>NZ_BBWW01000001.1 GCF_001485215.1 Leptolyngbya sp. NIES-2104
CGCGGTGTCTAGCGCAACCATAGAGTAATACTTTGCAAGTATTTTCTAGAAAGCGGAGAATTTCATGTCGAGCGCCGGACTGAATCAGTGGGTTGTAAGTGGCAACCTAGCGGCAGATGCAACTGTGAAAACAGTGACGCTTAAAGACGGTCGAGAAGCTAAGGTTGCAAGTGCAACGCTTTATGTGCAGAAGCCTCGCAATCGGGAAGAATCTTTTACAGTGTCTTTGAATATTTGGGAAAAGTCAGCAGCTTGGCGGGTGTTGCCATATCTGAGGAAAGGATCGTTAATTATCTGTACTGGAGATGTTGAACCAAATCCATTCATTTCGAGCAACGGTAATGTGCCAAGAGCAGGATTAAAGATGACTGTGCTAGATGTGCATCTCGATCGCGTCAAAGACGACGAACTGGAAGGGTCAGAAGAAGCTGTTGCAGTTCCAGTTTGATTAACAGTAAGCAATGCGATCGCTTTCCTAATATCAGCGAAAAGCCTCTCCAAATTTAGAGAGGCTTTTGCTTTGAAGTAAATTATGACAAGGCTATGATCTAAAGAGTGTGTCTGTAAAAGAAGCAGAAGTGTGAATTGTTCCTAGATTGGTAAACGCGACCCAGAAAACCAAGTTTCAGATGGACCATCACCTTGATCGTTGGCACATCTATAAAACGAATTCTCTAGGTTGCGCTTCCATAGATTACAGCGGACGGTAAACACGATAGTTGATGTCGGGGAAGATATTATCGATCGCTTCGACTTTCTCAATCCAGCCGGAATCAACTTTGCCGTGATTCAGGTCTTCGTAGAGCTTGTTGAATCGCATCAGGTGCGATCGCGTTCTTCTCACCGCATAAGGAACCATTGTTCCCGTTCGCATGATAAATGCCCAGTCCGAAGATTGTGCTAACAACAATTCTCGTGCAGCCTGATTCAAAGCTTTCCACTCTAATTCATCTGTGGGTTCCCGATTCGCAAGCTCAATCATTCGCTCTGCGGCTTTGTGCAAATGTGGGTAAATCCAAGCATTTGTCTCATTCAACCAGTATTCGTGGAAGCCTTTGTAGCCCCAGCTTGACTGAGACGGGCGGCAAACTTGCTGGGTCGGATGCTTTCTCAGATAGTCTGCTAAGTGCGTCATCTCGAAAGTCTCTTGATCAAACCAAGCTTTACGGAATAGATAGTCAATAAACCAAGGACCTTCATACCACCAGTGACCGAATAGTTCCGCATCATAGGGCGAAACAATGATCGGTGGGCGGTGCATGATGCCAAAGAGATGTTCAACTTGACGTTCTCGGTTATAGACAAAGTTAGCTGCATGTTCCGTCGTCTTTTGCCTTGCCCAGTACGGATCGTAAAGCTGCTTGTCGCCTAGACCTAACCCTTTTCCAGTAATCTTGTGGTACTTGATGCCGACATTTTTCCGCTGACCATTTGGCATGACGTACGGCTTGATATATTCATAGTCTGCATCCCAGCCTAAGTCGCGATAGAACTCCCGATATTCCACGGCTCCCGGATAGCCTACTTCCGAAGACCAAACCTGCTGAGACGATTCATGGTCGCGTCCGAATGCAGCGACACCCGGTTCTGTAAAAATCGGGGCATAGCTGCCATAGCGCGGACGCGGACGAGCGTAGAGAATTCCATGTCCATCAGTGAGGAAGTAGCGCAATCCTGCATCCGCTAACATGCGTTCTACACCTTCATAGTAGGCGCATTCTGGAAGCCAAATTCCTTTTGCAGGACGACCAAATGTTTGTTCGTAATGTTCGCAAGCCACTTTGATTTGCGCCCAGACCGCTTGCGGGTACATTTTCATCAAAGGCAGATAGCCGTGAGTCGCGCCGCAGGTAATGATTTCAAGGTTGTTTGAGTCAAGAAATTGTTTGAATGCGGTGATGAGATTACGATCGTACTTTTCCCAAGTGTTGCGAACTGCATTGAATTCTTTGGCATTGTGTTCTGCCAGATATTTCATGTGACCGGAATGGGCATGACGCTCGACTTCCAGTTCTGCCAGTTCTTCAAGTTTCGATAAATGCTCATCGTAGCGGTCTTGAAGTAACGGATCTGCCAACATTGAGCAGAGCGGTGGAGTCATGCTCATGGTGATTTTGAAGTCTACGCCATCGCGGATCAAGCCTTCAAACACCTGAATTAATGGAATATAAGTCTCAGTAATCGCCTCGTAGAGCCATTCTTCTTCGAGTACAAAGTCGCTTTCGGGGTGACGCACAAATGGGAGGTGAGCGTGCAGCACTAAGGCAACATATCCAATGCTCATAGGGACTCTGGGGTAAGTGGGCAGATCGTTGCCCAAATTGTACGGCAAAATTGTGACTAAGTTTTGTTAATTGGGGATCAGATTAGATTTTGGGGATCAAGCACTTGATTCAGTTCCATTTGAAGATGGAGAAGGGACAACACGAGCTAGACTGAATTTGCAGCAAGCAAATTGTTTGAATTTTGAGAAGGGCAAGCCTGAATGAAGCGATCTGTGTGGCTCTGCTTATTTGCAATCGTCGGTCTGAGCGCTTGTGAAAAAGCACAAGCGCCAACTGCTCAATTGCCACCCTCTCCTCAACTGAAAACTGTTACTGTAGACAATGCCAAAATTGTCGAGGGTCAAACGGTTTATGTTCCGATCTATTCTCATATTTACATGGTCGAAGCAGGACGGAGAATGGATCTAACGGCAACGTTGAGTGTGCGAAATACAGATTTGGCGCAATCAATTGCAATCACCGCTGTAAACTATCACGATACGAATGGTAAGCTGGTTCGCAAGTATTTAGACAAGCCGATCGAGCTTGGAGCCTTGGCTGCTACTGATTTTGTGATTGCGGAAGCCGATCGAAGTGGTGGAGCAGGTGCGTCTTTTATTGTCGAGTGGGTGGCTCAGAAGGATGTGTCAAATCCAGCGATCGAAGCCGTGATGATCAACACGGGCGGCAATCAAGGGATTTCTTTTATCAGCCCTGGGCGAGTGATCAAAAGTCGAGGCGCTCAAAAACCACGATAAAAAAAGGTGGCGCAGATTTCAACTTACGCCACCCGCTAACCTTCACCTACAAACTTTTGCGCTTATGCTGAGATGGTTTCTCGGAGTTCAGCTTCCAAAGCGCATAATAACTGTTCATCACCTCGTTCTTTTGCTGCCTGCATTCGACGAGCGACATTTCGATGAATCGTTAAGCGATGAGCATCTGCGATCGAATGCACTCTCCGCACGATTTCGGGTTTACAAGATTTGACGGCGGCTTTAGTCTCAACCTTTTTCGATAAATCCGCGTGGGGAATGTCCATCTGAGCGATCGTTTGACAAGTCCAGCCTTTTGAAGAGCGACGATCAAGGATCTCCGCTTCAGTCACTTCTAGGCTGGGGAAAGCAGCAGTATAGGATTGAGTAAAACGGGAGTGACGCATAAGAACCTGACTTCGATCCGAATAAGAATTTAATTTATATTCTGTATCTTACGCGACAGTTTGACAATCGAGAATGCCCCTTAAGGAATATTTAGAATTTCGATTCTTCGCTTTGAAACTGCTTCAAGTGAGCGCAGACATCACCGGAATCCCATTGCAGTTCTGCCATTAGTAGGGTACTAATTCCCGTGATTAAGCCAGTCGCTAGGAATTGCCATTCGGAAACATAAGGTAGAATTGCCAACCCAGCGAAATTCAGCAATCCGATAAAGGCGAAGGCACGCGATCGCATTCTCACGCCCGTATACAAATAGCCTACTCCATCGACGATCAGCCACAATTGACAAAGATTTACCAAGATCTGACCCCAACCGAGAAAGACCCCTAAATCCGTCAAGCCCACACCGAACAGCATGAGAAACACCCAAGCATTGATTACATCATTCAGTGGTTTAATCGAGCGCCAATGGTGCGAAAGATTGAGCATGACGACCGTGCCCAAAATCGTTAATCCCGTCCAGAGAATTGCTTGCAGTTGCCAATCGATCATGCAGAACTGCGCGACGGAAAAGATGAGTGTGGAGATCAAGCCCCAAACGAGGCAAGCTTGATCAATGCGGGTATAAAAGGTGGATAAAAGTGTTTTGTCTCCTAATTGCCAGTGAACGCGCCACAAGCCCGGTAAATCCTCGATTTCAAACGCCGATCGCTTTCTTCTCAACAGGGGAGACGTGAGACTGAACCACTCTGGTTCGATAAAAATCTTCCAAGTCATTTGTTAACAAAACTTATTATTGTTCTAAGAATACTCCCGATCGCACCATCGAAGCTACTCTTTGGATACGAAAGGGAGAAGTTGAAGTGGATTAATAAAAGGTTTGAACAAAAGAGTCAGATATCGATCAATTTATAAAATGATTTTGAGAAATACTGTAGCAGCAGTTTCAAATTGAAATGAACAATACCTAAGACCTACTTCCTTTAGCACTAAGAACAACGCTAGATGTATAGATATGAAAAAAGTAATCAGCAATTATTGATTCACAACTCATCGCCGATTACTTTTTCCTCAATCAAATCTTCTAACCGTTGACTACATTACCGCCGTTCGGGTGTAGGATCTGTCCGGTCATGTAGCTCGAATCATCCGAAGCTAAGAAGACATAGCTCGGAGCTACTTCTTCCGGTTGTCCTGCCCGTTGCATCGGAACTTGTTGCCCAAAGCTCTCAACTTTTTCCGGTGGGAATGTAGACGGAATCAGCGGAGTCCAAATCGGTCCCGGTGCTACACCGTTCACGCGAATTCCTTTTTCTACTAGCGATTGAGACAGCGATCGCGTAAATGCTACGATCGCGCCCTTAGTCGAAGAGTAATCCAGCAACTGTGGACTACCTTGGTACGCCGTCACCGAAGTTGTATTGATAATCGTGCTGCCTTCTTTGAGGTGCGGCAATGCTGCCTTGGTCAAGAAGAACATTCCAAAAATATTCGTGCGGAATGTGCGCTCTAATTGCTCTGCGGTGATGTTTTCAATGCTTTCTTGTGGGTGCTGTTCTGCCGCATTGTTCACCAGAATATCAAGCCGTCCGTATTCTCCGATCGCTTCTTGCACTGCTTCTTTACAGAATGCTTCATCGCCAATGTCACCCGCGATCGTAATACAGCGACGACCTTCCTTTTCGACTAAGCGCACCGTTTCTTCGGCGTCTTCGTGCTCGTTGAGATATGCGATCGCAATATCTGCACCTTCTTTAGCAAAGCAAATCGCCACAGCACGACCGATTCCACTATCGCCACCTGTAATCAAGGCGACTTTATCGAGCAATTTATCGCTGCCTTTGTACTTGTAATCTGAACTCCGAGGTAGCGGGTTCATCTGTGATTCTTGTCCGGGCTGCTGGTCTTGCTGCTGAGCGGGCTGGGATTTCTGCTGTTCTGAGGCTTGTACCATTGATTTGCTCCTTTGTCTTGGACATTGGCGGCTTGCAGCGATGCTCAAAGTTCAATTGATTTAGCTTTGAGCATCGCTAGAGAGTTTTAGCGCCAAACTTGTTCGCCGTTCTCGTCTAATCGAGCCGCACGAATCATGTCGGAGATTTCTTCAGCGTCTTTGACATGGTGCAGTGCTTTCTTTTCGCCTTCGGGTGTGTCGAACACGAAATAGGTCGGAACGGTGATGTGATCGCCCGTGATGTCTGGGGCATCGACTGCAACTTGTTGTGCCTTTTCTTCTAAAGATTTCGATTCATCAATGCGATCGCCAGGGTTTGCGGTTAAACCACCCTTTTCAAGCTCTTTCATTTGCTCTAATTTTTGCTTGGGATCAACCTCTTGAGGGGTCATCGGTTGATTAATTCCAGTACTATTTTCAGCGGGTTTTGAATCGTTATTCATAAAGTAAAAAATTGAACTCTAACTGATGTAAGCGTAAAAAAAAGAGGCGATTAATGCCTCTTTCAAATGTATGAGTTAGTGAGTCGTCCAAAAGCGTGAAGTCGCTCGTTTGTTACTCTTCCATTTAGCTAGGATCTGGTAGAATTTCCCGCTTCGTTCACTCTCGCCCCGAATTCTATTCCGGGGCGAGAGTGAACAACGTAGCAAAAAGACTCTAAAACTCTCTACGGTCGCCCTTTAGGACCAATACCAATTACAGCAACTTTATGCCGATAAATTAGCTCGGCTCCATACCATCCCGTAATCCCTAAAATTGCAGCAACGAAGGTCGAAATTAAAATTCCAGTCGGAATAATTGCGCCCGTTTGATTGCCCCAGCGTAACCATAGATTGGCAGCGGAAAGTGATAGAGCAGCAATGTTTCCAACCATGTGTGCCCAACCTGCACTATGTTCACGCACTCGTCCAATTCGCAAGAAATCACTCATGCCCGTCGCAGCGGCAACCAACCCAGAGATCAATCCGCCGATTAATAGCCAGAAAGAAGCCCGCGCCCAGAACGCGTCTTGGGTAAACCAGTAAGCAGCATCGGTTAAAAGAGCACTGGTTAACATTGCGATCGGGAATGTCACAATCAGCGGATGTAATGGATGCTTGGCAATATGAACGGTGCTGGGAACACCACTATCGCGTAATTCTGCTTCATCCGATTCAATCAACAACGGAATATTTGGAGTAGATCTCGACATCGTGTTCTCCTGTTAGAGTAATTTACCTAAGATGACGGAAACTGATTGACGATCGCTTCTGACTCAAGAATTAGTTTCCCTTTCAAAGCAGCCAATCGCTTGATCTGAAGCGTCATATCTCCGATCTCAAAATTTCGGAGATCAAGCAGTTGTTTTGCTTGATTTAACATTGCTTCAGTAAATTCTGGAGAGAGTTCTTGATCGTCTAAATATTCGACATCTTCAAGAACGATTTGATGCTTGTCTGGACTAACTTTTGGCACCGCAGTAAACGCCACAGATTTTCTTTCTTGTGAGTTTTGTAAAACCACTTCGGTACTGAACAGAATCTTGCCTGCTCCGGGCAATCCAAAACTAACTTTTTGCATATCAACGGTTGCGGTTTCTCCGTTGACTTGAACTTCTAAAGCCTGCATTTTGCCTTTCACAAACTCAGAACCGAAGGCACGATTAATATCAGATTCGGTTAGAGTGACGATCGCTTCTGCTTCAGTCGGATGCGTCAACTCGATCTTGCCAAACGCAAGACTCATTGGGTTGACTGCGACTGCTCCGGTGTTGAATTCCATCTGTTCGATGCGGAGGTCTTGCTTCATCACCATTCCCACACCCGCGATCGATACGGAGTTTAAGGCTCCGGTAATCAGTTTTAAGGGATCAATGTCGATCGCAACGTTTAGGTTTTCAACTTCGTCAAGCTGACTTTTGATTCCGAGTTCTGCGACCTTGCTAATCGCCTGGTCATCTAAATCCGGCATGTTTCGCTCCTGTGCCAGTCTAATCAGCGCTACTTTAGAACATCTGCACAGTGCTCTAAATCTGCACACTGATAGACGCAAGCCGCGATCGCACTCTGTCTAGAGAGAGGCAAGTCTCATTGGCAATTCCACAGTGAAGGTCGAACCCGATCCCAGTTTGCTTTGGACTGTAATTTCTCCGCCCATCAACTGAGTGAGCGCTTTCGTGATCGCAAGTCCTAACCCTGTTCCGCCGTGTTGCCGCGTCGAAGTCTGATTCACTTGGCGGAATTCTTGGAAGATCGTGTCGAGATTATTATCGTCGATGCCGATTCCGGTGTCTTGAACGACGATCGCAATTCTGCCAAATTTCCCAGATTTTACCTGCACACAGACAGAACCCGAATCGGTAAATTTAATCGCGTTAGAAATGAGATTGACGAGAATCTGTTTGACTCGCGATCGATCATTCAAAATTAGAGGGTCTGTCGTGGAAAAATGGGTGTGGATACTAAGTTTCTTTTGTTCAGCCATCGATCGCATCTCTTCAACGGTGTGTCCAACTAATTCATTGAGGTCGAACATCTCTAACTGAAGCTCGATTCGTTTCGCTCTGAGGTTCGAGAAGTCTAAAATGTCTTCGATTAAGCTTAGTAAATGTCGCCCATTTTCAAAAATTCGTTCGATTAACTTGGTTTGATGCGGCGGAAATTGACGGTGAAATTGACGTAATAATAAATCTGAAAAGCCTAAAATCGCAGTTAAAGGTGTTCGCAACTCATGCGACATGGTTGCGATAAATTGCTCTTTTAATCGATCGGCTTCGATCAGTTGTAGATTCTGATGCTGAATTTTTCTAAGCTGCTCTTCAATTTGTTTTCGAGTGGTAATATCGCGAATTAGCCACCGAAGCGCGATCGTATCCCCGCTTTCTGTCCTGACCGCAACGGTGGTTAACGCTGCCACAAATTGCGTTCCATCCTGCGCGACCATCGGAATCTCCCATTCGCGCACTTGATTGATCGATTGCAGTTGCAGTAGAAGCAATCGAAAAACATGTCGATGTCCTTCACCGACAAAATTGATCAGAGTTTTACCAACAATATATTTTTTATCAATCTTTAATAAGTCAACTGCGACCCGATTTGCTTCTTGAATTGTGCCGTGATTATCGGTGATCAAATAACCATCTGGCGCAAACTCAAATAATTCTTGATATCGTTGTTGTTCAATCTCTAAAGCTTGTCTCGCTTCAGAAAGTTGTTGGTTTTGCTGACAGATTTGTTCTTCAGTGAGCTTTAATTCCTCTAACGCTTTTGATAGAGCAGACAAATATTCTGAGAAAGACGCATCTGGTGAAGAATAGTGATCGACAGATTCAAAAAGTTGATGCACTTGCTGATCGACAGCTTCTAACTGCTGAATCAGTTTTTGCCGATCGCGGGTATTTTCGGATTCATTCATAACGCTACGATCGAGATTTTCTAAAAGAGTTAACAAATCGAGAAATATTGGATATAAAAACCTTGCGCTATAACAGGAACGTAATCGTAACTCAGCTTGAATCCAGGTGAATCGAACTTAGATTCCATTAGTCGCATCATTACAAACTCTTTTGATTCTGAACTCTACCGTGAGGACAGACTTAGCGGGAATTTTGAGCAAAATGCGCTAGATTGACAAAACATGTTTGCGCTTGTTCTCATGCCGATTCAAAATCACCGCTGGTTTTTGCCCTCGATCCACGCTGAGCCAGAATTATTTGAAATCTACCGATCGACGCATCAGTTTTATCAAGAAGTTCACTCTCGCGTAGAACACGATCGCTATTGTGAATGGTATGCCGAAGTTTCAGAACAAAATCGCCGCGAGCTTGAAAAAATGCGCGGCGATGTCAATCTGTTTGGTTGGTTTCGACGTAGATCAGGAGACTAATCGTCAACTTCTACGCCTAAATGGTTTCAAGTTCAAACTCTTGAAGATGAGCGCGAAACTTGCCTTCAAATTTAACCAAGAAGGGTAAATTTGCGCTGACAGGGCGACCTTGCCACTCTTTGACGACCGCGATTATTTCCCCTTCTTGTCCCTGAATATCAAACGCTTCATTGCGGTGTTCTGGATGGTGATAGACCACCACTGATTCTTTCACTCGAACACGATCGCCAATTTTCATAACCTTGAGTGTTCCTCTCTCCGCAAGATTCACCACAATCACTTGCCCTGAATGAACGATAGACAACTTTTTAATCTTTGCATAACGTGTGTCGATCGCTCTATCGTTTAAGCAAATCGTTATTGATGCGCTGACGCAATGATTCGATCGTGGGCTGAACTCGTTCTACCTCTGTGCGAATCCGCTGCTGCATTCCCACCGGATCGCGATAGTACCAAGTTCCCAAAGCCGCCCCTCCACCTAAAAGCAGAACTAGCAGGGTTTTGAGAAAAATTCGATTCTTCCTGGGTTTCACTACCTCGGTCGGCGGAATTACGATCGGTTCTGGCAGTTCGGTATCGTCTGCACTTTCAATCGATTTCGACAAGGGCAATCGCAATTCGGGCAATGCGGCTGACACTTGAGCGTGAGTGAGCACGATCGAGGCGTTGTCATGTCCGTTCCGCTGATTGGCAAATTCAAGCCAGGATTGGACAGCCGACTCGATCGAGAATTTCTCCTGCACGATTAGTTCTGCGTAGTCCGCCCAAGATTGCTCAACAAATCCGTTATCGCTCATGCCATCCGAACACAGGACAAGCATGCCATCTTCTTCGAGAATGAACCGCCGCACACTCGGATGCAAATGATGTCCTTCACGGGTTCCCATCGCTTGGGTGAGCGCTCCTGAATCCGGGCGTTTTAGAGCTTCCCGATACAGCGATCGACCCATCCGAACTTCCCGCACTGCGACATCATCATCCACGCTCAACTGATGACAATATTCCGGTGTAATCCAATAAGCGCGGCTATCTCCAACATTGACGATATAAACTTCGTGAGCATTATTCGCGATCGAGCCTCCCGGTAACGTGACTCGCTGCGGAATCTGTAACGCCATGATCAAAGTCGTTCCCATCCGCCGCCGAGCGGTGCGATTTTGAGCATCATTTTGAGCGGCGATGAGATTATTTACAACTCTGATGATCGCGGCTAATTGATCACAAATTAAATCCGGCGGTAACGGTTCCGGTTGTCCTGAAATTTCCGATAACAGCGCTTTCACTTGCAATTGAATCGACTGCACCGCTAACTGACTCGCCACTTCGCCGCCATCATGCCCACCGATTCCATCACACACGATCGTTAATCGTGCAGACAAATCATCAAAGGTTTGCGTTTTCGTCGTCAGTGGGTAACAAAAATCTTCGTTATGCGATCGACGTTTCCCAACTTCTGTCGCGCCATACACTTGAATTCTCAACGGCAACTGAGCCGACTGCTCTAATAACAGCAGATTCAACCGAGATGAAATATCACGGTAGCTCACATCCGAAGCTTGCATCAAAGCGCAGATTGCTTGTAACTGTTCTGCGATCGCAGGTTTCGCATCGGCTAACAACACGAGCCAACTCTGCGCCAAATTCGCCAAAGTCGGCTCTCTAAATGATTCCTGAGTCTGTCCTTCATCCAGAATCAATTCTTTCAACCGAATCCGCCAGCCTTCAATCCGCACAAATTCTGGCGATAACAAACTTGATGCGACTCCCAACTCTTTGAGCGGTGTCCACAATTCGAGCATCTGCCACAACCAGTAAACCTGCCGAGTGGCACTGCCCTGATACCAAACTTGAGCGATCGACGGCTGCAACTCCCCCGCTTCCGTAATCGGCACATTTTCCAGCAACAAAACCTCATCGCCGCCCTCCCGACACACGCCATACACCTCTGGAAGGTGCAATCGATACGGATACAACAGCAAATACGTTTGAGCCAGTTCTGATGCCGCTAGAGGCACTTGTGGGTCATTTTCGGGTTCGGTATCGAGCCAAATTTGCGGAGCCTTGACCTGGTATCGAGATGCGATCGTCGTTCCTGATTTTTTCTGCTCGGCGGTTGTCCCGACTGCCCAAAGATAATGAAATCCTTGCGGTTGAAAACGTCTGATCGTGGGGGTCGTCGTGCGCTCAAAGAGTTTACCAGAGGAATTCATAGTTGGAGAAGCTAGGATGAAGAAGCGAATCGCAACGCATCTTACCGTCAACTGCGCCGAAAAGATCAACACATTGCCGGAATGTTGCATTCATGGTTTGAAGTCTGTATTAAAGCATGAGAATTTCTCCTGCGATCGCTGCACTCTAATCTTTATTCGGTGTGAAATTTCGATCCTTTTCCAACTCGATTAGATTATGACTCCCACAGCCATTTGGTTGATCGTCGGTGTAGGACTGTGTTTAGTTGAATTCGTCCTGCCCACGGCATTTATCGCCTTTGTTCTAGGAATAAGTGCATTATTCGTCGCGCTCGTGGCTCACCTGTTGCCGATCGGCTTCCAAGTCGGGCTATGGGTGATTTTGTCGATCGCGCTTGTTCTCGTTTCCCGCCGTTTTGTCAATCGTCGGGCTGCCTTCAAACTCGATGCTACCGAAGCGGAAACCCTAACAGAAATTCGTCCCGGTGAAGTTGGACGAGTCCGCTACGAGGGCAACTCTTGGTCAGCTCGCTGTGAAAGCTCAAATCTTGACATTCCTGCAGGTCGCCGCGTGTATGTGGTCGGTCGCCGGGGAACTACTTTAATTGTGATGCCAGAAGAATTTTAAGGAGAGGTTTTTATGTGGGGTTGGGTTATTGCTTTAGTTGTCGGTGGTGGAGCCGTCTCCAGCGTTAAGATTATCCAGCAAGGAAACGAAGCCTTAGTCGAACGCTTAGGAAGCTACGATCGCAAATTGTCGCCGGGTCTAAACTTCGTCATTCCGGGACTCGATCGCGTCGCTTATCAAGAAACCATTCGAGAAAAAGTCCTCGACATTCCGCCACAAGGCTGTATCACTCGCGATAACGTTTCGATCACCGCCGATGCAGTCGTGTACTGGCGCATTGTAGACATGGAGAAAGCCTACTACAAAGTGCAAAATCTCCAATCAGCAATGGTGAATTTGGTTCTCACTCAGATCCGTGCAGAAATGGGACAGTTGGAACTCGATGAAACCTTTACGGCTCGATCGCACATCAACGAAATGCTGCTGCGTGAACTCGATACCGCCACCGATCCTTGGGGTGTGAAAGTCACTCGTGTGGAACTGCGCGACATTATTCCATCCAAAGCCGTTCAAGAATCGATGGAACTGCAAATGTCCGCAGAACGCCGCAAACGGGCTGCAATTCTCACCTCTGAAGGGGAACGCGAGTCAGCGGTGAATTCGGCTCGTGGTAAAGCAGAAGCGCAAGTCCTTGATGCAGAGGCACGTCAAAAGTCAGCCATTCTAGCCGCCGAAGGAGAACAAAAAGCGATCGTGCTCAAAGCCCAAGCCGAACGCCAACAATCCGTCCTCAGAGCACAGGCGACCGCAGAAGCAATTCAAATCGTGACACAAGCTCTGAACAATGATCCTCGTGCGGCGGAAGCTGGAAAAGTTCTCTTAGCTCTGAGCTATCTCGACATGGGAACAACGGTCGGTAAGAGCGATAGCAGCAAAGTGATGTTTATGGACCCGCGTAGTATTCCGGCAACGCTGCAAGGAATGTTATCGATGGTCGATGAAAACGGTAAAGGCTAAATAGTCTAAGTTCTAAACTGAAAGATGCCTCAGCGAGTCGCACTTGTTGGGGCATTTTGTTGCCTTTTTGTGAGAAGCGATCGCGCTTTGTGAATTGTGCGATCGCAAATCTTCTAGACGCAATTGCTCAATCCTGCCTCCGCCAAACGTCAATGATTTGCCACGATCGCACTGATTGATTGTGCAACCTCCCTCACTTTGCCATAAGCTAGCGCTTCAGTCTAACAGCTAAGATTAGCGACAGCGGAAAAAATTAGCTCACCTACAAGAGATTTCCGCACTCGGCTTGGGTTGAAGAATGTCCCCATTCAACAACCGCGAGGCTTAATCTATCACCAAACAAGTTTTGTGCAACTCTTGCAAAGTCATGTTGATTTTGCTGAAGTCGATCTTTTTTTGCAACATTCTTCGCTTCCCGCATCGCAATACGACCGTCAGGAAACACAGCAATGACATCAGGTAGTCCACTTAATCTATTACCAGTTTCCGCTCGGAGTGCATTAAGTAGTTCCTTAATCAATTTGTCCTCTTGAACGCAAACTAAATCAGAATTGACAAGAACAAGCCCTCCCCAGAGTTCTGTAAACACAGCTGATAAAGCTCCCTCAACAAGCAACTCACGGGCTATAACCACACCTACTGGAACCGCCTCTCCATCATCTAGAAGAACGTAATACTCCCATTGAGCGGATGTTACATCCGCTTCTTTCCAGTGTTGACCAGGTTTGAGCTTGTAAGTCTTACGATAGGGCTGACGCTCTGCAACCTTCCAAAAGCGCTTAATGATAGGAACTTCTGCGTCTCCGTACTTTACAGTGCGTGTAGCATTCATGATGAATTGAGAGAACTAATAACCGCTACTCTCGCACAGTTTCAAGTCCCACACAAAAAATTGGGGAGATCGGGAAAGCTGCTTCCCCTCTCCCCCGTCTCTCTAACTCGCCTCAGACTTCAACAATCGATCGACCAATGAAGCCAGACGCTGTGCATTCTGCCACGCAAACGCATGACGAAATGCCACATCCTGTCAATCTCTACGAAGACACCCAATTCTCTAACGTTAGGTTTCTCACTAATGAAAAATCACGTTGATTTCTAGTTGCAACAATCGCTCCTGTTACAAGCGCAATCGCGGCAATTCTCATATCTTTCACTAACCGCTTCTTGTTCAGTTCAGGTTGTTCTCGAAGAAGTTGCTGGTAGCGATCGTAAGCAGTCGCGTCAAAGTTGAGAATCGTTGCGAATTTGAAGAACTCAGTCGATGTCCAAAGCTTTGTGTAGAGCTTGACAGGATTTTGACTAAGGTTAGGGTCATTAATCTCCCCAATCCAGCCATTAAAAATCTCTTGCACCGTAATGACCGTGATCTCCCAATTCAATCCTGTCTCATTTAATTTTGCGATGACTTGTGGATGTCCACCCAAAAAGAGCGAAACATGGTCGGTATCTAGAATTCGTAACGTCATTCGATGTCATCCAGCGAATATGCAGGAGAATCATCGTCAATTTCTCGCTCTTCTCGAAGTGCTTTGACGATCGCCATGAAGTCAGGATCGTTCTTAAACACCCCTGCAAATTTCATCCAAGGTTTTTCGAGTTCTTGAGTCGGATTCAAGTCAACCGCAAGAACTTCGATCGTAGACAACCGCTCTGATAGAAGTTGCTGAATTGCCGCGATCGCGTCTTCACGAGTTGCACGACTCACTGAACAATCAAGCAAGGCTGGAACGGATGCCCGAATTTGCCCATCGGGTTGTGGCTCTAACAAAATATGGAGCGAAGCACTTGATTGAATTGGGGAAGCGTGGAGATTCATTGCGATCGTGGCTCAAAGCGGTAGCTTGATTGTAGCGGATGCGATCGCTGAATTTATCTCAAGCGCAACGCTGATTCAAAACCTGCTGCATGACAATTATTGTGCAGTGCGATTGCCGTTCTCAACTGCTATGTCGAAATGCAGCACTTCTTCGCGAATACCGAGTTTCGTGTACAGTGCGATCGCAGGTTCATCGCCGAGATCTGCCTGCACAAAGATAACGTATGCTCCTCGGTCTTGGGCAATCTGCTTAAGCTTCTGAATTAAGGCTGTCGCAATACCCTTACGACGATGAGTTGCGGCAATAGCCAAATCATAGATGTAAATTTCGCTGCGCTCTTGCTCGAATTTCATCAGTTCATAGGCTGCAATACCGCTTACAACTTTGCTATCCTGCACAGCAGCAATCCCAATGAAGTAGCCGCTGTTGAGCAGACGCTTGAGATAAGCCACGCTCGGTCGATTCCCGTTGTAGGTTTCCACTTCATCGAAGGCTTCACCGAAGGTTGTCAACAGGGCTTCCAGCAGAGCTACGTCATCGGGCGCGATCTGGTGAATGCTGAAACAAGATGGTAGAGACAAGTACACCTCCTGAACTGCATAACAAAAGCATTAGAGAGACAGGGAGTAGTTCTCTTCATTTCCCCATCTCTCTAATTTTTAACTCGCCTCAGACTTCAACAATCGATCGATTAACGAAGCCGGACGCTGTGCATACTGCCACGCAAACGCATGACGAAACGCCGCATCCTGACATGCTTGCAATTCCTCAAACCCAATCACATCTTGAGTTAAGAGCGTTTCATATTCAAACGGCAACCGCACATCGTTCAATCCCGCGTTATCGGTACAGATCGCGATATCCACGCCTGCATCGAAACACTGATCGAAGACTTGTTTCAGTTGTCGAATTTCCTGAAGCGTTCCCGTTTTCAAATAAGTAGTCGGGCACACTTCCAAGCATTGATTGCGCTGCGCTACTTCTTTGAGCAAATGTGGGTAGCGGAGCGGAATTTGAATTCCATGCCCGATTCGATTCAAGAAGGGAAGCAGTTCGGGGTAATTGCCTTCGGTTTCGTACAGATGGCAAGTTGTGTGCAGATTGAGCGATCGAGCATATTCAAACAGTTCGACAAACTCATCAATCCGCTCGGCATAATACGAATCGCCGCCCGCTAAATCGATCGCGCAAATATACTCCGGCATCTGAGCTGCCAAATCTACGATCGCTCGATTCACCTCGTACGGTAATTTCGAGTGCATACAGAGGATTTGACTGCTGACGATTGGATATTCCTTTAATCGACTGGAACGCCCGACAATCTGAGCAATTTCGGTCATTTGCTCGATTCGACGCGACTGATCCAAGGTTGGATTCGTTCGCAAATAAGGCGTGTAGCGAAGTTCTAGATACGCCAAATTCTCGAAAATGTAAGCTCCTCGCATTAAACGGTAAATAAAATACGGGAGCGCTTCAGCGGTTTGGACACCTTCCACGATCGTGTGAAGTTCCAAATACTCATCTAATGTATTGCGGGGTCGAGTATAGAAATCTTCAAACTCAGGATAATTCGCAAAGCGATCAATGAGTTCCGATTCGCTGCGTTCTAAATAGCGCCACAAGATGCGAGGTACGACCGAACCGCCCAAGTGACGATGCAATTCTGCGTATAAAGCCACGGACACCTCTGATATTGATTCTGATGATTGTTCTCTATTCTGACGTGTCTTTTTAAACTTGATTGGCACTTTGTAATACCAAAATCAAACTTTCAAACTTAAGTACGACATCGAGTAAAACGGCGAGTGCCTCCACAGACTTATACAATGAGAAATAGACCGCCGTTTTAATAGGAAAACTGAGATGGACTTGGTTGCACTTCAAGGGATTTTAGATAATCTGTCTTTTGCCGTTTTATTCGCGACGATGCTGATTTATTGGCTCGGTGCAGCCTTTCCGCAGATTCCGTACGCCTCGACGCTGGGAACGGCAGGAATGGCGATCGCGAATCTCTCCACTGCGACGCTGCTTGCTGCTCGCTGGATTGAAGCTGGATATTTCCCGCTGAGTAATCTCTATGAGTCGCTCTTTTTCCTGGTTTGGGGGATCACGACGATGCACCTGATCGCCGAAAATATGAGCAAGAGCAAACTGGTGGGAGTGGTGACGGCTCCGGTGGCAATGTCGATTACGGCGTTTGCGGCACTCACTTTGCCAGATACGATGCAGGCTTCCGCGCCTCTGGTTCCGGCGTTGAAATCAAACTGGCTGATGATGCACGTTAGCGTCATGATGTTGAGTTATGCGACATTGATGGTGGGATCGTTGTTGGCGATCGCGTTTCTCGTCGTGACTCGCGGACAAAATATCGAACTGAAAGGAAGCTCAGTCGGGACAGGTAGCTACCGCGAAAAATCTTACCAATTGCACCGTTCGGAAGAAGTCAGCGTGAATGCGGGTGGGACTGCCGTTTTGGAACAGACCACACTTTCCCCGCAGCGTTTGACCCTCGCGGATACGTTGGACAATATTAGCTATCGAGTAATTGGGCTGGGATTTCCGTTATTGACGATCGGGATTATTGCGGGCGGCGTTTGGGCAAACGAAGCTTGGGGATCGTACTGGAGTTGGGACCCGAAAGAAACTTGGGCGTTTATTACCTGGCTTGTGTTTGCGGCTTACCTGCATTCTCGAATTACAAAGGGTTGGCAGGGACGACGACCTGCACTTCTTGCTGCTGCTGGTTTTGTCGTCGTTTGGATTTGTTATCTGGGAGTCAATCTTCTGGGTAAAGGACTCCACAGTTACGGATGGTTCTTATAATGCACAGAGGAACGCGATCGACGAGGATGGAGCATGGATAACGGATTTAGCCCAATGAATGAAGATGAAGTCTTGTTCGTCGATCGAGGTCGCGTGTTGATGAACAATCCGACATTCAAAGTGAGCGAATTTTTAGATCAACTCGCACAGGTGATCAGTGAGCAATCTGATGAATGGTCAGAAGATAGCGAAGCCTGGTTTGATGAAGGCTTAGAATGTGAGGCGCTGCGATTTAATTCGGGCACAGGATGGCAACGCGGCAGAGTGCGGATTCGATTAGAGTTTGCGCCCGCAAAACCGCAGGAACGATTACCCGAACGATCGTCAGCGAGACAACCGGAACCGCTGACTCGATTGGAGCCTTTGAACGATCGACCCCGACCCCGCAATATTGATGACATTTACGCGGACGAGGACGAATATTAATTTTCTCGGTACAGTCGCGTCTCTACGATATGTCCCATTCCTGGACACCGCTACACGCACGAATTCACCGAACCATTCGCCATCGACATCTGTTGCAGGAAAATCAATCGATTTTGATCGCGGTTTCTGGGGGACAGGATTCTCTTTGTTTGGCGCAATTGATGATCGATTTACGATCGCGCTGGAATTGGCAGCTTGCGATCGCGCATTGTGATCACCGCTGGCGATCGGACTCTGAGGAAAATGCTCAACACGTTGCCACGTTAGCCGAAAAATGGGACTTGCCCTTCTATCTGAAAATTGCGGATTCGATTCCTTCAAACGAAGCGGCAGCAAGAGAATGGCGATATGCTCAACTGCAATCGATTGAAGGATTTAGCGCGATCGTAACCGGGCATACTGCCAGCGATCGGGCTGAAACGCTTTTATTCAACTTAATTCGAGGCAGTGGAGCCGACGGATTACGATCGCTCAATTGGACACGATCGCTCAGTCCAACTCAGACGCTAATCCGTCCGTTATTAGAATTAATTCGATCGCAAACAGGTGAATTTTGTCGCGATCGCAATCTCGAAATCTGGGAAGACAGCACAAATTCAGAGTTGAAATATTCTAGAAATCGCATTCGACAAGAACTAATTCCCGATTTGAGAACGTACAACCTTCAAGTTGAACACCATTTAGCGCAAACGATCGAGCTTCTTTCTGCTGATGTGGACTATCTAGAAAGTGTCGCCTCCGAGTTGTACGAAAAAGCGAACTCTCCAGATGGGTTAGACCGGCGAACTTTACAACAAACAGCGATCGCGCTTCAACGTCGAGTAATTCGACAGTTTTTGGCACGATCGCTTAATTTCAGTCCAAATTTCGAGCAGGTTGAAAAATGTGTTGCGCTGATTACGGCTCCGAACCGATCGCGGACTGATCCCGTGAAAGGAACCACGATCGCAGAAGTCACTGGAGACTTTATTCAACTCAGAAGTCTCTGACTACTTGTACGATCGCGTTAACACATCAAGCTGGGTCACTTCATCGGGATTAAGCGACCAGCCCATCGCACCTGCATTTTGTTTTGCCTGACTTGCATTTTTCGCGCCCGGAATCGGAATTACATTTCCTTGAGCGATCAACCAATTTAAGGCAACCTGAGCCGGAGTTTTATCGTACTTCGCGCCGATTTGAGTTAGGCGATCGATCACAGGCATTAATTTCTCTAATCCCTGCCGACTAAATTTTGGATCAAGCTTTCGCGCTCCAGTCACAGAATCCGCATTCTCAGGCTTATATTTGCCTGTGAGCAATCCTTGAGCGAGTGGACTATAAGCCAGAATCGTTACGCCTAAATCTTTCGCTGTCTGTAAGATTCCATTTGCTTCAATCTCACGATTAATCAACGCATAACGCACCTGATTCACTGCCAGCGGAACGCCCTTCGCCGCTAGATAGCCTTGAGCTTCTCGCATTTGATCCGCAGAATAATTGCTCACACCGATCGCGCCGATTCGTCCTTGTTTGACTTCTTCGGCAAGCGCTTCCATCAGCGTTTTCTTGCCCATGAAAAAGTCAAACGGCATATGAACTTGATACAGCGCTACCGATTTGACCCCTAAGCGATCGAGGCTATGAGTCACCGCATCGTGAACCGACTGAGCACTAAATCGCCACGGTAACGGCATATATTTTGTCGCAATCTGAACGGGCTGATCGGTCTGCTTCATGAACTGCCCTAAGAACTGCTCAGACTTACCCAAACCGTAAATTTCAGCCGTATCAAAGAAAGTCACACCCGACGCGATCGCATCTTCAAAGGCTTGTTTTAGATCCGCCTCGGTGTACTCTTTTCCGTAACTCCAGAAAAACGAGTCACCCCAAGCCCAAGTTCCAATACACAAAGGCGGCACCGTCAAATCGGTTCTACCGAGCGTCATCAATTCAGTCACCACGAGAATTCACCTTGCAACATTTCTTTAAGTTTAGCGATCGCACCCCGCTCTGACATCCCTATCGCAAGGTAGACTAATGAAATTGACTATTTATACTCGCGCTCGTTATGCCGTCTTTTCTACTCGAAGTTGGAACTGAAGAACTCCCTGCAAGCTTTGTCGATGAGGCATTGTCACAATGGCGATCGCGCATTCCCAAGCAACTTGCAGAGCTAAATTTAGCCTCCGATGCGATCGAGTTTTACGGCACTCCGAGACGTTTAGCGATCGTCGTCAAAAATTTACCCGCACAACAACCCGACCAAGAAGAAGAAGTTAAAGGTCCTCCTGCTCAAGCTGCTTTTAAAGAGGGCAAACCGACCAAAGCAGCAGAGGGATTCGCTCAGAAACAAGGCGTATCGATCGACGATTTTGAGATTCGTCCCACTGAGAAAGGCGAATTCATTTTTGTCAAGAAAACGATCAAAGGTCGAGCCATTTCGGAAATTCTCACCGAATTGATTCCGCAATGGATCACACAATTGGAAGGGAAACGCTTTATGCGTTGGGGTGACGGCGATTTGAGGTTTTCTCGCCCGATTCGCTGGCTCGTTACGCTGCTCGATGAAACCGTTTTACCGATCGAGATTACGAGCAATTCGATTCACTACAAAAGCGATCGTATTTCCTGGGGTCATCGCGTTTTACATCCCGATTCGATTTCGATTCCGAATCCAGAATCGTATGTTTCAGCGTTAAAGGCTGCATTTGTCGAACCGAACCCAGACGATCGACAAACCTTGATCAAACAGCAAGCAGAAGAAGCTGCAAAACGGATTAATGGTGTCGCAATCATTGATCCAGATCTACTGCGCGAAGTAACTAACTTAGTAGAGTATCCTTCGGCTGTCGTTGGTAAGTTCGATGCAGAATTTTTAGAGCTTCCGGCTGAAGTGATTACGACTGAGATGGAAAGTCATCAGCGGTATTTTCCAGTTCGGAAAACAGATAGTTCTGATCTGCTTCCCAATTTCATCACTGCATCGAACGGCGATCCGAAGAAAGCAGACATCATTGCAGCGGGAAATGAACGAGTGATCCGGGCGCGATTGTCCGATGGAAAATTTTTCTTTGATGCCGATCGCAAAATTCCCCTCGAAGCTTATCTTCCGAAATTAGAAACAGTGACTTTTCAAGCTGATCTTGGATCAGTGAGATCAAAGGTCGATCGAATTATTGCGATCGCGGCTCAACTTTGCACACAGTTAGATGTAAAAGATCGCGCTTCTGTTGAACAAGTTGCATTGTTATGTAAAGCCGATCTTGTGACTCAAATGGTGGGCGAGTTTCCAGAGCTTCAAGGCGTGATGGGGCAGAAATACGCGATCGCTTGTGGTGAATCGGAAACGGTTGCAACTGCTATCTATGAACATTACTTGCCGCGTGGTGCAGGTGATGATTTACCGAAAACATTAGCAGGGCAAATTGTTGGAATTAGCGATCGCTTAGATACCTTAGTCTGCATTTTCGGTCTTGGATTGATTCCCTCTGGTTCCTCTGATCCTTTTGCATTAAGACGGGCAGCAACCGCGATCGTGAATATCACTTGGGCAGCAAACTTAAAACTAGACCTCAATCAACTTCTAGAGCAAACGGTTTCGAGTTTTAGTACGAACTATGCTCAAGTTCAAAAGCTGGCAGCACCGGAACTACTCCAACAGCTAAAAAGCTTTTTCTTACAGCGGATTGAAACCCTGCTAAAAGATGAGCGATCGACTGATTACGATTTAGTAAATGCTGTCTTAGGTGAAAATGACCCGGACTATACAGCGCGGGCATTACAGAACTTGTTAGATGTGCGCGATCGAGCCGAATTTCTTCAATCCATTCGCAATGATCAACGTCTTGCCGCTATCTATGAAACTGTGAATCGTGCCTCTCGTTTAGCCGTTCAAGGAACCTTAGATAAACAGCAGCTTGATCCAGTTCCAGTCATTCGCCCCGAATTATTCGAGAAGAACTCAGAAAAAGCATTCTTCGCTGCACTTGGGCAGTTGAATCAAACGATGCAAGGTCAAGCAGACTATACCAAACTCGTCGAAGCTCTAAGCCAAATTGCACCAACCGTTAGCGCCTTTTTTGATGGTGAGGACAGTGTGTTGGTGATGGATTCTAACCCTGAGATCAAGCAAAACCGATTGAATCTCTTGGGCGTGTTGCGAAATCATGCCAGAGTACTAGCGGATTTCGGTGCGATCGTGAAAAGTTAATTTCATTGACGAGTTAGATCCTTTAATTTAGAAGTAGAGTTTTGCGATACAGAATAATGAGTGTTGTCATTCCCGATGATATTCTTCAAGCATCTAAGATGACTGAGGAAGAATTGAAGCTAGAGATTGCTTTGATGTTGTACAAGCAAGGAAAAATTAGTAGCGGAAAAGTTCGGACTTGGACTGGCTTGACAGTTCTGGAATTCCAGCATGAACTGGCACAACGAGAACTTTGCATCAATTACGATGTAGAGGAGTTTCAATCAGATGTAAAAACTCTACGATCGCTGAATTTGCTGTGATCGTTGTGAGTGATACTTCGCCAATCACGAATCTTGCTGCAATTGATCAAAAGTTGTACGAAATTGTTCTACAAACTGCGAGCGAGTAATTGCTTCTAACTCACCATACTTGTAATCAATGGATCGGGAACAGGAAACGATCGCTTTTCCATCAGCGTAAAGCAGTGTTTCTCAGCATTGAACGCAAACACCGTTCCTGTCTCGATTTCATACATCCAAGCATGAAGGCTCAGTTGTTTGCTATGAAGCTTCGATCGAATTGCAGGATATGTTTCTAAATTCTCGATTTGGGTGAGGACATTTTGTTCGATCGCAATCTTCAGCATTCGCTCTGGATCAAGTCCTGCGTAGTTATCTTGCACGACGCGGCGAGTTGCTTCCCCGTGACGTTTCAGCCAGTCGTACACAGCAGGCATCTGGTCTGCCAATGTTCCAATTTGCAGCAATCCTCTCATGGCTCCACAGTGGGAATGTCCGCAAACAATGATGTCTTTGATGCCTAATGCCTGTACTGCATATTCAATTCCGGCTGATTCTGCGCTGCTTGCGGCTCCGTAAGATGGAATGATGTTACCCACGTTCCGCATCACGAAGAGTTCACCGGGTTGGGCTTGGGTAATCAGACAGGGATCGATGCGCGAATCAGAGCAGGTGATAAACAAAACGTCGGGAGATTGTCCACCAGAGAGCCGTTCAAATAACTCGCGATGATTGTTAAAATAATTGCTGTGAAAAGAGTTTACGCCTTGAACGAGTCCGGTTAACGACATGGTTCTGTTCCTGGATGGGGTGAACGATAGAGGCGAGTCAGGCTTGACAATCGACTTTATTCTTCCGTTTCTACAAGGCTAATGTAACACTTTCCGAATTTTTGTAAAGAAAATCCTATCTGCCAAATCTCGGATCTTTTTAATTCAACGGCAGTAGAATCTCGAAGACTGTCGTTCGCGAACTGGGTTCAATGTTGGAATAGAAACGGAATTTGCCGCTGTGTCTTCCGGTCACGATTCGATAACTCATGGCAAGACTCGTTTCTCGTACGAGATCGGTAGAAAAGGCTTGCATTAATTGATTTTCCGCGTCGATCGACATTTCCGTATTATTGTCCGCAATCTGAATGGACACCCAGCGCTTCCCGGTTCCATCGATCGAGCAAACTTCAGTTGCGATCGTAATTCGAGGCGGTTCAGCATCTTGCATTTCTCGTCGAGCCGCTTGATTGAGTAGAGAATCAATCGATCGATTCAAAATGTTCATAAAAACCTGGCTCAATTGGCTGATGAAACAAGGCACAGGCGGCAAATGACCGTAATTCTTCACCACTTGAATCTCGCTCGAAAGGCGGCTTTTTAATAGAAGTAAGACCGAATCCAAGCATTCATGGAGGTTTGCTGGACGCGCATACACTTCATCGATATGGCAAAAATTCTGTAGACTGTTCGCCAATTTGGAAAGGCGTTCTGCTCCGGTTCTAATACTGTCAAGGGTTTTAGGCAAATCTTCGCGGATGTAATCGAACTCGATCGCGTCTTTCAAATCCGTAATTTTTTGCGGCTCTTGAACAATGCACTTTTCATACACGTTGATAATCTCAAGCAAACTCTTGCTGTATTCTGCAATGTGACTCAAGTTGCCCCAGATAAAGCTAACTGGATCGAGAATTTCATGAGAAACCCCATCGACTAAACGCCCCAAGCTTGCCATCTTCTCGCTTTGAACCATTTGAAGCTGGAACCGTTCGACTCTCACTTGTGTCTCAATTCCGCGGAGCTGCCAGTAAGCAATGTTCAACTCGTGCGGGTCGAGAATTCGGTATTGATCGGAATCGATTCGGACGACGATCGGATCACTCAATCGCTCGAATGGACGACGTAGCGCCTGTTGTGCGGCACTGAGGATCGGAGTATCACCGCCGAGAATCAAGGGAGAAGTACGATCGTAGCTGTACAAAATTCGCAGCGGCTTATCGAGAAATAGGTCAATTCCATACGGGCGCAGCAAATATTCCAGCAGACGATGACGCGGTAACATGCCTAAAAATCGCCCGTGTTCCTTCAAAATCACCCCCGGAAGTAGCGAATGCTGCTCAAAGATTTGGGCGACTTCCGTTCCCAAAACGTCCAACTCTGCCGCAAAATCAAACAGGGGCAAATCTTTAAGCGTCGATTCAAGCTGAATCGATTGGGCGTTTCCGCTACTTAATACGGGAATGCTCAGTGGCGATCGAGACTCAGATTTTGTAAACACAGGGGCAGTCGTCCAGGTTACTTGCTGAATCTACACTGCCCAAATTTGCGTCTACTTTACCAGAAACCCACCTGTACCCTGATATGCAACTGATTTCCTTCCTGCTCCGCTCGTCTCGCAAAATGGTCGCGATCGCGATTTTTACCGGATTTTTAAGCGGGATTAGCAGCGCAGGATTGATCGCCTTGATTAGTCGCGGATTGGGTAATCCAAATGCAGCGATCGGACAAATTGCGGGCGCATTTATCGGGCTTGCGGTGTTATCGCTGGTGACGAGTGTGATTTCTCAAGTGGTGCTGATTCGTCTAGCTCAGGATGCAGTGTTCAATTTGCGATTGCAGTTGAGCCGACAGATTCTATCATCTGAATTGCGGCATCTAGAACAGCTTGGGAATGCCCGAATGATGGCAACCTTAACTGAGGATGTGCAAGCTGTAGCGACTGCTGTTTCTTCGTTTCCATTTCTTTGTATTGATTTGGCAACGGTTGTCGGTTGCTTTGTTTATATTGGTGCACTGTCCTGGATTGTGTTTGCGATGGTGATGGGTCTGTTTGTGTTTGCATTCTCGACTTGTCAATGGATGCTGAATCAAGCTCGTCGCAGAATGGTTTATGCTCGTGAAGATCAAGATGTTTTGTTTCGGCATTTTCGATCGATTACCGATGGCATCAAAGAAATAAAGCTCCACTATCCGCGTCGTCAGGTTTTTCTCACTCAGGAATTAGAAACAGCATCCGCATCATTTCGCCGGCATAACATTGATGCGCTGATTCTATTTGCTGCGGCGGGAAGTTGGGGAAAGCTGATTTTCTTTTTTGCGATCGGCTTTGTGATGTTCGCGCTGCCTAATCTACTCTCTATCCCGCTCGAAACACTATCAGGCTATGTTCTCACGTTCACTTATTTAATGTTACCGCTTGATAAATTAGTGCTAAAGCTCCCGGTTCTAAGTCAGGCGAGTGTTTCATTGCAAAAGATCGAAACCTTGGGACTATCGCTGAAAAGTCGCGCAGAAGCTTCCAATGTTCCAAATACGATTGCTCAAAATTGGCAAACCATCAAGCTCAAACATATCAGTCATAGTTACCATCAATCTGAAGATACACAGTTCACACTCGGTGAAATCAATCTTACTTTGAATGCTGGTGAAATCGTCTTTATCGTGGGTGGAAATGGAAGTGGTAAGTCTACATTGGCAAAGATACTGACCGGACTGTATGCACCTGAATCAGGAACAATCACACTCGATGGAATCCCGATCACAGATGCAAATCGGGAATGGTATCGACAGCATTTCTCGACGGTGTTTGCAGACTTTTACTTATTCGATCGCTTGCTTGGATTAGATGCAACCGATCAACAAGCTCAGAACTATCTCCAACAATTACAGCTTGCTCACAAAGTTCAAATTACAAATGGACAATTTTCCACCACTGAACTATCTCAAGGACAAAGAAAGCGACTTGCATTGCTAACCGCTTACCTTGAAGATCGTCCGATCTATCTATTTGATGAATGGGCTTCTGATCAAGATCCAACGTTCCGGGAACTGTTTTACACCGATTTCCTACCGAAGCTAAAACACCAAGGAAAAACGATTTGGGTGATTAGCCACGATGATCATTACTTTCAGTACAGCGATCGCGTGATTAAACTCGACTATGGTCGAATTGAATTCGATCGCCCAACGCGCTAGATCACACCCTTCAAGAAAACTTCATCACAACCGCATCAAATCTTCAGCTTTGGGGAAATCTGGAAGTACGTTGCTCACGCTCGCTTCTGTGTCGGTTCATTCCATTCGATGAGCCTGGTTATCCGTCCTCTTAGCTGAACTTGATGCCGATATGACTTCTCTCTCCTCGCATCTGCCCGACCAGCCCCAAACCATCACCCTCAACGCCAAACCTTCAACTCTTGCGGTCGCAGCCAATCACGCACTCGCAACTAAGGGTAAATTCTCTTTATTTCTGGCACCCCTTACTCAGGAGAAGTTTAAAGAAGTCGTTCACGAAGTCGAACACAAGCTTAAAATCGTGAATCAAACTCTGTCCATGCTTGATATGCAAGGATTTGACACGATTCTAGAGGAAATGCTGAATTCGATCACAGCAAAAACCGGGGAATTGCTGAATGCCGATCGCACAACTATTTATCTACTAGACGAAGAGAAGAACGAACTTTATACCACGGTAACTGAGGGATCAGGAGGAAGAACGATCGAGATTCGCTTTCCCGCGACTCAAGGAATCGCTGGCGAAGTCGCAACGTTCAAACGTCCAATTAATATTCCCTACGATTTCTTTGATGATCCCCGATCGATACAAGCCAAAATTCAGTTCAACAAAACAGGCTATCGAACCTACACGATGCTAACAATGCCTTTGTTGAACGATGAAGGCAACCTCGTTGCAGTGGTGCAATTGATTAATAAATTGAAGCCAAGATGCAATCGCGCTCTTCCCCTCGATGAACGCATTGCGCTAAATGGGTTCACACTGCAAGACGAAGAACTATTCCGAGAATTCGCACCCTCGATTCGATTGATTCTGGAATCGTCTCGATCGTTCTACATCGCAACTCAAAAACAACGAGCCGCAAACGCACTCATTAAAGCCACTCAATCACTCAGTCAAAGTAGCTTAGATCTCGATGACACGCTAAAGCGGGTGATGGATGAAGCGAAAGCGTTGATGAATGCCGATCGCAGTACCCTTTGGTTGATCGATCACGATCGTAATGAAATCTGGACGCGAATTCCAACCGCAGAAGGCACGATGAAAGAATTACGTTTACCGATCGGAGTCGGATTTGCGGGACAGGTGGCAGCTTCTGGAGAAGTGATCAACATTTCATTTGACTTGTACGAACAAGCAGGAGCCGAAACTGCGAAAAAGACCGATCAAGCAAACGGCTATCGAACTTGTAGCCTGCTCTGTATGCCGATTCACAATGCAGACGGAGAACTGATCGGTGTTACTCAACTGGTCAATAAAACTAAGCAAGGCGACTTTCCGCCGTACGATCCGAAGGATTTTCCTCAAGCTCCCGAACGTTGGAGAGCAAGTTTCAACCGCAGCGATCAAGAGTTCATGGAAACCTTCAACATTCAAGCTGGGGTAGCTCTTCAGAATGCGCGATTGTTTGAAACCGTGAAGCAACAAGAACAAATGCAGCGGGATATCTTACGATCGCTGACTAATGGCGTGATTTCAACCGACAAAGAAGGTAACATCATCGCGGCAAATGAAAGCGCTAAGAAATTACTGGGACTGAATGAAGAAGATACGATCGAAGGCTATCCGATCACTCAATTAATTCGACTGGAAAAAGGCAGCTTCTACAATTGGTTCAATCAAGCGATTACCGCCCGCAACCGTGAGCAGTACTACCCCGATCAAACGCTGCAACCCGTCAAAGGTGAAGAGCAACATAGTATCAATCTCTCAATTAATACGATCGCGGATGCGAATGACAGCCAGCGAGTATCCGGGGCGCTAATCGTCATGGATGATATCAGCGATGAGAAGCGGCTCAAGAGTACAATGTATCGCTACATGACTCAGGAACTCGCAGAACAGCTACTTGAAAATCCTGATGCGGCAAAAATGGGCGGCGATCGCAAAGATGTTTCTGTGTTGTTCTCAGACATTCGGAGCTATACAACCTTAACGGAATTGCTCAAAGCTGAAGAAGTTGTCGAAATGCTGAATCAGTATTTTGAATCCATGGTCGAAGCGGTCTTTATGCACAAAGGCATTCTTGATAAATATATCGGGGATGCAATCATGGCAGTCTTTGGATCGCCTTTACCTTTAGATGATCATGAATGGATGGCAGTGCAAACCGCGCTAGAAATGCGGCATCGATTAGCAGCATTTAACCAAGCTCGGAGATCACGCAACGAAAAAACGATCGAGATCGGCATCGGGATCAATTCCGATACGGTCATCAGCGGCAATATTGGCTGTAGTAAGCGAATGGAATTTACCGCGATCGGGGATGGAGTCAATCTCGGTTCTCGACTTGAAGGAGCCAGCAAGCTCTATGGAACCGATATTGTGATGAGCGAAAGCACATATCGTCCTTGTGCCGATCGCATTTGGGCACGAGAACTCGATTTCATCAAAGTCAAAGGCAAAAACAAACCTGTTGCGGTTTACGAACTGATCGGACTGCGATCAGATAAAGTTCCTGATGAAAAGCAGCGGATCATCGAGCACTATCACACCGCTCGTCGGCATTATCTCGATCGAAAATTTGCTTTCGCAGTCGCGGAATTCGCCACCGTTCTCGAAATCGATCACACCGACAAAGCCGCCTCCTTACATATGGAGCGCTGTCAGCACTGGTTAAGAACGCCGCCCCCGGAGAACTGGGACGGATCATGGTCACTCACCGAAAAATAGTTTCGCCACCGCTTAAGATTTTTGTCGTTTGTAATCTAGCCAACGCTTTTGTAAGGTCGCATTTGTCTACGATCGAAGAATCGATGCGCCATTTTTCGCTTCGCCTGACATAATACTTTGTGTGTTGAAGGATACCGAGTAGACGTGCAACCCGTTTCGCGATCGGATGTTTTGTATGTGATTGACCATTGCTGGATGGTCGAAGATCCGCGTGTCGATGAGTATGCCTATCAATTTTTGCAAATTCAGGAGCGGCACCGCATTCAGTTTGAGCAGGCATTTGAGTGTTTAGACGAATCACAGTACGAAGCGGTAAAAGGTCACTTGGATGCGATTCGAGAAGAACGCGATCGAGCGGAAGAGATTTTATACTGGTTGTTCTTAGACTCAGAACTGCGACGACAAGGAAAAACGGTTCCTGACTTGTGGGAAGAGAAAGTCGGTTAGTTCGAGCAGTCTCGTACCATCACTAACTTGCCGTTTGGTAATTGATAGATACCTTGAGGTTCTGCAATCGATCGCTCTTGTCCAGAAGCAACCGGACTTTGAATCGCGCCAGTGGGATATTCAGAAACATCGGTCGGCTTTGCGGGCAATCCACCTGTGCCTGTGATGTAAAAGCTCCCACTTTGACGATCGCGGACAATACAGCTATTGGCTAACAGTTCGTTCGTGTTAATTTCAGTTTGCGAAAGTTGCGTCAAACTATTCTGCAAACTATTCGTGTCGGGAGTGTTGAGCGTTACGACTCCGGTTGGACCTTGGGCTGAAGTGGCAGTAATATCGCTTAGTAGTGAGGATTGCGATCGCGCTTCAATTCCTAACACGCCACCTGTCACATTCAGCGTCACTCGCCCTCCACTCCCTTGAGACGCATTTGCACTGATATCACTGTTCTCTTTCGGAACAGCAATGATAAAACGGGCATCAATATTAATGTTGCCTCCATTGCCAAATTCCGTTTCTGTGCCTGCGGTTGCTGTGATTTGACTATTATTTCGCAATAAGAGCCGATCCACTGCCCGAATCGAGATGTTACCTCCATCGACCGTACTTGATTGAGCATCAATGCGGGCGCGATCGTCGAGTTCAATTCGCGGAGCCGTCAGAAAGATACTGCCCGCACTTCCTGCATTTTCAGGAGCTGTAGAACGAGTATAGATGCCGCTCTCAGGACTAATCGGCGCAATTCGACCTGGATCGAAGCGAATTAAACGATCCTCATAGGTTGAATCAACACCAGACACAAATAAACGATCGGTCGCCGTGATCGTAATACTGTTCGCAGAACCGCTGCCTTGAGTCAGTGCAAGAATTTGGCTGCCGCGCAATAAATCAAGATTGCGAGTTTGAATGTCGATCGTGCCACTGTTTCCTGTACGGAAGGTGCGAGCATCCACAACGGCTCCATCACTCAGGCGAATCTGATCAGCATAAATGCGAATGTTGCCCCCTGCTCCAAAATCGGTCGAAGCAAATAAACCACTTGAAAAGCCACCGTCACTGATTCCAGAAATCAACAGCGATCGGATCGGTTTGTCTACTGCTCCCAGCGCAATGTTTCCGGCATCGCCCTGTCCAAGTGTGTTGACTGCTAATTGTGCTCCATTGCTTAACTCCAACGAATTTGCAGAGATAAAGAGATTACCTCCTTTACCGACTCCTTGTTGCAGCACACTGCTAAAGATGGCACTGCTAAACTCTCCATCTGGAATTGAACCCGTCAGCACCATGCGATCGCTGACGTTGACAGTGACATTCCCGGCATTCCCAGTGCCACGCGTACTAGTCACAAACTGCCCGCCATCTTCTAGCCTGAGCGAGTTGGCAGAAATCACGAGATTGCCCCCCTTACCAACACTGCCTTCGCCCACTCCGCTCAAGATTGCACTGGAAAATCCTCCAGTGGGACTAGAACCTGATAACAGCATGCGATCGCGCACCTCAACGGTCACATTGCCACCATCACCGCGTCCGCCTGTGCTGGCAACCAATTGTCCGCCATTCGTCATCTCTAGTGTCCCGGCAGAGACAAATAAGTTGCCTCCCTGACCGATGCCGCTTCCTTCCACACTCGACAGAATAAATGCATTGTTCAACGACAAGCGATCGGCGACTTCAACCCTCACATTGCCTGCATCTCCTTGACCACTTGTACTCGCTGCAAATCTGCCACCGTTCGACAGATCTAGCGTTCGAGCAGAGATAAACAAATCCCCGCCCTTTCCGACTGCATTCTGTTCAACGGTGGTGAAAATTGCGCTTGTAAAGCCTTCGGTTGGAGAAGCACCGCTGACCGACATGCGATCGCCTACCTGCACCCTCACATTGCCTGCATTTCCCGTTCCTAACGAACTCACACTAATCTGCCCCCCATTAAGCAAGTCCAGCGTATTCGCCCCGACAAAAACGCTGCCTCCTGTGCCTACCGCATTTTGACCGACCCGACTAAAAATCGTCGCGTTATCCAAACGAACTTGCCCGTTCGCCTCGATTCGGACATTCCCAGCATTTCCCCGACCTGCCGTGGAAGCAGTCAGTTGAGAACGATCGGACATTTCCAGATCGGTTGTGAAAATAGAGAGATTGCCGCTGTTGCCTTCTCCTTGGTCTTCCACACTGCTAAAAATTGCCGTTCTTAAGCCTTCGTTGGGTGCTGTATCTCTTAGCAACACGCGATCGCGTCCTGTGACCGTGACATTGCCCGCATTTCCTTTACCATTGGTACTGGCAATCAGTTGTCCGCCGTTTCTCATGTCGATCACATCTGCCGTGACAACGAGGTTTCCCCCTTTACCTTCTGCATTTTCGACAACGCTGCTAAACACAAACGAATTGTCGAGCAAAAGGCGATCGCCCACTTCGATCGTCACATTGCCCGCATTTCCTTTGCCGCTTGTACTGGCATTGAGCCTAGCTTCGTTGATCAGCGATAGCGTGTTTGCGGAGATGAAGAGATTGCCGCTGTTACCGACTCCGGTATCATTCAAGCTACTGAAAATCGCACTCGTTGAGGAGCTAGTTGGAGAATTACCGTCGAGTGAAACTCGATCGCGCACCTGCACCGTGACGTTTCCAGCATTGCCACGACCGGATGAACTAGCGCTGAGCTGTGCGCCATTCAACAGTTCCAAAGTATTTGCAGACAGAAATAATTCACCCCCGTTGCCTTGCGCTTGCTGGGTGACGACGCTGAGAATAGCACTATCATTCAGCGTAACTTGATCCTGCACCTCGACCCGCACAATGCCAGCACTGCCCTGCCCTAATGTGCTGGCATTGATCACTGCGCCATTTGTCATATCGAGCGTGTTGGCAAAGATTCGGACATTGCCGCCGTCTCCGGTGGCATTCGCTCCGACTCGGCTAAAGATCGTACTGTTTAAGTCGCCTTCAAAGCCAGTTAGAAACACGCGATCGCGCACATCAACTGTGACATTCCCAGCGTTGCCCTTACCGTCGGTACTAGCAATCAGTTGTCCACCATTAATCAGTTCTAGCGCATTTGCTGTGACCAAGAGGTTGCCACCGTTCCCAGTCGCATTTCGTTCAACATTGGTGAAAATGGCGCTTTGTCCTCCGGTAAGGGAGACGCGATCGCGAATGAACAGGTTGACATTGCCCGCTTCCCCCACACCAAAAGTACTCGTGCTGATCTGTCCGCCTCCAGTAACAAACAAATCAGTCGCAGTAATGTTGATGTCACCGCTGTTGCCGAGGAAAGCCGAATTTACACTGTTCAGAATGCGGCTTTCCTCGGTCAGTTCGACGGTTCCTGTGGCATTTAGCGCGATATCGCCAGCTTGAGTGTCGGGTGAGCCGCCACGGGCATCAATTCCAGCGCTGATGCGGCTATTGCCCGTTAATCGAATGTTGTTTGCAGTGATGCCAATGTTACCTTGATCGAGCAGCGAGACATCAATCTGGGTGGCATCGCTCAGTTGTACATCAGCGCGATCGACTCCTGCTGGAAGCCGCAGACTCCCATCGGCAGCGAGTTCGACAATCCCTGTACCCGCCACGGCTCCAAGCTCGACTCGCCCGCCTAGAGCCGTGAGCCGCGCCCCGTCTAGATTGATATTTCCGCCTAAGAGAATGAGATTCTGATTCTGTGGAACAGCGAGTCCTACAGCATTCTCAATGCCATTGGGTGAGTTTGCTCTGACGGTAATGTCCGCTGTCGGAATGCGGTTGAACAGAAAGGCGGAAGGATTGACTTGCAGGACATCAGAGACGGGTTCTGGATTCGTAGCGCTGAAGGTGTTGTCGCCGAACCGTACTGCATTTGCAGTGGTCGCCACAAACGCACCCCCAACATCTAAGGAGGCATTGTTTCCGAACAGAATGCCGTTCGGATTAATCAGAAATAGATTGGCATTCGAGGAGAAGATTTGGTCGCCGACAATCTGAAATGTACCGAGACGACCGAGAATGTTTGAAGGAAGATTGCCTGTAACACGAGTAACAATGTTCTGAGTCTGGGGACTGGGAGCGAAAAAGTAAGTGCCACGATTAAGAGCAGCGTTGAATTGCGAAAAACTGTGAAAGACATTGTTACCGCGTCGAGCACCCTCGATAATCACATCGACCGGGTTAACGACCCCGTTGATCGTGACGTTGAGCGGGACACCGTTAAAGGTGGCATCTTGCAGCACCGTCGATCGCTCATTGCCCATCGTGTCATCGGGAATGATTTGCGCGATCACAGGTCTGACAAATCCTAAAGCCGCGATCAGCGTCGCAGTCGTCCAAAGGAATCGAGCTGGATTCATGGCAACCCTCCGTAGATCTACGGTATTCTTACCATAGATTGATGAAGCTTTATAGAAACCTTACGGCTTTTTACATTTGAAATTGGTGGGAATTGAATAGGAAGATCGCGCTCTGCAATGAAATTGGATTGCTGCACCTCCCTAGAAGAATCCGGCAAAAAACCTCGATCGCAAGGTAAGCTGTCAGAGTGTGAAAACTTTACGATTCGATCCGAATCTTTAGCCACACGCAACACTAGAAAACTCTTGGGTGTTAGACACTGGAACCTATGTCCGAAAATTCCTGGCAAGAAACCGATTCCTTCCATGAGCTTGAAGCGTTGGCAGCACTGGTAACGGAATTCCCCGACCCAGAAGATCCAAAGATTTCTCGCGGGTTTGACGGACGTAGGAAAAAAGCAGCGATCGTATTCGCGATGATCTGGAGCAGTACGATCGTACTGCACTTATTAACTTGGGGCTATTGGTTGATTCTCGGTCTAACCACGCTGATGAGCATTCATGCAGCACGACTGATTCTGGCACGTCCCTGTCAGTTGCCAAAACCGATCGAGGACGATGATCTGTTTCCAACGGTGTCGCTGATGGTGGCAGCCAAGAACGAAGAAGCCGTGATTGGGCGATTGGTCGAAATGCTGTGCGGATTGGATTACCCTGGCGATCGCTACGAAGTTTGGGTGATTAATGACAATAGCAGCGATCGGACTGCCGAAATTTTAGATGAACTCGCGCACCACTATTCTCAACTCAATGTGTTTCACCGTCCCGCAAATGCAGGCGGCGGTAAATCTGGGGCACTAAATCAAGTTTTGCCGCTCACTCGTGGAGAATTTCTTGCGGTGTTCGATGCGGATGCTCAGGTCGATCGCGATTTTCTGCGGCGCGTGTTGCCCGTGTTCGATCGGGGTGATGTCGGTGCAATTCAAGTGAGAAAAGCGATCATTCAAGCTGAACCTGAATTCGACTCGAAAGAGTCCAAGAATTTTTGGATTCAAGGGCAAATGGCAGAAATGGCGCTCGATGCTTTTATTCAACAACAACGCGCCGCTGTCGGTGGCTTGGGTGAACTGCGCGGAAATGGTCAATTGGTGCGACGAGAAGCGCTGCTCGATTGTGGTGGTTGGAACGAGGAAACCATTACCGATGATTTGGATTTAACCTTCCGCCTGCATTTAAATCAGTGGGATATCGAAGTGGTTACGGAGCCAGCAGTTTACGAAGAAGGAGTGACGAATGCGATCGCGCTTTGGCATCAACGAAATCGCTGGGCGGAAGGTGGCTATCAGCGCTATCTCGACTACTGGCGATTGATTCTACGAAATCGGATGGGAACTCGGAAAACCCTCGATTTAGCGATGTTCTGGATGCTTCAGTATGTGATGCCGACTGCCGCAATTCCTGATTTTCTCATGGCAGCACTGCGACATCGGATGATGTTGACCAGTCCAATTTCAGCGATGACGCTCTTTCTGTTTTTGTTTAGCGCGATCGGGGGATTGCGACGCGTTCGACGGCTTAAGAGTGCGGATGATCAAACGCTGCTCGAATGGGCAACTGTGATGGTTCAAGGCTTGCGTGGATCGATTTACATGATGCACTGGTTCGCGATCGTTTCGACTGCGACTTTAAGAATGTCGATTCGTCCGAAGCGATTAAAGTGGGTTAAAACGATTCACAGAGGCGCAGAAGATTAGCGGAACTTGTTTTGGGATTCTAGAGTCGAATTCGATTGCTCAGATTAAAACGAGTCATGAAACGATCGCTCATTCTCAGTCTGCTGTTTCTCGGTGTGCCAACGGTCTCGATCGCACAACCCAAACCCGTTACAGCTCCCGCACCATTACCGCTTAAATCGATCTCGAATGCTCCGATCGCGATCGATGATCAAATTTTGCGCGATCGCAAATCGATGATTAGCGCGATCGATCACAGCTTGAAGTATTTAGAAACCCCCAAAGCCATTCAAGCTTACGCAAAATATCCGGTTAAGACCATTACCCGCGATCGAGTGGTTCGCAGTCTGAGACGATTTCGGCAGTTACTCTCTGCGGCTCGATCTGAGCAAGCCTTGTCGAGTGCGATCGCTCGTGAATTTGTGTTTTATCAATCGATCGGCAAGGACAATCAAGGCACCGTTGCTTTTACCGGATATTTCGAGCCAGTTCACACCGCCAGCCGTAAGCCAACCGCTGAGTATCGCTATCCGCTGTATGTGCTTCCAACTGGATTTTCTCAATGGAAAAAGCCGCATCCAACTCGGTTAGAACTCGAAGGTGCGGACGGATTGCAAAGCAGCAAAGGGAAATTACGCGGTTCAGAATTGGTTTGGATGCGCGATCGCTTAGAAGCCTTTCTCATTCAGGTTCAAGGATCAGCCCGATTGAATTTAACTGATGGCACCACAATGACGATCGGGGTAGCAGGATTAACCGATCAGCCATACACCGGAATTGGACGTGAGTTAGTCAAAGACGGCAAGCTGAAATTAGAAGATCTGAACTTGCCGAATGTGTTGAAGTATTTTGAGCAGAATCCGAAAGACTTAAATGTCTACTTGCCTCGGAATCGACGGTTTGTATTTTTCAGAAATACATTCGGTGCGCCTGCACTTGGAAGTTTAGGGGTTCCGGTAACTGCCGATCGCTCGATCGCGACTGATAAATCATTGATGCCACCCGGAGCATTAGCGTTAATTCAAACTCAGCTACCGATTTTGAATCGTCAGCGGCAATATGAACAGAAACCAATTAATCGCTTTATGTTGGATCAAGACACGGGCGGCGCAATCATCGGAGCAGGTCGCGTCGATATCTTTACCGGAACTGGAACGCAAGCAGGCAGCGAAGCCGGACTAATTAACGCTACCGGACAGTTGTATTATCCCTTGCTCAAGCGATAAATCTTCTTTTCGTCTGTGCCAGAATTGCAAGAGCACCCTTAAACGCTCAGAGTCACTATGCAGCCGAATTCAGAATTTCTCACTCCTGATGAATGTATCGAAGTCGATAAAGCACTCCTGACTTCCAAAGACAAATTCTCAGCGCGGATTGCCATTTACGCTTTACGATCGCTCAAACAAATCGCTCAAAAATCCGGACAAGCGATCGCAGACTTGCACCCCACCCAAATCGAAGATTGGATCTACCAAGACAAAAGCTTACAAGGCGGCATCGACAACGAATTCAAAAAATTCTTCTCGCAGCTTGTGATTGCCTCAATCAATCCCCTCACCCAAATCGCCCAAGCCAACCAAACGAACATCGAATCTCTCACGATTTCCCAAGTCGTGTCATGGTTCGAGGTAAAAGCAAAAGAAGCCCTAAAATCCCAACGCTAAATCTTCAGTCCCCTTCAGTGGACTTCGCACTGTCAGCCCCGAATTCCATTCCGGGGCGGGATCGCAACGAAGCGAAAAACCTCGATCGCACTTGTTTCAACACTTCGGTTGCAACTTCCCTCACAATGCAGGATCGCAACGAAGCGAGAAACCTCGATCGCACTTCGATCACGACTCATAAACCGTTTCATCTTCCTGCCGCCAAGCCGGATCAACGATACAAATAAAGACGATCGCTTCCTCGCCCACATTCCGGATAAACTGACGCGCATTTGGCGGAATATAAATCGCATCCCCAGCTTTCACCCTTTGCACTTCATCATCAATGTGCATCTCCCCAATTCCACTGAGAATGTAATACACCTCAGAAGTCTTAAGCGAATGCGCGATCGACACCTGACCCACAGGCACGATCGCATGAGCTAAACTGTACCGCAATTCAACATCCTGCTTATCCGGGTGCAACAATTCCCGCAGCAGCGTTCCATCTCCCGCAACAAATTCCGGGCAGTCCGACAAATTTTTAACTAACATCGACTATTGTTTAGAACGATAATCCGGACACTCGATCGCATCCTCAGACAGCGCCGTCATCGGATGCACCGGACATTTGAGATTATAGTCCCCCGTGAAAAATTGACAGTCCGGGCAAGGGACTTGGTGCATTTGTTTCGCCTGCTTCACCGTGTCGCGGGTCGTCTCATACACTCGCCAAACCGTCATCAAAACCAATCCCCAAGCCGCAACAAAACATATCGGAACCAAGAAAGGCTTAATCCAATGAATCAGATGCGCCAAAAAATTAAAAAACATCTCGCGAAATCAACCAGATCGTTGTGGGCAATTTAAGTTAAATATTATTAGACCCTTTCGCATCTAACGTCGGACTTAAGGGTTATTTACCGGTTTGCGATTGCCCACTTACCCAAACGATCATGAGAGTTACCCTAGCTTCCAGTCCTGCTCAATCCCAGCAAACCCGTCACCAACTTGCCAATCCCGAAGACTCGCTTTCGTACGAATTGGGTAAAGCCGTCCAAGAATTACCGCCGTTGTACACCCGATTGCTGGCAGGCAGCATCAGTGTTCTTGTCCTCGGCACGATCGGGTGGGCGCATTTTAGCGAAGTGGAAGAAGTCGCCAACGCCAACGGAAAAATCATTCCTTCAACCGAGGTTCGACCCTTCCGCGCTTCTAGTGTTGGCTCGATTACAAAAATCAACGTCAAACCTGGCATGACCGTTCAAAAAGGTCAAACTTTGCTAGAGATCGACCCAGGAGCGACCGAAACGAACGTTGCGAGTCTGCAAAATGACGCGAAGAAGATTCAAGAAGACATTCGCCGTTTGGAAGCAGAAAGTCAGGGAGGCGGCGCGACCGGACAAGCACTTCAAGATCAATTGACCGCATCGCGTCAGAGAGAATTTAGCGAGAAACAGAATGCAGCAGTGGCGGAAGCGAATCGGCAGAGTGCCTCGATCGCGGAAGCCCAAGCCCGTTTAGAGCGCTTCCAAGATAACCTGGTGAACGCTCGTGTATCGTTGACGAATGCCACCAGCAGCAAAGAAGATGCCCGCAAGAATCTCGAAATTGCTCAAGAGCGGCAACGACGACTGAAAACTCTAGAGAACACGGGAGCCGTTCCGCATTTGGAACTATTGAATGCTGAGGCTCAAGTGACCCAAGCCAGTCAGCAATTGACCAGCGCCATCAATCAGATCAATGATGCTGAAGGTCAGATCAGCACACTGACGAGAGAAATCGAGGCGCAACAAGAGCGAATTAATCAGGCTCAACAGGGTTTTGAATCGGCACGGAGTACGGCGCAAGGACTGGCTCCTCAGCGTCAATCAGAAGTCCTGACTCAGTTGAAGCAACGTCGAGAAGAATTGACCAAGAAACAGGGCGAAATTTCAGTTGCCACCCAACAACAGAAAGACCGCGAATCCTTGACGGCTCCATTTGATGGCGTGGTTTACAACTTGAAGGCGACACAAGGACCGATTCAGCAAGGTGAAGAACTACTTTCGTTATTGCCTGACGATCGCAATCTCGTTCTAGAGGTGAAAATCCTTAATCGCGATATTGGATTCGTGAAGCCCGGAATGAAGGCAAAAGTGAAATTGGCGACGTTCCCATATCAGGAATTTGGGGTGATCGAGGGCGAATTGATTTCGATTAGCCCGGATGCCGTCACAGAACGAGATGAGAACGGGCGTGAATTGGGTCCTGTGTATCCGGCGAAGATTCGACTCGATCGTAAAGCGATCGCGGTTCGAGGTCGCGAAGTCGAACTTTCTCCAGGGATGGCAGGAACGGCGGATATCGTGACGAGAGATCGATCAATCTTGTCGTTCTTGATCGAACCGATTACAAGACGATTCAGCGAAGCCTTCTCGGTGCGCTAAATTTTCGGGGGGCGGTCATTCTGGCTGTCCCTTGTTTTTTTTCTCACTTTTGAAACGCATCCGAAAAAATTCTGATTTAACAGAACGTAATATTTCACATCTGCGCTATGATAGAGCGTAGTGTAGCGAAACGATTGCGTCTGACCACACCGCATCTTCGAGTGGTGAGTAATAGTGAGGAAACTCCAATCGCGATCGAGCTAATTCATTCAGCTTTCGCTCTTGATCGAAGATTCTAGTTTGATTCTCTTTTACTTACATTTCTGAAGTTTTACATGGGCAACAAGCCAACGATCGCCTTTTCTCATTTGGGTTGCGAAAAAAATCGAATCGATACTGAGCATATGCTCGGTTTACTCGTTCAAGCAGGGTACTCCGTCGATGCTGACGAAGAACTCGCGGATTATGTCATTGTCAATACCTGTAGTTTTATCCAAGCCGCCCGCGAAGAATCGGTGCGAACCTTGGTCGAACTCGCAGAAGCTGATAAAAAAATTGTGATCACAGGCTGTATGGCGCAGCACTTCCAAGAGCAGCTTTTGGACGAACTTCCGGAAGCGGTAGCGCTTGTGGGCACAGGCGACTATAATAAGATTGTGAGCGTCATCGAACGCGCAGAAGCTGGAGAGCGCGTCAAAGAAGTTTCTCAAGAACCGACTTATATTGCCGACGAAACCACTCCTCGATATCGCACCACGACCGAAGGAGTTGCTTACCTGCGGATTTCTGAAGGGTGTGATTACCGTTGCGCCTTTTGTATTATCCCGCACTTGCGAGGAAACCAGCGATCGCGCACAATTGAATCGATCGTTCAAGAAGCGAAACATCTCGCTTCTGAAGGCGTAAAAGAGATTATCCTGATCTCACAGATCACGACCAACTACGGATTAGACTTGTACGGAGAACCCAAACTTGCGGAACTCCTCCGCGCTCTGGGTCAAGTTGATGTCCCTTGGATTCGGATGCACTACGCCTATCCAACTGGACTGACTCCGAAAGTGATCGAAGCGATTCGCGAAACGCCGAACGTTCTCCCTTACCTCGATTTACCGCTTCAGCACTCCCACCCGGAAGTCCTGCGATCGATGAATCGCCCCTGGCAAGGTCGTGTAAACGACGGCATCATTGAACGGCTCAAAGCTGAGATTCCCAATGCCGTGTTGAGAACGACGCTGATTGTGGGTTTCCCTGGCGAAACCGATGAACACTTTGAGCATCTCAAGCAGTTCATTCAGCGTCACGAGTTTGATCACGTTGGCGTGTTTACCTTCTCACCCGAAGAAGGCACCCCTGCTTACACGCTGTCGAATCAGTTGCCCCAATCGGTGATGGATGCGCGTCGAGATGCCTTGATGCAGCTTCAACAGCCGATTTCGCTCAAGAAGAATCGCGCTCAGATTGGCAAGGTCGTGGATGTGCTGATCGAGCAAGAGAATCCCCAAACCGGAGAACGAATTGGTCGATCGAGCCGATTCTCTCCTGATGTGGATGGACTCGTATATGTCGAAGGCGATGCACCGTTAGGGTCGATTGTACCTGTGACGATCGTGGATGCTGATGTATACGATTTATACGGTCGAGTTGCCACTGCTGCGGATTTGATCCAAGTTCCGGCGCTGATCGTTTAGTACAAACTGCTGTGTTGAAATGACGATGTACTCTGTTTGATTCCGAAATGTTAGACCCTTGTTAGACCTTCACCGCTTCTAAACTCTCTTACCCTTTTTCCGCGCCCTTTAGTTGGCACTGCGTAGCGTACTGCTCTACGCCCGATTCAGACGGTTTGGCTTGTTTGCGAAAGACCGTCCCTGAGTTTCGCCCACTTTGGCGCAAGACTATTACTTTTACTAGGAGACTCAATGACCCTTTCTTTTCAAAGCCTCGGACTGTCTGAAGAACGAATTAGCCATCTGGAAGAACTCGGCTTTACTGCCCCGACTGCGATTCAAGCCCAAGCCATTCCTCATCTACTCGCTGGGCGCGATGTGGTCGGTCAAGCACAAACCGGAACCGGAAAAACTGCGGCGTTTGGTCTTCCGATTCTAGAGCGCATTGATCTAAAATCTCCGACCGTTCAAGCTCTGATTCTGACTCCGACTCGTGAGCTAGCAATGCAGGTCTGTCAAGCGATTCGATCGTTTACCAACGATCGACGCGTCAAAGTCGTGACGATTTACGGCGGACAATCGATCGAGCTTCAAGTCGATCGGTTACGTCGCGGCGCTCAAATCGTGGTGGGAACTCCCGGACGCGTGATCGATTTACTCGGTCGTGGCGATCTAAGACTCGACAATCTAGAGTGGCTCGTACTCGATGAAGCCGACGAAATGCTGAATATGGGCTTTATTCAAGATGTCGAGAAGATTCTGAGCCAAGCTCCCGCTGAACGTCAGACGACTTTCTTCTCTGCGACGATGGAACCCTCGATTCGCAAGTTGGTGAACAAGTTCTTGAATTCGCCTGTGACGGTAACGATCGAGCAACCGAAAGCTGCACCGTCTCGTATTAATCAAGTCGCTTATACGATTCCTCGCGGATGGAATAAAGCAAAAGCAATCTTGCCGATTCTTGAACTCGAAGATCCAGAAGCAGCGATCATCTTTGTTCGGACTCGTCGGGCTGCCGCAGAATTGACCAGCCAACTGCAAGCGGCTGGACACAGCGTGGATGAATACCACGGTGATTTGAGCCAGAGCCAGCGTGAGCGTTTATTGCTCCGGTTCCGTCAGCAGCAGATTAAATGGGTGGTTGCGACTGATATCGCGGCACGAGGCATTCACGTGGATGACCTGACTCATGTGATTAACTACGATCTGCCGGATAGTGTCGAAAGCTATGTTCACCGGATTGGTCGGACTGGACGTGCAGGTAAGGAAGGTACAGCGATTTCGCTCGTGCATCCGCTCGATCGACGTAAATTGCGTGACATCGAGAACCATGTGCGTCAGCGTTTAGAGATCAAAGCAATTCCGACTCGTGCAGAAATCGAAGCGCGTTACCTGGATAAATTGCAGTCTCAGGTGCGTGAAACTCTCGCAGGTGAGCGAGTTGCATCGTTCTTGCCGATCGTGTCTCAGTTAGCTGAAGATTACGAACCGCATACGATCGCAGCGGCGGCTCTTCAGATGATTTACGATCGCACTCGACCCGCTTGGTTGACGATCGGCACTGATCCGACTCCAGAAGAAAATGGCTCCGGCTCTGGACGCTCTTCGGGTGGACCTAAGCAGAAACCTGTGAAGCGTGCTAGACCTTCGGGATCTTCGGGTCATCGTCGTCAGCCTGCACAATCGAAGTAACGCTCAACTCTCTTGTATGATCAAAACTCCGGCTTCTTTTCGAGGTCGGAGTTTTTGAGATATTTAGACTCATAATGCGAAGAATGCTATCCACTGATATCCTTGCGTTTTATCGAAATCTCTGTTCGCAGACCTTGACTGTCGTCGATCTCGAAACTTCTGGTCACAAGCCGCCTCGGAGTCGAGCGATCGAGGTTTCCGTTTTAAACGCTAGTTTGAAAGATGGCATTCTCAATCAAGAAACGTATTTAATTAATCCGGGTGTGAACCTGCCGCCGATCATTACGAACATTACCGGCATCACTCAGGAAATGCTAGAAGATGCGCCGCCCCCGGAAGAAGTTTGGGCAAAGTGTTTGCCGTTATTAGAGCAGGGCGTTTTGACGGCGCACAATATTAGTTTTGACTATCCGTTTATTCGATCGGAATATGCGCGGTTGGGGATTCCGTTTTATCGATCGAAGTCTGAGCAGTTCTGCACCGTAAAATTCTCGCGCTTGATGTTGTCGGAGTTACCGTCACGCAGTTTACCGAACTTAGTCAAACATTTTCAGTTTCCAGTCGGAGAATCGCATCGTGCAGAAGCTGATACGATGGCGTGTTGGTTATTAGCGGAAATGCTATTGAAAGAAATTGCGAATGAAGATGATGAAGCGGTATTAGCAAGGATTGGACAGCAATTATTATCGATTAGTGATGCAGTTAAGATTATTGGCGGATCGCAAAAGACAGCACGTGCTCGATTAGATGCAGCAGGAGTTGAACCGTATGTTTCTCAGCGGACAGGAACGCACCTGTTCCGGCGGGCGGATGTTGAGCGAGTTTATTGGCAAAAACATCAACTCTCGTTACCTTGAAGTGAATCTAGCAAACTAAGCTGAATGATATTTGAATCAGTGTTGGGCTTTTTACGGCGAGATGTGGTTTTATGAGGTTTGATTTCGACATGAGCCACAAGCCACGATCGGAGCCACGTCGATCGCTCTAAATCTAGTTCGTCCAAATCCAATGCAGCAGGAAAGAGATCGGGTGAAGGTAACTGTGCCCATCGAATTTCGCTTTCAAACTGATCATGTCCAAATGGCAGCACTGATTCAGGCATTCGAGCTAGGTACGGCAAAACGTTGGAACTTTGGCGAAAGTTCGATCGCTGTTCTTCTAATCGCTGAACTCGGCTCGATCGTGCTTCTCGATAGTTCAAAATTGGTGCAGGGTAGCCCTTGACCCGTGGTGGTAGACCTAATTGAACAGCGGGAACATCGGCAAGCTCTGGAACCCATTTTTTGATAAATTCGCCATTGGGATCACAGCGATCGACAGCGGCTTGTTCTGGGTTGTAAATGCGCGTCCAGCTTTTATCTAAACAATGGGTGACTCCGGCTTGCATTGCCCATTGATAATGATCGATCGGACAGTCACCATCGATTAAATGCCGCATGAAATGAAGCGCACCGTAACGCCAATCCATACCGAGTAGATTGCTCAAGAAGCTGGAATAGATCGCCCGCGATCGAAAGTTCATCGCCATCCATCCGCCTGTCGCTTCTAAACATCGAGCGGCGGCATCAATGATTGGAAATCCGGTTTGTCCCGTTTTCCAAGCTTCGTAAAGGGTTTCGTCGAAGTCCCAACCGTCTTGGTCGAATACCGAATAAAGCGATCGTAGTTCTAACTGAGGCAGATAGCGGAATCTCTGAGCGAATCCGCTTCCCCAGCGCAAACGTGAGATAAATTGTTTTCGACTTCGTTGTATTTTCTGATCGCTTTCGTATTTCAGCAATCGTTGTGTCATTTGATAACACTCACGAATTGAAATCGCTCCGAATTTGATATGTGGACTTAATCCTGATGTGATTTCTGCACCGGGATACGAAAGCTGCCAATAATATCGATCAACCTTTTCTTTTAGGAATGCTTGGAGCATTTCTCTTGCTGCATTCGTTCCAGCAGGCGGGATCGGTTTATTGTCAGGGAGTAATCCTAAATCGGTTAATGTCGGAATCGGTTCACTGAAGACATCCTCTGGAGTCGGGATATTGAGCGGAGTGGGCAACATTTCCGCACTCATTTCGCGATACCAAAACTTTCGGTAGTCGCTGTAGGGCATCAACTCCGAAGCGGCGGCAGTCGGTTCAAACCAGCGAATTCTGAGATTTTGCTCTTCTAGAGCGCGATTGAGTCGGGCATCTCTGACGCGCCCGTAGATGCGTTCATAGTCAACGTAAGCATAGATGCCATCTGATCCAGTTTCTCGAATGAGATTTGGTAAGATTTCGACCGGATCACCGAATCGGAGAATCAATCGCCCGCCTCGATCGCGCAAATTCTCATCGAGCGATCGCAAACAGTCCAACATAAACGCAACTCGCGCCGATCCAGTTTCGGGATGATGCAGCAAAGCACGATCGAAGATAAACACCGGAATCACAGCCCCACGCGAAACGGCTCTGTGCAAGGGAGCATGGTCACTAATGCGTAAATCTCGGCGAAACCAAACGATCGTGCGCTTCATGAATGTTGTTCAAGAAATTGATTCACATCTTCGATCAGGCGGCTCAATTCGGCTTCGGTGTTGAGTCGAATGCGATCGTCACGCAGAGTAACCAGCACTCTTGCCGCAAATGGAGAAGCCCAGATATTCGGATTACAAAATAACTCTAGGAATACATCTCCAGTGTAGCGATATTCCATTGAGGGTTGCGGTGCGGGTCTCCCTCCCGTAGTGGTCGCTGTCGTTTTCAAGCGTCCCATTAGTTCATTCAGGTGGGTCTTCAGATCTTGAGCGGCTTCGGGTGTGAAGCGGAACGCGACCGAGCCAGTGTCTAGATTTAAGGTGAATTGGGTCATGATTGATTTTTTATTGTCTTTGTCATTCTAATTTTTTAGCTGATAATCTTTCACAACAATTTCGAGAACACGATCGAAGACCAGCGGTGCAGAGAATGCGATCGCGATTCAATACTGAGAACTTTGTCAAAAAGATCCAACCGTTATGAAAAGCTAAAAGCTATTAGTGATGAAGCTTTTAGGCATTCTTTGAGCATGAGACCTACACTGAAATCATCACGATTTTGAATAGATATGGTTGTAGATAATCGATCGACCGTTCGCAAAGTTCTACTCATTACTTTGTTCTTAAATGTTTTTGTTTTACTACTGAAAGCAGTCGTTGGATGGCTCACCGGATCATTGAGCCTGATTGCTGATGCGCTCCACAGTTTGACGGATAGCGCGAGTAACGTGTTGGGATTGGTTTCGAGCCGATTTTCGTCACCGATTCCCGATCGCGATCATCCCTATGGACATCAGAAATACGAAGCGATCGGAGCATTAGGAGTCGCGGCTTTTTTGGGGATTGCTTGCTTTGAAATTTTGCAAAGTGCGATCGAGCGATTGTTTTACGCAGGCGAACCGGTCAGAATTTCTGGGTTTGAACTTTGGATATTGTTGCTTGTCTTGGGCGTGAATTTGTTTGTTACCTTCTATGAGCGGCGGGAAGGACTGCGCGTGAATAGTCCGATTCTGATTGCGGATGCTCAACACACGATGAGTGATGTTTGGGTGACGATTAGCGTATTGGGAGGATTGATTGGAATTTGGGTGCTGAATTGGCAGTGGTTGGATATTGTGCTGGCGCTGCCTGTGGCGATTTTGGTGTTTCGGAGTGGGTGGCAAGTCTTGAAGCAGAATCTACCGTGGTTGGTCGATGAAATTGCGATCGCGCCTGAAGCGATTCATGCGATCGCGATGACGGTTCCGGGTGTTCTGAACTGTCATGATATTGCCTCACGGGGGGTCGTTGGGCGACAGACTTTTATTGAAATGCACTTGATTGTGAGTGCGAAAGATGTTGAAACGGCACATCTAATCACCGAAGAAGTAGAGGCGCGATTAATTGAGCGATATAGTCCGGTGCGGGTGATGATTCACGTTGAGCCGCCCTCGTATCAGGAAGATCACATTAGCTTTGGAGTGTAGACGGTTCACCGGGGAAAAAGCGATCGTCTAAAATCTCGCTCGAACTGTAAGGGCACTCGATTGGAAACGTTGCTTCTGGTAAGTCTGTTTCTCCCATTGCTAAATCTCGTCCGTTTTCAAAGGCTTCCTGTATTGCAGAATCAAGATAAGGCTGAAGACTGGGATTTTCTTTGAGTAACCGAGCGATATCGCGTCGCTGCACCCGAATGGTTGCCAGCCAGCTACGGTTTCGGGCTTCCGGTTGATAGTTCCATTTCAGCAAATGTCCAATTAGAACGCTCAGACGGTTACGAAGTTCTTGGCGTTGCTGTCTGCCCAATGATTCAATTTCCTCAATTAGATTCGGTAAGTCGATCTTGTTCCAGTGCTGCTCACGGAGAAAGCTAGCTTGTTGCTGTGTCCAAGCATGAAAATCGACTTCGTAAAGATCAGGGACAGACATCTTGTTAAACTCCAGATTCAAGGAGCGCGATCGGGTTGCCAACTTGCTACCCGCCACCATTCTAAAGCGGTTTCTTCTGGAATTTTTAATCGTGTATCACCCGTACTAAGGTGCAAAATCAGCGTCAGTTTTGTATCGGTATCTAATTGATTTAGCACAGGTTTGAAATCATATTCACCCACATGAGCGATCGGGAAATCTTGAGAAGTTACATCCTTAGCACTCAACAGCGATCGATTCGCTTCGACTTCTAACGTTTGGTCATGATTGAGGGTGACTAAACCGGGGAATCCAACCAGTCTGAGATGAATCGCGTCCGGTTGACCGATCGGAAACCGCTTATAAAAAACCACTTGCCAAGCTCGATCGCGCTCATCTTGAAGTTTAGAAAGCGATCGATACAAGATACTATTCGCATCGGAGTAAGTATGAACCGATGCCAGTACAGAATGTGTACTGATCACCCAAATTAACATCGCTAAAACGCAACTTTTCCACAATCGCGCTAAGTTTTCCACAATCTACCCGCAGTTTTCCACAACACTACTAACAAAGCGGGACGACCCAACGGATCGCCCCGATGAGGAATGTTATTCCCACTCGATCGTTCCAGGCGGCTTCGAGGTGATGTCATACACCACCCGATTCACGCCCTTCACTTCATTCACAATTCGGTTAGAAATCGTTTCCATCAGATCGTAAGGAATTCTTGCCCAATCTGCGGTCATGCCGTCTTCACTCTTCACACAGCGAAGCACGATCGGATAAGCATACGTGCGCTGATCACCCATTACGCCAACACTGCGAACCGGTAACAAGACTGCGAAAGCTTGCCACACGTCGTGATAGATACCTGCTCGGTTGATTTCTTGACGCACGATCAGATCAGCATCACGAAGAATATCCAGCTTTTCGTCGTCTACTTCACCTAGAATCCGAATCGCTAGACCTGGACCAGGGAACGGTTGACGATTGACGATTTCTTCTGGAAGACCAATCGATCGACCCACTTTTCGCACTTCGTCTTTGAACAGTTTCCGCAACGGTTCGATCAATTTGAACTGCAAATCTTTTGGCAATCCACCGACGTTGTGATGGCTTTTGATTTTGACCGCTACACGTTCGCCCGTTTGCGGATCGACGTTCGTATCTGCCGATTCGATCACGTCTGGGTATAACGTGCCTTGAGCAAGATAGTCGAAAGGTCCTAGCCGTTTCGATTCTTCCTCGAAGACGCGAATGAACTCATGCCCGATCCGCTTGCGTTTTTCTTCGGGATCAGTGATACCTGCGATCGCGCTAATGAATCGTTCCCGCGCATTCACATAAGCGACATCGATATGGAATTGCTCATGGAACAGCTTGACCAATCTTTCTGGCTCTAACTTCCGCATAAAGCCTTGATCGATGAACATACAAGTGAGCTGATCCCCGATCGCTCGATGCAGCAAAAACGCCAGAGTTGAAGAATCAACACCACCGGAAAGCGCTAACAGAACCCGCTTATCACCGACTTTGGCGCGGATTTCCCGAACCGATTCTTCAACAAACGCATCGGTTGTCCAAGTCGGCTCACATTCGCAGATGTGGTAAACGAAATTGCGAATCAACGCTTGTCCGTATTGGGAATGCACTACTTCCGGGTGAAACTGAACGCCGTAGAGTTTACGATCGTGTTCTGCGATCGCGGCACAAGGCGTGTTACTCGTATGCGCGAGCGTTTCAAATCCAGACGGCAGTTGTGCAACCGAATCACCATGACTCATCCACATGATCGAGCCATCTTCAACGTTGGTTAAGAGATCCGTCGGGTCATCGATCGATAAATTGGCTTTGCCATATTCACCTCGATCGCTGCGTTCAACCTTGCCGCCAAGCTGTTGAACCATCAACTGCATGCCGTAGCAAACTCCCAGAACCGGAACACCGAGTTTCCAAATTTCTGGGTCACAATGCGGAGCACCTTTGTCATAAACCGAACTCGGACCCCCAGAGAGAATAATCCCTTTGGGGTTGAGTTGGCGCAGTTGTTCAGCGCTCGTGCGATACGACAAAACTTCAGAGTAGACCTGAGTTTCGCGGATTCGACGGGCGATGAGTTCGGAGTACTGCGAACCAAAATCGAGAATCACAATCATCTGGCGATCGAGCGCATCTAGAGTCGATGTAGACGCAAGCGGGGCATCCAAAACGGATGGTTCAGTGTGTGGAGTCACGGGAGTTTCCTGATGAAATGAACGGAGACAAACCGGGAATAAACGGACGTTTTGAAGTGCACGAGAGAATAAGGCAAGTTTTAGATATTCTGGCTATTCTAAACACATTAGCAAACCGACTCAAGCAGTTGAACGGCTTTTTTGGTTTTGACAAGTATCTGACGAGAGCGATCGAACAAAATTGTGCCAATTTCAACGGTCGTTTCGCTGTGAGTGTAGATGTAGTGCTGAGCGCGATCGTCGATCGTTTGAGCGATGGAGTCGTAGACGTCGATCGCTTTTCCCAAATTTCTTAAGTATTTCAATCCATCTTCAGCCGTTGGACTATTGAGAATGGCTTGTAAATCCGGTGTAGCAATTCCAACCTTTACTGCGTGAGCTGTGAGAATTTCTTGTCGAGCATCCGCGACATGGTGATGGGTGTGAAAGATTCCGCCTGCAAGTTTGATCAATTTACCGTGATAGCCAAATAAGAGAATCGATTTGACTTGCTGGATTCCGGCTTCGACGAGCAGAGAGCCGATCCAATTTGCGGTTTTGATGGTGCGATCGCGTTCGATTCCCAGTTTTGCCGCAAGGTCTAACCCATTTTCCCCGATACAAAAAACAAGGGTGTCAAAGTGTTCGGCTTTTTGTTGCAGTTCGGTTCTGAAAATTTCTAACTGATCGGGTGCGCTGAGCGGGTGCGCGATTCCAGAAGTTCCGAGCAGGGATAGACCTTCGACGACTCCGAAGGCTTCGTTTGAAGTGCGTTTTGCGAGTTGCCGACCTTCGGGAAGCACGATCGTCACGCGAAGAGATTCACTGGGATTGAGGAGTCGATCGAGGTTTGTTAGAAGTAATTCTTGGGCGTAGGAATAGATAGCGGATTGTTGATTCGATTGGATTCCGATGCCTTCACCACCGACGATCGTAATTCCTTCACCTTGGCTTAATTCGACCATCGCCCAAACTGGCGTATTTCGAGTGAGATCGAGATTGTCACCTGGATCGCTGCGAGTAATTGCCAGAGCAGAACGATCGGAAAGTTTGGCGACTTGTTCGATCGCGATTTCGACCGTTTCGGCTGGATTAATGAGATCGAGTTGAACGCGATCGAGTTGGGTTCGCGATCGTAAATGTTGGAGAGCCGCGATCGCGGACGCGCAAGCGAATACAGGCAATGTATAACCAGATTTCACCATCGTTAATCGACTCGTTCCAACTGCCACAAAATCTGATTTCCCTCACGTCGTACCCGCGAGACAACCCAGTTGCGCCACACCCAATGATCGCCGCGACTCGTCACCGCATTCGCATTAATATCCATCAAATCCGCAAGCTCAGAACTACTAATTAAATAGCCTTTACTCGCGATTTCATCTGCCATGTGCAACGTATCCACTAGATTCCGAAGCTGTTCGACTCGGACTTCACGCGGTAGATTTTCTGAAAGGTCAGGAGGCTGAAGAGGTTCGGACATGGGGATTTCTGAAACAGGGGCAGGAGAGCGTTGCGGCAGGTCGGAATCGGGTGATTTAAGGTTGGGCTGTTTTCCCAGAGAGAACGATCGAGCAATCACATCACAGCGTTCGTTTCCGGGATCGCCCGAATGTCCTCGCACATAGCGCCATTCAACTTTAGGCGAGTCGAGTTTATCCAACTGTTCCCAAAGATCCTGATTCAAAACGGGTTTTCCGGTCGAGGTTTTCCAGCCTTTTTTCTTCCATCCCGGCAACCATTTGGTGATCCCGTTCTTCACATATTCACTATCTGTGTAGAGGGCAACCACATGAGATTGACCCGAAGATCGATAGTAGTCGAGCGCTGCGATCGCGGCTTGCATTTCCATCCGATTATTTGTCGTATCGGGTGCGTAGCCGCCGAGTTCTTGAACGGTTCCATCGTTGAAATAGATGACCGTTCCCCAGCCACCCGCGCCAGGATTGCCGGAACAAGCGCCATCAGTGTAAATTTTTTGAATCGTGCGAGAAGTCATAGTCTATTTGAAAGCTGATCTAGACTACCGTATTGGAGCGGAGTATGTGCCCGGAATTTAGTTTTTCAATTGTGCTCGAAACTGAAAATTTAGCGAATGCAGATATAAATGGATTATTGCGATCGCTTTCGAGTTTGGCAAGTCAAGAACCGTCCCCAATTGAAGCACAAGAGGTTTTACTAATCGAAAGTGGTGATATTCCGCCAGATTTACTCGCACAATTAGCTGAGCAGTATCCCTGGATTAAAGTGTGTTCAGCCCCAACAGGAACAGAATATTATGAGTCGAAAATGTTGGGAGCAAAATTAGCAACCGGAGACATTCTTGTCTACTACGATTCAGATTGTGTGTACGAATCGGGCTGGTTAAGAAAGATACTCACTCCATTTAAACAATCCGAAGAAATTCAAGTCGTAGCAGGTGAAACCACAACAAGCGGTGTTGGAATCTATGGGACTGCGATGGCGTTAGGCTATATTTTTCCACAGTATTCTGAACGGACAGAATTAACACCCGGAAAAAGCTATTTTCTCAACAATGTCGCATTTCGTCGATCGTTCTTACTCAAGTATCCAATTCCTACTGATTTGCCCCTTTATCGGGGAAATTGCGCGATTCATGCTCACGAATTAGTTCAGTCTGGAACGATCATTTGGCAACAACCTCAAGCCCGTGTACTTCATGCGCCGCCAAATGGTTTATCGCATTTTTTCTGGCGATTTCTATTAATTGGACATGATTACTATTGGCAGAAAAAGCTAATTCCAAATTCGACAAATGCAGAGCCTACAATGTCAGGCAAAAAAGGGAAATTTAGTATCTTTGTCGATCGTGTTGGGAAAATGATCGATCGAGACATTCGTCATGCCTATTTTCTAATATTTTCGCTTCCAGTTGTCATTGTTTCATCGCTGTTAATTTATGTGGGTTATCTGATTACAAAACGCCAACCAAACTATCTATTGCAAACTTACAATCAGCGTTTGCACTCGAAATAACTCCGTATTCTGTATACATGCAAACATAGAAAAAATAAGATAGAAGAGTGCAAGAATCTGCAATAATTTACATCTGTTGAAAAAGGGCATGAAAGCCTCAGAAATTACAACAGAGCGGGCAGATTTGGAGTAGAGTGATTCAGTCGAGTGAAGGGAAGGGCGGCTTGTTTTCAGGCAATGAACGATTAAATCGATCGTCGATGTCGGGTGAACCGGAGCGCATGGCTCCTCTCGCACGTCGGCAATCTTTGCAGGCGCAAGCTTATCAGGCTTTGCGATCGGCAATCCTGTCCGGAGAAATCACATCCGGCACCCGACTCGTGGAAACCCAGCTTGCGAAACAATTACAAGTGAGTCGAACGCCCATTCGAGAAGCGATCCGCCAACTTCAACAAGAGAATTTAATTACGATCGATACTGCTGGAACGCTCAGAGTTGCAACACTTTCGATGCAAGATGCTGTTCAGCTTTACACTTGTCGAATCGCGTTAGAGCAGCTATCAGTTGTGGGAGCCTGCGAGAATGCGACCGATAAAGAAATCGCTGCCCTCCAAGATTTAGTTGTTGCTGCTGAACAAACGGATCGATCGCAATCCACGAATGCTCATTTGCTGAATTTGGACTATCAGTTTCATCGATCGATTGCTCGTAGCTCTAAAAATCTCTGGCTGACTTCGTTGCTCGATCAAGTATTTGATCAAATGGCACTTTTACGGATTCAGACCTTGCAGCGCAATCCACAAGTGCTGGAGATTCGGCAGGAACATCGAGAAATTTATAGCGCGATTGCGTCTCGTAATCGCGAAAAAGCGGTTGATACGATCGTGTCTCATCTATCTGCAAGTCGCGATCGTGTGATTCGTGAAATCGAACGATTGAGACAGGAAACTTAGATTATTTCCGTCTAGCATGAATATCAGTCGAGAAATGAAAACAGCATGAAGCGATTTTTTCGGGTGTTTAAGACTCTGCTGCTCGTGTATTACGCCTATATGGTGGAATATCGAGCAGAGCTAATTCTCTGGGTACTTTCAGGGTCGCTGCCGATTATTCTGATGGGAGTCTGGACACAAGCCGCAAGACAAAGTAATTTTGGGCTAACTCCGACCGATTTCGCCCGGTATTTTTTATCAGTATTCCTAGTGCGGCAATTAACGGTTGTTTGGGTGATTTGGGAATTTGAACGTGAAGTCGTTGAAGGGAAGCTCTCTCTAAGATTGTTGCAGCCGCTCGATCCCGCTTGGCATCATGTTTTCTCTCATATTTCAGAGCGCTTTGCCCGAATTCCCTTTGCAATGTTGCTGATTATTTTATTCTTCTTTCTGTATCCGAGTGCGATCTGGGTTCCGAGTTTTGCAACAGTGATTCTATTCGTGTTGTCGATCGCATTAGCCTTTACATTGAATTTCTTAATTCAGTACACATTAGCTCTATTAGCATTCTGGACAGAAAGAGCAAGTTCGCTTCAAGAATTCTGGTTTCTGTTTTATCTATTTCTCTCTGGTGTGATTGCACCGTTAGAAGTTTTTCCACCTGTGGTGAGAATGATCGCATTATTTACTCCGTTTCCGTATCTCGTGAATTTTCCGGCAAACATTCTAGTGGGATTGCCCACGAATATCATTCAAGGCTTTCTCGTGATGATCGGCTGGAGTGCAGGATTTTTTGTTTTAAATCGCTGGTTATGGCGGCAAGGACTTAAACAGTATTCGGGAATGGGCGCATGAAACGGTATTTTCAGGTTTTGCAATTATTTTGGAGAACTGCGATCGCGGCTGAACTCGAATACCGCATCAACTTCTTGATTGCAGCATTCACGAGTTTAGGTGGCTTGATTGGTAGCTTATTCAGCTTGTTTCTGTTCTACCAAACAGGTTATACGTTCGCAGGTTGGCGCTGGGAAGAAGCTCTAATTGTGGTGGGAATTTTCACGCTATTGGAAGGCTTTTCTGGTACTTTCCTTGCCCCGAATCTAAACCGCATTGTCCGCCACGTGCAAGAAGGAACGCTTGATTTCGTCTTGCTCAAACCGATTAGCTCTCAGTTTTGGCTATCCGGTCACACGATTTCACCTTGGGGACTGCCGGATATTATCTTTGGTGCGATCGTTATTTTCTACGCAGGCGGCAGACTTGGTATCTCTCCAAATGCTTATCTAATCAGCCTTATTCCATTAGTCTTCGGATTGGCGATTCTATATAGTCTCTGGTTCATGTTAGGCGCAACTAGCATTTGGTTTGTCAAAATCTACAACGTCACGGAAGTATTACGAGGATTGATCGAGGCGGGACGCTATCCGATGGCAGCTTACCCGATCGCGTATCAATTCTTTTTCACGTTCATTGTTCCAGTTGCTTTTCTCACCACAATTCCAGCCGAAGCGATGTTAGGACGAACGGAATTTGGCTGGATCATCGGAGCGGGAATTATAGCGATCGTGCTTCTTTTCGTTTCTCGATTTTTCTGGCGATTTGCGTTGAGGTTCTACACGAGTGCTTCTTCATGATTGATCACGATTTCAGGTTTTGTCGATACGTACTTGCGCTTGAATGCTCAAGAGAATCAAGTGTTTCAAAATGAGCTTGGTAGACTAGAAACAAGAGAAAGGGAGGAAGTCATGGAAATCGTAACAAGCTGGATGGAGCAAGGGATTGAGCGCGGTATTGAGCAAGGAGTTACTCAAGGGACACGATCGCTAGTTCTACAACAGTTAACCACTCTATTTGGCAAGTTGCCGGATTCAGTGCGATCGCAAATTTCAGAGTTACCCAGCGATCGTATCCAGTCTCTCAGCATTGCTCTGCTGCGATTCCAAAGTGTCGAGGATTTAGAACAATGGCTTGAAAGGTAGCGAATGTACTCGATCGACTTTGCCAAATCTCGCTAAGCTAGTGCAATCAATTTTGTGCAATCCTAGCCCATGATGCGCGTTCCCATTATTGGAATCACCAGTCACAGCCGCAATCCACTCGGTGAAGTCGTTCTCCCCGGAACTTACATCGATGCAGTTCAATCAAGTGGCGGAAATCCAATCCTGCTTCCTCCGACACAAACTGATCCCGAAGCTCTGTTGTCTGTTCTCGATGGTTTAATTCTATCTGGCGGCGGTGATATTCATCCGATTCACTACAACGGCGAAGATCATCCGACGATCTACGGAGTTGATGACGATCGAGATACGTTCGAGATCACACTAGCAAAATTAGCCCTGTTAAAAGGTATTCCAGTTCTAGGAATCTGCCGAGGAATGCAAATTCTAACGGTTGCAACAGGTGGAAATTTGATTCAACACGTTCCCGAAGTGTACGGAGACGCGATCGATCATCGCTTAGATCATCCCCGTCGCCCGATTCCTCACGATGTCGAGATTTTGCCAGAAAGCCGATTGTTCGGACTGCTTAAAGAAACACAAATGAATATCGTCTCTTGGCATCATCAAGCGGTTGCAGAATTTAGTTCAGATTGGCAACTTGCAGCTCGATCGAGCGATGGCGTGATCGAAGGAATCGAGCATCGAAATCATCCTTGGGCGATCGCGCTTCAGTGGCATCCAGAACTGTCAATGCAAGATCTCGCCCATCAGCGATTTTTCAGAGCGTTCATTTCAGCCTGTCAAGCTTGAGTTCGAGTTTGCAATCGTGGTTGTGATCGTTTAAGAAGGGGCTTTCGGGCTAATCTCGAACTGTAATTGCGATCGATAAAAACAAACGTTGAACTCCATAAAAAAGTTCACTTGTCCCAAAATCATCGGTACAGTTGTGGCGCGAGTCCAAGCAAAGACAAGTGAAATCGGGTTAAGTTCTGCGATCGTGGCTTGAACAACTACCACTCGCGCCTCGTACTGAGCGAGATTACCCGTTAAGTTTAAAGCTTTAGTTTGTCTTTCCCACTCATAACCAAGCTCAACTCCAATCGAGTAGGGCAACACATTGACCGTAGCTCCTGTATCGAGCAAGCCAGACGAGGATACAGTATGCTGCTCAGTGGAAAGTACGATCGGTAAAAATGGACGAAATCCCAGTTCTTCCGGTGCTGAGTCGTTAGAGATAAAAGCATACCGTACAGGCTCAGGCATGGTCTTGAGTCTTGGACTCCTGTAAAGCTTCCAACATGATTTCTGCGGCTTCAAACGCATCGTAAGGCGACCAGACTGGACAATCCTGCTCCGCTGGGATTAAGTCACCCACTTGCTGAATCGATTTTGCTTGTTTTTGATGAGACAAACGCTGACGAATTGCCTGAGTCAGTTGCTCTAATTCTTCTGGCTCAAGCGTGTCCAACTGATTCAAAATTTGGTTCAACGTTGCTTGTGCCATTTACTTTTATCTCTGTGGATCTGGCTAAATTCTAGCGTGGTGTAGCGATCGAGAAGTGCGATCGCACTCGTTGTACGGGAGAGAGCGATCGCACTTCTCGATCGCTCTCTCCCGTACACAAATTGCAGCCCTACTTGCTTTGAGTTGATCGCATCCGTTGCCGAGCCGCTCCTGTGACCCAAGCGAGGGCAAGACCTGGAAGCGGCGTAAACGCGAACGGGACTGGAGTAATTGGGGTGGCATCAAGCGTCACATTGTCAAAACGGGCACCAGCACCGTCAGTAAAACGGGGAGGGGTGGGACGGCTATAACTCACACCAAAGACATAAACACGAAACGTAATCGGTGCAGCAAGGTTCTGATAGGCAGGAGCAGTCAGGCTAAAGGTCATCGGCGAAAAGGTTGGCGATCGGGTGTTGGTCGTTAGAACCCCCCCAGTATCAGAACTGTAGTTATCTAGGCTAGAGCGCAAAGAGAATGAAGTGTAAGAGGAAGCCTGCCCGCCAATAGAAGGAAGCCCGGTAAAGGCAGCATCGAACCTCAAGAAGTTGAGATTTAACAGCGTTCCACCCGTCGGAGTGACCGTAAAGGAAAAGAACGAATTATTCGTGACTGCCGCAGCAGAAGTCGTAGCAACGTCGGCTGCAACATATATGCCGGAGTTATTAGCGCCATCCCCATTTGTCAGCAAAGCTCCCCCACTTCCTCCACTCAAACTGCTTGCATTAATATTTGCCGCTGTCGTTGTTGGTGCCAGCGTCGGAGCCGTCGGAGGAGTCCCAAAGTCATACTGTACAAGCGTTAGAGCCTGAGCAGCGCTACCCCCCCCCCATCACAGCACCCACCGTCAAAAGCCCGATCGTGCCTCTCAAAAATGTTTGTTGTTTGCTCATAGTCAACATTCCATCGCTACAGTTTGAATCGCTCATTGCCATTTAAGCGAGATGCTGACGCGCTTCCTCCGAGAGCCTGCGGAGATTATTGAATAAAAAATGATTGAGAGGAAAATAATACGGAGAGTCGAGGAAGATATCGCGATCGACTAGATGAACCAGTGCGATCGCGCCCATTGATGCGACTAGAATGCAAATATAAGATCGAAACAGATTCACAAGAATGACTAAGACTGCAAATCAGCAAGCAGAGATTATCCGGACAGAGCGTGGGCTAACGATCGCAGGCACTCGCACAAGTCTTTATGACGTGATTGATTTGCTGAAATCCGATTATCCTCCCAAATTAATCCGGGACACGTTTAACCTCACGGATGCACAGATTGATGCAGCATTGTCTTACATTGAGGCAAACTCAGTAGTAGTTGAGGCAGAATACCAGGAAGTTTTGCAAACTAGAGAAGAGATTCGTCAGTACTGGGAAAAGCGAAACCGCGATCGCTTCGCTCAAATTGCAGCAACGCCTCACAAGCCCGGACAAGAGGAATTTTGGGCAAAACTTGAGGAAAAAAGAGCGAAACGCACCGCCCAACACCAATGACCTTTCTAGTGGACTACAACCTGGATGGGTTCGCGCTCATTTTTCTCGGAATCCTAGCGAAAGGCGGTTGGCTTGAGTTTGCACCTGTTCAATTTGTGACATTTAGAGATGCGGGACTTGCGATGGACAGCAGCGATCGAACCGTCTGGCGTTATGCTCAAGAACATCAGATGCTGATTCTAACTGCAAACCGCAATATGAAGGGTGACGATTCACTAGAGCACGTGATGCGCGAAGAAAATACCGAGAATTCGCTTCCAGTGTTAACAATTAGCACTCTCGATCGTCTAAGTGAAACAGAGTATCGAGAACGCTGTGCTGAACGCCTGATTGAAATTGCTGTAGACCTTGACCAGTACAGAGGGGTTGGTCGGCTATTCATCCCATAATTCCATCAGTTTGATTTCACTTTGTCTGAATCAAATATCCGCAGCGATGTTCGCCATTCACCTGCCAGTGAGTGCGTTCGACTTTGCAATCGGGAAGCGCGATCGCGAACATTTCTAACTCATGCCCGCACACGCTCGGAAACGATTCGGCAATTTGCGCGATCGCACAGTTGTACTCCGTCAAAACAAATTTGTCAGATTCGACCGGATGAGATTCCGCCATGTAGCCTTCTGAAATTCTCAGTTCAACCAGATTCGCGACTCGTTCTGCCACTGATCCTGTGCCGATGCGATCGCGATATTCGATCGCTTTTCGCTGCCATTGTTTTTGGAGAATCGATTTCATCTGATCTTTGCTGACCGTTTCTGCCAGCGTTCCGAGCAGGGAAACGGCGAATTCATCATAGCGATCGGGAAACTGAGATCGACCTGCACGACTTAGTTCATAAACATAATTGGGGCGACCCATGCCTGCCTGAATTGCCTTGTGCAAAATCAAGCCCTCGGTTTCTAAATCCTTTAAATGTCGTCGAATCGCTTGGGGACTCACTTGCAACCGTTCCGCCAAATCTTGTGCGGTCGATTCACCTTGTTTTAGCAGGTGATGCAAAATATCTTGTTTCGTCGAGGGTTGCTGAGTCGTGGTCATGGTGGGATTTCACGTCAACGAATCGTAACGTTAGTTTACTCGAAATACTCGATCGTTCTCGCCTGGTCAAAAGACAGAATTTCACTTTGACAACACTCAGGTTGCTAAAGTACTCTACAATAGAGTTAAGCAACAAAGAAGTTGTTTTAATTATAAACCGCTTCGGTCCATTTCGGCTTTTCTCGCTCAATAGCGCAACATTCGTGTTGTTTTAGTAATAAGATCCATTAGATGTCCTGCTGATTTGGCTCATGAATACTGAAACTCAGACTACACAAGCGACCGAAAAGCATCTCGAAGCGATGCGCCACTTTTCCGAGCAGTACGCCAAGCGCACGGGAACTTATTTCTGTGTTGATCCGGGTGTGACCGCTGTGGTGATCGAAGGCTTAGCGAAGCACAAAGACGAATTAGGATCGCCGCTCTGTCCGTGTCGTCACTACGAAGATAAAGAAGCTGAAGTGGCTGCCGCTTATTGGAATTGTCCTTGTGTGCCGATGCGGGAGCGCAAAGAATGCCACTGTATGTTATTCCTCACGCCTGATAACGACTTTGCAGGCGAAAAACAAGACATTACGTTTGATGAGATTCGGCAGCATACCAATCTCGCTTAAGACCGCTCTTTTCCACCCTCTAGTTTCGAGAACACTGATTCAACCATGACAACAACCTTTCAAACGCTCGTTAACCAACCCTATAAGTATGGATTCGTCACCAATATCGAATCCGACACGATTCCTCGCGGACTGAGTGAGGATGTCATTCGTTTGATTTCTGCCAAGAAAGAAGAGCCGGAATGGTTGCTCGATTTCCGGTTGCGGGCTTATCGGCAGTGGTTGAAGATGACAGAACCGGACTGGGCAGCGGTAGGGTATCCCGCGATCGATTACCAAAACATCATTTACTATTCGGCTCCGAAAGTCAGTGAGAAGAAGAAAAGCCTCGAAGAAGTTGATCCCGAATTGCTAGAAACCTTCGAGAAGCTAGGGATTCCGCTGTCTGAGCAGAAGCGTTTGAGCAACGTTGCCGTTGACGCGATTTTCGATAGCGTTTCAGTGGCGACCACGTTCAAGGAGAAGTTGGCGAAAGATGGCGTGATTTTCTGCTCGATTTCGGAAGCGGTTCGCGAACATCCAGAGCTTGTCAAAAAGTATATGGGTAGCGTGGTTCCAGTTGGCGATAACTATTTCGCTGCTTTGAACTCTGCTGTGTTTAGTGATGGCTCGTTTGTGTTCATTCCCAAAGGCGTGAAGTGCCCGATGGAGCTTTCGACGTATTTCCGTATCAATAACGGAGATTCGGGACAGTTCGAGCGGACATTGATCGTGGCGGAAGAAGGGGCACAAGTCAGCTATCTCGAAGGCTGTACTGCACCGATGTATGACTCGAACCAGCTTCATGCTGCGGTGGTCGAATTGGTGGCACTTGATGATGCTGACATCAAGTATTCGACAGTTCAGAACTGGTACGCAGGGGATGCCAATGGTAAAGGTGGTATCTTTAATTTCGTCACCAAGCGCGGACTGTGCCAAGGGGTGAATTCTAAGATTTCTTGGACGCAGGTTGAAACCGGATCAGCGATTACTTGGAAGTATCCGAGTTGTGTCTTGGTCGGTGATAATTCTGTCGGTGAGTTCTACTCGGTTGCACTGACGAACAATCATCAGCAAGCCGATACCGGAACGAAGATGATTCACATCGGCAAGAATACCCGCAGTACAATCATCTCGAAAGGAATTTCGGCTGGTCAGTCGAAGAATAGCTATCGCGGCTTAGTGAAGATGTCTCCGAAAGCGACCGGAGCGCGGAACTATTCGCAGTGTGATTCGATGTTGATTGGCGATCGTGCTCAAGCGAATACTTTCCCGTACATCCAAGTGCAGAACAATCAAAGCAAGGTTGAGCACGAAGCTTCGACCTCGAAGATCGGGGAAGACCAATTGTTCTATTTTGCTCAGCGGGGTATTTCTCCAGAAGACGCGATTTCGATGATGATTAGCGGCTTCTGTCAGGATGTGTTTAACCAATTGCCGATGGAGTTTGCGGTCGAAGCGGATAAGCTGTTGAGCTTGAAGCTCGAGGGCAGTGTCGGTTAGAGACTCAAGCACTTGCAGGAGTTCGAGTATGAATACACAGATGGAATCGACAGAGATGGGACTGGTTTTCGCTGAGATTGAATTGATTCGTGGAGATGATCTAGCGCTTGTTCGAGGCGGCTATCTTTCTGAAGATCAAATTCGTCGATGCACTGTTCGATCGATGGTTGATAGTGGCGCAACGATGCTGGCGATTCCGGAGTTTGTGAGAAAGCATCTCGATCTCCCCAAAACTAGTGAGGTGGAAGCTGACCTAGCAGATGGTTCGAGTGTCAGTTTGGAAGTGGTAGGTCCGATTGAGGTGCGATTTCAAAACCGTCGCACCCTTGTAGAAGCGATCGTGACTCCAAACTCGACGACGGTTCTGCTGGGAGCAATCCCGATGGAGGGCATGGATGTATTGATTGATCCGAAGCGCCAGCGGTTGATTGTGAATCCTGAAAGTCCAGAGATTGCGAAAATGATGTTGATGTAATGGGGCACAGCAGTTAGGAGGGAGCGCATGATTGTTGAAAATGGTGAAGTAATTCTGTCAGTTAAAGATCTAACTGCTGAGATTGGTGGAACTCCGATTTTGAAGGGGATGAATCTCGAAATTAAAGCAGGTGAGATTCACGCGATTATGGGTCCGAATGGATCGGGAAAAAGTACGTTTTCTAAGATTTTGGCAGGACATCCAGCTTACACCGTGACCGGTGGAGAAATCCTGTTTCGAGGTCAAGATTTGCTTGAATTGGAGCCGCATGAACGGGCGACTTCTGGCATCTTTCTAGCATTTCAATACCCGTTAGAAATTCCGGGTGTAACCAATGTGGATTTCTTACGAGTTTCGTACAATGCGAAGCGCAAACAAGCAGGCTTAGAAGAGTTGGATGCCTTTGATTTTGATGATATTGTGCATTCAAAATTAGATCTGCTGAAGATGGATGCTGGATTTCTCAGCCGGAGCGTGAATGAAGGCTTTTCGGGAGGTGAGAAAAAGCGGAATGAAATCTTGCAAATGGCATTGTTAGAGCCAAGATTAGGCATCTTAGACGAGATTGATTCAGGGCTTGATATTGATGCTCTGAAAGTGGTTGCAAATGGTGTGAATGCGATTACGACAGCGGAAAATGCAACGCTCGTGATCACACACTATCAGCGGTTATTGAACTACATTACGCCGGACTTTGTTCACGTGATGGCGGATGGACGAATTCTGCTCAGTGGCGGTAAGGAATTGGCACTAGAGCTTGAAGCGAAAGGATACGATTGGGTTGTTGAAGGTGAAACGGTAGGTGCATGATGACTGACGTTTTATCTAACTCTGAGCTTGGGAACTTAACCACGATCGCGAATGTCGATCGCGCCGCTTATTACACAAATTTGCTCAATTTGCGATCGACAAACACCGCTTTCCAGGAGATTCGCGATCGCGCTTCGGCATCAGTTCACGATCGAGAAATTCCCTCGACTCGCAATGAGGAATGGCGCTTTATTGATCTCTCTGGATTGCTCACGCTCACCCTTAAAGCCGCTGAACCTGCGAACTTAAGCTTTCCGCAGATTGAATCTTTTCTACTACCAGAATCGGTAAATTCTCGCTTAGTGTTTGTGGATGGCGTTTTTGCTCCAGATCTATCTTCGGTTGATGACTTACCAGATGGCGTGATTGTAAGCAATCTCGAAACGGTTGCCCAATTGATGCCATCGCTCAAAGATACGATCGCAACTTTGCCCGGAGACGATGAAGTTTTCACAGCGTTAAACACCGCCAGCTTGAGTGATAGCGCGATCGTTTTCGTTCCTAGAAACCAAGATGTAGAAGTTCCAATTCAGCTTTTGTTTGTCGCGACCCAGGCAGAAAGTCTGATTCAGCCTCGTGTTTGTGTGATTGCGGAAACGGGAAGTCGCCTAACATTAATTGAAGACTTTGTGAGCTTGATGGATGGCGCTTATTGCACCAATGCAGTGACGGAAATCGCGATCGCAGAAAATGCAGAAGTTCGTCATACTAGAGTTCAGAGGGATAGTACCGAGTCCTTTCACATTGGTAAGACTGCTGTTTCGCAAGCGAGAGACTCTCGTTATTCGATCGCTACAATTCATCTCGGCGGCAAGGTGTCACGACACAATCTAGAGATTTATCAGACGGGTGAGCAGACTGAGACCACGATTAATAGTTTGACGGTGATTGATGAGAATCGTGTAAGTGATACTCATAGTCTGCTATCGCTAACGAAGCCCTATGGTGTGGGTCATCAGGTGAATAAGACGATTATTAGCGATCGTGCTCATGCCATCTTTAACGGTAAGGTCTTTGTTCCCCAAGCTGCACAGCAAACCGATGCCCGTCAGCTTAGCCGCAATTTGTTGTTATCTCCGAAAGCTAGAATCGATACAAAGCCTCAGTTAGAGATTACTGCCGATAATGTGAAATGTGCTCACGGCGCGACAGTGAGCCAGCTTGAAGACGACGAAGTATTTTATCTCCAGAGTCGCGGGATTGATCAAGACGCAGCCCGTAAGCTACTAACTTATGCTTTCGCGATCGAGATCATTGATCAGATTCCCGTTCCGACTTTACGCGATCGACTCTCTGCATTCATTCGTTCCCAACACACTTAAGCCATGACCTTCCTGCAAGAAAAAACCCTCGCTGCTCAAGTGCGATCGGACTTCCCGATTTTGAATCAGCATGTGCATGATAAGCCGCTGGTCTACCTCGATAATGCGGCGACTTCTCAAAAGCCGATCGCGGTTCTTGATGCACTCCGCTACTACTACGAGCACGACAATGCTAATGTTCACCGAGGCGCACATACTCTTAGCGCTAGGGCGACCGATGCGTATGAAGGAGCACGGGATAAAGTTGCAGCGTTTGTAAATGCGGCTTCTCGACAAGAGATCGTGTACACGCGGAATGCAAGTGAGGCGATTAACATTGTTGCGTATGCTTGGGGCTTGTCTAACTTGCAGCCAGGAGACGAGATCATTTCATCAGTGATGGAGCATCATAGCAATCTGGTTCCGTGGCAGTTGATTGCTGCTCGAACGGGTGCTGTGATCAAGCACGTTCAGTTAGATGAGAATGAAGGCTTTGACTTTGAGCATTACAAGTCATTGTTATCTGACAAGACGAAGCTGGTATCAGTGGTCTATGTTTCTAATACGCTTGGCTGTATTAATCCGGTGCGTGAGATTTGTGCTGAAGCTCACAAGGTTGGGGCGAGAGTTCTGATTGATGCGTGTCAGGCTGTGCCGAATATGCCTGTGGATGTGCAAGCGATCGATTGTGATTGGCTGGTGGCATCCGGGCACAAGATGTGTGCGCCGACCGGGATTGGATTCTTGTATGGCAAGCTGGAAGTTCTACGATCGATGCCTCCCTTCTTCGGTGGCGGTGAGATGATTCAGGATGTGTATTTCGATCATTCCACCTATGCTGATTTGCCGCATAAGTTTGAAGCGGGGACTCCGGCGATTGCAGAAGCGATCGCGCTTGGTGCTGCGGTCGATTATCTGACGAATCTTGGCATGGATAAGATTCGTGCTTACGAAGAAGAGTTGACTGCTTATCTATTCCAGCGTTTGGCAGAAGTTCCGAATTTGCGGATTTATGGACCGAAGCCCGATGCAAAAGGCGGCGGAAGAGCGGCGTTAGCTTCGTTTACAGCGGGAGAATTGCATCCTCACGATCTTTCGACGTTATTGGATCATGAAGGCATTGCAATTCGATCGGGTCATCATTGCACCCAGCCATTACATCGATTGTTGAATGCTCCGGGTTCGGCTCGTGCGAGTTTGTATTTTTACAACACGCGGGAAGAGGTCGATCGATTTGTGGAAGCGTTGAAAGAAACGATTGATTTCTTTGGCGGAATGATGGGCTAGGTTGGTATTTTTAGATCCGAAGCACGATCGTTTTGTAGAGAAGCGATCGCGCTTTTTATAATACCAGCAAGATATAATTTAGAAACTAAACTGGTTTGTTGCTTATGTTTGAAGTTGACAAGCGCTATGTGTTTGATCAGAATGGGAACGCAATCGCGGTTCAAATTCCGATCGAGCAATTTGAGCGAATTGAGTCCGTCCTAGAAACCTTTGGGTATTTGAACCCAGAGGAGGTAAACGGCGATCCAGAAAGCGATTACGTGGCAGACGAAGATTTGTTTGAATATGTGAATGGTGTGCTCGTAGTACGGGCTGCACTCGGTGAAGGCATGAAGCCAGAGGATATTGAGTTTGCGGTTCAGCAGGATCGAGAAGCACGAGATCGCAAGTTAAGATTTTGGTGAAGGTTCTATTTGATACATCTGTTGTGATTGCGGCAATCGTGCTCGTCCATCCAAGACATTTAGAATGTGTGCCGTGGTTAGAGCGAGTCAGGACAGGTGAGATTCAAGGTGTGATTTCGATGCGCTCTTATGCAGAGTGCTTTTCAACTTTGACGAATTTGCCGCTTCGACCTCGGATTAGTCCAGCACAAGCACAGCGTTTAATTACAGAAACATTGAGTTCGTTTGAAGCGATCGCTTTGACGATTGAGGATTATCAAGTAGCGATCGCTCAAATGGTAGAAACTGGGCGCTCAGGTGGTGGTGTTTATGATGCGCTCATTGCTCAAGCTGCGCTCAAAGCTGAAGTAGAAATCTTGCTCACACTGAATGCGAAGGATTTTACGCGATTGGGTGAAGCGGTTTCTCGATTGGTGCAAGTCCCATCTTATTAATCTCTGATATTGGCAATAACGTCTATTGATCTCGTTTTTAGATAGAATAGAGGTCAATTGTCCTTTTATGCACCGAAATATGGCTGCGTCAACCAAGGAATTTTTGCAGAGCACGATCGCAAGTCTGAATGAAGCAGAGTGTGTGCAGGTAATAGAATTTATTCAGAATTTGCAGCACAAAGAGTCCCAAGTATTCGCACAGTTAGGGCGTGATCCAGTGTTTACGATTCCAGCCAATTCTGTCTCATTTCGCCCTGTTCAGCCGATTTTAGGTGTGGGTGCTTCTGCTTCTGAGCAACTTATAGAGGATCGGCGTTGATTTTCTATTACTTAGATGCGAGTGCGTGGGTCAAACGTTATTATGCAGAAGCAGGAACGGTTTGGCTACAAGACTTATTTGCTCAAAACCCAGTGTTTGCTTGTGCGACTTTGGGGTTGGTTGAGGTTGTTGCAACGTTTTCTCGCAAGCAGAAATCAGGGCAAATTTCACGATCGACCTTTCAGCAGGTGAGTCAAACGATCGAAGCGGATTGGCAAAACTTTATTCAGGTTCAGTTTGCGATCGAGGTGCTGAATCAAGCGAAGCAAATTACTGGGAGCTTGGCGCTTCGAGGGGCGGATTCTATTCATCTCGCGTCTGCTGTAATTTTGCAAAGTCGATTATTGCAGGGTGATCAAATTATTTTCATCACTGCTGATGGAGAACTGGAAGCGGCTGCTCAGAGTTGTTCCTTTCATGTCCTTAATCCATCGGTAGAAGAAGCAAAAGGAACTCCTTAATCCTTCTCATGGCGCTAGTTCTCTCGTGATGTATCGGGATACACAGCAGCTTAATCAGAAAATAGAATTACGAAGCCTTCTTGAGTAAAGTGTTTATCGTGGGTGAGAACTTCAGTGATTTCAAGTTGGCGCGTGGTGTTCATCGAGATGCAATCGGTGAGGCTGTATTCTTTGTCAGGTCGATTCTCATAGAGCGCAACTCCAGCCAAAAACGAATCGCGAGTTTGCTGGATTACCTGAATTCTGCGGTTTATCATGGCGCTCTTGACAAGTTCAACGGCACGTTTTCGCATTAGAATTCCGCGAGTTGCAGAGAAAGTAAGTACCTCAACAAAAACTTCGTCTGTTGTAACGATTTTTGTCTTGTTGAGCGTGGCTGCAACAGTCTTGACCCTTAAATGCCATTCATCGGCTGGATTGATGAACGCGATCCAGTAAAATGTGTCAGCAAATACAACCTTCATTTCGGTCTTTTGGGACTTCCGTAGATGTAGTGATCATGTTGTTCTGCACCATCTTTTGGAAGTTGAGCAATTTCTTCCTCAGTCATGTCGGCGGTTAGCCGTTCCATAAGCTCTATCAGGGTTTCATCTTCTGATGCCTCAGTGGGTTCATCTGTTATCAGCGCATTGCCTCTTGGTAGAGTCGTTTCAAAATCTTGCTGTTGAGCGTATTGAGTTTGAGTCACTTGCAGAAAGTGGAAGACTTCTTCCACTACTGCGTCTGGTGCTTGTTCGATCGCTTGAATGAGTTGTTCTTTAGTAGTCATTTGCTCGAATCAGTTTGTTTATCTCATTCTAAAGTTTTCAATCAAATCTATTTTTGGTTGTCTAAAATCTTCTCACTCAACTTTTGCGCTAAGTGAGCAATGAACCGCAGTTGATCGACTGGCGTTAGTTGCTCCGCTTTGTGAATGAGTTCACTCAGTTGATTTGACATCATTTGTTCTCCCGTTTTTCAATCTCTGATATTGGCAATAATAACGTTTCCTCAATCTCCTGCCGCACTTCGGGGTTCACATAACAGTCGCTGTTGAGACAATCGACGAGCAGCTTATTGGCATCGTAATACTGACGCAGTTTCTCTTGTTGTGCCTCACTGAATTGCCAATCGTGACCGATGTTGCAATGCTGAATCATGACTTGCCTGAGTTGCTCTGCCCAAGCTTGACCATTCATTTTCCACCACTGCTTAAAGTTCTCTTTGTTCTCTGAAGATCGATCAGGTAATTGTTCTTTTAGTTTCTGTAGCTGATATTTAAGTTCAGGGTTGCGGATAGAGTCTAGGGCGAAATTGAGGGCGCGGTCGTCGTGGTCACAGGTAAAGGAGAGGGCGAGAGTGAGATTGATATCAAGGAGTTGGTCGTCGATGATGGAGAGGGGCATGATGAGTTGGAGGATGCGGTCGTCGCGGATGCGGACGAGGTCGATAGCAAAGTATAAAGATCGAGTTACTACAGGTTTGTTATAACCCTCATCTGATCGCGATTTTTCCTGCACCCAAACTAGAAATCGCTGAAGCTTCTCATCACCTGCTAAAATTTGATCGACTTCCCCCTTCATCAACTGCAACAACTGACTCGCATCGGGTAGCATCTCTACAGTCAGCCGAAACACCTCCCGCCAGCGCTTCTCAGCAACATGACTCACGACATCGCTGAGCAAAGCATCGGTTCGCTGTTCTTTGATCTGTCGGGCTGCAAAATACTCTTGAAAGGTGAGATGCGAAAACGAGTAAATATTCCGGGCGCGTTCGATCAGTAATCCATGCTGCGCCTCGATCGATTTCAACACCGCCGCTCCATCCAGTTCTAAATCCGCTTCGTCTTGGCTGATGTTTGGGGCATTGCGAATAAATTGAATAATACGATCGACTACAACACGCTGCTTAAAGAAATACTCGCCGCGCTCAAAAAACGTGTAGGCAAGATGACTGAGCAAATCTTCCTTGCGTTGCAGCGAGAGCTTTCTATAAACGCGATCGCGCTCAATATTGCGTTTGGCATCCCACTTTTTCAGCAACACATCTAAGCCTTCTTCGTATAGCTCCGATCGATTGGTAGGAAAGTCTGCGGCTTCTCCAAAGACCAAGCACAGTAGCGTTAACAGTAAAGGATTAGTGGCTAACTCGCGAATGCGATCGTCGTTTTTCAGTTTTGCTAGAAAGCTTTCTGACTTTACCGAATCGTTTTTAGCATTGAACCACTTCGCGACAAAATCCCGAATCTGATCGTCATCGAAATCTGCAACCTCAACTTCTGTGAATTGTTCAAAGGTATATTCTCGTGCTGCAATCCGGCAAGTCATGACGAACTGATTGCGATGAAACTGTCTTGCAAAATCCTGAATTTCACGAATGACGCGCTGATTGTCTGTATCTCGCACTTCATCTAATCCATCTAAGAGGATCAGCGCTTGTCCCGCTTCTAAAATGGTTTGCAGCTTAGTTGCAATTTCTATCGATCGCTCATTCTGATAACGTTCAAAACTTTGGGGTAAGTACTCTAGGAGTGTCGGTTGTCCGGGCGCTTCTGCAAATGCTTTAAGCGTGATAAAAACTGGGACTCGGTTCGCTTGAAATGCTTCGTCGATGCACAAGATCGCCAACCGCTTCAAAAATGTAGTCTTTCCCGCTCCGGGTTTACCTAACACGATTAATTTATTGTGCTGTTCGACTGCTTCTAGTCCATCGACTCGTTTCTGTTGGATATCAGCTAACCCAAATCGATCAAAATCCGCGTCTTTACATCGCTCTATCAGTTCTGAAAGCTTTGGTGTTTGTTGTCTGGTCATTTTCTCCAAAATATTGACGTTGGTGTAGATCGCGCTTAGTCCGATCGGCTGCGTCATATCCAACACGCGCATCGTTCCGCATTGTTCTTGAATGCTCGATCGAATTTCTTGCCGCACACTTTGCACGATCGTACCAATCTCCTCAATCGGTGAGTTCTCTGGCTGTGCTGTTCCAGCGATCGCCTGCCAATCCAGATTCAAAGTTTCACAGATCTGCACAAATAAGATTCGATCGACAGGCTTGCAATTGAAGAATTTGCTGACAGTCGAAAGAGAAATGTTTTTTCTGGCAGAAAGCAGCTTTTGTGTGATGCCAAGCCCCGTGAGCGCGTCTTGTGCTGCCTTTTTGCCTTCTGGAGTAGCTTGAAGCGACTTCTCAACCATACGCTTGAAGAAAAACTTTGCAACTATTGTAACCGCCACACCCAGAACTCACTCGTAGCACACTCATAAGTCACACCTTGCACAAGCCCTACTCATAAATCGTTTGAAGGACATTAGGGACATCAAAACGATAGGAGAAATCCAATGTCTTCAACTCAAATTCAAGTTCCTGCTGTTCCTGCTCAACCACAACTTCCACAAGGCGATCCTACAATCCAGCTAATTCTCGCGATCGCTCTCCTAATTAAAGCGATCGCTCTACTCATCCATACACTCAAACGTTAAAATTCAACCGCGATCGCGCTTTAGAATGCGCGATCGCAAAACTACTTCCCGCTCTGAACTTCCTCTAATCGCTGTTTCAACTGCCAAGTCTGATCTTGCGAGAACTCCAAAATCATTTGATGATATTTTGCTAACGTCGATCGATGTCCCACACTCAAGAACGTCGTACCAATTCGCTCTAGATGTTCATATAGCTGTTCCTCGTTCGCCTGATCGAGTGCGCTGGTCGCTTCATCGAGAATTGCATAATCTGGTTTATTCAACAACAATCGCGCAAAGGTAAGCCGCTGTTGTTCTCCCAGCGATAACACATCTGACCAATCCCGTTGCGCTTCAAAGCCACCGAATCGATCGACTAAATCCCCTAAGTTGACTTGCTCTAAAATCTGTTGAAGCTGAGCATCTTCGATTTCGAGTTCACGATTTGGATAAAGCAACTGATCGCGCAATGTTCCCAGCACCATATACGGGCGTTGGGGTAGAAATAAGACTCGATCGATCTGCGGACGCACGATCGTACCTTCGCCAGCATTCCACAGACCCGCGATCGCTCTTAGCAACGAACTTTTTCCGCAACCACTCGCACCCATCACTAGCACACCTTGATTCTCAGGAAGCTCGATCGACAAATCTCGAACTAAGGTACGCTGACGATTCGGAGTTAGTAGCGTGAGATGTTCGATCGATAGTCGATCGCCTCCGATCGTTTGAATGGTAGATTCTTTTGAATCATTCTCTTGTTCAAGGAATGCTGCAAAGCTATACAAACGGTTGATTCCAGCACCAAAAGTCGTTAATGCTTGGAATCGAGCAACAACGACATTTAAGGAGAAAAAGACGCGAATAAATGCGCCTTGAGCTTCAGTGACTTTACCAACTTCCATTTCTCCCGCAAAGATCGCAGGAGCAACTACCAGCGCAGGCAGAATGAACGGGATAAACTCATAAGCATTCGTTAAAACATTAAGATTCAGTTCCCAAATTAGCAAGCGTTTAACATTCTCAAACACTTCTAGAAAACGTCCTTTGACTTGGTTCGATTCTTGATCTTCCCCTCGGTAAAATGCGATCGCTTCTGCATTCTCACGAATTCGCACCAAGCTAAATCGAAAATCCGCTTCTTTTTTCAACTGCTCAAAGTTCAACCGCACCAAAGGTTTACCAAATACAAACGTCGTCACCACTGTTCCGATAACGGCATACAATACCAGAAAAATTACCAGCGGTTTCGAGATAGTCCAAAGCACACCACTAAACGCAATCACAGATAGCACCGATTCAACCAGAACCAGTAAAAAGGTCAGTGATTCTTGAGTAAAGCTACGAACATCTTCAGCAATTCGCTGATCAGGGTTATCGATCTCAGGATTGGCAGTTAGCGCATAGTAAGATCGATCGCGAAAATAATTGTCCACAAACCGCTTCGTCAGCCATTGTCGCCACTGCAAACTTAAGCGATCGCGTAAATATCGATAGCCCGCCAGCAACGGCGCATACACAACCAGCACTCCAATAAATACGAGCACCGTTTCCCAAAATCGCGGTTCATCACGAGCGGATAAGGATGAGATTAAGACCCCTCGCTTATTGTTGAGAATCACGCTCAAGCCCGTATAAGCCAGCAAAAACAGCACAACTCCGAGTAAAAAGCCTCGCGCTTTCCATTTCTCGTCACCTTGCCAATACGGTTTTGCGATCGCCCAAAATTGCTGAAACACTTTGAAGTTCAATCGATCCATGTTTTGTCTTAGAAACGCTGCCAATTCTCCTTAGCGTAAGGGGATCGATCGGACTTGTAACCCTCTAATCGACAGACTCCAGTTAAAAGTGATGTTCTACACCTGTGGATGAACTATCAAATCGCTCGATCGAATTTGTAGCGGTTAATGAACACTTCAATCACCATAACTGCGCTTTTAAGGAATGGAGCTAAGGGGAGTCGAACCCCTGACCTTCTCAATGCCATTGAGACGCGCTACCAACTGCGCTATAGCCCCGAATTGTTTTTATCTTACTGTATTTCTCGGTTTCGCAAACTCTTCAAATGTTAGAGAATGCTGAAGCTCTATTCTAAAGGTAAACGATCGAAGACTTGTTCAACAATTCGCTTGGTCTTATCTTCCAAAAGATTCCAGTCCACCTCGCCCGTTTCATCGAATAAACTGGTATCGACTTCGACCGGAAAATCATCGCTCCACTCGCCGTCCTGCGATCGAAAACAAATCTGATAGCACAACGCCCACAAATCGACCTTGATTTGGCGATCGTTCTTTTCTAGCTGTAATTCATACCCTGGATAAGGTGAGGGCAAATGAGACAGCGTTTTCTCAATCTCTGCGGCTTGTTCGGGTGGAGCGGTTTCGAGTTGCTGCTGAAGTTCAAAGACTCGCGCTTTTGTTTCGTCGGGGATGTCGTCCGCCCAAACCTGGACATCGCGATATTGTCCGCGCCACGTTGAGGCATCAAGCTGTTTGCGTAAATTGTCAATCAGGCGAATAAAGGCAGGCTGCATCAATAAGTCTGCCTGTTGCCAGGTTTCGATCGTTGCAAATCTCGGCTTCATAAGATCACAATATCAGCTTGAATTAAGTGTAGAACGTCTGTCGGGAGCGAAACATGAAAATTGTCTTTTTTGGTACGCCACAATTCGCTGTGCCGACGTTGGAAGCGTTGCTAAAGTCGGATGTTGAAGTGATGGCAGTGGTGACACAACCGGATAAGCGACGAGGACGCGGAAACGAATTGTCGCCATCTCCGGTAAAGTCGATCGCGCTTGCTCATGAGCTTCCGGTATGGCAGCCGAAGAGCGTCAAGAAAGATGCGGAAACGTTGGAAAAACTGCGATCGCTCAATGCTGATTTTTTCGTCGTGATTGCTTACGGGCAAATTCTGTCGCAGGAAATTCTCGATATGCCGAAATTTGGCTGTATCAATGTTCACGGGTCGATTTTGCCGAAGTATCGGGGGGCGGCTCCGATTCAGTGGTGTCTCTATCGTGGAGAGACGGAAACCGGAATTACGACGATGCTTATGGATGCGGGCATGGATACAGGGGCGATGTTGTTGAAGGCAACAACGCCGATCGCTCCTTTTGATACGGCTCAAGATTTGGCAATTCGACTGAGTGCGATCGGGGCAGATTTGCTGATTGAAACCTTGCAGAAATTCACAGAGATTCAGCCGACTCCGCAGGATAACGATCAGGCGACTTATGCACCCTTGATTAAAAAACCGGATTATGAATTGGATTGGTCAAGAAGTGCGATCGAGCTTCATAATCAAATTCGCGGATTTTTCCCCAACTGTTCAGCGACCTTTCGAGGTAGTGCGCTGAAAGTCCTGAAAACAATTCCACTCAAACCCGGATGGATGCCTGAAGAACTGGAGAATTTTGAATCTGAACCGTTATCGCCTGGTGAAGTGGTGGGAGTGATCAAGAACTGGGGGGCAGTGGTTCAAACGGGCAGAGGGATGATGTTACTCAAAGAAGTTCAACTCTCAGGCAAGCGACCTCAGTCCGGTTGGGATTTTGCCAACGGAACGAGAATCGCGATCGCAGAAAAATTACTTCCTTGAACGGTAAGATCGACAGCCCTCACAGGGACCATCGGGATTAACCGCACAGCGTAAAATCTCCGATCGCGCATTAAATTCACACGTCACATCGCCTAGCATCCAGCGACCTTCGACTAAAGACCGCTCGATCGGACGTTGTGCCGTTTGGACGTAGAGGGCGACTTTGTGTAAACGATAGCGCCCGGATTTGAGTTGATAGCGGTGACGACGTTCTAAAACGGCGTAGGTCTGACCCTCCAAATCAAAATAGGCTCCCGGCTGTGGTGACCAATCGAGTTGGACATTGCCGAGCGATCGACGAGGATGGGTCAGAATCACCTCTGTAGGAAGGATGTCTTGCTCCATGAAATGTGATTTAGCAAACTCACAGTTATTCGATGGTATCGCACGAGCGGAGCGACCCGGATTGAGTTTAGATTATGCACAGAATTGCAAATATCCTACCGTCGAGCGCCAAACCAAGGATTGATTTGAAGTACGCCGCTCGGTCTGAAGACGACCTTAAAGGAGGCAGCAGGTTCAGCCGGAGCGTTTGGATCGATCGGCTTTCCTAACTGGGGAAGCGGTGTATCTTTAGCGAATTCGTTGGCGGGTGGATTCTCTGGCTGGAATCCTGCGATCGAGCCATCGGGTTTGACGCGGACTCGAAACACGAGATCTTTGTCAAACGGTGGTCTGCCTTTCCAGTTTTGGTCGAGCGCGTCGTAGAGTTTGGGCTGTAGATTTTCTAAGGTTGTGCGATCTGTTAATTCCGTTCCCGTAATGGCAACAGCAGTAGGACTCGGAGACGCACTCGCGACTGGGCTAGGAGATGGACTCGCAACCGGACTTTCGTTGGCGGTCGGACTCGGAGGAACGACGGAACTATTGGTGCTAACTGGTGTGACTTCAAAGTTGCCTTGAGGCTTGAAGACGACGCGATACTGCGCCAACGGTTCAGATGAGGGTGTACTGCCACTCGCGGGAATGTAGAGCAAATCGAGTAAGGGGGTTTGTCTTGCTCGATCGAGTGCCGCAGGGGTTTCCGCTTTGAAGCCGACAACATCACCGTTGCGAGCGACTCCGACCCGGTAGGCTAATTCTTCGGTGACTTGGGATTGTGTCGTCCAGCGATCGCGAATCTGAGCACTTAAGCGATCGCTCAAGGTTTTCAGTTCTGACGCATCTGTAATCGCAGGAGCGGCATTGAGAGCGGCTTCGACTTGAGCAAGATCTGGGGAAGTCGTGGGACTGGGGGAGGCTTGAGCCGTTGGAGAAGTCGTGGGGCTAACCGTTGGATTCGGGCTGGCTCCTGGGGTTTGATTATTAGAAACCACACCCGGACAATCAGGAGCACCTGGCGATAAGCATTCTGGCGTTTTTACCCGCATTGTAGGCAGTGAGAAGAACGCGATCGCGGCAAGTGCCAGTCCTGAAACGCCGATCGAAGCCGGAACGACTTGTTTTGCCAAGGGTTCACCAGATCGAGCATAGCGCTTCGGAACCGGGGAAAGATTCAGCGACCAGTACGGTAACGTTTGCGTATCGGCAACGAATTGATCGATCGCTTCAACCAGATCAAAAAGTTGAACGGTGGTTAAATCAATCGATCGCTCTTCGCTGTTGGGATTATTCGGGTCTTTCTCGACGATTAAGCGGTGATGAGCGCGATCGAGTCTTTCTAACCGGACAAAAGAAGGTCGATCGCTGTAGGTATGACGGGGTAAATGAACACTGCTTAAGAATTCTTGAGCGTACAAGCTCACGGCAGTCACTAAACTTTCAAAAAATTCGCGTCCACCCACTAGCGGCTTTTCTTGTCCAGGAAGATGACATTCCGCATTAATCAACAGCGACATCACCGGGCGCACATCGTACTGCCCAGTTGCACCCGTATCGGATAACCCTTCTAAAATCAGCGTGCAATTTGGCAGACTATATTGCCGTTGCAGCGTCATTGCGTTCGTCATTGCACTTCCCCGTCAAACAAACTAATCCAGAGCCGCTGTACGCCAGAGGTTCCCGTACAGAATAAAAGCTGTTCTAATAAATCGAGCGCTAATTCGTTCAATTTTTCATCAGAATTGTATGCCAGTACACCCGCTCGTTTTGAATTCATACGGCTGCGGTAATGTGCTCGGAAGCGTTCTAAATATTCCGAAAGACGAAAATGATGATCTGGTGATAAATTCTTTTCGCTGAGTTGCTGATATGCCAGTAAAAGTTGCCGAATCAGCACCGTGAGACGACGTGCCAAGTAGCAAGTGACGACCACGAGCGCTTTTGCTTCTAACAGCGTTAAAGGACGGCGTTGAGCATAGCGGCGGAAAGGATTCGTCGATCGCATTCGCCACAGAGACACGCGATTTTTCAGCACTCCGCGCAAATCGAAATCTGATGCCACCGCCAAGATCGCCTCCGATCCCGCTAGATCGAGCGCTTCGATCGCTAACAGCAGCAGATCGATCTGCATTCGGGTACGACGCGGACACACGCCTTCTGGGACAGGTGGATCGGGCAGACTGTCCAAAATAATCGGAGTCGAGGGAGGGATCGGAGCAGGTGGACTATTCAACTGCATTACATTCACGGAGGCACTCATTCCTTAATTACTCTATTCGTAATGGGGAGTTTGATCGAATCAACCTGACTGAAGACAGAGATGAAATCTCGATCGCTTTCGTCATATCGTTCACTGTCTCTCACTACGAATCGCGCATTCCAAATTACGAATTTCCAGCATTTTACCGAAATCTCAGGACAAATCTGTTTTAATCTGTCAAGCCAAGCAAATTTTGAAGGCGAAGTCAAATTCGTGCCTCCGTAGAGTTGCGGGAACTTGTTCGATTAAATTGTCTTTGCCAAGACAACGACAACGCGAGACGCTGATACATTCTGCCAAATTTGCTGCAAGTTCGGCGCAGATTTCTAAACGAAGATGGGACAATAAAAAATGTTGTCTGCCCGATCGTGCGTGGTTTGACCGTGAGACGTTTTGTAGAGAAGGGATTAGTAATGCTCAAACGATTCGTTGCAGTACTGCTGGTTGTACTGGCGCTAGGGTTGCAAGGTTGTGTGTCGGGTGTGGGTGGACTGAAAAGTTTTGCCGATAGTACAGATGGCTATCGATTTTTGTATCCGAATGGCTGGCTACCTGTGAAAGTCACGAATGGTCCGGACGTTGTGTTTCATGACATTATCGAGCAGACCGAAAATGTCAGTATGGTGATCAATCCGGTTCCGGGTAAGAAGAAACTGGCGGATTTGGGAACGCCAAGCGAAGTCGGGTATCAGTTGGGTAAAAGCGCGATCGCGCCTCCCGATTCCGGTCGAACGGCTGAACTGATCAATGCAGATTCGCGAGAAATTGCCGATCGTACTTATTATTTGCTGGAATACCTGGTGACGTTGCCGAATCAAGAAAAGCGGCACAATTTAGCGAGTGCGATCGTCTATCGCGGCAAATTGTATACCTTGAATGCTTCGACATCCGAAGATCGCTGGGAAAAAATGGCTCCGATTCTGACGAAATCTGTGAAGTCGTTCATGGTGGATTAGATCGATATGGTTCCCTTCGTGCTGGCATCGGCATCCCCCGCCCGTAAGCGCCTGCTTGCGATGGCGGGTATTTCTGCAATGGTGTATCCGAGCGATTTTGATGAGTCGCAGATTCAGATTACTGAACCCGCGAAATTGGTGCAGATTCTAGCTGAAGGGAAAGCTCGATCGACGATGAAAGTTTTGTTCGATCGACCCTCCGAATTACCGCCCGGATTTTTCTCAACGACACCGGGCTTAATTCTGGGCTGTGATTCGATTTTGTGGATCGATGGCGAAATTCACGGCAAACCAAAAGATCCAGAAGAAGCGATCGCTCGTTGGAAAAAGATGCGCGGCAATGTGGGCGAATTGTATACGGGTCATGCGTTTTTACAGCCGTATACGACCGAGCAAGGGGCGTTGATGCCCTATCCGCCACTGGTGAGAACTCAGGTGACGCGGGTGTATTTTGCGGAGATTAGCGATCGGCAAATCGAAGCATATATCGCAACGAAAGAACCGTTAAGCTGTGCGGGTTGTTTTGCGCTCGAAGGTCGGGGTGGATTGTTTGTAGACAAAATCGAGGGCTGTCATACGAATGTGATCGGGTTGAGTTTGCCCTTGTTGCGTCAGATGTTGGCAGAATTAGGATACGACGTAACCGATTTTTGGCAAGGGAATTAGAGATGTCAGAGCAAAACAATTCCAACGAACCCGAAACCGTTTCTAGTTTGTCTGTAGCGCTCACCGAATTTATTAATTATGTCGGTGAGAGCCAGCGTAGAGCTGATGTACGACTTCAAACTTTGGAAGACCGTACCTTCAACCGTTTCGCCCAAGTCAGTGACACACTGTTTGATCTCACTGCAACCGTGCAGGATTTAGCTGGATCGGTGGTACAACTCACTGAGCAAGTTGGTCATCTGACTGGAACAGTTGAGCAAGTCCTCGATCGCATTGATGAAATGCAATCTGAAATTCGTGGCTTGCAAACTGAGAATCGCCGCATCTTAGAACAGATGGAACGTCGTTTGCCTCCTGAAGAACTAAACTAACGGTGAGTCTAGAAGGCTGGAAATCGTTACACTAAAGAAGTGCAGCCTTCATTACTCTTGATTCCTAACCTTGATTCAAACTGAGACTTTAGAACTATTGGAATGGTCGCGCCTGTGTCAGCATTTGGCGACCTTTGCTTCGACAAAACTTGGAACGATCGCCATTCGATCGCTGAGAATTCCCACCACGCAAGTCGAAACCGAACGCCTACTTGCTCAAACTCAGGAAGTCTACAACCTAGAAACGCAACTAACGACTGCATTGAGTTTTGAGGGCATCGAAGACATTGGAGATGCGTTAGAAAGAGCCGCATTGAGTGGAATTTTGTCGGGTGTGGAACTGTTGACGATCGCAACCACGCTTTCAGGTGCAAGAACGCTCAGACGCACGATCGATAATCAAGATGGATTTCCGATTCTGAATGAATCGGTGTCGGAACTCAGAACTTATCCAGAGATCGAGCAGGAAATTTATCGCTGTATTAACGATGATGGCAAAGTCAGTGAGCGGGCAAGTCCGAAGTTAGCAGAAATTCGATCGAAACAAAAACAAGTGCGCGATCGCATTTATGAAATGCTGCAACGCATGATGCAACGGCAAGCGAGCGCGATTCAAGAACAAGTGATCACCCAGCGCGACGGGCGATTCGTTATTCCGGTAAAAGCAACGCATAAAGATGTGATTTCTGGCATTGTGCATGATGTGTCGATGAGTGGTGCAACGCTGTATGTTGAGCCTCATCCAACTGTGCAATTGAACAATCAACTCAGACAGCTACTTAGACAAGAACAAACGGAAGAAGAAGCGGTTCGGAGAGTTTTAACGGAACAAGTTGCCACCGCGAAAGACGATCTAGAACGGCTGTTGGCAATTTGTACCACTTTAGATTTGGCGACGGCTCGATCGCGCTATGGCTACTGGCTCAAAGCAAATCCGCCTAGATTTACAAATGACACGATCGTGCTGCGTCAGTTGCGCCACCCGTTACTGGTCTGGCAACAACAACAGGAACAAGGTCGATCGGTGATTCCCGTCGATCTGGTGATTCAGCCTCAGATTCGAGTGGTGGCAATTACAGGACCCAACACAGGCGGAAAAACCGTCACGCTCAAGACAATGGGCTTGGCGATGTTAATGGCGAAAGTCGGCTTATTCGTGCCTGCTCGTGAACCTGTTGAACTGCCGTGGTTCGATCAAATTCTGGCAGACATCGGAGACGAACAATCTCTAGAACAAAGCCTTTCTACGTTTTCCGGTCACATTCGCCGCATTAGTCGAATCATCGAAGCTCTAGAAACGACTGCGAATTCGCTCGTGTTGCTTGATGAAGTCGGTGCGGGAACTGATCCAACTGAAGGAAGCGCACTCGCGATCGCACTTCTAAAGTACCTCGCAGATTACGCCAAGTTATCAGTCGCGACGACTCACTTTGGTGAACTCAAAGCCCTAAAATACGACGACGATCGCTTCGAGAATGCCTCGGTCGAATTCGATGATGTTTCACTGTCACCGACTTATCGATTGCTCTGGGGAATTCCGGGTCGATCGAATGCGTTAACGATCGCTCGTCGATTAGGCATGAAGCCGGAAATCATCGAAAGCGCTCAAACGCAAGTAGGAGGAGCGACCGAAGACGTGAACCAAGTGATTGCAGGTTTGGAATCACAGCGACGTGCCCAGGAAACGAAAGCCCAAGAAGCCGCAGAACTGTTACAGCAAGCGGAACGCTTCTACACCGAAGTATCTGCAAAAGCGGCAAGTTTGCGCGATCGAGAACGGGAACTGCAACAGGCTCAAGAACGCGCTGTTCAAGATGCGATCGTCCAAGCCAAAGGTGAAATCGCTAAAGTGATTCGGAGACTTCAGCAAGGAAATTCCACGGCTCAGACTGCCCAACAAGCGACCGATGCCTTGAATCAAATTGCTGAAAAAAATCTGCCTTCTCGTCAACAGCCTGCGAAACCGAAACCCGGTTATCGTCCACAAATTGGCGATCGCGTCCGAATTCCCCGATTAGGTCAAACCGCAGAAGTGCTGGACTTAGCCGGAGAGGATGAACTGGTTGTGCGGTTTGGCTTGATGAAAATGACAGTCCCGATGAGCGATATCGAATCGCTTACAGGCGAAAAGGTGACAAAACCGGAACCGAAGCCAGAACCGAAACCGAAGACCGCTCCGACTCCTCAACCTGCTGCCCCTGCTCCGGTGATTCGGACTGAGCGCAATACGTTTGATATTCGTGGAAGTCGGGTTGCAGATGCTGAAATCGTGCTCGATCGAGCGATTTCAGAAGCACAAACGCCAATCTGGATTATTCACGGACACGGCACTGGAAAATTGCGCCAGGGTGTGCACGAGTTTCTCAAACGACATCCGAGAGTGCAGCGGTTTGAAATGGCAGATCGGGCGGATGGTGGAACGGGAGTGACGATCGCTTATCCGCTTTAAATTGATTAAAGGCGATTTCAGTGAAAACACGGTGCATTTATGAAGGAAGACTGAAGTTTTCTCGGTCTTCCATTTTTTTGTGAACTTGCCTTGCTGCACAACAAAGACCTACATTATCTGGAGAACGTTCGATATCAATAGGCTTCAGAAGTTCGATCGAGCTTCCAAGTTCAAAGAATTACTTTGAAAAAAGAAAGTTCTTTTGAATTTTCTTTAAAGTTCAGTAGAAACACTCACAGTATTTTCCGATCCAATGGTAAGTTCGAGGAAAGCATCAGGATTTTCCCGCAGACCAGCCTTGCATCCGCCCAGTCGGTCTATTTATCTGGTCTGAATCAAGGGACGCACTATCACTCATTTTCAAATTCACCGCAATTCTCAGGGTCTTACCAACATCAGAGCTATTTAGACCTGCTCCTTAACTTGATTGACCACGCTGAAGCCGCTCGGTTTGAGTTGAGCTGAGTTTCGTGTGTCCCGATCGCACTTCCGATGCGGTGTGTCAGTCCGCACTGTCGTTTTCACGTACGAAGCGAAATGCAGAATTCTTTTAGTTCCTCGAATCTTATAGATTTGAGCCATTCATTGCCTGTTGGCAATCGTTCCCTGTTTGAGACTCCGACGCTGATTCAACCGAGATCAAGCTCTACAGCGCGTCTGGTTTTCATCGATCCATCCGTTGAAAATGCCCAAAGCCTGGTTGATAGCGCGAACGCTGATACGAAAGTGATCCTGCTCGATCGCAATAAAGACGGCATCGACCAAATCAGCGACGTGCTGGCAGGATACCGCAATGTGGAGAGCGTTCACATCGTCTCTCATGGCAGCATCGGCAGCCTCACCCTCGGAAACGCCACGCTCGATCTCAGTACGCTCTCTCGCTACAAAACAGAACTTCAATCCTGGTCAAACTCACTCTCAAGCGATGCTGACATATTGCTGTATGGTTGTAACATCGCGGCGAGTGGCAATCCCTTAATCTCGGAGTTGAGCAAGATCACTGGAGCCGATCTTGCGGCTCCGATCGACACCACCGGAAGTGCAGCCCGTGGAGGAAACTGGACACTAGAGGCGAATACAGGCTCGATCGAAGCGACTTTACCGTTTAATGTCGATCGGCTTTCTGCTTATACAGGGTTACTCGAAACTGGAACCGGACTGCTCGGTGAGTACTTCGATAATATCGACTTCACCGATCCCGTTCTTACGCGCACTGATACCACGGTCAATTTCAACTGGGGGGCTGGCTCTCCTGATCCAGGCATCGGAGCAGACACGTTCTCAGTCCGCTGGACGGGTCAAATTCTCGCACCCACAACAGGAACCTATCAGTTTTTCACCACGACCGATGATGGGGTGCGATTGTTTGTCAATGGACAGCAGGTGATTAACAGTTTTATCAACCAACCCGCGACTGAACGCACCGGATCAATCAGTCTCGTTGCTGGACAACGGTATGACATTCGCATGGAGTACTTCGAGAACGGTGGAAACGCAGTGTCTCGATTGTCCTGGTCAGGTCCGGGCATTACAAAACAAATTATTCCGCAATCCCAACTGTTTAGTGCAGCAGCCCCCCCTCCACCCCCACCCCTCGGTGGAGATGGCAATGGGCTACGCGCCGAATACTTCGATAATATCGACTTCACAGGAACAAGAGTCACCCGCACCGATACGACTGTAAATTTCAACTGGAGCACAGGTTCGCCTGATTCACAGATTGCACCCGATACATTCTCTGCCTTGTGGACGGGTCAAATCCTCGCGCCCAATACAGGTGCGTATCAGTTCTTTACCACAACGGATGATGGGGTGCGATTGTTCGTGAATGGGCAGCAAGTAATTGATAGCTTTATCAATCAAGCGGCGACAGAACGTACGGGAACCATCAATCTCGTGGCTGGACAACGCTATGACATTCGGATGGAATACTTCGAGAATGGTGGACAAGCTTCAGCGCGACTCGCTTGGGCAGGTCCGGGAATTACCAAGCAGATTGTTCCACAGTCTCAACTCTTTAGCAGCACAACACCGCCCCCCCCTCCGCCGACTACGGGAACCGGAACCGGACTGCGCGGTGAGTACTTCGATAACATCGATTTCACCAATCTGAGAGTCACTCGTACTGATACGACTGTGAACTTTAACTGGGGCGCAGGTTCACCGAGTTCTGATATTGCATCGGATACCTTCTCGGTGCGATGGACTGGACAAGTTGAACCGTTGTACAGCGATACTTACACCTTCTTCACCACGACTGATGACGGGGTGCGATTGTTCGTGAATGGTCAGCTTGTGATTGATAACTTTGTTGATCAAGGTCCAACCGAGCGACGCGGTACGATCGCACTTCAAGCCGGTCAGCGCTATGACATTCGGATGGAATACTATGAGCGCACTGGTGGAGCCGTTGCACAACTCGGCTGGTTTAGTGCGAACCAATCACGTCAGATTATTCCTCGAACTCAGCTTTATAGTGCTGCGGTGGTCGCAAATCCTGGAACGATCGTGATGGGAACGAATGCCGCAACCGTGAGTGAAGATGCGGGAACTGCAACCGTGAGAGTCGATCGCATTAATGGTAGTGATGGTGTTGCAACTGTTCGATATACCACAGCAGATGGAAGCGCTTTAGCAGGTTCAGACTATACCACGACCGCAGGGATTCTCACTTTTGCGGCTGGAGAAACGACCAAAACCGTAACCATTCCGATCGTCAATGACACGGTTGCAGAAGGCACCGAAGAATTTGGCTTTGGATTGGGTGAAACTACCGGAGCCGCTTTAGGCATCAACCGCACGGCACGCATCACGATCATTGATAATGATGCACCGACAACCTATGAGTTTAGCGGTGCTAACTACAACGTGAATGAAAATGGTGGACCTGCAACCATTACAGTGCAGCGCAGCGGTAATACTGCGATCGCGGGTAGTATCAACTATGCTACTAGTAACGGAACGGCGACGGCTGGATCAGACTACACTGCTGCTTCTGGAACTCTGAGCTTTGCCGCAAACGAAACCAGTAAGACCTTTGCGATTCCAATTACCGATGATACTGAGGGAGAGCGCAACGAAACGATCAATCTAACCTTGAGCGCTCCGGTCGGTGGTACGTTGGGCAATCAGCGAACTGCAACTTTGACGATCGCGGATAACGATCCCGGTAGTTTCGCTCGTGAATCCGTGATCTCTGGACTCTCACAGCCAACTGCATTCGATTGGACTCCAGGCGGTGAATATCTATTTGTTGCTCAGAAAAATGGAGTCGTTCGCGTTGCCAGAAACGGAGTACTACAACAAACTCCCGCTGTGGATATTTCTGCACAAGTGAACAGTCCACGCGATCGCGGTTTGCTCGGTCTTGCAGTGCATCCTGACTTCTTTACGGGCAATCCGTATGTCTACCTGTTGTACTCGTACGATCCACCCGAAACGGCTCAAGGTACAGGACTAGCAGCCCGTGACCAAGTTGGAAACCGAACAGCACGATTGGGACGATTTACAGCGACTATCAACAATGGTGTTGTGACGATTAATCCTGCTTCTGAAGTCGTGATTTTGGGTAAAAACAGCACTTGGGCGAACATTAGTAGCCCAGACAAAAACAGTACCAGCGATTTTACGATTCGCGAATCTGGTTTAGATGCTAATGGTAACTACATTCAAGACTTCTTGAACCTCGATAGTGAATCGCACTCGATCGGTACTGTGAAATTCGGCACCGATGGCTTCTTGTATGTAAGTAACGGCGACGGAGCATCCTACAACGATGTTGATCCAAGAGCCGTGAGAACATTATCGATCGATAGCTTATCTGGTAAGATTTTGCGGATTGATCCGATTACTGGAGCTGCTCCATCCTCGAATCCGTTCTACAACGGTGATCCACAAAGTAATCGATCGAAAGTCTGGCAGTTGGGACTGAGAAATCCTTTCCGCTTCACCGTTAACAAAGACAATGGACAGGTCTACATTGGCGACGTGGGCTGGACACAATGGGAAGAAGTCAACACCGGACGCGGCGGTGAAAACTTCGGTTGGGTCGCTTATGAAGGCGGAAATGGCACCAGTTTGAGAACAGGCGGGTATCAGAACTTATCGAGTGTGCAAGCGTTCTATAACAGTGGTCGTCCGGTGACCGCTCCGTGGTACAGCTATCGTCACTCGGCAGGCGGTGGGAATGCGATCGGGGTTGGTGATTTCTACACCGGAGAAACGTTCCCAGCGATTTATGATGACAATCTCTTCATCACAGATTTGAGTCGGGGAACCGTCGATGCGCTGATCTTGGATGCGAATGGTGCAGTTTCCGGTCAGCGACGATTTGCAGATGGTTTATTCGGCTTAGCGCAGATTACAACCGGACCCGATGGCAACTTGTACTATGCAAGTCTCGGATCGAATCCAGGAACGGGTGAAATCGGGCGTTGGCGACCCGTTGCCAATCCGACTGGCGGAACTCAGCGACGGATTGGAGGCGGTAGCACTCCGATTCAGATTCGGACAACCAGTGTTACGCCAGATGATCAAACCCTGACCGATGAGCAGCGACGAAATCTGCTGTTCTTGCAGGATGGGGAGTAGTTGTTAGACGCATTGATTTTCTGGGGTAGGGAGTGGGGAGAGTTTTCATTGAGATGGCTCCCCCTACTTCCTACCTTCCCAACAGATTTAACCGAGCGAACTACTTTTTCAGTCCGCGATCGACCGTCTTTCGTGAGTCTCAAAGTTTTTCAGCACTATCGATCGGGCAACACGATAAACTGAGGTCTGTATCACATGCGGAATGATGAGTTATGCGAATGAAAGCGTGGATCGCTGTCGTGATGGCGGCGATCGTGTGGGTGATGAGCACCTCGAATGCGTGGGCATTGACCCAGATTAAGCTATCAGATTTAGGCTATCGGGAATGTCCCCCTGAATTATCGAAAGGAGCCGTTACCGCTGGCGGCATTCCCCAATCGGCGCGGTGCTTCATTGTCTACGGCAAAGCCACGAATCCGACCAATAAACTGATTGTGAATGCTGATATTTTCGGGCGAATCTACGATGCCAATGATGATCCGATCATCGAAAACCGGACGCGATTAGGCGCGATCGAAGAAGTTCCCCCTGGTGTGAGCGAATTCGAGTTTCAGGTGAATGTCCCTGACAATCAGCCGTTACCGTTGCAGCTTTTACAGTTCAAAGCCGCAGGATTCACCGGAACGGTGAGACGCTAGAGATTTACGATCTGTTTGTTTACGTTGCAAAGAATGTCGATCGCTTGATCGGCTGTGATTAATCGCTTCAAAACCACTTGCCCGATCGCCCCAGATTCGACCGAGGGCGAGGGTTTTACCTCAACCATGACGACTTCTGCTTCGACCCGATAAAGCCAGAGCTTTTCGCCATTTTCCCAAACACTTAAATCTAATTGTTCAATCTGCGGTCTGCGTCTCCAAGCGACCTCATCCCATAAGCCGCTCATTCCCCAGACTCGACCCACACACCAACCATCCGAAAGGAAAAAATACTTCACAACCGTCACCAGATCCGCATTTCTGCTTACCCTAGCGCGAAACTGGCTCGATCTCATTTATTCTTAACCAAGTTTTCCATGCGCTCTGATTGGGTGCCATTCTCAAATCAAACAACACCCAAGCTTAGCCAAGTTGATTATTTCCAAGCGCGTTGTTGATAGTTCTGTTTACAGACATTCAGAATTCGACGATCGTTGGCGCTGAGATTTGAGAGCCGATGGTAGCCTTCTAAACCGATCGGAGCAACGACTGGATTTCCACGCGATGCCACAGAATCATTGCGCTCGGTAGCGATGACATAAGGATTTTCAGAGCGATCGTAACTATCAACGACCATTAATGAAACGCGATCGGCTTCTAGCTCACCATACGTGCAATCGAATGACGATCGCGGCATATAAAGTGCACCGACTAACTTTCCTCGCCGTGCTTCAAAGACGAAATAACCTTTACCGATTTCATCGGGGTTAGGGGATTGCCCATATAGGTAAACTCCGTCCGGCAATGTGGTGCTTTGCGCGATTGTATTTTTTTCCAGATTGCGGGGAGCAGCTTGAGCAGGTGCATTCGTCGCCATTAAACCTGTGAGAGCAAGCGAAAACCCAGCGATCATGGGGGTGGCTTGTTTTACAGTAGCGAGGAGGTAAGTCGATAATGCTTTCATGGAATGCCCTCTCAAATTTAATAAGTCTTTAGCAAGGGGTTAAATAAAGTGTTGTTTTTCCTGATTCCACCAGGGGGCTAGTGAATAGTCTGCAACACGGTCTCGGTATTACTACTCCCCCTAGGGAAGTCATTTCGGAAAACGCAGGGCAGAGAATTCAAAAAAGTTTTCGGCGGATTTTGAGGCGGAAAAGAGCACACAGTAAAACAAGCGCGATCGATGTTGTGAGGAAGATTCAACAAAAATCACACTGGAGTTCATTAATAACTATCAAAGCATCTTGTCTGGATAGACTGATCCGACAGAGTGACAGTCTCTCATTTGGCGATCGAAGTAAATTCGCCTTAACCTGTCAATAGAGTGCACCGCTTTACTTTTCTAAATCGGGTATGAGTCGATTCTTATTTAACCTACCATGCAGGATTAATCGAATGTGAGTTTGCAACAAAGGTTAATCCTGAGTTAAATCACTTAATCGTGATAAAAGCACTCAGGCTATAAGTCGAGTAGTCCGGGGGGTGGAGTGATTTCGATTCGTTGTCGAGCGAGATCCACAATCGGGACGATCGCTTCTACAAATGGAATCAAAATTGTCTTCTCTGATCCATCTTCTGGTGTAATTTTGGCGACCTGTAGCAAATCATGTCCGGCAGGAATCACATCAGTGACTTTACCAATTAATTCCTGGGTTACTTGCTCATAGACAGATAACCCGATCAAATCTGCAACATGAAATTCGCCTTCTTCAAGCTCAGGTCGATCGCTATCAGGAACCAGAATTTTGCAGTTTCGCAGGTTTTCGGCAGTGGTGCGATCGTGAATGCCTTTAATTTGAATGACATAGATACCTTTGCCATCGACGTACCGACCGGAGACAAGCTCGATCGCTTCCGGTTCAGTCTGATTGGGTCGCAGTAGCCAGCGGGTTCCTGGTTCCTCGAATCGCTCTGGAAAGTCGGTATTGGGATAAACACGAAGCTCGCCTTTGATGCCCTGAGCCGCAACGATTTTGCCGATTTCTAAATATCCCATGCATTTCTACGATCCATAAACTTGCTGTGCAACTTCTGCGAGTCGCTCCATTGCCGTTTGTAATTCTAGATCGGTTCCCGTGAGACTAATTCTTAAACATTCCTGTTTATGTTGCCATTCCTCTTGTAAGCCTGGGAAAAAGGTACTTCCAGGAACGACAATCACGCCGACTTTTTTAAGTTCTTGGTAAAACTCCCAATCCGTGATGGGCAATTCATCAAGCCACAACCAGGCGAAAATTGCACCTTCTCCGCGATGGAGGAACCAAGGAAGCGATCGCGGCATTGCCCGATCTAATGTTTCCTCGATGATGGCAATTTTGCGCTGATAAAACGGACGAATTACCGTTGTAGAAATCTCAGCTAACTGACCTGATCGAATGGCATGAGCCGCGATCGCTTGTCCGTATCGGGGCGAATGAATGCAAAGATTCGTTTGGAAACACTCTAAAGTTTGAATGATTTCGGGTTCACCGATCGCAATTCCAATTCGTTCTCCGGGCAGTCCCGCTTTCGATAAGCTCATACAGTGAACGACGTTTCCACCAAACACCGGAGCCATCTCAGTAAAGTTCAACGCTGGGAACGGAGGCGCATAAGCAGAATCAATCAGAACTGGAACATCATGAACGGCTGCAAGTGAAGTAATTTTATTCACTTCATCATTGCTCAAAACGTTTCCAGTCGGATTGCAAGGACGTGAGAAAATTACACACCCGGTACTTTCATCGATTTGTAATTGGCTGAAATTTGGACGATATTTGAACCGATGATTTTCGCGATCGATATCCAGTTCTGGTTTATAGGCGATGAGTGCTTCTGGTGTCAGTGTAACCCCGCCATACCCGGTGTAGTCGGGACTTAATGGCAGCACAATTTTTCTCAGTTCACCACTGGCGGTATAGCCACCAAAAGCATTTGCAGCATAAAAATAGAGGCTTTGACTGCCGGGCGTGATGAGAATATTACGATCGCTCAATTGCAATCCGTATCGCTGGTTAAATTCTTGCACGATCGCATCAATCAGCGGCTGATATCCCTGACTTGCACCATAGCGACAAACCACATCGCCATATTCAGGACTCGCTAACAATTCCTCAGTACAATCGCGCCAAAGCTGTTCAACTTCCGGCAAAATCACCGGATTCCCAGCACTGAGATTAATAAAACTCTGTCCCGCCCCTGAGCGCAACGTTTCAATAATGTCTTTCATAATCGCCCGGACACCCGACAGGCGCGACATTTCGATTCCAAGTTGACTCAGTGCAGGATTCATCACAGATTGCAATTTTAGGACGATCTTGATGCTACCGAGTACAGGGCGCGATCGAGCATTAATTTTTGCTGCAATCTGGATTGTTCATAGCAGCAATGCAGTTATTTTTGCTTGAACTTCTTCGATAACTTCTTCTGGAACTGCTTCTACGAATTGAACGTTACGCGCTCTCCAATCAACACACTTAATTTGATCACTCAGAATCACGCCTTGAGTTTTAAGTCCATCCGGTAAAAGCACTTCAAACGCATACCCCTTCTGTTGCTTTGTAATTGGCATCACTAGCGCTAGAGAGGTTTTCTGATTGTAAGAACGCGGTGAAAGGACAAAACCAGGTCTGTGTCCTCTTTGTTCTCGTCCGATCGTTGGATCAAATTCTAGATAAACGATAGCGCCACGATCAGGAACGTAAGCAGTCGATCGCTTCACCAAATTTCATTCCCCACTGCTTCACCAAAGTCAGCGACAGCATGAAGATTTTCAGGCGTGACTCCTTCTAGCAGTTCATCTAACGAATAAGTCTTACGCTTTCTCGGCTTGATGACTAAGGTGCCATCGACTGAGCTAATTTCAATCTCTGCGCCTTCAGAAAGGTTAAGCTCTTTCACCAAATGCTGAGGAATGCGAATCGCAAAACTATTTCCCCACTTTGCAACAGTTGAAGTCATATCAAACAAACTAGAATGTAGATACATTATATCTACAGAGCGCGATCGCACATTAATTTTTGCTGCAATCTGCTCAAATTTGGCGCAATGCTTGTTCGATCTTTTGCACAGCTTCGACTTCACTTAATAGTTGATCCGCTTGACGCAATGTTTCGCTGGTTTTCGCAGCATCGCCGATCGCATAATACGTCACTCCGAGCTGATAAAACGCTTGAGCGATCTCTGCTTTAATTTGATAAACCTGTGCCAGTGCCATACAGTGACTCAGTGGAAGGGTTTTACTGATGCGGAAATTTCGGAGACAAACTCTCAGGGGCAATGAGAGTTTGCAATGAATAGTGAATATCCCTGATATCACTATCCCAGAGAGGTTCTCACACTAGAGGGCTGAGGGGTGAGACCCTCTTTTGAAAACGTCCTTACTCGGTAGACTGCCAATCTATGTAAAAGCATACCTACGCAATTTCCCCAGCACATCCGTAGATACGCATAAGATTCTCAGTAATTTCTAGTCAGTGTACTGAATTCTAACTGTCACACTGTTCCCGTTTGTAGATCGTCAGGCAGTTCTAAAGTATCTCCGATGCGATCGCCAGTATGATACGCCGCCAAAAGTACCTCGCTCGTTTTACCCCAACCGATCGTGCCATCCGCAGCGAGTCCGATCGCGCCTAAATCTCGTCGATTTTGATACGCTTCCCTAAACGATTTTTCAAAGGCTTGATGTAACGACTGTCCATCTGTCACACGGATCACGATTTTTGCTGCTAAACATTCATCGATAATGTCTTCTCCAATTCCGGTACAGCTAATCGCCGCTTGTGAATTTGCGTAATTTCCCGCAGGCATCGCAGAATCACTGACTCGTCCAATTCGCTCAAAGCCTTTTCCACCTGTTGAAGTGCCGACTGCGATCCGACCGTGACTATCTAGCACCACTACCCCGATCGTGCCTCGTCCCGCTGATTCTGAGATCAATTCTTTTTCGGCAACCACACCCGCCATCGCCCGATTAAAATTACCTGCACGCTCTTGAATCCATTCCTGTAAGCGCAGTTCGGTCATCGGGTCGTAAAGCGGCAGTTGCAATTCTCGGAGTAACTCAGCAGAACCAATATCAGAGAGAATGCGATCGTCAGACGTTTGCAGAAATAACGCAAGCTCGATCGGGTTCTTGACTCGTGAGGTATTAATCACACCGCTAAATCGTTGCTCGGTTCCATCCATCAGAGCCGCACTCATGCGAATCTGTCCATCAGACTGCAACACTGATCCAGTTCCAGCGTTAAAACGGGGATCATCTTCGAGCAATTGGCAACCTGCAACAACCGCTTCCGTTGCGGTCGCTCCCGCTAATAAAAGTGCATAAACTTCTTCTACCACTTTGTAAAGCGATCGACGAACCGCATCGGCTCCCCCTTTTCCTTTGAGCGAACTTCCTGCCCCACCGTGAATGATCAATTTTGGCTGAACGCGATCGAGAGACATGACAAGGAACCTCACACAAAACGGATAGCACAAAAGCTTATCACGTCTGGTTTACGGTGACTCAGGTTTCGCCTGGGATTTCCGTTTTCGACAGCGATCGCTACAGTATTTCACCTCGTCCCAGCAGTCCTCCCATTTTTTCCGCCAGGTAAACGGCAAACCGCAGACCGGACAGACTTTAGTCGGTAAATCAGATTTGGCACGATGGCGCGGCATAACAAATTCGGGCTAAAGATGCGTTAATTTTAAAGTCTTTCGCGCTTTTGGATATGTCGGAAACCTTGTCTTCTCAAGTTCGGATTGTGCTGGTCGAACCTGCGGGAGCGCTCAACGTGGGATCGATCGCTCGTGTAATGAAAAATATGGGCTTGAGTCAGTTGGTACTCGTGAATCCTACGTGTGATTTGCAGTCGGATGAAGCGCGGAAAATGGCGATGAGAGCGATCGACGTTTTAGAAGCGGCTCAGATTGTTAAATCGATTCCAGAGGCATTAATCGGGTGTCATCGGGCGATCGCAACGGCGGTTCGATCGCGAATTGATGCCCCGTTAGAACATCCGCGTGAAGCTTTACCTTGGTTACTAGAACCCGGACTAAACACCGCACTGCTATTTGGTTCTGAAGATCGAGGATTGAGCAACGAGGAACTGAAATATGCTCAGCGATTTGTCTACATTCCAACGAGCGATAACTATCAATCCCTGAATCTTGCTCAAGCGGTCGCGATTTGCTGTTATGAGCTATTCCAAGCACCGATGCCAACCGCACCGATTGCAGTTCCTTGTTCACTCGATGATCTCGATCGAGCTTACGAACATCTCGAATCCGTACTGCTCAACATTGGCTACCTCCAGCCACATACCGCTGCGAGTCGAATGGAAAAATTTAGACATATTTTCAATCGTGCTAATCTTTCAGAAAATGATTTATCCTTGCTACGTGGCGTTTTGCGGCAGATGGATTGGGCAGCGAAAGCGCAACCTTCCAAAGATTCGCAGACTTGAGCGGATCAAATTTCCGAAGTCAATGTAAAATCCCTAAAACACGCAGAGTGGCGAAAACGCAACGCACGTTCTGAACTTCAAACCGAATTTCGTAAACCCTTGTTCCTGACGAACGGAGATCAGCATCAATGTGGGATGACACCGACAGTTCAATCGCACCCAATGTAGACCGCGGTGGTCGATCGAATGGCACTACCACCCGTCGCCGCTCCCGTCGTCGAGTTGTCGAAACCCCACCGAAGCCGATTCCACTTTCGTCCCGTCGAGAACGCATCCCACGAGAACCGAAGCGTAAACCGATTCCCGTCGAACGCCCAAAAACGAGCGTTCGCCAAAGTGACCGTCCTCGATCGAAAGAACGTCGCCGCCTCGAAGTCGTTCCCCCGCCCGAAGTTCGGCGCACTCCCCCAGTTAGAAAACCGCAAACGCCCAAAAGTCGATCGGCGTTAGCCTTTCTCTATGGCACTCGATTGTTGATTCTCGGTGTTGGGATTGGTGTGATTGCTGGCACGAGCTTATCGATTTGGGACCCAGCAACTCGATTGGGAGGAACGCCTCAACCTGAAAAGACCGAGCAAGCAAGCCCTTCACCGAGTCCCGCTGTCGCGTCCCAGCTTCAACTGAATCAGGAAATCACAGGGCTGAAAACGCAGATTCAAAGCACGATCGCTCCTCAAACTCAGTTAACGCCAGGATTCATGGTTGTGGATGCTGACACTCACACTTATGTGGATGTCAACGCCTCGAACCCCATCCCCGCCGCCAGCACGATTAAATTCCCGATTCTTGTTGCTTTTTTCCAAGCCGTAGACGAAGGTAAGATTCGGCTTGATGAACCGCTGACGATGCGAAAAGAACTCGTTGCGACTGAATCGGGGGATCTTCAAACTCTGCCCGTTGGGTCACAATTTCCAGCGATCGAAGTCGCGACCAAAATGATCGATATCAGCGACAACACCGCGACGAATATGATCATCGATCGCTTAGGGGGTAAAGATGCCCTCAATCAGCGCTTTCAATCCTGGGGTTTAACCAATACTGCAATTCAAAATCTGCTTCCCGATTTACCCGGCACCAATATCAGTAGCCCGCGTGACATGGTTGCACTTTTGGATGCGGTGAATCGTGGGGAATTAGTCTCGATGCGATCGCACGATCGAATGTTGAATATCATGCGAAAAGTGGCGAACAATTCGCTGATTCCACAGGGATTGGGAGAAGGATCTGCGATCGCTCACAAAACTGGAGATATCGGCATCATGCTCGGTGATGTTGGCATCATCGATTTACCGAATGGCAAACGCTATCTGATGGCGGCAATGGTAAAACGTCCGCACAATGACGATCGAGCAGGCGATCTGATTCGCCAAGTCTCGAAACTCACTTACCAATACTTCAATCAATTGAATGCAGTTCCACCGAGTCCCGCACCGAGTCCACAGGGAGCGCAAACCCCGAAATCGACGATCGCGCAACCCTAATGTTCATATAATGAGAAACGTATCGATCGTAAGTTTGGCAATATGACGTTAATCACAGTTTTGAGATCGATTTGGATGTTTTCTGCGGTCGGAATTGTCATTTTAGTGCTGCTGCATAGTCCAAAAGGAGATGGTTTAGGCGGTTTGGGTGGTCAAGCTCAACTGTTTACCAGCACCAAAAGCGCAGAAACCACGCTCAATCGTGCGACCTGGTTGCTCACCATTCTGTTTATGGGAATCACAGTGATTCTCAGTGCTGGATGGATCGGTCGTTAAGATTTCGACGGTTTAGAACGCATTCGATCGCACTTTTGGCGATTGGGTGCGTTTTGTTTTGGGCGATCGCGGTTCGGGCGCTTCCTGCTCCGCGAATTCATCCCCTTCCAGCAATGTTGGCGCAATGGAACGATCGATCCGGCGATTACTTCGATCAAGTTGAGAAGACTGCTCCAGAGTATCTAATTTGGTCACGCTTTCCGGTGAAAGTCTACGTTCAGCCTGGGGATGCTCGGAGTCAGACTTGGGTAAATCTGATGACGCAAGCGGTGAATGAATGGAAGCAATACTTTCCGTTGGAATTTGTCGATCGACCAGAGAGCGCGGATATTTTTATCGATCGTTCTTCGATTCCCTTAAAGTTTCCGCCAACTGAGCGGGTTCGATTTGCTGATACCCGATTTGAGCTATACGAACAAGATGGCATTCTGCGGCATCGAATGAGGATTCGGATTCAGCCCAATCGCCCGAATCTTTCACTACTAGCGGCAGCACGTCACGAACTCGGGCACGCTCTAGGTATTTGGGGACATAGCCCACTTGAATCTGATGTGATGTACTTCTCGCAAGTCAGAACGCCGCCCGTAATTTCAGCGCGGGATACGAATACATTGAAGCGAGTATATGAACAACCAACGCGATTAGGCTGGTGAGACATCAGATAGTACAATTGAACAGATTTTCGTAATCGTGGAAAATGCGGCGTGACCCTCTGTTCTATAAATTGTTTCAGCAATCACCAGACTTATTGTTTCAACTGATCAACCAGCAACCGGATGATGCAGCCGAGTATCGATTTGATTCTGTTGCAGTCAAAGAACCGAAGTTTGAAATTGATGGTGTGTTTCTGCCGCCTGAATCGGCTGAACCAGGAGTCGTCTATTTCTGCGAAGTGCAATTTCAAAAGGATGAAGAGCTTTATGAACGATTGATCAGCGAATCGGCATTGTATTTTTATCGGAATCGCGATCGCTTTTCAGATTGGCAAGCAGTTGTAATCTATCCATTTCGTAGCACTGAACAAAGTGAAACTCATCCATTTCGATCAATACTCAACTGTGATCAGTTTCATCGCATCTTTCTCGATGAATTAGGAGATCCAGAAACATTGCCTTTGTCGATCGCGGCTGTGGTTTTGACGATCGTTGAACCAGAGGAAGCGCCTGAAGTGGCTCGATCGCTTGTTTCTCGTGCTGAGCAAGAGACATTCACACCCGAAGCAAGGCGCGACATAATAGATATCATCACCTCTATTCTGGTGTACAAATTTGCAACCTTGAGCCGAGCGGAGATTAGAGCCATGATTGGAATCAATTTAACTGAAGAACCTCGTGCGATTCGAGAAGCTAAAGAAGAAGGCAGAGAAGAAGGCAGAGAAGTGATCATCGATCTTGTTACACAAGTACTCAATCAGCGCTTGCAACAAGAACTACCTGAAGAAATGCGATCGCGCTTTATGACTCTGCCATTTCCAGTGCTTGTAGACCTTAGCCGAGCGTGTTCCGGCTTTAATAGTTTGAATGAATTGGAAAATTGGATTACTGATCGCCTTAGATATGAAGGTTAGGAGAGTTGGTGCAGTAGATTAGTCTGCATTCTTCATCTGTTCAATGATTTGCATCGTTTCAACACTCATAGTGCAGACTCGCTGAAGGAGATCGATCACTTGCTCTTTGTAGTCAGCAAAGCGATAGGTGTTGAATTTTTGGGCGATCGTGGGATCTTTTGGTTTTTTCTCTTTGTATTGGTCGAGAATCTATTGAGTTGGTAGCGTAGAATACACTCGCAAGCTGCTTATCGATCTGCCTATTCTGTCAGCATCAATTTTTCAGAGGCTTGATCAAATGTGAGAAAATTTCCAACTTCTACCGGAAACTCTATGACTTCTGCATTTACGCTCTGAATGAGCAAATGAGTGATTTGGTGAATCAGATGTTGATTGAACTTAAAGAATTTTCTAAAGGCTGGATCAGAAGTAATGCCAATGATTGAACGATCGCTGATCGCTACTTCTTCTTGAGCAAAGGGATAGACAACGGATTGCTGACCCACAAGCAGCTTTACATTCCATTGGTTTGTGCCGCTTGATTCAATTGCTAAAACTTGAACATTCATAAGATTCAGCCTAGATAAAAGACAGCCTTTCGGCTCCAAACCTCTAGAAATACTCGTATCTCCATTCTATATGTGGAACCACAATTAGAACCGAATGCACGTCCCCACGGATCGCGAATCAGAAGCTTTCTGTCTGGATCAAAGCCATCAACGACTACAGCATGTCCGATCGACTGTTCATCCTCCCAGAAGCCCGCAATCCATGAGCCAGTTTGATTGAGCGTTTCTAGTAATTCTTCATCGCTTGCACCAGGAAGGGTGACGGCGATTCCTCTCCATTGTCCTGTGAGCGATCGAGCCGCATTGAGTGCATCTGCTAAATCTTCCAAGTCCATTGGAACACCGCCTGCAAGTTGAGCGATGTCTCTCTGGTCAATTTGGATATTGCGATCGAGTAGGACAATTTCGCCGCAGGCAGCAGCGCAGGCATACCGATTAAATTGTCGAATGACGGTTGGATCGTCTTGTTCGTCTAGAACTGCCCAACGACCACCCGCGCCAAATGGGTGTGATTGCATTCGTTTGAGGAAAGCTTCTATTATTGCCGATCGCAGATTTACTGTTCTACTTTCTGCTTTAACTACTTAAGTGATTTCTACAACTTAGTACTGACGAGCTTTAGACAGTGATTGCATCTTCCTCTGATCGCAGTGCTGTGTAGAATACATAAACACAGTTCATCAGAGACGACTATGGAATGGACTTCTGAAGCCGAAGCAAAATTAAAAGAAATTCCCTTTTTCGTGCGTCCGGCAGCCCGAAAGAAGATTGAAAAGTTCGCTCAAGAACTCGGAGCCACGCAGATTACACCTGAGATTTATGATCAAGCTAAACAGCAGTTCGGCAGCTAAATGAGGACAGCACCATGACCCTTTCTGCACAGCCCAAGATCTGGACAGACGAAGAATTTATGGCATTGCCCGACAACGGCGATCGCTACGAGCTAGTAAATGGAGAATTAAAAATCGTGGGCAATTCTGGAATGCAGCATGGATACATCGCCCTTATTCTGGGTGGAATTCTGTTGATTCATGTGCGCGATCGTAAGCTCGGTGTCGCCTGTGATTCCAGCACTGCCTTTAAAATGAAGTCCGGAAATAAGCGATCGCCTGATCTCTCCTTCGTTTCAAAAGATCGATTAAAAGGATTAAAAAAACTGCCTAAAGGATTCTTCGATGGAGCGCCAGATTTAGCCGTTGAAGTGATTTCTCCAAGTAATACATTTGAAGAAATTCATCAGAAGATTGTGGAGTATTTCGAGAGCGGATCTCGGTTAGTTTGGGTGATTAATCCCGATGAAGAATCGGTGGTTGTGTATCGGGGAACAACGCCCGATCGCTTATTGAAAAAGACCGATTTCTTAGAGGGTGAGGAAGTGATCGATGGGTTTCGGTTAGCGATCGCTGAACTCTTCACCGAACTCGATTTTGATTAATTCATCTGAAGTAAACCAGATTGGGTGAGTAATGCTTGGCTCCAGTGTTGCGCGATCGCTGCCACCTCCAGCCGTTTTTTCAGAGGATTAGAATTCGATTAAAGTTGCAACATAAATGTCAAACTCTTCTAGTAGAACCAAGCAGAGTAGAGTCTTACTGAAGGTTGAATCCGATGCTTTGGAAGTAACGATTCCTGCGTTTCGTTCACTGTTCGATGTCATGTCTCCCATCTTTCTCTCTAGTATTCTCGTCTTGATTACCTGTCCGTTTTCTCTAGTGCTTGCCTTTCTCGTATATTGGGCGAATTGGGAGGATAAATTGAAGATTGTTGGTCTTTCATTCCCATTTTGGTACTTTGGCTGGTTCTCACTTAGAGTGCTATTTGATTCACTGGCTTCATCTGACGCTAGGCGACTGCGCGACTTCAAGCGGCTGTGTATTAATCAAGAGGAAGTCTACTGGTCTTATGAATCAGAAGTGATTGGACTGTCTAAGCGGGAAGCATCCAGCCCAAGATCAACGATTTGCAAAATTGAGCTTATGCCCCGTTCAGAATGGATAAAACGACATCCGAACGGAGATCAAGAACATTGCATCGTTCAGCCAAAACTGGTGATTCGGGCAGACCAGCAAAAATATGAAATTGAAGTCGATGACGAAGGCATCGTATCAAAAGCGGATCTTGAACAGATAGCAATCGAAATTGGAAAATGGCTAAACCTTCCAGTTACGCGAACATCTTTCTCGAAAGATCAGCACTCGTCTTCATAAATGCTCTCTCGACTTATCGCTTCATCCGATAGCGATGGCAATCTAAGTTCACGGTGACTTTCCACCCAATCGGTAAATCGTTGCGCCCATGCTTCTGAGTTTTCTTGTGAATCAGGTTGAACTGCTTGTAAACCAAACAGAGTCGTGAGCAATGATTCTAAGCGAGGTTTAATCTGTTCTGAAGGTAATCGGATTAGCTTTGATAAAATTCGCATCATCGCTTCTAGATCCTCTAGGTTCTCGTCAGTTTTCTGCCTTAAATCATTTTTCAATCATACTCTTCGGCGATTTGGACGGTGAAAGGGCGGTACTCCGAACGCTCCAAACTCGATCGCTTCTCTACAATGGCTGTATGACGATCGGGATTAGATGAGGGAATGCGATGCAGCCAAATAGTGCAGAAAAATTTACCGAAAAAGCCTGGGAAGCGATCGTCCGCACTCCAGAAATCGTGAAGCAGGCACAGCAACAGCAGATCGAGACTGAGCATCTGATGAAAGCGCTCCTAGAGCAAGATGGCTTGGCGATCAGTATCTTTAATAAGCTGGCTGTTCCAGTCGATCGAGTGCGCGATCGAGCCGATGAATTTATCCGCCGTCAGCCCAAAGTGTCCGGCAGTGGCACGTCTGTGTATTGGGGACGCAGTGCCGATTCGCTATTGGATCGAGCGGAAGATTATCGCAAACAATTTGAGGATGATTTTATCTCGATCGAGCATTTGCTCTTAGGATATGCCCAAGATAGTCGCTTTGGGAAAGGCTTACTGGCAGAATTTAGAGTAGATGAAGCAAAACTCAGAAACGCGATCGAACAAGTTCGGGGTAATCAAAAAGTGACGGATCAAACTCCTGAAAACAAGTACGAATCTCTAGAGAAATATGGGCGCGATTTGACTCAGTATGCGCGGGAAGGCAAGCTCGATCCGGTGATCGGTCGAGATGACGAAATTCGCCGCACGATTCAGATTCTCTCGCGTCGGACGAAAAATAATCCGGTGCTGATTGGGGAACCGGGTGTCGGTAAGACTGCGATCGCGGAAGGATTGGCACAACGAATCCTGAGCGGAGATGTGCCTCAATCGCTCAAAGATCGCAAGTTAATCGCGCTCGATATGGGTGCGCTGATTGCAGGTGCAAAATATCGGGGTGAATTTGAAGAACGTCTCAAAGCGGTTCTCAAAGAAGTCACCGATTCACGCGGCAACATTATTCTATTTATTGACGAAATCCATACCGTGGTCGGTGCGGGTGCAACTCAAGGCGCGATGGATGCGGGTAATTTACTCAAACCGATGTTGGCGCGGGGTGAATTGCGCTGTATCGGTGCAACTACATTAGATGAGTATCGCAAGTACATCGAAAAAGACGCAGCACTAGAACGGCGATTCCAGCAAGTCTTCGTGGATCAGCCGACCGTTGAAGATACGATTTCGATTCTGCGTGGACTGAAGGAACGCTATGAAGTTCACCACGGGGTGAAGATTTCCGATTCAGCGTTAGTTGCTGCGGCAACGCTTTCGACTCGATATATTAGCGATCGCTTTCTTCCAGACAAAGCGATCGATCTTGTAGACGAAGCGGCGGCGAAGTTGAAAATGGAGATCACTTCTAAGCCTGAAGAGTTGGATGAAGTCGATCGTAAGATTCTTCAGCTTGAAATGGAGCGGCTCTCGTTGCAGAAAGAAAACGATGCGCCATCCCGCGATCGCTTAGACCGAATCGAGCGAGAACTAGCTGATCTCAAAGAAGATCAATCGAAATTAAATGCTCAATGGCAAGCTGAAAAGGGCGTGATCACTGAGCTTCAAAAGCTCAAAGAAGAGATTGATCAAGTGAACCTTGAAGTCCAGCAAGCCGAGCGCGATTACGACCTCAACAAAGCGGCTGAACTCAAGTACGGCAAGCTCAATGAGTTGAATCGCAACCTAGAAGAAACCGAAGCTCGACTCACTCAAACTCAGAAATCAGGTACTTCACTGCTCCGTGAAGAAGTGACTGAATCAGACATTGCTGAAATCATTTCTAAGTGGACGGGAATTCCAGTCAGCAAGCTCGTTGAATCTGAAATGCAGAAACTCTTACAGCTTGAAGACATCCTGCATCAACGAGTGATCGGACAAGACGAAGCCGTGACTGCGGTTGCTGATGCGATACAGCGATCGAGAGCCGGACTGTCTGATCCAAACCGTCCAACTGCCAGCTTTATCTTCCTCGGTCCCACAGGTGTTGGTAAAACTGAACTTGCGAAAGCTCTCGCGGCTTATCTATTCGACACCGAAGAAGCAATGGTGCGGATCGATATGTCCGAATACATGGAGAAGCATTCAGTCTCACGCTTGATCGGTGCGCCTCCTGGATATGTGGGCTATGACGAAGGTGGACAGTTAACCGAAGCCGTTCGTCGTCGTCCATACTCCGTGATTCTGTTCGATGAGATCGAAAAAGCGCATCCTGATGTGTTTAACGTGATGCTGCAAATTCTCGATGATGGTCGCGTTACCGATTCGCAAGGTCGGACAATAGACTTCAAAAACACAATCATCATCATGACTTCTAACATCGGTTCACAGTACATCTTTGAATACGGTGGAGACGACAATCGCCATGAAGAAATGCGATCGCGGGTAATGGATGCAATGCGATCGAGCTTCCGTCCTGAGTTCTTGAACCGGATTGATGAAATCATCATCTTCCACAGTCTGCAAAAATCGCAACTGCGCGAAATCGTCAAGATTCAAACCCTACGATTAGAGCAGCGATTGAGCGAACGTAAGATGTCACTGAAGCTATCCGATGCGGCGTTAGATTTCTTATCTGAAGTGGGCTTTGATCCGGTGTACGGAGCGCGTCCATTGAAGCGGGCGATTCAGCGGGAATTAGAAACTGCGATCGCGAAAGAGATCCTACGCGGCAACTATACCGAAGGCGATACGATCTTTGTCGATGTCGGTGAAACCGAGCGTTTAGAGTTCAAACGCTTACCATCTGAAGTTTTGACGACACAATAAGCTCCGAGTTGTAGAGTATTCTAATCAGGGTGAGAGCTTTCTCGCCCTTTTTCATATTCAGGGAATAGAAGGATGTCTGCTCGCGATCGCTATCATGATGCCGTGAAGAATGCACTTTTGAAAGAGCAATGGACAATCACGCATGATCCACTCAGATTAAAGTTTGAAGACGAGGACGAAATCAGGATTGATTTAGGTGCAGAACATCTCCTCGCCGCAGAGAAGGGAACTCAAAAAATCGCTGTTGAAATCAAAAGCTTTTTGAGTGAATCAGCCCTGTTTGACTATCACGCTGCGTTGGGACAGTTTTTGAATTACCGATTAGTCTTGGAAGCTTTGGAACCTGATCGTGTACTTTACCTTGCAGTTCCCCAAATTGCGTATGAGACATTTTTCCAACGTTCGATCGCAATCGCTTCTGTTCAAAAGTATGCCGTTAAACTATTGGTATATGATGCAGTGGCAGGAGTAATTGTGAGATGGAGCGACTAGAACAATATCGACAAGTCATCCGATCGCTGCTCGAAAGTTACGTGACGGAAGCAGACGCTCAATTAGAGACTCAGGTGATTTGCGATCGCGAACATGATCATTATCAGTTAGTCAGTTTGGGCTGGCAAGGACAGCGGCGGTTTTATAGCTGTTTGATGCACTTGGATATCAAGGATGGAAAGGTGTGGATTCAGCGCAATCAGACTGATCGATTGATCGCTCAAGAACTGGTAGAAATGGGAGTGGCGAGGGAAGATATTGTGTTGGGGCTACAACCTGCTTATGCCCGACCTGATACGGGTTATGGTGTGGCTTAGAAATAATGTCCTAATTCCAGAGAGCTTATGAACCCAACGCTGACGACACAACACTTATCATCAGAATCGGCTCAACGAGTTTTAGAAGACGCGCCAGATTGTGTGAAAGCTGCTCTGATGCAAAAAGCGGGTGAACTGGATTGCTCGATCGAACAAGTGGTCGAAATGGCGGGCAGCTTTGCTGTGCCGAAGGCAACGCTTCTTTCTTAGATGCAGAGGCATTCAGTTTTGAGGATTGTTTGTTGGTTGAGCGATCGCAATCGTAACTTGCTATATGAATTATCAGTTGGAGAGATGGGAAAAGCTGCTCAGGCAAATCGAAATTCGCTTCGAGAGAACAGATAAATTTACTACAGTAACTGCAAGCGATTTAGAACAATTTGAATCGGAAATGCAGATCAAATTGCCTGTTGGATACAAAGAGTTTTGTCAGATGTTCGGAAATGGATGCTTTGGAGAAAGCTTTGTGTGTATCGATTGCCCCAGCTTGCAATACCTTAGAATTCAGTCTATTTCAAATTCAGAAATTATTGAGGCAGCCAAATCTTTATTTCGTTTAAATCCAGACTATGATCCTACGGTTCAGGAGCTACTTGGTAATGCTTATGTATTTGGGCTTGGTGTATCAGGAACAATATTTATCTTTGATCTAAGGACTTACGATCAAACTGATGAGCAGTATGATGTCTATGCGATCGACGACGATGGTCACGCTTACAAAGTCGATCGAGACTTCTATAGTTTTATCGAAAACTTCTGTCTTGGCACAGCTCTAGAAAACTTTCAACAGCTTTTTAGAATAATGACCTATGAAATGGAATATCCTGTGAATCGGTTTACTGCAATTCCAGGTATCCAGGAGCCATCTGATTAGATTCTTCAGCATCTTCAATTCCGTCCCACATCTGAGAAAGCGGGAGAGTGTGCCTTGTTCTAACTTGATGTAGTGCTTTTGTCAGGCTTGCTTTGATTGCCTCGACAGTTGGATCATCTGGATTGAAATCACTCTCTGCTTCTGAAGCAAAAATACTCATAATCGTAAATTCTTATCTATCTTTTTCACTCTAACTCAAACACAAGCTCAAATCGTTCACTTGGAAACAAGCGGCGATACATCTGCAAACTCGCTTCGGCTTCCGATCGCATTTGATACCGCCCGATCGTACTCCATCGGTGCAGTGCAGAATTTAGCCGCACGATCGACCAAGGCTTCAACCACCTTTGATACGTCATAGTGAAGCTGTCTCTTTTGTGAATTGCAAAGGAACCAGAGCCAGCGCGGGAACTTGCCAAGGTTAGTGCGCTGGCTTTTGCATGATTATTGCACAGTTTTGACACTTATAAAGTACATTTTGACACCGATTAAATATCTTCAAATTGCTCAAGGTCGCGTAGCATTGAGCAGTGGAAAAGAAACAGGCAAACAGTATCAAATGGCGCTTTGGGAAAGCGATTCGGCGGAGACGCAGAGAACTTGATCTCACGCAAGAACAATTAGCTGAACGCGCAGAACTTCATCGATCGTATTTAGCCACGATCGAGACTGGCGATCGCAATCCGTCACTAGAAAACATTGAGAAATTAGCGAAAGCGTTGGATATCTCGATCGCTGATTTTTTCGCTCAGTACAACATCGAATCATCAGATGAGGCGTAATCAATTGCACCTAAAATTTCTTGTATAGTTGAAAACATCGCTACACAATTAAGGCTTAGCGTCTTAACCCCATTCTTCTGCCGTTATGTCAACTCCAAAATCCGATCGCTCTAGACTCATCATCGCGGCAATTGCAGGCGGCGGATTGCTCACGATCGCGATCGCAACAATGGCTGTTCTCAATCGCGCTCCTGCTCCGACTCCAATTGCTGAGTCTCCCAGTCCCAGCATTACTCCCAGTCCATCCGCTCAAGCCAGTCCACAAAACGTTCCAACTCCAGTTGAAACTCTCACACCGCGTCCCTCTCCCAGTCCTCCCATTGCTTCTCCTGCGCCCACTCCTTCTGAACCTTCAGTTTCTTATCCGGTCATCTTAGAAGGCATTGCAGGCGGACAAATCAGAGTGTATTCGCAGCCAAATACGCGATCGAACTCACCGCACTATGGAGTGACAGGCGATCGGGTGACAGTAACACGAGAAATGGAAGGAACCGATGGCGCACTTTGGTTATATGTCCGGTTTCCGTCGGGTGCAGCAGGTTGGGTGCAAGAAGAACAAACGCGAGAACTCAATCAGCCGCCTCAAACCTCAGAATTTCCGCGATCAGCTCAAATCACTGGTCAAACTCCAGGTAGTCGCGTTAATCTGCGATCGGCTCCTTCAACGGGTGCTGATTCTGCTAATTATGGCTTGGTCGGCGATCGAGTTGTGGCACTGCAACAGGCACGCGGTGATGACGGCAAACTCTGGTATTTTGTCGAATTTCCATCGAAAGCAACGGGCTGGGTGCGAGAAGATTTTATCGATCTGCGCTAAGGAACGTGAATTAAATCAGCCCAACGAATTCTATTCTCCCCGGTCTTCACGTCTCCACCGTGTCAAGGCTTGACTGATTGCGGCTTTTACCTGTTCTGCAACGTGCAATTCGCTGCCACTGCCATCGATCCGAACAATTCGATCGCACTGCTCCTCCGCTAATTTCGCAAATCCCATTCTGACCCGCTGATGAAACTCGATGCTGGCTTGTTCGATGCGATCGCGGTTTCCCCGCTGCTTCATCCGCTCGAATCCAAGCTCGACCTCGATATCCAGCCAAATCGTTAAATCACTCTGTAAGCCTCCAGTTGCGACTTGATTGAGTTGGTCGATCAATTGCAAATCGAGTCCGCGCCCGTAGCCTTGATACGCGATCGTTGAATTGGTGTAGCGATCGCATAATATCAACGCTCCCCGCTCTAAATTGGGGCGAAGAAACTGTTCGACGTGTTGAGCGCGATCGGCGGCATACAGAAGTAATTCAGTTCGATCGTGAATCGGCTCTTCGTCAGTGTGTAAAAGAAGCTGACGAATTCCTCCTCCTAATGGCGTTCCGCCGGGTTCGCGAGTTGGGATCACGTCTGCTTGCTGGATTGTTGTCAGCCAGTGCCGCGATCGTTCAAGCTGCGTCGTCTTGCCACAGCCTTCAATTCCCTCAAAGACAATTAATTTACCGTCCATTCGTTTTTTGCCAAGTTCGCCCTGACCCTATAGAGTATTTCAAATCAGGGAATTTTTATTCGATCTCCGCGAAATAGATCACTTTCGGGGTTATCCGCTATAAATGGGCTAGGGCAAAATGCCCCCCAAAGCATCATACGCTGATGTAGACTATGCAATCGATCGCCTGTAACCGTCTGGAAACCAGATTAAGATTTACGGGCACTCACCTAGACCAAGGTATCGTTTTAGCGTAGGTTGGAAAGGAAGGAAGTGAGACTCACTTGTCACAAGATTGGGGTTTGCTATGGCTCGTTACACCTGTCTATTCACTGTTGGAGTCCCATTGCAGAATCTCCAGCCGCTGTTGAATCAGACGCTGAAATCCTGCAACCTGGATGTCATTTACGCGACTGAAGATTATATGATGGCGCGAGAAATCCCAGGCAACGTGGCATTTCCAAAACTGGTTACGGTTGAGGTGCTGATTGATAAAACAACAGCCACCGAAAAGGAAACAAAAATGAATTTCGTGATTAAGAACGAGGAGTTACCCCTTCAAGTCGATAATCACTGCCGCAAAATGTACAATCTCGTGAATCAAGCGATTAGCGAGAATCAAGGCTGGAATCTCATAGAAACCGTAACGGGCTAGAGGTTTTTTAGGATGACGAAAACTCCGATCGCACTGCGATCGGAGTTTTTTTATAACTCATCGGGATCAATGCCCATTTGCCGCAATTTCTCAAGCAGTGCCTGACGCGATCGACGTTCTTCTTCAAGCTGTTGTTCGGCGCGTTCGGCACGATTGCGCTCAAATGCGATCGCATCTTCAGGGGCAGGATAACGATTTCCCTGTTCGTCATACCAATACAGCCAATCCTGTGTAATGCCTTCATGGGTTCCCGCCTCTACTCCGATGCCTAACCCGACTGCCTCCATCCAGACAGAGTTTCCGGGTTGGCGCACGTATCGCCCGTTGATCAATCGGTAAACTTCAAACGAATCATGTCGATCGCGCCGCCAGTGATTCGGATTGTAAATGGTGTAGTAGAGAATGCCTAAATTGGCGTAATCCCGCATTTTTTCATCGTATTCGCCACCGTATTTCTGCGAACCGATTTCTAAGACCCATTGCGGCATGACGTTCTCTTGCCAAGCTAAGTAGCTCAGTCGAAGTTTTCCATTGGGTCGCACTCGTGGAACGCCCAAACTTAAGAAACCGTCAGGACCGATCGCGGGTTGTTTTGGGTCATAGTACAATCCCAGATTCACGCCAAGAAACCAATCGTTTCGATCCGCCCAAAGTAAGGCAAGAATGGCTCTCAATAAAATCGGGAGAAGAAGTTGTAGCTCATTATCCACAGGCTGATCGTCGGAGTCGGGCAGGTCGAATTCGGTGGGAAAAATTTGCAATGGGTTGTGCTCTAACATTGCAGACCTCTTGCAGCGGGATTCATTCTATTGTATTAGGCGGGAACGGCAGCGAATGTGTTTTGAATGCGATCGATTTCTAAATCAATCAGATAATCGACTGCCCAATTTGAACAGCGCTGCATCATGTGAAATGGGTAACTATTTGCCACTCCCACGACCGGAATTTTCGCGGCTTTTGCGGCTTGAATTCCTGCAAAGGTATCTTCGATCGCTAAACATTCCTGAGCCGTTAACTGAAGATCGGGAAATTCCTGATTCAAGCGCTCGATCGCGAGTAAATATCCATCGGGTTCCGGTTTACTGACTGCAATATCATCGCCGGAGACAATCACCGAAAAGCGCGATCGTAGATTTGCCCGTTCTAGAACGAGTTCGATTTCGGATCTCAGTGCACCGCTGACGATCGCGAATTTGCACTGCGGGAGTTTGAACATGACATCTTCGATCCCGCTGTAGATCGGCAATTTCTCGATCGTGCTTATTTGCTGCACGTATGCTTGAGCTTTTCGGGTGATTAATTCATCGAGATAATCCGGGGTCACGACTCGCCCGCGCCGTTCGAGCATTTCTTGGATGCACACTCGATCGCTTCGCCCCAAACACAATTCTCGGAATTCTCCAGGTTTGGGGCGCAGATTCTCCTCAATCAAAATTTGCTCTAGGAGTTTCTCGTGGAGTGGCTCATCGTTGATAATGACACCATTGAAATCAAATAAAACAGCTTTCAGCATCGGATAAAAGGCGCGATCGTCCCGTCTCTTACCTTACACCGAACGCAAGCTTAGGACACTGCAAATTCTCCATCAAACTCATCAAATTCCTCAAAATCGGTGCAGGTTAGCGCTTTGGTTCCATGTGTAATTTGATGCAACCACCAAAATTCATGACTGTGAACGGCTGAGAATCCTGCTGCTCCCATCCAAGCTTCGGTGCTGTCATGAGCATAGTCGCGGATGTACGGTTCTTCAAAAATTTGGGTGAGCCATTCAGTTTGTCTTAGCGTTTTCTGACTGCCATCGAGAATGACCACTTCACCGCTTGATTTGAGCAATCGATAGCATTCTTGCAAAATCAATTTTGAGATTGACGGGGGTGTTTCGTGGAACAGTAACGAAGCGGTGACTAGATCGAATGAATGATCAGAAAATTTCGTATGTTCTGCTTTGCCGTGAATCCAATGGATTGTGAGATTAGCTTGTTTCGCTTTACGATCGGCAACCGCCAACATATAGGGCGATAAATCTAGTCCAAATACTTCTGCATTCGGAAACGCCTGTTTAAGCAACAAGGTCGTTGAGCCTGTGCCGCAACCGAGATCGAGAATCCGCAGCGGTTGACCTTGAATCGTATCGATTACTTGTTGCCGCACCCACGTTTCATTCGGAGGAAGCGCCAGTTGAGTCACGGGATCATAAGAAGTCGCTGCCCCGATCGTTAAATAGCCGCCTTCGATGCCGTGGAAGTTTTGAGTTTTGTAGTAGTTCGGATAGATCAAATTCGGATCAGTGAAGCGATCGCATTCCCTTTGCCAATTGATGCTCTGATGCAGTTTTCGCATTTCGTCTTCATCGACAAAGAAGCGTGCGATCGGAGCTAAATACTGCTCGAAAATTGTATCTTTACGAGTTGCCATCGGTTCATCACAACGCTACTGAAGCTTAGTGTAGCGAATCGATCCCAATCCCGACGCAATTCGTTTCTTTTGTCGGAATGTTCTGACAAACTGAAAGTATGGAACTGCGTAGTTTTCTACAACAGTTCCATACTGAAATCAATCTACTTCTTGATCGCGCAACCTTCCTTCACGGTGTCCCCTAAGATCATCGTTGCAGAATGGTCGTATTTGCGATCGGACATTCCATCACTACACGCACCTTTCCGAATCACCAAGGTTCCACTGGTCATTCCCTTCAAGCGATACACTCGCACACTGTCAGCAGGTCGCCCCTCTGCATTCAAAGGCGCAACATAGGGGAACACCACTTTTTTCGGCTCCGGTGTACCGTAGGTAATTCCAGATTGGTTGATCTCAACGTTCCAAAACGGCTCAGTGCCAACTACTGTAAACGACTCAACCGGGCGAGGTTTGGTTTGATTTGCGATCGCAGGCACCAACATTAACAAACTTGCAGCGAAACCCATCAACAGAACTTTCGTTTTCATTTTTCCAGGAAACTAAATCAGACTTGTATCTATTCCTACAATTTTCCGAATGAAATTCCGGTTGGTTAGTGATGAATTCTACTTGTCCATACTGGGGGCATCGCATTGAGCAGAAATGATGGATCTTAGCATCGCTATCTGTACCTACAACGGTGAAGCCCGAATTGGACAAGTTCTAGACCGAGTGCGATCGCAGATTGACACCGACTCGATCGCTTGGGAAGTTCTCGTAATCGATAACAATAGTCGCGATCGTACGAAACAGGTTGTGCTGAGCTATCCCGAAGTTCGATACATCTTTGAGGCAGAACAAGGATTGGCATTTGCTCGATCGAGAGCCGTCCGAGAAGCGAAAGGTCAATGGATTGCTTTTCTCGACGATGACACGCTGCCTGACGAGAACTGGGTCTTTCAAGCCCATCAATTCGCGCAGGATCATTCTGAAATTGGCGCATTCGGGGGACAGATTCACGCAGAATACGAAGTCGAGCCACCTGCCGGAGTGAAGAAACTTGCACCTTATTTAGCGATCGTCGAACGGGGAGCAAGGGCGCACAAGTACGATCGAGTTCTTCCACCTGGAGCAGGTTTAGTGGCTCAGCGTCAAGTTTGGCTTGATGCGGTTCCAGAACGATTAGTGTTAGTGGGACGTACCACCGCTGCAATGCTTGCCAGCGAAGATATTGAAGCAATTTTGCACATTCAGAATTCAGGGCGTGAGATTTGGTACAACCCGGAAATGCACCTTTATCATCAGATTCCACGCTGGAGAATTGAGCGATCGTATCTCCTCAAGCTCGTCAAAGGAGTTGGACTTGCAAGACATCACATTCGTATGACTCGCTGGAAATCTTGGCAACGTCCGATCGTAACGCTAATCTACTTTGCAAACGATCTGAGAAAGCTGATTGTTCATCGGCTGAAATCGAGAAACTCACAAAGCTTAGAAGTCGAGTGCGAACAGCAATTGTTAGTGAGCAGTTTAGTCAGTCCATTCTATCTGGGAAGCTTGAGGCAAAAAGTATGAAACTACTGATTCAACACACGCACAGACCGGGTGAAATTTCGGGCGTTATGACTTACATTAATGCGATCGTACCCGGTCTTAATGCTGCTGGAGTCGAAACCCAAATTCTTTCGACTCAAACAACTCCCGTTAAATCCTGGATTGCAGCGATTCAATGGGCGGACATTGTTCATATGAACTCTAGTCACTTAGGATTTGCGCTGCTTTGTAAGCTGTTTGCTAAAAAGATTGCTATCAAATATCATTACTTGTTCTATATCTCTACACATTCGCACTATGAAAAGATGTCGCTTTGGAAGCGATTAAAGCTTGAGTTTATCCAAACCTTACCAAAATCGAACTATCCGCTAAAGTGGAAGCTGCATGCATTGATCAAGTGGGCAAGATTTGGAACGCGATTTGCAACGGCTTTATTATGCGATCGACACATTGCCTGTAGTCAGTTCTTAGCTGAATCTCTTAGCTTTCCGTGGTCTGTTGCTGCTTTGAACTATCCGATCGAGAGTACATCCGGTGAGAAAACGCTTGAAGCTCTCATACAGCCTTATACGTTTACTTATGTGGGTCGGCTCAATCCTGATAAAGGTGTAGATTTGCTGCTTAGAGCTACAAAGTTACTCGGTGAACAGTCTTTTCAAGTCAAAATCATTGGCAACGGACAAGATTTAGAGCAACTAAAATTACTGGTTGAAGAATTGGAGATTGGCGATCGCGTTGAGTTTCTCGGTGGTCGATCGAGCAAAGAAATCTTAGAGATTGTGCGATCGTCTTTAGCGTTAGTGGTTCCTTCTCGCTGGCAAGAACCCGCTGGATACGTGGCACTTGAGGCTTCTAGTGTTCGGACTTGCTCGATCGTTTCTAAAGTTGGTGGCTTACCAGAGATGGCGGGAAGCTCGAACTTGTTCTTCGATCGAGAAGACTACAAAACACTCGCTCAACAGATGCAGCTTTGTTTAGAGAATCCCACTGAAGCACTGGAGCGCGGCGATCAAGCGCATCAATACATTGCTGAAAACTTTACTTCTGAAAAAGCAGTTCGAGAGCTTTTAGAACTCTGTCAGGAACTTATGCCAAACTTACCTGCTTTAGTCTCATGAGGATGTTTGAAAAGTTGTCGTTCATTGTCACAGCCCGCCCTGAAATGAATTTCGGGCTAATCGACGAGAGTCCTTTGAAAAGGACTAAGAACTTCAAACTGCCTCCCAGCCTACTTCAGTAAACTTTCCACGGTTAGCCCGAAATTCATTTCAGGGCGGGCGGCAATCGAAGCGAAAAGACTTTTTATACTCCTCAAACACCTTCTCATGAGCGATCGCATTGCAATCTTGCTGTCTGGTAAAAAAATGGGAGGCGACACCAAAGTCGTTCTCAACTTAATTGACGAATTCGTTCAGCGAGGAATTGAAGTCGATTTAGTTCTTGCAAGTTTAACTGAACTTTCTCGCAATCAACTCCCCGAGGCGGTTCGAGTCATTGATCTAAAAACACCACTAACAGCACGAGCTTTTAGCACCATTCAACTATTGCCTGCACTCATTCAATATCTTTATCAAGCAAAGCCTAAAGTACTCATTTCAAATCTGAGTTTTACCAATGCGATCGTTGTTCTCACCAAATTTCTCGTGTTTCCTGCACCCAAGCTAATCTTAGTTGAACATCTAGCACTTTCAAAGAATCAGGATCGTCCAGATGAACCTCAGAGTCGTTTACTTCCAGCACTCATGCAATCGCTCTATCCAAAAGCAGATGCGATCGTAGCAGTTGCTCAAAAAATGGCTGCACAACTTCAAGAAGACTATGATCTCAAAACGGTTCACGCGATTTCCAATGCAGTTGTGAATAATCAGTTAGTTCAGAAAGCAGCAGAGCCACTCGATCACCCCTGGTTTGATGACTCGATTCCAGTTTTTCTTGGTGTTGGACGCTTTGCAGCACAGAAAGACTTTACTACTTTGATTCAAGCCTTCTCGATTCTGAGACAACAAGCGCCTGCTCGATTGATCATTCTGGGTGAAGGAGCATTACGATCGCGCTTAGAAGCTCAAATCGAAGCCCTGAACTTACAGAATGATGTGTTACTACCTGGATTTGATCCAAATCCTTATCGATATATGAGTCGCGCTACAGCGTTTGTTTTATCATCTCGCTGGGAAGCTTTGCCAACGGTATTAATTGAAGCAATGGCTTGTGGTTGTCAAGTGATTGGAACGCGCTGCCCGTTCGGAGTTGAGGAAATTTTAGCAAATGGGGAGTTTGGTCAATTAGTTCCAATAGAAGATGCGATCGCACTTTCACAAGCAATGAAAACCGCGATCGATTCTCCCATCTCTCCTGAAGCGCTGAAATTTCGAGCACAGAGTTTTAGTGCTGAAAGAGCTGTCGATCGCTATCTTGATTTGATCAATCAATTGCGGTGATTGTTGTTGTAGTGGATTCTGGCTCCTGCCCATTGCAACTTTTCACGCAGCGTTTTGTAGTAGGAATAGTCTTCCCGCAGCACAATAAAACGCGCTTCCTCTTCTGCCATCCGAATATCAACCCGCTGACCAGGCCAAATCGAAGTTGCTAACACACCATCCATCCAAAGCTTCGTACTCAGATCGTAATCAGCCAGGGGCCAAATACTCACCACTGATCCTGATGGAATGATGATCGGACGGCTTGACAGGCTCAATGGACAAATCGGCGCAATCGCGATCGCTGCCATTCCCGGATGAATGATCGGACCATTTGCCGCGACTGTGTAACACGTTGATCCAGTCGGTGTCGAGACGATCAATCCATCGCCCTGATACTGATCAACCACTTCGCCATCAATCTCCATTTCCAGAATCGAGGTGATCATGCGATCGGCAGAAGCCGGTTTAATCGTCATCTCGTTGAGCGCCAGATAGCGATCGCTCATGGGATCTAAGTTCGTCCGATTCCCCTCATACACAGTCGCCTGAAGCATCATCCGTTTCTGAACTGCAAATCGATCTTCTTCTAGCCGATCCCAAATCGTGTCGCTGTTAAAGTCATCCGGTGATTCGGTGAGAAATCCCAAATGTCCGCCCACATTCACCGCCAAAATTGGAATCTGATCGGCTGCCAAATTTCGAGCCGCAGACAGCGCCGTCCCATCGCCCCCCAAAATCACCGCTAAATCGATCGGCGGCGCGACCGATGCCAGAAATACCGGATACGGATTATCCTTTGGACCACTTGGACCGAGTAAAACATGACACCCGCGCTTTTCCAACGCTTGAGCGCAACTTTCCGCCCATCGTTTGCTCAACGGGTCGCCAGATTTATGAACGATTAGAACTTGTTTTAGCTGCACAACGATCGAGGTTTTATCTTCAGAAGCAACGCATCTCTAAATGCTAATGCAAATAGGAAATCAATTTACCATTCGACAATGATAAACTCTAGAACGCATTAACTACTTTTTCTAGAATGACCGAGCAAAACACCGAAAATACAGATTACGATAATCCGTGGAAAACATTCATCGAACTGTATTTCCGGGACTTTTTAACATTCTTCTTTCTAGCCATCGAATCTGATATCGATTGGTCTCAGCCCGTTCGATTTCTGGATAAAGAATTGCAGAAAATTGTTCGCGATGCCGAAATCCCTAAACGGTATGCAGATAAGTTAGTCGAAGTGCATCGATCGGATGGGCAGAAAACATTAGTCATTTGTCATATTGAGGTGCAAAGTCAGGAAGAAGGAACCTTTGCTGCCAGAATGTACACTTATAACTACCGATTGCGCGATCGCTACAATTGCCCTGTCGTCAGTCTCGCCATCCTTGGCGACGATCGCGAAACTTGGCGACCCAACAACTTTTACGAACAACTGTGGGGATGCTCGACTCGTTTTGAATTCCCGATCGTCAAACTTTCAGACTATCAATCGCAGTGGACAGACTTAGAAGCCAGTCTCAATCCGTTTGCAGTCGTGGTCATGGCTCATTTGAAGACTAAAGAAACGCACAATCAACCGATCGAGCGCAAGCGATGGCGGTATTACTTGACGACGATGCTCTACGATCGCGGCTATGGTGAGCAAGATATACTGGAGTTACAGTACTTCTTAGACTGGCTGATGAATTTGCCTGAAGAGTTAGAGAATCAACTCCAGACCGAGTTAAAGACTTTTGAGGAGGCTAGACGGATGAGATATGTGGCAAGTTGGGAACGCAGAGCGAAATTAGAAGCAAAGCAAGAAATCGCACTGAATATGCTGCGTAAGAATCTTGATTTAGAGACGATCGCTGAAGTAACTGGATTGACGATCGCAGAAATTCAAGCCCTTCAATCGCAGCAACAAGCGCAGTAATCTAACTCTCATGGCACATTTTATTGCTTTAGTCCTCCTACCCTCAGACACTATTGATATTCCAAATGCGGTTGATGTAATCCTTAAACCTTACTACTCAGAACTTGAAGTTGAGCCTTACAAGGAATATCGCGACCAGGACAGTTTTACAGAAGAAATTAGGCAGCTATCAGAATCACCGAGGGATACAGTTGCAAAGCTAATGTCAATGTGGGGTGTAGAGAGTTTAGAAGAACTAGCAAAAATGAATTTGGGCTGGGATGCTGAAATTGATGGTTGTGATGAGCAAGGGGAATACCGAATCACGACTATCAATCCTCAAGGAAAATGGGATTCTTTTGTTTTCATTGAACAGCAATACTCAGAGAGTCTTTCACCAGTTCAGTATCCCTTAGTCGAAAACCTACCTGATATTATTCCTTACGCTCTTGTTACTCCTAATGGTCAGTGGCTTGAGGCGGGCGACAAGATTGGGATTCAAGCTTTTATCAGAGAGCAATTAAATCCGGAAATTCCGATCTTTGAAGAAGAAATCGCTTGGGATACAACGGTTCGAGAAATACTCGATCAATATTCAGATCATCTCGCCATTGTCTTAAATTGTCACAGATAAAAATTAGGGGCACAACTTGAACTGCACCCCTAACTGAGATAATTCACCCTGAAGTTACCACTTGAGCAAATTGAATTGCTCCATATCTACGGTGTCGCGGTTCCGATGAATCGTAAGCACGATCGCGAATCCTACTCTCTATTTCTGCTCTATCTGCTGAGTTGCCTTATCGGATTGCTTTTTAAGCGGAAGTGTTACAAATTGCCTGTGTCGTCTTCGCCAATCCTCACAAATCGCTTTAATGTCGTAATTGAATTCTCTGGCGTGTTCTTCACGAATGCGGTGGAGTTCTTCTACGATTTCGTCTTCCCACATTGTTTAATCTCCCAGCAGTTCTTTCAAAAACAAAAAAGAGGTGCATCCACACCCCTTTTTCTTCAAACGCTCAAGGCGCAATTTACCACTTGAGCAAATTGAATTGCTCCATGTCCACAGTGTCGCGGTTTCGGTAAATCGCAAGCACGATCGCTAAACCAACCGCCGCTTCCGCAGCCGCGATCGTAATCACGAAAACGGTAAAAATCTGCCCTTTAATCTCTTGCGGATCGAGATAGTTGGAAAACGCCATCAGATTGAGATTGACCGCATTCAGCATTAACTCGATCGACATCAGGACTCGCACTGCGTTCCGACTTGTCACCAAGCCATAAATGCCAATGCAGAACAACGCCGCAGCAATCAGTAAGAAATATTGAAGTTGCATCAGGTTCAGTCCTTAAGATTCAAGATTGCTTTGACCTGCGGGGGTCAGTTCACGCGGACGCTCTGGTAAAGTCAGCGCAGTGGTCCCGGCAAATTCGTCAGATTCGGGAATGAATTCGCGCCGAGCTAATACGATCGCGCCAACGAGCGCCATTAACAGCAACACCGATGCGAGTTCAAACGGTAAGAGGAAATCGCTGAAGAAGTGAAGACCGATCGTAATAATCGAGCTTTCGACTGGAACCGCCGTTGAGATTGCCCAAGGCGTTGTAACCACCATTGCACTTAAGAGCGCGAAAATTCCCGCACACACGAGCGCAGTCGCAGCCCGACGAATCCAAGATTTCGCCATCGGTTTGAACGCTTCGCGCTTGTTCACGAGCATGATCGCGAACAAAATCAGCACGTTGACTGCTCCGACGTAGATCAGAACTTGAGCTGCTGCAACGAAGTCTGCATTCAAGAGCAAATACAATCCGGCGATGCTGATGAACACACCACCCAGCAAGAACGCAGAATAAACCACATTTTCGAGCAAGACAACACCGATCGCTGATCCGAGCATCATGGCTGCCAGGATCGCAAACGACACAATTTGAACACCTTCCGCTAAATTCACGGTTCTCTCTCCTAAATATCCGACAAGAGACGCGAATGGCTCACGTCTCTCCAATTCAACTACGATCCTTTCTCAACGATTTCTTCCGGGCGCAGTCCAGCACGACGCGATCCAGCGGGGAGATCGTGCGGTTCGCTTACGCCTTTCGGTAAGTATGCGAACTCGCGGAGCGGTGTCACCATCGGATCATCTGTGACTTTGTACGGGAGCCGACCGAGCGCAACGCTATCGTAGTTCAACTCATGTCGATCGTACGTAGACATCTCGTATTCTTCGGTCATTGATAAACAGTTCGTCGGGCAGAATTCGACGCAGTTTCCACAGAAGATACAGACTCCGAAATCAATACTGTAGTGATTCAGCTTTTTCTTCTTGGTTTCTTTGTTAAATTCCCAATCGACGACTGGAAGGTTGATCGGGCAAACCCGGACGCAGACTTCGCAGGCGATACATTTGTCAAATTCAAAGTGAATCCGTCCCCGGAAGCGCTCCGAGAGAATCAGCTTTTCGTAAGGATACTGAACTGTGACCGGGCGACGGCGCATATGGTCAAAGGTCACAGATAAGCCTTGACCGATATATTTGCCCGCTTGAATTGCCTCTTTGGTGTAGTCACCAACTTGTTTGAGAAATTTCAGCATGAAGTGTTCTCCACTGTTTGAGAGAGGTTAGCCGCCAAATGCGACTGGGAATGCGAGCTTTAAGCCTGCGGTGACAAGCAAGTTAACTAGCGAAACCGGAAGTAAGAATTTCCAGCCAAGATCGAGGAGTTGGTCAATCCGCACACGGGGCACCGTCCAACGCATCAAGATCGCCAAGAAGACGAGAAAATAAGCTTTCAGAATCGTGGTGCCAATTCCAACCGCTGCAAAAATCAATTGCAGCCAAGGAGTCGTCTCAGGCACACCGATCAATCCCGAAACTACGCCCAGTGGTACCGGAAATTCCCATCCTCCTAGGTATAGCACCGCGAATAGCAGCGCGGACAGGGTGAGGTTAACGTAAGACCCCAAGTAGAAGAGAGCAAACTTCATCCCGGAATATTCGGTTTGATAGCCTGCAACGAGTTCTTCTTCTGCTTCGGGCAAATCGAAGGGAATCCGCTCACATTCTGCCAATGCTGCGATCCAGAAGATGATAAATCCGACGGGTTGCCGCCAAATGTTCCAGCCTAAGATACCGTATCCCGCTTGCTGATTCACGATATCGACCGTGCTGAGCGAGTTGGACATCATGACGATCGCTAAAACCGACAATGCCAGCGGCAATTCATAACTAATCGACTGTGCAGCGGCGCGGAGTCCACCCAACAGCGAATACTTATTATTCGAGGCATAGCCCGACATTAACAACCCGATCGGCGCAATGCTCGATAAAGCGATCCAAAGGAAAATGCCGATACTGACATCGGTGATTTGCAGATTTTGTCCAAACGGCAGAATCAAGTAGGACAAAAAGACGGGAATCACCACGATCGCGGGACCGAGCGTAAACAGTAACTTGTCTGCTTTCGCAGGAACCACGTCTTCTTTGAGTACAAGTTTCAATCCGTCCGCAAGTGGTGCAAGCACACCCAGCGGTCCGATAAATTCAGGACCGATCCGCTGTTGAGCGGCGGCTGAGATTTTGCGCTCTAGCCACACCACGACCAAGACACTGACCGTTGCTGCAACCAGCATGATCAGCATTGGCAATGGCATCCAGAGGGCTTTGGCTGCCCCGGCAGGAATGCCAAGGCTCCGCACAGTTTCAATAAAGGTTCCTTGAAGGTCAATTCCTGGATTCATGGTTCCCGACTCGTAGGAAGGCAATTGAGCTTGATGAATCATGAAGATTTATCAATGTACCCAACGTCTTTCAGTATAGCGGTCTCGATGAAGCCGAAACGTATTCAATTCCTGAATTTTCGCGCTTTTGAGTCATCAAAGTATCCAATGAGACGAATCGAGTGGAGTGAATGTCTTGATGGGGTTCGATCGCGGTTTTTCTATGACGCGGTGTGGAGAATGAAATCGATTACAAATCCAGTGGAGACACGATTATAGACGTTGCCGAATAAAATAGAGAATAAGTGTGGGGCAGGCATCTTGCCTGCTTCTGATGGCGGGCAAGATGCCCACCTCACAGTAAACTCAGCGGTTTGAGTGACCTTTGTAATTGCCTCTCTGCAATATCGATCGAGGCGCACCCAATTTTCGCTCCAATAAAGAAACCCTCAGAAGCAAGATTCCTGAGGGCTGGAGTTCCTGAAAATCGTCACGTAGTTATAGTTGCAAGGGATCGAAGAAATCACAAGGGGGGTCTAACCCATCATTCCGGCTTATGAAATCTTCATTATCGTTTTTCAATGGGAATGTAAGGAGAATTGTGAAGCCCTGTGTAGATCTGTGTCGGACGGAAGATGCGGTTTTCGGCGAGTTGTTCTTTCCAATGTGCTAACCAGCCCGCAGCCCGCGAAATCGCAAACACAGGCGTAAACAGATCGGTCGGAATGCCTAACTTTCTGTAGACCAAGCCGGAGTAAAAATCGACGTTCGGGTAAATTCCCTTGTGTCCCAGTTTCTCTTCGACTGCTTTTTCCAGTTCAACCGCGATGTCGTAGTACTTGTCTTGACCAAACTTTTCAAACAGTTGCTCAGCGAGTTGTTGCAGAATAATCGCTCTAGGGTCTTTGACTTTATAAACCCGGTGTCCAAAGCCCATGATTTTATCTTTTCGGGTGAGACGATCTTCTAGAAACGGTCGCACGTTTTCCACGGAGCCAATCTCTTCGAGCATATTGATCACTTCTTCACTTGCCCCACCGTGAAGCGGACCCGCCAACGTTCCGACCGCAGACGCAATCACCGCATACGGATCGGTCAACGTCGAAGCCGTCACCATTGCAGAAAATGTAGAGGCATTGATCGTGTGCTCTGCATGAAGCGTCAGACTGATATCGAAAATTCGAGCTGCGATCGGATCAGGTTCCTCTTCGCTCAGCATATAGAGAAAATTCGCCCCGTAACTCAAATCATCCCGCGGCTGCACCGGATCATTTCCCTTCCGCATCAGTTGAAACGCTGCCACCATCGTCGGAATCTTTGCCAGAATCCGCACCACTGCCTCCCGAATGTAACTCGGATCATCCAGTGCCCGTTTCGAGTAAAACAGTCCCAACGCCGCCGCGCAAGCCTGTAGCGCGTCCATCGGATGACCGCTTTCGGGGAAACACTTCATCATGTCGCGAATGCGGTACTTCAAGCGGCGATGAAACTGGATCTCATGCTCAAACTCTGCCAAGGCTTCCCGGTTCGGCAGTTCGTTCCAAATCAGAAGGTAGGCGGTTTCCAAGAAAGTATTTCCCGGCTGCATCGCCAATTCCTGAATTGGAATGCCACGATATTCCAGAATCCCCTTCTGTCCATCTACAAAACTTATGCTGGATTGCGTTGCAGGAATCCCTTCTAGACCTGCCCGATATTCGACCGTCATTAGTTCACCACTGGCTGAATTAAAGTCACAAGTTAACTTATCAGATCCGCTGCCCAGCTTTGTAGTGTAACTACCAGACGAAGCGCGATCGCGCAATTTTTTACAGAACTTCTCACAATTTGAAATAACACACTTTTGTGCTGAAAAACACAAAAAATCGATACGGATTTGTAAACATTTGCAGTTTTTTATAAAAGGGAATACTATCAAGATAGGAAGCTTTACATCTTGACGAAATTGCACCTAACCCTTAGCCAACGAACTCCATTCGCGACCCGGTTTCTGATCGTAAGGAGTTGTTTGGCGATTTTTTATATTCGATCGTAAGGAGTTTTATGCCTCACAAAATGTCTCAAAAAAACCAAACGGCTCACCGAAATTATTCCAATCACCAGCGCGAAGATGTGCCCCGAACGACTTTGACCCGACTGATTGAACAAGACGCTCCACTGTTCTCACATAGTCATCTGGTGTTAATGTACGGATTCTTCCAGGCAGAAATGGCACCCGAAGCCAACCAAGGCGTTGCCTCCTGGATTCGAGATTGTATTCGACAGTATGGACTACCGAGCCTTGTCCGGTTTGATTCTCACCGTCGCGCTCAGATTTTCCGACGAGATCAGTTTCAACCCTGGATTGAACCTTTGATCGATCAAGCTTGCTAAAACGTTTCAGGTTCAGTTGTTAGCACTTCATCCGCTTGGGAACGCAATCACAGATCGATTTACGGCTAACAACCGAGTTTCTGAAAATTTGCACAATTGGGCACCTTTTGAGTCAGATCAAATCCGATACAGTGAGGAGAAGATCTTTGCGGTGCTGGGATTATGCCGAACTATGACCTTCTGCTTCGTGACTGTCAGCTACTTCGCTCCTCTGATGTTTCTGAACGAGTGGATGTTGCGATTCATGCAGGTGAGATTGTTGAGATTGCCCCTCGCTTATCGATCGCAGCGACAGCGGAGATGGAACTAGAAATCCAAGGGCATCTAGTCAGCCCTCCGTTTGTCGAATCGCACATTCATTTAGATTCCGCCCTGACCGCAGGTGAACCCCGATGGAACCAAAGCGGCACTCTGTTTGAAGGAATCGAGATTTGGCGAGAACGCAAGCAAAACCTCTCGCTAGATGACGTGAAACAAAGAGCGATCGAGACGCTAAAACAGCAGGCGTTGCAGGGGGTTCTTTTTGTGCGAAGTCATGCGGATGTGAGTGAGGCAAGTTTGACCGCCCTCAAAGCGCTGCTCGAAGTCCGTGAAGAAGTGAAAGATTGGATCACTTTGCAAGTGGTTGCATTTCCGCAAGATGGCATTTACGGCGGGGCGAAGAATGACGAATTGATGGAAGAAGCGATGCGATTGGGGGCGGATGTCGTTGGAGGAATTCCGCACTATGAACTGACTCGCGAAGATGGAGTGCGATCGGTCAATCGCATTTTTGAACTGGCGCAGAAGTACGATCGCTTAATTGATATTCACTGTGATGAAATCGATGACGATCAATCTCGCTTTCTAGAAGTCGTTGCTGCTTGTGCAATTCGTACCGGAATGGGTTCAAAAGTCACGGCGAGTCACACGACTGCATTCGGTTCTTATAACAATGCGTATGCGTTCAAATTGCTTGGATTTCTCAAACGCACTCAGCTTAATTTCATTTCAAATCCGTTGATTAACATTACGCTGCAAGGTCGGACTGATACTTATCCCAAACGGCGCGGTGTCACGCGAGTGAAAGAACTCTGGCAGCAAGGAATGAACGTGAGCTTAGGACATGATTGTGTTCAAGATCCTTGGTACTCGCTAGGTACCGGAAATATGCTCGATGTGGCATCAATGGCGGTTCACGTTTGTCAAATGACTGGAACGGCTGAGATTGATGCCTGTTACAACATGGTGACTTGGGGTGGCGCGAAAACTTTGAACATTGAGGATCGGTACGGTGTCGAAGTTGGCAAGCCTGCGAATCTCATTGTGTTAGATGCGATCGACAAGTACGATGCGATTCGTCGTCGCGCTACGGTGCAGTATGTGATTTCGCAAGGCAAGCTACTGGCGCAGACCGAGCCTCCAAAATCGAAATGGCGCGGAGATATTTAAAGTTCATTCTTGCGACAGGTAGAATCCGCGATCGCACGTTCTGCACGTCTAACTTCTGCTGTATAGAATACAAGCTGCCTCTTTTTTGTGTTGAATTGTTAAGAGAAACAGACTCTTTTTCCCTACTTATTGCAGATGTTGTCTATAAACAAATTGGAAATCCTGGATCATAGAGACTCATAAAGAAATTCAAAGTTAAATCCTTTGAATCGAGAATGCACCAGGATTGCCGAAATTGACTACTCTGGTAATGTAACGAACTCTTAACTTTAGGCGCGAGTGATGGAACCGATATATCAGTACGCCTGGCTCATCCCAGTCCTGCCGTTGGCGGGAGCGATGCTCGTGGGTCTAGGGCTGATCACATTCAACAAGGATGTCAACAAGCTCAGAAAAGCGAATTCTACTTTCATCGTGTCGATTATGGGCGCGACGATGACCTATGCGTTCGCGATTTTCTGGAGCCAGTATCAAGGGCACGAACCCTTTACACAATCGATCGAGTGGGCAGCAGCCGGAGATTTCCGTCTGACGATGGGATACATCATTGATCCCCTGTCTTCGCTCATGCTCGTGATTGTGACGACGGTGGCTTTCTTGGTGATGATCTACACCGATGGCTACATGTCGCATGATCCGGGCTATGTACGTTTTTATGCTTATTTGAGCCTCTTTAGTTCCTCGATGTTGGGCTTGGTGATCAGTCCGAATCTCGTCCAGGTCTATATCTTCTGGGAACTCGTGGGGATGTGTTCGTATTTGCTGATCGGGTTCTGGTTTTACCGGAAGGCGGCGGCGGATGCGTGCCAAAAAGCGTTTGTCACGAACCGAGTGGGTGACTTTGGGTTGCTGCTGGGGATTTTGGGGCTGTACTGGGCGACTCGGAGCTTTGACTTCGGGGAAATCGGGGAGCGGCTTCAGGATATGGTGGCGACGGGATCACTGAGCGGCGGAATTGCGGCATTGTTCGCGATTTTGGTGTTTTTGGGTCCGGTGGCAAAATCGGCGCAGTTTCCGCTCCACGTTTGGTTGCCGGATGCGATGGAAGGTCCGACTCCGATTTCGGCACTGATTCACGCGGCGACGATGGTGGCGGCGGGTGTGTTCTTGATTGCGCGGATGTTTCCGGTGTTTGAGGGCATTCCGGTGGTGATGGATGTCATTGCTTGGACAGGATGCTTTACGGCGTTTTTAGGGGCTTCGATCGCGATTACGCAAAACGACATCAAGAAAGGTCTGGCGTATTCCACGATGTCGCAGCTTGGATACATGGTGATGGCAATGGGCGTAGGAGCCTATAGCGCTGGACTGTTCCACCTGATGACGCACGCTTACTTCAAGGCGATGTTGTTCTTGGGATCGGGATCGGTCATTCATGGAATGGAAGCCGTGGTCGGACATGATCCGGTGTATGCCCAAGACATGAGAATGATGGGCGGATTGCGGAAATATATGCCCGTGACCGCGACGACATTCTTGATTGGAACGTTGGCGATCTGTGGAATTCCACCGTTTGCAGGTTTCTGGTCGAAGGATGAAATTTTGGGATCGACCTTTGCCGTGAATCCGGTCATGTGGGCGATCGCTTGGGGAACGGCTGGTATCACTGCCTTTTATATGTTCCGAATGTACTTCAGCACGTTTGAAGGGTCATTCCGAGGCACGAATGCAGACGTGAAGCGATCGATTAAAAACGAACAGCTTCAAGCGGCAGGATTGGCATTTGGTCCGGGCGCAATGGACCCGCGTGAATTGACGATGGAGATTGGTGAAGCGGTCGATCCCGGACACGATGAACATCACAGCCACGAGCCGCACGAATCTCCGATCGCAATGACGCTACCGCTGATGGTTCTGGCTGTGCCGTCGATGCTGATTGGTTTAGTCGGGACACCATTTGCGAACTACTTTGAGCATTTCATCCATGCGCCGAATGAAGCTGTACAAGTGGCAGCGGAAGCGGGTGAAGAAAGCTTGAACGAGTTCCTGATCATGGGCGGTAACTCGGTGGGGATCGCTTTGATTGGGATCACGCTGGCATCGTTCATGTATCTTCGCGGCAAGATTGATCCGAGCGCGATCGCAGAAAAAATCCCTTCGCTGTACCAACTCTCGAAGAACAAATGGTACATCGATGAAATCTACAACGAAGTTTTCGTTCAAGGGAGCCGTCGTTTAGCGCGTCAAGTCTTGGAAGTCGATTCCAAAGTCGTTGACGGTGTGGTGAACCTTGCGGGGTTAGTCACACTGCTGACTGGTGAAGGACTGAAATACTTTGAAAACGGTCGCGCTCAATTCTATGCGCTGATTATTTTCGTCGCGGTTCTAGGCTTGGTGGTCTTCTCTGGTGTGACCTGATTCAGCTTTAAGGGTGGGGGCGACCTCACCCTTTGCTGATTAATCTATTAATAATGGTTTAACGCCAGCTAGATTTCAAAAATAGCCGTCTAGGATCGGATTGTTCCAAATCTGACTATTTTCACCGCATCCATAAGCAAAGCTTAAAAGAAGTATGTTCGAGAATTTTCCTTGGCTGACTACGATCATTTTGTTTCCGATCGTGGCTTCGATCGCCATTCCCTTTCTCCCCGACAAAGACGGTAAAACCGTTCGGTGGTATTCGCTCATTGTCGGTCTGATCGATTTTCTGTTAATTGTTTATACCTTCTACACGCAGTACGATTTTTCTAATCCCGAATTGCAGTTGGTGGAGCGTTACGCCTGGGTTCCTCAAATCGATCTCAACTGGTCGGTTGGAGTCGATGGCTTGTCGATGCCGCTCGTGATTCTGACGGGATTTATTACAACGCTGGCAATTTTGGCGGCTTGGCCCGTGACCTTCAAGCCCAGGTTGTTTTACTTCTTGATGCTGGTCATGTACGGCGGACAGATTGCCGTATTTGCCGTTCAGGATATGCTGCTGTTCTTCCTATCGTGGGAGCTTGAACTGGTTCCCATCTATTTTCTGCTCTCGATCTGGGGTGGAAAAAAACGCTTGTATGCGGCAACCAAGTTTATTCTTTACACCGCAGGCGGTTCACTGTTTATTTTAGTGGCTGCGTTGGCAATGGCGTTTTATGGCGACAGCCCAACGTTTGATATGCAAACCTTGGCGCATCGAGACTTTCCGCTGAATTTTCAGTTGTGGATTTACACTGGATTCTTGATCGCTTATGCGGTGAAGTTGCCGATTATTCCGCTGCACACTTGGCTACCGGATGCTCACGGTGAGGCGACTGCTCCCGTACATATGCTGCTAGCTGGAATTCTTCTAAAGATGGGCGGCTATGCGCTGATTCGGATGAATGCGGAAATGCTTCCTGCGGCTCATGCGATCGTCGCTCCAGCCCTCGTAATCCTGGGTGTCGTCAACATCATCTACGCTGCGCTAACGTCTTTTGCTCAGCGCAACCTCAAACGCAAGATCGCTTACTCATCGATCTCACACATGGGCTTCGTTCTCATCGGGATCGCATCGTTTACCGACCTCGGTTTGAGTGGTGCAGTCTTGCAAATGGTGTCACATGGTTTGATCGGTGCGAGTTTGTTCTTCCTTGTGGGTGCGACGTACGATCGAACTCACACGCTGATGCTCGATGAAATGGGCGGTGTCGGTAAGCAAATGCCGAAAATCTTCTCGATGTTTACCGCTTGCTCGTTGGCATCGTTGGCGCTTCCTGGCATGAGTGGATTTGTTGCAGAACTGATGGTGTTCGTTGGATTTGCCACCAGTGATGCTTATAGCTTGACCTTCCGCGTGATTGTGGTTGGTTTAGCTGCGATCGGTGTAATTCTGACTCCGATTTATCTACTCTCGATGCTGCGTGAGATCTTCTACGGTCCTGAAAACAAAGAATTGACCTCGCACGAAAACCTGATCGATGCAGAGCCGCGTGAAGTGTTTATCATCGCTTCGCTGCTCGTGCCGATTATTGGGATCGGCTTCTATCCGAAGATGCTAACCCAAATTTATGACTCGAAAACGCTGCAATTAACAGCACGTTTGCGGGATGAAGTGCCAACCTTGGCAAATCGAAAAGAAGAGACGATCGCGGCTCAAGCCGTTCCTGCTCCTGCCGTTCGATAACTAAATGCACCTCAACAAAAAATCCGACCTCTTAAGCTTAGTTTAGGGGGTCGGATTTTTGTTGGGTTGAAATCGTGATTAGCGAACGCTAGTCAGGGTTTTGCTGCGGGCTTGAGCGCTTTTGCGAACTCGATCACTTTTCCGAATCCCGCCTGCCATTTCAAATTCACGGCTGTCATTGCCATATTTTCCGCAAACGCCGTTCATCAACTGATCCATCAGATCGTTCATGGTTTTTTCCATCTCATCTAGACGCAGTTTTTTGGCATCGACTTGTGCGAGGGTGTTGTTGTAGTCAATCAGTTGCGTATTCAATTGTTCAATCTGTTTCGCTAAAGTTGTAATGCTGCGATCGTTGCCGAAATCCATTTTGGGATCAACGGATCGGAACTTTAAGAGTTGAACTTGACCTTTATCGAGAACGCGAGAAGTGCGTTGTGCACGTGCCATTGTGGGATGCCCCTTTGCAATACGTTTCTAGTGCTAGTTTGTCTTTTGTGGCACGTGATTTGGATGGGTAGATCGCGCAAAAAGGTGTGTTGTTTTCAAGAAGATTGTCGATCGAGCTTCAGGATTTTCCGCATCGCAATCAGGCGAGGCAGTATTTTTGCTGAGAAAGTCGCGATGTTGAGGGTCAGGGTCGTTAGGTTGAGGATCAAGATTGCGGAACTTACGAGAAAAATTGCGGTGTTGAGGGTCAGGATCGCGATGTTGGGGATCAAGGTCGCGATGTTGGGGGGCAGTGCGTTAATTGTCACCGTTCTTCAAATGATTTCTGTAATCTTTCGGGAACTGGCACACGGGAGCGGAAGAATAAGCTACAAGAAAAGTGGAATTCTCTTGGTGCGGCTGATGTTGGAAGTGACTGGGGCAGCGATCGCGAAAATCGCATTCGATGAGTTTGTGAAGTCTGGGGCGGGAGAGGTTGCAAAAAAAGCGGTCGGAGGTGCGATCGAGCAATTGCGATCGACGATTAAGCACCGATTTAAGGGGAATCAGAAAGCGGAAAGTGCGATCGAGAAGATTGAAAAAGAGCAGTCACCTGAAGCGCTGAATAAATTATCGGTCTATCTAGACGATGAGATGGAGGATATTGCTTTTGCTCAAACTCTGCAACAGATTGCTGAGCAGATCACAAATGTTCAAAACAATTCAGAGCGACAGTACAACAACTACGGGCGTGATCAAATTAACATTGGGAACATCACGGGCGATCCTAAAATCGGTGGCTAATTCATGACGCGACGATACGACAATGAAGGGCGCGATCAAATCAATATTGAGAACGCGAGAGATGTCTATGTTGCAGGAGCAAGACAACGCCCCGATCGCGAATTGAAATGGCTCAAAGCGTTTAGCGATGAAGTCGAAGGGCGGTTAGCGACTTCGCTGCACAATCAGATTTTGATCAATTTGGGCAAAGAGGTACAGCCGGATCAGGTGCGGCGATTGTGGGATATGGAGGTGAAAACCGCTCAAGCGACGGAAGCGATCGCACCAGAAGCCGAGATTTTGACAGTGTTCGATCGCAAAGACATTGCAGGCAAGTTGTTGATTTTGGGAAAGCCGGGAGCAGGAAAGACAACAACGCTTTTGGAGTTGGCGCAAGCTTTGGTGAAAAGAGCGATCGATGATCCGATCGCACCGATGCCGTTTTTGCTCAATTTGTCGTCTTGGAAAGATCCGAAGCAAAGTATTAGAGATTGGGCGATCTCTGAATTGACCACGAAAGGAGTCGGCTCGAAGCTGAGCGCGAAATGGTTTGCAGAACAAAAGCTGTTGCCGTTGTTGGATGGGTTGGATGAAGTGCGATCGGATCTTCAATCTGAGTGTGTGAAAGCAATTAATCAGTGGTTAGGTGGAGAGGAGCAACCGAGAGCGATGGTTCTGTGTAGTCGGCGCGAGGAATACGAACTGTATCTTGAAAAGCTGAATCTGAATGGTGCAATTTATCTGCAAGAACTGAGCAATGAACAGATTGAGAATTATTTGGAGAGGGTCGATCGATTGGCACTTTGGCAAGTATTGAATACGGATGTTGAACTACTAGATCTGGTGCGACAGCCGCTATTGTTAAGCATTACGTTGGTCGCTTATCGATCAGAACTTGCAGAACAATGGCAGATCTCTAGCTCAACTCAGGAACGACTAACGTTTCTGCTAGATGGCTATGTTGAGCAGATGTTACATCGGACGATTCGCACAAAATTTTATCGGGAGAAACAACCATCGCCACGACAAACTCGTCAATGGTTAGTGAAGTTAGCAGAACAGCTACAGAAAGATTCTAGAACGGAGTTTTTGATTGAGCAGATACAGCCTTCTTGGTTAGGAAATCGCTATCGATTCTGGGCATACTGGTTAGTTAGCGAATTAAGCTGTGGCTTAACTTACGGAATAACCTTTGGATTAGTTGGTGGATTGATTGAACTGACGAGCGATGGGCTAACTTCTGATGTAATCAATAGTTCGATTACCGGATTATATTTTGGGTTAATGGGTGGAGTGAGCTTTGGGCTAATCGGAAAGTTGAACCAAATTCAGACTGTCGAGAAAATTCAATTATCTTTTAAGCGTATCGTGCGTAAGCAATTTCTCGATAGCCTGATTGGAGGAGTGGTTGTTGGGGTAAGGAGAGGACTGATTATTGGAATAAGTATCGGACTGATTGTAGGGCTGGGTCATGGACTGTTTTTTGTACTCAGTGACAGACTGATTATCGGACTGATTGCTAGTTTGGTAGCTGGACTGATATCCGGACTAGTTTTTGGGCTGATCGTTGGATTTATCGATGGTATTACTGGTGGGCTGGTTGAAGCGCTGAAAGCAGATATTGAGACGCGAGTTCAGCCTAACCAAGGTATCTGGAACTCAGCAAGGAATGCAGTTTGCGTGTTCGTATTTTTAACCTTCCCAATGATACTTTTTGGCTCTAATCGGTATTCATCTCTCCATTTCATTTTGTCGTTTAATCTATTTGTAGTGTTCGCAAGCTCAATGAAAGTCGGTGGGCTAGCCTGCGTTCAGCATTTCTCTCTCCGCTTCATCCTCTTCCTCACCCGTGCCATCCCCTGGAACTATGCCCGCTTCCTCAACTACGCCACAGAGCGCATGTTTCTCCAGCGCATCGGCGGTCGCTACCGCTTCATCCACAAACTCTTACAAGACCACTTCGCCCGCATGGAACCCTAGAGCATCTTGAATTAATGCGATCGCTCTTCTCATCTCATGGCTCCGGAAGTAAGCGACTGGAAAGCGCGATCGCAGTACACTATTAGAACCTCTAGACCGCAGCACCCTCGATCGTGACCGATAAACCCATTTACTGGATCGGTGCATCTCGCGAAGAAATCCAATCTTTTCCCGACGATGCCCGAAGAGAAGCCGGATTCGCGCTTCGAGCAGTCCAGCAAGGCGAAGAACCTCCGACTTCAAACCGATGGCGATCGTCGGTCAAGGCACTCAAGAAATCCGAGTTCGCACAGAAGATCAATATCGTGTTTTTTACGTCGCTAAATTTGCAGAAGCCATTTACATCCTTCACGCCTTTCAGAAAAAGACCCAAAAAACAGCGCAGAAGAATATCAAACTTGGACAGCAACGCTATCAGCAAATGGTGCAATACCGTCAAACTCTAGAGGAGCTTAACCATGACTAACAAAGTTGAGATGGGATCGCCCAACGTCTTCACCGATCTCGGATTTCCCCCTCAAGAAGCCGAAGCACTTCGCATTCGAGCCGATTTGATGCTGACTCTGAGAAACTTAATCCGATCGCGCAACTGGGACATCAATCAAGCAACTCAGAACCTAGAAGAATCTCCCGAAACCATCCAAGCGCTCCTGCAAGGCAAAATCGCCCAATTTCCGATCGATCAACTCATCATCATGCTGACTCGTGCAGGAATGACAGTTCACATCGAAGTGCTTCCCAACGTCGCTTAACCTTCAACCCAATCGTTGCACTCTGAACAACGTCAAACAGTTCCTCTGGTTCTGCGTTGGCGTTGCGATCGTTCTTCTCATCGCCTGGATTCGGAGGTGAGCGACTGGAAAGCGCGATCCATTAGTAACCACAACTCAAACTCTAGGACTTGGAAGTTGAAGCGATCGATAACTTTGCCTCAAGTTCCTTAGCGTGATCCTGCAATCGTTCAAGCTCATCGACTAACTGCAACACAGAAACCCCAATATCCGGTCTACCTTCTGAAAAAGCCGAGTTATCAATCTGCGATTGCGCCCATTGTTGCAACTGTTCTAGCTTCATTTTCTGATTCTTCAATTAACTCAATGATTCAGGCTTACAATCGATGAAGCTCAGCGCATCAGGATCAAGCGAAGCCGCGATCGCTGACTCTAGCACCGCCTCGATCGGATACTCGATCTCCGCCGCACGTGCATAAAACGCCTCTCGAATATGGCGCGGCAACTTCTCCAGAAAAGCCTTAGCCGTCTCCGCATCCAAGTGATGAACTTGCTCTGTTGCTTGCATATCAATCCCTCATTGACTTGTGCTTTAGCCGAAGAATTAACTCAAGCTCCTTAGCTTGCTCTAATTGGTAAGTTTAGTGTTAAAACCGTTGTCCCAGAGTGTTGCTCGATCGTGACTGTTGCATTCAGATCCATTGCATATCGGCGCAACAATGCTAATCGCAGATTTGAAACGTTCTGTTTTCGCCTCGGCAACACTTCCTCAGCATTCGCGAGACAGCACACAGAGATACAAAAATTGTGTGAATTGATGAAGGTTCGGAGTTGAATCGGTAACTCTGGATCGGCGTGATTCAGATGCGTGAGCAGTTGAACGATCGTTTTCTCCAAGGTCGGTATATGCACCCATAGCTTCGGCATCGGTTCGGTCGATAACTCAAGCTGAACCGCGATCGCAGTTTGATTTGCAAATCGCTCGATCGTCACCGTCAACCAGTCGTGAATCCGAACTTCGCTCAGTGGAATTGCTTCCGAACCGCTCGACGCATTCTGGAACGCTAGTAAATCATTCACCAAGCTGTATTCTTCGTGCCATTCCTGTTGGAGAATCTTTAGGTATCGCTCTAGTCGTTCAACTTGAGGATTTGGAGCTTCAGGATCATCAAGAGAAAGCGCGATTTTCTGCATTAGCTCGATCGCCATTCGCATATTTGTTAAAGGCGTTCGCAATTCGTGTGAGAGCGCTTCGATAAAATCTTTTTGCAGCGCTTTGAGATGCTGTAGCTCTGTGATTTCGGCTCGAAACGTTTGGATCTGTTGAGCGGATTGATAGGCTCGGAGTGCTTGGCTGACCAATTGAGCGATCGCGTCTGCCTGAAAGCCACTCCAGCGCGGATAGTTCGGTAAAATCAATCCGAATTCGCCAACCGTACCAGACTCACCTTGAATCGGGCAGATAATCACCTGAGACTGAGCGACATAGAGCGGCGGTAAAATGTCTGCCTCTGGGCAAATCCAGCATTGACGCTGAAACAGGCGTAGATAGAACGGTGAAAACTTTGAAAGCTCGATCGTGCGACGAATCAGCGATCGAGGTTCTGCTTCAGGTGAATTGAATTCTGCCACGATCGTTGAAACTGTCGAAGTCGGATCATGTAGCGCAATCCAACTGTAATCGAGTTTCAAAGTATGACCGATTTCTTCGAGCATCCAGGAGAGAACCTCAGTTCGATCCGCATCACAGCGATCAAAGACGCGTTGACGGAGACGATCGATCCCGATCGCGAACTGAAGCTGCTCGGTGCGCTCCTTGAGTTGGGCACAAAGGAGCGATTGCGTCGTTTCTAGAATTTGTCGTTGGGCATCTAAACTCGATTCGCGCTGGCGGCGATCGCTCATATCCTGAAACACCATAACGCCACCAATAATCTCTCCGTCTCGGTTGCGAATCGGGGAAGCACTGTCGCCTACAGGTCGTTCCGTCCCATCTCGTGATCGTAAAACGGCACGATCAGGCAGAGTAATTGTATCACCCTGGCACAAAGCCGCCAGAATCGGGTTGTCGATCGCGGCTCTTGTTTCTTCATCAATCAGATCTAACACACGTCCGGCAAATTCTCCCAAAGCTTCTTCTTGCGTCCAGCCTGTGAAGAATTCGGCTGCCGGATTCATAAACGTAATAAACCCATCGACATCGGTTGCGATCGTTGCATCACCGATACTGACTAATGTTGTGGCGTACCACTGCTGCGTGTCTTTAAGCGCAACTTCCATTTGGTGACGACGCAAAGCGACTTGAATTGCAGACTGCAAGACGGCTTCTTGAAACGGTTTTACCACATACCCAAAGGGAGATGTCTCAGTAGCTCGTCGAAGCGTATATTCATCTGCATGAGCCGTGAGATAGACAACAGGCAAGTTTAACTTCAAATAAAGATATTCTGCCGCAGAAACGCCGTCGTTTTTCCCTTGTAAACAGATATCCATCAGAACGAGATCCGGGCGCTGATTCGTCGCAATTTGAATCGCTTGACGGGCACTATTCGCGATCGCGACAACCTGATGTCCAAGCGTGTGCAACGCTTCCTGCACATGCCAAGCCACGACACTTTCATCTTCGACAATCAGAATTCTTGCTGTTCTCAACGTCTCAATCGCTCAATAACCCCCATCATTGTACGAGATGTTGCGATTTTTTAAGCAAAGATTTAAGCGCAATCAAAACTCACTTTAAATCGAGTTTTTTGGGCTTTCTCAACAGTAACTTTGCCGTTAAGTTGATCGACTAAGGCATTCACGAGGCGCAATCCCATCGATCGAATTTTTTGTAGCTCGAAACTTTCAGGAAGGTTTTTTCCATCGTTCTCCACGATCAAACAAACTTGCGAGATTTGATTAATCAGGGTGACGGTTACTTCGCCAGTTTCTTCGTCCATAAATCCATGTTTCAAAGCATTCGTCATCAGTTCGTTTAGAATCAGACCGCAAGGAATGGCTTTTTCGAGACTCACGATGACACCGGGATCAACGCGAACCGATAAATGAACCGTATCAGACTGAATTCGATAGGTATGAAATAAGCTCGATGTCAGAGTTTGTACGTATTCGGATAAGTTGACTCGCGCAAAGTCTTGAGAGCGATACAAGCTGTCATGAACCAATGCCATTGAACTAATTCGACTTTGGCTATCTTCAAAGATTTGTCGCACTTTCGGATCATCAATTCGTTGCGCCTGCAAATAAATCAAGCTCGAAATAATTTGCAGGTTATTTTTGACCCGATGATGAATCTCTTTGAGCAACGCTTCTTTCTCTAGCAAAGAAGATTTAATTTGCTCTTCTGCTAGTTTTTGACTAGTAATATCTTCGATCGTTCCTGTATGTCCAATCAGTTTTCCTTCTGCTGAAAACATCGGAGCTGTTCGGGTATAAAGCCAGCGAATTTCTTCTTTAGAAGTAATGATCCGAAATTGATCGGTGTGAGGTCGTCCGGCTTTGGCATCCTCGATCCAAGCAGGAATGACTCGATCGCGATCGTCCGGATGCACATAACTCATCCAGCGATCGCCTAAACTTTCTTCGAGTGGATGTCCGAGAATTTCTTCACAGCGCGGATTCGTGTAAATACATCGTCCCTGAACATCACAGCTAAAAATACCAAACGGTAAACAATGACTCAGGGCTGACCAATGATCCTCGGTTGCATGAGTGGCAATAAAAAGTGGGGCGGCTTGGGGATTGAGTACTGCTTCGAGTTGCATCAGAATCGTAGAGAGCGATCGCCCGATCGAAGATTGGATCGGTTGGGGAAATTCATCGATCGTCTGCTGAAAGTCCTGAACTTGTGTTTGAAAAGCGCGGAGGCGTGAAATGAGTTCAGGACGATTCGGATTAAAAGGCTCGTCCATGCGACAGATATCTCAAAAGCTATAGGAACTTTACCAAAGTTTCCACTCTCTGTTGAGTCTTGGTGCTGATTTAACTCAAATGAGTGAGAACAACCGCCTGAAAAATTCGGCTTTCTCTGCCTAAAATAGTACGTGCGCTAAACAAATATTCAGTATGATGAGTGTAGTTAAAAAAGTTAGCGTACTAAATATTTATTTGCGTTATTCGACCTGTTCCATCGATTCACTGAGAGATTTGCCATGAAAGCCGCTTCATTAAATGGTCGTCAACCTGAAGTTACGGAGGTGATCGAAACCCGACAAGCTTCCGTTGCCCAACCCCAATCTGCACCCGTTCAAGCTCAGCCCGCGATCGAGACTCCCAAAGCTCCAAAGAATCGCAAAGGGTTGAAGATAGCGCTGGCAGGCTTAGGAGTCGGGGGTGCGATCGCAGCAAGCGCATTCGGCTACAACTACTGGCAATTCGCTTCGACCCATCAATCAACCGATAACGCGACCGTCACTGGCAATATTCACCCGGTCGGCTCACGCATTTCAGGAACCGTCGATCAGGTGTATGTCGAAGATAACCAAGAAGTAAAATCTGGACAGCCTTTGATTCAATTAGATCAGCGCGATTATCAGCTTAAACTCTCTCAAGCTCAAGCCGATTTAGAAGCAGCACAACGTAAAGCAGCATCGGCTCAAGTGAATATTGCGTTGTCTGCTAAGAATGCTGAAGCCGCGAATAGTCAGGCACAAGGTGGAATTGGACAGGCACAAGCTGCGATCGCATCGGCTCAAGCTCAAGTGTCCGAAGCTCAAGCTGGAGTTCCCGCTGCCCAAGCTGCGCTCGATCAAGCCAATGCGACCTTACAAAAAACTCAAGCAGACTTCAATCGCTATCGATCGCTGTTCAATTCAGGTGCAGTGTCTCAGCGCGATCTCGATAGTGCTCGTCAAGCGTATGAAGTGGCACGCGCACAAAGAGATGCCGCTTCTCAGGGAGTTCGTCAAGCTCAGGCAAAAGTAGCTCAGGCTCAACAAGCAGTGGCGAATGCAGAATCGGGATTAAATACGTCTCAAGGTGGGATTGAACAAGCACAAGCAAAAGGTGTTCAAACCGAAGTCAGCCGCGCCGATTATCAAACGGCTCAAGCTGCGATTAATCAAGCTCAGGCTGCTCTTAAGAATGCGGCTCAGCAGTTAGCTTACACCTCGATCGCGGCTCCGGTGAGTGGACGCATCGGACGGAAGAATGTGCAAGTCGGTCAGCAGGTGCAGCCTGGAACTCCGTTGGTAGCGATCGTGGATGATCAGTATTGGGTGACTGCGAATTTCAAAGAGACGCAGTTAGAGAATATGCGCCCAGGTGAGAAGGCTGAGATTAAGCTCGATTCGTTCCCGCATCACACTTTTACTGGACGAGTTGAGAGTATTTCTCCGGCTTCGGGTGCTCAGTTTGCGTTATTGCCGCCAGATAATGCGACCGGAAACTTTACCAAGGTCGTGCAGCGGATTCCGGTTCGGGTCGTGTTCGATCGTGAAAGTGTTCGAGGATTCGAGCAAGCGATCACACCTGGAATGTCGGCAGAAGTGACGATCGAGACTGGGAAATAATTGAGAGAAAGCGATCATGTTGTGCGATCGCTTTTTTTCAAAATCCCGACGCTTGCCATCCCAACCCACATGAAACCAGAAGTAACGATCGCGTTCCTCGTCAAAAGACACGCATTGCTGAACGCCTGCTGCCCACTGCTGATATTGAACCAGAATTTCCTGAACGAATTCTGAGATCAGTTAATCTAGTTTTACCCATGGCGATTGCTTTGGATACGGTTGGATTGCTCTCTAGCTCTTTCAACTGCAAACCGCACTATGACTGGTGAAGCGAAACTAATGACACAAAACTCAGACAACGATTTAAGCAAGAATGAAGTTAAATTGCCTGACAAGGTGCAGAAGCAATTAGAAGATATGGAAAGAGAGATAAGCAGGAAAGATCAGCAAGACCGAGAGGAAGCGTCTGCAAGAGAGATGGCAAGGAAAACGCCGAAAGAGCGAGAGGAGATAGAGGAGGAAATGAAAAGAATACAGAACACTAAGTATGCTCCAGAGAGGAGAACAGAAGAGGAACTTAAGCGAGAGGACGAGAGAGCTACCAAGATACTTAGTGAACTAACGGTCGTGTTCAGCGGACTTAGATAACCTCTCGAACTCAACGAAAAAGCTGATAGTTCCGCTGCAACACGATTGTTATACGGCTGTGAATTCGCTTCTCGTCAACTTAAACTGTTCCAAATCGTGATGCTCTCCTTTCCAAAAACCACGCTCCTTCAGTACTCCCCGGCTCTGAAAGCCTAACTTTTCCAACAGACTTCTAGAAGCGACATTTTCTAGCATGATTTCTGCAATAACAAATTGCATTCCTCTGCGTCCAAACCCATATTGCAGAATGGCATGTAAAGCCTCACTCATGATGCCTTGTCTCCAAAACTCGCTGGCAAGCTCGTAACCGACCACAGCAGCATTTACTTCTTCATCCCATCTGAATCCACAGGAGCCAATTAGATAGTTGTCTTGTTTACGAGCAATCCCCCAACGTATCCTGCGCCCATTTTCAAAACTCCTCACCCATCGCTCAATTACCCCAATTGCTTCATCAAGATGGGTGAATGTATCAAGGTCATGGAATCGAGTTACCTTAGGATCGGAAAACACAGCAAACACAGCCTCAGTATCCTCCTGGGTCGCCTGTCGAAGCCAAAGCCGTTTTGTCTCAAGGTCTGGAAAAGGAGTGAATGAAAAATCCTGGCTCATCAAAATTACCTTGTCTATTTCTCTTGTTTCCAGATGCTAACAATCTTGTCTGACTTCGCAATCGAGATCGCCAAAACAATGGTTGATTTTGAATCTGACAGGTAACTTCTCCGTATGTCCTCACTAAAAATTTAAGCCGTATAACGTTCCGGTTGAGCGACGATGAGAGAACTTAAACGCTAGATGAAAAGACTCTGAACGTCCGCTCCAAGCGGATTGTCATACGGCTGTCGCCGCTGAATATCATCTACCAGCACTCGTGTCTTGAGTAGCTTCTGTTCTCTCATTTTTCACTGCGCGGTAGTACCAACGACGAAATCTCAGTGAGGGTTCATCAGTAGGCACATTATATCCTTCGTTTACATTGGGAACTTCACCGATTTGTGACTCAACCATAGTCCGATCGTCGTCGGATGCTGCAAAAAACTCAGCAAAATCGAAGTTACTCCGATCGATCCCAGGGTTGGGTAGAAGAACCTGCATAAATCGCATTTGCTGAGTGTTAATCGGAATGGCAAAGAAATGGGGAAGAAGAGGCATTCCGTCTAGGTTTAAAACGATATTATTCGGCTGATGCCAGTCAATTTCAGTTCCAGAGGATAAGGTATTGAGCCGATTAGTAACCGTCATCCCATCTGCTGTTGAAGCAACACTGATTTGGGCGATCGCATCTTTGTGTGCTGCGTCATTTAGCTCGCCACCAAATGAATTTCGATGAACAAAAGGAAGATGCAGATAATCCAGCGAAATATCAACTGCCTGTGTCCAATGAGCATTCCAGATCTCATGGTGAATTACATAGCGATCCTCGGACTCTAATAAGCTCGACGGCAACTCTGGTTCTGGCACATCTTCGGTTCCTGTAAAAATCCAGAGCATGCCTGCTATCACTCTGACCGGAAAGCTCACGATCGACAGTTTGGAAAGGTGATTTGGGTTGAGTGAGTTGAAGGGAACCTGAACGCAATCGCCATTCGAGGCAAACTTCCAGCCATGATAGGGACATTCAAGGCAACCGTCGGCTGTTACTTGTCCGTGTGAAAGCGGCGCACCGCGATGAGGACAGCGATCCAGAAACGCTGCAAACTGACCAGACGAACTCCGAAATAGAACGAGTGATTCGCCCGCTAATTCAACTGCAATGGGAACTGTCCCAATTTCAGCAACAGGCAACACAGGAGTCCAAAAGTTAGGAAACATCTCAAACATGGCAAAATCGACTCCATCACAAGTTATTGGATGCTTTCCAACATAGAACTCTGCTCCTGACAGCGTTATGTCAGTGGCTGGAATCCAGATAATTTTATTCTCTCAAGTTGAAATTCTGTATATGTATCAAGATTAATTGCTTGACTTGAAAATTCAAAATCTAAAGCGAAATCAAGATCTTGAATGCGATCAATGCGGAAATCTCTATAGGTTTTTCTGAGCGTACACCATGTTCCAACCGTCCATTTACTGCCCCAGCAGAATAGTCCCAACGGGAAGATGATTCTCTGAGACAGTTGCTCATTCAGGCTCATGTACTCGATTCTGACGGCTTTCTGCTGTTGAATGGCTCGATAAAGATCGTTCCAATACCTTAAGCTTTGGTCATTCAAAAGATTACCTAATGCTCGAATAGATGCGCGAGTTGGATCAAAACTGTGTGGTGGCAACACTGCTCCAATTTTGCTGAGAAGCGTTTTTGCTGCTGCCTCCAAATCAGTCCCAGTCGATCGCGACAGCATTTCAACACCCAACATCAGAGCGGCAATTTCATCATGAGTTAAAGTGAGCGGCGGTAACTCAAAATCTTCATCCAGAGCATAACCGACACCAGGCTCACCGTAGACTGGAATACCACTCACTGAAAGATCGTCGATATATCGGTAAATTGTACGCGCAGAAACACCAACTCGTTCAGCGAGTTGTTCTGCTGTAATGGGTTGGTGGGATCTGATAAGATTCACCAGTTGAAAAAGACGGTCAGCTTTCCTCATGCTGGACATCAATTGATCTTAATCGTTAAGGCAGTATAACCCTTCTCATCAACCGTATCGCACTCCTATACGTAAAAACTAAACTTAATCCGGAACATCTACAGACATCTTTTGAACCTCTGCCAAGACTGATAAATCAAGCCGTATAACTATTATTTCTACCGATAATACATCTCTCAACCAGCAGAATATGTCCCCAATCGGAATTATGCCGCGTAGAATCGGCATAATTCCCCTTCTTTTAGGATTTATCTCGATTCTAAACCGGATAACACCCTGAGAAAAGGAGTTATGCCGATTCGATCGAGAATCATTCACTTCCCGATCTTTGAGTTCCATTAGAGTCCATGACAGCAAAGAGCGCGATCGCTACTACAGGCATAACCTACGATCGAGCTATGCTCAAATTCCTTAACTTTGAATACCAACAGACCACCTCTAGAATCTTCCGAATGATTTGGCGGTAGTTCGCCATCTTATCCATTCTGTAATTTCCTACTTCCTGGCAGGCACAACGCTCGATAAAAAAAGAGGGCATTACGCCCTCTCGTTAACTCGATCTAAACCTCGGAACTATTCCACACCTTCGATGCGGTCTTCGACTTCTTGGTAGAGTTCGCGGAGTCGATCGAGATTTTCCTCGCTCGTTTCCCAATAGCCGCGACCATTCGCTTCAAGCAGGGTCGTCACCATCTTACGAAACGAGTTCGGATTGAGATCCAACAGACGCTTACACATTTCCTCATCTTTGAAGAAGGTGGTGTTCGTGTCTTCGTAAACCCAGTTGTCAACTGCGTTCGCGGTAGCTGACCAACCCATCGTGTTGACCAATCGCTTCGACAGTTCGCGGACTCCTTCGTATCCGTGGCTCAACATGCCTTCGTACCATTTGGGATTGAGCATCTTGGTACGGGCATCAAGGCGAACGGTTTCAGACAGGGTACGGATCTGAGCGTTTGCGGTGGTTGTGTCTGCCATGTATGACGCGGGCATTTTGCCATCGTCGCGGAGGCGGGACACGATCTTGGTCGGGTCGGAATCGTAGTAGTGAGAAACATCAGTCAACGAGATTTCAGACGAATCAAGGTTTTGGAAGGTCATATCAGCAGTTTTCAGCGAGGCGCGGAAAAGCTGTTCGTTTTGTTCCATCATGCCGGGATTGTCTGATGAGAAGGCGAACCCTTTACGGGCGAGGTACATATTTTGCAGTTCCTCTTCGTTTTCCCAGGTGCCATTCTCAACCGCTAAGTTGATGTTCGAGGAGTACGAGCCGGAAGCATTCGAGAAGACGCGGGTTGCCGCTTGACGCAGGTTGATACCGAGTTCATCTGCTTGCTTCATTGCGTGTTTGCGGACGAAGTTCATTTCGAGCGGCTCTTCGGCTTCGGCTGCCATTTTGATCGCTCGATCGAGCAATGCCATTTGGTTAATAAACAAGTCACGGAACACACCGGAACAGTTCACCACGACATCGATTCGAGGTCTGCCCAATTCTTCGAGCGCAATCAGTTCGAGCTTGTTAATCCGTCCGAGCGAATCAGGCATTGGACGAACACCGACCATCCAGAGAATCTGTGCCAGCGATTCACCATAGGTTTTGATGTTGTCGGTTCCCCAGAGGACGCAAGCGATCGTTTCTGGATACGCGCCACCATTCTCTGCACATTGACGGGCGATTAAGCGATCGACCACGATTTTCGCAGATTTAACAGCGGCAGCTGTCGGAATTGATTGTGGATCGAGTGCGTGAATGTTCTTTCCTGTCGGCAGTACATCCGGGTTCCGAATCGGATCGCCACCAGGACCGGGAATAATGTATTCGCCTTCTAATGCCGTTAACAGTGCGCCGAGTTCGTTATCCGCTACAACTTGCTTTAAGCAGAACTGTAAGAACTCCATCAGCGGTTTCATCGCTTCTTGATCGACATTCGGATAACCTGCTTCCTGAAGTGCTTCGATCCAAGGCTCCTTCTTACCTCCGAAGTTAAACAGATTGCTTAACATCGAAGTTCTAGAAACGCGACCATCTTGATCGATTTGTGCTTTCACCATTGCGGTTACTGCTGCACGAGTGGCTTGATTGATGTCGTTTAACAGTTGCACATCGTCGAGAATTCCTCGATCGCTCTGTTGGAAAATTTCATCAATGTCACGGTTCAAACCATTTGCAATAATCCGAGGCAAGCTCAGCATTTCTTCTTCAGGTCGATCGAGGCTGGCAATGTTCACCAGAGTTGCGATCGCTTCATCGGCGGAGGGTGGCTTACCAATGACGTGCAGTCCACACGGTAACAATCGCGATTCGATCTCCATCAGTTTGATGTAGACCTTTCCAACGATCGTGTCTCGTTCTTCTTGCGTCAGTTGGCTTGCGTTGTCTGGGAAAGCAATATCTTTGTCAAGGTTGCAAATCCGCGCTTTATCCATGATCGTGTCAACGATTTGAACACCGCGACCGGAATCTTTCAGCGTTTGATACGAGCCAACTAATTCGCTCAGTTCTTTTAGACCTTTGTACAGTCCAGCATTTTCAGCGGGAGGAGTGAGGTAACTGATCGTTTCAGCGTAAGAGCGGCGTTTTGCGATCGTTGCTTCCGATGGGTTGTTCGCTGCGTAGTAATACAGGTTTGGAATTGTACCGATCAAGCTATCGGGATAGCATTCTTCGGACATTCCGATCTGTTTACCGGGCATGAATTCTAGCGATCCGTGTGTTCCGAAGTGCAGTACAGCATCGGTTTTCCAGATTTTTTCTAGATAGGTGTAGTACGCTGCGAAACCGTGGTGGGGACTTGCCGATCGAGAGAACAACAACCGCATCGGATCGCCTTCATATCCGAAGGTTGGCTGAACCCCGATAAACACATTCCCGAACGTTTTTCCGTACACCAATAGATTTTGTCCATCGGTGTTCAAATGTCCCGGAGCCGGACCCCAAGAGGGAATCAAGCGTTCATGATACGGAGTCAGTTCTTCATATTCTGGAACCGACATTTTGTAAGCAATGTTCAATTCCGGGCTGTTGTACTGAGCGCGAGCATCATGCAGCACTTCCAGCATCAACGCTTCAGCCGATTCAGGTAAATCCTGTACATCGTAGCCGTTTTGCTTCAGAGCTTCCATTGCTTTGTAGATGGAGCCGAACACATCGAGATAAGCTGCCGTTCCCACGTTTCCTTTATCCGGTGGGAAGCTGAAAACGGTGATTGCTACTCGTTTGTGAAGTTTTGGCTTGCGGCGGAGATTTGCCCACTTCAGAGCACGTTGAGCGATCGCTTCAACCCGATCTTGAAGTGCGATCGCTTTTCCAGTTGCACCATCGCGACCGGAAACAATAATCGGCTCGATCGCACCATCTAATTCCGGCAATGCAATCTGTAACGCGACTTGAATCGGGTGCAAACCGAGTTCGCTATCTTGCCATTCTTCGGTCGTTTGGAACACCAGCGGCAGTGCCACCATATACGGGCGATTCAAACGGCGAAGCGACTCGATCGCTTTCGGGTGATCTTGACGTGCCGGACCGCCCACGAGCGCAAATCCAGTGAGCGAAACAACCACATCCACGATCGGGGTTGAAGTTGCGATCGGGTCATAGAAGAACGCATCGACGGGCTTCGAGAAATCTAAACCACCTGCGAACACCGGGATGACCCGCGCTCCCATTGCTTCGATTTCCTGCACCATTGCAACGTAGTGAGCATCATCGCCTGTGACTAAGTGCGTTCTTTGCAGCACAATTCCGACCGTTGGAACCAGCGGATCGCGCATATCTTCTGGAATGTCCTTGCGCGAGTTAAACCAGTTCAGATACTCCTTGAGATCCTCGAACATGGTCGGAGCCATCGGATGCCAGATTCCGAGATCTGGATAAACTTGCGGCTCTTGAACTGCGCCAGTAATGTCGCCTTTGAAGACGTATTTATCCGCCAACATGAGCAGGAAATTTTCCAGGTTTTCAGCATTGCCGCCCAGCCAGTACTGGAAGCTCAGCATAAAGTTCCGGGCATCCTGCGCTTTGTCCATTGGTAGATATTTCAGGACTTTCGGCAGTGTGTTCAGCAGTTTCAGCATCGCGTCTTGGAAGCCAGCACCGGAGTTTTCCTTGCGCTTCTTCATGAACTGCGCGATCGCGCTTTTTGACTGTCCCAACTGCGCCATCGAGAAGCTACCCAGCTTATTGAGTCGCATCACTTGCGGCATCGATGGGAACACAACCGCAGCATCTAAGCGATCGCGGTGCGGTTCAACAGCGGCAACTACTTTTTCTGCCAAGTCTTCGAGAAAGATCAAAGAAGCAATAAAGATGTTTGCTTCAGACACATCTTTCTGGAAGGCTTCGTAGTTCTCCGGGTTGCGGAGTTCTTCAATCAGATACCCACTAATTTCGACTGCCACATTGGGATGGTTGGCGTTAATCGATCGTACGGCGGCGGAGAGCGCACTTTGATATTGTGGCTCCAACACGACATAGACCACCTTTAATAAAGACCGTCCTGCCAAGTTTTCAGGCACAATGTGTCGAACGGTGGGCTTGACGTGAGTGAACATTCGCTCAGACTCCTTTATTGCGTGTTCTCTTCTTAAAACAACCAGCGAACTAAGCGGAAGAATGTAACGCTTTGTAAAGCGATGTTCTTGGCTTCACGATCGCGAAATGTATTTAATCTACATTTGTGTTTTTACCAGAAAACGTATACATAAAGCGCATTTCGGGAGGTATCTGACACAAATTGATAAGAAACCCGCTGTTTTTTGTTGCATTCGGTTACAGAAAGCTGAGTGTCTACTCTGTTTTCTGTAATATTTCTTAATGAAAAAGTGTAAAGGATTGAATCGATCGAGTTTGTGTCTGTGCAGCAAGCAATGGATGCAATGAGTATCTTAAATAAAGATTTGAGGCACGAGTGCTAAATCCCGATGAAAAGTTTTTCGCTTCGTTGCAGACTCGCTCCGAAATGGAATTCGGGGCGCGTCAATAACGCAGAGCGACGACTTTAAAGCACTCTAATTCTTCGTTTCCGCGTCTTTGAAAATAATTTGCTCCGTCCACTCCGGAAGCCTTTCGACCTGACTCAAAACTGCCATTGAAAAACTGACGACCAACAGACTCCCAACGATCGCTAAAAGTGGAGAATGTTTTGCAAGCCCAGAATCTCTGAAAATTCGAGCGATCGGGCGACTCTGCTTTCTGAGCTGCTGACTCGATAACTTTTTCGTGCGGAACGGGTCACGGACATAATGACCGCTGAGGCTGACCACTAAGCGCGATCGACAATGGGGACACGTTAACAAGCCGCCGACCGATTTGACAGAGGGCAATCCCCCGGTACGATGACAAACCGGGCAAGCATTGGAATCGCGATCAAAGGTATCAGCATTCATCAGACAACGTTACATCAGCAGGACAACAAAGGGCGGGTCGCTAAAGGCGCTTTTCTAAATGAAGCAATCTGAGGCAGAAAAAATAAAGATCGAAATTCCTAAAGACAAACTACTTAGTTATAACTAGTTTACTCGCGATCGCTATAGAGACAACGATCGATTCGGCAAAATCGCTGAATCTTTATTCTTCAGAGTCTTCCCTTCTGGAAATCCACGAAGTCCGCTCCAGTCGCTTCACTCCCACCAGAGTCAGCAACGTTAATAAAGTTCCCAAAACGGTCAATTCCCAGAGTCCGGCTCCAGCGGTAATGCCTAACGCGGCTGTAACCCAAATCGATGCAGCAGAAGTCAATCCCTTCACTTCTTGGCTGTTGCGATTGGGGCGCGATCGATGCAGAATTTCCCCAGCTCCTAAAAATCCAACTCCTGTCGCGACTCCCTGAATCGTACGGCTGACACTATCGACCGAGCCACTCACCTCGATCGGAACTAAGACAAATAGAGCCGCTCCGAGACTAACTAACATATGAGTTCTCAGTCCAGCAGATTTGCGTTGCTGTTGACGTTCTAACCCGATCGCGCCGCCAGCCAGTAAAGCCGAACCTAATCGAAGAATTAATCCGCCCCAGTTGTGAAGATCGATCGCGAAATTTGTCATATTTCCTAGCACTAAATATCAAATTTGAACGCCGATAATGAGTTCAATCTATTTCGATTTCTTTTGACAACAATCGATTTGTTTAGTCGGATACAAAACAAATTTCTCAAACATAGAAATCATTATTAAAGTTAAAGATTTTGATAGGGAACTCCACCCAAACAACGGGTAACTTTCCGATAGCAAGAATGAGTTTCATCCTTTATCTTTAAGTTACGGTCGAGTGTGGCGACCAAACACAGAATTGTCTCTATTTAAATCATGGTTAAAGCTCATGCCTGAATGTCCTTGCTGTTCAGAGAGATTACTGCGTCACGTTCGTCACGGCAAATTGTATTGGTTTTGCACACATTGTTGGCAAGAAATGCCGAATTTAGAAGACCTTGTTTATCACGCTACGTTAACACCCAAAGAAAGAGTTCCAGAAAAAGAGATTGTACTAACCTGATGAGTGACGACATTGGGATATTGGTATGGCATTGGGAATGATGGTGGACGGGAAATGGACAACGGATTGGAATGAGCGCGATGACAGCGGGAAGTTCAATCGCACCCCCACCAAGTTTCGCGATCGCATTACAGCAGATGGCTCCAGTGGATTTCAAGCGGCATCCGGTAGATATCATCTCTATGTGTCGCTGGCTTGTCCGTGGGCACATCGAACGCTGATTTTGCGATCGCTCAAAGGTTTAGAAGATGCGGTTGGTTTGTCGATCGTCGATGCTGTTTTAAGCGATAAAGGTTGGTTTTTCTCGGATGCTCCGGGAGCAATTCCTGATTCTGCAAATCATGCGGAATATTTGCAAGAAATCTATCTTAAGGCGGATTCTAAATACACAGGACGAATCACAGTTCCGGTGCTTTGGGACACGGAAAAGAAGACGATTGTAAATAATGAATCGCGTGAAATTATTCGGATGTTTGACACCGAATTTAACGACCTTGCGACGCTGGATATTGATTTGTATCCAGAAGCACTAAAACAGCGAATTGATGACACGATCGATAAAATTTATATGCCCGTGAATAATGGCGTTTATCGATCGGGTTTTGCCACTTCTCAAGAAGCCTATGAAGAAGCGGTGACTGAACTTTTTGAAAACTTAGACTATTGGGAAACGGTGCTCGGTCAACAGCGTTATCTTTGTGGAAATCAACTCACAGAGGCGGATATTTGTATGTTTACGACACTGCTTCGATTTGATTCGGTTTACTACAGCCACTTCAAATGTAATGTGCGGCGAATGGTTGATTATCCGAACCTGTGGAACTATCTCAAGGAGTTGTATCAACATCCGCAGATTAAGCCGACCTGCAATCTCGACCACATTAAGCGGCACTATTACATGAGCCAAACTCAGATTAATCCGACGCGAATTGTACCCGTCGGACCTGAGATTGACTTTGATGAAAAGCACGATCGCGATCGATTCAACTAGGGTGTGCTTTAAAGGCGGCTCACTTCGTTCAATCCCGCCCTGAAATGAATTTCGGGCTAATCGACGAAAGTCTACTGAAGTAGACTCTGAACCTATTTTGATACTCTTAGTTCATTTCAATGAACTTGCGCCGATTAGCCCGAAATTCTATTTCAGGGCGAGATGGAATCGGAGCAGAGGGACGTTAAAATACGTTCTTAATCAAACCAGCTTGCGTCTTGATTCGCATCAGTAGGACTGTTTGGAAAGACGGGGTGGGCAAGCGCGGCAGCCTGACGCTTCTTAATAATGTCCTGATGGCTTCTCAAATCTGCATTATGCGGTGGAGCTTTAGGAGCAGATTTAGGAGCTAACTTCGCGACAGGTTGCTTTTCTTTGAGCGTTTGATTTTCTTCGACTAGCTTCTGGTTCGACTCCGCAAGATGTAGCGCTGTGCATTGTGCTTCGCTCAGTTCAGTGTGAAGTTGTTTCTTTTCTTCAATCAATTTCTGATTCGCTTCAGCTAGTTTGAGCGCGTCTTGCTGAACGCGTTCGAGTTGAGACTGAACATGAGCGATTTTATCGGATTGTTCCGCTTGTTCAAGCTGCGATCGCAGTTTCGTGACTTCCTCCGCATGTTGCAGTTTTTCTGCAATCAGCTTCTTATTTTCCTCAGCCAATTTTAGCGCTGCGTTCTGAGCTTCTTTTAACTCGGTGTGAACTTGGTTCGATTGTTCGAGATGCGTTTCGAGCGTTTGCACAATCGAACTGTGCTGCTCGATTTGAGTTTGTAAATGTTCGATCGTCTGTTGAAGCTGTTTTTCGTTTTGTTGCGATCGTTCTAATTCATGTTTCAGATCATCAAGATGCGTCATCAAATCGGTATGTTCAGAAGCATCTGAGGTCGTTAAAGCTTTACCGTTCGGTGCGGGGGTTTTTCGCTGTCGTTGCGTTGCCATTGTTCGTCCCTTGAGTTCCTATCTTCAACCCTACACTCGATTCAGAGTTGCTCATACGGATGTTGACGAATCTTTGCTTGATAGCTTTTGGAGAAATTGTGTGCAGCCCATTGGCAAGTCGAAAATGTGCAGTTGAAAATGGCGCGAGAGTTCTTCGCACACTCTGATGCCGCGCACACTGTTCCCGTGAGTATCTAGTAGTGGAGAGAAAATTGCGATGCCAACTTGATTAGGCACAACGGCAAGTAGACCACCAGAAACACCACTTTTTGCAGGGATTCCCACATCATAAGACCAGCGACCTGCATAGTTATACATTCCACAGGTATACATCACAGATAAAATATCGCGAATGTACTCAACACTCACTGCACGATCGCCAGTGATTGGATTAATTCCTTTGTTTGCTAACGTTGCTGCCATCACTGCAAGATCATGACAATTCACTAAAATCGAACACTGCTGAAAATAAAGATCCAATGCTTCATCGATCTTTTCATCGATCATGCCGAAGTGATACATCAAATGTGCCATTGCACGGTTTCGATGTCCGGTTGTGCGCTCAGACATGAAGACAGGAACATCAACAAAGACATCGCGACCTGTATAGTTCCGAAACATTTCTAGCAATCGATTGATTCGCTCAGTCGCGTTTTGACCCTTGATGAGGCTTGTCGTTGCGATCGCGCCTGCGTTCACCATCGGGTTATCAGGTCGCTTCGAGTTTTCATCGAGTCGAATAATCGAATTAAACGGATCACCCGTCGGTTCTACTCCAACCTTTTGCAGTAACGTGTCTCGTCCGCGATCTTCTAATGCCATTCCATAAGCGAACACTTTTGAGATCGATTGAATCGTGAACAGTTGCGACAAATCTCCAACTTCAAACACTTTTCCATCGACGGTTACAACACTGATACTGAACCAATTTGAATCAGCTTTTGCAAGTTCTGGAATGTAACTCGCAACTGTACCATCCTTGAGATCGCGATATTTCAGATATAGTTCTTCTAGGAAGCTCTGGAATGGGTGAGTCATAGATTTAAAGACGCAGCAAGACGATAGTACCCTATGTTTCAAACGACGCGAAGACGATTAGCACTTTGGTATACAACCGTGACCGCAGTATTGTTACTGGTGTTTGCGAGTGGATTCTATTTTTATGTACGATCGACGCTGATCGAACGGATTGACGATACATTGAATCACGTGGCGGAAGTGGTTCAGCGATCGCTCGTGATTCAAGCCGTCGGGGATCAAGTCAGTGTCAATGTCGAAGCGAGTTTCCGCGATAATTCTATCTCGCTCGAAGATGATCACATTGATATCGAATGGTTTGATCCAAACGGCAATCAGCTTTGGTCAACGTTTGCTGAACCGCTTTCTGTCCCGCTGCATCTCAATCAAGATGGCGAAACGGTTCACGTCTCCGACACTCAGTTTCTCAGGCAAGTGACCGAGCGAGTTCAAATCGGGCGAAGGGTTTTAGGGTATTTGCGGATCAGTCATCCTTGGTTTGAAGTGACAAAGCCAGTTCGTCAATTAGTTCTGGATTTGAGTATCGGAACAGCAACGATGATCGGGATTGTGGCAAGTATTGGCTGGTTTCTCTCAGGGCTTGCGATGCAGCCGATTCGGGAATCGTATCAACGCTTAAAGCAATTTACAGCGGATGCTTCTCATGAATTGAGAAACCCGATCGCAATTATTCAAACCAATGTTCAAGTTGCGCTTGCTGATCCAAATCCAGATCCACAAATGCAGCAACAACATTTACAAGTGATTGAGCGTTTAACTCGACGGCTCGGAAAGTTAGTTGATGATTTGTTGTTTCTGGCACGCCAGGATAGCGGCATTGTGCAACCGCAGCGGAGCGCGATCGAGCTAGATGAACTATTAGACGAAGTGCTAGAAGAACAAGGCATGATCGCAGCCGAAAAAGAAATTTCGCTCTCATTCAAAGTCGATCGCGCTTTAGAATATTGGCTACAAGGCGATCGCGATCAACTATCGAGATTGTTCACAAATTTAGTTAGCAATGCGATCAAATACACACCAGAGAATCGAGAAATCACAGTCGAACTCTCACAATCAAAATCGGGACTACTTACAAAAGTGATTGATACCGGGATTGGAATTCCTGAAGATGCGATCGCGAATTTATTCGATCGATTTTACCGAGTTGATCCAGCGAGAACCAAGGCAACGGGAGGATCGGGATTAGGATTAGCGATCGCACAAGCAATCACCGAAAATCATCATGGACAGATTCAGATCGAAAGCCAAATCAATCAAGGGACGACAGTTATGGTTACTCTGCCACAATCACAAGTAGAATTATCTTAAGTTCTGGTATCTTGCTATGTCCACGATCGCTCAACTGATCATTCGTCGATCGTCGAACGAGGTTCCCATTTGGCAAACTGCAACTTGGGACGATTATCTTGCTGGTTGTAAGACCGCAGAAATCGAGCAACCTGACCATTTCAAAATCTATTTTGACCAAGGATACCTATTTGTTGACATGGAATGGGAAGGAATCGATCACGCCAGAGTTAGAGAACTGATCACGATGCTGATTGCATTCTGGTTTAGCCAACATCCTGAACACACTTTTGATTGTCTAGGTGGCTGTATTCTTGAGAAGCCGAATCAACGGGCTGCCGCTCCTGACCAAGTTTTGTATGTTGGAAGTGATTCTCCACGTTAGCAAGAAGGTGAACCGCGACGGATTAATTTACGACAGTGGCGAGTTCCGAACCTGGTTTGCGAGGTCGGAGATACAACGTTAGCAACCAACCTCGATGAGAAAAAGCAAATCTACGCAGCTTTAGAGATTCCGGAGTACTGGGTGATCGATGTTTCAGGAATGAGAGTCATTGCGTTTGGGCTTCAGGCAGATGGAAGATATCAACAATGTGCAAGCTCGATCGCATTACAAGGATTGTCGATCGCATTAATTGAACAAACGCTTTCACGCCTCGCTTATGAGACGAATGGTACTGCCGCTTTATGGTTTGTTCGACAAATCTCAAACCTGTAATAGTTCTGCTTCTGGTTCTTCTTGCCAACCAATTTGAGACAATCGATCGATATGTTTATCCAGCAGTTCCAAACCTTGATTCACATTTTCGATCAGGCTCAATTGTCCGCGCAGTTCTGCCGCGCCTGCAAATCCTTTCGAGTACCAGGTCATGTGTTTGCGAGCTTGACGCACTCCGCGATCGCCTTTGTATTCCCACAGCATTTGCAGATGATCACGAGCGCATTCTAATCGCTCGATCGGGGTTGGTTTCACTTTTTCTTCTCCGGTCTTGAGGAAGTGATCAATCTCGCCTACTAGGAATGGATAGCCCAAAGTTCCACGCGAACACATCACCCCGTCTGCTTTGGTGAATTCTAAGCATTTCACAGCCGATTCGACGGAGAAGATATCGCCGTTCGCTATCACCGGAATTGTGAGAATTTCTTTGACTTTAGCGATCCATTCCCACTTTGCAGAACCGTTATAGCCTTGAGCGCGGGTGCGTCCGTGAACGGTGATCATTTTCGCGCCCGCGTCTTCCATCCGTTTTGCAAAATCTAGAATGTTGATTTCTTTGTCTGTCCAGCCGATTCGAGTTTTGACTGTGACCGGAACATTTACGGCATTGACTACCGATCGCACAATTTCTTCTGCTAATTCTGGCTGTCGCAACAATGAAGAACCGCCCCCATTCTTGGTGATTTTGTTCACCGGGCAGCCCATGTTGATATCAACCGTGTCTGCACCTTCACCGACTGCTTTTTGAGCCGCTTCAGCGAGAAAATCAGGACGACAATCGAACAGTTGAATGCTGATCGGACGTTCATTTGGATCGACTTCCATGAGGATCGGGATCTGTTTGACGTAGTGTAATCCGGTTGCATTCACCATTTCGGTGTACATCATCGAATCGGGTGCATGACGACGAACTAATCGTCGGAACACGAGATCGGTCACTCCCGATAGTGGAGATTGCAAGACGCGACTTTTCACCTCGAAATGTCCGATTTTTAGAGGAGCAGCGAGGCGAGATTGCAGATCGGGAGGAAGAATCAACATAACCGGGAAAACAAGCAACGTTCTCTAGCATAAATCATTCAGACGGGCTTGCGTGGGGTTCCGGTGCGATGCGGTCACACGGAAACGTGATCGCATCAGTATTGATAATCTACTAATACATTTCTAGAGTGAAGCGATTAGTCACAGAATTAAAGTAAATCTTGTTCGTTAAAACGCACTTTAATTGTTAGTAATGATTGCGACACTTATGAGTCGTAAAACTAGAATAGGTGTCCTTTTAGACATGAATCGTAAACAATTCAATATATGAATAATTAGAGTGATATCTATTACATATTTCACCCAAAAGTGTGAGCGCTGAAAGCCGCATACTATAAGAGATTTGCACTCTATCTTGAGGGATATCATCAGCCAATAAAGCGGAATTATTAATGGATGTAAAAATGCAAAAATAATTTTCTGTATTTGACTTGACAGTATGTAATTCTTTTCCTAGAGTTGTGGAGAACTCAGGCGGATTCTGTCATCGTTTCCTATTTTTTTCTATTAGGTAATTCTGATGTCTACGTCCAGACTTCTTCGGGATTAGCTATCGCTGAATTAAGACTGTGATATCAACAAGTTCGTTAGGATATCCGGAAGTTTTTCCATTTTTTACGCTCCTTTGATCAAGTCTTCCTTGTCGTCTACTGTGAGGTTCGTTTCTATGAGACTCGACCACGTTCTAGGATTTACAAGTTGTTGATCAAACCGCGTGTTCTAAAACAAAATTTTGGCTAAAAGTGGTTGATTGCAGCACACTGTGGTCACGTTTGTATGTGCTGAAATCATCTAGACCGAAATGCAATCTGGAGTAGGTTATTGGTTCAATTTCATCGTTTTCTGTAAGGAGAACGACGCTATCGCTTTGAGGAAATGTGTTATGCACGATCGAATCAGCGCAGGTTCGTCTCTAACTCCGTCTCGATTTCGAGAGCATTCAGAAGCGTTAATTCAGCTTTTGCAAATTGATTTAGCGTTGGCACGAGAACTGAGTGATTTAACGACAATTCTTAGTCTAGAATTTGGTGAAAAAATCCCAACTGATGCGTTTTATTTGATTCAATCTGGTCGCGTTCGATTGGTGAGTTGCGATCGACAACAGCAAGATGTTTCAGTCGGCGTGCTTGAAGCTGGAGAGGGTTTTGGTCAAGATAAAATGTTCTGTGAAACGGCGATCGAGTACGGTGCGATCGCGACCAGTGATGTTTGCTTAATTCGAGTTGAAAACTTGACGCTTTGGCTCGATCGACTTCCTCAATGGCGGAAGATTTGGAGCGATCAAGCAGCGACTCGTGAACAGTTGATTTTCTTAAAAACGCAAACGAATTTATCAAGTTTGCGATCGCTTACGAGTACCCACATTCAACAACTTTTACCGCTGTTGAATCCGATTTCGATTCCGGCTGGAACATTACTTGCACAATCAAATGCAAATCAAGGATTGTGCTGGTTGCGCTCTGGTGAAATCGAAGCGCCACACGAATCTGTTCAAACTTGGGGAACAACTGAAATTCCGGCTGATTTGAGAGCGAAAACAGCGTTAACGGTGTATCAGTTACCCAGTTCGGTTTGGGAAAGTGCGATCGCGATCGCGCCTCCACTCGGCAAGATTCTATCGCGTGATTCAAATTCAGCCGTTAAGCCTGTTTCAATGGCAAAGTCACGGGTTACACCGACGATCGCACAAGCGAAATCGGTTGAATCTGCGAACGTAGAGAGCGCTGCAAGCATCGTGGAATTTCCGCAGCCAGTACGATCGAGATGGCGATTTCGTTTAGGTGCGCGGTATCCGTATATTCAGCAACAGAGTTCCTCAGATTGTGGTGTCGCCTGTTTAGCGATGGTGACACAGTATTGGGGGAAGCGATTGAGCTTGAATGTGCTGCGAAATTTGGCGAAAGTAGGACGTAATGGAGCGACGTTAAAGAATCTAGCCGATGCTGCTGAAACGATCGGGTTTCAGGCACGTCCGGTTCGAGCAAGTTTGGGACGATTGCGCGATCAGCAGCCTTGGATTGCTCATTGGCAAGGGGATCACTATGTCGTGGTTTATCAAGTAAAAGGACATCGGGTTTTGATCGCTGATCCAGCAAAAGGAAAGCGATCGATCACCGAAAAGGACTTTCTCAGCCAGTGGACAGGATATGCGCTGCTGTTGACTCCGACTCCAGATTTAAAGGCGATCGACCATCAAGAAGAACGCAGTATTTTTCGATTTGGACAAATTCTATGGTCATATCGCCCAACGCTGGTTCAAATTGTTTTACTGTCGTTGTTGATTCAAATCTTTGGATTGATCACGCCGCTATTTACACAGGTGATTCTCGATCGCGTTGTAACCGAGAGAAGTTTAACGGCTCTGAACGTATTCGCGATCGGGCTACTGCTCTTTAGTGTTTGGCGCGTTGGATTAATGGCAGTTCGCCGATACTTACTCGACTACTTTTCTAATCGCCTAGATCTAACTTTACTAAGTGGCTTCGTCGGTCATGCGTTGAAATTGCCGCTGAAATTCTTTGAAGATCGGCAAGTTGGAGATGTGATCACTCGTGTACAGGAAAACCAGAAAGTGCAAATGTTTCTGGTGCGTCAGTTGATTTCGACTTGGCTCGATGCGACAATGGCGATCGTGTATCTAGCACTGATGTTTTACTACAATTGGCAGCTTACGTTGCTTGTGGTTACATTGATTCCGCCACTTGTGTTGTTAGCTGCGATCGCGACTCCGTTACTTAGACGAATTTCGCGTGAGAACTTCAACGATACGAGTGAACAGAATTCGCAGCTTGTCGAGATGATGACCGGGATTGCGACCGTGAAAGCAATGGCGGCAGAACGCGACGTGCGCTGGCGTTGGGAAGATCGGTTGACAACAATGCTCAATAGTCAGTTTCGCGCTCAGAAGCTTGCTAACTCTGTACAGTCGGTGGGCGGATTGATTAGCACTCTGGGTAGTACTGCCTTGCTTTGGTATGGTGCTTATCTGGTGATTCAAGGAGAGCTAACGATCGGGCAATTTGTCGCGTTTAACTTACTGATCGGTAGTGTGATCAATCCGATTTTAGCGATCGTTGATTTCTGGGATGAACTCCAAGAAGTTGTGATTTCTGTAGAGCGGTTGAATGATGTATTCGCGACTGCGCCCGAAGAAAGTAGTAAACGCTTAATGTTAGTCATGCCACCGATTCGGGGTGAGATTCAGTTTGAAAATGTGACGTTTCGCTATGAAGATGTAGACGATCGCAATACCCTTCAGAATTTGGCGTTTTCGATCGAAGCTGGAGAAACGATCGCGATTGTGGGACGCAGCGGATCGGGCAAAAGTACGTTAGTCAAGCTAATCCAAGGACTGTATCAGCCGAACAATGGACGGGTGCTAATTGATGGTCATGATGTGCGTCATGTTTCGCCGCCCACAATGCGATCGCAGTTAGGAGTCGTTCCTCAAGATTGCTTTTTGTTCTCTGGCACGATTCTAGAAAATATCCAACTCTATCGTCCTGAATACGGCTTAGAGCAAGTGATCGAGGCTGCAAAACTAGCAGAAGCAAACGGATTTATTCAAGATTTGCCGCTTGGTTACAACACGAAAGTTGGAGAGCGGGGCGCAAATTTATCTGGAGGACAGAGACAGAGAATCGCGATCGCTCGTGCCCTTCTCGGTGATCCAGCCATTTTGATTCTCGATGAGGCAACGAGTTCTTTAGATACCGAGTCTGAGCGGCGATTCCAGCAAAACCTTCGGCGGATTAGTCGCGGACGGACGACGTTAATTATTGCTCATCGATTGTCTACGGTGCGACATGCCGATCGTATTTTGGTGCTGGATAAAGGGGTGTTAGTCGAGATTGGAACACATGAGGAATTATTGAGCCAGCAGCGACTTTATCACCATTTAACTCAGCAACAGTTGGCATTAACTTAGAACTACTTTCCGGAGTGATTTCAAGGAGTGTTTTCAAGCTTATTCCCTGCGTTGTTCACCCGCCCCGGAATGGAATTCGGGGCTAATCAAACGAAGTCCACTGAAGGGGACTAAAAGCCAAAATCAATCTTCTCAGTCCGTTTCAACGGACTTCGCACTGTTAGCCCCGAATTCTATTCCGGGGCGGACGCAAACGAAGCAAGAGGCTCTTAAACCACACTCCACAACAAAAGCACGAGAAATCTTCCCGGACTCTACTCACATGAGGTATCACTATGTACTATCGTTTTGCTCGTCCAGCCTCCGATCGCGCTCCAACCTCTGAACCTACGCCCCCGATCAAAGTCGTTGAACCGACTGTTTCAACCGACTGGTCACAACCCGTTCAAACCGTACTCGATCAGCCGCCCTCAAGCTTACCGTTTCAAATGGCGATCGGGGGTTTTGCGTTTGCAGTTTGCTTTATTGGTTGGGCGTGGTTCAGTCAAATCAACGAAGTTTCACGCGCTCAAGGGAAGCTGATTCCAAAAGGTGAAGTGTTCAAAGTTGATCCGATCGACACAGGAAAAGTTTCACGGGTGTTAGTTCAAGAAGGTCAAGCTGTGCAAAAAGGACAAGTGCTATTGGAACTCGATCGAGAACTGGCTGCAACTGAAGTCGAACGATTGGAAAAAGAACTATCCGCCGCACAAACGGAACTCAATCAAACACAGTTACTCATTGGGCAAGCTCAACTACAAGCAGGAGCACGATCAACAATGGCGCGATCGCAAACTCAAGCACAAGCGATCGAGCTATTAAAAGCTCAAAGAGGTTCAGCGAGTACAGAAACCTTAGTGGCTCAACTGCGAACCGAAATTGCAGAACATCAAAAACGATTAGAACGTTTGCAGCCGTTAGTGTCTCAGGGTGCATTGCCGCAAGAACAAGTCTTTCAGGCAGAACAAGCAATCCGAGAACGAGAACGAGCCATCACCGAATCTCAAGGAACTTTAGAGCGATCGCGCACTGAAGCCGAACGATTAGTAGAACTCGTCAAACAACAGCAAGCCGATGAACAAAATGTGCAACTTGAAGCCCAACAGCAAATTGAACAGTTAAAGCTCCGAGCCTCTCAATTACAGGCAAAAATTGCTCAAACTCAAACGCTGATCGAAGCTGCAAAAGTTAAATTGAATGAGCGCTATGTCTATGCACCTGTAGATGGTAATATTTCTGCTCTAAAAGTTCGCAATCCTGGCGAAGTCGTTCAACTCGGACAAACGATCGCGGAAATTGCACCCGAAAATCGCCCGATCGTGGTTTCTGCGGTGTTACCCACACAACAAGCAGGTTTAGTAAAAGTAGGAATGCCAGTTCAGCTTAAATTCGATGCGTTCCCGTATCAAGATTTTGGAGTGATTTCCGGCAAAGTGAAACAGATTTCGCTCGATTCCAAGCCTGACGAGCAGTTAGGGCAGGTCTACCGCATGGAAATCGAACTCGATCGCTCAACGATCACAAAGGGCAATCAAACGATCGCGCTGAAATCTGGGCAGACGGCAACCGCTGAGATTGTCACTCGTTCTCGGCGCATGATCGATGTGTTTCTCGACCCGATCCGCCAATTACAAAAAGGTGGAATCAATCTCTAGCAATCCTAGTTAAGTTGTGGGGTGGGCATCCTGCCCGCGCAGGCGCTTAAGCCTGTCCCACTCTTACAAATCTGCTACAAACGCTGTATTAGTTCCTTGTACTCAAATGGTGCTATGACTCAATTCAATCAGAAACTCGACAAAACCATGTCCGAAGAGCAATTTACCGAGGTCGTCGATGCGATCGTATCGGGTAAATACTCTTGGGCTTGTGTGTTGATTCTCCGGTTTGCGGGATACAATCCACTGCACTACATTCCGTACCGCACGTACAACCGATTGATGAAGGACTACGGCAATTACAGACATTCCCGAACAGCAACCCGAATCGATGATTTGACACACATCGAACCAATCAGACCCGAAAAAGTACGCGGCGGATCAAGCGATCGCGGTTTGATCCACAATCTCTTTTTCCGCGCCTTGAACTAATCAATTGACGGGCTGCGTGGCAAAGAACGTCTCAGATAGTTTGATTCCAACTTCGTTCATTCGTCGCTGGAGATTATCGAGAAATTCATGCAGCCCGGACTCCATCACATCATCGATCGTTAAATAATCTAAGTCCGCCCGCAGTTTCCCTAAACCTCGCTCGACCCCAGTATTCCAAGTGCCTTCAGGCGTTCCGGTAATCTGATGCAACGATCGCTCTGTTTGTCGAATACAGTAGCGAATCGATCGCGGAAATTCTCGATCGAGGACTAAAAATTCCGCGACTGATTTCGGGGTAATGCGATGCACTCCACGCTTACGATACATCTCGTAGGCACTAGTCGATCGTAATAATGCAATCCACTGCAACTGATCCAAAGTGGTGCCCACGTCTTTTACGGATGGCAGCAGAATAAAGTACTTCACATCCACAATTCGACTGGTTTTATCAGCACGTTCTAACCAGCGTCCGATCAATCCAAAGTGCCATCCTTCGTTATGCGTCATGGTTGCACTCGCAATTCCCGCGAACAAATGACTTGAGAGTTTGACTTCGCTGAAAAAGGTTTGAAAGTTAAGCGATTCTTGGTTTGCGGCATCATTCACGAAATGATAAAAAGCATTAATTTGCTGCCACATTTCAGAGGAAATAATTTCGCGCACCGATCGAGCATTTTCCCGTGCAGCACTGAGACAGGAAATGATCGAATTTGGATAATTGCGATCGAAGGTCAAAAATCGAATCACATTTTCTGCATTCGCTTCCCCGTATCGCTCTTCAAACAGGGAAAGATCGCCTGTGGTCAGAATTAATGGCTTCCATTGTTGTGAAACCCCGATCGGTGAATCCAACAGCAATGTCAAATTCACATCAATGAATCGTGCAATGTTTTCTGCCCGTTCAACATATCGATTCATCCAATAGATTGAATCTGCAACTCGACTTAACATCTTTTTTGATCTCTCAACTCACAACCCAAGTATCCTTATATCCCCCACCTTGTGATGAATTCACCACAAGTGATCCCTTCTTCAATGCCACACGAGTCAATCCACCCGGAGTCACATAGATATCTTCCCCATACAAAATGTAGGGACGCAGATCCACATGACAACCTTCAAACTCATCCCCCATTAGAGCTGGAACCCTAGATAACGATAAAGTTGGCTGAGCAATATAGTTCCGAGGAGTCGCTTTAATTTTGTCGGCAAATGCTTCCCGTTCAGCTTGCGTCGATTGTGTTCCAATCAACATTCCATACCCACCCGATTCACTAGCAGATTTGACCACTAGCTGATCGAGGTTCGCCAACACATGATCTAACTGCGAAGGTTCCCAACAGAGATAAGTCGGAACATTCGAGAGTATTGCCTCTTCGCCCAAATAGTACTGAATCATCTTCGGAACATAGGCATAGATCACTTTATCGTCTGCAACTCCCGTTCCGAGCGCATTCGCAAGACCGAGACGACCCGATCGATAAACCTCCATCAGCCCTGGAATTCCCAACAACGAATCAGGACGAAACACCAACGGATCAATAAACTCATCATCAATCCGGCGATAAATCACATCCACGCGCTTTAAGCCCTTTGTCGTTCGCATCTGAAGATGACCATCAGACACTACCAGATCGCGCCCTTCGACCAGTTCCACACCCATTTGCTGAGCGAGATAGGAATGTTCAAAATACGCAGAATTATAGATACCCGGTGTCAATAAAACAACCGTCGGATCATCAATGTAATCCGGTGCAAGATTTAGCAGGGTTTCGAGCAAATGGCTAGGATACTCTTCGACTGGCTGAATCTGCATTCGATTAAACACCAGCGGCAAAGTACTCTTCATAATTCGCCGCCCTTCAAGCACGTAGGACACACCAGACGGACAGCGCAAATTATCTTCAAGCACATACCACTGACCATCACGATCGCGCACCAAATCCATGCCGCTAATGTGCGACCAGATGCCCTTTGGCGGCTTGAGATCCATACAGGCTTTGAGAAATCCCTGCGACGAATACACCACATCCGCTGGAATCACTCCATCGCGCACAATCTTTTGATCGCCGTACACATCCGCAAGAAATTGATTCAGCGCTTGAATCCGTTGTTTCAGCCCTTTTTCTAAAATCTGCCATTCTGAAGCCGCGATCGTTCTTGGCAAAATATCAAACGGAAAAATTTTCTCGGTACCTTGATTGTCACTGTACACATTGAACGTGACCCCCATTTTGAACAAAGCAATCTGAGCGGCTTGCTGTCGATGTCGAATTTCTTCGATCGACAAAGAATTAATCCGCTCAATCAAGGGTGCCACTTCTGGGCGAGGCGATCCCGGTGCATCAAACAATTCATCGTAAAACTGCCCCGGATCATAATTTGCTAACTTCACGTCAATCACCTGAACAAGCTATTTGATTAATAGAATTGTCTGAACTTTCTAAGCTGTAAAGCTGAATACGAAATTTGTCACGAACGTAATCAAGAAATATGACAAAACTGCTCGATCGCTGGATGATCGTTGCAAGGTAAAAGGGAGGAATTCTGCCGAGCGCGATGACTTACGTAGCAGATTTGGGACAAGGACAATCGTTAGCGATCGACAATGTTGGCGTTCAGACAACGATTACTTGGGAAGCCAAAAGCACCGGACAACAACAAAGCCAGCAAATGAGCCTGTCACTCGGTCAGTGGTCAGCATCTCCGATCGTGTACCGCATGACACACAGTTTTATTTTGCAAATCGAGTCGAATCAGCGTCCCTACTACGTGCGCCTGCAATCGAATAGTATTAGTCTGCTCAGCGAAGTGCCTTTAATGCTCGGTGCACAAGAAATACCGCTGCGGTATGTTGCACCTTCTAATCCCAAAACGCCGGACATGAAGCCCTTAGAGCCGCTGCGGATGGGAAATATGTCAATGCGGATGGAACCGATGGAAATGAGCATGGGCAGCATGAGTATGTCTAGCTCAAGTTCCAGCAGTTCGACTCCGCATTTCTGTTCGCAGTGTGGCACGAAGGTGAAGAACAGCGATCGCTTTTGTTCGCAGTGTGGAACGAAATTAGATTGATCGCTCTAACCAAGCCCGCATTTTACCCGGATTGAGCAATCCATACGGATCAACTTTTTCCTTAAATTGCAGTTGTGCGACATCCACCATTTTCATTCCGCCATCTTCGATCAAATACGTATGCGGATTGAAAATAAACGCCCCTTTCGCCTCATGATGAGCAATAATCTCGTTTAACCGCTCTTCAGTCGTATACCGCACCAATTGAAGCGATGCAGGTCGAGCCGTTCCGCCAACCCTAAGAAATTCCAAGTGCGGCATCACCTCATCGCCATAGTGATGATACATCTCTTCCAAAAGCGTCAGATTCTTATCATCAGGAAACAGCGTTTGCAGATAAGTAATCGACGGATCAACGCTCCGAGCATGAAGCGTCGTATGATTCCAGCTATATTCTCCTAACGCAATTCCTTTTCCGGCATCTTCAGCATTTTTCTGATAGGTCATCTCGCCCCCAAATTCACTCACAAATTCGCTCAGCGGCTCTAGGCAAGTTTCCGAAACGATCAGCAGCGCACAACTTTTTCCGCTGGGAATATAGCTTTTCAATGCTGAAAAATAACCAGGAACCGGATCAGCACAGACACACACCAATTTTTTGATCATGCCATCCGCATCGCTCAGCGCTTGTCCAAATCGCGCCGCCTGCATGAACTCGTCAAACGTTACAATTACTTCTGCCCAAGGATAAGCCGGAGCTAGCGGAATCTCTAACTCAGTAATAATTCCATTCGTCCCGTAAGCGTGGGCGACTTGATAAACTTCATCGCCCCGAAGCTCGATCGCTCTCGGTTCATCTTCCATCGTCACCACTCGCACCGCGATCAAATTGCCTCGATCGCGCAATTGTCCATATGTGACTGATCCAATTCCACCACTGCCGCCCCCGATGAATCCGCCGACCGTTGCCGTTCGATAGGTAGACGGAGCCATGCGAATTTCCCAGCCGATTTCGCGGGTTTGTTTGTCGATCGCGGCTAGTTTCGCCCCCGCTTCGACTCGCAGCATTCCCGGCTTCATCCACTTCACAGCGGTCATCCGGGTTAAATCGAGAATCACACCGCCTTCGAGTGGAATGCACTGTCCATAGTTTCCAGTTCCCGCCCCTCGCACCGTGAGCGGCACTCGATGACGTACACAGGCTTTTGCGACTTGTAGGACTTCTGCTTCGTTCGCGGGACGCACGACGACATCGCCGACTTTATCCTGCAACTGCGGCACTAAAACGGGACTGAAATGATAATAATCCTGAGACAGTTTTGCGACTTGATTTGGCTCTGTAATGAGTTCAAGTCCTGCCAAATCCGCCAAAACGGATGCGATCGCGCTTGATGTGGTCGTCGTCATTTGCCTGATCCTACAAAGTCTTGTTTCTGACTATATCGGGATTTCAGACTTTCAAATTGTGTAATAAGCGCAAATTTTCAATAAAAAACCTCGGTCAGAAACCGAGGCAAATAATCAGGGTGCATCTACCATTCCATTACTCCGGGAAATCTGAGGCGCGTCCGGAACAATTCCAAAAATTTCCAATAAAAAACCTCGGTCAGAAACCGAGGCAAATAATCAGGGTGCATCTACCATTCCACTATTCCAATCGGCACAGGTGCGTCCGGAACATTTAACGTCTTTTTTTGGGTTTGGCAAATTGACGGTCTCGTTCTTTCCTCGGAGCCTGAGTGGATTTCCCAAACGCCGCATTGTAAATCTTCTCGTTCGCCTCGGCAGATTTGAACAAATCGACGATCGAATTCGGATAGTCAACGCCCAATCGCACCCCGAATCGCTCTTGTTCAACGGGCAACAATTTCCAAGGCTCATGAACTTTCGCGGCAGGAATCTCTTTCAACGCTGGAAGCCAATGTTTGACATACGAACCATCCGGATCATAGTCTTTAGCTTGTTTTGTGATGTTGAAGAATCGGAATCCACGGGCATCATTTCCGACCCCGGCTGTATAGTTCCAGTTGCCCCAATTACTACAGACATCGTAGTCAATCAATTGAGACTCAAACCATTCAGCGCCCCACCACCAATTAATACCAAGATTCTTCGTCAGAAAACTTGCGACGTTTTGCCGTCCGCGATTCGACATAAAACCCGTGGCAGCAATTTCCTGCATATTCGCATCCACAAGTGGAAATCCGGTTTTGCCTTCGAGCCAGAGATTAAAGCGATCGACATCTGCTTTCCAGTCAATTTTGACTCCTTGCAAGCCCGATCGATAAAACACCTGATTTCCATGCTTGGCAACAATGAACCGAAAATAATCGCGCCACAGTAGCTCAAAAATCAACCAGTATGTTGAATCATTCCGCACTCGTTGCGATTCATACTCCTGAACCTGCCCATAGATATATCGCGGCGACAAACAGCCCAACGCTAACCACGCAGAGAACTTTGAGGAATAATCCACGCCTAACATTCCGTTGCGCGTTTCTTTATAGACCTTGAGCGCGTCTTGTTTCCAGAAATACTCTTCGAGTCGCGCCTTTCCTGCGGTTTCGCCCCCTTTGTGTGGAATCATCGCTCTTGGATCAGGGGGCGGCAATTCTAAGCCAAAATCTTTTAGGGTCGGCAGTTCACCGCGTTCAATCTCTGGCAGTTCGACTAATCGCTGTGGAGCCGGAAACGCCTCGTAAATCGTCGAAGATTTCTCAACTTGCTTACGGAAACTGGTAAAGAGTTCGGGAATTTCTCGAATTTCAAACGGTAAATCATCAACGTGATAAAGCGTTTGTGCCCAAAATCGCTTAGTTGAAACCCCGATCGCTTTCAGTCGTTCCTCTACCGCATCTTCAACCGCCGTTTCTTCGGAAGTCACTTCGTGATAGTAATGAACCGCTTCAGCTTCTAACTGTTTCGCGATCGCTGGAATAATTTCCTCTGATTTCCCAATCCGAACGATTAAATCACTACCAAGGGATCGTAAATTCTCCCGCAAATCCGTAACGCTTTCGAGGAGAAACTGCGCCCGAATTGCTCCGGTTTTCGGAAATCCATACGGAGTCGTTCCAAACTGTCTCGGCTCAAAAATATAAAGTGGAATGACCTTTGCGCCTGATTTCACCGCTTTAATCAACGGCTCGTGATCATGCACTCGTAGATCATTGCGATGCCAAATAATAATCCGCTTCTCTGCCACGATCGATCCATCTAACGCTTCACTTTCGATCGTAACGCTTGTTAATAATTAAGCGATCGCCAAATTGACGATCGCTTCCCTACGAATCAAGGTTTCTAGCTCACAAAAACGGGCACACTCGCTAAAACTTGCGCCAACAAGCTCGGAATCAACTGCATCGCAAACTGAAGCACAAAGATCGCCAGAATCGCCGAAAAATCAATCCCACCCAGCGGCGGAATCACCCGACGAAACAGATTCAAATACGGATCAGTCAACTGGCTCAAAATTGCGAACGGCTGCTTATACCAATCGATCGAGGGAAACCAACTCAGCAGAATTCTAATAATCAGCAGGGCAAAGTAAATTCCTAAGAACTGTTGAACTGTTGTAATGAGCAAAATGGCTGGATTCATAACCTTCCTGTTTCCTTGTGTAGGGATGTCTGATTCACTCTCAGTACAGTTTAAGCGATTTTTTCCGTTGTTGTACTCTCGCCTCAGAAGCACCTTACTCTTCGCGAATAATCTCTCTCGCTCCCGGCAAATCATTCTCAACGGCGCGTCCATTCACGCTGCCCAACTGTTGCCGCACATCATCGATCGCATCATTCAACTGAGCAATCTTATCTTCTAAACTGCGTCTAGCCAACTCGATATTCTGCTCAGACGAACCTCTCACCCGTTTTTTGGGCTTCGCGTTCTGCAATTCCGGCTTTTCTTCGACTTCCTCTGCCAATCGTTGCGATGTCACCACCGAGCCAATAATGCCGCCAACAATGCCACCGACGATCGCGCCGAGGACAAATCCACCAGAAAAATTATCTTGTTGACTCATGGGCGATCGTTCCTCAAGCTTTACTCCTTTTTATTGTATCGATCCTCAAGTACCAAAAATGCGATCGCCCGCATCTCCCAACCCAGGGACAATAAAACCGCGATCGTTCAACACTTCATCGATTCCCGCTGTATAAATCGCCAAACTCGGATACGCACTTCCCAGTTTTTGCAGCGCAGGCGGAGCCGCCACCACCGCGACAATTCTCACCATTGCCGGATCAATTCCCCGTTTCGTCAATTCTTCCATTGCCCGAACCGAGCTTCCCCCCGTCGCCAACATCGGATCGACAATCAACACTCGCGTCTGTGGATCAAATCGCTCCGGCAACTTATTCAAATAGCAACTCGCCTCTAGCGTCTCTTCATTCCGCACCAATCCCAAATGGTAAATCGATGCCAGCGGCAACAAAGTCTGTGCGCCATCGAGTAATCCGAGTCCAGCCCGCAGAATCGGCACAACCACGATCGGAATCTCTGGATTGATAAACGTGGCAGGACAAGGAGCGAGGGGAGTTTCAACCGTGGTATCGATCGTGGGCAACCATTCGCGTACTGCTTCGTAAGTCAGCCACCGTCCCAGTTCCGTAATGGCAGTCCGAAACAAAGTCGAAGGGGTGGAAGCATCGCGAGCGACACCCAGCCAATGTTTGATTAAGGGATGTGGCGGGACGTATACGCGCAGTTGCAGAGTCATAAATCACTCCAGTACGAATGAATCTGAACCATCATACTCCGTCTCTATCAATATTTTCGGTTATTTCCTTGCCAGCAAATCAAATTTTCTACTAAATTGTTGGAATACTTTCTCATTAGTATTGACAAAGATTTTCAATAAGCTTTATAGTAACGTTCAGTGTTCTCCTCTCTAGAGGATCGGCAGATGGGCGTAGGAAGTGATAGATTTCTTACGTCCTCTTTTTTTATAGTTTTGCTAAGATTCGAGACAAGCCATTTGGAAAAATCGATTGATGACCTACAGAGAAATCCTGCTGCAAGAAGTCGAAACCGCCTCTGACGAAGTTCTTGCCGAAGCGATCGACTTTATTCGCTTTCTCAAATCAAAATCAGGGGCAAACTCGCCCAGTGATCAAGAATCGCCAGAGTCGGTTGCAGGAGTTAACTCAGAGCAGCTTAACGATCCGAAAACAGCATTTGGATCATTTCTAGCTGACCTGAAACAACTTCCCCTCCAACGTGCTGAACCCCTACGGCAGGATACAAAGGGCAGGAATCTCTCCCCCTTCATCGGGACATGGCAAGGAAATGACCTCGAAGAATGTCTGCGCTTTGTGGAAGAAACTCGCTCTCAAGCGGAGTTCTAGCACCGCTCATGTTTTTACTAGATACGAATCACTGTAGTTACATCATTGATAACCATCCTCAAGTGAGCGCAGAGTTTCGATCGCGCTCAGAAGCCAGCTTTGCGGTTAGCATCATTACTTATGGCGAACTGCTCTACATGGTTGAGAAATCTACTCAAAAGGTTGGCAACCTCAAGTCAGTTCGATCCTTTCTCAATACGATCGGACTCTATCTGCTCGATGAAGAAACGGCAATCATTTACAGCCAATTAAAGATCGCACTCTTCAACCAATTCGCGCCCAAAGATCAAGCCAAACGACGCAAAGCAAGCATTCAAACTCTTGGCTTCGATGATAACGATCTCTGGATCGCTGCCACCGCACTACAGCATAATCTCACGCTTATCTCTGCTGATAGCGACTTCCCTCGAATGCAGCAAGTCTGCCCGTTGAGTGTCGAATCCTGGAGTTAACCATCAAGTCTGGTAAAGCTCGAAGGTAGTCGCGTAGCCTAGTAAATAGCATCAGTGACTAAACGCATGTATCTACAATCGCGCTCATGGAATTTGACGTTGAGCTTTGTAACTATAGGTTTCGTCGTAATCGATCGTTCCAAATAATTCTACAATTTTGCAGCGTTGGCGGCACTGAACATACTTGTGCAGAGCGATTTCGATGAACAATTCCAAACATCGATACGCATCTCTTACCGATTGATCTGTCGATACTTAGCGTGATGCGCAAAATGTAAGCAACCATGAGTAAAAAGTCCTTCTCAGCCAGAATCGAATCAAACATCTACGATCAGATCAAAGCCCACTGTCAGGAACAACAAATTTCACAAGCTCAGTTGTTAGAACAGTGGGCGATTGATTTCTTCAATCTTAGCGAACGCAAAACTGAGAAGAGACAATACGAGCAATTTGAGCCAGTTCAAGCAGGTCCCGGCTGTACTCCGATCGAAGAGTTAAACTTTGCGGTTCGTACCTACATTCGCTTAAAACGCGCTGAAATTCATACAGTTGAAGAACTGGGAACTCTTTCTGAGCAAGATTTGTTCGACATCAAAGACCTCGGAGCCAAATCCATCGAAGAAATATTCGAGGGGCTTAATCGTAGTATCATCTAGCCCAAAACGACCGTCTGCGTTCACCACTCTCTAGAGGATTGTGTACGGTACAGGCTGCAATACGGTGCATCTGTACCGCATTATTTCTACAGAATGGGCGCAGAATCTTGAACGAAGAGCCAAGTCATCGTATTGGGTTATGAACGATGCCAAACCGGCATTTCTGCATGACAGTGACTACAGCGCCAATATACTCCGCTTGGTCTGACATGGCGGAGAAGAACATAGGAACAGCATGGGCAGCTATGCTGGCTTGTTGTACTTTGATCAAATGTGGTTTTACTGGAAGCGCTAAGATTCAGTTGGGATGAAACCTCTAGGAAAATCTTGGTTGAAGTATGCATATTAAAAAGAGTTTTTTACAAGGGTTGCTCTAGGTCGCTTGAGCTGAAAAGGCTATAAATCCCAGAAGTAAAAGGCTCGATCGCACTAAAGATCAAGCTCCGAAACGACTCATTGTTCTAGAGTTTAAATTGGATAAAAAAACTCCCATCTACTTATTGTTAAGTCAGTAGTGGAAGTTAGGAGCAAGCCAGTAATTCTGACTAATTAGAAAAGCAGTGAGTTTAACTTCAGTTGCCACTCTTGCTTTAGAAGCTCTTGATACATTGTTTTCTGAACAAGCATGAGCTGATGCTGCACGATTAGAAATTCTTGTGCCTGCTCACGGGACATCTGGCGCACTTGAACTGTAAAATCTCTAAGGCTGAATTCTTGTTCTAGGGTAAGTTCGATCGATGAGTTCATACTGACCTCTGATAACCCTAATTAGGGAAGAATTTTGAGCCTGACAGCATAGCGTCTCGAATGGTGCTCTGAAGGATTCGATTGCTCGGTCAGGTCTAAAGTTGTCACTCGCTAGGCTCACCTATCTAGCATAACGAAAGATGAATAGACCTGACCAAGTAAATTAAAGATGTACCTTCAGAGCGATCAAACGAACGACTCTCACCTACTTGCATTAAGTTAAAGGTGAGAGTCGAAAGCGGACAATCCAGACTAGAAATCTAGAATTCTGCTTATGCAGGCATCAGCACTGTATCAATAATATGAATAACTCCATTGTCTGCGGCTACATCAGGAGTTGTCACTGTCGATTCGTTAATCTTGACACCTTTGGAGCTATCAATTTTGACTTCTGAACCTTGAACCGTTTTCGCTGATTTTAGCTTTGTCACATCAGCCGCCATCACTTTACCAGAGACAACGTGGTAAGTCAGAATTTTCTTGAGTTGAGGAACGTCTTTGAGCAATCCCTCGACTGTTCCTTCTGGCAATTTAGCAAACGCTTCATCTGTGGGTGCGAACACCGTGAAGGGTCCTGCGCCTTTGAGGGTTTCAATCAGTCCAGCCGCCTTGAGTGCAGCAGCCAGAGTGTTAAAGGAACCTGCTTGAACGGCAGTATCAACAATATCAGCCATGAGTCCACCTTGTGTTTATGGTTTATTAGCACCGATTAGGGCTAACAATCACAAGTATGTCAGCCCGATGCTTGAAATCGTGTTTGATTTGTTGCTTGAATAATATTTTAATATCTTTTTCTCACAAAGTAGGCGAATTGTTTGAAGTCATTGCAATTCTCTTGGGTCAGATGACAAAATTCCCCAGATGGAAAGGCTTGAGAAAATGCGCTTCAGGCTGCAATTGTCACTGTTGCGTGAACTCTGTGAGAGCAGAAGTTGCAGTTTGATTCTCTGAATGAGTTAATTTACTACGAAATCAATCATCATCAAACTGAGTCAATGGACAGATGACACCTTGGGTAATTCTGTCTCTAACCATCCGAATCTAGCACATAAAACATCGAACAATCTCTTTTCTCAGCAGCATTTCGGAACATTGTTTGATTTGATTGAATTCATGGCAGAAATCCTTTATCGTAGCTCAGCGATGGTAGTTGGATCTCATTGACTACGATCGCTTTATCAACTTTATGGTCATCACCAAAATATGCACGTTTCTCAACCCGTCCTGACTCACCAGGCAACCTATGTCAAAACGTTGAGGGCGTTCTTACCCAAAACTGCTTTTCAGCCAAATGTCGATCGCGTTGTGATTTTAATGATCAATTTTGCGATTTTGATCCTGGGCTGGGGAATTGCTTCTAATCTCGATCGTTGGTCATGGTCAGCTTTATGGCTTTACTTGCCTTTTACGATAGTGATGGCGAACAGTGTCATTGTTCTTCTGTTTAGTGTGCATGACATTATGCACAGTCGCCTCATCAAAAATCGGGCTTTGCTGTATGTCATCACTTTACTTGCATTAACACCCCTTTGGATGCCACCGACACTTTGGAGCATCCTGCACAATCGAATTCATCACAATCATACGAACTCACTGAAAGATCCCGATCGACGATACTTGCAAAAGCAACCGATGAGTTGGGGAAAGTGGATTCAGCGCCTGATTGCGCCCTCGTTGCAAACCAATCGAATCCTGATGCTCGTTGGAATGATGTTCGCGTGGGGAGTCTATGCGTTTAGAAACTTTTCCTCGATCGTGCTATTTAATACGAATGATGTGAACTATGTTCCTGCAAGCTTTACTGTAAAACCGCGAGAACGGTACTTTATTGCGGCTGAATGCCTAATCATGCTGCTTTTTCACGTCAGCGTGATCACTTATCTGGAATTTGATGGATTGAAGTTGTTGCTCAGCTACTTTTTACCGATCGGTTTGGGTTATGCAGGCATCATTTTTTATGTCTACACGAACCACATGCTATGCCCCATGACCGAAACGAATGATCCATTAGTCAATAGCATTTCGCTTAGAGTTCCGCCCCTTCTGAATGTGCTGCATTTTAATTTCTCTCACCATGCAGAGCATCATATTTTTCCAAATCTAAACTCTGACTACTATCCTCTTGTGCAAGACTTGATCAAAGTTCATTATCCTGACAGTACGGGCTATATTTTAGCAATGCAGACTGCATGGAGATTGTTGCTGACAACTCCTCAAGAAAATAGAACCGCGATGCCCGAAATACAAGCGATCGCGGTTTCAGAAGAAGTCCCTCACGCACCATCGGCAAAAGACTTCTAATTCTGGACGTTGCTTATTGCAGCCCAGCGACCAAGCAATCAAAATAAGCACCGACTTCACTCGCTTCTTCTGTTGACATGAGTGAAGTCGTGATCGCCTTCATCGCACGAACGCCTTCAGCCACGCCTTCAAGTGGAGTACCGAGAGAATTGTACATCTGCTGCACCCCGATCAAGCCGATTTCTTTAAGGGGCGTTGCTTCTCCAGCCGCGACGCTGTATGTGATCAAGCGCAGGTAGTAATCCATATCTCGAAGGCAGGTTGCGGTCATTTTCTCACCGTAAGCGTTGCCCCCTGGAGAGACTAGATTGGGACGACGCTGAAACAATTGGCTTGCAGCTTGTTTAACAATCCGTTCGCGGCTCTCCGTTAAAGTTTTGACCACTCGCAATCGTCGATCGCTGCTCATCATAAAGCTTTTGATCTGATCCATTTCTCCAGGTGTCAAATATCGACATTCAGCATCAGCATTAACAATCAATTTCGTGATAACACTCATATGAGTTTCCTAAGGGTTTACGTTTACTTTGACAGAGCAGTGTTTGATTTCGAGTTTGAATTGGTTGAGTTCGGTAGAATCTAGAGTGTTTTGGAGTTTTGTTTCTCCGTTGTTCACCCGCCCCGGAATAGAATTCGGGGCTAACAGAACGAAGTCCACTGAAGGGGACTAAAAAGCCAAGATCAGCATCTTCAGTCCTTTGAAAAGAACTTCGCACGATTAGCCCCGAATTCTATTCCGGGGCGGGATTGAATCGAAGAGATTGACCTAAAAACACACCCTACCGCCCTTGCCATTCTCGATCTTCTAGTTCCTTCTGCGGCAATAGCAATGTGTCCTCAATTTCTTGCCGAATCGCGGCTGTGACTTCGCAATTACTATTCAAGCAATCCATCAGAAGTTGATTAGCATCATAGTAACGTTGTAGTACTTGCTGTTGTTCGGGGCTAAACTGCCAAGGGTGCTGAATGTTACGATACTGCGCGATCGCATTTCGCAACCGTGCCACCCAAGCTGAATAGTTTGTTTGCCACCAGTCCTGAAGTCGATCGCGGTTTTCACTCGGAGCGGGTAACTGATCTCTTAGCTGCTGTAGAGATTTATAGAATCCAGCATCTAGAACCATGACCAAAATATTGTTAAGTGCTTCACTACACGCGTGAACATAAGCAAAGTCTTGACTGTGATCTGTGGCAAACTCTAGCAGCAAGTTCTCTAATGCTGCATCTAAAAACATTCCTTGATCCAAAGTACTGACCAAGGCAAACTGTTCTGCTGTGTGTGGAGCTTGGGAAAGTGCAAGATAAAAGGCGCGAGTTGTGGCAATTTTTGGCTCGATCTCGATCGTTTGGGATTTTTGGCTAACCCACACTAGAAATTCTTGCAGATAAGGATCTTGAGCGACTAGCGCATCAATTTGTTGTTTCATTAATTGCACCAGCGAATCTGCACTTCGCAACATCGCCGCTGTGAGCAAAAACACTTCGCGCCAGTGCGGATCAGTAATGTGACTGACCAATCCGCTTAAGGCTTGCTCTAATGCTCGTAGATTGTGACTGGCGACAATTTTTCGGGCTGTGAAATACTCTTGAAATGCTAGGTAAGAGAATGAAAAAATGCCTCGCGCTCGTTCGATTAAAAGTCCGTGTTGCGCCTCGATCGCTTTTAACATCGCTTCACTTTCAAGTTGCACTTCTTCAGGTTCTAAGGACGCATCTGGCAGATTTCGCAAGTAGTCCCCGATGTATTGTTCAATGATGCGCTGCTCGAAAAAGTATTGTCCTTGCTCAAAAGTTACTGCGGCTAATTGACTGAGTAATCTGAGCTTTTGAGGTAATAAAAAGCCTCGATAAACATCATCACGCTCAACGCCTCTCGCTTCATCCCATTTTCCCAGTAGTAGATCAAGTCCTTGTTTGTAAAATTCAGTTCGCTTGGTTGGAAATGTATCTTGACCATGAAACACCCAGCAAGCAAGATGCAGAAACAAAGGAGTCACAACCAATTGACGAAACTGCCAGTTTTCCGGCAAGTCTAGTTTCTGCATAAACTGAACAGATTGATTTTTTTCCGATCCAGTTGTTTTACTAAAAGCAACAAACCATTTTTGAGCAAATGTTGTAATCTGTGCTTGAGTAAAGGGTGCAATCTCAACATCAGTAAAGCCTCGAAGCTGTAATTTTTGGGCTGCTGTTCGACAGGAAGTGACAAACCGATTGCGATGATACTTATCTGAGAATTGCCGAATCTCCCGCAGAACGGGCGGAATATCTTGGCTCAGCAATTCATCAATTCCATCCATTAATAGCAAAACTCGCCCGGATTGCAGCAATGTTTCAAGTACAGAAGGATCTGAAACGCCAGAGGTGAGAAAGCGAGAGCGAATGTAGCTAAAAAGGCTCATTGTGTCGCTGCTTCTGCATTCTTCTACAAACTCTCGCATCACAATAAAAATCGGCACTTGATTAGCAGCAAATGCACCTCGATTACATTGAATCGCTAAATGTTGCAGAAAGGTAGTTTTTCCAACTCCGGGCTTTCCCAGAACTCTAAGCTTTGAATAAGTTTCTACTGCCTGCATTCCTGGAATTTGCTTCTGCTCAACGGCTCCCAGTCCCACACGATCGAATTCAATCGGTTCTAAGTTCTGAAGTTCTGCGATCGCAAACCATTGTTGACTCGCGACTTCTTCTAAAATGTTGACATCGACATAGATATCATCAATGCTTACGGGGCGATTGATATCTAGTAATTGCAGAATGCCGCACTGATTTTGAATGGTGTCTCGATGTTGCGATCGCATTTCCTGAACCAGATGATCAATGTTCAGAATCGATCGTGTTCGTTCTCCCGGACTGGAAAACTCTGCGGGTGGATCAAGCGCAATCTCACGCCAATCTAAATCTAAAATCGAACAAATTTCTAGAAAGATTTGTCGATCGAGCGCTTGCCCAGTAAAAAATCGCCAAATCGGTTGACGGGTTTTTAAATTCACTTCTCCCGCCAGATTTTCTTGCGTCCAGCCTTTGATGGCGAACGCACGTTTAGCTTGTTGAATGCCCCCAGTGGATGCTTGAAGCGAGCGTTTGACCATAAATTAAAAGGGGGATATTAAAACTCACATCATTCATCCCTAAAACATAAGTGTTTGATTTCGTGACTATCTCACTCGATCGACTGAGTTTATTGTGGAGAGTGTTTGAAAACGCTTCGTTCGTTGTAACACCCCGCCCTGAAATAAATTTCGGGCTAATCGGCGAAAGTTCTTTGAAAAGGACTAAGAGACTGAAACTAGCTCCCAGTCTACTTTAGTAGACTTTCCACGGTTAGCCCGAAATTCATTTCAGGGCGAGATGCAATCGAAGCGAAAGAACTTTCTATACTTCTCAAACAATCTCGATCTGTCCATTAGCATCGACATCGACTTTTACGGCATCACCCGACTTCACCCGACCCGAAAGAATCGCCTCAGCCAAACTATCTTCAAGGATGCGAGTAATTGCCCGTCGTAACGGACGTGCGCCTTGCTCCGGGTGATAACCTGCTTCGACAAGACGGTCTTTAACGCGATCGCTGACTTCTAACGTGATGCCCTGTTCTAACAGTCGATCTGCAAATTCCTGAAGTAAGAGATCAGCAATTTGTCTGACTTCATTGTGCGTCAGTTGTCGGAACACAATAATGTCATCTAAACGATTGAGAAATTCTGGACGAAAGTACTGCTTCAATTCTTCATTGACTAACGTCACAGTGCGTCGATAAGATGCCTCTGGTACATTGTCAGAGACTTCAAAGCCAAGCCCACCTCCGCCTTTTTGGATCACCTTCGAGCCAACATTCGAGGTCATCACCAGCAACGTATTCTTGAAGTTCACCGTTCGACCTTTTGCATCTGTGAGGCGACCATCTTCTAGAATTTGTAGCAGTAGGTTAAACACATCAGGATGTGCTTTTTCGATTTCATCGAATAGCACAACGGTGTAAGGTTTACGTCGGACTGCTTCGGTTAGCTGTCCACCTTCGCTATAGCCCACATATCCAGGCGGAGAACCAATCAGCTTAGAAACGGTATGTTTCTCCATAAACTCGGACATATCTAATCGAATCATCGCAGATTCAGATCCAAAAAAGCAGGTCGCTAAGGCTTTGACTAATTCAGTTTTGCCCACTCCGGTTGGACCTGAGAAAATAAACGATGCGATCGGGCGATTCGGATTGCTCAATCCCACTCTTGCGCGTCGAGTTGCACGTGCGATCGCGCTCACTGCTTCTTCTTGTCCAATCAGTCGTTGATGCAACACGTCTTCCATCTGCATCAATTGTTCCGACTCGATTTCGGTAACTTTGTTGACTGGAACACCCGTCCAAGCTGAAACAATCTCAGCAATATCAACCTCATTCACTACGACCGGAGAACTTTCAGCTTTCACCTCTGTTCGTAGTGCCAATTCACTCGATCGCAGTTCACTAGCAAGTTTGAAGTCTTGTTGTGCGATCGCGCCTGCTTTGGTGAGTGCAAGCTGTTTGAATTTTTCACTCACGCTCTTATCAAGCGTAAATTGTTTACCGTGAAGAATTCGAGCGCGAGATCCCGCTTCATCCATTAAGTCGATCGCTTTATCGGGAAGCAATCGATCCGAAATATATCGATCGGCAAGTTTCGCCGCTGCTTCTAGTGCTAAATCTGAAATTTCTAATCGATGGTGCTGCTCGTAGCGACTCCGCAACCCTTGCAGAATTAAAATCGTTTCTTCAACACTAGGCTCATCGATCATCACAGGCTGAAATCGCCGTTCTAACGCCGCATCTTGCTCAAAATACTGACGATATTCATCAAGTGTTGTCGCTCCAATACAGCGCAAATCGCCTCGTGCTAGAGCAGGTTTCAGAATATTCGCAGCATCGAGCGATCCTTGAGCAGAACCCGCCCCCAGTAGGGTGTGAACTTCGTCAATCACTAAAATGATATTGCCTGACGATCGCACTTCTTTCATGATGGTTTTGAGACGTTCCTCAAACTCACCCCGATACTTCGTTCCCGCTAACAATGTTCCAATGTTCAATGTGAGAATTTGCTGATTGAGCAGCGATTCGGGCACATCTCGATCGATAATCCGTTGCGCGAGTCCTTCAGCTAAAGCAGTTTTTCCAACACCCGGTTCACCGATCAAAATCGGATTGTTCTTCATACGACGACCCAGAATCTGAATCATCCGCTCTACTTCCTGCTGACGACCCACGACTGGATCAAGCCTTCCCAAAGCTGCAAGTTCTGTCAGATTCGCGCCGCACTCATTCAAAACTGGCGTATTCTTGCGACCGGAACTATTGCCTTTCAAAATGGGTTTCGCTTCAGAGATAGCTTGCAGCACATTCACTCGAACTTCAACCCGCTCCACACCTAATCGTTGTAAGATTTGAGTCGCTAATCCTGCCTCATCTTGTACGATCGCGAGGAGTAAATGCTCTGGCTCTACCTGACTATGCCCTAACTGCTGCGCCTCCTGCAAAGACAGTTCTAGAACACGCCGACTCCGGGGAGTAAACGGTGTCTCAATTCGAGCCAACCCTGTGCCTCGACCAATCACCGCTTGCACTTGTTCTTGTGCGTCTTCTAAGGTAATGTCTAGATCTGCTAAAACTTGTGCAGCAATGCTCGGTCGTGTCGCAATTAAACCGATTAAAAGTTGTTCTGTCCCCACATAGTTGTGTCCAAGGCGACGGGCTTCCACCTGCGCCATGTTCACAACTTTAATGGTTCTCTCTGTAAATTTATCAAACACAGAATTGAGTTCCCTTGGTAGTTGGAAGCGTTACTAAAAATATGATTTTGTAAAAAATTGAACTTTAGACTTGTGGCACTTTAGGACGATTCGAGAGCATTGTACGATCGATTCCATCCGGCAAAATTGCACCTTTAAGATACGTCTGGCGCAGATTGGCTTCATTCAAATTGGTGCCGCTCAGATTTGCATCGGTCAGATTCGTTCTAGTCAAGTTTGCCTCGGTTAGCGTTGCCCCGGTCAAAATTGCGCCTGTAAGATTCGCGTGACTCAGGTTCGTCTTTGTGAGGTTTGCCTTTGATAAGTTCGCACCACTCAGATTGATTCCGACCAGATTCATACTTCTGAAATTGACTGCCATCATGTTCATGTTGCGAAAATCGCGTTGTCCAGCAGCATATCGGCTCAGAATTTCCTTCGTATTCATTTGTTGTTACGCTCAGTAAAGAACAATCGATCGCCAAATCGAAAAGCAGATGGAAGTAAGACTTTAGAGTGTGGTTAGAAGCTCTCGCTGCGTTCGCGTCCGCCCCGGAATTCGGGGCTAACGGTGCGAAGTCCTTTGAAAAGGACTGAAGAAACTCAAATTGGCTTTTAGTCCCCTTCAGTGGACTTCGTTCTGTTAGCCCCGAATTCCATTCCGGGGCGAGTAAACAACGAAGCGAGAAACCTCTAAAACACACCCAAATCTACTAACTAATATCGAGAACCGCCTCTGCTTCCACCCGAAAAGCCTCTGTCTTCACGCGGCTTCGCTTTATTGACGGTCAAATCGCGCCCCATCCACTCTGCACCATTCAGAGCCTCGATCGCTGCTTCTTCCTCGACCTCCGATGCCATTTCGACAAACGCAAAGCCCCGAACTCGTCCAGTTTCTCGATCAGTCGGGAGCTGAACCCGCTTGACCGTTCCATATTCCGCAAAAATCTCGCTGAGATTATCCTGCATCACGTCGTAAGAGAGATTACCCACGTAGATCGACATAAAAAATGGCTCCAGAATCACAATGTGTAGAGATTTAGGTTCGGAGCAACACTTAATAATAAGGAATTACACAACCGAAGATATCGCTTCAGCCTCCAGCCTAACACAGCTTCAAAAAGTTCAACGATTGTGCATTTAATCTTCAGAAATGCCTCTAAAGGAGTAGAGCAGATTTGAATAATGCTTGTACCGTAGTTAACAGAAGTTCATTAAGAAGTGTAACAAATGCAATCGAACAAAGCGACCAACTTACCGCCCGTTGCTACGGAATACAATGGTGTCGATCGCAATGCTTTCCTTTTCGGCTTCAATCCCCAAGCAGAACTTTGGAATGGACGTTTAGCGATGATCGGGTTTGCTGCTTATCTATTGTGGGATTTGGCAGGCTTTAGTGTTTTACGGAATGTTCTGCACTTGATTAAGTAGATTTAGAAATCGTTGTCTTGCCATCAGTGCAAGATTGAATAATGCAGCCCTCACAGTTTGAAGCAACTTACCCAGTACTTCAAAACTGTGAGGGTTTTGTCGATTTAAACCAAGGATGACACTCTCGCCTTGAATCCTGCTTTCTCCAAGGCGGTCACAGTTGCCTGTTCATCTTGAACGCGGAACTGTGAGCCGAATCGAACAATCTGACTGCGAACTGAGGTGCCGACGATCGCAATCACCGAAACTTTTGCATGATCTCGATCGCCATTTTCCTGCAACACTGTTTTCAATCGATGGCGTTGAACCGCATCATCTGCAACTTTGGGTTCAAGTTCAACCATGACCATTTTTACATCATCGAGTGGTTCTGCATCTTCCACAATGAACTGGAACTGGTCTTCATCCCGCTTATCGATCTTGCCCCAGACCATCAATCGCGCATCGGGTTCGATTAAGCTACCAATTCGCTCAAAGCATTTCGGAAAAACAACCGCTTCGGATCGACCCGTTAGATCTTCGATCTGAATCACTGCCATTGCATCCCCTTTTTTGGTTGTGACACGCTTCACCGCAGTAATCATGATGATCGCGCTCACGCTTGCTCCTTCTCGACAGGTTGCTAAGCTACCTAAGCTAATCGGCGCTAACACTCTTGCCGAGTCTTGTAATTGTTTCAGCGGATGATCGGAGATATAAAAGCCGAGGACTTCTTTTTCAAGTCGGAGCTTTTCTTGAGAGGGATACTCGGAAACGATCGCGCCTTTCGGAGCCGTTTCAAAGCTGTTTTTCTGAGTCGCGCCACCGAATAAATCGAATAAGTTCCCTTGTCCACTGGCTCGATCGCGTGCTCTCGATTGTGCCCAGTCCATAATCATTTCGAGATTGTGGGCAAGCTGCTGGCGATTTGGTTCGATTGAGTCGAAGGCTCCACAGTGAATCAACGCTTCTAAGGCTCGTTTGTTGACAGCACGAGAATCCACGCGATCGCACAAATCCGCTAGGGATTTGAAGTGACCCGTTTCGTTTCGGGCTTGGAGAATGGCTTCGATCGCGCTCATTCCCACGTTCCGCACCGCAGACAGTCCGAAGAGAATCGCATCCCCGATCGGTGTAAAGTCAATTCCCGATCGATTGATATCGGGTGGTAATACTTTGATTCCAAGATTATGACAGGTGGCAATGTATCGCTGCACTTTATCTTGTTCACCGCTATTGGTGGTTAAGATAGCTGCCATATATTCGACCGGATAGTTCGCTTTCAGATAAGCAGTCTGGAAAGTAACATAACCGTATGCCATTGAATGGGATTTGTTGAAGCAATATTCAGCGAACAATACCATCTGCTCGAATAGTTCCTCAGCAGTTTTAGTAGAAACACCTCGCTCTTTTGCACCTTTGACAAACAATGCTTGGTGCTTTTCCATCTCAGACTTTTTCTTTTTACCCATTGCTCGACGCAATAGATCCGCTTGTCCGAGCGAATAGCCTGCCATGTCCTGAGCAATTTTCATGATCTGCTCTTGGAAGACCATGATCCCGTATGTCTCTTTCAAAATCGGTTGCAGAATTTCATGAGCATAGTCAATTTTTTCGCGTCCGTGTTTGCGATTGATGAACTTTGGAATTAGTTTTGCATCGAGTGGACCCGGACGATATAGCGCTAGAACCGAGGAAATGTCATCGATTCCATCGGGTTTTAGATCGCGAACAATCTGACGCATTCCAGACGATTCAAGCTGGAAGATACCTTCGAGTTCGCCTTTAGATAACAGCTTATAGACTTCAGGATCATCGAGCGGAAGACTATCGAGATCCAGCTTCACTTTGCGGCTTTGTTCAATTAGCTCGATCGTCTTTTCGATCATTGTGAGATTCTTCAGTCCCAGGAAGTCCATTTTTAGCAGTCCTAATGCTTCGATGTCTTCCATTGCGTACTGAGTCACGATGCCACCATCTTTGGTGACTTCTAATGGAACAATTTCATCGAGCGGTTCTGAAGCAATCACAACACCCGCAGCATGAACACCAACGGCTTTGTTGGTTCCTTCGATTCGCATTGCCATATCGAGCCAGCGACGATAAGTAATCGCTGGATTTGTTCCTGGAATGACTTGATCTTGCTGGTATTTTTGGCTGAATTCTTTCGAGGGTGTTTCGGTCGGGGACACCATCTTTTTGAGCTTCGTAGACTTACCGCGAAACACTGGAATTTGTTTCGCCATCGAATTCGCTTCGCTGAGTGGAATGTTCAATACTCGCGCTACATCTCGAAGAATCGCTTTCGAGTTCATTCGGTTGTAAGTGATGATTTGCGCGACTCGCTCTTTACCGTACTTTTCAGTCACGTACTTGATCACTTCATCACGCCTGTCGATACAAAAATCCGTGTCCACGTCCGGCATCGATTTCCGCTCTGGATTCAAGAATCGCTCAAATAACAATCCATGATGCACCGGATCAATGTTCGTGATTCCGAGCGAATAAGCAACTAATGATCCAGCAGCAGAACCCCGTCCAGGACCAACCGGGATTTTATTGTCGCGTGCATATTTGATGTAGTCCCAAACCACTAGAAAGTAAGTTGAGAATCCCATCTGTTTGAGCATATTTAACTCATAGACTAAGCGATCGCAATATTCCTGAGTGATCTCATCCCGCGAATTTCGCTTCTGACGCTGGATCAGACCTTCCCAAGCAAGTTTCTCGATGTAACTATCGGCTGTAAACCCTGGCGGGATCGGATAGTCAGGCAGTCGAGATTCACCGCCTAGCAAATTGTATTCTTCGACTTTGTTCGCGACTTCGATCGTGTTCGCGATCGCAGTTTCAATGATGTCCTGCGGTAAATGATCGCGGAAGAGCGATCGCATTTCTTCTGCTGATTTGAGATACTCAGTTCCCGTGTATCTCAGCCGTTTTTCTTCAGAAATCAGCTTTCCAGTTTGAATACACAACAAAGCATCATGAGCTTCCACGTCAAAACAAGAAACATAGTGCGAATCATTCGTCGCAATGATTTTGATGTCGAATTCTTTTGCAATTTTGATGATTTCAGGATTGACAAATCGTTCTTCTAACAATCCGTGATCTTGAATTTCCAAATAGTAATCGTCGCCAAATAGCTCTTTGTACCAAGCGGCAATTCTCCGCGCAATTTCGGGCTTTCCTTGCAGAATCGCTTGTGGCACTTCACCACCGAGACAAGCACTGGTCACGATCAAACCTTCGTGATATTCAGCGAGTAAATCTTTGTTGATACAAGGACGCGAGAAAATCCCTTTGCCTTGAACCCCTTTAAGGTGCGAAATCGTCGTGAGTTTGACTAAATTCTTATAACCTTCAGTGTTCTTCGCCAAGACCACCTGGTGATACTTCGGGCGGCGTTCTTGCTTAGTGATGTCGCCGTTGATCACATACATCTCGTTCCCGATGATCGGCTTAATTCCTTTGCCTTGACACGTTTTGATCAGTTCGATCGCGCCATACATCACCCCGTGATCCGTTAGCGCGATCGCGGGCATTTCAAGTTCAACGGCGCAATCGACCAATTTCGACAACTGCCCCGCACCGTCTAACAAACTGTAATCACTGTGAATATGCAGACCGACGAAAGACATAATCACTCAACTCACGCGAAGGAATGAGTCTAAGAGTAACCGATTCTGACCGCTATATCTACAAATCTTTTGAAAGATTTTCCCCATTTGTCCCCAGATATAGAGTCAAGCGAATTTCACAAACCAATTCACACCCCAATACCAATGTACCAAATTCAGCCGAAAACCGACGGTGTTCCTAGATTCGGTTACGCTGAAAAATAGTGTGATCAATCGGGGAATATGTCGCAGTTAATTCAAGTGATGCAAAATGTATTCGATCGTCCTCCTGTTCCTTACAATCCCGCCAATCAAACCTTGAAAGGTTGGGCAATGTATTGTTTACGCGATCGCGGTTTTCTAGTGCAGTCGGCTCAGAATGCCGATTTTGCCATTAGTACGAAAGGAGAAAAAACCGCGTTCCGGGTGACACAATCTGAGCCAAGCGATACTAGAACAGGTTGGATCGTGGTCGATGCCTCCGGGAAACACGCCAGAGTCATCGCCCCCGAACCTTAACGAATCACAACCTTCCGACGAGTCTGGATCTTTTTGATCCGGCGTTTTCGAGGGACATCCGACGCGAGAATGTCCCGCATTTCTTGCCAAAATGGTCGATCGCTGTGATGTAAATCAACCAGTACGATCGCAACACTAAACAGCAAAATTGCCGTTCCCGCTACAAATAGCGCCATCGATCCGGTGACAAGCCATTCGAGACTCACCACTGTCCGAATCGACAAGATAAACGTACTGGCAACAAACAAGCCCAGCGCGTAATACAAGATTAGAATGCCGTTGTTGGCGGACTTTACTCGCTGTTGCAGGTGGCGAATCTGTTTTTGGAGCATCAACGATCGATTAGACTGATCGAACCGATCCAAAATTTGAAAATATTCGACATTGGTAATTTGCAGGCGATTTTCAATCACGCTTCGCCGCAGCAGTAACCCACCCAGGACAAACGCACAGGCGAGTAACATCAGCACCGAATTAAGAATGAGTTGAATCAATTGTGTCGGGTCGTTTATACTCATGCCGCCTCTGATACGCTCTAACGACAAAGAGGATAACACGAATTTTTAGTACCGTCGTACTAAATTTGAAAAATCTCCAAATTCAGTACAATGATTGCAATTCGATTCAAGAGACTGCAATGATTCAGGCACTTCGACAAACCGTGACGTTTGATGAATTCATTGAGCGGTATCCAGAGCATTCAGAGGTGCGCTATGAACTGCACCAAGGGGTCATTGTTGAAATGCCAAAACCGAAGGGACCTCATTCGTTTGTCGCTGGCTTTACAGTTGCTGAACTGAATTTTGAAATTCGTCGCCTCGGAGTGCCATACGCGATTCCAAAAGAATGTATTGTGCGTTCTGCCGATCGAGATTCCGCGTATGAACCTGATGCAATTGTTTTAGATAAGCAAGCGATCGTGAATGAAACTCGCTGGGAAAAGTCATCGGTGATCGAAAATGGTGCTTCGATCAAGCTGATTGTGGAAGTAGTGAGTACGAATTGGCGAGATGACTATTTCAAGAAATTCGCGGATTATGAAGCATTGGGAATTCAAGAGTATTGGATCGTGGACTATGCAGGGCTAGGAGGAAGGCGCTTTGTTGGCAATCCTAAACAGCCGACTTTGGTTGTTTGCGCTTTGGTTGATGGGGAATATGAGATGCAAGCATTTCGAGAAAACGACCGCATTCTCTCCCCGACTTTTCCCGAACTGACGCTAACCGCATCACAGATTTCCGCTGCACAGTCTTGAGGATCGCGATCGCACTTTCGCTAGTGATATTACTCGCGCTATCGGCAGCGTCACCCGCCATACAGCAACCACCGAACCCAAATGGTACTTCACCGACCTCCAAACCACCGCTTAAGATGAGTATTAGCGCTAGGAGATAAAAGACATGACAAATCCATCGAGTGATTTATCGATCGAAGAAAGAGTCGCAGCACTAGAAGCCGCTGTTGCTAAACTTCAGCAGCAATCTTCCACTCCAGTTGAGAATTGGGTTGATCAGCTTTCAGGATCTTTCAAAGATGACCCAGAGTTTGATAAAGTCCTGCGCTACGGTCGCGAATTTCGCCGATCTGATTATCCAGATGATGATCAAACGATGCGAAATGATTCAAGCCATGATTGTTAAGGTAACGTCAGGATCTCATAGCCATCATCAGTCACCGCGATCGTATGCTCGAACTGCGCCGAGAGTTTCTTATCTTTCGTAATCACAGTCCAGCGATCGCTTAAAAACTTCAGTTCGTACGTTCCTTCATTTAGCATCGGTTCGATTGTAAACACCATTCCCGATCGCAATTTCACCCCAGTCCCCCGCTTTCCAAAGTGCGGAATCTGCGGCTCAGTATGAAACACCCGCCCTACACCATGCCCGACCATATCCCGCACCACAGAAAATCCATTCGCCTCAGCATATTCCTGAATCGCCGCACCGATATCACCGACTCTCGCGCCCGGTTTCACTTCAGCAATCCCGCGCATCATTGCTTCTTTGGTGACTTCGACTAACTTCCGAGCCTTCTCCGACACTTCACCCACCATAAACATTCGAGACGTATCACCGTGATACCCCTCAAGAATCGGAGTGACATCAATGTTGAGAATGTCGCCATCTTTTAGAATTTGCTTCGGGCTAGGAATGCCGTGACACACCACTTCGTTAATACTGGTGCAAATCGAACCGGGATAGGGTGGATGATTCGGAGGCGCATAGCCTAAAGTGGCGCTGATAGCTCCATGATCTTTCATCCAGCGATCGGCTTCGTCGTTCAATTCCTGAGTGCTGACTCCTGGTTTGACCAAGGGTTCAAGATGATTCAATAACTGTGCTGCAAGTTTTCCCACGGTTCGCATTTTGTCGAGTTCGCGGGCGGACAGTAAAACAATGCCGCGATGTTGAGAAGCGGGTTTAGCGATCGATAATAAATTTTGGAGATTCATCACAGGTTCTTGCTGGCACAGCATAGCCTAGCATAACACAGCCATGTTAAACTACGACAAAATTCAGCGATCGGACTTCACTTATGGGCGGTAAAACAGATTTAGAGCGGGTTGTTGCTTACGTGCCTCCGGAGTGGAAAAAAGAGCTAGAAGCCTGGGCGGAAGCAGATGAACGATCGGTGTCGTGGTTAGTGGCGAAACTGATTGAGAAAGCTTTAGAAGAACGGCAGAAAGCAAGGTCGATCGCTAACACTCGTCCCTAGAGGGTGTTTGAGAAGTATAAACAGTTCCTTCGCTCCGTTGCGCTCCCGCCCTGAAATGAACGACACTTTTCAAACATCCTCCTAAGCTTTCAAGGTTGCTGCTCCGAATGTCGCGTTAAATTGCCGACACCAAATCGCAACCGATTTGTAATCATTCGGATTAATATTGCTGGGAATTTCGTAAGTCTGTGCGCCGTTGAACTGTTTGAGCCGCGCAAGAATCACATAGCTTCCACTCTTTAGACTATAAAACGGAGGATTGGTTTCTCCGAGTACATTGGCAGAGCGGTGTAAGATAACGACTAAATCGGGTCCAAGAATCGAGGTTTCAAACTGTTGATCAAGCTGTAGAAAGCGCTTGCCGTTTTGATTGACGATCTGAACGCCCCCTTTTGTCGAATGCTCACCCTTGTTAAAGCTTCCGGCAGCAATCACATCTGAACTAGTCGAAGTTGCGATCGGGCTTGCGGCTGTCGGATTGGACTGCGAAGAAGGAGGAGCGGCACAACTGACCAGAAACAGTGTTAAAAGGTTTGAAAGTGCGTAGAATCGTAGTCTCATGATTCATACTCCGTAAAGTCATTGAAGAATAAAAGTTGATTCAGTCCCAATGCCGAAGATTTCGACACGATCGATGACGATCTCTATTCTCAGCGCTCTTTTAATGGGGCTTGCCACTGCACCAATTGGTTTCTGGTGGCTGGCGTGGTTTGCTTTGGCTCCATTGTGGGTGATGACCGTTAAAACAAGATCGCTGAAAACTGCAATCTTGTGGGGCATTGTGTATCACGGATTTGCACTGCACTGGATTACGGGACTGCATCCGCTGATGTGGTTGGGATTGTCTTGGATTGCGAGTGTGTCGATCGTGGCTTTCGCTTGGATTTTCATCACACTCTGGGGCGCTTTGTGCACGGGGTTTTGGGCGTGGGGATTAGCGCGAATTCCGAATCATCCGATTGTGCGAGTGATTGCTGGAACGGCTTTGTGGTCTGGGTTGGAATTAGTGCGGCAGTGGAGTGCATTGGATTGGACGACGCTTGCTTATACGCAGAGTCCGAGTAATTTGATCATTCTGCATTTGGGGCGGATTTCTGGAGCGTTGACGGTGACAGCCGCGATCGTTGCCGTGAATGGTTTGATTGCAGAAGCTTGGATGACTCGGAGCAAGCAATTGATTGCAAGTGCGATCGCATTATTTGTCATTCTACATTTGGTTGGATTTGGATTGTATCAGAGCGCGATCGTACAATCTCCCGAAGCAAAGTTAACCGCAGGCATCATTCAGGGCAATGTTCCGACGCGACAAAAGCTATTTTCGGAAGGACTGAGACAGGCTTTTAATGGGTACTCATCGGGTTATCGATCGCTTGCCAATCAAGGAGTCGATTTTGTTGTGACTCCGGAGGGTGCATTACCTGTTTTGTGGCAGGGTGAGAATTTAAGGAATTTGGTGACGCAAGCGATTCAAGAAAAGCGTGTGTTGGCGTTGGTGGGGACTTTTGTACCAGAAGGAACTCGTTACACTCAGAGCTTGATTGCAGTTGCGCCGGATGGAAGTACGATCGCTCGTTACAACAAGATCAAATTAGTTCCATTAGGCGAATATTTACCGTTTGAAAAAATCTTAGGTAGTTTAATTGGTCGATTATCTCCGATCGGATCTTTCATGATTCCAGGTGAATTTAATCAACAGTTTGAAACGCCGCTCGGAAGAATTGCGATCGGGATTTGTTTTGATTCTGCATTCTCTGAAGTTTTCCGGCAACAAGTCGCGAACAATGCTCAATTTCTAATCACTGCATCGAATTTAGATCCTTACAGTACGGTGTTAATGGCGCAACATGAGGCACATGATATTATTCGTGCAATTGAAACCGATCGATGGGCGGTTCGCGTCACGAATACCGGGTATTCAGGAATGGTTGATCCACATGGACGAGTGAAATGGCGATCGCAAAATAATCAATACCAAATTCACGCCGATACAATCTATCGCCAACAGTCTCAAACGTTGTATGTGAAATGGGGCGACTGGCTGACACCGACTTTATTAGGAATGAGCACCATTTTGCTGTTCTTCGTAAGTCGCAACCAGTGGTAAATCTTGGGGATGCGTCGTCGGTGACAGTTCAATTAGATCTTGAACATTTTTTAACATCGTTTCGCAAATAGCATCAAGCGGCAAATCATTCGGATCGCGTCCAAATGGGTTTTCGATTTCGATTCCGATCGCTTCAATTCCAAACAGCGTAAAGCTAACTAATACAACAACTGGAGTAGTCCACCATCCTAGATTCTCAACAATTTGAAAAGGCAAAGAAAGACAATATAAAAGTAGCAATTGTTTGAGATGAATCGCATAAGCTACAGGCATTGGGGTCTTCAAAATTCGCTCACAGGCACCCAAGCAATCAACCAGTCCGTTTAACAGATTTTGCATCTCGGTAAGCTGATGAATTTTAATGCGATCGCGTTGATATTGATACTGCAAATAATCACCGAGCCAAAACGCAACCCTCAGCGGTGGATTTTGAATTCCTTGTAATCGAATGAAGTGCTCAGGTAGGATTAATTTTTCAATTTCAGAGCCAAATGATTCTTGTCGCAAATGCGTTTTCATGGCAACCGAAAACGCAACTAATAGATGCAATGCCTCGATTTTATCAGCTCGATCTCGTTCTGTTTTCTCTGAAATGGCGACCCAAATTTGTCTTGCTAAATTGCGGGTATCGTTGACTAATTTTCCCCAAGCTTTTCGCCCTTCCCAAAAGCGATCGTAAGCCGTATTTGTCCGAAACACGAGCAGCAAACCCAAGACAATGTTGGGAATTAGACTCGCCAAAGCAGGGAGTGAAACGGGCAATCCTTCCAGAAATGCGATCGTGATCAGCAATCCGAACAGACCACAAACTATCGATCGTGGAAGAACCTTCGGCACCACAGAGCCTTTGACTTGCAGCGCAGTTTGAAGCCAGCGTTTTTTCTCGAAACTCATTTTCTCCGGGGACTGAGGGGGCGCGATCGACTTGCAACCGCTTCATGATATTCCACCCATAGACAAATGTTAAGAATTTTGTCGCTTGTTCTCGATGGAAATCCGTAACGACATTGCAACATAATAGGAATGGAAGATTCGTGAGGTACGTTATGCCCGTTAAGAAAGGCGAATTGGTTCGTGTAATCCGCGAAAAACTCGAAAATAGCTTGGAAGCTCAAGCCAGCGATTCCCGATTTCCGAGCTACATCTTTGAGACTGAAGGCGAAGTGATAGATATTAGAGGCGATTACGCTTTTATCAAATTTGGAATCGTGCCGACACCGAACGTTTGGCTGAGACAAGACCAGCTTGAATCGTTTAAAAAATAGAATTCTCGGCTAGAGACATAACATCCGTTATGTCTCTAGCCGAGAATTCTGCTTAGGAATGTGAATTCATCAACTTGTGGAATTACCCTCACCCCCAGAGAATTCAAAGTTGCAGATTGTTTAACTTACATTCCTCAGAAATTCCTATCGAACGTACCAGTAGTAAGTCGCCATCGGAATCACCGTTGCGGCAATCAACAAGCCAATCACCCAAGGAATCGCATTACTCTTCGCAGTCTCTTCACGCGATGCAAACGTGCCCTCGGTTTTGACATTATCTACAACGACAGGCGGACCCGGATCAGGCTCACCCGACAAAACGGCAACTAATCGATCGCTCACATCCAAAAATGCCTGATTATAGCGATCGCCCTTCTGCAATGGAACCTGCATCGTTTCTTGAGCCACACTGGTCGCAGTTTCATCAGACATCAGCGATTTCACCTTTTCTCCAGTGACGATCGCAGAATTATTCGTGATGCTGTCTAGGACGACTAGCGTTTGGTTGGCACGTTCTTCAGGCGCTGGAAACCATTGCTCAAATAGTTTTTTTGCAAAAGAATCGATCGTTTCATCGTAGTCAAGGCGGCGAATCGTGACAAAGTGAACTTCCTGATCTGCTTTATCCGCAAGGTCATTCAAAGTTTCGTTCAGTTTGCTTTCGTTAAAGCGGCTGATTATATCGCCCAAATCAACCACTCGCGCATCGGAGACTGGCGGCACTTCGTACAAACTGGTTGCAAGTGCGGGAGTCACCCCAAGCGAAAGGGCAAAAACCAAGGCAAGAAGCCAGCCCCGGCAGAACGTGAGGAGGAGCTTTTTCATAGTGCGATCGTGGTATTCGTCTCTCTCTCAAAATACAACGAATCTTTACAATAAAGTTAATCTATTGCGCGTCAGGTTCGAGACTGTGATTATTGTTGCGTTTGTGGTGATTGTCTCTATTGTGGCAATCAGGATTTTTTCTCAAAACCTCGATCGAGCGCTGCAAGCCGCTCCTATCGTGCCGGACTCTACGATCGCTACCCCGTTCCCCAAAGTTGCGGTGATTATTCCCGCCTATAACGAAGCCGCAAATATCGAAGCCTGTGTGACTTCAGTGTTGGATAGTACAGCGATCGAGGCGGACCAACTTCAGGTGTGGGTTGTGGATGACCAATCGATCGATGAAACGAAGGAAATCGTCGAACTTCTCCAGGCATCAAGGCAAGATGAGCGATTAAAACTGATTTCAGCCGGGGAACGTCCAGCGGGAGAAGTTTGGGTCGGGAAGAATTGGGCGTGTTCGCAGGCGATGAAACAGGTTGAGGGGGAATTTCTGCTGTTTATCGATGCAGATGTGCGCCTGAAACCGCAGAGTATTGAGCGAACGGTTTCTTATGCTCAACAGGAAAAAATTGATCTGCTTTCACTGGCGATCGTGGTGCTTTGTCGGCACTGGTCGGAATGGTTAGTACAGCCGATCGTCGTTTGCTTATTAGCAGTGGGGTTTGATTTTGCGCCTGTGAACGATCCGGAGTCAGAGACGGCATTTGCGGCAGGTCCGTTTATGTTATTTCGTCGGAGTGCGTATGAAGCGATCGGGGGTCATGCTGCTGTGCGTGATGAGGTGGTCGAAGATGTAGAACTCAGTCGTCGCATCAAACAGAACCATTTTCGACTCTGGTATGGATTGGGGCGAGGACTGGCTGAAGTGCAGATGTATCGATCGTTTTCGGCACTCTGGGAAGGGTGGACAAAGAATTGGTTTGAAGGCTCGAATCGGAACTACCGAGCGGCGTTTTATTGTGTGTTTGTGACGTTTCTAATTTTTGCGATGCCTGGGGTTGGAATGGCGATCGCGCTTTCACATTTTGCGGTTTCTGGATTGATGATTGGGTCTGGAATTGTGTTTGGACTGAGTGCGATCGCGCTAGTGCAGCAGTATTTCGTGCGTCTTAGAAGTGAGCCGTATACGTTGATTCCCACGAATTACTGGTGGGCGATGGGGATTGGTGGAGTGTTGGTTTGTGCGATCGTATTGACTTCGATGGTGAAGACGGTCACTGGATGGGGTTGGACGTGGCGTGGGCGGCAATTGGGTTAGGGGAAGGTTTGAAAGGCTTCTCGCTGCGTTGAGACATCCCGCCCTGAAATGGAATTTCAGGGCGGGATGTCTCAACGAACGAAGAGCGCTCAAATATCTTTTAAGACTGCTTCAACTTTGAAAGCATATCCACCGTGTCACCGAGTGCAGTCGTGAGATTCTTCCGAGTTTGAGCATGACTGAGTTGCTCGGCTTTGAGATCTTGAGCAAGTCGATCGCGGTCGCGCCACACTTCTGCCAATTTCGCCTGCAATTCCGCAACCGTTTGAAATTGGAAAACTTCGGCTTGCATTTCGGTGACGGAAGGTGGATTCTTTAAGCGATCGAGTTCTGCCTGCAATTGAGCGATCGTGTTCTGCAACACCAACGTTTCTGTCCGACGCTGTTCGGCTTCAATCTCATAGCGTTTCCGCCAGTTGTCTGTGCTGGCATGTGCTGATTGTTCCGCAGCTTTGGCTGCCCTTACTTGCTGCTGTAGGTCTTTGACTTCATTCAGCCAGCCAACAACCTCTTGAGACATTCCAGGTATCCTTTGTGCGATCGTGTGTTTCAAACGATACCCCAAGATCCGAAAATTGATCACTTCCAGTTTTGGTTCGCTCGATCGAGCACATACTGGGCAAGATCCTGAATTTCTGATTCAGTCAATCGCTCTTTGTAGGCGGACATATTACCTTTTCCATTCGTAATAATATTAGCGATCGCGTCTACTGTAGTGTAACCGTTCTGCTCCAATGCTTTTAATTTCAGCGTTTTACCGCGTCGAACAATGTTGCCGCCATTGACGTGACAACCAGAGCAGTGATACTCAAACAACTTTGTCGAATCTGCCCAGGCGGGCGGAGCGAAAAAAAGAACGGCACAGAGAACGATCGCGAGAATTCTGAACATGATTCAACCGGATTCTTTTCTTGGATTTTGACACAATGCGGAATTCTTCGGCAAAATAGCAAGAGTTGTGGAGTCAGGAGAAGCGATCTGTGATCGAGAGAATTGGGATCGGAGTCGGTTGTTTTGCGATCGCGTTTGTCCTGGCAAGCTTAGTCGAATATTGGGTGCACCGATTGATGCACAAGCCGTACAAACTCGGTGAACGGCACCGTGATCATCATCGCCGCAATGAAGGGCAGGGTGTGATTTGGGAGTTTTTTGACTATCTCAAAGGCACAATCTTGATCATGGGATTGTTGTTCTTTGTTTCATTTGAAGCGGGATTAGGTTGGTTCTTGGGCGGGTTGGCGTATGCGGCGTTTTCGTCTTACGCGCATCAACTCCAGCACGAAAATCCAACGAAATGCTTTTGGATGAAGATGCCTGTGCATTATGTCCATCACAAATATGGAATGTGGCATCACAACTTCGGTTTAGCGGTGGATTGGTGGGATCATGTGTTCGGGACTTATAAGCCTGTGGAATGGTTGACCGAGCAGGAATTGAGCCAGCCGGAACGGAGTTATTTTCAACTGCGTTGGTGGTAGTAAGAAATGCGATCGAAGAGGGTTAGTCAATGAGCAGCGATCGCGGTTCATTCTAAGCTTGATGCAGGCTCTGAGTTCGTGATCTTGCTACCTATCAATCAGAGCCTATGATAACGACGGGCTAAACTTTTTCTCAAAGCAAAAAGTTGCGGTTAACTCGATCGACTTGAGTTGCCAGTTTTTGCATTTTTGCGATAGAACTCAGGGGACGCTTAGCAGTTAGGAAAATCGTTATGGCATCGCAGAATTCCACTCAATCTTCTTCCGCCGAAGAACTCGATCTGTGCTTGGAAGTGACCGCTTACATCTACCACTGGCAATAGGCAGGACACTCATCATGACAATCAAACGAATTGAGATCGGAATCGCGATCGCCTCGATCGGGCTGTCAATGTCTGCCTGTTCACTGCTGCCTAGAGAGAATGCAACTTCTGCTGCTTCGCCTGAAGCTTCATCGACTCAAGTCGCTTCCACCAGTGGATCTGCCCAAGGTTATCGAACAAAAGAGGTCTTAAACGGACTCGAACGTCCGTGGGGCATGGCGTGGCTTCCTGATGGTCGATTGTTGGTCTCAGAAAAATCAGGCACATTGCGAGTGGTCAACAATGGCAAACTAGAGCCGACTGCAATTTCTGGTGTGCCGCCTGTGATGTATGAGGGTCAAGGTGGCTTCATGGATGTTTCGATTCATCCTCGATTTGCTGAGAATCGATTGATCTATCTCACGTATTCGCATGGGACTCCAGAGGCGAATCGAACTCGTGTTGCAAGAGCCGTTCTCGATGGTAATACCTTACGCGATCTGAAACCGATTTTTGAAGTGAAGCAGACCAAATCGGGGACGCAGCACTTCGGATCTCGGATTGCTTGGTTGCCGGACAATACGATGTTAGTGTCGATCGGGGATGGTGGTAATCCTCCGGTTTCACTTGAAGGTGAGCTAATTCGTAGGCAGGCTCAAAATCTTCGCAGTCGTCTCGGTAAAGTCGTGCGGCTAAATGATGATGGATCTGTGCCGCGTGATAATCCGTTTGTGAATAAACCCGATGCTGATCCGACGGTTTGGAGTTATGGGCACCGGAACATTCAAGGATTAGCGATCGATCCCACTTCAAAACGGGTGTGGGCATCGGAACATGGATCGCAAGGTGGCGATGAATTGAATCTCGTCGAGGCGGGACAGAACTATGGATGGCCCGTTGTTACTCATAGTAAAGAGTACTGGGGGGGTGAAATTACGAGAGAGCGATCGCGTCCCGAAATGGTCGATCCGAAAGCGGTTTGGACTCCCGCAACGGCTCCGGGTGGATTGCTGTTTTACACGGGCGATCGCTTTCCTGCATGGAAGGGCAATCTGTTCTCTTCTGGGCTGGTGTCTCGTGATCTGAAGCGGATTGAGCTTGATGCTCAAGGAAATGTTCGCACTCAAGAAGCGATCAAGATCGGTCAACGGGTGCGTGATGTGTCGCAAGCTCCAGATGGCTTAATCTACTTCATTACGGATGATGGTGTATTGTGGCGATTGGAGCCAAAGAGCTAATGCTCGTGAGGATTTCAGTCTCCTGGAGCATTTGTATACCGTTCAGCCGTTTGAAAGAGGAAAGATAGAAACACTTGCAGTTAGATAAAGCTATTGCTACTTGAAGCTGTGAATGTTGACTCCGACTTCTGTTGATGCGTTTCATCGATTCGCGATCGCGGCTGAACAAATCGCCGCCACAACCAAACGACTGACTAAAGCTGCAATTCTTGGAAGCTACTTCACAACCCTAGAAGATGCCGATTTGCGGTTAGCAGCGCGATATTTTGCAGGCTCAACCTTTCCGCAATTTGATCAGCGAGTCTTACAGATTGGCGGTTCTGCACTGATGAGTGCGCTAGTGATTGTTAGTGGAGCAGAACCGGACACACTGCAAGCAGACTTAGTAAAGCGGGGCGATTTGGGCGATGTTGCCACTGATGTGTTATCTGATGCAATGTTGCCAACGTTACGACTATCCGAAGTTGGAGAAGCTTTTGCCGCCTTGGTCGAGATTCGAGGAAATAAGCGGAAAATTGTGGGCATTGTTGAATTGCTGAAGCGGGCGACTGCATTGGAGGCGAAATATTTAATCAAGTTGATGTCTGGAGACTTGCGAATTGGATTGCGCGAAGGAGCGGTCGAAGATGCGATCGCACGTTTAGCTAGTCAACCTGTGGGGAAAATTCAGTGGGTGAATATGCTCACCGGAGATATCGGAGAAACGGCAGTACTCGCTCGACACAATCAGCTTGATACTGCACGCATGCACCTGTTTCATCCGATTAAATTTATGTTGGCAAGTCCGGTCGAAGAGTTCGCGGAAATTAGCACCCGAATGCCTCAAGGGTTTGCAGTTGAAGACAAATACGATGGCATTCGGGCACAAGTTCACATTGGTTTAGATTCAGATCAATCGCTACACGGAACCACGATCAACAATGTTCGAGTTGCGTTATTCTCCAGAACGCTAGATGAAATCACTAGAGCGTTTCCCGATTTAGTCGAATCGCTTGCGACGGTTGATCCGGGTTCAGGTTTAATATTAGATGGCGAAATTGTTCCGATTCAAGGTGAACGAATTCTACCCTTCCAAGAGTTACAGAAACGATTGGGACGCAAAACGCTTACTGATGAACTATTGCAGTCGGTTCCGGTCGCTTTTGTAGCGTATGACATTTTGTATTGCGATGGGAAAGTTTTGATCGAAGAACCGTATGAAGTTCGTCGATCGCGCTTAGAATCGCTCAGCTTCGATACCCCTCGACTAAAGAGAGCTATTTCTCAGCGATTCGGTGATGTTAGTCATTTAGAGCAAGAATTCCAGGCAGCCCGCGATCGAGGGAATGAAGGCTTGATGGTGAAACACTTACAATCGACTTACAAACCTGGAAAGCGGGGGAAAGACTGGTTAAAAGTGAAACGTGCGATCGCTACTTTGGATGTCGTGATCACAGCCGCAGAAGTCGGAACCGGAAAACGCAGTCGATTCCTTTCAGATTTCACGTTTGCTGTCCGCGCAAGTGAAACCGATCCAACCTTGCTGAATGTAGGTAAAGCTTACTCAGGATTAACGGATGCTGAAGTGCAAGAACTATCCGATTGGTTGAAAGAACATACGATTCAAGAATTTGCACATGGGCGGGTTCGGACAGTTGAACCAAAGATCGTGCTGGAAGTAACCTTCGATCGTGTTCAAGTCTCAAAGCGACATAAGGGCGGGTACGCGCTCAGATTTCCGCGCATTGTTCGCATTCGTTCAGACAAACCCCCTGAAGAAATCGACACTTTAGAAACAGTTCGTCAGCTTGCAGATCAGTTAGAAAATTCTCACTCGTCGTAGTTCTCATTTTCTAGCTGCGTCTTGAGCAATCGATTTTCATAACGACGATTGCGGCGACGACCTTTCGCAGGTGTAGCTCGTTTGTGAGCGCGTTTGTCCTGAACTAAGTGATTAATGTCCTGGGCATCATCCCAGTTTTGCAAATCGTCTGGAGAAGTTCGCTTCGTCATCGGTCTGCTTCACATTACTACACATATTCTACTGAAGCCCTACCGCTTTGGTTTGCCAAAATTCCCCAAATGGGGGACTTGACTTCTGTTTGATTTCTCTGCTACGGTTCTGAGTATTGAACTTTATCGCCCCTTCAGCAAATGCGTTATAGCGTTTCCTATTTTTACTTTTTTTGGCGATCGGCGGCTCACCCGGCGAGGTAAATCCTCATGTGTCCGTCCGGTGAGCCGCAGAGTAACATCTGCGGTTTTTTAATGTCCTAAATTTTTTCTCGCAATGACTCACCTCACTTCCTGGCTTTACGGTTTTTACTTTTTTACCCACAGGCGTTCTGGGTGAGTTTGTTGCATGTGCGATTGACCAACCCGGAACCCTTCCAGGCTCCGGGTTTTTTGTTTGAAGTTCATCCCATCCATTTCACAGGAGTTTCAATCATGAAAGATGCAAAGCTAGTCCTCAAAGCCAATCCCGACCATCAATCGATCGTGTCTCTGTCTAAAGAGATTGCGATCGGGGGTCAAGAGATCGTGATCATCGGCGGTCCGTGTGCTGTCGAAAGTCTGACACAGATGGAGACTGTCGCTCGTGAACTCAAATCGGCTCCGATTCAAGCATTAAGGGGAGGTGTGTACAAACCGCGCACTTCCCCTTACGCTTTTCAGGGCGCGGGTTTAGAAGGATTGGAAATTCTTGCTTCGGTGAGCAAGCGATATGATCTGCCCGTTGTGACCGAGGTAATGGCAATTTCGCAGATTAAAGAAATTTCGGCTTACGCGGATATGCTGCAAGTTGGTAGCCGCAATATGCAGAATTTCGATTTGCTTAAAGCGCTGGGACAAGCTGGAAAGCCGATTTTGTTAAAGCGCGGACTCGCAGCAACGATCGAGGAATTCGTCATGGCAGCCGAGTACATCATGAGCCACGGAAATCCAAACGTGGTGCTGTGTGAACGGGGAATTCGCAGCTTCGATAGTTACACTCGCAATGTGCTCGATCTCGGTGCGGTGGTTGCTCTGAAACAGTTAACTCATCTGCCTGTGATTGTTGATCCGAGTCATGCAGCGGGACGGCGGGAATTGATTGCCGATTTATCAAGAGCCGCGATCGCATGTGGTGCAGATGGATTGATTGTGGAAAGCCATCCTGAGCCGGAGAAATCCGTATCGGATGCACAGCAGGCATTATCGATCGAGGCAATGACGCAGTTGGTTCGCAGTCTCAAACCTGTAGCGGAAGCAGTCGGGCGAAAAACCTACGGGGTGCAATGTCCACAATTTGCGATCGTATAAAAAATGCGGCAGATCCAAATTCTGCCGCATTCAAATTACTTACGCAATTGACCGATCTCTTTCCGTCACGGTTGCTGCTCTTGGGCGTTTCAGCATGAAGGTGGCAACAATGATTCCTACGATCGCTAAAATCGCAGTCGGATAGAAGAACAAGGTATAGCTACCAAACGTATCTTTGATTTGTCCCGCTAAGACTGTTCCAAAAACGGCTCCAACTCCGTAAGCGGTAAACACAATGCCATAGTTCTTGGCGTAGTTGTTCGCATCGAATAAAGTTGCCGTTGCAGTAGGCGCGATCGCTAACCATCCACCCAAACACAGCCAGAACAAACAAAAAGCAGTGAGATAAGTTGCAACTTGTCCAGCTTGAGCATTGATCATCAGAATTGATGCAATCAAAATCAGCACGTAAGAAATAATTGCACCCGTTTTTGGCGAAAAGCGATCGGAGATCCAGCCAAACAATGGACGACCTAAACCATTAAAGATTGCGAACAAAGAAACGGTGGCTGCGGCAGTTCCGCGATCGAGCTTGATGATCTCTTGGGCGACTGGGCTAGAAATCCCGATCGCTGCGAGTCCGACAAAAGTTCCGATCGTATAGCAGATCCACAGTCCATAGAAGCTCTGAGTTCCCAGCATTTTCGTGCCTTGGGATGCAACCGTTCTGGCGCTTGGAGTCCAGCCTCTCGGAGTCCAGCCTTCAGGCGGCATTTTCAGCGTAAAGGCAATCAAAACAATGATGACCGCAAACACCGATCCCAAAATGATGAAAGCCTGCCGGACTCCATAATTTTCAATCAAGTTTCTAGCGAGGGGTGCAGTAATCAGCGGAGATAATCCAAATCCGATCACGGTCGTTCCGAGAGCAATACCTTTCTTGTCGGGGAACCATTTCGCAGCAACTGCCAGCGGCACTCCGTACACGATGCCAATTCCGGCACCTGTGATGATGCCATAGGTAATGATCAAGGTAAAAGGATTCGCATCTAACCCAGATAGAAGATAGCCTAAACCTGTAATGATGCCGCCCACAGCCGTGACTGTCCGAACACCATAACGCTCAATCAAAAATCCAGCGATCGGCATTAATATTGCAAAGACGACAAGCAAAATTGTAAAAGGCAATAAGCTTTCAGTCGCGTTAATCTTCAGGAGCGATTCGAGCGGTTTGCGAAAAATGCTCCAGGAATAAACAGTTCCAAGACACAGTAAAGCAATAATGCCTAACGGAATAAAGAGCCAGCGACCTTTCTCCGCAGGCATACCAAAAAGAGTAACGTTATTCATCGGTGTTGGGAAAAGGGAAATGTCCGCCGCAAAACATTCACGAAGCTTTAGGGAATGCTTGCTGCGGGTGAGCTAGATAGACCTCGATGATCTGAACTGTATCAGTCTACATTGACGAATGTTTGACCAAAATAATTGCAGTTTCTATTGATATTAATAGATTGATGTCTATCAAAAATTTTCCTCGTTTGTAGATTGAGAAATTTTTTAGTGAGCTGAGGAAGTGAGACAATACAGGCTTAATTGACCTTTCTGTCATCTATCACTATGCAGAGCAATCTATTTACTTCTGTGTTACTGCCGTTGGCTCTCGCGATCGTTATGTTAGGTATGGGACTGAGTTTAGTTCCAGATGATTTTCGCCGCATTACCCGCGCTCCAAAAGCCGTCGCCGTGGGAACCGTATGTCAGGTTTTACTATTACCGTTGATTGGCGCATTGATCACCTTGGTTGTACCGATGCAACCTGCGATCGCCGTGGGTCTAATCGTTCTGGCAGTCTGTCCGGGTGGTCCATCCTCAAATCTAATTACCTATCTCGCACAAGGGGATGTCGCTTTATCGGTCACGCTCACGGCTGTTAGTAGCATTTTGACCGTCTTCACGATTCCGATTTTTACGAATATTGCGCTTCAGTATTTTTTAGGTCAAAGTGCAGCGATCGAACTCCCGATCGGACAAACGATGCTGCAAATTTTCCTGATTACTTTGTTGCCGATCGCGATCGGAATGTTGATTCGCGATCGCTTTCCGGTCACGGCAAAACGACTAGAGCAACACATGGGGCGAATTGCGATCGGGTTGTTGGCGTTGATTATTGCATTGTTACTCGTGCGAGAAGGAAGCAAATTACCTGGATTTATTGTGCAGGTCGGAATTGGCGTATTGTTGCTCAATCTGGCGGCAACGGCTGTCGGATTTTTGGCTGGAAAGCTATTTGGACTGTCTTTGGCGCAGCAGATTTGTATTGCGATCGAGGTTGGCATTCAGAATGGCACTTTAGCGATCGCGATTACGGCAGGTTTACTGAACAATCCTGATATGGCTGTCCCTGCTGCGGTCTACAGTCTGCTGATGTATGTCACGGGTTTTGGCGCGATTCTGTATGGCAGAAAAATAAGCCCAGCTTCGATTCGCTAAGCTTATTAAATTCACAGTCTTAAGCCACTCCAGTGAGTTGTGCAGACTCAGAGACAGATTGAGTTTGAGCCGGAATATAAGAAAAATCAACAGCAGGATGCGGCTCAACGCCTAACATTGCATTGAAATAACGATCGGAAATTGCACGAATAATCGGATTGTCACCGTACTCGGTTTTCTCGATCGACTTCACAGGTGTAATTTCTGTGAGTGTGCCAACCAAAGCGACCTCATCGGCAATAATCAATTCAGTCCGCTCGATCGGGCGACGCTCAAACGGAATGCTCATCGATCGACATAAACTTTCCACAATATCGACCGTGATACTTTCTAGAGCACCTTCCCAAGCGGGCGGCGTAAACACTTTGCCATCTCGCACAACCAGCACACAGGTCTGAGTCGTTTCCGCCACTCGTCCCGCTTCATTCAGGATAATCATGTCAGAATAACCGCGATCGCGTCCTTCAATTTTGACGAACCGCGCAATTTGATAATTTGTACTTGTTTTTACCCGGCAAGGGAGCGCTAAATCACTGCCCCGTTTCCAAGGGGTAATACCGAGATCGATCGCAGCAGGGCGCGTCGTTGGAGTGTGATATGCCGTCAGCACTAGATTACTGGTACTGCCTTCACCCCAGAATCCTTCATCGCCGTAGAGTGTGGCACGTACCCACATATTGCGATCGGGCTGATACAGAAGTTTGATCAGTTCGTGATGCGCCTGCTCGAATTCCTCGTAGCTCATCTCAAACGGGATGTAGAGAATTTTTGCCGATCGACGTAAGCGATCGTAGTGTCGTCGCATCTCTAGAATTCCAAAGCGCCCGTCCGGTTGCCAGTAGCCTTTTAGCCCCTCGAATACGTTGAGACCTCGAAGCACGGCTTCGCTAGAAATATGAAAGTTCGCGTCTTCCCACAGGGAAATCTTACCGCCGAAGTAGACGTACTTGGGTTTCTGAAGCTGAGTGATAGAAGCCATAGGATTGGGATGAGATAGGAGGACAAGCGGACAGCACGAGTGCAAGAAAGCGTTTCACACTATTCACTTATCACTAAATAAGGGGGTTCTGTCCAGCAAATTTACGGATATCTTCATCGAATCCTTGTATCGCACTGTGCTGTTTAAATTTATTGATGATGTTTGCGGAATAACACTACGGGATCAAACGGAGCACGATCGTCAGTATTCTAAGGAGGGCAACCCGGAGCTTTAGGCATGAATACGGAAAAATCGGAGCAAAATCAGGAAATTCTCTGGCTGGTTCTCAGTTTGGGAATTGCGGCTCTCTATTCAGGATTAGCAATGCGTAAGGCATTCTCAGATCCAACGATGCTCCAGGATGATGCCCGAATCTATCTGATTTGGATGCAGCGCTTTGTTGATCCTGAATTGTTTCCGAATGATTGGATGGCGAAGTATTTTCATTCTGTGACTCCTTGGGGACTAGGAACGCTCTACTGGCTCGGATCAAAGGTTGGAATAGTTCCGGTAGTGATGAGTAAATTACTGCCTGCGGTGACTAGTGTGCTGCTGGCGTGGTTTGGATATCGATCGACTTTGGCATTGTTTCCGGTACCGATCGCAGGTTTTTTCAGTGCTGTAATTCTGCTGCAAAGCTGCTGGCAGCGGGATGATCTTGCATCTGCGGCTCCGCGATCGTTCTGGGCATTGGTGCTAGTGGCGCTGGTGTACTCCTTTATCAAACGGGCTTGGATAGCGATCGCGCTTTGTGTCACAGCGATGGCGCTTTTTTGTCCATTGGCTGCGGTGTTGATTGCGATTTGGTTGGGACTGCGAGGAGTTTGGGGCTTGTGGAAGCGGCGAGTCGATCGGGCAGAGTGGGTTATTTTAGGAATCACGATCGCGCTTTTGCTGCCTTATGTGTTTAGTCAATCGGAATTTGCGCCGACGGTGAATGCGGCGACTGCGCGATTAATGCCGGAATTTCAGCCAGGGGGACGGTTGCCGTTTTTTTATCCGAATCCGTTTCGGTTTTGGTTGGATAGCACCGATGGCGGATTTCAAGTTTCGTTTAATCCGCCACTGATTGGGTTGGGATTGTTGTTACCGATCGGCTTACGGTTCAAAAATCGGTTTCCTCAATTGCAGCAGTTAAATCCAGATTGGATTATTTTGCCACAGCTTGCCGGGAGTGGGATTGTTGGATTTTTTCTCGCTCATGCAATGTTTGTGAAGCTGCATTTTCCGAGTCGGTATGTGACTCATAGTTGGCGGATTGCGATGGCGATCGCAGCAGGAATTGTGATTGTGGTGTTGCTAGAACGAATCAAAAGTTGGCGATCGGGGACAATTCTGGTTCTTAGTTGTGCAATGCTGCTTCATCCACATTTAGCTTGGAAATCGTTTCCAGTCACCGGATACGGCGGCGGCAGTCATCCTGCACTGTATGAATTTCTCAAGACCACACCAAAAACAACGCTAACCGCTTATCTCGGTGAAGATGCTAGTAACTTACCGATGCTGTCTTTACGATCGACGTTAGCGGCTCAAGAATATGCAATTCCATTTCACCTTGGCTATTACTTACCAATGCGACAAAGAGCGATTGATTTGATCAACGCTCAGTACAGCGAAACGTTAGAACCTGCAAAACAAGCAATTAAAAAGTACAACATCACGTATTGGCTACTAGATTCTAATGCGTTTGCACCGGATTATTTGAAGAGCTACCGCTGGTTTCGATTGTTTGAACCGCATGTTGGTCAAGCGATGCAGGCTTTGAGATTGGGACAAGTTCCGGCAATGCAAAAAATTATCGGGAAATGCGCGATCGCAGATCCTGACAACGTTGCAGTGCTAGACAGTAACTGCACTTTGAAGAACTGAATTTCGCTCTAGCAAAACGTGCAAGCTCAGTTCGAGATTGATTACAGCATCGCGTAAATCTTGTGCGGCTCGTTGCGGATCAGTTGGCTCTAGGGTCACCGGATCACAAGGACGAACGGTAAGAATACGATCGACTAATGCCGAAAACAGTTGAGGCTCATCCCACAATGGCAACAACGCCGCAGCGAGATTCGGACTGAGAAAAACATGTGCTTGACTCGAAGCGGCTCCGGTCACATATTGGCTTAGATCAAATGATTGTTGCTGTTGAATGGCTGTGATTAGTGCGGATTTTGCGATCGCGCTTTTCAACTGAGGATGAAGATGGACTCGAACTTGATCCCACTCGATCGGTTGCCAGTATCGCGGCATCTCCCACTGTGGAGTCTGTCCAAACTGCCCGCACCAAAAATCCAGCAATCGATGAACAGGCGCAAGCAGTTCAAACAGTTGTAATCGATCTTCCATGGATAACTCCGGTAAGCTCGATGACCAGGCTTCCGGCAGATTCTGCGGGTCTTGAAACAGACTCATCAAATCCCAATCTCGCTGATTGGTCATGCAGATGAATTCTAAATTCGCGCCCCGCAGCGACTCGAATAATTGAGTTAACGTGTAGCCTTTATCGCCCTGAAACAGATAGTTCATCAATACATATTCTTCTGGGCGTTCTTCGGCTTGCTGTGGACTCCAGGTTTGTCGCTTTATCGGCACATCGTCTTTCAGTGCCTTCATCGTGTCGAGGACAATCTGGATTTCGTTGGCTTCTGGGTTGCCGTCCATCAATCCCATCCAGTGGAAAAGTTGTTGCGATCGAAAGAAATTGTGTCGCTGATAGAGACTATGCAGATTGCCGCGCAAAATCCCCATTGGTTTCAGTGCAGTTCTCAACGTTTTCAGAGCCTGAGTGAGATCAGGCATGAGATAAAGAATCTCGTCACAGTTGATCAGGTCGAATTTCATGCCCAACTGTGAGACTTCATCGAGCGGCAATCGATAGAACTGAGCATCTGGAAAGCCGTGAAACTTTAAGCGTTCACGAGCGAGAGAAACGGACTGCTCTGAGAGGTCAATTCCGATAATCGTCGCACCTGGATTCGCTTCTGCCAGGATTAATGTTTTGTAGCCGCTTCCACAACCGACATCTAGAATTGCGACTTCTTTTGGATTAATTAGCGCTTGATTTCGTAAATAGTACGGCGTGAGGTAGTTATGAATAAAGAGTGCGTTAAAGTCCTCTTTCGGAGAGATTTCGACCGGGGTTTTCGGATATGGCGAACTGTCAAACTGTTGGCGAATCTTTTCCAGTAACTCAGGATTCACAAGTCCTATCTCCTCGGTGTACATCGAGAACCTCCGGCATCATAGCTTGTGAAATGTCGATCGTTCCAGTCCCAGAAAATACAAGGTGCTGTGAAATTTAGATAAACGGGAATTCGATGATTTTTGCTTCGTTGCCGACTCGCCCCGAATTCCACTCCGGGGCGAGTCGGCAACGAAGCGAAACAATATCGAACTGGGGTTAAATGATGTCACCAGCACTGATGCTTGTTAACCCAACAATCCAAACGCGTGAAGCGGACCACGACCGAGAATCATTTCAATAATCAGCGCGATCAAGCCGATCATTGCTACCCGTCCATTCCAGACTTCGGCTGAAGTCGTCATGCCCCATTCCCAGCCTTCTTGGGGATACATCTTCACTCGCTTCTGAGGACGCGCCACTTCTGAGAAATGAACCGATGGAGACTCGATCGCATCCGTAACCATCGTGGCTAATTCACTAATGAAAATTGGATGCGTATTCAGTGCCGGAACTCGCTCAAATCGCTCGATGCCCGCTTCTTCCGCCACTTCGCGATATTCCATATCGATTTCTTGCAGCGTCTCAATGTGCTCAGAAACAAAGCTAATCGGCACAACTGCGAGATCCTTCACGCCTTCTTCAGCCAACTCTTCGAGAGCGTCTTCGGTGTAAGGTTTGAGCCATTCCACTGGACCTACTCGGCTTTGATATGCCAGCGTATGGGGATTGGGTCGATCGAGCGTCTTCATGATCAGTGCAGTGCAGTTCTCGATCTCGCTTTGATAGGGATCGCCCGCTTCTTCCACGTAGCTGACCGGAACTCCGTGAGCGCTGAAGAAAACATGTACATGATCGGGATTTTCAAAGCGATCAAGTGCTTGAGCGATCAGATCCGCCATTGCTTTGAGATATCCAGGTCGATCGTACCAAGTTGGAATCACCGTGTAATCGATTTTCTGAAGGGCGGGGTCTTCTTCCCAAAGCTGCTCTAGAAGCCGGAAGCTCGATCCACTTGTACTAATTGAAAACTGAGGATACAGCGGCAAAACGACTAGTTTGTCGATTTGGTCGCGCTTAATTCTAGAAATTGCTTCTTCGGTGAACGGATGCCAGTAGCGCATGCCGATATAAATGCTGACCTCTTCCCCCCGTTTGCGGAGTTCTTCTTGAAGGGCTTGCGCTTGTTCTTCGGTGATGCGACGCAGCGGAGAACCGCCTCCGATTTGCAGATAATTTTCTTGGGATTTCTTCGATCGTAAGGTCGAAATCAGCCAAGCCAGCGGACTCTGAAGCCAGCGAAACGGCAACCGAATAATCTCAGGATCAGCAAACAAGTTGTAAAGAAAGGGACGCACATCTTCGATCTTGTCCGGTCCCCCAAGATTCAGTAGTAAAACGCCTACGCGACCCATAGCAATGTTATATCCCTTTTCTTTTCAGCTTTGTTACCGATTTTAACAATAAATCTCTTGTAAGTTGAGGCAAGTCTAAGGAATCTCGATAAAAAATTCAGCGTGTTAACTTCTCAATACAAATATCAAAATTAATTAACAATTAGCTACGCTTTCATAGTATAGAAGTTTTATCAGAAAAATGGGTCTAAACCCCCGTGCTTCGCTTCCCGGCTTCGTAGTACATTTGCGTTAATGGAAAGGTAGTAGTCAAACGCACTGATTTTGCGGGGTAGGGAGTAGGGAGTGGGGAGAATCCTCATTCAGATTGCTCCCCACCTCCCCACCTTCCCATCAGATTTAACTTGGTGAACTAGTAGTCAACCACTTAAAAAACCTAGCCGTCGAAAGACAAAGCGCTTATCGACAGACGGGGAGGATGGAGATTTGCAGCCAGAATTCAAGATTCATTGCCAAGCATACACAGACTCCAATTGAGAGACACATCAAAGTGTAAAATAGCCGCAGTCCTTTTAGGGTTATTCTCGACCTTCCAATCGACGCTGCCATTCTGCATCAGTCAGATTTGAACGATTCGGATGTCGATTGCTCGAATCGACATCACCGTCTAAACGGCGTTGCCACTCTGCGTCGATTTGTGTCGATCGCTCAATTTCTTGCTCGGTCAAATCGCGATCGGTCGAATACACCAAATCAGACTGCTGAATCACCGTCTCAGCCGCAAATTGTTCTGCATACGCAAGTTTTGGCTGCACCGTCGGATTTGCCAATTGTTTCGCTCTCAGTTCCCGCTCTTGGTTGCGCTCCAAAATCTTCGCATTCCGTCGTTTGATCGTGAAGTTGCGAATCGTTGGAATCAGCAAATACGCCGCACTGTAACCGAGAGAAACAAATGCGATCGCTTTCAAAATTCCCGCACCCGCTCCCACGGTCATCGCCGTTAGCACCAATGCCAGAACCAACAACACAACCCCCAATGTTGCCGCCAGCGTAATCTGTCCAGAACTCGCCTTACTAAATTGATAAAGCGATTCGCGCAGAAATGCCGGGAGCCACTGCCGTTCTTGTTGTGAAACCGTCGTCTGCAAGGACGGAAAATGATAGACAAATTGCCCATCCGGAGTCACTTCCGGTCTGCCATCAAATCGCGTCAAAACCGGAAGCATAAACTGTTCAGATTCTTGGTCTGACACGCTGCCGATCGAATCCAAAAATGGTGCAATCTGCTCTGCAATCACGGCTCCGCGATGTTGGCGAATCACAGCCCCGATCGATTGCCAGCGTCGGTCTTCCAAATCAGCATTCGGATTACCATCACCAAACAAGAATGAATAAATCGATTCGAGAAAATTCAGTTCGCTCTTTTGTTGAGCCGGGCGACGACGATCGTAATTCGGAGAAAAAATCCAGAAGAAATCGGGGGTAAACCAGACCGTCGGCATTGAAATATTTCCGCCATTGTCATCATCTCGTCCCGAATTTGCCGCAACGGTCAGCGCAATAATCGCCAGCACCGATGCCACAATCAGCAGAATCAGTACCACCCCAAACGACATGCGGATCAGGTAGAACAACACCCGCCAGATTTTGTCTAACGTTTCTTTGCGGCGAATTCGAGCATCTTTCTCCCGCAGCACCGCCCGAAAATTCCGGGGAAATTGATAAACGATATCGCCCGTTTCAGCGACTTGTAATTCTCCATCGGCTTGAGACGCTAAGGTTAGCAATCCTTTCTCAGCCAAATTAACGTTTAAGCCAGCTTGAGCAGCGACATCTCCAACCGTGGCGCGGTAGTTGAGAGATTCGATCGCTTTTAAAATTGCGGGATTCGGCGAAGGTGTAGCGGTCATGTCTTAGGTCTCCCTGATACGGGACTCGTCTCTCCTCCAGTATAGTTTTCTGAAATTTGTATCGTCTGACAGATTGAGCAAGATTCAGCGCTAAACTAAAAAATGTCTCGCGCCGTATAACAAACCCCTTTCCAGTCTTATGCCTAGATCGCAACGCAACGACAACTTTATCGATAAAAGCTTTACCGTCATGGCGGATATCATCCTGAAGGTTTTTCCCGCCTCGCGTAAAGAAAAAGAAGCCTTTGCCTATTATCGAGATGGCATGTCCGCACAAGCAGACGGCGAATACGCAGAAGCACTCGAAAACTACGAAGAAGCTCTCAAACTCGAAGAAGACTCCAACGATCGCAGCTACGTTCTCTACAACATGGGCTTGATCTATGCCAGCAACGGCGATCACCAAAAAGCGCTAGGTCTTTACGAAGAAGCGCTAGAAGAAAATCCTCGCCTGCCGCAAGCCTTGAATAATATCGCTGTCATCCATCACTATCTGGGTGAAAAAGCGAAAGAAGAAGGCAAAGACGACGAAGCAGAAAAACTATTCGACCAAGCCGCCGAATATTGGAAACGTGCCATTCTGCAAGCTCCGAACAACTACATCGAAGCTCAAAACTGGCTCAAAACAACCGGTCGATCGAACATCGATGTATACTTCTAAGCGGTTTATTTGGACACTCTCATGATCGATCGCGAACAAGTGCAAAAAGTAGCGCTTCTTTCCCGTCTACAACTCACTCCAGACGAAGAGGAAAAATTTACCACGCAGCTCAACAACATTCTCGACTATTTTGAGCAGTTGAGTGAGTTAGACGTGAGTGAAGTGCAGCCCACTACTCGTGCGATCGACGTGAGTAATGTCGTCCGCCCCGATCATCACCAACCCTACCAAGACCGGGAATCGATCTTAGAAGGTGCCCCCGATCGCGATGGCGAATTCTTCAAAGTGCCAAAAATCGTTACTGGCTAAATTAAGGAACCTTCTTTCAAGTTGCCGAGTCATTCATAGCATCGCCGCTAGATTCAGACTTGGAAAAAATCAATATGTTGAACTTGAAAAAACTACAGTCCGGGACTGCGCTTGCTTTAACGTTGGGTATCACAGCAACCGGAGCCGCGCCGATCGTACTTGCGAAAGACGCGGTGGCTTCGCCCCGCGCAAGCGCGTCCGCGGCTCCCGCTCCGATGCAACTTGCTCAACTCTTCCCGTCCCAACCCTCTCAAAATACTGGAGCCGTCCGCATTCCCGCTGGAACGAGACTCCAACTCACCTATAGAGATGCGGAAAAGATCGTCGTCGCTCCGAACGAACGGCTTCCGATCACGCTCACCGTTCCGAACAACATTCGCACCTCAAACGGCAGACTCTTAATTCCCGCAGGTAGCCAAGTAAAAGGTGTATTTGAGCCTGTGAATGGTGGAACTCGCTTCGTCGCAGAGTCACTGATTCTGAGCAACGGCAGCCAACTCGCGCTTGATGCTCAAACCGATGTGATTAGCCGGACTGAAGAAATTCGTCGTGGTGTCAGCACCGATGCGATTTTGAAAGGAGCCGCGATCGGGTCTGGTGCTGCCGCGATTATCTCAGGTGTGACGGGAAATCGCCGGATTACGTTAGGTAGAGTCTTGATTGGAACAGGTGTCGGTGCGCTGGGTGGTCTGCTGCTCGGTCGCAATCGCAATCAAGTCATCTCTGTAAATCAATCTGATTTGAATTTGCGCCTCAATTCTTCGCTGGCAGTTAACTCGTTCTAATTTCTCTCATGATTGAGACAGCGATCGACAATTTGAATTCACATTAGTTCGAGTTAAACAAAAGGATTGGTAGGATGCAAGATTTTCTAAATCTCATTTTCCAGTCCTTTTCTGCTGCACTCTACAATTAGATTGGCGCAAGCAGAGCAAAGCTATGATCGTTCTAGAAGACTACTTTGATTTCTTAGCATCCGATGACATTCGCCTCAAGAACACTCGCATCGGGATCGAGAGCATTTTGTATGAATACATTTATCGCTGTAAAACACCAGAAGAAATCGCCGATCAATTCCATACAGTCACATTAGAACAAATTTACGCTACCATTCTCTACTACCTGAACAACTCAGCCGAAGTCAAACAGTACTTAGCAGATTGGCTATCTTTTTCTCAACAGATGCGGGGTGAACAACGACAAAACCCTTCTCCAGCAAGGCAGAAATTTTCACAGGCTCAGGTGGCTAAATGTCCCTGAGATACTTGCTCGACGAACATCTAATGCCTGCATATCGAACTCAGCTTGTGCGTCACAATCCGAATCTAGTCGTACGAATTATTGGCGATGTCGATGCACCTCCTAGGGGTACGCTCGATCCAGAAATCTTGATTTGGTGTGAGATCAATGGCTTTATCTTGGTGACAAACAATCGAAAATCTATGCCCAGACACTTAGCGGATCATTTAGCGCTCGATCGTCATATTCCTGGAATCTTCGTCATCGATCCCAATCAAAGTATGGGACAAACGATCGATGAGTTGCTTCTCATTGCTGCTGCTTCCTTCGAGGAAGAATACCAAGACCGAATCGAATATTTGCCACTGACCGAGTAGGCTAACTGAGTATTTCATCGAAACACACTCAATCCCAACTCCTGAGCAAGTTTCTCAACCAAAAATACACCCGCTACCGAATTCCCGACCTGATCGATCGCGGGACTGTAACACGCGATCGCACCTTGCTTTGGAGCGATCGCCAACAGTGCCCCACTCACCCCCGATTTCATCGGTAATCCCACTCTCACCGCAAACTTTCCAGAAGCCTCATACAGTCCACAAGTCAGCATCAAAGCCGACACGATTTGCTGATGAAACGGAGAAATTCTCTCATGCGGTTTCGCCAATAACAATCCTAATTTTGCTAAATCGGCGATCGTACCCGATAAACAACAAAGCTGATTGTAAGTATCGATCGCAAGATCTACACGATCGAGCAATTCCCGCTGCACGAGGATGTCTGCGATCGCTCGATTGGTTTGATTCGGCAGCGATCGTACCGAACTTAATGCTTTCTCATCTAAAACAAATTGCGTTTGAGCGCAGTCGTTCAACCATCGACGAAAGGCTTCACAGCGCTCTGAACCCGAAGCTTTCGGCATCAATCCGGTCAACGCGATCGCACCACTATTAATCATCGGATTTCGAGGAAATCCGTCATCGCTCTTTAACTGCGCGATCGAGTGAAACGGCTGATCCGATGGCTCAGTTCCGACGTGTCGAAAAACGCGATCGCTGCCCACTTGTTCCAAAAGAAACAGCAAGAGAAACGGCTTAATCACGCTCATGAGGACAAAGGGTTGAGCCTGATCACCTGCTACCAAGCTTTCGTTCGCGATCGCATGAACGCTCAAGAGTCGCGGATCGACCTGTGCCAACTGGGGAATATAGTCTGGCAATCGTCCCTGAAGCGTGAATCGCCGCGCTTGAGCCACCCAAGAATCGAGATCAGCCTGTGTAAGATGTGCCAGTGACATGAAAGAGCAAAGAAAGGAAATCCAAACTGGAGTATATCCTTTCTTAGACTTGGTTGAATTCTTCTGTGCGATCGCTGTATTCGATCGGCAACACGACCATCAAATTCTCATTCGGGCGTGGAATATAGTGCGACGACAGGAATAATTTATCGCCTTCTTTGTAAGCCTGCATTTTCTTTGCCGCTTCGAGTCCTGCTTCCACGGAAATCTTCACTTCGGACACATCGCCCCGAACCACGATCGTCACATAAGCACCGCTGACTTTTTCCATTTCAACCAGGGTGACTCGTGCGGCTTTGACCATCACATCCGCAACAGCCAACGCAGGCGGCAATCCACGCACCTCGACCATTCCAACCGCTTTCGCCATAACCGTGAACTCCCTTCCATTTTGCGCGTAGTATCTAGATTATTACAGTTTGTCTATGGTTTAGCGAAACCTCGATCGTTGATCGTCCCTTTTCAATCTGATTACAAATCCTGATGGAATTTAGAGGATGCTTGAGAAGCTTTCGTTCATTGCCACATCCCGCCCTGAAATGAATTTCGGGCTAATCGGCGCAAGTCCATTAGAAATGGACTAAGAACTTGAAATTTGCTCTAAGTCTACTGAAGTAGACTTTCGTCGATTAGCCCGAAATTCATTTCAGGGCGGGAGCACAACAAAAGCGAAGAGACTTTCAAACATCCTCTTAAACAAATCGCTTCGTAAATTCGCACATCAAATCGACTCGACCTTTCCGCAACATTGCTGGATCAAGCCGCTCAGTCGTATTGCAAGTCATCAGCACAACCAATTTTTGCTCTAACTCAAAATTGCCAACGCTCACTACGCTCTGATATAACGTGCCATCGAGCAAACTTAAAATATGTTCGGTTTTGTTGCTAGATTGAGCAATTTCCGTCGATCGATCTTGTGCCAGGTTATCCGCTTCATTGATGATCAAGCAAATTTTCTCAAGGTAGCTGGGTGGCACAAAGTTCTCAACCGCATCGTGATCCAGAATAAATACTACATAGCCGAGTGGAACTAGAACTTCTTTCGCGATCGCTTGTGTCCAGGCGGTCTTTCCTGTTCCTGGATCGCCATGCACCAAAACCGCTAAACGATGTTGATTCATCACGGTTTGCTGCACTGCATCACTAAACGTTTGAATTTCATCTGGAAAATCTCGAATCGCAAATTGGGCATGAATTTGCCCGACTCGGCTTTGATAGCCACTCAGCATCACCGCCAATCCATAGGTAGATTTTTGGATCAAGGGAGCCATGTTTTTCGCCATCAGCGACCAATAGCGCCGTCCCCGATCGACATAATCGATCTGTAACCAAACTTCGTGCGCTGACCAGTACGCATAGGCAGTACTGACAATATCGAGCCGATCCCAATTCTCAAAGCGATCGACCGGGAAATAAAAAGAGCGATCGAGATAGCTTTGAGTGATCAAATCCGGTCGTCCCAAGATCGCTAACGTTTGACGAATCGTGGTTTCTTGTAAGCGATTGAGAACGTAATCGATCGGAATATTGTTTCGACTCACGATCTGACGAATCGGAGTTTCAACACTGAGCGTATCTCGATAGCGATAGTCTGGATACGGCGGATCAGGCGTGAGATAGTTCCAGACCTGATCCATTTCGCCGCGGGTGTAGGATGAAAACACATTGATCGCATTCGCCCACCAAGCTTGATGATTGCGCCCTAGAGCATCTGCAACTGTGCTGACTGCTCCCATCAAGCGACGATTCAACTCATCTGAATCATTCTGAGCAAGCTGAAGAAAATAACTCCAATCGAAATCTCGCTGTAACGGTCGCCATCCTGCCGCCAGTAAGCTTTGTCCTTTCTGCTGGTTTTGATTGTTGTATTGACTAAACGGATTGAAGTGAAAGTCAAAGTCTTGCATAAGTCAAAGATTTTAGATTAGGTTCAATCCAGCGACACCGGGCTTCTGGGGAGAAAATAACATCCCGACTGTAGTATTCAAACAGGACAAGCGGATCAGAATAAAAATGTATTGTCTGGTTGGTTAAGTTCAGTAAAGAATCATGACTGTTACTACGATCGAGAAAATTCTGAATCAGATAAATCCAAAATCGCGTAATGGTTTCGTGATAGCCACTCATCGGAGTGGATTCAACGCCATGAGCCTGATTATAACGTTGGATTCCAAAACGGATTTGATCGGTGGCAGTGAGCGGATCGCGAATCAGATACCACAATGCAACGGTGAGATGAGCTGGGTGCGTCTACTGCGATCGCGCTAAAGTACAGTCCTCAAAGGCTTTAACCAATTCAATAATTTCATGTTCTGCGGCGTACACTTCTGGAACTACTACTATGCTACAAACATAATACAGGCTTTGATCAGAAAATGTCGAATATTTTTCTTAAAGGGTGTTTGAAAAGTAGAAAAAGTTCCTTCGCTTCGATTGCCTCCCGCCCTGAAATGAATTTCGGGCTAATGGTGGAAAGTCTACTGAAGTAGACTAGGAGCTAGTTTCAGGTTCTTAGTCCATTTCAATGGACTTTCGCCGATTAGCCCGAAATTCCATTTCAGGGCGGGAGGCTGCAACGAACGACAACCTTTCAAACATCCTCTTAGCACTTCTTGAAATTCGAGAAACTCCGATACGATCGCAGCAATTGATAGAATCTGCAAACGTACTGCGATCGAGATAAAAGCAATGGTGAAGTTCCGAGGGTGGCGATCGATATTGATTGCATTGTTGTGTGCGGTGATTGTCGCCAATTGCAGCCCCCAAAATTCGACAAATTCTGCTCCAGGTGTACTGGTTTATGCTGCGAGTGGACAGCCGACGAACTTAGAACCCGGCAACGTCACTGACGGCAATTCGCTGATTGTGCACAACCAAATCTACAATCGCCTGATTCAGTTCAAGCCTGGTACCACCGAATTAGAGCCAAGTTTAGCCACGTCTTGGAGTGCTTCTAAAGATGGCAAAACCTGGACATTTAAGCTACGAAACGGCGTGAAGTTTCATGATGGAACCGATTTTAACGCCAACGCAGTGAAATTTAATGTCGATCGCTGGTGGGATAAGAACAACCCAAACGGATTCCGCAACGCAGGAAAAAGCTATGAAATTTGGGGTCAAATCTTTGGGGGATACAAAGGTGAACCCAATTCGTTAGTTCAAACTGTTCGCGTGGTCGATAACTCCACGATTCAGTTTATTCTCAAGCAACCCTTTGCCGCGTTTCCAACTGTGATCGCATCTGCATACTTTGGAATTGCCAGCCCAACCGCGATTCAAAAAGCAGGCGCGAATTATGGAACGCCCGCAGGCGGAGCCGTTGGAACCGGGGCGTTTGTGTTCAGAAGTTGGCAAAGTGGCGATCGCATTACGCTCGAAAAAAATCCGAACTATTGGAAGCCTGAACTTCCGAAGTCAAATCAATTAGTCATGCGATTTGTCGGGGATTCCGGTGCAAGACTCGCGCAAGTGAGAGCCGGACAGATTGATTTCACCGTCGAACTCGCTCCAGATCAAAAAGCAGAAATCGAGCAAGATCAGAGTTTAACCGTTGCAAATCGTCCTTCGTTCAATGTGGGCTATTTAGCATTAAATCCAAGCTTCAAACAATTGTCAGATGTGCGAGTCAGACAAGCGATCGCACACGCGATTAACAAACCCTCGATCGTACAAGCCTTCTGGAAAGGTTCAGCCCAAACGACTCCGCACTTTGTTCCGCCCGCCTTAGATTGGGCAACTTCTCCAAAGCTACAAGACTATGATTACAATCCCCAAAAAGCGAGAGATTTACTCGAACAAGCAGGCTTTCCAAATGGATTCGACCTTGATCTTTGGTATATGCCTGTAGCGCGTCCTTATTTTCCAACACCAAAACCGATCGCAGAAGCTTTCGCCGCCGATTTACAAGCCGTTGGAATTCGCGCCAACTTAAGAACACAGGATTGGGCAGCGTATCTTGCCGATCGCAATAAAAAACCAGGCTATCCGATGTTTATGCTCGGTTGGACAGGCGACTATGGCGATCCGGATACCTTCTACTATTCGCATTTTGGTCCAGGAAGTACTACCGATTTAGGCGGTTGGAAAAACGATCGCGTGACACAACTGCTCAATCAAGCTAGAGCAATCAGCGATCGAACTGCGAGATCAAAACTCTATGCTGAAGTCGATCAAATCATTCATCGAGAAGCCGTCCGGTTATCGATCGTGCATTCTGATCCGTTATTAGTCCAGCGCAAAACGATCACCGGATGGACTCCTAGCCCCTTGGGAACCGAACCCTTTGAAGCGATCGCGAAACAATAACGACTTGAAATCACTCAGAATTTTGTGTGATATGAAGCAGGTAAATTCGAGCGGAGCAGCATCATGATCAACACCGCAACAGATCAATGGCGCGAATTGATTGGAGGAGCCTTTGCGCTGCAATTCGATGCCTTTCGAGAAGTGGCAACGCTTTCAGGTGGGCTTTGGTTTGCCTTGATCATCGTGACGTTAGCAGGATTATCACTCGCGATCGCACAAAGTATCGTGCTATTCGTCAGCCGAGTGAAACCGACTCGATTTATCTTTTGCTTGCTGATCAATGCGATTCTGTTCACGGCTGGATTTATCTTTCTCACACTTAGTACTTGGTTCTTGGGATTTTTACCAGGATCGCCACGAGTGCCGTTGATCGCGCTGATTAAAGTCTTCGGTTTGGGATATGCGCCTTTATTGTTTGGCTTCTTGGGTGCATTGCCTTATCTGGGATATCCGATCGGGAATTTACTTTCAGTGTGGAACTTGTTAGCGATGGTGGTCGGATTTGCCGCGATCGCTCGAATTGGAGTGGGATCAGCGTTTATTTATGTGGCACTGGGTTGGTTTGTTAAACATCACTTAGAAGGCACGATCGGACAACCGATCGCACAATTAGGCAGCCAGATTGCCGATCGTGTTGCTGGAGTTGCTTTAGCCGATACTCGTCGAGAATTGCGCGCCCAGATTTCCGCAGGCATTCAACCGAGATCGATGCCCGAAGTTCAACACCTCATTGATGCTTCAGGTCGCTCGAATCCTGACGCGGTTCGTTCTGTAGCTCAAACGGTTTCAACTCGATCGAGTTCCATTCCGCTGAGGGTGACACAGAGAATTGATTCGAGCGATCGAATTGTGCAAGTCAAACATCGATTTCGCGGTTTTTTGCCTCGTCTGAAACTTGCAATCAGTCTGTTGGCAATGGCGATCGTCTTTGTGCTGATTCTCGTCTTGCTGCGTCCCGTTCGAGATAATCTATTCGGCTGGTATGCCAATCTTCGAGGAATCTGGCGATTAACATTTGATTTATTTTGGATTAGTGTCGTCGCGCTCGTGTTTGCAGGAATTCTGGCTCCCTTGGAATCGCTTGGATGGTGGGCAGGATGGTACGGTGATCAGGCGATTCTTGTTCCTCGAACGACCCAGACGATCGAGCCGGATTATGATGTCGATCGCTATGTAGTTTATCTCGATGGCATTGCTCAATCGGGCAGCGAATACACACCGGACATTGAGGATTTTCTATCAGCATTGCAGCCTGCACTACCCAAGAAGGTCGAATTCATCCGCGGATTGATGATGTATTCGGTGTTAAATCGACCGCTGATCGAAGATCGTCCTTTAGCGTTCTTGTGGCGGTTGGCGGATAAAGTGCGATGGGCGAATCCAGCGGCGGTATTAGGATTGCTCGTGAACATTCGCAATGTGATCATCGTGGCGGTTTCGTCAGATAAGCGATATGGTCCGATTTACAATCAGGGCATCGCTCAGGTAATTTTTGATGGATTAATCGATCGAGGATATCAACCCGGAAGCGGCGTTCCAATTACCTTGATCGGGTACAGCGGCGGCGGCGAAATGTCGGTCGCGGCGGCTCCGTATTTGAAGCGATCGACGGGAGCCACGATCGATGTAATTTCTCTCGGTGGTGTGATGAGCGCGAATCACAATCTACTGAAGCTAGAACAGCTTTATCACATCATCGGTGCGAAAGATGTCGTAGAAAAAATCGGTCCGGTTATGTTTCCAGGACGCTGGAAGCTTTTTCTGCTGTCGTATTGGAATCGAGCAAAACGCAAAGGTAAGATCACAATTCTTTCAGCCGGGGATGTCGGGCATCAGGTTCCAGGCGGCTACATGGACCCGGTAGCGAAACTTCCCGATGGACGCTCGCATCTCCAGCAAACGATCGAGATGATTCTGCAAATTCTCAACGGTGAAGCCCTCAGAGCCGATCAATCGATTCCAAAGCAAACAAGTCACTATGCGCTATATCGAGAGGCAGCTTTTAACCGTCCCGAATTTTATCCGATTCAATCGATCGATTCAACCGACTATCAATCGATCGGCAAATGGATCGGGCGTTTGATTCTACCCAAACAAGCAGAACGATTTCACGGCGTATTCTTTGAAGTTCATCACGCTCCAGATTCCGCTTTGATTGGACGAACTGTAAAACTGTGCTGGTCAAGTCACCCCGAAGTTCAAAAGCGCGTCCGAGCCGTGACAAGAGATGTTCACTTTAGTGCAGATGCAGAATTCAGTAGCAAATATGGCGGGGCAGTTCATCCCGATCGCATTAATCACTGGAAACAAGTCAACCCCCTCGAATCCCTAGCCGGGGCGCATCCGGTCGATGACATCATCGTGAAGCTAGATGATCCGGTTGAAGTCCAAGGCGATACACTCTACATCGACACGACACCGATTCAAATTACTGGAAGGTTCTATGCGTTAGTTCAATTCGTCCTACCAATCAGCGGAACCGATCAATTTCAGGTGATTCACTTCGATCGAACTTCTCGACAGTTCAACGGTACATCAGAGGTAATGCGATTACCCGAAGTCGTGTTTGCTAAAAGCTACGGGAGCTATCCTTCGACGACACACGAGATCGAACACTCTCCTTATAACGAAACGGGCTGGTATGTCTATGGTGCAAAAGATGCGAACGGATTGTTTGTTGTTCAAGCGATCGCGCCTCGTGCTTTGTTTCAACTCCAACCAGAAAAAGTAACTTTCGGTCGTCGATCGGCGTTTAACTATGTTCGATTCGGTGCTTGGAAAAATGCAGCCGAGCAAAAAGGCAAAATTTCCTCTGTCCTCTGTAGTGCTAGACGTTCATCCGATGGCATTTCAGCCGCAGTCCAAGACTGGAAAATTGGCGATAAAGCTTTAGTGCTGCACGTCTATGGTGGAATTGGTGGAAAAAACAAAGAACCCGCAGCAGCAACCCCGATCTTTTTCGGACATTTCGCATTTGGAATCGCTGAAGTCGTTTACGAACCGTTATCAGATGAACTAAGATTCGAGATTAACTATCATCAGGTCTACACTCAGAACACCGATGGATTAGTCGCGGGAACATTACACTGGTCGCGGTATTTAGGCGATCGACAATTCGGCTGGCTCGGAACCCGTCCCGTCTGTGACATTTTGATTAAACTCGATGCGTTCACTGATCCTTACGAAATCGGGGCGATTATCCTTTCTCCTTTAGATTTAATGAAGCTTCAGCTTGAAGTGATGACTGCTCGATATCGGATCGGAGATGGCACAGGTGGAACCTTTGTCGGACCTGCGAATAACTGCTCTCAAGACTCGAACCAAGCCTTATTTTCAAGTATTCAAACGATTGAGCGATCGCTCTCCAACTATCCTGAAGTAGTCGCATTGTTACTCCAGCAAGAAGAATCGCGATATCGAAGATTACGATCGCTCGGAAAAGACTTAGAGGATGCCTTACAACCTCTGGGAGGACCGAGATCTGACTGGGAAAACAACGAATACAACTTAGGCACCACACTAGAAGATGATCCCTTGCGAAATCTGTGGATTGGGTTAGGCAGTTGGCGAACCATGCTGCCCCGAAAAGCGAGTGATACGATCGCTGAATCATTCATCAACTACGGTGCTTCGGTTTGGGTACTCAGAACCAATCAGGTTGGCGGATATGACCCTGATATTGCACCGATCGCACCGACAACCCTCTAAGTCCTGGTATAGTCAGCATTGAATGAATGGATAATCGGCAATGTCAACTTTTGAAGTCTTTCCAATCACATCGGTCACAGAACAAGAGATGTTTATCAACGTTCCGTGGGTCGTGTATGCGAATGATCCGAACTGGGTGCCACCGCTGCGGAGTGATGTCGAGAAAAAGTTTCAGCCTGAAAATCCGTTTTTTCAATACGGCAGGTTGAAACAATTTATTGCAATCTCTCGCGGAACTGCGATCGGGAGAATTGTCGCAGCCGTGAACGATCGATTAATCGAACGCGAAGGAAAAGCGATCGGCATTTTCGGATTTTTTGAATGTATCAATGATTTTGAAGTTGCAAAGGCATTGTTTGATGCGGCGGAAGACTGGTTGCGATCGCAAGACATCACTGAAATTCGCGGTCCGATCGATCTTTCCACTCACAATAATTGTTTATTTCTAGTCGATGGTTTCGATTCGTCGCCGATGGTAATGATGCCTTACAATCCCGCATACTATCCAACCTTTATGGAACAGTTAGGATTAACCAAGGCAAAAGATGCTTATGCGTATGATTTTCCCTTAGATAAACCGCTTTCTCCTGAGTTTGAAAAAGGCTATCGAATTGCTTGCAAATCAGGTGTAACATTCCGACCTTTGAGAACGAAAGGACAAGAATTTGAGGACGATTGTGTCAGCCTATATCACTTATTCACAAAAGCATTTGAAAACAATTGGAGTTCGACCCCTCGAACCTTAGAAGAATTCTTAGAAGAAGCGCGATCGCTGCAAGAGTTAGTTGATCCCGATGTATTTCCGATCGCAGAATACAACGGTGAAATGATCGGCTTTTGGATGGGATTACCAGACTACAATATCCCGCTGAAATATGTGAACGGTCGCTTAAATTTCCCTGGAATTCTCAAGTTTCTTTGGTATCGCCGTCAGATTAATCAAGGTCGCGTGATTGCAATTTGTTCCCTACCAGAGTTCCAACGAAAATTAGTGCCGCTCGGATTAATCTATCTCGGTTTACAAGGTGGAATTAAAAAAGGGAAACCCTACAAACGAGCAGAACTATCCTGGGTTTACGAAGACAATGATCGATCGCGCAAATTGATCGAAGCGTCGGGCGGTAAAATCTACAAAACCTATCGGATGTACGAAAAATCGCTATGAGAGCATTAGTCACCGGAGCCAATGGATTCACCGGATCACATTTAGTCAAAGCGCTACTAAATCGGGGTGATACCGTTGTCGGGTTCGTTCGTAAATCGAGCAATGTCGATCGCTTATCCAACTGCAACATCGAATACGCTTACGGCGACATTACCGATCAATCCACTCTCACCAAAGCGATGCAAGGGGTCGATGTCGTTTTTCACACAGCCGCCTATGTCGAATTAGGTCTTGTCAACGCCGCAGAAATGGAGCGCGTTAACGTCGAAGGAACCCGCGCCGTATTAGAAGCTGCAAAAGCCGCTCACGTTCCAAAACTGATTTATTGCAGCACGATCGGGATTTTTGGCGACACGCAAGGCAAAGTGATCAACGAAACCTTTCAACGCACTCAGAAAGAATTTTCTTCTGCCTACGATCGCACAAAATATCTCGCTCAACAATTAGTAGATCAGACTAAAGAATTGTCGATCGTCAGCGTCATGCCCTCCGGAATCTTCGGCGGCGATGACCCCCATTTCAAACCTGTCCTCAATGCCTTTCTAAACGGTCGCCTCAAAGTTTGGGCAGGCGGAGAGCGCGTCACTGGGATTGTTCATGTCGATGATCTCGCTGAAGCCATGATTTTAGCCGTCGATCGCGGAAAATCCGGCGACTATTACATCATTTCCGCAGGCGACTTGACCACGAGAGAAATGTTTAAAGTCTTCAACCGAGAAACCGGAATTCCAGTTCCCCGCGAAGCTCCTAAACCCTTAGTGCGTCTCGTTGCCAGTATTCTCGATCCCATTGGTCGAATTTCCGGCTGGCAACCGCCGATCGACAACGAACGAGCACATTACGTCTACGATCGCTGTGTCCGCGTCGATGCCACAAAAGCGAGACAAGAACTCGGTTGGAATCCTCGATCGCCTGAAGAGACGCTAAAGTCTCTAGTTTCTCGCTAACTACTGCTTTGTTTCCGCGATCGCTCTTTCTGCCTGTTTCATCTCATCCGCTTTACCTTGCTCCTCGAACAGCTTTCGAGCTGTCTCAAACGCCTCGATCGCATCTCTCGGAAAATCCCGCGCCTTCAGCGCAACTCCCATTTGGTAATACGCATAGGCATTATTCGGATCGAGCTTGACCACTTCTCGAAATGTCATCACAGCCCGCATCGTTTCGTTTTGAGCCAAAGCCGTTTCTGCTAGAGCAAATTGCGCCTCGACGGAACTCGAATCGAGATTGACCGATCGCTGAAATGCTCTCAATGCCTCCGCACCGTTGCCCTTCTCGCGTAAAATCTTTCCAATCTGTAAATGCAGCTTCGGATTGTTCGGATCAAGCCGCACCGCCCGATTAAATGCTGCTAACGCACCAGGTGAATCATTTCGCTCTAATAAAGCAATTCCTAGCCCGATTTGAGTACTTGCCCGTCGAGGATCGAGCGTTGCCGCTGTTTGTAACGACGTAATCCCTTGAGCGACTCTGCCTTGCTGAATCAGCATTAACCCGATCGATTCGTGCGCCGCTGCATTTCTTCGATCAAGCGTTGCCGCCTGTTGATATGCCGCTAATGCGCGATCGACTTGTCCCTGACGCGCTAAAACCGTTCCCAGTCCCAAAAACGCATTCACATTGCGCCGATTTAACTCCGTCGCTCGACGGTACGCAGTTTCAGCCGCGCTATCATTTCCCAAATTCGCCAAACTAAAACCCAACGCATAAGCAAAATCCGCATTGTCTGGCTCTAATGTGACTGCCTGCCGATACGCCTCTGCCGCCTCTTGAAACCGACCCTGTTGAGCAAAAACATACCCCATTCCAGAGAAAATTCGGGCATTACGATTATCCAGTGCCGATGCGCGTTGAAATGCCTCTAATGCACTGCTCCAATTCCGCGCCTCGACAGATTCCCGTCCTTGTTCAAGCAAATTATCCAACTCATTCGGCTGAGCGCGTCCGATTTGGGGTATCAGTGCGATACACACGAATAACCCAACCGAATAAAGCGATCGACGAATCCGCGACATTTTCACCATACTGAGAATTACGGAACGCTCCAAAACAATCAGGAATAAACGATTAAACTATGAATCTATCTAATCTGAGTCCTTGATTAAAGCACAAACCATGTTAATGACCACAACCGATGTGATCCAAAATGCAGTGATCGAATCATACCTTGGCGTTGTCACTGCCGAAGTGGTTTACGGAACGAATGCGCTAAAAGATTTTTTTGCTGGCATCCGAGATTTAATCGGAGGACGCACCGCAGGCTATGAGCGCGTCTTTGAACAAGGACAGCAAAACGCCCTAGCTGAACTCCAAAAACGAGCGCAAAATCTCGGCGCAAATGCCGTGGTCGGTATCGAAATCAATACTGGCACTATCAATCTCGATCAGTCTGGTGTTCTTTTATTAATCACTGCGACTGGAACTGCGGTGAAAACTCGCTGATTCTGCCAATGTTCACAAATCGTGATCCCCGATATTTCTCTGACTATTTCTCTCTAATGGCGTATCCGGATCGTCTCACCCTCGGTAGAGTAATTTTTTCTCTAGAAACTCTACAGTGTTGCCAAGAGTAAATTCTTTGCAAATAACTATCCTGTTAGAGGAGACAATTCACAATGGCATATACTAACCGTCCGGTCGCTGAAGCGGCAGTCATCCCCGTCGCTGGAGATTATCACGATCGCGTTCGTTGGGGTCCGATTATCTCAGGTCTAATGGTGGCGTTGGTGTCTCAGCTAGTTCTGAGTGCCTTGGGTGCTGCTATCGGTGCTACTTCGATCGCGAATTCGGGCGCACCTCGTACTGATGCGGGTGGCGTGGCGAGCGCAGTTGGAATTTGGGCAACGATCAGTTTGTTGATTTCGCTGTTTATCGGTAGCTGGGTGATGGCGCGTGCTTGTGGTCCGATGAACCGCAGCACCGCGTTGCTTAATGGCGCGATTCTCTGGGCAACTACGCTGGCGCTGAGTGCTTACCTATTGGCAAGTGGAGTCACGGGTGCATTTGGTTTGGCAGTATCGAGTGCGGCAAATGCAGCAGGTGCGGCTCTACCTCAAACGGGTGTGCCGAACGTTGATCCGAATGCAGCAACTCCGAATGTTTCGGCTCAAGATGCTCGGAATATTGCAGGCAACACCGCAACCGCTGGCTGGTCGTTTGTGATTGGTTCGCTGCTCGGTTTGGCGGCATCGTTGGCAGGTGCAGCAGTGGGAACTCGCAAGCCTCGCGCAACCGCAGCTTACGTTGATCCGAATCGCAGCATGTAAGCCTTGAAGTTTGATCGCTCTAGCCCCTCGAATTCGAGGGGCTTTTTACGTTTAAAAAACAAAAGAGATGTCATCACGACACCTCTAAAATGTTAAACGGGCTAGGAGGGATTCGAACCCCCGACACCGTGGTCCGTAGCCACGTGCTCTAGTCCACTGAGCTACAAGCCCTTGTTATCACCTATTCAATATACAACGTTCTGCCCCAAATGACACAAAAATCTGAAAACTCGATCGATCTTTCTCATCTCGATGCGACCGGACAAGCTCAAATGGTTGATGTCTCGGCAAAATCGGCAACGACAAGACAGGCAACCGCAATCGCGCTTATTCGCATGAAACCGGAAACGATGAGCGCGATCGAGTCTGGCAATTCCCCCAAAGGCGATGTTCTTGGTACGGCTCGAATTGCGGGAATTATGGCGGCGAAACAAACCTCGAATTTGATTCCGCTCTGTCATCCCTTGCCGATTCAAAAAGTCGAGGTGAATATCACACCAAAACCGGATTTACCGGGATACGAAATTCAGGCGACCGTGAAAATCAAAGCGGAAACGGGAGTGGAAATGGAAGCGTTAACGGCAGCTTCGATCACAGCGTTAACCCTATATGACATGGCGAAAGCGATCGAGAAATCAATCACGATCGAGCAAATCTATCTCCTGAACAAAACCGGAGGCAAATCCGGCGATTACTCACGCGAACAGTCTCAGTAAAATTTCGGTAAAGCGAGGATACACGGAGCGTGTTTCTGAAAAAAATCGATATACTCAGAAAAACCCCGCTTGACACTGCCCCCAATTGTTCAATTTTCGGCACATCCAAGTTGGTATCTCGACATGAAGCAATTTAGTGAATTAGAACTCTCAGAAGCGCTGTTTAACGCGATCGCCCAAGCGCTCGAATCCTGCTGCCATTCGGGTCAGTTATCGACTGAAGAATACTTATTGATGCTCGATTCGGTCTGGTTTACGCTTGATTTTGGCACTCGACTGCCCCGGTAAGCCACGAAAAAAGCGCGACACCCGCCGCGCTCAGTTCGAGATCCAAACGTTGAAGAGACTATCTCAAGTAGTTTGCTTCTGCTTCGAGCATCCGGAGCAATGCCTGATCACCCCGCGCTTTTGCTGCTTCCATCCGACGTTGCAGATTCCGTTGCAGGTTTTCGCGGTGCAGTTTTGAGACTTCTGCGGATTGAGGACGATTTCTATTCATAATTCAGATATTCCTAGAGGTTAGCTTTTCTTATCACCATGATTTAATTTTAACATCAGTCATTTCAAACGGTAGCTTCTGCTACAAAAAATTCATACTTTCGATAGACCGATGATTGTGACTCTGTTGACTGATTTCGGATTAAGCGATGTTTATGTCGGTGTGATGAAGGGAGTCATCGCCCGAATCAATCCTCAAATTCAAACGATCGATTTAACCCACAACATTTCACCTCAAGATATTGCCGCCGCTCGCTTCCATTTGATGAACGCTTACCCTTATTTTCCTGAAGGAACCGTTCATGTGGCAGTCGTCGATCCAGGAGTCGGCAGTCAACGTCGATCGATTGCCGTTCAACTCAAATCAGGTTACGTCGTTGCGCCTGATAACGGTTTAGTGAGTGGAATTCTGCCTGAAGCAATCGCGGCTGTGGAATTAAACAATTCGCACTATTGGCGATCGCAAACTCCGAGCGCGACCTTTCACGGTCGAGACATCTTTGCCCCTGTGGGAGCGCATTTAGCGAACGGCGTTCCGCTACAAACCTTGGGAACTGAGATTGATTTAGGCTCGATCGTTCGCTTGCTGATTCCCGATGTGATTGAAACCGAAACTGAATTGCGAGGCGTGATTCAAGCAATCGATCATTTTGGCAACTTGATCACGAACATTTCTGGGGAGAAGGTTCGCGCTGCCTTTGGCACACGCGAGCGTGACCGTGCTTGGAACATTCGCGTCAATCAAGCAATTTACGCAGGAAAGAAAACTTATGCGGATGCAGCGATCGGTGAAATCATCGGCTTAATCGGGAGTCATGGCTGGATCGAACTAGCAATGAATCGCGGCAATGCTCAAAGCTTCCTGAAGTTGAAAGTGGGAGATGCGATCGCAGTTATTTAGTGCCAATCGACTTAACCAACGGTTCAAACACAGAAATCAAATCCTCCCGACTCACCACCAAAGTCGGAAACGATCGCGTACTGTAATCTTTTCCCACTTCGAGTGGAAAGATTAGCTCTGATTGCAGCGGATACCAAACCGCTCCCGCCGCTTGTACGATCGCCCAAACTGCCGCAATATCCCAAATTTTCGGAGTCGCTTCAACGCCGCCCATGGTTGCGCCTGCTGCTACTGTCAATAAGTTATAGGTCGCGACTCCCAGCATCCGAATCTTTGCCGGAAACGGATTTTTCAACACCGAAGTACTACGAGCACAGAGATTGAAAAAGTGATTGCGAGTCAGAGCTTCTTGGCTTGAATGGATCGGTTTATCGTTGAGAAATGCACCCGTTGGCAACTCTAAACCTGATTCACCTTGCCAAAATCCGTGAAACGATTGATTCAACGGCGGAAAATGAACATAGCCGAATACTGGAGTACCTTTGTACAGAAGCGCGATCGAGATGCCCCACAACGGCAATCCACGCGCAAAATTCGTCGTGCCATCAAGCGGATCAACAATCCAGCACCAATCGCGATCGGGAAATATATGCTCAACTTCTTCGCTCAGGACACCGTGATCCGGGAAAGTTTTCGCGATCGCGTTCCGAATCTGCTCATCTGCCCATCGATCAGACTGCGTAACTAAGCTCCCATCCGCCTTTTCCGCCGCCTGCACCTGTCCAAAATCTTTCAGCAGTTGCACTCCAACTTCATGAGTGAGCTTTTCTGAAAAAGCTTTAATTTCCGAAAAATCCATCAATCTAACTCACCTTGCAAAATGTTAGAAATCGCTGCTTTCGTATTGTTCCGAAAGGCTTTGACATCGACTCGACTGAGTAATCCGACTGCGATCAACATTCCGATCGCTTGAATTCCAAACACAACCGAATACGCTAACGTCAAATTCGAGAAAATACTTTTGCCTATATCTAAAGCGCCACCTCCAAAAATTGTTGCCAACGCTCTCGCTAATGCTTGCGCCAATCCCCATGCGCCAATAAATGTACCAGCCGTTTCAACCGCCGTGAGATCAAGCATTAAACTAATTGCACCCGTCGTGGTGATTCCTGATGCTAATCCGAATAGAAACAGTCCGCTCTGGAGTAGTTTAGGATTTGCGGTAAAGCCCGTGAGAATGATCAAGACCATACAAACAGCAACGAGAATGCAGCCGAGTTTTGCGGTTCTAGTTTTACCGAGACGAGGCACGATCGCGAATCCTGCACTACTAATTCCAATCAGCGTTCCCATTCCCCAAAATGCATTTAATCGAGTCGTTTCAGAAACCGACATATTAAACACTTGTCCGCCGTAAGATTCCATCACCGCATCTTGCATAAATAAACTCACTGTCATGAATAGCAAGAAGGTGAAAAATAACCCGGTTTGGGGTGAAGCGGTTAACACCCGAATGGCACGATTCAAAGTAATTTGATCTTCTCGATCGCGAATCGTCGTCCGTGTCCTAAACCGCGAATACTTCTTCTCAATTCCAAACGTTGCCAAGATCGCCAATCCGCAAACCACACTTGGAATAATGATAAAAACCCGATTGACTGCCGGACGTAACGCTTCTAAATCCGCCGCTCCTTGTGCTGGTAACAATCGCGAAGTCACGATCGCGCCAATCACAATTCCCACCATCAGCATCGACCAAACAATCCCAACCAGTTTCGATCGCTCTTCTTCCTCAGACACATCCACTAACAGCGCTGCAAATGGAGTCGAACCTGCACTAAGCGTCAACCCATACAAAGCAAACACAAGTCCTAAAACTCCAATCCAAACTTGTGTCTGTGTCGTCCATCCAACCGCCTGCAAACTCGCTCCCACTTGCCACATCACCTGAACCGCGAGAAATGCCGTTAGCGAGAACAACACCGATGCCATCCAAACGTAACTCGTGCGATGATACCCTGCGATCGGTTTCGCGTCCGACATCTGCCCAAACCACAATCGCGCCGGAGCCATGAATTGATGAACCGCGATCGCACCCGCCGCGATCGTTGCAGGAATCGCCAATTCTTTAATCATGATTCGGTTCAAGACACCAAGCGTTAACACCGACATCATGCCCAGTCCCATTTGATAAAGACCAAGTTGGAACATGGTTAAAAGCTTAATTCTGGGGGGTTGCGTGATCATGGTTAGAAAGATATGAAAATGTGGATTGCATAAAAAGCGATCGTACATCACTGCACGATCGCTTTTCTACACAACACCAAAGCAAGGATTATAGATTCGGGGGGAGAAGGACTCGATCGATGACATGAATCACGCCATTCTTCGCATCGACATCCGCTTTCACAACATTGGAATTGTTCACTCTGACGCTTCCATTTCGGACCTGAACTGCAACGGGGCTACCTTCCACAGTTGCGACTTGACCCGATCGCAGATCCTTCGCCATCAGATCGCCTGAGACAACGTGGTAAGTCAGCACCTGACGCAGCAAGTCGCGATTTTCTGGCTGAAGTAACTTCTCCAGCGTTCCCTTTGGCAAGGCTGCAAAGGCTTCATTCGTAGGAGCAAACACCGTGAAAGAACCTTCGCCAGAAAGTGTCTCGGTTAATCCTGCTGCTTTCACTGCTGTCACCAACGTTGAGAAAGAAGGATTGCCTGCTGCAATTTCAACGATCGTTCCTGCTTGAGCGGGTCGCGTTGCTACAGGAGTCGCTGACGTTTTCTTGCCAGTCGCACCGGGGCAAGCGTTTGCTTCTGCTGCTGTGCCAATCAGAACAGAGAGCACAGCGATCGCCCCAAGGGTGCGGACAGTGTTAGACAAAGAAGTGAATCGCATTGTAGGAAACTCCAAGAAGGTTATAGGTTAGGACGATGTTTGTCCGTCTACTGCTAATACGGGAAGCGATCTCAATTGGATTAGAAAGTTTTTCTGCAATCCAATCAAGGTTTCGGAGATTTGCTCGAAACATTTTCAACTGTACAATCGCAAAAATTCAGACTGCAATCGTAAAAAGCAGACGATAATTGGAGTGACACTGTAAGTCCGACTGTTTCAACCATGCAAATTCAGCAAGAAGATGCAATGCAGCCCCTACAAACCTCCTCACCGACCGATGCCGCCCTTAGCGCGATCGCTTATGGTATGGATGCGCTCATTCCGGGACTGTACTTCTGGTGCGGATTCATCAAACTTCGTCTGGGTGGCAGTCCTGCTGAACCGACTTATCCTGGCACCTTACACAGCCGCATTGGAATCGCTCTAGTACTACCGAGCTATCGCATTTACAGTACCTATCGCAGTACATATGACCCAGATTGAAACCTTAGAGCACAATCTGCAACAGGCGAAGCTACGAGACCAGAAACTTCGCCCCGTTTTAAATAGCTTGCAACAACCTGGAACGCGCATCTATTCGCTTCAAGGGTCCGATCGAGCAAATGCAGCTTCCGGTAGTTTAGTAATGTCAACAGAACAAAACAGAGCAATTATCCTAGTGCAAAATCTCCCAGAATTGCCATCTGGTCAGGTTTATCGGCTTTGGGCAAGACTTCCGTCAAAAGCATCGCTCGCTTACTGCGGTCAGTTTAATGTCAATGCTCAGGGAGTTGTACAATTGCAGCCTTCTAGCATTTGCGGAGCAAATCCAACTCAGATGTTGATTACCTTAGATGCGATCGCTGATCCCACGACAAAAGGCGGACCCGTGATCATGCAGAGCCGAGTTTAATCGACCTTTACAAAAAAGCGATCGTACATTCCTGCACGATCGCCTTCCAAATAATCTCCATCCTCGCAAACAACGAAGACCACTGAAACCAACTGAAAATTCTCTCTCCAGTCCCCTTCAGTGGACTTCGCACTGTTAGCCCCGAATTTCATTCCGGGGCGGACTCAAAACGCAGCGAATCGACCCCTTCAACTTACGGAGCTAACGCATTTCCACGAATCAAGCTACCGATCGTTTTTGCCGTAATCTTCAATTGCACCAGCGGATTTGCTGGCACAACTGTTTTGTAGAGATAGCTATCAAAGGTGAGCTTTTGCACATCAATGTCAGAACACATCTCGACAAAGGCTTCACGGGTTGCATCAGTGCGATAGAACACGGTTTGCAAAATGTCTAACACTTTGTAGGTCAAACCGTACTTTCTATCCCAGCGCTTGAGATAGACTTTCAGATCCGCTTCGGTGGGAATGCGACGACCGTTTTCGGAAAATTCCACGATCGTTTCTGCACACATCCGAGCCGATTTCGCAGCAAAGTAGATTCCTTCACCTGAAGATTTCGTCACGGTTCCCGCAGCATCGCCCACGAGGGCAACTCGTCCGACCACACGGCGCGGTCTGGGATGTTCCGGAATCGGATGCGCTTCGACCCGGATGATCTTACCGCCTCTGAGTTTCTTCGCCGCTCTTGCCCGGATTCCAGCCTGTAGCTTCTTGATGTCGGCTTTGTGCGGAGCCATGGTCCCCGTTCCCACAGCGACGTGGTTGTATTTCGGAAACACCCAAGCGTAGAAGTCAGTCGAGACATCATCTCCCACGTACATCTCAGCGAGATCTTCGTAGTACGCCATCTTGTCATCGGGCAACATGATCCGCTCTTGGAACGCGATTGCATAATTATAATCACCCGCATCGATCGCTTTTGCTACCCGCGAATTGGCTCCATCTGCACCGATGACCAAATCGACTTCGAGCGTTGCGGCTTTTCCTTCCAAACTGCCATCGGAGTGATCCGCATAGTGCAGCTTGTACGAGCCTTTCTCGCTGGTGGGTAATTCCAGCTTGTGCATCGTTCCGTTAATCAATTTTGCACCGAGAGAAACGGCACGATCGCGCATGAAGCCATCTAAGACTTCGCGGCGGCACATTCCGATATATTCGTCGTCTTTTAAGGTGCTGCCGATACTGACTTCGACATTCGAGGGGGAAATCATTTTCATCTTTCGCACTTTGCGATCGATGATGTTTTCAGGCAAGTCAAATTCAGCCACCATACAGAGGGGAATTGCCCCGCCACAGGGTTTTACGTTGTCTAACTTGCGTTCAATAAGATAGGTTTCAATACCCGCTTTTGCTAATGTCTCTGCTGCGGATGAACCAGCAGGACCGCCACCTACAACTGCAACCCGGAGTGTCAAAGGTTTTCTCCCAATTTCTTAAAAGCTACGAAAGTCATCGTACCACGCGGCTTTTGCCCTTCTGTTACGCATGTCGGCAACTTGAAACAGAGCTTAACAATTGAATTCATGGATTCAGTCGTTGTAAGAGATCTTCGGTCGAAAAGATAGGTACAGGTGAACTGTTAAAGTCTTGTCGATCGCGAGTCAAAATTCCGTCCAAGTCTTGCGCGATTGCACAAGCGATTTGCACCGCGTCTTCAAAATCGGTCAAACCGGATGCGAATGCTGCCTCTAAAATCGCTCGATCAACTAGGCAAATCACAGTTACTCTCAAAGTGACTGAAACAGCGCGTCGAGCCTGTTCAATATCGCGAGTTTGTCTTCGAGCAATGTAGAAAATATTCGTGAGTGTGGTTGCAGTCACGTAACCAACGATTTGCCTTGCTCTGATTGCCTCAAAAATTTGATTCGCATTCTGAAAAAATGGTTCCCTTTGCAGCAGAAAGTCAAGAACGACATTGGTATCCAACAGAATTCTCACTGAAGATATTTCTCCGCCAGCGCATCTTCTAGCATGGTTTCTACCTCTTCATCGCTTGGAGCAGGTTTATTTGTCGCTAATAAACCTCGCATTTCATTAATTGCGGCAGAGCGTTCTGCTGGGTCAATCGGCTTCTCTTGTTGGAGAGAGGTAATGATTGCACTCATTAATGCAAGCCGATCTTCAGCAGGCAACTCTAAGACCTGTTTTTTTAATCCTCTTGGTAACATAAGCAGTCTGAAGATGAGATTTCCTTTAGTATGACTTATTCGCCTGAAAAATATTTCTGAGGGCATTTGATCAAAAAGGTTGAGTTTTCTGCTGCGCCGCAAGTGTGTTGCGTTCCCAAAATACACCGTCTGACCAGCCTTGAATCTTTCGATCTACCTCAGCAAGTTCTAACCGCCGCTCCGTTAATAAACAATACTCTTCGTTCAAATCAATTCCTAAATAATGTCGATCGAGCTTTTTCGCCACGACCGAAGTGGTTCCACTCCCTACAAACGGATCGAGGACAAAATCGCCTGGATTCGAGCTTGCCAAAATGAGTTTCGCAATCAGTTTTTCGCTCTTCTGGGTGGGGTGTTCCGTATTCTCAGGCATCGACCAGAACGGAATCGTGATATCCGTCCAAAAATTCGAGGGGTGTGTATCGCGGAAATTGCCCTGGTCAGTCGCTTCCCAATCTTTCGGGAATTGGTCGATCGTGCGATAGGGAGCCAGCACCCGTCGCCGCAATTTCACTGCATCTAAGTTAAAGGTGTACTCGTTAGAGACGGTACAGAACCAAATATCCTCGCTCGAATTCTTCCAGTTCGCTTTGGCTCCTCGTCCTTTTTCACGCTCCCAGGTAATGCGATTTCGCACAATAAAGTGGTTAGAAGCGACTGCAAAAATCGAGGCAGAAGAGAGCCAATCGCCACAGATATAAATCGAGGCAGTCGGTTTTAGAAGCGGTTTGAAGGCTGCGATCGCGGTTTCCAACCACTCCGAATAGGCTTCAACCGACCGCCGTTCAAACTTCAGACCATTGAAATTTTTCGATAGGTTGTAGGGCGGATCGAGAATTAAAAGATCCACAAATCTATCGGGAAGCAGAGAGGCAATCGACAAACTATCGGCTTGAATAGTCCCGGTCGGTGAATACGAAATGACTCTGCTTAAGGAAATTAGTTTCGGTCTTAAGCGCTGTCGATCGAGTTCCGTCAATTCCAAACTGCGATTTCGAGGAGCTTTACCTTTCTTGATGTTCGTCATGAAAAACTGCCCTAGTTCACATTAAACTTCGTGGTTTTACGGTTGCTTTTTGTCATAGTTTGCGGCGCTCTGTCTAAAACTGTGAACAAATCGTGAAAATATTATTAGCTTTTAGAGGAATTTTCGGAAAACACAATGAAGATTAATCGGTAAGGTGATAGGTGAGCAGATTTTTGAGGGCATTCTTTACCTCAGGAAATCTCTTCATAACTCAGATTTGTAAAGACAGTTCCTCATTACTCAAAGGATTGACTTGTCACCATGTCTAAAATCAAAAAAATCCGCCATCTCACTTACGTACAAACACGCAGTAAATTTCTCGAACCTATGAAAATGTGGTAAAACCACCGTGAAAACACTGGAGTTGCCCTACCAAATCAACTAAGATGTTGCGAGGAGGTCAACAGCTTAATGCTTTATCTTCATAGGTTGCTGCACATGAGTACGTTCTTTCGGATGGCACTGACGGCAACTTTAGCTTTAGGTGCGTCTTTCTCGTTAATCGGATCAGAGAGTGTTCGAGCAGAAATCAGCAAAATGGCTGATGCGTCTACCGTTCCGCAAGTCGAAGGTTCGACAAGTTCCGTTTTTCGTTCCGCTGCTGAATCTGTCGTTGAACAGCGCGTTAGCACATTTGACCCCGAACCCAATGACCCACCTAAGCGCACTGGGGGTTCTGGTACACGATAGCTTCAAGCTTTTCAATTTTGCGAAGTCAAGAATCCGTAGTTCAGAACCCTGGGCTACGGATTCTTTTATGCCATTCTGAGAAAAGATGCCGTTCGCCGAGAAATCGTTTATGAGTCAACCGTATCCAGAAATCGACATCGCAGCTTTTATCGATCACTCTTTATTAACCCCGATCGCAACTCCCGTCCAAGTCGAACAATGGTGTGAAGAAGCCGATCGCTATCGATTCGCGTCTGTTTGTGTTCTCCCTATCCACGTCAAACAAGCCGTAAATTTACTGCACAACAAACAGCCGAAGGTTTCGACGGTGATTGGATTTCCATTAGGAGCGAATACGTCGATCGTCAAACGGTACGAAGCTGAAGAAGCTGTTGAAAATGGCGCAACCGAACTCGATATCGTCATCAATTTAAGCTGGCTGAAAACAGGTAATTTAGACGCGCTTCATCGAGAGATCGCTGAGATTCGGGAATCTACAGGCTGCCCGATCAAAGCGATTTTAGAAATGGCACTTTTAACCGAGGAGGAAAAAAGAATTGCGGCTCAAGTCTGTATGGAGGCGGGTGCGGCTTTCCTCAAAACCAGCACAGGCTGGAATAAAGGCGCAACCGTGGCGGATGTCCGTCTTTTGAAAGAGATTGCGCGAGATCGGGTGGGAATTAAGGCTTCTGGGGGAATCCGTACCGCACAACAAGCCCTAGATTTAATCGTGGCAGGAGCGACCCGACTCGGAACCTCTAGAGGTGTCGAGTTATTGCGTCAGCGCGATACCCTAGAAGAGACCCCCTCAAACGAATCCGCATGAGTCGAACTTACAAAGCGATCGGGATTAACCTTAAAGCGATGCCCTTGGGAGAGGCAGATCGAATCGTCACCATTTTGACGAAGGAATTCGGATTGCTGAGAGCGGTTGCAATGGGGGCAAGAAAACAAAATTCTAAACTCGGTGGGCGCAGCGGTCTGTTTGTCGTGAACGAATTACTCATGGCAAAAGGTCGATCGCTTGACAAAATCACCCAAGCCGAAACGCTCGAATCCTACCCAGGACTGGCACGAAACCTGAAAAAATTAACCGCAGGGCAATATTTAGCCGAACTCACCCTTCAGCAGGCTCTTAGCGAACAGCCGCAAGAAGAACTGTTCTATCTATTAAATGAGCATCTCGGACGGATTGAGCAATGTGACGATGCCGAAGTGCTGCCTCGATTAATTCATGCCGTTTATCAGCTTTTGGTTGTTGCGGGAATTGCGCCTCAAGTGCATCAATGTAGTGTCACTGGAGCCGTGATTCAACCGGATTTCGAGAACCCGGATGTGCAAGCAGGATTTAGTAGCGCGATCGGGGGAGTCGTGAAACTTGAAGAACTCGATCGTATGGTTGAAGAACAGAGTCCTGCTTACCGAGTCCAGTCACCTGTGGGAGAATATCGAGTAGCGAATGTTCAAACCGTCCGCAAATCTCGTCCCGCTCTTAACGTGCCGCTTCATGCCCCAGAACTGGCAGCCCTTCAGCATCTCCCCCAAGCTGAACCCCCTACGCCCGACCAGCACCCGATCTCGGTCTGGCTCACTCTCGAAAAGTTGCTTCGCCAGTACGCGCAGTATCACTTCGATCAACCGATTCGATCTGCTGCCCTGATTGAAAGCTGTTTTGCACCCGATTCGATGCTGTAACCATGATGCGACCTTCCCCTGCCGATTACGTCCTGATGTCCACCCCGATCGACCACGATTCACGATCGCGGATTGAGCCATTTCAGTCCCAACCCCCGAACCGATCGATGCCGTCTCCGATGCTCAAAGAAGATCTTTTTCCCGAATCGAACGGGGGTTTCGTCCCTGAAAACGGTTCAGCTAAATACGTTTCAGAAGATAAACCTGTCGCACCTCAGCCTCCAGAAGAAGAGCCAGAAGGATTTGTCCCGGTTCTGAAGAATCGGAATTTTCTCACGCTCTGGTCTGGACAAGTGTTTTCGCAACTCTCAGATAAGGTTTATCTAGTGTTGATGATTGCGCTGATTGCCAGTCGATTCCAGTCAGAAGGGCAGACGATCAGCGGTTGGGTGTCCTCGATCATGATTGCGTTTACGATTCCGGCAATTTTGTTTGGATCGATCGCGGGGGTGTATGTCGATCGCTGGTCGAAAAAAGGTGTTCTCGTTGCGACAAATCTACTCCGAGGAGCGCTCGTTTTCATTCTTCCGATCTTGCTTTGGCTGACAAAAGGATGGACAACGTTCGGCGGCTTGCCTGTTGGATTTTGCTTGCTCTTGGGTGTAACCTTTCTCGTTTCCACCTTGACCCAATTTTTCGCACCCGCAGAACAGTCGATCATGCCACTTGTGGTAGAGAAACGGCACTTACTTCCGGCGAATTCGCTCTATACGACGACCGCGATGGCATCGGTGATTATCGGGTTTGCGGTGGGTGAACCGTTGTTAGCGCTGGCGGATACGATCGCGAGTTGGTTCGGTGCAGGAACGGATTTCGGCAAAGAATTACTGGTCGGGGGCGGATATGTGATCGCTGGAGTCCTCTTGCTTTTGATGCGAACAGGCGAGAAGCAGCAAGACATTGCTCCCGAAGATCAGCCGCACGTCTGGGAAGATATCAAAGACGGATTGCGCTTTCTCAAAAAACATGCTCATGTCAGAGGTGCACTGATTCAGCTTGTGATTTTGTTCTCGATTTTTGCAGCGTTGGCAGTTTTAGCGGTTCGGCTGGCGGAAGTGATGCCTGAGATTAAATCCTCGCAGTTTGGATTTCTCTTAGCGGCAGGCGGCGTAGGAATGGCAGCAGGAGCCGCATTACTCGGAACATTTGGACAGCGATTTGCTCATGCTCGATTAGGAACGATCGGATCGATCGGCATGGCAGCTTGTCTAACCGGAATCGGCTTTTTCTACACGCATCTCTGGATCACATTGGCATTACTGACTTCATTAGGAGCGTTTGCGGCACTGATTGGAATTCCGATGCAAACCACGATTCAGCAAGAAACCCCAGAAGATATGCGCGGAAAAGTCTTTGGGCTTCAGAATAATGCTGTGAACATTGCATTATCGTTGCCGTTGGTGTTAGCTGGAGTTTCTGAAACGATTTTTGGGTTGAGGATTGTATTCTTGGCACTTGCGGCTTTGACGATCGCAGGGGGATCATTAACCTGGTATATTTCACATACCAATGATGACAATCAAGATGAAAAAGCTTAAGCGCTGAAGATATGTCGCTTCTATCACCTTGAGCTTTCCTTAACCCTTAGTTTCTATAACTAAACTCAAATGCACATCGCTTGGCTTGGCAAGAAAACGCCGTTTTGCGGCAACGTTACCTACAGTCGAGAAGTTACGAACGCCCTGTTAGATCGCGAACATCAAGTCAGCTTCTTCCACTTTGCACAGGAAGAAGCCGTTCCCGATAACTTTCCCGATCATAGAGAAATTCAAATTCCGTTCTTATATAAATCGCAGATCTATACCATTCCAACCTTAAAATCTGCCAAAGTTCTAGAACAAGCGCTTAGAAATCTGACTCCAAAACCGGATATTGTTCACGCTTCACTGACATTATCGCCGCTCGATTTTATGCTGCCTGAGATTTGTCAGGCGTTGAATTTGCCGCTAGTTGCAACTTTTCATCCAGCCTTCGATCGTAAACTCCGCAACATTACATCAGGGACGCAACACCTGATGTATCAACTGTATGCGCCCTCTTTGGCAAAATATGATCGAGTGATCATTTTCTCCAGAATCCAACGCGATTTACTCATCAAACTAGGCGTTCCAGCAGAAAAAATTGCGGTGATTCCGAACGGTGTTGATAATGAAAAATATTCACCCGGAGCATCATCGTTCAAAGCCCAATTAGGCGCAAAACGATCGTTTCTGTATCAAGGTCGAATCGCACCTGAAAAGAACGTCGAATCGTTGCTCAAGGCTTGGAAACAGGCAAACATGGGCGATGATTGCAAACTGGTGATTGTTGGAAATCACGGCACATTGGCGGCTTCATTGATTCCGTTCTACGGGGAAGAACATGGAATCAAATGGCTGGGATTTTTAGCAGATGAACGCGATCGTATTAACATTCTCCGCAGCACCGATGTTTTTATCTTGCCTTCGTTAGTGGAAGGATTGTCTCTTTCGCTTCTAGAAGCAATGGCGTGTGGCGTTGCGTGTGTTGCCACAGATGCGGGCGCAGATGGTGAAGTGCTCGAAGACGAAGCGGGAATTGTGCTGGAAACTCAGCGAGTCACTTCACAGCTTAGAGCCTTACTCCCACAACTTCGAGATCATGCGAGTTGGACGAAACTATTAGGAGAGAAAGCCAGACAGCGCGTAGAAGAGCGCTATACCTTGAGCAGTAATATTTCTCAGGTCGAAGCTCTCTATGAAGACTTGCTGAGAGAACATCGTTCTCGGCGGCGGGTTCCAGTCTTGAATCGGATTCCTTCAATTTGGCGATCGACTTCCTTCGACTTGCCACGTGGACGGTATCCGATCTCGATCGAATTGCCGAGCGATTAATCTTGTCCTGACTTAAGTGTTTCACCTTTTGATGGAGTCATTCTGTCCGTTATCCCGGTGAAATGAGAGCATCAACGACTAAAGTAATAGCAATCTTTTAAGGTGTTTTAAGTGATTTAACTTTGCTTGGACATTCGTAAAAAATAAGTTCAAAGCAGTGCTGCGTAGAGCGACTCTCTGCACGTAACTCTGAAGCTTTCAAAGGTTCTAACTTTAATCGTTTGTTGTACTCGTCAAAACACAAGACAGGGACGAAATAATGAATTGGTTTATCTCTGTAAAACAGTTTGAAGACCTCGCAACGGCTAGACCTGATCCGCCTTATGTCCTGTTATTCGTGGGCTTGTTTATTACTCTGACCTGTGCGATTCCCTTCGTAGTTCTAATTCGCCAACGAATTGATTATTGGGCTAAAAACCTTTCTGCTAGTTCCTTGCCTGTTCGAGGAGCAGTACAGGTTATTTTGCCATTCTCAGGCATGATGGGCGGAATCTGCATCTTTATTGCTTCTGCATTGGAAGTTTTTGGTGTTCCAGTTTTACCCGCCTTTTTCGTTGCCGTACTCCTTGTTTTATTGAGTAGCTATCTTGCTTGGTGGCAATTAGGTAGAGTCTTGAGTCAGAAAGCGGTACGCCGTCATTTGGATGAAGCTTCTGATTTTCCTTCTCACCAAAGTTGAGGAATTTTGATTAGATTATTCCTCAGTGTCCGCTTTTTCGGGTTTCAATAACGGGAACGCAATCACATCGCGAATACTTGCAGAATCGGTTAATAGCATCACTAATCGATCGATACCAATTCCCAAGCCTCCCGTTGGTGGCATTCCGTATTCTAAAGCGGTGAGAAAATCTTCATCGACTCCATGCGCTTCGAGATCTCCGGCAGCTTTTCGAGCAGATTGGGCTTCTAAGCGATCGCGTTGATCCAGCGGATCAGTCAACTCTGAAAAACTATTCGCGGTTTCCCGTCCAACGATGAACAGTTCAAAGCGTTCGACTAATCCAGGCTTCGATCGATGCGGTTTTGCCAATGGTGAAATCTCAACCGGATAATCTAGGATAAATGTCGGCTGGATCAAAGTTGTTTCAACGGTTTGTTCAAAAGCTTCATTGAGAAGTTTACCGATCGATGGACAGTCTTCAACGTCTTGAATGCCTGCTATTTTCGCCGCTTCTTTTGCTGCTTCTAAATCGGTGAACTGAGCAAAATCGATCCCCGTTTTTTCCTGCACAATGTCGTGCATTGTCACCCGTCGCCAAGGAGGAGTGAGGTCAACTTCTTCGCCCTGGTAGCTAATTTTCAGCGTTCCGAGAACTTTCTGCGCCACGTTTGCGATGATGGCTTCAGTGAGGTTCATCATGTCGTGATAGTCGGCGTAAGCTTGATAAAGCTCGATCGTTGTAAACTCCGGATTGTGCCGCGTCGAAATTCCTTCATTTCTGAAGATGCGACCGAGTTCAAACACTTTCTCAAATCCACCGACAATCAACCGCTTTAAGTGCAGTTCGGTTGCAATCCGCAGATAAAGCTGCATATCTAAAGTGTTGTGATACGTGATGAATGGACGCGCATCGGCTCCACCCGCTTCACTCATCAACACAGGCGTTTCAATTTCGATAAAGCCTTGTTCGTCCAAATAACGACGAATTCCGGCAGTAACCAATGCCCGTTTACGGAACGTATCGCGCACTTCAGGATTTACGATCAAATCTACGTACCGTTGACGATACCGTTTCGCGACATCCGTTAACCCATGCCACTTATCCGGCAATGGCAATAAGGATTTTGTTAAAAGTGTATATTCCTTGACATAGATTGATAATTCGCCTTTATCGGTGCGCTTGAGCGTTCCTTTCACACCCAAAAAATCACCCGCATCTGAAAGCTTATCAAGCTGTTTGAAGGCATTCTCACCCATGTGTTCTTGAATCCGCTTCTTTTCTAGATAAAGCTGAATCGTTCCGGTTTCATCCTGAATCGTGAAGAACGCCAACTTCCCTAAAAAGCGCCGGAGCATCACTCGACCTGCGATCGCAACTTCAGTCGGATCTTCCTCACCGTTCGGTAACTCCGCATATTTTTTCTGCAACTCTGCTGCTGAATGAGTCGATTCCCAGCGGTAGGCATAAGGATTGATCCCCAACTGTTTGAGTTGGTCAACTTTCTCGATGCGAGTTTGGCGGAGTTCGTCTGACATGAGTCGTAAGGGAGAGAATGCAGTCTCTCATTATAGGGGGTTTGCTGAAATTGCAGTGCGGATGACCTCGATTCACTTGACACGCTAAGATAGGCTTTGGTCTTATCACGCCACATAGGGTTGTCGCTGTGCTGAAAAGCCTGATTGCTGACTTCAAAATTATTTTCGATCGTGACCCTGCCGCCCGGAACTGGATGGAAGTGCTGTTCTGCTATCCAGGGCTGCAAGCTTTGATGTTTCATCGGTTCGCTCACTGGATGTTTAAAGTGGGGGTGCCATTTATGCCGAGATTTATTTCGCAGATTGCCCGATTTTTTACCGGAATTGAGATTCACCCTGGAGCCACGATCGGTCAAGGAGTCTTTATCGATCACGGCATGGGTGTGGTGATCGGAGAAACTGCGATCGTGGGAGATTATGCACTAATTTATCAAGGAGTCACGCTCGGCGGAACCGGAAAAGAATGTGGAAAACGACATCCAACTCTGGGCGAAAATGTCGTCGTCGGTGCGGGTGCGAAAGTTTTAGGAAACATTCAGCTTGGGAATAACGTGCGAATCGGAGCGGGATCAGTCGTGCTGCGCGATGTTCCGTCGGATTGTACCGTTGTCGGTGTTCCGGGTCGAATTGTATATCGCGCAGGGGAACGAGTTGATCCCTTAGAGCATGGACGATTGCCGGACTCTGAAGCGCAAGTGATTCGGGCATTAGTCGATCGAATTGAATCCTTAGAGCAACAGATCCAAATGCTGCAAACTCGTGAATCGTTGGCGGTTTGTTATGCGATGCCTGCTGTGGATTCTAAACCGGAACCTGTGGCAGAAGGGGAAGCGTGCCGATTGCGCGATCGCATCATCGACGAATTTTTGGACGGAGCCGGAATCTAAGCCTTTTGGACACGCCTCAAGAGGGAGGAAACTGCCTGCCTAGCTACGAACATGAAAGCAGAGCATCGCTCATCAATCTTTGTAGAAACAGGACAGTTTTATGTTCAGAAAGTATTTTATCGTAGCGATTTCTGCGATCGTGGGATTATGTTTTGCGATCGGAGGTTCGTTCTTTTCGCAGGTGAATGCTCAAACACCTAGAGTGCCCGCTGTCCCCGCTCAACAAGCGAATGCCGTTGATTTGGCGTTTGTGAATGAAGCGGCGCAGTTTGGAGAAGCAAATATCATGCTCGGTCAATTGGCACTGCAACGATCGCAAAATCAGTCAGTGCGTCAGTTTGCTCAAGCTGAAGTCGCAGAACAGCAGAATAATAAACAACAGTTAACGCGAATTGCTCCTCAACTCCGTGTAACCCTGCCAACGGTTCCAGGTCCGAAGTATCAGGCGCTCATGCAACGGTTCCGACAACTATCAGGAACACAGTTTGATAATGCTTATCTAGACGAGGGTGTTAATGCTCATCTAGAGGCTGCGTCTTTGTTCCAGCGTGAAGCAGCATTCGGTCGTAATCCTAGTTTGATTTCACTTGTGAATCAAGGATTGCCAATCATCAATCGGCACTTCACAATCGCAAGCCAATTAACGAACTATCGCTTTGCTCAAGTCCCCAGACGATACAACGAAGCAGCGGTTCCTTCTACGACTCCACGCGCTCAGTAAAATCGTAGAGTTCAAATTAAACCCGATCTTGAGATTGTCAAGATCGGGTTTTTATAGTACATTTTTTCTAGATTGAATCTGATTTCGTGGTGCATAATTCAGAAGCAATTTCACGATCGAACTTATGGCAAACTATCAGCAAATCGAGTATCGCATCGGTAAAGATGGCAAAGTCACAGAAACAGTGTTGAATGGTGCGGGTGAAAGTTGTACATTAGCGACCGAAGATTTAGAACGATCGCTGGGATCGATCGAGTCCCGTGATTTGTTGCCTGAGTATCACGACAATGCCGATAATTCTCTAACTGTGGAACAATCTCAAACGATTCAGCAGCAGGAGTGATATGGATTTGAGTGTTGTTGGATTGTCGCTCGGTTTAGTTGGACTTGGTGGCTTTTATTGGCGATCGACGAAAGCCGCTCAAGCGACAGAGGCAATATTGCGATCGAACATTGATGATCTCAAGCAAACTCAAAGTGATCTTGAACAAAAACTAGAAACTGCGATCGCAGATTGGCAAACGAGTCAGCGAGAGAAAGCGGTTTTGGAAGTTCAGATCGAGGAATTTAAACAACAGTGCGCGAGATTGCGATCGCAGTTAGAAACGCAATCCACTCAAACTCAACAAGATTCCGAAATCAAAGCATTCGAGCAGATTCAATCTTTGTTAACCCAATATCCGAGTGTTCGACGAATGGCAGAATCTAAACCAGATTTACCTGCTCGAAATTTGATCGGAATGTTTACTGCACTCGATAACTTGATGAAATTTTGGGGCTATCAAGCGATCGGGCAACCTTGGGAGCAAACCGAGTATGATCCTCAATTGCATCAGGGTGATGTTGGCAATTTGCAGCCCGGAGAATCGGTGTATGTACGATTTGTTGGATATCGGAATGACGATCGTATTTTAGTACCTGCCAAGGTCAGTCGAACTTTACCCGCTGGAGCAACCTCATGACCGCTGTCGCGATCGATTTTGGCACCAGTAACACAGTTATTAGCCTTTTGGAGCCGGATACACAAACTCCGGTTACTTTGAGAGTTCCGAATCTCTCGCGATTGTTTAACGAAGTCGCAGTTGTTCCAAGCTTAGTCTTTGTACAGGGGAAAGGCGAATTTGTAGTGGGGGAGCCTGTACGATCGCAGCGTCTCGGATTGATGCAGCCACAGCGATTTTTTCGGACATTCAAGCGAGATTTAGCCGCAGATTTTCAGCCACCAGCCCGAACACTGGACGGACAAGTTTATGATGCGGAAGCGATCGCAGTTCATTTTCTGAATCAAATTTGGGACGCGATCAAAGCCGCGCAGATTGAGCCTTCATTGTTAATTTTCACCGTTCCAGTGGGTGCATTTGAACGATATTTAGATTGGTTCCAGGATGTTGCTCTAAAGTTTGGCTTTCCCGATGTCAAGTTCGTAGATGAATCAACTGCGGCAGCATTAGGATATGCGGTTCAGCGTCCAGGCTCTACAGTTCTAGTGGCTGATTTTGGAGGTGGAACTTTAGATTTAAGCTTAGTTCGCACTTCAGGAATGGCAACAGGGCAAGAAGTTTTACAGGCTGAAGTGTTGGCGAAAGCTGATGCTTATGTGGGTGGGGAAGATCTCGATCGCTGGATGGTCGAGAACTATCTTCAGCAAATGAACACCACGCGAGAAGCCATTGGTGAAATTGGTTGGCAGAATTTATTGTCGATCGCTGAACAGTTAAAAATTCGGCTTTCAACGACCGACGAAGCGAAAGAAAGCTGGTTCGATGAAGAGAATTTTGTCTATCACGATTTGGTGTTAACGCGATCGCAATTCGAGGATTTGCTAGAAGAGCGGCAACTCTTAGAGCAAGTTCGACAAGCGATCGATGAAACCTTGCAGTTAGGCTTACGAAAAGGTGTTCAGAAATCAGACATTGAACAGATTTTATTAGTCGGTGGAAGTTGTCAAATTCGAGCAATTCAGCAGTTGTTTATTTCGTACTTTGGACGGCAGAGAGTTCAAATTCATAAACCGTTTGAAGCTGTTGCACATGGCGCTCTAGCACTCACACAGATTGCTGGATTAAAAGATTATTTAAGGCATGGATATGCAATTCGATTGTGGGAGCCATATTCTCGATCGTATAGCTACTATCCACTATTTGAACCAGGCACAAAATACCCTTGCAAACGTGAAGAACCGCTGATGTTACAAGCGGCTTCAGAAGGACAAACTGAGATTCGATTAGACATCGGAGAAGTGGCGCAAGTAACCGAATCAGAAGTGGTTTACGATGCTCAAGGACGAATGAGTAGTACGCCATTACGACAGCAAGAAACTTATCGATCGTTGGATCGCGATCGCAATCAAATCTGTGTGGCGCGACTCGATCCACCTGGACAACTGGGAATCGATCGAATTTCCGTCGAGTTACAAGTGACAGAACACCGAATTTTAACGGCAACGATTCGTGATTTGTTGACGCAGACGGTATTGGTAGAACAAAGCGCGATCGCGAAACTCAATTAAGAAACTGTTGGAGCAATTCATCTCTCGATCTCTGCATCAAAATCGGCAGAAATTCCTCAGAAGAAAGCTGCATTAAGGCAGGAATGATCGCTTGAAGTTCATCCTCGATCAAGCCAAACCGAGATTCTAGAAGGCTCACAATCATTGCCCGTCGCTCTTCCTGTCGTCCTTCCTGTCGTCCTTCCTGTCGTCCTTCCTGTCGTCCTCGCTCCAATCCTTCTTCCATGCCCTGACGACGAGTTTGCTGCTCCCACTCTAAATAAGCTTGCGACAAAGCCATAAGAATTCTCCTCTCTTCATCATTCGCTTGTTCTAATAAATCCATATTAATCCGCCATGACACCAGTAGACTCAGTACATTCATACGTAACGCATCATCTTCTGGAAGCAGCAATAATTCAGCGATCGCGTCTTCCTGAGTTCGTCCACGACCGAGTAGACGCAACCAAAGCGTTTCAGGAATTGTTGGCAGTTCATCAATCACCACGATCGCGGCACGAAGTCGAGGAGCAAGACAATAGAATCCTTCACCCAACGTTTCATCTAATTGCCCATTAAATCCTTCAATCAGTCGATTCGATACTGAGGCGCAAAGCATCCAGAGTCGAGGAAGATTTTCGGTTCTTATCGATTCATCCTGACGACGATATTCTGCATACACTAGAAACAGCTTCAGTAAGCAATTGTGCATATCCTCATCGCTGAGAGAACTGCGAAAAGGTTCAAGCAGGGCGGGTTTATCAAGCATGAATGTGAGATAGCCAAGTTCGTCATGGGGAAGCAAAACGTCCGGATTTGGCTCGAAATAAATGTCGATCGCTCTTTCCTCTCCGAGTACAGACCGATTCGGGATGACTGTGCCAAACGGGGACAGTAAAGTTTCAAATAAGCGTTTGTTGAATTGATCAAAAGGTTTCGTGGTCATGGGTTGTATGATGCTACGATCGCAGAACTGCATCTCCGATTCATTGGGTACACTAAGCTCGGTTTTCTAGCACAATTACATCACGCAAAGCGCAGTTATGATGTCTAATCCTTCAGATTTTGATGCAATTTTAGGTGGACAATCTCCCGCACCTCATCAAGGAGCAATTCTCGGCGGAATTGAGGGGATTCAGCAAAAGCTTAAAAGCGATGATCTCTCAGTTCGATTGGAAGCGGTTGATCAAGCTTGGAATTATGGAACGGCAGGGCTTGGATGTTTGCATCAGGCATTGAGTGATCGATCTAAACTGGTACGTCGTCGATCGCGCTGGTTAATGCGACAATCCCAAGGTGCAATTCTCGCGGATCAGCCTGTGTGGAACATGACCGAACGCTTTGATTGCCCAAGAAACAATAGTCATGTTGAGCAATTTGCAGGGCGGCAAATTTGGGCGTTTAATCGAGAGGAAGCATTGCCGAATCCGCAACAGTTCGCGTATGCGTTTCGGTGCGACTATGACGACGAAGATGATAGTGTTGCCGATCAGCTTGATGTGTTGCTGCAAATGCCTGGAGCCGAACTTACCGAAGCATTGGTAGTCGGGGTTTGGGTTGGGGGTGAAGGGGTTTGTACCGGAGATGTTTCTTCTGCGGTGTTAGTTGAGAGTTTGGTCGCATTACGCGATCGCTTTCCCAATCTCAAAGCATTGTTCATTGGAGACATTGAGTATTTAGAGTGTGAAATCTCCTGGATTGCTCAGAGTGATATGAGTCCGATTTTGCAAGCGTTTCCACAGTTGGAAGTGTTTCAAGTTCGGGGCGGCGAAGGCTTGAAGTTTGATCCAACTTTGGGAACTTCGAGACATGAGCATCTGAAAACATTGATTGTGGAAACGGGTGGATTAAATCGATCGACGGTTCATCAACTCTATGAATGGGAGTTTCCCGCGTTAGAGCATTTAGAACTGTGGTTTGGTAGTGAGAACTATGGGGGCGATTGTTGGGATCGGGATTTACCGCCGTTGTTGGAGGAATTGAAGTTTCCGAATCTGACTTATTTGGGATTGCGGAACAGTGGATTTGCCGATGAGATTGCAGCGATGATTGTTCGATCGCCATTGTTAGCAGGTTTGCAAGTGTTGGATCTATCGCTCGGAACCTTGACCAATGAGGGAGCGCAGCATTTACTCGATTGTGCTGCAATTCGAGATTTGGAAACGCTGAATGTGTCTGAGAGTTATTTGTCTGGAGCGATGATCGATCGACTTCAAGCTTTGGGCATTCAAGTATTGGCACAAGAGCAACGGCAGGAAGAAGACGAGGAAGAACCGTCTTATCGTCGTTACTGTGTGGTTTCTGAATAGTAGAATGCTAAGGTTTGCCCTCATTGCTAACCCTGAAACCCGTCGAGTCGGGCTATTTCAACAAGCTTTAGCCCGATTCAATCTACCGCCTGCTGAAGTAATTCCTTACGAGGAACTCTTAGCAGGTCGGTGCTTTTTGCAGGAATCGAATTCGGTCGATCGCATTTTCCGTTTCGATGCTCCAGAGCGAAGCTTTAATGTCGATCGAGCTTTCATTGCAGCGGGAGCCGACCAACCGGGAAATCATTGGAAAGTGAACGCGATCGAGGCTTACAATCTCCCTGCTGATAAAGGTCGCATTCTGCATTCGCGCCAATGGTATCTCGGCTGGAAAACTCGCTTGCAAGAATGGTCAACGGTGCGAGGTCAGTTTCTCAATCATCCTGACGACATTGTGAGAATGTTTGATAAAACGGTGTGTCAGCGGATTTTAGCGAGTCACAATGTTCCGATTCCTCGATCGCTTTCCTCAATTAATAACTATGAGGAGCTGTGTGAAGAGATGGAGCGGCAACAGTGCGATCGCGTTTTCGTCAAATTAGCACACGGCTCATCAGCTTCGGGTGTCGTGGCTTATGAACGTCGATCAGGAGCAGAACGAGCAATTACTAGCGTTGAAAGAGTGATTGAACAGGGAGAGCTTAGATTCTATAACTCACGTAAAATTCGACAGTACCGAGATTCGCACGAAATTGCAGATATCATTAACTTTCTCGCACGAGAACGGGTACAGGTTGAAAGATGGATGCCGAAAGCGCGGATTGAGGGGCGGGAATTTGATGCGCGGGTGGTTGTGATTGGGGGGAAAGCACGGCAGGTGGTGTTGCGGTTGGGAAATAGTCCGATGACGAACTTGCATTTGGGGAACGATCGACGAGATCGTTCGGCACTTCCTCGATCGTTGTCTTCTGAAACGTGGGCGGAAATGATGCACACTTGTGAAAGGGCTGCGGCTTGTTTTTCCAAAAGCTTTTATTGTGGAATTGATTTACTGATTGCGCCAAATTGGAAAGATCACTACATTCTGGAAATGAATGCGTTTGGAGACTTGTTGCAGGGGATTACTTGGAACGGGCAAGATACTTACACAACACAGATTGAAATGTTGATGGAGCAATATCGATGCTCAACATAAATCACATTGTTGGAACACACGACATTCTATTTATCACTTTCGATACGCTTAGATATGATGTTGCCAGAGATTTACTCGCTCAAGGTCGGACTCCGAATCTAGCCTCAGTTTTGCCGCCTCAAGGCTGGGAAGAGCGTCATTCGCCCGGAAGCTTTACTTATGCCGCTCACCAAGCCTTCTTTGCCGGATTTCTGCCCACTCCGATCGATCCTGGCATTCATCCCCGTCCGTTCTCGCTCCGGTTTGAAGGCAGCACCAGTACATGCCCTGAAACTTGTGTTTTAGAACATGACAACATTGTGAGTGGACTCGCTGCAAAAGGCTACCACACGGTTTGCATTGGTGGAGTTGGATTTTTTAATAAGCTGAATCCATTGGGGAACGTGCTTCCATCAATGTTCGCTGAAAGCTATTGGAGTCCGGAGATTGGGGTCACTTGTCCGAATTCGACCGAAAATCAGATTGCGATCGCACAATCAATCCTCCAACGTCCAGAAAAAATCTTTCTGTTCATCAACATTTCTGCACTTCATCAACCGAATTGTTTTTACTTACCAGGAGCAACCAGCGATAGTTTAGCGTCTCATGCGGCGGCTTTAGAATACGTCGATCAACAGTTAGGCAAACTTTGGAACGCGCTACGTCAAAGAGGTTCCACGTTCTGCATTCTTTGTTCAGATCACGGAACCACATACGGCGATGACGGGTACACTGGACATCGATTAAGCCATCCCGCAGTTTGGACAGTCCCTTACGCAGAGTTTATCTTATGACTCCTTATCAAACGTATGTTTACTCTTACCCGCACAAGACCGCTTATCGGGAGTTAAAACCTCGATCGCTTTCTGAAGTCTGGGCAACTGAGAATAAAAATGCTCTATTCCTCTACATTCACATTCCATTCTGTGAGATGCGGTGTGGTTTTTGTAATCTGTTTACAACGGTGAGCCACAGTGATGATTTTGTCGGTCGCTATGTTGCAGCACTACAGCGACAAGCGAATCAGGTGAAATCAGCATTGGGAGAAGTTCAGTTTGCGCGGTTTGCATTAGGGGGAGGAACACCGACACAGTTATCGATCGGGCACTTAGAAGCTGTCCTGAATGTTGCTGAATCAATGGGAGCAAAGCTTTTAGAAATTCCGGGTTCGGTGGAAGTGTCACCTGAGACAGCAACCGATGAGAAATTGAAATTATTGCGCGATCGTGGACTCGATCGCATTAGTATCGGGGTTCAAAGCTTCGTTGATACTGAAGTTCTCGCGACTCAACGCCGCCAAACTTCGGAGCAAGTCAAAGCAGCACTCACACGAATTCGAGAAGCGAACTTTCCAACCTTGAACATTGATCTAATCTATGGACTTCCAGGACAGACTGTAGAAACCTGGTTACAATCGCTCAAAACTGCTTTGGTGTTTGAACCTGAAGAGGTTTATTTGTACCCGCTCTATGTTCGTCCCTTAACCGGATTGGGAATCAGCGATCGAGAATGGGATGATATTCGCATTGCTTGCTATCGAACAGGTCGAGACTTTCTAAAATCACAGGGCTACACTCAAGTTTCGATGAGAATGTTTCGATCGAACACTGCACCGGAATCTTCGGCACCTGTGTATTGTTGTCAGGCGGACGGCATGATTGGCTTAGGATGCGGAGCGCGATCGTATACTCGATCGTTGCATTACTCAAATGACTATGCAGTGAACGCCAAAGAGATTAAATCGATCATTGAACACTACAACAATACTGAAGATTTCAATGTTGTAAACTATGGCTTTGAGCTAGATTTAGAAGAGCAGAAACGGCGATTTATCTTGATTTCGGTGCTATCAGAGGAAGGATTGAATCTTGAGAATTATCGCGATCGCTTTCACTCTGAACCATTACAAGACTTTCCGCAGCTTCAAGAACTGATCGAACTAGGTTTAGTTGATGACTGGAAACTAACAGAACTAGGACTTGAGCGATCGGATACATTCGGCTCTTGGTTGTTCTCGGAGACTGTGCGATCGAATATGTCAACCTATTCGCTGAAATAACAATGCACCTAACGATTCTTTATCGAGGTTCGCTAGTTAGCTGTAACTATGGTTGCGAGTATTGCCCGTTTGCGAAGCGGCAACAAACAGCGGCAGAAATGGCGATCGACAAACAAGAACTCGATCAATTCGCCACTTGGATCAAGGATCATCCTGAACATGAATTCTCAATTCTCTTTACGCCTTGGGGTGAGGCGTTGATTCATTCTGCCTATCAGCAAACACTCTCTAAGCTGTCTCACCTTCCGAATGTTCGTAAAGTTGCAATCCAGACAAATCTATCGTGTGACTTGCACTGGATTAATCAAGCAAACCCTGAAACATTCGCATTGTGGACAACGTTTCACCCGGAATGGTCGAACCCCGATCGCTTTCTCGAAAAGTGCGATCGCTTAATCGCGCAGAACATTCGATTTAGTGTAGGTGTTGTTGGATTTGCGAAGTTTAGAAATGCGATCGCAACTCTGCGCGAGAAACTACCTCAAAGCGTTTATCTCTGGATCAATGCGGTGAAAGCTGAACTTCCGAATTTAGCAGAAGACGATCGCGCTTTCTTTCAGTCCATTGATCCGCTCTATGAATTAAATACTAAGCATTATCCAAGCTTAGGAAAGCCTTGCAGCGCAGGACGATCGATGATTTCGGTCGATGGGAAAGGTACGATTCGTAGATGTCACTTTATTAAAGATGCGATCGGGAATATCTACGATCGGGACTTTGAAAAAGTTCTGTTTGAGCGGCTTTGCACAAATGAAACTTGTCACTGTCACATCGGCTATGTTCATCTAGACTATTTAGAGTTAGATAAAGTGTTTGGCTCAGGGATTCTAGAACGAATTCCTTCTCTTAAACTATGACGCAACAGCCTGACAATACGGATGCTGTCTTAGGTGGACAGAGCTTACCAAACAGTTTGATACTGGGTGGAATTGAAGGATTGCGACAACGATTTAAGTTCGCATCTTCAAATCAAAAGATGGCTCTATTAACCGATACGCTGAACTATGATGCAGCGGGAATTGATTTATTGATTGATTTGCTGAATGATGCTGAATTGGAGGTGAGAGTTACAGCATATGAATTGCTAGCGCTGATTGACTCAGAAAAAGCAACAAATGCGATCGCACAAGGGATTCGATTAAATCCGGGCGATCATATCTATCACGTTTACGAATCAGCGATCGAATATAATGATAACTGGCTTGAGTTGATTACTGAATTTGACTTTCGGGCGGAGTACAACCCACCGAAATGGCTCTCGTCTCATTTCGTCAGAGATCAAGCAGAGGCAGAGGCATTAAAACATCATCAGAAACGGGCATATAGTTTAGACCTGAAAAGCTTTGGAGGACGACATACTTATCGGGAATTTGATCTTGAACAATGGGTGATTGATCATCTTGTATACGCTCGACAACCTCAAGAAACACCGTCAGATTTCTCAGAACGTCTCAGAATCATCTTTGAAGCAACCGGGCAGACTGCGCTGTTAGAGCAACTTTGGCAAAATTTTCAGAGTGAAAATTTTGATATCGATCGATGGTTTGCATCTCTGTCATTTTCCGGGCGATTGCTTGACGAAACATACTGGGAGTTTGAAGCAAAAATCGTCAAAGGTCTCGAAGCACTTCAATCTGATGAACAGCTTGGAGAACTTTGGATAGAAGCTGCTGGTAGATTGGCTTTTGTGCAGGAAGAGACTGTGACAGAAGTTAGATATGTTGATGCTACAGAGTTTCTTTAATATTAGGGCGTGTTTTAGAGTCTTGTCACTCCGTTGCTTACCCGCCCCGGAATAGAATTCGGGGCTAGTAGAACGAAGTCCACTGAAGGGAACTAAAAGCCAAATCAAGCATCTTTAGTCCTGAAAGGACTTCGCACTGTTAGCCCCGAATTCTATTCCGGGGCGGGAGCGAACGAAGCGAGAAGCTTCAAAACGCAACCTAGAACTGAGTATCATCGCGATCAGATCCGGCATATCAGTTGTTCATACGCTTGAAGCTATTGCAGTAGTGCTTTGAGCACATCAGGCGTGATCGGAGTCATCACACAACCACTCAGCATTGGGGTCATTCGTCCGAGGCAATCGATCAACCCAGGGAGCGTCAATTTCAACTCGCCACAATTCAGCGTGTAGTGTTTGATTCACCTGCTCTTGAGCCTCGTTTGGTGGAAGTTTGAGCAAGCGCTGTCGAGCCGCGATTTTTTCGGCTTCTAGAATATCGATCGACGATTGAGAAATATCGCTCATGTAGTATAATTTTACTATTATTTGTGAATAACACTATTTTATTCTAAACGGTTCGATTGGGCATTCTACACTCAGTTTCCACTTGAGGAATTTATGTCAGAACAAGCAGATCCGAAAGCGACTGATCTTGTAATGGGTGCAGCAATGCCTCCTCCAATTAATGCTGTGGCGTTGGGCGGAGTTGAGGGATTGCGGCAACGATTCGCGCTCGCATCTCTTGATCAAAAGCGCGAACTCTTGCCTTTAGCTCTGAATTATCACGAAGTCGGAATTGATTTCTTGATCGACGCTGTAAGTGATGCTGAATTGATTGTGAGAGCAGAAGCGTGTGAGCTATTAGCGAAGGTAAACTCTGGGAAAGCGGAAAGCGCGATCGATAGAGGAATTCCGTTAGTGCCGGGTGATCGAGTATACGGCGTTTATCAATCTTCAGTTTCTTATGGAGACGATTGGTACTATATCAATTGTTTGGTCGATGAAGAGGAAGAGGAAGAAGATTTATGGGATGATAAGCCCGATTTTTATCGTGTTGGTCAAACCAAGGAAGGAAAAGAGTTCGTCTATGTTTCTGATGTTCCACAATATGATCAATCAATGTCAGAATACGCTTACTATCATCCAAGTCTTATTCATTATTGTATTGAGCAAATCGCAGCAGAAGAAGCTGCACGAGCAGTCTATTGCAATCATTTCTCAAATCTTTACTGCGAGATTCATGAAATTGGTGAGACTTGGGCTGCACCAGATATCAATTTAAGAACATGGGTGGAAACCAACAAAATCACAGTTGATGCTATCTTCTCCGAAGATCAAGGGGGTTGGGGCGATCACGAACGGCAATATCGCTGTAGTCTCCTGATGAGTTTACACAGGCAGAAACAATTTAATTTATTGCGGGAATTGTGGGATCAACTAGAGTACAGTCCATTGGGATTTGTGCACGAATGTGTCATCGATCGACCTTGTTATCTTCGCCTTTCAAATCATCATGTTAGGACTTAGTATTACCGCGATCGGTCTTCGCCCTCTCCCCGATTGCCTCACCATTTTCGATCAACTTCGCCAACCGCTTCAGCTTGATTTTCTCGAATTAGCGATCGGTTCTCCTTGCGATACGGATGCACTCTATCCAGATGTGCCGCTAATTCTGCATGATTCCTGCCTGTATCGTGATAGCTTCCGCTGTCGTCTCGTGCTCACTCAGCCCCGAAGCTGGAAGCCTTACGCAGAGTTCGTCGAAACGCATTCTGTCGCAGCTCTATCGGTTCATGCACCGTTGCGGAAAGATATCGATCGATGTCAAATCGAAGATGCACTTGAAGCACTAGAACAAACGGTTCAAGTTCCTGTGTTTGTCGAAGTGATGCCTTCACCAGAGTATTGGTGTTCTAGTGTCGATACCTTAGTAAAGCATCCATTATTGCTGGATGTATCTCATGTTCTGATTTGGCATCAGGGCGATCAGGTGGAAACGGAGCGAACTTGTTTAGAGATGATCGATCGAGTAAAAGCGATTCATCTTAGCCATAATAACGGTCGCGCCGATGCTCACGATCTGATTCCTTCAGAAATTTGGTTTGCGCCGTATCTGAGCGATTGGACGAAAAACTATTTTGTGACTTATGAGAGTTTGCCGGAAACACAGGCGGATTATGAACGGTTAGATAAAAGACGGCGTTAAAAAGGTCGATCGAAGAAAACCTCGATCGACCTTTGTTCACAGACGTTCCCAAGCTAGTTGATTTAGTGTAACCGACTATCGATTCGTCTGCACCTCTTTGATCTCAACATCGTCTGCACTCGGACGCGGTTGATCGGCGGTGAGCTTCTGTGGAGTCGAAAAACTCGATGAAGACTCTTGAGCCAAAGTCGTCCATTCCGTGTGGAATACGCCTTCTTTGTCAGTGCGGAGGTAGGTGTGTGCACCAAAATAATCGCGCTGCGCCTGTGTTAAGTTTTGTGGCAAACGCTCGCGGCGGTAGCTGTCGAAATAATCTAGCGACGCACTAAACGCAGGAACCGCGATCCCGTGACGAGCAGCCGCCATGATCACCTCACGCCATGCCGATTGTCGATCGAGAATCGATTGCTTGAATTCAGGAGCCAAGAGCAAGTTCGGCAGCGTCGGATTTTCGGTGAACGCATGTTGAATCTTGCCGAGGAAACCTGCACGAATAATACAGCCGCCTTTCCAAATTCGGGCACATTCTGCCAGATTCAGGTCGTATCCGTAGTTTTGCGATGCCACGTTCAGCAGTGCCATGCCTTGCGCGTACGAGCAGATTTTCGAGCAGTACAACGCATCGCGGACGGCATTGATAAACGTCTTTTTATCGCCGTCAAACGTCGGACTGGCATAGCTCAACTGTTGAGCAGCTTCAAGCCGCTCGGTCTTGTACGAGGACATAATGCGAGCGTTTACCGCAGCAATAATCGTCGGAATTGCGACCCCTTGTTCGAGCGCATCAGTGACAGTCCAGCGTCCCGTTCCTTTCTGTCCAGCAGCATCGAGAATAAAATCAACCAGGGGCTGTTTCGTATCTGGATCGAAAACCTTGAAGATGTCTGCGGTAATTTCGATTAGATAAGAGTTCAGTTCGGGAGTCGTGTTCCATTCGGTGAACACTTCATAAAGTTCGTTGTCATCGAGTCCGCCCACGTTCTTCAGCAAATCATAGGCTTCTGCGATCAACTGCATATCGCCGTACTCGATGCCGTTGTGCACCATTTTGACGTAGTGACCTGCGCCACCCGGACCAATGTAGGTCACACAAGCGCCATCATCCACCTGAGCGGCAATCTTGGTCAAAATCGGCTCTAGATATTCGTAAGCCGATTTCGTGCCTCCTGGCATCAAACTCGGTCCATTCAGCGCACCTTCTTCACCACCGCTCACACCCATTCCGATAAAGGTGAATTTTGCAGCTTCGAGATCACGCGCTCGACGGGCAGTATCGCTAAATAGAGAGTTACCGCCATCGATCAGGATGTCACCTTCATCGAGTAGCGGCTTTAGTTGCTCGATCATCGCGTCCACGGGTGCGCCCGCTTTCACCATAATCAAGATTTTCCGAGGGCGTTCGAGCGAAGCAACGAATTCTTCGATCGTATAGGTTGCCTTGACATTTTTGCCGCCAGCCCGATTTGCCATGAAGGTATCGGTCTTTTCGCGGCTTCGGTTAAAGACTGCGACGGGGAAGCCATTGCGCTCGACATTGAGCGCCAGGTTTTCACCCATCACAGCGAGACCAATTACACCAAAACTTTGTGCCATAAAATTTCTCTGCTAACTCTGTAACGGCAAGGAAGCGATCGCTTCTTCAAGGTAGCTCGATCGCTTTAAGGTAGCGTGGAAGATTCCATTAAGACTCTGACTAGAGAGAGGGATTAAGCGTTTTGTATTTTACGCAACTTTTTGAAGCAATCCCCGTAACAATGCGGCTTCCAGGCTGATGGTCTTGTATCCAACTTCATCGAACAGAATGACGATTTTGTCGCCTTCATAACGCATTACAGTCCCTTCTCCCCAAGACTTGTGAGCGACACGGCTGTTGAGTTGATAGGGTTTTCGCCCGTCGTCTTGCTGGTTTGCAGTTCCGGAGTTGCAGTTGTCACAATATCCACACAATTCTTCACGGGGATCACCGAAATAGTTCAATAAGTATTTGCGGCGACAGTCGAGAACTTCAGCATAATTTCGCATCATCTCTAAGCGCGATCGCTCAACTTTAATTTTGCGCTCTTGTGCGTGTAGAACTTCTTCGGCAGCTTGTTCAATCTCAGGAGCGTCCGGTTTTGCGAATACTTCTCCAGTCGGCAAAGCTTCAACGACTCCTAGCAGTTCTAAGTGGCTTAATGTTGTTTTAATTTTTGTTCCAGATAAATCAGTCAGCGACTTTAAAGCTTTTGGGTGAATTGGTTCTGATTGTTGGCGAACCAGTTCAGCGAGTTCAATGACTTTTTCTTTCTCCAGTTTGCCGCTACCTGAGAAGAACTTGCGTAGGTTTAAATCATCCGGTGTGTAGAACAAAATGATGTTTGCAGGATCACCATCTCGCCCGGCTCGTCCGATTTCCTGGTAGTAACTATCGATCGAGTCACTAATGTTGTAGTGCACCACAAATCGAACATTCGACTTATCAACACCCATTCCAAACGCGGTCGTTGCTACAATCACTTCTGCTTCATCAGACATGAAAGCGTTTTGAGCTTGTTCGCGTTCTTTAGTTTTCAGTCCTGCATGATAAGCGATCGCATTAATTCCCGCTTCATTGAGTGCTTCAGCCAAAGATTCCGTTGCTTTGCGAGTGGCAACATACACAATTCCTGGCTTAGTTAATTGCTGAATGCGTTTGATGAAAATCTCCCGCTTTTCCGCTTCATCATCGTAGTTCTCAACCGCGAGACGTAAGTTAGGACGATCGAAGCCTCGAACAATGATTCGCGGGTTGTTCATTCCTAATCGCTGCATGATTTCTTCTCGCACAGGCGGCGATGCGGTTGCAGTCAGAGCTAGAGTTGTCGGATGTCCTAACGCTTCGATCACGGTTCCTAGTCGCAGATAGTCCGGGCGGAAACTATGACCCCATTCACTGATGCAATGTGCTTCGTCAATGACAAACAGAGAAGGAGATGCAGCTTGTAAATGCTCGATCGTATCTGCATTGTTAAATTGTTCGGGTGCGAGGAAGAGGAATTCAATTTCACCATTACTCCAGCGATCGAAAACCTCTGCACGATTAGAAGCAGAAATCGTTGAATTCACGACTGCCGCATGACCCACTTCGGCAACAATCGATTCTACTTGATCTTTTTGGAGTGCTAAAAGTGGAGAAACGACGATCGTTGATCCGGGAATTCTTGCGGCTGTCAGTTGATAGATTGCTGATTTGCCTGATCCGGTCGGCATCACGGCTAAAGTGTCGCGATGTTCTAGAACTGATGCGATCGCGGCTTCTTGTCCGGGCCGAAGATCATCGTAACCTAGATAATCTTGAGCAAGTTGCTGAATTGAAACTGGTTTCTTTCTTGGCATATTTTGAAAAAAATGCAGGGCAAGTTAGACTCGCCCTACATTAGAGAGGTTGAACAGCTTAGAAACTTTGAAAACTTAACTACGATCGCTAAATCCACCTAGCAACGCGAGTCCACCGAGAACCGCAGCCGCTAATACACCAAACGAGAAAGCAGGCGTTTTATCAATGTGATCGAGCAAGCTCGGAATTTCAAATTGTTTGTAATCGCCATCAATGCGATCATATCCTGGCTCTTGAATCGGCTCGAAGAGATTGTTCGGATCGTCTTCACCCTTTTCAACTTCAGTCCGCTGTAGAGGGAAAGCGACTGCTAATAACGCTGCATCGACTAATCCCGGTGAAATGCGCTGAATGACATCTAGGATCTTACCTGCATCACTCACAACATAGTCACGTACTTCATGTTCAGCCGCGTACAGAATTGCATCTGTAACTAAGCTGGCATTGTAGAACGGAGGGGGAGCCATCGGTTTAACACCCAGCTTTGTTTTACCTTTGTTGTAAAACGGAGTGTTAATTACTCCCGGCATGATGTTCGCAACATTAATCGGATAGCCTTGATGCTTTAGTTCTAATCGCAGTGCATCGATCATACCCATTGTTCCATGCTTCGAGGCGGAATAAGGGCTTTGATACGGCAGCGATCGACGTGCTTCCACCGAAGTGATACTGATGAACGAGCCGCGTCCTTCTTCTTTCAGCAACGGTAATGCAACCATCGCACCATAAACTTGACCCATCAAGTTCACATCAATCACGCGCTTGAACTCTTCGGGAGTAATGCGATCGAAGGTCGCAAATATGGCAGTTGCAGCCGCGTGAACCCAAGTATCAAGTCTGCCAAATCGATCGACCGCTTTGTCTGCGATCGCTTTGACTTGCTCGTAATCTGCGACATCTGCCACAACCGCGATCGCTTCTCCGCCGCGTTGATAAATCTCTTCAACTAGAGAAGCTAACCCCGCCTGACTCCGCGCCGCAACGACTACTTTTGCACCCCGCTCAGCGAACTTCAGAGCCGCATCGCGTCCAATTCCACTTGATGCGCCGACAATAGCGACGACTTGTTGGTTAATCGGTTTTAAATCCATTGTTTTATGTAGGGAAATTAGTCTTCTTCGTTTCTACGGTCTTCGTAATCTTCAGAAGAGGAAGGCTCAAGCTCCCATCTGCGATCGTCACGTCCTTCTAGAATTTCATTGGTGTGCAGATAGTTGTGATCGCTCATTTCTAAGCCCACTGCACGCCCCAAATCATCCACAATATCCATATCTGGCGTTGATACGGTGCCGCCAACCGATTCATCACCGACTGCGTTGGCTTGCTCATAGTTCGCATCGATATCGCCACCTGTCAACACGGCAGAAGCTTCATGAAGTTCACTGTCTCGATCGTGCATTGTTCGACCGCCGATCGCATATCCCGGCATTTCCACGACACCCGTGCCGTATGATTCGGTGTACTCCTGCGGAACATCGCCGTAGTCTTGCTCATCTTCGAGATCTTCGTTTTCAAAGTCATCTTCAACATCGCCGCCCAAATTATGCAACGATGCCTCTAGATCTGCTTCGTCAGAGATATCTTGGTATCCTGGATTTTTGCTGTAAGTCATTGTGTTCTCCCGCTCTAAGGCATCGCACCTCTGTAAGTTAACGAATTGCAATCAAGCCAGTCTCTTCACATAGAAAGTTCCTTGATCCACCTAGAGAAAGAGATTTGCTTCTGTCATGCGAATGAGGAGAGATCGAGCTTTTCTTCTTACTGTGTAAAAAGCCTGTCAATCCGGATATCAAGTCTAGACACAAGGGAGACGCAGCAATGGTGATGGACTCGCAGCCCAAAAAGGTTGCTATTTTAATCGAACAAGGGGTCGAAGATGCGGAATTTCAGCTTCCCTACAATGCGCTGAAGAAAGCGGGAGCCGAAGTTATCGTACTTGGTTCGCGGGTGAATGAAGAATATAAAGGTAAGCAAGGCAAGCTCAACATCAAAGCCGATGCGACGACAACGGAATCGATCGCAACTGATTTCGATGCCGTAATCATTCCAGGTGGTCATGCGCCCGATAAGATGCGGACGAATATGAAAACCGTTCAATTCGTAGAGGATGCTTTAGAAAATGGTGTTTTAGTTGCATCAGTTTGTCATGGTCCGCAAGTTCTGATCGAAGGCGATATGTTAGATGGCGTTCGGGCGACCGGATTCCGTGCCATTCGTAAGGATATGCAGAATGCTGGAGCCGAATTCGTCGATGAGCCTTTAGTAATCGACGATAATCTGATTACCTCTCGTCGTCCAGGAGATTTGCCGATTTTTGTCACTGCGATTTTGCAACAGTTAAGTCTCAACATTCCAGATACAACTTTGCCGCCGATCAGTGATCTCGATGCAGGCTGGTGGAAGCTCGGTGAAGAATGGGGTGGCTCTAGCAAAAGCGAAATTGTGAATGCTTTGAACACTGCAATTCAAGGCGAGCGTTACAGCTTGGAAACCTTCCAGCATTACCATGACAATGCCACCGATGATGCAATGAAGGAACTATTCCAAGAAATTTTGCAGCATAAGAATCAGCATGTTCAACAGTTAGAGGCTCGCTTAGCAGTATTCAATGAGAAGCCTTCGCTGCCTGCTGCTGTTAGCAATCTTTATGCCAGTATCAAATCCTTCTTCCAAAACGATCAAACCGATGTCGAAATCTTACGACGTGCATTGGGCGATTTGCAAACAGGTGTAGTTGATACCTACAACCTGCGTAACATGCTGACCGATCCAGCAACCGTTGAGATCTTGGATCAGATGGAAGTGACTTTGGCAAGAGACGAGCAGCGAATTGCAAATCTCTACAAAGATCGATTGGGCGATCGCGTTCCCCAATCTCCCAAGCCCTCTAGCCGTCCTGCGGTAACGGGTGCATAGTTCTCTAGAAGTCGAAGGTTTCATCACTTTCGACTTCTCTGTTTCAATTTACTGTGAGTCACTATGGAAACTGAATCGGACAAAACAATTAACTCTTCTGAACAGCCACCCGTCACCGATACCGAAAAATGGGCATCGATCGTCGGTGGTAGCGCAATGGTGCTATTCGGACTACAAAAACGATCGCTCAGAGGTATCCTAACCGCGATCGCAGGTGGCGGTCTTGCTTACCACGGTGCAACCGCTGATAAAAGCATCACTGATAAAGTGAGTGATGCAGTCGGACTGAACAAAGCGCTCAAAGTTGAAAAGACGGTCACGATCAATCGACCTGTAGAAGAACTCTATAACTACTGGCACGACTTCGAGAATTTACCCACTTTCATGAAGCACGTCAAATCAGTGACGGTCAGCGAAGGTGGAAAGCGATCGCATTGGGTGGCAAATGCGCCGCTCGGTCAAGAAGTCGAATGGGATGCGGAAGTGATCAAAGATGAGCCGAATCGATTGATTGCTTGGGCATCGCTCGAAGGTGCGGATGTGGATAATTCGGGATTTGTGCGATTTACACCAGCACCGGGCGATCGAGGAACTGAGGTGAAGGTGGTGATGGAGTACGAGATTGCAGGCGGCAGACTGACGGCAGCTTTAGCGAAATTGTTTGGGGAAGAGCCAGAACAGCAGGTGGGTGATGAACTGCGCCGATTCAAGCAATTGATGGAAGCGGGTGAGATTGCCACCACTGAAGGTCAACCTCGGTGTCACGGGTAGGGTGTGTTTAGGAATTTTTCGCTTCGATTCAGTCTCGCCCCGGAATGAAATTCGGAGCTAACAGAACGAAGTCCACTGAAGGGGACTAAGAACCCAATTAATTGTCTTCAGTCCGTTAAAACGGACTTCGCACGATTAGCCCCGAATTCTATTCCGGGGCGGAAGCGAACGAAGCGACCGACTCTAAACCACGCTCCAGTTATTTCCAGAAAAAGAGACAGCAATTCGCTCTAATCTCTGTCCCTCTGTTCACTTATCCAACTAACTCACAATGAAAGCTGTTTGCTGGCATGGCGCGAATGATGTCCGCGTCGATAATGTTCCTGATCCAACCATCCTCAATCCGAGAGATGCCATTCTCAAAGTCACCGCTACAACGATTTGCGGTTCTGACTTGCACATCTACGATGGTTACATTCCCTCAATGCAGCCCGGAGACATTATCGGGCACGAATTCATGGGGGAAATCGTTGAAACTGGGCGCGAAGTTCGGAAATTGAAAAAGGGCGATCGCGTTGTCGTTTCCTCGATCATCGGCTGTGGTCAGTGTCACTATTGCGCTCACCAGCAGTGGTCACTTTGTGATAACTCTAATCCGGGTGGCGCGCTCCAAGAGCCGATATTCGGTTACAGCACAGGCGGAATTTTCGGCTACTCTCATCTATTCGGTGGGTATGCAGGCGCACAAGCGGAATATGTTCGCATTCCCTTCGCGGATCATGGCTGTGTGAAAATTCCTGACGGTATGACCGATGAGCAAGCATTACCGATTTCGGATGCGTTCCCGACGGGCTACATGGGCGCGGATATGTGTGATATCAAGCCTGGAGATGTCGTTGCAGTCTGGGGATGTGGTCCGGTTGGATTGTTCGCGATTCGGAGTGCCTATCTATTAGGGGCAGAAAAAGTGATTGGGATCGATCGCTTTCCCGAACGGTTAGCAATGGCGAAAGTGCAATGTGGTGCTGAAGTCATTAACTACGAAGAAATCGATGCAGGGGAAGCCCTCAAAGAGATGACAGGTGGACGTGGACCCGATGCCTGTATCGATGCAGTCGGACTTGAAGCACATGGAACTGGGCTGATGGGACTGTATGACGAAGTGAAACAAAGCGTTCGACTCGAAACCGATCGACCTCATATTCTGCGTCAAATGATCGTTGCTTGCCGCAAAGGTGGTGTGATTTCGGTGATGGGTGTGTACAGCGGCTTTATCGATAAGCTGCCGATGGGTGCTGCATTTAATAAAGGTCTCACGTTCAAAATGGGACAAATGCACGGACAGCGCTACATGCCGAAGCTGATCGATCACGTGCTCAAAGGTGACATTGATCCGGCGTTTGCGTTCTCACATCACATGCCGCTGACCGAAGCAAAGCAAGCTTACGAAATGTTCAAACACAAAACCGATAAATGTATCAAAGTTCTACTGAGACCTTAATGATGAAAGACCTACGTAAAATTTTCTCAACTCTAATCCTGAGCGTCGTTTTATTCCTGACACTATTGTTTACGTCTAGTGTTACGGCAAATGCTGCGATCGCACCCGATGAAGCTCAAAACATCATGCGAGATGCAAATAGCCTGCAAGAAGCTGGACAAAAACTTAGAGAAGCTGATTCTTCGGAAAAGCTGCGGAAAAATGAAGCCCTGAATACTGCAAAAGAAGTCCGCAAAAATCGACCCGCGATCGATGCGAAAGGCAATACGATCGAAGAAGCCAAAAAAGACTTGAAAGGCATCGCCGAAAACGTTAAAGAGAAGCTGAATTTAGACGAACCTCTTGCACCTTCGACCAAAGAATTTCTCGGTACGCGCCAAGAAACCGTCGAACCGAATGGAAAAATCCTAGTCAAAGAAAAGCCAGGGTACTATCAGCGCGATCGTCAAACCAAAGTTTTTGAAGAGGAGAAGTAAATGAAAGCTTTGTGTTGGCATGGTGCGCTCGATGTTCGTGTCGATAATGTTCCTGATCCGAAGATTCTCAATCCGCGAGATGCGATCGTCAAAATTACATCGACTGCGATCTGTGGCTCTGACCTGCATATCTATGATGGCTTCATTCCCACGATGCAATCTGGAGATATTCTCGGTCACGAGTTCATGGGCGAAGTCGTCGAAGTGGGTTCTGCGGTCAAGAATATCAACATTGGCGATCGCGTCGTCGTTCCTTTCACGATTTCTTGTGGTAACTGTTACTTCTGCCAAAAAGACCTTTGGTCACTGTGCGATAACTCGAATCCGAATGCTTCGCTGATTGAACCTTTGTATGGTCATTCTCCAGCCGGATTGTTTGGCTATTCCCATTTCTTTGGTGGATATGCAGGCGGACAAGCTGAATATGCTCGTGTGCCGTTTGCGGACACAGGATTGTTCAAGATTCCACCTGAGTTGACGGATGAACAAGTGCTATTCTTGACTGACATTTTCCCGACGGGATACATGGCAGCAGAACATTGTGATATCAAACCCGGTCATGTTGTTGCGGTTTGGGGTTGCGGTCCGGTGGGACAGTTCGCAATCAAGAGCGCGTTTATGCTGGGAGCTGATCGAGTCATTGCCATCGATCGAGTTCCCGAACGCTTGGAGATGGCGAAAACTCAGTGCGGTGCAGAGGTTCTAAACTACGAAGAACTCGATGTCGGTGATGCCCTCAAAGAAATGACCGGCGGACGCGGACCTGATTCGGTGATTGATGCGGTCGGTTTAGAATCTCACGGAACGAGCATCGATTACTGGGTCGATAAAGCCAAGCAAGCGGTTCGACTCGAAACTGATCGACCAATTGCCTTAAGACAAGCGATCGTGGCTTGTAGTAAAGGTGGAACGGTTTCGGTTCCAGGGGTGTATGGTGGCTTTCTCGATAAAATCCCGATGGGAGCCGCGTTTAACAAGGGGCTAACCTTCAAGATGGGACAAACTCATGTGCATCGCTATCTCGATCGATTGATCGGACACATTCAGCGGGGCGACATTGATCCGTCATTTGTGGTGACTCACACCATGCCATTAGAGCAAGCCCCTCAGGGATATGAGATCTTCAAACAGAAGAAAGATAACTGTATTAAGGTTGTGCTGAAGCCGTAGATAGTGGTTAGTTCAGGTTGCTTGAGCGCGATAACAAATACTGAATTGCGCTCAACATTTCTGACGGGGGGCAGGGCTTAGTCATATAAGCATCTGCCCCTTGTTTCATGCCCCAATAGCGATCGAAGTCTTCTCCTTTGATCGAACACATCATCACCGGAATATTTTGACTGCGCGGATCGCTTTTGATCCAGCGACAAAGTTCATACCCATTCATTCGAGGCATGACCACATCGGTAATGACTAGATCGGGTGGATGTTTCTGAATCACAGAAATCGCGTCAACACCATCGTCAGCGACCGCAACATCAAAGCCGCGATGCCGTAATTCGGTTGAAATGAGTTCTCGGACAACTGCACTGTCATCGACGACTAACACCCAACTCATAGCGATTCCTACATTTGGTATTTACCCTTACACTTTATTGATTCACCGATCGCAACAGCGTTTCAGAGAAAAATCTGTGAAGAAACAATGAATTTTAGTGCATGGCTAAAACCGGGTTGAATCGAGTTGCGATCGCCGTTCACTCGTTGGACACACTATGACTCGACGCAGTTCAGGTTTTGTTAAAATTCCAGACTGAATTATTTCGATAACGTATCCAGTCGATCGCTGAGTCCTTGCAGTTCATCGTTCAAGGTTCTTTGCTGCTGAATGATTCGATCGAACTCGGATTTTGTAGTAAATTGTTCCCGGTTCAAGCGAATCGATTGATCGACTTGCTCTAAGCAGGCGTTGAGTCCTGCGGCGAATTCGTAGCGCGTCATCGGTCGATCGCCGCGATAGGTGCCGTCTGGATAGCCAGAAAGACAGCCTAAAGGGGTGTTGGTCTGGGTTGGGCTTGCGGGGGATTGTGCTAGGGCTTTTGTGCCTGGAATGAGTAGGGTTGCAAGTAGGGAGGAGGTGACGGTGAGCGATCGGAGTTTCATAGTCTGGGTGGGTTGAGGGTTATGAGTGGATGCTTTTTTTATAGCGGTTTTTAGGTAAGTTCGCTATGCACGTGAATGGGGCGTGTTTCGATACTCTTCGCTTCGTTGCAGCCTCTAAAACACACCCGATTCAACCTGCCACTGATCCAACAGAAAAGCATACTCAAACGCAATTTCCTTCAAGCGTTCATATCGCCCAGATGCGCCCCCATGTCCGGCTCCCATGTTCGTTTTTAATAGCAAAACATTAGAATCTGTTTTCAGTGCTCTTAGCTTTGCTGTCCATTTCGCAGGTTCCCAGTAAGACACACGCGGATCATTCAAGCCGGCGGTAATGAGCAAAGCTGGATAAGCCTTTTCTGCAACATTGTCATAGGGTGAATAGCTCTTCATGTAGAAGTAAAATTCTCGATCGCTAGGATTGCCCCATTCTTCCCATTCTGTCACCGTCAAAGGCAGCGAATCATCTAAAATTGTGGTCACCACATCGACAAACGGCACTTGTGCGATCGCGCTTTTGAACAACTCTGGTCGCTGATTGATCACCGCTCCAATTAACAATCCGCCTGCACTACCGCCCGAAATTGCTAAATGCTCTGAATCTGTCCAACCTTGTTGAATCAGCGTTTCTGCACAAGCAATAAAGTCACTGAATGTATTCTGCTTGTGCAGAAACTTACCATCTTCGTACCATTTTCGCCCTAGTTCAGAGCCGCCTCGAATATGTGCGATCGCAAGAATGACTCCTCGATCGAGCAATGCTAACCGAGCCGAGCTAAATGAATCCGGATAGCTAAATCCATAAGATCCATATCCGGTCATAAGTAAGGGATTGCTCCCGCGATCGATGCCTGCTTTGTACACGATCGATAACGGAATCTTTGCACCATCGGGAGCAATCGCTTCGAGTCGTTCGCTTTTGTAATTTGCGCGATCGTATCCACCTAAGACTGGAGTTTCCTTCTTCAGTTCACGAGTTTTAGCATCGAGATCGTAATCAAAAATTGAACCCGGAGTGACTAGCGAAGTGTAACCGAATCGTAGGGTTTTTGTGTTGAAATCGGGATTGGCGGATTCTGAGACTTCGTAAGTTGGCTCTGGGAAGGTAATCGTATGTTCTTCTTCAGTGGAGAGCTTGCGGACTCGAATATTGGGAACGCCGGATTCGCGATCGTAAATAACTAAATGATCAGTAAACGCACTTACTCCCATCAAGAACACATCTTCACGGTGTTCAATCACTGTCTCCCACTGTTTAGGATCATTCACTGATGCTTTCATCAGTTTGAAGTTGAGCGCGTTTTCATTCGTGAGAATGTAGAACGTATCGGTGTGATGCTCGACTTCGTATTCAATGCCGACTTGACGCGGACGAATCACACGGAAGTCTGCGGTCGGATTGTTCGCATCGAGATAATGTACTTCTGAGGTGATTTTGCTACCTAAACCAAGCAGTAGATAAGCTTCACTCCGAGTTTTATCAATGCCAAGAAAGTAAGCATCATCCGCTTCGTGAAACAACAATTCATCGGTGTTCGGATCACTGTCTAATTGATGGCGAAAGAGCTTATACGGGCGATTTGCTGAATCGATTTGAGCATAAAACACGGTTTGATTATCATTGCCCCAAGCAAATGAAGCGGTATCAGGAATCGATTCGGAATAGAGTTTGCGAGTGGTTAAATCGAGAAAAAACAGCGTATAGCGTTCAGCTCCAGTCGTATCAGTTGAATACGCCAAGATCTGATGACTGGGACTGACTTCTAATACGCCTAAGCTGAAATATTCATTCCCTTGGGCTAATTCGTTTTGATCTAGTAAGACTTCTTCGGGTGCATCGAGCGATCGAGGTTTCCGACAATGAATCGGATAAGCTTTCCCAGATTCAGTGCGTGTGTAGTAGTAGAACTCTCCCCAGCGGTAGGGCACAGAGAGATCATCTTCCTGAATGCGAGATAGCATTTCTTCGTAAAGCTTTGTTTGCAGCGATTCAGTGTGCTGCATAATTGCTTCGGTATAAGCATTCTCCGCTTCTAGATAAGCGATGACTTCTGGATTGTCACGCTCACGCAGCCAAAAATAATCGTCGATGCGTTCATCGTCGTGGAGTTGATGAACATAGCGGTGTTGCGCTGCGATCGGGGGTGAAGCAGTTCCCCGATCGAGATTATCGTGTGAGTTAGCGGTGAGCGGTGACATGAAACGAGTAAAAAGACGACCACAATTAGTCAAGCATCTGAACCGAGTTTTGTCACTCTCCACTGAGGAGGGCATTTACTCATCGCGTCCGTGGACTTGAGCGGGTGGACTGGTTGCCTCGATCGCGCTAAATGACTCTAATATTTTGTAGCTGTGTGATGCGCCCTTGGGTACGACCCAAGAATCTCCTGGCTCTAGTAGCACCATTTGTCCTTCAAGATGTAATTCTGCTCGACCTTGAAGTACATAGCCGACCGTTTCATACTCTCGCTGTGTTGCAGGTTTGGCATCCGCAGGCTGTTCATTTTCCCAAAGCCGCATCGCGACGGTTTTACCTGAAGCTAAGTATTTTTGCCCCATTTCGCCTGTGGGTGAAAACTGAGCATCGACTTTCTGAACGGTACTATCAGTCATCGTGGATTCCTCATCAGTTGCAGTATTGCACTCAAAGTAATCCTCCTTAAGAAGAAGTACCTCTCACTTCAGGTGGATCACCTTACAGTGCTATTTTTCCAAACTCTGATCCAGCACTGTCCTAAAGGTTCTGATATCTATAGGCAATTTAATTGCACCTCACTCCATATCCCCGTAAGAATACGAGTCTCGTCCTTAAAGATTGTAAGAAATTTACAGATAAACACGGAGTATACGTAAGTGGCACCCCGGTAAACTATCGGTGCAGTTAGCTTTGCTCAGATTTCAACCCCACGAACAGTTTTAAGCTGTGATCACATATGAAGGACAGACTCTCAATCTACCGTTTTCGTACCTCAGCCTTCTGGATGCGTTGTTTCGCAGTTGTGCTTGTTCTGGGCGGATTCGGAGGCGTAAAATTAGCAAACGCGACAGATTCCAGCGACATCCAAATCGAAAAAGCAGCTTTTAATAAGACTACGATCGAGAAAACGGAACGCGATCGACGCACCGCATCTCCTAGTAAAATCACGACTGAAAAGACACCCGTAGATTTGACGATTCGCGATGCGGCATGGCTCAAACCCGCTTCAGAATCGCGCCGCCCTGCGAAGTCCTCGCTCGTTGCTTCACCGCGATCGAATGCGACTTCCAAAGCAGTCTTTCTCAGACAGCAGCCTCAAGGCAGCGCTCAACAACTTCTTGCAGAAGCGCCGATCGTGGAATCCTCGATCGCTCAAGCGACCAGCCCCCAAGATACTGATGCCTTACGTAGACAATTAGTAATTGATCCGCTCGTAGAACTGCGGATTCCAGCGTATTCTCCCGGTTCCTCGGTGGGGGTTCCGACCGCATTTGGCGCAAATTTTGGAGATGCGTTTGTCGGACTCTCGTTCTCAAATCGGCGACCGAGAATCAATGAAGCTGATGGTGCGCTCAGTGTGGGATTTGGCTTAGGAGATTCCGAAACAGCACTAGGACTCGAAGTGAGTGCAAACATTGGCAGTTTGAGACGGTTTGGTCGCAACGGGGATATTGGATTTAAGCTGCATCGTAGCCTTCCTGGAAAAGCCGCGATCGCGCTGGGCTTTGATTCTGGCATCGTTTGGGGAGAAGAGAACGAAACCACGGTCTCGACTCTCTATGGTGCTGCTTCAAAAGTCTTCGATTTGCGTCCCGGTAATCTTGAAGATTCTCTACCGCTCACTTTAACTCTGGGAATCGGTGGCGGAAGATTTCGATCCTTTGAGAACATTCAGAATGGGCAGGGGGGTGTCGGTGTCTTCGCGAGTGCGGGTCTGCGCGTAGTTCCTCAAGCCTCAGTAATTGGAAGCTGGACTGGACAAGACTTAAATCTGGGTGTTTCTTACGTGCCGCTTAAGACTACGCCATTGTTTCTCACGTTCGTGGTGGGCAATGTTCTGAGCCGAAATGATAATGCAACGTTGTTTTCTTTCGGCATTGGCTATGGGTTCAACTACACCGGATATCAGTACTAAGCATCATGAATCGAATTACTGCTCTTTTTCATTCTGTGGCGGTCTTAGGAGCCGTATTCGCCTTTGCGACTCCGAGTGCGGCAAATACGCCTCGCGGAACTTCTGGAATCAATACAGGTTCTGAAGTTGCGCCCCCGACTCGTCCAATCGTGTTTCCGCGAGTGCCTGGTCTTCAAATCGATCGCGGTCGATTAATTGCACCTCCCCCAGTTCAACAGCGGTTCAATCAAAACTTGATTGCGTTAGTGCGTGATCTCAGAACTGGAGCATTGCAAATTCCGGGTGTGTCCTCAGTACTTCAAAGCTCGATCGCTGATGTGCTACAAACATCGCCAGGGATTTACCGCTACATGGAAGTTGTGGGTGAGCTAAGAACGATTATTTCTCAGCCTGCGGTACCACCAACTGAACCTGGAGTCGAAGTTGAGCGTCCAGGATTTGTCAGGCTTGACTTGAAGCGGCAAGGTAGTACCCCTGCGAATATTGCGGCTCGGTTCTCGCGCTACAGTGCAAATCTGGGAACCAGAGGCGGACAGTTTACGATTTTTGGCAACGATCGACAAGGCATCACGCGCAACATTGAGGTTGTCCTGATTCCGAAGCTTGATCGTACAATGGAAGTCCGTTTTACCTCGAATTCGGCTGCTTTCAAGAGCGCTAACGGTCAGCTACTATCTTTCACGGCTCCGAATGCTCAAGTCGCTTCTATCTTAGCTGGCGTTTTACCTGCGTTAGATGCTGCAAATGCTTCTCTTCTCACCATGCAGACAGCCGCAAAGATTGTTCTTGCTCTCGGCAATGTGAACTTATCTACGCTTGAAATTCAGCAGTTAGCTCAAGGTGTTTCAGAAACATTGATCGCGAGTGAAGGATTGCTATCTGGATGCGGAAAAGATGCTGCCACTCTAACTTGTACAGATATCAGTGTGAATTCGCTTGCTGTTGCGATTCGTGCCTATAACGATTTGGTTCTTAGAACACAGGGATCTGCATTGACCGCATTGTCGAACAATCCAGAGTTTCAAACCTTAGGAGCCGCTTTACGTCGAGCGAGAACTGCGATCGCGCAAGAGTCAGCGACTCGATAAATCTATATCAGTCCTAGATTAGTAGGGAGTGGGGAGTGGGGCGTTGTTCCCGTTTTAGCTCCCTACTCCCTACTCCCTACCTCACAAGTTATGCGTCTATCAGAGTTGCGATCGCGATTCATTCTGGCTGTCAATGATTCCAACTATTGGCTTTTCGGTGTTGCACTCAGTCTGATTGCGCTGCATCTTCAATTGTATTGGCGATTTACAGGTGATTTCAGTCATGTTTCGCTAGAACTAATTGGATGGTCAGCGATCGCTTACTCACTCTGGCAGCGACGAGATCAATTAATGCTGCGACGAGAACCAGTCTCACAGTTTGTGGGCTGGTTCTTGATCGCAGTTCTGTTAGTCCGGAGTGTGAATCTTCGGGGTGGACATAGTGTTGTTCTAAGCGTGACTCCTTTGTTGATTGCGACTGCGATCGCGCTTTTAGCAGTTGGATTTAAACAAATTCGTCACTATCGACGCGAACTATTGCTTGTTTTTATCATGGCGATTCCGACGCAGATTTTAGTGTCAGAAGTTGATCGTTTTGTTCATTCAACTGTACTCACAGCCAAATATGCTCACGCTCTGATGTGGTATTTGGGATTCTTGGTTGAACGCAAGGGAACACAATTAGTTATGCCTTCGGGTGGTGTTGATATCTATCTCGGTTGTTCTGGGCTGGAAGCTGCAATTATTTCTATAAAAGTTGCTGTCTTCTTTCTGCTGGTTTTTCCGACGCGGTTAAGAGAGAAGTTTTTAGTGCCTACGATCGCGGTTCTTTCTGCATTTATTATCAATGGCTTCCGAGTCGTGTTTCTCGCCTATTTAGTTTCAAAGCAAGATACCGCAGGATTTGAATATTGGCATGGAGATCAGGGAGCGCAAATTTTTTCAATGATTTCGATGACGATTCTTAGTACGTATTGTCAAATTTTGATGGAACGTAGTAAGCCACTAACCTTAGAATCTGCTCCAGAAGAGTTAGAGCAATCTTCACGCTAGAATTTATGATTTCATCTAATTCATTGTATTTTCCACTTCTGAGACTGACATTTTTCTGTACGCTTTTGGTGTTAGGTCGGGCTATTTTTTTTCCGAATCTGAATCAGTCCACATCTTTTACGTTTCCAGATCAAATGCCGTTAGAGCGATCGCGGTTTGTTGAAAGAAATGCGATCGTTTCAAAAAGCTTTCACCCTAAATCTTGGTCTGACCTCAACGGCTATCAGTATCAATATCAAGGATTTAATGTTCAGATTCACTACCTTCAAGCAACAGATGGTGATGTTTCTACCTACTTAAAAACATATCTTTTGAACGAGCAGAACATAGAAGCCATAGATAAACAAAGTTCAACAGGGTTTTATCGCTTGCTTGAGCGCGATCGCGTTGCTTATCTAAGTTCTTGTATCAATTCTCGTGGTTCTAGTACAATCAACCGAGAGCAGTTTTTTGCAAACCGAAATACTTACGACCTTCGCATCGATCGACTGTTGCCGATTGTTCTCGGAATGGAAGATCCGAGAGATGCTCGGTGTCTATGGATCACTGTGTCAACACCGATCGAGAATCGATCGATCGAGGTCGTGCATCAACAGTTAGAAGCCGTTTGGCAAGATGTTTACGCTTGGTGGTTGCCAAGATTTCCAAAGCTTTAATCGAGGAGAAATACAATGCAGTTTGATTCAGCAGGAAAAGCAATCTCTGGATTGCGTGTGATTGGGTATGGCATTTTAGTGCTGTGCTTGATTGATTTAGTCGATATCTTGTATCCATTCCAAGCGTTCAACTCGGACTGGGAATTTAACACGGTTGGTAATCTAGTTGAGCGGGTTGGATTTCCTCTGGTTGGATTTGGTTTAATCTTTTTGGGTGAAGAGTCGAATAGATCGAAGATTGAACGATTTTTGTTAAAGCCTTTGTCGTGGGTGTTGATGGTGTATGCGATCGCGTATTGGGTGTTAGTTCCAATCGGAGTCAGTTCAGCTTGGCGCATCCATAATCAGAACAATGCTCAACTCGTTTCACAGTTGTCTCAACAACGTGAGCAAGTCAAAGCGGCACAAACTCAGATTCAGAAGCTGAGCGATGAGCAACTGAAAGCCTTGGTTCAGCGATCGACCGTTAGCGGATTGCAGAATTTTAATGCAGATGAATTTCGTAAGCGTCAGCTTGAGAACATTCAAACCACCGCACAGCAGACTGAGACTCAAGCAAAAGTCGCATTAGAACAGCGATCGAAGAATTTGCTCAAGAAAGCGATCAAATGGACATTGGGTGGAGTGATTGCGGGTGCTGTGTTTCTGTATCTGTGGTACTTATCCGGTTGGGCGCGGATGAAAAAGGTGCGGAGTCGTCCGTTGGCAATGACGCGGTGATGAATTGTTCAGACCGCAAAACCCCGTAGAGACGCGCACACCGAAGGTGCAGCGAAGCTCCTAATCGCGTCTCTACGTCGTCGGGTAAACGCACAATGTGTCGCATTGATTTTTTAATTCTGGGTAGTCGTATCTAACGGAGGCACGATCGCATTCACGGGAATTCCAAACACCAACAATCGCTTGGAAATCTGAGCCACCTCGATCGGCGCAATCTGCATATATTCCGCATCACTCGACAACATCACCAAGCCGACACTCACAGGCACCTGTAAAAACAAATTGCCGCCAAAAAACGCGATCGCTGCCACAATCAAGCCCAATCCATGTGACGGGATTGGGGTAATCCCTTCTGCAATCGGTGCGATCGCATAAATTTGTTTCAGCACTAAAAACAGCACAAACGCCGCAATCCCAGTCGCTACCGGATTCCGACGTGCTAAAAACAATCCTAAAATCTTTCTCTGCGCTTCTGTCAACTGCTCAGGACGTAGCGCCACCGCTAACAAACTATAGATATAGAACGGTTTTTGAAGCTGCATCCAAGCGATCGGAGCAATTCCCGCAGCGCCAACGAATCCTAATTCCAACCAAGGTGGCAAAATCGGATCGCCTGCTGCTAACCCTAATAAGCAGACCAGCAACGCCAGCGGAACCGCTGCAGCCCCAGCCAAATGAATCCACAAATACGGATCAGCCCAAAACGATCGCTGCATACCCCAACACTCGACGCGACAGACTGCCTCAGTATATCGCTCAAGATTGCCAAAAAATAAAGGATGAAGCGAAATCAACTTCATCCTTCAGAGGGGATCTATGAAACTGAACTGACCGTTTGCCCTGTCTTTTGCTGTTTGAGGGCTTGAAGCTGTTTGAGGAGCAGCTCCGCCTCGGCTTGCAAATCCAGAAGCTTGACTTGCTGATCGGCGCGGTAGAGAAGTTTCATTTTCTCTTGCGTCATCGCGGTCACGGATGCACCCGACTGAGAATCACATACCGCAGTATTACTAAGTTGGTCGTTTGAAGCGTTCATATCGATTAGTAATTTGTACTTACTCACACCACCAAAACATCTTAACCTAAACTTTACATAAGTTTGTGTTCTGGCATTCACTTTTAGACGATACCAGATCGACTCAGTTCCGGCAGAAATTGATAAATCACAAAATTCTATAGCCGATCATCGCAATTTGCATCAACCTGAGACAACGAAACGCAGTACACTAGGATTTCACGACTATCTGTTCATTCTTTAACTGATTGACTCCTGTGACCTTACGCCTGTCTCTTGCAAACCCCTCTCCTTCTGAAGAACTGCCCAGAGTCCAAGCTTGGCGCGGTTTAATCCACGGCTATCGCCGCTATCTGCCCGTGACGGATCAGACCCCAGTGGTAACGCTGCACGAGGGCAATACGCCGCTGATTCCGGTGCCTGCGATCGCGCAACAGATCGGTCGTCAGGTGCAGGTGTATATCAAGTACGACGGACTAAATCCGACCGGAAGCTTCAAAGATCGCGGCATGACAATGGCGATCTCGAAGGCGAAAGAAGCAGGCGCGGAGGCGGTCATTTGTGCAAGTACCGGAAATACGTCAGCCGCCGCTGCTGCCTACGCTTGTCGGGGCGGAATGCGAGCGTTTGTTTTGATCCCCGATGGCTATGTGGCTTTGGGAAAATTAGCTCAAGCCTTGTTGTACGGTGCGGAAGTTTTATCGATTAAGGGGAACTTCGATCGTGCTTTGGAAATCGTGCGCGAAATGTCGCAAAACTACCCGGTCACGCTCGTAAATTCGGTGAATCCCTATCGCTTAGAAGGGCAAAAGACCGCAGCATTTGAAGTGGTCGATGTTCTAGGAGATGCCCCCGATTGGCTGTGTATTCCGGTTGGAAATGCCGGAAATATTAGCGCCTACTGGATGGGATTTACGCAGTATCACCAGGAAGGTCGATCGTCGAAATTGCCAAAAATGATGGGATTTCAGGCAGCAGGCGCGGCTCCCTTAGTGCATGGCGAACCGTTTACGCATCCGGAGACGTTAGCAACAGCGATTCGGATTGGCAATCCGGCAAACTGGAATCGAGCGATCGCGGTTCGAGATGCAAGTCAGAGTAGCTTTAATGCGGTGACTGATGAAGAAATTCTCTCAGCCTATCGATTATTGGCGGCGAATGAAGGAATTTTCTGTGAGCCTGCGAGTGCTGCATCGGTTGCGGGCTTGTTGAAGGTCAAGGATCAAGTGCCCACTGGCGCGACCGTCGTTTGCGTGTTGACGGGAAATGGATTAAAAGATCCTGATTCAGCGATTAAGTTTAGCGAGAACAATTTCAAGCAGGGCATTGATCCAGAAACGCGATCGGTTGCGGATGCGATGGGATTTTGATCGATGAAATGCGGAAATGCCGACCTCTTTCTAACGCCAGTTCGATGAATTTCTTCGCTCCGTTGTTCACTCGCCCCGGAATGAAATTCGGGGCGAGACAGAATCGAAGCGGAAAGACTTGTCGAACTGGCGTGGATTTAGGAGGCAGAAGCCCTGGATAGGAGAGGGGCAAGAGAAGATTCTTGTCCCCCTTCTTGATTCACTTCACAATCCTCAGTGTCCATCTCGATCCGATCGACTCATTGCCGTTTCGCGATCGCCCGAACTCGACCCATTCCCATCGACTAAAACAGGTTTTGCAGGTCGTCGAATCCGATCTTCGAGCGATTTGATCATGATGTACAGCACCGGAACGATAAACAAACTGAGGAACGTTGCGACCGCCATCCCACCGACGATCGCAGTTCCTAAAGATTGACGGGCGGCGGCTCCGGGTCCGGTTGCAATCACCAGGGGTAACGCACCGATCGCCGTTGAAATTGCAGTCATGAGAATCGGTCTGAGTCGTTCTCGACCTGCGAAAACAACTGCACTCGCGATTCCTTTTCCGCGCTCGCGCTCTTCATTCGCAAATTCCACAATCAGAATCGAGTTTTTACTTGCCATCCCGATCAGCATCACAAACCCGATTTGGGTATACACATCGTTCGCTGTTCCGCGCAGCAGTACGGCTAACAAGGCTCCTAAGATTGCCAGAGGAACCGTCAGCATAATGATGAACGGATCAACGTAGTTTTCGTACTGTGCCGCGAGTGTGAGGAATACAAAGACGATCGCTAATCCAAAGATGAATACAGCCGCTCCACCGGATTCGATTTCTTCAAGCGACAGTCCCGACCATTGAAATCCAAAACCTCTGGGCAATGTTTCGCGGGCAACGGTTTCCATTGCTTGAATCGCTTGTCCTGAACTCGTTCCAGGTGCAGCCGCACCGTTAATCTCAACGGAGCGGAATAGATTGTAGTGCGTAATGATCGAAGGTCCGTTTGTTTGAGACACGCGCACTAAGTTACCCAGCGGAATCATCCGGGGAGTTCCACCATTCGTAGGAGTACTGCGAACATACAATCGCTTGATGTCCTCAGGATTCGATCGAAACTGACTATCCGCCTGGATATAGACTCGATACGCTCGGTTGAATTGGTTGAAATCGTTGATATAAGCTGAGCCAAGGAAGATTTGCAGCGTGTTGAAAATGTCTTGAAGTGAAACTTCAAGTTGATTTGCGCGATCGCGATCGACTTCAATCGAAATCTGCGGCGTATTGCCGTTAAAGTTCGGGCGTAATCCTGCTAACTGCGGACTTTGAGCAGAAGGATAAGTCGAGGCGCGACCGAGGAACTTTCCTAATGTTTCACCCAAAGCAGGAAAGCCTAATCCGGTTCGGTCTTGCAGGTGAAATTCAAAGCCACCAAAGTTACCAATTCCGGGAACTGCAGGTAAGTTAAACGGCAACACGACTGCTTCTTGAATGGCTGCCATTTTCGGAAATAATCCCGTTGGGCTAGGGAAAAATCCACCAATGATCGCTTGCAAAGATTGATTCGATCCAGTTCTTTCTTCCCAAGGCTTTAAAGTGGTGAAAATTAACCCATTGTTCGGGGTTGCTCCACTAAAGCTAAATCCACCGACTGCAAAGATGTTTGATACTTCTGGTTGTGCTTTTAGAATCGCTTCTGCTTTCTCTAACACTTTCTCGGTGTAGTCGAGTGAAACACCTTCTGGAGCTTGCACAACGGTAATAAATACCCCTTGATCTTCATCGGGAATAAAGGCTTGTGGCACGAAGCCATACACGAAGTAAGTGAGGACTAATGCACCCGCAAAAAACGAGAGAATCAGGCTTTTACGGCGGACAACCCGATCGAGGTTTCGCGCATAGCTATCACGAGTTTTATCGATCGCCCAATTCACCCGCCGGAAAAACCAATTGCTGTTCGTGTTTGGTTTGTATTTAAGCATTAATGCCGACAACATCGGGGTGAAAGTCAGCGCATTGAATGTAGAAACTAAAACTGAAAACGCGATCGTTAACGCAAATTGTCGATACAACTGTCCGGTTGTTCCAGGAAAAAACGCAACAGGTACGAACACCGTAATTAATACCAGTGAAGTTGCAATAACAACTCCAAATAGCACATTCATCGATTCGATCGCGGCTTCAAGCGGGCGCTTTCCTTCTTCTTGAATGCGTCGGGTGATGTCTTCGATAATCACGATCGCATCATCCACAACCAACCCTGTTGCCAGCGTTAATCCAAATAGAGTCAGAGTGTTGATCGAAAATCCGAGCACTTTGACAAAAATGAACGTACCGAGAAATGCGATCGGAATCACGATCGAGGTAATAAACGCCGCTCTCCAATCTTGCAAAAACAGAAACAGAATCAAGACCACTAAGACAACGGCTTGAATCAGTGATGAAACAACTTCTTTCGCCCCTGCATCAATAAAAGTCGTCGTGTCGAACGCCACATCGTAACGTAATCCAGGTGGAAAGCTTGCAGACAATCGCTGAATCTCGTCTTTTACGGCTTGCGCAACATCGAGCGCATTACTGCCGAATAGTTGATTCACCCCTAATCCAATGCCTCGGTGAGTCACCCGATCTTTCGTTGTGAATCTCAACAATGAACCATAGTTTTCGGCTCCGAGTTCTGCACGTCCGACATCCCGCAACCTGACTAGAGTTCCAGTTCCCGTCGATCGAATGACTAGATTATTGAATTCCTCAACATCTTTGAGTCGTCCTTGTGCGGTTACGGAATACTGATACTGCTGTCCAGGAAGTGCGGGCGCTTGTCCAATCTGTCCGGCTCCCACCTGAATGTTTTGCTGTTGCAGTGCGGCAACGACATCTTGAGGAGTCAAGGTGCGACTGGCAAGCCGTTCTGGATCAAGCCACAACCGCATCGCGTAAGTTCGTTCTCCAAAGATTTGAACTTCGCCGACTCCTTTGATTCGTCGAATCGCATCAGCGAGATAGAGATCTGCATAGTTGCTCAGGTACAGATCATCGTAAAGGTCTTGATTCTTTTTCTCATCGCGCTCGGAATAAAGCCCGATCGCTAAGAGAAAATTATTGTTCGTTTTGGCAACTTGAACTCCCGTCTGCGTTACCGGTCCCGGTAAGCGCGACTGCACTGTAGAGACTCGGTTCTGCACATCAACCGCCGCTAAATCTTGATTGATGCCCAGATCAAAGGTCAAATTAATCTGACTCACACCATTGTTCGCGCTGGTGGACTTGATAAATTTCACACCATTGATGCCGTTGAGCTGTCGCTCTAGAATGTTCGTCACCGTCGATTCGACGACTTCAGCATTCGCGCCTACATAGTTAGAAGTCACACTCACTTGAGGCGGAGCAATCTCTGGATACTGCGCCACAGGCAAGGTCGGAATACAAGCAATCCCCAACAGCGTGATCATGATCGAACACACTGTCGCAAACACAGGGCGCTTGATAAAAAAGGTAGAGATTGAAAAAATCATGGCGTTACGGTGAGGGCTTCATTTGTGCCGCATCCGCGATCGGGGCACAGTTTTGCAGTTGGAGAATGCCGGAAGTCACAATGCGATCGCTGGCTGTGACTCCTTCTAAAATTTCTTGCTCGTTCCCGATAATTTTGCCGAGTTGCACCGGTTTCTGAGCTGCAACTAACTGATCTGGAGTGACTTCGACGGGTCCGCCGCCGCCTTGAGGAGCCGCAGGAGCTTCACAGCCTGAAGCCTGAAAAGGGGTTGCGACGAAGAGAAAATCTCTGCCTCCCAAGCGCGAAATTGCGGTGGTCGGAACTAATACACCCGGACGATTTGCCCACACAACTCTAGCCCGCACAAATTGCGAAGTCCTCAGTCCTCCTGCATTGGCAAATCGAGCTTTCACCTGAACGGATTGAGTCGCCGGATCAACATTCGGCGCGATAAAGGAAATTTGCCCATTCTGCACCGGCTGATTTTGATCGTTTAATAATCTCACAGGGAGTCCGGTTCGCAGTGCAGAAGCGCGTTCTAACGGGATTTGAATCTGAATCTCTAGCTGATCATTTTGGGTCAGCGTTAAAAGATCCGTGGGATTCGCGTTACTAACGGTATCGCCCACTTTGACCGGAATATCGCCCACAACGCCGGAAAATGGAGCCGTAATCGTGAAGTCATCGAGTTGAGCGACTCCTTCAGCCGTATTCGCTTGCGCCTGTTCTACCGCTCGTTGATTTCGGGTAACCGTTGATTGGGTTCTTTGAATCGCGGCACGTTGGGCGGCAATATCGGCATCGGCTTGTCTAAGAGCCGCTTGAGCCGTTTGGAGTGCATTGAGTCGCTGATCGACAATTTGCTGACTGGTTGCGCCTTCTTTTTGCAATCGAACAAAGCGATCGTATTCCTGCTGTGCTAGTCGGACGTTCGATTCTGCGGTGGCGCGTTGGGCTTGAAGCGATCGCAAGGCTTCATTCGCACTTCCCACATCTGCCCGCGCTGATTCGACTTCAGCTTGAGCCGTTTGGGTTGCCGATTGCCGACTGGCAACTTGGGCGCGTTGTTGAGCGGAATCGATCTGAATTAAGGGCTGACCAGCTTCGACTCGTTGCCCTGGTCGGACGAGAATCGAGGCAATTTGCCCGGAGACTTTCGGTTGGAGTGTCACCGACTGACGCGAATCGAGACTGGCGGCATAGTCGGAACTATCTTCGACGATCGAAGATTTCGGATTGGCAAGCGGAACTGGGGTCGCTTGTGGCTTCATTTGGCTGGCAATCATCAGCGGCAAAATCAGCCGATTGAAGAGAATCCAGCCGAGTCCACCCAGGACAGCAAGCCCGACCAAGCCAGGAACGAGAAATCGCTGCCAGCGAGGAGGGGGATTTTTTCGAGCGGGGGGGGTTTCGACTTCGGTAGAGGTCTGAAGGTTACGGTCAGTGTCTTCGCCGTTCATTGAGTTAGCCAGTAGAGTCGTGTAATCGAAGCGCAAAGGACGAACTGAAAGGGCAGACGAGTTTCCTATATTATGATGGGTGCGAACTATTCGAGCTCTGCCTTTCGGTAGACAAGTCTATCTGAGGATGGTTAGCAAAACGCTTGGAATCTTTCAAGCGTCAGATGTCCAAGCAGATAGAGTCGATCGATACTGCTTCATCTATACAGTTTTACCATTTATGAGTAGCGCGATCGAGTTTAACGTTTTTGCCCCCCGAAACGAGGAAATTCATCTCATTCTAGATGGAAAAGAAACCCTAATGAAAAAGGGTGAAGATGGGTTCTTTCGGGTACAGATCGATTTAGAGGATGGACAATATCAATACAAGCTGCGCGTGAAATCGAACAGTCCAGCCTTAGAGAATCAATGGGTAGAAACGAACGATCCGTATATGACAGAAATGGATCGTAAAACGGAAAATGGAATCGTTCGGATCAAAGATGGAAAACGCCTTTTAGATACTTATATTTGGAAACACGATGATCAACCGCTTCCCCAAAATCGCGATCTGATCCTTTACGAAATGCACATCGCTGATTTTTGCGGCAAAGGAACGGATATTTCTGATCCCACGAAGTTCAAGCAGGTTTTAAAAAAACTTGATTATTTAAGCGAACTAGGGATTAATGCGATCGCGCTAATGCCTGTAACTGAATATGACGGTGACTATCGCTGGGGCTACATGCCGCTACATTTTTTTGCATTAGAAAGCAGCTACGGCAAGCCCGAAGATTTCAAACAGTTGATCGATGAATGTCACGCCCGTGGAATTCGCGTCCTGCTCGATTGCATCTTTAATCACACGAACGAAGAAAGTCCGTTGTTAAAAATCGATCGAGATTACTGGTACTACCACGATCGACATTACCCTGAAGATGACGCGAACTATTGGGGACCGGAACTGAGCTACGAAAATATTGATAGCGGTCTTAATATCCGCCCGACTTGGAACTTTGTGCGCGACGTGGTGCAATTCTGGATTCGCGAGTATCACATTGATGGAATTCGATATGATGCGGTGCGGCAGATTGCCAGCTATGAGTTTTTCGGCTGGCTATTCGATGAAATCAAAGTCGAAGGAAAGCCGTTCTATCAGATTGCCGAACATATTCCTGATACGAGCGAAGTTTGCAAACCTAAAGGTGTATTTGATGCTTGCTGGCATGAGAGTTTTCGATATTTTCTCAAAGACGCACTCACGGGCGAATCGTTAAATTTAGAGGAACTGAAAAAAGCGATCGATGCCCGACAACAAGGCTACGCGCAATCGACCGCGACCATCAACTATCTAGCAACTCACGATCGTGAACATATGATCGTCGAATTAGGTGATGTGGGGATTTTTGATCAGCCTGCGTTCGATCGCGTTAAATTCGGCGCAATTCTGCAACTCACAGCCCCCGGTGTTCCGATGCTGTGGATGGGTGATGAATTTGGACAACCGACTCATAAGACCAAAACAACGACTGAACCAAATCAGTTGGATTGGTCACTGTTGGATCAAAATCGTGATTTGTTTGAGTTTTATCAACGTGCGATCGCGCTGCGTCACGAAAAATCTTCACTCCGAACTGAGAATATCGAATTCTTTTTCGAGAATGCTGACGACAAGATTTTGGCTTATGTGCGATGGAACGACGAGGGTGCGAGAGTTGTAATCGTCGCGAATTTCTCGGAGCAGGATTATGAGGGATATGCGATCGAGAATTTTCCAAGTGAGGGAAATTGGAAAGATTGGAATTCTGGAACTGCGATCGAGGTAAATGAGGGGAATTTATCGATCGACCTTCCGAAGTTTAGTGCCAGAGTTTTGTTGGGCTGAAGAGGTGGGGAGTAGGGAGTGGGGAGAGACGGCGAACTGAATTTTAGAGGGTGTTTGAAAAGTATAAAAAGTCTCTTCGCTTCGATTGCCTCCCGCCCTGAAATGAATTTCGGGCTAACCGTGGAAAGTCTACTTCAGTAGACTGGGAGCTAGGTTAAAGTTCTTAGTCCATTTCAATGGACTTGCGCCGATTAGCCCGAAATTCATTTCAGGGCGGAATGTAGCGATGAACGAACGCTTTTCAAACACCCTCTTAATCAAACGCTGACCTAACTCCTCTGCACCCCACTCCCTACCCCCCACTCCTAAATTCCCTCATCCCACCCCCGAATTGCTGTGATAATATTAAAAACTGCCGTATTCATCGCAATTCAGGAAAATTCTCAATGGCACTGGTACAAGAGCGCAAGCAAGAAATCATCGGTCAATATCAAGTCCACGAAACCGACACCGGATCAGCCGATGTCCAAGTGGCAATCCTCACCGAGCGGATCAACAAACTCAGCCTCCACCTGAGATCCAACAAAAAAGACCACGCTTCCCGGACTGGACTACTCAAAATGATCGGTCAGCGCAAACGTCTTCTCGCCTACATCCAAAAAGGTGATGTCGATCGCTATCGTGCTCTGATTGGTCGTCTCGGTATCCGGGGTTAAACCATGTCTGACAACGCCCCTGATTCCAACTCAGAGCGGCTCCCATTCGAGCCAGGACGCAAAAAAGCGAAATCCACTGCAAAACCCGCGCCCGAACCCGTCAAGACACCCGCAAAAGAAGCTAAACCCGCTTTCATCGAGAAGCGCCCCAAAACTTCCTCGAAAAAGCCCGTGGCACAAGAGCGATCACGTGAATCTCTTGCTGTTCCCGATGTGGTCAGTAAGCGGATGGCGCGGCGCATGGCTTTCTTTTGTGGTGTGCCGACGACCTTGGGCATCGCTACATTTGTGGTGAGCTATTTCATCGTAACTAAAGGCATTTACAAGTTGCCGAACGTGGCTGTAGTGCTCGTCAGTATGCTCTTTTTTGGATTAGGGGTGGTTGGCTTGTCTTTCGGCTTGCTCTCGGCTTCTTGGGATGAAGATCGCGTCGGTGGATTGGTGGGAGTGAATGAATTCTCGACCAATCTTGGACGACTCGTTTCTGCCTGGAAAGGAGCGCGTCAGCAACAAAAGCAAGCGAAAGGCGAGAATTAAGCAACGATCGAGTACGGTACGATTAACTCTAAAGACTGATCCGGGCAGCAAAATGCTCGATCGGCAATCCAGATCAACACATTACGCCAGGGATTTTTAACATGATTGTGGTTATGAAAGTCGGCTCCCCGGAAGCCGAGATCGCCCGCCTCACTGAAGAATTCACGACTTGGGGTCTTAGCCCTGAAAAGATCGTCGGAAAGCACAAAGTTGTGATCGGTTTAGTGGGTGAAACCGCTGCGATGGACCCGCTACAGATTCAAGAGTCCAGCAATTGGATTGAGCAAGTGTTGCGAGTAGAGCAACCCTTCAAACGTGCCAGCCGCGAGTATCGTCACGGGGAAGCGAGTGAAGTCCCGATCGCGACTCCAAACGGCATTGTTTACATCGGGGAACATCACCCGATCGTGACGGTAGCAGGTCCTTGCTCGGTCGAAAACGAAGAGATGATCATCGAAACGGCTCGTCGGGTGAAAGCGGCGGGAGCGCAATTCCTTAGAGGCGGCGCGTACAAGCCTCGGACTTCTCCCTACGCATTCCAAGGACACGGAGAAAGTGCCCTTGGTTTGTTAGCAGCGGCTCGTGAAGCAACTGGATTGGGGATTATTACCGAATTGATGGACGCGGCTGATTTGGAACCGTTGGCTGAAGTGGCTGACATGATTCAGATCGGAGCGCGGAACATGCAGAACTTCTCGCTGTTGAAGAAAGTCGGAGCGCAGGATAAACCGATTTTGCTCAAGCGCGGAATGGCAGCGACGATCGAAGATTGGCTCATGGCAGCGGAATATATTTTGGCAGCCGGAAACCCGAACGTGATTCTGTGTGAGCGTGGGATTCGGACATTCGATCGACAATATGCCCGAAATACGCTCGACCTTTCAGCGATCCCCGTTCTCAGAACCTTGACCCACTTGCCGATCATGATTGATCCAAGTCACGGAACTGGACGCGCTGAGTATGTTCCAGCGATGGCAATGGCTTCGGTCGCAGCGGGAACCGATTCGCTGATGATCGAAGTGCACCCGAATCCGAAGAAGGCACTTTCTGATGGACCGCAATCGTTGACACCAGATGCGTTCGATGAATTGATGCAGCAATTAGCGATCGTAGGTAAACCGCTCGGTCGTTGGACGGAACAGCGTCAACCTGTGGGCGTTTAAAATTCGGATTGGCATTTTGTGAATCCAGGAATTTTCCGATTTCCGCATTCGGCGGTTCGGAGAATTCCTTGTTTTTTTTTTGGATCTTTGTGGGGTGGGCATCTTGCCTGATTCCCGGTGGCAGGCATCTTGCCTGCCCCACATTTATTTTCTGTTCTAGTTGAATTACTCGATCAACGGTCGCCATCCCTTCCAAGGTTGCGCTTCTTCAATTTGTGCCGCCACCGCTAAAATCGTTTCCTCATCCGCAGGTTTTCCCACAATCTGAACTCCGATCGGTAAACCATTCAGATCAAATCCAGCCGGAATACTAATCGCAGGCTGTCCGGTCACATTGAACGCTGGACAGGGTGCAATCCATTGAATAATTTCTCCGATCGTTCTGACCGGACTTAGTTTCGCCCATTCCCCGATGCGAATCGTAGGATGCAAATAAGTCGGCGTTAACAGGACATCGAAGCGATCGAACAATGCCACCACTTTCCGAGCAAACGTATGGAGTCGAACTTGCGCTTGGCGGTATCGAGAGGCTGAGGTAAATTTCGCTCGCCACCACAGCCAGCGATTCACTTTTTCTAATAAGAAAGGTGGAACTCCTACCTCTACCTGCGCTCTCCAAAGCATTGTAAATGGCTCCACCATCTCACCTAAATCTGGAGTCACAAGCTCGATCGAGTGCCCCATCGATTCGAGTAAATGCGCGATTTTCTCGGTCGCTTCCGCGCAGATTGGATCAGCGCTTCCAATCGGATCGATCGCAGTCACTAACCCAATCCGTAACGGCTCTAATCTGCGCTTTGTCGCCTCTAGAAAAGAAGTTTCTGGATTCGGCAACCAATAGGGATCACCTGTCACATAGCCCGCTGTGACATCCAAAAATGCCGCCGCATCCGCAACCGTTCTCGAAAGAGGACCCGTCACCGCAAATCCAGAAAAAGCTTCCCCCATCGGAGCCATCGAGATCCGACCGCGTGACGGTTTTAGCCCGATCAATCCACAACAAGCCGCCGGACCTCGAATCGATCCACCGCCATCACTGCCTTGCGCGATCGCACAAAGTCCCGCCGCCACTGCCGCAGATGATCCCCCACTCGATCCACCCGGTGTATAGTCCAAATTCCAAGGATTTCGAGCGGGTGGAAATCCAGGCGGCTCTGTGTAAGGAAATGAAGCCAGTTGAGAAGTCGCCGTTTTGCCGAGAATAATAAATCCGGCTTCTTTGAGCTTCTTCACGACTAAATCATCTCGATCGGCGATTCGATTCCGCGCTACTTTCAATCCATACGAACAGGCAACACCTTCGACGGGATTGAGATCTTTAATGGCGATCGGCACTCCGAAAAAGGGCGGTAACTCTGACTCTGAAAGGCGTTCTGTCTTTGAAATGGCATCTGCGATCGCTCGTTCTGCCATCACTGTGAAAAAACTGCCTAACTTCGGATTCAGTTGCTCGATGCGATCAAGGTAAAGCTGCGTCAGTTCGATTGGAGAGATTTCTTTATTCCGAATCAAACGAGCTTGATCGATCGCGGATGTAAAAGCTAATTCTACCGAATCCATAAAAGTGACCCCAGAGACAGAGTATTTTTCACGGCGATGTACCAAATACTATACAGAAGTAAATTTAATGTCGTCGATTGCTGTCCGATTATTGTGTCGCGATCAATGAGACATTAGGTGCCATGATAGTCGAGATAGACTTTCGTGATACCCAACGTAGGTATGGATCGAACGAGGTTAGCAGTGGATTTAGCACCGATTACACCTTCACAAATTATTGAGTCTCCAGAGCCAATTACCGGAAGCGAACCTGTATTTTCGCTCTCCACGCCACCGGAATCGAGATTTTCTAAGGCTGAGATTCGATCGAGTCTCCGCGCTTCGACCTTAGACGGAATTTTCGCCACCGTATTCTCAAATATCGCGGGCGGCGTTCTATTGAGCAATTTTTTGGTTGAACTCGGTGCAACTCCGGTGGAAATTGGCTTATCGGCATCGATTCCGATGATGGCAAATTTGCTGCAACCGTTAGGGGCAATTGTTGGCGATCGCACTTCGAGCCGTCACAATTACTGTTTGGCAATCTATACCCCGTCGCGCCTCATTTGGTTGTTTCTGCTCATTGGGCTAGCTGGCTATCGCTGGGGAAATATTACAAATCATGCAATGGTGGTTTGGACTTTAGCGATCGTTTGTGTGACTCATTTTCTCGGAGCGCTTGGCAGTGCATCCTGGTTGTCTTGGCTGGCGGCATTAGTGCCAAAGCGCTTACGAGGTAGATACTTCAGCATTCGGAACAGTGCAGCGAATCTAACCTGTTTGATCTGTGTGCCGTTAGCAGGATTTGCGGTGTCGCGGTATGACGGAGGCTCGATCGAAGGTTACGGACTGGTTTTATTGTTCGGTATTGTAATGGGATTGCTCAGTCTCGGATTTCAGTGGTTTATGGCTGATGTGAATCCCCAAGAACAGCAGCAAGCTTTACCGCCCACTGAGACCGTTCCGCTAGTTGAGGTTCTAAAGGATGCAAATTTTGTCCGATTTCTGATTTATTTCAGTATCTGGATGTTTGCGGTGAATCTAAGTGCTCCGTTTTTTAACCTTTATCTGCTTGATAACTTAGGATTAGACGTAAGTTGGGTGACGATTTATAGCAGTCTCACTTCAGCGGCAAACTTACTGATGCTGATTGTCTGGGGCAAACTTGCCGATCGAGTAGGCAATCGATTTTTGCTTCTCACAGTTGGCGCTTTAGTTGCAATTACTCCGATTCTCTGGCTTGGAACCGGAACAGATACCTTATCGATTTGGCTATGGTTGCCGTTGCTGCACATGTTAGCGGGTGGAACTTGGGCAGCGATCGATCTTTGCAACAACAATATCCAGCTTGGAATTGCTCCGATGCGAAATCAATCGACCTATTTCGCGATCGCGGCTGCGGTTGCTGGTGTGAGCGGTGCATTAGGAACAACCGCAGGCGGATTTCTCGCGCAGTTAGTTCAATATGGCGGATTGCCTGGACTATTCGCGCTGTCTACGGTGGTGCGGTTTGTGGCACTCATTCCGCTGATTTGGGTGCACGAAGAAGGAGGTCGATCGGTTAGAAAAATTTTCTCATCATTCTTTGGTTCAAAAACAGATTTGCAACTGTCTAATGATTAGAGAAGTGTTGAAAGCCTCGATCGAGGCTTAACGGGCGAGATTCAAATTCGCCTGAAGAATCAATCAACTGCACCATTGGATCAGCAGTAATTTTTCCGACGATCGCTGCTCCTTTCACCTGTTTAATCCAGTGTTGCGCTTGTTCAAACGGTAAACATAAAACCAGTTCTAAATCTTCGCCGCCGTAAAGTGCCCATTCCATTACTTGCTCTGTCGAAACCCACTGTTTTAGTGCTGGATCGATCGGAATTAATGCTCGATCAAGCTTCGCCCCGACTCCACTCATTCGGCAAATTTGCAAGACTGCATCTGCTAGTCCATCACTGCTATCCATTCCAGAAACACGAGTCGAAATCTCAGGTAGATCAAATCGTGGAATCGGATACTGATGAGCACGAATCAAAGACGCTCTTTCCAGTGCAGTGTCATTGTTCAAAAGCATTTCTAACCCTGCACGAGATGAGCCATGATATCCAGTGACGAAAATTGCATCACCGGGTTGAGCCGTCGATCGCTTAATGACTCGCTGTGGATCAACTTGACCCAATGCCGTAATTGCTAACGTCATCACAGGCGATCGACAAATATCACCACCCACGATCGCACCCCCATATTGAGCTAAACAATCAGACATTCCCTGATAAAGTCGCTCGACCCATTCGACAGGCGTTGTTTTCGGTAAGCCTAATCCAACAGTAATTCCAAGCGGTGAGGCTCCCATTGCTGCGAGATCAGAGAGATTTGCAGCGATCGCTCTCCAGCCTGCGGATTCTGGGGGAGTCGTACGATCGCTAAAATGCACTCCATCGATTAGGACATCTGAAGTAATGACGATCGATTTTCCGGGTTCGGTCGGTAAAACGGCGGCATCATCTCCCACAATTGTGCTAGGACAAAATGCTTGAACTCGCTTTAGTAAGCCTTGTTCGCCAATATCTTGAACAGTAAGAGACATAAATACCAACTGATTCTGTCGGTTTGATTACTTTAGCAATAGATTTTGTTTTCTAAATCCTCAGCTTTATAATGCAAGAGAATTTGCTTATTTTTACAGATGCACGTTATTGATTACAATCAGCCTAAATTAATTAAAACCGAAGAAGCAAATGAGCAAGCATTAGCGATCGTAGAAGACTTGATGCACCGCCCTAATCGCACCTCTGAAGAAGGCGAGTTGCTGGAACTCTGAGTTGCTCTGGTTGAAAAGTTTGAACAAGAGCATTATTCACCAGGAACTACTTCAACACCTCAGTCGATGCTACTTTTCTTGATGGAACAACAAGACATCACGGAATCTGATCTAATCGAAATTTTTGGATCTGAAAAAGTTGTCACTGATGTACTGAACGATCGCTGTGAAACCAACCGAACTCAAATGAAAGCACTGGGTCAGTTTTTTAATGTTGATCCGAGCGTATTTCTTTAAGGATTAAATGGATGACCTGGGACTCGAACCCAGAACCAGCGGATTAAGAGTCCGATGCTCTACCATTGAGCTAGTCATCCGAAATTCTTTTTACATCATATCAGGATTGCATGGACAAGTGGTTATCGATCGTTGGAATTGGCGAAGATCGGCTCGAAGGGGTTGCGCCGATTGGTCGATCGCTGATTAATCAGGCTGAAGTTCTGGTGGGTGGCGATCGGCATTTGGCGATGGTGCCGAACGATTCGCGCCCTAGAATTCGCTGGAGTTCGCCGATCGACGACTCTATTCAAAAGCTGCTTACCTATCGGGGACAAGCCGTATGTGTGTTAGCCAGCGGCGATCCAATGTGTTACGGAATTGGAGTCACGTTGAGCCGTCGGATCGCGATCGATGAAATGACGATTATTCCTGCGCTTTCTGCGTTTAGTCTCGCTTGTTCTCGTTTAGGCTGGTCGATGTCGGAAGTAGAAACGCTCAGTCTGTGTGGACGTGATCCAGCTTTGCTGAATGCTGTTCTATATCCGAATGCAAAAATTTTAGTGCTGAGTGCCGATCGACAAACGCCTGCAAAGGTCGCTCAGATGTTATGCAATCGCGGTTTAGCGAATAGTTCAATCCTTGTCTTAGAGCATTTAGGCGGAACAAAAGAACGCATTCTGTCAGGAACAGCAGGCGATTGGAATCATACAAATATTGCAGATTTGAATACGATCGCGATTATTTGCTCTTCTGCATTGCTCCCTTCTCGTAGTCCCGGCATTCCCGATTTTATCTATCAGCATGACGGACAGTTAACTAAGCGAGAAGTTCGAGCCGTTACGCTTTCTACACTTGCTCCACAGCCGGGACAATTACTTTGGGATGTTGGGGCGGGATGTGGATCAATTGCGATCGAATGGATGCGATCGGATCGAAGATGTCATGCGGTCGCGATCGAATCGAATGTCGATCGACTGAAATTAATCGCTCAGAATGCAAACATGTTAGGGGTTCCGAATCTTAGGATTGTGGCTGGAAAAGCACCGATCGCGCTTCAAGATTTGCCTCAGCCCGATACGATCTTTATTGGCGGTGGGTTGACGGTGCCGGATGTGGTTGACACCTGTTGGCGATCGCTCTGTGCTGGAGGTCGATTAGTCGCAAATGCAGTTACAGTCGAAACTGAAGCGCAATTGTTTCATTGGCACAGTCAATTAGGTGGAGAACTGACGAGAATTGCAGTTCAAAGAGCGGAACCTGTTGGAAAATTCTTAGGTTGGAAAGCAATGGCACCGATTACTCAATGGTGCGTGATTAAAGATGTTGATTAATCCATAGCAACGCTAATTCAACATCAGAAACAGTTTTTCCATCAGGCATTGGTGGACGTTGTACCATGACGACAGGTAAATTTAATTCTCGTGCTGCAATTAACTTAGAAACAGTTGCATCGCCGCCGCTGTTTTTACTGACGATCGCTTGAATCTGATAGTGCTGCATCCAAGCGCGTTCTTGCTCAACCGAAAATGGGGCACGCGCTAACAAAACTTCTCCAGGTGGAATCACGGTTTTAGGCGGATCAATCATTCGCATCAAAAACCATAAATCTGTAAGATGCGCGAATGTCGAAAGCTCTTGTCGTCCGATCGTTAAAAAAATTCGCTGTGCTAAATTTGGTAAAATTGCTGCTGCTGCTTCGTTACTTTCAACTTCGATCCAGTGCGGTTCTGATTCCCAAGCAGGACGCACGATCGACAATCGCGGAATCGAAACGCGATCGACTGCCGTTGCTGCATTCCACGAAATTTGAGCCGCAAACGGATGAGTCGCATCAATCAATAAATCAATCTGCTGGTCTTGAAGATAGTGCACTAATCCTTCTACGCCACCAAACCCACCACTCCGAACTGTTCCAGTGGGATTAATTGGCTGTTGAGTACGACCCGCTAACGAAGAAATCACTTCTAAGCTTGGAATCTTTGCGGCTTGTGTCGCTAACTGGGTTGCTTCGGTTGTACCCCCTAGAATCAGCAAACGTTTTTTCACGATCAACAATCCAAACTACCATCGATACTATATGAGACAATAGACAACGCTGCAATCTCGATCGAACCATGAACTCTCCAATCTGGCGACCTTTTACACAGATGAAAACGACACCAGAGCCGCTAAAAGTGAAGCGCGGTGAAGGAGTTTGGCTAGAACTCGAAGACGATCGACGAATTCTGGATTGTATTTCAAGCTGGTGGGTCACGATTCACGGTCATGCACATCCCGCACTTGCAGAAGCACTGTATCAACAAGCACTACAATTAGAGCATGTCATCTTTGCTGGATTTACACATGATCCGGCTGAACAATTAGCACAGAAGTTACTCGCTCAATTGCCATCTGAACTAACAAAAGTGTTCTTCTCTGACAATGGTTCGACAGCGATCGAAGTCGCACTAAAAATGGCATATCAATACTGGCGCAACCTCGGAGAAGATCGCACTCGATTTATTACCTTTGAAGGTGGATATCATGGCGATACGATCGGTGCAATGTCGATCGGTGCGGGTTCTACATGGTGGCAAAAATTCCGCGATTTAATGTTTGAGACCGCGTTAGTTCCCTTTCCTGAAACTTATGAGGGAGATGCAGACATCGATCGTAAAGAAAGCGAAGTGTTAGACGCGATCGCACAATTACTTCAACAGCAAAACATCATTGGGATCTTCATCGAACCTTTGATTCAAGGTGCAGGCGGAATGCGAATGTGCCGCCCTCAATTCTTGCAAAACCTTAGAACATTAGCGGATCAATTCAATGTTTTACTGATTTACGATGAAGTAATGACCGGATTTGGACGAACTGGAGAATTGTTTGCTTGTCTGAAATCGGCTGCAACTCCAGACATTATCTGCTTATCCAAAGGGCTATCTGGTGGATGTCTACCGCTGTCTGTGACGATCGCAACCGAAGCAATCTATCAAGCCTTTTATCAAGACGATCCAACGCAAGCGTTTTATCATGGACATTCCTATACCGGAAACCCATTAGCTTGTGCGACCGGAGTGGTTTCGCTCGATTTACTCACAGAAAATCCTCAAGCCTATCAGCGATTAGAAGCCTTGCACTGGAAATTTCTCGATCGCTATCTCTTAGATCATTCCCGCCTCAAACACTTCCGAGTTTGCGGCACGATCGCAGCAATGGAAGTGAGAACCGATGAAGAATCCGGTTACTTTAACGCGATTTCCCCACGCTTACGATCGCAGTTTCTTGAGGCTGGATTTCTCTTGCGTCCGCTCGGAGATACGCTCTACATTATGCCGCCTTACTGCATTACAGAAGCAGAATTAGAGTCAATTTATGCGGTCATCGATCGCACTTTAAACTCGCTCTAAAATTCACAGTTCCTTTATCAAACTCCTCCGGAGGAATAAAAGCGCTACTGAATATTAATGTATCAAATATAGCAAGGTAGCTGATACAAACTACTGAGCAGTCTACCAATAGAAACCTCCGATGAACAAGCTCGATGATGTTGCGTTGATTCAAAAATTTGTTGAAGGCGAACTTTCGTTTTTAGCAAATCAGAACCTCCGGATTGAACCTGCATTCAACACAGCCCAACTTTTAGCCAAAAAGGGTGAACTGGTTGCGACTGCCAAACTGGTTGGGCGAATTCGAGCCGTCTTAGTTCGGCAATCTTCGACTTATCAAGAGCTTGTCAATCGCGTGCTCGTCTCACAGCAGTATATGCCGACGGGAATCAGCGATCGTGGTTTAGTCCAATACGAACACTGTCCGATTCCTTCAGGCTACGAAGCCAACTACACCGAAGTTCGACAACTCTGGAAATCTTGGCGCAGTCACTACAGCCGTCATGCGAACGCACCTTTATTGATTCGCTCTGGTGAGACTTGGATACCCGTTCGGAAAATTGAATTCGGACAAGACAGTAACTTTTTTATCCAGGTGCCCGGAGATGAAAGAATGCTGTGTGCGACTGATCGGATCATCTGGCTCAGTCCCGCAGAATCAAACATTCCTACAGTTCCTCTGGGTTGATGCCCAGCGATCGTAATCGTTCCGCCAACTGTTGTGCTCTCATGCGCTCTTGCTCTAATTCTCGTTCCGCCTGTTCGGCTCGTTCCCGCTCTTGTTCGGCTCGTTCTCGTTCTAATCTTGCCTGATGACGTTCTCGCTCTGCCCGTTCTCGTTCCCGTTCTGCCCGTTCTCGCTCTAGTTCGGCACGTTCTTGAGCGGTCGGAAACCAGTTTTGGTCTGAATCATACCAGCGTAACCATTGACCCTCCGCAAGTTCATACCGCCCCTGCCAAAGCCCCAAACCGACTTGAATTTCCTCAAGCCAAAGTTTTGAATCCGGTAAAGATAGCGCTTGATACCGCATTCCTACAAGTTTGAACGCCCGAAAATTGTGGGTATAGCGATCGAATACCACGTAGTACGGAACACGCAAAATTTGTTCGTACACTTCCCATTTTGTGGGCGGCTGATTGACATCGCGTAAGGTCTGTCCTAAATCCTCCGCTTCTGTGCCTGGAGAAAGCAATTCGATCACCAAAAACGGCGAGACGCTCTCTTGCCAAATGACATAGCTCAACCGCAGATCTTCTTGAGCGCTCGATCGCTCTACTCCCAGGACAACGAACCAATCCGGGCGCTTATACCACAACGGGCAACGCGACTCATAGTAGAGATTGATGTCAGTCCCGATAAAAAAATCATCGGTTGGGTAAACAGGTGAACGAAAAGTTTCTCGTAATAGTTGGGGCTGGAATTCATGAAACTCGTCGGGCAAACCAGACTCCTGTGGATCTTCGCTAGGAAGATCATACATGGTGGGGAGCGGTTCTCGTGCAGGTTTGAGCGGTCTCCAGTACATAAAAGTGTGCTTTGATTCAGCGATGCTCTTATTGTATGAGGATTAACTCAATAATAGTAATCTGCAATTTTTTCAGCCAGATCCGCCCATTGCTGATCACCCGTGACCGATGCCCAATAAGCAAATCCTCGAATCACAGAGCGGTGCGACACTTCTTTCACAGCACCTACTCTAGTACGTTCTTGTCCAGCGGTGCGCTGATTGCCATCACTGCTAATTTCACCAGTGGGCAAAATTCGCGATCGCTCCCAGGCTAATCCGCGATTGATCATCGCAGCCACTCGCCAAGACAAGGGATCGTTCGGAAAGTAGACTAACCAGTGCTGAGCATAAACGAGTCCAACCATCTGATAACTGCTGTCATAGCCACCTTTTTCGGGATTGACACCATCCGAACGCTGTAAGTTCAATCCTTCCCAAATTGCAACACGAGAAAAATCAATGAGGTTCCGATCTCCAGTCAGTCTCCCCGTTAATCCGAGTGCAGCTCCTACTAAATATCGTCGGTGCGTGTAAGGTTGATTTTTCGCCATACCGGTGCGCCAAATCTCAGGGCGAATCATCCAACGGGCTGCACGATGCACAAGCGGCGTATACGTTGCAATCTGATCTGCGTATTGGGCTGCTTGAGGAGATTGTTTGAGCACTAAAAGCGATCGAGCAACGGCTTGCACAAAAAATGATGCACTATGAAACCCATCTGAAGTATCCCCAAAGCTACCATCGCTTAATTGATGATCAAAGCCCCATTGCATCATTTTAAAACCGCGATCGATTGCCGCTGGATCATTGCGAATCAAGCCACCGACAATTAAATCTTCACAATTGCGCTGGTCTTCGATGTACCATTTTTGTGAAAGTCCTTGTTCCCAGCGAACATTTGCGCTACTTGCTCCAGTCGGTGAACTGGGTTGAAACAGCTTCGAGGGATTGGGATAAAGATATTTTGGAATCAAGCTCTTGGATTCAAACCCTAGATCAGAGCCATTAGAGACTCGAACTAAGGCTTGATTCACGGCTTTGGTATTGTTAAAAATACGATCGAGAAATCGATTCAAAGACTGTCCCGCCACGCTGTGCTGGGTTCCGGTTAGCATGACGAGTAATAGCATTGCTCCAGCGATCCACCCAGTTTTCGATTTGACGAATGACATGCTACAGATTCCCCTTTGCAGCCTAGTTTTTCTTGCTCATTTGCTGTAGTCCAGTTGAGTCGAGCAACAATACGATCGCGCCTGGTAAGCTAAGCAACCAACTGAGCGCCGTAATCGTGACGGAAAGCAGAAACGCTTGTTCCGCTGTTAATTCTACTCGACCGAATAGATAAATCCACAGTCCTTCTTTTAAGCCGAGTCCGCCAAACGAAATCGGAAGTAACGTAATCACAACAATGATCGGGATAAACACTAACAATTGAAGATACGAAACCGGGATGGCTAATTGCTGTGCAATCATATAGTGATAATAAACGATCGCTAACTGTAACAGCAGAGAAAGCGCCAGCGAAGCCGCTAAGATTTGTCGATATTGCACAAAATCTTGTAACAGTAATTGTATTTTCGCCATTCGCGCCGTTAATCTTGCCAGCCGATACTTTGCAAACCAAGGCTCTACCCAGCGCAGTAGTTTTGGACTTGTGATGAGTACGACTCCACCCACGAGCGCAGCAACACAGCCGAGAAACAGAAAGATAATGTCCCACCGTCCGATCAACCGAAACGCGGGCACTAATCCGAGCACTCCAAGGGCGGACAATGCAACCAGTCCAGTAAATCGCTCTAAAAACACAGAGACTAAAGCAATCTCTGGATCTTTAGTCGTTTGAGCCAGCTTGTAAACGCGGTACACATCTCCACTCGTTGCACCTGGAAGAAAAATGTTGAGAAACATGCCAGCAAAGTAACTCTTCATCAATTCAGCGATCGGAACGGTGTGATGAGTCGTTCGTAAGATTAAGCTCCAGCGAATACAACTCATCCACTGGCAGACGGTGTAGTACAGCAATGCAAACAAGACAAACGACCAAGATAGATGCTGTAGCTGCGTCCAGGTTTGCTGAAGATTCACTTGAGTGAGTAGAAAAGCCAGCAATCCGATGCTAATCGCTCCTTTGAGAATGACGGTCACTTTTGATTTCATAGATCTTGCTCCGAACTAAGAAGATGTTTGAGAAGTGTTCGTTCATTGCTACAGCCCGCTCTGAAATGAATTTCGGGCTAATCGACGAAAGTCCATTGAAATGGACTAAGAACTTCAAACTGGCTCTGAGTCTACTTCAGTAGACTTTCCACGGTTAGCCCGAAATTCATTTCAGGGCGAGAGACAATCGAAGCGAAGAGACTGTTTATGCTTTTCAAACACTCTCTAAGGAACACCCAAATCTCGACCTTGATTTGGCACTCTGGGTAGAACACCCTCTTTGCGCTCCCATAGTCTTAACCGAGAGCCAAAAGTTTCTAGAACAGGTTCACCCAACGTCTGGAAAAACTGAATAAAGTTCGGGTCGTTGCGAAGTTCGCGTTCTTCATCAAGTTGAATCCAAATCCGATTCGTGCCTTCGAGAATGTGGCTCATTTGGTCTAAATTGCTTAATAGCTGTCCACCCCCCGCACGATCGACAACTTGACCTTCGCGCAGATACACGCTGTCAAACGGAATTGCCCAGTTTGACGGCAGCACATAATCGACCGCTCCACTAATTCCCGTTGCGACTGAAGGCGTATGAGCAATGATTAAATCTCCAGGCTGTCGGTGATCACGAATATATTCAAACGCATCGGTACTGCGTCGTGTCACCATGTCTTGATAGCCCGCAAACACTCGATCGACTTCTAAGTTTAGAAACAACAATAAAACCACGAACCCTGTTGCGAGTTTTCTCAGCGGTAATTGTCCTCCTAACACTCGCTCATAATGCGATCCCAAGGCTTGCATTACTACGATCGCGCTATAGACCGCCAAGATGATGAAGATCGGGTAGAACGTATACACATACCGAATTGCAACCTGATAGAGCAAAAGCGTCAAGAACAATACGCTAAGAAGGACATTGCTGAACAGAAAAAACAGTTTTCCATCTCGTCGCCAGATCGTATAAACAAAGCCCAACAAGAAAAAGAAACCATACAAGGTATACATTCGAGTCGGACCGACAAACAAACAATTCACAAATGCGGTCACTTGCCACAAATGCGGCTTGAGATAGGAATCAGTCGTAGAAGCAAGCACCACCCAAGGAGTCAAACATTTGATAATGAAAAAGATGCCATTAAACACATAGATCCCCATCGCCATCACACTCCCGACCACAATCCGCCAATCTTCGGATAATCGAAACGGACGGTAAAAGTACCAGAATCCCAAAAAGAAACAAGGCAGCAAAACGACCGTGACTTCTTGGCTAATCAGCATCAAGGTCAGGGCAACAAAGAAAAGATACTGATACCATCGACCCGATCGATCGATAAATCCTTTGATAAACGCTCCAAACACAATTACATCGAGTAGCTGAGTCAGTTGATAAAACCGAATGTTTCTGGAGTACCAAATTTCCATCGGATCAACTGCCAAAATCGCCACGACCACCAGCGCAATCCAAACCTTACCGGTCACTTTCCGGGCAAGTAGAAACACTGCAATCAACGTCGCTTGCCCCAAAAATACCGAGAGCAATCGAGCATTTGTTGCAGAATCCCCGAAGAGGCTCAACCACAGCGCAACCGCGTAGTGATAGAACGGTCCTCGGCTGTACCAAATTCCAGAAGTCGCGATCGGAACACCCGTCCGCAAAATTCCCCGAATGGCATCGAGCGAAACGCCTTCATCGGTATCTAGCGCTTGAAAGTCTAGATCGTACAGTCGAAGCACAAACGCAAACCCGAAGATGAGGATAAACAAAACACTCTGCCAGACGGTAGAGCTTGCAAATTTTAGTTTGGGTCTAGACTCCCAACGCGGCAGAGTTTCAAGATTAAACCCGCCAAAATGACTGCCATACACAATCGATCGAGGTTCTTCTGGGCGACTGTTCGATCGACGATTCCAAACGAAAGTCAGCCCTACAATCCCCACAAAGCCCAGCAGAGTTAAAGGAAGGCTTTGCGGCTGAATAAAGAATAATCCCCGCTCCACTTCTGTAAACCGATGTTTGAGCAATCCAACCGTTGCTAAAAACACGGTTCCGGGTAGCAACAATCCTGCTCCCACAATCAAATAATCCCAGTTCGATTGTTTCTGTTTCAGCCGAAATCGTCCCAGCATCCAAGCCCAGAACAGCGCAAATCCCACGCCAGCCGCCTGCAATAGACTACGGTAGCCAAGGTAACGGGGGTAATCATATAAATCTGCATTGCCTTCATATCGTCGCTGCACTCTCGACGGATTCGGCAGTCCCACGACTCTTGCTGTGTTTCCTGCTCCTGCACCTTCAAACCAGCCTGGAATTGCTCGATCGCTCACTTGCCAATTTTCATCAGTTACGATCGGACTGACAATTCTCGGATCACGATCTGGAGTTGGGGGGGACGCAGCCGATCGCAGCGCGAGATCCGTCCGCTGCTCATCATTTTCCGCATCTGCATCATCAGGAGTTGTCTCGATCGGGGACTCTTCTAGCTCTGTCTCCTCGTTTAAGGGCTGTGTTTCGTCTTGATCTAAAGATTGTGGAGAGTCTACTTCGAGTTCATTTTCTCCAGGGGCGGCTGTATCACTTGCAAATGCTTCTGAAGACGATCGCAGTGGGTTCGCTTGAGACAGCGACAATCCATGAGCTTTCTCCACCCATCCATCTAGAAAAAAGCTGAGTGGACTGGGATCAGTCGAAATCGCTTCTTGCGCGATCGGGCGCGAAGCTCGGACAGCAACAATATTTCTGCCTGGTTTGAGAAACTCAGTCACTTCATGAATGCGGACTTGATGGCTATTGACCACCCCCACCCGTCTCACCATTCGATGATTGATCATCAAACTATATCGACCATTCGCAGCAAATCGCACAAATGCCCGATGGGGCTGCTCAGAAATGTTCCATTCTCGTCTGAGCCAGAGTTCCCCGTTTTGGCTTTCTTGTCCTGTGATCCAAGCTCCACTAAGAAGGCGATCGAAGATGGTATCGGTTAATCGGCTGTAGGTTTTTTCTTGAACGGTTCCGAGAGCTTTCGCTGTTTCCCAATCCTCGTCGGGAAGTTCGGAATCATACCAAAAAATTCCCTGACGATTCTTCGGCAAAGTAGACACTAACCAAGGTGTTTCACCCGTTGTTAAATGAATTGCCGAAGAGAGCTTTCGCGAAGGATAGATGACTCCCTCGATCACAACACGCGGCGATCGACGAGGATTTTCAACCACGATCGCAATCACATTTTTTCCGGCTCTGAGATAGCGAGTGAGTTCTAAGTAAGCGGTTAGCTTCCAATCTGGACTCCCACCGTACCAGTAAGCAGGTCGATGGCGAAAATCATAAGAGCGACTATCACTTAAGCGCTGAAAGCGATCGCTAAGCTGTAATCCTAATCCGCGTGACTGATTCAATAAATTTGTTTCTCTTAAAACAGCTTGACCATTCACATACACAATAAAATCGCTATCCGCACTGATTTTTAACCAGGCAGCTTCTGGAGCATAGTTCAGTTTTTCAGTGCGTCGCAGATAGATTTTATAACTCGGCTGGCTGGCTGACACCCATTGTGCTTCGGGCGACCATTGGACAGATTCCAAATGCACAGGCGTATAAATGAGAGCAAAAATCGAGAGTCCCAATAACACGCCCAACGTGCTGATGATGCCGATCGATAGCCATCGGCTTAACGGCGTATTGCGCCAACTTGCTACTACTCTTTCCATGCTCTTTTATCAACAGATTTTTGATAGTCTTTCCAGGTCTGGTTGAGGTCGCCTTGACGATAGGCGTTCCAGGCTGAATGTAAATAAGCTTGTGCAACAAAAGCAATACTCGGCTGTTGTACATATCTTTGTGATTCCACAATGCGATCGACGACTGCGGGCAACGCCTCAAATTCGCCTGCAACGGTTCTCGCCAGTAGAAGACCATACAACGCTTCTAAATGTCCTGGAAACACCTGAAGGGCTGCTTCAAAATACTTGGCTGATCCCCCAGGCAACCGACCGTCTCCGGGTCTACGATTCGTCAGACGCTCGAACTTATCAGGATCATTAAAGTAATCAATGCCTTGATTTAACAAGGTTGCTGCTAAATAACCGCGTACTAGAAATTGATTCGGTTCTGCTTCTAGCGATCGACGAAAAAAAGGTTCAGCTTTCTCAAAGTCGCCCATGCGATAGTTCTCTAGACCCTTGGCATAATCTAACAGCGCGGGATCAGGCGTTCCTGCGTAATAGCTTGCTTCTGCCATTCGCCGCAAAAAGTTACGATCGCCCTGTAAAGGAGGATACCAAGCTGTGATCGTGCGACTTCCCGTCAAGACTTCTGAATACAGCCCTTGTGCAAATGCAGTTTCAAGCTGATAGTTCAAAAGATTCGGTAACAGCAGCGAAGTCACTAATAAAATGAGCACAATCGCAAAACCAGGAAGCAACCGCAGCAGATCTTTAGAAAATGCCTGAAAGCGCCGCTCTTCTAATCCTAGGTACAATCCCATCAGTGCTAAGACTAGCCCAATGACAGCAAAGCTCCAACCCCGACCAACGTAGCCGAAGAAATTATCGCTGTAGCCTAGTGCTCTGGTGAGAAAGCCATCCCAGGACGAAAGTTGAAACAACCGATAATCGCGAATAATCAAGTAAGGCGGAACTCGAATAAATCCATTACGATCGCTTGATCGCGGTAATGCAATGTTCTGTTTCCACATCGATTGAACTTCAGAAAAGTTCCGCTCGATGTGACGAGTGACCTGCAAATCCTGGCTGTAATAAGCCGCACCTAGAAACCCTAACGTTGGCGACCAAGTGACGACAAAGTAAGGAAATAACAATGCCGCAATCAATCCAATCCAAAGCGGTGTTCGAGCCAGTCGTTTCAAATTTTTCCAAAACGCAAACATCAGCACTAAAAATGCAAATGCGATCGCACCAAGTCTTCCAAAATGCGACGGGAGCAAGTTCGCCCCAAACGCTGTCACTGCTTCTGGTGGCAAAGAATACCAGGGCTGTAGTCCGCCAAAACCGAGTATCAGACCCGCTCCCAAAAGAAAGAATCTCTCACTTTTGAACCGACCTAATCTGCTGCCGATGGAATCAAACACTTCGCGCATGGAGCTATCTCAGAATGTTGGTAAATACTGATTGATGAAATCAAACGCTAACTATTTGCCGGATTCATCTGCACTCGATCGCCTGGATTTAGCCCTCTCGGAGTCAAGATCACCCGATCTTGAGGACTCAACCCAGATAACACTTGCCGCCGATTTTCAAAGGTTCGACCCACCTTAATTTTTCTCACCACCGCTTGGTCATTTTCGACCACCATCACCATCGCTTCACCCGCAGATAAATGCGTAATCGCAGATTCAGGAAGGCTTGCCATCGATTTTTCTGGCACAAATTGAGCATAGCCCTGTAATCCAGGCGGCATCTGCAATTCATCAACCTGAATCCAAACGGAATAGGTATAACGGCGATCGATGCCCACTCTAGCTCTGCCCGATCGCGCTGCATTTGTCGTTACGGTCGGATTTACCTGTGTCACTTTTCCTTGAAAGACGCGCCCTGGATAAGCCACTAGTCGCACCTCAGCCACATCACCGACTTTAACGGTGTTCAATCGAGCTTGATCGACAAAGGCTTGAAACACAATGTTTTCAGTCAATGTAACCAGCGGTAACGGATTCCCCTGTGCGACTTCTCCACTATCGATGTTCAGTTGGCTAACGAGTCCATCTGTCGTGGCATAGAGCGTTGTGTTATTGAGATCCCGCAGTGCGTTTTGAAGCGCGATTTTGGCATTTTCCAGCGTTAATCGCGCATCATCGACTTCAGCACTCAAACTGTTCTGAGTTACTGCTAATAGCTTTTGAGCCTCGATGAGTTCTTTTTGCCGACTCGCATAGATGTCTTCACTGTTAAAGCGATCGAACTCGCTGACTGCACCTTGTCGCGCCAGTCGGTTAATCTGATCTAACTTCGATTGTGCAATCCGCGATCGAGCGTTGGCATTCTCGACACTGGCAGATAATCCTCCAACTTGAGTCGGAAGCTCTTTTTGCAGCGCGATCAATTTCGATTCTGCGATCGCAATTTGATTTCGAGCGGCACTTACCGCATTTTCGTAAGGTGCTTTTTGCAGTTGAATCAGCGGCTGACCTTTACGAACTCGCTGTCCCTCTTTCACATAGACTTGCTCGATCTGAATCGGACCCGTCAGCACCGGACGCACCTGAATTTCATCGAGTGGCACCGATTCACCCGCCGCAGCAATTCCATCTTGTCGCTGCTCTTGTGCGATCGAAACAGTCTCAACACCGATAGAATTTCCCAAGAGTCGCTGTACGGAAGGATAGCCAATTTTCGATGAGAACATCGAAGAACTCGGATTTTTCAGAGTGGGTAATAGCACCGATAACGCCAGCCAACCCATCACCCCTAGCGGAGCAATCAGCAACATCGACAGAACAAATCGACTGGCAGTAGGATGAAGTTTGATCATGGTTTTAGCGTGAAAAGGACTGAGAACGAACTACCGCATCAAGGCGTTTTCAAACACCTGTTGCCAGAGTGGAACAATGCGTGACCAGCTAAAGCGGTACTGCACATCTTGTTGACCTTGCGATCCGAGCGTTGCAGCGAGTTCAGGATCAGCCAGCAGTTTTAGAATGACTTCTGCTAATGCCATCGCGTTGCGCTCTGGAACTAAGAAGCCATTTCTGCCCGAAGTAACAATGTCGGTGATCCCGCCTACTGGTGTCGCAACGACAGGTTTTGCATGAGCTAACGCTTCGATCATCACAATTCCCAAGCCTTCAGTTTCACCTTTGTCATCGACGATCGCAGGTAAAACAAAAACGCTGCACGTTGCATACTCTTCGGCTAAAGCTTCCCGTCCGAGCAACCCTAGAAAATCAACCGCGTGATCAATCTCTAGCTCTCGTGCCAGCGTTTGAAACAGTTCTCGACAGTCTCCATCACCTGCTACTCTCAATCGAACTGCTCGTTCGCGCAAAATCAGCGGCAATGCTCTCAAGAGATACTGCAATCCCTTACGCTCTAACAATCGTCCTGCAAACAGAATTCTAGGAATCTCACAGGTTTGGGAAGGTTTTGCTTCAACCGTGAGACCGTAAGGAATAATGTCGATCGTGCGACCGAACAGTTCTGGAGAGAGCTTTTGAATCAATGCTGCGGTAAATCCAGAGTTTGCTGTCACACCAGAGGTATAAGGCAGTAACCAGCGCAGCACTGTAGAAACAAACTTAAATTTACGACTCAGCAACAGTTCTGTACCGTGAAAAGTAAACACCATCGGAATGTTTAGCAGTCGATTGACCGGAAACGCCATCAATCCATGCGGAAAGGGCCAATGAACTTGCAGCAAATCTGGTTTCTCGCGCCAACACACCCAAAACAGTTGCAAAGCACCTAAAACAATATACAGTGCAGCAACAATCAAATAAAACGGATTTTTGTTGATCTTATGGGGAGCGCCATCACGGGCTAGATTCTCAAATCGTTTTGGACAATAGCGAAATCGATGCACTCGAATTCCATCTAAAACATGGCTCTGGCTCCCTTCAAATGCCGGAGCAAATACCGTAAACCGCACACCCAGAGGCAGTAAACGCAGATTTGCTTCTCGAACAAAAGAGCCATGGCGTGCCGTTTCCGTTTGCGGATAGACCGATGTAACGACTAAGATTCGTTTTCCTTGCAGATTGGTCATAGCTTGAAGCACAAAGGATAGATTAGTCACCGCTAATCGGTGACTAAGAAATAGAGCAAGCGATCGCTACGGCTCACGAACAATTTCGCGATCGAGATGTAGATAAAATGTCTTTTTCCCGGCTTGGAACCCGACCTTGATCCCTTGAGCGATCGCGTGTCCATATCGTTCGATTTCTTGAATCCGTCTTTGCACAAAGAACCACCAGCACACTCTTGAAAAGTCGATCGCAGAAGTTGCAAGTCTACGCTTACCAAACTTACTGTCTCCCGTGTAGCGGGGATACCAAGGTGTCGGTGTCTCTGTAATGGAATGTCCTTTTGCTGCTAACACAGCAAGTAGATAGCGATGCGTTACAGTTTGAATCGGCAGATTGATCAGAATGTCTCGGCGAACGAGCTTGATCCAGTTCATATCATGAATGTTTAGACCAAACACAAGCCGACAGGCAGTATTGGCGAATGTTGATGCGAATACTTTTCCGTCTCCTCGACCTTGCCGCCAACCTGCAACACCATCAATTCCTGGTTCGCAAGCTTCAAGCAGTAGGGGTAAATCAACCTTTGGATCAGATTCTAAATCTGCTTGTCCCCAAAAGATCCAGTCTGTTTCGACGTGAGATAGAGCAGTTCTCCACACCTCTGTCACACCACGGCGACGAGGATGATGCACAACCTTCAAGAAGGAGTAAGATTGTGCTAACTGGGCAAGAATTTTAGCACTGTTGTCTGTGCTTCCATCGTTCACTAAAAGAACAGGTAGCGTAAATCCGAGCTTTTCAAAGGCTTGGTTGATTGAAGAGAACAATAATTCTAAATTACCTTCTTCGTTGAGGCAAGGGATTACAACAGTAACTGAACGGCTGTCAGCAGGCGGCAAGATGCCAGAGTGCTGAGGGGCTTTGGTGAATGAAGACATGTGAAACTCCTGATGATCTTTTGAGCGAAGTCACGCCTGCCGGATGATGGAGTCAAAATCCGCAGCGCGAGCTAGATGATTATTTCCAGGAACAGCAAATTTAGCGGTTCATTGAACAGCTCTTCGTCGCGAACAATGCTCTAAGCTTTTATCAAGCACTTCTGACTGTTATCTAACAGTTCCAAGACCGATTAGCCTTTCTTACTAAGCTATTATTTGAACTGCCTCTAAGCAACCATGACTCATGGCTTTTAAGCTTAGCGATAGAATCAGTGTTGAGTGCAAATGCGATTACTTGCTGTGTTAGAGAACACAAAACGGATGATTCAATAATCCTGAGCGAGAAGCGATATCTCTATCAATGCAATGAGTTCCTTGCTGGGATCAAGCAGTTCCTTAGCTTTTGATGGTCTAACCGCAAGGCTGCTAAGGGCTGAAACTGTTCTCGATCGCGCAAATCTAAAGGATAAGAACTCAGACAACTTGAGTAAAGTAACAAGTCACGCATCGGTGAATTAGCTCCGTAAGTGTGGGGCAACACAGGAAGAGCACTGTAAAATCGCTTTCCTAACAAGGAAGAACAATGTTCTAAAAAAGAAAGTTTGCACTCTTAGAAAAGCAATGCCTTGAGAAACAAGGCGCGGTAGATTCTTCCTGATCAACTTGGATAAAAGTGAGAACCTCAAGTGAAGTGCAATGTTACACTCCTTGACAAATGCAGCATTTAACTTGCTTAGACTTACTTCAAATCCACTGCAACTTGCATTGAATGAGGTAATACACTCCAGCTAGACTGTAATGACAAACATTCTACTTTGCAATCTGGAACACATAGCTTCACAGAAACTTTAAATTTATACAACGCTTACGGAAAGTGATTTCTGTATTCTTAACCCGTTCATCCTATAGGGAAGAGCTACTTTACGCCCTGTCTATTCTCAATGATGTATACCTATCGGCGGAGTTACAGATTGAATCATGACGATTTGCATATGTCTGTTTGCTTCGTTGCTACAAAGCCTAGAACTAGCTAAGAGGCAAATAGTATCACTAAATCGTTGAATAGTATCATTGAGATCATTTGAAAATCAAGCGTACCGCTTAACAGATCGTAACGGGAGCGGTGAACGGATTGGTCGATCGTACTGTCTAACACACCAGGGATTCAATACACTAAGGGACGAGCTAGTCCAGTGTGACCATTGTGGCTTCGATCTAAAAATAAGGGGGACAGCATCCGTGAAACAAGGGGCGATCGTGAAACCGAAGATACCGACAAAGCTACCGAAGTGGGCAGTCTGGCTGATTGGACTCAGCATTCTATTCGGGGGCGGATATTTCGCATACAATCAATACACATCTGCTCAAAGGCAAGATGTCCGACGACGAGTGCAAACTGTGACTGCGGAGCGCGTCGATGCTCCAATTACAATTTCTGCGAATGGAACGATTCAGCCTGCCCAATCGGTGAATGTGAGTCCTAAAAATTCTGGTGTGCTAAAGCAACTATTGGTGAAAGAAGGCGATCGAGTGACAGCAGGTCAAATTCTGGCTTACATGGATGATTCCAATTTTCAAGGACAATTGATTCAGGCACAAGCACAGGTCGCGAATGCTGAAGCAAATCTGAAGAAACTAGAATCCGGTAATCGCCCTCAAGAAATTGCTCAAGTTCAGGCACAGCTTGCAGCGTCTCAGGCGAACTTAGATAAGTTAGTCGCGGGCAATCGTCCTCAAGAAATTGCTCAAGCGCGATCGCAGTTAGCCGCAGCGGAAGCAAACTTACAACAAGCCGAATTAACCTATAACCAAAATCAAAGGTTATTTAGTTCAGGAGCATTATCACAGCGCGAATTTGATACTTCCCGAACGACATTAGCAACCGCTCGTGCTCAAGTGGAACAAGCAAAACAGGCGACGAATCTTCAGCAATCTGGAACTCGTCCAGAAGAGATAGCAGCGGCTCGTGCTCAGGTGGAGCAATTAAAACAATCTCTAAGTTTGCAGCAGGAAGGGAATCGCTCAGAGGACATCGAAGCGGCTCGTGCTCAAGTCATGAACGCTCAAGGACAATTAAAAACGGTTCAAACTCAGATTAATGACACGATTATTCGCGCTCCATTTGCGGGAGTGATTACGCGGAAATTTGCTGATCCAGGATCATTCGTGACCCCGACCACATCGAGTAGTGCTGTCTCTTCTGCGACTTCTTCTTCGATTTTGGCGTTAGCTTCGATCAATCAGGTTGTCGCAAAAGTGCCAGAAACGAGTATTTCGCGGGTGAAGATCGGGCAGCGAGTGACGATCGAAGCTGATGCGTTTCCGGGTAAATCTTTTACGGGAACCGTCGTACAAGTTGCGAAACAATCGACGGTGGATCAAAATGTCACCAATTTTGAAGTCAAAGCTTCGATCGATGATCCGCAGAACAATCTGCAAGCGGGGATGAATGCGAATGTGAAGTTCAATGTCGGTAAGCTTGATAATGCTTTGGTGATTCCAACCGTTGCGATCGTGCGTCAAGCAGAAGGCACCGGAGTATTGCTTGCAGGTGAAGGTAGACCGAGATTTCAGAAGATTACAACCGGAGCCAGCGTGGATGACAAAACAGTGATTGAGTCGGGACTAAAAGAAGGCGATCGAGTGCTGATTAGTTTCCCGCAAGGAGAGCGACCACAATCGAGAACTCCTTCTGTGTTTCCGGGTGCGCCTGGAGGCGGATCTTCTGGCGGTAATAGACGGGGAGGAGGTTAGGTGTATGGGAAAGCGATCGCATCCGATTTCACTGCTGGAAATTTTTACAATGGCAGTGGAAGCACTCTGGAGTAATCGACTCCGCACGAGTTTAACCATGTTAGGAGTCATCATTGGGATTGCTTCGGTGATTACAGTAACTTCAGTAGGGCAAGGAGTACAAAAAGCAACTGAACAACAGATTCAAGCATTAGGCACGAATGTCATGTTGGTGCTGTCGGGTGTTGCTCGATCGGGTGGCATTAGTCAAGGATCAGGATCAGCGAGTACGCTCACGCTCGAAGATGCTCAAGCGGTAGGGCGACAGGTTCCGGCGGCTGAGGGAGTAACCGCATTTTTACAACGAGGTGGGCAAGTTGTTTATAACGATCAGAACACGTCTACTTCGATTTTAGGCATTGATTTGAACTATTCGGATGTGAAAGAAATCAAACCGCAAGAAGGGCGATTTTTTACTCAAGAAGAGATGCGGAATGCAGATTCGATCGTGGTGCTGGGAAGTGCAGTACGGGATAATTTATTTTCGTCTGGAGAACCTGCGATCGGGGCAAATATTCGGATTCAAAACAATCGATATCGGGTAACTGGAGTTGCAGAACCGAAAGGCTCAGTCGGTGGACAAGATCAAGACGATCGCGTTTACATTCCTTTGACAAATATGTCTTCGCGCATTGTGGGAAATAATTCGCTCAATGGTCGGGCAATTAGTGGATTTTGGGTGAAAGCAAAAGATCAAATTCAGCTTGAAGCGGCACAGTTTCAAGTGACGAATCTTCTGAGAATTCGACATAACATTTATCCACCGAAGCCTGATGATTTTCGCATCAGCAATCAGGTTGATATTATCAATACCTTTAGTAGCGTGGTGGGATTGTTCACAATTCTAGTCAGCGCGATCGCTGGAATTTCTCTAATCGTAGGCGGAATTGGGATCGCAAACATTATGCTCGTTTCGGTGGTTGAACGAACTCGCGAAATCGGGATTAGAAAAGCGATCGGGGCAACTAACAGCGCGGTTCTTAGTCAATTTCTCACTGAAGCAATTCTCGTTTCGATGTTAGGAGGTGCGATCGGGGTTGCAGTTGGATTAGGGCTTGCGTTTGCTGCTTCTAGTGTTTTTAGCTTTCCGTTTATTGTTTCAGGATTTGCGATCGCATCAGGACTAACACTCGCTCTAGTGGTTGGCTTGATTGCGGGTGTAATTCCGGCTCGAAATGCCGCCCGACTTGATCCGATTGCAGCACTCCGGAGCGATTGAACAATGGCAACCATGATTTGGATGGAAAATGTTATCAAGACCTATCGATTAGGTGACATTGATGTTCCAGTACTCAAAGGCATTGATCTGACGATCGAGGAAGGTGAATATGTGGCGATTATGGGTATGTCTGGGTCAGGTAAATCAACTTTGATGAACATTATCGGTTGCCTCGATCGACCTTCTGACGGTCACTATGTTTTAGAAGGTCAAAATCTAACAACCTTAAATGATGATGAACTTGCTTTTATTCGCAATCAGCGAATTGGCTTTGTGTTTCAGCAGTTTAATTTACTCAATCGATCGACTGCACTTGAAAATGTAATGTTGCCGATGGTGTATGCCGGAATTCCGCGATCGCAAAGACAACATCGAGCCGCAGAAGCTCTGACTCGTGTGGGACTTGCAGAACGGTTATCAAATCGCCCGAATCAGCTCTCAGGAGGACAACAGCAGCGAGTCGCGATCGCTCGTGCATTAGTGAATCGTCCGGCACTCGTTCTAGCCGATGAACCAACCGGAGCATTGGATACTCAGACTTCACTAGAAGTGATGAGTTTGTTAACCGAGTTGAATCAGCAGGGAATTACGATCGTGATTGTGACACACGAACCGGATGTCGCGGCTCAGACTCAGCGGGTGATTCATGTCAAAGATGGGTTAGTGGTCGATCGTTAAGCGATCGGTTGTTGCTCAGCTAAAATACAGGTAATGGAGGGAAAAGTGATGATTTCAACCGAATTGATTCTAGAAGAATCGCAGCTTGAGTTTCTGAACCAGTTTCAGCAATACGGCTTCAAAGACCAACATGAGGTTGTTCGGACTGCACTGGCTCGACTGAAACAAGCATTGCAGCAAGAACGATTAATCGAGTCTGCACATTTGTATGCTGAGCTTTACGAGGAAGATTTGGAGGTGCAAGCGTTGACGGAGGCGGCATTGTCGGACTGGACAGAATGACAGTATTGCAACGCGGCATGATTGTGAATGTCAATCTAAATCCTACTAAGGGTTCTGAGACGGGGAAAACTCGCCCTTGTATTGTTGTGACGAATAACATCTATAACGCTAGAGTTCCAGTGATTCAAGTTGTTCCGATTACAGAATGGAGCGAGAAAAAAGCAAGAATTGCAACGAACGTCGAAATCGAGCCTTCAGACACAAATGGATTATCGAAAAAATCGATCGCAGATTGTTTGCAGACTCGACCGATTGATCATCGCTTCAGATTAATCAATGTTCGGGGCAATTTGGAGCCAAAACTTTTAAGTGCGATCGACGACGCTTTGAGAACGGTTTTTGCGCTGTAATGTGCGAAATCCCGTAGTCTAGAAATTGCTCGATCGCACAAGGAATTTTTCAAATGACAACGAGAACTGAAACCGATAGCATGGGCGCGATCGCGGTGGAGAGCGATCGATATTGGGGCGCTCAAACCCAGCGGTCTTTGATGTATTTCGCGATCGGACAAGATCAGATGCCGACCGAGTTGATTCGAGCCTTTGGCATTTTGAAAAAAGCAGCCGCGATCGTCAATCAACAGTTAGGAAAGTTACCACCTGAGAAAGCCACTTTGATTATTCAAGCCGCAGATGAGGTGATCGAAGGCAAGCTCAATGATCATTTTCCATTGTCTGTCTGGCAGACTGGTAGCGGCACACAGACGAATATGAATGCAAATGAAGTGATCTCAAATCGTGCGATCGAGATTGCAGGTGGCGTTTTAGGCAGCAAAGAGCCGATTCATCCGAATGATCATGTTAATCTGTCGCAGTCCTCGAATGATACTTTTCCGACTGCGATGCACATTGCAGCAGCAGAATCAATTCATCAGCGATTGTTACCGATGGTGAGAAAGCTTCGGAATGCGTTGCAGGAGAAGTCGAACGAGTTTGAAGCAATCATCAAAATCGGGCGAACTCATTTGATGGATGCTGTGCCGTTAACATTAGGGCAGGAATTTTCGGGCTATGTTGCACAGTTAGATCAAGCAATTGTTCGCATCGAAGCCACGTTACCCGGATTGTATGAGTTAGCGATCGGAGGAACGGCGGTTGGAACTGGAATTAACACACATCCAGAGTTTGCAGAGCGATCGGCAACTGAGATTTCTAGGCTCACTGAGTTGCCGTTTGTGAGTGCGCCAAATAAGTTTGCAGCACTAGCCGCGCATGATGCGATCGTGTTTACCAGTGGAGCGATTAAAACGCTGGCTTGTGCATTGATGAAGATTGCGAATGACTTACGTTGGATGGGGTCAGGACCGCGCTGTGGATTAGGTGAGTTAGTGTTACCTGCAAACGAACCTGGATCATCCATCATGCCGGGAAAAGTCAATCCAACACAGTGTGAAGCGATGACAATGGTGTGTGTGCAAGTGATGGGAAATGATAGCGCGATCGCAATTGCTGCAAGTCAGGGGAACTTTGAACTGAATGTGTTTAAGCCTGTGTTAATTCACAATTTGATTCATTCGATTCGTATTCTTTCCGATGCCTGCTCTTCGTTTACTGATCACATGGTGGTGGGCATTGCGCCGAATCGCGATCGTATCAATCAGTTTCTCGAAAATTCGTTGATGCTAGTAACAGCGCTGAATCCAAAGATTGGATACGATCGAGCTGCAAAAGTTGCTTACAAGGCGTATCAGGAGAATTCAACATTGCGACAGGCTTGTATTGAAATGGGATTTTTAACAGGTGAAGAATTCGATCAAATCGTGCGACCGGAACAGATGATTTATCCAACGTGAGATTTAATCGATCGTCGATCGTTCTAGAAATGAGGGGTTTGCACTAGGACGCGCTTTAAAGCCTTTTCTCTGCGTTGTTCACCCGCCCCGAATTCCATTTCGGGGCTAGTTGAACGAAGTCCACTGAAGGGGACTAAAAGCCAAATTCAGCATCTTCAGTCCTGAAAGGACTTCGCACTGTTAGCCCCGAATTCTATTCCGGGGCGGGCGCGAACGAAGCGAGAAGTTTTAAAGCACGCACTAGATCTGCTTTAAGACGCATCTTATCACCGCTCCAACACTTCTAAAACCGCTTTCGGTAGCAACTGATCCTTAAACCAAACAATTCGCGCTGGAGTATCTGCAATCCTGACTCCAGCTTTTTCTAAATTCAATCGCTCTGACACCGCCAGAATCAGATCATCTCTCCCCGATTGACGAACCTGAGAAAATTTCTTCCGCAAATACTCCGGTCGCCAATACCCGACAATCTCAACTAAGAAGGTTCTACCATCAGGATGAACAATCCGAAAATCTGGAATCATGACACTGCCTGGAATTGGAATTAAATCGACTTCGCGTTCTAATCGCCATTCGGTTTTTGCTTTGTTCCATCGATCGACAAATCCTTCTTCTAACAAACTATCGTAAGTCTTTCCGGGTGGATAATGGCTGATCAATCCACAATCTGAATCGATCGCAAATCTCCCCTGTCTCGTCTTGCCAGAATAGCTATCGTTAATCTGCAATTCTGCGGCTAAACTCCATCGGGTGACATGCAGCAAAGCAGGAAGTAATTTCGCGATCGCGAGTCCATAGCGCGTCGAAGGCTTAAACAAACTCGTGGGACCATCGATCGTTAAAGTAAATCCATGATCTGCATCTCCTTCGATGTAAGTCATCAACTGAAACAGTTTCATATACCGGAACAATAATTTATACTGTCCTGGATCATTACGGTGAGCATTAATCACCATGTGACTAGCACGATAAAACACCCCTTGAACTTGCGATAGATTGTAGCGATGAACCAATGCTTCAGGAGTGGGCGCTTCAAATTCAATTAGAATCTGATTCTCTGGTAAATCGGCATACAAGCCAGTTTTGACTTGTTCTGGAAACACTTCAGAATTTAATTCTTGGCTTAATTGCTCTGCAACTTGATCGATCGTATTTTGCGTTTCGATCGCACTCGGAATTTTCTGTGCAGATAGCGCAAATACTCGCTCTCTTAACATCGTTGGATCAAGCGGACTCACTGTTTCAAACGTACTAAAGGCACCGTTTAGTAAATGCGCTAAACCCCGTTTAAGTCGATAGTCTGTTTCTTCACCTTCAAGCGCTTGCAGTTGTCGATTGAGTTCGCCTTTCGTGCCATGTCTTGCTTCTTGAAATAGCGTGATTAGTTCTTCTGCGATCGCTAATATTTTCTCATCAAGCGGCAATCGTTTCGGAACAATCTCTTCCCCGTTCAAGCGATGAATGAGTAAATCAGTCGGTAACATAGATTCGCCATCCGATTAAGAATCTATCTTAACGCGACGAAACCCCAAATCCGCTGCATAATAAGCTCAAAAAGATAAATAGACGATATGCTCAAACCCCGTTGGCAACTATTTGCGATCGCAACTCTCATCACTGCTGCGATCGTTGGCTTAATTCTCTTCCTGAATCGACCACAAACTCCGATCGGCACTCAACCCCTGCTGCCTCCTAAAAATGTTCACCTCACGATGGGCATTCCCAGCGAAGCCACCTCGAATATTACCAATGCAGATGACTATCTGATTGCAGATAATGCCCGTCCTTATGTCATTTCATACAACAACAGCAAACACATCCCGAACTGGTCAAGCTGGCAACTCAACAAAAGCTGGCTTGGAACCGTTCCCCGCTCTAACGATTTTCGCCCTGACACAACTTTGCCGAAAGGCTGGTATCAAGTCAAATCGAGCGACTACAACGGCAGTGGATACGATCGCGGTCATTTAACCCCTTCTGCCGATCGCACCAAAGATGCTCAAACGAATTCTTCAACCTTTTTGATGACTAATATCGTGCCGCAGACCGCCGATAACAATCGCGACGTGTGGGAAGGTCTAGAAAGCGAATCACGCCGATTAGTCAACGCTGGAAAAGAACTCTACATCGTGGCAGGCGGATCAGGCGAAAAAGGCACGATCGGTGCTCAAAAAATCTCGATTCCTGCTTCGACCTGGAAAGTAATCGTTGTAATGGACAAGCCAAATTCAACGGCTTCAGATGTCACCGGAAAAACGCGGGTGATTGCGATCGATGTTCCGAATATCAATGGCATCAAAGACAAAACTTGGCGAGACTATCGAATCAGTGTAGATGCGTTAGAGCAAAAAACTGGCTACGACTTTCTCAGCAATGTTTCAGAGGCGATCCAACAAGCGATCGAAAGTAAAGTCGATCAAGGCTAAAAAAAAAGTTGTGTCTTCAGAGTGATGAAGCGTGAAAACGCACCCTCGTAAAATCTCCCCATACTTTGCGAAAAGGACAATCTAATCTATGCAAATTCTTAGACATCCTGAAGCGACCGATCGCTCTGATGATCCGCGCAATAAAGAGGTAATTTTCCCCGCTTACGATATTCAAAATGGCAACCTTGCAACGCCGATTAATGCGTCTCCGCTGGTGCGTTCTTATATCAATGCACTTCCAGCGTACCGGGAAGGTCTTTCCCCGTTGCGGCGTGGTCTAGAAGTTGGCTTAGCTCACGGCTACTGGATTATCGGACCGTTTGCGAAACTGGGTCCATTACGCGATACAGACTTGGCAAACTTGGCAGGATTGCTCTCTACGATCGGGCTAATCATCATCTCGACGCTTTCAATCTCGCTCTACGGCGCAAGTAATCCTCCGGCTCCGATGACCACGATTACGACTCCGAATCCGCCCGCAGAACTCAAAACCGGACATGGTTGGAATGAGTACGCGGCTGGCTTTTTGGTGGGTGGCATTGGTGGTGCAGCATTAGCTTACTTCTTGCTAACAAACCTTGCATTGTTCAAGAACTTTGCAAGTGGCTTGTAATTGATTCAGTGGAGCGGGCATCTTGCCTGCTCCCTAAAGTCATTGCAACTGGAATTGATGCAATTTATTCTGTGCTAACACCAAATACCGCTGAGTCATATCGGAAAAGACCGCTTCAGAAAGTTGAGTGTCATCAAGTCTGGCACCCAGAACGCGGACATTGCTGAGATTCGATCGCGTTAAATTTGCCCGACTCAGATTTGTCGATTGCAGATTCGCACTGTGCAAAAAAGCCGCCTCTAAATTCGCACCCGTTAGATTTGCATTCGCGAGATTCGCTCCTTGCAGTCGTGCTTCACGAAAATTTGTGAACGATAACGCCGCACCCTCCAAATTCGCACCACTTAGTTTTGCTGCACTCAAGTTGATACCTGATAAGTCGATTCCTCGCAGATCAACGCCGTTTAAGAACGCTTCAGACAAATTCGTTTCACTGAGGAACGCATTTTGCAGTGATGCTCCACTGAGTCTTGCACCTTGAAGATTTGCCCAATTAAGATTTGCACCTTGAAGATTGGCACTCCGCAGATTGACATTGAGCATTTTCGCACCACAGAGATTTGCACCTTCTAAGATGGCTCCGCGCAGATTTGCATGACTTAAATCGGCTCCACTCAGGCGCGATCGCGAAAAGTCCGACTTGACCAAAAACGCGCCGTTCAAATGCGCTTTCGTGAAATCGGTATCAGCTAAATTTCCCTCAGTCAGCTTTACGAATTGAAAATTTACCCAGTTGAGAAATGCGCCTTTGAGATTCGCTTTCATCAAAAACGATCGACTCAAATTCGCGCCTGTTAGATTTGCGTTTTCGAGATTGATATCCACGAGCGTTAGATGACTCAGATTGGCATTACTGAGATCCACTCCAGAAAAATCTCGATCGCCCCATTCGTATCGTTGTAGTAGCTCTTGAACTTCCATCGCTTGCCCTTCCAATCTATGCTGAGTTTAATCTTTTCTTCAGATTCAGAGAGCGTTTGCACTAGATTGAAAATCGAAAGTAATAGAGCGAAATACAACGATACAGAAGTTCAATCTTGCAGGTGTGAAAACTGATATGCGCCCACTGCCGAAAGCGCGATCGCCATTACCAATAAGACCGGAATCACAAACCAGGGAAATTGTTCGATCGATAAATACGCTGCCGCTCTCAAACCCAGACTCGTATACGTCAACGGCAATAAATATACAAATGCTTTCAACACAGGTGGCAAAGTTGCCGCATCGAAGAAAGTCCCACCCAAAAACGACATCGGAACGATCACAAAGTTATTATAAATCCCAACGCCTTCTAAAGATTTCACATTCAAGCCAATGATTACACCTAAACCCGCAAACACAGCACAATTTAAAATCAGAACCAATAAGAATAATGGATTTAGAAAACTCCATACTTTACCTGTAAAAATGATTGCGACTAGAATCACTGATGCAGCCGTTAGCAGTCCGCGAATAATTCCCGCCATCATTTTGCCAAGGTGAACAGCGAGCGGATGAACCGGAACCAGTAGAATTTCTTCAAACGTTTTAGTGAATAAGCGATCGCCACAAATCGAAAACGTCGTGCCCCCGAAACTAATCACCATCGAAGACAGCGCCACCATTCCCGGCAGAATAAATTGCAGATAATTCTCTCCTGCGCTCGGTTTCGTCACTGTATCGAGCGAACTGCCTAATCCCAATCCAAACGCCAGAATGTAAATCAACGGTGACACCAACCCCGAAGCGACAATCTGCGTGACTCTCACCCGCAAATCGAGCCAATCGCCCCAAAACACAGTGAGGCTGTCTTGCCATAAAGTTGAAAGTGGAGAGCGCTGAAGAGTCGATCGCATAAGACACAAACCGTTACAATTTCCACTATTTTTGCATCAAGTAGTACTCTTTCACGTCATCCAGTAGCGGGATCGCCCTCAAATTCGTCACAATGAACAAATAAAGTGTGGAGATCTTGCGGTGAATTTGCTGCTGGTTTTTCTATTTATGGGTCTAATTGCATACTTATATTTGCAGTACCAGAATTACCGGATTCGGACAATCCGCGATAGCGATGTCGTTATTGTGCAGGGAGCCGAAGACCGCTACCCGAATTTGCCGCTAGGAAATTTTGCTGTACCGCATCGGTTTCGCGGTCCTGATCGCGTTCAAGTCGTCTTTCCCACAATTACCGACAAAGGCGAAGTTGAATACATTTACTCATGGCACGACTTGAAAGATGTCCAGCCCACCTTTCTTTCGCGCACTCACCGTCAAAATAAGATTCGCGTCATGGCAGAACTCGCGCCTGTAATCAAAGAACATTTAAAGCTTGAACAAGATACGATTGCGCTCGAAAATCAATCGGTCAAAATCCACAAAATTGCTGAACTCGTCGCCGTTTCTGATTTCTATTCATCGCAGTTAGATATTTACGAAAGAGCGATCGACGAAACCGAAAAACTGATTAAAAAAGTCGAAGAACTGGGTCAAGTCTATGTCCGCATTGTACGAGAAACGTTAATCGGAACCCGAATCGCCGACTTTAATCCCGATCTTTTAATCGATTTGCACGTTCCACTCGATGCCCAATACGAGCGCGTCAAAGCCGAATATCAATACATGAAAGACACCGCCCAAGCCTACTATGAACTCCTCAGAGAAAGCCAAGGCTTGAACCGCTAGAATAGAATCTCAATCCTTCTCAATTCATTTCCTATGAAGCGAAGACCCCGAAACAATTCCTACAACGACGATCGTTACAGTCGCTACGATGATGATTATGAGCCGAATCGAGGAAAACCACCCGTGAACAAATCACCCTCCTGGTTTAACGCCACTGCGATCGGGATTATCGCAGCTATTTTCGTTTTAGGAATCGGGGTCGGCATCGCCTTTAGCGCCGCCACTCCCACAAATTCAACCAGCTTAGTCACGAACCTGCAACTCGACCAAAAAGCCCCGAACCCGGATATCTGTATCCAGAACGGTGCAAGCGCGATGGCAGTCAGTACCCGCCTTTATGTGACGCTGGTTCCCTTCAAGGTCTTTGTCGCTCAAGCCGCAATGGAACCTGCTTGTATCTTGAGACGCGCAAACTGGTCGATTCTCGAACAGCGCAAACTCTTGTCGGGTGAGCAAACCCGCGATTGCCGTAATCGGATGAACACCTTCGGCTACGTTGGCGATCTGAACAACAAAGATAAATTATCGATCGATTGTGTGTACCAAAGCGACAGCGCTAAAAATCTCTTCTTAGATGGTGCTTCGATTCCCACCCTCGGTAGTGACGAGCAGTTCTAGCCATGACGCAAACCCCGCTAAAAGTGACTTCGCAAGACCAGCACATTGTCGTGCCTGGAACCTGGGAGCAATTCAAATCGATTCAGAAAGGATTTGAAGACTCACGCGGGGTGCGTCTATTTTATTTTGAGGGAACGATCGAGCTTCTCATGCCTGGACGCGAACACGAAATCTTTGGACACGTTATCGGCTACTTAGTGACAACTTACCTGATTCGGCAAGGAATCTTCTTTCAGCCGACGGGCGCGATGACACAAGAGCAGGAAGGAACTGCATCTGCACAAGCCGACCAATCTTATTGCCTCGATTCCATTAAGCTAATTCCAGATCTCTCAATCGAAGTTGTCTTCACCAGTGGCGGAACAAGCAAACTCAAACGGTATCAAGCGCTTGGCGTATCTGAAGTATGGATTTGGCAAGACGGGGTTTTGAAGCTTTACCATTTGGGCACTGATGGATATGGGGAAGTGAATCAAAGCCAACTCGAAGCCCTTAGAGATCTTGATCTTGATCTGTTACGACGCTGCATTCTAATCGGAGAAACGAATCTGAGTGAAGCACTTCGAGTTTTTCAACAGGAAATTGGCTGATTCTTAATCTCTCAATCTGCACCGTTGCAAGTTCGCAGCGATGTTTTTGTTGTCTTAACGAGAAGTTCCATTGTTCATTACGTTGCCTTAACCCGATCGCATTCCCGTTTCCGATATGCTGATCACTGGTCTACGGTGTATTGATTCTGTCTGATCAATGACATCGTTCACGCTTGACAGTTCACACCTCGATCGATTCAGTATGTCTAACCTCTACGAAGTGATTGCAAAAGGCGGACCGCTCATGATTCCGCTCGTCGGTTTATCAGTGGCGACGTTTGCCTGTGCCTTTGAACGATCGACCTTTTGGATTCCATTGCTCAGAACTGAAGCGAAACTATCCCACGACGTTTTGGAAGCGGCGAAATATAGTCTGGTCGATGCTCGAGTGATCGCAGAACGCGCAAAATCTCCGATCGGGCGATTTCTTCTCGCCCCATTAAAGCTAAACCATCCGACTCCCGAAACGTTTCGCTTAGCGCTCGAAACCGCTGGCGATGAAGAGTTTGTCAAAATGCGGAAGGGCGATAAACTGCTTGAAAGTGTGATTGCGATCGCGCCTCTACTTGGATTATTGGGAACAGTGACAGGTTTGATGGTCACTTTCTCAAACCTGAATGTCGGAGGGGGTGCAGCATCTGCGGAAGCGACCACGAAAGCCGCTGCCGGGATCGGGGAAGCACTCACCACAACAGCAGGCGGCATGGTCGTAGCAATCATCGCGCTCTGTATCTTCCGCGTCTCCGTCACCCTCCAAGCCAAACAGATGGATTATTTCTCTAAGATTGGCAGCGAGTTGGAATTGATTTATCGTCAATATTGGTACGAACCTGCAACAAGCGAACTAGCGCGAATCGAATCGGCTCGATCGCAAGACCCAGAATCGGCTGAAGTCCCTGTTTAAGAACTCTATGAAATTCAAGAATCAGCAAAAAGGATCGCAAATGCCCGAAATTAATCTCGTGCCGATGATGGACGTGATTATGACGATTCTGACGTTTTTTATCATCGTGTCGATGACACTGACGAATTTTCAATCGGTCGATGCAAATTTACCCAGTGCAGATAAGGGAAGCAGTACGGAAACGCCTGTTGATCCTTTAGTGATTGGGGTGACGAAAACGGGACAAGTCGAAATCAATCAGGGTGCAGTCACAGAAGCGCAAATGGGTGAGCAAGTGGTTTCGTATTTTCAGAAGAATCCGAAAGGAACCATCATTCTAAAAGCTGATAAATCTTTGCCGTATGAGCGGGTTGTAAAAACGCTGGGCGTGTTGCGAGATGTGGGGGGCGACCGCGTTTCGTTAGCGATCGAATAAACTCAGAACAATCAAAAAAAGTGGTGCAGACATCTTGCCTGCACCACAATCAATGTTTGATTTCTTAACTTCCTGGATTTCTAAGCCAAGTTACTACGATCGTGCCTGTTCTGTCCTTAGTCGGAACTAAGTTCATGTAAAACGTGGTGGTTTCTTTCTTCAACTGATAGAGGTTGCCACCGCCATACTGACCTTTCGGAGTCACTTGGAAGCTTCCAGACAGACCCGCTGTAGAGATTGTTTGAAAGAAGACATCCGGCGTTTGACCTGTAATCAAGGTTGGACTGCCATCAATTCCCGGACGCATTTCTGGAATAGCTCCAGTTTGTAACTCTGCCGCGCTCACGACATTAAAGAACATTTCTGGTTTCGGAAATTGTTCGGGTTGGGCATTGGTTTGAGGATTGTCAGAGCGATCGACTTGAGGAGCTAGATCAGTCAGTAGATTGTAGTAATCTGCGGGAATGTTTACAGAACCTTTGAGTGCTGCTAAGTCCGAAACCTTACTATCACTGAGCAAAATCACTGTTGTCGGTTCATCTTTGAACAAGTGTAAGAACAGTGTTTTCTTGTCTGGCGTAGTCACGGTGTAAATCTTTTTATCAGCCGTCTCTTCGTCTGGTGTTAGGGCAAAGCCTTTTGCTTTTGGTGCAGAAAGGTAGAATGCTGCAACTGTATTCAGATTCGCAGTAGCAACGCGGCAATTTTCACCAAGTCCAACATTGAAACAGTTCGGGGTAGAAGGACTGTAGTGAGGAAAATCGGCAGCGGTCGCGGTTCCTGTATTTCTTGAGGGCTGAGCTTGGGATTGTGGAGAAGTTGCTGATTCTGGTGGATTGGCTTCTTGAGGTGTCGGAGACTCGATCGATTTTTGCACGATCGGATTTGGGTTCGGGCGATTGATTCTTGGTAGGGCGGGTTTTGGTTTTGCGATCGCGACTTTCGGAGTTTGTCTCGCGCTAGATTTGGTCGTCGGTAACTGAGTGATTTTCACCGGAGCTTCTTTATTTTCCGGTGGCTTTTCTTGTTCTTTTGGAAAGGGCGTGAACAGTAAGAGTGCGTGCAGTCCGAGCGCTGCGAATAACATGGGTCGAACCATCGATCGCGCTGCGGCAGGAACTTGAGGAAAGGTAGGTAAGGAAAGAGTCTTAGTCATAAGGTCAAAGAGTGCATGGACTGAGAACAGAACGGGCAAGGAATCGATTGCGGAATTCTTTTCACAGCACAGATGCGAGTTTGCCACATCAATCGTTCAAGCTTTGATCAATCTGTCTGTTGTGCTGAATTTGAAGCAGTACTGATCTTGATCAAAGCTTCATTTCTAAAGTCAATGCAAAAATTGTATCGCGATCGTCTCAATATCTGTCCATTTATAGATCATTTATCTAAGTTTTCTAGCGTATTACTGATATAGATACGTTGTTGTGCTGAGTATCACCTTCCTGTTAACCAAAGTTTTAACTAGATTTAATCTACTGTTAGTTTTCTGTTTGCTTTTGCTTAACTGATTGGGTTGTAGTGTTGTCATTGTTACCTAAATCGACACTAGATCGCATAAAGAACGAGGACATCATGATACTCTCCAGAAAAGCGCTCCGCCGTGGTGGAATTGCTCTGTTTGTTGCGGCTGCGATCGCACTGACTCCGGTTCTATCTGCGATCGCGCAGTCTACGACGTTGAACGGTGCAGGCGCGACTTTCCCAGCATTGTTGTATGAGCGCTACATCTCAGAATTTAAGAAAAAAGAACCCAATATCAACGTGAACTATCAAGGGATCGGTAGCGGTGGCGGAATTCGCCAAGTGATCGCGGGTGTGGTTGATTTTGGTGGAAGTGATGCGGCAATGACCGACGAGGACATGGCAAAAGTCAATCGCGGAATTATTCTAGTGCCAACCGCAGGGGGCGCTGTAACTCCGGTTTATAACCTTCCGGGAGTGAACAACCTGAAGCTTTCGCGGGAAGTGTTACCAGAAATTTTTGCAGGTCGGATTACGAAGTGGAATGATCCGAAGATTGCAAAAGATAACAGCGGTGTGAATCTACCGAATTCAGATATTAAAACGGTTGTCCGCGCAGATGGTAGTGGTACAACGTTTATTTTCACCAATCATCTCAGTGCTGTAAGTCCTTACTTTAAGGGTCGTGTGGGTGTCGGAACGGCTCCGAAATGGACGACGAACCCGCTCAGAGGTCGAGGCAATCCGGGTGTTGCTGCATTGGTGCAGAAGACTCCAGGAACGATCGGTTATGTGGAGTACTCGTTTGCGAAGAAGAACAATCTTACGGTTGCAGCGGTTCAGAATCAGAAGGGTGAATTTTTGACTCCTTCGATCGACAATACCAATAAAGCCCTTTCAACGGTGAATTTCCCACCGAATTTCCGAGTATTTGAAGGCAATCCAGCCGATGGATACCCGATTACGGGATTGACTTGGATGATGGTGTTCAAGCAGTATGACAGTCCTCAGAAGTCGGAAGCGATGAAGAAATGGATTGAGTATGTGCTGACTGAAGGGCAGAACTTGAACGCGAGTTTGGACTTTACTCGGATTCCTGAACCTATCGCAAGACGCGCTCTGGATCAGGTGAGAGCTGAAGTCAAGCCTTAGACGTAACGCGATCGAACTTCGATTGTTGAGAACAGATTGATCGGTCATTGCCGAAATCTTTCGCCCCCTAAATCCCCCACGAGTGGGGGACTAAGAGTAGAGCAGATTACTCCAGTTCAGAGAATGAATTCGATTCAAAGTTCCCCAGAAATGGGGGGTTTAGGGGGCATTAGCCAACCAAAACGAAGCGAACTCAACTCAGAGTAGCGCAAGCCTATTTCAATTGTGATGTGAGGATTTTTTCATGTACCGCCTTTGGCATTCCCTTGTGTTAGCCCCGGTGCTAGCTGGGTCGATCGCACTTTCCGCATCGGCTCAAGAACGCACTACTTCGATCGATGAACTCTCAAAGCCTGCAACCCTTAAAGGTCAGGTCACTTCAGTTTCTCAACTGTCTGATGTGCGCCCTACCGATTGGGCATTCCAAGCCTTGCAATCTTTAGTAGAACGCTATGGCTGTATTGCAGGATATCCAGACCGAACCTATCGCGGCAATCGTGCTTTAACGCGGTTCGAGTTTGCAGCGGGATTAAATGCTTGTCTCGATCGAGTGAATGAACTGATCGCCGCTTCGACCGCTGATTTAGTTAAAAAAGAAGACTTAGCAGCACTGCAAAAGTTGCAAGAAGAGTTTGCTGCCGAGTTAGCCACTGTTCGCGGACAGGTCGATAGCTTAGAAGCTCGAACCACAACGCTGGAAAGACAACAGTTCTCCACCACGAGCAAACTAACGGGAGAAGTCATCTTCTCAGCAAGTCAGGCTTTTGGTGCCGATCGAGCCGTCACTTCAGACCAACAGCGTGTCATTGATGCCGCGGCGACTCCCGCCGCACGAACCGCAGCCCGAAACACTGCCATTACTGGATCAGCCACGAACAGCGATCGGGATGTTCGCGAGAATACTACCTTTTCCAATCGGGTAAGAATTGCGTTTGACACCAGTTTTAGTGGACGCGATCGCTTAAGAACTCAACTGCAAGCGAGAAACATTACTGCGTTTAGCGGTACAGGTGCGGCGGGCATCACGGGCACGAACATGACTCGCTTGGGCTATGACGGAACGAACAACAATACGATCGAACTTCGGCGCTTAGAATATCGCTTTCCATTGGGCGACCAAACAACGGTCTTCCTGGGAACCGGAACAAACGACGGTCTAGAGTTCAATGATTCGATCCCGACACTTAGCCCGTTTGAATCGAGTGGAAGCGGGTCTATTTCTCGATTTGGACGGTTCAATCCCATCTATCGTTCTAGCAGTGGAACAGGGATCATTGTGAATCATCGCTTAGGGCGAGAATTCACCGTTGGGAATCGGTTTACTCTGTCGCTGGGTTACTTAGTGCCGACCGGAGACGCTCAAGATCCGAGCCTCGATCGCGGATTGTTCTCAGGAAGCTATGCTGCGATCGCGCAATTAGTCTATCAACCGACTCCAAATTTAGGAATTGGTTTTACCTATGCGAATGGTTACTTCAATACAGGCTCTGGTGTCACTGGCAGTACGGGTAGTGCGTTCGCGAACAATCCCTTCAACAGTAACCAAACGATCAACTCTGCTGGCAACGTGCCGACCAGTACGAATCAGTACGGGGTGCAAGCAAACATTCGCCTGAGTCCTGGACTCGCTTTAGCAGGTTGGGCAGGATTGACGGATGCTCAAGCAAGACGAACTGTTGGCGCAACTGCCGCGACGAGAACCGTTCGAGAAGGCGATCGAGCGACGATTTTCAATTGGGCGGTAGGTCTTGCTTTCCCGGATCTGTTCAGCGAAGGTAGCTTAGGCGGAATCATCTTTGGAATGCCACCAAAAGTTACGAGCAGCGATTTTGGTTTGGCGACTCCAACAGCGGTGTCTGCACGACGTGAAGATCGGAGTTCTTCCTATCATTTGGAAGTCTTCTACCGTTATCGGCTCAGTGACAACATCTCGATCACACCTGGTGCATTCGTGATTTTTAATCCAGAAGGCAATTCTGCAAATAATGCCATTTATGTTGGCACATTGCGGACAACGTTCACTTTCTAAATCTCACACCTCTAGTGGGGACACTCATTCTAAAAGTGTCCCTTTTCTTTCATTTGGGAAAATAGACTATGACATCAATTCCATCTGAATCTAAACCAACTTTAGACTCGATCGAAGGCGGTAATACGGCTTGGGTCGAGTTTGGTTTTGCATGGGGATTGCGAATTTTGGCATTGAGCGCGATCGCAATTCTGCTTTGGATGGGTTGGATCATTTTCAACGCTGCCTTACCCGCAATCAAAACGTTTGGCTTAGGATTTGTCACACGGCAAGAATGGGATGTGAATCAGCTTCAGTTCGGAGCAAAAACATATTTATATGGCACGATCGTTACTTCTGCGATCGCGCTTTTATTCGCAGTTCCGATCGGGGTCATAGTTGCAATCGTCACGAGCGAGAAATTTCTGCCGGGATGGTTACGATCGATATTAGGATTTTTGATTGAACTCATCGCATCGATTCCTAGCGTAATCATTGGCTTCTGGGGAATCTTTGTTTTGATCCCATTTATGAAACCGATTCAATCCGCATTACATCAACAATTAAGTTGGATTCCGTTATTCGGAACTGAAACCTTTGGACCCAGTTTACTCGTGGCTGGAACGATTCTTGCTGTGATGATTTTGCCAACGATCGCAGCAATCAGCCGAGATGTCATGTTAGCGATTCCCCAAGATCTACGAACTGCATCACTTTCCTTGGGTGCAACTCGTTGGGAAATGATCACAACTGTATTAATCCCAGCGAGTTTATCCGGAATCATTGGTGCAATCATGTTGGCATTGGGACGGGCATTAGGTGAAACGATGGCAGTAACGATGGTCATTGGTAACTCTGATCAAATCAGCTTATCGTTACTTGATCCCGGCAATACGATTCCGTCAATTCTCGCAAATCAATTTCCCGAAGCGTTAGACGAACTGCACATTGGAGCATTGATGTATCTGGCATTAATTCTATTTGCGTTGACGTTGATTATTAATATGATTGCAAACTCGATCGTTAAAAAATTCGGACTGAAACAATGACTTTAGAACAGCAACTCACAAAGCCACTGTCACTCGATCGACGAATTTTCAGCTCTTTCATGAGCGCGATCGCAGTGATTTTCACCGGACTTGCACTCCTGCCATTACTCTCGGTGCTATTTGAAATTCTCCGCCAAGGCTTACCGAATCTGAAGTGGGAAGTCTTCACGAATCTACCTGCTCCTGCGGGCGATACCAGTGTAGTGGGTGGATTTGCGAACGCCATTCAAGGAACGGTGTTAATGGTGAGCATCGCAGCCCTCTTTAGCATTCCGTTTGGAATTGCGATCGCAGTTTATCTATCCGAAATTGGTAAATCGGGCGCGATCGCTCAAACAGTGCGCTTTGTGTTGTCAATCCTTAGTGCAGTTCCCTCGATCGTGGTGGGTGTGTTCGCATATGCTGTGATTGTACTTTCCACTATTCTTGGATATCGGGGCTTTTCAGCGTTAGCAGGTAGTTTTGCACTCGCTGTGATTATGTTACCGATCGTCGTTCTCTCTACCGAAGAAGCTTTGAAACTAGTTCCGAATCATCAGCGATTAGCATCTGCCGCACTCGGAGCTAATTCAATGCAAACCGTGTTCAAGATTGTTTTAAAGGCAGCACTGCCAAGTATTACAACGGGTGTGTTGTTAGCGATCGCACGAGCATCTGGTGAAACGGCTCCTCTGATCTTCACCGCATTGTTCAGTCAGAGTTGGGTCGAGCAGATTCTAAACCCCACTCCTTCGCTGTCTGTGATGATTTACAACTATTCGAGTTCTGCCTTTCCAGAGCAAACCCAGATGGCTTGGACAGCTTCACTCGTCTTGCTCGGTCTTGTCACAATCACCAATTTACTCTCTCGCCTGATTACCCGGAAACGCTGACCTATGTTGCATTCTATTTCTCAGTCTGAACTCGCTTTGTCTGCTCAAGCTGTGGATGTGTTTTATGGCGATCGTAAAGCATTGTCCTCAGTTTCAATGGAAATCTACCCTGGACAAGTCACAGCAATCATTGGTCCTTCAGGCTGTGGTAAATCGACGTTTATCAAAGCCCTCAATCGTATTGGTGAACTCGAAAGCGATATGCGCGTCAAGGGACAAGTGCAATTCTTTGGTCAAGATATCTACAGTCCCCGTGTGAATCTCAACCGATTGCGGCGACAGATTGGCATGGTGTTTCAGAAACCAAATCCCTTTCCGATGAGCATTTACGATAATGTTGCTTACGGGGTTCGGGTCTTTAGTCGGGTATCTCGATCCCTACTCGATGAAATCGTCGAAAAAGCGCTTGCCGATGCCGCTCTGTGGAATGAGGTCAAAGACAATCTAAAAAAATCCGCGTTGAGCCTATCCGGTGGACAACAGCAACGATTGTGTATTGCTCGTGCATTGGCTGTAAAACCAAGAGTTCTGCTAATGGATGAACCCTGTTCGGCACTTGATCCGATCGCCACAATGAAGATCGAGGAATTGATCAATTCATTGCGTCAAGAATTTACGATCGTCATTGTCACTCACAATATGCAGCAGGCGGCACGAATTAGCGATCGTACTGCCTTTTTTAGCACCGACGAGAGCCGTATCGGTCAACTGATCGAAATCGATGATACTCAAAAGATTTTCAGCGGCGCAGCAAATTCTCGAACTCGCGATTATGTTGAGGGACGATTTGGCTAAAGTGAAAAGCAAATGAAGGCAGCATAACGTTCCGGTTGAGCGGCAGCAGATCGACCACAACGATAGACGAAAAGGCTCTCAACTGTCCGCTCCAATCGGGTTGTTATGCCGCTTTTTACGATCAACTCTTCGTACATCGATCAACTTCAACTTTGTGCGGAGCTGTTGAGTTGTTGATGAAGTTGTTGGATTTCTTCGACGGATAACCCGGTACAGCGAACAACGATTTCAACAGATACACCTTCTTGCAGAAGATTGAGTGCAATCTCCCGCTTATCTTCCTTTTGTGCGTCTCTCCAAATCGACTGATAAACAGTAGACTCCTGCATAATGTCCCTCCGTAAGACACGATAAATGATTTCCTCTTCCAATTTTAGCCCCGCAAGAATCCCTGATGCTGCCATCAAGTTCGCTTGCGTTGCGGGGTCTGCAATCTGATCTACTCTCTGAGCCGCTTGTCGTAACGTTTCCTCGGCATCTGCACTTTGACCTAAAACCGCAAACGGAATCAGCCCAGGATATTGCAGAAAGAGCGAGGCAGGTTGCTCCCACAAGCGCATCACGTCAAACTCATGGCGAGTCCGTTCCATCGTAAAGCTAGTCCCATAAACTAAAGGAGATGCCGTCTGCTTCAGATAAATGACCACTTGGTGCATCGGCTTCGTCGAATCTCTTCGGTATCCTCGCAACCGATAATCCGTCACGCGAAACGGAATGTTGTCTTTCGGAAGCGTCTGAAACTCAATATGCAGGATGGCTTCGTCTGATTCGAGAAAAATCAGGGCATCAGCGCGAATCGGATCAAGGGAAAGTTCCGAGGGTTGAAGTTCTGTCATCGTGACAGGTGTTCCCATTAGCCAACTCGCGAAGTCAGCGGAGAAATGTTCAGCCAGGAATCGGCAGGCATCGGCGTACATAGAAATAGTAGGATTGTACGCCTTATGATGCTGATTTAGTCTTGAGCAGATTTAAACTTTGGTGAATGATTGTTGCGGAGCGATCTCAGGAACAGAATAAGGATTGTTATGCCGTCTATTCAAGTTGGTGTAGAGTCACTATGACTATCGTTTATGACAGAGAAAGGGCGATCCATTTATTTTTACTTGAGTTTGCGGGCAATATCTTGAGCACACTCGCTTCCCTCTTTGCAGAAGGTAATTGTTGTACTACCGTACCTCTGATTCTGAGTATTGAGATAATAGATAGTCCCATCGAATTGAGGGGGAGAATCTCCGCTAATAGTCGCTGGAATTGCACCTTCAATATATGCAATGCGAGGGTTCGGGTCAGCAGTGTTCAAGGAGACCATAATTTTCCTGCTATCTGGAAGAACTGCGGCATTAATACTACGCCAACCAACATTTGTTTTTATTACTTGGGACTCAGGATCGATACATCCTCGCCGCGTGGCATTATTTATACTAAATTCGTTCGAGGCTGCTGCCTGAGAAATATCTGCTGTACCCAAAATCGACATGCAGTTCAATTTATCAAACTGAAGTGGTATACCGCTAGTTTTTGTTTCATAAAACCACTTGCCCTGGATCGACAGAGACTTTGGGATGGATGCTTTCTTGATGAGAACATATTCTGCTCCCCCAAACCGAAAACCTTCATATCCTTGCTGCACAGCAATAGCGCCAAGAAAAGCGCCAGCAGTGAAGGCAGCGAGTAACTGCCAATGCTTTTTTGCCCAATCAGTAACAAGAGATTTTGGAGAAGCTTCCGTTTCCATATTCATATCGTTTAAAGAGACTCATTAACGTAGCTGTCACACATCGACCGTCTACTCACGATTATCATCGTCGGCATAACTCTTATTACACGGAAACTTTCCGTATATCACCCTGATTCGGCTGACTATGCGGAAAAGTTTCGGCATATCACACCGCTTTAGAATGCTATGCAGAAAGATTTCCACATATTACGCTCATGTAGATGAATATACGGAGAATTTCAGCATATTTTCCAATTCAGCATAGAAATGTCTTTTATGGTTTTAATACAGATTTACTATTCAAGGCATGGAAGCAAAACCTAGAAAACTGCTCGATCGACTCCATGACACCATTCGCCTCAAGCACTACTCTTACAGCACAGAACAGACTTATGTGAACTGGAACCGCCGCTATATTCTGTTTCACAACAAGCGTCATCCGCAAGACATGGGAGGCGAAGAACTTGAAACTTTTCTTACCCATCTCGCCGTTCACGAAAACGTCTCCGCTTCTACCCAGAATCAGGCGCTGAACGCGATCGTATTCCTCTATCGCGAAGTGCTTAAACAAGACTTAGAACTTGATATTGATGCCGTTCGTGCAAAACGATGCCGAACTTTACCCGCTGTATTAACTAAAGCGGAAACTCAGTCAGTTTTGCAAAACGTCTCATCCGATCGCATTTCCAAAGATCCACGAAGCAACATTACTCGTCGTCATCATCTGCACGAAAGTGTCCTGCAAAAATCAGTGAAGCAATCAGTGCGAACAACAGGAATTGCCAAACGAGTTGGGTGTCATACCTTTCGACATTGCTTTGCAACCCATTTAATTGAGGCGGGATACGATATCCGCACAGTGCAAGAACTGTTAGGACACAAGGATGTGAAGACGACGATGATCTATACTCACGTCCTCAACAAAGGTGGGCGAGGAGTGAAAAGTCCACTCGATTAAAAAAGCGGGATTGCTCCCGCCTGGTCGTTATTCTGCTTCGTCTTCGAGATCGACGATTCCAGCTTCCTCAGCAGTTGGAGGAACAAGCGCAACCGCCGCGATCGCATCCTCTTCATCTAATCGCTGCACTCTTACTCCAGTTGCAGCTCGTGACTGAGACGAAATTGCATCTACTGATTGTCGAATGATGATACCGCGATTGGTAATTAGCATCATTTCATCGCCTTCATTCACGATATGCAGCGAGGACAACGTATCGCCTGGTTTGCGGAATTTCGTGACCACAATTCCCATTCCTGCTCGGTTTTGCAGTCGGAATTGTTTAACGGGAACTCGCTTACCGTAGCCTCCAGTCGTGACAACTAAAGCCCAAGGTCCCGATTGAGGTGGCAATTCAGCGTTTTCATCGACAACGCTTTCATCTTCGTCACCGACAGGTTCTTCCGCTTGCGCTTGTGCGACATCAGCCACAATTTGACCAGGTAGAATTGCCATGCCGACTAACCTATCACCTTCTCGTAGGGACATTGCTCTTACACCACGAGTGGCACGACCCAGCGGACGGAGTTGCTCATGATTGACGCGGAAGTGAATCGATCGACCTAGACTTGATCCGATGATGATACTGTCATCGACTCGCGATAGTCTAACCCATCGCAGTTGATCGCCTTCTTCAAGCGAGATAGCAATCAATCCATTGGTGCGAATGTTGCTGAAGGCTGAGAGCGCGGTTTTCTTGATGTAGCCTTTGTTGGTTAACATCACTAAGTACTCATCATCTGAGAATTCGCTGACTGAGACGACCGAAGTAATCTTTTCTCCGTGGGGAACAGTCAGAAGTTGAACGATCGGAGTTCCACGAGAAGTTCGAGATCCGAGTGGGATTTGGTAAGCTTTCAGCGCGTAGACAACACCTCGATCGCTAAAGAACAATACGCTGTCATGGTCACAACAGCTAATGAAGTGTTCCACAGCATCGTCTTCTTTCATCCGCGCTCCAGATTTACCACGAGTTGCGCGGTTCTGAGCTTCAAAGGTACTGATCGGCATCCGTTTGATGTAGCCTTGCTCGGTGACAAGCACGATCGATTTCTCGTTCGCGATTAGATCGATATCACCAAGCTCGTCTTCGGATTGCTCGATGACGGTGCGGCGAGGAGTTGCGTGAGTGGCTTTAAGCTGCGTGACTTCTTGGATGATGATGTCGAGAATGCGATCGCGTCTCGCCAAAATATCCATCAAGTCCTGAATCTGAGCCTGCAAATCTTGGTGTTCTTGCTCGATCTTTTCAGCTTCTAATGCTGTTAGACGGCGAAGCTGCATTTGAAGAATCGCGTCTGCTTGCTCTTCTGATAATGAGTAAGTTTCGATTAATTGTTGTTTTGCGGTTGCAGTATCAGCAGCGTGACGAATCAGCGCAATAATGCGATCGAGATTTGCTAATGCAATCAGCAAACCTTGAAGAAGATGATCGCGGGCTTCTGCTTTTCGTAATTGGAACTGTGTTCGGCGCGTAATCGCTTCGACTCGGAAATCTAGAAACACGCTCAGGAACTGCTTCAGAGTCAGCAACTGCGGTTCACCATTCACCAGCGCCAACATATTCGCGCCGAAGTTTGCCTGAATCGGGGTTTGCTTATAAAGATTGTTCAGCACCACACGCGGATAAGCATCGCGTCGTAGTTCGATCACGACTCGCATTCCATCACGATCGCTTTCATCGCGCACATCAGAAATGCCATCGATCTTACGATCGTTGACTAATTCCGCAATCCGCTCGATCAAAGCTGCTTTGTTCGTTTGATACGGTAGCGCAGTAATGATGATCGCGTCTTTGTCCTGTCTGCCGCGTTGTTCAATTGTCTCGATCGAGGCGACACCCCGCATTGTGATCGAACCGCGTCCAGTGGTGTAAGCTTCTCGAATTCCTGTGCGTCCCAGGATTTGTGCGCCTGTGGGGAAGTCAGGACCTGGAATGTACTGCATCAAATCCAAATCGGTCAGATCTGGATTTTGAATAAGTGCAACTAACCCATCAATTAATTCACCTAAGTTGTGCGGTGGAATATTCGTTGCCATTCCGACCGCAATCCCAGAAGATCCGTTTAAGAGCAGTTGCGGAATACGGGACGGTAAAACGGTTGGCTCTTGAACTGAACCATCGAAGTTATCGGCAAAATCGACCGTTTCCGATTCAATGTCTTGCAGCAGTGAAAAGGCGGTGAGCGAAGTTAAGCGACATTCGGTGTATCGCATCGCGGCGGGTGGATCGTTATCGACCGAGCCGAAATTCCCGTGACCGTCGATCAAGGGCGATCGCATCGAAAAGTCCTGCGCCATCCGCACGAGTGCATCGTAAACGGCGGTGTCTCCGTGCGGGTGATATTTACCGAGGACTTCCCCGACGACACGAGCGCACTTTCTAAAGGGGCGATCGTGTGTCAGTCCGAGTTCGTGCATAGCATAGAGAATACGACGATGCACTGGTTTCAGCCCATCCCGTGCGTCCGGTAGCGCTCTTCCTACGATGACGCTCATCGCGTATTCCAGGTAAGACCGCTGCATTTCGTTGCGTAAATCGGTGGGAATAATCCGATCTTGGGGCGGTTCCTGGGAGAAGGTCATAGAAGACTCCGAAATACTTTTGTACTACCAACAAAGCAAACAAATATGAGCGAAAAAAGATGCCTAGAAAGTATACCTGCTTCGGCTCATATTGGTTAATTTTAGCACAAAATTAAGAATGCGTTCGGGGCTGAAATCCTTGTGAAATCTAGGGTTTTGCCCGGATTATTTCAGGATCGCCGTCAGCGCTTGCTTCACGCTCGGATATTCGTACTCGAAGCCGGTTGAAACGGTGCGTTGTGGCAAAACTTTTTGCCCTTCGAGTACGACGATCGCGCCATCTCCAAGCAGTGCTTCTAACGCAAATGCGGGAACAGGCAACCAAGACGGACGATTCATCACTTCGCCCAAAGTATTCGTCAAATCTGCCATTTTGACTGGGTTTGGAGCGGTGGCGTTATAGGTGCCTTCCATGCTCGAATCGATCAAGGCTTTGAGAATTAAATTGACTAAATCTTCGCGGTGAATCCAGGAAAACCATTGCTTTCCAGACCCGATCGGACCTCCGGCGAACACCCGAAACGGGGTCAGCATTTTACCGAGTGCGCCGCCGTTTTCTAAGACGATGCCGATTCGCAAAATCACGAGTCGAGTTCCAGAATCTTTTACCTTATTGGCTTCTGCTTCCCAAGCTCGACAGACTTCGGCTAAGAAATCTTGTCCCGATGCGCTCGATTCGTCGAATTCTGCGGTTTCACTCGTGCCATAAAAGCCGATCGCGGAAGCATTCACCAACACAGACGGTTTCGGGTCAGCTTGCGAAATGGCGCTCACCACATTTTGAGTGGTCAATGTTCGACTTTCTAAAAGCGATTTTTTCACTTCTGGAGTCCAGCGATTTTCAGCGATCGGTTCTCCTGCCAAATTCACCACACCATCACAGCCAGAAATTTTCGTCTGCCAGTCTCCCGATTCTTTCGGGTTGTAAGTCACGATTTCTAAGTTTGGAGATTGAGGAAGCTTGGATGCAGAACTGCGCGTGAATGCAACAACGGAATGCCCTTCTGCCAATAATTTTTCAACCAACCGTGAACCCACAAATCCGGTTGCCCCTGTCACCGCGACTTTCATAATCTTCAAGCCAAAACGCCATCTGCAAGTATATCGGGGATCAGTTGGGGTTGAGCGTGCCGATCGCTTTAAACCGATTTTGTGCGTCGAGTTGTAGCACGATCGCATCGCCTTGAGCGGGAACACCTCCCGTAATTGCGGTGATATTGACTTGGTGCGTGACCATGACGACGACTTGCCGATCGGATTTGTTTTGAATCATGAATTGGCGGAGTTGTTCAGTTTGGCGAGATTCAGTGGAGCGATCGCGAAAAAAAGAATTCAGTGCCGGAAACGGTTTAACTTTCCCCAAATCCAAAAGTCGCGCCGTTTCCAAACAGCGACACCACTGGCTGGATAAAACTCTTGCAACTGGAACTTGCCGCTGGCGAAACACCTGACCGATTTGCTTAGCTTGCCGTCTACCGTCTTGGGACAAATTGCGCTGAGTTGAACAATCGTTCAAGCGAAAATTTTTCGGATCGCCTGTTCCCGGAGCCAACGCATGACGCATCAGAATTACGGTGAAGGTTTCGACCTGACGCAGTTGTGACCAGACCGATCGATCAACTGGAGCAGGTTGAGCATTCACAGTCGGTTGAGGCACTTGGGAAAAAGTGCGATCGTATCCACATCCCACGATCAATAGCGACACTAGCCAGACAAATCGTTTCATTGAACAGCAACGGAGAGGGCGAATAACATCTTAAATTGATGTCTTTGAAGCGGACTTAATTTTTGTGGGTGGGGTGAGTGTGACAGTCGTGTGACAGTGCAGGAAGCGGACGAAATTCGCGCACTGACCGGATCAAGCTCCGATAGAGTAAAGCTCATCTCTACATTGTTCTATTCCTACCCGGAGGCACGTTGATGTCACTGCCGGAAAATCGTCGCATGATCATTGAAGTCGATGCGAATCACCCGGATTTACTCACTGGTTTAGAGGCTTGGTTACACCTTGGACTCTTGAGTGATCGTCAAGTTCTTAGACTAGGGCAACAGTATCTTACCGATGTTTTGCCTGAAGTATTCGAGCGACCGAGAGATTTCATTGCGCCTGTTGAGCCAGTGGTACAAGCTCCGCCGCCTCGTCGCGCTCCTGAGCCACCGCGTCAAACGTTCATCGGGCAAATTCTACGATCGCTGCAACAAGAACTAAGTGTCGTTTGGTTACTAGCGTTGGGTGTGTTTCTGGTTGTCATCTCGTCGGCGGTTTTGGCTGCGAGTCAGTGGCAAAATGTCTCACCGACGGGACAGTATTTAGTGTTGTTGAGCTATACGCTGATCTTTTGGGCTGTGGCGTTTTGGACAGGGCGAAAAGAAAACCTGCGCTTGACGGCTTCAACGTTGCAGACTTTGACATTGCTGTTGATTCCGGTGAATTTTTGGGCGATCGATCGCTTTTTGCTGCGATCAATTGAACCGATGTCGATCATCATTGCAATTACATCTGCGGGACTGTTAAGCGGAGTTGCGATCGCGCTGTTTCGACAAAGATTTTCGCGTTTTATTCCGATCGCGATTGTTGGCTATCTCGGTTTGAGCGTTCTACAGTGCGGTTGGAGTTTTGCAAATTTTCCGCTGATTGCTGTGTATCTGGGAGCGGTTGGAGCCGCGATCGTCGTGCGATCAATGGGAGTGATCGAAAATTCAACGATCGGGCTGACTTTCGCGCAAGGATATGTAGCTGGATTGTTGATTCTGCGGGCGATTTTGATTGCTGAGGTGGATATTGCTCAGTTAGGGTTAGCATTTGGCATTGTGGGATGGATTGTTGCTCGGATTGCACAGCAACAATCTTGGTCGGTCTTGTGGATTGTGAGTGGTAGCTTGCTCAGTTTAGGATGGTTGGTTTCTGTTGCTTCTGTTGTATGGCAAGCATTAGGCGTGAGTGGATTAGCGCTTTTATTGTGGTGGAAATTGCTGCAACGGTATGAGCGGCGATTCGATGTGATTGGGTTACTGGTCGTTGGATTGCAATCGCTTTGGTTAGTTTGGCGCTTAGTTCCAAACTCAGTGCAAACGCAAATTGTGAACACTGCCACTAATTTGACTCAAGCTCCTTTGATCGCATTGTTAGGAATTGTGCTGCTGCCGTATTTGGTTGGAATCATGACGATCGCGGCAAGGTTCGATCGCGATCAGAAACCAGAATTAGCAAAATTTACAGAAGAAATTGCGCTAGTGTTCGGATTGGGATTAACTGCTCTAAGCTTCTTTGCGCCTGCAACTCGCACCTTGAATCTGATTGCTTCAACTTTGATTTTAGGACGATCGACTCATCGCAAACAGAATCCGACATGGCTCAGTTATGTGACTCATGGCGTGGGATTGGCAGGACTCATTGCAGCGATCGATTGGCGATTTCCAACTTTGGATCAAGCGGCTTGGGCGTGTATTTTCTTGGGAAGTGCGATCGCCGAATGGAGCTTTAGCCAACTCAGAAATCGGACACAATGGCATCAAAGTGCTTGGTATTTCGGGTTCGCACTGGCAACTTTATCTTATGTTTTCTTCTTCAATCTCCCGTTTAAGTGGGCGATCGTTTGGCTCTTGATTCCCGCTGTGTTGAGTGCGATCGCAGTCCGCGACGAATCAAAACGGACAGTAGCAAGTGGGACTAGTGCGATCGCGCTGATTCTGGTGCAACTTTTAGCAGTGCAAGATCGCAACGCAGGACTATTGAGCTTAGGAATCGCGACGGTTCTGATGCTGGTGAATACCCGTTGTTTGCAGCGAATTGATGCTGCGGCTCTGACGTTTGGCTTTGGCTTTGGGATGGTGAGTTGGGGGATTTGGCACTGGCTTCCAGGGTTTGCGGTGGAATCTTGGCTGTGTGTGGGTGCGATCGTGGTTGCGCTACTCTGGCAGTTTCAGCGGTGGGGACAATTGCATCGATCGGACTTCGTCACTTTGTATGCACGAGCGGCGGACGGTTGGGCGATTGGACTGGGCGCGATCGTGCTCATTGGTTTGAGCCTTCATACCTTTGAGGTGTATCAAGCGACAGTGCGACCAAATGGAGTAACGCTTGCTGCAATTGGAATCATCACGGGTGCTTTGGTGTTTCGGACTTGGCAGACAGCGCGGAGTGTGACCACGATCGGCATCGGAATCGGACTAGAGTTATTAATTGCACAAAGTTTAGCCTGGTTTGAGCCGTCACTGGCTCGATTAAGCGTTGCGAACATGGGCTTAGGATTGTTCGTTCTGATCATTGGTGAAGTTTGGCAACGACGAACTGAAGGACGTTCTTCCGGTTGGGATGCTTTGCCGTTGGCGTATGGCATTTTGGCACTGAGTTTACGATCGCAGAGTTTCGCCGTTTGGACGGGATGGGTGACTTTAGGAGTAGCTGCGATCGCGATCGGGGTGGGTAGACGTGATAGTCAATTGAAACCGTTGACTTACTTGGGCATTGTTGGAACCTCGATCGCGGCTTATGAATTGGTGCTGTATCATTTCCGAACGCTGTCACTGAGTGATCAACTGATGTCGGTCGCAACGGTGGGCACAGTGTTGATGCTGCTGTATCGCGTTCCTCGATCGAGATTATTTCGTGTGCTCAATCTGAGTTCTGAAGAAATTCGACCGCTTGCCCATCTTCATTGGGGAGTGAGCAGCGTTGTATTAAGTTTGGCTGCAATTCTGACGCTGATTGATCCGGCGGTTCCTGGAAAGTTGGCGCTCGTTGGGTTTACAACGGGAATGATTTTATCTCTGTATGCGATCTGGCAGGCGCGGCATCGTCCGCCTTTAGCGATCGTCGAAATCTGGCTGTATGCGGGATTGTTAGAAGCAGCGGGATTGATGTGGTATCTCAGCACGAAGCCTTGGTTTAGTGGGCTGTTTAGTGCAGTGGTGCGCCCGTATGCTGGGGCAATTAGCGCGATCGTTGCATTTCTGATGTTTGTTCTGCCGTGGGATCGGTTTGGGTGGGCAAGACAACCTTGGCAGCGGGTCGCTTTGGCATTACCGCTACTCGTACTTATAGGAACATCATCGATCGTACATCCGGTTAGTTTGATTATCGTTGCTGTGTTTTATGCTCTGGTTGCTTCGATTCGTCGTCAGGTGCGGTGGACGTATCTCAGCATTGGATTGATCAATTGGCTGGTGTTTGATCAGTTGCATCAATTGAATGTGGAAGTGCTGTTTTGGCAAGTTTTACCGATCGGCTTGTCGATTTTATATTTTGCTCAAGTTGAACCTTCGTTTACTCAATCTTCGGGGCGAGGAGCGCGGCACTATGTTCGCATTTGTGGTGTGGGATTGATTGGGGCTACGGCATTGTTGACACAGGAGAACTATGGAATTTTACCGGGCATTGTGGGATTGATTGCGATTTTTGCTGGATTGGGGTTGAGAGTTCGTGCCTTTTTGTATGTGGGTACAGTAGTCTTTTTGCTCAATGTTATCAATCAACTGATTGTTTTTATTGCGTTGTATTCTCTGCTGAAGTGGATTATTGGATTATGTTTAGGTATTTTGCTGATTTGGATAGCGGCAAATTTTGAAACGCGACGGGAGCAAATGAATACATTGATGCAGAATTGGGTGACTCAATTACAACAGTGGCAGTGATGAATTTTCTCATGTCTACACCAATCAAAGGCATTCCCTTAAATGTTCCGCCAGCATTTTCACATGAGGCGATTTTAACAGCGAAAGATGATTTCCTGGCACTTGATAGAGTTGAATGTCATCAACCAAACTGCTCCAGCCTAATGTTGCATCCTTGCCGATCGCTTGTCCCTCAGCTCGAAACAAAGTTAAACGATCGACATAAGGTTTCGGTACATATCGATAAGCTGCCTGAGCATTTGCATACATAACTCGTAGAAGCGGTGTGAGGGTTGATTCATCTAATAACCGTAATTGAGCCGCTTCAGGAATCGATTGCACAAGTCTCGACCACTGCCATCGAGACATCCAGGATGAGCGCGATCGGTGAAGTGCCAGCGCACCGTAGTCAAGCAAAAACGGCATCATTGACCAAAGTGCAGTGCCAATGAGAAATTTCAAACTTTGATAGACAGAAAGATTAGTACGAGCAGGTGTATCAATCATGGCTAAAAGCTCAACTTGTTTTCCAGCTTGTCTAAGTTGCTGCGCCATTTCATACGCTACCCATCCCCCAAAAGACCAACCTCCTAAGCGATAGGGACCTTCTGGCTGGACTGTCTGGATCGCGTCAACGTAGTAAGACGCGATCGCTTCAATGCGATCGAGCGGCGGCGACCCGTCTAATCCTGAAGATTGGAGTCCGTAGAAACTACAATCGTTCTTGAGGGCATCTGCTAATTCCAAGTAAGGTAGCACAACGCCAAACAACGGATGTACACAGAAAAAAGCGGGTTTTGTACTTAGGGTTAAAGGAACGATCGGCGACCAAGATACTGCTGTTTGAGGTTCTACAATCGGTTCTACTTGGGTGAGGCGCTTTTGACGGTAGGCTGAGCGATCGAGTCGAACCAATGGCGGAATCTTTGAGGCTGAAGTTTCTCGTAAACTATCTAGAATTGGAGCGAGTTTTGCGATCGTTGGAGCTTCAAACACGCTCTTTAGCGGTAACTCTAATCCAAACGCATCGCGAACCCGCGAAGTCAGTTGTGTTGCTAGTAAAGAATGTCCACCCAACTCGAAAAAATTCTCGTGAATTGTCGCGTGATTCAGTCGCAGCAAGTCTTTCCAAATCTCTAACAGCATTGATTCTGTTGTCGTTTCACTAGAGCTTTGCACGATCGCTTTAGATTGATTTTGCTCCATCAAACGCAGCACTTGACGATCGACTTTGCCGTTGGTAGTCATCGGAAGTGCTGCTAATGGAACGAAAGCACTAGGGATCATGTACTCTGGTAAGCTCTGTTTCAAACATTGCCGCAGGTCGGGGATGAGTTGACGCGCAAATTGAGATTGAATTGGGTTGTTGGTGTACTGATACCAATTTGAATGAACAGTTACAGGTCGATCGATGCCGATATCAACGCCTTTCCGAACGAATAGAACATCATAGTTACCTTGATTAGTTGACCATGTAATCTCGATCGTATAAGGAATCGCTGTTTCTAAGTCCCACCAGTCTTGAGGATCAATTGCTTCAGTCGCTTGCTGTAATCGTTCTCGCATCTGTCCAACTGTTTTTGGTGCCTCTGTGTGATTGAGCCAAGTTGCAGTTCTTACCGCATCAATCACCCGACTGTTACTTACATTTGTGATTCTGAGGTAATCAGGTTTTGTCTCGGTCAAAATCTTTTTCGCAGCTGCGATCGACATTGCAGGAAGTTCCTCGACCAATCCTTCACGTGTGCTTTGATCACAATGCAGTAGAACATTGTATCGAAACTGTGTCATCTCATTGTGACTCCGACCGCGTGACAGTCGAATTTGCACTCCAGTCATTCGAGAATGTCGATCGCGCAAAGCATAGAAGAACGTCGGATCGATCGCGAGTTCTGGCTCTTCAAACTGCGATCGAGCAACTAACTGACGAAGCTCATTTCGATCAAGAGTTGCATCTGCCTGATTGAACTGCATCCAAGCATGAAAGGCATTGAGTAACCGTAAATTTCTTACATCGCCAACAAAGAGAACACCACCGGGCGCAATTCGCTCGATCGCTTGATCTAAGACTTGTAAAAGATAGTCCACTGTTGGGAAGTATTGCACGATCGAGTTCAAAATCACCAGATCGAATGTCGAATCAATTCCCTCGAAATCCGTTGCAGTTCGATGCAACAGTTCAACGTGAGGTAGTTCGCCTAATTGATGCTGAATTGTTTCTAGTGCAGCGCTCGAAAAATCCGTCGCGACATACTTTTCACAATGAGGGGCAAGTTGAAACAACAATAATCCAGTTCCGCATCCGATTTCTAGGATTCGCTTCGGTTTTAGTGCGAGGATTTGCTGAACTCGATCGTTAACCCATTCCTGCATTTGCTCGATCGGAATCGATTGCGCCGTGTAGCTACTATTCCAGCCAATTGTGTTAAACGATTGAGTTTGTTCTGAAGTTTGATAGGTTTGGTTATAGAGAGTTTGCCAGTGCTGGATTTGTTGAGACGAAAGCGATTCAGCTTCTCTTAAAGCCTGTGGATTGAGACTGAAATAAGCCAGCAATCGCTTCTCACTTTCTGTATTTCCAGAAGTAATAATTGCTGCATCCTGAACTGCTGGATGGCGTTGTAAGGTTGTTTCAATTTCTCCTAACTCGACTCGGAAGCCTCGAATTTTAATTTGATTATCGATACGACCGAGAAACTCGATCGCACCATCCGCCCGAAAACGAGCGAGATCGCCAGTCTTGTAAAGTATCGAGTCTTTCCAGCGAATAAATCGTTCTGCTGTCAATTCTGGACGATCGAGATAACCACGAGCAATTCCTTCACCACCGATATACATCTCACCCGAAATTCCGACCGGAACAGGATTCAAATCTGCATCAAAGATGTACACTTGCGTATTTTGAATCGGATGACCAATCAAAGATGGAGCATCGCCAGGATGAAGTTCTGCAACCGTTGACCAGATTGTTGCTTCTGTCGGTCCATACGCATTAAAAAAATGTCGATCGACTGACCAGCGATCGATGACTTGACTAGAGCAAGCTTCTCCACCCGTAATCAAAACTTGAAGTTCAGGAAGCTCGATCTTTGGTAAAACAGCAAGTACCGCTGGAGTTAATAAAGCATGAGTAATGGCACGATCCTGTAAAAATCGCAGCAGTAGCATTCCAGGTAATTGAGCCGATTTGGGCGGAATAAATAATGTTCCACCTGAGCCGAATGCTAGCGCAATCTCGAAGATAGACGCATCAAAACTAAGAGAACTAAATTGCAGCACCCGACTGGTACGCGATAGATAAAATGTGCGCTGTTGTGCCTCAACAACATTACACAATCCTTGATGTGATAAAAGTACGCCTTTCGGTGTTCCGGTTGATCCAGACGTATAAATCACATAAGCAAGCTGATCCGGCGTTGAAGTAGCAAGCTTGTGGACTGAATGCGATCGCGCTAAAGGCTGATCCAAACAGAGAATCTTTGCCGCTGACTCCGGTAAAGTATCAACCAGCCAAGATTGGGTAAGCAAAATTGAAACTTGAGTATCATGCAACATCAACTGAAGCCGATCGTGCGGATAGTTTGGATCAAGTGGAACATAAACCCCTCCAGCTTTCCAAATTCCCAGGATTCCGATCACCATTTCACTCGATCGATCCATACACAGTCCAACTAGACCGCCGACTTTAATCCCCATTTGTTGCAAAATTAATGCTAGATCATCGGCTCTTTGATTTAGTTCTTGATAAGTGAGTGATCCTTGTTCTGAAACAAGTGCGATCGCATTCGGATCATGACGAACTTGGGCTTCAAAAATCTGATGAAAACAACGACGATCGCGAACTTCCTGATCGATCGGATTCCAATCTACTAAAATCTGCTCGGTTTCTGCGGCAGTTAGCAACGGTAAATCAGACAGACGATTTTCAGGATTTGCAACAATGCCTTCTAAAAGCGTCTCAAAATGACCTACTAAGCGCTGAATGCGATCGTGATCAAACAAATCGGTACGATAGCTAATAAATCCGCTTAATCCTGCCTGAGATTGCCACAAACTGTGCAATCCATGCGTTGGCTCCCACAGATGAACCTCTAGATCAAACCGAGTACTTCCAAACTTTAGAGGAACAGGTTCTAACTTCAATCCAGGCAACTCTAAAGGCTGCATCGGAGCATTCTGGAGCGCAAACGCAACTTGAAATAGTGGATTACGGCTAAGATCGCGTTCCGGGTCAAGTTCCTCAACTAACTTTTCAAAGGGTAAATCTTGATGTTCATACGCTTCTAACGCTGTAGTGCGAACTTGCTCCAACAATTCCACGAATGAGAGATCATCAGAGAAGCGCGATCGCATCACCAAACTATTCACAAAAAATCCAATCAGTTCTTCGACTTCACCACGATGACGGTTTGCAATTGGAATTCCGATCGCAATATCGTCTTGCTGCGTGTATCGATACAGCAAGGCTTGAAATGCAGCCAGCAATGTCATAAACAACGACGTTCCAAATTGCTGACTCAAGGCTTCTAGTTTCTCAGTGAGTGCTGGAGAAAACTGAACTGGATAAGTTGCACCTTGATAAGTCTGAGCAGAACAGGCACGATCCGCAGGCAGATTTAGCACAGTTAAATCTCGCAGTTGTTCCCGCCAGTATGAAAGCTGCTGTTCTAAGATTTCACCTTGTAGCCAGTTGCGCTGCCAGCAAGCAAAATCACTGTATTGAATCGGTAATGCTGGCAATTGAGGTGATCGTCTTTCGACAAATGCACTATAAAACTCAGCGAGTTCTCGCATCAATACACCAAGCGACCAACCATCTGCAACAATATGGTGCATTGTGAGCAATAGAACTGCATGAGTTGAATCAAATTGCAGCAATGTGAGTCGCAGCAATGGATCAAGCATTAGATTAAACGGGCGTTGTGCTTCAGTAGTGGCAAGCTGTTCGATGATTGATTCTTGCTCTGCTGCGATCGACAAATTGACGATCGATAATTCAACTCTGCTCTCAGGATAAACAATCTGTACGGGCTGTCCATTCTCCTCTGCAAATGTTGTCCGAAGTGCAGCATGACGATGCACGATCGCATCAAACGATCGTTTTAATGCGGCTTGATCAAGGGTTCCAGTGAATCGAATCGCGGCAGACACATTGTAAAACGGGTTGTCGGGTGCAAGTTGAGCTAAAAACCATAATCGCTGCTGAGCAAACGACAAAGGAAATGTGGTTTGAACGTTTAAGTGAGACGATCGCAAATGAGCAATCAACTCTGATTTACGTGCTGTCAATTGTTGGCGCAGTTCTGATGTTAAAACGCCTTCTGGTGCATTGCAGCGTAATCGAGGTTCTGAATCATCCTCGATCGACAACTGCACATCCAGACGTTTTAGATCATCTACCCATTCAGCAATGCTCTTCATAGTTCAAACTCCTCGCGTCGTTGTGTAGCTGGCTTCAGTGCTTCGATTTTGTGCGCCAATTCTCTGATTGTTGGTGCTTCAAAGATCGATCGCAGCGGAAGCTCAATCTGATATCGATCGCGAATCCGTGAAACAAACTGAGTTGCTAACAAAGAATGTCCACCGAGTTCAAAAAAGTTGTCTTCGATGCCGATGGGTTCGCGTCCGAGTAGTTGAACCCAAAGATCAGTTAATGATGCTTCTAAAGAAGTAGTTGCAGCAAGAAAAGCCCTTTCCCGAATAGGATTCACTGGCGCAGGTAGCATTTTTTGATTCACCTTTCCGTTTGCTGTCAATGGCAAGGCATCAATCATGACAAAAGCAGCGGGCAGCATATAGACAGGTAGCTTTGATTTGAGAAACGATCGCAGTTCTCGTTCAGTTAAACTTTCAGAGGTTCGAGGAACAACATATGCGATTAATTGTCGATCGCTTTCTATCTCCCGCACTGTTACGATCGCGTTTTGTACTGTTGGATGTTGAGCTAAAACAGTCTCAATTTCACCTAATTCAATCCGAAACCCTCGAATTTTAATTTGATCATCAATACGCCCTAAAAACTCAAGATTGCCATCGGTGCGATACACCGCACGATCGCCCGTTCGGTACAATCTACAATCCTCGACCTGAATAAACTGTGATGCGGTCAATTCTGAACGATTCAAATATCCCCGCGCCAATCCAGCACCACCCAAGTAAATTTCGCCGCTCACTCCTGCGGGAACAGGCTTCAAATTTGCATCGAATAAATATACTTGAGAATTCGCGATCGCTTGCCCGATTGGAATCGTTGTTGCTGAAACTTGCTCTACCTCATACCAAGTTGAAAAAGTGGTGTTCTCAGTTGGTCCATACACATGAATTAAATGTTGAGGCTTACCGTGTTGAATCAGCGATCGGATACAATTCACATTCGCCATTTCGCCCCCAAACAATAAATACTTGAGCGATCGGAAAGCATTCGGGATCTGATAGATAGTTTGATTCAACAATGCAGTTGTGAGAAATAGAATGTTCACTTGCTGCAATTCGGTGACAAACTCAATCGGTGAAAGCGTTGTTGCTCGATCGAGAACAATCAGTTGAGCACCATTGAGCAATGCACCCCAGATTTCAAACGTCGCCGCATCAAAAGCAAGATTTGCAACTTGTGCAACTCGATCGCTAGATTCGATTTGAATATAGTTCGTAGCACACACTAACCGATTCACCGCTCGATGTGGAATCATCACGCCCTTCGGTGTTCCGCTTGACCCGGATGTATAAATCACATAAGCAAGCTGATCCGCTGTGCAAGCAGTCGATAAATTTTCGTCTGACTCTTGTGCGATCGTATTCCAAGCTTGTTCTAAACAAATCACTTTTGTCCGATCACTTTGAAATTGCTCCATCCAGTCGGATTGCGTCAGAACAACTGCAATACCAGCATCCTCGATCATAAAGCGCAACCGCTCTGGAGGATAACTCGCATCGAGCGGAACATAAGCGCCACCTGTTTTGAGGATTGCTAACATTGCCGCGATCGCTTCCACTCCTCGATCCAAACAAATGCCGACTGGTGTTTCGGTTTCTACCCCACAGTGCTGTAAATACCGCGCTAGTTGATTACTACCTTGATTTAATGCTTCATAGGTAAAAGATCGATTTTCAAATTGAACCGCGATCGACTGCGGACGCATTTTAACTTGATGTTCAAACACTTGATGAACACAAGCCGCTTCAGAATTGTGATTACCCTTCCATTTCTGTAGTAGAGTTTGTTGTTCCTGAGAAGTCAATAACGATAGTGCAGATAAACGAGTTCCTGGATCTGCAACGATCGCTTCTAGTAAGGTTTGAAAGTGTTGTCGCATTGATGCGATCGTAGTTGCATCAAACAGGTCTGTATTGTAGACGATCACACCTCGTAATCCATCCGTTTGCTGCCAACCCTGACCCCACAAATTCCTAAAATTATCCGCGCACTTCCAAACATACAACTCCAAATCAAAGCGTGAAGTTTTTGTTTCCAAAGCAACTGGACTTAGCACCAAACCAGGAAGGACTAATTGCTCCATCGGTGTATTTTGAAGTGCAAAAACAACCTGAAACAGTGGATTTTGATCCAAGCTCCGAATCGGTTGTAGTTCCTCAACTAGCTTTTCAAACGGCAAATCTTGATGATCATAGGCAGCCAGTGTGACCTCTCGTACTTTCTCTAACAAAGCTCGAAACGTGGGATCACCTGTAAGATCAGTTCTAAGCACTAGACTATTTACAAAAAAGCCGATTAATCCTTCTAGTTCGCTCTGATGGCGATTCGCGATCGGCGATCCAATTGCAATATCCGTTTGTCCACTATAGCGATGCAGCAACGTCTTAAACGCTGCTAATAATGTCATAAACAACGTGACACCCATTTGCTGGCTCAGTGCTTCTAACTGATCTAACAATGCTTGCGGTAACTCTAATAATTGACTCGCGCCCTGATGACTCCGCTGAGTGTTCGAGTTTGATAAATTCAGCACAGGAACATCTTTTAATTGTTGCTTCCAGTAATTCAACTGACGAGCAAGAACATCACCTTGTAAATAGTTTCGCTGCCATTGGGCAAAATCCGCATACTGAATCGGCAATTCAGGTAGTACAGCAGTCTTTCCTTCGACCAAAGCTGTATAAAATTCACCAAACTCCCGAATCAGCACGCCACTCGACCACTCATCAAAAATAATGTGGTGCACTGTGATCAACAGTAAATGTTCTGTGTCTTGTAATTGCCAGAGATGCGATCGCACTAATGCCCCGCGATCGAGTTGAAACGGCTGTTCAATCTCCTGCCAAATCTGTGTAAGTGCCACCAATTCATGTTCAGGAACTCCTCGCAAATCTGTATAATTCAGTGGAATTTGCAGCGATTGAGTGACGACCTGAAGCAACTGTCCATCTGATGTATCAAAGGTTGTTCTGAGAATTTCGTGACGACGAACGATCGCTTGAAGACTATTTTGAAGTTGCGATCGCATCAGAGAACCCGTGAGCCGAAAAACCAAAGGCGTATTGTAAAGAGAAGCTTCAGGCAGCAATTGTTCAACAAACCATAAGCGCTGTTGAGCAAACGAGGCTGGAAACACAAAAAAATCTTCTTCAAGCTGACCTGAAAGCATTAATCACTTACGCCAAGAGAATCTCACTTTGTTTTAAGACGAATCAACGCGACAAAATTATGCTTTAAGATAGATTTCAACTCAAAATATTGTTTTTTTTTATTGCGTTTTCATGCGAAGCTGTACATTCTAAGACCTTTTATACACGTCAGCTTCTCAAACGTTCTCTTAGACACAATCATTTGATCGAAGCGTTAAGATCAACCAGATGTAGGCACTTGAGATCGCACAAAGCTCCAATGATTGACCCTTTTAACCCTGACGAAGATGAAACGATCGTTCAAGCTGTTCAGGAAAGTTTACAGCAGATGGCGCTTCAACTGGGGCAACCTCACGATGCGACTGCAATCCGTCAACTTTACGAATCGACGCAGGAACTAGTCACCCACCTTTCTCCCGATCCGCTCACTCTAGCGCGGTTGGCTGGCGTATTGTTCGTGTATCAACTCCCAGACACCGATCGAGATGAGGTCAAATGGTTCAAATCCGAAGTTCGCAATTGTCAGGATGTCGAAGCGATCGAGGAATTGATTGATTCGATTTCGCGCCCGGATGCTTTGTAGTTCCCATATTTTCGCAAGGGGCATCTGATTAGTTCTATGAGTCGAGAAGCCGCTCCAATTTCAGACGATCGTACCGAGGCACAGATATCAAACCTTTACGCTGCTTGGTTCTTTGTGCCTACACTGTACTTTGCCGCAGGACTCCCTTATGTACTAGTTAACAGTGCTTCCGTCATTCTCTATAAAAGCTTGGGAATTGACAATGCGACGCTTGCATTCTGGACAAGCATTCTCTATTTTCCTTGGACAATTAAACTTTTTTGGAGTCCGATCGTCGAACTCTACTCAACCAAACGGGTTTGGATTGTTCGCGCTCAATTACTGATGATCGCCTGTCTCAGTGCTACCGCAATCTCATTACAGTTGCCTCAATTCTTTCTTCTATCTTGGGGATGCTTCGCGATCGCAGCTTTCCTCTCCGCCACACAAGACACTGCGATCGATGGATTTTACTTACTCGTGCTTGATCCGAAGGCGCAGGCTTTCTATGTGGGAATTCGATCGACATTCTATCGGATTGCTATGTTGTTCGGCTCAGGGTTGCTGGTCTTTGTAGCTGGACAACTAGAATTCCGAATAGGAGCACGACTCGCTTGGACAATCGTATTAGCGCTCTCTGCTCTCGTTTTTTTCATCCTTTGGATTGTTCATACATTCGTCTTGCCTGAACCCGAAACAAATTCGGAGACTCAACCTGCTCTTTCCACGGTCTACCGCAGTGTGATTCAAAGTTATTTTCAGCAACCGAAAGTAGGGGCAGTGCTGGCGTTTATTTTGCTATACCGACTTGGTGAAGCAATGTTAGTGAAACTTGCTGCTCCGTTTCTGCTCGATGCACCTGAAGTGGGAGGACTAGGACTATCAACGGCTCAAGTCGGATTGGCGTATGGAACGCTTGGGTCGATCGCGCTAACGTTGGGGGGTCTGTTGGGCGGTTGGTTGGTTTCGCGCTATGGAGTGAGGCTAACATTGTTTCCGTTAGCGATCGCGCTCAATTTGCCGCATTTGTTCTATGTCTATCTAGCGTATCAGTCTCCTTCAGTGCAATGGATCTATCTGTTAGTCACGATCGAGCAGTTTGGCTATGGACTGGGAACAGCAGCGTATAGCTTTTATTTGATGATGTTGGCAACAAATCTGTACAAAACATCGCATTTTGCAATTTCAACGAGTGTGATGGCGCTAGGAATGATGCTACCGGGACTGATTAGCGGATTCATACAGCAAGCATTGGGATATCGATCGTTCTTTTGGCTAGTCGTCGGATTGTCGATCGTGGGCATGATTCCATTGCTGTGGATTCCGATCAAAGATACTGAAATGGTGACTGATCAGAAATAAAAAATGCGATCGTCATTTGAATTTCAGCCTAATGCAATACGCAGCGAATCTTCAGGAATAGCAGGATCAGAAGTTACGAACACTCTATTGAGGCAACCTGAAATGGAAAATGATCGCTTAATGGTACAAGATCCGCGCAAGCAGTATCCGCAACCCCCTTTTCCGAAACAGCCGCAACCTGTACCAGGACTGGCTCAAGAAATGCAGCCCCAACCGGATCACGGTGAACAGAGCTACAAAGGCTCTGGAAAGCTTGTGGGTCGAAAAGCATTGATCACCGGAGGCGATTCTGGAATCGGGCGTGCGGTTGCGATCGCATTTGCGCGAGAAGGAGCCGATGTTGCAATTTCTTATCTTCCAAGCGAAGAGAGCGATGCGAAAGCGGTGATTGAATTGATCGAACAATCTGGACGCAAAGCGGTAGCACTTCCGGGCGACATCACTGATGAACAATTCTGCCAGCAGCTTGTTGGAAATGCGGTATCATCGCTCAACGGACTCGATATTCTCGTAAACAATGCCGGGGTACAGAAGTCGTATCCCTCGATTAGCGACATTCCGACCGAGCACTTTGACAAAGTGATGAAAACGAATCTATATGCGATGTTTTGGATTACCAAGGCAGCAGTTCCTCACCTAAAGCCTGGTGCTTCTATCATCAACACGACTTCAATTCAGGGGTATCAACCTTCAGCGTCTTCGCTTGATTATGCGATGACGAAAGCCGCGATCGCAGATTTCAGCAAGGCTCTATCAAAACAACTAATTGAACAAGGAGTACGGGTGAATGCGGTTGCTCCAGGACCGTTCTGGACACCGCTCCAGCCAACGGGCGGACAAACACAGGACAAGATTGAGAAATTTGGTTCAGAAGTGCCGTTAGGACGACCCGGACAGCCTGTGGAAATTGCGCCTGTATATGTCCTGTTGGCTTCACAAGAAGGCAGCTACATTACCGGAGAAGTGTATGGCGTGACGGGTGGAACTGGCATCGCGTAATTGCAAAATAGCGATTAGTTATTTTCAAATAGTCAAAAGTCATTATGCTCAAAGTATTCGCCGATCGAGGAGGAACGTTTACGGATTTAGTGGCAGTGACAGAGGATCAAAAGATCATCGATCGACTCTCACTTTCTCCTGAACGCTTCCAGATTACATCGCTTGCTGGTCAGTTCTGGATTGTGATCTACAAACTACTGTCAGAACAACCCGAACAGTATCAAGATGCAGTGATTCAAGGAATTCGAGACATTCTAGGTTTATCTCGTGATCAATCGATTCCACCTGAAACGGTTGAAGTCGTCAAGATGGGGACTACAGTCGCTACAAATGCGTTACTTGAACGCAAAGGTGAACGAACTTTGCTGCTAATCACTGAAGGCTTCCGAGATGCGCTCACCATTGGATATCAGAACCGTCCTAATATCTTTGCGCGGGAAATCGTTTTACCAGAACGACTGTATGAGCAAGTGATCGAAGTCAAGGAACGCTACACGGCTCAAGGTGAAGAGCTTGTTCCGATTATGTCCGAAGAAGAGGCGAGACTCACAACGCTGTTACAGCAAGCTTACGAAAATGGCATTCGAGCGATCGCGATCGCATTTCTACATAGTTATCGCTATCCACAACACGAACAGCAAATTTCAGCGATCGCTCACAAGGTTGGCTTCGTTCAAGTCTCGGTATCTCACGAAGTCAGTCCACTAATGAAGCTGATTCGGCGCGGAGATACAACGGTTGTCGATGCTTATCTTTCTCCGATTTTGCGGCGCTATGTGGATCAAGTCGGAGCCGCATTAATGCAACAAGGATCGACGACTAAGCTAGAGTTTATGAAATCGGATGGGGGACTGACCGAAGCACAACGATTTCAAGGCAAGGATAGCATTCTTTCAGGACCTGCGGGCGGGATTGTGGGAGCAGTTAAAACCAGTACTGCTGCGGGATTTGACAAAATTATTGGTTTTGATATGGGCGGCACTTCGACAGATGTGTCTCACTATCACGGCGAGTACGAGCGCACCTTTGAAACCGAAGTTGCAGGAGTGCGATTATGTGCGCCAATGATGTCAATTCACACTGTTGCAGCGGGAGGTGGATCAGTCTTGCAGTTTGATGGATCGCGCTATCGAGTCGGTCCAGAATCGGCTGGAGCAAATCCCGGACCTGCTTGCTATCGAAAAGGCGGACCGTTAACCGTAACCGATTGTAATGTTCGCTTAGGCAAAATTCAGCCCGAATTCTTTCCACACGTGTTTGGAACTGAGGGAAATCTACCGCTCGATCGAGCAATTGTGGATCAAAAATTCGCCGCGCTCACCGCAGACATTCAAGCGAAAACCGGAGACACTCGCACCGATGAACAAGTCGCGGCTGGATTTTTGGCAATTGCGATCGACAAAATGGCAAATGCGATCAAAAAAATTTCAGTCCAACGCGGCTATGATGTCACGCAATACACGCTCTGTTGCTTTGGGGGTGCAGGGGGACAACATGCTTGTCTCATTGCTGAAGCGCTAGGCATGTCAAAGATATTTATTCATCCATTTGCAGGAGTTCTGTCGGCTTACGGGATTGGACTTGCAGACGTGCGAACTTTGAAAGAGAAGGCAATAGAAGCTCCTTTAAGTGGAGAACAAATTCCTGTACTAGAGCGAACCTTGTCAGCACTCGATGCAGAAAGTCGATCGGAAATCATCGCTCAAGGAGTGAATCGCGATCGCATTGAAACTCTGTTCAAAGTACGTTTACGCTATCAAGGGACGGATTCTGCATTGACGGTGAACTTCGATCAAGCCGAAACGATGCGATCGCAATTCGAGGAAATCTATCAGCAGCGCTACGGATTTTCCATGACCGATAAAGGTTTAGTGGTTGAAGCGGTTTCGGTCGAAGCGATCGCACACGCAGACCCAATCACCGAACCTTTGATTTCCGAAGATAGAACGATTCCACTCAGTTCAATTGCAACAGTTCAAATCTACACCAAAGGAGCTTGGCGGGATACACCTATCTATCGTCGTCAAGATCTAAAACCTGGCGATCGCATTTCTGGATCTGCTCTGATTTTAGAACCGACTGGGACTAATGTGATTGAACCAGGATGGTGTGCAGAACTTACACCACAAAACTATCTGATCCTAAGCAAGATCAAGGAAGTTAAAGAACTATTGACTACAACGATCGAGACAACGCCTGATCCAGTGCTACTAGAGATTTTTAACAATCTCGTTCGTGCGATCGCGGAAGAAATGGGCATCACTCTGCAAAATACAAGCTACTCGGTCAACATCAAAGAACGCCTCGATTTTTCCTGTGCCATCTTTGATCGAAACGGTCAACTTGTCGCAAATGCACCTCATATTCCAGTGCATCTAGGCTCAATGAGCGAAAGTGTCAGCAGTCTCATTCGTGCACGAGGAAACACACTCAAACCCGGAGATGCCTTTGCCTCGAACAATCCCTACAACGGTGGAACCCATCTACCTGATATCACGGTGATCACCCCAGTATTTGTCGGAAACTCACCGATGTTTTATGTTGCTTCTCGTGGACATCATGCAGACATTGGAGGCATTACACCTGGTTCAATGCCGCCGCATAGTACCACGATCAACCAAGAAGGAATCCTACTTGACAATGTGCAAATCGTCGATCGAGGAAAGTTTCAAGAAGCAGAACTCTTGGAGTTACTTACGACAGGTCACTATCCCGTTCGCAATCCAGTTCAAAATTTAGCAGATTTGCAAGCTCAGATTGCAGCGAATGAACGCGGTGTTCAAGAGCTTCGTCGCATTGTTGAACAATATGGATTAGAAGTAGTACAAGCTTATATGCAGCACGTCCAGAACAATGCAGAAGAATCAGTGCGGCGTGTGATCGATGTGCTCAAACCCGGTCGCTTTGACTATCTGATGGATGATCACAGTCGAATTTGTGTCGATATTCAAATCGATCGCACAACTCGTTCTGCCCACATCGATTTCACCGGAACATCTCCCCAACAATCGACAAATCTCAACGCGCCTTTAGCGATCTGTAAAGCCGTTGTTCTCTATGTGTTCCGCACTCTGGTCAATGATGATATTCCACTCAATGCGGGCTGTCTAAAACCGCTCGAAATCATTGTTCCAGAAGGCTGTTTACTCAATCCGCGTCCGCCTGCTGCGGTCGTCGCTGGAAATGTCGAAACCTCACAAGCGATCGCGAATGCTCTCTACGGCGCACTCGGTGTGATGGCAGCTTCTCAAGGCACGATGAATAATTTCACTTTCGGTAATGAGCAGCATCAATACTATGAAACGATCTGCGGCGGTTCTGGAGCCGGAGAACCATTCGATGGAGCCGATGCGGTTCAAACTCACATGACTAATTCACGCCTGACTGATCCAGAAGTTTTAGAGTGGCGCTTTCCCGTGTTGGTTGAAGCCTTTTCGATCCGATCGCACAGTGGCGGACTCGGAAAACATCGAGGTGGAAATGGAGCCATTCGTCGCATTCAATTTCGCGAACCGATGACCGCTGCTATTTTATCCGGGCATCGAATTGTGCCACCCTTCGGTTTAGCAGGCGGTCAATTCGGTGAGATCGGACGCAATTTCGTTGTTCGGCAAGATGGCTCGATCGAGTCCCTCACGAGTAAAGCCGAAGTGTCCATGAATCCAGGCGATGTCTTTGTGATTGAAACGCCTGGAGGTGGAGGATTCGGCGCTGTTTCTGAGTAACTGGAAGCCCTCTGAACCTGCATCACCTCGCCGGTCGCAGAAACAATTATTACTGTGCATCGATTCACATCATCGATCGAGGTTTCCGATGACCAACCCAAACACTACTCGACAAGGAGATTTATTCAAATTGCTTTTAATGAGTACTTTAGTCGGTCTGATGATGTTCGGTTGGCTCAGCCGCAAATTAGATTCAGAAGTTCAGGCTAAGCCAACGGGAACATCACAAACTGTCGAATGGCGTAATCCGTCTTTCCGCTCTCTGAAACAGGTCAGCGGGGGAACCTCGGCTGGAGTGAGATAAGCCTTTCCTCGGTGTTTCAAATCGAGTCTATTGAAAAAGCCCATTTTCTCGTAGAAGCGTCATTGAAATGTCGAAACGAGAAAATAGGCTCGTAGAACCTCAAATTGAGCACTCGTTTTAGAGTTTTTGCCCGATCGAGATTGTCCGCACCTCGCCATTTCGCCGAACGCTAACGTAGTTGTTCGAGATATCCACAACACTCCAACCACTCGATCCGATACTTTCTCCGATGTAATACCGCTGCGTCACTCCGTTCATTTCAAACAGAATCGCCGATTGAGTCGGATCACTCGCGATCGCAATTCCCCGTAACGATCGCTGCGGTTCACTAGAAGTCGCTTGAGCGGGCTGAATCGCGATCGGAGTCACGGCGACCGACTGAGATCGAGATGATGGATTCATCGACAACCGTTCTAACGCCGAAGATAACCGCGTGAGAACTTGATTCAGTTCTTGCGGATTTTTACTCACTGCGGTAGCAACAGGATTCGGAGCGGAAACAGAAGGAACATTAATCACGACTGGCGTTTTCTCAGACAGATCCGATCGCGGATTGCCCGCAACCGGAACGCTCGGTAGGTTGCGAGCAACCATTGGAGAGCTTGCCGCTTTACGATCGATATTTTCCAGTGATCGCTTCATGTATTGAGCAAACTGGAGATTGGTATCGGCAGAAACCGCTTTAGGTGCGGTCGCAACGGCAGTCGGTTCTCTAGTTGCCAATGCAAAGAATCTTTGAACGGTTCCCCGCTGAATCAGCCATACAGAAGCAGCCGAGAGCGCAGATAATCCGAAGACGATCGCTAGGAACTTTTGAAAACCGTAGCTTTTGAGTTTGACTGGTTTCGATGCGATCGCAGTTTCTGAAACTGCCGGAGCCGTCCACTGAGGCAACTGAGGTTGAACGACAATCGGTGCCGCAGTTTGCAAAGGAAGCTCGATCGAAGGTTGAGGTTTAACTCGAATCGGTTCAGGTGGGGGAACGCTGCCCGATAAGAGATCTTCCACATCCTCAAACAAGTCATCCATTAATCGATCGGCGTAAGTATCGACCTGGACAGGTGCTGGCATCAGCCCATAAAGTTTAGGTGACGGCTGTGCGGAAGTCGCCTGTGAGGAATCGAAGGATTGGGTTGCGCCGTTGATGGTTTGAGGCATAGTTGAAAAGGCTTGTCGAGTACGAAAAACTACTGAGAATTCAGCAGTAGATTGAGATTGAAATGGGCAATCATGTCAGCCTTGCATCACGGTTTTGCAGTTGAGCGAATCGAAGCGAATTCCGAATCGCCCAACCACCATACGTGTTTGGGATTATACTCGACGGATATTTTTACGGCGCAGTTCGACCGAACGATGCCCGGATTCTACGGAGACGATCGAGCTAGGAGGATTTGAGGAGTATGGAAAGTTTCTTCGCTGCGTTCGCTCACGCCCTGAAATAAATTTCGGTCTAATCGACGAAAGTCTACTGAAGTAGACTGGGAGCAAGTTTCAAGCTCTTAGTCCATTTTTAATGGACTTGCGTCGATTAGCCCGAAATTCCATTTCAGGGCGGGATGTCGCAACAAACGAAGACGACTCAAACATTCTCTAAAGTTTCGATTTCACAAACGCCGCTAAACGATCGATGCCTTTCTCGATCGTGCTCATATCCGTTGCGTATGACAGCCGAATATAATCATCTGCATCAAACGCAATCCCCGGAATCGCCGCGACTTTTTGTTCAGTCAACAATCCATCACAAAACTCTAGTGAGGTCTTTCCTAATTTGCTGATGTCGATCATCAGATAAAACGCACCGTCAGGTTTCGCGCAATTTAACCCAGGAATCGCACTGACGAGATCAAAAATTGCTTGTCGCCGTTCTGCAAACGCTTGCCGCATCAATTCGACCGATTCATTCGATCGCGGATCTTCATACGCTGCGATCGCGCCATATTGAGCAAACGTACAGACATTCGAGGTGCTGTGTCCCTGAATCTTACTTGCGGCTTTGATCAAGTCCGCATTGCCCGCCAAGTATCCAACGCGCCATCCGGTCATCGAGTAGGCTTTGGCAAATCCGTGACTAATAATGGTGCGATCGAACACTTCTGGACTTACTGCCGCAATACTCAAGTGCTCTGCACCGTCGTACAGTAAGCGTTCGTAAATTTCGTCTGAAACCACATAGATTTGTTTTTCGACGATCACTTCCGCGATCGCTCGAATTTCATCCGGGGTGTACACCATTCCCGTCGGATTCGAGGGCGAATTTAACACAAACAGCTTTGTTTGATCCGTGATTGCTTGTCTGAGTTGATCGGGTGTGATCTTAAATTGCGTTTCTGCGGTGGTTTTAACAATCTTCGGCGTTCCACCTGCGAGTTTGACCATCTCTGGATAACTCACCCAATACGGAGCCGGGATAATTACTTCATCGCCCGGATCGAGCAGCGTCATCATCAAGTTATAGAGCGAATGTTTACCGCCATTCGTCACGATGATATTTTCCGGTTGATAAGTCAGACCGTTCTCACGCTGGAGTTTGGAAACGATCGCATCTCGCAAGATTGGTTCACCTGCTGCCGGACCGTAGCGGGTTTTTCCTTGTTTGAGGGCATCCGCTGCCGCCTGCTTGATGTGGTCTGGCGTATCAAAGTCCGGTTCACCTGCGCTAAAGCTACAGATATCGATGCCTTCTCGTTTCATTGCTTTTGCTTTTGCGTCGATCGCAAGGGTGAGAGAAGGCGTAACCTGACTTACTCGTGCTGCCAGTTTCATATCAATGTTTAGGATGGGGGATTAGGTCGGGAATCACGAATCGTGCCCGGATCAGGATTTTGATTCTATCGTGATCCCCGAAAATTAAATCCTAAGATTTAACGTATCTTTTATGCGATCGTAATCTCTGGTGATAAATAAACATCCTGAATCGCATGGAACAGTTTCACGCCTTCATCAAACGGGCGTTGAAAGGTCTTACGTCCCGAAATCAATCCGGTTCCACCTGCTCGTTTGTTGACAACAGCAGTCCGAATCGCTTCGGCAAAATCATTCTTACCCGATGCGCCACCAGAATTGATCAATCCTGCTCGTCCCGCATAGCAATTCAGAACTTGGTAGCGGGTGAGATCGATCGGGTGATCCGTGGTTAGATCGCTGTAAACCTTCGGATCAGTTTTTCCGTAACTTTGTCCGGTAGCTTTCGCAACTGCACCGTATCCGTTGTTGATTTCAGGTAGTTTTTGCTTGATGATATCGGCTTCGATCGTCACTCCTAAGTGATTCGCTTGTCCGGTCAGATCTGCTGCCAAATGATAGTCTTTGTCTTGCTTAAAGGCATTATTTCGCAGATAGCACCAGAGAATCGTTGCCATTCCGTATTCATGCGCGAGCGCAAACGCTTGACTGACTTCCTGAATTTGGCGAGTCGAATTCTCAGAGCCAAAATAGATCGTCGCGCCCACTGCAACGGCTCCAAGATTCCAAGCCTGTTCTACTGAAGCAAACATCACTTGATCGTATTGATTCGGGAATGTCAGGAGTTCATTGTGATTGAGCTTGACGATAAACGGAATTTTGTGAGCATATTTGCGCGACACACTGCCTAAAACGCCAAGCGTCGTCGCGACAGCATTACAGCCCCCCTCGATCGCTAATTTGATAATGTTCTCGCTATCAAAATAAATCGGATTCGGAGCAAACGACGCGCCCGCTGAATGTTCAATCCCTTGATCCACAGGCAAAATCGAAATGTATCCGGTATTTGCCAATCGTCCGAATGAATAGAGTTGCTGAAGACTCCGGAGCACTTGAGGAGAACGATCGCTTTGAAGGAAAATACGATCGAGAAAATCCGGTCCCGGTAAATGCAGCAAATCCTTGGAAACTTTCGCTTTATGGGTTAGCAGGTCTTCGCCTTCATCGCCTAACCAAGATGTGACGGACTGAGGCGCAGAGAGTGTAGCGGTCATCGCAGATTCCTCAATTCTGTTTCTCACTCACTCTAACGTTTTGCCTCAGAATGGCTTATGTCTCTAAGGGTATTTTTATGAAGATCGCCAAAGCTTGGACGACGATCGCAGCCGTTGAGTTCGATCGTTCTGTCGCCTTCTATCGCCATTTATTTCAACAAGAACCGCAGCGTTTCGCCCCTGGAAAATATGCCGAGTTTGAAACGACCGGAATTCGACTCGGAATCTATCACCCGACAATGGAAGAATCGCCAGAAAAAGCGCCGATCACCTTGTTTCCAGCGATGAGTTTGTGTGTGCAAATTGAGAATTTAGACAACGCGATCGCCCATCTCGAACCCGAAGCGCACATCGGAGAGATTCGATCGGTTTCACACGGGCGAGAAGCTTACGCCTACGATCCCGACGGCAATCGCATCATTCTCTACGAACCAAAATAGCAACTTTTCTCCTACTCCTTTTAACCGATTTCCGCCATGAAGAATCGTAACGAGGGTTTCAACCCTCTAGAATAAAAGAACATTTTCATCGTGGCTTAAACATTACTGCTTATGTCTGTTCTGGCGGTTATTCTTCTTTTGGCAGTTCTGATCTTCGTGCATGAATTGGGGCATTTCCTAGCAGCGAGGCTTCAGGGCATTTATGCGAATCGATTCTCGATCGGGTTTGGTCCGATTTTGTTTAAATATCAGGGTGAGCAAACCGAGTATGCACTGAGAGCTTTACCGCTCGGTGGCTTCGTCGGATTTCCTGATGATGATCCAGAAAGCACGATCCCGCCAGATGACCCGAATTTGTTGAAAAATCGCCCAGTGCTCGATCGAGCGATCGTCATCAGCGCAGGGGTAATCTCAAACTTAATCTTCGCCTACTTTATTCTCGTCGGGCAGATGGCAGTCGTCGGACTACCTACGATCGACTACAATCCGGGCGTAATTGTCCCCGAAGCGATCGCGCAAGATGTCGCGGCTCAAGCAGGAATCCAAAACGGCGATCTGGTTGTCGCAATTAACGGAAAGCCATTAGGCGCATCCGAAGCGGCGATGAATACTTTGCGACAAACGATCGAAACCAGTCCGGGGATACCTTTGAACTTGTCGATCGAGCGCAAAGGTCAGCCCGTCACCGTGAATCTCACCCCGAAAGATGACAACGGCAGAGGAAAGATCGGCGTTAAATTACAACCGCATTTCAAAGTGCAGCCGAATGGCAAGATCGTGTACTACAAGCATCCGAGTAACCCGATCGGCGTTTTCACGATGGCGGCGAATGAATTTCAGCGGATTGTCGTGCTGACGGTTCAGGGCTTTGGTCAATTGATCAGCAACTTCAGCAACACAGCAAATCAAGTCGCGGGACCTGTCGCGATCGTGGCTACAGGCGCAAAAATCGCTCAAAACGATTTCGCCAGCTTGTTTAATTTCACTGCATTAATCAGTATCAACTTAGCGGTGATCAACATTCTGCCACTTCCCGCGCTCGACGGTGGACAGCTTGCTTTTCTCTTAGTTGAAGGTCTGCGTGGAAAGCCTGTTCCGTCCAAGATCCAAGACGGCGTAATGCAGACCGGATTAATGCTATTACTGGGATTAGGCGTTTTTCTGATCATCCGTGATACGGTGAATCTCATTCCTCAGTGACTACTACTCGACGACTTTCTGCAAAAAAACAACGAGCCTTAGAAATTCTGGTGCGGCTAAAAAAGCTTTATCCTGAAGCGCCCTGCACGTTGGATTATGAAACTCCGGTTCAGTTAATGGTGGCAACGATCCTCGCGGCTCAATGCACCGATGAACGAGTCAATACCGTAACGCCTGCCTTGTTTCGCCGCTTTCCTGATGCGGCAGCACTGGCAGGCGCTGACGTTTCTGAGCTTGAAAACTTAGTGCGATCGACCGGTTTCTACCGCAACAAAGCCAAAAATATCCAGGCTGCCTGTCAACTGATCATGGAAAAATACGGCGGCGAAGTTCCTCGATCGATGGAAGATCTCACCAGTCTCCCCGGAGTCGCCCGCAAAACCGCGAATGTCGTTTCCGCTCACGCTTTCGGAGTCAATCTCGGTGTCACTGTCGATACGCACGTGAAGCGATTAACCTACCGATTAGGCTTAACCAAAAATACCGAGCCTGTGAAAATCGAACGGGATCTGATGAAACTCTTACCGCAACCAGACTGGGAAAACTGGTCGATTCGATTGGTCTATCATGGTCGCGCAGTGTGCAATGCTCGGAGTCCACAGTGCGATCGATGCGTTCTCGCGGATCTTTGCCCCTCTGCCCATCTTGCAGACCCACCCGTCAAGAAAGCCTAAAGGAATCGCATCGAAAGCCGCAGTTTTTGAGTAGAATCAAAAATAGTGTCTTTTATCAAAGGTTCAAAAATCGTTCATGGCTAAAAAGAGCATGGTTGAGCGTGAGAAAAAGCGCGAACGGATGGTTGAGAAGTACGCCGAAAAGCGTACCGCTCTCAAAGAACAGTTTGCCGCTGCTACTTCTCAAGCTGAAAAGCTGGAAATTCACCGTCAGATTCAACAGCTTCCCCGCAACAGTGCAAAAGTGCGGGTACGGAATCGCTGTTGGGCGACGGGTCGTCCAAGAGGCGTGTATCGTGACTTTGGACTGTCACGCCACTGCATCCGTGAAATGGCACACGCAGGATTACTGCCGGGTGTCGTTAAATCGAGCTGGTAAATTTTAGATTGGCGATTTTAGATTTTAGATTTCAAATATGCCAATCTAAAATCTAAAATCCAAAATCTAAAATTCTATTGACCACAACAGCGATCAATGCCCAAGCTATCCATCAGAAGATCGCTTACGGCATTCGCTATCGCAAATTCTCCATAGAAGCTGTCCGAAAAGTCAAACGCTTGCATTTCTGCAATAATCGCGATCACTAGCGATCCCAAATCATTTTCATCTTCCATCCGATGACGTTTAAAGATTTGGGCGGCGCGTTCTGCGATCTTTTGGTTGGCGGGTTCTGGAAGAAACTCTTCATCAAGCCACCGCTGTAATTTTTGCTCAAGCCAAACCGCTTCTTGCTCCGGATGCTTGGAGGGCGGTAACGTAATCGGTGGGATGGGTTCAACCATTGCTTTTCCCCCAACTGACAAGGTTATTCAAACTATATCGTTTCAGTATCCCTGTTACAACGCCCTCGGAGCTACGTTATGCAAATTGATGTGTCTTCGATCCTTGAAGGCTATGCACAAGGCTATTTTTTAATGTCGGATGAGTCAGGTAAAGATTTAGCCTGGTATACGAGTCGCGAACGGACGTTAATTCCTCTAGACGATCGCTTTCGCTATCCAAAATCACTACGACGAGTCCTAAATCAGAATCGATTCACGGTCGCGATCGATAAAGCTTTTATGGAAGTGGTGGAAGGATGCGCCGATCGTGATACGACTTGGATTTCAAATGATTTGAAAGAGATTTATTGGATGCTGCATCAAGCAGGATGGGCGCACAGTTTTGAAGCATGGCAGGGCGATCAGCTTGCAGGTGGGATTCTGGGGCTGGCGTTGCGAGGAGCATTTATCGGGGAATCGATGTTTTTTCGGATTCCGGATGGATCGAAAGTGGCGATGGTAAAACTGGTGGAACATCTGCGATCGCGCAATTTCGTTCTGTTTGATGCTCAGATGATGAACCCGCATTTGGAGCGGTTCGGGGCTTACATCGTTAACAATCGGAACTATAAGGATTTACTGCGGCAGGCATTGGAGCGGGATTGTTCGATCGTTTAATCGAACTGCGGCGACCAGAGATCCTCGACTTTGACTTCCCAGCCAGGTAAGAGATCGGGAACGGTGATTGTGTCGCCGTTGTGAAGCACGATTGCATCTTGCCCACTACGACGGATTTCGACCCATTCTTTTTCTGGATTGATCAAAATTCCAACTCTGGTTCCAAGTTCGAGAAATTGATCAATTTTGTTTCTCAGCTTGGTAATGCTATCGGTCGGCGATTTAACTTCTACTGCTAAATCAGGAGTAACTTCAGCAAAGCTACGAGGACTTCGACGTAACCGCTCTGCTTGAACGAATGAAACATCAGGTGCGCGAGTGTCGGAATTCGGCAGAATGAAACCAGCAGATGAGCCAGTCACGCGCCCTAATCTTCGAGGTCTAACCCAATTTCTCAGTTGAGCTGCAACCTCAGTCGCCACTTCATCCGATTCGTAGCCTGACGGACTCATAACGATAATTTCTCCATTCACTAGCTCCATTCGATAGTCTGGACACTGCGTTTGGAGGGCTTCTAAATCTTTAACGGTGAGTGTCATAAAGCGAGTCCAAAAGGGTTGATTAAGGGGTGGGGAGTTGATCGTATACTTCTGGTTCGACATCAGGCACTTTTGCTAGGACTGCTTCGTATCTTTCTCGGTTGCCTCGCTGTGCTAATTCTTTCAAATAATCAGTTTGATTGGTCATCACACTTCACCCCATCTATTTTTGTGGAACAAACCGTTGAATTGTTTCTACTGAAACTTCAAGATCTTCAGCAATTTGTTCAACGGTTAACCCTCTCTTCAGGAGTTTCGGAACCATTTTGGTTAACGTTTTCTCTTCTCCAGCCTGTTCAGCTTCCTGATATGCACGGGTTTGTTTTAGATCACCAAGTCCCAGCATTTCGCCTACCTCTTGAAAGTTTAGTTTTGGAAATTTGTACACGAATATCGTCTCGATCAATTCTATGAAATTTCGCTGATTTGTCACATCTGTAAGTTCTTGGCGAGTTCGTGCAATTAGCGATCGTCCTTTTGCTGGAGCCTGGTTCTGACTCATTCCGAGCAGTTGTAACATTCCTAGCCCTAATGAGCGATCGCCTACCTCTGGCGGCAACTTGTTCAAATAGATTCGTTGCAGTCTGGGGTTGTTTTCATATTCTGAGTAATGATGTGGGATTCCAGGATCGAAGCGTTTCTCAGTGAAGATGACGACAGCCTTCCAAGGGTTTACAGGTTGATAGTCTTTCAGGTACAGATGAATTTCACCGAAAAAGCGGGCATAGAAGTTTTCGCCTTTTCTGTCTGGGTAGGCTTGCGCTTCGACGAAGTAAATCGGGAATCCGGTTAATCGGAGTGGTGGTAAGAAGATGCCATCGAGTCTGAAACTAGTCTCCTTGATCTCCTGAGAACCAAACGCATAGGTACTGATGCGCGGGTCAGATTCGCCAATCAACTCAAAGAAAGTGTTGGGTGTTGTTTGAAAGATTCTGTAGAAGATAGAGTCTGTTTTCAATCGTCTGTCTCAACCTTCCTAACTTCATGTCGTAGAAAGTAGTGCTGTCAAAAAGGAAATAGAAGGCTAGGACTGGCTCGTGTCATACTTCATAAGCCTCTGTGCGAGAGAAGAGAGTTCTCGCAGTTCTCGCCACCACAGGCGTGAGAGAACACCACAAATAAACATATTTCTGTTGCTATCCATCTCTACAAAATTGAAACGCCTTACTGCCCAACCCCTAAAAGGGAAGTGTCCATTTAAAGAGGAATTTTTAAACAATACATTAGTATTATAACCTGTTGGGCTGACGTCCCAACCCACCCATTCGCAAAATCGCAGAAAGCTCTTCTCCTGGTACTCTCCATTCAATAGATTTCCCGTTTCGACATAAATCTGTTTCTGCACACTGAAGCCAAATCTGCCATCGCTATACTTCACCCAAAGTTGATCAATCGTTCTCAAATCAGCACAAGGGAAGTTCTGAGCATCCTCGAAACCTAGATAATCTTCTACCTGTCGCCCCATCACGGCATACATAACCCGATTCGCGGTCTGCTTCTTCCCATTTTTCCCCTTTCAGCATCTCTCGTAGCGGTGCGTAGTCCATCCCCTTCTCAGATTGCAAGTCATCTTCGGAAAGTTGCTGCACTGGAAGAGATGAGAATGAATTTTCTGCAAGACTCGGCGGGTTCTCATCCTTGATAGTAGGAACAGCGATCGCGGTTCCCAGCGCTTCAACGATCGGTGATTCAATCTCAGAAATATCCTCATCTCGCAAGCGCAACACTATTTGAAGTCGCTGCAATTTCTTTCTGTCAATTTGACTCAATAGATATCGCCGCGACACCGCTTGAGAAAAGACCTCTCGATACTTCGCAATCTTGGCGTTGCGCTGCCGAATCGGTTCTAGCACTTCAAACTCGATCGCTTGTGCCGTTTCAAGATCGATCGCCAACTCCTTCCGCCGTTCATCTAGAAAAGAACGATCGATTAATTCATCGATTTCGCCCTCACTCTCTAAGATCGCTTCGACTACTTTGCGATATGTCAAGGTTGGGCTGGAGATTACCTTTGAGATCGGAAGCAGATAGCCTTCCTTCTTCAGCACAATGATTTGCGGATTCATTGCAGGCGATTCTTCTTGCACCTTGCGACTAGCGAAATCATGCAACTCGCCAACTGTGACCTCGCCATCATTGTCTAAATCTGCTGCGCCCGTGCGAATTCCCTCAATCAGATAGTGCGTGTAAATCGAGAGATCCCCATCTCGTTGCTCAAATGAAGATTGAGTCGAAGTGGAAGAAGTCAGCACTACCCGACCTTCTGCCCCTAAAATCGTCTCTAAATTCACTGAGCCATCGTCTTTCGCCAACAGATCCCCAAATGCCCCACTGAAACAGCAATCGAGAATTACGATCTGTCGCTTTGATTTACTCTCTCGAATGCGATCGCGCACAAACTCCGCCGCAACCGCTGTCGATAGCCTCAACTCATTTTTCTCAATTCGAGAATCACTTGCCGCAAAATAGAGTTTGAAATCTTTCGCTTTGATCCCATGCCCCGAAATGAACAGTAGCGCCAAATCATCTTTTGTATGCGATCGAAACCAAGCCTCGATCTTTTGCAACATCTCAGAATGATTCTGATCGATCAAGGTTTCCACCTTATCAAATCCGCCCATTTCTGGATTTAGCAACACCTCCTCCCAGGCTGCTACATCCTTTGGAGCCGCAGGTAAAGGCTTAAATCCGTCTCCATACTGCTCCGTGCCGATTAATAATGCAACTTTCCTCTCCATTAGTTCTCTGCCTTTACCACTTTCACCTGCAAATTTTTGATCCGCTCGATCGCTTGAATTTGCTGTTCTAGCTGCTTATCGCTCTGATACTTGAACGATATCTTTGTGCCATTTTCATTTTCTTCGTATTGCAGTTCCAAAGTCTTGCCATAAAACAAGCTGCCTAACCAGTCCAGCAACTTCTTGAGATTCTGTAAATTGACTTCTGCTTTGATTATGCCGAGATCAAATCCTGCGAGTCCCGATTTTGATTGTTCAGGAGTCTCCATCGATCGAACTAATTCAGCCGTTTCAGTTAAGTCGCTCATTTCTTGGCTTAATCGAAGCGCGTACTCTTCTAATTCGTTCGGTTCAAGACCTAAGCCAGCTGGGGAAATGTCGATCGCTACGTCCAGAGAGTCAGACATGGGGCAACCGTCTCACGAAATTTTCTACGATTCTAGCGATAGTTTACGCCATTCTGGAAGTAAATTTTTTAGCCGTAGTACTGAGGGCAATTCTGCAATCGTGCAATGAACCTGCAAGTGATTTACCCAAACCGCGATCGCTTAGATCACACAGATCAAAATCGCCCTCAAGGAATTTAGGAGGCGCTTACTTTCCGCTCTGTGACTAAAGTAAGACTGATCCACTCGCCTTTATCGCTGTAGCTCCGAATTAATCGCTGTCGCAGATCGGGCTGTAGCAGCCAGCCGACTTCTAGAACAAACGGCTGACGCAGTTGAATCTCGATCGGACAGTTTGAAGAAGCTCCATCCGGTAACAGTAGAATTTGAATGCCACTATCAAATTTCAAGCTCGATCGCTCAATTCGGGCGATCGTTGTAATCGCTCGACCAAAGTTGAGTTCCTGATATAAACGATCGCCGTCTCGTCGAATCTTCAAAACCGTTGTGTACGAATCCGGCGATCGCCAATCTGGATAAATCGTCGTTGCTTCCCCTCGCCATTCTCCGATCAAATCGTCAACTTGAAGCGGCGGGCGTTCGGACGTTTCTGAACCGGATAGCTTTTCGCGAATCAAAGTGAGTCCGGTGAGCTTACCTTGTTTGTCAAAGAGTTGAACTAATCGGAGTCGTCGATCGCCATTGATTAATCCCAACTCTGCCCCAAACTCCGAGAACGGCGCAAACTGAATCGATCCCTGAGAGAATGCGCCGTTGTCGAACAATAGAGTGTTTCGACCGAGAGAACTGTACTCTAGAACTTTCTCGCCGACGGGTTGGTTTGGTGGAGCTAACCGGACAATTTGACGCATCGTTTGATTGTCATTAAGTCCGGTAAAAGACACGATCGAAGGCACATCTTCTAAGATTTCCCCAGAGGGCGAAAGTCTTGTAAATGAGCCTTCCCACGCGCCCAAGTTCTCTAGCAAACAATCCCATTGAGACTTCATAACGGTGCAAATTCTGTTTGAATCGAGTGTTCGATCGTCTCACAAACCGCACCATTTTGACTCAAATCAAACTCAACCCATTGATTTTGCCAGCACAGACGGAACTTTAATCGTGTCCAGTGTGTAGGCAAATTCGGACAAGCAATTAAGCCAAATTCAGTCATCCGAACTCCGGCAAATCCAAACACGATCGCTTGCCACACTCCACCCGCTGAAGCCGCATGAATTCCTTCAGCAGCATTGCCGCGCACGTCTTCTAAATCGACTAATGCCGATCGCATAAAGTGTTCATACGCTTCATCGACTTTATCGAGATCGCAAGCCAAAATCGCATGAACCGCAGGACCAAGAGACGAACCGTAAACGTGATCGGTTCTTGGCGTGTAATAGTCCCAGTTGGCTTGCAGCACTTTATGATCGAATTGTTGCCGCAGTAAGTAAAGCAGCATCAATACATCCGGCTGCTTGAGAATTTGCCGCTGATTGGTCGGTTCGATTCCGAGAAGGGACTGCATCGAACGCGATCGCGGTTCATAGTCTGCCAAATCCACATCGATCAAATCAAAGAATCCATCACATTGTTCGATCAGATTCGTTTCGGCATCAGGAGAAATCGTGAGATTTTGAGCGATCGCTGTCCAATCAGAAAAGCGATCGGCGTTGAGATCCAATTCCCGCTGTAATCGAATCGCAGTTGAAGGATACGATCGAGCTAACCAATCCCACAGCATAATCGCAGAACTGAGATTCCATTGCGCCATCGCATTTGTGAATGCGTTGTTATTGACATGCTCATGATTCTCATCAGGACCAATCACATCGTTGATCTCGTAGCGTTCTCCGTTCCGCTCGACTCGGCTTGCCCAAAATTTTGCAGTTTCGAGTAAAATTTCTGCGCCATAGTCCCGCATCCATTCATCGTCACCCGTGATTCGCCAGTATTGCCACACGCCATAAGCCACATCAGCAGCAATGTGATACTCGATATCACCGCACCAAATCCGAATCAGTTCACCGTTTGCACCGGGAACCCAGCGAGGGGTAACTTCATCGCCAGTCGCCGCACTTTCCCACGAATACAAAGCGCCTTCGTACCCTAAATCTTTCGCTTTGCGACGTGCTCCCGGTAAGGTGTGATAGCGGTAAGTTAGAAGATTTTTTGCGATCGCAGGTTGCGTCAATGCAAAGAACGGCACGATGAAAATCTCCGTGTCCCAGAATACATGACCGCGATAAGCAAATCCAGAGAGCGTTTTAGCAGGAATGCTGACCCGATCGTCTCTTCGTGGAGCCGCGATCATTAACTGAAAAAGATTGTATCGGATGCTGATTTGAGCTTTGGGGTCGCCTTCGATCGTAATATCTGTATTCTGCCAAGCCATTCCCCACGCGGTAATATGAGCGGCGAATAACGTTGTGTAACTGGGTGCTTTTGCCAATCGTCGAAGTGCAACCGTGAGCGGAAATTCTGTGTCGCGTGAGGTGTAGATCGAAATGATCTTTTCAGCGGTAATGATTTGACCTGGATTGATTTGCGTTGAAGCGGTTAAGGTTGTCGTATTGCTTTCAACATCAAGCGTTTCATTGTCTTTCGTGACCGTGAGTTTCGCCGCTAACCCTAGCTCTAATCCAGAATGCAATGTTTCTGTTGAAAGCCAGATTAAATTCTTTAATCCTCCAGATTTGAGCGTCATCCAATGCGGAATGCTCACTGTGGTCGGATGCGGCTCGAAACCGGACTCGATCGCGATTTTTCCGGTAAAGTCGATCGAGGTAATATGACACCGAATTGCCATCAAATGCTGATCGGCAAAACTACAAAACCGCTCAAATCGAAACTCTAAAGTATGACCGTTGGGACTGCGCCAGCGAATTGATCGCGTTAATAAACCGAGTTTGAGATTGAGGATGCGATCGTATTTCAGAATCTCACCGTGATCCAGTCGAAACGCTTCATCGTCTAATTGAATGATCAAAGGCAACCAATTCGGACAATTGACGAGTTCGGTTGAAACGATCGGCGCATCATCGAAGATTCCATGAATCAATGTAGCGGACTGATCACCTGGAAAACCTTCTTCAAAGCTGCCTCTAGTACAGAGATAACCATTACCGATCGTAAAGACGGTTTCCTGAGCGTGAAGCTTTGCTGGGTCAAATTCTGTTTCGAGAATGTTCCATGCAGTTGCATCAGTCGTACCGTAATCAAGCTGAGACATCGAAGCCGTGGACATAACCAGAAACCCTTGGGAACGTTGGGACAAGTGTTGCAGAGAACGGCGGCGGCGATCCGGTTACGGCTTCAAGATGCAAAGTCATTAAAAGTTGAATTGCACGTCTCCATCCCTCTATAGATAGATTCACGCAATCATTTCAAAAAATACGAGTAAGCGTGAGATTTGATAGAAACTGCAACACTTCTAAATCTTGTCAATAAATCTAAATAAAAAAGCCCACAAAAGCGGGCTAAAGAAACGCGAATGCGATCGTAAATTGCTATTGGTTCGGCGAAATTTCTTGTTTTCCGCCTGTTCCCTCACAGATGCGCTTGATTGATTCCAAAGTTTTACCAATTCCTTCATTCATCGCAGATTCAAAGCTGTGTTGAGGCGATTGCTCTTCCATACGTTGTTTGATTTCTTGAGGTGGCGCGTAGTGAATGTGAACTGTGACTTCGGATTGATCACCTTTTCCATTCACTTTTAACCATCCCCCGTATTCATTTTCACCATCAGAACCCCATTCAATCTTTTGATGTTGGCGATCGACATTGAAATGCCCATCGGCATCATATTCGTGTTCACCTGCATGTCCTTGGGTGCGAATGCGTCCTTCAGATTGCGGTTCTGCATGTGTCACGGTTGGAAGATACTGAGGAACATTGCTGACATCTGAGAGAAATTCAAAAATGCGATCGGCTTGAGCGTTCACCGTGATCGATTGTTCAAAATCTGTGGTTTGGACTGGTCGCTGTTGTGCAGAGGTCATAAGCTTGTGCCGTCCTAGAGTAATGGCATGTTATGACACTCAGGCTAATGATTGTTTCGGGGCAATAGCTCTATCACAAGAGGTAAGCTCTACCTCTGACGAATTAGGGATGAACGGACAAGCATTTACTATCTAAATGGCAGTACGAGACTGGGGTGTATTTTGAAGTCTTCTCGCTGCATTGCTCATCCGCATCAAAGCGATTTGCCATCAATCAGCACAAAGATATTCACTTTGGCGACATCGTTGATCGGCTTGAATCGCTTCATTCAAGTCCTTCAGCGGCAAAATCGTAAAGTGATAATACTTGCGTCCTTGATGGGGTTGCTTAAATTCAGTTGTCACAAAAGCAAATGTTGTCCCGCGATAAAACCGTTTTTCATACTCGGCAAAATTCACTCGTGCAACATATTGCGATCGCACAAAATCCTCCGAAGTTGCACTCCCAAACGTCTGCTGAATCAATCTCACATTTTGTCTTGTGAATCCAGCAAATGGCTTTGTGGCTCCAAATGCGATCGTTTCTTCTATCGATCTTTGACCTTGTCGATCGGGATTCATCGAAAAGACTAACTCACCGTTCGGTAACTTTGCTTGAGCATTGTAAAAGGGCAATCCGCTCAGTTCTCCAATTCCTCGTTTAAGCGGTGAAAAAGCTGAATGATTTGCGATTTTGTTTTTAACGGTTTGGACGGATTCACCGGGTAAAGCATGAGCGGAATTTGCCAAGCTGCAAACAAAGGTGAATGCCAGGATTGGAAGAAGCTGCCGTTTCATGGAGCGTGATGTGAATGAACACAGGATGATACAGTGTGCGATCCCATCAATCCAGACAACACAACCTGATTCGTAACCTGTACTATTCGGAGAAGGTTACATAGGATTTAGATTATGTCAGAGGTATTGATTCAGCTTTTGGTAATCGGGTTAGTTGCAGGTGTGGCAGGCGGAATGTTTGGCATCGGTGGCGGCGCGATTATGGTTCCGGCAATGGTTCTACTGTTGGGAATGGAGCAGAAGTTTGCTACGGGAACATCCGTTGCAGCACAAATTTTACCGATCGGGATTCTGGCAGCGATCGTGTATCAGCGAAGCGGAAATCTTAATTGGAAATATGCGATCGTGATCGCGATCGGGCTTGTGATTGGTAATCTCTTCGGTGCTTTGTTTGCCAATCAGCCGTTTATTAGTGGAGAAACGATGAAAAAACTCTATGGTATGTTTCTCTTCGTGATTGGATTCCGGTATCTATTCTTTCGTTAGGATGATCTTCTGGTATTCTTTTTCGGTGATGAGATCGCGAGTGCTTTCGACTCGATCGACAAACACAACACCATTCAAGTGATCGCATTCGTGCTGAAAAATTCGTGCTACGAAATCGGTCACTTCCATTTTTTGAGGTTTACCAAAGCGATCGAAAAACTCCAGTTCGATCGCTTGATATCTTGGCACGTTTCCCCGAATTCCCGGAATGCTGAGGCACCCTTCCCAGCCTTTCACCGTTTCATCTGAATGTGACAAAATTCGCGGATTGATAATCGGCATCGGTTCCATCATTGGAGCGTTCGGATAACGAAGATTCGGACGCGATGCCACGATCATTAATTGCAGCGATTCCGCCACTTGAGGCGCAGCAATTCCGACCCCGTTCGCTTTTTTGACGGTTGCCAGTAAGTTATCGATTAAGGTTTGAATGCGATCGTCTTGGATGTGTTCAATTGATCGCGCCTTTTCTCTTAGAATCGGATGCCCTAACTCAATGATGTCGAGAATCTCAGCCATATTTGCCTCCTTGAATTCACGTGAATTCGATGAATCCCTTCGATACATTGCTCACCCGCCCCGGAATAGAATTCGGGGCTAATTGTGCGAAGTCCCTTTAGGACTGCAAGCCTTGTGCTGCTTGCTCTTTAGTCCCCTTTAGTGGACTTTGTTTGATTAGCCCCGAATTCTATTCCGGGGCGGGACTGAATCGAAGCGAGGAACTCATCGAATTCACCTTAAATCAAAAAACTCCGAATGACACATCCGGAGTTCGATCGTACTCAATTGCTAACAACAACTACTCGTTACTACCCTGAGCGGTCTGAGTCGGGAACGCTCCCGGTTGAACACTAATCGTGGTCGGTCGTCCATTCCGATTCACCTCAAGCTGAAGATTTCCGCCGACCGAAGCCTGCTCCACCGCTTGTTGAACCTGATCCGCCTTCGTCACGGTTTGACCATTCACTTTCTTGATCACATCACCCGCCCGTAAGCCACTTCTCGCCGCAGGAGAATTCGGCAACACACGGAAAATCACCACACCCTGATCATCCTGCACCCGGAAACCGAGTTGTCGATCGCTGTTAATCTGATCGCGCAACTCTGCGGACAATCCCCGCATCTGAATCCCCAAATACGGATGATCCACACGACCTTTAGAAATCAACTGCTGCGAAATCCGCTGAGCCGTATTGATCGGAACCGCAAATCCTAATCCTTGCGCTCCCCCAATGATCGCCGTATTCATCCCGATCACTTCACCACGCTGATTGAGCAACGGACCGCCAGAGTTTCCGGGGTTAATTGCCGCATCGGTTTGAATGAAGCTCACCCGCTTATCGGGCACTCGAACTTCAGAACTCGATCGACCCGTCGCGCTAATAATTCCCGCTGTCACCGTATTATCCAATCCGAGCGGGTTACCAATCGCGATCGCCCATTCTCCCGGCTTCAACGTGTCCGAATTTCCTAGCGCTACAGTCGGTAGATTATTTCCCTGCACCCGAATCACCGCGACATCAGTGAGCGGATCTTGTCCCACCACTCGACCGCGTAACTCCCGTCCATCTTTCATCGTGACGCTCACGGTATCTGCACCACTGACCACATGAGCATTCGTCAAGATCAAACCATCGGCACTAATAATAAAGCCCGATCCCGTTCCCCGTTCAACCCGACGCTGCGGAGCCGTAGGCACATCCGCGCCAAAGAACTGCCGGAAGAATGGATCATTAAAAATTTCAGGCACTCGTGATTGCACCGTCCGAGAAGCATTAATCCGCACAACCGCAGGACCCACTCGATCGACCGCTGCCGCGATAAAGTTCGGATCAGCGATCGTACCTGTGCGATTGGTCGTTTGTGCGATCGCAGGCGGCGTAATCGGATTCTCAGAGAGTAAACGGTTTCCCGCAAGTGCTGTACCTGCTCCGACCAGAGGCAGCATGAAATAAATTGCAGACTGTTTCCAAGGATTTCGAGATGTCGTCATTGATGTGTACTCTCCATGAATGATGCGTTGCCACCAGACGCAAGATGAGAAGATGAATAAAGATAGATAATCCTAATGTAATCACCACTTATGACGATGGAACGGCATTTTAGTTTCAAATTTGCTTAATTCGATGCCCCGAACTTGTCATTTGAACTTCACGAGGAACACACAGCGTTGACAAGTCCCATTGATAACTTAATTATCACAGGTGAATGAATGGTAAGAGCAGGTTGCTGCTAGAGCGGATATAAGGTTTTTGATCTATTAGGTGTCGATCTAGATGATGCCATCCAGATCGTTCCTATCGCTCGATGCAGAGGATCTGCTTCTTTTTTTATCAATTTAAACAACTGAATCGAATCAGTCAGAAACGAGGCACGATCGCGCTACATTTCCGTGTCAAAAATCTGCAATGCCAGTGTAATATGTATGGGGCGACTGGCAGGAAGCTGAATTCGCTTGATTTAGCGCCTTCTGTAAGTGTTCCAAACTGCAATTGCTGTCCACATCATTTGACTTCGGGTTGATGACTAAAAAGAAAAAGATTGAGCCATTGGTGGGTGAAACCTTGCTGAAAAAGGTGAAGGAACTCGATCATCTCAATAAAGAAGAAAAGGCTAAAGAGTGCGGCTATTACACGGTGACAAAAAACGGTGTAGAGCGTGTGAATATGATGAAATTCCTCAATGCACTCATTGATGCAGAAGGAATTGAGCTAGACGGAAAACAAGGCACAAATGGACGGGGCGGACGTAGCGCCAGTTACCGAATCAGTGTGCAATCGAACGGAAATCTTCTCATTGGGGCAGCGTATACTAAACAAATGGAGTTGAAACCTGGGGACGAATTTGAAATTTCTCTAGGTCGTAAACATATCCATTTGAAACAACTCGATCGAGAAGAGATCTCGGCTTAGTGAAATGGAAAATATTGATTGGTCTACTGCGGTTCCGGCTGGTCTCGCGATCGCGATTTTTCTAGGTGGAATGCTGATGATGTTTACAGGAATTTGGACAAGCAGAAATAGATAATTATTCCTGCTTGTTCCTGTTAGTTTAATGCACCAATGTGTGAGGCAAGTTCGGTTTCGGTCGGATTTGCCTTTTCTGTATGCAGATAAGGCATCAATCGCACTCGCGTTAAAGCAAGATTCGCCGCTAGGGTAATCCCTTCTTGCTCTAACAAGCCCAAAATGTGATTGGGATTGTCGCGATCGATGACAGGTAACTGATGCAATCCACGAGTTGCCATTCGATCAAGGGCATCCGTCAACGGCTCATCCTGATAAGCGTACAAAATATCAGTTGTACACACTTCCGCGATCGTGCGTTGATTCAATCCGTGATCCGTATGATTCGGCTCTGTTTCCCATCGTGCGATCGCTCGATTGATGTCTTGAAGCGTGATGATTCCGATAAATTGTCGATCGTCGTTCACCACTAATGCACTGTGTGAGTGATGCTGAATCAGTTGCAATCCTGCCTCTAATAAGGGAATCGAATCAGAAATCTGTAAGAAACCAGGCTGCATCGCTTCTTTGACAGACAAATTTCTGAGAATTTCTTGCTGATGAAGCGTCGAAGTTTGAATCGGATCAGGATCGCGCTTGGTTTCAATCTGCTCTAAGTTTGAGGGCTGTTCTGGACTCGACTTAAACAAATTCACCAGCCATACACTTAATCCCACCGCAGCCATCAGCGGCAACACGATCCGATAATCGCGTGTCATTTCAAACAGCAGCAAAATCGCAGTCAAAGGAGCATTCACACTCGCTGCCAGGACTGCCGCCATTCCCACCATCGCATAAGCCGGAGGAGCCGCAATACTCCCTGCAAACATCGGAAACACCGAAGGGAGAACTTTTCCGTAAGCCGCTCCGAGTGATGCTCCTAAAAACATTGCAGGCGCAAAAATTCCACCGACTAAACCGCTTCCCAAACTAATTGCAGTCAGCACCAATTTGACAACCAGTAATGTGATCAGCAACACCAACGAGAATTTTACATCTCGCAGCACTGCTTCTACGGTGTCATATCCCACACCCAAAATTTGCGGCAATTTCAGCGCCACCACTCCAACACACAAGCCCCCGATAATCGGCTGAACTTCGTGGGGAATTTTTGCAACCCAACTCGATCCAGGAATGTTGCCTTTAAAGAAGTCGCTCGACCATTTAAGAGAATTCGTATACGCGATCGACACCACACAAGCAAACAATCCTAAGCCCAAATAGAGCGGCAATTCTAACGGACTCCGCACTTCATACGCTGGCAAATCAAATGCAGGCTGTCCACCCAATCCGATCTGAGCAATCAGCGCCGACACGACCGCAGACAGTAGCACAATACTTGCGGCTGAAGTTTCAAACGTCGTTCCTAAAACCACTTCCAGCGCAAAGAACACACCCGCGATCGGCGCATTAAATCCGGCTGCCAATCCCGCAGCGGCTCCCGCACCGAGTAACAAGCGTTGTCGATCGCGAGACACTTTCAGCATTTGTCCCACAAACAAGCCAAAATTCGCTCCAACCTCGACACTCGGACCTTCAGGACCCAAAGAAGCCCCCGTTCCAAGTGAAATCGCCGCCGCGATCGTTTTCGCGATCGGGCGCGTAGGTGACATTTCCTGACCTGCCTGCACATTGGCAATCAGCTTAGAAATGCCGGGACTAAATTCTTTTGTCAGCCAGCGAATCAGTCCAACTAATACGCCGCCGAGAGTCGGAACACAAGCCAACGTCCACGCGCCAAAATGCCCGATCGTTCCCATGAGATCTTCGAGCGTGAGACGGTGAATCCATTCGATCAAAAAACGAAACGTGAGTACGCCTAAACCAGCTCCACCCCCGATTACGACCGCCAAAATGAGAACGATCGTATCTGGGTGCGGTTGGAAGCGACTAAATAGACCAGAAAAGCGAGATTGAGGAGCAGACGCGGAATCAGGCAGCAGAACTTTGGGTGGCAGAATGGAGGGCACGGCGGGAAGGGTAGCAGTAAGATTAATTTTTATTTCTCATTCTCATTGTGAGCGATCAAAGCCTGACTAGACAAGTAATTTAACGGCATCTCAACAAATCAATTTCAGCATCGCTGATCACCCAAATTACGCTTGCAAAACTTTAAGAAATCAGCATGCGATCGCGCTTCTTGTCTATCCCGTCCATCAAACGACTGCTTTTGATGCACAATGAGTCGGTGTAGTGCATCGGAGCAAAATGGATCGCGAGATTTCAACCGGAAATCAATCTGGGACATCCCGATATCACAATTGGATCGACCCAGGCTGGACGATCGGGCTTTGGGGAGTTGCGATCGTGCTTTTCACGATCAATCTAGGAAGTCTTCCCCTGCGCGATTGGGATGAAGGCATCGTGGCTCAGATTGCCCGCGAAATTTCCGATGCTCCGTTTCATTCGTTCGTTTGGCTGTTCCCACGTGATATGAACGGTACGCCTTACCTAAATAAGCCGCCGCTTGTTCACTGGATGATTGCGCTGTGCTATCAGATCGGAGGCGTAAATGAGTGGACGGCTCGACTCCCCGGAGCGTTACTTACCGCCACTTCAGTTCCTCTACTCTATGGTGTGGGGCGCGAAATCTTTTTTCAACGCAGTCCGGCTGTGTTTGCGGCATTGGTGTATCTGACTTCGCTGCCTGTGGTGCGTCAGGGACGCTTAGCGATGCTTGATGGAGCAGTGCTGTGTTTTTTCTTGGTGATGCTTGTCTGTTTATTACGATCGCGCAGAGATCTCCGCTGGGGTTTGGGAGTCGGTCTTGGCTTTAGCTGTCTTTGTTTAACCAAAGGAATTTTAGGAATTTTACTGGCTGCGATCGGGCTGATCTTCATTGCTTGGGATACGCCGCGATTGCTAACTTCGTTGTATCTGTGGATTGGGTTCGGTTTAGGGTGTGTTCCTGTTGCAGTGTGGAATGGTTTGCAGATTCATCGCTATGGTGAAACGTTTTTGACAAGGCATTTTTGGGATCAGTCTCTTAAGCGCGTCTCAGATTCGGTTGAGAACAATCAGGGCTTTGTTACGTACTATGTATGGGAAATTGTCAAACATGGCGTTCCTTGGGTGGTGTTTTTACCGATCGCGCTTCGGAACGCCTGGGAAAATCGAAATCTCGGCTGGGCAAAACTCACGTTAGTCTGGAGCGGCATCTATTTCATTGTGATTTCGCTGATGCAGACCAAACTTCCTTGGTATGCGATGCCGCTCTATCCTGCATTCGCATTGATGATTGGAGCGCAATTGCAGCGATTTTGGCAACCTCCGCTCAATGCGAAACCGCTTCAGCGAGTGCGAATTTGGGTCACTGTATTTGCGGTGTTATCGATCGTGGCTTGGGCAGGCGCAATCTACTATACGGTTGGAGTACAGCAGCCAGATCTACAGCTTATTTTTTCGACATTGGCGCTAACCCTAACTGTCACTGCGATTTTGATAGCGCGACAGGATGTTCAGTTCATCGTTGTGCTGATTTGGGGAACATATTTGACCCTCCTCGTTCTGATGATGTCCAATCACTGGCTGTGGGAACTGCAAGAAACGTTTCCAGCTAAACCCGTTGGAGTCATGATTCAACGAGCAACCCCAAAAGGGCAAACGATTTATACGTCTTATCCTTATTTCCGTCCATCGTTGAATTTCTATAGTCAGCGATCGATCATTCCAACTCCGCCTGAAACGCTGTTAAAACACTGGCGCGAAGATGTTCATCCTCATTTGTTGGTCGATCGAGAAACCTTACAAAAGCTTCCCCAAAAACAGATCCAGTTTTTAGGCATTACCGATGATTGGGTGCTTGTGAGTCGTGCTCCTGTGGTGAAGACGACTGTGACGGCAAAGCGAAGAAAGTAACTATTGTTCTTGATCGATTTCAATGAAAACGCTCTATTTAATGTGTGGAATGCCATTTTCTGGCAAGACAACTCTCGCTCAGTCTATTGCAAAATATCTCCACGCTCCATACATCAGTCTTGATGACATTAACGAATTTCGGGGACTGTTTGGTGGAGATGGTATTCCAGTTGAGGAGTGGGAGAAAACGCATTCGATCGCGATACAGCAATTGCAAAATTTGATGCTGTCTCAACAAGACATCGTGCTAGATGACACGAGTTGTTTTCGATGGTTGCGCGATCGCTATCGTGATTTCAGCATCAAATACAACTATGAAACCATTCTCATTTACCTCGATGTTCCAGTTTCAGAGATTCATAGCAGAACTGAAGAGAATGATAAAACTCAAGATAGGCGCGGAGTTAGGCAAGAGATTGTAAGTGAAATGGCAAAAATGTTTGAATTACCACAATCAGATGAAACCGTGATCAAATATGGTCCAAATTAATCGATCGGAGAATGGATGGCAAGATCTCTTCCAGAGAGAGTAGACTAACGTTCCCGCTCACCGGACGCAGAGCACCTTTGCTTTTTACCGATAACCTCAATTCGTTCCGGTGCAGCGGGGTTGTTAGGTGCGGTGGCTATAGTCTTCTAAAGCTTTTAGTAGAAAATCTGCTGGTGCGTTTGCTAACTCTCTAGGTTCCAATTTATGCAACCCATCTCCGTAAACCCGTCCTTCGTGAATCAAGCTTTGGATAGGAATTGAATTCAAGGCGTTCCAGACAGGCTTTATCAGTTCGGGGTTATTTAACAGTAAGTTTTTTAATTGCGGTTTTGGATACATCATCAGATAAACATTAGGTGCAACTGCCTTGGAATGATTAAGGATAAATCGAAAGGGCTTATTGTTTCTAGATTTACGCCGTCCCATATATGGACATAAAATCATTGCAGGATCTCTAGTTTCTTGCAAATACCAAAGCGAGCGATGCCTACATAAATAACGATCTGAAATTCCAATCCTCTCGCCTTGTTGAAGATAGCTCCACACTGAAGGATATTTAACTTGTAACCATTCCATTGGTTGTCTGCAAGTTAGCAAAAAAAGCTTGCGTTCCAGCCTCGGGTTGCCTTGCTCATCTGAAAGTATTTCATCATCTAGCAAGTACCGAGGACTAGGAAGGATGGGAGTTAAAAATTCAAACGGAATATGAAGATTGTCGATCTGCTCAAGCGTAAGGATAAAAAAGTCGTTTGCTCCAGTGGCAACTCCTCGTTTAATTTCAAATAAATCATATAGCTTAGTTTCAGCTTGAATATCATTCTTCTGAAGTAGCGAAATTGAAGTGTAGTTCCATTTTGATAGCTCTTTCAGCGTTTTTGACGAGATTTTGCTTGAGCAAATTGGGTAAGTGATAGTTCCTCCATAAGTAAAATCTACCAAATAGTTACAATCCAGTTTGGTGTTTCTAAACCAAATCACTGATGTAGAAACTAGAGCATCACCAAACTGCAAGTCGTCAGGAGCAAATTGATGCACTCGCAATAGGGTTACTTGCTCTAGCAGGTATTTCTTGAGCTTTTTTCCATAGTTCACGTCCATAAATTCAGAAGGAATTATCCAGCAGGCTAGACCATTTTGTGCCATCCAGCTATGCGCTGCCAACAGGAAATAACAGTAAAGACCTGCCAAACCACTTAGTTCAACACCCGTGTTTTTTATTCCTAGTCTTTTCAGGGCAATCTTCTTCTCCTTTGATAAATGGTGGTGACGTACATAGGGTGGGTTGCAAATCAACAAGTTAGATCTAAGAACTTCATGTTCGGGTGGAGGGATTTCTGTGAAATCTGCAATATGAAGCTTAAGAAGAGTTTTCGCCCATAACTTGATTGCTACTTCGGCATAGTCTTGGTCAATTTCATAACCAACAGCGCTTTCAATTTGTTCAGAAGGAAATAATCGTAGCAATGCTGAATAGAACGAACCAGTGCCAATCGCTGGATCTAAAAAGTGAATTCCTTCACTAGCCGGGAGTAAAGTCTTAGAGTATTTAAGAATCTCAATTGCAAGCGAATTGGGTGTAGCAAATTGTCCCAATCGGTTACGCTCTACAGAATTTTTAGAAGCATCAAGTTGAATTTGCTCAACTACTCTTTCAGCTTCTGTTAAGCCAACATTGTAAAATTGCCTACAATCCAAATCCTGCAAAATCATCGATACGGTGCTCCCAAACCCAATCTATACCTTCGGCGGCGAAATAGCCTAAGTCTCCACTGTCAAAGTAACCACACAGAAATAGAACAAACTCAATTGTATTGCCATACGTGGCATTTAGCTGCTGAACCTTTTTGGCTTCTTCTTTTCTACGCTTATTGACATTTGTAAAATCTCCTGCCGATTTCGCCTCTACCAATAATGGGTAGTCGCCAGGTTGGGCAGTTTTACGCATAATGACTGCATCAATCGGGATATTAACCGTCTTTCCACCTTCTTCCGCCGAATTGACAAGGATGTTTAGCCGAAAGCTATAGGTTCCTGGAGGCATTTCATCGAACTTTACACGTTGACCAGCAGGCAATAAGCGATACTCACGTGCATCAAGCCATGTTGCGATTTCCTTTAACTGCCTTGTCTCTTGAGCATTGCGAACAATCGGATCTGCTGACGAACCACACAACCGGTCGGCAACAATCGTCGCTGCACGATAAATTTCGCTCTCCAGAGGTGTTTGATTGGTGTTTAGCCAAGGAAAGATATCTCGATCAGCAAGTCTTGTCACAATGTCTGTAATTTTTCCTAATTCTTCATTGAGCCGAGCATCTGTCAACCGAACAGGTAGTTTTCCTTTGACTTCCATACGCTTGACAACGTTTTCAGCTACATTTGCTAGTCCAATCAGCCGATCTCTAGCAATTGGTGGGCAGGTACACATCCTGAGAGTCGGCAATATACCTGGATTCTGCCGAAGAATCTCCGGTTGCAATGTTTTGAGATTATTGGTTGCCTTCAAGGTTGAGGCTACAACTTCCGTGACTTTAATACGAGTATCACGAAATGCCTGTGGTGCAAAATTCATAAACCAAGAATTATACATATCCACAGACGCTGCTACGTCTGCTTTCCAACGATCTGGTTTATCACGATTTACAGCCATGCGAGCTTTGGAGAATTGTGCGTCTCCACTTTACCCCTTAATTACTTCACGAGCAAAAACTTTGCTCACGTCAATACCAAAGACTGAGAACCTAACTATTATTTCTACCGATAAGACACTGCTCAATCGGTAGAATCTGTCTCCAACCGGAATTATGCCGCGTGAAATCGCCATAACTCCCCTTTTTCCAGGATTTATCCCGATTCTAAACCGGATAACTCTCCTATTTGGACAATTATACCGAGTGAAACTCCGATTTCGCGCCCTTAACTACCCATAATGCGAGCAAGCTAGCAACGCGCTTACAGAAACCATAGACGCGATCGCAATCTATCTTCAGTCCCGTTCAATGACCACACTGTCAGCCCCGGAATGGAATTCGGGGCGAGTCAGCAACGAAGCGAAAAGACTGATCAAACTAGCTCTAGAACTCTCTTACGCTTGGCTGACCGTCTTTGACTTCCCCGACCATAATCACATCAGCAACGCCGACGAATAAGCCATTTTCTAGAACTCCCGGCAGATTGTTCAGCGTCTTTTCGAGTTCAGCCGGGTTATCAATCTGATCAAACTTCACATCAATCACTAAATTCCCTTGATCAGTCACAACCGGACCCGCTTTTTTCACGCCCATTCTCAACTGAGGCTTACCACCGAGTTTCTCGATCGCTTTCATTACCGGAGTCACTGCCATCGGAACCACTTCAACGGGTAGGAGAAATGTCGAACCCAATCGATCGACGAGCTTCCCACTATCCACTACCACAATGAACTGATCCGCTAAGCTATCGACAATCTTTTCTTGAGTGTGAGCCGCGCCGCCCCCTTTGATCAAATTCTTTTGCGGATCAACTTCATCAGCCCCATCGATCGCAATATCAATCTTTTCGATTTCGTCCAAGGTCGTTAACGGAATTCCGAACTGACGAGCGAGAACGATCGCTTGAAATGAAGTTGGAACTCCCTTAATATTTTGCAGATCACCCGACTGTAATCGTTCTCCGATCGCTTGAATGGCATAAGCTGTCGTCGAACCTGTCCCCAATCCCACGATTGAATTGGACTGGACTTTCGCTGCTGCCGCATAGCCGACTTGCTGCTTCATTAATGTTACGGGGTCTGCATTCATCGATCGCGTTCCTGTAAAAATCATCCGTTTTTCACTCTATCAACTTTGGGGACTTAGCTGAAAATTTAATTTGGGGATGAATCGTGATGAAATTAATAGTACAAAAACTCGCAGCACTGTAAAATGCGAGTGAATTAGCGGAGTGATAGTCATGCGATTAGGAAAAGTAGTTAAATCAAATTCGCATTGTGATTACATTGTGCAAGTGGATGACTCGATGGATTTTGCTCAGGCTCCACTGCCCGATGACTATGGCTTTGGCACGTTTGTGAAACTAGAAGACGAGCCGCGAAGCGGTGGAAGCCAACGACATTGGGCAGTCGGCATCGTTTACAATTCACAGCTATTCAATCCGCTGTTTCTCAATACTGGAATTCGATTGACCAGTGAGCCTGATCCATTGTTCACACCGGATCAAGTTCAAGAAGTTCGGACATTGCTTTGGACTGTGTTAGTGGGTGAGTTAGACACTTATAACGGCAAACCTTATGGAGTTCAGGGAATTCCGCGGGTAGTGGTTCCGGTCAATACGCCAGTGCAGAAAATGACTTGGGAAGAGATTTACCATTTTCATTTGAATAAAATGGGTCGATCGCAGTTTTGCTATTACAGTCATCTACTACATTGTGGTGGAACCTTTTCAGCGCAGTTAACCCATCAGGTTTTAGAGGAATTGATCGAGACAAAACTTTTCCAGGGAGCCGAAGAACGGGCGCTAATCGTTCTTTGTAAAGAGCTTTCCTGGAAGAATACAATGGGTGCAATGAAGTAATTTTCGCTGTCAGTCTTGAAGGGACTTCGCACTGTTAGCCCCGAATTCTATTCCGGGGCGGACTCGCAACGAAGCGCAGGAACTTCAATAAACCACAACCGGAACGCGCTTATAAGCTGGAGTGCCCGATCGCGGATCAACTTTCGCCTTAAAAATCGCGTTCACCTCCGGGTAAAACATCATTGCAGCCCCCGAGCGAATTGTTCCATAGATAATCTCAACATCTTCGATCTTTCCAGCATCTCCTTGAACAGTCACCCGTTGATGCTCTCGGAATCCCGCTCGTTCTGCATCTTCCTGATTTATCCAAATACAATTCCGGTGGGGCATAGCGCGGTATTTATCTCCAGGTTTGTACACCACAGTATTGTGCTGCGTGTAGCTTCGTCCGGTTCCCAAAATTAGAACAATTCCGGGAGTTGATTCAGATAGACCAAAATCAGCTTTGGTCGGTATTTTCAATTCTGGCAAAGATGTGACGAACATCGAAGCTTTTCCGGTTGGGGTTGGAAATTGAGGCGTTGTAAAGACGCGATTCGAGATCGTAAATTCCTCTTCGGTTTCGTCGATCGAGCCAATCTTCTCGTACCCCGGAATCGTCTGAGCAATCAATTTCCGCACGTATTTTGTATCTTGAAGTTTGCGCCATTCAACTAAGGAATTGGGGAGAATGCGATCGGCAATCTCAGTCAAAAATTCCACTTCAGAAATTAACTCGGCATCTTTCAAATGCGTTTGCCCCTCATCATTCAATCGCACAAAGTTATTGCCCGATTCAGCCGTGGTTTTGTGCGGATTCTCGAATCGCGTTAGTACAGGAATGACGATCGTATTGTGTTCAGCAAGCCCGTGAAAATGTCCTAAATTCGGCTTGGTTGCAACATAGAAGATTGTTTCAATGTTGCCAAGAGCGCGTTTTGTTTGAGCTAAATCTGGATTTGCAGCATACAGATTGCCACCTAAACAGATCAAAGTATCGACTTCGTTTGCATCTGCGGCTTCAATCAAGGCGCGAGTATCATAACCCTGAACTCGACTCAGAGGCTTTTGAAGTAATTTCTCTAATGCTTGTTGAATCTCTTTCTTGAGGCGAATCGTGACTCCCATTGATCCGAAGCCTTGAACATTGGAATGTCCCCGGATCGGCATTGTTCCTGCCCCTTCTTTGCCGACATTGCCACTGATTAAAGCGGTGTTTGCAATGCTATAGATGTTATCAACTCCATTGGCTTGCTGAGTCACACCCATCGCCCAAGCAAACACCACTCCGTTAGAAGTTCCAATCATGTTTGCAGCTAGATCAATCTCAGGTTTAGCAACACCACAAACTTCTGTAATGACTTCCCAAGAGATTGACTTTGCATACTCGATCGCAGATTCCCATTGTTCCGTGTGAGCTTCGAGAAAGTCCTGTTTTACTAAATTCTGCTCGATTAATGCTTTTTGCAATCCGACAAACAATGCAACATCACTACCGGGAATCGGTTGTAAGTACAGTGAGGAGATCTCAGAACCACCACTGAGCATCAACTTAATCGGAAAAGCGGGAGAGCCAAATTTGACTAAACCCACCTCGATCGCTGGATTTACAACAATCACCTTGCCACCTCGATCGCGCAATTGAATCAACTCATTCATCAATCGCGGATGATTCGCAGGCGCATTCGATCCAATTAATACAACACAATCCGCTTGCTTCAAACTTTCTAAGCTCACCATTGATGTGCCCGACCCGAACATATCCTTCAATCCAACGGTTGAAGCAGAATGACACAGATCCGAACAATCCGCTAAATTGTTCGAGCCAAATGCTCTCATCATTAATTGCAAGAGATACGCCGCCTCATTCGACGATCGACCAGAACTATAAGAAGCGACTCTTTCCGGTGCTTTCTGAAACGCTTTCTCAGCAATCCGGTACACTTCATCCCAACTGATGCGCTCATATCGGTTGCTCCCTTTTCTCAAAATCAGCGGATGGCTCAACCGCCCTAGATTATTCGCCTCTTGAGAAGTTAAAGCTTGCAATTGCTCGATCGTATATTCCTGTTCAAACGTCGTTGCAGGTTGTAGCTCCGATGCGATCGCTTCCACACTCTTCGCGCACCGCTGCAACACTTCCCCATCCTCATTCACAAAGCCGCCTTTCTGCCCCCCAGTTCCCCAAGCACAGGACAAACACGCACTTTTATGAAATAGCGTCTGCCAAATTTTGACACCATCGGGCGATAAAGTCTGCTCCGCCCAATATTGCACGACTGCCATTCCACCGCCCGACTGAGGAAGTTTATTTTGCGCCATGATTCCTTTCTTAAAATTCGTGGAATCGATCGTAGCGCGATCGCACCGATCAGTGCTGATTCTTCGCCATTTGTCCAGGGAACACTGCCAATATCTCGATCGAACTTCAGGTCATTTCTATGTCTCCCAAAACCCCCTGGACGCTTGGTTTATTAGCACTCGCTGGCATTGGAATTCAATCTCCCGCATTCGCCAATCCTGCCGCAAATCTTGGTGAATTCACAGGCAGGCTCACTGCCGAACCGCTCAAACTAAAAGATATTGAGCCAAAACCTGTTCTAGAAACTTCGACGCTCCCTGCTCCGAAACTACCAGAAACAACCGAAGTGGCAACCGGAACATTTCGCGTTGATCGCTTTGAAGTCGAAGGCAGCACCCGCTTCAAACCCGAAGATTTCAAAGCCGTCACCGCACCCTTTGTCGGAAAAGATTTAACCTTCGCTCAATTGCTCGAAGCGCGATCGGCAATTACGAAACTCTATGTCGATCAAGGCTATACAACTACAGGAGCAATGATTTCACCGCAAACGCTCGAAGATGGCGTGGTGAAAGTTCAAGTCGTAGAAGGCACACTCGAAGACATTAAAGTGACCGGAAACCACCGATTGAATCCGAAATATATTCGCGATCGCATCAAACTCGGAGTTGGAGCGCCATTAAATGTCTCTCGATTATTAGAAAACTTACAGCAACTCCGACTCGATCCGAGAATTAGCAATGTTTCTGCGGATCTGCAATCGGGAGTCCGTCCCGGCACAAACTTGCTTCAAGTTGAGGTTCGAGAAGCCGATACTTTTAGCATTGGCACTTCATTCGATAATGGTCGATCGCCCAGTGTTGGCAGTTTCCGCCGTAAGCTCGAATTGCGAGAAGGTAACTTATTCGAATTTGGAGACGCGCTGACTTTCGCCTACTCGAATACGAGAGGCAGCAATACGATCGACTTAAACTACACCGTTCCAATCAACGCCCGAAATGGTGCAGTTTGGTTAAGCTATGGTTCCGGTCGCAACAATGTGATCGAAGAACCTTTTACGGTATTAGATATCCAATCTCGATCGCGCTATTACGAACTCGGTTTTCGTCAGCCTCTGATCCAACGCACCTCAACTGATTTCGCGATCGGCTTCCTGTTCTCCCGCCAAGAAAGCCAAACCGCCCTTGGACTCGATAACATTGGTGGCTTCCCGCTCTCACCCGGAGCCGATTCAGAAGGACGCACGAAAGTTTCTGCATTGCGCTTTTTCCAGGAGTATACTCAGCGCAGTACACAGCACGTTTTTGCTTTACGATCGCAGTTCAGTCTCGGTCTGAATTGGCTAAATGCCACTGTGAACGAGAATGCTCCGGACAGTCGTTTTTTCTCGTGGCGCGGTCAAGGTCAATGGCTCCGTCAAGTCGCACCTGAAACTGTATTTTTAGTGCGGGGTGATGTTCAACTTTCAGGCAATTCGCTCGTTCCGCTCGAACAATTTGGCATCGGTGGACAGCTTACCGTACGAGGATTTCGACAAGATGCACTCTTGACTGACAGTGGTGCATTAATGTCGGCTGAATTTCGCTTTCCCGTTGTGCGATCGCGCAGTCTTGGAACCTTCCAACTCGCGCCGTTTATCGATGTTGGCACAGGTTGGAACATTGGTAGCGATACTCCAAGCTCAAATACTTTAGTCGGTGCAGGACTGGGATTGATTTGGCGACAGAGCGATCGCGTTTCGGTGCGACTCGATTGGGGAATCCCGCTGACTTCCACGGGTGGCGAACGTCGATCGCTGCAAGAACGCGGACTGTATTTCTCAGTGAACTACGCACCGTTCTAATATGATGAGGAGTATCTAAGTTGAAAATGCTATGGTTCTCCAAACTCCTCAACAATTGATCGTGACTTGGGAGCCGCTACCCGAAGACTATCCTCTCCCTGATGACCCTGCGGAAAACATTCAACAACCCGCACTCGCTGCCGCGCTCACCGATGCGTTAGGAGCCAATGATCGCATTCAGCCCGAAACGCTAATCGGCTCTAACTTTGGTATCGTTGCCTCAGTTCATAGAAAGATTGTGGTCAAAGCTCCCGATTGGTTTTACGTTCCACAAGTTCAGCCGATTGCAGAAACTGTCATTCGACGCAGCTACACCCCAAATTTAGAGGGTGCTCCCGTCGCGGTCGTGATGGAATTTCTTTCAAATGAAGACGGGGGCGAACTCTCAATCCGCTCAACTCCCCCTTATGGCAAGTTGCACTACTACGAACAAATTCTGCAAGTCCCAACTTATGTGACTTACGATCCATATGAGTTGAGTCTAGAGGTTCGCTGTCTCCAGGATCAGCGCTACCAAATTCAGGCAGCGAACGCAGATGGGCGGTTTTGGATTCCAGAACTTCAGCTATTCCTGGGAATTTGGAACGGTGAACGGCTAGGTCAACGAACGAATTGACTCCGCTGGTGGGACAGCGAGGGGAATTTGTTGCTTTGGAGTTCAGAACAGGCAGAACAAGAGCGGCAACGAGCAGAAATCCTTGCTGCAAAACTGCGTGAGCTTGGCATTGACCCGGATACTCTAACAGGAGGATCTTAGAAAGGAACGTCTCTATTTCGCTTTCAGAAGGAACCAAGCCAGCCAACCGACAAGATGAACAGCGACGATCGCACGAAATTCAAATTGATAGGAGGGCTTGCTACTTTTATGGCGAAAGAGACGTTGAGCAACATAAGCGCCTAACCATCCGCCGCAAAATTCGCAGAGGTGTAGTGTATTTTCTGAGAAGCGCCACTTTCGCTGTTGAGCGCGAAGCTTATCTTCATGGTAGAGGACAAAAGTAAGTCCACTCATTGCAGGGTAAAGAATGAGTGGAGTTGGATTCGCTTGAGTGAATGTGAAATGGATCGAACCTATGATTGGTATGAGTGCCAGTGGCACGACTTCCAAAACTAATTTTGGCGAAACTGGCTTGAGTTGAGGTAGCTGTGGTGCGATCGCGCTTTGAATGGTGGCAAAACAAGCGCGAGGCTTCCCATTTTTACTGGGTATTGTTTGATAGTGAATGATGTCACCTACTTGCGGTGATCGATCGATATCCGAAATATGTAGAAATGCTTCTTCGTTGTGATCTTCTGGCTGAATAAAGCCAAATCCTCGATCGTCGTTCCATTTCACGAGTTTTCCGCGTTGTACACCAGTTCTCATTCCGACACCTTGAGCTTAATTCTGCTGTAGAGTGCCCAAACTCTCTACGATCGCTTTCTCAATACTTCTAATAGTGTGGTGAAGTAAGCGGGAACAGGCGCGATCGCTTCGATCCATTCTTCAGTGACCGGATGAATTAATTGCAGTCGCCACGCATGAAGCGCTTGTCCAGGAAGGTTTACACCAATCGATCGACCAGAACTATAAACCGGATCGCCTACGACTGGATGCCCGATAAAAGCGCTATGAACTCGAATTTGATGAGTTCTTCCAGTTTCTAGCTCGAATTGCAGGAGCGAGTAATTTCCTAATCGCTCTTTGACTTGCCAGTGAGTGATCGCATGTCTGCCACCTTTTTCTTCAGGCACGATCGCTTGTTTTTGTCGATCAACCGGATGCCGCCCAATCGGTTGATCGATCGTGCCGCTCTCTTGTTTCGGTGCGCCGTAGACGATCGCGTAATAGTCTCGACGTGCGGTTTTGGTGCGGAATTGTTCTTGTAAATGATGAAAGGCTTGTTCGGTTTTGGCAGCCACGATCGCGCCTGTTGTATCTTTATCTAATCGGTGAACAATTCCGGGACGTTGCACACCATTGATTCCTGGTAGTGTTTCACAGTGTGCTAACAGAGCATTCACTAAAGTTCCTGATTCGTGTCCCGCTGAAGGATGCACTACCATTCCAGCAGGTTTATTAAGGATAATCAGCGAATCATCTTCGTAGAGAACATCTAAAGGAATCGCTTCTGGTGCAAGTTCAAGCGGTTGGACTTCTGGAAGTTCGATTTGAATTAGATCGCCATCTTCGACTTCGGCTTTTTTGGATTTGCAGAGTTCGCCATTGACTTGAACGTGACCGAGTTCGATTAATTTTTGGATGCGCGATCGCGATAGATCCGGAAGCTGATCCGCGAGATATCGATCGATGCGCTCCCCGCTTTCTTCAACATAAAACTCAATCAATTTTGACTCGACTTCGATTGCATAGAGAGTAAAGCTCTATTTTATGAGTTATCGAAGCAAGGCGACGAACCCTGCTTGCTCGAAATGTTTGTCGTATGCTAAAGCTTCTGTTTGATATGATGAGCTTACCGCAGCGAGGTGAAATCACATGAACATTGCAGCGAAAAAACTGTCCTTTGAAGACTACCTAAAGTTTTGTGAAACTAGCCAAGAGCCTTATGAGTTGGTTCGGGGAGAATTGCAGCTTATGACTCCGCCAACTTGGATACATTTCCTGATTACTGACTATCTAGCCACATCCTTTAAGCATGAAATTGCTCGGATTGGACATTCTTGGATCGTTGTGCAAGGTTCTGGACAGCAAACGGCTGAAGATACTTCGCGATTACCAGATATATCGATCGTGCCTTTCGATGTGATTTCAAATAGTCTTGATCAAACTGCTGTCTTAACGATCGCGGCTCTGTTAGTGGTAGAAGTGATTAGCGATAGTACTGCACTGCAAGACTATCGAGAAAAAGTAACCGAGTATCAAACCAAAGGCATTCGAGAATACTGGATTGCTGATCCTGATCCGTTTGGAGCAGCGAAGTATATTGGCTCTCCTAAGCGCCCGACAGTTAGTATTTACTCACTAGTCGATGGTGTTTATGAAGTAAAGCGGTTTCAGGGAAGCGATCGCGTTTTTTCCCCAACGTTTCCAGCCCTGCAACTGACTACTGAACAGATTTTGAGGGCTGGAAAATAGTTACATCGATTGATGGGTGACTTCTAGAAATTGAGGGCGACACTGCGACAAAATTTCATGTAGATTCACAACGTTACCAATGACCGCGATCGCTGGCGCTCCAAAATTCGCGGCTTCCATTTGTGCAGGCATGGTTGCTAAGGTTCCGATCAATTCCTGCTGCTCTGGACGAGTTCCCCAGCGTACCATCGCGATCGGGGTTTCTAAACTCATTCCCGCTTGGTGCATCTTCTCAATAATCACAGGCAGATTGTGAACGCCCATGTAAATCACGATCGTTTCTGAACCGTGAGCGATCGCGCCCCAATTCACGGCAGGGCGATACTTTCCAGCTTCTTCGTGTCCGGTTACGAATGTTACCGATGAACTATACGATCGATGAGTTAACGGAATTCCCGCATAAGCTGGAGCCGCAATTCCAGAAGTAATGCCTGGAACCATTTCGACGGAAACACCTGCTGCAATCAGATCCATCATTTCTTCGCCACCACGCCCGAAGATAAACGGATCGCCGCCTTTTAAGCGCACCACGATCGCGGCTTCATGGGCTTTGTCGATTAACAATTGATTGATTTCGTCTTGTGCCATTGAATGCCGCCCACGACGTTTTCCCGCATCGATCTTTTCTGCGATCGGGTTAATCATCGCTAAAATCGGCTCACTGACTAACGCATCGTAAACGACCACATCCGCAGTTTCGAGCAATGCTTTTCCTTTCAAGGTCATGAGACCCGGATCGCCCGGTCCCGCACCAACTAAATAGACCTTACCGACACAAGCTGGATCTGTTGAATTCATCATGAAGGGAGAAATGAGGACAACGGGTGAGAACTGAGTTTCTCACGGTAACGAGTCTGAGCGATAAAAATTGCTACTTTCGATACATGACAGTTGAGAAGATTGTAAAGCTTGTCCTGTTTAATTTGAGAATATGCGGTTATTTGCTCGATCGCGTTAGCAATTCGGCTGAAGTTTGCACCGCGATAAACTCAAGAATCAATCGCACCAAATCTTCACAATAATCAAACGGGGTGAGCCATTGCAGCGTTAGATCAGGGTGTTGTTCAGACAGAGTTTGGATGGATTGAGCGATCGCGTCTGTAATTCCGCCTGAGAAGAGAAAGTACGGCAGAATTGCGATTCTCTGACATCCTCGCTGTTTCAATTCTAAAATTCGCGTTTCTAGCTTTGGTTCAACTGACCAATAAGCAGAAACAGCATTGATCGCGCTTGCGATGTTGTCGATCGGAGCATTTCCACCTGTGCGACGGCTGCCATGAGACATCAAAATTCGGGCATCTGCGGAAATTTGAGAAATCCGTGAAGCGAGAACTTCGACCATTCCCGAATGACTCCCTAAATGGGGTAACAGTTCAAGTTTTGGATGAATTCGAGATTGAGCGATCGCAATTTGCTCCGGAATGTCTTCTTTGACATGAACGCCGGGCAACAAAAATAGCGGCACAATCTTAATTTCTGAAAGGGTTGGGTGCTGGCGGCTAAACTCTTCGATCTGTTCATGCAATTCGGTTGGGGCGCATTCTAAAACGGCAGCTCCAACGGGAACAGATAAACGCTGTTCGATACGATCGCGCAACTGATCGATCGCGATCTGAGGGCGAATATCTCGGCTTCCATGCGTAACGAGGAGATAAGCAGATTGCAAAATCCAAGCCTCTCAGTAAATTGTGAAGTTAAGTAACATTCTAGCGGTTTGGGGTGAATTTGCGGATCGAATTGAGCAGATTTGCAAAGGTGAAACGATCGAGACGCTGCATGGTACACTGACCCCAACTTATTCGTGACGGGCATCTATGCGAGTTCAATTGAAACGATTTGGAAACACGATCGCAGTTGGATTACTCTTCGGATTCGGTCAGGTCAATCTTGCCCAAGCTCAGAGATTACCCCCGCCCCCGAATGTTCCGCCCGTTCCGAGTGCGCCCCTTCCAAACGTTCCGGTCACACCGATTCCGGTCGCACCTGCTCCGATTCCAAATGTTCCAGTGACTTCTCCAGATGAGCGGATTTACACCGCACCACGAATCGATCCCGGTGGAAATCCAGTTAGTCGTGGATATCGGGTGATTGTCGATAGCGATAGCCCATTTTTGTTACAGCAAGTCCGATCGATTCAACCCGATGCGTTTATTCAAAATTTTGGCGGACGCAGAGTGATTCAGGCTGGATTGTTTAGCGATGAGTCGAAAGCACGTTTTCAGGTTTCACGATTGGCATCTCAGGGGATTGATTCGCGAATTACAGGTCGATCGCCGGAATTTGGCAACGCTCAACGCGGATATTACGCGATCGTTCCGGGCAGTCAGCGCGAGGTGCAAGAATATCGAGAACGGGCGCTTCGTTTGGGTGTCAGTTCCTCACTGTTACAAATTCGCGATCGTCCTCGTGGCTTGCATTTAGCTGTAGGTCCGTTTGCAAATCAGCGTGAGGCGGAACAAGTCGTGCGGTATTTGCGCGATCAAGGCAGTTTAGATGCTCGATTGTTTTACGATCGCTAAACCTTCATCCAATCAACGATTTACGATTGTTGGACTGAGCGTAGCTTTTCTGCGCTTACGATACCACCACATGACGAATCCTGTGATCATTAGAATTGTCGGCGCGAATCCAACAAACACATAAAAGATCCGAGTCGGTAAGCCACCAAATGTACCATAGTGAATCGGCGTGAACGCATTGAGAACTCGATCGCCGAGGTTTGCAGTGCGGCTATCTTTGACCTGTAGAACTTTTCCACTGTATTGATCGAGCTTGACAGAGCTGATAAAGTCTTCGCGGTCTTCGGGCAGCTTCTTAAAAATGTGAAACACGCCATCAGGACTAGACGGCAGAATTACAAACGTATTCACCGCACCCGGAAGTGCAGTGTTCGATCGACGAATGATCTCATCTAAGCTTAGAGGTTTACTCTTCGTGACAGTGGATTGCACTTCTGGTGGTTTCGGTGTGAAGGTTGCTGCGTAGATCAGTGGTTCTGTTTGCTCGTAGAAATTCCAGCAAAATCCAGTCAATGCGATCGCGCTCAAAAATCCCGCCGTAACAATGCCCGCTACTTTGTGAATGTCGTAGTGAACTCGTTTCGGATGAGCATTCCACTTGATTTCGAATCCAAGAAAAAACTTGCGCCAACCTGACCACAACGCAATCCCAGTCAGGCTTAAAACACAGAGCATCAATGCTGCAACTCCAACAATTTTCATGCCGATTTCGCCTGCGAACAATTGGTAATGCAGCGTTAAGGCACGATTGAACAATGCGGTTTCTCGTTGTCGATCTCCGATCACAGATCCAATGTATGGATTTACAAATACTTCCCACTGAGTCTGATCTGGGCGATTCAACCGAACAGTATAAAATTCCTGACTCGGAAGCATTTGCACCTGTGCAATCTTCCAATCTGGATGATCGGCATAAGTGGCTTGAACGGTTTCGACGATCGCGCCGATGGAAAGCCTTTGTTCTTGATGAATCACACGCCCAAAACGTTGTTGAATGATCCAATCATCAGTTTCATGCTCAAAGACCAGCAAGCTACCTGTTAAACCAACAACGACCAGAATCAAGCCGACAAACAAGCCCAGGTAACGATGAACTGTAAAAATGGTGTTTCGGAAGGATTTCATGATGTCTGCTCCTTTATCCTTTGCCACACTTGGTTTTGCCGCCCCCACAATAGGTCGCAAACCACGGACTAAACTGAGCAGCATTCTCCTCGTTCGTACTCATTCTCAACAATGTGGCAAAGCTAGATTGATCATTGCCGTAGCGAACGTGCATATGAATCGGCTCATCATGCGGTGCAGTGAGTGTTAGATACTGGAATCGCTTACAGTTTGGATCTTGGTCTTCATCGTTTGCCAACTCAAACAGATCCCAGGTTGCTTTGAAGGCTTGATAGTATTTTGGATCAGGAGCCGCGCCCATATAGATGTAGTGGCAATTTCGAGCGATCGCACTTTTTCCAGCCGCATCTTTGTAAAAGGTAATCTTCTCCATTTTTGAGATGCCAATGCGCTTTGGATTGCGCGGATCTTTGATCGAGCTTTCTTGTTCAGTATTGAGCATGAATGTGCCGTTGTAGCCTAAATAAGGAACTTTGTAAGCATTGGGAGAAATCACTTGAGCGACAGAGGAAGAATCTGACTGAGACGCGATCGATACAGATTGAGTTGCGGACGGAATAGCGTTTGGCTGACAAGCAACCGTGATCGTGCTACTTGCAATCACAGTCCAACATGAACCTAATTTCATACAGAGCGCTCCTGATTAAAATTGCACTGACACAGACCCAACCACCGTGAGCGGTTCGCCAAATTCGATTCCACCTTCGTTGCCCGTTGCGGCTCGAACATATTTTGCGTTACCAATGTTTCGCACATTAATCGCAAACCGATAGCGATCGCGGCGGTAAAAGATGCCTAAATTACCAATCAGATAGTCACCGACTTGATAGCTATTTGCTAAATCTCCAAAGCGATCGCTGACATAGTTAATGCCTGCCCCAAATCCAAATCCTCTCAAAGCACCGGAGCGAATTTCATAGGTTGTCCACAAACTTGCACTATGTTTTGGAACGCCGAATAACCGATTGCCAATGATATCAGGATCGGTATCGTCACTGACTTTAGCATCGGTATAAGCATAAGAACCGATGATTTTCCAACCCGGTAAAATTTCGCCAGCGACATCGAATTCGATTCCTTGGCTCTTTTGTTCACCCACTGCGATCGAGAATAAAGGAAAGTTCGGATCAGTCACTGCAACATTTTGCTTCGTGATGTTGAAATAAGTTAGGGTTGCTAAAACTCTTTGATTGAATAGCTCAGTTTTCAAGCCAACTTCAAACCCGCTTCCCCGCTCTGGCTCTAGGATTGCATCACTTGCTGAGCTTGCTGTATTCGGATTGAACGATTGAGAATAATTTGCAAACAAAGAGAGCGCTGGAATCGGTCGATAAAGCAACCCAACTCGCGGAGTGACAGCACGATCGCTTTGCTCTGAATCAGCACCTTCAAGCTCTAAGCCTAAATCCGTGGCGATGTTGGTTGTCTTTCGAGTCACCGAGTCATAGCGGAGTCCAGCAACTAAAATCAAGTTATCTAGCAAATAAACTTGGTCTTGCAGATAAATGCCTAGTCGATTTCCGGTAACGGTTTCATCACTAAAAAGCGGAATCACAGACCGATTTGGTTTTGGAACGAAATCGTAGTCTGGATTGAAAATATCGATCGTTGAAGGATTCTCAGCATCAAATAGCGTGTAAATTCTAGACTCACTGCGATTGAGATCAATTCCTGCTGTGAGCGTGTGTCTGACAGACCCCGTTCTAAAATTGCCGACAACGCTGGTGTACAAAGAATACGATCGATCTTGTCCATCTTGATCCGCATAGAACCGAGTTACGAGCGCATCTTCAACAATGAACGGTAAAGCAACAACACTATAGTTGTAGTCATAGGAAATGTATCGGAAACCATTTCGCAGTCTCCAATCATTGTTGAATCGATGTTCAAGGTCATAACCAAGACTGAGATAATCAGTCTTAATCGAGTCGTCTGGATTGTTAATCACTCGACCTCTGGGGATTGGAGCCACACCCTCTCCAAACTGAGTGACACCAAAATCAGCAGGCTCATCTCTGCGAATGTACTCCAACGAAAGATTGAGATCAGTCCGATCGCTCAATTTCCAACTTAAGGAAGGCGCGATCGCAAATCGATTGATGTCCGTGTCAAAATCTCGAAAACTCTCTTCGCGCAGATAGACTGCATTCAAGCGATAAAGCACTTTTCCGTCATCGCTCAACGGACCCGAAATATCCAGCCGAGGACGCACCAACCCACGACTTCCAAGCTGAAGTTCCGCTTCATAAAATGGAGTTGCTAACGGTTTCTTGGACACTAAGTTAATGATTCCACCTGGATCAATCTGTCCATACAAAATTGAAGCAGGACCTTTCAACACTTCAATCCGCTCTAGATTGGAAACTTCTGGAATCGCCTGAAAGCTACCATAGATCCGATATCCATCTCTCAAAGTTGGAACAGAGCCACCTAATTGATTCCCAAAGCCACGAATATTAAAACTTGCTTCCCGTCCTCCATTTGTGCCAGCAAAGTTCACGCTACTAATGTTGCTCAGTGCATCTTCGATTCGAGTCACCTGCTGATCCCGAAGCACTTCTTGGGGAATCGCTTGAACCGAAAAAGGCGTTTCTAAGATTGGTGTGTCTGTTCCGGTTGCTGTAGAAGCGTTCGGGACACGGTAGCTCGGAGCTTGATTTCCCGTTACTGTAATTTCTTCTTCGTTCTCGTCAGGAGGCTGTGAGATTGGATCGGGCTGAGCAATGACTGTGGCAGTTGGAACAGCCGTTTTACCGATAACCTGTACCTGAACGCGATTAGCTTCTAGCTGTGTCACTATCACCGTTTCGGTTGAAGTATCTGCTTGAAAGGGGCGCTGAAGTGTGACATTCGCGACTTCGATCGTTAACGTTTTACCTTCGACACTCTGAATCGCTTGCAGTGCTGTTGGGGTTGTAGTTTGAAGAACAATTTGCAGCCCTGTATCAGTTCGATCGAGCCGGACATTGGTGACTTGGATCGGCGCTTGGGACAAAGGAGGGGATTGCGATAACCAGTCTTGAACCGTCGTGGCAGGACGATCGACTTCACTGAGTCGAGGTATTGCATCGCGGCTCGGCGTTGAAGAGTTTGTCAGATCTTCGGCTCGCAGCGATGGAGCAATCAGCAGAAAAATACTTCCTGATAGCGATCGTAATAAATGAGAATTCTTCACAATTGTACCTCACACCAAAACTGAAGAGCAGAAAAAAGGCATTGCAAAATTAGCCTTTAAGCAAGAGCTTAAGGGACTTTCAGCCACAAGAGCCTCTCCACGAACACTTTACGATCGCGGAGTATTGAAAATAAGCATAGGGCTTATATTATGATCAAATGAGATTTATTTGCAATAGCTGAGCAAGCAGAATGCTGATCCGAAAAAACAACTCACGATCGCCACACTTTGCCAACAGAGCGATCCAAAGCAAATTCAAGTTCGCGAATTTCTAAACGTAAGTTGCCATGAGCCAACCAAGTCCCAGACCCAACCAAGCCACTACAACGAGAATTCCTAACGCTTGGTGCTGAGTGTATTCTGCGGTTTGCAAATCCAATCGCACCAAAGCTTCTGCGGTCAATACCATGATGATCGGCAAAAAGATCTTGAACCAGTTGAGCAGAATCGATGCAAAACCAGCAAACATAAGCAGGCTGAGAAAAGCAACCGTATCGGAGCGAAACCATCTCGCCAACATCTTTTCAGAACTGGTAAGCGGGTGCATCAAAATAATCGCCAGTACAAGACCCAGCCCAGCCGCAGAAGCCACAGATGTCCACAAATGAGCCGTTGAGATCACAATCTTGCCGAATACCGCATAAGCGATAAACAGCAGTGTTGCCGTCATCCAGGGAAATCTTTTCATACGACGCGATTTTGGCGAATACACTCAGCGTACCAGTGATAACTCGATTTCGGGATGCGCTTCTGATTTTTGTAATCGACATACGTGATGCCAAATCGTCGATCGTATCCCCAAGCCCATTCAAAGTTATCCAGAAAACTCCATACAAAGTAACCTTTGATCGGATAACCCTCTGATACTGCTCGATGAACGCCTTGAAGGTGCTGACGTAAGTAAAGAATGCGATCGAGATCCAACACTTCCCCAGACGATTTCAATTGATCCTGAGCAGCACACCCATTTTCAGTAATGTAAATCTTCAAATCCGGACGGTTCAACGTTTCGCTAACGTGCCGAATTCCCCAGTACAACGACTCTGGAACCAGTTGCAACCACGGCATATTTAAACCTGGATAACGGGATGGAAAATCAATCCATTCACAGCCCTGCCAATTGTCCGCTGCTCTGATGTAAGTTCCGGTGTAAATGTTTAACCCCACAAAATCTAAAGGTTGATGAATGGTTTCGAGATCGCCTTGTTGAATCTCCGGAATATCATTTTTCAACTGTTCTAGAAATGCTGGATTATATGAACCTGTCAACGCTGGATAGATAATTCCGCCATTCTGACAGTGATATTGGAACGCTTTCTTTGCTGCTTCGATATTCTCAGGAGATTCATTAATCGGAACAGTGACACCAAAGTTATCGACTAAGCCGATCGAGGATTTTACCGAGTTCGATCGAATTGCCTGACACGCTAACCCATGAGCTAGTAACGCATGATGTGAAGTCTGCCAAACTTCTTTTCGAGAGCCAACCCGCTTTCCTGGAGCGTGTTTCGGCTTTTCTAACACGTCGTAGCCCATGTGCGTAAAGCAGGTGATTTCGTTGAGCGTCATCCAGTTCGTAACGCGATCGCCCAATCGAGACACAACGACACTCACATAGTCCGCAAAATCCTTTGCCATTTCCCGACTGCGCCAAGACCCATATCGATCTTCCAACGCCTGCGGACTATCCCAATGAAACAACGTCGCCCAAGGTGTAATTCCGTGATCAAGCAAGCAATCGACTAATCGACAGTAGAAATCGATTCCTGCTTCATTCACGGCTCCCCGTCCGTCTGGAACAATTCGACACCAGGAAATGCTGAAACGGTAGTGTTTCACGCCCAATTCCGCCATCAATTTGATGTCATCTTTGTAGCGATCGTAATGTTCGCAAGCGATCGCGCCAGTGTCTCCCCCAAGCGTACTTCCTCTCTTTGCGCTGAATGTATCCCAAACGCTCGGTTTGCGCCCGTCTCGATTCACGGCTCCTTCGATCTGATACGCAGAAGTTGCAGTTCCCCATTCAAAGTCATCTGGAAATTGATAGCTAACCATTTTTTAGAGAAGCTAAAAGTACAGTTGCCAGAATGGTTGTAGGCGATAGTACCGCTAACAGTACGTTAAAGGTCGTAGGTTCAATCTCTACAAAAGGAGCGAGATATTTAATCGCGATCGCAATTAATAACGACGCTCCCATCACTTTGAAAATAACCGAGAGCGTATCAGCGTTCATACTGTTCATAAGCTTCTACAATTTTCTGCACGAGTGGATGACGCACCACATCAGCTTTGTTCAAGGTGCAAAATGCGATCGTATCGATCGATTTCAAAATCTTCTGCGCCATTGCTAATCCTGATTCCTGGTGCATCGGTAAATCTGTCTGCGTCAAATCTCCCGTTACGACCATTTTGGATTTAAACCCAATCCGAGTCAGTAACATTTTCATTTGTGCAGGCGTTGTATTTTGCGCTTCATCGATAATCACAAACGCATTGTTTAAAGTTCGTCCTCGCATATAAGCGATCGGGGCTACTTCAATGATTCCACGTTCCATCAATCCGCTAATTTTCTCAGGCTCGACAAATTCGTAAAGCGCATCATAAAGCGGACGCAGATAAGGATCAATCTTCTGCTGCAAATCTCCCGGTAAGAATCCGAGTCTTTCCCCTGCTTCCACAGCCGGACGAGTCAAAATTAAGCGCTCATACTGATTCGATAACAGTGCTTGAATCGCTAAAACTGCCGCTAAATAAGTCTTACCCGTTCCCGCCGGACCAATACAGAACGTTAAATCGTGCGTTCTCACTGCTTGAATATATTGCCGCTGTCGAAACGTTTTCGCCCGAACCGCTTCCCCACGCCGCGTCCGTCCCAACACATCCTGCTGAATCGTCTCTAATTCACCTTCTTGCTGCGTATCGAGTGCATGACGCGCTGTGAGAATATCCACGCTCGAAATCGCCTGCCCTTTACTCCAGGAAGATTCCAGCGCACCGATCAACCGCTTAATTAGCTCAATTTGATTCGGCGTTCCAGTAATCACCAAGTCTTGCCCGCGTAACACGAGTGTCGCTCCGGTCTGGCGGGCGATCGTTTTGAGATTATCTTCCTGAACGCCAGAGAGAGCAATCGCGCTTTCAGGACTCGGCAAAGGCAGCGTAAATGTTTCGACCATGCAATACCCAAAGAAGGATTCTATATTTAGTCTAGGGGTTTCATCTGCGATTGAGTCGAGAAAATTTACAATCAAGATAGTTTCACGATTAGAAATCCATGAGCCAAACGAAAAGCGGCGTTCGTTGGACGATTCAAGACATCGAAGCCATGCCCGATAACGAATGGATTCGATACGAAATCATCGACGGAGAACTGTTCGTGACGCGATCGCCCCACTGCCAACACCAAAAAGTCACAGGAAGAATCTTCGCAGTGCTCGATCGCTGGTCTACCGAACACGATCGAGGTGAGGCGTTCATTATGCCAGGTCTAATCTTCTCGGATGCCGACAATGTTTCTCCGGATGTTGTCTGGATAAGCCGCGATCGCTATGCTCAAATCGTGGACGAAGCCGGACATTTCCAAGGTGCACCAGAATTAGTCGCCGAAGTCCTTTCACCGGGAAAAGCCAACGAAGATCGCGATCGTTCTGCCAAACTCAAACTTTATTCCACTCAGGGCGTACAAGAATATTGGATTGTCGATCGCATCACTCAACGCCTCGAAGTCTATCGCCGCGAAAACGCCCAACTCGTTTTAGTTGCAACCTTATTACCCGGAGACACTCTTACTTCGCCACTCCTACCCGAATTCGCTTGTGAAGTGGCTCAATTGTTCCGTTAAAAAAAGCACCTCACAAAGAGATGCCTTCAGAATACTAATTTTTCGTCGGTCGCTTCGGAGCATCTGGGCGAGGTGAAGAGCGAGTAGTACGAGGCGGACGATCCTCGTCGTTATCCCGATTCTGTCCACTGCCGTAAATATCCAAACTTACGGTTTGTCCGACTGATGCCGCGACTCCCTCGATCGCGCTCCGAATCGCCTGAACATTCCGACCACCGCGCCCAAACACGCGCCCTTTATCCGTCCCTTCAAACGCCATCCGTATCCAAATGCGCGATCCATTGGCTAACACTTCACAATCGACCCGCAGCGCATCAGGCGTTTCTAAAAAGGGTTGAACGAGAAACCGGATCAGTCCGGCATAATCAGGAGTTGCAGATTTCACAAGCTTTAGACAGATTCAGATTTCAATTGCTCAAGCACGTTGTTCTTGAAGAGAATATCACGAACGGTCTCGGTCGGCTGTGCGCCTTTCTTTAACCAATCGAGAATCACAGGCACATCGAGCCTGACTTCATCCGATCGCGGATTATAAAATCCGACTTCTGCCAACGGACGACCATCGCGACGAGACGTGCTTTGAGCGACCACAATCCGATAACTAGCTTCGCGTTTTTTACCGAAGCGCTTTAATCTCAATTTGAGCATAACTAAAACCGAGGACTCCTTATTAGAATTACAAAGTGATATGGCACAATTTGCCATACTTCCCGGAATAGTTATCCTAGCATGAGTCCGACACTCTGAGAAAACCCTTTTAATGACCGCTCTGCAACCCGGCACACGTGACATTTGGATGCAATACACGGCTGGAATGATTTGCAGTTAAAATCACCTTGCCTTCACGATCGCGTTTCCATCCGGTCGCTTCGATCAGAGAAGGCTCTTGTACAGGTGCGATCGCAGAAGTCGAGGATGGCACCGATCGCAAATCCACCCAAACGCGACTCCACATCAGTTGATCAGTCGGATTCTCAGGAATGCCCCCGCGACCTGTCACAATAAACTGACTATTCGATGCGGAGCTACAGCCCTGAGCCATCTGCTGATTAGAATCAATCAGATTGCTGGGTAACTCAATCAAGTCTGCATTCGGATTGACATTCGGCGAAGAGATAGTAACATTCCCATTCAATCCAACGATATCTGAACTCGCAGTAATGTCATTGTCTGAAGTTTGACGAGTGCGAAAGGCTCCACCCAGCAATCCTTGCGTTGAAATCTCGATCATTCCACCCCGTCCACGACTCGCATTCGCAGTAATGTCACTATTTCCCCGCTGAATCACAAAAGTAGAATCAATCTCAATGTTGCCACCTTTGCTAGTTCCGCCTGCGGTGGTTGTGATAGCGCTATTGTTTTGCAGTGAAAGAACCGTCGATCGCAGCAAAATTTCACCCCCTTCACCCGAAGCCGTATCCGCTAAAATCTTGCCTTGATTCTCCAGTCGAATCCGGTCTGCGTTAATCTCGATCATCCCCCCGTTGCCGCTGCCCTGATTGCGAACTTGAACTGATGCACCGTCGGTCACTCGAAGCAATGGCGTATTGATGACGACTCTTCCGGCATCTCCGCTCGGAATTGAAGGCAAGCCTAAGAACCGCCGGAGTGAAGTTGGCACTAGGTTGCCAGATGATCCAATATTGCTGGGAATGAGAAATTCTCGTCCTACCACGGCACCGCTGACTAAAACCGATTCGGTGGCATTCACCGTGACGCTTCCGGCTCGTCCTGCTGCCAAGGTTGAACCGAGGATCGAGGCTCCATCGAACACCGAAACGCGATCGGCATTGATCACAAGCTTGCCTGAATTTCCAGCATTCAGCGCAGAAATGCCAATATTACTATTTTCATCCGTGTCAAAGTTGAACCCTTGCAATCGAACATCAGCAGCATTGATCAAGACATTGCCAGTATTGCCAGTGCCGAAAGTGCTGCTAAAAAGTTGTCCGCCATTGAGCAGCGTGAAGGTTGGAGTCGTGACTTCGAGTGAACCTGCTTGTCCGGAGCGAAACGAAGAGATATAAACGCCACCCCGCACCAGCGACACCTCTGAGCTACTTCCATCGACGAGGATGGATTCAGGTGCAGTCAGTCGCACCGCGCCAGTCGTTGCAGGACTAAAGGTGGTGCTGACAATTCTCGATCGTTCTACCATTGTGAGCCGAGGCGCGAACACGACAATTTCAGACCCTGCTCCCTGTCCGATCGTCTGGCTCCAAAGTCCACTCGTCACCGTTCGATCACTCGGATCTGCACCTTCGAAAACGATCGATTCGCTCGCCGTGACTTGAATCGGTGATGCGGCTTGCAGTCCCGTGTTTCCGATAAAAGCAAAAGAGCCATCTTGAAACGAAAGTTGTCGCCCTTGAATCTGAATGCCATCACTGCCAAATCCGCTTGCATCCAAAAGCGATCGACGAGAAAGCCGAATGTCTCGAAACACGGTATCGGGCGTGTAATTGAATCGCCAACCGCTGGAAGTTTGAGCAAGCCCGACTGTGGTGAATCGATCAACCGCGCCGATTTCAATGCGTCCTTGAGGAGCCGTCAGCACTCCACCTTCTAACGCTACTTCTCCACCGATTAACGCTAGGGTTTGTTGAGACGGCAGCGTTAAACCTGCTGGAGTGCTTGGAAAAACTGGCGCAAGAATGGAATTGATTTGAATCGTGTGTCCGCTCCCTTGCACCCGAATCGCTCCGGGGTTCTGCCCGAACTGCAATCCAATCGGAGCACTGATGGTTAACAATGGAGACTGATCAGGATTGACCGCACTAAAGGTTGAGCCATCTGCAAAAAGAATGCGATCGCTACTGGTTGCAATGAATGATCCGCTAACTTCTAATCGAGCGTTTGCGCCAAAAAGAATGCCATTAGGATTGAGTAAAAAGAGGCTAACTGGGTTGGCTGAATTGATGGTGCGAAGGGTTCCATCAAGGTTTGAGAGCGTTCCGCCTGTGACTCGACTGAAGATTCTCGAAACAGTGGAAGTATTGATCAAATCGAAGGTTGCTGAACCACCTGTAGGAATCGAGAATTCGCGGAAACTGTGGAACAAGTTCTGTCCGGTTGCGGTTCCATTGGTGATTGTAAAATTTCGACCATCAGAACTCATCTGAACTTGAGTATTGAGCGATTGATCAGGTACGACAGATTGAGCCTGCACGATCGAGGTCAACATCAGTGACTGACTCATCCAACCCATTAACCAGAATGCGGCACGAGACATGAGCTTAGTTTTCTGTAAGAGCATCAAGCTTCAGTGTGCCCCGCGTGAATCAGAACACGTTGCGATCGCTCCAGCTTGTGGCGCAAGAAGTACAATTTTACCGTTTGTCGTCCGAGACCAACTCGTCGCTTCTACTAGAGGCGGGGCGGGGACGGGCGTTGATCGATTGAGCGATCGTAAGTCGTTCCAGGTGCGATCGCGATTTGTTCGTGCGGTTGGATCTTCAGGCAATCCTCCTTTTCCGGTGATCACAAATCGGCTGTTATTTGGTGTGCATCCTTTAGCGATTTGCTGGCTTGGGTCAATGACTTCAGTCGGAAGATTGCTCACGCCTGAATTTGGATCAACCGCTGGACTGGTTACTTCAATGTTTCCATCAATGCCAAATTCTGAACTAGCAGAAATATCACTATTTGAAGTGAGTCGATCGCTCCGTTGTAAACCGAGAATGCTTTGAGTTGTGATTTGAATGTTACCGCCGTTTCCATTAATTGCATTCGCAACAATGTCACTATTTTCCAATCCAATCAAGTTCGCAGTGTTGATTCTGATGTTTCCACCGGATGCAGCCCCTGAAGCATTCGTTGTGATTTCACTGCCGCGTCTGAGGAGAATTGCATCTGCGATCGTTAAATTGATATCGCCTTGAGTTCCGCCTCTAGCTTCAGACTGTAAGCTGGCTCGATCGTGTAATCTCAAATACCGTGCATTGATATTCAAGTTTCCGGCATCGCCCGCCCCCAAACTACTCACCGAAATCGTACCCTGATTGTTCAAGTTCACCGTGTCTGCATTGATCCGAATTGAACCTGCGGGAAGATCACTGACAGAGATTGCAGAGATGCGGCTAGGAAGGTTCAGATCTGGAGAAAATCCGGAGATGTCTATCGATCGAGCATTGATCACCACATCACCTGCTTGACCCGTTCCCAAGTTGGAAGCAGAGATCTGACCGCCATTAAGAATCCTCAAGCTGTCCGTATCGATTCGCAGTGTTCCAGAATTGCCATTGCCATTTTGAACATCTGCCAATAACCCGCTGAACTTTCCGGGTTCATTAAAAATGACTCCATCTACCGTCACTTCATTCGCTCGAATTGAAACATTTCCTGCATTTCCAGAGAGGGCATTTGGATCGACCGAGGCAGCCAGTCTTGCCCCCCCAGATAGCGTTAATCGTCCAGTATCGATCGCAATATTTCCACCATTCCCAGTCGCGTCTCGTTCTACAGTGGCAATGATTGCAGTCGAAAAGATAAAGAATCCGCCCCCTGCTTCAGATTCAAACGTGGGGAAAAAGCCATCGAGCTTAATTGTATTCGTAGCCTGAATCTGAATATCACCTGCTGAGCCTGCACCGAAAGTCGAGGTTGAAATTTGGGAGCCTTGAGAAAGGTCTAATTCTCGTGCTCTGACCGAGAGATTGCCCGCTTGCCCTGCATCAAAGGTCTGAACTGCAATTAACGCTCCCTCTACTACAATCTTAGGTGCGACAATCTCTAAATCTCCCCCTCTTCCCGTTGCACCCATATCTGCCACAATGCCGATCGTACTGTAGTAATCCCCTTCGGGCGTGTAGCCTGAGGCGGTCAACGAGTCTGTTGCATTGATTGTGACATTTCCGGCGTTGCCCGCACCTTGATTGTAAGAATAAATGAACGAAATACCAGACAGAGCAATTTTGCGTCCTTGAAACTGCATTCCTGCAACCGTGTCATTTTGCGATCGTACGGTCGAAAGGTTGGTAATGGTGATATCACCGAAGTTCTGAATTTCATCAAATCCCAGTGTCCAGTCTGGGTTCAGCGTCACGGTTCCCGCTTGTTGAATGCTGCCGTAAGCAATCGAGCCACCGCGAGAAGACACGATCGCGCCATCTTGAACAATGTTGCCACCTGCCAAAATTAATGGTTGATTGGGCTGTAGCTCTAATGTCGTTCCTCCCAGAATCGCATCTCCGATAACAGACGGATTTGCAATCGTTGTCTTGCCCCGGATCGCAATGTCACCCGGAGCATTGAGAAAGCCTAAGCCGATTGGGACACTCACTGTGAGGAGCGGAATTTGAGGCTGAGTAGTGCCAAACTCTGTCCCGTCAGCAAATTTGAAATTGCTGGCTGTGGTGACGAGCAATCCTGCTTTTAGATCCAAGCTGGCATTTGCACCAAAGAGAAAGCCGTTTGGATTGAGCAAAAATAGATTTGCAGTTCCCGCCACACCGAGAACACCACCAATGCTAGAAACATTGCTACCCGTTACGCGAGTAAAAATATTGTTAATTCCCGCAGGATTGCTAAAATAGAGTTCTCTTCCGGTCTGAATATTCAACTCTTGAAAGCTATGGAAAAGATTCGCGCCTCGGATTGCGCCGCCATCAATGCGATCGCGAATCGAAGTTTCAGGTGTCACGATCGACGATTCTGCACCCAGTGTGTTGTCCGGCGCGAGTTGTGCGATCGCTGAAGGGGCGCAAACCGAGATCAAAACGCTGCAAAGCAAAAAACGAAAAAGGGTCATCGTTGTGCAGGGCTATAGTACGCGCTCAGTATTCCCTAGATTGCGCATAATCATTTCTTAACTTGAAACTGCGATCGATTTCGCTTGAATAGAAGTACTAGGTGTCACAAGGATTAACATGACGCAGTATCAGAAAGTTCTTAGAATTGCCACACAGGGGAAATCGCTGCACAAAATTACCTCACAGGTAAATGCGATCGTGGCTGAGTCGGGGATACAAACAGGATTGTGTAATCTCTTCTTGCGGCATACTTCAGCGAGTTTAATTATTCAGGAAAATGCTGATCCAGACGTGTTGCAAGATCTGGAGAATTTCTTTGCCAAGCTAGTTCCTGAGTGGGAAAACTACATTCACAATGCCGAAGGAGCAGACGATATGCCTGCTCATATTCGGACAGTGTTAACGCATTCTTCTGAGCAAATTCCAGTATCCCACGGGCGATTAGTGTTAGGAACTTGGCAAGGAATTTATGTGTGGGAACATCGCCAACATCGCCATACACGGGAATTGGTTGTGCATTTGATGGGTGAATAGCAATTCTAGGGGGCGCTTTAAAACCTTTTCACTCCGTTGCTCACCCGCCCCGGAATGGAATTCGGGGCTAATCAAACGAAGTCCACTAAAGGGGACTAACAGCCAATTTGAGTCTCTTTAGTCCTTTTCAAAGGACTTCGCACCGATAGCCCCGAATTCCATTCCGGGGCGGAAGCGAACGAAGCGAGAGGTCTTTAAAACATGCCTTAACCCTGTATTTCAGCCATCGCTTTCGGACAGCGCTTCTCGATCGTGCTCAAAATTTCCATTTCTTGCGGCGAAACACCATTGGTGCTTTCAGCGATTCCCCGACACTGAACTAATAAAGGAACTGCAAAATCACAGTTCAACTGATCAAGCAGGGCATTGAGCGGCTGGGGCGATCGTAGATTTGCTTCGATCGTTTTAAGTGAAGAAGGTTCCAGATTCAACGATTTGAGTTCCGGAGCGATCGAGTTCCAAGTCTTTTCAGGATAGCTTGCTAACAACATGTGAGCGAGAATCTGATCCATCACTGTTTGCTGTGCGATCGCAACATTCAGATATTTCTCACTGTCTTGGTGAATCTGTTCTAAGGTTGCTGACTCTGGGACATCTGCTTCGAGTTTTGCTTCATAAAATCGGCTGGCAGCGTACCCTAATGAGTAGAGAATCGTTGCATTTGTGCTGGCACCGATCGCGGCTCCGGCAAACGGAATGTTCCGCAAAAATTTCAAACCCGCTCTTAGCGCATTACTTCCACCCAGCGCCAAGCCAAAAATTGCAAGGACTTCTCCTTTGCGTTCTGGGTCGCGGAGATTTAACCCGTAAACGGCAGCAATTTCGTAGACTAGCGCAGTTTGAAGGGCAGTGACCGCAGCGAGATCAAGTGCGAGAAACGCGATCGCAAATCCTGGAATAATGCTACTAATAAACCCAGTTCCACCCGCTTGAGCAGCTTTACGAACAATCAATCGATGAGCAATCTGTTGATGCGTTTCGTTCGGGAATTGGCTCCGGAGTTTTCTCACCGCTTCTTCTGCTTTGCCAACATCCACTTGATCGCTCACACCCAGCAACCAACCAAACTTGAGAACACCTGCGAACCGTCTGATGATCGGGTTTTTCAAGAGCGGAAGACTGCCTACAAAATTCAGAAGATGTCCTGCACGTTTGCTTAATTGCCCAGCTAACCCAATCGATCTTCGAGCGATCGACTTTCCGAAGTTAGAAGAAGGAGTGAGTTTATTAGATTGCGCCATCGGTTTCATACTGAGGGTTTAATAATTACGGTACTTTGATTAAAATATTTCTCATCGTTCTGAGTGCATAGTTCAAAAGCAGCCCAGCAATCAACTGGGCTGCTAGAACCATTAGCGATGACCGAACCACTTCGACGCAATCGCGCCAAGTGCAGCGCCAACCACTGGATTACTCAAGAACTTCACCAGTGCAGGTTGATCTGCCAACACTTCTTGAAAGACATCCGGGTGATTGTGATACGCGAAGCCTGCCAGCTTACTCACATCGTCTGCGCTCATGCGACTCGGATGGTGAGTCGAAAGTCCAAGCTGCTGTTCTAAATCACGATCGCTCAGTCCACGCTTTTTCAGATGGTTGAAAAACTCACGCGCTACATCATCGCGTTCATTGGGCTGGATTTGTGCGATCGCGTGCTGTAATTCCGGTTCCATCTGACTGGTCGGAACCTGATTCGGATGAAATGACTGTTTGAACAATTGATGCCGCTCATCTCTGCTGGTTCGCTGAGCAAAATCATCAAAGCTCTGATAGTTCTGCGTTGAATCGACATCATTCAACTGCTCTTTATTTCCGGCTGCCAAATCTTGCATTACTTGGCGCTTATAAGCATCACTGCTCGACATAATTTATCTCCTAAAATCAAATCACAATCAATGTTTAACCCGCTTGATACTGAATCTGTTTGGACTGTTGATCATACTGAGCCGTAAGAATCAACTGTTTGTCAGGCGCATACACCAACACAGTTAAATCTTGGCTAGGAAAGTTTTTGTGAAATCCTTGAGCCAGCGATCGCGCTAACTCTCTGACTTCAGTCGGGCGAACCTGCGATGAAATCACAACACCAAGCTTATTGTTATCACGCACGTACGCATCTTTGATCAATCCTTTGCTGGCACTCACAACCCAGTTGCCAAAATCTTGTCCAGCAGTGGAATTTCCACGTGCTAACTGTCCATAGCTACTCGTGCTTTGAGTGGGGGCAATCGGTTCTCGTGCCGTTGCCGGACCGCCACAAGCAGTTGTAATCGTCAGCAGAAGAATGAGCGCGATCGTAGCGAAAATCCTACGCCCTTGTTGAAAAAAGCTCACATTATCCTCCTTTACTTCTAAAGTATTTGAAGTAGCTTTACTTTAGATTAGAGCGCTTGATCCCCAGCATTCACCCTACTTTAGAGTGAACAATTGCAGCACTTGAGGAGCCATAAGATAGACACTAGACAGATGATCATTCGATGACTGATTCTTACGCTATAGATTAATACAATTGTTTCGATTATTCATTAGATAAAAAAGCCTGGAATGAATTATGAATGCGCTCAAGTTAAACGCTGAAGAATGTTCGTCGTTCGGACAATTAGTTTTGCAGTATCTAGAAAAAAATTCAGAAACGAATATGAGTCAATTAGCTCGCGAAGTTGGGATCTCACGAGCGGGCTTGGGCTGGATTTGTCGTAAAGAAAGTAACCCGGATGAAGAAACGGCGCTAAAGGTCGCTCGATCGATTGGAGCAAACGCGACCGATGTAGCGCGACTCGTCCACGAGAACAAGCTAGAAAAATTGGCACAGCGTCATCGATTGATTTACGCCACGAAATTTAGCAAGGAGTCCTATCAAACTACGATTCCCCTCGAAGATGCGATCGCGGGTTTAGATGCGCTTTTCCAAGCCTTTCATACGGTAACGCAGAGCATTCCAACCCTTGAGAAACCGACTGATTTTCAAATTTACAAACAATCTTATGAAATCATCAAGCGAGAGTTTTTAAGCCGAAAAATTCCCCGAAAACTGCAAGACTTCCAAAAAGAACCCAGCCCATCTTAACTGCCCGGTCTTAGGCAAGTTTGGAACCTGTCACATCTGGAATTTTCTTTGCTCTCTGTGTGTCCCTAAAGTAAGAGAGCACAGCGGGGATGTGTTCCACTCACTTCACCTGAATAATCCCCGATTCAGGCAATCAGAAACCATGTTGAGAAGACTTCGGCGATGGGTTAGACAGTTCTTCACTCGGACTCGATCGATTAACAAGCAGCCGCTGAATCCTGTGAGCTTGATTGTGATTATTCTGATCGATATTTTTATCTTAGTAAATGTCTTCAATGGGTTAAACGATATTAGCAATTGGGTATTGAGTCCGAATGAAGCTTATCCTTGCTATGAGCAATGGCGCACATATCGAGAAAACACTTCTCCAGACAAAAACATCCAGCAGCTTGAAACCATTTTAAGCGAGGATTATACACTCCCGACCTATTCCCCGAATTCACCGCCACCGCCTCGCGCCCAAGACCAATTTCAACAAACAAGTCGAGGACGACTCGGAACGGTTTCATCGACCTGTTTAGCGTTTGGAACGGCGAAAGATAAAGTTGATACGCCTGCAAATCAGACCATTAAGAAAGCGATCGACCAAAAGCAAACTGCGATCGGCAATCTAGAAAATTCCAATCGCAATATTCGCGCTCAGTACGATTCAACTTTGCTCGAAAAGATTGCAGGACAGAATCGCGACCAATCAATCAACGCAGTCGGAGCAGAGAAAGCAAAAGCACAACTCGATAGCAATAATGAGAAGATCGCTCAGCTTAGATCAGAGATCAAAAAGCTCGAATCGGATCTACTCGCAAAACCTGAAAGTGCTGAGTTGTTCAAGGTTTTAGCAAATAATGATGCTTTCACTGAAGTTGAACGAGGCTATAAACAAGCTTCATTTTGGTATCCGACAATCCAACTCTCTTTACAAGCCTTGTTCTTGGTTCCTCTGTTAATTGGAGCAGGCTTAGTCTACCGATTTGCAGAACGGAAACGCTACGGATTGATTGCGCTGATTAGCTGGCATTTGTTGATCATCTTCTTCATTCCGTTGATTCTGAAGATCTTTGAATTTCTACAAGTTGGGGCACTGTTCCAATTCTTGTTTAGCATTATTAGCAGGCTTTTCGGTGGATTAGTCTTTTTAGTCAGCTATACTTACATTCTGCTGATTCCGATCGCGGGTTTCATCCTGATCAAAGTCTTCCAAAAAATCAACGTTCGCAGCAAGGCTTCACCTTCGAGCTTAGTCCAACAATCGCGCTGTCTGAATTGTACTCGCACTTTGAAGCACAATGAGAGCTACTGTCCACACTGCGGACATCATCAACATCAAGAGTGCCACAACTGTCATCAGCCCACATACAAACAACTGCCCTACTGCCGAAACTGTGGAGCAGATCAAGAATCGGTGTCGTGAGACTGATCAAAAAATTGTTCGATCGTCTTTCTGCCCAGTATGATGTTGTACTACCCAAATTTTGTGTTGAAAAGAAATGTTCAAAAAGGCGATTCTTCCTACGCTTGTTTTAGCTGGAATTTGTGCATTCCCAGCGCTGACAGAAGCGCGTCGTCCGATTTCCCGTCCCAAACCCGCCCCACAAACCCGCAATGTTCCCGGACAATTTGACTACTATGTCTTATCGCTGTCTTGGTCGCCGGACTACTGCGCGACAAAAGGTGGAAACGACTCACAGCAGTGTGGAAACGGGCGGCGGTTGGGCTTTGTTCTTCATGGCTTGTGGCCCCAATACGATCGAGGATACCCTCAAGATTGCACGACCGAAGCCTTTAATCCCAAGATGGAGCAGCAGTTTCCGGGTCTTTATCCGAGTTCTAAGCTATTTCGCCACGAATGGGAGAAGCATGGAACTTGTACCGGATTAAGCCAAGTTCAGTATCATCAGTTGTCGAAAACCTTGAAAGAGAGCGTGAACATTCCCGATCGCTATGTGCGCCCGGATCAACCGTTCCGCGTGACGCTGACTCAGTTTAAGCAGGATTTTGTCAAAGCAAATCCAGGATTTACAGCGAGTAGTGTTGCGCCGAGTTGTTCCGGATCGGGACGGTTTTTACAAGAAACTTTGGTGTGCTACTCGAAGGATGGTAAGCCGGGGACTTGTAGCGAAGAGGTGTTACGTCGATCTCAAAAAAGTTGTGGTCAGGCGAATTTCTTGGTGCGGAGTGTGCGGTAAGAAGCAGAGTTTGTCGTGCCCTCACCCCCAGCCCCTCTCCCAAGTTTGGGAGAGGGGAGCAAGAATTCCGGTTCCCCTTCTCCCAGCTTGGGAGAAGGGGTTAGGGGATGAGGGCAGAAGGGCTGGAAACGAAGCTAGCTCTCCAACATTTGTAAGTGATACAAGCTGGCATACAATCCACCCACGTTCAAAAGCTCTTCATGCGTTCCAGATTCCACAAGCTGTCCACGCTTGAGCACCAAAATACGATCGACATTCCGAATCGTCGAAAGTCGGTGAGCAATAATAATCGCGGTTCGATCTTCTAACAATCGCTCTAACGCATCTTGGATCAAAGCTTCCGTTCCGACATCTAAGCTAGCGGTCGCTTCGTCGAGTACAAGAATTTTTGGATCACGAATGGCTGCACGCGCAAATGCAAGCAGTTGTTTTTGTCCACCAGAAAGGTTGGTTCCTCGTTCTCGTAGCATGGTGTCGTAGCCTTGGGGCAACTGTTCGATCAAGCGATCGACATTTGTTTGCTCGGCAGCCGATCGCACTTGTTCAAAGCTATACGATTCACCCAAGGTAATGTTGCTTTTCACATCGCCTGCAAAGAGAAAGCCATCTTGCAAAATGATCGCCATCCGTCGCCGTAATTCTGCTTGAGGTAAATCCCGGATATCAACCCCATCGAGCAAAATTCTGCCTCTGGTAGGCTCGTACAATCGACTGAGCAAGCGAATAATCGAGCTTTTTCCTGCTCCGGTGGGTCCAACTAATGCGACTTGCTCGCCTGGACGAATCGTAAAATCGAGGTCTTGCAAGACGTATTCATCAGACTTGTACGCGAACCAGACCTTTTCAAAGCGAATTTCGCCTGCATTGGAAGAAGGTGGAGTGTGTCCGTCTGCTCGATCGCGAATCTCGATCGGTTCATTCAAAATTTCGCTCACCCGTTCCACTGCGGTAAATCCAGCCTGAATTGCTGTGAATTTTTCCGCAAACTGTCGCAGCGGATCGAACAATCGTTGAGCATACAAAATAAACGTTGAAAGCACCCCGAAGCTAAGATTTCCGCCTGTTATGAGCCAACCGCCGATCGCGAGAACTCCAGAGATCGCAATCAATGAAACCCACTCCAATGTGGCAGACACAGCGGAATCATGGAAAATTGTACGATCGACTTCTTTGATATAGCGCTCATTCACCTGACGATAGAGGTCGCTGTTAAACTTCTCACGTCGAAACAGTTGCACTACTCCGATGCCCGTAATATTTTCTTGCAGCATCGAGTTCAGTTCTGAGAGTTCTTCACGCGCTCGATAGTTCGCTTTGCGATATTGCTGCTGAAAATAAACAATCAATGCAGTGACCGGAACAAGCATCAGAATTAGAAACAATGCAAGCTGCCACTGAGTCAAGAACATCGCCCCAGCGATGACAAGCATTGTGAACAGATCGCCAATTACACCGATCGCTCCAGTTGAAAAGACCTCTCCCAGCGCTTCGACATCACTGGTTAAGCGCGTGATCAACTTACCGACGGGAGTTCGATCGAAGAATCGCACCGCTAATGAAGTCACATGATCAAACAAATCATTCCGAATGTTCGCTGTGATTCGCTGACCGACATTCTGAACCAGAAAGCCTTGAGACGCATCAAAGAACAACCGTAAAACAACCGTCGTCAGTAACACTAAAGTTAGAGCATTCAAGCCTTGCGCGATCGTTAAACCCCGCAGAAAACCAAACGGAAAATCGTAAGCAGACGGTTCTTGCTTGAGAAGAGAAACCGCTCTTCCGATCAAAATCGGCTGTAGTGTACTCGCGATCGCAGATGGCACGAGAAACACCATCGACAACAGCAACAATCGGGCATTTCGACGGGCATAAGGGGCGAGACGAAGAAACAAACGCCAGTCAGTTTCTTTAGGGCGGCGAGAAGAAATCATACGATCGAAGCAGTAAGTTGGTTGCGAATTTGTTCAATGTGCTGGCTGATGTTGTCTGTATCCAGTCGATAACTCAGTGGGTGAGCAATCAATCGAGCGGTACTGTGAAACAGCACATCAATTTCAATCAAGCCGTTTTCTCTCAAGGTGTTCCCGGTTGCGACCAAATCCACGATCGCTTCTGACATTCCCGTAATCGGACCGAGTTCAACCGATCCAGACAGCGGCACAATTTCCACAGGTAGATCTAAATTCTCAAAATACTCTCGCGCACAGTGGACGAATTTAGAAGCGACTCGACCGTGCAGCGGTAATTCTAACGACGATCGATAAGGACTCGATGCTTTCACTGCCACTGACATCCGGCATTGTCCAAACCCCAAATCGATCAGATGTGCCACATTTGGAGCCTTTTCTTTCAGCACGTCATAGCCAACAATTCCAAGCTGTGCTTGACCGTACTCGACATACACAGAGACATCCGAATTTCGCACCAAGAGCGCTTTGGCGGTATTCGTTGGATCGGTAATCTGAAGTTGTCGGTTGCCGGATTCGAGAAACGCGCTAAAATCTAGCCCGATCGCTTTGAATAACCGAATACTGTCTTTTAATAATGCGCCTTTGGGCAATGCAACCGTCAACATATCAATCAAAATGATTAGGGGAATCTCTATATTAGATCTTGGTTGATCAATTTTTTCTCGATCGAATGGCATGAAAATTCTGTTGGTGGACGATGAAATCGAAATGGCGGAACCTTTAAGCCGTTTGCTGACGCGGGAAGGGTATGAAGTCGATGTCGCATCTGAAGGCGATCGCGGTTTACAACTCGCATCAGGAAGCCAGTACGATCTCTTAATTCTCGATTGGATGCTACCGGGAAAATCAGGCTTAGAAATCTGCCAAAGTTTACGATCGCGGGGAGATGCCACCCCCGTTTTATTTCTCACTGCCAAAGATACGATCGACGATCGCGTTCAGGGACTCGATGCAGGCGCAGATGATTACATTGTCAAACCGTTTGAACTGCGAGAATTATTGGCGCGAGTGAGAGCCTTATTAAGACGACCAACCACGATCGAGCCTGTTGCGATCGCTCGATTAAAAGTCGAAGATTTAGAATTAGATTTACAAAATCAAGTCGCCTATCGCAATGGAAGAGCGATCGAGCTTTCAGAAAAAGAAAGTCAACTCTTAGCGTATTTAATGCGGCAACCGAATCAACTCCTCACGCACGAACAGATTTCGCAATACCTTTGGAGCGACAGCGAGAAACCAACGAGCAATGCTTTAGTAGCACAAATTCGATTATTGAGACGAAAAGTTGAAGCCAAAGGAGAAACGCCATTAATCACAACGGTCTATGGAAAAGGGTATCGATTTGGCAGTCCTTGAGATCTTTTATTGCCCATCTATTAGAATTTGTATACCTCCTAACTTTCTTTTGTTCGATGAGTTGTGACACACAGCAATCTGAGAAATTGACAGATTGTATCAATCAAGTCAAAGCCTTTTCGCTGCAAGAGTTCGATCGACAAATCCAATCGCATCAGTTGTACTATCACACCCGCGATCATATTGCTCAGGTACAACGTCGATCGCAGTTCATTTTTGAAGTCATTCGCTCAGATTTAACCCGCGACGAAGTGAATCAAATCGATCGATTGCTCGATCTGTGTGTGGTTGCTCACGACATGGTTCAGATTTTTCAGGCACAGTCCCAACCCCACGCAACAAGAACGCGATCGAGCGGAGTCAGCGAGACTGCCACGATCAATCACTTACTCGATTACATCGATTCAGTTTGTTCAGGAACATTCACGGATGTCGATCGAGAGATTGTCCGCGCTGCGATCACTGCCACGATCTGCGCCTATGACCCAGAACAGCAAGCTATCTATCAGCCTTCACTCGATCAGCCGAATTTACCGATCGTCGCTCGAATTTTAGCTTTAGCGGATCTTGGCGCATTAGGAATCGATGGCATCGAAATGTACAACCGAGAAGGAAGCTTACTATTCTTAGAAGAAAACTTAGATGTAGTTCCATTGCTGACCACAGGCAAGATCGAACAATTAGAAACCACAGATCCAAGTCTTGCTGAGAACATTCGACAAAGATTGCTCAAGCGATCGCGATTTCAGGTGAACCTTGCGAAAAGTCGATTAGCTAGGTTCGATCATGAGATTTCTGGCTTTCCGGGAAATGCGATCGAGAAGCTCTGTCGAGAAGTATTTCAGTATTTGAATATTGAGACTGTTCAAGAGATTGAGAAGATTACGCCGATTAGCGATCGGGCTTCGTTGAAAGAATTGCTGAAGTTCTTTAACTTCGAGCAGTATTTAGAAAGTTAAGCGCCTTCCTCTAAACAGCTTTTTAGTAGACGAGGCGTAAGATTATTCTCTAAATCTAGAAGATTGTATAGCTCGACTGTAGGAAATAGGCATCAAAAATTCGTGTAATCTTTGATATCAGTGTTATAAGGGACAGACAAGGAAGCCCTGATCGAAATCCTATGGTTCAGCAAGTTCTCTCTCTTTCCGAGCGCTACTACCAATATCTAGAGCACTGTGAGATTGGTTTGCAGCGAGCGATCAATCAGAAGATTCAGCAAAGCTTAGAAAATACAAACTGGGATGAGCCACAATCAGCGCTAGAGCGAAACAATATCGCGGTAGCGATTTTAATTGAAGCCGAACAATGTGAACCCTCATTTCGAGGAGTCCTGCTAGAAAGCGCGATAGAACTTCTAAATCCTGTTGTTCATGAACATCCGCTGTGCGTCGCCCACTTTGCACTGATTCAAAGCTTAGTAGGCAACACTTCTGAAGCGATTAATCTCGCCTTTTCAGCATTCATTCAGACGCTTGGAACGGTAGATACAGTGCAAATAGGAGCAGTTTATTTACCAGAGAGAGCGCTGTTAAAAACCGTTTTGCAAGCCGAAACTGGATCAATGCAAGCCTTGTACTTGCTAACTACAATTCTGCAACAGGCTCAACTCGTTTTTTACAACAATTCTGGGCTTCGATTTCTCAATCTATCAACTCAAATCTTACCTCCAAATCGCTTCACCGCTCTAAAGTTTGGAATTGCCTCGCTGGTAAACTCCCAGTGGGAAGGCTTAGCGGTTCTCCATCACGCACAACAGCTTGAGCCAGATCATCCTCAAGTGTTACAAGCACTCTTCTTGGCATATCGAGGTCTGAGACAGATTGAGACTGCAACACATTGGTTAAAAGTAGCTCAAGATTTGCGATCGCATTACAGCACGTGGAACTGGACTGAAGCTGCGATCGACAGCGACATCACCTATCTACCATTCGAGAACTGTACGCTTGCAGTTGAAGCTAGCTTTCGGAGCATTGTCACCAGCGTACTATTGGCTGAAGGAGACTGGTTTGAGCGAGAGATGGAGTTTTGGCGATCGCAAATTCAGCCAGGAATGACAGTTATTGATGTGGGTGCAAATGTCGGCGTTTATACGTTTAGTGCAGCTTCACGAGTTGGAAAAGAGGGGTGTGTGATTGCAGTTGAGCCATTCTCTGGGTGTGTTCATTGCTTGGAAGAAACCCGTCAGATCAATGATTTCTCTCAGGTGCGAATCTGTGCTGGAGCCGCAAGCGATCGAGTTGGAACAGTAAAGCTTTCTCTACAAAGTGCAAGTGAGTTAAACGAAGTCGTTGATGCAGACAGCAACATTGAAAATGCTGAAGTTGTGAAGTGTTTTACTTTAGACAGTCTGATTGAAGCAGAACAAATCGATCGCATCAATCTACTAAAGCTCGATGCTGAAGGTCATGAAATGCAAGTGTTACAAGGCAGCGATCGTATTCTGACTGAATTTCGACCTGTACTTCTTTATGAAAACATTGCAGGAAGTAAAGGGAGTAACTTACCTGTTGCGGAATACTTGATAGCAAAGAACTATCGATTATTCCGCTATCAGCCATTCGTCCAGGAGTTGATTGAAATCCGATCGCTCGAAGATCTGCAAGGCAACCTCAATGTGATTGCTTTACCTCATTCTATTTAAGGAATTTTTACGATGGCTTTTTTTCTAGATGCACTCAAACAACATGGTTTTCTCGATCGCATTCATCTGAGTATCTGCAATGTTGGTTCGCGCAAGGTGAGCGCTCAAGATGACTATGCAAGCCAAGTTTGGCGGGTTTTTGCTCCGAATCTGACGATCTATGGCTTCGATGCTGATCCAGAAGCCTGTGAGATTGCAAATTCAGAGTTTGAATCACGAGGAGCAGATTGGAATGAGTTTCATATTCCGATCGCACTTGCTAAAGAATCTGAAGTTGCAACGCTGTATGTCACTAGAAATCCAATGTGTAGTTCTCTCTATCAACCCGACGAAGAACTACTTCAGCATTTCCCCGGTCTGCCGAGTCTCGTGAACCTAGATCACACAATCGAAATCGAGACGACCACACTAGATGCTTTTTGCCAAGGGGAGTTGATCGATGAGATTAATTTCTTACAGATCGATGTGCAGGGCGCAGAGCTTCAGGTTTTAGAAGGCGCAGTTCAGACACTCAATCAAAGCATTTTAGCGATTCAGGCTGAAGTTGAATTTTCGCCGCTTTATCAAAATCAGCCTTTGTTTGCAGATGTGGATACATTTTTGAGACGACAAGGATTCACGTTGTTTGATGTCTCCAAAGCACAAATTGCGCGATCGTCAATCCGCTCAGCAAGTCGTCTGGGACAATTGCTTTGGGGAGATGCGATCTATCTTCGTGATCCATTTGATAAAAATACTCCAAAACAGTTCAAAACACCTGACCAGATTTTCAAGTTAGCTTGTGTTGCCGATGCACTAGAGTTTACAGATTATGCTTTGGAGCTTCTGATGGCTTTAACCCTGAACTATGCAAGCAGTTTCGACTATAACTTCGCAGAAATCATTCTTGAAAGCTTAAATCAGATTTCAGGGTTAGAGCAATTAGAAAGAGTACAGGCTTTAATCGCTGAGCTAAAGCCATATGTAACAGTTCAGCATTAAATTGCTTTTTTCATCTGTGTTTGCCACATTTGCAGGTAGGCAGCTTCCATCTGGCGGGTGAAAGCTTTTGCATTCCAGAGCGGGGCAGTTTGGCGCGATCGCATTAAATCCCAGTGAATCTTCTGGCGTAGAGCGGCATCAGTCCCCAGCTTTACGCCCCATTCAATGTATTCTTCATCTGTCCAAGCAATTCCTTCACTAATCCCTGCATTTTTTAGCATGGTGTAACTATTACGAGCAGCGAACTGTTCTCCAACACGAGTAACAAGAGGAATTCCCATCCACAGGGTTTCAAGTGTAGTGGTTGCACCGTTGTACGGGAACGTATCGAGAACTACGTCTGCGATCGCTAAGTTTGCACGATGTACCTCAGAAGAAGCAACATTACCTAAGAACCGTAGCCGCTCTTGTTCAATCCCAAGTTCTTCAGCAATATCAAAGAAGAACTTTTGAATTGATTTTTCATCTGATAAGCCTTTAATCAGAAAATAGCTGTTTGGGACTTGTTTGATGATTTGCAGTTGCAGACGAGTTGTATCGAGATGGCGCTTAAACCCTCGCTGTGCACTGAGAAAGACGATCGCATCGTTTGGAATGTTTAAGTCAGAGCGGTGCAACGTTGGAACCCCAACTTCAAAACCATCAACTGCAATGTATGTTTGAGGCAATCGCCAGATTTTTTCGCGGTAATACTCTTGAGCCGTGTCTGGTAAAACGTAAGGATCAGCAATGAAGTAATCGACCGCAGGCAGACCAGGTGCATCCCAACCGAGCCAAGTGATTTGGACAGGTGCGGGTTTGAGAGCAAGGATTCGACAACTGAGATCTAATGTGATGCTGTCGAGATCAATCAGAATATCAATCTCGTCTTGCTGAATCTGATATGCAATGTCGATCGGAGTATCGTCTAAAGTGAAATGATGAGCGCGATCGAAAGTCTGGACATACCAAGCTTGCAGCGGATCAGTCGAGGAACGATTTAGAAAATAACCGTAGACTTCAAATGTATTGCGATCGTGGTATTGAATTAACCAACGCGCTAACCAACCAACTGAGTGAGTTGCCATACACCGGGAAAGATAACCCACTTTTAAGCGCTTCGGAGAACACCGCTGGATTGGCAAAACTGGGTTTCCGATACGAGCAGCGTGATCTTGAGTTTCAGTCTGAATAAACTCAAGCAGTCGATTTTGTAGAGTTCGCCACGATCGAGGCTGGTCTTTAAGGTACACCAAGTAGTAAGCCACATTCGTCAACTGACTCAAAATGCTGGGATCAAGTCCGTCTGTGGGTTGATCTACAAATGCTTGAAGGTTCGCTTCTTGCTCTTGAGCGATCGAGAGTGCTTCTTCCCAGTAGCCTCCCGCACTCATTAGACCCCGGAGCAGCAGATGACCTGATCTGACTTTCTCATCTAATGTACTGCTGAGTTCATACCGCTGCTTTGCAGTCTGAATGCCTAAATCGTATTCGTGGCAATTTTGGTAGAAAGAAGCTAGATGACCTAACGTTTCGATATCGTTCGGATAGAGTCGGAGAAACAACCGCGCAAGTTCGATTGAGAAACGGTAGAGCGATCTCGAATAAGCAAGCTCGATGGCAGCCGTGAGAATTGCCCATCGGAAGTCTCGCTTGTCTGGAATCCAGCGATCGCAGGCTTCAACGAATGAGAGAACTGTAGGCGAGGGTGGAACAAATTCAAGAACCCGCCGCAACATGAGCAGTATTTGATTGACCTCGATCGAGGTTTCACAAGTCTGAAGCAGGGGAATTGTTTGCTCACAGATCTCAGTCATTTGATGTTTAAGCTCGATCGACAAATCTAGCACCTTGAGCATATTTACTAGATCATCTGGATGAAATTCGCGTAAATGTTGGCGAATGACCCAAGCGATCGACAAGTCTGCGTCTTTCTCAAATCGTTGAGCGGCGTTCTCTAATACTTCGGTTAGTTCAGCGATCGCTGATTCAGTTTGCCCTGGCTCACCGTTTGACAGCACAAATAGCCAAGTCGTTTGTGCTTCTTCTTCTTCTCCTTGCAGCAGTAGTACTAGACCATAGTGCCAATAGTGCAATTGGGTTTTTGGCTCTTGATCAATCAGTTGCTCATACAATAGTGCTGCTTTGCTGTAGTAGCCTTGCAAAAGGGCTTCATGCGCTTGAAAAGTTAGCGTAACTTCAGCCGGAAATGGGGGAGTGAGAGTCATAGGTTACACACAAACAAGTGATATCAGTATGGACGGTTTGATGAGAACTGAAACACAAAAAATAAGTGAGTAGATTCCTCTACCCACTTACGTGAAGCTAAATCGACAAGATTAATTCATTGCTGACGATTTTGCTGGAGGTGTCATTGCGTTGTTAGCGGGGTTGATCGTTGCAAGACCCAGCGGGTTGGTCGTGGGCACGTCGCTTTCATAAGCGATACCAAGCGTGGTCGTTTCAGTGGTGGTCGGATCAGTCACAACAAACACAGTTCCACCATACGATCGGAGAGCAGCCACGCGGGAAGTTCCAGTCGTAAGAACTTGAGTCGCGCTGGTAGCAACATCATCACCCGATGCGTAATCGTAGTTCGGGGTTTGCTTGGGAACTGGATTTGCCATCTGCTCTAGACCTTTAGCAAATCGCGTCTTCTCAAGGTAGAACGATTGCTGAGTTCGGTTGAGTGTACCGACGTAGGTCTTTGCTTCAGACTGTTTACCCTTGTTCGCTTGGTTGAGGAACGAAGGAAGCGCAATTGCAGACAGGATACCGATAATGATGATCACCACGAGCAATTCGATCAGAGTGAAACCACCTTCTCTTTTTTTCGAGATCAAATGATTCAGGAATTTTGCCTTCAGTTCAGATTTCATGAGAAACGTTTCTCCTTATAAGGTGCGGTTTGTTTGAACTTCTAACGCCTGAATCTAATCTGCCCAGCCCGATCAAGTTTCATATCACCTTGAATTAGAAATTCTAGAACTTCCAACTTTCATTTCGGTGCAATGTTCCCTACAGATAGATATGACTTCCAGCACTGAAGTTTTCTAATCCACAATCCTAGGCATTTCTTTCAATCATTACATAGCCGTTTTCTTCCAAAGGTAGCAACAAGCCTTTCACTCGTTCCAATGCCTCTGTTTCCGACGTTGGTTCTTGTGTCACCGGATTAAAGGGACGAAGCTTTTGCCACCATTGAACTAGAGCATTGATCGATCTTGGCATTTCCAAAAGTGGCAGCAGGCATCCTGCACCCTGGCTATCGATGATCAGTGATAAATCAGATAGTTGACAAACTCGGCTCAGTTCAAAGATTTTTGCCCCAGTCACACAATGATTTAGGGCTTCGCGAAACTCAGTCGTGACCACCTGTGGGTGCAGATGCGCGATCGCGGACTGCCAGGTTTCGTCACTCCATTGCGAGATCGGCTCATACTCCTGAGTTTTTTCTGGTAGACCGCACCAAACATCTAACAGTCGATGACGGGGATTCAATAGTTCACAGAGATAGAGTTGTTCAGCGATCGACTGATCCGATAAGCTCATCATCACTGAGAGTGGCATCTCATCAAGATTGTCAAACAGCGATAGTAAATCCCACTCTCGCCAATTTACCATCGAGATAAACTCCAATTCTGCCGCTTCGATTGCTTCAAACAGCTCCAGAATTGTCCATCCTTTATCACCCTCAAGCAGGTAATTTGCCAGAACAGTTTCATCGTCCGTTTCAAAGTTTGAGTTCCAGCCATACACCTTCATAAACGCATTGTTTTTGACACAACGCATGGTTTCTCGCACTAATTTCACTTCAGCTTCAGGTTCAGTACCAAGCATGAATCCAAGCTGTTTGAAGAATTTCTGAGCGCTGTAATAGATTGATCGTTGCAATGAACTATGAAAATTGGTGCGAAGAACTCCATCTGGCTTCAGGGCTTCCCGCATTGCCTTCAATCCCGCGATCGGATCAGGCAGCAGATATAGCACTTCATCATTATTGATGTAGTCAAATTGCATTCCCAAGCTGGGCAAATCTTCAAGAGCGATCGCATGAAATTCCACGTTCTCGATATTGTGATACTGCAATCGCTTCTGAGCTAAATCGACTGATGCAGGAGAAAGATCGATTCCCACAACTTTTGCGCCTGGATTCGCGATCGCGAGTTCTAGGGATTTATAGCCTGTTCCACATCCAGCATCCAAAATCAGCTTTCCAGCCGGAGTGACCACTTTTTGATTGCGACGGTAGTAAGCTGTCACCAAACTGTGAATGTAGAGGCTTCTGAGATTTTTGGGAAACTGTTCGAGCGGGGTTCTGGGATAGGGCGCATTATCAAACTGCTGACGCATCTTTTCTAGAAAGTCAGACTTTAGCGGAGTCATGGTCATCGTCGTTTCTCCCAAATTGCCGAAAATTCCTTTCAATATGCCTGTGAGATTTCGATTGACCTCCGTAATGGTGCGGGTGGATTTGAAGCGTGAAGAAAGCGATCGCAATTTCTACGGAACTAGAACCTTTATACTGAAGTGAGAAAAATCGCGTTGCAGGAGGCTCGATCGATGGTGACTCAGCCGCAAACCTCTAACGAGGTCGTTTACCCGGAGAGTGACGGCAAACCAATGGCAGACAATACGAAGCAATTTCGCTGGATCGTGGTGATTGAGCAGAATTTAGAATTGTTGTTTGCCGATGATCCGAATGTGTTCGTCGCAGGAGATTTACTGTGGTATCCGGTTGAGGGAAATAATCGGCTCTGTACCGCTCCGGATGCGATGGTTGCGTTTGGTAGACCGAAAGGCGATCGAGGTTCCTATCTGCAATGGCGAGAGGATAACATACCGCCCCAAGTTGTGTTTGAGATTCTGTCACCGGGTAACACAGCACGTGAAATGAGCCGTAAGCTGATGTTTTACAGCACTTATGGGGTTGAAGAATACTATCTTTATGATCCAGATCGAAATCGATTAGAAGGATGGTGTCGATCGGATGATCCGTGGTTGGAACAAATAGAATCGATCGAGGGGTGGATCAGTCCCAGATTAGGAATTCGATTTGAACTTGGTGAAGAATTGAACCTGTATCGACCTGATGGAGTCCCCTTTTTCTCGTTCGCTCAACTTAATCAAATGCTCGATCAAGAACGGCAAAGAGCAGAACAGGAAAAACAGAGAGCCGATGACATGGAAGCTTTGTTGAGACAATATCGCGATCGCTTCGGAGAAATAGACCAAGAGTAAGAACTTTTAGGATTGCAATCTAGAAATCCAACACCCTAGAAAATCACGTGTCATAATGGTGAGGCTGAAAATCCGTAGGGGAAAAGATAGCACTCCCAAACTTACCTAATTGAAGGAGAAAAAATGGCACGAGTGATGGTCGTTGGAGCGGGTGGAGTGAGCCGCGTTGTAACTCACAAACTTGCTGCACTGGAAGAGTTTGATGAAATTCTACTCGCCAGCAGGACTTTAGAACGATGTACCCAGATCGCAGAGAGTATATCTACTAAGTCCATTCAGACCGCACAGTTGGATGCGGATAACGTGCCCGAAACCGTAAAGCTGATCAAAGCGTTTCGACCCGATATTCTGGTCAATGTGGCTCTGCCTTATCAAGATCTGTCGCTGATGGATGCGTGTCTCGAAGCGGGAGTGAACTACCTCGATACGGCGAATTACGAGCCTCCCGACAATCCGAAATTCGAGTATCGCTGGCAGTGGGCATATCAGGAACGCTTTTTCGAGGCAGGGTTAACGGCAATTCTTGGCTGTGGTTTCGATCCCGGTGTGACCGGAATTTTTACCGCTTACGCACTCAAACATCATTTTGATGAAATTCACGAACTCGATATCGTGGACTGTAACGCAGGAACTCACGGAAGAGCGTTCGCAACGAATTTCAACCCAGAAATCAATATTCGCGAGATTACGCAGCCCGGACGCTACTACGAAAAGGGTGAATGGGTGACGGTTCCGCCGCTCTCGATTCATCAGCCAGTAGCTTATCCCGAAATTGGCGATCGCGAATCGTATCTGCTCTATCACGAAGAACTCGAATCGCTGGTAAAACACATTCCAACGCTGAAACGAGCTAGATTCTGGATGACGTTTTCGGAGAACTATTTAATGTATCTCCGGGTGTTGGAAACGTTGGGACTGACGCGGATTGATCCGATCGATTACGAAGGAACTCCAGTCGTGCCGCTGAAACTTCTGAAGAAATTGCTGCCTGATCCGTCTTCGTTGGCGGCGACTTATACGGGACAAACCTCGATCGGGTGTCATCTGCGCGGGATCAAGAATGGTCAACCGCAGCAGTATTACATCTACAACAACTGTGATCACGCCAAATCCTATCAAGAAGTGGGAGCACAAGCGATTTCCTACACTACGGGTGTGCCCGCTGCTCTGGGTGCATTGATGGTGGCGAATGGAACTTGGCAGAAACCAGGAGTCTTTAACGTCGAGCAGCTTGATCCTGATCCGTTCTTGGAACGGTTGGGGGCAATGGGTCTGCCTTGGCATGAAGTGATTGGTCAAGCTTCCCCGTTTGTGGAGGAGTAGGACATGATCAACGATGCAGTTTTGGAGGCGATTCCGTCTCCCTGCTTTGTGCTGGATGAAGAGCGACTTGAGCGGAATTTGCAGATCTTCGATCGAGTTCAACGCGAAGCCCCCGTTAAAGTTCTCTTAGCATTGAAAGCGTATGCCTTGTTTCATTCGTTTCCAATGATCAATCGGATGTTATCCGGGGCATCGGCAAGTTCGCTCTGGGAGGCTCGGTTAGCAGCCGAAGAATTCGGAGGTGCATTGCACGTCTATTCGCCTGCATATCGGGAGCAGGATTTACCGGAATTGTTCGATCGAGCAACTCATGTGACTTTTAATTCTCTAAGTCAGTGGGAGCGCTCACCAAAAGGATCGGCATCGATCGGGCTTCGGATTAATCCGCTCTATTCCCCGGTTAAAACCGCTCTCTATAATCCTTGCCAGCCTGGATCACGTTTAGGTGTTTTGCCTGAACAATTAGGCGATCGCTTACCGGATGGCATCAGTGGCTTCTTGTCTCACAATCTGTGTGAAAGCGATTCTTTTGCATTAGAGAAAACGCTTCAGCAGATTGAACAACATTATGGTCACTTGTTGCCTCAGATTCAGTGGTTGAATCTGGGGGGTGGGCATTTGATGACGCACGAAAACTATGATGTCGATCATGCGATCGCAGTTCTGAATGCGTTTCACGATCGCTATCCTCATTTGCAGTTGTATCTAGAACCCGGTTCCGCGATCGTTTGGCAAACAGGCGATTTGATCGGTTCGGTTCTCGATCTGATTCCGACTGCTGATTTTACTCATGTGATGTTGGATGTGTCTTTCACTGCACACATGCCCGATTGTTTGGAGATGCCTTATCAGCCGGAAATTGTGGGAGCATCGCAAAACGGAGAATATCGCTTAGGGGGATCAAGCTGTTTAGCTGGAGATTTCCTCGGTGATTACGGGTTTGAGAAACCGTTAGCCATCGGCGATCGCATCATTTTCAAAGACATGATGCACTATACGATGGTCAAATCCACGATGTTTAACGGGGTCGCGCATCCGGCGATCGGGTGTGTCCGCAAAGATGGATCGTTTGAATTGTGGCGCGAATTTGGCTACGAGGATTATCGATCGCGAGTCGGTTAAGGAAAGTTAGAGAGAATCCACGATCGTAAAAATCCTGATTTACTATTTGGATTAATGCGATCGTGGATTTGATCTATGGGCAAAAAGAAAGGAAAACCAGAGTGGATCAAAGAAACTCTGGAAATCGATGATAATCATGGCTGGCAGTCGAAACCGGGCTACAAGATTTTCGTAGCGGGACGGGGTGCGGTTCGATTCGATGTGCCGCAAGACTGGCATTTTGAACCGAACGAAAAATCTTTTAGCTTCCATGATGCAACGCCGCCAAACGATGATTGTCGGTTAGAAGTTTCTTACAATCACTTGCCGAAACAAGATTGGAGCTTGTTTCCGTTGGAACATACGGTGAAAAAGGTTGCGACTGCCGATCGACGTGATGTGATCGAGGTCGGGGAAGTGGTCAAAGTGAAACGCCAAACGGCTCGAATCGCTTGGATTCAAATTAAATTCATCGATTCTAATGAAAATCGTGAAGCGTATTCTCGGATCTGTGTCGGGCTTGGGTCGAGTATTCAGTGTTTGATTACGTTTGATTATTGGGCGGATCAAGCGGAGAAGTTGACTCCGGTTTGGGATGAAGTGATTAATTCGCTGGTGTTGGGCTTGTATATTCGCGATCCGAGGACTGGGTTTGCGATACCGGATTAGTGTGTAGTTTGGGGTTCTGACTGCGTTGTCAGTCCGCGCCGGAATAGAATTCGGCGCGGATGAGTGCGATCGACGAGGGATGTGTGATTATCTTTCTTTTTCCAATTCACCACCAGTATCATTCTATTCCGGGGCGGAATTGAACGAAGCGAACAAAACACACTAATTCAAAATTCCGCGACCCATTCAAGATTCCTGAACTTGATAGGATATTCAAGCAGCTTACAGTTCAGTTCATGCCTCAAACGATCGTTGTAAAAATCGGGACTTCTAGCCTGACTCAACCCGATTCAAGACAATTAGCACTTTCGACGATCGCTTCTCTAGTCGAAGTTCTCAGTCAGCTCCGCCAACAGGGAAATCGCGTTGTTCTCGTTTCATCTGGCGCGGTCGGGGTTGGATGTGCACGATTGGGATTAGTCGAACGTCCGAAATCGATGGCGCTCAAACAAGCGATCGCGGCGGTCGGTCAAGGTCGTTTGATGCGGATTTATGATGATTTTTTCACCGCACTCCAACAACCGATCGCACAAGTCCTTCTCACTCGTGGCGATCTGATTCAACGCAGCCGCTACATTAATGTTCTTCGCACGTTTCAAGAACTCTTAAACTTGGGTGTTGTTCCGATCGTGAATGAGAACGATACGGTTTCGGTCGATGAATTGAAGTTTGGCGATAATGATACGCTCTCGGCACTGGTTGCGAGTGTGGTCGATGCGGATTGGTTATTTTTGATGACGGATGTAGATCGCTTATATTCTGCTGATCCCCGCAACAATCCGAACGCGCAACCGATCACGATCGTCAAACACATTGATGAATTGTCAGACGTTCAAACCGGAAGCTCTGGGACACAGTGGGGCACTGGGGGAATGGTGACGAAGATTCAAGCGGCTCGAATTGCGACGGGTGCGGGTGTGAGAACTGTAATTACTCAAGGTCGATCGCCGCGTAATCTTTTAAAAATTCTGTCAGGTGAATTGATTGGAACGCAGTTTGAACCGCAGCCGCGCCCGTTTAATGCTCGACAGCGGTGGATTGCTCATGGATTGGTTCCGGTCGGGCAGTTGTATCTCGATGAGGGTGCAGTGAAAGCGATTCGACATTCAGGTCGATCGCTATTAGCCGCAGGCATTATTCAAGTCAAAGGCGAATTTGATAGTCAGAACGCGGTGAAAATCTGCGATCGCTCTGGTGAAGAAGTTGCGCGAGGCATCGTCAACTACAACAGCGACGAACTAGAAAAAATTCGCGGTCGTCAATCCGATGAAATTCCCGAAATTCTTGGATACGCGGGTGAAGAAACCGTCGTGCATCGCGATAATTTGGTTCTTTCCTGATACAATTCAATCCCGAATCATCCCCGCCGAGAAAGCTTGTGACTCACGTTCCTTACTCTGATTCTTTGCAGCCCTTTCCCGTGTTGGGACTGCCGATGCACCTCGTGAATGATTACGATCGCTGGCTGAGTCACCGCATCGAACAGCGGCTGGGTTGTCATGTGATTACGCTGAATGCGGAAATGACGATGCAGGCGGAACAAAATCCAGCGTTAGCAAATATCATTCATCAAGCAGAATTAGTGATTCCGGATGGTTCGGGAATTGTTTTGTATATGCGGCTTCATGGGAAGCGGGTAAAGCGGACTCCGGGGATCGAACTCGCGCAAGGTTTGTTAGAGCGATCGACACAATTCGGTGAACCTTGGTCGATCTTTTTCTTCGGAGGTGCGCCCGGAGTTGCGGAAACAGCGGCGCAAAAATGGCGGCAAAGCATTCCAGGAATCTCGATCGTCGGTGTTCAAAATGGCTATCTCAAGCCTGAAGATGAACCTGAATTTCTTCAACATTTGAAAACACTACAACCCCGACTAATCTATGTGGGTCTGGGTGTGCCGCGACAAGAATTATGGATTTCTAAAAATCGGCACGTCTGCCCGAATGCGGTTTGGATCGGTGTCGGTGGCAGCTTTGATGTGTGGGCGGGAACAAAGGAACGCGCCCCAAAATGGTTCTGTGATAATCACCTCGAATGGTTGTATCGACTGTATCAAGAACCTTGGCGATGGAAACGAATGACTGCACTACCGAAATTTGCGATGAAAGCGATCGTGTATCGTCTCACTAAACGCAATCCGGTCAGCCGCTAAGGAATGGGAATTAATTGACTTACAATTCTCTGGGTTTACCCTCACCCTAGCCCTCTCCCTAGGGGAGAGGGAACAAGAATTCTAGCTCCCTTCTCCCCCAGGGAGAAGGGTTGGGGATGAGGGCAAACCCGTTCAATCTTGCACATTATTTAATTCACAATCCTAAACAATTAAAAACACCCCAGTCGTATCGATCGGAGTGTTTTATTTGTAGTCGCAGCCATGCGACTAACTAAGTTCCCATTGCCAGAAGAGTAATTTAGCTCTATTACCTGTAAATCAGTCTAAAGATAGACCTAGAACACCATTCCGATGATTGTTTGAGCGTGTTCAATGAGCGTACTGACAAGCTGACGAGTTGCAGGTAAAGAATCGATTCCCATTCCAGCGCAAAGCAGCATCATGTAAAGAATCGAGTATTTGAACGTCGATCGAGCTTCCATTAAATCCGACGGAGCCTGCATCAATTTCCAAGCTTTCTGGACAAAAATGCCGCCCAACAGAAGCGCGATCGCAGCATACACCGCACCCATCACATGCAGCGGATAAACCAACAACAGCGACACCGGAATCAATGACAGCGTGTAGTAAAAGATCTGCTTACTCGTCGGCTCATTGCCATTCACAACAGGCAACATCGGCACCCCGACTTTGGCGTAATCTTCACGAATCATGATCGCCAACGCCCAGAAATGCGGGGGAGTCCAGAGAAATACGATCGCAAATAACACCCAAGCCGCCCAACTCAAGTCGCCTGTCACCGCAGCCCAACCCACCAGAGGCGGAATCGCACCCGCAGCACCGCCAATCACAATATTTAGAGTGCTATGCCGCTTCAGCCAGTGAGTATAGACCACCACATAAAAGAAGATGCCGGACATCGCCAAACAAGCACTGAGCAGATTCGCAAAATACACGAGCAAACCAAACGATGTCACCGCTAACGTAATCGCAAAGATTAACGCATCGCGGGGACTCACTCGACCCGATGGAAGTGGACGGCTGCGAGTCCGTTCCATCACGTAATCAATATCTCGATCGTACAAACAATTAATAGTGTTTGCTGATCCTGCGGCAAAGGCACCACTGATCAGCGTCACGATTAGCAAGACGGGATCAACTTGTCCTTGAGCCGCAATCCACATTCCTCCCGCTGTAGTGATTAGGAGCAATAGAATGATACGCGGCTTGGTCAGTTGCCAATAGCTTTTAATGACTTGTAGGAAATCTTGATTGTGGCGAATTACGCCCGTTACTGAATTTTGCATTTTTATCTTCGGTCAAACGAGAGTAGCTAAAAAAGATTTAGGCTTCGACTTTGACGATCTGACCTTCAGCAGAATCGCGTAAAGCCAACACAGTAAACACCAGCAATGTTCCAAGGAGAGCGGCTCCAGTGGCTTGGTGTGCAACCGTTAAAGGTTCAACTTGAAGGCGCAGTTTGAAGGTCGCAACCCCCAATGAAATTTGTAGCACTAACAACAATCCAGCAACATTGATCAAGCGACGCAGCAACGGGTGAAGTGCAGGAGTGCGCCAAGCGAGAATCACTAATGCCAGAACAGAAAGCGTCGGAGGAACAATTCCCGCAATGTGACTGTTCATGATTGTACAGAGTTGGGATTGTCCGAAGCACTGATGTAATGCCCACTGAGACGAGACTAATCCGCCTAAGATGCTTTGAAAATAAACAAATCCGGTTGCCGCAATTCCGACTAAACGGAGCTTTCCGACGGTTCCCGTTCCTTGATATGGAATCAGCATTGTCCCGATCGCGAGTAAGGTGCTAAAGAACAATAATCCCGTTCCCAAATGCGCCGTTACAATGTCGAACCGCAAAAGTTGCGTGACCGTTAAGCCCCCTAACACCCCTTGGAAGACCACCAAGAACAGTGCGAACAAGGTTGCCCAAGGAGTCCACTTCGGTAGGTCACGACGGAACCACCAGGACACAGCCACAAGCGCGATCGTTCCAAAGCCGATCGTTGTCGCAACCAGTCGGTGAAACCATTCTAGAAACACCTCAAGATTCATCTGATCACGAGGCACAATCTCACCATAGCAGAGGGGCCAATCCGGGCAAGACAAGCCTGCATTCATGACCCGTGTGGCGCTGCCGACTGCCATGAGAAACAAGGTCGAGAAAGCCAGTGCAAACACGAGGCGAGTAATCCAACTGCGGGCTTGCGTGGGTTGAGAAATCGTCGGGGAATTAAACAGTGAATCTGACATAATTAATTCCGAAAAGCGGATAGTCGTTATTTAGAAATAAAACTTCATCAACCGTGAAGCATCTGCTCTAAGTTCTACTTTAGTTACGTAATCTGGAATCGACTACGAGTTTTGGAAATTCTTTCGATTTCAGCTAAATCTACTCCTTTCGCCTCTACCTAAAGTTCGATCCCGAAGAAAGAGTTAAATTTCTCTGATTTCGATCGCCCGAATGATGAAACCTGCCCTACCGTGGAAGGAAGACTAGACTGGAAATTGAGCAAGCGTTCTCAAACATACAGTTCTCTCTGAGCGTTGGAATTATTGTCATAACGGCAAACAAAACAGCAAGATCTCTACCCAAAAGCTGTTTACCCAATATCCAGAATCTAGAACCCTGTTAAGTAGTTATAGGCAAGATTGGTGAGCCGTGAATATTCCTAGTCAAATTTCAACTCTCCTCGCGGGTATCGTTCTGACCCTCGTGAGCCTCTGGTACGGTCAGAACCATAATCTGCTTCCGGTTGCTGCGTCTGAAGCAGCCCCACTGGTTGATCAATTATTTAATGCGATGCTGACGATCGGGACTGGCATTTTCCTGCTGGTGAGCTTTATCCTGATCTACTCTTCGTTTCGCTTCCGTCGCCAGCCAGGAGACTTGAGCGATGGTCCTCCTGTTCATGGCAACATTCCCCTCGAAATCCTTTGGACAGCAATTCCGGCTGTGATCGTGTTGGGCATTTCAGTGTTTAGCTTTGAAATCTACAACACCGAAAGCGGAATGAATCCGATGGATCACTCAATGGCGGCACATGGAGGTCATCCCGTGGCTCATGTTCAAAAAGGAGCCGCGATCGCTGCCCCGTTAATTGCCGATACTGATCCGAATATCGCCATCACCAAGGAAATTCGGAAAAATGCGGCAACGAATGCGATCGAAGAAGATATTCCCGTTCGCAAAGATGCGCCCATTCCTGGAGTGGTTTCGCCTAGAGCAGGTTCAATTTCTCCGAACAACAAGCAAGAGCCGCTGGTTATCAATGCCGCAGGAATGCAGTACGCTTGGCTGTTCACTTATCCCGAAGAAATCATTGCGGGTGAAATGCACTTACCCGTGGGTCGTCCGGTGATCATGAACATCACCGCGAACGATGTACTACACGCCTTCTGGGTGCCAGAGTTCCGATTAAAGCAGGACGCAGTTCCGGGACGGCAGACACAGATTCGCTTTGTCCCGACCAAAGAAGGGGACTATCCGATTATTTGTGCGGAATTGTGTGGTGCGTATCATGGCGCGATGAAATCTCATGTAGTGGTAGAGTCGCCTGAAGCATACGAGGAATGGGTACAGAGCATGAAGATTGCTCAAGCGAAGGGTGAGGAGCAAACGGTAGCCCTGAATCCCGCTCAGATGACTGAGAGTGAATACCTCGCACCTTACGCCCAAGAGACGGGTGTGACCCCTGAAATGCTACATCAACTTCATTCGATGAGTTAGTCGAAATTCGGAGCCGCTCTTTTTCTTAAGAACTTGCTATGACACAAGCAGCCCAAATTCAAGAACAAGCGAATCCTTCCGCTCGCGGTCAAGAACCGGGCGATTGGAGACGCTACTTTGGCTTTAGTACAGACCACAAAGTGATCGGGATTCAATACCTGGTCACAACTTTCTTTTTCTATCTGGTGGGTGGTGTGCTGGCGACGATGGTTCGCACTGAGTTAGCCACTCCTGAATCAGATTTCGTTAGCCGCGAAGTTTATAACAGTCTGTTCACGGTTCACGCGACGGTGATGATCTTTTTGTGGATTGTGCCTGCGGGAACGGGCGGCTTTGGAAACTATCTAGTGCCCTTGATGATTGGGGCGCGGGATATGGCGTTTCCGAAGCTGAACGCCTTGGCATTCTGGATCATTCCGCCTGCTGGGATTATGTTGCTCAGTAGCTTTCTGGTCGGTGCGCCCGGTGCAGGCTGGACGAATTACCCCCCGCTGAGTTTGATTAGCGGGAAAGCTGGAGAAATGATCTGGATTCTCAGCGTATTACTGTTGGGAACCTCGTCGATTCTGGCGGCAGTGAACTTTCTCGTGACGATCTGGAAGATGCGAACTCCCGGAATGGGCTGGAATCAGATGCCGCTCTTCTGTTGGGCAATGTTCGCAACCTCGATTTTGGCGGTGATTGCGACTCCAGTATTGGCAGGTGCGCTGATTTTACTGTCGTTTGATGTGTTGATTGGAACGGCGTTCTTTAATCCAACAGGAGGCGGCGACCCGATCGTTTATCAGCACTTGTTCTGGTTCTACTCGCATCCAGCGGTGTATATCATGATCTTGCCTGTGTTCGGCATGATCTCAGACATTATTTCTGTACACGCTCGGAAGCCGATTTTTGGATATAAAGCGATCGCTTATTCGAGTCTGGCGATCTGTGGGTTGGGCTTGATCGTGTGGGTGCACCATATGTTCACCAGCGGAACGCCGCCTTGGATGCGGATGTTCTTTATGATCACGACAATGATCATCGCAGTTCCGACGGGCATTAAGATCTTTAGCTGGCTGGCGACGCTTTGGGGCGGAAAATTAGACGGAAGTTCTGCGTTGCTGTTTGCGATGGGATTTATTTCGCTGTTCGTGATTGGTGGGATTAGCGGTGTAATGGTCGCGTCTGTTCCGTTTGATATTCACGTTCACGATACTTATTTCGTAGTCGCCCACCTGCACTATGTGTTGTTTGGGGGTAGCGTATTTGGACTGTATGCCGGGTTCTACCACTGGTTCCCGAAGATTACAGGACGAATGATGGACGAAACCTGGGGCAAGGTTCACTTTTGGTTGAGCTTTGTTGGGTTTAACTTAGCGTTCATGCCGATGCACAAATTAGGTTTGGAAGGCATGAACCGCCGGATTGCCGAGTACGATCCGAGGTTTGCGACGTTGAACTTGATTTGTACGATCGGTGCTTTTCTCCTTGCCATTTCTACGATTCCATTCGTGGTGAATGCAGCTTGGAGTTGGTTAAGCGGTGCGCCTGCGGGTGACAATCCTTGGCGTGGTTTAACGCTGGAATGGATGACCACTTCGCCGCCTCCGGTTGAGAACTTTGACGCTGATCCGATCTTGGCAACAGGTCCTTATGACTACGGGATGGGATCGCGATCGACAGAGGTTGATGTTCCGTTCTCCGATGCCAGTGATCCTGCCCTTTCAGCGGGACCGAGTTCGACGCTGAGAGCAAAACCTGATCCGGTCGTTGCGGCAGATCCGAGCGATCGGGGAACCGAAAGCCACAATCGCTAAACCTTGAAAGGATGGAGCCGACTTCATCCTTTGTGTCCTTCATTCTTTCAACACCATGACTACGATCGATCCTGCAAAAACTTCGCTCAACTACCACCACGAGAAAGCCGCAGAAACACACCATCACGAACATCCGGATCTTCGGATTCCAGGAATTATCGTGTTTCTAGCGGCGGAATCGATGATCTTTCTGGGGCTGTTCATGGCGTATATCGCGTTCCGAACCGTAACCCCCGTGTGGCCCCCCGAAGGCACTCCAAAGCTTGAACTCTTACTGCCTGGAATTAACACTGCGATTCTGATTAGCAGTAGCTTTGTGATTCATAACGCGGATACTGCAATCAAGAAAAATGATGTCAAAGGATTGCGGTTGTGGTTTGGTGTGACGGCTCTCATGGGCGCGGTCTTTTTGGTCGGTCAGCTTTATGAGTACTTCCACTTAGAATTCGGGTTGAAAACAAACATTTTTGCCAGCACGTTCTATGTTCTGACTGGATTTCACGGGCTGCACGTTTGTTTCGGGTTGATTTTGATTTTGGCGGTACTTTGGCGATCGCTTAAACCGAATCATTACAACAGCGAAAAACATTTCGGAGTCGAAGCCGCAGAAATTTACTGGCACTTCGTAGATGTCATCTGGATTATTTTGTTTCTACTGCTGTACATTCTTTAGATTTGAGCCAAATTCAAGAACGGGCGGGGTGTGAGTGCCTTGCCCGTTTTTTAATGAGTTTCGACATACTCACAAGTAGAAATCGGCTCAGGAACGGACAAGCCATCTTCTATCAATCCTTCGAGATGAAACTCGATCGCTTCATGAATCAGTTCTCTGACTTCCTCAATCGTCTCACCCACTGCCACACATCCTGGAAGATCTGGCACGTAAGCACCGTAGCTAGTTTGTCCTTTTTCGATGACGATCGCATATCGCATCAGTTCTGCTCCTCTTCTGGTCCGATCGATTCAATTTGAGCCTGTCTCCAGATACTTTTTAGTGTACCAATTGGAACATCAACACTAAGTTTTCCTGACACAGTGACTGTTCCTGATTTTTCTGAGTGCTTAAACTGTCGATGACTGCCTTTAGTCCGAGCTAGATACCAACCATCGGCTTCTAACCGTTTGATTACGTCTTTGACTTTCATGGCTTGTTCCATGATGGGTGAGCCATTATGTCATGTTCAAAGACTGCAACAACGTTGTCGATCGCCTAATATTATTTCAAATTTATATAGATCAGACGTTCTAAGTGTGCTATCTATGTTAGAAACTCGACGATTTTCGTTCAATTGTCGGATTCCAAGCTACACTAATCACTGATTTTTACTAAATCCCTGTGTACGTCAAGCGCGTTGAACTGACTAACTTCAAATCTTTTGGCGGCACAACGCCGATCCCGTTGCTGCCTGGATTTACTGTGATTTCAGGACCGAATGGATCGGGAAAATCAAATCTTTTGGATGCTCTGCTGTTTTGTCTGGGTTTGGCAGGCTCGAAAGGAATGCGGGCAGAACGATTGCCCGATTTGGTGAATCACACGCAGGCGACAAAAGGTCGATCGACAGTCGAAGCCGCTGTAACGACGGTGTTTGATCTGACAGACGAATTGGATCTGTTCCAAGCGTTGATGAATCCGAGCGAAGAAAACGCAGATACTTCACTCAATGAACCTAGCAATGGTAACGGGCACAAGCATGAACCGGATACTGTTTATGAAGTAAATGGAAATGGAAACGGTTCGACTAACGCTGAATGGTCTGTAACGCGAAAGCTACGAGTGACGCAACAAGGAACGTATACGTCAAACTATTACATTAATGGTGAACCTTGTACGCTGACGGAATTACACGAACAGTTAGACCGCATGAGAATTTATCCTGAAGGATACAATGTGGTACTTCAGGGAGACGTAACCCGGATTATTTCGATGAATGGTCGGGAGCGGCGGGAAATCATTGACGAATTGGCGGGAGTCGCATCGTTCGATCGCAAAATTAATCAAGCCAAAGACAAGCTCGATGCGGTGAAAGATCAAGAAGATAAGTTTCACATTGTTGAACGAGAATTGATCGAACAGCGCGATCGCTTAGCGCAAGATCGCATCAAAGCCGAGAAGTATAAAAAACTCCGCTCTGAAGTTCAATCTAAAGAACAATGGGAAATTGTCCTCCGCTACGAGCAAGCCGCTCAAGGTGTTCGTAAATTACAAGAACAAATCCACTCTGGCGAAAAAGAGATTGCTGATTTGACCGAGCAGATTGCAGCGATCGACATTCAAATCGGAACCACGACCGCTGAACTCGAACGGCTCAATGCTCAAGTGCGATCGCTCGGTGAAAAAGAATTACTCGCTGTTCAATCGACGTTAGCGACACGAGAAGCCGAACTGCGTCAACTCGAACGCCAGCAGGCAGATTTACAAAAAGCGAGTCAGGAACTAATCGAAACTCTGATAAAACATCAGCGCGATCTTCAGGAGAATCAGCAAACATTAGCGGCGCTGACTCAAGAGAAACAATCGATCGAGACTCAAGAACTCATCCAAGCGACACGAGAACGCGATCAGTCGCGGGAATTGCTCGATCGTAAACGCGATGAAGCGAATGCCTCGGCTGAAAATGCGGATGCGTGGGTGCAAGAACAATCGCAGTTACACCACCACATCGATACGCTGTCGAAATCTTTGGAGCCGCAACGAACCGAACAGGCAGCATTGCGAGAGAAAACCAATCAACTCGATCGACAAATTCTAGAGCAAACGGATTCACTCCGAACCACGACCGCACAACTGAACGAAAAACAGATCGAAGAAAGCGATTTATCTGAACGGTTAAACGCTGCAACCGGACAAATTCAATCACTAGCAGCATCACTATCCGGAGTTGAACAAGAATTACAAATTCAACGCCAAACTCAATCGCGATTAATCGAAGAACAACGCGATAAACAACGCAAGCTAGACAAATTAGAAGCACAAACGCAAGCGGTACAGGAAGCGCAAGGGACACAAGCCTCACAAGTCATTCTTAAAATGGGATTAACTGGGGTGTGTGGCTTAGTTGCAGAGTTGGGACAAGTTGATCCGCGATATCAGCTTGCGCTTGAAACCGCAGCAGGCGCGAGAATGGCAAATATTGTGGTCGAAGATGACGCGATCGCGGCGGCAGCGATCGACATTCTGAAACAAAGACGCGCCGGACGTGCGACCCTTCTCCCGCTGAACAAACTCAACCCGCCTCACATTCCAAATCGCGCCACAATGCGATCAATGCAAGGTTGTATTGGTTACGCGATTAATTTAGTTAACTTTGAAGATCGCTATCACGATGTATTCGCGTATGTGTTCGGTACGACCGTTGTGTTTGAAACGCTGAGCGATGCACGAAGACATTTAGGGCAGTATCGGATTGTTACGCTCAATGGAGAGTTACTCGAATCCAGTGGAGCCATGACCGGAGGAAGTGCTGGACATCGATCGCCGCTCAAATTTGGAACAGGTCATGCGGCAGAATCACCGGAGTTAGCCGCATTACGCCGTCGATTAGAGGAAATCGATCGAATTCTTGGACATTGTGAAGGCGCGATCGCCAAAGCAATGATCGCCCAAAGCGATCGTACAAAAGCCTTAACCGAAGCTCGTCAACAACATCGAGAATTAGAACTCAAACTTGAACAAGCGAAAAAAGAACTCAAACGCTTGGAATCAGAACAAATTCAATTCACAAAGACCTTAGAGAAAAATCAGCAAGAACTTTCTACGGCTCAATCTCGTTTACAGATTCTTGATCGTGAAATTCCAACTCAAGAAGCGCAATTAGAGCAATTGAGAACGAATCTAGCTGAGATTGAACAGTCTCAAACTCATAGCGAATGGCAGCAAATTCAGGCAGGAATACGATCGCTCGAATCCACCTTGAGCGAAAAGGAACTTGCTTTAAGAGCGATCGAGCAGCGATCGCAAGATATCGAAACCCGCTATCAACGCTTGCAAGAAAAAATCGAACAGGGACAAATTCGGATTCAAGAAGCGCGATCGCAGCAAACCATTCAACTGCAACAGCGATCGGAGAATTCGGAGCAACAGACCGCAGTGAATACCCAGATAACCGAGCTGAGAAATCAACTCGCGGAACTCGATAAAACACTGGGTGAAGAAAGAGCGAAACGGGATGCTGTCGATCGACAATTACGCGAACTCCAAAATCGCCATCAACAACACGAATGGCAACGCAATAAAACTCACGAAACCATTCAAGCCCGCCGCGAACAGCTTGTCATCGAACAAGCACAACTTGCAGAACAGAGCGCTGAACTTCCTGATCCGCTCCCCGAAGCGCCAGAAGGGATTACCCGCGATCTAGGGCAACTTCAGCACGAAATTCGATCAATGCAAAAACGGCTACAGGCAATGGAACCCGTCAATATGCTGGCATTGGAAGAATACGATCGCACCCAAGCCCGACTCGATGAACTGACCGAAAAACTCGAAACGCTCCAAGAAGAACGCACCGAGCTTCTACTGCGAATCGAGAACTTCACCACGCTGAGACAACGTGCCTTTATGGAAGCTTACGAAGCGGTCGATATCAACTTCCAAAAGATTTTCGCCACGTTATCCGATGGGGACGGACGGCTTCAGCTTGAAGACCCGAACGCTCCCTTTAACGGCGGCTTAAACCTGATCGCCCATCCGAAAGGCAAGCCTGTTCAACGATTGGCTTCGATGTCTGGGGGTGAAAAATCGCTTACCGCACTCAGTTTCATCTTCGCTCTACAACGCTATCGACCCTCGCCGTTCTACGCATTCGATGAGGTGGATATGTTCTTGGATGGAGCAAACGTGGAGCGATTAGCTAAAATGATCAAGCAGCAAGCCCAACAAGCCCAATTTATTGTGGTCAGTTTGCGGCGACCGATGATCGAATCTGCCCAACGCACGATCGGCGTAACACAAGCGCGAGGAGCCTTCACCCAAGTTCTGGGGATTAAGCTACCCCAAAGCGTCTAGCGTGCGTTTAAGCCGCGAAATCCGTTCGGCATTCCGTACCGATCGATCCTCGATATGATTTGATAATTAGAAAAAAGTGTAAGCAATAGGATTCGGGACTCAATGACAGAAGAATTTCGCCAACGCTCCGACCTCCTTGGAACTCAGGTGATTACGCGCAGCACCGGAAAACGGCTCGGCGTGGTGAGTCAGCTTTGGGTCGATATTGACTCTCAAGAAGTCGTCGCCCTCAGTTTGCGCCCGAATCTGTTCTACGGCACTGCTCAACCGATGATGCTCTCCAGCATTCGCCAGATCGGTGACGTGATTTTAGTCGATGACGAAGATGTGGTCGAAGATGTCGATCTGGAAAATTACAGCAACCTGATCGGCTACGAAGTGATTACCGAAACCGGGGAACTGCTCGGAAAAGTTCGCGGCTTCCGGTTCAATATTGATACAGGCAGACTCGATAATTTAGTCATCGCGTCGATCGGGCTTCCCCTCATTCCCGATCAAGTTGTCAGCACTTACGAACTTCCGATCACCGAAATTGTCAGCAGCGGACCCGATCGCATTATCGTGATCGAAGGTTCCGAAGAGCGGATGAATCAGCTTAGCGTCGGTGTGCTCGAACGTTTGGGAATCGGTAAAGCGCCTTGGGAACGCGAAGAAGCGCAATATCTCGCTCCTGCTCGACCTGAGAATCAACTTCCTGCGGGTCAGCCTACTCAAGTTGAAATGCGTCCTCGGATTCAAGAACCGATCGAGCAAACATGGGACCCGGATGAAACGCTGTACGATGAGCCTGAACCGATTCCGCTTCGTCGTGAACAAGAACCGCCGCGCCAGCAGTATCGCGAAGCCGAAATTTACTCGCCGCCCGTCTATAGCGACGACGATACAGAAAATTGGGACGACGATGAAACGGAAAACTGGGGACTCTCCAGAACCGACGGTTCCCCTGAGTACGAGGACGAAGAATACGACGATACGTATGTCGATGCTGAAGATGATGCGATCGCGGTAGAGTTTGAGGAAGTTAAAATCGAGCCGCCTGCCTCACCAGAAAGCTTTGAACCGGGCAATCTTGATGAAGATCCGTGGGCGGATCAGCCCCAGGAAGAAGAGGTAGCGGCGAAAACTGAAGAGCCTGAGAGCCAACCGCTTCCCGATCTCAACACGATCGCCAAAGCTCAGAAACAAAAACAACCAGAATACGAGGAAGAAGGCTACTAACTGTGATGTCTGCCCATGATTTGAATTCGCCTACCCCGTCTCATCCATTCGTTCATGGGCACACCTTCACAAGCCCCGGTGGTCACTTCACGTATCGTGTGATCGGTCCTTGCTGCCGATTATTTGATCGAGAACAACTCCCTTATCCTTGCTGCCGGATCGAATGGCACGGCAAAGAACCAAGCTGGAGACGCATCGGGCGCAGATTCATCGTCGATTTGGCTTCTCGAAACAGTCCATCTTATAACGTCGAAATCGTTGGGCGCGAGGCACACAATCCAGTTGTTCTCACGTTGTACTGGATTAAGCTGCCTCAACCGCTCAAAGAATGGTGGCATTCGAGCAAACCTGCCAATACTGCTTCTACGAGCGTTTTATCAGCTGAAGACATCAAAATCGAGGGATAAACCGCACTGCCCCAAGTCGGATGCACGATCGTTAAACAATTTCCCACAGGCGCGATCGTATATCCAAGCGTCGATCGCACCACTGCGACATCATCCAATCGTAACGATCCCGATTCTGATAAAACCGGAAATCCAGTTTTGGGATCAAACAATTCAACCAAATGATCTTCAAGCGATTCTGCAACCTTGAAACCAAATTCGAGGAATTGCGATCGCAATTTTTGTTTTTGTAAATCCGTTTCCCAACAGCGCTCAGATAATTCTCGATCGGCAAGTTGAAACACCACCACGATCGAGCGAATTGGATGCGACCATTCTGGTAATAATCTCTCAGAATGCGCGGCGATAAATTCACTCGGTGGATGGACAGAATATTGCATCATTCAGTTGAAAAAATAGAACGATCGGATATAGTGCTAATGCACCAATTTTCCTAGTAAAGATGCGGCAATTTGATTCAGCTATTGATCATCTTAAATCGTCAGTCGATTCAGATCAAAAACCTCATCTTTTCTATCATCATGATAACGGTCAGCTTTGGATTGGAGACGCGGTGGAATGGCTGAAATCACTCCCTTCTGAGTCGATCGATTTAGTGTTTTCCGACCCTCCCTATAACTTGAAAAAAGCCGAGTGGGATACATTTGAATCACAGCGATCGTATGTTGAATGGTCGATGCAATGGATCGAACAAGTAGCGCGAATTCTCAAGCCAACCGGAACGTTTTATATCTGCGGCTTTTCAGAGATTTTGGCAGACTTAAAACTTCCCGCTTCTCAATTTTTTCAAGGCTGCCGCTGGCTGATTTGGCACTACAAAAACAAAGCCAACTTATCGAATGATTGGGGTCGATCGCACGAAAGCATTTTGCACTTTCGTAAAACCAAAAAATTTACTCTTTCTGTTGAGAACATTCGCACTCGTTACAACGATCACACGCTAAAGTATCCCGAACATCCGCAAGCCTTAACAAGTCACTACGGCAACGGAAAATCAAAACTTTGGCATCCTCATCCAAAAGGTGCCAAACCGCGTGATGTGATCGAGATTCCAACGACTTGCAACGGAATGAACGAGAAAACGCCGCATCCGACTCAAAAACCTGAAGAATTAATCCGAAAATTTGTTCTCGCTTCTTCACATCGGGGCGATCGCATTCTCGATCCCTTCATCGGCTCTGGAACGACTGCCGTCGTCGCTGAACAACTCGGACGAAAATGGCTTGGTTGCGATCGACACTCCGAATACTTAACTTGGGCAATTCCTCGAATCGAATCTGCTGACCACCGCAGCGACGAAGACTGGTTTTGGCACGATCGCGATCGCGAATCCCGCCGCTCAAAAAACCGCGAAACATCCTAATCTTGTATTGACGATCGCCCCACTGCCGTATATCTTTTTCAGGCAACGACCCAAGGAGTTTTTGTGAGCATACTCATCGCCATTCTCGGAAGCACTGTCGGATTCGTTTTGCTGGTGATGTTGCTGCTTGAAGCGCAATACTGGCAGCGTCCCACCAATACGCTAGAACTCAATTCCGGTAAGTGGGAACTTGCCGTCTACGAACCGCAACGATACGTATTAGTTGGGCAACTCGAACTGCACAATCTCACCCGCCGATTGGAGGTGATGTCTCCCGAAGTTCATGCAGAAGTGAAATTGCTTTCCGGTGGCAGTCTTGACGGCATCACAATCAAAACCCGCATGATTCCCCGATACAAAGATGCGGAAGTCCGAGAAGACAACTACTGGGAAGCGCGAGTCGTCAAAAGTCAGGCACACGATCCGATCGAAGCGATCGTCGAAATCGAAGGTCCAAATCTCAGTGAATTGAAAGTCGCTTGGATCAAGCTGCACTACGTAGCGTACGGTTCTCAAGGTTGGAAACCTAAAGCTCGTCACGTGATGGTGCCGCTGAAGTTTCCCTCGATCGACGAATCGAAACGCTGGCGACCCGCGACGAATGCCGATGTGCTCCCGATCAAAACTCACTTGCTCACTCAGCTAGACGATCCGGTCAGCGTGGTAAAACGCTACGTCATGCCCCACGCGCAACCGGGCGATATTGTGACAATTGGGGAATCTCCGCTTGCAATTATGCAAGGGCGGTATCGCGATCCCCGTGATATCAAACCTGGCTGGCTAGCGACTCGACTCTGCTACATGTTTTTTCCCACTTCTAGTTTGGCGACCGCTTGCGGAATGCAGACTTTAATCGATGCTGAAGGATCATTCCGGGTGTTGGGCGCGTTTATCGTTGGCTCGATCGCGAAACTCTTCGGGCGAAAAGGAGTCTTCTATCAACTCGCAGGCGACCAAGCCCGACTGATCGACGACGTGACCGGAACCATTCCGCCGTATGACCAATTCATCGTTCTAGGACCTGCAAACTCTCAGGAAGTCGTCGATCAAATTCAACGAGAAACTGGACTTTCTGCGGCAATTGTCGATGTCAATGACTTAAAAGCCGTTAAAATACTAGCAGCGTCTTCAGGTGTCTCGACGGCATTGCTCAAGCAGGCACTCATTACGAACCCCGCAGGCAACGCCAACGAACAGACCCCTGTGGTTCTCATTCGACCCACTGACGCGACTCAAAAACCATCTGCTGTTGGGCTGCAATCGGTCAATCAACCTTAAACGAATACCCCTTAAGGTTGACCCCAAAGCCGTCGCTCAATTCGTACTCTGGGGTTGAACTGCTGCTTTCATCACTATGCCTCGCCTCCAACCGACTTCTAACGCTCTCGTCCGTCCCGTACAATACCGGGATCTCGATGCGATCGACCAACTGACGCAGCAATCGCCAGACCTCGAATTGCCGCACTGTTCTACCGTTCGCGAAAAGAGCGTCTCGATTCGTCACTGGTTTGGCGTGATGAAGCTTCTGAACCTGCTCCCGAATCCCGTTCAAAATCTGCCTTGTGTCCATGTTGCTGAAGTGAATCAGCGGATTCAAGGCATGATTCAGGTGTCGCCGTTCAACCGCACTCGCAGCACTTGGAGAGTTGATCGTGTGGTAGTCGCTCCTACGATCGTTGAAGAGGACACCGAAACCCAAGTTTTAACCAAAGTCGATCTCGGCTCACTCTTGATTCGTTTCTGCCTCGAACGCATTTGGCAAGCGCGAACCTGGGTACTCGAAATCGATGTCAATGATAAAGCCGCGCTGGATCTATACCGTCACAACGGATTTCAGCCTTTGGCAAATATGACCTACTGGGCAGTTTCCTCTGAGCAGCTTCAAGAACTCGCAGAACGAGAGCCAGATCTACCGAACCTGCTCCCGGTAAGTAATGCAGATGCTCAATTACTCTATCAACTCGACACAATGGCAATGCCGCCATTGGTGCGTCAAGTGTTCGATCGACACGTTCAAGATTTCAAAACGAGCGTGTTCGGCAGTCTGATGGAATGGGCAAAACAAGTCTTCACCCGTACTGAAGTTGTGAGCGGATACGTTTTTGAACCGCAACGAAAAGCCGCGATCGGATATTTTCAACTGCATCTTTGCCGCGATGGTTCTCAACCGCATACTGCCCATCTCACGGTGAATCCTGCCTACACTTGGCTCTATCCTGAACTAATGGCGCAAATGGCGCGAATCATGCAGGATCTCCCCGCCCAATCCTTGCAAATGGCATCGCCGGATTATCAACCGGAACGCGAGGCATATCTTGACAGCATCGGAGCCGATCGCATCGGTCACACGCTCTTGATGTCTCGTTCGGTTTGGCACAAAGTCCGGGAAACGAAATCGATCGCAGAAAGTCTGCAACTCGCGGAAATGCTGCAAAACCTCCAGCCCGCTCGTAAACCCGTACCGGGACGGATTTCGATGCTCAAATCTGTGAAACTTCCTGCACCCGATCAAAAGCCGCAAGAAGCGGACAAGCCGAGTGTCCAGGAATTGATGAAAGCGGCATCGCAAGAACCCCCCAGCGAAGATCCTTGCTGCTAATGGAAAGAGTCGCGGCACTGGGGCTAGATGTGGGAAAAAAACGCATCGGCGTTGCAGGCTGTGACGGAACTGGATTAATCGCAACGGGACTCACCACCATTACGCGCAAATCCTATCCGCAGACGATCGAAGAACTGCGTCAAATCGTGCACGATCGCAATGTCGATCTGCTCGTGATTGGGTTGCCATATTCAATGGATGGCTCGATCGGAAAACAAGCGATTCATGTTCAGAAATTTGGGGAAACGATTTCCAAAGCGTTATCGTTACCGATCGAATATGTAGACGAGCGCTTAACGAGCTATCAGGCAGAACAATCCATGATCGCGGAACGGATTTCGCTGCGGGACAACAAGGGAATGATCGATCGTAAAGCGGCGGCTGTAATTCTCCAGCAATGGCTTGATGAACGACGAGCGAAACGGAATGTCGATCGTCTTCCGAATTCTAATTAACACGATCGCGAACAGATGCACATTCCAAGGATGTTCTTGACTCTGCTCACAAAATCGATTAGTCTCTCAAATTAAGCAATCAGTTATTCCGTTGCTTGTGCGTCCCAAAGACTGAATCTGCCGCTGCCCAAAGTTGCGCCAACAACGATGAGCAGCTAACCATCCAAGACTGCGGTAACAGTCCAGGAGGCTAACGTAGGATGATAGCATCTGAAGTAGCCACCTCGATTTGCTATGGATTGGGGTGGCTTTGGTTTTTGGGCTTTCTTCCCTTACTCAAATTAGAGAAAAGCCCATGAATATGAACATCCAGGAGTTTCTGGAGCGTTTCGAGTCGAATCGCGACGCTGAAAAGCTCCAGCACGTTTTGATTGGTACATCTGAAGGGATTCAAGAAGCAAAACAAACGCTACACGCCTTGAGGTATGCCACGATCGATTTATGGAGTCCGATGATTCCGATGCCGGGGACGAGTGTTTATCTCAGTGTGCTAACGCGCTATCGATCGAACTCTTAATCGAGGGAGCGATCGCGCTAATTGTCGAAGCGCGATCGCTCCTAGCAGTTTAACGTCGGTATAATTCCCTTATTGATCGCTTCTTCCCATGAACATCACTATCACCCCCACCGCCGAAGCCCTAATTCGGCAACTAATCGAATTAGGTCATGACAATCCAGAAACCATCATCGAACAAGCTCTGCAAGACTTTTATCGTCAACAACTGATCGATACCTCGATCGGGTTTCCTGATCTCACTGAATCAGAAATCATCCAAGACAACGAACATCGTTGGCAAACCTTCCAGCAAAACCCTAACGGCATTGCTCAAACTCAAGTCGAAACTTGGTTTGCCGATCGTAGAAAGTCATCCTGATTTGTATGTTTGAAGTGATCTGGTTGCCAGTTGCACTGGATGATTTGGATAGACAATTTGACTTTTTGAATGAGAAGAATGCTGATGCTGCTGATCGGGCTGTTCGCGCCATCCTCAATGCAAGTGCCAGCCTCTCTAATGCACCCGAACGAGGACTCCTCATTCCCAACACTGACCAGCGCAAACTTCGAGTTTTCTTTGGCAAGTATGGCTATATGCTTTACTACCGGATTGAAAATCAACAAGTCTTTATCTTGCGAGTTCATCATGGACGCGAACAGCGCTTGTAAGTTTCCATAGCCTCTAATCGAGTTGGGTGATTCCGATGCCGGGAACGAGTGTGTATCTCAGTGTGCTGACGCGCTATCGATCGAACTCTTAATCAAGTGAGGCAGCGATCGACCTTCTGCAATTTCTTGTTTTGCTTTTCGCGCCGCATTAACTAAATTACCTTGCGTCCGATTGAATGAGGCTTCCCACCGCTTCTCATCTTCTAAATCAGCAATATATCCTCGCAGATGATCTGCAACTTTTTCCTGCAAGTCATCCGGTAGAGATTCAACCATCTTTACGATCGTGGTAATAACAGCAGACATAAGTTTCTCAACTGTAATCGTTCGTTAGCCTTATTCTAATTGCCAGCACTTACTGGCTCACTTGCTCTACGTTTCCAGCCCGAATCCAGCCTTCTTGCCCATTGCTGAGTCGAATTTTCTGCCAAGTCTTATCAGCATTCGTCTCTAAGACCGTCACACGATCGTTAAAATCAACCCCACCGATGGAGGCTCCTTCACTCCCTGGAGCATCCCGAACCACAAGCCCGATCGATTGCGTCACTCGCGCCGGAAATGCGCCCGGTGGCAGCGGTTTTGTAGCAGTATCCGGAGTTGCATCTGGTTTAGCTGCCGCAGGCTTTGCAGCGGGTTTTGGTGCAGGTTTCGTCGGCGTATCGTTTGGGAAAGTTGGCTTCGGTGGCAGGACTGCAAGACGTGCCATCATCACCCGCGCCGCCACGACACCTCCAGCGGCAAGGAGCGCGATCGCGAACAACACACCCAACACAAATTTAAGAACGGAAGACCAACGCATAGAAGTCGCCTGTGGACGAGATCGCCCAGATTTTAACACTTGATTTAACTATTGTCCGAGTTCTTTCGATCGCTGAACTGCCGCCTTGACCGCTTGGATAAATGCCGATCGCACGCCTGATTTTTCGAGTTCAGCAATTCCCGCGATCGTGGTTCCGCCCGGACTCGTCACCCGATCTTTCAATTCACCCGGATGAATCTCTGACTCTTGTAGAAGTTGAGCAGTTCCTTTCACGGTTTGAATTGCCAATTTGAGCGCGATCGCTCTCGGTAATCCCGCTGCAACTCCCCCATCTGCAAGGGCTTCAATGACGATCGCAATATAGCCCGGTCCCGATCCCGATAATCCTGTAACGGCATCTAACATCGATTCGGGCACTTCCACGACTTCGCCCACGGTTCCGAGAATCTTTTTCGCCTGCTCAATGTGATGCGGTTGAGCGTGTTGACCCGGTGCGATCGCAGTAATTCCCGCTCCGACTGCGGCGGGTGTATTTGGCATTGCTCGAATGACAGGTGCACCGGGAAACGCGGCTTCTAATTGTGCGATCGGCGTTCCTGCCAGAATCGAAATCACCAAGGCAGAAATCTTTTCACCTGCAAACTCTTGAGCAATTTGCGGAAAGACTTGCGGCTTAATTGCTAACAAAATCACCTCTGAATCGATCGCTTGGCGATTCTGGTCAGTGACTTGAATTTGATACTGTTGTGCCAAAAAATCTTGGCGCGATCGATTCGGTTCACTCACGACGATCGCGCTCGGCTCAAACACGTTCTGAGCAACAAGGCGGGACAAGAGAGCTTCTCCCATCATCCCGCCGCCAATCATGCCAAATTGTTTAGCCAATCTATCATCCTCGATCGTGGAAAAAGGGTTCGAGATCTCACTATCTGTCACCCTTGATTCGTTCTAACCTTGAACGGCTCTCGGTTCTGCGCCCCAAGCGGGAGTCGGAGCAGCGGCACGAGGACGAGCAGCGGGCGCGGGTTGCGGCACTTCATTTAACACGCCTGCTTGAGTGCTCACTTGCACACAGCTTGGAGTGAAGAGAAAAATGCTTTCGCCGATGCGCTCTTGATGACCATCGATCGCATAGGTTCCACCCGCGACGAAATCCACAGCGCGTTGTGCTTGATCCGGGTCCATGATCGTCAGATTCAACACCACCGATTTACGCTCACGTAACGCTTGAATCACCTGGGGCATTTCTTCAAACGTGCGAGGTTCGACGACCACGACTTCCGAAATTCCGTTTGCTGCACCCGGCATTCCAATCACGTTATTCATACCTGCTCCTACACCAGTTGTTTCAGTTCCAATTCCGACCGCCCGATCGCGAAAACGATTTGTGCGACGCGCCCGGTTTTCTTCTTCATTCACAGCTACTGGAGCCGCAGGAGCCGCCTCTTCTTGTTGATAGAGTGCTTGATACTCTTGCCCATCCATTTCGTCGTATTCGTATTCGTATTCGACGGGTTCATTCAATCCGACGAAATCCCGTAATTTACTAAAGATACTCACTGTTCACGCTCCATCCGAATAAGCTCAATTTTGCTGGAAAGTCACGGTCAAATCATTGAGAGTAGCAGAGCCACCGCTGATAGGTTTGATCACTGGCGCTTAATGCTAAGCTGCTTTGCCGGGTGTCGGCAAATTCCATTCTGTGGTTTGACAGCTTAGAAAGTTCTTAATACTGCCGCACAAATAACGAATTGAAGAATCAGTATACATCCAGCGATCGAACTTGAATACATTTTTTGAAGGTTTTTAGTCTCCGCGTGCATTGTATCGGTAGTTTTGAAAGTTGGATCAATTTTTTGCAAATTTCTTTTAATTTTGTTGCAATTCGGTAAGGAAGCGAGTTCTAGCCGCTGGAAAATGTTGCGATCGCTCGATAATTTTCCGAGTCACAGGCAATTTTGGCAGTGAAGAAACAATCGCAATTTAATAGAATTCCGGCGTACATTTCTTGCGATAGAATGCGGGGACGACCGGGGATAAAAGTAATCTCTCTCGTCTTAAGTTTCAGCATTCAGCGCGATACTTAAGTAACGATTTTTACAAGCCAAAGAGACAAAGACGCGACTAAAAATCGACCGCGTTTCGCACTGGAGTATCTACACTACCACTATTTTCTAAACCTGCCGCAATTTTTAAGATCTTGCACCAAAGAGAACGCGCCCCGGTCGAATCATCGTTGCGCCTGCTTGAATCGCGATCGCGTAATCATCGGACATTCCCATCGACATCTGATCCACCAGAAGACAGCTCTGCGATCGAATCTTTTCGCCTAATTCTTTTGCCTGCTGGAAGAGTTCTAACGTTTCCGCAGATTCAAGATCGATCGGTGGAATAACCATCAATCCACGAATCTGCAAATTGTTCAAACGTTCAAGCTGCGGGATTGCCTCCCAAAGTTCTGAGACTGAGAATCCTGCCTTATTTGGATCAGTTCGGAGCTTGACTTGCAGACAAATTTGCGGTTTGCGACTTCTTTCGCCTGCCAATCGATCGAGTCGTTGCGCCAGCTTCAAACTATCGACTGACTGAATCCAATCAAAAAGCTCGATCGCTCTTTGCGCTTTATTACTCTGCAAATGCCCGATGAAATGCCACGTCACATCGGTTAAATCCTGCAATTCTGCCCGTTTTGTTTCTGCTTCCTGAATGCGATTCTCACCAAAATCGCGAATCCCAGCCGCATAAGCCGCTCTCATCGCTTCGACTGAAACCGTTTTTGTCACCGCAATAATTCGGACAGTCGAGGGAATCTTGGCGCAGAACTGAGCAATATGGTCTTGAAGCGTGACGATCATTGGAATGTGTTTTGGTGGACTTTCTGAAGTTGATCGTACTCCTTGTACATTCCCGATCGACGCAACATTCTCATCCGATTTTCGACTAGAACCTTGGCATCAGTTCGCCCGATCGGTTCAAATTCCAAACCGTCAGCGCCCTGAAATACGACAAAAAATAACCGTTGCGCGTAGAGTGTACTGAATAATTCTCGATTTTCTTCAACCAAACACACCCGAAACAGTAACCCAAATGTAGGGTGGTTCAAATAATTCTCAGTATCCATTTACCATCCATCAGGAAGAGAGTAAGCGCACGATTCAGGATAATTCAATATCAATAGGATTTTACAAATTGTAATCATCAACGGTATCACGATGTCCGTCTTTGTAGTGAATTGTGTCAATTCTATCTAGGGAAATTTTGCAACTGCGAGGGTGGCAGAATCTAGAGTTGCTGAACTTGCCAAATTTCAATGAAGAGCGATGTCTGAAATCATCTTAATTGCTGCGATCGCACAAACAAACGGTGTGATCGGCGATCGAGGCAAATTACCATGGTCAATTCCGGAGGATCTCAAACGCTTTCGGCAACTGACGCTGAATCATACTGTCATTATGGGGCGCAAAACGTGGGAGTTTGATTTACAAAAACGCCCGCTAAATCAGAGGACGAACGTTATCGTTTCCTCACAATCACTCACGTCTAATCTGCCGAATGTGGAATTTGTGCGATCGCTGTCCGAAGCCTTCGATCGTTCTGATGAAAAATTGTTCGTAATGGGTGGCGCTTCGATTTACCGTCAGGCGTTGGAATTTGTCGATCGAATGGAATTAACGATCGTCGAAGGCGATTACAACGGCGATGTATATTTTCTGGAATGGCGCGATCGTCTAGATGAATTCCAATTGGTTCGATCGGAACAACGAAATGGATATCGATTTGAAACGTATTGTCGTTGATTGCGCCACAAAAAACCCGATCGTGATGATGCGATCGGGTTAAATAATCAGAAATAATTCAATCCTAACGAATGTATTCTTTCAGAACACTATTGCGATTCGGGTGGCGCAGTTTCCGTAGTGCCTTCGCCTCGATTTGACGAATCCGCTCACGAGTCACATTGAAGATTTGTCCGATCTCTTCGAGGGTCTTCATCCGACCATCATCCAAACCGTAGCGCAACCGCAACACATCTTTTTCACGAGGGCTGAGCGTTGCTAAAACACCTTCAAGGTCTTCCCGCAGAAGATTCTTAGAAACTTGATCTTCTGGCGTTTCACCATCAGATTCGATAAAGTCACCCAAGCGAGAATCTTCTTCTTTCCCGATCGGCGTTTCCAACGAAATTGGCAACTGAGCAGACTTCGCAATAAAACGAAGCTTCTCGATCGTCATTTCCATCCGAGTTGCAATCTCTTCTTCAGTCGGCTTGCGTCCCATTTCTTGAGACAACAGTTTCGTTGTCTTCTTGATGCGGGAAATGGTTTCATACAAGTGAACCGGAAGGCGAATCGTTCTCGATTGGTCCGCGATCGCTCTGGTGATCGCCTGACGAATCCACCAGGTTGCATAAGTTGAGAACTTGTAGCCTTTTTCGTGGTCGAACTTTTCAGCCGCCCGAATCAGACCCAAGCTACCTTCTTGGATCAAATCTTGGAAGGACAGACCGCGATTCATGTATTTTTTCGCGATCGACACCACCAATCGCAGGTTCGACTGCACCATTTTGTCTTTTGCCCGCCGCCCTAAATGCAAACGGTGACGGAACTGCGTTAGAGGCATCTTCACCTCATTTGCCCAATCTGCGTCTGTAGGTTCGCGATCGAGCTTGTCCGCTAACTTGAACCGAATCCGTTCTAGCTCCAGCAAGTCTGCAATTTTTCGTGCAAGTTCGATTTCTTCATCTGCACGAAGCAGACGAATTCGACCAATTTCTTGCAGGTACAACCGAATCGAGTCTTCGGTGTAGTGCTTCTTCTTCGCTTGAGTCCGGCGACGAGTTGCACGCCCCTTACCGGGTTTCCCCTCTTCGTCATCCTCCGCTGGATCGTCTGAGTCGTCCAGGTCGTCGAGTTCTAGCTCAACTTCTAGAGCTTCTGAAGGGTCGAATTCTTCAACAAGTAAGTCTTTGGCTTGGGTCATGCCGCGTTCCTCATGCTCCTTAAGTAATGAAGTAAAATGTCCCAGCACTGAAAACAGATGTTGGTCGCTGCGATGCAGTCTGGCTGATTCAGGAGATTGGACTACGAACATTGACAGGCTCGCACTCCTCCACTGGATTCAGCAGAGCGATCGTGAAAATGATCATTTCAAATTAGCGGCTGCCCCAACGTTCCGGGGAAATACGGTTGGCAGATGCTGAATTTCTGAGATCATTATTTCTAAATGATTGGAATGTCTCCCCGATTGTAGCCTTTCTCACAAAAGTTGCACCCTTTTTCTGATTTCTTTATGGAATCAATTAGGGCAAATCTACTGTAACTAGCATTCACGTTGCCATTCCGATGTGCGCTATCTGTGTGATCGCGCAGCTATCCAGTTTGTACAGTGATTTGATTTAGTCAGGGGACGATTGTGAGCAATCAAGACCTTCAATCTGATTCAAATCTATCGCAAAATTCTGGTGTGATCCACGCTTGTTTCTCTCTGCCACCCCCAAAAGTGATAGATATTTTCGTCGTTCTGTTGATAACGGTAGCCCAAATTTGTGGATGTGACGCAAACTGCTGATTAGCTTCGTTAATAAGATGCGAGTTCGCAAATCAGCCTCAAATTGCAATGAACACAGCACATTCGACTGCATTTCTCCACCTTAACCCAACGATAAACATCAATTATTAAGCGTTGGAAACTGCAAAACTAAGCGCTCGAAACAATCAGCTCTACTTATTACACTTAACAAGGAATTAAGAAACTCTGTCTTCTGGTAGATGCTGGAAATTGTCAGGAGTTTTTAACGAAATTTTAAGTTTGCTGGCAGTATTGACGCGCTGAGGCAGAGTGAATTAAAGAAAATAGAACATCTGGACTCAGCGGCTTGACTAGAAAGCCATCGACATCGGGATGCTGGTCTTGATGTAGCCAGCTTGGAGAATCTGTTTCGGTGACAATGACCAAAGTCATGCGATCGGCATTTGCGATCGTTCTGAGTTTGTGAATCGTTGCTTCAGAGCGAAGATGTTCTTGCAGAATGACGAGACACGGCGGGTTCTGGCTGACGCGATCGAGGGCTTGGTCAGCGGTATCCACGATCTCTACGTCGAATGCAATTTGCTGGAGTAAGGATTCCAACCCCTGCAATTCTTCGATTTGTGGAGCTAAAAGTAGGATGTAAGTGGACGGCGGAAAGACCATGACGAAAGTACCAATCTGAGTCTTAATATAGCGACTGTCCAATTCGTATTTTCGATGATCAAATTCGCTGAAATTCTCTTGATGCTTAGGTTTTCATCTTTAATTGCTGGTTTTTATGCTTCGGTATTTCTTAGCTTTTAAGCTTTTAGAAATACTTCTCGTAAACTTTTTCAGTTAAATCTTCAAGTTCCTTTGAAATAGTGCGCTGAGTGGAACGATATAGCGCGATCGTACTTCAGCAATCGATCGCAATTCGTCGCACGACACAAGGATTTGCCTTGTATTGGTGAACCTGAATACCTTCTTAATCAATCAATGATCGAGTTGTCGAAAAGCAATGCTTAATTACTGTAATTTAGGAAAAAATGCGGCTTTTTGCACGAAATCTCAACTCAAAATCAGGCAAATGACTACTGATTTCTTTTAGATTTCACCACGATTTTATTTAGTCATGAATATAGAACTCTTTTTGTTTAGATTTAAGCTTTTGTTCAATGTGTTGAAGCAACTCTTAAGCTGTTTCTAAATTTATCAAATCAGGCGAACAGACAGTTTTTTGAACACTTCTAATAAAACTCTCGTCCTTGGGGTGTAGCAAGTTCTGGATGTCCCGCCTCAATCAGAGCTTGATCGCGAATTCGACAAGAATCACATACCCCGCAAGGCTCTTTCCCGCCCTGATAGCATGACCAAGTTTTGTCGATCGGCACTGAGAGCGCGATCGCTCTTTTCACAATGTCAGTTTTAGAATCCATCACCAGCGGCGCGACTAACTTTGGTGCTTTCCCCTCTAATCCTGCTTTAGAAGACAACTGCGCCAAGGTTTGGAACGCAGCAAGATACTCTGGGCGGCAATCCGGGTAGCCCGAATAATCGACCGCATTGATTCCTAAATAGATGGCTTCTGCCGATCGCGCTTCTGCAAGAGAAAGCGCGATCGCAATAAACACAGTATTCCGCCCAGGCACATAAGTAATAGGAATCACATTAGCCTGAATCCCCTCGGTCGGAACCTCGATCGCTTGATCCGTCAACGCCGATCCGCCCCATAGCGCCAAATTCACATCAATGACGAAATGCTGCGAGAGATTGAAATGCTTTGCCAAAATTTGAGCGGCTTCGAGTTCTCGATCGTGCCGTTGACCATAGCGAAAGGAAAGTGCGATCACTTCATATCCATCAGAAATTGCTTGGGCGGTTGTGGTTGCAGAATCCAAACCACCAGAAAGAAGTACGATCGCTTTTGGCATAACAGCATCAATCCAGATAACACGACAATTACCGTACTGATTCTAGATGGGGAATAAGCAACTTTAGTCAGCCGCTAAAAATCTAGAATTTCACGAATTGTGTTTTTTAAGTCTGTGTCAGCAGGACGTTTTGCAAACTGCTCGTGACTGTAGATCCAGACCAAGCGAATTGTATAGGTCGATTCATTCACTAGATACATCAACCGGATTTGCCCTGAAGCACCTTTTGCAATCCGAAGCTCTAGCTTATGAAACGTCCAATCCTCTGGTAGCTGAATCTTACTTGGTAGCGGCTCATTGCGAGAATTGTTTGGGTATTGGTCATCAATCAAATTTTCTAAAGTCTCTGCAACAAGCTCAATCAGGGTATTCTTGTGAACTTTTGCCAACTTCTTGAAAGAACGCTTAAAGTTTTCAGACTCTTCAATCGAGAAGGGAATTGAGCCAGTCACTGACTTCTCCTTTCTGAATGCGCTTTGGAGAATCCGAAGCGATCGCGTCTTTCAAAACTTCGGACAGGACAGCTTGATAAGCGGGATGATCGCGCTCTATCAGATCAAGTTTTTGCTGACCTAGTGCTTTCATGTCTTCCAATGAAATAGGTTCTGTAGAGCTTGCTTGGGCAGGTAATCCTCTACGAGCCTTTTTCCAAGGAAACTCTCCGTAAGTCATATCGCTCAGTCGATAGGCTTGATAACTTCCAAAATAGCCCCAAACTTCTTCTAAAAGCTTCTTTTGTCCGGATGGAAGCCGCGATAAGGACTCTTTGCGAGGAATTGGAAGTTGCTTTGCCTCGAACTCGCAGTAAAGCCGGTATGCAGGAGGACAAACAGGTCCGTACCGCCATGCTTGAATTTCTTCTGAGAACAACGGTTCATCATAAAGCGCTAGGTGCAGACTCTGAGAATAGTACAAAAGCTTTTGTACCTTCATGTTGGTCATCTCAGCTTCAAGACCATCCTCATACGCTCTCATAATGAAATAATTTGCGGCGTTAAGGCAGTCAATCATAAGTCAGTGCACCACCTGAGCTAAACGCTTTCAAATATACGAAATATCGACCTAGCAGTTATTATAAGCGATCGCTTGATATAGTACAATAGTACCTAAATCATCAGTATTATCGAAAATATCCCAATCTTCGCCAGTATTGCTGCACTCGCGCTTCCCACTGCTGCCAATATTCATCGATCGCATTTGGTTCAAACCAGAAAATTTCGGCAGGCGTTTCCGGAATTGCAACGACCAGCAAGGCATGACAAAGGTTCAGGTTATAGTCTCGATATAGCTGGTTCGCTGCTCCACAATACGCCACTAACTGAAGTGGATAATCGTACAAGCGATCGACTGTTTTTTTCGGTCGATCGCTTGTTTTCCACTCACAGATACAAGGAACGCCTTCAAAGCTGGCAACACAATCCACGACTCCGGCATATCCGAGTTCATCGTGAATCACCACGCCTTCGACTAATCGAACTTGCTCGATCGTTTTTAAGACAGGTTCGACGCTTTCCCAGTAAGGACGAATCGACTCTGGACATTCGACTTCCTGACCTTGAAGGTATTTCTGAATATAGCGATGGGTTCCAGTTCCGCGCCGACTGGCGGTTTTAGTAATTTCTGCGGCTTGTTCGACTCCGATACGTTGTTGCCAGTTGAATAAGCGTTCTCGGTCTTCGCGGGGCTTCGTGGCATTGAGAATCGTCGTCACACTGGGAATACGATCGCCGTCCTCACTCATATAAAACTGCTTACCTGCTTCTCGAACCGATTTTGACGCATAGCGGGGCAGTTCAATCACCGTTTCTTTCCTCAAAAATTGTTGTCGATCGTACCTAAAAATCGAAGGATTGATCTGTTCAAATCTTAGGTTTCTCCAACCACTTTGGAAAGTGTCCTAAGTTCAGAAACTTCTTAAGGAACTGCGCGGTCACTGTTGAATATAAAGAGTAGATAACTGAGTGAAAAACCTGCATTTCATCCAAAAGAAAGAGAAGGAAAATCTCGATTTCTCTCGCAAGATGTAGGAACTTTTTACCCCACTCAATCATCTACTTAATTAACAGAAAGAAACACTCTCTCGCTTGGGAAACAGCTACCTATGTATAGCACGGTAAAATCTGGTTTGGCTCTGACTTTGGCACTCGGTACGATCGCAGGTGCAGCGGCTCCGATGGTAATGGTCGCACCTGCTTCGGCTCAATCTACTTTCTCTGATGTTGCCTCGAACAACTTCGCTGCTCCGTTCATTCAAGAACTCGCTTCACGTAACATTATTGCTGGATTTCCTGATGGCACATTTCGCCCAAACGATCCGGTAACTCGCGCCCAATTTGCTGCAATTCTGCTCAAAGCATTTCCAAATGCTCAGCGCGTTAATACTCCGATTAATTTCTCAGATGTCCCTAGCAATTATTGGGGATTTCAAGCGATTCAAAATGCTTACGCGACTGGATTCCTCGCTGGATTTCCTGGCGGAACATTTCGCCCGAATGACAACATTCCTCGCGCTCAAGCATTAGTTTCTCTGTCGAATGGTTTGAGATACACCGCTTCTCAACCTGCGGACACCGTACTTCAGGTTTACTCTGATGCTGCCAGCATTCCGAACTTTGCTCGGAACAGTATCGCTGCTGCAACCGAACGCCGGATCGTCGTGAACTACCCGGATGTTCAAACGCTCAATCCGAACCAGGTCGCAACTCGTGCGGATGTCGCTGCGTTTGTCTATCAATCCCTGGTCAGCACTGGACAAGTTGCCGCGATTCAATCGCCATTCATCGTCGGTCAGGCTCCAACCCAACCGCAAGCGATTAACATTCCGGCAGGAACCGCGATTCCACTTCGGTACGATCGAGCCGACCGAATCCTCCTTGCGAAGAACGAACCGCAACCCACTCCTATCACATTGACGGTTGCTCAAAACATCGTGACTTCTGACGGTACGGTTCTGATTCCTGCTGGCGCTCAAGTTGCCGGTCAGTTGACCGTAGCTCAAGGCGCAGCACAGTTCACCGCTTCTCAGTTGGTCTTGGCAAACGGTCAGCAAGTCGCGATCGCGGCAACTTCTGATCCGATCACGACGACTGAAACCGTTCGTCGCGGTGCGAATACTGGCACGATCCTTAAAGATGCTGCTCTAGGTAGCGCTGCGGCTGCGGGTGTTGCTGCTGTAACGGGCGATCGGAATATCCGAGCAGGTGAAGTTCTGATTGGAACGGGTGTCGGTGCGTTGGCTGGATTGATCTTCGGTGGCGATCGAGTTGATTTAATCTCGATTCGTCCAAATACAGATCTGAATGTCCGCCTCACCAATACGCTGACTTTACCGCGTAATTAGACTTACCCCTCACCCCAGCCTTCTCCCTAGGGAGAAGGGGCTAGGGGATGAGGGCGACAATCTATGCCTTTACCATCAACAATTCCACTAGAAAACTTGTCCCCTGTTTCGGGGGTTGGTCATCTTCAGTGATCCAACCCTCGTTTTTTAATGGGCTAAACACTTGAATCGAGCCGTGCATCTGTTCGATTAACCGACGTGCGATCGCTAACCCCAACCCCGTTCCCGGAATATCCCCTTTCGCCTGCGCTCCTCGATAGTGCCGCTCAAATAATCGCTCTAAATCTTCTGGCGGAATTCCATATCCCGTGTCCGTAATCCAGATACGGACGCGATCGCCGTGTTCTCTCGCTCTGATATGCACTTCTCCGCCTGATGGCGTATATTTGAGCGCGTTATCAATCAAATTACTTAATACTTCTCTCACCGCGCCAGGATTGGCGGAAACAAGCGGAAGAAAATTCGGAATTTCTGTCTTAATTAAAAGCCCTTTTTCTTGAGCGATCGCTTCAGCCGTTTCTATCAGCGGCAGCAAAATTTCACTCACCGAACACGGCATTAATTCTAGATTTGAAGTGGTCAGAACGCCTGCGGGCAAAAGTGGAATCGGACGACCGACTAAAGAAGCGTCTTCCGCTAAAACATCGACGGAATCAAGATCGATCGCTTCGTCAAATTGCTGTAAGAGTTCCTGTAATCGATCGCTTTCCCGCAAAATACTTCCAGCGATTTCTCGATTTGGATCGCCCGCCTGTAATTTTTTAACTAATAATTTTCCAAACGTTCGTAAAGCCGTTAGCGGACTTTTTAACTGATGCAATAAATTATCTAAAACGTCGTGCTGCTGAGATTGTCTCGATCGATGTTGCTGTTGAGATTGATCGAGCCATTGAGCACGTTGATCCATTACACACGCCAGCGACAACGTATCCGCGATTCGTTCGACCTGCGATCGCTCCCAAGTCGTCCAGGGTCGATCGTCGCGCTCAGTCACTAATAGCCCGAACACTAATTCTTCGTGAATCAGCGGCAAAACTAACTGTCTCGGTTGAGTAATCCCCGTTGCTGGGATCGCGTCAATTTCGGGAGAATCGGCGGCAGCGGGAAGGGCGAGACGGCTCGATCGCTCTAATGCCACAGCGTTATCTGGATAAGCCGCGATCGGCATCAAACGGGCTTGAGAACTCTCAACTAATTCTTCCGTTAGATAGATTACGCTGAGTGATGCCCCCATCGCTTGTGTCAATAACGCAATTTGCGATCGACATAACTCAATGAATTCGGAACTTGTAGGCATCAGCATCTGTTTTCTGGCAGATTTTGTGAAAAAAAGAGTTGACGATAAGTAATTTTTCTTATTAATTTAATAGATAGCTCTGATCCCCAACACTTTTACCTCTAGTTTTCTTAATTTCCACGAGTGTCAGTACTCGTACTCTAGGTTACATAGCAAGAATCTAGACAAATAAAATTAAGAAATTGTATAGATGCGTTAAGAGAAGTTGAAGTCTAGGGCTGGAACTGATATATTTTCGACGGGTTTTGTAACGAACATTACAACTTTCGGTAGTTTGGAACCTAAGGAGGTAAAGGGTTTGGCAAGGAGACGTAAGCGGAAAAGTCGGAGACGGCAGGAAGGAAGACGAATCTTAGAGAGCGTCCCTCAGTTTAGCATTGAGTGTGGCGAAGATAAGCCCGTCACTGCCGCACGCAAGTTCATCCACGCTGAGGGCATTGTGCCGCCCGCGCTGTTACTGGTTAAGAGAAACGAGCATACCACGGATCGTTACTTCTGGGCTGAAAAAGGACTGTTTGGCGCTCAATACGTCGAAGAAAACCATTTCTTATTCCCCAGTCTGAGAACCTCTGAAGATGAAGTCGATGTTGCTGTTCCGTCCCGGAGCCGCTAAGCATCGTTTCTAAAACGGCTCACGTTCACCAGTCGCTGGCTCTGGAATGCGAGTGCAACTGTAACCGCCTTGGGTTACGGGTTCAATTGAGTTAGGCGATACATCCCAGCATTCACCTAAGTTAAAAGCTCCCTTCAACGCAACGAAGGGAGCTTTTACGTTTTATTCCGCTTTCAATTCTAACGATCGCTGTAACTCTGCCAGTTCATCCCGATGCGCCTTTACAGTAATCACACTTTGAGACGTATCCGAACCTGGCTCAACCTTCAGCGAAACTTGCTCAACGCGACCTGCGCCTTTCCAGTAAAAGGCTCCCGCCAGTGGAGACAGGAGCAATAATCCAAACCAAAAATTTGATCCATCGGGCAGCACCATCGAGAGAACGAGCACAAGGCACAATACACCGATCGAGGCAAGAAACGACAGAAACACCGCCAGAAACACACTAGGGCGAACTTCGCCTTCAAATGTCACCTGGTTCAACGTGGCATCGATTGCCGCCACTCGATACGATCGCTGCCCGAAATAGGCACGGAGCTGAGTGAGCAAAGAATCTTCGGACTGGTCAGACAGCAAGCGCACCTCCTGAGTTCGATCTTTGATTGAGGCGCGAATGAAGAAAAACAGCCCAATCATTAATAGAACCGTGAGGAGAAGCGTTGAGGCAATTACAGGCTGAATCATGGCGCAACAAAGAAGAATCTCAATTACACCACTTTAAACAACAACGGGATCATTGTTTATTTCTCAGCACCGCTGACCTGGGGAATTCCTGAATTTTCTTTGGCAGTTTCGCGTTTTACGGCGTACTCGTGCCAAAGGCGAGCGAGATCCTGTGCTTGCGGCATGACTTCAGATTTAATCTGATACATCCGGCGAGGGCGACCGCGACCTTCGACTTTTTTCCAGTAGCCTGTCACCATTTCTTCATCTTCAAGAAACTTCAGGGCACTGTAAAGCACAGTATCGGATAGGCGGTAGAGTGGGTATTCTGTTTCAAGTAGCTGAATTAGCTCGGTTCCGTAAGAATCTCCCCGTAAGAGCACGGCGAGAACGTAGCAGACCGCCAATTCCTTATTGAGATAAAAGGGTGGCGGATCTTTGAAAAATTGATAAATGTCCTCAAATTTCATCTGTCTGATTCCAGGCATTATGAGAAATAACTTGCTTGAGAAAGCGATGCAATATCGACAACTCAGCATGTGCTTATTTAGATTAACAATCACGTCTCGGAAGTTGCCGTCCCTCTAAAGGATTAATCCCCCTACGTGAAATATTAAGCTAACTCGAATTGCTCATGCGATTAAACACAAAAGACAACCATTCAGAAAACAATTTTGTTCGATTTGTCTTGGTGGATATCGTTACAGTCCGATCGCACTTGCGAGTGGGAGCAAGTCGCTATCCGAATTAAGCAGTTTCAGAAAATCAGTGTTGAAGAACCAGGGCAATTTCGTAACAATCTGGATGGTCATGCGTAGACAACACCTGCCGTTCAATGCGCTTCTCTTGCAACAGCAATCTCTTTAAGTTGCTTAACTTCCACAAATTGTACTCCTCGATTCTAAACTTGATTTGCTAATTTGTGGGTCTTAAAGTAAATTAGCTGGTCGTACATCGAAGAGATTTCAAGGATTTGGCGCTTTTTGAAGAAATATTTCGATCAAGGCAGATCTTCTAGCAGCGACCAAACTAGATTTGCTGAGTAAATTTACTCTTTGCTTTCGTCGATCGCGGTTCTAGCCAATGCTTTTTCCGCAATCTGAAAACCAAATCGGACGAACGAACAAGAATTTGGCTTTGTCGAATCGGAAAACTTTAAACCGAGGCAAACGCAGCCATTCTCCTCACACAAATCACGCTAAATCTCGCTGATTTCCCATCTAGGTTAGCGTACGAAGCGATCATAAAAAATAATTTTTGTTTCACTATCTGAAATTCTGACGATTGGCGAGATCGCCTGCTGCGTTTTAGGAAAAGTTCCCATTAAGCTGATTAAACCAAGCCGGATCGAAGGGCAACCACAGCAGCTTGAACGCGATCGTCAACCGCCAATTTATTCATGATTCCTCGAACGTGAGTCTTGACGGTGTTTGGACTCAGATACAGCTTGGCGGCAATTTCTGGATTGCTCATCCCTTCCACCATCAGTTTGAGCACTTCGAGTTCGCGTTGGGAAAGTTGCCCGATCGTGTTATCGGTCGTCGGTGGCTTGAGGTGTTCGATCACGCGACGGGCGATCTGAGGATCGAGATAGGTGGCACCCTCGGATGCAGCCGCGATCGCAGCAATCAGTCGAGTGACATCCGCGCCCTTAATACAATACGCATCGGCTCCACTGGATAACGCCGCGATAATCTCAGTCTCAGACGTGTGAGAAGTCAGCATCACAATTCGCACATTTGGAAGCGCCGCTTTAATTTGTTGGGTTGCAGCGATTCCGTCTAGACGGGGCAAACCGATATCCATCACGATGAGATCTGGACGATGTTTAAGTGCGGCTTCAACGCCTAAATAACCGTCACTGGCTTGATCAACGATCGTTAATTCCGGATAGTCTTCTAGCGATTGCTCTAACCCTAATTGCATCATAGGGTCATCCTCAACAATCAGAACCCGCAGCGATGGAAGAGCCATGATAGAGCCTGAAAACAGCTTTCCTCATCATACCGGGCATTCTTTTACCGAGTTAAAACCTCCGACCCAGCAATCGCTGTTTCACTCCTTCCGCGATCTTCTGACCGAGATATTCGGGAATTAAGCTTTCATTCGGTCCAAGTAAGTAAAGAATCAGTCGCGTTCGTCCTCGCCAAACGAGCAGATTGGCATTTACAACTAAAAGATCCTCTTGCCAAATTGCGTACATGACCTTGTAAAAGAGTCCGGGTTGGTTATCCGCCTCGATCAGCAACGCGGGTAAGTGAAAGACTGGATCTACATAAAATTCAGTTTCAACCTGTTCTAAGCCCGCATCAAGGTTAAATTCGACCGCTAGCATTTCCTCGACTTCAAATCGTCCCGCCAGCGCTTCCCGAATCGCTCGACAGACATTCTCAGAGGTTTTGTCAGTCAGCGCTTTTCCGCTCCGGGACACGATCAGCTTGATAAAGACCAGCATCGGGGGGTAAATCTGCCCGTACAAACTCAGGCTGTGAATCGTTAAGCCGTACGCCGCTAACACACCAAAAATATCGCTCAGGAGAAAAGACTGATTTCGGTACGCAAAATGGAGGGCGCTTTTCGTCCCCTCGGTTTTTAGCTCGATGACCGCTTGTTTTGACTTATACAACTGGTAAGCCAATCGCAGATTTTGCAGTTGAATTTCGCTGCTGACAAACTGCTCATAAAACTGGGGAAACGCTCGATTGAAGCGCTTTAACAGTTCTAGCGTGGAGGATTTTAGACCCAGAGCCATTGGTGGAGACTGCCCCTAGACGACACACGAAAAGAAATTCGGAAAGAAGAACGAAATGGCAATTACTGACATTTCCCTAAAATCGGCAGAATGCAACCTAAATCCGAGAGATATACTAACTATTACTGCTTCACTGTAATCACCACGGCATGGGTTTTTGGAAAAGCTTATTCAGTAGTACGGACGCGTCGATCGAGAAACCGAGTTCGACGGAGAGCTATGTTGTCCCTGGAACTGTGGATGGCTCGACGACGGGCGATCGCGCCAACTCGCGGATTTATTTCTCGACGGAGCGAGAGATTGACCTTTATGAGTTAGAGGAACTGTGTGATGCGGTCGGCTGGTCGCGTCGCCCTCTGAGAAAAGTTAAAAAGGCGATTCAGCATAGTTTTCTCGTGGCAACGATGTGGGAACAGCGGGGAGCCACTCGGCGACTCGTCGGGTTTGCGCGGGCAACCTCTGACCATGCGTTTAACGCCACGATTTGGGATGTCGTGGTGCATCCCGACTTCCAGGGCAAGGGGATGGGAAAAGCGCTGATGAAGTTCATGATTAAGAAGCTTCGGAGTGAGGATATCAGTAATATCACTTTGTTCGCTGATCCGCATGTGGTCAATTTCTACCGAAATTTAGGCTTTATGCAAGATCCAGAGGGAATCAAAGGGATGTTTTGGTATCCGGATTAGGTTTGTATCCGGGATTCCACTTTATCAAGAGTGCCCAGACCGCGAAGCAGGGATACGACTGTGAACTGAATTTCTATTAGCGCAGAAGTCGGGCTTGTTGAATCCATAGCCCGATGTAGTCTGTGCTGGGGCAAAGATCCCGACGCTGCATCGTGGAGACGTGAAGCCGGAGGAGTTGACGGTGGAGTTGACCGATCGAGGTTTGCGCGAGTTGTGACGGTGAGGCAATTCCTGCATGAAGCAGTAAGCCTGCGTATTCACATCCGACGCTGGGAATTCGAGCGAGATCTGCGAGAGCGACCCATTTATTTAATGGGCGGATCGGGACTTGAAGTTCGGTGGCGAGTTGATTTCGCTTATCTTGCGTGTTTCCCAGTTTAAGTAAATCTAAAGTGGTGTGGATGTCACGATCGACTAACCGCGCCGCATCGTCATCGGCTAAACCGGGAAGTAGGTCGATCGCCCAACTTGCGGAGGCAATTTTTGGCGGTGAGGATTGAGGCACGATGGCTTTAAAATTCGGATAGTACCTAGACAATTTAGCGTGGATCTCGCGAATTGGATGTGAGGCAATACGATTAAGAAATTGACGATCAAGAATAAATCAATGGCAAAAATTGTCGCCGTTACAGAAGCAATCAAAAGTTTGACGGATGTGGAATCTAGGTTCGGCTTGCAGCGGACTGAGGATGAACAGTTTTTTCCTGAGTGGCAGATTGCACTTCCAGAGCTAACCGAAGCGGAACAAAATGCCTTGAACGTTCTACGGCGCAGATTGCTTTATCATCGAGCCGATGGCGATTTGCTAGAGGGAGCGGTGTCGCTGCTCGTGGCTTCACCTTTACTAGAAATTGCAGGATTTTATGATCCACCGTTCAAGATGAAAGCGGAAGCGGCAGTAGAAATCTCGATCGACGATGGCGAAGAAACACTTAGAGGAAGAATTGACATCCTGATTTTGCAAAACCAACTCTGGGTCATGGTACTAGAGTCGAAGAAAACAACGATTTCAGCCCGATCTGCTTTACCCCAGGCGTTGGCTTACATGATGTCTAGTCCGGCAGTCGAACAACCTCTATTTGGTGTTTTAACGAACGGAGATGATGTTTTATTTGTGAAAGTGAGCGATCGACACTACGACTTGTCGCGATCGTTTTCGATTTATACGATTACGAATGAACTGCGATCAACGATTCAAATCCTCAAGAAACTAGGGCAAATGATTTCTCAACCAATCAACTAAATATTTCGATCGCGGGATAGATTCGCTCAAACGGTGTGATCTAATACGATTCGTCGTGTTGTTCCATCCATAACCGCAATGATCGTTAATGCAACCCAAAACGGTTGGCAAGTGATTTACCACCGTGCTCATGCACTACTTGCGGCTCAAATCGCGGGACAATGGCGCAAAAAAGATGCTCCTCCTCGCCTCTATGAAACCGTCGCCGCAATTTCCCACCATGACGACTTAGAGCGAGAATGGGAAGAAAATAATTTAAACAAAGCAGGCGCACCGAAAGATTTTACGCAGGATACCGATCAGGAAACGGACTATCACAGCCTGAGAAGACATATCGAAGGTTCGCTTTATCGGGGTCGTTGGGTAGCGCTGTTAGTGTCGATTCACCTTTATCGATTGAACTTAGCCAAGAGCGGAACGCCAGAGGCGGATGAATTTTTGGCAGAGCAGTTAGAAAACCAAAAGCGGTGGCGCGAAGATTTAGGCATTTCAGAAGACGAAGCGGCTCAGGCTTATGACTTTTTGCAATGGTGCGATCGCTGTTCTCTGATTCTCTGTCAGCAAGAACTTCCCGCCGATGAACGTCGATTAGAAATCAGTAAAGCCCACGATGGTCAAGACTATGACATCAAACAGCTTGAAAACGGTTTGGTGACGGTCACGCCGTGGTGCTTTCAAGATGACAAATTCACGGTGAATGTAGAGACAACCGTGCTGTCTCAGGTCAAATATGAGAGCAATGATGAACTCACAGAAGCGCTGAAGAATGCTCCTCGTAAGCTTTTAGAATGGACGTTTGTGAAAGATGCCGCCTGAAATTGCTGAATTGCTGAAAACGGATTCGGCTCATGCGCTCCCGGAATTGATGCAGGCGATCGCGCAGTATTTGAAGTGCGATCGCTGTTTCCTTTACCTGCGTGATCCAAACACTAAACTGGGTCGAGTTCCCTTCTGTTGGACTCGATCTTCTGATGTGCCAACGGTTTACGATGACGACTGGAAGCCAGAACCGGAATCTTTACCTGATGAAGATCCGATGTTTGCGGCAGCGTTGGCGACGGAGCCTTCAATTTTCGTTGAAGATGTCAACACTGCGGGTTCTGATGTGTTGAATGCTGAATTTGAAAGCGAGAATTTTGGACATCGCGCACTGATTCACGGGCACTTGTGTCATGAGAATCAGCTTTGGGGCGTATTACAGCCTTGTTTGATGACCGAACCGCGTCATTGGACAGAGGAAGAACGATCGACATTCAGCCGAATTGTTGAGCAGATTACGTCGATCGCTGTTCGATATGTTGAGCAGAATAAGAAAAATCCCCCACAGGAATGAGGTGTCAGGTGACAAAAGTCGTGTTTATTACATTGTGAATACCCTAGCTTCACTTTGCCTATCTGTAGGTGGATTGCATGAACCATTCCCCTTTCACTCGATCCCGCACTGTCGATCGTATTCTTGTGGTCGATGACACTCCCGATAACTGTTTGCTGATTCAAGCAATTTTGCAAGATGAAGGCTATCAGGTTGAACTTGCGGATAGTGGCAAAGAAGCACTCCGACTGATCGAGCAATCACCGCCTGATTTGGTGCTGCTTGATGTGATGATGCCAGGAATGGATGGCTATGAGGTGACACGGCGCATTCGTGCGAATCCTGCATTGCCGTTTATGCCGATTTTGCTCACGACTGCGTATGATCAGCCGAGTGTGGCGCAGGGATTGGATACAGGTGCGGATGATTTTATCCGGAAGCCGGTTCATTTTGATGAGTTGTTGGCGCGGGTTCGGGCATTGTTGCGGTTGAAGCACAGTGTGGATGAACGCGATCAGATTGCGCGTCAGCGAGAAGATTTTGTTTCCCGATTAACGCACGATTTAAGAACGCCGCTGGTGGCTGCCGATCGCATGTTGAATCTGATGGCTCAAGGGGCATTAGGAGATCTTTCGGACGATGTGCAAGATGCGATCGCAACCATGATTCGCAGCAACGCTAATCTTCTAACGATGGTAAATACGCTGCTAGAGGTGTATCGCTATGAAGCAGGACGGAAGACATTAGTGTTTTCTCCGGTGAACTTGGCGGAACTCGCTCAAGAAGTGGTGAAAGAGCTTGGCGGAACTCGCTCAAGAAGTGGTGAAAGAGCTATCGCCATTGTCGATCGATAAAAATCTGAAGCTAAATCTAGAGCTTGACGAATCGCAGAATTACACGGCAAAAGGTGATCGATTGGAACTTTATCGCGTCCTCACAAATTTAGTAGGTAACGCGATTAAATTTACCGATGAAGGGTCGGTGACTCTTCGGTTAATTCGAGTGGATACGGGCTTAGTGCCTGCAATTAAGCTGGAAGTGCAAGATACTGGACCGGGAATTTCAGAAAGCGATCGAGCGACTTTATTTGAGAGCTTTATTCCGGGTAAGCATAAGCGATCGGGTAGCGGTTTAGGCTTGCATCTGACGCGGCGAATTGTGGAGGCTCACAACGGCAGAATTAATGTTGCGACGGAAGTCGGTAAAGGTAGTACGTTTACTGTTTATTTACCGACCCATTAGGGCAATTTCTTTGCCAGAACCCAACCGTCAAATATTTCTTGCAATTCGTATTTGAGGTTGGGAGTTTTGGCAAGATTCGGATCGATCCAAGCGTAATTTGTGTTTGGCAAAATCTTCGGATCTTCGATGTGCTGACCGATTTTTGGTGTGTAGAAATTCAGCAGCAAGTAGCGTTTACGATTGTCGCGACTAATCAAATCTTCATTGACAATAAAACTCACTGGATTCGCCTGCAAAATTGCTTGAACCGTTGAAGTTTGTAGGAATCGTTTAAGCTGCGGATCGTAGTCTCCCCATAATCCTGTAACATGCAATGCTGCGATCACAAACCAAGAGGTCAAGAGCCAAGATGTGATCCAGAATCTAGACGATTGAGCGAGAGAAATTCGATTCCGCAGAACCCAAATCATAGGTAGACTAAGCCAGCCTAATCCAACCGTTAGAATCACAAGCGCGATCGCTAAAACCGTCTCACTCCGCAGCGAATCCGAAACCAGTTCAGCAACTCTCATTCGCTGATTGACGATCGTGAGCAAAATAAGTGCGATCGCGCCCATGAATAGATTTAAACCGATAAAAAATCCGGTGCGCTTGCGATTCTTATAAAGATATTCAAGATGTGAAAGTGCGATCGCGGCTAAAAGTCCCGCAAACGGCATTAGTTGAAGTGAATAATAATGCGTTCGCGTTCCAAAGATTGTTAATTCAATGAATAGAACAACCGGAAATCCGATGAGCAAAAAACGTCTCTCAGTTGTTTTTAGTAATGCTCGAATATCAGGATTGAAAAACGCTAACCACAACCCACCGAATGAAAAGAAAATCCAAGGAAAACCATTTGCCGGAATATTCCAGAAATAATAGAACTGATTCGCACCTTGGTAAGTCTGACCACCTAGATGAAATAGTTTTCCAAACAGTTCTTGAAGTCGATAAATTCCATCTCTTTCAACCGCAGCCCAAAGCCAACCGATCGGTAACATTAATCCAACCGCTAATCCCACATACAACATCGGATCAAGTAAATGTCGATGGCGACGATGTTGGACGATGAGATAGGGGAGTAATGCGATCGCTGCCGGAATCACCATGAATCCTTTGATCATAAACCCCCAACCGAACATCGCACCCGCAACAAATCGCCAAGGACGGATCGAAGATTCTGCCATTAACAACGCCCAGATTGCGACTAATTCCACACAAACCAGCGCCATATCTTGAGTCGCTAATCGCCCATATTGCGCGACCAAAGGAATCACACTAAAAATTACGGCTCCGAGCCAAGCGATTCGAGGAGTCGTCAACCGAACCCCGATCGCATATGTCAGTAAAACGCTGAGAATAAACGCGATCGCGCTAGTTAATCGCGCTGAATCTTCACTAATTCCAAACAGCAAATATGATCCTGCGATTAGCCATTGAATCCCGATCGTGCGATCGAAAACGGCGGTTCCTCCACCCCATTGCGGGGTGATCCAATCTCCAGTGGTGAGAATTGATCGCGCTTGAGTCGCGTAAATGCCTTCATCGTGCGCCATCAAACTTTGCTGAGAACTGCGGATCAATACGATCGGCAACACCCACAACAACAACGTCAAATAAGGGAGGATTCGCTTCGAGTTCACAGCACTCATTCTCAATCAGTGCAAGGATTCTACCCCAGATTTTTTTACAACAGCGGTTCAGATTTCAGACAAGCTTCTAAATCGAGTTGTGCCAGTTTGGAATACGCTTGATCGATCGCGAATTTTCCCCGCAACAATCCCGAACTCGCTCCCGGACAAATGAATTGCAGCGTTTCTGGACTAAACATTTCTAAAAGCTTCCGCACATGACGAATTTGGCGAGTCCAATGAAACGTTTTTGCGGTTCTGAGCGGAACGGGATCGCCTTGAGAATTTGGAATTAAATGCCGCCCGGAAAACAAAATTCCACCGCAAGCAGAATAGTAAACACAGGCTGATCCCGGCGAATGTCCCGAAGTCCAAATCACTCGAAAGTTCGGCGTAATTTCAAGACTGTCCTGAAACCCAGTCACACTCACATTTGGCAACAGATACGCCTCTTGTTCCTGAACAATCACGTCACAGCCAAACGCTTCTTGAATTTCTCGCACCTTTCCCATGCCGCCCCGATGCGTGATCACTAATTTGCTCACACCGCCTTGAGAATCGAGAAACGATCGCGTATTTTCATCCCAAGCGGGAGAATCGATCATCAAATTTCCATCTTTTTCTACAATGAGATAGGATGTACCACCGAGCGTATCCCGATTTGGAGGAAAGGCGAAAACTGGCGCGGCTCCAGGACAAGTCTCCTCCGAGAATACAAGACGTGGCGGTTTTGAAGTGCGGGACTGCGACGGGACGAAAGATTCTGGTGGCACAAGCTTCTCGATCGGTCAAACTAAAGAATAGGGCAATTCTGCCCTCGTTGATTGTGCCAGATCGCGTGATTTCCTTCTATGCCCTCTGCCCCACCCGGTCATGATTTGGCTTTTCCTCCTCGGACTATTCACATACCTCTTCATCACTCAGTGGGTCTCGAATCTCACCCGCACCTCAGTTTGGTTGCTGTGGTCGGTGGCGATGCTACCCGTGTTTGTCATGGTTGTGTGGACGATCGTGTCCCGTGGTCAAACGATGCCCACACAATATTCGCTCGTGCTGTTTGCGGGCTGTTTAGTGCTGTATCTTTACCTAATTCAACGCGGACGGATTGAACGATCGACAATGGACACGGCTCCCCCGGCTCCCCCAGAACCCATTTCTGAAATTCAACCACCGAATCTAGCGAGTTTGCGACCGCTGAATCAAGCAGAAGAATCGAGCTTGCAAACCTGCTTTCCTTGGTCGGTTTTTTATCTGAAGCATTTGGAATATCATCCTCAAGGAGTCGTGTGTCGGGGTCAGTTGCGAACGACTCCAGAGGCGGCATATCGAACGATTCGGGAAAATGTCGAGGCGCAATTTGGTGATCGCTTTCATGTGATTTTTCAGGAGTATTATCCTGGAGAGCCATTTTTTGAACTTGTCGTGAATCCAGCCGCCACGATCGAGGGAAAAAATTCTCCTGTCCTAATTCGTCCTGGATTTGCTGCGGCTCTATTCCTCTTGACGATGTTCACAACGACTTGGGCGGGCTTGCAAGTCGTCGGACGAGTTCCCACGATCGCGGCTCTGCTGGAAAATGGCTTTCCGTATTCGATCCCCGTTTTGCTCTTTTTTGCGGCTCGAAGTTTCGGGCAGTTCATCACTGCAAGAAAATATAAAATTGCGATTACGCTGCCGTATTTTGTGCCGATTATTCCGCTGCCATTTTTTCCGCTGGGCACGATCGGCGCGTTCACTCAGTTGAAGTCTCCGATTCCCGATCGTAAAGCGCTCTTCGATATCGGTTTGGTGGGCGCGTTCATGGGGCTGATTATTAGTATTCCGCTGTTGGCTTGGGGTTTGGTGCAGTCGAGCGTCGTGGCGTTACCGAATCAGGGCGGACTATTCAACTTTCAGGCGCTTGATCCGAGATTTTCGATTCTGTTGGCGATTTTTGGCAAATTAGCGATCGGGCGTGAATTAACTCCAGATGCGGCGATTCGACTGAATCCGATGGCGATCGCGGGTTGGGTTGGTGTGATGTTTACCGCTTTTAATCTGATGCCGATCGGACAGTTAGATGGCGGGCGGATGATTCATGCGGTGTTTGGGCGACGAATGGGAGCGAGAATTGGGAGGATTTCACGGTTTTTGCTGTTGGGATTTGCGATCGTATATCCGCATTTATTACTCTGGGCAGTTTTATTACTGTTGTTGCCTGCGTTGAATGAACCGACGTTAAATGATGTGCTTGAGGTGGATTCATTCCGCGATATTGTGGGATTGCTGGCGTTGGTAATTCTGATGATTCTCGTGTTACCTGCACCGAAGTTTTTAACCACGGCTCTAGGAATGTAGGATGGACGAAAAAGCGCTATATCAAAATTGTTTATCGCTGCTGATTTATCGCGATGTTTTGAGAGATGAGATCGGACAATCGTTTCTCAAAATTCTGCAAAATCTGGATTCTCCTGAAACTGCGATCGCGTTTTACAGCGAATGGTTTTCCGGTTTAGCAAGTCTCCGTCAAGGTTGGCGCGATTATTTATTGACTCGAATTTTGACTTCAGAAAATGCGTTCACTCAGCAAATTTATCAAGCTAATATTCCCGCTCAGTTAACCGAAGCAGTTAAACATGATCTAAAACTATTACAACGAATTTATGAATGTGGAAGCCAACAAATTTATGAATTGTTAAATCAAAATACGATTAGTTGGCACGACTATATTGATGATAAAAATACATCAAGACAAATCGAAATTAAGCAAATAGAGAAACAGCTTGAATCGCTCGAAGATTGGTCGATCGCGCTTCCAGATTTGATCAATTTCTATCGTCGATTTGGAACAGGTATTTTTGCGGAATATGTGGCATTTCGTTGGCAGAATGGGCGATTGAATGCGATCGCAAATCCTGATCCGATTCAAGTCGATTCACTGGTCGGCTACGAAACTCAGCGCGATACCTTGCTACAAAATACTGAATTTCTCTTGGCTGGATTGCCCGCGCTTCATATTTTGCTGTACGGTAGTCGCGGTTCAGGAAAATCATCGCTCGTGAAATCGCTGCTCGGAAAATACGAAAATCTGCGCTTAATCGAAGTTCCCAAATCAGAACTCAATGCGCTTCCAACGATCGTAGAACGCCTGCGCGATTTACCTCAAAAATTCGTGATTTTCGTCGATGACTTGTCGTTTGAAGAAGATGACGATGCCTACAAAGCTCTGAAAGTAGTGCTCGAAGGCAATTTAACCGCAAGACCGCAAAACGTCGTAGTGTACGCCACCTCGAATCGGCGGCATCTAATCCGCGAATTTTTTGACGATCGTCCGCGTCCTCGTGATGCTGATGAAATTCACAACTGGGACACGGTGCAAGAAAAGTTATCGTTTAGCGATCGCTTCGGTCTGACTCTGACGTTTGAACCTGCGGATCAGCCCAGGTATTTGAAAATCGTTCGTCATTTAGCCGAGCAAGCTCAGATTGATCTCGACCCTAAAGACCTAGAATTTCGAGCCTTACAATGGGCAACTCGACACAATGGGCGATCGGGTAGAACTGCCCGTCAATTTATCGACTTTCTTAAAGCTGAACTCCTCTCCTGATGGCATTTACTTATTCTCGATCGATTCACTTCTCCGATACAGATGCGGCAGGAGTCGTTTACTTCGCCAACATCTTCAACTTCTGCCATGAAGCTTACGAAGCGTCCCTAGCTGCAAGTGGAATTGATCTACGATCGTTCTTCTCCGGTCAAGAAATCGCAGTGCCGATCGTTCATGCGGAAGTCGATTTCTTCAAACCGATGTTTTGCGGCGATCAAATCACGATCGCGCTCATGCCGAATCTTCTAAAACCGAGTGAATTCGAGATTTCTTATCACCTGTTTAATCAAGCGCCACATCATCCGATCGCGAAAGCGCTCACCCGTCACGTCTGTATCGATCCGAAAACGCGATCGCGTCAAGAACTTCTCCCGGTTTTACTCCACTGGCTCAATGGTGCAAACGAATAACGATCGTCCTCAATTAGTCTACAATCGGTACGCTCTGGCTCAAGGTCAGACCTCCTCTCGCTAAAATGGTCGATATGGAACAAGAAGTTATTACCCTACTTTCGAGCCGCGAAATCGAAAAAATGCGCCGAGCCGGAAAACTCGCAGCGCAGTTATTAAATCACTTAGAGGCATTCGTTAAACCCGGTGTCAGCACCCTACAACTGAACGACGAAGCCGAACGCTGGACTCAAGCACACGGAGCCAAAAGCGCCCCTCTCGGCTACAACGGCTTTCCTAAATCAATCTGTACCAGCGTCAATGAAGTTGTTTGTCACGGTATCCCCAACGCAAAACAAATTCTCAAAGACGGCGACATTATCAACATTGATGTCACGCTGATCGTCGATGGCTACCACGGCGACACCTCGAAAATGTACTTTGTTGGAGAACCGTCACCCCTGGCAAAACGCTTAGTCGAAGTCACGGATAAATGCCGACAGTTAGGCATGGATGCGGTGAAACCGGGCGCGAGAATTGGCGATATCGGTGCAGCGATTCAAGAATACGCAGAATCTCAAGGGTTCTCAGTCGTTCAAGATTTCGTCGGGCATGGAATCAGCCACATTTTCCATACCGCTCCTCAAATTCCACACTACGGCAAACGAGGAACTGGGAAGAAATTGCGACCCGGAATGGTCTTTACGATCGAACCCATGATCAACGAAGGCACTTGGGAAGTCGAGGTGATGCCCGATAAATGGACAGCGCTGACCAAAGATCGGAAACTCTCGGCTCAATGTGAACATACGATCGCGGTTACACCCACAGGTTACGAAATCCTGACGCAAGCCTAAAACAAAAACCCCGATGTATTTGGCATCGGGGCAAATTGCACACTGTTGAATTTGAAAATTCCTACACTCGACCTCGGAGCATTTGAGCCATTTCGTTCTGCTTCGGTGACATTTCGAGTGCCACTTCTTCGGTGATCTGACCTTGCTCATACAGTTTGTAGAGCGACTGATTCATCGTGCACATTCCATCAAATCCACATCGAGGAATGATCGCCTCGATTTCATCGAGTTCACCTTTGCGGATGTAATCTCGAATCGCATCGGTGTTGATCAAAATGTCGTGGAATGCCGCCCGCTTTCCATCGGTCGTCCGACACAAGCCCTGTGCAATCACGGCAACCAAAGATTCTGCGAGTGCGACCCGCATTGTTGCCTGTTCGCTCGGTTGATACAGGCTAAGAACCCGTTCGATCGTTTTCACCGCACTGTTCGTGTGCAGGGTTCCCATCACTAAGTGACCCGTTTGCGCCGCTTTCAGTGCGGTGTTTACCGTTTCTTTGTCCCGCATTTCACCGACGAGGATGATATCGGGATCTTCCCGGAGAGCAGCTTTAAGAGCATTGTCAAACTTGCGGGTGTGCATTCCCACTTCACGGTGTTTGATTAAGGCTTTGCGGCTTTTGTGAATAAATTCGATCGGGTCTTCGATCGTAATAATATTCTTCGGCATTTCTTTGTTGATGTAATCGATCATCGCCGCCATCGTGGTCGATTTACCTGATCCCGTTGGACCCGTGATCAGAATCAAGCCTTTGTGATAGTGACACACATCTTTGAATACAGTCGGTAAGTTCAACTGCTCCATCGTCAAAATCTTCAGCGGGATCAGACGGAGAACCATTGCAGGTCCATACAGCGAATCAAAGATATTGATCCGAACCCGCGCAAATTCGTACTGAGTTGCACCATCGAAATCAAGCGTTTCTTCAAACTGGCTGATTTCCTCTTCGCTTAGCACCTCCTGCATCCAACTCATGAATGTTGCTCGATCGGTTTCAGACCATTCGGTCGTTTCGATCTCGCCCCGGTTCCGAAAGCGCGGGACTTCTCCCACCCCCAAATGGACATCCGAAAAGCCTTTATCAAATGCAGTGCGAATGATTTGTTCTAGGGTTGGGGCATTACTGGAGCGACGAGCTGCGTTTGGAGTCGTCGGCGGGGTCGTTGGGCGATGTCCGATCGTCGGTGGGGGAGTTGCTCCAGTGGGAGTGCTCGAAGCAGTCGTGGGTGAACTCGTGGGGATTGCAGCAGGAGCGGTGGCGGGACGACTCGCAGCAGGCATCGCGAATGTTTCGGTTGCAGCAGCGCTATTCACTCCTGAAGCGGGTTCTGCGACTTCTGCCATTGTATTTGAGGAAGGCATCGTCCGCATCGCAGGCGGGGGAGCCGGAGGAGTTCTCGGAACTGGAGGCGGCGCGGATTGGGGAGCAGTCGCCTCGGTGAACGGTGAACGCTGTGTTTCTGGTGTCATATCCCTACGTTGATAAAATCCCTGAGAGCGGTGGACGGATTCGGAGGCTGTGGGGCGATTTATTAGGGGAAATTGGAAAATCTTTACGGTTTGAACCTTGGCACAAGGATGCCAGACCCCTAACATGAATTAAGCTTTCCCAGATGTCACTGGTGAGTATCAAGAGGGATGTGGGCGATATGAGTGGGTCTGAGCGTTGGTATGTGGTGAAGCGTCCAAATGCCCAATGTCAAATTCTGACCGAGGATGAGTTAGAGAAAAGTCAAACGACAAATCCCTCTGAGACGGTGGAGCATTGGGGTCCATTCACCTCAGAGGGAGAAGCGATCGCACGTCGCGTCGGGTTGATTCGATCGGGGAAGTGTCAGCCGAGCTAATTCTTGGCGCGGTTGCCTTGCTTGGAGGTAATCACTTGACCTAAAACCTGCATGGCTCTTACGAACTGCGGGTCGGTCTTTGTGCCGATTTGGTCGCGATTTTGCTGGAGGGTTTGACGCTGCTGTTCGGTCAGTTCCACGACGACATCGGGATCAATGCCGTGTTTGTTGATGTCTCGTCCATTCGGGGTGAGATATTTGGCGATCGTGACTGCCATCCCCGATCCGTCTCCGAGACTGCGAACTGATTGCACTAAGCCTTTTCCAAAGGTTTTCGTTCCAATAATCGTGCCGCGTTTGTTGTCTTGAATTGCACCCGAAAGAATTTCACTCGCACTAGCTGATCCGCCATCGACGAGAACCACTAGAGGCTTGTCAGTCAAAGCGCGGTTATTCGCTTCTTCTTTGTCAGAAACGCCTTGACGATCGACGGTCGAAACGATACCGCCTTTAGGAATCCACATCCGAGCGATGTCAACGCTGGCATAGAGCAATCCACCGGGGTTCGATCGCAAATCGAGCACATACCCATTGACGTTTTCTTTCTCCAGCTTTTGGAGCGCTTCTCGCATTTCTGGAGCCGCGTTTGCACTGAACTGAACGAGACGAATGTAGCCAATCTTGCCTTGTGGGGATTGCTGAACGCTGGCACGAACGGGGTGAATCTCGATTTTGGCGCGGGTGAGGTTGAATTCTAACTGCTGAGCACCCCGCTGAACGGTGAGTTTGACCTGTGTGTTGACGGGTCCGCGAATCAGTGTGACCGCTTTATTCACGTCCATCCCTTCGGTGCTTTTACCATCGATTTGCGTGATGATGTCTTTCGCAACGACCCCAGCCGAAGAAGCGGGACTTCCTTCGATCGGTGAAATGACCGTTAATTTCTTCGTTTTCTCGTCTGCTGCTAATTGAATTCCGACACCCGTTAATTCGCCGGATGTATCAATTTGCATATTGCGGAACTCGTCCGGGTCCATGAAGCGCGTGTAGGGATCGCCCAAACGCTTTAGCATTTCCCGAATCGACTTGTAGGCTTCTTGCTTGTCGCGGTAGTTCCGATTGAGGTACTGAGCGCGAATCGATTTCCAATCGACTTGGTTAAAAGTGGCATCGACGTAATTGCGATCGATCACTTGCCACACTTCATCGACTAGCTCTTTGGGACTGTCCCGAAAGAACGCTTGCCCTTTGTTCAGATGAATTCCGGCTCCGGTGATGGTTACTGCGGTCACGGCGGCAGCCGTCGCACCTAAGACAAGCGCTCGTTTTGTCATGGCTATACCTGCTTAAATTCTGGAAAAGTGACAAAAGGTTATGCCCAATTTAACACAGGCATTTAGGGGCAATCCGTAATAATTGTCCAGATTTCTGAATCAAGTTTTGTAGATGCAGCTCGAAAGTGGTAGAAGATTTATTTCTGGATCGGGGGTTAGGCATTGCCTGAGAGGATGATTGAAAAATTGTCGTTCTTTGCAATGTCCCGCCCTGAAATGAAATTTCGGGCTAATCGACGAAAGTCCTTTGTCAAGGACTAAGAACCTGAAACTAGCTCTCAGTCTACTTTAGTAGACTTTCCACCATTAGCCCGAAATTCATTTCAGGGCGAGAGGCAATCGAAGCGAAGAATTTTTATACTTATCTGCCCTGCCCTTACGTTGGCTCAATCCATTTTCCATCCGCTTTGATCAGGTTAATCAGTTCAATCACCCCTTGATCTTCAGGGACTTTCTTGATCTCGTCCCGACCTCGATACAGCGAAATGTATCCCGCTTGTTTGCCCACATAGCCATAATCTGCATCTGCCATTTCACCCGGACCGTTCACAATACAGCCCATGACTGCGATGTTTAATCCGGTTAGATGGTTCGTCGCTGCTCGGACTTTGTGCAGCACTTCTTCGAGATTGAATAAGGTGCGACCACAAGACGGACAAGCCACATATTCAACCATTGTTCGGCGTAGTCCCAAAGCTTGCAGAATGCCGTAGCACACAGGAATTTCTTTCTCTGGTGCTTCGGTGAGAGAAACGCGAATTGTATCGCCAATCCCTTCAGCTAAGAGTGTTCCAATTCCAGCGGTTGATTTAATTCGACCATATTCACCATCGCCTGCTTCAGTCACACCCAAGTGCAACGGATAAGCCATTCCTAGTTCATTCATGCGCTTCACCATCAGGCGATTTGCTGCCAGCATGACTGGAACTTTCGAGGCTTTTAATGAAAGCTCGATGTTGTAAAAATTCAGCGATTCACAGATGCGAATGAATTCGATCGCAGATTCGACCATGCCTTCTGGAGTGTCGCCGTAGGTGAATAGCATTCGTTCTGCCAGCGATCCATGATTCACACCGATTCGCATCGATTTGTTTTGGTCGCGTAGAGAGATCACTAAAGGCTCAAGTGTTTCGCGAATCTTTTCACCGATCGCATCAAATTCAGCTTGGGTATAGTCGGTTGTTTTCGCTTTTTCAAAAACGTATAAGCCTGGATTAATCCGCACATTATCAACGTATTTCGAGACTTCCAGCGCGATCTTCATCCCATTGTGGTGAACATCTGCGACAAGGGGAACGGGTTGGTAAGTCTTGTAGAGTCGATCGCGAATTTCTTCCATTGCTTTCGCGTGCGCCATACTGGGAACCGTGACGCGAACAATTTCGCAGCCAATTTCATGCAGGCGGCGAATTGCAGCAACTGAACCTTCAATATCGAGCGTATCTTCGTTGATCATCGACTGAACGGCGACGGGATGATCACTTCCGATCGAGATGCTACCGACAGGAACGGAGCGAGTTTTGCGACGATGAATGGTGGTGTCAGTCGAGTACTGAACAGCCGGAGTAGCGGGTGCGATCGGGGTGGGCAGAGTTTGCATAACGCGGTGGTAATGGCTCGATAGCAAAAAAGACAGAAATCCACAGTGGAGAGTTTCTGTCTTTCAGATTGCCATATAAACGAACCGTTTGACCGAATTTTCGTGCTGTGTTAGCTCCGACACAATCGAGATTCTTGTTTTACAGAACCCGCCATCGCTGCATATTGCAGAGTCATAAAGGCACGGAGGTCTTCTCGATCGTATTTCGAGGCGAGTAGTAACCGCAGTTGATTTTCCGCTTCGATCGACAAAAGTCCGGTCGTGAGCGCTTGTTGAACCACTTCGCGTATTCTTGCCATAGCAACACCCCAACAACCACAAAGGAACAATTTAATCACCAGTGCAATTTTCAGAAATTGCGTGTTCGAGCGAAGACTTGCAGAGCTAGATGAATCCAATGGATGAAATCTTAGAGGAATTCCTCTAAGAAAAACGGTATCACGCTGAACAAGTTTTAAATTAATGCGATCGCGCTTAACCCAGAGTAGAACTGGATTTGAAGCAAGGTGACGAATTTAAAGGCGAGAAGGTTCCCACGATCGAGAAAGCGAAATTTACTGTGATACTGGTTTCAATTGATCTAAGGTTACTCCGGAAAAATTAACGTTTCTTCAAGGGTTGTGTTTTTGCAAAAGCAAGCAATGTATCGTTATTAACCTTCATCGGGCGGCAATTCTAGCGCGATCGCGCCTAAGTTTCCTTTGCGAAAATCAGTGAGAATTTGACGTGCGGTGCGTTCTACATCCCCTTTGTATTTCAGTTCTGCCAGAGTTTTGAGATAGCTTTCTCCGGTGAGGTCGTCGATCGCTAATCCATATCGCGATTTCAATGCTGTTGAGGACGATCGCAGTAAATCGATTAGCGATGCCGCAACTCGTTGATTGTCGTAAGCGGCTTCCCCGATATCATCACAAATCGCTAATTTGATTGCGGCATCCTGATTCGTGAGCTTGTTCGGCAAAACTCCAGGAGCGTCAAGCAATTCGATTTGATCTGAAATTCTCACCCATCTGAGTTGTCGCGTGACTCCAGCACGGCGGGCACTTTCAACGACGCGCCGCTTCAGTAAGCGATTGATTAACGCAGATTTACCGACGTTAGGAAATCCGATGACGACGGCTCGAACGGGGCGGATGAGCATTCCGCGATCGAGCCTGCGCTGGTTCATTTTCGCGCCTGCAATTTGAGTCGCTTTCGCGATCGCTTCAATGCCTTTTCCATGTTGAGCATCGGTAAAGAGCGGCTCTTCTCCCCGCTCTTGAAACCACTGAATCCACTGATCTTTCGCTTTCTGTGGAATCATATCAACCCGATTCATCACCAAGATTCGCCCCTTTTCCCCGATCCATTGATCCACTTGCGGATGATGAGTAGAGAGTGGAATTCTGGCATCCCGAACTTCTAGCACGACATCGACACGCTTGAGTTGTTCAAGCAGCGCTCTTTCGGCTTTGGCAATGTGACCGGGATACCACTGGATTGGAGGGGAAGACATAAAGATACTAGGACGCAAGAACTACAGTAGCCATCCTGCGCTTCAGTCTGAGTTTAGCAATAACAGGCATAGAATTTCGTGAGATGCAGTGTAGACTCCTACTTATGAAAATTTATCTGGATATGTGTAGTATTCAGCGTCCACTCGATTCAAAAGCGCAAGTCCGAGTTGCCGTTGAAGCAGAAGCAATTCTGAATGTGATTCAGTTATGGGAAGCAGGGCAAATTGAATTGATTTCTTCATTTGCTTTAGTTTTTGAAGCTGAGCAGATTCCTGGTAACGAAAGAAGAACTTATACTTTAGAAGTGTTATCTAGAGCAGATTCGTTTGTCTCGCGTGATGAGCAAATCGATGCACAGGCGCAAGGATTTGTCTCATTCGGAATTAAACCGCTGGACGCGCTGCATCTGGCATCTGCGATCGCGCTTCAAGCTGACTATTTTTGTACGTGTGACGACCGCTTTCTCAGACGAGCGAAACAAATAGATACCGCTCAAACGAAAGTCGTTTCTCCTCTTGAACTCATTGCGGAAATTAGCTAAATGACAAATCAACCGAAACCGCTCAACCAAATTACACAAGAAGCGATCGCAATCCTGTTTAAAGAAATAGGAATCGCGAATACGGTGCGCTTTCTCAACCAGTTCTCGCCTGGGTACGGTAACTACACAGAAGAACGCGAAGAGATTTTTAAGGATTTGAGCTTGGATGAGATTTTGAAGCGAATCAACTAAGTTTTGCTTGAGTCATGGTGCTATGGAACCACAAGAACGGGACAGGGAGAAAGGCTAATTACTCGATTGGTGACGCTATCGGATGCGCCTTCGGTCGTGAGTCCAAGACCCCGACATCCCATGATAATTAAATCGGCTTCCACTTCGTCAGCCACATCGCAGATTGTAAACGCAGGCTTGCCTTCCCGCTCGATCGCATCCGCTTCGATGCCTTGATCCGAAAAGAGCGATCGCGCACTCTCCAACAAATTCGCCACGGTATCCGGAGAAGACATGGCATCGGGTTGCTCGGCAGTCGATTCCACAACCGAGAGCAAAATCAATCGGCTTTGATGGACTTTCACAAGATTTGCAACGGTTTCGACGGCTTGACGAGACTCGCGGCTGGCATCGATCGGAAACAACACAGTTTTAAACATGATTTCAAACATTCCAACTTCTTCTACCAGCATTGCAGAAACTTCGATCGTAGGTGGCACCATTAATGGAAAAATAAGAAATAGGTAGAAAGACTCATTTAGGAGCCAAGATCGTGCCGAAGAAGACTGTCAATGATTTATCGTCCGCTGACTTACAGGGCAAGCGAGTTTTAGTCCGGGCAGATTTTAACGTGCCTGTGGATGAACAAGGCAACATTACCGATGACACGAGGATTCGAGCAGCATTGCCCACGATCGAAGCGCTCACGTCCAAAGGGGCAAAAGTGATTTTGTCGAGTCACTTTGGTCGCCCGAAAAATGGTCCCGAAGATAAGTATCGTTTGACTCCAGTGGGCACACGTCTCTCAGAATTGCTCGGTAAGCCCGTGGTCAAAACCGATGATTGTATCGGTGACGACGTGAAATCAGCGGTTGATGCGTTGCAGCCTGGAGATGTGTTGCTGCTGGAAAACGTTCGATTCTACAAAGAAGAAGAGAAGAATGATCCGGCATTTGCTGAGAAATTAGCATCAGTAGCAGATTTGTACGTGAATGATGCGTTTGGAACGGCTCACCGCGCTCATGCTTCGACCGAAGGTGTAACGAAATTTCTCAAGCCTTCAGTGGCAGGATTGCTGATCGAGAAAGAACTGCAATATTTGCAAAGCGCGATCGAGAATCCGCAACGTCCGTTAGCAGCGATCGTCGGTGGCTCAAAAGTCTCCAGCAAAATTGGTGTGATCGAAACCCTGCTCGATAAAGTAGACAAACTACTGATCGGCGGCGGAATGGTGTTCACTTTCTACAAAGCGCGTGGTTTGGCAGTCGGTAAATCTTTGGTCGAAGAAGACAAGCTAGAACTGGCGAAAACTTTGGAAGCGAAAGCGAAAGAAAAAGGCGTTGAACTGTTGTTGCCGACTGATGTTGTAGTGGCTGACAACTTTGCGCCCGATGCGAATACTCAAACTGTGAGCGTTGAGAACATTCCTGATGGCTGGATGGGATTAGATATTGGTCCTGATTCTATCAAAACCTTCCAAGCGGCTTTGGAACAGTGCAAATCGGTGATTTGGAATGGTCCGATGGGCGTGTTTGAAATGGATAAATTTGCCAAGGGAACCGAAGCGATCGCGCACACTTTAGCAGAATTGACTCCGAAAGGAACCACGACGATCATTGGGGGTGGCGATTCGGTTGCAGCGGTTGAAAAGGTGGGTGTCGCAAGTCAAATGAGCCACATTTCGACGGGTGGCGGTGCAAGTTTGGAATTGCTCGAAGGCAAAGAGCTTCCAGGAATTGCAGCACTTGATGAAGCGTAAGATCGTTTGAAATAGAAATAACCCGCTTTGCAGATTTGATTGCGAAGTGGGTTGTTTTTTTAAGCGTTGATTTGTTGTTGGAGTTGTTGGACTTCTGCGATCGATAAACCGAGAATTCCTGCGTAGTGTCCCTTTGCAAGATGCAATTTACAATCTCATTGTCTAATTTCAACCAAAAGACGATCGCACTTTGTTCATCTCGGTCGGGTGGCGTTAGAACAGTAGACCGAAGAGTGCGATCGTCAAAAAATTTTTCTTATCAATTCAGTCTTAATCGCGGTGTTGAGACTCGCAGCTTTGGATCAGGCAGCGCTCAAGCAGTTCAACGCGATAGTGATACCAATAGCGGCGCGGGTTGAGAATCAGCGGGTAGGCAAGATGAAAAAGTGGCTGATTAAGATATTGCCAGACGGGAAAATGAGGTTTGACTGTAAACATGAGGAGCCATCATTTGAAGTATCAGGTGAGGGCAACACTGAGGAAAATCCTAGTCAATTGCCGATTCTAAGATGGCAAATCCGATCGCTTATCTTCCTGGTAAGGATTGCGGAACCTGTAAGCGCGATCGGGTTCTGAAGTTCGGTGATCTTATTGAGAAGAATTCGATTGCAGTAGGGACTGTAGTGATTTTCCTAAATAGTCATACTGTTGAACGGTGTTGTAAATCTGTGCAGAAATGCGAACTAATCGATTGGGGGCTTGGGGAAAAGGCACGATCGGGACTTCGATATTGAATTTTTCGTACAAAGCATCTTGAAGTTCAACATACGAACCATCGGGTAACGGAATTGTGGCAAGTGACCCGATCATTTCTTCAGGGCAAGGGGGCGCGACATTGAGCAGATGACACAGATGAGTTCGAGCGGCGATCGCTTTCGATCGATTATTTGCCCTCAGTTCTGCCCAACCACCGGGAAGGAGAGAATTCATAAACTCGATCGCGCTTGGTACGGTTAGATAAGCGGTCGGATCATGGGTTCCCATCCAATCGAATTCAAGCTGAAATCTGGAGCGATCGCGTCTCGGAGAATTTGCACCATGACTAATTGTTAAAGGTCGAATCTCGGCTTGCTTCTCTTTTTTCACATATAGAAAAGCGGCTCCTTTCGGCGCACACATCCATTTATGACACGTTGAGGCGTAATAGGTCGCTCCGAGTTGGGAAAGGTTCAGATCGACCATTCCAGGGGCATGAGCGCCATCGATTAGAGCATCGATCCCACGTTCTGATAAAGCTTGGATGACTTGAGCGATCGGAAAAACTATCCCAGTTTGACTGATGACATGATCGATCAAAGCGAGTCTTGTTCGATCGCTGACTTTTGCCAGAATTGCTTCGGTCACTTGATTGGGAGAATCGATCGGAAATGGCACTTCAGCGACGACCACTTTTGCGCCCGATCGTTCTGCGACAAAATCGAGCGCATTCCGACAAGCGTTGTATTCTTGGCTGGTTGTTAGGAGTTCATCAGAAGGAGAAAAGGTGAGCGATCGTAAAACCGCATTGACTCCCGTCGTCGCATTCGGCACAAAGACTAATTCTTCAACGCTTGCGCCGACAAATTCGGCTAATGATTCCCGCGCTTGATCAAGTAGCGGCTCAAATTCTCGTCCTAAAAATCGGAGCGGTTGCCGTTCGAGCCTCGATCGAAATTCTTGCTGAACTTCTAGAACCGGAATCGGACACGCTCCAAATGAGCCATGATTCAGAAAGGTGCAATCCGGATCAAGTGACCAGAATTTTCTCATTTTTTTAAAACTCCCCAGACAGGATTCGAACCTGTGACCAATCGATTAACAGTCGATCGCTCTACCGCTGAGCTACTGAGGATTGCGCTCTTGCGAAACTGATAATAACAACAAAGCACCAAGCTTTGCAAGTTATTTTTCAAAATTCCTCAAATCGCCAATCGGACAGCGGGATGTGGTCAAATGAAAAAACCGCGATCGAGGCAGATCCCATGGTATCAGACCCCCTAATCATTCACCGTTTGCTGAAAATTTCTCGTGCGATCGACCGATTTAATGAAATCATCGGGCGGATTACCCTATGGCTCGTGTTGGTCATGGTGGCGCTCGGAGTCTGGAACGTGGTCGGGCGATATGTCGGAAAAGCGATCGGGCAAAGTCTCACCTCAAATTCTTTGATTGAGGGTCAATGGTATGTGTTCGATCTGGTGTTTTTGCTCGGAGCCGCTTACACGCTGAAACACGATGAACATGTGCGTGTAGATGTGTTCTACAGTCGGTGGAATCGAAAAACAAAAGCACTGGCGGATTTTTTGGGGACGATCTTTTTTCTGATTCCGTTTTGTGTTTTGGTGATTTATTTCTCATGGGGGACGATCGTAGAATCCTGGATCACTCGCGAAGTTTCACCTGATCCGGGTGGATTGGCACGCTATCCGATTAAAACCATGATTATCGTCAGTTTTGCGCTACTGATCGTGCAGGGAATTTCAGAACTGATTAAAAATTGGGCGATTTTTCGCGGACATCTACAGGAGCGCGAATAATGGATTTTTGGAATCAATACGAGATTGTTTTCGATTCAGAGTGGCTCGGTCCGATGATGTTTCTGGGGGCGCTCGTTCTGTTGTCGTTTGGGTATCCGGTCGCGTTTGCATTAGGAGGAGTTGCGATCGTATTTGCCATCATCGGCATCGTCTTAGGCGTATTCGATCCGATATTTCTCACTGCAATGCCGCAACGAATTTTCGGCACGATGTCGAACTATACGCTGTTGGCGATCCCGTATTTCATTTTCATGGGATCGATGTTAGAGCGATCGGGCATTGCAGAAAAATTACTCGAAACTGTAGGGATTCTGCTCGGTAAACTTCGAGGTGGATTAGCGTTAGCGGTTGTATTAGTTGGCGCACTGTTAGCGGCAACTACTGGAGTCGTCGCGGCAACCGTTGTGGCAATGGGATTGATATCGCTGCCGATTATGTTGCGGTATGGATATAACAAAGAATTAGCAACGGGAGTGATCGCAGCATCGGGAACGCTCGGACAAATTATTCCACCGAGTGTTGTTCTAGTGGTCTTGGGCGATCAGTTGGGGGTTTCGGTTGGGGATTTGTTTGTGGGATCGGTGATTCCTGGATTGATGATGGCGGGGGCGTTTGCGCTGCACGTTTTGATTTCGGCTTGGATTCGTCCGGACATTGCGCCTGCACTGCCTGAAACGGTGCGAAAAGAGTTTGGGGGGAAAGGATTTTTTGGGCGCGTGTTTAATGCGATCGTGCCTCCACTCGTTCTCATTCTCCTCGTTCTCGGTAGTATCTTCTTCGGATATGCGACTCCAACCGAAGCGGGCGCGGTTGGGAGTTTGGGCGCGATCGTGCTGGCTGCATTGAATCGTCAGTTAAGTTGGGAATCGATCAAAGGCGTGTGTGATGTGACGCTGCGAAATACAGCGATGGTCGTGTTTATTTTGTTTGGCTCGACGGCGTTTAGTTTGGTGTTTCGGGGACTTGATGGCGATCGCTTTGTATTCGATGTGTTGACGAACTTACCGGGTGAAGAAGTCGGATTTCTGTTCGTCAGTATGTTCGTAGTGTTTTTGCTCGGATTCTTTATCGATTTCTTTGAGATTTGCTTTATCGTCGTTCCGCTGTTTGTTCCTGTGGCGCGTCAGTTAAATCTTGATTTGGTTTGGTATGGGGTCGTATTGGGTGCGAACTTGCAAACCTCATTTCTCACGCCGCCGTTTGGATTTGCGCTGTTTTACCTGCGGAGTGTTGCGCCTGAAGGAGTGACGACTGCGAACATTTACAAAGGGGTGATCCCGTTTATTTTGCTGCAACTATTGGTGTTGATTTTGATCATTGTCTTTCCGGGAATTGTCAGCTTCTTGCCGTCGATCGCGAAAACGTGAGACTGTTAAGTTATGTAGCGTTCGGATCGGCAAATGTATCTCACTTGGCTTGATAGTAATTCCTGGCTGATTGAATTGGCAGACAAGCGAATTTTGCTTGATCCGTGGCTGGTGGGCGAATTGACGTTTGGAAATATCGGATGGTTGTTTAAGGGGAAACGATCGAGCGATCGCCCAATTCCCGAAAACATTGATCTAATCTTGCTGTCTCAAGGCATCGAAGATCACGCGCATCCTGAAACGTTAAAACGGCTCGATCGTTCGATTCCAGTCGTCGCTTCTCCGAGTGCTGCGAAGGTTGCACAGTCGATCGGTTTCTCATCGGTGACAGCCCTGAAGCACGGGGAAAGTTTTACGATCGATCAATTCGTTCAAATCCAAGCGACACCTGGATCACAATTAGGACCTGGTACACAAGAAAACGGCTACTTGCTGACCGAATTACCCACAGGCGTAACCCTCTACTATGAACCACACGGGAATCATCCGTCACCGTTGCCAAATCCGATCGACGTTGTGATCACTCCGCTGATTGATCTGGCATTGCCGTTAGTCGGTTCAATTATCAAAGGAACGGAAAGCGCGTTAGATCTGACGAAACAAGCTCAACCGCAGATCATTCTTCCGACTGCGGCGGGTGGAGAGATTGAATTTGAAGGAATTTTGATTTCGGTACTCAAAGCGATCGGGACAACGGATGATTTCCGATCGAAGCTTGCTCAAGCGAATCTCACCACTCAAGTGATCGAACCGAAACCCGGAGAGCGGTTTGAAATTTCGCTGCAAGCATCCGCGATCGCGAATTCATTGTGATCATTGCTTTCTATTGCCTAACGTTACGATTTCCGATCATCAAATTACAAATTCCTGAGTCCGTTTAGCCCTCTGTTCGTGTGTGTTATGGTTCGTGAAACTGTATCCATTCGGAGGGCAGTCATGAGCTATTTTCAGGAAGCGAAAGCTCACTTTGTTGCGTCACATCAACATCCTATTAATCAAGCACTGCATCATCTAACCAATGCACTCGCGATCGCTGCGGTCATTCTTCTATTTATCGACTGGCGATTCACGCTTGTATGTTTAGTACTGACCCAAGTTTTTGCTTTGGGCGGTCATGCTGTGTTTGAAAAAAACGAGCCTGCGTTTGTTAAATACCCTGGCATTACAATTCTCGCTTCACTGTCCTGGTCATTCGAGCATTGGTTTGGTTTTCGTCGATTTTTTCGACGCTCCAATCCTCAGACATAACATTTACCGGAGATCACAAAAATGTATAACGGCATATTCGTCATTGATGCGGATGCTCATAAACTTGAGAATCCGCTGATTATTCGCGATTATATTGAACCGCAATATCGCGATCGCGTTAGTTTAATCGTTGATAATCTCGGTGATCAACGAATGCGAATCGTCGATTTCAATCCTGCGACTGGAAAAAACGATTTGGTGCGCCTGTTTCCGCAACCTCAAGGATTAGGCAAAGGCGGATTTCGGAATTTGCACCCGGAAACGACACTCGGAGCCGCCTTCAACCGCATTCGCCTCGAACACATGGATCAAGAAGGCATCGATGTGCAGGTGATTTTCGGAACTTGGAATCTGAGTTTTGGCAGTTATCTCGATCGAGATTTAGCTGTCGCACTCTGCAAAGCGTACAACAACTATATTGCCGATGATTGTCGCGGATACAATGGACGGCTTAAAGCGATCGGAGTTCTCCCGATTCAGGATGTCGAAGAATCAGTGAAAGAAATGCGCCGCTGTGTAGAAGAACTTGGCTTGATTGGTGTAGCAGTTCCGCCCAATATTGCGATTCCCCACCCGAAAGCGCCCGAAGCTTTTCCTGAAATTCGCACTTGTAAAACGATTTCTCATCCCGACTTTGATCCCATTATTCGGACAGCGGTTGAGTTAGACATCGCCCTTGGCATTCACGGCGGTCCTGGTTCCTATATGGTCGGTGGCTTGTCCGATCACACCGAGACGTTTGTATTGAGTCACATCTTTGTACAGCGCAATCAGCAACAGTTAGCTCTTGCTCGGATGGTATTTGATGGCGTATTTGAGCGCTATCCAACCTTGCGGGTGGGATTCCTAGAAGGCGGTTGCGGTTGGCTCCCAGATCTGGCGCATTCGTTTCATGAACATTGGGAAAAACGGATTCGTGACTTTGATCCGAAACATCCGTATCGTCCATCCGCGATCGAGTTTACGAAACTGATGATTCAAGAACGCGGCGCACACAATAGTAGTAGCATCGTTACTCAGGCGAAAAACCTCTTCGATTTGCTCTGGACGAAACAGCACGATCCGAGCAAGATCAACGATTCGAGCCTGTACGAACACTTTGAACTGAAGCATCGTGACCCAATGGACTATTTTGAGCGGGGTCAGATTTTCACCTCATTTGAATCGGATGATCCGGCTCCTGCTTACCTTCCTGTCGCGATGGGCGAAATGGGCAAGCGGTTGACCTGCTTCTCTGGCGATTATGGGCATTGGGATGGAGTCTTGCGCGACTGTGTGCGATCGGCGGCGGAAGTCGCGGACTACGATCGCGATCATTTAGAACTGCTCCTGAGTGGGAATGCTTTGGCGCTATATGGCGATCGATTGAAGAACTCACTGCCTCAGTCCTCGAATTTGGTTGGAGCAACGGTTTAAGAGGAGGTTTGAGCAGTCTTCGTCGTTGCCACATCCCGCCCCGAAATTCATTTCAGGGCGATGTGCGATCGCAGCGAAAGGACTCTCTACGCCTCCCAGACATCCTTTGACCCTGGAACTTTTCATCTCGCTGCTGCATCTAAGAAAATGTGGCAGCGATTTTTATGGAAATCACCCTCAAACTTTCCGAAAAGCGCCTTCAAACCCGCGTAGTTATTCTCAGCCTTTGGAGTTAGAAACTTCTCAATCTAATCGTACGGGAAACCGGAATTTCACGCCTAAACACAATCAATTTAGAGGCATTTTCTTCAGATAAACTGCAAAGAATGCCTCTATTTTTTCGTTATTTGAAAGTAGAGAAAAATTGTCACTCCCTAACATGTGACACTTGTAAAACAGACCATCATTCTGGTTAGGTTAAAACCTCACACGATATACCTGTAGATATGAGAAATCAATACCGTTTGTCGCTGATTTCTCAAGACTTCTCCAGAAATAATTCAGCGTTTTTGACTGATCAAACCGAAGCTATTTCTTAAGACATATAACCCTTCAATTGAGTCGAAAAACTTCTGAAATTCTGGGAACAAGTCAAACCATTCTTACGACATTGAAAGTAAGAAAACACCAAGTTCAACCCTTTGCTACTCAAGGACACATTATGAAACTCTCTCTCAAATCGGTTGCAACCCTTTCCGCTGTTTCCGCTCTCGTAGTATCGCCTCTGTTCTTTGCTGGCTCAGCTTCTGCTCAAGCCGTTCGCTTCGATGGAAGCTACGTTGGTGCTGGGGTTGGTGGTAGCGTGACCCAAGGTGGACGCGGCAACGACGAATCGAAATTTGGTGGAAACATTCAAGGTCGTTTTGCAGTTCCGAATGCCCCTGTTTCTGTTCGCGGTTCTGTCTTGTTTGATGGCGATAATAGCGTGGTCATTCCTTCATTAACCTACGACATTCCTGTTGCAAACAAAACGAACGTTTACGTTGGAGCAGGTTACGGTTTCGTGCAAAATGATGGTCGCACTTCTCAATTGGGCAACAAAGATGCTGCTGTGATTTCGGCAGGTGTTGAATCAGAAGTTGCTCGTGGCGTTGTTGTTTATAGCGATGCAAAATATGGCATCAACGCTTATGAAGGTGGTGCAGGTTCGGTCAGTTTAGTCGGTGGTGTTGGTCTGCGATTCTAATTTCTTGAATTCACACTCTAAACCTCGCTTTCTGATCTAACAAATCGGCTCCTGATGTCATGTCAGGAGCTTTTTTATTGACCTTAAGAAAGAGGATGATTCTTTAGGGCTGCGCCAAGCTGAAGAAAGAGATTTGATATGATTTTATTTAGAGGATTCTTATGGCTAATTCTGTCAAGGAAAAGATTTCAACCGACCTCAAACAAGCCAAAGAAGTCGGACAACTGAGAGCCGATCGCATTCGTGACATTATGAGAAACGCGATCGTCCAAATCACGTCAGAACTGAAAGCCGGAACCGGAGATGTGCGATCGCTGGTGAGAGATGCCTTTTCGACTGCCGCCACCAGCCTGCAAGAAGGTGGAACGCATGCGAAAGAAGAACTCACTGCCTCGGTGGAAGGCGTGATCGAGGGAATCAGCCACGCTCGTCAGCAACGAATTGCCGAAACTGAAGCAGAAGTGAAACGACTTCAGGCGCAATTAGCCGAACAAGAAGACGAGCTTGAACAAGAAGTCGAAGCGGGTATGGACGGCTTAAAGGATGCGGCACGAGGGATGTCGGCTGAAGTGCGCGAACAGATTGAACACACGATCGAATCGATTCGCAACAGTGAGGAGGCATCTTTGTTAAAGAAACGGTATGCCCAAGTTCAGGCGCAATTGGCGATTCTGAAGGCGAATCTGGCAGCGCGGAGTGAAGATTATCACGATCGTGCTCAGGCACATTTGAACGAGGCGAAAGAATGGTACGACCAGGCGCGTCCTCAAGCAGAAGCGACGAAAGAGCAAGCCGATCAGAAGATGGCAGAACTTGATCAGAAGATTGGGGAAGCTGGGGTCGCCTTGGCGCAGCGGGAACGGCAAGTTCGACGATTGCTGAAAGATTTGCTGAAGCAGGCGACGGATATGGTGAGAGAAGCAGGAGAAGCGCGATCGTCGAAATCATCGTCGAATGCTGAAAATGCACCGAATTTACCGCCAACCCAAATCGAAATCGAGGATAGCAAGATCCGTTAGATTTTTAGGGTGATGAAATTTAAAGGGTTCCACTCGCTGGAACCCTTTTTTATCATGGATTGCTAAAAAAGTGGTAGAAGATGACTCGATTGTGCTTTCTTCTATCGTGCTTGTTCTTGTCACGCATCTATTACAACGGCGGAAAGTCGAGCAACTAACTAGTCTCTGCCCAACGACTTGGATTAATCGCTCTGCCTGAAATCGTGGTGATGACCGGACCGATTAAACAAGTCACCGCAATATAAGCCACGATCGCATTAAAGATTCCGTCGTTGAGTAAGCCCGCATTCCGTCCGAACAGAGCAATCACTAGCACTAATGCCGATCGCGACATGGTTAATCCAAACATCGTCATGACTTCTGCTTTCGGATAGTGAAACCTTTCTCCTGTAATCCAGGCAGCGAGATATTTTGCTCCGACTGCACCCACAATCACTACGGCTGCAATTCCTAGATTTTCTGGATGTCGAACAAAGATTTTGGGATCAGACAAGACTCCTACTGAAAGCGCAAATGCTGGAATAAACAAACCATTTCCAACAAATTCAAGTCGCTGCATTAATGCTTTGGAAACAGACCGACTCAAGGCAAGACCCGCAAGAAATGCACCCACGATCGCATCAATCCCAATCGTATGCGTCAACGTTGCGGTCAGAAACATGGCTGCTAACACAAAAATAAAAGCTTCGATCGATTGGTCTTCATCCTTGAGAAACTTCCGTCCTAAAGCAGGTAACAGTTTGAAACACCCGAAAACGACGATCGGGAAAACAATCAGCAATTTAATCCCAAGATCGAGTCCGATGCCGCCCGCATGAATTGCTTTCAAGATAGCAAATCCACTGAGCGTCAAAACGGTTGTGACCACTGAGCCACCGACCGCAACCGCGATCGCTTCTTGTTGCACAATACCGAGCGAAACCACGATCGGATACGCCATCAAGGTGTGCGGCGAGTAAAGAATTCCGAGGAGCAGCGATACGATGAGATTGTGAGTCAATAACTGTCCAGTGATGAATCCGATCGTGAACGGAACGCCGAAAGTTAGCAATCCGAATGATAAAACTTTTTTGCTCGATCGCTGAAGCAGATCCAGATTCAGTCCTAATCCAGCAAGTAGCATAATGTAGAGCAATCCGATCCGCTCTAGCAGAATCAGTTGAGCATCACGGGCGATTAGATTTGTTCCATTTGTTCCTGCGATCGCGCCAAATGCAATCAGCAAAACAATCATCGGCAGTCGTAACTGAGACGACAGCTTCATTGCTATCCAAATCAAACCCAGAATCAACGTAAACACGTAAACCGGATCAGTCAGCGGTAAACCAGGAATAGTCAAGATACTGTGCATTTAAAGCCATTTACCTCCACGAAATCGCCACCGAGGAAAGAACACGCGCATCAGACTTTGAGACGCGATAAACACGGTGAGCCAAACGGTACTGTAGTGAAACAAGAACGTTGTAAAGTTGATGGGAAGTGCTTCAATCCCTGGTAGCTCAATTCCAAGCCCGTTCAGCACGAGTAGAATAAAAATCCCTTCCCAAATGCCTGCTAATAGTTGGAACGTTGCGGGCCAATCCCGATCCCAGCGGAATTTCTGTAAGCGATCGTACAACATGTCCCAACCAATGCCAAAAATTGCAATCCACACCAGAATGCCAATATAGTTGCTCGATGGTTCTCCGAGAATCCCGATCGAAAATGGAATCGTGACCAGAAAACCAACCGTGAACAGTAATACAATTCGGGTCTGCCATCGACCTAAAAGCGTTGGAGTCATAAGTCTAGAACAATCATGGGAAAATCGTACCGCCACAAATGAGATTTTCCAGCGGAATAAAGATTTTTCGTAACAAATCACCGATGAATTTTCCTGTAGTATTTATGTATCTCTAGTTGTGTTGTAGATATGCCTGATCCGATTCCACAGTGGCAAATTTATGCTGATTCTGATGTCCCGGAAGCGTTTGTGCAAGCGGTCAAACAACAGGCTCCGGGCACTGAAGGGCGATATTTGCCGCGATTGTTGTGGCAGCGCGGAATTCGCGATGTGGAACAGTTGGCAGGATATCTATTCGCTGCGAACTATCAGCCAACGAGTGCAAGCGAATTTGGTCAGGAGATGCAGTGGGCGGTACAGCGAATCGTGCAAGCGATCGAGCGACAGGAAGCGATCGCAATTTGGGGTGATTTTGATGCGGATGGAGTGACTTCAACGGCTGTTCTGTGGGATGGTTTAGGACAGTTCTTTCCGCAACATGAAAAGCTGTTCTACTACATTCCAAATCGGTTCACTGAATCACACGGACTGTCTAAAACTGGAATTGATCAACTCAAACACGTTCAAGTGATAGTTACTTGTGACACAGGCAGCACAAATTTAGAGGAAATTCAGTATGCTCAGAGTTTAGGAATTGATGTGATTGTGACTGATCATCATACCCTGCCTCAAATGCGTCCGCCTGTCATTGCGATCGTCAATCCCCGAACCCTTGCAAAAGATCATCCTTTCGCTTCACTGTCTGGGGTTGCAGTCGCTTATAAGCTCGTCGAAGCATTGTACGAAGCATTACCGGACATTCCTGAAAAGTCGATCGATAACCTACTCGATTTAGTTGCAATTGGTTTAATTGCTGATTTAGTCGAACTAAAAGGCGATTGTCGCTATCTTGCTCAGAAAGGCATTGAACAATTACAAAAGCAATCCACTAAAGAAGCGACTCGTCCGGGAATCACTAGATTGTTAGAACTGTGTAAGCGATCAGGCGATCGACCGACTGATATTTCTTTCGGTTTGGGTCCTCGAATCAATGCAGTGAGCCGAATTCAAGGAGATGCACATTTCTGTGTAGAACTGCTGACGAGTCTTGATGTAGAACGCTGTCGAGAACTTGCAGAAGAAACCGAACTCGCCAACGCTCGTCGAAAAGCATTGCAGAAAGATGTGTTACAGCAAGCGAAAGCAAAATTAGCTCAGATTGATCTTTCAACAACAGGTGTCATTGTTCTGTGGGATGAGCAATGGAGCGGGGGTGTCTTAGGATTAGTAGCAGGTCAGATTGCTCAGGAATATGGCAAGCCGACCATTCTCCTCACGATCGACGAAGAGTATGCGAAAGGTTCCGCTCGATCGACGAATCAAATCGATCTCTATCAGTTAGTCAAAGATCAGGAACATCTCTTGCATCGATTTGGTGGGCATCCGTTTGCAGCGGGATTGAGTTTAGCGATCGACAATCTTCCACTGTTCGCCCAAGCGATCAATCAACGCCTCTTACAGCAAAGCGATCCACCCACACCGACAATTCAAGCGGATCTCTGTGTCACGGTTAGCGAACTCAATCTTGAACTCTACAAAGAACTACGATTGATTGAACCTTGTGGAATGGGAAACCCGATTCCGAAGTTGTTGATTAAAAATTGCTGGTTTAATGCAGGTCGAAACACTAAGCTTCAAGACTTACGAGGACGCAAAGTAGAATACATTCGCACTCCGTTTATGCTTTGGGATGAAACCGTTGAGAAAGGGTTTCCTGGCGTGTGGTGGGGACACTACGCTTATGAGCTTCCTACTGGGCGCTGTGATGCCATTGTTGAACTGGAAAACAATACCTATCACAAACGGTACGAAGTTCGATTAGTAGGGGTTCGGGCTTGCGATGATGTGAATGTGACGGCGAGTACCCAATGGTTACTTGATTGGAGAAGCCATCGAACTGAAGAAAGCGCAATCGAACTTAAAACAGCTCCCGCAAGCTGGATCGAGTTTCAAACCTGGTTTAGAAGAGCAATCAGCCAGCAATTACCTTTAGCGATCGCTTATCCGCCCCCAACGATCATGCCACCCGTTGAAATCTGGCAAACTCTGGTCGGAATTGCGAAATATCTCAGCCGTACTAGAAAAACTGCGACGCGGCAGCAATTATACGATCGCTTACAAATCGGCGATGTTGCGCTCAAAGCCGGAATTCAAGCTCTGGAGCAATTTGGATTTCATGTAAGTTATGAGAATCATTGCTTTAGTGTTTCTATAAGTCATGGCAATCCAGAACAATCCAATCGAGCAATTGAGCAATTTTTGACAGCGGTGCGAGAGGAACAGTTTTATCGTCAGTATTTTGCTCAAGTTCCGTTTGGGACAATGCGATCAATCGTTTCTCAGTGGAATTGATTTGGTATTAGAGGTGTTTGAAAAGTTGTCGTTCCTTGCAACGTCCCGCCCTGAAATGAATTTCGGGCTAATCGGCGCAAGTCCATTAGAAATGGACTAAGAACTTGAAAATCACTCTGAGTCTACTTCAGTAGACTTTCCACGATTAGCCCGAAATTCATTTCAGGGCGGGAGTCAAACGAGAGCGAAGAGACTCTTTATACTTGCCAAATACCCTCTTAACCCCAAATTTCATGCCGGGGCGAACTGCCAACAAAGCGCGAAAAATCACCAAACACACATCAAAGCATATCAGGTCTATGATGCTTAACACGTTCAGAAGGCTTGAAAATTGCCAATTTCCAGTTTTCAGGCTTCTCTAGCTGGCTCAATTGTCCTCTAGTCAACAACCAGAGTGCCGTACGAGTTCTGAACCAGCCAAAGACCCGTTGATCGATCGTCATTCCCGATGGTGAGTGTGGCATCACGATCCCACAGTAAGAATGCGATCCTTGAACGGTGACAACCACCACTTCACTCGCTTCATATCCTTCTGGCACTTTGAAGGTCGCAAAAACGTTATGTCTTCCCTGCCACGGTTCAACCACGATCTTCTCTGGATGAATCACGTTGGCGGGATTTGCAGTCTGAGTGAATGCCCACTCTGGACAGCCTGAAACCACACCAGGAGTACGAGCCTGAAGCTTTTTAGCCGCGATTAAGCCCAGAGGCAAACACACCAAAACCGCTAAAAGTAGACTTATCTGCTTACTCACAATCTGACCTTAGCCCTGTCTCGAATAACACATTTCCATCTAAATTAGCATCCGAATTTCTGCGGTCAGTGGTTTGACGTTAAGATTTACAAAAGCTTTATCGAGCTTGTGAAAACCACTCCGTGACACCATCGGCAAGCGCGATCGCAAGTTTTTTCTGCTCCTGCGGGTTCGTAATCCACTCGAATTCAGTCGGGTTGATCATAAAGCCCAACTCTAACAACACGGATGGAGTCGTCGTTGGACGAGTCATCGCTAGATTATTCCAGTACACGCCATAGGAAGGTCGATCGAGTTTCTTCACTAAGTAGTTATGCAAAAATAGCGCGAGATCATGCGCCTGAGTTTGATACCAAAATGTGGCAATGCCTTTTGTATTCATCGCGTCGCCATCATCTGGAAGGGCATTGTAGTGAACAGAAAGCGCGATCGCAGGTTCCGTTTCATTGATCTGCTTCACTCGCGCTGCTAAATCTAAATCGATATCCGCTTCACGAGTCATCACGACCGTTGCGCCCCGTTTCACCAATTCATCGCGCAGATTTTTACTGGTAATCAGCGCTACTTCTTTTTCTGGATATCCGGTTCCACCTCTTGATCCTAGATCTTCAGGTCCACCATGTCCCGGATCAATCAGAATTTTGATTCCTGACAATGATTTTGATTTTACTTGCGGTGGATGTTTTAGTGATAGAACAAGTGTTGTGCCTTCGTATCTCAGTTTGTATCCCCACTGTTGATTCGATTTTAGATTAAAGCGATATTCGAGCTTTCCAGGTTCGACTTGCTCCCAATCTAATCTAGAAATTACCGGATCATCGCTTAATCGAATCGTATCAGTTTGTGCAGTTGTATTGTAGAGCGTGAGAATAAACTGATTTTGATCCTGTTGCACTGTGGTTGGCACTGGCGTTTGGAGCGGGAATAACACTTCTGTCCAATCTTCTGATCGACGTGAGGTAATGCCGCGAATAATTGATTGAACTGGAGTGGCTCCGGGAACGATTTTGACTTCGCTTGATCGAATCCATCCACCATAATCCAGCCCTACCCAATCGCCTTCTCGTGCAGTAATTGTTGCTCTGGTTCCTTTCGGTAGCGGAGTCAGGCGCGAGAAATTCGTACTCGCTCCCGTTCTAGCGGTTCCTGGGTCTGCGGTGACTTCTGCCACTTCTAATCGTGCGGGATCAAGAATCACAAGCTTTCCTGGAGCCTCCTGACTGGTACTGCCTAAAAGATAAGTGACCTTGCCCAACTCCCCGATCGATTGCGGTTTAATGCACGTCGCATATTGAGTCGATCGCGGTTCCGTCGGCTCAACGAGTCCGGTTAGCACACCAGAATTCGCGGGCAAATTCGCGATCGGAGTTTGCGGCATTAGCGGTAAAACTTGTCCGGCGATTCGGACATTCACCATACTGTTCGGAGGCGCGATCGCGCTTAAACAAATCGGCTCTCCTGGTAATTGAGCTAAATCAGTTGTGGGTGTGAGCGAATCTTTGCCAAAATTCATTCCGACCGGATCAGGTAGCTCAGCAGAATTCCGAGTGACTTTAATTTTAAGTTCTTGCTCCTGATAGCGAATTGAAAAGACATTCTCGCCCAACTGAAGCGGGAAACTGGGAGCAAAATGACCGCCCGGACTTCGTTGAATCGGCTTACCATTGACCGTCACTTCACCTGTGGGAGGAGCCGAACCGATAAAGAAGATTTGTTTTGCGATCGTCTCATGTTCAGCAGGCGGATAAACCACACCCAAAGACGGTTTCGACCAGGCTGTCGTCACAATCAATCCAGTCGTCAACACCGCCAAAATTAATGCACTCAGGAATCGCTTCATCGCCGCAATCGAAATAAGGGATACGGTATCACATACCGCCTTCGTTGACGCGCAAAATCTGCCAACAGTTGCGATCGATTCCTTGAGAAACTCCGAATATTCCACCCTTACTCTTGCTCAACTGTGGCAGAATAGACCGGATAAAGTTTTGGCAGAGGTCGGCACGGGGGATATGACTAAATTTGTGTTCGTTACGGGTGGCGTTGTTTCTAGCATTGGGAAAGGGATTGTAGCCGCGAGTCTCGGACGATTGCTCAAGTCACGAGATTACTCAGTGTCGATTCTCAAGCTTGATCCCTACATTAATGTTGATCCGGGTACGATGAGTCCGTTCCAACATGGCGAAGTGTTCGTCACCGAAGATGGAGCAGAAACGGATCTCGATTTAGGTCACTATGAGCGGTTCACGGATACCTCGATGTCACGATTAAACAGTGTGACAACGGGGTCGATTTATCAAGCCGTGATTAATAAAGAGCGGCGCGGAGATTACAACGGTGGAACAGTTCAGGTAATTCCGCATATTACGAATGAAATCAAAGAACGGATTCTACGAGTTGCTCAGAATACCAATCCTGATGTTGTTATTACTGAAATTGGTGGAACAGTCGGGGATATTGAATCTCTGCCATTTCTCGAAGCGATTCGCCAGTTTCGTAAAGAAGTTGGACGGCAAAACGTTCTCTACATGCACGTGACGCTGATCCCTTGGATTCCGGCAGCAGGCGAAATGAAGACAAAGCCCACGCAACATTCGGTGAAAGAACTCCGATCGATTGGGATTCAACCCGATATTCTCGTCTGTCGCTCCGATCGTCCTTTGCCTCCGGGCATGAAAGAGAAAATGTCCGAATTCTGCGATGTTGCGGCGGAATGTGTGATTACGTGCCAAGATGCCGGAAGTATCTATGAAGTGCCGCTCCGACTGGAAAAAGAAGGACTAGCCACTCAAGCGATCGAACTTCTGCAACTCGATCAACGCGAACCGAATCTGTCTCAGTGGCAAACTTTAGTCGATCGCCTCTATCAACCGTCTCAAGAGCTTGAAATCGCGATCGTTGGAAAATACGTGCGTCTTTCTGATGCGTATCTATCCGTTGTGGAGGCGCTGAAACATGCTGCGATCGCGACTGGAAGTGCGTTGAATTTGCGCTGGATTAACTCCGAGGAAATCGAAGAGAAAGGAGCCGAACACTATCTAGCGAATGTGGATGGAATCGTCGTTCCGGGCGGATTTGGAATTCGGGGGGTCGATGGGAAGATTAATGCGATCGAATATGCCAGAACTCACAAGATTCCATTTTTGGGACTATGTTTAGGAATGCAATGCTCAGTGATTGAATGGGCGCGAAATGTGGCTCATCTTGACGGTGCTCATAGTGCGGAGTTTGTTCCTGATGCGAAGAACGCGGTGATCAATCTGCTGCCCGAACAGCATGATGTCGTGGATTTGGGGGGCACAATGCGGCTCGGTTTGTATCCTTGCCGATTGACTCCGAACACGCTGACGTTATCACTATACGGTGAGGAAGTGATCTACGAACGTCATCGCCATCGGTATGAATTTAACAATGCTTACCGCAATCTATTTTTAGAGTCTGGATATGTGGTGAGTGGAACTTCTCCAGATGGTCGGTTGGTTGAGATTATTGAGCTTCCAGGGCATCCGTTCTTTATTGCGACCCAGTTTCACCCAGAGTTTCAGTCTCGTCCGAGCAGTCCGCATCCGTTGTTCAGAGGGTTTGTGCAGGCGGCTCTGAATCGAGAAACGGGAGTGTCAGGGAGTAAAGTTCCGGTTGAGGTGTAAGAGCCTGTCGAAGAGTGTGAAAAGTCTCTTCGCTTCGATGCTGTCTCGCCCCGGAATAGAATTCGGGGCTAATCGTGCGAAGCCCACTAAAGGGGGCTAAAGACCTGTAAAATCGAGGTTTTCAGTAGACCTGCTTTGAAAATAGATTTTCATCCGTGGGTGTGAACGCGATCGCGATCATGTTGTCTCCTGCATGAATGCCCGCCGAATGGAATTCGGGGCTATACAAACAAAGTCCGCGAAGGCGGACTGACCTCAAAAATGGCTTTTAGTGTGCGAAGGCACACTTTGTCTGTATAGCTGCGAATTCCATTCGCTAAGGCACAATCATTCGTGCAGGAAGTCTAGTCCTAAAGGGACTTCGCACTGTTAGCCCCGAATTCCATTCCGGGGCGAGTCAACAACGAAGCAAAGAGACTTACCAAATGCCCTTTGAACTGTTTCACAGAACACCCAACTACAACAAAAGATTAGAAATGTGCCCGACGATGTTTCTCCCAGCCCGCCAATCACTGGTTGTTTTTGCAAAAGCGACCATGTAGCGATTATCCTTCTGAAAAATAAGTTTGTAGTGATTATTTTCAGAAACGATTTCAAACCCCATTCGCTCTAATGCTTTCCGTGTACTACGGCTCATATCTCGATAATCTCGAAATAGCTCCTGAAGCTCTGCTTTAATCTTTTCCCGCTTCGACTCAAACGAGTTATTAGAAACAATGTCAGCAATAATATGCTGCCTTCGACTATTTTCACGGACGTTTCTCAGCGAATCTTTCAGCACATCAAGCAAAATTTCGCTGCGTTCGTTCGGATAAAAATCGCGCTCGGATGCTCTTAAAATAATCAATCCATCCTGTTCTGGAATTGATTTAGTTTCTACAGGTTTAACAATCTTTAATTCCTGATTTTCCTGACTTAACTGGTAATTTAATTCTTCTAGCTGTCGAATGCGTTCTTTTAGTTCTTTTGTTTCTTGCTCAATTTCTTTTTCGATATCCTTGTATAGTTTTTCAGACTGCTGTTTTAGAAGCTCTCTATCTTGGTTCAGCCGATAATTTTCTTGCTCTAATTGTTGAATCATCGTTTCAGATGCTTGTTCGGCATCTCTCGATTCTTTGAGCCGCTGTTGAACAATGACGTGCTGGGATTGCTCTTGTCGAAACTGCTTCACCACGAACACAAGAGCCGTCATCAGTCCGATCGATGCAAATAAGAGTAAATCTGTCATAAGCGCAAGTTAAAGCGGACAGTTTCATCTATCATACGCTTCTAAAGACAAAAAACGGGAAACTTCAGCATCTCTTCAATCAGAAGAAGCTTCCCGTCTAAGCCTTACAAGGTTTTTAGAAACAGAGTAATTTCTCAACTCGATCGCATTATGGCTGCAAAGTTTTCACCGTCAAAACCTGCGGCGGTGTCGCATCAGGCGGATAGAGAAAATCGAACTGAACGAAGCGCCGTTCTTGAGGCTTCATCTGCAACGTGATCAGCGGATCGCCTTGTTGTCCACGTCGCTGAACGAGATGGAAATAGCTCGTCTGCGGTAAACCTCGATCGTCGTTATACCGCAGGCGAATCGTTCCTCTAAAGTTCATTTGCGGTCCCGGCGGCTGTAAAAAGCGCAATCCTTGTTCTGTGTCTTCTCGTTTCAGCGGTGTTTCAACGGTGACCACAACCGTTCGAGGCTGATCGCTCGTATTTTCTAGCGGCATCGTTAAACTGTACTGAATCGCATAGTTTCCGTGTGCTTGATAAGCCGTGTCTGGATAACGTCGAATCAACTTCGCGCTTTGGTTTTGATTCGTGCCTAATGTGCCGCGATGCAAAGTTGCTAAACCGTAAGAGAAGCCTTTTCCAGGGTCAGGAACTGAGAGAAAATCGCGACCTTGCTCCACGATTCTGCCGTTCCACTGAGAGCCAACCGCTACACCTGCAACCCGACTGTAGATCAGCGTTCCCTGAGTTTGCTCGATCGGGGTTGGTGTTTTGTCTCGCGGTCCTGAAACATCTGCTGTGTTCAATAACGTTTCCCATTCTTGCAAATTGGGTTCGCGCTCTTGTCCATCTGGATTTTGCTTCGCGAACATTCCCAAACTGGCGAGATAAACTGCTCCTGTGCTCCGAAGTCTCATCAACGTCGATCGACCATTTAAGGGCGGCGTGAGTGTCTTCACCGGAATCGGCAAATTGAGCAACATCCGGCTTTCTCCAGGCGGGATCACGATCTGAGCCGGAAAGATATCTTGCCGCAATCCCCGCAGCACGTCGCCTACTGCCCGACTTCCAGGACCTGAGAAATTTTTCCCATCATCGTTTCCGATCGACGACGGCAACGGAATAAACGGGGCATCGGGTTGGCTAAGATAGCTTGCCGCTTGCAGAATGTCGATCGTGATCGGTTCTTTGCCAGGATTGTTTGCAATCACTCCGAGATACAGCGTTCTCAAATCAGTCGGGGTCAGTGCTTTGGCGATATGGTGCGCGAAAATGTCAAAGCGTCCTGAAAAAACTTGATTGAGATGAGCTGAAGGAACTTGCTTTCCAGCGGGGGAAAAGGTTGAGAGCAAAATGCCTTCTTTTTGTACGACTTCGGGGCTATTGCTGTTAAAGACGAGGACAGAATCGAGTTCACCGGGGAGCGATCGCATTTCTTGGGATTCGACGATCGTTTGGGGTTGGGGAGTGGGAGTAGCTTGTGACAAAATCAAACTGGAAAGAAGCGACAACATAAAGAAAAGCAAGATCAGGAGCGGTCAAGATCATACCGGATCTCGGATCAGACCCTGCAAAAAACAACACGTTTCCAATAATCCTCTAAGGTTCTCGATCGTGAATCCATCGCAACCATTGATCAAACGATCGCATTCCATTCAACGATTGCACCCCAGACACATTTGCGGATAGAAGGTCATCCACCGCAGCGATCGCGGCATACTGAAGCCCTAAAAAACTATCAACTGCCGCATACGGACCGCCCAATGTCATTGCTCCCGCTGCGTACATTCGACCCGTTCCATTTCTCATTCCATTCATTTCAAAGCCATTGCTCACCGATAGTCTTTGTGTTGGATTGAGATCGAGCTTGTAGCGCAGCACTAAATCTTTGAGCAGCGGGCTGAACTGAATTTCATTCGTCAGTCCAGTTGCATCAATCAAAAAGTCTACTTTGATCATTTGCTCATTGCTCATGCGCCCTTCGGATTTCTCTATAATGTCAATCCGCAAGCGTTCCCCTTCTCGCTGTAGGTCTTTGATTTCACCAAATAGAATGCGGTACCAACCCGATCGAATCCCTTGATCGATAATTTCTTGCCAATCTCGTCGATCGGCGGTCGTTGTTCCACCCCAATCACTTAACAATCGCTTGCGTTCTTCCGGTGTTGCATTTTCTAGCTTTTCTCTTAGCTCTCCACCCCAGCAAGCTTTGGGCCAATTAAACGGTTGAAGCTCCTGATGATTTTTTACCACTCGCTGAGAAGTTTCGTAGCGATGACCTTGCGGAACGGGCGATCGCAGCATGTGAACAATCTGAATTTTGCAACCTTGTTGTCGCATTTCATAGATGCGCTGAATGATCCGAGAAGCAACAATTCCGCGACCTTGTAGGATGACAACGCCGCCGCCTCGGTGTTTAAGCTGTTCATAAATGTGTTGGTGATCTTCGTAGGCATTCACGACTAAGCGATCGTGAAATGATTCTTTCGTTTTCTCCCGATACGCCGTGACTAAGGGCAAATAGCGCAACGCTGGATAACCGATCGCAATCTGAACATGCCGAGCGACTAGATAGCGATAGTCTGACCCTCTTGCACTACTGCGAGAATAAGCAATCACATAGCGATCGTCATTCGTTTTCCGAATTGCCCGCACATCTCCGTAGCGAAACATCTGATGCCATCCGATGCGGCGAATTTCTCGATCGATGGAATCGAAGACTCTGCCCGATCGCGGTGTGTAGGTTTCGATTCCAGTCGGCTCTGAGAACACTTGCCACATCAATTTGAGTGCATGACCGATATCACCTTTTCCAAAGTCTGTCCAAGCTTCTCGCAGGGCATAGCTCGGAAATCCCCAGATATTGTCAGGGCAAGAATCAGAGTTCGATCGGAGTCTTTCATGGGGAGGAATCTGAGAAAATTCGCACAGTTGCTTATAGTTCCAGTACGGTTTTTGATCGGCATCGGGACGAATGTTACCAGATTGATCAAACTGCACTTTTCCAAGCACTCGAATTCGATCGGCACGAATTCCAGAAAGTCGCAGTAAGTCAGCCCAGATATAGCTTCCTAATCCACCCCCGATCGCAGCAAAATCCAGCTGTTCGACTTCTTTGCGTACAGCTCTGCTGAGCGAAGCACCGTGAGCTAAATCTGCCATTGAAATCTGCTCGGCATCCGTAAACCAGGCAGGAGGAAAGCTCGATCGTGATGGAATGCTAGGCGGACGGGAAACAGTTGTAACTCGTGATGGAAACTGAGTCCGCAGTACTGAAATCTGAAACGGTCCCACTTGCAAAACATCGCCATCGACCAGCGTCGAACTTTGGCAAGGTCTACCATTGACTAAAATTCCGTTACTGCTGCTCTGATCGCTGACAATTAATTCACGATCTTTCCATTCAATCAGGGCATGAAAGCGCGACACTTGTAAGCTATTGAGAATGACGTGCTGACGGTCTGGAATGCCTTGAGCATTGATTGCATCTGGACTGCGACCCATCGCGATCGGAGTAATCGCCACGATTTCTTGTTCGGCTTCTGTAACCGGGTCACTCCAAAACAGCGTAACAGTAACTGGCATAGCTAACGATTGTGGGGAATATAGACAGAAGCTCCGTGTAAAAAGAATCCATCTTTAGGACAGCGACCGTTTAACTGTGCGGATTCTTCATAGGTGTATCCTGTTGCACAGTGCGGACACATGAGCGGCTTGACGGAATCGGGCTTCGACGATTCAGCCGGATTCGTGGGTGGAACGGTAACGACTTTCGGAACGACGATCGCGATCGCAATCTCACATTTTCCTAGCTGTAATACACCGTTTTTATCCATCACAACAGGTGCATCATATACTTTCTGACCATACAGCTTTGGAGGATTGCTTGCACCTTTGAGATTATGCAAATAAAACTGATCCGAATCAAAAGAAATTTCAACGTGAAGCTTAGAAACAGTTAAATTTGCTTGAGTGACAGAAGGTAAAACGAGATCACAAGTGAGCGGATCGCGACCGATGCGGAAGCGATTTGAGAGAATTCCAGGCTGATTCGATCGAATGACGCGGGATTGAGAACCGCCATTCCAAGTAAGCACCAACTCTTTCATTGTGATCGATCGTAATAATTTCTAAATCTAATCGTGCGAGTGAATTCCAAATTTAAATTGCAGATTCCGGACAAGATGCGTTTCTCTTTGTTCGTTATTCTATCGGTGAGCTTGTAGAGCGCGATCGACTGAATCACATTATTTAATTAAATGGGGTTTGCATCTTGAATTGACAAATGCAGAAAACTTAACATTAGATGATTTTTAATTCAGAAGATTCCATGGATTAGCTGGTAAAGTTTGAATATTGCCTGGTCTAACTCTCTTCTGTGCGCTCTACCGCCCGAATTCAGTCCTGTACCTGAGCGTTGTATCTACGATTCAGCGCTGTTGTTGTTTGCACTGACATCTCATGTTGAATTCCCAAAGTCAGCGTATGAAGAGTCTTAACTATTTCGCTCGGAGCGAAACGAATCAGCGAGAGAACAATGAAGACTGTCATAACAGCTTCTTGCTCGAAGATCAGGGCGTTCAGATCCCAGTTTTTGTCATTGCTGATGGAATGGGCGGACACGAACATGGCGAAGATGTCAGTCGTCAAGCAGTTCTGAAAGTAGAAGATTTTCTAAAGAAAACAGTTGATCAAGTTGCTGCACAAGCTGACTCGATCGATTATTTAAAACAAGTGCTACTCGATGCGATCGAGAGTGCAAACGAGCTAGTTCAACGCATGGTCAGCGTTAACGGTTGGGATCGGGCTGGATCAACGATCGTGATTGCGCTGATCTGGAACAACAAAGCGATCGCCGCAAATTTAGGAGATAGTCCTTTATTTCACTGGAGCCAAAAGACCGGGGAGCTAGTTCGCGTCACACAGGATCATTCGGTTCCCGGTATCTTAGCTCAAGCAAATTTAATCTCCGAAGAAATGGCACGCTACCACGAACGACGCGGACAGCTAGAGTTTTTTCTGGGGTGCAAAACCTTACCGCAACCTGATCCTGTTTACGAGAGAACTTTAGAACCCGGTGATTTATTGCTACTCTGCTCAGATGGAATCAGCGGCTCACTCAGTCGAGAGCAATTGAAAACAATCTTAAGTAAACCGATCGACTTACCCGAACAAGCGGAACAGTTAATCCAAGCGGCGAGAAATGAAGGAGAAACAGACAATCAAACTGTGATTTTATGGCGCTACAAAGTGCCCTCTCAAGCGACTTCTATCCGAAAACTTCCTGCTGCAACTTCAGTACGATCGCAGCCAACTCTCATTCAATCTTCGCTGACCACTCAAGTTCAATCACCGCCTCGCAATCGGCGGAAACGAACCCTCTCACGGCGCGGACTTTTCTTAATCACCGCTGTTTGTCTTGCAGGCGCGATCGCAGCGATTTTCATCGGCTTCCAACTCCTGACCTGGATTCAAGCTCAGAGCGATCCGCTCCTGACTCAACCCACTGTTAAGCAAGTGACTCCACAGCAACCCGCTCAAACCCCAATTCCGCGATCGCCGTTTCACGAGTTTGAATCGCTTTCCGCAGATGGTTCGACCTTGACCACAAAAGATCCCGACACCCAGCAATTTGTTCAGTGGCACGCTCCGAAGCTCAAAGCTTTCGACAAAAATTGTCGATCGAACACACCAGAACCCGACGACCCACAAGCAATTTTGCAACAATCGCCCGAACAGATCATCACAAAGAGCAAAACTTTAGGGTGCATTCGGTTGTGGAAGCTCAAATCGCCTCAAGGCAATTCTCCCCTGCGTCAGGTCGAAAAACCTGCGATCGATGTCATTGTCTCGATTCAAGGTGAACATTCATGAGATGCCTCAATTGCGGTTTTGATAAATTACCGCTCAATTCAGTTCACTGCACCAATTGTGGTGTTCATCTTCCTTCCCTGCTGCGCGACTGTCTAGAAGCAGGCACAATGCTGCATCACGATACCTATCGCATCGATTATCCGCTCGGTCGGGGTGGATTTGGCATCACTTACAGAGCCTTTGATATCGGACTCGAACGATCGGTCGCGATCAAAGAGTTTTACCCACAGGAACACGCTTTCCGAGAAGGACTAACCGGGCGCTTAGTGATTCCTCACACGAAGCATGATGTTTATCACCGAGGATTGCAGCGATTTTTGCGCGAAGGAACCTTGTTGGCAAAATTAAAGCATTCGGGTGTTGTGGATGTCTACAATGCGTTTCAGGAGCGGGATACAGCTTATCTCGTGATGGAATTAATCAAAGGACGGACGCTGAGAGATGAACTCGAAGAACAACCTGAGCGGCGATTAAATGTCGATCGTATTCGCGAAATCATGTCTCAGTTAGTGAGTGCATTAACGGTCGTCCATCAGCGGGGAGTCTATCACCTCGATATTGCACCGGATAACGCGATTATGTCCTCGGAAGGGCGCGTTGTTTTAATCGATTTTGGAGCTTCTCGACAAGGCTTAGGAGGCGGAACCACGCAAGCGTTTAAAGAAGCATATGCCCCTCCAGAAGTCATCGATGGCAAGCATACCGATGCGAGAAGTGACTTGTTTGAACTGGGCATGATGCTGCACGAGCTTTTAACTGGGACATTACCGCCTTCGTCGATTTCTCGACTGCTGAGCTATGCCCATCATGGTGCTGAGCTTTGGGACTCGATGCAGGTGGCAGAACCTTGGCGAGGATTGATTAGCAGTGCGATTCGGCTCAATCCCGATGAGCGTCCGAAAGATGTTCAGGCTTGGTGGGATGCTCATCAATTTGCCAATCAAGAAACAGTCCTTTCGCCTCAGAGAACTCCCACACCGCAACGCATTCCCACACCCCCGCCGAGAATTCCGACACCCTCCCCGATTCCGCCCACGATCGTCATTCCGAAACCTGCTTCTACACCAACGCCCATTCCCGCCCCGATTCCTGTCCCCGCCCGCGATTTCATCGCAACTCCGATCGCATCTCCAACCGCGCCCAAATATGCCGGATTCTGGTTGCGATTGGTCGCGGATCTAATCGATCGAACATTGCTCGTTCTCGCAAGCGCGATCGTGCTGGCAGCGAATCGCTATCAACCGGATAACGCCGATAACTATTTCAATGCAATTTTTTATACTTATATTCCGCTGGGGTTGCTCTACACGACTGTGCTAGAAAGTTCCAGAATGCAGGCAACTTTCGGCAAACAATTGATGGGAATTCAGGTTACAGATAGAAATTGGAAGCGATTGACGTTACAGCGTGCCTTTGTGCGCGACCTGTGCAAAATCTTTTCCTATGTCACCTTGGGGCTTGGATTTTTGATGGCAAGCTTTACGGAAACTCGTCAGGCATTACACGATCGCATCACCAACTGTTTCGTGATAAGGAAATCTTGAGATGATTAGTCAACTTCAATATGTTGGGATTCCAAAGCGATTTCTAGCACTGTTTATTGATGGATTGATTCAAACTTTTGTCGGATTTGTCATTTTCTTCGGTGTTTCTCAAGCAGAACTCGCAGTAAAGTTTCTCTCTTATGCCGCGCTGTACACGGTGATTCAGTGGGGCTATTACAGCCTCATGGAAAGCTCTAGAGCACGAGGAACCTTTGGCAAAATGGCGCTAGGAATTAGTGTCTGTAATGCTTCAGGGGGGCAAGTCTCACTCCAGCAAGCGACGCTCAGATTTTTAGGAAAAGCGCTCTGGATTGTTATATTTTATGCTGCGATCGTCATTGCGCTATTTGCAAGATATTCAGGCAATCCAGATTCCCCTTACTTCGTGCTGGCGGGTATTTTGGTGATTGTTTCTCTGCTGCTTGGAGCGGTGGGCTATCTGATGGCGGCTTTTATGCCAGAGCGACAAGCGTTGCACGATCGGATTGCTCATACCTTTGTGATTGAAGATGATGATCCGGAGCGCTTTGTGCCGCAGAAAATCATTCTGCAACTGATCGCGATCGCGGTTGTTGCTCGATTGTTATTTCATGTGATTCCGGGTGTGCCGCTAACGAGTGGAAGTACTCAAACGAATCAACAGCAAGCCAATCAGAAAACTTCAGTGCAAAGTCAACGCGAATCGAATCCGCCAAATCAAAATTCTGGCAATACACCCAATCAGAATTCTGGCAACACAAATCAAAACTCCAACAGCAATGCAAATCAAGACTCCAGTACGATTATGCGTTGTGGAGTCACCGAGCAACTCTTACCGCCCAGCCCGAATTCTTACATTGATGGTGATTGGAAGGTAAATTTTGCAGTCGGCATTGAATCACATCAATCTGTGCTGCGAATGAAAGGAGCAACCGGAGTGATGCGAACCGAATTCTTTGATAAGCAAGCAAACAAACCTAGAGTGGTTTTGCAAGCGATGAAGCTCAAAGTTTCTCCGAATGGAATTTGGTTGCTCGGATCAAATCCGATCGACGAAGAAACAAAGCAAGCAACTTCCACTTACAGCCCGGATAACATCTTCGTACAACGCGCTCCGTCTGGGGAATTTACCGCTGTCAACTGCGACAACAACAATAACCTTTCTCGTGTGTCGATCGTTCCTGTTAACAACTAAGCTTATGCACGATCGTGTTTTACAAAACTATCGAGGCGGCATTATTCCGATTCAGATCCCAGGTGTAGCTGACGTTGAATTGCTGGATTTGCTTGGGGTCGGTGGCTTTGGTACGGTTTGGAAAGTGCGCGATCCAGCGACCGGGAAACTGTATGTGCTGAAAATCATTCAGGCGATCAAACCGAATACGGTGCTGGTCGAACGAGTGCGATTAGAAGCAGAAGTTTCGATTCCTTCAAAACATATTGTTCCGGTGATTGGACTTCGGGAATGGGATTCGAGCACTTTTTTGATTTTGTTTGAACTGTTTGAAGCGCGATCGCTCGATAAAGTTCTGGCTGAAGACACGCTAAAACCTGAACAGAAACGCCGCATTTTTGATCAAATCTTGATCGGAGTTGCTGATGCTCATCGTAGTAACATCATTCACCGCGATCTCAAGCCGGAAAACATTCTGGTCGGCAAAGATCATTATGTGAAGCTGATCGATTTTGGACTCTCGAAGTTCAAAGGCAAAGGATTAACAATGACGGGTGAAGTAATGGGGACACCACCCTATATGTCTCCAGAGCTTTTAATCTATGGCTCTAAGATTGCAGATGCGCGAGTGGACATTTACGCGCTCGGACACATTTTGTACGAGTTAGCAATGGGCTACACCTTTTGGGCGAAGCAAGGATGGGTTGCTAATCGATTCGAGAATTTCGTCAAATTCCTGGGGCAATTTCCACAACCCGTGGAGTGCATCGAGTTGAGTGATTTTCACTGCGACTTTTACCACAATGCCGCCGCTGTTCTCGCTCGAATGGTGAAGACAAACGCCGACGATCGATTCGCATCAGTGGAAGACGTGATTCGAGTCCTAGCAGCAGAACCGAGTCGAAAAACTGTGCCGCCGATTCCGGAAGTGAAAGAAACGGGCGGTATCTCCTTTAACTATCCCCTGTTAACGGTGGAATCCGGAACGAATCGAAATGCTCGAACTTTAGTCACACTAGAACCGGGTGAATCGATCGTTCTAGGTCGCGCCGACATTGCAGGTAACGATCTCAGTATCAGCAGTAAACATCTCATCTTTACTCGGCAGCATGGGCGCTACTTTGTCAATGATTTTCAGAGCAAAAACGGGACACTGCTTCGCGGAATGCTGCTCAATCCCAATGCTCCACCGCTGGAAGTGCAAAATGACGATCGTATTAAAGTTGGAGAAATTTTTCTTCGCTTCAATTCACCCGCTTAACTGTTCAACTTCGGAAGAAATGTCATGAAAACGTGTATTCATTGCGGTGCGACCAATCCAGATGCAGCTAATTTCTGTCTTGACTGTGGTAAGGCTCTCCACTCGAATCCGGTGCAGCAAAGCCCAATTCCACAAACGGTGATGCCACAATCGCGAATGGTGCAATCTCAGCAAGAAGAATCGAATTCAACGATTATTGATGTACCGCCATCACAGCAAGAGCCGCGATCGAATTCAACGATCATTGATGTGCCAAATCAAGTTGCTAAAGCGGCTCCCGCTCCAACGATTATTCCACAGTCGCGAATGCCGAAACCCCAAGTGCCGGATGCGGTTTCAGCTTCTCCCAATGCTACGATTCCAAACGGACAAACTCCGAACTATGTTGATCCAGCACAGTTCCAAGCGCTCTATCAAAAAGTCCTTCAGAACCAGCGCAAAGCAGACATTCTGTTCGTACTCGATTGTACGGGAAGTATGCAGGGTGAAATTGATGCGGTGCGGGATGCGATTACTTCGTTTGCCGATACGATTCAATCGCAATCAGTTCGCGCTAGAGTCGGATTGATTGAATTTCGCGATCGCTTAATCCACGAAGAACAGCGCGTGTTACTCTTCGACGGCGAACCCTTTACCAGCGATCCAGCTCTATTCCGTGAGCAAGTTGCCCATCTCAAAGCTAAAGGTGGCGGTGATGAGCCAGAAAGTAGCTTAGATGCCGTTTTCCTTGCATTAGATCAACCCTTTGATCCAAGTGCCAATAAAGTGATTGTTTTGGTCACCGATGCACCCCCTCACATTCCAGATGTGACCGTTCAGAACATTGATCAAGTGGTGCAGAAAATGCGGGATGTCGCTGTTGATCAGTTCTATGTTGTAATGAAAACGCAAGATTCGCGCAGTCAAGTCTATCTTCGACTGTTAGAAGGCAGACGCGGATTAGCCTTTGAAATTGGTAAAGGCGATGATTTTCGGACTCGTGCCGAAGACTTCAAGCGTACCCTGATGGCACTAGGTAAAACGATTTCTACAGCAACTCGGTAATTGTTCATGAGTTTCCTCACCCTTACTTGGCAAGAAGCAGGCTTTTCTCGATCGATGTCATTCGATCTGACCGAGCCAGATTTTTACAAAGCTCCTTATGCACTTCGACTCGGACGCGATGCAGAACAATGCGATATCGTGTTCGATGATCCGGGTGTGTCTAGGCTTCACGCCGAGATTCGGTGGCATCCCACAACTCAACAATTCACGATCGAGAACCTGCGCGATATTAACCCGATCGCGATCGATGGTCGTCTCTTAAGTCAAGGGACAGAATTCATTCGATCGGGCACGATGCTCGTCCTTGGAGATACGACGATTCAAGTATTTCAAGTTCAGGCAGTTCCGCCAACTCTTGAGACCTCGACTCCCGTTGAAGCTCCTCCTAAAGTTGAACCGATTCGAGCACCCGCAAGTTCAATTACTTTTAGTCATTATCTTCCGCTTGCCGGAACCGGACGAGAACTAAGACAACAAGGCTATCTTTTACCCGGAGTAATCACGGTTCTCTGGGTGGTTTTAATGTTCTCTAGTCTGGGTCGTCCTGGGTGGTTTAACTTACTCTTGGCGGGCTATTTGGGGATTGCTGGCTTTTATTTAATCTATAAGCTTTGTGGCAAGCGGAAACCGTGGTGGGTACTGCTCATTCCGATTATTGCAACGCCGATATTGTTACTGACTCCGGTGTGGGGCGCGATCGCATTTGTGTTTCGTTTTATCTTACCGGGTCGAATTCCTCAACAGATTGATGATGTTGGGTTTATTCCGCTGTTTATTTCGTTCTTTTTCGGAGCGGGTCTTGCAGAAGAACTTTTAAAGGCGATTCCAATTTTTGTTTTAACCTGGTACGGTCGCACGGTTGCACCTGAATTTCGGCAGCGAATCGGCGTAACAGAACCGCTAGATGGAATCATTCTGGGAGCGGCTTCGGGACTAGGATTTACACTCATTGAGACATTAGGACAGTACATTCCTGATTTGGTGACTTCGATTTCGATGCAAACTGCCGATCGAGGTTCTGCTGAACTGATTGGATTGCAGCTTCTAATTCCGAGAATTGTTGGCTCTGTGTTTGGTCACATGGCTTATAGCGGTTATTTTGGCTATTACATCGGATTAAGCGAACTCAAACCACGGGGTCGATGGAAGTTTTTGATCACCGGCTATCTCATTGCAGCGGGTGTTCATGCCTTTTGGAATTCCAGTTCAGCCTTGGGAACTTGGGCATTGGGACTTGCAGGAATTATTGCTTATTGTTTGCTGATTGGTGCAATTCTGAAGGCGCGGCAACTGTCGCCGAATGTGCGATCGATCGTTAATTGACCTTAGTTCGATGAGTTCTTCACTTCGATTCAGTCCCGCCCCGGGATGGAATTCGGGGCTAATCGTGCGAAGCCCACTAAAGGGGGCTAAAGACGCATAAGTCGAGGATTGCAGTCCTGAAGGGACTTCGCACCGCTCTTCCCCGAATTCCATTCCGGAGCGAGTAAACAACGGAGCGAAAGAATTCTTCGATTTGCCTATCTTTCATGCTTATGCTCGAACTCCCCCTATAGACAGATGATTTTCATACAAAATTTTCCCGAAACCTGGTATGCTGTCCTGAAATATTGAGGGGAAAAAAATACTGTGCAGACTTCTCAAGCGATCGTGATCAATCTAGAAATGTCCGATATCGAGTACTTGGAATTACTAGCGCAAGGACGAAACCCGATTCAGGAACAATCCTACAGGCAGCAATTGATCGGTTTTGGATTCGATTTGACCGAAGCCAAAGATCTTGCACCGTTGTTTGATCAAAAAGAAGCTTCGATCGCTGAAAAAATTGCCGTAAATCGTGCCCTCAAACAAGTGTGGAACCGTCTGATTAAAATGGCGTAGAACCCGCACCTAAAGGAGGATTCAGCCTTCTCAATCGTTGTCATAATAGAAGAGTAAGACAAGGATTGAGACTCATGGTAGTGACTGCTCCAGTTCGTGAAGTCCGAGCCTCTAAGTTGTGGATGCCCGATCGCGTTTTGTTTACGCCCGCTGCATTGGACGAGCCGTGGGGACAGCAGATTCGTGAGCGCGTTGAGGGATTGAATTTACCGATCGAAGAGTTGCCGCGCAATCGACTCACCGGACTACGGGGTGAAGATGAGCGTGAGACGTATAGTATTTCTAAGCGCACATTAGCGGTTGTGACCGCTCCGCAGGGTCAGTTTAAGCTCAGTCCGATTCCGCCTTCTGCCGATTGGCAGTTTCACATTGCTGAGGGCTGTCCGGGACATTGCCAGTATTGTTATCTCGCGGGTAGTTTGTCGGGTCCGCCTGTGATTCGGGTGTATGCCAATCTGCCGCAGATTTTGGATAATCTAGGGCGATACGAGCGTCCGGGTAGTGAGACGAGCTATGAGGTGAGTTGCTACACTGACCCGCTCGGCATTGAGCATCTGACGGGTAGCTTGGCGGAGTGTATTCGCTACTTTGGGACCCGCGAGGATGGGTATCTGCGCTGGGTGTCGAAGTTTAGCAATGTCGAAGGGTTGCTCGATTTGCCGCACAATGGACATACTCGCTGTCGCGTCAGTGTGAATGCGGCTCCGGTGAGTCAGCGATTAGAGGGGGGTACTTCCTCGGTCGAGGAGCGGCTTCAGGCATTGCGACGACTCGGTTTAGAGGGTGGCTATCCGTTGGGCATTGTGATTGCACCGATTATGCCGATCGAGAATTGGCAAGAGCATTACACTCAGTTGCTCGATCGCATGTCTGAGCTGATTGATTTTGATTGCGATTTGACGTTTGAGCTGATTTCGCACCGCTTCACACCCGGATCGAAGGAAGTCTTGAAGGGCTGGTATCCGAATACGAAGTTGGATATGGATGAGGCTTCGCGGGTGGTCAAGCGCAATAAGTTTGGCGGCATGAAGTATGTCTACGATGCGAAGACGATGCGCGAGTTGCGACAGTTCTTTGAGCGTGAGTTAGCGCAGCGATTTCCGCAGGGTAAGGTTCTGTACTGGACTTAAGCGCATTTGAGGGAATCGTGCAGGTTTCTATCTATTTCAGATGGAGACCTGTTATTTTTTTGGAGCTTGGCGGTTTGCATCACTCGTTTAAGGGATTTATTTTACGATCGACCCCCAAAAATTTACAAACCTTCCCGTAACTGGCAAAATTACTGAGTTAACAAACGAACTTTAACCGGATTCGATCGCGATCGCGGCGAAGATTAGACTGAATTTCAACCCGATCGATAAACCCTCGTAAATAAAAACTATTTCTGTCAATAATAGAGGCTGAATCCGTTTAAACTTCACCAAAGCTTTACCAAACCTAGTCGCGATTACTGATGACCCCGACGACCTCTAACCCTGCATTCCGCTATCCCCAAAAAACACTCGATCGAGCCTCCCGCGCTGTTCGTTGTGCCCCATTCCGGCTGAAATTCTACGTAATTATGCTCGATCACAGTGTTTCATTAAGTGCTGTGGCTGGAATTGCTGGGATTCGGAATCAATACAGTAAACGCAACCTCTCAGAACTCGTAGCAGATGGCGACCTGCTGTGGCTGATTCAAGTCGGACTTCTGCGGCGTGAAGTCGATGGGCAAGGATTAACTGATAGTTTTCGGCTGACTCCGCTCGGTCGGCAACTCGTTGGGCAATGGCAATCGGTCGGAGGATTTGGCAAGGCGAATTTAGGCGATCGACTCCTCAATGCGATGAATCGCTGGCTCCGACTCCCGTTCTAAATCAATCTCATACTATCCGGAGGTGAATGAATGAAAGCTGTCATGGTCGTGGGTACGACTTCTCACGCAGGCAAATCAATGGTGGCGACTGCGCTCTGTCGGATTCTGGCGCGTCGAGGATTCCGCGTTTCGCCGTTTAAGGGGCAAAACATGGCGCTCAATTCTTATGTCACCGCAAACGGAGGCGAGATTGGGTATGCTCAGGCGGTTCAGGCTTGGGCGGCGGGAGTCCAGCCTTGGGTTGAGATGAATCCAATTTTGCTTAAGCCTCAAGGCGATATGACTTCTCAGGTGATCGTCAAAGGGCGCGTGGTCGGGCGAACGAATGCGGTGGATTATTATGAGAATTTCTTTGAGCCAGGATGGGCAGCGATCGAGGATTCCCTCAAGCGCATCAGCGAAGAATTCGATCTAGTCGTCTGCGAAGGGGCAGGCAGTCCCGCTGAGATTAACTTAAAGCACCGCGACTTAACCAATATGCGGGTCGCGAAGTATTTGAATGCACCCACGATTTTGGTGGTAGATATCGATCGAGGTGGCGCATTCGCTCACGTCGTCGGAACTTTAGAACTGCTTGACCCGGATGAACGGGCATTAATCAAAGGCGTTGTGATTAATAAGTTTCGGGGACAACGATCGCTCTTAGATTCGGGGATTGAATGGCTGGAGAAGAAAACAGGAATTCCAGTCATCGGCGTGATTCCGTGGCTTGATCAAGTTTTTCCAGCGGAAGATTCGTTGTCGCTATTCGATCGCGTTCCCTCGAATACCAAGGGCGATTTGACGATCGGTGTCGTTCGTCTGCCGCGCATTTCCAATTTCACCGATTTCGATCCGCTAGAAGCTGAACCTTCGGTGAATGTGAGATATCTCCATCCAAAACAGCCATTGGGACATCCGGACGCGGTGATTATTCCAGGATCGAAAACGACGATCGCAGATCTGATCGCTCTACACAAATCCGGTATGGCAGAAGAAATTCAAAACTACCTAGCGGCGGGTGGAACCGTTCTCGGTATTTGTGGCGGCTTCCAGATGCTAGGTAAAATTCTCGCTGACCCAGAAGGCATTGAAGGGCAAGAAGGACGGTATCGCGGTTTAGGACTTTTGCCGCTGAAAACGGTGATTGCAGGTCAAAAAATTGCCCGTCAGCGCAATGTGACTTCTAATTTCCCTCAAGAAGGTTTACCCGTCTCTGGTTACGAAATTCACCAAGGTAGAACTCGCTTACTCGAGGAATCCGAAGGCACAAAAGCGTTATTCGATGATGCAAATCTCGGTGTTGTAGACGAATCCCAATCGGTTTGGGGCACTTATCTACATGGAATCTTCGATAATGGTCCTTGGAGACGTGCTTGGTTGAATCGATTGCGCCAACAGCGGGGATTACGATCGCTGCCTACCGGAGTCGCCAACTACCGCGAACAGCGCGAACTCATGCTGGATCAATTGGCAGATTCGATTGAACCCCATTTAGATCTCAAGCCAATCCTGCCGTAGTGCATGAATTAAATACTGCAGGGTAGGTGTCCTCACCTGCCCAGACTGGCAAGATGCCAGTTCCACAAGAATTGCAGTTTATTTCACTCTCATTTCAAAAAAACAAGCGCATCAGATAATCTGAATGCGCTTTTATCCCTAACCCTTTCGGTGCAACGTACCCGTTTGTCCTTGATTCATACACTAAAGGCAAAATTCCCGAAAGCCTGAAGCGTTTAGATATTCTTTAGAATCCAAGCTATGAGTGTTCGCATTCGATTTTTACCCGATGATGTCACGATCGATGCCGAAGTCGGCGAAGCGCTCTTAGCAGTCGCCGATCGAGCCGGGGTTTCCATTCCCACAGGTTGCCTGATGGGGTCGTGTCACGCTTGCGAAGTCGAGCTAGACGACGGAGAAACCGTGAGAAGCTGCATCGCCTCTGTGCCGCCTGGACGCGAAACCGTAACGATTAATCTCTTTTACGATCCGACCTGGTAATTCGCCCCAAGCCCTGATAGAATTCGTAAGCTTCAATCAGCGATTCGGTGTGTCCCTTTTATTTTTTGCCCGAACTCTTCTCGATCGACATTGCAAACCGCTATCAGTCAGGGTCGCATAGCCCGGAAAAACTGAATAGAGATGCGATCGCACAGTTCCAAACTCATTCGGTGGAAAACAGCAACGTTTTCCTCAACTTTGGCGTGAGTTTTCCACAGGCTCACGCCAGTTATCCACAGGAAAAAAGTCGTCCCTGTGGATAAACCGTAGAAGCACTGAAAAACCGATTAGAATAAGTGTCCGTTGCGCCCGTAGGCTTCAGAATTTAGAAAGTGAAATCGCCTAAAGCCCCATTCCACCGTTGTATCAGGCGCAAACTGATACGCTACGATACATTTTCTGGCATTGACAGAAATTGACTCTTTCAAGCACAATAAGACCGTTCGATCAGCCGCGCCAAAAATGGCTGAAACCAGTACAAATGCTACGTTCTAGCCGCTCTAAGGTGCGAGTTTGCACCCAAAGCGACAGAAGAGACTTTTTCCTGTGAAAGTTGACGTTTTCCACAGCCTGTTGAAAAACGAGGCTCGATTTTGCTCATCCTCAAAATCTGTTTAAGACATTAAGTTATGTACCCGATCGTAAGCATCTTGACCGACCTGCCCGAAGCCCTGCACACCTCACTAACACAGTATTTGGAAACCCATCCGGATTGGGATCAAGATCAAGTCCTCACTGCTGCATTGAGCCTCTTTTTATTGCAGAATGGAGAATGCGATCGATCAACCACTGCGGTTTATCTCGATACGCTTTTCAAACACTCTGCATAACGATTTTTATGGCATATCAGTGGTTTAAAGCTTTTCACATTGTGGGAATTGTCTGCTGGTTTGCGGGCTTGTTTTACCTGCCGCGCTTGTTTGTTTACCACGCGGAAGCGAACGAACAAGCAGAACCCGCTCGCAGCATTCTCCGAAATCAGTATCAAATCATGGAGAAGCGACTTTATCGCATTATCATGACTCCGGCATTGCTATTGACGATCGCGATGGCGAGCGGGCTAGTTTACACGGAACCGGATGTCCTTAAACAACCCTGGCTACATATCAAACTGGCTTGCGTCGCGCTGCTGATCGTTTACGATCACGCCTGCTTGAGAATCATAAAAAGCCTCGCCGCTGATACTTGCAAGCTGACCGGGCAGCAATTCCGCTGGTTCAATGAATTTCCAACCGTTTTGTTTGTGATCGTGGTGATGTTGGCGGTGTTCAAGAACGATATTCCGACTAGTGCCACGGCTTGGGGAATTTTTGGAATGATCGTCGCAATGGCAGCGTTTATTCAGCTTTATGCAAAGAAACGTCGTCTTGCGAAAGAGCAGTTAGCGGCAGCTTCAACGACCGAAGCGAGTGCGTAATTTGCTCGTTCAAATTTCTGGGAAAGGCGTTCTGCGGAGCGTCTTTTTTGTTTTTGTTGATCGTTCACCACCCTTTACTCGAATAAAAGAAAACTTAAATTTACTCAATGCTTTACTTCAGAACGATATTGTACGAAATAGGTGCCGCTGGGGAGTGCTTGCCGGAATGTGTCGAGTTCGGCAAGTATCGATAGTTATCGATCAGGGAGAAAACCATATGAACATCAAACTGCTTTTTGGCGCGATCGCATCTTTCGGAATGATCACACTTAGCAGCTTACCCGCGTTCGCTCGTGACGCGGTCTTATCCACGAGATTTGCTGATTCTACGGTTAATTTACGCTCAACCCCTAGCGCGACCGCCTTAGTGCGGGGCTTTGGAGTGAGGGGCGATCGGGTTCGACTTTTAGATCAAAGAGTGGGAACCAATCGAAATCGTTGGTACTACGTCCAAACTTATCGATCGGGGATTGAAGGTTGGGTAGATGGAACATACATTCAACCCATTAACGGCGCTGGAATGGGCGGACCGAGAGAACCCGTTACTGTCAATGCTAGCGATCGCCGTTTTCTAGTCAACGATTATGAAGTCAGAATCTACACGAGAAACGGAGAAACCCGCCTAAATGCGTTTAACCGCAGAACGAATCGGACGGAACTAAGGGGAGAGCCTGTAAGTGTGAGACGAAGCTCAGATGGAGTAACCTATACCGGGCGAAATGCGGTGTTTTTTCTCAACAACAACGGCGAGAGAACACTAAGCATTTACTAGCTTGAAAGCGCGATCATGAGCGATCGCGCTTTATTTACCCAACAGTTTCACAATTCCAATTCCACCAAAATAAAGCCCTAACACGGCTCCCCCTAATAAACTTTGCGTGAGCGGATCAGTCGAGGGTGTGATCACGGCTCCAAGAATTGCAGCACCGAGTAGAACGTATTTCCAGCCCGCCAGCATCGTTTTCGATGAAACAATTCCCAAAAATCCAAGCAATGCTTGAACCACTGGAATCTGGAACGCTAACCCGGTGCTAAACATCAACAGTAGAACAAACTCGAAATAGCGATCGATTGACCAAGCCTGCTCAACAACTTCTGCGCCGTAGGAAATGAAGAAGTTCAACGCTGCCGGAATCAATAACGCATACGCGAACGCCAATCCTCCCAGAAATAGAACGCTTGATCCCAAAACAACAGGCGCGAGAAATCTCTTTTCCCGCCGCGTCAATCCTGGTAGCACAAACGCTACGACCTCGTACAGAATGATCGGTGCGGCTAAAATCAATCCGCTGTAGCCTGCAACTTTCATCGAAACAAAGAAATATTCTCCGGGTGCAAGCTGAAGAAATTTCACACCTGCCGCTGGCACTTCGAGAAATTGAACGAGCGGTTTGACATAGACAAAACACCCGATGATACAAGCCACGATCGCAATCAGCGACACGAAAATCCGCTGCCGCAATTCTTCTAAATGATCGAACAGCGACATCTCCACATCATCGAGAACATCGCCGTCATCAAGGGTGGCGGGTTCGGCGGGGGCTAATTCGCTGGGGGAATTTTCCGCGATCGTGGAGTTGGAAGAGGTTTCGAGTTCCGAAGGAGCAGTCATGGAGTCTCGCTCTGATATCCGATGGGTTGTAACCATTGTATCGAGGACGGGCGACCAGACAAGTTTCGGATCGAAAGTCTATCTGGAGATTTTTGGGAGATCCGTATTGTGGCTGACGAGGTAACATATACGGCGGTTTATGCTTTGGATATTATTCATCCAATCAGTTAATAAAAGCCATGTTAAATCTCATTGCTGCTGTCAGCTATTTTGTGGTTTTGGCGGTTTCGATTTGGGCGGCTTCGGAGTATGAATCCCAATTAGCCAGAGTCCGTAAAACTTGGAAATTGTCCTAACGAATACTTTGTTCGAGCGTGTTGGTGAAGTCAGGATAAGAAATGGCAGCCGCTTCTGCACGATGAATGGTCGTGATTCCAGAGGCGTTGAGTGCTGCAATCGCTAAACTCATCGCGATCCGATGATCGGTAAAGCTATCGACCTCAGTTCCTCGAAGTGCAGTGCCTCCAGTGATTTCCATGCCGTCGGGAAGTTCTTTGATCGATGCGCCCATTTGATTGAGTTGGGTTGCCATGACGGTAATACGATCGCTTTCTTTCACGCGCAGTTCTTCGGCATCTTTCACGATCGTGGTTCCTTCCGCGAACACCGCTGCCACTGCCAGAATCGGAATTTCATCGATCAATCTCGGAATCACATCACCAGAGATTTCACACGCTTTTAATCTACTGTGACGGACTCGTAAATCAGCGACGGGTTCGCCTGCGACTTCCCGCGAATTCTCGATCGTGATATCTGCTCCCATTCGTTCGAGGATTGCCAGAACTCCGGTGCGGGTTGGATTGATGCCGACATTCTCGATCGTCAAATCTGATCCGGGTACGATCGCACCTGCGACTAACCAAAAGGCAGCGGAACTAATATCACCCGGAACAATTACCATCTGTCCGGTTAAGGTTGCTTGTCCGGTTATGGTCACACTGTTCGTTTCAGGATCGACTGTTAAATCTGCTCCAAATGCCCGTAACATTCGTTCACTGTGATCACGAGATAGAGCAGGTTCAGTCACCGTTGTTTGTCCCTCGGTCATTAATCCGGCTAGAAGAATGCAGGATTTTACTTGAGCGGACGCGATCGGAGATTGATAATGAATCGGCTTTAAGGCTTGTCCTTGAATCGCTAACGGTGCAAGTGAATTCTGTTTGCGTCCCCAAATCTGGGCACCCATTTGCTGTAGTGGCTTGACCACACGGGACATCGGACGCGATCGCAGTGATCCATCTCCGGTCACGGTAAAAAAGCGATCGGGATGCGAAGCTAAAATTCCCAGCATCAGTCGCAAAGTCGTTCCAGAATTACCCGCATCGAGAACGGTCACAGGCTCATTTAAATTCCCCAGTCCAATGCCTCTGACGCGAACTTCTTCGGTGTTCAATTCCGAGATTTCCGCTCCCATTGCCCGAAAACAACTGGCAGTACTGCGCGGATCTTCGCCTAACAATAACCCTTGAACGATCGTTTCGCCCTGTGCCAACGCGCCTAGCATCAATGCTCGATGTGAAATCGATTTGTCTCCAGGAATGCGAATGCGACCTTGCAGCGATATACCGCCCGCAGGAGGCTGAATCACTAAATCATGGTGAGTATCGACCACACGAAGCGCAACGGCAGAAGACATATCAATGGCATAAATCGACCTCGTTATCCTACCATTGCACGAGTCGATATCAATCTAGGGTCAACTGTCCTAAATGCTCTAAAACTCTCAGAACTTCAGATAAATTGTTGCGATATTGCGATCGTGTTGCAAATAAATCTGAGATTCCGTACTGTTGGTCTTGAACTTTCACAAACAGATAACTGATGCCGTTCATCACCATTCCATAAAGTGGTTTTTCTCGAACCGGAGCGCCTGCCATATAAGCCAGCGTTTGAGGTAGCACCAATTCCAAATCAAATGTTGTCTTTTTCGATTCAATTAAAACCACCCACAATCTGTTTTGTAAAACTAAAGCATCAATCCGTCCGGTTAGAATTTCATCATTGTCTCCGAGCGCTTCAATCCGAACAGAAACTTCTGCTCTAAATTTGTAGGGAGCTTGATAGAATCCAGCAAGTTCTAATAAAGGCGAGAGCACAACCATTTTGATTGTTTCTTCTAACAAAATCCCGTCTGATATTTGATACAAATAGTTCTGCCGAATTTGCTCTAATCTTGTCTGAACTGCCTCGCTCAATGGCGGCAAATCGTTGAGCCATTCTGTGAAAAATGCTGGATTTGCGCTCAAGGTCAGTCCCAATTTCTCTTCAACTTGGCGGAACGTAGTAATGCTTTCCGAAATTGCTAGAACGTTGACCATTGTGTGCTTTGAATGAATTACTTTAGTATACGATCGCTAAAAGAAATCAGGCATCCAGGGATTAGAACTGGCAAAGATTCGCGCCGCTGTTTGAATCGCTTCGGGTGTTCCTGTGAGGAGTGATATTTGTGCTAATTGTTCGACGGTGAAAAGACCTGTGTAGAGTGGAGACAGCGATCGGATTTCAAGCTGTAGTTCTCCGCGTCCGCCTGATGTCACGATGCCGCGCCCGTTTTCGACCGTCAGAATGAACTTGCCTTGATTGTTTGGCAGGATTGAATCTTGAATGTCTAAGTGAAGTTCAGCATTGATATTTGGATAGTTTCGATGTTGGAGTGCGTGTTGCAGGTGAACAATTCGCAGTAACCAGCATCGAAGCCATTTCAGTTTTGCGGTTTGATCCGGTAAACATAAGCTCAGTGCATCAACGGGTGAGCTTTTCCATTCGATGCGCTCGACTTGCGATCGATGATTTGCCAAGAATGTCCAGAACTGTCTCACCGCTGCCGCAGTTTGTAACACCCAGTCTCTGACAATAATGCTGTCTTGCTCCTGATGAAAAATGATGTAGCCTTCATCGCCGAACTGATACGCATAAGTTCGTGGATTTGATTGTTTGATCGCTTCCCAGATGGCTGAATTGCGATCGAGAAATCCATGATTATTCGGCGCTTGCTGCTTGTATAGTTGCTCAAATAGATCTGAATCTAAATCTAGCGATCGCACTTCTAATGTGTGTTTCTGACTTTGAATGGTATCAGTTGAAACTTCCCAACTACAGAGCGCTCCAGCTTGCTCGTAGCCTGCTTTTCGGTACAATGGCTGAGCCGCAGAAAATAGAACAGAAATCGGTACTTCTTGGGTGTAGAGTTCTTCGAGAACGGATTTCATTAGTGCGATCGCGCTCCCTTTCCCCCGATATTCCGGTGCAATTCCAACACCCGCGATACCGACCATCGGAATGTTAACGCCGTTGTACCATTGCCCCAACGACAACAATCCTAATCCGCCCGCGACTTGACCTTCGCTTTTCAAAATCCGAGTGTTTTCAATGCCAATACGATTAAGAAATACAGGTTCACCCGGAGCATTAAAACATTGAACAAGAATGTTTCCGAGTTGTTTTAGCTCTTCTGGATGCTGAGGTTTGTGGTAAGTAAACATTATTGAATTGTGACGAGGAGTTGCTGAGCCGTTTTGATTTGTTCGGGGCTAAACGCTGCTTTAGAAAGATAGTTTAATGAAGCGCGATCGCCATATCTCGGATCAACATTGATCGCTTGCTGAAAAATTTGTTTTGCAGAAACTCGATCGCCTTGTCCCTGATACGCGATCGCGAGTGCAATCCAAGGATGCGGATTGTTCGGCTCTAGTTCTGCTGCCCGTTTCCCAGATTCAACCGCCCAGTCATACATGGCTAATCGTTCATACGCCAAGCTCAAGTTGAAGAACGGAATTTCATTGTTTCGATCGAGCATCGTTGACCAAGTATGTGCCGCAACCGCATTGATCAAATCTCCATTGACTAAGTAAGCGATTCCCAGTGCATTAAAGGTTTCAATGTTGAACGGATTGTAGGGAATCGTGCCTTGCAGAACACCGATCGCTTCTTGGCGACGGTTTGCTAAGTGCAAAGTCCAACCGAGTCCAAGGCGACCGGAAAGGTTTTTTTCATCGAGCTTGACGGCTTTTTGAAACGCACCGATCGCTTGCGGAAATTGATCTTGAGCACGATACTGAATTCCCTGCTGGCGATAGTCTGCGGCAGATTGAGCGAGTGTAGATTTCGCTGTACTAACGATCAATGCAAGCGCGAATAGAACATTAAAAAGACGCATAGAGATTAAAGGGCATTGATTTGAGCCGCGATCGCGTCGGGCGTGTTGGCTGATTCTACAACGATTAGATATCCGGTCGGTTTCGCTCCGAGCCGACTTAATAAATCGGGCATCTGCGCGAATTGGACTCGTCCGGTGCTGTCATAGAGTTCGAGCGCAGAAAGACAGCCGATCGCAGGATTCCACCCTTCACTCTGGGGATAGCGTTGATTGTTGGTGAAGAACTTCGGATCTTCTCCGCTGCCATGAATTCTAAATTCACTCCGCCCAAACAATCCTGCCCAATAGCTCGCCTGAATCGGGAAATATTCCCGCCAACTTGGAGGTAGTAATGTTTTATAACCATCGAGCTTTCCGGTCAGTGTTCCTCTGCGTCCGGGGATGAATTCTTTTACTCCAGGTTCTAGCGGTGCAAAGAGTTGTACTAAGGAATAAAATCCATAAGCTCGAAAGTAGTCTGTGTCTGGTTGGGGAATGGTTCCCTCGATGCGATAAATTCCTTGAGGCGTGTAGCCGCGTGAGAAATTCCAAGAGAGATTATGCAGCGATCGCGTTAATAATGGCATCGACCAGGGTTGCCCATTATTTTTTACAAATCGCCCGGTACGATCGCGCAGAAAAGCGGTGCAGAGTTCAGAACGATCGCGCTGACAAAAGACGTAAAGCTGTTGTTGATTCGGTACGATCGTCCAGGTTAATAAGTCTCTAATCGGTGGCGTTTGCGCTGCTGTTGTGAGTTCTTTAATCGTGGTGTAGAGACTGACATTCTCAGACCATTTCGGAAAGCGTTGTGCAATTTGGTCGATCCACTGTTGCTGTTGAATCACAGTTGCGCCACCTTTTGATAGAGCAGACAGCGACATCGCGACCCAGCGAGAATTTGAACTTTGAGCGATCGTTTGAATGAATGGCTGCTGCAAATCTGGTGTCGGATTGCTCAGATAGAGTTGTGTCGCGATTTGGAGTGCCATCTCCACGGTGCGAGATTGAGCGGGCGTGAGTTTTTGTGGAGTGAGCGTGAGAATTTGAGCGATCGCGGTTCGCACGTAGGCATCTTGGGGTTCGATGACAGCGGTTGCCCATAAAAGTTGTCGCCAGTGGCGTTCGTTCTGATCCGCGATCGGGTATCGAGTGAGATCGTAAGCAGCGGGAGAAATCAGACGAAGTTGATCTTGGCGTTGACGAATTCGCGCTTCGGCAGTTGCTAAAGGAATCGGACTACTCGCAGCAGAAGTGCCAAGAAGACCACTGAGAAGCAGAGAGAAGCTTGCGATGAGAAGATGCTTACGGTTCATATGAGTCTTGAGAGATTTCACACTGCTAATTCTTCACAAATACGATCGAACGCCGCTACCGGATCATCCGCCGCCGTAATCGGTCGCCCAATCACCAGATACGATGCGCCCGCCCCAATTGCCTGTTTCGGGGTCATAATCCGCTGTTGATCTCCCGCCGCCGCCCAACTCGGACGCACACCCGGACACACCAAAACGAATTCATCGCCGCAAACTTCACGCAATTGGGCGACTTCATGCGGCGAACAAACTGCACCCGATAACCCGCTTTCTTTTGCCAATAACGCCATTTCCAGCGCATATTCCGGCAGTTCTAACGGAATCTTCAACTCAAACGCCAGCGATCGAGCAGACAAACTCGTCAACACCGTAATCGCGATCAATCGAGACGGCGTAGCTCCTTCAGGCGTATTAGATACGATGGCGTTCTGCGCTTGTTCTAATGCCGTTTTACCCGCAGTCGCATGAATTGTGATCAAATCGACTCCAAATCGCGCCGCTGCTCCACAAGCTCCCGCAACCGTATTGGGAATATCGTGAAATTTCAAATCGAGAAAAATCCGCTTCTGCCGCTCTTTTAGAACTTTCAGAATGTTTGATCCGCTGCTGACGAAAAGTTCTAAACCGACTTTCCAGAAGGTGACTTGAGGAAGTCGATCGATAAGCGCGATCGCAGCTTCTTCCGACGACACATCTAGAGGGACAATAATGCGATCGTTCATGGCACAAACCGGACAAATTTACTTTTCCCAAGCTGAAGAACTTTTCCAGTCAACGTTTCCGGCGATTCAAAGAGTAAATCCATGTTGCTCATTTTTTCGCCCTCTAGTTTGACCGCTCCCCCTTGAATCTGTCGCCGCGCTTCAGAACTCGATTTACACAATCCTGCCGCCGCTACAAGATAGAACAATTTCGCTGGAAACTGCACCCCGGACAGCGAAAATTCTGGAACCGAATCGCTCTGAGATCCCGCCCCTTGAACGAGACTAAGAGCGGCATTCTGAGCTTCAAGAGCGCGTTCCTTGCCGTGATATTGAGAGACGACATCGATCGCGAGAAGTTTTTGGCGATCGCGGGGACTGTCCGGCAACTGATCGAGTGGAAGATCGGTTAAAAGCTCAAAATATTGTGCGATCGTGCTATCCGGCACTTTCTCTAATTTCGAGTACATACTCAGCGGATCTTCAGACAATCCGACATAGTTACCGAGCGATTTCGACATTTTCTGCACACCGTCTAATCCCGGCAAAATCGGCATCAATAACCCAAATTGCGGAGTCTGTCCAAAATGCCGCTGTAAATCGCGTCCAACCGCCAAATTGAACTTCTGATCCGTTCCACCCAATTCGACATCGGCTTCAAGCGCCACCGAATCGTACCCCTGCATCAACGGGTACAAAAATTCGTGTAGATAAATCGGATTTTCCTTCTTATACCGCTCCGCAAATCCTTCTTTTGCCAGCATTTGTCCCACGGTCATCGTCGCCAACAATTCTAAAATCTTGGGCAAATCCAGCTTCGAGAGCCATTCCGAGTTGTAGCGCACTTCCAACCGTCCAGGAGTCTCAAAATCCAAAATCGGACGCAACTGTCTTAAGTACGTTGCCGCATTCGCCTTGACTTCCTCTTCGGTCAACTGCTTACGGACTTCTGATTTTCCAGTCGGATCGCCAATTCTCGCGGTAAAATCACCAATCAAAAGCACTGCTGTATGTCCAGCATCCTGAAACTGTCGCAACTTCCGGTAGATCGTACTATGACCCAGATGAATATCCGTTCCCGTTGGATCAATGCCAAATTTAATTCGCAGCGGCTTGTCGCTCTGTTCCAAGCGAACCCGTAAATTTTCCGTCGGTTGGTCTGAATCCGGTTGGTCTGGGAAAATCTCCGTCGTGCCCCGAAACAACCAGTCAAGAGAGTGAGACATACTTTATACTTTTGAGAAAAATCAATGGTCTAAATGATGGGCGGCTTGTACTAACCGGATCTTAGCCACATTACTATAAACGTTGACTGTCTGAGCTTCATCGAAACTTTGCTCCATTTTTCCAAGTCTCAATTATCCTACTAGAGTTGCTTCACCTGATCCCGGAAATGCCCCACTGATTCAAGTTTTTGCGGAACGGTTCCCCAAATTTTTGAATCTAGTTGTTTAAACGCCCTACGTTCTTAGCTAAAAGAGAGTTTGCCGTGTCGTCGAATACCCTTAGACAAAAGCAGCAGAGACAACCCGAAACCACTCTGGAGTTTATCCAGTCCGTGGGCAAAGTCACAGGTGGAACGCTCCTTGCGATTACAATGCTGTCGAGTTCCGTGGTCGCAGGTGGTTTGGTGGGTCTTGCCATTAGTTTTCGGAATTTGCCCGATGTGCGATCGCTTCGAGGCTACAAACCGAGCGAAACCACGCACATCTACGACATGAAAGGCAAAAAGCTCGCCAGTATTCACGGTGAAGCCAATCGCGAAGTCGTCCCGCTCAATAATATTTCTCCTCATCTCAAACGGGCGGTAATTGCGATCGAGGATAGCTATTTTTATTCACACCAGGGCGTGAATGGAGGCGCGATCGCACGGGCAACCGTTGCCAACTTTACGACCGGACGAACCGTGGAAGGGGGTTCGACGCTGACGATGCAGTTGGTGAAAAACCTCTTCTTGTCGCCGGAACGCGCCATCAGTCGAAAAATTGCCGAAGCCGTTCTCTCGTTGCGCGTCGAGCAAATTTTCAAGAAAGACGAAATCTTGGAAATGTACCTCAACCAGATTTACTGGGGACACAACAACTACGGTGCACAAACCGCAGCACGAAGCTATTTCAACAAAGATGCAGCAAATTTGAGTTTGGCTGAATCTGCGATGATGGCAGGCTTGATTCAATCTCCAGAAGTGCTCAGTCCGTTTGTCGATATGAAGGCAGCAAGAGCACGTCAAGCTGATGTCCTAAACCGGATGCGTGAACTAGGATGGATTACCGCTCAAGAAGAAGCGGCAGCGCGGAAACAACCGATCAAACTTGGAAAAATCACCTCATTCCAAACTAGTCAAATGCCGTATGTCAGTGATGCGGTGGTGAAAGAACTGACGCAAAAATTCGGTCGCGATGCAGTGCTTAAAGGCGGAATGCGGATTCAAACCACGATCGATTCAAAAATGCAGCGGATCGCTGAAGATACCGCTCGTCGCTGGCTTGGGACGCTGAATGCTCAAGGAGTTTATGCGGATCAAATGTCGATCGTGTCCGTCGATCCTCGTACCCAATTTGTCAAAGCAATGGTTGGCGGTGTGGACGCGAAAAAGAGCCAGTTTAACCGAGCGACACAAGCCATGAGACAGCCCGGATCAGCCTTCAAGCCGTTTGTGTACTATGCGGCGTTTGCGTCTGGTCGATATGCACCCGATTCGACGATTCTTGATGCTCCGGTCGGCTACCCCGATGGCTATGACATGTATTACCCGCAGAACTACGATCGATCTTTTGGCGGGGCGATGACACTCAGACGCGCATTAGAGCAATCGCGCAACATTCCAGCGATCAAACTCGGACAAGAAATCGGCTTAAATAAAGTCGTAGAAATCTGTCGTAGTATTGGGATCAAAAGCCCGATCGATCCGGTGATTTCGCTGCCGCTCGGTTCGGTTGACCTGACTCCGTTGGAAATGGCATCCGCGTACGCTGCCTTTGCAAATAATGGCTGGTATTCGGATACGACTTTGATCGCTCAAGTCACCGATAGTAGCGGCAATGTCATTTTAGACAACACGCCGAAACCGAGATTAGTGCTCGATTCTTGGGCATCTGCGGCACTCAACGATACATTACAAGGGGTAATCACTCGCGGAACGGCAACAGCGGCTCAGATTGGTCGCCCCGCAGCCGGAAAAACGGGAACCACGTCTTCAGAGCGCGATATTTGGTTTGTGGGCTATGTGCCTCAACTTTCGACAGCGGTTTGGGTTGGAAACGATGACTATACACCGCTGGGACATGGCGCAACGGGTGGAACATTTGTGGCTCCGATTTGGCGCGATTATATGTCACAAGTAGTGCAGGATATGCCAGTCGAGCGCTTCCGTCCGCCTTCGGATTTCGATCGACCTTAGAGGATGTTTTAGAGCGACTCGCTTCGGTTCAGCCTCGCCCCGGAATGAAATTCGGGGCTAACAGTGCGAAGTCCGTTGAAACGGACTGAAGAGTCTTCGCTTAGTTTTTAGGCGATCGACTTTCACGACAGCAGTTTGTATAGTAGTTGAAGCAGACTGAAGACACTCCAGTTGTCTTCTAGTCCCCTTCAGCGGACTTCGCACCATTAGCCCCGAATTCTATTCCGGGGCGGGTAAACAACGCAGTGAGAAGGCTTTGAAACACGTCCTAATCAGCAAGAAACTCCGGGTTCAGAGACTCGGAGTTTTGCTTTATCAATCATTTTCAACCGCTTATTTATCAATCTGTGATTTCATTCGCGCCAGCGTTTGAGTCATTTGATCGAACATCTGTTGAGGAGTCATTCCCGCCTGTCCCAACTGAGTTTTAAGCTGCTCGACCATCATCTGAGCCGAAAAATCCTCAGAAAGCTCAAACCGCTTCATAAACACCTTATAGCGATCCATGATGGCTTCCATCTGTTCGATGTACATGAGCTTGCCTTCACGATCGAACTTTCCATAACTGCTGCCCAACTGAATCAGCGATTGATAATCCTGAAACAGTTTTTTCGCTTCTTCTTGAACAATCTCTGAGTCAAAAAATCCCATTGGTCTGAGCAAGGATGTGAACAATGACTTATCCTGAATTCATCATATTCCACGGCTTTCCCGTCGGTAAGTAGTGTTTCCACTACCTGTTTAGAAGCCGTACAGAACTCGTAGCGACCATTCAACGATCGTCGGACTTGCCCGATTATTCGGATTCGTCACGATCGTCACTGAAGGACTGACATTTAAGCGATCGTTGAGCAACAATCCAAAAAATGCTTCAAAATTCGTCTGTGTTTCACTACCCAATCGTCTTGTGATAAACGGTTGCCCAACAGCGACTCCTGCCCTTGATCCAGGAATGAGAAAATTCTGAAATGTCACTCCTAACGCCCAAGTTTTCGGATTCAGATCAAGGTCTTGCTGCAAGAGGGTATTAAATCCCTGATAGTTGCCGATTCCCAAGCGTCCAAATATTCCGAATACGCCAAATCGTCGTTGAATTGCCCATTCTGCACTAACTCCTGCTGCATTAATCTGAGTGCCATTAATTTCAGCATTCGTATATTGCACTTGGACTTTAATCGGCATATCTGGAACATCATACTCAGCTTCCACACTGGCTTGATAGCGATCGCGAAACAGTCCCACATTGGAAGCATCCGCCGCCGCATACAAAGCTCTCAAGGTCAGATTACGATCGAGTGACCAAGCGATCGCGGCTCCGGCTCCTCCGAATCGATCAATCTCGTTTTGGACGATCAGCGGATTGTTTGCGAAAAAGCTAGAGCCGAAATTATCTCCAGACTGATTGGCGAACGAATTACGATCGATAAAATCACTCGGTGGTAAATTCGATCCGACTGCAATTTCTAAATTCTCAGCCGGACGAAACGCATAATAGAGCTTGCGAATGTTCAAATCGCGAGTTGCCCCCACTGGATCAAGTCCGCCCCCGTCCGCTAGAATTCCGGTCGTTCCGAGTAAATTTTGACGATCGTTGTGAGCATTCGCGATCGCGTCCGCGCCATTATTTCCCGCTTCAATTTGCGTGACTAAACGATCCTCTCCTTGAAAGCTTGTTAGCAGATTTAGCCGAACCCGCGAAATCACGGTAGAGTCTGCATTTGTGCCATTCGTGACAACGTAATAAACCTGACCGTTGAGCTTTGTCGTGGTTGAGAACTGCTGGCTTTCCTGAGTAGCAATGCGGTTTCCAATGTTATCGACTCGCGATCGCAGTTGTGATAATGCTCCACCGTACGCATTGATCAACCGTCGAATCGTTTGCACATCTTCAGCGATCGGTGTGCTTGTATTACCTGCGAGTAATTGCTCTTCGATTCTGCCGATCACAGTTGCGATCGTGGCTGCAAATTCGTTTCGCGTTAAAGGACGATTCCCGCGAAAGGTGCGGTCTGGATAGCCTGTTAGAACTCCGTAGCGTTCGACGAGCGACTGTACCGCTTGAAATGCCCAATCGCTTGGACGCACATCAGAGAGTTCTGACACCGAAGTCACTTGATTCATCGGTTCGACTTCTTGTGACCAGACCGGAGTGGCTGCGATTGCGATCGCACTCAAACCGATAAAGAATCCTTTGATCTGTCTCACACGTCACTCCTCGCGGGCTGCCAAACTCAATCAGTTATAACAGCCTGCGAGGAGTTGTCTCAAATCAAGCGTTTGCGGTCGCGGCTTTTTTCTCAGATTCAGAGCCTTGTGTACCGAGTTGAATCAGTTCTACTTTGTAACCATTCGGATCTTCGACAAATGCGATCACGGTCGAGCCATGTTTCATCGGTCCCGGTTGGCGGGTGACTTTTCCGCCGCGTTGTGCGATCGCGTCACAAGTCGCGTAAATGTCATCAACTCCGATCGCAATATGTCCGTAAGCATCCCCTAAATCGTATTTCTCTTGACCCCAGTTGTAAGTCAATTCAAGCACTGCTGTATCAGATTCGGCTCCATAGCCCACAAATGCTAGAGTAAATTCTCCGCCGGGATAGTCTTTTTTGCGTAACAGCTTCATGCCTAACGTGTCGCAGTAGAATTTCAGCGACTCATCTAGATTTCCGACTCGAAGCATCGTGTGTAATAACCGCATTTAATTCTCCTAATAAGCAGCGATCGACGAAATTTCCAAACGAAATGATCCCGGACTAAACCTCGGATTCAATCCGCCATCATATTCAAATTTACTCAGCATCAGTTGAAACGATCGAATGCGCTCTGGAGAGAGTTTCGCGTTCGATACGGTTTTCGCTCGAAACACTGGAATCAGTTGAGCAAATGGAACTTGTACGGTGATCCATTCATTTGCAACGGTATCAAACGAATGAGAATAGCCCACACTATCCCAACCATCGCCATCCCGAATTAAAAACTTATAGCGATTACCATCTCCTTTTAGTCGAAGTTCAACGCCTGTAAAAGTCGAGAGATTCAGTGCAGGTTCAAAATTACGAGTCCGAATCGAGGCGAATCCGCCAGAATTTGCAGTCGAGACATTTCCCGAAAAGACTGCGGCTCCATTTTCTAATCGAACGCTGCTATCACTCACGCCGCCCATTACGACATCATCCAGTGCACCCCAAGTGTTTTGGATATCAATTTGTGGATTGCTGAAATCGAAAAGAACTCGATCGTGATAAAACGGTTGCGGATTGGGGCGAGGTTGGAACATGTTTTGCAGCCAACTAACGATAGGAATCGCTTCAAAGTACTCTAATGTTTGCACGAATCGACCCAAATCCCACTGCGATCGTTGTTCACTCATAGCGTTCTCCAAGTTAGGGGACTGTCTTCATTCTAGAAACTACGATCGCAGACCTGCAAAAACGATATCATTAGGCGATATCACATCGGAGATAGAATGAAGCTGAATCGAAAACAAGCGAGGACTTTACAAGCAGTTTTCGAGACACCGACTCGTGCTGACATTCTCTGGAGTGATATCGTGAGCTTGTTCAAGGCGCTTGGTGCAGATGTAACTCAAGGACGAGGTTCACGGGTTCGAGTTCATCTAAATGGTGAAAAAGCAGTGTTTCATGAGCCGCACCCTGAAAAAGAAACTGACAAAGGGGCGGTTAAGTCCGTTCGAGAGTTTCTTGAAAATGCTGGAATCATCGAAGGAGAAGATAATGCTGACCTATAAAGGCTACAGAGGACAAATTGAAGTTGATACTGATGCTGAGATTCTCTTCGGTCACGTTCTGGATATTCGGGATGTGATTACTTTTAAGGGCAAGACTGTAGAAGAAGCGGTACAAGCTTTCCAGGATTCGATCAATGATTATTTAGAATTTTGCCAAGAGCGGGGAGAAGAACCCAATAAGCCCTTTTCTGGAAAGCTGCCATTCAGAACAACACCGGAGCGGCATCGACAGGTTTATATTGCGGCACAAAAATCAGGCAAAAGCATTAATGCGTGGATGGATGAGGTGTTGGGTCGTGCCGCAGAAGAGATATTGCGTGAAGGCTCTACCAAAAGTTAATTCTTCTGTTTCGATGGAATTTGCTGTAATGAAAGGGACGATTTTGGCGATCGCACATTATGCTCAGATTTCATCCCCCAGGTTTCGGGCAAAAATTCACGCAAACCAGCTTAGGCACGATCGCGTATTACACTCAGACCCAAACGACCGACGAAACACCGATCGTGTTCCTTCACAGTTTTGGCGGTGGATCTTCAGCCTATGAATGGTCGAAAGTCTATCCGGTGTTTGATCCGATCGTCGCAGCAGATCTAATCGGTTGGGGAGATTCGAGTCATCCTGCCCGCGATTACAAACCTGATGATTATGTGATGTCGATCGCTGAATTTCTCAAAAAGATCTCTGATCAGCCCGTGACTTTAGTTGCCGCATCGTTGACTGGAGCGTTTGCGATTCGATTGGCGGTGCAGCATCCTGAATTAGTCCGATCGCTGTTTCTGATTTGTCCTTCTGGCTTTGATGATTTTGGACAAAATGCAGGACGACGAATTCCGCTCGACATTATCAATACGCCAATTTTGGATCGAATTATTTATACGATCGGGGCAACAAATGATTTGGCGGTACGGAATTTTTTGGAAAATTTTCTGTTTGCAAATCGCGATCGTGTTACTCCCGAAATGATCAATGCTTATCTTGAATCGGCTCGAAAACCGAATGCAGATTATGCAGCGCTGTCATTTTTGCGCGGTGATTTGTACTTTGATTTAGCCCCATATTTGCCGCAGTTGAAGACACCGACTTCGATCGTCTGGGGCGCTCAAGCACAATTTACTGATGTGCAACTCGGACGGGAAATCGCAGCAACTAATCCAGATGCGATTCGAGAGTTTCATATTGTGCCGGAATCGGGCGTTTTAGTGCATTTAGAACAGCCTGCGATCGTCGCTCGATTGCTGCTTCAATGGCTAAGAAATTGAAATGGCGATCGATCATGATTTGATCGATCGCGCTCTATTTAGCGATTGGTCGGTTGATCTGCCGTCCGAGGATAAGCAACATCGACAAAGCCCATCTCGAGTAATTGTTGATACGCTTGCTTGCCTAAATCGCGGGTCGGTTGTTGGCTTCGGATGATTTGCACCAATAGCGGCACTGCTAACTCCGATTGATTCATCGCCCGATGAACGAGTGCCAAACGGTAGGTGGCTTGATCTCGGAGTTGTGCAGTTTCCAGCGCTTTTTGTCGCTGACTATCTGCCACACGGGTATCCACTCCAGAGAAACTTGCCGCTAGCTCTTGATAGAAATTCGATAGCTGATTGTAGACCTGACGGGCTTCTTGAAGCTTTTTCATCGCCAGCGGTAGATTCTGTGCTTTGACGGCTTGATCGGCTTCGTTCATCAGCCGTTGCCCACCCTGCAAACTTAATAAACCGCCACCCTGAGCTGGTGTTGGACGCACTACATTTGGATCATCGGGGCTAATCGGACGCGCTTGACCACTGCCAGAACCGGGCGTTTGTGCCTGAACGGACGGGGTCTTGAGCATCACACCTGCAAGCATTGAGAGCGAAAGAATGCCAGCGATGGAAAGGGGTTGAATCGTTCTCAGATGAGCCATGAATTTTGCAGAATGCTAGTAGGACTACTTGGAACTTTTGGATCTTATCATTGTGAGATCCATTTTCTGGTGAAGTCAGGTGATTCCTTTTTGTTCCCTAGCATTTAATTGGAAATCCCGATCGGACACCAGTAGGAATCATCATCGGTGATTTTGCCTTCAGAAACTCGCAGCCCAATTCCACTTGGAGCGAATCGAGTTCCACCATTGAATAACCAAGTACTCCACAGTGCAGTCATCGATCGATGTTCAATTTCAACCGTTGGAAATTCCAGCAATTCTTGATAAACATAATCCTGCTCGGTATACCAAGGGTCTTGATTCGCACTTTGAACCCCAATTTCACCGTTGACCATCGAGAAGCAGCCTTCTCCCTGTCGCCCTAAAACAGGTTTTGCAAAATAAGTATCGCCCAGTTCATCGGAAGTCTGAGCCGTTTTCGGAAAGAATTCGTAAACGGTTTCAGCCAGATCAGGTGGGAAGAAATCTAAACCTAAATCGCTAATTAATGCAAAAATACTTTTGGGTTGAAGAGAGAAAGCAGAGGCGAAATTGACGATCGCAATTCTTCGTTTCAAGATCAATTCTTCTAACGCATCCCAAAGTTTGACCCCGTTAGAATCTCGATCGTGAATTGCCCATTCCACCGGATACCACATGAAGAGAATGTCGATCGGGGTGTCTTGATGAAATAGAAATTGATGATCTTTGATGCGGAGTTCTTCAATTCCGAACGCGCACCGCTCTTGACTGACGAATTGATTGAGCCAGCGCATCGTTCCCAAATCTTCGGTATTATTCAGTGTGGTTAATCTGATGTTGCATTGCTCGATCGGTTTTCTAATCCAATCGGCTGCCCGTTGGAGTTGTTGCGACATCGATAAACTAAGCATCGATTTCAGCCCCACTTGAGGCGGCTTCATTCCAAAATGTTCTGCAACTTTGGCATTTCCTTCAATACATTCAAACCAAAAACTCGGTGTCTGAACATTCGCTTCGATGACTTTATGGACACCTGTTTTTTCGTTCCAGCACCAATCTAATCGCATCCCAAACGGTGCTAATCCATCGAATTTCACCACTCGAATCGTTTCTTCTGGAAAGCCATATTCGAGCAACGTTTCTGCGTCAAAGTTGCGAATGACTGACCAAAGATATAACAGCACTGCGCCGACTCGTTCCGCCGATCGCTCCATTTCTAAAATTTGCTGTTCCGTCACGGGATGACAATGATAAAGCGCATAAGGACTTGGTACAGGTGAAACCGCATTCACCAGCGCCAGATTGTACCAAGGCAGTTGGATTTGACGGAAAAAGCGATCGCGCTCTGCACTTTCAAATACCTTGCTCATCCTCCCGCACGTCCTCCCCCAAAGCTACCAAAACCACTGCGACCTGACGATCGATTCGTAACGCCAGTACGGTTTGAACTTCCAGAGGAGCCGCCCGATCGATAGTACGACCCCCCAGAACTTCCGCCTGATGAGCAATTCTGAGGAACGCGCCCTTGAGCATCTGGAGGGCATTCCGTCGAAGAAGACGTACACCCTGAGAGCGGCAAGAGTATCATGGTGGACACTGCCAGGGTAAAGAGTACTTGTAAGCGATTCGATTTCATAATTTCCGTCCATTTCTGACGGGCACACATGTAAAGAGATACAACGCGATCTCAAGGTTCCCGCACATTGGATGTAAACAACGATGAAGCACAATCCGAAACTGGGCAGATTCTGATTGATATCGAGTGAAGACACGGTTGGAGCGACTACCATGATGAACCCCGCAGAACCAGGAAATGCCAGTATTCCCGATGAGAATCGCGGTCGAATTCTCCAGCGCGGCGGCGAAGAATTGATCGTGGAAAAATTAGACGATCGCTTCGCCGTGAACGCAGTTTCTAAACAAGATGCGTGGGATATCGTCAACAAAGCCCCGGTACAAATTAATCCCGGTGCGGCTCCTCCTCAACTGACAGAATTCATTGTTGATCCGAATCAAAAAGATCAAGTTTTGAATCAAGTCCGAGCCGATGACACGGTGAACTATGCGAGTCACGTTTATCAGATCAAAGATAATCCTGCCTCAAAACTTTATGTTACAAATCAAATCACGATTCAGTTCGATCCAAATGTGAAGCCAGACGTGATCGGTGCGATCGCTCAAGAATTCGCCCTCGAACAAGTCAAACAAATCCCCGAAATTCCCAATACATTCGTCTTTCAACTCACCGCCAATTCAACCGAAAATCCGCTGAAGATCACGAATCGATTGATTACGCGATCGGAGATTCTCACCGCTGAACCCAATATCATTGTTCGCCAAGAAGGATACTATCGCCCGAAAGACCCGATTTATCCGAAACAATGGCATCTCAATCACACAGGCGGACAGGATTTAGTGTCTGGCTCTCATGTGTTTGCTGAACAAGCTTGGGACATTACCAGAGGAAATCGATCGATCGTGGTTGCGGTCATGGATGATGCCGTTGATCTGAATCATCCCGACTTTCAAGGAATGGGCAAAATCGTTGCACCCAGAGATTTCAAAGGCAGAGATTTCGATCCTGATCCGGACAATGCAGGTGAAGATCATGGAACTTCCTGTGCGGGTGTTGCGGTGGCGGAAGAAAACGGATTTGGTGTGGTGGGAGTTGCACCAGGCTGTGCATTGATGCCGATTCGGACAACGGGATTTTTGGATGATCAAACGATCGAAGATTTGTTTGGCTGGGCAGTCGATCGAGGTGCCGCTGTGATTTCTTGCAGTTGGGGTCCGAGTGCCGTCTATTACCCGCTTTCATTACGTCAACGTGCCGCGATTACTCGCGCTGCGACTCAAGGACGAGACGGAAAAGGCTGTGTAATTTTATTTGCAGCAGGGAACGCGAACCGTCCAACGAATGGAACCATCAACGAATCGGGCTGGAGAAATAATGCAATCAGCGGAAATACCAACTGGCTCGGCGGTTTCACGGTTCATCCAGACGTGATCACCGTTTCAGCTTCTACCAGTTTGAACAAGAAAGCCGCTTACAGTAATTGGGGTGGGGAAGTTTCAGTCTGTGCACCAAGTAACAATGCACCTCCAGGAATGGGATTACCTGGAATTGGATATGTCGCGACTCCGCCAGAAGTGCGATCGCCGATCAGAGGATTAGGAATTGTGACAGCCGATCGACGTGGCAACGAGGGCTATGAGTCGGGTGATTTTACCTACGGATTTGGTGGCACCTCAAGCGCTTGCCCTTTAGCAGCGGGCGTTGCTGCCTTAATTCTTTCTGCGAATCCCGATTTAACTGCTCAAGAAGTTCGGCAAATCTTACAGCAAACCGCAGATAAAATCATTGATTCCGATCCCGATCCACAGTTCGGACTTCGCAAGGGAACGTATGATGCGAATGGTCGATCGGATTGGTTTGGATATGGGAAAGTGAACGCTGCAAAAGCAACTCAAGCGGCAAGTTCTCGAAGAGTTCCGCTAACAGTTGCGCGATCGATTTCCAATGAAAACAACAATATGCTGATGATTCCTGATGGCAATTCATCCGGCATTGTCAGCGATATTCAAATCAACGATTTTGGAACCGTTAAAGATATTCAAGTCTCTGTGAATATCACTCACAATTTTCTCGGTGATATTGAAGTGAGCTTAATCTCACCTTCGGGACGAGTGACTTTACTGCAAGGTCGGATATTAGGACGGCAAACCGTTTTGAATCGATCGTATTCTTTACAGACGACACCGACCTTAAGCAGAATGCTGGGACAATCGACACAAGGGCGCTGGCAGTTGAGAGTTGTAGACGCGATCGCGAATGATACGGGGATTATTAACGGCTGGAAATTAGCGATCGGGATCTAAACTACTTCAGGATTCACTTCAAGCGCTGGAACTTCTTCGATTTCAGGGAGTTTTTCCAGTGTTAATTTTGTTTGATTCGAGCCACCCAGAACCTTTAAGAGCTTCGGTTTTGGATCATGTAGTAAGTAGATTAATCGATCGCCTACTTCCCAGTTCAAATCCGCTGGACAAACTTGCAAATTTTGATCGCGTTCTAACAACAGAGGAAGCAGCGTTTCAGATTCGATCATCGTTCTCAATCGGGCTTGCTGCGCCTCGAAATTTTCCGCTTGAAATTCAGTTTCACCGAGCTTAACGGCGTTATCTGCTAAGAATTGATTCCACGTTTTGAGATTAAATTGCGGTGTGAATGCAGGCTGAATCTTGATTGAAGCGGCAGAATCTGAAGGGAAAACAGAAAGAACACGGGGCGGGGAAAATTCCTCGATCGCTCTTTGCGCCAAAACTAAATTCACGTCTCCATTGTTCGTCATCGCGAGAAATGTCCCGACCGATGCCAGTCCCGCTTCTTCTAAAACTTCTGTGTCTAATGCGCTACTGATAAAGACTCGGAGATTTTCATCAGTTGGATAAGAATCAGGCTCAGTGTCGATTAGCGCAACAGATTCTCCGCGATCGCGAAACAGTCGAGCAATGACCAAACTCAACGGACTACAGCCCACAATCACGGCTCCGGTTGTATCTTCTGCGGTGATTTTTAATAAATTTGCGATTCCTTGTGCGCTGACTGATTGCAATACAACCGTCAATATAATCGTCAAAAATACGAGTGCCTTAATCGAATCACCGCCGTTAATTCCTCGTTGCGTTAACAGAATCGCAAAAATGGATGCTACTGAAGCCGCAATAATTCCACGTGGCGCAACCCAACTGAGAAAGATTTTTTGCCGCCAATTGAGATCACTTTTCCAAGTACAGAGAAACACATTAATCGGACGCACAACTAACATCAATGCGAATACTGTAAACAATCCACCCCAACCCAGCGCAAACAATCCAGGAATTGATAGATCTGCTGATAGTAAGATAAACAGTACCGAAACCGCTAACGTGGTTAATTGTCCTTTGAAGCGCTTTAACAATCGTTCTTCCGGTAGCGCGAAAGCTCTTAACACAATGCCCGCCACCACTGTCGCCATCAATCCCGCTTCACTGCGAATCGTCTGCGCTAACCCAAACAATCCCCACAACCCAGCCAATACCACCAGCGTTTTGAGATCATCTGATAAGAATGCAGATCGTCTCAACAACGCTCCCATCAATCCCGCCCCGATCGCCCCAATTCCCGCCCCAATTCCTAATCGAAAAATTAGATCGATCGCAATCTCCAATGGATTCGATTGCCCATTCAAAACCACATTCAGCACGACCACCGCGAGAATTGCCCCGATCGGATCAATCAGCACTCCTTCACCTTCGAGTAATGTTGCTACCTGTCGATCGACTTTCACATGGCGCAATAGTGAATTAATCACCACCGGACCCGTCACCACCACCAACGACGCATACAGAAACGCGATCGACCAAGGAAACTCACTCAATTGATGCGCCGCAATTCCGCCCCCCACGATCGTAATCAACACCCCGATCGTCACCAAATTCCGCAAACTGCCCGAAACGCGACCCAATTCCCGCAGTTGAAGATTAAACCCACCCTCAAACAAAATCACAGCAACTAGCAGCCCGATCAACACTTCCAATCCTGTACCCAACTGATCGGGATGCAGCCAATTCAATCCGCTCGCTCCCAGCATCACCCCGAACAGCAACAGAAAGACGATCGCGGGAATCTTTAACCATTCCGCAACCACTTGTGCACTGATGCCCGCCAACACGGTCACGACAATCTGCAACGTCAATTCAAGCGTGGCATCCATAAGGGCGGAAAAGGGGGCAAGCGAAGTATAGAAGAATTCTTGATCTCATTGTGCGATTAAACGGGATCGCGATCGAAAGATTGGATTGCGAAATTTAAACGAACATCGGTCATAGCGCTCAATATTTTGTAACGGCACATGGCGAATTGTGCGATCGCGGTTATGGGAACATGAAGGCAGTCAACGATTCACGAAGATTTAAGAAAATGACCCAAGATCAAAAACCTACCGTCGTGATTACGGGTGCGTCCTCTGGAGTCGGCTTGTACGCTGCGAAAGCGCTCTCTAGTCGAGGATGGCACGTGGTGATGGCTTGTCGGAATTTAGAAAAAGCAGAGCAAGCTGCTCGATCGCTTTCGATGTCACCGGACAGCTACACGGTGATGCACATCGATTTAGGTTCACTCGATAGCGTTCGCAACTTTGTGACCCAGTTTCGAGAAAGCGGAAAATCTCTCGATGCGTTGGTGTGTAATGCCGCTGTTTATTTGCCGCTCCTCAAAGAGCCAGAGCGCAGTCCAGAAGGGTATGAAATCAGTGTTGCTACGAATCACTTGGGACATTTTCTGCTGTGCAATCTGATGCTAGAAGACCTGAAACATTCCGCACACGCTGCTCCCCGCTTGATCATTCTTGGAACTGTAACGGCGAACTCGAAAGAATTAGGCGGTAAGATTCCGATTCCAGCTCCAGCGGATTTGGGTAACTTAGAAGGACTTGAGGCGGGATTTAAAGCGCCGATCGCGATGATCGATGGCAAACCCTTCAAAGCTGGAAAAGCCTACAAAGACAGCAAACTGTGCAACATGATCACGGTGCGAGAATTACATCGTCGCTACCACGAATCGACTGGAATTGTCTTTAACTCGCTGTATCCCGGTTGTGTTGCAGATACGCCTTTATTCCGCAACAGTCCACCTCTGTTTCAGAAAGTCTTTCCTTGGTTTCAGAAGAACATCACAGGGGGTTACGTCTCTCAAGAACTCTCAGGAGAGCGGGTTGCTCAAGTCGTGGCTGATCCGCAATTCAAACAATCCGGTGTGCATTGGAGCTGGGGAAACCGTCAGAAAGAAGGACGCGAATCTTTTGTGCAGGAGCTTTCAGAAAAGGGAAGCGATGATGCAAAAGGCAAACGGATGTGGGAATTGAGCGAAAAACTGGTCGGATTGGCTTAGGGGTGAAGCGATCGCTGAAATGATGCGATCGCTCTTCAATAAACCTCATCGTGAGAACCAACCGTTAACAGCAAGATTTCCTCTTCTACGGTTTCGGAATTTTCAACAAATTGAAAAACAATGCGATCGCTGTAGTTGACGGAGCAAGACCAACAATTTGCTAGATCTCCCTTCAACTTATGAGTTTTCAGACTGGGATCAAATGGGTCGAGTGCAAGCTGCTCTAAGGTCTGCTCGATTTGCGAGTTCATTTGTGGATTTTGTCGCAGTAATCGCTTTAACTCTCGACTGAAACCGCTACTCCAGACAAGCTGCATCAGTCTTCTAACTCCGCTATCAAATCCGCTACAGAGCCGCGTTGAACTCGCCCTTCTGCGTAGTCTTGTTGTGCTTCGCGAACTTCTTGAACAAGTTTTGCCCGTTTTTTCTGACTGATTCGTTTCTCAATAATGTCGATCAGAATTTCTTGTTCCTCAAGTGGTAACGCCTCAACCGTCTCAAGCACCTTTTGAAATTCGGAAGTTTTCATTGTTTCTGATTGAGAAGAAATTGTCATAAGCCAGGGATACGATCAAACATTTCTATATGGTAGCGGGGGCTTGCAAAGCGATCACAGAAGTTTTTTTTGCGATCGTTGCCAATCTTATCCATTCGTAAATCGTAATAAATAAACAAAACTTACGAAATGCGAACTATAAATTACGAATGACCTTCATACTGAGGATCGTTCGATGGAAGAGTCTTGTGTAATTCCTGTGATCAAATCCCCGACGGAGTATCAGGCTTACCGCATCAGTCCACAGGATACGAATCGACTCGCGATCGTGTTTGATCCGACGATCGCAAATTTTTCGCTGACATTGTGTGTTGAAATCTTCGATGTCGGAGGAAAAACACCACCGAATCGACATCAGTTAGCCGTTGAAATGTTCTTTGTCCTAAAGGGCGAAGGAATCGCGATTTGTGATGGTAAAGAAGTCGCGATTCAATCAGGCGATAGTTTACTCGTGCCACCAACTGGAATTCATCAAGTTCGCAATACGGGATCGGAGCGGTTGTATGCGTTGTGCATTATGATTCCAAATGAAGATTTTGCTGAACTGATTCGCAGTGGAACCCCGGTTGAATTAGATCAGGAAGACTTAGCTGTTTTGAGACGTTCACCAGTGCCGCAATTGTCCTACTGATGAAGGTTTTACCACAACAAACGGTTTCGATGTATACCCGCGATAGCTCCGCTGCACAAAGTGTTCGCATTCGCTTAGATGCGGATGTGTACTATCCCGATGCAGCGGGATCGTTTCCGGTGTTGTTGATGCGGCAGCCGTATGGACGCTCGATCGCATCAACTGTCGTCTACGCTCATCCCATCTGGTACGCGGCTCAAGGCTACATTGTCGTGATTCAGGATGTTCGAGGACGTGGCACTTCAGAAGGCGAATTTAAGCTATTTGAACACGAAATCGAAGATGGATTCGAGACGGTGAATTGGGCGGCGAATCTGCCTCGTAGTAATGGCAAGGTTGGGATGTATGGCTTTTCGTATCAGGGAATGACTCAACTGTATGCAGCAGTGAAGCGTCCGGAACCCTTAAAAGCAATTTGCCCCGCCATGTTAGCGCCTGATTTGTATCAAGATTGGGCTTATGAAAATGGTGCGTTTTGTTTGTTTGCGAATCTGGGATGGGCGATTCAACTTGCGGCAGAAACAGCGAGATTAAAGGGCGATGAGACTGCATTTTTGGAACTGTCCAGGGCGGCGAAGAATATGCCACTGAGCGATCGCATTCCCGCTCGTCCAGAGATCATGCAAAAGTATGCTCACTATGATGCGTACTATCAAACTTGGCTCGATTGCTCTGAGGATTACTGGCGGAAGCTTTTTGTTGATGTGAGTACGATCGAGATTCCTATGCTCTACATCGGGGGCTGGTTTGATACGTATATGCGGGGAACGTTGCGATCGTATTTCTCCTCAAAGCAAGCTCATTTGATTGTTGGCGTTTGGGCGCATTTACCTTGGGGTCGAAAAGTTGGAGCCGTGGATTATGGAGCCGATGCGGTGAGTTTTTGCGATCGCGCTCAAATTCGCTGGTTTGATCATTGGCTCAAAGATCAACCGCTCTCTGATGCGCCTGTGCAATTGTTTGAAATGGGAAGCAATCAATGGCGATCGTATGCTGAGTTTCCTAAAGCTGAACAATCAATCTTCTATCTGAATAGTTCTGGATTGGCATCAATGGACGATCGAGAAGGTCAGCTAAATTCTGAACTATCCGAAGACGCGATCGATGTGATTGTTCATGATCCTTGGCGACCTGTTCCCGCATTGGGTGGGCACGTTGCTTATCCTTGTGGATCATTCGATCGATCAAATATTGATGCTCGTAGTGATGTTTTGACCTACACGACTGCGCCTTTAGAAGCTGATTTACATTTAGTGGGTGAAATGGTTGCTGAGATTTATGCAAGTTCAGATTCACCCAGCTTTGATCTGTGTGCATTGCTATCTGAAGTAAAGCCGAATGGAAGTGTGATGAACTTTACGCAAGGCTATTTGAGGAGCGATCGTTCTGAACTTTCTGCTTATCAAATTCCACTACAACCTGTTTCGATTTGCATTCCAAAAGGCAGTGCGATTCGATTAAGTGTAAGTGGGGCTTGTTTTCCGGCTTATCCAGTAAATGCGGGAACTGGAGAAAAACCGGGAGCAGCAAGAGCGATCGACTTTCAAATCATTACGATTAGCGTTCACAGTGGAGAGAGCTATCCTTCTAAGCTGCTTCTTAACTCGATGTGAATTCGATGATTTTTTGCGCTCCGTTGTTCACTCGCCCCGAATTCCATTCCGGGGCGGGTCAGAATCGGAGCGAGAAGATTCGTCAACCAACGCTAACCCAGTAAACACGCCGCCGGAAAAATAAGATATTCCAAGAAAAACAGCTTCCAAATGAACTGATAAAAGCGTGTCACTTCTGACTTGTCTTGTAAATCGATCTTGTAGCTCCGAAGCCACATCGAACTGAGCGCCATTAAGTGACTCAGGATCAAAAAAGGCGCATTCACGTTCGGCAGAAAAAACGCGATCGCAACAATCGACAAATAACATACCGTCAAAACCGCCCGCGCCAAATTGAATACCGGACGTTGCCCTAATTTCAGCGTCAATGTCCGAATGTTGTATTGTCGATCGCCTTCTGTATCCGGCATATCTTTGAAGATCGCGATCGCAAACGTAAACACCAAAATAAAGATCGTCAACGCCCACACATTCGCGGGAATCGGGAACCCCTGATTAAAGTGCAGGAACAATCCCAGATTCACGATCGCGCCTCTGACCGTAAAGATACAGAACGATGCCCAAAACGGAAATCGCTTCAATCGAACGGGAGGTAGGGAATAAAGTGTGCCAAGGATTAGACTCAATCCCACCATTCCAGCAAGATAAACGCCTTGAGAAATGGCAACCGCGATCGCGATCATTCCACTCAGAAATACGATCGCCCGACCTTGCCAAATCGAAAATTCTCCAGAGGCAAGCGGTAAATGCGGCTTATTGATTTTGTCGATCGCAATATCTTCAAGCTGGTTCAAACCCACGATGTAAATATTGCCGCAAATGCAGGCGATCCAAGGCGCAATTAATGCGGTTGGCGGCAGGGCGAGTTGTCGATCGCTCCCCAACACAATCAGATACAACCCTAAAACACTCAGCGATGTGCCAATAATCGTGTGAGGACGGGAGAATTTCCAGAAAGCATAGAGGTAACGTTGAATAGGGTTAGAGGACGAAATTCGATTCATAAGCTTTCTGAATATCCTGACTTTCCCACCCTACCTTGGTTCTAGGCTTTCTTACCGCAGAGTAAGCCAAATTTAATCAATCCGCGCTTGTAGCCTTGTTGCATTGTGCCGAGAGATAGCGCCGCTTGGATCGTTGTCCAGCCCGACGTGAGTAAACCAAAAATTGCGCTCGGTGTAAAGGCAGAATCGATCACAACATCCCAAAATGGTGCAACGGCTCTCGACCAATCCGCAGTTCGGATCTCTTGCAGTCCCAGATTTTGCGCGATCGCTTCATATTCCGGCAACGAAATCACATAGGGCAAATAGTAGACTCGATAAATTTCTGCAAGCCGTTTGCGATCGTCTACCGTCAACGGCACTTTATCGATCGAACGATGACACCAAGTTGCCATGACGAAAGTTCCACCCGGTTTGAGAACGCGCACACATTCCTGTAGGAATTTCGCCTTGTCGGGCATGTGTTCACCGCTTTCGAGCGACCAAACGAAATCAAAAGAATTGTCGGGAAAAGGAATATTTAGGGCATCAGCAACTTGAAATCGGGCGTTAATGTTGCTCGATCTCGCTCGTTCTGTCGCTCGATTTGCTTGCACTGGACTGAGCGTGATCCCCGTTGCAGTCGCGCCGAATTTTTCGGCTAGATAAAGGGAACTGCCACCGATCCCACAGCCGACATCGAGAATTTGCTCGGCTTCTGTGATGTTCGCCCAGTTGAGCAATTCTTCGATCAAATCGATCTGCGCCTGTCTGCGTTCCTTTTTAATGTTGCCGTCTGCACCGTAATAGCCGTGGTGCATGTGTTCGCCCCAGACTTGTTCCCACAGTCCAGAAGACGCATCGTAAAAGTTGCGAATTTGATCCGATAGCGATGAAGTCATAGATAAGTTTAAGTTCAAATTGTATTCAATTTATCAAATCATTCTGCAAGAAGTAGATTAAGAAACGCTTTTGATAACCACAGATTAACTAGGTAATAACAACTACCGTTCCATGAAATTGTTACGAGGATTTATCTTATATGTCTAGAGGTCAATATCTGCGGACGTAGGTTCATCGAATGGTAAAGAAATATTTACCCTGTAGGGTGCTGTGCGCTGAATCTGGGGATCAATTTAATGGAGATAACTCTGAGAAAAGGCAGAAAAAATTGATTTTTAATTTCTGCATAGCTTGAAGAGTTCGGACGTAGATATGGGTATGTTGAGCCATAAATCTAGGTCGTCAACTCACCCAAATTGTTTCACTCAATCTTTACCAAGGCTCGGTTAACCTCACTTCTAAAATTCACGGAAACTCAAATTTCATTGTGTATCTTGTAGTGAGAAAAGCAACAATTCCTCAGCTTTGAAACCGAGCAAAACTCTCTCTTATCTCTTTTGGGAAGGTCATCATGTCTGAGTCACAAATTACCTTTGATTTTCCACTTTCATCTGGTCAAACCCGCAACAAATTTGACCTACTAAAACCGATTCGCAACTGGTTTGATTCGATCGAAGTTACCGATCGTAAGTCCGCTCATCTCATCTGTAAACTGATCCCGGCACAATGTCCGTTCGAGCGCGAGATTAAAATGTTCGGACGCACGATCGTTCACATTCCCCCGATGTGCAAGCTGAATCCGCTGTACGACCAATTCGTCGGTCTACGGTTCCGCGCACTGTGCTATCTAGTCGATGAATGCGGCGAAATGGTAGTTTAAGCGAGTTGTGCTGCTAACCGGGCTGTGTCCAAATCTTTGCCGATAAAGACCAATCGAGTTTGCCGCAGTTCATCGGATCGCCAAGGTCGATCGTAGAAATGCTCAAACCGTGAGCCGACTCCTTGAACGACAAGCCGCATCGGTTTATCAGGAACCGCGACAAATCCCTTCACGCGGTAGATTTCCTGCTCTTGCACCAGTTTTTCTAATCGCGATCGCAGTTGATTCGGATCAAACGATTTATCTAAGATCAAATGCGTCGATTGAATTTCATCATCGTGCTCGTGCTCTTCTTCGGTGTCGTGATGGCTTGGACGTGTGGCTAAGTTCTCTTCAACTGCCGCATTAAAACCAAGTAACAGATTGGGATCAATTTCTCGATCGTTCCGCCCGTTTTCAACAATTTTCACGGATCTGGGAAGTTCTTGTTCGACTATCGATCGAACGTGTTCTTGAGCTTCCAAATCAACCAAATCTGTCTTATTCAAAATCACGAGATCCGCACAAGCAAGCTGATCTTCAAAAAGTTCCTGTAACGGAGTTTCGTGATCAAGATTGGGATCAGCCTGTCTTTGAGCTTCAACAGCTTGAAGATCTGCGGCTAAAGTTCCAGTCGAAACCGCTTCGCAATCGACCACGGTAATCACACCGTCAACGGTGGCTGCATTTCTAATCTCATGCCAACGGAACGCTTTAATTAAAGGTTTTGGTAGTGCTAGACCAGATGTTTCCACCAAGATGCAATCCAAACTATCTCGACGCTTGAGCAGTTCCAGCATCGTGGGGAGAAATTCTTCCTGAACGGTGCAGCAGAGGCAACCATTAGTGAGTTCAACGATATTACTGGTTTCGTCTTCGGGGCAGACTTGGCACGATCGAAGTAATTCCCCATCGATCCCCAGTTCCCCAAATTCGTTAACAAGTACCGCAATCCGCCGACCCTGACTATTCTGCAACAGGTGACGAATGAGGGTGGTTTTTCCGCTTCCTAAAAAGCCAGTAATGACAGTAACCGGAATCTTTGCAGCCATAACTCTTTGATTAATTAACCGCGCTGATCATACCAATTCCATACAGCGAATCCTGGAAACCCGATGATTTTCTTCACCTAGGCTCCCAGGATTCAAAGCTTGAGAAATTCAGTCTATTCTGCCGTTGCCAATTCGGTGCTACCCCGACCGCGTTTGCGGGTCAGTGCGTTAAACAAGGCAAGCCCGATCGCTTTAATCAAGTTCCCTTCGAGTTCCTTGAACATTTTCATGTTCATGCCAAACGCATCGTTCGCTTCTTCGACAATGCGATCGGTGGCGGCATCATCGAGAGGCAGCGCATCCAAGCGAGCGCGATACTCTTTCTTAAATGCCCGCTCATCGGAAATATGCTTGAACTCGTAGAAGCTTGTACCTTCTCCCTCGGTCAAGTTCATGCCGTTTTGAGCAATCTTTTTGAGGATTTGACCGCCGGACAAGTCGCCGATGTAGCGCGTGTACGAGTGAGCGATCAACAATTCGGGGCTGATGTTGCCGATTTGGTGAATTCGCGCCACGTATGACTGGGTTGCAGACGAAGGAGCGACTTGATCCCGCCAGTTTTTGCCAAAGTAGTAAGCTAGATCTTGTTCTAGCGTTTCCTTGCGTTCGAGTTCTGGGAAGTACACCTGCGACAAGATCGGATGATCTTTGTGGCGGCGCATTTCCTCTTCCATTGCCGAATAGACAAAGTAAAAGTTTGCAACGAGCTTCCGGTACGATTCTTTCTCAACCGTTCCTTTTAGAAAACACGCGATGAAGCCTGTGTTCTCCGCCATCGTGTGAGCTTTTTTGGTTCCTTCGCGAAGTTTTGTTGCTAAATTGCTGCTCATTCTAAACTTCCCAACACTGTAAATTAAGTAGTTCGCTGGCGTGTATTGTTCCGCTGGCGATCCCAAATTCTAGTTTAAATCCCTGAATCCGTTGCATTGTAAGGCTTTGAATCCAGAATCGTACCCTAAACGTCAGAATCACCTTGTTTCGCTATTTATTAAGGTATTCCGATTTGATGAGCCTTTTTATTACAAATTCTTACATGGGGCGGATGGCAGCCTAGATTTTAGGTGATTTCTTTTTCTTTTCGTCAAACTTTCCGAATTCGTTCAGATTGACTGAGTTTTGTTAAGCTGAGAGCGCGTCACAGCGGAACGATATGCAGCCTTTATTCACTCAATCGGTCAAAGTCGAAACTCTGGAAATCACGATCGACAATCTCCCTCCTCACCTCAATGGCACCAAACTGGTTCAGCTTTCTGATTTGCACTTCGACGGAAAACGGTTGTCGGATCAAGTATTGCAAGACGCGATCGAGGCGACCAACCAAGCCGAACCTGATTTCGTCGTGATCACAGGCGATTTTGTCACCGATGATCCCAAGCCAATTTATGAGTTAGCAAAACGATTAAAACAGATCGATTGCCGTTCAGGAATCTATGCGATTTTGGGTAATCACGATTTACATCGGCGTGACAGTAAGGAAACGATCGTAAAAGCACTCTCGCAAGTCGATATCAAAATCTTGTGGAATGAGATTGCTTATCCGGTTGGGGAAGGGCTTGCACTCGTAGGTTTAGCTGATTTGTGGTCAACGGCTTACAAGCGATCGAGCGAAGTCATGGCGCAACTCCCCGCAGATTTGCCGCGAATTGTTCTCGCTCACAATCCTGACTGTGCTGAATCCCTGCAACAGTACCGCGTAGATTTACAGCTATCCGGGCATAGTCATGGCGGGCAGATTATCATTCCCGGAATCTTGAATGCCTCTGTGACTTGTGCTTACCTGTATCGAACCTTGCCGAGAAATTTGAAGCATCGAATTTCAGCGTTAAAAGCTTGTTACCGCGTGATGAAGCACTGGGAATGGGTCAAAGGATTTCATCAGGTCGGCAATAACCGACTGTATGTGAATCGAGGGTTAGGAACTTATTTTCCGGGGCGATTGTTCTGTCCGCCTGAAGTGACAGTCATTACGCTGAGGAGCAAGAGCAAATTAAGCGAGAACGTTACACTGAAAAGAACAACTGAGGCAATTTAATGATGAGTCGTGAAGAACAACTTTTAGAATATTGGCGCAAGCTTTCTTCTGATGCTCAAGCTCAAGTTTTAGAATTTACCAGAGCGCTTCAAGCTGACAAAAATTCGACTGACCCAGGTGCACCTCAGCATCTCACGATCGAATCTCGTGAACAACTCGATCGACTTCTTCAAGCCGGACTCGACAGCGGAGAGCCGATTGAGGTAACAGACGACTGGTGGGAACAAAAACGCGATCGTCTGTTGAATAATTCCTCTCAAATCTTGTGAGTCGCGGGATTTCCATTCGTCCAGCCGCCAGCAACGATATTGATCAGCATGTTAGCTATCTGGCTGAGAATGATCCGTCAGCAGCGATGCGCTTCTTTGATGCAGCCCGTCAAACTTTTGCAAATCTTGCCCGTACGCCTGGAATCGGAAAGATTTATCGTGCTGGAGAAGACGAAACCCAAAATATCCGCAGATGGGCAGTCAAAGGTTTCAAAAGTCATCTCATCTTTTATCGATTCGATCATGAGGTGGTAGAAATCATTCGCGTTCTGCATGGAGCACAAGATATTGAGCGCATCCTGGAAGATTCCGACTAACTTTTCAGCTTCCGAATTTGTCGGGTTTCTTCTAGAATGCCCTCGACATCCTCTTGGCTCAATCGCCGCACATAGTTGACCTTGACTTCTTCGAGTAAGTCGATCGCTAAACTTTGAATTTCTTGAAGCGATCGTTGTTGCTGCAATTCCGTCACGAGATTTTGACCAAAATTTTTCACGAGCTTACTGATTAATTCGGCTCCCACTTTATCGTTTAGCGCCAGCACGATCGCGTCATACATTCCACTCGTGACCTCTGCGACTAATCGTTCATTAATCTGTCGCGGCAAATCTCCCACAAGCGGCATCGCTTTCAATCCTTGATAAGCAGGCGATTGACTCAAAACGGTATCTACGCTGTGTCTTAGTAATGCTTCTAGATCCGGCTTCACTTTCGGTAGCACACTGAAGACGGTTGTTTTAACTAAATGGGTCGTCAATTCTTGAATCTCGTCGCGCTGATTGAGGTCAATGTAGGGACGATTTGCAGATTGCAGAATCCAGCGGGACAATTCCCCCCGCTCGATCGAGGATTGCAATCGATCGATGACTTGAATCACGACGACTTCAGCCACATCTTCGGAAATGTTCGCCACAAAGCCTTGACTCGCTTGCTGACGAACGCGACTAAGATTGATCATTCTGGCTTGATCGAGCCGAACCATCACCGGAATCACTCGCAACCAGCGGAAAAACGGCAGCAGCAAAAATAGGTCATACCAACGCCAAAGAATCGCATCGATCCAACTTAGACTCTTATATCGACGACTCAGGTAAAACGTTCGGGCAATGAACTCCAGCGCAAAAATCGCCACAAACGGAGCATCAATCAGCCAGAACCAATCGACAAATTCACCATTTTCGCCAATCGATCGATAATAGTTCGAGGCAACCAACGGGCGAATTTCACGATTAAAAAATTGCAGTTCGCTATCGGCTCCTCGCTGGGTGAGATGGTCTGCACTCCAAAAGGTTGTAAAGGCTTGCTTCGCTGATTCACGTCTACGCTCTTGGAAAATATGCTCTCGCATTCGGTTCTTGATTTTCTCTAGCGTTCCGCTTTTATTTGCCACAGCAAACGGATTTACATCAACAATTTCTGCACTGCGATCGCGCAATTCTTGTAGTCTCGCTTGCACTTGCGTGCTCTGTAGTCCAGTTTGCTGAAGTTCTTGCTGTAAGAGATCTACTGTGTCTAAATAAGCTTCTGTATCGCGATGCGGTTCGATGCCTTTGACGCGATCGTAAGTCTGGGTCAGTCCTGGAAAGTTGCGGAACCAGAAATCGCGCCACGGCACATATGCACTATCGAACGCTACCAGTCCCAAATTTGCCAGTGCCAATAATGCCATCGCTCTCTCGAACAAGAGATTTCGACGCAGGGGAGAACGAGACGGAGACGATCGCATAACTTGAAACCAGCATTGACTTTTCTGAATTCTAGTCTCGATCGCGATTCAATGACTTCATACAGATGACGGGAATAGCGTCTCCGTGAAAATACTCCTGTTATTCGGTGGAATCGCTGAATATGAGATTCAATGCCCTGAAAGAAGTTCGCACCTTGAACCCCTTGAAAATGCTGAATAAAGGTAGAGCAACCTGATTAAACGGCTCTGAGTAGAGATAATCTGTTTCGGTTTCTGTCCATAGATTACGGCATCCCCAAACAGAAAGCCAGTGTTATTACGGATAATTTATCTCTCCTTCACAAAAGAATTGTGAAAACACGGAATTCTCACGGCGTTATTTACAGCGATCGAGATATCGGCTGCAATCAATTCTGCTAGTCATTACGCTCAAATTCTCTACTAGCTGCTCTTCTGCCTAGAACTATTGGTCATTTGAAAGCGTCAATTTACGGATGCTCGTGTTTTCACGGATGCTTCTCTAGCAATTGTAAAGAAACGGTAAACTTCTTCATAATTCGCGGATGGTTCGCTTTAGTCCCGAAAATAAAAAGCCGATTCTCTTCGGTCTGTGACTTTCACCGGAACCGTTTATCCTGGATAAGGACTCGATCGCAATACTGACCATGACTGACTTTTCTCCGATTCATGTCATTGGTGGCGGACTCGCCGGAACAGAAGCCGCTTGGCAAATCGCTCAAGCGGGTATTCCGGTGATTCTTCACGAAATGCGCCCCGTTCGACAAAGTCCCGCTCATCACTCCGAGCATTTGGCGGAACTCGTTTGCAGTAATTCATTCGGAGCGCAAGCGACCGATCGCGCTTCGGGACTGTTGCACGAAGAACTGCGGCGATTGGGATCGATCGTGATTCAAACGGCAGATAAGCATCAGGTTCCAGCCGGGGGAGCGTTGGCAGTCGATCGAGGTGTTTTCAGTCAAGATTTAACCGAAACGCTGTCGAGCCATCCGCTGATCGAATTGCGGCGTGGGGAAATGACGGAAATTCCGAGAGATGGCATTGTCGTGCTGACGACGGGACCGCTGACCAGTGAAGCACTCGCGGAGGATTTACGTGAATTCACGGGAATGGCTTATATGAGCTTTTTCGATGCGGCAAGTCCGATCGTCGTGGGCGAATCGATCGACTTTGAGACGGCATTTTTAGCATCGCGCTACGATCGAGGAGAAGCCGCCTATCTCAACTGCCCCATGAATAAGGAGCAATATCTCCATTTCTGGCAAGAATTGTGCAAGGCGCAACAGGCAGAATTGAAAGATTTTGAGCGGGAAACGGCGAAGTTTTTTGAAGCGTGTTTACCGATCGAAGAAATGGCAAGACGCGGCGAAGATACGATGCGTTATGGTCCGCTTAAACCTGTGGGCTTGTTCGATGCTCGAAAAGGTGATTTCCGCGAAAACAAAGAGCATCGCCCTTATGCAGTCGTTCAACTGCGTCAAGAAGACAAATCCGGGCAACTCTGGAACATGGTCGGCTTTCAGACGAATTTGAAATGGGGTGAACAAAAGCGCGTCTTTCAACTCATTCCAGGTTTAGAAAATGCCGAATTTGTTCGCATGGGTGTAATGCACCGGAATACCTTTATTAACTCGCCTGAATTGCTCTTGCCGACTTTGCAATTTAAATCGCGATCGACGTTGCTTGCCGCCGGACAATTGAGCGGAACCGAAGGTTACACTGCCGCTTGTGCGGGTGGATGGCTTGCGGGAACGAATGCCGCGAGAATTGCTCTTGGATTACAGACAGTCACTTTACCTGTCACTTCCATGATGGGCGCATTGTTTGACTTTATTAGTTCTGCGTCTCCCAAGCATTTCCAACCGATGCCGCCGAACTTCGGAATTTTACCCGAACTGCCGAAGAAGATTCGCAACAAACAAGAGCGGTATGGACAATATCGCGATCGCGCTCTTTCAGATCTCGACCAATTCCGCCTTTCTCTTCCTAAATCCTATGCGCTTGCTTTGTCTTAGTAACGGTCACGGTGAAGATACGATCGCAATTCGCATTCTTCAAGCGTTGCAGCAAAAATCAGATTGTTCGATCGAGGCTTTACCGATCGTTGGGGAAGGTCGCGTTTACAGAAAGGCAAATATTCCCGTGATTGGCTCGGTGAAGGTGATGCCATCAGGCGGATTCATTTATATGGATAACAAGCAATTGGTGAGAGACATACAGGGAGGATTAGTAAAACTAACGCTAGAACAAATCAAAACGATCAAACATTGGGCAAAGGAAGATGGTTTAATTCTGGCAGTGGGCGATATTGTTCCGATGTTATTCGCTTGGATGAGTAGCGCACCGTTTGCCTTTGTTGCGACTGCGAAATCAGAGTATTACATTCGCGATGAGAAAGGTGAATTGCCAAGAAAATCTTGGTGGGACGATCGCTTAGAACGATCGACCGGATGTATTTTCCAACCTTGGGATCGTTGGCTGATGAAACGATCGCAATGTAAAGCTGTTTTTCCCCGCGATCGCTTAACCGCTCAAGTGCTCAAACGCTTCAATGTTCCTGCTTTTGATCTCGGTAATCCGATGATGGATGGCTTGGAATGGTCAGGCTCAGAATCATTTGATGGATTCACGATCGCGCTGGTTCCCGGTTCTCGTCCGCCCGAATGTTTTGCAAATTGGGAATTGATTTTACAAGCGATCGACAATTTAAGCGATCTGAAACGTCCAATGCAATTTTTGAGCGCGATCGCACCCGGAATCGATCTTGATCAATTACATCATTTATTAGTGAGTTATCGCTGGCGTTCTACAGAACCGAATACTTATGTGAATGGATATGGCGATAATTTACCTGCATTAAAACTAATGCCGGGACGATTCGCTGAGTGTATTCAAAGAAGTGAGATCGCGATCGCAATGGCAGGAACCGCCACCGAACAATTTATCGGACTCGGAAAACCTGCGTTAATCATGCCGGGAGCCGGACCGCAATTTACACCTGCATTTGCGGAAGCTCAGACTCGATTATTAGGTGCATCGGTCACACTCGTTTCACATCCATCTCAGATGAGTTCTGCGATCCGATCTCTGCTCGAAAATCCCGATCGCATTCAAGTCATCGCAGATAATGGACGGCGACGCATGGGAGAACCGGGAGCCGCTGACCGAATTAGCGATCGACTCCTCCAAATTATGCAAAGTCTTTAAGCCTCAAGTGAGAGGTATGCTCGATTCATTCTTTCCAAAATAGTGACAAATTTATAGTTAGGAGTCACTACGATGAAATCGAATGAAAACAGCGAAAGATCTTCTGCAACTCTTTTAATTGGTACAGTGGTGGGCATATTGTCGATCGTGCTTTTAGCGATGTTCTACTACTTCTCGACCAACACGCACTTGACTTAATGATTGTCCTTGCGGTGTGGAACTAATTTAAGAAGATGTTTGAAAAGTTATCGCTCGGCGCAATGTCCCGCCCTGAAATGAATCTCGGGCTAATCGGCGCAAGTTCATTGAAATGGACTAAGAACTTCAAACTGTCTCCCAGTCTACTTCAGTAGACTTTCCACGGTTAGCCCGAAATTCATTTCAGGGTGGGAGTCAATCGAAGCGAAGAGACTTTTTATGCTTCTCAAGCATCCTCTAAATCCCACCGCAAACCACTTTATTCAAAGTAAACGCACAGACTTTTGGTGCGGATTGGGCTATCTTGCGAACAGACCCCCTTATCGAAATCACGATGAAAATAGGTGTTATTGGAGCGGGCGGCATCGGTGGAACGATCGGGACGCTCTGGGCAAAAGCAGGTCACGAAATCTTCTTTAGTTCTCGCAATCCCGAAAAACTCTCTGAGTTAATCACAAGCGAGAACACGCATGCAGGAACGGTTGCAGACGCGGCAAAGTTCGCAGATGTGATTCTATTCGCGTGTTACTACTGGACGATCGATGAAGCTCTTTCCGCTGCTGGCTCACTCGATGGCAAAATCTTAATCGATGCGACGAATCCTTATATGCGCGAAGATGGCAAAATTCATCGCGTCCCTGATGCAAGTTCCGGTTTAGAACTCACTGCAAAACTCCCAAATACAAAAGTCGTGAAAGCTTACAACACGCTACCGACAGCGACCTTTGCAAATGAGGCACATCAATCGGAACCGTATGCGGTGTTTTACTGCGGCGATGATTCGGAAGCGAAGGCGATCGTCGCTCAACTCATCGCTGATAGTGGCTTTGCTGGAGTCGATATCGGTGATATGACTCAAGTAACGCATCAAGAACCGGGCGGCGTATTGTACAACCACCCGATGTCGATCGAACAAGCGCAGAAATTAACTCGCTCACTGATCTGAACCTATTTCGGCTTGACGACTAAAACCGAGCAAGGAGCATCTTCCACGATTTGACTACTGACAGAGCCGAGGAGAATTCGCTTCATTCCGGTTAATCCTCGGCTCCCCAACACAATCAAATCTGCCTGGTGAATTTTGGCGAGTCGCACGATTTCTTCAGCGGGATCACCCGTCACAATCTCAACTTGGCTATTGCACTCTAAGCGCTGTTGATAGCTGTGAAGTTGTTCTTCGATCTGCGTGTAGGGGAAATGTTCAGAATCGGTGAGGGGTCGATCGACAACGACTTCCACTTCTGACTGATTCGCAGGCACGACGTGAGAGAGAACAACCTTCGATCGCGCTTCAAGATGTAATTCTTCCAACGTTTGCAGGACTTGATCAGACAGTCTTGATTTCGACGTGTTTGCCGTCATATCTAGCGCAACAAGAACTGTATTCAGCATTGAATTTCCCCCTGAAAGCGCATTGCGAATACTTTGACTTTACCGCAGTCTTTCGGAGGTTTCAGCACCCTTAAGCTTCTTTCCGCCTTTCGATTGCCGCAGTTCGTCCCAATTCCTTTTAGAATTTATGAACTGAATCATTTTTGCCGACGATCCATGCCGAACGACGAACAAATCAGCCTATTTGATGTGCCTTCTACGGAAGCCTCGACTCCGAGCGGTTTCGATCCGGAGTTGATTCCGACGAGCGCAAAGATTCCCATTCCAGTCGGAACCTATCAAACGATGGAGCAGATGGGCGAACACTGTAATCGCTGTCATCGCTGCGATTTGGGCGCGTCTCGGACTCATGCGGTGATCGGACGCGGTAATTTGAATGCGCCGATTATGATTGTTGGGGAAGGTCCGGGACAGACAGAGGATGAAACCGGAATGCCGTTTGTGGGACGATCGGGGCAATTGCTCGATCGTATTCTCGAAGCCGTTCATCTTACGACCGAAGAACACGTTTTCATCTGTAACGTGGTCAAGTGCCGCCCTCCAGAAAATCGGACTCCCACCACCGATGAGGCGGAAGCGTGTAAGGGCTATTTAGCCGAACAAATCCGCATGGTCGATCCGAAGATTATTCTATTGACCGGAGCCACGGCGATGAAAGCTCTGGTGGGAATTAAGCAAGGGATTACGAAAGTTCGGGGACAGTGGATCGAGAAAGACGATCGTTTCTATATGCCAATTTTTCATCCTGCTTATCTGTTGAGAAATCCATCGAAAGAAAAAGGCAGTCCGAAATGGCTGATGTGGCAGGATATCCAAGCGGTTCGCACCAAGTTAGACGAAATTCAGGGTAGCTAAAGCCAACGCTGGATTTTCTTGAATTAGAAATAAAGTTAACCCATGATAGTCGATGCTGCTCCGAATCATTTCTCGATTAAAGTCGTAAATTTCGATCGCGATTTTCAAGATATTGTTGCGATTCGGATGAGTGTTTTTCAAGACGAACAAGGAGTCGAACCCGAATTAGAATTCGATGGATTAGATGAAGCCGCAACGCATTTTTTGGCGTATGACCGAGACAGCGCGGTTGGGACAGCGCGGGTTCGATTTTTGGATGCCCATACTGCAAAATTAGAACGAGTTGCGGTATTGCTCGATCGAAGAAAGTATGGAATTGGTAGAAAAATTGTGGAAACTGTTCTAGAATTTTTAGCTAACAAAAATATTTCTGATTTACGGATTCATGCTCAGATATCTGTAGTAGCGTTTTATCAAAAATTGGGGTTTGTTACGGAGGGCGAACCGTTTGATGAAGCCGGGATTCCCCATATCAAAATGAACTACAAGTTTCCGCAATCTTAGTGAATTGGGATTAGTGTGAGTGATTGCAAAGCAGCAAGAACGAAGAGGAGTGAAAAAACTCGCGATCGTGGCAGGAATTTGGGCGATCGGCATGATCATCGATCGAATTTGGTTTGCCGTGGATCAATCGGTTCCTGCCTGGGATCAAGCGGAGTATTTAACTGGCGCAATGAATTTCTGGCGGGCGTTTCAAACACCAGACTGGTTTTCTCAAGACTGGTGGACAAGCGTTTGGATGCTATCTTCTAAAATGCCACCGCTGGTTTATTTAACGACTGCACCGTTTATTCATTTGTTTGGAGCAGGAGAAGATCGATCGACATTAGTTAATCTACTGTATAGCGCGATACTACTAGGATCAGTTTATGGATTAGCGATTCGATTATTCAACCTGCAAGTTGCAGTTTGGTCACTCGTGTTGTGCTTACTGCTACCTGGTTTATATGTGATTCGATTAGATTACCTAATCGATTTTCCATTAGTTGCGATCGTAACGCTGACTTTTTTCTGCTTGACGCTTTGGGCAACGGAAACGAATACACCGCTGACAAATGAACAATCCGAAACGGTAGAACAGCCTAGAACGACATCAATCACCCAATCATTAGCAATTGTACAAACGTTCTCATTCCCAAACATTCGGGTTTATCGATCGTGGTTTTACGTTGCAGCATTTGGAATTTCATTAGGTCTGTCATTTCTCTGCAAACAACCCGCCTTATTTTTTCTCCTTACTCCGATCGTTTGGCTTGGCGTTGTGGCAATTAGAAAAAAAGCATGGCGACGATTGATTCAATTACTTATTGGGATTGCGATCGCAGGTTCAATCTGTTTACCGTGGTATCGAACAAATTGGCTAATCATTCTCACGGCAGGAAGACGAGCGACGATCGATAGCGCGATCGCGGAAGGTGATCCGCCTCTCACAAGCCTGTACGCCTGGACATATTACTTCAAAGCGTTGCCCGCTCTCGTGTCTGTTCCATTATTTGTCGTGGGATTAGTGGGATTGCTGCTGTATTGGAAGCGATCGGTGATCCAAGAAGAATGGGAATGGATCGACGGACGCTGGATCAAAACGGCGGATTATGGCGGTTTAGGGCGAAGAGGCTACCGACGCGAAATCTACGATCACTGGTCGCAATCGGTTCGTTGGTTATTGATTTTCCTTGTTGGTGCTTATATTCTTTGTTCTGCAAATGTGAACAAAGACGATCGCTATATCACACCATTGCTTCCAGTATTAGCGATTCTGTTAGCGCAAGGATTATTACTGTTTCCTGACCGATTGCGAATTTTTCGCTGGGGTGCGATCGTACTTTCAACCCTGCTAATGGTTGCAAATCTATTGCCCGTTGAATTCAGTCCGAGATTTTTACAAACGGCTCATGCTCGCCACGCTGTACTTTCTGGCAACTGGCATCAAACTGATGTTGTTAATGAAATCATCAGTGCAGAACCGTATTTGCAAAGTACGATCGGGGTTCTACCTTCGCTGCCAGAATTCAATCAACACAATCTCAATTACGCTGGCACTTTGAGAAATTTCCAGGTTTACGGGCGACAAGTCGGAGCCGATAAAAAGCAGATTGAACCCGATAGTCGATCGCTATCCTGGTACGTGACTAAAACCGGAAATGGGGGCGCAATTCGCCGCCCAGAAGCTTACAACGCTGTCAATCAAACCATCACGAACAGTCCAGATTTTCAGCTTCAGCAATCTTGGAAATTGCCGGACAAGACCGAATTGAATCTCTATCGACGCTCGATCTCACCCATCCAAGTTGCACCCAATCCCAAACCTGCCGCCCAAGTCCGACTCGAACAAATCCGCATTCCGAATCAAGCCGCTCCTGGAAAACCGTTACCGATTACTTACCGTTGGTCAGGTTCTTGGGAGCAACTAAACTCTGGATTGCTGCTGCTCACTTGGACACGAGTTGCAGACGATACAACTCCGAAAGATGCGGCTTCAAGATGGTTTCACGATCATGCGATCGCGCTTGGCACTCTGCACTCTCCCGCAAATCCTGATAACGCTTCCTTCCAAGTCACAGAACGCCTCGCCGCTCTTCCGCCCGCGAATGCTCAAGGCACTTACACGCTAACGACTGCTTACCTCAATCGAGAAACCGGAGCAACTTACGCGATCGATAGTCCCGATGTTCGATTAACGATTACCTCCACTGCCGAAGTAGAAGCGCCAGAACTCGATGCCTTGACACAACTTCGCACACTAGCGGCGACAATGCCCCAGGGAATCAAAGCACTCGATCGTATTTTCGCCAAAGTCGGACAACTCAATCAATACGATCCGAATCAAGATTACATCACGCAAACGAGGCAAATTTTAGAATACCGATCGCAACAAGAGCCGAATAATCTCGAATTTGCTTACGGAGTCGCTTTATCGAATGTGTTAAAACGGCGAGTTCAACCTGCGATCGACGCTCTAGAACGAGTCACCCAACTCGACGCGAAAAATCCCGCCGCTCATGCTTATCTTGCATTCGTGAATCTGTATGATTTTCGACCCGGAGCCGCACAGAAAGCTTTAAATACTGCGATCGCGCTTGATCCGAACCAGAAAGAACTCCGAACTTTGAATGCGGTTGCCGGATTGATGCGAGGAAATTTAGTACAGGCATGGACAGAATATCGGCGATCGCAATCATGAAAAAAATTCGAGGCGTTGGCGACCACCTTTAACAGAGAAGACCAGAATTGTATTGAGAATTATTTTTAATATGCTTGCTCTGGACTGTAAAGTCATCGATAATCAGGATCGGCTTTCTACCATCCTTGAAATTGCATAATGGCAACCCCTAATCATCTCAAAACGCTAAGCCGTCGGCAATTAATCCAATTAGGTCTAATCTCTGGAACAGGCGTAGCTGGATCAGTTTTGGGACTGAATTTGATCGCTCAAAATCGCAAAAACGCTAAAGTCATCATTCCCCCACTTGACATTCCCCAGACCAAAGATGCCGCCAATCCCCTCGCAGTCTTACGCGAGTTCGACTATGGAACAGTCAGCCAGGAAAACGGTCGAACCGTGCGAGAATTCCGCGTCGAGGCACGTACTTCCCCGTTAAAGCTAAATGGTTCCACTTCATTTGTCACTTGGAATCTCAATGGTAGAGTTCCGGGTCCAACCTTTCGAGCAACCCAAGGCGATCGCATTCGTGTCATTTTCTACAACAAGGCGGGACACTCACACTCACTGCACTTTCACGGAATGCACCCCGCAGAGATGGACGGCGTAAAACCCGTTAAACACAACACGGTAGAGATCTACGAATTCGATGCAGAACCGTACGGGGTACATCTCTATCACTGTCATATCGAGCCAATCACGCGCCATGTGGGAAAAGGCTTGTATGGCATGTTCATCATTGATCCACCGACACCGCGATCGCCTGCCGATGAAATGGTGTTAATCATGGCGGGATACGACGTGAATGACGATCGTAAAAATGAACTCTACGCATTCAACGGCTTGCCCGACTATTACATGCGAAATCCGATTCCCATTCAACAAGATCAGTTAGTGCGCCTGTACGTCCTGAACATGATTGAATTTGATCCGGTTGTCACCTTTCATCTTCATGCAAACATGTTCAAGGTCTATCGCACCGGGAGAACTCTAGAACCGACCGAAGAAACCGATGTGATCACAATGGGAACGGCTGAGCGTCACATCTTAGAGTTCAGTTTTCATCACACGGGCGAATTTATGTTTCATCCACACCAAGATTACGTAGCCGAAGCAGGCTGTATGGGCGCGTTCAAGGTCATCCCCAATGCTTAGCTGAACTTAACAAACCACTTATTGACAAAAACTCTGATTAAGCTTCACAATGAGCGAAGTCAATCCTTAAGTAGAAAGATTTTCAATAACAGAAGTTTCTCTACACACTTTTCTGGAATCTCGAATCATGTCTATCAAGTTTAAATTCTTAGCTTGTTTTCTTTGTGCGTTGGGCTTGAGCGTCTTGATTTCGTGCAGTTCTCAAACCCCAAGCACGACCAGTTCTGCTCCTGCTGCAACTGATACTGCTACAACCCATTCAGCGCACGGTGGCAGAAAAATCAACATTAACAGTGCAATTCTGTCTGAACTCGACAAGCTAGAAGCAAAGCTTGGTGTACCAGCACTTTCTAATAAGATTCAGGGAAGTCGTCCCTACGGTAAGACTGAAGAACTAGTCGCTAAGAACGTGATCAATCAGCAACAGTTTGATCAAATCAAAGATATGGTGACGATCGAAGATATCAAGCTCGAAGGTGAAGCAAAAGATGTCGATTACATGACAAAACTCGGCTTGATGAAAGGGCATCTCTATGTTGCAAAAGAACTTCTAGATTTGCAGAAACCAGAACAAGCAGAACCCCACATCGGACATCCTGTAGAAGAAATTTATGCAGATGTAGAAGAGCAGCTCACAGAACGCAAAGTTCCAGCCTTCAAAGATCCTTTGATTGCACTACAAGATGAAGTCAAGGCGGGAGCTAAAAACGCTGAAAAAGTGAACACCGGCTACAAGACTTCGATGCAATCGGTAGAAACTGCGATCGCTGTTTTACCTGCTGCTCAACGTCAATCTCCGAACTTTGTTCTGCAAGTAATGAATGGTTTATTAGACACGGCGAATTCAGAATATGGAGCCGCGATCGCAGATAACAAAATCGCTCAAGTGATTGAGTACCAAGATTCACGCGGATTCGTTGTCTATGCAAATGAACTCTACAAAGGCATTTCGGCAGCAATGGCAAAATCTCAACCGGATGCCCATCGAACAATTGAAACCAAGCTAGCTGAACTATCAAAAACTTGGGCGGCAGTGACTCCTCCTGCAACGCCTGTTAGCACCAGCGATCAAGTTTCAGCTTTGATCAAAGACATCGAGAGCAGCACTCAAAAAGTTGCCAAAGCCTCGTAAGATCAGTCCATGATTATATTCGGCAGATCAAGCTTGGTCTGCCTTTTTGAATGTTTCGTTTATCTTGTGTTGGAGTCCATCATGGATTTGAGTTCTGCTATTCCGACTTTTGTGATCACCCTACGCGAAGGGGTCGAAGCTGCCTTAGTGATTGGGATCGTGTTGGCGTACCTCAACAAAGCCAATCGACGCAATCTAAGAGGATGGGTCTGGGGTGGAGTCGGAGTGGGACTTGCAGCTAGTGGAATGATCGGAGTTTTGTTTGGTTGGATTGTGCAGCAAGCTGGAGCAGCAGGCAGTTCAGTCGAACAATTTCTAGAAGCCTCGTTTAGTGTGTTAGCGATCGCTTGTCTAAGTTGGATGCTGATTTGGATGACGCGCAATGCTCGATCGCTCAAGCAAGATGTTGAAGGTGCGATCGGTTCTGCACTCAAACAAGATGCTCAAGCAGGTTGGGGAATCTTTGGTTTAGTCTTTTTTGCAGTGGTTCGAGAAGGATTTGAAACCGTTCTATTCATTGCTGGAAAGTTTCAGCAGGGAATTGTTCCAACACTCGGCGCACTCGGCGGAATTGGGATCGCCGCAGCGATTGGAGCCTTGTTGTTCCGTTGGGGGATTCGCCTGAACATTCGGAAGTTCTTCATGGTCATGGGCGTTTTACTGCTCTTGATTGTTTCCGGCTTAGTCGTGACTGCACTGGGACATTTTGATGCGGGTATGTCTGCGTTGTCACAGGTCGATCGCAAATCTGCTTCTCTGTGTTTCTTCTATGAGCGATTTGCTAAACCCCAAGATCGCGACTGTGTACTTGGGGGTATGGTGTGGAACTTTAGCAAAGTTTTACCTGCTGAGAAGTTTCCGGGTTCGATCTTAAGTGCGCTGTTCGGATACACCGATCGCTTATATCTTGTGCAAGCGATCGCTTATTTAGGGTTTCTTTTCACCGTGGGTAGTTTGTATTTTCAGTCCTTGTTTGGTCGATCAATATTTTCTCTACGCCGTAAGCAAGAATTGCACTAAAAGCAATCGCTGTAAAATAGACAAGATGTGTCAGCCGTGACGCTATTTTGCGCTGGTGTCACTTTAGCTGCGTAGACAGGAGAATAGCTAAAAGCGAGACTCAGAGGAACGTCAGTTCGATGAATTCCTTCGCTCCGTTGTTCACTCGCCCCGGAATAGAATTCGGGGCTGACGATGCGAAGTCCCTTCAGGACTGCAAGCCTTCAATTCATGCGCCTTTAGCCCCCTTGAGTGGGCTTCGCACGATTAGCCCCGAATTTCATTCCGGGGCGAGGTCGAATCGAAGCGGAAAGACTGATCGAACTCACGTTCGGTTAAGTTTGAGAGATGATCTGTGGTGGCTCAGTTTCACCTCTCGCTGCGTGAGTCTGCATGACTGTGTTGAACTTGAAACTGCATGATGAACTATCTGACATTAGCAAGATATTGATGCACAAACTGCACACAGATTGACCCTTCACCCACACCAGAAGCGACTCGTTTGACCGAACCATGCCGCACATCGCCGACCGCAAACACACCTGGCACATTCGTTTCCAGCAAGTAGGGATCGCGATCGAGCGTCCAGCCTTTCGGATGGTGACTCAAGCCTGCTTCTCCAGTGCGCCTTAAGTCAGATCCAGTCAAAATAAAGCCGCGATCGTCCCGTTCGACCACACCATCGAGCCATTCTGTTCTTGGCACGGCTCCAATAAAGATAAACAGCGAGGTAGCAGGAACCGTTTCCACGGCTCCGGTCTGCACGTTTTCCAGGACGATCGCTTCGAGGCTCGTTTCTCCTTTTGCTTCAATCACACTCGAATCAGGTTGGACTGTAATGTTCGGTGTTTCTTCAATCTGCTCGATCAAATACTGCGACATACTTTTAGTCAATGATTCACCGCGTACTAGCATCGTGACGTGACGGGCATATTTCGAGAAGTACATTGCTGCTTGTCCCGCAGAATTCGCACCGCCCACAATAAATACATCTTCGTCTTGACACGTCATTGCTTCAGTTTGCGCCGCACCATAGTACACACCTGCTCCGGTTAAGCGATCGAGTCCCGGTACCTCTAATCGTCGCCAAGACACACCTAATCCGAGAATCAACGCATGACAGCTAATTTCACTGCCATTCGACAAGGTGATATAGCGATACGGGTCTTGTACACGCATTCCCGTCACTTCTTGGGGACTAAGAATTTCCACACCGAACCGCCGTGCTTGTGCTACCGCTCGCCGCGCCAAATCACCGCCGCTCAATCCAACCGGAAATCCCAAATAGTTTTCAATCCGCGAACTCGTTCCTGCTTGTCCGCCGGGGGCTTCACGTTCGAGCATGACTGTACGTAACCCCTCTGAGGCACCATAGACTGCGGCTGCAAGTCCCGCAGGTCCACCGCCTACAATGATCAAGTCATAGAACGGCTTTTCGGCTTGGGTACGCAGTCCAATTTTTTCCGCCACTTCGGGAATGGAGGGCTGGAGCAAACTGCTGCCATCACTAAACAGAACTAGCGGTAAAGAAAGACGATCGCACTGAGCAAAGTCCGCTAACTTCTGTGCTTCTTCGGACAGTTCAATATCGAGCCATTGATAAGGAATCTGATTTCGTGCCAGAAAGTCCTTCATGTCGTGCGACTGTGGCGACCAACGATTCCCAATCACCCGAATGCCTTCAAAGGGTGGACGATAAGCAGCAAGCCAATCATCGAGTAAGTCATCGAGAACGGGGTAGAGACGCTCCTCTGGAGGGTCCCACGGCTTTAGCAAGTAGTAATCAATCTGCGTGCTGTTAATCGCTCGAATCGCGGCATCTGTGTCCGCGTAAGCAGTCAGTAAAGCACGTTTCGCTTGAGGAAAAATTTGGAGTGCTTGTTCTAAAAACTCAACCCCACTCATCTGCGGCATTCGCTGATCGACGAGGAACAGCGCGACAACTTCATTTCTTAATTTGAGTTGCTGTACTGTGTCGATCGCGCTTTGTCCCGAATCTGCCCGCACAATCCGAAAGCGTGCGCCATAGTGCGATCGCAAATCTCGCGAAATCGCCTGCAAGACTTCTGGATCGTCGTCCACGGTCAAAATGACAGGTTTAGCCATAGGAAAGAGGATAAAAGATTTCTGTCTATCGTTACAGATTCGGGCGCGAGTGACACTCTACCCAAAGGCTACATCTCAAGGGGGAGTTCCTGTAACTGTGGTTCTGCTACTGAGCAATTTTCAGGCGTATAACTATCGGAAGATTGTCACAATCGCAGCTTTGCCCCTAAGCTAATGGGCATCTTTGTCTTTCAGCGTCAAACTCGTTGCTGCTTGCCTTTTGAGGAAGACTCATTGTGCTGTGTATTCAAGATCTGTTGGCATTGGAACTGTTTCAGAAATTGCCGCAATCGCGCTTGGAATGGGTTTGCGATCGCGCCCAAGAGCTTCACTTGAGCGCAGGAGACATCCTCGTAAGTGAAGGCGAAGCTGGCAAAGGATTCTTCATTTTGTCGTGTGGAAGCATCGGGGTAACCCGCCTTAGCGATGGGATTGCGGTTCCAGTCGGACAGCATGATGCCCCTGCGTTCTTTGGCGAAGTCCAAGTGCTCACCGATGATTTGGTTCCAGTCACCCTGCGGGCAATGCAGGACTGTCGGCTCCACCTGCTTACGAACCCCGATTTTCTCGAATTGGTGCATGAGTGTCGCGAATTTGAACGGCTGATCTTTCAAACCGTCCAGCGGCGGCTAGAAGGACTCACTTCATTTATGCGTCAACGGGAAAAGATGGCGGCGCTGGGTACTTTAGCCGCAGGACTTGCCCATGAACTCAACAACCCAGCGGCAGCAGTCGTGCGTGCTCTGCAAGATGTCGTGCCTGCTTTGATTGAACTCCAGCGGATGAACTTGATTGCTGGACAACGACAGCTTGATCCTGACCACACTCAAGCATGGCTGCAAGCTCGTGACGCGGGCTACGACACGATTCTAAACCATCCGATCGACACTATGACTTTGAACGATCGCGAAGACCAAATCTTACAGTGGCTCGAAGATTATGGGGTTGAAGAGGCTTGGAAACTTGCAGAACCGTTAGCAACCGGCGGGATTGCGATCGAAACCTTAGAACATCTGATGCAGCCTTGGCAGAATGACCAGAGTGAAATGCACGATATGGGACTGCGCTGGTTGGCGTTGTCGTTTGATGTGTTGACGATGATTACTTCTGGATTGCATGGAGCTAAACGTATGTCAGAACTGGTGCAATCGATGAAATCCTATTCGCATCTGGATCAAGGGATACAGCAGTTAATCGATGTGCATGATGGGATCGAAGACACGCTGCGATTGTTTGCTTACAAGCTGAAGCATGGAGTAGAAATTCAGCGGAAGTACGATCGCACCATTCCGCGATTTCTTGCCTACGGTAGCGAACTGAATCAGGTCTGGACAAACTTGATTGATAATGCGATCGATGCCATGTCAGACCAAGGCGTGTTGGAGATCGAAACCGAGTGGCATCGGGATCATCTGCAAGTTCACATCACGGATTCGGGATCGGGAATTTCGGAGGAAGTACGATCGCGGATGTTTGAGCCATTCTTTACAACGAAGCCTGTCGGTAAAGGATCGGGCTTAGGCTTAGAAATGGTGCGGCGAATTGTGGAGAATCGACATCGCGGTTCGTTGACTTTAGAATCACGTCCAGGTCGAACTCGCTTTACCGTTTGCTTACCGCTCAACCCTGAAACCACTTAAACGGGAACTGTGAATCCAAAAGGGCGATTTGCTAACAGACGTGAACAAGACGTTCAAGCTTTTATCAATGCTTGTGCTCAGAAGCAGGGTCGAATTGGCATTGCATTTAACGATGCTGGAATCGTGACTCCTAAAATTGCAAGATTGCATGACCAACCAACAGAAGATTTCATGGATAGTATTAATCAGTAACCAATCGGAGACTCAATAATGCGGTACAAACTTTTAGGCAAAAGTGGACTTCGAGTATCAGAGCTATGTCTAGGCACGATGACATTTGGAGAGGACTGGGGCTGGGGCGCTTCTAAAGATGAAAGTCGCCAAATCTTCGATGCGTTTGTGAATGCTGGCGGTAACTTTCTCGATACTGCGAATGGCTATACCGATGGCACTAGTGAAAAGATTGTGGGTGAATTCATTGCAAATGAGCGAGAACGCTTCGTAGTTGCGACAAAGTATTCGTTTCCACTTCAGATGAATAATCACGGTGGCAATCCCAACGGTTCGGGCAATCATCGCAAGAACATGGTGCAATCGATCGAGGGCAGCTTGAAACGACTGAACACCGATTACATTGATTTGTTCTGGTTACACGCTTGGGATTTTACAACGCCTGTGGAAGAAGTGATGCGATCGCTCGACGATCTTGTGCGCCAAGGTAAAGTTCTCTATGTCGGCATTTCCGATACTCCAGCTTGGATCGTAGCAGAAGCGAACACTTTAGCGCGATGCTACGGTTGGACTCCTTTTGTGGCACTGCAAGTGGAATACAGCTTGATCCAACGTACGCCGGAGCGCGATCTTCTGCCCATGGCAAAAGCGTTTGGGATGTCGGTTACGCCTTGGTCGCCGTTGGGCGGTGGCGTGCTAACTGGAAAATACAATCAATCCTCAAATGGAGACAGCAATCGCTTAGGGGATCAAGTTCCACCACATCAGCTTGAGATTGCGGATGCAGTGGTGCAAGTTGCGAAAGAGGTAGGCTGTAGTCCGTCTCAGCTTGCACTCGCTTGGCTCAGAGCACAATCTGACAGCATCATTCCGATTATTGGTGCGAGAAAGCTGTCTCAGTTCCAGGACAATCTCGATTGCCTCAAGATTGAGATTTCGCCAGAACAGTTACAGCGGTTGGATGAGATCAGCAAAATTGAGTCAGGGTTCCCGCATGACTTTTTGGCAAGTGATATGATTCGCGATCGCTTATTCGGAGGAACTTACTCACAGCTCGAATTCACTCATTCATAAGCGCCATCAGTAGAAAAGCTTCAGATCAAATAACACTTGCCAAGTCGATGCACGTCCCACGGACGGCATTTCTGCTGACCCTGGCGCTTTGGCGTACACGGTTTGATAGTCGCCGAGTGTCCAGGGGGCAGCAACATACTCATAGCAAATCAGTTCACTAGGAGAAAACAATGGAAAACGGTAAGTTAAACGGCAAAGTGGCGATCGTCACCGGATCATCTCGTGGAATTGGTCGAGCGATCGCGGAACGATTAGGACAAGATGGCGCAAAGGTTGTTGTCACCTATGTTGGCAATCAAGACAAAGCTGAGGAAGTAGTTTCAGCGATCAAAGCAAATGGCTCAGATGCGGTTGCGATTAAAGTTGATATGCGACAGGTTGCAGATGTTCGCAATCTGTTTCAAAAGACGATCGCTCAGTTTGGTCAAATCGATATTCTGGTAAACAATGCAGCCGGGAAAAATATCTTTCAACCAACGGCAGAACTGAGCGAAGAAGAATACAACAGTATGTTCGATATCACCAGAGGCGTTTACTTCTCCCTGCAAGAAGCTTCTCATCACATGGCGAACGGCGGCAGGATTGTCAATATGTCCTCTAGTGCAACTGCAATGGCATACCCTACGGGCGGAGCTTATGCAGGGTGTAAAGCAGCGATCGAACAATTCAGTGTTTGTTTAGCCAAAGAGCTAGGTGTAAAAGGAATCGTGGTTAACATGGTCTCACCCGGTTTAACTGCCACTGATGGGTTGGTACTGGAGCAACAAGAGGTAGAACAAATGGTGGCTCAGACTCCATTGGGGCGATTGCGACAACCCGACGATATTGCTAGTGCAGTGGCGATGCTAGTTTCTGATGATGCTCATTGGGTAACTGGACAGAACTTAAGGGCGACAGGCGGCATGGTGTAAGGGCTTTGCTTTGTATTCATGTTACTCCTAATTTACTTTGATTCTCATCTATTCATGAAACAATCCTCAACCTCACGATCGGTTCAACTCATCTTGCTGCTAGTTAGTACGCTAACTGCAATGTCGAATGCCACGATTTCGCCGTCGCTTCCGGTGATGCGAGAGCATTTTAGTAATGTTGAGAATGTAGATTATCTGGTTCGATTAGCCTTAACTATCCCCTCGTTGTTTGTGGCGATCGCGGCTCCCTTCGCAGGTCTACTGATTGACCAACTCGGACGCAAACCCTTACTCGCAACAGGATTATTGATTTACGGCATTGCAGGTAGTTCTGGATTGTGGCTCAATTCACTCTATTTTCTGCTGATTGGGCGGGCATTTTTGGGCTTGAGTGTAGCTGGCATCATGACGACCGCAACCACGCTGATTTCAGATTATTACACGGGGGCATTTCGCGCTCGGCTTTTAAGCTGGCAATCCGCTGCAATGGCACTGGGCGGCGTGGTCTTTCTCTCGTTCGGTGGGTTACTTGCCGATGTTAGTTGGCGGTTGCCCTTTCTCATCTATCTTGTAGCGTTGTTGTTGTTGCCTGCGGTGCTGCTATTATTGCCTGAACCGAACCGAGAGCGATCGTCTGCCTCAGATCAAACGAGTTCAGAACCCGCCACTTTACCGATCGGGCTGATTGTGTTTACCTATGCGATCGCGTTAATCACTCAAGCCGCGTTTTACATGATCCCAGTTCAGTTGCCCTTCTATTTACGAGAATTGACGAACGCAACTGCTTCTCAAAGTGGAATGGCGATCGCAGTTTCTACCCTATTTGTTGCTGCAAGCTCGTTTCTGTATCAACGCCTCAAAGCTCGTTTCACCTTTGTCAGCATCTATGAAATGGCGTTTTTGAGTATGGGAGTCGGGTATGGAGTGATTGCACTCGCCAATGGATATGTGGTTGTAATTTTAGGGCTGGCGATCGCAGGATTTGGACTCGGCTTACTGATGCCAAACATGAATCTCTGTCTTGCGTCGATTACCCCTGATCAATTTCGCGGGCGTGTACTCGGTGGATGGACAACCTGCTTTTTTCTCGGTCAATTTCTGTCTCCCTTGTTGAGCCAACCGCTGAGTCAGCGATTTGGCTTATCGATAACCTATGGATTGACGGGCGGAGTTCTAATTAGTTTAGGCGTTGCCACCTTTTTTGTGATGACTCGACCTCAACGAACGGTATGAAGTATGAGTGAACTTCAAGCTATCCTAGCTGCCTATGCTGCGATCGATGACCTGCATTTCTGGCATTCTTGGACCGAAGCAGCGGACTAAACAACTGCTGCAAGACTTGTAGATAGAGGATGAACTAGCTGTCGAGGTTGAGCTTAAGAAACTGTATGCGCCGCTAGGGTTAGATATTGGAGCGGACACTCCCGAAGAGATTGCGATCGATATTGATATACCAATTGAGTACACACAGGTACAGCAGTTGTATTCATTTGAAGCCACACAGCATCAAACGAGAGACTCAAATTAATTCTGGCAACCTGCAAATCACCAAGACCATCAGTGGTAGCAATAATACGATAGAACTCTGTCTTGAATCGTTGTGATCGCTTCACCTTTAAACGCTAGCTTTACGAGACTGCAAATACTGCTCGTACTGCCGTATGGTCAATCGCTGCATCGCGTGAATCGCTGGATTTACTTCGACATACCGTCGCTGCGGATTTTTGAGATAATTTTCCTGTTCGCTCTCAATCATTTCAATATCCTGTTTGAGAGAGCGCAGAAATAGTAAATGGACAATCACCGGCTGCAACACAGGGCGTAATATATACGATAACCATTGTGGAACAGGAGATTTTAGAAATAAGAGCGACAGCGATCGACTTTCTGTTTTTCCAACGGGCACTCGCATCAGGTATAGGATTGAGCTATCTTCCAATCGATTGACAAGATGAGGATAACGAAAACTTACTGTCATCACTTTCTTCGTCACTTTCCCATTGCTTGAGCCTAACAGTTTCGCAATCAGATTGTTATACGATACCTGGTAATCTGCGGTGACTGAATCATCAGTTTGACGCAGTTTGATTAGTGCTGGATCAAACCAACCCTGCAAATTTTGATGTCGATACCCGTGGAATACATCCATCGCGTTTTCATTACAAATCGAAAAATGTGCGTTAAAGTGAGCACTGACACACAGCTTCAAATAATTAGGATCATCATACTCAGGAATCTTAGGTAAGGATTGATGCTCTGCTAAGACTGGATTACCTGGAAATACCCAAATGATGCCATATTTTTCTTGCACAGGGTAGCTGTGCATCTTCCCACCATTGTCTACTGCTTGAATACAATTTTGACGATCGCGAAACAGTAAGATGACTTGCTCCCAAAGCTGAACGGGCAAAATTCGCTTCAATTTCACATCTTTTGACCCCGAGATCGCATACCAGTAATTCGCATTAATTCCAACCTCGCGTACTACATTGTTCACTGTCTGACCTGACAAGGTAGTCTTTAATTCCATTGCTCATCCTCAAGGGTAGTAGACCTCGAAGCAGCGTAACAGGGCGGGACAACGCAGCAGAAGTGATCTGCGTCATCGCTTGAGCTAGGAAAATTATGACAGGAGTCATATCTTTGAGTGGGTTACGATCGCATATTATCGATGAGAGTCTCTTCGTTGCTGAGGCTGTATTATGTTGAACCCGGTGATGGATTTCTCTCCAACATTTCGGAGAACGTTGCGCTACATTGAGTGGCTATTAATTGCTGCTTTCTTTGTGGTGTATGGATTGGATGCTCTGTATAGCGGTTCGTGGGCTGAGTTTCTAAAAATCGTGGCTTATGCGATCGGCTTCATTGGGTTAAGTCAGATCTTGCCAATCGATCGTCCACCCTGGCAACGACAGATTTATCTCCTAAGCGGACTCTTTTTGGCGATGTCGATTCGCTTGATTGGGTTAGAGTGGGATTTGCTTTTTTACTTTTATATCGCTAAAAGTTGCTTCTTACTGGAGCGCAGAATGCTCAGCATCACTATTGTTGAAAGTATGCTGTTGAACATTCTATTGTACTACTACACGCTGCTTCAGCGGTTTGTGAGCAATTCGAGCACAACGCTCAATCTTTCTAACTCACAACCGATTTGGCGCTGGCTGTTAGAGTTTGTTGTGACTTATGCTGCCATTCTTACATTTGTGGTGTACCTCAGTCTGGTTGTGATCACAGAACAGAAAAGTCGCCGTCGCGCCGAAGCACTCACGCAACAAGTGGAAACGCTAGCGGCAACTCTGGAACGGACTCGCATTGCGCGTGACATTCATGACTCTTTAGGGCATTTGTTGACCGATTTGAATGCGCGGTTATCTGTTGCTCAAGCAATGCGCGATCGCGATCCGCAAGAAGCCGCGATCGCGGTCGATATGGCAAAATTGCTGGCGATTCAGAGCATGACCGAAGTGAAGCGATCACTGCAAATCATTCGCCAATCCGACTTTGACCTGACTCAAGCCTTAACGACGCTGATGGAGCAGTTGCGGCATAATCAGAATTTAAGTGTGCGATGGAACCTTAACTTACCACCGCTGCCGTTGCCTACTCAGCATCATCTCTACTGCATCGTAAAAGAAGGATTAATCAACATTCAAAAACATTCCCATGCCTCCGAAGCTTATCTTAACAGTCGGTTCACCACCGAAGAACTCACCCTCGCACTCTCGGATAATGGTCAGGGATTTGATGTGGCTGAACAACAGGCAGGATTTGGCTTGAAAGGAATGACAGAGCGCGTTCAACTCTTGAGCGGTCATCTGACGATCCACAGCACGATCGGGCTAGGGACACAAATTCAAATCACAATTCCGTTATGATTCGTCTGTTGATTGTGGATGACCAACCGATCTTTCGCCAGGATTTGGCGAAACTGCTTTCCCTAGAGGCAGATTTAGAAGTCGTTGGGCAAGCCAAGAACGGACAGGACGCGATCGCAATTGTTCCTTCACTGCAACCCGATGTGATTCTAATGGATGTGAGGATGCCAATTTGTGATGGCGTAGTTGCCACTCGTGAAATTCATCAACGCTATGCTTGGATTCGGATTTTGGTGCTAACGATGTTTGATGATGATGAATATATTGAACAATGCTTGAGGGCGGGTGCGTTGGGCTATTTGCTCAAAGATACGCCGCCTGTGCAGATTGCGATCGCGATTCGCTCAGTTTACTTGGGATACAGTCAGCTCGGACCGACGATCGCGCCGAAAGTATTTGCTCAACTCAGACGAGAGGATCAATCTTTAGAAGCAGACAGTCACCCTTCATTAAGCAAACGCGAACAGGAAGTACTAAGCTTAATCGGACAAGGCAAAAATAATCAAGAAATTGCTCAAACACTCTATTTAACAGAAGGAACGGTAAGAAATTATGTGACTCGGATTATGAATCAGCTTGGCGTGAGTAATCGAGTTCAAGCGGCGCTTTGGGCAAAACAACATCTGCTGCCCTAGTACTACAGGTGTAGAACTATTGTGGTGAGTTTTGGAAATACTGAGCCTGTCGGCGCTTGTTGACCATGATGTAGGCTCTCAGATCTTTCCCATCTCTACCGACTACTCTGAAGCTTACAACAATCCGTGAACGGAGCCGATTTAAGTTGATCGAGCTTTACCTGCTCCAGCAAACTCCCCCAAGCAGAATTGATCGCACGATCTTTTCGATATAACTCTGCTAATCCATCAAACGCCTCAAACCAAATTCCATTCTCAGCATAAAGTTGCACTTGCTGGAAGGCGACCTGGTTTGCTAAACGATTTTTCAACGATTGATCCAACGTCACACGCTGAATCGAACCTTGTACAAAAACCGAACTTGAGGGCTTTGTGGGGTCGCAATAAACCGAGAATGTCCAAGTGTAGGACTTACCCACTTCCAAAGGTTTTGCGGTTGCTGGAACAGTAAGCCGAATCAATCCTGATTTTGTCTTCGCAGCACTGAATCGAGTGTTGTAGATGTATTGATCATTCTCATCTTGGAGCGTGAATTCGATCGGTGTTTTTTCTGTTAGCTCACTCGGTAAGTAAAACCAAAAACTCGGTCGATCGCTGATTGTTTTGCCCCAAACTTTCCCCTGAGTTGATGGAACTAAAGCGGTTAATTGCTCAAACGATCGACAATCTCCCCGACTTGCTCCTCCCTGCTGCCGTCCATCCGGAGATCCTTGACTCGGCGGTGTTGGATCATTGAAGACAATTTGCCCTGCTCGAATCGGATTCGTTGGCAGTTGTGCCACTCCTGACTGAGCGAAAATGAGAAGGCTAAGATTTGCGATCGTCAAACAAATTTGCTTCATATCGATTCAAACCGTAAACACAGCTACCCGTTACAATGAGTGAGATCGTAGCGGGAATGAGTGGAATCCAAGCTCCAATTGTTATAAAAATTACGCTCAGTCCGGTGATTCCCAGAATGGCAACGCTACCGATTCCAATGAGCAACATTCGTCGCAACTTCCACCCGATCAAACCACCCACGGTCGCCCAACTAAAAATCCAAAGTCCTTCTATCCAACTTTGCCACACCCAAATCAGCGATCGCTGATCTAACACAGCACTGATGATCTGACTCGTCATCTGTGCCTGAACAAATACCCCAGAAACACGATGATCGACTCCAGCCCCTTTCGGAGTTGTCCAAAAATCCCCGCTGCTATTCGCAATCACCCCAATTAAGACAATCCGATCCTTGATTGCTTCAGGGCGAACTTTGCCTGTGAGAACTTGAGTCAGCGTCACTTGAGGAGCAATCGTTTGTAACTGCGATAGCGATCGGTAGTTCAGTAGAATCTGGTTGCCTGCTGCATCAATGCCTTGATAGCCACTGGCACGATCGCGCAAGCGGTGAAAGATCGTATTGCCTAGCTTTAGATTACCGTCTGAAGTAAATTCTGGTTTGATTTGATTCGCTGCTAAATAACGAAATGCAAGCCTTGTACTAAACGCATAGGGAGCTAAACAAGGAGAAGTCGGATCAGCATCCTGGAATAAGATGTGTCGCCGCAAAACGCCATCGGAATCTGCTAGAAAGTCACTAAATCCAACTTGTTGAATCGATAACTCAGGGGGAGGAGCAATCCCGGTTGGATCATACTTTGCATCACTATTTTTGCAAATAGCAACGAGGCGCTTATTTTGGCGAAGTTGTTGAATGAGTTTTGGATATTGCTTCTGAGTCGGAAAGTCACGATAGACATCTAATCCAATCACACGCGGTTGAGCTTTCTCTAAAGTTTGTAGAAGTCGATCGAGCGTTTGATCCGTGAGCGATCCGCGTCGTTGATCTGGGTTTTGGGATTGGATTTCTGATTCGTCGATCGTCACAATCAAGAGCCGCGCATCTTGGGATTCAGTCGGTCTGAGATGTAAAATGCGATCGTATGCCCAGAGTTCCATCGGTTGCAGCAATCCAAGAAATCGCACACCCATCACCGCAGCAGTAACGACAGTACTACCGAGTAAAAGCTTAGCAATTTGAGATTTGAGATTTGGGATTTTAGATTGAATCGGTTGATGCTTGCTCCATTGTTGCCAAATCGGAGGTTGTTCGGCAGGATTTTGACAAATCACAGGCAGCCAAGTTGCACATAAAAACTCAGATTCTAGTGCTTGGAGTTGTTCTCTCGCTTCTCGTACTGCAAGGTAGAATGATGTTCCATTTGAGAAAGCGAAAAGAAAATGTTTGAGAAAAGCTTGAGCAACGCGATCGGGAATCGGTTCGCGCATCACAATCACTTGCGGAATGTGCAAATCAGATAAATCCCAAGCTAAGCCTAATCCATCACAGGAATTGAAAATGGCTAACTTTAGACCTCGCTCGATCGCTTTTCTCAATCCATAGCGTAACTGCTCGATCGTTAATGTCTCAGTTCGATTAATTTGAATCGTTCCAGTGATATGACTCGAACTATGTCCAGCAAAAAATAAAATATCCCAGCCTGTTTCCCAAAGCTGCTCATTGATCGTTTCTAAATCTGGCTCAACGAGCAATCTAAGCTCAGTATTCGGTAGCTGTTCTAATAACTGCTGATCTTTAGTTGTATTAATTCCTTGACTGTTGCCCAGAATTGCTAATATTTTAATCTTTTCGCTCGGTGAATGCGTTTGAATCGATCGCGTATATTCTGGCAAACTCAAGGCTAATTCTGCTCTAGGATAGTCTTCAAAAAATTGCCAAAGATGCCAGGGAAATCGCAACAGTGAACGATCTTCAGCAACAACGATCACTCGAATCTCATCTGTTCTGCTTAAATGCGTTCGCAGTTGTCGATCGATCTTCGCAAAAGAATCAATTTGTAACCATTGATTTAACCGCTGCTGCAATTCCTGACAAAGTTGCTTGAACGCTGCTTCAGAAACATCCGTTGGGTAAGCTTCATCCTCTTCAATCTCAATCGATCTCAGTCGTCGCAACCGTCGATGGGCATTCACTGCTTCATACAACTGCTGCCAACGCTGATAGAGAAAATTTAGCCCTGATGCTGAGGATAATTTGCCTGTTATCTGAATCGGAGTCGCTCGGTCTGCGCTCCAAAGTTGTGCTGTGACCCCACAACCTTGCTGAAAATCTCCACTCAAATTGAGAACAACAAGCTGTGTCATCGTTCAACTCACAAACGTTTCGACCACACGAACACCCGATACCGTGACTTCTAGCTGAAACTGAGTTGCGATCGCACATCGAAATCGCCGTAGTTGCAGATAGTTACTTTCACTGCCCGATTGTACTGATTGCAATACTTCAGCAGTGTCTGAAATCAATGTAAGCGAAACACTTTCAGGCAAAACGGATTCAGGCGCTTGGGGTAGAAGCTGTACCCAAATTCGTCTACGATCGTCTGCTTCGACATCAAGATTCACCACCAATAGAGCATCGGTAGCCCCCAGTTTCAGTCGCTTCACTCGTCGAATGGTTGAATCAGAAGCCTCATCTCCTCGAAAACTAAAACTAGGTTCAGAACGCAAAAAAGTCTCAATGCTTTGCCATCCTGTTTCAAACGCATGATTCAACCACTGACTCAAATTGACCGAAGGTGTGCGACTTTGCCTTTCTAACGATCGCTGTTGCAGTAATGCTCCACACCGATCAAAGGGGACTTCTAATCTTGGAATGACTGAATTTGCTAATCGCTGCGTTAAGTTCTCAACTTGTGCTTCTGATAATTGAACTAAAGGAGGGACTGCAACACGAGTGGGTTCTGGTGCAAGTTGTTGCATCACCCAAAATACAGTTATATCTTGAATCAGATCAGTATCTGCTAAGACATAACTGCGATCGTCTGTATCATATCGCCCTTGAGTTTTCAGCATCTGATGAGTTGTATAGCCCCAAACATAGAGAAGCTGTTCATCCGCATCGAACTCGATCGCAAAATAGTAATCTCCAATCCAATCAGGAATATCAACCCACTCTTGAGGTACGCGAAATTCAGTACGATCGCTTGACTCAACCGGAATTAAGATGATGTCTTTCTCTCCAAGCTGCACTGCACTTCCATTCACCATTTCCCAAAATGTAGTTCGACTCAGAAACTCACTGCCTGACTTCTCTTGCAGCCAATCTAGAACCGTTTGCAAACAAACCTGATTCAGATAAGCTTGCCAGCGCTGACCCAGAGGAGTGATGCTTTGACTCTGTTGCCAAGCGTCTTGCTGAATCCTTTCCGGAATCTCTAGAACCTGGACTGATGTATCAAATGCAAGCATCATCGTGAATCCCCCTCTAAACGGCGCTCTGGCTGATAGTACTGTTGTAACCATTCCTCGATTACGACACTCATGTCTTTCAGTGCGGGCGAGGTGAGTGAAATATGCAGACTATCCTGGCTCCATCGTGCCAAAGCGAGTAATAATGTTTCTTTCACACTGCTCAATCGACGAGAAACCGTATATTGTTTCATTTCAAGCTGCTTGGCAATTTCTTGCTGCGTCAATCCATCTCGACAGTATAAAGTCAACAATTGCTGAAATTTAGGGTCAAGATTTTCTAAGGCTGTGGTTAATACTGATTGGATTTGCGACCAGTGCGATCGCCGCTCTGCAAATTCTTCTTGGCTGATTAAAACCGCGAAAGGGGTCGCATTATGATCCGGCAAAGTATCTTGAAGCTCTCCAGTCGTATCGTCTCGGCTGACGTTTAGAGATGCGATCGCAGGATACAAATAAGCTCGTGCTTGCCTTGCACATCGCTTCAACCTCATTTCTAGCGCTTCTGGAGTCGCCTTATGCAAACTTTGGGTGTTGTAGAGCTTAGCAATTTCTTCCCAATTGGGCGGCGAGAGTTGCTTGGGGTTCTGATCAGGCGCACAGTAAGTTTTAAAGCACATCCAGGCGAGGCGCTCTTGCGTGATCGCTGCTGACGAAAATCCCGCCATTTGAAGCGATTCAATGAATTGCTTCTGACTCAACTTCCGCAGTAAACCCCAGTCCGTCCGTTGATCGGCTTGTCGCTGCTGACGCAATGTATCCCGAATCGCATTACCAAAAGCTAGACTAGCGTAAGTTTTGAGAGAGGCAGTCTGCGCGGGTTGGTAATCCGCGAGAATTTTTGGTAAGGCGACGATCGCAATTTGAAAACAATCAGAAATTAAGTGCTGCACGCCGTCTCGCGCCATTCGCTGTGCCACCCAGTAGCAGGGTTCCTGGACATAAGCACAGAGATGAGCTTCTGCACGCCGTTTTGCCTGAGCGTGCCACTGCTGATGCCAGTAGAGTATCCAGTAAGCTTCTGATGTCTCAGGCTGCTCAGCTAAACCGTTTTGCATCGTTTTTTGAAGAACGCGATCGCTCACCCATCGATGGAAGCAATCATCCGTAAACTCTACAAATGTAGAAAATAGTTCTACGAGGGTTTGACGTGACTTCATGAATAGAGATTTATTTTTCCAAGTGATTCAGTATATCAGACTGAAATTTTGCGAAATTTGCGATCGCAGCGCTAAGGATCTGAAGCATCCATTAAATCCCGGCAGTCGCTTTCTGCCTGTAAGAAGTTGCTGCATGGTAGTGAACGATCGCGCCTCCACTAGGGCGAGTTCGACTGCCGAAGAATAGATTACGAGTGGTGAGGGTGCTGCCGCCGCTTTCTGGTTTAAGAACTAGCACGTAACTTCCTTCACGTTCAAGAGCTTTTGCAGCGATCGCTGGAGTTCCCAGAACTGTGAAGAGAAGGACTGAAAAAAATGTGACAACTTCTCTATCGCCAATTCTCTTGACGCATTGATTGGGTTTCGGACTGCTTTGATGACTCATTTCACTAAACTTGCGTCAGATTCCTCGAAGCTTCACGATCAAAAAAGTAATGCTGAGCCATAAGTAAAGTCTCGATGAAGCTTCACGATTGCCCCCGTTCGCTTGCGTAGGTTGCAATGGCAATTCAAGAAGTCCTGTCCTGATTGCAGCTAAGGTGCCCTGAAGCGAGATCTTACCCATCTTTCAGGACTGCAAGCGCTTGAACCCACTTGCAGGTTCAAATTACCCACTCACCGGAGTTTCATTATGTTTCGTCACGTTCTCATGACTGTTTTCACAGTTGTCACGGCTGCAAGCGCGATCGCGTTTCAAAGTGGACAAATTGCTGTTGCTGGAAACGCTGGCACTCAATCCACCAGTGATGTCACGCCGCAATCCTGCCCATCAGGGGTTGTACTCATTGGAGCAGACGGGAAGCCGGTTTGTGGTTAAAGTCAGTGAAGAGGGCGACCTCTCCACTGACTTTAATCATTCTGAGAAAGGGACTCAATACCCAGATTACAGTACTAAAGATATAGCAAAGCAGATGACCCGTTAGACCCGTCACCTGCAAAAGAACTATTGTGTTGCTACTTATGTTTGTGCGATCGCTTATACCACGCTGAACAAGCTTCTAATTCTGGGCATTCGTCCTCTGATGGAGCGCAAGAACAGATCGATAAGCAGTCTTGCAGCGATCGCGGGGCGGGACGGCGAACTTCTTGAATGAACAACAGATAATCGCGCAGCATTGAGAAATTCATCATTGTTCCACAATTAAACCGAGGCGAGTTGTTTTACCTTTCCTTCCAAAGACTGCATAATTGCCTGATAAGGTTTGATGAACTTACCAATCCCATCTTTTGCAACATACTCCATCACCTGCTCAAGATCGATATCAATGTCTGGGTCTTTCAGATTCTCGATGAGGATGTGCGCTTTATCTAGGTCTGTGCTTAAGCGATCGGCAACATCGCAATGATCGGCACAAGCTTCGATCGTGGCAGGCGGCAACGTGTTCACCGTATCTGCACCAATCAGCGCATCAACATACATCACATCGCTGTAGGTCGGGTCTTTCGTTCCTGTGCTTGCCCACAATAAACGCTGTACGTTTGCGCCTTTCGCCTTGAGTGCTTGCCAACGATCGCTCTTGATCAGTTCTTGATACTGCTCGTAGGCAAGTTTGGCATTCGCGATCGCAACTTTCCCTTTGACCGCAGTCAATTGGGCTGAAAATTGCGCTCCGTCTGTTCCAACCGTCCCCAGCTTTTCATCAAGTAATTCATCAACTCTGCTATCAATTCGGCTCAAGAAGAAACTGGCAACGGATGCAATCTTGCTGATGTCCAGATTCTTCGCCACACGCGCTTCTAGTCCGCGCAAATAAGCTTCAGCCGCATCAATGTAGTTTTTTAAGCTAAATAGAAGCGTGACATTCACATTGATGCCCTCTCGGATCACTTGTTCGATCGCTTCAAATCCGCTCATCGTTCCAGGAATCTTAATCATGACGTTTGCGCGTCCAATTTCCTGATAGTAGCGGTGGGCATCCTCGATCGTTGCTTGCGTGTCATCTGCGATCGTGGGTCGAACCTCGATGCTGACATAGCCATCTAATCCACCTGACTCTTCATAAATCGGGTGCAGAATGTCACAAGCATTCCGAATATCATCGAAAATGAGCGATTCATAAATCTGCTCAACTGACTTTTGAGCTTGAATGCCTGCTTCAATGTCAGCATCGTAAAGCTTACTGCCGGAAATTGCTTTCTCAAAAATGGCTGGATTGGTCGTGATGCCACGAATGCCGCGTTCTTTAATCAGGCGTTGCAGTTCGCCGGACTGAATTAGATCACGAGTCAAATTATCCATCCAAATACTCTGTCCATAGTCTCGAACCGCCAAAATCTGATTACCCGCCATCGTATTCTCCTAAATCGCTATCTGTTATTGACGTTTTCTACTTTGCTTGAACTGTTTCGCGTTGTCCCAGGGGTGATTGTTCGTAGTGTTGCAGTAGATCGGCGGGGTTGTCGTAAATTGCGATCGCATCGGCAAGCTGATCATCCTTAAAGTCGCCGCAGCGAAACGCAATCACACGCACTCCAGCAGCAGAAGCCGCTTGAATATCATAAGGAGTATCTCCCAGCATAATGGCTTGCTCTGGCTGCAGTTGCACCTTGCTGAGCGCTGCTTGTACCAAATCTGGCTCAGGCTTAGAAGCCTCGGCATCATCAGAAGTGGTCTGCGGTTCCTCACCAAGCAAATCTTCTACTTGAGCGGCTTTGAGTAAGCTTGATAACTCTCCACTCGTCGCTGAACTCGCAACCACTAATTTGAAGCCATCTTGCTTCATGCGTTGAATTAGATCGCGTGAACCAGGAGCAGGCGATAAATTGGAACTGAATTTTTCAATGATCAATTCTTTTCGTCGATCGGCAATTTTTTTACCAACTCCTTCTTTTCCATCGAGTTCTGCAACCATGCGCGGAATCACCTGATCGCTGCCCATTCCAATTAAAGGACGAACCGCTTCAAATTTAATCTCGTATCCCTGCTCCGCAAACGCTTCGACATAAGCATGAGCATGAGCATCATTACTGATCACTAATGTGCCATCAATGTCGATTAGTACACCTTGAATTGCCATGATTTAACCTTGATTACTACGTCTTTTCGCTACACAAGAGTCAGAAGCACTTACATTCCATAGAAAGCAGCCACTACATTCCCAGTTCAAACACTAATTGCGACCAATCCACTTTTCAGCGTGTAGTCTCTGAACAACGCCCAACACTAAAACATCTAAATTCACTTTGCGTTCATCGATCCAGAACGGTTCAAGCGTTGATGGATGCGTTCCAGCGTTAGCTAATGAGAACCCTCGCTGTCCCTGAACGTCGTCATCAAAAAAGTAAACAGTAAATTGGTCTTGTCCCCGGTTCCAATGCCCGATGACTTGTGAACATTCGACGTGAGTGTAGCCTGGAAGAGGCATCTTTTGTTTCTGAAACGCGATTTCTACGTCTGGTAGCTCCAACTTCGTCAAAATTTGCTGAAGTGCAGGCACATAGTCCTGCTGCATAAAGTCCGCAAACAGTTTTGTTTCAGCACCAGGAGCTTTAGATTTCTTTTCTTGTGCTGGCTGATTTGTTTTCTCTTTCGCTGGTTTTGCTTGAGATCCAGGTTTGCCCTTGATACTCTCCTCGGTCGTTCTAATTCTAGATTCATCTATCTTTGAAGCGTTGGGATTATCTCCACTGACTGCGCTAGGATCAGGGGCATTCGCTGAAGGAATGCTTGTAGATTCAGCCACCGTTGTACTAACAATATTTTCTTTGACCACATCCTCAGCGACTCTAGCAACACTAATATTTTCTTCTTCGATCGAAGGTGCTTCTTCAGGAGAATTAGGAGCATCGTCACTAGATTCATCTCTCGCAGCTTGAGGAGCTTTATCTGTTTCTGGCTCGACTGGTTCAGACTGAGATTCACCAACTTCAGAAGTTTCTTGCTGAGGGAGATTTGTGATTGCTTCGGATGACATGAGTGCTTAGCCTGGAACGATTGTTAGAATTCTGTCTCTATCTACTAGCCTAGAGGCTCAATTGCGTATTTCGTCCTCCTAATTGCTGAGAAGCGAAGAGCCAAATGACCATCAGAATAACTCAGCCGCTTTAATCAACGAAGGAGAAAAACATTTACTAATTCAAGGTGCTTTTGATCTAAAGTAAATTGACAAGTATTACTAAAGAAGGACGTACAATCTGGTTTTCATCTCCACTGTTATAAGAACAACAAACGCTTTTACAAAGCGAAGGAAAATAACAATGCCACTTCACACCATTAAAGACTTTGATCCTCAGTATCAGAATCATTTTGATGATAATATTGTTGGATTTGATTTGTATGCAGGTACGGACAAAGTGGGTTCAGTTGAAGATTTGCTGGTTGACGATTCAGGCAAGCTTCGCTACTTGATTATCAATACTGGGGCTTGGATTTTTGGTAAAAAGGTGTTGTTGCCGATCGGTAGCGCACAGATTGATAGCAAAGGTCGTCGTGTTGTTGTCAATGGCTTAACTCGTACTCAAGTTGAAGCCCTGCCTCAATATGATGGAAAAATGCCCGTTGATTATGAGCATGAAGAACAGGTGCGGAAGGTGTATCGTCCAATGGCGACGGGCACAGCATCGCTCGAAAATTCTGCATCACTAAACTACGATCGCAATTCCTACGCCTACGATGATCATGATCCAGCCCTGTACAATCTAGACGAAAGCAAGCATCAGAATTTGCGCCTGTACGAAGAGCGACTAATCGCCAGCAAAACCCGCGCTAAAACGGGTGAAGTGTCAGTTGGCAAACGAGTCGAAACCGAAACGGCTCAAGTTTCAGTGCCGATCGAGAAAGAGCGGGTCGTGATTGAACGGACTGCTACCTCCAGTACCGCCGTAACTCCTGACAGCACTGCGTTCCAAGAAGGCGAAGTGGCGCGAATGGAAGTCTACGAAGAGACTGCCGATGTTCGCAAAGAAGCATTCGTCCGCGAAGAAGTCAGCATCAGAAAAGAAGTCGATCAAAAAACTGTTACGACTGAAGAAACCTTGCGCCGAGAAGAGCTAGATGTTGATACAGAAGGTCGCCCGGTGGTAGATAAAGGAACCGACTCGCGTTCTAAGAAGCGCCCCAAGTAGCACTCTGCTCCATTGCACAACGTTGAGCAATCCTTAACGTTTCAAACGATTCAGGCAAAGCTACCTTTTGGCTCTGCCTGAAATTCTTAACATAGACTTTCAATACAAACGAATAAGATGAAAAAACTTCAATCTCCAGAGACACTGATCACGTCTTTCGCACTACTGCTAACCTTCGTCACTGCTCCTGAGACATTCGCCGCATCATTTAAGCTGGATTCAGTCCTAGCTCAATCTGCTCCCGGTGCACCCGCCTCTAACAAAGAAACGGTAAAGATTGATGGCTCAAGCAGCATGAAGGTGACGAATGAGATTCGCCAGCAACAGTCTCCTAATACCGATGTTAGAACTAGCTATAACGGCACAAACGCCGCTCTGCAATCTGTCGCGAAAGGTGAAACCGATTTAGCTGCAATTGGTCGCCCGCTTACGGCTGAAGAGAAAGCACAAGGATTGGTTGTAGCGCCACAAAAGCGCCACAAAATCGCGATCGTGGTCGGCGCAGATAATCCGTTCAACGGCGATTTAACCTTTGCACAGTTCGCCCAAATCTTTCGTGGTGAAATCACAGATTGGTCTGAAGTGGGAGGTGCGCCCGGAGCAATTCAGTTGATTGATCGACCGGAAACGAGCGATACTAGACAAGCTCTACAGAGCTACGATATTTTTAAGCAAGCTCCTTTTGTTGCTGCTGCCAATGCGACGAAACTATCAGAGGATAGCACCGAGGCAGTGGCACAGAACCTAGGAGCGAGAGGAATTAGCTATGCGATTGCGGATCAAGTCGAAAACGTTCCAGGTGTCCGCGTTATCCCGATGCACAAGACACTGCCCAGTGATCCTCGTTATCCTTACTCTCAACCGCTGGCTTATGCTTATAAAGGACCCACTCCCAACCCCGCTGTAGCTGCCTTTTTGGGAATTGCAGCTCCCCCTACTGCCAGCGCTGAAGTTCCGGCTTCACCTCAAATTGCCCCGGCTTCACCTCCGGTCGCTCAGGCTCCTGCTCAGGTAGAAGACGGAGGGTTTCCGTGGTGGTTGCTGTTGATTCCTGCATTGGGTGGATTAGCCTGGTGGTTATTGACGCGATCGCGTCCGACTCCTGCGATCGCACCTGTTGCAGTGCCGCCCGTGGTTGCAGTTCCTCCGACGGCTCCCGTTACTCCGGTTACGCCAGTTGCTCCCGTGGTTCTGGATGAACAAGAACCAAGCATCAAGCTGTACGAGGAAAGATTAGTCGCTGACAAAACTCGGCAGAAAGTGGGAGATGTGGCTTTTGATAAACGAGTGGAAACAGACCAAGTACAGGTATCTGTCCCCATTGAAACGGAGCGAGTTGTGATTGAGCGCAGCACTCCAACAGGGTCAGAAACGTTTGCGCCAGGTAACATCGCTTTTGGTGAAGGGGAAACTCGAATCGAAACTTACGCGGAAACACCAGACATTCACAAGGAAACCTTTGTGCGAGAGGAAGTTAGTATCAGAAAAGAGCTTGATCATGAAACTGCGAGTGTTGAGGAAACACTTCGTCGAGAAGAGCTAGACATCGACATGCAATCTGGCACGGACGGGAGCTTGGATGTCGATCGTAATAATGGTCATGTTAAGAAGTAGTTGAGAATTTGCACCAAGGGCTGATTCTACTTCGGTCTTTGTTGCTATCGAGGAAAGCTCTACTTTGTATGGGTAAACGAAAGGGAGCAGCTTACAGAGTTGGTCAGTAAAAGGTATGTAGCAGCAAGTTGATGAGGATTTAAATCGACTCAAGCAAGTCATGGAAGCAAGGTAGATTTAACTCAAGAACGTGAAGCCTCTTGCATGAGAGGCTTTTTTTTTGTCTATTTCACTCCGCAGAAGGTCGTCAATGAAGTGAACTGCTCTCTACACTACTGGTTGATTTGTCTTCGATTGTAGGAACACCTGCTACGGTCGTTGTGCGGGATACGTTAAACGCACTGGAGAAACGTCAATCGATCGTTGTTCCTGGCAATCTTGGTAATCAAATTTTGGCAACGCTGCTCTGAAGAAACACTGCGAGTCGCTCTTCTACTAAGCAGTGCCTTTAGAGGTATATGTAAATGCGGCTTAAGAGTGACGCATCGCATCGATCGAGACTCTATTCTCAAGTAAATACAGAGGATTTGCTTGAGCTTGATGAGTAATACCTTGCAAACTAGAGCAGCCAAGGTCGTAAAGGAGGGAAAATGGGCTTTTTTCAGCAGAGTCGAAGATGGCTAACAACCATTGCGCTAGTCATACTGTTGACGTTTACTACGGCTTGTAGTGCTGCGACCGCGAAAGAGCCTCAGGCGGCTCGACCGATTCAAACGGCGCAACCAGGTAGCTATGGTCAGCTTGCTCGTGGTAATTCAGTCGTGGGTCAAGACTTCGGCAACTGGGTTGTCACGACTAGTCAAGGATTGATTAAAGATGCCTATGTGCGCGATAACAATAAATTAGGTGTTGTAATTTCGTCTCAGGTGCGTCCAACTGAAGTGAAAGACTTGGCAAAATCTTTGGCTCAAGGCTTCCACAAGAACTTCCCGAACCAAGATTTAACGGTGTTGGTTTATGCTCCTGACAAGAAACTGATTCTAACTGCTCAATACGATGAGCAATCGAAACAAGTTCAGTATCAGTCTGCAAGCTAATTGTTAACTTTAGGTGATTGATTTAGGAGATTAGAATTATGTCTAGTAGTGACGCATATAAACGCCAAGTGATGAATGACCTGGCGGGAGGCAACACAGAAAGCCTCGATGATGCTAGTACCTCACAGGACTATCAAAGCTTTGATGACTTTGCTCAGAGGTCGTCGCGAGATGAGCGGCACCAATTGTTTAGCCGGTCTTTTCATCCTGAGCAAGTTCCTGCCGCTCAGATGGAACCGGAACTGCAAAAAGCGATCACACAAATCAAACCGAACGAGCGCGATGATGTTGCGCGTGAGTTTTTCAGCCATCTGAAAAAGCGCGGCATTCACGATCGCGATTTAGAGAAGCAGTTAGGACTCTCCTCACACAATCCGAATCGCATGAGCGCTGATGATGTGAGCAAGCTTGCAGGTTTTGCTTATCATAATCATCCGGATGTCTTCCACGAGGTCTTAGCAGATCAGCCTGCGTTGGTGAAGTTTCTCAGTAATCCGATGATTGGCGCAGCGTTTGGTGCGATCGCGGCGAAATGGTTAGGCGGTCATCGATAATTTAACGATCAATGATGTCGGTGAAGTCAGAAGTCTTCAGCATTCAAGGCTTCTGACAATCTAATCCTTCAACTATATCTAAAGATGAAAGAGGACTAGATAAACTCTATCTCTGGGAAAATCCCGAAACAGCAGTATTTTTTTAAGTTAGCAGCAAATTTAGAAAGGTTACGGCGTAACCGAGCATGACTGTTATTTTCACTTTTTTATTGAGGCATTGAAAATGGTTGTTGGACAGATGAGACATGCAGTTGGAACCTTCCCAACTCGTCAGGCTGCGGATCACGCATTGACTGAATTGAGACAAAGCAATTTTCCGATGAATCGCGTTTCGGTCGTGGCAAAAGATCACGATCGAGTAGCTGGAGTCGAGACAACGGAACGCATGGGCAACAAAGCGGATGATGGCGCAAAAGCAGGCGCGACAACAGGCGGGTTGTTGGGTGGCATTGGTGGATTGCTAGTTGGTTTAGGACTATTGGCAATTCCTGGAATTGGACCCGTTATGTTAGCGGGTGCAGCAGAGACAGCGCTAGTTACAGCACTGTCCGGAGCCGCGATCGGAGCCGCAACTGGTGGACTCGGTGGCGCATTAATTGGGCTAGGAATTCCTGAACGCGAAGCAAAGCATTACAGCGATCGTGTTGAAGCAGGTCATTACCTAGTCATGGTTGAAGGGACGGATGCTGAGATCGCACGAGCAGAAGCGATCCTAAGTCACCGTGGGATCGAATCCTGGGGTGTTTATGATGCACCTAATGCAAGCCGCTCTGTGATGCCAACAGTTGCGACTCCTGCAATGGTTCCGCTAGAAGCAAGCTTACCGCTAGAAGCTTCGGCTCCCTTGGGTGGATTTGCTCCGGTTGCCCCGGTTGTAGAGTCGGTTAAACCTGCTCCGGTCGTTGAACCGACTCCGGTTGCTGCGGTTGAACCTGATCCGATGCCTGTAGTTGCACCTGAAGTTCAACCCGTTAGAGAGGATGATGCAATTCGCTTACACGAGGAGCGACTGATTGCAGACAAACATCGAGTGAAGTCAGGTGAAGTCACCGTCGGCAAATACATCGAAACGCAAACCGAGCAAGTTTCAGTACCAATTGAGCGCGAACGAGTGGTCATCGAACACATGGAGCCAACGACTCTTACTCCGATCGCACCAGATCAAGTTCAGTTTGGTCAAGACGTAGCGCGGGTCGAAGTGTACGAAGAAGTACCGGAGATTCGTAAAGAAGCTTTTGTGCGCGAAGAAGTTCGGATTCATAAAGAAGTCGATCGTCAAGTCGCACAAGTCGAAGACACAATTCGCCGCGAAGAACTGGATGTCGATGTCGATGGTAATCCCATTGTTCAGACTCCCGATCGCGATATCCGTCGCTAATACTCAACCATTTCTAACCCTCAATTTAATTGATATGAACAAAATTCTTCTCTCTCTACTGAGCGGCGCACTCCTGATTAGTACGATCGGCTGTAACAGTCCCGCTCGTACAAGCAACAGTGCCGCTGATTCTACCCAACAGGCAGCAAATCAAAGCACAGATAAGCAAACCACTCAAAGCAATCAAAATGATGCCACGAGTGAAACGCGCCGGAGACAACTCAATGCAGACAATCGTGCCCGCGAAGAACGCAATAACGTTGTCAACGATGGTAGTGCCGAAAATCGCTCTGATGCTGATCTCAAGAGTCAAGTCCGCAACAAGCTCGAAGCGAACCTTCCAGCAAGCCAACTGACGGTTGATGCTAAAGACGGCATGGTCAAAGTTGCAGGCACGATCGTTGATGAGCAGCAGCGTCAAAAGATTGAGCCTTTAACTAGAGAGATCAAAGGAGTGAAAGGCGTTGAAATAAATGTCAAGGTTGACACTGCCGCGAAGCCTGCTGCGCCGAATCCAGATACCAAAAATCCAATCAAGGATCAAACCAACAGCAAGCAGTAAGTTGTAGGTTGACCATACCAAAACACGACGGGAGTTAGGGTGAATGACATCCTGACTCCCTTTCTTTTCAGTCCGCTTTGTTGGAGAAACTTAATACCAATTTAAACAAACAATGCGACAGATTATGCGGTTACCCGACGATCGTTCGATTTGTTGCATTAAATGTTCGATTCGGTATAACAATATGTCAAAGTCCAGCTATCGAGGAACGTGAGATTCTAGTAAGCTTACAATCGCCTTCAGTAAGGCTTCTGGCTCTACAGGTTTTGTGATGTGACTCTGAAAACCGACCTGAAGCGCTCGCTGCTGATCAATTTCTGCGGCATAGGCAGTCAGCGCGATCGCTGGAATGGTTCCACCTTGACTTGACGGTTTTAATCGAATTTGCTGGAGCAGCATATAACCATCCATTTCAGCCATCCCGATGTCACTGAGTAGCAAATCGGGAATAAACTGTTCTAACGCTTGTAATGCTTCTATGCCAGACGCAACGGCTTTCACCCTTGCCCCATATTGCTCCAACAGAAAAGTCTGAAACTCACGGGTATCTGGTTCATCGTCCACTAACAAAATCTGACGACCTGCTAAAGGTACTTCTACATCGATTTGATGATGAGTTGACTCAGATGAAATCGATGCGGTCTGCTGGAGGGTTGGCAATTGCACAATGAATGTTGCGCCTTGATTCTCTCCCGCGCTCTCTGCCAGAACGGTACCCCCGTGCATTTCTACAATTTGCCGCACGATCGCAAGTCCCAATCCTAATCCGCCAAACTTGCGAGTGGTCGAGCCGTCTTCTTGCCGAAAATACTCAAACACATGGGGTAGAAAACTGGGTGCAATTCCCTTGCCTGTGTCGATGACTCGAATTTGAGCAAGACGATTAAGTTGCCGCAGTTCAACGATCACCGCTCCATCGTTAGGAGTGAATTTAACGGCATTAGTGAGCAGGTTCCATACCACTTGCTGCAATCGTCCTGCATCTCCAGAAATCGGAGCAATCGAATCATCGAGGGCAAGGGTCATCTGAATGTTTTTCGCTTCTGCTGCTAAACGCACTGTTTCAACCGCCGCAGAAATGACCGAGGTTAAATTCACAGGAGCCGCTGTGAGGGACAGTTTGCCCTGCATAATCCGTGAGATATCGAGTAGGTCTTCGATCAGTTGCGACTGCAATTTGGCATTGCGCTCGATCGTTCTCAAGGCTTCTGTTCTACGGGCTTCGTCGAGTCTGCCGTTTTGCAGCAAGCGTGTCCAGCCTAAGATTGGATTGAGGGGCGATCGCAATTCGTGTGACAGCACCGCTAAAAACTCGTCTTTGATTCGATTGGCGTTCTCGGCTTGCTCACGGGCGGTTTGTTCTTGTTCGAGGAGTTGTAAACGGGCTTGCTCAATTTGCTTTTGGGGTTCGATGTCAGTACAAGTGCCAAACCACTGATAGATTTGACCCTGCTCATCTTTGAGCGGAATCCCTTGACCTAAAAACCAGCGATAACTGCCATCTGCTGCACGAAAGCGATATTCAATTTCGTAGAATTGTCCCCGATTCACGGCTGCCAACCAGCGATCGCGGGTCATTTCCAAATCATCGGGATGAATAATCGAGAGCCAGTTTAAGCCGCGCATCTCCTCGGCACTCAAGCCCGTGTAGTTACAAAACCGCTGATTGACATATACATTTTGTCCTGCTCCATCGGTAATCCAAACAAATTGAGGAATCGCTTCCGCTAAGAGACGGTAACGGGCTTCACTTTCTCGGAGTTCTGCTTCGGCGGATTTGCGATCGCTAATATCGCGAGAAGATCCGATGACAAATTCGACTGTACTATCGGCAGCAAAAACGGGATTGAGAATATATTCAAAATAGCCATCGGTTCCGACTGGATTCGTGTAGGAGGTTTCATCCTTAATGGTTTCGCCCGTCTCAAACACTCGTTGCAGATCGCGCATGATTTGCTGCTCAACGGCGACGGGATAGTTGAGGTCAGCCATTGTTTTACCGATCGCGGCATCGGCGCTCAGCCCCCACAAATCGAGCAACACCTGATTCGCGTAGAGAAATCGCCCGTCTCGATCGAAGCTACACACGAAATCAGTGATCGTCGAGAGCGTGATATCGAACTTTTGCACTTGCCGTTCCAGTTCAGCGCGACTTTCACTTAAAGCGGCTTCAGCTTTGGCGCGTTCGAGTTTTACCCAAATGCGGCTTGCTAATTCCTGCATCAATTCGATTTCGTCTTCGCGCCAATCGTAAGGGATTGTATGAAATACGACGAGCGAAAAGCTCCATTTGCCGTGTCTGATCAATGGAATGTTGATTTCTGAACCGATGTTGAGCGCAGCATAGCGAGACGGATCGACGACACGCGGATCTGTTGCGTAGTTACGAATCACGATCGGCTGTCCCGCTTTTGCCGTTTGCAGAAGTTCGTCGGTGACAAACTCTTGTAGCGCATAAACTCCAACTAAACTGGATCGATCGCTCTGATGCCAATCGTAGTTGATTACTGCTTGATTCAATGGCGCGTTAATTTCGACAAAGGCACAAGCTGAAATTTGCAAATAGCGATTAAGATCTACGCCGATCGTCTGCACAATTGCGTCTACGCCAACGGTTTCAGCCAGATTTTGACTGACGGTGGCAAAAAATTCTCGGTTTCGCTCGGTGCGTTTGCGTTTGGTGATATTAGTAAATAAAACGGCGAATTGGTGGTTTTGTGGCTCCCCGATCGCAAAAGCGTTGAGATCAAACGTGCGATCAAGTGCGATCGAGTGCTGCTCAAATCGAGCGGATTTGCCCGTCCGTACGACGTTCGCATAAATGTCAAAGAAAGCATCTTCGATATCGGGAACGAGTTCGCGTGCGGTTTTGCCTGTTGGATTTTCCAGTCCTGTTAGCTGTTCAAACGCTGCATTCACTTTTAGAATTCGATAATCAACAGGTTCACCGTTTTGATCAAACAGCAGTTCACAGATGCACAACCCTTGATCGATCGACTCAAATAAGGTGCGATATTCTGCTTCGGATTCGCGTCGGGCAGAAGTCGCACGATCGCGCTCAAACACGATGCTGGCGGTATGTGTCCCCAACTCAGCCAGGTCATATTCCCAACTCGTCGGCATCCGCGCTTCGTCAAAGCACAGCATCAGCGAGCCGAGCGGCAAGCCGTCGATGCCGATCACAGGTTTAGAATGACACGCCAGAATGCCGTGAGCGATACATAAGTCGCGCCATTCCTGCGACCAGCGATCGTCGTTGGCAATGTCGGTACAAGTGATCGGTTCACCGCGATAGACCGCTTCTCCACAGGTTCCAATACAGAGATCATTAATCGGGGCACCTTTCAGTCCTTGTCCAAACGAGGGTGGGAGGGCTGACGTGATTAAATTGGAGAAGGTTCGTTGTTGAGCATCGCTGAGTAGAAAGCAGGCTCGACTACGGGGATTGAGCTTAGAAATGGAAGCACAGACGGCTGCAAGACAATCCTCTAGCGACTGTCCTAATGCAATGCGCTCCAACAAGTGCTTTTGTTCAAGCAGTATCTGTTCAGTCAGCGTGCAGTCTGCGACAGTTGGCGACTGAGTTTGATCAACCCACTGGGATGCTTGATTCGCAGTTGTTTTCTCAGTCATGGCTCCCCTCTATTAGATCCGAGATGGCTTGAATCAGTTGATTCGGGTCGATCGGTTTGCTCAGATGTTTCTGAAATCCAGCTTGTAAGGCTTGTTGTCGATCGAACTCTCCGGCGCAAGCAGTCAGGGCAATTGCAGGAATATGCTTGACTGGCTCCAAGTTCCGGACTTGCTGTAACAAACTATAACCGTCTATCCGAGGCATTCCAATATCACTCGCAATGAAATCCGGTATTGCTTGTCCGATCGTTTGTAATGCCTCAATGCCAGAAACAAAACTTGTGACGGACACGCAAGCGTGAGAAGGCATCGCACTTGCTTGATCTAAAACAAAGGCAACAAATTCCCGTGAGCCGTACCGCAAGTTTTATTGATCTGAGTGAAGAGAACGAATGGCTTCAGAACGTTTAACTGTTACGGTCTTCAGGCAAAATAGCGCGAATGCGATCGAGCAAAAGATCAAAATCAACGGGTTTACGAATAAAGTCATCTGCACCGAATTCAAATCCTTCTGCTGGATTAAACTGGTCGTAGCCTGTGATTAACAAAATTGGAATGAAGGGGAGACGATCGTTTTGTCGAATGCGTTGTGTCACCTCAAACCCATTCATTTCTGGCATCATCACGTCTAGCAAAATCAAATCGGGTTGCTGACGCTCAACTTTATCTAATGCCTCTCGACCGCTGCTTGCAATCTGCACGTCGTATCCTTCCTGCTCTAGAACGGTTTGAAGCAGAAAAGAATTATCTTCAATGTCATCAACAACGAGAATGCGATCCGCCACGGAAATTAATGGAGTCGGTGAAGTGTTCACTGTGTAACGCAACTAGGGTTACACTTCAGTATGATCTCCAACCTAGCTTAGTCACCTCTTACCTTAGAGATATCTATCTTAGGAGGACTTGTTTTTAACAACTGTATTTGCATTGAATCGCGGCATTCTCTTGATCTACCGCGTTTGCTCCAGGATGGCTGGAATTGAATGTTACTCAAGGCTTCAACAAAGCATCAAATTCGGCTTGCACCACTTTGTAACATTGGCAAGCACCCGCTTCTAGTCCTGCTCGATTCAATACGGTGATTTTACCCTGACTATGATGAATGAGTTCTTCCTGTTGCAGCAGGCGAAACACATCGGTCACACTAGCGCGGCGCACCCCTAACATTTGCGCCATAAACTCTTGAACCAATGGAAATTGATCTGATTCTGCCCGGTCTTGCGTCATTAATATCCAACGGCAGCATCGCTGTCTAATCGAGTGATGACGATTGCAGGCAACCAGTTGCCCAGATTGCGTCAGCAACGCATAGGTGTAGCGATGCAGCAATGAGTGAAGCAATCTCCCTGGTTTGACTTGTGCTCTGAAGGTTTCTGCTGCCATTCGCAATGCGGTACCTGGAATTTGCACCAATGCTCTAACATTGCTTTTGTTTACGCCGAGAAATACAGGCAAACCAACCATACCTTCATTGCCGATCGTGGCAATTTCAACCGCAGCGCTGTCATCGAGCACAGTAAGCTGCGACACAATACCCTCATTGACGAAATAAATAAACTCGATCGAGTCTTGAGGCTCGTGTAGAACTTGCTTCATTTCTAAGCAAACTGGCTCGAAGTACGGCAGGAATTGATTGTACTCTGACTTTGGTAAAGCAGCGAGTAATCGATTTCTAGCAGGAATATCAGAAGACGAAGACATAAGAGCGGTATCGAATAATTTTGTTGATATCGATGCTGAAGAATGAAAATGCTCTAGTCTCGTGTAGTAGAACTACGGGTACAAGTCTGAATACATTGACGGGGCTGAGGAGATTTCTGGGTCAAATCATTCAGATTCTTTAACTAACCTAACACATTCTAAAAGTCCGTAAATTGTGCAAAAAAAAAACACTCAGTGTTCTGTTCAAGCTTCTAAATCACGAAAATTCTAGTTAGAGAAAATCCGAATTTATCAGGTTGAATTGATGAAAATAGCTAATAGAAAGAGTTACAGCTTGTGGCTACTTCAACCATAGATTATTCCTTAACAAACCGGGGATGAACAACACGGTGATTTTTTTACTTAACTGGCTACCTTGTCAATTTGTTTATCGTACGCTAACGTACGAGTAGGGGCAGATAGTACGCTAACGTACCGTGGTCGCTCATCGTTTTGCGATCGCTAAATCCGTCTTCAGCGAAGGGCAAAGCGAGAAACGCAACTCCGAAGAAACCATACAAAACAGATTAGAAACCGAAACGTTATTTAACCCTTCTACTAAAAAACAATGACACTATCAGAATACAAAACTGATTTAGATTTTTCTTTTGAGCCATCGATTAGCGCCGAAACAGAGCTACGAATCTTAAAGAACTGCTTACACCAATTCCCGATCGCGATCGCCATTACCACAGGTGCAACTCATATTCTTCAATTTGCAAATCCCGCTTTTTTACAAATTGTCGAGTGTTCAGAAGAAATTCTGGGTCAGCCCATTTGGCGAGTCGTTTCTAAACTTGCGGGACAGAGCTTTTATGATCATTGCACCCACGTTTATCAAACGGGTTCACCGTTGAGCGTTAACACTGTAAGCAATCCACACAGCAGTAATTCTGCGTTAACGGATACTTGCTTCCAATTTGTCTTTCAACCTCAGCATGATGTTGAAGGCAACGTCGAAAGCGTGCTAATTTATGCAGCCGATATCACTGAGCAGATTCAAACAAACCACCGCATCGAGCAACTAGAAGGGGTTGCTGGTGAACTCCAAGTTACAAATGAAGAATTGCAAACAACCCAAGAAGAGTTAGAAACGACGATCGAGGAGTTTGATGTCCTGGTTGAAGAACTCAGAACCGCTAACGATGAGCTGAGTCTTCTCAACGAAGAACTGCAAAGCTTGACCGGGGAACTACAACAGGCAAGCGACGAACTCAACCAATCAGAGTTGTCTTTGCAGTCGATTTTGTCTAGCTTACCGAGCGGTGTTGTGATTTTGGATCAAGATTTGCATGTTCAGTCCTGGTCGGCGCAAGCTCAAGAGCTATGGGGACTGTGGGCAACTGAAGTAGAAGGTCAGCATTTTCTCAATTTGGACATCGGCTTACCGATCGAGCAACTGGCAAAACCCATTCGGACGTGTTTATCTGGCGCAGTTCAATCTCAAGACGTTACGCTGGCAGCTACTAACCGTCGGGGTCAATCGATCGAGTGTGAGGTGACTTGCGTTCCTTTGATACATCAGAGAACTGAGATTGTGGGAGCCATTTTACTAATGCAGCAGAAGCTGTTTACTGGTGGAAAGGCTGCGTGAAAGTTGTTTTGATGAGTTGTTTTTAATCGCTTCTAGGGCGTGCTTTAAAACCCCTCACTTCGTTTACTTCCGCCCCGGAATGGAATTCGGGGCTAACAGTGCGAAGTCCGTTGAAACGGACTAAAGAGACTCAAATTGGCTTTTAGTCCCCTTCAGTGGACTTCGTTTGATTAGCCCCGAATTCCATTCCGGGGCGGGTGAGCAACGCAGTGAAAAGGCTTTAAAACACGCCCTAGCACAATTACACTACGGCTTAGTAAAGCGTTTGAGTTTGCGATAAGACTTTTCCTAGAGGGGGAATATTTCAGTTTTGCGGAGTCTGCCTCTACCGAAAGATTACCACTCCAAAGATAAATACTAAGATTCAGGCGCTTATGAGTGTAAGCACAGGGTTTTTTCTAATGGCAAAGCGATCGTTCCAAGCGACAGAAGCAGGAATCAAACAAGCAAAAAGCGCCTTCGATCGCACGGGCTGGACGCAGGAAAGCTTGGCAATGGAAGTAAACCTCAAGACGCGCCAACCCGTTTGGAGATTTTTCACAGGTCGTCCGGTGGAACGTCATATTTTTATCGAATTGTGTTCTATTTTAGGGCTGGATTGGCAAGACATCGCTGAACACTCTGCACCGGGAGGATCAGAACCTAAACAGGCTTACGGAACACTCCCGGAAATTGATGCTCTAGTGCGTCAGGTACGATCGCAACGCCAAGACAAAATTCAAAATCAGTGTGTGGCACGTTGCAGTTATTAAACGTGAGCCGTCCGGTCAAAATTGACGACCTTTACATTGATGTCAACATCCTGGAAGAAATTGCCAGTCAACAATGGTTAGAGATTACTGACTTGCAAAATTTCACCCCAAAAGACTTCGATCGCTTTGGACTCGGTGAGATCTCCCAAATTCAGATCGAAGGAATGAGATCTGTCGAAACCTACTCGAAGCTGCGGGTATTGGGCAAACCTGGAGCAGGTAAAACCACCTTTTTGCAGCATCTCGCAATTCAATGCAACCGGGGTCGATTTGCAGCGAATCGGGTTCCCATTTTTATCACGCTGCGAGATTTTGCCGACGAGTCTAGAACCGCAGACGAGTTCAGTTTAATTCATTACATCCGCGAGGAATTTCTCACCTCTGGCATTTCAGATCCCGTTGCGGTTGAAACATTGTTGCGATCGGGAAAAGTATTGGTGCTGCTCGATGGGTTAGATGAAGTTTGCGCTCAAGACAGTAAGGCAGTGGTGAAGGAAATTCGTAGATTTTCGGAGAACTATCAACAGAATCTATTCGTCGTCACTTGCCGCACAGCCGCGAAAGCACTAAACCTAAATCGCTTCACCGATGTTGAAATTGCTCCGTTTACTCAAGCCCAGATTGATGACTTTGGATACAGGTGGTTTGAGGCATTCACGAAAATCACGCCTCAAGAAGGACGAGAACAAGCAATTCAGTTTATTGAGAAACTCAACTTGCCCGAAAATTTACCGTTCCGCCAACTTGCCACGACTCCCTTATTTCTACATCTCGCCTGCTGGATGTTTCAGCATCAACAACAATTTCCCAGTCAGCGATCGGAATTTTATAAGCAATGTCTAGATGTTTTACTGTCAAAATGGGATGAAACAAAAGGGTTTGAGCGAGAGGAACTGTATCAAGGCTTCTCATTACCCCAAAAACTCAAACTGCTCAGTCAGATTGCGGCGATCACATTCGAGCAGGGCAAGTACTTTTTTGAACAGTACAGCGTTGAGGAACACATTAGCGACTATCTTCGCGATTTGCCGAATGCTTCGATGATCTCAGAGGGAAATCGCAGCACGATTGCTTCGCAGTTCCCCGGAGGGGTAATCGAGCCAGAGGAGCTGCAAATCGAGAGCCAAGGTGTACTCAAAGCGATCGAACTCCAACACGGACTCTTAACCGAACGAGTGCGAGGGATTTTCTCGTTTTCCGATTTAGCTTTTCAAGAATACTTTACAGCACGAAAAGTTGTTGCAAATTACAATTTGCAAGTCACAGAGCAACCCCTCGATCGCTTAGTCAGTCACATGACTGATCCTCGCTGGCGTGAAATCTTTTTGTTAACGGTGACGATGCTACGAAGCGCAGATCCGCTCGTACTGTTGATGAAGCGGCGAATCGATGCACTTGTGGCTGACGATCGAGATTTGCAACAGTTTTTAGGCTGGGCACACCAAAAATCGCTTGCCACTCCTCCCTCGCCCACTGCCATTCGTGCCTTTCACCATGCCCTTGCACACCAGCCGCAACTCGTGCCGCTTCTCGCACTTTCTTCGACGCTCGATCAAGGCGTTTTTCTCGATATGGCATTCGATGATCTGGTGCAAAAGTGTACGATGAGTGCCAAGCGCAACGCTAAAGGAATCAACGCTGACAATGTCACTCATGCTCGTGCCTGTGTCGATGCGCTCGACAATGCTCTCATTCTGGTCATGAATACTAAGTTACATCGATCGCTGCAACAGCTTAAAGATCAACTTCCAGATCTCACAAAGGATCGAAAAGAATTTCAGACCTGGTGGAAAACGAATGCTCTAGATTGGGCAGAACAGATTAGGACAGCCATCTCTGAGCATCGTAACACTCAGCATCAATGGAACTTTAGCCCTGATCAGCAGCAACTGTTGCAACAATACTACGCTGCAAATCAATTGCTGATAGATTGCCTGAATACGGGTTGTGTCGTAACCGCAGCAGTTCGGCAGGAAATTGAAGCAACCTTACTGCTACCTCAGACGGAACTTGAGGACAGAGAATGGCAGTGGGGTTAAATTAGACCCGTTGAACTTCGGTAGCGACTGCATTTTGGGCTTGAGCAGTGGGGATTAGCGTCCAGCCTGCTTGCCTCAGCTTTTGGTAGGTACTCCAGCCTTTAGAACCACCAGGAATGGGATAATCAGGGACTTTATATTGAGGACATGCCGTGTAAGGCAGCCAAGAATCGAAGGAACGTTCTCTTAAATGTAGAATCAATTGACCCTCATGATTTGAGCTAGATAGCCAACACATTTGACCAGACATGGGTAACTCCTCGTTCATTCAACAGTGATTAAAAAAAAGGTTGATCAAATGTCAGCTTTGAGCAACATCAGAGCAAAGATACAACGATGGCTTTAATAGCAGCCAACCGAGTAGGAAAAAGACAGCGATCGAGATTTGCAAAAGGTCTGCGGGCGAAATGGCATGATCAGCAGAGACAGATACAATTCGTTCGATTGTTCCGAACATCCAAAGCGGAAGCCAGAGAATCCAGATACCGTACTTCAAAGAGAGCAAAAATGAGGAGTTCGACAATGGGTTAGAATTCATGGTTGCAATGAAATTTTTCAAAAAAGCAATTGATCTGCATTTTCAGCAGCATTGTACGGGTTGAAGCTATCAAATTTTTACAGCAAGGTCGGTAAGCCTGCGATCGTTCCTGCAACACACGTCCAAACGCAGAAACTTCCAATATCAGCATCATCCAGTGCTGTTCCCATTCGCTCTAGTGATATCAAGAGCGAGATGAGCACCGTTAGGCAAAACAAAGCATATTGCGAAATAGACATCCAAGATACCTCCAGTTTGTTGTACAAAGCGCAAACCAAAGCAACTTGCATATCATGCTGCCCGCAAATCTGACTCAGCCAGAACCACCATTGTTTCTGCACCGATTCTGCCAAACTCAGGCTCTACTCCTAATGCCATCTCAATCGAATAAGTCCAGGTTCCAGCTTCGGGTTTGTAGCTTCGCACAATTCCTTCTCCGCCCACAAACCTCACTCGTTGAGCATTATGAAAACCTGGTACTCTGATCAAAGTTGCAGCCATGAGCTAGACACTCCTAATTCAGTGTGGATACTTTCTGTTTTACTGAAAGCAACCCGACCTGTTTTGTATCTTTTTGAGGAAAGTAACCCATTAAATTCTGCAACTTTTGAGCGTTTTTGATGGAATTGATACAACTGAAACACAATTGAAACAGGCGCTTAAGCGCGATCGCAAATCGACTTGAATCTGTCATCAATTAGCATCAACATAACTAGATTGCGATTAAGCAGGTTGTTCTTCCTCGTCTTCGGCGATCGTTCGTTTTGTCGCAAAGCCGTTGAGAACAATTCCCCGAATCAGGGCTACTTCCTCATCCAAGCGATTCGCATGATCGTTGTATTTTGTGGCTGCATCTAGCAAGCTGTGACCTTCCATGCGCTCTGCCATCTGACGCGAAAACGTGACTTTTTCCTCCATGACTCGAATCGCTGACCAAAGCGCGTTTTCCAGGTTTTGGGTTTGCTCTGCTAGGAAAACATTCGCTGTAAATGAATGCCCGGTGTGACAGCGAAACCGAAGTGGCTCACTGTTACCAATCTGCCAAATACTCCCGTTACATTCAGGACAGGTATAAGTTGTTCGAGTGCCGATCGCTTCGACATTCTTCAGAAATTCCTGGGTATTCATTTTTTGTTCAGCAATATTCGATTCGACTTCGATTTCTTGAGTCACGGGATAGGCTTCCTCTGATTCTGCGGGTTCTTTCGATAAACGGACTAAAAGGTTTGGAATGTCAGCCAACGGCAAGCAGTGATCGACCTTGACAAACTGTAAAGCGCTCTTTGCCATGCTGGGGTATTCTGCTTCTTTCGGGTCTTGGACGATCGCGACTCCGCCCCGTTTCTTAACTGCTTGCAACCCGACCGTACCATCATCGAGATAGCCGGTCAGGACTACCCCTAACACCCTTGGACCATAAGCGCGGGCAGCGGAACGAAAGAGCGTATCGATCGCGGGTCTAAATCGGTTTTCCTGCGGTCCACGGACGACCCGCACATAGCCCTGATTCAGCAGTAAATGATAATCAGGCGGAGCAATATAAATTCGTCCGGATTGAATTGCTTCACCATCTACGGGGTGAGAAGCGGGAAGGGAACCGACATCCGAAAGAATTTTAGGGAGAATACTAGGTTTGTTGGGTTCGAGGTGTTGAACGACTAGTAAGACAGCATCTAGATCAGCAGGCAAAGCGCCAACGATCGCGCCTAGCGCTTTGAGTCCACCCGCTGAAGTTCCAATCACAATAATGTCATGTCCAGGCATGTGTTTCTTTTTACCCTTATAAATAGTTCAATCGAGTCTGCATCTTTGGAATGTTTTAGTGCAATTCAAACAATAAATATACAAATTAGACAGTTACTGAAACATCGTTTCCAATAGCAGAATGCGATACTAGGCTCTAGTCTACAGTCACAGCTATACCGTGTAATGAAACGCTTGCACTGTACTTCTGTTAGCGCAATTTCCTTAACAATTCAACCTTTTAAAATGGAAACGTCATCAACTAATTCAATGCAGTTGAAAACCCAAACAATGAGAGGTCATTATCATCAACAGAATTCTTCAACCAGAAATGAGTCCGTTCTCAGTCAGCAGACTTGTCTCTGTTGCTCAACTGTTTTACTTCGTCATATACGATCGGGAAAACTCTACTGGCGCTGTAGCTACTGCCGTCAGGAAATGCCAGTTTGAAGTTGTACCCAATTGGTCTTTAGGTGCTACAGATGGATTCAGTATTAGGCTTAATACTGGAATGCTTCTTGTAGTTAAATTTTAGAGAGTGTTTGAAAAGTATAAAAAGTCTCTTCGCTCTCGTTTGACTCCCGCCCTGAAATGAATTTCGGGCTAACCGACGAAAGTCTACTGAAGTAGACTGGGAAACAGTTTGAAGTTCTTAGTCCATTTCAATGGACTTGCGCCGATTAGCCCGAAATTTATTTCAGGGCGGGTTGCGGCAACAACGATTACTTTTCAAACATCCTCTTAGACGAATATAGCCGAAAGCCCTCTTCCAATTGCTGGAAAAGGGCTTCGCATTCTTCTAAGTGTAGAAGAGATTTACTTCCTACTTCACTAAATGCAACAGGTCGCGAATGACGCTGTAGCCAGCCAAGTCCCAAAGGAGATATGCGGTGAAACCGATCATCGCAAAACGCCCATTCCAAAGTTCAGCTTGGGGATTCCAACCAAATAAGAAAGCGTTGCGATCGGCTCCATTGTATGCCTTAGCGATCGAAGGTAGTTCAGTTGCTTTGTTAGCTTGCATGATTAACATTCCTTAGTGTTTTGTTATATTTCTATACTATTCGCAAATTCAACAATTGCTGTCCACCTTTAGAGCCAGATCTACTGGGTCAGGTTGGCGATCGCAATCGCGAGTTGAATCGAATCAATCGGTTTTGTCAGGTGAATTTGAAAACCAGATTCGATCGAGAGCGTCCGTTCTCGATCGCTCGCATAAGCCGTCAACGCGATCGCGGGAATCTGTCCACCGACCTCAAGCAATCTGATGCGACGAATCAGGGAATAACCATCCTCTTTTGGCATTCCGATATCCGCTAAAAGCAAGTCGTATCGGTCAGGATTCTCTGTTAAAACCGCGATCGCGTCCTTTGCTGAGGCAGCCATCTCCACTTCAGCCCCAAAGTCTTCTAACAACCATTTGATCAAGTCGCGGCTTCCCGCATCGTCATCGACTGCTAGAATACATAACCCAGCGAGTGAGGGGACTTCAGCGATCGGTAAATCTAGCGGTTCTGCTGTATCGATTGGTTCTAAATCAGTGGATGGTCTCTCTTCTTGAGATGAAGGTTCTGTCTGGGTGGCATTCTCTGTGAAGTGCATCGGCAACTTGACCGTCAGGGCTGCACCTTGATTTTCACCGGGACTTGCCGCCTCAACAGTGCCTCCGTGAAGCTCGATGAGATACCGCACGATCGATAAGCCGAGTCCGAGTCCCTGACTTGTTTTAGTGCTGCTAGAATCGCCTTGACGAAAGCGATCAAAGATATACGGCAGCAAGTCTGCCTTAATGCCTTGTCCCGTATCGCTGACTCGAATCTGCGCTTGACTTGTCCACAAGTTCTAACGTGACTTCCACTCGCCCGCCGGAGGGTGTGAACTTAATTGCATTCGAGAGCAAATTCCAAAGCACTTGCTGTAGGCGATCGACATCGCCCACCACCATCACTGAAGTTAAATGCGAAACGAGTTGAATCGCCCTAGCATCTGCCGATAGCTGAACCGACTCGATCGAACTTCTCACGACCATCGCTAAATCGAGTAGTCGAGTGTTGAGATCCAGCTTTCCACTGATAATCCGCGACACATCCAGCAAATCATTAATCAACTGAGCTTGTGCCTTCGCACTGCGTTCGATGACTTCGATCGCACGAGCGGCGGCAGCTTCCTCTAGGTTGCGGGTGCGGAGAATTTGCGACCATCCCAGCATGATGTTGAGCGGGTTTCGCAGTTCGTGAGACAGGTTTGAGAGAAATTCATCTTTCGCACGATTTGCCAAATCTGATTCTTGACGAGCGGCTTGCTCTTGTTCAAGTAGACGCGATCGCTCAATTTCAAACTGTCTGCGATCGGTAATATCTTCGATCGCCAGCAAAATTCGTTCAGCATCGCCTTCTTGCAGAATTTTCCAACCATTGAGCAACATGGTTCTCTGTCCAATGTGTTCAAATTGATGCTCCACCTCGAAGTTATCAAGCGGAGCATCATCGGCAAAAACGGCTTCCAATCGCGATCGCAGTCCGGGAATGTTCCACTGCCCGTTGCCCAAGTCAAAAATCAGCGATTGTGCCGTTTCGCTCTGTTCAACCTGAAACGTTTCATAGAACGATCGATTCGCAGTGTTGACTCGAAAATCAGAGTCCAGCACAATCAAAGGCACTTGTACCGTTTCCACGATCGCTTCTGCGTAGTTTCGAGCTTCTTCGAGTGTCGTGGCACTCCGTTTTAAGGCATCGATATCAATCATGACGATCACGACACCATCGATCTGATTTTCGCTGGTGCGATACGGGCGAATTCGGAGCGTGTACCAGCGCCCGCCTTGCGTTTGAACTTCTAATTCTTTGACGCTCAGCGTATCTAGAACTTCTAAAATTAGCGGTTCTAAGTCAGGAACGTTGAGATTGACTCGAATATCGCTGAGGGGTCGTCCTGCATCAGCCGGAATGAAATTGAACAAGCGCTGCGCCATCGGAGTAAACCGCCGAATGCGTAAATCATTCGTTAGCATCAAAATCGGAATGTTAATGCTGGCAAGTAGATTGGTTAAATCGTTGTTGACTTGGTGTAATTCCTGATTACGGCTACGAAGTTCTTCGTTCGTGGTGTTGAGTTCTTCGTTCGTGGCTTGAATCTCTTCTTTCGCCGTTTCTAGCTCTTCGTTAGTACTTTGCAACTCCTCGTTGCTCGACAGGATTTCTTCGTTCGCAACTTTGAGATCTTGATTAATATGCTCCTGTTCTGAGATCACTGCTTGCAGATATTCGTGTATCGACATCCGTTCTTGATTGGAGGCAGCAAGTTCCTGTCTCAGTCGAGCATTTTCGCGCTCTAAATCTCCCGGTATGCTCTCCGACTCGATCGAGCGGGTTACAATCGAAGGCGCTTCTTCAAATAGCACTAGAAAGTGACGTTCCTCAGTGGGGGTCTTAAACGGAATCACCTGAAGATTAACGACACTTGATCGCTCCCCCGCTGTCAGGTTTACCCCGTTCTTAGTAACGGGAACATCTTGTCGCTGTGCCTGATAAATTGCGGCGCGTAGCTCAACCTGCAAGCCTTCTCGCGCCATGTTGAACAGATTGAAGCTGGCAGTTCCAGGAACGAGTTTAAGATAGCGATCGATGTCTCCCCGCAGTTGCAAGACCTCGATCTTGTCGTTGACCACTACCCCCACCGGAGCATAGTGAATTAAAAGCAGTTGATCCACCTTTTTCTGTAAGTCAAATCGCTCGCTCGAAGCTGGATTTACAGGCGGACGCTCATTAGGCTTGACGATCGGATAGTTGCTGGTGACAAAGGAAAACACCGGACGATTGGCAGTTAGCTTCTTGGCATGAAGTTTGTATTTTTTATCGACGACCGTAAATAAGTTCGAGTATTTCCCGATGCTTTCGGATGTTCCCAGGAGCAGAAAGCCAGTGGGATTGAGGCTGTAATGAAAGATGGGCATGACCCGTTTTTGCAGTGCCTCTCCGAGATAAATCAGCACATTCCGACAGCTAATCAAATCTAAGTTAGAAAAGGGCGGATCGCTACCCAAGTCTTGCCGCGCAAACACACACAGTTCGCGCACCGCCTTATTGATTTGATAACCCCCTCCTTCCAGCGTATAAAAAAATCTGCGGCGACGCTCCGGGGAAATGTCCACCATCTGATTCTCGGAATAAATGCCCGATCGCGCTTTGTTGATTGCCATCTCGCTAATGTCAGTCGCGAAAATCTGGATCGGCGGTTGAGTGGGTTTGTCTGCCAAAAACTCTAGCAAGCAAATCGCGATCGAGTAGACTTCCTCACCTGTCGAACAGCCTGCTACCCAAACCCGAATCGGAGATTCTGCCGACTTATTTTGCGTAATGGTCGGAAAAACTTGCGCTTGCAGCAGTTCAAAGGCTTCGGGATCGCGGAAAAAGCTCGTGACATGAATCAGAATTTCTTCATACAATGCCTTTACTTCAGCCGGATGCCCTTGTAAATACTCAGCATAATCCTCTAACCGTTCCAGTTTGTAGAGCAGCATCCGGCGTTGGATTCGTCGATCGATCGTGTTGGATTTGTAGCGGCTAAAGTCAACGCCCGTCGTCGATCGTAACAACGCAAAAATCGTGAACAGGGCATCCTCGCTTTCAGGAGATTCCTCAACGATCATCGGCGGCAATGAACGAGCGATAGAAGGACTGCGACTTAGATTCGCTAGTTCCTCCGCAATTTTTTGAGGTGGCAACACAAAATCGACCGCGCCTGTCGCCACAGCCGTATTCGGCATTCCATCAAACTGTGCGCTTCCTTCACACTGAGCAAAGGTAATCCCGCCCGATGCTTTTACCGTCTTCAAGCCCACGGAGCCATCGCCATCCGTACCAGACAACACGATCGCGATCGCTTTGTGTCCGCGATCGGCGGCTAAGGACGCAAAAAAGGCATCACCCGGCATATATTTGCCATAAATCTTTTCGCGGGCTGTGAGTTGCAGCGTTCCGTTGTCCATTGTCATCTTCGTATTGGGCGGAATCACGAAGACTTGATTTGGCTCGATTGTCATGCCGTCTTGCACTTCGTTGACTGGCATTTCCGTCACTTGATCCAAAATTTCGCTCAGCAAGCTTTTGTGATCCGGCGATAAGTGCTGAATCAACACAAACGCCATTCCGGTATCGGTGGGTAAATGGCTCAGTAATTGTTTGAACGCTTCCAATCCACCCGCAGAAGCCGCGATCCCCACGATCGGAAAGGGGGCATTAACTTCAGGCTGCGGCTTTAAATCAGACGCTTCCGTCGAAGATTGAGGTAGCTCTTGCGAATCGGACGGGTCAGAGGTCATAGAATAAATTGTTTAGCTGCAAAGCAGATGTTTTAGATTGAATTTCAATCTGTATAAGATCACAACTTAAGTCTTTATTTCAAACAAGTATCTAAAGAATGAGTCATAAAAAGCAAGAAACAATTTGAGTCTTGTGCGATCGCACCTTGCTAAAATGCTCTCTCCCTGAGTCGCAATTGATTTGAGCGATCGCGCTAAATCAGTTTGAAACAGGATAGCTCGCTGATAGCGCACATCCAATTGAAGTTCTGAAAGGTTCTGCTTCAATTTTGTATGGTGAGATTCAGCCAGGGAGAGTGATCAATGCAGTGACAGACTAACTTTGCTCGATCGCTCAAACCATTGCAGTCTCCACGCTAGGGTGTAGCAGGTGGAGGTGCTTCCGCAGGGGGTGGAGTTTCTGGAGCCGGGGCAGGTTCAGGCGGCGGTGCTTCAACTGGAGGCGCTTCCGGAGCGGGTGCTGGCTCAGGCGGCGGCGCTTCAACTGGAGGTGCTTCAACTGGTGCTGGCTCAGGCACAGGTGATGCAGAAGGTTCAGGGCTAGGTGCTGGTTCGGGCGAGGATGGAGCAGCGGGAGCAGTCGGAGAAGGCTGAATTGTAGGCTGAGTTGTTGCAGATTCCGGTGGTTTTTGCTGTTGGGCTTCGCGCTGAATCCGTTCTTGTTCTAAACGCTCTTGTGCGGCTCGTTCTGCTTCTCGTGCTGCCCGTTCTTGATCTTCTTGGCGACGACGATCGGCATTTCGTCGCTGGAAATCTGAACCTTCTTGCTCAGAAGTGACCTTAATGCGTTGACCTTGAAAACCAGTTTCTGAAGCTTCGTACCTGCGCCGACGGATCGCTTCTTCAGCTTTGCGATCGATATCAGGATTGCCGCTTGATGTTCTCAGTCGCACATTCGTGACATTGCCGTCCTTATCGACATCAAAATCAAACCGCGCTGAACCTTCTGCACCTAGGTATTCATCTAAACCACAGTTATCTTTGCATTTTGGACGGTTGCGACGGGATTGAGCAGGGCGATCAGAGGGTTCAGCACGAGGAGCTTGACGAGTCGCGACAGAAGGCGATGGGCTTGGCTGTGGCTTTCCTTGCTGTCCTGAACCTGTAGAATTTCCAGTTCCGTTACCATTGCCGTTCCCAATCCCGTTGCCCGTTCCCCGATTGCCAATTCCGTTACCCGTTCCATTGCCCGAACCGTTACCTGTTCCATTGCCTGTTCCAGTACTGGTTCCACTCGGTTGATTCGTTTGAGTTCCAGCCTGAGAATTTTGAGCATTGTTCTGCTCTGGCTTTGCATCTGTCTGTGCAGCCGTAGAGGGATTGGGGGAAGGACTCGCGGATGGATTGGGAGAAGGCGTTGGATTGGGAGGGGTGCTAGGCGAGGGTGAGGGACTCGGAGAAGGCGTTGGACTTGGAGAAGGCGTTGGGCTTGGAGAAGGACTCGGAGAGGGGGTTGGAGCTGGAGTTGGGGGAATTTGCTCCGCTACTTCTGGTTCAACGATTGGGGATGGCTCGATCGCAGGTTCAGGAATAGCTTGTGCAACTTCAACATTGTCTGAAGAAGCAGCCGGATTCGGATTAAAAAGTGAGAACTGTTCACTACCGCCGCCGCTACCGCCTGCTTCTTGAGCCGCGTTGGTATTATCTGGCAATGGTTCGTCGGGTTGGTCGTCTGCAATGATTTCGATTTCTTGTTCTGCGATTGCAGTTTCTGTATTCGGTTTCCAGAGAATGACTAGCAAGGGAATCAACAGCAAATGTAACGCGATCGCGCCTGTGAAGCTAAAGGGTAAAAATCGCTTCAGACCTGCCGTTTCTTTCTGACGTTGCTCGACAATCTCTGGGACAAAACTCATGACTTATTGATAACAAATTGCATCAGACGATTTTTCTTATATTAGGCTAATGGCTGCTCTAATATCTGTCAACGGTTACTTAGAAGTGCCTCAAAATATAGAATTGCATAGAAAGAACATTGCTAGTGATTGAATCTGCAACGATTTAGAAAATTATTTGACAATTAATCTCATTAGTTTTACGCTACTGATCAGCTTTTTGTCGCTTCAGTACAAAAGATTCGTGCGTTCAAAGCTTTTGCAAAATGTCTAGGAGCAGGTTGGAGTCGTCAGGATGAATAACGCGATCGGGATTCTTAAAGCGGGCGGGATTGTCATGATTCCCTTGCTGCTGTTTTCAATCACAGCGATTGGATTGATCATTGAGCGATCGCGCTATTGGAGTCGGATCATCAAACGTCAGCCGAAGATGATGCAGCGCGTTTTGATGTTGTACCAGGAAAACGATGTTGCAGAAGCGATCGCAGTTCTGAAGAAAAACATTGATCTGCCTGCGGCTCGGATTTTACTAGCAGCATTGTCGCTCGATCGTCCGACTCCTGAACAGTTCCGATTAGCGATGCAAGCGGAAGCGCAAGCCGAAACACCCGGAATGAAGCGATTTACAAATATCTTCGATGTGATTGTCGGCTTGTCTCCCCTGTTCGGTTTGCTGGGAACAGTGCTTGGATTGATTGTCTCATTCGCCTCGCTCAATCTTGGAAACGTCGGCGGTAGCCAAACAGCAGGAGTCACAGGCGGGATCAGCGAAGCGTTAGTCTCAACTGCCGCAGGTTTGGTCGTTGCGATTTTTAACTTATTCGCGGTCAGCATCTTTCGGGGCTTTTTCACTCGTCAATCTGCGTTAATTCAGGAATACGCTAATCGATTTGAACTAATCTACAGTCGTCGTTACGAAGATCAACATTTGTCTCGGTTTCATTCGTAGTTGTTTTAGGTTAAACTCCGATGCTATTTCCTGAAGAGAATGATACCCCGCCCACAATTAACATCGTTCCGATGATTGATGTGGTGTTCGCATTGCTTACCTTTTTTATTGTTTCCACACTGTTCTTAACGCGCTCTGAGGGGTTGCCTGTCAATCTCCCGCGTGCAGCCACCGCAAAGACTCAACAGCAAACGAGAATTGCGGTCAGCGTTCAGCCCAATGGTGCGATCGCGCTAAATAAGCGCCCTGTTCAACTCTCTGAACTAGAAATTGGAGTGAGAACTTTAGTTCAAGCCAATCAGCAAGCGGTCGTTGTGATCAATGCGGATGAGAAAGTGCAGCATGGTGAAATTGTCGCCGTGATGGATGAGATTCGGAAGATTGACGGCGTGAAAATGGCGATCGCGACCAAGAAGAAATAAGTAGATAGAATTTGGTTTAAGTGGTTTCGATGAGCCAAGAATCCTCATCCGCCATGCGGTGGGGAGTGTCAATCAGAATGGTTATAATCCGTTACTTTTCAAACGTTCTCTAAGTCCGCCGAGCGCGGACTTAGGTTGTATAGCCACGGCTTCTAAGAGGATGTTTGAAAAGTTGTCGTTCGTTGCAACTCCCGCCCTGAAATGAATTTCGGGCTAATCGACGAAAGTCCTTTGAAAAGGACTAAGAACCTGAAACAGTCTCCTAGTCTACTTCAGTAGACTTTCCACCATTAGCCCGAAATTCATTTCAGGGCGGGAGGTAAGCGAAGCGAAAAGACTTTTTATACTTTTCAAACACCCTCTAAGCGTTAGGGCGAAAGATCAGTGTCAATGGAATTGCTCTAAGCCATCACCATGCCACCATCAACATTCATCACTTGTCCGGTAATATATCCTGCTGCCGGAGAAGCTGCCAGAAAGCGAATCATTTCCGCCACTTCTTCAGGTTTACCGTACCGATTCAGCGGAATAAACTTGAGAATTTCATCTGCCTTCAAGTCATGAGTCATATCTGTTTCAATGAACCCAGGAGCAACCGCATTCACAGTAATTCCACGACTCGCTAACTCTTTCGCCACGGTTTTCGTAAATCCAATCACACCTGCTTTTGCAGCACTATAGTTCGCCTGTCCCGGATTGCCCATTTGACCTGCAACCGATGTGATATTAACAATCCGACCGCTGCGCTGTTTCAGCATAATCTTGCTCACAGCTCTGGTACAAAGAAACACGCCTGTCAAGTTCAAATCAATCACGGCTTGCCATTCTTCCGGTTTCATCCGTAAAAGTAATGTATCGCGAGTAATTCCCGCATTATTGACCAAGACATCAACTCTGCCGTACTTTGACATCGTGCCATCAATTAAGGCATCGACCTGATCGGCTTTAGACACATCGGCTTGAAGCGCGATCGCAGTTCCCCCATTTCCGGTAATCGTCGCAACCACGTCATCCGCCGCGCCGCTCGAACTCGCATAATTCACAACAACGGTCGCGCCTTCATTGGAAAGCGCCAACGCAGTCGCCCGCCCGATTCCCCGCGATGCTCCCGTGACGATCGCGACTTTTCCCTGTAGTTCGCCCATGAGTTCCCACCTGTGATAAATCTGCGGATCTGATCATATCGATATGGAGGGACGCAGATCCGCCAAATCTCGGTTTTTGCGCTCCCGGATTCGGAAATAATTTAGTGAAAAGATGATTAACTCGCTTAACTTGGGGTTATTTTTTTTCTCAATGGGGAGTAGGATGGCTTCTAGCGCGATCCCTCGAACTTCTCGATCGCTCTCTTTGCAGTTTCAAATTCACCTATGACCAGAGATCGCGGCATTCCTAATCGTCGGAACCGGAAATCACCCAGCAGATCGAGTCCTCCGATCGAGAAATCGTCTGCTCAAGCGGTGAAAGACCGTCCTCAACCCGAAGAAAAGTCCGATCGTATGGCGAATTTGCTCGATCGATTTCACAAGGCGCGAAAATGGCTGTTTAGCGATTGGAGAGCGTTAATTGCCTTATCGCTGGCAGTAACCGGAAGCGCAACTGCTCTTTCTTTAGCGTTTCTGTTCAAACTGCCCGCTGTTCCGAACTGTCCTTCGATTTTTTGGCCGCTTGCCTCAGCTTCTCTACGACTTCATTGCGCTGAAATCGCTGCCGGAAAACGCACGACGAGAGATTTATTAGAAGCGATCGAGCTTGTCAAAACGTTGCCGCCTGATCACCCGCTCTACGACGAAGCCAAACGCCTGATCGAACTTTGGGCACAAGAGATTCTTGATTTAGGTGAAGAAGCGTTCCAAGCTGGAAACCTGGATGAAGCCATTAACACCGCGAATAAAGTGCCGAAAGTTGGTAGTGCTCACGGTCAGGTTGAAGACAGAATCAAGCGGTGGAGAAGCATTTGGTCTTCGGCTGAATCGCTGTACCGCAAAGCAGAAGATGCCTTGAGAAAAGAGAATTGGCGATTGGCATTAACCGAAGCGGGGCGATTATTGTCGATCGATAACAAGTTCTGGCAAACCACGAAATACCAAGAACTCAGCACCAAAATCACCGCGACCCGCGAAGATATTACCAAAATTGCCAAAGCGAAGAACCTGATTGAGTCAGGCGGACTTCAAAATCTCGCAGAAGCGATCAAGCTCGTTTCTGCGATTAACAATCAGAGTTACGTCTACCAGAGAGGGCAAGAAGTTCTGGCAGATGCGGGTAAGAAAATGTTGGATCTCGCAGAAGCAGCCCTCGATCGCCGAGATTTGACCACTGCTTTAGATGTGATCAAACAGATTCCCGCTGCGGCGAATCTGCAAAAAGAAGTCGAAGATTTTGAAGTGTTGGCGAATGCAATGGGTCGCGTTTGGAATGGAGCACCCGAAGATTATGATGCTGCAATCGCTCAAGCTCAAAAAGTCGGCTCTGATCGCCCGTTCCACAACAAAGCGCAACAACTGATCGCCCGTTGGAGAACTGAAAAGGGCGAGATGGCGCAACTCGATCGCGCTCGTCAATTGGCGCAGTCGAATCGACCGGAAGATCTGCAAGCCGCGATCGATGCCGCTTCTCAGGTGTCGGATGCGAATCCGAAAGCGAAGGAAGCTCAGCAAATCGTCGATAAAATTACGGCAGACATTCAGAATCGAGAAGACCGACCGCTAATCGATCAAGCAGAGCAGATTGCAAATCGGGGCGATGCAAATTCGTTACAGCAAGCGATCGATTTACTCAACCGCATTTCATCTCGTCGCGCTCTCGGTGGAGAAGCCGTAGACAAACGGCGACAGTACGCAAGTCAGCTTCAATCGATTCGCGATCGAGAACGGGCATTAAACCAGCCTTCTCCTTCCCCTGATCCGACCGTTCAGAACCGCATTCAAGAAGCCGCTTCCGCTGAGCAGATTTTGCAGGATGCCAAAAATATCGCCAATGGGGGAACGGTTGATTCTGTCGCAGAAGCAATTCGTAAAGCGGATGGAGTCGCCCTTTCGAGTCCAATGCGACAAGAAGCGCAATCGTTGATGGATCAATGGAGCCAGCAGCTTTTACAAACAGCGATGTCACAGGCGAGTGCTGATCCGGGAAGAGCGATTGCGATCGCACAACAGGTTCCAATGGGTACGAACGCTTACGATCAAGCCCAATCGTTGATTCAACTCTGGCAACAAGGCTTAAGACGTTAAAGCCTCGATCTGACGCACTACGGTCAGAGCAGAATAACTCACACCTGCCGTTCCTTCTCCAGGATGCGTCGAATCCCCGACCAACCAGAGATTTTGTACCGGAGTTCGATTCGCAAATCCAAACGGTCCAAACGTCGGAATTCTCTGACCAATCCCACCCACGATTCCATCTGCTCGTGCGGTAAATCGCTGAAACGTTCTAGGAGTCGCCGACTCTTGATAAACGATCGTATCCGGGTTCAGCGTAAAATAGCGTCCGAGTTTGTCGATCGCTTCTATTGCATATTGCTCTTTTAGCGCTTCGTAATCTTCGGCGTTCTTCCACGCCCCGGTATCAGTGAACGATGAAGCGATGATCGTCGCTTTTCCGGCGGGAGCACGTCCGTCTCCTTCGTGACTGACTGAAACGAACAGCGAATTATTTTCACCGATCGGTCCTTCGTAATCGTAGAGAAACTGGAGATGCGGCGGGCAATCTTCGGGAATCGCAGATCGATCGACTCCTAGATAAATGACAAACGCTCCAGAAGAGGGCGGCAATTTATCAACGCGACGACGATAGCCTTTCGGGGCGGCATCTCCAAGGAGTTCGACCAAATTCTGCACCGTGACATTTGCCACTACATGATCTGCCGATTCAAACCAAGATTCGCCTGTTTTCTGATTCCGAATCGTTGCGCCCTTTGTGCGACCTGATTCGGTGTGAATCTGCTCAACCGTATGCCGCATCAAGAGTTTACCGTTATCGCGTTTGAGAGATTCAACTAATCGATCGCTCAAACTCTGCATACTGCCCTGCAAGTGAAACAATCCCTGGGGAGCCTGAGACACACTGAGTGCAGTCGCCGCATAGAGAAGAGCCGTTTCATCGGCATCGACTTGAGAATAAAGTTTCAGTTGCAGATCTAAGAAAGTTCGGAGTCGTCGATCGTTCCCTAATCCGTATCCCCGAAGCGCATCGCCCACGGTTGAAAACGTATGCGGCAAAGTCAGTAACGTATCTGGACGAACCGCTTTCGTCAGTTGCCACAAGTCCCAGACATTGCGAGGTGGCAGAACGGGATCACGTGACTGAAAAGCCCAACTGTGACGGAATAAATCATTGAGCAATTGCCAGAACGGTTCACTTCCGGGAAATTGTTTCTGACGTTCGGCTTTCCATTTTTCACGATCGTGCCAAACTCGAATCGGTTCGGTTTCACCAGGAAGAAAAACGGCACAGGCGGGATCACAATCGGTCGCAGCGGGCGGATCAATTTCTAACTCTGAAAAAATCCGATGATGAATCCCACCCGGTTCCAAGCCTGCAACCTGAGTCGCTCCCACATCGAACGTAAAGCCTTGGCGTTTAAATGTCGAAGCACAACCACCGGGAACGAGTGCCTGATCCAGCACTAAAACTTCATACCCCCGATGAGCCAGCAGCGCTGCCGCCGTCAAGCCACCGATTCCTGCACCGACCACGATCACTTTGCGGGTTGACTTGCTCTGCATCACTTAACATTTTTTAACGCTCTAGCTTCATTGTAGAGAATTGAGGAACCGAGCGGTTAAACCGAAAGAAGGGAGTTTTACGCGAATTCAGCAAATTTTAAGTGTGAATTACGACTTTGCAAACACTAAGATAGGTGAAGCACGTCACCCATTGCCATGACTTCAACGCTCATTCGATCGCCTAAACTCAATTCGCCAACTCTCCATCGTCTTGCCAATGGCTTGACGATCATTGCCGAACAGATTCCCGTCGATGCTGTCAATCTCAATGTCTGGCTCGATGTCGGATCAGCGGTGGAGTCAGATGCCATTAATGGCATGGCTCACTTCCTCGAACATATGGTGTTTAAGGGAACCGATCGACTCCAAAGCGGCGAATTTGAACAACAGATCGAACAGTGTGGAGCCGTGACGAATGCGGCAACCAGTCAGGACTACACGCACTATTACATTACGACGGCTCCTAAAGATTTTGCGACTCTAGCACCGCTGCAAATGGATGTCGTGTTGAATGCGCGAATTCCTCAAGATGGCTTTGAGCGAGAAAGATTTGTCGTGCTAGAAGAGATTCGACGATCGCAGGATAATCCCCGTCGCCGTACGTATCAGCACATGAGCGAGATGGCGTTTGAAACCTTGCCCTACCGCAGGCAAGTTTTAGGACCTGCTGCGGTAATTGAAAACCTCAGCGCTCAACAAATGCGAGATTTTCACGCAGGCTGGTATCATCCTCGATCAATGACTGCTGTTGCTGTCGGAAATTTACCCGTCGATGAACTGATTCGCATCGTCGAACAGAGCGTTTCTCACATTTCGCCGACGGTTGATAAGCCGCAAATCGAGAACCTGACAGCCGAGCAACCTTTTACCGAAATCATTAGGCATGAGCATGTTGATCCGAGTCTGACGCAAGCGAGATTAATGATGCTGTGGCGAGTTCCGGGACTGTCAGATTTACAGCAAACCTACGCGCTTGATGGATTAGCAAGCATTCTGGGACATGGACGCACCGCACGATTGGTAAAAGATTTGCGAGAAGAACGCGGCTTAGTGTCGAGCGTGTCTACCAGCAATATGACCTATCGCCATCAAGGAATTTTCTGTGTGTCGGCTCAGTTGCCTGTGCAAAATATTGATGCGGTCGAAGCTACGATCGTGGCTCATCTCCGATCCCTGCAAACGGAATTCGCGACCCAAGCGGAACTCGATCGCGTTCGTACTCAAGTCGCGAATCATTTCACGTTTGGAAATGAAACCCCTAGCGATCGTTCAGGGTTGTACGGCTACTATCAAACCTTAGTCGGCGATTTAGAGCCAGCGTTTAACTATCCGACTTACATTCAATCGCTGTCTGGATCTGATTTACAAAAAGCGGCTCAAACCTATTTGCCAACGGACGCTTACGGTTGCGTGATTGTGAAGCCGGGACAGTAAACCATGTGGACAGAAATCGACGCTCAGATTAGTCAGGCGATCGCTCAATCGTTTGAAAGTCGCGATCGACGTTCTGTCGGTGGCGGCTGCATTAATCAGGGTTATCGAGTTAGTGACGGGACTCAAACTTTTTTCGTGAAGCTCAATCGCGCTGATCAGATTGATATGTTTGAAGCGGAAGCGATCGGCTTACAACAGATGCGAGAAGCAGAGGTGATCCGAATTCCGAAACCGATTTGCACTGGAATTTCGGAAAATTCCGCTTACATCGTGTTGGAATGGCTCGATTTAGGCGGGGGAAATTCGCGATCGTGGGCAGAAATGGGAGGAAATCTCGCTCGAATGCACCAGTATGAGAAATCAACGGCATTCGGATGGGAACGGAATAATACGATCGGTTCGACTCCTCAAATCAATTCCTGGACATCGAACTGGACGGAATTTTTTACCCAGCATCGAATCGAATATCAACTCGAACTGGGAGCGCGGAACGGGGGACGGTTTCGGAATGGCGCAACGCTACTGGATCGGATTCCAGAATTACTGGCGGGACACGAACCAAAACCGTCGATCGTTCACGGTGATTTATGGTCAGGAAATGCGGCGGTAATGCAATCCGGGGAGCCTGTCATCTTTGATCCAGCAACGTATTGGGGCGATCGAGAAGTGGATTTAGCGATGACCGAATTGTTTGGGGGCTTTCCCGCTGAATTTTATCGAGGCTATGAAGCGATTCATCCGACTGATTCAGGCTACAAGCAACGAAAACCGCTCTACAACCTGTATCACATTCTGAATCACTTCAATTTGTTCGGGGGCGGCTACGAATCGCAAGCGAATCGCATGATTGATCGATTAATTCTGTGAACCGTTCATCTGTGGAATCGATTCGATCGGAGGGACAGATTCGATTTTTTCAATTTGAGCCACGTTCACTTCATCGGCTCTCACCGAAGTAGAATCACGTGAGGTGCTGCTGCCACCGGGAGACGGCATCCACCACGCGAGAACGCTCGTCACTCCACCCCAATACAGTGCACTTGATTGGCTATCGTTTGGATTCGACAGCTTAAACAGACAGAAACAAAGAATAATCGAGCTGAACGTAACCTGCATACTCAGACGAACTTTTTCTTGAGTCGGCATGTAGATGTCTCCTAGATGACACTGAATTTTGATTAGTATTCCCGCTTGCTTAAATTGTGGGTCACGGGTTTAGCGATCGACAGTACCCATCTAGGGAATTCCCCGGAAGGCTAAGATATCTCGAACGTGGAAAGTCACCTGTTACTTTTTAGAACGGGGTGCAGGTTGCTGTAAATTCCTGGGTGCGATAAAGACGGTTTCCCCTTTCTCGTTTTGTCGCTCGATCGCGCCCAGTTTTAACAACTCGCGTTTAGCGCGATCGCGAGTCGGTTTGTCTCCTGCCGCGATCGCATCCTGATAAACCGTTGACCAAGCTTGGAACCGCACCCAGCCAATCTCAGGATTCGTTCTCAAAAAGTCTGCGGTTTCCTGAAAATTCGGTGCAAACTGCTTGTACTCCTCAGATTGAGCCGCCCACTTCGCAGTCATGTCAAACGATCGAGCTGCCTCAGGCAAATTTCCCAATAGAAGAATCTGATCCATCGCTTTCCATCGCCAGACGGTGAAGGCTCTGGGGTGCATCTGAGGTGACAGGGCATCGGTTCCCCGTTTCATATATTCCAGCGCTAATTCTGGCTTACCCGTTTGATGCGAAACGGCTCCAGATAAGAAGAGATAGCTTTCGACAAATCGGGGATCGCGACGAGTAATGATATCGAAATACTTTGAACTGAGTGAAAATCCAGTCGCTTCACGGGCAGGTGTATCTCCGTAATACTGAATGAAATTGAGAAACGTCCAATTTGCCATTAGATTGTCAAATCCGAAACTGGGCAATCGGCTAAGAAGATTTAGGCGTAATCTTTCCTGTTCTTCTGCCTGTTGTGGCGTATCAAGAGAAATCGAAGGCTGTTTGAGACGATCGAACTGAATTGCGACCACTCCAGCGATCGCAATTCCTCCAATTACGCAGTGCCCAATAATACTTAAAACTTCCTTCCAAGTTCGTTTAATACTGACAACCACGACCCTGAACTCCTCAGTTTAAGAAAGCTTAATGAAACTCAGCCCGAAACCCTAGAACAATTTGCCAAAATTCCGCTAGATTGTCTTAAAGGTTGCAACTGCCCAACGGAAGCTAAGCCATATTAATCTGTATGGCTGGTTTTATACTCAGAGACACTTGATCAACTGTCCTAAAATTGTCACACCATCTGGAATTTCACTGTGTACCCTGTATCTAGACTTTTAGGGTTCCAGTAATTTCTCTCACTCCTTCATCTAATTTGCTGATTTAATCACTGGCAATTTAAATTCATCTGTGTCACCCTGTTTGCAGGTGTGATTTTTGATTTACGAACTGTCCACTCCTCGTTCCTCTACACTCAATGAATCGACCCACCCGACGTGTTTCGCTGCTCCAAGTTGCTCTCTGTAGTGGTGTCATTGCGGCGACCGCTACCGGAACTGTATTCACCGCCGATCGCTCTGTAAAAGCGGCTCTCCAAGACAGCCCGAAATCAGTTCTCGATGAGGCATGGCAAATCGTCAACCGCGAATACGTGGATGGCACTTTTAATAAAAATGATTGGCAAGCGGTCAGACAATCGCTGCTCGGTCGAGAATATCCTTCACGCCAACAGGCATATACTGCCCTGCGAGATGCTCTGAAGAAGCTGGATGATCCCTATACCCGCTTCATGGACCCGAAACAGTTTGAAGCCTTGACCAATCAGACTTCTGGCGAACTGTCTGGGGTTGGGATTCGCCTCGAACAAAATGAAAAAACGAAGGTTCTGACCGTCGTTGAACCGTTGGAAAATTCCCCAGCGATTCGAGCGGGGATCAAAACGGGCGATCGCGTTCTTTCGATTAACGGTCGTTCTACGAAAGGAATGAGCGTCGAAGATGCCTCGAATCTGATTCGCGGGGAAGCCGGAACGAAAGTCACGCTTCAAATCGGACGCGATGGCGCTACAAACTTTGATTTGCCACTGACTCGTGCCCGGATTGAACTGCAAGCGGTTCGATCCAGCGTCAAACAAGAAGGCAAGAACAAGATTGGCTACATTCGCTTATCAGAATTCAGCAGTCATGCGGCTGAGCAGATGGAGCGGGCGATTCGTAACCTGAACGATCAGAAAGTGGATGCGTTCGTGTTGGATCTGCGCGGAAATCCGGGCGGATTGCTGCAAGCGAGTATTGATATCAGCCGGATGTGGTTGGATCAAGGCGCGATCGTGAAAACTGTGAACCGTCAAGGTGTGGGCGACACGGCTTATGCACGTGGACGACAATTGACGAAATTACCAGTGGCAGTGATCGTCGATGGTCGATCGGCAAGTTCGAGTGAAATTCTCGCGGGTGCGCTGAAAGACAATAAGCGTGGCACGATTGTTGGCAGTCAAACCTTCGGAAAGGCATTAGTGCAATCGGTGCATTCGCTTTCGGATGGTTCGGGATTGGCAGTGACGATCGCGCACTACTACACACCGAATGGAACGGATATCAGCCACAAAGGAGTCACTCCCGATGTGAAAGTTGATTTGTCGGATGCTCAGCAGAAATTCTTGGCAACCAATCCCAAACTGATTGGTACGCCTCAAGATCCTCAGTATGCGCGGGCGTTGAATTTCTTGGAGCGGACAGCACTGGCAAAACCAGGAGCACAACAAGCTTCACAGCGATCGAATCCGGCAAATCGCGAGTAGTTTTTAGTGTTGGATGAAAGAATCGATCGTTCTTCGGAGCGATCGATTTTTTGTTGAACTTGAAAAGTTCTTTATCCAATGCGTAACCCGCATCGACATGATACGGTTCCCTCATTTTGAAAAAATTCTGTAACTAAAATTACAAAATGAACTGGGGGATCTCATAGGCTGAAACTGGCAACGCAGCAGACTAGCTTGTATGACGAAACAGAATTTAGTCGTGATCGGGAATGGGATGGTGGGTCACAAGTTCCTAGAGCGGATGATCGAGAACGAATCATCCGAGTGGAATTTGATCACGTTCTGCGAAGAATCGCGGATGGCTTACGATCGCGTTAATCTCAGCGGATTTTTTGCAGGGAAAACGGCGGACGATCTCTCGCTGGTCGAGTCAGATTTTTATGCAAAGCATGGCGTTCAGATCTATGTTGGAGATAAGGCTGTTGGGATCGATCGCGATCGCAAAACCGTCACTTCCGCCAATGGTGTCACTCTTCGTTATGACAAGCTCGTTCTTGCTACCGGATCGTTTCCATTTGTGCCGCCGATCCAAGGCAGGGAGACGGAAGGGACGTTCGTGTATCGCACCATTGATGATCTCGAAGCGATCGCAGCCTACGCCCAATCATGTCGAACTGGCGTGGTTGTTGGGGGCGGTCTGCTCGGATTGGAATGCGCGAATGCGTTGAAGAATTTAGGGCTAGAAACTCATGTGGTTGAGTTTATGCCCCGATTGATGCCCGTTCAGGTGGACGATGCGGGTGGGGCATTACTGAAGCAAAATATCGAAGCGATCGGCGTTTCGGTTCATACAAGCAAATCGACGACGGAAATTGTGAGCGAAAACGGGCGCGTCGATCGAATGCTGTTTGCAGATGGTACGGAACTGCACACAGACATGATCGTATTTTCGGCGGGGATTCGTCCGAGGGATGAAATGGCGCGATCGTGCGGTTTGTCGGTCGGTGAACGCGGTGGAATTGTCATTAACGAGAATTGCCAGACTTCGGACGCGGATATTTATGCGATCGGGGAATGTGCCCTCTATGAGAATCGCATCTATGGTTTAGTTGCTCCGGGTTATTCGATGGCGACTGTGGCAGCGGATCATCTTTGTAGTCTCCAGGGCAATCAGTTCACAGGCGCAGATATGTCTACAAAGCTCAAATTGTTGGGTGTAGATGTGGCGAGTTTTGGGGATGCGTTTGCGAAGACAGGGGGCGCGAAAGAAATTGCGATCGTCGATTCGGTTCAAGGCACTTACAAAAAGTTAGTGGTTGATCAAACCGGGAAGACGCTGCTTGGTGGAATCCTAGTCGGAGATGCTTCGGCATACGGCAATCTGGTTCAATTGATGCAGAATCAAATTACCTTGCCGCCGCATCCTGAAGATCTGATCATTCCGCCTCGAAGTGGTAGTGCTTCAGCGGTGATGGGAGTCGATAGCTTTCCTGATACGGCACAAATTTGCTCTTGTAACAATGTCACTAAAGCAGCGATTTGTGATGCCATTCAGAATCAAAATCTGACCGACATTGGTAGCTTGAAACAATGTACCAAAGCGGGAACAGGCTGCGGGGGCTGCGTTCCGTTAGTGACTGATTTGTTGAAATCAGAACTGAAAAAAGCGGGCATCGAAGTTAAAAATCATTTGTGTGAGCACTTCGCGTATTCACGTCAGGAACTTTATCATCTAGTGCGATCGCAGAGAATTCATACGTTTGCTGAGCTACTTCAGCAACATGGAACCGGTCAAGGATGCGAAATTTGTAAACCTGCGATCGGGTCAATTCTGGCATCGGCTTGGAATGATTACATTCTTGATCCCGCTCATACAGGTTTACAAGACACGAATGATGCTTTTCTCGCCAACATTCAGCGAGATGGAACTTACTCGGTTGTGCCGCGTGTTCCGGGTGGAGAACTGACACCCGATCAGTTAATTGCTCTCGGTCAAGTTGCCAAAGAGTTTGGACTCTACACCAAGATTACTGGCGGTCAGCGCGTCGATTTATTTGGAGCAAGAGTTGAACAGTTACCGCTGATTTGGAAACAGTTGATTGATGCGGGATTTGAATCGGGTCATGCTTACGGAAAAGCATTGAGAACCGTGAAATCTTGTGTTGGGAGTACTTGGTGCCGATTCGGGGTGCAAGATTCGACCAGTTTAGCGATCGAGGTGGAACTGCGCTATCGAGGCTTACGTGCTCCTCACAAGATTAAATCTGCGGTGTCCGGTTGTACTCGCGAATGTGCTGAAGCTCAGAGTAAAGACTTTGGTATTATTGCAACTGAGAAAGGCTGGAATTTGTATATCTGTGGCAATGGTGGCATGAAGCCGCAACATGCACAGTTACTGGCGGCAGATTTGGACAAAGAAACTTTGATTCGGTATATCGATCGCTTTTTAATGTTCTACATTCGCACAGCAAACCGCTTAGAACGAACTGCAACTTGGTTCAATAAGCTCGAAGGTGGAATGGACTATCTCAAGCAAGTGATCATCGAAGATTCACTCGGTATCTGTGCAGAGCTTGAGGCAGAAATGGTGCATCAAGTGAATACCTACGCTTGTGAGTGGAAAACGACAATCGAAGATCCCGCGAAAGTTCGTCGTTTCCGGCATTTTGTTAACTCAGATGACCCCGATCCGAACATTGTTCAAGTCGAAGAACGCGGACAACATCGCCCCATTTATGAACACGAGCGGCAACTGTTTTCGTTAACGCGATCGTAGTGCGGAGGTTTTGAACGTAGGAATCTCATCGTAATTGCAACACCCGCCCCGGAATAGAATCGCAGTCGAAGCAGTTTTAATTAGGCACCTCTAAGTCAATTTATTGCCTGCTCTTTAATCCTTCACTCCTACCCAACTATGCAATCTTCACAATCTCTTGCAACAACCTGGACTACTGTTTGCACCCTAGAAGACATCACTCCAAATACTGGAGTTTGCGCTCTAGTAAATGGGCAACAGGTCGCGATCTTTCGAGTGGGACAAGATCAACTTTATGCGATCGATAACTATGATCCGTTTAGTAAAGCGTATGTACTTTCTCGTGGAATCGTAGGCGATCGGAACGGTATTTCTAAAGTTGCTTCGCCGATTTACAAACAGAATTTCAACCTCAAAACAGGTGAATGTTTAGATGATCCTACGGTCACGATTCGCACTTTTGCGGTTCAGTTGGTCGAAGGTCAAGTTCAGGTTGGCTTAAGCTGATCGAAATTGCAGACTGTATACTTTGAGAAACGCGATCGCTCAAAACTCTCTCAAAGTATGACTCAGCCTTCAACCGACTCGATTCGATCTTCTTGGTTTCAAACTCTCAGCACTCGATCGATCCTCTCTGCTCTTGTTTTAGGGTCTGCCCTATGTGCATTAGCAAGTGGGTCGATTTTTATGAAAATTGCGACTCAAGAAATGAGCGCGAATCAGGTGGCATTCAGTCGAGTTTTGATTGCAGCGATCGTCTTTGGTGTTTGGAATAGTCTTCGATCGATAACCCATCAAGAGAAGCCAACGAGTGAAATCGGCTGGCGTGAAGTTGGATTGTTGACCGGAGCAGGAGCAAGCTTTGCGAGTTTTGTCGTGCTACTTGCTTGGTCGCTGGCTCATACTCAGGTGGCAAATGCAACCTTGCTCACTCACATGATGCCGATTTTTACGACGTTTGCAGGCTGGTTGTTTCTGGGACAGCGATTTAGTCGGCAGTTTTGGATTGGGTTAGTGATTGCATTGATGGGAGCGATCGCGATCGGAGTTGGTGACTTGAGCTTAGATAGCGAAACGATTTGGGGTGATGTTGCAGCACTCGGTTCAGCGGTGTTTATTGCAATCGAGCTTTTGATCGTGGAACAATTACGGTCGAAATTAGCAACTCCGGTGATTGCGATGAGTGAAAGTGCGATCGCGAGTCTTGTACTCTTGCCATTGGTGCTATGGAATGGTGCTGAAATTCTGCCACCCTCATTTGAAAGCGGGTTAGCTGTGTTAGCTGCTGCGTTGATTACTCAAGTGACAGGACATGGATTGTTAACGTATAGCTTGAAGCAATTTTCGGCGGGCTTAGTTTCGGTTGCATTGTTAGCAGTGCCGATGATTGCAGCAGGATTAGCGATGGTGCTGTTTGGGCAAATGATTCAGTGGGGAAATGCGATCGCGTTTCTCGTCGTGCTGATTGGAATTTATCTCACTGTCTCGGCTCCGAAGAATGCTTAGAGGGTATTTGAAAAGTCCTCGTTCGTTGCAGCGACCCGCCCTGAAATGAATTTCGGGCTAATCGGCGCAAGTCCATTTCAATGGACTAAGAAGCTGAAACTGGCTCCCAGTCTACTTCAGTAGACTTTCCACGGTTAGCCCGAAATTCATTTCAGGGTGAGAGGCAATCGAAGCGAAAAGACCTCTTATACTTCTCAAACACCTCTTAAATGTAATACATCGTCACAGGCTGTTCTAGATAGTTCCGCTTCTCTAAAAGGTCTTGCAGACTATTTTTCTCCAAAACATCATCCGCTGCTTTCTTCACCGTCTGCCAAACCGTAGAAATCGCTTGAACTGAAACTGATTCACCCTCATCACTGTTTTCTGATGAATCGCCGCCTTCCATACAGTTCACAATCTCTAGAAGCGTAATTTTCCACGGGGGACGAGAGAGAAGATAGCCCCCTTTTTTGCCGCGCTCACTCGAAATTAGCCCCCCACGCCTGAGCGTCGCCAGCAATTGTTCTAAATAGCGATCGGGAATATTTTGCAACGCCGCAATCTGACGAATCTGAAGCGTTTCGCCACTGTCATAGATGGAAGCGAGTTCCAACATCGCCATCAACGCATATTTGGTTCGACCGGAGAGTTCTAGGAGCATAGCGGAAATCCAGAAAACCGATTTGGGGCAGGAAGGGATGCAATCGCTCTGTTTATCGATCGAGTTATCGAGTTTTCCTCAAGATACTGGCTCTAAACCATAAGTTCAAATAGTATTGATTTTCAATTGCATCACCTTAGTTTATTATGCACCCGCATGGTTCACTCTGGGCGGAGCAATGGTCTAAAGAGCAACAGACAAGCATTCAAGCTACATACAAAAAATCGCTTGCATAAACCGTAGTTATTAAAACAACAAAAAAGAATGCTTGTTTTTATCGGTGTAAATGTTTAACGTAAAAGCATATTGAGTGGGGATAATGCAAATGAGCTATACCGAAATTGATTGGCAACCGTTCCTTGATCGACTGCAATATCGAAACGGCGATCGCCTCCCTGTATATCCAGGAAATCTAAAAGCCGATTTGCTGGCTTATTCGGGTTTGACAGGTGATGCACAAGGTGAAATGGTTTATCAGCTTGCAGTCGAAATTTCACGGCTGACGACCTGCTGTGAGCCAGAGATTATCTATTGGTTCTCGCGGCTGATTCGTTTAACGACTGCTTCATCGGCGGAAGTCGATCGACAAACGTTGATGATACGAAACATCTAGATTAGAAATTGCTCAAATGCTTCAATCACTTGTGTTTGAAACCGCTTCTGATGTTTTAGCTTGAGAATCGGTTGCACAATGTCTAGTTTATTGCCTTCAGGATCAACGACTTGAACTGCCCAGAGAGTTTCAAGTTTGAGTTCTTTCTGAATCATTAATTCTGGTAGTGCTGCCGCTCCGACTCCTTGTTCGACCACGGCTTTGACCATTTCGCTTGTACTTAGCACTAACGCGATCGACAACGGTGATTCGACCTGCCAACGATGCAAGGCTTGTTCAAACATCTGTTGTGCCCCTGAGCCAGATTCTCGCATCACCCACTGGCTCGTGGCAAGTTGTGCGGTGTCGATCGTCGATTGACCAAACCAAGGATGGGTTTGACCGACCACAATTTTCAATCGTTCTTGACCGACCGATTCTTGCAGCAGGTGTTCTTGAAACGATTGCTTTACTTCACCTGTGACTAGTCCAAGATCAAACCGTCCCAGAGAGGTTCCTTCTCCGATTTCCTCCGCGTTGCCGAGGATGCAGTGCACATAAATACCGGGGTATTGTTGCTTGAAGCGACTAATGCGATCGGGGAGCCAATAGTTTCCGATCGTCAAACTTGAGCCAATCTTCAGTTCGCCGCGTTGAAGATTGTTCAATTCTCTTAATTGCCGCTCTGTAAAGGCAACTTGATCGAGAATTTTCTGAGCTTCGATCTGAAGAAGTTGTCCCGCATTTGTGATTTCAATCCGGCGACCAATGCGGTGAAATAGCTTCACGCTGTATTCTGCTTCGATCGTTTGAATCGCAGCGCTCACAGCAGGTTGAGTAATGTACAGTGTTTCGGCTGCACGAGTGAAATGCAAATGCTCTGCAACGGCTAAAAAAATTCGCAACTGTTCAAGTGTCATTGAAATCGCAGAGTCCGCTTTAACTTTAACGGCTTTTTTATTGTGTTTGCCTTAATATACTATTAAACTCACATAAGTCGAGCGAAGAAACGGGGAATGATTTTGCATTCATTCAACCCAATTTCAGCTTAATGGCAAAAACGAACAGTGCTAAAAGTTACACATCTTCTCAATGAGCTGTAATATACTGTAGCCTAATAGACAAAATGTAGATAAAGGACTGAAGGAGCAGAGTGCGGTGGGAATCGAAATTCAAGATGTATCGAAGCACTACGGATCGTTTCACGCGGTCGATCGAGTTAATCTCAGCATTAAAACAGATTCTTTAGTGGCGCTGCTAGGTCCTTCAGGATCGGGAAAATCCACCTTACTGAGAATGATCGCGGGACTGGAGCAACCCGACGAGGGGCGAATTGCTCTACTCGGACGCGATGCCACTCACATCCCCGTACAGAAACGGAACATTGGATTTGTGTTTCAGCACTATGCCTTGTTCAAACATCTGACAATTCGGCAGAATATTGGATTCGCGCTGGATCTTCGCAAGACTTCCAAAGCCAGAGTTCGGGAGCGGGTAGAGGAATTGTTGGCGCTGATTCAACTGCAAGGACTAGGCGATCGCTATCCATCTCAGCTATCAGGTGGACAGCGGCAGCGGGTAGCGCTGGCGCGGGCGTTGGCGGTTCAACCTCAAGTGTTACTGCTCGATGAACCTTTTGGGGCGTTGGATGCGAAGGTGCGGAAAGAGCTTCGGACTTGGTTGCGTCACTTGCATGAAGAAGTGAGTGTGACGACTGTTTTTGTGACGCACGATCAAGAAGAAGCGATGGAAGTGGCAGATGAAATTGTGGTGATGAATCAAGGGAAAGTCGAGCAGGTGGGAACTGCAACCGATATCTATGATCATCCAGCGAGTGCGTTTGTGATGAGCTTTATTGGTCCGGTCAACGTTGTTCCGGTACATTCGGGAATTCTGCCGATCGGTAATAAGGTGTTGGAGAGCGATCGCGTCTTTTTACGTCCGCATGACATTGACATTGATCTAACCGCGTCGGCTGATACGGTTCCGGCACAAGTCGATCGTATTGTGCATCTGGGCTGGGAAGTCATCGTCGAAGTCCGGTTGGAATCTGGGGAATTGATCACAGTGAATTTGGGGCGCGATCGATTTAATCAGATTGAACTGCGATCGGATCAACGGGTTCATCTCAAGCCGAAGTCAGTGAAAACGTTTCCGGCTTATGCACTGAAATAGGTGTGAGTTCAAAAAAAGCTCTCTTGCTGCGGACGTAATCCATGTGAGAGGGCTTTCTGAATGATTTCATGTGTCAGAATTTAGCGATCGTACGGTAAACTACACTAAGCCGATCAAATAAGTGTAGTTTAGATGCAAGCGAACTTTCAGATGTGTACCCTGCTCGAACTGTCTGCCAAGGTTGAATATACGTTGCTGGCGCTTCTAGAACTCGCAAGCCACCTTCATCATCCTTATCCACTGACGGCAGCGGCAATTAATGAAAAGCATCAAATCCCTGAACGATATCTTGAGCAGATTCTAGCCACCTTGAGACGGGGCGGACTCGTTCACAGTCATCGCGGCTCGAAAGGTGGATTTGTTCTGGCACGTGAACCGCATGAGATTACGTTGCTCGATGTTGTGACGCTGATGGACGGTGAACGTAAACAGCGAAATCTTGATGCAGCATCCACGGTCGAGCGGGAAATGATTTACAAAATTTGGCAGGAAAACGATTTGCGATCGCAGCAGTTTTTATCGACTATCACCCTTAAAGATCTCCGCCAACAGAGAGATGCTCTCCTGCAAGCAAATCCAATGTACTATATTTAACTTGCTTTGTTTCCTTTATAAAGCTCAGACGCTTTCTTCAGTCGTTTGAGCTTATAGAAATACGTAAGGTTGTGTTCTATTTGTAAATTACGGTAATTCTATCGGATTATCGATCTCCAGTTTCTTTTCTGGTAAAATACGGTAAGTTTATCGATTTGCTAGGTTTTGCATGAAAGAACTGAGAAGAGAACAGGACGCAACGACCGAAATAGAGTTGAAGGGGATTTCCTTCAAAAAGGCGCGAGGTTGGCTGTTATTTGCGATCGGATGGCTTCTTTCTCCCTTGTGTTGGTGGAACGATCTGATTTTCAACCTGCCTGTTGCGTATGGATTTGGCTATCTTTGTAGCTTGTTCTCTTCGAGCTGGATGCTGCCGGGAACGATTGTTGGATATTGGTTCTCCAACTTAATTGGAATTTTGTTAATGCAGGCAGGCGCGATCGATGTCTTTCAATCGCAAGAACGCAATCTGAAAAAAGAACTGTTCTGGGGTGTGGTTTCTTCTTCGATTTTCACGATCGTTGTCGTCGCTCTAATTCAGCTAAAAGTTCTTGATCTGCCCGTTGACTTGCTAGTCAGAGGTCAGTAGCAATGGAGTATGTATTACTAACTTCGCTGAGCTTTGGAGTCGGAATTGTAGTAGGACTCACTGGAATCGGGGGCGCGTCACTGATTACGCCGATGTTAGTGTTTTTGTTTCAAGTGCCTCCTTCGGTTGCGGTCAGTTCTGATGTGGTGGCTGCAACTTTGATGAAAGTAATTGGCGGGGCGAAACACTGGAGGCAGCAAACAGTCGATTGTACTGCTGTGAAATGGTTAGCGATGGGAAGTGTACCCGGATCGCTGTTTGGTGTGACGTTGCTGCATCGGTGGCGCAATATTGAGAGCTTCAATTTAGATGAATTATTGTTGCATCTAATCGGGTATGCGATTTTACTAGTAGCGGCGACTGCTTTGGTGCAATTGTTGCTGATGACGTTTGCGCCTGAGTGGGAATTGCCGACGTTACCTAAGTTGAATTTGGAAACGTGGAAAGGGCGAGGAAATGCGATCGCACTTGGCGCAGTTCTCGGTTGTATTGTTGGACTGACTAGCGTTTCGTCAGGCTCGATGTTCGCGCTGGTCTTGATTGCGTTCTTTCAGCTTGATGCTCGGAAGCTCGTCGGAACGGATTTAGCTCAGGCGGCGATTTTACTGACGTTTACATCGATCGGGCATTTGACACTCGGAACTGTAGACTGGGGCTTGGTGATTCCGATTTGGTTGGGTTCTGTACCGGGAGTGTTGATTGGTGCAAGACTTTGTAAGCTGATACCACAACGCCCGCTACGGTTTTGTATCTATCTATTGTTAGTGATGGTGAGTTGGAAGTTAGCACACACCGCTTAATCATTGAGAGGTAACAAGCAATGACCCCACTGAGATATCAACCTTTGAATCGTGTTCGACTTCGGTTAGAAATTCCGGCTTCGTATTATCAAGAACCCATTCTTTCACGTTTAGTTTCACAGTTTAAGCTCGTTGTGAATATTATCGAAGCTCAGCTTAGTCGAGAGAATACGATCGACAGCTATTGCGATATAGAACTACGCGGAACCCCGCAGCAAATTAACCAAGGATTAAACTATCTCAAGTCTTTGAACGTTCAGATCGTGGGAAAACCGAATACTGTTGAGGAAGATTGGTACTGATGAGGTGAACTATGGCATTCGTTGTATATTAACGGAAGTTCGATCGTGAACTGAATCTTTTGAACTCTCATTTTGAAACCGCTGAACGTGCCAAAGAATAACCAAGAGTCTCAAATTGCTTTCAAAGTCATTTTGGTTTTGCTTTGTTTAGCATTGCTTTCGAGCTTTTTCGCGATTGTCAATGCGGGAGAGCGCGGTGTTTTGATGCGATTTGGTGCGGTGCAGGACACGGTATTATCAGAAGGCATTCATCCCATTTTACCGATCGTTTATACCGTTGAGAAATTGAGTGTTCGCGTTCAGAGTCAAGAAATTTCCGCAGAAGCCTCTTCTAGAGACTTGCAGAATGTGTATGCCGATGTTGCCCTCAATTGGCACATCATTCCAACGGAAGCTCATCGACTGTATCAGGAGATCGGGAATAAGCAAGCGGTGATCGAGCGAATTATTAGTCCAGCCGTGGAAGAAGTGCTTAAAGCGGTAATGGCGAAGTATACGGCAGAAGCGATTGTTACAGAACGGGGAACGGTCAAAGCGGAAGTGGATCAGGCATTAACAAAACGATTACAGCCGTATCATATTGCAGTTGATGATTTGTCGTTAGTACATATCAAATTTTCGGAGCGGTTTCGCGAAGCAGTAGAAGCGAAACAAGTTGCAGAACAAGAAGCAAAACGGGCAGAATTTGTCGCACTCAGAGCAGTAAGAGAGGCAGAAGCGATCGCGAATCGTGCCAGAGGAGAAGCCGCCGCTCAACAATTATTACAACCAGGATTAACGCCTGAGATACTGCAAAGACAAGCGATCGAGAAATGGAATGGAAATCTACCGCTGATCGTAGGTGGTGAAGGAGTGAAACTTTTTGATCTGAAGCAATTGGTTGAAACAGGTCAAAAATAAGCCCCAACAAAGCTATAAATCAATCCAGAGAGTACCAAAGCTGTGATGGTAAGGTAAGTAAAATCGCGCCACCGCAGGAATGCAATAAAGCAGAGCAGTACTCGTAAAATTGGGGTTGCAATCAGCACGACTAAGCCGAATTGAATGATGCCGCGACGATGACCTGTCAGCATCGAAGTGATAATTCCAGGCAGCGATCGATACATGGCAGGTTCACCCCGAAACACTCGATAATCCACAGATTCGCTACCGTGACGCATGAGATAAAGAACGCCGCCGATTAGAACTATCAGACTCGATAGCCAAACACCGCATTGCAGAAGAGTGCTAATCGATCGTTCTAACTGAGCTTCATGAGAAGGAACAATCGGCTGAGGCTCGATCGATGAAATTCTTGGGTCTGCATCTTGATACATCTACACCCCTCCTGCCAGACTGTTGTATACCATTTTGAGCGCCATCACAACGAGGACTACACTAAATAGAATTCGTAACAGTTGAGTTTTTGCACCGACTAAAACTTTTGCACCGAGCAACGCACCCGGAAACACACCCAACATCACAGGCATTGATAAACCCGGATCAATGTAACCACGAGCGAGATAAACTCCCGCAGAAGCCGCAGCAGTCACACCAATCATGAAATTGCTCGTCGTGGTTGAAACTTTAAACGGTAGCTTCATCGCTTGATCCATTGCTAACACTTTGAAGCCGCCTGATCCAATGCCTAACAAGCCAGACAATGCACCCGCAATTACCATAATGCTAAATCCAGTGGACACTGATCGAGCTTCATAAGCGATCGCACCATTCGGAGTCGGACAAGTTCCATTTAGATGCAATTGTGCTGCAAGTGGATCGATTGTTTCTGTGTCGCAGAACTCTGATCGAGGTTGTTGAGCTAAATATGCGGAATACAACAATGTGATTGCTAACACGATCGACAACATTTTCACCGATACAAAGGTTGCCATCAATGCGCCAATCAGTGCACCGATCACCGTTGCAACTTCTAAAAACATACCGATTCTTAGATTTGTAAAGCCTTGTTTGATATACGTCGATGCGGCTCCTGAAGAAGTCGCGATCACAGAAACTAAAGAAGCCCCGATCGCATATCGAATATCAATGCCAAAGACTGAAGTCAACAAAGGAACTAAAACCACTCCGCCGCCCAGTCCAGTTAGTGCCCCCAGAAATCCAGCGACAAATGATCCAAACCAAACCAGCAGCGAAAATTCTAGAATGTTCAAGGCAAATCAATCCTTTTAACTTTGAGTGGATTGTAATTCATCCGGTAGCACAGTCGTTTGATCGATCGATGATTCAAGCTGAGGACGAATCACTAAGCGAACCCCGATCGACCAAGCGAGAGAAATCATCCAGCCTGCCAAAATATCACTGGGAAAATGGACTCCAAGATAAAGACGAGTCCAAGCAATGACTAAAACAAACAGTCCACCGATCGCGCTAATCCACCCACACCAGCGACTACCCCACGCCAAGATCACTAAAACTGCAACCAGTGTCATACTCGACATCGCATGACCGCTCGGAAACGAAAAATCCGTATGCGGTGTGAGAGAGTCCCAGAAATCAGGACGATCGCGATGCAACCAAACTTTTGCAATCCGGTTGATCATTGCACTTCCAAGCAACGTCACCAGTAGATAAGTAAGCTTGCGCCATCGACGTTGATACAACAATCCAATCGAAATCACTGCCGACACCGGAAACACTCCGTAGAACACGCCCAAAGGTGTAATCATGAGTGCAATGCGGTCGAGAATCGGATTATGGGTGCTATGAATCGCAAACAGAATCGAGCGATCCCAGGCAAATGCCCCTTGATTCAGAACAACGATCGTGAATTGTTCCACAACAATCAGCGGCAGAACAACACCGAGGAACAGTAGCAATAATGACTGCCATCGAGCCGCTAGAAGTTGTTGAAAGAATTGTGGAAATGATCTCATTATTCAATCACCACTGCATTCAAGAGTTCTAGCGGAACCGTGAAAACATAGTAGATTACGCCTAATCCGAGAAGTACGATCGTTAAACTCGAAAGAATCACCCAGCGGTCCGGAGGTTCGTAAGTATCTTCCTCGATGTCATTGCGAACAGCGAAATAATGTTGAGTAGATAGAAAGACCGAGAGAATTCCAGCGATCGAGAATGCAAGTCCCAGCTTCCAACCTGCTCCGGGAGGTTGAGGAGCCATCGGCGGGCGCAGAATTCGTAAACGCACAATCAGCACTCCAAACCCCATCAGTGCGATACCACTCCGCATCCAAGCAAGATAGGTGCGCTCGTTTGCTAGATGATCCCGAATGCGATTAGGATTGAGTCTTTTTGGTTTGTCTCGGAGTTCTGCGCTCATAAACTTCAACTCTTACTAATCTTCGATTGGAGCATTTGGAGCAGTGGTTTCAACACTAGCTAAAGTTAGATTCGGAATCGGTAAAGCACTTTCAGCCGATGCAGTCAGCATCTTTGCGGGCGGCAAGTTCAATTCAATTTCACCGTTTGGATTCGCCTTCGCAATCAGTTGAGTGCCGCTGACAAATTGCAGCGCTACGGGTTCTGTTAACTCTGGTTGACCCGCCAGTTTCGCGCCTGCGGGTAAGTAAATTCCATCACAGTTCCAATCATCGCTAGTTGCTTGCCCAGTTGCGAGATAATACAACGCGATCGGCTGAGCCGTTTTCTTCGCTTTGTGAGCATAAACCCCGATCGTATGTCCAGTTTCATTACGGCACTGTGACCATTCAGAAGCCGTTTCCAGAATGTACTTCTGTAAGTTCAATGCTCCCAGCTTTTGTTCAATCTCAACCGGACTCAGATCCGAAGATTGCGGATCAGATTGCGCTTTGAGCAAATCCGCGATCGCAGTTGTGACTTCTGTGTATTCAGGCAAGGTTGTAAACTTTGGTGGATCTGCCAGCACTGGGAACGCAAAACTAAACAATGCAGCAAGTGTCACCAAAATCACCATCAATCGTTTCATCATCATTCTCCTAAATCTTTGGAAAAAGTTGGAACATGCGATCGCATGAGATGAATCAATCCCATGCTGCTCAAAACTAAAGCAATCACAGTCAATCCACGGTCTTCGAGCGTGTGACTATCAATCAAAATCAACACACCCAAACCAATCAGAACAAACGGTACTAATTGATTGCCGTATCGGGTGAGCGATTGTGCGATCGTATCCACACGAGTCAATCGATACGCGGCATAGCACCAGATCCCAACCATCGAGAAAAAGGTCGTCACAATCACGAGCAAACTTTCCCAAGTCGCACTGGCAAACAACGGCACATAGATACCAATGTTGTCGCCGCCATTCGCAAACGTAACGGCTGCCACACTATAAGTTTGCGGAGCGAGAAAGCTCGTGAACCAATTGCCTTCTGGTTGCTCATCGGAAATCTCATCGTCATCATCTTCGGAGTCAGGACTGAGCAGTCGAGACATCCCGATCGCGATTGGAACCAGTCCAAGCAAGCCAATCCAGGGACGCGGAAAGAATGCACTTCCAAAGAAACTCGGCAAGGTTGCTAGGACTAATGCTCCAAATCCTAAATACTGTCCTGCAACAATGTGCCGCCGTCGAAATAGAGCAGTCACTTGTGAGAAGAATAGCATCAGAATCACAATGTCATCTAGATTCGTTGCCACAAACGCGGTGATTCCAGTCGTAAAAGCTTTGATCAGTTCTGTCATGATTCATCTACTCGATTTGGGTTCGCATGCTGGGCGTGAATTGCCTCAATCGATCGCTGCATTTGTCGCACTAATCGAGGCGATCGATACCGCTGAAACACAAACCAGCTAAAACCAGCCGCAATATACAGCGCGAACAAATACGGGAAAACATTCGCAGGAGCTTCAGGAGCGGGAAACAGATCACTACCCGGAATCCCGATCGTTCCAATGAGCGGCAGAGCCATAAATCCCACACCCAAAACGGAGAACACTACATTCACCGGGCGCAATTCGCCTAATCGATGCAGGTAAACCGGAGCCGCGATCGAGATCAAAATGTACACCAGCAAAAAGCCGTAAGTACAAATCGTGCCAAAGTATCCTTGACTATCAAACGGTGAGACCCCGAACAATACAACCGCAGTCGGGATCACAAAAGTTAAGAGTGAAGCAAGCGCGATCGAGGTATGCGGAGTCATATTCTCTTCGTGCGAAGCGCCAAGGGAAGTGTGAAATACACCATGCCGCGCCATTAAAAACATCACTCGTGCAGTCGGATTAATACAGCCTAATGTGCAAGTAAAGAAACTGAGCAATGCACCCAAGCTAATGATAATTCCTAAAAAATCAACGCCTGCTTGATGTGCTAAGAAATCTAATGGAGCTTCAGTTTTGGCTAAATCAGCAGATACGCCTTGAAATCCCAAAACTTCCACATACGCCATGAAGATAAAGAACAATCCCGCCAAAATCGTACTTTGCATCACCGATTTAGGAATGGACTTCAAGGGATCTTTGGCTTCATCTCCGAGTGACGTTGAACTTTCAAAGCCAGAGAATCCGAAGACCACGAGCACAATTCCGGCTGTGATCCCGCCTGGTGTCGCATTTTGCAGGGTGAGCTGTGCGGGATCGATCGCGAATCCATGATGTCCCCAAATCAGCACACCAAGCAGGAGAATTGAAGAGATCGAGGCTCCTTCGAGCAGTAACATCACCTTGGCGGATAGCTGAATATCTTTGTGTGCCGCATACCAAGCCGCAGCTACTCCGACCGCAAACAGCGTCAGAATGTGTGTTTGAATGCCCACATAGTCCAGCAGCTTTTGACCAAAGATTGCAAAGCCGCATAGGGTAGACATTCCAGTGAACAAGTACGCCAGAATCAATCCCCAACCGCTTAACACGCCAGCAGTCGGACCCAACCCTTTTACAACATAAGAATAGAGTGATCCCGGTGATGCAGAGCGACGTGCAAACTGATTGATATTGACCCCAACAAAGACGAGTCCAATCATCCCTAGCAGAAAGCTGAGCCAAGTCCCATTTCCTGATGAAGCGAAAATTAAGCCCATTACCGCCGCTGGAACAGTCGTCGGAGCGAGAACGGCAAAAGATTGAGCTAATACCTCGCCGTAGGAAAGACATTCCCGTTTTAACCCATGCACACTGGGACGAATCGGAATTTCAGCGGTCATGATGAGCGTTCCTTAGATCAATAGTGGGTCTAAATGAAGGAGTGAAATCCGGTTTTCTCAATTCAAAAGCGCTTTTTAACAATCTGACTCTCACTTTATTCCTAACCTCTAATAGAAGCAAGTAGTCTTTTTTGTTGAGATGATAAATCTAATTAATCAAAACAGAATGTTATAGAACCATGAGATATATTTACCTATTACTAAGGTTTAAACTCTAAACCAGCAGAGAATCTCAGCGTTTATTTAGGTTTTGTATTATTCTCAATTTCGCCTAATCCGAGCATTTTCTAGTAGATTCTATTCATTCACAACCAGAGAGAATATACAAAAATAATTTTCACAAAGTTTCTCTAGATAGTGGGGTTTGTAGAACAAAAGATACTTGAAGTTTTGGAACACGTAAAAAAGTGATCGAGACTTTTCCTAATCACCTCCAACACATTGTTTTAGGTCAACTGTTTTACAAATTCGTCGATCGTGTTACCATCTAAGCTAATTAATACGGTAATTTGGTCAAGTTATCGTAATTAAATCATCTAGAATCTCGATACAAAGGTCGCCATGCACTCCACAGTCATTTCTCGATCGCTCATTCAATCTGAAATTCGGTTGTTCAAACGTCGATCGACGCTCCCGCTCAGACAAATCTCACTTTGGCGGATTGAATCGGGCGTGGTGCGGATGGTGACTTGGCTTGAAGATGGCTCAACCGTGACCTTAGGACTATGTGGGGCAGGCGATGTGGTCGGAACTCATCTATCTGCGATCGAGCCTTATCAGATTGAGTGTCTCACCGATGTAGAAGCCACTCCACTTTCACCAGATGAATGGTTTCCGAGTCCAGAGCAACTTCTAGCACGAGTGCAACAAGCAGAAGAGTTTATGTTGATTCGCAGCCATCGTCGGGTCGAAGAAATGTTGTTAAAGCTGCTGACCTGGCTCGGTAAGAAATTCGGACGGAAAGTGAGCAAAGGACATTTGATTGAACTGCGATTAACTCATCAAGACATCGCAGAACTATTGGGAACGACTCGTGTGACGATTACTCGCGTGCTAAAACAGTTCGAGCAACAAGGCATCGTTCAACGCTTGCCGAATCATCTTACATTGCTACAGCCCGATGCGGTATGGCACTACGACATTTAGCAAAGTGTTGACAGAGCTTCTCGATCGCCCCTGCCCCTTCGGATCTCCCATCATGAATAGTGCAACTCCCCTTCTAACGTTGACGTTATTTTGCGTCATTAGCCTGGTTATTTTGCTCACACTGCTGTTTGTCCCTTCAATCACGAGAGGACAGTTTTGAGGCACGCTTTCAACGCACATCAATCCTGAAAATCGAGAATTTTCGATGCAATAGGGCTTGTGATTTTTGCAGCTTTGTGAAATTTTTAAAATAAATTGATCCAGTAAATCGATCAATTTACCGTAGTTTTGTTTGCATTCTCATTACAGTCAACACTTTCAGGTTAAAGTCATGATTCGGAAGTTATTGCGCTCCAGGCTTAAAAAGTCTAAAGTTCTGGCAGTGCTAGCAGCATTTCTCGTGAGTCTGATTGCAATTCCAGCATTCTCGTTTTCGCCATTAATGGCGAGTCAAAGCACAAAGGTTCAGTTTGTTTCACCGGATTGGGTTGCAAAAAATAGTAGCGATCGCGCTCTCCGTGTTCTAGATGTCCGCATCAATCCGCTAGAGTACTTTGCAGGTCACTTACCGAATGCAGTTCATATTGCTGACAATACATTTCGCGGTCCAAATGGCTTATTGCCTGTGCAGTATTGGAACACAAGCAAACTGGGAGAGCTTTTCTCACAAGCAGGTGTGTCGCGCAATAGTCGCGTTCTAGTGTACTCGGAGGGACGAGACATTCTAGGAGCAACAATGGTCGCTTATCTATTAGAGCGATCGGGCGTGAGAGATATTGCTGTGTTGGATGGCGGATATGCTGCCTATAAAGCTTCTGGACAGCCCGTTACACAAGAATTTCCGAAGTACGCACCGACTCGATTCACCGTTCAAGACAATCCTTCGATTCGGGTAACGCTTGCAGATGTGCGCGGTTTTTTGAATCAACCAACTGTGAAATTTATTGATCCCAGACCGCCGAGATTGTTTAGTGGTGAAGAGAAGATCTGGACGCGCAATGGTCACATTCCAGGAGCGCGGAACATTCCTTGGGTAACATTCACTCAAGGCAATGCAGCCACAAATGAAGGCAACTTCCACAAGCTGAAATCCTTGGATGAGATCAAGCAAATTTTGGCATCGAAGAACATTACGCCTGCGGATGATGTGATTGTTTCGTGCAGTACGGGACGAGAAGCAACGCTGCAATATGTGGTGCTAAAGCATTTGCTGGGATATCCCAAAGTTCGAGTGTATGAAGGCTCTTGGACGGAGTACAGCCAATCTGATCTGCCTGTGGAAACGGGTGCAGATAAAGTAGCTTAATTGAAGTCTTAGAAGCAGTGATACAAGTGGGTTGCCTGTGTTTGGGCAGATCTCGCTTGTATCGCTGTTTGATGTTTAGGTGATCAACGCAATACAACATCCATCATGAAATCTATCATTCTCTCTTTGTTTGCTCTTGGAGCAGTTGCGAGTGTTTCGATCGCAATCCCCACTCTGACGAATCATTCATCGATTTTGATGAGTTGCAGATTACCGTCTGATCCCCCTCCTAAAGAGCCGCCTGGATCGGTATAAATCATTCGCACGATCGCTGGTGGGAACCATTACTCGGTCAGGGTCGATCGCTGGATGTCGATCGAGATTTCATCATCTGTAGCAACAGTTGTTACGGAACAACCGGAGCAAGGTGGCAACTATTCCGAGCAGCCTGCTTTGATCGTTACGATTAGCTCAGATGTGCTGTATCCCCCGGTTGAACAAAAGGAACTAGCAGCATCGACCTAATGCCACCTTTGCATGGTTACATTCTGATCAAGGACACGATGCGTTTCTCATCGACACGATCGAGTTAAATCACTTAATCGTTAGATTCTGCCATGCCCTAGCAGTGCAAACCCCTAAAACTCTTGTTCCCTCTCCCTAGGGAGAGGGTTAGGGTGAGGGGCACAATTCCGCCTCAAACCTGCTCCACAGGCACGATCGCCTTCACATACGCCTGATCCGATGCAATCAGCATCCATCCCATTTCTCTAAGCTTCTGATAAGTCGTCCAACCCTTCGAGGCACCGCGAATCTGCAAATCTGGGACACGGTACTGAGGAAACGATGTGTAGGGTGTCCACGGTTGGTGAGCCTGTTCGCGCAGGTGAAGAATCTTCGTGCCTCCGCCCAGTCCAGCTAACCAACACATTTGTCCAGCCATAGCTTTGATCTCCAGTGAAACGACTTCGATGATCAGAAGCTCCAGCGGCAACTGCATCGATTACGCTCACATTATGTCTCTATTTACAGAAAATCATTGATAAAAAGGCAGAACTGTGCTTTACAAACATTCCTCCTTGCGATCGAGTGTTCGCATCTCTGGAATGCGATCGCCCTTATCGAAAATCACGCACTGAAGGGTAGAATGCGAGTTTCCCAATCTTTGGTCGATTTCTCTCCGTAATTTCCGGTTTTTTTTCGGAAACAGGTTGAAACTTCGTCAAAAATTCTGCTTTGCTAGCTCAGATTGCAGCTAGATATAAAAGGGCACCCGTATCGATCTCGTTAGCAGCGTACCCACCTTTCTCCGTAGCACCCGGTATGACCTCAGTTGTAACTTCCGAAATTTCTTTATACGAATTAGTCGCAGGTTCGACCTCGGCACCGCTCGCGATGCAAATCAGTCCGGTTACATTCAAATCACTGATGAGTAGTTTGATTGATCTTGTCGTGGATCAAGATCAGCCTGCCTCGGTCTGGGCGAAATTGCCAAAAGGAGACGCTTGGCAAACGGAATTCGATCGCTATCTGGATCACATCCCGCCCCAGCAACAAGTGTTTTGCTTCAAGAATCAGCGCGATGAATCAATCGAGGAGTCAGCCAGCCTCGAATCCTTTTCGCGTGCTACGACCCCGATCGTACTTCCACTCGACAGCATTTTAAGAAGAGAATACTTTTTCATCGTTTGGTCAAATCAATTTTGCGGGCTGCTCGTCGGACATCGCGCTAGAGCCGTTCAACAAAGCGACACCCCGATCGACGAAGATCCCCCTGAAAAGAAGCAAGCGTTAATGGCGTATCTCGTCATTGATCCAGAAATTGTGCGAAATGCGATCGCTGTCCTTCAGCCCTTAGCGTCCCGACCTGAACCCCTGCCTGAATTTGATCATTTAAATCCCGCTTTAACCAATCAACTTTTAGCGAAACATATTCAACGCCAAGAAGACCTCTGGCAACGAGCTACAACGCATCGCCGCCAAGCTGAAACAGCAAATCTACTTCAGCTTCAAAATGAAGAATTACTCAGTACGATTCGCTTAAAAGACGAGTTTTTGCATACGGTCGGTCAAGAGTTGCGAACACCGCTGACGAATATGAAAACGGCGTTGACATTGCTCAATTCTCCCAGCTTAAAACCCCCTCAAAAACAGCGTTATATGGAACTACTGGTGCGAGAATGCGATCGTCAAAGTTCGCTGATTACCAGTTTGCTCGATCTAGTGAGCTTGGATCAGATGGCAGAGCACACCACGATTCAGGCGTTGAGCGTCGCGGATGTGGTTCCTGGAGTGGTCAGTACCTATCAACCCTTAGCAGAAGAAAAAGGTGTGCGATTGGCGTATACGATCCCGGAGGGTTTACCTGCGATCGCTTGCTTACCCACTTGGTTAAAGCAAATCGTGATTAATCTGCTGCACAACGGGATCAAATTTACGCCACGAGGCGGTCAAGTCTGGGTGAGAGCGAAACAACAAGGAGAATATATCCAGCTTGAATTTCGCGATACTGGGATCGGGATTGCCCAAAGCGAAGTTCCCAAAATCTTCGATCGCTTTTACCGAGTCAGACAGTCCTTTGATGAAGAGACGAGCGGCGCAGGATTGGGATTAACGATCGTGCAGAAATTGTTATTGCACTGCGGGGGATCGATCACGGTGAAAAGCCGTGTCGGAGAAGGTTCGGTGTTCAATGTCTTGTTGCCGATTTACCGAGGACACCAGGAGAGTTGATCGAAGACACACAAATCGTTAGAAGATGAAGAGCAGCTACAGAAGAAATTCTTATGTCAATTGTGATTCATCTCAACGCAGACCATATCGATCGCGTCGATTTAACCCCAGCCATTCACGCGATCGAACCGCTCAAATCCAACATCCGCCAACACGAGCAAACTCTACAATTCACGATCGATTACCCACTCGAACCCGACGACCCGCGCGAATTCTCAGAAATTCCAGAAGTCCGCCTCTGGTTCATTCGGCTCGATGCTTTTTACCCGTGGCTGCCTTTTCTCCTCGACTGGTCACAAAAAGAACTAGGGCGATATGCCGCGATGCTCGTCCCGCATGAAATCCAGAAAACGGGCATCGAATACAACCCCGAAGCGCTCGAAATCTTCGTGATGAGTAAAACGTTTGTGTTGATGACCTGGCTCGAACAGCAGCAAATCGAATCACGATCGCGCCTCAAATCGATGACAAAAACCCTCGGCTACGAATTAGACGATGCCTTTTTCTCTCTCCTAGAAGGACGTTAAGATTAATCTGCGTTCCGACACTAGGTGAATCGATGAAAAATTGGGGTAGAGTCTCTACCTGGATACAGCGAGGCTCACAATCGCTGCGAGGACGAGACGGGACAGCCGCGATCGCACAAACGCTACTGGCTAGAGCGTTTATTATCCTGGTCAATGTCGCCACGGGCACCATCACCGCGAGAATTCTCGGTCCATCAGGACGAGGCGAACAGGCAGCGATGGCGATTTGGCCCCAGTTCTTCGCTTATTCCTTGTCGTTGGGATTACCGAGCGCGTTGCTTTATACACTAAAGCGCTATCCCACGGATCGATCGCGTACTTTCTCCGCTGCTGTTGTTCTCGGTATTTTCATTAGCGTTTTCAGTGGGATTGTCGGATTTATCGCTATTCCGATTTTGATGCAGGGAAAATATGGCGCGGAAGCGATTCAACTCTCTCAGGCGTTAATGTTAGCGGTTCCGATCGTCATTTTCACCGAAGTTCTGCGATCGGCAATGGAAGCCAGCGACGAATTTATCATCGCGAATCAAATCCGCTACATTCCGCCGCTCAGCACTCTGGGATTGCTCATCTTTCTCGCGCTCACTAAACAACTGACTCCGTTTAGTGCGGTGATTTCGTACTGGCTCCCGATGATTCCGATTCTGGTTTGGATGATTGCGTGTGCCCGACGTTTTTTCGTCATTCGATTCACCTATCTGAAAAAATCGTTTCAGCGATTGTTGCATTACGGACTTCGAGCGTATGGCATTGATTTGATTAGCGCACTGGCAGGACAGATTCAGCAAGTTTTAGCCGTTAGTTTGCTGGTTTCGTCCTCAATGGGACTGTATGCGATCGCGTTTAGTCTCTGTCAATTGCTCTATGTCGTTCAAAGCTCGTTTGTCACGGTGCTATTCCCGAAAGCCGCTGCCCGTCCGCTTTCAGAAGTTGTAGAACTGACCGGAAGAGCCGCGAGAATTAGCGGAATTCTTGCCGCTTTGATGGCGATTGTGATGATGATTCTTGCCCCGATCGTGCTCAATCTACTTTATGGAGCCGCATATCTACCCGCAATTCCCGTCTTTCGGATTTTAGCGATCGAAACCGTTCTCGGTGGCATCGCAGTCATTCTTTCACAAGCATTCATGGCAATCGATCGACCGGGAATCGTCACCGTCGTTCAAAGCATCGGGTTAGCGATGGGCATTCCGTTGATTTTGATGCTGACCCCGATATTTGGCTTATTGGGATTAGGACTCGCCTTACTCGCTTCCACGACGATTCGATTGTTCTCCGTTTGGCTGTGCTATCCGATCGTGCTCAAAACTCCGCCGCCTGGTCTATGGTTAACCCGCGAAGATTTCGATTACATGAAACAGCGACTATTGAATAAATTTATTTAGACGAAATTTCTTTCAGAATGCCACCTAAGACACTATCTATCGTTCAAGAGTCTTGCTACGATCGGTATTTCAAAAACCTGACTCGGTGCGAGTAGAGTGTCTATGGTTAGTCAGCCCAAACGTTCACAGCCGATCGTTCTCACATCCCATCCTGGTAAATTTTCCAAGTCGATCGCCATTCACTGGGGCGAAGCCGATCCGATGAAACGAGGGGCAATTATCGGCACCCTCACGACTCCAGCACACCGCAACGTAATCGGGACTCATTCCGGTTCTTATGCGGTTTATCGCGCTCTTGCGGTCGCCAGCGGTAAACTTGATGCCAACCACCGCGCCGATTTAACCAATACGGCTCCTGCGGCGTTACTTCAACCGCATCCCGGCTGGTCTGATCCAGAAAAGATCGTCTCGATCGATCCCTTTGGTGCAATCGTCGGGGATGTCTACCGCGATTTGTACGACCAAGGGTTTGACATTAAACCCACGATCGCAATCACCAAAGCGCACATCAATATGCCCGAACTGCAAGACGCGATCGCCAAAGGTCGCTTGCAGGAAGACGGCGAAATCATGAAAAAAGGCGGCGATTTAGTCGTCACCAAAGCCGCGATCGAGCCAGTCTGGTATCTTCCAGGTCTTGCAAAACGGCTCAATGTTGAAGAAGGTCTGCTCCGTCGAACCTTATTCGAGCAAACTGGCGGTATGTTCCCGGAACTCGTCACCCGTCCAGATCTCAAAGTATTCCTACCTCCGATCGGTGGAATTACCGTGTATATCGTCGGTGATCCGGATGCGATCGCAGATCCAAATCGCGCCTTGACCGTCCGCGTTCACGATGAATGCAACGGCTCCGATGTCTTCGGTTCTGATATTTGCACCTGTCGCCCGTACCTGGTTCACGGCATCGAAGAATGCGTCCAAACCGCTCAACAAGGCGGCGCAGGCGTGATCGTCTATTTACGTAAAGAAGGACGTGCCCTCGGTGAAGTGACAAAGTTCCTCGTCTACAACGCTCGAAAACGGCAAGAAGGCGGCGATCGCGCTGATGCGTACTTCACTCGAACCGAATGCGTTGCAGGCGTTCAGGATATGCGCTTCCAGGAATTAATGCCGGATGTCCTGCACTGGTTGGGAATTACTCGCATCGATCGCTTTATTTCCATGAGCGATATGAAACATGATGCAGTCACACGATCGGGCATCGAAATTGTCACCCGCGTTCCGATTCCTGAAGCTCTAATTCCAGCCGATGCGATGGTGGAAATCGAGGCGAAAAAAGCTGCCGGGTACTACACCGATACTGAAGTACTCACCGAAGAAGCGTTAGCCGAAATCAAAGGACGGGGATTGAGTGACTAATCTAGTAGATTATCTGCGATCGCCCAAAGCCATTCGCGATCGCTGTTCTCAACTATTCGATCTTGCTTTATCCGATCAACTTACCTACTTTCGCCTTGATTTAACCCGACTTGATCCGGTTGCTGATTACGTCATTGCTGTGATTCGCGAACAGTATCCTGATTTGAATGTCCCCTTTCACAGCCGTTGGCGACATTTTGAAGTGGGAAACATTCCGCGTGTTCAGCAACTTGAGGAGAAACTAAAATCGCGTTCTGCGATCGAGCAAGCCAAAGCGATGTTCGATCTCGTGATTCCAAGCGTTTTGCTCGATGCGGGAGCAGGCGATCGCTGGACATACCTTGAAGCAGCAACCGGACAAACTTGGACAAGATCCGAAGGACTTGCGATCGCGTCATTTGATGCGTTTTGCCAAGGTGCATTCTCGAATCAGCCTTATCAAACCGATGCAGCCGGATTAAAGCAAATCACGCCGGAAAAGATTGCAACCTTTTTCCAAGTGACACCAAACAATCCTTTAGTTGGATTAGAAGGACGATCGAACCTGCTGCAAAAATTGGGACATACGATCGAACAATCGCCCGATCTGTTTGGCAATGATGCACGTCCCGGAAATCTCATAGATTATCTCGTTCGCCACGCGGATCAAGGAAACCTCTCAGCCGTAGTTGTTCTAGACGCAGTTCTAAAAGGATTTGGAGAAATCTGGGCGGGAAGATTATCGATCGATGGCATCAATCTAGGCGATGTCTGGAAACATTCCGCTTTACCCGATGATCAGCTTGTCCCCTTTCACAAACTCTCTCAATGGCTGACCTATTCACTCCTTGAACCCTTGCAGACATTAGGATTGACCATCACCGATCTCGATCAAATGACCGGATTGCCTGAATATCGCAACGGCGGTCTATGTCTCGATCTTGGACTGCTCCAGCTCAAAGATCCACGACTTGCTGAGAGTCCACATCCTCCAGATTCAGAACTGATTGTAGAATGGCGTGCGCTAACCGTTTGTTTACTCGATCGCATTGCCCATACAATTCGCATCAAGCTTGGTCTAACATCTGAATCGCTCCCCCTCGTGAAAGTTCTTCAAGGTGGAACCTGGACAGCCGGACGTAAAATTGCTGCCTCCCTCCGCCCTGAAGGAATCCCTCCCATTCAAATTTCTAGCGACGGAACCGTATTCTAACTATGGCTGCAAACCTCACCATCATTGAACATCCCCTAATCCAGCACAAACTCAGTTTGATGCGCCGCGAATCCACCAGCACCGCAAAATTCCGGGCACTGATGACCGAGATTAGTATGCTTCTCGCCTATGAAGTCACTCGCGATTTGCCTCTACGTTACGAAACAATTCAAACTCCGATGGCAGAAATGGAAGCGCCCATTCTCGCTCCAGATAAGAAACTTGTAGTCGTTTCGATTCTCAGAGCCGGACAAGGAATTCTTGACGGCATTCTGCAACTAATTCCGTCAGCTCGTGTCGGGCATGTGGGCATTTATCGAGAGCCGAATTCACTCGTGCCGATCGAATATTATTTCAAAGTCCCAGACGACACTGAAGATCGCGATATGTTAGTCGTCGATCCGATGATGGCGACCGGAAATTCTGCTGTTGCAGCCGTCGATCGATTAAAGCAAACGCATCCTCGATCGATTAAGTTCCTCTGCCTTCTCGCTGCACCTGAAGGAATTACTCATTTTCAGGAACGGCACCCGGATGTCCCGATTTACGCTGCCGCGATCGATCAAGGATTAGACGAACATGGCTATATTATTCCAGGACTTGGAGATGCGGGCGATCGTTTATTCGGCACAAAGTGATATGATGACATTGATGTAATTCGGCGGCATCGCCAAGTGGTAAGGCAGAGGTCTGCAAAACCTCCACCCCCAGTTCGAATCTGGGTGCCGCCTTTTGTAAATAGCTGTACGTTCGCATGATTTATGTCGCTGTGACTGGTCGCATTGTGCGGGAGCAACTAAGTCGAGAGATTGCTCAGTACGGAGGAGCAGAACTTCGGAATGTATCAATCCGCTCAGAGTGGCATTCAGGCAATAGCGATCATCAGTTTGAAGTCACCTCAATTCAATTTGAATACCGTCTAAAACCTCAGTGGCAGACGGCTGAAACTCGACTCATGACCGCCACAAATTTAGAGCGGACGAATTCTTTGGTCAACGCGCTACCTTTTAGACGAATTTATTGTGCAGGATCAGCAGTTTAGAAGGGTGCTTCTGAAATAACTGAGAATGGCTGAAACCTTTCTATAGCAAAGCTTCCATTGATCTAAGCAAAATCGACTAAACGCGATCGCGCAGGAGAACTTAACCAATGTCAGAGATTCCGCGACAACTCACGCTGGATGAATTGCACCAGTGGCAGTCAGCGATCGAGGAAGCAGACCGACATAATATTCTCTGTCATTGTCGAGAGTGCGATCGCGAGTGGGTTGCATCCAAACCTGAAGCCTGTCAATGTGGCAGTAAGAGCGTTGAACATCTCGCCTGTTGGCAGTTTCCCGATGGTTAGGGAAAATATGAAGCGGTTGTAAAACTATTCTGAACGTCCCGATCTCGCTCCTGCTTGTTTCAGAAGTTGAATCGTTTGTGGGTTCGTCGCTAAGTCAATCGCAGTTTCTCCAGCCTGATTTTTGATATTAACGTTCGCCCCTAACTCGATCAACTGTTGAACGTAGGTTGGCTCATCGAGAACCGTCATCAACGGCGTATTGCCCATATCTCCTTGCACGTTTGGGTCAATTCCTAAGCGAATGAGATCGCCCCCATTGGTGAAGAACTCGTAGCGATGATAGCGACGAGTCAGAGTCAGCATTAAGCCACGGGCTTTCGGTAAATCACCACCTTTCGCTGCAATTTCTAGAGGTGCAAGGATCGTGCCCTGGGTGTCAATGCGTCCAATCTTCAATCCAACTGGAATTAAAAGCGCAGAAAGAATCGCGATTGGGAGCAAACCTTTAACACCGACCTTGCGGCAAGCAGAGTAGCTCAATGCTGGGGGAGCTGTGGTGAGAATCGCAAAAGTAGACCAAGTAACGAGGCTAGATCGACCCAGGAGTAGCCAGAGTGCAAGGTGTCCCATCCAAACACTTTGCCCTAGCATCCAGATTGCCAAGCTTTGAAGGGTGAGAAACCAAAAAATGGGAAAGAGAATGAGCCAACCGAGTGTAGAGAGTGCCCATAGAGTCAGGTGTTGCCAAGGTTGACGAACGACTTGAATGGGATTCGGGGTAGCAGAATTAAGAGACTTCATCGTGAATGTTCTAGGGGGATATCCTTCAAGCTAATGAGAGTATTGAAGAATCTTCTAGACTTTCGTGCCAGTTCTGGAATTGACAAGAAAATGTTTTCATGCAGATAAGGAAAGATGTGAAATCTTTAGAGGAAGATAGTGATCGAAACGAACTCGCTAAAAGGTGCGATGTTCAGAACTATTAATTACTACCGAACTGGGATGAAGCAGTACGAACAGCTTCGCTACACCGAAGGTAGCGCTGTCATCTGCCAACTGTTCGATCGCAATGGTCAGCCCCTACAGCCGAGGTGACAGAATTCGTTGTCAGCGGAATTGTGAGGGGCGATGTTGCGATCGTGATTAGTTCAAGATCCCTTCATCTGGCTCAAGCATATAGCTTCAAAGAAAAACCTCGACGATCGCCGAGGTTAATTTAAACTTCAATTGTTGTCACTAAGCATTGATATTTGCGCCTGTTGCGATCGCATTGAGCGAGATTGCAGGAAGCTCGTAAATCCGTCCCCAAGCGAAGTTATATCGATCCATTGCAGCAGGGCTAGTAATCCACCGCTTCAATCCCTGATCAACCAGATAAACTGGAGCGGTTCCATAGGCTCTAGCAAGAATCGCTCCCGACGAAATGTTCTGACCACGAGGAATCGAGGTAATAGAAATTTCTTCAACAATGCCATTCCAATTACGAAACAGATTGTTAAAGGTAGTTGGGTTTGGAATCCAGCGCCGGTAGCCTTGGTCAATTAAGTAGATTTCAGGCTGTCCAGGGAGCTTGACTCTTAATCCATTCAGATCAGGTCGTGGAGCTTGGAAACTAGCAGGAGATAGCCCGACCGTGAGCGCCATCGGCTCAGTTTGCACTTCTAACTCAGCCGATTCAACGGGTGTCAAGCTTGCAATATCGAGAGTTTGAATTGTGTCTACCATATCTACTACTCCTTTTTTACTTGGCGATTCAACTCTAACCGTGTGATAGGGCATCGTCTCTTACCCAACTGGGTAGTCTCGTACAACGATGAAGAGGTTGACATAACCAGAAGTAGGTAAGAGTTTGAAAAGATTCGTGCTTAGTCTTTTGTCGATCGCTCTTCACTCACCGGGCAACCTGGCAGCAGCAGTTTCGTACTACTTCATGCTGTCGATATACGAACAAACCAAACAGGGGAAGGGAACGTGTTCCGCGTTCCGTGAGCCGAAGTTCAGGGAGTGACAATGGGCTTGAAAGACAGGAGCGATGCCGGATGGCAGCGGTAAGCACAGAAAAAAAGGAGTAAAGTAGCTGGACATCACAGCGTAGTTTTTCTTTCAGCCTCCATTCTAAATCTCACTCTAGAGTGACTTTGCCCTTTGCAGACTTTGTTAAAGTGAGTTCCGACGATTGAACGGATATGACAATCATGCGAACCCTGAAACTGCTCTCTGGACAAATCATTCCCGTTCTTGGTATGGGCACTTGGCAGATGGGTGAAAGAAGCCGCGATTTTGCAACTGAAGTCGCTGCCCTGCGCCACGGGATAGATCTGGGGCTGTCGCTGATTGATACTGCTGAAATGTATGGTGAAGGGGGAGCCGAGAAAGTCGTTGCTCAAGCCATTACAAATCGTCGTACAGAAGTCTTTCTCGTTAGTAAAGTCTATCCACACAATGCGTCGAAGCGAGGGACAATCGCGGCTTGCGATCGCACTCTCAAACGACTAAACACCGATTACCTCGATCTTTACCTACTCCATTGGCGAGGTTCTGTGCCGTTAGCAGAAACGTTAGAAGCATTTCAAACTTTGCAGCAAGCGGGCAAAATTCGTAGCTATGGAGTGAGTAATTTTGATGTGGAGGATATGGAAGAATCGGCTCGACTCAAGGGTGGAACCGAGATTGTGACGAATCAAGTGCTTTACAACTTAACGCGGCGCGGGATTGAGTGGGATCTAATCCCTTGGTGTCAGCGACATCGGATTCCAATTATAGCTTATTCCCCGATCGAGCAGGGACGGTTAGTAAATCACCGCAGTCTTCAAGCGATCGCTCAGGAACGTGGAGCAACGATCTCGCAAATTGCGATCGCCTGGCTACTGCATCAAGAGAATGTAATTGTGATTCCAAAATCGAGCCAGATCAATCATATTGAGCAAAATCGTGCCGCTTTAGATCTGAAACTTAGTCTTGAGGAACTTGCAATGCTAGACGCTACTTTTCCACCACCCACTCAGCCAGTTCCGCTCCAGATGTTGTAGTGAGAACTTGAGAACGATCGCTTATCTTTTCTTGCGATTTTTCCGTCTTGTTTCAGATTGCTGTTTCTATTTCGCTTTCCGATTCGATTTTGCTTCCTGAACAATGGTCTTGCCGAAACCATTGAGAACCGATGCTTTCCAGCTTTAGAGAAAAAGAAGCTCATCGATTGAACGCTTTTAGAATCGCTAGTTCTTCAGGGCGATCGGTGGATCAACCGCATCGGAAGTCCACCCTTGGGGCGTAAGGTAAACGTTGGATCAATCTCGACAGGGTGCGTGGAAGCTGGCTCTAGGTCAAACCGTTGTACCAAGGTCGAAAGAATTAACGTAGCTTCCATCAGTGCAAATTGATTGCCAATACAGATTCGAGATCCACCACCAAACGGATGGTACGCGAACTTATGGCGTTTTGCGGTTTCCGCTTCGGTGAAGCGATCCGGATTGAATGCTTCGGGAGCGCTCCAGAATTCAGGATGCCGATGTGTGAAATAAGTGGCAACGAGGACAAAGGTTTCTGGAGGAATCGGGTAGCCTTGAATTTCATCTGCTCGCAGCGTTTCACGGGAAAGCGCCCAAACTGGAGGATACAGGCGTAATGCTTCCTCAATTACCTGGCGCGTGTAGGGAAGCCGCAGATAATCCTCTGCACTCGGTGGATGCCGCTTGAGGACAGTCTCAATTTCATCTTCGAGTTGATGCCGCACTTCAGGATGATTGCCTAAAAGATGGAATGTCCAAGCAAGCGTCACGCTGACCGTTTCATGACCTGCAATCATCAGCGTCATCACTTCATCGAGTAGTTCCGCGTCACTCATGTGTGTTCCTGTATCGGCATCTTCAGCAGCCATCAGCATCGCCAGCAAATCGAGTGGCACATTCTCTTGATGTCGCCGCGTTTGAATCAGTTCGAGGGCAATCTGCTGCAAGCGATCGCGGTTCCCAATAAACTGTCGATGCGCTTTTGTTGGCAACCACATGGGCGTTTTGAATGGATTGTTGATGCGATCGTTGATAAATTCTGCGGAGCGACGAAATGCAGTTGAGAAGGTGTCGATCTGAGCATCTAAGCCCGTACTGAATAATGCTTCTCCGACAATTTCCAGCGTCAACTGCTGCATTTCTTCTGCAACATCAATGATTGTGCCTGTGGGATAGTGTTCCCAGCGCTGCGCAAGCTTCGCTCCACCGCAGGTGTTCGCGCCTGAGCAAACCGAGTCATTACGGCTGCTAAATTCATCACACTTTGCCGATGAAATGCGGGATTCATTAACCGTCGTTGCCGCAGCCAGCTTTCTCCTTCGCTAATCAAGATGCCATTTCCCAGCAGCAAACTCAAAGGTTGATGCACACTCCGAGCTTTTTGATAGAGTTGCCCGTGACTGGTGAGAACGTGAGCCACTGCATCAGGATGTACCGCGAGGTAAATATCTGCTCCCGGAATTGCCTTGAATCGAATCAAGTCGCCATAGGTTTTCCAGGCTTGACCATAAGCGTTGAGTGGGTCATCTCGATAGGCTTTTGAAAACGCAATATAGTTCGTGGGTCCTGGTAGGGTCGTTGATAATGTCATAGTTTTTCTCAGATTAACGCGGTAGCTCTACTTGAGGAATTTCTAGAGCAAGATAGCTACCGAGATGATGGGGAAAGAATGGATTTTCCTTGTAGGATTTCTGCTAGCCCTTGACTAACGTGTAAAGGACGATGAACTGCGATCGAAATGTGATGAATCATGATTAATTGACCAAAGATAGAGTGTAAAATTCAGAGCGAAAAAGCTTTCCGTAGTGTTTGAGATAGAATTCTGGATGTTTTGCGATCGATCTGATCCTCAATTGGTCATCGTTTTCAGCCATTAGTTTAATCGATCGAGCTAAGTTGGAAATTTGAAGCCACAAAATAATAGATTGCCTGGGCTGATGCTTCTGTTTCTTAATCTAAATTTGGCTCGTAGGGCACAACCTTTTCCTGCTCATCTGGATCGTTGCGGGCAGTGACAATATAGACGGGTTCTGTGCTGCTGAGATTGCGCGGTTGATGAGGAACACCAGGCGGCGTAAACACAAAGTCTCCTGCTTCACAGACTTGGCATTGCTCTAGTCCCTTGCCATAACGAACTTCGACCCGACCCTTGAGCAGGTAGAGAACGGTTTCATGCGCTGGATGGACATGAGGTTTAGCAATAGCTCCAGGTGGCATGACCACAAGTTCCATCGAAATTCCCGTTGTTCCTGCTGTACGAGCAGAGAGACCCACAAAATTGGGCGATCGTTGATTCGTCAATGCTTGTCGATCGGGTCGCACGACAATCAGTTCGGTTGGCTTGGGATTAGATATCTCGCAAGAATAGGGCAGCCGTTGCTGGGTTAGCATTTCTGCATCAGGGCGGACTGTGCTTAGTTCGTCTGGCTTTGGATCGATTTTGGACATCTTGAAATCTCCAGAGTTAGTTGATCGTTGCTTTCTGTACTTCGCTGATGTGAGCCGCAATAATCTGCCAAGTTCCGTGTTCGGAAACTGCCCAAACGCGAGGTCATTGTTTGAGTTTAGCAGTAGAGGGTGATGTCTTCTCCACACTGATCCGATAGGTAGACCAGTGATTTAAAGCGAATTTCAACGATTTGATCATAGAACGGATTGAGCTTACAGAGCGGTGGGATTGATGCGATCGTACGATCGAAGAATTTAATTTCTTGCTCAAATGGACACCGAGCTGGAATTATTTTGCACAACCATTTTGCAGTTTTAGGATGGTGAATTTCAATTGATTCGAGCCATTGACGAACCGGATTGATCAGAATGTTATTGAAGCGTTTCATGAGTTTGTAACCTCAATTGGGATACTTTTATTGTAGGAAGTCTCCCGACTACAACCCTCTGAAAAACGTCATGAATCTGTCACCGCAAAAGTCATAGTATGACTCTAACATTCGTCAGTTCCTTGCTATGAGGATTGTCATGCCTTAGAAAGACACACACGATCGAGCATCGGTGCGTAACACTGATTGTTGCTGAAATTTGCTGCGATAGGCTGCTCGGATATGTTCGATCCGACGGTTACTTTCACTATCAAATGGATAAAGCAACAGTAGTACCTTCGATGGTTCTTTGATGACTTGAGCGTTTGGATCTTTAAATTGTCCGGCTGCTGTGATCACCGTTAGTCCATTTGGAAACAGTGGCGTAACTTCTTGATCCATGAAGCGCTGAAATTCTTTTTCAGTCACCATTGAACCATTTGATTTTGATAAACCAAATAGTAACTCAGTCCGATTGAGTTGGTTTCCATGAAGTTGAGCTTGGCAAAAATTGGATGGGCTAAAGGCTTCGATTCCGCTTGAAGGTGGTTTGAGAAGTGCGATCGCAGTAAATCCTAATCCAGAAGCAAGCAGAATATTGATAATCGGTTTGAGTTTCATAGATTTTCCTGCTAAATTTTTTGTCGATCGATTAACTGTGCGAACAATCCCGCTTGATTTGCCAATTGATCAAAGTTCCCTTGTTGAACAACTCGACCATTTTGAAACACATAAATGCGATCGGCAGTGCGAATGGTGCTGAGACGATGAGCGATCGCAACGCGAGTCACTTTGAGCCGTTCTAGACTTTGAGACACGATCGCTTGAGTGCGATTATCGAGCGCACTGGTTGCTTCATCAAACAAGAGAATTTTGGGCTTGAGCACGAGCGATCGGGCAATCAATAATCGCTGGCATTGTCCACCCGAAAGATTCGTTCCACCCTCACTCACAACGGTGTGCATTCCCATCGGCATCGATTCAACATCTTCAGCAAAGCCTGCCATTCGAGCCGCTTCCCAAGCTTCATCCATGGTGACTAATGCACCGCTCGCAATGTTCTCAAAGATCGTTCCAGACATCAATCGACTATTCTGCATCACGACTCCTAACTGGCGGCGCACTGCATTCATATCCAGTCCGGATAAATCTTGCCCGTCATAGTAGATTGTTCCAGATTCAGGCATATCAAAGCCTAATAGCAATCGGAACAAGGTTGATTTGCCGCTGCCTGAAGGACCGACCAAAGCAATAAATTCTCCGGGTTCTGCTTCGATGCTGACATCATCAAGCGTTAAAGGACCATCATCTCGATAGCGGAAAATTGCATGATCTACGAGGAATCGACCAGAGAGCCGACCTGGATCAGCTTTCGCCGCATCCACTTCCGGTCGAGCTTCTAAAATCGGTTGTGCCCGTTCCCATAGCGGAACAATCTTCAAAACATCGATCGCAGTCGAGCTTAAACTCGTTGCACCTGCAATAAATGTTCCAAATGCTGCATTGAACGCAAGAAATGTTCCGGTTGAAAAGCCGCCTCCTTGAGTTTGTGACTGTTGAAGTAATGTTGTTGCAAACCAAAATAAAATCGCTGTTGTCAGAGTCGGGAGCATCTTATTTAGCACTGCAACGACATCTTCGATTCCTTGAGTGCTCAGCATCCATTTGATTTGCTGGCTATACTGTTTGCCCCAATAAGCAAAAGCACGCGATTCGGCTCCAGCTACCCGCAGTTTGGTCACGCTGTTGATCAGTTGCACCATTACGCCAAACAGTTGACCCTGCAATTCGAGTAGCGGACGAACCTTACGCAGCGTCATCACACCGGATACGATCGTAACGGTGACATTCACCAAGGCGACTAATGTAGCAATCAAAGCAAGAGACGCATTGTAGTGGAATAATAAGCCTAGATTTAACAATGAAAACAAGCTAGTAAAAATGCTTCTGAGAACTGTGCTGCTGAGCTTTTGACGAATTTGGCTCACGGCGCTAACTCGTGAGTTCAAATCTCCGATCGAGTATTGTCGAAAGAATGAAGCTTTCAAGTTCAACAATCGATCCCAAACTGCTGATTGTGTAGAAGAATCGGCAAACGTCTCAACCCGCATAATCGCGCTACCTTGTGCTAACTGAAACAGCGTTCCACCAAAAGCCGTCGCGAGTAAGCCGAATGCAATCTGCACGAGTAAACTGCGATCGGCATCAGGAATCGCATGATCAATCAAGACGGCTGTCGCTTGCGGTGTAACCATTCCAAGTAGCGTGGTTGCGATCCCTGCAAATAAAACAACGATTAATTCGTGATAGTGTCCCCGGAGTGCAAATCGCAGAAGATCCAGGGTTTTCAGTGCTTTTTCTGGTAGTGGACGATAAAAGGTGTAAGCAGTTGAAGTGAGGTGCGGTGCATTGCGATTGTTCACAATGACCCGTGATTGTTGCAAAGGATCGTAAATCTCGTAGCGCGTATCGGATATCGGTAGAATTGCAACCGGATGATTGTCATCTGATGTGTAAGTGAGCATTGCACCGCAGTCTTTTTTCCACCACTGATCGCGCAATGACACTTGTCGCATTCGCAATCGAGAAGACCGCGCGATCGCAATTAATGGATCACTCACTCGTTTGAGATCTTCGGATTTTGCTGGCGGTCGAATCGTCACTCCTAATGCTCGACCGACTGCCCCCGCTGCCATCAGAAGTGCTTGATCAGCATCGATTGCAGCAGGTTGATCCACGGATGTTCCTGGCGTTTTCAACAATGACACCAGTTCACCCAGCGTTTCATCCATCACTTGCTGATTTAGATGTTGCCGCTCTTGAAATCGTGATTGTTCGGCGATCGCTTCTTGTTGTTCTAGTCGTTCAATCGCTTGAAGGAAATGAACCTGAAGCTGAGTTAAGCCTGCAATCAGTCTGTCTACATTGTCAATTTCGAGTGTGGTTTGAGCAGAAAGCTCGATCGTTGATCCAGCTTGCAGCCACAAGTTAGAGCTAAACGGTAAAAGTTCAGCATCAGGAACAAGCAATAGTTCTTCAAATCCCATCCAAGTTGCATAACCTTGTTGCAGTTGCACCCAGACGATCGTGTTTCGCGGCGGCTGGAAGACTTGCTCGGTGGTGAGTGCAAAGTAGCGCGTTCCTTCCTCTTGAGCAGGTAGCTCAGGCGCGATGATGTCTGAAAGTGCCGCTCCGAGGTGTTCAATCCAGTTCTCGATCCAAGCGATCGCTTGTCCATCGATGATGGATTGGTAAAACTCTAGCAGTGACACTTTCAACAATTCAGTCTCTTCGATCGACACTGCTAAAAGTTGCCGTCCTGCGCTCGGTGGAGCTGCGAACATCGCCTGCTGATTTTTGACTGTGAATAAATAGCGGCGAGTTCCTTCGGTCGTGCCGTTTTCGAGTGCAACGGCAAACACCGCAAATGAGCCTGATTTGACAATCCAAATCGTTTGCGGATCATCGAGCAAAATCGGCTCATTTCCATTTAATCGATGTGTTTCTCCGCGTAAGCTCGTAACTCTCACCTGATCAAGCATAATACCCTCCGCTTAGAGCGCTTCTCCTTCGCTCCGAATCAATTGCAAATACTTTCCTTCAACTTGCCGCAGTTCGTCATGACTGCCCCGTTGCACAACTTTTCCGCGATCGAGGACAATAATCTCATCACAGTCCCGAATCGTACTTAATCGATGCGCCACAATAATGCAGGTACAGCCTCGCTCTCGGAGCTTCTGATCAATCATTTTTTCAGTCTCAGTATCCAGAGCGCTTGTTGCTTCATCCATGACAAGAATCGATGGATTGTTCACTAAAGTTCGCGCAATCTCTAACCGTTGTCGTTGACCGCCGCTTAAGTTTGTTGCACCTTCAGCTAAATCAGCGTTGTAGCCTCCAGGCATCGATAACACAACCTCATGAATAGCTGCATCTTTACAAGCTCGAACTATGTTGCTTTGAGGAATCGTGGCATCCCAGAGCGTCAAATTATCGCGAACACTGCCCGAAAACAGCGAAATATCTTGTTCAACAAGCGCGATCGAATTCGTGATGACTTCGCGCCGAATCTGTGTTCTCGGTTGATGATCAAACAAGATTTCGCCTGACCACGGCTCATACAATCCACACACGAGCTTTGCAACCGTTGACTTACCCGATCCGCTTCCACCCACTAGCGCGACTCGTTGACCCGGTTTAAGCCGAAGACTGAGATTTTCAATCAATGGTTTACCTGCGCGATTGTAGCCGAACGTTAAGTGACGTAGTTCAACATAGCCTTGAAGTCGAACCGTTGAGGCAGAAAGCGATCGAGGTTGAGACAATGCAGTATCGATCGGGTTTCGTAGCACATCATCGAGTCGATTCAGGTTGCCTTCCATTTCTTGTAGTTCACCCGCAAGCGAAACGAGATTGTTCACAGGCTCTAGAAACTTCTGCATCATTGCTTGAAATGCGACTAGCATCCCAATGCTCAATGCTCCATCCATTACACGCAATCCGCCGACTACTAATAACAACATTGAAGTAATCGAAGTCAGGAATGAAGGTAGCACACCCAATGTTTGATTCGTAGTATCCATTTCCTGACGGGCGTTGATTGCTTTTGCGTAGTAGCCTGCCCAGCGTGAAAAGAAATCTGATTCGAGTCCAGATGATTTTAGCGTTTCCATACTTTGCAGTCCGGAGATCGAAACACCGCTCACTTTTCCTTGTTCTTGCATTAATCGCATATTGGCATCGACTCGTTGCCGAGACACCCATCGCCAAACTGCAATATTCACTGCCACAAACGCAATCCCGATCGAGGTTAATATCACATCGTATTGCAGCATCACAAAGGCATAGAAAAACACGGTCACGGCTGAAATCATCGTGGTTGCAAGCCGTCCCGATAACAATGTCGCTAAACTATCATTCAACCGCACTCGACTACTAATTTCTCCAGCAAATCGTTGATCATAAAAGCTCACAGGCAAGCGGAGAATGTGCCACAAAAAGCGGCTCGACATTCCGATCGCAAGCTTAATCTTCAATCGTCGCAGAAACTGGAGTTGCAGCAGTGTGAGAAATCCATTCAAAACCGCTGTAAATAAAATTCCGAATATCAATGGACGAATCCAATCATCGCGACCTTCGATCAAAACATTATCGACAAAAGCTTGAGAGAATGCGGGTAAAGCTAACCCAGGAATGACTAATAACAATCCCGCAGCCACGCAATACAGTAATGCCCCGATCGAGCCTTGCAATCGATCCCACAATGCTAATACTGTGCTCGGTTTGCGTCCACCGGGTCTAAACTCTGCGCCCGGCTCAAATACCAGAACAACGCCTGTGTAAGACTCGTTAAATTCCTCGATCGACACGGTGCGAGGTCCCGTTGCCGGATCGTTGAGATAAACCTTATTTTTATCGAAGCCTTCGACTACTAAAAAATGGTTAAAGTTCCAAAACACAATATACGGACATTTTAGCTTTCGCAGTGCTTCTAATTCGGTCTTAAAGCCTTTTGCTTGTAAGTGATAGCTTTTTGCAGCACTGAGAACATTCGAGGCTTTACTACCATCGCGTGACACGCCACACGCTTGACGCAATTCTGCTAAGGGAACAATGCGATCGTAATAAGCCAAAATAATTCCTAATGCTGCCGCACCACATTCGACCGCCTCCATTTGCAGAAGTGTTGGAGTTCGGCGACGACGATCCGGACGTAACGCCAACGGTTGAAGAATTCGCTTCGGTAAACGCCACAACATTATATAACTCCTAAGAGGGTGTTTGAAAAGTATAGAAAGTCTTTTCGCTTCGATTACCTCCCGCCCTGAAATGAATTTCGGGCTAATGGTGGAAAGTCTACTGAAGTAGACTAGGAGACTGTTTCAGGTTCTTAGTCCTTTTCAAAGGACTTTCGTCGATTAGCCCGAAATTCATTTCAGGGCGGGAGTTGCAACGAACGACAACTTTTCAAACATCCTCTAATAAACACCGCTCCACGATCGCAAAATTGGAAAGACAAACGTAATTGGGGCTTGTTCTTCGATGGTTACCCGGACTGAAGTTGTGATACCGGATGTAACCTGTTCTTCAGGTCCTTTCGATGAAGACCATCGCAACCCGCTTTTCGTGTTTGGATCAGGTTGCAATTCAGCAATAACTTGAATTTGCGGACCTTTCTCGGTCAAGCTTTGTAGCAGTTCTGCTCCGCCAATTACATTCGCAGCACTTTCTTTTGTGACTGGAAATGCAGACACGCTAGCCACTTTTGCAACAATGCCGCCAAACCGTTCGCGCTTAACTGTTGAAGGGGTAACTTGTAGCTCCATGCCTTTTTGCACTTTCTTGCCTTCACTCACGGGAAGATAAGCTACGCTCATCAATTGGCTCGAAGCATCTTGAGCCTCGATCGTGCCAATGCGATCGTTTTCTTGTAAATTCTGTCCCGGAATTGCCGTGACTTCTAACACTCGCCCACTATAGTTACTGATGACTTGGCTCTTACCTTTAATCTGCGATGAGAGTTCTGTGATTAAGCGTTCAGTATCTTGAATCTCTTTTTTCCGATTGGTTGCGATGTTTAAATCTTGCTCTGCCTGAGTCGCAGTCTTACTATCTAAGGCTTGCAATTGAGCTTCCAAGGTTTTAGCACTGTTGAGATTCTCTAGAAACTGCCGTTGAGCATCGGCTTCTTTGACATCGAGTTGCTTTAACTGCGATTCTGCTTCACTGATGCGCGTTTGGGCACCCAGCACATCTTGTCGCGCTTGTAATACTGCATCAGCGGAAACAGCACCTTGTTTTAACAAGTCTTCGCGATTTGCTAACCGTTTCTGAAACGTTGGCAATAGTTCACGAGTTGCTTGTAAGCGCTGCTCTAAGTTTTGTCGATCGCGCTGAATCGCTTCTAAACCTTTCTCACGCAGAATTGGAGTTACCGATTGAGTTGCTACTAAACTTTGTTGCAACGCTTGTCGCTGTTGTTGGATTGTGTTGTTGTCCACACCTTGACGCTGAAGTTGCAGTGAGTTTGCAGCGCGGTCTTGTTCTTGAAGTTGAGCCAGCTTCGATCGAGCGAGTTGCAGCTTTTCTTGCAGTTCAGTTTGATCAATGGTTGCAATCACCTGTCCCTTTTTCACCGTGTCGCCCACTCGAACATTGACTGCAATAATTTGACCAGAACTGGGAGATTGAAACGGTGTGACTTTACTTGGAAACACAATCACGCCTTGTCCAGCGACGGTAATTGGAATTCGACCAAACACACTCCATGCAAGCCCGATCGCGATCAGTGAACCCATTGCGGTGAGTGGAATCCACTTTCTCGGCTGAACGACTTGCATCAGTTGATCAAGCCGCTCTGGAGACGATAAGCGATCGAGCGCTTCTTTGCGAAATAAATTCGGTTTCTCAGTCGTTGTCATAGTTCCACCAGAATTTCAATCTTTAACTACCACGAATCTGCTTTAACATCCAATCAAATCGAGTTCCAGCTAATGTAACTTGAGCTAAAAATCCAGAGCTTAGCTCTTCGTCATACGTCAACGTCTCATCTAAAGAGCGACCCGAACTATAGCTAAGTCGCCCATATCCCATACTATTGATAATGGCTTGCTGTTTTTCAGTTAATAAAATCGCCAACACACGGTAGAACCGGGATGCAAAGCCCACATCGCTTAATAACTTTGCAGAGAGTCGCCAACGGGGAATCGTGAGCACGATCGAGTCTTCGATCGCCCGAATCGAAACAGCAGGGGGACTCGCTTCGATAAACGGTGTTTCCCCCACAATATCTCCACGCGATAATTGAGCTAACTCTCGTTCTGGTGCTTCGGTGTCTTCTAAGTGAGAGAAAGCACGCACTAATGGATTGTTCAAATCCTCAGATACCGAAGCCGCCATCTTACCATCGAGTAAAATGTGGAGCGCTTCAACGGGTCTGCCGCCGTGAATTAACACTGTTCCAGCGGGAACTCTCGCGGCTTTACCCGCAGCAATCATCCAGCCGATATCACTATCATTCAATCCAGCGAAAATAAACAATACTTCTCGGATCTGAGGATGACAAAGAACCACAGTGCTATGACCAATTTGGCGCACTAACTGATCAAGACGATTCGCGAGTAAAACTGCGATCGCTCGATAAAAATGAGCCGCGAAACTCAAATTTTCATGTAGTTTTGCCATTAATTGGGCACGTGGAATCATGAGAATCAATGATTTTCTCAACGCTTTGACGGTCGTCGATGAAAGGTAAGATTCTAAAAAAGGAACCTCTCCCGCAAGTTCACCATTTGCTAATCGTGCAATTTCTCGCCCTGGAAGTTCTCCACCTTCTAAAACGGCAAATGCACGACCTAACGGATTGTCACCCGCTTGAGTAACCGTCACAATTAATTCACCATCTAGCAGAATGTACAGTGCATCAACGGGTTCTCCTTGACGGATTAATGTTGTACCTGCGGAAATTTCTTCTCGACGACCCGCTGTGAGCATCCAGTCAATATCACTATTGCTGAGTTCTTTAAGTAGGACTTCTGACATAGCTTAACGTCCTTGTGATGTGAGACGCGGAAAAATTGGCATAACTCAGAAACAGTTTCAGCGGTGCTTTAGACGATGTTAAGGAAAGCAGTTGAGTAACAATGACCCAACTGCAATCTTCAGTCCTTTTCGTAAAGCAGCACCCTGAAAGTCCAGCCTCAACTTACTCCGGTGTGCTGTAAGTTTTTTTGCTGTATTCTTCCGTGTAGGTAGACTTTTCCTTATCGCCATAGTAAGGAAGCCCAGAATGGCTCAGCTTTTCTGAAACTGCGTCCGCTACCGTTTCGTACACACCGTCCATAGAATATGAACCATTGTCGGGCTTGTAAGCACCCCCTGAAACTGCTTCGAGTTCCTGAGCGGATAGCTCTTGTGCTTTGGTTTTCTTTGCGTTTTCCATTGTTTTTTCTCCTGATTGTTGTTGAGTTAGGCAGAACCATCGATCGCATCGATATTGCCGAACAATTCGCTCAAGACCTTGAGATCTTCTGCGGTGGCATCAATCACGGTAAGCTGAAACCCAGTAGATTCGATTGTTTCTGCCTCAACTGAGGATTCAGCCGGATGATAGGCTCTACTGATCGATTTAGGTCGATTAACCGAGATGCGCGATCGATGAAATGTGCCGCCCACTAATTGAAAGCTCAAACCTGCATCAATCTGATCTAACTCCTCATCGGATAGCTCGATCGCATCATTGTTCGGAGTAATTTCGTCGCCTGACATAGTTGTCTCCTTATGACGAGACAGCGTTAAGATAAGGCGGAGGGATCGCACTCAGCGCTAAGCTAACGATTGCGGCTCCCCCCAACAGTAGGCTTGATCAAACCGAGTGAAATGCTCGGTTTAATTTGCCATTGTGGTTCTCGCCTAACTCAAGACTGCTTTGAGATGTCGAGGTCGTTGTCGATTTTTTCAACTTCATTCAGGTCGATGAACGAAGTGCCTTTCTCATTCACCTCGAAAAGCGTTGCGTTTGCTTCGCGCTTGACATCGAAACTATTCTCAACATCCAGCAACAATCCACCTGCAACATTGTCGAGTTCTTCAACGGACAGTTCGGTCGTTTGGTTGATTTTGATTTGTTCAGACATGATGATTTCTCCGTTTTAAGTACAATGAATTTGGATTGAAAGTCTCGCACTAGAAGCTAGGAAATCTTCCTGATGTCGAGGTCGTTGTCGATTTTTTCAACTTCATTCAAATCGATGAACGAAGTGCCTTTCTCATTTTGTTGAAAGGCGGTTGCGTTTGCTTCGCGCTTGACATCGAAACTATTCTCAACATCCAGCAATAATCCACCTGCAACATTGTCGAGTTCTTCAGCGGACAGTTCGGTCGTTTGGTTGATTTTGATTTGTTCAGACATGATGATTTCTCCGTTTTAAGTACAGTGAATTTGGATTGAACATTGAAACGTGAACGGTCGATCGCTTGGATTAGGAATCCTTTGAGATGCCAAGATTGTTGTCGATGTTCTCAACTTCATTCAAATCGATGAACGAAGTACCTTTTTCATTCACCTCGAAAACTGTTGCGTTTGCTTGCCGCTCAACAGCAAATTTGTTGACGACATCCAGCGAAAGCCCACCAGCAACAACATCGAGTTCTTCAGCAGACAGTTCCATCGGTGTGTTCAGTTCAGGCATGATTGTTTCTCCTGTTTAGTTAGTTTGCATCAAACGAGTGACTTACCGATTCATTTCGCGGTGTGTTCCTCGCTTGATGTCTCAAGAATAGGCTTTCACCCTCTCAATGCACATCTGAAAAACGTCTTGATCGCGGAGTGAGGCGAATGAACTAGGGAGACTATGACTTTCGTTATAGATAACGTGCGATCGCTCTCACAAAAGTCATGAAATCACATTCAAGTCTGGTGTTTGAGTGCAATCGAAGCTATGAATAAACGTGAGTGGAAGAATGCCACAGTTTCCAGCCTCGTTTGTAGATAAAACCGGGAACAGCCATGTTAAAAACTTCTAAGCTGGCAACCAAATTTACTTTATTGTTATCGCTTGTATTTGTGAGTGCGATCGTTGTGAGTGGCTTGCTGCTCTCTCGTGCACTTGAGAAACGCGCCGAAGGAGACATCACTTATCGTGGACAACTCATTTCAGAGATGATTAACTCGGTTCGGTACTACACCGGAGAGCGAGTTGCACCGCTGTTAATGCCGCTCGTTGAAACCCAATCTACGTTTGTGCCAGAAGTGATTCCTAGCTTTTCTGCTAGAGAAGTGTTTGAGACACTCCGCAAGAACAGTGAGTACAAAGATTATTTCTACAAGGATGCGTTTCTCAATCCTACGAATCTGCGAGATAAGGCGGATACGTTTGAAGCTGAAATTATCGATCGCTTTCGCAAAGATCCGAAGCTGAAATCAGTGTCAAATTTCCGGGATTCATTCGGTGAGCAGCTATTCTATACGGCTCGCCCGTTTGTTCTAAAAAATCCAGCTTGTCTTCGCTGTCATAGTACACCTGAAGTAGCTCCGAAAAGTCATATTGCCAGCTATGGTTCAGAAAACGGCTTCAATTGGCCGCTCAACAAAGTGATCGGAACTCAGATTATCTATGTTCCTGCAAGCCAGGTTTTGGAGAATGCACGTCAGGCTTCTGTGTTGTTTATTGGTATTTTCGTTGCTATTTTTGCGATCGTCATTTTGCTGATTAACTATCTACTGAAGCGAAATGTAATTCAACCGATCAAGCCGTTAGCTCAGATCGCTCAAAAGATCAGCGCAGACGAAATGACCGGAGAAGAGGCAGAAGAGTTTGAGCGCAAAAAATTAGCACCGATCGCGAAACGTACTGACGAGTTAGGACAATTAGGGCGCGTCTTTCAGGGCATGGTTCGAGAAATTCACGCCCGTGAACAACAATTAAGGCAGCAATTACAGAAATTGAGCCTTGAAATCGATGAGGCAAAGCGATCGCGTCAAGTGGCTGAAATCACTGAATCCGAAACGTTTCAACAGTTAAAGCAAGAAGCAAAAGAACTCAGAAGCAAGCGCGATATCACAAACTCAAATCCCTAAAATCCCTTACTGCGAGGAACGACCTGTGTCTGAAATTATCTCTGTCCATTCTTTCCGTGGCGGAACTGGTAAATCGAATGTAACCAGTAATCTTGCAACGATTATTGCGCGATCGGGTAAGCGTGTCGGTATCATTGATACTGACATTCAATCGCCTGGAATTCATATTTTGTTTGGGCTAGATGAAGATCGAATTAGCTATACGCTGAATGACTATCTCTGGGGGCGTTGTCGCATCGAAGAAGCGGCTTATGATGTCAGCCCCGTTTTGAGACAGAAGCAAAGACTATTTGGCAAAACAGGAGGCATTCATCTCATTCCCTCTAGCATTAAAACGGGTGAAATTTCGCGAATTTTGCGAGAAGGCTATGATGCTCGCTTGCTCAATGATGGGCTGCGGAATTTAATCGATCGATTAAAGCTTGATTATTTGTTCATCGACACGCATCCCGGCATCAATGAAGAAACATTGCTCTCTGTGATTATGTCTGATGTGCTTGTGATTATTCTGCGCCCGGATAGTCAGGATTATCAGGGAACAGCGGTCGCAGTCGATGTCGCTCGAAAGCTAGAAGTACCAAAGATGTTTGTCGTGGTCAATAAAGCGTTACCGTCAGCAGACTTTAAAGAGTTGCGCTATCGAGTACAGAATGCTTACAACACCACGGTTGCGGGAATTCTGCCAGTCTGCGAAGAGATGTTTCGGCTAGGAAGTAGTGATATTTTCTGCTTGCGACATCCGGATCATCCTTGGTCGCATGAAGTCAATGTGATCGCAAAACAGATTGTTGGTTCAGGCTCAAAATTATTGATTTAAGTCAGTTCGACAAGTCTTTCCGCTTCGATTCGACCTCGCCCCGGAATGGAATTCGGGGCTAATCGTGCGAAGCCCACTAAAGGGGGCTGAAGACGCATAAAGTCGAGGCTGACAGTCCTGCGCCGCTCTTCCGCGAATTCTATTTCGGGGCGAGTAAACAACGGAGCGAAGGAATTCATCGAACTAGCAATTCTAGACAGAGTTACTTGAACAATCGAACAGGCTTTTGCTGTAACAATGCGATACTTGCTTTAGTATCTCCCGGAAACATCGATCGCACTCGTTCAACTACAGAAATCATATATTGATAATCGGGAACTGGAGCATTTGTAATGTATCCAGCTTCTTCAGCCACGACCGAAGAAGCTTCGCTGAGAACCTGACGAACTCGCTCTTGAGCAGCGCGATCGAGCGTCGAATTTACTAAAATTGCTCCTGGTGGAACTTGATGTGAATCCGTGAATAACACTCGGAGCTTTGCTTGCGTCACGTGGCTTTTATAAGTCTCAAACTCTTCGAGTGACAGCGCTCCCACATCGGCTTTTCCTTGAGCGACTGTATCTAACACCGCTTTAGGAGTTGCCGAAAAGACTAGCTCAGCTAAAGTTAGCCCGTACAAGTTAAACAGCGGAAAGTAGAATCCGGTGGCTGAGCCAGGATTCCCGATCGCGACTGTCTTACCCGTGATCGCACTAATTTCCTGAATCGGGCTATCTTCCCGAACGACTAACGTCGATCGACGATTTTGTACACCGATCAGCGGAAATAATGGCACATATTGATATTGTGAAATTGCGATCGCAGCTAAACCGGGGGGTGCGAAAACCAGCGACCAAGCCCGATGTTGCAGGCGATCGATTGCTAAATTTTCATTTAATGCAGGTTCTAACACGATCAAAGCCTGCATTTTTTCGCTGAGATAGCGTTTGAAGCGATCGTATTGTTCGAGCGTTTTGCTACCTTCTTCATAGCTTACGACTCCAACTGAAAGCGATCCGCTGCTCGAATTGGCTCCTGATTTTGCGGTGCAAGCGGAGAGTAACATGAAAGATAAAAATAAGCGGCGAGAAACTTTCATCGCGATCGCCTCCATTGTCTAAATTATTGAGCTGTAAGCATTGCTTTCGTTCTCTACAGCGGATTCCTCTATGATGGCTATTTTCTCAAGCAAATTGCTCAAATCTCAATGTTTCTAAACACCAATCTTACAGCCAATTTCCAATTAAAACATAGTTGCTCCAAATATGAGGAGTCGTGTAGCCCGTTTTTTGAATCAAATTGAGTTGCGCTTGTCGAACGGCTTCGGCTTTGGTTGTTCCGGGTTGAGAGAGCGATCGATAAAACTGCGCCATAAATTCGGTGTTCGGTGCGTCTTGTGCTGTCCAAAGCGTTGATAAAACACTGCGGGTTCCGGTTCTTGCTGCCAGTCCTGCTAATCCCAAAACTGCGCGACTGTCGCCACGAGCGGTTTCACAAGCACTCAAAACTAGCAGTTCTAGAGGGCGAGATCCCGATCGACTGCTAATCTGTACGAGATCATGCAAGGTTTGGGTAGCAATGCGTTCTTTGTAGGCAACCATATAAGTTTCTGTTGGGTCAGAACTAAACGTGCCGTGAGTTTTCCAGTGAATTGCAGAAAAATTGCTGTTTTGAAGCTGTTTGCGAATGTTTGGAATGGTGAAAGCTTCATTAATCAGCGGTGGATTGGTTTTGACCGATTGAGCAATGCGATCGAGTTCTTCTCGAAGCTTGAGAATCGGTGGATAGTTCTTTCCGTCGATCGTCTGAGGAATGCCAACACCGCCGAGTGTGACTGCCAGAGCTTCCGGCGAGGATCTGGGTGTGAATACTTGAAGACGGGGTGCGATCGCGACTGCATATCCTTTCTCGATTAAGTGTTGCTTGCCATCATAAAGCACAGACATCGGAATATTGCGTAAAGCACCATCCAGCACAAAAACAAGCGTATTGATTGAACTTCCTGCAAGTTGAGGTTCTAACGGTTTAATCATCCAATCGTAGACAGTTTTAGCGCTTGTTAGAACTTCTGGTGTTCGACCTGGAATCGCTAGGTTTTCTTGTAATGCTTGTAGTGTTGTTTCTGCTGTTCCTTTGGCGAGAGTGGTTTCATAATACACGAATTGATTGGAAGCTTGCGGAAATTGAGCAATCACAGCCAGACGTTCAGACGGTTGTGATGCTTGAAGTAGAATCGGATAGAGAATCAGAGCATTTGTATCCGAAATCTGATCGACTCGCTTGATGTTGCCTAAGGTACACCCCAGATAGTTTTCAAGTTCTGCAATCTGAAGCGCATCAACGCTTTGTATTGCTTTTTGAAGTTGGGTCTGGCTCGGTTGTTGCTCTGAGGTTAACAGCAGTTGAATAAACTCTCGGTATACAGGTTCAACATTATCGCGAAACGAAAATTGGACATCAGGATTGATTCTTAATAGATCGTTGCGAATCGATTGTAGAGACGCGATCGCAGTTTCATAAGCAGAGGTAGCAACTTTGCGATCGTTTTGATACTGTGCGAGTCGTCCGAGCTGCCATTCCCAACGATAGCGAATTTCAGGTGCTCGAATTGGTTCTAATTTGAGTAATGCTTTCTCAGTCAGCGATCGGGCTTCTGCCCATTGATGCGCTTGTTCGTAAAGATTTCCCAGTTGTCCGAGTGCGTAAGATTCGGCTCGACTGTCGTTTAACTGTTGTGCTTGTTTGATAGCAGAACTGAGAAATTGTGCAATTTCAATCGAATTTGACTTTGCTAAACGCATCCAGTTTTCAGATAGATGAATGGCAGCATAAACCGTAATTCGACTTGGCGGTAATTGCCCGATCGCTTGTCGCAGTTTCGGTAATTGAACGATCGCTTTGTCTGATTGTGCTGTTTCAACGAGCAACGCGAATCGATTGAGTTGCGCCGATAGAGAATGATCTAAACTAATCGATTGTTCATAGTAATTCAAAGCGGTTCGTAAATGCGATCGCGCTTCAGAGCGTCCTAATGCCTGTAAACGTTCTGCAATAGCACGTTCAGTATTGCCTAACTCCAAGTAAATCGAGCTAATTTTTGCAGGTTTCTTAGCAAGCTTCAAGCTTTCTTGTAAGCGATCGCCCGAACGATTCAAATTACCAACCTGACGTAAAACGCTACCTAAATCCCGCAGCACTGTCGCTTTCAATTCGATATCAGCCTGAGATTGAATCTGCTGATAAATTTGCTGTAGTAAGCTCTCAGCTTGCCGACTAAATCCCAAAGCTTGAAGCGCTTTTGCTTGATTGAGTTGAGCGATCGCAACTCCTCTAGAATTGTTAGCTTGAGCATACCCCTGAGCCGATTTTTGCCAAGCCGTTAAAGCGAGTTCTAATTGGCTATGCAACCAATAGAGCTTTCCTTGAGCATTTAAGGCTTTTGCGTAAACTTCAGACTGCTCTGGCGAAGAACTAACTTGAGCGAGAAGGTGAAAGCTTTGATTTAAGCTTTGTTCTGCAAGCTGTAACTGTCCGAGTTGTTGATAAGCGAGTGATAAATTATTTAGCGTGAGTGCTTGTCCTAGAACATTTTTTTGATTTGCAAAATTCTGATTTGCTTGTTTCCAAAGTTGTATTGCCTCAGAAAAATTCTCGCGATCGTATTGTGTAATTCCTTGCTGAATCAACAACTGAGAAGAATTAGCAAGTTGAGGAACTGAGATTGCAATCATCAAACTTGCTAGAAAAATAATTAACCATCGCAACATTGTCTCACCTCCGTCCACAGTGCCAGCGATCGACTTGAGGAGCAACGAGGACAATTTCTCCTTGATCGTTTCGTTGCCATCCTTGAGCTTCGACAATCGGTGCATTGAGTTCGGCAAGCCACGATCGCGGAAGCTGCAAATCCTCCAAAATATCATTGCTACTGTTCGGATCAGTCGGTAGAGGAGCAACTCCGCCCCGTCCCGTCTGATAGAATTCACTTCGATTTGCTTGAGATGTTCCTTCTGAAGAACAATCGATCGCAACGAATCGAGACGCATCAATGATATCGGTTGGAAGTTCTACTAATCCTCGATTGAGATCCACATCAGGAGTTGCGATCGCAATATTTCCTGCAATGCCAAAATCAGAACTTGCAGTGATATCACTCAGAGCAGTTAAACGCGGACGAAATTCAACGCCAAAGAGACCTTGTGCGGTGATATCGACTCGACCGCCACTCCCTACGATCGCATTCGCAGTAATATCACTATTCTCATTTGGAACTGTAACAATTAAACCACCGTTGAAAGTAATGTTGCCGCCGCTCGCATTCTCACTCGCATTCGTTGTAATTTTACTCTCTCGCCGCAGAACTAACAGCGGAGTAGTGAGTGTAATGTTTCCGCGTCCAGCATTGGTATTTGAGCGAATTCGAGCATCATCGGTCAAGTGAATCTCAGAGTTGGCTTGAATCTCAATATTTCCAGCACTGGCTGTTCTTCCGATCGCTGTTCCACCACTGGTCGCTGTGATTAACCCTCGATCGGCAAGTCGTAGGCGATCGACATTCAAGACAATTCCGCCTGCATTGCCGCTCGACTCTGAGCCTGCTTCAGTGGCAACGAAACTAGGTAGATCTGTGATTGAATTGAAGCCAGCAATCTCTACTGATCGTGCCCGTATCGTCACATCGCCGCTTGTCCCGGTGCCAAACGTTCGAGTTGCAATCCGTCCGCCATTCAAGACGCGCAATGTTCCAGTCTCGATCGTGATATTGCCTGCATTCCCGGTTGCATTAGTATTGGCTTGAGCACCAAACGAACTTGAAAAGCCACTGATCGGATCGAAGCCGATAATGTCGATCGCTTGTGCCCGAACCGTTAAATCGCCACCATTCCCGGCTCCAACCGTGTTCGCAGAGAGCAATCCACCATTTAATATCCGCAAGGTTTTAGTATCAATGGTCAAGTTGCCTGCATTTCCGCTTGAACGAGGTCGCGCTTCAGCAGAGATAAAACTCGGACTTTCGTCCGGTGCATAAAAGTCAGTGATGTCGATCGCTTGTGCCCGGATAGTTAAATTGCCGCCGTTTCCCGTTCCGAAAGTTCTAGTTGAAACAAATCCATTCTCTGCAACCCGTAAGGTTTGAGTGTCGATCGTCAAGTTGCCTGCGTTTCCAGTTGAACTCTGTCTCGCTTCAGCCGCCAAGGTGCTAGAAGCATTCGTTTGGGACGCAAAGCCAGTGACTTCCATCGATCGTGTCCGGACAGTTAAATCACCCCCATCGCCCGCGCCGAAGGTTCTAGCTGAGACTCGTCCACCATCTGTGACTCGTAGCGTTTCGGTTTCGATCGTCAAGTTGCCCCCCTTGCCTGTTGAACCTCGACTCGCTTCAGCCGCGATCGCACTAGAATCAGTCATATCCTCCGGATTCACGCCACTCACTTCGACTAGCTCTGATGCACGAACAATCAAATCTTTTCCCGCTTGCGTCCCTTCTGTGATGGTTGCCATTTGAGATCCTTCTGTCAGATGAATCCGCCGACCTTGAACTTGGATACTACCGCCACCGCTGCCGCTCGTATCGACCCGCGCCGCTTGAACGAGTTGAATATCTTGGAACTGTTGAACTGCTTGATAGTTCAGTTTCAAGCTGGAATCGATCGATACATCACTCTCTGATGCAATACTTCCTAGCTCAACGTGTCCTGCTTCTGCGATTAACTTACCCCTCTCTAGTGCGACTCCATCGCCGACCAGTGCAAGAGTTTGTTCGGGCTTAACCTCAAGGCGACCTTGCACAAGAATGCTTCCTGGATTGTTGCCAGATTGCAGTCCGATTGGCGCACTGATTGTAAGAAGCGGTGGAGCTTGGGGATCAGTGGCAGAGAAGGCGAATCCATTGTCGAATACAATGCGATCGACAGTGCTAACAACAAATGAACCGCCCAGATCTAACCGAGCATTCGCACCAAAAATCATCCCATTCGGATTGAGCAAAAATAGATTCGCTGTGCCATTTGTTTGAATCAGTCCATCAATGTTAGAAATCGTTCCTCCTGTGACCCGTGTAAAAATGTTTTGAACTTCGATCGCATTGTTAAACGATGCGGTTCCACCTGTGGGAACTGAAAATTCACGAAAGCTGTGAAATAAATTATTATCTCGAATCGTTCCACCCTCGATCGTGCAAGTTGTACAGCCTGCTTCCACGCGGGAATTTACAGGCAACGTGCTATCTGGCACAATCTGGGCGTTGACTGCATCGGTAGCAATCAGACAAAAGAGCAGACCTCCTAACCTTCCAAGCGATCGTGGAATTCGGTTCATAGGCAATGCGGAATTCTTTAACTAGCAATCTTGAAAACTTCGATCGCAGAAGTCAAGCCCGCAATGTTACGAATTATGCTGCAAAATCATTGAGTCTTTTCTGAAATTCATTGTTTCAATTGAGCTTTAGAACATTGTGAACAGATTTAACAAAAAACCGTTTTTATTTCGCTGATTGTCTAGCTTCAAGCCGAGGTACAGATCGAACCTCAGTTGTCTGATCACCTCTAAACATCGAATTTGCATAGATCGCAAGCTGCGATCGATTTCGCAAATTCAGCCGATTGAGGATACTCGTAACATGGCTTTTCACAGTGCCCTCAGTAATGTACAGTTTTTGTGCAATCTCGCGATTCGTAGCACCGATTCCAATCAAGCACAATACGTCTTGTTCTCGTGCGGTCAATCCTGAAAGATTTGTTCGGGTAAGTTCGTTGACTGAAGTCACCGGAGCAGCGATCGACAATTTATCAAAGATACCCGGAGCGAATTGAGTATATCCTTGATGCACCACTCGAATCGCATCGGCTAATTCTTTTGCTGACATATCTTTTAGCAGATAGCCTCGCGCTCCGGCTCTCATTGTTGCTGCGATATAAGCATCATCATCATAAGTACTCAGGACTAGAACTTTGACATTGGGAAAATTCTGAGTCATCAACTGGGTTGCTACTCGTCCATCCATTTCTGGCATTCGGGTATCCATTAAAACCACATCAGGCTGGAGTTCTGCTACAAGTTCCAGCGCAATTCTGCCATTCTCCACATCCCCAACCACTTGAAAATCTGGTTCTAGTTCTAACATTGCCCTGAGTCCTCGACGAATCAGACTCTGGGCATCTACCAGCAATAAACGAATCATCGGAAATTCTGTGCTTGTCATCGATTGCGGCTCTCTTGGGTAAACAATGGAAGCTGTCAACGATTGAGACTTCATAAAGCAATGTCCTAGCTGAAATGAACAGAATGTTGATTCATGAGCAGCTTGCTACACCTCATGAGTCATTCGGCAACAGCAACCCGAAATTTTGCGATCGCGCCAAGATTGAATTATTTCGTTACAGGTTTCGCGTGTTCGGTTTTGTCCTTGAGAACAATCACTGAACCTAGTAAAGGCTCTTGAGCAAGATGCTCAGCATCAATTGTTTGTAGCAAAGTACGCCACTGAGTTCTCAGTTGTGGATTCTGCGGCGATGTTTGCAATTGACCTGCAACTTGTGCGATCGCATCATACCAAATGTCTGAAGTCGCAGCATTGATTTGACGCTGCCGCTCTGGAGTGAGTCCGGTTCGCTGAATAAATCCATGTAGGGTTAAATCAGGCTGTCTACCGCTGCCATTGCGACAATAAAGCTGAAAATACCAGTGATAGTATTTGCCTGGTTCAATTTCCGGTTGCGATGGCAGCGTAACACTCACGATACCTGGAGTTTTTGGCAAGGTAAAGCGAACAGTATGCAATCGCTGTTGTTCTTTTGGATACGCAAGAAGAGAGAATTCACCGGATTGAATTTGATCCGATCCGAAGGGGATGTAAAAGAAAATTGTGGGCTGATTGGTAGTCGTCAAGACCGGATTTTTGACGGGAATCAATGCTCGCATTCGATTACTTTCCGAGGTGCAAGCTGAACGAGTCGCGGGATCAAGTCCGCCGCCTGGTTGAGTGCCATTCGGAGGCGGATCACTCGGCGGAGCAGGTGGACGTTGACTAATTGCGCGATCGACAGTCGCAGCAATCAGAATTAGGGGAGCGATCCATTTGAAGTAGCGCATCGTTCACCTGCGATCGACTCTAAGATAAAACACAACACCGATCGCCGTAAGCAGCATTGTGATCAGTGTCGGAACTAACGGAAGCCACCCCCCTACTTTTAACACATACAAGCAGAGTTGATAGATGCAACTAAAGAACACTGCGATCGCAATTCCCAAAATTAGCGGACGCGATTGCGCAATAGTAACAATCATTGCGGTGATCCCTGACCAAATCAGCACCCAAAGTGTATCGCCCCATTGGAAGTGCTGCCACTGTGGTAAACCCCAAATCGACGATCGTTGATTTAATACTGAACTGAGCAGTTGACTCACGGAGTGAGCATGAATCCAAACGCCTGCCATTTCACCGTAAGGGGTTGCAAAAGTATCTCTCGCAACCGGAGCCGTATAGCCGATGAAAACAATACGATCGCGAACCATCTCCGCTGTGACTTGCCGATTCAAGACTTTTTGCAGCGGAATCTGTTGTCCGGGTGGAGCCGTTCGATAGTTCAGCATCGTTTGATTTGCACGCTCAAGGGTTTGATAAGCCCCAAATCGAGTCGGTAGCGGATTGAAGATTGTCGAGCCAAACTGCCATCGTTGGTCAGCAGTAACCTGGATCGGCTGGATGCCTGACTTTTGTAAAAATCGATAGGCTAACTGAAAACTCAGGCTGTAGGGCGTTGTACACGTCGATCGCGTTAGTGCAATGTTGGGATCATACGATAAAAGCTGACGACGAACGGTTTGTTTGCTGGATTGTTGTTCTGATTGCACATCAGTACGAAGTGTATCCGATTGCGATCGATTCACGGTATCTAGAACTAAGTTACTAAATCCTAATTGCTCAAGTTTCTGATCGGTGGAAAATTCAGGCGGAGCAGCATAGTTCTGGTCAGATTGAGCAAACGCGCAAACCGTCAGCAGATTTGCGTTTTGTTGGAATTGAGCAATCAAAGCGCTGCGCCCTTCGCCTCTCGGTTGAGCGCGGTGCATATCAATCGCGATCGCACTGGGTTGTAGGGGTTCGAGTGCTGCGATCGCCTTGACCAAAACGGCATCTGAGAGTGGATATCCGCCGAACTGATTTACATCTGCTTGTGTCACTTCGACCACGAGAATTCGAGAATCGATCGCTTCTGTGGGACGCGATCGCATCAACGCATCGTAAGCCGAAAGTTCAACCGATTGGAGTGCTCCTGTCGATCGAATTCCCATGATCATCAAGGTTGCAGCAACACTCACCCACAGCACCCTCAACGACCGCCAGCGACGCGAAGAAGTCCGTGGAGAACGGCGTGGAGTAGACCGACCTTGGAGCGTGAGCCAGTTTGGAGGCGTGACCAATGGATCTTGATAAATGATCGGAAGCCAACTCGCGCAAGGGAATTGATGCTCTAATCCCTGGAGCCGCTCTCTTGCTTGTCGAGTCGCAAGATAAAGTGATTCACCGCTCGAAAATACTTCTAAAAAGTACTTTAGAAAAACTGCTGCGACTTGATCGGTAATCGGCTCCCGCATCACAATCAACTGAGGGATTCGTAATTGCTGAAGTTCTTGTACGAGTCCTAACCCATCACAAGAATTAAAAATTGCAAGCTGCAATCCTCGATCGATTGCCTTGCGTAATCCATATTTGAGTTGAGAAAGGGTTAAGCTGTCAGTTTGATTGATGTAAAGCCGTCCCGTTTCTCCTTCAGTCTCGCTATGTCCAGCAAAAAATAAAATATCCCAAGCTTCTTGCCAAAGTCGTTCACTAAACTGTTGCCGCTCTGGTTCTACTAAAAATTCAATGTCTGCATTAGGTAACTGTTCGAGAATTGCGCGATCGTGTTCGAGTTGGATGCCGCGACTGTTCCCTAAAATTGCTAATACTCGCACTTTATTCTTCTGGATCACCGGACGATCAGAAATTGCCTCATATTCCGGTGCGCTCAAAGCAATTTCAGCTTTTGGATAGCGTTCAAAAAAGTCCCATTCATGCCAAGGTAATTTCTGTAAATTTAAGTCATCAGTGCGAAGCAAAAACCGAATCGAATCATCGCGATCAAAGCTTTCTCGCAGACGACGATCGATTAACTGAAATGATTCAGAATTCAGCCAAACTCGAAAGCGATCAAGCAGCACTTCAGCCGATTCGCGACACTCCACAATCCGACGATTGAGCGAACCTTTATGAACGATTTTTTGCCCTTTAATTCGAGCAGGCACACCCAGCGATCGATAGTTCTGATACCAATGCCGTTGAATCTGGCTTGCGACTTCTGGAGCCGCAGGTAAACTACCTTTGACCTTCAGAATCAATTGTTGTTCCACACGAATTTCTAGCGTGGCACGAAAGCCCGCAAGTTCAAAATCCCCTTCTAGCTCCAAAACGACCAATTTATCCATCGTATGCAAACTATCGCTCTATGTATACGGTCGCAATTCACAGTCCTTCAAATCTCAAACGCTTCAAGAATGATGCACCCTAGTAGACGAATCCTGATGCCAAATCGCTCTTTGCGCTCACCGCTAAACTGAAACTCTAGCCCTTCACTCTCGTTGCTCTCGGCTTGCAACACCGTTTTTCCCACTTCGTCTAACACTGAAACATGCAGCGATCGCGGTAAGTACCGCTCCTTTCCAATCGGGCAGAGTTCTAAGTTAATCTGATACTCCGATCGTGTTCTCGGTGTCACTTCGATTAACAATAAAACTTGTTCTTCGGGCGCATCTCCTAATGTCAAAAGCTTACCACGTCTTACTCCGGTTATCGGAAGTTCCAGAGCATTAAAAACCGGACTGCGGAAACTCAAGGCAGCGCTTTCTTGCCAGTCACCAATCAGCATTTCGAGCGTTTTCCAGCCTGATTCTGTGACAGTGTGAAACCAATCGCTCAAACGGGTGATTGGATGAGTCGTAGCAAGCTGATATAAGTAGTTAGGAAGTTCATCGATCGACTGTAGTTTCTCTAGAAACAATGTCTCTGTTTCTACTGAGAACACAAATCCTAGTAGTTCTGCTTCAGTTAAATCTGAGTTCAACCGCACTGCAATATAAGCAATCCGTTCACTCGCTTGCGAAGGAATCAAGCAAGATTTTTCGTCGTTTAGAACTAAGCAACATTCCACAGATCCAAATCCTTCAATCCGCAGGTCTGCGGTATTCGTTAAGACTTGTAGAAGTGGATTCCAGCTTTGACTGTTTTCCAAGTCTGTCTTGATATCCAAACAGGTGAGGTAGAAGTGAACTGCTTGAACACTCAAAGTATTGAGATACACCTGTTTTGCTTTATCAGGATCAGAGTGATGCTGATAAAACTTTTCCGCGACCTGATGGTTGAGAGCAGTCATTGGAATCGTGAACGGAAGTCGATGATCTAGAGGGTTTATCATGATCAGAGGAAGCGAGTTCATTGGACTTGCAGCTATTGAGAAAGATAGGCTTTGAACTTAGGAGCGAATTTTGTTAAACAACGACCATAAAAAGAACTCAGCGTCACGACTTTAACATCAAGTTCTTCTGAAATCTCTTTCCAGGAATAACCCGCTAAGAACTGTAGTGCGATGTACTGAAAATTAGCAGCGGGCTTATGTTCGATATGCGTGGTTTGAAATAATCGATCGTGATCCTCCTGAATACATTGAATGATTTCTTCAGTGAGAGAAGCATTAACTTGTGATGCGATCGGAGTTTGTTTTTCTAGCACTTCTAAGGGCGATCGCTTGATGCGCGATCGATCGACTCCTTTCGGAATCGTCGGCAGCAGATCGCGACTCGCTTCGATAAAGAATCGTTTCTTCATCAAAAAATTCGCCCACTGCATCACCTCTAATTCTGGATTGTATCGATCGATTTCCTTGCACAGATAAAGAAACAATCGCTGTTGAGCTTCTGCATAAATTTCCTCATACACTCCTTGAAATTGCCCCTGGAACGGGCGAACTAGTTTGTTCGATTGACAGATGATGCTAATCAATCGAGAGAGCGATCGCTGACGTTCTGGCGTTTTGGCTAAATGGCATTGAGCCTCTATCGCCAGTTGTTTCAGTTGTTCGTCTAGGGTCATGGGGGCAAACGGTACAAACAATCCTGTCTGAAGAGTATTCGTAAATCGAGGCGATCAATTCTGCCAATTTCTAAAATTTTTTGGAATGTTACAAAAGCGCGATCATTCTAAAACGCAAATGAGTTAAAAATCTTACAGTTCCGAAACTTTGCAGAAATCGCAGCCTGATCTAACGAATAGTGTTCCTTCTGACATTGATGTAAAGCTTCTGTTTGAATTTCTATTTCAATATCCGTCACCTACTCAGAGTTTGTTTAGCCGCAAATTCTATTTGCCCAGGCATTCATGCAAGAAGTCTATTGATCGGACTCTACTTCGGTCGGATTGTTTGAATCTTTTGGGCGAAAAACAGAGTTCGCGTAAATTGCAATTTGCGATCGATTTCGCAGGCTCAGCCGATTGAGAATACTGGTGACGTGCGTTTTAACCGTACCTTCTGTGATGTAGAGTTGTTGGGCAATTTCCCGATTTGTTGCACCCTGTCCGATGAGTCGTAATACTTCTTGTTCTCGTGGTGTCAGTGTGGAAATGATTGGAGCCGCTTCTGGACGATCTTCATTGGATGTTGCAATGGACAACTTATTAAACAATCCTGGACCAAACTGCGTATAGCCCTGATGCACAAAGCGAATTGCGACTGCGAGTTCTCGTGATGGCATATCTTTGAGCAAGTACCCTCTTGCGCCTGCCTGCATGGCTCCTGCAACATAAGTATCATCATCGAAGGTACTAAGAATGAGAACTTTCACAGCAGGAAAATTCTGAGTAATCAACTGAGTCGCTGTTTGTCCGCTCATTTCTGGCATTCGGATATCCATCAAAACGATATCTGGGTGAAGTTGTGCAACCAGTTCTAAGGCAGCTTTACCATTTTCTGCATCGCCGACAATTTCTAAATCAGGCTCTAGTTCTAGCATTGCTTTGAGTCCTTGCCGAATCAAGCTTTGATCATCCACCAGCAAGACGCGAATTCGACGAGATTCAAGAGATTGCATTGATACCTCCGAATACTAAGATATTAGATGAAACTCAGTGCAACTAGGGTGTGCTTTAAAAACTCCTCGCTTCATTCACTCCCGCCCCGGAATAGAATTCGGGGCTAACCGTGCGAAGTCCACTGAAGGGGACTAAAAGCCAAGTTCAGCATCTTTAGTCCGTTTCAACGGACTTCGCACGGTTAGCCCCGAATTCCATTCCGGGGCGGGTGAGCAACGCAGTCAGAAGGCTTTAAAACACACCGTAGTTCAGCTTGAATTTATCTAGTAGTTCAGCTTGAATTTATCTAAAAGATCAATGCGATCGCATCGAATGAATGTCACGTCTGCTCTATTACATTTGTCATTGCTTTGATTTCAGCCAAACTGGGTAAGTATTCGCAACAAGTGCGGCTTGAGTACGATCGCGAACCTTCAATCGATCCAAAATATGCGAAATATGGTTTCTCACCGTTCCTTCAGAAAGATGCAGCGTTTGAGCAATTTCTCGATTGCTTGCCCCGACTGCAACTAATCGCAGGACATCGCGCTCTCGATCAGTGAGTTCCTCGATCTCAGAGGGGGCAGTCTTTGGAGCCTCATGAGTTTGAACAATGACTTTCTCAAAAATGCCCGGACCGAACTGCGTATATCCTTGCTTAATCGATCGAATCGCCTTCGCCAGTTCCTCCGCAGGGGTATCCTTGAGTAAATATCCTTTCGCTCCAAATCGGAGTGCTTCAGATACATAGTTCGTATCATTGAACGTAGTCAAAATTAAAATCTTCACGTCTGGAAACCGCTGGCAGAGATGCTGAGTCGCTTGTACACCATCCATCACAGGCATCCGGATGTCCATTACTACCACATCCGGACAGTCTGGCTGTAATGCTTGGAATTGTTCGATCGCACGTTGTCCATTTTCCGCTTCAGCCACAATTTTCAAATCTGGCTTCATTTCTAAGAGCGTTCTTAAGCCTCGACGCACAATCTCTTGATCTTCGACTAGCATCACTCGAATCATCGCCCTATCTCCACGTTTGGCAATTCTGCACAGATACAGCAACCATTTCCAGGTGAACTATCAATATTGAGCTGTCCACCAACTGCCGCTGTTCGTTCTTGCATTCCTCGTAGTCCGTAACCGACAGAAGGTTCACTCGGATAGAATCCTTTACCGTTATCTTTTACCACTAGAGAAAGTCCATTTGATGTCGTCTGCAAGCGAATCTGAACAATCGTGGCATCTGCATATTTACAAATATTGGTTAAGCTTTCTTGCACAATCCGATAGGCGACATGATTCACAGCCTTAGAAAGTGGGTGAGACAAATCGATCGAACAATCGGGTAAGATGCCTGCTGTGAGGTAAAACTCATCGGTCAGTTTGACGATCGCGCTTTCTAATAACTGTCCTTGCAGCGGGTCGGATCGAATGTTTGAAACCGATTGACGGACAGCTTGCAGGGCTTGTGATCCCAACTGTTTTGCTTCAGTTAAAAAGCTATATGCGCGATCGAGATCAACTGTCCAAAGCGTCAGTCCGGTTTCAAGCTGAACATTCAGCGCCACGAGCAAATGTCCCAGAGAATCATGAATATCACGGGCGATGCGGTTGCGCTCTTCGACTGCCGCCATTTCCTCGATTCGTTGATTCAGGGCGCGTTCTTGTCCGAGAGCGCGGCGCAGGTCTTCTTCTGTGGTCTGGAGGCGACGATTTTGCTCTTGAAGCTGTTGATTCAGCCGACAGAGTTTCAGTTGGTGTTCGACTCGCACCAGCACTTCCTCGACCTGAAACGGCTTGGTAATAAAATCGGCTCCTCCGACCGCAAAGGCGCGAATTTTGTCGATCGCTTCATTCAGAGCGCTAATAAAAATGACTGGAATCTCTTGAGTCTCAGAATTCTCTCGGAGCCGCTGACACACTTCATACCCATCCATTCCGGGCATGGTGATATCGAGCAGCACGAGATCAGGCGGTTGTGCCTGAATTCCCATCAGTGCGGTTGAACCATTTACGACACTGCGAACTTCATAGCCTTGTTCAGCTAGCATTGCGGATAACAATCGAAGATTGTCCAAAGTGTCGTCAACAATCAGAATGTCACCTTTCATAGAAATGTTTACGTCAAGGTGTAGAGAGGAACTGACGTAGCTCGACTTGTTTCAACTCTAACACTTTTCAGCTTTCAAGCGTCGGTTTGATAGTGTTAAGGTTTGAGGAGTTTTGTCACCCGGTCGGGGCATTTTCTTTTATGCTAATCACCGATAGCATGAGCAGGATTTAACTACAATTTTCGGTACGCTTCTACCCATCTAATCCACGTTTCAAAGGGTTTGGCAATGAAAGCTTTCTCCGATCGAGCTGCAAAATTTACAAAACGTTTATCTTTACATCCGGTGTTAGTTGTTCCGTTTGTTCTGCAAATTTCTTTAGCAGTCGGACTGACCGGATGGCTTTCTGTTCGGAATGGTCAACAAGCCGTCAATGATGTTGCTAGCCAGCTTCGAGGTGAGATTACTGCTCGCATTGAGCAATACTTGGAAACTTATGTCACGACCCCTCACCAAATCAATCGTGTCAACGCAGACGCAATTCGCCTCAATGAGCTAAATCTGCAAGACTTTTCTCAGTTAGAACGACATTTCTTGAACCAAATTCAGATCTTTGAGTCGGTCAGAGCAATCTATGTCGGAACTGAGCAGGACGGCTCACACATTGGAGCAGAGCGGGGAGATGATGGCACGCTTCAGGTAAAAGTTTCGGGAGATGAAACCGGGCACGAAGTTCGGTTTTATGCCGTTGACCGAAATCTCAACCGTACCAAGCTCTTAAAAGCGAAACCTAACTTTAATGCTCGAATTCGACCTTGGTACAAGACGGCTGTTCAGAAAGGTAAAGCAAACTGGGGCGAAATTTACAAACTGTTCGCGGCTCCGAACTATGTGCTAAATGCCAGCTTACCGATTTATGACGATCGACAAACGCTCGTCGGTGTCGCTGCTGTTGATTTCTCCTTGGAGCGCATTAGCAAGTTTCTCAAAAGCATGAAAATTGGGCGATCAGGTGAAACCTTTATTATTGAACGTCAGACTGGATTACTTGTAGCAAATTCTGCCAATCAGCAGCCGTATGTCGTTGAAAATCCAACTGCACCAAAAATTAGCCAGAAATCGAATCGAGTCAAGGCAATTGATAGTTCAGATCCCCGAACGCGACTCACCACACAGCATCTATTACAGCGTTTTGGCGGTTTAACTCAAATTGTCGATCGACAACAACTCGATTTTGAAGCGAACGGTCAACGCCAATTTTTACAAGTCGCGCCGCTTAGAACCGAACAAGGCTTAGATTGGCTGATTGTGGTAGTCGTTCCTGAAGCGGACTTTATGGACCAAATCCAAGCCAACACTCGCACTACAATTTTGCTTTGCATTGCAGCCTTTGGACTAGCAACGCTTTTAGGCATTTTCACAGCACGCTGGATTACTAAACCGATTCTGCGATTAGGCAGTGCTGCAAAAGCGATTTCTCAAGGCAACTTAGATCAAACGGTTTCGATCAATAGCACGACTGAATTAAATCAGTTGGGACAGTCGTTCAATCAAATGGCGGCGCAGTTGCGCGAATCGTTTTCTAAGCTAGAGCGCACCAATGAAGAACTCGAAGAGCGGGTGGCTCAACGGACAACAGAACTGGGGATCAAGAATGCTCAATTAGAGCGAGCCAAAGAAGCCGCTGATGCTGCGAACCTTGCCAAGAGCCAATTTCTCTCAAACATGAGCCATGAACTCCGCACGCCGCTCAATGTGATTCTCGGCTTTACTCAGTTGCTCGCTCGTCATCAAGCGATTTCACCTAGTTCTGAAACCGGACTCAGCCCCCGTCAGCAACAGTATCTTAATACCATCAACCGCAGCGGTGAAGATTTACTAGCGCTGATTAACGATGTCTTAGAGATGTCCAAAATTGAAGCAGGTCGAATCACACTGAATGAATCAACTGTCGATCTCTTTAGTTTGCTCGATCGATCTGAGCAAATGTTTCAACTCAAAGCGCAGTTGAAAGGATTGCGATTGACGCTGGAGCGATCGAACAAAGTCCCTCGATACATTCACACCGACGAAAGTAAGCTGCGCCAAGTTCTGTTAAATCTTATCGGGAATGCGATTAAGTTCACTCAATCCGGCGGTGTGATCCTGCGGGTCAGCACAGCAAATGATGCTGATTTGCGTCTGATATTCAGTGTTGAAGATACTGGACCAGGTATTTCTCCAAGCGATCGAGATCGCTTGTTTAAGCCATTTGTGCAAACCGAAGCTGGACTTAAATCTCAGCAAGGAACAGGACTCGGCTTACCCATCAGTCAGAAATTTGTGCAAATGATGGGCGGAGAGCTAACCGTTAAAAGCGAATTCGGCAAAGGATCTGTTTTTACTTTCGACATTCAAACTCGTGCAGTTAAACCCGAAACTGTGCCGATGCAACTCCCACCACGCGAAGTGATTGGCTTAGAACCGGGACAGCGCACTTATCGAATCCTAGTTGCTGAAGACAAAGCAGAAAATCGGCAATTCTTACTAGAATTGCTCACACCGATCGGGTTTGATGTGCGATCGACGAACGATGGACAAGCCGCGATCGACCTGCTCAAAAGCTGGATGCCTGACTTGATTTGGATGGATATGCGAATGCCTGTTCTGAACGGGTACGAAGCGACTCGACAAATCAAAGCTGCGTATCATCCAGCCCCGATCGTCATTGCTCTCACTGGAAGTGCCTTCGAGGAAGACCGGGTTACGGCTCTGTCTGCTGGCTGTGATGACTTTGTGCGGAAACCTGTACGTGCGGATGTGATTTTTGATAAGATGGCTGAGTATTTAGGGGTGCGCTATTGTTACGCAGCAAAACCGAGCAATCAAGCTGAAATGGTGTTATCTTCGGTTGAAAAACGGACTGCTGATTTGAACGTGTCAGAACTATCGGAAATGTCGATCGACTGGATCACTGAACTACACGAAGCTGCAACGCGGGTTAATGCAAAACAAGTTCTCGATCTAATTCAGCAGATTCCTGACTCTTACGCTTCGTTATCAGAAACACTGTGCAATCTTGTCAACAACTACTGCTTCGAGGAAATTGTCAGAGTGACACAACCCGATCCACGTGAGAACCAAGAAATCTCTAGCATTTGAAAATTAGACTTCTTGCGTGAATCATAAAGCCTGTGCAAGCTCAATATTCACGGGGTATGAGGGGCAGGAGGCGTTTAATGGCAAATCGATTCAAAGCAGGCTTCCAATTCGGAATGGGCAGCGTCCACTTCTTTGCAACGTTGTGCATTGCCAAGTAGATCACTTTGAGCGCCGATTCATCGATCGGAAAGGCACGATGACTTTTCTCAAGGTCATGTTCAACGACTCAACGGCGTTCATGGGAAACTGCTCGTCGCATAAACGATGTCTAGAAATACCCACTGAATCAGTAGAGCAGCATAGCAATGTTTTGCTCAATTAAACCTGAAGGACACTCTAGATCGATGCAGCACTCATTTTGGTACTATAGCTTCGTCTTTTTCGGGCTGATGCTGGCTGGCTACTTTCTTGTCGTGGGAAGCCTTTACTGGCTCTTGTACTCCGCTTTAGAACAAATGCTGGAAACTCGCAAATTACATCGATTGCCACCCACACAGCAAGGCATTCGCAGAGACATTGAACTAACCATTGTCTCGGTTATCGTTTTTGCACTCTCAGCAGCAATCATTCTATTTCTGTTTAATACAGGCACAACGCTAATCTATGTTGACCTCGAACCAGGTCAGGTCTGGTACGGGGCAGTTAGTTTTGCTGCTGTCATCCTGCTTCAGGACGCATATTTCTACTTTACTCACCGAGCGCTGCACCATCCCCGACTGTTTAAAAGGTTGCACCACGGGCATCATCAATCTGGCGATCCAACCCCGTGGACTTCCTTTGCCTTTGATTTACTAGACGCGATCGTTCAGGCAATCTTTCTGGTGGGTGTTGTTTTCATCATTCCACTGCATTTGATAACGCTAGTTGCCGTACTTATGACCATGACGATCGCCTCTCTAGTTCATCATCTAGGATTCGAGCCGCTCCCTGCTTCATCTTCTTACCACTGGTTAAGAAAATGGGTGATTGATTCAACCCATCACGCCATTCATCATCGCAAGTACAAAGTTCATTATGGGCTGTACTTCACGTTTTGGGATCGATGGCTCGGCACTCAAGATCCGAATTATGAGTATCAGATTCGCTCTACTCATATTCAATCGTCTCTGAATAATCAGTCACGACAGACCTATTCGCACGATGGATTCTAGAAACAGTTGCGGCTGAGAACAAGTTTGCCGTTGGGTAAGCGATAGACACCTTGCGGCTCAACGATCGCGTCCCCTTTTTGCCAAACTCGATTGGAAGTTGGCTCAGTATCAGGCGGCGTTTCCACGCTGACGATTGGAAAGTTGGACATTTGGGTATCGCCGGGGCGTTGTGGAAGTCCACCTGCTCCAGTGATCGTGAAGCTACCTTGTGTGGGTTGATTGCGGCGCACAATGCAGCTATTAGCGAGGAGGGTATTTGTGTCAATCTGATTTTCAGGTAGCTCGGTGAGGCTATTTTGGATGAAGCTGGTGTCGGGAAGAACGATCGTACCTGACGCGATCGTTCCTGTAGCATTCACATCCACACGGGTATTACCATTTAGTGTGCTAGCGTCTGTCCCACGAGGTGCAGGACGGTAGTTTTGACCAAAGAAGGCTCTCGTGTCGAGAGTAATGTTTCCGCCCCTACCATCCTGCGAAAACGCCAGAATATCACTATCGTCAAATGCCAGAATAGAGCCAGCTTTCAGAGCAATATTGCCACCGCCGCTTTCACCAGAAGCAACATTACTGATGATGTCAGAATTATTTAGCAGACGAATCGCATTCGCTTCGATCGTAATCGCACCTCCAGCAGAGCGACTTGTGTTGGTTTGAATTGTGCCATTGTTCGCGTCCAGCGTCTCTCGAACGGTAATATCAATATTGCCTGCTTTTCCTGATCCAATGCTGCGGCTAGAGATGACTGCTCCATCCTGCACCCGCAGTCGTCCGGTATCAATCTGCAAAACATCCCCTGCATTCCCGCTGCCATTACTGACCGTAAACAAGCCACCAGAAGTATTAGCTGTGGCACCAGACAACTCAACCGAATCCGTTGCTCTAATCAGCAATCTGCCGCCCTTACCTGAACCGAAAGTACTGGCTGAGACCACTGCTCCACCCTGCACCCGCAATCGTCCTGTGTCGATCGTCAAATCCCCTGCATTCCCTCTGCCTTGACTCTGAGTAAATAAGCCACTAACACCCTGACCATCGGCTGTAGTTCCACTCACCTCGATCGAGTCAGCAGCCGTAATCTGCAAACTGCCACCCTTTCCTGCACCAAAAGTCCCTGCTCCTATCTGTGCTCCACCTTGTACCCGCAAACGCTGCGTGTCAATTCTTATGTTCCCTGCATCTCCATTTCCACCACTCCTAGCAGACAAGACACTGCGAATCCGACCATTGGTTGAAGTGTTCATCACCTCGACCGAATTAGCAGCCGTAATCTGTAAGCTGCCCCCTGAACCCGCTCTTAAAGTATCGACTAATATCTGCGCCCCATCACTCACCCGCAACCGCCCTGTGTTAATCCTCACATTTCCCGCATCTCCACTTCCTTGACTCACAGCAAACACGCCACTGGCAAACCGATTATTGTCTGTAGCACCCATTAACTCAACCGAGTCGGCAGCCGTTATTTGTAAACTACCACCCTTACCCTGACCGAAATTACTAGTTGCAACTTGTGCGCCATCCTGCACCCGCAAGCGCTGCGTGTCAATCCTTAACTCTCCTGCATCTCCCCTCCCCTCACTCTGAGCAAACAAGCCACTGGGAACCCGACCATTGGCTGAGACTCCCCTCACTTCGATCGAATCAGTAGCGATAATCTGCAAGCTGCCTCCCTTGCCTGCCCCCAAAATATTCGCTTGTATCAACGCTCCACCCTGCACCAGCAAGCGGTTCGTGTCAATCTTAATGTCTCCTCCCGTTCCTGTGGCAGCCACATTTGTATCGATCGACGAACCTTGACTCAGAAATACGTCTCTTGCGCGAATCCGTATCCCTCCGCCATTTCCTGTCCCCAAAGTACCAGCGGAAATTTTCGAGCCTTGTGTCATCTCCAACCGTTCACCCCGAATTTGAACGTCCCCCCCTCCTGCTCCATTGGCATTTACAAACGCCCCATTAGATAGCCCGACATTACCGAATGCACTGATCGCGTCATACCCTAGCACAAAGCTGTTTCCACTCTGAGCGAAATTGACTTGCCCCACACCTGTTACACTACCGAGTTCAATACGTCCCTGTGCTGCGGTTAGGTTCCCCCCCTCTAGCAGCACATCCCCACCCACTAGCGCTAGAGTTTGACCCGATCGCACCTGAAGTCCTGAAATACCTTCATTTGAATTAGGCTGACCCGTCAGGCTCGGTGCTTGCGATTCGCTTTGCGAAGCTCCGAAGGATCGATTCACGATCGGTTGAGCCGCAACCGCATTAAACCAGAACGCAGAGGGACGAACGCTAAGCAAATTACTGGTAGCGGGTTGGGAAGCACTGAACAGTCCTGTATCGCCTAATCGAACTGCATTTGCTGTGGTTGCTAAAAATGACCCTTGCACATCGAGGCTGGAGGCAGGTCCAAAGACAATGCCTTTAGGATTAATCAAAAACAAGTTGGCATCGCCCAGAACTCCCAAGCGTCCCAAAATTTCTGAAGAATTGGCTCCTGTCACTCGCGAGAGAATGTTGTCTATTCCGACCGGATTCGCGAAATAAACGCCTCGTTGCACGCCAACATTAAATTGCTCAAAGCTATGAAATAAGTTTGCGCCTCGAACTGCGCCACCGTCAATGCGAGCGCTCTCCACCCCTCGAATGCGGATATTGGGTGTGACAATAGAGCTTTCGTTCCCCAGTGTGTTATCTGGCACCACCTGAGCCGTACTGCTTTCACTGGCTTCAAGTAAAAAAATCACAACTAAAACGATATAGCTGCTAATCTTCCAGCATGGACTAAACCAACTTCTAGGAATCATTCATCTGTCTCCTCAACTGCTCATAACAGAATGCCAAAGTCCTTGATATTCATTCTGGTCTGATCATGTGATAGAGAACTTTGATTTAAGTTATAACCTTGTATTAGAGCAGGGTGTACACACTGAGACCAAAATGAAGCGTTGACTTCATTTAAGATGCTTCCATAGAATCTACCACAACGAGCCGAAATCTCTATGCCCGATTCTTCCCTTCGGGTAAAACGTCGGAACTTGTTCGGAAACAGTCGCTTCACTGTTGCAAAGCGTAGATATCGACCAAATAATAATTGAACTTGTTGAAGGATCAAGAGGCACTGAAGGCAGTGGTCTTGGTCGATTCTTTGTAACTCGAATAGGTAAACATCTGATACGGGGAATTGCCCAAGATCCGCAAATTACGAAAAATCGGCAATTCTCTATATCAGGAGCGGGTGACAACGTTGCGTTCAAAACAGATTTGCGTCTCAAACAAATCTTAGGAGTCAAGGCATCTCTAGGTTATCTGTAGCCTTTTACTATCGAGGTTCTACACGCTGTCCCGTAAAATTAAAAGTTCCTGATACCGGGGCATCTTCTGTGAGCGGATTTGCAGTTAGAGCAAACGTCCTTCCTGTGGTTGTTCCTTGAATTGTTCCAGCTTTCGGATCAAATGTTGAACGGGTATCAGCTCTGGTAATTGAGCCAGGTGATGTTGCTGTTGGATAATTAAAGTTGAGTACCGTGGAAATTATCTCTCTGTCTGAGGTACACTTCCAACTGCCCTGTTGATCGCTAAAGGGTTGGGAAACAGGGGGAGCACCAGTACCTTGGATCGAGGCAGTGGTAAAGATGTTGCCATCTTGAGCCAATGAGATTACCCCACGAAATGAACCTAAATTACCAACATTTGCGGTATATAGATACGTGCCGACCACCGCTCGACAACCTGCTTTAGATTGGGCTGATGCTTCGTACACATTCACACTCGTTGCGACAGTCAGTGCCAATAAGAGACAAATCATTAGCGTGGCAAAAGCATTACGAATTCGCATTTCAAAACATCCAATTAAAATTACTGAAAATCACGCTTCCAAGCCTATCAACGGGAATGGTTGGAAAACTCGGAACTTCTTCGGGCGAAGGGTCTGAATTGACTTGCAAAGCAAACGAGAATCCTAATTTGTGCGATGCCTTTGGCACAGGGAACCTGCTCGCTGCATAAACGGCTGATAAAAATACCCACTGATATGTAGCAGGGCGTTATCGAGGTTTAAACTCTACTCCCAAGTTGTCGATCGCTTTTGGAGAAGGTGCCAACTAATGTGCGGTAATTTTGGATTTATGGGGAGACGGCTTGAGACAGATCGCCAAACGCTTCTGCCTGCGCGGGTCGTCGAAATATTTAAATTGATGGGTCATGAAACTGAAATTCGCGGGGAGCAAGCAGGTGGCGGATTGGTGATCGCGCAAAACAAAAATAATCAGGTGCTGTTTGTGGGCAAAAAGGTGGTAAATCAGAAACGCCAGAATCTGACTCAAGCGCTAGAAACTGCGTTTGCTCCCACTAGGCGCAAAGCCATGCGTGCAGGCATTCAACCTCTAGATTCCGCGATAACCGCCGTGTGGCACTATCGCTACGGCACCAGCAGCCCGCCGAAGATTTTGGAAACCCACTGGCATGAGTGGATGCCCGCGAGAGAGGCGATCGTTTGGCAGCTTGAGAATGGTCAGTGGGTTCCTATCTGCAAAACGGTCAATCACCGCATCACGCATAACGGAGACTTCAACGCCTGGTGGATCTTCGGTCAAGCGATCGACACCACTACCCTAGGCTTATGGCTAGAACGAGTCTTACACACGCCAAATGCAACTCGCGGCGATTCTCCTAAAGTCGCTGGCATGATGGATTTATTAGTCACTCAGGGAATGTGGGATGCTTCACTTCGATTGGCTTACCAACTTGAGATTGCAGCATCGATTCAAGACGCTTTTGGAGGGAAAGAGCCTGCTAAAACCGCACCGAACACTGCACCTTCTCAGCAAGCTTTGCGTCAGTGGGCTGAAATCTGCGAAGAAGTTTGGCAAAAATATAAGTGCCCAAGATACTTATCTGATAAAAAGAACTTAAGTGATTTTGAGAATCAAATTGTAGACATTAGCTTGCGGATCTCACCCAGTTATTGGTCACTTAAGCAGCGCACAGCATTTGTCAGAACTGCGATCGATGCCTTCTTGCACAATGATATCTACCGAGCAACGCAACAATTCCTATCACGGGCTGAGGGAAGTTTTGGCTTAGTCACGGTTTCGACGTTAAGTGCAGAACATTTGGTACTGAGTGCTCAGGGACAACCCATGACGATCGGCTTTAATGTCCCAGAAGCTTACATGATCTATGCGTCAGAACCTGCTGCGGTCAATGCAGTGCTAGCAGGAATGCCTGAATCTTACCGTTTAGATTTAGATCCAACGGCTGGAGAAGTTGCTCTCGTCGGCATCAATCACATCACCGTATATTCCCTCTCCCAAGGACGGGAACAACCTGATGCTGAGTTGAAACAGCGATCGCTGCCGATGCAGCGCAATCCCTATGTGAAGCCCCCGACATCTGAAACGAAAGATCCCGTTGCCACCGATATTCGAGAAATTCCGCAGGTGCTCAACGCGATCGCAGATGATTGGAGCAATCCTGTATCGCTGAATTGTCGAAGTGCAGAACAGTTCACAAAGCACTTGGTTGAGAAAGTCAAGCAGGATCGTAAAATCGATTTCAGGCAGCGACAAACGGTTGATGTGTTAATCACAGGGATTGAGAATAGCTTGTGGTTAGGAGAAAGATTTGCTCAGGATTTAAAAACTCTATTTCCATTGTTGAATGTGAAAGCACTTTCCGCTAACCAGATTTTGAGGCAATTGCAGCACGCGCCGCAGTTGCATTTAGGACCTAACTCGATCGTGCTTGCGATTAGCCAGTCAGGTCAAACCTTTCCCACGTTGCAGGCGACACAGGTTCTGAATGAGCTTTATTGCAAACGGATGATCGGAGATCTGTTCATTCTGACTGGAGAACTAAATAGTTTGATGGGAGCAGCCCTATCTCAATCGTTTGCTCAAGGTGCAACGTTCAACCGCAGAATTTTTACCAATGGCAGCGGACATCGATCGGCGGAAGCTGCAACCTTGACGGTTGCTGCGACTCAAGCCACGTTGACCGAACTCTTATTTTACACTGCTAAACGAATGCGACAAGCGTTTCCCGATTCAACACCGTTGGGGATGACACTCACTGAGAAAAGCTTGTTAATGCTAGACACCATCAAGGCGGACTTTCTCAATCGAAGTGTGGTCGCGCTTTGCGCTTCGCGCAACTCCGTAGGAACCGCAGGAACAACGAGCAAGGGAGAGTCGATCAAGTCTGTCGATCATCAAAAGCTAATGCGCCAGGGTCGCAAGTGGGCGCTGCATGTCACCGAAACTCCGCTAGTTTGGGCGATTCATGCTGTGTACGTCTTGATCGTGCTGGGTTGGATGATTCCTTTTGGACAGGTTCTTTCTGTGACGCAATTGTTGCTGCGATCGCTGCTCTTCACCTGCGGTTTTTCCAGTGATGTAGTTCTGTCACTGTTGGCACTGTTGCATCCCAAGATCGTTCTAATTGATATTGGGATTGCAATCTTCGGTCCTTGGCTGTGGACGATCGGAATTCGCTTTGTGCAAGGCAGACAACTGTTAGCACGCACAGGCAAACGAACGATTGTCATCGGCGATGTGCCTTGGGTGCATCAACTTTTGGAATCCTATGTCAGCAAACTGTTTTCGCTTAGCTATGGCATTGCTTCGCTAGAGGTGCATGGCGCAAATCCGCAGGATCATATGGTGCATAGATTTGGCTACCGCTTAGTTCGGGGTACGTTGGTGCTGTTAGGGGTCCCAGATGGGCGGCGCTGTCAGATGCAAAAAGAGGATGAAAATGCCGCCCTGATGACCGGAAAGCAAGCGGATGGTGTGCGAAGTTGGGGCATTGGTCCAGAAGTCGTTGCTTTGGGACACAATAGCGCGATCGCGCATCAAGGATTTAGCAGCGCGATCGTGTTAGGCAGTCGAACAAATACGCTAGTCGATGGCAGAGTCTCCTTGGATCAACAGGTTGTGATTGAAGAGTTGAGGGAAACTCGCTTTAGCTCGTTTGAGCGCTTGCTGGCAAGCTATGTGTTGTTCTGGGCGTTTGCGAAAAGGGTGACTTCGTTTCCGTTACTTCAGTATCAGCATTGGAAGTCACAAAGTCGCACTCGAATCGCGACAACGGCTGCCCCCATGTCTGGGAGCAATTTGAGTTTGCCCCAGGTGGAGTCCGCTTTGAGTCTAGCTGAACCAAGCGAGCTACATTCACAGGCGTTGCTTCCCTCTGCTCCTTATCCCCCTACAATTACAGATGTCCCCTCTCGCATTGAGACTCCGCTCGATCGTTCATAAGAGTTGAGCGATGTCTTTGACCAGGGAACCTGCTCGCTGCATAAAGTTAGGCGCAGTGTTGATGTCTCCACAGGCTTCGGTCATGCAAAATAGATAGGATGTAATTATTCGCTTTCCCATGCAGAATCAAGAGCCAGCAATTATCTTTGACGAAGAACGCGCTTCGACCTACGACACAAGAGCAGCTAAAATTGCTCCACTGCGTGACACACTTAATCTACTGACACGCTTAATCCTTTCTGATCTTCCTGCGAACGCGCGAGTTCTTTGTGTTGGTGTCGGAACTGGTTTGGAGTTGATTTATCTTGCCCAGGAGTTTCCACAGTGGCAATTCACAGCGGTCGAGCCTGCAACTGCGATGCTTAATATTTGTCGTCAGAAAGCGGAAGCGTGCGGGGTTGCGTCACGTTGCACTTGGCACGAAGGCTACCTCGACTCATTGCCCGCATCCGCGTCATTCGACGCGGCGACTTGCCTTCTGGTTTCTCACTTCTTCATGCAGCAAGCGCAGAGACAAAAATTCTTCAGTCAGATTGCTGCACGACTTCGTCCTCAAGGGTATTTAGTGAGTGCGGATGTAGCTTCCGATATGTCTACTTCAGCCTATCAAAGCCTGCGCGAGGCTTGGACTCAAATGCTGAAGTATGCCGAATATCCGGATGAGGATGTTAAACAATTTCTTGACTCTCACGGTCGAGATGTTGCTGTGCTACCCCCTCACGAAGTCGCGTCCATCATTGCATCAGGCGGTTTTGAACCCCCTGTATTGTTCTTGCAGACTCTTTTTATTCATGCTTGGTATACAAGGCGAACATCACTAGATTAGAATTCTTCAACAACCGCCTAACAACGCCCGTGAAACCGACCGTTAGGGGTTATTAGTTTAGTCCGAGAGTTCATTCGCGGCGGGTTACGGACAACGCTAGCTTGCAATCTATTTTGAGGACATACACTAATATCTCTTTGAGTGATTCCTTGTGAGGAGCGATCGATCTCATGGCAAGGGATTAAACAAATCAAAGTTAGTAACTCAATTTCAAACCCCAAATCTTCGAGTTGCCTGAATTTGAAGGAATAATCAAACCTATTGACCTAATCTAATATTGGGCAGGCTTGCAATGCCATCTGCACAACTTGTAGGAGTTCTGCACGACTGGCTCCACCTGCTGCTTGCACAGACAGTCCAGCGTTAACCGTAAGCACAAAGCGGGCAAGGGTAGCAGGGTCAACATCAGGCGGCAAGTCCCCCTCAGATACTGCCCGCTCAAAGCGATCGCGGATAGCAATCTCGCCTGCCGCTCGGCGTTCTGCCAATTCCCGATGGAGCGGATCGTCTGGATCTGCACAAGCGAGCAGACTGTGTGTAATCAGACAACTGGACGGATTGCTCGGATTGGTGACTAAATCCACAACGCCCTGCATTGTCCGCTCGATCACTCTCCGGGCAGTGGGTTCCTCAAGAGCATCCTGATAGTACGCCGTGTGCTGATCGCGATAGCGATCGAGTGCCTTACGGAATAAAGTTTCCTTGTTGCCAAAGGCGGCGTAAAGGCTCGGACGGTTAATGCCCATCGCCTCAGTCAGATCGGTGAGCGATGTCCCCAAATAGCCCTTGCGCCAGAACAGCAGCAAAGCCTGCTCTAAAGCGATGTCGATATCGAAAGCGCGAGGACGACCCTGCACACCCTTAGACTTTCTTGTTTCCATACCGTTCAGTATAAAACTTTCTTGACAGTCTGAGAAGTCCTGCGCTAATCTGTACCAATCGGTAAATAATTCACTGATTGAGCAGTGATACATCCAAAGGAGTCCATTAGGAAAGCACTATGTCACAAAAACTCTCAGGAAAAATCGCCCTCGTTACAGGTGGCACCAGCGGTATTGGGCTTGCCACTGCTAAGCAATTTGTTGCGGAAGGCGCGTATGTTTTTATCACGGGTCGTCGTCAGACTGAACTGGATGCGGCTGTAAACGAGATTGGTAAGAACGTCATGGGCATTCAGGGCGATGTCTCTAATCTGACAGACCTCGATCGGCTTTACGCCACGATCAAGCAAGAGCAAGGTCGCTTGGATGTAATCTTTGCGAATGCTGGCAGTGGACAACTCATGCCGCTCGGATCGATCACCGAAGAACACTTTGACAAAACCTTCAACACCAATGTCAAGGGGCTACTTTTCACCGTGCAGAAGGCACTGCCACTGATACCAGAGGGCGCTTCCATCATCTTGAATGCCTCAACAACCTCCCTCATGGGCACCCCAGCCTTCAGCGTGTATAGCGCCACCAAAGCTGCCGTGCGATCGTTTGCCCGCAACTGGACACTCGACCTCAAAGGTCGCCAGATTCGAGTGAATGCGGTCAGCCCTGGTGTCACTCCAACTCCCGCTTACAATCTCTTGGGACTCAGTGAAGAGCATCTAAAAGAATTTGTGGAGAGTCAAGCTAACAATATCCCATTGGGACGAGTTGGCAAGCCCGACGAGATCGCCAAAGCCGTTGTCTTTCTCGCTTCCGATGACAGCAGCTTTGTCAACGGCATTGAGCTATTCGTCGATGGTGGCATGGCACAAATCTAAATGGGTAATTCACGCGAATCATCGTGTTGTGGTCGTAGGCGGTGGCAAACTCGGTCAATTGGTTCCCTAGACCCTCGCTTCAACTGGATGCGATCTGACTGTCATCAGACGGCACGCTGAAAAACTAGACCTTTTGCAACAGCGCCAAATCAAAACCACAATTGCCACAGTTGCCGATCTCACCTTTGATGTTGCCATAGAATGCACTGGCAATCCTTCCAGGTTTGACACGGCTCGATTAGCTTTACGATCGCGAGGGACTCTAGTGCTTAAAAGTACCTGTTTATGCAGTGCTCGCTTCGCAAGTTTCTAAAAAATCGCTGCATGAAGAAGAAATCTTTAGCAAAACTACGTCTTATGACAGAAATACACTCTGCATAAACTGATTGTAGTGGCTCCCACTAGATTAGTAGAAATGTGATTTGGCACAAACTTGTCGTTCTACAGGTTGTGCAAGGTCGTTGATCGCTTTTGCAGTATGACAGTCATCAAAACAATGCTATTTCGTCAATTATTTGACCCAAGCTCTAGTACCTATACTTATCTGATCGCTGGTCTCTATGTTCAAGAGGCAGTTTTGGTTGATCCGGTGTTAGAATAGGTCGATCGCGGTAGCTTCGCTTCCCCGAAGGGTGCGCATGCTCTTGGAAGAAGTCGGCGTTACCCTGCGCTATTGCCTTGAAACACATCTTCATGCGGATCATATTACGGGAACTGACCGATTGTGCCGCTTAACGGGATATCGCAGCGTTGTGCCCCATAATGCGCGAGTTCGCGGTGCAGACTATCAAATGCGCGATGGTGAAATTTTGAAACTGGGGGATACTCAGATTCAAGCGCTTAGCGCAACTCCGAAGGAACCGCAACACCCGGTCATACCAATAGTCATCACGCTTATTTGATCAATGACGATCGCGTTCTAACGGGCGATTCTCTGCTAATCAGAGGCTGTGGACGTACAGATTTTCAGAATGGCGATGCTGGCAAACTTTATGATTCAGTGACACAACGCTTGTTCACCCTACCTGACATGACACGGATCTATCCAGGGCAGGACTATCACGGGCATGGCGTTTCTACGATCTCTGAAGAGAAGTGCTGGAATTCCTGATTTGTGAACTGTCCTGGAAATCCAGCTACTGCAAAATCGCGGACTGACTTCATTCAATTAATGACGAAGTTAAACTTACCAACACCAAAGCAAATGCTAGAAGTTCTACCTGCAAACGAACTGTGTGGTCAAAAGTTTTGATACATCTGCCAGACTGCTATCCTACCACCTGTCTAACACTAGCAACTGCCTCAACTTCAATAAGCAATGATGGTGATGCGAGGGAAGCTACGCCGATACCCGTTACAGATGGACGAGAGTCGCCTAAAAAGCCAGAAAGAATAGGAGCAAGAGTTTCCAAATGCTCTCCAACTTCACCTCGGATGTACACGCGAACTTGCAATAGCTGTTCGACTGATGAACCAGCGGCTGTCAGAGCAATTTTAAGATTGTCAAGCGCCTTTCTTGCTTGTCCTCCGATCGAGTCCTCCGTGGTCTCATATTGATGATTCCAATCGACCTGACCCGACACGAAAACTAGCCCCAATTCCGTCTCAACAGTCGCCTGAGACATGCCAAACGCGGCACCATCGTACAGTTCTTCTGGATTGATTAATCTTTTGCTCATATTTTCCTCCTAGTTGATCTGAGTAAACTCTAGCAGCGATGCTAAGCCACATTTTCATGATACGAGATCTTCCTAACAACTTCAGATAATTCGTCCGAACAATTTCCGAACTCTCTTCGCTACTTTCTTGATATCTTGAAAAGCAGAAGCTCGGCAACTAAAAATGCCAGAGTTCATCAAGTTTTGAGCTGCAAATTGCGAAATTAGCGTAGCGGAGACTTCAATAAACAAAACTCGTGTGAGTCCAATAGTTCGAACGCCGCAAGAATATCAGCTCTATCGACCCAGGTGCCGCGAAGCGATTACTAAGCGCTTATACCAAATTAATAACCGCCTGCTACAAATGCCTTTCGTCGGCAGGGCTATGAAGTGTGGCAATCATAAATCGATTGGGTATGAGCTGTGAAAAAATACAAGGAGGAAACAATGAGACGCTTCATTCTGTTTACTTTACTGGAGGCGGTAGTGGGAATCTGTCTAACTGCAATATTAATTCACTACCCTAATCTGACTTTGAGCATTAAAACAGGCTTGCTATTTGCCGTAGGAGTACCCTACCTATGGTTAGTGAAGCATAACAAAAAGATGACCTGAGATACGCGTTAAGACTGTCTTTGCTTGCACTGAACTAATGAAGCACACTAGCTTACTTTCATCATTTGCATCACCCCAAGCTCTCGTTACTATCTATCCAGTCTGGTATCGAATCATGTTCAAACAAGTGACAAGCAATTCGAGCATTAAAAGAAGGTTAATTCTAGTGGGTCGATTGAAGCGGTCTAGCAGCATTTGCGCGATCGCAGGGGGTGTTTTACTTGCGGCTAAAGTTGATTTAAACGGCTATGGATTTATCTTTCTTGCTCTTAGTTCTAGTCAGATGCTTTTAGCCAGCATCTTAAGAAAAGACCAAAGCATGATTTTTTATTCAGCTTCTCTCTTTTTGTTTGTTGATTGTTTAGGAGTTTATAGATGGATTTTTAGTTAAACCTGATTTCCACATTTAAGCTCGACTTCATCCATTGAATGATGAATCAGCCGCTAGGCATTGACCTTAATGAGACAAGAATACATCTAATGATGTTGATTTTCTCGTTTCAAAGATGTATCTTGAACTCTAGGAAAGTACATGTCACAGCAGTTTCTCCTATCTTTCAAAAAAGACGTTTCTTTTGCAGAACCAGAAGAAACAAAGGACTTTGTTCTTCGGGCACCAAATCGCTCTATGACATTTAAGCAGGTGCAGCCAGGATTTAAGATAGCACTTCAGGCACTAGCTTCAGGTGGTGCTACTTTAGCAGAACTGAGTCAGATAGTGCAGAACGATGACGGAGATTTTCCTGCACTAATCTATGCTTATCTACAAAAATTTTCTAGCTTGGGCTGGCTTTGTCGTTCAGTTGTAGCAGAAGGGAAAGTTATTGCGATCGCCATACCCCTAACTTCAGATTGTCAATTTCCTGACATCGAGGTAGCTGTTGATTCAGTGTATAGGCTCTCTCAATTTGCGTATTGCCACCAAGTTGAAGGGCAACTGCTGCTAGAGTCGCCTTTATCCTCTATGCAAGTACGATTGATGGATTGGAAAGGTGCGGCTTTACTGAGTCAACTTGCTAGATCTTGCAGTTGTAGAGAATTAATGAATACAGTGCCGGGAATTTCAATAGAGCTAGCCAAACAGTTTATTAATCTACTTCTTAGTACACAGATGCTCGATCAAGTCTGTAAAAGTACAATTCAAGAACAAGCGAATCTCTCACTCGCTCAGTGGGAATCTCATGATCTTCTATCTTATGCTCGTAGCCGAGAAGCAAGACACAGCAATGCTTTTGAAGGCACATACCGTTTTCTGAACCAGATCGAACCGCACATGTCAGAGAAGACGATCGAGCTGTATAAACCTGACTTGAGAACGCTCGCAATGACAGAGACCTCATTTACGCAGGTCTTAGAGGTAAGAAAGTCAATTCAGCAATATGGCAATCCGCTCTCAGCTCAACAGCTTGGAGAATTTCTTTACCGCACTGCTCGCGTCAAAGATGTGTTTCAAACCGAGCATGGGGAGGTTTCCTACCATCCCTACCCTAACGAAGGGGCGCTTTATGAATTGGAGCTTTATTCTATCGTTAACCGTTGTGACGGCATTCCTTCTGGCTTTTATCACTATGAACCTCTCTCCCATCAACTGTGGTGGATTTCTGACAAAACAGAACCTGTAGAAGCACTGCTGAGCGATGCTTGGCAATCGATGAGACGACAAGGTATGTCTCAAGTGCCTCAAGTTCTGATTGTGATTGCCGCTCGATTTCAGCGGCTAGCCTGGAAGTATGAACCCATGGCTTATGCACTGATGCTCAAGCATGTTGGAGTTTTGCACCAAACAATGTACCTAACAGCAACTGCGATGAATTTAGCTTCTTGTGGTCTTGGAGGCGGCAATTCCGATTCCTTTACCAAGGCAGCAGGATGTGACTACGATGCTGAAACTCCTGTAGGAGAGTTTGCTTTAGGTAGTCAGCCAAATTTTTGACCTTCACAAATCATTTAGAAGAAAACAATGCCTCATTAAATTTCCACTGCGTTAGTTCTTGAACCCGTAAAATACAATTCAGGCTGGAGTGGCATTTTCATGTTGGGCAGCATAGTATCCATTCGCCCAGACTTTGCAACGCGCTTTCTAGTTCGTCAAACGGATAAGGGAGACCTCGCTGCAAGGGTGATGGGAGCTTCAAACAGGTTAGAGGAGTTAAAGACTTCATGACCCGTTGGACGGCGAGCGGCAGAAATCGCAGTTTCGATCGTTTCCGCAACTAATTGATGACCTTGGGTTGTAGGATGCACGTCATCCCACCAGAGATAGCCTGCTGGATTAGCTGGATTGGTCTGTGTAATCAGGCGATCGCTGATGTTCGAGAAGCCAAACTCTGCGGGCGCAGCCGCAATCCGTTGTCCTAGACCAAATAAATCGACTTCGATTAAATCGATGCCTAGGGTTTGCTCTAGCTGATCGATGCCTTGATCCAGCGCTTGATTGAACCCGATTGTGGCTTGAGTCGCTAGATCTGAAAGTCCGCGATCGCGGACTAGAGGTGTCAACCCAAAATTAAGCTGGTTCGGCACCACAATCTGTCTCGCACCTAAGTTGAAGAGCGTTGTGATTGCTGTTGAAAGGTTTGTAACCGCTTGCTGAATGACTGAGGGCGCATCTTGGGGGCGCTCGGCGATTTGGAGAAAATCATTGCCACCTGCCCAAACAATGTAAAGCGCCTTGGGATTCGCGCCGGATGAACCAACTTGAGTGCTGTAGGTATCGATTTCGGTGAGCAGTCCCGGCAAAGATTGATTGCCGATCTGGGTGCTATTGATATTCTCTCGTCCCGTCGTTGCTCCCCCAACCGCAAAGTTCTTCACATTTTTCTCTTTTATGCCTAATTCAGGAGCCAGAAAATCAACCCAGATTGGACCGTTGGAGAAGCGCCCCTCAAAATAGGGCGGACTAGGCGGAAAAACTTGACCCGTGAGGTTGAAGATTGTGCCAGTATCAGAAAAGCTATCTCCAAAGACCACTAATTCCTTGAAAGGCTTGGGAGGGCAATGACCCAATTTGAAGTTACTAAAATCAAGGTCTAGCGTAGTTGGCTTGCCGTTGTTGTCGAAGTTTAGGTTTAAGCCTTGAGAATTGATAGAACCCTGTAGTGTGTAAGTCTTTTGAGTTTGACCAAAATCTAGCGTCAGGTCAATCTTAATTGGTTCTGTCATAGTAATGCCATCCTTCAGAAGCTTTTAGGGTAAATGTACAGAAAACTCATTGCTCGGCACTTCTGGCGCGATCGCATTTATTTGTAATCTGCGCGGAGATTTGCATACACGCCGAGCGCACTGTGAGCGCAATCGCATCCCCTGAACCCGATAGGTGCGATCGTAAAACCAAACCTCTGTCTCCTCAATAGCAAATGTAGATTGCTGTATCCTGATGCAGCCTGTGCTAGAGCTTTATTACCTAATTAGAGTGTTGGAGGCTACTCCGATTGAAGTCTCTCCTGATAAGAGAGGTTAGTGTCTTACAGTACTATAGCCGCTTAAATTTGTCTATTGTCAAACAACGAAGTGCAGCAATAAAGCTGCCGAATTCGGCAGCTTGGAAAAGTGCAGCATCAGAACTAGCCTTCTCGAATCAGTGCTGTAGAAGCAGCACTACAATTCCCAAAAGTCCAATGAAACCCATCCAACTCATTCCAGAGAGAATGCGGGACGTGCGCTGCTCGCCCAACCACAGATCTCGGTACGAATATTGAGGATCGCGAACCGAAAACGCGATCGGGGGACTGATAAAAGGCAACAATTTGCTCAACCCTAAGCGGATCACAGAACCCATAAACCAAAGTTTTGTTCGCAGTGGAGCCTGATTATATTGCCAGGGAGCCGCAATTTGAACTAGGCGAACCAGCCCTTCAACATCCGGCGATCGCTCGGCTTCGTAGACGGGGAGTGATCGCGCCAAATCATCCTCGTGTTCTGACAGGACTTGATGCAAAACATACACATCCTCTAAGGCAGAATTGACACCCTGCCCAATATCAGGCGGAAAGCAGTGAGCCGCATCCCCTAGAAGCAGAACGCCTGACATAGACTGATCATGCCGTTTTGACGGGCAAGGTAAAAGATAATGGAGTCCAGAACAAAATTGAGGGATTGGGAATGTTCCCCCTTCGCTTTCGGCAAATCGATCAGCTTCTTGCGGCGCAATGAACTGACGGAGTGGGAGTTGAGGAAAAGCAGATTCGAGAAAATTCAGGACTTCTTCGCCTGTTTTCAACTGCCAAAGTTGGTGATCTGCCCAATTGATCAACATGGCAGGTCGGGGCACATCTTGATCTTTAATCGGCAGTAATCCCAGTGACAGAGCACGTCTGCGCTCTCGAAATTTCCCACGAATGCCATAGGACTGAGTAGACACGGCGTGATTTTTTGCTTCCGCATCTAGGGGAAAGTTTGGCGGTAGGCGTAATGCTTTGTATCGTAAGCCAGAACTGGGTGAAGGGAGTTGCTCAACTTCAAATTTGCCAGAATGATCCCAGGTATTCAGGGTTGAACGAACGATCGATTGAATCCCGTCACATCCAATCAGCAGCGTTGGCTGAAATCGTTCTGGCACAGAAGAATTCTCAGATTCAACAACTACTTCTAGCGTTTCTACAGTATCTTCGATTGTTTTGTTAATCGCAACACAGCGGCGATTGAATAACACTGTAATCTGGTGTGCCCAATGGTGTTCGATTTCTTGATACAGTAACTGCAAAAAAGCGCTGCGGAATAACCAGTAGGCGGGTTTTGGATCGTTGAAAGACTGCTTGATTGTTTTGCGATCGCCATTTGGCTGGATACGAGTGATCTGAAATTCTGATGCCGGAACACCAATCTTTGATAGCAGATCAGTCAAACCGAGCAAGTCTGTAAGTTGCTGACCGCGAGCATCGATTAAGTAGTTAAATGACTTGTCTGGCTCATAGTCATTTGCTGCCCTTCGTCTTTCTAAAACAGTGATTTCAGTCCAGCCTCTTTTTGCTAACATGAGCGCAGTTGCGAGTCCTGCGGGTCCACCTCCGACAATGAGAACATTTCGACGCGAGGCAGGACACTGTGGCGGCTGTTGATGAATGTTGGTGGTGGTAAAACGGCTCATGCGATCTCCATCTATCACAATACTTTTTGAATGTCTGCTTCCAAAGGAACTATCACACTGAAGTTTGACGGCTAACATCCCTATTTGGGTCGAGGTTGCTACTTTGTTGTAAACATAATTGAACACACTCTCATTCTTATGACCTGGAAAACTGTCTTTTCGTTTATCCATCTTCAGCGCGGCAGTGTCAGCGTACCGATGTGACATTCACATTTGGATCTAAATCACCACCTGTTTTGTACACATAATCGAATGCCCTTTGATCGCCCAGTAAGTGCGATCGCAAAAACAAACCACTCCAGCGCCCGATTGCTCCGTTTGCAGTGGTTTGATCCAATATTGGACGACTGGGATCGCGATCGCTATCTTGATTCGTAATGCCATAGTGATTTGCCCCTTCAACCGTGATCAACGCTTTGGGTGGGTCTTGAATTTTCACATAGGTGGATGCGACTTCACCTAGATCAGCAACGCTATCGAGCGTTCCTGCAATCAAACCAGTGGGAATATCTTGATTATCGATGGCTGGAAACACACCACTATTGGGAGGCGTTTGGAAACTTGCCCCATAGAAGATTCCCGCCTTCAGTTCTATCGGTCGAGTATAGTTCCCAGAAGACACAGCCGGATCATTAATATTTTGAATCGCAGCGAGTCCTGCGTAGCCACCCAGCGAATGCCCCAACACGCCGAGCTTGCTTGTGTCTACAATTTCAAAAATGGGTGAACTTGCATCTGCATCTTCTAGCTTCATTTGAGCTAAGACATCATTGACTTGATCTGAATCGGCAAGAAGTCCTGTGAAGGGTTGTCCGTCGGGTCCAGTTAAGGTTCGTTCATTATTCGGAACCACTACGACAAATCCATAGCTTGCGACTTCTTTTGCATAGTTAGAATAGTCTGCTTTATCAACGAGACCCCCTTGAAGCATCAGCGCGATCGGCAATTGATCCTCAGTTGGGTTTGGTAGCACGGGATAATAGACATCGGCTGGGTCGCCGTCAGCTACGATCGTCGTCGTATAGCATTTCACTTGGTCATAGATCGGATTCGGATCGAAGGGTTTCTCGTGACTCGATCGCAGAATTTCTCCCTGTCCAGCATCGAAGCCTTTGTTGGAAATGTAAATGTCACCCTCAGCGCCAAGTTCTAACTTTGTTGGATTTAATAGCGCGTCTGTGAGGGTGAGGCACGTTCTGCTCGATGACGCAGCTGTCTCAGTCATGACCTTTTTCCTTGTATTTAGTGTGTCTAATTGCCAAATTAACGAGGCTTCCTATCTGCATTGGGTGCCATCGTCAGCGGTTTATGCAAAAATTACGGAAGCGTTTGCTTTTAGAACAGAATGATCGGTTGGAGAAGTAGAAGTGAGATCGAGTTCTAAAAATTGTTGTCAGCGTACCGATGTGACATTCACATTTGGATCTAAATCACCCGCTGTTTTGTACACATAATCGAATGCCCTTTGATCGCCTAGTAAATGCGATCGTAAAAATAATCCGCTCCAACGCCCGATCGCTCCAGTTGCAGTAGCCTGGTCTAATGTGGGACGACTGGGATCGCGATCGTTATCTTGATTCGCAATGCCGTAGAAATTCGCCCCTTCGACCGTGATCAAGGCTTTGGGTGGATCTTGAACTTTCACGAAGGTAGATGCCACTTCACCCAGGTCATTGATGCTATCACGCGTTCCGGCAATCAAGCCGACTGGAATATCTTGATTCTCGATCGTTGGAAATATCCCACTATTGGCACCTGCCTGGAAGCTAGTTCCGTAGAAAATGCCCGCTTTAAGTTCAGGCGGTCGAGTATAGTCCTTGGTCGAGGCAGACCGAACAATGTTTTGAATCGCAGCTAATCCAACAAAGCCGCCAAGCCCGTGCCCTAAAAGTCCTAGCTTTGTCGTATCTGCAATTTCAAAGATCGGTGAAGTCGTATCCGAATCTTCGAGTTTGATTTGAGCGAGCACTTCATTGACTTGCTGCTCCTCTGGCAGAAGCCCTGAAAGGGTTTGTCCATCCGGTGTGGTTAGCGTGCGCTGATTATTGGTAACAACCACGACAAACCCGTAGCTTGCGACTTCTTTCGCGTAGTTAGAATAGTCTGCTTTATCCACAAACGCTTCCTGAAGCATCAGCGCGATCGGTAATTGATCGGCAGTTGTGTTCGGCAACACAGGATAGTAAACATCGGCTATATCGCCATCGGCTGCGATTGTCGTTGTATAGCGTTTCACTTGGTCATAGATCGGACTCGGGTCGAAGGGTTTCTCTTGACTCAAGCGCAGAATCTCCCCTTGCCCAGCATCGAAGCCTTTGTTGGAAATGTAAATGTCACCCTCAGCGCCAATCTCTAACCCCGTTGGATTTAACAGCGCGTCTGTGATTGTGGTACGCGTTTTGCCATCGGGAGACACATAAATCAAAGCACCTGCCTCATTGCCAGTCAAAATGCCATCTGCATCATACTCCAGCACATACAAGCCACCCGCCTTGTCAAAGGCAAGATCCACAATATTCGTAAATCCACCTGCGTAGATTTCTGGCTGTCCTGCTGCGTTGAGTCGGTAGATTTGTGCGGCTCCTGCTTGCAGCGGATAACCTGTCAGTTCACTCACATAAAAAGCACCATCGGGACCCAGGGTGATCGCTGTCGGAACGGATTGTTGAGTGATCGTTTGACCGGTGCGTGGATCGATCGCGCTGCGACTGGGAAAGACCGTTTCTAGTAATATTTCATGACTAAAAGCACGTTGACTCAGTAAATTGTTTCCCCCAGCATCAATCACATAGACCGTGTTATCCTCGATCAGCAAATCGAAGGGATTCGTATTGGGGGATTGCCCGTCGGGATCGTTATTGAGTTCATACGTGCCAAAATCGATTAACCGAGTCCAGGACGAACCGCCATCGAACTTGTCGATCGCAATTAACTGAGCAAAATCAGGGACTTGGATAAGGCTGTCTCGATTCGCCGGATTGCTGGCGAGACCAAGAAGTGCATAGGCATTTCCAGCGGCATCAAAATCAATGTCGTTTACCCCCATTGCATCTGACCCATCGGATAATGCTAGCGAGGGCAGTCCAGTCACAACCCGTTCGACCACCCCATCTTGAATGCGGGTAATGGCACCTGTTGCACCATAAGATAACACTGCACCCGGTATGTTAGGCGACGGAATACTGGCTCCTGGTCCACCTCGACCGGATTCGGCAACATAAAGCGCCCCATCTGGACCGAAACTCAGTTTGCGTGGACCATCCAGACCGCTCGCTAAAACCTCAATTCTGAGTTTCTGAGGAGTTTCTACTGTTTCAGAATCCAAAGACGCAACTGTTTCAGTCATGACCTTTTTCCTTGTATTTAGGGTGTCTAATTGCCAAATTAACGAGGCTTCCTATCTACAGTGGGTGTTGTCATGATCGATTTATGCAAGAATTGCTGAGTGAAACTTAATTTTGCCGTCGTGTTTTAGACGTGTGGATGTGCGGTTATCTATATCTCTCGTCCAAATTCATATCGGTTGATGAACAATCCAATCACCGCATCGTGCATCTCCTCGCTCTTAGAAAAACAAATCGTTCTTCTGCCTAATTCGCACGTCTAAAACACTACCCTTATCTCCGTTCATCGCAATACTTTTTGAGTGGCGACTTCCGAACGAACTACTACATTGAAGTTTGATGAGTAACATCCCCATTTGGGTCAAGTTCGCTACCTTAGGGTAGACATAGTTGAATACACTCTAATTCTTATGACTTGGAAAACCGTCCTTTTGTTTATCGCTGGTGCAACATGCTTGATACTGGTTAGCGGCTGGCTGATTGGAGCCAGTCTCCTGCCCATTCACTCACAACCTAACTACGGTGAGACAGTGCGGAACTTTGTAAAGGTTTGGATTCAGATTGCGATCGCAGTTGGACTTCTCCTCCCCAGCGTTGCTTTTGCTACTGGGTGGCGTTCCCCAGAAAGACGAACCGTTTTTGGATTTTACCTTTTAGTCCTGGTGGTGCAGATTTTAACCGAGCAGATTTGTAGTGAAATTTTTTCTCGCAGTCTGCTTGTGATTATCGGAACGATTTATACAGTGTTTCGGCTCTGGCAGCTCTGGCAAGGTCGCCAAGTGCTAGGAATGAATGCTCAAAAGAGCAACGGTTCTGCCAGGGTTGGGCAAAGTACTCATCCCATTGTTCGCGGTTTACTCTGGCTGCTGCTATTGTTTTGGGCGGTCAATCTGATTTTTCTCTTCGTCGTTGGCTGGTCAAATATTCTATCGCTTTAGCCAAGAAGAGTCGTGTCGGAATCTGTTGCTGCCAATTTTTTTGAAATTGATGCAGCAATTCTGCATAAAAGACGGTTTGACAGACACACTAACTATAGAACCCATTTGACATCTTTTTGAGAGTTGAACTAGCGTAAGGGTGGTGATTTGAAGGATTGATGATGCCTTACTCCAGCAGTCTCAGCGATGCCGAATGGGAAGTTCTTGAACCCTACTTGCGTGAAATTTTGCCGAAAAAGAAACAGACACGACCTCAGAACTGGAGTCATCGAGAACTGCTCGATGCCATGCTCTATCAACTGAAAAATGGCTGTCACTGGCAGGATTTACCGAGCGAGTTTCCGCCCTACTCGACCGTCTACTGGCATTACAAGCAATGGCGACGAGATGCAGGCGTGTTCGACCAACTGATGGAGGCGCTACAGGGTGAAGTGCGGGTACACGCGAAAAAAAAGCAGATGGACAACCCTGATGATCATCGACTCCCAAGTAGTGAAGAATACCTGTAACGCTAGCCATGCCTCGAACGGCTCCTATTTCTACAAAGCGACGAATGGCATCAAATGACATCTCGCAGTCGACAGTCTAGGCTTTCCATTTTTTACGCATTGTACTCGTGCGAATGTTTCGGATGACCAGGGGTTAATCGAGATGCTGAGCAATAACATCGACTACTTCCGGCAGAAACCTTCAGACCTAGCAAAAACCACGATCATGCTCGACCACGGCTATCATCCAGAGACGATTCAAGCAGCCCTAGAGCAAGTCTATCCAGAGATTATGACCAAGATTCAGTTTGAGGTGGCAGCGAAACTCTCAAAGTCCGACAAAGCAGCTCAAGGAAAATCGGGGTTTGTGCCGATTGCAGTGCGGTGGGTGATTGAGCGATCCAATAGTTGGGTAGATCGCTGCAAGAACCTAGTCAAGAACTTTGAATGGACGCTAGACCACGCTAGAGCAAAGCTCAACCTCTGCTTTATCCGCTTGATGGTCAAGCGATTAGCAACTTAAAAGGATGTCAAATGGGTTCTATATGTTCTCCAATTTCACCTCGGACGTACACGCGAACTTGCAATAGCTGTTCGACTGATAAACCAGCGGCGGTCAGGGCAATTTTAGGATTGTCAAGCGCCTTTCTCACTTGTCCTTCGATCGAGTCCTCTATGGTTTCATATTGATGATTCCAATCGACCTGACCCGGTACGAAAACTAGCCCCAATTCTGTCTCGACAGTAGCCTGAGACGTGCCAGATGCAGCACCATCGTACAGTTCTTCTGGATTGATTTGTTTCTTGCTCATATTGTTTTCCTGGTTGATTCAAGGAAATTTTAGCAGACACGAACAACTTCACATACTTCGTCCGAACAAGTTCCGAACTCTTTTTGCCACTTTCTTGATACGTTTGAGACTAGAGCCTTGGTGCAAAACTAACAAAGATAACCTAACACGTGAGGCAGTCCGACCCATTTCAGACCAAGCAACAGCGACAAGTGGGATCGCTCGATCTAGTGGGTTGTTTTTATGAGCGACGATGTCAAACGATCTCGCTGCATTTGATGCCGTTTTCAATGCAACCGCTTCCTTCGATCCCAATATCAGTATCATTAGCCTTAAGTAGCAAACTTGAACGCCTTTAAGCTCAGTTTCTATGGTATTTCAGACAAAAGTTAAGCAGTTTTGATCCCCATACTGAGAGAAATCATCTCATGAACATTGTGATCGTTGGCGCTGGGATTGGCGGTTTGGCAACAGCAAATGCGCTGCTCAAGCAGCGATTTAACGTGCAAGTCTACGAGCAAGCACAAGCCCTGCGAGCAATTGGTGCAGGGTTGACCTTGACCCCAAACGGACTAAACAGCCTCAATGCAGTTCAACCAGGGATTGTTGAGTCATTGATTAAAGCGGGGAGCCTAGCGCAGATGCTGATGATAAGACAGAGCACCGGAGAAACGATCGCGTCAAAACCAGTGACGACCCTACAGCAATATGGGCAACCCTTGTTAAATATTCAGTGGTCAAAGCTACAAGCCATCCTCGCCAACGCACTACCACCCGACATCATTCATCTCCAGCATCGCTGTGTCGGCTTTCAGCAGCAGAATAACAGCATTGAAGTCTTTTTTGCAGACGGAGAAACAGTCCAGGCAGACTTGCTGATTGGGGCAGACGGCGTAAATTCCGTGGTTAGGCAGGGATTAATCGGAGACGGAGCGCCGACTTATGCCGGGCGAATGTCTTGGCGTGCCGTGATTCAATATGCTCACGAGCAATTACCTCCGGACACAGGAACGATAATGACGGCTGATGGCAAAATTATTGTGCTGACGGATGTGGGTCAAGGGTACACCTTTTGGAGTGCAGGGGTGCTACAGGAAGACGATTCTGTTTGTGACCGGGCAAGCGATGTCAAGGCGCGGGTTTTAGAGCTATTCGCAGGGTGGGGAGAGCCTGTAGAAGCGATCATCAAAGCGACACCGGATGAGAGCATTGTGGAGCGCCCCATCTGCGATCGATCGCCTGTAGAGCGTTGGAGCAAAGGGAGAGTGACACTGATGGGCGATGCGGCTCATCCGGTCGTTCCCTCGCTCGGACAAGGAGCGAATACGGCGTTTGAGGATGCTTATGAACTGGCTCAGTGTTTGTCCGTTGCACCCAATATTGAAGCGGCGCTACAGACCTATGAAGCTAGTCGCATTCCTCGAACAACTGCGATTTACGATCGTAGCGCCAGCCAAGGGCGTAAATCTTATCAAGCTGCGAGTGAACGCACGTTTGCAGAACTGATGGGGACATCCGAGATGAGTCAGGACGATTTTGAAGCATGGCTCTACAGCTATAACCCTGCTACACTCGATTGAGTTTTTGACGTAGAGCTTTAATAGGCGCTGAATCAGAGTTTATCTTTCTTGCTTGTAGTTCTAGTCAAATGCTTCTGTCTAGCATCTTAAGAAAAGACCAAAGCATGATTTTTTACTTGGCTCCTCTCTTTCTATTTGTTGATTGTTTAGGAGTTTACAGATGGATTTTCAGTTAAGCTACAAACTTTTTTTATACACGGGTCTTGCTACTACCCCAGATGCTTGACATCTTCTAGTAATCAGAATTAGTGCTTTATTCAGGGATTCCTGCGCATTTTTTAAGATTGATACCGCAGTTCTGCATAAAAGACGGATTGACAGACCCACTAACTCTACAGAGATGAAAACTTCACGCATGGCATAGACTTTCTAGAGCCATGATGCAGTAGATAACAAGGAGAATCAGCAATGAGATTTGAACAGCATGAGCGATGTTTGCTGGACGAGTGGAGTTTGCTTTGGAATTGGGATCAATTTCTTGATCTAGAGGCAGTCTCATCGCGCGATTGCTGGAATTACCAACAGTGCAACTCAAATGTTACACAAAGTTCATAACTAAGCAGTGCAGGACAAGCAATCCTTTAGAACATCGCGAAGCAAGTCGTAAATTGGCAACACTAGCAATTTCTTAAGAGGTATTTTATGCAACTCAAGTATCGCGGCACAAGTTACGATCCCAACGCGCTCGAAGCTGCTAATGCTTCACCTTGCAAACCTACTCCGTACATCCTCCATTACCGAGGTGCGACCTATCAAGCTACGCCTAAGTCCGAGACTTCGGCTCAGCCCGTTCAAACTATCACCCGACAATTGATTTATCGAGGCAATACTTACTCGGTGACTCGAACCGTCGAGATCTCCTAGGCGTTTAGAATCGCGTCGCTTGGAAGTGCCGTTAGGTAGGCGTTCACGACTAGGATTGACACGAGGGTAGATATTGGGGTGTCTACCCTTCTCTAGTTCAAGCTATGTGTGATTGCTTGAGCTAACCCTTTAATCTGTGAAAGTTCAGCACTTCTTCGGGAGCTATTGAATGGAACGTTTTCTGGGTACAGAGGAACATTACTTTTGGTTACATGACCAAGTGGTGCCGAACCATTTCTGCCTCACTGCTAGGATTAGCGGCAATTTCAGATTGGAGCGACTGATGCAGTCGCTCTTTCAGGCGCAACGACAACATCCTTTACTCCGAGTGGCAATTGCAGTTGCAGAAACCGGACATCCTAAATTCGTTGAGCATATTGCTCCGATTCCTGTCCGACTGGTGCTGAGAGGGGATGAGCAAGACTGGCAGCGAGAAGTTGAAATCGAGTTGACTTGCTCCTTTGATTGGCAAACTGCGCCACTAATTCGAGTCGTATTGTTGCAATCCAAAACTGTATCTGAATTGATCGTGAGGTGTCATCATGCGATCGCAGATGGCATATCGATTGCATATCTCATTCGAGACATTATGCATGGTTTAACGTCCAAGAGTTCTGACACGAGAACCTTATTAGAAGCGCAGCCCATCGACTCATTCATTGCACTTCAAGAAGTGGTTACAGACCCTCAAGCCACCTTGCCTCGTGAGTATTCCACCAAGGTAACGAGTCGTTCCCGTCCTCATGTTAGATCCGTTCTGCTTTCTGCCGAGTTGACCCAGCAAGTGTGTGATCGCGCTCGTCAAGAGAACACAACGGTTCATGGTGCAATCAGTGCAGCATTTCTACTCGCAATGGCGCGGCAACAGGAAGGGTTGTTTAAGTGTCAATCTCCGATCGCACATCGATCGGAGATTGACACCGATCCCTGAAACGGTAGGACTCTACATCTCCTATGGCATCACTCAGCACGACCTCAAACAAAACTCATCGCTGTGGGAAATAGCGCGATCGCTCAAAGCACAACTTGAACCGACGAGGACAGCACCCCAAGTGTTTGAAATCATTCACCAGGTTCGAGGACAGCTTGCATCGTTGCCCGCTGCCGAAACGGTCTGTACGGCAACCCAAAAACCGCCTGCTTTTGACCTGGTAGTAACGAATTTAGGGCGATTACCCTTTGAACAGCAATTTGGCTCACTCCGACTTGAAGCAATCTATGGTCCAGCCGTGCTGAATGGGATGGAACCTGAACGACTTGTAGGAGTAGCAACCTTGGGCAACCGACTGTCAATCACAGTCACGAATCCTTCGATCACGACTTCAGCACAAGCAGCGAGTGCAAGTTTGGAAGAGGCTTTAGATTTGCTATTAACCTGGCAATAGAAGAGAATGCAGAAAATAGGAGAAAATTGCTAGAATCGAGACATGAAGAAACCGGATGCTCGACTGCTGAATCCAACCACGCAAAACTATCTGATACAACAAGCGATTCGACTGCGGCAACAAGGTAAACGGATCATCGACATTGCTGCTTTTTTGGGTGTCCATCGCAACACCATTACCGACTGGTGGAGAGACTATCAGACCCATGGTGAAGCGGGACTCGAACAACAGCACCGGGGGGCGAAGTATGGCGAGGGGCGGACGCTAGACCAGGAGCAAGAAACCCAAGTGCAAGCAAAGATGCTAGAGCATTTTCCAGAGGAGTTAGGGATTGATAGCGCCTTGTGGACGCGGCGAGCGGTACAGAGCCTGATGGAGCAAGAATTTGGGATTGTGATGCCGATTCGGACGGTGGGCGAGTATCTCAAACGCTGGGGATACACACCGCAAAAACCGTTGAAACGAGCGTATGAACAAGACCCAAAAGCCGTGCAGTAGTGGCTCGATGTTACCTATCCAGCGGTTGTTGCGCGTGCCGAATCGGAAGGAGCAGAGATCGCTTGGGGCGATGAATCGGGCTTGCGAAGTGATGCGGCAGTGGGACGAGGCTATGCTCCGAAAGGACAGACTCCCGAAACCAATTTGAGTCAGAAGAAGCGACACCGAATCAATTTCATTGCCAGTGTGAGCAATCAGGGCTTAGTGCGGTTCATGTTGTATGCCGGGAAACTTGATGCTTTGGTGTTCATCATATTTCTAGAGCGTCTGATCAAAGCACAACGCGCAAGTTGTATTGGATTGTGGATAATCATCCAGTGCATCATGCCCAAGCGGTTCAACAGTGGTTATCTCAGCATCAATCCAAGATTGAGTTGGTGTTTTTGCCATCGTACTCTCCGCAGTTAAATCCGGTCGAGTATCTCAATGGCGATGTGAAGCAGGGTGTTCACTCGAAGGCTCCGAGTCGCAGTTCTGCACAACTCCATCAGCGGTTACGGAGTCATCTCCATAAGCTGCAAAAGTTACCTGCAAGAGTCAGAAGCTACTTTCAGCATCCTGATATTGCTTATGCTGCCTAGCCTAATGCCCTCTCAATCATTGCCGGGTTAATAGTTTACGGAAATGACGAAAACTGATGTTGTCATTGGTAGTGCTGGCAACGATCGAGTATTTGGTGATGCTGGTGATGATCTTTTGTTTGGAGTGACACCCAATTCCCCTCAAGGATTAGGACGAGGAGAGATCGACTTTCTAACAGGGGGTTCAGGTAGAGATACCTTTGCCTTAGCTGGAAGCATTGCAGGGGAGACGCAAGCTGTTTTATATGATGACGGAGACCCTTCCAGTGCTGGCATCGGCGACTATGGTGTGATCGCAGATTTCCAGAGTAATGATGTTATTCAACTGATCGGTGAAGCAAGTCGTTATTCTCTGGGTAGTGCTCCGCAGGGTGTACCGTCTGGAACTGGCGTTTTTCTCAACGATAGTGCAACCCCAGAACTGATCGGGATTGTAGCAGGGGTTTCACCTGGTGATCTCAGTCTGACTGACCCGACTCAATTTACATTCTCAGCGCAAACCTCTATCAATTTTGAATCAGGAGCAGCACTAGTCTAATCGCAAATTGATGGTGCAAACTTCGATGTGGTTCTATTGCAAAAATGTTTTTGCAATAGAACCACCTTTTCAACATGACATCTCACGTTAAAACGGCTGATACCGAATGGAGAAGTAGAAGCCATTATCTTGCAAGGAGTTGCCGCGATCTCGAACCGAAATCAGAGGAATTCCATAATCTAAGCGCAACGACAAATCAGGCGTGATTAACCAACGCAACCCCAGTCCCAGACTTGCAAGCGTTGCCGGATCAGGATCAGTTTCTCGATTATTCCAAACGGTTCCCACTTCCACAAACGGCACTAATTGCAACACACTGGGATCGGCGGTGAGCGGAATCCTAGCTTCAACGGAACCGAGAACGCCATTATCCGCCACCAGTTGGTTCTGTCGGTAGCCCCGAATGGTATCAACACCACCGAGACTAAACCGTTCTAGTGATAGCAAAGAATCGGGGGTCAGTTGGGCATCGATTCGCGTGACGAGCAGATTTCTTGGAGACAACTGCTGCACCCACTGGAATTGCCCTAACCATGCAAAAAATTGCCCATCGGTTCCAGAATCATTGATGGTTGCATCAAAGGCATTAATGCCAAAACTGAATTGCGATCGCGCCGCTAATACACTTCGATTGCCACGATCGACCCAATCTTGCACAAACCGAATCACCGTCACGTTTGATTCGCCGTTTTCCGGTCCTTCGGTAAATGAAAAAGGACGGTCTTCCAGAATGTAGGTTTGACTGCGCCGCAAATCGACCCCTAAGCTTAATGCAAACTCACTCGTTGGTGTTCTGGATAGCGGTTGACGCAAGCTGAGCGAGTAGGTTTGTGTGTTGCTTCTAATGCCAAGATCTCGAAACTCGTCTTCAATGATGCGGCTGTTGCCATTGTTGTAGCTAAAGTTGAGTGTTCCATTACTCGCATTGAACGGAATTGAATAGTTGATATCGTAGAGGTTCAGTCCTTCGGTACGTCCATAGCGGGCGCTGAGACGATCGCCGAATCCCAGTAGATTATTTTGACTCAGTTCTACGCTGCCTTGAATTGAACCGAGACTGGGGGATTGATTGTTTTCGATCGCGATCGCACCCCGAAATGCAGGTGCTTCTCTCAGATTGACTCGTAAGATATTGCGTCCTGGCGTACTGCCTGCGACTAACTCGGCATTCACTTGTTCAATGAGCGGATCGAGTTGCAGGAGTTGTAAAGCTTCTTCTAAGCGACGTTGGTTTAAGGGTGTTGTAGTAGCGCGTTGGAGCCGCGATCGCACGTATCCTTGTCGTAATCGCCGCAGTCCGCCGATCTCGATGCCTTCAAGTTCGCCTTCGACAACTTGAATTTGAACAATGCCGTTACTGAGATCTTGATTGTTCGGAATGAACGCGCCAGAACTGACGTAACCATTGTTGATATAGAGTTGGACAAGTTGCGATCGCAGTTCTAGTAAGTCTTCAAACGTGACTTCGCGGTTTTGGTACTGCCGAACGAGAGCCGCAATTTCGGTTTGCAGAACCGTCGTTCCTCGCACCTCGATTGTTTTGATTCTGAAGCGATCGCTCGATCGAGGAGGCGCTTGGGGCGGTTGTTGCGGCGCGGGAATTTGTAGGTCGGGTTTGGGGGGGAGTGCTTCAGGAGGGAGAGGACGTGGCGATTCTGAAGGTCGGGGAATGGTTTGCTCAATCCTATCCGGTGCGGTTGGGGGAATGGTCACACCGGGTGGAGGTGTAGATTGAGCCATTGCATTCAGGGCAAGGCAAGCAGAAGTCGCGACGCAAGAACCAGAAATGGAAACCCACTTGAGCATTGAAGACATATTTGCGGTATTGAATCTATTGAATCTAGGGACAGTTTCGGCTCAAGACCAGCTTCCCGCTTGGAAGCCGGTAAACGCCTTGAGATTCGACAATCGGATCGCCTTTTCGCCAGGGACGACTGGAACGGGTGGGTTTGCCATCCCTCGGTAGCGTTTCGACATCGACGATCGGAAAGCTCGACGCTTGAGCCTCCCCAGGACGCTGTGGCAAGCCCCCGCTTCCGGTGATGGTGAAGCTCCCTTGAGTCACTTGATTCCGACGGACAATGCAGCTAGTTGCTAAGAGGGTGTCTGTATTGATTTGAGTGTCAGGAAGTTCAGTCAGGCTGTTTTGGATGAAGCTGACATCAGGGATAGTAATGATTCCACTCACAGCACCTGTGGCATTGACATCAACTTGATGATTGTTATCGAGAGTATTGAGATTTGTCCCAGCAGGAGCAGGACGATAATTCTCACCAAAAAAGGCGGGCGTATTGAGCGTAATATTTCCACCTCTGCCACTGCGAGCGAAGGCGAAAATGTCGCTGTCATCGAATGCAACGATCGAGTTTGCAGTGAGCGTGATATCTCCGCCGTTATCGGCACCAGAGGCGACATCAGAGCGAATATCAGAGTTGCCAAACAGTCGAATCGTTCCAGCATTGACGGTAATCGCCCCGCCAGCAGAACGACTAGAGCGCGTCTCGATCGTGCCATTAACGGCTTGTAGCCCAATGCGGGCTGTAATATCGACATTACCAGCCCTTCCATTGCCAGAGCTAGAACTAGAAATCACTGCTCCGTTTCGCACGACTAAGCGCCCCGTGTCAACCTTTAAGGTTCCGGCATCCCCGCTACCTCCATCACTTATCGTTCCATCACTTCTAGCCTCCAAGATGCTGCCATCTCCATAAAAGGCTGATCGACCGCTCACTTCGACGGACTCAGAAGCGTTAATTTGCAAGTTGCCACCCTTGCCTGTGAATAAAGTACTGGTGGATACTCTTGCCCCATCACGCACAACCAAGCGCCCCGTATTAATCCTCAAATCTCCTGCGTCTCCGATCAAACCCTCAGTAGACAAGCGACTAAAGTTAGACGTTGACTCTCCAACAACCTCGACGGATTCAGAAGCGTTAATCTGCAAGTTGCCACCCTTGCCCTCACCGTTAGCACTTGTAGTGATCAGTGATCCATCACGCACAACCAAACGCTTTGTATTGATCCTGATATCTCCCGCATCTGCGGCAAATGCAGTCGCAGATAATAAGAGGGCATTCGGATCAGTGACAGAAGATTCGCCCACTTCGATCAACTCAGAAGCATTGATCTGTAAGTTACCTCCTTTTCCTGTACCGCGAGCAATCGCGTAAGTAAGAGTTGATATCTGTCCGCCGCCGCTCATCAGCAAGCGATCGGTGTCGATCGTGATGGTTCCTCCGGTTCCCGTTCCGAAAAAATCCACCTCAGATGCCAGAAACGCTCCCCCTCTCAGGGTTGTTTCTGATGTGCGTATCCGCATCTCCCCACCATTCTGTGCGCCCAATGTGTCGGATCGAATCTTGGAGCCTTGTGTCATCTCTAACCGCGCTCCTCGAATTTGAATATCCCCACTGCCTTCGCCGCTAGCATCGATGAATGCTTCGTTGGAGAGCGCGATCGTACCAAAATTTTGTATCGTATCATACCCAAGCACAAAGCGAGAATTGCTTTGTGTTAAGCTCATACTTCCTGCACCAGCCACACTCCCAAGCTCAATTTGCCCTCCAGCAGTGGTTAGTCGTCCTCCGTCTAGTTGAACATCTCCCCCAATCAGCGCTAGGGTGCGATTCGGTCGTACCTGGAGACCGGGAGCCTGATCGAGTGAGTTTGGTTGATTAAATGAGCTTTGAGATCGCGATCGATTCACGATCGGTGAAGCCGCGATCGCATTAAACCAAAAAGCAGAAGGGCTAACGCTAAGCAAATTACTCGTCGCGGGTTGGCTGGCGTTAAAGAGTCCTGTATCCCCCAAACGAACCGCATTGGCTGTGGTTGCAAAAAACGATCCCTTCACATCCAAGCTGGCAGCAGGTCCAAAAACAATGCCGTTGGGATTGATCAAAAACAAATTTGCATCGCCCAACACGCCCAACCGTCCCAAAATCTCAGACCGATTTGCCCCCGTCACACGCGAGAGAATATTTTGAATTCCGGCTGGATTCGCAAAGTAAGCGCCGCGTCCCGCTCCAATATTGAATTGTGAAAAACTGTGGAATAAGTTAGCACCTCGAATCGCACCGCCCTCGATGCGATCGCCTTGTACCGTGGCATCGGGAGCGACTACAGACTGCTCACGACCCAGCGTGTTATCTGGCACGATTTGCGCCACACTCCTTTGACTGACTCCAACAAGTAGTGTCCCAGCAAATGCAATCCATCTTCCAATTTTCCACTGCCAGCATGGACTAAACCCGCTTTTGATGACCATAGAATCACCTCCCCAACTCGCTACAGAATCCGTGCAATCAAACCTAAAGACAGTTTCGGCTTAACACGAGTTTGCCATTCGGCAGTCGATAGACACCCTGCGGTTCGACGATCGCGTCCCCTTTTTGCCAAACCCGATGGGAAGTTAGCTCACGCCCAGGCAGAGCTTCGATCTCAACCGTTGGAAAACTAGATCCCTGTGCCTCTCCAGGGCGTTGCGGTAAGCCGCCTGTGCCTGTGATCGTGAAGCTGCCTTGTATGGGTTGATTGCGACGGACAATGCAGCTATTGGCAAGCAGGGTATTCGTGTCAATCTGATTTTCCGGCAGTTCGGTGAGGCTGTTTTGGATGAAGCTCGTGTCGGGGAGGAGAATGGCTCCTGAAGCAACAGTACCCGTGGCGTTAATATCGACTCGGTTATTGTTATCGAGGGTAGCAGGATCAGTGTTACGAGGTGTAGAACGGTAGTCTTGACCGAAGAACGCTGGAGTATTGAGAGTAATGTCACCGCCTCGACCATCACGAGCAAATGCCAGGATATCACTATCACCGAACGCGAGAATGGAGCCAGCCTCTAGGTAAATGTTGCCGCCGTTGTCTGCCCCAAAGGCAACACTACTGATGATGTCACTACTACCAAACAGGCGAATAGCACCAGCGTTGATGGTAATGGCACCTCCGGCAGAGCGATTCGTGTTTGTTTGAATCGTGCCATTATTAGCTCGTAGAGCATCTCGAACTGTGATGTCGATATTGCCTGCTGTTCCTTCTTCCCTGCTGCGGCTAGATATGACTGCCCCATCGCGCACCAGCAATTGCCCCGTGCCAATCCTCAAATTCCCTGCATTCCCACTCCCTACACTTTCAGTAAACAAGCCGCTAGGAGACTGACCATCCGCTGCTTTACCAGTCACCTCAACCGACTCAGCAGCGGTAATCTGCAAGCTGCCGCCCTTACCCGCACCGAAAGTACCGGCAGTGATTTGTGCCCCATCGCGCACCAGCAACTGCCGCGTGTCAATCCTTAAAACAGATCCTGCATCCCCACTCCCGTAACTCTGGATTGTCAAGCGACTGGGAAACTCACCATTGGCTAATTCTCCAATCACCTCAACCGATTCAGAAGCCGTAATCTGCAAGCTGCCGCCATTGCCTGCACTGAAAGTAGTCGCTGATATCTCTGCTCCACCTTGCACTAGCAACCGCCGCGTGTCAATCTTCACATCCCCTGCATTTCCACTCCCACTACTCGCAGCATACAAGCCACTGGAAAACCCACCACCGCCTGCTTCTCCAATCAATTCGACTGAATCAGCAGCGGTAATCTGCAAGCTACCGCCCTTACCTTCGCCTCTAGTGCCGGCTGCTATCTGTGCTCCACCTTGCACCAGGAACCGCCGCGTGTCAATCTTCACATCTCCTGCATCTCCACTTCTGTAGCTCAGAGCGAACAAGCCACTGACAAATCCAGGATTGGCTCCGGTACCCACCAGCTCGACTTCTTCAGAAGCCGTAATCAGCAGGCTGCTGCCCTTACCTTGACCAAAAGTACTGACTGATACCTGTGACCCATCGCGCACTAGCAACCGCCGAGTGTCAATCCTTAAGTTTCCTCCAGTTCCCGTTGCGGTGGGAGCCACATTCGCTCTTAGCACCGAACCCTCATTTATCTCTACCTCAGTTGCGCGGATCAGTACCTCGCCGCCATTTTCTGCCCCTAAAGTGTTAGACCAAATATTTGAGCCTTGTGTCATCTGCAACTGCCCGCCGCGAATCTGAACGTTACCGCCCCCAGCTCCACTGGTATCTATAACCGCCCCGTTCGATAGCAAGATGTTGCCAAACCCACTCAGCGAGTCATACCCCAGGACAAAGCCGTTCCCGCTCTGAGTCAAACTAACTTGACCCACCCCTGCCACACTGCCCAGTTCAATGCGTCCTCCAACTGCTGTGCGTCCTCCGGTTGCGGTTAGTCGTCCTCCCTCAAGCAGCACATCTCCTCCTACCAGCGCCAGAGTTCGATCGGGTCGCACCTGGAGTCCTGGAGAACCACCATTTGAATTTGGCTGACCAAAAGAACTAGGTGATTGCGATCGATTCACAATCGGCGAAGCTGCAACGGCGTTAAACCACAACGCAGAAGGACTAACGCTGAGCAAATTACTTGTAGTCGGTTGTGACGCACTAAATAATCCAGTATCTCCCAAACGCACGGCATTCGCGGTGGTGGCAAGAAACGATCCTTTGATATCTAGACTCGCGTTGGCACCAAATATAATTCCGTTGGGATTCATTAGAAATAAATTAGCATCGCCTAACACGCCTAATCGCCCTAAAATTTCAGATCGATTTGCCCCTGTGACCCGCGAAAGGATATTTTGAATTCCGGTTGGATTTGCGAAGTAAGCACCGCGTCCAGATTCGATATTGAACTGTGAAAAACTGTGAAATAAATTGGCACCTCGAATTGCACCACCGTCAATGAGATCGCTGATCACTCCCTGAATATTGACATCAGGCGCAACCGTAGAACTCTCGCTTCCCAGCGTATTATCTGGCACGATTTGAGCCGAACTGCTTTTACAGAATCCAAGCAGCAAGGTTCCTACTAGAATCGCCTGCTGTCCAGCAGCCCAGCATTGACTGAACTTCCTTCGAGTAATCATAAAAACATTTCTCCGACTATCACAGTTTGTGACTAAAGTTTCTTAACGTGTCGTTGAACGACCTCATTAAAGCCTTGATTTAATTCGTACAACTACGCCGCAAAGACTGTGACACTTTTAGATCGCAATCTTGTCAGCGATCCGTTTAAGATGCTGGTTAAGAATTTACCATAGCTAACTCTGATGAGCCGATATCGCCTTTCCTCTATTCGCCAATTCCTGCTATTTCTCGTAGGGTTTACCACTTGCTTATGGTTGAATTATGTCGCGATCGCTCAACCCGCTGATCCTATCCAGCAGGGCGTTGAGCGGTATCGAGCGGGAGATATACCAGGGTCGATCGCGGCTTGGCAAACGGCTTTAACAACCTACCAAAAGACGAACAATTTAACCGCAGAGGCGAATGTTCGGGCGAAGTTAGCGATCGCATTTCAACAACTCGGTCAATCAGGAGCCGCATTGGAACAGTGGAAAACCGCGATCGCGCTCTACCGCAGCTCAGGAGAATTCGTTCAGGTTGGGCGATTGTTAACCGAACAGGCACAAACCTACAGTCGCTTGGGACAAAATAAAGCTGCGATCGCGCTTCTGTGCGGCGCTTCTGAGACAGATCAATGTTTGAAAAGTGAAGGCAGTGCTTTACAAATTGCTCAGAAATTTAACGATCGTTCTGGAGAAGTTGCAGCTTTAGGAAGTTTGGGTGAAGCCTACCGCCTCAGAGGGGAGTACAGTAAAGCGATCAAAACATTGGAATCTAGCCTAAAAACGACCGAAGGAGTCAATTCTCTAACCTATCGTGCTGCTGTACTAAACAGTCTTGGCAATGCGTATGTCGGTCATGCCGCATTGAACGAGCAGCGGGCAGATTCTGCAAGACTCAGAGGTGCTGAAACAAAAGCCCGTGAATTTATCAGCAATGCAAATTCTGATACCAGCAAAGCCCTAGGTTACTTTAACAATAGTCTTGAGATCGCTCGTGCTCAAAATGATTTGTTAAGCCAAATGCGGACACTTCTGAATTTGGTTCAGCAGGATTCCCGCACTAAATCCGGCAATGCAGCGAATCGATTGCCAGAAGCTTTAACGCTGCTGAACAGGCTGCCGAATAGTTCTAACAAAGTGTATGCCGCGATCGATCTCGCCGAACTTCAGCAGCGAATTGCTTCTGAGAGCGCGACTTCACTTCAGGCACAATGTCCATCTCGCACCATCGACGATACACAAGCTGAGAAACTACTTCAACAAGCGGTAACGATCGCTCAATCTATTCAGGATTCTCGCGCTGGGTCTTTTGCGCTGGGAAATCTCGGTCATCTCTACGAGTGTCGCAAAGACTACGGTAAAGCTTTAGAGTTCACAAAACAGGCAAGACTCGCTGCCGATCAAAAATTACTAGCAAAAGATAGTCTCTATTTGTGGGAGTGGCAGGCAGGGCGAATTTTTAAGGCGCGATCGAACCTTGCTGAAGCAACTCAGGCGTATGAACGAGCGATCGCCACTTTGGAAGGCGAGGGCGGCATTCGAGACAATTTATTAATTGCTGAACAAGACTTGCAGTTCAACTTTCGGGATAACATTAGCCCACTTTACCGGGAGTTCGCACGATTGCGGTTTGAGCAGGCAGAATCCCTACCGATTGCAAGTTCAGGGTATCAAAAACAACTCGACTCTGCCTTGGATGCGATCGATTCTCTGAAGTTAGCCGAATTGCAAAACTACTTCGGGGATGAATGCGTCTTTGCGCTGTTTGACAAAGAGCGAGTAGATGATTTGGAACGGTCAGACACCGCTGTTTTCAGTTCGATTATTTTGGATGACCGGACTGCGATCGTGGCAAGTCTCCCGACTTCTGACAATCGTAGAATCAAGAAATTAATTTGGATTAGCGATAGCAACAAGCTAAAAGCAGACATTAAAACGTTTCGCCTGGAAATTCAGAAATTTTATGATCCGACAGATGCCTACTTAGCGCCTGCACAGAATTTGTATAACGCAATCCTGCGACCGTTTGCTGCTGATTTAGACAGCGCTAAAGTTAAAACCCTTGTGTTTATTCAAGATGGACTTTTGCGGAGTGTACCGATGGCAGCGCTGCATGATGGGCAGGGATTTCTGGTGCAGAAGTATGCGATCGCGACCACGCCCGGTCTACGCTTAACCTCTCCCAAACCGCTCAATGCTCAAGGTCTGCGAACCCTCGCGTTAGGGGTAACGCAAGCCGCAACCGTCGATGGAGAAGCGTTTAAGCCATTGGAGAATGTTGCTGATGAATTGAATCAAGTGGTGCAGCGATCGCCGGGCAGTAAGACCCTAGTGAATGAGCAGTTTACTCGTGTTCGCCTAGAGCAGGAACTCAAGCAAGCCACTTACCCAATCATTCACATTGCTACGCATGGTCAATTTGGCACGATTCCAGAAGATAGCTTCTTGGTCACGGGCAACAATCAGAAACTCACGATCACTCAGCTAGAGAACGATATTCGTCGCTTTAGTCGAGGAACGGAGCCAGTTGAATTGCTAGCACTTACGGCTTGTCAAACGGGAATTGGAGACGATCGCGCCACACTGGGAATTGCAGGCATCACAGTGCAAGCTGGAGTAAGAAGCGCCCTAGCATCACTTTGGTATGTAGACGATGCGTTTACCGAGGAACTGATTGCCCAGTTCTACGAAAACTTAAGGTCTTCCATGAGCAAGGCAGAAGCGCTTCAAGCCGCGCAGAAAACATTACTCGCTCAGAATAAAGAGATTCATCCCGCACAATGGGCATCGTTCACCCTGATTGGCAACTGGCTTTAGTGGCATCGAGGTCGCAATCTGTTTCGCGCAAACTGTGTTCGCGTTGAGGCGCAGCGTCACTCATCAGGGTTAGGTAGGGAGCGACAAATATCCGCTCCCATCGGTTGAACAAGGCTTTCTATGGCAGTAGCGCAGCAGACGCTCCGATTCGCGTCCACGGAGCAAACGCATTGTTCACTCCGATCAGAGCAGGAGCAAGCCCCGGATAATGGCGTTGTAGCACCGTTAGCATCGTATTGTTCTCAATCCAATCGAGACCGAGTTGAGTGTAAACCTCAGCCCGGTAGTCCTTGGTGAAAAAGCGATCGCTCTTCAGCCGCCGAGATGCCATCAAAATAAACACTCGAAACGCAGTATCACTAAATCCAAACCCATCCGGTAGGTCTTCGGCAAACAAGCCTACCATCAAATCGACGCTATTGATGTCGTTGTTATAGACTTCGCGCAGTTCCTTCACCCACGTTGGATTGCTGGTGATTTCTTCAAACGAGTTCACTCGCCCACGCCCGACGATCTCTCGGAAACGGTTATATCGCGGCACCCCCCGTTCTCGATCGCGCAAAATATCCACTGCCGCTAAGTCAAACACTTCGCCATCGTCTTTGACTAATTGGCGCAGAAAATGCGGATAGTTATGCAATCGGATTGCACCCGGATGGGTAATGCCAAATGAGTAGAACAAATCAGGCAGCGAAACTTCCTGCATGAAGCCACGAGTCTTTTTACCAAACACTTCCGGGAAGTCTTTCTTTGTCAGGAATCTGCCATCTTGATGCGAATGGAATTCTAGCTCATCGGGAATCAACGGGTGCATTCGATAAACTGAAACAAACTCTTCAGTCAGAGCATAGGGAGCCGTGTGGTGATCGGTGGATGAACCAATAATGCCGCTGAGTAATTCACCATCGCCGATGCGTCCTAACAGGCGTTTGAAATCTTTTCCGAGCAGTCCCCACCAGTTAGAGTTCATCCCAATTTCGAGCGCGGGATGGGGCAAGATTCCTGGTGTCCATTCGGTCGTGTGAATTTTTGCTAGCAATGCCGCGTTAATGAGTCGAGCATGATCGAACAGGTCATCGTCTTTCCACTCAGGGTAGTCTTGCTTGAGTCGATCGCAGATCGCGTTATGCTCTTTGACAAATAGGGTATGCAGCATACTCAGACCCACCCACCAAGTACCCGAAAAGCCTACATTATCGATGCCGTCTGAGTTAAGTGGAAGATAACCATCTTCGCCGATGCTCATTTTGCCGTCGATATGCGATCGCAAACTATCGATTGTTTTTTGATCACTACCATAGATGTGCGAGGCATCCCACCAATGCGTCACTTTGTTAATAAACGTCGGCGGTTGCGCTTTATTGCCGTCACGAGTCGGGTCTTCTAGTGTTTTTCTGACCGTCATCGGGCGGTATTGTTCAGGATAATCATCGCCGTCTTCGATCGGAATCTCATAGTTGTTATTGGGTTGTTCTGACGGTTGACTATCGCCATGACTAAACCAATCGTGTGTCTGAAACTGAATCCACGCCGCAGCCGTCAAATTTAAGATAGTGGCAGGCACGAATTCACGCCGTGTTAGTAAAACTTGGCTGACTTTACGAGGACTTGGATTGAGCAGATTTTTCTCATCGAACTTCGCTTCACTCAATGGCACATTCCGACCTAATCGCGTCCCTGCCATGCCCATTTCGGGATGCTCTAGATCGTTATAGCTACCATCGGCAGTCCGGATCACTAAATGTCGATCGTCAGGGCTAGGCGTTGGCTTTGGTAGTTTGTCGGTGTTCGGGAGCTGCGAAGTATCATGCAGATTATGCTCACGCAGTTTATTGCGAAACTGAATCAGCTTGAGAAGTGCTAAGGGAAGCGGTAAACGATGCCACGGGATTCCAAACATTAGGTTCTCCTTGGAATTACATGAACAAGAGGAATCAAATCATAACGGAGGGACATCGGAAGTTTTGCAGCGCTCGGATTATCTGTTTGAGCGTAACTCCTTTTGTAAATCAGTCATGAATCCCAGAAAGAAATCTTTGAATACACACGATCGTTCTGATCTTCCGGTTCCAAAGGTAAACAAAATATCCTGAGTTTGAGTTGCGGCTTTGCCGACGTTAAAGGCGACAACTGTTTTTCCGGGCGTGGTTGGAGCAGCTAAAATTCCCCCCAGTGTCGAGGCTTTGACTGCAATCCGGCTAACTTGAGGTGTAGGAGGATGAGCGGTGAATGTTTTTTCGATCGATTGATCAAGGTTATGCTTCAACGTTTTTAATGATCCTGCGGTTGCTTGAACCACTTCGCCAATGTTGTGTCCAGCATCAACCAGATGAACATCGGGCGGAAGCGTTCGCGTACAATATTCCATAATTTGCTGTTGTGATTTGCGACCGCGTTGATATTTCCAAGGAAAGATCGTTTCTCCTAACTTCTGCACTGTATGTTTTGCAGCCTGTGTAATCGAGTTTGGAACTTCTTCACCAAAAAACCTGCGATTTACAACTTGTACCATTGCGTGAGCCAGTGTATCATCGTCTGCATTGGTTCGCAGTAGTTCTGCGATCTGTTGAATATCTTCTTGGCTGTAGCCCTCTGCCGATTTGGCTTCAAGATAAGCCCGTCTGGGGGAATAAGTGGGATTCGAGGTCGATTCAAACGGACAAAACCACAAGTCGCGATCGACATCATGAAACTTACTAGCTTTGAAGAAGAACCTCACCCACCACGGTAAATCTTTCGTTTCGTAAGCGTGTAGACGATCGACATCCCCGGATGCTTCAATGTTCTTAATCTGCTCTGGATCTGAGATCATTACGATATCGATTAAAGCTGGAATGTTGACCCGAAGCGGCTTGAATTGGAGGAACTTCTTAAACATCTCTGATTCTCCTGAATAAACGGGCTGTGAATGCAGCACCTTTGATAACACACTAGCTGATACAAGCTTTTCGGAAGGTTCAAATATGTTAAGAAGAAGGGATAAGGAGCGATTCGTACTGTCTTTTGCTGGAATTGAGTAACTGCACGATCGATTGGTTTTGTCGATCGCCGAGTGTTTGAACAAGCTTTAGTTTTAAAGGCGCTCGACTGATTGATCTTGCATAAGATGAACTGAGATAGTCGTGGTAGTTCTGATCGTGTCGCAAGTAGGTTTGAAGAAAAGCAGTGCTGAGAACATTGATATACTGGCGGGCAAGAGCAGGATCAGCACCACTAATCGAAGCAGGCAGCGAAATGACCTCGCTTGGAGAAGCTGCGATCGTGGAAAAATGAGTGCCACCCTCAATCAACGCTAGATACTTATGCGGAGTTGTCAGCCAGGTAAAAGGCTGAATTTGCTCTGACAAAGCGGGAGCTAAGGTATCCGCGCTGCCTGTAACAAATAGGGTGGGAACTTTGATTTGGCTCAACCCTGCTTGTCCAAAAATGCCGCTCACGGTTGGATTGATTGCGATCACTGCTTTGATGCGGGGATCGGAGACGGTGGCTGGAATCTGAGGAACTTGCAGCACCAGACATTGCAGCAGTAATGAGAAGTTAAGCGAATTTTGTGAAGTCTGACAAATCGATCGTAGATGCTCCGGTTGAATGGTAGCTCCTGCCGTTGCTAGAGCGGTATAACCTCCGAGCGATTGCCCGATAATCCCGACATTCTGCAAATCTAATCGACCCATATTCGGATTAGATATAGATAGCTGTTCTAATCGATCTAACAGCGTTTTCACATCTAAAGGGCGATCGATGAGTTCTTGAGGAAGAATCAAATGAGCAGATTTCGCAGTCAGTAAGGCTGAAATTTGGGCTGAACTACTCCCAGAATGCTCTGGGACAACCACTGCAAATCCATGAGATGCAAGATGTTGAGCTAGATAAGCAAAACTTCCTCGATCAGACCCCAATCCATGAGAAATCACGACGACCGGATGACGAGTTTTAGAAATTGGTAAATAGAGATCAGTTGGGATTGTGTGATTGCGCGATCGTGCTGTCACAATTAAGCTCTGTTTACGCCATTGAAGCGTTCCTGGTTGCCGCAAATCTAGGGATGGAGTAGGGAGTCGATCGGCTTCTCTTCGAGATTCTTGATCGATTTTAGCGATCGCTTGTTCAGTTTGAGTTCCCATTTGCTTTGCGACTTCTACAATTTCAAGTCCCTGTTGTAGATTCACTCGAACGTTTCGCGATGGAAACTGCATCAGAACATCGAGCGGTGTGAAGCCTTGAGGATCAGCAGCAGCTTGAATCAATCCTGCTCTCAACGCATAAAAACCAGGTGTAGGACCATCTGCTTGAATCACTTGCTCAAGTCGCTTTAGTAACTGTTCTCCAATCGGTGTGTATAAGAACTGAGACACAGCAACTGCATTGAGTGAAATTTTAGCTGACAAGAAAGAGCGCATTTGAGCAAGCTGTTTGGCATCGATCTGCTGAACGTAAGCAGCAAGCTCTGGAGTCATTTTTCCGGTCTTGATGTAAGGTTCTAGCAAAGCGATCGGGATTGATTGTTCAAATAGACTGTACGAGAGTTTAACGCGCTCTGCACTTAGAGCGGTAGGCATCGTGAAAGCAATGGGCAACCATCCGACAAAAGCAAGCGCGATCCGTTTTAGCGATCGGGATGTAAAATACTGCATTGTTCTAGAGCCTAGAAATTGTAGAATCGATGCGGTGTTGATGCACCCCCTGTACCAGAGAGACCATGCTGCGATGATCCCTCTGGTCTGTTCGGTCTATTAGCTCACTGCGGTCGCGACAGGTGTCAGTAGAGCTACGGCTGTTTTTGCTAAAGTGAGATGCGCGGTCGTGGTTGGATGAATTCTGTCCCAGAAGAAGAAGGTATCTGCATAGCCTTGAAACTGCGAGAGCTTCTCCAATTCAGTATCCGCAATGTTCGTAAAGCCAGATTTTGCTGGATCTAAAAACAATTGATTCATCATCCCATTCACATCAAACAGCATGATCTGGACATCAGAACCAGCCGTGTGCTGCAAGGCTTGAATTGAAGTGGCTAAAGCTGTATTGTGTGCATGAGTCAGCGCATTCAGTCCATTAGAGACTTCGGGATTGCCTTGTGAAGATGGCAAATCGCCTAAGTCGGGTAAATTCACCACCATGAGTTGCTTTGCGCCCGCGTTGACGAGGGACTGAATGGCGTTAGACAAATTCGCGATCGGCACCGTGGGATCGGTGCTCCCGCCTCCGAAGTAATCATTTGCACCGACCCAGACAATGTACAGCGCGTTCGAGTCTGCTGGAGCGCCCTGAAGTGAAGCAGTGAATTTTTCAATTTGCTGTTGCAGTCCAGGCAAGTTGTGGGGATTGTTTGGAATAAAGGTGTTGAGACTGCCTGTTGTGGCTCCACCTGCGGCAAAGTTGGTATGACGACTCGATGGAAGTTTGAGGAACCGAGCCAGATACTCTACCCAAACTGGACCATTCGAGAAGCGTCGCGCAAAATACGGCGGTGCTGGCGGAAGTCCTTCGCCTAGAGCTTGTTGCATCAGGTCAAACGTGTTCCCAATATCAGAAAGACTATCCCCAAATACGTAAATCTGACTGAGTTCGCAATACTGCTGTTGTAATTCAGAGGGCTGAAAGTAGTCAAGCAGAATATCAGTTGATACATCTGCATCGGGATTGAGGTCAGCATTGATCAGTCTGAAAGTATCTAGCATTGTATCTCCTTAAGATGTCAGTGAAGGGGTGCGATCTGGCAAATGGAATGAGACGATTGATAGGTTCAGATAAACGGAGCGTACGGTTGCTTTGTCGATCGCAGTGTAGAGCGGTCAACAGTATTTTCTAAAACAACTTGAAATTCTAAGAATTATCGAAATAGAATTCAACATTGCTTTCCTATTTATTCATTGGGTCACTTCAAATGTTGTTTATGCAGTCCATGCTGAAATTTCACCTCGTGAATTGAGAAAATAGGCGGTCACTGCATAAATAATCTCTTGACGTACCCACTAAGTTTCTAGCGTCAAAACAATTCACTCTGAACATTTCGCGAGTTAAATCGGAGAACACCATGACTCAGCACATTTATGCCTTGCTAGTTGGAATTGATGAGTATTTATCGCCAGTCTCCACACTCAAGGGGTGTGTTAACGATGTTACAGCAATGAAAGACTATTTGGAAGGGCGCATCGAAGACCAGCACCAACTTCATATCCAAACGCTCTTTAACTACGAAGCGACTTACAGCGCGATCGTCAACGGATTTCGATCGCATCTTTGTCAAGCAAAAAGTGAGGATGTCGTTTTATTTTACTATGCTGGACATGGGAGCCAAGAGCAGACTCCAGAGGAATTCTGGGCGATCGAGCCGGATCATTTACATGAAACTTTAGTGTGCTATGACAGTCGCACGCCGACCGGGAAAGACTTAGCCGATAAAGAATTAGCGAAGCTCATTGCTGAAGTTGCAGAGAATCATCCGCAAATTACGATCGTGCTTGATTGTTGCCATTCTGGATCAGGAACTCGTGATTCGGCAGTAACAGTGCGGCAGACTCCCGCCGATTCGCGAGTACGATCGCTCGATAATTTTCTATTCTCACCTAAAGAAATTGAGCGACTTTCTTCAGTGACCGACTGGGCAATGCCACGCGGAAAGCATGTTTTAATCTCTGCCTGTCGCGATCGTGAACTGGCGAAAGAAGTTCGGGTTGAAGGTCAAAATCGCGGCGCATTTTCTTACTATTTGATGGATACTTTAAAGCGATCGAATACAAGTTTAACGATTCGAGATTTATTTAAACGGACATCTGCACTGATCGCAAGCAAAGTGATCGCACAGTCCCCTCAACTCGAAGCGACTGTTCCAAGCGAATTAGATCGACCGTTTTTAGGCGGTGCAATTGCTTCACGAGTTGATTACTTCACAGCAAGCTATCACAAAGACTATGAATGGATCATTGATGGCGGTGCAATTCATGGCATTCCGCAACCGTCCTTCGGAGAGACGACGATTCTTGCACTGTTTCCGTTTGAGACTGCTACGACTGGTTTAAAAACACTCCCTCACGCGGTCGCTCACGCACAGGTTTTAACTGTGCTGCCGAACTTAAGCCAAATTCAGATTGAAGGGAGTGCAGTACAGCCTGACCAAACTTTTAAAGCGATCGTCATTAGTTTACCCTTGCCGCCAAAAGGCATTGTTTTAGCAGGCGATGAAATCGGTTTAGAACTGGTTCGATCTCAACTTCAATCGTCACTGTATGTTCAAGAAGCAAAAACCGAAGAAGCGGTATTCAAATTGATTGCACGAGAGCAATGCTACTGGATTACTCGATCGACGGACGATCACCCATTAGTTGCTGCCATTGAGGGATACACCTTTGAATCTGTATCGAAAGTAGTTCAACGCTTAGAACACATGGCGCGATGGATGAACATTGCTGAGCTTGCGAGTCCTGCTGTAAGTCGAATTCCTTCAGATGCCGTGCAGATGCAGATTTATCAAGACAATCAAGAGCTACAAGATTTAGAGATTCAATTCACTTATCAACCAAAGCAACCCAGCTTTAAAGTAAAGCTCCGAAATACCAGTAATCAGGCGTTGTATTGTGCTTTACTCGATTTAACCGATCGCTATGGTGTTGACGCAGGACTGTTTGAAGCAGGAGGAATCTGGCTTGAGTCGGGTCAAGAAGTTTGGGCATTAGGTAATCAGCCGATCTATGCAAGCCTGCCAGAAGCGCTCTGGAAACAAGGCAAGACTGAAACAAAAGATATTCTCAAACTCATCGTGAGTACGACAGCGTTTGATGCAACCTTATTGGAACAGTTTGAGCTAGATTTGCCAACACTTTCTCATCGAAGTGTAGAACGAGGACAAGGAACGCTCGATCGCCTGATGAACCGAGTTCAACGGCGTGAATTGCGCTCTGCTCCAGAGGAACCTGTTTGCAATGATTGGACAACTAGCCAAATCGTGATTACGACGGTTCGCCCACAGCCAACAGTTTCGATTTCTAGCGATCAAACCGTTGCGATCGCGCCGGGTGTTCAAGTGAGTCCGCATCCCACTTTCAGCGCCAATGCACGTCTCACAACTGAGGCACAATCGACTCGTGATTTAGGCAATCGTAAATTACCTCCTCTTTTACAAGAGATGCAGCCGTTTCAATTCTTACCTAGTCGAGGCAATGAGCCAGAGTTAAATGTTTTGGAATTATCTCAGGTGAGCGATCGTGCTCAAGTCACCGCCGCTAATCCGCTCAGATTGCTTGTAGAAACGCCGCTTGCACCGAATGAATACCTTTTGCCGATTAGCTACAATGGCGAGTTCTTTTTGCCTTTAGGACGCGCTCATCGAACTTCAGAAAATCAAACCGAGATTGTTCTAGAGCGGTTAACAGAGCCAATGAGCGAAGGTCAGCGGAGTTTGGGGGGATCGATTCGGATCTTTTTTCAGAAAGTTGTGACCGAGCAATTAGGATTGCAGTTTAACTATCCTTTATTGGCGATCGCAGATATCAACCCAGATGAAACGTTAACCTACACCAGCGATCTACAACAAATCAGAACAAGAGTGGCTCAAGCCGATCGCATTGTGCTTTACATTCATGGAATGATTGGCGATTCTCAAAGCATCGTGCCCAGTCTAAAACACGCAAATTTACACGATCGCTATGATGTCATTCTCACATTTGATTATGAAAATCTGAATACCTCGATCGAAGAAACCGCTCAACTCTTAAAACAAAGACTTGCTGCGATTGGACTAACCGAAAATCACAGCAAACAATTAGATATTGTCGCGTACTCATTGGGTGGACTCGTCTCACGCTGGTTCATTGAACGCGAAGGAGGAAATCGGATTGTTCAGCATCTATTGATGCTGGGTACGCCTAACGCAGGAACACCTTGGTCAACTTTAGAAGATTGGGCACTATTAACGCTGAGTGTCGGACTCAATGGACTATCTCACTGTACTTGGAGTGCGCCGATCGTGGGAATGTTGATCAAGGCGATCAATCGACCAATGCAGTTGATAGAAATGATCGACATCACCTTGGATCAAATGCACCCTCGTTCCGAGTTCTTAACAGCTTTAGCGGCAAGCTCAGATCCAGGCATTCCCTACACAGTGATTGTCGGTGATGTTTTATCTATTTCTAAAGCCTCGCAAGCACAGAAAGATCAACAATTCAATGCGTTAGAACGTCTGTCTCGTTCTCTATTTCGCAGAGTGGTTGCAATTCCATTTCTTCAACAAGCAAACGATATTGCAGCAACAGTTTGGAGCATGAAAAATGTGAATTGGAAGCAGGTGCAGTTCTATGATGTGAGTTGCGACCATCTCTCCTATTTGAGCGATCCCGCTGCATTGTCCGTGTTCTCAAAAGCCATGATTCAGGCACAAATTCCTGGAGGTGTGAAATGAGCGAGTTCACTCAAAACATTGCGATCGTCATTGGCATCAATCACTATCGTCATGGCATCGAACCGCTAAAAAACGCGATCAATGATGCAAAGACGATCGCAACATTACTAGAAACTGAGCATCAGTACAAGGTGCTATTGTTCCTCGATCAAGATGCGAGTTTAGAAAATCTCCGTCATCTAATTGAAGTGACGCTGCCTGAACTGGTCAGTGCAGACGATCGCGTATTGTTCTACTTTGCAGGGCATGGAATTGCCTTGAACAGTGATGCTGATCCGGCTGGGTATCTGATTCCTTGTGATGCCGATAAGGGAAAAACAGAGACTTACTTGCCGATGACAACGCTCCAAATCGCGTTAGAAGCTTTACCTTGTCGTCATTTCTTAGGAATTCTGGATTGTTGTTATGCAGGTGCATTTCGATGGGGAAGCAGTCAGCGCGATTTGCTTGCAATGCCAGAAGTCATTTACAAAGAACGCTACGATCGCTTCGTTCAAGATCCCGCGTGGCAAATTATTACGTCATCGGCTGCGGATCAAACTTCGTTTGATAGTTTTGCACTCGATACAGAACGAGGTCAGGGTCAACATTCTCCGTTTGCGACAGCTTTGATCGAGGCACTTCAAGGAGCCGCCGATCGCATTGTGCCAAAATCGGGAAACCGAAAATCAGTCGGAGACGGAATCATCACCGCAACTGAATTGTATCTCTATTTGCGCGATCGCGTTGAACTACCCACCGAAGCTTCCCGCAAGCGTCAAACGCCGCAACTCTGGTCGTTGAACAAGCACGACAAAGGTGAATTTATTTTCTTCGCCCCTGGTCAACAAATAAAACTAGAGCCTGCACCTGCGTTAGATGAATCAAAAAATCCTTACCGGGGGCTAGAATCATTCGAGACAGTTCACCAAGCTCTATTTTTTGGACGAAGCGCGATCGCATCTGAGTTAAAAGCATTTGTTCAGAATCACTCGTTAACGGTTGTGCTTGGTGCTTCTGGCTCTGGTAAATCTAGCCTCGTCAAAGCTGGATTAATTCCCCAACTGCAAGCCGCAAGCGATGCGAAATGGACGACCTTTGTGATGCGTCCTGGAAAATCTCCGTTTACTGCACTGAAACACACGCTCAATCAAGATTTAACAGTTCAAATCTCTTATGTAACTCTGCTTTCAGCCTGGAAACAACAAAATCCGAATCACAAGCTGTTACTGGTGATTGATCAATGCGAAGAATTAATCACGCTCTGTCAAGATGAACAAGAACGATCGACATTCTTGATTGAACTCAGAACCGCGATCGCAGCCCATTCAGATATTCTCAAAGTTGTACTCACGCTGCGATCAGACTTTGAGCCTCAGCTACAGGATTTCGTGCTAAAAGACCTTTGGCAATCTGCCCGGTTCCATGTTCCAGCGATGTCTCGCTTAGAGCTACAAGACGCGATCGAGAAACCCGCAGAAGCTCGCGTCATGTACTTCGAGTCAGACGAATTGGTGCAACAACTCATCGATGATGTTGCAGATATGCCCGGATCTTTGCCTTTGTTATCTTTTGCTTTGAGTGAACTTTATTTGAATTTTTTGAAGCGTCAACAGGAAGCAAGTTATCGAGGCATCATTCTCGATCGTGCAATTATCCAAGCTGACTATGATGCTTTGGGTGGAGTGACTCGGAGTTTAACTCAACGCGCCGATCAAGAATGCGATCGCTTAGGGTCTGACTACGAGCAAACGATTAAAAATGTGATGCTTCGCATGGTCGCGATCGGGAGTGGAGAACTGGCGCGGCGCAGAGTATCTGATATCGAACTAAGTTATCTGGCTGCAAAAGGTGAGCAAGCTAAAACAGTCATTGATCAATTTTCAGCCGCTCGATTGTTAGTCAAAGGGCAAGACATTGAAGGAAATCCCTATGTAGAGCCTGCCCATGATGCGCTGATTCAAGGTTGGGGGAAACTGCGAGACTGGGTAAATTCAGAGAAAAATTTAGATCTACAGCGCCGTTTAACTCCAGCCGCCCTCACTTGGAAAACTGCCCAACAGCGCCGTTTCTTGTGGAATGCCGATCCTTATCTAGAAGTCCTAAACAAAGAAATCTTGAACTCTCCAGACAACAACTGGCTGAACCAAGTTGAAACCGAATTTGTGCAACGTAGCATCAAGCGAAAACAGTTGAATGTTCGGACTCGCTGGGGAACTGCTTTTGGGGTCATGTTGGGTTTAGGTGGACTCGCGATCGCGGCTCGAATCGGTCAAGTCAACGCCACGATCGGGCAAATGCTCGCAAACACTCAAACCGCAGAAGCAAGTTTACAGAGTGACCAAGTCACATTAGATGCTTTGATTAGCAGTCTACGGGCTGGACAAGCTTTGCGGGATTTGCAGCAACAAATTGCTTTCAAACCAAACCAAGAACAGCAATCTCAAGTGGTTCGCACCTTACGAAAAGCAATTTTCACCGTTCGAGAAACCGATCGACTCACTGGATTTCCGGGCGGTGTTCAACAAGTATTTTGGCGTAATGATCAATTGCTTGTCTCAGGCACAGAGCGCGATGGTAGTGTTCATGTCTGGAATCGCAATGCTCAATCTCTTGCTAAACTACCCGCCCCTGCAAATTCAGTCGTTGAGGTTCAATTTAGTCCCGACGGCAACCTGCTTGCGATCGCACTCAACGATGGCAAGATTCGGCTCTGGAATTGGCAACAAAATCAAGTCACAGAATGGCAGGCACATCAAAACAAAGTAAACAGCATTCGATTTCGTCCTGATGGAGCTGTGCTTGCCAGTGCGGGAGGGCGCAATGCTCATCTCTGGGACTTGTCCGGCAAATCCCAGCGGCAATTCTCACATCCTCGCAACCCCTTTCTAGGAGTCGGCTTCGATAAAAACGCTCAGTTGCTGATGGTGACCGCTTCTGAACAGCCCCGATCGAAACGGATTCAACTGTTGAACTCGTCTGGCAAAGTGATCAATCAACAAGACATTGGCAATGCTGGCTCAATCACAGATATGAGTGCTGCTCTCAGTCCAAATGGCGAAGATGCAACGATTCATGATGGTGAAAGAAGTCTGCTGTGGAACATTCAAAATGGGGGATATCGAGTCTTGGGAGCAGATACGATCATCGCGTTTAATCGAGAAAATACTCAACTGGCAACCACCGGATCAGAAGACGGAACTGTTTCGCTCAGAAACGAGACGGGTACAACCACAACCGAATTAAAAGGATATCAAGGTCGAGTCGTTAGTCTCAATTTCAAAGCGGATAATCGTGTATTAGCGGCTGCAAGCTCAGATGGAACCGTTCGGCTCTGGGGGTTAGCTCCTCAGCCCTTAGAGCTTGTAAAACAACTACCAGGAGTCATTAAACGCACTGGATTTCGCCCGGATGGTCAACTAGTGACGCAAACCGAAGATGGCAGGCTTCATTGGTTCGATGTAGCAGGCAATCTACTCAGTGATTCAAGCGAAACATTCCCACAGTTTACGACTTTCAGTTTTCATCCTCAAAGTCAGCAGTTGATTGGAACCGCAGAAAACGGTCTCCATTTCGTCGAAGCCTTTGGCAATTCCTCAAAAATACTTGCAGGTAACTATCGTGGCAATGTGAGTTTCAGCCCGAATGGTCAGCAATTTGCAGCGATCGTGGGAGATGATCGAACGATCGCAGTGATAGATACCGCTTCAGGAAAACCTGTGAACACCTTCAAACAAGAGGGGCGGGTTGATCCAAATACGATCGCAAGCGTCATCTGGCGACCCGACGATCAGAAGCTTTTATTCTCAACCTTAGACGGCGCAGGTGATCAAAGAAGCATTCGCTTGTGGGATGTCTTGTCTGCTCAACAACTTGCAACTCCTGTAGAAAGAAGCGCTGAAATTCGTGCCATCAGCTTTAATGCGTCAGGGGGTTTAGTTGCAGTTGCTCAAGCCGCAGGTGAGGTTAGTCTGTGGTATTCGGAAGGAACAAAAATGACTGCCTTTCGCGCTCACGATCGCGATCTAGCAACCCTGAGCCTTAGCCCGGATGGGTCAGCTTTAGTCACCGTCGCTGAAGATGGAACGGCTAAACTGTGGCAAATCGGTGGCTTAGATGACTTGTTAAAGCGAGGCTGCGATCGCGTTCAACTGTATTTGCAAAATCCTAAAGCAACCCTCGGTCAAGATGCTCGACAGATATGCAACCTAAACTAGCTCTGAATCTTTACATAACTTTTCAGAAAACTCCCTATTTTCTCAGCAAAGCCTGCATAAACGTTCAATTAATCGTCCCACTAAAGTCATAGGAGAAAATCGGTTGGTTTCTAAATTCATTTCTAGGGAGGTGAGCAGAGCAATAAAGAATTCCTGATACAACTCTATGTTTATTCAAAGGGATAAAAGCGATGAAACGTCTTTGCTATCGAGGAGTGTTCTATGACTATCCTCAATTCTCCGCATCTGAAGCACATCCCATCATTCACTGCACAAGTTTGAGAGCAGGACAACAGGATGAGATTGTGCATAACAAGGCGCAATTCAACGTGAACGAAGTCGAAGTCAGTGATTGGAGTCAGGTTATGCAGTGCGAGCGGATGGGAAGTTTGTATCGACTTTACTGTGCGGGTTGGAGAAACGGTTCAACTCAGCGTTTCTCTCCTCTGTCACACTACTTGTTGAGTATGTTTCTCTACTACCGTCGAGGTTTTGTAGAAGGGCTAAATTGGCAGCAAGAACAGATGAAAAGTAGAACGTTTTGAACGAAAGATTACACCAAATCAAGAGGACATTCCTAACAATGCTACTTCTAGAATATTTTCTTTGCTTGTACTAGATAAGACGCTCCTTGGAGTCTTAAAAAATCTCAAATGCAAGCGCCTTCAACTGTGAATTAAATGGTTCAATAGTTGAGAACCAATTACAGTAAAACCGAACGTATGCTGGGTCAACTTAAGCAGTTTCACAACCGCGATTTTGCCTTTTTAGGTTGTTTAGCAGGTGTGAAACTGCTGCTTCATCTTTTCACAAATGGACAGTACGGTTATTTTGCAGACGAACTGTACTATATGGCTGCTGGAGAACATTTAGCCTGGGGATTTGCAGAGTTTCCTCCGCTCATTGCAGTCATGGCGAATCTGAGCCGTGGAATGCTCGGTGATTCTTTATTCGCAATTCGGTTATTTCCTGCGATCGCGGGAGCATTGACCGTATTTTTAACCGGGATGATGGTGCGTGAACTGGGTGGAGGGCGATTTGCACAATGTTTCGCTGCGATCGCGGTTATTCTCGCGCCTGGGTATCTATTTATGCAAACCATTCTGACAATGAATGCGTTTGAGCCGCTACTCTGGATGCTATGCGCTTATGTCGCAATCTTGATTCTAAAGTACGAGAATCCGAAACTATGGCTGATTGCAGGGTTCGTCGTTGGCATTGGGTTGATGAACAAGTTTTCGATGGCACTGTTTGCCTTCAGTCTGCTAGTTGGCTTTCTAATTACGCCAGCCCGAAGGCTTTTGTTGAATCGATGGCTTTGGTTAGGATGTGCGATCGCGTTACTCATCTGCCTACCGACTATCTTGTGGCAAAGTCAGCACAGTTGGGCGTTTCTGGAGCATCAAAGAGAGTCTAATCTATACGAGAAAAAAGGCTTGCTTCAGTCCGCGATCGATCTTTTCGTGCAGCAAATCATTCTGATGAACCCTCTCGCATTTCCAATCTGGTCAGCAGGCGTTTACTACTACTTATTTGCACGGGAAGGCAGAAAATATCGAGCTTTTGGCTGGACGTTTGTTGTCATTTTAGGATTATTTTTACTCTTTGAGGCGCGATATTACTATCTACTACCAATTTATCCTCTGTTTCTTGCGGCAGGTGCGATCGTATTTGAGCAGCATTGTCAACATCGCAATTTGCTAAAATCTGCTTTTTTAGCTTTACTCATGAGCGGCGGGTTATTTCTAGCACCGATTGGACTGCCCATTTTATCGATCGAGACGCTAATTCGTTACTCAAATGCCATCTACCGACCCCCTACTCTCTCTAAAGAATCAATCAATCAGGCAGAACAAGCACCCTGGCATTTTAGAGCGATGCTAGGGTGGGAAAAGACTGTTGCGACTGTTGCAGCAGTTTACGATCGCTTCGCACCCAACGATCGCTCTGATTTTGCCATCTTAACGTGGCGCTATAGTGATGCGGGCGCGATCGATTTTTGGGGTCGAAACTACAATCTTCCGAAAGCAATTAGTGGACATACAGGATACTATTTTTGGGGATCAAGAGAGTACTCTGGCAAGCTTGTTCTCAGTGTAGGTGGCAACTTAAGTTTTCTATCGCCAAGATTTGATTCGGTCGAGCAAGTTGCCACCATTACACATGAAAAGACAGTTGGCATTAAAAGTAATGTACCTATCTATCTCTGCCGAGGTATCAAGAAACCCTTAAAAGAGAGCTGGTCTGATTTCAAGTTTTACTTTAAGCGCCCGACATAGCTTTCCTACCGTGTACACACAAGTCGATCGATCGGTCGTTGCCGAAATCCTTCGCCCCCAAAATGGGGGATTTAGGGGGCAGAAGCCGACTGAAACGAAGCGATTCAAACTTGTATGTACACGGTATCATAGCTTTCTGGGTCTCTTTACGGAAGCTCATGTATATGCTACTCGTCTAAGAGGCTAGGACGCTCAAAATCTCCATCAACTTAAAGTAGACTGTGATTGTAGCCCTTCGCTGATCACACCCATGATTTTCTGATTAACAGTTTCTAAAGAGTCAGGGCGGAGTGCTAAATCTTGTGCGAGTTGCCGTTTGAATGCGTGAAGCAATGCGGGTTGGCGGATGATGTCACTCCAATCTGAGCCGTTAGACTGTTCTAAATGTTTGTATATCTGCCGCTTGCAGTGGGATTGTAGGCAATCACTCAAGGCAGATTGAATGAGTGCGATCGCGCTATCGTCAGAAGACGATAGATTCGGATTAAGCTGCTGGCACTGTAAAAGAAACCCTTTGAGAAGATCCCGGTTATAGCGACTTAACTGCCGAGCAACTTGATACTGCTTCTGTAATTCTGGATACTGCGGTTTTAGAACCGTCGCAATTTCTGTTTGAGTTAAATTTAAGCCTAACCAAAGCTTGAATAAGGTTTGACCAACCTCTGGAATGGTCGTAAATAGTCGAGAAACTAAAGCTTCCGCTTGCTCTCTTTCTTCGAGTTGAATGACAGATTCCCAGGGAGTCGGCACCGAGTCAGAAATAACGTCGTCACGATCGAGGGTCATCACTCTTTGAGTTCGATAATCGCGAGCCGCTTGAATACAGGCTAAGAGCATCGTCTGAATGGTTTCAGAATTGGAGGCAATTGGTGGCATCAATCGATCGTGCTGCTGATTGTAGTAAGACGCAATTTGAATCAACTCGTCTTGATTCGGAGGCTCCAGTCTTTGATTACTCGTTCGAGTTTGGAACTGGCAAACTTCACGGTAACAGTATCTTGCCAAACAATAAGCCTCAATTTGACTGGGATGAATTCCAATTGCGGCTAACGCTTCTTTAAGTTCTTTGTTACTCAAATCTCGTAAAAGTCCATAGTCAGAAAACTTCTCTCGCTTTGCCTCAATATCTTGAGCGTAGATTGTATTGCCAATAAATCGAAAAATTGCGGTTTTTGCATAGCTTTCTAAGCGCGTTTGTGAATAGCCAGATTGAAAGCTACGAAAGAGCTTAGCGGGTTGGCTGACAAATAAATTACCAATTTGAAACAAATCTGCGATCGAATATTGATACCGAATCGATTGAAATTGCTGCTGAACTTTCTTCGCAGACTGGTAACACGCTTCCTGTAGATAGGCAGACAAATATTTTTCAGCGTACTGAGCAGAGGAGGACTGTGCCGCTTCTGTTTGCGAAATTTTTAGAAAATCAAGCGCCCACTCCTCCGCTGTTTTGTCTGGACGCGCTTGGATTTGCTGCTCGATCATCGATTTTAGCCGTGGCTCTACCCCCCAATTGAGCGCAGAGCCTTTTGATTCATCTGAAAAACTGAGAAAAGTAGAAAACTGTTCAACTACGCTTTGCCGTTTCTTCATCGTCCTACCTCATTGGAATCGAACTTATTAGGAAACTCAAGCTCCGCTTACTAACACTGATAAAAACGTTTACACATCGAGATGAGACAAATCATTCTGAGTACCTAACGTTGCTACGATACACAACCGAGTTTGTCGATCGCCTTAACCTTGTATGCACAGTGGATCGCACAGCTGAGACAACTCAGTTGCACAGTTGTGCAACTCGATTGAAAAGTGACCAATTTGATGATTCAGAACAGAAATTTGTCCTATGATGAGCAAAGAAATAAAGCTTCGCGCTCTACCCATTGCTGATTCAAGGTCAGTGAATTGCTCATTTTGATTGAGGTTTCAATAATGAAATGATCGAAAATTTACCGAAGCAAGTGACACTTAAAGTTCTGGTTGTCGATGACCACGAACTGATTTTGAATGGAACGATCGATTTGCTGAAACAGTACTATCCGTACGCTCAGATCTTAACGGCTAAAACGACTCAAACGGCACTTCAGCAAGTTGAAGCCTCTCAGCCTGATCTGGTCATTGTTGATCTCGCCCTACCAGAATCTCCAGGCGACAATGCCGAAATCAACGCAGGCATCAAAAGCTTGAAGACTCTGATGAAGCGCTATCCGATACTCAACCTCGTAGTACAAAGTAGCTATGTGAAAGCATTGGTCCGAATTAAACCAGATATTGACGCTCATGAAGGTGGATTCACCGTCGCTGATAAAGGACTTTCGAGCCAGGAGATGTTGAGTCGAATTGATTTAGCACTGAGAGGGATAACGCATACGAAAGATTTGAGAATGCCACCCGGAGAAGTCAAACTTGAATGGATCGAGTTACTCAATCTTGCGTTTGAAGAAGGACTTGAAGATAAAGTGATTGCCGATCGCATGAATGTCTCACTCAGAACGGTGCGTCATTACTGGGCAAAAATTCAGGATGTGCTAGGTGTCTATCTTGAAGATGGGAAAAGCCTTCGGATTCAGACTGAGAAACGAGCGAGAGAAGAAGGGTTTATTGATTAGTTGAGAAGGAATAAACGCTTGCTGTCTAACCTCTGGCACGAATTTAGACCAAGACTATTTCGATGGGCGGTCACAGCACTGCCCGGAATTGCTGCTCTGGCAATGATTCTGCTGTTGCGTTTTACTGGATCGCTGGAATTCTTAGAAGGCATCACGCTCGATTCTTTCCTTCGTCTTCGCCCTGCTGAAGCGATCGATGAACGAGTGGTAATCGTTGGCATTGACGAAAAAGATATTCAACAGCTAAGAACCTACCCCGTTCCCGATCGAACGATTGCTAATCTGCTTAAGACGATTCAGCAGTACAAACCTAGCGCGATCGGGTTAGACATTGTTCGAGATATGCCCGTGAATCCCGGTCATGCTGAACTTGTCACCGCTTTCCAAAGCATGAAAAATTTAGTTGCCGTTGAAAAGGTTTTACCCACTGCGATTACGCCTCCTCCAGATTTACCTCCTGAGCAAATCAGTTTTGCGGATGTACTGCCGGACAAAGATGGCAAAGTCAGACGCGCTTTGCTGGGAATGCGACGACCTGAAGATCCCCAACAGTACACATTTTCTTTGCCGCTGAGACTGGCAGAAACTTATCTCAAATCTCAAGGTATCGAGCTAAACAATGGAATTCGCGATTCAGAAGCGATGCGATTTGGTGCGATCGAGCTTCCTCGCGTTCTGCCAAATGATGGCGGCTATGTAAATACCGATGATTTTGGAGTTCAAATTCTACTGAATTATCGAAGTGGTCAGCAACCGTTTCGTATCCTCCCACTTCGAGAAATCGCCGAAAATTCCGATGAGTTAAAGCGCATTTTGCCGGGGCGGATTGTTTTGATTGGAGTCATGGCAACGAGCGTGAAAGATTACGTTGATACTGCGGCAATCCCAACGTTGCAGGCTCCCGGAAAGATTTACGGGGTAGAATTTCATGCCCATGTCGTGAGTCATATTGTCAGTGCTGTACTCGATAGCAGAGTCCTGCTCCGCACCTGGTCGAAGCATTGGGAGACTATCTGGATTGTGATGTGGGGAATGTTTGCGATCGTACTAGGACGCATGACGCGATCGCCTTTGAGAAACTTGGTTTATATTGCAGCAAGTAGTCTTGTTATGGTCGGGATTGGATACATCAGTATTCTTTTCGGTTGGTGGATTCCAACAGCGCCTGCTTTACTAGGATTAGTGATCAATGGTGCAATTTTAAGTGCTTTTTATCAATACGATCGAACATTGCGATCGCAGATCGAGCTACGACACCAAACGATCGAGCGCACATTCGTTGAAATTCATTGCGGTCCGTTGCAAACACTAGCAAATCTATTAAGGCATGTTCAAGATCAAGATTTGGAACATGATCAATTGCTCGAAGCGTTGAAGGATCTAAACTATGAAATTAGAGAAATCGGTGAATATCTGAAGCTTGAGGCACTCGATCAAGAAGAAACGCTTCGGTTAGGAAGTGGTTTGATGCTCGATCTAAAGCTACCGATGCGCGACCTGTTCTATGAAGTCTACAGCCATACGCTTCAGCGCAATTTTCCCTGCTTTGAAACCCTCAAGGTCAGAGCCTATTCGTTTGATCCGATCGAAGAACAGTATCTAAACATCGACCAGAAACGTGAACTTTGCCAATTTCTAGAAGAAGCCTTGTGTAATGCTGGCAAACATGCAAGCGGGCTGACTCGACTCAGTGCAACCGGACAATATCGAGAGCGATCGTACATCCTAAGCATTAAAGATAACGGCGCTGGTATTCGCTCAGATTGGCAAGGACGAGGAACGAAACAATGTTTAGCGATCGCAAGAAGACTCAGAGGTAACTTTGTGCGAACTGAATTGAAAGAGAAAGGAACTTTATGCCGATTAACCTGGTCGCTTAGCACAGGAAAACGTCTGAACTTGACCCAAATTAGATATCGACTCAAAACACTTGTGTTAAACAGATTAAAGCCTGGGTTCAAGAAACAATAGTAATCTGTTAATCTAGCTCAAGCGTGATTCTATTCTTTGTTCTTCCACCAAAAATCTTTGCCCCTAATAACTATGTCTTTACTTCAATGGTTTCACAGTAGAAACATCAAGTCTGTAATTGGTTGCACCTTGATTGGACTTATTGCAACTCCGACGGTTCTCGCAGCCTATGCACCGGGTAATCAAAAACCTGCACCTAAAAATCGTCGATCGAATGCAGGAACAACAAGAGGATGTTCGGGCGGAGAGTTAGCTCTGACTGCGCTTGCTTCTCGTAACTATATTGGACGATCGACTTCGCAGCAGCCCACGTTTGCCTGGTATGTTCCGCGCGATTCTGCGAATCGCGCGATGAAATTTATTGTCTACGAACAGGTTCCTAGTGCTAAGCCCAAAGCCATTCGAGAGTTATCTTTGCAAAGCTCTCCCGGCGTTATGAGATTGTCTCCTGATAACCTCAAGCTCCAGCTTGGCAAAACTTATCTTTGGCAAGTGATCATTCAGTGTGATCCAGATAATCCATCAGGGGATTTGGTCAGCGAGGGAAATCTTGAAATTGTTGCCGTTCCACCCGCGGTACAAAGCAAACTGAATCAAGCCACGAATCAGGCTGAAAAGGTCAATATCTATGCTGAAGCAGGCTTCTGGTATGATGCGCTGGGCGAAGCACTTAAACAGGCTGAAGCATCGAAACTGGGAACATCAGGAGCGTCGCTGTTGAACGATCTAGCTCAGGCAGAATTATCGAATCTGCCACCGGACTTGACTCCTCAAGAGCGGGACGCGATCGCGGCACAAGTTGCAGTCTTGAAGCAAATTGCGGTTAGCGATCGCTAAGGAATTTGCCTTCTAGTAGAATCTCGTTGTTCAGTGCGTTCAGCCGACTCTGGAGTGTAATTCGGGGCAAGGCGGAGCACAATGTCTATTTACAGCACAAGCTTTAGCCCAAATGGGTAAACAATCGCCTCAACTCCCAATCGAACTTAGTGAAGAGGCGATCGTATTGGTAAACCGCAAGGTGTGTATCGACTGCCAAACGGAAACATCTTGCTAAGTCGAAACTTTGGAAAACTCTGATGCGAAGTCATGTTAGAGCGATCTGTGTATCGGACTCTACAACAGGTTCATCTTGTTTGATTCGGCGCTGATGAAGTGAGTGACGATAGTGATTCGAGGTCAAAATGGCTGCCCATTCTGAGAAAGGCACGGTTAGCCGAGGAGAGTGTGCAGTCGAATCGCTTAGTTTTGTTAATAAGCATTCAACCTGATTCGATAATAGACTCGGCAATGCCTGAAGTTCTGGTTTTGCAGTGGCGCAGGTGTCTTGAGCGACCCACATCACGTCTAAGTTTTCAATCAAATCACTTCCACTCAAGACATAGGTTTGAGTCATGCGATCGTAGTGCGATCGTTTCAGAATTTGCGCCCTCGTTGCATATCCACACACTCGCATCCAGCATTCATCTAAGTTCAGTTGCACCGCTAAATAATAGTCTGGAATCCAATCAGGAATGTCGATCCATTCTTGGGGAATGCACACTTCAGAGAAACGACTCTGCTCCACAGGAATCAAAACGACGCGAGTTTGACCAATGGTGAGCGCCGTTCCATTCACAACTTCCCAAACCGAAGCATCGAAGCTGAATTGACAAGACAAATCTTCCTTCTCAAAATGCACCTCTAACCACGCTAGAAATTGAGTCAGGCATAGTGTATTGAGATAAGCCGTCCAGCGGGCAGCAGCATTCGAGTAGGACTGTTGAGCGATTCCTTCGGAGTTGCGCTCTGCGCTAACCGTTTGCCAAGCTTCAGTTTGAGTTCGTTCGGATACCTCTAACCAAAGCTGATGCGGAAAAAATGTTTGGAGTTCGGTCAAAGTGAATACCATTGTGAGTCATCCTTGTTGCAATGGGTTGAGGGTTCGAGCGCTCCGAACGACACATCACTATTATGAACCTTTCGCGAATGTTCGTATAGCAACACAGAGTCTCTGCGTAGTGTCGATCTACTGAATTAGTGGGTAAAAAGATTGAGCGATTATGCAATTTTGGATAAAAAATAAGAAAATTAGCGACGCACGAACGAAACATTCCCCCTATGGATGGATTTAAAGGGAACAGCGGTAGCTTCGCTACACGATTACGTGCTCGCATTTCATAGTCTCAATATCAGAGCGCGAAACAACTTTCAGATTGTGCAAAAAGAGTTTCTTGCTAGGTAAAGAATCTGCTTTACTCGCCTGAAGTTGGATCGTAGAGAACAACATTCTCTTGGTCGTTCGGATCGTTTCGCGCCACGAGTGCATGAGCAGGCTCAGTCGCACTGAGATTGTGAGGTTGATGTGGAACACCTGGTGGAATAAAGATGAAGTCACCCGCCTCGTTGATAACCGATTGTTTGAGTCCTTCACCATACCGAGTTTCGACCCGCCCTTTAATCAGATAAATCGCGGTTTCATAGTCGCGGTGAAAATGTGGTTCAGCCGTTCCGCCTGCTGGAATGATTACTAAGTTCATCGAAATTCCCTTCGCGCCAACCGTACTTCTAGAAATGCCAACAAAGTAAGGTAAGCGCTGACGAGTTAATATTTCAGCATCAGGGCGAATCGTTACGACCTCACTTGACATTGAATTAGGCTGTTCCGAAAATGAGTTTTGTTGTAAAGTCATCAGCAACCTCTACTTTATGACTGAAGCTAGTTTGGATAGAGTACGGTTAGGTATTAGGACTGCTTGTGCTTAGACATATTCATCGGGTTCGTTCTTGTACAATCTAATTCCTAGAATTGTACGTGCAGTCTCTCTGCACCAATGCCTGTTTATCTTTGGCGTATCATAGCTCAAGAACTCAGATTAGACATCGACAAAAAGCGCCGATTTCACCGATTAGCACCGAGAGAGCCACACGAGTAAATCTTATCCAAGTAATCTGAGTCTTGCTTAATCCGAAGTATTGAGAAATTTACTCCCCGAAGCAATGCTTAAACGAATTGAGACGACCTTTTCCGAACTTCTTCAGACTTTTACCCGAAAAAGTTCGGAATTTTTTAACCGCTCTTCTTTTTAACTTGGAAGCAGGGCATGAAATTAAATTTTCGTTCTCGCTCAATCCTAAAGGAAGAAACCGCAATGAACACTGCTACAAAGAAGTGCGTCGTTCCATTATTTAGAACGCCGAATCAGTATCAAGCCTATCGCATTAGTCCAGAGGCAACGAATCGATTAGCAATCGTCTTTGATCCGCAGACCAGCCCTCTGTCTTTGACCTACTGCATTGAGATTTTTGATGTGGGTGGAAAAACGCCCCCAAATCGGCATCGAACCGCAGTGGAAATGTTTTTTGTCCTCAAGGGAGAAGGCAGAGCCACCTGCGACGGCAAGACGATGGACATTCGCACGGGAGACAGTATCCTGGTGCCGCCAACTGGAATGCATATGATTGAAAATCAAGGGGAGGGTCGCCTCTATACGCTGACGATCATGGTTCCGAACGAAGAATTTGCAGAACTGATTCGGAGCGGTATTCCGGTTGCTCTGGATGAAGAAGACATTGCTGTATTACAGCGATCGGATGCGCGCTTCGGATGACCGCAATTTACACTGACACTAAAACGACACAACTGCGGCAATGCACCGATTGTCTTTGCCTTAATCATGAATTTGCGGCACAATGAATTCATAATTAAGGCAAATTTCATGGATGAAGTATTCTGACCCAAGCTCCTAGGCAGCTAGATCCTCTAGCATCATTTCAATTGCCCTGATGTAGATCTGGATGAGAACTTGCCCATACTCTGTGTTCTCCTGTACCTCTTTGATGGCACGCTCCACTGTGATTAATTCACCATCGGAGATGAAATCTGACCAATCGCCTGCCCTCCAGCGTTCTATCACCAGATTCTCCCGTTAGGAGTTATCAAGGTTTCCTTTTACTAGAATGAATCAGCCCTACCAATTCTGGGGGACTTTGAGAAGATGGTTCCGAAGTCCCTCACTTGTGGAGGATTTATGGGGCTAAAGACAAAACGAAGAGTAAGGTTGATGAATCGTAGATGCACCGAGTTATGACTAACGAAAGGCAACCATGCGTGTAGAATCAATCACCACGCTCATGTAGCCTATACCTGTTGTGACGGAATCCCCAATCAAGGGGATCGACCGCATACGGCTCTACTCTCACAGCAGCAATTCTGGCAAGGATAGACAGTGCTCGTCGTGCACTATTTGTATCACCGGTTCTCATATAGCCCTCAAGCGCGTTATTCGCGTTTCGATGAATAAACTCTGCGCCAAAATCTCTGCCTGTAACCGTATTGGCATTTTCTTCAAAGCTATCACCTGGATCATCACTGCGCCGGAATCGCTCCCTTCCCGCAGTTGGCCCGATAAATATATTCCCTGGTAACCACCGGATGGCAGTAGCTAGATTGTCAATACCGTCTGCCGGTCTGGCGTTCGGATTGTGACGAATCGTTCCGTTCCGAATGCCTAGCATTAACTCTCTGAGTTGGAGGATGTCATTTGCGCGCAAGGTCATTTCGTAGCGCTCTAGGTTTTCATCTAGCGCCCCTAGAAACTCCTCTGCGGCAATATGAATATGGTTTGTTTCCAGCATTCGGTTCCAGAAATCCCTCAGTCGGTTGTCCGGGATAATGTGATGGCGCGTCATCTCAACGGGAAAGGCATCGGATATAAAGGGTATATGTTCGGTAAGAGATGGGTTATAGCGATCGAGTCCAGGGTAAGGAGCACCAGGGCGTGCATCGGGCAGTCGCAGATCATACTCTTGAATCGGCACGATTAAAGGGTTCTTGGTATAAGCGTGCCAAAGCGACTCCTTGCCAACCGTATCTGTCTTCCCTCCGGCATGCAGTAGGTGCAGCAGGTCGCTGTTATCAAACGATGCTAGAGCGGGAGCGTAAGCTAAGCCAACCACATGATTTGTGCCTGCTAGAACCACCGTTCGATGCTCACGATTTTTACCAATACTCCAGAGCAAATTATCCTCGTTCGGGCCTTGATGCATGATGAAGAAGGAGTCGGGGCGATATTCAAAGAGCGTAGGCGGACCCGTGATGCCAAGATAAAGGTCGTCACCCATTGCACTGATGCCTCTGGCATCAATGCCTCTAGCCTTCTCTACTTTTTCGTCCTCTGACCATACTTTGCCGTCAAAATGGGTGGACCACAACAAGCCAGCGCCGTCTTTGTGTTTCTGGTGCCCTTCATGCAGGCAGTAGAGGTAGTCGTTCATCACCAAGAGCGAACATCCAGCCGTGGTGCCAGCCCCCACACTTTCGTGTTTAGACCACTTCCCTGTCGCTTTATCAAAAGTGGAATAGAACAACTCGTTACTGCCGTGCTTTCCTTCATGCACACAGTAGAGCGTCCCTCGATACACCGCGAGCGCGGCAGGGGCAAAACCTCGTCTTGATGTTCCTCCGTCTAGACCCGTTGACTGGTCATTTGACCAGGAGACACCATCAAAGGTAGCGTGCCACAACACGCCAGTGCCACTCTGTCCCTCACGCATGCAGTGAAGCTTGCCGTCGTAGACTACTAGAGCAGGCGCACCTGTTGTGCCAAGATGTTTTTTTCCCTCCTTCTCTAGTCTTACGTCCTTCGACCAGGTCTTGCCATCATAGGTCGTGACCCACAGCCAGCCATCATTGCCAAATCCTTCATGGATGCAGTAAAGCTTGTCTTGGAAAACTGCTAGGGCTGGCGAGCTAGAGATGGCAACTTCCAGTTGCGTATGTTCAACACTTGCTCTTGGTGCTGCTGAAGATGCAGCACGAGCTGCTGAAGATGCAGCACCCATCCACTCATCGGGCAGAGGACTAAACAAGTCCCAAGGAAAGGCATCCTTAGGCTTCTCTGGCTCTAGTCCTGGTAATTCTGGTCTTGAGTTTGGGTCATCTAAAATCTTTTTGATCGCGCGATGTAACGGAAAGTTGGTAGCCATGATTTTTTCTCCGTGAACTAGGCTTGTTGTGATGTACGAAACGCCGAATTGAATCAATGTTGTGAGCAACTGATTTCGGGCTATGACAGCTCGAACGGAACAGTCTTCAATTACTCAAGCTTCAGTCTTTACAGGTGTAACAAGGCGATCGTTAAAACTTGTCTAAATCAACTGCCCATGCCATTGCACCTCCCAACTCCTTTTCGATCAAATAGCTGACCTTATAACCGAGTGATTTCTCGTCGTCATAAGTCACCCAGAGTCCAGTCTTAGTACTGTAGGCGTAGGGAGTTAAAGTAGGATCGTCCCACCTCAGTACGTCGAGTTCGCCACTATCAATTTTCTCAAGGATCTCAAAGTAAGAGAGGATACCAGGCGTGAGTGTTCCAGGTCCTGCGGGTCCCGGTCCACTAAAGGGTTGTCCAAAGCCATCAGTAGGGTTTTCAACAACATAACTCCGTCCGTAGGTCGGCAACCCCAGCACAATCTTTTCTTTGGGAATATTCGCCTTCAGGTAAGATTCCACCGTATCTTTGATGTCAAAAGTACCATCGGGTACGGAATCTTCCAGGAGGGGAGCGTTGGCTCCTGTTCCCACTGTTTTGGGATCGTCAAAAGCCCCGTGATAGTCGTAGGACATGACGTTGAACCAATCTAAATATTCACCGCACTCTCGCATCCATTGAAAGAATGAATCGCCCGTTTTGCTGCCTTTGGGTACCGCAGAAGAAGCGATCGTGATCAGAAAACCTTGCCCAGCAGTTTGGCGGAACTCTCGCAGCAGTGCTAAGTAATTATCATAATCAGCATCTTGCCCCCCTCGTTTAGAGTCGCCGGGATATTCCCAGTCGAGATCAATCCCGTCAAAGCCGTGCTTCTTAGCATAGTCGATCGCAGATTTAATAAACTGCGTTCTACCACCCGGATCGGCTGCCATTTTGCTGAATAATTGGCAGGTAAAGGGACCGTAGGGATATTTTGTCCCGGCTGACTCAGGCGTATCATCGCAAGTGTTAAAACTCCAGCCACCAATTGAGAGTAGCGTTTTGAGATTGGGGTTTTTCTGCTTCAAAGCCTGCAACGCTGGAAACAACTCTTTTTCGTCATTCCATTCTACGGGTTGAACGGTATAGTCTCCGGTATAGCGTTGTTCTCCGGTTCGCTCTGGTGCTGGATCGACGCTCCAACTGACAAAGCCGAGCATTCCAAAGGCAAAGTTAATGTGTGTAAATAGCGAGGGGTCAATTTGCTCAGGTAAGAATTTCCCTTCTTTGCGGTACTGTGCCCAGTTGCTAAAGTAAGTAATAAATTTGTAAGCCATTTTGGTTCCTCTCTTTTCTAGTGAAACTATGATGGTTGGTAAAGATTAAGTGGGTGCGTTTGGAATGTGATGATGCAGAAAGTTTGCAGGAGACTCGATCGCGGGCTGAATCATTCGAGGCTACTCCACTGCCTGTTCTAAATGCTTCACGCCTTTAGATAACAAGGCAGTCGCCGTTTGATCGCTTCCATCCATTTGAGAGTTAGAGACCAGCGTGAGGGCGAGACGATTCCCCAAGGTTGCGACACCAAGGGTCAACCCTTCGTCCACACCGGGCATGGCAACCGGAGCATAGAGCGCTGCAATCCGAATATTGCCGTACTGTTGAGCGATATCAACGCGACCCAGATTGGTGACTGTTAGATGAGAAGGATATTGCGATTGCATATCTGCCATAAAAGCAGCGGCATCGGTAAGATGTGATATCATCGGCTGTCGAAGTTGGCGTTCCTCGGTCAGTTGCTGGGCAATGTCGATTTGAGAAAGTTGAGACTTGACCGATCGCGCAATCTCCCAAAACTCAGAACCTGCTTGAAGGGAATGAGAGGTCACACAAAAGCAGAAGTAAAGCCCAACGCCATCGGACATTGGTAAAGATAGGTGCGATCGCACATTGACTGGATGGAGACATCGGATTGGATTCCCAACTTGCGGGGCAAGTGCAAGCAAAAAGGCAGCGCTGATCGCACCATGAACCGTTGTCTGCTCGGCTCGACTGCGTTGAATGAGTTGCTGAGTGAGGTTAGTCGAGAGGACAACGGGGCGAATGTGGGGGCGAGAACAATGAGCCTGGGGTGGAACATAATCGATCGGCTTCGGGATTTTGTCTGGATAGGGTTCGCTGCCCGGAAGTGCGGATTCGAGCGACGCTGCCGCAGATAGGTCTGATCGTTTAAATTGTTTGCCTGACATCCCTTGAATAATATCTTGAATCAGATAAACAGCCGAGAGTCCATCCGCGATCGCATGATGGCAAACCAAGATTAGGTCTGATTCAATCTCCGATTGCAGCAGCACAACCCGGATCAGAGGTGCAATTTGCCAATCTAGTGAGCGGGACAGTTCGTCTGCGACTTCTTGTTGCCACTGCTGGTCTTCTGCTTTCGCAACCTGTCGAATCGGAATTTCGGCATCAGTTTCAACAAATCTGGGATATCCCATTGCGTCGGTTTCGATGCGAACTCGAAGCAACGGGTGACGCTGCTGAACTTGCCTGAGCGCTACCCTAAGTTGATCGACGCTGAGTTGTTCTTCCAGTCTGGCAACGGTGGCAAAATCCAGCGGATGAAACTGGTTGTAGAGCCAATATAAATGTTCAAAGGCACCTAACTCTCTTTCCATGACTATGCTTCTTCCGCTTAATAGATCTGCCGCAACATATTAAGGCATAGATGCCTCTATCTAATCAGGCATAACAGACAGCCTATGAGACAACCTCGGAATTTGTTCGGGCGATCTTCGCCTCAATACAACAGGGGTTTTACGCTAGACTCTCTGCACGAATCAGCTTCAGCAAGAATTCCAACCATTTCTCTGCATTCATCGCTGCCATGTTGTTGAAATAGAAGGTGAGCAATGGTGCAATTTCTGCTGTAATCCAAATGGTGATAGCTGCGCGATCAGGCAGATCGCTAAAAGACCGAGAAACGCCAATTCATCAGCCTGCTGAATCTCTAAGCAACCGGAATCAGTTCTTCAATTCGAGTTGAATTAGAGGCATTGCTCCTGCAATGCCTGATGCTGGACGCAGCGTGTTAATGAAATCATCGTTCGCCCGATCGCTCAGAATACTTAAGCGTAACTAAGGTTGATGAAGGGAATGCTCAATTGCTAAAACACCCTTCATCAGACCTGAAGAAACACTACATTGCCAAAAGAGAGTCAATAGAAGAACCCGCATCATTTGAGATCTCTGGAGAAACCTGTCACAATACTAGAGCGGGACATCTTAACGTCTGCGGCTCCGGACCGGACATCGAGCCGAATGGTGATTGAATTCAGCAGTTCATTGAGCTTATACTGCACCCCATAAGGAGTCGGAATAGGTTGCGTGAGTAGAGCAGTGACGAGATTTTTGTTGAGAATTTCCCAGAAGTCCTTTTCATTAGGATATTTGACAATGAAGTTCTTGATAAAGTTACTAATCGGCACAAAGTCAGGATACTTGCTCGGATCGGGAACGCCAATCCCATCTACGTAGTCATAGCTGACCTTAATATCGGCAATGGCTTTTCCTTGATGTTCGATTGGGTAGTTCTCGATCGTAAATGCCCATCCTTCTCGCAGCTTAGTTTGAGTTTTTGTTTGAGGGTTCGATTTAGAGAGTTGTGCAGGCAATTGTGCAGGCAATTGTGCTGATGCCATAAAAATGGTCATGACTGTCAGCAAGAGAAAAGCTACCGCAACTCCTTTTAACCCGTTCAAATTTCGACCAGAATTAGACAGGCTTTGGAACCACTCCATTCGTTTATTTTTCATAGAATTGAGTCCTTAGGTGACGATCGCATAATCATCAATCTTGAATGACCAACCTTCTTGCAGATCAATCAAATTTGCGGATTGAGCATTTGTTGTAAACAGTGGTGCGAATAATGACTTCATTTATCTCCTCAATAAATTTCGCTCTACCTAGTTCAGTGGGTTCGTTTAGCAATCAGTTATGCACTACATAAACAATGGGTTAACAGCATCTATCCGGCTAATTGGCTCTGTGCCGATGATCAGATCTAAAAAATCCGCCTCCAGCAATGATCTACTCTCGATAGACGTATTCAAAAATTAAATTAGGCAGAAAAAGATGGTAGAACGGAATTTTTACCGCTCACCATCGAATGAACATCTGATGCGGCATCTCAAAATCTTCCGGGCTGCCAAAGAGGTTGTGCGATTGAGAAAAGATAATTATTTAGAGGTGAACAAGCGCCATTTGTGGGCTAGTTCGACTGCGATTAGGTGCGATTGAACTGCCCGTTTAAGCAGTAGAAAAACTGGAGGTGATGCTGATGTAAGCCCTCAATCTTGATAGTTCATTGCTGATAGAAACTGCCGCAGACCCGCAAGATTGCGCTCGGTAACTATCCTGGTGAGGATCGCTCTCAAAGCCAGAATCAGTAACGCTTGTAGATTTCTGGAAAGGTCTTGTTGATATTTCTGTTGACATTGTAGATTTTCTTCATGCTAGAGAGTGTATCTGTTACTGCTCTAGTGGGTGTTGCGGTAGCTCAATTATGCAATGCCCGCGTTTAGCGCTCTGCGCAACTCCGTGCGTAACCGCAAGTTCAAACCATTCTCCTGAATCAGTTCCGAATCTTTGAAAAGATAGAAATTTACGCAATGCCTGCATAAATCCTACATGGAAGCACCCATCTATTGAACAGTTAGAAAATCATCTAGCCTCGCCTTATCAGGAGTCTTTCATGGAACGATATTTAGGTGCGTTTGAACATTGGTTTTGGCTCTGGGATCAGACCCATCCCTTGCAGTTTGCGATCGTCGCGAAACTGCAAGGGCAGTTTAGTCCGAACCAACTCGCGATCGCACTTCAGCAGGTTCAGCACCGCCATCCAATGCTTCGAGTTTGTATCGCCACCGATGAGATCGGACGACCGAAGTTTGTCGAAACTGAGGGCGAAATTCCAGTGCGGTGGGTGGCAAGAACCGATGACCAGCACTGGCAACGAGAACTCGAACAGGAGATGACGTACTCTTTCGATTGGCAAGTTGCGTCCCTGTTGCGGATCGTGGTTTTGCAAGCGGGAGACGTATCTGAACTGATGCTTGTTTGTTATCACTCGATCTCAGATTCATTGTCTAACATTTACCTACTGCGAGATATTGTGCAAGCGCTAGAAGGCAAAACTTTTGAGCCGCTAGACCTGTCTACATCGCTATCATTAGAGGAAGCATTTCCTCAGCTTGCACCTGCTCCAGAAGTGATGGGTGAAGGTTCCCATTATTCAACCACGATTTCCCGTCGTTCCCAACCCCATATTCGCAGTGCGATGCTCTCTGCCGAACTAACGCAGCAACTGCTTGAGCGCAGCCGAGCTGAGCAGACGACGGTTCACGGTGCGATTAGTGCAGCGTTTTTGCTTGCCTTGACGCAACAACCCTTTCGATTAAGTGATCCAGTAAACTGTGTGCATCCGGTGAATGTGCGATCGCATCTCTCCTTACCCATGCCTGATGCGGTTGGGCTTTATGTCAATAGTTGTATGACGACTCATTCCCTTGAGCCAAATTCTGTATTTTGGGATGTGGCTCGATCGGTCAAATCCCAAATTTTGCAAACCGATGTTGCTCAACAATTGGTCGAGGATTCCAAAACTCGGCAAGCAACATTGGCAAACTTACCAGACCCCGTTGCGTTGGCTGAAATTCTCAAGCAAGCTGCGTTTCAACTAGTAGTGACAAATCTTGGTCTGATTAAGATCCCACAGCAGTACGACAAGATTCGGATTGAAGCCCTTTATGCCCCCGCTGTTTTGTCTGGCGATCCTCCAGAACGAATCGTTGGGGTTTCGACTTTGGGCGATCGCATTTCCCTAACGATTGTATTTGCACCTCCTGCTGATGTCGATCGTGATGAGAGCGATCGTGCTGCCACTAACTTTCTATCAGAAGGCGTAAGGCGTTTAGAGGATGCAGTATTGGCTCAATCTGACATCAAGAACGCTCAGTTATCCTTGAATGAATAGATTGCTAAATTCATAATCCTTGCAGTTCCCTCGATCGCGTAGAACTTGAACGATCAAATGGATTCGGAAAGAATAAAGACCTCGAAAATCTGGCTTCGGGAGATGTCTTTGCAGTAGTCTAGCATTGCTCAAACAATCTTTTATTCCTGAATAATTTTTGCATAAGTTGCTGTTCTAGCTACCCACTAATAGTATAGATGGAACCAACAGTTCCTTCGTTCATGCTCACATACAAAGGTATTCCACCATGTTGAGAAACTTAAAGACCCCTCTGAAAAGTATTGCTGTTTTGTCTTTTGTGCTCTTGGCTGCTCCTTTTATCAAACCTGATACTGCACTAGCAGGTGGTTTTAAAAGCTCATGCCGAAGTGCAATGCTACAGGAGGGCGGTGCTTGGTTGACAGCAGTTTGTGCACAGACAGATGGTGCGGTGACTCGATCTCGATTGAGAATTTCAGATCACATTGCCAACCGCAATGGTGTTTTAGCATGGGGCGGTGGTGGTTTCACCAGTTCTTGTCGCGCGATTAGTTTCGTCAATGGCGAGAAGTTGCTTGCTCAATGTGGAAACGGTAGAGGAGGCTGGCGATCCACTGCTATTATTCTTAATGACAAAATTAGTAATCAAGATGGTGTTTTGGCGGTTGATCGTTAAACTTCTAACTTGATTTAGGTTAGGCACCAACCGTAACACCAATCGGCACGGTGCTTAACTTCCAATGCCACATACAACACAGAGTCTTGCCAATTAGCGGGAATTCGGCGAATCAGCCTAAGAGGGTGTTTGAAAAGTATAAAAAGTCTCTTCGCTCTCGTTTGACTCCCGCCCTGAAATGAATTTCGGGCTAACCGTGGAAAGTCTACTGAAGTAGACTGGGAGCTAGTTTCAAGTTCTTAGTCCATTTCAATGGACTTGCGCCGATTAGCCCGAAATTCATTTCAGGGCGGGTTACGGCAACAACGATTACTTTTCAAACATCCTCTAAAGTCGAACATGTTTTTGGTAGCGGGATCATGACGACGGACGGTAAATTACTGCGCTCAACCAGCCTGAACGCGGTCAACCTTCAGTTAAGCTTGAAGTAACTGACTTAACAATCTGTTTCATCGTGCCCAAATTACAGCTTAAGTTGAGTCAATGCTCAAAGTTGGGAGCTGATCCAGAATGAAACTTACTGCTTTCCGCAGAACATCTGCACAAGATGAATTTTTCGAGATTTTCCAAAGAGAGTTGAGGCATTAATGAAAATGGATAGCGGCAAATCTGTATTTCGCCAAGTGAAACGACGAGAATTTTTGAGGGGAGTGAGTTTATTCACTGCCTCTACTGCTGTAACGGGATCGCTTAGCAAAATTCAAGCAGGAGCAGCCATCGCTCAAGTTCCTGCGTCCCAGGCAAGCAAGGGTTTAGCATCCAAAGCTTACCAAGTTCGAGTCATGTGTGCTAAAGCCATTCGCAGCGAGATGCCTGAGCATCCGACGAATGGTGACGAAGCGAAATATGCCAATAAGATCGCGAGTGATACAAGAGGATTGCCACACAATCAACGCGGCGAAGTTGATCTAAACGCTTATCGTACTTACATCAATGCGCTGAAGTCCGGCAACCCTGATGACTTTGAAGCGATCGTACTGGGCGGCAAACAAAAGCTATCGCAGCCATTAGGTCCGTTAGCAGTCAGCTTAACCGGATTAAACGTGAGTCAGATTCCAGTTCCAGCGCCTGCCACACTCGATAGTGCAGAACAAGCTGTTGAATATATTGAACTTGCTTGGCAAGCCTTGTTGAAGGATGTTCCGTTTAGCGAGTATCAAAATGATACGAATCATCCGCTGATTCTTGCTGCCGTTAAAGAGCTAAACCAGCTTTCAGCCTATCGAGGTCCGAAGGAAAAAGATCGGATTACTCCTCAAACGCTACTTCGAGGTAGCGCGAACTATCTTTCTGCAAAAGGGACTAGCACAACTAGCCCACCTGGAGTTAATGTTGGTCCTTATATTTCTCAGTTCTTGCTATTAAGTGTTCCACTGGGAACACAATACATTGTGCAACAGAATCGAATTCCTGCTGCAACGGGTGAAAATAGCTTTCTCGTTGATTATGATGAATGGCTATCGATTCAAAACGGTGGCTCAACTGACCGCAAAATCAAGTTCGATTCTGCTCGTCGCTATCTCTTGAATCAGCGCGACTTAGCCCAAGTGGTCAATACGACTCCTCCAGTTTACATCAATGCCGCCTGGATTCTTCTCACAAAGCCTGACCCATCTGATCCGTTCAGTGGCGGCATCGGTGCGCCCTACAATCCGAGTAATCCTTATAACCAGTCAAAAACTCAATCAGGCGGCGCTGCAACCTTTGGAGCGGCATATAGTCGAGCTTTAGTTGCCGCGATCGCACCTTACACGGTTCGAGCAGCTTACTGGCAGAAGTACTACGTGCATCGTCGCCTCCGACCCGAAGCTTATGCAGGACTAATTCATCAAAATCGCGTCAATCAGACGAACTACCCACTGCATAAAGATGTCTTTAGTTCAGAAGCAGTCGATCGTTTATTCAGCGCCAACAAGACCTGTCTGTTGCCCCAAGCTTATCCAAGCGGCTCACCATTCTATTCTTCTTACACTGGAGGCGTGGCTGCGATCGCAGGGGCGAGCGTGACAATTCTCAAAGCATTGTTTGATGAGAATTTTGTTATTCCTAATCCTGTTATGCTTGATCCGAATGATCCCACAAAGCTAATTCCGTACAAGGGCGAACCGCTGACGGTCGGTGGGGAACTGAACAAATTAGCAACCAACCTTGGACAAGGGCGATCGGCGGCTGGAATTCACTGGCGGAGCGATACGGCGGCATCTCTAGTCCAAGGAGAAGCGATCGCGATTAGCATTCTAAGAGATGAAAAGCGAACCTTTCGGGAGAAATTTGAGGGCTTTACCTTCACGAAGTTTGACGGCACAAAAGTCAAAATTTAATTGGAACTAGCTACAGCCTCAAGAATCACGATCGCATTTGCACTACCAAAAAACTCGGCGTTGCTGAATGAGAGTATGAATCAGGTTGGCACAGGCACACCCCGAAATTTGAGGATGATGGACTTTGGTCACTCGTTCAATTGTCCGAAAGCCCAAGCCATGCTGACTTGAATTCATACTCCTATTACGCAATGCCCTTCAACGCAGCTTAGAGATGAACTACTCCGCGCTACTTCATTGAGCGCGGAGTTTCTGTCGCTTCACCTGAGCTAGTAGTTCACCAGTTAAATCTGATGGGAAGGTGGGGAGTGGGGAGGTGGGGAGCAATCTGAATGAGGATTCTCCCCACTCCCTACTCCCTACCCCGCAAAATCAATGCGTTTGACTACTAGTTGCCTCATGCTTCCGCAATTGGTAGAGCTAGACTCTTTTGAATCGAGTCGCAGTAGAAAGCGCTTCTTCTGACTCAGGCGTACGGTATTCCGGTGTTCAGCACAGGCTGAATATTTTGATCCGAGGTTAAAACAACCAGCAAATTGTTCACCATCATGGCTTTGCGCTCTTCGTCTAGATTCACAATTTGCTCCTCACTCAATCGTTTTAAAGCTTCGTCAACCATTCCAACTGCACCTTCAACAATCTGGCGACGCGCATCAATAATTGCCTGTGCTTGTTGCCGTCGCAGCATAACTTGAGCCACTTCTGGCGCATAAGCAAGATGCGACAAACGCGCCTCCAATACTTCAACGCCTGCGATCGTGAGTCGTGCCTGTAATTCCTCGCGTAGTGCCTGCATAATTTCGTCAGGAGCGCCGCGTAGAGAAGGGGTTGCAGTCTCAGCATCGTAAGGATAACGCAGGGCAAGCGATCGGATTGCAGCTTCGCTTTGGGTTGCTACAAACTGCTCATAGTTGTCCACCGCAAAGCGAGATTGGGCAGAATCTTGAACCTGCCACACAACTACGGCAGAAATCTCGATCGGGCTACCCTGCGCTTCGTTGACTTTCAAAATTTTGCTATCAAAGTTGCGAATGCGAAGCGATACTTTTCGCATCCCAACAAATGGATTTGTCCACCAAAATCCAGCTTCTCGGACACTGCCAACATAGCTTCCGAAGAAGGTCAAAACCACTGCTTCGTTCGGCTCAAGTGTAAAGAATCCCGAAATTGAGGGAATCACGAGAATCAATAAACCAACGACAATCCAAGAAATGACTTCTGGAACGCTGAGAGAACTGTTCAGGTTATTCAGTCTAGCAGTTAGAGCCTGCAACGGCTCAAGCAATCCTTCAATGCGCCAGATTGCAACTCCCGCGATCACTCCTCCGATTGCCAATGTCAGAAAGCCATTGACCTTAAACGCCGAGAATTCTTGAATCGATTTCATGAGAAGTGTCCTAATTAATCCTAGAGTGATACTACTTTGAGAACAAAAATCACAGAGCGACTAACCTATCCAGAGACTGAATGATGATTCGTGAATCAATCTGTCAAGCGAATTGAGGACTGTTACGGTGTGCGTCAACTAACTGTAAAAACACCGTTTCAAGATCCAGCTTAATTAATTCGTTGGTAATCAGTGTCAAATCGCGATCGGATGCCAAGTGAGTAATGGCGCGTTGAATCTGTGGAACTGCGTTTTCTTCTGCCTGCACGGTATAGACCGCTCGATTTTCGGTTTGTTCAATCAATGAGCAATCAATGACATGGGGAATTCGTCGCAGTGCTGCCGCTACTTGAGAATTTGTCTCTGAAAACGTCACGCGCAGACTGCCGCGATTAAAGCTGTTTAAAAGTTGCTCAGTGGGTGCAGTCGCGATGAGTTGTCCTTGATTGAGGATTGCAACAAAATCACTTAAGCGCTGAACATCTTCGAGAATGTGCGTGGAGTAGAAAACGGTTGTTTCCCCGCGCAAATCGCGCATCAGTTCTAGCACTTCTGCACGTCCGATCGCGTCCATCGCTGATACAGGCTCATCCAGGATCAAGACTGCGGGTTGACCGATCAACGCCTGAGCAATTCCCAATCGTTGCCGCATTCCGCCTGAATAGGTTCGACAAGCCCGATCCCTCGCGTGAGCAATTCCAACTCGTTCGAGTAAATGATCAATGCGATGTTTTGAGGCTTTTTCTGGATGAAAACTCGCTGCATACTCTAGCACTTCTCGACCCGTCATCCAGCCATAGAATCTTGGCTGTTGAGCAATGTAACCGAGGTGACGACGATGTAATCCTGCTGATGTCACTGGAACCCCGTTGATGCTGGCACTGCCGCTTGTCGCTCGACTCAGACCCGCTAGAATTTGGATCGTGGTTGTTTTTCCAGCACCATTGGGCCCGAGAAATCCAAAGATTGAACCGTGCGGCACTTCCAAGCTGAGATCTTTAAGGACAGTTAGCTTACCGTATTGCTTCGTGAGGTTCCGAATTGAAATTGCGTTAGACATGGTTTTGAAATTTATGAAGAGAACTCTTTGCGATCGAATACCCAACCCGCTGTAATCGTCATTACAGTCATGTAAGCTAGGTAAATTAGGAATTTGGTCAGGTTAAACGAGCCTTCGGGTGTGATAAATCCTTCAATTGCGTTGGTTGGATAGTAAGGCGCGATCGCGGTAAAAAGTGGCTGATTTCCAGCGATTTCAAAACTTAAGATACCGATTCCAACCGCAATCAGAAATACAGCACACGCGCCGATCGCGGCTTGATCTTTTAACAGCAATCCAAACAGCAAACAAAACAACACCCAAAACCCAATTGGCAATAGTGCAAGCACATTTATTAACAAAACAATAGACATAGAAAATGGAGCGAATCCAAGCCCGATCGCAGCGACAAACAATGCTATTGAATTTGCTAAAACAACTGCAATCAACCAAATCGCAACGGTGTTCACTAACCACTTCGCCAACAGCAATGCAGGACGAGAAAGCGGCTTTGTCAAGTTCCATGCCAATGTTCCAGCGTCTTGCTCTTTCGGAATCAGTCCGATCGAGAGCAGAATCGTTACAGCATAAACCCAAAGCTGAGTTGTAGAGAAAGCAGTTCCTGCAAAAACAAGATGCTCCCCACTCGCCACCTCTGAAGTGATGTTTAATGATCCTTGACCGAACATTTTAACAAGCAGAACAGCGCCAATGCTGAACATCAAAGGAGCGAGAATGAGAACAGCGATCGCGCTCTTTTTGCGTTTCCATTCCTGAAGTTCTTTGCGAAAGAACGGCACAAAGCCAAGTAATAGAACTGTGCGATTAAGTTCAAGAGATCTAAACTTCATAAGAATACCTTGAGAATCTGAGAGAATTTTTATTTTGTAGATTGAACGATGCCATTAACAATTCGACGACAGACATCACCCTCTCTAGTATTGAAATCGAGATAATCCTGTGCGTCTTGAGCACTCACTTTGATTGTTTGAACTTGCGTTGAACCGAATTTTTCAGCCTGATTAAGAGGTAAAACTTTGGCGGTTACGGCAGTATCTACCACTTCACAAATGCCTTTCAGGGCACCCGCCGTTTTGCCACTCGAACTGCCTGGAACATAGCCTAACCTACCCCCAATGAACAATCCAACCAGCCCGGAAAGAAAAACTACTACGATCGTTTTCATAAGAGGTGTCCTACCTGTTAAAAGAGAATCAACTAAGCTCGATTAATGCCTTTACGAAGCTGTTTACAAGCTTCTCCAGCATTCGGTGTGTCAAATTCAAGCCATGCTTTGATCTGATCTGCATTCTGATCCTTCGCAGCTTCTTTGACCATGACAGTCCCAATTTTCTCGGCTTGTGCAGGAGTGATTAGTTTTTGATTTGCCGCAGCATCGATCGCTGCACAGGCTTCTATTGCAGAACTCTGATGAACACTCACAAAAAAACCGCCCAGGTATCCACCTGCAAAGCCGATTCCAGTTCCCAATACTGCGAAAAATGTTCCAGATATCAACGCAAGAATAATTCGACCCATTCTTCACTTCTCCAAATTGAGTGATTTTACAAATCGCGGCTAACGCTGCGCTTGAAGACTCTTCAAATCTACGAGTTAGTAAGGGGTAATCACATGAGGCGCAAGTCCTGACTTTGATCTAGGTCTAGAGTCCTAACGTTTAGCAAGAAAGGACTAAAGTCCCAAGCGTAGGCTTTGAGCAATGTGATACAAAAGATCAATTCTACATTTTGCATAATCAATGCTTAAACAACCCTCAGCAACTTGGCTGCACTTGCAACCTCATCCTTTTCGCTTATTGCTTTATTTAGAGTGGATTTTGTTAGGGCTGTCCGCATTTAAAGCCGTTGGGTTTCCGCTCTGGAAACATCCCGTGCTGGGGGGTGAAACAAACTATTTCGTGATGGCAAGTCTCATACTCGCCTTCGGATTGATGGGATTAAGACTGCCAATCACGCGAGTGGGAAAGTGGATTTATACCTCAATCGCGCTGAGTTTACTTGCAATGCTTGGACTCAATCAAGGATGGGATAATGTTCTTTCACCACTGCTACTCGTGATGTTGATTCGCAGTTGTCTCATATTTCAGCGACGCGGAAGATGGATGATGGCAAGCCTGTTGTGGCTGGTCTACCCCTTAGCGATCACGCCTATTTTGCTGGGGGTTTGGCTGATCTCGTTTCCTGGTCTGCTGCGATTGTTCCTTCAAGATGAGCCGATTCCTGGAGTTACTTATCTGCCCAACGGCGGCGCTCGGTTGAACTATGAATTCAGTAAGGAACAAGTTCAAAATTTCCTCTCGCTTGTTCAGGATTCGTGTCTACACTATATAACCGACAGTTTTCTTTCGTTTGGGCTAATTGTGGTGTTTGTCTCACTGTCAGTGACTTCGCTTATGAATGAACGAGCGGGACGACGCAAATTGGCTGAAGCACATGAACAACTTTATCAATATTCCGTTCAAATTGAAGACCAAGCGACCTTGCAGGAGCGAACCCGTATTGCACGTGAAATTCATGATTCACTTGGACATCTCTTAACCACACAGAATGTTTTGCTACAAAACGCTGCACTCTCGCTTCAGTCTGATCCAACCGAAGCAAAAAGCTTTCTGGATCAAAGTCGCCAAATCTGCTCAAGTGCCTTAACCGAACTGCGCCAATCGATCGCGCTTCTCCGCTCTGATCCGCTTCAGGGGCAATCCCTACTTGAGGCAATTATCGCGCTTACTCAAGACTTCGATCGATCAACGGGTATTCAGCCGGAGGTTACTTCTTCTGTACAAATACTGTTACCCGATCGTATTCAGGTCGCAGTTTACCGCATTGTTGAAGAAGCCTTGACGAACATTCAAAAGTACAGCGAGGCAACTCAAGTCAAGATTCACCTTCAGCATGCGCCAACTGCAAAAAGCTTTGATCTTTCTGTTCAAATTGAGGATAATGGTAAAGGGTTCCAAATTGAGCAGAACGCAACTGGATTCGGTTTACGCGGAATGCAGGAACGCGCCGAAAGCTTGGGCGGAATTCTTCAAATCGTGACACAACCGGGAGCAGGCTGCAAAGTGTGTGCAGTGTTCCCATTACCTGAAGGATTGTTATGATTCGCCTTCTCCTCGTTGAAGACCAAACCATTTTGCGTCAAGGACTCAAACGCTTGCTAGAGTCACAGGCAGATTTGCAAGTCGTGGGTGAAGCAGAGAATGGACACTCTGCGGTGGATCAAGCCCAACAACTGCAACCCGATTTAATTTTGATGGATGTGCGAATGCCAATCATGGACGGTGTTACTGCAACGAAAATCATTTGCAGTGCTAATCCTAATGCCAAGATTGTGATCTTCACTACCTTTGACGATGATGCTTATGTTGCACAAGCCATCCAATACGGCGCGATCGGCTATTTGCTCAAAGATGCTCCTGCTGAAGATTTAGCCAATGCTCTACGGGCTGCCTACAAGGGCTATACCCAGCTTGCACCGGGACTGATGAAAAAAGTGATGTCTTATGAGCCACCGACACGAACCTCGCTGCCTCAGAGCGAGGCGTTAGCATCCTTAACAGAGCGGGAACGTAAAGTTCTGAGCCTAATTGCGACAGGCGCGAGCAATCGAGAAATTGCAGAAATTCTCTGCATTGCTGAGAAGACTGTGAAGAACCATGTCACGCGCATTTTAAGTCAGTTGAATTTGCGCGATCGGACTCAAGCCGCTGTGTTTGCACACTCAGCTTCAATGCCCAAGTTGTAGAACTGAATTGTATCTGAGTTGATGGCGATCGATTATCACTAGGAGACTAAGCGCATCTTGACCCCACGAGACGGTGTAAGGGTCACTCCTCGACGGCGTGGCAATTCTGGCTGAGCATCTACTAACTCAAATTCAGCCTGAGACACCAACGTAGCTAAAACCAGCTTTAATTCCAACATCGCTAATGCGTCCCCCACACAACGCCGCGCACCACTCCCGAATGCTAGAAATTCGTAAGGGGAAAATTGTCGATCGAGAAACCGCTCTGGCTTAAATGCTTTCGGATTGGGGTATAACTCTGGACGCTGATGCAGCAGATAAATGCACCCCATTACGATCGTGCCCATGTCTAATGGATAGCCGAGCAGTTCGATGGGTTCTTGAACAACTCTAGGAAACGTCAGCATCGCAACCGGAGTGATTCTCAAGGTTTCAGAGCAGACTGCGCTGAGATAAGGCAGGCGGGCGATTTCGAGCGGATTTGGAGCATCGCCGAGGCTTTGCAGTTCGTACTGGAGCTTTTCTCGCACTCCCGGAGTTTTATAAATCCAATAAAGTCCCCAAGTGAGCGCAGAGGCGGTGGTTTCGTGACCTGCAAGTAGTAGGGTCATTAGCTCATCGCGTAAGGCACGATCGCTCATCGTTTGTCCCGTTTCGTCTTGGGCAAGCAGGAGCATCGAGAGAATATCGGTGCGATCAAGATTGGGATGAGCGCGGCGCACGGCGATTTCAGTAAACAACAAGGTATCAATCTGCTGCCGAATCTGAAGGAATCGCCCCCAAGGACTCCAAGTGCCCAGATCTTTTTGGAGGCTACGAATAAAGAGAAAGCTGGTTGTCAAAGGAGACCGAAAGAGATCCATCAATGCGGTCAGGAGTTGTTTGAGTTGGGAGTACTGATCGCCGTGGGACAATCCAAAAACGACTTGGATAATGATTTCTAAAGTGAGTTGCTGCATCAGCGATCGGGCGATAAAAGGCTGCTGGGGCAGGAGTTGGCTCAATTGCATTTGCGTTAAGGTGCAAATTTGCTGTGCATAAGTCTGGAGCCTGCTGCCGTGAAAGGGGGGAACAAGAAGTTGTCGCTGCTGCCGATGATTTTGTCCTTCTAGAAGGAACAAAGACTGATCTCCGACCAAAGGTTGCAGGAGGGTATTGTCTCTGCCACTCGCAAAGAACTTCGTATGGTCTTGGGTGAGTATAGCTTGAATGGCTTCGGGGTGCTGAACAAAAACAAAGGTGTCTCCGAATCCAACAATGTCCGCTGTGAATAAATCAGGATACTGCTGTACGGCAGATTCCATGTAGCGAACGGGGTCGAGTATCCATTGCAGTTTTTGGAACAGCGGCGGCGTTTTGAGAACGTTGGGTAGGGGCATCTGAGCAAATCTCCCGCGTTTAAATAAGGTGTAAAACTAATGAGCAATCCTTTCGTCATGTGAAGCAGGAAACATCTCTACCTAAGCAGGAGCAAGTGCTGCGTCAGCGACACAAAACGATTGACATACCCATAGTCTTTGTTCAAATCGTATTAGGGCTTCAAACACGCCTCAATTTTACTAAGCAACCGGGACAGATCGATCGGTTTCGTATCATAGTCATCACATCCAGAAGCGATTGCTTTTTCTCGATCGCCTGTCATCGCATGAGCTGTTAAGGCAATGATAGGAATGCGACCTGTGAGCGGATTCGCTTTGATCTGCTGTGTTGCCTCCCACCCATCGATCACGGGTAAACTGATGTCCATCAGAATGATATGCGGCAATTCTGATGCCGCCTTCGACACCCCATCTGCTCCATCGCTAGCAATCATCACCTCATACCCATAGCGCTGTAAACGGCGAGAGAGCATATCACTATTCAATTCGTTATCTTCCACTAACAAGACTTTAAGCGGCAAAGTTGATCGATCGAACGTTTGAAGCTCTTGCGCTTCGGCATTCGGTTGTAACTGCTGAAAGTAGTCAGTCTGAATAATCTCTTCTGCCTGCTGTGCGTACTTGCTATGTTCTTGATCGTACTGTTCTATCAATTTCTGTTTGAGGTCTGCCTCAACAAGCTTGCGCTGCGTAATCTCTTCTACAATTCCTTCATAGTAAAGTAACTGTTTGCTCGAATCTCGCACAGACCAAGTATGCTCCGAAACCCAGATTAACGCTCCGTCGTGTCGCCGTGCTTGGTATTCAAACCCTGTAACGCGATCGTGTTTCTCTAACAACGCTCTAAACTCAGCATATCGATTGAAGTCAACATAAATTTGAGACGAAATGTTTGTGACCGCTTCTATCAAAGTCGTCGCATCAGGATATCCAAGCAGTTTCACTAGGGCTGGATTCACATATTGAAAGAATCCTTCATTCGCTTGATAGATGCCAACTGGAGCATTTTCAAATAAGCTATCAAATTTTCCATTCTGATCCTGTAGCTGCTTGCGCTCTAAGCAAGCAGTGACTTTATTTTGCAACAGCACTGACTGAAATGGATGAGTCACGTAGTCCACTGCTCCCATTGCGACACCTTCGATTACCTGCTCCATCTCATCTAGCATTGCTGTAAGGAGTACTGGAATGTGTTGCCACTTCTCACGTCGCTGAAGCAGTTCTAACAAGTTCAACTCACTAACGTCTAGGAAGATGAGATCGTAGGGCATCGTCCCTAAAGCCTGTAACGCTTGATCATTCGTGGTCGCGATCGCAACCTGGCAACCATAGCACTGTAGCTGCCGAACCAGTAATCTACAGTTCGATTCATTGCTATCCACTACAAGCACTCGACGAGTCTCAACCTCTGGGAAGCGATTTTTAGGTAGAATATTTTGTCGTTGCGATACCTCTACGGATGAGCGATCGCTGATTTGTCCTGCTGCACTGATATCGAGTGTACGGATTGATTGAAGGTGCTGTATGACTAGGCTGTCTAAATTATTCACCTTGATGAGCAAACCCTGAGCGGCAGTCTGGATTTGCTCTAGATCTGGAATAACATCATCGGTAGCCTCCTCTAATAGCATCTCACAGTACCCAATAATTGTACTCAGAGGAGTTAGAAGCTCCCGACGTAATGATGGAGCACAGAGGTCAATTTCTTGCTGTTGAATCTCTGCTAATACTGGGTTTAGAATTGCCTGCACGAGTTGCAGCAATTGCATTCCCGAAACGTGAATTTTCTGTAAGTCACTCCGCAAAGCTGAGTTTAGCGGCTCATGTAGAATGCCCAAGAGCAGATCGCTGTAGCCGAGGATGCTATAAATCATCGGTTCCAAGTCGCGACGCAACTGGATTAGTAATATTCGCTGAGTTGCTTGATTTGAGGAGGGCATTTTGGGTAAATCCAAGGCAACTGGCTCTAGCAGCGCCGCGATTTTCTCTAACAATCGAGGAAAATCAACGGGTTTCGTATCATACTCATCACAGCCTGCGGCAAGCGCTTTTTCACGCTCACCCGCAATCGCATCCGCCGTTAGAGCAATGACCGGAATGCGTTGAGTTTGAGGATTCGCTTTGATTTGTCGCGTTGCTTCCCACCCATCTAAAACAGGTAAGTGCATATCCATCAACACTAAGTCAGGTCGCTCTGATTTCGTTTTAGTAACCCCTTCTGCTCCGTTGACCGCAACAATGACTTCATATCCCTTCCGTTCTAGGCGGCGGGATAGCATATCTCGATTAATTTCATTATCTTCAATTAAAAGGATTCTAGACATGGTTCATTTTGGTAGAAAGGTTAAGCCGTTTACTAAAATAGTTCTTCAATTTCAGCGTAAGTGTAAAGCAATCGATCAGCGAGGAGGCGAATGATGAAGTCTTGAAAGGCAGCAGTGACGTGAGGCTGATCTTGACGCATTATCTGTAAATTTGTTTTGGATAAAGTGTAGAGCGTACTAGACTGGTCAGCGATCGCGCTCGTTTTGTGAGGAGTGTCGAGAAAAAACGAATTTTCACCTAAAATCATGCCTGCTCCAAAGGTTCGCAACCTTCGAGTTTTTCCGTTACTTAAGGTCAGTACAACAGTCACCTGACCTGATTCAATGAAGTAAAGCGTGTCAGAGGATTCCCCTTGACGGAATAAGAGATGTTCGGCGGGTATTTGAGTTTTCTGCAAATAGTGCATGAAATGGGCAACGTGATCAGCATTAACAAAGAACTCGTTTAAATGAAGGGCAAGGGGTAGAGAACGCCGCCGCCGCATCGATCGAGCTTCTAGAATTTGATTTTCGCACCACTCAATGCCCCGATCCAAGTCTGCGAAAGTCTGAACCACGATATCTTGAGCAACAATACAATTGCCTCGCTGAAGTTGCTGCAAGATTTTGGTATTGAGGTGCGTTAATACTAATTGCGCTGAGTGCTTTTGTAGAAGTTGCCGCATCTTAATAAAGCTCAGCACTGCTGAAGAGTCTAGTCCGCTGACTAGCCGGAAATCCAAAACTAGAAACTGAATTAAAGGCAGTGCCGAATCCTGAAGTCGTTGGCTCACTTGTTCAAGCAGCATATTTGCGGTTCCAAAAAATACATAGCCTTGTAACCGCAAAATCTGAATGTGGTCTCCTTGATGTCGAAGTAAACCTTGCTCTGGTGACGATCGACAAACCCGACTGGGGTAAGTTGTACCGGAGAACTGATGTCGAATTACATGATGCTGACTATATCTAAAAATAAATAATGCACAAGCAATCATTACCCCGATCGCAACCCCACTAATGAAGCCCCAGATCGCAATGCTGACTAAAATGATCAAAATCAGCGCATAGTCTAAGTACGGGAACTTGAACCAGGCGTGAACCACCCATTCGAGCAAGAGTTTGATGCCGATCATCAGTAGAACTCCGCCCAGAATAGGTCGGGGAATATAGGTGAGCATATTGAAACCAAAGACTAACACTGTTCCACAGAATGCTGCTGATATCAGTCCAGATATTCGACTGTTCGCGCCAGCACTTCGATGAAGGAGTGTTCGGTTGAAAGACAGATAGCCCACCATTCCGCCACAGGGCGCGACTGCTAAGTTAGCAATTCCATTGGTGCAGAGTTCACCGTTTAGCGTGCTATCCTGCTCACTCGATAGTTCAACGCCAGTTGTATTGAGTAAAATTGTTGTAACCACCACCACAATCAGCGCGACCAATGTTCCGCTTTGATCGATTAGAACTTGCCAATCGATTCGAGTCAGACTGTCAACACTCCAGGAATGCAAAATTTGACCGCTAGAAAATGGTTCGAGAAACCATCCCTGTGGAGACAGCGAAACAAAGACGTTAAGCAAATGCCAAAAGACATTGAAGAACACGATCGCACCCAGCAACGTTGCAGGTAACACCAAGGCGTGATCAGAAAATTTCGTGATGCCGATGAGCAATCCTGCAAAGAGTACCCCTGGCAACCAACGAATTGAGTTCGGAATCTCGATAAGACGGGGCAGTTCACTCCACTCTAGGGGCAAGCCAACCATCACTTTAAAGGAACTACGAGTAATGAGCCAGCCTGTTCCAGCGAGAAAGCCGCTCATCACCGGATAGGGAATAAATCGCGCCCAGCGTCCTAGACTGAGACGACCCGCAGCGTAGAGAAACAAACCTGCGAGTAGACTACTTAATGAGATCGCCATCCAGATTGTCGGAAACAGGCGATCAAGTTGACCAGATAGCTGAATTTCTTTTGCGATCGCGCTTACCATCAACGCTAAAATCGCTGCACTGTTAGAGTCCGGTCCAGCAATGGCGAAGGGAAAAGAGCTACGCAATGCGACGATCGCGCCAACAATCACCGAGCTAATCAAAGCGCTTCCTAATCCTTGCGGAAAGTAAGCAGACAAACTTCCTGAGAAAATTAGTGCAGCAAAAGAGACATCATACGTGAGAGAAACTAATCCCACTGCGAGTCCAGCTAACACATTAGGAAGCAGTTTAGAAGGGGGAAGCTCCTGCTGCTCCATCTCTGAGGTTAATGGAGTCATGGAGTTTTCCTCTGCTCAATAATGTGCTGACCAATGAGATCGATCGCTTGTGTCAAGGGATGATCAGGATAGCGCACCGAGAAGATTTCGCTGCTCGATAGACACATCATCTCTTCCGAGAAGGGCAGAATTTCGGCAACTGAGACTCCATACGTTGCTTCTAATTGTTGTCGGTAGGGTTCAACCTCAAACGTCAGGAGTACTTTATTCACGACCAGCAACATTTCTGCGACGGATAGCATTTTCGCCAGTTCCAAGATCACAGAAGTCCCTTGATAATCCTGGTAATCTGGGCGCAGCGTGACAATCAGCAAACTGCAAGCAGAAAGAGCCTGTAACGTTTCTTCATTCAGTCCGGGATGCGTGTCAATCAACAGAAAATCGAGTTGCAGATCGCGACTCACTTCAGAAAATCCATCCAGTAACCTCTCTTGGTGGTATCCCTCTCGTAGAATCCGCGTAATATCGTTCGTGTTGGAACTTGCTGGAACTAGATAAATGCTGCCTTCTGGAGTTCGATTCGAGGATTGATTCTGCAAAATGTGACTTAGATCGTAAGCGGCTTCATACAACCTACAATTTCCCCAAAGATAATCATTGAGTGTGCGATCGATTGTGTCATGATCTAAACCAAATAACACATGAATTCCAGGCGATTGCAGGTCGGTATCAATGATTCCAACTCGATGCCCTTGCTTCGCAATACTAATCGCTAAATTACTCGTTAAATTTGACTTGCCCGTGCCTCCTCGATAAGAGTGAACAGCAATAGTTTGAGTAGAGTTCTCAGCATCAGGAACAATCTCCGGTTGCTGTGGTCGTTTAACAGTAAAGTACTCTCGTTCGGTTGTATTCAGGCTTTCAATCGGGGAGCGGGACAGAGGAGGATATGAAGATGATTGATAGAGATCCTCCATGTCAACGCTTCCTTGCGTGCGTTTCTGGAGTTGACGAAAATGATCGGTTGTCGCGATCTCAGCAACGATGCGCCTTTTTTGAGTCTCATCCACAGAAACCTGCAATAGATGTAGCTGTTGTTCTAGTGCACACTCACGAGAATGAACTTCTTGAGCCATACGCTGAAAGACGCGAGCGAGTTGTCCTAATTCATCCTCCTGATGAATCAAATCATTCAGACTATCAGAATTAAAGGTTTTTGTTTCAACGGCTGCGGCTGCGCTCGTCAAGCGTGCTACTTGCTGTCGGTAAAGAATTTCTTGGTCGCGTAGTTGCTTGCGCTCTAGATAGGCTCTAATCCTAGTTCTGAGTAAAATTGGATCAAAGGGTTTATGCAAGTAATCTTCTGCACCGAGTTCAATGCACCTGACTGCACCCTCAATCTCATCTAAGGCAGAAATCATGATCACAGGAATATGTCTCCAGGTCTCATGCTGCTTGAGGTGCTGAAGCAATTCAAGCCCACTTAATCCTGGCATAACTACATCTAACAAAATCAGATCATAGGGAATGGCTTTGAGCAGGCGTAGAGCTTGTTTTGCATTCGTCGCCGTTGTGACTTTGTAAGCATGTCGCCTCAATTGTCGAGCGAGTAAGTCACAATTTGTCATGTTATCATCAATCACTAAAATCAGTCCGTTCTGGGGCTGATGCTCAGAAGAGTCTTGAGTCAGCGATCGCAATGTTGTAGCCGCACTCTGCGCGAGGGTGCTAGCCGTTGAGCTTTCAAGGAAAAGGTTAGGGGCACTATTCGCTTGAGCATTGAGCGTCTGTAACTGCTGAGCAGCCAGATTGATAATATCATTCACCAATCCTAATAATTGTTGAGCAGAAGTATTGAGCTTATCCAGGTCGGGGATGAGTTCAGGCGGGGCTTCCTCTAGCAGCATCTCACAATAGCCTATGACTGTGCTTAATGGTGTGAGCAGTTCCATCCGCAGCGTAGCGCCAAACTCAGTCAGATCACCTTCGATTTGGCTCATTTCGAGTTGTGTGGGATCGAGCGTGACCGTGACCAGCTTTAACAAGTGTTCACTACAACCATAAATCTTTTGCAAATCTTCAAACCAGGTCGTTTCCTGCTGAGTTTGCAACGTTTCTAGCAGCAGTTGGCTGTAGCCCATCATGCCATTAATTGGAGTACAGAGTTCGTGTCGTAAATAAGCAAGGAGCGCATGATGCACAGGTCGGTTCTGCTCCATTCTGGAAGGTTCCTTCGTTAAAGTAATGTTGTATTCGTTATCGGTTAGAAACGTTTGCTAGGTCGGGACGTGCTGCAAGGAGACCGTGAATTTCATCGAGCAGGAGTTGACGGCTATTGCTTCCTTTTTGGTAAATTCGTTGAGTTTGCCCGTTGAGCCACTGCCGTTCCTCGATCGTTAAATCCTTGGCAGTCAGCACAATCACCGGGATCGTTCGCCATTCAGAATGTTGACGAAGCTCTCGAATAAACTCAAACCCATCCATTTCTGGCATCATCAAATCAAGCAGGATGATGCCCGGCTGCTCGGTCTGCATCACCTCTAGCGCCCGAAGTCCATTCTCAGCTTCAAGCACCCGCCAGCCGACTTTCGTAAGTTGACGACAGATCATTTCCCGATTGACTCCGTTATCTTCGACCACCAGAACCGAAGAAGGGGATGAGGTTGTTTGGTAAGGCTGCAAGAGTGTCAGTAAGCGATCGTAGTTGATCGGTTTGATCAAATAATCCACGGCTCCCAAGGCATAGCCCAAAGATTGATCATCTTCAACCGTTACCATGACAACAGGAATATGACATAGCTCCGGATCAGATTTTAGATAGGTCAGAACCTCCCAACCATTTAGATTCGGCATTCTGACATCGAGAAGAATGACGCTCGGTAAGTGTTCTCTGGCAAGGCGCAGACCTTCATGCCCATCTTCAGCGGTGATCACGTTGAATCCTTCTCGACTAAGATAGCGCTGCATGATATCGAGAGCAGAAAGGTCATCATCAATGACGAGAATGTTACTTGTGCCAACGATCGCAGAACTAATCTCCTGCTGCTCTTGTGCGATCGAGGGTTCAGGTTGAAGAGGTTGAGCTTGCTCTGGCAAGCGAATAGTAAACGTCGTTCCTTTCCCTGCTTCGCTCTCAACTTCGATCGTTCCTCCCATAATTTGACAAAACTGCTGAGTGATGACCAATCCCAACCCTGTGCCGCCATATTTGCGTGTCGTCGAAGCATCTGCTTGAGTAAATGACTGAAATAGCCTCGATCGCTGCTCTGGAGTCATGCCAATTCCGGTATCACTGACCCTAAAAGTAATCCAGTCCGCTTCTTTCCGCTCTACAGAAAGTGTAATCGTGCCATTTTCGGTAAACTTACTCGCATTACTAAGGAGATTGAACAGGCTTTGTCGTAGTTTAGTCAAATCAGCTCGCATTGAACCAATCGTTTCAGGACAGGTTACAACCAGAACATTGTTGTTTTTCCTGACCAGAGGGCGAAGTGTGTCCGTCACCTCTTCTAGTAAGGGAGCGATCGCAAACGTTTCCAGGAAGAGTTCCATCTTGCCTGCTTCGACTTTGGACAGATCTAGGATGTTGTTAATCAGTCCTAGCAGATGCTTTCCTGCACCATTAATCTTTTGCACATCTGGAACTAAACCCGTTGTGCCTTGATCCGTCATTTCTTCAACTAACATCTCGCTATAGCCGATGATTGCGTTTAGCGGTGTGCGGAGTTCATGACTCATGTTCGCCAAAAATTTACTCTTGGTCGCATTGGCTTCCTCGGCTTGGACGGTCGCTTTCTGAGCAGATTTCATACTTTCAGCGAGTTGAGCAGTCCGTTGATCGACTGCTTGAGCTAGATTCTGCTCACGAGTTGCAACTTCATGCGCCATGTGTTGAAAGGCTCGCGCTAATTGCCCTGGTTCATCGGCTCGTCGTGCGACCTTCGTAAGGTTAGGTGAATCGAATTCACTAACTTGTTCTGCTGTCATACTGCCCGTTTTAACATTGCGGGCGATTTCAGTAAGCTGTGTGATCGGGTGAATCACTCTTCGCTTCAGGAGTCGATTGATCAGCAGAACCACGATCGCAAAAATCGCGGTAAAAATGCCCATTGTTAACGCTAGATACTGATATCCCTTTGCGAACACCTGATCAGAAGGTACATAGATCGTCTGCGCGGCAACAATATCATTCAGTTTCCAACCAAAACCGTTCTCTGCCCCAAAGCTGGCAACCAACCCTTTAGGAGCAGCGGCAGGAGTACTATGGCACTGCAAACAGCTAGCATCTCGCATGGCGAGGGGACGCGCTGTAAAGAACTGTTTTACTCCATTCATGTCCCGATAGCCTGAAAGTTTATCGAGATCGGGATGTGCGCGAAATTGCTCGACCAGTTTAGCTTCAAACTCATCCGCTTTATCCTTGGGATTCGTCGGGTTTGGCGCGGCTTCTTTATAGAAGAAATTTCGATAGTCAGCCTGAGTCCGAAAACCTTCAAATACTTGTCGTGCTGCGTAAGTTGGCACGACTTCAAGCATAAAATTTGTTTGCAATTGGCTCTTTAACAGAGGAGCAAGGCGATCGCTAGTATAATGCCTTACTGCGTTGACTGTGTGACTTAAAATTTCTGCTTTCGTTGTGACTTCATCCTCGGCTTTTTGCTGCATTGCTCCAGACAGCGTAATGCCACTGAGGACAATTCCACCCACAAAAATCAGCGCCAGCAGTAAGGTAAATTGAGTTCCAAGTCTGAGTTTTCTAAGCATTTTCACTTCTGGGTAAGAGATTTATCTTTCACAGTTTCTAAAACTTGCATTGCGAGTAGCCATACAAATCGTGGGTGCTAAAGACAGACGATTATGCAGAATTAGGAAATATCGATGTTACGGATTGTTGAAATTTAGTTTCGAGCTTGCTAGCGTTTTGATGGCTGCTTGACCGTACGATCGAGTAAATTGGGTGCAGCTCTCGAAACGGGTGCAGCCGTGGTCATAATGCGGGTGCGGCTTTGAGACTTCCAATGCTGATATTTGAGCAAAGGAAAGGATGAGACTCGCTTTGCCATTGCCCAGAAAAAAACGTAACTCGCAAGCAATCGCTCAAAAGAGCCAAACCGAGATTCTCGTAATTCTTCTAGTACAATCTGTTGCGGTCTGAACTGATCACTGGTAGGGGCGACAGTTATGGGGCTTGGTAAAATAATTGCATTCTGAAAGCCTTGATGCGCGATCGCTGGATTGTGTCCTAAAGCAACAATATCTGCCCCGGAATTGAAGTTTCGGACTCCATTGGCTTGTTTACCCGTCATCAAGACTGCACTTTCGTCCTCTTTTCGCCTCTGGCTGCGCCGCCCATCGGGAACTCCTAAAAGCACTAATGTTCCCCGCACAACCCGATGTCCGAAGTGATGCAGCATGTGATCCTGAGGATCACTGCTATGCACTTCTAGTGAGGCAATTCCATAACTGAGTGAGAACAGCTTGCTCACATAAGCTTCCAACAATTGATGTACCCAAGCGATGTCTCCAATGACTAATGTGCGTTTACCTGTTCGCGATCGAAGCGGTCTGCCCTGGAAATACCGGAGTCCTAGTGTCCAAAACCAAGCTCCAAAGATGTAGATAAAAATGTCAGCGAATGTCAGCAAGGGGAGCAAAGATGCAGGAACAGGTGAATCAGCCAAGCCAAACACCCAACGAAAAATAGTTTGGACGAATGGAATTTGAAATCCAACCGTAATCAGCACATAAAGAGCTTGAATTCCCCAAGCTAGAGGCGCTTCTAAAATGTGTAAAGCCCATTTTTTCCCAGTCTCAACAATCTGCTGATGCTCTGGAGAATGAATTGACTCTCCGTCTACTGTCGCGCCGATAATCGCAACAACGCTTCGATCGATAAACTCACGCTTCAGATTTTCTAATGTCAAAAGCTCGGCTACAGTGAGCGTCATTCCAAATGCACCTTGAGCTGAGAATCGTTGTCGCAGCCGTTTTGCTAAATATAAGAGTAGCTCTGTCAAAGTTGCTTGAGTAGCAGCGATCGAGACCGTTGCAGGTTCAGCCGATCGTCGTCCACTGCAATTGACAAAAATCCGACGGGTAAAATCAGAGTCTTGATAATAATACTGAGCGATCGCACTTCCCATCAGGCTACAAACTTCTCCCGTCAGAATAAATAGCTCACCAATCAACCCTTGGCGACGTAATTCTTCAAAGGCATTCGTCGCTTGTAACGTAGGAAAGGTTTGTCCAGATTGGCTGATTGCTAGTACGATCGAAGCATTGTCTAAATGAAGCCCTTCTAAGTCGTACTGCAATCGCCGTAAAACCTGATTCGCAGAAAGCGTTTTGATCGTTAAACCAGGAAACAGGAGCGCTAAATCTTGAGCAAATTGTTCACCGACCCACAAGCTACTCTCAACCCCGGTAATCAGAAGATCTAGAGATTGCTGATGAGGCGCATTATCCAGTTTCAGGTTGATGGTTGCCCGATGCTTGTATTCCCAGCGATTCGCTTTTGCAATGAGCAATTCAGCCAAATTGTCTGCACTTTGACGATTAAACGAAGTTGGATCGCTCCAGGAAACATCGATCGCTTTAAGCACCTTGGGGATTTCCTTAAGGTTACGTTCTACCGGATCTTTAGAATCCGCCTCTGGAGGTAGAATATAGGCGTTTCCCTGAAGCGGAATCCATCGCTGCTCTAGTTCTGATCCCAGCAATTCACGGTCTTCTAGCATCGAATATACTGTGATGTGATTCACGCCGACCCAAGCAATTTCACCCGTTTTTTGATCTAAATCTAATCGATAGGCTCTAGGAACATCCGACAAAACTGCATCGACAGCAGCAGGTTCTGAAGCATAGATCATATACTCGTCTTGAACATTGAACCCCGTTACCATCGGTTGTCCCCAAGCACTAAGAACCAGACTTGTCTCACTCAGCGTTGAAACGACGACTAGCCCAAAGCTCCCTTTGGCTCTTGACATCAGGAGTTTCGTCGCCTGATACACATTGTTATGAAAGAAACTATAGATCGCTGTTTTGACAAAATCGGCTTGCTTCGAGACAGTCCATTGACTCACCAAAGGACTTTGGCTCAGCGCTTGCCAAACCTCTTGCTCAAACTGGCGTAAGTGTTTCTTAGAGATATCTAATATCGATTGACCATAAGGTAACAAGAGCGCCTCGTGATGCTTCAGAAAGATGGGTTCAACGATCGCAACCCAATTTTTTATCTCTGACACAGAAGGCGCAGTATTCGGTGCTGTTTTCGCAGGAGTTTTCCCTCCAAATGCTTCCTCGATCGATTCAGCAACCACAAGCTGATATGCCAGCCTGAATGAGGCATCCCACATTCCCTGAGTGATTAATAAATCCATCATGCCTGCAAGCTTGGGAGAGTCACCGATCGTTGCATTCGGAGTATGCAGCACTCGCTCTAGCCATAAACCTAGGTGAGCATTCTCAATCATTCCTCCAAAGAGCATCCAGCCATCGAAGTCCCCATTATGAGTAATTCGGTGGCTCACATTTTTACGATCGTATTGCCATCTCCCTTGTTCCACACTCCAGACATCCGCATAGCGAGCGGGCATCCACTCGTGCCAGTGAGTTTCTAAGATTGCGGGCGGACTGCTTGTTGCATATCGATAATGCCAGACTCCTACCACAGCAGAATCTAGCGCCTTAGCACCAACACAAGTTGCTCGATACCTTTCTGTGGCAAAGGCAGCTTCTAGGAAGTGAGTCAAATTTTGTCGCTTCCAGTTGACCACTTTCGCGCCAACAAACTCGATTTGAGCCGCACGATCGCGTGCCAAAACAACTCCTCCCCCTGCTTGCTCACCCCGAAGCTCAGTTTCGCGACCCATTGTATTAAAAATATCAATCACTCGTGCAGGTAGAAGCTCACTTCCATCCTGCGGCAACCGTTTTCCTAAGAATCCGAAGTTACCACAGTTAAAGCAAGTTGCCTCACCTGTAATCACAGCAATCACATCGGATAGTGAGCTAATTATCACTAAGAGATTCGCACCCACGAAGGCTTGAATGAGAAACTGACCCACGATCGCTTTCGTGCTATCAGAAGCGCTTAAAAAAGATACAAGAAAGGGAGCGGTTAGCAACGCAAACCCCAGCGAGAATGTATTGAATAAGATACCGCCTAAAGCTTTTACTCTGATGCGCCAAGACGTAGCTCGACCTGCTGCAACCCAAGGATAATTTGTTTTAGCAATAAAAGGTAAAAAAACAGAACTAAATGGGGCACATGATCTCAACACGTCCAATGAAGTTCTATTTTCCAGGATATTTTTACCTGTAATAAAGTAGAGATCTTGGTCAAAAATGGCAGTCAGAAGCGTATGACCCAACCCATGAATCAAAATCGCACTATTCCAGATGAACCTGAGCAGAAAAGCACTGATGAGAAAGAATGAACTAAGTAAAAGCAGGCTTGGCATCCTGATCCCAGCCGAAACCATCATCAATACAATGATGACTTCTGGAACTAAGTTGTAAATAATTGCAAACCGAATTGCCATAGGTAACAATAAGAACACCTTAGATTTATAGCGAGCTGCTAAATTTTTAGCTGCAAGAACAGCTAAAAAATGACCCGTTTTATCAACACCCATAAACCATATCTAAGGCATTCAAGAATAGAGTTCGGAACTTGTTCGGGCGAAAGCTCGGAATTTGTTCGTAAAGGCTTTCAGGACTACTAAACGCGATCGAATGAGATGTTATCCTTAGCGCTCGATCGCACCTAACACCCGCAGCGACTCTTTTTGTGCGTCCGTTAATCCCGTCGTGCCTGAAATATTCATATCTTCATACGGTCGATCGACAGTCAAAACCCTCAAGCACTCCCCAGTATGGCTATCCCAAAGCCGAATCGAACCATCTTCACTGCCACTCGCTATCCTTCGCCCACTTGGGTCAAACATCACTGACCAAATCGGACTCGTATGCCCCTGTAAAGTCATAATGTTCGTTTCCTGTTCCACATCCCAAAGTTTAAGCGTTTGATCGTAGCTTCCACTGACCAGCAGATTCTCTTGAGGATGAAAGTTGATACTCAAAACCTCGCGGCGATGTCCCTCCAAAGTCTGGAGACACTGCCCAGTCTGCAAGTTCCACACCCTCACACTATGGTCATAACTCCCACTCGCCAGCCGATCCGCGATCGGAGCAAACGCGATCGTGTGGGTCTGGCGAGTATGCCCTTCGAGCGTGAGTAGGCATTGAGTATGAGTTGCATCCCACAGTTCTACACTTCCGGTCTCACCGCCAATTGCTAAACAATTCTCGGTTGGACTAAATGCCACCGCTGGAACCCAGGTGAACGCTGGTTCAATCACACGCAGACATCGCCCGGTTTCGACCTCCCACAAGCGCACCGTCCGATCGATCCCAGAACTTGCAAGCATCGATCCATCGCGATTAAAATCAACTGACTTCACCCAGCTCGACATTCGGAAGGCACGTAAAAAATTGCCGCTCTCGACATCCCATAAGCGAATCGTTCGATCATAACTTCCACTTGCAAGCAGCCGCCCATCTGGACTAAACGCAACAGACGTAATGCGATCGCTGTGTCCTTGTAACCACTTGAGGCACTCTCCAGTCTGCGTATCCCACAAGCGCAGTCCTTTATCACCATGAGCACTCGCTAGCTTTTGCCCATTGGGGTGAAAGACAACGCAGAACACCCCCTTCGAGTAACCCTGCCAGATCTTAAGGCATTGTCCAGTTCGTGTTTCCCAAAGGCGGATACATTGATTTAGGGCTGCACTCACCAGTGCTAACCCGTCGGGACTATAAGAGATTGATTGCACCACTCCAGTATGTCCAAGCAACGTACGGTAACAATGCTGCGTCTCAACATTCCATAGTTTAATGGTTTGGTCTTCACTACCACTCGCCAAGATTCGACCGTCTGGGCTAAAAGCAAGCGTCCAGATTGCTCCCTCATGTGCCTGCCAAACTGCAATAGCTTGTCCAGTCCGAACATCCCACAGGCGAATGGTTTGATCTTGGCTCGAACTTGCGATCGTCTGACCATCCGGGCTAAATGCCACTGATAACACTCCGCTCGTGTGCCCCTCAAGCACATGCAACGTTTGCCCCGTTTCGACGTTCCACAATCGAATCGTCCCATCGGCAGCATTACTGGCTAAAAGGTAGCCTTCAGTTAAGGTCTGACCAAGAGGAGCAAAAGCCAGCGCCGCTACCCAGCCTTGATATCCTTCCAAAATATGCAAACACTCCTGAGTTTGCATATCCCAGATTCTGATGGTGAGATCCTCGCCCCCGCTCGCAAGCAGGCGACCCTCCGCACTCAACGCCACCTTCCAAATCGAGCCTGTATGCCCGTAGAACCGACCTTGAACTGTTCCAGACCCAATATGCAGCCGCTTTACAACGCGATCGACATCACTGATGATTAAACTTTCGCCATCAAGACTAAATACGATCGAGTTCACCCCAGACGCAATGCCTCGGAATGTGGCGATCTGCTGCCCATCTTCGACTCGCCAGATACACACTTCACCACTGCTGTGACTCGTTGCAATCTGTTTCGCATCCGGACTAAAAGCAACACACAGAATTTCATCGATCGCTTGAGTGAAGATCGAGTGGCTCAAATCTGCCTGACTAAAATTTGCTCCATGCAACTGAGTCATTCGCAAGTCTGCTTGCCAAATGGCTAGGTTTGAAAAGTCTAGATGACTTAAATCAGCTCCGATTTGACAGAGTAAATTAATCGCATTGCCAGCAAAGTACCCTGGTTGTAAAGGAGCTTGGTCTTGCTGAGTTCTCAGCAGTTGCAGCAGCAAAGCCTTCAGATTTTCACGACCGCCTTGCGACTCAATCAGTTGAACCAAAATCGGCTGTACAATCAACCGCGTTTGGATGTCTCGCACATACTCTTTTGCTTGCGCTTTGGTCAGGGCGTGGCTCTTGAGGCAATCTATTTGCGCCTGCTCTACTTCTTCACACACTTGTTCGATCAACCGTTCGGTCACATATTCCATCACCACAGGCTGCTGAGTGTAGCTAAAGCCCTTAGATACTATAGTCGGCTTAGTTTTCTCGATCAGAGACCGCTGATCAAGCGAAACCAGCGCGTTTTGCAGTTTCCCGTGAGTAATTGAGGGAAGTAAATCAGCTTGTAGCTGTTCAGCACTGACCGCTTCTCGATCGATGGCTAACCAGTACATGACTTGACGTTCGATCACACTGAGGCGATCAAATTGTGAAGTGAGCAAATCCCGAATGTTTTTGAAGAGTTGCGTCTCTTGTTCCAAAAAAGCTGCAATGTTGTTATCGTATAAATCCTGAATCTGTGTTGCCACGATCTTTAAGGCTAAGGGATTTCCTTGATAGCGATCGATAAGTTCCCGCACCTGCGATCGATTTGTCTGAATTGATACTCCTTTCGCCGCTAAAATCAGTTCTCCTTCCTCGATCGATAACTGTCCTAGCCTGAGTAAACGGACAGGCAGCAGTGGACTAGCTTGAGTCGCCACCTCAGATGGGACTTCACGACTCGTTAGCAAGACACTACTCTGATGCTGTCCTTCTGCCAATTGCTGAAATAGAGCGCCATAAGCTTCGTAGCCTGTTCGATAAGTTCCGACTAACTCACCGCTCGACAAAACTGCCTCAACGTTATCAAAAATCAGCAAACAGCGATGTTGCCGTAACTGTTCGAGCAACTGACGCAGGAGTGCATCAAACTGAGCCGGACACGACCGATCAGGCGCGATTGCTTGCATTAAATCTGTGAGGAAATCAATTAGAGGCGGAGCTTGCCGCAGCGATCGCCAGACCACAATTTCAAACGGTTCAGCCTCCATCAATTGATGAGCTAACTTTGTGACGAGCATCGTTTTGCCGATGCCGCCCATCCCAACGATCGCGACGAATCGACATCGCTCTTGGATTACCCATTTCTCTAGTGTGCCTAGCTCGGTCTGTCGTCCATAAAACTGAGAAACATCGATCGCTTCTCCCCAGTCCACGCTGCTGTTTTGCGTGAGTGTGTGTGAAGCACCTTGCTCTTGGTGAGCATACCGAGCCAGAGTATTTTGTAAATTGAGTTTCGTGACCTGAATTCCAAGTGCCTGCGATAACATTTTCCACAGTTCTGCCCCCACGTCTTTAATGTAGCTATATTCGTGGTTCAGATCTCTTGCCATCGTATGGTAAGACTGTTTATTCCAAGCTCCCACGAATACATCAACTTGCAGCGTGTTCAGAGATTCTGGTGCCAAAGCCTCTGTGATAATCTCTAATGCCTCTTTCTGTGTCATCGTGCTTCGCTTTTCCTTTTCAAGAACCTTCCAATCAGTTTCAACCGACGATTAATGATTTGTAACGAGTGCGAACACTCACTCTTCGCCCGAAGAAGTTACGAACTCGTTCAACCATTTTCATCGATACCCTTAGGTGGGTCGGATTGAAACTGCATTATGCAGGTAAAATTTAAGAAACGAACGAAACGCTTGCCTGATGTTACCAAGGTTAAAGAACGGCGTTAGATAACCTTCAAGCGAGACGAAATCGCGATCGAAAGTTTCTAAAGCTACATTACAGCAGCTTTCATCTAAAAAGATTTCAAAGTGCATAAACGAGTGATGCAACTTCCCACTAGGTAAATAGGAAAGCATTGCTGAAGCAAAGCGCTTACTTGGATGGATTTGAACAACAGAAGATATCAGGGATCTCGAATCTTCTAAGTTACCATCTTGCCACAAAGACTACTTTTTTACTTTGCAGGAGTTACTCTCATGACCGTTGTAACCACGACAGCAATTGTAGACAATTTACTTGCTACCTTAGCAAATTCTCGTCAAACCGTTGATCAAATTAATGCCGCCTGTACTGCGAAAGGACTTTCTCCAGCATTTCAGGGCAGCGATTCGTCGATCGGGATTGCTATGAATCCTGATTACAGATTGGAGGGTTTTGGTGCCATTGTTGAACGTCCTTTTCCACCAAAATTTGCTCTGGCGTTCTGGGTGCATTACAAACCCGAAAGTTCTCAACATATTCCATTGGGACGCTTTACCATGCCAATGAGCTTCTTAGATTTATTGAAGTTCAGAGCTAGCCGCTAACGCATCAAAGCAAGCGCTCTAAGCTCGACTGCTCCGCGAAGAGTGACAGGCTTCGCGATTTGTCACTGCTTTCCCAATTACTCATTGGGAGTTTTCGTCTTTTGAATCTTTTCTTGGATTGTTTCGGCTTCGCCAATTTCATAAAGAACGATCGAGCCATTCTCAATCGTAAAGAGCTGCTGAAGTGTCGTATCCACGAGCAAATTGCCCTGCAAATCTCTGACGATTTGATGAACGGTCACGACATTGCGATCGTTTTCATCCGTCTCGAACTTTAAGGTCTCAAGCTGCACTTGAATTACCTTGTATTGATTCGTCCAGTACTCACGCACCGCGTCGCGTCCATAAACGAAACCACCTTCCACCCCGTTCGCCCATTTCACGGCCGGATGCATCACCGAGATGACAGTTTCCAGATCGCCTTTGTTGAAGGCTTCGTATAAATTTTGCAAAAACTGCTGATTTGAACTCATGATTGTTTACCATCCAATACGAAGATATGTGTATTATACACATATTTAAGAGATGCTTCTAGCAAGTTTCAGAATTCATCCTTTCAGATCTTGCATCTACCTTAATCACGCACTGCCACCGGGAGTCTTGTTTAGCCCGTCGGCAAGCATTCGCATCAACCGGACGAGTTGGTCGAAGTCATCGCGCGACCAGCCTTGAAATAGCGTCAAAGCGATTTGTTCACGCGCTTCATTGATCGCATCTGTCGCGATCTTGCCCTTTTGTGTGATCACTGCCTCCCGCATTCGTCGATCCGTCAAGCTAATCTGACGGCTGACCAGACCGAGTTCTTCTAACCGTGCGACTTGCCGACTAACGGTTGTGTAGTCACGCCCTACGCGCCCCGCAAGATTCACCACGCCGATCGGACCAAACTTGGCAATCAGCACAAGGGGCGTGAATAGGGCGGGTTCAAGGCTCAGCCCTGCCATCTCAAGCATCGCTTGATCCAGTTCGGGACGATTTATTGCACCGACGATATCCATGAGGGAACGGTGTAGTCCTGGAAGAGCCGACTTAATCTGTGTACTGCACACCTCTTCTGATAACATCCCGTTGCTTTCCTCAAACATCATGAACACTCATAGATCAGCAGTTGGAGGATGGTGGCAACGACTTTGCCGCCCTGTCGTGAAAGGGCGATTAGTTTGTTGTGTTCTTTACAGAGAACACTTCTTCGCGCATCACAGTTTTTTGAAATTCATCCACACTATCAGCTTATCCTCGATTTGGAACGTCATCTCAAACATGCCTCTTGAGATAACAGAACCGTCTAGCGCATAAACAACTTGGTCAATGTGAACTGCGCTCCTCTCTTCTGAGAGATCACTCATTGCGACGGGTTCATCGTGCGGGCGAGTTTTTGCCCACTTTCCGAGCAAGTGCAATCGGACTGCATCTTTGCCGTGCAGCCTGACCTCATCTCCTGGCCAATCAACATCATCGCTTAGGAGAGCGAGCAGTGCGTTGGCATCCTGTCGATTGAATGCCGCGTAAGCCTGCAATATCAAATCTTTATGCCTCGAATTCATCCTGGCTCCGTTGCTTTTGTTCGTGTTCAGCTTGCTAGTGTACCTTGACGAAGATTGGATTCACGCGTAAAAAAAGACCTACGCCTATCGTAAACGCAATGAAGTGAAGCGCTCAAAATTTCTCGAACAGCTTATGAACATTGACCCATCGCGCCTTGAGCCGCGTAAATCTCTTTCTTATTCGTATAGCGCTTACAGCGGAGATTTACTAGCGGATGTCCCTTTACTGCGACTCCGAATCCAAGTCGGTGACGCTGCACCTGTGCTGACAGATTGCTTTCTGGCATTACTTCTCTCGAAATACTTCGGAATTCTCTATTTCTACCCTGCTGCCCAACATCCCTGACAAGCTGCCATCGCTTATCAAGATGACAATTCTGCCCGAGTGCCCCAAGTGTGGTTTGCCAGAATGCGCCATCAGTTTCACGGAGAAAGCAGGAACGGTCGCAGTATTTTGAGATGGAGTAGAACAGGCGACCATTACAAATTGTGACACCTAGCCCTTCGGCTGAAATTTCTGGTCAAAACAGCGAATTTTCTAGCAGTGAATCGAGTATCAGCGGTGCATTTTCCCCGGTCGATCGCGCTTTACAAGATCTCGGAGCTTCGGTTGTCGGAAATGAAATTCGGATTGATCTCCCTGCTGATATTTTGTTTGATTTTGATCAGTCCACGATTCGTTCTGATGCAAACGCGGCTCTACAAAAGCTACTTACAATTATTAATGCTCAAGCTTCAAGTAGCAAAATTCAGATTGAAGGACATACGGATGCGATCGCGGATGATAACTACAATCAAAAGTTGTCTGAGCGGCGAGCTAACGCCGTGAAATCTTGGTTGATCGATCGAGGAATTTTCTCCACCCGGCTGACAACACAAGGCTTTGGCGAATCTCGTCCGGTAGCCCCTAATACAAAGCCAGATGGTTCTGATCGTCCAACTGGGCGGCAGAAAAATCGTCGCGTTCAGGTCACAATTCAGCGATCGTGAATCTAGCATAAGTTCAATAGTCAGATTGCTTCTCCGATTCTGCTCACGATCGCACTTCATAATTAGTGCTTCGTCTATTCATGCTCAAATGCCTCCTGCGATTCCAACAGTTAGCAATGCTCAAAAAACACAGGCAGAGCAACTTGTTAAATAAGGGAATCAACGCTTTGAGAATTCTAGATTAAAAGCAGCGCAAGTGTTACGTGCTCGCTCCCAGAATTAAGAGAGGACTGTCCGATGCGTTTGCGATCTGAAAAGGAGGTCTTCACCAAGATCAGGTCATCATCCGATGATATCGCGCCTCAATCAGCGAATAGATGCTGTAAGCGATCAAACCCAGAGCAACGATTCCTAGAAGCCAAGATCCAAAGGGTTGTTGAGCCAGAACTGCTAGAGCTTCCCCTAATCCTTTCACTTCATTGGCATTCGAGGATAACGCTGCCAGCATAAGAAATCCCCCAATGATGCTAAACACAACACCTCGTGATGCAATTCCAAACTGACCGAGCCGTTTTGCCCAAGTGCGTTCTGTCGCAGTCATCTGATTTAATCTAAACTGTCGCTGAAATTTAGCAGTGTATGCCTGATAAAAGTACGAAAGTCCGACCCCTAAAACAACTAACCCCGCCAAGCCAACAATCCACTGCCCAAACGGTTGTGCCAAGAAGCGTGCTGTCCAATCCCTTGAGGTTGATCCACTAGTGTTACCCCTGCCTGTAATTAATCGGACTGCGGTAAGTGCTAACCCTGAATATGCGATCGCACTAATCAGATAACCAATGCGTTGCACAATTCGCTTTGCTCCATCGGTTCGACCTGTGCCTTCTGGATCAAGAACTGCCTGTACCAATCGCCACAGTACATACCCCACAATTCCGATCGTGACTAAACTCAGCAAAAACTTCCCAAAGGGTTGAGCGACAATTTCTTGCAATGCCCCACTGGTGTCAGTTGTTTGTCCTCCAGTTCCGAATGCTGCTTGAGCTGCAAGCAATCCGACCACGAAATAGACAATGCCTTTCGCTGCATACCCAAGCCGTGCAAGCTTCTCAAAGGCAGGATGAGCAGCGGTATGTTGCATCGGTCGCTGAATTTCTGGGGGCAAATCGTGTTGAGGCATAGATTGAAGAGAAATTGTATCGATACCATGCCACTTTTTGTAAGCTATTTCGTCTTCCCAAATAGGTAAAACTCATCGCCGTCACTGCTCAGAATTAATTCGACTTGAGGGAAGTGCGATTGCCTCAAACGATCTCTCAATTGTCGTTCGATGTGAATTCTCAAAGGCAGCAATCTCTTTAAGTCATCGGTACTCGAATCGGAAGAAATTAGCGCTGTCTCTGTTGTTCAAGTTTCTTGATTTCGATCAGGCGATCGCGCCATTCCCTCAACGCTTGAGCTTCCGAACTAGCAAGAGAATCGAGCAACTCTAGTACAGCAGATTGATTTTGAGGACTTTTGCGGGCTTGTGAGATCGCATCGTACCATAAGCCGGACTCCGCGTACAAATCAATTCGCTGTTTGGGCGTTTGCGCGGCGGCGAGTTGAGTTTGTAACTTGCCAAGTTCTGCGCGATCAAATCGAGATGGATTGAGATCCCAATCTATTTGCACATTGATACACTTGACGTTCTAGCTTCTACGGTTCTGAATCCAGCACTTTCTCACTGATTGCTTTCTACACTTCACTTCGTTCCATCGAGCGCTTTGATCGATCGACGGTTGCCCGTGAAACAGGGGCAGCAGTCGTCATAATTCGAGTGCGACTTTGAGATTTCCAGTGCTGATACTGCAGGAGCGGGAATGAGGCGACCTGTTTTGCCATTGCCCAGAAGAACACATAGCTTGCTAACAATCTCTCAAACCCAGTGAATCTTGATTCTCGGAGTTCTTCTAGCGCGATTTGGCGATCGCAAGAAGCGTCAAGGTTGGAACTAGAAAGAACGATCGCAGCTTGAAAACTTTGATGTGCGATCGCTGGATCATGTCCTAGCGCAATAATCTCTGCACCTGTACTTAGGTTTTGCACTCCAATGGCTTGCTTGCCGCTCATGACAATGGCACTTTCACTCTCCTTCTGCATCGGACTGCGCCGCCCATCGGGAATGCCCAGAAAGATCAGAGAGCCTCTGACCACTCGATGTCCGTAATGGTGCAGCATATGGTCTTGTGGATTCCCGCCATGTACTTCTAAAGAAGCAATCCCGTAGCTGAGAGAAAAGAGCTTACTCACATAACATCTGAGAAGCTGATGAATCCAAGGCGCATCCCCAATCAGAACGGAACGTTTCCCAGTTCGTGCCAGAAGCGGTCGATGCTGAAAATATCGCAGTGCTAGACTCCAGAGCCAAGGACCAAAGATGTAAATCAGAATGTCTGCAACGATCAATAAAGGCAGTAAAAATCCAGGAATCGACAGATTGGCAAAACCGAAAATGATCCAACATACAGTTTGAACCAATGGAATGCCGAATCCAACTGTGACCACAATGTAGAGGGCATGAATTGCCCACACAAGTGGCGCTTCAATGATATGCTGTGCCCACTTTTTACTACTTTGAATCAGTTGAGAATAATCGGATGATCGATTGATTTCGCCTTTGGCAGTGATTCCCACGATCGCTTCAGCACGGGTTGGGAAATCAATCTTCATTCTTTCTAGCATCAATACATCGGCAGTCGATAAGGTCATGCCAAATGCACCTTGATGAGTTAACTGTTTTGCAATGTATAGCAGTAGCTCTGTTAGAGTGGCTTGAGCCGCAGCGATCGCGACGGTTGTGGGTTCTGCGGTTCGTCGCCCGCTGCCATTGATGAAAATTCGTCTCGTAAAACTTGACTCTTGATAGTAGTACTGAGAGATTGCAGTTCCCATCAGACTACACATCTCTCCAGTGAGGATAAAGAATTCGCGAATGTTTCCTTGCTGGCGCAATTCTTCTAGAGCATTCGTGGCTTGCAGGGTTGGAAAGGTTTGTCCAGACTGACTGATTGCAAGCACGATCGAGGTCTTGCCCAGTCGTAAGCTGCCATCGTACTGCAATCGTTGGAGGAGCTGATTTGAGGAAATGGTTTTAACTATCATAGCTGGACAGATCAGCACGAGATCTTGAGCAAATCGCTCACCGAGCCAAAGACTACTTTCAACGCCTGTAATCAATAAATCGATTGCGGGTGTATCCGTGACCCGCTCTAGTTTGAGGTTCTTCGCTTTCTCAATCAGGAGTTCAACGAAATAATCTGCGGTCTGCCGATTAAATGAAGTGGGATCATCCCAAGATTGCTCGATCGACTTGAGAATTTTAGGAATTTCCTGAATGTCACGTTGAACGGGATCTACTGCATGTTTTTCGGGAGGCAGAATGTAGGAATTGCCTTGTAGCGGAATCCAACGCTCTTCAAGTTCTGAGCTTCGCAGTTCTCGGTCTTCGAGCATTGAGTAAACGGTGATGTGATTCACGCCGACCCAGGCAATTTCGCCCCCTTTTTGATCGAGATCTAATCGATACGATCGCGGAATATGAGACAGTACCGCATCGACCGCAGCAGGTTCTGAAGCATAGACCATGTAATCATCTTGAACATTGAAGCCCGTTGCGATCGGTTGTCCCCAAGCACTGACCACAAGTGTTGCTTCGCTCAACGTAGAAGCTGTAACGAGTCCAAAGCTACCCTGCGCTCTGGATAGAAAGAGCTTCGTGGCTTGATACAGATTGTTATGAAAGAAAACGTGAATTGCAGTTTTGACAAAAGCGGCGAGTTTTTCACACACGATCGTCTGACTTAAAGCTTGAATTAGCTCCTGCTCAAATTGATTCACATGCTTTCTCGACAGTTCAAGCATTGAGTTTGCATAAGGCATGAGAAGCTTGTCTTGATAGTCAAGAAAAACCTTTTCAACGATCGTGCTCCAATTCTGAATCTGAGCTTCAGTGGGAGCCGTGTTCGGAGCGTCTTTTGTCGGCGTTTTTCCGCCACAAGCATCTCGCGTCGATTCTGCAACAGCCATCTGATATGCCAATCTTAAGGAAGCATCCCACATGCCCTGAGTGATTAATAAATCCATCATGCCAGCAATTTTGGGAGAGTCGCCCAATGCAGCATTGGGCGTGTGTAAGACTCGTTGTAGCCAAAGTCCTAGCTCTGCATTCTCGATCGTGTCATCAAAGATTGTCCAACCATCAAAGTCGCCGTTGTGAGTGATTCGATGATTCACGAGCAGTCGATCGCAGATCCATTTTCCCGCTTCGACACGCCAAACGTTTGCAAATCGAGCAGGCATCCATTCGTGCCAGTGAGTCTCTAAAACAGCAGGTGCGCTACTGGTGGCAAATCGATAGTGCCAGATTCCGACCACTGCCTCATCTGAAGCCTTAGCGCCTTTTCCTGCGGCTTTGCGCCGAGTCTTTGAGAAAGCAGATTCTAGAGATTGAGTCAGATTTCTTCGCTTTTGATTGACCACTTTTTCGCCCACAAAAATCGCTTGATTGGCGCGATCGCGAGCGAAAATTGCACCGCCGCCTGCTTGCTCTCCTCGAATCTCAGTCTCTCGACCCATTGTTTTGAAAATCTCTACCACTCGTGCGGGTAGCAGTTCAGCCTCATCTTGCGGGAGCCGTTTTCCCAAAAAACCAAAATTTCCACACATAGTTATTTAACAGAGATAGAGCTTTTCAAGCAGTCTTCAATTTTGCTAAGTAAGCGGGGTAACTCGATCGGTTTGGTATCATAGTCATTGCAACCCGCCGCGATCGCTTTTTCACGATCGCCTGCCATCGCATGAGCCGTTAAAGCAATGATGGGAATGTGGCTCGTTTGTGGATTGGCTTTGAGTTGCTGTGTTGCTTCCCATCCATCCATCACAGGCAAACTGATATCCATCAGAATCACTTGGGGTTGTTCTGAAAGTGCTTTTGAGACTCCTTCTGCTCCATCACCTGCAAGTACAACTTCATAGCCGTGACGCAGTAACCGACGACTGAGCATATCGGAGTTTAGCTCATTGTCTTCAACGAGTAGAATTTTCAAGGGTGAATTCGGGGATTGTACTTCTGGAAGCTCAGGCTGGAGATCATCGGGTTGTACAACCTCGGCAGCTTGCAACGATGACGATCGCTTCACTTGCTCTAGTTCAAACTGCAATGTTTCGACTTGCTGCTTGAGGTCAGCTTCGAGTTGCTTTTGTTCTCTAAGCTCTTCGACAACGCCTTGATACTGCTCGACTTGCTCACGTAACTGAACTAATTGTAAACAAGTTGCTACTTTTGTACGCAGTAGCGTCGATGGGCAGGGTTGGATCAGGTAATCTGTTGCTCCGAGTGCAATTCCTTGTAAAACTTGCGGCATCTGGTCAGAAGCAGCAATGAGCAAAATTGGAACATCTTTCAATTTCTGATCTGATAATAGTTCTATGTGATTCACCTCCAACAAAATTAGATCAAAAGTAGCATCAGAAAGAATCTCTAAAGCTTGCTGCTGAGTTGTCGCAATCTTGACGAAATAGCCCTGGCGTTCGAGTTGTCTGGCGATCGCAGTATTTGCAGCAACGATCAGAATCGGATTGTTTCCACTCACAGAGAAGTCAGTTTTTTGGGTTGGTTGCCAAGTGAAAGACCCACTGGATTCGTGCTTTTGAGTATGACGAGCTAAAACGCGATCGAGATTGTTCACCAGACTTAATAATTGCTGGGCTGAGGCGTGAAGTTGTTCTAGATCCGAGACAAAATCATCAGGAGCTTCTTCTAGTAAAAGTTCACAGTAACCGATAATGGTGCTAAGCGGAGTGAGAAGTTCCCGTCGGAGTGCTGGAGCAAAAAGATCAATCGTCCAGTCTTGCTGTTGGACTTCGAGTAGGACTGGATTCAAAATACCTTGCACCAATTTGAGCAATTGCAAAGCTGAAACATAAATCTTTTGGAGATCATTCGAGAGCGATGAATCTTCGATCGCATCGAGCAACATATCGCTATAGCTGATCATGTTGTAGATTGGCAGTTCAAGCTCTTGACGAAGCGATGACCACGAAACTGAGGGTTGAGTGTGATTCACTGGCTCTGGAGGCTTTGGTGCGACTGGTTTGAGCAGTAAATCCATTTTCTCAAGTAATCGCGCAAAATCTACAGGTTTCGTATCATACTCATCACAACCTGCCGCGATCGCTTTTTCACGTTCACCCGCGATCGCATCTGCGGTCAAAGCAATGACTGGAATCTGCTGAGTTTTTGGATTAGCTTTAATCTGTCGAGTAGCTTCCCAACCATCTAAGATGGGCAAATGCAAATCCATCAGAACGAGATCAGGCTGATCGGATTGAGCCTTCGTCACCCCTTCTGCACCATTGACGGCGATAATCACCTGATATCCTTTTCGTTCTAAACGACGACGGAGCATATCACGATTGATTTCATTATCTTCAACTAAAAGGATCGTGGTCATCTGTCATTCCTGCGAATACTAACCAATTAACTGCTGACTAATTTGATCAATGACTTTTGTTAAAGGATGATCGGGGTAACACACTAAGAAAATCTCGCTGCTCGATAGGTGCATCATCTCTTCTGAGAAGGGCAAAATTCCGACAACTGGGACATCGTAAGACGTTTCTAGCTGCTGGCGATAGGTTTCGACATCAAAGTTCGGCAATGCCCGATTCACAATTAAAGCAATATTTTCAACCGACAGCATTCGAGCCAGTTCTACAATCACCGCAGTTCCCTGATAATCTTGATAGTCTGGGCGAAGCACGAGCAGCAATAGACTCGAAGCCGCGATCGCTTGTAAAGTCTCTGGCGCGATTCCAGGATGACTATCAATCAGTAGAAAATCTAGACTCAGATCGCGACTAATTTCAGAAAATCCATCGAGTAACTTCTCATCGTGGTAGCCTTCTCGCAAAATTCGAGTCATCTCACCTGCTTTCACACTGGCTGGAATCAGATAAACGGCTCCCTCAGATTGTTCCGGTAAAACTCGACTGAGATCATAGGCTGCTTCATGCAAAGCACAGCGCCCTGACAAGTAATCATTCAAAGTTAAAGTAACTGTTTCATCCTCTAACCCAAACAAGAGATGAATTCCAGGGGATTGCAAATCGGTGTCAATGATCCCAACTCTATATCCTTGCTTTGCCAGACTAATCGCGAGATTGCTGGTTAAATTCGATTTACCTGTGCCCCCTCGGAAAGCATGAATCATGATCTTTTTAGTATCGCGATTGCGTTTTGCGATCGTGGATAAATTCACTTTCTGAATCGTGGGTTCCTCATTTGCGGAGAAGCGAGAGAGCGAAGGATAGAGCGAACCCCGATATAAGTTCTCAACATCTCGCCCACCTTTGCCCCGTTTCTGATTTTGGCGAAAATGGTTGGTTGCTGCAAGTTCGTCTGCGATTTGCACCCTCTGATCCTTGTGAACGGCAGCTTGCAGGAAATTCACCTGTTGGACTAGCGTTCGTTCGCGAGACTGAACTTCCTGCGCCATTTTCTGAAACACTCGAACTAACTGCCCAAACTCATCCTGTTGCTGGTTGAGGTCATTGAGGCTATCTGGAGTAAAGGTTTTTGCTTCGATTTCTGCTGCTGCTGTGGTTAAGCGATCGACTTGTTGGAGATAGAGGATTTCTTGATCTCGCAACCGTTTTTTCTCTAAACAAGCTCCAATTCTTGCCTTTAGTAGCGTAGGATCAAAGGGCTTCTGCAAATAGTCTTCTGCTCCTAGTTCGATACATTTCACCGCCCCCTCAATTTCCTCTAAAGCAGAAATCATAATCACTGGAATATGCCGCCAAGCTTCATGCTGTTTGAGTTGCTCTAGCAATTCCAAGCCGTTCATGTCTGGCATAATCACATCGAGCAGGATGAGGTCACAAGGCGCTGCTTTGAGGTGTTCTAACGCTTGTTGAGCGCTGGTTGCAGTGGTAACTGTTGTGTAGCCCTGTCGTTTCAATTTGCGAGCAAGAAGATCGGGATTAGAATCATCAATGACTAAAATCATCCCGTCCTGAATCTGCTTCTCAGGGGATGCTCGATGCAAACTCACAAACGTTGTGGTTGCATTTTGTAGAAAATTAACTGCGGCTGGACTCTTGACCGAAAGCGTCGCAGCTTCCCCTTGTTCGTTAAGAATTTGTAGCTGCTGCTGTGCGAGACTCACAATATCATTTACGAGAATGAGAAGCTGTTGAGCCGAAGCATTGAGATGATTTAAGTCGGGAATCGATTCGGCGGGGGCATCTTCGAGCAGCATTTCGCAATAGCCCATAATCGTACTCAAGGGCGTAAGCAGTTCGACTCGCAGCTTTGTTCCGAACCTATCTAGCTCTCCCTCGATTTCGCTGGTTTCTAGCTTTTCGGGATCGAGCGTGGTGCTGACTAAACTCAGTAGCTGCTTGCTGCAAGCATAAATTTTTTGCAAATCATCAAGAAGCGCTGCATTCTGCTGAATTTGGGGTTCTTCTAGCAAAAGCTCACTGTAACCGATCATGCCATTGATCGGCGTACAGAGTTCGTGACGAAGATAAACGAGCAGGCGATTTTGAACGGGGGAGCGGTTCATGGTTTATTCCTACGATCGCGGGGCTTTTTTGATTAAACTGCGAATCTCATCGAGAAGCTGACGGTTACTCGAACCTTTTGAATACACTCGTTGCGTTCGCTCACTTAACCATTGGCGCTCCTCAGCAGTCAAATCTTTTGCCGTGAGAACAATGACAGGCAGCGATCGCCATTCAGGATGCTGGCGCAGTTCGCGAATGAACTCAAAGCCATCCATTTCCGGCATCATCAAATCGGATAAAATCACGCTCGGTTTCTCGCTTTGCATGACTTCTAAAGCTTTGCGCCCATTCTCTGCCTCTAAGACCTGCCAGCCTGCTTTCGTCAGTTGGCGATTGATCATGTCTCGGTTTTCGGCGTTGTCTTCTACCACCAAAACAGAAGTTGAAGCAGCGGTTGCACAGTATGGCTCTAGTAGAGTGATTAAGCGATCGTAGTCTACAGGTTTAAGTAAGTAATCCACGGCTCCCAAAGCTGATCCCAGGGCTTGATCTTCTTCGATCGTGACAATGACAACCGGAATTTTCATCAGTTCAGGTTCAGACTTGAGCAGGCTCAAAACCTCCCATCCGCTCATTTCAGGCATTCTAATATCGAGCAAAATCACATCGGGAGTCTGCTGTTTCGCAAGCTTAACGCCCTCTTGCCCTCCGAGCGCTGCAATGACGTGATAGCCTTCGCGACCGAGAAAACGCTGCATCAGATCATGAACAGCAGGATCATCGTCAATCACAAGAATCGTTCCACCATCGCCCATGACTTCACGCTTGACGGTTGACTGAGGAATCTCTGGTGCAGCTTTCTCGGTTTGAGCCATTTCTGCTGGGAGCCGCATCTTAAAGGTTGTGCCTTCTCCTGCTGCACTCTCGACGTGAATCTCTCCACCCAAAAGTTTGCAGAATTGCTGTGTGATCACCAGCCCCAATCCCGTTCCGCCATATTTGCGCGTCGTTGAAATATCAGCTTGAGTAAACGCCTGAAACAGTTTAGCTTGCTGCTCCGGAGTCATCCCAATGCCAGTATCACTTACTGCAAAAGTAATCCAATCTGGCTCTGGACGCTCTACGGTGAGCGTAACTGTACCATGTTCGGTAAATTTGCTTGCGTTACTAAGTAGGTTAAATAAACTCTGTCGAAGCTTTGTGATATCCGATCGCATTGTTCCAATGTCAGATGGACAATTCACCACGAGTTGATTCTGATTCTTGACGATTAAGGGATGGATTGTATCGGTGATCTCCTGCATTAATGGCGCGATCGCAAATGTTTCTAGAAACAGTTCAACCTTGCCCGCTTCAACTTTTGAGAGATCTAAGATATTGTTAATCAACCCTAAAAGATGTTTGCCCGCGCCATGAATCTTTCGCACATCGGGAATCAAGCTTGGCACTTTCAAATCGTTGATCTCTTCGACCAAAATCTCGCTGTAGCCGATGATTGCATTTAAAGGAGTGCGAAGCTCATGACTCATATTCGCGAGAAACTTGCTCTTTGTTGCATTCGCTTCTTCAGCTTGAGCTTTCGCCTGTTGTGCTGTTTTCATGCTGTCAGCCAGTTGAGCGGTTCTCTGTTCAACGGCTTGACTGAGCGTTTGCTCTCGTCGAGCGACTTCTAGCGCCATGTGTTGAAATGATCGCGCCAGTTGTCCCGGTTCATCCGCTCGACGCGCAACCTTGGCAATCTTGGGAGAGTTGAATTCGCTCACTTGCTCTGCGGTGATAGTATCTGTCGTCAGATTGCGAGCGATCGTGGTGAGTTGATTGAGCGGAGAGATGACTCTTCGCTTCAGCAATCGATTAATTAAGAGCACCACGATCGCAAAAATCGAAGCAAAAATGCCCATCGTCAGCCCTAAATACTGATGCCCGCGATCAAACACCTGATCCGACGGCACATAGATCGTCTGAGCCGCAACAATGTCGTTGAGTTGCCATCCAAAGCCTCCTTGATCTCCAAAGGTCGCTAACTGACTCTTGGGCGCTTTGTCGGGAGTCGAATGGCACTGCAAACAACTGTCCTTCTTAACTGCCAAAGGGCGAGCCGTAAAAAACAAGTTAACGCCATCCATCGTCCGATAGCCAGATATCTTGTTGAGATCCGGCTGTTGACGGAACTGCTCCACGAGCTTGGCTTCAAACTCATCCGCTTTATCTTTAGGATTGGTGGGATTGAGCGTTGCTTCCCGGTAGACGTAATTCTGGTGTTCGGGTTGGCTGCGAAAATTCTTAAATACGGTGAGCGCAGAGTAGGCAGGAACGGTTTCACTGATGAACTTGGGCGAAGCTTCTAGTTGCGGCTTCAGCAGCGGCGCAACGTTCTCACTCGTGTAAGTCCTTACTGCATTCATGGTTTGGGTGAGCAGTTCCGCTTTAGTTGAAATCTCATCCTCAGCTTTTCGTTGCATCGCGTGGGATAACGTAATCCCACTCAAGATAATTCCACCTAGAAAAATGAGCGTGAGCAGCAGCGTAAACTGCGTCCCCAATCGAAGCTGTTTGAGCATTTCCACTCCTCACTAGAGCACGATTGCAACTGAATGCAAATTATTCTGTTCTCTGAAATAATGTTGTCTGGACGGTAGCAGTCTGAATTGCGTCGGAGAGTCGGTTGCAAAGGTGAGTAAAAAGTCTACTCAGTTGATCAATATAGGAGAAGACTTAAGGTGTTGTCAAATTTGATAGATGACAAATTACTAAGTCAAGAGATCGTTGTGCTTGTCGGTTACATCTATGACAGACTACGATGCGATCGCGCTTTCAAAAAGGCTCTAAAAGGTACGTACTCTAACCTGTGTAATCTAGACAAGATGCGGTTAGATGCCCCCAGTCGGATTTTCGCAAACAATGCCTTTGGTGCTGATTGCTTTAATCTTTTCTTTAGCACGATCGACTTTCCAAGCGTGATAGATTTTAGTTCGATATTGCGTGTTAGTTGCTTCTGCGATCGCCATTAAATTCTCATTGCGTTTTCCGTTCTGAAAACAGAAGTGATTGCCCATGAAAACTTGTGTTTTCGAGAGCGTGGGTAATTCTACAACATCGACAACGAGAGCGTTTAGTTTTCCGGTTGCAGGATCATGCCCTAACGATCGATTCAGCCACACCATGCCTTTATGACTGTCGCTGACCTGACTCACCGTATAGCTAAAGTCGCCATTCTCCTGTAACCCCAGCACCCAACCGTTTCGACCTTGTAATCCGCTCGGCAAATCCAGATATTTCAGTCCAATGTACGAGCGGCTCGGCGTTTGAAGGGACGCAGATTGAGTCCATCCTGGCAGCGTTGCACTCCATACTGCAACTGTAATTAATGAAAACAAAGATAAACGTTGCATTGTTCAAATCTCCAATTAAGTTAGCAAGGTTACTTAGATTGTTTTGCGGGCGAGAATGCAGGGTTATGCAAGTTTGGCTGATGATCAACGAATCCTATCAAGTGACAGCGATACTTGCGGGTTGACAGTAACTCTATAATGTTTGTCTATTCAAACCTGTTTGCTTTTAGATGTAGAGATCAGGGGATATTGCTTTATGCCTGCTACTGCTACCAGTCTTGACCTAGGACAAAACTTGATTCTAAGGAATCTACTGACCGGAGAGAATGCCATCCGGCGACTGAATGGGACTTCCCTAACTGTTGAAAAATATACGACAGCAGTACCTGATCTCAATTGGCAACTCGTCGGCGCGGGTGACTTCAACTCCGATAACAACTCCGACTTGGTATGGCGTAATCAAGCAACCGGGCAGAATGTGATCTGGCTGATGAATGGAACATCGCTCTCAAGCGGCGTGTCGATCGACTCGGTTCCGGATTTAAGTTGGCGAATTGCAGGAGTCGGTGATTTCAACCGCGATGGAAACTCTGACTTAGTATGGCGCAATACAGCATCCGGGCAGAATGCGATCTGGCTGATGAACGGCACCACTGTGACAACGGGCAGCTTTATCGAGCCGTTGCCCGATGGGAACTGGCAGATTTCGGGAACGGGTGACTTCAACCGCGATGGAAACTCTGACTTGGTGTGGAGGCATACAGCATCCGGGCAGAATGTGATTTGGCTGATGAACGGCACCACCGTGACAACGGGCGTGTTGACCCACCAGGTACAAGACCCGAACTGGCGAATTCAAGCCGTGGGGGATTTCAACAACGATAGCAACTCCGACCTGGTATGGCGCAACACAGCGACCCATCAAGCGGTGATCTGGCTGATGAGTGGCACCGATGTGGCAACCACAGTTTTTACCTCTGTGCCAGAGACGAACTGGCAAATTGTCGGAAGCGGTAATTTTCCCCTGCTTGCTCTGGCAGCCAATTACGCTGCGGGAAGGTTTCCGTCTGGTGTCGATGTTGCCGATTTTAATGGCGATGGCAAGCTAGATCTAGCAGTGACCAATGATAACGTTTCGGTGTTGCTGGGGAATGGGAATGGCACCTTTCAAACCGCCGTTAATTATGCAGTCGGGAGGAGTCCAAAGAGCATCAGTGCGAGCGATTTTAATGGCGATGGCAAACCAGACCTGGCAGTGACGAATGTAAGTTCTAACACTGTTTCGGTGTTGCTAGGGAACGGGAATGGTACCTTTCAAACCGCCGTTGATTACACAGCCGGAACTACTCCATACGGTATCAGTGCGGGCGATTTTAATGGGGATGGCAAACCAGATCTGGCAGTGACGAATAATAATTTCTCTGGCACTGTTTCGGTGTTGCTGGGGAATGGGAATGGCACCTTTCAAACCGCCATTAATTACACAGTCGGAAGGAGTCCATTCTTTATCAGTGCAGGCGATTTTAACGGGGACATTCAACTTGATTTGGTCGTGACGAACCTTAATGACGGTACGCTTTCGGTGTTGCTGAACCAGGCATAAAGCCATCAGCGAGGCGGCGATCGTTAAGCGCTGGATATTACTGTTTGAGATCAATTTCCAGAAGCGGGGATGGTAAATAAGCGATCGCCATCCCCACTGATGCGTGACAACTCACCTACGGGCAGGCAGGCACATTGGCAATAAAGTTAAAGCCTCTTGGAGAAAATAGGCTCGCTGGTGCCGCAAAGGTGTTGTTAGTAAAAAATACCTGAGCGGGAGTTCCCACTAAGGAAAAGGTATGGGCGGGAGCATTTGCCCTTAGGGGGTGACAACGCAGCTGAACCGTAGAGAAGATGCCGGATAGCAGTATCGAGAGACAGAAAAAATGAGGTGATTCCAATTGTTTCACCTCATCGATCTAAAATATGTTGCCCTCATTCTATCAAACCTGTTTACAATCGCAATTAACCCAGACGCAATTTGTGACGCTAGAAATCTTGGTCGAACTGTTGCACAAAGAGCGCAGAATTACGATTGAACGCTTAGCCACTCTATTTCCGCAACCGATTCTATTTGAGAGCAGACGACGAAACATTCAACGATTCTTGAGCTTGCCGCAACTGACTCCGCAAGCGATCTGGTTTCCGATTGTCAAGCAGTGGGTCAAGCGACATCATCCCCGGAGCAAACCACTTCATCTGGTGATTGACCGTACCCAATGGCAAGACCATAACTTGATCATGGTGAGTCTTGTGTACAATAAGCGAGCGATTCCATTGCACTGGATGTGGCTGAACAAGCAAGGACAGAGTTCACTTGTTGAACAACGAAGAGTGTTACGCCCTGTGTTTCATCTGTTGAAAAAGCATCGCTTCATTCTGCTCGGAGACCGTGAGTTTCACAGCATTGAACTGGCGGCTTGGTGTGTAGAAAAGCGAGTCAAATTCGTGTTCCGTTTACCGAAGAGTACGACCGTCAAACCAGACGACAGCAGCAGGTTTACGCGCCTTGATGACTTGCCGCAAACGCCCGGAATCACCGAGCAATATCTGCAAATTCAAGTGACGCAAAATCGCGGGTTCGGCAAGCACAATTTAGTCTTGCGCCAAAAGCGTGCCTACCGTCAATCGAGTTCGGATGCTTGGTATCTTCTGACTAATCTCGTCGATGCCGAACAAACGCTCAACGCTTATGCCACTCGCTTCTCGATTGAACCCCTGTTCAAAGACTACAAATCCGGCGGCTATCACCTCGAAGATTGTCATGCCGATTTCGGGCGTTTTACTGCCCTGCTGGTCCTGATTGCCATTGCCTACTCGATCTCGACCCTACAAGGGCGGCGCATTCGCAAAAAACAAGTGCAGCGTTACGTCGCTCGTGTGACTGAGCCAAAGCGGACAACAAAGCGTCACAGTGCTTTCTGGATTGGCTTGTATGGCAAGTTATGGATTGAACCCTTGAATTTGTGGTCAACCTTGGCAGGTCAACTGATGGCACTCAAGCCGCAAAAACGCCTTTTCTTTCAGCGAGGTCTCAACGCCATTTCCCTGATTCAGTCTGCTCTCTAGCTTCGTTGTCACCCCTTAAGGCATTTGCCACATTGTCCAGCACCACTTCACTAAAACTGGCGAAGGTATTTCCGGTCAAGTTCAGGCACAGGGTTTGGGAAACACCCGGACTGGGAGTGGTTTGAGCCTGAACAACGCGAGAAAATGAACCTGGGGGAGGAGTTGTACCTAGAGTAAAAGTATTTTGGCGGACATTGGCAGAGAGATCGGGCGTGCCTAAGCCGATCACACTCGCAGTGCTGAGATCAACCCCCAGTAGCCCATTGGCGTTGATGGTATTGCGATCGATCGATACTCTTGCGGTTGTACTGCCCCGCGCCTGTACCTGAACGCCGTTTTGTCCGTTGTTAGCGATCGTATTATTCTGAATCGTGCCCCCCAATCGGGCAGTTGTGGGGTTCGTGGTGGGAATTGCTTGCAATCCTAAGCGAATATCAATGCCTTCATCGCCATTATTGCGAATCGTGTTGTTTTCGATCAGCAGATTATTCACCACCGCATCTTGTCCTAAACCAATCGCGATGCCATCTCCCCGCACCGGAGTTGCACCGCCATTATTCTCGATCGTGTTGTTAGAAATGTTGATATTCGCGGTAGCTGCTGGTGTGGTGCCGCTCGCTCTTCCTGTTAAGCCAATCAGAACACCGTCGCTGAAATTGGCACGAATCTGGTTATTGATTAAGTTGAGATCGAGCTGTCCAGCAGAGTTGACGATCGCAATTCCCTGACCGTTAGCGGTGAGCAATTCATCATCTGCTACGCTCTCGATCGTGTTGCTGACCACGTTATTGGTAATCGTTGCCGTCCCGATGTTTTGTAGAAAAATCCCTTGATTATTGGTGCTGTCAATCTGGTTGCGAAGCAGGTTCACTGTGGTCGCTCCATTTCCCAAAATGCCTGTATCTGCCGTGTTGCGAATGAAGTTATCTCGAACTTCAACGCTATTGACATTGGTAAAGGCAACACCAGCACCAGTAGCACTGGCGATCGTAAAGCCCGATAACACCGTGTCGCTTCGCATCGTGACCGTGCCGTTGATCGTTGGAAAGACTCCACTACCAGAGCGAGGAATCTGGAATCCTGGTAATGGCTGACCATTGAGAGTGGCTACCAGAGGTTGAATCGCTCCAGTGGACAGGACTTGAACACGATCGGGAATGGTAAACGCCGGAATGCCAGGATTGCTACCTGCCTGCACATAGACGATCGCATTACCATCCGATCGTGTTGTATCTAACGCCGATTGGACAATGCCGAACGGATTTTCAAAGGTGCCATTGCCGCCGCTAGCTCCGAGCGTTACATGCTGAAAGATATAAGGTTGTCCTGTGGCGGGATTCGTCAGGAATATATTAGAGGTGGTGCTGATATCTTTGATTTCTTGTTGTCGATCGATGGCGATCGCATTGATCCGAACGGGATCGTCTCCCAAGCGAGCTAAGACGGAGGTGGGGTCAGATCGGCGGGAACGACTTGGGGGAAAGCTCAGGGATACACTCGCAATCACATTCGTTCCAAAGATGCCGTCGTGTTGCACTCCCAGCCCCAGCGTCAAATCATTCAGGGGACGAGCTTCCAGGCGACCGCGCACACCAAAGGAAGTCTCTCCAGCAGATAGGTAGTAGAGTCCAGCGTATCCCCGGACATCTCCGCCATTGGGAAACCGCGCCAGCCTGACTCCCACCTCTCCATCAAAACCAGCGACCAGCGCTTCTAGATCGCGGATGATGCGTTGCGATCGCGTTTCCGTCACGAGCAAGAAGTTATTCTGAAACTGTAAATCACTGACTTGAGTGCCTGTATTGAAAGCGCTTTGCCTAACGGTTTGACGCGAATCGCCTAGCGGAATGTAGGCATTCAACCGAGCATCCCAAGTCTCTCCCAGCGTTTCAAAGCCAACCCCTAACTGAGAGAAGACGTTGGAGCCAGTATCGCGATTGTCGTAGGACAGGTAAGTGCCATAAATGCGGTTCGCCGCAGAATTGTAGAACCGATAGCCAAACAAAACATTGCCGCTCAACTTGGCATCATTATCTAGCAGTAGCCGACCGAGCAGATATCCCAGATCCTGTCCTGGAGTCTGATAAAGCGGAATAAAGCCTTGGAAACTGCCAAACCCTTCATATCCCCCACCTGATGTGTTGTATCCGACTCCAGCCCTGGCAGGAACAATCAAATCAGCGGCTTTTGGAGTGGGTGCGGCAGGAGTTGCATCGGTTTGAGCCAGATTAATAAAGGTTAGGGGCTTGAGAACTGGATCAGGCTGGGTAGAACCGGGTTCAGTTGCATAGGCAGTCGTTGAAGCTAGTAGCGCAATCGTTCCTAGCTTTAAAGTCCATCCGATCCGTTTGATTCTTTTCACACTCACACTCCATAAACACGCACAGCTACACACTTCTCATTTATCGAGTAAGTGATTCAGGGCGGTTGCCTTTCTAGGAATCCGCTGCTTACTCGTACCTGCGGGCGATCTTAAAAGTCTATGCACTCCAGGAGAAAAAGATTGCAGTCTTGTTACATAGAAATTAAGTTGAAGCTAGTAGCGCAATCGTTCCTAGCTTTAAAGTCCATCCGATCCGTTTGATTCTTTTCACACTCACACTCCATAAACACGCACAGCTACACACTTCTCATTTATCGAGTAAGTGATTCAGGGCGGTTGCCTTTCTAGGAATCCGCTGCTTACTCGTACCTGCGGGCGATCTTAAAAGTCTATGCACTCCAGGAGAAAAAGATTGCAGTCTTGTTACATAGAAATTAATTTGAGCCTCAATCCTCGATCGCACTGAGCAATTTCTTGCACTTCTCTACTCACTCAGAAAAGATTAAGTTAGAGTTTCAATCACCTGTTGTCGTGCTCATTGCTATGCTTAAATCGCTTCTCAGTCTGTGTTGTATTGCTACCATTCTCGGCTGGCTCAGACTTCCCGCAGTGGCACAAATTACCCCTGATGCTTCACTGGGAACTGAACGAACCACGCTCTCACCCGCCAACATCATTGGGGGAGGAGCACAACGCGGCGCAAACTTATTTCACAGTTTTTCAGACTTTAATATCAGCGACGGACAGCGGATCGACTTTGCGAATCCTACGGGAGTCGATCGCATTTTTGCACGCGTCATTGGAGGAACGCGATCGCAGATTTTCGGCACTTTGGGCGTTCTCGGATCTGCCAATCTGTTTTTAATCAATCCCAATGGCATTTTCTTTGGACCCAATGCACGCCTTGATATCAGTGGCTCATTTGTAGTAAGCACAGCAGACCGTTTAATCTTTGACAATGGTGAATTTAGTGCTACGACTCCACAAGCGCCCCCGTTGCTCACCATTTCTGCACCGATTGGACTTCAATATCGTGGCACCGGAGCGATTGAAGTGCAGGGGGCAACGCTGAAGGTTCAGCCGAATCAAAGGTTAGCGCTGCTCGGTGGCGATGTCTCGCTGGAGGATGCCTATCTTGAGTCTCCGGGCGGGCAGATTGAGATAACCGGGCAAAACATTTCGCTGCAAGATAGTAGATTGGTAGCCGGACTGGGGTTGCAAGCCACTCCGAATGCGGTAGCAGGCAACATCATTCTAAGTGCCACAGATCGCCTCTCGCTAAATAGTAGTAGTATATCGAACGGCATTCTCTCGACTGCGGTTGGCAAGGGCGGCGATATTCGATTGAACGCTGGATCGCTGTCGATCACTGACAATTCGTTGATCTCAACGAATATAGACGGTCAGGGCAATGGAGGCGACATCGCGATTCAGGTGCGTGACGCGATGGTCTTAGATGGCAGTAGCATTGCAAGCCAAGTAGGGTCGGGTGCTGTGGGGAATGCGGGAGATATTACGATCGAAACGGGTTCGTTCACTTTGGTCGATCGATTCAGCTTCTCTGAAGAGCAGGGCGTTCGAGGCGAAGCTTTTGTGGATGCGTCTACGCAGGGGCAGGGAGACTCAGGCAAAATTACGATCGTGGCTCAGGATGCCGTGTTGATGGATGGCGGTCGGATTAGTAGTGTCATCGGGATAGATAGCAGCGGCAACAGCAACGACATCAACATCACGGCGGGTTCAGTCGATCTCAAGCAAGGAGCCTCCCTGCAAACGTTTAACCGTGGACAGGGGAATGGAGGCGACATTGCGATTGCGGTGCGCGACGCGATGGTTTTAACTGACAGTAACATTGCAAGCCAAGTGGAGTTCAATTCTGTCGGGAATGCGGGAGATATTACAATCAAAGCGGGTTCGTTCACTTTGGGTGCAGGCACCGCCACTGAATTTGAATCCTTTTTAGGCGAAGCCTTTGTGAATGCGTCTACAGGGGGGCAAGGGAATGCAGGCAAAATTACGATCGCGGCTCAAGATACCGTGTTGATCGATGGCGGTCGAATGAGTAGTGTCGTCGGGCTAGATAGTAGCGGCAGCGGCAATGACATCAACATTACGGCGCGTTCAGTCGATCTCAAGAAAAGAGCCACCCTGCAAACGTTTAATCTTGGACAAGGTGGCAGTGCAGGTAACATCATCATCGCCAGTGAAACATTCACCTCGACCGGAGATATTGTGAGCACAGTGACGGATGCACAAGGAACGGGCGGTAATGTCTCGATCACAGCAAATTCGCTGACGTTCACCGACGGCACGATTGAAGCACTCACATTTGGACGCGGCAATGCAGGCAGCGTTCAGCTTCGGGGTCGCGATCGCATCGTCCTCGACGAAAGCGGCATTTCAACGGAAGTGCGTCCGGTCGGAGATGGGACGTTTGCACAAGGCAATGGTGGCAACATTACGGTCTCTACCAATGAGTTGACGCTGGCGCGAGGCTCTCGACTGAGTACGAGTACATCGGGGATTGGTAGAGCGGGTGATTTGAACGTTGTGGCGAATGCCGCGATCGAGCTTTCTGGAACGCAACAGGTGTTTAATGAGCAGGGCGATCTCGTGGAACAAACGAGTGGACTGTTTGCCAGCACTGATGGACCCGGTAATGCTGGAACGATTCGTCTCAAAACGAATCAATTCGTGATTCGCGATCGCGCTCAAATTGGAGTGAGCAGCACAAGTGACGGGGAAACGGGCAATTTAGCGATCAGCGCGAATTCGCTGCGGCTTGATCAAGGTCGCATTACGGCAGAATCCGCTTCAGGGACGGGGGGTAATTTGTCGTTCAATTTAGAGAATGTCTTGCTGCTCAGGCGGGGCGGTTCGATTTCTACCACTGCTGGACTGGCACAGGGAGGCGGGAATGGCGGCAACATCAACATTGCGTCTGGTTTTGTCTTAGCGGTTCCAAGCGAAAACAGTAGCATCACAGCCAATGCGTTTCGGGGGAACGGCGGCAACATTGCGATCGCGACGCAGGGTATCTATGGGTTTGAGTTGGGCGATCGGCAAACCAATCTGAGTAAAATCACGGCAAGTTCCCAATTTGGCATTGATGGAACTGTGAGCATCAATAACCTGGCACTCAATCCCGTTCAGAGCATCGGCGAACTTCTGATCCGCTTCAGTTCTCCCTCGATCGCTCAAGGCTGTCAAACGAGTAGTCGCACGGCTCGCTTTGTCAATCAAGGACGAGGCGGGCTGTCTCCTAGTCCTGCTGATCCACTCACTACAGAAACAATTTGGCAAGATTGGGAACTGATTGATCAGCGTCAAGCGAACCATCCTGAAATCGTCGAAGCACAAGGCTGGGTCAAACAATCGGATGGAACAGTGGCGCTCGTTGCGAATCTCGATCGTGCATTGAATGATTGTCCTGTGTTACAGCCAGTTCCCTAATAAGACATAAGGTGCCCAATACCTGGGATGACGGAAATTGGGGTCGCGAAGTAAAGATAGTTGCGCTTGTCTGAGTGCTTCTGCCTTTGAGACTTTATCTTTCGCTAATTCGCGGTAGAACTGCCCAATAAATCGCGCTCCCGATTGATCATCTAAGCTCCACAATGAAGCTAGAGTACTCCGCGCCCCAGCTTGCACTGCCACGCCTGCCAATCCTAATGCTGCTCGTTTATCGCCCTCAGCCGTTTCGCAGGCACTTAGAACTAAGAGTTCGATCGCTTGGCTTTGTAGGTCTTCGCGATCGCGCAATAACAAACTTAGTTCATTCACTTTAATCGGCTTATCCCAAGCTAATATGAACGTTTCATCGGCGTTAGAGCTAAATTGTCCATGAGTTGCTAAATGCACGATCGGAAACGGTAACGCCTGTATTTGTTCTCGCAATTTTGCGCTGGTAAAGGCTTGATTGAGCAAAATCTGACTCGGAACTTCGGCTTGCAGTTCTTTGAGTTCTGAAGCTACATTTGTCAAAGCACTAAAACCGTGACGTTCTTGGGTTAATCCAGCCGCGATCGCTTGTAATTTCTGATTCTGAATCGGTTGAGGATTGAGCAATTGCAACCCAGGAGATAAAGCAACGCTGTAGCGCTCAATTAAGTAGCGTTGTCCATCATGGAGAGCCGCGATCGGCACATTTCGCAAAGCTCCATCCAGGACAAATACAAGCGTGTTGGTTTTCTGCTGTTCTAGCTCGGCTGCAATGGGTTGAATCAGCCAATCATAGACCTTCTTACCCAGTTGCTTGCCCTGCGGTGTAGTGATTGGTTTTTCTAAATTCTGTCGCAGTTCTTCTAAAGTTGTTTCTAGCTCAGATTGTGCAACCTGAACTGTATAGTGACGTAGTGGTTGTTCTGGAAGGCTAAGAATGATATCAATGCGATCGGGTAAAATAATCGGGTAAACAACGGCTGCTTGAGTCTGTGTTTTGAGTGAATCAATCTCGACAATCTTTCCTGCTAAACAAGCGGTTCGGAAAAAGTTATCGAGTTCTGCCAACCGCAGTGATTCAATTACTTGACGCGCTTGTTTCAGGTTCTCTTGTGCGGGAGTGGGCGAACTCAGCAATACCTCTACATATTCTCGATACACTGGCTCTACACGCTCCCGAAACGAGAATTGTAAATCAGGATTCGATGCTGCTAAATCAGATCGAATCGACTGCAAGGACTGAAACGCTAAACGATAGCTCTGAGTTGCTGCCTGAGTTTGTCCTTGTGCCCTGAGCAGTCGTCCAAGTTGCCACTGCCATTGATAAGAAATCTCTGGGGCTTGAATCGTTTGGGCAGTCATTAATGCTTGTTCGGTCAGCTTTTGTGCTTCTGATTGCTGCTGTGTTTGTTCATAGACTTGACCCAGATACCCTAGCGCATACGTTTCAGCCCGCCTGTCGCCTAATTTTCGGGCTTCTTGGAGTGCGATCGCTAACGTTTGAGCAGCGGCTACGGAATCAAGTTTGATCAAGCTTTGAGAAAAATTAATCCGAGCATAAACCGTCGATCGACTCAAAGGTAAAGTGGATAACCTGGATTGAATTTCAGGAATCAAGGCTTTACTTTGTTCTCGCTGCCCCATTTCGACTAGCAGGCTAAATCGATTCAGTAACGCCTGGGGTTGATTCGATCGCTGATAGAATGCCAAGGCTGCTGTCGTGTCCTGCTGCGATCGTGCGGCATTGCCTAGACTCAACAGCGTTGCGTCAGCTTCTACATCGGACAGCTTCAAACTTTGCTCTAAAAATTGCCGCGATCGCGCCGCGTTCCCGACCCGGAGCCAGCTATCCCCTAGACTTCTTAATGCGATCGCTTTCAACCGTGAATTAGACTGTCGTTGCAGCAACCGTTCGACTTCTGCTAAGGTTTGTCTCGCTTGCAATAGTAATCCTAAAGCCTGCTGTGCCTGGACTTGATTGAGCAAACTGCCAATCTTTGGCGTGTCCTCACCCAGTTGCGTATAAAGTGCTGTCGCTTGTTTCCAGGTTGTCAGTGCCGCTTCGACCTGTCCCTGAGTGAATTGAATTTCCCCTTGCGTATTTAAAACTTGTGCCAAAATCCGAGGGTGAGATGTGCCTACTAGAAGTTTTAAGCTTTTTGCAATGGATTCAGAGGCTTCGCTTAGAGAACCGATTTGCTTGTGCGCTAAGGCAAGGTAGCTCAAAATCAAGGCTTGATTGGCGCGATTGCTTTTGGCATCATATTCTATTTCAGCTTGTTTCCAGTCTGCGATCGCTTGAACATACTGCCCCGCCTGGTAAGAGATGCGTCCCTGCTGCACCCGTTGATCAACAGACTGCGATCGCTCGACAGGCGGATTCACTTGTGGAGAATGGGCAACAGAGGCAGCCCCGAACGATAAACATAACCCAAGTGCCAAGCTAATTTGCGTTGCAGAAGTCACACTGCTACTCAGTCTTACAAATTGACGCGATCGTGCCATTCCCCTCCTCCTGCATTTCTGCCCAATAGAAGCCTAGCCGAAAACTTCCCCTGCATAACTTTTCAATCCTGCCCGCATCTACTTCTAGCGGCATCCAACGACGACAGACAGCAAACTCTAATCGCTGATCTAGACGTGGTTAAGCGATTCCGCACTTAGAGGAAAACCATCTTACTTTTTGAGGATTGATCCGATGCTTTTACAGAAAGATAATCTGTGCCACATCAACAGTATTGCTCATGAAGGCAAAGTCGTAGTCTTCGGGACGGCTACTGATGGCAAAGTTTACTACACGGTGCGGCAGGATGGCTTTGAGGAGAACTCTCGCAAGACTCAGATGGATTGGGAAAATTGGCAGATTTTAGACTTTCCAAACGAACCGCCCACTAAATGCACGTTTACAGACGAGAAGACCGCTGATTGCTCTGTTGAAGCAAAAGAGCAGCAGGAACTCGCGATCAAGAACAAGGACGGGCAGCTTATTCGACTTATCCGCTCGCGCTATCAGACGCGAGACCAAACTGCGATCGCACCCGTTCAATTGGTTTCCGGTTTGGGGCACCTTTACGTTTTTCGGCAGTCTATTACCAATACTCTTCTTGTCGATCGCTTTGTACTCGATGGCATGAAGAATGAATTGATTCGCAAATATGAGGTGCGGTTTAAGCGCAGTCGTCAGAAATATCAACCCCTGCAAAGCTCGAACGCTCAAGACCAAGACTCGCTCGATACGTTAGATTTTCGGAATGCAAACGGCGAGTACTTCTACGAACCAACTCAAGAAATTAGCTTCATCAAAAATCTCGACCAGGGGTGGTTTTCGGTCGTTCTCGTGCCAACGAGTGAACATGAGCAGTATCGCTGGCATATCTTTGCTTACGACCAGAAGACGAAGCAAGTTGAAGCAATCTCTCTACGCGCTTCCGAAGAGGGGCGATTTGATGTCAAAGACTACACAGTCATGGAGCCTGACAAAAACGATGTTCTTAAACCGCGAAATGTTTGTGGCATCATTCGCCAAACGATCGATGTCGGAGCAAAGCTTAGCAACGGGTTGAGTGCTACATTCTACTACACTCAAAGTAAAGCAGCAGGTGAATCAACAGAAAACGCCCCACTTCTAAAACAGGCGGCTAAAATTATGCTGGTGATGCCGACCGAGCGAGGCTATGCCGCAGCCATTAATTTCTCGATCGCTCAAGATGGAACGCTCTCGCAAATTGCTAAGTCCGAACCAAAATCTATCTTGCAGAAAACGGAAGATGTTTTGCTGCCAGTGGACACCCTTGATAATATCAAAGCGATCGGTAACAATCCTTTGCCTCAAGGAAAAATTAGCGCGATCGCACGCAGTACAACCGCTCAGCAACTTGATGTCATTCCAGAAGCAAAATCAACCGTCAACATTGGGACTGAAATCAAAATTGAAGGAACGACAGGCTATAACGGTCACTATAAAGTTGGCAGAACAATCGATGCCAATACATTTGAAGTCGATCCACCGAATGAATCGGTAGGACGCTGGGAAGTGCTGCCCGACGAGGAAGTCGTCAACTTTGATGGCATCATTACTCGCTTTCAACTGTCTGACGGGAAGCTGCGCGTGACCTGCCCGAATCACGGTTTAACGTCTAGTGATGAAGTTCAAATTACTGGAACTGAATCGTATGACGGCATCTATTCTGTAGCGAAATTAAATGCTGCATCTTTTACGATCGATACCCAATGGCAACCCGGTGAAGTCGTTAACCTGAAAATGCAGTCAGTAAAACGGCGCGGCGTGACTTTTGGAAGCAGCGATTGCATCACCTTCCCAACCCTGAAGCTGAAAACGCCCGCCGAAAAGTCTTTTGGGGAAACCTTCTCAGCCTGGATTTTCCCAGTCCTGCCGGAGGGAGGTTCGCAGTTCATTTTAGGGCGCAAGGATCAATCGGTGGCAATGGTGCTTGAAGCAAATCAACTGAAGTTTAGCTGCAAGTGGATGGGCAACACTGTGACTGTGACTTGTCCTGCACCGGAAAAGAATGAGTGGGTGCATTATGCAGGGATTCTCTCTTATGTCCAGGAGAAAGTCACTCTAACCTTGTGTAAGAACGGCACAGAAGTGGGTAGAAGTCCTGAGCCTCTCCCGGTTAACAAAACTCAGCCCTGGTCAACGGAGTTCGTTCTAGGCGCAAGCACAGCAGCTTTTCAAGGGAAAATAGCAGAGGTGCAACTTTGGCAGAGGGCACGTTCTTCGCAAGAGATCAAAAATACGATGCACCTGCTCTTGACGGGGAAAGAGTTGGATTTGGCAGGATATTGGCGATTGGGTGCGATCGCCTCCGTCAACAGCGAAGCTCCCGCAGAGGGCGAAGAAAGACGAGTCACAGATTTCTCAGTCTATGGCAATGATGGCGTAGTCAGCGAGAACGCCTATGTTAGTGCAGTCACATTGAATCGTAAACTCAAAGGCGATTCGATCAATGCAGCAAAATACAGCAACAGTGAACTCTTTGCCGTAACCCAATGCGCCACCTATGAGGAGGAATTTGAGTTCAAGATCATCCCAAATCAGCCTCTAGCCCCGAATAATGTCGATGGTCAAAATCATCCGGTGTTCCAGTTGAACCATTGGGGGCAGCGCAGTCGCAGCAGCAAAGAGCGAACACCGATCGAGCGAGAAAATAAGAATGCTGATACTCAATTTAAGAAGCTTTCAGACGGTTGGTATCGAGCTTCTGCAAGGTTTATGATTCCGCCTGGTGTGACGATGCTGCGATCGTTCGAGATCGACAACATCAAAGGAGAGTGGTCAAAGCTAGAAATCCGCAAACATCGCATTCGATTGTTGTCCAATACGATTACAGAGGAACGCTGCGGCGACGGCACAGAACCTCTGAAGCTAGAGGTATTAGGCAAGGACACTCAAACTCTAGAAAATCTGGTGCTAAAACTTGCTCCCTTAGAACAGGAAGAAGCAAAGCTCACCGCTGAATGGCTGGAACTGGTGGCGAAGCTCAACCTACTTGAGGGAGGAGGGCTAACGAAGCAAATTACAGATCAGAATCAGACGATTACAACGCTCACGAATGAACTAGCCACATTAAAAGCACGCCTTTCAGAAATCTCTGAAAATCCGCTCAACTACTGGTGTCGGTTACGTTGTCGCAGCCGACTCAGCGGTGCAGCCAGAATTTACACCGACACGAAAAACCTGATTCATGGCTATGATTCTGGAATCGCGAACAGTAAGGTTTACAGCAACTACCAGTTCAGGTTTGAGTATGTGGACACGTTCAATGGAGAGCCGTATTACACGATCGTGTCAGCTTACGAAAACCGCATTCTAGATATGCGAACCGATGGCAGCAATATCGTTTATGGTCACACCGAGCATCACGAACGGGAGAATCAGCAATGGCGATTTGTCAAGCAAAGCGATGGCTACTACCAGATTTTTTGTCGTTGGCAGCAACGGAGTCTCGGTCAGGACAAGGGTACTGAATACAGTGTGGTGGGTTTCGACACCTTCAGAAGTAAAGAGAATGAGCAGTGGCTTTTAGTGAAGGTCGTTGAGCCTGATGGTAGCGGTCTACGCGCAAATGACAAGATTGACCTCGCTGAAGACGACGTGTTTCGTAAACAGCAGCAGTTAGATCAGGCGAAACAACGCCTTGCTGAGTTGAATGCTTTAAATAGCATTGACACCAACCAGAAAGAGACATGGAAGCGCCGCATCGGTGAATTAAAGCGATCGATTGAGACCACGCAAACGGCGATCGGTTCTCAAACGACAACGTTCTTGCAGAATATCAAAAGGGATTCTGTGGAGATGAATCCTATCTACAAAGATAGCCGCGATCTAGTGACAACGGGAGCGTTTCTGGAGTTTATTCGATCGCAAGGGCGGTTAAGCGCGATCGATTCCTGCACCGGGCATGTCCAGATGTCTTACTTAGATGTTCAAGGCAAAATTCGTCAAACTCGCTACGATGCCACCGACAGCAAATGGCTCCCAGATGCTCTGCGCACCTGTCTAAATTTCTCACAGGCGAACAGTGTTCTAACATTGAACCAATCCACAGGGATTAGTGTGAGAGATTGCTGGACGGTTGAAGCTTGGTTCGCTTACCCGTTGCCTGCGATCGAGTTACCTGATCAGAAGTTGGTGACTAGAGAATGGAATACTTTGGTCGGAAACGATCAGTTTCAAATTGTGGTCAACCAAGGGAAACAACTAGGCATCCGCAGCGACAATGGTTTCTTTAACTGTGACTATTCTCTAAAGCAACTCGCACTCGGTTGGCATCATCTCGCGGTTGTGACGACGGCAGGAGAAGAACCCACGACGATATTTTATCTCGATGGTCAGCGTGTCGGAGATACCCGCACTCCGATTAGCGATCGCATCGCTACCCTCAAGGGAAAGTCCGATGCCACTGCAAAGCAAGAGATTCAGGAGTTGGAAAAGAAACTACAGCATGTCACCTTCAAAAGTAACAGCGATACTTCGATTAGCTTGATTACGCACATTGGCAATCATCCGAGAGGAAACCAACCCTTCGGCAAGCTGGCGGAAGTGCGAGTCTGGCAAATTGCATTAGACGCGGACGAAGTGGAAATCAACAGCAAAACAGTTCTCAGTGGCAATGAACCCGGCTTACTTGCCTACTATCCGATGAGTGACGGAAGCAGTGGAACTGTTCAGAATATTTCCGATCGTTCACCGCGAAAACAGGATGGAACTGTGTCAGGTGCTGTGAGTTGGTTTCCTTGTGCAGCACCGATCGGTTCTCTAGGAAACCAGGCAAAGGTGTTTGATGGTAAAACCGATTTTGTAGATTTGGGCAATGCTCCACAACCCAACTCCAGTGAACCTATCACTCTCTCAGCTTGGATCAGACCTTTTAGCACAGCAGGAGTTCAAAACATTGTGGCTCGTGGCTTTACCCGCAGTCCAGATGCTGAAATCTCGCTTCGCATTTTGAATGGACAATATGAGGTCGGAAGCTGGGATGGTCAACCCTATAGCGCTGCTGCTTCAATCAATGCAGAGGATCTCTTTACTTGGGTTCATCTCGCTGGCGTTTACGATGGAACGAACTGGACACTCTATCGTAATGGCGAGGTCTTGAAGAGTACGCCTGCTCGCAAGGGTGCAATTCCAGTCAATGCGAACTGGACGATCGGGGCTAAGAGTGGAGGAACTGAGCGATTCTTCCAGGGCGAAATTTCTGAAGTAAGTATTTGGAATCGTGCCTTGTCGAAATCCGACATTCAAGCCAATATGTGGCGGCGGCTATCGGGAAAAGAACCGGGCTTACAGAAATATTGGCGCTTCAATCAGGTCGATGCTGTGATTTGTACAGAATACGCCACTCAGGGCATCGATCCCGTCACTGGACAAAAATCAGCCATGCTGCGACGGTTTTTTGGCACGATCGTTCCTGGCGGAGTTTCATTACTTAGCAACCAACGAATTGAGTCACTGGAACTGCACTGGGTCGGCAATGCTCAATTTAAACCGACCTTGCTTGGCTACATCGAAGGCGCTCCTCCAGTTCCGAGCGAAAATCTCACCGTCAGTTTTGACTACAACGGCGCAACTTCAGTCGAACTCAGCTTTGCTGAAGATGTTGCCTATCGCTGGAATCGAAACCAAGAAGCAGGATTTGGAGCAACCTCTTCCCTGTTCATTGGGGTTGACCAAACCGTGATGGCGGGTGCCGTTGTAGAAACGCAAAAGGCGATGGAAATTCGTCAAGGATTTGTCGCGGATCTGTCAATGCGTGGAAACTTCCTCAACAGCAGTTCGGTTTCAGCGAGCAATTCTAGTACGATGAGCGACAAGTTAGAATTGCGCGGAATGCCAGAACTCACTCCGAAATTTGAACAATTAGGAACCCGCTTTATTCCTAAAAACGTAGGCTATGCCCTGGTGATTTCTGGGATTGCAGATGTTTACATCACACGACTTGCCAGCAGTAAAAAAATGATCGGCTATCAACTGCAACCCGTCGAAGGGATTGAACCGGATATCAATACCATCACCTTCATGATGAATCCTGCCTATACAATGAATGGCAGTTTGGATGGCATGACCGGGATGCAGGCGACCAGCGATCGCTTTTTCCGTCATGTGCCCCAAATGCGGAATCAGTATGGTTCGCTGTACCCTGCGAGCTACTATCGGATCAAAGAAGCCTATGACTTGAAACGAGCGATCGAGCAACAAGATGCCGAGCGTGAATCCTACTTCTGGAACTTCAATAGTAATCTAGTAGACGAAACCTCGCTGAGCAGACAGGTCGATGTCGATGTGTCCGAAAAAGACAATAAAGAGCAACGGAGTGCTGTGAGGTCGAGAATTGCCGATTCTGAGAAACTTGTCCAAGCCAGGAGTGGACTGGCGAGTTGGCAGCAGAAGATGGCAGCGATTCAACTTAAAGCAGGGAAGCGCAATATCGTTAATACCTATGTTTGGGATGCGGATGGCGGCTTACGCACCGAGTCTCAACAGTTTGCAAGCACAGTCGAACATACGATTGGCGGATCATTCACTCTAGAAGGCGCGATCGGGGGCACCGGTGGGTTTAAGGTGCTAGGGGTCGGTGGAGAGTTGACTGCACAAGCAACCTTCAATCTGACTCAAACGATGACCAAAACGGAAAGTCGCAGCCGGGGGATGTCGTTGGCGGTGGATCTCAGTGGCGTAGAGCGGATGGGCATCACGGACTACAAGGACAATCCAATTGTTCCAGGCGAGAAGGTCGATCGCTATCGCTTCATGAGCTTCTACCTAGAAAAAGAAAAGAAGCATTTCGAGCATTTCTTCAGTCAGGTCGTCGATCCAGAGTGGCTCCAAGGCAATGATGAGGAAGCCCGCGCTTTACGGCAGGTACAGTCTGGTAAGCCGAATCCTGCTTGGCGAGTGATGCACCGCGTGACTTACATCGAACGTCCAGCCTTGATGGGGTTTGGTCAAGATCTGCGGAAAGCCGCAACCGATACGACTCCAACGGATACTAAACGTCTGCTCGATCGCATTCAGGGTTTAGAAACTGAGAATGATCAGTTGAGCAAGAAGCTCGATCAAATTCTAAATTTGCTGCAATCTGGCTCTGTTCCTGATTCAGATGGAAAGACAGAACAAGTGCCTAATTCACTGAGTTGAGCTAACTTTTCCTCCAATCCTGGATTCTGGTTTGCATCACTTCTAGCTTTAGGCTTCGTTTGAAAGACTGCTCTATCCTGCGATCGCTTCCTTTGTTCTTCTGGATGCGATCGCAGTCTATTGTGTAATGCAACTCTATCACCGACGAAGTTCGCAACTTGTTCGGGCAAAGGTGGAGAGATATTCGGAAGAAGTTACGATCGGGCTTCCATCAGTAGTGTCGAAGTCTCAGACTGAACCACTAATAAGCAATGAGGTTCTACACATCCGAGTGTTGGATCAGGCAGATTAGGAAAGCCTGGATTATGTCCTGAGACTTGCTTTTGCGATCGGAGTTTGGTGATTTGATCTATAGCGATCGTTTTACGCTTAGAGAGCGGTTTCAGTCTCGTTGCCAGGATTAAAGGTTCTGATCGGCAGTCGCAATAGGAAGAGAAGTAGAGTGTAGGGTAGGTTTCAGTCCCGTTGCCGGGATTAAAGGTTCTGATCGATCGTGGGATCAGTCTTACGATATGTCACGGGGACGTTTCAGTCCCGTTGCCGGGATTAAAGGTTCTGATCGGCAACCTGGTAAGAGCGGCTACTAATCTTGAAGGTTTAGTTTCAGTCCCGTTGCCGGGATTAAAGGTTCTGATCGTAATTGTATCGTTTATGTTCCCGGGTCATTAGATAAGTTTCAGTCCCGTTGCCGGGATTAAAGGTTCTGATCGTCAAAGCAGGGATGACACGAGGTTTTCTGAGGATAGTTTCAGTCCCGTTGCCGGGATTAAAGGTTCTGATCGTCATCTTTCAACTTTGGAATCAACTCTATGAAACTTCGTTTCAGTCCCGTTGCCGGGATTAAAGGTTCTGATCGACTGGAATTATTGATTAAAAGAGCGTTAGCACTAATGCGTTTCAGTCCCGTTGCCGGGATTAAAGGTTCTGATCGTCAGTTGTTTGGCAACTTTTTGCACGATCGTCATGTGTTTCAGTCCCGTTGCCGGGATTAAAGGTTCTGATCGCGCGCCACCTAGAACCCTTACTGAACAAGGGCTGTAGAACCAATTTTGGCAAAGGTCATCTGAAACCGTGATCCCAGCCTTTATTCTACAATGATGGCGATTTTTTAGATCGTGAAAACTATTGAGTTGTCTTGGTTCTAGCGATTTGGCGAACCTCCCAGGGTTTTCGCCCCCGCTTCGGTTTGCCAAAATCTTCCGTCATTATAGAACGATCGCTGAAACTTGACGCGGCTTTTCCGACCCATACGCGATCGTCCTTTTCACCGCCCCCGCATCCAGCACATAAATCCTCACCGCATCCTCATCTGACTTGATCAACTTCTCCACCTGCACCTGAAGCTTCGCAAACTGCACTGCCGTCAAAAAACACTCAAACACGCTGTACTGCGTCCAAGTCCCATATCCCGACAACAACTTATGCAGCCGAGTCCGCCGCTTATTCGCCGCCTTACTATCCGGCAAATCATAGATGATTAGGTAAAACATGGTGTGGGGTGTGAGGTGTGAGGTGTGGGGTGTGGGGTGTGGGGTTATCTTCGTTTTTCTAAGGCTTGTTGAAGACTACTCAGCAACCGACTAATTTCTTCAGTCAGTTTCAGAACGGCATCCGCTTGCTGCGGAGTCACGTAGCTTAGCCGTTCTGCAATCAACACATGAGTTTCCAATTCCATTAAAGATCCTCTAGCAATCGATAAATGTCTGAGATAATCGCCTAAATGCCTCCTTCCCTTGCCTTCAGCGATATTTGCCGGAATCGAAACAGCCGCTCTTTGAATTTGGCTGATCAGCCCATACTGCTCAGACTTTGGCAACCCCTTTGTCACTTCATACGATCGCACTACCAAATCCATTGCCCGCTGCCAAACCATCAAATCCCGATATCCCTTAATCTCCTGCTCTCTCATATCTTCCCATCTCTCGCCTACCCCTTCATCTTTCCCCTCTTTCCCTCTCACACCCCACACCCCAAACCTCACACCTTCTCACCTCACCGCCAACGGCTTGTAAGGCACATCCTCCTGCAAATGCCGAGCGAGTAACCTTGCCTGAAGCTCGATCGCTTTTCGATAACTACAGCGATATTCAAACACCGGATGCGTAAACTCATCGCTCAATTTCCGCTCAAACCCCTGCAAAAACGTCCTGCGTCCCGCATCCGATAATCGATACGCACCCAAACTTTCCATAAAATCCTTCTGCTGAATCTCCCGATTGTTCAACACCGTCAACACCACATTATCCGCAATCAAAGCGCGAAACTCCTCCATCAAATCCAGCACCAACGCAGGCTGTCCCCGCGTCACCTCATGCAGATAACCAATGTACGGATCAAGTCCCGCTAAATGCACTGCTGCTGTCACTTGCGATCGCAATAATCCATAAGCAAAACTCAACAACGCATTCACCGGATCAGTCGGCGGACGACGATTTCGCCCGGAAAACTGCCAATCCCCCTTCAACATCTGCGACCAATAACCAAAATACTCCCGCGCCGCTAACCCTTCCATCCCCCGCACTTGATCGATCGTCTTCTGAGCCGCCACACTCGCTTTCCGCTGCTTCAAAGGATGCTCTTTCACCCCATGCCGATACAACACCGTCGCTTGATTGTGGATTTTCGTGGTGACGATCGCTTTCACCAATTCCAACTTCTGCACCTGATCTTCATACCTGCGATACTGCGCCAATCGAAGCTGTCCATTGCGAGAATAAGCAGGCAATGCCGACCCCAAATGCTTACCGAATCCTGATAGATAATGTACAGGCATCCCCAATTCCAGCGCATACATCAAAGCATCTCCGGTTACTTGTGGATTCCCCATCAACACAACCTGCTCCACCGTCTGAGCCGGAATCGTTTGCTTCTTCCAAGTCCCATCGGCTTGCTTCAATTTAACAATAAACGCCTCATACGACTTGTTCAGAATCGCATCGGGCTGAGTTACATACAGAACTGGCATTTTGACTACTCCTTGTTGTCGAAGAATTTGGGGTGTGGGGTGTGGGGTGTGGGGTGTGAGGCGAAGTAATTGGTGTTCCAACACCTCACACCTCATACCTCACACCTAACACCTTCATCTCGCTCGGTAAACAAATGCCCTGCAAACTGCACGCCTGACACTTCGTTTTATGGTCGATCGGTGCAGGCATTGGACGACATTCGGCTAAGTGCGCCGCAGCGATCGCAGCTTCCGTCATCTGCCGTAACTGAGGTGAAAACTCCACCCGTTGCCGTCTGCGATTCGCGTGATAAAAAATCTCACCATAAGCGATTGCTTTCCCCATTCGCTCCTCCAGACACAATGCCGCCGCACACAGTTGAAAATGATCGCTCAAATGCCGTCCCATCTTGCCCTTCTTGTACTCCAAGGGAATGAGCTGCTGATCTCGCTCTTCCACCGCATCGATCACCCCAGAAACTTGCAACCGATCCGACCAAACCCACTGCTGCTGATGAACGATCGTGTCACCTTCTTGGATCACTTCCGCTTCGTTGATATTGCGATGCAAATGAGTGCCCAAAACGATGTGTTCATTCTCGACCATTTCCCCCAGCACATACTCAAAATAAAACCGCCGCGAACAGTACTCCCAAGCATTCAAATACGAGAGAGGCAAATAATTTTCAGGATTCATAACTTACTTCCGTCGTACCATTCCCATGCCCATCGGTGTTTTCCGCCCCACTCCGGCATACATTGCAAAATTTGCCAAAGTGTTAATCTGTCGAATCGTCTCAGCTTCTACTTCACCCAAAATCGTAAAAGTCACTTCACCCACACAGCCGATCAACTTACTGCGACTATCCATCACGATTTCAGTCCGAATATCAAAGTAACTCGGAAAAATCGGCTCAACGATCGCTTCAGAAAACGCAATCCCACTGTACTGATTCCACCGTCGCAATAAGCTTTGAAAGACTAATTCTTTAGTGGGTAAAGCACTATCGTACTGAGTCTGACGAAATGTGGTCGGAGTGCAAAACTGGAGTTTGATTTGTCGATCGCATTCCGATGCTTGCTCATACAGTTGAGCATAAGAGCTAAATCCTGCCCAAGGCTGCTTCAGTTGCGCTGTCCCCAGAATGCTAGTGACTGTAAGTTCTGCGGCTCCCAACTGCCAAGATTGCTTGGGATTGAGATTTAGCCACAGGTGTGCTAACTGACTGAACAAAGAATCATCTAACAGAGAAATACGCCACCAGCAGGGTTCTGCGATCGCGCTTTGGTGCTGATATTGCAGCCGTGAAGGGTGCATTCGAGTCTGCAAAGCACTCAGCGTAAAGGACTTCTCAGAAACTTGCTTGTGCAGGGTTTCGCTGAGGGTTGAATTTTGCGATCGTACTAAGTCCAAAAACAGTGCATGAAGATGCCGCCCGCTTAAATGACTTGCTGGAATTGGCGATCGGGGTTGCAGATTGAGAACTAAACTATGTGGCAAAGTTCAACCTCCATCAGTAAATTAGAAATTCTTCATTGTCAGGAAGCCGAAGTCTAACTCCAAACATTGCGATCGTTAAAATGCCTGCAATGCCAGGGAGCAGAACAAAGTCTTTCTCAAAATCTGTTCCGATCACAGTGATAGGATAGACTGCAACTCGTTCTCGAAGAAGCTGATAATAAGCAGAAGCATTCTTGATGGGACAGATAATTACACCTGGAATAAAGTCCTTACTCAGTTTCGTTAGCAGCGCCTCTGGTGCGATCGCATCTCCGCGCTTGCGTTGAATCTGACAATTCTCGAATGCTTTAAGTTTATTAAGTTGAGTCGCTGAAAAATCTAGGTAACAACCTCGATATCGCCATCGAAAACTGATTTGATAAGAAGATTCAGCCCGATTTTGAATCTCAACGCGATCACCATCTGAAAGAAACTCGTAGTAGCGCAGCAGGTGAATCGGATCAAGCAGAGTTTCTGCTGAAACATCTAAAATCAATCCTTTCGGGTCAACAATCTCTAGATTTTCAAACAATCCTGTTCTAAATCCAAATAAAGGAGCATAGCTTGCTATAAAGTACCGACAGAACTGTACAAATGCCTCAATCGCTTTTGTATTCCGCTCAAGAACAGTTTCATAATCTTGAAAAGTTGTCCGTTTTGCTTGAAAATCTGCCCAATCTTCTGGGCATTCAGTTCTCAGAAAAGTCGTCACAATGTCCCATCTTGCCTTTCCTTTGATAAATCGAAGCGGATTCGTTTGGCTATCTTTCTGTTTTGCGATCTCCTCTGCGGCTTTTAGTGCCATCATTCGACTTCGATAATAAGCCCAATCTTGTTTTCCTCCTAGTACAGATTGCAGCGTTCGATAAAGCTTGTCAATCAACTCACTTTCAGCCAGACCTTGCATCAGCTCCTCTAATTGAAGTAAAGGTCGAGCAATCTCTAGAAAAGCTTCAGATTGCCAATAAATCGCTAGGAAAGGACGATCGAGACAAGACAACTCCGCTAACTGATGCTTCAAAGTTTCTCGATCGCTCTCTTTATCCAACAGTGCTAATCCTTCTTCCCAGGCTCTCTCAGGAAGATATGCGATCGCATGAGATGAAATATCGGCAATAGGTTTACCCAGCACTCGCCCAACTCGCCCTAAACGTTGCCAAAAAGCCGCACGATCGCGACAGGAGAAAATTAACCAGTCTAGATTCTGTCTTCGTGGCTCTGGATTTCGTTCAAAGTTAAATCCAACATCAACTGTACTTGTTGCCAAAATAATTGGGCATTGCATGGCTCGTTGACGATCTTTGAGCGGTGCAGGTCCTGTAATTCGTCCAATCTGATCAGCGAGTCCCTTCCGCCTCAGCAAATCTGCAAGTTGATTCACTTGATCTAATGAGTCAAGAATGACAGCACCATTATGACCAGGATGAGATTGTGATTTCTGAATAATCTCGTTTACTAATTCAGATATGAATTGATCCCGATCTGGTTGAGCACGTAACTCCAATTGAACTGAGGTTTGAGAAGGTAGGAGGCAATCCGTATGCTCTTCTCCATCAATGTAAGCAACTCTTACACCTTGCCTTTCTAAACTAGAAAGCGCAGCTTCACAGGCTGGCTCAGGAGTCGCCGTCAGCAAAACTGCGCGACGACCTTGCTGAAAGAAGCCAAATTCGTGAGATACAGCAAGATAGAAGAGCAATCCGACGAGTTGCTTTGCATCATACAAATGAAATTCGTCAAAAATGACTGTTCCGAACTTGCTGTAGAACTGGCTTGCAACGTTAATGCGATCGAGCTTTTTGTAAGCGAAGAATGTCGCATAGTAAAAGATATCTGGATTCGTCACCAAAAGAACCGGGCGACTTGCACCAACTTCTGGAAAAATTGTGGCAGGATTGCGGAGCAGGTTATAAAGCTTTTCTCCGGGACGGCTCCCTACAGGCTGATTTGACCACTGGCGAATTTCTTTAGCAGAAGCAGCAATCACTATATGCGGCAATCCTGCTGCAAGGACGAATGCCTCTGCCGCTTGCTTCTGCTGATCAATCAGAGCATTTGTGGGTGCAATGTAAACGGCGCTCTGTTTCGGTTGATGTTTGAGAACTGATAATGCTGCCTTTGTTTTCCCTGTCCCCGTCGGTGCTGAGTCTACAATAATGTCATGATCAACTGCTTTTTGGAAAACATCCACTTGATGCTGAAGCGCTTTTCCCATGAAAGCAAGTTCTTCAGGTAACTCAACACAAGCAGCAATGCTTCTAGGTTCAAGCAATACAGAAATCCTTTCATTTGCCACGTTACAGTCGTCCTCCACAGAACCGAAGATTTGCTGGAATTGTAAGATTACCGATCTGCCAAGCTTCTCCTTGAAATCTCAAATTTTTCACTAATGAAACAGGAGGAATCGCAATTAAGTCAAAAGATAGTAATGGCAGATTAGGCGGTAAATCTGCTGTGTTTAGTAGTGCTTTGCAGTCATATTCCGCGATCGGAAGAAGCTTAATCTTCAACTCCTGCAAAACAGATAGGCGAATTTTGCTTCTGAATTTACCAATGCGGAAATAATCAGGAAGCTCAGAATCCCCAAAAACTAATGTCTGAAATCGATTACCACGTTCAATCATTCGCAGTCGTCCAGTTTGAGGAAAGTTACTAGGCGCAAACGATCGATGTTTCGGTTTGTCTTGTCCTTTTTCTCGCTGAAGACGGCGGTATTCAGGCAGGTCTTGACGCGCGATCGCGACTCGATTATTAGTCATTGCGTACCAGTACGCATCTGATAGCGCATTAAAACGCTCAAACCGAAAACTAACTTCCTCATTCACTGACCAAGCTGGAAGAATGTAATTTTTATGAGCAATCGGCACAAGATCTTCAAGATAGGTGGGTCTGCTCGTTGCTTGTCCAGTTAATCGATAGGGTGAAGCTACCCAACCGAGAGCGTAGGCAAGCGCATAGTTTCCTAGAACGCCCTCTGTATAGTAACAATCAGAGATTTCTCGTGATGCGAAAAACACAGGTTCCGCACACCATAGCTCAATCAGCCGAATATGCTCAAAATGATTTGAATTTGAGGCTTGAACAATGGGCGAATTCTGTTGCTGGGTCTTTGCCATTTTCTAGCTCTCCGCCTCAGTATCTGCTGTTTTTTTCGCTCGACTTCGAGACTTTTTCGCATCGGCTACAGGTTCTTGACGGAAGGGGAGATATGCCTCATCCAATCGCTTGAGGAATGCTTCACGCTCATCTGGCGACCAGCAACGATCGACATCATCAATTAAGGCTTGCACTTCTTCAGGGGAGAGTTTTAGAGTAATACCGCGGCGAGCCTTCCAACCATCAATCACACTCTCAACAGCTCCAGCTAAAATGTTGCGGTTAAACGGATGCTCTAAGAGTTCTTCACGGGTTCTCATCGCATCGTGAACTGACTGGACTAATTCCAAAGAGCTTGGTAACTCAGCGATTCCGCCAAATATGCCCAAGATCTGATTTTCCATCCGTCCAACCCGGCTAGATACTGCTCCATAGCGACTAGTCAGAAGAATGTTGCCAAGAATATAACGCAGTTCATCAGCCGTGACATCTTTGAGCGTCACCACATCTAGAAAGTGAACGCCTGGTTTGATGTACTCGCTCGTATTTAAAGATGTAGAAGCTTTGTCAGTATCATCATCACGTTTCAGACGCATTGTGCCGTTTTCGTACACACCATTCAAGGTGCGATCGCTGACCAACTCCGCAGCAGGTAACAAACTAAAAGCATCTTCTGTCCAGATCCGACTCTTTTGAGCGCCTCCACCCCCTGCTGCAAATCCGTAGAGAAAACAATCGATGCACATCTCACAAGGCGCATTAGTATTCAGTGAACAAACGGATTCTTCTTTTTTAGCGTTGTAGAGCAAGTCATAGGCTCTGAGAAATTCTCGACCGCGACGACGTTCGGGAGCGATCTGTTTGCGCTTCGTCATCACTAAACGCTCGATCGTCCGTTGATCTTCGATTCCAGCGTGAACGAATTCTCGGCACATCGGTTCTCCGGTTCCTTCAGTGCGAAAGATTGTTTCGGAGAGGGTTGTTCTAAGAACGACGAGACTAACTACGCGACCTTTGGGAAAGTTTTCGTAAGCGGGCGCAAGAAATGGGGTTAATTTTTCGATCGACATGAGAATTTTCTCCTATGGGTTTGATTCAACAGTTTCTTCGGTCTTCAATTCGGCTGCTTTTTTCGCCTTCACTTCTTGATACGCTTCTTGCCAGAAAAATAAATAAGCTGCTTCTAGCTCATCGCGATCATTCAGGAGCTTCTCAGGACGGGCGCGATAAACTTCTTCGTAAAGCTTGCGAAGAATGCTGTAGTACTGCTTGATCTGCTCAAACTTCGTTTCACCCACTCCAGTCTCTCGAATCCGATCAAGACGGGTGTGATATTTCTGGACTAAAGCACCAAAAATAAAGTCCAAATCCATGTGCGGCTTAACAGAACGAATTGCAGTAACAAAAGCCGTAAAAGGCTCGTTGAGCGAAGTTCGTCGAAAAGAACTTCCTCGTAAGTTCGCATGAGCCGCTAAACGAGCCGCTTCTCTCAAGTATTGTGTTAGTTCACTATTCTCATTGGGCATAAGGCTCTCCAGTAAATGATTGAGCGGATTGCGAATTTTCTGCCAGCTTACTTCAAGATTTGGATTGTCTTGCTCCCGAAGAATCCAACGGAGCAAGACGTGATACAAACTGAAGGGTTTAGACGTTGCACGAGCCAGGTCATACAAGCAGTCGTCGAACTTTGGTAAGCTTGCTACGCCTTGAACTAGTCTGCCAATTGAGCGCAGACGATCGCGCACAACGATCGCATTCTCTCTGCTATATCGTCCCGTGCTTAACAATCGCATAAGTGCGGTCGGAATTCCTTCAACTCGCCCGTAAAAATCAGTTGAAGTTTCTATCTGCAAACTAGAACTCAAGACAAACGGAAACCCAAGCTCTAGGGAAAGGGAAAGTTCTAATGCAAGTCGTAACGATTTTAATAGTGCAATAGAAGCATTGACTTCTCCCCACACAATTGGAAGAACAACGGTATTGTGAACAAATTCTGGGCGACTTGGAAATGCAAACCCAACAACCTTACTTTCTCTAAACTCGATCGCATTATCTCGGTAGAGTTGAATTGCATCAACTGAAACAGGACCGTTTGATGCGTTGGTTGCTGCTAAATTAGTTAGGCATTCCCTCCAGATTCTAAGTAATTCCGGGCAACTCCCTTTTGGTAATGCCAGATGTAGGTAAAACGGTGGCTCTTTCTTCACGGCTGGAAAGCGTGCCCCGATCGCGAGCAGTTGATATGCTAATAATGTTGCAGGTTCAGCCTGTCTTCTTGGTTCTGCAATCATTCCACCGGGCAGACGATTGGAGAAAACCTGCACTTTAGTTCCGATTGGCATCGAAGAGACATCCTCAGTTGCTGTGACAGTCACGCCAAGTGAGCAACGCTGTTTAGGTTTTGCATCTGTATACCCTTTAAGCTCAGCAAATCCATTGAAAAGCTGGTGGTAAGGTAGGTTTAGATTCTTTGAGACTAATTCGACTAATTCTTTTGGTGCTTCCGATATTTCTTCATCACTGCCTAACTGACTCACTAATGTTTTTCTCATTTCAAGTGATTCGAGTAGTGCATTTTTGATGCCGTTCAGTCCTTCGGACATCGCTTTAGCAGCAAACAAAGCTCTACCGTATTGTGGATCAAACTTTTCTAGGGCTTCTCGTTGTTGTGAAGAAAGACCAATTTGTGCTGCAATCCGATTCCAAGTCTCTTCAGTCGATAGACCCTGCCGATAGCTAATGAATGCAGCTTTCAGACCTTCTGATATCATATATTCGTCTGCTGTACTCGCTGGAAATAAATTAGCTGCTTGTGCTTGCAATACTGCTTCTGCTCCAGCATCTCGACTCCACTTTTCTACATCTTTCTGTAGTGTTTCCGCTTTGCAGTTTTTTCGCTTCTTTTCCAAACATGCTAGGACAACTTGCAGAACTTCAGCGTGATCATGCTGAACTGCGGGTGAAAGAATCCTAATCCCGTTGTTAGAAGGCTTTACAAGCTGTTCGATATTGTTACCAAAAACAGCATCTATTTTTGTTTGCCATCTAAGCGCGATCGCATTAACTAAATCTTTTTCTGGCAAGCGTTCCCCTTCAAATAGTTCTCCATCTGGAAAAATAGCCAACGGAGTTAATCCTTCTCCAGACAAGACCTCTTCACAAGCTGCAAGCAATAAAGCACTGATATAGCCTCGGTCTTCAGATACTCGGATTCGGTACAAACGACTGGGGCGATCAAGCGCAACAGTCAATTCTTTTTCGATTTTTCGATCAAGTTCAGACTGAGGTAAGTTCAAATCAAACAGATCGGCAGCGATCAAAATTGCAGCCCAACGATCGAGGTCTTCCAGCTCAGGAGGCTTTGCGATAAATAAAGTTCCGTCAGTTGCATGATGCCCAGAATGACGCTCAATCAGTCTTCTTGCGAGTTCAAGTGAGCCATCATCTGTGACAAAGCAATCGACCCCGACATACTCTAGTTGTTGTTTCAGGAAGGCTCGATCTCTTGCCAGCTTTTTCACAGACTGCTTTGATTGGTCTAGCTTGTTTAAGTCATGTACCGCAGTAGCTGCCAAGATTACCTTTCTCGTATCATCAGGAACCTCAGCGATTCGACTGACCGTCAGCACAAATTGACAAGCAGAATCAAAATGTTCTGCTAATGTTCTGCCTTCTCTCACGCCAGATTGATGATGCGAGGTGTGGCGCTCATAAAGCAAAGGTCGAATTTTACTGAAATACTGTTCTTCCAGCGTTTCAGGCGGTTGATTCATTAATCTCATTATTCAAAATCTCCTTAGCTGGACGATTGGACAGTGAAGTTTGTCCGCTTAATTGCCCGTCTATGCGCCAATCTTTCGATACTCAAATTGATTACTGTCTGATCGCCGTTTTTCAATCTGATAGTGGTGCTGATGAATCGCAACATGGATCGTTGCAGAGAATCGGTGTCCCACGTTTTCTACCAGTTCTTCGGTTGAATGCCAGTTTCCATCCGCCAAAATACGCTCCAGCTTCTCAAGTCTCGTCATAACTTATACCTCATCAATGCGTGAATGCCGGAAATTTAGAAAAGTTTGGACTTCTCAAACTGCCGTTGAATTGTGTCCGTAAAAGCTTGCTTGAATTGAATATAACAGCGATCATAAGGGAAGAAAAGAAGGTGAACGGATGAAGTGTCCGTACAAAATTATGAGTCGTAAAGGTCAGTCCATCACGTTATCGATCTCCGATCGCGATAAAGCCGAGTTAGAAGCTTTAGCGCTCGAACTTGGAATGACTTGGGGCGATCGCGCAAATATTTCAAAGCTGGTTGAAGCGATCGCTCGTCGCCAATTGACGATCGCCCCAAATCACGACTGGAAAACTGAGAGAATTCAAGCGCTGAATCAAGCGCGATCGGCTTTAGTAGATGCGGGAAGGATTGAAGATGCAGTCGCGATCGCACAACTTCTGATCGAGCGCAGTGAACTGACGATTCCCTTGAGAGCCGAGTTAGAACAATTCATTACCAAACCAATCGAGCCTTGGCGATTGCAGCTAGAGCGGTTCATCCGGCAAGAGCAGCCGTTTCAACTGTCGTATCAAGATGCAGCCGAGCGAGTTTGGCAATTTACGATTCGGTATGCAGCGATCGCATCTCATGAGGAGCGCCGATATCTTGATTGTTGGTGTGAGGAGACGGAAGGGGCGCAGGGATTGGTTGAGTTGCAGCACAATCGATCGCTGAGGCTCGATCGCATTACGGATGCGGCGGTGAATCGAGCGGCGGGATCGTGGCGATCGACGGGATTAGCGGCGATTTTAGTCGAGCTGCATTTGTTTCGGGGGTTGGCGTTTGCCTATCGAAGTAAGACGGCGATCGATGTGGTGAATGAGTGGCATGAGGAGTTGCCGCAGGTGCGACGAGTGGTGCGGCAGGTGACGAGTACGTTTTGGTTGGTTCGGGAGATTTTGCGGTACGGGCAGGATTGCGAGGTGATTGCGCCGGAGAGTGTGCGGGAGTTGATGAGACAGGAAGTTTTGGGGATGCGCGATCGCTATGAGATTTAGTGAGAAAAAACTCGACAGGATTGGTCGATCGATTTATGATTAGGCAGGATTCTGACGAACCGAAGCGGGGTCAAAAACCCTGGGAGGTTCGCCAAATCTCTAGAACCAAGACAATTCAATATTTGTAGCAATTCGTCAAGTTGCCACCGCTGTAGAATAAAGGCTGGGATCGCTGTTTCAGACCACCTTTGCCAAAATCGGTTCTACAGCCCTTGTTCAGTAGGGGTTCTAGGTGGCGGACGATCAACACACTTAATCCCGGCAACGGGACTGAAACTACATCTGATCGGAAGTCAGTTGACCTGCCTCGATCGATCAACACACTTAATCCCGGCAACGGGACTGAAACGTTGGCAATCAATCTCAGGGGGAAAATTACCTCTATCGATCAACACACTTAATCCCGGCAACGGGACTGAAACTAAAACGTCAACTTAAAGAACTTGCAGAACAAGCACGACGATCAACACACTTAATCCCGGCAACGGGACTGAAACGGCACTCCGAACAACTCAGGCTTTGCGTTCACTGTCTCGATCAACACACTTAATCCCGGCAACGGGACTGAAACTACCACCTGTTAAACCTTTTTCACAATTTGTGAAAACGATCAACACACTTAATCCCGGCAACGGGACTGAAACATTAAAAAAGTGTTTAAAGTTTCTACAAACTGTTTAGCGATCAACACACTTAATCCCGGCAACGGGACTGAAACGAAATCATGACTCACAAAATTGTACCTTTTGAGAACGATCAACACACTTAATCCCGGCAACGGGACTGAAACATCATCATGAACGGATTGTCTCCGTCTGCGATGCCGCGATCAACACACTTAATCCCGGCAACGGGACTGAAACATTGGCATCATTAAACAAATTAGAAGACAGAAATAGACGATCAACACACTTAATCCCGGCAACGGGACTGAAACAATTCCCACGGATAAGATATGGTTTCGGACAAGTCCGATCAACACACTTAATCCCGGCAACGGGACTGAAACTGGAAACAGAATACAAGAATCACAAATTGATAAATGGGCGATCAACACACTTAATCCCGGCAACGGGACTGAAACGAAATCAATCCGGGTGTTTTAGTTCGATCTGGCGATTCTACTCGATCAACACACTTAATCCCGGCAACGGGACTGAAACTTCTCACGATCGCTTCGATGATTGCAACTAAAAAACCGATCAACACACTTAATCCCGGCAACGGGACTGAAACTCGATACATTGCCGATTCGGGGAGCGATCGCATCACGATCAACACACTTAATCCCGGCAACGGGACTGAAACCTTTTGCCAACGTCCCAATTGCCTGAATACACGCAGCGATCAACACACTTAATCCCGGCAACGGGACTGAAACTTGAGAGGACACACGCCATACAATCGAGTCGATAACCGACGATCAACACACTTAATCCCGGCAACGGGACTGAAACGTAGGCGGATCAACAAACGTCACAGAGCCATTTACCGATCAACACACTTAATCCCGGCAACGGGACTGAAACTAGCGGATCAGTAACAGTTGTACAAGACAGCCCTACCGATCAACACACTTAATCCCGGCAACGGGACTGAAACTGCTCATCCGATTTATGGAAAACAAGACGATTATTTCGATCAACACACTTAATCCCGGCAACGGGACTGAAACACCCTAATTGTTTTGGCTGCAAAACTGCTTCAGGAAACCGATCAACACACTTAATCCCGGCAACGGGACTGAAACCGATTGATTCAGGATGAAAAACCGAATTCTCTACTCGATCAACACACTTAATCCCGGCAACGGGACTGAAACTTCAGAATTTCCCCGATCGTCCACAAAACCGCATACACGATCAACACACTTAATCCCGGCAACGGGACTGAAACCCGACTCCAAATCCGTCACCTTCACCCGCTCCGATCCGATCAACACACTTAATCCCGGCAACGGGACTGAAACGTAAAAAACGTAGGGAATCCGCCATATCCACCACCGGCGATCAACACACTTAATCCCGGCAACGGGACTGAAACACGCGATCGCTCTTTCGGTCTGGATGCAATATAAGACGATCAACACACTTAATCCCGGCAACGGGACTGAAACGAAAAGTTAGAAAAACAGACCGAAAATATGAGGACCGATCAACACACTTAATCCCGGCAACGGGACTGAAACAAATTGATCAAGACTCAAATACCGGATATTCTGAACGATCAACACACTTAATCCCGGCAACGGGACTGAAACCCGATTCTTCCTCGTCATTCGTGTTAATTGCACCTCGATCAACACACTTAATCCCGGCAACGGGACTGAAACATTAATCAATAATTACGCCTCGCTACGATACCAACACGATCAACACACTTAATCCCGGCAACGGGACTGAAACCTGTTGCACCCGCGCTACTCGTGAGCAGTGCCAAGCGATCAACACACTTAATCCCGGCAACGGGACTGAAACGCGGAAACAGAATACAAGAATCCCAAATTGATAAACGATCAACACACTTAATCCCGGCAACGGGACTGAAACGCGCTGCCAATCGGATATTTGAGCAATCATCTTCTCGATCAACACACTTAATCCCGGCAACGGGACTGAAACCAACTATGTACAGTCGATTTACAATGCTTCCCCCATCCGATCAACACACTTAATCCCGGCAACGGGACTGAAACATCCGCAGGCTAAACAGTGGTGAAAGACTCTCAGGCGATCAACACACTTAATCCCGGCAACGGGACTGAAACGCTTTCTCTTCATTCAGAACGGCATTCCGACCGTGGCGATCAACACACTTAATCCCGGCAACGGGACTGAAACAAAACACAGCGAGGTTTGATGAGATTTATGGATTTGAGAATCGTCAATTCGCTGCTTTTCATCGGTGATTCAGCGGCTCCGAAACAAGTGGTCGATCGACTCGTGCATATTTCCAAATATCAAATCGTGCAAAGTCTAGAGAATTCTAGTCCTAAACTGGCTCGAATGATTGACCTTGAATTGTTAAAAGAAGATGACAACGCATTTGATGACCCCCAAAATCCGGTAATTCGGGTGCGGGTGCGTTTAACAACGGTTGCGGTTGACCCAAAACAAGAGCGGGTGACAAAGCAAATTCAGATTGTTGTAGAGCGCTAATCAGTAAACGAACTTAGTTCCAATGTAGCTGACTTTTGGTAAAACGTTGAAATCCAGTACTATATCATGAAAATTTTGTTCCTTTCAGCCAATCCGCCAGGAAGTGCCCGATTAGATCTAGAAGAAGAAGTTAGCAGAATCGAGGAGGGTTTGCAGCGCTCAAAGCTGAATGGTCAATTTGAGCTTGTCACGAAATGGGCAATTGATTCTCATACTCTACGACGTGCGCTGCTTGAAGAAAATCCTGATGTGGTGCATTTTTCTGGACATGGCGAAGGGCAGTCAGGATTAGTCCTACTCGGTCAGAATGGGCAAGCAAAACCTGCAACGGGTGAAGCGCTTTCCGGGTTGTTTAAGCAGTTTCCGAACGTCAAGTGTGTGCTGCTGAATGCATGTTATGCGGAAGTGCAGGCGAAAGCAATTGTTCAGCATGTTGAATATGTGATCGGCATGAAACAAGCGGTACGTGATGACGCAGCGATCGCATTTGCAACCGGATTTTATGATGGTTTAGGGTATGCGAAATCGATCGAGGTCGCGTTTGAACTCGGTCGCAATGCGGTTCAATTTGAACTGGCAAGTTTTTCTGGAACAACGCGAAAATTGATTCCCGTGGCTGAGGACGTTGAACCACTACCGGATCATCTGATTCCAGTGCTGCTTAAAAAAGAGCCAGGTTCGACTAAAAGTGCAATTTACTCGAATCGCTCTTCTGAAGCGAGTTCGTTCTCCCAAAAGCTGAGAACAGAAAATAATATCACTCAAACAGAGGCGGTGAGAATTTATCGAGAACGGGTTCAAGAGTTTTTGAGCGATCGAGCATTAACACCCATTGAAACGGCTCAACTTGCTATTCTTGCGAAAATTTTGGGACTTTCTGAGACTGAGGTAGATCGAATCTTACAAGAAGAACAAAACCAGCAATCGAATGTACCATCGGCTCCAACTGGGCGATCGTGGTTTCAAAGCGTTAGCAAGGTTAAGAACTATTTAATTGCAGGTGCAGTTCTTTTAACTGTATCAGCAGGAGGTTTTTTCGCCTATGAGCAATCTGCCGCTAAATACCCGAAATTACAAAGCCTGCTCAGTGCCGGGGCTTGGAAAGATGCCGATGAGGAAACCGCTCGTATATTGCGGAGAATTGCAAATCGGCAGCAAGACGAAGGTTTTAGAGCAGAAGACTTTAAACAGCTTCCTTGCTCTGAGTTAATCAGTATCAACAACCTTTGGGAGAAATACAGTAACAACCACTTTGGTTTTCGCATCCAAAAGCAGATTTGGAACTCCACTGAGGTAAACAATGACATCAATAAGTTCAGTCTGCGGGTTGGGTGGCTACAGCGACAAAACAATGGCTCACTGATTTGGGTGGGTCTGGAGCAAGCTTCTGACTTAAGCGCCCCAAGCGGAAGACTTCCATTGACCGTAACTTATCGCGGCGGTGACGGTGCTGGAAATTCACGCAGTAGCTATCTAGATCGGCTGACGCAGTGCATTCCGTGAATCGCAAATTTCTAGCACAAGGAGGATGAAGAAAGTGAACCCCGTTCCGAATGATTAAACGATGATCGTTTGAACTCACCCCCAGGCACTTTACCGAATGCTCAACTCAAACCAGTACGTCCGCTACTCCCAAGATGTAGAAGTCAAGCAACCCAATGAAGATAAACTCATCCGCGAGATCCTAGACTCCGTAGCTCGGCAAGGACAAAAGGTGTTTGACAAACACCGTCATGCCATGCGCGGTGCTCATGCGAAAAGTCATGGTGGACTCAAGGGCGAACTGCAAATTTACGATAACTTACCCGCTCATCTCGCTCAGGGATTGTTTCGCGAACCCCGCACTTATCCAATCATGATTCGCTTCTCCAGTGTTCCGGGGGATATTATGCCCGATAGTCTTTCAACCTTTCGCGGCATCGGCATGAAAGTGATTGGTGTCACAGAACCGAAACTGCTCACCACCGAACCCGATGCCGTGACTCAAGATTTTTTATTCATTAACAGCCCAGTTTTTCCATCAGGAAATCTGGTGCGCTTTCTGCCTGAACAGTTACTTCAGGAAAAAGTGGTTGTGAGCGCCCCAGAGGAAGCGCAGCAACTGTTAGGAATCACTGCCCGCACCGTGAATGCAATCACTCAAAAAGTAGGCATCAACCTTTATCCGACTTCATTGGGAATTACGCAACCTGAAACGCATATTTTAGGAGAAACATACTATACCTCTGCTGCGCTGCGCTATGGAGACTATGTTGCTAAGTTAAGCGTCGTTCCCGTTTCTCTAAGTCTCCAGCCGCTAATCGGTAAAAGAATTGAGATACAGAATGCTTCGGCGCTGCGCGATTTAATTGTAGAGTTTTTTCGAGAACAGTCGGCTGAGTATGAAGTGCGGGTTCAACTTTGTACCAATTTAGAAACGATGCCGATCGAGGATGCTTCGGTTCGTTGGTCAGAGCAGGACAGTCCTTATCAAGCGATCGCCAAAATCACGATTCCTATGCAAGAAGCATACAGTCCAGCCCGTCAGGTGTACGTCGATGAGGTGCTGTCTTTTAGCCCGTGGCATACGATCGCAGTGCATCAACCGCTCGGAGCAATTCAGCGTCTTCGCAGAGAGGTCTATGAAGCTTCGAGTCATTATCGCCATGATATGAACCAACAGCCAAAGCGAGAGCCACGCAGCATTGAGGAGATGCCCGATTAGCCAAGGTAGCACGTTCTTTTACTCACTCTAGGCAGAGGCGACTAATTCACTGACGATCGCGATCACTTTCTCTGGATCAGCAGGCTTAGCAAGATGACGCTGAAACCCGACAGAGAGCGCTTGCTGCTGATCTAATTCTCCAGCGTAAGCGGTGAGCGCGATCGCTGGAACTTGCTCACCATTGGGCAGTGCGCGAATCTGATTGATGAGCATGTAGCCGTCTATCTCTGGCATGCCGATATCACTCACGACTAGATCGGGAATAAATCGCGGGAAAGCTTGCAGGGCATCGATTCCAGAAGCCACATGAGTCACAATCGCGCCCGCTTGTTCTAGAACAAATGCGATCAGCTCGCGAGAGTCGGCTTCATCATCGACGACTAAGACCCGAATGCCGCTTAAATCTCTGACTGAACTAAAGGCTGGCTCGATCGTTGGAGTCACTTTCAACCGCGAGATCAGCGGCATTCGGACTGTAAACGTCGCGCCTGCTCCTTCACCCGGACTACTGACGCTAATTTGACCGCCGTGCATTTCGACAATCTGACGTGCGATCGCCATTCCCAGTCCCAACCCCCCAAACTTACGCGTAATCGCACCATCTTCTTGACGAAAATGCTCAAACACATACGGTAGAAAATCAGCCCGAATTCCTTTTCCGGTATCGGTGACTTGAATTTGAGCATGAGTTTCATCGCCCGTTAGCGCGATCGTCACCTGTCCACCCTGATTCGTAAACTTGACCGCATTTGACAACAGATTCCAGACCACCTGCTGCAATCGTCCAGGATCGCCCATCACCCTGCCGATCTCTGAGGAAATCTTTGTATGAATTTGAATCTGTTTTGCTTCTGCGGCTAATCGTACGGTTTCCTGTGCAGCAGTAATAACAGTACTCAAATCAACAGGCATCGTCGTCAAGCTCAGCTTACCGCGCAGAATTCGAGAAATATCGAGCAAATCATCGATCAGTTGTACTTGCAGTTGAGCATTGCGCTCGATCGTAGAAAGCGCGACCTTCGCCCTTACGTCGTCCAGTTTCCCTTGCTGCAACATTTTCGACCAGCCCAAAATGGGATTGAGCGGCGTTCGTAGCTCATGCGACAGAACAGCTAAAAACTCGTCTTTGATTCGATTCGCATGATCGGCAGCTTCCCGTGCGGCTTGTTCGCGGGCGAAGAGTTGTTCGCGTTCAGCCACAATTTGCCGCTGCTCGATCAAATCCGCCGCCTGACGAGCCAGCAAATCGAGAAACTGTAATTCACGATCGCTCGGTCGATGAGGTTTGCGCCAATGCGTCGAAACCATGCCGATCGCTTTGCCCGATCGAGTAATCAGCGGCGTAGATTGACCCGATAAATATCCCGCCTCGACGTGCATTCGCATCGAACCCTCTGGGTCTTCATGCTCTGGGACTTCAAAATCAACGAAACAGCGATCGCCGTTCTTTAGTGCAATGCCGCAAGAGGTGTAAGAACTGGCATTCACGCGATAGAAATGCTCGGTCATGTTGGATTCAAAACCTTGAGTCGCCAGCAGCACTAAATCTTGAGTCGCAGCATCGAAAATCTGCACGGTTCCACCATCGGCACGAGTTAGCGCGATCGCAGCAGAAATCACCTCTTGGTACAGCGTTTGAATGTCGCCTTCTGTGACAAGCCGCGTTCCTAATTCGTGAAGTCGTTGCGTATCTTGTAAGTTTGCCGCCACGATCGCTTCGGCACGAGCACGATCGACGGCTGCCCAGGTGCGTTCGGCAACTTCCTCTGCCAGAGCGATTTCATCCGATGTCCACTCTCGCGGCTCGGCAGCGTGAACCGCGAGACCTGCTACGAATCTGCCCTCTTTAATCAACGGAATGCCAACATAAGACCCGATTTGAATCGCAGCATAAGCCGCACGTTGATCTAGAGACAGTTTATGATCAGCTTGCACATCCCACGCAACCACTGGGCGACCTGTGCGGTAAGCGGCAAGTAACCTGGAACCAAATAAATCGATCGAATAGCGTCCCGCGATTGCAGCGGCTCCATTGACGTAATCCTGTTCCACCACATAATCCGCGTCGTTCACCTCAAAGTATGCGACACGGTTCGCACCGAGATGTTCGCCGAGTACCCGACTCGCAACCGCTTGAATCTCGATCGGATCGCTCAGCGATCGCACAGCATCCGCGAGATTGGCACGAAACGCATTCAAACGGGCGGTACGCTGCAACATTTCTTCAGCTTGTTTGCGCTCGGTAATATTGCGAAACACTACGGCAAATTGGTCGCTCTTAGGGGCATCGATCGCTGCGACGTAAACATCAAACCAGCCATCCAGCCCGTGAATGCGGCTTTCAAATCGCGCTGATTCTCCGGTTCTTACCACCCGCGCATAAGTCTCCAGCCAAAACGGTTCAAGATCTGGAATCAGTTCGCTCGCAACTTTGCCTGCAACGTGCTTTAATCCAGTCAGGCTCTCAAAGGCAGGATTGACTTCGAGGATTCGATGGTCTTGAGGATTGCCATGCTCATCCCAAAGCATTTCGCACACGCAAAATCCTTCATCGATCGACTCGAACAACGGGCGATACCGTTGCTCATTACTCTGCAAATCGGATAGGGCTTGTTGATGTTCGGCTTCGACCCGCTTGCGATCGGTAATGTCGCGCTGAGTCCCCCAAGCCCGAACCAGATGTCCGGCTTCTACAATGCCAATTAAATTGTTGAGAAAAATCTTCGGCTGTCCCTGATGATCGACTTCAAAAGATTCGGCATTGACCAATCGATAGTTCGCCCGAATAAAGGCGCGGAGATATTCTACATTGCGCGGATCGGAGGGAATGAGAAAATCTGTGAGTTTTGCCCCGACCAAATCTTCTGGCGCAGCCGCTCCATACATCTGCGCCATCATTTGATTGCATTCGACCAAGCAACCGTGATCGTAAAAGTGCTGGATTTGCTCAGCTTCGGAACACTCGATCGCGATCGGTGGACTGACTTCAAAGCACCAAATCGCTTCCGAACTCTGCTGAACAAACGCCCGATAGCGGTCTTCACTCTGCTGAAGGGCTTGTGTTCTGGCACCAATTTCCATCTTCATCTGCTCGGTGCGAGACTGAAGCGCTTGATTGTGCTGCTGCTGCTGCTGACGCTGCTGAGACATTTGCACCAATTCAGTCACATCCTCAACGCGGTGCAGAATGTGCGTCATCACCCTATTTTGATCAAACAAGGGCGAATTCACTGGAGTCCAGTAGCGGACTTCAAACCCGCCCCCTTCCGAGTCTGGGCGGCGAATATCATACCGCTGCATTGCCATCGTATGAGGCTTCTGCTCCTTTAATACAAAGTCTAACGAGGCGCGGAGATTTTGCACACCGTCCGCGTTTGGATCGTCGGGATTGTCTGGGAAGACCTCAAACAGATGCCGACCCACGACTGCTTCTCGTTGAGTCATCGTGGCTTGAAAATAAGCATTGCTGCCCCCCACGATCGTAAAATCGAGATTGTAGATAATGTATAAATCTGGAAGTGATTCAAATAAACGTTGGAAATCCAGCATCATTCTACTTTCACTCCGAAAAATACTTTGTCAACAAATTCTTGCTGTGTTCTCCCATTCGACCAAGCGTTTGATTACCAATTTATTAGCTATATCACCTGGTATAGTCGCTCTTCTATCTCTCGAAGGACATAAAGGCGGTACGAAATAGCGGCTTGAGTTCGTAAAAAAATACACTTTACCGTTTGAACTTTGCGATCGTGAATCTTACCGAGAGGCAAAAGATAAGCTTCATTTTTCTATCTCTACTGCTTTTTTGATCCATTGCCAGACTCGATCAATAAAATATCACCACACAAGGGGCGGATCATCACTAGGTAAGATTGTTAGAGTGAGGCAAAAGGATGGCTGTCATCCTGAATCTTTTCTTGGAGTTGGCTTATGGGATTATTTGATGATTTGGGGCGCTTTTTAGAAACGCGGATTGATGAATTTCTCAAGAACAATCCACAGCTTGAACTTCAGGCATTAGAGGAAAAGCTGTACGAGCAAGAACAGGAGACGCGCCGACTCTTAGCAGATTTGCGGCTGCGGGAAAAAACGGTAGAAGCAGAGATTTTAACGACTGCACAAGACATCCAGCGATGGCACGTTCGGATTGAAAAAGCGCGATCGGCAGGACGACTCGATTTAGCCGAACCCGCGGAAGCACATGAAGCCTCGTTACTGCGCGAAGGCAATCAAAAATGGGGACAGATGCAGGTGCTCAAAGAGCGCATTCAACAAACCGAAGATCTTCAGCGCAAGATCCAGATTCGTCGTCAAGAACTCCAAGCAGAAATCAAACAAGTGAAAGCGGCGCAAGCGGCACAAGCTGAGAAACGTTGGGCGGTCGATGGCTGGAATCAGAGTTTTAGCAGTGCGGATAAAGCGAGTGATCCCTTAGAGCAGAGATTCCAGCAGTGGGAAACTCAAGAAGAACTCAACGAAATGAAGCGCAACCTGGGCAGGTAGAAAATTGATTGCCCGTTGAATTCCCTGTACAGTGATGCTGCAAGGTCTTGTACAGGGATATTTTTATGACCTATTGCCTTGGGATTTTGACTAGAACAGGTTTGGTGATGGCAGCGGACTCTCGTACCAATGCGGGAGTTGATTATATTTCAACGTATCGAAAGCTGTTTGATTTTTCTATTGAGCACGATCGCACAATTCTCCTCTGTACGTCTGGAAATCTCTCGATTACTCAGTCGGTGTTAACCGTGATGCAACAAGCGATCGATGCCAAAGCAGAGATCAGTTTACACACCTTGCCGAGTTTGTACGAGATTGCTCGATATGTTGGTAGCACGATGCGACAGGTGCAAGATGAAAATCGTCCTTGGCTTGAAAAAGATGGTATCGATTATCAATCCACGATTCTACTGGGTGGTCAAATCCGAGGCGAAGAGCCAGCACTGTACATGATTTACAGTCAAGGTAATTTTATTCAAGCTTCTAAAGAAAAGCCATTCTTGCAGATCGGAGAAGCGAAATACGGTAAGCCAATTCTCGATCGCGTTTTGTCGTTTGAAACCTCGATCGAATCTGCGGCGAAATGTGCGTTATTGTCGATCGATTCCACGATGATTTCTAACATTTCAGTTGGACCTCCGATCAATCTGGTGATGTACGAAGCCGATAGTTTCAAAGTCCGCTATCAACTCTGTTTAGACATTGATGCGCCTTATCTCACCCGCATTCGCAAACAATGGGAAAAGTGCTTGAATGAAGCCTTTACAGAAATGCCGAACATTGATTGGGAGCACTACTTAAATGGGGGTTCAGAGAGTCGCTGAATCTGTAAGGAATAGTTCATCGTTGATTGTGCTCCACCGGGTCGTGTCACGTTGCCCGCAATTGGAGCGGCATACTCTGGAATCGCACTTGCAGCTAAGGCAATATGTCGATCGCTCACAGCTAGTCCATGTGTTGGATCATATCCGCGCCATCCGGCACCGGGTAAATACACTTCTGCCCAAGCATGAAGATATCGATCGGGATGATCTGGATCGCCTTCTTGATAGCCACTGACGAATCTCGCTGCAAGCCCGATCGCCCGACAAACTTCGATAAATAACACAGTCAAATCTCGACAAGATCCTTTTTTCTGTGTCCAGGTCAGTCCAGGTGGGTAAGGATTTCCGGTTTCTCGAACCTGATATTCACAGCTTGTATAGATCTGCTGAGTTAGCTCATTGAGAAATTGCAGCACATTGTTCTGCGATCGTTCTGCGATTTCATAAGCAAGCTGTAGCGCAATACTATCGGTTGAATTTAAGTAAGGTTGGAGCTGTTTGAAGAGCGAGGTTGGATAGTCGATCGGGATCGAAGTCGCCCAAGGTTCCAATAGAAAGTTAAATGGATTCGATTGATGGGTACTAATTTGTGAAAGTACCTGAATATTGAGTGATGGAGTTAGCTCCGGTGGAAACCAGACTTTGATGAAAGTGTTGCCATCGAGATCGGTGATCTCAGATTGTGCGATCGGGATCGGCGTGACTTGCAGCGAAAACAGGTTGAGAGTTTGCCAACTCTCCGATCGAGGTCGCAATCGAATCAAATGCGGCTGCAAAGTGACCGGATCGCTGTAAGTGTAAGTGGTAGTGTGAGAAATTTGATAGAGCACTAGCTGTGTTCCGCTAACCACTGTTCTAGATCAGATACTGTCGTAAAATCTAACAGTGCTTCACCAAGATCTTCAAGCAGCGGCAGCGGCAGCGTTGAAAGACGTGAGCGCAAAGATTCAGAAAGTTCTTGTCCCAATCGGCGATCTAGAAGACGAGTGACGAAAGCGATCGCTTCTACTTCTCGCCCTTCTTCTCGCCCTTCTTCTTTGGCTTCCCGAATCGCACGCGGTTCTTGATTGAAATCTAGTCCTAACATTCTCCGAATCTCCCTTCGACTTAGGTTAGTGAATTTGTAAACCATTATAGAGGTGACAATATCAATGAGGTTTGCCCTTTCTCTCGATGGCAACTCCTCGCGCTCCGTTCTCTCGATTAACGCTCTTGCAGCGGCTGGAGTCTCCGCTGGATTTGTAATGGTTAAAACTGCCGCCGCAACGGTGACAGGCAGAGATCGAATATCGCCCAACTCATCTAAGTAGATTCGATGGACTTGTTCGCCGTTCAGTAACGATCGATGCGGATACACCTTGTTCCGCACTGCGCGATGGATAAATCACCACAGCTTGCCAATCTGAAAAGCGAGAACTGTTCCGGTAAAAGTACAGTAACGATTCTCCAAATAATCGCTCATAGAGTTCTGGGTCTTTCTGAAACTGAACTTCGCAAAAATAAACGATTCCGGGTTCTGATTCTGGTGGAAGAAATACGCCATCGATTTCAAACTTTGGTTCTTTCACCGCAACCGAATCAAAGCGATAGTCGATCGCATTTGTCGGACGTTCCCCAATTAAATCAAATAGCAGTGAAGGAGATCGCTGAAACATTTGATAGAAAATCGGATCACGTCGCATATTAATTGCGTTAATAGAGTAAAACAAGCGTACCATAGTTGCTGAATTTCTTTGGTGCGGACTTGGAAAATGGAGCGATCGTGGTGAATCCTAACAGTAGTGAATTAGGATAGGGCGATGAATCTGAATAAAGGTAGGGTGCTGATTTCGTTAGCGTTGATGGTGTCTGGAATTGTTGGTGTTGGGATTGCACTGTCTCAATCACCACGGGGAGTCGCTTTATTTCAAGCGCCACCGACTAAAACTGAACCTGTGATCAATCAAGCTCCGAAACCTGCGGCTCAAGAAAGTCGATCGCAAGAACTGTCTAAGCAATTAGAACAATCGAACGCAGCGAAATTGCTCAAACAGCTTTCTGAGGGAGCCGATACCAAGGTCAAAGACTCGAAGAGCGCGATCGAAGGATTCATCCAACAAAAAACTACGGAACAGCGGAACTATCTCCAGCAACTTGTAATCGATGCTTTGCGTGAAGCGATCACGGGAGAAGTCACACAGCAATCGAAAGCAGTCCCACAAGAATTCAAAGGGGTTAAATTAACACCCGAACAAACAACGGAAATTCAGAAAGCGCGACGAGATATGCAGAGTGAGATTGTTCAACAGTTGCAGAATAATCCGCAACTCATTCAACAACTTCAAGCCGATTTGCAAGCTGGAAAATTGAGTCAGACTTTATCGCGACCTTTGAACAATTACAGGGATGCGATCGCTCAAATTCTCACGTCCCAACAGCAACAGAAATGGCAAAAAAACTTCGATAAAGCGATCAATCGTTAAAAAATACTCGCACCGTCGATAAGTTCACTCTTATTTTCACTCGTGTTCCAACTTCCAGGACGGGTTTCATCGCTCTCAAGACTTGTAATCGAGTGCCTGAACTCGTTTGAATACTGTATCGATGTTCCCGTCCTAAAAAGGCGCGATCGACAATCACGATTGTACCCTTTTCATCCGGTTCCAATCGAATGTCCTGCTGTCGAATCATCAATTCTGCATGATCAGAAATCGGTTGTTCCTGGTCTAAGATTAAGGTTCCGATCGCGGTTTTCCAGCCTTTCCCGTCGTAGGTTGCGGGTAAAAAATTTCCTTGAGTGACGAACTCAGCTACATATCGTGTTGCAGGTTCACCGTAAAGCGTTTCAGGGGTGGCTAATTGTTCGAGCTTACCTCGATTCATCACGGCAACGCGATCGGAAATTGACAATGCTTCTTCTTGATCGTGCGTGACAAAAATTGCGGTTGATCCAGTTGTTTTGAGAATCGATCGAATTTCTTCGCGGAGATGCGATCGTACTTGCACGTCTAAGTTACTCAACGGTTCATCGAGCAAAATTAATGCAGGTTGAGGTGCTAACGCTCTCGCGAGGGCAACTCGTTGCTGTTGTCCGCCTGATAATTCGTGAGGGAAGCGTTTTTCTAAACCGGATAATCCGACTTGTGCGATCGCGTCTGCAATCATTTTTTTCGCCTGTTGGGCGGGATACGATCGCTTCCGACGCGACTTCTTTAGCCCAAATCCGACATTCTGCGCCACTGTCAAATGTGGAAACAGGGCGTAATCTTGAAACACCATGCCGATATCGCGCTGTTCGGGTGGCAACCAGCGATTGGGACTTGCGACTTCTTGACCTGCAAGCTCGATTCGTCCCGATTGCGGCTGCTCGAATCCAGCAATGAGTCGCAACAATGTTGTTTTTCCACAACCCGATGCACCCAGCAGGCTTAAAAGCTCTCCCTGGCGCAATTTTAGCGATACTGAATCGACAACGGGAGTATCCGAAAACTGCTTTGAAATGTGATCGAGTTGCAGAAGAATAGATTCGAGCATTTTAGAATGAGTTCAACTTATTGAGATTTATCATCAACAATTTTGGAACTCCAGTAAAGTAGTTTGAAAGATTTATTGAGCGGATATGCAACTTTCACAAGGAAAAACAGCGTTAAGTGGGTGGACGATGATCGTGATTGCGATCGCTGGATTGATCGCGCTCCCGATTATTGCGGTACTCAGCGGATTATTTGCGGATGCGCGATCGGTCTGGCAGCATTTAGCTGAAACAGTCTTGTCAACCTATGTTACGAATTCATTGTCATTGATGTTCTGGGTGGGTCTGGGTGTGACTGTGATTGGAACTGGAGCGGCTTGGCTCGTGACGATGTGCCGTTTTCCAGGGAGTCGAATTTTTACTTGGGCGCTGTTGTTACCGTTAGCTGCACCCGCTTATATCTTGGCGTACACTTATACGGATTTGCTCGATTTCTATGGCATTGTGCAGACGAGTTTGCGATCGTGGTTCGGATGGAAAACAATGCAGGATTACTGGTTTCCCACGGTGCGATCGCTTTGGGGTGCGGCTTTAATGTTGGTACTGGTGCTGTATCCGTATGTGTATTTGTTAGCGCGATCGGCGTTCTTGTCTCAATCGGTTTGCACTTTGGAAGCAACTCGTAGTCTTGGGTGTAGTCCTTGGCAGAGTTTTAGAAAAGTCGCGTTACCGTTGGCGCGTCCTGCGATCGTGGCTGGATTGTCGCTGGCATTGATGGAAACTTTGAATGACTATGCAACTGTTCAATTTTTTGAAGTCAGTACGTTTACAACAGGAATTTACCGCACTTGGTTTGGATTGGGTGAAAGACTTGCGGCAACACAATTAGCAGCATTTCTGTTGATCTTCATTTTTGCATTAATTCTGTTAGAGCAATTCTCACGGGGACGAGGGAAGTACTATCAATCGAGTCGTTCGCAATCGATTCAGAAATATCCGCTTCGGGGATTTAGAGCGATCGCAGCTTTCTTGTTCTGCATTGTGCCGTTGTTACTGGGCTTCTTTGTGCCTGGAGCATTTTTGCTCAAGATGACATTGGACAATTGGGAGGAAGTTTTTGATCAGCGATTTTGGACATTTGCCAGCAATAGTTTGATCGTGTCAGGGGTGGCGGCATTGGTCGCGATCGTTATCGGGATTATTCTGGCGTATGGGCTGAGATTAAATCGATCGATCACAATGCGGGTGGCGACTTACATAGCCTCAATGGGTTATGCAGTCCCTGGATCAGTCATTGCGGTTGGGATTTTAGTGCCGTTCGGATTGTTTGATAATGCGATCGATAGCTGGATGCGATCGACCTTTAATGTTTCAACCGGATTGCTACTAAGCGGAACTATCTTTGCGCTAATCTTTGCTTATTTAGTTCGATTCTTAGCATTGTCATTCAATAGCATCGAATCCAGCTTGACCAATATTAAACCGAGCTTAGATGATGCCTCTCGTAGCCTAGGATTTGGGGCAACCAATACATTGTTCCGAATTCATATTCCGTTGCTTTGGAAAGGAGTGTTAGCAGCGGCAATCTTAGTGTTTGTCGATGTGATGAAAGAGCTATCGGCAACATTGATTATTCGACCGTTTAACTTTGATACGTTAGCGGTTCATGTTTACAATCTCGCCTCTGATGAGCGATTAGCAGAAGCATCCGGATCAGCACTCGCGATCGTGCTGGTCGGATTGATTCCAGTCATACTACTGAGTTGGCAAATGGAGCAATCAACGAATCGATAAATCAAACGGCAGTCTTAAATACACATCTTTGGGATCATTCATTGCTTTCAAGCTCTCAAGCTCAGTCTGCAATTTCTTCATCTCAGTCGTGAGTGGATCGATCTGCGGTTCAGATTCCCGCACCATTGCACCTGTGAGCGTTTCAATCAAGCGCTCCTCAAACGATCGCGATTTTGGATATTCCTCAATTCGCCAATCCTCTCCAAGGTTCGCTTTATTCGCTGCTGCTCGAATCGCATCTTCGAGTCCGCCCAGTTGATCGACTAAGCCGATCGATTTCGCCTGAGTCCCCGACCAGACCCGACCTTGAGCAATTTCCGCAACTCTCGATCGTTCCAGCTTGCGTGAGTCTGAGACTTTTTTGATGAACTGATCGTAGAAGCGATCGACGGATGCTTGAATAATTTTTAGCTCTTCTGGAGTCTTCGGACGGGAAACCGTTTGACTATCTGCAAAGCGTCCCGTTTTCACCACATCCCAAGTAATGCCGTTTTGATTGGCGACTTGTTGCACGTTGATAATTCTGCCGAAAACCCCGATCGAACCTGTGATCGTCGTCGGTTCTGCAAAAATCTGACTCGCATACGTCGAAATCCAATAGCCGCCCGATGCCGCGACATTTCCCATCGACACAATCACAGGTTTCTTTTGATTCGTTAAAATCACTTCGCGCTGAATAATATCGGAAGCAGTTGCACTACCACCAGGACTATTCACTCTTAGAACAACGGCTTTGACCTCATCATCTAATCGTAAATCGCGCAGTTGTCTTGCTAATCGATCGCCTCCAATCTGTCCCGCAGCACCTTGACCATTAACGATTTCACCTTCGGCATAGAGAATCGCAATCTGATTTCTGCTTGATTTCGATTCGTTTTTATCTTCTGCAACTCGTGAATAGGTTCTCAAGTTAATTTGTCGAAATGACTGAGTTTCCTCATCTTCTCCGGTGAGCTTCTTCAACTCCGCAACCATTTCATCCGAGTACGCAATGCGATCGACTAATTTCTCTTTGAGCGCTTCGTCTGGCTCTAACTGTCCAGAGCGATCAGCAATTGCCTGTAATTGCTTTGTGGGAATGTTTCTTGCCTTACTTGTCGTACTGAGAAAATCTGTCCAAATATCTCCGAGCAACTTTCGGGTTTGTTCTCGATCGGCAGCACTGCGGCGATTCTGCAAAAATGGCTCAACCGCCGATTTGTATTTTCCAACTCGTGTGACTTGAACCCCGATACCAAATCGCTGAAGTGCACGAGCGAAAAACAGACCTTCTGAACTCAAGCCATTTGCTTCTAGTCCACCGATCGGATTGACTGCGATCGTATCTGCGATCGATGCCAAATAATATTCGCGTTCTTGCCATTCCACATCGTACGCAAAAATCTTCTTGCCGCTGCCTTTAAATCGCTCTAAGGCTTCACGGACTTCGCGTAATGTTGCGTATCCGGTTGTACTTCCACTACCGCCTTTGAGGTAAATGCCGACAATTCGACTATCTTTCGCAGCTTCATCGATCGAGGTTAACACCGATCGCAGACTGACCGTATTCGGGCGACCTCCCGCGATCGCATCGTTGAGCACATCACGAGTACTTGCACTCGCGGGCGCGTCGGTAATCGTTTGCGCCAGATCGAACACCAACACAGACTTATCTCGAACCGTAGGACCCGAATCACGAGCTGCCAGCATTGAAAGCGAAATCAGCAGCAAGAGCATCCCGCCCACACTGATACCCAGAAAAATGAATAGAGCTAGTAACGTAGCAAGAGTTTGTTTGAGAAAGTCACGCATACAAGTTAGAGAAGCATCCGAGAATGTCGCTTTTCCATGCTACATCCGATTTTGCGAATTCGAGGGAACACGTTTGCTCTGCGTGGCGAAGCCATCGCTGACAAATCCCGAAAAAGTGGGTTCATCAGTTCTTTACGGGGAACACTACTTTATGAAGTTTTTAACCGCCGATTCAAGGGTGAACTGTCATGGATCGATCGCTGGGTGATGCCCCTCTACCAAGCCAACCGAACCGAGATGCGGAATTGCAGGAAATTCAAGACCTGCAAGCAACTAAGGCACAACTGCAAAAAGAGGTCGAGGAATTGCGGGCACTATGCGGGGCGAAGCCGCCGCAGTTTACCGCGCTCAAAGTGCGTGAACCCAAATTCTCGAAAGCCAAAATCGGACTGTGGCTGATTCTGGTTTCGACTTTGGCACTGTCGATTCATAACGTGATTGTGCGAATTACGATCGGGCAACGGGTAAATCTATTCGGTTTGTTCTCGGTAGGCGGATTGATTCAACCGACGATCGGCAATTCACTCCTCGTTCTCTGGTTACGAATGCTGATTGTAGTGCCGCTGATGATGGGGATTGCGGGTTGGATTTATCCTTCAGCGTGGCGGGATTTACAGCGGTTGATTCTGAGCCGCGATCGTCGTTCTTTGTGGCACATTATCGGCAGTGGAGCGTTTCTCTTTTTGTCGCAAGTGCTGATTTATATTGCGATCGCTCAAATCGGTCCGGGTGCAGCGGTAACAATTCTCTTCATGTATCCGCTGATCACGGTTCCCTTAGCTTGGTGGTTATTTCACGATCGACCGACTCGTTTAAGAATCGCTGTGATGTCTTTGATTCTAATCGGGGTCGTTCTCACCGCAATTCCCAGTTTAGGAGCCGCAAAAATTGGGGGTGGTGTGGTCACAGCAGTATTCTCAGGAATTGCCTTCGCGCTGTATCTGATTCTGATGCAGCTTGGATTTCGGAAGGCGCATCCGGTTCCGGTGAGTGTGATTCAGTTTATGACAGTGCTGGTGTTATCGAGCGTGAGTTTATCACTGCCGATTTCACTGGGCGTTTCGGTCTTGCCTGCTGCGAGAATTGGATTTTTGGGGGGTGGCTTGGTTCTAGGAGTCTTTACCCTCGTGGGCTATTTGGCGAATAACTTTGGAGTGCGATACATGGGAGCGGCGCAGGCTTCGATTATTGCGTCGAGTGGTCCTGTGATAACCGCAGTTTTGGCGGCGTTAATCATTCGCACGAAGCTCGATTGGGTTCAAATTGTCGGAATTTTGCTTGTGACGATCGGGGTGACTGCGCTGAGTTTTGAACGAATGAGAAAAACAAAAGCAGCATAATGGTAAAGGTGTTCATTGAGAGAAACGATGCGATTTTCGGTGTCGAGTGGATCGGGGCAAGTGTTGGCAAATGGCAGATTAGTGATTCAAACCGATGAATCGGGAGTCCAGCGATTGTGCTTTGAAAGCGATCGCGGCACGTTCATCACAGGCGGCGAAATTGCTCCAGATGGCGATCTGACCGAGGCAGCGAAAGAACTGTATCGAGAGTTCTTCCTCGCTTGGGGTGTGATGGGAATTACGATGACCTCGATCGCTTAACCACAAAAAAGAACGTGGCAAACTTCACCACGTTCTTTTCAAATTTTATTGACGCAATTTGACGAGTTCTTGCGGCGACGCATTCAATTTAATTCGGACAAATGCAATTTGATCATTGGAGTTCAGCGTAAAATTCCAAGTCACATTGACCCCAAACATCGGCATTTGAACTCGCCCAGTGATTTGATACTCTGAGTCTGTGACCACTCCAGCGTGCGGCAGTGCCATTAAGCCGATCGCTTCTTTCTTGAGATAGTTCGCGATCGCGTCGCGTCCCTCGATTGGTTTTTCAAACGGAGGTTGCATCGCACCGTCGATCGCAAAGAGTTCACTGGTCGCCTCAAATTCGCCAACGTTCAGCGTTTCAAAGTATTGCAGAATAGTTGGGTGCGAAATTCCGTCGATCGCTTGCATAAGGTTTCTGCCAAATCTAAACTCAGCCTACTAAACCGAACGCGATGACTCCTACTGACCTCAAGACGTATCTTCCTGTAAATCTTTTAGAATGTAGGTAAATCAGTTCTAATGATGCCGCTATGGTTCAAGCTGACCCCAATCGTGCAATTTTGCCATCGATCGCTGAGCTTCCTTGTTCAGATGATATTCCTGTGGATAACGAGAATCAGAATTTTATTCCAAATCTATTGCGATTTCTCTTGCAAGTCATTTGGCAAGATCGAATCGATTGGTTTTATGCAGTCAATATGGGCGTTTACCACACGACAGGCGTAAATCCTAGAGTCCCGATTGTCCCCGATGCGTTTCTTTGCCTAGGGGTCGAGCGGCGGAAACAGAGTCTTCAGGGAAGAGGTCGATCGAGCTATGTGACATGGGAGGAAAATTACATTCCACCGATTCTGACGCTGGAAGTTGTGTCTCAGACTTACGGTGGTGAGTACGATGAGAAAATGCAAATTTATGCAAGGCTAGGAGTCTTGTACTATGTCATCTACAATCCTGAGTTTTGGCGACGCGATCAGCACCAACCGTTTGAAGTCTACAAATTAATCAATGGTGTGTATCAGCTACAAATCGGTGAACCTCTTTGGATGCCAGAAATCGGATTAGGGATCGGGCGATTTCATTGTGCTTCTGCGCCTGTCAATCAAGAAGCATTAGCTTGGTATGATGCGACAAGTACACGCTATCTGTTATCCGAGGAGCGTTTCGCTCAAGAACAACAACGCGCAGAACAAGAACAACAACGGGCGGAACAAGAGCGACAACGAGCAGAACAAGAACGACAAACTAGATTAGATGCGGTGTCGAGATTGTTAAGCATGGGTCTGAGTGTGGAGCAGGTGGCGGAAGCGTTGAGTTTGTCGATCGGAGAAGTGCGATCGCAGCTTAATCCTTAAAAAAATCTCCTTTTGATGAGTCGGTGCAGCGATGGAATTAGAGATAAAGCAAAAAGCGATCGAGCTTGGTTTCCATAAAGTCGGAATTGCTTCGGTCGCTAATCCGGCTCAATATCAAGCGATCGAAGCGTTGCAGAAATGGCTCGATCGAGGATTTCAAGCCGATATGGACTGGATGAACAATCCCAAACGCCAAGATATTCGCGAGTTAGTTCCAGGTGCAAAATCAATCATTTGTGTTGCTCTGAACTATTACACTTCGCAGCAACGACCAGAGGGAAAAGACTATGCGAAAATTTCTCGCTATGGTTGGGGACGTGACTATCACCGAATTCTGCACAAAAAACTCAAAGCATTTTCAACCTGGTTAGAACGGGACGGAGTTCAGGCGCGTTACTTTGCAGATACGGCTCCGGTACAAGACAAGTTCTGGGCACAGCAAGCGGGACTGGGATGGATTGCTAAGAATGGGAATGTGATTACACGAGAGTATGGCTCCTGGGTGTTTCTCGGTGGGATTGTAACCAATTTAGAATTAGCTGTTGATCAACCTCATACGCCACACTGCGGAACCTGTACGCGCTGCATTGATGCCTGTCCCACGAATGCAATTACTGAACCGTTTGTGATTGATGCGAATCGGTGTATTGCTTATCATACGATCGAGAATCGCTCAGAAACATTGCCAGATATTGATCTCAAAGGTTGGGTGGCAGGTTGCGATATCTGTCAGGATGTGTGCCCGTGGAATCAGCGATTTGCTCAAGAAACCGATGTCGAAGATTTTCAACCGCGATCGTGGAATATTGCACCCACTTTGCAAGAACTCTCAGAACTCTCAGAAGCAGAATACGATCGACGATTCACAGGATCTGCCTTGCGACGCATCAAAATCCATATGTGGAGAAGGAACGCTCAGGCAAACTTAGATTACGCTGAAAGAGAATAATCGAGTCTCAGAACCATGCTACAGATTTCTAAAGCGATCGCCCTTCCAGATTCAGAGATCGAACTCAGTGCGGTTCGTTCTCAAGGTGCAGGCGGACAGAACGTAAACAAAGTTGCAACCGCGATTCATTTGCGGTTTGATATTGCGGCTTCTTCATTGCCCGATCGCATTAAAACGCGACTGTTAGAACTGAGTGACAACCGTATCACTAAAGAGGGTGTTGTTGTCATCAAAGCGCAATCACACCGCACACAAGAACAGAATCGCGAAGAAGCCTTAAAACGGCTGAAAGAGTTGATTCAAAGCGCGATGATTGTTCCAAAAAAACGCAAGCCGACGATTCCAAGTCGGGGCGCTCAAGAAAAACGATTGGATAGCAAAACCAAGCGCGGACAAGTCAAAGCACTACGCGGCAAAGTGACGGACGATTAGAACACACGATAGTAAGACAGCACTTCAAACAGTAGAGCCGCAATGATTGGAACGACGATCGGAATGACAACGACAAAGCCCCATTTATCAAAGCGGATCGGCTGATCTTTGGGTTTGAGAATATATGCACCTGCGGCAATTCCAGCGATCGTTAAAACAATGCCGAACACCAGAAAGATCACAAATCCCGATTGTGGAACACCCATCGCTTTACCCAGTACTACCTCAAATCCTAAGACGATCGACATCCTAATCTTCTCTAACTGCTGATAGGTTTTCGGCAGCTCGGACTAGAAACTTCACTGTAAAAATCGTCCAGCGATTCGCGCTCGTGACTTCGATCGTACCTTGCAGCGATTCTACCAGTTTCTTCACCAGTGCAAGCCCTAACCCTGATCCGCCCTGTCTCCAGGGATCAGCATTCGGCACTCGATAAAAGCGCTCAAAAATTCTCGATCGAGCCTCTTCCGAAATCTCAACACCCGAATTTTTCACATTAAATTCGATCTGATCCCCGACTGCATCGACCGATAAAACAATTTGCTCATTCGGAGGTGTGTACTTACAAGCATTGTTGAGGAGTTCAACTAAGATGCGCTCTAATGCGGCTCGATCGCTGTAGAACAAGGGCAAAGACGGATCAAGCACGATCGAGAACGATTGCTGTCGGGATTCTGTTCGTTGATCGAAGGGTTCTAACAGTTCAGGTAGCCAACGGTGTAAGGAAATTGCGGTCATCTCAAAAGCTTGCCGACCTGATTCCAATCGCTGAAGATCGAGCAGTGTGTTAACTAGATCTGATTCGCGATTGCATTCATTATCGAGGATTCTTAAGTAGTATTCTTTCTGTGTATCAGTTTTGGCAATCTTCAATAACTGAATCGCCATTTTCATATTCGTTAGTGGTGTCCTTAGTTCGTGCGAAACGGTGCTTAAAAATTCGTCTTTTAATTCACTGAGTTGATGTAATTCGTTAATTTGATCGTCTAAATCGAGTTCGATCGCTTTTCGCAGCGTGATATCTTCTAGCACAATCAGAATGCCATCCTCACGCACCTCTAGCGGCTCAATCTGAAAACAAAACCATTGTTCCTGACGCTGTTTCTCGATCGATACAGAATGCGGATCTCTCAAAACTTGCCGCCAATCATTCATCCCAATCCAGTTCGGAACTAGAATCGACTCTAGCAAACTCCCAACCTGAAGATTGAACACCGAAGCCGCGATCGGGTTACAAAACCAAACTCGCCCCTCTAAATCACAAGCAACTAGCCCGATCGGTAAATTTCGAGCGATCGCGGCTTGAGTCGCTTGCGATCGACCGAGTTGATCTGCTAGCGAGGTTAATTGAGCGATTTGCTGAAGAGAAGTATCAGAAGACTGCTCTAAAATCGGTTGCGTCACTAATTCCGATTCGTAGCGTTGTTGAAGTTGACCGATTTGTTGTTGTAAGGTGCGATTAATTCTCGATCGCTCAACTAGAATCATTGTGATCGAATTCGTGGTCATGAGTCCAATCGGTAACGCGACTGGAGCAAGATAATTTGCTTTAAGTAAGACCACACTGATCCCAACCCAGCTAAGAATTCCGACGGCTGCGATCGCGATTTGAATCCCTGTTCTCCAGAAACTCAGCAACAGACTAAAACCGAAACCCCCGATCGCAAAAATCAGAACGTCCATTCCTCCTGTGATCGGCGTTAACGAATTTCGCTGCAACAAGTTATCGGTCAGCGTTGCCTGAACGTGTACACCACTTGCAGGCGGAACTTGATCAAACGGAGTCGGAGCCGCATCGATCGCGGATGCAGTTACCCCCACAATCACAATTTTGTCTTGGAATACCCGATCCGGCACTTCCCCCCGAACGACGCTGTTAAAGGAATACTGAGGAATGCGATCGACCGATCCAACCCAATTTAGCCACAGTCGCTGACTCAAATCCGGCGAAGTAATCGCTTCTCGAAACACCGAGTAGGTCATCGTCGCCGCCACCCCAAACGACAACACCCCGTTCGCATCCGGTTCAACTGATCGCGTAATTCCATCTTCGTCTGGCTGAACTCGAATATGTCCAGTGCCGACCGCCGCAGTTTTCAGCCTGGGAACCGGAAGTAGCGGATTACTCTCGCCATCACCCATTGCTAAAACTACTCGATTCGATTGCTCGATCACTTTCGCAAGCGCCTCATCATCAGGAGTTGGTTCCGAAAACAATAAATCGATCGCAATCACACTGGCATTAGCGCGAGTTAAGCGATCGATCAATCCGACGTATTCCTTTCGCTTCCAGGGAAATCGTCCAATCTGTTTAATACTGTCATCATCAATCTTGACAAGGACTAACCGACTGTCCCATTGTCGCGCTCCACGCAGTCGAAACAGAGCCGAATAACCGATCTGCTCAAACGGTTTGAGCGCATCAACATGAAGCAAACTCGCCATCAGAATTGTCGCGATCGCGCCTGGGATCAAGCGCCATCCTGCTCTACCGAAGCGCCAGTTCATACGTTTGAGATTTTCCCAATGGAGTTGTGACCACGACGCGAACCCTCAAAAACGACGAAGCAAAAACGACCGAACTCCGAAACGTCCCGTTCTCATCGACACTCTGCTGTACCCCATTCACCGTTACGACATTCACCGGATCAACCGCCCCGACAAGCTGAACTTTCCGAATGCCTCGATCGAGTAATTTCGCAAACTCTGCGGTCAATCCGGGATCATCTCGAAGGGGCACCGCTGCCCTCGGAGGCTGTCCGGGAATCGTAAAGTTTTGAAATCCTGCTGGAACTTCGACTTGAACCCCCTGAGCCTCGGTCACGACTGCGCCTTCAAGCGTTGCGATCGCGGTTTTGCCATTCGGCTGCACCACAACCCCAAATTCTGTTCCTCGTATCCCACTGAATCCCGCAGGAGTCCGGATTCTCAATTCAGAATTCGGACTGGTAAAGCGACGTAACTTCAACCGCACTTGTCCGCGTGTGACATCGAGATGCGTGATTCTGCCGTTATCCGGTGCCGTGTCTAATCGCTGCACTCTCAGGCTGGTATATTCAAGAACGTTAAGCACACCAACCCCAGTATCCAAAAGCAAATTTGCTCCAGATTGAGTCCCTGTGGTAATTCCATCGCCCACTACTTCTAATCGATCGCCCACACGAGCCGCTCTCGAAATAGACGAACGATCGTAGCTCACCGTTCCCGACACTTGTTGAATCGACAACCAGCGATCGACTCTTACACTTAAGTCTCTCGGTTGTGCAAAAGCCGGAATTTGGATACAAAATGCAAAAAGAAAACTAGATAAAGCAGTAAATTTCATGAGCAAGATTTTTGCATATTTCTGAGTGAACGTATATTTTACGTTTCCAACAGAATATCTAAAATTGCAACAATTAGGTGCATTGACTCTTCATTTAATCTGTACATTCTGCAAAAAAATACAGATGTTCTTTGCACAATTTAGTGACGTGAGATTCGTTTAATGCTGAAATTTTTCTTGCGGTTTGGAATGGGACTAGGCTTGATTTTTCTACTTCCAATCCCGCCCATTTATGCCCAAACTCCTCGATCGATTGATCAACAAGTCAACTGCGAAATCATGATTGTCGGGGCGGGAACGGCGGGAGTTGCTGCCGCTTATGAATCCCTCAAAGCGGGTCGTACGGTCTGTATGACCGAGATTACTGATTGGATCGGCGGACAGGTTTCCTCTCAGGGAACTTCAGCCCTTGATGAAAAACCAACGCAGCGATCGCGCTCATTTTTTCCACGCGGCTACACCGATTTTCGCCAGCGAATTTTATCCCAAAACGAAGGAAAAAATCCGGGTGCCTGTTGGGTAAGTCTTGTCTGTTTCATGCCAAAAGAAGGTCATGAATTATTACAAACGATGCTACGAGAGGCAGAAAAAGAAGGAAAAGGGAAACTCTATTTTTTCCCGAATACTGTCGCAAAATCAGTCGCAACTTCGGGCACTCAAATTCAATCGATTCGCGCCATTAAACACCGTCCCGCCCCGAACGCGCCACCCCTTAATACCTATCCGTTATCACAAACAATTACCGATAGTTATACCGAACAAAATTCACCCCTATTTCAAAAGAAAATCATTCAATTCGTGCCGCCTGCTTCTGGAAAGTGGTACGTCATTGAAGCAACAGAAACCGGGGAACTGGTCGCGCTGACGGATGTTCCGTATCAATTGGGGCTAGATGCTCGATCGTATCGCAACCCTTCTTCATCCAGCGAAACCGATTATCCTTATTGTCCTCAAGGCTATACATACACGTTCGCGATGGCAGCAACAGCGACTCCGCAACCTGCAACACCACCGGAGTTTTATTCGCGGTATGCCCAGTCTTATAGTTTCAATGACAAGCGATACGCGGACGCGCCTGAGTTGGTGTTTACCTATCGTCGAATTCGGAGTGCGGTTCCGGGGGCGGGAAGTCGATCGATAAACCCTGGCGATATCTCGATGCAAAACTGGAACTGGGGCAACGATTACGCACCGGGAACAAGCGCGGATAACTATCTCTTGTCGCGGGATCAACTTAGAGCGACTGGACAGCTTGATCCGAATGGTTGGATGGGTGGCTTCCGAGTCAGTGGACTACGAGGCGGCGAGGAACAAGCTCTTGGGTTCTTTTACTGGTTCCATTCTGGGACAACCGACGCGAAACAGCCGATCAAGAAACCCTTTCCGAATCTGCAATATCTTTCCGGGCTAGATTCTCCGATGGGTACGGTGCATGGATTGTCCAAGTACCCTTATATGCGCGAATCGCGTCGAATTATTGGGCGACCTGCTTACGGCTATCCCGAAGGCTTTTTCATCGATGAAGTGACTGCCTCTCGAAAAGATTTTAGTCAGGAGTACTATCAGAATCTGGGAGAGCGAACCTTCCGAAACATTGCAACCTCGATCGCGGGTTTGCGAACGATCGATGTGATTCGCGATCGCGTTGATCCGAAAACTGTAAAAACTTTAGGTCGATCGCACATTTATCCTGATAGTGTCGCGATCGGACATTACCCGCTTGATTTCCATCCCTGCATGGTCGAATCGCCCCCCGAAAAGCCCGGAAATCAAGAACGTCCGGGAGAACGACAAGGAGCCGATGATACCTATCCGTTCCAGATTCCACTCCGAGCTATGATCCCGCAGAAAATCGACAATCTAATCATCACCGGAAAAAGTTTGGCGATGAGTCATATTGCAGCAGCAGGTTATCGGGTTCACTCGATCGAATGGTCTGCGGGCGCGGCTGCGGGTACAACTGCGGCGTTTTCCCTCGAAACCGGAATTGCTCCATTTCAACTTGTGGAAAATCTACCATTACCCAGTCCCAACTTAGAGAAACTCCAACAGCGACTGAATGTCAATAAAAACCCTACAGCATTTCCAGGAACTTCGATTTTGAATACCGATTGGCGAAATTGGAAGTAAAAGACGATGCTGAATCGGGATTCACTCCAGGTTCTGCATCGTTAGAATTATTCGATCGATTAGAATCCAAGCCAAGTAAAGAAATCTTGGCGAGTGACTAACTGTAAAATCAACAAAGCCACAAATCCAATCATGGCGAATCGTCCATTGATCACTTCAGCATACGGTGTCCAACCAAAAGCAGGTTGCTTCTCGTCAGGCTCTTGAGTTTCAGGTTTAGGAGTTTCAGCAGTCATAAGTTCTATTATTTTGATTGGGCTTCAAAAGCTTGGACGGATTCGATCAGCGATCGTATCGTATCCGTTCCTTGCGATTTCTCAAACGAGAGCGGAAATTTGCCCCGCTGAATCATGCGAATTCCCAGTGGGGCAAGACTAAATAAGCCTTGTAAATCTCTGAAATTGTTCGCCACCACTTTTAAGCCGAACTGTCTTTCATCGATCCAGCCGCCTTGTTTCACAAGATTAATCAAAGTTCTACGGTGACGAATCGATCGACTTTCATCGACGATTTCACTATGCAAAATCTCATTCTTAATCTTGCCGATTTGATCCATCGGTGCGACTTCCATCGGACAGACCGAATTGCAGTAATAGCAACGAGTACAGCCCCAGACTCCACTCGTTCCCTCGTTATATTTTTCTAATCGATCGACCGTTGAATCATCCCGCGAATCCGTCACCATTCGGTAGGCTTTCGCCAGCGCATGAGGTCCCACAAACTCCGGATTAACTTCGCGGGCGTTACATTCCGAATAACACGCACCGCACATGATACAGTTTCCGGTCTGATTCAACTTGTCGCGCTCTTCTGGAGACTGGAGAAATTCACGTTCTGGCACTTGTCGCGATGCCGTACTTACATACGGATCAACTGCGTTCAGATTCGCCCAGAAGCTCGACATATCCACAACCAAATCTTTGATCACGGGCATATTTCCGAGCGGTGCGATCGTCATTTCTGGCACTTCTGCATCCGGGGCAAATCGCGCGACTTCGCTCCCCACATTCTCTTTACACGCAAGCGCCGATCGACCATTAATTCGCATCGAGCAGCTTCCACAAATCGTATTTCGGCAATTTTTCCGATATGCCAGCGACCCATCTTGCTCCCATTTAATCTGGTTGAGGCAGTCGAGAATTGTATTGCTGGGTTCCACCTCTAGCGAATACGATTCGACTCGTGGCGCAGCATTTTCAGTTTGCCGAACAATCTTAAATACGACCTGCATGAACCATCACCCAAAAAGAGCTACATCGACTGCCCTTTAGTTTAACATTGCGCTTTACCGCTGAATGTCCAGAATTCGATCGAAACCATTTACGGCTTGATCAGTTTTGTTGTTTTCTGACATTGACAAAGCAGGATTGCGCGTTGTGAAATTGCGATCGAGCAGCCTTTCATTGATGAACTGTAAGATTTAATCAGAAAGATTAATGTTAAGACGAACTGAATAAAGTCAGTGTGCAAAAACAAGCGTTTAAGGATATATTTTATTAAGTCAAACATTAAAGATTGACGCTAATACCCATTTCAGAAATCGTAGGGATATTCTGTAGCAGATGAGTGAACCTGCAACCGCCCCTTTAACCGGGAAGGCATTACTTCAAAAAGTAAAAGAACTGTCACATCTACCGCGTCGAGAAACGGCAAAGCGATGTGGCTATTACACCGTTACGAAAAACAACCAAACTCGCGTCAATTTGACCGAGTTTTATGATGCCTTGCTGGTGGCGAAAGGGCTTCCTCTCGATCCCGAAGGCACCAAGGACGGTCGCGGACGTGAACCAACTTATCGAGTGAGTGTCCATCAAAATGGGCAAATCGTGATCGGTGCGGCTTACACCAAAGCAATGGGTCTAAAACCTGGCGATGAGTTTGAAATTAAACTCGGTTATAAGCACATTCATTTGGTGCAACTCTCCGGCGACAAAGCCAGTAAAAATGGTGCAGTCGAAGTAGAAGAGAACGAATGATCGCAACTGCTTTCATGAATCAGTTTCCTATCGTGATCAATGCAGTTCAGTTTGTTAACGCTTTCTCACAAACGCCTGCATTTGTTCAGATAGGATTCTTTTTTTTGGTGTGGGGTTTAGCGTGGTTGCCGATCGCAATTCCAATCGCGTTTTGGGTAAAATGGAAGCCGTTTAATCCGCTAGAGTTACAGCAAAAATTGCCGCTCGTGGCTTCTCTTTATGCGATCGCTCCGTTCATTTTATGGGGCGTTGCTCGTCTCAAAAGCCTTCCATTTTCGACCTTTGGAATTCATTTGAACTCGAATCTTTTTGCTTCAGCCGGAATCGGATTAGGGATCGGAGTTGTTGGAATTCTGATTTTATTCGGGATACAAACGGCGTTCGGTTGGATTCATTGGAGATCCGAAAACTGGCGAAAATGGTTGGCGGCAAGTTTACCAACACTTTTACTTGGAATCTGGATCGGATTGACTGAAGAACTGGTGTTTCGTGGGTTCTTCTTTGGACAGTTTGAAGCAGATTTTTGGACAAGTGCGATCGTATCGAGCGTGATTTTTGCCGTGCTTCATTTGATTTGGGAAGGCAAAGAAAAGATTCCACAATTGCCTGGATTGACGCTGATGGGTGTGGTGTTGTGTTTGGCGTTTGTGCAGGATCGCAATAATATTGGACTGGCTTGGGGACTCCACGCGGGTTGGGTGTGGATGATTGCGAGTTTGGATGCAGCAGAAATTCTGCAATACGAAGAGACTGCACCAGAATGGGGAACGGGAATCGATCGTCAACCGTTAGCGGGATTGTTGGGGTTGTTGTTTCTGCTCGGAACGGGATTGGGAATTGAAGCCATTTTGGGGTGATGGAATTTCGCGATCGAGAATGAATCACACCGATTCATGAATGCGACAGATTCTGCGTTTACCCAACGACGTAGAGACGCGATTAATCGCGTCTCTACCCGGATTTTTCGATAGAACGATGAATTCTAGGTTCATTCATCGAACGGGCGATAAAACCACGATCGCGCCTTCAAAACTAACCCTAACCGCTAATCAACGCTTCAACAAATTCATAACTAGAGAATGGACGCAAATCCTCAATCCCTTCTCCCGCACCGATAAAGCGAATCGGTAATCCAAGCTGTTCGACGACTGCAAGCGCGATTCCACCTTTTGCCGTTCCATCCAGTTTCGTCAGCACTACACCACTCAGTTGAGCCGCTTGCGCGAACACTTCCGCTTGTTTTAATCCGTTTTGTCCCAGTGTTGCATCGAGAACAAGCAAGGATTCGACTTTGGCATCTCCCGCTTTTTTATCGATAATGCGACGAACTTTGCTGAGTTCATCCATCAGATTCTTCTTGTTCTGAAGCCGCCCAGCCGTATCAATCAGCAGTAATTCAGTTCCACGAGACTGAGCCGCACTAATTGCATCAAAGACAACCGCAGCCGGATCAGTATTCTGTCCTGGATTTGCAATGACTTCGACGTTGCTTCTTTGTCCCCAAACTTTGACTTGCTCAACCGCTGCCGCCCGAAAAGTATCAGCCGCTCCAATCAAGCATTTGTAGCCAGATTTGGTCGCAATGTGGGCAAGTTTACCGAGCGTCGTTGTTTTCCCCGCTCCATTCACCCCCGTCATCAGCCAAATGTTTAAGGTGTCTTTTTCAGGCGCGAAGAATGCACTATGTGAACCCTGTAGCGGTTGATCTAGGAGATCACGCAAGATTTGTTTTAGGTATGCGATCGCTTGATCCGGCGGCAATGTTTCCTGTCTTAATTTCGCCTGCAATGCCTCGATAATTTTGTCGGTCGCTTCTACACCCGCATCCGCTTGAAGCAATAGCGATTCAATCTCATAAACGGCATCTTGATTCAGCGGACCTTGACCGACGATGGCTTTGAGTTGATTAACTAAACTGCGGCGAGTTTTATCGAGTCCTTGCCGTAGGCGTTTGAGCCAGGTGATTTCTTCGATCGACACATCTTCCGCCCGTCTTCCCATCGCAGAAAGAACATCCGCAGACCAGAGGAAACCTTCATCGATCGTAAATGCGGGTTCTAGTTTCGGTGCTTCGACAACTGGTTCAGGTTCGGTCGGTTCTTCAATAGCAGTTGCTCTAAGGCGTTCGAGTCGAGCTTGGGTATCCGCTTGAGATTGCGCCCAAAACGGAAGGGCAAGAGCCACTTCTTCTGTCGATTCGGGTTCAGCTTGCTCGATTTCAGGTTCGACAGCTTCGGAAACGGTTTCGGAAGATTCGACGACTTCTGGAGCTTCTACCGGTTCGGATTCGGCAACGATCGCTTCTACAGGTTCTAGAGCCTCTTCTTCAACGACTTCAGGCGTTTCTGGTGCTTGTTCGGCTTGTTCTCGCTGTTTGCGGCGAAAGGCTTCTACGATCGCTCTTGCATTGGCAATCCGCGCATCTTCTTTCGAAGGTGTCTCTTCAGCAGGCGTTTCCTCCACGGGCGTTTCTGCCGCTGGAGCCGGTTCAGGCTGATTTTCTTCTTCTTTGTTAAACCGATTGAACCAATTAAACGTCATAACCCAAAATCCAGAACGCCTACTTTCACTTTAATGGAAATTAAGACTTCACATGAATCGCTTCGGTGACACGGCGCAAGATTCCATTAATAAACTTGTAGCCGTCTTCGTTGCTGTACCGTTTCGCGAGTTCTACAGCTTCGTTAATGGCAACACTTGTGGGAACGCCAAGAAACATCATTTCAGTCGTAGCGATACGGAGAATGTCGCGATCGATTGCGGCTAATCGATCGACGTTCCAATCGACCAGAATTCCATTCAGCAACTGATCGACCGTTGCCCGTTCGACCTGAAGCCGCGTAATAATTTCCATCGCGTAGGCACGAACTTCAGCTTGGTTTGCGAGTTGAATGAATTCGGGAAGGTCGATCGCGCCTCCGAGTCGATTGATCGCGGATTGAGCGAGGTTGACGGCTTCTTGCACCATCGATCGAGCGGCTTCAAGATTGGCGGCGCGAGTTTGACTCTTTAACAGTTGAGCATCACCGCGTTGCAGTTCAGCCGCAGCGGTTTCGAGCGTGTCGCGGGCTTCGGTGGTAAGGGTGCGAATCGAAGCGAGAACGAGATCTTGGAGTTTTTGCTGGTTGACTTTTTCGAGGTCTGAAGGGAGTTGACTGATGCTCAGCAGTGCGAGTTCGCGAGAGATTCTACGGGCTTGCATGGCGATGGGATTCAATGTAGCTTACGTATCCTAGCGCGAAGTGGAGCGCGATCGAAGCAGAAGGAAAGGGCGATCGATCTCCCTCGGTTAAGATGTTGAAATCTGCGATCGCAAATTAGCTATGAACCTTACAACACAGCAATTCACTGCCATTATTGAACGTGAGGGCGATGGGTATGTCTCACTCTGTCCCGAACTAGATATCGCTAGTCAAGGGAATACGATCGAAGAAGCCAACCAGAATCTTGCAGAAGCGATCGAACTTTTTTTTGAGGTTGCTGACCCATCAGAAGTTCAGCGACGGTACGCCAATCTTTCATCGTGTTGAGCTTCAACCGCCGCTGATTTTTGCTTTGTAGCCCAATCCTGTGAGAATTTGCAGCAGTTTTTGAGCGTGATCGCCTTGGATCTCGATCGCGTCTTCTTTCACCGCGCCCCCGGTTCCACACTGCGCCTTTAGTTTCTTCGCCAAATCGCTCAGGGTCTCAGGCTTACCCTGAAATCCAGAAACGATCGAAACCGTTTTGCCACCGCGCCCTTTGCGAGAGACTTGAATTCTCAAATTCTGCTGATTTGGTGGCAGGTCGGGAACAGCTCTTTCAAACACTTCGGGATTGCCAAACTCGGAATAGACGACGCGATCTTGATCGATCGGCTTCGGCGGTTTTTTTGCCATAACTCACACTCGATGTGTCCAAATGTTACAAGTAAATCACAACTGATTCTTAAGGGGGCGGAGTCTCCAAAACGAGAGTGATAGAATTCCTAACATAGTCGCGTTAGAAATTTAATTTTAATGCGACCTGGGTGCAGTGGAATTTATCCCGCCGCAACGATATCAACCTCCATTTAATAAGCTCTCACCCGACTTGTGCATACCCAGAAGCATCACAAGATAGATTTAGGGACGGATTATCCTTGTCCGTGCCGTCGTCGCGGTCGCCTAATCCCGATCGCGCTCACTGAAGCGTTTGGCTGTAATCGCTGCCAACAGATTTTCGTGGTCGAAGAAAACGGCTGTGTGATCGAACAACTCGCCACCACGTATCCGTATAAGCGATCGTGGCGCTGGACGGGACACCAGTGGAACGTCGTGCAGCCGGGACTGGGCGATAGTTATCTCCCGCTGGCACTCGGTATTTTGCTGGTTCTGTTGAGTATTTGGCTTCCTGTTGCGCTCCATTCGCCGTCCGGTGCCAATATTATGTTGTGGGCGATCGTGGCATTGGTGTTAGCCGTGCTGCCAGCGCTCATGGTGTGGTTAGCTTATCGGCGGTAGTTCATGACGACGGACATAGGGGCATTCGACCCGATTTCAGCCCTGCGATCGGCTCAGATGACTTCGCTGACGTTGGCGGCAACGAGTGGAGTCGATCGGAGTCGTGTGGTTCAGGCGATGGCACAGGCGTTGTGTCGTCGGCAAAATGAGATTCTAGAAGCGAATACGCTCGATCTCGAAATCAGTCGGGAGATGGCAATTTCCGAGTTGCTGCTGGAATGGCTGAAGTTGACCCCGGAACGGCTTCAGAATGTGGTTCAGATTCTCAATCGGTTGAGCGAGTTACCCGATCCGATCGGGCGCGTGATGCCTGCGAATTTTCAAACCGATCGCGCTCAGACGTATTCTCAGTTGATGCCGCTGGGTGTGATTGCGCTGATTTACGAAGGATTTCCAGAGTTGAGCGCGATCGCGGCTGGATTGTGTATCAAGTCAGCAAACTGTCTGATTCTCAAAGGTGGGAATGAGGCGACTCACTCGAATATCGCGATCGCGGAAACATTACAGCAAGCGCTCGAAGATGAAGGGTTTCCGATCGAAAGCGTTCAACTGCTTCCCGCAGAAGCGACACCGATTCGAGATTTGATTATTCAAGATCGGTATTTGAATTTAGTGATTCCTTACGGGCGACCGAGTTTAGTTCAGCAAGTGGTGAGACAGGCGACGGCTCCCGTTCTACGATCGGCGATGGGAAATTGTTATCTTTATTGGTCGCCATCGGGAAATTTGGACATGGCGCGGTCGATGATTGTGGATAGTCATGAAACCGAACCCGATCCGGTCAACGCGATCGAGAAAGTTCTGATTCATCGACAGCAGAATCCTGCTTCACTGGTCATGCTCTGGGATAGTTTGCGAGAAAAAGGATTCCAGATTCGAGGGGATATTGCTTTAGCTGCTGAATTTCCGGGCGTTCGTGTGGTTGAGGATTCGGAATGGAGTCAGGCTTATCTCGATCGTATTGTCAGTTTCCGCGTGGTGGATGGTTTAACTAGCGCGATCGAGTGGATCAATCATTACAGTAGCGGTCATGCGGATTGTTTGGTGAGTGAGTCTTATCAGGAAGCTCGACAATTCGCGATCGGAGTCAATAGTGCTTCAACTTATATCAATGCGTCGCCTCGGTTTTATCGCAATCCAAAGCGGGGAGATGCAATTTTTCTAGGGATGTCCAATCAGAAAGGGCATCGACGCGGATTGATTGGATTAGAGACATTAACCACCGTGAAACACATTGTTCAAGGAAACGGTTAAAGCAATGGGTTGACTTTAAAACACACTTTAGCCTTCCTGAAATTCTCGTGGAAAAATCGCTGTGAAGGTTGAGCCTTCTTTCGGTTGGGATGCGAGATAGATATTACCTTGTAAGAGTTCGACTAATCGAGCCACGATCGCGAGTCCCAGTCCCGTACTATCCGGCGATTTCATCGTTCCAACGCGCTCAAACGGCGCAAATAGACGGAGCTGATCTTGAGGATCAATGCCGATTCCAGTATCAGTTACTGAGATTAACCAACGATCGTTAGCCAGGCTGCGACAAGCGATCGTTACACTGCCCGATTCTGTGTAGCGAACTGCATTACTGACTAAATTCGTAATCACTTGCTGTAGGCGAAATGGATCAGTAATCACTTCTTGGGGTGCTTGTTCGAGGTCGGTGATCAGTTGCAAATTGCGATCGTTGACTAACGGCTGCATCTCATCAATCACAACTTGGATCAGTGCTGGAAGGTCGATCGCCTCTGGAATGATGTGCATCTTTCCGGCTTCGTAGCGCGATAGTTCCAGTGCATCATTGATCAAATGCAACAATCGCCGCCCGCCGCGCAACACCTTTTCAATATGTTCCAAACTAGAAACAGAATCACGCTCTTCTCGTCGAGACTGTCTCAAGAATAAATCCGCGTATCCAATAATTGAAGTGAGCGGTGTTTTGAGTTCATGCGCGAGAATCGAAAGGTTATCTTCACTGGTACGCGCCAACCGTTTCAATTCTGAGACGGTAACCCCTAACTGATTTCGGACTTGTTCTAATTCGTTTAATCGTTCAGCCACATAGCTTTTGAAACATTGGGATACCGCTAAATCGATCACAGAATCGATCACAGTGAGCGCACGAAATATTTCTTCAGGAGTACCGCCTAGTAATTCAGCACGAATGCAATCAAAGATCGTTTTACGCAGCAAATGATACTCTAGAGCGATTTCGCTTGGATCAAAACCTTGATTCGCTCGTAAAACACCGTGAGAAATACTACCTTCGACGATCGCTTTATTGTCATCTGCTTCAGTTTGCGACAGACAGAGCGCCATCGCGATCAACACATCATCAATATGGTCTTCGATCGCGGTTCTGGGTAGTGTATCTGCACTGCGAATTTGTCGATCGTTTGCCACCGCATCCGCCCAATCGGTTTTAATGCGATCGATATTATCCTTCAGCAGTTGACTAAAATCCTGCATAACTCTAATCAAAGAAGCTTTGCGGATTGTAGAAGAATTGCTGCGGAAAATTAATCTATCAAGCGAATTACTTCAGTGTAGGAATGTTTGGACGTAGACAGAGATAAGCCAGCGGACCAAACAGCGGAATGAGCGCAACGATCCAGAAGAATTGCGATTCTTTGATTAATCCACGTCGCGCCATATCGTCACTTAATAGAGTGGGATAAGGAAACAACAGCGCAAATAAAACTAATGCAAGCGACATGCCGTGAATGAATTTGTCGGTTTGGAAAGATTGAACGAACAGACTCCAATCTCCGAAGACGATCGCAAATAGTAAGAAAACGACAGTACTAATTGTGAGGACAATTCCGGTTGCTTTTGAATCGAGCAGGGCTAACCAAGGATCTTTCTCACCGGAGAATTGATCATTGGGTTCTCGCAGAGCAAGGTAGGGAATTAAGCCAACTGTACCGGATGCGATCGAGGCTAACATAAAGCCCCAAGCTGGAATTTGCTGCATTCTGCCATCTGCAAAGATAAGACAGCTATAAATTAAGAGCCAGATTCCGACCATGCTAAAGGCAGAGAGCGCTACAGGGTTTAGGAAGTACAACAATTTGATGTTGAGAGGTGGAGCAAACCAAACGACATAAACAATAAACCCCAGCCAAATTAGCCATAAGCCTAGTTTTCGTATCATTGATTTCTCCTGTATTTATTTAATTTGTAGAGTGGATTCAGCTTATTGGGAGTGTTTCAAGTTTATCGTTCGTTGCATTCACCCGCCCCGGAATGAAATTCGGGGCTAGTTCTTTCAGTCAGTTGAAACTGACTGAAAGAACTATACTTTACTCCTTTAGTCCCCTTCAGTGGACTTCGTTCTGTTAGCCCCGAATTCCATTCCGGGGCGGGCTATGCAGTAAACCAAAATCTCCTAACTCTCTAATCTCGAAACTCTCTCCTAACCCTTTCCAGAAGGATCGCTTGCATTCACTAACTCTGGAGCTTCCACCGCAGGTAAACGCATCACTTGTTCCATACTTGGACGCGCATGTCGATCGAGATCCGCAACGGGTACAAACTGCTTATTCTTGATCGATTGCTCCAGCGCTTGAATAATTCGCACATCATTTAAGCCTTCCATTCCCGAAGGTTCAGGAGGTCGATCTTCCAAAATACAATTCGAGAAGTACACCAATTCAGCCGAGAACTGATCGACATCAGAAAACGATCGCTCTTGAGTTTCACCATCGATCGTCAATTGATGCTTGATCTCGCCCTCAGTTGCATAAGCAGAATCGAGCCTTATATCGCCTTTTGTTCCAACCACTTGATAGGTCGAAACTGGAGCCGCCCCGAAACTGGTTGTGAATGTTGCTAATCGATCGCCTGGGAATCTTAGAATCGCAGTCGTCATCTCAGCGACTTCTTTGAAGCGATCTTCTCCATTGGTGGCACTGGTGGCGAAAACCTCGATCGGTTCGTCCTGGAAGAGATACCGAGCAGCATTAATGCAGTAAATTCCAATATCGGCGATCGTTCCACCACCGAGCGCAGTTTGTAAACGAATATCGCCCGGTTTTACTTGTTGAGTGAAAACTGAATTAAAGATGCGCGGTTCACCGATTTGACCGGATTTGAGAATGTCGATCGCTTGTAAGTTCGCTTCTTCAAAGTGCAATCGATAAGCGATCATCAGCTTGACCGCGTTTTCATTGCACGAGCGGATCATTTCTTGACATTCTTGTGCGGTTACTGCCATTGGCTTTTCACACAGCACATGAATTCCGGCTTCTGCTGCTCGAATTGTGTATTCTTTGTGCAAGTGATTTGGTAGAGCGATATAAACCGCGTCAATTTCGCCGCTATTTAAGCAATCATCATACTCATCGTAGCTGTATGTATTTTGAATTCCATACTGTTTCGATAGCTTTTCTAACTTCTCTGGATCATTGGAAACCAGAGCGGTAATTTCAGAATTTTCGCGAATGTTTTTGAAGCCTGGAAGAACGGTCGCTTGGGCAATCCAGCCAAGACCAACAACCGCATACCGAATTTTTCGAGAAGTATTCATGTGAAGCGATTTTCTAAATGTTTGTTTAGGAGTGTTTGAAAAGTATAAAAGGTTTCTTCGCTGCGTTCTGATTCGCCCCGGAATGGAATTCGGGGCTATCGGTGCGAAGTCCTTTGAAAAGGACTGAAGACCCCATTTCAACTGGCTTTTAGTCCCCTTCAGTGGACTTCGCACGGTTAGCCCCGAATTCCATTCGAGGGGCGGGTGATGCAGTGAACGATACTTTTCAAACGTCCTCTTAGAGGTAGAGGGGCAGTTATTGATCTGCTGGTGCGTCAGGTCTTCGATCGACGAACTCAAAGCATCTCACCAAACCCCAGAGCAGTGACTTGCCCTCTACCAAATTCCACAATCTACGCGATCGATTGACCTGCTTGCGATAACAACTCGCCCAACTGTTCAACCTTCACTGCAACATCTCCAGTCGCATCCGCTGCGGCTTCTGAGGTGTCTTCACCCAGATCTGTCAAGATCTGCGAAATTGCACTCGCATCTCCTTGAGTCAATGCTGCTTTCAAATCGCCTAGATCTTCTGCCAAATCGGTGCCTTGAAGCTGTTGCTGCCAGCTTTCAATCACTGCGATCGCTTGCTCAACCGGAATCGAGGTCAACCCCTGCTGCAATGCTGCGATCGTCGTATCAACATCCACTGTCCGAACTGAATCTGCCATGATCTTTCATCCTCTTCAAGAATTGCAACAAATCCCTCACACCTCTCTCGATTCTTGCAATCTGCCTTTGGAATTCGTCACTCTTTTGGGAGAAATAGCGATCGAGGTTCTATCTTGTGACACGACGCAAGTTCAGCCTTTGGATCGATACAGTTAGAACACAAAATATTAAATACTGTGAAGACCAATCTGTGCCAACCGTTGATTCGTCATGATGCGACTCCCGATTCCTGTCCGCTTAACGCTCAGTCAACTCGGACTCGCCGGAGTATTCCTTCTGGGTGGGTGCAATTTGATTCCAGCAGGGGATGCCCAACAGCAGCCCAATCCCCAAAATCAGCAAGGTAATGCAGCCGCAGTTGATACCACAGTCGTCGAACTCGGAAGCTTGAACGAAGAGCAGACCTATACCGGAACAACCCGACCGTTTCGAGAAATCTCACTGCGATCGCAAGCCGAAGGCAGAATTACGGACATTAGCGTAAATGTGGGTGATCCAGTGCAGGCGGGTCAAACGTTAGCTCGATTAGATGGCACGATCGCAAATTCGTCTGTTGCACAAGCAGAAGCAGAAGTGGCGGCACGAGAATCAGAAGTTGCAAGTTTACAAGCGGAAGTGGAGGATGCTCGAACTCAGGTAGAACGGGCAAGATTAGAATTGCAACAAGCGCGATCGGATGCGGAGCGGCAAGCGATTCTGTTCCGTCAGGGTGCAACTTCAGCGCAACAAGCGGAAACCGCGAGAACAGCAGCCGGAACAGCAGAACAAGCATTACGATCGGCAGAAAAACAGGTTGCGAATCGGCAGCAAGCAGTCACTGCCGCCGCGAGACGAATTACGGCACAACAAGCGATCGTCAATCAAGAGCGAGAAAGACAGTCTTTTAGTGTGTTAACTTCGCCAGTCAATGGAGCCGTTTTAGCGCGTCCGACGGAACCGGGAAATTTAGCACAAGCGGGAACGGAAGTTTTACGCATCGGTGACTTCAATCAGGTGAAAGTTCAGGTGCAAGTGTCAGAGCGAGAATTTGCCACGATTCGAGTCGGGCAGAGAGCACAAGTCCGCTTAGATGCACTTCCAAATCAAATGATCGCGGGAACCGTGACGCGAATTGCTCCAGCAGCAGAAACACGAGCGAGATTGATCCCGATCGAAGTCACGATTCCAAATCCAAACGGCAGAATTGGCAGCGGATTGCTAGCGCGAGTCAGTTTTCAAGGCGGACAATCTCAGCGCGTCGTGGTTCCCGAAGGAGCGACCCAGATCGGACAGCGACCTGGACAAAGACCGCAACAAGCTCAAGAGGCTCCGAAGTCCGGTACGGTTTATGTCGTGAGCAAATCTGGTGAACAAGCGACAGTTAGCCCCCGACAAGTGCAGCTTGGTAATCGGGCAAATGGACAAGTCGAAATTTTATCGGGTGTGAATGCGGGAGAAACGATCGTCGTTCGCAGTAGTGGCAAGTTAGAAGCGGGTGCGCCCGTTCGGTTGAGCATTTTATCGAAGGGATAAAGCATTATGACTATGCAGTCTTCTCAATCGCGGGGGTTTAGTATTAGCTCGATCGCGATTCGACGACATATCGGGACTTTGATGGTGACGCTGACTGCGATCGTCATTGGTCTGTATTTTCTATCGAGTCTTCAGGTCGATTTGCTGCCGTCGATTACCTATCCTCGGATCGGGGTGCGCGTTAATTCTCCTGGAATTTCGCCGGATGTTGCGGTCGATGAAGTGACTCGCCCACTCGAAGAAGCCCTTTCTGCAACAGAAGGTGTAGTGCAGGTTTATTCCCAGACTCGTGAAGGACAGGTCAGCGTCGATTTGTTCTTTCAGCCCGGCGGAAATATTGATCAAGCGTTGAATGATGCGACTGCGGCATTTAACCGAGCGCGGGGAAACTTGCCGGATACGATCGAAGAACCGACCCTGTTCAAAGTTGATCCTTCCCAGCTTCCAGTGTATGAATTTGCTGTTACTTCTCCTTCTTCAGAGTTGGTGGATTTGCGGGTGTTTGCGGATGAGGAATTAGCGCGGGAATTGGGCGTAGTCGAAGGAGTGGCGGCAGTTGATGTCTCTGGAGGAGTCGAAGAAGAAGTTCGGGTGATTGTGGATCTCGATCGACTTCAAGCCTTGGGAGTGGGATTAAATAGCGTTCTACAAGAATTAGAAGAAACGAACCAGGATATTTCTGGAGGACGGATTCTAGGCAGAAATTCTGAGCCGTTGACGAGAACGATCGGGCGGTTCAAGGATGCCGCGGAAATTCAGAATTTATCGTTTCCAGTTGCGGCTACACCGACTTCAACGCAATCAACAAGCGGAACGACAACCGAATCGACAACGCCTGCTCCCCAAGAACGAGTTTACCTTCGTGATTTTGCTGAAGTTTCTGATGGAACGCAGAAGCAGCGAGTTTTTGTAAATTTGAACGGTCAGCCTGCGGTAAAAGTCAGTATTCAGAAACAACCGGACGCAAACACGATTCAAGTCGTCGAAGGTGTAAAACGCCGGATCGAGGAACTGCGTGGATCGGGTGTCATTCCTCAAGACATGCAGCTTCTTCCAACGCTGGATGAATCAACATTTATTCAAGCGTCTCTCAATAGTGTGACCGAATCTGCATTGTCAGGAGCAGCGCTCGCAGCATTGTCAGTCTTATTGTTTTTGGGATCGCTCAGACAGACCTTTATCATTACGCTCACGATTCCACTTTGTACACTAGTCGCAATCACGGCGATGAAAGTTAGCGGTTTCTCGCTCAACATCTTTAGCTTGGCAGGCTTAGCGATTAGTATCGGTCAGGCGGTCGATACGTCTGTCGTGATTCTCGAAAATATTGATAAAAAAGCTGTGGGGCAAGGGGGTGCAGCAGGGTTAGCCGCACAAGGCAAGGGAGCCGCGATCGATCTAGTCGAAGACAGTAGCCAAGAAGTTGAATCCTCACTCGTTGCAGCGACTGGAGCAAACTTAGTTTCAGTCTTGCCGTTTATTTTAATCGGCGGCTTTATCTCGCTGTTGTTTAACGAATTGATTCTAACGATTTGTTTTGCGGTTGCGGCTTCGTTGGTGGTTGCGGTCACTGTCGTACCGATGCTGGCATCCCGATTGTTATCGATTCGCTGGTCGAGTCGAATTAATCGCTTTTGGTTATTTCGGCAGTTTGATCAGCGATTAGCAGGCGGAACTCGTCGCTATGCGGGACTCCTCGCTAAAATTACTCGCAGACCGATTTTAGCGATCGTGCTCACGGTCATTCTTCTGGGTGGTAGCGGTTTCTGGATGGTCGGTCGAATTCCTCAAGAAATTCTGCCGCGAATTAGTACCGGACAAGCGAATTTGTTTGCTCAATTTCCGCCGGGAACTCCGCTTGCAACTAGTCAGCGCGTGATGCAAGAAGTAGATAAAATTATCCAAGCTCAACCGGAAACCGAATATGCGTTTACAACGGTCGGGGGCTTCTTGTTCGGCAGTAATACGAGTGAAAACCCGCTGCGGGCTTCGAGCAATATTACCTTAAAGCCAAAAACCGATGTCGAAGCGTACGTCGAGAAAATCAATCGAGAATTTCAGCGGTTGAACTTAGTCGATGTCACATTGCGGCTCAGTCCCGGACAAGTTCGAGGCTTAATTCTGAATAACTCTCCAGTTCGGGGTGCAGAGATCGATGTGATCTTGCAGGGTCAAAACACCGATGAACTCGAAGCCGCAGGGCGACAAATGTTAGGAGCGTTGTCACAAGCAACTTTGGCGCGATATCGACCGGATGCGGATCAACGTCAGCCCGAAATCCAGATCGAACGCGATCGAGAACGTGCCGATGCTCTCGGATTGAATACACTTGCGGTTGGAGAAACGATTCAAACCGCGATCGAAGGAACGATTCCAACTCAAATTCAGCGCGGAAATCGTTTAGTCGATGTCCGAGTCGAACTCAACGAAGACGCGATTCAAAATGCTTCTCAAGTCGAACGGATTCCACTGTTTACGAGTGACAATCAAATCGTGCGATTGAGTGATGTTGCAACCATTCGCACCGGACAAGCACCTGGACAGATTCAGCGCATTAATCAGCGGCAAGTGTTTCAGATTGCTGGCACGTTGAATCAAGGGGCGAGTTTGGGAGCGGCTTTAGAAGAAGTCGATCGCATTTTCCAAAATACTCAATTACCACAAGGCATTTCTCGCTTACCAAGTAGTGCCGCAGAAAGTAACCAACAACTGCAACAAGCCTTACCGCTCTTGGGTGGCTTGGCGGCATTCCTGGTCTTTGTCGTGATGGCGGTTCAGTACAATTCGCTGATTGATCCGCTGGTGATTATGTTTACGATTCCGCTGGCGTTGTCGGGCGGCATTATTGGATTGTTTGCGACTCAAACGGCGATCGGGGCAACGGTGGTCGTCGGAGCCGTTCTACTGGTTGGGATTGTGGTGAACAATGCGATCATCATGGTGGAAACGGCGAACGAGATTTATGAGGCTGAAGGGATTGATCGTCGATCAGCAATGCTCAGAGCCGCGCCAGAACGATTACGCCCGATTTTGATGACGACTGTGACAACGGTTCTCGGTATTTTTCCACTCGCTTTAGGATTAGGCGAAGGCGGCGAATTTCTCCAACCTTTGGGAATTGTGGTGTTTTCTGGATTGTCGTTAGCAACTTTGCTGACGCTGTTTATTATTCCGTGTTTCTATGTGCTGCTGCATCATTGGCTCGATGGTGGGAAAGCGCAAAAAATACGATCGACGCGATCGATTCCAAAGGTGGAGGAACCGATTTCGTCGATCTCGAAGACATCACAGGATGGGGCTTTATAGGGTGTTCTAGAACCTCTCGCTCCGATTCAGTCCCGCCCCGGAATGGAATTCGGGGCTAATCGAACAAAGTCTACTAAAGGGGACTGAAGAAACTAGATTGAACGTCTTGAGTCCTTTTCAAAGGACTTCGCACCGTTAGCCCCGAATTCTATTCCGGGGCGAGCGAACAACGCAGCGAGAAGGTTCTAAAACACGCTAGTTTGCCGTCTGAGACGCAACCGCTTGTTTATTTTCGTTCTGCAACGAGGCATACAAACGATTCAACGCATTCACATACGCTTGCGCTGATGCCACGATAATGTCCGTGTTCGCAGAATGTCCAGAGTAAATCCGATCGCCATATTTCAACCGAATCGTCACTTCCCCGATCGCATCAATTCCCGCTGTCACCGATTGCACCGAGAATTCGATCAGTTGATTTGGCACATTCACTACGCGGTTAATCGCTTTGTAAACGGCATCGACTGGACCCGTTCCCGTTGCTGCGTCGGTTAACTCTTCGCCATCAGGATTGAGCAATCGAACGGTTGCAGTCGGACACGTGGAACTTCCACAAGAGACTTGCACCAGGTCTAAGCGGAAAAGTTCGGGGACTTGTTGAACTTCATCATTGACAATCGACTCTAAATCGCGATCGGTGACTTCTTTCTTTTTGTCCGCCAGTTCTTTGAATCGAACAAAAGCTTTGTTGATTTCTTGGTCGGTCAATTCAAAGCCCAGTTCATTCAACCGAGAGCGGAACGCATTTCGTCCGGAGTGTTTACCCAGAACTAATAACGTATCGGTCAGCCCGATCGTTTTCGCATCCATGATTTCGTAGGTTTGCCGATTCTTCAGCATTCCGTCTTGGTGAATTCCGGATTCATGGGCGAAAGCGTTTGCGCCCACGATCGCTTTATTCGGCTGTACGAGCATTCCAGTCAGGTTCGACACCATGCGCGAGGTTTTGTAAATCTCTTGGGTGTTGATGTTCGTGAGCGGTGTTTCCGATTCGACCGAACGATCCAGATAGGGATTGAAATACGATCGACGAACGTGCAGCGCCATCACCAATTCTTCGAGCGAGGCATTTCCAGCCCGTTCGCCAATTCCATTGATCGTACATTCAAGCTGACGCGCTCCATTTTTGACCGCTTCGAGGAAGCAAGCGACGGCTAACCCCAAATCGTTGTGACCGTGAACGGAAATAATCGCTTGATCGACATTTGGCACATTTTCCTTGATGCCGCGAATCATGGCACCGAATTCGCTCGGAGTCATGTAGCCAACCGTGTCCGGAATATTGATCGTTTTGGCTCCAGCCGCGATCGCAGCTTCTAACACCTGATACAGATATTCAGGGTCAGACCGCGCCGCATCCATCGGCGAAAATTCCACATCATCGACGAATGATTTCGCATAAGCGACCATTTCTTGCGCGATCGCCAACACTTCCGCACGAGTTTTTTTCAACTGATATTCCAAATGAATATCTGAAGTGGAAATAAACGTGTGAATTCTCGGTTTAGCCGCGGGTTTGAGCGCTTCAGCAGCAGCTTTGATATCCGCTGGAATTGCCCGCGCCAAACTGCAAATGGTGGGACCATCCGGAGTGCCAACCGCCTGAGCAATTTTCTGAACTGCCTCAAAATCTCCAGGACTCGCAAACGCAAAACCCGCTTCAATAATGTCCACACCGAGTCGAGCAAGCTGACGCGCGATCGTAAGTTTTTCATCCACATGAAGGGTTGCGCCGGGGCACTGTTCGCCATCGCGCAGAGTGGTATCGAAAATCAGAATGCGATCGAAATGAGATGCGTTCATAGCTCGACTGTGTGTAGTTGTAGTGTACTGTCGTTACGAATCGGTTCGCGCCGTTTATCGAATCGAGCGCGAAACTGTAGTGATTGTAACGCTTATTGTAGTACGCTGCTTTGTCGAGTCAGCACATCTTGACCTTTCAGTAATCGGCTTTCTCGATATGAGGACGAATGTCGTTCAAATCAATATAGCGATCGGTCACATTCCGCAATTCACGTGCGATCATGCCTTCGGTTGAAACTACAGTGATGTGAGTGTTTTTCGATCGCAATTGTTCGATCGCTCGTTCAAAATCACCGTCACCGCTAAAGAGAATTACGCGATCGTATTGCTCTACGGTGTTGAACATATCGACGACAATTTCGATATCGAGATTGGCTTTTTGAGAATAACGACCGGAAGTATCGTCGTAGTACTCTTTCAAAATCTTGGTTCTTACTGTGTATCCAAGGCTGATCAAAGCATCACGAAAGCCGCGTTGGTCTTGGGGATCTTTCAATCCGGTATACCAATAAGCATTGATCAATTCGACACTTTTTTCAGTAGTAAAATGTTCTAAGACGCGCTTGGGATCAAAAAACCAGCCATTTTTCTGCTGTGCATAGAACATATTGTTTCCGTCTACAAAAATAGAAAGACGGTTCATCGAGTAATGCATAGAAGCTAAAGACCTAAAATTTGTAGAAGCAAAAATGTGAATAATTAATTCTAGCAACGGAAAACTGAGAGCGGGCTAGAAATTGATGGAATTTCGAGCAGTTTTACGATAAAATCTGCCGCTCCATCAATTGTCTACGCTTCTTCAGCGGCTCTCATCGTCAATCCCCACACAAATCCACTCTGTTTCATCTGGAGAAAAAACCAGAGTGCTGGATTTGAGCGAGTTTGACGATCGCTGCCAAATTGTCGAGGTTTTCCTAACATTTTGAATTGGATTTATACCACAGCAAGATATAGCGCTTTACATTAGTTAATTAAAGCAATTAAAACAGATCCTCAGCTATTAGACGGATTTTTTTATAAGATAGTTGAGATTCTGTGGCGATTTCGGAACAGGGAAGGTTGCGAAATCGTCCTGAAACAGTCTAGACGCGCTTGATTGATCAAACGTGCCCGGTTTTCTCAGTCATGAGTAAAAAAGTATCGCCTTCAGCTTTGATTCAAGCGTTAACGTTGACGCTGCGGTCTGGATTGTTTCGAGTAACGACGGTCAAACAACCGGAAAATCAGCCGACCGAAACGATGCCGATCGATTCCAAAGTCGATCGTGCGATCGCAGTGACAGAAGCCCCAAAGAAAAAAGACCCTCGATTCGTGCGTTTGGGTCACGCTTTGATGCTTGGATCTGCGATCGTGGCTGGATTGACGACGGCGTTTCAGCCAAAAGAGGCGCAGTATTACTGGGAACGTGAAATTCAAGCGGCAATGTTTAATTTGCGGGGTGAAGTTGCGCCACCGGACGATATTGTAATTTTGGCGATCGATGATGAAACGCTGCTACAACTGTCTGGATCGAGTCGATTGCTCAGACGCAGTGATTATGCGCGGGTTATTGATCGAGTGATGCAAGCCGGAGCAAAAACGGTTGGAGTTAATCTGATTCTCGATTTGCCCAGTTTTACACAGACGGAACCTTCGACCGATTGCAGCGATCCGAATTTGAAAGTATCAGACGACGATCGCCAATTACAGCGAGTTTTAGAGCGATACGATGGGCGCGTTACATTGTCGGTGAACACAGATCGACTCGATAACCGTCAAGGGGAACAAGTGCGGCTTGTTCTGCCGTTCTGTCCGTTTCGCACTTCCAAGGCTTCCTACGGATTCATCGAGTATCGCACCGAAACGAATGGCAAAATTCATCGCTTGGGGAGTGAAGCGATCAAGTATGAACGAGCATCGCGAGAAATGGCGGCACTGTTTGATCAAGAGAAGGTCATTTCGTTTGCAGATGTAACAATTCGATCGGCAAATTTACCCGTTCCGCGCCCCAGCGGTGAAAATCTTTTCTTTTACGGTAGAGATGGCACGTTCAGCCGCGTGACGATTCCGTTTTGGAATGTGTTATCGGAAGAAAACTGGAACAGTGACTTTCTCAAACGTGGGCAAGTGTTCAAAGACAAGATTGTGCTGATCGGAGTTACCGCGTCGAATTTGGGCAGCGAGGAAAATACGCCATTCGGACTGATGTCTTCGGCTGAGCTTCACGCCAACGCGATCGCGACTTTGCTCAACAATCGATCGATTCGGAATGCGATTCCCAATTCGCTCTTTTCAGGTTTATCCGTTGCCGCTCTAGTGCTGATTGCAGGACTGATTCAAATTCAGGCGAAACAACCAACCGCAAGATTGGGATGGGCAGGCACGATCGCGCTTTTTTGGGGCGGAATCGGCTATGCGACTTTTACCCAAGGATTGATGATTTTGCCGATCGCAGTTCCGATCGCTGCAATTTTATTTACGGGTATGTCTTATCTCGGAACCGGACTCGCCCATGACTATCGCAACAAGCGCCAATTCCGTAAGACGCTGAAACAGTTCGCCAGAGCGCCAATGGTTCAAGAACTGATTCGCGACCAAGAAGACTATCAAGATTTGCTGAACGAACACGATCAAGAAATCATCGGTAAGAAACTTCAAGGACGCTACAGAATTACGAAAATTCTGGGTTCTGGTGGCTTTGGTCAAACGTACATTGCAGAGGACACACAACGCCCTGGAAGCCCCGATTGCGTCGTAAAACATCTTAGACCCACCAGCAACAATCCCAAGCATTTACAGCTTGCTCGTCGATTGTTTCGATCGGAAGCTCAAAGTTTAGAAAACTTGGGAGAGCATGACCAAATTCCGCGACTGTTAGCGTACTTCGAGGAAGAGGGCGAATTCTATCTGATTCAAGAGTTTGTTTCTGGAACAATGCTGAGTGCAGAACTGACGATCGGGCGACATCTTGCCGAAGTTCGGATCGTGGCACTGCTCCAAGATTTGCTGCAAATTCTCGATTTTGTGCATCGGCGCAATGTGATTCACCGCGACATTAAACCGAGCAATATCATTGTGCGATCGCACGATCAAAAATTAGTCCTAATCGATTTCGGTGCGGTGAAAGAACTCCAGCATCAACTCACTGAAACTGACATCATGACGGCTACAATCGGGATTGGCACTCAAGGCTATATGCCACCCGAACAATGTGCTGGAAATCCGAGACTAAACAGCGATCTCTATGCGGTTGGAATGATTGGAATTCAAGCGCTAACTGGATTGCCACCGAGCCAACTTAGAGAAGATTCGGAGACGGGTGAAATTGTGTGGCGCGATCGAGCGATTGTGAGCGGTTCACTCGCTACGATTTTGACCAAGTTAGTGCAGCGAGATTTTCGACAGCGCTATCAATCCGCAGAAGCAGCCCTTCAAGATCTCAATCAACTCACGAATCTATCAACTCTGACATTGCCACCGGAATTTTTTGTTGCAGCCTCGATCGAGGTTGAGGATGATATCACTACGACTCGTCCTTGGCCCCAAACCTTCGGAGAAGAGGAGCTTCCACCGACCGAACCACCCCCAGAAAATTAAACAGGTTCGTAAACCATCTGCGGCACCAACACGCCATCAGATCGAACCTCCCCAATTCCCAAAAAACTATCGTTCTTCACCCGCACCATTCCCGATCGTTCAGACTCGATCGCGATTTTTTGCCCCTGACACCATCGCCGCGCCAAATCACTTGTCAACACCATTTCCGGTAAGTGCAACAATGCTGATTCTGGTTCCATTAAAGGCACCGGAAGCTGTTCGATCGAGGAACTCCCTGCCAATTCAAACCCGCTACTCTCCGTTCTTAGCAGTTTCGCCAAAGTCGCCCCAGTTCCCAGTTCTGCACCGAGGTCACGAGCGATCGAGCGAATATAAGTTCCACCGCCACACGCGATCTCTAAATCCAATTCAGGAAAGTCACCCGGTCGAAACGCTAAAATCTTCAAATCTAAAATCTCGACTGTACGAATCGGAGCTTCGATCGCTTGTCCCGATCGCGCAAGTTCATACAATCGCTTTCCTTGCACCTGAATCGCACTATAGTTCGGTGGAATTTGCTGAATCACGCCTTGAAACAGCGGTAACTTTTCCTCAATTTGCGATAGTTCTAAATTCGGAACCGCTTGCTGCGTCAGGACTTCACCTTCTAAATCATCGGTTGCGGTCGTCACTCCAAATCGAATCGTCGCTTGATAGGCTTTCTCGTGTCGGAGATACTGCAACAATCGGGTTGCACGTCCGATCGCGATCGGTAACACTCCGGTAGCAGCGGGATCGAGTGTCCCCGCATGACCCACTTTTTTCAATTGATAAATTCGCCGCACTTTTGCCACACAATCATGTGAAGTGAACCCAAACGGCTTATTGAGATTGAGAAACCCATCCACGCGACTTAATCCTGATTCAACTGCGCCACAGTTAGTGACTGTATCAGACTTAACGGTAACGGATTTTGCGATAAGGCGCGGGCATAAGTCGAAGACAGAAACGGGCGATACTCCGATCGATTCGCAATGTACGTTTGGAAAAACGCTAGACTCAACGCATTCGTATATCGACGCGCCAGATTAGGAGCAGGACCAATCACTTCCGGCGGAACGGGAACGCCCTCAGCATCGCCTTCTTCAAGCGTCGAAAAATGTGTTCCACGATCGATGACTGCTAAATAGCGATCGGGAGTCTGCAACCACGTAAACGGCTGAATCTGTTCTGGTAACGCAGGCGCAACCGTATCCGCATTCCCCGCCATGATCAAAGTCGGGACTTTAATCTGACTGATCGAACTTTGTCCGAACACACTACTGGTAATCGGATTAATCGCAATAATTGCTTTCACACGCGGATCGCTCAAGTTGTAGTTAATCGGAGGCAATCCGGCAGCCCGACATTGCAGAAGTATGGAGAGATTTAAAGTACGATCGATTTCCGCTGGCTGACAAGATTGCTGGAGTTGCTGAAAATTGATCGTTGCTCCTACAAGTGCCATCGCAGTATATCCACCAAAAGACTGTCCGAGCACACCCACTTGTTTGAGATTCAATCGGCTGTAGCGCGAATCGGAACTGGCTCGGCGCTGAAGTTCATCGAGTAAGTATTTGATATCTAAAGGTCGATCGATAAATTCACTCGGACTGGTCACTTCGTTCACTGTTCCAGCCACCAACGCCTGAAGCTGTCTCGCATTACTACCAGGATGTTCAGGAACCGCGACCGCAAACCCCCATGAGGCAAGATGTTCCGCCAGATATCGAAACGTGCCGCGATCGGAGCCTAAGCCATGTGAAATCACAATCACTGGAATCGCACTCGGCAACGCTTGACGACGGGCGAACGGGAGATAAACATCCACCGGAAATACCCGCTCTCGTCCTAACGCCTGCACGAAAGCTCTCGATCGATCGACTAATCTCAACGTCTGCCGCTCGAATCCATACGGTCCACGAGCAGCAAGATCGGGACGATTCCCAGGTAGCGATGTATTTTCTTGGCTGGCAAGATCAGCGATCGTTTGAGTGGCACGAGTGGTTCGATTAATCAGGTCGCCAAAATCGCCTGCAATGTCCAAACTCCGCTGTAAATCAATTCGCAGTGCGCGAGTCGGAAACTTCCGCAGCACGTTTAAAAGCGTCAATCCTTCCGGGTCAGCCGCCGCTAAAATCACTGCCCCCCGAATCGCAAAAAATCCAGTATCCCGCGATTCCGGTTGAATCACTTGTCCTAAGCGACGCAAGAGAATTTCGCCTTGCTGCGTGTAAAGGAACTGAGAAACCGCGATCGGATCAACATCCGCCCGTGTCAACAATGCTCTTCTCAGGATTTGAAGCTGTCGCGGAGTCACATACTGCGAATAAACATAGAGATCACTATCGAGTGCACCTGTGCGGGCATAAGTTTCAAGTGCGGACACAGAAATCGATCGCTCTAAAATGCCATACGACAGAAAGACTCGTTCTGCACTCACAGCCGGACGACTCAATACCGCGATCGACATCACGCTTGCGATCGCAGACAGCATCCATTTCAACCCCTTCACTTGCCGCATGACTCGCCCACCGAATTCTCTCTGTCCGACCCATTCTGACGTACAGAACCTAGAGCGACAATAAAAATCTGCCTTTTGATAAATAGGCAAAATTGCGACCTCTGTTTTAGGTTCTACGTAATGTCCTCTAGGAGACACTCGCACGACAACGCCCGTCGATACGATCGCTCTAGTCGATCCCGTTGCATTTCCCCGTACGCCGCATCATGACCGAATTCTGGAGTCGTTTTTTTGATTCAAGTTCTTACATGCCTCATGGACATTGCTACCTGTGGCAGACGGGATTGGTTTGGCTGCACATTACAGGCGATGCGCTGATTGCACTGTCTTACTATTCGATTCCTCTAGCGATCGTCTTTTTTGTCAGAAAGCGAGAAGATCTCCCGTTTAACTGGATTTTTCTACTCTTTGGCGCGTTCATTGTTTCTTGCGGAACGGGTCACATTCTTGATATCTGGACGCTGTGGAATCCGGATTATTGGCTTTCTGGGGCAGTCAAAGCCTTTACCGCACTCATCTCTGTGCTCACAGCCGTTGAACTCTTTCCGCTGATTCCCAAAGCATTAGCGCTTCCGAGTCCCACTCAGTTAACCTTGACCAACCAAGCCCTGCAACTCCAAATTGGCGAACGTCGCCAAGCCGAACTTGAACTAAAACGCTATCAGGATCAGCTTGAAGAATTAGTCGCTCAACGAACTGCTGAATTAACGCAGACCAACACACGCCTGCAAGCAGAGATTGTTGAGCGGCAACGGATTCAGGAAGCGTTGGAATCGTCTTTGCAGCGAGAGCAGCGATTGCGTGAACAAGCAGAATCAGCAAACCGGGTGAAAGATGAATTTCTCGCGGTGCTATCTCATGAATTAAGAACGCCGTTAAACCCGATTTTAGGCTGGACGAAGCTTTTACAGAAAAAGCAATTAACGCCAGAGAAAAGCGCGATCGCACTCGATACGATCGAACGCAACGCTAAACTTCAATCGCAACTGATCGAAGACTTACTCGATATTTCTCGCATCATGCGCGGGAAATTAATGCTGAATACGGCAGCAATGGATCTGAAAACGGTGGTGAAAGCTGCGATCGGGACTGTCTCTCTCGCGGCTGAAGCAAAACAGATTCAAATCGAAACTCACCTCGAATCCGAAGTTGGACAAGTTCTAGGTGATGCTGGACGCTTACAGCAAGTCATCTGGAATCTGCTGGCGAATGCGGTGAAATTCACACCCGATGGCGGTTGTGTGGAAGTGACTTTAACCGATGAAGACTCAAGCCACGCCAAAATCCTCATTCGCGATAATGGGAAAGGCATCGATCCGAATGGGTTGCAATATGTGTTCGATCGCTTTTGGCAAGAGGACAGCACCAATAAGCGGCAATTCGGTGGATTGGGCTTAGGGCTTGCCATCAGTCGCCAAATTGTTGAACTCCACGGCGGGACGATCACCGCAGAAAGCGCAGGGCAGGGACAAGGTTCGACGTTCACCGTGAGATTGCCGCTCCGAGCCGCTGTCCCCGTATCAGAACCCGTTCGATCGACGACCCGCGAAAATTCGACTTTAGAAGGGCTGCGGATTTTAGTCGTGGATGACAGTGCAGATTCGCGTGAGTATGCTGCCTTCGTTTTGAGTGAAGCAGGCGCACAAATTAGAACCGCCGATTCAGCAAGTTCCGCGATCGCTGCGATGAATCAAGAGTTACCGGATATTGTCGTGTGCGATATTGGACTGCCTGAAACCAACGGATATGACTTGATCCAACAGATCCGATCGCGTCCTGTGGAAGCGGGTGGAGGTGTCATTGCGATCGCGCTGACTTCTTACGCTGGCGATTATGACCAAAAGCAAGCGATCGCAGCGGGCTTTCAGCAACACTTATCGAAACCCGTTGAACCGGAACAACTGATTAAAACAATTTCAGCCATTTCTCCGAATCGTTCTCTAAATGGCTCGTCCGTGTTAAATTAGCCCAATTGCCTAAATAGACCGTGATTTTACGGATAAATTGTCAAATTGCGACTTTCGATCGACATCGAATTCGCGATTTAGTCGTACAACAATGAGATACAGAATTCTTAATTATGTTTTTTCGTTGGGAATCGCACTTAGGCAAAACTTTAGTGATAGTATAAACTCCCTGAAATTCAGCACTTTCATGTAGGACAGGTCATCCAAATGACAGTTTTATCTTCAGAAATGAGTGGGCAAACTCAGACCGAACCAACCGACACACCGCTAATTCGCTATCTCAAAGAAGAGTTAGTGCTGTCAGAAGACTTGATCGAGCTTGCCCTGCGCCACTGTGAACAAGAACGCGGCACGTTACCGATGGTGCTGTGGCGGTATGGCTTTGTCTCGATCGACCAATTGAATCAAATTTTTGATTGGATGGCGCAGTAAGTTACTGCTTGCCCATTTTGTTCAGTAGCCAGAGCGAGGTCGAAATCGCCACAAACTGAGCCAAAACAACGTTAGCGCTGGCTTGCACCACGAATACATCGATCGGCTGAATAAATTTAGATGGGTCAACATTAATAAATCCACCCACCCCCTGACTGAGTGCTTTCGCAGCAAGTAACCCGACGATCGTTTGTGTCCCCAGTAGCGCCACTAATGTCCCGATCAAACTTGCAGTTAATCCAATCCGAATCACTTGAATGGCTTCTGATTTTTTTGGTCGTGCTACGGGTTCTGCGTTCAGCCGCCGCCCGATCGCTACATATTTTGTGAGCGACCAGAACATATTGAACCCTAAAATTGCAATTCCGCAGATTGTTAGTACTACTCCAACTCCGGTTCCTGGATTATTGGCAGTAGGATTTCTGATCGAAACTGACGCAAATAGGAGAATCACGCTAGAAACGATCGCCAGCACTAACTGAAACCAAAAACTAAACCAGCCTGCAAATCGAAAGGTACTTGCGATTTCTCTGAGGGTGGGAGCGTCGGATTTCGTCATAGGAAGTTTTACAGAAGCTAGATCCAGCTTATATCAATGATGGAGCGATCGCAGGAATTTGACCGCCTTAGACTGCGATCGTATTTCAGCGAACATTCACCCGGATCATCCCTTACGGTAGGATGGGATTATGCCTACCCTCACCATTTCGGGAGTTCCTCACGTCTACGAGCTGACGGCTCCCACCTCAAAACCTGAAGTCCTTGTGTTCGTCCACGGTTGGATGCTGAGCCGCAATTATTGGCAGCCTCTGATTGAGCAATTGTCTCAAGAGTATCAGTGCTTGTCTTATGATTTGCGCGGTTTTGGTCAGTCCCAGCCACAGGATGCGGTGCCGACCTTCTCAGAATCCGACTCTGGCAATGTTGCCGTTGCGACTCAAACCGCGATCGCTCAGTACAGCCTACTTTCCTACGCCAGAGATTTAGGAATGCTGCTAAGAGCGCTTCAAATCTCGAAAGCTTGGTTGATCGGACATTCGCTTGGTGGGTATGTGGCACTATGGGCAGCCGATCAGATGCCAGAACAGATTCAAGGCGTGATTTGTCTCAATTCTGGCGGCGGGATTTATCTCAAAGAAGCTTTTGAGCGCTTTCGATCGGCAGGACAGCAAATGGTGAAACTGCGCCCGAAATGGTTGCCGCAAATTCCCTGTTTAGATCTAGTGTTTACGCGGGCAAATGTCGCAAGCACGATCGCTCGATCGTGGGGACGGCAACGGGTGGTTGATTTTGTCAGTGCGAATCCAGAAGCCGCGATTGGAACGCTTTTAGATTCAACCACAGAAGCGGAAGTGCATCGTTTACCGCAAGTGGTAGCGCGTCTGTCTCAACCGCTTCACTTCATCGCTGGAGCCAAAGACACAGTGATGGAGCCGAAATATGTTCGACATTTAGCCAGCTTTCATCCGTTGTTTGGCGATTGTGCGGATAATGTGTTGGAAATTCCTGACTGTGGGCATTTGTCGATGCTAGAAAAAACGGATGTGGTTGAATCGCGGATTCGAGAGATTTTACGATCGCATTAACCAACTTGCTCAAGCTGCGGTTGTTTGTGCGTGAGAAACTCATTCCATAGCTCAAAGAATCGAACGATCGCATCGCGTTCATTTTCAGCATGGGAAAGAATAATGCTTGACCAAAGCTGCCCCGTCTCGACCTTAAATCGATCGCGTATCCACTGCAAAAATGTCTGAAATTCTTGCTCTTGCTCAGTGAGTGGAATTCCTAATTCGCGACGTGCAAAATAATAGCCGTCTAGAAAAGCCTGAAGACTAAAGATCGAGTTTTGTCCAAGATATAGCGCGGGTCTTTTCTTGATCTTTTCAAGCAAATCGTAGAAATTATCTGCCATCGTTCTCCTGGGTTAATTTTTAATTTTACGGTCTTTGCGATCGCGACTTTTCAAGTGGCTCGTTCCATGTCAAACTACCGCATGATTTGATCTTGGACTGAGCTATGAGCGATCAGATTGACGTGCCAGAGAAAAAACGATCGAGCATTCTTGAACTCGTTTTCGCACTGGTCTGGGTGTTGGCGTTGGGCGGAATTACGTTTTTTAATCAGTTGGGCAGCATTGGATTGGTCGATGAAACTGAACCGCTCTTTGTTGAAGCGGCGCGACAGATGACCGTTACCGGGAATTGGATTACGCCGTATTTTAATGAGGTAACGCGGTTTGATAAGCCGCCATTGATTTATTGGCTGATGGCGATCGCGATGAAGACGATCGGCGTAAATGAGTGGGCAGCTCGGTTGCCTTCTGCGATCGCGGGAACGGCTTTGGTCGGTTTTTGCTTTTATGCGATTAAACGGTTCGTGCCTTCTAGAGTTGCACCGTATTTAGGATCAGCGATCGTGGCTTTCAATCTGATCACGCTGTTTTTTGGACGGTTGGGCTACTCGGATATGTTGCTGAGTGCCTGTTTTGGTGGATCGCTGCTGGCGTTTTTTCTCGGTTATGTTGAATCGAATCGGCGCTGGTATCGAGCTTTTTATGTGCTGATGGGATTGGCAGTTTTAGCAAAAGGTCCGGTCGGGGTCGTGTTGCCAAGTGCGATCGTGATTCTTTTCCTATTTTGGGCTGGGAGATTGCGCGAAGTGCTGCGCGAAATGAAACCGATTCAAGGGATTGGAATCTTTTTACTGGTGAGTGTTCCTTGGTATGTGCTGGCTTACATTCAGAATGGAAATGCGTTTATCGAATCATTCTTTGGGGTGCATAATGTTGAGCGCTTTACCAATGTTGTGAATCAGCATTCAGGACCTTGGTACTATCATTTGATCATTGTGCTGGTTGGATTTTTTCCTTGGTCGCTGTGTCTGCCTGCTGCAATTGTTCATGTGCTGAGACAGTCGAAATGGAAGCAGGAAGAACGATCTCAGCATTTCGGTAAGTTTGCGCTGGTCTGGTTTGCGGTGGTTCTAATCTTTTTTACGATCGCAGTCACAAAATATATCACTTACACATTACCGCTTTATCCCGCAGCAGCGATTCTCGTAACGGTGTGGTTTGTGCATCATCTCTCAGTCGATCGCCAATCGAATTTGCTTAAATTAACGATTTACTTCAGTATTGCGATTTCTATTGCCGTTGGAATTTGCATTTTTTACAGTCCGGATTGGCTCAATCGTGATCCAGCGATGCCAAATTTAGGATTGAGAATGGAGCAAACCGGACTGCAACATATCGGAGCATCGATCTGGATTACAGCCGCGATCGCTGGATTAATTTTAGCGGTACAGTCTCGATTACGTTGGTATTGGGCAATCAATCTCGTTGCTTTTGCTGCATTTATTCTCTTTTTTATTACGACTGCCGTGGGTGTGATTGATTCAGTTCGACAATTGCCGCTTCGTCAGATTGCCGCAGGAACGATCGAGGATCGAAAACCGAATGAACCGATCGTCATGGGAACCGATGCGTTTGAGAAACCGAGTTTGGTCTTTTACACTCGTCAGCCGATTACGTTTATTAATCGCGCTCGGTTGATTCAACCGTATCTACAGCAGTTGCAAAAAGAAGGAAAAGTTCAATCGATCCTTCTAATCACAACGCCAACTGCATTACAAGGGGCGAACTTGAAACCAAATCAGTACCAACCGCTTCAACAATATAGTCAATATCGCCTTGTGCGCGTTCCCATTCGGACAGTGAAATAACGTTATGCGATCGAAATGGTGGAAAGACCGAACCAATCAGCAAGTTCTTGCAATTCTATTAGCGGGGTTTTTGTTTCGTAGTTTTATTGCGTTCTGGTTACCGCCAGGATTTGATGAAGCGTACTACTACATCTATACGCTGAATCCGGCTCTCAGCTATTTCGATCATCCGCCGCTCGTGAGTTTCGTAACTGCGATCGGCATTTGGCTAACAGGCGATGTGACTCAATTTAGTATTCGGCTTGGCAGTCTCTTACTGTTTCCATTCACGTTGTATTTTCTGTACCGCGCCACAGCTTACCTATTCTCGATTCGGGTGGGATTGATTACGTTAGCGATCGCATCTGTGATCCCAATCTTTCAACTCGGTTTCGGAACGTTCACGCTGCCTGATTCACCGCTGATGTTCTTCTGGGCATTAACGCTATGGGTAGGCGCGATCGAGTTTTTCCCACGTGAGCGTGAGTTTGTTCCTTCCTACCGAATTGCGGTGATCGGTCTGCTCGTGGGTTTAGCTTGTTTAGGTAAATATCACGGATTTCTACTTGGATTCGGATTGCTCGGATTCTGCATCACCAGTCGGCAGCATTGGGCAGTATTTCGATCGCCCTGGACAATTCTGAGTTTTCTATTATTTCTCGTTGCATTCTCGCCTGTATTGTATTGGAACAGTCAGCACGAATGGGTTTCGTTTGTGTTTCAGGGAAATCGCAGCGTTCCCGATCGCACTTATAGCCTAATGGGTGCTTTTAATGTTGCGTTGATGGCTTCACTCTATTTATTCCCAACTTTCGGATTTCCGCTTTGGTTTATTAGTATTCGAGAGATTGTCTCAGTTGTAAAATCGCGCTTTTCTCATTCGATTCACTCATTCATTCTCTGGAATTCTGCTCCAGTCTTTCTGATTTTTACAATCATTGGCGGCTATCAGCAGATCTTACCCGGTTGGACAATGCCGGGATTTTTTGCAATTACGCCACTTCTAGGTTTAGCAGCATCGAGATGGCGATCGACAACGCTTAAACGCTGGCTAAATGGATCAACGATCGCAGTGACCGCATTAATGCTACTTGCGTTGTCTCACATCGTGCTTGGAACGCTGCAAAAACCAAGTCAGTATGCAATTTTGGGTGGCGTTGTTGCACCGACAGAGGATGCTTCGATTCAACTGATTGACGTGGGACAACTGCGCCGGGAATTTCTACGATCGCCTGAACTCGTCGCGGCTCTAAAAAACGCAGATTTCATGTTCAGCAATCGATTCCATTTAGCGGGACACATTGCGATGGCACTGACTCCGATCAATTCAACACCGATTACTTGTTTCGATCGACGCGATTTGCGCGGCTTTGCTCACTGGTCAACCGCAGAACAATGGGTCGGTAAAACTGCGCTGTATATTACGACCGATGAGTTTCAAACTCGTGAGGATTCTGCCGCAGGCTTTGCACCCTATTTTGAGACATTCACAAAGCTTGGAGAAGTGCTTTTACGACGGGGTGGCGTAGTTGTCGATCGAATTCATGTGTTTCAAGGAACGAACCTACTGAAACCGTTTCCTCGCCCTTACTGAGTCCAGAGTAATACTGTTAAAAAGGTATATGTCGCTTGAGTGTTTTAGTCTAATTATTAGTTTTGCAATTAGACCGAATCTCGATCGATCAATCCACTAGATATGACTAAGATTTCTTCAGAACATAAAGTTTAAGGAGTTTTTATTGATAAAATCAAAATGAATTTAAATTTATTTTGAAGTAACTAAAAGCTAGGCATAGTGAGGGATATAGATTTTCCTACGTAATCAGTCTAGGAAAATCGTATCGAAAATAACTTGCGTATCTCACAAGAACGGGTTACTGTCTTCATCGAGACTTCACACCTAGGAGAGATACGTAATGCTGAATAACCACCCCAGCAAAACCGTGCAAACCTTGGCAATGTCGCTTGGCATTGTGTTTGCCGGAATCAGCGGCATCGCAGTTCAAACCCAAGCCCAAACTCCCATACTAGGGATGACTACACCGCGATCAACAACATTCCAGATTGCAGATGCAAGCACGATCGCAGAGATGGAGCGAGCAATTTTCAACCGCATCAACGAATATCGCACCGCTAAGGGCTTACGTCCGATGGTCTGGAACGATGAAATTGCTCGTCAAGCCCGCGAACACAGCCGCAACATGGCGAAAAAGGTTGTGCCCTTTGGTCATCAAGGGTTTGAAAAGCGGGCAAAAGAGCTGAGTGCAGCGATTCAATCGCGTGGAACTGGCGAAAATGTTGGTTGGGTGGCAAGTAAGCGTGATCCGGCGGGAATGGTGATTGATGCTTGGATCAAGAGCCATAAGCATCGTGACAACATCGAAGGTGATTTCAGCATGACTGGAATCGGCATCGGAATCAGTGCAATGGGTGAATACTACTTCACGCAGGATTTTGTTCGTCGCTAAATTGCAGGTGTAAGATACGTGAGTTGTAGAATGACTCACCTTATGCAGCCGCATGAATTCCAGATTTGCGATCGCGATCTGACCCCCGAACTTTTTGAGCAGTACCAATCCGTAAATGCGATCGCGGTCGATACCGAAACGATGGGGCTTCTACCACAGCGCGATCGACTTTGTTTAGTTCAACTGTGTGATGAGAGCGATCGGGTTGCTGTTGTGAGAATCGATCGTGGGCAGACTGAAGCTCCCAACTTGAAACGATTGTTGGAAGCTCCGAAGATTACAAAAATTTTCCATTTCGCCCGATTTGATATCACAACGCTGCGCTATCACTTGGGAATTCACGTCACACCCATCTTTTGTACGAAGCTTGCCAGTAAGCTAATTCGTACATATACGCCGCGTCACGGGCTAAAAGATTTGGTGCAGGAATTATCAGGGGTGGAACTCGATAAGAGCGCTCAAAGCTCAGATTGGGGCAATGCGATGCACTTATCTGAGGCACAACTCAAATACGCGGCGAACGATGTGCGTTATCTGATCGAAGCGCGATCGAAGCTCACGGTAATGCTAGAACGCGAGGAACGTTTAGAACTCGCAGAACAATGTTTTCAAGCGTTGCCTGTGTTTGCTCAGCTTGATATTTTGCAGTACCAGAACGTTTTCGAGCACTAGATTCGAGCGATCCAACGACTCGCGATCGGCATTCTCCACCCGGTTCCAAAGGCGCGATCGGTGACTTTTAATCCGGGCGGTGCCTGCTTGCGTTTGAATTCCGAAATTCGGACTAATTTCACGACTCGATCGACGATCGCGCTTTCATGTCCGGCGGCGACGATTTCTGCTGGAGATTGATGCTGATGAATGTATCGATCGAGGATGTCATCTAGCACTTCATAGTCAGGAAGCGAATCTTGATCTTTTTGACCGGGTTTTAGTTCTGCACTCGGTGGCTTGATCAAAACATTCGTCGGAATGATTTCTTGCGATCGATTAATCCATTCACAAAGTTTATACACTTTCGTTTTCGGAACATCTGCGATCGCGGCTAATCCTCCATTCATATCACCGTACAGCGTGCAATAACCGACCGCAATTTCTGATTTGTTTCCGGTTGAAACTAATAGATGCCCAAACTTATTCGATACCGCCATTAATAAAGTGCCGCGAATCCGAGATTGCAAATTCTCTTCGGCTAATCCAAATGGTGTTCCTGCAAAGAGTGGATCGAGTGTGCGATCGAAACATTCCATCACCGTACCAATTGGTAAAGTTTGCGTCTGAATTCCTAAGTTTTGAGCCAGATCCAGCGCATCTTGAATCGAATGATCTGAGCTATACGGCGAAGGCATTAAAATCCCAAGCACGTTTTCTTTCCCGACAGCTTCAGATGCGATCGCAGCAATCAAAGACGAATCAATCCCACCACTCAAGCCCAAGACAATCTTAGAAAAGCCACATTTCCGGGCATAATCTCGCACACCTAAAACCAATGCAGACCAAAGTTCAGCCTCTTCACAATCGGGAGCAGGCGCGACTGAACTTTTCTCAAAGTCCTGCCCGTTGTATTCAATCACCAGCCAATCCTCATCAAAACTGATCGCTCTTGCAATCAATTCGCCTGATTTGTCGATCGCAATACTCGCACCGTCGAAAATCAAATCATCATTTCCACCGACCTGATTCGCATAAATCAACGGCTGATTGAATCTCACGGCTCCATGTCGCAACATTGCTTCTCGAAGTTTTTGCTTTCCAACCGTATAAGGTGAAGCGGAGAGATTAATCGTGAAGTTTACGCCTGATGCGGCTAAATCAGCGATCGGGTTCAAGTTATAAGTCCGTTTTCCCCAAAATTCCTCATCGTTCCAAAGGTCTTCGCAGATCGTCACTCCAATGTGAACGCCATCTAGCTCAAAGTGATTCGGCTGATTTCCCGGTTCAAAGTAGCGATCCTCATCGAATACGTCATACGTCGGCAGCAGTCGCTTGTGAAAGATTTTGAGAATATTACCTTTCTCGATCAACGCCACACTATTAAATAGAGGTTTGCCACCTGTTGAGATTGCTTTCGCGTTTGGCTCAACGGTTCCCACTAACACCGCGACTCCTTCAGGCAAACTCGATGCCAGTTCCGCGAGTTGTCTTGCCATTGTTTCGACAAAGTTTGGATCAAGCAACAAATCGCGAGGCGGATAACCACAGAGTGAAAGTTCTGGTGTTAGAAGTAAGCGAACTCCTTCAGCGGCAGCACGATCGGCAGCTTTGAGAATTTTGTCAGCGTTGCCTTGGAGATCTCCGATCGTCGGATTGAGTTGTGCGATCGCAATTTTCATGATGATTGGTTCAGGTCTTGCAAAATAGCAGTAATGTTTGTTTTCAATTCGGGTAGATTCTGCTCTACCACTTGCCACACTTCTTCAGAATCAACACGCACATAATCATGAATCAACACATCCCTTAATCCTGCAATTCGTTTCCAAGGAACATCAGGGTAACTTTCTCTAAATGAAAGTGGTAGCTGTTTCGTTGCTTCTCCAATCACTTCAAGATTGCGAACAACCGCATCCCGCATCATACGATTCTGTAGAAAGGCTGCACGTCCCTCAGCGGTGTAAGATTCAATCCAGCCGATGCACTCAAGAATGTCGCTCAGTAACAGCCGAGGCTCTCTCATAACGGCACTGCCTCTCTAATGACGCGCTCTCGAATCAGTTCGTGCAAATTCTCAATTCGTGCCACATCCACTTTTCGTCCTAACAAATCCTGAAGATCTTGAATCAGAGCAACTCGATCAAGCAAACTATGATCTGCCATTTCAACCAAGAAATCAACATCGCTGTCTGAGGTCGCTTCTCCTCGCGAAACAGAACCAAAAATTCGGATATTAGAAGCCTTGTACTTTTTAGCGATCGCTAAAATCTCTTCTCGTTTATCCGCTAACAATTCCTCAATTCCAAGTCCCATAATCTTGAACTCAAATAAACACTAAAGGCTTATCTTTGAAGGGCGCAAATGCTTCAGCATCAAAGCGATATAGACTTGCAGGTCTTCCCGCACCTCTTGAAACTTTTACACCTGTATCTGAGAGAAAACCGAGCTTTAATAACCGCGATCGAAAATTAGAATAATCTGAAAAGTTTTCTCCTAAAACAGTCGTATAAAGCTGAAATAAATCGCTTAATGTAAACAGTTCAGGCAAGACATCAAATGCAACCGGGCTGTACTCTAATTTGTTTCTTAAACGACGATGACCATACTCTAAAATCTTGTTGTGATCGAATGCAAGTTGCGGCAATTGATCGACCGGATACCATGCAATTCCACTCACACCATCTGCAATCAATTCCGCTTCCGCAAATCGAACTAAAGCAAAATAACTCACCGATAAATACCGCACTCCGTAACTTTCTTCAGACTCACGCGGATCGCGATCGGGACCGCCAAACGTATAAAGCTGCTCCAAATAAAGATTCTTCACTCGGATTTTTTCCGACAGAATTCGATACGCCGCATCTTCGAGTGATTCCCCTTTTCGGACCAATGTTCCGGGTAAACTCCACTGTCCCAAAAACGGCTCCTCATGCCGCATCACGAGCAAAACCAGTAAACGATTCTGCGCGGTATCGACTGAAAAAATGGCGTTATCTACTCCGACCCTAAAATCTGCAAGCTTTTCCCCCATCAGTGAACTGGTTGTTTTTCTGTGTGTGCGTGGCATTGATAAAGTTGCTCCCGATCGATATAAGCCTGAATCGAAGCTGTCACCCCGGATAAGTCACAGCCTTCGCGATATGCAGTTGACGAAACATCCGGAACTGTCGCAGGCGCGATCGTCGTTTTCGCTCCTAATGCTTCCAACCGCTGTAAATCTTCTGCTTCAAATTGATAGCGCGATCGCGGAATCACCAGAACCTGAACGCGCTGTAGAAGTTCCGCCACCCGATACCATTTCGATAACTGTTGCGCCACATCAAACCCGACGACTAGCGTTAATTCTGCATTCGGATAGCGCTCTTGAATGCGATCGACCGTGACGATCGTTCTTGGATGGCTTAATTCTGGATGCACTTGCACATTCGGACAATTCAACTCATCTACTAGAATTTGCAACATCGCTGTCCGTCGTGCTAACTCAGTTTGATGCAATTTAAATGGATTATCCGCCGCCCACACTGCAACGTGATCGAACTGTCCAGAGAGCCAGCGCAAAATCTCTAAGTGTCCCGTTGTAGGCGGATCAGCACTGGTTCCAAAGAGGGCGATTTTCATGATAGATGTCTCCGTTGGCGAGTGCGATCGGTTAACTCAGAAAGCGCGTGAGAAAGTTCGACTGGAAAAGCAATCGGGTTTTCTAACTGTCGAGCGGGTTCGGGCAGGCTTTGAACACTTTTCGTTGCGCGATCGCGAATTTGAGCGATCGTCTCTGATTCTGCGATCCGCTGTCCCTGCTTGAAAACTAATTGTAATAAAGGAATTTCTCCGTTTGCATCTTCGTTCATTAGTCCTAAGCGATCGCTCACTCCTGCTTGTCTGAAAATCTGCTTACGTCCGGGATAAGTTACTTTCCCGGTTGCTTCCTTCATCACCGGAATTCCATCAATTTCAACTAATTTATAAACGCCATTCACAGGTGCACCCGTCACTAGCTGAGTCCCCAACCCATAGCCATCAATCTGAGCACCCTTCGCTTTCAAGTCTGCAATTCGATATTCATCGAGATCACCGCTGGCGAAGATCGAAACTTCGGGTAACAGCGGTCGTACTTTCTTCGACAGTTCCAACAAATCACCCGAATCGATCCGCACCCCTGCAAGCTGAATTTCTCCGGCTTTCAGTTGTTTTGAAAGTGTTTCTGCTGCTGCGATCGTGTCATAGGTATCAATTAACAGAGGTGCACCAGGAAAATAGTGATGAAATGCGGTGAACGCTTGGGATTCAGTGCCTTCCAGTGCATTCAATGCCATCACCAGCGAATGTGCCATCGTCCCCGTCGGTTTCCGCCCCAATTTCAACGCCGCTAACACATTCGAGGTTGCATCCAATCCACCCGCCAACGCTGCACGAGCCGCCCAAACTGACCCCTGGGGACTAAATGCCCGTCGAGTTCCAAACTCTAGTAAAGTTGCATTTTCGCCTGCTACATCTCGCATTCGAGCCGCACGAGTCGCCACCAACGTCTGATAGTTAATTGTATTGAGCAAGTAAGTTTCTGCAATCTGCGCTTGCCACAAAGGAGCCTCCACCCGCAGCAACGGTTCATTCGCAAACACCGCTGTTCCTTCTGGGACTGCCCAAACATCCCCTTCAAATCGAGAACCCTTTAACAGTGTCCAAAACTGTTCGGGTGCATGGTCAAAAATGCCCGATGTTTGTAACGCTGAAATCTGAGCTTCACTAAACTGAAACTTCTCTAAATATTCCAGAACTTGTGCGAGTCCCATCGCGATTAAATAGCCGAATCCTTTCGGTAATCGCCGCACTGAAAGTTCAAAACTTGCCCGTTGTTGATCTAATTTTTCTCCAACGTAACAGGCTGTCATTGTTAACTGATATAAATCAGTCAATAAACTGTAATCTTCTGGACGAATCACGAGTTCGAGATCTTCCACCCAATTTCTCCTTGGATTCAAAAGGGTTAGTCAGAGTTAGGGGCAGATTGAGGTTGCTTGTCTTAAATTATAGTCGATTTAACCAAAAGTCAAGACCCAATTAAAGGAATATTTTTGAAAAATCTGGATTAAATTGGCAGAATTATAGTAATTGAAACATAAATGAAACTACTCCTAGCTTCTATTTTTGAAAATATTGATGTAAAGGAAATGTATCGATCGCATAATCAATCACTCCACTTCTATGACCTTATTCATCTAAAGAATGCAAACCTTCAAGAACAATTAACGAACGCAAACATCATCTAAACAATTGCTGCGATCGCTGGTAAAGAATCGGAAAATTTCTCATAATGAATCATTCTTAAATCTAAGAACGAACCATTCATTCAATCACAGATTTCTTGTTCCATTTAACGCACACTTCAGAGGTGGTTTCCCATGTCGATTCCAAAAGTAGTAGACGGATTGATGGACTATTTTTCGGGCGCTGTCACTCGGATTTTTGGCTTGAGTGACGATGCCTATCCTGAAACCGGATTTCAACCTTTTAGCGGCGATGTTTATGACAAGAAACACGTAAAGAAACACTTCGAGCGCTAACACTACAACGCGCCGAGATTCTAAATCTGTAAGACCTCGATCGGTAAAAGTTTCATTACTTCTACCGATTTTTTATTGAAATTCCTCTACCTACTTCACAGCAAAATGGTATAAGGACAGAATTAAAAGCTGTATCGGCTCAAAGGGAATGACTGAACTCGATTTTGTTCTACTCACAGTCTATTTTTTGTGCGTCACCTATGTGCTCTACCAAATGGTGACTTCATTCAACGATGAATTTACGATTTGGCTCGATCAAGACTACCTCAACGAGCAACTCGAAACCCTGAACCTAAGGGAAGCGGTTGGCATCAGCTTCAAGTTTGAAAATCGCTACGAATTCGACAAGCTCAAAAAACTCCAAATCCGCATCAACAATAAACTACAAGATCAAGCGATTTACGTGGATTGGGACTACTGCGCCATGACTGATCAATATGAGCCACCTCGATCGCGTCGCATCACTCGCGGAGTCGCGGGCAACCCAACTGATGTATTTCCGCGTCAAGCCTTTAGCGCGATCGCTCCCGGCAAAACCTTGACGGAAGACTTATTTGCAGAAGATATGCTTTCTCGAAAAGATGGGAGTAGCGCTTTGCAAGGAGATGAAACAGTACTCAGCTTCAAAAAACCTGCAAAAACTGCTTCCGCTGCCAAAAAGAGGCTTTATCAAGATTTTATGAACGGCGAAGCGCTATTTAAGTTCGAGCTTTACCTCGTCCTGCGCTTTATGGGATTCGGAGCCTCTGCGGGTGGCGATCGTGTCTCGATCGTCTGTCGTCTCAACGTCCGCAAACTCGATTGGACTGCTGGACTCCCGTGGAATCCCAAATTTCCCTAATCAGCTACACTCTATGTTGGAGAAGAGTGAGCGAGGCGGTTGCGGATTCAAATTGAATCTGAGGAAAGTCCGGACTCCCAAAAACCCAGACTTGCTGGATAACGCCCAGTGCGCGTGAGCGTGAGGATAGTGCCACAGAAAAATACCGCCTGGAGAGGTGCGGGGTATGGGGTATGAGGTGCGAGATGTAAAAAATCTCCCTCATACCTCACACCTCATACCTCACACCTCTTCCGGGTAAGGGTGCAAAGGTGCGGTAAGAGCGCACCAGCAGTATCGAGAGGTACTGGCTCGGTAAACCCCGGTCGGGAGCAAGGTCGGACGAAACAAGGGTTGGGTTTTTTCCTGTTTCGGCTGTTCACTAACTTCTTCGGAAGTTCTGTGAGCGAGAACCGCTTGAGGTTGGAGGTAACTTCAATCCCAGATAGATAACTGCCCTTTGTTGCATTGAGCAACACAAGAACAGAATCCGGCTTATGTCTAACTCTTCTCTTTTCCGAAAGCATACTGAAACTTCATCAAAACTTTGCGGAAAACACGTAACTTTTTGCGCGATCGACCCTTCAATTCTAGTAACGCCACCTTTTAATTCTCGACATTGCTTTAAACTGCGTCGAGCAATATGTAGATTCAGCAAAGTCCGATTGATTCCTGATTCCGATCCAGTTGCCCGGTCTAGGATGTAAAGTGTCAAGCCTCTCAATCCCAGGCAATTTCTCACCTACAGCCGAGTAGGGTCAGTCTGTGAAAAGCCAAGCTTCTACTCTCGAACCCCCGACTTTCTGTGACCTTCCCCCAGCACAGGAACCGCTCTTTGCGATCAGTGAACATAAAAAAAGTGGATTAATTCTCTGTAAGCAATATCACGCAGAGTTTGCAGGTCCTGGTGCTGCGGTCAACTGCACGGTTGAGCCTGCTTATCGTGCGGTGATTGCGATCGGCTCTCCCGAACTCATCGCGACCACCACGTTCGAGGATCGTCGTCGCGCTTACGGGCGCAGAATTCAATGGGGACGCTGGTTACAGAGAATCGTCGAGCAGCCTGATCCGATGATTCGCGCTGAGAAGTTACTTGCCGGATTTGAAGAATTTTTCGGGCGACAGGTGGTAATTGGATTGCCGAATGAAGTTTTGGCATTACTTGCAGGTGTATTTCCTGGCACGATCGAACAAGTGCGATCGCAACATTGGCGCAGCAGTAAGATCGGCACAATGCCCTTTCTTCCTGGTTCTGATCAACTTAAAGTCACAACTATTTCCCTAAACACCGAAGAAATTCCCGCCGTTCCGCTTCTCACGACTGCAACCGTCAGCGAGATTGAGCGCACTTATGCGGTGTTGAAATCTGCGTAATTTGTCTGAGAGCCGATTCACCCCCTACGATGGTAATCAGCCTGATTTTTGATTGCACAGATGACCATCGCCTATCCGCGCCGCCAGCAGGAACTTCGCACCCTCATTCAACGCCTCGGAATTTCGCAACTCGACGCGATCGATTGGAGTCTCATGGATTTGGCGCTGATTCATGTCACGTATTCCGCCGATCGCAATTATGAACAACTCGAATTCGTCGGTGATGCAGTTGTGAAATTAGCAGCGGCAGAATTCTTACTCAAGACTTATCCAGATTTGAAAGTCGGAGAATTTACGGCATTGCGATCGGTCTTAGTCAGCGATCGTATTCTGGCTCAAATTGCGGATTCTTTTGGATTCGATCGCTACCTCCTCGTTGCTCCCAGTGCCAAATCTGATCCCGCTGGACGCGCTTCCCGTCTTGCTGACTCTCTCGAAGCCGTTCTTGCTGCTCTTTATCTCAGCACACAGAATCTCACCTTGATTCGTTCCTGGCTCGACGAGCAGTTCCAACCGCTTGCCGAAGAAATTCTCGCCGATCCCGCCCGTCAAAACTACAAAGCCGCCCTGCAAAACTGGACACAAGGACACCAGAAAACCCTTCCTGAATATCGCACTCAAGAAACCGGGAATACTCACAACGATCCCCATCGCTTTGTTGCAGAAGTCTGGATTCAAGGACGCTGCATGGGACAGGGGACGGGTCGATCGCGTAAAGCTGCCGAGCAAGCAGCCGCACAAGAAGCGTTTATCGTGCTGAGTAGTCAGGAATCATCGCTCTGACATACCAGCCGAACCTTTTAAGGAGTCTGGTATGTCATCGATCGCACTTTTCGGCGTTGGACGTTGGGGCAGTCATTTATTACGGAATTTTCTACAGCATCCAGAAGCGCGAGTGGTCGCGATCGTTGATCCGTCTCTAGAACAATTAGAGTCCGTTGCCCAACGATTTGAATTCGATCAGCGCGTGTTTTTGACGACTCAATGGCAAGACGCTTTGGAGTTGAGCGGATTAGAAGCAGTGGCGATTACAACGCCTGGAACCACTCACAATGAACTGATCACAGCCGCACTCAAACAAAATCTTCATGTTCTGGCAGCAAAACCGCTCACTTTAAGCTTTTCCGAGTCGATTCAACTTTGCAAACTTGCAGAACAGCAACAGCGGCAATTGATCGTAGATCATACTTATCTGTTTCATCCTGCGGTGATTCGGGGACGGGAAGCGGTTCGGAAACTTGGCAAGCTGCGGTATGGGTGTTCAACGCGATCGCATCTCAGCCCCGTTCGCTCTGATGTCGATGCTCTCTGGGATTTAGCGATTCACGATATTGCAATTCTGAACTTTTGGTTAGGAGAAAGTCCCTGTGCGGTTGAAGCAAAAGGATCGGTTTGGTTACAGGAAGGTTTAGCTGACACCGTATGGGCAACTTTGACTTATCCGAGCGGCTTTCAGGCAACACTTCATCTCAGTTGGTTGAATCCTGATAAGCAACGTCGATCGTGCATCGTGGGCGAAAATGGCTCTCTAATTTTTGATGAATTGGCACAAGATCAATTAACAGTGCAATGGGGAAAATTCGACGCGCAGTTTAAACCGATCGAGCAAAGTCGAGAAATCCTTGAAATTCCCAAACAAGAACCTTTACAAGAAGTCTGCAATCATTTTCTAGACTGTGTGAAGCACGATCGAGCTTCTGAGATTTCTTCAGGTTGGCTCGGTGCGGAACTTGTGCAAATCTTGGTCGCGTTGTCGGAATCGATGCGATTGGGGAAAGCGATCGACATTAAATAAACCTCTAAAAATTGCCGCAATTTGGAAAGGCGCGATATTTTTGAGTACGGTAAGTTTCTGGAATTGTTCTTGTGACTCCGACTTTCACGCGCCGAATTCATCCGAAATCTGAGCCAGATTACATTTTGTCATTGACGGCTGAAGAAAGGATGCGATCGCGCTTTCTCTTCCAATCCGACGACGGGCGAGAGGTGTACTTCAATTTACCCAGAGGCACAACGCTTCGAGATGGCGACTGGCTAGAATCTGACGAAGGTGAACTTCTCAAAATCCAAGCTAAACCCGAACCTGTTTTAACAGTAACAACTTCAGCATTTCTGAATTTATTACAAGCTGCATACCATTTAGGTAATCGCCACGTACCACTAGAGATCACAGATTCATATTTAAGACTATCACCTGATCCAGTTCTGCAAGACTTACTAGAGCATCGTGGACTAGAAATCAAATCTGAAACTGCACCATTTCAACCTGAATCCGGCGCTTATGGACACGCTCACTAATCCAGCATTATTACGTCTATTACAGTTAGCTAGTCCGGCTTTACCTGTCGGAGCCTATAGCTATTCAGAAGGATTAGAAACGTTAGTCCATACAGGTATCGTTCAAACCGTAGATGATTTAGAACATTGGATCATTCAGGAATTGAACTATGGTGCGGCTCGATTAGAAGCAGCAATGTTAGTTCGATCGCATCGCGCCACGATCGCTCAAAATTTCGATCAACTCCTCTACTGGAATGACTGGTTTACCGCCGCACGAGAAACCGAAGAACTCCGATCGCAATCTCTCCAAATGGGCGGTTCCTTGATCCGATTATTCCGATCGCTCCACCCCGATCCGATTCCGAACTTTGAAGATGGCTGTAATTTCGCGATCGCGTTCGGACTCGTCGCCGCACTTTGGAAAATCGATGAATCTGCCGCCCTAATTGCCTATCTCCACAGTTGGACAACGAATCTAGTGAGTGCAGGCGTGAAACTCATTCCGCTCGGACAAACGGCAGGGCAGCAGCTTTTGTTGAAATTGGGTGAGGTGATTGGGGAGAATGCGATCGCTGATCTTGAAGATTCGGAGCTTGAGAGTTGTGGGTGGGGATTGTCGATCGCGAGTATGAAGCATGAAACGCTCTACAGTCGCTTATTCAGAAGTTAGCTAATTTAGTTCAAGTTGAACGAGATGAACAAAAAACAGCCTAATCCCATCAATCAAATTCAGAGACAAGGCGAAGCAAGTACTTTTCTGAATCGTGTTCTTCAATGGATTTGTAGTTTGCAATCTAAAGAGATTGAGCTTTTTGAAGAAGAACGGATTGCCGAACTGGGTCAATTAATGGCGAAGGAGCTTGGCGTAGTTGTCTTTTGTGACCTCGATCGTAACTATCGCACTGCCCATAATCTAAGAATTCTGATTGATGAAAAAGGCAAAGCGCCATCAATGTCGAAAGAGCGCAATTACTACAACTCACTAAAAGTAAGCCAGTTTGAAGTGCGAGTCGATATCAGTCGCAAAGGTGGATTCTTTTGTATTCGTTCTTATGCCCGCTCTGACGATGGCAGTTTTTATACTCTTGCTCAGAAAAAGCCCAAATATTTACTTAAAGTCTGTGATGAAGTCGTTAACTTTCTAACAGAAAATGACCTGATTCAAATTCCTGATGAGTTTCTTGATCGTCAGATCGATGGGCGAAATGAATTGGGTGGTGAAGTAACAGTGATGACTCAGCTTTTTGGCGAAATCTAAGCGAATTGCGTTGATATACTGCGTAAGCCTAGGTGAACCAGAATGCTTACTTCCAATGTGCGATCGCTAAGTCAAAATTGCCTCGTGGGTTAGGATGAAGAAGTCAATGAGTTCGCGATCGAGGCTCAGACCATGCAACCACTTTTCCTAAGCCGTGAAGAAGTCGCCCGAATTGCCAAGGAATTGTACGAAAACACCCTTCGTCATGAAATCGAGACCGAAGAAAATATTGGCAAAATGGTGATTATCGACATCGAAACAGGCGACTATGAAATTGACGAGACTGGGTTAGAAGCCTCCCGTATTCTCAGGGAAGAGCGACCCCTTGCCCGTCTTTTCGGAATCCGCATTGGGTACAACGTTGCCGCTACTTTCGGCGGTGGTGTAATGGAGCGGATCAAACGGTGATTTCTGGAATCGTCATCGATAGACGACCGATCGTTGCAATACCTGTTTTTCTTCCAAACGGTGCAACTTTCCCGATCGAGTTCGTAGTAGACACAGGATTTAACGCTTACCTTTGTTTACCGCCTGATGCGGTTGCCCTACTACAGCTACCATTTTTTCACGATCTCCCGATTAACTTAGCGGATAACAGCGAGACTTCAGTAGCGGTTCATCGAGCCATGATTCTCTGGAATGGAGAAGAACGAGCCGTTCCTGTCTTTGCAACGGGACAGCGACCTTTACTTGGAACGGCTTTACTCGATGAGCAAGAACTGGTGATTCAGTTCACAGAAAATGGATTAGTCACGATCGACGAACTCTAAAAATTCCTTACCGTGTCATAGAGAACATACCCTTCTTCAATAGGAAAAATTGCTTAATCATCTGTAACCCTTCAGTGATAAGCTAACTTGTGGCGAATAGGCGCAATTCGCGCATACACAATCGTTGAACCATCAATTTTAGGGCACCGATAATGGTCACCACCGCAGAGAAAACAAACATCGGTTACATCACGCAAATCATCGGTCCAGTGCTGGACGTGCGATTCCCCGACGGCAAAATGCCCAGAATTTACAACGCCTTGACCATCTCCGGCAAAACCGAATCCGGTCAAGATGTTTCTGTAACCTGCGAAGTGCAACAACTCCTTGGAGACAACCAAGTCCGAGCGGTGGCGATGAGTTCCACCGATGGTCTGGTTCGCGGCATGGAAGTTGCCGATTCAGGCGCACCCATTAGCGTTCCGGTTGGAACTGCAACCTTGGGACGAATCTTCAACGTCTTGGGCGAACCCGTTGATAATCAAGGTCCGGTCAACAACACCGAAACTTCTCCGATTCACCGTGCCGCTCCCAAATTGACCGAACTCGAAACCAAGCCTTCCGTGTTTGAAACCGGAATTAAGGTGATCGACCTGCTGACTCCCTACCGTCGCGGTGGAAAAATTGGTTTGTTCGGTGGTGCGGGTGTGGGTAAAACCGTGATCATGATGGAATTGATCAACAACATCGCAACCAATCACGGCGGTGTGTCGGTGTTCGCAGGTGTGGGTGAGCGCACTCGCGAAGGAAACGACCTTTACAACGAAATGATCGAATCGGGCGTAATCAAAAAGGACAACCTCAACGAGTCCAAGATTGCCTTGGTGTATGGTCAGATGAACGAACCACCGGGAGCGCGGATGCGTGTTGGTCTGTCGGGTTTGACAATGGCAGAATATTTCCGCGATGTGAACAAGCAAGACGTATTGCTGTTCGTGGATAACATCTTCCGATTTGTGCAAGCGGGTTCTGAAGTATCCGCGCTGCTCGGTCGGATGCCTTCTGCGGTGGGATATCAGCCGACTTTGGGGACGGACGTGGGTGACTTGCAAGAGCGAATTACCTCGACGACTGAAGGTTCGATTACTTCGATTCAAGCCGTCTACGTGCCTGCGGATGACTTGACCGACCCTGCTCCGGCAATCACTTTTGCCCACTTGGACGGAACGACGGTACTGTCTCGTGGTTTGGCTTCAAAAGGAATTTATCCGGCAGTAGATCCGCTAGATTCGACCTCGACCATGTTACAGCCCGCGATCGTCGGAGATGATCACTACGACACCGCTCGTAATGTGCAATCCACCCTGCAACGCTACAAAGAACTGCAAGACATTATCGCGATCCTCGGTTTGGATGAATTGTCGGAAGACGATCGTGTAACTGTTGCTCGTGCACGGAAGATTGAGCGCTTTTTGTCGCAGCCGTTCTTCGTGGCAGAAGTCTTCACCGGATCGCCTGGTAAGTATGTGAGCCTGGAAAAAACGATCTCAGGCTTCAAGAAGATTCTTGCAGGTGAACTCGATGATCTGCCAGAGCAAGCATTCTACTTGGTCGGCGATATCGATGAAGCGATCGCGAAAGCTGAAAAAATGAAGGCTGAAGCTAAGTAACTCTTCAGGGTGCGGATTGATTCTGCACCCATTCGTTGTTCATTATTCATCCTTAATTACTATGGCTTTAACGGTTCGCGTCATTGCGCCAGATAAAACAGTCTGGGATTCTTCGGCTGAGGAAGTGATTCTTCCGAGCACTACAGGACAACTTGGTATCTTATCGGGTCACGCTCCTTTATTAACGGCACTCGAAACGGGCGTATTGCGCGTTCGATCGGACAAAAACTGGGTGCCGATCGCGGTCATGGGCGGCTTTGCAGAAATTGAAAAGAACGAAGTGACGATTTTGGTGAATGGAGCGGAGCGCGGCGAATCGATCGATCTCGAAGCGGCTCGCACTGCCTACACCGAAGCCGAAGCGAAGTTCGCTCAAGCGGATCAAAGCGGCTCGAAACAAGAACAATTGCAGGCAACTCAAGCTCTAAAACGCGCTCGTGCCCGTCTTCAGGCGGCTGGCGGTCAGGCTTAGAGTTTAAACTTAGAAGATTGGAAAGGAGGGACAAGTGCCCTCTTTTTTATTGCGTAAATTGTCTTACTTGGTCGATCGATAAATTGAGCGCGATCGCAATCTGCTCAACACTCAGCCCCATTTCTGCTAAACGAGAAATTGCCTCGTATCGCGCTTGTTCTGCTTCTTGTCGTGCCTGTTCTGCTTCCTGTCGTGCCTGTTCTGCTTCCTGTCGTGCTTGTTCTGCTTCTTGCCGTGCCTGTTCTGCCTCCTGTCGTGCTTGATCCGTTTCAGCGTGAGTCAAAAGTTTCGTCTCAGTTTGCGGCTCGTAATATCGCAACTTCCCATCCGTTACCCTTAATTCAAGACCTAAACTCTGGCTGTAAAGCGACAAACTGCCATCGGGTAAAGTCGTGAGCGGAATCAACTCGTATCGGTTCTCTACCAAACGCGAACCTTTCAGCGGCGGGTTTAGATAATCTCCGGTTGGATCGTATTGAAAATACTCTGATACGCCCATGCGTACATATTTCTGGGGTTTATCTTGTTCGTCGTTCCCACGAGTCGTTTTGGAAGTGACTTCTAGAACAAATGAAGGAAGTTGATTCCCTTCTTCCCAAGCTTTGTACGTGCGGCGTTGCTTCTTCTCAACTCCAAAAATGACAAATACGTCTGGAGAGACAACCGCATCCGGGACACCTCGTTCGTAATACACAAAGAGATTGCCTGAAACGTAAACATCAGGTCGATTCTGAAAATAAAGATTGAGCGCTTCCACGCTGTAGACCAAATAATCGCGGGTTGGATCGCTCTCTGTCATGGGATTGCCATCGGACTCCGGGTAAATCGTGTCAGGGTCGTAATTGAGCTGGCTTAAGAAAGAAGTCATCAGATTGACCTTCACTCAATAGATTTTTCTACCATATCGCGAGTTCTTGATTTTCTAAAGCTTAAAAACGCTCATCAGTACAAAAGCAGAATCTGTTGTTACCAATTTGCCGAATAGAAGTCGATCGATAAATTTCAACCGATTTGTAGCCGATTTAACATGACAATTTTTCTTAACTAGCAGCGGGGATCACTAATAATTACATTTGAATAAATGAATAGGCACTCTGATATATTCTCCTCATCACCTGTATCGATGCGTCTCAATGAAATGCGATCGCATCGATCGACATTGTTGGAGATTGATTTGATGACTCGAACACATGGCTTTATTGGACGGCGATCGTTCCTCACAGGAATGGGAGGACTTGGAATTGCCACAGCAGCAGGAAGTAATTTAATTTGGCAACCAGAAGAAGCTTTAGCACAAAGCCCAACTACGCCCAAACCTAAACCTGTTAGCCCTGAAGCAGCATTGAAGCTCTTACTGGAAGGCAATCAGCGCTTTGTAGATGGTAAGCGTCAAAACCCGCATCAGTCTCGCTTACGCCTTCAAGAAGTTGCTGTTGCTCAATATCCTTTTGCATCAATTTTGGGCTGTGCAGATTCGAGAGTTCCGGCTGAGATCGTGTTTGACCAGGGCTTAGGGGATTTGTTCGTGGTTCGAGTTGCAGGGAATGTTGCAAGTCAAACCGCGATCGGAAGTCTGGAATTTTCGACTGCTGTGTTAGGTTCGCAGTTGATTGTGGTTGTCGGACATAGCCGCTGCGGTGCAGTGGTGGCAGCCGCAAAAGGCGATCCATTGCCGGGGCGAATCGGTGTGTTTGTGGAAGAGATTAAGCCTGCGGTGGCTCGTGTGAGAGCAAAAACAGGCAATTTAGAAGAGAACTCAATTATCGCGAATGTTCAGTATCAAGCTCAGAAACTTGCAGAGAGTTCGACGATTTTGGCTGGCTTGCTCAAGGAAGGAAAGCTCAAAATTGTGGGTGGACGCTACGACTTGGCAAGCGGAAAGTTCATTATCGTGACCTAAGGCGACGAGAGGAGTGATCGTATTTTGTTTGTGCGATCGCTCATTCATTTTGATGCTCGTTGATTAATGCTTGAAAGCGATCGTCGCTGCGAATAATGTCGAAAGCTGAATTTATTTTTGCCCGTTGTCGCTGTTCTGCATTAAGAATAAAAGATGTCCTGAGATTTTCAATAGCTAACTCAACGTTATTTTGCAAAGCATAGCAACGAGCTTTGTTAAACCAGGCTACGTGATAGTTGGGTTTGTGACTAACTGCCTGATCATAACTTGCGATTGCCTCGTCGTAACAGTTCAGCTTGATAAGTGCATTACCGCGACTATTCCAAGCTTGGTGATAATCAGATTTGTGTTTAATGGCTTCATCAAAACTTGCAATTGCTTCCTCGTAACGTTCTAATGCCGCGAGTGCCATTCCGCGAAAATACCACGCATAGTGGTCATCGGATTTGTATTTAATGGCTTTGTCAAAACTCGTAATTGCTTCCTCGTAACGTTCTAATGCCGCGAATGCCATTCCGCGGTACCACCAAGTGTCACAGTCTCGCGGTTTACATTTGAGTATTTCATTGAAACTAGTGTTTGCATCCTCGTAACGTTTCAGTTCTCTAAGAGCATAGCCACAATTAAAGAATTCGGAGACTAGAAATACTTGGGGATACGTCGTTTTACCAACACTAGCAAGTCTCTTCAACGCTAAAGGAATATATTGCTCTACGTCAACTTGATGACCCTTTGCTTCAATCTGTCCATCCCTCGGCTTCAGAATCTTCTCGGATTCAATTAGGAATCCTAATGCCGAACAAAGCCCTATCATTTTCGATATCCGTTTGATACCGCGTTGGCGAATAAACAGTTCTGCCGTTGCTAAGACCTGTAATGGTATTAGCCTTAAATTCATTATTCGCAGCACTTCGATAGCATCATAAACATATTGGGATTCCCGATAGCGTTTTACAGCATTGTTGTACCGCAGCCGCCACGTTCGATCAAGCGTTTCAGAAAGTCCTTCTATACTCACAACTGATTCTTGATTCTTAGCCGTGCGTAGGTTTTCAACAATATTGCGAAACGTTCCATCATTTTTGCGTGCAATTTGCGAAAACTCTTCGGTCTTAGCTCTCAGATGTGCTGCCGTAACACGATCGCTTAATAACTGCACGATCGCCTCATCCGAAGGTGCTTCAAGTTCATATTGACGAAACCGCTTCCAGAAATCAGAGTACTTGTCCAACTGCAATTTCTCGATTTCGCTCAGTTCATGTGGTCGATCAGGATGACGATCGCTTTCATTTCGTGCTGTTGCAATCACCCGCACCTCATTACGGCATTCGCGCTCAAAAAATGCGATCGTTCTCAGCAAGCGCTCTTGTACTGGCACTCTCAACGGTTGAGCCGGATCATCTGCATCTTTCGGAATTTCTCGCGGATTGCCCGGATGAACCCAGCGATTAAGATCATCTAAGAAAAATAACAGTTTTGAATTTGGATGAAGTTCGGACGGAAATTTCCGAGGCTCATCCAGCCATTCTTCAGACTTATCAGCTAAATTCAGAATCGTCCATCCTTCGTCGTTTAGTACCTTCGCTAATTGTGTGGCTTCCCGCGTTTTTCCCAATCCTGTCCGCCCTAAAATTAAGACCCACGGTTTCTCTTCAAAGGCACGTTCTAGTTCTTGGCGAACATTACGATCGGGCTGTCGCTGTAAGTAAGGAATGTTTGCGTCTGCCAGAGGATCTTTCTCGTCTGCCAGAGGACCGTTCCTGTTACTTCCTGGCATGAGTTGTTCTAGAACGCTATTACTATTAGGTTGAATGATTTCAAACGGAAAATCACCAGAGGGAATTTCACGATGTCGCTTCTGTTTCAATCGTTGCTGTCGATGGTTTAGCCAAGGCAACACAATATTAACTAAAATAATCCCAAGAAGAGTAACAATGACAGCAAGCAACGGTGTGATAGTTTTCCAGGAATCTGCTTGCTCCGTAATCTGCTTGAAGAAATCGAATCTAAGCATATCGAAGAGTTGAGGGCTATGCGGCGATTTTAATTACTACAAAACGAAATGTCGAGATTGTTTGGTATCAAATTAGACGCAGTTTGTTTCTTCAATCTCGACTATACGCTTGTGAAAAGCTGAGATCGCTCCCTCAAATTCTCTAATTGTCTGAGCATTTGCGGTAAATCGTGAGCGTTTGCTGCGACCGCGCGTTCAATGAATGAAAGAACTCTTGCCGCCATTGATATCGTTTGTTCTTTCATTAAGAGCGTTTGAACGATCGCAGAAAACGTCGATCGCTTCTCAGTCAATCCAGCTTCATTCTTCAAGAATCTCGACGAGTTCTTCAACACTGACCCCCAACACACGCGCAATCTTGATCAGCGCTACGACATCCGCCATCGACATCTCATCAGTACGGGCATAGCTTTTAACGGTGTTGTAATTTACGCCTGAGCGATCAGCGATTTCTTTCAGCTTCAAATTCTGTTCCTTAGCTAATTCGCGGATTCGCACACGAAACAAACTCGTTCTTGACACAGGCGAAATATCACCTTTTAATGAAGAGTGTTCAAGCAGCGATCGCTCCTCGGTCTGGACAACTCAAGAGCGATCGCCAAATCTCACAATGGAGACAGACATTATGATACCAGTCGAACCCTCGATCAGCGCGGGTTTCAATTATTCTGTGCAACTTCATCCCTGGTGCATTATTCGACTTTTGCCAAACTTGCAGCGCAGCGTGGTTCAGCGATTTCGGAAGCGATCAGAGGCTGAGGAATATCTCAAAGCACTGAAGCGATTACTGCCAGAGGCGAGTCATCAAATCGTGTTTGACCCGAACTTGTAAAGCGAAAGGGCGATATGAGATCGCCCGCTTAACGAAATTCAATCTTGAATGCTACCGATCGAACCCGCGAACCCAGTATCGTTTGGATAGGAGACACCTCCGATTCTGTCTTAGATACTTTGAAATAAACGCGATGTCACAACCGACGATCGAATCAATCCTACAAGAAGACCGCCTCTTCCCACCCAGTGCGGAATTTTCACGAAGCGCCCGCATCAAAAGCTTAGAAGAATACCAAGCGCTCTACGATCGAGCCAAAGCCGATCCGCTCAAGTTCTGGTCAGAATTAGCAGAACAAGAACTTCACTGGTTTCAACATTGGGACACGGTTCTCGACTGGAGCAATCCGCCCTTCGCGAAATGGTTTGTCAATGGCAAAATCAATCTTTCTTATAACTGTCTCGATCGACATCTCGAAACCAAAGGCAATAAACCCGCGATCGTTTGGGAAGGTGAACCCGGAGACTCGAAAACGCTCTCTTATGCTGAGCTGCATCAAGAAGTGTGCAAGTTCGCGAACGTGCTGAAAAGCTTAGGAGTCAAGAAAGGCGACGGCGTTGGGATTTATATGCCGATGGTTCCCGAAGCCGCGATCGCAATGCTTGCTTGTGCCCGAATCGGTGCGCCTCACTCAGTTGTGTTTGGTGGATTTAGTGCCGAGGCATTACGCGATCGATTAGTGGATGCCGAAGTGAAAGTCGTTGTCACCGCAGATGGGGGATGGCGTAAAGATGCGATCGTGCCACTCAAACCGCAAGTTGATAAGGCGCTCTCTGAAGGAACTACTGCGGTTGAAAAAGTTGTCGTGGTGAAACGGACGGAGCAGGAAATTGCGATGGAAAGCGATCGTGATTTCTGGTGGCATGACCTCGAAAAAGATGCCTCTACCGATTGTCCGGCTGAACCAATGGACAGTGAAGATATGCTGTTCATTCTCTATACTTCCGGTAGTACTGGAAAACCCAAAGGCGTCGTTCACACCACGGGTGGCTACAATCTTTACGCTCACATGACCGCTCAGTGGATTTTTGATCTGCAAGAAGACGATGTGTATTGGTGTACTGCTGACGTGGGTTGGATCACCGGACATAGCTACGTTGTTTATGGTCCGCTCTCGAATGGTGCGACAACAGTCATGTACGAAGGTGCACCGCGTGGATCGAATCCAGGATGCTTTTGGGATGTGATCCAAAAGCATAAAGTCTCAGTCTTCTATACGGCTCCAACTGCGATTCGTGCCTTTATCAAAATGGGCGACGAACATCCGAACTCACGCGATCTTTCTTCGCTGCGACTGCTCGGAACCGTGGGCGAACCGATCAATCCTGAAGCCTGGATGTGGTATCACAGCGTAATTGGGAAAGAACATTGCCCGATCGTAGATACCTGGTGGCAAACCGAAACAGGCGGAATCATGATCACGCCGCTCCCTGGTGCAACGCCGACAAAACCTGGATCTGCAACCCTGCCATTTCCTGGAATTCTTGCCGATGTGGTCGATCTCGATGGCAATTCTGTGCCTGCAAATGAAGGAGGATATTTAGCGGTTCGTCATCCTTGGCCCGGAATGATGCGAACGGTTTATAAAGATCCCGATCGCTTTCGTAAAACGTACTGGGAACACATTCCCCCTCAAGACGGTAACTACATCTACTTTGCAGGTGATGGAGCCAGACGCGATCAAGATGGCTACTTCTGGGTGATGGGTCGCGTCGATGATGTGATCAACGTTGCTGGACACCGTTTAGGCACGATGGAAGTCGAATCAGCGTTAGTGTCTCATCCTGCCGTGGCAGAAGCCGCAGTCGTTGGAAAGCCTGATGAAATCAAAGGTCAAGATATCGTTGCCTTTGTGACTTTGGAAGGAACACACCAACCGAGTGAAGATCTAGCAAAAGAGTTGAAAAAACACGTTGTCAATGAGATTGGCGCGATCGCTCGTCCGGGTGAAATCCGATTTGCGGATGCACTCCCGAAAACACGATCGGGTAAAATCATGCGCCGACTCTTGCGCGATCTTGCTGCCGGAAATGAGATTTCTGGCGATACTTCAACGCTTGAGGATCGCAGTGTTTTAGAAAAACTGCGGGCTGAGGGATCATAAATAAAAGAGTGCGATCGCATTATTCGCGATCGCACTCTTGCTCCACTAAAAACTCATGCTCTTTCAAAATCTGATACAAATTCACATCAGTTTCGAGTAAGCAGGTATGTCCGCTATTTGGTAAAACAACGACTTCAGCATTTTGAAATGCCGCTTTGAGTCGATATCCCTCAACTAATGATGGCAACAATCGATCTTTTCCGCTTGCCAAAATCAATGTTGGAGTCGTTAGCGATCGCAGTTCTTCCACCGGAACCTCAAACTGATGCAGTAAATCCATTCGCCAAGTTGAAGTGGCTTGCGGAACTGATTTCACCGCTTCGACTAACGCTTGTCGATCAAGCGGCGCAATCTTATCAAATGCGGCTAGTAACGGTAAGAAAGAAAGCGACGACCATTGATAAAGAAACAGGGGTAAATGGCGGCTCAGTTGCGCTCCCCAACCGATCCAAGGTCTACGATTAAACGATGAAGCCGCATTCACGAGAATTAATCGATCGAATAAATCCGGTGCCATCGATGCCACCTTCATTGCCAAACAGCCCCCGAACGATTCACCACACAGATAAACCGATCGATCTTCGTCTCCGTTCATTTCAGTCTTAACGAGATCGATTACTCGCTGCGCCAAATCCTCCCAATTCGTCAAATCGTCCGGCGGAATCGCCAAACATCGCACATCGAAACCTGCCTCTAATCCAGCCGTTTGTGCTCTGAGCAATTGCCCTGTACCATCCATTCCTGGCAGAAACACAAAGAGCGGGAACTGCGGGCGGAGGGCTTTCGGAGTCAGGAAGCAAGGAGAACTTTGAATCATGATCTAAAAAGGTCTTTGATCTAACAGTGTCTTAATTTCAGTTTGGGCACGATCGACCAGTTCAACAACCGCCTTTTTCGCGTACTTTCCTTGATAGTCAGCACGTTGAGCCGGAGTGATCCAAATCGGATGTCCAATAAGTATATTTACTCTCTGATACCAAACTAGCGGATGCCAGCCCTCTTGGTCAAATAACGGCTCCGTAGGATCAAAGAAACTCAGGACTTTTAACGGGATCGCAGAACTAATCGTTTCTTGCTGCGGTGAAATTGCGATCGGGAGAATGGCTAAATTCTCGATCGGTGCTCTCAATGCCAAATGAGCAAATCCCCGATGAAACTCGCCCATATGATTCGGTTTCGGTGGCTGCACCATTGGCAACGTGCCTTCAGGAAAAACGCCCACTGCTTGTCGAGATTTCAACAGGTCGATCGCTTGATGAAAAAAACTACTCTGCCGATGTTTGTCGCTATCTAAGGGAAAACACCCTAATTGCGTCACGATCTCACGCATGACCGGAACCTGTCCCATGTAATGATGACAAGCAAATCGAATGGGACGACTGATCGCACTCATCAGCAGCAGTGCATCCATGACACTTCGATGATTACTCACAACCAGCAGCGAAGAATTTTTCGGAACGCGATCGCAGTGATACGAATACGTCCGAGTACCCGCGCTCATCAGCATCAACTGGGAAACCTGAAGGGGAGACAAACCTGGCATGAACCTTACGATCTCAAGTGCAGAACGACTCTATATATTTATGAATCAGATTGACTCACGCCAACCATTGTCTTAAGACACAGATGAAGTAGGAAACCCTCTTATTGTAAAGCGATCGTTTCAACTTCCAAACGCAAAAAAGCACCTCTTAACCATAAGAGGTGCAACCGACGGGAGTTTCTAGGCGTAACTAAATCTGTCTGCCAGATTATTCTACTTGTGCCTGAGTCCGGCGCTTGAGCAACAACGCACCGCCCGCCGCCATCAAGCCCAGAACCGCAGTCGGCTCAGGAACTTTTCTCGGATCAGCCGTGTTGAACGAGTGGTTATCCGACTCAAAGCCACCGTTACCAGTTTGAGTGATCACGATGCGGTCGAAGATATCCGATTTGTTGTCTGCATAGAAGTGCAGATAGCCATTTCCTTCACCGTAATGCTGGTCTGCTCTCACAGGAGCCACCGGATTTACATCCTCAGTTGAGAAAGATTTGACCAAGCGATCGCCTTTGAAGAACGAGAAGACGTTTCCAGAGCTAATTGCGCCCCAGTTCATGCCGAAGTAGTTCAGCGCTTTTTCGAGTTGGATTGTCACACTGCCGCCCTGAAATACTGCGAGATAGCTACCGTCGTTGATTTCTCCCTCTGCTCCTGCGGGCGACCAGCGATCAGCACGAACGCTGCTGATTCCTGCGTTCTCAAACGTGTATCTTGCGAATCCGGTTGTCGGTGCTGAACCGGAATTGAAGTCGATCGTTTTCGTTCCGGGATTCTTCCAGAAGTCGGAATATGCACCTTGATTTGTGACACCGTTGGGACCCGCGACCCCACGAGTGATGTTGAACGAAATCGCTTGAGCGGAACCCGCTTGACTGAGAGCCGCGATCGCAGAAATCGCGACGACTGAACAAAAACCTTTGATGAATTTCATACTGTTGTCTTGCAGACTAACTCTATGCCGCTATTATTCGTCCGCAGTCATGGCAAACCTTTGAGAAAAAGTACGGAACTTTCAGGTGAATGGCTTTTATAAACGGTGGATTAAGACTGAGGCGAATCCTCCGTATGTTTCACATGGGTTTCTAAGAAAGTTCAATAAATTTACGGTGCTTTTTCGCGAAATCAAAGGTCATTGATCGTTCTCACACGGTTCGATCTCGTAACCCTACTCAGATTGAAACGAGCACGATCAGGCTTTAAGCAAACCCATACAAGCAATTTCTCAGAACTGCGAACTTCATCAGTGTTACGGAGGCTATTCCACAAGTTGCGAATTCGCATTCAAGCCGTTTTGATTGCAGAATTTAAGATTTGATGACGTGTCTTGCACAGCGTTGCTGGTTAGAATGAGAGACGAGTTTCGATCCCGATCGCGTTCGTTGTTCTAAAAATCCAGTAAAACCCCTGCCCGGATTGATGTACTAGCTTACAGGGGTCAGCTTTAAACTATTTATGACCTTATCTCTAGAAAAGCCCAACTTTGCTCTCACAACCCCGCTGTATTACGTGAATGATTTGCCTCACATTGGGAGTGCTTATCCAACGATCGCAGCGGATGCAATGGCGCGATTTCAACGCTTACTTGGAAAGCCTGTTCGATTTGTGACCGGAAGCGACGAACACGGACAGAAAATTCAGCGCACAGCGGAAAGTTTGGGACGCAAACCGCAAGAACATTGTGATTTAGTCGTCGAAGGATTTAAGCGACTGTGGACACAGTTGGATATTCAATACGATCGCTTTATTCGCACGACTGAAGAACGACATCATGCGATCGTCAAAGAGTTTTTCCAACGAGTTTGGGATAACGGTGATATCTATCTCAGTCAACAAAAAGGGTGGTACTGCGTCTCTTGTGAAGAGTTCAAAGAAGAGCGCGAACTGTTAGAAGGAAATCGCTGTTCAATTCACACGACTAAAGAAGTGGAATGGCGGGATGAAGAAAATTATTTCTTTAGGCTTTCTAACTATCAAGAGAAATTAGAAAAGCTTTATGCTGAACATCCAGAATTCATTGAGCCAGACATTCGGCGCAATGAAGTTCTAAGTTTCGTGAGCCAAGGACTGAGAGACTTTTCTGTTTCACGAGTGAATTTTGACTGGGGATTTCCGATTCCAACTGATCCGAAACATACCATCTATGTTTGGTTTGATGCTCTGCTCGGATACATCACGGCATTGTTAGACCCAGATCAAGAACCAACGCTAGAAAATGCAACTTCTAAATGGTATCCGTTCAATGTTCACATCATTGGAAAGGACATTCTTCGTTTTCATGCGGTCTATTTTCCTGCGATGTTGATGTCAGCAGGATTGCCACTGCCCTATAAAGTATTTGGGCATGGATTTCTGGTTCGCGATGGCGTGAAGATGGGCAAAAGTAGCGGAAACGCGATCGATCCTGTCGCTTTAGTCGAGCGCTATGGAGTCGATGCCTTTCGATACTATTTCCTCAAAGGAATCGAATTTGGACGCGATGGCGTGTTTGATGAAACGCGCTTTGTCGATATGTGTAATGCTGACCTCGCGGACGGGTTCGGAAACTTGTTGAATCGATCACTCGGATTGATTCACAAAAACAGTGGGGGTGTGGTTCCTGATGTTGAAATTTCTGAAGATCATCCACTCCGATCGATCGCAGAAGGATTAAGCGATCGAGTCGCGAATGCGTATGATTCACTCGCATTTAATGTCGCTTGCGAAGAAGTTTTAACGCTGATTCGACTCGGTAACAAATACATTAACGAACAAGCTCCGTGGTCGCTGTACAAAGCAGGAAAAAATCAAGAAGCTGAAGAAGTTTTGTACGCAGTGCTGGAATCTGTTCGGTTAGCTGCGTATCTTTTGGCACCGATTATTCCCCGGACTAGCACCGCTGTTTATCAACAATTAGGTCTGAATGTTGATTTTAATGACGCTAGTTTAATTGATGTGTCAATCACCTTCCCCAATCAAGCGAGATGGGGAATACTTCGAGCTAAACAAGCACTTCAAAAGCCTCAACCTGTCTTTCAAAAACTCGAACTTCCGGTCGAAAGTTCACCCTGAGCGCACGATGAATGTTCGTTCCTTTTTTCTGTTCAAAACCTTTCATAAAAAATTCTGAGGATAGCAACTGTGCTGAACCATATCAATCACGAAACAGAGACGGTGTTTTCGCCGGAACAAGTGCTAGAAAATCGTGGACGAGTCGCTATTTTTATTGATGGCTCAAATTTGTTTTATGCTGCGCTACAACTCGGCATCGAAATTGACTACACGAAGCTTTTAGTCCGGTTGACTTCCGGTTCTCGATTATTGCGATCGTTCTTTTACACGGGTGTCGATCGTACCAACGAAAAGCAGCAGGGCTTTCTCTTGTGGATGCGCCGTAACGGGTATCGCGTCATTTCTAAGGATCTCGTCCAACTACCAGACGGCTCGAAAAAAGCAAATCTCGATGTTGAAATTGCGGTCGATATGATGTCGCTGGTGGGATCTTACGATACTGCCGTGTTGGTGAGCGGAGATGGCGATCTGGCGTATGCGGTGAATGCGGTAAGTTATCGCGGGGTGCGGGTCGAGGTCGTGAGTTTACGATCGATGACCAGTGATAGCTTGATCAATGTTGCCGATCGATATATCGATCTCGACACGATTAAAGAAGACATTCAGAAAACGCCTCGTGCTTATACGTATCGACCATTAACAAGTATCGGCTTGATGGATGAACATGACGATGAGCATTCGCCATAAGCTAGAGTAGTCGGGAGCAATATCGAGATAGATTTCGTCTGGTTTATCTCGGTTGCTCTCTTGGTTCTCTGGCTTGAGGAATTTTATCTTGCGTCGCTCAATCTTACTGAATCTCGCTCTCATCACCCTCCTAATCGGTGCAAGCGGCTGTGGAAATCGCAGTAATCGCGCCGCTGAACAATTAAGCAAAGATACGCAAGGCGCACAGAAGTTTGACAACAACCTGACGTTTAACAATGTCACCCTAGAGCAAGCGAATGATAAAGGGCAGCTTTGGTGGCGGGTGACAGCGAAACAGGCTGTGTATGCAAAAGATCAGAAAAATGCAACCGTTCAAGAGCCGAGAGGTGAGCTTTTCCAAGACGGAAAGCCTGTATTCAAGATTGAGGCTCAGCGCAGTGAAATTCAGCAAGACGGAAAATCGATCGTTCTAAAAGGGCAAATTACCGCGATCGATGTGCGCGACAATTCCATCCTTAAAGGGAATGAAATGGAATGGCGACCGACGGAAGATGTGCTAATTGTGCGAAATGGATTTAACGGCGATCACAAACAAGTTCAACTTGCAGCGAAAGAAGGACGATTTTTTACTCGCGATCGTCGAGTGGATGTAACCGGTCAAATCGTGGCGCAAGTGAAGGAACCGTCGCTTCAAATGCGAGGAGAGCGGTTAACTTGGCGCATTCAAGATCAGAAAATTAGTAGCGATCGACCGATTCAAGTTGATCGTTATGAAAACAAGCAAGTTACCGATCGTGGCAGTGCGGATCAGTCTGATGTGGATCTCAAAGCCAAGATTGTGACGCTGCGACAGAATGCGCGAATTGCGCTGAAACAATCGAACACGCAGATTAGCGGCAACGCGCTGTCATGGAATGTGGATCAGAAGACACTAACGGCGAGTGAACCGATTACGATCGTTAATTCTGCCCAGCAAGTGACATTAACCGCAAATCAAGGCGATATGCAGATCGATCAGCAAGTTGCGAATCTGATCGGGAATGTACAAGGAACGGGAGAGAAAAATCAATCGCGATTAAGCGCCGATCGTGTGAGATGGTTTTTCACGACTCAGCAGTTTGAAGCGAATGGGAATGTGAGCTATCAGCAGAATAATCCGCCGTTTAGTATTGCTGGACCGCAAGCTTCCGGGAAATTGGATACGCAGCAAGTTGCGGTGAGTGGGAATGAAGCGGGAAGAGTGGAACTTCAGATCACGCCTCAACAAGGAGTGCGGTGATAGAAATTCCACTCGCGATTAGACTAACGGGGATGCTTGCAGTTGAGTTGCCTGCCACAGTTTGTAGATGGAGAACTCAACTCGATCGCCCAATGCCGTCACAAACACACCAGAGTGAGCTTCCACCGTGTTTGCAATCCAGTGACCTTGGACACTAACTTCGACAAACTGGTCATCGACGGGAACGATCGACACAGACGCGATGCGCTCTAACCGAATCAGTTTTTCCAGTTCACCAAAGCCGGGAACCTCGATCGACAATAAGAATGAGGCTCGGCTCGGTTCGACATGCAGCGTTTGACCCATTCGCAGGGCGAGAACGACTCTTTGAGACACTAATGTTTCCAAAGGGACAGTGACGCGCTCTAAGTGCAGTCCAAATTCGGTGTAGGTGAGCTTTAACATGCGTTGCTCCTGCTGAAATTGGCAAAAAATTAACCCCCGTCTCATTTGGTTTGAGCGGGGGTTATCAGAACCTGGTAGGCTGATGTGCTGCTTCACATTGGTGTCAGACGGTAACACCACCCGCTTTTTATATTGTCTAGATTAAATTTTTCGTCTTCGCGGCTGTAGATTTCGACTGCGCCATGAATCTGGAGCGCTTGTCCACTCAGTCCTAATCCCGTGACCATCCATAACCGCGACAACGCCGCACACAGGGGTCTGTGTGTGGGTGACGGGTTGGAGTGGCGCAACGAGATAAGAAGAGTCATATTCCTCAGTAAAATTCTGCTAATCACATACTACAAGTGTAATTCAAGATTGTCCACACTTTTTGCTAGAAAAATTTAGGAATCGAGGCGAATCGGCAGTAAAACCGTAAAAATGGTCTTTCCTGGCACACTTTCAAAATTAATAGAGCCATTATGCTTGTCGATGACTTGTTGAACGATCGATAAGCCTAAACCGTTTCCTTCTCCCATCGGTTTCGTCGTGAAAAAGGGCGAAAAGATTCGCGGTTGAATCTCCGGAGGAATCCCTGCTCCAGTGTCTGTAATTTCAATTTTGATTTGGTTAATTTCGGAATGAACTGCGATCGTTAATTGCCCCTGATAGTTCATCGCTTGAATTGCATTGTGAACCAGATTCATCCAAACTTGGTTTAGCTCATCTGGATAACATTCAATCAGCGGAACCTCATCGTAGTGCCCAATGACTTCGACTCCGCGCTTCAATTGATTGCGATAGAGCGTTAGAGCCGTTTCAATCCCATCAATGACGTTTGCTATCACAGGCTTACTTTCGGTGTTTTGACGGGCATAGGTTTTTAGAGCACGAACCACATGAGCAGCTTGATCAGATGCGATCGACAATGTTTGAACACTGCGCTGAACACTGGTGAATTGGTAGGCAGTTTTAAGAATGACATCGCGATGGGAGTCTTTGAGCAGAGCTAGGAAAAGTTCGACTCGATCAATGACTCCGATATCGATTAATGTATCTGCGATCGAGTCGGCTGGAGTAATTTGATGTTGTTCAAGCTGTTTTGTGAGTGCTCGTTTTAGTTGTCGTTTTTCACGAGTCGATAGATATGATAAGGTCTGAGAAGATTCGTTAGAGCGCTGAATCAGTGCAGAGAAATCTTTTTGATAGTTCAGCGGCAGAGCTTGCAGCGTTTCAAGATCATGTTCCATGAAGTGTGAAACATTTTCAATGGACGATCGGATTGCTCCAAGTGGTGTATTCATTTCATGAGCAACACCCGCAACTAATTGACCTAAAGCGGCGAGTTTCTCAGATTCAATCAGTTTTGCTTGGGTCGATCGTAGTTCGTCTAAGGTCTGTTTTAGTTCATCATGACTTTGCTGCAATTGTTGTTCTGCTTGCTTCCGAGCCGCTTCGCGGTGCTTCGCAACGGTTACATCTCTCGATACCCAAATCACAGTTCGATCGTCGATCGGTGAAATGCTGGCATCTGACCAAATCAATTCGTCTTCAACTTGTAGAGAGTATTCGATATCGATGGTCGATCGCGTTTCTAGAGCAAGTCGAATATGTTTGAGAAAGTTATCTGCAACCTCTTGGGGAAAAACATCATGTAGTGTTTTACCAATTCGAGTTTCTAAAGGCTTGTACAAAATGTGGGTGGCGCGGCTGGCAGGGATTTTTAGATGTGTGCCGTCTTGATCGAATACAAAGATCAGTTGATCCATTGCACTGAAAACCGCTTCTAATTCTGCATTGGTGCGTTTGCGTTCTTCGACTTCTTGTTCAAGTTGTCGAGTGCGGTCTTTGACTTTTGCTTCAAGCGATCGCGCATATTGCTCCAGTTCCTGATGCGATCGCTGAATTTCCTGACTCATTGAATTAAACGATCGGGCAAGTTTAACCAGTTCTCGACTTCCCCGAACAGTCACCTGCTGATCATAGTGTCCTCTTGCCATGTCTTGACTTGCATCGCTCAATCGCTTTACCGGACGAGACAACCAACGTGCCATAACAACACTGGTTAGTACTGCTGCTGATAATGCAATTAAACAGAGGATGAGTGTTATACGATTGTTCGCTTCAATCTGTGCCATAAAGCTTGCTTGTGGAACAACCAGCACAATCAACCAATCAAGACCATACGCATCAGTAACCGGAGTTACTTCAGCAATGTGATGCTGCTGGTCAAAGTCAATGTCAAACTGTTGGCGATCGCGAATTTTCGATAGATTACTGTAAGATTGCTGCAACTGTTGAGCGGTCGTGCGGATTAAAGGATCAGCGATCGTGCCTGCATTTAATCTTTGACGCTTCTCATCGAACGGAGGTTGACTCGATGAAGCGGCAACGAGATTACCATTTCGCTCAATGATGAACACTCGGCTGGCTTCATTTGGTTGAATTTGTTTTAAGAAGTCATTGATGCCAACTAAGACAAAATCTGCGCCGATGACTCCTTTTAGTTGCTGATTCTCGTAATAAGGACGAACAAAGCTGATTCCTAAAGTTGGTGGCACATCGACAAACGTATAAATCTCTGTCCATCCTGGTGCTGCGGTTTTAGCGGCTTTGACGTACCACGGGCGCGGACGCGGATCAAAAACGCGCTGTGAATGAAGTCGCTGCGGTTTTCCTTGAGTGTTGAGATCAAAGATTTTCACAGGGGGGAGCGTGTTGCCGCGACGTTGATTGAATTTGAACTGTTGATTGCCAAATCCGCGATACTCCACATATTCACCTGCGGCTGAACCGAAATAAACATACGCCAGCGTTTCAAAGCGTTGTCCTTGTTGAAATAGATAACTATTCCAACCGCCTAAATCATTCAGTTTGAGATCGCCGCTAGAAATTGTATTGGCGGTGAGTTGCGTGACGAGCGGCGGCGTTTCGGTATAGGTTCTGAGATAAGTTTGAATGCGATCGCTCTTTTCATTCATCAATTGCGTCGCTAAATTGTTAATCGATCGCTGACTGTTGCGAAACGAGAAATAACTCACAAGCCCGACTGTAGTTGCAATCTGAACAATGAATGCAACGATTAAAACGGTACTCAGTCGAGGATGTTTCATATCGGCAGGGTTAACCAGAATTTTGCACCTTGATTTAGCCCACTGATGACTCCGATCGTTCCGCCATGTGCCTGAATAATCTGCCGACACAGATACAATCCGAGTCCAACACCGAGCGATCGACGTGCCCTGCTGCCTTGTTGATATCGCTCAAACATTAACTCACATTCTTGCTCAGGAATGCCAACTCCATTGTCTTCGACTCGGCAGATGAGAAATTGATTTTCCACCGTTGCGCTAATGTTGATGGTGATTCCAGGTGGATTGTGTTTGATCGCGTTGGTGATGAGATTCTCAAAGACTCGTCTGAGTTGAAACGCATCGACCTGAATCAGCGGCAAATCCGATGGAATCGATCGCTGCATAATCACTTGGTTCTCAGACAAGATCGGCTCTAAATCGATTTGAATTTCATCAATGAACTTGGCAAGCTCGATCGATTCAAGCGACAGGGTAAATCCGTGTTCGTTGAGTTGTACAGCTAACAATGAATCTAAAAGCTTAAGCTGTCGATGGTTACTTTCAATGATGCGATCGACCATTGCGCGAGGTAGTTCGACTGGATTACACGCTTGATTCTGCAAGCGCCGAAATACTAGGAGACTTCCCACGACAGGGGTTCTTAGATCGTGGGTGACTGCATGAAGAAACTCATCTTTTAATCGGCTCAATCGCTCAAGCTCGTTCATTTTTTGCTCTAGCTCTTGAGTCCGAACTTGAATCTGCTCTTCTAGCGATTGATTTAAAGAAGAAAGCTGCTCGGTTTGCGTTTCGATCTTTCGATCTTGGAGATAGCGCTGAACGGCTTCGGCGATTGTTAAATTAATATCTTCTGGTGTCCAGGGTTTAGAAATGTACCGATATAACCGGGCACTCCGTAGCGCATGACTGACCGCTTCTAAATCAGCTTGTCCGCTGATCATAATATTTAACGTTTGGGGAGAGCGATCGTGAATTTGTCGTAATAACTCATCGCCCTTGAGTCCTGGCATAATGTAGTCTGCTAGAACTAAAGCGACTTCATAATCTTCATTGTCTTGAAGCTCGTCAAAAATCTCTAGTGCTTCTTCGCTGCCTTCTGCGGTTTCAATCAAGCAAGCATCCCCAAGAACGCGCTTTAGCTCGATCTTTAGGCTTTCTAAAACTAGAGGCTCATCATCTACACAGATGACTACAGGCTTACTCATAAGACTTTGCTGCAAAAGACATTCAGCGCCGTTAATGTTCCGATAGCTAATTATACAGAAGATATTCGCGCCACTTTGTTCAGAAGAGATGTTTGAGCGATCGCAGTTCTTCATCGGTCAAATCTCGCCATTCTCCTGGAGATAAATCCGATAGTTGAAGTTTTGCGATCGCAACTCTAATAAGTCTTAAGGTCGGAAATCCCACAGCCGCCGTCATTCGTCGAACTTGGCGGTTCTTGCCTTCGGTTAACGTGATCTGTAGCCAAGCGGTCGGGATGTTTTGACGGAATCGGATCGGCGGATCACGGGGCGGTAAATCTGGCTCATCGAGTCGATCGACGATCGCGGGTCGAGTCCGGTAGTTCTGAATTGTTACGCCTTTTCGCAATTGTGCGATCGCTTCGTCGGTTGGAATGTTTTCAACTTGTGCCCAATAAGTTTTCGTGTGGTGAAATTTCGGGTCGCTGAGTCGATGTTGCAGTTGTCCATTGTCAGTGAGCAACATTAGCCCCTCACTGTCATGATCGAGCCGCCCGACTGGATAGACGTTTGGTACGGGAATGTAATCTCTAAGCGTCAAACGTTCGACGGGCGAATCATTTGTGAACTGACTCAGCACGTTATACGGTTTGTAGAACAAAAGATAGCGGTAAGGCATACAGGCTGCAATGATTCAGCGCTGTTTGATTCTACAACCCTAGGAGGGGTAACGAGAGCCAGCGGCGCGATCGACCGCCATTCGGTGACGATTCCGAAACTTGTAGATTAATCTTGACTTCGCTGAGTGGCTTGGGAGTGCGGGCGATCGGCGTGTTGAACAGAAGCGCGATCGTGATCACCAGGACTAATGTCCAAGACATCGGAAATTTAATTAATGGGAGAGAGCGATCCATAAGTTGAATGAAAACAGCTTGTTCATTATGCCGAAGATTTGCGGTTCTGATGCACTCGATCCAGTCGGTGGCACCACGGAATTTACAACGGATGAAATTTTCGATACAGCATTGCTTTGATCGGGTGCCCTTGAATGAGATGTCGATCGACGATCGCGCTCACTTCTTCGGGTGAAACGCGACAGTACCAAACTTCATCGGGCAGTACTAAAACCATTGAGCCATTTCCACACTGACCAAGACAGCCAGACGGCTCGATCGAGATGTGATCCGGCGCAAGAGATTGAAACGTCTTTAAAACTTTTGCAGCACCCTGTTTGCGACAAGTTTTGTGCTGGCAAATTCGCACGATCGTCATACTGAATCTTGAAAGTGATCCAGCTTCATCCTAGAAAAAATCTCATAAAAGCGCCGACAATCGATCGAACATTCGCTGATTTTCTTCGGGTGTACCGATCGTAATTCGCAGACCGCCCCCGGTATGCCGAATGATCGTTCCTTGTTGCCGCAGTCGATCGCATAGTTGGGCTAAATCTTTGGGCGATCGAGCATAGATAAAATTTGCATCACTCTTCCAAATCTGCAAATTTGGCAACTGATTTAATTGTTGTTGTAAGTGCGATCGCTCTTTCAACAATTCAGCAACAACAGATAAAAGCGAATGCCGCTCAGACAAAGCAAGACGAGCAGCAGCGATCGAGAAACTCGGTAGATTAAACGGGAGACGCATTTTTTCGAGTGCTTCGATCAGTTCAGGATGAGCGATCGCATATCCAACTCGGTGCGCTGCTAAACGAAACGCTTTGGAAAAAGTTCGCAGAATAATCCAGTTTGGATGGTCTGATAATTCTCCAGCTAATGTGGTTTGACTAAACTCGAAATATGCTTCGTCAATGACCACGAGAATGTTTTGGGGCAAGCTTCGCAACCATTGGATTTCTGCATCAGTGAGTGCGTTTCCGGTCGGTGAATTTGGATGAACGACAAACACAACGCGAATCGGATTTGTTTCAATTACGCTTTGTGCCGCTGTTAAATCGATTTCAAAATTTGCTTCAGAACGATCAACGCTAATCACCGGAATTCCTAATGTCTTTGCCAGAATTCCATACATTGAGAAAGTCGGATTCGCGACCAGAATCGAACCTTCACCGTTCAAACAAGTAGACATTAACAGCGATCGGATTAATTCATCCGAGCCATTACCAACTGAGATATTGTGATTCGTGAATTCAGTGTGTGCAGTTTCGTTGACGTATTCGGCGATCGCATCTTTTAGCGACAAATATCCGCCGTCTGGGTAACGGTTTGATTCAATTTCTGTCTGCCAACTCCAAGCGAGTTTTTGCTTCAGTTCTTCGGGTAGATCATACGGATTTTCGTTCACATCTAAGCGATCGGGATGATCCAAATGCGAATTGTCCGTGTGCTGCGTGTTGTAGGCTGCGAATTGTGCCAGATCAGAGCGAATGAACTCAAGCATAATCGGGAAATTAGATTGGCAAACCTTGAGTTTATCAGGTGTGAGGCTGAGGTGTGGCAGATGCGAAAGATTGATACACTTGGGAAGAATTCGGAGCGCGGATTGCTCAACCGAATTCCGAATTTCCCTTTGCTGCATCCGTCATGTATTTGCGCTCTCTCCATCTTCGCCACTTTCGGAACTATCGCGATCAGCACATCGATTTTACGGCTGCAAAAACAATTCTCCTCGGCAACAATGCTCAAGGGAAATCGAACTTACTTGAAGCGGTTGAACTTCTTTCCTCGCTGAAGTCTCATCGAACTTCACGCGATCGCGATTTAATCCTCGATGGTGAAACGCTGTCTCAACTCACCGGGCACCTAAAGCGCGAAACCGGAGAAATTGAACTGACGATGATGCTCCGAGAAAGCGGACGGCGCACCGTTGCTCAAAATGGGGTTTCTCTACGGCGGCAACTCGATTTTCTCGGCACGTTGAACATGGTGCAATTTTCGAGCTTAGATCTCGATTTAGTCCGGGGTGGACCCGATCAGCGCAGACATTGGATCGATGCACTCTTAGTTCAATTAGAGCCAGTGTATGCGTACGTTTTGCAGCAGTACAATCAAGTACTAAGACAGCGAAATGCACTGCTCAGAGCCAGATTAAAAGAAGAAAGCGAAGGGCGAACGGTTGCGGCTCCAGATTTAGCATTGTGGGATGCTCAGTTAGCGATCGCAGGATCGAGAGTAATTCGACGACGGGCGCGAGTCCTCGATCGTTTAGCACCGTTCGCTGCACACTGGCATCAAGCGATTAGCGGCAGTACTGAGAAATTAGAAATTCGATATGCGCCGAATGTTACGGCTGAAGAGGACACACCGGAAGCATTGCAGACTGCGTTTTTGGAAAAGATTCAGACAAGAGCGATCGCAGAACAACATCAAGGAACGACGTTAGTGGGAGCGCATCGAGATGAGGTGGAATTTTTGATCAATCAAACGCCTGCACGACAATATGGATCACAAGGACAGCAGCGAACTTTAGTTCTGGCGTTGAAGTTAGCAGAGCTTAAATTGATCGAAGATGTGATCGGAGAGCCACCACTGTTGTTGTTAGATGATGTGTTGGCTGAGTTGGATCTCAATCGGCAAAATCAATTGTTAGATGCAATTCAGGATCGGTTTCAAACGCTGATTACTACGACACATTTAGGATCGTTTGATGCTCAATGGATTGATTCAGCACAGATTTTGGAAGTGAAATCGGGAGAGCTTTTAACTTCTGCTTAAGAGGGTGTTCGAGGAGTATAAAAAGTCTCTTCGCTTCGATTGTCTCCCGCCCTGAAATGAATTTCGGGCTAACGGTGGAAAGTCTACTGAAGTAGACTGGGAGACAGTTTTAGTTTCTTAGTCCTTTTCAAAGGACTTTCGTCGATTAGCCCGAAATTCATTTCAGGGCGGGACGTGGCAACGAACGACCAATTTTCAAACGTATCTGAATGAGCAACAAACTGCAAAGGTGTTAAAACAGTCCTAAAAACCTTCGATCGTACTCAACGCCTGTCTCAATTCGATCGCATTTTCCCAATATCCTTCGGCTCTGCGCCCGGTTTGAACAATCAATCGCAGACTGTAAGCGTGGGGAAATCCTTCAGCTTCGAGCCAAATACGATCGCTTTCTAATTCACAAGCAATTCGCTCTTCTTCCATCAATTCTTGGGCAATTTGCTCCAAAATTTCGTGCAGTTGATCACTCAAGCGACGAAAATCGTTCCATTCTTCCTCAGTAAGTTCGATCGCCCAATTCTCGCCCCCGACTAAGCCTTTGAACTCGTTGGCGCTTGCATCCCATCCCAAACGCCAACCGTTACCAGATTTTAGAATGCGGCTCATTGTGACGGGCGCGTGAACGCATCGACTAACGCTTGAATCAGTGCATCTCTTTGTTTGCGGGTGAGTTTTTGGACAATTGCTCGATCGCTTTCAAACGGATTTTTCCGCAAGTTGTCCGAACCCGGATAGCTTTCCGCCTGCATCGATTCATTAATGCCGAGATAGTCTGCCAGCGTATACTTCCAATCGAGTCGAAAATTGACCGGACGACCTTTGATGAAATAGTGATAGCGAATCATCCGAGTCACTAGCGTATTACTCGGATCAACTCTGCCCGTCTCACGAGTGAGATACTGATTTTCGAGCGGCAGATCTGGAACTGCTTTATAAACTTGCTGCCAAACATCTTGAGTCCGAATCGATCGAGTCGGGGCAGTTTGAGCCATCACCGGACTGACCGCAAACAACAGCGTCACCACACTTGCCAGAATTAGAAATCGCTTCATCGCTTCTATGCCTAAAAAACAGGGGCGATCGCGATCACCCCACTGAAACTATTCTCCGATGATTTCGGGTTGTGTCAGTTCATCTGACATTTCGATAATCGCCCGCATTACAGGTTTCATCATCGGATCATCGCCGCTGTCGAAATCTTCAAACCGACGGCGTTTTGCCCGATTTGCCACTTGAACGGTGATGCGATAACGATTCGACGCAGCACTGATCAGTTCATCAGCGCGGCGCATCAGTTGAACAGTATCAAACGAATTTCGTTTGTGCAGGGAGCCAGATTTTGCCATCAGTTTTTTCTCAGTAAGGACTTGCGGAATCTACGATCGTGACAGATTGCCAAAGCTTGTGTAAAGTTTTGAAAAAACCTGTCTAGAGTGATAGCGTCCGAGTTAGCTCAGACTCTATTAATAGCGCAGACCTGTTTCATTCGCACGGTTTCATGCAAATTTTCGCGCCTTCTTCGATCGATTTAACGGCTCCTTCGACTCCTTCCTTACGCATTTTGGCGTTGGGGGATAGTCTTGTTTATGGATTTGGTGATCCTGTGGGAGGCGGATGGGTCGAGCGACTCAGGCGGCAGTGGATGAGTCCAGGTGGAACAAATCACGCGCTGTATAACCTCGGTGTGCGGGGAGATGGTGTCCGGCAGGTGGCACGACGACTCGAAGATGAATTCCGCCATCGCGGAGAGCTGCGAAATCGGGTGCCGGATTTGATTATTCTCTCGGTTGGTGTGAATGATTCGCCTCGACTGGGTAGACCGGATGGGAAGAATTTGCTGCCGTTTGAAGGATTTGAAATTGAAATCGCGGATTTGCTCGATCGAGCTTTGCGCCTGTGTCCGGTCTTATTCGTCGGCATGATTCCAGTCGATGAAGCGAAAATGCCGTTTCTTGACTGTATGTACTACAATCACGTGGATCAAATTCGGTACAACGCGGCGATCCGATCGGCGTGTGAAGCGCGTCAAATTCCGCATCTGGATCTACTGGAAATTTGGCGATCGAGGGGTTTGGACTGGTGCCAGCAGCAATTCACCGAAGACGGATTGCATCCTAATGTGAGCGGATATCAGGCATTATTAGAAGACATCTCTTGTTGGGATGCGTTTCGTCAGTGGATTGAACCATGACTGTTTTAGTTGTCGCAACCGGAAACCCAGGCAAAGTGAAAGAAATCGAGCCTTATCTGGAAGGGTTGGGCTGGGAATTGCAGTTGAAGCCACCGGAACTAGAAATGGAAGAAACCGGAACCACGTTTCGGGAAAATGCCGCACAGAAAGCGACTCAGGTGGCGATCGCAACGGGACATTGGGCGATCGCAGATGATTCCGGGCTAGAAGTGGCGGCACTCGATGGCAGACCGGGAATTTATTCGGCGCGATATGCAGAGTCGGATCAGGCGAGAATTGCCAAATTGTTAGGGGAACTCGGGGACAGTTCGGATCGACGGGCGCAGTTTGTTTGTGCGATCGCGCTTTCAAAACCGGACGGCTCGATCGCGCTTCTCACTCAGGGGATTTGTCCGGGTGAGATTTTGACGGCTCCGAGGGGTGGAGGTGGATTTGGTTATGATCCCATCTTCTATGTGCCTGAGAAGGGTCTGACGTTTTCGGAAATGCCTTTAGAGATGAAACAAGAAATTAGCCATCGTGGACGGGCATTTCAGGCGTTACTGCCGCAATTGAAATCGATTAGGGGCTTACAGGTGTAGGTTTATGGTGAAGCTATCACGATGAGTTCAAGACTAAAGCAAGCGTTGGTTGCGGAACCAGGGGGGCATCCGGATCGGTATCTGCTGGCTTAACCAGATCGGCAAGACAATCAAACCGAGCGCAAAACAGGACAAGAGGCGCAGTTGGGGATGTTTGTGCTGGACGATGGGGACGTGGATTGGTGCCTTTGGGGACGGCGGCTTGTTCGAGTTCTGCCTGAGTGCCGAGCGTGAGCATCCACAAGGTCGCAACCGCCATCGCCAACCAATGGCGTTCCGCGCGTTTGGGGTCAGTGATGCGCGAGTGTTGCCAACCCCAGCATTCGAGCGGCTTCGTCTGGAAACAGCGCACCTGCCCCTGCCATTGTTCGTCGAGTGCCACAATCTGACGCATCGGTTGCCAATCGCCATCGCTCACGCATTGTCCCGTTTTGTTCGGGGCTTGATTAATTCGCCAGAACGGATGCCAACCGAGGGCGCGAATCGTGGCAAACAGCCAATCGTATCGAATCAGGCGATTTGCAGCCTCCCAAGCCTCACTTTGTAGAGACTCATTACTCCCTACATCAGCGATCGCACACCCGCCAAACTGGATGAAAATTAAAGGCTCTAAGTCTCAGCAAATCATGTGAAGCGGTTCATCCAAAGAGATCGGACAACTTGAACCTATTTTTCCGATTCTGGAGAAGCGAAAGCGCGATCGTGCAAATGTTCCTGTGATCCAGTGTGAACTCGCTCAAACGCATCGGCAACTTGGAAGAATCAATGAAGCTGAGCAAGCGGATCGACTCGCACAAGAGTTAGCCTTACAATCATCTTGCTCATTCTGATCTGGCATTATGAAACTTCTCCTACCCAAAGAATTTGCTCCGATTCTTGAACCTAAGCTCTCGTCTGATCCCAGTATTCAGATCGCTTGGGTCGATTCACATGGAAACATTGAGGGAGATTCGAGCGATGCAGAAGTGTACTTTAACTGGTTCTATCTCAAACCAGATACTCTACGAAAAGTTCTAGCTGCATCGCCGAAACTGAAGTGGCATCAAGCCCCCAGTGCAGGTGTAAATCACATTCTGATTCCTGAGTATCTAGAGCGAGAGATTATTCTGACCAATGGAGCTGGAACGTTTTCGATCCCGATCGCTGAATTCGTTCTCACTTATATTCTCTATCATGCGAAAAGCTTACCTAAACTATTCACTCTTCAAGCGAATTACACTTGGCAAAAAAGTATTGAACTTCCAATTCAGGAACTCTCAGGCGCAACCCTCTTAATTATTGGTGCGGGAAGTATTGGTAGAGAAATTGCAAAACGGGCATCGGCTTTTGGTATGCGAGTTTGGGGGAGTCGTCGCAAGCCTGAACTTCTACCCAATTTCGAGCAGATTGTCGGAGCCGATGAATGGCGATCGCTGCTTCCTGAAGCCGATTATGTTGTGTTAGCAACACCCTTAACGCCTGAAACAAAGCATTTAATGGATGAGAGTGCTTTACGAGCAATGCACTCTAATGCCTATCTGATCAATATTGCACGAGGAGCAGTTGTAGATGAATCAGCCTTAATTACTGCGCTAAAAGAAGGTTGGATTGCAGGAGCAGGACTCGATACATTTGAAACTGAGCCGCTACCTTCAAACAGTCCGCTTTGGTCTTTGCCGAATGTGTTCATCACGCCGCACTGTTCCGGGTACTCTCCTCGAATTCCCGATCGCATGATTGCTCTGTTTTTGGATAATCTCGATCGCTATCGAACTGGGCGACCTTTGCGGAACGTCGTCGATAAATTAGCAGAATATTAGTACGTCAACTGTCCGAGATCCGTTTGCGGCGCTGCGCTACAAAGATTATCGACTTTATGCGTTGCCTTTGGTACACGGAATGTGCTCGCGCTCTTCCTTTCGGTCATGGCGAAAGTTAAGACCTCAGTAAAGGTCGATTCGCATTTTTCAGCAGGTGAGCCGCGACAAGTGACCCACTAAAGCCAGCGCCAACAATTGCGATCGTCAAACCAGAAAACAACATTCTCAGATTCCTGATATATAGTTTTATGAATACGGTACATCGGTAGAGTCATCGATCATCATACAGATGAAATCGAGCGTTTTGATGAAAGCGGTTTCCTACTTGGCTCCAAATTGGCTGGATTATTATCAAACGATCGCCCAAGCAATCGGTCGATCGCTGCGCTGTGAGGTTGAATTTCGAGCCTGTGATCGCGATCCCTTAGAGGATTTACAAGCGGTCGATCTCGCATTTATTTGTGGTCTACCCTTTATTCGATATTGTCGAATTGCGCCTGAGCGCTTGATCGCGATCGCGGCTCCAGTGATGCAAGCCGAGCGCTATCAGAGCCGCCCGATCTACTTTTCAGATATGGTCGTTCGCGCCGATCGTTCATTTCAAACCTTCTCTGACTTAGCAGGTACAGTGGTTTGCTATAACGATCCTGGCTCAAATAGCGGCTACTATCTACTCCGGCATCGATTGATCAAAGAACACTGCTCGTCTCATTTTTTCAAGAATGCCATACAGTCTGGTTCACATCAGCGATCGATTCGTTGGGTGATTGAAGGAAAAGCTGACTGTGCCGCAATTGATAGCACAGTGTTAGAACAAGAACTTCGCATTCATCCTGAGCTAGCTCATCAGATCCAAATTGTTGAATCAAGTCCACCTTGTCCAATGCCGCCTATCGTGATTGCTCAACAGTTCGGTCAAATTGATCAAGTTCGATCAGTTTTACTACATCCTGATGCTGAACTACAAGCAGCAATGGCTCGAATGAAGGTCGATCGCTACGAAATTGTGAACACTCGTGACTATGACGCGATCGCTCAACTCTATGATGAAGTCATCCATTCTCCTTTTAGCCAGCTTTAAAGGCGCTCCAATCCGACTCATTTTGAACACACGCATGCTGATAGATTTGATTAAATAGTTTTCGCTGTGTTCGACTTCCCCCAACTGCATGTAGCTTTTCTAAGCAAGGCTGAAGTTCTAAAGCGGCAACTGACCATTCTCTTCTCGCATGTGCAATCAAACCTTTTGCAACAGGCAGAACGATTTGCCGCCAGACCGATTGGGCATCTCGTGAAACCTGTTTTGCATGAATTGTGACTGTCCAGCTTCGCAGCAATTCATCGACCCAATCTGTGTATCCTGCACGAGCCAGCGCATAAATGTAATGCAAATCCTGAAAGGGCAGCGCATGTTCATGTAATCGAGCAGACAGATAGGGCGCAAGCTCATTCCACCGCCGACCTACATTAACTCCTTGTAACTCTAATCTCAGTAGCGTTGCGATCGCACCGACTTGATCTTTCGACGAGAAACGATCTGCCCGTCCCCAAACTCGCTGATCATAGAGCGCCAATACCTTGTCTGCATCTTCTAATGCAAGATAGTAAAGCGCAACGTGCCACCAATTATGCGTGTAGAGCATCGAATTACAGTGCTCCCAAGTGTCCGAGTGACTTTCCATCCAAGCAATGCCTGCCGATGGACGACCTTGCTCTTCTAAAATGTGTGCGATCGCATGTTGTGCCCACGGGTCAAATCGATTTAACCCGATCGCCTGCAATCCAACTTTCATTGCCTGCTCTAACTCACCACATTGCTCCAGTCCAAACGCAATCATGCCGTACAAATAGTGAAGATGAGGATTGCCAGCATTTTCAGGTAAAACGATTTGAGCAATTTTAAGTAACTGCTCAGATTCGCCTCGGTAAAAGTAGTGGTATTGGGCTTGCTGGACTGAGATCAAATCTTGAGGATACTTTAGGGCGATCGCTTCATGCAGACTGATTGCTTCAGAAATCGCGCCTCTCATCCAAGCTGAAATGGCTTGAATGTACCATTGTTCTCGCTCAGTTGTACGGGGTGCAGATTGCTGAGCAGCTTTGAGATGAGTGATGGCAGTCTGACGGGCGATCGCGGTTTCTTGAGACAGATAGTAAGCGGCTGCATAAGCGTGAGCGATCGCACAGCCCGGATCGACCGATAGTGCTTGCACTATCGCTGATTCAGCCTGATTTCCATAATATAAAGCTTGATCAATGAATTGATCAACGAGAGGAATCGTTTCCTGCGAGTTCACTGTGACATCTAGCCCTTGAACGTCAGTTGTGTTGTAGAACATTAAATATCAGTTCATCTATCGGCTTACCGTATTTAATTAGCCCATGTTGCAAACCATTTTGCAAGTAAAGTGCGATACAAGAACAGTTGATCATTTCAGGGCTTGTCAAATCGCGATGAGTCAGCTTGTAGAAATAGGATTCAAAACATCTGAAGGACAAGGACATCGACTCACACCTAACCGGTGTTGAGTATCGGGTAATCTCTTCCTTCGTGCAGCCCAGCGGGATATAGCCCATGAAATCTGCGTCTAAATTGACTAATTCGTCAGAGACGTAGTCGTCGAGATGTCAATTTTCGGGCTTTTCTACGAATCAGTCTCTGTGGGTTGAAATCAAAGTGTGGCTAACTTGATTGCACTGCGGGGATCGTAGCTGCGATTGTCGCGGATTTTCTCATACGCCTCACGCTCGATCGCGCTTAACTCTTTCGGAGGTGCGATCGTAATTTTCACCATCTGATCGCCGCGTTCGCCTTTCTGGTTTTTCCAGCCTTTGCCGCGTAACCGTAATGTCTGTCCCGATCGTACGCCTGCTGGAACATTCACTTTCACGGTTCCATCTGGAGTCGGCACGTCGATTTGTGCTCCTAAAACGGCTTCATCGGGTGCGATCGGTACTTCGCAAGTCAGATTGCCATCCGCATCGAATTGAAAGAATGAATGCGGCAAGAGTTCGACCGTAAGATACAAGTCTCCTCGCTGGCTTGTGTAAAACCGACTGTTACGCCCTTTGCCGCGGACTCTGACTTTACTACCGACTTTGGCTCCAGCGGGAATCCGAACATTGATTTCTTCGTTATTGACGCTCAGACGTTTTTCGGTGCCGTTGAATGCTTCTGCGAAGGTGAGTTTGATCGAGGCTTCGATGTCGAGATTTTCTCCAGTTGTGGCGCGATCGTCGGTTGTGAAACCACCCGGAGTTCGATAGCTGGCATTGCGGAAGGGATCACGTCCGCCGTAGGGCGATCGACCAAGCAAATCGTTGATGAATTCCTCGAAGTTGTCGTAGCGTCCGAATTCGACATCATCGAAGCCGCCTGTGTTGAACGGCGATCGAGACGTGGAAGTCGATCGAGAATAGTTGCCGCCTGCTTGATCAGCTTGTTTCCAGTATTGTCCGTATTGGTCGTATTTTTTGCGCTTGTCTGGGTCAGATAAGACTTCGTGCGCCTCGTTGACTTCTTTGAATTTGGCTTCTGCGGCTTTGTCTCCGGGATTCACGTCGGGGTGATATTGACGGGCGAGTTTGCGAAACGCTTTCTTAATATCGTCAGCGCTTGCGGATTTGCTCACCCCTAGAACTTGGTAGTAATCTTTGAAGTTTGTTGCAGCCACTCGCTCATCCCCTCGTAAACAATATCGTTAAGGTTTATGGACATCCTAAATGCAGAATGCCCGATTTCATGTATCTCTAGGCTAACAAACTTGGTTCTGTTGCCTGAGAAAATTCTGATAGGAATTTCCGAACTCGATCGAGTCGGGATGTTTCGCCTCAAGCTGTCCCCAGTTGATCCACGCTAAAATAATTGGGCTGATGCTAAATTTTAGTAATATTGTACTAAAAATTGTTTCATGACTGTTCCCGCTGCTCAACCTGATCCGACTCAAGGCGTGCCCGATCGCTTAATCAAGCATTCGGTGCGATACGCTGATCATCGCGCTGTAAAACGTGACCATCTCACCCCGATGATGCGGCATTATGCGGATCTTAAAGACCAGTATCCTCATGCGCTCTTGGTGTATCGAGTGGGCGATTTTTATGAAACATTCTTCCAAGATGCGCTGATTGTTTCGCGTGAGTTGGAGATTGTTCTGACTTCTAAAGATGGCGGAAAAGAAGTCGGGCGGGTTCCATTGTCGGGCATTCCGCATCATGCGCTCGATCGCTATTCGGCGCAGCTCGTTGAAAAAGGATATGCGATCGCGGTTTGTGATCAAGTCGAAGATCCAAATGAAGCACAGGGATTAGTCAGGCGCGAAGTGACTCGCGTGATTACTCCGGGAACGATTCTCGAAGAAGGAATGCTGAATGCGAAACGCAATAATTTTTTAGCGGCAATTGTAATCGCTGGAAATCATTGGGGATTGGCATACGCAGATATTTCAACTGGGGAATTTCTCACCACACAATCGAGCGAACTTGATCAACTCAGCAGTGAATTGATGCGGTTACAGCCTGCGGAAGTTTTGATCCCAACCAATGCACCAGATTTAGGTGGATTATTGCGACCGGGACAGCGATCGTCCCATATTCCTGAGAGTTTACCGACGCAATTTTGTTACACATTGCGATCGCAATCTCCATTCTCTCAAGCCGAAGCCCGTCAGCGATTGATCGAACGGTTTAAAGTGCGATCGCTTGAAGGAATGGGCTGTGAACATTTACCGTTAGCGGTTCGGGCTGCGGGCGGACTGCTCGAATACATCGAATCGACTTCGGAACGCAATGTTTTAGATACGACGAAATCGAAAAATTCAGAGCCAACTCAGGTTCCACTCCAGCCGATTTGCACCTATACAATTACTGAGTATTTGACACTCGATCCGCAAACTCGACGCAATTTAGAAATCACTCAGACTGTTCGCGATGGAACGTTTCACGGATCGTTACTGTGGGCAGTCGATCGTACAGAAACCCCGATGGGAAGCCGCGCTCTGAGACGTTGGTTATTACAGCCGTTGTTGAATCTCGACGAAATCGAGGCGCGTCAGGACACGATCGAGGAATTAGTAAAAGATGGTGTTCTGCGAGAAGACCTCCAACAAATGCTGAACCAGATCTATGATTTGGAGCGCTTAGCAGGTCGAGCGGGATCAGGAACGGCTACCCCGCGTGATTTGGTCAACATTGCAGAATCGCTGAGCAAACTACCAGAATTAGCGCGTTTAGTTGCTAGAGCAAAATCTTCCCACTTACGAGCTTTGCAGCACGTTCCGCCCATTCTCGAACAGTTAGGACAGAATCTTTTAGCTCATTTCGTCGAACGTCCGCCGCTTGCGATTAAAGAAGGTGGACTGATTCGATCGAACATTGTGCAGCAACTTGACGAGATGCGCTCTCAAGCCGCAGAAGACGAGAAGTGGTTAGCGGAACTAGAAAAAAATGAGCGCGATCGTACTGGAATTCAAACGCTGAAAGTCGGATACAACAAAGCTTTCGGTTATTACATTAGTATCTCTCGTACCAAAGCTCAACAATGTCCCGAAGGTTACGAACGCAAGCAAACGTTAACCAACGAAGAACGGTTTACCATGCCGGAACTGAAGACCCGCGAAAACCGGATTATGAATGCTCGGCGCGAAATTGGTGAGCTTGAGTATGAGATTTTTGCAGAACTGCGATCGAACGTCGGAGAACAAGCCGAACTCATCCGCAAAGTCGCTCACAGAGTCGCCGCCGTTGACGCGCTCACGGGACTGGCTGAACTTGCAGTGTTCAAGAATTTTTGCCGTCCGAAGCTTTCAGCGGGGCGAGAAATCTCGATCGTCGAAGGTCGTCACCCGGTCGTGGAGCAATCTTTACCTGCTGGCTTCTTCGTGCCAAATTCCGCTGAACTTGGCTCACCTGCGCCCGATCTGATTGTGTTAACCGGACCAAATGCAAGTGGAAAAAGCTGCTATCTCCGACAAATTGGTTTGATTCAACTCTTAGCGCAAACGGGTAGCTTTGTTCCCGCAGATTTCGCCCGATTGGGAATCTGCGATCGTATTTTTACCCGCGTCGGTGCTGTCGATGATCTCGCCACCGGACAATCAACGTTCATGGTGGAAATGAATGAAACGGCAAATATTCTCAATCATGCAACGGATCGATCACTGGTTCTTTTAGACGAAATTGGACGCGGAACCGCAACCTTTGATGGATTGTCGATCGCTTGGGCAGTCGCAGAACATTTGGCGACCGAAATCCGCGCCCGAACGATTTTTGCCACGCACTATCACGAACTGAACGAACTCGCATCGATTCTGTCGAATGTGGCGAACTATCAAGTGACAGTACGCGAGATGCCAGAGCAAATCATTTTCCTGCACAAAGTCCAACCCGGAGGAGCCGATCGCTCTTACGGCATCGAAGCTGGAAGACTTGCAGGCTTACCGAGTTCGGTCATCGATCGAGCACGGCAAGTCATGACCCAGATTGAGAAACACAGCAAAATCGCGATCGGACTTCGCAAAACTAAATCCAAACCTGCTGAACTTCCGAAAGATCCCACACAGCAACTCGATATCTTTGGCGATTCCTAATCTTTTTTAGGATTTGCGGCGAGTTCGTTAAACATCTTCCGCTAATCTGCCATTAGAAGGCGAAATCCGAGTCAAATGTAAAAACGGTTGAGATTGCGGAATCAATTTTGCCGCATCGATTCGAGTGAGCGGTTTCGAGAAGAGATAGCCCTGAGCATATTCGCATTTCAGCGCTTTTAGCTGTGCGAGTTGCTTTGTTGTTTCCACCCCTTCCGCGACCACATCCATGCCTAAATTCCATGCCAGTGTGATGATGGTGCGAACGAGTTCCAACTTCTCGCCATCGACATCAACGCGGCTGACAAAAGAGCGATCGATTTTCAGCACGTCCATCGGGAAGCGATACAGATACCCTAATGAAGAATAACCTGTACCAAAGTCATCGACTGAAAGCTGAATGCCCATCGCTTTGAGTTGGAGCAACATATCCATTGCGGATTCGGTGTTCTCCATGATCGCGCTTTCGGTAATTTCGAGCTTGATACAGTGGGCATCGACTCCAGTATCCGCGAGAATTTGCCGGATTTGATTGATCAAACTCGGCTGTGAGAATTGCCGACTGGAGAGGTTGACGCTAATCGTTAAGGGCGGCTCAGAAGCGAATTCCTCTTGCCAGTGTTTGAGTTGGCGACAAGCTTCACGGAGTACCCACTGTCCGAGCGGAATAATCAATCCGGTTTCTTCAGCGATCGGCACAAATTTTGCAGGTGAAATGATTCCTTGTTCTGGATGCTGCCACCGCACCAATGCCTCAAACCCCAGAATTCGCCCGGTTGCGAGTGCCACGATCGGCTGATAGTACAATTCAAAATCCTGCCGCTCAACTGCTTTTCGCAAATCATTTTCGAGCTGCATCAACGCGACGACATGCGTGTGCATATCGGTATCAAAAACCTCGTGACACGCTTTCCCTTGAGCTTTAGCACGATACATCGCAATATCGGCTCCTCGGAGCAAATCTTCGGGTCGATCGAAGTCGGTCGAAGAAAGCATGATGCCAATACTGGCAGAGGTAAATACCTCATGACCATTCAAGTTAAACGGGGTTGAAAGGGCTTGCTGAACTCGTTCTGCAACTTTCGTCGCGTCGTTATCACTTTGAATGTTCTCAAGCAGAATGGTAAATTCATCCCCACCGAGTCTTGCAACCGTATCGTTTTTACTGAGGCAAGATTCTAATCGACGGGCGATCGCAACTAATAGCTGATCCCCGATCATGTGCCCCAAGCTGTCATTGATCACTTTGAAGCGATCGAGATCCAGAAACAACAATGCAAATCGGCAAGCTGGATTTTCATTTGCCCGTTCGACCGTTTGGCTCAATCGCTCCATGAATAGCAATCGATTCGGCAATCCAGTCAGCGAATCGTGGAACGCATTGCGCCGGAGTTGTTCTTCAACGATTTTTCGTTCGGTGACTTCTCGCATCACAGAGACAAAATGGGTGACTTGTCCCTGTTCGTTGCGAATTGGAACCATGTTGACATCGACCCAGAAATGCGTCCTGTTTTTGCGATAGAGAATGACTTCGGCGCGGACGGGTTCATGAGTGCTTAAAGCAGCTCGAATGCGATCGATTTCCGTACTAGAAGTCTTTTCTCCTAGCAGCACGATCGCTGATTTACCGATCGCTTCACCGGATGAGTAGCCAGTGGTGCGCGAAAACGCATCGTTCACATAGATAATTCTTAGGCTCAAAGGATCGTCGATCGCTTCTTCGGTTTGCGAAATCATCACAATTTCATTCGCATTTACGACCACGGATTCTAGTAAGCGGAGGTATTCTTCGAGCCATTTGCGCTCGGTAATATCTTTGAGCGTGATCAGCGTTCCGGTCGGTTCTCCAGCAGCATTGCAGAGCAGGGTTGCATTCACTTCCGCCCAGAATTTGCGTCCATCTTTGCGGCGGAGTTGACCTTCTTTCCAGCCGTAGAAGGGTTGGGTGTCTTCAGATGAGCCTTGAAAATCGAACCAGCCTTCGATCGCGTGAAAAAAGTGATGGGCGGACTTCCCAACCATATCGGCAACCGAGCAGCCGACTAATTTCGCTAGTCGTGAATTCACGTATCGCACCTGATCCTGCAAATCAGTGATGACAACTCCATCATTGAGATTTTCAACAACGGTTTGAAGCAGCCACTCGGATTCTTTGATTACAGGGGATGCAGGATTGGGGTTTACTGCCGGATTGGAAGGATTAGAAGTCTCCAGATCGATCGACTTTGCCATGCCTGCTACCTTGGAAAAATGACGCAATAGAAACACACCTGGAAGGCGGTGAATTTCTGATGGGGGTGAATGAAGTATTTCACGCGGAATCCGTGAAAAACGATCGCACCTTTTTGAATGAAAAAGTGCGGTGTTTCTGTGCTCAGTCTGCCCACGATCGCGCTCTGGAGAACGCCTTTAATGCGTCAAAGACCACTGTGTGATCTGGGTTGCAAGTTGAAGTGAAAATTTTTGAGGTAGGCTGTGATCTGCGTTCGGTAAGATGACTAATTTGGCGTTCGGAATTTCATTCGCGTAGGTTTCACTGTGCCAGAGTGGAATGGTTTCATCGCGATCGCCTGTGATCACTAAAGTCGGAACAGTGAGACGATGAATTTCTTTTTCTACTGTGTCGATCGCGTCTTCGGGGCGGAGTCGATCGACAAGAAACGATCGTGCCGCTGGTTGTGTCGTTAGTTCCCGTCGCATCCAGGCAATTTGTCCGATCGTTTTTTCTTGTCCGAATAGATTTGCGATCGGTTTAATTAATTCCAAGCCCCAATCGATCGCTGGAGTTTCCCACAGGATGGGACGCAGGTGATCGTATCGTCCTGCAAAGCTATCATCGCGAATTCCAGCGGGAGCCGCAAGAATCAAGCCTTTTACCGGGTATTGAAGTGCATATGCCGCAGACACCCAGCCCCCGAAGGAATGCCCCAACAGATAAAACGATTCTAATTTCAGCGTTTCTACAACCTGCCGCAAAAATGCAACTTCTTTAGCAATGTCGTATCGAATCATCGGACGGGCTGATTGTCCAAATCCAAGCAAATCTAGTCCAATACAACGAAAGTTCGACTTCAGTTGCTCGCTCAAAGGCAACCAGCAAGAGGCTTCTCCCATAAATCCATGCAGCATGATGATTGGTGTTCCTCCCCCGACCTCGAAATATGCAGCGGGAACAGTGTTTAAGCGATCGAAATCAAGCTGAACTTGGATGATGTGTTTTTGCATAGCGATCGAGTAACTCCAGCCTTTAATCTAACGAATCTTGGTACTATCAAAAAGCTGTGTTTGAGAAGTCTGATGGCGTTAAAGCGGTTTGTGATCGAGATGGGAATGGGTGTCGATCAGCATGGACAAGATCCGACGGTCGCAGCTTCGAGAGCGGTAAGAAATGCGATCGCTCATAATGCTTTACCCGGAATTTGGGAAGTCGCAAAGCTAGAGCATCCGAATGAAATGATCATCGAAGTTCAAGTCGCGGTTCCTTATCCTGAGCAAGTTCGAGCTGACGAAGTGCTACAGGTATTACCATTCGGACAGAAAACATTGAAAGTAGAATCGGGTGGAATGATTGTTCAAGGAAGAGCGATCGCAGAATTTAACGATAAAAATGACGATATGTATGTCGCGGTTGCCTCTGTGACTGTGTTTGTTGAACAACCAGAATGATCAATCAAGGCTGGATTTATCAAGATCGCGTTGATCAGCCAATGACGCTGTTAGAGTACTATGCTCAGCGGTATCAACATTCAACGAGAGAAGAATGGCTCGATCGCATTCTGTCAGGCGCAATTTCAATCAATCACATCCCAAATACCGATCCTGATGCACCACTGCAACCGGGACAAGTACTAAGTTATGCTCGATCGCCGTGGATTGAGCCAGAGGTTTCTTTTGAGATAGCAACCTTGTATGAAGATGATCAGCTATTAATTCTGCACAAGCCTTCTGGATTACCTGTTCTACCGGGTGGAGGCTTTCTCGAAAATACTTTGTGGGGATGGCTCAGACGAGAATATAAAACGCCTCCAGTTCCAGTGCATCGATTAGGGCGGGGAACGTCTGGGGTGATTGTTTTGGCGAAAACTGAGGAAGCACGATCGAGACTCTCGAAAGATTTACGCGATCGACAATTTCAAAAAAGCTATCGTGCTCTTGCTGCGGGAATTCCAGAACTCGATCGATTTACGATTAATACTGCGATCGGCAAAGTTGCTTATCCTCAATTGGGCTATCTCTATGCAGCGACAGAAACCGGAAAAGCGGCGATTAGTCATTGCAAAGTCTTAGAGCGTCGGATTTCAAACGAAACTTTACTAGAAGTTACCATTCCAACAGGCAGACCGCATCAAATCCGAATTCATCTTGCATCAGCAGGCTATCCACTTGTAGGCGATCCGCTTTATGGCGTGGGTGGAACTGCGATCGATCAAAATTCGATTCCAAGTGATTGTGGTTATTTGCTTCATAGCTATGAAGTGAGGCTAAACCATCCCACTCAGGGAAAGCCCATCACCGTTCAATCTCCGCCGCCCGTACTGTTATGTCCCTCGAAGATTCGCTAGATTGAAAGTAACGATTTTGAGGTCATTATGTCTAAACCTCTGTTCCTGATTATTCCGATCGTTAGCTTGGTTATCAGTTCTCCAGTGTTCGCGCAAACCATTCCAAACTTATCGAGCCTCGATCGACAACGCATTAGTCGAGATTTAACGCCACCGAATTCGCAAGATTTCTTCAATCAAGGGCGTGAACAATTCGAGCGAGAAATTCGACGGTTGAACGAGCGATCGCAACAAAAACAGGAAAATCTGTTAAAAGTTGATCCAGCAACCCGGTATCCGGAGGATCAAAGTTTGCGGTTGCTGAATCGAATTACACTGAAAAAATGAAATTTCTCACTCGTTTTGTCGCCGCAGTTTTAGCGGTTTTTCTTATTTCTGGATTTATGACAGTCGCACAAGCAGCAGATACCATTACCCCTGGCGATAACCTTGTCGTTGAAGGGATTCCGCCGATTCCAGCATCATTAGCGCAAACGGTCGATCGCTATACACAGTTTCGATCGGCAGGAATGCTCAGTTGGCATCCTCAACGTCGGGAAATCCTGATCACGACTCGATTTGGAGATGTACCTCAAATTCATCGGGTCGCCTTTCCGCTCGGTAGTCGGCAGCAGACGACATTCTTTACAGAGCCAGTTTTTCGAGCTGGATTTCAACCGACAAAAGGCGATTATTTTGTCTTTAGTAAAGATATTGGTGGCAATGAGTTTAATCAACTCTATCGCTATGATTTGGCATCGGGAGATGTCACGCTTTTAACTGATGGTAAGTCGAGAAATAGCGGTGGCGTGTGGTCGAATAAAGGCGATCGCATGATTTACAATTCGACTCGCCGTACCGGGAAAGATAACGATTTTTACAGTATCGATCCGGCGAATCCGAAAAGCGATCGCTTGCTTGCACAAGTTGAAGGGGGCGGTTGGGGTGGTATGAGTTGGTCGCCTGACGATCGACAGTTATTGATGATGGAATTCGTATCGGTTAATGAAAGCTATCTTTGGACATTAGATACGAATTCAGGTGAGAAGAAACTGATCACACCCAAAGGCGGAAAAGAAAAGGTTTCCTATCAAGGAGGTATGTTTAGTAAAGATGGCAAAGGGCTTTATGCCGTGAGCGATCGAGAATCGGAATTTCAGCGGTTAGCCTACATTGATTTGGCAACACTGAAGCATACTTATTTGACCACACAAATTCCTTGGGATGTCGAAGAATTCGATCTTTCCGAAGATGGAAAACTGCTGGCGTATGTTTCAAATGAAGATGGAATCAGTGTCTTGCATTTGATTGATACCGCAACGAATCAAGAAAAGCCTTTACCAAAATTACCGATCGGGCAAGTGAGTGGCATTACTTGGCATCGAAACAACCAAGATTTAGGATTCACTTTGGTTTCAGCGCGATCGACAGCGGATGCTTACTCGTTGAATGTCGTTACGAATAAAATCGATCGCTGGACAGAAAGCGAAACAGGCGGATTAAATACCGCAAACTTTTCTGAGCCTGAATTAGTTCGCTGGAAGAGCTTTGACGATCGAACCATTTCAGGATTTCTCTACCGCCCACCTGCGAAATTCCAAGGTAAACGCCCGGTTATTATTAACATTCACGGTGGACCTGAAGCGCAATTTCGACCGAGTTTTTTAGGGCGAAATAACTATTATCTGAATGAATTGGGCGCTGCAATTCTATTTCCAAATGTGCGCGGCTCAACAGGCTATGGAAAAACATTTTTGCAGCTTGATAATGGCTTTTTGCGCGAAGATTCAGTCAAAGATATTGGCGCGTTACTCGACTGGATCGCAACTCAACCGGACTTAGATAAAGATCGAATTCTGGTAACGGGTGGTAGCTACGGTGGCTATATGTCGCTTGCGGTTGCGACGAATTATAGCGATCGTATTCGTGCCGCGATCAACATTGTCGGTATCTCGAATTTCGTCAGCTTTCTAGAACGAACTGAAAGTTATCGCCGCGATTTACGTCGAGTCGAATACGGTGACGAACGCGATCCAAAAATGCGCGAGTTTTTGTTAAGAATTTCGCCACTTAATAACGCGCAGAAAATCAAAAAGCCGCTCTTTGTCGTTCACGGTAAAAATGATCCGCGAGTTCCGTTGAACGAGGCAGAACAGATTGTGAAAACGGTCAGAAACAACGGTGTTCCTGTTTGGTATCTGATGGCGAAAGATGAAGGACACGGATTTTCTAAGAAGAAAAATGTGGATTTTCAATTCTATTCCACGATCATGTTTATCAAGGAAACGCTGTTGAAATAGGTGAACTTCTCCGGCATACCGAATTGATCTTTAGGTGCCACAGATCTGGGTAGCCCCCTAAATCCCCCACGAGTGGGAGACTTTGACTGTGAAATCTCCTTGGAAGTCAGAACGGTTTCAGGTTTCAAAGTCCCCCAGAATGGGGGATTTAGGGGGCGAGAATTTATAGCATTAACAGATGGATTCGGTATCACTGAATCGAAATGCGAAGTCGTCGATCGCTTTTTCCTGAGTCTTTTTCGGCTTCGCTTTCAGAGACGGTTTCGGTGACGGAGATGGCTTCATCTGAACAGGTGTTTGAATTGCAGCGGGAGCCATCGCAGGCGGAACCGTTTTCGTCATCGATTGCTGTTGCAAAAAGACAAAGTAGCCCATTGCAGCAATTAGAACCGGGATGGGCGTAATCCAAATCCACGATCGCTTTTTCGGAGCACTTACGCTGATTGGTGACTTGATCGCAGTTGAACGGGGCGCGATCGCAGTTTCAGATAAAGCAGAATTTTCCAAATACATCACTCCGAGCGTGACATCATCCCCGCTACCTCGGCGTGATGTTTCTTGTAGAATTAGCGGCAAATTTGCAAGGACGTGATCGAAGCCCTCTTTCCGAATCTTTCTAAGATAATCTGCACCGATTTGCTGAAAGTCCTCATCGGTTGCATAAGAATTCGCATAACCATCAGTAGAAGCAAGTATCATCGCTGGCAAAGCAGTTTCTATAAGCTTGAATCGTCCCTCTTTCCAGACTTGCGGCGTACAGAGGGAAATGGTTCGGTTTGCCATCAATCGCGGATCAGGGGGTAGCGGATGCTGAATTGTTCCATCAGAGTGAACACAGAGAATATCACCATCGCCAATCTGCAAATAGAGAGCAAACTTCTTTGTAATAACAACCATAAGCAAAGTTGCACCATAAGCGATCGTCGGATCTTGTTCGATTTGCGATCGCGATTCACCTTGCCAAAGTTCCTGCACCTCAAGCCGTTCCCACTCTGCCGCAGTAAAAGGATGTTGCGAAACATGATTCATCACACTTCTGCGCCACTGTTCTACAATCTGCTGCGGTAAAAGGTCGATCTGCTGCAACAATCGAGACTGTTTTACTATCTTTGCAGCAATCTTAACCGCGATCGCTGAACCAATGTGACTACGAAAATAAGACTGTCCCCCGTGTCCATCCGAAACCACCATCATCAAAGCTTGCTGCTGATCGATCGTCAGTGTTTCACAGCGGATTGCATCTTGATTGACCAATCCCGTTCTCTGATGCGATGCGCCTTGGATCGATCGACCTTCGCAGCGCCAAGATAAATCATTCATAACTGTATTTACCAACGATCGTGATACATACCACTGAGAACCGGAGAAGGGTTAGATAACGGAATCGGAAGACTATTGAGCGATCCATCTTTTGCAAAGCTTGCAGGTGCAGAAGCGGCTTTGAGAACGGCGGTCGAAGCCCATTTAATCTGTCGCACTAACGCTTCGGGATTGTTTGCTCGCAGTGGTTTGAGATTGGAATGTCCAATAAACTGCTGTAGAACTTCGTAATCTGCATCGCGACCGATGGCGATCGCAACTCGAATCGCTTTACGTCCCCAAAACTGGTCGAACAACGCATTCAAGCCCGCGATATAGTCATCCGTCGGCTGTCCATCCGAAATCAGCACCAACACAGGCGGCAGTGCACGAGTATTCATCGGAGGCGCTTTTAACTGCTCTGCAACTTGATGAAGCGCGGCAGCTAAATCAGTATCGCCTTTTGCTGTAAGCGGATTCCAGCGAAAAGATTCGATCGGGGTGGGTTCTGGAATGATCCATTCTGCACCCGATGAAAACCGAATCGCCCGTAATAGGACTTGAGCATTAGGATTGTCATCGGCAGCGGCTTTCATGTGTGGAATCACTTCTTCGATCGCTGTATTCAAAGCCTGAATTTTGCCATCGATCGCCATTGATTCAGAACAATCACAAATCCAAATAAAGTGCAACGGTCGCGTCGCCATTGCGCCACCCGGAAGATCGGGCATCGATGTAAACACCTCAGCATTGATCGGAAATTCAGAATGCGTCGATAGATTCGTCGAAGGAACTTTGATCGATTGCAGCGCATCAAGGACAGCATCCGCAGATTGATAACGCTCTTCGGGCAAAAACGCCAACATTCGCGCAAGAATCTGAGCAAAAGTATCACTGACCGTAATGCTCGATCGCCAAGCGGCATGACCATTCATCGCTGCAAGTAAATGACTCGGTTGTCGTCCGCTCAGAAGTACGATCGCGCTGACTGCCAACGCATAGAGATCACTACTCGGCGAACAACGTCCTTCACTCAATTGTTCAAACGGTGCGTAGCCATGTTTTCCTACAAACGAAGTAGGAACTTGATTGAGTGCGGCTTGTGTACCGACTCCGAAATCAATCAATACAGGCATCCCGTGAGACAGCATCATATTATCGATCGACACATCCCGATGCAAAATTCCTTGAGCATGAACAGTGCCCAATACTGGAAGCAGAGCTTTGAGCAATTGAATTACTTCTGCTTCTGAAAACACTTGATTGTGAGCTAACCGCTGATAGAGCATTTTTGCGTAAGTCTCACCCTCTATGAACTGCTGCACTAAAAACAATCGTTCCTGTTCTTCAAAAAAAGCAGAAAACTCAGGAATTTGAGGATGCTTGATTTGATACAAGATTTTTGCTTCTCGATAAAACAGTTCTCGCGCCTTGGGTAAGCTTTGAAGACTGATACCGTTTGGAGCAAATTCCTTGAGCACCCAGCGTTCTTCAAAGCGTTCGATATCAAAGGCAAGATACGTGCGTCCGAGTCCACCTTGTCCAAGCACAGAGTGAATTCGATAGCGTTTGTGAATGATCGTTCCGGGGGCAATTTCTGGTTTCATAGGTGCTAGGTTTGATACCAATGAACAATTCGCTTTAATCACTGCACAGGCAAGGATTTAATCTGACTCGCTGCCGTGATGCGAATCTCTCCTTGATCATTTGGAGCCACTCCTGTCACTGCCAGTCGCTTAATTTTCGCAATGTCAGACAGTCCAGCATCTGACAGAATCTGCTTCGGAACAATCACTTTGTGCATCTTGCCATTGTCTACCTGAAGCGTCAGATAGTCGGTGTTCTCATCTGAAAATCCGAACCCGTTGACTTTACCCGTGATTGCATTCGTGCAGCTAAACAGAATACGATCGCCTGATTTCCAGCGCGTCGGATCAGTACACGTCAAAAATTGATCGACCCGTTCTGCAATTCTCACTAGCTCACGATAGTCTCCTGATGTTCCTTCACGATATCGAGCCGCTCTACGCATTTCTTCTGGCGCTTCTAGCAATGCTTTCTGTAGTGTTTCTCGATCGACTTCACTAATTTTCGGTGAAACGTACACACCAGCGGTCGGAATCGCAAGACTTCCATTTAGCAAGCGCAATCCTCCCCGAAGCCGTTGGCGGACTGCTTTAAACCGCTCTGGAAGGTCTTTAGAAGGCTCCTCGGTAATCCACTGCACAGGTAGCACTCCTACATCCGCTCGACCTTCTAGCACATTGATTCCAGAAGCAACGGGAGTCGTATTGTTTGGTTCAACCCGCAAAGCACGACCATAAGACCCGTACACCGGAAGATAGAAGAAGGGACTATCTGGAGTGCCAAGCGCGATCGTATAGTCTGAGTTCCGATTCAAATCATCCAGTGTCTTGATCGGGCTATCATTGCGCGTCACGAGTCCGATTTGAAAACTTTCAGTATTCGAGGGTTGCATTCTGGCTGCAAATAGATAGTTATTCTGAATTGCTGCGGCGGAGAGTAGCGGATTTAATGTAAAAGCAATGTCCCATTCTTGATTTTTGAGCTTCGATCGAACTTGATCAAATGATTCGCGTCCGGTTGCTTCGATAAACTCCACTTTGACATCAATGTCCCGACCAAAGCGCTTTGCTAAGTCCCCTTTCAAATACTCCACAAATTTTTGATAGCCTTCTTTCGGATTAAATGTAGGCTGATTCGGTTGAGGATTTCCGGGCGCTTGAGACGAATTTGAAAGAACGGGAACATAAACGCCCACTGTGACACGAGAGAGTGAGGTTGAATTTTGTACAGTTGTTGTGTTACCACCGACCGCGATCGCGGATTTGGGTAGCAGTTTCGGAGCCAAGAAACCGATTCCAGCGATCGTACTCACTGCAATGACTCCCATTGCGAGTCGTCGCTTGGTGATGTTCTTGCCGACGACTGTAACCGTGTTGATTTTTGTTTTTTGCGACATCGGCGATCGCGCTTCTTTCAATACTCCTAATGCGAGTGCCCAAGATTCAACTGCCCAGCGTGCGATATCAGGCTGGAGTCCCAGTTGCTCGACTAATCGCGAGGTTAAGCGCTCGACTTGAACTTGAGGCGAAATCGATAGCTGCGTGGACATAAGTTCCTCTGGAACATGTTCATTTAATGCAGTGGTTAATGCTTTTCGCTCTAACTGATAGTGTGCTAGTCGATCGTTCAAATATCCTCGCCACTGTTGCGGGTTATCTGCAATATTGCTACCGAGTTCTTTTACCAAATCTCTTAGAATGTCTCTTGCTGTGCTGTTCATGGTTTAGTGCCTCATTGTTGTTACAGTCGAATTTCTGCGATCGTGTTACCGAAGTGAATCTTTAAGCCAGATTCGAGCGGCAACATTTGGAGCGGTTGGATGTCTTGTGATGTTCCGAATACTTTCCAGGAAACATCAGATAGATTTTGCAGAATCAGTTGATTTTGATCGAAGCGGGGGATCACTCGCGCCGCAGGTTGAGAAAAATCGTAAGGACAATCGCGATCGAGATGATGCGGATACAGCAGCGTATCAAAGTTCAACATCACCATTGCTCCAGAATCGAGTCGCATTCTGGCTGGAACTTCTAGCGGTTGCTCACATCGCCAGCAGTGTTTTGCTACCGCGCTTCTAAAGCTTTCAATGTCGTAAAAGTTCTCAGCTTCACAGTGCGGACAGTAAAAGATCGAATCCCGCAGTTTTACCATCGTCGATCGCCATAAACTTTCGCGCACTCTGCCCTCTCTTGGATCGCGAAGCCCGATCGTAAAAGACTGAACGAACAGCGCTTTCAAGAACTGCGGATAGATTGACCAAAACTCGATCGCGTTGGCTCCCGCTTCGATCAAATGAGCCTCTGGAAGTGCTGCATTCGATAAATTGTTCGGATCAAAGATGAATACTGGATCAGTTCCACAAATCCGCATCCGAGCGGGTAAATCCAAGCAAGAAATATCTAATACTTTTTTGCCGTAAAGCGGATGGTGATTGTGTAGTAAGCAGAACAATAACACTGCGAGTGAATAGCGATCGGTTTGCTGACTCGGTAATGCTTCTCGACGAACGACCTCTGGAGCCATAAAGTCGGGTGTGCCGAGCACTCCACCGCTCGTAGAACCATCGATCGTCACATTATCGTTATCTCCGATCAAAACTTTTCCAGAGTGAGGATGAAAGTAAACATTGTTAAGTGAAATATCTCGGTAGCACAATCCTCGGCTGTGAAGCTGGAGAAAGCTATCTGCCAACTCTAGCCCGATCGTGGATAGCACTCGAAAGCTCAGCTTCACTCTACGTTTTACTAAGTCAACAGTGCTAAGATAGCCTCCCTCTCGAAGCTGCATCACATAGCCGAAACCGGAAGTCTCTGGAGAAGTGACGATCGCAAAGGGCCAAAGAAACTGATCATTCGGAGCTTCTAAATGAACAATCTCATTCAGACGCTCTAACAATCCGAAATCCTGATGAATGTAGTAGGAGTGAAACCATTTGAGTGCAACAGATCGATCGCTCAATCGTGCTCGATAGACTTCGCCCTGAGTCCCGCTGCCCAGCAATTCTTCAATCTGGCAGGATAGACCCATTGTGGTTTGAATGCACTGCTGCGGTGATAAAAGCTGGCTCATTGTTCCCTCGCCCAAGCTCACAGACTCATTCTGGATCGAATTTCCTCTGTGGAGATTGCACTTTTATGTAGTTCTCAGTGCAGGAAACAGATGCAACAATGATTCGTGAACGGCATGAAATCTGCCCTCACCCTAAATCCCTCTCCCCAGGGAGAGGGACTAAGATTCTTGCTCCCTTCTCCCTAGGGAGAAGGGTTGGGGATGAGGGCAGATTTCGCTATTATTATCAAACTAAACCGACCAGCGACCGATCCACTCGCCGCCTCGGAACCGCCAACGCGGAAAGAGTAATCGCATAATCACCCAAGAGCTTAGATAATCCGCAAGCCAAACTAAACTGTAATGCAGCGCAAACAAATCGAGATGTGCTGCCGCTTGTTGAGTTCCCGGTAGTCCTATCCAGCGAATTGCACCCGCGAGAAACAATCCTTCCACGATCGCGGCTCCGAACTGAAACAATCCGGGCCAATCATGATCCCACATAAACTGCTGAAGCTGATGATAGAGAATGTCCCAGCACAACCCAAACCCCCAAACATACAGCAAGACCCAGAAGTAAACGGTTCCCGGTGTATGACCAATCAATCCGGTTGAAAATAAAGAGCTTACAGCGACTCCGATCGTGGCAAGCAAAAATGTTCGAGTTTGCCACCGTCCAATCAATGTAGGTGTCATGTTAGTTTCCTGCTAAAAACAACTAAGGTGCTTGATTTGCTGACCATTTGAGCCATTGAAACACCGATCGCAATCCGACAATAAATCGCACATTCGGGGCGCGGAATCGTGCCAAACTTTCCACGGCTCGATGAGCGGCATACTGCAAACCCAGGAAGGTATCGACAGGTGCATAAGGTCCACCGAGTGTGATGATCCCGGCGGCATACATGCGAGCGCGATCGTTCCGCATTTTCTTAATTTCAAAGCTATTCTCAACGTGCAATCGTCCTTGAGGATTAAGGTCGAGATTGTAATGCGTGATCATATCTCCTAGCAATGGATTGTCTTTCGGGTCTGAAATTAACCCCGTACAGTCAATGACAAAATCTGCTTCAATCTTGTCAAAGCCAGGATAGTCACGATTTTTCACATAAGTAATCGGCTTGCCATCCGGACTCCGTTCGACCTTTTCCACTTGACCGAATTTGAGAACATACCATCCTTCTTGAATGCCTTGTTTCACAATCTGTCGCCAGCGATGACGGCTTGCTGTCGTCGTCCCACCCCAAGCTTCTAACAGTTCTCGCCGTTTGAGTGGATCAGACGATTCTAAGCGCGATCGCATATCTCCACCCCAAGTCGCTTTGGGCCAGTTAAACGGCTGAAACTCCCACTGGTTCTCAACATACCGTTTCGCGACTCCGAATCGATTGCCTTTTTTGTGCGTGCGGCTAAGATGCACGATCGTAATTTTCGGATTCTGCTTCCGAGCTTCGTAAACGCGATCGAGAATCTGCGATCCCACAATTCCAAAGCCACGAACTAACAATGTTCCACCATGCTTTTCTAAATGCTCAAAAATATGATCATGCGGTTCATATCCTTGAACGACTGATTTCAAATCGCCTGTTGTTTCTCGATAGTGTTGTAAATCTGGCAATAGTTTCAATGCCGGATAGCCAGTTGCAAGATGAATATATCGAGCAATTAAAAATCGATAGTTTGGTGCACCTGGCGGACGAGTTGCAGAATATGCAATCACATAGCGTCCATCCTCGGTTTTCCGAATGCTCCGCACACTGCCATACCGCCACATCCGATCCCAGCTAATTCGTGCTGCTTCGCGATCCATTGAATCAAAAACGTCTCTGGCTCTCGGTGTGTAAGTATCAGCGATCGGTTCAGCGAAAACTTGCCATAAAAATCCGAATGCAGATCCGACTTGTCCCGTGCTAATCGATCGACAAGCATCCCTCAGTGCATATCCTGGAAAGCCCCAGATATTGTCAGGGCAAGAATCTGACCCCGATCGAATTCGCTTGTATCTGGGAATCTGACAATTTCGCAACAGTGTTTCATACCGCTTGTACGGCTTTTCCTGAATGCTCAATACTGCAATTTGCTCAGATTTCACACCAGAAATCCGCAGCATATCGGTAAACACGAAGCTGCCCATGCCGCCCCCGATCGAGGCGTATTCAATTTCATCGATCGGAAATCCAGAAGCGTGAAGTGCAGAAACCGAGACCCGTTCAGCCGCAAACAATGACTCAGGCGGAAACGATGAACGTGCAGGAGTTGGAGGCTTAATCTGGGTTTGAATGGCATCCGTTTCAGGATTAAAAATAATCGTAGACGGTCGCGCTGCATCTTGAGGAACAGCCCCGACCTGAGAAAGCGGAGTGACGATCGTGGGTAATTTCGGTTCAGCGATCGTCGGCTGTGACATCGGTTGCAGAACCGTTAAAGTAATGTCATAACCACCAATTTGCAGAACATCACCACTATTAATCAAGCGTTGCTGACCTTGAAATTTTTCGCCGTTCAACGAGCAACCATTCGCGCTTCGGTCTTCCACGATCAACTGGTTTTGCTCAACGGTAATCCAAGCATGAAATCGAGAAATTTTGCGATTGGCATCGAGCAGCACGAGTTGAGAAACAGGTTGACCATTCTCTGTTTTAGGAAGCTGGTCTATCTCTCGACCAATTGCGATCGGAGTCTCGAATTGGTATTGCTGCTGTTCTTCAGTGATGGGATCATCCCAAGTGAATTGAATTTGCATACACTTAAGCCTGAGGAATGACGTAATCGATCATCGTGGCACCGAGCACTTGATAGCCGCAGTGACAGGTAAGTAACGAATAATCAGCCGGAAGAATATGTGCGCCTTTAGGATTTGTACATTTGCAAACAAATCGAGGGGCTTGAACCGCTTCCTTCTGTGGAGTTTGCTGTGAGTCTATTTGAAGAAGCTTCACTCGAAGTGTCATTTTTCCGAGTTTAATTTTGCTGTTTTCTGCAATCGGAAGCTCCTGATCAATTACAGTTTGTCCATCAACAACTACGGGATTCGGTGGAATGCGATCGCGAGTCATATTCCGAAGATAAATCTGCTGGGCTGCCTCATTCCAGAACAGTTCAATGTGCAGACCGGAAACCGTTCTTTCGATGCTGCGATCGGGATGGTGTAACACGAGATCACAACGTTCTCGATCGCGTCCGATCCGAATCGTTCCACCCTGTTTTGTTTGATCTTGGGATGATACGGTTTGTGAACAGTTGCGATTGTCTTCCTGCCATTCCAAAGTAAGGCGGTACATAGCTAATCCAACCTATAGGTGAATGTATCGTTATCTTAATTTCAAGAACACCACACTTAGCCTACCTGTCCATTCCAGTAGATACGATGCAGTTTTCTGCAAGGATGAGCAAGCTTCCTTGAATTCATCATTGTTGTTCAGCTTTCCGGAGGAAGCCGATTTGATCACGGAAATTTTTAATTTGCTTAAATGTTTGTAAAATAAGCAAGCTCATTTCACATCAAGGCTGTGTCTCAACTTCCTAAGCTCAATCTTTTGTTACTCTCGACTCCAGTTGGTGCGATCGGATCTGGACTCGGTGGCGGTGTTGAACTGACCTTAACGAATATTGCTCGATCGCTCATCAATCTCGGTCATGCTGTCACGGTCGTTGCTCCTGAAGGCTCAGTCTTAGACGGAATTCCGCTCGTCCAAATTCCCGGCAATCTCCAAATTACAGCGCAATCTCAAGGACGCGATGCACCGATTACCTTACCTGCAAATTCAGTACTCAGTAACTGCTGGAACTATGCGCGTCAAGTTCAACACCAGTATGATGTGATTATTAACTTTGCTTACGATTGGTTGCCGTTTTACCTCACCCCATTCTTTGACTGTCCGATCGCGCATTTAGTGAGCATGGGTTCGCTGACTGATGCAATGGATCACATTATCGGCGAAGTTGCTGAACAGTTTCCAAATGCGATCGCAGTTCACAGTCTCGCTCAAGCGGATACATTTTCGTTTCGCGATCGCTGTTTTAATCTCAAGAATGGCTTTGATCTATCTCAATACCAATTCAATTCAACCCCAAACAATCATTTAGCTTGGGTTGGTCGAATTGCTCCCGAAAAAGGGCTAGAAGATGCAGTCGCCGCCGTTCAACAGCTTGGAATTCCGCTGAAAATCTGGGGTGTGATTCAAGATAAAACGTACTGGAATCATGTTCGATCGAACTATCCGAATGCACCAATTGAGTACTGCGGCTTTCTCTCGACGCAAGACTTACAGCAAGCTTTAGGACAATCTCGCGCATTGTTAATGACTCCACATTGGATTGAAGCGTTTGGAAATGTTGCGATCGAGGCGTTAGCTTGTGGTGTTCCGGTGATTGCTTATCGTCGAGGAGGTCCAGCAGAGATTGTAAAAGAAGGTGAAACGGGATGGTTAGTTGAGCCAGATAGTATTACTGGATTAGTTGAAGCGATTTCTAAGTTAGAAAAGATCGATCGTGCAAATTGCCGTCTAGATGCTGAGCGCGAATACTCTTTATCAGCAATGGGCAAGCGTCTGGAAATTTGGCTCGATCGCATTGTACAATCGCACAATTTACCCTCATGAAGCGCTGTCAACCTCCCGCCCCACTCCAACCCGGTGATCTCCTGCATGTGATTGCTCCCAGTGGCACACTGCGCGAATTTACCGCATTCAATCAAGGCATTGAAGTTTGGAGACAGCGAGGCTATCAGGTTGAATTGATGCCAGGATTTGACGATCGACAGGGCTATCTGGCTGGCACTGATGAAAATCGCCGCACTCAATTGTTAACGGCTTTCAAAGATCCGAACTGTCGCGGAATTTTGTGTGCTCGTGGCGGTTGGGGTGGCGCAAGACTACTCGAAAAATGGCGATTTCCAGCCGTTGAACCGAAATGGTTAATTGGATTTTCAGATATTACTAGCTTGCTGTGGGCATACGCAGAACAAGGAATTTCTGGTGTTCATGCACCATTGCTAACCACGATCACATCTGAACCCGATTGGTCAAAAACTCGCTTATTTGATTGGGTCGAAGGTCGTTCTCTTCCTGCACTTCAAGGCTCAGGTTGGGGAGATGGTCAGGCTTCCGGCTTGTTGCTTCCTGCCAATCTAACCGTTGCAACACATCTATTGGGTACACCTTGGCAACCGGATTTTTCTGGCGTGATTTTAGCGATCGAAGATGTCACCGAAGCTCCGTATCGTATCGATCGAATGTTAACTCAATGGCGCTTGTGTGGAGAGTTTCGCCACATTCGCGGCATTGCGATCGGTCGATTTAGTCAATGTGATCCGCCTGCGAATGTTCCAAGTTTCAGTGTCGAAGAAGTTTTACGCGATCGACTTTCTGATCTAGGAATTCCAATTGTTACCGACTTGCCATTCGGTCACGATGGCGAGAATGCTGCTTTACCTGTCGGAATTCCAGCCGAAATCGATGGCGATCGGGGTATTCTCAGTTTTCAAGCAAATACTTGATCGATTGCAATGCTAAAACCAACGAGAACTTTCTGAGTCGAAATCGTTTGTCCTGAGCTAAAAACCTGCCAAGATTGATCGATCGTTTTGACCATGATTAATTTAGCTTCAGGGAAGACGAGCCAGACTTCTTCGCAACCGGATTCCAGGTATTCGATCGCTTTGGCAAATAATTCCTCTGCATCGTCAGTTGGTGAAGCGACTTCTGCAATCAAAGGATAGCTTTGAGGTGCAGTTTGAAGCTGACTAGTTTGAGTGAGAACAACGGGAGGCAGATAAGCAACATCAGGTCGTCTTCCTTGCTTCAGCGTTCTACAAGGTAGTTCAGGTGAAGCTTCTCCACCAGGTTCATGAATAGCAGCATAATCGCTCCAATATCTGCCAATTCGACCCTGCACAATTCCATGCTTAACCGTCATTCCTGTTTTCTCAACTAATTCGCCATCGACCCATTCCATGTCCTGTGGAGGATTTGCAATAAAATCCTCCAGGGTAAATGGCTTAGAAGGTTGTTCCTGAATTGGAGCCAGAACTTCTTTTGGGGCAGTTGTAATCACTATTTTTCTCCTTAAGCCTGATTTTAGCGTGAAACGGAAGTCAGCGAAACACCAAGCCATTGTTCAAAGTTTTGCTGCTGAACAGTAGAAGGATTCTCAATAAAGTCGATCAAATAACTCGTTGCCCGTGGTTGTCCCAAGACAAGCGATCGCTGTTTCAATTCATCTCCATGAAACACAGTGACAGTGATCGTATCTCCCGGTTGATAGTCTTTCAATCGCTCTTCAAATTGTCCAGAACCGACTCGCAATCCGTCGATCGCAAGCAGTTCATCGCCTGAATCGATCGCGGCTTTCTGAGCAGGCGAACCCGTTTCCACAAACTTGATCATTTCTCGTCCACCTTCAGACTTCACCGTCATTCCAGTGAGCGGCGCTAAGTTCGGATTGTCCGCATTCGATTTCAGTCTCAATCCGAAACCTGCTAAATACTCATCGAATGGTAATTCTTCTGTGCCGTGAAGATATCGATCGAAGAAATTCGTCAAATCAAATCCAGCAACTGATTCGATCGTCGTTTTCAATTGCTCCGGTGTGAACCCGATTTCGTCTTTCCCAAATTGCTGCCACATAATTCGCATCACATCATCGAACGATCGCTGATTCTGATGCTTAATCCGAATTGCTAAATCAAGTAGCAACGTAACCATCTCACCTTTGAGATAGTAAGAAATCTGAGAATTCGCGCTGTTTGCATCAGGTCGGTACAACTTAATCCAAGCATCAAAACTCGATTCACTCAGAGGTTGTACTAAACGTCCTGGTGTCGTTAAATAGCGAGAAATTTCTTGACCTAAAGCATTCAAGTAAGCTTTCGCGTCGTAGATTCCTGCACGATACGGAAACGCTAAATCATAAAAGCTCGTTGTGCCTTCACTAAACCAAAGAGACGGAGTGTAATTCTCGCCATCATAGTTAAAAACTTCGAGCGCTTTGGGGCGAATTCGCTTCACGTTCCACAAGTGAAAGAATTCGTGTGCGACGAGTTGAATAAAGCGATCGTACTTTTCTTTCGCTCGAAATCCAAGCCGCGAATAAATCAATGAACAGCAATCTTTATGTTCTAGTCCACCAAATGAATTCGCTGTCAAATGTAATAAGAAGAAATAGCGATCGTACGGCAATCCTCCAAACATTTTCGCTTCAACTTCGATCACTTTCTTGGTGTCGTGAAGAATGCGATCGATATCCAGCTTTCCTTCTCCCCAAATCACAAATTGATGCAGTTTTCCTAACACTTCAAACGAATAAATTTGATGCTGTCCAATTTCAAAAGGACTATCGACTAATGTATCAAAATCTTTTGCTTCAAACGTACTCGGTTCCACCTCAGAAAGCGCAGTCACCACTTTCCAATCTGCACGAGGCGGAACGATCGTCACTCGAATCGGCTGCTTCTCAAATCCAGGAATGTAAAAGAACAACGCCGCCCCGTTAAAGTAGCCGTGATTTTCATCAAGGTGATTCGTTCTAACCGTTAGCTCATTCGCGAAAATCTGATAGCGAACCTCGATCGACTCTTTCCCCTCGGTCTGAATCTGATAATGATTCTTTGCTAATTTCTGCGAAGGTAAATCAGATTTGAAGTTCTGCAAATGCCGCGAATATTCCCGCACTAGATACGATCCGGGAGTCCAAACGGGCATTTTGAGATCAAGCGTGGGTGATTCCCAGCCTTCAACGCGCAATGTCACCTCAAAGAGGTGTGACTCTGGTGCAGGCATTGCGACAGAATACTGAATCGACAAAGCGCGAGGCGGCGAAGAGTTTGAGGACTCGTCTTCTAACTGTAGCGATCGAGCAATTTCAAACTCTTCTTTGTTCATAACGCTTCACTCCGGCAAATGAGACACTCCTCTCCATCATGCCGCAATGAGTGCTATCGTCACCCCTTTTTAATTGCTAATTGAGTCAACTGTTTTAGATTGACTAGATGAATCACTTGCTGACTGGGATTGACTTGAATCCAGCCTTTGCTATCAAGCTTCTCAAGAATTTTGCTCGTTTCCTCGACTGAAATATCAGTCACATCTGCCAAATCTTTCGCCGGAATGTTAAAGATATCAACTCCTGCCCCAGAAGGCTGCCCATAATTTTCAGCCAAACTCACCAGCGTATTCACTAGCTTGATCGCAGCAGGTTGATTCCGCAACTGAAAGCGATAATTCGTCTGCCGCAAGCGTCTCACCATCAGTTGCAGCATTCGATGATGGAGTTGTGGATCTTTAAACAAAGTCTGGATAAAGCGCTGAGCCGAAATGCTCATCAGTCGCACATTTGAAAGCGCAATTACATCCGTCGATCGTGGCGACTCATCCAAAATTGCCATCTCACCGAAGAAGTCACCCCGACCTAAAATCGCCAGCGTTGAGACATCTTCGCCTGTGCCAGAATGCCGCCGCACTTTGACCCAGCCCGAAACCACAAAATAGACGGCATTACCCCAAGCATCTTCCATTAAAACGGCTCTGCCAGTTGGGTACTCATGCTCAGTGGCGACAGAAAGCAACCAATCAAGCGTTTCTGGGTTTGCTGCCGCCAGTAAAGGAAATAGCTCACTGAATACTTCAGTCTGCATTGGACGATCCACGGGGGAGAGGGGTCGATATTATCGTTCCCCATTTCCATCCGTGATACACATCACACGAGAATTTGGGGATCAAGAATAGCTCTCAATCGCGGTAAAAGTGCCTCGACTGCCGCAACTTGACCGATGACGATCGCTTGCTGATGCGCCAAACTTTCGAGGTTCAAAACCTCCGGTGTGAACTGGATTGGATTGCCCTCAAGATCGCGACAGACCAGTCCGGCAGCGTGAGCGATCGCGAGCGGGGCAACGGTATCCCAGAGTTTCACCCGCCGATTGAGATATAAGTAAACGTTTGCTTTCCCCAGCACAACGTTCATGACTTTTAGCCCAAAGCTACCCGGCGATCGCAAAAATTCAATCTCAGGAATCGAGGCAGAAATCTGACTTGCCGTATTTCTAAAATCCTTGTCCCCGATGATCACACGATACGAGTCCAAACGCACTTTCGGAATGTCACACGGTTCTGGCGCTTGATCTCCTAAACATTGCCAAACCCCTAACTCTTTTCCGCCATAGTAGAGAATGTCCTGTTCAGGCGCGTAAACCCAACCTGCGATCGCTGTTTGATTTTCTAACAATCCCACTAATACCGCATAGTCGGGATCGCCGTGAATGAAGTCTTGTGTGCCATCGAGCGGATCGATACACCAAAGTCGATCGTAGTTTGCTTGATAGCGTTTGCGAGATTCAGCGTTCTCTTCGGTGATAATTCCGTCGTTCGGAAACAGATTCGAGAAGAATTCGGAAAGTTGTCGATCGAGCGCTTGATCAACCGTTGTGACAAAATCGCCCGGCTCTTTCTGAAAGACTTCGTAATTTTGGACGGAAAGGGTTTTCGCTTGTTGTCCACACGATCGGACAATCTGACAAATTTTGGTGAGGTGGTCGGGAGTCAAAATCATGAACCGAGGGGTGAAGGATGAGAGCGATCGTAAAAGACGAATTTCTAAAGCACAACTGACAATGTGCAGATTTTACCGTTTATGCGCTTTCCAAGTCCCGCCGTAGACATAGAACGGATTATCTTGACTCACGCGATTCCAACACTCACGACAAACAAAAATCCACTCGCCGGACTCATCGTATTGAATACGGTAGAGAACAGGAGCGGATTTTGCACAGAGCGAACAGGGTTTTTCTCGATCTCGACTCATAATTTAAGCGAGGGCTGAAGCTTTCGGTTTGGCGAAAATCATCCGACCTGCGGACGTTTGCAGAGAACTGGTCACAACGACTTGAAGTTCGCCGCCAACGTAGCTGCGACCATCTTCGACGACAACCATTGTTCCATCATCGAGATAGCCGATTCCTTGAGCAGGTTCTTTCCCTTCTCGCAGAATCTTCAAATCGATGCTGTCTCCAGGCAGATAAGACGGACGAATCGCCTGCGTTAAATCATTAACATTCAAGACCGGAGCTTTCTGAACGGTTGCAACTTTATTGAGGTTGTAATCAGTCGTCAATAGAGTTCCGTTGATTTCCTGAACGAGTCGAACGAGTTTCGCGTCAACGGTCGGAATATCATCGTAATCGGCAGGATGAATCACAACGCGATCGGGGTAACTTTCCCGAATTCGATTGAGAATGTCTAAACCTCGCCGTCCTCGAACGCGCTTTTGATCATTGGAAGCGTCTGCAACCTGCTGAAGTTCTTGTAGGACAAACTGTGGAACGAGTAGCTGTCCTTCTAAAAATCCAGTGTCGAGCAGATCGGCAATCCGCCCGTCAATAATGCAGCTTGTATCGAGAACTTTAGTTGTTGCTGCTTTGATCGTGCCTTCGGATAACAAAAGCGTTTCGGCACTGCTCGGATTGATCAACCGTAAAAGCGATCGACCATGCACATCCGCAAGCGACATTCCCGAAACCGCAAACATAATGCTGCCGACCACAGCCGTTAGCGGCTTGAGAAACGAGAACTCAGGCGGAATTGGCAGTAAAAATGTTGGTGCCAGCAGCAGATTCGCGACCAGTAGCCCCATGACAAGACCGATCGCACGACTCAGGAGCGTGTAGGCTGGAAGCTGACGGATCTGGCGTTCGAGCCGCCGGAAAGCGCTCTGAGCAATTAGCCCGATCGCTAAACCAAAAATCGCGCCGAACCCCGCACAAATCCAGCGCAGTGCATCCGGATTTGAGACTTGTTGCAGCACACTTCCAGGCAACGCTTCGATGCCTCGAAAGCCCGTTCCCGCCCCTGCTAGGATGAATGAGATGATGATAATTGCGTCAAGCATAATGGAGATGGAGACGCATGAAGCGCGTCCTCACGGGAAATTTGCTAGTCAAGCAACCCGGTAAAGGCTCTGAATTCGTGTGAAATCGTTGAATTTAGCAAACTGCTTGACTTGGGTTCATTATATCCTGCTTGTCTAGCGATTCCTGCGCCCAAATGCTTATCTGATGGGGGGTTTACCCGACTCGACTCGTGTTTTGTGATACAAAGTTTATCGTTTTATGAGAAATCGATCGCTGCTTTTGCCATTCCATCCCCGATTCAAGTTTGAAAAATAAGTCTCACGTTATGGAATTTAATATTCCAAGTTCCGCGTATGTGCACATTCCCTTCTGCCGCCGCCGCTGTTTTTACTGCGATTTTCCAATTTCTGTGGTCGGCGATCAACGCAACGGCAATAATTCTGGAACGATTATTCAGTATGTTGAAAAGCTCTGTGAAGAGATTGAGCAAACCAATCGCTTTGGTGAGCCATTAAGAACTGTATTTTTTGGTGGAGGAACGCCTTCGCTTTTATCAGTTTCACAATTTCAACAGATTTTAGAAACGCTCGATCGACAATTTGAAATTCTTCCAAGCGCAGAAATCTCAATGGAAATCGATCCCGGCACGTTTGACTTATCGCAAATCAAAGGATTCAAATCAGCGGGAGCCAATCGAATTAGTTTGGGTGTACAAGCCTTTCAGTCTGAAATTCTCAAAGCGTGTGGTAGAACTCATACCGTTGAAGAGATTTACAGTTCGATCGACTTACTTCACCAAGCAGGCATCGAGAATTTTAGCTTGGATCTCATCTCAGGGTTACCACATCAAACGATCGAGATTTGGCAACAGTCACTTGAAAAAGCGATCGCGCTTTCTCCGACACATTTATCGATTTATGATTTAACGATCGAGCCACAAACACCCTTCGGTAAGCAGTTAAAACCCGGTGAGAAACCTTTACCTTCAGATGAATTAACGGCTGATCTTTATCGAATCGCTCAGCGGACTTTGACCGGTGCTGGTTATGAGCATTACGAGATTTCAAACTATGCGAAATCAGGCTATCAATGTCAGCATAATCGAGTGTATTGGGAGAATCAATCGTTCTACGGTTTTGGGATGGGAGCAACGAGTTATTTGAATGGCGATCGCGTTTCTCGACCTCGAAAACTTCGAGAGTATTACGATTGGATTAAAGAGCCACATTCAACGAATGAAGTAGAACCAATCGAGTACTTATTAGATAGTTTGATGACTGGGTTGCGATTGAAAGAAGGGATTAGCTTAGAGCAATTAGTAGAGCGATTTGGGGAAAATGCGATCGCTCAAATTCTCGACTGCTTAAAACCCTACGAGAGAGCCTCCTGGGTTGTAATTACACCCGAAAGAATTCAACTAACTGATCCAGAAGGTTTTCTATTTTCAAATGTTATTTTGACAAAACTGTTTGCTAAATTTGAAGCATAGATTAACAGCGAAAAAACTCATCAAATTTGAGATTCAAGTTAGAATTTTGGCTTCGATAAATCTTTTCGATGTCGCCAGATTTCTAAACTCAAAACACAAGTCATTAACCAGACAAACCCCGCCGCATATCCTGCAATAATATCTGTGAACCAATGCACACCCAAATACATTCGACTAAACCCGATTAGCGCAATCAAAATCAACATCGATAAAATGATGAGATTGCGGTATTTCGGATAGCGAGTGGCTAATAAATACCCTAATAATCCGTACATCACGATCGATAACATCGCGTGCCCACTCGGAAAACTGTAAAACTTCACCTCAACCGTTCTCGACCACAATTCAGGACGCGATCGCTCAAACAGTCGTTTCAGTAAAAGATTCAGTCCTAACGCTCCGAAGCCTCCTAATGCGATCGTCATCGCTTCAGATTTCTGATGTCGCATCAGTAAAACTGCACTCATCAGCGTCCCCACGATGAGTAAAATTGTCGGATCGCCAATGCAGGTAATGAACACAATGATTGGAGTCAGCCAGGGAGCTTGAAGTTTCTGAATTGCAAGTAAAACGCTCGTATCAAAAGCTTGAGTCTGATCGCGCATTACGGTTTCTGCGAGTTCTGCAAATCCCCAAAGCGCGATCGCAGCCGCTACTAATCCTGTTAATCGAATCGCAGTCAATAACGGTGCAACTCGATTCCCAACTTTTCGCCGCCAAAATGTTAAGATTCTTCGGCTCGATCGTCGAATGATCTCGATCAACATTGCTTTTAATCAGTTGAAATAGGTTGCCATCTTCTCAGCCGCAAACCTCGAAATTCATCTAGCGGAAGTTTGACTTCGTTTAAAGTGTTAAGAAGCAAGAAAACCAGGACATTGCAGTGAATTTCAAGCTTACACTACAGGTATGAGGTTAAATACAGTTCACTTCACATCAGCCTCAAGCATTCGATTGAGCCATAAGGAGAATCGGTATGTTTCAAAGAATTTTAGTCGCTCTCGATCGCGCTGAAACCAATCAAAGCGTCTTTGAAAAAGCGATCGAGCTTGCTAAAACGAACCAGGCAAAGGTGATGTTGCTTCACGCAATTAGCCCGATCGATGAAGGCATTTCTACGCCGATGTATCCGATGGTCGATAGCCTGTATCCAATCCAGCACGAAGCTTTTATGCGATCGTCGGCTCAGTTGTTCTCTCAGGCAGAAACCGCAGGCTTAGACATGCTAAGGGCGAAAGATGCGAGAGCGCTTACATCTGGGGTTTGCTGCGAATTTACTCAGCACGTCGGCGATCCAGGAGACATTATTTGTACGATTGCGAAAACCTGGAATGCTGATTTGGTGGTCATGGGACGCAGGGGGCGATCGGGACTGAGCGAATTTCTCTTAGGAAGTGTGAGCAATTATGTGATGCACCATGCGCCTTGTTCAGTGCTGATTGTTCAAGAAGCATTAGTGGGGGCGACCATTTGAGTTAGAGCTTGAAACCGCTCGTTCATTTTTAGAAAGCTGAAATTCGAGTCGATACTGGCTAGATTGTAGTAAATCGATGGAGAAAGCGCGATCGCACGTTCTAAACTGTCGATCGCGTTCTCTGCATTTCTCTCGATTGCATAACAACACGCTTTCCCATACCAAGCACTCGCACTTCGAGCATTAATTCTGATAGCATTTTCAAACGATGCGATCGCTTCAGACATTTGATGTAATTTGCCTAAAACTTGTCCTCGGTAGTTCCAAATATAGTCAGAAGTTGGCTGAATTTTGAGTGCGATATTGAGATTCATTAATGCAGTTCGATTATCTTTGAGCGATGAAAGCGCGATCGCTCGGTTGTACCAGGCTTTGTAGTTTTCTGGTTTGAGTTCTAGCACTCGATCAAAACTTGCGATCGCGTCTCGATAGCGATACAAATTCAGCAAGGTTTTGCCGTGATTTTGCCAACAGCGGTAATCTTCTGGCTCCAGTTTCAAAGCTTGATTAAAACTGGTAAGCGCTTCATCGTACTGTCCCAATCGACCTAGAGCAATTCCGCGACCTTGCCAAGCTAAACTCATTTTTGGACGCAGCGAAATCACTCGTTCAAATGTCGCGATCGCGTCTTCATATCGTCCTAATTTTTCTAGCGCGTACCCACGACAAAGCAACCCATTTGGATGATCCGGATCGATCGCTAGAATCTGCTCGAATTTAGCATAGTGTTGCCCATAGCGACCCAGCAAAGCAAGCGATCGACCGACATTTCGATACCGAGTTTCATCAGAGGGAAGCATAGCGGGCAGTTACGTTTCGCGAGGTGGGCGAACACTCAGAAGGGACATAAACCGATTGTCTCGTCGGAGTGCAGCAAAATCAGAATTGCTTTGAGCGATTTCGCGATACTCTTCGGGACTCAACTCGATCGCTCGCTGCAAATGTTCGTAAGCAAGATCAGCTTTGCCTTGAACCGCGTAACAGCAAGCTTTGTTGTACCAAATCGTTGCTGCATCCGGTCGGAGTGCTAAGGCTCGATCGTAGCTTTCGATCGCTTCGTCGATGTTGCCCATGTGATAAAGCGCATTGCCGCGATTTGTCCAGGACTCTTCAAAATCAGGTTTGAGTTCGAGAGCGCGATCGTAACTCGCGACAACTCGTGCTAGCTGTCCTAATTTTCGCAGTGCTAACCCGCGACTGTACCAAGCCCAGTAGTAGTCGGGTTTAAATTCGATTGCGCGATCGTAACTGTTCACAGCATCTTCGTAACGTTCTAAGTTCCGAAGCGAAATGCCACGATTGTACCAAGCCCAATGATAGTCAGCACGATATCGAATGGCGTGGTCATAGCATTTGACCGCTTCTTCGTAGCGTCCGAGTTCATCGAGCGCATTGCCGCGATTGTTCCAGGCTTCGGGGAAGCCGGGTTGGTATTCAATGGCTTGAGCGTAACTTTCGATCGCGTGTTCGTATCGTCCCAAGTGGTAGAGCGAGTTGCCTCGGTTATACCAAGCATCGGGATAGTCTGGTTTGAGATTGAGTGCAGCTTCGTAGCTAGCGATCGCTGCTTCGTAGGCTTTCGTCTTATTGAGATATAAGCCTTTCTGGAAGAAAAGCGTTACTTCAATGTCTTGAGCGTGGCTCATCACCTAAGTCCGTCTTTCACATCACTGTCTTTGCTAAGGTTCCCAGATGATGTGCGACAAATCACAGATGAAATGAAAGTTTATAACAATGAGCGAGAGAAAAGAGCTTACAAATTAGGAATTTGAGCAGCGTGAATTTCGATCTCAGTCGTCAATTCTTTGTTCTGAATCAGAAAGGTTTTGACCTGAAAAGCAACCCCTTCAATCTCAAGATAAGGCTTGCTCACAATGTTATTCATCCATTGCAGCAAGGCGATCATGAACGGAATAGACTGACCGTTGTTGGGCGTACAGCAGAAGGTTTCCATCCGAACAGGTTGAGTCTCTGTTTTTGGAGAAACTACAGAGGTAAATGCCAATTTTTGTGTATCTTTTGCACTCTGAATCTTCGCATTTCCTGTAAAGCGAATTTTATTATTATCGAGCAATTTGATACTAAATGGAGGCTGTAATTCTAAGGAGTTAATCTCGCCTTCTACATTGAGATCAATCGGCTTGAGAAACCCATGAACATAATCTGAATTCATATTTTGATTCAAATTGTTCTCAGAGAGAACCAGGCGGATGTGACTATCGATCGGTTCATTTAACTGAATTTTTCCAAGCAGGATGCTCAGTGGATCAACGGAGATTTGATCGGTCTGAATTTCGACCTCTTGAATCTGAAGATCATCTTTGACGATGTTGCGACCCTGAAACGAGATATCGTCTACTTCGCCTTGAACGAGTTTTACAAAATTTGTCCTAGCAGACACCGCAAGCTTCCTAAACTCGTCAAACTGAGTTCCCAAAACAACCTTGGCAAACTCAGAAAAGATATTCTCTTCAGGCGGATTTGGCTCAGACATACGCTCAAAAATCATTGCTCCTGAATACTGTAGAACAGCCTTATAGAAAGTATCTCTACAATTTGAGAGGCTTTCACTCTGCGACCAAAGACAGAGGCAAAATTCAGCAGAGTTTTCTAGGGTACGATCGCCAATCTCTTCCTCACTGTCATGAATCATCCACCCGCTCCCTGGACGCTCAAAGGACACGGTTATCTGACATTACATCTCATAGATTTTTCTGAAGCTGCCAAAGCAATCCCCAAGGATCTCGAAATTGTTCAAGTTTTGCCTGGAAAGACGATCGGCGGTTTATTTCTCGGCAAATATGGAGCTGGCTCAACGCTAACCTACGGCGAACTTATTGCTGTTCCGGGTTTAGTTCGATATGGCGGCAAAATCGGAGGTTGGGTGTCTCATATCTATGTGGACGATGCAAGCTCGATCGCTGGAGGTCGAGAAATTTGGGGACTGCCAAAAGAAGATGCCCAATTTTTCTGGCAACCGGAAGGAGGCGCGATCGTTAAACAAGGCGATCAAATTCTCTGCAATTTCACTCACGCTTGGCAGTTTAATCTCTTGCCACTGAGCGGACAGTTTGATACCTACACCAAGCTGGCGGAAGAATTGATGCGGTTTGAAAGTTCAGCGATCGGTAATCTTTCTGTGGTCAGTTCTCGGCTTGAAGTTCCCCGTTCCAGTCCATTTGCAAACATCATTGATTCTCAGCCTTGGATGGCGGTTAAAGCTGAATCGCTGGAGATTACGATCGCGGCTCCATATTCGATCGGCGCGAAAGTTCCGATGCCCGTCTGAATTCGGCAATGAAGTTTCCGATTAGACTACACTAGGCTTTCATTCTGCTGTTATATCGCGATGTCAGTTTTTAGTTCTCTAATCGGTCAACCTCAAGCTGTTGAACTCCTCGATCGAGCGATCGCAGTCGATCGTCTCGCCCCCGCTTATCTCTTCGTCGGAACTGCGGGAATTGGCAAAGGATTAGCAGCAGAATGTTTTCTCGAAGCGCTGTTATCGTCCTCTCGTTCCCGCATTCTGAATCGCAATCATCCTGACTTGCTTTGGGTCGAACCGACTTATCTTCATCAAGGCAAGCGATTAACCGCGATCGAGGCAGAAGCGGCAGGAGTCAAGCGCAAAACGCCGCCGATGATTCGATTAGAGCAAATTCGAGAAGTTAGTCAATTTCTCAGCCGTCCGCCGTTAGAAGCAGCGCGATCGGCGATCGTCATCGAGCAAGCGGAAACGATGCCTGAATCCGCTGCGAATGCGTTACTCAAGACATTAGAAGAACCTGGACGAGCAACGATTATTCTTTTAGCAACCAGTGTCGAATCGGTTTTACCGACGATCGTGTCTCGGTGTCAGCGAATTCCCTTTGCGCGACTCGATGTAGAGTCAATGGCACAAGTTCTGAAAAAAGTGGGACACCCGGAAATTCTCTCTAAGCCGCAGTTGTTATCTCTCGCTCAGGGAAGTCCCGGAGCCGCGATCGCACATCAGCAAACCCTCGAATCGATCCCGCTCGAAGTTCTAGAATCGGTGATGCAGCCTCCGAAATCATTGAGGCAAGCGCTCACGACTGCAAGAACGATCGCGAAAACGATCGACGGTGAAACGCAGCTTTGGTTAATTGATTATTTGCAGCAAGTGTACTGGACACAGAGCCAGAATGCTCGATCGCTGCGATTGCTCGAAAAAGCGAAAGAGCAACTCTTAGCCTATGTCCAGTCTCAGTTAGTTTGGGAGGTCATGTGGATGGAGTTTTGTGCTCAACCACACTGAGACTCGATCGCGACAAATCGCTTGAGTTTGCAGCGTTGATCGACAAACGACACTGTTTTGTGAGCAGAAGGAGTCGTTGTAGTCCCCCAACGTGAGGGTAGCAACAGAACTAAATCGCGTCGGACTTGCTGCCAGTAGACTTGAGGAAACCGCACATAATCATAGTCACAGTGCCGCATCACTCGTTCGATGCGGCGGTAGCGATTGAGTGACCAATCTCGTAAAATCTGCCAGGACGGATGCAAATCAGGCGACAGAATGAATGGATACGCACGACGATACAGCTTTGGCAGATATTCGTAAATCCAAAACTCCATCATCGATCGATATTCCGGATTCTCGTAAGCTCTGAGTTCTAAAATTTCGCTGCGAGTCACCCCAAAGCGATCAAGCAACTCATTCGGTAAATAACAAATTCCTTGCTCAGCATCTTCGCGCAAATCTCGTAAAGTGTTGTAGAACTGATCGACCACTCCAAGGCTACCCACTAAATGCCAAGTTTGAGTTGACAAAAATGGCAAAACCTGGAAAAACGACGAAGCTAAATCGCGCAGCATGGTTTCATAGTCCTCGATCGTCTCAAACACCAAATTTTTTCGGTTGTAGCGATCGAGCGCCGTCAGATAGCGCTCCCAAGCTTCTTGAGAAAGCTGACAGGCGGGATCAGACTGTGCAAACCAGCGACCGTGCATCGATTCAAATAACGAGCGGTGGGCTTCCGCAGGTTGAACTGTTCCAGTTGATTTTAACCACCGCCACGCAGCGTAGAAATCCTGAAACGGTCCAGGTTGTCCATTCACCAATTCGCTTTCTGCAAGTCGATCTGCTAAGCGAATCCAGTGAATGCGTTCGATCCAGGCTTGTCGAACTTCGGGATCAAGTTCTAGAACCCAAGCAGCGTTATCCTCGTCCTTTAGGGCATCATCCGCGATCGCGCAATGAAGGGATGACCCAACCAATTCAGCAACAGACGTATTCATATCAACAGGTGAATTTTAAGCTTGCCACGGCACTCGCTAATAGAATTCCCAGATTTTGATAGGATTAACGGGTGTAAATTAAGATCCGTTAAAACCATGAATAGAGTGAGCGAATGGAAAGAGCGCCAATCCGCAGCTTCTGGAAATTACGGTAGTAAGGAGCGTGAGAAATAAATTCTTAAGCGGGGCATGAATTAAAAGCAGGATAAGAATCTCGGCTCAGAAACCAGCTTTTACGTCAAGATGAACGTCTCGAATCTGAAGGGCGATCGGACTACGCACTCTACAAGTTGTTAAAAATGACACGTTTTTTAATTGAATTTAAATGAACTAGCGATCATGTTACTCGCTTTCACAAAACTGGAGTAACTTTTATCACCCTCGATGAAAAGGATAGATTAACCCCATGTCTTTATTTGATTGGTTTGCGAATCGACGTAAATCTGAGCCTCAAGCCTCTCCTGCCCAAGAGCGCGAGATCGCAGATGGTCTTTGGAAGAAGTGCGAAACGTGCGGAGTGCTGACTTATACCAAAGATCTAAGAGCGAATCAGATGGTTTGCTTAGAGTGTAACCATCACATGCGCGTCTTCAGCCCAGAACGAATTCGGCAACTGATCGATACAGAAACTTGGGTCGCGATCGATGAACATATCCACCCCGCTGATCCGCTAAAATTCCGCGCCCGCAAATCCTACAGTGATTACCTCCGCGATACCCAAGAGAAAACGAAACTCACCGAAGCTGTTCAAACCGGGATTGGTCAAATCGATGGTTGCCAGGTTGCTCTCGGCGTAATGGATTTTCGCTTTATCGGCGGCAGTATGGGATCAGTTGTCGGTGAAAAGCTCACCCGTTTGATTGAACGCGCCACCCAGCAGCGTCTTCCAGTTGTCATCGTCTGCGCTTCTGGAGGCGCGAGAATGCAGGAAGGCATGTTGAGCCTGATGCAAATGGCAAAAATTTCTGGAGCGCTTCAACGCCATCGAGAAAGTCGCTTGCTTTACATTCCAGTTTTGACGCATCCGACTACGGGAGGCGTAACCGCGAGTTTTGCCATGCTCGGAGACATTATCTTAGCGGAACCGAAAGCGATGATTGCATTCGCTGGACGAAGAGTGATCGAACAAAACTTGCGCCAGAAGCTTCCAGATGATTTTCAAACGGCGGAATATTTGCTGAATCATGGATTTGTGGATGCGATCGTGCCTCGTACCCAACTGAAAAAGACTCTAGCCCAATTAATCCGCCTGCATCAGCCCGTGATTCCGTCCTCGCACACGGTGCAAATTCCGGGCATCAAAACATTTACTTCCGCCCCCGATTAGAAACAATCCGAAAATTGGTGAAAGTATTGTCACAGCGGCATGATATTGGTATTAAAGGAGTCTATTCTCATCATCAGCAAAGCCGATTTGCCGATCGCTATTATCGATTGTTGTGTTGTGATGTCCGATTACTGAGCCACATTTAAGGAGAACCATGCTTAAAAGATTTCTTTGGCTTGCTGTTGCCACCGTCTTTTTTGCGTTTCAAGTGTTTGCACCGTCCGCGAACGCGGCAGAACTTGATGCTGCAACCCGTACGGTTGTAAAAGATGCCAACGGGGGAACGACCACTCTCTCGCTAAAGCAAGTAAAAGAAGGCAAACGCCTGTTTCAATACGCTTGTGCCCAATGTCATGCAGGTGGTGTCACCAAAACCGACCCGAACGTTGGGCTTGATCCTGAAGCGCTGTCGTTGGCAACTCCGAAGCGCGACAATATCGATTCGCTGGTCGATTACATGAAAGATCCGACCAGCTACGACGGAACGACCTCGATCGCGGAAGTGCATCCGAGCTTAAAGAGCAAAGATACCTTCCCCGAAATGCGAAACCTGACTGATCAAGACTTAGTTGCGATCGCAGGTCACATTCTCCTCCAGCCCAAAGTCGTTGGCGACAAATGGGGCGGCGGCAAAATCTACTACTAAACCCCTATTGAGGCTGACTCTCCCTATGTTGGTACAAGCTATTCGATCAATTTTGATCTTCTGTATTGCCTCTATCGTCTGGGGAGCAGTCAGCCTTCCTGCTTATGCAAGAGTTGACCCGTACATTAGACAGTATTTACAAGTTTCTGACCCCGTTCCAGTCGTAATGAACGAGCAGGGTGAAACGCGATTGTTCTCATACGAGAATATGCTTGAAGGGAAAAAATTATTTGAATTACACTGTGCGTCCTGTCATGTGGGCGGTGCAACGCTCGCGAATCCGCCCGTTTCGCTTTCGTTAGAGGCGCTAAAACAAGCCACTCCCCCACGAAATACTGTTGAGCAATTAGCGGCATTCATCCGGCATCCGATGAGCTACGACGGCAGCGAGGAGTCGTTACTCTGTCGAGAAGTCCCCGAATCCTGGTTAGCGCAATCTGAAGTCGAGAATTTGTCCGGGTTTATTTTACGTGCGGCTGAGAAAGCGAAAGGGTGGGGAAGTACGAAGTTGTAGGGACGGATTTCTGGAATAATTTTTGGTTTTACAAACGGTCAAACTGAGTACGACAGGCTGTAAAATGTGAGAATAATCTGAAGAACAAAGTCGTTCCGAGAAAAAACTATGAAATCGATCGCTTCTGCTATCCGGGGACTCTCCCTGGCTTTCTGTGCCGTTCTTCTCATGATGGGAAGCTTATTCCTCGCTGCTGCGCCCGCTTCGGCAGATACCGTCAACGTGAAGATGGGAGGCGCTAAGGGTTTGGTGTTTGAACCCGCAGTCGTGACCGTCAAGCCTGGAGACACGATCCATTTTGATGTCGGTCAATTACCCCCTCACAACGTGATCTTTGATGCCGCAAAGGTTCCGGGCAAAAATGCTGACTTGGCAGCTAGCCTGTCCCACAAAGCTTTGGAAGGCGCGAAGAAGTCTTTTGATGTCGCAATTCCCGCAGATGCTCCTGCTGGTGAATATACTTACTACTGCTTGCCTCACCGGGGCGCTGGCATGGTCGGTAAAGTTGTCGTTGCAGGTTAATATTGCTTCGTGTTTCTCCTCAATCTCCGGTCTACAATAGGTTAGCGTGCCATTTACCGACACAGGCGCAGGATTGAGGAGAATGAATTTGAATTGGCAACAATCTTTATCTCGAATTGCGATCGCGCTCGTTGGATGTGCGATCGCAATTTTTGTGTCAATTCTTCCCGCTCATGCGGACGCTCCCAATGGCGAACAGTTGTTTAGCGCAAATTGCTCTGCCTGCCATATCGGCGGAAATAATGTGATTATTTCTCACAAAACCTTGAGAAAAGAAGCGCTAGAAAAATATGAAATGAACTCGATCGAAGCGATTCGCCACCAAGTGATTCATGGAAAGAATGCGATGCCTGCGTTTGGTGAGCGATTGAGCGAGGAAGAAATTGAAGCGATCGCGAGTTATGTCTTAGGACAAGCGGAAACAGGATGGTCAACAGCGCGAGTTGAACCAACTACCGATAAAAGTGATCAACTCGCCACCTCTTGAGTTTCACATTCTCTTGTTTGTAACTTGACGACGATGTTTGTTATTTGCTTGGGCTGGGTACAAATGGTGCAAGAATGCTGGTCAAAGTATTAATCACGTTACTGATTGCTTGAATTGCCTCAGCAATTTTATCCAGTTCTGCAATCTCGCGTCTCAGCTTATCAATTCCTTTCTTCAGATCATCTTCACCTGACATCAGTTGTGGTAGAAGTGGCTCTATTCGAGCGTTTCTTAGCTTCCCAATCTGAATACTCAGATCACTCTGACATTTCCTAAACTTTGCACGATCTTCTTTTTCTTGTTGCCTAATCCAAAAATCAATTTTTGGTTCTTGCATTCTTTTTTCTAAAATCTCTAAATCATTCAGCATGTTATTGAGGCTAAGAACTCTCATGTTAATCTTCTCCAAACTATTCAATCGCTTTTTCTGCGGCTTGTGTAACTGCTTGCATTTGATCAGTCACGCTCTTAATACGATCGGCGCTGTATTGACCCTGAACAAAATCTTCGTAAATCTGACGAAATTCTTTTGCGATCTTGCTTGCTTCTTCAAGCTCAAAGACAGTGTTGCGTAAACTCAAAATGTCTTGTCGCTGCTTGATCCATATTTCTTGCTGTCCCGAATCTATTATTCCAGTACCATAAGTTTGAACAAGAATACGGTTTTCCCGGCGTTCTTGCAAATCCTCTAAGTCGCTTTTGGTATCATCGATAACTGCTTCTAGAAGTGATTGTTGAAGCAGAAGTTCGTTTTGAATTGTTTCTTTCCGCAAGTTTAGTTCTTCTCGCAATGCTCTGTTGATTCTAGAACTCACTGCGATTCTAAAAATAGGTACTGCTGCTCCCTTTAGTGCTTCGTATCTAGCTTCAGGAAATGTAGGATTAGAGCGCAAAGTTTTATTTAAGGCTTTGATTTCATCAACCAGTACTCCTGCGTTTTTGCTTGCGTTCTCTGGAGCGTTTGAATCGGCAAGTTCAGTTAAAACACTAAAATACGAACCTAATAAGCGAATATGTGAACGTAAACCTGACAGTAGCTTAAAGCGTTGATCTAAAACGTCTCTAGTTCTTTGATACTGCTGAACATCCTGCTCTGAATTATCGGTATCATCCCGCAACAACTGCTCTGAAGTTGATTCAATTCTGAGCTTACCCGAAGCAATTAAAAGTTTGTCCAGAGCAGAAGTATAGTCTGTCATGGCTTGCGTAAAGTCTCTAATCCGTTTTGTAGAACCACAGCCTGCTATTGTTGTAGTAGCAATTAAGACTAAGAAAACAGACCACAGTCGTCGTTTTGTTACCACTATTAGACCTCAAACTCAGTGAATAAGAAAGTTATACGACAACTCAAACTTTTTCACTCGCTTAAGTCTGAGTATTAATAGTCATTTATTTTGGTAGTTAGCAGTAAATATACGGCAAAAACAACGAACTATTTAGCAGTAAAGAAAATTTTAATCTTCTGTCGTGATTTAGGATGGATTTGAGAGCAATTGGTATAAAAGCGCGATCGCTGCATTGTCGAGTTCCCCTTTCCCCTGAGCAATCAGCGCATCCATCAGTGCTGTCACCTGACCACTTCCTAGCAATGGCACTCCGACTTCTCGCCCAGTCTGCAATACGATATTCATGTCTTTCCGATGCAAATCGAGCTTGAATCCAGGCTGAAAGCTGCCGTCTAACATTCGCTGTCCGTGGACTTCTAACACTCGACTTTGAGCAAATCCACCCAATAAAGCCGATCGCACTTTTGCTGGATCAACTCCTGATTTTTTCGCGAGTGTTAACGCTTCTGCAACGGCTTGAACGGTCATTGCGACAACGATTTGATTGCAGGCTTTGGTGACTTGTCCGGCTCCTGCTTCTCCGATGTGAACAATGTTTTTACCCATTGCTTGGAGGACGGGTAAAGCTCGATCGAAGGCGGATTTTTCCCCACCGACCATGATCGATAGCGTTCCTTGCTGTGCGCCGATATCACCACCGGAAACCGGAGCATCAAGCGATTGAATATCGTGTTTCTGAAGTTCGGAATGGATTTTTTTGGAAGTTGCAGGCGCGATCGTAGACATATCGATGAACAACATTCCTGGTCGCGCTCCAGACAGTACGCCGTTTTCACCTAAAACAACGAACTCCACATCGGGAGAATCGGGAAGGCAAGTGATGACGATATCGGATTGTTCAGCGACTTGTTTTGGAGAGGTTGCGGGGGTTGCGCCTTGGGTTGTGAGAAATTCGATCGCATTGCTCGATCGATTAAACACCGTCACGCTATATCTAGCCTTTAACAAGTTCTGCACCATTGGCTTTCCCATGATGCCGAGTCCGATAAATCCGATGCGTTCCATGTTGTTAACTGTGTTGGTTTAAGCGATCGTAAACGGTTGCGAGCGCGGTTTCATCTCCGACATTTCCAGGAAACAGAACCACGGGCAAATCTGGAAACTGAGGGTGATCTTCTGCGGTTCTGACCATCGAAACGCCTGCGAGGACTTGACCGAGAAGTCGAGCCGTTCTCAGGGCTAATCCTTTGCTTAAGGTATCGTTTGAAGTGATGCCGCCTTTACTAATGAGAAAACCGATATCAGCGGGCAGGTGGCGCAGAATGTCCATTAATAACGTCGAAACCGATTCACCAAAATTTAAGCGAGTTTGGGCATCGTCAAAGGTTAGCTCTTGGCGACTGGTGTAAACGACGGGAGTTTTTCCAGCGTTGTGAATTTCGTTGATTTGGTCGATCGCATTTTTCAATAAAGCCTCGTGAGCATTGTTCGATCGAGCAAGTTGCGCGACTTCAATCTCAACCCCAACGGTTCCCGGAGCTTCGAGCAATTTCTGTAGCTGTTCAGTCGTTTTCTTCACATGAGATCCAACGATCACCGCTCCAGGTTTGCCTTCTCTGACGTATCGTGCCATTTCTGCTTGTGGAATCGGTTGCGCTCCCAAATTTGCTAATGAAGTCAGTAGACTTGCCGCACTCCGAAATAAAAACCGTTTCCCGTCCGATGCAACTGTTAATACATCAGATGCAAACTGATCCATGTCTGATTGCGTTTCTGAATCAACGACACAGCATTGATTATCATGTAAATTTCTTAGTCGCTGTTGAATTCCCGATCGTATTTCTGCCAGCAAAAATCGCTCTACTTGATCGGCATGAATTCGCCCCTGTGTTTTCTCTTCGACGTAATCCGGTAGATAGCTGTGCTGATAGCCAAATACGGAATCTTTGGCGAATTCTGTTTCGTGAACGGGTGTATCCACTCCGTTCACTTTTAGGTAGTGAATACTCTCACGAGTCGTACGTCCTCCCTCAAAAAATGCAGGCACAAGGAAATGAGCATCAAAGGAACCGAGTTCTTGGGCGATCGCATCTGTCTCGATCGGGTAATGTCCTCTCAAAGTCGAATCCGATCGACTGACCACGAGAAAATCTTGGATCGATTCTTCGGCGATCGCGCTTTTTAGATTGCAGCACACTTCTTGAGTCACCGATTTCGCAGCTTCGGGAGTCAGCGATCGTGTATTGGTTAGAACAAAGAAGATTGGTGCTCGATCGCGCAATCCAATTCTCAACGTCTCGATATCCCACTGCATCAGAAGCAGGCAACTATGCACCGTTTGCGACCCTGTTGGATCATCATCGAGAACAATGATTTTCGGCTGCATCTTCCCTGCCTCTCTACAGTCTACAAAGCTCAATCTATCAGGAAACAGCGATCGAACTAGAAAGGGTTCAACAAAAAATCTCCAGTTTCTCGAAGAAACTGGAGACAATTCTTTGATCAACGATTCAACTACTTGCGGATATCTTTCGCCATTTTGCGGAACATATCCATATCGGATGCCGCTTTCCGACGTTGAGCCGCCGCATCTTCGACTGGAGCCGATTGAGTCGATTCGGGCTGCGGAGCAACAATCTCAACCTTTGCTTGACCTGGAACCACACGACCCATCGCCGAAAGTTCTTGGATGTATTCCTTTCCTTCCGGGTTATCTAACGTTTTGGGAAACGTGCGACGGGTTTTTTTAGAAGCTTGCATATAGTCTGAATTCCCATATGTCTGCGCTTCAGACGATTCCAGATAGAAAGCAGATTTTTCCTTCGGGGGACGAGCGGCTTTCTCTTTTTTCGGGCGCTCCACTTTTTCTTGCTTTGGAGGTTCTACGGAAGCAAGCTTCGCTGTCTCATCGCTTGCCTTTTTTGAAAATAATCCTCGGATGAATCCGGTCATAGGTCTCCTAACCGCTGAGCGTCATATTAGTCTTACTGATGTTAAATTTTATCAAATTTATGAGTCTTACAGTGTTGTTTTGACTGCACTTTTAATTGTGATGAGAAGTTGAGAAATTCTGCGATCGCAAAGAAAGTTTGTCAAACTAAAAGTAGGCGCAGGTTCTCAGTAATCTCAACAAAACTTAGAACTTGCTACAGTGTGCGTCATTCTTCCGATCGAATGATATCCAGAGACCGAGGTTTTCTGAAATCGTCTTTCGTACAGTTGAAGTTATTAATACAACCGCTACTTCACCTTGTTGGTCAACCCGCTCCACTCATTTCTGGAGGATACTTTTATGTTTGCAAAAGTTGGAATCACCCTTGCCTGTCTTGCTACCGTTTCGTTCGCCGCTCCGATTCGCGCCGAAAATCCGCAGCACGTTCAACGACTTATTACCACTGGCGAATGTTCCGGGTGTAATCTCGCAGGTGCGAACCTGAAAGAAATCCACGTTTTGGGCGCGGATTTGCGAAATGCCAACCTAGAAGGCGCAAATTTGACTGGAGCAAACTTAGAAGGCGCAGATTTGACGGGCGCGAACTTGAAAAACACCAATTTGACGACGGCTTATCTGACGAATGCAACCCTTGATCGAGCAAACCTGACGAATGCAAATCTATCAGGTGCTCGTTTGATCAATGCAGAAACTGTGGGTGCAATTCTCGACGGCGTGAACATTCAAAACGCCGAAGTCTACGGAAGTGGAGTTGCTGCGGGTGGCGACGATCGCTAACCGCCCCAAACTCGTTCTAGAATCATTTGCGGCGTGATGTCTGCCATTTTTCCAGTGGGAGACTTGATCGCCGCAATTCGATCGCTCTTCGGTACAAGTTTTTCTGGATCGGTTGTGCCAAAGAGTGCCAATGTGAACGTTTGAGCCGCGATCGCAGCGTGCATCGAGGCGCTATCAGTACAGATCATCAAGCTTGCACCTGCCACCATCGAAACCAATTGCCCAATATTTTCGGGTGCAGTGACTTTGATTCCAGGACACAAAGCCACGATTTGAGCCACGATCTCGTCATCTTCTTCGCCCTTAATTAGTACGATCGGTAAATCCGGTTGTTTTTGCTGAAAGTCCCGAATGATTTTTTGCCAATTTTCGGCTGGATAAATCTTGTCAATTCCTTTGCGTTGCGATAACTCACCTGCACCGGGATGAATCAAAACATAACGACCGTCTTGTAATCCGAGGCGTTTTCGTTCCGCGTCTGACCATTCGAGATCCCTCGCTGGAACACTGATCGCAACATCAGTCATGGGTCGATCGATGCCTAATCCCTTTAGCAAGTCGTGATACATTGCGGCTGCATACTGGTCAGAATTCAGCGGAACGGTTTTCGTGAAAAAGGTTTCAGATGCCGAGCCGCTGGCGTATCCGATTCGAGTTTGAATGCCGCTGAGCCAGAGGAGAAAGCCAATTCCCCATCGTTGACCGAGCGCGATCGCAATATCGTATTCTCGATCGCGCAACACTCCGAGCAAATTACTCCAGTCTGACAAGCTATTACTGCCTTTGAAGTCAAATAAAATCGTATCGCTCACTGATTTAGAAATTCGATACGCTCCCTTGGCTCTGGGTTCAACCACCACATCGATCTGGGCTTGAGGATAAATCGCTTTTAGATCATCAAGGGTGGGAAAAAATAAAATCTGATCGCCAATTCCACCAGGAACAAGGGCAAGAATTCTCATAAGGCTTAATATTATTACGCTGCAATTCCGCCCTTATTTTAGAGGAAGAAATCCGCCAAAGAAACTACGCAACGATGATAAATTTCGTTTTATGGTGCAATTTTAATCAGAGATTTGCTTTAAGAGGGTGTTTGAAAAGTATTCGTTCGTTGCTTTTCTATACTTTTCAAACACCCTCTAAAACTGAAAACCCCCAAGAGAATCATCTCAATGGGGGTTAAATCAGATCAAAGTGTGATCTATCCGACTGCGGTTGCAGAGAGCGCTGCTTCCTTCAACAGAGCCGCCTTATCGGTCTGTTCCCAAGGCAGTTCCAGATCGGGACGACCAAAGTGACCATAAGCCGCCACATCTTGATAGAAGCGACCACCACGATCGCCTGGAAGCGTCCGCAATCCGAAGGTTTGAATGATGCCCGCTGGACGCAGTTCAAAATGCTGCTGCACTAATTCCAACAGTGTTTCATCGCTGACCTTTCCAGTTCCAAACGTTTCGATCATGATGCTCACCGGACGAGCAACCCCGATCGCATAACTCAACTGAACTTCGCACTTCTCCGCCAAACCTGCCGCGACAATATTTTTCGCAGCATATCGAGCAGCATACGCAGCACTACGATCGACCTTTGTAGGATCTTTTCCAGAGAACGCGCCGCCACCGTGACGAGAATAACCACCGTAGGTATCCACGATGATTTTACGTCCGGTCAGACCTGAATCTCCTTGAGGTCCACCGATGACAAATTTTCCGGTTGGGTTGACCAGGAAACGAGTCTCACCATCGGGCTTGATGTCGATGTCAGAGAAACAAGGTTCGACGACCAGTTTCCAAAGGTCTTCTTTGATTCTGGCTTGGATCGCCGCATCGTCGCTGATATCGTCGATCGTTGCAGTGTGCTGAGTCGAAACCAGAATCGTGTCGATTCCCACAGGTCGGTCGTCTTCGTATAGAACGGTGACTTGCGTTTTGCCGTCGGGACGTAAGTAGGACAGTTGACCTGTCTTACGGACTGCGGCAAGTTTACGAGAAATGCGGTGAGCCAAACAGATTGGCAGGGGCATAAATTCCGGGGTCTCGTTGCAGGCAAATCCAAACATGATGCCTTGGTCGCCAGCCCCGATCGCATCGAGCGCTTCTGAGCTGAGATGTTCGCGGCTTTCTTGAGCGGTATCAACGCCTTGAGCGATGTCCGGGGATTGTTCATCAAGCGCGACCATCACAGCACAGCTATTTGAGCTAAATCCGTTTTCGGCTCCGGTGTAGCCGATTTCAGCAATCTTTTTGCGAGCGAGATCGATGTAGTTGACGTTTGCTTTCGTGGTGATCTCACCTGTAATGAGAACCAGTCCAGTGTTTACGACAACTTCCGCCGCCACCCGGCTTTTTGGGTCTTGGCTCAAAAGCGCATCCAAAATCGTATCCGAAATTTGATCACAAATCTTGTCTGGATGTCCTTCAGTGACGGACTCAGACGTAAAGAAATAACGACGGGACAAGGGCAATCTCCTTTAATCTCGTGAATGACCTGTAACAGTAAGCTGCAATACAGTTGCCGGAATTATATCACTCGGCTTTAGAAGGCAACTTGAACGGTAGATAGAGATTGATTCAAATGCTGAATCATTTCCTCCATCTCATGGGTGGAATACCGAGTATCATGGCGCTGATCTACGTGCCGCATCCTATCAACCTTATGAAGCGAAAAATCGTTTTTCGGGCTACATCTTTACGGACTCTTTGAAATTCTCAAGCGTTGTTTTCGCTTTGATGTGGGAATTCTACTCTTCCGGATCGTTTAACTGGTTGCCGAGTAATCGATCGAATTCCGTTTTCACCAGTCGATAGCACTCACAAGCCGCATTTTCCAATCCTTGACGATCGAGAATCCGAATCCGTCCGCGACTGTAGGTAATCAATCCCGCTTTCTGTAAAATTGCCGCCACGACACTCACACTGGCACGCCGCACACCAAGCATTTGAGACAGCAATTCTTGGGTGAGGAAAAATTCGTCACTCGGAACGCGATCGTGACACATCAACAACCACCGACAGCAGCGCTCCTCGACCGAATGCAGCCGATTACAGGCAACGGTTTGCGATAGTTGGCTAATCAATGCTTGGGTATAACGCAACAGCAATCCATAAAGCTGAGTTCCCGGTGTCACTTCTCGACGAAAAGCATCGATTCTCATCCGCATTCCATCGCCTGCAACTTGAGCGATCACTTGTAAAGACACTTGCTCGACTCCCAGCAGAATATGAATTCCCGCCATGCCTTCATTACCCAGGGTTGCCGCCTCGACAGTTTCGCCTTCTTCGGTAATGGTCACCATTGAAATCACACCATGATTGAGGAAATACACATAATCCACAGGCTGATTTGGCTCATACAAGACTGACTTGAATGGCAAAGTGACAAACTCCAAATGCGGCGCTAATCGATCGTACTCTTCCTGAGATAGAGCGCGGAGGAGCTTATTTTGAGTAGGACGGGGACGATTTTGAGGCATGAAAGCCGATTAGACCCAGGTGACACACAACCACTCAGACCACAATCCGAATGCGGTTTCTAAGGTATAAGCCTTGTGTGTCTGTTGTCTGTCCCTTACCGTACATAGGGTCTAGCGCGACTCGTCGAACGGTTGATCGAACTGCGTTGCCTCTGGCACAGCGAAAGCTGCCCGTAAAATCCGGTAACAATCACATGCCGCAGATTCTAAGCCGCATCGATCCAAAATCGTGACTCGCCCTCGCTGATGATCAATCAGTCCCGCCCGTTCCAAAATGGCAATGATTTCACTAATGCGATCGCGTCTCACTCCCACCATTCGAGCCAAAAGCTCCTGAGTCAGAATTAGATCTGGAGTTCCGATGCGGTCTTGCAAAAGCAGCAGTAAGTAGCAGCAGCGTTCCTGAGTCGAATGCAACTGCATACAGGTTAAATTTTGCGCGATCTGACCCATTAGCGTTTGCACATAGCGCAACAGGAGAGATTGCAGGGATCGGTTCGCGTTGAGTTCAGATAAGAGCGCTTTCGCAGAAATCCGAAAGGCAGTTCCGGGAATTTGGACGATCGCTCTCATCGGAATGCGATCAGTTCCCAAAACTAACGGGACTCCGATCATGCCTTCGTTGCCGATGAGAGCGGTTTCGACTTCTCGACCGCTCTCCATCAGGTTTAGATGAGCGATGACCGCTGTGGTGGGGAAGTAGGCAGAGTCGATCGATTGATTCGGTTCATATAAAACTTGCCCAGAGGATAGAGTAACAGTTTCTAAAAACGAGGTCAGACGCTCGTAATCGCCTGAAGAAAGTGCGGCTAGGAGTTGGTTTGTAGGCGGAGACATGGCGTGCAGGAGCCACCGCAGACTGGTTGCCTGGTGAGAACGAGGAGCAACAGAATCGGTGAAATCTCTGGTCATGGGTCAATCTTTAACAAGCGGCGATCGAACGGTCGCCCCAGATGAAATATCTGGAGGCTAGAGCGCTTTCCGCCGGTTGTTAAGTAAAACTGAATTCGTGAATACTGCCCGTCATGGTACCGCATCCATCTCCCCAATCGCTCTACAGATCGGCAGAGTTGAAATACCTACAGAGATTGCTACCCCTCTGTCTTTTGGTAGTGATTGAGACTCTCATTCGGTCGATTGCGGAATTAACTCGGTGATGGTTTGGTAAAGAAGGTCAAGATCAATCGGTTTGGGTAAATGGCGCTGAAAGCCCGCAGCGAAGGCTTCTTTCCGTTCGTCATCGGTGGCAGAACCCGTGACCGCGATCGCGGGAATCAGAATCGATTGCGATCTTAGTGTTTGCAAAAAAGTAAACCCGTCTGAATCGGGCATCCGGATATCGCTGATCAGCAGGTCAGGTTGCCAACCGGATAACGCGGTGAAGGCAGAGGTGACGTTTTCAACAGCAACGATCTCTGCTCCTTCTGCTTCGAGTGCAACAATCATCATTTCTCGCGAATCTGGCTCATCTTCAACCAGTAAGATTCGCAAGCCTTGTAGGGGCAGAGTGTTCATGTCATCTTCTAGAGCAATTCAGGTGAACCCACGAAAGAGAAAGAGCCACAGTCCACATGGAGTAGGTACTCTTGCTGTTGTTGGCTAAAACCCTAGCGAGTTCAGTGATCGCTTGTCTGTACGGTTTCGTACACAGAACGAAGTTTCTTCCTGAAGACAGATGGAAGGTCAAGAAATACTTACTATTGGATCGCAACAATGACAACCGTAATGTTGTCTCGTCCACCGCGATCTTTCGCAGCATTGATCAAAGCGATCGCTGCTTTTTCACATGCTCGTATCGATTTCAAATGATTAGCGATGATTTGATCCGAAAGCTCTTCGGTGAGTCCATCGCTACATAGTAATAAACGATCTCCGGATTGTACGGAAAGCGATCGAATGTCCACCCGTTCTACATCGGGTCGTCCTAAACATTGGGCTAGTACGTGCCGCATCGGATGAACCCGCGCCTGATCTGGCGTAATTTCACCGAGTCTCATCGCCCGCGCTACCCAAGTATGGTCTTCAGTAATTTGCTCTAATTTGGCTCCCCGCAAGCGGTACAGCCGAGAATCGCCAATGTGCGTGTAAAGTGGTTGTTCATCTCGAAAAATCACCGCGACTGCGGTCGTTCCCATGTCTCCTCGCTCTGGGTTCAGTCGCTGATCTTTGAGAATCGCTTGATTTGCTTCTAAAACGGCTTGCTGTAGCAGCGTTTCCGAGTCGATATCGGTTTCCCACTGCTGCGTGAGAAAGGCTTGCATCGTCTCGATCGCGATTCGACTCGCTTCTTGTCCTCCGGCGTGTCCCCCCATGCCATCCGCCACAATAAAAAATCGCTCATCGGCATCGACAGCATAGGCATCTTGGTTAACCGATCGGATCAGTCCCGTGTCAGTCATCCCAGCGGTAAAGAAGCGTTTCATGAGAATTCAGCGAATCGGGTAGACAGCATCAAAGCCGAATTAAATCTGCTCTGAATTCAATTATTCACATCTCACTCAAAATCACACCAGAATTTAAGGCATTCGATCGTATCGATCGAGCTTCATCATCAATCGAATCAGGGCAACTCCACTCACTACAGCCGCGATCGCAACGATTCCGGCAACCCAAAAAAGTTGATTGACTAGCAAAATCGTCGCTGAAACCGTAAAGGCACAAGTCAACAGCGTATAGTTCGTACCCATATTCACGCCGCTCATTTTCCGCAGAATGCGATCGGTTTCTGTCGATCGAACTCTCACGCGCAAATCGCCCCGCTCTAATTTGTCGAGCGTATCTTCGATTCGACGAGGCAGACCAAATGCAGTGCTACTCACTTGAGCAGCTTGGCGACTCAGTTCGTTCAACAGTCCGCCATCCGGAGAATTTCCATTTGTCATAAGCTGCATTGCAAATGGTTTTGCAACCTCCATAAAGTTAAATTCGGGGTCTAGCCCTTTGCCGACTCCTTCTAAAGTCGAGAAAGCCCGCATCACAAAGGTGAACGTAGCAGGAAACCGGAACGGTTGATCATAGGCGATTTCATACAAATCGTCGCTGATCGCGTTCACCGATTGATCTTCAAAGGGCTTGTCCATGAAGTGATCCAGCATAAACTGAACTGATCGACGAACAGGTCCAATGTCATCAGTTGGAGCCAATGCACCCAGATCGATAAGAGATCGAACCACGCGATCGCCATCTTTCTGAGCAATTCCAAAGAAGGTATCGAGCAATCGATCGCGAGTAATGGGTTTAATTTGTCCCATCATGCCGAAATCGTAGAAGATCAAGGCTCCATCTGGACTGACCGCGATATTTCCGGGATGCGGATCAGCGTGAAAGAAACCGTCATCTAGCAACTGATGCAGGTAAGCTCTAGCTCCGAGTTGGGCGAGAAGTTTACGATCGAGTCCTGCTGCCTCTAAAGCTTCGTAATGACTAATCTTGATTCCCGGCATATATTCCAGCGTCAGAACACGCGGAGAAGCATACCGCCAGTAGACTCTCGGAACGTGAACCCAATCAAACCCCCGGAAATTCCGCCGGAACGTATCCGCGTTTCGTCCTTCGTTGAGATAGTCAATTTCTTCCCACAGAATCTTACAGCACTCTTCGTAAATGCCAATCCAGTCGCGACCTTTGCCCCATTCTGGATGATTCTGAAAATAACGGGTGATGCCTTTGAGAATCTGTAAATCGATTTCAAAAAGTTGCTTCAGGGCAGGACGTTGCACTTTCACAACGACTTCTTCACCCGAATGCAATTGAGCGCGGTGAACCTGTCCGAGACTAGCCGCCGCCAGCGGAATCGGATCGAAACTGCGATAAAGTTCTTCGATCGACTTGCCTAAATCCTGCTCGATGATGTGAGCGACCTGCTCATAACTAAAAGCAGGCACTCGGTCTTGGAGTTTTGTTAACTCTTCGACGAATTCGATCGCAAAAAGATCTGCCCGTGTTGAAAAGAGTTGCCCTATCTTAATAAAAGTCGGACCCAAATCGAGCAGCGTTTCCCGAATCCAAATCGCTAAAGATTTGCGTCGGGCTGCTTTTTTTGCATCGCTGATTCCGCCTTTGTAGCTCCAGGACTTGTTGTACAACCAACGCGATCCCATCAATTTCAGCACAAACGACCAGATATCGAAAAATCTTCGATTGCGCGAATATTTCTCTCGATTCCAGCGGTAGGATTTGGTCGAATACAAAGCTTCTGGAGCTTTCCGCCGTCGCGAAACGGTTCGGGGCGCTCCATTTAACTCAGATTCATGAGGATTCGGATGCTCAGAAGGGTGCAAGGGTGTCACCTTTTCGGGATCGTTCACAGATTCGGAACCAGTCGGCTCCAGGGGTGATGCCGTAGGGCTGGAGTCATTGGAAGAAACAGACACGCGATTTCTCAACTAACACTTGAATATTAAAACGTTAAAAAATTACTGAGTCGATCGCAGACGATAGCGCTGAAGTTCCGAGCGCAATTGAGCGATTTCGGCTCTCAGATCGTCGATCGTTGCCTGCAAATCTCCACCTGTTTGAAGATCCAAGGGCACGATCGTGGTGGTGGTTGGTTGGGTTTGAGTCGTGACCGCTGCTTCACGCTGCGCCCGTTCCATCACTTCGTCAACGAATTGGCGCAGATTTTCTCGCTGTTCGGCATCAAACTTGCCCAATTCGCTCAGAGCGTCAGTCACTCCGGCTTCGAGCTTCTCATAAGCAATTTCAGCGATCGCTCGTCCCACAAAAAAAGCATGAACTAATGGAGTACTCATAAAATCTTCCTTATCGCGCTGCCTGAATTATAGCGTGAGCCGTCGAGAGGACAAGTCAGACGCGATCGGAATTCGGAGAGATCTTAGGGAGTTGAGAGCGGCGCGGTGGGTTCGACCTCGCGAGTACTGGGTTTGACCGGAGCAGGCGCAGGACTTGTAATCGGGGGTGCGACAGGTTCAGGAGGCGTGATCGATTCGGGGGATGGCTCGATCGAGGGTTCGATCGCAGGTTTTACGGGTTCGATCGGCTCGACTGGCTCGATCGCCGGACGGCGACGCGGGCGGGTGTATTGGGGAATGGGTTCTTCGATTTTGGGCGGGGTGTATTTGGGTTGAGCGACTTCTGGATCAGCCAATCTTTGAGGAGTTTTGTCGGTTTTTGCAGTCCCCGATTCTACTGGCACTTCGTTTGAAGGGTTGTCGCTGGAATTGAGGGTGCCTTTCCATTCTTTCTCTGAAAAGGTTTGGATCGGCTGAAGTAGCGTTGTTCCAGAGGATTTGGCAGCGTTTAGACGTAGCGCGAGTCCAAACCCAAGTCCGATCGCGCCTGCCGAAGCGATCGTAAACATCAAGACTTTTGGAATTCGCGGACGAGGAGAAACGAGCGCGACCTGGGCGGGAGGGGTCGATAGTTTCGGAACCAGAGCAGGAGCAGGGGGAGTTGTCGATCGTCCGTTTTGTGTCACGGGGAAAGGCGATAGAGTCGGTTCCGCTGTCGATTTCGATCGACCATTTTGAGAAGGAGCAGGAGGAACGCTTTGAACAATATTATTAGCTGCCATCAGGGGCAGAGTCGTATTCGGTAAGAGGCGCAGCCAATCATCGACGGTTTGGAGTTGCCACTGTGAGTCACGGGTCAGTCCTCGGAAAAGCGCTTGTTTCGTGGCGGGACTCCAAGGATATTGCTCAAATGACAGTGAGCCGTCTGGAGCTTGTCCGGTGAGCAGGAAAAATAGGGTTGCAGCAAGGGAATAAAGATCGATCGCGAATCGATTTTCTAAGTTCCAATTTGGATCAGGTGGCAGAAATGGATTTTTTTCAACCGGATTCGCGATCGCGACATCATGAGCAAATCCGAATCCAACTAGAATTCCTAAGTTTGTTCCTTGACGACGCACGATTGTTTCGGGTCGAATGTTGCGGTGAATCAGTCCGTTTCGGTGAGCAACGCTGAGGGCTGAAGCGATTTGTCGCATGTAGTGAATGGCTTCGGCTTCAGTGAGACTCGGAGCGTTGCGGGTGGAAATGCGATCGTATAAAGTCTGTCCTGGAATGTATTCCAGGACTAAAAACGGTAATCCGTCTTCTTGAAAAAAGTCGAGGACGCGAACGATGCTCGGATGCTGACAGCGGGCGAGGAGGCGCGTTTCTTCGGTGAAACGGGTTTTGAGTTGAGGGAAGCTTTGGGTGATTTGAAGCGAGGGATCGATCGTTTTGATCACTACAGGCTGATGGAGTAGGATCTGGGTTGCGAGATAGGTGGCTCCCAAGCTTTCCCGCCCTAGAACTTGATTCAGTTGGTATTTTCCGTTCTGAAGGGTGGCACCCATCTGTAATTTCATACTGCAAGCTCCCGCACACAATTCCAGATTATGCTAACCCCTTCGCGGTCAGTTTTAGAGATTCCGGATGAGTTTTGTGGGTAGAAATTTTTTGGAAGTGCGATCGCAGCACCCTTTATACTGAAGATACTTTTGAACTAGACAGGTAAGGAACGTATGGTTCAAGTGGTGATTAATCCAGCGTCGCTGTTGGAAACTGGAATTCGAGTTGAAAAGGTTAATCAATTGAGCCTGTTTAGATTTACAGATGCGCTGCAGTCTCGGTTAGAGGAATTGCTAGAAAAGAATAAAACAGGCATCTTGACATTAGAAGAACAAGAAGAATTAACAGGAATTCAGGAACTCGATCGCATTTTCACCTATCTCAATTCGCGTCTGATTGCTCAACAATGACAATTAATAATTTGACGAAGCGGACTGTTCGGCAACGAGCAGAAGATCGATGTGAATATTGCCACTCTCCTGAGCGAATTAGCACTTCTCGTTTCACAATTGATCACATTCTGCCGCGCTCACTAGGCGGTTCTGATGATGCAGAGAATCTTGCTCTTGCTTGTAGTCGCTGTAATCAACGTAGATATAACTTCATTGTGGGTCGCGATCTCGAATCTGCTGCAATCGTCTCTTTGTTCAATCCTCGTCAACAGATTTGGATGGAGCATTTTGTCTGGAGTGCGGATGGAACTCAAATTATTGGGACAACGCCAATCGGTCGAGCAACTTGTGAGCGCTTAGATATGAATGACGATCGTTACGAGGGAGAACGATCGATTATTGAAGCGCGAGCGCTATGGATTGAAGCGGGTTGGCATCCGCCCAATGATGATCCTCGGCAAGCTGATTGATGAGGGAGTGCGATCGTTTCGCTTCAAAGCGTAGATTGACATTAAAAAATCCCGAACGATCGCGAAATCCGATCCATTCGGGATTTTTCTTACGAAGATCAAACGTTTACGCTTTGTCTTCTGCTAATTTCACCTTGGTTGCAAGTCCTAAAAGTTGCAGCACTCGAATCGTCATCCAGGTCATATCAATCTCCCACCACTTCAAGCCATGACGAGCGGAGTATTGAAACGCATGGTGATTGTTATGCCAACCTTCGCCGTAAACCAGAACCGCCACCCACCAGCAATTCGTGGAGTTGTCGCCTGAGTCATACGTGCGGTAGCCAAATTTGTGAGTTGCACTGTTCACAAGCCAAGTGCAGTGATAAACGAGAACCAAGCGGACGAAAATACCCCAGGTAACAAACGACCAACCGCCGATCGCATACAGCACCACACCCAAAGCGACTTGCAGCAGCGCGAAGTAGTTTTCTAAAAACTGATAAAACTTGTCATCCGCAATATCTTTCGTGAACTTGGGGACTTCATTTTCAGCCGGGACATCTCGCAGCATCCATTCCATGTGGCTCCACCAGAAACCTTTGGTCGAATCATGGTGATCGTTGGGTTTGTCAGAATAAAGATGATGATGACGATGTAACCCAATCCACCAGATCGGACCTCCCTGCATTGCGAGAGAGCCAAAGAAAACGAGCGTATATTCGAGCCACTTGGGAACTTGAAAACTGCGGTGACTCATCAGACGATGCCAACCGAGTGTGATGCCTAAACCACCCGTCAGCCAGTGAAGAAAGATTGCGAGTCCGACCGCACTCCAGCTAAAGTTTCCAGGCAAAAAGGCAAATAGCGCTCCAATGTGGATTGCCACCATAAAGCCTGTGGTCAGATAGTCTATTTTCAGTTTTTCGGAAGTTGCAATAGTCATGAAAGAGTCTCTAAACGAAATATGCTGCCCGATTTGCGCGACAATAGAACCCGCTCTAACTGAAGATTGGGTGAGCGCAATCTCTACTGTAACTTTTAATTAACGAGGTAAACGATGAACGGCGCGATCCTGCTAAGAGAGGCAGAACAAGCACTATCTGAAATTTTTTCTGGTATTGACTCTCAGGTCAAGAAAAATTTACAGAAGGTGCTGAGCGCTTACCGCAATCATCGGGTGGGCGTTCATCATTTTGCAAGTGTCTCAGGCTACGGGCATGATGATTTGGGTAGAGAAGTGCTCGATCGAGTTTTTGCGGAAGTGATGGGAGCCGAAGCCGCGATCGTGCGGGTTCAATTTGTCTCTGGCACTCATGCGATCGCGTCTGCCCTTTACGGGGTGCTGCGTCCTGGGGATGAGATGCTGTGTGTGGCAGGTGCGCCGTATGACACGTTAGAAGAAGTGATCGGATTGCGAGGCGAAAATCAAGGATCACTCAAAGATTTCGGCGTTTCGTATCGGCAGTTGGAATTGACTCCAGAAGGTTTGATCGATTGGCACACTTTGAAAACGGCGATTCGACCGGAGACGAAATTGGTGTCGATTCAGCGATCGTGTGGATATTCGTGGCGACCGAGTTTGTCGATCGTGGAAATCGAGAAAATTATCGCGATCGTCAAAGAGCAGAATCCCGATACGGTCTGCTTTGTGGATAACTGTTACGGTGAATTTATCGAAGATCGAGAACCGACTGCGGTTGGGGCAGATTTGATTGCCGGATCTTTGATTAAGAATCTTGGGGGCACGATCGTTACAACGGGCGGATATGTCGCAGGTCGAGCCGATTTAGTGGAAATGGCGGCTTGTCGATTAACGGCTCCAGGGATTGGCAGTTCAGGCGGTGCAACGTTTGATCAAAATCGTTTGCTGTTTCAAGGATTGTTTCTCGCGCCGCAAATGGTCGGAGAAGCGATGAAGGGCAATCATTTGACGGCTTATGTGTTTGACAAATTGGGCTATCCGGTCAATCCGGCTCCATTTGCCCCCAGACGCGATGTGATTCAGGCGATCAAACTGGGATCAGCAGAGAAAATCATCGCGTTTTGTCGATCGATTCAGCAAAATTCACCGATCGGGTCTTATCTCGATCCGGTTCCGTCGGGAATGCCGGGATATGAAAGCGAGTTAGTCATGGCAGGCGGAACATTCATCGATGGCAGCACTTCGGAATTTTCGGCGGATGGTCCGTTGCGCGAACCGTATATCGTGTTCTGCCAAGGGGGAACGCATTGGACGCATATCGCGATCGCACTTGAAGCCGCGATCGCCGCAATTCAAAACTGAGGGTATGATGAAGCGTTCGCTTCAGCCGAGTCTCTCAGGAGAATGTCATGGAATTACCAGAGCCACAAACTAGAACCTTCTCCAGTCTCGTCAGTGAGATTGAGAAAGGACAAATCAAAATTCCACAATTTCAAAGAGACTTTGTTTGGACAATTCAGAAATCTGCGGGATTGATCGACAGTATTATTAAAGGCTATCCGATTGGCACATTTATTTTTTGGCGTACTAAAGAAAGACTACGATCGGTCAAAGAAATTGGTAGACAGATCCTTCCAGAATCGCCGCAAGGTGAAGTCGTTGATTATGTTCTCGATGGACAGCAACGGCTCACCAGTTTATTTGCGAGTTTGCAAGGAATTCTCCTAGAGAGAGAGGGGAATCGAAAGGATGATTTTTCTAAGATATTTATTGATTTAAGCGCGGAAGAATCTGAACAAATTGTAATTACGGATGTTGAGAACAGAGACGAAAAGAGCTTTATCAGCATTGTTTCGCTCTTGACCGGAGATTTCATAGTTTTAGCTTCGTATCCACCTGCACATCATGAAAAGCTGAGAACTTATAAAAATAGAATTGAAAGCTATCAGTACTCGGTCATTTTGGTGAAAAATGCACCGATCGATATTGCAACAGAGATTTTCACCAGAATTAATGTCGGAGGAAAGGCTCTTTCTCTGTTCGAGATTATGGCAGCGAAAACTTTTGACTATGAGAAGAAGTTTGATCTGGCTGAAAAATTCCAAGAGCTAGTTGAGAGTTTGAAGCCTTTCGATTACGAGACTATTTCGGATGCAACTGTGCTTCAAATCATCTCGCTCATCATCAAAAAAGAATGTAAAAGACAAATCATTCTTCAACTGAACAAAGAAGAATTTATCGCGCATTGGGAACCCGTTGTAGATGCGATCGAACGAACAGTAGAGTATTTCAGAAATTTCTACCGCATTCCAGTTTCACAGCTACTTCCATACAATGCTTTGATTGTTCCTTTTTCATACTTCTTCTTTCATCACCCAAATAAGCCTGTGGGAGAAATGCAGAAGTATCTAGAAGATTTTTTCTGGAGATGTTCTCTGTCTGGGCGATATTCGTCCTCGGTTGAAAGTAAGTTAGCACAAGATATCAAGCGAATTGATCAAATTCTCGACGGTCAATTGCCAAGCTATGAATGGTCGATCGATACTTCAGCCGATTTTATCAAGAGCAATGGTTGGTTTAGTGCTGCTCGCAGTTATGTCAAAGCAATTCTTTGTGTTTATGCGTATCAGCAACCTAAATCTTTTAGTGATAATTCAATCGTAAACATTAGCAACTATTGGCTAAAACAAGCAAATAGCAAGAATTATCATCATTTCTTTCCAAAAGCGCATCTCAAAAAACGGAACTATCCGGATTTCTATATCAATCACATTCTAAACATCACGATTGTGGATGACTTCCTCAACAAACGCGAGATCAAGGCGAATGCTCCCTCAAAATACATGGGTAAATTCAAGTCAATTAATTCAGACTTAGCCAGTACGATGATGACTCATCTAATTGGGGATCTAGAGCGTTTTGGCATCTGGGACGATGATTATGATCGATTTATCGATGAACGAGCCAAGATCGTGAGCGCTGAATTGGCAAAACGAATCATCCGGCAGGAAATCGATAACAAGGGACAAGCAAATCTCGTGGATGATTTTGATGAAGACGCAACGGTCAGCGAATAAAAAACCCCCAACCGAAGTCAGGGGTAATTAATCAGGGTGCATCTACCAATACCTACTACTTCAAAATTCCCGTAGATCAGGACGGTTTTGCAGAATTTCCTAAAATCGCGATCGCGACTCCCATCAATAAGACCAGAGCACCAATGATGACTTGGGTTCCAGGGACTTCTTGAAAAAGTGCGATCGCAAAAATGGTCGAGCCAACAGGTTCTAAAAGAATGATTAATGTGACGATCGTCGGCGGTAAATGACGCATCGCCCAGTTAAAACTCGTATGTCCAATCAGTTGTGGAAATACTGCCATCAACGCAACGTAGACATAAGTGAGAATGGGATAGCCAAGATACGATGAACCAAACAGGAACGGTAGCGGAAATAGTGTGATTGCAGCAGTACTATACGCAATGGTTACGTAGCTTCCAACATTTAAGCCTTGTCTTTGTGCTTCTCTTCCCAACAAGAGATACAGACTTGCTGCCCACGCGCCCACGATCGCGAGTCCATTTCCTAAGAGCGGATTAGCTTCATCTTGGCTTGTACCCTCTAATCCGATGAGAATTCCGCCGATCATTGCGATTCCGATTCCCCAAAATGTGGCACGAGTCGGCTTTTCTCCAAACCAGAACCAACTCAGTAACGCCACCCAAAGCGGATTCGTCGTGACCAATGTTGTAGAAATCGCGATCGACGTATAGCCTAACGACGAAATCCAAGTCGCGAAATGAATCGCGAGAGCCATTCCAGCCCCGATCGCGAATTTGATCGCAGTCGGTGAAGTAGGTTGAAACGATTGCCAAGTCGGAACCAAAAATAAAGCCGCGATCGATAACCGTGATGCGGCTAACACGAGACTAAATCCGACTCCTGAAGCTCCTGAAACGTCTGTCGCTAATCGAATCAGAATTGCGGCGGTCGAAACAGAGAGAATTCCGATCGTCAGAACGATCGTTAATTGGAGAGAACTCGATCGCATAGATTTCAAGTCGGCAATCTCACAGTAAATGTTGCCCCTCGATCGACTCCTGCACTTTCCGCCCGAATCGTTCCATTGTGCAATTCAACTAAGTGGCGCGAAATTGCTAGTCCTAGCCCTAATCCATCCTTAGAACGATTTGAATCCGTATCCGCTTGAGCAAATCGATCGAAGACACGCGGTAAAAATGCTGGATCAATTCCTTTTCCAGTATCACGAACAATGATTTCAACCGCAGATGAATCTTTAATCAGTAATGTGACATCAACGCTGCCACCACTTGGAGTAAATTTAACCGCATTCGTTAATAGATTCGTAATCACTTGCTGCAACCGATGAGAATCACCCATCACCGGATTAAGTGATTGTTCAATCTGCGATCGTAAAGCCACCCCTTTCGCTTCAGCAGCAAGCTGAATATTCGCGATCGCGGTTTCCACAATCACCGCTAGATTCACCGGAGCGAGATTAATTCGTAAATTTCCTCGAATCATTCGCGAGACATCCAGCAAATCTTCGATCAGTTGGGATTGAAGCAGCGCATTTCGCTCAATCACCGAAAGGGCACGTTTGAGCGTTTCAGCATCAAAAGTACGGGCTTGTAGGAGTTTTGCCCAACCTAAAATCGAATTGAGTGGCGATCGCAGTTCATGAGATACCATTGCGAGAAATTCGTCCTTACTGCGATTGGCGGCTTCCGCTTCGGCTCGTGCTGCTTCCGCTTCAGCCAGTAATCGATCGCGCTCTTGCGCCGCTCGTTTACGATCGCGCAAATCTAACCCGAAACAAATACTGTAGCCATCTTGTTCATGTCCCTCCATCATTGCAGTCCCGATCAAAATCGGCACGCGAGAACCGTCTTTGTGGTAGTACTCTTTCTCAGCGGGAGGAGCAATCCCAGTCGCTTTTAACTGAGCTTCGATGATTTGAGCGTGCGCCTCGTATCCAGGGGGAGTCAAGCTGATCCAATTCAGTGCCCCGGCATTCAATTCTTCACGGGTATAGCCCAGCAAATTGAGAAAAGCCTCATTCGCTTCATAAATTCGTCCACTAAAATCGGCAAAGAAAATACCGATTAAATTCGAGTCCGATAAGCGGCGAAATTTTGCTTCACTTTCGCGCAGGGCTTGTTCTGCCGATCGACGATCGTTGATATCATTCGTGTTTCCCACCAGTCGAATCGCTCGATGCTGGTCATCTCGCACTACGACACTCCGTTCTTGCACCCAAATATAATGACCGTCCCGATGTCGAACGCGATACTCACTCTCAAAGCGATCCTCATGCCTTAATCGTTCTACAAAATCGATCTGCTCAAACGCTGCCAAATCTTCAGGATGAATGCGATCGTGCCACCATGCGACGGTCGGTTCCGCTTCTTCGGGCAAATAGCCGACGACATTCACTAAGCCACGGGTTCGCTCCACTCGTCCGGTGAGCAAATCTAAGTCATACACGAGACTTTGAATGGCATCAATTGCCAGTTCAAATCGCTGATTCGATCGCGTTAAAGACAGTTCCAACGTCTTACGCTGCATGATTTCTTGAGACAGTCCCAAAATCTGATCCGGAATGCCCTTTGTCGATCGACGAAACACGACTTCTTGAGTATGAAACCAGTGCCATTCACCTTGAGCCGTCCGCATTCGGTATTCAAGCTCAAACACCTGATGATCGGGTGCAGTTTCAAATTGTGCTAGATGTTGAGGAACGCGATCGAGATCGTCCGGATGCAGCAGTTTTAACAAGACATCGCTGCCGAGTGCCTGAACTTGCTCAGGCGTATAACCGAGTACATCTGTGATTTGGCGATTGATAAAAACATTGCGACGCTCGACCAAATCGTAAATGTAGAGAATTCCTGGAACGGCTTCAGTGAGTTGATGAAGAAACCGCTGCTGATCGTGTAACGCTTGCCGAGTCTGGGTCAGATCGCGTTTTGTTTGAGAATTCTCGATCGCTTTTCGCACCGTAATGTCTAGCATTTCAGGCGTGATTTGATCAACGAACAAATAATTTTCCGCACCTTGTCGTAGGGCTTGAACTGCGATCGACTCTTTACCACGATCGAGAATTGCAACCATCGAAGGACGCTGCATTCCTAACTTTGATTTAATCTCTTCTATTAATGTAATTCTTGAAAATAGAATCAGATCAATTGATTCTGCACAACAAATCGATAAAGCATTTTCGATAGAATTTGCTTCTAAAACAATGAAGTTTAATTCAGATAAATATCGACGATAAGTTTCGTGATCGAAGTCATCATCGGCAACGATTAAAATTGCAAGCGAAGACTCAGGGAACATTGAGAAAATAACGTTATTTAATTAGCCTGGTAAGCAGTATCGCTGAATCAGGCGCATTAATTCAAGCGGATCAACTGGCTTTGTTAAGTAATCGTTGAAACCAGAATTGATCGCTTGGAGTCGGTCTTCTTCGCGGGCGTATGCGGTAAGCGCGATCGCGGGCAGTTTTGCGCCTTGAGGCAGTTCGCGAACTTGTGCGATCAGTTGAAATCCATCCATCTCCGGCATGGCAACATCGCTGACTAACACGGTTGGAAGTTCTTTTTCTAAAAGAGACAAAGCCTCTCTTGCATTCGTGGCTACTGTAACGATCGCGCCTTCTTCTTCGAGCATAAATCGCAGAAGATCCCGTGTATCAGGATCATCATCGACTACGAAGATGTTGACTTGCCGCAATGATTCCATTTGTAATTGCTACCTGTACGAAGAAGAGCGCTGAAGGAATTTTTTTAGGAATAGAAAGTGAAGTCTAGACTACGCCTTACGGTAGGGTGAGTCGTCCACCTAGAGAAAGAGAATTTTTTGAGCGGCATCAAAAACGTAGCCAGAATTGTGATTGTTCTATCAGCTAATAAACGCTCACAAATAGATAACAAGCTAAGTACGCTATCGTACATTTTCCTCCGATAGCAGGAGTGGTTCAATGCAGAACTCTAACTTTTGTTGAGGCACAATCTACTCTTAGGAAGGGATAAACCGAGCATCAACTTTTGTACAGTTTAACTATCAAAAGCTTACTCTCCTCTCTCTGGTAAGGTTTGGTCAGAAGTCCGCCCTGGGTTGTTTAAGGCTCAGGGTTTTTGCTTGAGAAATTGATCAAAGGTTGATCGATCGACTAGTGAAGTTTGCGCCCCAGATTTTGTCGTTGAAAGCGCTCCTGATGCTGCTCCCCAAGTCATTGCTTCTCGAATCTGTAATCCTTCTGAAAGGGCAACTGCTAACCCCGCATTAAACGCATCTCCAGCGGCTACAGTATCGATCGCATTCACCGAAAACGCTGGAGTTAAGAACCGCTCTCGTTCAGTCGCGCAAAATGCACCTTGTGAGCCGAGTTTAATCACGATTGTTTTTGCGCCTTTCTGCTGTAGAACGGTTGCAGCGCGATCGACATCCGATTCATTCTCAATGGGAAAACCGACGAGTTGCGCCGCTTCGATCGCGTTCGGAGTCAGAATGTCGATCAATGGATAGAGCGAGTTTGGAAAATTCGTCGGTGCGGGAGCCGGATCAAGGATCACGATCGCACCGATTTGATGCGCGATCGCGGCGGCTAATTCTACGATCGCGATCGGAATCTCAAGCTGTAGCAGCAAAATCGATGAATTCGTCAAGGTCGATTGAAGCTTCTCAAGATCAGACTCATCAACATTGCCGTTCGCGCCTGGAATTACGATGATATGGTTTTCGCTGCGATCGTCAACCGCAATCATCGCCACACCAGATGAAATAGAGCGATCAACCATGACTAAAGCCGTCTGCACTCCTGAATCTTGCAAACTTTTGAGCAATTCTTCTCCAAACGCATCGCCACCCACCCGCCCGATCATTCGAGTCGAGCCACCGAGTTTTGCAGACCCGACCGCCTGATTTGCCCCTTTTCCGCCTGGAACCGTGACAAAAGAATACCCAGAGAGCGTTTCTCCAGGTTTGGGTAAATGGGGAACTCGTGCGACGAGATCCAGATTGATGCTGCCAAAGACAATAATCGATCGAGTCATAAAAAATTGAGCGAACGTAGTCTAGATTCTACATTCGCCCAATCTTAGATTTGATTACAGTTTTAAGCTAATCGACGCTTCATCAAAGGTTGAACTGCAACAAGCGCGATCGCACAAAGTCCGACTAAAATCAGCAACGCTTCACCTAACGTCACATTGCCAAACGGAGCCTGCATAATCACGCTACCAAAGCTCCAATCGGGATGTAGATATACATAGCGAATTGGCTCGATCGCATAACTCAACGGGTTCAAAGTCGCGACAATCTGCAACCATTTCGGCATAAACGACAACGGAACCAATGCAGTACTCGCAAACAATAGCGGTAAGTTCGTCACAAAGATGACCGCCAGCAGTTCAATGTGTCCCGGTAGCGCAAACGCCAATCCTAAACTTAATGCCGTCACTGCAACGACTAATAACAGAACAATCAGCGCTACCAATGCAAGCCCGATCGCATTCGGTAATCCTGCACCTAAGAAGGCACTCATCGCAATGATCGCCGCTGTTTGAATCAGGCTTAGAGTCGTGATGAAAATCGCTGAAGCCATCACGATCGAGAACCGCGAAGCCAACGGAGCGACTAATAATCGATTTAAGAAACCGAATTCTCGATCGAACATCACCGGAAGTCCCGCATTCAACGCCCCACTAAATGCAGTGAATACAATCACGCCAGCCCCTAAGAACTGACCATAATTTACTTGATCACCGAATAATCCTCGCGGTGCATTTTGGAACAGTGCGCCAAACAGAAACAACCACATCAGCGGTTGAATAATCCCAGCTACAAGTGTTGATGGGCGGCGTTGCAGTTGGATAAACAATCGACGGGTCATCGCTGCCGTTTCTTGGAAAAACTCGCCGACTGGATTCTCAGGCGCGATCGTCGATTTTGAATCGAAAGATTTAGAAGGGGTAATGGTTGTACTCATAGGGTTTTGCTATCTCATACTTTGCTTACGTTCTGCTTTCGGATCTCGACTGCCCACTGCCGCTAGTTCCGCATCCATCAAGGTTCGTCCGGTTGCTGCCAGATACACATCGTCTAAACTCGGTCGCGATTGAGCAATCCCAAAAGTCGGAAGTCCGGCTTGTTGTAAGGTTTGTTGAATTTTGGACAAAGCATCGCTATTTGGAGAAACCACTAAGTTTAGCGAATTTCCTTGGGCTGAATTGATGATCACTTCCTGAACGATCGGTAGTGCTTCGAGCAGCGATCGCGCTTTCTCGGCTTCATCCAGGGGCGAAAATTCCCGAATTCGTAGGGTAATTCGTTCACCCCCAACTTGATCTTTTAGTTCTGACGGCGTTCCTGACGAGATGACAATTCCTCGATCGATAATCGCCACTCGATCGGCAAGCGCATCAATTTCTTCTAGATAATGGCTCGTGATTAAAACCGTCGTGCCTTGTTCGCGCAGTTGACGTAAGAAATTCCACACGACCACACGACTTTCGATATCGAGTCCGACGGTCGGTTCATCCAATACCAACACATCCGGTTGATGAAGCAGTCCCGCAGCGAGATCTAATCGTTTCATTAATCCACCCGAATAGGTGCCGCTCTTTTTATCCGCCCATTCATCAAGTCCTAACAAGTTGAGAATTTCAGCGATTCGGGGCTTAATCGTCGCTTTGGGCAAATGATAGAGAGCCGCTTGGAGTTCGAGCAATTCGCGACCCGTGAGGACTTTATCAGGCGCGACCTGTTGCGCGACGTATCCTAATCGCTGACGGACGGCGCGGGGATTGTTGATCGCGCTAATGCCTGACACTTCGATCCTGCCTGAATCCGGTTCGGTTAACGTACACAAACAGCGCAACGTCGTTGTTTTGCCTGCTCCATTCGGACCCAAAAGCCCAAAGATCTCGCCCGATTGAACTTCTAGCGACACCTCTTTGACCGCTTCTACGGCTCCATAGCGCTTCTGTAACTTTTCAATTAGCACCGCAGGAGTCATCTCACTCCTCCTTTGTTGATACAAATCTTTAAGATGTTCCCTTTCTATTCTAAGAACTGTAAGCCCCGATAGATCGCACGTTCAAGATATTTATGAAAACTCCAGTATTCAAACCACTCTGAAGAATTGATTTAATTTATGAGAGGTATTGTAAAGAAAGATTAACCAATTTGTAACAAATTGTGATAATTTGTATCGTAACAGGAAAATAAATCGCTCTAAAGCGAGCTTTCTGCGACTCGTTCAATACTCTAGGTCTTAAAATTATGCCGATTAGCCTTGACTCAGCTCGTAGTATTTTTCCTAGTACGCTCTCAGCGGATGCTGTCCCCGCAACGACTGCTCGGTTCAATCAACTCAGCGCAGAAGATCAACTGGCATGGACTTGGTTCGCTTACCTCGAAATGGGCAAAACTGTAACCGTCGCGGCTCCGGGTGCAGCGAGTATGCAGTTTGCAGAACCGACATTAGAGCAGATCAAAAAGATGTCTTTTCCTGAACAAACACAGGTGATGTGTGACCTCGCAAACCACGCGGATACACCGATTTGCCGCACTTATGCAACTTGGTCGCCTAATATCAAACTTGGTTTCTGGTTTCAGCTTGGAGAATGGATGGAGCAAGGCATCGTTGCCCCAATTCCAACAGGTTATCAGCTTTCTGCCAATGCCTCGGCAGTCCTGCAAGCCCTCAGAGAGTTGGATCAGGGTCAGCAAATCACCGTTTTGCGGAATTCGGTTGTGGACATGGGCTATGACCTGGATAAATTGGGGAGTTTTACCCGCGTCTCAGAACCTGTTGTCGCTCCTAAAGCACAGTCTCAGCGCACCTCAGTCAAAATCGAAGGCATTAATAATGCAACGGTTCTGAACTACATGGACAACTTGAACGCGAACGATTTTGATGTCTTAATCGAGTTGTTTGCACCCGATGGAGCCTTACAACCGCCCTTCCAAAAGCCGATCGTGGGTAAAGAAGCAGTCCTCCGATTTTTCCGCGAAGAGTGCCAAAATCTGAAATTGATTCCAGAAAGAGGCGTAGCTGAACCCGCAGAAGACGGTTACACCCAAATCAAAGTCACTGGAAAAGTTCAAACTCCCTGGTTCGGCGCAGCGGTCGGGATGAACATGGCTTGGAGATTCTTGATCAATCCTCAAGGCAAAATCTTCTTTGTGGCGATCGATTTACTCGCGTCTCCAAAAGAACTGCTGAACCTGATTCGGTAGAAATTGACTGAGCGATCGTTGATTATTTTTCCAGTGAGCGTTCTAATTTAAGAGCGCTCATTGTTGTCTAAACCTTTTGGGACTGCAATTCGAGTTTAATAATGCAAGTGAGTGAGATTCAGTGGTCTAAGACCGAAAAAGAGATTTCTCGATCTGCCTTCGATCGAGCGTATCAGCGAGAAATTGACAGCTTAATTCAAACCGTGACTGAAACAGCGAAAACGATCTCAGACATTGATCAAGTTTGGCAACTCCATGATTTTCTCAGCGCAAAACGGCACGAGATCGACGGTAAATATGATTATCAATATTCGAGTTTGATCTTTGTGTTTGCGAGATTGGTGCGAGAACAGTGGTTATCGATCGACGAATTGGAAGGATTAGAAGCTGAGAAACTTGCGAAAATCTCAGCCCTAGTCAAAATGTTGTAGTCTAGCTAACACGTAAACTGTTCGAGAGCGCGGAAGCTGCCCCTAAAACGCGCTCTCCTCCCGCATTCGTCGCCGCGATTAGGACAAGCAATACGCTGTTATTTGCCTGACGTGCCAATATGACACCGCCCACGGGCTGAGGTTGACCGCCGATCGTTAAATTTCCCGTCCAATCGATCTGGACTCCACCGGGAATCGATCGAACTTCTCCGGTTTGAAATCCTTCGCCTTGTCGAAACGCATTCTGAGCCGCCGTTACCAGTGCTTCATTGGGAACTACGCCGCCCGTAATTCCAAGCTGTGATTGCGGTTGAGCGAGAACACTATAAGCCAAGTTCCCGTCTGGAGCTTCGATCAAGACCGTTCCCGCTAGCGGACTGACTTTGTAACCTTGCAAAATTCCGATGATAAAGCGATTGTTCGGATCTTTGTAGTCGCCGCTCACGGGAAGTGGAGGAGCCGTAGGAGCCGCAGGTAATGGAGCCGAAACAGTTGGCGTAACAGGAATCACCGGAGCCGTAGGAGAAACTCTCGGTGAAGCGGTGGGCGAGGGAGATGGGGAAGTCGTCGGAAGCGGAGGACGATTCGCAGGGAGAGAAGGATCAACCGGAATCGGAGCAACCGGAACACCAATTTCCCCAGTTGGAGAAGGTGAGGGCGTTTGAGCAATGCTAGAAACCGCTGTGAAGACAACGATCGCTAAAGCAAACCATCCGATCAGCCATTTACGTTTCATGCTTTTACCCTCTCAAAACTGACGGATTACCAAAATAGAAAACTCCAGCCACGCACCCGATCATCAGAGTCGCTAAAGTGGCTGCCCAAAGCGCTTTCCAGCCCAAACTTGCCAAATCTTTTCGACGCGATGGAATCAGAGTTGAAAAGCCGCCAACGAAGATTCCGACTGAAGGCAAATGAGCGAACCCACAGAGGCAATAACTAATGATGAGTAAAGCCCGATCGCTAATCGTTCCCTGACTCGCTAATACACCCAATTGCTGATAGACAGGCACTTCCGTTTCAAGCAGTCGCCGCCCAATCAACACCGATGCTTGCCAAATCTCATTCCAGTTAGCGGAAACCCCTGTAAGAAATGTCAACGGCACAAACAGCGCACCGACAATGTTTTGCAGCGTAATCACTTGGAAAATTAAGCCAATCCGTCGAACAAAGAGATTGTTACTGGTGGCTAATCCGGCAAGATTAGCAAAGAACAGATTCACGAGCGCAACCAGTCCGAGAATTGCAATTAAAAGAGCCGCGATCGCGATCGCCAATTTCACCCCGTCCATTGCTCCTAAAATCACACTTTCCATTGCACCCGATGGACGATCTGCGGTCATGCGGTCGTTTTCTGGGTCTTCTTCGGGCAGTGCTCCTAATGTCTTTGGAACTTCGGTTTCAGGCACCAGCAATTTAGAAATCACAAAACAGGCAGGAATCGCCATAATCGAAGCCGAAACTAAATGCCCGGTAATGTTTGGAAATGTGGGGCGCAATGCTCCAGCATAAAGCGCAAGAACGGTAGAAGCAATACTTCCATAACAGCAAGTTAGAATTGCACAGAGTTCGCTTCGGGTCATACTAGCGAGATAAGGACGAACCACGAGCGCGGATTCGATTCCGACAAAAATATTCATCGAGCCGCTTAATGCTTCAGCACCACTGAGATTCATTGATCGACGAAAGATCTTGGCGAAAAATTTCACGATCGGTTGAATCACACCCAAGTAATACAGAAGTGACATTAATGCAGAGAAAAAGATCACTAAAGGCAACGCTCTAAAAGCGAAGGTATACCCTAGATTGAGATTTTCAGGACTTAAGCGATCGCCTGCAACCGGAACGTACGGAGGCGTAATCGCACGAGCAATCCAACGCCCGACTAAAATCGGTCCCGGAGTCACACTCGGTTCTGGAACAAACAGCGATCCAAATAAGAATCGCGACCCCGCTTCCGTGGCATCTAAAACCGCATTAATACTATTACTCACGACGCTAATCACAAAGCGCGTCACAGGAAACGTAAACACTAACAATCCGAGAATTAGCTGTAGCGCAATCCCCCAGAGAATCACCTTCCACGGAATCACACGGCGGTTTTCAGATCCAAGCCATGCGATCGCGCACAGCACAAAGATGCCACCGAACGATAAAAAATTTAACCAAGACATTATTGATATCGACCTAGCTGCTCATTGAATCGAATTTTGAGTAAATCCAGAAGCATTTTAATCGAGTCTTGGATCAAATTCACTTTCGACCGCTTTTTCTGATGTTTCTCAGAAACTTTTGCCGGAATTTCTGCGATCGAATAGCCCCAATTTTGCGCTAAATAAATGAGTTCGACATCAAACGAAAATCCAGTCAGCGTCTGATAGAAAAAGAGTTTCTTAGCGGCTGATTTCCGAAATCCTTTTAATCCCGCCTGCATATCGCTGTACTGCAAATCGAGCATCCTACGAGGTAAAACATTAAAAATCTTTTCAGCGACTTTTTGCCCGTGGCGAACCTTCTTCTGATTGCCCCGCACTAGGCTACGATTGCCGATCGCGACATCACAAGTTTGCAATTTCTCAACTAATAAATCGAGATGCGCTAAAGAATACGCCAAGTCACTATCGAGAAAACAAATCAGATCACCTTCAGCATATTCAACGCCGCGACGAATCGCATATCCCTTTCCAGCACGCGGATGATAGGAAATCAATCGAATTTGAGGCGTTTTTGCGAGATGGATTCCAGCAGTAATAATTTCTTTTGTGCGATCGCTCGATCCATCGTTCACAAAAATAAACGTGAAGTTCGGATGCGTCTCTAAGTAGCGCAAAACCGCTTCAAATGTTCGACGAATACAAGCTTGCTCGTTATAAACCGGAAGCACGATCGAGACTTGAGCGATCGAATTCAACCGAGGGGTTGGAATTGCCCGCCCCGCCTGATGTGAAGAATTACGATGAGTTTGACTGTGGCTCTTTCGTTGTGTCCAAGTCTCGATCGGGTTCCAAAGTTTTTTCATTTCAATCACGATACAAGATTCATGCGGGCAAATCGCGATCGCATCGCTAAAAGAACTTAATCTTTCTCGACGCATAGAGACACATCTTTAACAGAATCAATCCTTCACGGAAATGAGCAATATTCGACTCTCCATAAGTTCGAGGCTGATATCGCACAGGCACATCAACGAGATGTAATCCTAACTTCGTTGCACCGAATAATAAATCAAAATCACCAAACGGATCGAAATCTCCGAAATAGCTTCGTCCTGCTGCAATTTTCTCGTAGTCGCTGCGTCGTAACACTTTCGTGCCACAAAGCGTATCTTTGATCGACTGCCCTAATAAAAACGAGAACATCAAGCTAAAAAACTTATTCGCCCAATTATTCAACCAGGGCATCGCTTTCCCCGATCGCGGATACACCAATCGCGACCCGTTGACGAATTCACCTCGATCGCTGGCAATCACTTCATAAAAATGCGGCAAATCTTCCGGCTGTACGGTCAAATCCGCATCCAGAATCATCAAAATATCACCCGTTGCCTGTGCAAATCCCAGTCGTACCGCATCCGCTTTTCCTTTCCCACTTTGCTGAAAGGCTTTAAGCGTAAATTGCGGGTGCCCTTCTTGAACGACTCGCTGAATCTCCCTCCACGTGTCATCGCGAGAATGTCCTTCTACGAAAATGACTTCGGTATGACTTCCGAGTTGAGGCAGACGCTCGATCGCATCTCGAATATTTCCCGCTTCATTCCGAGCTGGAATAATTACTGAACAAGAAGATTGATTCGTTGATGGCACTCCAAACGGTTTCGCCACAACGTAATTCGTCAAGCAAAAATGATTCAAAACCGGAAGATGTGCCAGCACCCGATTGAACAGCGGCGCGATCAGCGGCACCTGTTTCGGACACAAAAATCGACGGTTCGATCGTAGCGGCAAGTACCCGGTAATCTGGAGCAAATTCAGCACATCATCCATCGATAACCAACTTTGCGGGGGTTGTGGGCGACGCTGTCCAATTTTTTCAGCAAAATGCAACAAAGGCTGCCACAAAAAATTGTGAAACGTCAAAATCAACCGCGATCGGGCATGACAAAACGGCAGTAAATTTGCCAAAACTTGCTGCACATCACTTAAGTGTCCCAACACCCCAGAAAGGACAATAAAATCAAACTGCGTTTCTGGCAAATCTTCCAAACTCAGCGTTTCCGCATCCAAACAATAAAACTGTAAATGCGGGTATTTCGCCTGTGCTAAATCGACCATTGATCGAGAAAAATCAATCCCGACTCCAACCGCTGGATCAAGCCCAGCAAGCAAGGTTCCCGTTCCGCAACCGACTTCTAAAACGCGGCTACCGGGCGGAATGAAAAACTGATGAAAGCGATCGAGATCTTGATAGTAATAGCGATTGCGTTGGTTCCAAGCATCGAGATCAGCGGCAACGCGATCGAAATACGATCGTACCTGCGCCTTAAACGCATTTTTGTAGCTCGATTCCGACGATTTCGTAACAGAAGAAGTCATCCGCATTCGATCCGATCTCTGAAGTTTAGCCGCTCTATTTTCTCATATTGATTAATAAAGTCTTAACGAGCGATCAAATTCCGACGATTCGCCGTATTGTAATCATCAGTTGTTATTGTTCTCCGGGATAAGTGCGATCGCGCCACTGCCCGAAGTGGTGCCATTCACACCGCTGTTCCATTATTCGTATCCGGTTGCACTTGTCTTCCTAGACTGCAACGATGTAAAAAAGTTTTTGCTACTACGGTGACAAAAGTATGGTGCATAAAAGTTACTCATCCACAGTCGGTCTCGCGCTTCTTCTGACGGGAGTTGCTGTTGCAGAAGTGCAATTAGTTCGGGCGCAGACGACTTTCAAACTCCCCGATTCTGTTCCCCAAGGCACAAACGTTCGCATTGATGGTTCTGTCAGTATGGCAGCAGTCAATTCGATTTTGGAGAAGCGATTTGAACAGCAATTTCCCCAAACTCAAGTCACAGCCGCTTCTAATGGTGTCCCTGCGGGAATTCAAGCCGTTCTGAGCGGACAGGCAGATCTCGCCGCGATCGGTCGCCCACTCAATGACCAGGAAAAAGCGCAAGGCTTGAAAACGGCTCTGGTCGGACGCGACAAAATCGCGATCGTCATCGGTGCCAACAATCCCTTTAATCGAAGTTTGACGATCGACCAATTCGCCCGCATCTTCCGAGGTGAGATCACAAACTGGTCACAGGTCGGCGGTCCAAATGTGCCGATTAAATTTGTCGATCGACCCGACAGCAGCGATACTCGCGAAGCCTTCAAGAGCTATCCCGTCTTCAGACAAGCAAAATTCGCCACAGGCGCAAATGCAGTCAAGCTGAATGAAGACACAACTGAAGCGGTCGCTTCGAGCTTGGGAAATAACGGCATCAGTTACGCTACCGCCAGCCAAGCCAGAGGACTCAAGGGCGTGAAAACCGTGACGATGCACGGAACGCAACCCACCGATCTCCGCTATCCGTTCTCGCAAGCACTCTACTATGTTTACAAAGATGCCGCAAATCCAGCCGTTCAAGCCTTCTTAGGATTAGCAACGACCGAAACTGGACAAACCGCGATCGACAAATCTGGTGTAATTGAATCGATCGCTGTGGCGAAAACGACCCCCGCTGCAAAACCCACAGCAGAAACCAAACCCGCTAAACCCGCAACAACCACCGCAAAAAATAGCACTCCGACAAAAGACGGAGCAGCGACCGCCGAGAAATCAGGAAGCGGTCAAACGGTCACGGGAGCTAAACCCCAAGGCGGCGAAAACCAGCAGGGCGGTAGTTCTCAATCAGGCGGCGGTAATCCTTTAGCGTTCCTGTTCCCTGACGATAATCCGGGTGGAGCCGCTGCCGATACGGGCAGAGGACTCCCGAACTGGCTTTGGTGGCTCTTACCGATCGGTTCTGGTGCTGCCCTACTCTGGATGCTAGCAGGCGGACGACGGAATCGCCGCCGTGTCTCTAGTGGACGAGATCAAGGCGCGACCGGAACCTTCAACGCACCGGGATATACTGATCCTGATAATGGTGCTCCATATGTCGAAGGCGGATACGATCCGATTCAAACAAACGGCGACTATTCCACCACGATCGATGCTCCGGACACCAACTTAGAGTGGAACACCGAGAGCAACCAACTTGGTAATCTCGACCTCGACCCGAATGTCAGCAGCAACGTCGATCACTCAAATCCATTCGGCAATTTAGGCGGTGCAGCATTAGCCGGAGGAGCCGCCGCAGCGGGAGCTTGGGCAGTGAATCGCGATCGTAAGAGTAAAGTCGTGCTCAAATCGCGCAGTTCTCAGGAAGTCGAAGCGTTCTGGGATATTCCGACCGAAGATCGGCAAGCGATGAAACAACAAGGCGGAGAGAAGTTAGCCCTGCGCCTGTACGATGTCACCGATATCGATTTATCGCAGCACCCCGCTCACAGCGTTCAGCAATTCGAGTGTGATGAACTGACCCAGCGCCAACGCTTCCCGATCGCACTTCCCGATCGCGATTATTTAGCAGAAATCGGCTACCTCACGCCTGATAACGAATGGCTGAGTTTAGCGCGATCGTCTCATGTTCGCGTTCCGGCTGCACCGGGTAGCTCTTTCTTGGGCAATGTGACGAAAGCTGGAGGAGCCGCTGTTGCTGGAGGAGCCGCTGCTGCAACGGGCGCGGTCGATTCTGCGAAATCGTTCTTATCGGGCGATCGCGATACCGAAACGGAACCGACAACTGAGCCGCAAACTTCAGATGCTCAGTCTCCAAGCTGGTTTGAACGAATTACGCATCGTGTCGGTGATACGACAAACGATGTTACACAAACCGGAGGAGCCGCTGTTGCCGGAGCGGGAGCCGCTGCCTGGTCGTTCGTTTCGGGTCAGCGTAATTCTGAAACTACGACTCCAACCGAAACCGCATCGTTTACTCCAGAAACCGCATCGTTTACTCCAGAAACCCCATCGTTCACCACAGGTGAAACGACTGAAATTAATCCGTTCATGACGGGTGAAACCGTTGCACCACCCGTACCAACCGAGTTGGGTGAAGGTCGTTTAGTCCTGACTCCCCGGAATTCTCGCTGGGCGTATGCGACCTGGGATCTGCCTCGATCGCTGCGATCGCGAATCGATCGTGATGCAGGCGATAACTTAGTCCTGCGTTTGTACGATGTCACCGATGGCGGCACTCGTCTCCCGTCTCGCTACGAGCAGCATGACATTGATGAAATGGCGCTCTCGTGCGATGTGCCGATTCCGTTGAGCGATCGCACTTATATCGCTGAAGTCGGTTATGTGAATTCTGAAAATATCTGGACTCCGTTAGCTCGATCGACTTCCGCCCACATTCCAGCAAACTAACTCAACAAAAAAGCGGTGAAGATCATTAGGTCTTCACCGCTTTTTTTATACTGCGATCGCTAACGCGCCCAGTAAATCACCTTCTTCTCAACAAAAATAAAGAAGCCGTAGAGCAATACACCCATCAACGCCAAAATTAACAGCGCCGCGAACGCGAGTGGAACATTAAAATCAGCAGTTGCCTGCACAATCAAGAATCCCAATCCTGCATTTGAAGCAACCGATTCAGAAATCACGGTTCCAATAAACGCAAACGAAGCCGCAATCTTCAGCGATGCGAAGATGTAAGGCAGGGTATGCGGCCATCCTACTTTCTGAAACGTTTCAACCTGGTTCGCACCTAGCGCCCTCAGTACGTCTTTCATCTCCGGTTCAACCGTATCTAAACCGAGTGCCACGTTAACCGCGATCGGGAAAAATGCCAGCAAAAACGCCGTCAATGTCGCCGGAATCGCATTCGCTCCAAACCAAATTGCTAACAGTGGAACCAACGCCGCTTTTGGAATCGTGTTAAACGCCACCAACAGCGGATACAGCGTCAGATAAGCCGCCTTGGAATATCCGATAATGAATCCCAGCACCACGCCAACTACGACTGCTATCACAAATCCCAACATCGTTGTCCAGAGCGTCCGTAGCGCATTCACGGTCAGTTGAGGTGCAAAATTGATCAGCGCATTGAGAACATTCGTCGGCGCAGGTAAATTAAACGGCGGAATCTTAAAGATAATGACCGCCAACTCCCACACCACAAAGAGCAAAACCGTAGCAATAAACGGTAGCACAAAAGCAGCCGATTTTGACTTGAGATACTTTTCCATCGTTAGTTGTGGTGAATGTGTTGGCGAATGCTGGCGAAATAGTGATTAAACTCGTCGCTGATTTCCATCTCTAATGTTCTCGGACGCGGTAGCTCGATCTTGACTTTGTAAATGATCGAACTCGGACGCGGACCCATGACGTAAACCGTATCTGACAAAAACACGGCTTCCCGTAAATCGTGAGTAATCAGAATGCCGACGCACTTCACCCGCATCCAGAGATTTTGCAGCATTCCCCACATTTCTTCGCGGGTAAACGCATCTAGCGCCCCGAACGGTTCATCTAACAATAAAATTTCTGGACTATGAATCAGCGATCGACACAACGATGCCCGCTGCCGCATTCCTCCTGACAACTGCCACGGATACTGCTTCTGGAAGTCCTGCAATCGCACTGTTGCCAAGAGATCCTGCGCCATCCGAACATATTCACCTTTGCGCTGCCGAAAATCTTTTTTATACGGCTCTACAATTTCGAGCGGCAGCATCACATTGTCGATCGTATTACGCCACGGCAACATGACTGGATTTTGAAACGCGATTCCGGTGTTGCGAAGCGGCTTCTTAATCGGCGTTCCCCGGTAGCGAATTTCTCCGATCGGAGCCGGATTCAATCCTGACACCATCCGGAGAATCGAAGTCTTTCCGCAACCTGAAGGACCTACAAACGACACGAATTCACCAGGTTGAATCGAGAGGCTAACTTCCTGAATAATCCGGCGCATTGAGCCTTCAAACGGATACTCTAGACCCACTTTATCGAACTCTAACAGCGGTTCTCCGCCCTGAATGTCAGAGTCGTTCAGCAGGGAATCGATGCGAGGCTGAACCATAGTTTTTTTGAGAAAAGTAAGGTGGATAAACAAAGGGCTAAGCAAGTCGCCTAGCCCACACGAGTCTTAGGAAAGCGGTTTACGATCGCTCGGCAGTGCCCGCTCTTCTTTCGGCGGCAAGAACTTATCGGTGAAAATATCCGCGATCGCTGGCGTTGCCTTCAGTCCAAATCCTTCAGCCGTCTGCTTCAAGGTTTGTTCTAATCGTGTTGTGTCGATCGCTCCTAAACCGTTCTTTTCCACTTCTGGATTGACTAGCATTCGCTCTAACGCGATTTGCAACCGCACCTTTTCAGCTTCTCGATCCATCAGCTTCGAGTCATCCGAAGCCATCACCGCATCGAGTGCAGCCGACGGATCTTTCAACGTGTCTTGAAGCCCGCGCATATAGGCTTTAACAAATGCTCTTACGGTGTCAGGATTTTGCTCCACAAAGCTTGCTTTCGCTAAAATTGCGTTGCCATAAAATTCCAGTCCATTGTCGGTGTAGTAGAAGATGTTGACATCTTCAGGTTTTTTCCCACCTTTGAGCAATCCCGGAAGGGCTGAGGTTGCGAATCCACTGATCGCATCGACTTGTCCTTGAAGCAAGAAACTTTCTCGCAGTCTCGGCTCCATTGTCGTCCACTCAACCGAGTTCGGATCAATGCCAACTTGCTTCGCAAGCACGGGGAAAAGCTTACGAGGACCGTCTCCCGCAGGTGCACCCAGCTTTCTACCCGTTAAATCCTTGGGCGAATTAATTCCCTTGTCTTTGAGCGTTAGAATCGCAAAGGGTGCTTTGTTCTGAGTCACCGCAACCGCCATCACTCGATCGTTCGGGTTTTTCTCATTAAACTCCAGCGCGTTATACATATCGCTGAAGGACAAATCAAATTTTCCGGTTCCGAGTTTGCTAATCGTGTCAGAATTCCCGAAGCCGCGCTCATAGGAAACATTCAAACCTTCCTGAGCAAAGTAGCCGTTTTTAATCGCCAGAATCAGCGGTGCATCTAAACTTTGTTTCAAAAATGAAAGCTGAACTCGAACGGCTTTGAGTCCTTGAGGATTAGTAGCTGGACTCGCCGCAGGGCTACCTGCTGTGCCACCACCCGCTGGAGCGGTTGCATTCGGTTGAGAATTACAGCCGCCAAAGATCAGCACTGAGGCAGCAAGGAGAGATAGGCTTGAGAGTCGCTTTGATACTTTCTTCACAGTGGTTCTCCAAAAGCAAAAATCGTCGATCGCTGACGATCAACTAACAGAAAAAAGGATTGTAGGGTTTGCAAGAGAGCCGCTTCTAGTCGATGTTGAAACGGCGCGTACAGTACCAAGGCAAAAAGTCAGGCAGTACCAAAAGCTCATTGTTTGATGTCGTATACGGAATACAACACTTTCCCCTAGAGCATTATTGTGATGATTTATCATGCTTTCTGTATCTTCAGATACTTGCTTAAACCTTTCTTTAGAACTAGGAATGCTTCAGTTTCAAACGGTTCTACTCCGAAGAGATAGAATGCAATCAAACGGACAATCCAGTGTAAGATTTGCGAAAAGCCAGAGGATTCAGGCAGATTGAACCGCTCTTGTGACTTAGTTCATCAAGAATCTCGATCGCAGTCAATTTCAAGACTGAAGATAATTTCAGCAAAGTATTGATAACTTTCTATACAAACTTAAACACTTGTATTGTCCGCTGATTGCTTGTCAACGCTGTTGAGGATATTTCTTTGATGCTTTCTGCTCGATCGCTGCAACGATCCCAACTCTTACACGAACAAACCTACGAAATGCTGCGATCGGCGATTTTGTCAGGCGAACTTGCCGCCGGAAGCCGCTTGATCGAAACGCAGCTTGCCGAACAACTTCAAGTCAGCCGAACTCCGATTCGAGAAGCATTACGCCTCCTTCAGCGCGATCATCTTGTAACGGTCGATGCTCAGGGTGCGATGCGCGTGGCGCTCTTGTCGATCGAAGACGCGATTCAGCTTTATGACTGCCGCATTGCACTAGAGCAGCTTTCGGTTTCTGCGGCTTGTCGAATGGCAACTCCTGAGCAGCTTGAGCAGATTGAATCAACCTTGCAGCAAGCAGAACGAGCGATTCTGAATTCCTCTCATTCGCTGACTCCTTACCAACTTTTGCACCTAGACTATCAATTTCATCGATTGTTAGCAGAGAGTTCCGACAATACCTGGCTAGTGCAAATCTTGGATCAGGTGTTTGATAAGATGTCGCTTCTACGACTAAGAACGATCGAGCACAATCCCAACGTGTTAGAGATTCGAGGTGAGCACCGTCGGATTCTCGAAGCGATCAGAAAACGAGATGCACTTGCGGCAATGCAGGCGATTCAGTATCACCTGATTTCGAGTAAAGACCGTGTGGTAGAGGAGATTCAAGCGCTTGATCAGCACTCTCTCGAACCCTCTGAAAATTCGGAAACGTTTTAGCGATCGCATCTATCTCAAGAAGTAGATTGTATACCAAACTACAGAACATTCCAGAATTCCCACTGTATTAGTTGAGAGAGTTTTCGTATACCGGATACGCTCCGGTGTGAAGAGGAGTGAATGGAAGTTATGAGTAAGCGGCTATGGTTAGCCCCTGCTGCTGCATTGGCGGCAAGTTTTGGGCTGGTGTCGGTTGCAGTAGCGGAACCGATGATCGACCTGCAGCAAGGAAGTGTCTCGATCGGATCGCTAGACGCGACAAAAATTAAAGAAAGTCCGAAAGCCGCTGAGCCGAATCCGATTGAATCTGTGACATCGCTGTCAGATTCAACCCCGGTTAAGCCTGCAAGCGGAATGCAGCGGGTGATGTCTGTTTCAGAATTGAGCGCATCTGAAGCGAAAAAGCCCGTCACTCCTGGAATGAGCCAAGTGACTTCGGTGTCGCAGCTTTCTGATGTCAGACCCACCGATTGGGCATTTCAAGCACTGCAATCCTTGGTCGAGCGCTATGGCTGTATTGCGGGTTATCCCGATCGTACCTATCGGGGAAATCGTGCTCTCACCCGGTTTGAATTTGCAGCAGGGTTAAATGCGTGTCTCGATCGCGTCAACGAACTCATCGCAGCTTCGACGGCTGATCTCATTAAGAAAGAAGATTTAACCGCACTGCAAAAACTTCAAGAAGAATTTGCAGCCGAGTTAGCAACGTTACGCGGACGGGTCGATACGCTTGAAGCTAGAGCAACCACGCTAGAAAGGCAGCAATTCTCAACAACGACAAAACTAACCGGAAACGTTTGGTTTAACTTAACTGGAGCGTTTCCATCGGGTGATATTACAACCGAGCGGAGTCTGGCAGCAGGCGGAAGCAGCGCATTTATTCCTCCTACACGAGTTGGTGGAGTGCCAACACGAGTGGCACGGACTAGAACGCCAAGTGTCACCTTCAGCTACTATACATTTCTCAACTTGACGACTTCGTTCACTGGAAGAGATCAGTTAGTCACACAGTTGGTTTCTGGAAACGGTAACTCTCCTGCAAATGAGCTTGTTTCTTCAGGGTTCTTTAACAGCTGGGGTGTACCAATCACTGATCAAACAGGTGTGGTGACGACGGGTTCGCTTGCGGTGCGTGAACTGTTCTACTCATTTCCGCTCAATGACTCGGTGCGAGTAGCATTTGGTCCACGTCTCAACTTCTACCGCTATTTTGATCAAAACCGCTTCACCTTCTTCTTAACCGGAGCAAGCAGCTTTAACTCTAGCGGTAGTACCCTTGTGAATGCGGTCGATCGCGGTTCTGGTGCTGTTGTGATCTGGAACATCACCCCGCAATTCCGTCTTACTGGGGCATATTTGGCAGAAAACACCGAATTCTTGAACCCCGCAGCAGGCTTCAACACTTCAAGCAATCCCTCACGCGGACTTTTCCGCAGCACCAACACAATCAGTGCTGAGCTTGCTTATTCTCCCAGTTCCGCGTTCAACTTCCGTTTCTTGTATACACGATCGAATCTGTTCCCCTACAACGGCTTTATCGGTGGTGGTGTAGGTGAACCTGTTCCTTACGGTTATCTCGATGACGGCTTTGGGGGCAGATTGCGCGATTCGACCGCAGATGCGATCGTGGCAAACTTTGATTGGTTGATCACGCCGAAATTTGGGGTGTTTGGGCGATACTCTTACGGTCGTACCGAAATCAATCCGGTCAGTCCGATCCGGGCAGAAGGTAGCGTTCGTGTTCAGTCGTTCCAGTTTGGTCTTGGCTTCCCTGACTTGGGTAAGAAAGGGGCGCTAGGTGTACTTTCGTTCTTGGTGCCTCACCAGTACCTCAGCGGTCGTCAATTTCTGCTGTCAGGTAATGGTGATGGTGGAACGCAGTACGAGTTAGAAGCTTCTTACTTCTATCCGGTGAATCGTAATTTAGCGATCGTGCCTTCGTTCTACGCGATCTTTAACCCGAATAACTTCGATAGCAATCCAACTGTTTTTGTCGGCAACGTCCGGACGCAGTTTAGTTTCTAACTTCCGTTTTCACTCTGTCGATTTTCCCTCTCTGATGGCAGTTCAGAGGGGGACTTCTTTCTCTAGACAGTACACGAGCAAAAAACGGGTTCGTATACTGAAGATTCTGTCTAGAGGGTTGATGATGCCATTTCGATCGCTTGCTGTCTTCCGCTCTTTACGATCACGCAATTACCGCCTGTTTTTTTCAGGGCAAGGCTTATCGTTGATCGGAACTTGGATGACACAAACAGCGGTGATTTGGCTGGTTTATCACTTGACTAATTCTGCATTGATGTTGGGTGTTGTTGGTTTTGCTCAACAGGCTCCAAACTTTATTCTCAGTCCGTTTGCAGGGGTATTAGTCGATCGCTGGAATCGTCGGAATACGCTGATTGCAACTCAAGTGTTGTCAATGCTGCAATCGCTGGCTTTAACGATTCTGGCGTTCACAGGTACGATCGAAATTTGGCACATTATTGCTCTGAGTGTGTTTCAGGGTTGCGTGAATGCGGTCGATATGCCGACACGTCAATCGTTTGTGGTGGAATTGGTCGAGAAGCGCGAAGATCTGGGAAATGCGATCGCGCTGAACTCTTCGATTTTTAATAGCGCGAGATTAGTCGGACCTGCGATCGCAGGATTGCTCGTGGCAGCAGTGGGAACGACGGCTTGTTTTGCGATCGATACAGTGAGCTATTTTGCTGTGCTTTTAGGCTTGTTTGCTATGCGGCTCAAACCTAGAATTATTTCGACTAAAGCATCACACTCAGGCGTACTCGCACAATTGCGAGAAGGACTCGCTTACTCGTTTGGATTTCCACCGATTCGAGCGATTCTCTTGTTAATTGGCTTAGTCAGTTTTGTTGGAATGCCCTACATGGTATTGGCTCCAGTCTTTGCAACACAGTACTTAAAAGGTGGAGCCGAAACACTCGGATTTCTGATGGCGGCTTCTGGACTGGGTGCCCTCTGTTCTGCGCTTTATCTTGGATCGCGTCGAAGTGTCGTTGGACTAGGGAAAATTATGGCGATCGCTCCCGCTGGATTTGGAACTGCCATTATCGTTTTCTCACAGTCCCGAATGCTCTGGTTATCACTAATCGCGATGTTTTTCGCAGGTGCAAGTTTAATTCTGCAATCGACTTCAGGAAATACGATTCTACAAACGATCGTAGATGAAGATAAACGGGGTCGCGTCATGAGTCTATATGCACTTGCCTTCACGAGCATGGTCACGTTTGGCAATCTCATCGCAGGAAGTTTAGCGAATCAAATCGGTGCTCCTAATACCCTCATGGTTGGCGGTGTAATTTGTATTGCGGGATCGCTCTTCTTCGGTCGTCAGTTACCTGCACTCCGGCAATTGGTGATTCCAATTTATGCCCGACTTGGTATTCTTCAATCTCCTCATCCTTATCAGCCTCATCCTTAGTGGAGGTGCTTGTGACTACTATCGCTACAAATCGCGATCGCGTTTCTCTCAAAACCTGGATCGGTGTTTTCGGAACCGTTCTTGGTGCATTCATGGCAGTGTTGGATATTCAAATCACGAATTCATCTCTTCGAGATATCCAAGCTGCATTGGGCGCAACGTTAGAAGAAGGCTCTTGGATCTCGACTTCTTATTTGGTTGCAGAAATTATTGTAATTCCATTAACCGGATGGCTGTCACAAGTATTTTCCGTACGGCGATATTTATTAGTCAATGCGACGTTGTTCGTGTGTTTCTCGATCGCGTGTGCATTCGCGTGGAATCTCCCTTCGATGATCGTTGCGCGAGCCTTTCAAGGATTCACCGGAGGAATTCTCATTCCGATGGCGTTCACAGTGCTACTCACAACACTGCCCCCATCAAAACAACCGATTGGAATGGCATTGTTTGGAATCACTGCGACGTTTGCGCCTTCGATCGGTCCAACGTTTGGCGGATGGTTGACTGAAAATTTCAGTTGGCATTATGTTTTCTATATCAATCTCATTCCAGGATTATTGTTAATTGCTGCGGTTTGGTATGCGATCGATCCAAAACCGATGCAGCTCAACCTACTCAAACAAGGCGACTGGGGCGGAATCGTCGCAATGGCGATCGGGCTTGGATCGCTGCAAGTCGTTTTAGAAGAAGGGAGTCGCAAAGACTGGTTTAGCTCAAATTTAATTTTACGACTCTCGGTTTTAGCGGTGATTTTCTTGTCGATCTTTTTCACGATCGAACTCATCCGCAAACGCCCATTTATTAACTTACGCCTGCTCAAAGAGCGCAATTTTGGTTTAGCCAGCATTATCAATGTCAGTCTAGGCTTAGGACTCTACGGCTCGGTTTACATTTTGCCGCTCTACTTAGGACAAATTCAAGGCTATACCGCGATGCAAATCGGGGAAGTTTTGATGTGGGTTGGATTTCCCCAGTTGCTTGTGATTCCCTTTGTGCCGAAATTAATGCAAAAAATTGATGTTCGATTGCTAATTGCCATCGGAGTCGTTTTGTTCTCGACAAGCTGCTTTATGAATTCCCACTTAACGATTGATTCTGGTATCGATCAATTACGCTGGTCACAACTTGTAAGAGCAATGGGACAGCCGCTGATCATGGTTCCCCTCTCCACCGTTGCAACCGCTGGATTGCCCTCTGCACAAGCAGGTTCCGCATCAGGACTCTTCAATATGATGCGAAACTTAGGAGGCTCATTCGGAATTGCTGCTGTCGCAACACTCCTGACTCAACGCGAACAATTCCACTCAAATCGACTCGGTGAATCCGTTTCACCTTACAATCCCGCTGCTCAAGAAGCGATCAATCAAGCGACACAGTATTTTGTTAGTCGCGGTTCAGATTTAGCCACAGCACAAAACCAGGCGATTTTATTGATCGCGAATCGAGTCCGACAGCAAGCATACATTCAAGCATTCAACGATTGCTTCTATTTCATTGCGATCGCGCTTTTAATCAGTGGAATTGCCGTTCTATTCATCAAAAAAGTAAAAGCTTCTGGCATGTCTGCCGCCCACTAGGGCGTGTTTTAAAGGCTTTTCACTCCGTTGCTCACTCGCCCCGAATTCCATTCCGGGGCGAGTGAGCAACGGAGTCCACTGAAGGGGACTAACAGCCAATTTGAGTCTCTTGAGTCCTTTTCAAAGGACTTCGCACCGATAGCCCCGAATTTCATTCCGGGGCGGAAGTGAACGAAGCGAGAGATTTTGAAACACACCCTAGCCCATTTTTACGATCGCTACAACTTACGATCGCTTCAACATCTACATTGCCGATTTTTCAAACGATCTCACTCTATTTTTCCCAAATTTAAAGTGAGCTTTATTTTGACCATTGGGAAAAATAGACCTAGAAAATTCTTGGGCAAGTCATAAAAGCCTAAATCTAGGAAAAATAGGCATGTTAGTTGATGATTCTTCAACCGATTCTCCGAGCGGTTTGCTGGGCATTCGTAGCCGGATGCACTTTAGCGGACGGTTAGATGTCTTCACCAGCGGACAGCACTGGAGCTTATACCTCTACATGGGTCGGCTCATCTGGGCAACAGGTGGACCGCATCCTCGTCGCCGCTGGCATCGTTATCTGACTCAGCACTGTCCTCAATTGAATCCGGGCGCAATTGCACTTCCAGCAACCGATACTCCTTGTCATGACTATCATGCACTTGCAGTCTTGGTCAAACGGCAACAAATCAGTCCAGAACAAGCCGTCGCGGTCATTCGCAGTACGGTTGTCGATGTGCTGTTTGACATTATCCAGCAAGAAGAAACCCGTCCCGTCACGTTCAAATCCGATGCTGACGACCTGTTAGAGGCATCGCTGGCACTACTCAATGCCGAGCAACTTCTGAGCGAAGTTCAACAACAGTGGAATACTTGGCGATCGCTGGGACTTGCCGATCATTCTCCCAACCTTGCACCCGTCCTTCGCCATCCCGAACAACTCCAAGAACACGCCCCAGAAAAAGTTTATAAAATGCTCGTCTCGCTCGTAGACGGTCGGAGAACGCTGCGCGACCTCGCGATGCTGATGAAGCAAGACTTACTCCAACTGACCCGCGTTCTCGTGCCGCTCTATCGAAAGGGACTCGTTGCACTGACTAAAATTCCCGATCTCACGCCTCTAGGAGTGCGCTCAGAAGAGGTGCCAACCTCTGGATCAGCGCGCTCCAGCGTTCCCAACTCCGGCACAACTCGCTTCGGCATTGTGTCCTCTTCCCCGATCGCAGGTTCAAACAATGCGCCTCTGATAGCCTGCATTGATGACAGCGTGCGGGAATGCCAAATTATGGAGCGCATTGTCACCGAAGCAGGCTATCAGTTCATAGGCATTCAAGATTCGATTCAGGCATTACCTACTCTGCTAGAGAAAAAACCGGGATTGATCTTTCTCGATCTCGTCATGCCGATCGCCAATGGCTACGAAATTTGTGCTCAAATTCGTCGAGTGTCCGTCTTCAAGAACACCCCGATTGTTATTTTGACGAGTAACGACGGAATCATAGATCGGGTTCGGGCGAAATTCGTCGGCTCTTCGGGATTTCTAGCCAAACCCGTTGATGCCGATCGTGTATTAGCTGTCGCACGAAAAGTACTGCCCATTCACGATTGAACGGTGACAATCCCTCAATCTCAAACTCGGAGGAATGTATGAAAACGGTTCTGGTCGTCGAAGATAGTATGACCGAAATGCAGCTTCTCACAAGCTATCTACAAAAAGCAGGCTTAACTGTGGTGAGTGCCCAAAGTGGCGAAGAAGCGCAAACGAAACTGATGGTTCAAATCCCTGACTTAATCGTGCTGGACGTGATTTTGCCCGGTCAAAGCGGGTTTGAACTCTGCCGCGAACTGAAAGCTGATCCTAAAACAAACCAAATTCCCGTCGTCATCTGCTCAACCAAAGACACTGATGTCGACATGATGTGGGGCAATCTATTAGGTGCAAACGCTTATCTTCCCAAGCCTGTTGATCCGACTGCCCTCCTGAGTACGATTCGTCAACTCATGGTGATCTAACGATGTTTGCTGAATTCTCGACATCGCCCCTGTCAACTGCTTCGATTACCAGTTTGGAATCATTGCTAAATCCACCTGCTGCGATCGAGCCACTGCAAAAATTTCTCCGGTTCCAGATTGATTCAACTCAATCGATGCTGCTTCCAGTCGAAGAAATTGCAGCAGTACAGACGCTTCACATCTTGGACATTTTGCCTGTTCCACAGATGAGCGCCTGTATTTTAGGCATGTCGAACTGGCGAGGTGAAGCACTTTGGCTGGTGGATTTATCTCAACAGTTAGGCTTTAAAGCGATCGCTCAACAAGCTGACCGAGTTACCACCCTCAGCGCGATCGTGATTCAATCCGGTCGAAAATCCCTTGGTCTTATCGTTCGAGAAATTGACGAAATTGAGGAGTACAACCTAGATAACTTGGTGATCCCCTCTCCTGATTTGTTTCCTCAATCCATTTCTCCATTTATCAAAGGATATTTTACGCACGATCGCAGCGTTGTCTTAAGTGGTGCCGCGATTCTGCAAGACCCAGCTTTACACGTTCATCATTTGAATTCCCTTTAATTTTTCCTAGCCTCCTGGAGACTGCTCATGTCCGCATCGCGTCGTACTGAACCCACTCTTGATATGTCCTCTATGTTTTCCGCAGAACCCACCCTTGAAGAATTTACTGCTTTTCTCTCAGAGACCCCTGTCGAACCAAACGGAATGGATTCTACGATCGACTTTCAAGAACCGACAGAGAACGGTTCTAGCCGACCGGAATTAGAGGACACTGGGCGAGAAATCCAGCAAGTCGTAACGGCTCTCACTGGATTAAAATCAGAACTCAAACGTGCCGGACTTTTAGACAAGCCAAACGTTCAAAACCTCTTTCGTCAAGTGGCTGAGTTTGCTGCAAATCAGCCAAAGAAATCGAATCAGCAAGGCGCATCGAGGGAACTCCGCTATCAACGCAAACAACTCAGCGCGATCGCGGCTCAAATGCGCCAAATGCCCGATCTCGATACGTTGCTAAAAGTGTTCGTCAAGATTGCTCGCGAAACATTGCAAGTCGATCGAGCAATTATTTACCGATTCGGATCACAAGACACTGGCTCGATCGTGGCTGAATCGCTCCAACGGGGATGGACTCCCGCTTTAGGTGAATCACCTGCTGTCACTTGCTTTTGTTTCGATCAACCCGAAGACTATGTGAAGCAACAAGTTGTCGTGATCGAAGATGTGAATCGCGTCGATTTGATGCCATACCAACATCAGCTTCTCGAACAACTTCAAGTAAAAGCCAGTCTGAGCCTACCAATTCGCGTCTCTGGTCAAGCATGGGGCTTACTCGTCGTGCACCAATGCTCTCGTACCCGACTCTGGCAAGAAGTTGAAATTAATCTCCTGCATCAACTGTGTTTAGAACTAACGATCAATCTACAGCAGTCGGAGTTCTCGACCAAGTTGGCTCAGCAAGATGAAGCAGAACGGGCGATTTTCAAAGTGATCGATCGCATTCGTCGATCGCTCGATATTGAGACTGTTTTCCGCACCACAACTCAAGAAATCCGACAGTTATTGAGAGCCGATCGAGTTAGTATTTATCGCTTTGAAGAAGATTGGAGCGGGGAATTTGTGGCGGAAGCGATCGCGCCTGGTTGGAGTTCGCTACTTCAAGAGCAACTCGACAATCCCGTCTTGAAGCAAAACGTTATTGAATGTAGTGCGAAAACCTTCGGGAATGGATCAACGCGGTTAACTGATACCTATCTTCAGCAGACCCAAGGTGGCAAACTCGCGCAAGGAACAGCTTTCCGTACAGTGAGCGATATCTACGAAGCTGGCTTCTCGCCGTGTTACGTCGAAATGCTGGAGCGTTATCAAGCGAGAGCTTATGTGATTGTTCCGATTCTGCGAAACCAGAAACTTTGGGGATTGCTGGCGGCGTACCAGAATTCGGGTCCCCGTTGTTGGCAGGATGCCGAGGTTGCACTCATGACACGGCTTGGAACACAGCTAGGAGTCGCGATTCAGCAGGCTGAAAACTTGCAGCAAGTGCGATCGCAAACCGAGCAACTCTCAAAAGTCGCGGAACGAGAACGGGCAGCAGCGCGAGTGGTTGATAAGATACGCACATCACTCGACCTCAATACTATCTTCAAGACGGCAACTCAAGAGGTGCGGCAGTTCTTAAGCACTGATCGCGTGGGGGTCTATCGATTTAACCCAGATTGGAGTGGTGAATTCGTCTCAGAATCCGTTACACCAGGCTGGATTTCGCTGATGGAAGAACAACTTCAGAATGCTTCATTCAAGGAGAATGCTAGCGATTGCGACATCAAAACGATCGGGAAAGCGAAATCGATCGATACTTACCTCCAGCAAACTCAGGGCGGAGCCTACACGAAAGGGGCGAACTTTAGAGCCGTTGCAGACATCTACAAGGCGGGATTTTCACCCTGCTACCTCAATGTCCTAGAACATTACCAAGCTAGAGCCTACATCATCGTTCCCATTATGCAGGGTGAGAAGCTGTGGGGATTGTTGGCAGCCTATCAAAATTCTGGGGTGCGGCACTGGGAAGAGTCTGAAATTACTTTGATGATTCAAATCGGAACTCAGCTTGGGGTCGCTATTCAGCAGGCGGAGTATCTGAAGCAGGTTGAAACTCAGACCGAACAATTGGCAAAATCGGCAGCACGAGAACGCAACTTTATTCGCGTGATCGATCAGGTGAATAAGTCGGTACTGGAGCGAATTCGCCAGTTTGATGACATTGAAACGATTTTCGGACAAACTACGCAGCAGATTCGACAATGTTTGCAGGTCGATCGCATTGCTATCTATCGCTTCAATGAGGATTGGGGTGGCTCATTCGTTTCAGAATCAGTTGCACCGGGTTGGTCGCGGTTAGTGGAGGCTGCTGTTCACACGGCTTGGGATGATACCCATCTGCAAGAAACTCAAGGCGGACGATATCGGAACAACGAAAGTTTCGTGGTCGATGATATCTACAACGTGGGTCATTTACCGTGCCACATTGAGATGCTAGAACAGTTTCAAGTCAAGGCATATTTGATTGTGCCAATCTTTTCAGGACAGAAGCTTTGGGGCTTGATGGGAGCTTATCAGAACAGTGGTTCGCGTCACTGGGAAGAATCTGAAGTAAATGTGCTGACTCAACTCGGTGCCCAGTTAGGAGTCGCAATTCAGCAATCGGAATATCTGTCGCAGATTCAGCGGCAAGCAGAGCGGGAAAAGATTTTAACAAAAGTCAGCGATCGTATTCGGCACTCGATCGACATTATGCGCCAATCTTCAGATATCAGTTCAATCTTCCAAGTGACAACTCAAGATATTCGCCAACTCATAAAAGTCGATCGCGCGGCAATCTACCGCTTCAATCCAGACTGGAGCGGTGATTTCATTTACGAATCGGTTGCGAGTGGCTGGGGCAAGCTGGTCGGAACTGAAGTCGGAACCAACGTAAAAGATACCTACCTGCGTGAGACTCAAGGGGGACGCTACCGCAACCGGGAAAGCTTAGCGATTAGTGATATCTACAATGCAAGTCACGATCCTTGCCACATTGAGCTTTTAGAGAAGTTTGAGGCGAGAGCTTATGTCCTTGTTCCTGTCTTCAAAAGTCAAGAACTTTGGGGAATTCTCGCAGTTTATCAGAACGGCGAGACTCGCCATTGGGAAGAAGCGGATGTTGTCTTGCTCAATCAGATTGCGGGACAGCTTGGAGTCGCGCTCGAACAAGTAGACTCGCTAGAAAAACTCAAAACGCAGTCTGAACAATTGATGCAAGCTGCTCAACGTGAAAAGACTGCAAAAGAACAATTGCAAATGCAGGTGATTCAATTACTAGGAGCGATCAAGCCTGTATTCTCAGGAGATTTAACGGTTCGAGTTCCAGTCGTTGAAAATGAAGTCGGCACGATCGCTGATGCTTACAACAACACAATTCAGAGCTTGCGAAAGATTGTGACTCAGGTACAAACTTCCGCAACGAAAGTGACAAGTACTTCTCGAAGCAGTAGTGGTGCGATCATGAAGCTGACTCAGCAAGCTGAACAGCAACTACAGGAAGTGACTCGTGCTTTAGATCAGCTTCAAGCAATGATTAGTTCGACTCAAGCAGTAGCAGCAAATGCTCGTCAGGTCGAAACTGCACTACAACAAGCAAACCACACGGTTCGATCAGGTGATGCCGCGATGAACCGGACTGTAGATGGAATTCTAGCGATCCGAGAAACGGTGGCGGAAACCAGTAAGAAAATTAAGCGACTGAGTGAATCGTCTCAGAAGATCTCGAAAGTCGTGAGTTTGATTAGCAGTTTCACCACTCAGACTCAATTGTTGGCGCTGAATGCTTCGATCGAGGCGACGCGTGCTGGAGAGTATGGACGCGGATTTACAGTGGTTGCAGATGAAGTACGATCGCTTGCAAGACAATCCGCTGAGGCGACTCGTGAGATTGAAAAGCTGGCACAAGAAATTCAATCGGAAACGAGTGCAGTCGCGACCGCAATGGATACTGGAATTCAGCAAGTCGTGAGCGGGACTGGATTGGTCAATGACACTCGCCAGCAGTTGACTGAGATCATGACTGCGACTTCACAAATTAGTCAGTTAGTTCATGGGATTACTCAGGCAACCTTAGCGCAGACTCAGCAATCCAAACTGGTGACGCAAGCCATGACCGATGTAGCAACCTTAGCGAATAAAAACTCAGCTCAGTCAGGTCAAATTTCTGCTTCGTTCCAAGAATTGCTGACCACCGCACAACACCTGCAAACCAGTGTTGGACAGTTCAAAGTGAGTTAGGGAATTTAAGGTTAAGTTCTGGAATTTCTGGAACTTAACTTTGATCGCATCTTCTGCCCAAATCTAGCCCTCTGAGTTCCCTATGGTTTCTGACCCTCAACTCCGTGAACAAACTTACTCATACTTTCTGACGGAAGCCCAAGATTTACTGCAATCGATCGAGCAAAATCTGTTCTTGCTTCGTCAAGATCGTTCCGCTGCGAAAGTCCATGAATTAATGCGTGCTGCTCATACACTCAAAGGAGCCGCCGCCAGTGTGGGCTTTGAAAGCATGAAATCGATCGCACATTCGTTTGAGGATGTGTTTAAGGCGCTCTATAAGCCTGAAGTCGAAGTTGATTCAGAGCTAGAGGCGTTGCTGTATGAAGGATACGACTGTTTAAGATTACCGTTGACAACTGCGATCGCAGGAGTCGCATGTCAGGATGCAGAATTGTTGAATCGATCTGAAGCGATCTTTTCTAAGATTCGGAACAAGCTCGGTAAACATTTTGATACAAATGCTGCACTGCCAACCTCAGCGGAATTAGGGTTTGATATCGTTCAATCGCTGTTTGAGACGGGAGTGCGGGAGCGGTTAGAACAGTTAGCGATCCTGATTTCAGAAGGAAATTCGACTACGATCGCTCAAACGCTAGAAACTCAAGCAGAAGTATTCTTAGGATTGGCAGAGTCGCTGAACTTGAGTGGATTTGGTGCGATCGCTCAAACAGCGATGACTGCTCTCAAACGCAATCCAGATCGAGCGGTTGAAATTGCTCAAGCTGCACTTGCAGATTTTCGTCAAGGACAAATTGCAGTGCTGGAAGGGGATCGTGATTTGGGGGGTGAAGTTTCAGCAGTGCTCAAACAACTCGCAGGATTGCAAAAATCGCATCGAGTGGAGTCTTCAGGAAAGCAGAGTACTTGGGCGCGATTAAAGGGATTCTTTCAGCGTTCAGCGATCGCATCTCCTGCCAAACTTCCAGCAATTACCCCCGCTCAACCTGTTCTGGAGGTCAATGATCCATTTATCGTTGATTCTGAACTTGAAGCGTTAGCGACTCAGTTTGAGGCACTTGGAGAAGGATTATCGAAGGGTACAGACTTAGAATTTGAGCGATGGAATGGGTCAGTTTCTCAGGCTGATTCATCGAGTCCAACCCCTCAGATCGAATCGGCGCACGTCGCTTCTCAAAAGCTGACCGTTCAAGATACAGTTCGGGTTAATCTAGCACATTTAGAATCGCTGAACTTTACTACCAGCGAATTGCTAATTCACCAAAACCAGCAATTACTGCAAGACGAACGGCTTCAAGTCATGTTGAGGGAATTGCTCGATCGATTGAATCATCATCAGCAAGTTTTGACACAACTGCGAGATTGGGCTTTTTTTGCTCCAGAACGCTTGGCAAATCAAACTCAGTCTTTGACAGCGGCAAGCAAGATCAAGCAGCGGTTTGATTCACTCGAACTCGATCGATACAATGAACTTCACCTGTTATTGCAAACCGCGTTAACGGGAGCTGAACAACTGGAGACATCAGCAGAAGCGATCGACTTCTTGGCGCGAGAGTCCCGATTGGCACGAGGAAAGCAGGGAAGACTTTTGACGAATCTGCGGGATGACTTGATGACGGTTCGGATGATGCCGATTGGAGCAATTCTGAATCGACTTCCAGCGGTCATTCAACAACTCAGCGAAACGCATGGTAAGACAGTCAACCTAAAGCTAGTTGGAACTCAAGTGATGGTTGATAAAGCATTGGCTGAGAAGCTTTATCAACCATTGCTGCATTTAGTTCGCAATGCGTTTGACCATGGGATTGAATCGGATGTCGATCGACAAAGACAAGGAAAGCCGATCGGTGAAATCGAAATTCGTGCTTATCAACAAGGAAATCGGACATTTGTTGAAGTGAGCGACGATGGGCGAGGTTTAGATTTACAAGCAATCTGCCAACAGGGATTTGAACAACAGCGATTAGCATCGAATCAAGTCGAGCATTTTAATGAAGCTGAATTGTTCAGTTTGTTGTTTGAGCCGGGATTCTCGACTGCTCAGGGTGTAACCGATCTATCCGGTCGAGGGATTGGGCTGGATGTAGTGCGATCGCAAATGAGAGCGATTCAAGGTAATGTAGCTGTCACCTCTGTTCCAAATCAAGGAACAACGTTCTCGATGCAATTACCGCTGACCTTGATTAGTGCGCGATTGCTACTGTGTCAAGCAGGTCAAGCAATCTATGGTGTGATTTCCGAGGAAGTGACTCGAATTGTGTCACCGAATGCGACAGAAATTGAACAGTTGGGTAATCAACGGATGTTACGCTGGCACTTTGAAGGCGAAGAGCACACCGTTTCTATTCATTCGCTCCCTCAGGCAATCACCCATACAAATTGGTTAGCGGGAATGCAATCGACAGGAAACGCTACTGAGGAGTTTGAAACTGTTCCGACTTTGACTTCATCGATTCTGATTCTCAAACATCAGAAAGGCTGGATTGGAATTGAAGTCGATCGCGTTTTGAATGAACAGGAGTTAGTATTGCGACCCGTGGGAAGCGCGATCGCGCCTCCAAGCTATGTGTATGGCTGTAGCGTCTTGGGAAATGGTCGATCGCTGTTGGCGATTGATCTCGTGGCGCTGATCGAACAGAATCGTACCAGGTCCCGCGTTGCGCCTGTTGCTCCACAGTCAGTTGCTCGATCGACTCGAACGATTCTCGTGATTGATGATTCAATGACAGTCCGGCAAGTGGTGTCAGCGGCGTTAGACAGTGCTGGCTATCAAGTAATTCAAGCAAAAGATGGATTAGATGCGATCGAACAGTTGCAGCAACATCCTGAGATTGAGTTGATTACTTGCGATGTTGAAATGCCACGCTTGAATGGATTTGAATTTCTGACGCGGTATGAGCAAGAAGCCCAACTCGCTCAAGTTCCCGTCATTATGTTGACTTCTCGTAGCAATGAAAAGCATCAGCAGTTAGCAAAACAATTAGGAGCAGCGGCATATCTCACAAAGCCATTTGACCAAACTGAGTTAGTTGAGTTTGTGAATCAGTTGATTGAAGGAAAGGTGGCACGATGAATTCAGTCATAAATCGATCTCAGACTTCAACTCAGAAAGACATCGTTCGATTGATTGTGTTTACGATCGCAGGCTATCGATTGGGCTTACCCATTGATCAAATTCTGCGCGTCGTGAACTGTCCAGATGAATTCAGAGTACCAACTTCAGATGTGCTTGAATTGCTTCCTCTAGGGCAGCAGATGATTTCAGTCTTGAATCTGCGATCGCAACTCAGTCTCAATCCAGGACAGAACACACCCGAAAGCGAATTTCTAGTCGCTGCAAAAGTCGGTACAGAACTTTGTGCGATTCGAGTCGATGCACCACCGGATTTGATCGAAGTGGAGGTGGCAACAATTCGACAGCTACCTGCTCCATATCGTCAAGGTCATCCGCTCAGCATTGCTAGTCAAGTCGTGGTGTTGCCACAAGGAAAAGCAACCCTAGCCATTTTCTTACTGGAACTGAAGCGAGTTTTAGCGATGTTAGGAAAGGTCTAGGAGTGGTATTTCCAGCAGCGTTCTAGAGTTTCAGCAAGGATTTGACGTGGAATCGTGGCTTGCCGCATCACGCTCCAGAATTGGATAAACGCGATCGGGCTGTTAATCTGAACGGTCAGCGGTTGATAGGCGGCACAAGTACAAGAAATTCCCAGTTCACAGAGACGACGATAAATTTGCCAGCGATGTCCGGTGTGAATGGTGAGTTGAATCGGGGCGGATGTGGGATCGAAATTCATGCCGATGTTCCAATGAAGAAAGTTTTTCAATAAGTTTGATTCGAGTCGTTTGTAGTTGCTGAAGGTTGCACAGATTCGTCAGGATGATCTTCAATTTCGGCAGCATCATTTGATTCAGATTCAGATTGCTTTACCCAATTGATAATGGTGTTGTGACTGATTCCGGTTGCACGTTCGATCGCTCTAAATCCGATCCCATCACGATACATCTTTAAGCATATTTGTTTCGCATCTTCTGAATAACCGCGATTGGAGCGCGATTCGACGAACTGGCGACCACAAGCTTTACAGCGGTAATTTTGCTTACCTCGGCTATGACCATTTTTATTAATATGAGTAGAACCACAATTAGGGCATTTCATTACAGAGTTGTGCAGTCCGATTTCTTAGGAGCTAAATCATAAATAAAGATGGCATTTACTAACACAAATAAAACAAAATAAATTCTCAGTTAGTGTGAATAAAGAGATTAAAAAAACTCGGTCAAATCTTGATTTCTAGTGGAAAATATGAGTCAATCGTGAGTGAGTAAGAAGCGAATGAATTGAGCAGGATCGCTCTCGTAGTTGAAGAGTTTTCCCGTTTCAAGTGTTACACCAAGTACTTTCAGTGATCAGGAGAAGAGAATGGCTAACACTAATGTTCTGATGCGTCCTTTTGGTCAGATTGTGGACAATCCGATTGCTCTAGAACACAACGTTACTGAACCAGTTTGTGAAGGATTAAATGCGCTGCTGGCTAGTTTTCAAGCACTATATTTGCAGTATCAAAAGCATCATTTTGTGGTTGAAGGGGCGGAATTTTACTCTTTGCATGAATTTTTCCAGGAGAGTTACACAGCGGTGCAGGAACATGTTCATGAAATCGGTGAGCGATTAGAAGGATTAGGTGGCGTTCCGGTTGCAAGCTTTTCTAAGCTGGCTGAGTTGTGCTGTTTTGCTCCGGAACCGGATGGGGCTTACAGTTGTCGATCGATGTTGGAACATGACTTAGTAGGCGAACAAGCCGTGATCAAATTGCTGCGCCAGCAAGCATCGCAAGCAGAAAGTTTAGGCGATCGAGCGACCCGATATTTGCTCGAAAAAATTCTGCTGGCAACCGAAGATCGGGCGTTCCACATTGGTCACTTCCTCGCGCCTGATAGCCTCAAGATTTAAGTGAATTCTAGATTTCTATGACGTGAGCTTCTCCTTAGAAAGACATCAAGTTTTTCAAAACAAATTTCCTCTTCTCTGAAACAAAGGGAAGAGGTTTTTTAATGATTGAGAAGGTTACTGTTGAAACTTCTTCTCAATAGAGAAGATAGGCTAATTGAGAAAAAACGTCAAGCTTTACTTAGATAAAATGTCGCTTTAATTTGATCTTGCCTGGGAATCGCCTGCCGAGTTCGTCAAAGAATCCCGCTGAAACTTAAATTAATTTGATTGGTTTCCTGATGCGAACAATTGTCTCCAGATATAAAACGGACTCAGCAATCTGCCGATAAAAAATTGCAGTTCGCAAGCAGTAATCAGATCGCTGGATTGACGATGCTTAAATTGGTGAGATGCAATTTTTTTCAGATCATTGAGAAACAGCAAAGGAAACATGAAAGGACGTTGCCAAGGTTGATAACGGAGCATTCTAAAGCGATGCTGGCTCAGTCCGATGACTTTAAAGAACTTCAGCAAATAGGCTGCTTCTAACCGCCACTTGGGAATTTTATGCACGATCGACATTTCCGAGTTGTACCAAATCTCCCAATTTGCGGCTTTGATTTTCCACAAAGCTTCGATCTCTTCACCTTTGAGCACAAATCCACGACCCACTGGACCTTGAATGATCTGCGTCCCGATCACGTGGTCAAGCCAAACTTGTCTGCGAATCACAAGTCCCGCACCTACAGGCATTCCTCGAAGGTGAGTGTCGTACTGGAAAGATTCTTTACGCAGCATTGTTGGCATGTAGTGAGCAATGCGATCGAAGTTCTGCGGCGGTTCGACTTCGTAATCTGGGAAAATGCGGCTCCCAAATGCGCCCGCTCTAGGGTGATTTTGTGCAAATTTGTAGGCTTTCTCGATCCAATCTAGAGCAGGAAGATTGTCGTCATCGAGAAAGCCGATGAACGTTCCTTTAGCTTCTTGAATCGCACGTTTACGAGCAATCACGGCTCCTTGTTGTGGCTCTAATACGCAGCGGAGTTCAGAGCATGGGAGCCATTGCGCTTGATACTTTTGGATAATTTCTGCGGTGTTGTCGGTGCTATTGTTATCGACGATCAGCACTTCCCAACAAATTGAAGCGGTGTGTTGCTGCGATCGCAATTGGTTGAGCAGCGATGGAAGACGGTCTGCGGCGTTGAATACTCGAATTGCGACAGTGAAATCAATCGGCAGCATAGAGGGATTTGTGCTAGAAGAAGCAGGGGAATTTCTCTCTATAAGGTGCCCAAGAAGGTGGATCGGACTCGACCGTAATTTGATCGAGTCCGGTTTAGGGGACTATCCCGCGAAAATCGAGGTTTTGGCTTGCTCGTTGAGGAGAACTTGTCCTTTACCATCCATGCTGAAATCATGTCCGGGTTGGTAGCCTCGATTGATCAGACGGCGGTAAATAGTGACAGAGGTGATTCGGCGGATTTCTCGCATCACGTAGCCAGGAATCACTTGCTCGATCGCCCAACAAAAGGCGAGTTGATCTGTCCAAATTAAGCGCTCTAAGCTGACAATCACCATCCCTGCGACTTCTCGAAGCGTGAGGCGGCTTCTCAAGTTAGCGATGACGGCTTTGCCGATTTCAGCGTTTCGGGTTGCGAAAGCACAGGTGAGGCGATTCAATTCTTGTTCGAGGTCTAAACTGCTATAGTCTTCCACGGATTGTTTCTTCTCCCAAAGGTTCAGCAATGTGTCGTTACAACAAAGTTTGTCTGAGTATATCCTGGGATAGATTTACAGCAATGAAGAAATAAGCAGCGCAATAAAACTTTATAAATGTAGTGAAAATAAAACCCTGATGACTTTAGTGAATCATCAGGGCTACAGAAAGTTTCTGAATGTTAACCCCAAGAATCAAGATCGAGGGCGGCTGAGCCACCTTGTTCGATTTGAGTCAGGATTTTACCTAACTGCCACCAGACAAGCCATGCTGTTCCGATCGTTAAAGGCAAAGAAACGCCATAAGCGAATGCGGTGGGAATGCCAAAGATTTCGACTCCTGCACCGAGGAAGAAAAATGCGCCGCCTGCCATTCCCAGGAACGGCGTAAAGAGCGAGGGTCCGCGCATATTCGCGAGGCTGCGAGTCGATTTATTTTCGTTCCACTCTTTTACGGATTGTTTTAAGACTGCTTCAAATGCGAGTCCGGAGGCAATACTCGCCAACAGTCCAGCAATCAGCAGTAAGTAAGGAGGTTGAGGAAAAAAGTATTGCACGATGGATGATTTGGATTAAGGGATGCCTTTGTCCCCATATCCTACCGTTCAAGCTTGATCCCCGTCAAAGAAGAAACCGTGGGGATCAAAGCAGCAGCAGGAGAAAGTTCTGCAAATGCACCCAGTGCAGCCGTGACGAGTCGGGCAGGTTTGATGTCGTCTTTAACCAGTTGCCAGAGGCGTTGAACTTCTTCGGTGTGTAGGCGATCGTCTTCGGTGAGCGCAATCAACAACTGGCGACGGAGAAACTGACCTTCATCGGAAAGTAGGTACTGTAAGCCGAGTTGAGCGGTCGGAAGAATATCGAAATTGGAATCCGATCGAGCGATCGTAATCATGTTCTCTAAGCGATGCCACTGGAATTTGCCATCTTTGAACAGAACATCGATCAAACGACGACGCAGGCGCGGCGATTCACCAGTGAGTAAGCGACGAGCAACGTAGGGATAAGCGATTTCGACGATCTTGAAGTTTGGATCGAGGGTGAGGGCTAAACCTTCTTGAGTGACGAGCGATCGGATAATCAGCGCGAATTTTGCCGGGACGCGGAACGGGTATTCGTACATTAACTCGCTAAAGCGATCAGTAATCGTTTTGAAGTTGAAGTTAACGACGCTTTCGCCCATGATGTCACCGAGAACGGCTTCGAGTGCGGGAACGATCGGGTAAATGTCAGTACCGGGTGCAAGAAATCCGAGTTTCACGAAGTCGTGAGCGAGGTCGATGTAATCTTTGTTGATTAAGTGAACGACCGCATCCACGAGCGTTTCTTTGGCTTCTTCTTCGAGTTGATCCATCATGCCGAAATCGATGTAAGCCATTTGCCCACCGGACGGAGTGGGAACAGCGAAGAGGTTTCCAGGATGCGGATCGGCGTGGAAGAAACCGAATTCGAGAAGCTGACGTAAGCCAGAAGTGACTCCGATTCGGATGATAGCGTTTGGATCACTGCCAGCAGCACGAATCCCTTCGACATCGGTTAATTTATAGCCGTTAATCCATTCGAGAACAAGGACGTGCTGTGAAGTTTGCTGCCAATGGATTCGCGGCACTTTCACAGAAGAATCGTTGCGGAAGTTGGCGGCGAATTTTTCGGCGTTGCGTCCTTCGTTCAGATAGTCGATTTCTTCAAATAACTTAGTTCCGAATTCGTCCACGATGAGTGTTAAATCGTGTCCCAGATTTAGAGGAAGCCAAGGAGCTAACCAACCCGCTGCCCAACGCATCAGGTAGAGATCGAGCGTTAGAGTCGGGAGAAGATTCGGGCGTTGGACTTTGACTGCGACTTCTTCGCCGTTCTTGAGGGTGGCGCGGTAGACCTGACCGAGAGAAGCAGCGGCGATCGGGTTTGGGGTAATTTTGGCAAAAATTTCATCGACTTCGGCATCGAGTTCAGTTTCGATGATGCGAAAGGCGATGTCATTTGGAAAGGGAGGTAGCTGATCTTGCAGTTTGGTGAGTTCGTCGAGAAAATCGCGGCGAATCAAATCGGGACGGGTTGAGAGGGCTTGACCGACTTTGATAAACGTGGGACCGAGCGTGGTCAAGATTTGGCGGAGTTGGGTGGCGCGTTTGAATTTGTTGCGGTCTGCGACTCTCTGCCAATCGTCCCATTTCAGACCCAGAATGAATCCGACAAACAGAAAAGTGATTCGGAGCGATCGCCAAATGACTCGCCAAGGACGGACGCGGTAGTGATTGGCGATCGCAGTCGAGTCGTAACGTTTCAATTGGAAAAGGGAAGTTCGAGCCACGGTACTATCTGCCTCTTTCTCGATCAAGGAATCGCAATCACCCAAGAGCGATGCCTGCATCGAGTTTGGGACTGTCTCACTGCCCTGTGATGATTACTATTCTTTATGTTTCATCTCATTCTAGTATATAAAACTACAAGTTTTTGGACGGAAATCCGTCGATGTTATTTGCCGAAAACAAGAACGTATAAGCATTTCGGCGATCGAGCATCGAGTTTAATCTAACCCAGACAATCTTTCAAACTGTAAATCACTTGGTCTTGTTGTTCGGGGGAAAGTTCGGGAAACATCGGTAGGGATAGGACTTGATTCGCGGCTCGATCGCTTTCTGGGAGTTGTCCCGATTGATACCCTAGCGATTTGTAGACAGGCTGCAAATGCAAGGGGATCGGATAGTAAACGGCAGTATTCACGCCTTTTGCTTGTAGATCAGTTTTGAGTTTGTCTCGATCGCGTTCGACTCGAATCGTGTATTGGTTCCAAACGCTGCGACCGCCTTCGATGAACTTGGGGGCAGTAATTCCGGGAATCGGAGCCAAAAGGGAATGATAGCGATCGGCGATTTCGGTGCGCTGTTGATTCCAAGAATCGAGATAGCGCAGTTTGATCTGGAGAATGACCGCTTGAACCGCATCGAGTCGGCTATTTACGCCCAATTCTTCATGATAGTAGCCGCTGTAACGTCCGTGATCTCTAAGCATTTTCAGCTTCGCGGCAATTTTTGGATCGTTGGTTGTAATTGCGCCACCATCACCGCAAGCCCCAAGATTCTTAGTCGGGTAAAAGCTAAAACAGCCGATTTGTCCGATGCTGCCGACTCGTTTTCCTGACCATTCTGCTCCGGTGGATTGGGCGCAGTCTTCGATCACGTAGAGATTGTGGGCATTCGCGATCGACATTAAGCGCGTCATGTCCACGGGCTGACCGAATAAGTGAACCGGAACGATCGCTTTCGTTCGTTCAGTAATAGCAGACTCAAGTTGATCGAGATCGAGGTTAAAGGTTTTCGGGTTGATATCGATAAAGACCGGAGTAGCACCGACCGCGCTAATCGTTTCTGCGGTGGCGATGAAGGTGAAAGGTGTGGTGATTACTTCGTCGCCTGCACCGATATTAAGGGCGCGGAAAGCGAGGAAAAGGGCATCAGTCCCCGAATTGCAGGCGATCGCAATTTCAGAACCGATGTATTGAGCGAATGCAGTTTCAAAATTCTCGATCGCGGCTCCGCCAATGTATCGACCGGATGCTAAGACTTCTAAGACAGCTTGATTAATTTCGGAGCCAATGAGTTTGAATTGCTCGGACAGATCGAACGGGGGAATTGTATTCACTCGGTTACACCACGCACCTGTAAAGATTGGTCTTATCCTTTAGACCGGGAAGGTTTGAGTTTGGTTTCTCAAATCTTGAATCTAAAGATATCAGGCAAGGGGAAAATCAATCAATGGATTTAGCGATTCAAGCGGTTTGGGCGATCGGGCTAGTTCTAGCAGCGTTCGCGGTTGCGTCGTGGCAACAATTGGGACTTGAAGGAAGTTTGATTTTGGCAGCGGGGCGGGCGATCGTTCAGCTATCTGTTGTGGGATATGTTCTAGCAGTCGTGTTTGCGCCGCCTCAAAGTCCGTTTCTGATTTTGTTTGTGCTGGCAGTGTTGCTGATCATTAGCGCGATCGTGACTCGAAATCGAATTAGCCAGAAGTTGCCGATTTTGCCTTGGATTGTGGGATCGTTTTTGATTACGACAATGATCACGATCGCCTATGTTCAAATCATCGTCGTACAACCGCAAACCTGGTATGAGCCGAGATTTTTGATTCCGTTGGGCGCGATCGTACTTTCTCAAGCGATCAATGCGGCAACGATTTCGGGAGAGCGGCTCTTTAGTGCGCTCAATTCTAATGTGTTGGAAATTGAAACGCATTTGAGTTTGGGAGCGAGTCCAAAACAAGCGATCGCACAATATCGCAAAGATGCCGTTCGAGCGGGAGTTTTGCCTGTGATTAATGCAATGTCGATCGTTGGATTGGCAACGCTACCGGAATTACTCAGCGGTCAACTTTTGGGGGGAGCCGAGCCGATTCGTGCGATCGCATTTCAGATCGTTGTCTTATTTATGGTGGCGTTTTCAACGATTTTGGTCACGCTCTTGATCACACAGGGAATTGGGCGGCAGTTTTTCAATTCCGAGGCGCAACTGATTCGATGGTGAATTGAGCCAAACAGCGATACACTGAGGGCAATCTGTTACCCGATCGAGCGTTCGCATTGAATCCTCATCTTTATCGATCGATTCCTGCTTTCTTTAAGGGCATCGCTCTTTTTACACCAGGGGGCGATCTGGTTTACTGTATTGATCCGGACAAGAAAGGGCGATGGCATTTGAATCTGTGTACGGCTCTACAAGATGTACTAGAACTGTCTGAACCGCCCCATTTTTTAGTGCCTTGTTACACGGCAACGCTCGATCGATGGTTTGATGCGCGATCTCAACAGGTGCGAGTGTTCGCGGAAGCTTATCCGCCTGTCTATCGATATCGATCGCTGTTGAATACGGTCTTTGAATCGGGCGATCTCGCTTGGCAGGTTGCTCCTTCTCAAGAAATTTGTGATCCGATCATTCTCGAAACTTACCGTCATCAGTTTCCGCAGCTTTGGGAAAATCATGATTTAGTCATGCGCTACGAACCGACTCCGATCGCGCAACCTGCCGCACCTGCTTCTCCTTATCCACAGGGCTATGTGCTGAGATTGTTTGTGTCGGGTTACAGTGCTGCAACGACCAGAATTCTCCAGAACTTACACGCACTGTTAGAACAATCACTAGATAGTCCTTACACGCTGAAAGTGATTGATATTTTCAAACATCCAGAGCAAGCCGAATCCGATCAAATCTCTGCAACGCCTACACTAATAAAAGTGTACCCGCGTCCGGTGCGTCGAATTGTTGGAAATTTAGACGATGCCGATCGCGTTTTACGCTTGTTGGGCGCGTTAGATGAAGGATTGCGAGATGATTGATGCCATTTTAGACAAAGCACGATCGAGAATTGATTTATCTCCTGAAGAAGGGGTTTTACTGCTGAAATCGAACGAGGTTGAGAAAATTCGGGAAGTCAGCGATCGACTCCGGCAAGAACAAGCTGGAGAGACTGTGACTTATGTGGTGAATCGCAATATTAACTATACGAATATCTGTGAGCAACACTGTAGTTTCTGTGCGTTTCGTCGGGATGATGGAGACGATGGCGCTTACTGGTTGGACTGGGCGCAGATTTTGGAGAAAGCGATCGATGCCGTAAAACGAGGTGCGACTGAAATCTGTATGCAAGGTGGATTGAATCCCACTGCAAAAATCGATGGCAGTTCACTCAAGTACTATCAGCAATTAGTGCATACGATTAAGTCCGAATTTCCTCAGCTACACCTTCATGCCTTTTCACCGCAAGAAGTTCAATTTATTGCACGAGAAGATCATTTAACCTTTGCCCAAGTGGTCGTCGGGCTGCGAGATGCGGGAGTTGATTCGATGCCAGGAACGGCGGCAGAAGTGTTAGATGATCAGGTTCGCAAAGTTCTCTGTCCTGAAAAGATCGATAGCGACACTTGGATCGAAATTGTTCGGACAGTTCACGAACAAGGCGTTCCCACAACTAGCACAATGCTATCCGGACATATTGAAACACCGGAACAACAGATTTGGCATTTAGAAAAACTACGATCGCTGCAACAATCCGCCAAACAATCCGGATACACAGGAATCACAGAATTTATTTTGCTGCCGTTTGTCGGTCAAGAAGCCCCGAAACCTTTACGTCGCAGAGTTGGAAGAGATCAACCTGATTTAGCGAATTCATTGTTACTTACAGCGGTTGCTCGAATTTACTTAGGAAACTGGATTCCGAATCATCAGCCGAGTTGGGTCAAACTAGGACTCTCTGGAGCCGTGGAAGCTTTGCGATGGGGCTGTAATGATATTGGCGGCACATTGATGGAAGAACATATCACCACAATGGCGGGCGCGATCGGGGGAACTTGTATGGAAGTTGAAACCTTGCAGAATGCGATCGCGTCACTCGATCGACCTTATCAACAGCGAGATACGTTGTATCGACCCCTCGCTGTCTCTTACGAATGTTTGAGTTTTTGAACATTCAAAAAGTCGTCACAGATTCCTAAGTCTTTGCTAAAGTGACAACGGCAATACACCTCGACTTGTCGCATCTTATGAACGCCCCGACCAAACCCAGACCTCAGAAGCAAAAACCGCCTTTACCCCTCACGATCGGTGCTGCCGCTGCACTGGTCGCCGGAGGATCGATCGCATTTTGGGCACTGACTCGCCAACAGCAGTTAAACGTGATGCCAGTCGGGGCAAGCGCGATTCCACAAGATGCGCTGATGGTCGTCTCAGTTTCAACGGATGCAGGCAAGTGGCAGCAATTGAGAGAATTCGGAACGCCTCGATCGCAAGCGGCTTTCGACCAAAGTTTGGCACAATTGCGCGATCGCTTTCTCAAAAGTCGCAATCTCGATTTTCAGCGGGACATTCAACCGTGGATCGGAAAAGAAGTCACGATGGCATTTTTGGCACCTCAAGCGGGGGTGAACGTTCCGCCACCCGGACAGGCTGCAATTCCTCCGAATCCACAGCCGACTGTGATGATTTTGCCGATCGCGGATGCGCTCAAAGCGAAAGAAGTTCTAGAACAATCGCCTGCGACAAAAGACGGCAAATGGACTGAGCGCGATTACAAAGGGGTGAAGATTCGGGAAAATCAAGAATCCCCGACTCAAAGCGCATCGATCGCGGTTTTAGACACAACTCAAGTTTTGGTGGCGAACAATCCAAGCGCGATCGAACGAGCGATCGACACCGTAAAAGGTAGCCCGTCTTTATCGCAAACTCCCGGATTTGGAGATGCCTTATCGCAGATTCAATCTGAAGATGCGATCGCTAGACTGTATGTAAACATTCCTGCCGCTGCAAATACATCTGCTGCGAACTCGAACCGTCCAGTGCCACCGCAAACCCTCGCACAACTCCAGCAAAATCAAGGATTAGCAGCAACCGCAACACTCGCAAACGAAGGAATTCAATTCAAAAGTGTCTCTTGGTTAAAACCCGACAGTCAACGCAAATTTGACACAAGCAACAATGCCAAAATGATGCCAACCCGATTACCGGGAGACACGCTAATGATGGCATCGGGTGGAAACTTGCAGCGATTCTGGCAAGATTACACTCAAGGTGTTTCGGCAAATCCGATTCAGTTCGTGAATCCAGAAGCGCTCAGACAAGGACTTAGAACCACGATCGGGCTTGATTTAGAGAAAGATTTGCTCAATTGGATGCAGGGTGAATATTCATTATCGTTAGTTCCGGCTCCTCAAGGTGCACCTGCAAACCTGCCTGCAAGTCTGGTCTTTATGGTGCAAACCAACGATCGACGCGCTGCTGAAGATACGTTGAAAAAGCTCGATGGCGTGATGGCGAATAAATACGCCTTCAAAGTCGAAGAATCGAAGATCGAAGGGCAATCGGTGGTGAATTGGTCGCTTCCTGCGGCAAATGTAAATATTACTCGCGGCTGGCTCGATGGCGATGTGGCATTTCTCTCACTCGGTGCGCCTGTTGCGGGTTCATTCTTACCAAAACCGCCAACCACTTTGGCTGAAAATGAACTGTTCCGCAAGAGCACACAATCTCAGCTTGGCGCAAAAAACGGTCACTTTTTCGTAGATATGGATCGAGTGCTGAAACTTCAGAATTTCCCGCTGCTTCAGATTCCGGCTGCAAATCGAGCCATGTTAGAAGGAATTCGATCGATTGGTGTCACCGCTGCGATTACGAGCGATCGCACGTCTCGATATGATGTGTTCGTCTCGTTGCAGAAAGGCAATCCGCCTGGAGCGTTACCCTAATCGAGCTTGACCGTAGGGACAAAGGGACAGGACAACACAGCGATCGCAGTTTGGATTTCGATAAAAACAACAGCGCTGTCCATGCAGCATCAAAACTTCGTGATTGTCATAAACCTGCTGTGCTGTCCATTCGGAGGGCAATTGTGCCTCTAATACATCGTGAGCGGGAGCAACCGCTGTCGTTTCAGGAATCAATCCCAAACGAATTGCGACGCGATGATGGTGACTATCGACAGGTAAAGCACGTCTGCGGAGATTACTAAAGGCAAGAACGGCGGCGCTGGTTTTCCGTCCGATTCCGGGAAAAGATTCGAGCCAGTTTCGAGCCTCTTCCACGCTCAGATCGGCTAGAAAATCGATCGACAATTCGCCCCGCTGTTCGGTAATCTGCTGCAAAATCTGCTTGAGTCGAATCGCTTTTTGATCCGCCCAAGTGCAAGATGCGATCGCATCCTCGATTTCTTTTTCCGACGCATCCCGTACCGCTTCCCAGGTCGAAAATTTTGCCTTCAATCGTTTGAATGCTCGATCGGAATCTGCATTTTTCGTGCGATGAGATAACAGGGCTGAAACGAGTTCGCTGAGTGGATCAAGGCTGTGAAAGTAAGGAATTGGGCAACCGTATGCTTCACATAAACGATCGTGGATTTGAATCAATTTCTGCTGAAGTTCGGGCGTAACAGAGGGAGTTTTCGATCGCATAAAAAGAGGGATGAAAACCTAATACTTATCAGGTCATCCCTAAGCTTGAAATCTTCTAAGTGAGAGATTTATTTGATCAAAGAATCGATCGAGTTAAGCGATCGTCGTTTTTCCCTCAAAATAATCCTGTAGCTGTTTGGCATGATCATGGGACAACCGACCCGGCGGCAAATGCGAACAATCAAACGCCTGCACGTCCGCTACTTCACCCGTATCTTGAGGGTTAAACGTTCCAGTTGCTTCCACTTCCACCACAACACAAATCGAGTGCATTCGCGGATCGCGATCGGGAGCCGAATAAACTCCGACCAGTCGCCGAATTTTCGTTAACTCCAGTCCCGTTTCTTCCGCCAATTCGCGCCGAATTGCACTCGGCAAATCTTCGCCCCAATCGACAATCCCGCCCGGAAGACTCCACAAGCCGTTATCCCGCCTACGAATCAACACAATTCGATCGTCCGGCAACACCGTAATGATGCTCGTTCCCGTGACGGGATGCCGAAAAATCACGCCTAAAACTGTTTGAAAATATTGCCAAAGCCGACGCATAAACTAAGGGAACAAAGGGCAGGGATGATACGTCGAAAAGTCAGGAACATGATCTTTTATATAGATACAGAGAATTTAAATCAAATCAGTGAGAATTTGAGTCGCGTGAAGATCAGGTTTGACTTTGCGATAAATCTTCTCGATCGTACCATCTGAACTGATCACAAAGGTATTGCGAGTAATCCCTAAATACTCTTTGCCCATGAATTTTTTGAGTCCGTAGCTTTCGTATTGTTCCGAAACTTTTCCACCTTCATCGATTAGCAATGGAAACGGAAGATTGAACTTTTTTACGAACTTTTGGTGCGATTTTGCATCGTCAGTACTCACACCTAACACGATGATTTCTTGTGATTGATATTGCTCATAAGCATCTCGAAATCCACATGCTTCTTTGGTGCATCCCGGTGTGTTGTCACGCGGATAGAAGTACAAAACAACACGCTTTCCTTTGAGATCTGAAAGCTTTACGGTGTTTCCATCTGTATCTGGTAAAGCAAAATCCGGAGCGCGATCGCCAATATTCAAGCTCATGTTCTAACCCTGTTGAAATCGTTGTTTTGCAGACTGGAGAGCGCGATCGATTTGCTCGAATCCCGTTCCGCCAAAACTATTGCGAGCGGCAACCACCTGAGATGGCGCGATCGTGTCGTAAATATCCGATTCAAACGCTGGATGTAGCTCTTTCCATTCTGCAAGGGAGAGATCTTTTAATAACTTGTTTTGAGCGAGGCACGAGCGTACAACTTTCCCCACCAAGTTGTAGGCTTCCCGGAACGGAACGCCTTTCGATGCGAGATAATCCGCGACATCCGTGGCATTGGAAAAGTCTTCTGCGACTGCTTCATTGAGTCGGGCTGTCCGAAACTCCAACCCTTCTCGAAACAGAATTGTCATCGCTTCCAGACATGCCTTCACGGTTTTCACCGCATCGAACAAGGCTTCTTTGTCTTCCTGCAAGTCCTTGTTATATGCCAGCGGCAATCCTTTCATCAGCACTAACATTCCTTGCAAGTGTCCAAAAACTCGCCCCGTTTTGCCGCGCACTAATTCTGGCACATCGGGATTCTTCTTCTGCGGCATGATGCTAGAACCCGTTGCACAACTGTCTTTTAGTGTGACAAAACTGAATTCTTGAGATGCCCAGAAAATCACTTCCTCGGATAATCGGCTGAGGTGAACCATGATCAAACTCGCCGCACCGAGAAACTCGATCGCGAAATCTCGATCGCTCACTCCATCCAAACTATTTTCGTACAGTCCACCGAACTCTAAAAGTTCCGCGGTGTAATGTCGATCGATGGGAAAAGTCGTTCCCGCCAACGCTCCAGATCCCAGAGGCGACACATTCACCCGCTGATAAATTTCACCGAGTCGCGTCCAGTCCCGCTGCGTCATCTCAAAATATGCCAGTAAATGATGCGCGAGACTAATCGGCTGTGCCCGCTGAAGATGCGTATAGCCCGGAATCAGCGTTTTAACGTGCTGCTCAGCGAGTCCAAGGAGAACGCTTTGGAATGCTCGAATCTGCTGGCGAACTTCTGTAATTTGAGCACGCAAATAAAGACGGGTATCGGTTCCCACCTGATCATTTCTCGATCGTGCCGTATGCAGTTTCTTACCGACATCGCCCGTAATCTCGGTCAATCGCTTCTCAACCGCAAAATGCACATCCTCGGCATCTACGCCTGGTTGAAACTGTCCTTGGCGATATTCCTGGCGAATCTGCTCTAATCCATTCACCAACTGATCGCCTTCTGCGTCAGAAATGATGCCCGTTTTCGCCAGCATTTTCGCGTGTGCCTGCGATCCGGTGATGTCGTACTCGATCAATTCAATATCAAAACCAATACTGGCGTTGAATTCTGCGATCGCAGGGTGCAATGCAGATTCAAATCGCTGGCTCCAAGTTTGCTGGGATTTGTTTTCAGGGAACTGAGGATTCAAGACAACTCAATCTCGCGCTCGACTGCAAGTTCTAAGCCTACCGCAAACGGTTAAATCGCGGGGATGAAGCAGAAATTAATTTTTTCACCCCCACGGAGCGCAATTAGCCGAACGAAGTAAAAGTTCTGACAAAATAGCCCAGTCCAATTCCCAACACAAACGCCCAAACTTGCCCAGTTCTGACAAAGTGGTTCCAGCTTTTGCCCACATTTCCGGTGATGTCTGTCTGCTTAAATTCTTGTGCCAAAACGGTGACATCGATCGATTGAACGAAATCGCTTACATGAACCGTGTGATCAATCCAGTTGGAAAGGTCTAAAACAAAATGAATCATGATAACTCTCTGGGTGCGGCGTATTCTTTCAGCACAGTGTTACCACATCAATTCAGGTCAAGAGTCCGAGAAAATGCTAGTTCAACAAAGGCATCACCGAGGTTGCAATGATCGCGGCTTGCGTACGATCGCGTAAATTCAAGCGTCCTAAAATACTCGCAACGTGGTTTTTCACCGTTCCTTCAGAAATATCGAGGGTTCTCGCAATCTCTCGATTGCTCGATCCTTCTGCGATCAGTCTTAACACTTGGCGTTCTCGTGCGGTGAGCTTGGAAAATCCGGGTGGTAAATTGCTGGCGGGAGTCCGTCGCTGAGACGGCATAAACGGGAGAACATTTGTCGCGGGTTCAATCGGTTCAATCGGGGATTCATCGATCGAACCCGCTAATGCTTTCTGCAAAATTCCCGGACTCAGTTGAGTAAACCCTTTATGAGCCGTCCGGACTGCATTGGCTAACTCATCCGGCGACATATCTTTGAGGAGATAGCCTCGTGCCCCAACTTGGAGCGCGGTTCGGACAGAAGCTTGGTCATCTGAGGCAGTTAATACCAAGACGCGAGTGTCCGGGCAGCGTTCACAAATGGTTTGAGTCGCTGTAATCCCGTCCATTCTTGGCATTTTCAAATCCATCAGCACCACATCGGGCTGAAGTGCTTCCGCTTGTTCGACCGCATCACAACCATTATCCACATCCGCGACGACTTGGAGGTCAGGCTCTTGTTCCAAAAGGGCTTTGAGACCCTCTCGAATCAGATTTTGATCATCTGCTAACAATACGCGAATCATGACTGTGCTTCCTTTTAACAGAGATTTGAGTTAAGCGACGGGGGTGATCGATCAACTCATAGAGGACATGAAATCGGGCAACGGTTGAGAAAATTGATTTTTTCGTTAAATAGTTTGTAAAACTTTACCAAATTATCTTTTAGTTTTTACGCGAATAAATCAAGTCTGTTGTGACAGAAATTTACCAAAACAGAGAAGAAGTCAGTATGCTGAAAGACTAGAAAACGGCAGAACAAGAATCGTGATGCGGAAGCCTGATCAATCTATCAAGCCGATTCCCTGGTTTCGGCTCGGACTTATTGGAATTTTCCTAATCTCGTTGAGTCTTCGCTTTTGGGGACTCGGACGATTTAACACCCTGGTCTTTGATGAAGTTTACTATGCCAAGTTCGCGAATAACTATCTGACAGGAACGAAATTTTTCGATGGTCATCCGCCTTTGAGTAAGTATTTGATTGCGATCGGAATTTGGATCGGAAATCAGCTTCCTATCGGTCAAGACACCGTAAATAATCTTGCAGGTTCGACCTTAAGCACTTGGAGTTATCGCTGGCTGAATGCGTTAACAGGATCGTTTATTCCACTGGTCATTTCTGCGATCGCGTTTCAATTAAGTCAGCGTCGAAGTTATGCGCTGATCGCTGGAAGCCTTGCTGCAATGGATGGTCTGTTTCTAGTTGAATCACGATATGCATTGAACAACGTCTATCTTGTGCTGTTCGGATTAATCGGGCAATGGTGTTTGTTATTAAGTTTACGATCGCCCAAAAGATTCAATCACTTTCTAGTCATTTCTGGGGTATTTTTTGCTGCTTCTGCCTCGATCAAATGGAACGGGTTATGGTTCTTAATGAGCACCTATTTCTTATGGGGAATTGCTTGGATTTTTCGTTTCTTAAACTGGACAAATCAAGGATCAAAACGATCGACAGAAGTCCCTAGCAATTCATTACCAACTTCGCCTTTGTATCGACTAACACAAATTAACTTGTTTTATTTTTTACTCTGTTTTGCAGCGGTTCCTGCTTTGTTTTATTGGTTAATTTGGCTACCGCATATTCATTTCAATCCTGAATTTGGATTCATCGAAGTTCAGCGACAAATTTTGTCGTATCATCAGCGGGTTGGCAGCGGTTCAAATATTCATCCTTACTGTTCAACTTGGTACAGTTGGATACTGATGCTGCGTCCTGTTGCGTATTATTACCAAGTCGCGAATTCGATATTTGATCCGATTCCAAACGGAAATTCTGCTTTGGTATTAACGCCAGGACGGGTCGTTTACGATGTTCACGCGATGGGAAATCCGGCGCTTTGGTGGCTTTCGGCGGTTGCGATCGTGTTTCTCATTTGGATACTGGTAGAACACTGGAAATTTTTACCGAGTCTTGCCAGCGTTCATGCACCGCGTCTAAGTTTCCTGCCGCCTCAAGAGTTGTGGATCGTTCTCTTTTTGTTCGTAAGCTACATTGCGAATCTGTTGCCGTGGATGCCTGTCACGCGGTGTGTATTTTTGTATCACTATATGGGTTCATTGGTATACGCGACGATGGCACTGGCTTGGTTTGTCGATCGCTGGTTTCGGACACGGGAATTTCGAGCGATCGGGATTGGGGTGATGGTGATTTGTGCGATCGCGTTTGTGTTCTGGATGCCGATTTATCTGGGATTGCCGTTGACACAAGCAGAATATCAAATGCGAATGTGGTTGCCTTCGTGGATTTGATTCCAATAAAAAAAGGCGTGAGCGAATCAAGCCTTTTTCTAAATCTCTAATCGGTCATCACACCGTCTCAGGCGGATCAGATGGAATGTCTTTCTCTTCCGCATCTTCTACTGCCGCCTCGACCAGTTCTGGTGTTGGCGGATGGGGTGGCACAGCTTGAGGGTGACTCGCTTCAAACGCAACCTCTTCTTGCACAATCTCATCGGCTGTAGAAGTCGATTCTGAAGCACCATCTTGATCGATCGCAACAGAATTCGATTCGATCGCTTTTTCCGCCGCTACGATGTCCTCTTCAAAATTGAAAGCATCATCGGTTTCAGCAGATTCTTCGCGAAATTCTTTCCGAACGTAGGTCGTCTTATTCTTTTCAGGCTTCTTGAATACGCTCCCGATCGCAGTTCCGACCGCGCTAATCTTTCCCATCACATCAGCTTTACCTGCCTCCGGAGCCGGATTACCAAAATCCTCGCGCCTCAGCGGTTCGTACGGTTCAGCAGGCGGAGTTGCAGGCGCTTTATTCAACAAGGCTGAGGCGCGATCTTTCACGGTCGTAAACGTTTTCTTGCCTTGCTCCACAACTTTCGCGGTATTTTCCGAAGCGAGGACATCATCGAGCTTCGATCGTAGTTCTGAAGTCGATGGCGTGTAGCCGAGTCGGGAAGTCAGCGATTGATAGCCGAACCAGCCAATTAAAGAAACGCTGGCGATTTGTCCGAGCAACACTGCACCCGTAATGCGATCGGCACAAATCCACAGCACCAACGCATAAAACAATCCCACACCCGAAAGCGTCAGATCGCCTTTGCGATAAATTTCTGGATAAAAAAAGGCGGACATGTACAGCCCGAAGCTACCTAATGCGATCGCCAATGCTAAAAGATATGTCAGCATTTTTGCTGCCCCCAACTCGGAAAAACTACTCTCAATGTACTCTGAACCGCCGATTCAAGAAGGTAGGGTTAACAGAACACAATTTAAGCGAGGATTTGGTCATCGAGTGAAAAATCAATTTCAGCTCGATCGCGTCCAACCTTTAAATAGTCGTTCTGATAGGAATCTTTCAGCCCAGAAACAAGATCAAATTCTGGCTCCCAATTCAGTTCGGTTTTCGCCTTGTGAACGTCTGCAAAGAAATGCTGAGTTCGCATCGGAAACGCTTTCTTTTTGCCGAAATCGAACTGTTTTGGATCGTAATGCACGATTTTTACTTCTTTACCGATCGCGTCTCCACAAGCCCGCGCTAATCCATCAAACGTCACGGCTCGATCGCCCGACACATTGTAAATTTGCCCGATCGCGGTTTCATTTCCCAACACGTTTGCCATCGCTGCCGCGAGATCTTGAACGTGTCCGAATTGTGTAAAGTGCTGTCCGTGTGCGGGAATCGGAACAGGTCGATCGCGCACAATGCGATCGAAAAACCAAGCTTCTAAATCGTTATAGTTCTGCGGTCCATAAATATAAGTCGGACGAATCGAGGTAAACGGAATTCCCGCTTCAGCCAAATAAGATTCCGTCTCGTGTTTTCCTTTGTGCCGACTTTTCGGATCAACGGCATCCCCTTCGACGTGCGGCATCTGATCTGATTTGAGGTAGACCCCTGCCGAACTCATATAAATAAAGTGCTGAATTCGATTTTTGAACAGTTCAGCTAAGGGTTGAGTGTCCGTGAGTTCGCGCCCGTTATTGTCGAAAATTGCATCGAACTCGATCGATTTCAACTGCTCCAAATCTGTTGCACTGGTACGATCGCCTTGAATTTGCTTGACTCCTTCCGTAGGAGCAGGTTTATTGCCGCGATTGAACAGCGTCACCTCATGCCCTTTTGACACTAAAAGCCGAGTGAGATAGACCCCGATGAATCGAGTCCCGCCCATAATCAGAATTCGCATAACCGCGATCGCTCTTTACGCAACAATTTCTAATCTTAGAGCGAGTCCGTCCCCGACTTATGAAAAATCAAAAGACCTGATCTGCCAAAATTTGCGTCAGAATTTTGGTACCGCCTTACTCGATCTTTATGCACCTGCGTTTTTCTCAAGACATTGAATCTCTACTGAAGCGACTGTCCGAAGAACCTTTGACGATCGCTTCAATTCTCGCAGAAACTTCAGAACGTGGGTTTTGTCTCGTGATTGCGCTCTTGGTGATTCCGTTTCTATTTCCGATGCCGCCTGGATTAACCGGAATTCCCGGAACTGGATGTGTGGTGTTAGGGATGCAGATGGCACTTGGAAAACGATCGCCCTGGTTGCCTAAGAAGGTCGCACAGTTTCGATTTCCAACAGCGATCGTTCGTCAATTGCTAAAAAATATCGGACGAGTAACGCGCATTCTCGAAAAAATTACGCGCCCTCGTCTCGGTCGAATTGCATCAAATCCGCATATCTGGCAGTTCAATGGATTGTGTATTACTTGGTTAGCAATTCTATTAATCGCACCGATTCCATTTACGAATCCTTTTCCAACGATTGGAATATTGCTGCTTGTGGTTGCGATGCTCGAATCAGATGGATTACTGATGTGTGTCGCTTATGGATTAACGGCATTGATTACGGGAATTTGCGCGATCGTTGTTTACTTACTTTGGAGAGCACCTGAACTACTGAATCAATGGCTGTAGAATGAAGACTAACGATCGCTTGTGAGCTAGTGTGATGACTTTACTCGAAACTCAAATCTCGCTCAATACGTGGATTCCTGCTGCTTGGGAGGAGTTTGTCAAAATCGCGGATGATCCCGCTTCAAGCAAGCTCAAGGGATATTACTATGAAAAAAGGATGAGATTTGAATCGATGTCTACCGGCTCTGACCACTCAAACGATCACGCTGTCATTGGGTTCGCTCTGATCTTCTTTGCGGCTCAGCGTCAGATTCCAATGACAGCTAAAGACGGGTGTTCTTTTCGCAGACCTGGAATCGAAGAGTTTCAGCCCGATTTTTCCTACTACATTGGTGAGAATGCCGATGCCATTCCTTGGGGCACAAGAGTGATTGATCTGAATCTCTATCCGCTACCGAACTTAGTCATTGAGGTTTCAGATACATCGTTGTCTGACGATTTGGGTGAGAAACGCTTGCAATATGAGGATTTAGGCATTCCTGAGTATTGGAGTCTGAATGTCCAAAAGGCTCAAATTCTTGCGTTTTCGTTTGCTTCTGATGGAAGTATTCGGCGAATTCGCGAATCGATCGTGCTTCCTGGGTTAAAGCTCGATATTTTGGAGCAAGCTTTACAGCGTTGCCGTCAAGAAAATCAATCGATGGTGACTGCATGGCTCATGACTCAGTTTCAAACTCACTAGATCAAGCTTGTGCCGTGAGGGTCGATCGCTAAATTTTTCACCTGCACTCCAATTCCTAATTCTGTCCACGCCTTTTCCATTGCAGCATTCACCGTTTCAGCCTTTTCTTGATGCGCCAATGCCAAGACAGTCGATCCGGCTCCACTAATCACCATGCCGTAAGCACCAGACTCGATCGCGGCGGTTCTCACCTTGTCATAGCCTTTAATCAACTTTTCGCGATACGGTTGGTGGATTCGGTCTTGCAATGCTGCCTTTAACCAGTCAGCATTCCCGCTTTCTAATCCACGAATCAACAATCCTAAATGTGCTGTGTTGAAGATGGCATCTGCACGACTATAAGTCGTCGGTAGAACACTTCGAGCCTCAGCCGTTGAGAGTTCAAAATTCGGAATTGCCACGATCGGGATAATGCTCGAATGCCAAGCTAAACCGCAAATTTCCCAAGCCCGATCGAGACCCGATGCCGCTAATCGACAGCCTCCGATCAATGCAGGCACAACATTATCTGGATGTCCTTCGATTTCAGTGGCGAATTCTGCAATTTCAGCTTGAGATAGCGGTGATCCAGCAAGTTCATTCGCGCCAACTAATCCACCGACGATCACAGTTGCAGAACTTCCCAAACCGCGTGCGAGTGGAACTTCCATTTTGATATCGAGTTGAATCGTGGGAACTGTTCGACCGATGCGATCGAATAATTTCACAAACGCCTGATAAACCAGATTACTTGTGCCCAGAGAAACGCGATCGGCTTCTGTTCCCGTTGCTGTGATCTTTAATCCGGTGTCAATTTCGGAAAATTTGAACTCGTTATACAGTGTGAGAGCAGCTCCCACACAATCAAAACCTGCACCCAGATTAGCAGTCGTTGCAGGAACGCGAACAGTAACAGTAGACATGAGCAGCGATCGCAATAAACCGTTTTCTATTGTAGAGTTAGACGATCGCAATTTTCAGACATGCCAAATTTGGACACGATTCAAAAAATAGAAGCGCTATTGCAATCTTATGAGCGCTTCGGAGTTCATCTTGGGTTAGAAGCGAGTCTAAAGTTACTGACAGACTTGGGAAACCCGCATGAGCAAGTGCCAGTGATTCATGTGGCGGGCAGTAACGGTAAAGGTTCTGTTTGTGCGTATCTTTCATCGATTTTGACTGGATCAGGCTACAGAACGGGACGCTATACTTCACCGCATTTGATCGATTGGACTGAGCGAATTTGTATCAACAATCAATCGATCGAGCCTGAAGCGTTGTATCGATCGCTCTTGAAAGTTCAAGCTAAAGTTGATCCGAACTGTTCCCCTACTCAGTTTGAAGTGTTGACTGCTGCAATGTGGCTGTATTTTGCAGAACAGAAGGTCGATATTGCAGTGATCGAAGTCGGATTAGGCGGGCGATTAGATGCAACGAATGTGATCGAACATCCGTTAGTGAGCGTGATTGTTTCAATTAGTCGAGAACATTGGCAACGATTAGGGTCTACTTTGTCAAAGATTGCTTTTGAAAAAGCTGGAATTTTGAAATCTAACTGTCCGGCAGTGATTGGACAATTACCACCGGAAGCGAGGAGCGTGATCGATCGACGAATTGCCGATCTCGATTGTCCCGTCATTTATCCCGAACCTGCTCGATCGATCGACGGTTGGGCACACAAAGATCATTTCAAGTATCAGTTACCGCTACAAGGCGAAATCCAATTACACAATTCTGCATTAGCGATCGCAGCAATTGAATTTCTCAGACAGCAGAATTGGAACATTTCTGATCATGCGATCGTGAATGGTATTCAAAATACTACTTGGGCAGGACGGATGCAGTGGTATGACTGGAACGGAAATCGAATTCTAATTGACGGCGCACACAATCCAGCAAGCGCAGAAGCGTTACGGCAATACGTGGATCAAATCGGGAAAGCCCCGATTCAATGGGTTATGGGAATGTTATCGACCAAAGATCACGCGGATATTTTCAAAGCATTATTGCGATCGCAAGACTCACTTTTTCTAGTCCCTGTACCGGATCATAGTTCCGCCGATCCAACTGAACTCGCCAGCCTCGCAGCAGAACTTTGCCCAGACCTTAGAACCTGTCAAATTTATCCAGATGTTCCAACCGCATTGAAAACTGCGATCGGGCAACCGGAACTCACGGTGTTTTGCGGTTCGCTCTACCTAATTGGGGACTTTTTTAAGCAGCAGCGATCGTGAGTCTACCTAAAGATAGACGTGACTGCCTATCGAGAGAGTTAGTCTAATTAAAATGCCCCTGTGCGGGAGTTATTTCTGGTTATGGTGGAACATTCTCGATCGAGCGATTCGTATGAGGTCTACTTGCACCCTTATTCTGAGGGTCAGAGCGCAGAATTGTCTGAGCCAAAGTTAACCTACTCGCAAGTCTTAGAGCGACTCCAGCAAACCGAAGCAGCCCTACGAAACGCTGAAGCACGATTTGAACGATTCGAGCAGGGCAGTCGAGACGGGTTTTGGGATTGGAATATCATCACGAATCAATGGTATGTGTCCAATCGCTGGAAAGAACTACGCGGCATTGCAGCCGATGAAACCCTTTCCGATTCCGTCTCTGTCTGGTGCGAAACGGTGCATCCAGAAGACCGCGATCGCGTTCTCGATCATTTTCACGGCTACATCGCTCAAGGATCAGGACAGTACAGCGATGAATATCGAATCTTACGGAGCGACGATACGATCGTTTGGGTACTCGATCGCGGTCAAGCGGTTTGGGACGCTACCGGACGAGCGATTCGAGTGACTGGCTCACAAACTGATATTACAAAACTAAAACACACAGAAGACGCATTAGAAGAAAGCCAACTGATTTATAAAACGCTGGCAGACACAATGCCGCAAATGTTTTGGATCACACAGCCCAACGGATATCACGAATACTTTAATCAACGCTGGTACGACTACACAGGAACACATCCCGGTGAAACCGACGGTGAAGGCTGGCAAAACTGCTTCTACCGTGAAGATGCTGAAAAAGCTAACGTAGTTTGGCAACATTGCCTCAGGACCGGCGAACCTTATACCGTTGAATATCGCTTAAGAAATGCGAAAACCGGAGAATACCGCTGGCATCTCGGAAAAGCTCTTCCACTGCGCGATGCAGACAGCAATATTATTCGGTGGTATGGTTCTTGTACCGACATTCACGATCAGAAAATGCTGATCGAACAACGTGCAAATGCACTGGAGCGAGAACGGGCAGCTCGTCTAGAACAAGAAAAAGCCAACCGGATCAAAGATGAATTTCTCGCCGTCGTTTCCCACGAGTTACGCTCCCCCCTCAATCCGATCTTAGGCTGGGTCAGACTGCTCAGAACTCGCAAAATGAGCGACACCCAAATTCAACAAGCCTTAGAAACGATCGAGCGAAACGCCAAACTGCAATCCCAACTGATCGAAGATCTGCTCGATGTCTCCAGAATCCTACGGGGTAAATTAGCCTTGATTTTTGCACCTGTGAACCTGGTGACTGTCGTCGAAGCCGCGATCGAAACCGTTCGCCTTCCTGCCCAAGCCAAAAACATCCAAATTCAAACCCGGTTAAATTCCACATTCACGAACGTTTCCGGCGACTTCAACCGCCTTCAGCAAATTGTCTGGAACCTTTTATCCAACGCTGTAAAATTCACTCCTGAAAACGGCACGATCGTGATCGAGCTTTCTAGCCGAGATTCGATGATTGCGCTGCAAGTAACCGACACCGGAAAAGGCATCGCCCCCGAATTTTTACCGCACGTCTTTGAGCAATTCCGTCAAGCCGACAGCAGCATCACTCGACAGTTCGGCGGATTGGGACTTGGACTTGCGATCGTGCGTCACATTGTCGAACGCCATCATGGTCGAATCAGCGTTGATAGTTCCGGTGAAAATCTCGGTGCAACCTTTACCGTTGAGCTACCGTTACTCACTACTTCAGTGCAGCCGCCACTTGCCGCGATCGATCGCATTCCTGACGATCAACTCACCGGACTTTCGATTCTAGTTGTCGATGATGAAGCCGATGCGAGAGATCTTCTGGGATTTCTACTCGAACAACAAGGGGCAAAAATTACGATCGCTCATTCTGCTGAAGATGCTCGATCGAAACTGGCAGAAATGCAGCCGAATGTTTTGGTTAGTGATCTGGGAATGCCTGGAGAAGACGGCTTTCAACTGATTCGACAGTTACGCGCTCAAGGTTGGAACACTCCAGCGATCGCGGTGACTGCCTACGCCCGTGAAGAAGATCGACAAGCCGCCCTTGCTGCCGGATTTCAAGCACACGTCACCAAACCGATCGAACCCACCGAACTTTTTAAAGCCATTCGATCGGCGGTTCGTGATTAGCTTCACAAACTAGAAAACTGGTCTCGACGCTTCACATTGGAGAAGTCAAGACCAGTTTTTTATCGAAGACAAGTTTTTATATTTGGGGCGATGAGTGCTCCTGTTGAAAATCCCCAGCATTTATACCTGGGTTAATATCCAGCGCTTCGATCGACTTAAAGACCAGGAGTTTCTTCCTTCTGGACTTCAGGAACGATATCGGGACGTTCTTTATCTTCCCAACCGACCGGGCGCTTTGAGTTGTACCAAGCCAGCGAACCGAAGGTCACGGCTGCAATAAATCCAACGACATAAACAGCGGTAAAAGACGCCGGAAACTGCATTCCGGGCTTCGTTGCAACTTCTAATAGAAGGTTCATGTAAAATGCTCCTGTGAATTTTTTACTGAAACCAGAGTATCAGAGACACTGATCCAAGTCATCTTTCGGCAGTCCGATTGTGAACTTAGAACCGGGTAATATTCCCTAGTTCCCAGGGGGAGGAAGGGGATCAGCCGCAGCGGGGGGAGCAGGCTCTGGAGGAGTAGCCGGAGCGCTAGGAGCAGCAGGCTCTGGAGCAGGGACGGGTTCCGGAGGGGTAGCCGCAGCCGGGGGTTCTGGAGCGGGAGCGGGAGCAGGCTCAGAATAGCGAGGCGGTTCAGAGTAGGCGGGTTCAGGCGCAGGCTCTTCGTAATATCGCTGTCTGCGAGGTTCTTCAACTGGATCGGAACCTTGACCAAGCGATCGAGTCCGATTCGGTTTCACAGGTTGCGGCTTGATCGTGCCTTTACGGTCTTCGATATTGTCCGGCAGTTCCGCAAATTTCTGAACGGGCATTCCTTGAACCGCTTCTTTCATGAATTGATGCCAAGTGTAAGCCGCCGTTCCACTACTTCCCCAAGTCGGTGAATTGTCATCGTTTCCGAGCCAAACTCCCGTCACCAGTTGGGGAATGTAGCCGATAAACCAGAGATCACGGGCATTTTCAGAGGTTCCCGTTTTTCCGGCAACGGGTCGATCGATTTGTGCAGGTCGCCCGGTTCCCTCGCTGACTACTTCCCGCATCATCCAGTTCGTGATCGTTGCCGTATCTGCGTCTAAAACGCGCTTGGGCTTGTAGTTAGAATCGTAAAGGACTTTTCCATTACGATCGATGACGCGACGAATGGCATGAGGCTTAACGTGATTCCCTTGCGTCGCAAACACACCGTAAGCGCTTGTTAATTCCAGCGGATTTACTTCATAGGCACCGAGTGCCAGCGAGTAAGTTGGCTCCATTTTCGAGCCGATGCCCATACTGCGAGCAAGTTTAATCACTGGCTCAAATCCAACATCGATCAGCACTTTAACAGCAACGGTATTAATCGATTTGGTGAGTGCCGATTTCATACTTTGCCAGCCTGAATATTTATTGCCGTAATTCTTCGGCTGATAGCCATCGACCATAAATCGCTCATCAAGGTAAGAGCGATTCGGAGAAAATCCGGCTCCTACAGCGGTTGCATACACAAATGGTTTGAAGGTCGATCCCGGTTGTCGTTGGGCTTGAGTCGCTCGGTTGAATTGGCTTTCTTTGTAAAAATCGTAGCCGCCGACCATCGATCGAATTTCACCGTTACGCGGATCGATCGCAACTAAAGCCGCTTGCTTGAATCCTTCAGCATTGCCATCGACGGTGATTGCGTCTCGAATCGCTTTATCTGCTGCTTTCTGCCATTTTGCATTCAAAGTCGTCTCAACCGTGACTCCTCCTGCTGCAATTTTGTCTTTTGGCACGAGTTTTTCAAGCTCTTGCTGCACGTAATAAGTGAAATAGGGCGCAGCGCTCTGAATATTCTTCGGTGTACTCGGCTTTACGGCTAATTTTTCAGCTTGTGCCGCTTGCGATTCGATTTCGGTAATGTAGCCAGCGACGACCATTTTATCGAGTACGACATTGCGCCGCTCTTGTGCCTTCTCTAAACTGACCAGCGGAGAATATAAGCTCGGAGCCGGGGGCAATCCTGCGATCGTTGCCATTTCCCCAAGCGTCAGTTGATCCACCGACTTGCTGAAATAAATCCAAGCCGCGTCTGCCACTCCATACGCATTCGAGCCGAGGTACACAAAATTGAGATATTTCTCTAGAATCTGCTTCTTATCGACATTGCGTTCGAGCTTCTGAGCGATCAACGCTTCTCGGACTTTTCGCCCCATACTGCGATCGTCTTGATCGAGAAACACAATCCGCGACAATTGCTGCGTGATTGTGCTTCCCCCTTCGACTACATCGCGAGAAGTCAAGTTCCGAAATACAGCGCGTCCGATCCCCTGAAAATCGAGACCGTTGTGATCATAGAATCGCCGATCTTCAGAAGCGACAAAGGCTTGAACTAAGCGATTGGGCATTTTGTCGATCGCCAATCGTTCTCTAGTCGCCGGACCCAACTGGTGCAGCACTGTTCCATCTGAAGCGCGAATCGTCACCGTTCCGGGACGAGCAAACGTCTTGAGTTCAGCCGCATCTGGCAAGCCTTGATCAATTTCGATCGATGCCGCTCGAATCGCCGTTGCGCCGATTACCACCACACTGCCCGCAACGATCCAATTGCGTGCCTTCTTCGTTTTCAGCGGTGCGGGAATTTTCTGTTCAAGGGCTTGCAGTCGGGCGGTCGCTCCATCGAGCCAACTCCGGAATCCTGCTAAGCGTGGATGCTCCATCAGCTTTGCGACCCTGCGCTGTGACCGTTCTCGCCGCGGTTTAGTCGGGCGTTTCTTTCCGTCGGTTCCGTCTGTCATGGAGTCCAACCCTGTTGGGGAGTGATCATTCTGAATGGGTTTACTGCGCTTCGAGCTACTCTTCGCCACATTCGTGCCTCACACACAAAGATGCTAGTTATCCGCGAGAATCAGGCTTTAACCTTCGCTAGATTGACGGAAAGCGGTTTCCGAGTCAACCGTATGTGTAAAAGTGGAATGAATTCTGCTGCGGAAACAGAAAACATTTCACAATTCGTAGAATTACTGAGGTTTAGTTTACAAGACTTTATCGAGTTTGCGATCGCACCCCTCAGATTTTCTCACTTGCGGTTCGTCATCCGGAGCATCGTTCACGATCGTAAAATCGATTTTTTAATCAGACAAAGGCAATTCGATCCAAAAAGTGGTGCCTTGGTTCACGACCGATTCACACTGCAATCTGCCGTGATGCTGTTCGGTGATAATTTGATAAGCGATCGATAATCCTAATCCAGTGCCTTGACCAATCGGTTTTGTTGTAAAAAATGGATCAAAAATCTTCGCCTGAAGGTGCTGAGGAATTCCGATTCCGTTATCGGTGATTTCGATTTGGATCTGATGAGGTGTTGCGGAGGTGCGAATCATGATTTTGGGGTGATCACGATGTTTGAGTGCATCGATCGCATTACTGAGCAAATTCAGTAGAACTTGGTTGAATGCTGACGCGTAACATTCAATTTTTGGCAATTCTCCATAGTGTTTAATCACCTCAATCTTGGAGTTCAAGCGCGATCCCAAAATCATCAACGTACTATCTAAGCCTTCATGCAAATCGACGACCTTGAGTTCAGCTTCATCAAGGCGGGAAAAGGTTCTCAGCAATCCGACAATTTCTTCGATGCGTTCGGCTCCGGTTTGCATCGATCGTAGAACGTGCAAAAAATCTTCCAGGACAAAGGGAAGATCAATGTCTTCGATCAGGGTATTAATTTCGTCGATCGGGGCTTGAGATTGATACGCTTGAATGAGTTGCATTAAGCTGTGTGCATACTGTCGAGCGTGTAGCAAATTCCCATAAATGAAATTAATCGGGTTATTAATCTCATGGGCAACTCCCGCGACTAATTGACCCAGACCCGACATCTTTTCGCTTTGAACGAGTTGCGCCTGAGTCCATTTGAGTTCGGACAATGTTCGCTCTAGCTCTTGTGCTTGATGCTGGAGTTTTTCGTGATTGTTCTGAATGGTGGTACGAGACGCTTGCAAATCCTCGATCGTCGTTCTCAACAGTGCTTCTTTGCGATCGTTGATCAGTTCTAATTCAATCCGACTCGCTTGCGATCGCTGCAATTTTTTCTGCAAGATGCGATTTTCTTTTTCAAGCTGCTGAATGCGATCTTGAAGCTCGGTGAGTTCCATGATCAAGTTCCTAGAACGAGCGTCACAAGCGTATGATTATGCACCCGACTCTGACCAAATTCGCTTAAAGGTGAAAGCTCCCCGTACGTGTAGAATCCAGCGCAACTCATCGTGTCAGGGAGAGCCGATCGAATCAATTCGTACTCATCTCGTACCCGACTACCGAGGATTTTGAAGCGACAAACACAGCTAAAAATTAGAGCAATGTGCGGGTTGCGACCGGGATAGTTCTGCATGGCTTGAGTGGTCGAAATCTTAGAAGCTGTCAAAATCTGATCGTGGCTGGCTGTGCTGACTTGAACGAGCGAACCTTCAGGAACACTTGCTAGACAGTTCACGACTTCACCTGTTGAATCAGCGCGAGATGCCCGTAAGTAAAAGGTGGTATCTTCTGGATCAAACACAGCGAGAGGATGCTCAGGAACGGGATCTAAACCGCCTAGTTGCTGCTTGTAGAAGGCTAGAGCAGGCTGATTATCGATCGTATAAATCTCGTGTCCTTGTGCCTGAGTCACTTGTCCAGCAGTGCTAATCGGTTGCCATCCACTCGACACGCCATGCGAAAATTTCAGCGTCTCACCGTAAAACAGCAGGATCGGGACGGAATCTGTCAGCACTTCAGTTTTATAAAATTGATAGGTTGCTTCAAAACGATAATCGTCGGTTGCCATTCCTCCAAAGATGGGAAAATGCTGTCCTAGTACCGATTGCAGCCCTTCTAAAACAACCACACCATCGCCACTTAATCCATCTGGAACCGCAATACAGAGGCGAGCGAGTCGATCGCTTTTTGCTTGATCAACCGCACTTTGAGCGGCGGCTTTCATATCCTGACTCATGTTTCGTCCAACTCCCGCTCGAATTTCGATTTCGTCTGAGCAAAAGAGTGTTAGGACGATCGAGTCTTGCTGAAATCGCAACGTATCAGAAATCTCAGCATCGCTCGTGCAGCCAATCAATTCTAGATTTGGAAAAGCTTGATCAATGGTTTGGAGAATCAGCGCGTGATCAAAGTCGTAGGCAGCAAACAGGAGTCCAGCTTGAGGAGTCAATCCATTGAGTTGTGCTTGACATTGAGTAATAACTTCTGCGATCGCGCTGTTTGAATCCGGATCGTCACTATGTCCAAAAACGGCTTTCAGCATCTTAAATTTCCGGGGGCATAAAACTGAGTTTAACGTTCCCGATCGCAGCTTGTAACTCAACAGTTTTTTTAACACTTTGTAATCTTGAACCGTTCCGATCCAGCGGCGTTCTAGACTTGTAAAGAATCTCCAAATTTTACCCAAGCTTTGACAGTCCTATGTTTCCAACCCATCGCCCTCGTCGGCTTCGCAACCATCCTCAACTGCGCCGCATGGTGCGCGAAAATGTTTTAACCACGAGTGATTTGATTTATCCTTTGTTTGCCGTACCGGGTGAAAGCATCGCGAATGAAGTGCGATCGATGCCAGGAGTGTATCAGTTATCGATCGATAAAATCGTCGAGGAAGCAAAGCAGGTCTATGATCTCGGCATTCCCTCGATCATTTTGTTCGGGATTCCCGATGACAAGGATGTGGAGGCAACCGGAGCTTGGCACGATTGCGGGATTGTGCAGAAAGCAGCAACCGCCGTCAAAGAAGCGGTTCCAGAATTAATCGTCATTGCGGATACTTGCTTGTGTGAGTACACTTCACACGGTCACTGTGGCTATCTAGAAGTCGGGGATCTAACCGGACGAGTGTTGAATGATCCCACGCTAGAACTGTTGAAGAAGACTGCGGTTTCTCAAGCGAAAGCGGGAGCCGATATCATTGCACCGTCTGGAATGATGGATGGCTTTGTCGCTGCCATTCGCGAAGGACTCGATGAAGCGGGCTTCCAAGATATTCCAATCCTGTCTTATGCAGCGAAATATGCGTCGGCTTATTATGGTCCGTTCCGAGATGCGGCAGATTCGACTCCGCAATTTGGCGATCGACGCACCTATCAGATGGACCCTGGAAATGCCCGCGAAGCAATCAAAGAAATCGAGTTGGACATTGCTGAAGGTGCAGACATGCTGATGGTGAAGCCTGCTTTGGCATACATGGACATCATTCACCAAGTGAAGCAAGCTTCAAACCTGCCTGTCGCGGCTTATAACGTGTCAGGTGAATACGCGATGGTAAAAGCAGCGGCACTCAATGGCTGGATCGATGAAGAACGAGTCGTGATGGAAACGCTACTCGGTTTCAAACGGGCGGGAGCCGATTTGATTCTGACGTATCACGCGAAAGATGCAGCGCGATGGTTAAACAGCTAATTGATTAAAACAATCTGAAGCATCGATCGATATCACTCGATCGATGCTTTTCTATTACTAATCTGGTGCGTGTTTACGTCTGTCTGTCGGTAGATGCTGCCTAAAAAGATACAAAATAGAGTCGTAAAAACTGCTACAAGAGATTACTCAAAGATCGAGAAAGCATCCCTATAGCTATGAAAATCTTATTGATTGAAGATGATTCAGCGATCGTAGAGTTACTTTCAGAGACTTTGACGGCGCATCATTACACAATTGATGTTGCGACCGATGGACAAACCGGATTAACACTTGCAACAGATTGGGAATACGATCTCGTTTTATTGGATTTGCTGATTCCTCGAATCGATGGCATTGCGCTTTGTCAACAATTACGATCGCAGCAGTTTCAAAAACCGATTCTGTTATTGACCGCAAAAGATTCGAGCGCTGACATCGTAAAAGGTCTAGATGCTGGAGCCGATGATTACCTCACGAAACCGTTTGAGTTATCAGAACTATTAGCCCGTATTCGGGCGCTACTGCGGCGAGGAGAAACAAAGTTAGCTCCGACTGTGTTAACTTGGGGCGCGTTGCAGGTGAACTTAGAATCAGCTCAAGTGCTTTATGCTGAGCAGCCTCTAGCGTTATCTCCGAAAGAATATAGTTTGCTGACGCTCTTTTTAAGGAATCCACAGCGAACTTTTAGTCGGAGTGAAATTATCGATCGCTTATGGTCGATCGATGCCTGTCCGGGTGAAGGCACAGTGACAAATCTAATCAAGGATCTGCGGCGCAAGCTCAAAACTGCTGGAATGCAGACAGATTTGCTCGAAACGGTTTACGGTATGGGATATCGGCTGAGAAGTCCTGAGTCTTCTGCAATTCAAACCGTACTTGCACGTTATCAAAAGACGTTTGCTAGCCGCGTCGATCGATTAGAACAAGACATTCAATTCAATCCATCCAAGGCAGCACAAGAAGCTCATAAACTTGCGGGTGCGTTAGGTTCATTCGGATATGAAATCGGATCGAAGATCGCTCGATCCATCGAACATTTACTGATTGAAGAACGATCGCGATCGCAGATTACACCCTTAATCGCTCAGTTAAAGCAAGAACTTACGAAACCTCCGACTCAAATCAACGTTACTCAACCTCCTCAAACACAGGCGGCGAAAGTGATGTTAGTCGATGACGATGCAGTCACGCTCAATCTGTTATCAGATCTGCTGTGTTCATGCGGGCTGCAAGTGACGAGCGTACAACATCCAGAAAAATTCTGGCAAACGCTTTCGATGACTCAGCCTGATGTGCTCGTCATGGATTTAGAAATGCCAAATTTGAACGGGGCTGAACTCTGTCGAGACGTCCGACAACACGATCGCTGGCGACATCTACCGATTTTGATGGTGACAGCACATACCGATGCTCGATCGATTCAGCAAGCGTTTGCCGCTGGAGCCGATGATTTTATTCGTAAGTCATTGATTCAGCCGGAATTTGTGCCACGGGTGATGAGTCGAATTGATCGATCGCGACTTCAAGCGATTCAATCATGATGCTTCTACGATCGATTCAAGGCAAAAAGACTCGCAGCCTGGAAATTCCGCTGCGTCTCGTGTTGACGATTCCTTTTGTGCTGCTAACAGTGGGCACGAGTGGACTGGTGGGATATTTATCTTGGCAAAATGGACAGCGATCGGTACACGACCTGGCAAATCAACTGATTCAAGAAGTCGAGCAGCGGGCTGAAACTCACATTCGCGCCTATCTAGAAACTGCACATTTAGTCAATGCAAATCATGCGAATGCGTTAGCGCTCAATTCTCCAAATCGGGCTGAGTTAGAACAGTATCTTTGTCGTCAGCTTCAGCTTTATCCAAAGGTGACAGCCACTCATCTAAGTGAACCAAACGGAAATTTTCTTGGGATTGTGCGCCAAGCAACCGGACAGCTTGCAGTTCACGATCGTCAAAACGCAATTAGTTCAGCAATTCAAGCTGTAGCACTCGATCAAAACTGTCGTCGGGGGCAACCTTTGGCATCTCCCGGAGCCTTTGATCCACGCGATCGCCCGTGGTATCAAACTGCAATTCGAGCGAAACAAGCGGTCTGGAGTCCGATTTTTGCTTGGAAAGCTGCTCCTGTGATTAGTACAAATGCAGCGCTACCTATCTACGATGCGGATGGAAAACTGCGCTCTGTGCTGGGAACTTCGCTCGTGCTTTCAGACATGAGTGAGTATCTAAGAACGCTGAAAATTGGTCGATCGGGACAAGTTTTTATCATCGAGCGCAATGGCTTATTTGTCGCATCCTCAACTACAAAAGAGCCGTTTATTACCAATGGAAGACCTCAGCGCCGTTCTGCATTTGAGTCAGATCTTCCCCTCCTCAGAGCAAGTACCGCTTATCTACAACAGCACAACGGCAAACTAGAAAACATTCGTCAACCGCAGCAATTCATCACAAAATTCGGTCGATCGAACTATTTTCTGCAAACAATCCCGATCGCTGATCCGCGTGGAATTGATTGGTTAATGTTGGTACTGGTGCCCGAATCGGACTTTACCGATCAAATCCACGCGAACACACAGACAACGATACTCCTGAGTCTTGGAGCGTTACTGAGTTCGATTCTGATTGGATTGTGGCTAACCCGATCGATCGTTCGACCGATTCAATATCTCGGACAGGTCAGTCTTGCACTTTCAAATGGCGACTGGAACGAAACGATCGAGCAGCGAAGCTCTATTGCAGAACTACAAGTGTTAAATCGATCGTTTCAGCGCATGGCAGATCGACTACAACAATCTTTTGATCGAACTCAAACCCGATTAAATGACATTCTCAGCAGCACGATCACCGCGATTTGTCGATTTCGCATCACAGAACAAGGACAAATCCACTATGAATACTTTTCTCCCAGTAACGCGGATGTATTTGGCTATAGTGCAGAAGAATTTATGCGAGATGAGTCACTTTGGCGATCGCAGATTCATCCAGACGATCGAGATTTAATCCTGTCAAAGATGCCGCCACAATCCGATGAAGGATCATTCTCAACTGAGTATCGGTTCTATCACAAAGATGGAACGATTCGCTGGATTCTCGATTCCGTTCGGTTCCGTCGAGATGAAACAGGCTGGATTGTCACCGGAGTTGCGATCGACAATACCGCCCGCAAACAAGCCGAACAAGCCCTAGCCGAAAGTGAAGCGACTAAAAAGCAAATTCTCAAAGCAATACCCGATTTAATTATTTGGATGAGTGCTGACGGAACTTGCCTTGATGTGATCGAGAGTGAGAATCAGCCAACGCTCTATCCAAAATTAGAAGCGATCGGTAAAAGCTCATTTCAATTACTACCGCCGGATCTCGCTCAAGCTAGAATCAGAGCGATTCAACAAGCTCGCGAATCGGGCGAAATGGTTGCCTATGAGCAGCAGTTACAGCTATCGAACACGTTGCGCTATGAAGAAGTGCGAGTGATTAGTATGGGCGATCGCATTTTAGTCATGGTGCGAGATATTAGCGATCGTCATCGCATTGAGCATTTAAAGAATGAGTTTATTTCAGTAGTGAGTCACGAACTCCGAACGCCATTAACCGCGATTCAGGGCTGTTTAGGTTTGCTTGCATCCGGAGTTTACGATCAGCGACCCGAAAAAGCGAAACGGATGTTAGATATTGCTGTCATTAATAGCGATCGCTTAGTGCGATTAGTCAATGACATTCTCGACTTAGAGCGGCTCGATTCCGGCAAAGTCGAATTGGTTAAAGAACGCTGCAATGCTCAGGAGTTGATTCAAAAAGCGGTTGAAGGAATTAGCGCGATCGCGGAGCAAAATGCGGTCAGATTGTCGATCGACTCTACAAAACTTCAAGTCTGGGCGGCTCCAGATACCATCATTCAAACGTTAACGAATCTTCTGAGCAACGCGATCAAATTCTCACCTCCAAATAGTACGGTTACAATCTCCGCTCAGGCTCAACCCGATGCCATTCTGTTTCAAGTGAAAGACCACGGGCGCGGCATCCCGATCGACAAACTCGAAACGATTTTTGGGCGGTTTCAGCAAGTCGATGTCTCAGATTCGCGCCAAAAAGGAGGAACCGGATTAGGACTCGCCATTTGTCAAAGTATTGTGGAGCAACACGGTGGGAATATTTGGGCAGAAAGTATTCTAGGACAAGGCAGCACTTTTTGTTTCACCCTGCCCAATCGAACTGGAGACGCATCATGACCAGGCGAATTTTAGTGATTGATGACGAAGACAGCATTCGAGAACTAGCTTGTGCTTGCCTTGAAGATTTAGGTGAGTGGGAAACGATCGCTGCTGCATCCGGTCGAGATGGTATTTCAATCGCGAAAACCGAAGCGATCGATGCCATTCTCTTAGATGTTTCGATGCCGGATATGGACGGTTTTGAGTGTTATGAATTGCTCAAGCCGTTGGCGATTCCGACAATTCTCCTCACGGCAAAAGTGCTGCCCGAAGATCGATCGCGATTTGCTCAATTAGCGATCGCAGGGGTGATTACCAAACCTTTTAACCCCACGCTAATCTGCTCACAAATTGCTGAATATTTAGGCTGGGATTTTTAGACCTTATCAGTTTCTTATATTCTTCTTGTATCTTCAGGTCGTGAGTTGATTAACTCATCGTTTATCTGTCTGAGTGACAGAGTTCTCGATACAAGGAGCCTTCAATATGCCTCTGATGAAACGTTGTTTTGCCGAATTTTTTGGAACCTTCTGGCTGGTCTTTGGCGGGTGTGGGAGTGCAGTGTTAGCCGCAGCATTCACCGCAGATGCAGCAAAAGTGGGCGACAACACCTTATTTCCGCTGGGGATTGGACTAGTCGGGGTGTCGCTTGCCTTTGGTTTAACGGTGTTAACGATGGCGTTTGCGGTCGGTGGCATCTCTGGTGGACATTTCAATCCAGCCGTCTCGTTTGGATTGTTTGTTGCAAAGCGGTTTCGGGGCGGAACAGACCTACTCGCATACATCGTGGCACAGGTGCTAGGCGGAATTGCAGCCGCAGGAGCGCTATATATTATTGCATCCGGTAAACCTGGATTTAGCTTAGCTGGCGGAAATCCGCTGGCGACGAATGGTTTTGGTGCTCATTCTCCGGGCGGCTATTCGTTGGGGGCTTGTTTCCTTGCGGAAGTGCTGTTAACGTTCTTCTTCTTGATGATTATTTTGGGTTCGACCGATCGACGGGCAGCAGGATCATTTGCACCTGTATCGATCGGGCTTGCTCTCACGCTGATTCACTTAATCAGCATTCCGATCACCAATACTTCAGTGAATCCGGCTCGAAGCTTGGGTCCGGCAGTGTTTGTCGGCGGTGAACTGTTGGGGCAGGTGTGGTTGTTCTGGGTCGCACCCATTTTAGGTGCGGTGATTGCAGGGTATGTCTATACTGCACTGTTTGGCGAATCTGAGGTGTCTGAAATCGAACGGATGCGCGAAACCGTGTAGGGACATTCTGAACATTGCGGGATAGAGTTCTGTCGATCGCAACTCTATCCCGCTCTTCATCGAGTAGAGCAATGGCTGTTATCGTTCCCAGTCAATCTGTGTTACTGATTGACGATGACGCAAGTATTCGAGAAATTGTACAGGCTTGCTTGAGCGACCTTGCAGGTTGGAAAGTGAAAACGGTTGCCTCGGCTCAAGAAGCTTTGAACTGGTTAGGCTCAGAGCATCCGGATGTGATTTTGCTCGATATTTTGATGCCCGGAATGGATGCCGTTACGTTTCTGCAACGACTCCGGGCATCGTGTCTGACCCAAACCATTCCAGTAATTCTATTAACCGTGCAAGCTCGCTGGTATTCACCGCAGCAACTCCAGAAACTGAGTGTGATTGATGCGATCGCGAAACCGTTCGATCCGGTGGCACTTCCCGATCAGATTGCTCAAGCGTTAACGCGATCGCAATAAACACTAGCATCCTTATCGAATTCTTATTTTTTTGTTCTACTGTTTGGACAACTAGGACGCTCTACTTTAGCGAAATTTAAACCAGATGAATACAAAGTGGTCACTCAGTCTCTTATTTCTATTGAGTCTGATTGTCAGTGCCTGCTCGAATAATACAGCCAATTCAACCGGGACATCTCCATCGCCTGCGATTCAGCCGCCTGTGGTCAGCCCTGAACCTTCTCAAACGGTTCAGCCGACAACTTCGCCGACGGTTGAAAAGCCCTCTCCTGAACCTGAAAAGCCGACAACTTCAGCGAAACCGACTCCGGTTACTGAAGCAAAAACAGCCGAAGTGGTTGTGGATGGATTAAATGTACGATCGGCTCCCGATACCACTTCTCAAGTGCGCGGAACCATTCCGAAAGGAACTCAAGCTAAAATTATTCAACAGCAAGGAAGCTGGTACTACATCGTCATGGGACGAGTAGAAGGCTGGGTTTCAGGTTCCTACATCAAAGTGTTAGACGGTAATCCCGGTAGCACTGTATCGAATCCAAAGCCTGTCACTGAGGCAAAAACGGCAGAAGTGATTGTCGATGGATTGAATGTACGATCGGCTCCCGATACCACTTCTCAAGTGCGCGGAACCATTCCGAAAGGAACTCAAGCCAAAATTATCCAGCAGCAAGGAAGCTGGTACTACATCGTTATGGGACGAGTAGAAGGCTGGGTGTCGGGTTCCTATATCAAAGTGTTAGACGGTAATCCCGGTAGCGCTCGAAGTTAAGCGCTGTTTCCTTAACCGATTGAACGATACTCAGGAATCGAAATGATGAAATCTTTTTTACTGCCCAGTCTTGGTGTTGTATTGATTAGTCTGTCTGCTTGTTCTCAGACATCAAATGCTGAAAATCCGCAGGTTGCGACTTCTCCAGCGACTCCAATTCAATCCCCAACTGCACCTGTTACTCCTCAGCCTCCGGCTGCGACTTCACCCACTAGAACGGGTCGGGATTTAACCCCATTGTTCAGCCGAGTCTGGCGAGTCACAAAAGCGCCTTCCACTCCTGCACCCGGTAGCATTTATGTGTTCTTGCCAAATGGAACACTGTTGCAAACCTCGTGCGGTGAACCCTATCGGATTGCGACTTGGACGATTAATAAGCAATCACCCGACATTCTGCGAGTGAAAGAAGATGGGCGACAAGCCTACACCATGAGAATTACCAGCTTAAGTAATACGACATTGCAAGCTCAGCGCAGCCTCGATCGCTCTAATGAAAATCAGGCACTCACTCTGAGTGCTGTTGAACAAGAATTCGTTTGTCCAGATATTCGTCGATAAGGAGATCATAATGAATACTAGAAATTGGTCGATCGCGCTTTGTTCGGCAGCGATCGCAGTCGTTGCAACAGTTTCCCCTGCCCGCTCAGAAACGGTTGAAATCACAGGTGATGCGGTGAATGTTCGATCCGGTGCAGGTTTGAATTATGGAGTCATCACTGTTTGGAATCGAGGCGTACAGGGCAACCGCATCAAGCAGCAAAACGGCTGGTCGTATGTGGTGACGGGACCTGTTGAGGGTTGGGTTTCTTCTTCGTTTGTCAAACCGGTCGGAACCTCCGGCGGCGCACAACCGACTTACGACGCGATCGGCAGGATTGATAATGCCAGATTTAAAGGCAACGGAAGCGTAGAAGTAAAAATGAACGGTGACAACGCAACGGTGTTATTTGCGGCTCGTGGTGAAAACATCCGTCCTTTTTCGACCGTTTACTATGGAACGGTCTACAGTAATTCCGGCTCTTTGATTCGAGTTAGTCTGACTGGATTTGAATCACTAAGAACCAACGGGCGCATTCCAACCACTGGAGAATGTCAGCTTTTGCTGAACAATCAACAACTGCAATCCGCCGTTTGTCGGGCTTCTGGCGTTGATCATGGCAGAACTGCATTAACTAAATTCTAGAACTCATGAGTACTGAACATCGCTTGAGTTCCACTCGATCGACTTCTAGAGAGCGAATCTATGCCACGATCGGCGCAGTTTTGATGTGGCTATCTTTAGGGCTACAGTTCTATCTCTCGATCGCACTTTCGCTCGATCGCGGCTTAAGTCTGTGGGTGGGCATTGCTAGATACTTCGGTTACTTCACGATTCTGACGAATTTCTTGGTAGCACTAGCGTTTACTGTTCCGCTAGTGCAGCCGAGAAGTCGGTGGGGGCGATTCTTTTCGCATCCAAGTGTGAGAAGCGCGATCGCACTTTACATTATCGTGGTGGGGATTGCTTATTCGCTATTACTGCGGCACATTTGGAATCCACAAGGGTGGCAACTAGTCGCAGATCGCATGCTGCATGATGTTTCCCCGATTTTGTATGTTGTGTTTTGGTTTTTGTTTGTGCCGAAAGCAGCTTTACAATGGCGCGATTTGCCGAAATGGTTAATCTATCCGCTGGTTTATTTGGTCGTAGCGTTGATTCGCGGCGCGATTTTCAACTGGTACCCGTATCCATTTCTAGAAGCGAACAAACTCGGCTATCCGCAGGTTTTTCTGAATGTGGTGATGCTGTTTGTTGGATTCTGTGTGGTGGGGGCTGTGTTGATTGGAATTGCTCGATCGTTCCGTTCAGAAAAGACGCTCACCTAGAGAAGATTGTGACCGCTTGAAAGAGTTGTTTAAGCGGTCACAATCTTTTGTTTAAGCTGAGGTGATGTTTTGACGATCGCTTTTCGTCACCACAACCACACAAGGGCGCGGAGCCGCATTCGCTTTTTTATCAGGAAAGTTCGAGCCAATTGGAACTTGGCGCGTTTGCGTGAACTCGTCGCCGTCTGTGGTCTTCATCGCATATTTGCGCGTTTCAGATTTCAGATTTTGACGAATGCCGTTACTTTCTCCAGGATGTTGAACTGCGAGGAATAGGGTTTGTCGATCGCGGCTTAAAAATGGTCCGGTGAGTTCCGCTTCGATCGGAGCCATCGCAAATAGATAAGCATTTCCAGCATTTTCTCCAGAGGTCGGCACAAACCATAAGCTATTGTTGCCGAATAGTCCGCGCAGGTTTGATTGACTGGTTGGAACCCCGTTTTTACCAATCCGCTTCGGAACTGCTTTATTGAGCTTGTCAGATGACATATCAGTGACAATCCACACATGCCCATCGGGATCGATTAATAGATTGTCAGGATTCGAGAAGCCAGCACCGCCCGCAGTCGGTTCACCGCCCATTGCCATCATTTTCCATTGAAAGGTCATCGCGGCTGGATCATTGTTATCTTCGACCACGTGCATCACAAAGCCGTATTCGTAAGGCGCTTCGCCATTTGGTCCTTTGAACACGCGCTTATCCGGTCCGCCATCTCTGCTATCCGGTGAGCCAGAGGTAAAAGAAATGTACAGCGAACCATCTGGAGCAATTTCAGTGTCTTCTGGTCGCGCCGTACAAGTCGCACCGCAAGCATTCGCCGCATAGTGAGCATCGATTAGAATTGCACCTTGCTTTTCGATCGCATTCCCTTCGTAGAGATCGCCCAGGGTTTTAAACTTCTGCTTGTATTGGTCGATCGCGCTTTTAGTCCGCACTGGCGTAAATCCACCATCCGGGCGCTTTGGTAGATTGATCATGCTACCCACGATCGTCGAAGGATCTTCAGGATTCACGGGCGTATCCGGTTTGAGTGCAATCCATCGCCCGGTTCCATCTTCGTTAAACTTCGCCGCATAAAGCATTCCATCAGACAGTAAGCGAGAGTTAGCTTTATCTTTTGGATTACTCACCGGATCGCGACTGACGAACTTGTAAATGTGTCCGCTGCGTCGATCGCATCCTGAATAGAATGCCAACGGTTTACCCGCTTCCACTCGAACACCGACCGCCTCATGTCGATAGCGACCAAGCCAAGTATGTTTCGTGCCAAAGTCTTTAGGATTGGCTGGATCAACTTCGACAATCCAGCCGTACTTGTTGCCTGCTAAACCGAAGACATTCCCTTGACCGGAAACTTCCTCTTCGTCGATCGTAAACGTCACGCGATCGGGGGGAAAAGAAGTTCCATCGGCATAAACTGGATCAGGAACCTGAACTTGAATATTTTCCTCTGCACTGAGAACCGTTCCCCATGGAGTAGTACCGCCTGCACAGTTGCCGAAAGTTCCAATCATGCGATCGCCTAACTTATCCATGTATCCCTTGCCCGTTTTCTTCTGAAAAACTGCTTTTGCAGGTCCAGTACAAGCCAAATAGCGATCGTCTTCGAGTCCTGAAATTCCCGTGATTCGTCGATCGACATTCGAGAAAGTCCGCTCCCATTTGCCGTCTGCATTCTTCCGAATCGAAATCACACCCATCCCTTGATCGATCAAAGCTTCTTTGCAAATGGTTTTGATCTGAGCTTTGAGCGGATTTTTCTCAGGCAGTGCAAACGCATTCACACCTTTTGTCTTTTGAAGTTCTTTCTCAACCGCAGCTTTGGGAAGCTCTTTACCGAGCACTTTCGAGTAAGATTGCAACCAAGGAATCGCACTAATGTACTCAAAGTTAATCGTTAGAAATCCTTCATTCGGAGCAGTTTCAACAAATGAGAGGTAATCATTGTTATAACCAAACCGAGAATCACCAATTTTGTCGCCCCAAGCTCCGATGACCTGATAAGAGAAGCCCTCTGGAACAATCAAATCATCGACAACTTCAAACTCTGTTGCTGTCGTGCTCTTTATATCTGTGAGCAGTGACATCGGACTTTGAAGCGGCTTGAAACTCACATTGGACAATGTTCCCGCTGTGTTTGCCGATTGGAAGGGCATCGAAAACTTTTGATTGTTTTTGATCAAGCTACCGATCGCGGTTGTCCCCGCAGCAGCACCCAAAAAGATGAGAAAATTCCGGCGTTTGATCGGCATACGGGTAGAACTCCAGTAGATACTCGCCTCAGTCTTAGCAGCAATCTAGCAATCAGAGGTTAAGACCGGGTAAAAGATTGAGAAGATGTCACGTTCCATTGCTATTTCAGCGGAATGAACTGTCCTGCAATGCCCACACTCGCAGTTTCAACGCCCATAAACCGTAACCGAAACACCGCAAAGATTCCAAAGTTCTGCTCATAGACCGAAGGTTTTAGAAACTGACTGCTCCATCCAGGAGGTACAATTTTGAACGGTTCACAAAGCGGCTGTTTTGGAGAGCATACAGTTTGCTGAAGTTGCCAAGCCACGAACGCTGTGTAATCATCTTTGGTCGGTTTCGTCGCACTGAGAATCACGATCGTACTTGTCACCATCAAAGCAGTCCAAAGCGGAATCGTTTTCATAGGGATCTCCAGGATATAAATTGATCGCACCATTCCTCACACCCAAAGCTTCACGAAGCCAAGCCCCGTCGATCGCACCAAGCTTGATAAGCGGCATTCTGCATTTTTTGAGCCGCCGCAATCTTCGTTTCACAGTCTCGAATTTGATGTTGATACTGATGCTGTAGAAAGCCTAATTCCTCGTACAAGTCGCTCTCTAGATCACTTCCTTGTTGGTTCATCCATTGTTCCTGCTCCCATGCCGATTCTTCCTCAGAGAGTCCAGCAGGCTTCAAAAAGCGATCGCTTAATTGCTGTCGAGTCTGGCGAAACTGTTCATGTTTTGCTGCAATCAACGCTAACAATTCCTGCTCCAAACAATAGCGATACCGCTGATAGTATTGAATTTCAAATTCAGCGATCGCCATTCCCAGATTCTTCAGTCGTCCACTCGGATCGCCCTCGACTAAAAATCGCAGCACCGCATCTAATCCATAAATCCGCTTAACTTCTTCAAGCGCAAACGTTTCGGGTGTCAGCCAGTAGCGCTGATATTTCCGAATCGATTCTGCGGCAGCTTGAGGACGCTCAAACCCTTCACTCAACCCTAAAGCGGCTGCCCATAACAAGACAATCGGCAGCGTCGCTACGAACGACTGAGCGCTTTCACTTCCAGGCAATTCTAGGACTTTCATCAACCAAATCCCGATGCGATATTCGATCAGGCTTAGTGCGATCGCAATTCCACCATCGAGCAAAAACTGGGGAGTGAGTTGTTCGCGTTCGACTCGATAAAAGACTTTTTGCTGTGCAGTTAAGAATTGATTGTGAAACTCATTGATCGGCGGATGCTGCTCGTATTCCTGTTTCAAGGATTTCGAGAGATTTCGCGTATCGTGGAACTGTCTCCAGTGAAAGACCGCTTTGGTTGCACGTTCTTCCGCTAAGAAACCGACCGCCGCAGCCAGCAAAATTGCAGCAGGAAACGCATATTGATCTAAGCGAGCAGTCAGTAGCAGCGTTCCACCTGAGAAAACGATACCGCTGACGACAACGGTTCCGATTTGGATGACACGTTTGATGATTGGGGACAATTTTCGATCGACGATCGTCACAAGTTTGGAATTCCGAAACCGAGCGAATTCCGAAGCACCCTGATGGGCTGAAAGTGTATTCATCTCGGCTCGATTTTTTGCTGGAAGCGTGTGAATCTGCAACTGCGGCACATTCATCCAGTCTTGTAAAAGTGCATCGAGCTTGAACTGACCTTGAGTAAAGACATCGTTGGGAAAAGAAGGAGAGGGCATAGTTTAGTAAGTTTGTAGGTGACGTGAGCAGGAATTGAGTTCACAATTTCCGAGCTTGTGTAAACGCTTGTTCAACACAAGCAGCAACACTATTCGCCGGACAAATTTGAACATTGGGACTGTCTTGGAGTTGGTTCTGTAGCTCGTTCTGGAGTTTGCCAGTCACACCGATAATCGCGATCGCACTTCGTTCATTTACAATTCGCTCGATCGCTTGCTTCAAACGGCGATAGTCTCTCGGATTCGGCTGATTCGCTCCCGGTTCAGCCGCTTGTAATGTGATTGTGACAACGATTGCAGACTGATTTCCTGCTTTTCTCTGACTCACAATCTCTGAAGCAATCCGCTCCAGTAGCAAAATGGGAGAAGTTCCTTTTTCGCGATCGCTCGTCGTCAGATCCGCACATCGAACCGAAGCCGCAAGTCCTGTTTTCTTAAAGGTTGCAACCACTTCGGGCTGTTCTGCGAACTCCATGAACACAGCTTGATCGTTCGGGCGATACTGTTGGTTACTGATTTGGCAATGTGCCTGACGAGTTTTCGCTAACGGTTTGATCGCAGAAGCAGACCGATCATCAGCGCGAAAATGCAGAATCGATCGCGATCGCAAAGACATCCAAAAGACACCACCTGCCATCGACAGCGCAGTCATGATTAAAATGGCAGTCGTCCAAAGCGCGTCGTGGTTTTGGGACTTGTCGAGAGATTTCATCGCTGACCTCCCTCAACCATAATCAGCAGGTCAATGTTGTAGAAACCAACAACCCAAACCCATTCACCCGGTGCAAATTGACGATCGCAAGGTTCACACAGTTGAGCATTCCAAGTCGTTGCCCTCCAGCTAATGCGAACTTCGTCGGCAGTCACGCTTTCGATTTTGGCAAGACTGGGTTTGGCAAAAAAAGTAGTCTGTTCAGGTAGATAGTTCATTGTCAAGTTCTCCAAAAAACAAAAAGACAGGCAAACTCCCATAAACCTGAGAGTCAGCCTGTCGAATTCAGAACGATCGAGGCGAACAAGATGATCAATATTCAATTGTCGATCGAGCGAAATCGCGATTAAGCCACAGAGCTAAACCACTGTTGCCATTCCACTAACGTAAATTTGAACAATCGCTGAGGAGACGCACAGACAATCACCGAAAACTGTCCTCGTCCACCTTTCATCCGCTCGGTTGAAACTTCCAGTTGTCCCCGTCGGACAGGCAGATCCGGATCAAAAATTGCCATTAGCGTTTCTGCTAAGCGGTCTTCGAGATAGGTGATGAATTGTGCGACCTGTTCAGTTTCTTGCGCCGAAACTCGCTGGTCTTTCCAACTCTGGAACTGCTCCAAGGTGACAACGTGCAAATACTCGATGTGGCTTCCCACACACACACCGATATTTCCGTCCCGTCGTGCCCGACTTTCAATTTTGAGAATGGTGTGTCCCGTTGCTCGAAAGACGTGATCCAATTCTTGGACAGTTTGCTCAAGGGGCGGTATTTGCATCGTACACCTCGGTTGAAGGCGAGTGAAAGTTTATGAAGCGAAAGAACCGAAACAGCCTTATCCCACACCGAATAATTTGTTATCTATCAATATAGATGCTCACCTAATAAATTTCAATCAGTAAAAGGTCGATTTGTCAGGTCGCATCAAAAAAGTATGAATTTTTCAGGGAACCTTGACCGTCTTCTGTAGCATAGCAATACAATTTAGATATAATGCAAGTCGCGTAGAAGCCAATCAGCGTCTATATTTCAAACCCTCGTTTGTCGATCGTGAATAGTGAAATTACAACTTAGTATACTTCCTGCTCACGTTTTCTCACCTTACTTATATAAAAAGCTCACATGTTCTCACAATACAGGAGCGCCCTCACGATGACTCAAATCTCGCCCGACCACTTGAAGAACGCCGCGATCGCTCACGGATTATCAAAAATAGAATTAGAAGCGCTGGAGTTAGCAATCGAGGGAAATTCAGCCGAAAGCAGCGCCGAGAAACTCAAAATTTCACCCGTTGCGTTTCGCAAACGTTTAGGATCAGTCTATAAAAAGTTCCACATTCTCGGAGACAGTCAGGGTAAGCTCAACCGACTCAAGAGCCAGCTTTTCATGGATGTTCCCTCGACAGAATCCAGCAGTGAACGCGCCGCTGAATCCTCAAGCTGGATGAGCCGGGAAGATAAAATCGATGTGTCTGGATTCTGTGGCAGAGATGAATCGTTAGACACCTTAAAAAAGTGGATTCGACACGAGCAGTTGAAACTTTTGCTGCTATTCGGGCAGGGTGGCATCGGCAAGACCATGCTGGCAGCAAAACTCGCACATGACCTTCAAAACGAATTCGATCGCGTCATCTGGCAATCGCTCCGAACCACTCCAGATCCTCAGGTTCTTCTGACCGATCTCATTGCAATGCTGTCGGATGAACCCCAGCACGAAGCAGATATTGAACTACAAATTTCTAAGTTTCTGACTCATCTCACTCAACAACGATGCTTGATTGTGTTTGATAATGCAGAATCTTTGCTGCAAGAAGGAACGCTAGCAGGCGAATATCGCGAAGACTTTAAAGAGTATGGGAAATTGTTCAGACGGATCGGAGAAGAAACGCATCAAAGCTGTGTCCTGATTACCAGCCGCGAAAAACCAAAAGAAGCTGCCACGCTGCAAGGAAAAAAGCTGCGGACTCGTGCCTTTCACGTGGGAGGGCTGAAGCTCAAAGACGGACAAAAATTACTGCTCGATAAAGGCATTACTGCAACCGACGAACAAGCAAAAAATCTGCTCAACATCTACGGAGGCAATCCGCTCGCGCTGAAAATTGTCGCAACCGCGATCGAAGAACTGTTTGGCAATAATGTCTCGCTCTTCTTAAAGCAGGGCATTCCAGTGATTCGAGACATCGAAGAACTGCTCGATCAACAATTCGATCGACTTTCGGATCTAGAAGTGAAAATCATGTATTGGTTAGCACTCAACTACAGTTCGACTTCTCCCGAAGTGTTACAGCAAGATCTCGTCTTTTTGGAGTCACAGGATGCACTGTTGAATGCTTTACGATCGCTGCTTTGGCGATCGCTGATTGAACCATCGGGCGCAAAATTCAGACAGCAACCTGTCGTGTGTGAATACGTGCTGAAACGATTGGTCAAACAAATCAGCCACGGATTTGAACTTCAGAAACAAGATCCTGATACTGAAGCGTTGGAGCTTTTAGACAGCCATGCTTTAATGAAAGCCACTGCACAAGATCGCGTACGGCAACTCCAGGAAGAGACTGTCTTAGAACCGATCGCGAACCGACTCAAGCAGAGTTATCCCGCTCCAAGCACACTCGAAGAAAAATTGTGGGAGATGTTAAAAAAGCTCCAAGAGCCAGAAGCTCCCAGAGTGGGATATCGGGCAGGAAACATCATTAATCTGATGCGCTACTTTAAAATGCCGCTAAGTCGGAAAGACCTGTCAGAACTCACCATCCGACAAGCTTACTTAGAAGATGTCGAGTTGCAGGAAACGAACTTCACCCACGCTGATTTGTCTAGCTCAGTGTTTCGAGAAACGATTACCGGAATCATTTCTGTCGCCTTTCACCCAGACGGTGATCGATTTGCGATCGGCATGAACAATGGAGAGCTTCGACTGTGGCAAGTCTCAGATAATAAGCAGATTGATTCAGTCCAAGGACACGATAAGAAGCGAATTTGGTCGATTAAATTTAGTACAAAAGGTGACTTTCTCGTCAGTGGCGGCGAAGATGGTGCAGTTCACCGCTGGACGACTCATCAGCTCAAAGACACGCTCAATTTAATTGGCACTCATGATCAGCCTGTCAGTTCAGTTGCCGTGAGTTCTGATGACCGATGGATTGCAAGCAGCGGCGAAGAAGGCAAAGTGAAAATTTGGGACGCAGAAACCGGAGAACTGCTCCAAGTGTTGGATCACGGTGAGGTTGCGGTTTGGTCGGTTGAATTTACCCCCGATCGACATTGGATTATCAGTGGCAGCGATCGCGGAGTCCATATCTGGGATTGGAAAACAGCAACACAAGCAGCAACTTTTTTAGCTCCAGACTCAACCCACGACGAAGCAAACCAGGTGTATGCGATTCACATTAGCCCCGATGGGGAGTCTTGTGTGAGTGGAAGCGCAGACGGCAAGATCCGAGTGTGGAACCTCAAAACAGGACATTGCCAACCTTCAGTTTCAGGTCATACTCAAAAAATCCACTCTGTGCGCTTTAGCTCGGATGGACAACGGATTGTAAGCGGCGGAGAAGATACGATCGTTCGCGTCTGGGAAGCAACCAATCTACAGCAGCCTCAGATGGAGTTGAGAGGACATACGAACCAGGTCTGGTCGGTTGGGTTTAGTCCTGACTGCCGCCGAGTGATTAGCGCGGGGGATGACCAGACTGCACGATTGTGGGATAACAAAACTGGAAGCCTTCTCAACACATTAAAAGGCTACACACGAGGGGTTTATGGGCTTGCTTTCAAAGACGATCGCACATTAATTAGTGGAACAGATAATGGAGAAGTCTATTTCTGGGATCTAGAAAAACCAACTGATCCAGCGTATCGGCTGTCCGATCATCTTGCTCGAATTCGCTGCTTAGCCTACGAACCTCAATCAGAACGATTGGTGCATGGCAGTAGAGGTTCATCCTTCAAACTGTGGGATGTGAGCAATCTATCTGCTTGTCGATTGCGCTGGACGGGGCGACAACATACCAATTGGGTGTGGTGTGCGGCATTTAGTCCAGATGGTAAAACGCTTGCAACGGGCAGCGAAGATTACACCGTACGGCTCTGGAATGCGGAAACGGGCGACGAACTGCGCGAGAAACCGTTAACTCGACAACATCGTTGGGTCTGGTGTGTGGCTTTTTGTCCTAGTGGGCGATGGTTAGTGAGTGGTGGCGGCGATCCAGTGCTGCGTCTGTGGGATGTTCAGGACATTCACGAGCCGCAATATGTTACAGATTTGCGAGGACACACTGATGCAGTCTGGACAGTTGCTTTCGCGCCGTTGACCGAGAACAACGAAGGCAATAGTCTTTTAGCCAGTGGTGGAGCCGATGGCATCATTCGCTTATGGAACATTAAAGAGCGGAACTGCAAGGAGTTAAAAGGGCATACAGGAACCGTTTATGCGATCGCATTTAGTCCTGATGGTCAGAAGCTTGTGAGTGCAGGTGATGACCGTAGAATCTACGTTTGGGATGTGGCGACGACGAGCTGTATCTATCGTTCTGAGCCAGAACATTCTGAGCCAATTCGAGCGATCGCGGTCAGTCCTGATGGTCGTACCATTGCAACGGGAAGCGAAGATGAAACGATCGGGTTGTGGAAGTTTACATCAGGACAGTATGCCAATCCAGAAGTACAGAAGCTTGCTCGAAAACGGTTTTACGAAGGAATGAAGCTCATTGGAGTGCAAGGACTAAACGAAGCTCAAAAGCTTTCCCTGAAAGTTCTTGGTGCATCGATCGAGGACAAACCACCCGCAGAGTAAAGTTACTGCACTAAAACTTTTGAAGATAGCAGCACCAAAAGTGGCAGTTCACACTACAATCTTTAGGTAATGCGCTTCAACCAAGGAAATTAACAGTGCCTACTATCCTCAACGATACGCTTAAAGCAGAACTTGAACAGACTCGTGCTCGATTGCTGAGTGAACAAGAAACAATCGCTGAAACAGTAACGAAAGAAGCTGAAGCAGAGATCGATCGCGTTCTCGGTTACATCAATTCACTGCTGGGTGAAGCTGCACCGACTGAAAGTGCACCTGAATCTAAGCCTGCTACACCGTCTCCAGCAAAAACCACTGCTAAGAAGACCGCAGCACCAAAATCCTCCAGTAAGGGGGGTGCCTTCGATGCTGGCAAGCTCAAATCAAAATTCAAAGACCTCAAGCCGATGGATGCGATTTTGAAAGTGCTGGCAGATGAGAAAAGTGCTTTATCGATCGATGATTTGATCAATCAGCTTTACGATGAGTTCGATGCGGCGGAAATCTCCAAAGCAAGAAGAAGTGTTGCGATCACCACCAAACACGCTGAACGGCGCGGTTTGTTGAAGAAAGTGCAAGACAATCCTTCTCGCTTTCAAGGCGCTTAAGTTTGGACAGTGGAGCTAAGCCAGCGGAAATCCTGCTGCAAGTAACCAGGCAAAAAATAAAGCACTGGCGATCGCGACACTCCACTGTTCTCGAACTTGAGCCGCTACGATCGATAACACGGTCAGCAACACTGGAAACAGCGGCAGCAAAAGAAACATAAATCCAAGCTGCGGTAAAAATTGCAGCACCAAAATAAACCCGCCAATCAAAGCAACACTTTGAGCAATTCCCCAAACGGCGCGCTGTTTCGATTGGGCGATTTCGGTTGCCAAAAACCAGGGCAGAGACGCGATCGCAATCATGCCCCAAACTTCAAGCCGCACCGGAATCAACACCGACTGCAACCAAACCAATTGCGCCATTGCTCCGACTGCAATCCACAGCACAGTAAACACACCGATTCCTAACATTAACTTCTTGAGATTGAATTGCGGAATTTGCCGCAGAACGATCAACCAAATTAATCCAGCCAGTAAAAACCAAAGTGCAATTGCACCACCGACTTGAACACCACCGAGCGTCTGTAAGTCCGTGACGCGATCGAGCAAGACCAATCCAGCCGTTGGCACTGTCGAAGATAAAAGCAATCCACCCCAACGCTGTAACGGTGAAATCGAAATCGGAGTAGTAACAATCTGCAAGCTCGGCATGATTGCCGCAAGACCGATGAGCCAGCCGATTAAATGAACCGCTTGCCAGAGCATTCGACGATCGACATATTGACTTTGCTGCTGTGCTCCAAATGTACGATCGAGCCACTGACGCGCTGCATTGTGACTGACCGAATTGAACAAGATCGTAATATGTTCAACATTCGGAACCAGAATAAATTCCCGACCTCGACCATTCGCAACATCTGAATTGCTACCACCTGCTTGCTGAAGGATTCGTTCTGCATTGCGAATAAATCCACCTTCCCAGCTTCCCGCTTGAATCTGCAAGTTTCGCGGGCGATCTGGAGTCACCTTTGCACCTGTCGGAGAAACAGCGATCGTTGCAGAAAAGTCACCCGGATGAAGAATTGCAGCATCCATCACTGCACCACTGCCCATCGAATGTCCGAGGACTGCTAATCGAGTCGCGTCTACTTCTGGTTGCTGTGCGATCGCGTTCCATGCCGTTCCAAAATTCCGTCGCAGCGAACCGTCCTGCAATCGACTCGGATTTGCACCATGTCCATCCCAATCCCACAGCATCACTGCATAGCCCGATCGAGCAAGTACATGACCATAACTCAGCATCAATTGTTTTGACCCCGAATAACCATGAGCCACCAACACTCCTGGCACAGCACGCAATGATTTCGGTGCAAGGTAGAGCAGGGGAACGCCTTCTTGGTTCAGAGAACGAACGATCAAGCCTGAACGGGCAGAAAAAATGCCCCACCAAGAAAGAGCAATCAGCAATCCAGCTAAAATCAGCAATCCAATTCGATACGGCTTCAATGGACAATCCTCGATCGACGATTTTTCCATCAAAGCAGTTCTACCGATAATCCGAATCGGACGATCGTTAGAAATTCGAGCGATTCAACGGTCGATCGCGCAGATGAGCCGCATAGACAAAGAGCGATCGCGGATCGACTCGATCGTGCTGCATGTGATAGTCGCGGGTGGCAAATTCAAGCTGAAGCATTAATCGATCGTGTCGAATCGGTGGCATTCCTTTGTGGAAACACAAGGTATCTTCGACAAATCCGAAACCTGCATTTCCGCGAATGGTGACTAAATTTTCAATGCCATACGCATCAATAATTTCTGAATCCTTAAACCGTTTTCGATTCAATTCGTGTCCTAATTTCTTGCGACGATGGGTTCCCTGCATACAGGCGTGTGCTCCTGTTAACCCATCTACATCTGTCAGATAGAAGAAGAATTTGATAAATCGATAATCATCTAAATCGTAATGAAACAATTGAGCCGCCTTTCGTCGCGCTTGAAGTGACGCATCGGTGACAAAACTCCACCAGAGATTGCTACTAATTAAAACCGGGCTGGTTCCTAAATATCGAGCCGCGATCGACAAAATCAGCGGATCACGACTCAATTGGGCAATCGCAGGACAAGTCTCGATCGTATTCACATAGCTGGCAGTCACAAATTGGCGATCGTACCAGCGCTCTGCTTCGAGGCGTTGAGCAGAGTGAAAGCCATATTCGGGTTTGCGATCGCCGTAACAAGGATACTGTTTCGCGTAAGCAATGATGTCCTGAAGCATCTCAGACGGAAGATTTAAGCCGAGATACAATCCATCTTTAACGACCGATTGCACAATGTCTGAAGCGGCATGAGAAAAGACAGACTCACCGGAGAATTGAGGAACTTCACAGGTCTGAAAGTGGCGAAAGAGCGATCGCACAACTCCAAATCGCGCCAACTGTCGCATCAATAGCCATTTTGGATTTCTGCTCATACCTCGGAACCATTCATATCCCGAATCATAAGCATCATGATATAGCTCTCTTAGCCAGTGAAATCCTAAAAACACACTCTATCTCCATCAAGCAATTTTTTAAGCCTGCTGTTCCTAATCTTCCAGCATTCGGCAGAAACACCCGGTGAATTTGTCAATCCTTCACGATTGTTCCCTTGAGTAGATAAAAACTTGATAAATCATCTGCTTCTTGTGTAAAAGCTTTACATTTCGGTCAAGTGTATACGGATAAATGACCGTAATTTCCGTGAATAAAGTTCAGTTTCCATAAGCTTTTATTGATGCTCGATCGAATCATTCGTTTACCAACAATTTGTCTCGAATGGAGTCTTGAAAAATTAGATTGCATAAAGCCCAGTCAAACGAGCTACTTTTCTCTTAAAGATCTGACGTACACTTACAGTGCATTTGTGAGAATTGCCTAAACAGTTCGGATCACAAGCAAAACGTCTGAATGACCTAGATAGCGTAAACGTAGGAGTGAACTTCCAGCCTTATGTTTGACTGTATTGTTGTCGGAGCAGGACCCGCCGGAGGAACTGCTGCCTATCATCTCGCCAAACGCGGACGCTCTGTTTTAGTGCTAGAGAAAGAAGCACTGCCTCGCTATAAGCCCTGTAGCGGTGGTGTCTCTCCTGCGATCGCTCAATGGTTCGATTTCGATTTTGCCCCCGTGATTTCGCGAAAAGTGAATACGATTCGCTATACCTGGAAACTCGGTGATCCGGTCGATGCCACCTTAAATACACCTGAGCCGATGTGGATGGTGCGCCGCGACCAGTTTGATGAATTTTTGATGAACCAAGCACAGCAAGCTGGAGCAAAACTTCAAGATGCAACTGCGGTGACAGGAATCGAATTTAAAGGCGATCGCTGGCAGGTCAATACCACTTCTGGAACGTTAGAAGCAAAATACTTAATTGCTGCTGATGGCGCGAAAGGACCAATGGCAAAATGGCTTGGATTTAAGGAACGCAAAACCCGGATGGGAGCCGTTATGGAAGCGCCTCATGCGATCGGGAGTACAGCACAGTTTGATTTCGGAATGCTGAAAAACGGCTTTATCTGGAACTTACCCAAGGCGGAAGGATTTTCCGCTGGAACCGCTTCATTTCGGGGCGACGATCGCACTGATTTCAACGCGGCTCTATCGAAATACGCCAAAGAAGCGGGATTTAATACGAGCGGTGCTCAGGTTTACACACACCCGATCGCATTTTGGGACGGTGATCAAACGCTGCACACTCAAAACGCGGTTCTCGCTGGAGAAAGTGCCTCGATCGTTGATCCAATGACGGCTGAAGGCATTCGCCCGTCAATGTATAGCGGCATGAAAGCAGCAGAAGCGATCGACCAATCTTTGAGCGGTGATCGATCGGCATTGGCTCAATACACTGAGACGATTCAGCGGGATTGGGGGAGTGACATGGTTTGGGCGCAACGACTGGCAAATCTGTTTTATCGCGTACCGGGAATCGGCTACAAGGTGGGTGTGAAGCGTCCGACTGCTACCGATCGGTTGGGTAAGATTATGTGCGGTGAATTGCGGTATGCCGATGTTGCAAATCGTGCCCTAAAACGATTAGGGGGTGGATTAATTCCAGGTATGGGGGGTTAGGAATCGCGCAAAATTCCGGGTAGAGACGCGATTAATCGCGTCTCTACGTTATTGGATCAACGCAGAATGGGTTGCATGGTTTTTCCGGAATTACGCCTTATGTTCGTAATAGCTCGAAATTTGGTCATAAACGTGCTGCGGAAACTCTAAATCCCGGTACACATTACACGCATCCGGATCATCAGAATTCGGGCAAATCGGAAAATCCTGCTCTTGTTGCCATGCCAAAACTCGATCGCGCTTCGGCGGATTGTAATCTTTCCCTTCGACTTGCTGATAAAGCGATTTTGCTTCTGCTTCATCACAGTCTTGATCTTTAAGTAAATAGTCGATCACTTCTTCTTTTGGTAAGAAATGACGTGCCACCATTGCAAAAACTAAGCGCCCATAGTGCCCGATATCTTCTCCCGATTCGAGGGAATCGAGCAAATGCGCCATCATGTCACTTTTTCTTAAATCTTGAACAGTCATGATTATTGGTTTGATCTCATCATGACTGTTATAGAACTTATGATCTAGGTTGCCGTCTACCTCTCGGTTTAAGATCCGCGAATCTCCGATCGTAGTTTCTCTAACTCTGGATCAATCGGAGCCGCAGCAGGTAACTTACCGCTGATCTGATCTTTCATCGCTGCAAGTTCTGCATCGAGATCATCGCCTTGCCCCAACGCTTCAAACCGCTTTTCGAGATCATCACCGCCCAATTCCGCGATCGCTTCCGATTTCGCTTCAAGCTGCAACACTTTTTCTTCCATCCGCTCAAACGCACCCATCGCGCTCCCAGTTCCCACTCGATTCAGCATCTCGTGAAGTTGCTCGGAAGCTTTTGCCGATCGCGCTCGTGCGATGTACATATCTTTCTTGGTCTTGGCTTCAGAAATCTTGCCTTCGAGCTTGAGCATATTCTGCTTCAGTTGCTTCACCACAGACCCTTGCTGCTCTAACTGAGCTTCCATCGCATTCGCCGTTTCGACATAGCTTTTCCGGCGGGCGAGTGCTTCTCGTGCTAGATTTTCATCGCTTTTCGTCAATGCCAACTGAGCGCGGCGATACCATTCCTCCGCACTCGTTCGGGCTTGACTCGCTTGGCGTTCGGTGCGTTTTTGAGTCGCGATCGCTTGTGCCACCGCTTGCCGCAGACGAATCAAATCATCCTGCATATCGATCACGGTCTGCTCCAGAATTTTTTCTGGATCTTCTAGCTGTCCGACTAGATGATTTAGGTTCGCCCGAATGGCTCGCCAGATGCGGTCAAACAATCCCATATCAGCAACTCCCAGGAGAAGAATTCAGAGCTTCCCTAAATCCTACCGCACCGAATCGCGTTGATTCGTCTATCAATAGTTAATCTCGGACAGAGTACCAAGACCTCTTAATCTCCGTTATACTTGCATGATCTAAACTAATGCTCATCAGCCTTCAGAAAAAATTCGTTTTATTTCACAACAAAAATCACATCTGATAATGCAGTAAACGTTTGTGACTTACCTGAGTAGCAGAAATTGACCGTCAGGTCTGAAGTTGGTTTTGAACTGAAACTATTAAGGAAAGAATTTATTGCAGGCGCTAGAAGATCTAAGTTCCTCTTAAGCTTCCAGGAGCTTGAAAAATCAGCCGTATCAATCAATACGAGAAATAACCTATTTTCTGAGCCAAAACGCATTTCTCCCTGATTTTCGTATAACCACTTGATTAAATTCTTTGAATTCTGCTGAGCTTCGCCAACAATTGTTAAATTTTGGGATCTTATTTGATCTAAAACACCTAGAGATAATTCATCGTTTCTATCTTTTAACTTTTCAGTTATCTCATAGTAAATTTCAGAGGACTTTGCTGATTTATCAAAGTTTACAGAAAGCTCTCGCGCTTTTTGCTTCAGAAAAGTTAGTTCCACAGGAAGTTCTTTCTCTCTTCTCTTTAGCCTCAGATACTCCGAGGGAAAGTATGTAACCTTCAAATCAAAAGGTAGATTTTGAATAAAGAAATCCACGCTCTTAATCTGTCCAACAGCGGGTAAAACAGATGAATGGGCTTTGAACAAGTGCTCAATTAGAATACTAGACCAATGGTTATACCAACTATTCAACACATAGCCTTGAACAGCACGATTTATTTCCGTCTCGAATTTTGAGATTAACACTTCATAAGATGAAATTACTTTTACATAGTGAGATACCAGGTATTTATCTAGGGAGTTTTGGTAATCTCCTCCCCACTCAAATGTTTTCAACTTATATAGTTCAGAAACCAGTGCTTCCTGATCCAACTCTTGTAACTGCTGTAGATTCTTCTCTCTAATGTATGCGTCTAACTGCTGATGCGATTGGCTTGAATTGGTTTCTAGTAAACAAAATAACTCTTCAAATTGTCCACTCAGCGTAGTAGAGGTTAGATTCAAACAAAGCCTTGCGGTAAACTCTGATAATAGTTCTTTCCTTGTGATCGATTTTATCTTCAGCCATAGCTGACCTGTAGAATTCGTATTGAACTCCGTTAAATCATCGCCATCATGCAGTTTCTTCCAGTAAGCAAAATCTTTCTTTGTCATTGTTTGAGGATTTCTCACCTTATCAAAGATTGCGACGCTGAATTCGCTTTTGGTAATGAGGTTGACCAACCCGAAATTTTATTTAATTTTTGTTGAAATTTAATACTAGCTTCTTTTTTAGCAAAAACAAGAACGCAATCTGTTTTTAATCCACCTTTCCTATTATCCTGAACTACCGAGTTTGCAGAATATTCCATAGGAAAAGTACCGACAAATTTCAAATCAGAACTACTCTCAAGAACTTCTAGAAATCTCCAGCTTTGCTTATCACGAGCATTAAAATACATCAAGAACATTCCATCATTGGTAAGGATACGATCTGATTGGCTGATCAATAACTTCATTTGTCTGATATATTCATCTTTCTTTTTATTCCTTTCTTTAGCATTAGAAATAACAATTTCTCTTTCAAAATAGACCTCCTCATTTAAGATGGAATTCCACATCTCGCTCAATTCGAGATAAGGAATTCTGTCACCGTGAGGTGGATCAGTACAAATTAGCTTTATGGTTTTTTCGGGTATCGTCTTCATAATACTCAAGCAATCCCCATTAAGAATTGCTGCACCCTGCTTATTCTCTAAGAGAGCATTAATTGATTCATGTTGCAAGTATTTGTGTGTATTGATATTAAGCAATGCCTTGTACAGCTTGTTAGCCCTGCTTTCAAAACAATTCCAAACATTAATCTCAAAGTGTAGTTCTGGTCTCCAGTAACCAATAACCCAGCTTCCAACTTCAATCTTATTGGAAGTTTGTTGCTTTGTTTTTCCTCTATTGGTAATTGCAAATACCATAGACGACATTTGTCCCGATGAGGAAGTGAGGGTCAGTAAGAAAGCGCGTTTAAGTGTATCTGGAAGTAACTTGATTTCATCTAATATCAAATCAATATTATGTAAAGCTCTGCTAGTAAAGAGGTCATAAATCGACATCTGACTACTAGAATTAATCCTAGAATTTGTGAAAAAAGTCGCGTCTCTAATATTGCGAATCTTATACTGTGTGAATGAGTTGAAGTTTTCTAAATCAAATCTACTTGGATCTATCTCAACTTTACTTCTACCTATCTCTGGTTTAAACCATATCTTTGATAGGTTCTTGCCGCTCCATAAGTAATGAGATCCAATCTTCCCGTCGCTCGTATGATAGGTATCATTAATTTTCTGTTTGATATTGATTTCAATGCTTTTTAAGGCATCTCGAAATAATGAAGCTTCTGGCAAATCTAATAGAAAGTTTGTATGTTCAATAGAATGTGGATTAACATCAATCCCAATAAATCTCCTTCTTTTAGATAAACATTCTCGACTAATTAACCCTGATCCTAAGAAAGGGTCAAGAACTATATCAGTACTTTCTGTATAGTTCTGAATGAAGAAGGTGATGCTTTCTGTTGGTTTCTTACCCCAATACTTATGGAATGAGTATAGACCTTTATATGTATCAGGATTGCTAATGTCTTTGATAGTTGTTGCAGCCATACCGAACTCTATTCCAATTGCAGATATAGCGTATCATACCAGCTTCTCTTCCACATTACGCCACTTGTAGTTTGTGAGATTGAAGTACACACTCTAAAGCGTAAAACCGCAATGTACATTATGAGGTATGAGCATCGGGCTACGGCTTCTGAACATTGGCACTCAACCCGCGATTTTTGAGTTCCTGAACTTTTTTTTGCGCCTCAGATTCGGTTACAGTCGCAGCAAGCTGAATTTTGCCATCAGAACGCACAAAGGCATCTGGAACGACTTGGCGAGCCGTCGCAAGAGATTGATCACCTGTAAAGGGGGCTTCCACTCGATAGTACTGAGACGGTCGGCTGGGGGATTGAATAACAGGCGCGGGAGGTTGGGTCCGGGGGACGGAAACGGAAGGAAGCAGGACAGAAGAACTTGCGATCGGAGAAGGGGATACCGCTGGAGACGGTGCGATCGAAGGCGGAACGATCGCGCTCGGTGCGGCAGGCGAAGCGGAAGGACTCGGAGACGGAGAAACGCTAGGAACCGGAGTCGGTTTCGTGCGAATGACCGAGAGAGACTCTAAACCAAGTTCGGAAAATTCATCGCGATCGAGTCTGGGGGAGGTCGAAATATCGGCAGTTGAAGCCTCTGGGGTGGGACTTTCTGCAACTTCAGGCTGACTGAATCTCTGAGCAATGCCACCCAAAATCGCAGGATTCATAATCACATAGCCCAGCATCGCACTCGATACTAGCAGCGTTAACATCGACCCAATTCCCAATGGAGTCGATAAGCTTTGCAGAAATCCGCGTTCGACTTCGACCTTTGCTTCTTCGCGCTCTAAGCTTCTCAAAAGATGCTCTGACGATTCGAGATAGTCATCGGGCGGAGCCGAATCTTCGTATGCCATTTCAAACAGCGCTTCTCCAGCGGTTTCTGATTCGTATGGAATCATCGCGCTTTCGTCGATCGAGGGAGTTTCAGCGATGCTTGCACCGCGCTCCGCGTACGCAGATTTGCCAAGATCGAACGAAATTGCTTTGGGTGGCGCGTCTGGATTCGTTTGCGTTAATTCAACAGGCTTTTTCGGGGGCTGTTTGGGGCGCATGACGATCGGAGCAACGCTTAATCCGGCTTTTTGGCGGCGATAGCGGGTGAGTTCGTCTTCTAATTGTAAATCGAGACAGCTTAACGCCTGTTGTAGTTTGGGATTGAGAGAAGCGCGATCGTGAGGCATAAGGTAGACTCCTCGATGAAAGCTCGTGAAGAACTAGAATTCTGCGATTTCAGTGTAGTTCAGAGTTTTCAAATCGACGCACAAATCTTTTGAGAAGACGGTTTGATCATGCGATCGCCTAAGAGGATGTTTGAAAAGTAATCGTTGTTGCCGCAACCCGCCCTGAAATGAATTTCGGGCTAATCGGCGCAAGTCCATTGAAATGGACTAAGAACCTGTAACTGCCTCCCAGTCTACTTCAGTAGACTTTCCACGGTTAGCCCGAAATTCATTTCAGGGCGGGAGTCAAACGAGAGCGAAGTGACTTTTTATACTTTTCAAACACCCTCTAAAATTTCTCTCCAAATCCAAACTGGAATCGTCCTTCTCCTTGATCGTTAATCCCATATCCCGCCCGAATCGTACCTAATGGCGATTTCAACCGCAGTCCGACCCCAATGCCAAATCCCGAACCCGGTAAACCCCGAACGGTTCCAGGTGCACCTAACACCGAATTCGCTGATCCTAAATCTGAGGCAAAGTCAGCGAACACAGCACCCCCTAGAATGTTGTAAATCGGGAATCGGTATTCCGCAGACGCAAGAACAAAACTGCGCCCGACAGCAACATCGTTAAATCCATATCCCCGCACCGAATTTGGACCACCCAGCGTGTACGCATTGTACGGCGGCAAATCTCCGATCGTCGTTCCTGCCTGAACATTAAACGCCAATACTTCAGGCTGTTGCTGTGTTTTCTCCAGATTAAAGAAATTCACCGGGACATACTGCGAATAGTTCGCTTGCAAACGATTCGAGAGAATGCTGCCACTGCCGATCGGGATTGATTGCTCAGTTGTTAATGTCAAAATTGACCCGCTCGATGGATCAACTGGATTGTTGCGCTGATCTCGCACAGCGGTAAAGTTCACGGTCGTCAAATCATCGATTCCCGTTCCGCTAAAAGACAGCGGTGCGCCGTTTCGATCGCGTCTTGCCACATCGCCATCTCGATCGCGCAAACTAATCCGCGTATAGTTCAATCCTAAAGTTCCATCCCAACCATTCCCGATCGGGCGATTGACCGCCACGGTTCCACCAAATCGACCTTCACGAGGTCGATCGCCATTCGCTAATTCACTCGCGTCGTTATCAAACACACGAGAAATGCCGCGCCTCCGAAATCCACTAACGCTATACCCCAATTTATCTGGCTCAGTCGATCGATAAGGACTCACAAACCGTCCATCAAACTGCACATCTCGCGTTCCCACGGAGACATTTCCACCCAACTGCTGTCCAACCCCATTAAAGTTCGTGTCGTTATAGTTGAGACTCCCAAAAACGCCCAAATCCTCGTTGATTCCTCCGCTCACATTCAGTGCGCGACTTCGAGCTTCAGTCAGGTTGTACACAACCGTTGTACGACGAGCATCCCCTTCGAGAGAAACCCGACCGTTTGTAAATAATCCGGTTTGCAGAATTCGCTGTAAGTCTTCACGGGCAGCCGATTCTTGGAAAATTTGACCGGGTTTGATTTGAATTTGATTTCTTAAAAAATCTTCCCTCGTGCGACCCTGAATCGGTTGACCGCGATCGTTAACCAACCGACCTTGCTCATCGGTAAATCTAATTTGAATATTCCCGATCGAGCCTTCTGCAACTTCGACCGTCAACACTCCATCCCGATTTGGAACGACTCCGACCACTCGCGCTAAGCTAAATCCATTCTGACGATACCAAGCATTAATCTGCCGAATGCTGTCATTAATTGCAGTCGGGCTAACGGGTGCACCAAGTTGGGACTGAAAGAATTGATTGGCGATCGTCGGGGTGAGGGCTTGAGCATTGACTAAATTCAGCGATCGAACCGTCGTCGGCTGAACTTGAAAAGTCACGCTCAACCCATTTGGATTCGTGCGAGTCGTGAAGTTCGCCGTACTAAATAATCCTGTTTCAAGAATTACAGCAATGTCGCTTTGAAGCTGAGGAGTACTGACATTTCCGCCGGGTTGCGTTTGAATGCGAGACCGAACAAGTTCTTGAAGTTCGGCAGAAGCTCCCACGATCTGAACATCGGTTGCCGTGAGAACGAGATTCGGTGAAGTTTGAGGTGCAGATGTTGGACGCGGTGGAGTCTGAGGCGCAGGTGTTGGACGAATTGGAGTTTGGGCGATCGATGGAGCACGATCGACTTCAAGTTTTTGAGCAATTGGTACAGGAGTTGGAGCACGATCGACTTCAAGTTTTGAAGTGATCGGTTTGCGAGAAAATTCTGGGGTGGGGCGAGGAGATTCGATCGTGACTGTGGGGACGGTTTTACTGCTAGAAACGGCTGGCGTTTTCGTTTCAACCGCTGAAGGTTCAGTCGGCACAACAACATCTTGAGCAATGGCTTTTTGTGCCAACTCTGAGATAGAAATAAGCCCGATCGCACAGGCGGTGATTTTAGAAAAACGCATAGCTGAACCCACAGAATTAGAACTTTGTGAATGAACAAATCTGGGATGTGTTTTAGCACCTTTTGCTTCGTTCACGCCCGCCCCGGAATGGAATTCGGGGCTAATCGAACGAAGTCCACTAAAGGGGACTGAAAACCAAATTAGATGTCTTCAGTCCGTTTCAACGGACTTCGCACTGTTAGCCCCGAATTCTATTCCGGGGCGGATGAACAACGCAGCGAGAAGCCTCTAAGACATGTCCTAGAAATTAAGCTTAGTTGTATCAGAAAAATCAGCCCATCAGAGATTCAATCGATCTCTAATTCGTGATCTGATAAACAGCTTGATGTAAACAGTTGTAGTACTGATTGAAGAACAATTTGAAAGCAGAGTTCCCGTTTATGAATCCATCGCTGCATTCCCTCGGTGTTCCTCCGAATGCTTGGTATGTTGATGAATCGATCGCAGATTTAACCCGACCCGCGATCGCACCTCAGCCGATCGTGCTCGACACCGCAACTAAAACATTGCGTCTAGATCTAGCTAAATCTGCACTGATTGTCATCGACATGCAGAATGATTTTTGTCATCCGGACGGTTGGCTAGCCCATATCGGAGTCGATGTTACTCCTGCACGATCACCCATTGTTCCTATCCAGCAATTGCTGCCAATTCTGCGACAGATCGGAGTCTCGATCGTATGGGTGAATTGGGGAAATCGCCCCGATTTGTTAAACATCAGTCCTGCAACCCGACACGTTTACAACCCGACAGGAACGGGGATAGGTTTAGGCGATCCATTGCCGAAAAACCAAGCGCCTGTGTTGGAAAAAGACAGTTGGGCAGCCGCGATCGTCGATGAACTTCAACCCACCGAGAGCGATGTCAAAATTGACAAATATCGTATGAGTGGATTTTGGGATACACCGTTAGACAGTATTTTGAAAAATTTAGGCAAAACAACGCTCTTTTTTGCAGGTGTGAATGCGGATCAATGTGTGATGACAACGCTACAAGATGCGAATTTCTTAGGCTATGACTGCATTCTTTTGGAAGACTGTACCGCAACAACTTCGCCAGAATTCTGCTTACAAGCAACCTTGTATAATGTAAAACAATGCTTCGGATTTGTGAGCGATTCAACAAAGTTGATTGATGGAATTAAATCAGGTATCAAAGTTTCAAATTAGTGAAACAATAGCCAAACTGCCATACACCTTTCTGATTGATTTTTCTGGTATCAAAACATCCAGAACGAAGACATGATATAGTGTTCCGATTTCCTAGGAAAAACGAAAATATGGCAGTTCCTGAAAGTTTAAATTCGCTAAGAATTCCTGATTTTAATGGCGATGGTCGGACTGATCTTTTCAGTTTAAATACCAATACTCGTGTTGGAGAACTTGCGCTAATTGCAGGAGTTCGATCGCTTGGATCAAGCTCATTTCCATCGATTCCGGCAGGATGGCAAGCGCCGAAATATGGCGATTTTAATGGCGATCGCAAAACTGATTTGCTGTGGCGAGATACGACCACCGGGGAGAATGGAATTTGGCTCATGAATGGCACATCGATTCAGGGTGGAGCCTTTCTCGATCCGCTTCAAGGCGATTGGAGAAGCGTGATCGGTGAATTTAACGGCGATGGAAAAACCGACCTATTCTGGTACAACTTCAGCACCGGAGACTATCAACTTTGGTTAATGGATGGATCGCAAAAAACTCGACAAATCGGCGGCAAAATTGACGGAGGATGGGAACCGTCGATCGCTGATTTCAACGGAGACAATCGTACCGATTTGTTCTGGCGCAACCCAGAAACAGGCGGAAATTCATTCTGGACATTTGACCCGCAAACATTAACGATTTTCGGTGAGTCGCTCCCCGTAAAACCGATCACTTCAAGCGCTGAAGTGATTGATTTCAATGGAGACGGACGTAGTGGTCTCTTTTGGCGCGATCGCTTAACTGGGCAGAATCAAGTTTGGACTTGGACAGGAAGCGGATTCCAACCTGATGCAACCTCGATCGAGCTTCCGAGCACAAGCAGCGATCTCACGATTCGGATTGCTGATTTTAACGATGATGGTCGCACTGATTTTCTCGTTCGCAATCCCAGCACCGCCGAAGATCAAGTCTGGCTCTCTGAAGGGACGAGAGTGCAAATTCTCCCGGTCGCGAGTCAATCCGCTGGGTTCCGAGCGGCGATCGGAGATTACAACGGCGATCGATTTTCAGATATTCGCTGGACAACAACGGATGGAACGCAGAGCGTCATTTGGTTCAGCAATGGAATTCTACCGAAACCAATGGTGCCGTAGGATGACTTAAGCGATTCCTGCATGTTCCAAAAATGATGAAGCCCTATCTGAATCGAGAGGGCTTTCACAAAATCAACTGGTAACTGAAATCTTGCGCCATTTTCAAGAAGGCGTATTTCGAGCATTTCGTTCATCGCATTCACCCGCCCCGGAATGGAATTCGGGGCTACCTGTGCGAAGTCAGTTGAAACTGACTCAAGAAGCCGAATCTACGCTCTTCAGTCCCCTTTAGTGGACTTCGTTCTGTTAGCCCCGAATTCCATTCCGGGGCGAGGCAGCGCAATGAACAAAACGCTCGAAATTCGTCCTGTCGCCATTGGTACAAGATTTCAGGTAACGCTAGCAGTTTGTTGAGAGACAGAATCGCGATATTCCTCCACAATCTTACGAAACTGCTCACCCTCGATCGTTTCTTGTTCCAGCAGCACATCGACTAAGCGATCGACTAATGGACGATTGTCGCGCAACAGTCGGCGGGCTTCCGCATAACAGAATTTCGCAATCTCTCGCACTTTCTGATCGATCTGGCTTGCGAGTTCTTCAGAATATTCAGACTGCGGCATCATGCTCCGTCCTAGAAACACTTCGCCGCCTGAGCTTTCAAACGCAACTGGACCCAAATCAGACATACCAAACATCGTCACCATTTGCCGCGCAATTTGAGTGACTTTGCCAATATCGCTGGCGGCTCCAGCATCGATCGCATCTTCTCCGAACACTTCCGCTTCAACCGCTCGACCCCCTAGAATGACTTTAATTCGATCGAGCATCCAAGCACGAGTATAAAGACCACTATCGATCGTTTCTTCATCTGGAACGGTCTGTGAGAAGCCTTCGATTCCACCGGCACGTGGAATAATCGTCACTTTGTTCAGCGGATCAGCGTTTGTCAAAATCGTTGTCAGTAAAGCATGTCCGATTTCGTGATACGCGGTCATACGCTTACGGGTCGAATCGAGCAGCGGATTTTTTGCAAGTCCGATCGACACTCGATCGATCGCATCATCGATTTCCAGCATCGTGACCGCATCTTTCCGACGACGTGCTGTGAGAATTGCCGCTTCATTTAATAAATTCGCCAATTCAGCCCCAGAGAATCCCGGCGTTTGACGAGCAATTTTTTCGAGATCTACTTCATCTGACAGCTTTTTATTCCGGGCATGAACTTCGAGGATTTTCAGGCGACCTTTACGATCGGGTAAATCGACGGTGATTTGTCGATCGAATCGTCCCGGACGCAACAACGCAGAATCCAACACATCCGGGCGGTTTGTCGCTGCAATAATGATGATTCCAGTATTGCCTTCAAACCCATCCATTTCAGTCAATAACTGGTTTAGAGTTTGTTCCCGTTCATCATTACCGCCACCGATACCCGCTCCACGTTGGCGACCGACCGCATCAATTTCATCGATAAAGACGATGCAGGGCGCGTTCTCTTTCGCTTTCTTAAATAAGTCACGTACACGAGAAGCACCGACCCCGACAAACATTTCGACAAATTCGGAACCGGAAATTGAGAAGAACGGAACACCCGCTTCACCCGCGATCGCTTTTGCCAACAATGTCTTGCCTGTTCCCGGCGATCCAACGAGTAGAACCCCTTTCGGAATTCTCGCTCCAACTGCCGTAAACCGTTCAGGCTTCTTCAGAAATGTGACGACTTCTTGTAATTCTTCTTTCGCTTCTTCAATCCCTGCGACATCATCAAACATCACACCCGTTTTGGCTTCCATCTGAAACCGAGCGCGAGACTTTCCGAAGCTCATCGCTTGTCCAGGACCACCCGGAGAATTGCTCGATCGACGTAGAATCAGCAGCAATCCTGCAATCAACAACATGAACAGCAGCAGATTCGCCACCAGTCCGACCACAACGCTATTATCTGCGGTGGGTTGAGAATCAAACGTGACCTTATTTTTCCGAAGTCGATCGATGAGTTCTGGATTGCGATCGAGGAGTTGCACTTCGATCGGTGGCTCGTTTCTGTTCGCGCCTTGCAGTCGAACTCGTGCCACATTCTGAGCTTCATCGATTTCGACGCGCTCGACTTCACCCGCATCAATTTTCTTTAGCAATCCGGTGTAGCTCAAAGACTGACGGGCTTGAGCCATCGCGGGAGCACTCATGAGCAGGCTTTGAAGCAGTAGCCAGCCGATGACAGCAGTTTTGCCTGCCTGCGATCGAACTTTTTTGAGCGACAGCGATTGAGCCAAATTCCGTGAGCCTTTCATTGTGTGTTGCCTTTTGTCGGGTGGGACAGGATCGGGGGACGATAACAAAAACAATAGAGTTCACGCAGGACGCAACTCTATTTCCTTAGTCTAGCCCTCTCAATACGAATTCGACACTTGAGCGGGGGGAGATTCGGGAGTGTACTTGACAATTTTGAGACAGTTGCGCTGTCCTTGACGATCGTAGCTGACTTCATCGGCTAAGCGTCGCAATAAAAACCAGCCGTATCCTCCTTCCTGTAGAGTTCCTGGCTGGGGTTCTCGAATATTGTTGGGATCAAAAGGTTGTCCCCAATCCCAAATCTCGATTTCCATTCGATCGTCGTGTAGAGCGACCTGAATGTCGATCGAAGTGTCATGTGAGAGTCCTGAATGGGCGTGACGGACAGCGTTGGTAAATCCTTCAGCTAAAGCGAGATTAAGGCGGTGGAGTTGATTCTCACGCCGGGGAAAATGGGGATCATGTTGATACCAAAATTTCTCAAACCATTTCTGGACATGGTTCAAGACTGTGAGGTTACTGTTAACCGACAGATGATCTTGCTGAAACATGCTTCGATTCGTTCACTCGATCGCGGGGTCTGGGGTTGATTTCTATTTCAAACTATATTTATGATACGTGTCTTTTCAGCGTCAACGCGTTGTATTTTCTCTAAAAATCACTGGAAATTTTGGCACTCAGTATCAACAATATATAGACTTTTATCAATGGAAGTGATTGATATTTAGCGCTTTTCGCTGCAATTGTAGCAGTTCTTGAATTCCTTTCTCAGCCAGGTTCATAATCTGATCCAATTGTTGCCGAGTGAAGCTGCCTTGTTCGGCTGTGCCTTGAATTTCGATGATTTCTAGCGCATCATTCATCACGACATTGCAATCGATATCTGCTGTGACATCTTCGGGATAATTTAGGTCAAGAAATGCCTCGCCTTCGATCAGTCCAACCGAGATGGCAGCGACTTGGTGACGAATCGGAGAGCGATCGAGTTCTCCTTTTTGGATCAGCGTGTCGATCGCGTCATGCAGCGCGACAAATGCACCTGTGATCGAAGTGGTTCGGGTTCCAGCATCGGCTTGAAGAACATCGGCATCGATCGTAATCGTTCGTTCTCCGAGTGCCTGCATATCGAGGACTGATCTCAAGCTGCGTCCAATCAGGCGTTGGATTTCTTGGGTGCGTCCAGAAAGTTTGAGGAGTTCGCGCTCTTGTCGATCGGGAGTGGCTCCCGGTAGCATTCGGTACTCAGCAGTGAGCCAGCCTTGCCCTTTGCCTTCGAGAAATCGGGGGACTCTAGATTGAATGCTAACGGTGCAAAGGACTTGGGTGTCACCGCAGCAGGCAAGAACGGAACCTGCGGAGAATTTGGTAAAGCCACGGGTAAAGGTGGTGGGACGGAGTTGGTCGGGTTGCCGACCATCTGGACGCTGCCAGGACATGGAATTTCCTCAAATCTGTGATTTAGCATACCGTCCACGGTTTGGTTTAGGTAGGGAGATTCCAGATTGTTTTCAGATTTGGGGTCATAATCCCGCGAACCATTCGTATCCCTGATCTTCCCAATAACCCCGCGATCGACCGAGTTTGCTCACCAACGTAATCCGCGTTACCCATTTACTCTGCTTGTATCCCAGTTTGATCGGGGATGCCAATCTGAGTGGTGCACCATTTTGAATCGGTAATGGTTCACCGTTTATCTGATACGCCATGAGCGTTTGAGGATGGAGGCACGATCGCAGATCCCAACTTTCAGAATAGCGATCGGCAGATTGAAAATAAACATACTGCACTCCCGGTTTCGGCTGTGCTAGTTGGATTAGATCTCTCAAACGAACACCGCCCCATTGCACGATCGCTGCCCATCCCTCGACACACACATGCCGAATAATCATTGAAGTGAGCGGCAATTTGTAAATCTCATTCAGGCTTAATGATAACGGTTGATTTACTTCACCATCAATGATTAATCGAAATTTCTCTGAATCAATTACGGGAGTAAAGCCGAAAGTATTGACGATTAATTGACCTCGCTCAATTTGACTAGCCGCAAATTCAGGCACAGGCGTTTCCGGCTTTAATAATAGTTCCTCAACTTTCTGATTTAAAGGTTCTGTCGCAGCACCCACCAGATCAGCAAAAATTGGAACACCACAACCGCCGAGAATCAATCCTGAACTTGAAACGCCAGCAATTTTAAGAAAGTCACGTCGCGAATAATTCTGCATTACCGTTACCAAAACATCGAATCGATTAATCGAGAGCCGCCGACTTTTAGCGCTAAGAAGGAATGTATGATCGCGAATCCGATCACAGTCGGAACACTAGAGAAATGAACAATCCTCAACGCTTGCCAATCTCCGAATAAATCAACAATCCAGGGAAATTGAGCGGGTTTGTACATTCCGATGCCGCTGAGGATGGCAAGTAAAAGAATCGGCACGATCGCAGTGTAAGCAACCCGATGCCAAGCATAATATTTCCGTTTCGGATTTTTTCCGGTTTGGAGTGCCTTGATATCATTTGCACCAACAAATCGATGTTTCCATCGCTGTGACACGATCACATAAATCCCATACCACAGCAAATTCAGCGAAAATAATCCCATTCCAGCAAAGTGCCAATCTCGCCCACCTGCTAACCATCCACCCATCGTGAAAATCGGCGGAATCGGTATTCCTGCTCGACCTCCAAACACTGGATTGGCGTTGTAAATTTGCAGTCCACTGGTCAGCATGACGAATAGACTCACGACATTAATCCAATGAAACGTTTTAGCAAGAATCGCCTGTTTCGGTAAAACCTTGAGTTCCATCGCGCTTCACAAAAGATCACATGCTCTTAATGTGACACAAAAAAGCTTCCAGAGTCGATCGACAAACCCACTCCGGAAGCTTCATCCTTGAGGAGAAAACACTAACGCTTACTGTTGCTGTGTCCCGTTGTCACCAAAACCCGTTCAGCTAATTTGTCGGGGACTTCTTGCAGATGATCGAATTCGTACTGAAAGAATCCGACTCCCATCGTTTGCGATCGCAGTTCCACAATCAGATCGTGCATTTCTGCCTGCGGTAATAACACAATCACATCATCCCAACCAACCCAGCCTTCTTTCGCGTCGTAGCCCAACACCTGACCACGCCGACCTCTAGAGAGCCGCAGCACTTTTGAGGTGAAATCAGCGGGAACAGAAACTGTAACTCTGACGATCGGTTCTAACAAGACAGGTTCACATTTCGCCATGCCTTCCTGCATTGCAATTCGAGCGGCTTGCTTAAAGGCTTGCTCAGAACTATCCACACTGTGATAAGAACCATTCGTTAAAGTCACCGCAACATCGACCACTGGGAATCCAAGCGGACCCGTGGAAAGATATTCCCGTACACCCATTTCGACACCGGGAATGTACTGTCTCGGAACGACACCACCGACGATTTTTTCACCAAACTGGAAGCCATTACCGCGTGATACAGGTTGAATATCGAGATAGACATCACCGAACTGTCCATGTCCTCCGGTTTGGTGCTTGTAGCGTCCGTGGGAATTAGTAGCCTTGCGAACCGTCTCTTTGTAGGGGACTTGCGGCAGATGAGTAGACATCGGCAGATTGTACTTGCGTCTTAAGCGATCGAGTGCTACCTGCAAATGAATTTCACCCTGTCCCCACAAAATGATTTCATGCGTATCGCCATGTTGCTCCCAACAGATGCCGCAATCTTCTTCGAGCAGTTTCGCCAATGTTCCGGTGAGTTTCACTTCATCATTGCGCTTCTCTGCCTGAATTGCCATTGCATAGACAGGCTTGATCTGTTGAGGTTTGGGAAGTGCTTTTACTCCTCCACTGGAAAGAGTATCTCCAGTTTTAATCCCTTCCATTCGAGCGAGAGCAACAATCTCACCCGATTGAGCAGAATTCACACTCTGTTGCTGTTGACCCATCAGGCGATACATTCCACCAATGCGAACTCCGTTGAGTGACATGCCATCGGTGATGGTTCCTTGCCAGACTCGAACTAATGAAAGCTTTCCGCCTTGCTGTGTGTTGTAGGTTTTCAGAACTTGAGCAATTTCGGTGTTTCCAGGTTTGATACCGCGATGTTCTGCGATCGTATCCGGTTCTGGAGTTTCCCGCAGTAATGCAGAGAGTAGCGGACGAACTCCAAAATCTCGATCGGCACACCCAAAGAACACAGGCACAATCAAGTCTGCACCCAATTCCATCTTCAAATCTTGCAGAATCTCATCTTCAGGCGGCTCAATTTCTTCTAACAGTTCCTCTAACAGATGATCATCCCAGTTTGCCAGGGTTTCGAGCATTTCCATTCGCGCAAGCTGCTCTTGATCCTTCAGTTCCTCTGGGAATGAAACCGGGTCAGCAGGTGCACCAGGATGATAGTGATAAGCTTGCTCCGTCACTAAATCAATAAATCCGGTTAGCGATTCTCCACGACCGATCGGATATTGATGCGGAATCAGTGGACGACTCGAAACCGTTTTCAGTGCGTGTAGCACTTCCATAAAGTCCACATCAGCGCGATCCATCTTGTTGAGGAAGACTAAATGCGGAATTTCCCAATCATCTAGGAACTTGAACAAGGGCGATAAAGTGAGAACACGATCGACAAGCGCTTCAGTCACCACCACAACCGCATCGACCCCGATCAACGCATTCAAAGCTTCTTGAGCAAATTCCACCGAACCCGGACAGTCGAGAAACGTGAACCGCACATTTTCGTAAATCGTCGAAGCGGTGTTAATCTCAACGGTCATTTGGCGATCGCGGGCTTCTTGGCTGCTGTCTCCCACGGTGTTTTTGTCTTGAACGGTTCCTTTGCGAGACACTGCATTGGTTACCCAGAGCAAACTTTCGAGGAGTGTTGTTTTGCCGCTGAGATAAGGACCTACGATCGCCACACTTCGGATGCCAACTGAATCACTTTTCATACCATTCTCCTAGATATTGAAATAGCAATCTTTCTTCGATTTCAGAATGCAGAAACCGACCCAATTCTTTGCAATGTAGAGTGCAAGAGTTGAGCAATTTCTGATTATTCGATCGAAGTCAATTGATTGTGTTGAAACGAAAGATTTTCAACCTGAAAATCGATAATGCTGAATTATCAAACTGTTGTGATCTCGCTGATCAAAACCTCAGATTGTCTTAACGAAAAGGGGCGCGTTTGACCGCACCCCTTTTCGTTATTTTACGAGCGATTTCACCGTGTCTGTTGTAGTCTTCCCATTGCCGTTGTGGTGATGGGTGTGTCCGTTGTTGTTACGAGGCTGAATCACACCATAACCGCCATGATTGCGCTCATAGGCGACATTGATTTCACCCGTCTCGACGTTTCGGAACATATAGAAATCATGTCCCACCAGTTCAAGCTGCTCGATCGCTTGATCGACGGACATCGGAGTCATTGAGAAGTATTTGGTGCGAATGACTTGTGCGGGGAGTTCTGGCTCTCGATCGAGATTGAGATCTCCGATCACAGGTTGATCGCCCAAATTTGCTGTTGCTTTTTCGTGTCGATGATTGGATCGTTTTTCTTTGTATTTTCGCAAGCGACGGGCAATTTTATCTGCTACTAGATCGATACTTGCGTAGAGATTTTCACTTCCTTCCTCGGCACGAACAACAGTGCCATTTGCATAGATCGTAACTTCTGCAATTTGCCGAACTAATCGGGGGTTACGACTAACAGAGAGATGGACATCGACTTCGGTTGTAAGGGTTTCATAATGGCTTACCGCTTTCTCGATCTTTTGATGAACGTACTCGCGTATCGCATCCGTAACTTCGATGTTCTTTCCCTGGATCACAAGCTTCATATAAGCTATCTCCTCCCCTGAAGTGGTGGGTGATTAACATTCACACTAACACTTTGTATTCTGGCAAACCATTCCGTTAAAAATGTTTTGCATCTGTTGATAATTCTTGATTCGCACGATTCGGTAATTTCATCTGATTTTCGCTTGATTTTTTAGCAAAAATATTCCAAAGTGAAGTGTTTGGGGATAAAAGCTTCATGCGATCGTGTTTGCTCTACTCTACAGGTTTGACCCCTTACAAAACTGCCTGGGACTTTCAGCGATCACTAGTAGATGCACGCAAGCAAGATCCAAGTCTCCGTGATGTTTTGATCCTGTTAGAGCATTATCCCGTTTACACGTTAGGACACGGTTCGGATATTAGCTTTTTGAAGTTCGACCCCGCTCAATCCGAATATGAACTTCATCGGATCGAACGCGGTGGAGAAGTCACTTATCACTGTCCAGGTCAAATCGTAGGCTATCCGATTCTGAATCTGAACAATTATCAGCGAGATTTGCATTGGTATCTTAGACAGTTAGAAGAAGTAATCATTCGCGTCTTAGCTGTATATGGATTAGTTGGAACGCGAATTTCAGGATTAACCGGAGTTTGGGTGGGCGATCGCAAATTAGCCGCGATCGGGATTAAAGTCAGTCGTTGGATCACCATGCACGGGTTTGCTCTGAATGTGAATCCAGATTTAAGTGGATTCGATCGCATTGTTCCCTGTGGTATCGCAGACAAAGCCGTCGGAAGCCTTGAGCAATTTGTGCCCGGAATCACGATCGACGAAGTGAAACGAGAAATTGCGATCGCATTTGCTAACGTGTTTGAGGTAGCTTTAGAGCCAGCTTCACTATGAATCGCTCAAATCGACGTGGAAAGCACAAGATTTTTATCGGCATGTCTCCGGGTGTGGGCAAAACCTACAGAATGCTCGAAGAAGGACATCGACTAAAACAAGAAGGAGTTGACGTAGTAATCGGACTGCTCGAAACGCATAATCGCCACGATACGATCGAGAAAGCGATCGGCTTAGAGCAAGTTTCGCGTAAATTGGTGACTTATTCTGGAGTGACGCTCACCGAGATGGACACAGAAGCGGTGATTGCTCGTCAGCCTCAGCTTGCTTTAGTCGATGAACTCGCTCATACCAATGTTCCAGGCTCTGAGCACGAGAAACGCTATCAAGATGTAGAGCAGATTTTAGCCGCTGGAATTGATGTTTACTCGACCGTGAACATTCAGCATTTAGAAAGCTTGAATGATTTAGTGGCTCGAATTACGGGCGTTGTCGTGCGGGAACGAATCCCCGATCGCTTACTTGAACAAGCGGATGAAGTGGTCGTCGTCGATGTCACGCCTGAGACTCTAGAAGAACGACTCAAAGACGGAAAAATCTACGCACCTGAAAAGATCGATCAATCACTGCAAAACTTTTTTCAGCGTCGAAACTTGGTTGCACTCCGAGAACTTGCATTGCGAGAGATTGCTGACAACGTTGAGGGAGATGCGATCGAAGACACGAACCCAAACACAACTGCTCCCTACTGCAATATTCATGAGCGCGTGTTAGTTTGCGTTTCAACTTATCCCAATTCGCTTCAATTGCTTAGACGCGGAGCGCGAATTTCAAACTACATGCGTGCGCCACTCTACTGTGTCTTTGTCGGCGATCCAGATCGATTTCTCACGAAGGCAGAAAGTTTACAGATTGAGACGTGTGAACGGCTTTGCAAAGAGTTCGACGGACAGTTTATTCGCGTTTCAGACCTCGATATTGCAAAAGCGATCTCTGAGGTTGCAAAACGGTATCGAATTACTCAAATTGTGATTGGAGAAAGTCAGCGATCGCGCTGGAAAACTTTGCTCAAAGGCTCCCTCACACAGCGATTGTTAAAACTGCTGAAAAACATTGATGTCCACATCATTGCAACCGAAAACAAAACATAAAGAATACAATCGATCGTAGAGTGCTCAGTAGGTTTCATGCGTCCGATTTATCTCGATAATCATTCAACCACACGAGTAGACGATCGCGTTTTAGCCGCAATGCTGCCGTTTTTCACCGAGCATTATGGCAACGCTGCAAGCGTGACGCATTCTTACGGCTGGGAAGCAGAAGCCGCCGTCAAACAAGCACGAGAAACGATCGCAGAAGCAATTCACGCCACACCTGAAGAAATTATCTTCACCAGCGGTGCAACTGAAGCGAATAACTTAGCGATTAAAGGAGTTGCAGAAGCTTACTTCAATCAAGGGCGACACATTATCACGGTTCAAACCGAGCATAATGCTGTGCTTGATCCTTGTCGCTATTTGGAATCGCTTGGATTTGAAGTGACGTATCTAGGAGTCGATCGCTTTGGCTTAATCGATTTGACTGAACTCGAAAAAGCCATGCGTGACGATACGATCTTGGTGTCGGTCATGGCAGCGAACAATGAGATTGGCGTGATTCAACCGATCGACAAAATCGGTGAACTCTGCCGCAGTCGAAATATTCTTTTTCACACCGATGCCGCACAAGCGATCGGCAAAATTCCCCTCACTGTTCATAACGTTGATTTGATGTCGATTACAGGTCATAAGCTTTATGCGCCAAAAGGAATCGGTGCCTTGTACGTGCGGCGAAGAAATCCCAGAGTTCAACTCTCTGCACAATTACATGGAGGTGGACATGAGCGAGGAATGCGATCGGGAACGCTCTACACTCCTTTGATCGTTGGACTGGGAGAAGCGATCGAGATTGCCGATCCAATTTCTGAGGCGATGCACGTCGGAAAATTGCGCGATCGTTTGTGGGAACAGTTGCAGATCGAAGGCGTTCATCTAAACGGACATCCAACTCAGCGTTTACCTGGAAATCTAAATCTCAGCATTGAAGGAGTCGATGGACAGGCATTGCTTCTCGGATTGCAACCCACGATCGCGGTTTCATCCGGTTCCGCTTGTACCTCCACAAAAATTGAACCGTCCCATGTTTTAAGCGCGATCGGGGTGCCAAAAGAATTAGCGTTTGCGTCGATTCGCTTCGGAATTGGGCGATTTAATACTGAAGAAGACATCGATCGGGCGGCTCACGCTGTTCAAGAAACCGTTGATTCGCTGCGGCAAATTTAGCCCTCTATCTTGAGATTTTGAATGAGAAATGCGATCGCGTGTTCATAATTATGCACGCTTTAAGAAATCTGTAAACCGTCGATATAACGAAATCGTTTTCTATCTGATTCTAGAAGGGTAATCTCACTGGATCGATCAAACTTATAGAATCAGTTATTAAAAAATAGAATGATTTCAGAATGTAAAACTGTTTTCGCCCGTAAAGAAATTTGGGAATACCTAATTCATAAGAAGAAAGATTTGCTTCACGTTTCCTGTGATCCCTGATGGGTTCTTTACCATAATCAACCGTTCTCAGTGAAATCACTGGAATAGTTTCATCCTTCTTTAGAATGATCCCCGAATTCTAAAGACAATGTGAAAGTCCTTTTTCAAAAATAGCTTCTACAACCCAGACCTAGAAGCGATTTCCAAGGATTTCATCACGTTTAGTCGAGCGCATCACAACTCACAATAGAGAGTAGAAACTAGGATCTTTGTGAAATTTCTATTGCTCGTAAACAACGGTTAAAAATGAGTAATTTATTTCACAAACTGTTTCTCAATCGACAGCATTTCATTACGAATCTGAAAACTTCATTAAGAAGTATCCCTACTGTTTCACATTAATTATCGCGATCGCCCGACCAATGAAAAGTAACGATGCCTTCACCTCAACTTGTCGCCATTGCCGTTTTTATTCCCCCGAAGGGCGGCGTGGTGGTCACTGTAGCCAACTCAATGTTTCTGTCCAAAGCACCTGGAAAGCCTGTTCCTTAGCAACCCGGATTTTTGAACCGGAATGGGAATTTTCTGGACTTCCGGTGTGGCACAGCGAAACGGCTTTTGCTCGGCAGGCGGATTCAGAAGGTCAACCGTTTACTTATGTGGTTGAGCCAGTAGAAACCAAGTCTGAAGTTTCTGTGACATCGATTTAATGATCTCTAAAATCGTGAAATCGCATTCTCCTGTAGAGTGCGATTTTTTCATGCAAAAACGTCGAGATCAAACGAATCTCGACGTTTCAAGCAGTTTTCATCTCAACTAAGGATTTTGTGCTGCCGTTGTTTGCTCAACTTTCACAGGTGAATCCGAATCGCCTAGAACCACTAAACGCTGATTCGGATCGGCTCGATTCGTTTGCTCTTGAACGATCGCGGTGGTTTGCTGAGGATCAAAATAACGATTAAAGTCTGATTTCAACCGGGACACGCGGGTATCTGCGGTATGAACTTCGGCTTGGATTTCTTTTAGTTTTGCTTGTTGATTGAGACTATAAGGAATTAACTGTACCAGAGCAGCGATCGCTGCACCGGAAATCACGACATTGACGCTGAGTTTCGCGATCGCTTCGGCTGCCAAAACGCGGTCTTGCTGTGGACGAGAACGGCGCGACGATTTTGGGGAGCGAGAACGACGAGATCTAGGAGACTCAGGCGGTTGTGGTAGAGGAAGTGCATTCATGGGTTCATACAGCGGTGACAGCAAAAAAGCAACTCAAGCACGAAGAAATTCACTCTGAAATTTATTCTTGTGACGACGTGCAATTCTAGTCAGTACCTGATCCAACTCTTCACCTCTTGCAAGCGAAGAACTGCGAGTTTCAATCCATCAAAAAAACTTGATTTCTTGTTGGTAGAGCTTACTTAAAATTGCAAATCTGGAACCCAAAATCAAGAAGTACGAGTGAACTAAGTGCGCCAGTCACAAAAAAGACAAAAGTTAAAACAGAGAAAAGCAAGAAAATTTAGCTTTTTTGGGTCTTAACTGTTGGGTTTCTTGTGTGTTTTGTTGCCTGGTTAGCCTACCTGAGCGGAAAGAACCCATTCAGGCAGGAAACTTGCCTAGATAGTTTACTTGCTCAATTGCAAAATGATCACTGAATTTACAGTTTTCTTTCCGCAATTTGCTCGTTTGCTTCTAAGATCGTCTCCTGCCTAATTCGAGCCTTTACTTGTAAAGCTCAGTTGCTAACCGAAAAGCGAGGACTCCCGGAATGAGAGCCACGACCAGCGCAACCAGAACTTGAGTATCAGATAAAGACATGTTTGAAACTCCTTATCTCAGGGTTATAGTTCCTCAATGTGAACGAAAACGCACATTTCGGAAAGTGGTTGTAACAAGATGCAACAGAAAAACCCCTGAATTTTGCATTTTTCAGGGGTTTCACTGCCTTAAGCTTCGTGCTGGGCGGGGTTTTGTTCTAGAGTTTCGTTGTGTTCCACATTGCGCTCGTACCAGCGCATCAGTGGGGTAGAGGTGACACCGTGGAGCAGGACGGAAAGGACGATCGTCCAAAACGTGATCCAGGCGATCTGCTCCCCATCGTAACCCTTCAACCCGTGACCGAATGTGTAAGCCAGGTAGTAGATCGAGCCGACTCCTCGGATTCCGAACCAGCCATAGAGCCAGCGAGTCGCGGGATGGACTTTTAAGCCGATCGTACTAATCCAAGCGCCGAGCGGTCGGATGACGAAAATTAAACTAAAGGCGATAACGAAAGCATCTCCAGCAAATTTCAGCATCGGTGCAAATCGCAGCATTGAGCCGAGTAGCAAGATGGTTCCGATTTCTGCGAGTTTTTCTATGCGTTCGATGAAATGAAGCTGATTCTCGGTGTACTCATCGTTTCGTCTGCGTCGCATGGCGATTCCAGCCACAAAAACCGCTAAAAATCCGTAGCCATAGACCAATTCAGCGAGAGCATATGTGATGAAAATTGCGCTGAGGGCAACAAAATCTTCCATCAAATCGTCTGAAGTGCGAAAGCGTTCGAGTTTTTTATCGATCCACTTAATCGCTTTTGCCACGAGAAATCCGACCACGATTCCCGCAAAAATTGCCCAAACTAAGTCGATCGCAATCCATCGATGAATCCATTCTCGCCAATTGTCCTTCTCAATCCAGTGAATGCCAAAATAAACAAACGGAAATGCCAGCGCATCATTTAATCCGCCTTCTGAAGTAATGCCGAATCTTAATTCATCGCGATCTTGTGGATCTTCGAGTTGAACTTCTGAAGCCAACACCGGATCAGTCGGAGCGAGAATTGCCCCCAAAAGAATCGATAAACCCCAATCTAATTGGACAACATAATGCGCGATCGCTGCAACCGCAAAGATTGTAATCGGCATGAGTAAACCGATTAGTCGGATTGTCGATCGCCAAGCTCCGTATTGCAACGGACGACTCATTTTCAGTCCGCAACTAAACAGAGAGATTAAAACAACGATTTCGGTCGCTCGTTCGAGAAAATTTGCATCCGGGCGAATCTGAACCAAATTCAATCCATAAGGACTCAAAATGATTCCGACAAATAAATAAATGAGCGCATAAGACAAAGGTAATCGAGCAATCCAACCCGATCCCACCGTTACCATCAACAACAGTAAACCAATCACCAATAGATCAAGAATATAGACATCCACAAGCGCCATCCTAGAGTGCAATTCGTCTTCACTCTAAGAGCACGATCAAATCGATATATTGATCTACTGGCAGATCTTATTAGGGCTTGCGGATATAGCCCCATTTTTGATTCAATTTAACGCGGGCTAACCCTTCTCGAAACGAGCCAACCTCCTCGAATTGAGGCGCGATCGCAATTTTTCCAGTGGTATCAATAAAGCCCCATTTGTCACCCATTTTCACGGGTGCTAGTCCATCTGAAAAGTCTCCAGCAAATTCATATTTTGGCTGGACTACAAACTTACCAGATTTATCGATATAGCCCCATTTTTGATTGCTTTCAACTAACGCTAATCCGTTAGAAAAATCAGAGGCAAAGGAAAATTGAGGTGCGATCGCAATTTTTCCACTCGAATCGATATATCCCCATTGTTTGCCTACTCGAACTCGCGCCATTGAATCCGCTAGATTAAATGCTCCATCAAATTGGGGTTGAGTCACAAACTGTCCACTTTGATTGATATAGCCCCATTTCTTCCCGATTCGCGCTGGTGCAAGTCCGGCTGAAAACCGCCAAGCATCCTCGAATTTTGGCTCAATGATCATTCTGCCAGTTTGATCAATGTAGCCATATTTTTCACCGAGTTTGACTGCTGCAAATCCCTGTGAAAATCCCGATGTCAGGGTGAATTTTGGCGGGATCACAACCTCTCCAGTCGGTTTGATAAATCCGTAGCGTTGATTCACTCGAATCGCTGCGAGTCCTTCTTGGAATCTGGAAACTTGTTCGTATCGCGGCTCGATCGCGAAGTCTCCCTGTCGGTTCAGATATCCGAACAGTCCATCGAGCCGCACGATCGCGAGTCCTTCAGAAAATGGCGCGTAAGCTTCTAGCTCCATTTTGGGTGTGACGGTCAGCCGTCCTGAATGATCGATGTAGCGAAACTCTCGACCGAATTGGACTAATGCAGCCCCTTCAGCAAAATCGGAAGCACTATCGAATTGATTCTCGATCGCGAATTCGGTCGGAGTGAGGGCGATGGCGCGTTGTTCGATCGCAACTTTCTGAGGAGCCGCACAAGCTCCGACGGTTGTTAGACTAAGCGCCGCAAGCAAAAGGAGGCGAAACATAACCGTAGTGTGAAAAACGAATACGCTTAGTTTAACGAGGAATAGAAATCGCAACACTAAGATTAGATACAAGTAATCGATCGCCGTTAAACTAAAAGCACTATCGTAAATTACGCAAATGGATCTAACAGTATTAGTTAAATCGCTAGAATCAGGACAGTTTGAAGCATCTGCCTTGGAGATGCCTGCTTATCGAGTAGAAGCAGAGTCGCGGGAAAGTGCGATCAATGCCTTGAAAAATGTTTTGCTTGATCAAGTCAAAGATGTAGAAGTTCTATCTTTACGCTTGCCAGTTCCCGTTTCGCCAACGGTTGAGAACCCGTGGCAAAAGCTTTTCGGAATTTTTCAGGACGATCCCTACTTCGACGAAGTCGTTGAGATTATTCAAGCTGAGCGAGAGGCTTTGGGTGATGAGGAAATTGATCCAGCCTACTACATGCCCAAGGTACTGAATAAACTGCCAGTAACCCTTAAACCAGCGGCTAAACAAGTTGATTCAGCTTATACTAAGCCCCAAGATTCATGACTCGATGTGATCTTGGATACCGATCACGTTTCGCTGATTCTGCGGGGAGATGTGCGCCTTAAACAGCAAGTCGAGCAGCATGCTGAAGCTTGTACAACTGTGATTACAGTTCAAGAAGTTTTTAACGGCTGGATTCCACTCATTAACCAAGCAAAACCGACCGCCGATTTTGTTACATTGTATAGCTATGTAACAAAACTGACTGAGTATCTCAAGCAGACTGGGATTTTGAGCTTTGACCAAGATGCCGATGAATGTTTTAGATTTCTCTTACAGCAAAATCCTCCACTACGAAAAGCGCGTTTACAGAGAGATATGAGAATTGCCGCGATCGCACTTTCTCAGGATGCTACGGTAGTCACTCGAAATCAGCGCGATTTTGGGCAGGTTCCAGGATTAAAACTTGTCGATTGGTCAATTTAGTCAAACTGCTCATTAGATTCGCGATAGATTAGGGACTTGCACTCTCACGGTTTGAAGCGTTTATGCACCGAATTGCTGCGACTCCTGGAGGTTGGACTCCTGATCTCGAAGGCGTTGTGTTTGTTGAGCAAACTCCTGCACCGATCGTTATGATCACGGCGGCGGATACTGATATACAGACGCTCTCTAGTTCACTCGCTCAACTGCCCGATGATTTTCCAGAAGTGCGTGGCGTGAACTTACTTCAGCTTCAGCAGCAACTCACGATCGATACTTATGCAGAAGAAGTCCTAGAAGCAGCGAAGGTGATTGTGCTGCGGATTATTGGCGGTCGATCGTATTGGTCTTATGGTTTGGAAGTGGTGCGCGAAACGGTAGAGCAGTCTGGTGCGATTTTGATTGTGCTGCCGGGGGACGATCGACCGGATTTGGATTTGATGAGCCATTCGACGGTTCCGTTTGCTCAGGTCGATCGAGTTTGGCGGTATTTCAATGAAGGTGGAGTTGAGAACTATCGCAATGCTGTTCAGTTTTTAGCGAAGACGTATCTTGGGGTTGAATGTGAGGTTGCTGATCCTCAAGTCGTGCCGCGAGTCGGATTGTATCGATCGGGCGAGCACTGTAGCTATCGAGCAGGAATACGCTGTAGTGCGCGGAAGGTAGGAATTCTGTTCTATCGCGCTCATTATCTGTCGGGCAATACTGCGGTGATTGATGAACTATGTCAGGCATTGTGCGATCGTAATCTTTGTCCAGTTCCGGTGTTTGTTTCGTCGCTGCGTGATCCCGATGTGCAGAGTGAGTTGTTGAACTATTTTCAGCCAAAGGATCAGGCGCAGATTGATGTTCTGTTGAATACGACCAGTTTTTCTCTAGGGTCGGCGATTCCGTTTGGTATGACGATCGATTCGAGTGCGCCTGAATTGTGGCAGGCGTTAGACATTCCGATTTTGCAGGTGATTCTAAGCGGTGGAACAGTCGAACAATGGCAGGAACAATTGAGAGGACTTTCACCACGAGATACAGCGATTAATGTTGCATTGCCAGAGATCGATGGGCGAATTATTAGTCGATCGATTTCCTTTAAAGCAGTTCAGGCGAAACATCCAGCGTTGCAAACTGAGGTGGTAACTTATCAAGCGGTGAGCGATCGCGTTCAGTTTGTCGCAGAGTTGACGCGGAATTGGGTGGAGTTGCGACGGAGTGAAATTCGCGATCGTAAAATTGCGCTGATTCTGGCAAATTATCCTTCGCGTGATGGTCGGTTAGCGAATGGAGTGGGACTCGATACGCCTGCAAGCTGTATCGAAATTCTCAAAGCACTACAACGCGAAGGGTATACCGTTGAAAATATTCCTGAGACTGGAGATGAATTAGTTTTCAAATTGACAGAAGGAATTACAAACGATCCAGAGGCAAAAGAATTACGCAATGTGAATCAATCGCTGCCGTTATCAGAGTATGAAACGTATTTTGAAACGCTACCTGTTCAGCGATCGGTGATCGATCGGTGGGGATCTCCAACAGAGTCTTTTTCAATTCCTGGGATTCAATTGGGCAATGTGTTTGTTGGAATTCAACCTGCACGAGGGTACGATCGCGATCCATCTTTGAACTATCACGCACCAGATTTAGAACCAACTCACGACTATTTAGCGTTCTATTACTGGGTGAGGGAAGTGTTTGATGCTCAAGCGATCGTGCACGTTGGCAAGCATGGCAATCTCGAATGGTTACCCGGAAAAAGTGTTGCTTTGTCGGAAACGTGTTTTCCTGAGATTGCGATCGCAGCTTTACCGCATTTCTACCCGTTTATCGTTAATGATCCAGGTGAAGGTTCTCAAGCAAAACGACGCGCTCAAGCTGTAATTCTCGACCATCTGACACCGCCGATGACTCGTGCAGAACTTTACGGCGGATTGCAGAAATTAGAGGCGTTGATTGACGAATACTATGAAGCACAGAATCTTGATCCGTCTCGATTGAATGTCGTTCGCGATCGCATTCTTGATTTAGTTGAAAAGGACAATCTCAAAGCTGAGCTTCCTAGTGATTCAGATTCGATCTTAGAATTGATTACAAATACTGATCGCTATCTTTGTGAACTGAAAGAAGCACAGATTCGAGATGGATTACATATCTTTGGGCAATGTCCAGATGGAAGACAATTACGCGATTTGATTGTGGCGATCGCACGTCATCCCCAACCGAATCGAATTGGACTCACAAGAGCGATCGCGGAAGATTGGAACTTAGATTTTGATCCGCTCACTGCTGATCCCGCTGAATCAGCGAACGATCAATTTAGAACAGTTGGAGATGCGATCGCAGCAGTTGAAACGGAAGCTGCTGGTTTAGTCGATCGATTAATTCAAGGTGACATTCCTCAGAACCGCGTCTACACTGCTGAATTGAACTGGATTCACAGCTTTTTACTTCCAGCCTTACAGAATACACATCAAGAAATTGATTTTCTGCTACATGGCTTGAATGGTGGGTATGTTCCCGCTGCGCCATCGGGTGCACCAACTCGCGGAAGACCAGAAGTATTGCCGACTGGACGAAACTTTTATTCGGTAGATATTCGATCGATTCCCACTGAAAGCGCGTGGCAAGTTGGACGCAAAGCCGCAGAAGCGATCGTCGAACGTTACACCCAAGAAAACGGTGAATATCCCCGCACGATCGGGTTATCGATTTGGGGAACTTCGACCATGCGGACAGGTGGAGATGATCTCGCGGAAGCTTTGGCACTCTTGGGAGTTCAGCCTGTTTGGGATGGAATTTCTCGGCGTGTGGTCGATTTTGAAATCCTGCCTTTATTTGTGTTAGGTCGTCCACGTGTCGATGTCACACTGAGAATCTCAGGATTTTTCCGGGATGCCTTTCCCAATTTGATTGATTTATTTGATCAAGCTGTAGCAGCGATCGCAGAATTGAATGAACCAACTGAGCAAAATCCGCTTGCAACTCAGGTGAAACAAGAAACACAGACTTGGATCGATTCGGGGCTAGATGCGGAGATTGCAAGTCGTCGATCGCGTCATCGCATTTTTGGCTCAAAACCCGGTGCTTATGGGGCTGGACTTCAAGGTTTGATCGAATCTCAGAATTGGGAAACCGATGCTGATCTCGCTCGTGCTTACATTAACTGGAGTAGTTACGCTTACAGTAGTTCGGGGGTTGCTCAATCTGCTCCAGAAGCTTTTCAAAATCGACTCAATGAAATGCAAATCGTTTTGCAAAATCAGGACAATCAAGAACATGATCTACTTGATTCTGATGACTATTACCAGTTTCAAGGTGGACTCACGGCAGCAGTACGATCGACACAAGGCAAAAACCCGACAACCTACTTCGGGGATCATTCATTGCCCGAAAATCCGAAAGTACGATCGCTCAAACAACAAATTGCACGAGTCTATCGATCGCGGGTGGTGAATCCGAAATGGATCGCGGGAGCCATGCGACACGGATATAAAGGCGCGTTTGAGATGGCAGCCACGATCGATTTTTTATTCGCTTATGATGCAACGGCTCAATGTGTTGAAAACTATATGTATCAGGGTGTTGCTGAAGCGTATTTATTCGATGGTGCGGTACAAGACTTTATTCGCTCTAAAAATCCTTGGGCACTGCGCGACATGGCAGAACGATTGCTTGAAGCGGATCAGCGGGGATTTTGGAGGCAGGCAGACCCATCCACGCTAGAGCAATTAAGGTCGATCGTTTTAGAAGCGGAGGGCGTGATCGAGGGACACATCTCCTAGAAAAGACGTAGAACTCGATCGTTAATCTCCGTATTTGCGCTCAATTTCTTCAAACGATCTTTAAAGTTCCTACTGAATCATACGGAAATCGATCGAATTCTTATGTAAGATGTACTGTATCAAAGACGAGTCTTCTAGAGAAAATTTAGTGGCTCATTTTTGCATCTTAGGGGTGTCGATCTACGAAAGCAATCTGCAACGGTTTAGACGCGATGAAGATCGCCAGTTTTAGCTTGCTTTGTTTTAGTTGTGTAGCTTCACCTTGGGGTAGTCGATGAGTAGTGTTTTAGTAATCGAAGACGATCCAGAAATTTTAGAAAATATTGGAGAAATTCTGGAGTTACAGAGCTACGAAACATTAACCACGAGTAGCAGTGTGACTGGATTACAGTTAGCAAAAGAAGCTCTGCCAAATCTGGTGATCTGTGATGTGGTGATGCCAGAACTAGACGGCTATAGCGTTCTCAGCGAACTACGTCAACAAACAGAAACAGCCACAATTCCTTTTATCTTTCTCACTGGACGATCGGATCGATCCGATGTTCGTCACGGCATGGAATTAGGAGCCGATGACTATCTCACGAAACCTTTTACCCAGGAAGAATTGCTGGGTGCAGTACAAAGCTGCTTAAGTAAATACGATCGCTTATCCAAACAATACGAAGCTCAGGCACAAGAAGCACAATCGATCGAGAAACAACTGCAAACTAGTCAAGAACTGGCGGAAATGAATAGTGTTCTGCTAGAAAAGCTTTCTCAAGGCTTGCGGCATCCGGTGTCGAACATTACGATCGCAACCTACATGCTGAAGCAGAACTTATCGCAAAAAGACTTCGATCGATACATTGCGATTTTGGAAGAAGAATGTGCTCGGAGTACTTCGCTGTTAAACGAAGTTTCGGGTCTGCAAGAATATCTCAATCCTTCTAAGATTAATTTGCTGAGAGGTAAGTTGAAAGTTCGGATTCCGCTCTGAAGAGATGTGTATAGATAGTTCCTTCGCTACGTTGCGCTCCCGCCCTGAAATGAATTTCGGGCTAATCGACGAAAGTCTACTGAAGTAGACTTGGAACTAGGTTCAAGTTCTTAGTCCATTTCTAATGGACTTACGCCGATTAGCCCGAAATTCTATTTCAGGGCGGGCTAGGGTAGCAACGAGAACTGCTCAAACATTCTCTAATGATTTTTTGAGCAGATCAACCCAGACACACTTTAGAACCTAAGCCGAAACCAACATCGAGACAGGCTCGATCGATTCCGCCTGCTGGAAAAATTCAAGCAACGGCTGAATATGCGCTTCCTGCTTAAACCATTCTGCATCGAGATCTTCAAGCAAATGCAACTCTCGAATCAATTCCGTTCCCTGGTATTCCCGCACGATCGGATGTAGGAATGTACTTTGCTGCGCGTGACTCGGATGCGGATTGCGCTCGACGTTGAACGGATCGCCCCCAACATGACCGAATTCAAGCGTAATCACATAATGTCGATCGAACGTTCCAAGCCGCCCATCATGTAGATAATCGATCGGTACTTCCTCGTAGTAGTGAGCTGATTGACCAGAAACGGTGATCAAATCACATAGAAATCCAAATTGCTGCCACAATGCTGAGCTTTGATTAATCCGTTTGACGGTCGCTTCAAGCATTGCTTCCGAGGTTGGCTCAATCGGTTCGTGCTTCCAAACCTTACCGTGGTACTTGCATTCAAAGATGCGATGCAGTGCTTTCAGATTGTACCGGAAGCCATGAATAAAGCCGGAACTAGTCTTTTTGAAGTCCCGCATCTGCATCAATGTTCCAGCAAAATACAGGTCTGGGACGTTGACCGATTCCCATTCTGAAGTTTGCTGCGGAAAGCGATCGTAGATCACAGTCTTCGGGCGACAGTTCTCATCGAAAATCGAGGTATCAAACTGGAACCCGGTGCAAGCGATTACGCGATCGTAGATCAGATCTTCTTGTTCACCACTCGCATGAGTGTAGCTGACGGAAACAATGTATTTACCATCAGGTCGGCGTTGAATTCTTTCAACTGTTGCGTCTAAGACAGCATTCTGGCACTTGAGTTGATAAGTATCTAAGAAGTTATTGTTCAGTGCGCGGAGATGTCCGACAAAGTGCGTTTTCCATGCCAAGGTGATCGGATGAGGACTTGCAACATGAATGACGGCTGCGGTTTCGATGAGCAAGTCAGCAGTTTCAAATGCAGAATTACCCTTACCGAGGACAAGAACGCGCTGATTGACATAATCCTGCGGGTCGAGCGAAACTTCGGTGTAATTATCTGCGAGTTCAATCCCAGGAATTGCAGGAAAATAAGGCTTAGAAACACCTGTTGCGACGATCAATCGAGCCGATGAATAGGTGCGACCTGCTTCATCAGTGACCGTGAATTGATCGTCTTTCGAGACTCTTGCAACTCTAGCGTTGTACTGCACATTAAGCTGATGTCGATCGGCAAAATCATTAAGGTATCTCACCAGATCATCGGTTGCCGGAAAGTACTTCTGACTATAGTTTTTGAACAGCAATTGTTCATCATCACTTAGCAACGAGTTCCAATCCCATCGCAGGTTAATTTCTGGATCGTCGTATCCGGTGTAAACCTTGTTGATCGAAATCAATCTTCTGCGCCGTGGATACTGTTTGAAGAAAGTTGCTGCTGATTCTCCTGCCTCTAGGATGAGATAGCTGTGATTTGCTTGCTGCAAAAAGTAGCCTAATTGCAGACCAGCGGGACCTGCTCCAATGATCAGATAGTCGTATTCAGCTTGCATTGTCATTTCTGTTAAAGCTTTCAAAGTAAATGTACAAATCGAGAAATCTAAGTAAGTTTCTCGATCGAAATTGATTCAAAGTGCATCGCAAAATCGATCGCAGTTCTGCAATCTAAAAATTGATGTCGATCGCACTTTTCAAAAAACTTACGCCGCCATAGCGGGAACTTGACCGAGGTGAGAAGCCGCAAATGGATTTTCGCTTGAATGCGACTTGAGATAATCCATCATTTCATTCACAGAATCTGTGAAAACGCTAAACACTAATTCGACAAGCTCGATCGCATTTTTAAGCTGGTCATTCGTAAGTTCAAGACTTTCTAAATCCACTTCACCATCGTCTGCTTCAGTGGTGTGTTCTGTCTCAATTCCAAAGTGATAACCGCCAAAATAACGATACTCTTGATGCGTTAATTGTTGCAGTTCTCGAATCACTTCTGAAGTTTGTGAGAATGCAACATAGCCCGTTGCTTCGATCGCTTCCATTCCCGCTAAAACCACGATCGGTTCTGCTCTAAAACTATAGAGCGCAATTTGATGACACACTTGCCGCGTTTTCCGAGTCGCATCACCCCAAAAAAACTGCATTGCATCCACAAAAGTCAATCGCTGATTTAGCCCTAACTTTTCCAAATCTTCCAGGAACCAAACCCAGTGATGATCATCTTCATAAGTGCGACGATTGATCAATTGCTGAATTCTGTCGTTTGAGGGTTCTTTGCGTAAATCGGAGCGATTCAACTCTCCAAACGCCATCACCATCGGTACTGCACAAGGAATCCAGGCGAGTCTACTTCGTGGATCAACGCTTTTATCCTGTAAAAATTGAAATAGCGGCAACTCAGAAAATTCTTGTTTACGCTTCTCAATCAGGTCGAGGATTTCTTTCATTTCAGCACTCCTCAAGAATTGCAAATCATAAATCAGGCTATTGTACAGTTGCGCGAATAAGCCAAAGATTGTCACTGAAGTCGTGGGCAATCTGCAAGGAAAAAAGTATTAAGAAAGTCAAAATGTGAATTAATTGACAGGCTAAGTCGGAAGAATTTCTGAATACGCAAATTCGCGATTGTTCACAATATCTTGACAAGAAAACGTTAGGGATTCTCAGCCATTCAAAATCGGTAATTGAGGAATGACTGAAACTTACATCCGCATTGTTCCAGAAGGTTCTAATATTTGTCAAGCCTAGTTAATTCTGAATATGATAAACATTTATTGCATTAATAAATACCCGTGAATTGCGCTACTGATCCATTTTCTGTTGGCACCAATTCAACACAGGACATTGTGAACAATGAGGACGCTTTCCTGTACAGATATGTTTTCCAAAAGGCACTAACAATTGATTAATCTCGATCCAGTACTGCTGCGGAAGTTTTGCTTCTAGTGCGATCGTTGTTTTTTCCGGTGTTTTCGTCTCGACATATCCCCATCGATTCGTAATCCGATGCACATGAGTATCCACGCTGATATAAGGCTGTTGGCAAGCAACTCCCAAAGCGAGATGAGCACATTTCACACCAATTCCTTTGAAGCTCATTAACACTGCTTCATCGGCTGGTAGCTCTCCTGCATAGTTCATCAAGATTTGATTCGCGATCGTATGAATCTGTTGCGCCTTTTGCTCTGGATAGGTACAGTCACGAATCAATGTTTCAATCTGTGCGGGGGTGAGTTGCGCGATCCCCTCTGGTGTTCGAGCTTGCTCAAACAATCGACGCGACACAGGTAAGCTCACTTCGTCGTAGGTTCTCACCGAAATTAAACAGCTAATCAATTGTTCAAACAGCGAAGTATAACCATCTTCATAGAGTTCAAACATCGCAGCTTTTGGTAAAGTGCTGACCGCATCACGAACGCGATCGAACACAGCATCGACATCAAACGGCAGTTTTTCCATATTCTGATAGTTCGAGTGTATTATGAAAATCTAAAGTGAAAGGCAATTCAAATGCTAACGTTACAAGGAAAAGTGATTTTAGGCATCGATCCTGCGATCGCCACCATCGGATATGGTGCAATTCAAGATGATCATGTCTTGGACTATGGCGTAATTGTGACTCCGGCAAAGTCCTCAATCTACGATCGCCTAAAGCAAATTCACGATGATATTTGCGAACTCTGTCAGATTCTCAAGCCCGATGTCGTTGCGCTAGAAATGCCTTTCTTTAGTCGCGAAATGACGAGCGCAAACAAAGTTCTGAGAGCTTTGGGCGTGATCGAACTGGCTTTGGGTGAGTGTGGTTTATCTGAGCCAATCTTTCTCCATCAATCACAGGTGAAAGCTTCCGTTGCAAAGTACGGAGCGCAAAAGTCCGAAATTCAGCAAGCGGTGATGATGATTTTTGGACTAGATGCGCCACCGAAGCCCGATGACGCGGCAGATGGATTAGCGATCGCGTTTGCGGCTCAATCCGGTGCACGAGCGAACGTCAAGTAACTCTTTCAGGATTTGCAATCTATTTTGAAGCAAGAGTTGTTTGAATGATCTTGAGTGCTGTGTCTTGTGTTTCTTTCAACAAGCGCGGTTCAACCACTTTATCGCCCGGTGAATGATAGTTCGGGTCTTTGCCCCGGAAAAAGAACAAAGTTGAAACATTCTTCGATCGAAAAGAGGCATGATCACTGCCACCAAATCGGCTAGATTGAACATTACCTGAAACGGATTGCGCGATCGCGCTCATTGTTCCTGAGCCATCGAGCAGTAATCGATCGTTTACACCAACCATGTCGAAGTTCAACATCGCTTTCAATCCTGAGAGAAATTGGGGAGTCGCTCGATCGACAAATGCTTCCGATCCTTTCAAGCCATCTTCCTCACCATCGAACGCCATAAACCAGATTTGATTTGCTTCTGGTGATTTCGACAGCGATCGAGCAATGCCTAGTACAACCGCAGTTCCCGAAGCGTTATCATTCGCACCTGGAGAATTTTCAACTGAGTCAAAATGCCCGCCAATGATTAATTTCGGCTGCGTGACATTCGGTAAATGAGCAATCACATTTCGCCCTAGAGCATTCGGTTGAGCTTTCACGGTTAAGGTCGCTTGTGCATTCGTTTTTTGGGCTTGCTCTAGTAACGGTGTTCCAACTTCTTGAGACAGTGACGCGGCTGGAATCGGAGAAGCTCTCAGCAACATTCCGCGAACGTTTCCCGGTTGATTGTTCACGATCAGAATCCCAATCGCACCTGCCGCCGCTGCATTTTCGATCTTCTGAATGAATTGAATACCGCCCCGTTGAACGATCGCAATGTGATTTTTCACATCCACAGCTTTGAAGTCTTCAGGCTTGCCATAGTTCGGAACGGCGACCAGTTTCCCAGAAGGCGTTCCTGGAACAGATCGCACCATTGCCCAAGCATTGATCGTTTTTCCATCGATCGAGACAGTTGAGCCGCCATCGAAAAATTTCGGATAAGTAAACGTCTGAACTTCTACTTGATAGCCCAGCTTGCGATATTGATCAATCAAATATTCGCTGGCGCGTTCAGCGATCGGAGTTCCGGCGACTCTGGGACCTAGATTGACGAGGGCTTGTACATCTGCGAAGAGGGGATCAGCGGCAAAAAGGGAATGGGTTAACGTTGCGATTAGGAAAGCGATCGTCATTCCAAGCCAGATTCGAGAGCGACGAAACCGAAAAAACATGGGATTTTCAGGAGGTGAGGACTTTTCCAGCTTAAACGACGGAACTTTTACCTGAATTGAGCCACAAAAAATCGGGTACCTCAGCAAAGAGATACCCGCTAGACTAGCTTTCAAGGTTGACCAGAATTTAGAGGAAAAACATTACATCAGACCCAGGAAGTGAAGCGTTCCACCACCCGTCAAGTATTCCGTAGCCAAAGCAGCGACAAAGCCGAGCATCGCAAACCGACCATTCCACAGTTCAGCTTGCGGAGTGAAGCCAAACTTCCAAGCGTTACGATCTTCGATCGCCGTTGCAGTCATTTTTTGTGTGTCTTGCATGGTTAGTACTCAGAAACGCATTAGCTACAAAATATATTAACGAATGTAACGAAAAGTGTCAAAGGATTAAGCGAATCGTAAGCATTGATACATAACGCTTATTCTTCCGACTGAGATTCGGTGAGATGTTTCAACAAATGATCAACTTTCATCGTTAGAAAGTCCCCCGCTTCTGGATATAGCGATATGATGAAAGCGATTGATTATTGTAAAGAATCATCAATGATTGTTTCTGACACTGGCTTCCGCAAACTCAAAGACTCGATCGTCGAAAAGCTTTTCTTCGGTCACGAGCCATCGGCTGAATTGATTGCAATCCTCTTGGTCTACTTTGTGCAGGGGATTCTCGGTTTGGCGCGACTAGCGGTGAGTTTCTTTCTCAAGGATGACCTGCATCTCAATCCGGCTGAGGTGTCCGCGCTTTTGGGAGTTGTGGCGCTGCCGTGGATGATTAAACCGCTGTTTGGGTTTATCTCCGACGGATTGCCGATTTTTGGATATCGTCGTCGTCCGTATCTAGTGTTATCGGGTTTTTTGGGCGCGATCGCTTGGGTGCTTTTAGCAACAGTCGTGCATTCGGCTTGGGCGGCAACGCTGGCGATTTCACTCGGATCGCTTTCGACCGCGATCGCAGATGTAATCGTGGATTCGCTCGTGGTTGAGCGGGCGCGAGGAGAATCGGTCAGCGGGGCGGGATCGCTTCAGTCCTTGACTTGGGGCGCGGCGGCAGTCGGCGGATTGATCACGGCATATTTCAGCGGAGCGCTGCTTCAGCACTTTGACACCCGCACAATTTTCTTGATTACCGCAACGTTTCCGTTGATTGTGTCTTGTGTTGCTTGGCTGATTGCAGAATCGCCTGTCACTGAGAAAGCGAATTGGTCGATCGTCGGGGAGCAGTTAAAACAGCTTAAACAAGCGGTGACGCAAAAATCGATTTGGTTGCCAACGGCGTTTTTGTTTTTGTGGCAAGCGACTCCGAGTGCAGAATCTTCATTTTTTTACTTCTCAACGAATGAGTTGGGATTTGAGCCGGAATTTTTAGGACGAGTGCGACTGGTGACAAGTCTTGCTTCGGTCGTTGGAGTCTGGGTATTTCAGCGATTTTTGAAAGCTGTACCGTTTCGAGTCATTTTCGGCTGGTCTACGGTGATTTCAGCGGTGTTGGGACTTTCGATGCTGTTGTTGGTCACGCATACGAATCGGGCATTGGGAATTGACGATCGCTGGTTTAGTTTGGGCGATAGTCTGATTCTGACGGTGATGGGACAGATTGCGTTTATGCCTGTGTTGGTTTTAGCAGCAAGACTCTGCCCACCGGGAGTGGAAGCCACTCTATTCGCTTTGTTAATGTCAGTTGTGAACCTATCAGGGCTAGTGTCGTATGAGTTTGGAGCGTTGTTAACCCATTGGTTAGGCGTGACCGATACGAATTTCGATAATCTCTGGATTTTGGTGCTGATTGCGAATTTGAGTACGTTGTTACCTTTGCCGTTGTTGGGATGGTTGCCTGCGGCGGATGCGACGAGTCCGAGTACAGAGGCTCACTCGGCGTTGGAGGCTGATCCGGCGAAACCGATCGGGCAGGCTTTTATGCCGAACTTGGTATCGGTCAGTGCGGGAAAGGAAACGGCGGGTGAGTGAGAGGTTGATGAGAAGGGATTTTTAGAAAATAAAGAAAAGGTACGGGTAGGAAATGCAAGGGTTTCAGCTTTTTGAACATGCGGTGACAGTGCCAACTCGATCGTATAACACTCAAGAATGGCAGCGGGGATATCGATCGCTCCATGAAGAATACGATTACTGGATTGATGAGATTGAAGGTGAGATTCCTGGTGAATTGAACGGGACGCTGTTTAGAAATGGTCCGGGACAGTTTGAGGTCAATGGAGAGCGGTATCAGCATCCGTTTGATGGGGATGGGATGATTAGCGCGATCGCATTTCACAACGGACGCGCTCACTATCGCAATCGGTTTGTTAAAACTGAAGGTTATTTAGCAGAACAAAAAGCGGGGAAAATCCTCTATCGCGGCGTGTTCGGGACTCAGAAGTCTGGAGGCTGGTCAGGGAACGCTTTTGATGTTCGGACTAAGAATATTGCAAACACACAGGTGATTTACTGGGGCGGAAAGCTACTCGCGCTGTGGGAAGCGGCTGAACCGCATCGCCTTGACCCAAAGACTTTAGAAACGCTTGGCTTAGAGTACTTTGATGGCAAGTTAGGAAAAGGTGCACCGTTTGCGGCACATCCTTGGATTGATCCCGCTAGTAAATTCGATGATGGAAAGCCTTGTTTGGTCAATTTCTCGATCAAGGCTGGCTTGTCTTTTACGATCGCAATTTACGAACTCGATCTTGATGGCAACATCATTCGCCAGCATGATTATCCGGTTCCTGGATTCGCGTTTATTCACGACTTCGCCATCACACCGAACTACTGTATTTTCTTCCAGAATCCGGTCAAGTTTAATCCATTGCCCTTTTTGTTTGGACTACGATCGGCAGGCGAATGTATCAAGTTCCAACCTGCTCAACCGACAAAAGTTCTAATCATTCCGCGTGATCCAGCGATTAAAGCGAAACCTCAAGTTCTCGAAACCCCTTCAGGCTTTGTCTTCCATCATGCGAATGCGTTCGAGCAAGATGGCAATATTGTGATTGATTCTGTCGCTTACACGAACCTGCCTTCGGTTGAACCTGGAGCAGATTATCGAGAAACAGAGTTTGATGCCCTTTCGCCAGGTCAACTGTGGCGATTTCGGATGAATTTAGAAACGGGAACCATCGATCGAGAATTGCTCGAAGAGCGGTGCTGTGAGTTTCCTTTTATTCATCCAGCGAAAGCAGGACGACAACACCAATACGTTTATCTTGCGGCGGCTCACTTAGAAACTGGAAATGCTCCACACCAGGCGATTCTCAAGATCGATGTGGAAACGGGAGCGCGTCAGATTCGGAGTTTTGCACCGAGCGGATATGTGAGCGAACCTGTGTTCGTGCCGCGTGGGAAGGCTTCAGAATCGGGACTGTACACAGAACTGAGCGGGGATGAAGATGATGGCTGGTTGATTGCAACGGTGTTTAATACAGAACGCGATCGCTCTGATATTGTGATCGTCGATGCGAAGGATCTAAGCGTGGTTGCAACGCTTCATCTGAAGCATCACATTCCTTACGGTTTACACGGAACATTCACGCCCCATTACTTTGAATAAAGTTCGCTCTTTTTCACTGGAGCTTCGTCAACGATAATCAGAAGTATCATTCTCGGTTTTTCTATGGCTGTTGATATTCTGATCTTGTCGAATGCTCCGGGAGAATTGGCGACTTGGGTCAAGCCGATCGTGCGAGAACTGAGAGCGCAACTCGGTTCAGAGCCGCGAATTTCGGTCGTTTTATCTCCCTGTCCAAATGCGAGTGGACAAGAGGCAGAAATTGCTCGGAGCTATCCAGAGGTCGATCGCGTTCAATCCGCCGATCATTTTTTCTCATTTTTGCTTTGGGGAAAAACGGCGGAGAATTGGAACTGGCACGATCGAGGAGTGGTGATCTTCCTGGGTGGTGATCAGTTCTTTCCGGTGGTGATTGGCAAACGGTTGGGATATTGCACTGTGATTTATGCGGAGTGGGACGCGAGATGGCACCGATGGATTGATCGCTTTGGTGTGATGCGATCGCAGATTGTCGATCGTGCTCCAGAACCGTTTAAGCACAAAATGACGGTGGTGGGGGATTTGATGGCAGAAGTGCAAACCCAACAATCTGAACATTCATCAGAAGAATTGATCGGATTGCTTCCCGGATCAAAGCCTGCAAAGTTAACTCAAGGCGTGCCGTTAACATTGGCGATCGCGGAACACATCAAGCGCGATCGTCCTCAAACTCGCTTTGTGATTCCAGTCGCACCGACTTTAGATTTACAGAGTTTAGCAAAGTACGCTGATCCAGCACAAAACTCGATTCTGCCGTTGATGGGCAATGTTTCCGCCAAATTAGTCGAGGGCGATCGACCGTATTTGGAGACGCAGAATGGACTATCGATCGAGCTTTGGCAATCTAAAACCGAGCGAGTTCCGGTTTATGAATTGCTGTCTCAATGTCGATTATGTTTAACCACGGTTGGAGCCAACACCGCAGAACTCGGATCGTTAGCCGTTCCGATGATTGTTTTATTACCGACTCAGCAACTTGACGCAATGCGGGCTTGGGATGGCTTACCTGGCTTGCTTGTGAACCTTCCGGGAGTGGGTTCTAGAATTGCAAAAGTGATCAATGGTGCAATGCTCAAACGATTAGGATTGTTGGCTTGGCCCAACATCTGGGCGAAAGAAATGATTGTTCCGGAGTTGCTTGGAGAGTTAGAAGCAGAAGAGGTTGCTAAATTAGCGATCGACTATCTGGATCATCCTGAAAAGCTTGAACAAATGCGCGATCGACTCAGACAAGTTCGAGGAGAACCTGGAGCCGCGAAGAAACTTGTCTCGATCGTGGTTGAAGAACTTAACTAGCCTTGATTCACAAATCGCTCAAATTATTTCAGAACATGTAGAAATCTCTAGACTGATGAGTTTTCCTCGTTCTTACTTTAAGCTATAGAACAATGTGTTAGTACGCTGAGCCATTTTGAACGAAACCCGGTAGTCTGTGCCCTTCAATCAAACGGTGAAGTCGATATGAATGTAAATTTGCCACCTGATGTTGATGTGCGGAAGTCAACCAACTGGATTATTGCACTCAGCATTGCTCTCATTGTGCTTGGAATTCTTGCAATTCTGCTACCAGGAATCGCTTCAGCGTTCTTTACCTCAGTGATTGGGTGGATCACGCTTATTAGTGGTGCTGTCATGATTGTACAGTCGTTTCAATCGAGACCTGTGCGCGGATTTTGGCTGAACTTGATTACTGGAGTGCTTTATGCGATCGCAGGAGTCTACATTCTGTTTAATCTCCGTGATGCAGTCTTAGCGCTCACGTTCGCTTTTGGGATCTTGTTTATCGTCGAAGGAATCTACACGATCATCATGGCGTTTGTGCATCGATCGGGGCATCGAATGTCTTGGTTTGTTGCACTCAATGGAATTATCACCTTAATTTTGGGGATCATGGTGCTGAATCGATTTCCTTACAGTGCGATTTGGTTGATTGGACTTTATGCGGGCATTAGTTTGCTAATGACGGGGAGTTCTTTACTGACGGCGGCTCTCGTGGCTCGACGCGCTGCGGGATCTTGAGATATTTGCAGCTATGATCCAGACATCGCCCTGATGTTCTGAACGATGCTGAACTATCTTCGATCGAGAATTTTGCCCTCAAAACCCGCACAGTTACTCATTCAAACTGGAATGAAGTGGGATAAAGATGATTGTCCAGGAATGGCAGCTTCTTTATCGTACTTTGCGCTGTTTTCCTTGTTTCCAATGCTCTTGGTGTTGCTGAGTGTACTCGGTGCGTGGATTCGTCCGGGTTCAGCAGAGTTTCAACAAATCCAAACCGCAGTCGAACAATTTCTACCGCCCGAAGTGCATGATCTGATCGAATCGACCGTGATTGCGCTCAATCAAAATAGTGTCGGGGCTGGAATCATTGGATTTAGCCTTCTGATGTGGGCTGCGAGTTCGGTGTTTGCAATCTTGAGACATTCGGTAAACAAAATTTGGCGATCACCAGAAGAAGCGCCTCCGAATCGATCGATCCCCAAGCTCATTTTCTTCTTTATCGCCAATCGCTTATTCTCATTCGTTCTAGTTCTTGGAACCGGGTTAGTTCTCGTTGCTGCTCTTGCGACTAACATTGTAATTCGAGCGGTTGTCCAGCTTGTTGAAGCGTTTCCGTTGCTTCGGATTGATCAATTAAAACTCGATCGAGGACTTCAAGCAGGTTCGGCTTTTTTCATCTTGTCGATTACGCTCTGCATTCTATTTAAGACTCTGCCCACGATTCGAGTGAGTTGGAATGATGTTTGGCTGGGAGCATTGCTAACGGCTGGTTTACTGGTGGGATTGCAACAGTTGGTGAGTAATAGTGTAATCTCAATTGGCAGCCACTTTCTCTCTTATGGCGTGGTGGGGAGCGTGATGATTTTGCTGCTGTGGATTTTTCTCACTGGTCAGATTTTTCTATTTGGATGTGTGTTTACCTATACTTATGCTCATTTATTCGGCAGTCGTCAATGATTGGAAAAGAGCAAACTTTCTTAAGACATTCCGCCTCCTGAATTAAATCCGATAAATTCATATCAGTGCAAATTCAACGCCATTCAGGGGTAGTTGTATGACGATCGAGAATCAACGGTTAGAAGATGCCCAGACGAAGAAAGTAGACTGGTACAAATGGGGTCCATATCTTAGCGAACGTCAATGGGGAACTGTGCGAGAAGACTATAGTTCTGATGGCAATGCGTGGAGCTATTTTCCTCATGACCATGCTCGATCGAGAGCCTACCGCTGGGGTGAAGATGGGTTAGCGGGCATTACTGACAATCACAACTTACTCTGTTTTGCTCTGGCACTCTGGAACGGCAATGATCCCATCTTAAAAGAGCGATTGTTTGGATTGACTAATAGCGAGGGCAACCACGGCGAAGATGTCAAAGAGTACTATTTCTACCTTGACAGTACGCCAACTCATTCGTACATGAAGTATCTCTATAAGTATCCCCAAGCCGCATATCCTTACGAAGATTTGGTAAAAACGAACGCTCAGCGGAATCGCTATGAATTAGAGTACGAGCTATTAGATACCGGGATTTTTGATGACGATCGCTATTTTGATGTGTTCGTCGAATACGCGAAAGCAGATGCTGAAGATGTTTTAATCAAAATCAGCATTGCGAATCGTGGATCTGAAGCGGCTCCGATTCATGTGCTACCAACCGTCTGGTTTCGGAATACTTGGTCTTGGGCAGATGGGGGTGCGAAACCGACTCTAACGAAGCTTGAGGGCACTGGAAACAGTGTTGTTCATGCTCACATCACAGATACATTGCTGGATCAATACGTTCAAGATTACTACTTCTATTGTGATGGTGTTGTGCCGCTGTTATTCACCGAGAATGAAACGAATAATCAGCGATTGTTCAATTCCACAAATGAGCATCCTTATGTCAAAGATGGCATCAATCAATACATTGTGCAGGGTGACAAGGCTGCGATTAACCATGCTGGAACAGGGACAAAAGTTTCGCCACACTATGAAATCACCGTTGGAGCGGGAGAAACAAAGGTCATTCAACTCCGACTAACAAAACGCGCTCCAGATGAAGTAGGTGATCCGTTTGGTGATAGCTTTGAGCAGACTTTCGCCACTCGGCTGCAAGAAGCAGATGACTTCTACAGTACAGTGATTCCACCAGCGGTTTTAGCAGATCCCGATCGAGCAAATGTGATGCGGCAAGCTCTCGCGGGCATGATGTGGACGAAACAATACTTTTTCTATGATGTGGATCAATGGCTGAGAGAGCGTGGAATCACACCTTGGACAGTCGTTCATGAGCGGAAACATGTGCGGAATAATGAATGGTTCCACATGTGCAATGATGATGTTGTCTCAATGCCCGATAAGTGGGAATATCCCTGGTATGCTGCCTGGGATCTAGCGTTTCATGTGATTCCGATTAGTTTGGTTGATCCCTGCTTTGCGAAAGATCAATTGATGTTAATGCTGCGGGAAGATTATCTACATCCGAATGGTCAGATTCCTGCTTACGAATGGAACTTTAGTGATGTTAATCCTCCGGTTCATGCGTTCGCAACTTGGGAAATTTATGTGCGCGATCGCGAAAGAAACAACGGCAAAGGCGATATCGATTTTCTTAAATATGCTTTCTCTAAGCTATTGATTAACTTCACTTGGTGGGTGAATCGCAAGGATGAAGGCGGTAACAATATCTTCCAAGGTGGCTTTCTCGGACTTGATAACATTGGCGTGTTCGATCGCAGCGCGCCTTTACCAACCGGAGGCTATCTCGATCAAGCAGATGGAACGGCATGGATGGCATTTTTCAGTCAGCGAATGTTTCAGATCGCGATCGAGCTTGCTCTACATGATCCTTTGTACGAAGATTTTGCAACTAAATTCTTTGAACATACGATGTGGATCGCGGGCGCAATGGATCGCATTGGAGACAACAAAGACGAACTTTGGGACGAGGAAGATGGCTTTTTCTATGATGTTTTGCACTTCCCCAATGGAGACTCTACCCGCCTAAAAGTGCGATCGATGGTTGGATTGTTGTCATTAATGGCGATCGCAGTTTTTCCGAGTGAAGCTTTTGCGAGACTTCCACGGTTTAAAGAAGCTGCCCAAAAGTTTATGCTGCAAAATCCTGAACTGACTCAGAACATTCACCTTCCGACTCAGTTGGGTGAACGAAATCGCTTGATGCTCTCGATTTTGAATGAGAACAAACTGCGGCGAATTTTGGAAAAAATGCTTGATGAATCTGAGTTTTTGAGCGACTACGGGGTTCGATCGCTGTCTCGCTATCATCAAGACAATCCTTACATCTTCTACCATCAAGGGCAAGAATTCAAAGTGAGCTATGTTCCGGGAGATTCGACTTCGGGGATGTTCGGTGGTAACTCGAACTGGCGCGGTCCGGTATGGATGCCTGTGAATTTTTTGTTACTACGATCGCTGCTTCAAGTTTATAGCTACTACGGTGATAGCTTTACCGTGGAATGTCCAACGGGTTCAGGCAACTATCTCAATCTTTTTGAGGTGACAAAAGAACTGAGCGAACGTTTAGTTCGTATCTTCGCCAAAGATTCGTCGGGTCGTCGTCCGGTCTATGGCAGTGCTGAGAAGTTCCAAACCGATCCCCACTGGAAAGATTTGATTCTGTTCTATGAATACTTCCATGGTGACAATGGTGCAGGGATTGGAGCAAGTCATCAAACCGGATGGACAGGCTGCATTGCTCGTGTTATTCAAGCACTCGGATATTTCACCCCAGAAACGGTGCTAGAGACGGTTACACCTGGAGAACTTTCTAGATATCAGTCCGAAGAAACTTTGCAATCTGTGATCTAAAATCATGACCGTTCAAATCGTTTTTGATGCTCGTGCCCGTCTGGGAGAGTGTCCTTTGTGGAATGTCGATCGACAACAATTGTTCTGGGTCGATGCTTACAATCATCGGGTGCATCAATTTGATCCAGCAACCGGGCAGGATCGGTTCTTTGATGTCGGTGATATTGTTAGCGCGATCGCGATTGTCGATCGCGATCGATTACTGCTGGCATTACGCGATCGATTGGCTTATCTCAATGTTGAATCGGGTGAAGTGACTGCGTTCTATCAGTTTAATTTTCCTTATCCGAACACACGCTGTAATGATGGTAAGTGTGATGCTCAAGGGCGTTTCTGGATTGGAACCGTGAGCGAAACGGCGAAACAGGCAGAACTCTATCGTTATGATCCAGATGGCTCGATTCGAGTGATGGAAACTGAGCTAACCATCTCGAATGGATTAGGCTGGAGTCCCGATCGATCGACGTTCTATCTAACCGATTCGGCTCCTCACAAAATTTATGCTTATGATTTCAATGCTGAAACAGGAACCATTCAAAATCGGCGGACGCTGATAGATTTGTCTAGTGAAGCGGTTGAACCGGATGGATTATCGATCGATACTCAAGGCAACATTTGGACAGCGCTTTGGAATGGGTGGTGCGTTGCTTGTTTTGACGCTGCTGGAAAAGAACTCGATCGTATCAACCTCCCGGTACAGCGTCCAACCAGTGTGACGTTTGGAGGCTCAAACCTATCAGATCTGTACATTACTTCAGCTTCGGTTGGATTGAGCCAGAAAGAAATTCAGCAAGGATTCAATGCAGGGGATTTATTTCGTCTATCAACAAATGCTCAAGGAATTCCGAGTCATGCGCTTAGTTCAGCAATAATAGAATAGCCATTTCCAAAAGAGGTGTTTATGCTGCCAAGCGTATCAGAGCGTCAAATGAATGGAGTTCGCTGGATACTCACCATTGGGTGGCTACTGGTCATTGCTTCTTTGTTCTATGATCCTTGGTCTGCTGCATTAACTGAACCCAATCACCCTTGGAGTCCATTACGGATTACGGACGAATGTGTCAAAGTTCAAGGTCAATGTCTACCACAGCAGCCTTACCCATTAGGTGCAACCTTGTTTTGGGGCGCGATCGTACCGTCTGGAATTTTCATCCTCTTAGTCTTCGGACATGAACTCTGGCGGCGCATTTGTCCATTATCGTTTCTGTCTCAGATTCCACGCGGTTTAGGACGACAACGGCAGTTCAAGCACGAAAACAAAAAGACAGGTAAGGTTCGATACGAACTCGCGAAGGTTAAAGCGGATTCTTGGTTAGGACGGAACTATCCGTATGTGCAGTTTGGCTGGTTGTTTGTTGGGTTGTGTGGGCGAATTTTGTTTTTTAATGCCGATCGCTTAGTCCTGGGTGGTTGGCTAGTATTTACGATTTTGGCAGCGATCGCAGTCGGTTACTACTACGGCGGCAAATCTTGGTGTCAGTACTTTTGTCCAATGGCTCCGGTGCAAACAATTTTTAGTGAGCCGAGAGGGTTAGTTGGCACTAAGGCACATATGAGTGATAGCCGCATTACTCAGTCGATGTGTCGAACCGTTCAGCCTGATGGGAATGAGCAAAGTGCTTGTGTCGCTTGTCAGAGTCCTTGTATTGATATTGATTCTGAGCGGACGTACTGGGATGGCTTGAACAAACCCGAAGAAACATTAATTCGATACGGTTATGTTGGTTTAGTCGTTGGCTATTTCCTGTATTACTATCTCTATGCTGGAAACTGGAACTATTACTTTTCTGGGATTTGGAATCGCGACCCAAATCAGCTTGCAGCGTTGATGAGTCCGGGATTGTATCTATTTGGGCAGGCGATTAACATTCCCAAGCTATTTGCAGTTCCGTTGGTGCTGGGTGGATTTACAGCGATCGGCTATTACGCTGGAAAATTCATCGAGCAAGGCACCAAATCCCGTTTACAAAAACGTTCTAAACTTCATCCTGATATCATTCGCCATCGTATTTTTGCAATTTGCACGTTCAGCGTTTTCAATTTCTTTTTCTTCTTTGCAGGTCGTCCTTTAATTGGATTGTTACCGATTTGGGTGCAAACTCTGTTTGATGTTGCGCTGGTTTTTCTCAGTACGCTGTGGCTCCAAAAAACTTGGCGACGCAGTCCGGATCTGTATTCGCGTGAGAATTTAGCAAGCCGATTCCGCAAACAGCTAGAAAAGCTCGATTTGAATGTTTCACAGTATCTGGATGGTCGATCGCTCGATGATCTCAATACAAACGAAGTGTATGTTCTGGCGAAAGTGCTTCCGGGCTTTGGTCGCGAACAACGACATGAAGCCTATAAAGGCGTAGTACAAGAAGCATTGGCTGAAGGTTATGTGAACTATTCGAGCAGCTTAGAAGTTCTACAGCAAATGCGTCAGGAGCTTGGAATTTCCGACGATGAACACCGAGAAGTTTTAGAAGAATTGGGAGTCGAAGATCCAGAACTGTTGAACCCCGATCGCAAATGGTCACTCGAAAATCAGATTCGTCTTAGCGGCTATCAGAAATCACTAGAACGCTTAATGCGTCTACAACAGAGCCAGCCTGATCTGGCATCAATTCAAGCATTACGGTGCGAGTACTCAATCACACCGCAAGAAGAGGCATGGATTTCGTCTGGATTAGCTCCAGATGTCAGCAACGCTCAGAAAGCAGAAGAGTTACTGGCTCGATTGCGGCAATGGGTGGAGTGCGATCAAGCTTTAGATTATCCAGAACTACAGGAACACGCTGCTGTTCTTAAAGTTCTGCATACCAGCGTCGAACGCAAGCAGGAATTGATTGTGCGATCGCTACTCGATCTTTTATCAACCCTGCAAAATCCGATGTCGGTTGCTCAATCGTTGAAGCAGCTTTCTCCCGAAGTTGTTACAGCAGTTCTCAAGCGCGAATCCTGGAAAAATCTGCGTCCCGAAGTGGCTCAGTTGCTTGCTCAACCTGGAAAGCCACGAAGCTCTGTACAGCTTCCGACACAGGACGTTGTGAGTTATTTAGAACTCCTGTTAGATCACTATAATCCTCTCGTTCATGCTGCTGCACTCTTTCTAATTGCTCAACTGCATCCCGATCGAGTGCAAATTCGCGAGACTGATCCGCCTTTCGTTCAGGACACCGCAAAACAATTGTTGGCTTTGCCGTCCTCTCCATCTCTTTCCCAGCTTCCAAAGCTAGAAAAGTTTGTGCATCTATTTAATAGTGATTTCTTCGATCGCATTCACACCGATACACTCATGGCGTTAGGCGATCGAGCAACGGTCAGAACGTACAAAACAGACGACACGATCACCGAAGCGGGTGATACTTGCCGAGAATTGTTACTGCTAATCGAAGGTGATGCGAATATTCAATATCAATCTGGGAATGGAACCCGCACCGAGCAGCTTCATCCTGGACAGATGTTAGATGAATTAGAAGTGTTAACTCACAGCAATTCGGAAAATACGATCGTAGCTGCCAGTAAAACGACTCGAATTATTGCGATTCCGGTCGATGCTTTGGACGACTTGCTGGACAGCGATCGCAATTTTGCCCGCCGAATTCTGGAACTAGAAAGCCGCCAACTTCAACGATTGGTGAAAGCTGGACAGGTTTAAGCGATCGCACACCCAAAATTCGGGAATCTCAAACCGAGATCCCCGAATCCTTTAATCTTTCACAGCAACCAGCCCGATTTAATTCGCGTTCAGTTTTCCTTCAGCGCGGCTTAATACCGAATCCGTTGGCAAACACAGCAAATTATCGCCCTGCGTCCGAATCATTCCTTTCTGCCGCAGCTTACCCATCAAGCGAGTAACCGTCACACGAGTTGAACCGATCGCGCTTCCGATCTGAGCATGAGTCAGCGGAAATGGCAGGCAATACCCTTCGTCCGTGGGTTCACCGTACTCTTCAATGAGCAAAGTTAAAAATCCGAGCAATCGATCGATCGTGCGACGCTGACCCAAAGTGCTCAACCACAGTAATTTCCGCTGATGCTGATACCGGAACGCATCCAGCACTTCCCGACGGAAATGGGGCCAATTATCCAAATCGTGCCAGTACATCCACACAACCGAAGTTTGATCCACATGAGCATAAGCTTGCAGTGTAAACGGCGATTGCGCCACAATTTCAAACGGTTGACCCGTACCCACAAATCCTAAAAATGCCTCTTCTGGGCTGATCCGAGCCAGCCGAGTCGCATTTCCACCCGTTGCATTCACTTGAGCCGTTCCAACCAATCGAACTGCACCCTTCTGCACGAGATACAGCAGACCTGGACGAGTCGGAACCCGTTCATCTTTACTGAAATTACGAACGCGATAATGTTCTTGCGCCCAATCGATAATTCGTTGCCAAGTCAGGAACGGGCGAGCAGCATCGGAATTCTGAGGTGTGACTGAGTACATAAGTTAATAGGCTGTTGGAGAACAGTGGGACTTTGACAAGCGCTGAGTGATCAGCGTGATTGCAAAAAATCCAAACAAACCAGGCGATCGCGCTTTTTGGCGTGGTAGGTTTCTTACAATCCCGTATCTTACGAGATCATACGTAGAAATTTGCGGTTTGCCAGTGAGATCACGGTGATCTTTACAGAAATAAGCATAAATCGCTGGTAAATTTGAACTTTTTGAACCGAAAACGATCCCATTTCAGAGCTTCAACCGTAATTACAGTGAATTGTAACCTACCGAAGATCACTTATCCTAGGCTTCGCACATTGTTACTGGCAAGAATTTGTGAGGCAATCACCCGTAAGACGGATGTCGAAGTAGCGATCCTCTCAGATTTGCAGCCAGATTCTGAGTTTTTCCACCGAAACTCTATCATCAAAAAAGTTAGAAATCATACTTCAATCGCCCGCTATCAATCGTCGATCGCGCTTCAGTTTGGGGCTAGATCCACGCAAATTCAAGAAAAAGTTGCAACTCAGATGAGGCAGCTTTCTTCTATTTCTTTGGTAATGGATTTAAAAACGATACTTCTACGTGATCTCACGATCAGTACGACTAACATTGGGCTTCTAGAGTTTGAGTTTGGCGATTGGGCGATCGCGAACTGGCTACAAACGGTTTGGGAGAGTTGCTCGATCGAAACCGATTTTAATTCAGCTTTTTCGCCCGCTTTGACGCTCTCAGAAAATTCTCATATTTTCTTTTGCCAGTACACCTATTCGCGATGTAGTGCGCTTCTTCGTCTCACAAATCTACCGAATGACATAGGTCAAACAGTAGAAACATGGCTTAACGATAAAAAACTTTTATTAAGACAAGAACGATCGCTGATTGAACAAATCATTTCAACGATCGACGAATGGGAAGACAAACCGCCACTAGAGTCCGCAATTGCGCTGAGCCAAACCTTTCAGAATTTTTATCAGTCCTGCCAGATCGTGAAGTATGAAGCGGTTGATCGTCAAATCGCACAATGTCGATTAGCTTTAGTAATGATTACTCATCGGCTTTTGAAACAGCTTTTAGAGCAAGGATTAGGCGTTTTAGCACCGGAAACCCTTTGAGAATCAGGAGCACAAGTTAGCAAGAGATGTCACAGTATTGTCACCTGATCGTCATAACGAATTTTTATCACTCAAAGGGTGACAATCCTATGGAAGCCGCTTATAGTATTGGAGTGTGAGGAGCGAACCAGCTAAGGACACCGAGACGAAACACGGCCAGTCGTCGGTGTCCTTTCTGATTTTAAAGTAGGAATTTTTCGATCGCAGTCGCTGCCCCGTCCACTTCAACCGAGGGCGCAACCCAAGTCGCCACTTCCTGAACTCCTTCCGGCGCATTTCCCATCGCAACCCCAATTCCGGCGTACTGAATCATTTCGAGGTCGTTGAAGTTATCCCCGATCGCCATGACATTTTCTGGTTTGAGATTCAGAAGTTCCTCGGCTAAGTATTTCACCGCAGTTCCTTTATTTGCAGCGGGATTCGTCGCCTCGAAGAAGGTCGCTACCGATTTCGTTAAATAAAGTTCAGCAGGCGTGTACTGTTTTTGCAGCGAACCCAGCAGAGAATTAATCAATTCCGTGTCATCACTGAGTGCAAGGACTTTTGTCGTTTCCATGTCAAGCGTCGATCGCAAATCGCCCACTTCAATCGGAGTAATTCCGCTGCGTTGCGTGTAAGCGATCGTCTCCGGAGACATCGATCGGACGTACAGATCGTCATTGATATAGAAATGAACCGACAACAATTCACGAAGTTTTGGTTGCTCAAAATAATCGAGCAGTTCCAATACTTGCGCCTTCGGAACCGACCAGCGGCGTAAGACTTTTCCACTTGCTGGATCTTGAATCCATGCGCCCTGATAAGCAATTAACGGTAATCTTGATCGCACTGTCTCATAGAATCGCAGAGCAGAACGATACATCCGCCCGGTCGCGATCGCGATTTGGATGCCATTGTTCTGTGCTTTGGCGATCGCTTGTAAGACAGGTTCGCGGATATGATTAGATTTGCCTGCGATCGTTCCGTCAATGTCTAGAACTAATAATCGAATTTCAGAGTGCTGCATATATTTTTTGCGATGATTCCTCTTCATCGTTCTACCTTAGAAGCGCGTTATGGCTGAAGTCAGAAATCAAAAAGGAATCAGTCGTCAGATTTTATTGATCACACTTTGGCTAACGCTGCTGATGTTGGTGGTGAAAGTGGGTGCAGCTTGGGCAACGAGATCTTTAGCGATCGTGGCGGAATCGCTGCATACGGTGATCGATGGTTTTAGTACGGTTCTGAGCCTGATCGCAATCTCGGCTCCAAATCGTCAGACCGGGCGGGAAGTCTGGGGACACGGACGATTAGAAACGGGACTCGCTCTATTACTGGTGGCATTGCTGGGATTTGCGGGATTGAGTTTACTGAGTGTGGCAGTTGGACAACTCGCGATCGATCCCGCTTTGCGAACGGTTCCCGCGACTCGGATGCGGTTGTCAGTGATTGGCTTACTCGGAGTCGTTTATGCTGCCAGTCTTGGACTTGCATTATTTGAGCGGAAAGTTTCGCGATCGCTCGATAGTTCTGTTTTGAAATTAAACGCCCGTCACATTCTTCAGGATGCTTGGCTCACAGCGTTTTTACTCGTTGGACTGTTCGGAATGTGGGCGGGCTATGCGTGGTTTGACTCATTTTTGACGATCGTCATGGTGCTGACGGCTGGATTAAGCTGCTGGCGTGTGTTGAATTGGCAGCTACCGTTGATGGTGCGACAAGTCGCGATCGCGCCTGAAGCAATTGGTCAGATCGTGCGACAGATTCAGGGCGTGACGCAGTGTTATGAAGTGCGATCGCGGGGAATTGTCGGACGGCAGGTGTTTGTCGAAATGCGCGTGATCGTGCATCCCGAATTTCTAGGGGCAAGTGACTGGATCGTTGAGGAGATTGAAGGAGCGATTCGCGATCGATATGGTCCGGTGCAGGTGATGATTTTTATCGAGGAAGCACAGGATGAATTGCAGCATCCTTTTGAGCAGATGCGATCGGATCAGTCGAGTCGTGAAATCGATTGGAGTTAGAGGGTCTTTGAATCGGTATGGAGAGCTTCTTCGCTTCGATTGCATCCCGCCCTGAAATGAATTTCGGGCTAATCGGCGAAAGTCTACTGAAGTAGACTTAGAGTAACTTTCAAGCTCTTAGTCCATTTTTAATGGACTTGCGCCAATTAGCCCGAAATTCTATTTCAGGGCGGGATGTGGCATTGACGACAAAAATTCAAACATTCTCCTAAACCACGATCGACGATTCCGCCAATTGTTGCGCTTCTTCCTGCGCTTTTAACTCGTCCAAATCGTGCCACACCTGCCGCATCAGTTCTTCTAATCCAAAGCGTGACACGGCGGAAATCTTAAATACTTTAGTTCCGCTGAGTTGTTCGAGTTCAGACACGATCGCGTTCACTTCTTCGCTCTCTGGATCGATCGCATCGAGTTTGTTAATCGCGAGAATTTGCAGTCGATCGCTTAATCCACGTCCATACGCATCCAATTCGCTCTGAATCGTTTGATAATCTGCGATCGGATCTTCCGCAGTCGCATCTACTAGATGCAATAACAATCGAGTCCGCTCCACATGGCGCAAGAAATCATGTCCAAGTCCAATTCCCATGTGTGCGCCTTCGATTAATCCTGGAATATCCGCAAATACGGTTCCATCTCCGGTCGGTTTCCGCACGACTCCTAGGTTTGGAACCAGCGTTGTAAACGGATAATTCGCGATCTTGGGACGTGCCGCAGATAGAGCAGAAATCAGAGTAGATTTGCCTGCATTCGGTAAGCCAATAATTCCAACTTCCGCTAACAGTTTGAGTTCGAGACGAAGCGATTTTGCTTCTCCGGGCTGTCCTGGAAACGCATTTTCCGGCGCACGATTTCGATTACTCAAGAAACAATGATTGCCGAGTCCACCCCGACCGCCTTCTGCAACTTTCAGAGTCTGACCATTCTCAGTCAAATCTCCGATGATTTCGTCGGTTTCGGCATCATAGATCACGGTTCCGCAAGGCACTTCAATCATGCGATCGCTTCCCGATGCTCCAGTGCAATTACTCGATCCGCCTTTCTGACCGTTATCGGCTTTGAACAACCGCATATAGCGAAAATCGAGCAGCGTTTGCAGATTCTCATTCGCTTTGAGAATTACCGAGCCGCCCCGTCCACCATTTCCGCCATTCGGTCCACCCGCAGGCACGTACTTTTCCCGACGGAACGACACCATACCATCGCCACCATCGCCCGCTTGAACTTGAATTTCTGCTTGATCAATAAATTGCATCGCTTTGCGCTGATTCCCACTGCTTTATGTTAGAGAATTTTGAGGTCGATCGACAGTCACACTTTATCAATCGACTGGTGTACACACAACAAAATTTTATTCTGAGACGCACGAAAAACTTCGATCGAACGCCCGTCGCCTCAGAAATTCATTGCCGTCGAGATAGGCGACAATACTCGATATCGGCTAAAATCACGGCACTTGTTCCCCTATATTGACTTCTTATGCCTAACCGTGCGCTACTCCTGGTCAATCGCAATGCTCGTAAAGGTCATGAGCAGCTAGAAGCAGCCATTCACCAGCTAGAAACTTTGGGATTTGAGCTGGTTGAGGCTCCGATCGACCGTCCAACACAGTTACCGCAAACGATTCGAGAATATCGCGATCGCGTTAATCTCGTCATTGTTGGCGGCGGCGATGGAACCCTTAATGCAGCCGTTGAAGGATTGGTCGAAACTGGATTACCGCTCGGAATTTTGCCGCTTGGAACCGCGAATGATTTAGCCAGAACGCTTGGACTTCCAGCAACCTTGCTCGAAGCCTGTCAAGTGATTGCAAACGGTAAAATTCAAAAAATTGACCTCGGTTGGGTAAATGGTAAGTATTTTTTCAATGTTGCCAGCTTAGGATTGAGTGTGCAGATTACACGCGGACTCACGAAAAGCGCAAAGAAGCGATGGGGAGTGTTAGCGTATGCGGCAACTGCAATACAGGTTTTGTGGAAGTCGCGACGATTTAAAGCGGAGATTGTGTGTGATGGTCGATCGCAGAAAGTGAAAACCGTTCAAATTGCAGTTGGGAATGGTCGCTACTACGGGGGCGGAATGGCAGTCGCGGAAGATGCCGCGATCGATGATCAACGGCTCGATCTCTACAGTCTCGAAATTGATCATTGGTGGCAAATGGCGTTAGCGCTTCCTGCCTTGCGCCGGGGAACTCATACGCAATCTCGCTGGATTCAATCTTGGCAGGGGAAAGAAATTTTCGTCTATGTGCCAAAATCCAAAGCCATTAACACCGATGGCGAAATCACAACTACCACTCCCGCGCATTTTAAGGTTGTTCCGAAAGTGCTTTCTGTGCTGGTTCCTTAGTGGGATTGAGGCTTTGGAGATATAAGCTACCAACTGTGATCAAGAAGCTGAAATATGCGATCGCTTCGAGCCAATACAAGCGATCGACATAGCCAAATAAAGTATGTAAAATCACACCCGGAAATTGTTTCTGAGGCAGCACTTTAGAAGCATCCCAAATCAAGCCACCGAGAAAGCAAGAACTCGGCTCAGAAACACAGAGATTCGCAAACTCAGAATTTAACTGAGACAAGATTGCTAAGCTTTTATCAAAATGGGCTAACACCCCAATTACTAAGCCCGAAACAATCAACAGCAAGAACACTCCCATCACTTGGAAGAACTGTTTCAGATTGATTTTCACACCCAGCTTGAAGAGTAGAATTCCAATCACGATCGCGCCTGTCAATCCGCCTATTGCACCAATCACAGGCGACGAACCTTGCTGAAACTGTGCGGCAATAAACACCACCGTTTCAAATCCTTCGCGTAGGACAGCAAAGAAGATTAGTCCAAACACTCCCCAGCCTGCATTCGTTTGCATGGCTTGATCGATTTCGCGTTCGACTTCGCCCTTGAGCGATTTTGCTTGTTTGGTCATCCAGATCAGCATCCAACTGAGAAGCGCGATCGCAATCAATCCAAAGATCGCTTCAAGCAGCGGTTTGAATACAGGTGCATAGAGATGATTAGAAGCATCTAAACTGCCCAACGTCCAGATAAACACAATTCCTACAGCAACACTAGCGACAATTCCCGCTGCAATGCCGCCATAAACCCAGGAATTGAGATTCGATCGACCTGCCTTGCTCAAATACGCTAGGACAATTCCGACGACTAGCGCAGCTTCTACCCCTTCTCGTAGCGTAATCACAAATGTCGAAAGCATAACCCGTACATTGAAAAACTATTGACCATTTTAGAGCGTGTTTTAGAATCTCTCGCTTCGTTCGCTCCCGCCCCGGAATAGAATTCGGGGCTAACAGTGCGAAGTCCTTTGAAAAGGACTGAAGAGATTGCGTTTGGCTTTTAGTCCCCTTCAGTGGACTTCGTTTTGTTAGCCCCGAATTCCATTCCGGGGCGAGTCAGCAACGCAGCGAGAAGGCTTTAAAACACATCCTAGAGCGATCGAGCTGTCAGGCAGCAAATTCCTAACTTAAGAGTGAAGTCCTTGAATCGAATTTTGTTCAGGATAAGCAAGGGCGGGTTTTTGGTATTGCGATATGAACAGTTACGATTTCATTCTGATTGGTGCGGGACATAATAGCTTAGTGTGTGCTGCTTATTTGTTAAAAGCAGGCTACAAAGTCTTGCTACTCGAAAAAAATGCGTTTCCGGGTGGAGCAGCGACGACAGAGCCATTGATGCCAGACGTGGTATCAGGATTTAAGTACAGTCCTTGCGCGATCAACCATCTTTTTATTCATCTTGGTCCGGTTGTGCGCGAATTAGAACTCGAAAAATATGGCTTAGAGTATCTTTGGTGCGATCATGTGGTGTTCTGTCCGCATCCTGACGGCAAGTATTTCTTCGCTCATCGATCGGTGGAAAAAACTTGTGAAGAAATTGCTCGATACAGTCCGCGTGATGCCGAGAAGTATGCCGAGTTTATTGATTTCTGGCAGCGAGTGATTGGATTCCTGACTCCGACATTTAATGCACCGCCGAAATCGATCATCGATATTGTCAGCAACTATGATGTTGCTAAGATCAAAGATTTCTTCTCGTTAGTCGGTTCTGCGGATGAAACTTTGGATTTTGTTCGATCGATGTTCACAAGCCCGATCGACATTATTGATGAGTACTTTGATTCAGAATTCCTCAAAGCTCCGTTAGCTCGACTTTCTGCCGAACTCAGTACACCTCCTTCACAAAAGAATATGGCAGTGGGTTCGATCATGATGGCGATGCGGCATAATCCGGGAATGGCACGTCCTAAAGGAGGAACGGGCGCACTGGTCGATGCTTTAGTGCGATGTGTGAAAGATTTGGGCGGCGAGATTAAAACGGATTCACCCGTGAAAAGCCTGCTCATCGATGACAATCAAGCCGAAGGAGTTCGACTGACCAATGGTCAGGAATATCGTGCAGAACGGGGTGTGATTTCGAGTTTGGATGCTCAGCGATTGTTCTTGCATTTAGTTGATCCGAGTGATGTAGACAAGGCTGATCCGAAATTACGCGATCGAGTGGCTAGACGCATTACTAACCACAATGAAGCCATTCTAAAAATCGATTGCGCCTTGTCTGAAGCACCCAAATTTATTCATCACAATCATCAGGACGAATATCTTATTGGATCAGTGCTCATTGCTGATTCGGTGACTCAGGTTGAACTCGCACACACTGATCCGAACATTGGTCGAATTCCGATCGATGATCCATCGATGTATGCGGTCGTTCCAACGATGCGCGATCCGTCACTGGCTCCAGAAGGTCAGCATGTTCTCTGGATTGAATATTTTGTGCCTTATCAAATTGCAGGCGCTGAAGGAACCGGACTCAAAGGAACAGGCTGGACAGAAGAACTAAAAAATCAAGTCGCAGACAAAGTTCTCGATAAGCTGGCGGACTATGCTCCGAATGTGAAATCATCGATTTTGGCGCGAAAACTTGAAAGTCCGCCTGAACTCGAAGAACGGATCGGAGTTCTCAAAGGAAACTACTATCACTTAGATATGACCTTTGATCAAATGATGTTTTTCCGACCGTTACCAGAGCTTGCGAACTATAAAACCCCGATCGAGAATCTTTATCTCACGGGAGCCGGAACCCATCCGGGCGGTTCGATCTCTGGAATGCCCGGACGGAACTGTGCACGAGTGATTTTACAACAAGAGCGATCGCTGTCTCATGCGCTATCAAATGCAGGTGATTCGATCAAATCTGCCGCACAATCACTGTTTCGCATTGCGGATTAATTTCTAAATGGCAGCGTGACTGTAAAAGTACTTCCGCGATTCGGGGTACTTTCAACAGTGATGCTGCCACCGCAAGCTGAGACTAACTGCTGCACGATCGCGAGTCCCATTCCAGTCCCAGGAATCGTTTCAACATTCGAGCCGCGATACAACGGCGTGAAGATTAATTCTCGATCGCGTTCTGCAATTCCAATGCCCTGATCCCGAATCTCAAAAATCATCTCATCTAAATTGCAAGTCACACTGAAATGCACAATGCTTCCACGATTAGAGTACTTCACGGCATTGTTCAGCAAGTTCACGAGAATTTGCCGCAAGATCATTTCGTCGAACTCAATGATCGAATTTACAGATTGATGCGTGAAACGAATATTAGCATTGCAATTCAGTTGTTCGACTTCAAAAATTAGCGCAGTGCAAAATGCTGGGAGATCAATCCAGCTTGATCTGAACGAAAGATTTCCAGATTGACAGCGACAGAAAAGAGAAGTTCGATCGAGAAACTCTGCCATTCGTTGCACTGAATTTCGCGCTAGAGATAAATGATCAAGTTTTTGAAGCGATCGCTCCGATAGTTCTTCTTGCTCTATCAACTCAATCCAGTCGAGCGTGATTAACATCGTACTTAGCGGCGTTCGCAGTTCGTGATCGACTGTATGCAGAAGCTCAATTTGTTTTTGATTGTGATTTAATTGCTGAGCTAATTTAATTTGCGTTTGATGCTGATGCAGCGTTCCACGAATTGCGGTATCGAGCACTGTTTCTTGATAAGGATTCGTGAGATGAGGAAAATCAACAGAAAGGTTCATCTGCTGATTTTCTGGATTGAAACAGAGTAACGGCAACTCAGCCGACTCGATCGCGTCAACTGTTTCACTTTCGATGACTTGGTGATCGAGCAATACAATATCAGGCTGTTCAATCTCGATGACGGTCGATAAATTTTCTCGTGCCACGATCGTTTTATAACCCAAACGCCGCAAGCGATACTTCAAATCGAGGCTGATCCAAGACTCTTTTGCAATGACCAAAACTTTGACGATCGACATACAATCTAAATCCGTCTGGTTCGCGCCCCTCAGCATACAAAAAAATGCGCCTCTTATTTGTCGAAGATGATGCCGAATTCGCTCAACAACTCAGTCGAATTCTCAAACAACATTACACAGTGGACATGGCGACAGATGGCGAAACTGCTTGGGAATGGTTGCAACTTGTAAACTATGATGCGGTCATTCTGGATGTAATGTTGCCAAAACTGAACGGTGTCCAACTTTGTCAACGAATTCGAGCCGCAGGACAACAAATTCCGATTTTATTGCTCACAGGGCAAAGTACGATCGACGATCGCATCGTTGGACTCGATGCCGGAGCCGATGATTATCTCATCAAACCTGTGGGATTTCAGGAGGTTCTAGCGCGGTTAAGAGCTTTGTTGCGTCGTTCACCGACAATCTCGCCATCCCGGTTGGAATGGGGAAATCTTCAGCTTGATCCGGAGCGACATCGAGCCACATTTGAAGGAAAAACGATCGCGCTGACATTAAAAGAATATTTATTACTGAAGCTATTTTTGCGGCGCGGGGATTGGGTGCACAAACACACAGCAATCTTAGAGCAGCTTTGGAATCTCGATTGTGATTTACCCAGTGAAGAGGCGGTTCGAGCGCATGTCAAAGGATTGCGTCGAAAGCTTAAAGCAGTCGGAGCCGGAGAATTGATTGAGACAGTGTATGGGGTCGGATATCGTCTTAATTCGGCTTATCTCACTCCAGCGCGATCGCAACAAGCAACCGTGTTGATTGTTTCAGAACCAGAAAATGCGGCACTGATGACACAGCTTTTAGAACCTTGTGGACTCTCGATCGCAGTGTCGATCGAGCCTGCCGCATTGCTCAAAACGCTCGATTTGACTCAACCGAATTTACTCATTCTGGCGGCGGACGCGGTTGGATTGAGTCGAATGATGTTGTGTCAAGTGGTGAGACGCGATCGACGCTGGAATTGGTTACCGATCGTGTTAGTGATGGCAACGACTGATCCAGAAGTAATCAATCAAGGATTTGCAGCGGGAGCCGATGATTTTATACATGATCCCGTAATCCCAACTGAATTGACAAATCGAGTGTTGAATCGACTAGAACGGGTGCGACAGTTGCACAAACGATTCCATGCAGGCTAAATCATCGATCGACGTTGTGCAATCACATACAAATTGGCAGCAAATTGATTTAACAACCAGGTTTTTTCTGCTAGATGATTCAATCGATAAATCTGGCTCAACATTGGAGTTAACACTCGCGCAAACGTCGAACCTGATGTGTAGCCGAACGATGCAAACGAAGGCAGCACTTGATGATAGCCAGATTGCACTGGCACAAATCCGGTGTGCAGCAACATCCGACGAATTTCTGACAGAGAATACAATCGCTGATGAGGTGCCACTTTAAAGAAATTGCGATTGAGAAATTCTGTGTAGGATAAGTGATTGGGCAAAAAAGTAATAATCAAATACCCATCTGGCTTGATCGTGCGGTAAAGCTCTTTCAGCGATTCAAAATCATTCGCAACATGTTCTAGAACGCCGCTACTAATCACCACATCGAAGTAATTATCCTCATACGGCAATTGATACGGATGCGTCAGTTGCGAGTAAATCAAGTTCGATCGCTCAGCGAAGATGCCAAAGTCCCCTTCAGCAATATCACAGCCATGAATCTCGATCGCTTCATCTGCAAGCTGCGATCGAATCATAAATGCCGTCTCAGCACTCTTACAGCCCCAATCTAGAAATCGGTGCTGCCCTTCTAGATACGGTTTGAACAGATCAAACGCTTCAATCCGCCGTTGCAGCATCGGAAACGATTCGAGATTTTCGGGCAAATCCAAAGATTTCGATCGAGCTTCCTCTTGATAAAGCTGAACTAGTTTCTGGCTGAGTTGCATAAGTTGAGGGGTGAAAGTTTCAAAGATCGCTTCACTACGATTAGAGCAAGCTTCGCTGATCCACATCTTCCAAATGGTAGAAGTACGGTTATTACGACTAATGAGCAATTTGCAAATTTTGACAAGTTTCTGTTACATTAGTTTACAGAAAGAAACAGAACGTTACAGGAGGTTCCAATGGTCATTCTGATTAGTCTTTTTGTCGTTGGCTGGGTGGCGGTTGCTCTGTTGGGTTCGATGACGTATTTTCTCGGCGAACAAAGCAAGCCGATCCATGCGCGAAACTGGCGATCGGAGTCTTTTGAGAAGCTTGCAGAATCGATTACTGGAACCTCGATCGATTTTGGCACTCGCGTTCCTGCATTTGATGTGACAGATGCGTATGCGAGCATGAACCTGCCGACGAAATAAGTTTGAATGTCTTGACTACTCTCTTCTAGGCTTGCCCTTTGCGACGATCGCAAAGGGTTTTTTATGCCTATCTACTGCTGTCTCCAGCGTCGAGCAAAATCATCCAGCACCGACTTCGGAATCTGACTTTGTAACCATTTCAAAGCCGCATCTTGATGTGCCGCTCCTCGATAAGACTTACATACATTGACTAAATCGAGCGAGGCTGGAAACGTGGGCGAAGTCGGATTTGGAGTCGGAGTTGGAGTGGGCTTCGTGGCTTGCAGTGCCGCCCAAGTTGCTGCGCCAACAATACCATCCGCTGCTAAATTCTTCGATCGCTGAAATGCAATGACTTGAGCCTTGGTTTTCGGACCAAAATCACCGTCAGGCGTTCCGATATCAAAGCCTTGCGATTCTAGTAACGTTTGCATCTCTTGAACAACATTCCCTTCAAAGCCTTGTCTTAATGGAATGCGACCTTTTAACAGCTTTTGTAACCCATCCAAATCGCCATTAAATTGGTTTAAATCGACGTTGCCTGCAATCCCGCGTAACGTGCCCGATTCAGAATATTGGTGAAATGTCCAACGGCTCCAAGTCGCAGGAAGGTAAGGCGATCGTGTTCCAAAATTCGCTACCCACAGCGGATACTCAGAAAATTGCTTCGGATTGCCTAACTTATCTTCCCAAAACACCGGAAACGTATAGAGAATCGGTTTTCGTCCGGTTTTAGCTTCAACGATATTTAACCATTGCAGAGCACGATCGATCACCGTTGCCGCGCTTAATCCATCATCGATTTCGAGATCGAGTACCGCAGGCAGATCGAACGCCTCGATCGTTTGTACAGTTTGTAAAAAGTTATTTGCCTGAGTCGCCGGATCGCGACCGGGGCGGAAAAAGTGATACGCACCTCGGACGATTCCAACCGATCGCATTCCTGACCAGTTCCGCGTAAATTTGTCGTCTCGGCTGGTTGCTCCCTCGGTCGCTTTCGCGAATCCGTAGAAGACACCTTGACTGGCGACCGTTGCCCAATCGACATTTTCCTGATAAGCCGAAATATCTATCCCTAAAAGAGCCATAATTCAAACCTTGAAATTTTGCTAGTAGGTACACATTCACGATCGCGGATCGGGATTCCCCAAGTTTGTCAAAGATTACCCGCACAGACGATTAAATTGCTTGAGCGATTCGCTCACTTAAAATTCGATTTCCACTCGGACTGAGGTGAATATGATCGCGGTAAAGGGTCTGTGGGTCAGATGATTTGAAAATGCTGAGGAAATCGAGAAATTGAATCTGCTCGGTTTGCGTCATCTCGGTTAAACGCTGACGAGCTGTGATTTCGTAATCCCGCGATCCGGTGGTTAATTCTCGTAACAGTGGAGTTATTGTTAAGACGAACTTTGCGTTGTTTTGGTTCGCAATGTCCCGGATTTGCCGAATTGCGTCTAGATTGATCCCGACTCGATCGCCGCCTTCCGCTTGAATTTGTGTTAATTCAGCGGGCAGTTTCGGAGCGGGTAAAAGATAGCGATCGAGCACTTCCCAAATGGCGCTTGGCGGTTTGCGATCGGGATAATTGCGATCGCGTCCGACTCCTAATGCAGTTGGAGGTGTGCCAAATAAATCATCGGTGTTAATCACTAAGACAATCACATCCGCGTGAAATGTCCCAAATCGTTTGAGGTACGCAAGCTCATTTCGAGGCGACCAGGAATTCGCAGACGCATTTAGGACTTCCAAATGATTGTTTGAGCGGGCGATCAATTCAGAAACAGTATCTTTTTGATCCGTCCACCATCCGCCATTGATAATCGAATCGCCAATCATCAGAACGCGCTTGGTGCTCGGTTTTGGGGTGAATTTGGGCGATCGCATTGCGTATTCATTGATTTCGATGCGGTTGCCGAATCGTTTGACCGATTGATTTGGAGCCAGCAAATAGCCGATTTCAGCATCACCTAAATAAAGGAGCGGATTGCCAAAACCGAACAAAATTCTAAGGGTGAGTTCTAGGAGAATGAGCGCGATCGAGAGAATGACGATCGCGATTCCGATCCAATTCATCCGGGGTCTGAGTAATTTTCCTTACCATATTGACCGCTATTGACTGAATTGATGCAGAAATTCTCCAAGGTCGAAATCATTACTTTGGCTTATCAGGGTCAAAAGATAAAATAATGCTTGAGAAAGAAGGGGGATCAAAAATTCCTGATTAGCCTGGATGTAGAGTCACCAAGTCGTTATGTTGGAGTGCAAATTATGTCAGACCTGAATCGCGGCATTATGAAATTTGACGGTGCAGATAAGCCGATCGTCGTTGGAGCTTCTGCCACCTTGATTTTAGGGAGTATTGCTGTGCTGATTTTATGGGCACTGAAATCCGCATATCTGCTCGGTTAAGCTATGGTTTACTCAAAGATTGAGAGCTTACAGTCCGTAGGCTCTTTTTTAGTACAGAAAGTAAGTCTTGTAACGATTGAAATCAATTGATCTTCAGCCCCCTTTAGTGGGCTTCGCATCGTTAGCCCACTAAAGGGGGCTGAATGGGTCCGAAGCGAAGAGACTGATCGAACTCACAGCAAATTAAAACAAAAAAGCGATCGCGGTTCATGCGATCGCTTTTCTCTTTCAATCAAACATTAAACCGTCGTAATGTCCTTCTCTTTCTCTGCCAAAACCTTTTCAACTTCAGCAATATACTTATCAGTCAACTTCTGAATTTTCTCCTGAGTGTCACGAGCTTGGTCTTCAGAAATTTCCTTATCTTTCTCTTGTTTCTTCACCGCATCGACTCCATCGCGCCGAATATTTCGGATCGAAACCTTTCCCGCCTCCGCATACTTCGCCGCCAACTTGACCAATTCCTTGCGTCGATCGCTCGTCAGCGGTGGAATATTCAACCGAATCGATTGACCGTCATTATTCGGCGTTAAACCGATATCAGATAGCGAAATCGCCTTCTCGATCGAGTTCATCGCGCTGCGATCGTACGGTTGAATTTGAATCGTGGTCGAATCCGGAGTAGAAATATTTGCCAACTGTTTCAGCGGCGTTTCTGTACCGTAATACTCAACGGTGATCTTGTCGAGCAAACTTGAATTTGCACGACCCGTCCGGATTGTATTGAAATCCCGGCGAACTGCATCGATCGCCTTTTTCATATGGTCTTCAACATCAGCAAACTTCACAAAAACCTCCGACAATGGTTCCGATAGATTCTCCTGTGACTGCCCGCTTCACATTTCCGCGCACAGACAAGTCAAATACGATTATGGGGATATCGTTATCTTTGCACAATGCGATCGCTGTGCTGTCCATCACCTGCAAATCCTGCATTAAAACGTGCGAGTAAGTTAAACTCTGGAACCGTTTCGCCTCTGGATTTTTCTTCGGATCAGAATCGTACACCCCATCTACCTTTGTAGCTTTAAACAGTACTTCTGCATTAATCTCAGCGGCTCGTAAAGCAGCGGTCGTGTCTGTTGTAAAGAACGGATTCCCTGAACCCGCACCAAAGACCACCACTCTGCCTTTTTCCAAATGCCGAATCGCTCGACGGCGGATATACGGTTCCGCCACTTCTTGCATCGCGATCGCGGTTTGGACTCTAGTTTGAATGCCGATTTGCTCTAGCGCATCTTGCAGCGTCATGGCGTTCATCACTGTGGCAATCATCCCAATATAGTCAGCGGTGGCGCGTTCCATGCCTGCGGCTGCACCCTTAATTCCCCGGAAAATATTTCCACCGCCGACCACGATCGCGACTTGAATTCCTTCGTTCACGAGTTCTGCCACTTCTTCAGCAATGCCATGAACGACGGCAGGATCAATCCCATACGATAGCTCTCCCATCAGAGCTTCGCCGCTAAGTTTGAGCAGAATCCGCCGATACGTGACTCCCATGTATTTTTTTGTCGATAGTTGTTTCCAACTAAAGATAGCAGTTGATCGGAATTTTGTGACTGTTTTGGCGATCGAGTCCCAACTTTTTTACACTTGTGCAAACTCTAAAATAAACTGGGCAGTGAGTTCAGGTTTTTCAAGATGGGGAACGTGTCCGCATTGGTCGATCCAGATTAATTTGCTGTTTGCGATCGCGCTTTCAAACCGTGCTGCATCTTTCGTTCCAAGGATTTGATCCGAATCGCCCCAAAGAATCAATGTCGGGCAAGAAACCGCAGAAATTCGATTGCTCAAAAAGTTATAGCCACCACTTTTTGTAAAAGCAATTAAAGCCTCATTCCAGCGAGAAAGTTTTAAGTGCAAAGCCGCACAGAGTTCTGCATCTTGAGTGACGAAGCTTGGATCACAGTAAGCTTTGAGGCTGACACTTCTCCGTACATTCGGTTTTCTAAGAAATTCGGTTGCGAGATAGCCTAAAGGCGGAATGAGAAATTTACCGATCGCAGGTCCCGCTGCAAAGCCTGCACTATCGAGTAACACAAGTTTTGCGACTGCATCAGGATGTGAGAGGGTGAAATCGATCGCGGCTGCCCCTCCCATGGATGCCCCGACTAGAATCACAGGTTGAGCAATCTTCTCTTTCCAAAAATCATAGAGGTGAGTTTTGATCGCGTCTGGACTAAATGGAAGGCTCTTCGGTCGATCGGTAAATCCAAATCCTAGTAAATCGACAATCCAAGTATCGTGACGCTCTGCAAGCTTGGGTAACAATCGCCGAAATTCAAACACTGAACTATCGAAGCCGTGAAGTAAAAGAATTGGAGTGCCGCCTGTGCCTTGATGCACATAGGCGGTTTCGACGGGTTCTAGGCTGATCGAGGTTGAAATGGGCGATCGACGAATTTCACGAGCGAGCGCGATCGACGTTTCTTCAGTGAGTTGAGCAACTTCAGACGGTAAAAAGCTTTCAAACATTATCAATACAAGGTGTGCGGCTTCTGAATCATTGTAAAACGATGTTTGCGCTTACCTTGCAACCGTGGACTGAATCAGCTTTGTTCTCAGCATTTATTGAATTACTGATTGGGAAATTTACATTTAACTTCGATTTTAAAGTACCCTTCGCTTGTTGCTTCAGCTAGAAAGGGAATGCCCGTTTTACCACCAATTTTTAAGCCGAATTTTAAGTTGACTTCCTCGATGTGCTCTGTGCTGAAGTTTTTGAAAGCTCCGATCCCACAGAACTGATTCGCGATCGACTTGATGCAGACGGCAACCAAAGCTCTGTATACTCAAGCTAGAACATCGTGAAACTTCGAGCAATGGCTGAAATTCTAACTTGGGAGCAAATAACCCAAAGATTTCAAGGAGAGTGGCTTCTCATTGTAGAAGCTGAACTTGATGAACAGATGGGAATCATTCAAGGTCAAGTCCTAGCTCATTCTTCAAACCAAGATGACATCTACAACGCACTCCCACTGAGACAAGGACGCTCAGCCTCGATCGAATACGTTGGCGAAATGCCAGAAGATCTTGCCTTTATCCTATCCTATGAGTTCACGAGTCATCTACCCACTTCAGCGATCGGGAAACCTTCTCTTTCTTAGAGCCAGCGTTAGCGGAACAAACAATGACTCAATCAGAGTTCGCCTTCTCGTTGATACAGGCTCTCTAGCTACACAACTCTCCCGCTCAAAGTTTTAGAAGATTTAGGCTATGTCCCAAGCACTGCTACAACTCAAATCTCAATCATGACGGCTGGAGGGATGAATCGCGCACCAAGCCTTCCGGTTTTAGCATTTAACTGTCTGGGTCAAACTTTTACTGACTTGTCGATCGTTGTACTCAACCTCCCTTTTAGTCCATTAATGAGTGGACTACTTGGCATGGATGTCCTTTCTCAGATTGGTGCAATTCTCGACATTCAAAAGGCAGAAATTACCCTAATGCGTTCATAGCGGAGTCTACCACTTTCGCCACCACCCCACAATTGACAACCCTGAATAATCGAGAAGCGCGGCTTAAGATTGGTAAATCGAGCGAATTGACCATTGGATAGAGGAGCAAGACGCGATCGCTATCTAATATAGTTCGGCTAGATTAATAAATTGCTTCAGATCGCAATTGGAGAAATCACGATGAAATATCGCAAGCTAGGCAGTAGTGATCTTAACGCTTCGGAGATCATTCTTGGATCTTGGTTAACTTATGGCGGGGGTGTAGAACGCCAAAATGCAGAAGCCTGCATTCACAAAGCGTTTGATGTTGGAATTAACTTTATCGATACGGCGAATGTGTACGCACGCGGCGCAGCGGAATCGCTTTTAGGAGAAGTATTGCAGGGTGTCGATCGCGCTTCTTACATTTTGGCAACGAAGGTTTACTTTCCGATGTCAGATGTCGATCGAGGTTTATCCGCCGCACAAATTCACAAACAGATTGATGCTTCCCTTCAGCGATTAAAAACCGATTACGTCGATCTGTATCAATGCCATCGCTATGATACGAACACACCGCTAGAAGAAACAATGGAAGCTTTGACCGAAGTTGTACGTCAAGGAAAAGCTCGATACATTGGTTTTAGTGAGTGGAACCCGTCACAAATTCAAGCGGCTTTGAATCTGCCGAATGTTGAGAAGTTTGTGTCGAGTCAGCCTCAGTATTCGATGTTATGGCGCAAACCGGAAGCTGAAGTGTTTCCGCTGTGTGCGGCAAACGGGATTGGTCAGATTGTTTGGTCTCCGCTGGCTCAAGGGGTGTTAACTGGAAAGTACAAACCGGGTGAAGCGATTCCGAAAGATTCTCGTGCAGCAAATGATCAAATGAACGGATTTATGAATGATTTGCTCAACGATCGCATTTTAACCGCAGTTCAGGATTTGAAGCCGATCGCTGGAGAGTTAAACATCTCAATGGCGCAGCTTGCTCTGGCGTGGGTGCTTCGAGATGAGCGGGTTACAGGTGCAATCATTGGCGCGAGCCGTCCAGAACAAATCGTTGATAATGCTGCGGCTTCGGAGGTGACATTGAGCGAAGCGGAGTTGAAGGAAATCGATCGTATTCTTGAGCCAGCTCTATCTTCTGCATTGTCTCACTAATCAAATTCAAATAGAGCAGGTACAAGTTCTACCTGCTCTAAAATTATTACTAGTATCGGATTGAACCAAAAAGGATTGCAGTTTTACTTAGTTTGTTAAAACAAACTAATGATTAATTACCATCAAATAAAACTATTGTTAATTTGCTACTTAGACGACAAATTGCTAGCGCGTGAGTAAATTACTGTTTGGGCATTCCTAGACATAAACATTTGACCTTATGACTGATATCTTAGTAAGCCAGACCGCGACGATTCCGACTCGTCAGCGGTCCACTTGGTATTTTCCTCTTACCTCTGGGTATGATCCAGTTCCTGCTTCGATGATTAGTAAGCGCTATACGCTACTAGATGCAGAAGCTAAAGTGAAAGACCCCAGTTTGTACCTACTTGAATCAACGATTAATCGTCGTTCCAATCATTCATTAGCAGGTCTGCCTGTCGTTGCTCAATGGGATATTGTTGCAGATGATGCTCTAAATCAACTGGTTCAATCCCAACTTCAGAAGGCTCAAGTTGCAACTCAGGCGCTTCGCCGAATTCCATTAGAAACCAGAATTCAAATCTTGCAAGATTTTGGTACAAAGCTCCGAGCACAGTACGCAAAATGGCGTACTTTGACTGTGCAGGAATCTTACGCCTACAATGCCTTCTTAGCAAGCCTTGACGCAGTGCTTGAAACCTTTCAATCTAATTACTTCGACTTGATTAGCAATGTACTACAGCCAATCTCAAAGCTGGGATGCAATGCTCGGCTAGAACATGTACCGCAAGGGGTCATCGGAGTCATCAGCCCGCAGAACTCTTCATTTCCAATGTTGACCCAAATTTTGCATGGAGCCTTTCTATCGGGCAATGCGTTGCTGATTAAGCCTCCACATCGATTAGCGATCGTGGCTCTGGCATTAGTAGATGAGTTCAACCAAGTGTTAAAGGATTGGGAGATGCCGAATCATTTGGTCAGCACCGTTGTGCATCCCAATCATCAGAGCATTCTCGATTCATGGTTGGGATTAAAGGGCGGCAGTCGAATTGATAATCTAGTCTTTATCGGTAATTCAAAGCGCCGTTCTGAAATCATTCAGTCCTGTCAGCAAGCAGGAATCTACAACCCGATTATTGAGCTAGAGGGAGTAGATTCTGCTTATGTGCATCATGATTTAACTCCTGAGCAACTCAGCAGAACAGCGTGCTTGCTTGCCTATGCTAAGAATGCAGCTTCAGGACAATTCTGCATCAGTTTGAAGCGATTGTATGTTCATCCTGATGTCTACGAACCCTTGATGACAGCATTACGAACTGAATTCCAGCGCTATAGACCAGGTTCACTGCGAGAAGATGATCCTTACGTTCTAGGTCCTTCTTCACTCCCGCACAAACTGCCAAGTATTGTTGATGCCTTTGAAGCAGCAGGAGCAACGACGACTGTGGGTGGACGACGATTGAACTATCAAGGGCAACCTGACCCTGATGGAATTTACATTGAGCCAACCTTATTTGAGGGTGTTGATCCGACGAGTGAGTTACTAAAGGAGGAAATTTTTGCGAATGTGCTTCCCGTTGTGAAGACAAATGGCAACTTGGCAGACACGATCGAGCACATGAATCAGTGCCCATTTGGTCTGAGAGGAACTGTTTTTGCTCAGGATAAGGAGGTCATTGAAGAGATGCGTCATCGGCTGAATGTTGGCACAGTGGTGATTAATGGGAACCCGCTGGACTTTAGCATTCAGATTGCTGGCGGGCGAGGAGCTTCGACTTTAGATCAACATGCTCGAATTTGGGCGATCGATTTGTCGCTGCGACAGGTTGTGACCGGAGATCGAGGAATTAGAGATTTGGCAGACATTCTGCAGATTCCTGAAGTACTCCCATTACTAGAGCACAAGGTTATAGCAGCAGATCTGCTCTAACTGATTACTCTAGTCCATGACTTTTACCAATTACCCAATGTCGCTTGAAGAATCGCGCCAAACTGGACTCCTCCAGCGATAGATAGATCGGGCGACCATGCGGACAGGTGCGCGGATTGCGGGTTTTCTGCCATCGATCGATTAAACTTTGCATTTCGTCGATCGACAATGGAACCCCATTCCGAATCGCACTTCGACAAGCGACTGCCACCTGTGCCGCCTGCAAATCTCCACCTAAACTCAGTTCGATCAAGGCATCTCTACAGTCTTCCCGTTGCGCCAAAAGTTCAGGAGTCGATCGCACTGCCCACAATTGCTCACCAAATGGATCAACTTCGATCCCAACCCGTTGCAGTTGTTCGACTTGAGAAATCGATAGTTGATTTAGCACGATCGCAGGTTCAAGTGGGATGATTTGCCAGCGATCGCTAATCTCTTCAAACAAGATTCGCTCATGTGCGATATGTTGCTCAATCAGCCACATTCCTGATGAATGTTCTGCCAGAATGTAGCGATTGTGAACTTGAGTCAGTGCTTTGAGAAATGAAAACTCAGGTTCAGGCACAATTTCACGCTGCACATGATAGCCAGCATCCGATTCAGCAGCTTTGATCAATTGGCTCACTTGTGAAGTGTAAAGACCTTCAGGAACAGTCTCAGGATTGATTCGGAGGGCTTGAGCGATCGCAGTTTTCACCTGCTCTTTCCATTCATCCAAATTATGCAAATACACTTCCGCTTTTGCAGGATGGCGATTCCAATCAATATGTTCGGGTGCAAGTTGCAGATGGATTAAACAGATGGGATGTCGATCGCGGGGTAATGTTCTACGAAATGCTCCTAAAATCGTTTGTTCTAGCTCTGGAAACTGCACAAACCGACCATTCACAGCAACTTTCACCCAATCGGGTCGATGTCGATGAGCGCGATCGGGCAATCCTAGTACTAAAGAAATTGCAGCCGATTGAAGCTCGGCTAGATCTTCAATTCGCACATCTTTCAACAGTTGCGGTAGTAAATCTTTCGCAGAGTTCCCCGCCCAGAGATTGAACCATAATCGATCGTTTTGATACACCTGCCAAGTAATTCGCGGGTGAGCTAATGCAATCTGATAGATGGTTTGCTGAACGGCTTTTAATTGTTGCGAAGTCGAAGGTAAACCCTCGCGTCTCGCTTCCCAGGTTTCAAATAAGCGATCGACAATCACGATCGTTCCAGGCGCGATCGCAACCGATTCCACTTGATCCGCTTCTCCATCCGTTCGATAAGTCACTTTCCAGCCCGGTTCTAAAGCTGTTCGACTAAGAATCTCTAAGTTTGAGAGTTGCGCTAAACTGTGCAGCGCTTCCCCTCGAAATCCCAAGCTGTGAATTTGGAAGAGATCAGCGCGATCGCGAATCTTGCTCGTACTATGCGGCTGTGCAGCTTTCCGCAAATCGTCTAAACTGATTCCTGCGCCATTGTCCGCGACTCTGATCCGCCATTGATCCGCCCATACAGAAACGGTGATCCGAGTGGCTCCGGCATCGATCGCATTTTCAACGAGTTCGCGCACGACTGCCGCAAGTGAATCGATCACTTCTCCGGCAGCGATTAAATGAACAACGTCGATCGGTAGTGGCTGTATCTGATGTCCCATCCTTTCAGTTTACAAAATTGAAAGAGTTGTGTGATTTGCGGGGGAATTTGTGCGATCGCGGTGTATCAATAAGACAAGTCCCCCTCACCGCTTGAATTCTCATGGTTTTTGATCCCGGCTTGATTGTAACCACAGAAGTTCTCAAGAAACTGACCACGCTCGTTCTTGACACCGCTTGGAAACAGGGCGGTCACGCGATCGATAAACAGAAACAGCAGAAGATCGAAAGCGCCGTCCGAGAATATGTCCAAACGTATGAAAAGCGCCATTGCAGCTTGAAATATGATTGCTTGCGAATGGATAATTCGCTGACGTTAGAAGAAATTTACACCGATGTACAGGTTTTGAATACTCGCGAGAGTCGCCGTTTTGAATCGCCTGAAGCGTTGAAAGAACTGTTTCTAGGGACGGGGCGAGGATTTGCCTTCGAGAAAACGACTCGTGAAGAAGGCATCGCAGTGGCGAACCTTGAACCTCGGTTGATGGTGTTGGGAAGTCCGGGAATTGGGAAATCGACGTTTTTGAGGAAAGTGGGACTAGAAGCGCTGAAGTGGCAAACTGCGAGGTATCGGCATGAATTGATTCCGGTGTTTATCGAGTTGAGGCAATTTGGCGATCGACATTCAGAGATCGAGTCATTGATCGCTGATGAGTTTGAAACGTGCGGATTCCCAGACCCGGAAGGAACGACGCGGAAACTTTTGCTGGCAGGGAAGTTGCTGATTTTGTTGGATGGATTGGATGAAGTACCTACGGCTTATTGTGATCGGGCGATCGAGCAGATTGATCGGTTTGTCGATCGATATGACAAAAATCGCTTTATTGCCTCCTGTCGAATTGCTGCATATAAAGGCGGATTTCCCCGCTTCAAAGATGTGACAATGGCGAACTTTGACGATGAGCAGATGGAAACGTTTGTGCGCCAGTGGTTTAGACGAGAGCCGAAGATAGCTGATCAATATTGGGAATTGCTCAAGAGTTCAGACTACAAAGCGGTAAAAGAATTAGGGCAAACGCCGTTACTGCTAACTTTGCTTTGTGCAGTTTATGACGAATCGCAGAGTTTACCGAAGCAAAGAGCCGCGTTGTATGGTGAGGCGTTGGAAGTTTGGTTAAAGAAATGGGCAGCAGAACGACGAGTGCATCGTGATCCGATCTATCAAGAATTGAACCTTCAGCTAGAACAAGTTCTGCTATCTGAGATTGCTTATCAGAGCTTTGCAGAAGATCAATTGTTTTTCTCAAAGCGAGAACTGACAGAACAAATTCGAGCTTTTCTCGTTAACAATCTCAATGCACCGAAGCATCTCGATGCACAAGCCACGCTGTATGCCATTCAAGTGCAGCAAGGAATCTTAGTTGAACGGGCTAGAGATACTTTCTCGTTTTCGCATCTGACCTTCCAGGAGTATCTGACCGCTCAATATATTGTTGATGAGCAGCAATTAGAAGCGTTAGTTACGAATCATCTAACTGATTTCCGTTGGCGTGAGGTTTTTCTACTAGTCGCAGGCTTACTGAGAAATGCTGATAAGTTGCTGGAGCTTATGGAACGTAAAACACAAGAAATCATCAGTTCGAGTATCAATGTCTGTGGACTAGTAATATGGTCAAACTTAATAACAGCAAACACTGAGAGTGCTTGTAGCCCAATCACCAAGCGTGCTTTGGCAATCTTTCTTGCTTTATCATTCGATAAAACTCTTCAACAAAGCCGCGCTCTTAAATTGGTATCAACGCTGGATAAATCTCAAAGGCTAGAGCAAATCTGCGAACTTACTAATAACTTAGCTCGAAAGTTTATCGAGTATCGTTCTCTAAGTCCAGTTTCAAATACTGATAACTCTATTGAAAACATTCATGAGATTGCTCATGTTTTATTTGGAAAGCTTGAAGAAATAAAAATTTTTGAAACTAAGTTTAGCAGTTCGCATTTTTTCCAACAGCAACCTTTACAAGAAACCCGAATTACTGGCTCTGCTGAAGAACGACCCTTTAAATCTCTTAAAGAGTTTGAAGAAGATGCCAATTTCGTCTTAGACAATTGGTGTATTCAGCTTCGACTACCACCTGAGTGGGCTGACTTAGCTCAATATGATGTTTATCCTTTGCGAGATTACCTCTACGCCAACGAGTTGATGATTCGCTGCAAAGAAGCTGCCTTGCGAGTATCGCCGCAGGTGTGGAACGCGATCGAATCCCGAATGCTAACGATCAGCGATAATGAAACCATATAAAGCGCGATCGAGGAAACCAACATGAACGATCGAGAACAGCTTCTTCAAGAACTGGAACAAGCCCCAGACGAACTCATCGTCGAGATCTTAAACTTTGTGCGATCGACAAAAGCCCAGCAAACTGAACTTCCATCTAACATCACTCCGATTGATGTTGCTGAACTGCAAAAGCAAATTCCTACCACTCCTGAAGCGCGATCGCGCCGTCTTAGAGAATGGGTTGCCAGTCTGCCACAAGACAGCCCAGGACTTCCAGACGAAGCGATGCACCGAGATACTATGTACGACTGATGCCGCAATACCTTCTAGATACCAATATTCTTTTGCGCCTCAGTGATCCGAACGCAGTTCTCAATGCACTTGTTTTAGATACGGTCGATCGCTTAGTTTTGCAAGGTGATTCCTGTGTGATCACCGCTCAAGTCCTAGTTGAGTTTTGGGTAGTTGCAACTCGTCCAGTTTCAGTGAATGGACTCGGCTGGACAACTGAGCAAACTCGCATCAGAATTCAACAACTTCTGACTCAATTCGCTCTCCTACCAGAAACCGAAGCGATCTTTACAACTTGGTTAGACCTCGTAACAACCCATCAAGTGATGGGAAAACGCACTCACGATCTACGTCTCATCGCCGTAATGTTGGTCTACAACATCACACATTTGCTCACGCTGAATCCCCGCGACTTTCCCAATAATATTGGAATCACGATCGTACAGCCTCAAGATCTGTTAATTCCATGAAGCGATCAAATCTCGAATGCTCACTGTGCAAGATTAAAAACGTAATCGTTTCTCCCAATTTCTTATCAAAATCAGATTAGTCGTTAATCAAAGCGCGATCGTCCAGAATGGAAAAAGAGATTCGATTCAGTGAACACGCGATCGCAAAACTACAAATCTTGCAGGAAATGAACATTCCACTCACAATCGAATTCATCGAAGCAATCATTCGATCACCCGATCAGCTTGAAATTGCAGAAGATGACAAACGGATTGCTCAAAAACAACTCGACGATCGCCGAGTTTTGAGAGTGGTTTATCGAGAATTTGCAGCATTCGCCTTCGTTATTACACTTTGTCCAGGAAGGAAATCAAGACATGCAAAAGATTCGCTATAGCCCCGATGTAGATGCTTTGTTAATTCAAGTATCAGATGAACCGATTTCTCACGCTGAAGAGGATGGACAGATGATTTTGCACTATTCAAAACAAGACAAGCTCGTTTTGATTGAGATTCTAGAGGTGCAAAAATTTATCGCAGCCGGAGATGATCCTCAGATGATAATGACCCCTGAGCATTAGACAGATAGAGATCGAATCTCGAATGCTCACCGTGCAAGATTGGCAGGATCGCGATCGTTTCTCCCAATTTCTTGTCAAAATCGGTTAAAGCGCGAATTTATCAATCTTCTAAAATGGCATCGATTTGATCTGCCAATGTTAGTGGATCATACGGTTTTGTAATCACGGCTGCGATCGCAAATTGAGTGAATTGCCGACGATCTGAAGCTTGAGCTTTCGCCGTTAATAAAATCACAGGAATGTTCTGGGTGACTGGGTTAGCTTGAAGTTGTTCAAAGGTTGCTAAGCCATCCATATCTGGCATCATCACATCTAAAAGAACTGCATCGGGTTGCTCGATCGCGGCTTTTTTCAGTCCTTCGGCACTTGAGCCAGCAGTTAGCACTTCCCAACCTCGCGCAATCTCTAAACAAAGCTGCGTCGCTTCCCGAATGTCCGGTTCATCGTCGATAATTAAAATCCGTTTAATCATAGCTATGACTGATTTGAGAAGACTGGAATGGTGAAGTAAAACGCACTCCCTTCACCGAATCGACTTTCAACCCAGATTTTTCCGTCGTGCTGCTCAACGATCTCGCGGCAAATGGTCAGTCCTAATCCAGTTCCACCCTGTTGCCGAGAATTTGAAGCATCGACTTGCTGAAAGCGATCGAAAATCACATCTAGCTTATCTTCAGGAATGCCAATCCCTTGATCTTTGACACAAAACCGCACATAGGCTCCATTTTCCTGATGTCGTCTGCGTTTGCGCTGTGAATCCACAAAATCAGCCGTGAGGGAAACGGTCGATCGAGCCGGAGAAAATTTAATTGCATTGCTCAAAAGATTAGTTAGGGTTTGAATAATGCGATCGGGATCTGCCCAAAGTTGCGCTGCGATCGAGGTCACAGATAAAGTAATTTCCTCACGTTCTGCCATTGCCCGCATTGCATCAGCGGATTGCACCATGAGATCAGCGGCATTACAGCGCCGTTTATCCATTGCAACTTTGCCAAACTTGATGCGCTCAATGTCCAGAATGTCACTAATCAGACGCACTAATCGATTGGTATTTGAATAAGCAATTTCTAGCATTCGCTTGCTTTTATCCGGTCGATCGTCGAGCATTCCAGTCGATAGCAAACCGAGCGTACTCCGAATCGAAGTCAAAGGCGTTCTCAGTTCATGGCTCACAATTGAGACAAATTCATCTTTCATCTGCTCAATCATTTGGCGTTCCGTGATGTCTTTGAAAACGATCACCGCTCCCACAATCCGATCACATTCCCGAATCGGACTACTCACATACTCGATCGGAAACGTGGAACCATCTCGCCGCTGAAACACATCGCCGTTTCGATGTTCGATCGTGCCTTTTCGCAGCGTTGTATGAATCGGACTATCCGCTAATAAATAAGGAATGCCATCGGATTTGGAATGCTTCAAATAAGTGTGCATCCATTGACCCACGAGATCATCAACTTCGTAGCCCAACATCTTTGCAGCCGTGGAATTGACAAAGGTAATTAAGCCTTGAGCATCAATTCCATAGATACCATCCCCGGCTGAATTTAAGATGAGTTCATTTTGATGGCTCAATCGTTCGATCGAAGCTTCCGCCCGCTGGCGCTCCTCAATGATGAACTCTCGTTGTTCAATCTGTCTGACTAGCTCTTCGTTTGTACGTTGCAGCTGCATTGTGCGTTGTAAGACACAGCGCTCTAAGTTGGAATTAAGCGTAGCAAGTTCGACTTCTGCTTTTTTGCGGCGTTTCACATCGCGTTTGAGATGAGCATTGAGCGATCGCACTCTTTGATACAATCCCCGCTGATGAATCGCCAACGCAAATACATGACTCAAGGTATGAGCAAGTTCGCGATCGAAGACTGTCCAAGGCTGTGATTGATTGCTTCTAAGTTCTTTCCAGGTTTCAAACGATAGCCTGGGTAACCGTTGCCGGGGGTCGCCCTGATCTAGCTTTCCTGCCCAAATTCGTTCAATGTCGATCGCGCATCGAAACACACTCAGATACCCTAATGTTTGCTGACGATACTGAATCGGAATCACGAGCAGGCTCCGCAGATTCGCGCTGATCAATGCTGTTGATAGTTCTGCTGGCATTTCAGAGCGATCCACCTGATTAATCAGCCACACGCCTTCACTTTTGGGTTCAAGTTCTAGCCAGGTTTGCCAGAGTGGATGTTGCTCCAACAGAGTTGGAAAAGCAGATCGATCGAAGCCATTCTGTAAACTAGAAAGAACAGGTTGTTGTCCTTCTACAAAAAATTGAGACGCTTGATGGACTCCTTGTGGAAAGATATAAAGCCGCCCTCCAACCCCTTGAAAAGCTTGAATTACTTGCTCTAATGCTTGCTGAAGCTGCATCTCAGGCAGTGCATGAAGCAAAGATGTGATTTGATTAATCGTAGCTTCTTGAGCCGCATAGCGACGAGTTTCTTGAAGAATATTAGCTTGAACGATCGCAATCGAAACCTGATCCGAGATCAACTGCATAATCTGTAGTTCTGTCTGTGTAAACCGACGCGGTTCACAATGATGAGAAACGAGCAAGCCCCATAGCTCTTCTTGTGCAATGATAGGAACGACTAACGACGATCGAACTCCCAGTGCGGTGAGATATTCAATATGACAAGGATCAGCCACTCGAAAGCGTAATTCTTCCTCGATCGTCGCCCCATCGCTTTGTTCAAGGAGCGGACTGACCCCGATTTCCTGAGTCAGCACATCGACAATCGATCGCTGTCGCACTCTTAAAAAGAGTTCTCTTGCTTCGGGTGGAATATCTTCTGCGGGAAACCAATGATTGAGCAAAGACGGTAATCGCTGATGATTAATCGCTTCTGCCACGACTTCACCGCTTCCGTCTGTGTCAAACCGATAGATTTTGACGCGATCAGTTTGCAGAAAAGCCCGGACTTCAGCAACCGTTGCGTTTAGAATGATCGGGAGTTCTAACGAATGGCGAATTCGATTGATCATGCGGTGCAACAGCACTGCAAAGGCGGTTTGTTGGGCTTCTGAGAGGTGTGGAGTGGAGGAGTTAGAAAACATAAGCGCACTAGGAGTTTAGGGCAGTAAGGAATTGGACAAGGCGCGATCGCTCTAACTGATTGAGAATGTATTGAACTAATCCAGAAGCCGCGATCGATTGATCTAACAAACGATTTGCGTTCACTGAGAAAGCTTTTTCCAGCATCTCAAGATTGTGGTGAATACTAAAAAGAACAATCAGAATCTGATTCCAATGTGGGGCACTGCGAATCACTCCCTCGACAAATGTTGCAATACATCGCCAGACTGCTTCTCCGCTTGTGGCAATGTCGATCGCATCGTTTTTAACTGTTTCTAACGTCTGCACAGTACAATCATCTTTCACACGCAGAATTCTCATACGATGAACTCCTTCTGCTGATTGCAACAGCACACTAAAAATCAAACGGCTCATACCGGATTGATCTGTCGTATTAACAGATTGATTCGGCATCAGACGCGCACCACTTAACGAGCATTATCTATAAAATTATGAGCTTATGTCACATCCATTTATAGAAGTTTGTATTTTTAGATATTTCTTGATGATTAATGAGTCAACACTCTCATAAGTAAGATATGGCGAAACGCGATCGATCTATTCTACAAAACGTTAGCGATCGCGCAACATTTCTACCTTGAGTTCCCCAAATTTCGGACTCCACCAGCCTTTCTCAGTTTGAAAATAAACAACATCCTTATGTTTCGTCTCTCGTCGTGCTTTGGCATCAGAGCAGCGTAATAGCAGTTTCGTTTGACCGTCTTTTTGATAAGAATATTGCTCTAGAAGCTTCTGACAAACAGGACAAGGCACTTCGGTTAATTTTGACGCAGTTTGAGCTGCTGATTTTGCTTGTGGTATCTCCCATCGCTTGCTGTACTCTGACCAAAACAGTACAACATCTGTACATTCTTCGACACACTTGAGAAAGTACTTCTTTTTGAGTTTGGCACTCTTGATTTTTGCGAGGGGTTTCTGACAGTTTGGGCAGCGAGTTTTAGAGCGTTCTACAGGCTTTTCAGAACGAGGGGTAGGGCTGAGATATTGCGGTAGAACTCGTTCGGCTTGGAGTAATGCAGGCTGAAAGTAAGCTGCATTCCAATTCGTGAGATAGTGTTGCCAGTTTTGCTCACCTTCTGCGATCGCATCTAACGACCCTTCCATCTGGGCTGTAAATTCCGATCGCACTAAGTCCGGTAACGCATCAGAGAGAAAGCGATCGACTTCTAACCCTAAAGCGGTCGGTTGCAGTACGCTTTTAAGAACTTCCACATACTGCCGATCTTTCAAGGTTTGAATCGTTGGAGCATAAGTGCTCGGTCGCCCAATGCCTTGCCGCTCCATCACTTGCACTAATTTTGGTTCACTATATCTAGGGGGCGGCTGAGTTTGCTTTTGTTCGTGTGCGGCTTGAGTGAGCGTTAGCGGCTGATTGACTTGAACGATCGGGAGTTCTACATCCGTACTCAGATTGTTCCAATACTTGCTGTAGCCTGCGAATTCGATAACTTGCCCTTTTGCTTGCCAATTGATGTTGCCCGATCGCGTTAGAATTCGGGTCTGTCTCACTTTTGCAGGCTGGCATTGAGACGCGATCGCACGTTTCCAAATCAACACATACAATGCAAATTCATCACTGGATAGTTCAAGCTTTAATTGCGCTGATGCACGAGTGATATCAGTGGGACGAATCGCTTCGTGTGCTTCTTGAGAGCCTTTGACTTTACGATGATGCGTAACTTTTTGCGGCACATTGTCTGGATCGTGTTCGATTAACCATTGTCGCGCTGCCGATCGATACTCTGGACTGAGTTCAATGCTATCGGTTCGCATGTAGGTAATATGTCCTGCCTCATACAAGGACTGTGCGACCTGCATTGTTTTTTCTGGGCTGAACTTAAGGCGTGATCCTGCGGCTTGTTGCAAGGTTGAAGTTACAAACGGAGGGGGCGGAGTGCGATTGATTGTTTTTCCCTCGATCGACAAAACTCGATGGGGAAATGCCTGAGCTTGTTGAACGAGTCGATCGGCTTCAGTCTCACTCAAAACGCGAGTCGATTCGGGAGCTGTCCGCTCTCCGTTTGGCGTTGCATCATCAGCGGGTGTGGCATCTGTTTCAGTGGTTTCTGAACCATGATAAAAAGCTCGAAAGCCTTCTGCATAGTCCACGAAAACACTCCAATAGTCCTGAGGAACAAAAGCTTCGATTTGACGTTCTCGATCACACAAAATATGCAGCGTTGCACTTTGGACACGCCCCATTGATTTTGCTCCGTTTTGCAACTTCCAGAGCAAGGGGGAACCTTTGTAGCCGACCAACTTATCAAGTACAGTGCGGCACAATCCAGCATCCACTAAATTTTGATTGATTGTTCTAGGATTGGCGATCGCTCGTTTTACCGCAGCAGGCGTAATCTCGCTATAAACTACGCGCTGAGGTTGTCTCAGGTTTAAGGCTTGTTGTAAATGCCATGCGATCGTTTCCCCTTCTCGATCGTCATCGGTGGCTAGAAAAACAGTTTTGACTTTCTGAACAGCGGATTTGAGTTGAGCGATCGTTTCTTTACCGCGACTGCCTCTGGGAACAAATCGACACTGAACTTTTCCCGATTCAAGCTCAAACCCTAATGAATCGATACCATCATTCGCTAATTCTCGAACATGTCCCATACTGGCTTTTACGAGCCAATCTGAACCCAAAATCTGACTCAGTTTTTTTACTTTGCCGGGACTTTCGACAATTAGCAGCTTTGTAGGCATAGTTCAAAGGAGTACGATCGCTCATTATAGAACATATGATCCTATTCTATTTCTTTTCCCGCAAATGTAAAAATGATTTGCTCTCTGTTTCAAGGTTGAAATAATCGTCGATTTTCAGCGGTATCACTATCATATTTTATTGTTCTAGTTTAATAAAACGCCCTTCTTGGAAAACTTTTTGGAATTACATGATGTCTACCAATCCGTTGTTGTATCAGGTCAACACTCGCGTCTGGATACAATTGCTCTCGAATCAATTGAACCGTCCCGCAACGTTAGATGATATTCCAGATACCGTTTTAGATGAATGGGTCAGCTTAGGGTTCGATTGGGTTTATTTTCTAGGCGTTTGGCAGATGGGAGAGGCGGGACGAAGGGTTTCTCTGTCTAATCCAGAGTGGGTCGAGGAGCATCGACGATCGTTAGTAGACTTGTGTGATGACGATGTGTGTGGATCGTGTTTTGCGATTAAGAATTATGTCGTGAGCGATCGCATGGGTGGGAATGCAGCGGCAGCAAGATTGCGCGATCGACTCCACGATCGAGGACTCAAACTGATGCTCGATTTTGTCCCAAATCATATGGCTCCTGACCATCCGTGGGTGCAGATGTATCCTGATTATTTTGTTCACGGAACTGAGGAGTTACTGGTACAACAGCCGCAAAACTACTGTCGAGTTGCTGGAGAAATCTTAGCTTACGGGCGCGATCCTTACTTTGCGGGATGGTGTGACACGCTCCAACTAAACTATGGAAACCCTGCACCTCAAGCGGCAATGATGGGCGAATTGCTGAATGTCGCTCAGTTGTGTGATGGAGTGCGGTGCGACATGGCGATGCTGGTTTTGCCCGAAATTTTCCGCAATACTTGGGGGATTGAAGTCGAGCCGTTTTGGGAAACTGCGATCGAGAAAGTGCAACATCAGCATCCGGGATTTGTGTTCATGGCAGAAGTGTATTGGGATATGGAATGGACACTGCAACAACTCGGATTCGATTACACGTATGACAAGCGATTGTACGATCGATTACTCGAACAACAGGCTGAACCTGTTCGCCAGCATTTTTTAGCAGATCTGAACTATCAGAATCGGTCTACTCGATTTTTAGAAAATCACGATGAACCTCGTGCGGCGAATGCGTTCCCCTTGGAAGTTCATCGAGCGGCTGCGATCGTGACCTTTCTCTGTCCGGGTCTACGGTTTCTACACCAGGGACAGCTAGAAGGGTTTAAACATAAAATTTCGGTACATGTTCAGCGGGGTCCTGTTGAAGCGATCGCTGAAGAACCCAATCGCTTTTACCGCCAGCTACTCGCTTGTTTGCAGTCTCCCGTTTTGCGATCGGGTCGTTGGCAACTTCTGAACTGTACTGCTGCTTGGGAAGGTAACTCAACCTGGAGAGATTTTATTAGCTTTGGCTGGGAAGATGATGAACAGAATCGAGTCTTGGTCATCGTTAACTATGCATCTCATGCGAGTCAGTGTTATGTCACGCTACCTTATTCTGATTTAGCAGGTCAGACCTATCTACTTAAGGACTTTATGAGTTTAACAATCTATGAGCGTCCTGGTGATAGTTTAGTCTCTGGTCTTTATTTTGATATGCCTGCATGGAGCTACCATGTGTTTGAACTTTGTCCGAACACAGGTAGTACTCAGCAGGCTTAGAAAGAGCATCAATTAACTAAGCTATTCAGAGCGATCGTAGGCTTGAGATTTTGAAGTGCTTGGTTCACTTCATGCAAAAATCGAGCTTGTCGATCGCGATACCATTGCTGAGATTCTTCTAGATCTTCGATCGAACAATTCATTCCAACAGCAGCGATCAACTGTTGAGCAAATTGCTGGGGCTGATCCGCGATCGAGACCGTTCGAGGTGGATTCGCAATCCCTCTGAGTGCAGTCGAGGTGCCGACAATATGCGAACCCGATGCGATCGCGTCTAAAGTTTTGATCTGAATGCCGCCGCCGCTCAAGGTTGGAATCGCCATGACTCGCGCCTGCATCATAAAGACTTTCGAGTCTTCGACAAATCCGCGATAGTGAATGTTCGGATAGCTTTCAGTGATCCAATCGGCTCCACGACCTGCAACATGCACGCTCAAAGAAGGCGGCAATAGTGGATAAACCGTTTCCAAAAACCAGCGCAATCCCTCTTCGTTCGGTTTCCAAGACCAGCTTCCAATAATGCCAATATCAAACGCTTTCGGAATCGGTTCAGCTTGAAGATTTGCAAAACTTGATGGTAAGCTTAATGTCCTCGCATTCGTAAATTGAGCAAAATAGTTCGTATCATGCTGCGTTAATGTCCAAACTTCTTGAGCAGCAGAAGCAACCCTTGCTTCTAGTCGTTTGATGAGCTTTGCTTCACGGCGATAAACCCATTTTGCCAGCCGATTTTGCGATCGCTCATAGTGTTGCCGATAGATCTCATGCTCTAAATTGTGAGCAATCAAAGCAATTTTAGGATGCTTAACTACATCGAGTAACCATCCAATCTGAGCATGATCAATCACGATCGCATCATACGATTGTGTGTTCAACAAAGACTGCACTCGCTTGATATAGTCGCTAGAAATATACTTTGCTGATGAATAAGGCAAGCGTTTAATCACACTGAACGCAAACCAGCCGAGCGCTTTGAGTTTGGCTTGCTTTGTTTCGACCGAGCGTTCAGACACTAACACCTCATGCGGTGCGATGTGTAATTCACCATCTTCTTTTCGCCCATAGCCGAGCACCGTCACGTCACAGCCATTATGCTGAAGTGCTTCGATAATGTTTTGGGAAGCAACTTCACTGCCGTGCAGCTTTCGAGCAGGCAGAACCGTTGTAAGAACTAGAACTTTCATTGTATTGATCAATCGAGTTATGAACCTTTGAGGTTTACAGCAGAAAGAGTCGGCGCTAATGAGGGCGCGGAAGAATTACCATCGTTTAAGCGATCGTCAATTTTCTGACGGCGATACTGAATCGCGATCGAAGTGGCAAACGCAACATACAAACTCCACAATGCGCTCCCAGTCCCGACGCTCAAACTATCCGCAAAACTGAGCAGCGAAGTCAGGACTAAAGTTTGAAGTACCCAGAAGATCTCGACAGTCTTCTGCCGCAGCATCAAGTAAGTTGCTCTGAAGAATACGGTGACCAAGCTAATCAAGTAGAGTGCTAGTCCCACAATTCCTAGCTGCAAGAATAAATCTATATAGCCATTGTGAGCATTAAAACGAATTCCTAATCGGTAAGTATCATATGCCCAGGTTTGAGTCAAGATTTGATGCGCCGCGCTCGAAGTCCAAAAAGCGGCATAGCCATGACCGAACCAAAAATGCTCCATTCCTTTGTAAAGCATCATGGTCCAAATCGGTAGCCGTCCGTTGAATTCGAGGTTCTTACCAAGTACATCGACAACAATGAATCGCAGGTTCACAAAAATGAGAAGTCCGACCATCAAGCTGACAATCAAAATGAGGGCAACACTGACGACGCGAGTTTTGTAGTACTGCTTCACAATGCCGAGAAAAGGAAGTAGACACAGCGTAATTAAGAGGGAAGCGAGTGCAGTCCGACCTCGACTAAGCAGCAAGAGTGTAAATGCGATCGCACAAAGTCCCCACAGCAATCCACGCCAGCGCGGACGACTCAAGCCCAGTAGCATCAGGGTCAAGACTGCAAATGCCATGTTCGACGCAAACAAGTTCTTGAACCCAAAAATTCCTTTCCAAACTCCCACAGATTCCCCAGTCGTCTCAATCCCATAAGCTGGCAGTGCTATCCCCACCATCAAGCTCAAAATCACACTGATCGCTAAGATTCGAGCCAACATCATCATCTGACCGGATAGCCCAAAGCGCACCGCGAGATAAACGCCGAAAATTCCGGCTCTGAGAAAGGCTTTTGGCTCATCTGCTGTAAATTCAGGTGCAACCGACCAAAGAATCGAGACCACCGACATCACATGCAAAAGTAACAGAGGAATATCTCTGGTCATTCCAAACAGGAGTTGCCGCCAACAGCCGGAGATCAAAATCAGAACGAAAAGCAGCGGGTAACTCAGCGCATTCGCGATTCTAACTCCGACCGGAGGAAGAGCAACACCGAGAAAATAGATGAGATAGAGTCCCACCAACCACGGCTCTAGTTTCAGGGCTAAAAGGTGTAAATCTCTGAGTTTCAAGGCTTTGTCTCCTGTTCTTCTGTCAGTCTTTTGCGATCGTCTCCGGGCTATCGTCGGTTTCGGGCTTGTCGGACTTCTTCAAACAGCGATCGATATCGATGGGCTTGTCGGGCGTAGGTGAATTCTTGTTCAACTTTTTCCCGACTGCGTGAACTGAGTTGCTGGTGCCGATCCGGGTTCTCGATCGTCCAAGCAATCCCAGTCGCTAAGTCATCAATCCAGTACGGTTGCGCGAGATATCCGGTCTTCTGATGCTCGATCAAATCGGGCATTCCACCAATCTCAAACGCGACACAGGGTGTTCCACAAGCCATCGCTTCCATAATGGTGTTGGCGAGATTCTCCTGCATTGATGGCAAGATGAACACATCCGCAGCCGAGTAGAGCAGTGACAGCGATAAATCGTCGCGAAACGATCCCATATAGTGAACGTTCATCCCGAATTCTGGAGGGTTTTCAGGTCGATCGGCTCCGAATACCACCAGCTCTAATTTGTCACCCCATCCCGACTGAGCCAAACTTTGTAGAGCAGGCTGCAACAGATGAAATCCTTTGCGCGGGTCACTCGTGCCTGCGGTCGCTCCAAACAACGCTAAATGTTTATCTTGGGGCAACCCTAGAGCTTCACGGGCAAAAGTTGGATTGATCGGACGATAGCGCGTAGTATCAATTCCATTCGGAATCACCTCAATTCGCAAATCTCGAAATAAAGAACTCGATCGAGCAGAGTCCGCTAACCATTGACTCAATGCGACGATCGTTAAATCCGCAGATTTCCAAGCTTTAACTTTTCGCTGCCAAATCGATCGAGATAAATCCTGGGCTTTTTGACTTTGAAGCTGGGGGCAATTTCCGCAAGATTTCATGTAGCGATCGCACTGATTCGTATAGTGACAACCACCCGTAAACGCCCACATATCATGCAGCGACCACACGATCGGGCGATTGAGTTTCGCGATCGACTCAATCCGAACAAACGCATCATTAACCCAATGTAAGTTAACGACATCTGGATTCAATTGCTTAACCTGAGATGCAAAATGCTCTGGCAACCATTGAACTGAAAACGTCGCCTCTTGCCGATTCTTGTAGCGTTTCAGCGGCAACGCATCAAAGGTCAGTCTAGCTCTAGCAAGTCCCTGTGAAACTTGAGTTTTTGGAGCAATCACCGAACGATCACCGCTCGTTTTGGACTGCACCAACATCTGAGACGAAACACCGCTCGATCGCAATCCTTGATGCAATCGGTAAGCGGCGCGTGCTGCACCACCATCAATATCGTGACTACTGGCAATTAAAACGTTCATTGCGCCTCCAAGAGTGTTGCAATGTCCTGGTTCAATAGCCCTTTTGAATTTTGTAGCGCGATCGTCTTGAGCTTGCTCAAGGGACTCATCACTAGATTTTTTGATGCAACTCGCTGCGTCTCCATATCTACCCTATTCAAGTCAATCTGTGTTCGAGAAGCCTTAATACGCGCCTGTTTTTTGCAGTACGACTCGAATCGTTTGCAAAATAATTTTCAAATCCAGCCAAAGCGACCAATCCTTGATGTAGACCATGTCCAGCCGCAGAACATCCTCAAAGTTATCAATGTTCGATCGACCTGAAACCTGCCACATTCCCGTAATTCCAGGTAAAACTGCATGGCGAATATAGTCATGCTCTGAAAACTTCTCCACATCTCGCAGGGGAAGGGGTCGCGGACCAACAAAGCTCATTTCGCCGACCAGAATGTTGAACACTTGTGGGAGTTCATCTAAGCTGTAGCGCCGTAAGAACTTTCCGACACGAGTAATGCGCGGATCATCTTTCATCTTGAACAGCACCCCATCCCGATTCTCGTTCTTGCTTTCTAGCTCTTTTTGCAGTTCAGCCGCATTCACAACCATCGTACGGAACTTCCAGACTTTGAACGGGCGGTTCTGTAAGCCGATTCGAGTCTGACGGAAAAAGATCGGTCCTGGAGAATCCAGCCGAATCAAAACTGCAATGATGGTGTAAAGCGGAAATGTTAGCAATAGAAATGCAACAGAGGCAATAAAGTCAAAACATCGCTTAACCTGAAATTCGATACCTGAAATCGTGGGAGGTGCAAAGGTCGCCGTATACAATTCCGGCATCTGCCAGATCTGCGACTCCTGAACCGGATTCGAGATTAGAACACAGATGTGCAGTGTAATTCCCGCATTCCGAAGGTCCCAATAAATCAGCATGAGTTCCCTTGCAGGCAACTGAGTACAGAGGAAGACTTCACAAACTCCTAACTGCTTTAGTCGCCGAACTGTCGAAGCGCGATACTCATCGCTCAATTGCTGCGGCTCATTCCAGCCGCTCACCGTGTAGTGATGCCTCCGTCCCAGAACAGGTACAACGCGCTTAGCTTGATCAGGTTGACAAAAGATAAAGATCGGGTGCCGAACGACTCCCACTTGGCGCACACTCTGAATCGACCAGTGCATCATAAATCGGCTGGCGATCGTCAGCACGATGCTCAATCCAGTAAACCAAGCAAACGGAAGCAGTAACCTGGCTTGTGAAGGATTCGGCAGCAGCGTTGTTAGCGCGATCGCACTATGTACCAGCAGTAATGTCGTCATCACCTTGGTCGCGTCTCGCCAGCCTTCTCCTTCTCGATACAGTCCGACCACGCTGAACACGCCGATCGTCAAAAATGCAGTCGGCAAATAGGAAATTACCCGATCCTCGATATGTAGGGACACACTGAGATCGGTGCCACTGACCTGTGCAATTTGCCACGCGGCATACATCAGCGACAGATCTAGCACCAGCAACAAACAGATCCGTATCCAGCCGACAAAACTACCTTGACGGAATTGAAAAGATACCGGGGAGCGAAGATCTCTGGCACGGGACTCTGAAACAGTCGCGGTATGCTTTAGTGATTCGGGGGGAGAAACTTGAAAAGCCATAAGTGTTTGAAACGCACAAAGATAAAACCGATCGGAGTGCCGCATCAACTAAGGTAGGCAGCAGAGTGCGAAGTGAGGCAACCCTAAGATATAGAAAAACGAGATTTCTGCAAGAATCGAAAAAGCTAGAGCGCTTTTGTCAATCCCTACGTGTGTATAATCTCGACACCTATAAACCGGAACGTTGATGGAAATACCCCAGCAAATTCTGGAGGATGTATTCGCTTCTTTAAACGTTCTGATTACGCTGAATCTTAATATGCTGAGCCTAGAAGTCGCAAAGTAGGCTTCATCGTTGCTTTACGTGACTTTACACGCAGAACTACGCAAAAAAAACAAATGTAACAGTGCAAATACGCAGAAAAATACGTGATCCCCCAGATAGATTGCGTTATGTCATCTGGTTACCTCAGCATAGTCAAATGGTCCTGATGCTTATTAATATTGGATTTTCTGAAAATCACTCTAGTTCTCCGTATGAGTATAGGCTCATTGAGAACGCGTAAAAATAATTCAACCAATCTCAGTAAAAATACTGGATGTGTAATTTTATGCGTCTTGAAGTCAGCGTAAAATTCCAAAGAAAGGATTGCAACATCTCAGGGAAACTATTTAGACTCCTGAACATTTAGTGTCACAGCAAGACGAGACCACATGAAAGTATTGATTACTGGCTCTAGTGGCTTGATCGGTTCAGAAGCGGTGGAATACTACGATCGCACTGGACATCAGGTGATTGGAGTAGACAACAACATGAGAGCAACCTTCTTTGGCACCCAGGGTGATACTCTGTGGAACCTAAAGCGGCTGCAAGACGGAACCTCTCAGTTTCTGCATTACAACATCGATATCCGCGATCGAGAAAGCGTGTTTGAGCTATTCCAGGCGCACACTTTCGATTTGATTATTCACTGTGCGGCTCAGCCTTCCCATGATAAAGCCTGTCAGATTCCTTTACTAGATTTTGAAGTCAACGCTCTGGGAACCGTAAATCTACTCGAAGCGACTCGCCAGTTCTGCCCGGAAGCCGTCTTCATTCACATGAGCACCAACAAAGTCTACGGAGACTCACCGAACGAGATCCCACGGGTTGAATTGGAGAAACGGTACGACTACGCAAATCCAGAAGATTTTCATGGAGTTGCTGAAACTTGCAGAATCGATCGCACCTTGCACTCGCTGTTTGGCGCATCGAAGACAGCAGCAGATGTAGTCGCTCAAGAGTACGGTCGCTACTTCGGGATGAAAGTGGGTGTGTTTCGGGGAGGTTGCTTAACCGGACCTTCACATTCTGGAGTCGAGCTTCATGGATTTTTGTCTTATCTGGTGAAAGTTGCACTGACGGGCAGAACTTACAAAGTTTTTGGTTATAAAGGTAAGCAAGTCCGCGACAACATCCATAGCTACGATGTGATTCAAGCGTTTGAAGCATTTCGTCGCAATCCTAGACCTGGTGAAGTCTATAACCTGGGTGGAGGACGCGAAAACAGTGTCTCGATGATGGAAGCCTTCGATTGGGTCGAATCGATCAGCGGTCGCAAGGTGGACTGGGTTTATGTTGAGGAAAACCGCATCGGCGATCACATCTGCTATATCTCTGATTTACGCAAGCTGAAGTCACACTTCCCAGAGTGGAGCATCACTCGCAGTCTGTCAGACATCTTTGAGGAGATGGTGGCAGCAGAGGTCGATCGACTTGCAGTGACCGTATAGACGATTAGGGCGGGTAACAGTTAAACGCAGCATCTACGATGATTTCAATTGAAATCGAGTAAACGCAAATGGATATCTCAGAGAAAACGGCTTGTCTGCTCATCAACAGCGATAAGGGGCTTGCATCCGTTTTGTTCAAGCATCAGGAAGCAATCATCGACTTGAAATGGCACCGTTCTGTTTCACCTTCAGCAGCGAGATCGTCGTTCTTGAAGGTGAGCAGGTAATGTGTGCAATTGCTCCTGCATGTAGGTTCATCAAACAAAAACGCTGCGAAAGTTGAGGCATTTAGGTTATGACAGAACGGTATGCGATGCGATCCACGGAGAGTCCACAACCTGAACATCAAGATCGATTTATGATCTTCGATTTGGATGCACGGGGACATCATCCTGGATATATTCAGCATTTGGTGAAGTATTGGTGTGAAAATGACCTGCCAGGGCATTTAGACGTGCTGGTGTCTCAGGTTTTCATCCAAAGACATCCACACATTGTTGCACTGGCGGATCAGCGTCCGAATATTCGGTTTGTCTCGATCTCGAAGTCGGAACAAGCAAAGCTTGTCAGCAGCGATGATCTTGGCAGTTCATTCAAGGGACGAATTATTCGAGCATTCCAGGAGTGGAAGATTGTTCGCAAATATGCGCTTTCACTAGGAACCACGCACATCTTTCTGATGTACCTCGATCGCGTTCTACTTCGCATGGCGTTAGGTGTGAAGCTGCCTTGTGCGATGAGCGTGATTTACTTTCGTCCGCTCCTGCACTATGCAGTCTTTCCGAACTATAGTCTGGAAGGTAAAGAGGGCTTCTGGCAATGGCGCGATCGCGTCTGTCTTGCTCGATTTTTGCCGCTTGCCAAACTGCAAACGGTGTTCTGCCTCGACCAATTTGCTGTAGACTACATCAATCAAGTGTACAACACGACGAAAGCGGTTCATCTTGCTGATCCCGTCCAGCGGTACAATCACACCGATGTAGAAGCTGAGGCATTGAGAACTCAGTTAGGCATCGAACCGGGTCGGAGCGTTTTTCTGATGTTTGGTGCATTGGAAAACGATCGTAAAGGATTGAAGGAGACTTTAGAGGCGATCGAACAATTGCCGCCTGCACTGTGTCGGCGCATGACGATTCTACTCGCGGGAACCATTACTGGAGAAGCGCGGGAGCAGCTCGAAGCTCGAATCGCTGAATCGGATGCGATCGCATCCGATTCAGGTTGTGACTCAGTTTGGCTTTGTTCCAGATGAAGCAATTCATCCCTACTTCCAAATTTCTGATGTGGTGCTCGTTCCCTATCAGCGCCACATCGGAATGAGCGCCATTTTAGTGCGAGCAGCAGCGGCTCAGAAACCCGTTCTAGCATCAGATTTTGGTGTGATCGGGGAACTGACTCGACGCTATCAGCTAGGACTCACTGTGGATGCGTCCTCGTCAGAGGAAATCGGTCAAGCCATGATGCGGTTCCTGCTAGAGATTCCTGGTGAACTGTGCAATCCTGTGAAGCAAAAGCAATTTGCTGACCACAACACTGCTCAACAGTTCGCGAGTCAAATCTTTCAAGCGTTGTACAACCCTCCTGCTTCACGCGGTTCTCGATCGCTCAATTCACAAGCAGTTGATTCGCCACAACTCAGTAACTCTCGGAGACTATGAATACTGTTACTTCAGCTCAAGAACGATTTGAAGAGATAGTCCTCTTAAAGACCCGGTTTCACAAACTGACCGTTCAGGATTTGATTAGTTGCATTGTTAAATCGGCGCAAATTAACCAGAAAACAGTGGTTGCCAATGTCAACGTACGAGCGATGAACTTTGCTTGCTCTAAGCCTTGGTATCGCCGTTTCATCAATCAGTCTGATTATGTGTTTTGTGATGGGTTCGGAGTCTTGCTGGGTGCAAAGCTGAACGGTTATGATGTATGCTCTTGTCATAGAATGACTTGTCCCGATTACATCGAATCTCTTGCAAAAGCTTGTGAACAGGAAGGCATTTCACTATTCTTATTAGCTGGTAAACCCGGAGTAACCGATCGAGCGATCGACAAACTCAAAGCGATCGCGCCGAATCTAAACATTCAGGGTCATCATGGTTACTTTGCTAAAACAGGCTCAGAAAACGAAGCTGTAATCGAGCAAATTAACCGCTTCAAGCCTGATGTTTTATATGTTGGGTTTGGAATGCCGCTGCAAGAACAGTGGATCGTTGATAATTTCGATCGGGTTGATACGCGAGTATTTCTGCCACTGGGAGCCTGCTTGGATTTTTACACTGGAACGGTCTACCGTGGTCCTCGCTGGCTCACAGACATGGGACTTGAATGGTTAAGCCGACTGATTACCAAGCCTGGACAACTGTGGCAGCGCTATATCTTGGGCAATCCTTTATTTTTATCCCGTGTTCTAATCGAGTCGTGCAAAAAACGTTTAGGTCTAAGCAAGCTCTAGGCTTGATGCTGCTTTGAACCAATAACCCCCTCAATCTACTCATTCTTTCATTCACCGATTCCGTGTTCTTCGATGAGGTTCTTATGCTGAAAACGCAAACTCTGAGTACTGTTAAGGTTGTTCGTGATCCCTATCCTCATATTGTGATCGACAACTTTCTCGATGATGATCTAGCAGAGCAAGTCGAGCACGAATTCCCCCGTCTCGATGAAATGCCTCGCCACTCTCCTGACTATCAATTGCTCGATGGCTGGCACTCGAATCCCCAGGATGCGGTGATTGCGAATCGTCCGGGGTTGAAGCAACTGTTTAAACATCTAGAATCTGCGGAATTTAGAGCGCAGTTGCAGGAAGTGTTTGGAATTGAGCAGCCACTGTACTGTGATCCAGAGTATCAAGGTGCAGGACTGTTAGCAGCGAAGAAAGGTGGAGTGCACAAAATTCACCGCGATCGCAATCGTCACCTGACCACGCACTTCTATCGCCGTTTAACCTTGCTGGTTTACTTCAATGTTGGCTGGAAACCGGGCTACGGTGGAGAAATCAGTTTATGGGACAAAAAGATCCAACGCAGCACTGATCTGCCACCTTTGTTTAATCGCTGTGTAGTGTTTGAGAACACGCGCCACGCTTATCACAGCGTCGCAGATGTGACGATGCCAGAAGGAATGATCCGCAAGGCAGTTAATTTCTACTACTACACTGAAAGACCTGCACCTTCTGAGCGTCATACTCACGTTTACAATACTGAGTTCTTTGCTTCACCAGGAGAGCGGCTGAAGTTTTGGCGATATGTGGCGACGACTCGGTTTCCGGTGCTGTTGATTGATACGACAATTAACCGCAATGAGATCGCTGCTAGATTTCTGCAAAAGACTGGATTAAGAGCATTTTGGCTGCGATCGCTCGCTGCGGTCTTCAAAGTGACTTCGCCTAGAAAGTACAACAAACTTTTGAAATCTGACCGCTGGAATTTATTCCAGAAGCCGAATCCTAAGTTGATTCAGTATTGGAAAGACCATAACCGAGCTTAGAGGGCGTTTGAAAAGTATCGTTGATCGCGCTCACCCGCCCCGGAATAGAATTTCGGGCTGACTGTGCGAAGTCCACTAAAGGGGACTAAAAGCCCATCGATTAACTCTTCAGTCCTTTTCAAAGGACTTCGCACCGATAGCCCCGAATTCCATTCCGGGGCGAATCCGAACGAAGCGAGGAAACTCTTATCCTTTTCAAACATCCTCTTAGGCTAGGTGAAATCGATCGACGAATCACAAGCTCAAAATTCGTCGATCGACCATTGTTGGGTCAGCTACAGAAGAGCACCGAATTCTGGTTCATTCAATCAGGAGACAAACGATGAAACTGTCAAGAAGACAAACATTGCAGCTTGGTTTCGGTGCGTTTCTGGGTGCAGGTTGCGCTCATGACATGAGTCAAGTCACAGGTTTAGCCCTTAGCGAACCCCCTAAAGATTTTCCCGTCAAAGGACAGCTCAGCTTAAAACAACGTGCAGCCGCAAAAGGCATCATCTTCGGGGCAGCAGGCAACTATCAAGCGCTGACTCAAGACACAGACTATGCTCAAGTGTTTGCTGAAAATTGTGGCATGTTAGTGCCCGAAAATGAATTGAAATGGGCAGCATTGCGACCTTCACCCGATCGCTTTGACTTCACGAGCAGCGATTGGTTAGCGCAATTTGCAAAACAGCACGGAATGTTATTTCGAGGACATACCCTCGTCTGGAATCAATCCAATCCGGAATGGTTGAAAGACACCACAGCCCAGAACGCGGAGCAAGTGTTGATCAAGCACATCGATACGGTCGTGAAACACTATGCAGGGCGAATTCATTCTTGGGATGTGGTAAACGAAGCGATCGCAGCAGACTGGAGCAAGCGAGACGACAGACTTCACTTCACGACTCAATGGTTCAAGCTACTCGATAAAAACTACATCGATATTGCCTTTAAAGCAGCAGGGGCGGCTGATCCCAATGCCATGTTGGTCTACAACGATGGCTATCTCAATTATGATACTCCTCACGATAATGAAGCGAGAGCCGCAGTTCTCAAATTGCTGGAATGGCTGAAATCTCGGAATGCGCCGATTCACGCTTTGGGAGTTCAGGGACATTTAGATGCAGCAGACAAGCGATTTAATCAGAAAAAATTCAGAGATTTTCTCAGCGAAGTGGCAGGAATGGGACTGAAGATTCTGCTCACGGAATTAGATGTCAGCGATCGCTATCTTCCCGCTGATCTTGAAGTGCGCGATCGTGCAGTTGCTCAAACGTATGAGGAATATCTTTCGGTTGCGCTGGATGAACGAGCAGTGATTGCAGTTCTCACTTGGGGAATGAGCGATCGCTATACGTGGCTCACAAACTATAGTCCACGTTCTGATAAGTTGCCTGTGCGCGTCCTGCCGTATGGCGCAGATTTACGGCGAAAATTAGCGTGGAATGCGATCGCTCGTGCGTTTGATGCGGCTCCTAAGCGTTAGACCGAGACGAGACTAGGAGCAGGTTGAACTTCAGTGAAGGGTTCAACCGCGACGGGTTGCTTAACAGGTTCGATCGCAGGTGCAAAATGTTCGTCGATTAGCGTCGGAACATCTTTTGGATCGAGTTTAGTGTAGCGAGTTTTCCCCGGCATGAAGACAACAGGAACTTTACCACACGCTTTCATACAGCCTGTTCCTTTGACTTGAATCTGATCGTCGAGTCCGCGATCGCTCAGTGCCGTCTCGATCGCTTTGCAGACTGCTTTTCCGCCCCGCTTCATGCAGCTTGATTTCTGACACATCAGGATCGCTTCTTTCCCAGCCTTTTGAGGTTTTGTGGAACTGGGAGCGACGGAGGCTTCGAGCGCTGAAATCGAAGTCGGTTGAATCCAGTAGGCTTTGAATTTTAGCGTGTTCGTTTTGCGATCGAACTTTTGCCAGCCACCGACTTGAATTTGTTCTCCGGGAAGCAAGGTTTGCTGTAGGGAAGCCTTCGCTTGTTTCGTCATTTTGATGGAAAACTCACCGTCTGAAGTCACGATTAAAAGGCGCTTGATCTTGTAGCCCTCTTTGAAGACGTAACCGAGAAACTGACCGGAGAAGCGAAATTCGCCAGATTGGTGATCCTGCGTCATGGTTTGATCTAAAACGACAACTGGGTTATTGCTAAAGATATTCAATAACCTCTGAAAACTAACATACTCGAACTTGATCCCTTTTGCAAATACTTCTCATTAAAAAAGTTACGATACTCCGTAAAAAATCCCCGCCCCGATCGCTCAAGACGGAGATAACCACGATTTAAATCTTTCTTAAACTCGAACTTCCACAGCCGCTTTACTCGGTTCCAACGGCAAGAACAACGTAAACACTTCACCCTGTTCTGGGCGCTGTCGGACAATTAACTTACCGCCTAGAGCCTGAAAAATATTCTTAGTAACATTCAGGTTCAGGCTCAAGCTGCCTGTTTCCGGTTGGAACATCAAGACTTGTCCTAGGGATTTCAAGAGCGGCATTCGGTGAGCACGATCGACATCTTCTTGTGCCTGCGGTTGAAGCTGTAATTTCAATTGATGTCCGGCAAGCGACACTTCTACCTGAATCGAGCCGCCAGAGGGTAAACTTCTTGCCGATCGTTCGATCAAACTCGTTAACGCTTGATCCAACATCGTCGGATCGCTCATTACTGACGGAATGTGCTGCGGCAAAATCACATCAAGCGTAAGATTGCGCTGATTGGCTTGTTTCTGCCAGCGAGGAATGCTCTGCTCTAACACTTCCTCTAGCGAAGTGGTCGCAAGAGCGGAAACCTTCGTAGCAGAAGTCTCAAGTTCGACCGCATGGAAAATCAGGTTAAAGCGATCGATCTGTTCGCTGCATTCTCGATCGATGATTTCCAACCGCTTCACCACATCTGCTGGCAAGTCTTTTCGCCGCAAGAGTAGCCGCGTCAATGTCCGAATCGTCGTTAATGGCGTACGAACTTCGTGCGAAATCGCTTGAAGTAATTCCACATCTGCACCCGCCAACACATCAGAGGCTGGGGTTTGTAGCGGACGGGGGTCGCGAATTCTGCGCTTTTCGGGTTCTGCGATCGGGTCGGGCAAATAACTCAAAAGTGCATGAGTGAACTGAGACACCAACTTGTATTTGGGTTCGACAGGCTGGAAAGTTTTGTAGAGTTGATCGATCGCTGGAAGTTGAGCGGGATTCATCAAGACCACCCGCAATCTGAGGTTTTGCCAAGCGCGATCGACAACTTCGGGATCAAAGGAAAACAGAAACGTGGGATCACCAGAAGCGTTCTCACCTTGCACCATCAAGACACTGAATTCGCGAGTCAACGCCAGACAGAATGGCTCAGACGCGAGGGGATCACCGGGGAGTAATGTCAGAGTTTTTTCGGTTTCACACATTGCGGTAGCGCCGTCAGCGGATGGCAACTGGAAGGGAAAGCCCGCAAACATCGAATTGGGCGTGAAGAGCCAGGAAGAAATATTGGGAAGATCTTCGGGATTGCTGAGAACGGGCAGGGGAGCAGAGAAAATGGCTCCACCGTCAGAAGTGGATTGTAGAAGTGCTTCGAGAGCAGCGATCGCGCCAAACCATTCTCGCTCACTTCGCAACTGGCGAGCGGCAACGGAAATGGGCGTTTGCGTTTCTAGAATCGTCAGAGTTTCACCACTGGCGACGAGAATTTCACTTAAGGTTGGGAAGATCCACTCAGACATAACACGACTATCACTGCGACTTACTTAGAGCGTATCGATTTTCTGGAAATAAGGAAGATCGTAGAACCGTACCGTATGAGAGGCAATCTCCGAAGACGGTGGATTTTGAGATTTCGGATTAGGCTAGAGATACCCCCTGATCTTGTATTTCGCTCATGGATTGGCAAGAAATTTCTGGCAATTGGGTGCTTGTGCCCGATCGACCGATCGCAATTATTCATTTTCTCGGTGGTGCGTTTGTCGCCACTGCTCCACAATTAACGTACCGCCGTTTGTTAGAGTTTCTCGGTGATCAAGGCTACTTAATTGTGGCTACGCCGTTTGTTAATACCTTTGATCATATAGAAATTGCTAAATCGGTGCTGATGAGTTTTGACAGAGCGTTAAGAGGAATTCGCTCTCAGCTTTCAGTTCAATACCTGCCGATCTATGGAATGGGACATAGTATGGGCTGCAAACTGCATTTATTAATCGGCAGTTTATTCGCAGTTGAACGAGCGGGAAACATTTTCATCTCGTTCAACAATTACGCGGCGAAAGAAGCGGTTCCATTTGTTGAGCAATTTTCGCAATTCCTCAAGCCGCAGGGATTTTCAGTTGAGTTCACGCCTTCTCCGAGTGAAACCAAGGAGTTGATTCGCGATCGCTATTCAGTCCGACGAAACCTGATTATCAAATTCGCAGATGATTCGATCGATCAATCGCTTCCTTTGGCGCAACTTCTTGAAGATATCTATCCGGGGATGATTACCACGCATCGATTAAAGGGAACGCACGTAACGCCGCTGGGTCCCGATATGAAGTGGCAAGTGGGATCATCGTTTACGCCGATTGACGCGATCGGGCAATGGATGAGACAAGAGATTTATCGAGAGTTGCGGCAGTTGGAGAAAACGATTTTGCGCTGGCTGAATCCAATGGAGTGATGAACCATCCGCGATCGCGGATGGTTCATGTCTTTACTTAAGAAGCAAACTCGATTTGTGCGATCGCTTTCCTTGCCAACTTCGCCAAAAACAGTCCGGACGATTGCCCTGTACGGATACCTTCTCTAATAGTCCTACGAAGAAGCTTTATGACACCAGCGATATATCCTAGCTGTCTCTGCTGCAACGTATTCCCAGCTCCACTGTTGAGCTTTTTCTAAATTCGATTTACCCATCTTAGGCAGCGCTGCCTGTCGTTCTACGGCTAGCTTCATCGCTTGAGGTAATCCATCCTTATCTTCTGGGTCATAAAGAAACGCACCAGATTCATCTAAGACATCACTAAAGTAACCCATTCTCGGAGCGATACAAGCTTTACCAAAAGACATACCAAGCAAGGTCACTCCAGAGGTTGTAAAGACCTTGTAGGGAACCATAAAACAATCACAAGCGTTCATGTAGATTTGAACGTCATCATCATCAATGGGTTTAGGAGTAAACAGAATGTTATCGTAACCCTTGATCTGATGGCGAATGACTTCTTCGATATCATCTTCAGCCGGAAAGCCTGCAATCAGGAGGGATGCAGTATTCTTAGGAAGTTGCTTGAAAGCTTCGATCGCTTCCAAAGTCCCCTTTGAGCGAAAGATATTGCCAAATAGCAAGAAAACCACGTGCTCTTGGGGAGCAGCTAATAATTGGCGTGCATGAGCTTGGTCACAGTCATTCTTATAAACATCGATATAGTGCCCATGCGGTACAACAAAAACTTTGCGTTTGTTCTTAATTTTAAGATCTCTAATAATGGCATCCTTCGTCGTTTGACAGTGAGCAATAATCCCATCAAACAATCGACCAAAGGTCACACTCCAAGAAGGATAAATTTCGCCCCACTTACCTTGATATTTATCTGACCATTCATGAACTGTCCAAACAATTTTTGTGCCTGCTAATTTCAAGATCAGAATTTGGATTACAAAAATAAAGAACTTAATCCAACGTTTGAATGAACTGGAGCTAAGGAAGAAAAAATGAATATGATGTAGATGTAAAACTTCAGGCTTAACTTTTCCCCAGAATTTGGGCAGGAAAATAGAGGTCGGGAAATAATCTACGACTCTAAATCCCTCATACTCCAGATTATCAATCAACAAATTACGATAGGGATTGTTACCTAAATCTGATAAAAAAACAACGTTTGGATTCTTCATGAACAGGCAAGATTAATTCTAACTTTGAACATTTAGAGGAAGGCAGAAAGGAACTCACTGAACGAGAAACCTTCGATTTTGTAAGGAAATTTGAACAGCGAGTTCAGCACTTTGCATCAAAGCAGATTCACACTACTTTATCGATTCAAAACGATCTCACGATAACTGCCAGACCTCACAAGTTTGCCTCCTTCTAACACATAGATTTGATCGCAATGTTCAACTGTCGAAAGGCGGTGAGCAATAATAATTAGCGTCTTAATACCAGACAAGTGTTGGATTGATTCAGATACTAATTTCTCAGTTTCATTATCGAGTGCAGCAGTCGCCTCATCAAGAATCAGAATTTCGCTGTCGTGATATAGCGCTCTTGCAATACCAATCCGTTGACGTTGACCACCCGATAATCGCACTCCTCGCTCACCAACAAAAGTTTCTAGTCCATCAGGTAAATGGTCAATTAAATCAGTTAGCTGAGCCATTTGGATCACCTTGTCAATTTTTTGCTTATCAATTAGGTGATCAGGAACACCAAAAGCAATATTTTTTTCAACTGTGTCATCCATCAAGAAAATGGATTGCGGAATATAACCAATCAAGTTTCTCCAAGATTGAATGTTTTTGTAGATTGAAATTCCATCTACAAGCAAATCTCCGCTTGTTGGCTCTAATAGACCTAAAACTACGTCTACCAAGGTTGTTTTACCAGCTCCAGACTTGCCGATTAAAGCAATTGACTGCCCTTTACCAATCCTGAAAGAGATGTCTTTTATTGATGGCGTTGTAGTGTTCGGATAGGAATAAGTGACCTGTTTGAGTTCAACACTCTCAGTAAAAGTCATTGACGGCTTGTACCCCGATTGAGCGCCGTTTTGACCGTCCAAATTCAATTTTCCATCTGTACTGATACCATTCGATCGCTCCAGTGTCTTTAGGTCACTATAAATAATGTCGAGTGTATATCCTGATGTTTGGATAATCGCAAACGCCGTAAGTGACTGACTTGCTGCTGGAATTAAACGCATGGATGCGACAGCAAAAATACTCAAAATCGGTAAGATTGTTTCAACCTTCTGACCGAACAGGATTGGGTAGACAGAGACCAGAAGTACAACAAATGAAACCATTAAAGTCTCAATAGAAACCTTGGGTATAACTTGCATACTAAAGGTCTTAGTAACAGAATCCGCATTCTTGAATGCCTGTTCTCGCATCTGCTCCATGAAATAAGGCTTACAACCAATTGCGTAGGTTTCTTTTACTCCTCCTAAACTATGGTTGATCACACGAATCATGCCATGAGTTGATTCGGTAACCTCCCTACCCCATCGCTTAGCCTTCTTTTTGAAAATGTAAAATAGCAAAAATGTAGGTAAGACAATTGCTAGAATCATGACAAACAAAATCGAACTTGTCTTTGCTAGCAGCAATACCAAGAAAGTAGCAGTGATAAGACTTGAGAGTCCCTCTAGTAGAGGGAGCGTACACCGATGACAAAAATTTTGTGTCTCTTGAACTAGGGTGTTGATTAGTCCAGCACTGTCCCGACTGAGATGAAAAGTGTATGGAGCAGATAAGTAAGCACTCAAAAGCCTTAATATGACTCTCGCCTGCTGATCTAGTCCAAATTTAGAGATGTGATGCCGTGCGAAAAAATAGAGTAGGGACTTAATAATGAAAGTGATGGCAAGTGCAATTCCAAGAACAGGAATGAACTGTTGAGTTGATTGAAAGCCTGAAATCTCGTAGGCTTTTTCGATCACAGGAATAGACCTGACGGCATCTGGGTTAGATGACAACCAAAGGAAAGGACCAATTAAACCAATCCCAAAAGTTTCTAGCAGAGATGATAGAACAAAAACAACTACCAGTAAAAGTAATCGCTTTTTGGCATCTCCCAGGATGTAAAAAAACTTGTTGAGATAATTAATCATGTTCAGAAAATCTTAGTGAAAATTCCGATGCAGAGCGTTAGTAAAAGGTATAAGTGATTTCAAGTAAATGAAGCAAGTCGTCATTCGTGACTTTATGTTCTCTTTACTAAAAGTGAGGGAATCTGATGTCAATTTCTTAAATAGAGCTGTGTATGAAGTTTTGAGTGAATCACTGTCGATCGTAGTTCTGTAAATTCACGATTTAACACTGCTCATTTTGGTCAGAAATGGTCTTTTTGCTGGTCGTGGTCTAGACCTGTAGCGCTGCTAGTGGCGAAGCAGCAAATTCTAGGGATTATATTAAAATCAAAAGCGAAACTGTGCGGTAGAGTACCAAAACGTAATTGAATATAGAACGGGGATTGGGCAAAGCCCGATCGCTTGTTCCTCACCGTCTGAAAATCATGTTTGTTTTGCTTCAGCAAGTCCGATTCCTTGATCCGGTTGCGAATGTCGATCGCGTTACGGATGTTTTGTTAGAGGATGGGATTATTCGGGCATTTGAGCCTTCGGAAATCCCAGAGTCAGCAGAACGTCGATCGTGTTCGGGTTGCGTTCTTGCTCCGGGTCTAATTGATTTGTACAGTCACAGCGGCGAACCGGGATTTGAAGAGCGCGAAACTTTAGAATCACTACAAGCAGCCGCGATCGCAGGTGGATTCACTCGGCTGAATTTGCTGCCCGATACGACTCCCGCGATCGATCATTATGCGATTGTCACCCAGATTCGATCTAAGTTTCCTCGAATCAATTGCTGGGGCGCTTTGACGCTAAATACTGATGGACAACAGATGACGGAACTGGCTGAACTGGCGGCAGATGTGATTGGGTTTACGGATGGGAAAGCGATCGCGAATCTTGCACTCGTCCGACGATTATTAGAATATGTGCAGCCGATGAAGAAAGCGATCGCGCTTTGGGCATCTGATCCAGGATTAGCTGGAAAAGGCGTGATTCGAGAAGGCACGAATTCGATGCGATTCGGATTGCCGGGAATACCCGTCATGGCTGAATCTGCACCATTAGCAGGTTTGATCGAATGTGTTGAAGCGATTGGAACTCCAGTTCATCTAATGCGGGTTTCAACAGCGCGAGGAGTGGAATTGATTCGATCGGCAAAATCTCGTGGCGTTCCAATTACAGCCAGTACAACTTGGCTTCATTTACTGCTGGATACAAATTCTGTGCAGTCTTATGATCCGAGTCTGCGACTTGATCCGCCCTTGGGAAATTTGAGCGATCGACAAGCACTGATCCAGGCGGTGCAAGAAGGTGTAATTGATTCGATTGCCGTGGATCATAGCCCGTACACCTATGAAGAAAAAACGGTGGCGTTTGGAGAAGCACCTCCAGGGGCGATCGGGTTAGAACTGGCGCTGCCGCTCTTATGGTCGAATCTAGTTGAATCCGGTTGCTGGTCGGCTTTGGAATTGTGGCGGAGTTTGACGATTCGATCGGCTCAATGTTTGGGACAGAATTTGAACGCGATCGCGCCCAATCAGCCCAGTGATTTAATCTTGTTTGATCCCAATGAGAAATGGACAGTCGATCGCTCAAATTTGCGATCGCTGTCCACGAATACGGCTTGGTTGAATCAGTCTATTTCTGGGCGAGTTTTGGAAGCTTGGTGTTTCTAATATTGCGGATCAGGTGCAATCTCACCCACGCGATTGGGGGGCCAGAATCGCACTACAGCTCTACCGATAATTTTGTCACGCGGCACGAATCCCCAATAATGGCTGTCGTAGCTGTTATTTCGGTTATCGCCAAGGACGAGATAAGAATTTGGTGGAACGACTTGAGGACCCCATTCATACTGGGGCGCTTCCTCTTTGCCGATGTAGTCTTCTCGTAGCGGCTGATCGTTGATATAAACTCGACCGCCTTTCACCTGGACTTTTTCACCCGGCAGTCCAATCACCCGCTTGATAAAGGCATCGTGGAAATTTTGTTTCTCTAAAGCAGCAGTTGGAGAAAAGACGACAATATCACCGCGCTGCGGATTGTTAAAGCGGTAACTAATTTTGTCGATAATCAAGCGATCGTTGATCTGTAAGGTCGGCAACATCGAACCAGACGGAATGTAGCGGGCTTCGGCAACAAATTGCCGAATCCCGATCGCTAGAACGGCACTTAAACCGATCGTTTTGAGTCCCTCTAGCCAGGGATTTTCGTCTTTCTGACGTGCTTTTCTGTTAGGAGCCGGGTTATCCACTCGATTCATACCACCTTAACGATTACAGCTTGTGAGGTTGACATGCAGACCTTCGTTCTCAGTCTAATCTACACAGGTGAATTTGAACTTTCAGTATGAAACTTTGAACGGAAATCCGATCACTTCGGTTGAATCATACAGTCTGTACTTCACTGTTCTGTTGATAGAGTTGCTGCCCATAAGGTTTCTATCAATTCAAAGGAATTTCTAAAAGCGGTCAAGATCCGATAAAAGTTCGCTCCACAAAAATAAGGTGATGCAATCTAGCACATATTGAAGAGACTATACCGCAGAAACAAAATTAAGACATTTGGCATTTGAGCGCGATCGCGTTTGAAGTATTCGATGATCGAGATAGTGACACAGGCTTGAAGTTATGGCGCTCTTGATTCAAAATGCAACGGTTCTGTTGCCGTCTGGTGAGTTCGTTCTGGGTGATGTACGAGTAGAAGGCGATCGAATTGCGGAAGTTGGCAGTCAACTCACGCCCGGAGATGCAGAAATTATTGATGCAACGGGTCTAACGCTGTTACCGGGTGTGATCGATCCCCAAGTGCATTTTCGTGAACCTGGACTTGAGTATAAAGAGGATTTGTCTACTGCGAGTCATGCCTGTGCACGGGGTGGGGTCACTTCGTTCTTGGAAATGCCAAACACTCGACCGCTCACAATCACTCAAGAGGCACTCAATGACAAGTTAAACCGGGGTGCAGAAAAATCTTTGGTCAATTACGGCTTTTTTATCGGGGCGACTCCTGCAAATCAAGAAGACTTACTCACGGCGAATCCAGTTTGTGGCATCAAGATTTTCATGGGATCGATGCACGGTGATTTGTTGGTCGATGAAGAAACGGCGTTAGATGCGATTTTTTCAAAAGGCGATCGCTTAATTGCTGTTCATGCCGAAGACCAAGCCCGCATTCGGGAAAGACGCGCTCAATATGCGGATGTGACCGATCCCGCAATTCATTCCGTGATTCAGGACAATCAAGCCGCTCTAAATGCAACTGAACTGGCTCTGAAACTGTCAAAGAAATACCGCCGCCGCCTTCACATTTTGCACATGTCTACCGCAGAAGAAGCGGAATTGATGATGCGGGAGAAACCGGAATGGGTAACGTGCGAAGTCACTCCTCAACATTTGGTGCTAAATACCAGTGCGTACGAAAAACTCGGAACGTTGGTGCAGATGAATCCACCCATTCGATCGGCGCACGATAATGAAGTGCTTTGGGAGGCGTTGCGAAATGGCGCGATCGATTTCATCGCTACCGACCACGCGCCCCATACTTTGGAAGAAAAAACCAAAGGCTACCCAAACTCCCCTTCTGGAATGCCCGGAGTTGAGACTTCTCTAGCCGTGATGTTGACGCAAGCCGTTCAAGGTCGTTGTACCGTTGCACAAGTTTCTCACTGGATGTCTACTGCGGTCGCGAAGGCGTATCGAATTCCAAACAAGGGCTTGATCGAACCTGGATACGATGCGGATTTGGTATTAGTTGATTTGAATCACTCTCATCTAGTATTGCGTGAGGAAGTTGTATCGAAATGCGGCTGGAATCCGTTTGAGGGCTGGGAGTTGACCGGATGGGCGCAGGTGACGATCGTCAATGGTCAAGTCGTATATGATCGTGGCAAATTTAATGAAGAGGTTCGCGGACGGGCATTAAGGTTTGATGCGGTATGACACCAGAAGAAATTCAAAGAACGATCGAGCAAATGTTAGCGGTGCAGCGGGAGTTGCAAGAGAGCCAGTTGCAGCAACGGGAAGATATCAATCGAGTGGTGCGCTCAATCGAGCAGATGTTAGAGGTGCAACGGGGCTTGCAGAATGGGCAATTAGAGTTACAAGAGCGACAATTTCAGCAACGGGAAGATATCGATCGGATGCTGCGGTTAGTCGATCGATTAATCGGCTACTCGATTACGAATGAGTCAGACCATATCTCTTTGGAGGAGCGAATGTCAGCATTAGAACAGCGGGTGCGACGATTGGAACCGGAGAACTAGGATAGAGAAGTTCGCCATTTTGTCTAATTCGCTTTCAATGCTCCCAATCTACAAACCGACTAGAGCAGAAGTTTTGGCTGCTTACAATACAACGCTGCCCGATGTAATCGCTCCGAATCTCAAAATCTTATTTAGCGGAATCAATCCCAGTCTTTATAGTGCGGCGGTGGGGCATCACTTCGCACGTCCGGGAAATCGATTCTGGAAAGCGATACATCTAGCGGGATTCACAGAACGATTGTTATCGCCGTTTGAAGATCGGACATTGCTCGATCGAGGATTCGGTCTGACGAATCTAGCTGAACGTGCCACGGCTAGAGCCGATGAATTAACTAATGAAGATTTATCGATCGGTCATCAAGTTCTGGCAGAAAAAATCGAACAATATCAGCCTAAACTCTTAGCTGTGTTAGGAGTGAGCGCCTATCGAACTGCCTTTAGACAACCGAAGGCACGGATGGGACTGCAAGAAAAGCCGCTATTCGATACAACGATCTGGGTTTTACCAAATCCCAGTGGATTAAATGCCCACTACCAATTAAATGATCTTGCAAACGTGTATCGCGAACTTTATTCATTTGCAACCCAAACTTGATCTAGAACGGCTAGACTTTACAAAAGTTTTAGATTTCAGAGAAACACCGTGACTATCGTTTATGCACTCAAACCTAGATTGAATAGTGCTTTCAAGCAATTGATGACCGTGCATTGGTGGATGAGTTGGGCATATTTGGTTCTATTCGTGACCGGAACTTACATGTCACAACTCGATCGATCTGTTTCCTATCGCGGATCGCTGTATGACTTTCATAAATCGATCGCCGTTCTTTCGATGGCGTTTCTCACTTGGCGGATTTTTCTACTTTTACAAGTGTGGTGGAAAAAATACACGAAGCGCTTTCCAAAGTTCACGGTTGCCTGGTTTAGAACGGTCGCCCTGCACACGAGCTTGTATGTCTTCATGTGGGCGATTCCGATCAGTGGATTTCTGCTCTCGAATTCGTTTCGAGCCAATAACGTGAAATTCTTTGGAATCGTTTTACCGGATATGTTTCCTCAGAATGCTGCAATGGTGGATGTCGGTCGAAATGCTCATTTCTGGCTGTCTTACACGTTTTTGGCGTTTATTGTGCTGCATACGATCGCACAATGGAAAGTGGTTCGCGCCAATTGGCGACGGTTTACCAATTTTCTTAAACCCAAATCGAAAGCTGTTTAGACTATGAGACAGGTCCTCTGGAGTGCCATCACCAGTCTGATTTTGCTGTCAGGTTGTACGCCTGTTGCATCGGTTGATAGCGCTCCGACGGGGGTTCGGATCATGCCGCTGGGTGATTCGATCACACAAGCCGATCGCAATCACAACAGTTATCGTCGCCCGCTCTGGCTTAAACTTCGAGCCGCAGGGTATGAGGTCAATTTTGTAGGTTCAACTCGATCGCACTACCTGGGAAATGCGCCTCAGTCTGATTTTGATCAAGACCATGAAGGACATTGGGGTTGGCGAGTCGATGAAGTGTTGACACGAATCGATCGATGGACGCAAGGCGCAAAACCAGATATAGTGCTGGTTCATCTTGGAACGAATGATGTCTTGGGTGGGGAGAGTTTTGAAAGCACGATCGCTGAATTGCAGAAACTGATTCAGGTCATGCGCCAACGAAATCCACGATTAAAGATTCTACTCGCTCAGTTAATTCCTTCTTCAGGTGGAGAGGCTTTAACACAACAGTTCAATCAACAAATTGCTGCATTTGTTCGATCAAATAGTACACAAGAAAGTCCAATCATTCTGGTTGATCAGTTCAGCGAATTTGATGTAAAACAAGATACCTATGACGGATTGCATCCAAACGAGTCGGGTGAGCAAAAAATGGCGGCTCGTTGGTTTCAAGCATTAGAAAAGCTACTTCCGAAAAAGCCCTAGTTTTTCCAGGCGCTACGGAACATCATATGACCCATTAGAAATAGAGTAATTCCGATTCCAAGAAATAGAAATTGTAAAGAGCTTCCAGGCTCAAAGCTTAAGCCCACTGGTATAAATGCAGTTCCAAGCATCCACATCATGTAGCTATAATTGCGCCGCGATCGTGATTCTAAATCCATGATTGTTCTCCCTGAATTCTTCACTTTAACGTAGCGGTTTTATTGTTCGATATCCTGCTCCTTATAGTAGAGAAGCCCTCTTTCTCTTGTTAGAAGTCTAGTTATTCGATTTTGTTCCTATTAGAGAGCATTGCAAAGTGAAAGGTTTCGCTTCAGAATAGATGCAGTGTGTTGAATGAGAAAGGAAATGAGTTCTGATCCGCTAGTTTCGGTAGTGATTGCTGCCTACAATGCTGAAGTATTCATTTCAGAGACTCTTGATTCAATTCAAGCGCAGACCTATTCTCACTTTGAAGTGATCGTTGTTGATGATGGATCGAGCGATCACACTGCGGAAATTGTGCGATTGTATGCTCAGAATGACGATCGATTTCAATTGGTTCAGCAAGAAAACTCCGGAGTTGCAGCTTCTCGAAATCTCGCCATTCAACACTCACGCGGAAAGTATATTGCTCCGATCGATGCGGATGATATCTGGTATCCAGAACGTTTAGAAAAGCACGTTCGTTGTCTAGAAGCATCTGATGAATGGGTTGGTTTGGTCTATTCCTGGTCGATGTATCTAACTGAATCAGGAAGTATCAGAGCGTATTCACCATTCGGACAATTGGGAGCAGTTGAGGGAAATGTTTTAGCAATCCTTGTGTTCTATAATTTCCTTGATAACGCCAGCACTGCAATGTTTCGCCGCAGTTGTATCGATGCTGTTGGCGACTACAATACTGAGCTAAAAACTTGTGAAGATTGGGATTTATATCTACGAATCGCTGAGAAATATCAATTCGCGATCGTGCCCAAATATCTCATTGGTTATCGACAATATAGCGGCAGCATGTCCACGAAATGTGCAACCATGTCACATTTTTATGAGCTAATTATGTCGAGAATTTATCAGCGTCACCCAGAGTTACCCCACTCGATTCGTCGTTGGGCAAATACACTTTTCTACAATAATCTACTGAGCAAAAGCTATCTTGCAGGTGACTATGCGTTGATGTTTCGCTGGATTTTTCTGAGTCTAAAAGGTGATTTCGCGCTGTTACTTCGCCCTGGACTCTATAAGGTGACGCTGGTTGCGATCGCGAAAACGCTAACCCAGCCGCTTCTTAAAGGCGTTCCGAAGCAATCTCCATCGAAACACGCCCCCACTTCAGAGACCGTGATCGAATCACAGCCGCTAAACCCTCCAGAACCAAACTTCTGGAAGCCATACGATCGCGTCATTCTGCACCGCTGGCAGCAGATGGTAAAAACGACTCAAATTTAAGAACGGAGAGGGGGGGATTCGAACCCCCGTTGAGTTGCCCCAAAACGCATTTCGAGTGCGCCGCATTCAACCGCTCTGCCACCTCTCCAGGCGTACAGTCTTAATCAATATACTACAGGAACGCTCCTTCTGACTCATCCTCGTCCAAAGTTGTTCTAAACCCTTGATTCTTCGACCATTGCAATCCTCCATTCACCTCAGTTTCGTAAGTCTGGATCTGACGAAGCTGTAATTGTTTCAAAGTTTCGGCGTGAACCGTTCTGGAGGATGCGATCGCAATTTTCGGCTGCATTCGTTCTAATAACTTCGGATGGAGTCTCCGCCCCGACCACCATAGAATCTCACTTCCAGTCAAATTACTACCTAACGCCTGTTGCTGACTCACATTCGGTACATCTTTCAGCCATAACCATCGTTGTTGACCAATTCCAAACTGCAATATCGTTGGCTCCGTACTAAGGAATTGAATCTCGATCGCGCCTGTTTTAATGGTTTGCCTCGCTGTAATAGGCAAATGCTTTCCTTTTCTTGCTGTCAGTTGTTGTATTGCTTCAAGTGAAACGGCTGACGTTCTCTTACTGGAGAAATCATAAAGCGATCGGATCGACATCTCTTCTAATAATGTCGCCCATCCATCTGAGGGCGAGACTGCGACTGCCCAGTCGATCTGATTCACACCTTCTTTCTGCAAGAACGGTAGAACAGTGAAGCGCACGGCGTTAACATCTCCAGCGTTAATCAATCCAACTCGTCCATGATCTTGAATCACCATGACCGGAGTTTGACCGACGGATAATGCTGTAACTTGTAATAAATTCGATCGTACATACCAAACTGGAACAAATACTAAATTGATTCCAATTAATAGAAATACCCACCATTGCCTTTGAAATCGAGGCAGCATCCAAGGTGTACAAACCAATCCATATAAAACGAGCATCAAGATGAGTGAAATTGTACCCACTGCGATCGAGTTTCCGGGCAATTGACAAACAAATTTCACGCTATGAATCAACGCAAGAGTTGGATAGTACAAAAGCGGCGTTGTAAAGGTTGCGATCGCTGGAGAAATCAGATTCAATCCCGCGTTAACAATTCCCCCGATGCTAATCCACGAAATAAAGATTGTCGCTGCGACGTTTGCTGGAATGCAATATGGCGAAACCATTCCGAATGCAAAGAGTTGTAGGGGTAGTGTCCAGATTAGAGCAGCGATCGGAACTGCGATCGCAGGAACGATGAGAGTCGGCAACCAATCGAGGCGTTTTGCGATCGCAGGAACCGTCACTAACAATCCCAACGTTGCCAAAAAGCTAAATTGAAACCCTAAATTCCAAATCCATAACGGATTGACAATTAGCAAAATAATTGCTGCAATCAATAACGAATTTAACGGTTTAACTCGTCTCTCAAACAAGATCCCAAACAGAACTGCAAACCCCATTACGACCGCTCGAAATACCGCAGGCTGCATTCCGGTCAGTCCCATAAACACAATCAATCCGATTGCTCCAATTCCAAACCGCACTGCTCCTGGTAATCGTTTCGTCAAAGTCAGTAATACGCCCAAGATTAATGACACTTGAAAGCCAGATGCCGCCAGCGCATGAGATAGACCAACCTTACCAAACTCATTTTTGATGTCGAACGGAATATCAACCACTCGACCCCCGATCACCATTGCACTGATCAGCGCTCCCTCTGCTTCTCCAAACTGTTTGGCTTGCGATCGCACAATCTCCCTTTGAATCATCCACCAGTCCCACTTCAGCTTCTGATTCGTATCAAGCAATCGAATCGCCGTTCCTTTTAATCCCGCAAAGCTACCTTCTTGCGCCAAGTACTTCTGAAAATCAAACCCGCCTGGATTCATTTTCGGCTTCGGTTTGTAGAGATTGCCTTGAATTGCGATCGCTTGCCCCGGATACAAGTCTTGTCCATTCACTTTCGACAAGGTGACATAAAGCCTTCCATCCGCTTTCTGTTCCTTGATCGCGCTCACATTTAACCAAATCTGTGAATTCCCGCTACGAGTCAATTTCGGAAGCGTTTCGACTATTCCCGACACCGTTACTTCTTGCCTTTCTTTCGGAACGAATTGGCTAATGTCGATCGCGCTCGGTTGCGGTGTGCGAACTTGCAAATAAAATCCTGCTGCGAATCCAATCAAGCCCGCAACAATCCAGATCTTTGCAATCGTTCGTTTCGGCTTCATTCTTGGAAGCACGATCGCACAAATCAAACCACAGAAAAGCACGATCGCACTTCCATACGGAATCGCTGTCATAAGCAATCCCAAAATATAAGCCAGACACCAAACAACCCCGCTGATCGAACTCATGCTTTACTCTTAGCCATTCAAAAACTGACTTAGAGTGCCCAGAGATTTCATCAATCCAATAAAAAAGGAGCCAGCCGTAGCCAACTCCTAAATCAGCATTTGCAAAAGTCGCTAGATTGAGAGTCCGAGCTTGATCCCAAATACAGCATGGATTACGAGAATTCCAGCGATCGCAGTCCCCAAATAAGCATGGAACAGTCTCAATCCTGGCTTATTTCCACCGAATCCCGACAACGAAACTGCTCCATTTAGATAAAGCAGCCCTAACACCACCATCCCAGTCAGAAAATGTGGACTTTCGAGAATCGGCTTCTTCTGCATCACTAGCGACAAAATCCCGCCCGTCGCCCCCAGCGTCACAAACAAGACAACTAAAGGCATCAGCTTCCGATGATCCGCCCGGTTCTTGATAGCAGCCTCTTTATCCTCGGTTAATCGCCCTTTCCAACCCGCCCAAGCCGCATAACCGCCCATCACAAACACGACGATGCCCATCATCACGGGATGTCCCCAATGCACGATCGGCTCTGGCACATTCAACGAGCGGAAAAATTGCGCGATCGGCTCCAGTGTTTCACTTAAATTCATTGATGTTCTCCCTCTTGCGTCACCGTCACGAAATATTAAGAGCATTCTACGGGACGAAAAGCGCGATCGCTCAGAATTCAAGTCAGGAATCGGTGAAGACTGCGCTTGCACTTCAGAGAATCGAGAAAATCAGCCCAAACAGCATCCAGTTCAGTAAGACTCTCGTGATAATAATGACTCCAACGCCAGCAGCGACAACTCGATAGCCAGCTTCCCAATCAACTTTTAGGTCTTTCACAATCATTTGAGTAATCAACAGTGCGACTGAGCCAAACGGAATGCCAAAAATCCAATTCCTTCCCAGAATCAACAACAGTGTTGCTTCGACTGTTCCTAAGACGACCGCGGTTCGGAACAATGTTTGAACTGAGAAAATCCGAATGCCTAGATTCAGCAAGTTAGCAATGAACAAACCAACCGACGTAAAAACGATACTGCCACCCAGAACAATAAAAATCTGGTGAACTTTAAGCGATCGACTCACCTTTTCTGTTTCTGATGTTCCGGTATAAGCTTGGGTGGGCCAATTGTTGGGAATCGTGGCATCACTCAGTAATCTAAGTCCTCGTTTGCTATGTTGCAAAACAACTGCCTTACGGAAAACGATCGTTTCTGGCGTTTTAGGATCTCCGATTTGCACATCCACAAGAGAAACGCCGCGAAAAACTTCTTCCGATTTGCTTGAAGTCACTTTTATCGACGACAGCAGTTTTGAATTGCCCTCATGCTTTTCCTCTAATTCAATCTGGGCATCAGCAAATGCTAGTGTTTTGGCAGCTTCTAAGCCTTGATATTCAGCTTGCTGCGTGTTGGCGATTGCGTCTTTCTTTGCGTCGATGATGGTCTGCTCTCCAGCAACTTGCACAGCCAAAAGACAGCGCTGTTTCTCAATGGATGATGCTCGACAGAGGTCTGCGGCAGACGGAGGAACACTCAGCAACCGAGTGATCGAAACAAAGACAAAGACAATTATGATGATCGCAAGTGGAACAAATTGTGCGATTTTATTTGATTGTCTCCGTGGACGAGAATCGACCAGAGTCACAGACGATCGCATCTGAGGAGCAGAATTTACTATCGATGTTCGCGGTTCAACGGATTCGGTTTTCTCAGGTTCAGCGATCGACGATGTTTCCTGAACTAACGTAAATTCTTTAATCTTGTAGCGAGCGTTGCTCCGCGTCTTTTGCTTATAAAGCTGTACCGATTCAATTCCAGTCAAGCTCAATCCAAAGAGCGATTCTCGAATCGATTTCGCAAACGTATCCCCTTCTAAAAGCTGATCAGTCTTTGCCGTGATGTTAAGAATAGCGCCCGTTAATTCTGCTGAAAACGTAATGGTTTCTGAACCGATCGCTTGATTTAAGTGAGATACGATCGCGTCTTCATTGATATCGATCGCTGTTTCCACAGGTTCGACTGATGTTTCAGACTGAGCGATCGCCGTTTCAACTTGCAGCGGTACAACTTCAGTCCAATCCGGTTTCGTTGTCCCTTTCACCCTTCCAAACACTTGCAATGTGTGCAGATTCGGAATATCAAGCGCTACAATTCCCTGCTGCACATACGAAACGAAGACTGCTTGATCGGGCGTTGTTTCTCCCTCCAGCATGATCTTGAGATATCCATCCTGAAACACAACTTTAGCGAGAATTCCTTTTGGTTGCAGCGATCGGTTAATCAGAGCCGCGATCGCTTTTCCATCTCCTTGTCGTGCCAAGTTGACTAAATTGGGCTGTTGAGCAGTCATACGATTCGAGTTCTAGAGGGCTTGCCGATTAGAATTCCCAAATTGACAAAGCCCTCTATCAACGCTTGCGAACTGCTTAAGCGCTCTGCTGAATTTCGCCAGCAGCCTTTGCTTCTACCGTTGCTTTAATCCGCGCCGTACTGCTCTTCCGAATGCGATCGCTCTTCCGCATTCCGCCCGCCATTTCGTACTCGCGGCTATCTTTGCCATACTTGAACGCCACCCCAATCAACATTCTGTCCGTCAGATCCGCCAAGGTTTTTTCGAGTTCATCAATGTCCTTCTTCGAGGAATCGACTTCTGCCAAAGCGCGGTTATAGCTCTCAATTCGATCGCGCATCCGTGTCATTTGCACACTCATTTGCACCAAACTCCGCGCCTCTCCGAAATCCATTGCTGGATCAACTGCTTTAAGTCCAGAAATCCGAATCTCAGCTCTTTCCAGAATTCTGGACGTTCTTCTTTGCCGGGGCATAAATGCACCTTTTTATAAGTTAATGCTGTTAGCTTGGCTTACCGCTCCTTTGTTTTGGTTCAGCAGAAAGCGCAAAACTTGATATTTTCTCAATGAAGATTTCTAGCGGAGCTGAGTAATCATGCGTATCCAATCGCTTTTATCTCAGCAGAATTACGATCGTTCATACAAAAATCGTTCGCTAAGTTGAAAAAATCGCGACGTTAGTAACGACAAGCGTAATTTTTCTAAGTAAGTTTTCGATTTTCGCCCAGAAATCGCGACGTTAGTAACGACAAGCGTAATTTTTGCCTAAAAATCGCGATGTTAGTAACGACAAGCGCGACGTTACTAACGACAAGCGTGATTTTTGTATCGTCGATCGTGCTTTTGGTTGAAACGGGAATGCGATCGACAGTTTAATTGATTTTCTTACGCTTCACTTTTCTGGGCAGACTAGCTGAGAGGTCACACAAATCACTTCAAGCTTCTACAAGAAAAACGATGAGCAAACATGAAACCCCAATGACTCGCTGGTATTGGCAACAAGTAGGAGGGACATTAATCGAAGAATTCGTTGCAGTTCAACCGTCGCCAACTTGTGGAAGAAGGGCACTAGATGGCGTAATTGTTCAAGGTGAAGAATTCAGAATCGCTCGACAGTCTGAAGTACTGATTGAAGGCAAAGACATTATTGTGATTCAAACCAAAGCAAGCCGATTAGGTATGTATCTCATGGGGCAAACTTTGTTCTCTGCGGGATTGATGAAGCAGTTTAATCCTTGCTCGATTAAGTCGATCGCGCTCTGCACTCAGAATGATGAAACCCTCTGTCCACTTTTAGAACAGCATTCCGGTATGCAGGTTGTTATTTATCCAGACACCACAACGATCTAAATAATGCTGCCTACCGAATCGCAAAGATCTGAATTCATTACCATTTACAAAGCCCCACAGAGAGGTAAGGCGTTAAAATTATTGAGTGAAGGGTTCCAATCAAGCGATTTTCCTTTCAATCCTCCCTATACAGATGGCAACTGCTACTTTGCAGGGTCAAACGATCGCAGTATTGCTGAAGAATTTAATGCAAGCTATCAAGAGGGAATTTTAGAGGTTGTGATCGATCAAGAGAATTACGGTCGCTATTTCAAGCAATTCGAGTACCGTTATGATGAGAAAGATGGAATTGAGCGAATTGAAGTCGTCATTCCTCAAAGTCTCTTTCGCATCTTGAATCAATTTCCACGAGTTCTCAAACCACGATAAACGGTATGAATCATCAAAGTTGGGATCAAATTAAGTCAAAATACGAACTCGGTCAATTTGTTCAGGGACGAGTAGAATTTCATGCTCCCTTTGGTGTGTTTGTTGATTTGGGTAACTCCTCGGTAAAAGGCTTGATTCGGATTCCTGATTTTTTAGACGAAGGCGCAATGACCGAAGAAATGTATCCTGAGCTTGGTACATCGGTTGGCGCGATCGTCGTCGGATACAACGAGAGCAATCGCCGCGAAATCTACTTAAACGCAAAGCCAAGCGTTTTGCATCAAGCTTTAGTACCATTAAAGATTAGTGCTGAGTATTAGTAGCTGTCGCTGTGATTCTTCTTGACTTGATAGGCACACGTAGACCTAAAAGCAAGGCTGCATATATTAGAGAACTCGCATCGAGAAGAAACTTTAGAAATTGTGCGATCGCTGTTGCAACGTCGTAATCTGAGGAGCGAAGCAAAACAGGCATTTCATCGCGCTTATCCCACTACACCGGAAGAAATGCTAGAAACGGCTATTTTTCACACTTATGTAGACGGTATTGGAGCCGCGCTCGACTGGTTAGTTGATCTAGAATTATTTTTACGTGATCCTAGCAAACAACTTGACGTGGGCATGACGTATCATCTCCTATATCACCTCTACAATTGGCATCAGTTCTGTACGCTTTTGCCAGATGGAAAAGCGGGAGTACTGAAGCGTCTTAGAGACATCAAAGAACTGGTGGCTGATGGAGATACAGACGCAATTCTCTCAACGATTGAGGAACTAGAGTCAATGTTTGAAGGGAGTCGAAACTACCCCGATTTCCAATAGTCTAATTTTGTCTGCACCAGGCACGATGAGAAGAAAGCGATCGCACTTCCCACTTCAATGTAAATATGCGATTACTCTTTCCACGTTCTCTAGTCCCCTTCAGCGGACTTCGCACGATTAGCCCCGAATTCCATTCCGAGGCGAGACCCAAACGCAGGGAGAAAATTAACCTGGCGCATTCTCTATCAGCATCAATATAAAGAGCGATCGCACTTCTCACTTCATATAAATGTGCGATCGCTCAATTCATCAAACTCTCTACGCGAAACTAGCTTTCAGATAGAATTAGAGCATTAAATATCAGAAGCAACATGAGAACCTTTACTGCCGTTGTAGAGAGAGACACTGACACAAATCTATATGTAGGTTACGTTCCTGGCTTTCCTGGAGCGCATTCTCAAGGTGAAACTTTAGATGAATTACAAGAGAACTTACAGGAAGTAATTGAGATGCTTTTGGAAGATGAACAAGTTACCTTTAGCACAGAGTTTGTCGGAATCCAGCAAATCGTGGTTCGATAAGCGATGAGCAATATTCCCGTTCTGAAACCACAAGAAGTTGTTCGGATTCTAGAAAACCTTGAATTTGTAGAAGTTCGGCAAAAAGGCTCGCACAGACAGTTTCGACACGAAGATGGACGAGCAACCACAGTTCCATTTCACAAGGGACGTGATATTTCTCCCAAGTTATTGCGCCAGATTGCAAGCGATATTGAATTAACCGTTGAGGCAATGCTAGAAGCGCGTTGAAGTTCAGCAAATACCCTAGTGAAAACGTTTGCGAATGCCTCAATGTCACAAGGCTTCTCTATCTATTGAAACGATCAGAGCGATCGCCCTTCCTGCTTCAAAACGAATGTACGATCGCTCTCCACCCGTTCTCTAATCCCCTTCAGCGGACTTCGCACGATCAGCACCGAACTCCACTCCGGAGCGAGACGCAAACGCAGCGAGAAAATTCGCCTAACGAATTCTGTATCAGCATCAATATAAAGAGCGATCGCACTTCTCACTTCATATAAATGTGCGATCGCTCTTTCTTCCTAAACCGCCTCAACCTTTTCCCCTTTCAACAACGGAAACCCCAACTCCTCCCGCTGTTTCAAATACAACTGCGCCACCTGCCGCGCCAAATTCCGCACCCGCCCAATATACCGCGCCCGTTCCGTCACCGAAATCACCCCACGCGCATCCAGCAAATTAAACGTATGCGAACACTTCAGCACCTGATCATACGCAGGCAACACCAACCCGCGCCCCATCAACTGTTCCGCCTCCTGCTCATACAACTTAAACAGCGTAAACAGCAACTCCGGATTCGATGCCTCAAAGTTATACGTCGAGCACTCAATCTCTCCTTGCAGATGCACATCTCCATAAGTAATGTCATCATTCCACTGAATATCAAAAATCGAGTTCACTCCTTGCAGGTACATCGTCAACCGCTCCAGCCCGTACGTAATCTCGATCGACACCGGACGACAATCAATCCCCCCACACTGCTGAAAATAAGTAAACTGCGTCACCTCCATCCCATCCAACCAAACCTCCCAACCAACCCCCCAAGCACCGACCGCCGCATCCTCCCAATTATCCTCCACAAACCGAATATCATGATCCTCCGGCGTAATCCCCAACGCCTCCAGCGACTCCAAATAAATCTCCTGAATATTGTCAGGCGACGGCTTAATCAGCACTTGATACTGATAATAATGCTGCACCCGATTCGGATTCTCCCCATACCGCCCGTCCCCCGGACGACGACACGGCTCCACATAAGCCACCGACCAAGGCTCAGGACCGATCGCCCTCAAAAACGTATGCGGACTCTTCGTCCCCGCCCCCTTCTCCGTATCGTAAGGCTGCACCACCAAGCAACCCCGCTCCGCCCAAAACCCATTCAGCGTCGAAATCACACTCTGAAAATTCACGATTCTCTATCCTCATCAACCAAATTCACTTGCCCATTGTCGCGCAAATGCCGTTCCAGAGGACGTTTTGAACCAAATTAGAAAAAACTTGAAAAAAGGTGTTGACACCTTCAGAAAGGTCAGGCTATATTGATTAAGCGGTGAGGCAAGCCAAGCGAAAGCGACGCTCCAAGCCACAGCCTGAACCTATAAAACAGAATAGTTTAGAAGCCAGAGAAAGGAAAGCCTTCGTCAAGAAAATGTCTCTATTTATGTAGAGACCGGAAGGATAACCGGATAAACATCTAATTATCGAGCTACAAACAACTTCAACATGGAGAGTTTGATCCTGGCTCAGGATGAACGCTGGCGGTATGCTTAACACATGCAAGTCGAACGGAAGACTTCGGTCTTTAGTGGCGGACGGGTGAGTAACGCGTGAGAACATGCCTATCGATTGGGGACAACAGTTGGAAACGACTGCTAATACCGAATGTGCCCTTTGGGGTGAAAGATTTATCGTCGATAGATTGGCTCGCGTCAGATTAGCTAGTAGGAGTGGTAACGGCACCCCTAGGCGACGATCTGTACTTGGTCTGAGAGGATGACCAGGCACACTGGAACTGAGACACGGTCCAGACTCCTACGGGAGGCAGCAGTGGGGAATTTTCCGCAATGGGCGCAAGCCTGACGGAGCAATACCGCGTGAGGGAGGACGCTTTTTGGAGTGTAAACCTCTTTTATTAGGGAAGAAATGATGACGGTACCTAATGAATCAGCATCGGCTAACTCCGTGCCAGCAGCCGCGGTAATACGGAGGATGCAAGCGTTATCCGGAATTATTGGGCGTAAAGCGTCCGTAGGTGGCAGTTCAAGTCTTTTGTCAAAGCGTGCGGCTTAACCGCATACGGGCGGAGGAAACTGGGCTGCTAGAGTGCGATAGGGGTTACAGGAATTCCCAGTGTAGCGGTGAAATGCGTAGATATTGGGAAGAACACCAGCGGCGAAAGCGTGTGACTGGGTCTGCACTGACACTGAGGGACGAAAGCTAGGGGAGCGAAAGGGATTAGATACCCCTGTAGTCCTAGCCGTAAACGATGACAACTAGGTGTGGTTCGTATCGACCCGAGCCGTGCCGTAGCCAACGCGTTAAGTTGTCCGCCTGGGGAGTACGCACGCAAGTGTGAAACTCAAAGGAATTGACGGGGGCCCGCACAAGCGGTGGAGTATGTGGTTTAATTCGATGCAACGCGAAGAACCTTACCAAGGCTTGACATCCTCGGAATCCCTGTGAAAGTAGGGAGTGCCTTCGGGAGCCGAGAGACAGGTGGTGCATGGCTGTCGTCAGCTCGTGTCGTGAGATGTTGGGTTAAGTCCCGCAACGAGCGCAACCCACGTTTTTAGTTGCCAGCATTCAGTTGGGCACTCTAGAGAGACTGCCGGTGACAAACCGGAGGAAGGTGTGGATGACGTCAAGTCAGCATGCCCCTTACGCCTTGGGCTACACACGTACTACAATGCGTTGGACAAAGAGTCGCAAGCTAGCGATAGCAAGCCAATCTCATAAACCAACGCTCAGTTCAGATTGCAGGCTGCAACTCGCCTGCATGAAGGCGGAATCGCTAGTAATCGCAGGTCAGCATACTGCGGTGAATACGTTCCCGGGCCTTGTACACACCGCCCGTCACACCATGGGAGTTGGTCACGCCCGAAGTCGTTACTCTAACCGTTCGCGGAGGAGGATGCCGAAGGTGGGGCTGATGACTGGGGTGAAGTCGTAACAAGGTAGCCGTACCGGAAGGTGTGGCTGGATCACCTCCTTAAAGGGAGACCTACCCCTTCTGATTTAGCTTAGTCTGAAACAGAAGTTGGTCATCTCAAGGTCGGTCGAAGCTTTCCATTGATTTCGCTGTGCTTCTAAACTATCCCGGTTCAGGGAAATGTGGGCTATTAGCTCAGGTGGTTAGAGCGCACCCCTGATAAGGGTGAGGTCCCTGGTTCGAGTCCAGGATGGCCCACTCCATTCAATCAGGCGTGATGTGTTTTAACGCATGGGGGTTTAGCTCAGTTGGTAGAGCGCCTGCTTTGCAAGCAGGATGTCAGCGGTTCGAGTCCGCTAACCTCCACCAACTTTTATAGAGTCAGGAACAAGTCAGCAACTCGTCTAGTCGCATAGAGAGCCTGCTGGGAGTTGTTCCCAGTCAAAAAGAACCAAGAAAACTGCATAGTACGTTGTCAGGTAGAAATACACAGACACCAATGTAATTGGACTAATCGCGAATTGAGTCAATCAATTTAGTGGTCAAGCTACAAAGGGCAGATGGTGGATACCTAGGCACACAGAGGCGACGAAGGACGTGACGACCGACGATAAGCTTCGGGGAGCTGGAAGTGAGCATTGATCCGAAGATTTCCGAATGGGGCAACCCTAAACATGGCTACCTGAATCCATAGGGTAGAACAAGCCAACCCAGCGAATTGAAACATCTTAGTAGCTGGAGGAAGAGAAAGCAAACGCGATTTCCGGAGTAGCGGCGAGCGAAATGGAAACAGCCTAAACCAGTGGATTTATCCATTGGGGTTGTGGGACAGCAACGTGTATCAGAGCGTCTAGACGAAGTAGTGAGAAGCTACACCAGAGAAGGTGAAAGTCCTGTAGTTGAAAGATTAACTGAGCTAGCTGGATCCCGAGTAGCATGGAGCACGTGAAATTCCGTGTGAATCAGTGAGGACCACCTCATAAGGCTAAATACTCCTGTGTGACCGATAGTGAACTAGTACCGCGAGGGAACGGTGAAAAGAACCCCGGGAGGGGAGTGAAATAGAACATGAAACCATCTGCTTACAAGCAATGGGAGGACGATTCAACGTCTGACCGTGTGCCTGTTGAAGAATGAGCCGGCGACTTATAGGAACAGGTAGATTAAGGCGGGAATGCCGAAGTCAAAGGGAAACCGAGTCTGAAGAGGGCGTGATATCTGTTTTTATAGACCCGAACCCCGGTGATCTAACCATGTCCAGGATGAAGCTTGGGTAACACCAAGTGGAGGTCCGAACCGACTGATGTTGAAAAATCAGCGGATGAGGTGTGGTTAGGGGTGAAATGCCAATCGAACCGGGAGCTAGCTGGTTCTCCCCGAAATGTGTTGAGGCGCAGCGGTAGTTGTTCCACTCTGGGGGTAAAGCACTGATTCGGTGCGGGCTGGGAGACCGGTACCAAATCGAGTCAAACTCAGAATACCAGAGGTACAGACTGCCAGTGAGACGGTGGGGGATAAGCTTCATCGTCAAGAGGGAAACAGCCCAGACCATCAGCTAAGGTCCCCAAATAACACCTCAGTGATAAAGGAGGTGGGAATGCAGAGACAACCAGGAGGTTTGCCTAGAAGCAGCCATCCTTAAAAGAGTGCGTAATAGCTCACTGGTCAAGCGTTCCTGCGCCGAAAATGAACGGGGCTAAGGTGTTTACCGAAGCTATGGACTTGCATTTATGTAAGTGGTAGGGGAGCGTTCCATTGTAGTGAGAAGCATCAGCGGCAAGCAGGTGTGGACGAAGTGGAAGTGAGAATGTCGGCTTGAGTAGCGCAAACATTGGTGAGAATCCAATGCCCTGAAATCCTAAGGGTTCCTCCGGAAGGCTCGTCCGCGGAGGGTGAGTCGGGACCTAAGGCGAGGTCGAAAGACGTAGTCGATGGACAACTGGTGAAGATTCCAGTACTCGATTCAAATTGTGACGGGGGACGGAGAAGGCTAACACAGCTCCATGTTGGTTAGGAGTTCAAGCCTACGAGGCTGTGAGAGACGGCGGAAACGTCTTGAGCTGAGTGGTGAGTACGAGGGTCTACGGACCCGAAGTGTGTGATGTCAGGCTTCCAAGAAAATCCCGGATCACGTTAATTTGAATCACCCGTACCCGAAACCGACACAGGTAGGATAGTTGAGAAAACTAAAGGGCGCGAGATAACTCTCTCTAAGGAACTCGGCAAAATGACCCCGTAACTTCGGGAGAAGGGGTGCCACTGAAAGGTGGTCGCAGTGAAGAGGCCCAAGCGACTGTTTACCAAAAACACAGGTCTCCGCTAAGTTGCAAAACGATGTATGGGGGCTGACGCCTGCCCAGTGCCGGAAGGTTAAAGAAGTGGGTCAGGACTTCGGTCTAAAGCTCGCGACTGAAGCCCCGGTGAACGGCGGCCGTAACTATAACGGTCCTAAGGTAGCGAAATTCCTTGTCGGGTAAGTTCCGACCCGCACGAAAGGCGTAACGATTTGGGCGCTGTCTCGGAGAGAGGCTCGGCGAAATAGGATTGTCTGTGAAGATACGGACTACCTGCACCTGGACAGAAAGACCCTATGAAGCTTTACTGTAGCCTGGAATTGGGTTCGGGCTTTAACTGCGCAGGATAGGTGGGAGGCTATGAGAGATTCCTTGTGGGGAATCTGGAGCCAACGGTGAGATACCACTCTGTTAAGGCTAGAATTCTAACTTGTGCCCGTTATCCGGGACGAGAACAGTTTCAGGTGGGCAGTTTGACTGGGGCGGTCGCCTCCTAAATGGTAACGGAGGCGCGCAAAGGTTCTCTCAGGCTGGTTGGAAATCAGCCGTAGAGTGTAAAAGCACAAGAGAGCTTGACTGTGAGACGAACATGTCGAGCAGGGACGAAAGTCGGCTTTAGTGATCCGACGGCAGAGCGTGGAATCGCCGTCGCTAAACGGATAAAAGTTACTCTAGGGATAACAGGCTGATCTCCCCCAAGAGTTCACATCGACGGGGAGGTTTGGCACCTCGATGTCGGCTCATCGCAACCTGGGGCGGTAGTACGTCCCAAGGGTTGGGCTGTTCGCCCATTAAAGCGGTACGTGAGCTGGGTTCAGAACGTCGTGAGACAGTTCGGTCCATATCCGGTGCAGGCGCAAGAGTATTGAGAGGATTCTTCCTTAGTACGAGAGGACCGGGAAGAACGCACCGCTGGTGTACCAGTTATCGTGCCAACGGTAGACGCTGGGTAGCCAAGTGCGGAGTGGATAACCGCTGAAAGCATCTAAGTGGGAAGCCCACCTCAAGATGAGTACTCTCATGGGGTTAACCCAGTAAGGTCACGGGGAGAACACCCGTTGATAGGCGGTAGGTGGAAGTGTGGTAACACATGCAGCCGAGCCGTACTAATAGACCGAGGGCTTGACCTCCACGACTGAATCAATCAGATGAGTCCGATGACCGGTGTCTGAAGTACAATCTACGCAAAACTGACAACGAGCTATGCAGCCTTCTGGGTTCTGAAACTCTCACGAGAGTGAGACTCAACCCAACCGTATTCCTGGTGGAAATGGCGATGTGGACCCACACTCATCCATCCCGAACTGAGTAGTGAAACGCATTTGCGGCGACGATAGTGAGTCGGTAGCGACTTGTCAAAATAGCTATCCGCCAGGGTGTTAATAGGAAAGAGAAAGCAGCACCTTGCTAGTTGAGTGGGGTGCTGCTTTTTTGTGTCTTTCTCATTGTTAGAACAAGGTGAGGTTAGAACAAGCTGAAAGACGGGCACTATTGATACAACAAAGTCCTGCCTCTTGAAGTAAGGATGTTATTCAATTTGATGTGTGATCCCTCTTCTGTTACTTGCTCGTAGAATTGGAGATTCAATGTGCAGCCGATGTCCAACTGAAAAGTTGTGAAAGGTAGGCAAGGTTTTGCGATCTTTACCTGACCGTCCGATCGTGTCACACTGCCTGCAACTCAGAGGACGTTTGAGAAGTAGCGGATTATACGGCGCGCTAGAATAGCAGTATGAACCGAAAATATTATTCTACTGATATCACTGATGTTGAGTGGATTATTCTCAAACCATTGATTCCAGCAGTTCAACCGGGTGGTCGTCCGCGTTTTAGGAATATGCGCGAAATCATTAACGCGATCTTCTATATTCAACGCAGTGGCTGTGCCTGGCGCTTAGTGCCGCATGAGTTTCCACCCTGGCAAACGGTGTATTATTACTTTCGCACTTGGCGGATTGCGGGTGTGTGGGAAATCATGCTTAAAACGATTCGTGAACAAGTGCGTCAAGCATTGGGACGAGCAACCACACCCAGTGCTGGCATCATTGATGCTCAGTCGATTAAAACTACTGAAGTCGGCGGGACAGAACGGGGCTATGACGGTGGCAAAAAGGTGAAAGGGCGCAAGCGTCATTTGCTGGTCGATACGCAAGAATTTGTCCTGAAAGTCAAGGTACTGGCAGCGAACACAGCCGACCAAGAAGGTGCGAAGCAACTGCTCCAGGGGATTCAAGCTCAATTTCCCTGCTTACGGCATTTGTGCGTCGATGGGGGCTATCGCACCACGTTTGTCAGTTGGGTCAAAGAGCAGTTGGGTTGGAGCGTGCAGCGTGTTCAACATCCCAATGCTGGATCACGTCGTCGCATTACGATGCCAGGTGTCGAACCTGCGCCGATTGACCGCAGTTTCAAAGTGATTCCGCGCCGTTGGGTAGTAGAACGAACTTATGGTTGGCTTGGGCGCTATCGACGGTTGAGTAAAGACTACGCATATTTACCTGAAACTTCGGAAGCATTCATCTACACCACATCTCTCCGTACACTCCTACGGAGACTGGCATAATCTGCTACTTCTCAAACGTCCTCTTAATTGTGCGGCTGCCTATGAAAATTGCGTATTTGTTTCAGATGCTCAATTAGGTTCATCTGGTCACTTAGAAAGTCACGACTGCTTCATTCTGCTTTTTTCCTATCGATAAACTAGCCCTGCTTTGAGGATAGGAATTTAGGGTGAGGGCAGAATGCTTGGATTTCACGGATCAATTCGGATGGCTATAAATCGTGGAGTCAGCTTGTAGAGCGAAATTTGAGCAAATGCACCCGGTTTTTTCGCTTGGTCTTCGACTTGCTAATCTTGCTACGGATGGACAATATCAATCCGGTTTTCTGTCGGAGTGGTAGTTTAGGAAATTCCGTTGATCCCCGGTTCCTCGTAAGATATGAGGTGAAGTGTCAAACAAATAACCCGTGAAAGCAATCACCCTTCTTGGCTCAACTGGATCAATCGGGACACAAACCCTTGATATTGTAGCTGAGCATCCAGATCAGTTCCGCATTGTTGGCATGGCAGCAGGACGCAATGTCGAGCTATTCGCGCAGCAGATTCGCAGGTTTCGACCGGAAATTGTGGCGATTTGTGAAGAGGCTAAACTGGCAGAGTTGAAGGAAGCGATCGCAGATCTCAATCCACAACCGATTATTCTCTCTGGTGAAGCAGGTATCGTCGAGGTCGCTCGATACGGCGATGCAGAATCCGTGGTCAGTGGAATTGTTGGCTGCGCGGGATTGCTGCCCACTCTGGCAGCGATCGAAGCAAAGAAAAATATCGCTTTAGCCAATAAAGAAACGATTATTGCGGGTGCGCCTGTGGTGCTGCCATTGATGCAAAAACATGGCGTGAAAATGCTTCCGGCGGATTCGGAACATTCTGCGATTTTTCAATGCTTGCAAGGCGTTCCAGAAGGCGGATTGAAAAAGATCATTCTCACCGCTTCAGGGGGGTCGTTCCGAGATTTGCCCGTGGAGCAATTGGCAACGGTGACGGTTGCAGACGCGCTGAAACATCCGAATTGGACAATGGGACGCAAGATTACGATCGATTCTGCTACTCTGATGAACAAAGGGTTAGAAGTAATCGAGGCACATTATTTATTTGGAGTAGACTACGACGATATTGAAATTGTGATTCATCCGCAGAGCATTATTCACTCGCTGATCGAACTGCAAGATACTTCTGTATTGGCGCAGTTGGGATGGGCAGATATGCGGCTTCCCTTGTTGTATTCGTTGTCTTATCCCGATCGCGTTCCAACGACCTGGGAACGATTGGATCTAGTGAAGTTGGGAACGCTGACGTTTCGAGAGCCGGATCACGCAAAATATCCTTGCATGAAGTTAGCGTATGCAGCAGGACGAGCGGGGGGCTGTATGCCTGCGGTGCTGAATGCAGCGAACGAACAAGCGGTCGCGCTCTTTTTAGAAGAAAAGATTCAATTTCTTGATATTCCGCGTTTGATTGAAGAAACCTGCGATCGCTATACGACTCAAAATCGATCGACTCCAAGCTTAGAAGAGATCTTAGCGGCGGATGAATGGGCGCGGCAGACCGTTGTTTCTGCGAGTCAATTGGTCGAAGTTTAAGAGAAAGTGCGATCGTCGTGTTTGGCGATCGCGCCAATCCACGCCCAAAGGTCAAGCGCAGATTGCGAAGCTTCGATATGAGCGGCTGCGAGTCTTATACAATCAGGGAGCAATCCCCTATTCAACACTATTAGAAGCTCAGCAGGAGTATCAGAGCCTTCAGAATCGTTAGCGTTCTAAGATGAGTGTAACAGGTCCATCATTCTCAATCGATACCTGCATCATCGCCCCAAATTTTCCGGTTTCGATCTTCAATCCACTGACACGCAGTTTTTCAACAAACTGGTCATAGAGTTGTTCAGCTTGATCGGGTGCTGCCGCTTGATCAAATGATGGTCTGCGTCCTTTGCGACAGTCTCCGTAAAGCGTAAATTGACTCACGACGAGAATTTTGCCATTGATATCTTGAACAGATTGATCGAATCTGCCATCACTTGAAAAAACTCGCAATTCTAAGCATTTTTTTGCCATCCAGTCGAGTTCTGCTTCGGTATCGGTTTGGGCAATTCCAACTAAGAGATTTAAGCCGCGATCGATTTTTCCAATCACTGCTCCATCTACCATCACTTGAGAAGAACGAACTCGCTGAAGAACAACACGCATAACTGACAGAGCGATGGAGTGAATTAGCTTATCAACTTACTGTACTTGATGATCAGTGCACACTATCATGAGGGCGTGATAAAAATCAAGTCTTGCTCAATACCAAGCTTTCTTCTGTTTCTGCGCTTCAATGAGAAGATTCCAATGAAGTCTCTTTATGGAAAATCCGTCTTCGCGATCGCTCAATGATCGATTAAAACAAATTGCTGCTTTGTTCTTCAAGCTGGGTGTGATTGGCTTTGGCGGTCCAAACGCACACATTGCCATGATGGAAGACGAAGTCGTGAAAAAGCGACAATGGCTTTCACGCGATCAGTTTCTGGATTTACTCGGCGCAACTAATTTGATTCCTGGTCCGAACTCGACCGAACTGGCGATTCATATCGGTTATGTCTATGCAGGATTCTTTGGGCTAGTGGTTGCGGGCGTTGCATTCATTGTTCCAGCAATCCTAATCACGACTGGATTCGCTTGGCTCTATGTTGCCTTTGGAACAGTACCACAGTTTGCATTTCTGTTGTACGGCATTAAGCCAGCGGTATTGGCGATCGTGGTTGATGCACTTTGGCGGTTAGGGAAGAAAGCGATTAAAACCCGTAAGTTATTTGTGATTGCGATCGCGGTTGCGCTTCTGGTTTTGCTGGGTCAGGTCAACGAAATCCTGGCATTGCTGATCGGGGGAGTGCTTGGAATGCTTTGGTTACAACTTCCCGATCGAGGCAAACAAACTAAGGAAGAAGCAAACATTCTGATTGCTAGTATTGTGACCGGAAGTGCTCTGAAAGCAACTGCGGCGACGGTTGCAGCAATTGAAGTTTCACTCTGGAAATTGGGCTGGTCGTTTCTGAAGATTGGCAGCATTTTGTTCGGTGGCGGTTATGTGTTGTTGTCATTTCTGCAAGGTGAATTTGTAGAAGGTCATCGGTGGTTAACACAACAACAGTTATTAGATGCGATCGCAATCGGTCAATTTACACCCGGACCGATCCTTTCAACTGCTGCATTTATTGGGTTTGTAATCGCAGGAGTTCCGGGTGCGATCGTGGCAACAATTGGAATTTTTCTACCGTCGTTTATGTTTGTATTTGCCCTAAATCCGTTGATTCCGCGATTACGTCAATCGAAATGGACTTCTGCTTTTCTCGATGCAGTGAACGCGAGTGCGATCGCGCTGATGGCGGCAGTCACCGTGCAATTAGCGATCGCGACATTGGGGAAATCAACCGTGCCTTATGTTGATCTTTTGGCAATTGCGATCGCACTTATTAGTGCTGTGTTAGCGCTTCGATTTCGAGTCGGTGCTGCTTGGTTAGTTGTTGGCGGAGCACTCATCGGCTGGATTGCATTGACGTTAGGCTATGTAACAAGATTAGGCGTGTAAAAGGTTGGCAGCATTCTACCAACCTTGAATCGGACTACACTTCTACTAATTGATTTTCCTGCCGCAAACAAGCCTCAATGAACGAATCAATTTCACCATTCATCACATCTTGTACCGCAGTTGTTTCCACATTGGTTCGCAGATCTTTCACCATCTGATAGGGATGAAATACATAGTTACGAATTTGCATTCCCCAAGCCGCTTCCACGATATCGCCTCTAATTTCGGCAATCTCTTTGGCGCGTTGTTCTTCAGCAATAATCAATAACTTTGCTTTGAGAATCGCAAGGGCTTTTTCTTTGTTCTGAAGCTGCGATCGCTCTTCGGTACATCGAACGGCAATTCCAGTTGGCTTATGCACAATTCGCACTGCTGTTTCAACTTTGTTGACGTTTTGCCCGCCTTTTCCACCTGCGCGTGAGGTTGTAATTTCCAGGTCTTTTTCAGGAATGTCCAGGTGTACCGACAAATCAATCATCGGCATCACTTCTACACCCGCAAAACTGGTTTGCCGCTTATCGTTCGCGTTGAATGGGGAGATCCTCACCAATCGATGAGTGCCCTTCTCAACTTTGAGATAGCCGTAAGCATAGCGTCCATCGACTTCTAGAGTGGCAGACTTAATTCCCGCTTCATCACCCTCGGAGATTTCCATCAGATGCACTTTATAGCCGTGTGATTCGCTCCAGCGCGTATACATTCGCAATAACATTTCCGCCCAGTCTTGGGCATCGGTTCCACCTGCACCCGCGTTGATGGTCAGAATGGCACCTTTGCTGTCGTAGGTTCCCGATAGCATTTGCTGAAGTTCCCACTGATCTAAGTCGCGCTTGAGTTGTGCAGTTTTGGCTTCGGCTTCTTCAAGCAATGATTGATCGTCTTCGAGTTCGAGAAGCTCGATCGTCGCTTCTGCATCTGAGAGGTCGGATTTCCAGCGATCGAATTGTTCGAGGTGGGATTTGTACTCGTTCAACTCTTGTAAGACGCTTTGGGCGTTCGTTTGGTTGTCCCAGAAATCAGGCTGAGAAGCAACTTGCTCTAAGTCTTGAATTTTTGCGGTCAGAGCAGGAACGTCAAAGATAGTCCTGGGTTTTACCCAGGCGCGACGTGAGCAATTCGACATCTCGTTTGAGCGAGGCAGTATCCATACAGTCTGATTAATTCGGCATCCTTGATTGTAGCGATTGTAGGACAGATTCGACCGGGTTTTTGGGGATGATCATTCCTACAACCAATTCCCAATCAAAATAAACGGTGACCAGTAGTAGGGGTGCTGATAACTCGGATCTTTCAACAGCTTCAATTGTGCCTGCCTCAACGATTCCGCTTTACTCATATTCTGCTGAGACAACGATCGATAAAATTCCGTCATCAATTCCGCTGTTGAATTGTCATTCACTGCCCACAGCGTTGCTAAGGTACTCCGCGCTCCGGATCGTACCGCCAAACCTGCCAATCCCAGGGTTGCCCGTTGATCCCCTTCTGCGGTGTCACAGGCACTGAGAACTAAGAGTTCGATCGGGGTTTTGTTGGATCGTGATTTGAGCAGATTCCGCAGTCCTTCGATCGTCAGTCGATCGTCCCACATCAGTAAGAAAGTATCACTCAGTTTCGAGCTAAATTGCCCATGTGTCGCTAAGTGAATCAGAGGAAATTGCGTTTCCTGAATGCTCTCTTGCAGATTTTGTTTTGTGAACTTGCGATCGAGAAAAATCTGCGTATTCAACTTACTCGCAATCTGAGTCGCTTCTCTTGCTACTCCCGGCAGCGAACTAAATCCTTGTCGTTCTTCGGTAATTCCGCCCACTAAAGCATTGAGCCGTTGTGATTGACTTAGCGATCGTGGTTCAACTAGCTGAAGTCCGGGCGTAATCGCGACGCTATATTTCTCAATCAGATAGTGTTCTCCATCGTATAACGCTGTAATCGGAATGTTCCTCAATGTTCCATCTAAAACAAATGTCAATGTTTTGATCTGATTTTGTTCTAATTCTTGCGCGATCGGTTGAATAAGCCATTGATAGATTTGTTGAGAAATCTGCAATCTCTCTTCATCCGGATAGACTGGGTTCAGCGACTCCAGCATTTTCTCTAGTGTTTTCTCGACATCATCTTTTGGTAATTTCGTATGATGTACCGAAAGCGATCGACCTGGTAGAGAAGCAATCACCGTTAAGCGATCGGGCAAAATGATCGGATAAATCACCGCTGCACTGGCATCAATTTGATCGATCTGTGTCGTTTTCGCTTCGAGACATGCCGATCGCAAAAAGTTTTCGAGTTCTGCGAGTTGAAGCGCCTCGATCGTTTCTCGTGCTGTTTGCAAATCTTTCTGATTCGGCTGATCGACTAACAAACTGACAAATTCTCGATACACAGGTTCAACCGCCTCGCGGAATGAAAACTGTACATCTGGGCTGGTTGCTACTAAATCGGCTCTCAACGATTTCAACAATCGAACCGATTCTTGGTAAGCAGAGATCGCTTTTTCTCGATCGCCTTGCTGTCGAAACAATCGTCCAAGCTGCCATTGCCACCGATACGCGATATCACTTGCATCAATCCGATAAGATAGCGACAAGGCTTGCTCAGTCAGTTTTTGGGCATCTTGCAACTGTTGAGTTTGTTCATAAAGCTGTCCCAACTGCCCGATCGCATAAGATTCACCTCTAAAATCTTGAATCGTCCGGGCATCTTGAACCGCGATCGCTAATTCTTCCGCAATTTCCTGATTGGAAAACTGCTGTAAATTTTTCATTGCATGATTCGACAAATTGACTCTTGCATAAATCGATTGTCTGCTCGGCGATAGGTTTTTCAATTCTAATTTTGATTGTTCAAAGACTTCTCTTGCTTGCTGCCAATTCTGAAGTTTAAGCAATGTACTAAATTGATTGACTTGAATTCCTAATCGAGTTTGCGGCAGGCTTGCAAGCTTTGCTGCCTCAGCATATTGCTTGAGTGCTGAGTCTAATTCACCCATCGATCGCAAAACATTTGCAAGATTAAACAGCGAAACACTAACTTCTTCTCGATCATTTAGCTGTTTCGCAATTTCTACACTTTTCTCTAAGGTCGTTTTCGCCTTGTCGAACTGTCCAGTTACTTGCCACACGATGCCTAAATTTCTCACGGCTGCAAGCTTGAGACTTGAAGCAGGTTGCTTTTGTAACTGTTGAGTGACTGATTCTAAAATCAATTGCGATCGCCGCAACAATCCCTGAGTCTGTAGCGCTTGCGCTTGATTGATTTGGCTCCCGATCGCACCTAATTCATCCCCACTTTGCCGATAAGCTACCTCCGCTGCTTGCCAAGCGGAGGTAGCTTTTTCAGGCTGTCCCAATGCTAAAAATAACTTACCTTGAGTGTTCAATGCGCGTGCTCGTACCGATGAATTGTTTGTACGATCGAGCAATTCTAAACTTTCAGAAATTGCTTGATTTGCCTGTTTCAAATCTCCTAATTCTTGCCAAGCTAAAGCTAAATAGTTCAGACTCAACGCTTGATTAACGCGATCGTTCTGCTGTTCATAGGTTCGGATGGATTGTTGCCAAAGCGCGATCGCAGCTTGAAATCGTCCTGCTTCATACAGTTGAATTGCTTGCGATCGTACTGATGCTGTCGCAATCATCGGCTGAAACACTACAATCAAGCTACAAGCTAGTACTAACAAACAGAGCTTTGCAAACCGTGATTTCAGCCAATATTTCAATCGTGTAATCCGTTTCATTAAACCCTTCCCCTAGCGTTGTACTGCACAATTGACTAACTGAGTTTGGACGGGTCGAGCCGCGACTAGCGCGACTTGACCATCTGGGCGAACAATCCAACCCTGCGCCTCTGGACTCTCTGGAATTTGCGCGATCGGAGATCAATTAATCTTTTCAGCAGTCGGTGTTCTTAAATCCTCCCAAACCGTTCCCCCGCGCAACGGTTGACCCGCATCTTCTGGCAATCCTCCACGCCCTGTTATCACAAACTGATTTCCCTGAGATTGATTGCAACTTGCAGCGATTTGCTGAGAATTACTCACACTTTCAGGCAATTTCACCAATCCGCGAGTTGGATCAACATCGGGTGTATTAATCTGCACAACACCGTTAAATTCAACGCCTAATTCGGAACTAGCAGTAATATCACTCTCATCTGTTAATTGATCGCGGGCTGCAATTCCAAAAAGGCTCTGAGCATTCACCGTTACTTTTCCACCTCGTGCATCGATCGCATTTGCAGTAATGTCACTATTCCGAAATCCAATCAAGAAATCAGTGTTTAGCACAATGTTCCCACCCGGTTCATTTCCCTGTGAATTCGTTGAAATCAAACTCTGATTGAGTAATGTTAACGTTTGCGATCGCAGTTCAATGTTTCCTCTGCCTCCAGTCACCGTCGAAGCATTGATACTGCCATTGTTGAAGCGAATCGAATTCGCTTCAATATCAATACTTCCCGCCGCACCTTGTCCCGGAGGAACCTGGTTCTGACTTGCAAAGTTACTCACACTGATCGTCGCACCATTAAGGATCGCTAAACGATCGCTCTTCACAGAAATATTGCCTCCCGCACCTGTGCCGATGAGCGCACCCGCAAAAATCCCGCTTCGACGTTGAGGAAGAGATCCCGCCAGTTCAATTTCTCGCGCCGTAATGCTCAAACTTTGTGCATTTCCACTGCCAAGGGTATCGGCTGCAATCTGCGCTCCATTCAAGACGCTGAGGCGTTGAGTGTCGATCGACAGAATTCCTCCCGCTCCCGTGCCGCCCGGATTCACTGCCGAAAAAATTCCAGTAGGAAATGGTGCGTCTGATCCCCGCAATTCGATCTCTCTCGCGGTGAGAGTCAGATTTCCAGCATCTCCCGCTCCAGAAGTCGCCGTTGAAATGTACCCCTGACTCGTTAACAACAGCCGATTCACGTTTAGCGTGAGCGTTCCAGCATCACCGCTTCCAAAAGTATCTGATAATAGCGAAGCGTTGTCTGAAAGTTGCAATTGATTCACATTCAGCGTGAGCACTCCAGCACCACCGCTTCCACACGTTAACGATCGCACCGAAGCGCCATCTGTGAGTCGAAATTTATCTGCCACGATCGATACATTTTCACCCCGCCCCGTACTCCCTGGAAACGTTTCGACGGAAATTCCACTCGCCCCAAACGTTGACCCGCCAGCAAAGTCAAGCACTCTCGCTGTCATCTCAACGGAACCCGCTGCACCTGACCCATTAGTCGTTGAGATAATTGCGCCACTATTTGCAAATCGAATCGTATCTGCATTTAGCTTGACGAGTCCCCCATCTCCGCCCGTCTCCCCGCCCGTCGAACCCGCAGAAAGTAAGGTCGAACCAAAATTCGGAGAATCGCCTTCAATCTCGATCGTATTGGCTTCGATCGAAATCAGTCCCCCCTTTCCCGCTCCAGTGGTACTGCTCGAAATCTTAGTTCCTTCCCTTGCCAAAAATCGCCCCGTTTTTACAGCAATATCGCCGCCTTGTTCGCTTGCCCCCAGATTCACCTCGCTCAGCAAGCTACTCGGAAAATACGGAAAATCCTGAAAGACAAATTCACCCCGCAGTGTCACCGATTCCGAAGCATTAATTTGAATAACTCCTCCAGTTCCACCCCCCAGAGTCAATGCCATCAGCGTCGAACCCTCTAAAATTTGCACATCTCGCGCTTGCACTCGAACTCTTCCGCCGCTCGTTCCACTCACATCCGCAGATGAACCTTGAGCCAACACAACCTCTTGAAACGCTGCATTCATTGGATAAGTAAACGCCCAACCCGACGAAGTTGGAGCCAAATTCACGGTCGAATCTGCGATCGCGCCGATTTCAATCTGTCCCTGTTCGGCTGTGAGATTGCCGCCCTGCAATTCCACACGCCCACCCATGAGCGCCAGAGTTTTCCCAGTTCCTACCCCTAATCCGACGGGGCGAAAGGCTCTCACAATTTCAAACGGATCAGGATTGACGAAAATAAAATGTCCTGAGCCTTCAACCCGAATCGTGCCAGGAGTTGCGCCGTACTGTAATCCGATCGGCTGACTGATTGTCAGTAAAGGAGGTGTCGTTGATCGCGTCTCAAATTCCGTTCCATCGCCAAACTTTAATCGATCGGCAGTACTTGCGATGAACGACCCACCAATATTCAAAGCCGCTTGTTCACCAGAAATGATTCCATTCGGATTGAGAAAGATCAAATTTGCGTTTCCATTGGCTTGAATCAATCCATCAATCCGAGAAACCGATCCACCTGTGACCCTTGTGATAATATTCGCGATGCTGGTGTCGTGATTAAATCGCGCTGAATCCACCATCGCAGGCGTAAGTGAAAATTCACTAAAACTGTGAAAAAGATTCGCCCCCTGCTGTGTTCCGCCTGTAATATCCGCAGTATTGCCCCTGATATTCCCGATCGTACCCACACTACTATCGGGAATGACTTGGGCTTGTGCGATCGAACTAGACAGACACAGCGATGCTGTCAAAACCGTTCGCTGAATCGGACGCGATCGTAGAATTTTGAGCACAGGCATAAAACTCACTTTAGCCTCATCTAAGAACACTAAATGTCCTGCAAAGAACAAGCGAACTTGTTTCTGCAAGACATCAGTTTGCTCTCAAGATGCCCTCACCTGCTGGCGATGATTCACCTAAAAGTCTGTCCAGTTGACCATTTGAGAAAAATCAGTAAATTTGCGTGAGTGCTGACCTGTTTGATGCGTATTTCTGGGGGAATTGCTCGGCGATCTACGGATGATTCTTTCGAGTTGTTCAAACCAGTTCTGGAAAATCGCAGGAGCGATTCGACGAATCTCAGCGATTTCACGAGTTCGAGGTGCGATCGCACTCAGGTCAACCGAGAACGAGGGCAGGTTGATTCTCAGCGCCGAACTTACAATCGGAACATTTCTAGACCAATCGAACTGTGCTGCTTCTGCTCTCCCTAAAGTAGACGGCTTCGCCACAGACGCAACTTCGTCTAATGTTTCAAAATTGCTATAAACAACCCGCTGCTGCATCAGATCCACGGCTAGACGAGAAACAGGAGGAGGAGGAGTTCCAGTCGGTCTTGAAGTCCAAGGATAGATTTGGCTATCCTGAATCATGCGATCAACATCCTCCACGCGATTCGCGACTAAGCGCCCTTCTGCTGCACTGACATTCTGATTCAGCCAAGTTGTTGTTACCCCAATCCGTTGAGCTAAGGCTGCCTCTGATTGACTTCTCAGCGTTGATAAGTTGATCGTTGGATTCGATTGAACGTTCCAGCCGCTCACATCTATTGCTCGTAAATCGATATTGCTCAGCCAAGACCGTTCTTCAAGGCGGAGTGCTGGAGCCATCAGTCCAATCCGAGTGTTGGTATTTTTCCAGTGACTTGCCTGAAATCCATCGCCGCCTAAACTCTGCTCCGCTCCGGTGGAGAATTCTACCAGCGAGGTTTTGCCGTCGATCGAGAAGAATTTACTGCCTCCTCTTGAACCATAAGAGAGATCGTTCCTACCTTGACCCATGGTCGAGTAACGAAACAAATCCAGTGGTGTTGTGTAAGTCACTCGATCAAATAGGCTAGATTTATACTCGACACTAGCGACTATATCAGCAGAAACGCTACTGAGCCAACCCGGTTTATCGACCCCACTGACGAAGCCCAGAACGTGGGCGATTTCGTGCATTGCAGTGCTGAGAAAATCTAGCGTGTTGGCTGGAGCAGGACTACTGCGGGTGTAATCATAGCTCCAGCGGAAGCTCGATCCTTGCAGTCCACCAAACAGAATGACACCATCAAGTTCACTCGAAGATGAGAGGAGATTCAGTGCCTTCGCATTGGCACGAGTCATATTGAGCGCTGCGGTCGGCGCAGTTTGTCGTTTATCCCAGTTGTTGGGTCAAACGCATCAAACCAAGCATGATAGACCGCTCCCATTTGCAAAGTTGAGGTTGCAATCCGATCATCATTAGAAACGACATCGTTTGTCAAGGCATTAACGACAGAAAGATACTGTTGAGCGGCTCGAATTCCAGGTAACGCACCCCCGATCGCATTTCCAGGCAAACTGCTAGAAACGCCGACGTAAATGTTCACTGTAATCGGATCAGTGAGATAAGCATCCCAGATGCGACCTGCCATCTCAAACCCGATCATTTGCTGAAGGGTTGTACCCGGAGCGTAAGTGAAATTAAAGGTAGCCATGATTCAAAGTGCGAGCGGTAAAAGCAGTAAGCAAAATTCTTTAATCTCATTCGCAATCAAAACATATCAAAATCGCAAAAAAGATTCGCGCCAATACGGATTCGGTTTTTAAGGAGACGGAAATTAGCACTTAGTCCAAAGGCTGGAAAGCTAGATTTAGCAGGATTTCTATAGGGAACTGAAAAGAATAACCTACGCTAATTTCGTCATAATTTTATATAGCTTACTGAATTGTAAAAATTTAGAAATTCCGTCGATTTCTAGTCTGAATTCAATCAGAACTGTGTGAATCTAAGTAAAAGCGCAGGGAATGATTTAAAGTGCGCTCCTTACTAGCATTTGACAAATGATGAGACTGAATTCGGTACAGCGTTGGGTAGCTCGATCGATTGCGATCGCTCTGGTTTCGACTAGCCTTGTAGGATCGCGCACTCAAGCCACTCCTCAAGTCAGATTTGAACCTCCTGAAGGTGGTGCACCTGTTGAAACAAAAGGCGGTGCTTCTCGTGGAGATATTGCATGTGCCACTTCAACTAGTCGCGATACTCCTCAAATTGTTCTGGTCACGCCTGCGAACTCGAACTATGGTTTAACGACCTCGGAGCATCCTACCTTTCTAATGTATGTTCCACCCAGTTCTGCTCAGAAGGCATTTTTCAGCATTAAAAATGCGAAAGGGCAAGTTCACTATCGACAGCTACTGACAGTTCCGCAGCAGGGCGGAATTCTGCGATTGACCTTACCCAAATCTGTGCCGTCTCTAGCAGCGAATCAGTCCTATGAGTGGGGAATTGTGCTGATGTGTGGTGGCAGATTGCGACCGGATAGCCCCTTTGCGAGTGGTTGGATTCAGCGGATTCAACTTGCAAACAAAGTGAGCACAAATTTGAAAAAACAATCCGCAATGGATCAAGCCGCAACTTACGGAGCGAGTGGAATCTGGTATGACATGATTTCGACGATCGCAGATTTGAAGCAGCAACAGCCTCAAGATCCCGCGATCTCGCAAACCTGGAGACAGATTCTCGATGCCGCAGGATTGACGAAAATCACACCTGCACCCATCGTGAACTAATGATGAAATGGGCATTGTAAGACAGGGATTGTGTAATCTCTCATTTATCCGATGCAAGCCTAGTTATGCCGTTCAAACTGCCCAGTTCGAGTGTTCGTCAACGATTGCGACGACGGTTATGGAATTCTGAGACGAAAGTGCTCACAACTGGACTGAGTGCAGCACTCGCCACGATCGCAGTCAGCTTTACCGGAGTCCTCCAAGTTCCAGAGTGGGCGATGCTCGATCTGTTTTTTCGAGTTCGTCCTTCTGAATTGACTGATCCGCGCGTCGTCGTGATCACGATCGATGACATGGATATTAGTCAAATTGGAGCTTGGCCTCTTCCCGATCGCACATTGGCGCAAATTTTGAAGAAGCTGCGGGCAGAAAAGCCGAGAGTGATCGGGCTGGATTTGTATCGCGACTTGCCTGTTGAACCGGGAAATGCTGAGCTTCAGGAAGTGTTTCGCACCACTCCCAATTTGATTGGGGTACAGAAGCGATTTGGCAGTCGGCAGGTTCCCCCACCGAAGACATTAGCGGAAAAAGGTCAAGTTGCGATCGTCGATCGCGTCGAAGATGCCGATGGACGCATTCGACGCGATTTAATTTCTGCAAGGTCAGAAGGCAAAACTTACGTGAGCTTGGGAACACGCTTGTCACTCATGTATCTTGAAGCTCAGGGGATTCAACTAGAAGCGATTCCAGAGCAGAAAGGTAGCTATCGCTTGGGGCGGGCTGTATTTACAGCGTTTCGGGGTGATGACGGTGGGTATATTCGCGCCGATGATAATGGCTATCAGACCTTGCTGAATTTTCGGGGAGATGAGCAAGTATTTACAACAATTCCACTGAGATCGTTTCTGAGTGGAGCGGTTTCGCCGGAATTAGTTCGCGATCGCATTGTGTTAATTGGCTCGATCGCGGAAAGCACGAATGATTTTCTACTGACACCCTACGACAGTAGCCAAACCGACCAATTTTCCAGAACACCGGGTGTATTTGTTCATGCGAATGCAATTAGTCAGATGTTGGGAGCCGCGATCGATGGTCGCAGATTGATTCAGGTGCTACCGGAAGCGGCTGAAAAGCTTTGGGCAGTCGTTTGGGCGCTCGGTGGAATTTTGCTGAGTCGGCGGGTGCTACAAGGCAGTTGGACAGAGAAATCATTTTTTTACGGTCAAGCTGCGATCGGAGTGGGAGGACTGAGTGTAGGAGCGATTCTGAGTAGCTATGGGTTATTTTTATTAGGCTGGTGGATTCCAGTTTTTCCGGCGATTCTGGGGTTAGCGATTTCAACTGGAGTTTGCTTGTTGTTTCACGAGCAAGATTTACATCGCTTAGCCTACATGGATGAACTGACCCAGATTGCGAATCGTCGATACTTTGAGCAGCAGTTGATTAAGTCCGTTCAGCAGCGGGATGAAGTCTCGCTACTACTGTGCGATGTGGATTTTTTCAAGTTGTACAACGATACTTACGGGCATCAAGCGGGAGATCAGTGTTTGATGCAGGTGGCGCAGGTTTTGAAGCGGAGTGTGCGGCGATCAGATTTAGTCGCACGATATGGAGGTGAGGAGTTTGCAGTTATCTTGCCGGGAACCTCGATCGAGGTTGCAGAAAGAGTTGCAAATCGCATCTTAGAGCAAATGAGAGAAAGCCGTTTACCTCACGAAAGCTCTAAAGTGAATGATTGTGTCACAATAAGCTGCGGGATTGCCAGCGTCGTGGCAGAGCGATCGAAGTTTCAGCTACTTGACGGCACGATTCATCATTTAGTAGAACGGGCTGATAAAGCTTTGTATCAGTCGAAATTAGATGGGCGCGATCGATATACGGTTACGTCGATCGATTAATTTCCATCTCTGGAGGAATGACAGCAGTTCAAAAAATCTGGTAGCTGATAAGGGTGAGTTATATTGACCTTTATGCAGCGAATCTTATTTATTGAGCTATTGGGTGGAATTGGGGATATTTTAATCGCGCTCTCTGCTATTCAAGCACTGGCACGCAGTCATCAAACGAAAGTAACTGTGTTGACGTTTGCACCAGGTGGCTCTTTGTTGGAAACTGATCCGCTGGTCGATCGAGTGGTTTATGCCGAGAAAGGTACTGTGAGACAGTCGATCGAGCAATTATTAACGCAGCAATCTTTCGATTTGATTGTTTCTGATACGAATTACGATCGCATTGACGAATTAATTCGCGATCGTGCGGATCGAGTGGTAACGAATCTTTGGCGATCGCCGCCTCCGAATCAGTTAGTGAGCGATCGTTTCGTTGAGATTTTGCAATCAGAAGGATTGATTTCAGAATCACTGCCTCCTAAAATCTATCTCACTTCTGAAGAGTACCAGGCTGCACGAGAAAAATTAGCAGGGTTGGCGCGTCCGATCGTGGTGCTTTGTCCTGATGCGGGAATGCAGATTAAACGATGGGATGAGCGAAATTTTATCAAGGTTGGGCAAGAACTGAAAACGTCGATCGTGGTTTTGGTGGGTTCCGATCGAGAACAGTCTGCATTCATTGCTGACAACATTCCCGCTGCCAAACTTTGGGAGTTAGGAACAATCAGAGAGCTTGCTGCAATGTTGTCTCAAGCGGATTTGATGATTGCAGGAGATACAGGAGCCGCGAGAATTGCCGCCGCAGTTGGAACACCAACGATTACTTTATTTGGTCCGTCTTGGTCTGAGCGTTATGGGCAACCCCAACCGCATGTGAATCTACAAGGCTATTTGAATTGTCCAGAGCGCAGAATTGAGAATTTTACGGTGCAGGCTTGTTGGTATGGCGGGGACTGTCCGATCGCAGATTGGGTAACTTGCGTGGATGAAATTTCTGTCGATCGAGTGATGGCAGCAGCGAGGGAATTGCTGGAAGCTCAAAATGTTCGTAAATGAAAAATGCTGTGCTATCTCATCCTTGGACATCGGTTAGGAATTTATTAGTCATGCGGCTGGACAATATTGGTGATGTGATTATGACCAGTCCAGCTTTGCGATCGATTAAAGCGAATTTGCCAGATGCAAAATTGACGCTGATGGCAAGTCCGGGAGGCTCGATCGCTGCTTCACTATTACCATGGGTGGATGAGGTCTTAACGTGGCGCGTTCTTTGGCAAGATTTCGGACGGTTGGCATTCGATCCAGCCCGCGAATGGGAGCTAGTGGAAAAATTACGCGGATTTGATGCCGTGATTATTTTCACTAGCTTTAGTCAATCTCCCCATCCTGCCGCGTTTATGTCCTGCTTGGCGGGAATTCCTTTGAGACTGGGAGAATCGAAGGAGCAGGGCGGAATGATGCTGACTGATGAAGTTTTTGCTGCACCAGATGAATTGCACCAAGTCGAGCGAAATTTGCGATTGATTGAATCAGTTGGGTTTGAAGTACACGATCGCTCTCTTTCGATTCAACATCCGAACATCAAACTGATTGATCAGCCCTACATTGTGCTGAATCCTTGGACGAGTTGCCAATCACGTAACTATGACGCGAAACGATTCGCGATCGCAGCTCAACAACTTGCAAAGATCACAGGTTGGAAGATTGTTGTCACCGGAGTAGAAAAAGATCGCGATCGGGCTAAAATCGTTCTAGATATCTTAGGCAATGATTGCATTGATTTGATTGGAAAAACTAGCTTGCCGGAGCTTGCAGCTTTAATTGCGAATGCAAAATTGATGTTAAGCAACAATACATCAACGATGCACATTGCAGATGCAACAAGAACACCGAGCGTGATTATGTTTGCTGGGACTGAGCTTGAGTGTCAGTGGCAACCGCGTGATTGTTCTGCTCGATTGTTGCGCCGACCGACACCCTGCCACCCTTGCTATGCCTTTCAATGTCCTTATGATTTGGAGTGCTTGGACATTGAACCGGGAGAAATTGTGCGATCGAGCCTTGAACTTTTAGAAGAATCTCAACTATGCCTAAAGTTGCGTTAATTGCTGGAACTTATTTACCCGATCGCTGTGGTGTAGCTCACTATACGGCACGATTGCGATCGGAATTGTCGATCGACACGATTGTTCTAACCACATTTGAAGCAGCTAAAGATAATCCGACTGTTTTCGGTGTTGTAAAAGATTGGAGCATCAAGAGCTTACCTGCATTAGTTCAAGCAGTTCATCGATCGCAAGCTGACATCTTACATATTCAACACGCAGCGGGAACTTATGGTTTCGATCGAGCAATCTTTCTCTTACCGTTGCTGCTTCGTGCGACAGGTTGGTATAAACCAATCATTACAACTGTGCATGAATACGGATGGTGGGAGTGGGAGCCGAAATGGATTCCGAAACCGCTTTTGGAAAGCTTGAAACAATGGGGACAGCGACATCAATGGTGGGATCGTGAAGATGGTTTTTTGCTCACTCAGAGTGCGGCAATTATTACGACAAATGATGAGGCAGAAAAGGTACTGATTGAGCGACTTCCTGATGCTGAGGTTCATCGTATCCCGATCGGGGCGAACATTAAAGTGATTGAATGTGAGAATGCAAGACAGAAGTTATTCGATCGATGTGGTTGGTCTGGAGATGTGATGACGATCGCATTTTTTGGCTTTCTTCATCCAGTAAAAGGTTTAGAAACGTTGCTTACCGCTTTTCGGAATGTGGTCGATCGACATTCTCAAGCCCGATTAGTTCTGATTGGTGGTGTTGAGAGTTTAGCGCTACGTGGAGAAGATGCAAAACAATACTGGACAAAGTTAGAAACGATTATTGCTGATCTAAACCTCAAAGATAAAGTTCACATGACGGGGTATGTTCCGGGTGATGTTGCTTCGATTTATCTATCGGGTGCTGATATTGGAGTCTTGCCGTTTAATCATGGGGTGACACTCAAAAGTGGCTCATTACTAGCATTGATGGCGCATCGATTACCTGTGATTGCAACGGGAACAGAACCGCACGTTAAGCAGATTCCGCCGCGTGATTCGGATACTTTGACTGATGCACTATCTACGCTAATTGAAGATCCAGCAGAACGCGATCGCTTATCGCAACAAGGTTATGAATTCGTGCAGCAGTTTAATTGGACAGCGATCGCACGATCGCATCTGGAAATTTATCGATCGGTGGTGCCTTATGTTTGAGAATATTTTTGAGAAGTATCGAAAGTCTTTTCGCTCACGTTGTTGTTCCGCCCCGGAATGGAATTCGGGGCTAACAGAACGAAGTCCACTGAAGGGGACTAAGAACCAAATTGCAGATCTTCAGTCAGTTTCAATTGACTTCGCACCATTAGCCCCGAATTCCATTCCGGGGCGGTTGAATGCAATGAACGATACTTCTGAAACTTCCGCCAAAATCATTGTCTACACCGATTCTGAAGGCATTGGTGGTGCAGAAATTAGCTTGGGTCATCTCGTTGCAACAACATCAATGAACGCGACTGTAATCGGTGTGTCTGAAACAGTAATAGACTTCATCGCTAAAGACCGTCCAAAGTTCATTCTGCAAAAAAACTTCTTTTCGCATTGGCAGACATTCAATCGCTTACAGCCTAATGTCATTCACATCAATCTTTGTACACCTTGGGCAGGTGCGATCGCATTATCCGCAGCGTTGATAATTCCAACTGCGAGAGTTATTCGAGTTGATCAATTACCACTCAGAACCACTGATGCGATCGAGCTTTGGCGCACTCGATTTTTATCTTTGCGGGTTGATGCTCATGTTGCAGTTGGAAAAGCCAGCGCCCAAAGAATGGAAGACTTCTACGCGCTTGGACGAAACTCTGTAATCTCTGTTCCAAATGGCGTTCCAGATTTGGGAGAGCCAGAGTCAAGTATCAAAGAAACAATGACGGTCGGAGGCATCGGACGCTTAGATGCAATGAAAGCACATGAGATTTTATTGAAAGCGATCGCACAAGTTGAGAATGTTAACGCTGTAATTTTGGGAGAAGGATCAGAGCGATCGAACTTAGAACAATTAGCAATCGATTTAGGAATTCAAAATCGGGTTCAACTCTTAGGTTGGGTAGACAATCCGCGATCGTATCTCTCACAGTTTGATATCGTCGCGATGCCTTCCCGCTCTGAGGGGTTTCCGCTGGCAATGGTGGAAGCGATGTTGGCAGCACGTCCAGTGATTGCTACACGAGTTGGAAGTATGCCGGAAGCAGTGATTGATGGTGTTACAGGATGGCTGATTGAAAAAAATGATGTGGATGGATTGGTAAAGGCGTTAAAGCGATCGCGTGATGATATCGATCTCAGACTTCAAATCGGTCAACAAGCCAGACAAATAGCGTTAGCAAATTTCACGGTAGAAGCCATGACCAAACAGTATGAGCAACTGTGGCAGGAATTGAGAGAAAAACCGCGATCGCCTAGGTTCCAAGTGCCGCGACCGAAAGATTAAAAACGATGGATCGGTGATACGTACTATTTTTTTCACAACGTTCGCCGATGAGATACGATACCCTATCTATAGAGTCGATCGTACCTCTTATGACTGTTGATTTTCTGAGCCATCTTAATCCGTCTCAAAGGCAAGCCGTCCAGCATTTTTGTGGTCCGTTGCTGGTCATCGCTGGCGCGGGTTCAGGAAAAACTAGGGCATTGACGTATCGCATCGCCAATTTAGTGCTGAAACATCGGGTCGATCCAGAGAATATCTTGGCGGTGACGTTTACAAACAAAGCCGCACGAGAAATGAAAGATCGGATCGAGCGATTGTTTGCCGAACAGGAAGCCTTGAGCGAACACGGGAAGCCGCTGGAATCCTTGCCCGGGCATGTTCAGACAAAACTGCGATCGCACATCTACAAAACGATTACCAAAGATCTTTGGATCGGCACCTTTCACGCGCTGTGCTGTCGGATTCTCCGGTTTGATATTGAAAAATTCCAGGACGAGAAAGGGCGGAAATGGACGCGATCGTTTTCGATTTTCGATGAGTCTGATGCTCAGAGCTTGGTGAAAGATATCATCATTAATCAACTGAATATCGACGAAAAGAAATTTGATCCGCGATCGGTTCGATACGCGATCAGCAATGCGAAAAATAAAGGATTATCTCCACGAGATTACGAGAAAGAGCAATCAAATTTTCGCGGAAAAGTCATCGCAAACGTCTACAGTGTTTATCAAGATAAACTTGCTGAAAATAATGCAGTTGATTTCGACGATTTGATCTGGATTCCGGTACAGCTATTTCGCCAAAACGAACAGATTCGCGCATATTGGCACAAACGCTTTAGACATATTTTAGTTGATGAATATCAAGATACAAATCGTACTCAATATGATCTGATTCAGCTATTAGTGACGAATGGAGAAGCAGCCAGCCGATTCGATGACTGGGAGTACCGCTCTGTATTCGTCGTGGGCGATGCCGACCAGTCAATCTACTCATTTCGCATGGCAGATTTCACGATTCTGATGGGATTTCAGCAGGATTTTGGCGATGGTCTGCCCGATGATGATACGCGGACGATGGTGAAATTAGAAGAGAACTATCGATCGACAGAAAACATTCTCCAACTTGCCAACGAACTGATCGAAAATAACACCGAACGCATCGATAAAATTCTCAAACCGACTCGCGGACAAGGCGAAGCAAATTTCTGCTACCGCGCTCAAGATGAAATCGATGAAGCGGAATTTGTTGTTCAACAAATGCGGCGATTAGAGTCAATGAATTCTGACTTGCACTGGGGCAAATTTGCGATTCTTTATCGTACGAATGCTCAATCACGGGCATTTGAAGAAATTCTCGTGCGCTGGGGTGTGCCTTATAAAGTGGTGGGCGGTTTGCGATTCTATGACCGGAAAGAAATTAAAGATGTTCTGGCATATTTGAGAGCGATCGCGAATCCTTCAGACACGCTTAGCCTTTTGCGCGTGATTAATACTCCTCGTCGTGGAGTTGGCAAAACTACGATCGATGCTCTACAAAAAGCTGCGGTTGAACTCGGTGTTCCACTCTGGGAGATTCTCAGCGATGAAACCTCGATCAAAACCTTAGCAGGGCGCTCTTCTAAAGGGGTCGTTCAGTTTGCAAACATTATTCAAAAATGGCGATCGCAGATTGATCAAGTGAGCGCTTCTGAGTTAGTTCAAGGCGTTCTAGAAGACTCCGGTTACATTGCCGATTTAAAAGCTCAAGGCACTGATGAAGCTGAAGATCGCTTACAAAACGTACAAGAGCTATACAACGCAGTACTACAATTCGAGGAAGAAAGCGAAGACGATAAAAGTTTGATTGGTTTCCTAGCAAATGCGTCTCTAGCTTCAGACCTGGATGATGTCGAAGAGGAATCGACCAAGGTTTCACTGATGACCTTGCACTCATCTAAAGGCTTGGAATTCCCGATCGTATTTCTAGTAGGCTTAGAGCAAGGACTGTTTCCGAGCTTTCGATCGCTTGATGATCCAGCCGCGATCGAAGAAGAACGCCGCCTGTGTTATGTCGGTATCACCCGCGCTCAAGAACGCCTCTTTCTATCCCACGCCCGCGAACGCCGATTGTATGGAAATCGCGAACCCGCCAGCCCATCGTTATTCTTGGGTGAAATGCCGCGTGAACTGTTGGAAAGCAACATGAAAACATCGATTCCCAAGAAGTTCACAACGAAACCTGCCGCTCCTGTCGTTCAGAATGTTGATACCGATTGGAGTGTTGGCGATCGCGTCATGCACAGCCAATTCGGAATCGGTGAAATTACGAATATCTTTGGAACTGGCAACAAGGCAACATTAGCCATTCGATTTGATAACCTAACTGGAATGAAGCGTAAGATTTTGCCGATTAGCGATCGCGCTTTAACCTCGATCGATTAACCCTATGGTCAGTCACTCTTCAAAACCTCAAACCGCTGTACCGCCGTTAGAAAATGGCGATCGTTTATCGCGTAGAGAATTCGAGCGTCGATATGCTGCTGCACCTCATCTCAAAAAAGCTGAACTGATCGAAGGAGTCGTTTACGTGGCAGCCGCACTACGTTTTAGAAGTCATGGTCAACCTCATGCCCAGTTGATCGGCTGGCTGTTCAACTATCAAATTGCAACGATCGGAACCGCTTTAGCAGACAATACTACTGTTCGATTAGATCTCGACAATGAACCTCAACCAGACATCGCGCTATTTATCGAACCTGAATTCGGCGGACGAGTGCAAATTTCAAGTGATGACTATCTTGAAGGCGCACCCGAACTGATTGCCGAAATCGCCGCGAGTAGTGCCACTTATGACTTAGGCGACAAGAAAAAAGCTTATCGTCGCAACGGAGTTCGGGAATATCTCGTGTGGCAAATGTTCGAGAATAAATTCGATTGGTTTGTGCTGCAAGACGATGAATACGTGCCGCTATTACCCGACGAAACGGGCATCATTCGCAGTCAGACCTTTCCAGGGTTGTGGCTTGCGATCGATTCCCTACTGAACGGTGAAATGCTTCAAGTCATGGCAACGTTACAGCAAGGATTGAATTCACCGGAACATCAAACATTTGTGCAGCGCCTAACCAACCAATCCCGATCGTAATGCTCTCACGGCTGCCTGAGTTCGATCGTCGGCGCACAGCTTGTTTAGAATGTTCCGAACGTGCGTCTTCACTGTTCCTACCGTGATGTAGAGCTTTTCTGCGATCGCGGCATTACTACAACCATCTACGATCAATTGCAGTACTTCCAATTCGCGATCGGTTAGCGGATAAGCTTCAATGATTTGGTTGTACTCCGGTTCAGTTGCCGTAATCGAAACTTGTTGAGCTTCAGGAATTGGTGTCCCATTTTGCGGAATGCTCGATTGAGTTTGGCGCAGAACTACACGAGCGATCGCGGGATCAATCCACGAGTTGCCTTCTTGAGTCACTCGCAGCGCATCGACTAACTGATCTAAACTGACATCTTTCATACAGTAAGAATCTGCGCCCGCTGCAAAAGCTGCAAGCACTGTATCTTCTTGATCTTGTAGCGTTAAGATTAAAACTTTTGTATTCGGTTGATCTTCCATTTGAGCTTGCGCCTGACGAAATCGCCGGGTGAGTTCAATGCCATCGATATCCGGTAAACCAATATCTACGATCGCGACATCCGGCTTCAAATTTGTTAACAGCTTTAATCCATCGGTTCCATTCGCTGCTTCTCCGACGACTTGGAACCCTGATCTTTGCTGCAATGCTGTTTTCATGCCGACTCTCGTTAAGTCGTGGTCTTCAATCAGCGTAATCCGAATGTCATTTGTCATATCAAAGAACTCCCACAATGTTTAGAAAATATCAGAATTGCATAGAAATATATCGATCTACCGTACAGTTTTTTAGGCGACCCCTATTAGAAATCCATACAAAGATAGTCAATTTTAGGCTGTTTTAAACATAGTCATAAAACGGCTGTTTCAATGTATAGCTTGTGGCATACAACTTAGGTCAGATCTTTGTAATTAAGCAGTTGAAATTGTTAGAAATATAAGACGCTAGACTCAGAAATTCGCTCAATTCTTTCACATACTGTAATAAAAAAATGGCACCCATGTACTAACACAGATGCCATCACAAGAACTATGCCAGGTCGAAGATAAGAACTTCAGCATCTTCTTGTCCAATCAGCGCTAAGGTCGGCTCTGCGTTGATCGCCGCCGCATCCCCAACTGTCAAAACTTCGCCATTCACGATCGCTGATCCCCGTGCGACTTGCACCCAGAGATGACGATCTTGCCCAATCTCGTGAGTGACTTTCTCCCCATTGCCCAACACCGTAGCGTACAAGTTCAAATCCTGATGCACTGTCACCGAGCCATCTCGCCCATCTTGCGAAGCAATTAACCGGAGTTGTCCTCGCTTTTCTTCTGGTGTGTAAAACTTCTGCTCATAGCCAGGAGTTAAGCTCGATCGTTCTGGCAAGATCCAAATTTGCAGAAGATGAACTGCATCGGTTTTAGAAGCGTTGTATTCGCTGTGAGTGACACCTGTGCCAGCGGTCATGCGCTGCACTTCACCCGGACGAATCACGGCTTGATTTCCCATGCTGTCTTTGTGTTCTAATTCGCCTTCTAGCACGTAGGTAATGATCTCCATATCGCGATGGGAATGCGGCGCAAATCCACCGCCGCCTGCAACTCGATCGTCATTGATGACCCGCAGTGTACGAAAGCCCATGTGTGCCGAATCGTAATAGTTCGCGAAAGAAAAGGTGTGGTAAGAGTCCAGCCAGCCGTGATTTGCATGTCCCCGATCGTTTGCTTTACGAAGTGTCAGCATTGAAACCTCCTCTTTAGAATTGTTCGAGTTAGTACTTTATAAGTATAACACAAACAGTCTTAACCCAAACAATTCAGATCGGGATTTGACTCAATCCGTAAGAATTCAGAAAAGTTCAGCAAGATTTTATGGAAACGATCGAGACCCGTTTCAGTACAAGTAAACAAATCTACCGACTTTCCGCCTCAGTAAACTGTTCAAGCTGTTTTACCGTTGCGTAACTTGTTCGGAGGAACATAAAGTTTTCATGAGGCAACCGTAATATAACGGAAAGATTTCACGTAGTTTTGCAGGAAATCACGAGGTCTATGAAGATTTTTTGTGATTAAATGACCAGTGACGAACCGCACTAAACTCTGAATCTCGCTTCCAGAGTTCAGTCTGCGCTTCGTCGTTTTGCATCTGCCAACACTCTTCACACACAAGGAGAAATGAATGAGGCAATTCTGGAGGTCACTCATTGTTCGATCGCGCTTTACCCTAAACCGATGTTTGCCAAACCGATTTTTAATTGTGATTGCGCTCTCGTTTCTTGGCGCGATTGCACTTTCTTGGGGACAGCACGGGCTACTAGCGATCGAAGCTAATTTACAAGCTACTGGAAGCACCTGGCAGGGGGCATCCTTCCCAGTGGAGAACTTCCAAGGCTATACCTCTCCGTTTGGGTATCGGACTTCACCCGACGGCGGATATACCAGAGAATTTCATCGCGGCTTGGACATGGCAGCCCCAGAAGGAAGCTACATTCGTAACTGGTGGGCGGGAAGAGTGGTTGAAGTGTCAGATGGCAGCGCTTGTGGAACGTCGATCGTGATTCAATCCGGCGACTGGGAGCATATCTATTGCCATATGCAAGGCTCGGCTGGTCGTGACGGTCAAGGCAAGTTTATTCGATCGGGCGATGTCCGAATTTATGAAGGTCAAATGGTCGGCGCGGGAGATCGGATTGGTCGCGTTGGGATGACTGGACGTACAACCGGACCGCACTTGCACTGGGGATTAAAATACGCGAGTCAATGGGTCGATCCGGCTCTCGTGCTCCGAGCGATGTATGCGGAACAAAGTGGACAGCCTGTTTCAAGCCGCCCACAGTAGAATCATTGCGCTTCTTTCAGTTCATCGATCAACTGTTCTAGTTGATCGATGTTTGCTTTGTAGACTTCGCCGCAAAAATGACAGGTTGCCTCAGCTCCTTTATCGGTTTCGATCATGTCACGTAGTTCGGCTTCTCCTAACAGTTTGAGCGCACCCAGAACGCGATCGACCGAACATCCACAGTGAAAGCGCACAATCTGAGATGGGAAAATCTCTAATCCCAAATCTCCCAGTAATTCCTCGAAAATCGTCGGTAGCGTTTTCCCGGCTTGTAACAAGGGCGTGAATCCTTGAAGGGTCGATAACCGAGACTCTAAAAGTTCGACGAGTGCTGGATCACTCGCGGCTTTCGGCAAGATCTGAACCAGCAATCCGCCTGCGGCTTGTACCCCGTTTGGATCAACGAATACGCCTAGAAAGAGCGCAGAAGGCGTTTGTTCTGAAGTTACCAAGTAATTTGTGATGTCGTCCCCAATTTCGCCGGAAACCAGTTCTACGGTGCTGCTGTAAGGATAACCGTATCCAACATCGCGAACCACATACACGTAGCCATCAGTACCGATCGCGCCTCCAACATCAAGCTTTCCTTTCGCGTTCGGAGGCAATTCGACATCGGGATGATCTACATAACCGCGCACCGTTCCATCGGTGCCTGCATCAACCATCAACCCGCCCATTGGACCATTGCCTCGAATGCGAATATTGACGCGAGATTCCGATCGCTTCATACTCGATGCCAGCAATAAACCTGCTGACATCGATCTGCCGAGTGCAGCGGTCGCAACGTAGGACAATTTGTGGCGCTGTCTTGCTTCTTCGCTAAGACGGGTCGTGATCACTCCGACTGCCCGGATTCCACCATCGGCGGCAGTGGCTCGAATTAACTGGTCAGCCATGAAAAACCTTTTCGTTCCAATCTAGAGACTCTTTGATTGTAACGATTTCTTAGTAATAAATGGGGAGTCGGGAGTAGGGGGTAGGGAGTTGAATTTTTAAGGCACGCTACGCAGCATTGCTCTCCCCACTCCCCACTCTGGACTTACAGACTGTCCAACTGCTTCTTAAGGTCTTCCAACTCCGAATCGATCGCGGCATCTTTCGGAGCCTGCGTTGCCTGCGGTTGCCCAGTTGAAGTTCCCGGTAACGACTGCTGCGGTTGCGCTGAGCCGGCTAACATCTGCTGCTTCATCGCTTCGAGTTCGAGATCGACATCCCCCGATTCGAGCGATCGAAACTGCGATTCGAGGTCGGCTCCTGCGAGTTCCGATGCGGCTTGCGATCGCGCTTCAAGCTGCAATACCTTATCCTCCATCCGCTCGAAGGCTGCCATCGCGGTATTGGTTCCCATGTTGCTCACCATACCTTGGAGTTGCTCTTGTGCCTTCGCTGCACTCGCACGGGCTTTGAGCATATCCTTCTTGGTCTTGGCTTCTGAGATCTTGCCTTCGAGCGCGATCAGACTGCGCTTGAGAGTGTCAACCTGAGAGGTCTGGGTATCGAGTTGGGTTTTGAGCGCGGTTGCGGTTTCGGTGTGGGTTTTCTTGCGGGTGAGAGCTTCACGCGCAAGATTTTCGTCGCCCTTCGTCAGTGCCAATTGTGCCCGTTGTTGCCAATTATTGGATTCAGTCTGGGCTTGATTGTACTGCTGCTGGCTGCGTTTTTGAGACGCGATCGCTTGTGCCACCGCTTGACGAAGCTGCACCAAGTCTTCCTGCATATCGATCACGGCTTGTTCCAGAATTTTTTCTGGATCTTCAGCCTTGCTTACCATGTCATTCACGTTGGAGCGGACAACGCGGCTGATGCGGTCAAATAATCCCATAGGTCTTTCCTTTTGGTGGTTCTTAGAGTTCAGTTGCCGTTGCTTATACGTTAGCCCACACCGCTGAGTTTGCAGTAGGTTTGGCTCTCCCCTTAAAGTAAGGGACGGAGCCACGTCAGATATGCAAATCGGGCAGCTTCTTTATAGTTTAAAAACTTCACAGGCAAATCGGTAAGTTTCGCAGAATTTTTTTGGAGTTGGGTTATGGTTCCGGCTGTGTTTCTCGATAAGGATGGGACGCTGATTCCCGATATTCCCTATAACGTGGAGCCGAGCAAGATTACGCTTGCCGATTTTGCTCAGGTGGCGTTGGGGAAACTCAGCGATCGAGGATTTAAACTCATCGTGATTTCCAATCAGTCTGGAGTGGCTCGCGGATATTTTCCCGAATCGGCTCTGATTGACGTTGAGCGGCGATTACAAGGATTACTCAGCCCGGTTCGATTAGATGGGTTCTATTACTGCCCACATCACCCGCAAGGGAAAGTTTCAGACTATCGTATCGAGTGCGACTGTCGGAAACCGAAAGCGGGAATGTTGCTGAAGGCGGCAAGAGAGCATGAAATTGATCTAGCTCGATCGTGGATGATTGGCGATATTTTGAACGATGTGGAGGCGGGGAGAACGGCGGGATGTCGATCGATTTTGATCGATAACGGCAATGAGACTGAATGGATTCTGAATGCGGCACGAGAGCCACATTTTCGAGTCGCGAATTTAGCAGAAGCAGCAGAGATTATTCTGGAGCAAATCTAACTTTTATTTCTGCGGCATGGCTGAGAAACTTTTAAGATAGGTAAAGTCCCGCTCTTAAGTTTTATGAACGTCATTTGGCTACTCTCTCTCGGAACGGCTGGCTTAGTCCTGATTTATCTTTTGAATCCGCGTCGGTATCAGTCGGGTGATTCGGTTGCGAATGCGTATGATGAATGGACGCAAGACGGCATTCTCGAATTCTACTGGGGGGAACATATCCATTTAGGTCACTATGGTTCTCCGCCTCGCTCTAAAGACTTTCTGCAAGCAAAATCAGACTTTGTGCATGAAATGGTGCGGTGGGGTGGATTAGACAAATTGCCCGCAGGCACAACCGTTTTAGATGTCGGGTGTGGCATTGGTGGAAGTAGTCGAATTCTGGCAGCCGACTATCGCTTTGATGTCACAGGAATTACGATTAGTCCGGGACAAGTAAAACGAGCGCAAGAACTAACGCCACCCGAAGTCACAGCAAAGTTTCAGCAAGACGATGCTATGAATTTATCATTTGCAGATTCTAGCTTTGATGTAGTGTGGTGTATCGAAGCAGGTCCACACATGCCTGATAAAGCGGTGTTCGCCAAAGAACTGATGAGAGTTCTAAAGCCCGGTGGAATCCTAGTCGTTGCAGATTGGAATCAGAGAGACGCGAGACAGAAACCTTTAGTGTTGTGGGAACAGTTAGTGATGCGGCAATTGCTCGACCAATGGGCACATCCTGAGTTTGCCAGCATCGAGGGATTTGCTGAACTGTTAGAAGCTACGCATTTGACCGCTGGATCAGTTCAAACGGCGGATTGGACACCGGAAACATTACCGTCTTGGCTCGATTCAATCTGGCAAGGAATCGCACGTCCCGCAGGGTTAATTCGTTTCGGCGTGTCTGGACTGATCAAATCGATCAGAGAAGTTCCAACGTTGTTATTGATGCAATTGGCGTTTGGTGCTGGTTTGTGTCGATTTGGAATGTTCCGAGCCGTCAGAAAGTAAGGGTCGTGTGGAATGGTCATCTTGACCGTTCCTGCATTCTTCGATCGATAACAAAATCCGATGCTGTCGAAGTTGTTTTAGCTTTCCAGCATCTTCTAATTCTCTTAAAGTTCGCGTGACTGTCACTCTGGTTGATCCAATAAATTCAGAGAGTGCTTGATGTGTGAGTGGTAGATTCAAGAGATAGCCTTGATCAACCACAGTTCCAAACCGTTGAGCGAACCAATGTAATAGTCTTAGCAATCGAGTCGAAACTTGTCTCGTATTCGCAAGACTTAGCAAAGTTTCTACCTGCTGAATGTGTGCGAACAATCTTTCTGAACTACAGTCAGCCAAATCAATCTGACGTGCTTCAACTGGTGTTAGACATTCAATCTGATAAGGATTCATCTTTGAGAATGCTCGTCCAACGACATCTCCTTTACCCCAAATTCCTAGAGCAACGATCGTTCCAGTCATATCCCAAGTCAGCGTCCGCACGTAGCCCGATTCGATCGACCAAAGCACGTCTAAATCTAATGGAATCTGTTCTCGACGCTGAAACGATCGACGAAATGCAATCCGCTGTGTGACGGGAGGCGAACAAGAAATCAGCATGGTTAGTGTTGTGTGTGAGTGAACTATAGATTGATAATCCAAGGAGAAGCAAGCATTGGATCAGGATGGCAACGATTGAGAAAAAAGATCAGTTTAGAATCTGCTTTCAAGGTGTGATGAGTCATTGCTGGAATGAAGACGAACATTCCAGGCTCTAACTGTACTTGCTCATCATTGATCACGAGATTGCCCGTTCCTTCGAGAACAGCGATCGACACATCTTGAGCCTCACACAGTTCTGGTAACTGTACTTCTGCACCCAAGCTCATCAAGTTTTGCTGATATCCATCGCTGTGCTGAACAATCTCGACATTCAGAACTTGATGAGCTTGGATCTCAATAGGTAAGAGCTGTAAATGGAACGATCGACGAATCGTAGAAGCTTGCATTTAGAATTTCTCCTGCATTCAAAAGTTAGAAAATGCCTGAAACCAACCTGCGCGATCTCAGGCAGAACAGCAATAAAACTAGAGTTTGAAAGATCGCCTTATTGAAACTTCTTCTCAACTGCTGACGAAAGTTATCTTACCAGACTATTGCAATAAGGTGTCAATAGAAGATCTTTGATTTCAATAAAAAAGCCCGCCGCAGCGGACTCATTAGATTTCAAATTTGAATCGGTACTACGCTCTTCGGCGAATGAAATGCGCCCAAACTTTCCCATCTGGACCGCAGACCCGATTCGTATAGTCGTAGGGATAAAGCAGCTTCCGTCCTTCTGTATTCGCGTACCCAGTCAACGCATCGCCCCAAGGATCATTCACAATGAATCCGTCTGGAGTGTAACCAATCACCGTGACAATGTGACCATAAGATGTGAACATGCCACAAAGCACAACCGGACGACCATTGATCAATTCTTCTCGCACATCGCGGAATGTCCAAGTCGTGCTGAACACGCCATCATAGCCATAAGCATTGATTAGATTGGTTAAAGTATTGTGATTGATTTGGGAGCCTTCGCCATCTTTGTTAAAGCACCACTGCAACAGTTCATCCTCAAGTTGGCTTCCCCACCGGGCGCGAGTTCCAAGATAGTACATGCACATCGCGATCGCAGTCACATTACAAGTAGACCAATAAAATCGCGGATTGTCCCGCTGCGAAAAGTAAGGAACATTCAATTCAACTGTGCCAGGAATCGGATTAAACGCCCGATTGCCTCGACTCATCTGCACAAAATCCGGGAACACAAAGCCTGTATTACCAAAATTTGGTAGCTCTTCGTTTAGCGATACTTTGATATGTCCGCCTTGAATCATGTAGCTCGACACACCATAAAACTGATTCGCGTTAAACGTTGCTCGCTCGTCGGGTTGAAGCTGTGACGAATCTACTGGACGCTTTTTGATAATCGTGTCACGCAAGGCAGTCAGTAGCAGCGCACTCGAATCATAAGGAATTTCTCTTCCGTTGCGCTTGATTTGAGCATATTGCCAGAAAATAAAGCCACGATCGCCAAATCCAGGAATCGCATCTTTGAGCGTCACCCGAAAATGTCCACGAGTGCAGGCATATCCGGTAATTTGAAACACCTGACCTTCTAGCACATTCGTTCTTTGATTCGCAGGTAAGGTCGAAGAATCGGCTGGCGAAGTTTTTAGAAAGGTCGTTTGAGTAATGAGGATCTGTGCCGCTAAAGGAATATCAGGAACATCATCAAGCGAAAATCTGAAAATTTGCGAACCTTTTGAAAGCTGAACGTGATCTTCGTAGAAATAGCCAAAACTCCCGATCGGCGCGATCGCACTTCCCAACTCTAGTTTCAAATGCCCATCGATAAAGCCATACCGTCTCACCGGATAGGTTTGTCCCGCTTTGACTAAAATCTTCTGCTGATTGTTCAATCGGGCTGAATCATCGGTCGAAACTTTGAAAAATGTATCCTGCAGCAATTTCACACTTAAGTCCTGTCCGACCGTCAGCGGATCACGACTCACCGTAAGGTAGAACACGCGATTTTCAATCAGTTTATTGCTGGCATCAAATCCACGTAATCTGATCCAACGCGCTCCGGGTGTGCTAAATCCTCGCGGCATGGAAACCTGCCACGTTCCATTACTCAGCGTTACACCTAAGTTCGCTTTATCTTCTGCCATCACTGTGATGCGTCTGATCCGTCCGGCATCATAACTGCCCTTCAGCACCACAGGCTTATTCACTAATACTTCTAACGGTCCTGCATAAGTTGGAGGTGCATTACCCCCTCCAGAAGTGAGTTCACTGACTTCGATCGTTGTATCAGTCATGCGTTATTTCTCCTCGATCGTGAGCAAAAACAGAGACGGACTATTTGCGCGATCGGATGCGCCCCTGTGCGGTAAATGTGCCTCTAATATACTCTTGCTCTCTTAGCTAAAAAAAGAATCTCTCGATCGACAAAGCGCGATCGAGAGATTCTACAAAGTCAGACCAATTTAAACAGCTAACTGCTGCAAGATATCTGCTGCATGAGAATCCGTTTGAATCGTCGTATAAACCTGAGCGATCTTGCCATCCGCACCCACAATGTAAGTCACGCGCTTAGAATAGCCGCCACCATCGACATCGTACGCCTTCGTAATCCCGCCATTGATATCTGCCAACAACGGGAAAGGCAGACTATATTTCTCAGTAAAGCGCTGGTGTGAAGCCTCATCATCCATGCTCACGCCAAATACTGGAATTCCTTTGCTCGTGTACTGAGCGTAATTATCGCGGAAACTGCAAGCCTCCTTGGTGCAGCCGGGCGTGTCATCTTTCGGGTAGAAATACAGCACCACAGTTTGCCCCGCATAGTCAGAAAGCTTGACCGTATTGCCATTCGTATCTTTTACGGTGAAATCGGGGGCAGTATCGCCAACATTGAGTGGCATAAGGATGACTCCTAGAATTTGTGTTCCGTCACAAATTGTAATCTTTCTCGCTCTACGTTTTCACCGCAAAGAATTTCACTCTGATAAAGTCTATTTTTTCGATGGAATTATCTTTATATATCGAAAGAAATTAGATCCTTGCGTATAATCTGAGCAGGAAAGTTTATAAAGTCTTGAGCTTTGGCTCTCAATCAACCTCCCTTTAGCAAGAAGAGATTAACCATGCCCAGAATTCTGGTGATCGATGACGATCCCGCGATCGCTGAACTCGTTGCAGTCAACCTAGAGATGGCTGGCTATGATGTCAGCCAAGCTTCAGATGGCACACGTGGACAAGCTCTCGCACTCCAGCTTCAACCCGATCTCATTCTGTTAGATCTGATGCTGCCTCAAGTCGATGGCTTTACGATTTGTCAAAGAATCCGCCGCGACGACCGCACCGCAGATATTCCAGTTCTGATGCTCACCGCTTTGAGCCAGACTCAAAATAAAGTTGAAGGCTTCAATGCGGGCGCAGACGACTACTTGACGAAGCCGTTTGAAGTCGAGGAAATGTTAGCGCGAGTTCGAGCACTCTTGAGAAGAACCGATCGCATTCCTCAAGCCGCGAAACATTCAGAGATTCTCAGCTACGGTCCTTTGATCCTCGTGCCAGAACGCTTTGAGGCGATTTGGTTTGGCAGAACGGTCAAGCTCACTCACTTAGAATTTGAACTGCTGCACTGTCTACTTCAGCGCCATGGTCAAACCGTTTCACCAAGCGAAATCCTCAAAGAAGTCTGGGGCTACGATCCCGATGATGATATTGAGACGATTCGGGTACATGTCCGGCATTTGAGAACCAAGCTCGAACCCGATCCCCGACATCCCAAATACATCAAAACTGTGTACGGTGCGGGATACTGTCTAGAACTGCCAAGTGAAAGTGTCTCGATCGAAGAAGAGAAACTCGCAGGCTGATCATTTTTCGAGCCGAATCGCGTACCACTGTAGATACTCACCGGGAGCCATACTTAGCTCACAGGTGGTATCGATCAGGTAGCGAATTTGAGCTTCAATTTCACCTGCTTGTTTTACATCCGCAGGCAAATCATTCTGTCTTGCTGCGAGAATCGATCGCAGTTTTTCATTTAGTTCCGCTGCCGTTAGGATGACTTCAGGTTGATTTGTTTCGAGCACTACGAAATGCTCTTCGTCGTATAGAGTTGCGGCAGACATGAGAATGCTAGAGGGAGGTCAGGGACATTCTCATTTTGGCATCTCTGTGAGGGATTCAAGAGCAAAATCATCCAGAAGTCAGACCTCGATCGCTCTGTGGGCGTGATATCCAGGAAATACTATATTTCTTGAATCCCTATGCAAACGGCACATTTAATTTTTAATCCAGTGGCGGGTCAGGGAGACGCAGACCAGGAACTTGAACTGATTCAACGCCTGTTAAGCGAAAAGTTTGATCTCAAAACGAAATTAACAACACCCGATCGCGATGCCGATGAATTGGCGAAAGAGTCGGTGCAAGAAGGTGCAGAAGCAATCTTTGTTTCGGGTGGAGATGGAACCGTTTCGAGTGCTGCCGCTGCTGTGATTCGTACCGGGATTCCTTTAGGCGTGATTGCACGAGGAACCGCGAATGCGTTTGCAAATGCGCTCTCGATTCCGACCACGATCGAAGCTGCTTGCGAAAATATTTTGAAGATGCAAACGAAAACCGTCGATGTCGCCTTTTGTAATGGTCGCCCGATGGTGCTGTTAGCGGGGATCGGATTTGAAGCGGAAACCGTTCGGCTTGCCAACCGGGAAACGAAAGATCGATTCGGGATTCTCGCTTATGTGATTGCAGGGTTACGTCAGCTTCGGAATCTCGATCATTTTGAAGCAGAAGTCGAAACCGATGATAAAGTGCTGTCTTTTACCGCTTCAGCGCTGACGGTCGCGAATGCGGCTCCAGCGACTTCTGTGCTCGCTCAAGGTCCCGCAGGTTTGGTTGTCGATGATGGGTTGCTTGACTTAACGATCGTGGCTCCCGCCAATCGAACAAGCGCGATCGCGGCAACTTATCACCTGCTTCAATCGGCTCTTAGTGGCAATCCCGCCGAACGCGATGACATCGGTTACATCAGATCTAAGCGATTCAGAATTAATACAAATCCACCGCAGCGCGTCGTTCTAGATGGCGAAATGGTCGGGACAACACCGATCGATGTCGAATGTATTCCCGCTGGACTCACCATTTTTATGGACGACCCAGAAGCCAATATTCCCACGGAAAAGATCAACGGGTTGCCTGATCTAGTCGTCGAAACTAAAGATTAGGGATCAGAACGATCAAGAAGCCAATCTAATCCTTTATAAAGAAGAAAGGGACTGCTCCGAAGCAATTCCGAAAAATTTGTAATTTTGGCTGTTTTTAGATGCCGAACTGCGAATTAGGTATTACGTATTGGCAAGTCACATGACGGTGAGTCTCGAATGGATTGTCGCGGGTACGGCGCTGATGGCAGCGATCGCGAACGGAGTTGCACTCTGGCAACGCTGGCGATCGTCGATCGTCATTGAATCCGAACAAGCGATGCAAGAAGCGCTCTGGCGACAATCGATCGCAGTCGAAGCGGCGTTAGACGGCATTGCAATTCTGAATGAAACTGGGAAACTGCTCTACCTCAACGATGCTCACTTGAAAATGTTTGGGTACAGCCGCACCGAACTGATCGGGAAAAGTTGGGAAGTGCTGTACTATCCCGAAGAAATTGAGCGGATCGATCGAGAAATTCGCCCCGTTCTGAAAAAAATCGGACAGTGGCGCGGTCAAGTCGTCGCCAAACGTCGGGATGGCGGTACTTTTTTCGAGGAAGTCTCGCTCACCCGCACCGAAAAAGGCATCATTTCAGTTTGTCGTGATATCACCGAAACAAAACAAACCGAAATTCGTCTCCGGATTTTGGAACGTGCGATTAGTGCGAGCAGCAACGGAATCATCATCACTGACCCCACTCAGTTAGATAATCCGATGATCTTCGTCAATCCAGGATTTGAGCGCATGACCGGGTATAGCGCTACTGATGTGATCGGAAGAAATAGCCGACTCTTGCAAGGGGCAGAAACCGAGCAGGACGCACTCGATCGCTTACGTCGCGCATTCAACGAGGGCGAAGACTGTACCGTTACGATTCGCAACTATCGTAAAGATGGCACTGTGTTTTGGAATGAACTCTCGATTTCGCCTGTGCTCGATGCCGAAGGACGCATCACTCACTATGTCGGAATTCAAACCGATGTCACCGAGCGAATTCGCACCGAGCAAGCTCTACAGCTTCAGATTCAACGCGCTTACCTTCTAAAGCAAATCACTCAAGACATTCGCCAAAGTTTAGACACGCAAGAAATCTTTCAAACGACGGTAACGCAGATTGGGCGCACGTTTGGGGTGAATCGCTGTCTATTGCACACCTATCTAGAAAGTGCGGAAGATGCGCTTGTATCTAAATTCTCGCAACTCAGTCCAGAGTTTCCACAAATTCCGATCGTCGCAGAATTTCTAGAATTCGGTTGGGACTCAATGCAAGGTGCTCAAATCCCGATTCGGGGCAATCCTCATGTCGAAGAATTGCTGCAATCCGATCGTGCCATCTCCTCTCCCGATGTTTACGCTGATCCGCGACTTACGGCAGCGACTCCTCTCTGTGAACGCGCACAATTGAAATCGATGTTAGCGGTTCGCACCTCGTATCAAGGAATTCCAAACGGCGTGATCGCGCTGCAACAATGTGACAGCTTTCGGAATTGGACGAGTGATGAAATTGAGCTACTCGAAGCGGTCGCGGATCAAGTGGGAATCGCGATCGCTCAAGCCCGTCTCCTGAGACAAGAACGGTTACAGCGTGAGCAACTGACCGAAAAAAATATCGCCCTAGAGCAAGCCAAACACGCCGCTGAAACCGCAAACCGCGCTAAGAGTGAATTTCTCGCAACCGTGAGCCACGAGATTCGGACTCCGATGAATGCGGTGATCGGTTTAACCGGGCTTTTACTCGATATGGATTTGACCGATCAGCAGCGCGATTTCGTCGAAACAATTCGGAGTAGCGGCGATTCGTTACTGACGATCATTAACGACATTCTCGACTTCTCAAAAATTGAATCCGGCAAACTAAATCTAGAGCAGCAACCGTTTGATCTAAGAGCCTGTATCCGAGATGCGATCGAACTGCTCAACGCTGAAGCGATCGAGAAAAAACTCGCGGTCACTTGCAAGATTGATCCCACGATTCCAGAAGCGATCGTCGGTGATGTGACTCGACTGCGGCAAATTCTCGTGAATCTCATCAGCAATGCGATCAAGTTCACGCCACAAGGTGAAATTTTCGTGTCTGTCAAACTTTCATACTCGAATTCAAGTCATTGCAAAACCGATGGACTCGCTCATTGCTCTGAACTCTCGAATCAAACTTTCACGCTTTTATTTACCGTGAGCGATACCGGAATCGGCATTCCTCCAGAACGAATGAATCGATTGTTTAAATCGTTTAGTCAGGTCGATTCTTCAACTAGTCGGCAGTATGGGGGCACTGGACTCGGACTCGCGATTAGTCGGCGCTTGAGTGAATTGATGGGCGGCTCGATGTGGGTTGAAAGTCAGGGCGCGATCGGCGGTTGTCCTCCGGTCGATTTCCAGCCCAAAGATTCGACAAAAGCCGGATCAACGTTTTACTTCACGCTGTGTGCGAGTGCGGCTGAACTGAAATCTTCTGAGATCGCACAAGAACTCACCCCAGAAGAACCGCGATCGCAGTCCTTACGAATTCTTCTTGCTGAAGATAACGTCGTCAATCAGAAAGTCGCGCTTCATCTGCTTTCGCGGTTGGGATATCGGGCGGATGTTGCTGGAAACGGTTTAGAAGTTCTAGCAGCGTTAGACCGTCAAACTTACGATGTCATTCTGATGGATGTGCAAATGCCAGATATGGACGGATTAGAGGCAACGAGAAAAATCGTTCAACAGTCTAATCCGCCGTACATTATTGCCATGACCGCGAACGCAATGGAAGGCGATCGCCAACTCTGCCTCGAAGCAGGCATGAACGATTATTTGAGCAAGCCCATCCGGATCGATGCGCTAAAATCTGTTCTCAGTAAGTGTACCCCTGTTGTGCGAACACCGTTCCAACCCAGCAACGTCGATGCCATTGAGCCGCCCCCTGCTTTGATGCGATCGTCCGTTACCGTTGCTGCTGGCTATTCTCGCACTTCTACCGATCGTGACTTTACCTACGATCGAGAGGGTTCCGACTTGATTCACCGTTACCTTAGCGAAACTCGTTTCTGGCTCGACCAGCTTCATGCCGCGATCGACCCACTCAATGAACAGGCTTTACACCAAACCCTGCATCGTCTGCGATCGAGTAGTCTGCAAATCGGCATCAGCGCGATCGCTTCGTCCTGTGATGCGTTGGAAACCTGCCTTCGCCTGGGAACGTTAGATCAAGTCGCTCATCAAGTCCGCCAACTCGAAGCCCAATACGATCGCGTCCAAGCTTCGTTACACCTGGAACTTCAGCAATGTCAGAGATAATGCCCTCTTTCCATAATCCTCCATTGATCCTGGTCGCCGATGATGACAAGACGATGCGGCTCAGTGTGCGTCAAGCAATGGAGCAAGATGGCTATCAAGTAATCGAAGCGATCGACGGAGAAGCTTGTCTTGCCACATTTGAGCGATCGCGTCCGGATGTTGTGCTGCTTGATGCGATTATGCCTGCGATCGATGGCTTTACGTGCTGTGAACGCATCCAAGCCATGAGCGGCACAAGACGGACTCCAGTATTGATGATTACTGGACTGGAAGATCAAGATTCGGTCGATCAAGCCTTTGCAGTCGGAGCAGTTGATTACATTACGAAGCCGATTCACTGGGGCGTGTTGCGGCAGCGGGTGAAGCGGTTGATTCAGCAAGTGAGACTGTATCAGCAGCTTGAGACGGCGAATCATGAATTGCAGCGATTAGCCGCGATCGATGGATTGACGCAGTTAGCAAATCGTCGCCGTTTTGATGAATATCTCCAGCAAGAATGGCAGCGGATGTTGCGCGAACAGTTGCCGCTTTCGCTGATTCTGTGTGATATTGACTTTTTCAAGGCTTACAACGATACGTACGGGCATCAGGTCGGGGATGATTGCCTCAGACAAGCTGCACAAGTGATTCAGAGTTCGGCAAAACGGGCGATCGATTTAGCGGCGCGATATGGTGGTGAAGAATTCGCGATCGTTTTACCGAATACAGATCAAGAAGGTGCGGTTCTCGTTGCACAAGACATTCAAACGGGCGTGAAGCAGCTAGGAATTGCTCATGCTGGCTCTAAAGTGTGCAACACAGTGACGGTGAGTTTAGGCGTGTCGAATACGATTCCGAGTATTTTAACTTCACCGGAAATGCTGATCAATGCGGCAGATAAAGCGCTTTATCAAGCGAAAGCGGAAGGACGCGATCGCTATTGTGTCTGTTTAAGTTAACGATGCGCCTCAACTTCTAATCGCACCATCTGGACGTGAGCGAATCCGTTCGCGTCGAGTGGAAATTTAGCGAGGTAAGTTTGTGTGACTTCTGAGATAAAGCGATCTCGGTCTGATTCTGGAACTGCCTGAGTAAATGGTAGCCAAGTCGTCCGGAACCAACTCGCTAGACCGGACTCACCGGAGTGTGTCATATCTTTTGGAACGAGTTCGAGGCGATCGATATTAAAGCCTGCTGCTTTTAACCAGGGTTCGTATTCGGTTGTGCCGTAGAAATGATAAGGGTTGCGAAATTCTGGAAAGTATTTGTGCCAGGGATTTTGAGCAACGATTTGGGCAAACGTATCGAGAATGTCGATCGCGCCTCCGGCTCCACCGCAGGACGTGATTAATCGACCATTTGAATTAAGAGCGCGATAAGCTCCCTGAAGAAAAGCGGGATGATTATCGACCCAGTGAAGCACTGCATTTGAGAAAATCAGATCGAATTGATTCGCAAAGTTCAGCGATCTCGCATCGACACAAGCAAACGATAGATTCGATATCGAATACGTTTCCTGAGCATAAGCGATCATTTCTTGTGAGCTATCAATCCCCATGACTTGCCCGTTTGGAAGTGCCTCAGCGAAATCTGCTGTGATTTTGCCATCCCCGCAACCGACATCGAGAATGGATTCTGAACCGTGGAGTGATAAGCGCGATCGTAGTTCTCTTGCCCATTTCAACTGAGCGTTTGAATTCTGTGCGTAGTCACGAGGATTCCATTTCATAGAGCGAATTTTAGTTTTCCTTATTATAGGAATCGCGAATTTGCTTTAGTTCGGTTAGCTGCTGTTCAACAATTTGTAGAACTTGATTCAAGGCTGGCACCATATCAGGCTGTAGTTGATCGACCGTTAATGGTGTTGCTGTTTGCGTATGGTTGTGAAGCTCGTCCATTTTTTGCCGGAGCTTCTGAGCAATACTCAAGGCATCGCGGCTGAGAGTGGTTAACTGCTGTTTCTGGTAGAACTTCAAAGCCGCACCCCGAAGCACTTGTAAGGTCGCCTGTTCACCATTTGCAGAAGGCGTGATTCGCAGTCGAAGCAAAACACGATCGCGCTGATACGATCGCTCAATTTCTACTTGCTGTACTTCGGTAACTGGAGTCAGCGGTAAATGCGTGAGTTGCTTGAGTTCGTCGAGCAGTGCCTGAAATTTTGACAGGGCAACACCTTCGATCACGGATTGCAGCACTCCATTTTGGCTCCAGAGAATGCGACCGTGTTTCTCTTGTCGATCGAAGAAGAGCCGACCAATTCCGTTTCCAAGAACTCGTCCTAGAAGTTCTTGAATGAGGCGAGAAGGCGGAAGTTGGCTCAAGAGCGCGATCGGTTCTTCACTGTAACGGGTGCTGATTGCTAAAGCGGGAAGTGCATGATGCGGATCGGGGATGGTGTTTTGCAGCGATCGTGCTGCGGGTTTGTGGCATTCTTCCCACTCTAGTTCGTCTGGGCTTTCGACCACTAAGGTTTCTTTGCTGTGAAGGTCTGGTTTCTTGGGAGGCTCAGGGGGCTTAGGTGGTTTTGGAGGTGTGGGACGATTTTGGCTGTAATTTAAGTAGGTTGTGAGAATAGTGTGATGAGATTCTGAAGAGAGGCTTTGAGGTGCAAGCAAATAGTTTTGATAGCCGACCATGCGGCGAGCATAATCGAGAGCAGCCACATCATCGAGCATCACCATACCCAAATGAAGGGTGTTTCCTTCGATCGACAATGGCAAAATTTGATGATACAAGCAAGCTTCAAACGGTAAAACGCGATCGATCAGTTGAAAGATTTTTTCTGTGTCCATGAGCGGTGCTAACCTCTAGAATCAAGTCGTTTCGACTGATCCCCACTTCAGAGCGAGATGCTGCTAGTATTCCCATTGGATAAAGTCTCTGTGCATGAAAAATCAACTTGCATTCAAACTCATTAATCGAAATGATTCGATGATCGTGATATTCCTACATGGATTTCTAGGAAATGGTGCAGAGTTTGATGCGATCGCAAACCGATTACCGTTTTCCTGTCTTACTCTGGATCTTCCGGGTCATGGTGAAACTCGATTTTCGGCTCAGTACACAATGGAAAATACAGCAAATGCGATCGTTCATTTGCTGAACGAATTAGGCATCGATCGAGCGAATTTAGTCGGCTACTCGATGGGAGGACGGTTAGCGCTTTATCTTGCGTTGAATTACCCAGAGCGATTTTCAAAGACAGTAATCGAATCAGGTTCACCAGGATTAAAGACAGCACAAGAACGATTAGAAAGGATTGAGCGCGATCGCACTTTAGCGACTCAAATCGAGACAGATTTCGATCAGTTTTTAATCAATTGGTACAATCAGCCATTATTTCAATCGATCAAACCGCATCCGAATTTCAATCAAATGCTAAAAGAACGCTCGCGAAATCATCCGGGTGAAATAGCGCGATCGCTGCTCGAAATGGGAACAGGAATGCAGCCGAGTTTATGGGAGAAATTACGAACACATCAGAATCCGCTTTTGTTAATGGTGGGAGAATACGATCGAAAATTTGTCGCGCTGAATCAAGAAATGGTATCGATATGTGAAACGGCAGAGTTAGCGATCGTGCCTGATGCGGGGCATAACATTCACTTTGAGAAACCGGATTTGTTTGTCGATCGGCTTAAAAGTTTTTTGAGGTACGTTACAACTGACATCTTGCACCAATGGTAACAAGCAATGTTGAGCATCTCGTTCATCGCGTTCACCTGCCCCGGAATGGAATTCGGGGCTAATCGAATGAAGTCCACTGAAGGGGACTGAAGAGACTAGATTGAACATCTTGAGTCCTTTTCAAAGGACTTCGCACCGTTAGCCCCGAATTTCATTCCGGGGCGGGGCAGTGCAATGAGCGAAACGCCCAAAATTCTTTCTGTTGCTATTAGATTGCTCGATCGCTTTAACCGTGTTGATGTCCGCAGAAATCATCTGGATTCACACTAAATCACACGCTGATTTTAACCACAAAAAAGCAGCCCCATCGCTGAGACTGCCATCAGACCACACAGTAAACTTTTCGCGCTCTAACTCCACGCTTCCTCCAAATCGGTTTCCGGCAGCAGAATCATCGTCTCAAAGCCGATTCTGCCCATTTCTGGCTCTTCTCCCATTTCCATCTCAACCAGATACGACCAGCGACCTGAATCCGCGTGCGACTTGCGCACTTTTCCCTCACCCCCAATGAAGCGAACAAACTGATCGGGGCTAAATCTGGGCATCGTCATTACAGCAACCATAATCCTGAATTCCTTGCACTTGCGTTCTGTTCCTTACTTCAACGATCGCCGCTCTCATTGCAGACAGAATAGCTAAAGCTTTGATAAAGATGTCTCCTCCGTTTGGGTAAGTCTTGGGGTGAAATTTATTATTCTTGAGAATTAGCGCAATCGGTTGTTTAATGATGAAGTGATCGCGCAGTTTACAGAAATAGAAACGCTACAGGCAATGCTGACATCGTTATTTTGGCTGATTCATCCTGCAACGCTAAATCTATGGGATAAAACCAGTGGCACTTGGATTAATGTGGCGACGGTCTTAATCGGAAGCATTTTAGGGCTAATGCTGAAAGGTAGTTTACCGAGCCGAATGCAGCGCATTATTACCCAGGGCTTGGGACTGTTGACGTTATTTCTAGGTGTCACGATGGCATCGAGCTTGCTTAAGGTCAAAATCGGCGTAGTGGATGGCGTGATTATTGGACTGTTCGCGATCGTGATCGGCGGTTTGCTCGGTGAATGGTGGCAACTCGAAACACGATTGCATTCGATCGGCGATCGCATTAAACGTATGGTGAAAGGGGGCGGCAGTTTTACCGAAGGATTTGTGGCGGCAAGTTTATTGTTTTGTGTCGGACCGCTGACGATCGTGGGAAGTTTGAACAATGGACTTGCTGGAGATAATACGCTGTTATCGATTAAATCAGCGATGGATGGACTGGCTTCGATCGCGTTAAGTAGCAGTTACGGGATCGGGGTGATGTTTTCTGCGGTGGCGATCGTAATTTATCAAGGTGGATTGTCGATCGCGTCGGGATTACTGGCGCAGTCATTGCCTGATCCAGCGACGGCTCCAGCGGTTTTGTTGACTTCTGGAGTGGGTGGATTAATGGTGATGGGACTGGGCTTAAACCTGTTGGAGATTGGAAAATTGAGCGTTGCTGCATTTCTACCCGGATTGGTTCTTGCACCGTTGTTTTGTGCAATCATCGAGCGATTGACGTAACCAGATGCGGTAATATATCCGTTCATATAAAAGATTCATGATCGATGACTTAATCGTTACATTTTTAGAATTTGATCTAAAATTTTTAAGATTTGCTACCAAATTCAAAAATGTCTCTATAATTGACGACGATAGTGATAACAGAAACGATATCACTACTATCGAGTTGCAACGAGCATCAGATCGATCACGGTTGAACGTCGATCGATATCGCCAAAAGGTTTTGTTTCAAATCCCAGAATTGGGAACGCATCAACAAAGTCAATATCCTGTAATTTGATTAGGAGGAACAACATGGCAGGAACGAAAAGAAGATCACCCACGTCAACGCTAGTGTCCAAAGATTCGATCAGCAGTGCATCGAGCGCACTTCAAGATTTGCCGGAAAAACCCAAAGAAATCTGGTCATTAAGAGAAGCAATTCATCTGCTCAAAGATCAGATTACTCAAGCGCTCGATCGCGGTTACGGCTACAGCGAAGTTTCCCAAATGTTGTCGTCGAAAGGGGTTGAAATTAGCCCTTCAACGCTGAAATACTATCTGTCTTCGGCTCGTAAAGAAGATGGAACGACAAAGCGCCGCCGCCGTCGAACAATGACGATGACTGCTGAGGCACTTCAGAACGGTTCGGAAGCACTAGAAACCGAAACGCCAGAAAAAGAAGACAAACCGAAGCGCACTCGATCGACAGCGAAAACAGATACAAAATCGCCTGGAAAATCCGCTGCAAAATCCAAAACGAAAGCAACCACTAGCCAGAAAAAGGCAGCCAGCTAGAATTCGGTTGATCCGATCGACATTTGCGCTCCTGTTAAATCGAGTGTCGATCGCGCTTTTACTGCGATAATGAGTCGCAGGTTTTTTGCTGTGTTGACCCTATGGTTTTAGATTTCTCCCTGCCGGAAAGCCTTGATGCCTTCTGGATGCCGTTTACTGCGAATCGTCAATTCAAATCGAAACCGCGCCTGATGGCATCTGCTAAAGATATGCACTACACGACGGTTGACGGTCGAGAAGTGTTGGATGGAACGGCGGGTTTGTGGTGCGTGAATGCGGGACATTGCCGCGATCGTATTGTTGAGGCAATCCACCAACAGGCGGCAACGCTGGATTTTTCGCCCACGTTTCAGATGGGACATCCTGCACCGTTTGCGTTAGCCGATCGCTTAGCAAAGATGCTTCCTGGCGACCTTGATCATGTCTTCTTTGCCAATTCTGGCTCTGAGGCGGTCGATACAGCGTTGAAGATTGCGCTCTCTTACCATCGGGTGCGAGGTGAGGCGAGTCGAACACGGTTGATCGGGCGAGAGCGGGGATATCACGGCGTTGGATTTGGCGGTATCTCAGTCGGTGGAATTGCACCGAATCGGAAGTTTTTCGGGAGTTTGTTGCCGGGAGTGGATCATCTACCGCACACGCACAATTTAGAGCAGAATGCGTTTAGTCGGGGTCAGCCGCAGTGGGGCGCACATCTGGCAGATGAGTTAGAGCGAATCGTTACTTTACACGATCCTTCGACGATCGCTGCTGTGATTGTCGAACCTGTTGCGGGTTCAACTGGAGTGCTGATTCCGCCTGTGGGATATTTGGAGAAACTTCGATCGATTTGCGACAAGTACGGCATTCTGCTGATCTTCGATGAAGTGATCACAGGCTTTGGAAGATTAGGACGCGGATTTGGGGCGGAATATTTTGGCGTAATGCCGGATCTGATCTGTGTAGCGAAAGGGATTACCAATGCTGCGGTTCCGATGGGTGCGGTGTTCGCGCGATCGTACATCTACGATGCGTTTATGCACGGGCAGGAAAACGCGATCGAGCTATTTCACGGTTATACCTATTCGGGGCATCCGTTAGCGTGTGCGGCAGCGATGGCAACATTGGATATTTACGAAGAGGAACAGTTATTCGATCGTGCTCGTGATCTTTCACCGTATTGGGAAGAAGCGATGCACTCGTTGAAAGGATTGCCGCATGTGATTGATGTGCGGAATTTGGGAATTGTTGCGGGGATTGAACTCGCTTCGATTCCAGGACAGCCAGGAGTTCGGGCTTACAATGCAATGGTGAACTGTTTTGAACAAGGATTGTTAGTTAGAACGACTGGAGACATTATCGCGTTATCGCCACCGTTAATTCTTGAGAAACAGCATATCGATCAGATGGTCGATCGATTGGGTAGCGTTTTAAAGGAATTGGCATGATATCGATTTAAAAACAATGCGACAAATTCTGCGTTTACCCGACGATTTGTAGAGACGCGATTAATCGCGTCTCTACGGGGATTCCGCATTGGGATGACGATCGTTCGGTTTGTCAATTCGCATGGAAATCACACAACCTGATACGTAAATCGGAATGTTGCCCACGTCGTCATATCTAATGCAAACAGATCGGGCGCGTTCATCAAAGACGGATCACCCGGTCGATGCAAATCTTGTAAAACAGCTTGAGCAACATCGAGAAAATTCGGCAGCGATCGCACAAATTCCGCTCCAGTTCCCAACAAAGCTTGAGTTTGCTGGAATGGGGCGCGACTGCAAATCAAATAGAGTTCAAACAATCCAGACGGTGCTTGAAGAGTCCAATCGGTGAGCGATCGCGGAATTGTCACCGTTTCATTTGATGCGATCGAGGTTTGCGATCGCTCGTTTTGCATTAGATTAAGCACGATTCCTAAGCCGCGATTATCAAGTCCTAAAATTACAAAATGAATTGGAGCAACATCACGATTTTCAACACGAAGCCGAATCGGAGTGCCAACCGGAAACGATAAGATTTTTCCATCAGATGGAATCACACTAACCGAATCAGAAGAAACGGTTTCGGTTTGTTGAACTGCAACACTAGAATCCGCAGTTTCAAGCGAAGCCCGAATCGACAACTGAGAGGTCATCGCATTGCTCGTTAGATTTAATAATTTTGCACCTAAGAGCGTTTGTAAGCGAGGAGCTAACCGCCGAACTGCCAACTTCACCGCTTCACCTGATTCACCCGTCGTCTGTGGGATTGCATCTCGTCCTTGTGAAAAGAGTCCATATCCAGCAGGCGAAATCGTGCCTTTCATCGCATCCGGATTGAGTGCCGCAACTTGAGTCGTTTCTTCCACTTTGCTAAACAGATAGTCTGCGGGTTGCTCACCTGCGATCGCTGCCGAAATTTTTGGCAATCCCGATAATGCACTCACCGCATCGACTCGCTCGACTCGATTTAAGTTTGCATCAATGGCGATCGCTAACCGCACATCTTTTGGAAGTGCCCGAATTCGTTCTCGCACTCGTTGACCGATCTGTAAATTTGGCGATTCAGTTAGCGATCGCGCTTTTGCAACTAATCCATTGCGCTCAAAGACTTGAAGCAGTTGATCAGAATTCTCAATTTTTAGGACGGTACCAGAACTATAAGCCTCTAGAATTTCGGGTGATAAACCTCCAAGCCAGAGTTGAGCGATTTTGCCACTGTCTTCGATCGCAGTAATTACGCCATCCGCAGCCGACTCGATTAATGAAATTTGATACGGTTTTAACGGTCGATCGCGGCTTTTCTGTCCCATCAAAATCGGCTGTTGTTTCGGATCAACTCGCTTCGCGATCAGTTCAGAAGCTTGGCGTAGATTCACTCGCAGCGTTGTTGATGGAATCGCTTGCCACAGTTGTTGAGTTAATCCATATGTAAACAATCCTGCACTAAATCCATTCCACGGGGATTCCGTCGCGAATTGTTGATCGTTTGCAGCCGAGAGAACGACTCCCGGAAATTGTCCCGATCGCCATTTCACGCGGGTCTGAACGCGATCGAGTCCTGTGTTTACCAATAGCTTTTCCTGGAATTCAAGTTCAGCTGGAATTAATTGAGAGATTGGATCACTGGGACGCGTTGCCTCTGGCACACGTTCACGTGACCGCAATCTTAGATTTCCGCGCTGTGAATAGCCTGGATAAAAGTAACCTGCATCGAGAACAGTTGTCACCTGCGAGGTTGAGAGCGATCGCAGTAACAGCAGTAATGTGTCTTGAGAAATCACATTCGCGATCGCGTCTTCTCTGGGATCGTCTGCGGTGAGTAAAACAGGTTGAACATCTTCTGCGGTCGTTCCTAACTTTTGTAAACTCCCAAAGCCGCTAAAGTGAAACACAACAACATCATTCGGTTTCGCTTGCTGGATCAAATGTTCTGTAAAAACGGTTTCGATTTGTGATCGTGTTGCTTGCTGATTCGTGAGCACGACGATATCACTCGGCTGAAATCCAAATCGATAAATCAGCAATTCTTTTTGTAGTTCGATATCGGTTACGCAACCATTTAAACCAGCATTGCGATATTGATTGATTCCGATTAAGAGCGCAAGTTTGCGGGAAGTCGGTTCTGCTAAAACTTGAGACGCACGAGACAGCAGGAGTTGATTCGCTCCCCAGGCTCCGCAAAACATTCCGGCTGCTTGCAATAGCGATCGACGTTTCATATCCCGATCCCGCGTCTCCTGTGTTCAGAGTAGCAGGTCAAGAATCCCGCCGTATAGTCAAACTCGACACTTATATTTTGTTTAATTTTCTGGAGTCGAGGGAATTCCCTCGATACACTTCCGATCACATGTGTATCATGTTAGTCGCTGATGGGTGTCACGGAGAGCGTTAATGAATTTGCCTTTTGTTTTAGATGTTGCGATCGGTTTAATTTTTACTTATCTAATTCTCAGTTTATTGGCTTCTGAATTGCAGGAACTCACGGCAACGGTGCTGCAATGGAGAGCGAAACATTTAAGAGACTCGATCGAGGTCTTACTAGGTGGCGGCATCAACACACCCGAACAACAGCGCGTACAAGATTTAGTAGCGCGATTGTATGATGATCCACTGCTTAGAAATGTGAACCAGGAAGCTAAAGGAGTGATAGCGCAAGGATTTCGCCGGATCACTCGCATCCTGTTTCCTGGAAACCGTCCGGGAGCTTTTGGCAATCAAGCGTCAGGACCTTCATACATTGCTCCTGAAACATTCGCGACTTCTTTGATCGAGCAGTTGGGCATTACTTCGATGGTCGATAAATTGTCGCAAGTGCGATTCGAGAGATTTGTGAAGCGAATCGTCGGTCACTATTGGGTGAATGAGTTTGGGGAAGTGGGATTGTCTGCGGATGATATGTTTGAGAGCGGCTGGGAACGCGGCGCGATTCGAGAAATTGCCGCAAAGTCGAATCAAGTCAGTCTGAGTGCCGATCTGAATTTTCGGGTGTTGGTCGAGGATTATCACGATGTACTCAAAGCCTATCAGACTGGACAAGCAAACTTAGAAACGAGCGTGGAGCGACTCGGAGAAGGGCTAGATGCTTACATTTCTGCTTGTGCAAACTTGGATCAAAGTTCACCCGATACGGTGCTGTATGTGCGGCGATTGCGGGCTTACAAATCGAGCGTGTTTGGACAGAACAACGATCGAGTTGTGATTTCTGGGGGTCTAAAACCGAGTATTGCTGAAATTGCTGAACTGGTGAATCAAGGAACGAACACCCATCAGGAAGTCGCGGGAGCATACGATCGCGTTGCCAATCAAGCCCGTCCGATCGATGCTCAAGTGAATGCTTCGATTCAATCCCAGATCGAAGATTACCGCATGGGACTTGATCCAAATGCTCTGGATCAGCCGACAAAATTCGAGGATTTAGACTATGATTTGCAGCAAATTTTTCTGGCGAATGCGCTCAAAGATCTGACTTCTGAAGAGCGGCAAATGTACGAAGAGTATCAATCGTACAAAAAGATTCGGAGTGGATTGAGCCGACTGCCGGACGCTGTGAAAGATAGTATGTCGATTCTGGCAAGACGAGCACAGACACGAGTTGAACAAGGTGAAAACCAAGTCAATCAGTTCCGGGATGAAGTTGCGGTCTGGTTTGATCGATCGATGTCTCGCGCTTCTGGAGTGTACAAGCGCAATGCGAAAGGGGTCGCGCTCTTGGTGGGATTGTTCCTTGCAGCCACGACGAATTCCGACACGTTCCATATTTTCAATCGGCTTTCTAGCGATGATAGTTTGCGTCAGCTTGTGACCGATCGCGCTGCTCAGTTGAATTTGAATGCGGAACGTTCCCCTAGATTTTCGGCACAGCTTGAGGAATTGAAAAACGAAACCGATGCCGTCCTGCGCGAAATTGCATTCCCGATTAGCTGGAATTCGAGCAATCTGGGACGACAGTTAGGCTGTCCGAGCAGTGGAATTTCTGCAACAGCGCAAAATCAATCTCTAACTGAAGCAAATCAACTCAAGGCGCAGTGGGAAAATCTCTACAAAGAGTGCCTCAATACGAATCAAGCGTCTACGGCTCCCGTTCCCTTACAGGTGGCAGAAATTATGTTCAATCGTCCACTGGGCGTGTTGCAAATGCTGTTCGGTTGGATTGTGAGTGGAATTGCGATCGCGATGGGTGCACCGTTCTGGTTTGATTTGCTTGGTAAGGTGGTGAATGTGCGTAATGCGGGTGGTAAACCGAGACTTGCGGCAGGGGAAGAACAAAAAACGAATTGAATGCGGTTGATCATGAGTTGTGCCCGTTTGTCGATCGTCGGGTAAACGCAAAATTCTCGTAGAGACGCGATTAATCGCGTCTCTACAAATCGTCGGGGTGGGTTACAAAATCAATTTGGAAATTCAATTACAAAATCATTTTTTCCATTGCCATTTGCAATTCTTGGGTCAAATCAGTGACCGCTTGTTTTGCAGCGCGACGATTACCCTGATAAATGGAAAAGCGATCGCTAACCGAAATCGGATTACCAACCGTAATCAAAACCGATTGCTTTCCTAATTTCGGACGTTTGAACGCATCGCCGCCTTTGATTCGGGTAATCATATCCCAGAGAAGAAGCGTCGTTTCAGAAAAGCGATCGATAGACGGTTTCTCAATCACATACTTTCCAGTGACAGCGACAAAACTTTCAACGAGTCGCATATGCCAAATTCTAAGGCTGGCTTCTTCAGCGACGCGATCGGCAAGTCCTCGATCGACTGGAGAAAGTTCATCGAGTTTGAGATCTTCCCGGAAAATCAAATCCCATGCAGCCTGTTCCAATCGACGACAGCGATCGATGACAGTTCCTTTCGGTTGTAGATTGAAATATTGTTCTGTAACTGTCAGCGCTGAATCAAGAAGATTTTGCAGCCGTAATGCTAATCTGGCATTCGGTTCAGCGTTCTCTACGGACGGTAAATTCTGATGATAAAACTTTGTGTAAAATAATTCCATGACCGTTAGCATATGTTCTGCGATCGCATAGAGTCGCGCATAACGATCTGGATTCTGGGGTTTAATTCCTGCATCAACTTCGAGTGAATGTAAAAGCTGATCAACTTGATTCCAAGTCTGTTTTACGTAGCGGTACTGAATTCCAATTGGGACAATCACAACCTTTTCATCTCGATTCTCTTTTCGCAAATCTTCCGCACACCAAAATCCCATTTGTGCGATTCCTGGTTCTAATGGACTCACGATCTCATTGTGTCCATTCGTTGCGCCTTCCGGTGCTGCCATGAGTGGAAATTGTCCATTCGCTAAAAGATTTCGAGCCGATCGCAATCCGACTCGATCGAGCTTGCCCCGATGAATTGGAGTACCCCCTAGTTTTGAGTACATCCAACCAATTGAAGAACCTGCCCAAAGCGGAATTCCACGATCGTACATAAAGTGGGCGTGAGTCGGAGCTTTTAACCGAATTCCCATCCGTCGAGCCGTTCTTGGTAAAAGATAGTGCATCAGATACATCATGCAAAACGGATCGTCAGCACTGGGATGACGAAACGCCAGCAGCAACCGGACTTTTCCTGCTTGGAATTGCTGATACAGTTCTACAAGCTGCTCGACATTGACCGCTTCAATATTGGCGATCGAGGTTTTGCGCCGCATCCACACAGGCAAGATCGATCGGGCAATCCGCAAAACGTTGAAATTCAAATCAGGCGGGATGAACTCTAGCGGCGGTTGAACGAATTGAGTGGGGCGCGGCACAGTGAAAAGCTCCAGAAACGTGAGGGATGTCAGTATCTTAGAGGCGAAATTTTCACTTGATCACGATCGCGTTACAGATTGAAAAGCGGATCAGAAAATAAAGTTCAATTTCAATTCCCATCCGGTTTCGGTGTGAATTAGCTCGATTTGGCGAATAAATTCTCGAAAGTAGAATCGGCGTTCTGCTTCGGATAAATCGAGCCAAAATTGCGGAATCGAAACGGTTTGAGCGATCGCTTTCAGATTGACGGGCGGCAGTTGAGATAATTTGGTTTGCAGTTCTGCTATTTCACTCCGGAGTCTGTACGATCGCAGATCTGCCGTTTCTGTGTCTAGAATTCCAGATTCGATCAATGGTGGAATTTGTTCTAAGACGGATTGTTTTTGTGCGATCGCGTTTTGCAAATTTGATTTAATCGCGTCAATATCCGGCGTTCCAACTTCTGAAACGGCACGCGGTAAGTCTTCGCAAATTTTATCGATCGTGCCTTGTAAAATCTCTTCGTAAGCGATCGATTTACATTGTTTCCGGCATTGCATCGGACGTAGGTACAAGTATTCTTTTTTGCCTTTCTTTCGGGATGTCACTCGTGTAATCGTCATGCCCGACTGACATTCACCACAGGCAACTAAACCCGCAAGCGATCGAGGAGCGCTCGCCGTTCGAGCAGGTAAGCGACGATTGCGACGCAGTAATCGATCGATTTGAGCGGCTTCGTCCCGCGACAAAATCGCTGGATGCGTATCAGGAATTGTTTCGCCTGTTTGATAGTCCAAATCGCCCCGATACACGGAACTAGTGAGCCAGCGTTGACCCGTTGAAACAGAGATTTTTTTGGCGTATTTCTTCTCTAAAAATCGAACTGCACCCCGTAGAGAACCGTACAGCAGAAAATGATCGAAGAATTCTTTGACAACAGGAGCGGTTGAGCGATCGAGAATATATCGATTTCGACTGCGCCGGTATCCGTAGGGAGCTTTTCCCGGTGGAGCCAGCGTTTTAATTCGATTTCGAGCGTGACCTTGACGAATTTTTTTACTTTTCTGATTGTGTTGTAATTCTTGTAATTGCTGTAGTGTGTTTGCTGATAATTCTCCTGATTCAGTTGTAATCACTTCAATGTTGAGAGATTCTAATTGAAATAAGCGATCGTGAATTTCTGCGATCGAATCTCCTAACTCTTCCAATCGTCGAATCTGCAATTGAACTGATTCATTTTCGCTGATTAATTGCCGTAATTGAATGCGATCGCTTGAGAAATCCTGATAAACGCAATCGACTTCCAAATGTGTTATATCTAGCGTTTCTTCTAGCAATGGATCGCTGTAGAGATAAGCAATCACTTTCATATGTGATTAAGCTTCTCCTAGCTCGATAATATTGCTATCTGGATCTCTCACAAATAACGCTGCCCGACCCGATGCGCTCAGTTGAAATTCACAGTTGTGTGTGATTAATTGCTGTTTTGCGTCCTCCAAACTGGCGACAGAAAAAGCGAGATGGCGATTTCTTCCCCATTTTTGTTCATTCTGAATGTCCGAAGATTGAGCAGAATCAGCGATTAAATGAATCTGAAATGATCCAACTTCGTACCAAGCACCAGGAAATTTCAAAATGCGATCGATCTTTTGCAATCCTAATACTGTTCCATAAAAATGCTCGGATTTCTCCAGATCAGAAACCACGATCGCGACGTGTAAAAACTGCGTAAGTTGCATCATTGCACTGGTTTTAATGTTTCGTTTCAGTCTAGCGCACACCTTCGGACGGAAGATCTCGATCGCACCAAAGCGGTATATTGAACTTGCTGATATTCGATCGCGCTATGAATCCTCTCAAACACAAAGAACTTTTACGGGGCTTTCTTGCTGCTGCACTGATTATTGTTGGAACCACTCACTTTCTCGTTCCCCAAGAATACGCAAAAATTGTTCCGCCTATCTTTCCAGCGTACACTTCGGTATACGTCAGCGGATTCTTTGAAATTTTAGGCGGTATTGGCTTATGTGTTCCTTATCTTAGTGTTGTAGCAGCGCGGGGATTGATTTCGCTATTTATCGCCGTATTTCCTGCCAATATCTATTTAGCATTGCACAGCGACATTACCCTTACTAATATTCCTCACAGTCCATTGTTTTACTGGCTGCGATTACCATTCCAGCCTATATTGATTGCTTGGGCGTATTGGTATACTCGCAATCCTCAAGACCAAAAAGGAGCTACAAGGATCGCGAAGCAATGGCAAGAACTCGATCGCTTAGTTGAAAAGAAATAACTTAGAGAATCTTTTCCAACCCGTACACCAGCGATTTTAACGGAATCACCTTCCGAATCGAGAGCAACACTCCGGGCATATAACAAGTGCGATCGGTCGCATCATGCCGCAACGTGTAAATTTGTCCTTGTGCCCCGAAAATAATCTCTTGATGCGCGACGAGTCCCGGCAGTCGAACGCTGTGAATCCGAATTCCTTCTTCAGCCAGTGCGCCTCTCGCTCCCGTAATTTTCTCGGTTTCAGAGACGATCGCGTCGTTGTACGTCTTACCCATTTCCGCTAACATCTGCGCCGTTTGTACCGCTGTCCCACTCGGTGCGTCCGCTTTCTGATTGTGATGCAGTTCAATAATTTCAACGTGATCAAAATATTGTGAAGCTTGAATCGCGGCTTGCTGCATCAGCACAACCCCGATCGAGAAATTTGGCACAATCAAACATCCGGTACTGGCTTTATCCGCAAACTCGGCTAAATCTCGAATTTGTCCTGCACTTAATCCGGTTGTGCCCACGACTGGACGAACCCCGTATGCGATCGCAGAACGAACATTGCCATAAACCGCGTCCGGGTGCGTCACATCCACCACTACACCCAATTCTTTTTCCTGAGACAGCATTGCCATCATCGGCTCATACTCATTTGTCACAGGCACTTCGAGCGCACCGCAGCCGATAATTTCGCCAATGTCCTGTCCCTGATAATCGGGATTTCTCGCAAGCGCTCCGATCAGATTCATATCCGGCGACTGGGACACGGCTTTAATAATTTCGCGCCCCATTTTGCCCGTCGCACCATTGACCACGACTGGAATTTTCCCTGCCATCGATCGCTCCCAAATTCAGCTTCTTCATTCTGCCACTCCCGCTTCATGTCACAATAAGAAACGCGAATTAAAACAGCTTTACAGTTTCAGGACAAGCCGTGACCTTTACGACACAACCCACATCACAAAACGGACGATCGACCGCCGCACCCGCTCGGCGACGTGCAGTCTTTCCTTTTACTGCGATCGTTGGACAAGAAGAAATGAAATTGGCGCTTTTGCTCAATATCATCGACCCCAAAATCGGCGGCGTGATGATCATGGGCGATCGCGGAACTGGAAAATCAACCACGATTCGAGCTTTAGCAGATTTGCTGCCAGAAATCGATGTCGTTGCTGATGATCCGTTTAACAGTCATCCGAATGATCCTGAATTGATGGGCGATTCAGTCCGCCAACTGATCGAGCAAAATGCAGATGTGCCCGTCGTGAAGAAAAAGGTGATGATGGTCGATTTGCCGTTGGGTGCGACCGAAGATCGGGTGTGCGGCACGATCGATATTGAAAAAGCCTTGTCCGAAGGGGTGAAAGCGTTTGAACCCGGACTGTTGGCAAAAGCGAATCGCGGCATCCTCTACGTCGATGAAGTGAACCTGCTCGATGATCACTTAGTCGATGTCCTGCTTGATTCTGCGGCTTCTGGTTGGAATACAGTCGAGCGTGAAGGCATTTCGATTCGACATCCGGCAAGATTCGTGTTAGTTGGATCAGGCAACCCAGAAGAAGGTGAACTTCGACCGCAATTGCTCGATCGATTCGGCATGCACGCTGAAATTCGCACCGTGAAAGAGCCTGTCCTGCGGGTTCAAATCGTGGAACAGCGTACCGAATTCGATCAAGATCCAGTGCCGTTCTTAGAGAAATATGAACCGCAGCAGAACGATTTGCAGCGTCAGATTGTAGAGGCTCAAGAGCGATTGAAGGGAATTGCGATCGACTATGATCTGCGCGTCAAAATCTCGCAAATGTGTTCTGAACTCGATGTCGATGGCTTGCGCGGCGACATTGTGACGAATCGAGCGGCGAAAGCGTTAGCAGCTCTAGAAGGTCGTACGGAAGTAACAGTGGATGAGATTCGGCGAATTGCTCCCCTGTGCTTACGTCACCGATTGCGGAAAGATCCGATGGAATCGATCGATTCAGGCTACAAGGTGGAAAAGGTCTTCGATCAAGTGTTTGGAATCGCTGAATAAGAGGAAAACCGGGTGCTATTGACCCGGTTTTTTTTCGAGAATTATAAGCTTGCAGTCTTACCCGTTTCTGCTTGAGACGGAACCGCTTGAACCTCGGTGTATCCCATTTCGCTTGCCAACTCGCGCAACAGCGAAATTTGTTGCTCAAACTCAAACGCTTCGATCCGTTTCAAGAAATTACCGATCGCATCCGATTGTTGATATTCCGCAGGCATTCCGACCACTGTTTCACCCATTCCGACCGCCCACGCATACCAAACCAATAATTGATTGTTTTCTTTCAAAGCACCATAATCGCGAGAGTACTCAGTATCTGCCCGATTTACAATATCGCGCATCACTTGAAGCTGGTCTTGATGCGACAAGTTATAGAAATTGCCCAACAAAATCGGTGCTAGTTCCGGTTCTGCCGCTTGAGGAGCCGCAGGCGTGATCGAGTCGCCCATTTTTTCATAAACGTAGTACAGTAGTGCCAACTTATCATCAGCAGACAACTGATTAAAATCTTCGACCGCGCTTGTAAGACCTTCGCCCAAATAATCGGACGGATCGACGTTCTGACTTGCAGACTGAGGCATTGAACTTTCTCCATTAAAAACGTCATTCAAGACGTATCAGGCTTTACAGAAGAAAATCGCCCTTCTCTAGACCGACTTGCAAATCTATCTTGCGATCGCTGATCCCCACTCGAAAATCCAGTAAGGTATCAGCACGAAAGATAGGAGAATTTACTATGTCTGAAATTAATACTGAAGCTCAAACACATGACGCTGAACTGGTTGCTGAAGAAATCGCAGCAGGCGATCGACCCGCTCCGAAAGTAGATGTTTCTGCCGATTACGAAGCCGCTCAAGAATTTAGCCAAAGCAACGTTGATAAAGCTGGAAAAGGTCAAGAAGCCGCCGAAGCCGCAACTGCTCCTCACTTTGAAGCGCATTCGGCTGAAGAAACTGAGCTTCCGACTGATCATCTTGCATCAGAACCGACTGGCGACCCAGACTTGTACCGCGACATGGCGAAAGAGGTGAGTCATGGTTCGAGTGCAACCGGAAATGTCGATGATGACTTGGTGAAAAAAGCACTGGAACTAGGAAAACCGGGTGAGCATTAATTTGATCTGCGATCGACGAGAACGATTTTCCCGATCGTCACTCCGCTGTTGAGCATAAATGATGCCGATCGAGAGGGTGACGACGATCGCCAAAACTACCCCAACAATCCAATAAAAGCGGCGCTGATGTTTCGAGGATTTAGAATTCGCTGGAACAATCAGCGCTTTGATTTGATTGATATTGTGTGTGGTAAATGCAATTGCGGTTTGCTCTTCTCGCTCAGTTCTCAGTGCTAAAGCATCTCTCAAAGTGTCGTATCCAGTCGTTACTTCCTGCTGACAAAAAGCGAGTGTCCCTAATTGATGTAACGCCCACGATTCGGTGACTTCATCTTCAAGTGCCCACGATGCAGACAAACTCCAGCGCAAGAGTTTCGACCAACTTCCCCAAAGTTTCGCGATCGCAAACGCTCCTTCAATCGATCGAACAATTTCAATTACTTCTGTAAACCGTCGTTGATTCGCTGCCCATTGCACTGTAACCATGAGCAATTCGCGCTCTTGAATCAGGTTTTGCGGTCGGCTCCGAACCCAATTCAGTACATAAGCGAGAACCTTTTCCATCCAGCTTTCTGAGATTCGATACTGTCTCCAAAGTTTGTATCGTCCTTGATCAGCCTGAATAACGCGATTGAACTCTGAAACATTCGTAATTGCTGTAATTTGTTCTGCTGTTAGTGAGATTCCAACAGTCGCTAATAATTCAAGCACTGCTTGTTCTGGTTCAGTCACGGGTTCCAAATTGACCTCTGGATCAGAAAGCTCGATCGCAGTATTCGCTTGAAAAAATCGTCGGACAACAGACGCGATCGCAAATCGACTTTCCGGTAAAACTTGCTGAAGCTGCTCTAATTCTGCTGCCGTTAGGGTTGAATGACTGAGCAGAATCAATGATTGTCGATCGCTTAATCCCGATCGAATCTCTGCTCTCGACGGCTTTACATCCGAGGGCACGCGATACAACTGCTCAAAAATGATTTGGAGAAGATCTTCGAGCGGATCACTCAGATCCAGATAGAAAATTCCGTGTGGGTAAACCGCTTGAAGTTCAGACTTTTGGGAAAGCGATCGTAACAATTCAATCTTGGCGAATCCCAGTCCATGAACCTCGATCGATCGTCGCACTTTCAAAGCAGAGAACGCTTCAGGAATTGAAACTTCTGGATTTGAGAATGACAGGCTTGGAGTCATCGGCTCAAACGATCTCGTCTCTACTGAAATTTCTTGTAAGATCGCGCCATACTCAGAACCGATCAGTAACTCACATTCCTCAAGAATCAATCGATTCACAACAACGTGTCCTAGTGCAGTCTCAATTGTGCTGAAAAGGTCAGAATGAGACATAACTCGCACCAGTCAACTCTGCACTCGAACGTTTAATTTTGCTTCAAGGCGAAATCATGATAAGCCAATCAGCAAGAACTGTCTAGCCTCAGAGTAATCTAGTTTAGCGATCGCAATTGTGCCACGGCAAACTCGATCGAATTTGAGGGATCTGCCGGATCAGAACTCACTCGCGCTAACGTCGCCAAAAATTCCGTAATATTCTCAAATTCACAATACGCTGAAGCATACCGAATACAAGCCGCTTCACTCAACGGCTGCAACTCCCGCAGTACCAATTCACTAATTTCGCTGCTCGAAACCTCTCGATTCGTTCGCTGTTGCAGAATTGCCTCGATCGCGCTCACCACCGTCTCAACCTGAACTGTCCCGATCGCAGTTCGTTCGCAAATTCGGGTCAGTGATCGTACGAGTTTTTCTCGATCGAATCCTTCTCGGTTGCCATTTTCCTTCACCACCACAAGCGGCGCAAATTCCACCCGCTCATAGGTCGTAAACCGATGATTACACTTGAGACATTCTCGCCGTCGCCGCACACTTTGACCGCCCTCAGCAGCCCGCGACTCTAGCACTCGGTTTTCCAGATTATGACAAGCAGGACAACGCATAGATTTTGTCAGTGATGATCAGACACATCATACCGCTAGTGTAGCAACTCTGATAATTTTTTTGCTTTGCGCTATGGACAGCGGAAAGCTGGGTATTCTTCATCTAGACTTCATCTTTTGCCGTGAGATTGATCTTTCGCACCTCTCGATCTGATCACGATCGTACACTTGGGCGATTTAAATCACACGAATTCAGGGCATTGCCGTTAGAAATTCAGTGATTCAGGGCAACTTTACTAAAGCGAACCTCGTTAGTCATTCCCTGCACTAGCGAGTTCCAGCCCAAACGTAAGTCTTTGTCTGGGCGCATTTCACAATAGCTTGGCAACTGGCGCATGAAATCTCGTGATACTCAGAAGCAAAAATTGCTGGTCGTCGATGATGAACCGGATAATCTCGACCTCCTCTATCGCACGTTCTATCGAGAATTTAAAGTGCTAAGGGCAGAAAATGGTCCCTCTGCACTCGATATCCTCGCCAAAGAAGGCGATGTGGCAGTGATCATCTCTGACCAGAGAATGCCCATGATGAGCGGCACCGAGTTTCTCAGCCTGACTGCCTCCAAATATCCCGATATTATTCGCATTATTTTGACGGGCTATACCGATGTTGAAGATCTTGTCGAAGCGATCAACGCCGGAAAAGTCTTCAAATATGTGACAAAACCTTGGAGTGATACCGAATTGCGCGATGTGGTGAAAAGCGCGATCGATACTCACACGCTCTTAAGAACTCGCACCGAGGAACTTCGTCGCACCCTACAACGCGAATCGCTTCTAAATGCGATCACGAGTACAATTCGCAGCGCTCTGAGTTACGACGAAATCCTACAAACGATCGTCGAAACGATCGGGAAAAATTTCGAGGTTAGTGGCGCGATCGTTTGCCCTTTCCGCGATGGAGAAATCCAAGATCAAACCTTCACTTATTGGAATGCGGCAATGCCTCAGCCGGATTTGGCTCGGACGATTTGGGAAACGTACCAACTCGAAGCCATTCCCGATGTCGAACAGTGCGATCGCATTCAGCAATTGATTGATCGACAAGCAGCATACACAGCGGCAGATATCCGATCAACCTTAATCGTGCCGCTGATTTGCCAGCAGGAACTCATCGCCATTCTCGCCCTGCACGAATCTGGAAGAAATCGCGCTTGGCAACCCGAAGAAATCGATCTAATTCACACCGTCGCGGATCAAGCTGCACTTGCACTTTCGCAAGCACACAACTATGAGCAGGTTCGCGCTCTGGCAAAACGAGAAGCCTTGATCAATACAATTACAACTGCAATTCGATCGAGCCTTGATCCCCAAGAAATTTTCGCGGCAATCACTCAGCAACTCGGACAAGGCTTACAGGTGGATGGCTGTGCGCTTTCCCTCTGGACAGAAGATGATGAATTTGTTCAATGTGTGGGTTTGCACGATTCGAGTTGGGGTGATCAAAAACCTGCTGAAGCGTTTCTCCCACAATCGAGTGTGCCGATCGAAGGAAATCCAGTTCTGAAACAATTGGTCGCGACTCAACAGCCGATTATTCTAAACGATTTATCGCAGCACACAGAATTCAATGTCTCCGAGTTTCGCACTCCCGCCCGCGCACTCCTTGTCGTTCCGTTGATGGCAGACGGCAAGATTATCGGTAGCATTTCACTAAGACAGAATCATCAAGTGCGAAACTGGCAAGCTTCAGAGATTCAATTAGCACAGTCAGTCGCATCTCAAGCCGCGATCGCGGTTCAACAATCGCGTCTCTATCAAACGACTCGCCAGCAAGCCGAAAAGCTGCTACAACTCGATCGTCAAAAAACCGAGTTTTTCCAAAACATTTCTCACGAGTTCCGCACCCCGTTAACTTTAATGGTGGGACCGCTAGAAGGAGCCGTTTCTTCAGGTCAAGGACTTTCACCCGAACAATCCACGATCGCGCTTCGCAATTCCCGCCGTTTGCTCCGATTGGTCAATCAACTGCTCGATCTTCAGCGCTTAGATGCTGGAAGAATGCAGCCAAAATTCCAGCCCTGCAATTTAGCAGAATTCGTCAGTCAAATTGTCGAAACCTTCCGCCCGTACTGCGAGAAGAAAGGACTCATGCTAGTCACTCAGTTGGAACCCTGCCCAGATGTTTACCTTGATTTAGAAAAGTTTGACAAGGTTCTCTATAACTTGCTCTCGAATGCGATGAAGTTTACGCCTGCGGGTAAAACGATCAGTGTTGCACTCGAAGCGATCGACGATCGGTGCTGTCTAAAAGTTCGAGATACTGGAATTGGCATTCGTGCGGATCAATTGCCGCATTTGTTTGAGCGATTCCGTCAAGCTGAAGGCTCAGAAAACCGAAGCTTTGAAGGAACAGGTCTAGGACTCGCACTGGTGAAAGAACTGGTGGAAATGCACAACGGACAGATCAACGTCGAATCGGTTTACGGACAAGGAACGACGTTCACGATCGACCTAAAATTCGGTGCAAATCATTTACCCGCCGATCAGGTGATCAATGTTCAGACCGAAGTTCAGACCCATCGTGCAGCGGTTGAACTTGCAGATTTAGAAGTCGAACTCCAAGACGATCGCGATTCCGAACCTGCTCCGATGGTCGAACTATCGATTAATGAGCACCAACCGAGAATTCTCGTCGTCGATGACAATCCCGATTTGCGATCGTACGTTTCCGGTGTTCTCAGACAACAAGGCTATCTCGTCTGGACGGCTCGAAACGGTGCAGAAGGATTTGAGCAAGCGAAAGCGCATCATCCATCATTGATCGTGACCGATTTGATGATGCCGATCGTGTCGGGCTTAGACATGATCCGCATGATTCGCGCTCAAGACGATCTGAAAGGAACACCGATCGTTTTACTCACAGCAAAAGCCGATGAAGACACCCGCCTTGAGGGAGTCGAACGGGGTGCAGACGCTTACTTAGCAAAACCGTTTAACGATCGAGAACTACTGGCTGAAGTTCGCAACCTTCTTGCACTCAAAGAAAACGAACAGCGGGTTTCTCGAATCAATACTTATCTCACTGAATCGGTTCTACGGCGATTCCTACCGCCTTCAATGGTAAAACGCGCGGCTCAAGGTGATTTGACACTTGATCTGCGTCCTGAACCTCGAATGATTACAGTACTGTTTAGCGATATTGTCGGATTCACTCAGCTTTCTAATACTTTGCGATCGCGTCGAGTTGCCGAACTTCTAAATGAATATCTTAATGCGATGACTCGCTGTGTGTTCGATAACGGTGGCACTGTCGATAAATTCATGGGCGATGCAATTTTGGCACTGTTTGGTGCGCCAGAGGAACTCACCCCAAATGAGCAAGTCAGACGTGCGATCGCAACGGCTCGTCATATGTATCAGACGCTCGATCAACTGAATGCTCACTGGGAAGCGCAAGGAATCGATCGCGTTTCATTCCGTTGTGGGATTCATCAAGGAACCGCAGTCGTCGGAATGTTTGGTGGACAAGAGCGATCGGACTACACGGCAATTGGTCCAAGTGTGAACATTGCAGCCCGATTACAAGAAGCAGCGGCTCCGGGTGCGATTCTCATTTCGGCAGCAGTCGCGGATTATGTTGATGAAGACAACATCACTAAGGAAAGCCCGCTCAAGCTGAAGGGAGTCGATGAAACGGTGCTGACTTTCTCGGTGAGTCCGTATCTCGATCGAGTTCCGTTGCGGCATTGATTGCTGTGGAACAAAACAAGTGCGATCGCAGACCAGAGGTATAGGATAGAGTCGTTCCTGTTGCTTTTCTGGGTGAGATTTCAGCATGGCGTTTTCTGTTTCAACAAAGCGATCGAAAACTCAAGATTCTCCGACGTTTTGGCTATCACTGATTGCCGGATCGCTCGCTTTGCATCTTGTGCTGCTTTTGGTCGGTCGCTGGTATTTTTCACAAGCAGCAAGCGCTCCATCGGGAACAGGTCAAGCGCCGCTCGATTTTGTTGAAATTGATCCGACTGTGCCACCTTTGAAAGGGGCAAAGCCGATCGCGCCTTCTAACACGCAAACGGAATTACCCAAAGCAGCACCGCCCCAAGATTCGGTTACAGAACCAACGCAGGCTCCGAATACGATCGCGAATCTTCCGCGTCAGGCTGCACCAGAGCGATCGCTGCAACCTCGCATCACGCCTTCTCCAAGTCCCACACCCACGACTCCAAGCAATTCACAAACTGGACAGCTTCCAACTGAGCAACCAAAACCAACTCGTTCTCCTGCGCCTCGTCCGACAACTCCTTCAGCCCCGCCTACAGGGGGTACAAATTCAGGAACCTCGTCACCTGGTTCTTCTGGCTCATCACAGCCCAATGGTGGATCATCTGGAGGTTCAACGACACAACCTTCTGACAGTCCGAATTCTGGCTCATCACAGCCCAATGGTGGATCATCTGGAGGTTCAACGACACAACCTTCTGATAGCCCGAATTCTGGAACAACGCAACCCGGTGGATCATCTTCAAGCGGTGGAAATTCAGGCACATCGCTTTCTGAAGAGTCAACCTTTCAAGGCAAAATCGCTCAAACGTTGGAGCGAGATCCGAATGAACGGCAGAAGGATGGTGCACTCTCCATTACTGTGAAAAACGAGGCGATTCCTCCGATCACGCTTACGTTTCCTTCTCAACTTCCGGTTCAAGTATTGGATTTGAAAGTGTTTGTGGTGATGGATAAGGAGGGGCGCGTCTTCAAAACTGATGTGCGAGATGATAGTCCTTCGTTCCTAACGAATCCTGAATTGAAAGACCCTGAAGTCCGTGGAAATATTCAAGCAACTGTCGATCAATTGCTTGCCAATACAGACAACTTATTCGAGGTGAAACCGGAAGCGAATACGAGTCCTGACCAGTTATTTTCTCGAATTGCACAGATTCAACTGAAAGTATCTCGATAAAAATGAGGAGAGCAAATTCGATCGCTCTCCCGCAATTCATTACCCTTTCGTTTTCGCCTCTAGATTCTCAAGTCGGCTCTTCAGGTCTTGATTTTCCTTCTTGAGTTGATCGAGTTCTTCGCGCAGTTGTTTCACAGCTTTGTCTGAACCTGCATTTTTCTGAACTTTTTGGACAGATTCTTCAGCGATGCGGCGAACTCGACCATCAGGAGTTTGATCGGCAAGCGATTGCAGAATCCCGATCGCTTTTGTCGTTTCCATTTGTCCAAGCGAAACCGCCACCGCGACTTGAGTTAAAAAGAACGTTTCGCGTGACAAGGTTTTCAGCCGTTCCAAAATTCGCTCTACGTTGATCTTGTCTTGTCCAGTTGAAATCGGACCCAAAGCGCGAATTGCTGAAAGTCGAAGCGGTTGGGGCACTCCAGGCTGCGTATATTCCAAAATCAGATTGAGTGCCGCCTCCGAAGTTTTGAGTTGACTTAAAGCCCCGATCGCACCTGCTCTCACGACTTCATTCCAGCCCTGACGCTCTTTCAAAACTCTCTCAATCAGTTTCAGTGTTTCCTCTTCCGAAGATTCGCTCAGACCCGATGCCGCAACTTTTCCAAAGCTTCGGAGTGCAGTCGCTTCGACGTAGTAACTCGCATCGCCTTTTTCCACGATCGAGCCTAATGCCGCGTAACTTTCTGGAGTTGCAATTTGAGCCAGACATCCCGCGATCGTGCGTCTCACGCGTGCTTCTGGATCATTCAATCCTGCGATCACCGCTTCAACGGCTTGATCGAGTTTGATCGTCGCCAAGCTTTCTGCAATCTCAGCCCGGACACCCCAGAAATGATCGCGTTTCAATGCTTCAGACAGCACTCTCACCGCTTCGAGTCCGCCTTTTTTCGCGATCGCTTGTGCCGCATATAGTCGTGATACCGGATCAGAATCGTATTGCAATTGCGCTTTGAGTTCGGGCATTGGATACTCTAGCTCAACTGTTTTCAGGTGATAGTTATCGACATCAAAGCTAATAAAATCCGGTTTCTTTTCTAATGGAAAATAGAAGCTTTGTTCTTTCTCGTGAATGCGAACGGTGAACGTTTTTTGATCGACTTTGCCCGCATTCACGAAATTAATTCCGATCGGAATTCTCAGATCAAATAACTCTGATTGCGATTGTGATACCGTCACTTTTGCCAAGTTACTATCAGAATCCCAAGCATAATTTACTTTGAAATCAGGATGTCCACCGCGATAAACATATTGATCAAACAAGAATGTAAGATTGCGTCCGGTGGATTTTTCAATTGCTCTTAACAAGTCAATCGTTTCCACAGTTCGATGAGCATTGTCATTGAGAAAAGTCGCGATCGCGCTATAAAACAATTCGTCGCCCAACTCAGCGCGAATCATGTGATAAACACAAGAGCCTTTCTCATAAATGTGTCTGTCGTAAAGCTCGATCGCTTCTCGATACACATGAGTTACCAGCGATCGACGATACCGAGACGCATCTTCATCTAAATACTGTCGCGCTTGACCGAGTAAGTAATACAGCGCTTCTTCGCGTCCGTATTCCTCCTCGAACCACATCACCTCAGCATAAGAAGCCATTCCTTCTTTGACCCAAGCGTGTGACCAATGTTTGATCACGATCAAATCACCGAACCATTGATGAGCCAGTTCGTGAGCGACTAAACTTTCAGTACTGCGATTGTCGATCGCGGCTCGCCCGTCGAGCAAACAGCGATCGGTGAGCAAGGTCGTTGAAGTATTTTCCATACCGCCGAAAATGAAATCATCGACGCAAACTTGAGCATATTTCGGAAACGCATAGGGATAGCCGTATTTCTGACTGAAAAACTCAATCATCTGCGGCGTTTTACCCATACTCAGACGCGCTTGCTCTTCGCGCCCTTTCTCGACGTAGTAAGTGACAGGTTTACCCTGCCATTCGTCGCGCAGTTCAGCAAAATCTCCGATCGCTAACGTCATCAAATATGCCGGATGAATTTCTCGCTGATACCAATGAAAAATTCGAGCATCGCCTCGATCTTCAGTCGCAATCAATTCACCATTTGAAACGGCAATCATCTGCTTAGGAACCGCAACGCGAATTTCTGAAGTCGTTAACTGTCCCGGATAGTCAAAGCAGGGAAACCAGAAGCGCGAATCTTCATCCTCGCCCTGTGTCCAAACTTGAGTCGGCTTATTTGGATAGTCCTGAGTTGGTGCAATAAAGTAGAGTCCGCGCTGGGGCTTCTCGACGTGATACGCGATCGCTAGTTCAATCTTTTCACCAATCCGAGTCGGTTGCTTTAGTTGAATCTGTAGCTGTTCACCGTCGTAATCAAACTGCTGAGATATGTCATCGATTTTAACGGATTCAATATTCAGATTCACCGCATCGAGCGTTAAGCGATCGATTCCGTTACGAATCGGATTCAATCGAATCGTGCAAGTCCCTTGATAACTTTGATTCGGGATATCGAGGATCAGATCTAGGAAAATATGCTCGACTTGACCCGGACGATCGGGATTGTAGTGAGGACGTGCGCCCGGAAGCTCGAACGATCGATGTCCATTATCCGTGTCTAGCGAAAATTGATGAAGCATGGTCTATCTCTGATCCTACGATTTTCAAGTTTAGCGACAGTTCGATCGTTTGAACTCTCTGAGCCGCAAATTTAACGAGTGATTCGACCGCCGCAAACCGAGCCAGCATGGTAACTGGCACTCTCATCAGGGTACACTCGATCACAACCTTGAGCGATCCCAACTGCCTTGAATCACGAACATTTGGAACTTTGCTGCACTCAAACGGGACAAAAGCTTCAATGCTGTTTTCTTTAGCGCTCAGCCAACCGAGAAACTGACACACGCTTCGCGAAAATTTCCCGAAGCCTCGTCGATGCAGCGTGTAGCGACTGATGTATCTACCAAGACCGAACCCCATGAAAGCAAAGTCTACCAAAGTACCCCAGCCAGATTCCGCTCTGCTCACGGCACCAGATACCACAGATTCCCAAGTGAATCGTACTGAAGAACTGGCAAATCAACTGGCTTCCGAACTGGCGATCGAATTAAAGACTTCCGGAAATACGATCGCTTGTGTCGCACTCCGAATCGCCACCGAAGTCGATCGCATTTGTGCGAAAAGCGATCGGATTCAATCTTCAGGTCAAATTAGTTCATGGCGGCTCACACTCGCACGATATCGCTTGCAGAAATGTGTGCATTTCTATCAGCTTGGATCTCAACGGGGTCGAGTCGAATTACATAGCAATCTCAGCACGATGGTCTATCGCCCGATCGCGCCTGCTCATTTGCAATTAACGTTTCAAGCCCGCTACACACTGATTGAAGACTTTCTACAAGGGTTCTACACTGAATCACTCAGAGCTTTCCGCCGCGAAAATGAGCTTGCCGATAACTATCAGCCGCGTACCCGATTAGAACTCGCGGAATACATGGCATTCACTGAACAATATGCAAAACGGCGAATTACTTTACCCACTCAGCACAATCAGCAGTTAATTATTCTACGTGCTCAACGGTTTGCCAGTCGCCAACCTCAAGAAATTGCTGTGGACATCGAAACAGCAATGGAAACGGCAAAAAGCGATGAAACTGAAGCTTATGGACGTTCTGGAATCATGCAGATGATTCGCGAACAGATGGTATCAGAAAAAGCTGATCCCTCAGAATCGGTCTTGCGCGATCGCGTTGTGGTCGAACTGATTCACTACCTCGAATCTCAAGATCAAAAAGACTGTGTAGACTATCTCACACTGAAGCTTCAAGATCTCTCAGTCCCAGAGATTGACGAAATCTTAGGTTTAACGCCGCGCAAACGGGACTATCTACAACAGCGGTTCAAATACCATGTGGATAAGTTCATCACCTCTGGAAATTGGAAATTGGTGCATGAATGGTTAGGAGCCGACCTCGATCAAAACCTAGGATTGTCTCCGAATCAGTGGGAAGCCTTCACGGATACACTCTCTGAGGAACAACATCACCTGCTGGAATTAAAGCGATCGGGAGTCAGCGATCAGGAAATTGTGCAGATTCTCAAATGCACCGCAAAACAGCTACAAAAACGCTGGGGAACTTTGCTCGATTCAGCCAAACAGCATCGAAATCAAGCAAAGTAAGCGTTTAATTCTTGGTAGTGCGAATGGGATGGAATGATCCATCCCATTTTTTCTAGCGGCACAGCGTCGGAGCTTTCCGAGAACCAATATTGATGCGATTGAAGCTGGAGAGATTCAACGTCGAGGGACTATATGATCCTAAATTGCCTCGATCGCTCCATGCAGCAAGCTTTAGATATCCAGCCGGATCAAATGCTCGATTCTGTCTAGCAGCAGGATTCGCAAATCGAGCGGGAGGATTCACAACCCCAGTGACTGTATTACCTTGAACGGTTCCTGTGATGCACATTGAATCATCACTTGGACGCGCAAAGAACCCAACAATCTTATTTCCAGTTTTGGTAAACAGGAAAGTATAAGCTCCTTTCTCAAGCAATTGTTGATCAGTCACATTGAAAGAAGGTGCACCATTCCAGACTCGATAAGAACCATCTGCGAGTTCAGCGATCGACGCTCTCGCCTGAGATCCTTCCTGGCGACACACCAACAGATCATTGATCGGTTTGAAGCCTTGAGGATCGCTAAATCCGCGAAGTTCAGTCAAGTACTTCGGATCTTTCAGCATTCGATCGCGGGCGGCTGCCAATGTGGTCCTGTAGAAAATCATCGTGCGTTCTTGCTCGATCGTCACCGGAGGCTGATCCGCGCTGACCGGACTGGGCAAATTCACATATCTGAATGTGACATCTCCGCCTTTTTCTTCGACATCGAGCAGATTACGCATCCCCAAAGGACTGGGCTGATTTTCACGCGGCTGAATTTGGCAGCGGGTCACGACTTCAGCTTTTGCGGGAGACGATACAGCAAGAAAACTAACGCTTGCAAGTAAAACACCGAGATTGAGAAACTTGGACATAAGAAGCAATGAAAAAAACCTTTGAGATATTACGCGATTTTCAGCACATTGATGCAATTCGCGTCATAGAAACTTATGATTTTTCTGGTATTCACAATTAAAAAAGCTAGATCTCTCTGATTCTCGGAGACAGATCTAGCTTTTTAAGTCGAAGAAAAGCTCGGCGGCGTGAACTTTATCGATCGAGAATTATTCAGCCGCTAAGAAGATGTTTGAGAAAGTTATCGTTCGTTGCCACATCCCGCCCTGAAATGAATTTCGGGCTAATCGGTGCAAGTCCTTTAAAAAGGACTAAGAATTTGAAAATAACTCTTAGTCTACTGAAGTAGACTTTCCACCATTATCCCGAAATTCATTTCAGGGCGGGATGCAATCGAAGCGGAAAGGCTTTTTATACTTCTCAAATACCCTCTAACATCTAAATCCCACCTATGCAGAAGTTGCAGGATTCTGGGGTTGAGATTGAGGATTCAGAGAAAACATCACCCGTGACAAACCACTCGCAAAGATGCTCGCACCGACCAACGTTCCAAGCAACCAAGGTGCATTAAACGGATATTGAAACCAGATATAAGCTCCTAAACCTGCGGTCACGATCGCATTTCCAAGCAGCCACAGCCAGTTGTTCGCCTTGTCACGTAGACGAAGTGCTAGAACAAGCTCAAATCCACCTTCTGCCAGCAAGAAGCTACCTAGCAACAAGGTCAGCGTCAAGACTCCAGTCAAAGGAGCAACCAACAGCATCACGCCAGTCGCAATATAGAGCGCACTTAACAAAATCTTCCAGAGAAATCCACCTTGCTCACGAGTTTGTACCGCGTAAACGAGCTTTGTGAAACCTGCGGATAAGACGATTAGTGCAATCCAGGTCTCGCTCACCAAAGTTGAGAACACAGGCGCAACCGCACATCCCACTCCTAATGCAATCAATAAAATCCCTGTCCAAAGCGCACCATTTTTGCTCTTGGGTTGTTCAATACTGGTTGTCATAAAATTTTCTCCACTGCATGGATTAGTAACATTCATTAGAGTAGAAAAATGTTTATCGATCGATAAGTCCCGAAAGAAAGAGATTAGGATCAGTACAGCGAATCAGCACAAAATCTTTCTAGGGTATGACTGGTTTTCACTAAAGAAAAGCAACTATTAAAGGTAATCAGAATAACAATTCTGTAACGACTGTTTAATCTTATGTGAAGGGTTAAAGCTGTGTTAGAGCGAAAAGGGCGTAAAATACTGGCAGTTGATGATACCGCAGATAACTTATTATTGTTGCAAGTTTTCCTAGAGGCAGAAGGTTTCGAGGTCGAGGTTGCAAATAGTGGCAGCATTGCCCTTGATCGACTTCAGTGCTCATTACCTGATCTAGTTTTGCTAGATGTCATGATGCCAGGAATGAACGGGCTGGAAGTCACGCAAGAGATTCGATCGAACAATCGCACTCTGCCGATCTTGCTCATCTCTGCTCACGACAGGATGCAGGTACAGCCTGGATTAGATGCAGGTGCGAACGGATATATTCAAAAGCCGATCGACTTTACTCAATTGCTGTCTCGCATTGAAGCGTTAACCGCTTAATCCAGGGCGAATCGGATGAAATTCATCCGTGATGCACCCTGGCTTAAACTACTGGACTAATCCCGTTCTCAACGCACGAACCGCAACTTGGGTTCGATCATCAGCACAGAGCTTGTTCAGAATGTTCCGAACGTGAGTTTTCACGGTTCCAACAGTGATATATAGCTTTTCTGCGATTTGAGCATTACTGCAACCATCGACAATCAGCTTCAAGACTTCTAATTCGCGCTCTGTCAGTGGGTAAGCTGGAATAAAATCTTCGTCCGACAGTCGATTAATCGAAATCGTTGCTGCTTCGGGCGATTGTTGATTAGAAGTGTAAGCTTTTTGGGTTTGATGGAGAACCACTCGTGCGATCGCGGGATCGATCCAAGCATTTCCGCCTGCGGTTGTCTGAATTGCTTGAGCTAATTTATCAATGCTGGCATCTTTCATGCAGTAAGAATCCGCCCCCGCAGCAAACGCTGCTAGAACGGTATCTTCGCTATCCTGCATGGTCATAATCAGGATTCTCGTATTGGGAGATTCTCCCGCTGCTTGAGCTTGTTTAAACTGTTGCGTGAGATCAATTCCAGTGGAATCTGGAAGCCCGATATCCACGATCGCCACGTCGGGCTGAGAAGTTCTGAGCAATCTTAGCCCTGACTTAGCATCACGAGCATCTCCGATGACTTCAAACCCTTCTCTTTGCTGTAGAGCCGCTCGAATCCCCACACGGGTCAAATCGTGGTCTTCAATTAAAATGACTCGAATCATGCCTCTTGCCAAGCCTCAATATTATGATCAATGTCCGTTGTGGCTTTGTGATGCTACGACGGGTTTTATTAGTAGGAAGATTCTAGGTTGAATCTTGAAGTAGAGGGATCTATCTTGAGTGGTCACTATTTAGAGAGAGACTCTGCCTCCGGAGAGAGACATTTGATTGTTCTCAAGTTCAATTAGAGAGATTCATTAGGCTGGCAAGGAGTACGGGGTGCGACGGGTAGAACGGTTTGCCCGTCGCACCCCGAAAGGTTCAGTGATCCGATCAAGCAAATCCGCGATTGAGTGCCATTGCTCGACGGACGGCTGCATCCGCATTTACCATTCCGTTCCCAGTGAAGCGATCGTATCCCGTTGTTCCTAAATCGATCGCGCTCTGAGATAGAATCTGCTTGATTTGAGCGGCAGTCAGATTACGATTGGCGCTCCAGACCAGAGAAGCGACACCCGATGCATTTGGCGCTGCGGCAGATGTGCCATTAAAGCGATCGCCTTCTCCCATAAAGTAATCACTGACAGTCAACCCGTTTCCTCTCGCTGCTACTACTTCCGTCGGTGCCATCAGCGTCAGTCCATTGCCATACTGTGATCCCCACCAGTCATATTCAAGTCGCTGACCTGGATCACGCGGAATACCATCTCGATCGACGGTTCCCCAAGACGCTCCGACAGCAATCACATTGCCGTACAGTGATGCCAACGTCGCAGGATAAGCAAGCCCTTCTCGCCCTACATTCCCAGTATTACCAGCAGCAATCACAAACAACACATTTGGATTGTTCGCTACCATTTCGTTCAGAGCAGGATACAAGTCAGTAATGCCAAAGGTAGACCAGCCCAAACTCATGTTGATCACCAAACGCTGATTTGTGCGATTTGCTTCAGTGATCAGCGTCTGGGTTGCTTGAACCAGTGAGTGATCGGTCGCATCCCCACCCAGGACATCGACTTGAAAAACTTGAGAATTCCAGTTGATCCCACTCATGCCGATGCCATTATTGGTCGCTGCCGCGATTACCGATTGAACAGCCGTTCCATGTGAGTCATCGCCGCGATCGATGTCCTCGTCATAGTAGTTGTTTGCTGGATTGCCCGTCAGCCTCAAATCTGCGTGAATTCTGCCATTGCGATCAGTTGCGAGTCCAGTGTCTTGCACACCGATTGAGACTCCTGTAGAACCAGTTGTAAAACGCCACGCATTGTGAACGCCCATCATGAATAAGTTCCACTGCTGATTGAACAAGGGATCATTCGTGGTGACAGAAAGATTGATTGTGCGATCGGCAAATTGAATCGCGTCAATTCCTTCAAATAAAATCTGCCGTCCATCGCTGAAGTTAATCGCATCAAAAATACGGCTTCCTGTTCCCGAATTGTAAGCAACTCCGCCCGAACCAGAATTGGCAAAATTGAGGCTTACGCTAGTGGATGCGATCGATGAAAGATCTAATCGATCGCGAGAACCGCTCCCAAAATCGACGTTTCCAAAACCAGAAATGACCGTTCGAGTAGCAGTGGGGCGAACGGTAAAGCGATCGGCTCTGAATGTTCCAGTGATGGTATCAGTAGTGCCGTCTCCTGCCCCACCTGCATTAATCGATAAGGTGTAAGGCGTACTGTTCGCGCCGTTGAACGAGTAGACCCGGATAAAGTACGTTCCAGCGCTCAACATTCGCACGATCGGTTCATTGCTTGTGCCCGATCGATTCGAGGTTGCGATCGTGGTTCCTGAACTGTCTAACAGTTGCAAATCGGCATCTGCACTGAGATTGTTCAGCGATAGATTGAGATTGCCAGCACTCACAAGATTGAATCGGAAAAAGTCGTTGGTGTCTGTGCGGCTGATACTGTCTGACCAGTTGCGAACTCCCCAGGTTAAGGTACCGAGATCATGCGCGGTCGATCGCGTATTGCCGGGATCAGTTGTGCTAGTAGTTGCTTGCACTCTGGGGCTAGAAGCCGTATTGCTACTGATGGAGAAAGGACTAAATCGAGCCATTCGAGGTGTGAGAAAATTGCTCGATCGAGGATGTAACCCGCCTTGCCCCCGGTTGTAAAAGATTTCATCACTGCTTTGAGCGAAAGACATCGAGAAATTCCGGTAGTCGTTCAGCCCGACTCCGTTCTGCAAACTGTTTTTAAACATGAAACGCTTGACCGATTTACCTAAAAATGGAGGGCGGTTTCTGATTTCTCAGCAAGAACTTTGAAGTTACTTGCGATACACTGGGCGGCAAAGCGCGGTTCCAAACAGGTTTAATCGATGGGAGGGGACTTCCCGGAACTCTTGTTGCATCTATAACATGGGCATTTAGAAGGATTGCGTAGATGCTCAACGGGGAACTTCATGAGAAGTTAATCTTCGATCAGTATCGACGGCTAAAGCGCGAAGTCTTACAGGCAATAGCAGGTATCACGATCGTAAAAGTCTTTTAACCTTCAAAATCGACTTGAGTAAATATAAATTGAGAAATCGATCAAAAGTGGCGATTGCTTGTTTACTTAAATTGGCTGATACAGCGTTTTGGCGTACTGAGGAGAGGATTATGGCAAAAACCGTAAATTCAGCGATGATTGATGATAAGACTCCACCCGATGTCATCATTCGAGCAGAGCCGCGTCAACCTGAATCTGATCCGACCTTGGGCATTCCAGTGCAAGTCGATCGACAAAGTACCCCGAAACATCGATTAGTGACGATCGGAGATTCGCTCACGCATGGGTTTCAAAGTGGTGCAATTTTTCACACGGATCTTTCCTATGCGGCGATGATTGCTCATGAACTGGGTTGGAAAGAGTTTCGCTATCCCACCTACAACAGTCCAGGAGATGGCTTACCGCTCAATCTAGAAGCGTTAGCTCGAAATTTAGAAAAGCAAGTAGGCGATGAGCTAACCTGGTGGAAAATTCCCTCTGCACTGCTGGAAACACGAAAGTTTCTAGACCAAAGTGAGGACTTCTGGGAGCGTGGAGCCGGATCTCAATTCTCAGCTAGAGGTGAAATCAATCATAATCTAGCTGTCTATGGTTGGGATTTGCGGAATACTTTGTCTCGCAATGCTGATATTTGTCTGGATATCTTACGCAGCAGTCCACTAAAAGATAACTTCATTAGACAAGTGGTGGATCATCACAATGAACGTTCGGCAGTTCGTGTCTTGAACACAGCACGCGATGCAAATGGAAAAGCACTATCACCGCTTCAAGCTGCACAAGCTTTGTCGGATGAAGAAATTGAGACGCTGATTATTTTTATCGGTGCAAACAATGCTTTAGGAAGTATTCTGACGTTCAATGTGCAATGGTCGGATGTGGGTTACGATGACATGGATATTAACGATCGCTACACGGTTTGGCGACCGATTCACTTTCAGGCAGAGCTTGATCAAATTGTCGAACAAGTGAAGCAAATTCGCGCCCGTCACGTCATTTGGTGTACAGTCCCGCACGTCACGATCGTTCCTTTTGCCCGTGGAGTCGGTGAGAAAGTGACTCCCCAATCCCGCTATTTTCCCTATTACACGTTGTTCTGGATCAAAGATGAACCTTTCAAACCTTCTAAGCATCCTCATTTAACTGCAAATGAAGCAAGAGCGATCGATAGTGCGATCGATCAATACAATGATTCAATTGCGAACGCAGTTCGAGAAGGTCGCAAGCAAGGAAAAGATTGGTACTTATTTGAAATGGTAGAAGTGCTCGATCGATTAGCATCACGCCGCTTTTTTAATCAACCTCAAGTACAGCCAGAGTGGTGGTCTCCGTATGAACTACCGCCTGCACTTCAAGCTTTGAACCCTGTTCCTGATTCACGCTTTTTCCGCTCGAATGCACGCGGACGGATTGAAGGTGGATTGTTCTCGCTCGATGGTATTCACGCAACGACAGTCGGCTATGGCGTGATTGCACAGGAATTGATTAAAGTGATGCAGACTGCTGGAATTGATTTTTATGATGCGCAAGGACAAAAGCGATCGGGAGAAGTGCAGATTGATTTCGATCGATTAACTGCGATCGATACCTTAGTCTCCCGACCGCCTCGACTGATTCAAGATGTGATCAATCTACTGAGTTGGTTCGATAGTACCTTTGGCGTAATGAACAATGTTCTGAAATCTAATTACTAGAAGTGTGACCTGTCTCTCACATTGTTCTGTTTCAGGAGCTGGTCATGATTGCTCGTTCACCGATCTTGCTGTCGTTTGGAATATTCGGATTGCTCAACTCGTCAGATTCGATGCTGAGTACGTCAATTGCAGTGAGTTTGGGAGCGATTCCCGGTGCATTAAGCCGCTACTATCTAACGGTTCTATTAAGTCGATGGCTCGGAGACGATTTTCCCTATGGAACATTTTCTATCAATCTCACTGGGTCACTGTTGATGGGCTTCTTTGCGACTCTTGCGATCGAGCACTTTATCACGTCGCTAGAATTGCAGCTCCTGATCACGACAGGATTTCTCGGTTCCTACACTACGTTTTCGACCTATGCACTTGATACTTCAGTGTTGCTCCGAGGACGTAATCGCGCCAAAGCTTTGTTCTACTGGCTAGGTAGTTCGATCTTGGGTGGCATTTGTCTTGGAATCGGGGTTGCATTTGCCAAATTGCTTTTATGGAGAACCGTATCGTGAATGGGTCGCAAAAAGGCGGGTCAATCTTACGTTCCCCGAATGGCAATATTAGAGTGCCGATCGCCATTAGCTTCGGTGCGGTTCCAGGAGCCTTGAGCCGTTACTTTCTTTCGGCGATCGTGAATCACTGGCTTGGAACTGCTTTTCCGTTCGCCACGTTTTTCATCAATCTTTCTGGTGCATTGATCATGGGCTTTTTCACCAGCCTTGCTGTCGATCGAAGGATTACTTCTCCAGAGGTGCGGTTGATTGTTGCAGTCGGGTTTCTAGGATCATACACAACGTTTTCTACTTACACTTTGGATCTTGGAAGACTACTAGAAACCGGGAATTGGCAGTTGATTGCTTTGTATTGGACAGGGAGTACGGTGCTGGGCTTATTGTGTTTGGAACTTGGGAGCTATGTTGCGCAGAGGTTGCCATGAGCAGGTGGAAACGTTTCTAAGATCAAAGTCAGAGTACGTCCATAAAGAACCTGACTCATACCAGATTGATTTGGTATCACTTGCTCCAGAAGATAGATGAATGATTATCAGAGGACAGCGATGATTTGCAGTCGCGACCCGCAACAACATCCTCTGCCTACACAAGCATCAACGACAGGAGCCTGAATTTATGTACAACTCAAAAGCTTACTCTGCTGCCAGTGCAACTGCATCGCTCGCTGCCGACACGATCGAGCGTCGTGACCTGACCGAAACCGATGTCCAGATTGAAATCCTTTTTTGCGGCATCTGTCATTCTGACCTGCATATGGTGCGAAACGAGTGGAGCGGTGTGCCTACGGTTTACCCGATCGTTCCTGGTCATGAAATTGTGGGTCGCGTTACGCAAGTTGGCTCAGCCGTGTCTCAGTTTAAGTCTGGCGATCTGGTTGGAGTTGGCTGCATGGTCGATTCGGATGGTACCTGTCGCCAGTGCAAAGAAGGGTTTGAGCAGTTCTGCCCAAGTCTGACTCTGACCTACAACTCCCCAGACAAACATCTAGGAGGAGTAACCTACGGAGGCTACTCGGATGGCATCGTCGTTGATCAACGCTTTGTGCTGCGTGTGCCCCCAAATCTCGATTTGGCTAGTGTTGCGCCGCTTTTGTGTGCAGGCATCACGACTTATTCACCACTGCGTCATTGGGGAGTCACTGAGGGTAAAAAAGTAGGCGTAGTGGGTCTTGGCGGATTGGGGCATATGGGGGTGAAGTTTGCTCGTGCGATGGAAGCGCATGTTGTCGTCTTTACTACGTCTCCCAACAAAAAAGAAGACGCGCTGCGACTGGGTGCGGATGAAGTCGTAGTTTCCCGTAACGCCGATGAGATGCAGCAGCACGCAGGCAGTTTTGACTTCATTCTTGATACAGTCGCTGCCGATCATGACATTAACGCTTATCTTAACTTGCTGACTCGCGATGGCAATATCACGCTCGTGGGTGCACCTCCAAAGCCTCTGGAAATTGCAGCGTTCAGCTTGATCATGGGGCGGCGCAATCTCTCTGGCTCTAACATCGGCGGCATTGCTGAGACTCAAGAGATGCTTGATTTTTGCGGCGAACATAATATTACTTCTGATGTTGAAGTGATCCCAATTCAGCAAGTCAACGAAGCTTACGATCGCTTACTCAAGTCCGATGTGAAGTACCGCTTCTCGATCGACATGGCATCTCTGAAATCTGCATAACCAAAGAAGCTGTGAAAGTTCGAGTATGGCACTTTCACAGCTTTCTCCAACCGATCTAGATTTAGACGGCAACTGCTTCTTGCCCATGCTTGCGTAACAGTTCCATCAGTTCATCACGATAGTCGTGAAACAGAGAATTTCGCTTTACTGAAGTCGCCCGTTCCGGTAGGTCAATCTGCATAATTTTGCGAACCGTGCCCGGACGCGCTCCTAAAGCGAAGATGCGATTCGAGAGAAACACCGCTTCTTCAACATCGTGCGTAATCATGAAAATGGTAATGCCAGTGCGCCGCCACAAATCGATCATGAAGTCGTGCATCGATTCTTTCGTATGAATATCGAGAGCGCCAAAGGGTTCATCCATCAGCAGCATCTTCGGTTCTGACGCGAGAGCGCGGGCGATCGCGACTCGTTGTTTCATCCCGCCAGATAGCTCTTTTGGTAAAGCTTTGCCGAACTTTGAGAGTCCCACAATGTTCAGATAGTAGCTTGCCTGTTCGCGGCGTTCCTTTTTCGGGACACCTTGCAGTTTTAGCCCAAACTCGGTATTTTCCTGAACACTCATCCACGGGTACAGCGTGTAATGTTGAAACACCATTCCGCGATCGGGACCCGGACCTGTGATGCGTCTGCCTTCGATCCGAACTTCTCCGGTCGTCGGCATATCCAGTCCAGCAATTTGACGCAGCAGCGTTGATTTTCCTGAGCCAGATGCACCCACCGCACAAACAAATTCACCTTGCTCGATATCCATGTCGATATCCTTCAGAACGACGAGTGTTCCGTTTTTGGTCTGAAACTGCTTGTTGAGATTGCTAATTTGCAAAAACATCGATTCATTCTCCTTTAGTGAAGGTTATCGTTTCTGACTTGCCCAACTACAAGTGACGCGCAATAGATACTGAAACAGTAGGTCGAATGCCAAACCAATCACACCGATGACAATCAGACCGACAAAAATTTCATCGGTTCTAAGAAAGCGACCTGCAACACTGATACGCCGTCCCAATCCTTCGGTTGCAGCAATCAATTCTGAAACAATCACAAGCTGCCAAGCGGCGGCTAAATTGATTCGACAAGCATCAAGAATTCCTGGAAGAACGTGTGGCAAAATTACCTGTGTGAGCGCCTCGCGACGATTGCCACCCAGCATATAAGTTGCTTCGATCAAATCCTTGGGCACAAACTTCACAGTGTCCATCACCATCAGCGAATTGAAGAAAAACACCCCGATAAAAATCAGCGTAATTTTCGGTGCTTCATCGATGCCCTGATACAGAATTAACAGCGGAATGAATGCTGGTGCAGGCATATACCGCATCAATCCAAACAATGGCTCTAAGAGCGCCCGAATGCTGGGAAAGCTTCCCATCAGCACCCCGATCGGAATCGATAGCAGTGCAGCCAGCAAGAACCCAACGCCAACGCGCCACAAACTTGCAACCGTATCTTTTAACAGTTCGCGAGTACTCCACAATCGCCCGAATGCTTCTAGCACATTTGCAGGGGAAGGTAAGAACTTCGGATCAATGTTGCCAAACGTTGTCACTGCCCACCAAAGTATCAGGGGCAGAACGATCGATAACACCGTCAAGGTCGTATACAGCGATCGAGGAATATCTTCCGCTAAGCGCCAAAACACAGTAGGTTTCATGGTTTTGGGCTTGATCAGCGATTGAATCGATCGAGGTGAGGAATTTTGCATCATAGGATCAGGCAGCTTTGGCGAGTTTTTTGTTCTGAGCGTGGGCTTTCACGAAGCGATCGTCGAACAATAAGCGGGTATTCGGCTTGGTTTTCGCCAGTCCAACATCCATTAGAAACTGGCTCATTTCGTCAGCGGCATACAGCAGTGATGTCATATCACTTCCTGGCTGAAAGGCTTTGAGGTTTTCTTCGAGCGTGAAGAGTCGGGTGCCATCCGCGTATTGTTTGTATTCCTCGATCGACACGCCTGCTCGTCTTGCCATAATTTCGTAAGCTTGCGCCTGATTCGTTTTGATAAAATCGAGCGTGGCAAACCAAGCATCGATCAAGGCTTGAACTTGCTCTGGCTTTTCGTACAGGAACTTGCGATTTACCACTAAGTGATCTGAAATCGCACCCGGAAACTCTTTAGAGCTAAAGAGTTCTTTACTGTTTGGTCGTTTAAGTGCTTGAGTGGTAAAGGGTGCAAACACCGCGCACGCATCAACTTGACCTGCCACAAACGCGGCGGCAGCTCTCCCAGTTTCTAGTGGCACAAATTGAATATCTTGAGGCGAAAGTCCTGCCTTTCTCATGCCTAACAACAATAGAAAATGATCAACGGTTCCTTCTTCGGCTGCAACTTTTTTGCCTTTGAGATCTGCGATCGTATTGATGCCTTCACGCACAATAATCTTGTCATTTCCGGTAGAGTTATCATTGACCAAGACAATAACTTGATCTGCACCACCAGAGATCGAATTGACTGTATCTCCGAGCGTTTGGCTATTGGCATCAATTTGTCCTGCGGTCAGTGTATTAATCGATTCCAAATATCCGTCAAACCAGCGCAGTTCAGCATTGGCTGATTTCGTTTTGAAAATGCCTCGCTCTTGAGCAATCTGCCAGGGAAACCAACCGGGCCAAGCACTAAAACCCAGTCGAACAGTATCCGCAGTGGTCGCGGCAGAAGCGGCTTCGGTTTGAGTTGTGGTCTGAATATAAACAGCGGGATTTGTACAGCCAACTACCAGAAAAGCAGCGGCTAGAAACAGCAGGCAGGACGTTACGATCGTTTTCGCTTTCATAAGGCGATTTTCGTTTCAAAGATCTTGAACAACGGAGCGGGCAGTTAGCGACAAACGATCGAGTTACGAATAGAAAAACCCAGGTGAAACCTGTCAGTCTTTTGTATCGACTGAAAGTTTCTCCCGGGCTTTTCTCCCGCCGTGTAGCTAACATTCGGGTTAGCTTGCTTCTCTCGGACCAGACGTTCAAAGAACCGGAACCCTAGAAGCAAATTAAGTTTTGAAACCGCGATCGCACTTGAATTCTGTCGCGCTAAGCGGCTTGATTCGATTACAGTAGCAAGCGATTTTCAACGGGTTTGTATCGATTACTACTTTGTAGAGAATTGTTAGTTTGTAGCCATATTAATGCGACTCAAGAAAATATTCTCGATCGCTTGACTTCCCGATTTAGAGTGCTAGACTAACGAGGAGTTAAGCAGATTAACGATTAAGAATTGCAAGCTAAATAGGGGTAAGCTTCTAGGGTTCCGATTCGATCCGAATGACTGGACCGAGAGAAGCAGCCGGATCTAAAGATTCGGTCACACGGCGGGATAAAAGCCCGGGAGAGCCATACAGTCGTCTGTCGTGGTATCTCCTGGGCTTCGCTGTTTTGAGTCGGAACCGTTCAGATTCTGGAGAATGCTATGGTGCAAACTGTTTCTACACCGATGACGACGATCGATCCAAGCCTGATTTTGCTCGATGAAAAGCTACCCGGTGGCGCGTACTGGCATTCGGTGATTCAGCGAGGCAACACGCTGCGGATCACTGATTTAGAAGGATCTCAGGGAGTCTCGATCGTGTGCTACAACGCGGATAATGCGATCGAGCGATTAAACGTGGCAGATACCTCGAAGATTCAGTTCAATGCGTTTCTACAAAAAGGAAAGCTGCTTTATTCAGACATGGGACGAGTGTTGTTTTCCATCACCGAAGACACATCTGGCTATCATGACTTGATTTGTGGCTGTAGCAATGCAGCAAGCAACACCGCAAAGTATGGAGAAGGTGACTTTAACAATTCGCGCAATAACTTTCTGAAAGCACTCGGCAAACGAGGGTTGACCCGCAAAGATTTGATGCCGAACGTGAATTTGTTCAGTCGTGTTGCGATCGCTCCGAATGGTGATTTGAAGTACGTTGAAGGAGTCGAGCAGCCTGGAAGCTTTGTCGATTTGCGGGCAGAAATGAATGTATTAGTGATCGTGTCGAACTGTCCACATGTCTTGTATCCGAGCAATGAGTACAAGCCAAAATCAATTCAATTAACCGTTTGGAAGTCTCCGGCTCCGAGCGAGGATGATTTGTGTCGAACCTCTTGCCCAGAAGCGATTCGCGCTTTTCAGAACACTGATGCTTTGTTTGCTCAAGTCTAGATTAATGGGAGAACATCACAATGGTTGCGACACTTCAAACAAAACTTGATCCGGCTTCTGCAATTTATGATGAGGTTGTTCCTGCCCGTCAGCCTTGGTCGCGGATTCTGAAAAAAGGTCAAACGCTGCGGATTATTGATCTGATGGGCAATCAGGCAGTAGATACCCTGTTTTACAATGCTCATGATTCATCTGAGCGGTATAGCGCTCCTGATACGGTGGTTCGTCAAGGCAACATTTTTATCACCACGGGGACGCAGTTGATCTCGAACGAAGGAAACGTGATGGCGACGATTACCGATGATGAGTGTGGCAAGCACGACACGATCGGGGGAGCTTGCAGTATGGAAAGTAACTCGGTGCGGTACGGGTTACATAAAAAGCATCTTCATGCTTGTGTTGAGAACTATTTGCTGGAACTGAGCAAGTATGAAATGAACAAGCGCGATTTAGTTAGCAACATCAATTTCTACATGAACGTTCCGGTGAACGAGGACGGACGCTTAGAGATTGTAGATGGCATTTCTGAAGCGGGCAAGATTGTAGAACTGCGGGCAGAAATGGATTTGATGGTGTTGATTTCTAACTGTCCTCAAGTTAACAATCCTTGTAATGCTTATAATCCGACTCCGATTCGGTTGATCATTTGGGATGCAGCATAGTCAAACAAACAAGGACTTTCAAAGGGAGTAGAATTACTGTTCTACTCCCTGCATTGTTGTGATTGAGCAGGAAAAGTATGTTCAGCAAAGTTCTCGTTGCTAATCGGGGTGAGATTGCGTGTCGAGTGATTCGCACTCTCGATCGATTAAACATTGCTTCGGTTGCGGTTTACTCGGATGCCGATGTTCACGCTCAACACGTAGCAATGGCAACAGAAGCTGTCAACATCGGGACGGCTCCGGTAGCAGAGAGCTACTTGAAGTACGATCGCATTCTTCAAGTAGCCAAGCAAACGGGCGCAGAAGCGATTCATCCTGGCTATGGATTTTTGAGCGAGAATGCTGAATTTGCCGAGGCGTGTGAGGCAGCAGGAATTGTATTCATTGGTCCGACTCCTGAACAACTGCGCTGCTTTGGACTGAAGCACACGGCGCGAGAAATTGCTCAACAGAATCAAGTGCCGATGTTGTCGGGTAGTTCGCTGCTAGAGAGCTTAGAGCAGGCGCAAACGGTGGCAAACACGATCGCATATCCGGTGATGCTCAAGAGTACCGCAGGCGGTGGTGGAATCGGGATGCAGGTGTGTATGAACGACGCTGAACTATCCGATGCGTATGAAAAAGTACAGCGCTTAAGTCGATCGAACTTTCAGCAAAGCGGCATTTTTCTAGAAAAGTATATTGAGACAGCAAGACACCTTGAAGTTCAAATCTTCGGAGATGGAACCGGAACCGTGATTGCACTCGGTGAGCGAGATTGTTCGACCCAGCGCCGCAATCAGAAAGTAATCGAAGAAACACCCGCACCCGGAATCACCGATGAACTCAGACGAGAATTGCTCGAAGCAGCGGTTCGATTGGGAAAAGCAGTCAACTATCGATCGGCAGGAACAGTCGAATATGTGTTTGATGTCGAGACGCAACAGTTTTATTTTCTTGAAGTCAACACCCGTTTGCAGGTTGAACACGGAGTCACTGAAGAAGTTAATAGAATCGATTTGGTTGAATGGATGATTCGAGTCGCAGCGGGTGAAACTGAATTTCTCAAAACTTATCAACATCGCCCCCAAGGTCATTCGATTCAAGTGCGAATCTATGCGGAAGATGCCAACAAGAACTTTCAGCCGAGTTCTGGATTGCTCAATGCTGTGAATTTTCCTGATTTGATTCGGATCGATTCATGGATCGAAGCGGGAACAGAAGTCACACCCTTCTATGATCCGCTGCTGGCAAAAGTGATTGTTCATGGAGATTATCGACCTTGCGCGATCGCACAACTGCAAACCGTGTTAGAGCATTCCACGATCGCAGGTATCGAAACGAATTTAGACTATCTGCGCCAAGTCATCACGTCTGCACAATTTCAAGCAGGAACCGTAAGCACGAAGTTTCTTCAGTCGTTTGCATATCAGCCGACGACGATCGACCTTCTAGAGCCTGGAACCTACACGACTGTCCAAGACTATCCAGGACGAGTCGGCTACTGGAATATTGGCGTACCTCCATCGGGACCGCTCGATCATTTTGCCTTTCGAGTCGCCAATCAAATTGTTGGTAATCCTGAATCTGCGGCGGGTTTGGAATGTACAGCCACAGGTCCGACGTTGCGATTTAACTGTGATACAACGATCGCACTCACAGGCGCGGTGATGCAAGCGACGCTCAACGGGCAGCCTGTCGAGTATTGGACAGCAATTCCAGTGCCCGCAGGCAGCACGCTCAAGCTTAAAGGCATTCAAGGGGCTGGCTATCGAACTTACATCGCTTTTCAGAACGGGTTAGATGTGCCGGAATATTTAGGAAGTCGATCGACGTTTACGCTAGGAAAATTTGGCGGACATGCCGGACGAACTCTAAGAACCGGGGATGTGCTGCATATCGAGAAAAGTGATGTTCAAATTCAATCTCAGCACTGTTCACCGGAACTGATTTCACAGTACAAAGAACAATGTTCTGATCGATGGCAAATTGGTGTTCTCTACGGACCGCATGGCGCACCGGATTTCTTCACGCCCGAAGACATTGAGACGTTTTTCTCAACCGATTGGATCATCCATCACAACTCTGCTCGAACAGGAATTCGACTGATCGGACCCAAACCCAACTGGGCACGAACTGACGGCGGAGAAGCAGGCTTACATCCGTCTAATATTCACGATAATGCTTATGCGATCGGGACAATCGATTTTACCGGAGATATGCCGATTATTCTCGCGCACGATGGTCCCAGTCTCGGTGGTTTTGTGTGTCCTGCTACGATCGTCCAGTCTGAACTGTGGAAAATCGGACAGTTAAAACCGGGTGATACGGTGCGATTTTATCAGTTCACTGCGGATGCAGCCCGCGATCAAGAACTCGCTCAAGATCAAGCGATCGCAACCCTCACACCGCTGCCAAAATCGGCTCCACTTCAAGTCACACAACAGTCTCCGATTCTTCAGCAGAGTCTTGATGCTGATCAAATTCCCGTCACTTATCGTCAAGCGGGAGATAAATATCTTCTGGTCGAATACGGCGATCTGGTGCTTGATCTAAATTTACGATTCTGTGTTCATGCACTGATTGAATGGCTCACAGCGAATCACATTCCAGGAATTATCGACCTCACACCGGGAATCCGATCGCTTCAAATTCACTACGATAGCCGGATCATTCCCGTTCAAGAACTGATTGCCCTTTTAACTCAAGCAGAATCAGAACTTCCAAACATCGATCGTATCGAAGTTCCGACGCGCATTGTTCATCTGCCGCTATCTTGGGATGATGAATCGACTCAGTTAGCGATTCAGAAGTACATACAATCGGTACGCTCCGATGCGCCTTGGTGTCCGAGCAATATTGAATTTATTCGACGGATCAATGGCTTAGAGAACATCGAGCAAGTCAAAGAAATTGTATTTAATGCGAGTTACCTTGTCTTAGGCTTAGGAGATGTCTATCTTGGTGCACCTGTGGCAACCCCGCTTGATCCACGTCATCGCTTAGTCACCACAAAATACAATCCTGCCCGAACTTGGACACCAGAAAACGCGGTCGGGATCGGTGGTGCGTATCTGTGTATCTATGGCATGGAAGGTCCGGGTGGCTATCAGTTTGTGGGGCGGACGGTGCCGATTTGGAATCGATACAAGCAAACTGAAGACTTTACGCAACCGTGGTTATTGCGCTTTTTTGATCAAATTCGGTACTATCCGGTTTCAGCAGAGCAACTCTTACACGATCGAGAAGCGCTGATTCAAGGCAAGCTCAAACTCAGAATCGAAGAAGAAACCTTTAGTCTGAGAAACTACAATGAATTTCTGCGATCGAATGCCGATGACATTGCAGCGTTTAGAACCAAACAACGCGCAGCATTCCAAGCAGAACGAGATCGATGGGCGGCAGCGGGAGAATTCACTCGCCAAGAAACCCTAGAAGCCGCACAAACCGATCAAATTGCAGCGCCTGAAATTCAATTGCCTGCCGATAGTGAGGCAGTGGTTGCTCATGTCTCGGCGAATGTCTGGCAAATTTTAGTCAAGCCGGGGGATACTGTGGCAGAGGGCGATCGATTAGTGATTCTTGAAGCGATGAAAATGGAGATTGCTATCACAGCAGACGCATCTGGAAGAATCGCTGATCTTTACTGCACCCAGGGGCAAACGGTTTCAGCGGGTCAAACTTTGTTAGCGATCGTATTCGATTGCTCCGAATAAGACTCAAGAAATTTCGCTATTCCGTTGTACAGCGATCCAGCATCTCCCGAAAATATTGCTGATATAGCTGACAACTCACGATCGCTTCGTTGCCTGATTGATGAATCAATCCCATGCTGGTCAACTTGTGAGCAAGCGTGGATTCTGTGTGAATTGGCTCAGTCGCACCTAAGAGTCTCCCGAACGCATGAGCTAAGGCAGGCTGTTCCTGAAGCGTGACCCAGTGACGCTGTAAATGGTGTTGATAGATGCCCGTCGAAGTCGGCGCAACTTCGAGCAATCGATCGAGCGTCAACTCGCCTCGACTGAGATAGTAAAGTGCAACGTGAATCAGGGCAGGATGTCCGCCGACTAAATTCATCAGTTGGTGAGCTGCGTTGTTACTCTCCCAGTCGAGATGATAGCGCTGCGCGAGTTGTTGAACTTGCTCTAGCGTGAAGCTGGTTAACTGAGCCGCAAACCCAACGTTAAAGGGTGACTGATTCAGTTGAAGCGGCACGTACACCTCGGTTGAATGCACCATAATCAGACGGAAATTCTGCCAGATTGGGAGCCGTTTTGCTTCTTCATACCAAGACCGCAACAAGGGTAGGACATCTTGGGCAACCAGCGGATGCTCAAAAAGCTGGTTGACTTCATCCAACGCTAAAACGAGCGGAACCTTGAGTTGAGATAAGAGATAGTTGCGAAAGTAAAGGGTGCAACTGACTTTGCTACCAATATCATCGTCCCAGTATTCGTCGAGTTTAGGTTCGAGTTGTAACTGATGTGACACACTCACACAGAGCCAGCGCAAAAAGCGATTCAGGTCATCGCAAATCGCACGATCGATCTGTTCTAAACTCAGGTAAACCGTGCGATATTCCCGTTGATCAAGCTGATGCAATACCTGTAAAAGCAAAGAAGTTTTTCCCATTTCTTTGGGCGCTTTTACTCGCACCAAGGCTCCAGGTTTTTGGAGTTCTTCAAAGACTTGGGTTTCGATCGGCGGGCGGGCGATGTAGAAAGGAGAGTTGACCGCGATCGGACCACTGGGAAACGACGGTAACGCGCTTGGGGCAACCGGAGGCGTATAGGACTTCGGTGGACGAGTTTCTGAGGTGGACTGAGCCACAAGGGATTCTAGAATGATGCGACAGTTTTTCTTCGTGAGGCGTTGACCTGCCAGTTGAGACAGCCGATGAAGCAATTCTGGAGCCACGACATTGGTGAGATAACCAGGACTATAGCCGATTTCGTCGGCAATCTGGCTATAGGTCTGATACTGCCAAATTCCTTGAAGCAGCAGCGTTTCTGTAGAATTTAATGGGCGATTGTTGCCAGAAACGAGTTCGCGATTGAGAATCTCAAAAAGATGATCCAGCTTCATAGAGAACCGCCCCCATAGATGAATGTGACAAGTCTTGAACCAGCGATGACCACAACTTATCTCGCTTATCCTCCGCAATTCAATCACACTGAAAAGCAATTTATGAGTTTTTTCATGAGTTTTTTTATGAGGTTTCAGCATTTAATTATTAAGCATAAGGGATTAAATGAGGAAAGGGTTCCTAAAGTCATAGAGAACGGAGAAAGCTGTGTGATATGAATAACTACCAGATTGGGGGCAGCCTCCGTTGGAATGATCCGAACTATGTGAGGCGACAGGCAGATCTCGATCTCGATCGCGCTTTAAGTACGGGGCAGTTTTGCTACATTTTTAATGCTCGGCAAATGGGCAAATCTAGCCTGATGGTGCGTGCCTTTCATCAACTTCAGGATCTAGGGGTTGCTTGTGCTGCGATCGATCTGTCCCGGATTGGCAGTCAAAATGTGACGCTAGAGCAGTGGTACAAGGGATTAGCGGTTGAGCTTTGGCAAGCGTTTGATTTGGTGCAGTCGGTCAATCTGAAAACCTGGTGGCAGGAACGGCAGGATCTGTCTCCGGTGCAACGATTGGGACAATGGATCGAAACCGTTCTTTTAGTTGAAGTGAAGACTGCGGATCGATCGCGTCCAAATTTAGTGATTTTTCTCGATGAGGTCGATAGTGTTTGTAGTTTAGAATTCTCGATGCAGGATTTTTTCGCCCTGATTCGCGCTTGCTATAATCGCCGCAGTCTTGATCCAGAGTATCAACGACTTACATTCGCTTTGTTGGGGGTAGCAAGACCTTCAGATCTAATCACGGATTCCCAGCGAACACCGTTTAATATTGGAACCGCGATCGCGCTCGATGGCTTTCAGTTGTCCGAAGCTCAACCATTAGCGCAAGGTTTAACGGATGCGGTCAACAATCCTCAACTCGCACTTGAAGAAATTCTGACTTGGACGGGTGGACAGCCTTTTCTAACACAGAAATTATGTCGATTCGTTGTAGAACAATCGCGGTCAACTTCAGACGATCGTTCTCACATCACGGAGATCGTACAGCAGTTCATTCTGCAATCTTGGGAATTCCAGGATGAGCCGGAACACTTGAGAACGATTCGCGATCGCTTGCTCAGCAACCCGGAGCGATCAATCAAGCGACTTGGACTGTATCAACAAGTGCTAGATACAGTTGTTCCTTTTGATGGCAGCGATGAACAGATTGAACTTTTGTTATCGGGGTTAGTGTCAAATCAGCGAGGGCAACTGGTGGTCAAAAACCCGATTTATCGCGCCATTTTTCATCGAGATTGGGTAAGCCAACAACTAAGCTATCTTCGCCCTTACGCGCCGCTCTGCGAGACCTGGATTGCTAGTGGAAAACAAGAGACTGCTTGCTTATTACGGGGTGAATCGTTGCAAGATGCACTCGCTTGGGCATTGGGAAAAAGTCTCGCGGATCAAGACTATCAGTTTTTAGGAGCTAGTCAGGAGCTTGCCAAGCGAGAAGCTCAACTCGCATTAGAAGCCGTTGAGCAGGCAAATCACATTTTGGCAGGAGCAAGACAGAAAGCCAATCAGGAGGTTCCTAAACAGCGGATTCGCTTTCGCTGCATTCCGAAAGTTGCGATCGCAGTGACAGCGCCCGTTCTGCTACTCCGGATCTTAGGATTTCTGCAAGGCTGGGAATTGAATCTGTTTGATCAGTTTCTGCGGTGGCGACCTGTAGAATCGCGTGATGAACGAATTGCAATTGTGACGATCGAGGAGTCCGATTTAAAGCAATTTGGCTATCCGATTCCCGATCGTGTCTTAGCTCAAACAATTAACATTATCAAAGCACAAAAACCACGAGCGATCGGCTTAGATAACTATCGAGATTTGCCTGTAGAGCCAGGACATCAAGATCTTGTGCAAGTCTTTCAATCGACACCAAATCTGTTTGGAATTGAGAAAGTTGTCGGGAGCCGAGTCGCAGCACCTCCTACATTGCGCCGATTGCAGCAGGTTGGTTTTTCTGATCAAGTAGAGGATAGCGATGGAACAGTGCGACGAGCCTTGTTGTCGATTTTGTCTGACAATAATGCTCAGTACAGTTTAGCGACCCAACTGGCACTACGCTATCTAGAATCTGACAAGATTACGCCTGAGTCGTTAGATTCAGAGGATCAACGCTTACGGCTGGGTAAAGTGATCTTCGATCGACTAAAGCACAACTCTGGTGGCTATGTCGGTGCGGAAACTGGAGGGTATCAAATTCTTCTGAACTATCGCGGGACAGAGGCAAATTTTGCCACGTTCTCTTTGCAGCAAGTTCTAAAGCGTCAAATTCCGTCAGAAAGTTTGCGTGGTCGCGTTGTTTTGATTGGAACCACCGCAGAAAGTGTCAAAGATGTGTTTCAAACGCCTTACAGCGATCGCTGGATGGGTGCATCTCAGCCAATGCCCGGAGTTGTGCTACACGCTAACATTGTCAGCCAGCTTTTAAGTGCGGCTTTAGAGGGACGACCGCTGATTCGCCCTTGGTCTGAACCTTTAGAAAGTGCCTGGATTTTAGTCTGGGCAGGAATTGGAGCCTTGATCAGTTGGCAATTCAAATCTTCAATTCGGTTGATTGTAGGAATTGTGTTCGTGAGTGGTGGACTCGTGGTCGGTTGCTATGGGGCGTTGCTACTAGGATGGTGGCTACCTGTTGCGCCTGCATTGCTGGGATTGTGGGGAAGTGCGATCGCGCTCTGGCTAGTCACAAACAAACAATTGGATCATCTGCGATTTCAGCACACTTTGATATTACTATTACAAGCTAAACAAGACTATCCCACGGCTGGACGGATTGCGATCGAGTATTTGAAGCAATCGGAAACCAAGGAAAATCAAACCGCGATCGAGCAGCAATTAAAACAGCATTTATGAGATTTTGTATGAGATTAACAGATATCAACCTTGTCAATTCAATTTTAGGATGGTTGAGTAGCTTACTAATTGGGAGAAAGGCGATGAAGGTCAAAGCATTGTTGACGCTTATAGTGACATGGCTCTTACTCACAGGAATTGGAGCAGCGCGACCTGCGGTTCAGGAGATTGCTCAATCCTCAAATCAGCCGTTAGAACGCTCCAACGGTCTAAATGCCCCGATTCTATTTAAACCGCCGCCAGAAGACGGAACACCCGGTACCACTAGAGGAGCAGGATCACGAGACGATCGACGATGTTCCCAAGATAATTCAGCGATCGCGCTCAACCAAGCCACTGAGAAGCTATCCCTCACGGCTCTTGTTCCCGGTAATCATTCCGGCTTAACCCAGTCAGCCCGCCCCACATTTTGGGTGTATGTGCCTCAAACTTCTGCTCGTCAAATCGTTCTCAGCATCAGACAGGGCACTCAGTCTCATTCTCAACGCTTCGTTCCGATTACCGGACAACCGGGCATCATCGGCATTCAAGCGACTGAGGATTCGCCGCCTCTCGAAGTTGGCAAAACCTATCAATGGGCGATCGTGCTCGTATGCGGCGCTCGACCTAGCCCCAATGATCCGGTTGTGACTGCCTTGGTTCGTCGGGAGCCATCGACTGAGTTACCGAATTCACAGAATGCGTTGCAACAGGCATCTCGATACGGTGAACAAGGGATTTGGTATGATGCCCTGACTATACTTGCGGAAGCTAAGCGATCGCAGCCGAACAATGCAGATTTAGACAAGACTTGGACAAGTTTTCTCACACAACCTTCTGTTGGATTGGGCGCGATCGCCACAGAGCCATTGCGGTAGTTTCTATGAGATTTTCTATGAGCTTTATGGATTTCAAAACTTCGAGGTAATCGCCAAGATGATCAGCAAGCAAACGAAAGAGCAAATCCTATTCGCTTTCGTTCAGCGCTATCGAAACCATGAACTTAACAATGGACATTCAATTCCATCTGGCTTTTCAACCGAAGCAAGTACCGATTGATCACCTAGAATCAGACTTTTATATCGACCCGAATCGCTGTACTTTGCATAACGCAGTGCAACAGTTAGCGATCGATAGTGCAGCCGACATCCCATTCATGAACTGGTTGCTTGAACATCCGCATAGCCCGATCGCGCTTCCTGGAAAAATTAACCTCTACGGGCATGATTGCCTTCATGTGATTCTCAATCGAGGACATTCTCTACCAGATGAAGCCTTTATTCGAGGCTTCACAATGGGAAATGACTTGCAAACCACTTGGCTACACAAACAGTTGTATAAGTTTGCTTCATCCACTGTGTATCCCAGAAAATACCGCTTTTCGTGGAAAGACTTTCAGTGCTTTGATGCGGGATTTGAGTATGGTCGATCGATACAGCCTAGAAATCTAAATCAACTCGACTTTAGCACTTATCAACACTGCACCGTTTCACAAGTGAGACAACAGCTTGCCCTCTCCAAAGCAACCGAAATAGATAGCCCTCCGATGCGCGATCGAGGCTGTTAAGCAAAGCTCCGCTTCTATTCCATTGTCATTCTTTGTACTCCTCATGAATAAATCAAAAATTGCGCTCATGTTGCCTATGTCTGAGCGAATCAGTTGTTTTTTCCGCTTTGAACAGTTAGGAACGTGCTATCGAACTGAATTGCTTGCTAGCTTCACAACATTTATGGCTACCGCTCCAGTCCTGGTGGTCAATGCTCATATTCTAGGAAACGCGATATTTTTAAATCAGCCCGGAGATTTGTTTGAGCAAGTTTTGGTAGCGCTGGTTCTGTGTTCTGCGATCGCAACAAGTCTCATCGGACTCCTGGCAAATTATCCATTTGCATTAGCACCGGGTACAGGAACTGCGGCTTTGTTTACGTTCTCGATCGTGCTCAACATGGGCATGAATTGGCGGCTTGCCCTAACTGCCACCTTTGTTGAAGGAATTCTGTTTACAGCACTGGTACTCAGTCCATTTCGTCGTCATCTCATTGATGCCATTCCCAACTCGCTCAAGCAGGCAATGATCGTAGGTTTGGGATTGTTCCTTTCTTACATTGCGCTTTCTGGCAAGGTTGCACCTCCAAGTTTGGGAGCAGGTATCATTGTAAGCAGCACTGCAACGACGACTGCTTTAGGCTCTCTAAAGCAGCCCGCGACCTTGATTGCGATCACTGGAATCTTGCTGACGGCAATTCTAACGGTTCGGCGGGTCAAAGGAGCAATGTTAATCGGAATTCTTGGTACAGCAAGTCTCGGCTGGCTCTCTGGTGTTGCTCCTTTGCCGAACAAGATTCTGACGATCCCAGAGTTGCCGATCGATCTAGTTGGGCAAGCGATCGCGGGAAGTCAGTATCTTACCGGGTCACAACTCGGAAATTTCGTTGCTGCTGTATTTATGCTGCTGTTTGTTTGTTTCGCAGATACGATTAGCTCACTGAACTTTTTAGGACAACAGGTAAACCGTGTGAAGCCTGATGGAGAATTGCATCGATCGAAGCAAGCTCTACTGGCGAATTCTCTCGGCACAATCTCTGGAGCGCTTTTTGGCAGTGTGCCCGTGATTCCTTATCTTGACTCTGCTTCTGGAATCTTTGAAGGTGGGCGCAGTGGTTTTGTGGCGATCGTGGTTGCAATGTTATTTCTGGTTTCAGCAGTGTTCGCGCCACTCTTTGCTGCGATTCCGGCATTTGCGACTGCACCGATTCTGCTTATGATTGGAGTCTTGATGATGAGTTGTGTTAAAGCGATCGACTGGAATAACTTAGCTGAAGCGATTCCTGCTTTTCTGGTGATCTTGATTATGCCGCTGACGTTCTCGGTTGCGGATGGGATGGCAGTGGGTTTTATTGCGGATGCTGCGATTAAGATGACTCAAGGCAAGAAACAACCTGTTTCCAAATCGAGTTTAATCCTTGCTGGAATTGCAGTTGCTTATTTTCTGCTCATTGCTTCGCAGTCCTGAAAGACTAGCAGGTCTGTTCAATCAGTGCATCAGTCGCTCTACGTTTCAACGAATACGGCTTGTCAATTGCGATCGCTATCTAGAGAAGTAAACGATTAAAGCTGCGCGGCTAGAATTTGTGCTGCGGTTAATTGTAGCGCTGGAAATTGCGGCGACACGATCGGATCATCACCGCCAAACGGACAGGATTGATAAGCTCCGTTCACCAGTTCCAGCACATTCACCACGGCTCGACTCGGATCAATCTGCCACAACTCAGGAATGCCTCGTGCTGCATATTCTCTCGGCTTTTCCACGTAATCGCGCTGATAGTTCTTGCTGCTCGGACTGCCAGGTGATACAACTTCTATCACGATCAGGGGAGCAGGCATTTCGAGCCGGATGAGCCGTTCTCCGGCGAGGAGAGCGCGGATCGATTCTTCGGTGTGAATGATCAGATCAGGCTGTCGGGCTGAGACTTCATTCGATTGAACTTGAATTTGATGTCCGATCGCTAATCGGTAGGGTGAAATGCCGAGTTGCAGAAAACAACTGACCAACACCATCGCGATCGTCGGATTAATCGGCTCTTCATTTGGCAAAGCAATCAACTCTCCGTTCACCAGTTCGTATCGAGTATCGGTGCCATCGTCATAATCGAGATATTCGTCGATTGTGTTAAATCTGAGCTTGGCTTGAGTCATGATACAGTCACGTTTCAATTGAGTTTATCCACCTCTAACATCGATTATGCGATGATTTCGCTAGTTTGAGCAAAGAAGAAACTGTAGACCCAAACTTCTAGCGATCGTGCTTGAGCAAGGAACAGAGAATCGATTGGGAAGGTTGGGTCATGCCACCTGGATGAGCAGCGACTAAAGTTACTTGTCCATTACGATCGCGAATCCATCCTTGTGCTTCGACAATCTGAGGAGTCGGATTTGGGATGATGGATTGCGGTTGTGCTGTAGCTCGATCGTCTAACCAAACACTGTCGCCCATCAAGGGCTGTCTCGGATCTTCAGGTATCCCACCGCGCCCCGTAATCGCAAACGAATTGCCCTCATCCGCTGGACAAGTACTCGCAATCAAGCCGCTCGTATCCTGTAGCTCCGTGGGCAATTGCACGAGTCCTCGGTTTGGATCAACATCGGGTTGGTTCAAAGTAATCGTGCCACTGATACCAAACTGCGAACTGGCGGTAATGCTGCTTAGTCCGGTGGTGGTACTCGATCGAGGTTCAATCCCGAACAGTCCTCGCGTGGTGATGCGAATATTGCCACCCCGACCCGTAAAAGCATTTGCACTAATATTACTGTTTTCTTCGGGTACTGCCACAATGAAGTTACCGTTAATGCTGATATTCCCTCCGTTACCGCCTGCTTCAGCCGTTCCTGCATTGGTTGAGATGCGTCCGCCGTTTCGCAATAGCAAGATATTCTGGACACCGAGACCAATGTTGCCGCCATCAGTGTTAGCAGTTTCGGCAGAGATCACACCGCGATCGACCTTCAGCGAGTTGCTTTGAATGTCGATATTGCCAACAGATTCGGTTCTTTGACGAGCTACAGTGCTTCGGTCTTCGACGGTGAGACTGGCATTGTTTCCCACAAACAGCGAGTCTGCTGTGATGCGAATATTTCCGACACTTCCAGTTGCCCTTGAGATCGTTTGTTGACCTGTAACCGTTCCCCCATCACCGATTATGAGTTGCCTGGTGTTCAGCGTAATATCTCCAGCACTGCCACTAGCGTTTGCTTGTGCGGTCAATAGACTGGGGAGGGATAGACCATCTGCTGGGACTCCAATGACTTGTATCGAGTCTGCGGCATTTATGGTTAAATCTCCGCCCGCCCCTGCACCCACGGTACCCGATGACACGACTCCCCCATCGCGGACGATTAAATTTCTTGTGGCAATGCTTATATTCCCTGCATTGCCACGATTTCCAGCCCCAGCAAGCAAGGCGCTAGGAAATTGCCCACCTGCTGGTACTCCAAGAATAGGAGCCTCCGCACCTGTCGATGTTCCAATGAGCTGTACCGAGTCAGTGACTTTCACGGTCAAATTTCCGCCTGCTCCTTCACCCGTAGTACTAGATGATGCTCGTGCCCCATTGAGGATGATAAGATTTTTTGTGTCAATATCTATATTCCCCGCACTGCCACGACCGCCAGTTGAAGAAAACAAGCCGCTAGGCACTTCACCATCCGAGGTCGTTCCAACAAGTTGTATTGAATCCGTGGCTTTCACGGTCAAATTTCCGCTTGCTCCTTCACCTACAGTAGTAGATGATGCTCGTGCCCCATTGCGAAAGATGAGCGTACCTGTTGTGATGCTGACATTGCCGCCCTGACCAATCGCTCCAGATTCCACCTGGCTAGTAGCCCTGCTGGGGACTCTATTGCTGCTCTCGCCATCGAAGGACATCCGATCTCTTGCCGTAATCGCGATAGTTCCAGCATTGCCTTGTCCAAACGTGACAGCAGCCACTTGCGCCCCATTGGTGAGAGAAAGTGTGCCTGTGGTGATACTGATGTTGCCGCCCTGACCGATCGCTCCAGGTGCCACCTGATTGAAAGCACCGCTGGGGACTCCATCGCTGTCCTCGCCATCGAAGGACACCCGATCTCTTGCCGTAATCGTGATATTCCCGGCATTGCCTTGTCCCACGGTGACAGCAAACACTTGCACCCCGTTGGTGAGAGAAAGGGTGCCGGTGGTGATATTGATGTTACCTGCATTGCCTGTGCCGCCTTCTGCAACTTGATTGGTGAGCTGCATTTCATCGAGATTTATAACTTCCGTAGCATTAATGTCAATGTCTCCTGCTTGAGCCTCGACAGTTCCTAACCCTGCTGCGATGCCTGCGAATATTCCTGTGCCGAGTCCATTGCCTGTGAAGTTGCGGACGGTAATCGCAATGCTGCCACCGCCGCCAGAACTAACATCGACGATCGCATCACCACCGATCGAGACATCCGCCCTCGTCAATCCATCCGGGACACTCAACCGCCAGTCCTGCCCCTGCTGCCTCAGTCCCACCTCACCTGTTGCAATCCCTGCTAATTCCACCCGTCCTCCAGGTGCGAATAATTCTCCACCCTCAATGGCAACATTGCCACCCACTAGGGCTAAGGTTTGACCAGTCGGAACTTGTAGAATGGCTCCTTGCGATCGCATTTCCCCCGCTCTGCCTCCATACTGCAACCCAATCGGCGCACTAATCGTCAGCAAGGGTGGAGCCTGGGGATCGCCAGCACTGTACCCAAATTCGTTGTCAAACATCAAGCGATCGGCGGTACTCGCAAGAAATGATCCCCCAAGTTCTAATCGAGCATTGGCACCAAACACGATTCCGTTGGGATTGATTAAGAATAGATTGGCTGTTCCATTTGCTCGAATTAGTCCATCAATGTTAGAGCCACTACTTCCAGTGACGCGAGTAATAATGTTCGTAATGTTCGGAGCATTGTTAAACGAAGCACTGCCACCTGTGGGAATCGAGAACTGCTGAAAGCTATGAAATAAGTTGCTGCCTCGGATTGCACCGCCGTCGATTTGAGTATCAGCAGTGCCGGAAATGCGCGATCGCTCTCCCACCGGCAAGGTCAAATCCGGTACAACCTGAGCGAAAGCGCGATCGCTTAATCCAGCCATTAGCCCTAATACGAGCATCCAAAATCGAACCATAGTACATTCTCAATGGTGTGCATTAGCGGGACTCTAGCACGATCAATGTTCTACCTGTGGTGATTCAACCAGATTCGATCGAGATTGACAACACGAGTAATTTTTACAACATGAGAATTGATATGAGATTTATGGATTTGAGAATCATCAATTCGTTTCTAGGATAGTTGGTGTGGATCAAACAACAATCTAGTATTTGCACCAAGCTCAACTGATACTGACATTGTGCATCAGTTGAAGAGTTCAACCACAAATACCATTTAAGTTGCTTGGTACCTACGCAACACAACATTAAGGAGAAAGGACATGACGACAAATCCCATCAAACCGACAACGGATCTCGAACAGTTCTACGCCCAGTATTTGAAAGACCCGATGCTGCAAGAGCGACTCAAAGCAGCAACCACTCCAGACAACCTGTGTGAGTTAGCGGTTGAGTTAGGCAAAGAACAAGGCTACTGTTTCACCAAGGAAGAGGCAATGGCTACCTTGGAGTCCGGTAGAGTCGGGGAACCTTGCGATCCATCTGATGTAGAGCCTCCCATCCGAATTGCGACCAAATAACAGGACACCTTCTAGCTCTTAAGAGCGTTAGATGCAAGTCCACTAACTCTTAAGGCAGCACTCACTGTCCTAAGCAGCCTTCCTCGATCGTTGTTTCAATACCCACGAGGTTGATTCAGCCACCTTTGTCGCTAAGTTTAGAATTCAGGAGCATACACTATGTCTGACATCACATCCGTAAGTCAACTGACCGACGTTGACCCAACTCAGTACTATTACAAAGACTTGCAGTCCTTAATCGATCGCTATGGTATTAGTGTTGGATATCCAGATAACACCTTTCGGGGTGAACAAGCGATGACAAGGGCTGAAGCTGTGCAACTGGTGAATCAAGCGTTAGATAGAATGTCGGAATTAATCGCAGCATCTATCGCAGCATCTGAAGATAAAATGTTGAAATCAATCGCAGCATCTGAAAATGCCTAGGGTGTGTTTTAAGATTTCTCGCTGCGTTCACGCCCGCCCCAGAATAGAATTCGGGGAACCAGTAAAACGAAGTCCACTGAAGGGGACTGAAAGACAAATCAAGTATCTTTAGTCCTGAAGGGATTTCGCACAGTTAGCCCCGAATTCTATTCCGGGGCAGGTGTTCGACGCAGTGAAAAGGCTTTAAAGCACACTCACTAAAAACGAGGGAATAAACTATGTTTTGGAACAATTCTTCTCAATCATCATCTGAAGCCTACCAAGCAGGGTATCGAGATGGATATTGTGGAAAACAGCCGTCTCCGGATAAGTTTCCAGGACAGGAAGAAGAATACTCTAAAGGACACCGTAAAGGGTGGTCTGAGGGATATCAAGGACAGTTCAGAACTACAAACTAGAATGATTTGAAGGGTAGAACAATCTGTCAAGGCAAACGGTATGTATGAATTTCGCCTTTTAGACCCTATGACTGCTCCTGACTATGAGCGGTTAACATCCCCGATGTTTCGTTCCCAACTGAGCGCGATCCACGGATCTTTTGCCATCGGCGTACAACACCAATCGCAGCCCTGTGGGTTAATCTTAGCGGAGTATTCACACCGCGATCGACGCTCAAGAATCTGTTCTCTCTATGTCGAACCCGCTCATCGCCGCCGAGGATTGGGAAAAGCACTCCTCGATCGCATGGAGCAAACTTTAATCGATGCAGGTTGTGTCGAAGTCGAGTTACACTATACAGTCAACCTGATGACACCTGTGCTAGACCGAATTCTAGAGCAACTCAACTGGTCTCCAGGTGCTCCTTTTGGCTTAATGTGTGTCATCCAGAGGCATCTTGTTCAGAATGCTCCTTGGTTAAACTACCCATTACCCACTTCCTTGACCCCCTTTCCTTGGTCAGAATTGACGCTCCAAGACCGAGAAACCATTCAACAGCAACGCAGTAGTCTCTTGAACTATCCGCCTGAACTCTGCCCATTTCGTGAAGAACACCTAATCGAGCCGCGTTTTAGTTTCGGGTTGCGTCATCAAGGACAGGTTGTTGGCTGGAACATTGTGCATCGAATTGCTGTAGATACAGTGCGCTATAGTGCCCTCTATGTGAGACCCGATCTCCAGCCAGCAGGTCGAGCTATTCCACTGCTAGCAACTGCCGTCCGTCAACAGATTCAGGATCGACAAATCACAAAGGGGATCTTTATCGTCCTGCTGGATAATGCTGCGATGGTCAAGTTTGTGAAGCACCGTCTCTCTCCCTACCTGACTGAAATTCAACAAACCTGGAAAGCCAGCAAGGATTCGGTATCAGAAGGTTGCTGCTTGAAGTGCGTCCGAACCATTCTGTGAGCCAATGCCTAGGTTGGATACTCGATCGCGTACTATTAGAATTTAGCAATTCAGAAGGAGAGTCCTGATGTCCCCTGAGTTAATTCAAAATCTGGTGACTGCTTACTTTGACAATCTTCAATCCATGAACTTAGCTGGATGGGTGGAACTATTTACCGAAGATGCGCTTATCTGTGATCCGGTTGGCAAACCGCCGAGCAAAGCGCGTGAGAATGCTCCAGCTTTCTTTGGACTGCTCTCAATGGCGTTTGAGAAGTTAGAGCTTTCTCAGGACAATGTTTTTATTGCTGGCAATGGAGCCGCTGTAAAGTGGACGATGCGAGTGTTGGGAAAGAGCGGGAAGCCGGGAATGGGTGAAGGAATTAGTGTGTTTGCAGTGCACGAGTCCGGCAAGATTCAGCAGGTGTCTTCCTACTGGGATGATGCTGCGCTGATGGCTCAGATTAAGGGCTAGAGGGCACTGAACAGAAAATAGGGCAAAAGCTTGTGTCATGCTGCCTGGATGTGTCGCAACGAGCGTCACTTGTCCGTTGCGATCGCGAATCCATCCCTGTGCTTCCACGATCGCAAGATAACTTATTTTGAAACAACGATCGCTGATTGCTTATCGATCAGCCTGGTTTAGCTTTCAATGATCGCTAGAGAAACCGGAATGTGTGATTGAAAGTTCTGAAAATCGTTGTCTGTTGTCAGGATACTGTAATTGCGACGATGAGCAACAGCACATATCAGAAAATCAGTATTTGACCCCTGAATGCCATTACCACGGCAGATGTTAAAGAACTCTGCAGCGAGTTCGTAATCTTCAGTGACCAGTTCTAAGTCTGGGAAAGCACGAAGGTAGTCTCGCAGCCTTGTAAATTGTTCTGAACTCCGAACTCCAGAAAGGATCTCTTGGCGAATTGCGCCCAATAGGCTCACTCGGTCATCTGCGATCAAATCTTGCAGTTGAGTCACAACAGGGGAAGTGTCAGCGAGTGTTCTCCGACGCAAAGCCAACGACCAGACGGCAGTATCGACAATGAGGCTCATGCTTGCCGACGGTGTTGCTTGTAGTCGTAGTCTGGATCATAGTCAATCGTGCCAAAGAGGTCTAGCACTTTGAGACGCTTACGACGTTGAATATATTCGCGCAACGCGGTTTCGACTACAGCATCAGGAGTTGTCTGCTCGTCAAGGGCGAGTGCCTCTTGAAGCAAAGCATCGTTTATGTCGAGTGATGTCGCCATGATTGCACCTCAGCAACGATTAGTAAGCTCATTTTACAGCTTAGAGGGGCAGAACATGAGATTTCAGTTCGTTAAGGGTTCTCATCTGCAATATTCAGAATTACGCATGGTTCTGGTCTTTCTTGGGAGTTTGCCTCGCTCCAATTACTGCAATCGTGCTACTCGTCAAAAATTCAGCCAATCAGCGATCGCAGAAAAATCTTTACCGACAAGAGACGGAAGGCTGAGGAATTCCACTGGGATGATTGGCGACAAGGGCAATCGTTCCATCTCGATCGCGAATCCATCCCTGTGCTTCTACGATCTGAGGAGTCGGATCAGGGATTGTCGATCGAACTTGTCTTGGTGCTCGATCGTCTAACCAAACACTCTCGCCCATCAACGGTTGGCGCGGGTCTTCGGGCAATCCTCCGCGACCTGTAATCGCAAACGAATTGCCTTCATCCGCAGGACAGACCGCTGCAATTAATCCGCTCGTATCCTGTAGCTCTGTGGGTAACTGCACCAGTCCTTGGCTTGGATCAACATCTGGTCTGTTCAGCACGATCGTGCCACTGATGCCAAATTGCGAACTGGCGGTAATGCTGCTCAATCCGGTCGTGGTACTCGATCGCGGTTCAATGCCGAAGAGTCCTTGTGTGGTGATGCGAATGTTGCCGCCACGACCCGTGAAGGCATTGGCTGTGATATTACTGTTTTCTTCAGGCACAGCGACAATTAAATTGCTGTTTAAAGTAATATTGCCACCATCTCCACCAGCTTGATCCGTTCCCGCCGTGGTCGAGATGAAACTACCGCGTCGCAACAGCAGCAGGTCGGGCACTTGCAGGGTAATGTTACCTCCCTGTCCTGATGCCGTTTGTGCCTCAATCGATCCCTGGGTGTCGAGGCGAAGCTGTCGAGTCGTTACCTCTAAGTCGCCTGCTGCCCCCTGACCTTCAGAGGAGGTGGATAACTGCGCTCCATTCGTGATGGAAAATCGCTCGGTATTAATTGCGATCGTTCCTCCCTGACCGATCGCTCCAGATACCACCTGGCTACTAGCAGCGCTGCTAGATCCATTAGTGCCCACCCCATCGAAGGACACGGCATCTCTCGCCGTAATCGTGACATTTCCGGCATCTCCCCGTCCAAACGTGCTAGCGCTCACTGCCGCCCCGTTGGTAACAGAGAGCGTCCCGGTGGTGATGCTGACGTTTCCTCCCTGACCAATGCCTCTAGATCGTACCTGGCTACCAGCACCGCTGCTAAATCCATTGCTGCTCACGCCATCGAAGGACACAGCATTTCTCGCCATAATCGTGATATTTCCGGCATTACCTTGTCCACCCGCGGCAGCAACCACTGCCGCCCCGTTGGCAACAGAGAGCGTACCTGTGGTGATGGTGACGTTTCCTCCCTGACCAATGCCTCGAAATGCCACCGAGCTAAAAGCACCGCTGCCAAATCCATTGCTGTCCACCCCGTTAAAGGACATAGCATCGCTTGCCGTAATCGTGATATTTCCGGCATTGCCTTGTCCAGATGTGTTAGTAACCACTGCCGCTCCGTTGGTGAAAGAAAGTGTACCTGTGGTGATGGTGACGTTGCCGCCCTGACCGATGCCTCCAGATTGCACCGAGCTAAAAGCACCGCCGCTAAATCCATTGCTGTCCTCCCCATCGAAGGACACGGCATCGCTTGCCGTAATCGTGACATTTCCGGCATTGCCTCGTCCAAACGTGCTAGCGCTCACTTGCGTCCCGTTGGTGAGAGAAAGGGTGCCTGTGATAATGTTGATATTTCCAGCATTGCCTGTGCCGCCTGCTACAACTTGATTGGCAATTATCATTTCGTCGAGATTAATGGCTTCTGTGGCGTTAATGTCAATGTTTCCTGCTTGAGCCTCCACAGTCCCTAACCCTGCTGCGATGCCTGCTCCTACCAGTGTGCTGGCTCCAGTACCCGTGAAGTTACGAGCGGTAATCGCAATGCTGCCACCGCCGCCAGAACGAACATTGACGATCGCATCATTGTCGATCGAGACATCCCCCCTCGCTAATCCATCCGGTATGTTCAACCGCCATTCCTGCCCCTGCTGCCTCAGTCCCACCTCACCCGTTGCTGCCACCCCTGCCAATTCCACCCGTCCTCCAGGTGCAAGTAACTGTCCTCCCTCGATCGCGATATTGCCACCTGTCAGATTTAAGGTTTGACCATTCGGCACTTGTAAGATTGCTCCTTGCGATCGTACGTTTCCCGATCTATTCCCATACTGCAACCCAATCGGCGCACTAATCGTCAGTAACGGCGGAGCTTGGGGATCGCTGGCACTAAACCCGAATCCATTGTCAAACACTAAGCGGTCGGCGGTACTCGCGAGAAATGATCCCCCAAGTTCTAATTGAGCATTTGCACCAAATACGATTCCGTTCGGATTGATTAAAAATAGATTGGCAGTGCCATTTGCCCGAATCACTCCATCAATGTTAGAGGCATCACTTCCAGTCACACGAGTAATGATGTTAGTGATCGTCGGAGTATTGTTAAACGAAGCGCTGCCGCCCGTGGGAATCGAGAACTGTTGAAAGCTATGAAATAAGTTGCTGCCTCGAATTGCGCCACCATCGATTTGAGTATCAGCAGTGCCGGACACTTGCGATTGCTCTCCCACAGGCAAGGTCAAATCCGGTACAACTTGAGCGAAAGCGCGATCGCTTAATCCAGCCATTAGCCCTAATACGAGCATCCAAAACCGAATCATAGTACATCCCCAATTTTGTAGTTGCTTATTGCCAGTTGCCGACCAATACGAACGGTGCCCAATAGAAAGGTTGTTGATAATCGGGCGATCGCAATAATGTCAATTGTGCTTGACGTAATGCTTCCGCTCTTGTCATTCCTGGTTTGCGGAGTGATTCATAGAGTTGAGTCATTAGTAAAGCAGTCGAATTATCTTGAACTGACCAAAGGGTTGCGATCGTACTTCGTGCCCCAGATCGTACTGCCACTCCCGCGAGTCCTAAAGCCGCTCGTTTATCTCCCGCCGCAGTCTGACAGGCACTTAGAATTAATAGCTCGATCGGTCTACGATCGCGGCGATTGCGACCTTCTAGAAGTTGGTCAAACTCTTTTACATTAATCCGCCCGTCCCAAGTCAACAAGAAAGTATTTTCCGCCTCAGAGGAGAACTGTCCGTGTGTGGCAAGATGTACGATCGGAAAAGGAACCGACTCGACTTTGCCTTCAAACTGGGTGCGCGTAAAGGCTTGGTTTAGTAAAACGTTTGTCGGAACTAATGTAGAAATTTGCTCCATTTCTTTCACCACACCCGGAAGCGGTGAAAATCCTTGACGAGCTTCGGATACTCCACCTGCTAGGGTTTGCAACTGGTCTGAGGGGACTGATTCGGCTGGAGAGCGACGTTGCCAGCGAGGAGGTAACAGTTGCAATCCAGGAGATAGCGCAATGCTGTATTGTTCAATTAGGTACTGTTGACCATCATGTAAAGCTGCGATCGGAACTCCTCGCAGAACACCATCTAGAACAAACACCAGAGTTTTGACTTGACTCTGGGCGAGATCTTTTGCAGCGGGACGAATGAGCAAATCGTAGAGTTTCTGATTTGGGCGGAGTGGATCTGAGGTTGCAATGAATGGGTTGAGGTTGGCAAAAAGATCATCAAAGGATTTCTCGATCGTACTAACATCTGAAGGGACAGAGGGCGTATAGTACCGCAGCAGTTGACCTGGTAACGACACAATCACGGCTAATCGATCGGGTAGCAGAATTGAGTAAATAACGGCTGCATTTCGATCGACTTGATCGATCTGTTCAGGTCTAACATCGACACAAGCTTCTCGAAAGAAATTGTTGAGTTCTGCGAGTTGGAGGGCTTCAATGACTTCTCTGGCTCGTTGTAGCGTGGGTTGGTTCGGATTGTCCTGTAATAGCAATTGCACCAATTGGCGGTAAACTGGCTCGACTTGCTCCCGAAATGAAAACTGCACCTCCGGGTTCATCGCAACCAAATCGCCCCGTAGGATCGAGAGCGTATCGACTGCTTGATTGTAAGCCGCGATCGCATCGGGGATCTGTCCTTGCTGCTTCAGCACTCGTCCTAACTGCCACTGCCAAGAGACTGTAATATCATTCGCTTGAATTGTTTGAGCAATTTGGAGCGCTTGTTTCGTGACCTTCTGAGCCTCTGACCACTGCTGCCGTGTTTCGTAGAGATGACCTAATTGCCCTAACGCGTAAGCTTCTGCTCTCGAATCTTGAAGTTTTCGCGCTTGTTGGGTGGCATTGACAAGCAGTTGTGCAATTTCTCTTTGATCCTGGTTGCTCATTTTCGTCAAGCTTTCTGCTAGATTCACTTGAGCGTAGATTGCTGCACGATTTAGAGGTAAATTCTTGATCAGCGATCGTATTTCTGCCAACAAAGAAGCTTGAGCGGAGGTTGAATTTGTTTCGGCTATCAGGCTCAACTGATTTAGCTTGGCTTGCGATCGCGTTAGAGCATCTGGGGCTAGAGTAGCGGCTTGTTGATAGAAAGCGATCGCTTCATTCGTCGCATTTTTTCTACTGTCTTTTTGCTCTCGTTGCTTGAGTGCCCTAGTAACATTTCCCAAGGCTAATAGCGTATGACTCCGACCCGCATTCATGTTCAGGCGCTGAGAAATTAGTAAACTTGACTGCAAAACGGTTTGAGCTTCTTTGAGATCACCCACTCGAAACCGGGTGATCCCCAAGCTTCTGAGTCCATCAGCTTTCAGAGCGGAATCTGGCAACCCTTGCAGTTGGGCATTGATTTGCTCTAAGATTGTTCTAGCGCGTCGATATTGACCTAGAGATTGCAGGGCTTGCACTTGGTTTAGCTGACTTCCGAGTGTGCCCAGTTTGTCCCCTGCTTGTTCGTATGCTGCTTCGGCTTGCTTCCAGGTGTCGATCGCGGCTTCAGCTTGTCCGGCTGCCAGTTGATTTGCACCTTGGGTGTTTAGTGTTTGGGCACGAACCAGTGCTGTCGAAGTGTTTGGGGTTTGGGAGATGAGCGCAGGACTAGAGTGATTGGGTGCGATCTGAGCAATTCCTTGAGCATCTGAGAAAAAGCTCCAAGCGATGACACAGAGGAATGGTAGCAATGCAAGAGTTGCCAGATACCAAATTTTTGGTAGCCGTACTTTTGTTGCAGGCACTCGCTTTCGTTGTTCCACCGTGCACCTCCTGTAATTGGACTTCAGCGATCGATACTCTGGAGCGTGTTTTAGAATCTTCTGACTGCGTTGTCCACCCGCCCCGGAATGGAATTCGGGGCTAACAGAACGAAGTCCGCGCTCTGGGGACTAAAAGCCAATTCGAGTCTCTTCAGTCCTTTTCAAAGGACTTCGCACGATTAGCCCCGAATTCTATTCCGGGGCGGACGTGAACGAAGCGAGAAGCTTTAAATCACAATCCAGCCCAGAGATTAGAACAACATAGTATTGAAATTGCTTTCATCTATTCAATCAGGAGTAGCCCATTTTTTCAAGATACGTTCTAAATGCTACAATTAACCAACTTAGATACTGGTTCTGTTCAAGCAACATTTTGCCTCTTCAACATCAGTACTCATTGTTACAAAAAACACCAGCATGAACTTTAACCCTGAAAAGCATATGAGGTTTTAGATGAGATTTATGGATTTGAAAAATTAAGTCGATCGCTCAAGGTAAAGGGGTGACTAAAATGCTCTTTTCCATTAACCCCATGATTACCTCAGAACTGCATCCTACTACCAAGATTAGAAGTTCGACCATTCGGGTTCTATTAATTGATCCGCAGAGTCTCATGCGTACCGGACTGCAAGCAATGTTAGAGATAGAGACTGACTTGCAAATTGTAGGTAGTCTGGATCATGCAGAAAGCGCGATCGTACAACTTCAGGTTTTGCGTCCCGATGTTGTGTTAATGGATAGCTTAGATGGCTGGACTGCGATTCGATCCATCCTCAATCAGTTGCCATCGACAAAAGTTTTAGCACTGAGTACCTACGAGCGAGATGCTGATATTCTTCAAGCAATGCAAGCAGGTGCAAAAGGATATTTGCTGAAAAATATGCCTGCTCTAGAACTTGCAAAGGCAATTCGTCTTGTTCATTGTGGCTATAGTCAGATGGCTCCAGGATTGATGGAAAAGCTGCTTGCTTATGTCTCAGCTTTCACCAATGTTAGGGATCAACTAGGAATAGAGGAAGTCATGCTCACATCCAGGCAACAGGATATCTTGCGCCTGATTGGTCAAGGTTGTACAAACCGCGAAATTGCGTTTGAGCTAAATCTTTCAGAAGGAACGATCAAAACCTATGTGACGCAATTGTTGAACCGTCTGTCTCTTCGTAATCGATCGCAGCTTGCTATCTATGCAATGTCCATCGTTCTCTAGACGAAAGTAAACACAGAGTATTCTACTTCGTTCAGTTCAAGTCGAGACGTTCTTCAGATGTTTCTTTCCCGATGAATCTCTAGGATAAAGACATGAAGAACAGCAAAGACTGAACTTCAATCCAACACACATTCCATAAGGAGAAACTCATGCCTACTAACATTGACTCCCGCAAAGATGTCGAAACTCAAATCGTCGCTCATGCTTTGAAAGACGATTCATTCAAGCAACAACTGCTCAACAATCCTGATGCTGCAAAGGCAGAAGTTGAAAAGCTGCTGGGGCAAAAGGCGCAACCTGGCTTTAAAGTGCAGGTACTTCAAGAGACTGCTGACACCGCATACATTGTTTTACCCTATGTTCCTTCGACCGAAGGAATGACAGAAGAGCAGTTGGAAGCAGTGGCAAGCGGTACAGTCTCGATCGGCGGTAATCTCCAGGTACCCTGTATTCTTGGGTCGGCAACCTTTACCAGTGGCATCAATATCCAAGCTGGTTTATAAAACAGGGTTCTGTGTAGGGGCAGATTTTGCTGAAATCACTGCAAAACGAGCATAGCCTTGCTCAACCTGCTCTTACACGCTCGATTCCACCACCGCTCAACCTGCTTCATTTAGCTCACCCTAACTGAAGACGGAAATTGCTCAACTGTAAACCGCGATCGCTGATCTTGAGAGTGCCGTTCACCTTGGCTGAATCAGGACTGCGATCGCAGTTCAAACCCCATTACTAACCTGGAGTTGTTTATGGATAGAGAGAAGTTTTACGATCGTGTGCGGAATAATTTATTTGGTGGCAGACTGCGTCAGTCACAAGTCGAGGGGATGGAAGCAATTCTAAATTTTTGGGAAGCGCCACCGATCGCTCCAACCGGAGAATTCAAAATCAATTGGGATATTCGCAGTCTCGGTTGGTTAGCTTATATGCTGGCAACGGTCTACCATGAAACTGCTTTCACGATGCAGCCGATCGATGAAGTTGGTAGCGTGGAGTATTTTACTGAGCGGTACGAAGGTTGGGATGAGTTGGGCAACAATCAACCAGGCGACGGTGCTAAGTTTCATGGACGTGGATATGTACAGCTTACCGGGCGTAGAAACTATACAACCATGACTCCCATCGTTCGTCAGTTTTATCCAAACTGCCCAGATTTCACCGTTGATCCTGATGCCGTGAACAATCCCAAATTCGCCGCAGTCATTCTGTTCTATGGTATGTTCATGGGTTCTTTCACAGGACATGCGTTGAAGCATTACATTGGTGATCCTGACAAAGGGCAGAAAGTTGATTTTTACAACGCTAGGAGAATCATTAACGGACTTGATCGAGCTAAATTAATTGCAGATTATGCCGTTAAATTCAACACCGCACTAGAGGGTGCTGATGCTAAGAGCAAGCCGCTTTCTTCAGCCATCTAAGAGGGTGTTTGAAAAGTATAAAAAGTCTCTTCGCTTCGATTGCCTCCCGCCCTGAAATGAATTTCGGGCTAATGGTGGAAAGTCTACTGAAGTAGACTAAGAGGCAGTTTCAGGTTCTTAGTTCATTTCAATGGACTTGCGCCGATCAGCCCGAAATTCATTTCAGGGCGGGACGTTGCAACGAACGAAGACTTTTCAAACACTCTCCAAGATACAGACCTTAGATTGCTCGAACTTTAGCACTGATTCAGCCTAACCGTCGTTGATGCAACAGTGAGTTGAGGAAATATGCAAATCACCCAAGAAGATCTGATCAAAATTGTAGAACAAGCCAGTACAATCCCCGAACGATTGGGAACTGAGTTTTTACCCAACTCAATGCAAATCGACAACAGCACCATTGATTCGCGGATAGACCATTGGTGTCAAACTGTAGCTCAAGGAAACCCAGCACAATTTGAAAAGCGGCTCACTTGGGATGATTTGGATTTAAGCAAGATTCGTCAGGCACTAGGTTCTGTTCATCTAGCTAACCCGCAAAATCTACCAGCTTGGGCAGAAACCTTAAGAGCAGTTTTGGAATCTATTGATTTAGATTCTGTGCTTGCTTTAGACAAAAATCTCTTAGAGGAAAAGTATCCTTTAGATGCCAAACAACCGCTTCCGTTTGAGGAACTGTCTTTGCCATTCATTGACTTTGCTCGGCAAACATTAATGGCTCGATCAGGTTTTAACTATTTCCTACTTTCAGCCGAATCTCATGCCACTTTAGAGCGATCGCTGCTTCAGTCGTTGACGTTGCTCTGTTCCCAAGCAATGGGAGATGATTTTCTGGTGTTTCGGCTCTATGAACAACCTTGCTTAATTCGTCAAATTGGGCAACTAGAGGGTAGCCATTCCACCGAGCAATACGATAAATTTATTCGGAAAATGTTGGCAGGCGAACTGCTCAATTTTTTTCAAGAATACGCTGTATTAGCTCGACTGGTCGCGACACTCACCGATTTTTGGGTCAATCACTTCAGCGAATTCCTGCAACGATTAGCTTCAGACTGGTCAAATATTCAGGTTACTTTTCAAGGCGGCGCAGAACTCGGACAAGTCGTAAGCATTCAGCCTGGTCTTTCTGATGCTCATCACAATGGGCGATCGGTAATCAAACTGACCTTTGCTTCTGGATTAAAGCTAATTTATAAGCCCAAAGACTTAGGTTTAGAGGAAGCTTATTTTCAGCTAGTGTCTTGGTTGAATGAAAATGGAATTCCTCAGCCATTGAAAGTCCTTCAGTTAATCAATTGTTCGGGTTATGGTTGGGTTGAATACGTCGAACATTGTCCTTGTCCTGATCAAGCAGCCGTGGCGCGGTATTACCAACGAGCAGGAATGCTGTTGTGCTTGCTGTATTCACTCTCAGGTACAGACTTTCATCAAGAGAATATTATTGCTTGTGGAGAGCATCCCGTCCCGATCGATTTAGAAATGCTGATGTCTGCGGTCGCTCGGCAGGAAGAAAGCTCAGAGATTACCGCGAACGCTGTATCTATGGCTTTTGATCAGTTTACTTACTCGGTACTAAGCACTAGCCTTCTGCCAAGTTGGGAATTGGGACGAGACGGAGTTGCTTATGATATGAGTGGTTTAGGTGGATTTGGGGATCAACCGACCAATTTTCACAGGCTGGTATGGCGAAATATCAACACAGATGGTATGGTATTGCATCGAGAAGATGTTAAAACGCGATCGTGCTCCAATGTCGTGATTCTAAACGGCGTACGAGTATCACTGAGCGATTATGCAGAAGAACTGGTGGAAGGATTTCGCCAGATGTATCAGTTCCTGATCGCCCACCAAGACACTCTTTTAGCTGCGAATAGTTCATTGATCGTGTTAGCACATCAACGAGTCCGTTCTATTTTTCGTGCGACTCAAGTTTATACTTCGCTGCTTGCAGAAACACTACAGCCCAAATTTCTTAGAGATGGTGCTGAACGGAGTATCGCATTAGATGTTCTTAGTAAATCACTCCTCAAATATGAGAAAAAACCAAATAGCTGGAAGATTGTCGCAGCAGAGCAACAAGCGCTAACTCATCTCGATATTCCATTTTTTAGCACTCATCCCGATCGCTATGATTTAACGATTAGCGCTGATCAGTCAGTCAAGCATTATTTTGTGGAGTCAAGCTATGACCACATTGTGACTCGATTCCGTCAACTGAATGAAACTGATTTAGCACAGCAGATTGGTTTTATTCGCAGTTCGTTGTACACAAATTTTGCAGGCAATTTTGCATCTCCGCTCTCTGAGAAGCCTATACTGAACCTTGATGCCATTGAACCGATCGCTAAAAAAACATTGATCCAGCAAGCAGAAGCGATCGCTCTAGAGTTACAAACTCGTGCAATCTGTGCGCCTGACGGTAGCGTGACGTGGATCGGAATGAGCTATCTACCCGAAGCTGAACGGCTACAACAAATGCCAATGGGCTATGACCTTTATGATGGAACGTTTGGAGTTGCTCTGTTTCTATCTGCATTAGAAAAAGTGACCGGAAATGGAAAATTTCATCGTTTAGCTTTAGGTGCACTGCAACCTTTATTCAACCTTCTGCAAATCTCGAATCCGTTGCACAAGCAGGCTATTCTGAGAAAAATTGGTGTAGGTGGAGGAAAGGGTTTCGGCTCAATTCTCTATACGTTGGTGCGGAGCAGTCAGTTTTTAGCAGAACCGATGCTTTTGAATGAAGCTCAATCTATTGCCTCTGTCATCATACCAGAACTGATCGCGAACGATCGCAAGTTTGACGTGATCTCTGGGACAGCGGGGACTATTTTAGGATTGTTAGCGCTGCATCAAGCAACATTCAATCCAGCAGTTCTAGAACAGGCAGTCCTCTGTGGCTATCATTTATTGAATCACCGTACCGTGAGTGATAGAGGTCTGAAAGCATGGAAAACCTTGAATGGGGAAGTTTTGACGGGCTTTTCTCACGGTGCGGCGGGCATTGCCTACAGTTTGCTGCGATTGTATGAAGTGACTCAAAATGCCGAGTTTTTAGCCGCTGCTACTGAAGCGATCGCTGATGAACAAAGCGCCTTTAGGGAAACCTCAGAATTTGCGACGAGTTGGTGTAATGGTGCTCCTGGTATTGGTTTAGCTCGTTTAGGGAGCTTGGCAATTTTAGAGACGGATGAGATTCGGCAAGAAATCGCGATCGCGCTGCAAACAACACAGAAGCTCGGAATCCAAGACATTGATCATCTCTGTTGCGGCAACTTTGGGCGGATTGAAACGCTGCTAGTTGGAGCGATTCAACTCAAGCAACCAGAACTTGCAGAAATTGCTCAAAAGCAAGCAGCGTGGATTGTAACTAGAGCGATCAATACAGGTTCTTTTCAGCTATTTCCCAAGCTTTTCAGAGGAATTTATAATCCTGGTTTCTTTCAAGGATCTGCTGGAATTGGGTATGAATTGCTGAGATTAGCACATCCAGAACAGCTTCCTTCGGTATTGCTGTGGCAGTAATCTTACTCTGCTTGTCAAAACACCTTTACACACGGCTAGTGCGATGAACGTATCATTACCAACCGTCAACAAATTACCGACAACCGATTTACCGTTTTACCGCAAACTTGGACGAACCGATCTCACCGTTAGCTGTCTCGGTTTGGGTGGTGGGTGTGGCATTTCGAGCGACGATACCCTTTATGCTTTCGAGCAGGGAATCAACTATTTCTTCTATTCCAGTGATCTACACCACTTCATGTATAGTTCTATGTCTGGTGCATTGCGTCAGATGTGTGGGCGTGGCTCTTCAGTGCGTGAGCAAGTGGTATTAGCAACCGTCACTTATATCAAAAATCCAGAGGCAGCGATCGCGGTTTTGCTGGATCAATTTATCGAACTGGGAATTGATTACATCGATATCTTGTTTTGGGGTTGGATCGGTACTAATGATAGCAAAGCGCTACAAGATTGCTTACAGATCTCCAATGAGTTAAAGCGCCCAGATTCTTTTTATCAGAATGCGATCGAACAATTCATGGGGACATCAGAGCGATTAAAAAAGATGGGAGCAGTCCGTTATATTGGTGCTTCTTTTCACGATATCCATTTAGCGCAGCAATGGTTAAATAGTCCGCTGCTCGATGTTGTGATGGTGCGGCACAATGCAGGGCATCGGTTTGCCCAAACCCAAATTTTTAACCAACTCAGTTCTGCGGATACTGAGCGTTCTGGAATTGTCACCTTTAAATCGACAAGCTGTCGGACTGGAAATCTCTGGCAGCAACCAGAGGGTTTACCAAGTGACTGCTGGCGACCTCAAGCCCCAGATTTGTATCGTTATTCTTTGAGCCAAAACTGTGTCGATGTTTGCTTGACCGGATTAAGGAACAAAGAAGAGATTGATGCCGCGATCGCAGGTGTGAGACAAGGAAAACTGACCTTGGACGAAATTGAATACCTCAATGTCTACGGAGACTTACATCAAAATCGTCTGCGAGTTCAAAATATCCCGATCGAGAAGCTACTTTATCGGGCTTAGTTTCGAGCAAATCGTTACTCTAATTGAGGTGAAAACTATGAATGAACTGCAAAATCTACAGCTAACACAGCAAAACGGGGCGGGATGGGTTCCAGACCCTGATGATGAGCGAGACAGAACGAATTACATTGAAATTTTGAGTGATCTACCCACATCAGTAGATTTGCGAGAATGGTGTTCCCCGATCGAGAACCAAGGTAACATCAATTCTTGTACTGCCCACGCAGCGATCGCATTAGTAGAGTATTTTGAGCGTCAAGCATCCGGGAAGCACTTGGATTTATCTCGGTTGTTTCTCTATAAAGTGACCAGAAACTTGCTTCGCTGGACAGGAGACAAAGGAGCAAATCCTAGAACCACGATCAAAGCTTTAGCACTGTTTGGGTCGATCGCAGAAGAATACTGGGCTTATGAAGAAGCAAAACTAGACGAGGAGCCTCCTGCTTTTTGCTATGCCTTTGCGAGTAATTACCAAGCTCTAGAGTATTACCGAATTGACATTAAAGGCAGAACTAGAGACGTGGTTTTGCAACAGATTAAAGCAAATTTAGCAGCGGGTCGTCCTTTAATGTTTGGTGCAATTTTGCATCATAGCAGCATGCAGCAAGCGACGAAAACGGGGATGATTCCGGTTCCTGTGCAGTCTGATCCGATGTGGGGCGGTCACACAATGGCAGCCGTGGGATACGACGACACCATCAAAATTAAAAATACTGATCCGACAGGAACAGAAACAACCGGAGCCATTCTCATTAGAAACTCATGGGGGCTTGAATGGGGCGATAAAGGCTATGGTTGGCTTCCTTATGAGTATGTCTTAAGACCCTTATCGAATGATTGGTGGACAGTGCTGAAGTCCGAATGGGTAGATACTGGAAAGTTTGATGCCAAGAAATCGTGACGCGATGGAATCATTCACTTCATACAGGAGATCACAATGACGACAACTCAAGAATCGCTTTCGACAAACAAACCCGCACCGAAAAGCATCTTCGCTAGTAGAACGTTTTGGGGCGCAATGCTAACACTGGTTGTTGCGATCGCGCCCAAGGTCGGTGAGATGGTTGACAACAAAAAGGTTGATGGAGCAAGCATCTCTCAGCTTATCGTGCTGTTTGGAACAACGACACTGACAATCATCGGGCGGGTTGAAGCGAAACGACCGATTTACACACCTGATGGGGTGCCAGGTCCAAACAAGTCAGATCTTGCACAGTAATCAAAAGCAATGGATAAGCTATATAGCTTATCCATTGCCACTTCTACAATGGTCTAGGAGCCGCAATGCTAAAGACATCATTGCCCAATCGCAATTTGAATGACAATGATCTCCTTGAAACTGCTCTAAAAAGTTATCGGCTTGGTCGCACTAAACCGATTCAGTTTGTATTAAAGCAGTATGGAGACTTCTTCACTCACGGGTTATACCTGCGGATGATGTGCCGTTTATCGCAGGAAGACTATGCGATTATCCAGCAAGCAGCCAGCGTTCGTGAAACTGCTGTAATGGCGATCCGCTGTGGAGAGTTTGTGAGAGCGGAGCAGCTTTTTGCAGAAATACGCACCTCGATCGAAGCTAATTTGCTGTCACCAGAAGGCAGTTTGCTACATCAATCTTTTCTTGAACAGGCTGAAGCTTACCTCGATTATCGCAAGGGTGACTTTGACCAAGTTTACACTCGCACATTGGCTGCTTTAGCGATCGATGTCGTCTTAGAAAAAGAGTACGGATACGAAATGATGCATATCCACCGCATTCAACTTCTGCACAATCTTGTGCGGACTGAGGCAAGACGAATGCGCTATGATCGTGCGATCGAGCTTGCTGCTCAACTGCTGGCTTACCTGGAAGGGACATTAAAGGGTTTGCCATTTCCAGGAGTCTGGGGTTTTGAGTCTGTCATCTCTCAGCCCGAAGAACTTGTAGCAGCAACCTTTGCACAAATCGCGAGTGAAATCGCTGTGATTCTGGCAGGAAAACCTCATCAGTTCGCTAGAGAGTTACTAGCAGTTGTCAGGCATTACATTCCCGCACAATTACAGAAACATCATCACGGACATCCACGAGCTTATGATTGGTTTCTGCTTAAGGAGTCGTTTTTAGAAAACGATATTGCTACCTTTTTAGAACGATCGTCTCACTTCCTAGCAGAGGGACGTACTGATACACCACTGCTTTGGTATGCTACTGTCGCGGATGTGGTCGCATTGTGTAACGATTTTGATCAACCTTACGCGTTTCGGGTAAGGCAAGAAGTTGCTACCGATGCTACTAACTGGAAACTGCTTCCGCAAGCATTATCTGTTCTACTTGACATTCAGGCGAACTGATTCAGAACTATCTCACTCAAGATTTGAATTCGCGATCGTGATTTTTGCAAGAATTGACGACAGGTGACAGAACTTTGCACACTTCGATCGAGCAGAGTGGAACAATCAATCCGCTCTGCCAGGGCGTGCTTTAAACCTTTTCGCTTTGTTCATGTTCGCTCTGAAATAGAATTCGGAGAGCTTTCTGCTAAATGCTTACAATAAATCAGAGCAGATTGTAAGTCCACTCTGAGTAACTTAAGAATTTACGTTAAATTACACTTGCCCAACCAGGGATTGAATTTCAGAAAGCTTGCCAATACTGATAGGCATCGTGAACCTACCGAGTGCAACATGATCAGAGCTGTCCGGTTTATAATGAACCCAGAATGCAAGCTTCGGGGGCAACCCTGCGATCAGCCCAAATCCTTCAAATCGATAATCCTGATTTCCTTCAATGTCAGTGATGTCTGCTCCGAATTTGAGCGCTGGCGGTAAACCTTTCGCGGTACAAGTGTTGTTGATTGTGTCGATCGTTTGATGAGAATTCGCAAGAATTGTCAAAATAGTAGCGACGGGCATAAGAATCTCCTTGTTCTGGTAATCGTTGTGGTGCTGAACTATGCCTATCTTAGAGATTGAACTGAGGAGAAACATCTGGAGATCGTCTTAACTCGTGTTAAACGAAATAAGACAGGTCTGATTAACTTTCGTCGTACCTACTAAATCTTCCAGGCAGTCCCACCATTCAAAGACTACGCTAAACGACTGCAACGGGTTGGTTGAGTTGATGAAGTGGGTCATGCCCGATTTGCTGCGCGATTCGCTCTCTTGCTAAACAGCGATACTCAGCAAAATGCTCTCCGGCTGCACACAATCCAAAATAGAGATTTAGCGATCGCGGTCTGCGAATGATCATTTCCCAGAGTTGTTGCCAAAACTGAGCGCGAATCTGACTTCGACGAATGCCCTGGAGCCAAACCACCTGTAGCATCAATCGCAGCCCCTTCTGAAGTGGGAAATGCAGATTCTGCCGCAGCCGTGGATTCGGAGTTAGGTTTAGACAGTGCTGAAAACAACGCTTGAGATAGTTCGCCGGTTCATACAGCGTCCACAGCGTTGTGATGTAGTCTTGAGCAATTTCATCGAGCGATCGCGTCGGATGAAAATTCATCAAGGTATTTTGATCGCCCACTTCCAAAAGGTCTTGTTCGGTGCGTCGCAAGCGGTTCTCGCGCTTCAACCGTTCCCATAAGTCGGTGTTGGGAAGCGCCTGAAGAATGCCTAACATCGGTTGAGGAATCTGAGTTTCTTCAACAAAGGCTCGAATGCGATCGCCCGCTCCCGATCGTTCTCCATCAAATCCCAAAATAAACCCTGCATAAATCAACAATCCTGCTTGTGTGATCGCCTGACAAGCTTGGGCGAGCGGACTGCGAGTGTTTTGATATTTGCGAGTCGTTTGCAAACTCTCTTGATCCGGTGTTTCAATTCCCAGAAATACGCCGTAGAAGCCTGCTTGCACCATCAATTCTAAGAGTTCTGGATCATCAGCCAGATTCACTGAAGCTTCAGTAACGAAGGTAAACGGATAGTCATGAGACTCCATCCACGGAATCAGTTCTTTCAGAAATCGTTTGACGTTGCGCTGATTGCCAATAAAGTTGTCATCGACAATAAACACCGACCCGCGCCAACCGAGATCATAAAGCACTTGCAGTTCTGCGATCGCTTGCTGCGGTTCCTTTGTTCGGGGTTTGCGACCGTAGAGGGTAATAATGTCACAGAATTCACAGTTAAACGGACACCCACGCGAAAACTGAATCGACATCATCAAATACGCCTCTAGGTCGAGTAAATCAAACCGAGGAAGCGGACTAATCGTGACATCGGGCTTTTCTGGACTGCGGAAGACTCCTTGTTCTGCGCCGGTTGCCATGGCATCCACAAACTGTGGAACCGTCATTTCTCCTTCATCTAACACTAAGTAATGAGCGCCCGAAGCGATCACTTCTTCTGGAACCGAAGTCGGATAAGGACCCCCCACCGCAACTTTCTTCCCTCGGTCAACCGCTGTTTGAATCAGTGCATGAAAATCTGTTCTTTGTGCCAGCATCGCCGACAAAACCACCAAATCACACCAGTCCCAGTCGTCGTCGGTTTCGAGTCTCACATTACGATCGCAAAACCGCACTTCCCACTCGGACGGCAATAGTGCTGCAACCGTGAGAATTCCCAGCGGTGGAATAAAAGCTTTCAGTCCTGCCATCTGGATAAAGCGATCGTAAGACCAAAACGTTTTCGGAAACTTAGGATAGAGCAGAAGTACTTTCATATCAATTCCTAGCTAAAATTGGCGGCAATCGTACAGCACATCGTCTGAAGCGACCAAAGGGAATACGCTGCCCTTTGCAGTAGGAGTTGTGAAAAATCTAGTACTTTATTCTGCGATCGGTTTTCGAGTCATGTTGAAGAAGGTCACAATTTTTAAGATTAACATTCACATCGCTTAGAGGATGTTTGAAAAGTTGTCGTTCGTTGCCACGTCCCGCCCTGAAATGAATTTCGGGCGGGACGTGGCAAGTCCATTGAAATGGACTAAGAACTTGAAAATAGCTCCTAGTCTACTGAAGTAGACTTTCCACGATTAGCCCGAAATTCATTTCAGGGCGGGAGGCAACCGAAGCGAAGAAACTTTTTATACTTTTCAAACACCCTCTTAGCACTGAGTGAGCCAGAAGCGATCGATAAGTTATATCGTTCTCCGGCGATCGGTTTTCCAGGCGGGTCGTCGTAAAAATCGCCTGAAATCCGGAGTTGAACTCGATCGCTTGGTGCTAGTCTAACCCGGCTGAGTAGATTTGGAAGCCTGTCCCAAATCCCTCTCTGGGGGATTTAGGGGGCTACGAAGATCTGTGACACCTAAAGATCAATTTGGTATAAGTGCTGCCAACTTGTCGAATTTAGCGATCGCTCTTTCTCTTCAAAATGGCTTTCTGCTCCACCGCAAACGATGAAGCTCCACAGCGGCACTTTCTTGATCGAGCAATGGCAGATTCACCACCAGTTAATCTAAAAATCTGAAACAAGACCGAAACGATAAGTCAAACCGGGTTGATAAATGCGATTGACTTTTTCATAACTACGATCGGCAAGATTTTCAAGGAATACAGTCAACCCTAGCCCACGAGTGACCGGAATTCGTAAACCCAGATCAAAACTGATCCAAGACGGTGAAAACTCACGGGGATTGTCGCCTGCAAGCGTAAATAAAGCGCGTCGTGCCCCACTAAAGTAGCTGGCAAATAGATTAACCTCCCACCCATTTGAGGCGTAACCAATGCCGAATCGGGCAACTGAAAACGGAATCGTACTCAATTGCAATCCTCGTTCTGCACCGCTGCCAATCTTGGCATCTGTGTAGGTGTAGTTGACAAAGGTTGACCACTGTGGCGCAAGCTGCCAACGTAGTGCTGCTTCGATGCCGTTCGTATTGACGAGTCCAATATTTGCCCATTGTCCTGATTGAACAGAGATACGATCGTTTAACCGACTGCCAAAGTAAGTAAACTGTGCTGCAAAGCTTCTCGATAGTTGCAGATCAAATCCAGCCGTCCAAGACGATCCAGTTTCAGGATTGAGATCAGGATTTGGCAACCAATTGTGAACCGTATCAAAAGCGTAGAGTTGATCAAGTCCAGGATTGCGATGCACAGACACCCAACTTCCTCTGAGTGCAAGATTGGGCGACAGTGCCCAACGCGCTCCCACACTGGGATTGAGATAGCTACCAAATTCGCTGGTAAAGTTCTGCCGCAGACCAAATTCTGCTTGAAAGGTATTGGTAATCTGCCAAGTATTTAACGCAAACAAAGCCGCTTGAAAGCGATCGCGATCAAACTCTCCATTAAATCGAGCCAAACGAGGCAACGTACTAAATGCTTCTCCATCGAGCAGCGAATTTTGTAAATCAACGCCCCACCGCAGAGTATTCGTTTTGCTCGTTTGCCAATTGTGTTCAACTCTGGCATTCAAGCCGCGAGAATTCAGAACCCCTCGACGAAAGAATGTTGCTTGTGTCGGTCCGTAAGTGCTGAAATAGTCTTGGTTAAACGATAGCGTTGTATTCAGCGTTGAATCGTCTCCACTTCCTAGCGCTGCTTTCCAAGTCAAGCCGACGTTCACCGTATCGTGATCTAAGCGATCGCGCTGTAGTGGAAATCCGAAGTACAACAAGCCGCGCCGACTTGTGACTGTTGAAACATCTAGGCTTAGCGAATTACGATCGTTAAGATCAAAACTCAGATTGCCATAGTAATTATCTTGAGTCGAATCGCCGTTGAACAATCGCCCGTCTGAACCTCGATTGGCGGCTCCAACCGGGACGCGGTAATTATTGTCTGCTTTAAATCGTTGATAACTAAACAGATAATCCACGGCTCCAAGCGAACCAGAATAGCTGCCCCGGTAGTTCGAGGAACTAAATGATCCCACCTGAGCAAAACCATTAAATTGTGGAAGACCACTCCCTTTTTTCGTCACGACGTTGACAACGCCCCCGATCGCTTCAGAGCCGTAGAGTGTTGCAGCCGTTCCGCTAGAGAGTTCAACGCGCTCGATCGCGCCTGTCGGAATTGAGTTTAAATCAGTCCCACCGTGATAGGTATTGACGTTTGAGCCAATCGATCGACCATTGAGCAAAAACACCGATTGATTGATCGAAGCGCCCCGATAAAAGGTTCCAGTGTGAATATCTGCACCAAAGCCAGCATCATTGATGGCAAATCCAGGCAACCCGCGAAGAATCTCTGCGAGACTATCAGCACTCTCACGCCGGATCTCATCGGCATCGATCGTATAAACCGGGGTTGAGGATGGCTTCTGAAGCTTTTCAACCCCGATAATTTCTTCTTCCTCTTCTTCCGGCGCTGAGGATGGATTCAAGTCTTGTTCTGCGATTTCTACAGCATCTTGCTCTACTACGATCGCTGATGGCTCGGATTGAAGCAGTCGAGCATCAGACAGAGGCACTTGAAACTCTCGAAGATTAGAGAGTGTTGGTTGCTGCTGTGAGGGTGCAGGTACTTCCACACCATGGCTTGACTCGGTTAATACACAGACCCATGCTGCACTGGAAACCAGTACAACGCCGAAAAAACAAAATTTCATCAGTTTGGTGTTTTTATGACTGTTCAGGCTTGTAGCCTGAGTGCTTTTACACAACTGTTTGTATAAAGGTTTAGCAGGTCTAATGTCAAACGACAAAGCGTCATAGATCATCGCTTCAATGACAAAGCAGCAGGATAACTACCGCAGTGAGAACGGTACCAGTTCACCAAGTTAAATCTGATGGAAAGGTGGGGAGTGGGGAGGTGGGGAGCAATCTGAATGAGGACTCTCCCTACTCCCTACTCCCTACCCCTGAAAATCAATGCTCTTGACTAGTACCACCTTGCTGGATCAGCTTATTATTTTTTCTTCGTCGCGATCGCCATTTTCACGCCGTCAATCTTCCGCATCTCATTCATCACTGCCACAATTTCACCATATTGATACTTTTATCTATCAGGAGGCGTAGAAATGTTAGGTCTTCAGACTGAAGCCTTTTTGCCATGACATCTTTTAACCTAGACAAAGTTTTATTTTGTAAACAAGCGATTCTATCGGCTTGTGATGTGCCCAACATTAACACTCTGCTTAGTCAATGTCTGACGAATTCAAGACCAAAGCGCAATTAATCGCAGAAAATACTGCACTCCGTCAGCGCATTAAACAATTAGAAACCGTTCAAACTCAGTTTCAGCAAATTCAGCAAGCCTTACAGGACAATCAAGCTCTGTTTCGACGGGTGATTGACTCTAGCATCATTGGCATTAAATTTTGGGATGTCAGCGGTCAAATTTACGAAGCAAATGAAACATATTTGCGAATGATCGGCTACAGTCGCGAAGAATTACAAGCGGGCGTTGTGCGTTGGGATGATCTTACACCACCGGAGCAGCTTCATCTTAACGATCGTGCTTTAGCAGAAATGCGACAGTCTAGAGTCTTCACCCCCTTTGAGAAAGAATATATTCTCAAAGACGGCAGCCGTTTACCGATTTTAGTAGGAGGTGCTTTTCTCGAAGGATCACAAGAACAAGGAGTCTGTTTTATTCTCGACATCAGCAAGCGTAAAAAAGCCGAAGAACAACTTCGATTGTTTGAATCAGCAGTCGTGAACGCAAACGATGTCATTATTGTTACCGAAGCAGAACCCTTTGATTTGCCTGGTCCACGCATTCTTTATGCAAATCGTGCGTTTACTCGCATGACTGGCTACACGCTCGAAGAAGTCATCGGAAAAACACCCCGCATTCTACAAGGACCGAACACCGATCGCGCCATTCTCGATCGCATTCGCACCGCACTAAAACAATGGCAATCGGTCGAAGTGGAAGTCCTCAACTATCGTAAAGATGGCTCCGAGTTCTGGGCAGAGTTAAGCATTGTCCCGATCGCGAACGAAACAGGCTGGTATACTCACTGGATCGCGATTCAGCGCGAAATCTCCGATCGCAAACAGGCAGAAACCGAACGAGCAGAGCTTTTAGCACGTGAACAATCCGCCCGCAGCGATGCCGAACGCGCCAATCGGCTCAAAGATGAATTCTTAGCCACACTCTCCCATGAACTCCGCACACCGCTAAATGCAATCATTGGTTTTAGTCAAATGTTGCGCTTAAGAAAGCTGAGCGAAACTGAATCGATGCAACTAATCGAAACGATCGAGCGCAATGCGCGATCGCAGGCACAACTGATCGAAGATTTGCTCGATGTTTCTCGTATTATTACCGGAAAGCTTCAACTCGAATTACAGCCTGTGGAACTGGTGCCTGTGATCGAAGCGGCGATCGATACAGTTCGTCCGACTGCACAAGCGAAATCAATTCAACTGCAAGCGGTCCTCGACCCAACCACCGGAGCGGCGTTAGGGGATGCCACTCGTTTACAGCAAATTGTGTGGAATCTGCTTTCAAATGCGGTCAAATTTACGCCGAAACACGGGCGCGTTCAGGTGCGATTAGAACGAGTGCGATCGCATCTTGAAATCATCGTGACCGACAGCGGCAAAGGCATTAGTGCCGAATATTTGCCCTATATTTTTGAGCGGTTTCATCAAGCCGATAGCAGCACGACTCGAACTTATGGAGGATTGGGATTAGGACTTGCGATCGTGCGGCACTTAGTAGAATTACACGGCGGCTCTGTTCGGGCTGCCAGTTTAGGTGAGGGACAAGGAGCAACTTTCACGGTTCAATTACCGCTACCCGCCGTACAAATGCCCCAAGCTAACCAATCTCCATCAATCATGCAGATCAATCAAATCGTAGATAATCCATCCGCCCTACAAGGGTTGCAAATCCTCGTTGTCGATGATGAAGCCGATGCACGTCAATTATTAACGATGCTGCTGACTGGATGTGGCGCGATCGTGCAAACTGCCGCTTCTGCAACTGAAGCCTTACAAATGTTGAGCGTAGATCAGCCAGATGTTTTAGTTTCTGATATTGGTATGGCAGAACAAGACGGCTATCAGCTGCTGCAACAAGTCCGGGCACAAGGGTATCGTTTACCTGCGATCGCGCTCACGGCTTATGCTCGCAGCGAAGATCGAATCAAAGCCTTGACTGCTGGATTTCAAATGCACGTTCCTAAGCCTGTTGAACTTGCCGAGCTAGTCATGGTGATTCGCTATGTCACTGGGCGAACAGCCGAAAATTGATCTTTAGAATCTTCTTGCAAGGTAAATTCAGGGTTACAAAAGTTAATAGAAGCAAATCTAACTTTAGATAGGGTAGTCTTTCTTAAGGATGACTTTATAGTTTGAAACGTAGAACGTTCTATCTGTCGAAAAGTAGAGAAGCTGTATGTCTGAGCCAAGCTCACTTTTGAAAGGTTTGCAGGTGTTGGTTGTCGATGATCGCGTCGATGACTGCTCACTCATTACGCTGCTACTCGAAGCGTATCAAGTGCAAGTCGAAACGGTTTATTCTGTGCAGGAAGCTTTAGACTACATTCGCAACTCTCCGATCGATGCCCTAATCAGTGATATTGCGATGCCCGGTGAAGATGGGTACTCATTACTTCGCCGTGTCCGGCAGCTACACCCGAATCAAGGCGGACGGATGCCCGCGATCGCAGTCACTGCACTGGGAACCGAAGAAGCCTATAAACAAGCGCTCGTTGCTGGGTTTCAAGCAGTTCTATCCAAACCCATCAAGTTCGATGAACTGACAACACTTTTGGCGGGTCTAACTTGTAGCATTGTTGGGCTAGACACACTATCTCTACCTTAATTTCGACTTCAACCACACGAATAAAGGTATTCCTCTCAATCCAACATCCCCTTTCATTTGGAAGATGAAGCGACCTTGAACGAACCCTATTCTAAAGTAGAAACACATTTTTTACTTTACTTGGGTTAATTCAATATGGCACTTCATAAGATTAAAGACTTTGATCCAGACTATCGTGATTATTCAGGTGGAGATGATATTGTTGGGTTTGATCTCTACTCTAGTGACGGCAAAATTGGCTCAGTCGATGATGTGTTAGTCGATGACCAAGGCGAATTTCGCTATCTCGTGATTCATACCGGAGCGTGGATTCTCGGTAAACAAGTCCTGCTCCCGATCGGCAATGCGCGAATTGAATTCAAAGACCGCCGCGTTTACGCGAAGAATCTGACTAAAGCTCAAGTGGAACGCTTACCTGAGTACGACGAAAACAAGATCGTAGACTATGATCACGAAGAGCAAGTCCGCGGTGTTTATCGTCCTGCTGCAACGACCACAGCTTACGATCGCAATTCTTACGGGTACGATCGCGATCCTGATTTGTATAATCTCAATGATACTGATCACCAAAGCTTAAGACTGTATCAAGAGCGGTTAGTTGCCAGCAAGACTCGCCGCAAATCAGGCGAAGTCACGGTTGGTAAACACGTTGAAACTGAGACTGCACGAGTTTCTGTGCCAATCGAGAAAGAGCGGATTGTAATCGAGCGAACTCCTGGAACGGGTCAAACGGTTGTTCCGGGTGCTAAGGACTTTGTAGAAGGCGAGGTCGCTCGGATGGAAGTCTACGAAGAAGTGCCCGATGTCCACAAAGAAGCTTTTGTGCGGGAAGAAATTCGCGTGACGAAAGTGGTTGAGCAAGAAACCGTCACCGCAGAAGAGCAAGTTCGCCGTGAAGAACTCGATCTGAATGTCGATGGCAATCCGACGATCGATAAAGGCGTAAATACCAAACGCTAACGCTTAAATCAGGATTGACAGGTAGAGCATTCAGGGCTTTACCCGTCATTTTAAATCCTTGCCTGTATGAAAAACTGCTTTTTTACCTGTTTTCAAAATTTAAGGTACAACGATTATGACTACAGAATTTTCAACCAATTCCGCGACTCAGCTTTCTCAAACTGACGAACAAATCGTAGAAGAAGTGATGGCTGAGTTAGCTGCAAATCCGCCTGCACTCACCGCAGAGCAGCAAATCGAGGCGCAGCGCCGACTCGCATGGGAACGCGATCAAGCGAAGATTGCAGACTTCTTTAACGACCCGTTCAAATACGTTGCAGACTTTTGGCAGCAGTACAAGCCACTTGTGATCACTTTGCTGGTTGTTGGAGCAGCAATTTTTGCTGTCAAAGTAGTTTTGAGTTTGATTCATTTTGTCACCAATCTGCCTTTGATTAGCCCACTTCTTCAATTGATTGGATTGGCTTACACGGCTTGGTTTGTTTCTCGCTATCTGCTCAAGGCGGAAACTCGCAAAGAGCTTTCTGCAAAGGTGGATGAAATCAAGCAAGGCATTATTGGAACGACCGAAGAGATTGTTGGAGACACCAGCATTGACGTGAAAAAGAGTGTGATGATTCAGAAGTCGCCTGAAGAGCTTTACCAATTCTGGCGCAACTTCGAGAATCTTCCTCGCTTTATGCGTCACCTGGAGGCGGTCAAAGTTTTAGATGAGACGCGATCGCATTGGGTTGCGAGAGCACCACTCGGTACTACCGTCGAATGGGATGCTGAGATTATCGATGAGAAGGAAAACCAATCGATCGTCTGGAAATCTCTAGAAGGGGCGGAAGTTGATAGTACTGGTTCAGTTGCATTCAGCAGCGCCAATGGAAGCGGTACTGAAGTCAAAGTAACGATGAAGTACAACCCGCCCGCTGGTATTGCCGGCGCAGCGGTTGCGAACTTGTTCGGTGAAAGTCCGCAGCAGCAGCTTGATGAAGATTTGAATCGATTCAAGCAAGTCATGGAAGCAATGTAGTTTTAACTTAAGAATGTGAAGCCTCTTGTACGAGAGGCTTTTTTCTGTTTTCACTCCAGAGAAGGTTGTAAGTGAAGTGTACTGCTCCTTACACTGTGCTGAATCTTTATCTCTTCAATTGAATGACAACGGCATTAATCACCGGAGCTTCCGCAGGAATTGGAGCGGCTTTTGCTCAAGAGCTTGCATCTCGTGGCATGAATTTAGTTTTAGTGGCTCGCTCTCAGAATAAGTTAGAAGACTTGGCTAGATCGTTACGATCGCAGTATCGCGTCAAAGTTGATGTGATTGCTCAAGATCTAACGGCTTCTAATGCAGCCACAACGATTTTTGAAACCACACAGGCAAAGAACTGCACGATCGATCTATTAATCAACAATGCAGGAACCGGAGACTATGGTGATTTTGCAGAACGCGATCGAGCGTTTCAACTTCAAATCATTCAACTAAACGTTGCTGCATTCGTCGATTTAACCCATCAGTTTCTACAACCCATGCGGCAACGCCGTTCAGGAAGCATTATCAATCTTGCTTCAGTCGCAGCTTTTCAATCAATGCCGTATTTTTCTATCTATGCCGCGACAAAAGCATTTATCCTAAGCTTTAGTGAGGCATTGTGGGCAGAAAATCGTAGCTATGGAGTTCACGTTCTTGCAGTTTGTCCGGGTTCTGCTGGAAAGCAATTTTTTCAGCAAGCTGGATTTCCGCCAACGCTGGTCGAACTCTCGTCAGTTGTAGAAACATCTGCTGAAGTCGTTGTACGCGATGCCTTGAATGCACTAGAAAAACGGCACTCGATCGTCATTCCTGGCAATCTCGGTAATCAAATTTTAGCAACGCTGCCAAGATTTATTCCTCGCGATTGGGTTGCATCTTTTTGGAAATTAGTTCTTGGAGCGCAACGCTAGCAGTTTAGTCAGAGTTTTTGTCTAGATCAAACAGAATTTTGCTTAGTTTCCTGACCGGGCTTGTTGACGTTTAGAGACTTTGCGATTGCCTAGAAACTGACCTTTGACAATTTCGTATGCTTGCTTGTACATCTGAAAGTCTGATGGTTGATCCTCTTCGGGAATGGTTTGAATGACTTCGTGAAATGCACGAACGACGATATTGAGACCTGCGATCGCGTTTTCGACTGGAACTGGCTGCTTCGTTCCCACCTTACTGAACTTCGTTGCATAGGTCAGCTTATTTTGTGCTGCTAACTTTTCTAATTTGCTTTCATGCACTAAACGAGCAACCTGAGTCAGATCAACTTCGATGATCTGAGCAATTTTTTTAGCAGTTTCTTCGTCGGGAGCGCCCTGCTTGAGACAGAGCCAGCCCAATCCTGCCCGCGAAATTCCAACCTGCCGCGCTAGCTGACTCATATTGGTATGCGGGTTCTTTTCAAGATACCGCAAAATCAACTTTCCAAAGGGTGAACAGCGTTCAGAACGTAACTTTAATGGGTTCATACCAACTTCAATTCAAGGCGTGTAAAACTAAGTTCTAAAACAAACATCTTTCTTGAAAACGAATTAGAAGTTTGATTAAACCTAACAGTACGTATCTATTGTAAAACGATCTTCTGTCGATCGCCAGAAACGGTGGTCTAAAGTTTATTCGCTGACTGTGATCTGATACGATCGCTGAAGCCAAACGAAACGCCAAGCCTTTCGGGGCTATTTGAAGTTCTGCTAGGAGTACTTCTACGATGTCTGAACGTGTTTATGATGTTGTTCTCTACGGTGCAAGCGGATTTGTTGGCAAACAAACAGTGCAGTATTTCGCTAGTCATGCTGTTTCTGAACCCGTCCGTTGGGCGATCGCTGGACGAAATCGCCAGAAGTTAGAAGCCGTTCGAGATGAAATTGGCGTAACCGTGGATGTGTTAGTTGCAGACAGTCAAGCTCAGCAGGCGATTGATGCGATTGTTGCTCAAACTCAGGTCATTCTCACTACGGCTGGACCTTTTGCCCTTTACGGCAATGCCCTCGTCGATGCTTGTGTTCGTTTCAAAACGCATTACGTCGATATCACCGGAGAAACGCCTTGGGTGAGAACGTTAATCGATCGCTACCACGCACAAGCAGCGATCGACGGTACGCGCATCATTCCCTGTTGTGGCTTTGATTCTGTGCCGTCTGATCTGGGTGCTTATCTTGTCGTGCGTCACCTGCAACGAGAATTCAATCTATCCTGCAATCAAGTGAAGGCTTATTTTCAAGCGGCGGGTGGTTTTAATGGAGGAACACTCGCTTCTGCGTTTAATCTCTACACTTCACAAGCGATCGCACAAATGAACGAACCTTTCTTACTCAATCCATCTAGAAATCAGACTCAAGCACAGATCGATCGAAATCGTGACCCACAACTGCCATCGTTTGATCCAGATCTGAAAACTTGGATAGCTCCTTTCTTTATGGGACCTGTCAACACTCGCATTGTTCGCCGCAGTTGCGCCTTGTATGAAGAATGGCAGGAACCTTATGGGACTGGCTTCACGTACCAAGAGTATCTCAAGTTCGATGAACCACTGGCAGGGCTGAAAGCAACAGGGTTAACCGCAGGATTGGGACTGTTTGTAGGAGTGTTACAACAACCTCTACTGCGATCGCTCGTGCAACCCGTCTTGCCGCAGCCCGGAAGTGGACCCTCAGAGCAAACAATGAATGAGGGCTGGTTCTCCTGTGAATTGGTGGGCACTGCATCTGACGGACGGCAGGTACGAGGACTGATTCGAGATCAGGGCGATCCTGGTAATCGAGCAACCGTCAAATTTATCTGTGAAGCTGCTTTAAGCTTGGCACTTCAACCCGATGAGTTACCAGGGGGTGGGGGTGTGGCGAGAGGGGGTATTCTCACGCCAGCGACTGGATTAGGTGATGTTTTAGCCGAACGGTTACGCCATGCCGGAATGGTCATAGATGTGCATTTATAACTTGACAATTTAAGCTTGAAGTCTGATCTTTCCTCAGTTGGTCGCCCGTCAGCAGACATAGGAGAACTACGACCTAAGAGGATGTTTGAAAAGTGTCGTTCATTTCAGGGCGGGAGCGCAACGGAGCGAAGGAACTATTTATACTTTTCAAACACCCTCTAAGGGAGTTGCCTAAAAATAGATGCCAATAATAAATCACTTCGTTCCCAGCACTGCCTCGCCCCGGAATGGAACTCGGGGCTAACCGTGCGAAGTCAGTTGAAACTGACTAAAGAATGTAAACCTAGGCTCTTCAGTCCCCTTCAGTGGACTTCGTTCTGTTAGCCCCGAATTCCATTCCGGGGCGAGTGAACGTAATGAACGATAGGATTTTGTTAGATAGCAGATCCCTAAGCACGATCGATAAGAGCCAAACACTGATTAGTGAGACTGTCCTGCAATTTTTTGCAATAGTGCTTCATCCGAGTAATCATTCTGCCAATCGCCGGATAACTTGAGCCGAACGGACTGCGCCCCGCCGCTCGGTGTACAGACGACCCAGTAGGCATTTTCTTGCCCTTTCACTTGGGCGGCTTCTGAGTGTTGGGTATCGTCAGAGAGTCCAGTGAATGCCTCAACACACGACCAAGTGATGCCGTCTCGATCGCTAACTGTCCGCTCCATTTCCATTCTCCTTTCACCGATGGTTACCATCGTGGCAAGTCGTCGGGCAGAAAGCATCAGCCCTTGAGCAGAGACAAATCAGCGATCGACGATTCTTGACTATGTGCTGCATCCCGACGCTGAACCAGAAATTACAGCGTCGGGCTTCTGCCTATTGGAACTTACACAGCGACTTCGTGAGACACTGGAGTTTGATTTGGAGATTGAACCTCGCCTAACAGATTCCGCAATGTGTCGCCTTCAATCACTTCAGTTTCAAGCAGTTGATTCGCGATCGTTTCTAGCAAGTCTTGATTCAACCGCAGAATTGCTAGGGCATCTTCGTGTGCCGTTTCTACGATTTCCTTGACTTCGATATCGATCGCTTTTGCGGTATCCTCGCTCACCATCCGCCGAGGATTGGACGAATCGCCCAAGAACATCGCTTGTTGTCCTTGCTGATAAGCTAACGGTCCTAATACCTTACTCATACCGTAAGTTGTTACCATGCGTTCAGCAAGATCAGTGGCACGCTGTAAATCGTTCGATGCACCCGTGGTAATGCTGCCGAAAATGACTTCTTCTGCCGATCGCCCGCCTAATAAAGTTGCAATTTGACCTCGCAGTTCGGTTTCATTGAGCAAAAAGCGATCCTCAGTCGGAAGCTGCAACGTATAGCCTAAAGCCGCCATACCGCGAGGCACGATCGAGATTTTTTCAACTTGACCATTTCCCGTTGTTAAGGCTCCGACGAGAGCATGACCGACTTCGTGATATGCCACGATCTTCTTCTCGGTTTCATTGAGCACCCGACTCTTTTTCTCAAGTCCAGCCACGACCCGCTCGATCGCTTCTGCAAAATCCGCTTGAGCGACCGTTAAGCGCTGATTTCGAGCCGCTAATAGTGCAGCTTCATTCACCAAATTCGCAAGATCGGCTCCGGCAAATCCTGGAGTACGAGTTGCGATCGCCTTTAAATTGACATCCTCACCCAGCTTTACTTTCTGAGCGTGAATTCTCAAAATCGCATCCCGACCGGAAAGATCAGGACGATCAACTAACACTTGTCGATCGAATCGACCCGGACGCAAGAGTGCTTGATCTAACACTTCGGGGCGGTTGGTTGCTGCTAATACAATCACGGTGGCATCGGTCGCCGCAAATCCATCCATTTCAGTGAGCAATTGATTCAGCGTTTGTTCGCGTTCATCATTACCACCATACATACCGTTGCTGCTGCGAGATCTCCCGATCGCATCGAGTTCATCGATAAACACAATACAAGGAGCTTGCTTTTTCGCTTGATCAAACAAATCGCGGACTCGTGAAGAACCGACCCCGACAAACAGTTCGACAAATTCAGATCCCGAAATACTAAAGAATGGAACTCCCGCTTCTCCCGCAACCGCTTTCGCCAACAATGTCTTTCCGGTTCCAGGCGGACCTACTAACAATACACCTTTCGGAATCTTTGCGCCGATCGCGGTATAACGGGCTGGAGTCTTGAGAAAATCGACAATCTCGACTAACTCAGTTTTTGCTTCTTCGACTCCGGCAACATCAGCAAACGTAATTTTTTCAGCCTCTCCTTCGACATAGACTTTCGCTTTACTTTTCCCGATCGACAATGCTCCTTGCGGACCGTTTGCGCCTCGTGCTAAAAAGAACTGCCAAATCGCCACAAAAATCAGCGGCGGAATCACCCATCCGAGCAGGCTAGTGAACCAACCGTTTCTCGATGGTGGCGTTGCTGCAAACTCGACTCCTTTTGTTTCTAAAAGTTTAGGTAACTCTAAGTCAAAAATCGGAGTCGTCGAAAACACTTGCCCCGGAGTGCCGTCTTCGGTTTTCAGTTGATATCGAATCTGATTTTGACCGACTGAAACTTGACTCACCTCTCCTTCTTGCACTTGGTGAATAAACAAGCTGTAAGGAACAGCCGGAACCTGAGCACCAAACAGATTTGGCAGAAACAAATTCACAAGCAGGAACGCGCCTGACACTGCTAATAGAATATTTGAGACTAAGCGCGATCGCGGCGGCGTTGGTTTTTCTTTAATTGCCATAGGGGAATCACCAGAATGTTTAATTAACGGTAGAGGTTTAAACTTTAAGTTGCAAGTCAACTAAAGAAAGACTCGATCGCGGGCTGTCATCAAGCGATCGATGACTCCTGTGAAAGGTTGTGTTTGATTTGATGTATAACTTGCGTAGAACTGATACAAATTCTGGTGAACCCTTCAAAAGCCGTAGATGATGCTCTGCATCTCTCCCTAAAAAGGTATAAACGAGATTGAATGTTTTCTGTTGTATTAGAACATATCAACCTTGAGTCAAATCTGCAACTGCAATATTTGCGAAGGTTTCTATTTTTCATCATGCTCAATCCGTCAGCTTTACAGGAGGTGAGGGCATCGTGAAAGGCAACCACTCCAAGGCTGGAATCAGTGATATGCAGCACAATTCAGGCTTTGTTACACCGATACTTCAATACATCTAAGGAAATTTGTGACTGGTCAATCCTTTAGTTCTGCTTCGACAGAACAACCGCTCGTACTAAACTGGACGAATGTGATCTTTTTTAGTACAGTTCATCTCCTCGCGCTCCTTGCACCTTGGTTCTTCTCCTGGTCAGCCTTCGGAGTCATGCTTACACTTCATTGGCTATTCGGCAGCTTGGGCATCTGTTTGGGTTATCACCGTTTATTGACTCATCGTAGTTTCCAAGTTCCGAAGGCACTAGAATATACCTTTGGCTTTCTGGGCGCACTTGCGATGCAGGGAGGTCCGATCTTCTGGGTCGCTGGACATCGACTCCATCACGCTTTTACTGAAGATGTCGAGAAAGATCCTTATTCTGCTCGACGCGGCTTCTGGTGGAGTCACATTCTTTGGATTCTTTATCCGCGTGATCAGTTCTTTTCGACTGATACCTATTATCGATATGCGCCTGACTTAGCTCGCGATCCGTTTTACCTCTGGCTCGATCGCTATTTTCTACTCCTTCAACTGCCGATCGGACTGCTGCTTTATGCGATTGGCGGTTGGTCGTTCGTGGTCTATGGTGTGTTTGTCCGAATTGTATTACTCTGGCATACAACTTGGCTCATCAACTCAGCTACTCATCTGTTTGGCAATCGAACCTTTGACACCGAAGATGGGTCGCGTAATCTCTGGTGGATAGCCCTGCTTGCATTTGGAGAAGGGTGGCACAACAATCATCATGCTTATCCGAATGTGGCAAAAGCAGGCTGGAAATGGTGGCAGATCGATGTGACCTGGTGGGCAATTCAAACACTCAAAACCCTAGGAATCGCTCGAAAAGTCGTCATGCCGCCTGTTCAAGCAGAAAGCATCAAGTAGAAAGTGCGTAATCTAGGCTTGTTTCTGCGATCGCGGCTTGGTTGAAGTCAATCATCGCAAAAGTTTGATTCACAGTAGACAACCGATTCGTTGATCCTGTAATGATCTGTTGCACCTGATCATGCGTGAGATTTGGATTCGCGCTTAGCATCAAGGCTACAACACCCGCCACCGCAGGAGCCGCCATCGATGTACCGCTAGAGAAATCATAGTTGCCTGGAACCGTTGAGTAAATTTCTACTCCTGGTGCAACGACATGCCGAAGCGAACGATCTGATCCGGCTCGATTAGAGAAAGATGCGATCGCGCTATTACGATCGACGGCTCCAACAGACAAGCCCCAGCGCGTGGCATAACTTGCAGGGTTGCTGGGCGCTGACTCAGCTAAATTACCCGCAGCACTGACTGTAATCACGTTTCGAGCAGCCGCATAAGATAATGCACTTGCCAATTCAGCCGAATCTGACCAGCCCAAACTCAGATTAATCACTCGCGCTCCATTGTCAACCGCGTAGCGAATCGCTTGAGCCAAATTTCCCCCATTCGTGAAGCGATTGTTAGACACATCTCCGAGTCTTAATGCCATAATCTGAGCATTCGGCGCAACTCCTGTTACTCCAAACTCATTGTTTAAAGCTGCGATCGTGCCCGCGACGTGAGTTCCGTGACTCTGACCTGGATCAGAAGTTCCAGGCATGACATTGTTGTTGTTTTGTCCTTGTCCGAAGTTCCAGCCATAAAGATCATCTACGTAGCCATTTTGATCATTATCAATACCATCGCTGGCAACTTCGCGACGGTTCACCCAAATGTTATTGGCTAAATCTGGATGTGTAATATCGACTCCAGAATCAATCACAGCAACTGTAATTCCTCGACCTGTGATGTTTCTCGCCCAAACTTCTGGTGCATTGATCATATCGTTTCCCCAGTTTCTACCGCCCAAATTAGGGATATCTGCGAATCGCGATTGCGAGATTGCTTGAGCAACGGCTGCGGCTGCGTCAACCAATCCATAGCCGTATGTGCTGTTGAATGCTCTACTTGTCGGAGGTGTCGGTGTAGTGCTAATCTGTTGAGCTTCAATTTCATAGCTTCCGATCGCATAGAGCGCAAAACTGGTTGCTCGAATCAGATAATCTTTGCCAGCTTCGATCGTGATTGTTAGCTCTGAGTTGCTGGAACTTCCAGTATCGTCGTTGTCAGTGAGAACGGTTCCTGTATTGAAGTCGATTAGCTGAAGGTAAGTATCGAACTCTAATGAGTTCATTTGAATGCGGAACTGTCCACCCGCTGCACTATTGAGACGATAATCATCCTTAAACGTTGCTCCACGGGTTGGATTGAAATCGTCGTAGAAGTCGAGTTGAGCACTGATCGCTGAGAGTGATTGATCCGGTGTTGCTTCCGAGTATCTTTCGAGTGCGGGAACAAAGCGCGATCGACTAATTTGACGGTATGTTTCGCTTGAATCTCTCAATGGATCAAGCGCTGAAAAACTCGAAGTGAGGCGATCTAGTGGTTCTAACCCGATCGATGCAGTCTTGATTTGATTAAACATGGAATTTTTCTGAAGGTGAAAGGTTGCTATGATTATTCCGCCTTCAGACTCAGCCAGTTATGCAGTTTTCTACAATCTTTTACAGCGAATTGCCATGATTTTTGTAACGGGAGCATCGGGAAATGTAGGAGCGGCAGTGGTTGAAAGACTGCGCGATCGTCAGATTCCCTTTCGAGTCGGGCTGCGAAATTTGGAGCGGGCACAGCAAACGGGCGGGGAAGCCGTTCGGTTTGATTTTCTCGATGCTCGTACCTATCGTACTGCGGTACAGGGATGCGATGCCGTGTTTCTGCTGCGTCCGCCTGCTATTGCCGACACCCGCAAAACGCTCAACCCATTTCTCGAAGTGGCGCGGCAGGAAGGTGTCCGTCAGGTTGTCTTTGTCTCGGTTGCAGGAGCAGCCGACAATCGGATCGTGCCTCACTATGGAGTAGAACAACACCTGATGCAGAATCCTGGCGGCTGGACGATTCTCAGACCGGGCTTTTTCGCTCAGAATCTAGGAGGTGCCTACCGTACGGATATTGTGGAAAACGATCGCTTATTTGTGCCTGCGGGTCAGGGTTTAGTCGCTTTCATTGACGGACGCGACATTGCAGAAGTCGCGGTCAAGGCGCTGCTGGAACCGGATGCACACACAGGACAAAGTTACACGCTGACTGGATCAGAAGCAATGTCGTTTGATCAAGTTGCTGCGCTTCTCTCTGAAGAACTCGATCGCACGATCGTCTACAAACCCGCTAGTATTCCAGGCTATGGCTTTCATTTACTGCGCCGCCGAATGCCGATCGCTCAGATTGCCATTCAGACGATTCTTCACGTCGGATTACGATATGGACAAGCAGAAGCGGTAGACGATACGCTACCCAAACTGCTAGGACATCCGCCTCACTCGATGCGCGATTATCTCCACGACTTTCGATCGCTCTGGTTACGATCGAGTCATTGACCACACAAGAAGAACGCTGATCACGACTGATGCTTGAATTAGACATCGGAACATTAGATCTGCAACTCATCCACATCAATTCCTCGTGCGCGGAGTTGTTCCAGCAGACGTGCATTTTCTTGCTCCGCCTGCTCCGCTCTGGCTCGTTCTGCCTCCGCTCTGGTTCGTTCTGCCTCCGCTCTAGCTCGTTCTGTCTCCGCTCTAGCTCGTTCTGTCTCCGCTCTAGCTCGTTCTGCCTCTTCGGGTAGTGGCACAAGCTGCCCATCCGAATCATAAAATCGCAACCATTGGCAAGTTCCGGTAGCAGGTTCTCGATCGATTACGCCGTCCCAGGTTCCTAACCAGAGCTGTAAACTTTCACACCAGAGCCAGCCTTGTGCATTCGGTTGCAGCGGTTGATAGCCTTGACCCAGTTGGAGCCGCCAGCCTCGCAATGAATCGGGGTTAAACGGATCAAAGATAAAATAATCGGGAGTCTTAAAAATCCGTTCATAAAGGCGCTTCTTATCCTCACGGTCTACTCGTTCTGTGCTAGCAGATAAAAGCTCAACGATCACATCAGGATACCGCCCGTCTTCTTCCCATAGAATCCACGATTTTCGCTCTCGGCTGCCATCGACATCGAGCGCGACGAAGAAATCCGGTCCACGAAAGTCCCGATTCATCGCTTGATTGCGACTGTAATAGACAAACATATTGCCGCCTGCAAAGAAGTCAGTGCGGTCTCTAAGGGCGAACTGGACTGAACGAATTAGGAGATTCATCGCGATGCGATGGCGGGCGCTTTCCAAGGGGACTCCATCGTCAAAAGGGAGATCAGTCGGCGGGGTCGGCATCTCCCACTCAGGAGTAACCGGACTGGTCGAAGATTGTACGATCGACGTTTCCATAGACACCGCATGGGGATAGGAATGCCTTTCATTCTATCGCGATCGCTGAATTTGCTTTTGCGTCTTTGCGATCGTGCAATGGACTCGATCGACAAAGCCATCATACAAAATCTGTAAAACATAACTTTTGCAACAGAAAGCAATTGGAAAACGTGGTTTTGGCTTACGATAATAGCTCCATAAGCAGCATTGTTTCTTCGCCAAAAGAATTCGCTGATTGCAATGAATTATCAAATCGTCCACAGTATTGCCGGACGGTTACGCCTCCGTATTCCTCGATTGTGCGGCGATATCGATTTTGCCAATCGCTTAAATCGGCAAATCGAATCGCTTGCAGGCGTAACCGATGTTCGCATCAATTCAGCCGCTTGCTCGATCGTGATTACCTATGAAGCAAGAAACTGCGAAATCATGCAGCAACAGGTGCTCACTTGTCTATGGAAATCTGATGTTGCGGATCTAGCAGCGACGATCGATCCGCCTGAATCTTTTGAAGAGGCTGAACCTGAAGTCAATCATTGGCAGGATTTGGGCTTGCCTGCGGTGAGTTTAGCAGTGGCATTGTTAGCGGTTCCTTTAGAGTTACCTGCGATCGTTGTTGGAAGCGCGATCGCAGGAGCTGCAATGCCGTGGTTTGTTCGAGCGACTGAGAGCTTGGTCACACAGCGTCAGCCCAATGTTGATCTGCTAGATTCGCTCTGGATGACCTTGCAAACTTTACAGGGACAGTATGCGGCTCCCGCTTTGAAAACTTGTTTAGTCGAAGTGCGACGGGCGTTGCGCGGAACTACGGCAGAGCAACGGGAACGCGCCGCACGAGCAATTTTAGAAGAGTTCGATCGACCGAGATGGATTGAACTCAATGGAGAACGGAAATGGATGGCAGTGGGAACGATTCAACCGGGCGATCGTGTAGTCGTTCATTCAGGCGAATCGATTCCGGTGGATGGCTGGGTGTTAGAAGGCACAGCATTGATCAATGAGCAGAATTTAACTGGAGAGAATATTCCAGTGGTTTGTTCTGTCGGACAAGCCGTTTATGCGACCACACAAGTGTTAGAAGGCAAGCTTTGTATTGTTGCAGAACAAGTGGGGTGCAAGACTCGCATTGGTATTGTTGCTCAGCTTACTTTATCTGCTCCAGTGCATGACACAGAGATTGGGGTGCTGCAAGCTGAATTTTTGAGAAGTGCAATCTTCCCGACGATTTTGTTTGGTGGAGCAATGTTTGCGCTAACCGGGAACTTTGGAGCAGCCGTTTCGCCGTTTCAACTCGACTTTGGAAGTGGAATTCCCATCTCTGTTCATACGACGTTACTCAGCGCGTTAACTTACTCAGCAAGTCACGGTATCTATATTCGGAGTGCACGGACTTTAGAGCTACTTTCTCGATTAGATGCGATCGTTTTTGATCAAACTGGCTTGCTCGATCCAGTTGGAAGATTACGCGCTGAAAGTCAGACGACGATCGCAGAACTACAGCGTCAAGGGATTGAAATTTACTGGGTTACGCAAGAACACCATTCGATTAACATTCCTCAGCCGCATATCTGTGAGAAAACTTCACCGGAAATGCTTGTGTCTGGACTGCGGCATCAGGGTAAGACGGTTGCCTTTGTTGGAAGTCATGAACTTGCTGCGATTCAAGCGGATGTTTCGATTTCGTTTGCTGCTCAGCCTGATGGTTCGGATGTTGTCTTAATGCACGAAGATTTGCGCGGTTTGATCGAGGCGATCGCGATCGCGCAACGAGCAATTCAAGTGGTTTACGAAAATACAGCAATGATTGTATTGCCAAACTTGTTGATTCAGATTGGAGGAGGCATGATTTTGGGTGTGAATCCAGTAGTGAATGTGATTACGAACAATAGTTCTGCTTTTGTAGCTGAGTTTGTTCATGGAGCGCGTCCGTTGTTTGATCGACAAACTCCCACCCCGATCGCATCTCGTCGCCAAAAATCACGCAAAACGATTCAGCAAGGAACCACTCCAGCGCTACAAACTGCGGCGGAATTTTTGCGACAAGGCGAACTTGCAAGACGCTTAGGCGTTCCGTTTCAGACGTTGACTCCTCAGCGATCGAAGCCAGAATTCAAGCAATGGGCACAGAAAAAAGATCCTGAAGGAAAAGCTTGGCAGTATGATGCGACGTTGAAGGGCTTTTATGCGATCGAAAGTTAGCCCCAATCGCTATAAGTCGTTTGGGTGACAATTTTGAGTTGATTGGCAACGAGTTCTAAACCGCGTGTTGTTGCTTTTGCACCAAACACCTGCATAAAGGTTGGTAAGGCGGCAATGCCACCCGACATTGTACCCGCTACGATCGCGCCTGCGCTTGCAAGCACAAGACATTCTCCGACTGCTTTCCAAAACTCTTCATCTGCATTTTCTGGTGGATCAATCGATAGGAATGTATGAACGGTTGTACTTCGAGTCTCAAGCATTGGAAGTGGAACAAACCCTTGATTTGCAAGAATGACTCTAGCTTCTGGAAGACCTGGGATGCTGCCAATCGGAAGTAAAGTAGACATGTTGTAATCCGAAACAACAATGTAATTGATTATAGTCTCTGTACCTTGGGTTAGGACGGTTAAAAAGTTTATCGCAGCTATTGCTTGTGAGCAGTCGATCGCGTTTAAGTTAAATCTGGTTTTGCTAGCTTGCTCTTTTCATTTAGAGTCTCGTCTATGCTTTCTACTATTTTATGTGAGTCTGGTCTAGCAGTAACAGGATGAAACGATCGAGAAACTGCGTCATAGTACCAAGCGATTCTTTCTGGATCTTGAGCTTGCGTCCAAATCTGAAAATCTGCTTTTGTTCTACGGCGTGTAATCGCTTGCGAAGTCACTTTTAATCGTTCCGCGAGTGATGCGGTGGAATGAGGTTCGGGAAGCGAACTTTCCGGCGCTAGAGTGCTTGGAGTTTCGTCGATCGAGACAGATTCATCCCAAGGAGAAGGGATTTCAGGAATGACAGATGATTGGACTGGGGCAGACTGAGAAGTTTCAGAAACTGGCTCAGGTTCATCAGGTTCCGCTTCGGGTGGAGTCTCGATCGTAGTTGTCTGAATCGGAGGAGTCAGTTTAACTTGCTGCATTAAACCAATGAAGAGTTCTTCTGCTTCTGCAATACTAATCTGTTTCGAGTTGTACTCAATCACGATCGAGTGTGCGAGTGGATTCAGCCGAACCGCATTGACATAACTCAATGCTTCTAATAGTCGTTGGTATTTGCTGGCAGATTCCACATCCGTTTCGAGCCAGGAAACCCGAATCCGAGTTCGCCCAGCGATCGAGTGAACAATCTGGTAGCCAATCTGTTTCAAGAGATATTCCAGCATATAGTAGGTTGATCAACATCATACAAGAACTTTTACGAACGATTAATGAAATTGCTGTCTGCACAATCCTGCTTCAAATTCGAGCGGTAATAATTGCCAATGCTTGTGTTCGATTTGAGCAGAGTTCTATCGCGTCTAAGTAGCCGAACGGTAACCAACTCGATCGAACTTCATCAATCTTATTCAAACCATTTAATAGTGCTAAGCAGACTATTAAATTACTAAAAAATAGTGCTATAACTCAGAATAGCTTTTTTGGAATTAAATACTATGTCTTCGATGTCTCCCCCAGTTATGGCTGAGCCAGTAACGACTGTGGCTTGGCACACGTTGGAAGCAGAGAAATCGCTCTACAATCTTCGGAGCAATCGCACCGATGGACTCACGAGCGATTCTGTGGTCGATCGTCTAGAGAAGTACGGAGCCAATGAACTCACCGAAACGGGCAGCAGGAGTGCCCTAGCAGTCTTATGGGATCAATTCAAAAACATCATGTTATTGATGCTGATTGCAGTCGCGGTGATTTCTGCAATCTTAGACATCCGGGAAGGATTCACTACCGGTACCTTTCCATTTCCCAAGGATGCGGTTGCCATTTTTGTTGTTGTGCTGCTCAATGGTGCTCTGGGCTATCTTCAGGAAAGCCGAGCCGAGAAAGCGTTAGCCGCTTTGAAAGGATTATCCTCGCCGAGAGTTCGGGTACTGCGCGATGGTAAACCGATGGAGGTCAATTCTAAAGACCTCGTTCCAGGCGATGTCATGCTGTTAGAGGCAGGAGTGAAGATTTCAGCCGATGGCAGATTGCTCGAAGCGATTAATCTACAAGCACGTGAAGCTGCTTTGACCGGAGAAGCTCATGCTGTCACCAAGCAAGCAGAAGTGATTTTGCCAGAAGATGCCCCGTTGGGCGATCGCATTAATTTAGTGTTTGAAGGGACAGAAATCGTTCAGGGACGTGGAACGGTTTTAGTTACAGAAACCGGAATGCGAACCGAGCTAGGAAAAATTGCGGCAGCCTTACAATCGGTTGAGACTGAGCCGACTCCACTCCAGAAGCGGATGAATCAACTCGGCAATACTTTAGTGACCGGTGCTTTGATTCTCGTGACGATTACGATCGTGGGTGGCACCTTATTCAAGCCGAGTTTGTTTGAAGAATTAGTTAAAGTGTCGCTCAGTATGGCAGTTGCAGTCGTGCCAGAAGGCTTGCCTGCGGTGATTACGGTAACACTGGCGCTGGGAACTCAGCGAATGGTGCGAAGAAATGCTCTGATTCGGAAGCTTCCCGCTGTTGAAACTCTGGGTTCTGTGACGACGATTTGTTCTGATAAGACGGGAACCTTGACGCAAAACAAAATGGTTGTGCAAGCCGTTCACACGCACGAATGTTCTGTAAAAGTTACGGGTGAAGGATACAGCCCGAATGGTGAGTTTTTGATTGACGATCGTACGATCGAGCCAAATCAGCATCCCGATCTGCAAGCCTTGTTACTTGCCTGTGTGCTGTGTAATGATGCGGTGCTGCAACGAGAACAAGGTGAGTGGGCAATTCTCGGTGATCCAACTGAAGGCGCATTGCTTTCTCTAGCGGCAAAAGCAGGATTAGACAAGCAGAAAAAAGACCGATGGTTGCCGCGTGTAGCAGAGTTCCCATTCTCATCAGAACGAAAGCGAATGAGTGTGATCGTCGATGCTCAAGGACATCGCCATGAGTCAACTTTGAGTCTGGCATTGATGGATCAGAACTATCAGCCCTACTTTATGTTTACTAAGGGTTCGCCAGAACTCACTTTAGAGCGATGCACTCATATCGAGACGGCAACCGGAACTGAACGCTTGAACGATCGACAACGAAACAGCATTCTTCAGCGGAATAATGTGCTGGCAAGTCGAGGCTTACGAGTGTTGGGGTTTGCTTATAAAACCTTGAACGAAATTCCTCCAGAATCGTCAGAAAACCGCTCTGAACAGGAGTTAGTCTGGCTAGGCTTGGTGGGAATGCTCGATGCGCCTCGTCCAGAAGTGCGTGAAGCGGTTTCCCGGTGTCGGAGTGCTGGAATTCGTCCGGTGATGATTACGGGTGATCATCAGTTAACAGCGAAGGCGGTTGCAGAAGATTTGGGCATTGCTCGTGCAGGCGATCGAGTCTTAACAGGTCGTGAATTAGAAAAATTCGATGCCTCACAACTCGAAAGTCAAGTTGATCAAGTGAGTGTTTATGCTCGTGTTTCACCCGAACATAAACTACGGATTGTTCAAGCTTTGCAACGTCGCAAACACATTGTTGCTATGACGGGCGATGGCGTGAATGATGCACCTGCACTAAAACAAGCGGACATCGGGGTCGCGATGGGCATCACAGGTACAGATGTCAGTAAAGAAGCGAGTGATATGGTGCTGCTCGATGATAACTTCTCGACGATCGTATCCGCGATCGAGGAAGGGCGCGTCGTTTATATCAACATTCGGCGCTTTATTCGGTATATTTTGGGCAGCAACATCGGGGAAGTGATGACGATCGCGGCGGCTCCGTTGTTAGGACTCGGCGGAGTGCCGTTATCGCCGTTGCAAATTTTGTGGATGAACTTAGTGACAGATGGGGTGCCTGCGTTGGCGTTAGCGGTTGAGCCAGGACGACCGATCGTGATGAAAAATCCGCCCAAGGATACGCAAGAAAGCATTTTTGCGCGGGGACTAGGGGCTTATATGATTCGGATCGGGCTTGTGCTGGCAGTGGTGACGATCACGATGATGGTGTGGGCGTATGGGTATACCGAGCAGGTACAAGGGGGATTGTTAGAGCGCGATCGCTGGAAAACGATGGTGTTTACCACGCTGTGTCTGGCGCAGATGGGTCATGCTTTGGCAATTCGATCGAATACCCGATTGTTTATTGAGGTGAATGCGTTCTCGAATCCGTTTATGTTAGCTTCGGTGGTGTTTACGGTGATGCTTCAGTTAATGCTGATCTATGTAGAGCCATTACGGAATTTCTTTAGTACGCATTTTCTGAGCTTTACGGAGTTGATGGTTTGTGTGGGCTTTAGTGCGTTGATCTTTGTTTGGATCGAACTGGAGAAGTTGTTTATTCGATGGTTTGTCGATCGACGGTAAGAGGGAGTTTGAAACGTATAGAAAGTCTTTTCGCTTCGATTGCACCCCGCCCTGAAATGAATTTCGGGCTAACTGTGGAAAGTCTACTGAAGTAGACTGGGAGGCGGTTTGAAGTTCTTAGTCCATTTCAATGGACTTGCGCCGATTAGCCCAAAATTCATTTCAGGGCGGGACGATGCAGCGAACGAAAGCTCCTCAAACACTCTCTAAGGTTGCTTTGAACTGTGAATTAGATAAAATGCCTAATTCACAGTTTTTTTCATCAGATTTATTGTGCTAAGCTGAGAGCTATAGCAAGCTTAAATTAGTTGTAAGAGTAAGCTTCTAGTTTGTCCGGGTAAGATGCTGACCCTAAAGGTCAGTTAGGTTTGCTAAATCAAATCATTCGGTAATGCAAATGTTTAAACAGATTAGAAATGCGGCAAGAATTGTTGCGGGCACGGTCTGTGCGATCGTGGGCGTGATTGGGGTTATTCTCCCTTTGATTCCTGGGATTCCTTTTCTGATTCTTTCTGCTGTTTGTTTTAGCTCATTGGAGCCTTAGTCTGACGATTAGACCTTCTGCATGAATCTTTCATGTAGGAGGTCTATTGAATTTGCTGCCTCGCTGCCATCTGTTACAAGGAACAGATGGGGATTTTGTCGTACTTGGAGATGGCATCATGAGCAGAATTATTACATTTTTGGGTCAAGCAGGAACGGGACAGACTACACTCGCGATCGCAACGGCGAAATGGTTTACCGAACGAAATCAAAGCGTTCTGCTGGTCACTCACAATCCTAGTCCCAGTGCCGAAAGACTGCTGGGAATTCCTTTAGCAGCGCAGCCTCAAGTGATTTCAGCAAAACTAGAAGCGGTTCAACTCCAGACAACGGTGCTACTAGAGCAGTCTTGGAAGACGCTAAAAGAGCTAGTTTCGATTTATCTTCCGACTCCTGCTTTAGCTGATGAAATTTATCCTGGAGAGCTAATCATCCTGCCTGGATTTGATAGTGTGCTGGCATTCAATGCGCTGTGTCAGTACTATCTAAGTGGTGACTACGATGTGATTATCTATGATGGGCGCGGGGATCTTGAAACACTCCGATTATTGGGCGTTCCGCATGTTTTAGATTGGTACTTCCGGCGGTTCTATCGCTTCTTTCAGAATTTAGATTTGTCGAAGATTGTAGAGTTGATCGGGGGACCGATCGCTAGTGCTCTATTCACGACCAACATTGATACGCAGAAGATCGAACAGGAGATGAAGCAGGTTCGGAACTGGATTGATCAAGGGGTTGCAGTCGTGAACAATCCGCAGCAATTCACTGCCTATTTAGTCACGATCGATGAACCGAGCGCGATCGCACAAGCACAATGGCTGTGGGGCAGTGCTCAACAGGTCAGACTCAGAGCAAGTGGTGTTTTGGTCTATCAGCATCAAGGCAATGAGATGCCGGAATTACAGCAAGCGTTTGAGCCGTTAGCGGTTTATTCAGTTCCAACCCTGCGCGACGAGAATTGGGAACCGCTGATCAGAGCACTGCCTGATTTCGATCAGATTCCATCGGTTCCTGATCCGGTTGAGATTGACCTAGCACAGCGTCAAGTTCGAGTGTTTTTACCTGGCTTGAATCGGAAGCAAGTAAAGCTCACTCAATATGGTTCAGAAGTAATCGTTGAAGCAGGCGATCAAAGACAGAATATTGCTTTGCCTCCTGAGCTTCAAGGACTGCTCATTCAATCGGGGAAGTTTGAGGAACCGTATTTGATTATTACGCTCTGATATCGAATCCATCTGTTAATGCTGTAGATCCTCGCCCCCTAAATCCCCCAGAATGGGGGACTTTGAAACCTGCAACAGTTCTGACTTCCAGGGAGATTTCACACTCAAAGTCCCCCACGAGTGGGGGATTTAGGGGGCTACCCAGATCTGTAGCGATTAAAGATCAATTTAATATGAGTCGCAAAAAAGCTGGAGACTAAGATTTGGTCTCCAGCTTGCAAGGCAAAATAGTTCAGAACTAGCGATCGATAGAATTTTTCACTTGTTGCGCTTTTGGCACCATCTCAGCCGTGTTCTTACTGGAAGTTTGAGGGTGGCTGAGAGTCCAAGACAAATTGATCGCACTAAACAGTAACAGTAACGAAAGTGGCGCAGCGGTCAGTATCGTAGCCAGACTGCGAACATTCAAGAAATCTGGATGTTCAGACATAAAACCTCCGGTGTTGAATGGATCATGGCTTGCGCGATCGCAAATTTGAGCGAAATGTCTGTCCTTGTACAAATCAATCAGGATGGCTGTAGTACTCTTCCTTGAAGCGAACTCAATTTCAAGAGAAAATCGTCTCTATCCCTGCTGAGACAGCATAGACAGAGATAGAAGATGAGGGTTTCCGAAGAATGCTTGGAAGCTTCAGAGCGCGTTTTACGAAATCACGCAGCTACCCGATGGTCACTTCGCGAGGAATACTCTCTTCTGTGCCGTTCTTCGAGTTTCCCATCTCTGATTTTGCTTCAGCAATCAAATCTTGCATCGATTCACTCGCTTCAGCCACAGCATGTTGAGCCTTGTCAAAGGTTTCAAATGCCACAATCAAACCATTCTTTGCAACGTTTCTCGTGCCCTCTGAAAGTGTACTTCCCGTCATTGAATCGATCGCGCCCACAACCGGCACGAGAACTAACGCTCCCACACCAATTGTCATTGCGGTCACTGGCTCTAGCCCTAACAACAAAGCTTCTAGCTCAAACATGGGTCTAAACCTCCAGAATTTTAGAGTGAGGATACTTGCGAAACAGTGTTCCGCAAACTTAAAAGCGGCTGGAAATACTGCATCAATCTTGTATCGTTGCTGTCAAACCAAAACAGCTTCAGAACAGACCAGAGTCTGATACGAATTGTATGAAAATCAAGCTGAGGATTAACTGCATCATTGAGATAGATGCGGATCAACAGGTGACAAGAGAAGGTTACGCGGTTCTAGCAATTCAGTAACTCTGTCACGCCTTTTACTTTAACCTAAGAAGGTAATGCTAGGTATATCTAATAATACTGAAAAACAGTACTAAGCAATCGAGTATTTAACTTTCTTAAAATGCTACTCGGAATAAAAATTAAGCAACTGTTCTTGTCGCAGCTACAATAAGCAAATCTATATGGTTAACTGAGTGAGAAAGCCGGGATATCAGTTCTGGTTAAGCTAGACTTAGCAAGAAGTGAACATTCACAGCCTTCACATTCTAAGATAAGTCTTCTATAATTCCTGTACATCAAGTCAGCAGATTTGAAGTGCTTTAACTGATCTGTGTTCAGTTAGATGACCCGGTTCCTCGATCGCGGTCTAGCCCAAAGTAATCAAGGGAGCAATACAAGTCTTCTCGTTTGTATTGTTCGCTCTTATGGAGTTCTTAGAGCATCATGAGATATTTGACCTCAAGGTGCTTTTTTTTGTCTAGATCATTCGCAACTCGAAGTTTTCGCTCATGTTCTAAGTTTTCCTGACTTGCTCAAAGCAAGCGTTCCTTACACCTCACACGGAGATTGCAGCTATGGCGTTTATCAAGCTTGAGGACGTTGTGATCAATACCTCTTACATCGCTGCGATCCGTTTGGAGTGCAGGACGCGATCGGGAGAGCCTTGCGTCTCGCTATTGATTGCAATTCCACCTGCCGCACTCTGCCCGCAAGAGTCCCCGACCCAGGGTTTATATCACTATGAATGGTTGCGCTTTACCGGAGATGCAGCGCGGGCACTCCAGGATTATTTTAGTAGTTTTAATAATGTGATTGATTTGCTTCCGCAATACAGTACGTCAACTTGCTGTAGCAATTCATCCTGGTCGAGTGGAGGATCTCCAGATTGATGCGTAAAGCCCCCTAAATTTGAACAATCTAGAGGGCTGGAATGATTGCTTAAACAGCAATCCGATCGACTTCGGTGAGTGGAACTCGAACAGTCCTTCTATGCGCTGAGATCTAAGGAATGAAATACTCATAAATTCCTAATGCAATCACCATCAGCCCAGACACCACACCCGCAGAGATGCCCGTGATTCTGGTGGTAAAGCGATCGCCTAAATAGTATCCGCCTGAAACCGCCATCACGCTAAATGCAAAGGTCAATCCAGTTGTGAAGGGCACATTAAAATCAGAGATGCCTGCCCCCACTCCAGTGCCAAGATTGTTAATGGTTAGCCCAAACGCGATCGCAATTGCTTCTCGAACATCGATATAACCCGATTGATCAGTATCGGCTTTCTCTGGATTTTCCAGAAAACTTTCATAAGAAAGACTATCTATCGAAGACGACTCAACGGCTTGAGATTGAACAAATTGAGTCGAGTCCATTCCAACCGCAACGAGCGATCGCGATCGCGTCTGTCTCATTTTTACGCTCTGCCGCTTGCGCTCTCGTTCCAACGTGTCCCAAATTCCCCAAATCCCGATCGCAATCAAAACTCCGCTCCCCAAGAAATTTGCAACTTGATCCGATAAGTACCGTCCAATGACTTCTCCGACCGAGAGCGAGAGCAATGTTCCCAAGGCTGAAACCAATGCAATTAGAAGGTTGCTTAATCGCCCGATTCGCAGGTTTTTTACACCATAAGCAACTGCGACTGCAAAGTTATCGACATTCGAGGAAAAACATAAAATAAATGCAGAAAGAAGATGTGTCATTGCGAAGAATCCTACCCGATGTGAGGTGTGCGACGGATTGAAAAGAACTCATCATTTAGCTCCAACGCTGCCAGAGACGATAGTGATCGCCGTGCCAATCATGTCAATAGAATTACGATCGCGGATGAGTGTTAAAGCAATCCGCCAACAACACCGACACTCAAGGCAATGATGACACTATAGAAAAAGAATGAGACTAACCCATGACCCAAAGCAAGTCGCCGCATTGAAGCTGTGTTGATTGAAATATCTGAAGTCTGAGAAGTCATGCCGATCGTAAATGAGAAATAGAGAAAGTCTAGAAAATCTGGCTGTCCTTCATCGGGAAGTGTGATTCCTCCGGCATAGTCTGCTTCTGGATTGGTGCAATCTTCGCGGTAGTAGCAACTGGTGTAATGCAATGCAAACATCGTATGGGTTAAGAACCAGGACGATAGAATTGCGACGACCGACAAGACGATTTGAAGGGTTGTAACCGCAGACGGAACCTCTTTATTGTCTACGAGCATGAGTGCGATCGCGAAAATACTCGTGAGTGCGGTGCAGACCACCAGCAAAAAGATTGTCCAGTGTTGAGCTTCTTGATTTTGGGCGCGAACGTAAGTTGTCTGTGGATCGGCGCGACTCATCATTAAAAATACAAGGGTGAGAAAAAAGGCGTTGCCCGCAATCCAAGAAGCGAGGATGCGACTATCAAGGTGCATTGAATCTGGAAATAGCAAAAAGACTGCCATACCAACCATGATCGATAGTCCAATTCGATATCGAGAGTCAAGCTGAGTTAATGTCTGAATGATTGGATAGCCCAAATTCTTCAACAATCGAGGTCTAGCGCGTAAAGAATTGGCGCGATTCGATAGAGGATTCGTTTTCATAGTGCTTTTAGGAATGCTGACGGAACTGGGAGAAAAGGTTGCATCAAGTCAGATTCGTGAAGGCAAAGAAGCGATCCTCCTGGAGGAGGTTCCAGGAGGGTCGATGTTCACATAAGCAGTTAACAACGATGATTCAACTCACTCACACCTTTCGGCAGCAAGTTATGCGATCGTCAAATTTAGCTTGAAGAGAACGCAGGAGATTCCTAGACTCTGAGATGCAGAGCGAACGAGCTGCGAGTGCAACTTAATGTGCAGAAGTGACTCAACTAAAATTCCTGCAAGTCCTGTTAAAAGCTTCGATCGCTCTTAACTTGCTTGACTAACAAGTTTACTGTATGTCTCAAGAGAGAGATAGAAACTTTTGTAAACTCAATATTTCAGATGGTTAAGGAGTGCAACGGGTTTGTAGATTGAGCACGATCGATAAAGTAGACTTCCTGCATGAATCCGAACTGCCAGCCGAATAGAATTCGGGGCTACACAGACAAAGTGTGCGTCAAGCACACTAGGAGGATGTTTGAAAAGTTGTCGTTCGTTGCCACATCCCGCCCTGAAATGAATTTCGGGCTAATCGGCGCAAGTCCTTTGAAAAGGACTAAGAGACTGAAACTGGCTCCCAGTCTACTTCAGTAGACTTTCGTCGGTTAGCCCGAAATTCCATTTCAGGGCGGGAAGCAATCGAAGCGAATAGACTTTATATACTTTTCAAACACCCTCTAACAACCGTTTTTCGGTCAGTCCGCGCCCGGTGGACTTCGTTTGTATAGCCGCGAATTCTATTCGCTAGGGCATTAATTCATCTATAAACCGAAGAACGTCTTTATCCAATCAATCCGTTTTCTCAGGAGCCGCTCCTGTCCACGTTTGCCATCGATCGAGCGCCCGATTGACCAACTCCGGAGCAGTCTCACCCGCAAAACAAACCCGATCCATGCGCTCACACGTCATCAAGACTTCTCCATTGCCCAAACCTGGATTTAAGACAAAATGACCTGGCTTCGTGTAGAGACTGACCAAATACGAGACGATCGCCTCTATTCCTTCAATTCCTAAAGGTTGCTCTGGCTTTAACAAGGAATGATGTGAAAACAGTCCAAGATAAAGATCGCCAATCAGTAGCTCAAACTGAAAGGGCAGTTGATGAATGCGGCAAAACTGATGAATGCCTCCCTGAGTTCGTAACACCGCAACAACTCGCGCTTCATCTGCTAGAAAATCATGATTCCAATCCACCTGCGGAGGAACGATCGCTAACGCCGCATTAGAAGGCAAACAATCGCGAAATCCCTCGCTCGTCGTTTCGCCGTAATACACTAAGTGTCGTTTCAGCAACCAAGTATCACCCCATTGCAGATTCCGTTTCGCCGTTTTAACTACGATCGATTCCTTAGTCGCCGCTTTTCTGGTCGATTTTGCGACTTTTTCCGCCTCCACGCTTTGCAGCGCCATGATCTGAAGTTCTTTCTGTTTCGCTCTTGCTTCCTCTGCGATTCTGGCTTGTTTGGCGGCTTCTGCTCTTAGGCGTTTCGCCTCGGCTTGTTTCGCGGCTCGTTCCGCTTGTTCTGCTTGTTTGCGCTCTTCACCTCCAGCGCGGGCAACTTGAAGTAGAGCCTTCGGACTTTTTGCCGCTGAAGTGCCGCGAATTAATGTTTTGACTTCCGGTACAATGTCTCGCGCAATTTGTTTACCTTGCTGAAAGGTGCGCTCGGTGTAGCCGATTTCTTGTGCGAGTTCAACTGTCGTTTTCGGAGGTGGTGAATTCGTTTCGCCTCCTCTTTGAGTAAATTGGTTATCGCCCGCCCGCGCCCGTAGTCCCATACGATCGAGAATCGAATCTCGCTCTAGCCAAAGCTCCGATCGCTCTAACGCATCGAGTTCATTGCGAATCAGATTCTCATCAATCTCAGCTAAGCGGGCATGATCGCGATCGCAGCTCACCACCTTGCATTCAATTTGAGTAAATCCCAACAGTTTGCAAGCGGTTAACCGATGCAGCCCCGCAATCAGCGTAAAATTCTGGTCGAGCGTAATTGGATTGAGTAAGCCATTGGTCTGGATCGATTGCATCAAGTCCGCCACCTTTTGATCCTTCAAAGGTCGCCGATTTAATCCCACACTCACTTTATCAATATCAATAAGAGACATAATAGATTCGAGTTCTAATGCGTTGTATTTGAAGCTAAGGTAGAGGTACAGTCCTAGATTTTATAGAGGTGCGATTTTAGGAGCTTCCCCCGATCGCACGAGAGTCACTGGGAGTGCAAACAAGCAGAAATAGAGCGCATAATCCGAACTCAACACAGGAGAACAACTCTGGCGGCAAAGCTAAATTTTCGTACTAATTTTTCTTTGATATAATATACCAGGACGATCGTGAAATGCCTTTCTTGTTTTGATTCTTTTTTAAATTGAGCGTTCATAGCAGGATTGGTTTATTGTGAAAAAATCTCGCTCTTAAGCTTCCCCTTCGCTTAAAGAGAATCGACTAAAAGGATACGCTTACATCTCCATCCTCCGGCAAAGCATGTTGAGCGGTAATCTATCGCAAGATATGTTGAAGAACTTTGTTATCCCTGACACAATCCAGTTTATCAGACCGCGCCCTATTGGTTTGAATTCAAACTTTACAACATGGCAACACAAGTCAACGATCGAACCATCGTCTGCTTAGGCTCTCCGAATCGCATGACCTATCAAATGGTGCATACGGTTCCAGGACGTTGTCGGTTTCGAGTGCCCCGATTAAAACAAGAACAGGAGTATGCGGAGCGACTCAATTGGTTTGTTGAGTCGTTGAGTTTTGTCATCACTCTCCGCATCAATGCACTTGCAGAATCATTGGTGATTTACTACACACCGAATGCGATTACTTTAGAGTCATTGGAAAGCGCGATCGCAGGAGCACTCGATCTCGCCACAACTGGAGAAATCCCAATCGGAGCAATCTCGACCAAAACCGAGTATCGTCCCGAAATCAATTGGTTAGAACGATTGGGGCTGCCTGTTACGAGTTTAGGACTTGCGATCGCAGCAGAACAGCTTGCTTTACCTCTAATTCCAACTTTATTGGTTGGGGGAGTTGTCATTGCTGCTTCACTGCCGTTCATTGTCCGCACGATCGAAACCACGCTAAAAGAAAAGCGACTCGATGCAGACATTCTAGATGCCCTCTGGATGACGTTGTACACGATCAAAGGGGATTTGGTCGCTCCTTCGCTGATGGTGAGCTTAATGGAGACTGGAGAGGCACTCCGCGATACAACTGCCCGCGTCAGTGAACGCGAAGTGTCTCAACTCGTCGGAGGAATGAATCAAACAATTCGCATCGAGCGGGGTGGACAAGAAGAATGGGTTCCCATCGACTCGATTAAGCTTGGCGATCGCGCTGTCGTTTATGCAGGCGAAAGGCTTCCCGTGAGTGGGCGCGTCCTGCGTGGAACGGGATGGATCGATGAACACGAACTGACCGGAGAATTGACGTTTGTGTGTCGCTCTGAAGGGCAAGTCGTTCATGCGGGGACGCTACTTTTAGACGGAAAACTTTGCATTCTGGTCAAACGCATGGGCAGAAATACTCGGCTCGGTTTGACGCTGCAATTGCTGCAATCGGCTCCGGTGCATGATACTCGCGTCGAAGACTACGCCGCAAAATTAGCAAATATGGCGATCGCTCCGAGTTTGATTTTAGGCGGCATTATTTTCGCGCTAACCAGAGACGTGTCTCGCGCTCTAGCTCCGCTGCATTTAGACTTTAGCCACGGGATTCGATTGTCAGTGCCCTCGACTGTGCTTTCTGCTTTAACGTACGCTTCTCGGCATGGAATCTATATTCGCAGCGGGCGTGCTTTGGAAGTGTTGGCGCGAGTCGATGCGATCGCGTTTGATAAAACTGGAACGCTGACGCAAGGAAATGCTGCGGTAAAAGTCGTTCGGACGGTGAATACTCGGACTTCGATCAAAGAAGTGCTCACGCTTGCGGCTTCTGTTGAGAAGGACAATAAACATCCGGTCGCGGCTGCGATTCTGAATGCGTCTGCAGCGAAAGGAGTTCAGCTTCGGGAGTGTGAAACTTGGGAATATCGAGTCGGGGCGGGAATTGTTGCACAGATTGACGGGCAGCAAGTTCTTGTGGGGAGTCATCGACTGATGCAGAAAGAAGAAATTGAGACGACTGTGATTCATTCTCGTTATCCAGAGCTACAAACAGAATGTTTCTCGCTGGTTTACGTGGCGCGGAGTGGTAAACTGCTTGGTGCAATTTCTTACACTGATCCGCTACGACCTGAAGCACATCAAGTAATTCGTCAGTTACATCAATCTGAAGACGGCATTGAAACTTACATTCTGACTGGGGACAATCCGCAAGTTGCTGAAGAAGTCGCGGCACAGTTAGGGATTGATACCGATCGTGCTTATGCTGAAATGTCACCCCAAGGCAAAGTGAAAGTGATTCAGCATCTTCAAGCACAGGGTAAGGTCGTTGCTTTTGTAGGAGAAGGGATTAATGATGTGGCAGCATTGGCTCATGCGGATGTGTCGATCGCGATCGCAACAGGCAGCGACATGGCACGAGAAACCGCCGATATTGTCCTACTCGATGATGATTTAGAAGATGTGATTCATGCGATCGAGATTGCGAAGCGATCGATGGAAATTATCTATCAAAATACGGCGCTTGTTGCAGTTCCAAACATTAGTGTGGTTCTCGCTGGAATTATCTTTGCTCTAGATCCGATCTTGAGCGTCATCATTAGTAATGGCTCGATGCTGTTAGCAGAATTGAACAGTTTTCGTCCGCTCTTCGATCCGGGTGAAGATCCTTTTGCCAAGAATCAACCGCCTGCACCTCCGAAGCAAATCAACTCAACTGACTCTCCCATCATTGCTGAACTGGCTTAATTCCCGACTCAAGGAGCCATTTATGCCGCGCTGTCCTGTTTGTCAAACTCGCTCTAGTAAAGCTGAACGCTGTGTCATTTGCGGCTGGGATGTTCAGCCGCTCTCGTTTGTTACAGGACTGATTCCCGAAGTTGCCGACAAGGAGGCGGTTAGATTGGACTGGGCGAAACGGCTTTGGAGCAAAATGCAGTCGAGTCAAGCGCAACTAAGACAGCTTCAAAATCAAATTGAAGAACTCCACGATCGAGAAAACTATCTGCAAGCTCAACTTGACCAAGCAACTCAGGAAGCAGCCATTTTATCTCAAGATTTAGACCAACTCCCAAAACGCCAATTGTTTGAGCCACAGCCTGAATTCTTGCCACCTTATTTAGAACTCGATCGTGTGATTCCGTCCTTTGAAGTGCTACCGACAAAACCTTTATTGTTAGAACCTTTTACTTTTGAAACGATCACGCTCACCGCAGAAGGAGCGCGAGTGGAGCAACAGACTGCAACGTCACTCAAAGAGTCATTGAATAGCGATATTCATTTAGAAATGGTTTATGTTCCAGCGGGTCAATTCTGGATGGGATCTGAAGAGACAGAATTGGGACGGGACTTACATGAAAGTCCTCGGCATCGAGTGACGATCGCGCCCTTTCTAATGAGTCGATTCCCGATCACACAAGCGCAATGGAAAGCGATCGCGGCTTTGCCGAAAGTTCAGCGATCGATCAGTCTTTACCCTGCCCATTTTGAAGGTGATGATCGTCCAGTCGAGCAGGTTTCTTGGTGTGACGCGATCGAGTTTTGTGCTCGCCTCGTTCAAATGACCGGACAACCCTACCGACTCCCCAGCGAAGCTGAATGGGAGTATGCTTGTCGGGCTGGAACCACGACCCCTTTTCACTTCGGAGAAACAATTTCTGCTGAACTTGCAAACTATGACGGTAACTATACTTACGGGTCTGGAGTTGCAGGAGGCTATCATCAAGAAACGATTCCGGTGACAGCCGAGCATTCGACGAATGGTTTTGGGTTAGCTCAGATGCACGGTAATGTGTGGGAGTGGTGTGCGGATGCTTGGCACGATACCTATGAGGGAGCACCCGAAGATGGCACTGTGTGGGAGGAAGAGGATGTGACCTATCGAGTGCTGCGGGGTGGCGCGTGGTATTGTTTGCCTGAACTGTGTCGATCAGCGCAACGACACTGGAATCAACCAGATATGGCAGGCAGTGGTATAGGATTTCGCGTGGTGTGTTCCGTTCCGATATAGAAGTTTTGAATCGTATCTATTTTTGTGATTGTACTTGTAGCAGGGGTGCGATAGAGTGATAGAACTATTTTGGATTTTGAATATGAAGAGGCTTATTGAGTCTCTATGGGTCGTTTGCAAATCCAAGATCTGTTGTCGATCGCTTTATCTCCACACTTCAACGGAGGAATCATTGTGTCAAACCAGGTCGCACAGTTTCATCAATTAGCCTTGCAGAATCACACTCTTGTTGAGCAATTACGCAAAGCAACCGATTTTCAGAGCTTTGTTGTCCTCACGGTCAAACTTGGTAAAGAACACGGCTACAGTTTTACTTACCGAGAGGTTGAACAGTATGTTCGCCGCAATATGATCACCTTAATGCGACAGTTCTCCTAGAAGGTGTTTGACAAGCATAAGAAGTCTTTTCGCTTCGATTGCTTCCCGCCCTGAAATGGAATTTCGGGCTAACCGTGGAAAGTCTACTGAAGTAAACTGGGAGATAGTTATAGATTCTTAGTCCATTTCTAATGGACTTGCGCCGATTAGCCCGAAATTCATTTCAGGGCGAGATATGGCAACGGACGACAACTTTTCAAACATCCTCTTAGCGAAAGTTTCATTCTAATCGATCGAGCTTTTTAATTAAAGCGCTCTATGTTCAGAGTGATCCGCGATCGCTTTTCATCTTGCTGCGCCTCAAATTGCATGATTAATCATGAATGTTAAACACTATGAATTAGGTTTACAAATCAGTTGGATTATGACAAGCTATCGATGGGAGAAGAGTTAATAAAAACTTTCTTTTTGCATCGCTACATCTACAGTAAGCTCTTAAGTATTCGATTGGGGCGCAGGCAAGAAATCGAGTTTTAGTCCTCGATGAACGATACTAGCCTGGAAGGTTTCACAGCAAATTCTAATCACTCCTTGGCATTGTAGTGGAAGCTACTCCAGTCAAGCTTTGCACATAGGCGACAACGAGAGTATCGGGCACGTGTTCGTTCGTGCTGATCAGGAATCGTTTAAATTTGTCAGTTTTGGAAGGAGCTATTTCCATTAGCAAATAGCTAACTCTAGGTTTTTTGATTTTCAGCCCGTTTGTATGTAGTTGTCTTACTTCATTTACCCCGCTTCAGGAGATTGTCATGGTGGTTGCTACAGCAGGGAACTCATCGGTCGTAACGGATACAGTGGTCACGATCGAGAATGTGTATTACGAGATTGTTCATTGGATGCCGGGTCGATTCCGCATTCGGATTCCACGCCTCGCTCAAAATGAAGAATATGGAGCAAAACTGAAGTACCTGGTTGAATCGCTGAACTTTGTGACTGAGGTGCGGCTCAATTCGATCGCGAGTTCACTGATTGTGGAATATCGCCATGAATCGACCGCTGTTGGTATCGCAACGATTCAAGAAAAACTGTTTCGATCGATTCAAGATGCCGTTTCTGCAAAAGTCGATTTGGCGTTAGTTGCTAAAGAAGAAAAGAAATCGAATAACGAAATTGACTGGATGGAGCGGCTGGGATTCCCAGCAGCAGGATTAGTTCTGAGTGTTGCATCAATGGCAGGCGCACCCGTTCCACCTTTATTGATTGGGGGTGTTGTGCTAGTCGGTGCGATTCCTGTGTTTAAACGAGCGTGGGAAGCGATTCAACAAGACCAGCAATTAACGATCGACTTTCTCGATGGATTAGCGATCGCGCTGCATACCTTCCAAGGACATTTCTTTGCACCGTCCTTTATGTTGGGCTTAGTTGAAGGGGGCGAAGCGATTCGAGATATGACAGCACGCGGCAGTGAGCGAGCGTCTCTAGATTTGCTCGATTGCTTGAGTAAGACTGCCTTTGTAATTCGCGATGGGCAAGTTGTAGAAATTCCAACTCAAGATGTGATTGTCGGTGATCACGTTGTTGTTTATCCAGGCGACCAAATTCCAGTTGATGGTGTTGTCTTAGAGGGAACTGGCATCATTGATCAATGCAAACTGACGGGCGAATCAGTTCCGGTGACGCGCTCAGTAGGAGATGAAGTCTTCGCTTCGACCTTGTTAGTAGATGGCACATTAACCATTCTGTCAGAGCGTGTAGGCAACAATACCAGAGCAGGCGTGATTGTGAATCTGATGCAAGCGGCTCCGGTGCATGATACTAGAGTCGAAAACTATGCCGCAGCAGTTGCAAACCAGGCTGTACTCCCGACATTGCTCATCGGTGCAGGAGTGGGAATCTTTAGCGGTAACTTAAACCGAGCGGTTGCACTGTTGACGCTAGACTTTGGAACTGGAATTCGGGTTTCTGTTCCGACTACGATTTTATCAGTGTTGACTTATGCGGCTCGAAACGGGGTGCTGATTCGGAGTGGTCGAGCGATCGAAATTCTTGCTCGCATTGATACGATCGTTTGTGATAAGACCGGAACGCTCACGATCGGACATGCAGGAGTCAATGATATTGATGTCATGGACGATCGCTTTAGTAAAGATGAAGTGCTGTGTTTCGCGGCTTCGGCAGAAAAAGGGTTAACTCACCCGATCGCAGAAGCGATCGTGCATCACGCGAAAGATACGGGTGTCGCGCTCAAAGACTGCGAGGAGTGGGAATACAAAGTTGGATTGGGAGCAATGGCAACGATCGAGGGCATGAACATTATTGTGGGCAGCCCTCGTTTCATGAAACAAGAGAATGTCAGTTTGGATGAGTATGATATTCGCTATCCAGACGCGAAATCCGGCGGACAATCTCTGGTGTATGTTGCGACGGATGGCAGGCTCTTAGGAGTGATTCGCTATAGTGATCCGCCTCGTCCAGAAAGTAAAGAAGTGGTGAAAGAACTCAAGCGCATGGGTATCACCGTACACATGCTCACTGGAGACGTGACGCGGGTGGCTCATTCGATCGCTGGAAACCTCGGCATCGAACCCAAACACGTTTATGCAGAAGCTTTCCCCGAAAAGAAAGTGGAAGTCGTGAAAGCGGTACACGATAGCGGCAAGACGGTTGGATTCTGTGGAGATGGTATTAATGACTCAGCCGCTTTAGCGTATGCGGATGTCTCGATCTCCTTTGCAGGTGCGACGGATATTGCACGAGAAACGGCTGATGTGGTGCTGATGGAAGATGATTTGCGCGGCTTGATTATGGCGATTAAATGCGCTCGGCAAGCAATGGACATCATCTGGCAAAATACCGCGATCGTCGCTGTTCCGAACTTGGGAGCATTGGTCTCCGGTATCTTCTTCGCGCTCGATCCGATCTTGGCGGTGGTCATCAACAACGGAACTGCAATTCTGGCAGAACTCAATGGGTTACGTCCGTTAATGGGTCCAGGTGGCGAAGTCATGCCACCGACGCATCATATTAGTGCAGCGGAACTTGCGGAAGAGGAAAAACGGCTGCGGGAAATGGCAGAAGCGTTTCGCCAGAAGTCCGCGCCAGAACCTGCCACCCCTCAAGAACCTGCCACGACAACGATCGATGTTGTTGCTGCCAGTGTGATTCCTCAAAGCAATGGAAGCTCTACGAATGGTCATCATAATGGTAAAACCGCGCTCGTGACTGAAGCAGTAAAATCTGCGGATAGCGAGAGTGCTCCTAGTTTGCCTGCTCCCCTTGCAATGCTGAAACAAAATGCGTTAGCACAACGGCTTGGAATTGCGACTCAGACGATTACAGCAAAGCGATCGAAGCCTGATTTTCCTCAATGGAGTACTGCAAAAGATCCAGAAGGTATTGCTTGGTACTATGAACCCGCAACAAAGAACTTCTGTACGTTTGCAACTGGAAAGTCAATGTCCGATCTGCAAAGTCAGAACCGTGAGATGTCGAAAGTGTAGGATTGCCTCCTCTCCTTAAGCGACTGACTGACGATCCTTGAAGCGCGGTAATTTCGAGAGTCGAACTTTGTAGGATTGTCAGTCATTTTTTCAATCGCATCTCTTATAGCAAAGGTGTGAGGTATGAGGTGTGAGGGGCGAGGTCAAATTCATTCACCGCTTAGGTTCGGAGGTTGAGAACGTCCTAACCGTTCTGCGTACCGCTATACAAATTGAGCTATGTTTCAGAAAATTTTAGCAGTGGTCGATCAGAGTCACCGATCGCTGCTGCAAAGATCAATTTCATTCTCACAGTGCAGTGGGGCGAAATGGTCGCTATTACATTTGCTGAAGGTGCAAGGTGAGATCCTGTTCTTGTTCTCTGATTTAGAGCGACAGAAACACTGGGCAGGAGCAGAGTTAACCGATTGGAATGTTTGGAACGATCGAGAGCGGAGTCTAAAGCGAGTTCGTCCCAAGACAAAGCTCAAAGTCGCGGCAAACGTTGCTACTTTAGAGCCAACGGTATTGAATGATCAGAAGTTCGATCGCATTTCGACGACGGATGATTTAGGACAGTCGATCGTCGAGATTGCTCAATGGTGCAAAGCAGATTTGATTGTGATGAGTCTGTCGCCAACGGTCTGTCTGGATGTCGCTCGAATGGCTCATTGTTCAGTGTTGATTGTTAAAGATGAAGAGTCGATGATTTGACAGTTTTAAATTGCGACCTTAACGAATCTCCTCACCATGACTAGAATCCCCAATTTTATCGAAGCTGAAGAAGAGGCACTTGCTCGAATTGAGTGGGCAAGAACGATGTCTCGCAAAGATCGATTTTTACTGCAAATGTTAGTCTTTGTGCCCATCTGTCTGACGCTTGATTGGGCACAGGCTGATCCGATTATTGTGTTTATTTTTGCTGGAGTCTCGATCATTCCGTTAGCGGCTTGGATTGCAAATTTTACAGAAGCGATCGCGACTGTGATCGGGGCATCCTTTGGTGGATTGCTCAACGCGACTTTTGGCAACGCAACAGAGTTAATTGTCTCGATCGTTGCACTCCAAGCAGGAATGCTCGATGTTGTCAAAGCAAGCCTCGCTGGGTCAATTATCGCGAACTTACTGGTAGGGTTAGGAATCTCGTTTCTCTTAAATGGAATTTGGTTTCGCAAGAAAGACATCAAAGTGAATTTACTCAAGGCAAATGTTTCGCGACTGAATGCTGGGTCATTAAACCTTGCAGTGATTTTTCTACTTACTCCGGCTGCAATTCAATTTACTTCTAGAACATTAGATGTCAATCTTCAGCATACTCGCCTTTCTTATGTTGCTGCAATTCTACTGCTGGTCTTTTATGCTTTGATGCTGTTCTTCTCGATGAAGACGCATAAGTATATGTTCGAGCAGGTAGAAGATGCGGAGCCAGAAAGCTACGGAGGTGAAGGAATGCAGCCCATGCATTTCTGGACGAATGTAGGACTGTTGCTGGGAACAACGATCGTCTTAGTGTTTGTATCGGAAGCATTAGTGGCGAATTTGCAGGAAGCGGTTCGATCTCTAGGCTTAACGGATTTGTTTATGGGAGTGATCATTATTCCGTTGTTTGGTGCTGCGGTTGAGTATATCACCTGTGGAATTTGTGCAATGAAGAACAAGGTGGATTTAGCGATTTCGGTTGCGATCGGGTCAAGTTTGCAGATTGCTTTGTTCGTTGCTCCTGTGCTGGTGCTGGCAGGGTGGTTTATGGGGCAGCCAATGAATTTGGCGTTTAATACGTTCTCAGTTCTGGGTGTGGGAATTGCGGTGGTGATGACAAATTCAGTGAGTACGGATGGTCGGCATAATTGGTTAGAAGGCGTGTTGTTGCTGATGACTTATATTATGTTGGGGACTGCTTTTTACCTGCATCCTTAGTTCAGAGGACATTTAAAGAGTATTCAAGAACACTTCACTACGGTTCGATCCCGCCCGGAGCTGAACCTCCGGGCTAATCGGCGCAACCCTGCTAAAGCAGGCTAAATCACAATTTCTGCGGCTCTTAGTCCCGTTCAGGGGGCTTCCCTCGATTAGCCCGGAGGTTCAGCTCCGGGCGGGTGAATGCAATCAACGGCTACTTCTAAGACACTTTAACCCTATGCTTACTAAAGCAAGTTTTCACCTCAAATCCGTTTTTCCATTCGATAGTTAATGAAAGTTTCACCTCGACAAGAAACTTCTTGCTCTGCAATTACCGTAAATCCTAATGATTGGAAAAAGGGCTTTGCTGTAATACTAGCTTCGGTAAACAATCGATCGACATTCATTTCATGCGCTTTGAACTCGATCGCTTGATAGACCGATCGCCCAATTCCACATCGCTGATAGTCTTTATGACAATAAAAACAATCAATGTGTCCATCCGCTTCAAGCTCACCGAATCCTAAAATTCGCCCTTCTGACTCAGCGACATAAGTAAATCGCTCAGTGCACACGATCGCCCAATCTCGAAAATACAGATCATCTGGCGACCAGGCTTGCACTTGAGCGATCGAATAATCGCGAACATTTACTTCACGAACTGTCTCGTGAAACAACGTCGCAATCTGATCGGCATCTTCAGGACGAAATAATCGAATCAGCATCGAGGTCATCCAACCACAAATCAGGCATGTCTTCAGGAATGACTTGGCGATCGATCACGACTTTTCGACTTTCGCGATTGGTCAGAGCTTCAACCGCGATCGCTTCAATCCGAAGCTCTACACTGTCAAAGGGCACTTTGATCTGGGCGATCGATTCTAAATTGCCCTGTCCATCGGGCTTAAAGTCTAGAATCCATCGCGGCGGCTCGATCAAACTGCGGCTTTGTCGATCGCTAACCCAAGCTTTGACATAGAGCTTGGGCAAGATGTCAGGCAGCTTGATCCGAACTGCTACGGTTGCTCCTCTGGTTAGCTCTTGTTGTGCGATCGTCATAATGGGATCAGGAACAGGCTCAGTTTCAGGCAGCAATAACGGATTTTGAACGCGCTCTGATTGTCCCTGACGGCGGGACATGATCAAGTCAGCAAGCGGCAAAATCGGCTCATCATCGACGACAAATTCATCGATTACCTGATCGGGACTCGGTTGTAAATCGAGTTCTGATTCATCTAAAACTAGCAAATCTCGATCGTCTGCCTGAACTTTAACTTCGCTAATCGATTTTTCAACCGGGGAAAAGATTGGCTCTTCAACGATCGGCTCCTCGATCGTAGGTTCTACAGGAACAGGAGCCGCAGTTAAAGGAATTTCTAGCTGTTTTGCTTCTGGATCACAAACCGTTTCAGGCTGAACACCAAACGTGGGTAAATCGAGCTTTCGACGCGTGTAAGGATTGGGTTCGTGCAGTTGAGGCGGCAGGGTTTGCGATTCTTTGGGTGTGAAATTCGCAGCTTCAGCATCTTTTGGAGCCGAAACGAGGTTGAGAAACGCCAAATTTAGCGGTTGATTAACAGCAGGTTTCGTTGCAGGGAGATCTAACATATCCTCTGCAACGGCGCGATCGCCTTTTCTCGCTTGCTGTATCGCGTCCATGAGTTCATTCACATCTGCCATCAATGTGAAAGATTCAGTGGCTAGAATGGGCTTTCCTTCGACTTTGGCATCATGCAGCGTAATTTCGCCTAAAACCAACTGAGTTTCAAGCTCAACGGGCAACGTCACACGATAGTTCAAGTCAAAGGGCAACGCGGCATTCTGTAGAATCTCATGGGTATCTAAAAGCGTTCTAGAAGTCTGTGGATCGCGCAGACAAACGCGCAATTCTCCGTCTAAATGTGTCAATGTCGAAACAATTCGACCGACGATCGATAGCGGTTCGCCTCGATGAGCAATGTAAGTTTCTTGAGCAAGCTCGATCGAGATTTGAGAATTTCCAAAACTCGTCACATTCGGCAACGGGTCTTCCTCATACGGCTCTTCTGCCACCAAGCCATATTCCGCTAAAATCTCGTCAGCGATCGAGCTTGAATTCTCGTCTGCCTGCTGTAAAAATTCCTCGATCGAGGCGCGATCTGTATCGATCACTTTCGTTTCGACTGCCACAGTTGGCAAATCAAACGCGGCTTGCTCTTCGAGTTCCCAATTCGGATTCCAATCTTCGACAATATCCGATTCGATCGACAATACCCGTAGCTCGATTAGATGTGCCTCTCCGTGTTTGGGTGCACAGTGAAATCGCCAGACTCCAGACTGAAGCCGAGTGTAGGGAATCACAGGCATCAAGCCTTTCGGATTCGTTTGGTGCGTTCGGGTTTGAGTGCGGCGTTTTGGGGGAACTTCGTCGATCGCGTCGTGCTGAATTCGGACTTCGACGGGCGTATTCTGGTGATTCGTTTTCGCAGCGATGCGATACCGACCTTCCAGAATTTCAACAGTGGAACCGTTCAACGGGAGCCAAGCACGATCGCCGTCTTGCTGTATTAAAAATTCCCAGGTTTGCAGTTCAGGCATAGGTCGGAGAAGCTTTCACCAGGTTTTGCAGTTAATAGGGTACTCTATGTCAACCTACTTTTGGCGATTTTATCCGCGACTTCTTCACACAGCGCAGAAGTTCAATAAAAAAGCTCGATCGCGAATCGGCGATCGAGCGAATTGGCAAGATATTTCAGTTCGACAGAGTTAGTTGAATGCACCCGTGAAGATCTTGTCTACGATCGAGAAATTCGCGATCAACAGATACGCCACGAATGCGCCACCCGTCGCACCCACGAAGAAGCCGCCTGCGAACTGGCTCCAACCGCCAGACGATTGCAGCGAATTCGAGGAAGAATCGTCATCTTGGAATGTCGCCAAGCCATAGATTGACAAGCAAGCGGTAGCAATGAGAATGAGTGCGACAGCAGAAATCAACCCACCGACAGCGGCTTGATCGGAGTCGCGTAAGGGTCCGAGTAATGTCCAAGGACCGACTAAAAAGTAACCATGTGCCATCCCGATTTCCAATCCGCGCAGCAGAGGAGAGAGTCCTTTGCGGTATGCGGGCAGGTTGCCAATAAAGGCGCGGGTAAAGGCAGAATCACTGATAGGGGTCGAGAGATGTCCGATAAACGGATCGCCGTTGTACGGTTTAATAAGCTCGTCAGCCATATCTTAATATTTCCTAATGATTCTGAAGAGAACAAAAAGAATTCGAGACTTATTGTAAGTATGTCTTGGGACAGATTCTGACAAACGCTTCAGAAAAGTTCACTATTGGGAAGGATGCGATACAACTTTCTCTGACCCCTGCCGAATCGGAAGATCGATCGCGAATTCTGCCCCACGTCTCGGAGCCGATCGACAAGTTAATCGCCCCTTGTGTTGCTCGATCACAATCTGATAGCTCGTTGCCAATCCCATGCCCGTTCCTTTCCCGATCGGCTTGGTGGTAAAAAATGGGTCAAACATTCGAGCTTGCACCGCTTCAGACATGCCCACCCCATTATCGACAATGCGAATCCGAATCCATTGTGAGTCAAGTTGCTCCGTATAAAGTTGGATCATCGGTTGCTGCTGTCCCCCAATCCAACAATTTGCCAGCCACTGATTGTCTTTCATCGCAAATTCTAAACTGTCGATCGCATTTGTAATGATTTGCAAGAACACTTGATTCAGTGATCCCGCAAAACACTCAATTTCAGGAATCTGAGCATAGTGCTTGACCAATTTAATGGTCTCTCTTTGATTCAGTCGATTTTGCAAAATCGTTAACGTGCTTTCGATTCCATCCTGAATGCTCACGGTTTTGCATTCTGCTTCATCGAGTCGAGAAAAAGTCCGCAGCGATAATACAATCTCTCGAATTCGTTCTGCACCCGTTCGCATCGACTCAAACAAATTCGTCAAATCCTTGAACACAAAATCGAGATCCATGTCCTCGATCAATTGCTGCACCTCTGAATGCGGATCAGGATAGTGTTTCTGATACAAATCTAAGAGCGCTGTAATGTCTGCGATGTAAGTGCTGGCATGAGTGAGATTACCGTAGATAAAGCTAATTGGATTGTTAATCTCATGAGCAATTCCCGCGACCAATTGACCGAGCGAAGACATTTTCTCAGTGTGAATGAGTTGCGCTTGAGTGCGTTGTAGTTCTTGCAATGCGATTTCTAACTCGATCGCTTGTTGCCTCAGTCGGGTTTCGGATTGCCGCAATGCTTCTTCGTTCGCTTTACGATCGCTCACATCTACCAGAAGTCCATCCCAGAGCGTCGCTCCATCGGTCTGTAATTCTGGGCGCGACTGGGCTTGAATCCATTTCAGCCTGCCAGAAGGAGTAATAATTCGCCCTATCCAACTCCAAGGTTGCAGCGTCTCAGCCGAGTTACGAATGGATGCTTCAAATGATTCACGATCGTCTGGATGAACTTGATCAGAAGGTAAATTTCCGTTCTCATAAATGACCTGCGGTTCTAGTTCCCACAATTCTTGAGCAAACGCACTGACAAACGGAAACGAGGCTATACCATCAGGGGTGAGCCGAAATTGATAAAGCATTCCAGGTACATTTGCCGCAAGTTTCTGAAAGCGAGATTCACTCTGCCGTAATGCGTGTTCTGCGTATTTTCGATCGCTAATGTCACGAATAATCACTAGTGCTTCTTGATCATTGCAGCGAATCACGCGCACTTCTTCGTATTGCACCTCACCATCGAAGTCGAGTTCCTGCTCATACATTTGCACTTCATTCGTGACGATCGCTCGTTCGACATATTGCATTCGCAAATGCGCCAAGTCTGGCGGCATGAATTCCCAAAGGAATTTGCCCTGCCAGGCAATTTCAGCACCACACGCCCGAAACGATCGCGGTAGGCGAAAATCGAGACACACTCCTTCACGGCTCAACCGCAACATCAAATCAGGAATCGCTTCGAGCAAGATCTGATAATTGCGATCGCTTAGCGCAATAAAATCCGGGCTGTCAATACTCATCACCAAATCTTTAGACAGGAATCCCAGCTAGAGTGCCCGATTTTGAACGGTCATTGCTCAAGAGCACGGGTGTTGTAGATAACATGCTTTTTGATACGTCCAGCGATTCCCAACCTACTGATAGAAGCGGATTTCAAGCGATCGCTATATAATACTTGCAATTGGTGAATCTGAACTGGTGTAAGAGGCGTTTGAATTAATGTTGCCAAATCAAAAATCGTCTGCGCTCGGCTTTGCGGTATTGCTTACCACTGTTGCAACTGTAAAACCCCTCGACTCGATCTTTGTTCCATCCCTTTTGGCTCAAGCCACGCCGTTTCCACTCCCGACCTCTGTCCCCGCTGGCACGACAGTGCAAATCGACGGGTCAAGTAGTATGGCAGCGATTAACCAAGCCCTCGAACAGCGGTTTGAAAGTCAGTTTTCTGGCAGCAATATCAATCTCAATTATTCCGGTACGCCCACAGGACTCCAAGCCGTTCGCGATGGCAAAGCCGATCTCGCCGCGATCGGGCGACCTCTGACGCAAGCCGAACGCGATCAAGGACTCGTTCCCGTCTCAATGGGACGCGGCAAAATCGCCCTGATTGTCAGCCCAGAGAATCCCTTTCAAGGTAGTATTACCGTTCCGCAATTCGTCCGCATCGTGCGGGGAGAAATTACCGATTGGTCAGAACTCGGAGGAGCGCCTGGAAAAATTCGGTTTGTCGATCGACCTGATCTAAGCGATACCCGCGCCGCCTTTCGCAACTATTCTGTTTTTATTCAAACGCCGTACGAAATCGGCACGACTGCGACGAGAGCCGGAGAAGATAGCACTCAAGCGGTTGCCCAACAACTCGGAAAAGACGGACTCAGTTTCGCGCCTGCCAATCAGGTGTTGAATCAACCGAATTTGCGGATCGTGCCGATGCACAACACGTTACCGACTGATCCGCGCTATCCCTTCTCGCAACCGTTCTACTACGTTCACAAAGCCGACCCATCTCCGGGTGCTGCAGCATTTTTAGGATACGCCGCCTCAGAATCTGGACAGAAAATTGCTCAAGCAACAGAGACTGATCCCGCTTCGTTAGCTCTAAATCCAGCGACTCTCCTCGCGGCTGGCAGTGCTGGAGCCGCATCACTCAATGCTGGGGCAGGTGCTGGATCGTCCCCCTCCCCTACTGCCACCGCTTCTCCCGGCGCAACGGGCACAGCTTCCTCTGGTGCGGTTCCTGAAGGATCACAGGCAGTCGCCCCCAATACAAGCGGACAAAACGATGGCGGGATTCCAGGCTGGCTCTGGTGGCTACTCCCGATCGGAATCGGTGCATTGCTGCTCGGCTGGTGGCTGCGTCGAAGATCCACGCCTACCGCAGAACCGCCCGTCGCCCCTCCGCCGCCTCCTACCACTGTTACACCGCCACCGCCTCCCCCTTTGATGAATCCCACCGAATCCGATGGCACTTTGGCATCGCGAACAGGTTCGGTGATTAATTCTGATCGACAATCGATCGCAGAAGTGCAACCACCGACGATTCCACCTGCGGCTGTGCTCGGTGCTGCTGGATTAGCAGGAGCGGGAGCACTCATTGGATCAGGACAAACTCAGCCCCCCGAAACCGACCTTCCACCTGTTGAAGTGCCTCCAACAGAAATTCAACCAGTCGAAACGGAGATCTTGCCTGTTGAAGCGACACTTCCACCTGTGGAACCTCCGATCGCTGAAGAATCGATTCCAGTCCCCGATCGTCCTTTGGTCGAAATTCGAGAAATGCCGCCGATCGAGACTCCCACGGCTCAGATCGAGCCACCGGAAGCCCCGCCCGAACTCGATTTACCCAATGGAGCGATTCTCGGAGCCGCTGGACTGGGAATCGCTGGAACCGCGGCTTGGATGAATCGGACACGATCGAGCGCTTCACCTCAAACCGATTTGCCAGAATCAGAACCGTTATCGTCACTCGATGCGATCGAGCCATTGGATGAAGTCGAAGATGCGCCCCTCGATCAACCCCCGATCGAACTTGATGTCGATGATTCGCCTACAGTCGTCGATGAACTTGTACCAGTCACAGATACAAACTACACTCAACTCGATTTAGATACTGAACTGCAAACGCCTACGATCGAGACAGGTGAAAGTGCGATCGTTGAGACTCCGAATTCTACTCAAGGTGTTATTCCAGGAATTGCAGCGATCGGAGGAACAGCCCTGGGAGTCGCAGGACTTTCAGCACTCGGTAACTCAGAAGAAACAACGATCGAGTCTCAAACTTCTGAACCTGAGTTAGACACACCGACTACGATTCAATCAGATTCAGATCCAACGCTAATCGACCTGAGTTCAGAACTACCCCTGATCGAATCGAGTTCCGATCCGACTCTGGCTGAATCCGTTGAACCCATTTCAGAATCAGTTGAAGATCCAAACTTGATTCAAGGTGCGATTCCAGGACTTGCAGCAATGGGAGGAGCGGCAGCACTCGGAATCGCAGGAATGGCAGCCACTGAAAACGATCAGTCTGAGATTGTAGAAAACACTTCTGAACCTGCAATTCGCGAACCAGAACTGTCCGAAATCGATGCGGGAACTGATTTAGAAACTGCCGAATTTCCAGAGATTATCTCAGAAGAACCTGACACGATCGCAGAAGAACCGCCAATCGTTTCAGAGGTTTCCGAACCCAATATCGTCGAGGCGGCACTCCCAGGAATGGCGACAGTGGGAGGATTGGGAATTGCTGCGGGATTAATGAGCGATCGAGAAAATACCACGCAAACGAATGTAGAAGCCGCTCGATTCGATGTTGGACAAACCGATTTATCGAGTGAAACGTTAGCTTCAGTCGATGGAGGCTTGCCTGATTTACCGAATGGCTACGGTGACAGTCGAATTGTTTTGATGCCGCGTGATCCACAGTGGGCATATGCGTATTGGGACATTCCGAACGAGCACAAGTCTGAAGTGAGAAGCCAAGGCGGACAATCGCTCGTTTTACGGCTGTATGATGTTACCGATATCGATTTAGAGCGTCAAAGTCCTCACAGTTTGCAGCAGCTTGAATGTGATGAACTGGCACGAGATTGGTATCTACCGATTCCGGTCAGCGATCGCGATTATCTCATCGAAATCGGTTACATCACCGGAGACGGACGCTGGTTGAGGTTAGCGCGATCGCTGCCTGTCCGAGTTCCGCCTGTATATCCGTCTGGTTGGGAAGATGATCAATTTTTAACGATCGACTGGGAAACCGAATTACAGGGTCAAACCTTCTTCACATTAGAATCACCAAGTGATACAGAACTGGTTTCTGCCCCGAATGGAATGTATGATCGAATTTTCGACTTGTCTCAGGGTACAGAACTTCAGCGAATTGCTGGATCGATCTTTGGCTCAATGCAGCAAATTCCGCTTCAGTCGGTTAGCTCCTATGTGTTTCCGTCTGGAGCCGGACTGTGGGCACTGCCGACCGTTTCTGGCATGTCCGGTGTGGGAATGTCTGGAGTCGGACTTTTCTCCGGGGGAGTTGTTCCAGTTCGTCCTCGGAAATTCTGGTTGGTTGCCGATGCGGAACTGATTGTGTATGGTGCAACTGAACCGGATGCCACAGTCACGATCGCAGGTGAAACCATTCCGCTCAGTCCAGACGGCACCTTCCGATTCCAATTGTCCTTCCAAGATGGTTTACTAGATTATCCGATCTTGGCAGTGGCAAAAGATGGCGAACAAACGCGATCGATTCATCTGAAGTTCACCCGCGAGACTCCGAGCCGAAACACCAACACCAAAGACGAAGCCCTCGACGAGTGGCAATCCTAACAGGAAGGGAGCAATGAAAAAGTTAATTCAAGGACACCAAAAGTTCCGAGAAAGTTACGTTCCAAGACACATTGATCAGCTAGAAGAGCTTTCACAGGGTCAAAAGCCGCGTGTATTGTTTATTACCTGTTCTGATTCCCGGATCGATCCGAATCTGATCACACAAGCGGACATCGGTGAACTGTTTATCATTCGCAATGCGGGTAATATCATTCCGCCTTACGGGGCGGCAAATGGCGGAGAAGGTGCGGCGGTTGAATATGCGCTGAACGCACTCGATATTCAGCAAATCATTGTCTGTGGTCATTCTCACTGCGGTGCGATGAAAGGATTGCTTCAGCTTGGAAAGCTCGAAGAAGAAATGCCGCTTGTGTATAGCTGGCTGAAGCATTCTGAAGCGACTCGGCGACTGGTGAGAGAAAATTACACCCAGTACAAGGGTGAAGAACTGTTAGAAATAACGATCGCTGAAAATGTCCTCACCCAGATTGAAAATCTCAAAACTTACCCGATCGTTCACTCACGTCTGTATCAGCGCAAACTCGAAATTTTTGCTTGGATCTACCACTTAGAAACGGGTGAAGTTCTCGCGTTTGATCCTGAAACTCATTCGTATGTTCCGCCGCAAACGATGCTTTCTATCCATGAAACGGGCGATGTGATTCCAGGCATATTTGAGAAAACGAGCGCTCCTGCCGTCGCGTGTAAATTGCTGCAACGCACTCCAGCAGCAGAAGCGGGAGCGGCACGATCTCTAGAACCAATGTCACAAACCGTTCATGCAGAAACTCCGGTCGATTTGATGCCTTGGCTGACTCCCGAACAAGCAGAACGGATTTATCGCGGTTCACTGGCTCGACCGTAATTGATTGAATCTCGATCGTATTTAGGATGTTCAGCCATTGGACATCCATTTTTATAGGAACTATGTACTACAAAGAGTTCATTAGCTCGATCGGCAAATTGCTCCTAACTTCAAACGGTAGATCGCTGACCGGACTATATCTGCAAGGACAAAAACACTTTCCAGAACAAACCACAGACTGGAAAGAATTCGCTGAGCTTGACTTATTCATCGAAGCTGAAAAACAACTTGCAGCGTATTTTGCTCATCAGCGGCAACAATTCGATCTGCCTCTTGATCCGATCGGAACTCCTTTCCAGAAGCAAGTCTGGGAACAACTCCAACAAATTCCCTATGGTGCAACAATCTCTTACGGAACATTAGCCAAACAGATTGGTATTCCAACTGCATCACGGGCTGTAGGAGCCGCGAATGGACGAAATCCGATCTCGATCGTGGTTCCCTGCCACCGAGTAATCGCAACATCTGGAAAGATGACAGGTTATGCGGGAGGAGTCGATCGAAAACAATGGCTCCTTCAACACGAGCAAGCAAAAGCTGATTCTATTTCTAATCTAGTCAATGGATGTTAGCAATCACACTACCAATTTCTTGAGGCGTTGCACCTGTCGCTAACATTGCACGAATTAATAGCTCGATCGACACGGAAGCATCCCCATTTTCCGCCTTGGCAATTCGGGGCTGGCTAGAGTGAATTTTCTCTGCTAGTTGAGCCTGTGTCATGTTTTGCTGCCATCGCGCTTTGAGACTCTGACTTAAAGCGAGTTTGATTTCAATCAAGGTACTTTCTTCCGAACTTAGTTCCAGAAATTCCGAAACTGTACCTACTTTCCAACCCTTTGCTTCTAATCGTCTTTGTTTCTCTTGATCCATCGTTCTAATCCTGGATATCTTTATCGTATTTGCTCAATCGCTTTTGACAGTTCTCAATGATTTGATCTGGAGTCGTTTGTGTCGTTTTACTGAATACTTCTATGATCAGGATTAAATCTTCATCAATACGGTAGATAATTCTCCAATTTTTATCAACATCTCGAATTCTTAACTCATGGCAATGTGCCCCGATACTGGGCATCGGTCGCGAGTGTGGAAGTTCAAGGTTTTCGCCTTGCTGCAAGCGTCTAAGCAAAAAACCTGCTTCCAGTCGGGCTTCCTGACTGAAAGGTGGAGTTTTAATCTCACCTCTTAGCCAAACTAAAGGCTTATCGTCGTCCATTCCTTTTTATACCATATTTGATCTATTTGATCGTGCGAAATGTTGAAGGAGTCGATCGTAAACAATGGCTCCTCCACCACGAGCAATTTCAAAACGCAAGCTGTTGAACGATCGTTCTAAGCGTTTCTTGCTCTGCTGAACTGAGTGTGAAATCGGAACTAGCATAACGATTCATTAGTCCTAGCAACGTCTCTGTTTTACTTGCTGGATGCTGCATTCGCTGAATCGTTTTGATGGCTTCCGTGTATTGATTTCGATTTGCATACTCATATGCGATCGTACTCAGTCCCTCATCCCGTTTCTCAGCATCACTAAATCCAGTAATGACTTCAACCCAACTCGCTAGATTGAGCGAATCGGTTTCTGTGTAGCGCAAAATTTCAGCGATCGCAGTTTCTCGCTCCGCTGGATCTTTAATCAATTTCATCAATGCTAAAACCTGTTCAGCACTCTGAGAATGTTCTGCAAATTCTAGATAGGTTCTAAACATGGATGTAAGCGTAGAAGTTTCTAGCTGAGTCGATTGTGTTAACTCAAACGCCTGTAATAGCATCGCTGAACCTTTTTCGATTTGCCCGCTCTTCGTGTAATCGGCTGCAATGCTCGTCAATGCTGCTGCACGTTGACTGATGGATGGAATCGATCGAGCAATTTGAATCGCTCGATCGAAGTCCTTCACCTTCATATAGTGCTGAACTAAACTAATCCAAGCTTCGTTTTGGTTCGCAATGGCGGCAATCCGTTCTACTCGCTCATAGTCCCCAACATTCTCGAACAGTCTGAATAAATCACCTGCTTGCTCTTGCCAAACCGCGATCGGGAATTGTTGAATTTGACGTGCGATCGCAATCGCTTCATTCTTCTGATCTACACTTTCGTAAGTGATTGCAAGGTGCACAAGTGCGGCGGCTTTTTCCTGTGGATCAGAGATTTGCTGAACGAGATTGCGCGATCGCGTTAAAAGCTCACTCGCTCTCTGTGTTCTGCCTTTCTCATAGAGTTGACTTGCAAATCCGTTCAGGGTTGCGGCTTGCCAAGACGGATCATCAGAAGCTTGAAGCGCTTTTTCGAGTAACTGCAAAGCATGATTGAGTTGATTCACCTGCATGAATCCTTCTGCAAGGTGGCTTAGACTGAGTGAATCATCCGCCCGCGAATCAGTCAATATATCGATCGTGCGAGCGTTGCTTAACAGTCTTTGCTCTGCTCGGTTTAAGAGTTCAGTCGCTTTTTCAGTTTGCTCAAGATCGATCAAAAGTTGAGCGACGAAAAGCTCATCATCGCTGAACTCTGGAAGAAAACGATACACGCGATCGAGCGTTTGCTGAAACAGTTGAGCTTTTCCTGCCTCTCGGTAGCCTTGCGCTAATTCAATCAACAAATGCGCCTGCTGTCTTCGTCTGTCTTGTTGCCGAAATTGCGCGAGAAGTTCAGGAGAAATCTTAGCGGTTTCAGGCTGATCAGAAAGTGTATCCGCAATACTAGATTCTACAGTCTCGATCAGTTTAAACGCACCTTCAGGATTGTTCGCTTCGACTTCGGCACGAATTGCAACACTCAATGAAAAGCTGGTGGTTGTGCTTCTTCCAAAAGGGTCTTTGATCTGGTCAATCACCTTCAAGGCTTGATCATATTGACCGTTCAGCGCATAGCGAAAGGCAATTTGGTTTAAGGCTTTGTCTTTTTCCTCAGAAGCGGGCAGTGGAGTGACGATCGCAAAAGCTTCTACCAAAATCTTCTCGATTTCGCGTTTTGGAAGTTTGGAAGCTTGATAGGTTCCAGCAATATCTGCTAGAGCTTCGGCTCTCTTGATCGGATTGTCGATCGCTTGAATCGCGGTATATGCCTGTTTCAGCAACATCTCACGCTGCTGAACATTGATCGCGTATCCAGCAAGACTGATTTGAACTTTTGCTTTTTCTTCTGGATCTCGAATCTTCTCGGATAAAGCGATCGCAGTTTCTATCAATGTTTGCGTAACTGCATCTTGCTTATTGGCTCGACAAGGAATGCTACGATCGCAAGCCTGAGCAGGAAATGTGACGACACTGAATGTTGCAAGTGTGAGCGCGATCGCAATACCAAACTGCTGCATAACTTTTCTGAATGAACTTCTCTCTCAGAGTGCCCATTCAGCAATGCTAAGATTTCCGAGACAGATCCATCAAATTACAGAGCTTGTAAATCGTTCTGGCTGCAACATTCCCATCCCATTCTGCATTGCCAATTTCTACGACATCAAAGCCGATCACGTTCCGTCCACTATTGACCACTTCGCGGAACAGACAAAAGGCTTGCTCTAGCTCTAATCCACCCGGTACAGGCGTTCCTGTTGTGGGACAAAGCTTTGGATCAAATCCATCTACATCTACACTGATGTACACCTCTTGCGGTAGTTCTGACACAATCTGCTGACAAGTTTCAAGCCAAGGAACTCCCGCAAATTGTTTCTGTTTCAGCATCGGATCGAAGTAAGTCGAGATTCGACCATTAGAATCACGAATTAAGTTCACTTCATCTAAGCAAACATCCCGAATTCCCACTTGAACGAGTTTGGTCATTTGTGGCAGTTTTAGCACGTTATACATAATCGATGCGTGTGAATACTCAAAGCCTTCGTAAGCTTCACGTAAGTCCGCATGAGCATCGATGTGTAGGATTCCAAAGTTCTTGTAGTGTTGTGCGATCGCGCTTAAACACCCCAACGGCACACTATGATCGCCACCCACAACCGCAACCCGTTTTCCTTGCTTCAGGAGTTGATCCGATTGTTCAAACAGCCATTGATTGAGTTCTTTACAGCCTTGATTTATAGCTTCTAGAAGCTGAGTGAGTTCAGTATCAAGCGGTTGTCCGATCGATAATCGATCGATAATTTTTGCAGCATCAGATCGGAGACGGTCACTACGATCAAGAATCTGCTGTGAAATCTCAGGCATAAAAATCCCTTGCTTCCACCCGTCCGGATTGTCAAAGTCGTATAAATCAAGCTGTGAGGAAGCATTCAGCATCGCTTCGACTCCACGTGCTGTCCCTGCGCTGTATGAAACCGTCACTTCCCAAGGTACACCGAGAACAATTAAATTTGCCGAGTCTTGATCAAATGGCAATCCGAACAGTCGCCCGACGACACCCACACCACTCGGATCGTAGTTTTGTAAATCTGTCATTTTTTCCTAAGCAGTTTGAAGAGTTTGTCCAAAGATTTGGGGTTCGGGGAGAGGCTCGCCTTCTGCGGCAGATTCGACGAGCAGTTCTAACACTTCCTGTGCATTCTGAAGCGCTTCTTCGTAAGTTTTGCCATGTGTGTGACAAAGCTCTTCCCATTCCGGCAAGCCCACCACGTAACATTGGTCTTCGTCTGACCATTGAATTAGGATGCTGTATCGACATTTCATCTCTATGGCTCCCTTCTACACCACAACAAAGTTCACGAGCTTTCCAGGGACAACAATTACTTTCTTGATCTCTTTGCCTTCAATATAGCGTTTTGCAATCTCTGACTCTCGTGCAAGTTGTTCTAACGCGGCTTTATCGTCTGCGATCGCAGTTGCCGCCTCGATCGTTCCACGAGTTTTACCCAAGATCTGAATCACGATCGTTTTCTCATCAGCAATTAAGGCATTCGGATCAACGATCGGGAAAGATTGCAAATGAATTGAGTCAGAATGCCCGATCGAATGCCACAACTCTTCAGCAATGTGAGGAGCAAACGGCGCTAACAATCGCAGCAAAGTGTCGATTCCTTCGGCGAACACAGGCGAATCTTTTTGAGCAAAATCACTTAGGGCATTGCTCAACTTCATCAGTTCAGAAACTGCGGTATTGAATTGATAGTCACCTTGCAAATCTTCGGTGATTTCTTTGATAGCAATGTGAATCGATCGACGTAAATCTTTTTCTGCTTTGGTGAGTTCCGTTGCAGTTCGATGGTTCAAGGTCGATTCTGTTACCAATCGCCACACCCGATTGAGAAATCGGAACTGTCCTTCGACATCTGCATCTTCCCACTCCAGATCCTTTTCGGGTGGAGCTTTGAACAAAATAAACATCCGGGCTGTATCTGCACCATATCGATCAACCACATCACCTGGTGCAACGCCGTTGTACTTCGATTTAGACATTTTCTCGAAAACAACGTCCAGTTTTTCACCCGTCACTGGATCGATCGGATTGCTCGGATCTTTCACATTAGCAGGAAGCACATACTTCCCGGTTGTCGGATTTTTGTAGGTTCTACCTTGCACCATGCCTTGAGTTAACAAGCGCTCAAAGGGTTCATCGAAGTTGAGTAAACCTCGATCGCGCAATACTTTCGTAAAAAATCGCGAGTACAGTAAGTGCAAAATTGCGTGTTCAATCCCGCCCACATACTGATCAACAGGCATCCAATCGTTCGTAATTGCCTGATCAAACACAGCTTGATCATTGTTCGCGTCGGGATAGCGCAAGAAGTACCACGACGAATCGATGAAGGTATCCATCGTGTCTGTTTCGCGTTTTGCAGGCGTTCCACAGCTTGGACAAGGAACATTCAGCCAGGATTCTAACTGAGTTAAAGGTGAGCCACCTTTACCAGAAAATTCGACGTTCTCAGGCAACGCAACAGGTAGATTTGTTTCGGGAACGGCTCCACAGTTTGGACAATGAATGATTGGAATCGGTGCGCCCCAGTATCTTTGACGTGAGATCAACCAATCTCTTAAGCGATAGTTTGAAGTGCCTTTGCCTTTTTGCTTGGATTCGAGAAATGCGATCGCACTTTCCACACTCTGACCCTTTCCTTTCCCTGCCGGGACTCCATCTAATTCTCCGGAGTTCACCATCACCCCTTCACCCGGATAAGCCTCGGTCATCGTGGCACTATCCAAAGTTTGATCGCCTGGCTGAACAACCATTTTGATCGGCAAATCGAATTTTTTAGCAAACTCAAAATCCCGCTGATCGTGTGCCGGAACTGCCATAATCGCACCTGTTCCATAGTCCACCAGCACATAGTCTGCAATCCAGATCGGAATGCGCTGATCGTTTACAGGATTGATTGCATAGCTGCCCGTCCAAACACCCGTTTTTTCTTGACCTTCTGCGGTTCGATCGAGATCACTCTTTGCCGCCGCCGCTTCTTGATACTGCTTGATTGCTTCTGATTGTTCCGATGTGGTCAATTTCTCTACTAACGGGTGCTCCGGAGACAGCACCATAAATGACGCGCCCCACAGCGTGTCCGGGCGAGTCGTAAACACCACAATGTCGTCGCCTGCTTCCGTTTTGAAGGTGACTTGTGCGCCTGTGGATTTGCCGATCCAGTTCGCCTGCATTAACTTAACGCGATCGGGCCATCCGGTCAGCTTGTCCAAATCCACTAACAATTGTTCTGCATAGTCGGTGATCTTCAAAAACCACTGACGCAATAATTTTCGCTCTACTTTCGCACCTGATCGCCAAGATCGTCCTTCAGCATCGACCTGCTCATTTGCTAAAACGGTTTGATCGATCGGGTCCCAGTTCACCGTTGCTTCTTTCTGATACGCTAAGCCCGCTTTGAAAAACTCCAGAAAGATCCATTGCGTCCAGCGGTAATAATCTGGTGAACAAGTTGCTAGTTCTTTTGACCAATCGAACGAGATGCCCAATTGTTTCAACTGGTCGCGCATCTGATCGATATTTTGATACGTCCATTTCGCGGGAGGAACGCCCCGTTCGATCGCGGCATTTTCCGCAGGCAACCCGAACGCATCCCAACCCATCGGATTTAGCACCCGATGACCTTGCATCCTTTTTAATCGGGCGATCACATCCACGATCGTATACACCCGCACATGACCCATGTGGAGATTCCCAGACGGATAGGGAAACATCGATAGCGCGTAAAACTTCGGCTTATCGCTGGCTTCAGGCGTTTTGTCCAGATTTGCGGCTGTCCAAGCTTGCTGCCATTTTGTTTCGATCTCAGCGGGGATATAACGGGACTCCACGAGTCAACTCCTAAACACGAATATGGGGCAAAAAGATGTGCTTACCTATTCTAGTTGAGGAGGTGGAGAGTGGTTTGGTGAAATGTGGGGAGTGGGGAGTGGGGAGAAATGTGGGGAGTGGGGAGAAAGATGCTGCAAATTACGCTCATCCAAATCTATCTCCCTACTCCCTACTCCCCACTCCCTACTTCGTCGGCGTGATTCTTCCTTCTTTCACCAGTGCTTGATAGAGTAACGCTGCCGCGTCTGCACGAGTCGCCACCCGGTTTGGAGTCAACTGCTGAGGGCTTGGAAATCCAGTAACAATCCCCGAACCGACGGCTGCCGCGACTTTTCCCTGCGCCCATTTTGGTAAGTCAGCCACATCCTGGAATTTTGCCAGGGTTTGATCCGGGGCGGTGGGGGCAGGAATGTTCAAGCCGGAAGCAAGGGCAACCTGCAATTGATACAGCGGAATTTGCTGATCGGGGCGAAACAGTCCTTCGGCGTATCCGCTCATGAATCCGGTTTGAATCGCATCATCGATCGACGATCGCGCCCAGTAATTTTCTGGCACATCTTCAAACGTCTGAGTTTGTCGCTCTTTCGGTTTGCCAAAAGCTTTTCCGAGTAGCGAGGCAAATTGAGCGCGAGTAATTGGCTCATTTGGCTTAAAGCTGCCGTCCTGGAATCCACCTAAAATGCCACGGCGCGATAGTTCTGAGATGTAAGCCGCTGCCCAAAAGTCACCCGGTACATCGGTGAAGCCTTTTGCTACTCCGGGAGAAGGTGGAGTCGTGGGAGACGGAACCACATTCGGGAGATTGTTCGGGCTGGGAACTGGAACTGGGACAACCGCTGTAGGACTGGGCGGAACGGTCGCCTGTACTGTGGGCTGAGGGGCACTGGTCGCTTCAATTTGAGGAATTGGAAGCAGCGTTTGAGGGCTTGCAGGTGTCGTCACGATCGCATTCCCTCGACCCGGTTCGGCTGAAGGCAACACAGCCCCCGGAGAAGGCGAAACCTGTGGCGCACTCGACAAGAGCGATCCGAGATCGAATCCAGTATCGGTCTGGCGAGTTGCCCAGAAAAAAATGCCTCCGATGCTCAAGAACGCAACGAACATCGCGATTAGTTCATCAGAAGTCAAACGATGGCGCGGATCGGGTGGAGAAGTCATTTCGGTAGAGCGTATGCTTTCAACGAATTTTATTCACCCAAATCCTAGAGCAATTTTCTCAGTCGCGATAGGGGCACAGCAAAAAAGTAATAACCGCTTTTAGTATTTAGGTTGTGAGCGATTTTGTGATGTTTCGGGGTCGATCGACATCTATCTTACGTAGGATTGCAAGCTCATAGGCTAAAAGTTGCAGCGGTATCACAGTTAAGAATGGGCTAAAGAGTTCGGGGATCGCAGGGGTCGGAATTTCAATCACAGGAGTTTGATTGGCTCGAATACGATCGAGCGTTTTTCCCACGTTCCCGATCGCGATCGTTGGAATCTGTGAATCTAAAAGCGCGATCGGTCCATGCAGAAATTCGCCCGCCGCATATCCTTCTGCATGAGTATAAGTTGCTTCTTTTAGTTTTAATGCGCCTTCAAGTGCGATCGCGGTATTGATTCCGCTCCCAATCACGATTAAATCGCGAGTATTTTCTAAGGTTTTTGCAATTTCAGCGATCGTATTGTTTCTCAAAATTGCTTCAATCTGCTGCGGAATTAGTCGAAGTTCTGTGAGTTGCTTCTGTGCAAGTTCAAACGCAAGCTGATACAAAATCACTAACTGTGCTGTAAATGTTTTCGTTGCTGCAACGCTTTTTTCTTCTCCAGCATTGGTATAAATTGTTTGATCAACGAGCTTGGTAATGGTGCTATCAATTCCGTTGGTGATTGCAATTTGTTTAGATTGAACAGTTTTTAATGCTGCGATCGTATCTGCCGTTTCACCCGATTGAGTTATGGAGATCGTTAATGTATTCGACGTTTCAAGCAATGGAGCAAATCGCGATTCTGATGACGATCGCACTTGTGTTGGAATTTTCGCAACTTGTTCAAACAAGAATTGTCCAATCAGCCCTGCGTGTAAGCTTGTTCCACACGCGAGAATATTAATGTGATCGACCTTTTCAAACGCAATCGAAATCGAGCGATCAAGCAACTCCCGAATCACGTCAGGCTGTTCGTGAATCTCTTTGAGCATGAAATGAGTCATCGTTTTACTCTCACTTTGCGATCGGGATTTTGCTTCCGTACCCAAGCGAGAAATTTAGCCATTTCGGGATTTGCTCTTAATCGTTCAACGGTGTTTAATTCTTCTGCAAGGCGACGATTGTCGAATAAGACGTGAATTTGGCGATGACAGGCGGGGCAAATATCGATCGTTTCACCGGGATCGAGTTTTTTGCGTTTGGTGTGTTGGCGAGGGATTAAATGATGTTCGGTGAGGGTAGGAACATCGCGATCGCAAAGCTGACAAAGCATAGCTCAAGAAGTTCGATTTCTTCTAGGGTAACGCGCCTGATTAGCGTCCTGCTCTTAGAATCTGTTCGGCTGTGAGTTGCAGATTTGGAAATATTTGAGAAGCGACTGCATCAGTGCCACGAAACTCACAAACTTGATACCCTTCTTCGTGCAAATGCAATACTCTTACTACTGATCGTATTGGATCGACTTGCCAAAACTCAGAAATGTCTCGCGCTGCGTATTCCTGGGGTTTCTCAATATAATCACGATCGTGGTTCTGGTCGCCGGGTGAAACGACTTCAATCACAAGTTCAGGCGCTGGCATTTCGCGAGTCACTGCCGATCGCCTCGCGCCGTCTAACGCTGTTGCACCCTGTTCGTTTAACACCATTAAATCCGGAAAACGACTAGTGACAGAGCGACTGCTGACAAAAATTTCAGTTCCACGTCGGATCAAATAATGCTGTGTGAATTGCAAAAACACGGAGAAGAGAAATCCGGCAATCACAACGTTCAGGTCACTTTCAGCAGGCAATTCGATAATCTCCCCATCAACCAATTCATAGTTACCCTTTGGCAGATCTGAGGGATCGAGTGCGGCATATTCTTCGAGCGTTCTGAAACGCGGCTTGGCTTGAGTCATTGCGATCGGCTCCTACTCGATTTGTCCATTATCGCGCCATCGTACTATTGAATTAAACCCTACTAGCAAATTATCGTCCTGCTCTTAGAATTTGCTCGGCTGTCAGTTGCATCTTTGGAAACGTCCAAGAAGCGATCGCTTCACTGCCGCGAAACTCTCTAGATTGATAGGTTCCATCTTCAAGCTTTAGTACCGTTACGATCGATCGTTCTGGATCAATTCGCCAAAACTCCGAAATTCCTCGTGCTGCATACTCACGCGGCTTTTCCACGTAATCACGATCGTAATTCTCGCTGCCCGGATTACCTGGAGAAACAATCTCAATCACGAGCAATGGCGCGGGTGCATCTGCGGCAATCAATGCTTGTGGCAACCCGTCGATCGCAGCAAACGACTCTTCCGAATGAACAATCAAATCAGGATCACGCGCCGTTACAGCCGATCGACTGACTGCGATCCACTGTTTGAACCCAATACGATAAGCCGGAATTCCAGACTGAAGAAAAGCCGCAAACAGAAAGCCAGCAATAATCGTATTGATCGTACTTTCAGCCCCCATATCCACTAATACCCCATCCACCAACTCGTAACGGGTATTAGTACCGTCGTCATACGCCAGAAATTCCTCGATGCTCGTAAATCTTGTCTTGGTTTGGGTCATGGCAATTGCTTCTACCCGACACTCTCATTATCGCGAAATCTGTAATCAATAAAATCTTTGACATAGCGATCGTAAGGTCATTTCACTGAAAAATCCCCCAAATCGAAATTCGGGGGACGCTCACAATTCAGAAGACACTCAATTAGAAATCGTCTTTGTTGGTCAATTGTTTTTCCATGTCGTCTGCGGTCAGAACCGTTGCCTGAATTGACGCGACCAAAGATTCTGCATTGCTATTTGCCATCACTTTCGAGCAGAAAATCGCGATCGATGAGTTACCGTCACTGATCGTTTGCCAACCGCCCAATTTTTTCTTAGCACTATCAGTCAGCAACCGATTCGCAATCTCACTCGAAAGCGCTCCATCCGATTTGAAAGCTGGCGAAATAATTTCGCGGATTTCGTAATTGTCATTTAGCTTCTGAGTTTCAGAGCGCACAAACACCAATTGTGTCCGATCGTTGGGCAGTTCCATCACGAGTTTAAAATCGCCATCGCGATCGACTTCATACTTCAGTCCGGCTTTGTCGAGGGCGGCTTTGACCCGTGCATCACCCGTAGGTGTGTTTCTGGTTTGAGCGATCGCTGCTTGCGTCGAAATGGCAACCCCTCCCAGCAGAGCGAAAGCCGTGGTCAAGCTCATCCATCGTTTCATAAAATCGTCCTTATGCTTGTGAACTATGGGTTTATCCTTCCCGATTCGCAGAAGTGATGCAGCGATCCGGGAGGTTTTTCTTCCAACATCTATGCGTATCCCTACTGTATCGCTGGTTGTGTGGGATACCTTTGCAGTTTTATGTATTTTTTGGATTTGCAGAAGGAAGGGTTTTTTGAACAAAGGCATAGATTTCATTGAGAACTGACGGTGAGATCTCGTGTCCCATATCAAATTCGCGGTAGTCGATCGACGCTTTCAATTGTTCTAAATTTACTTTTGCACGATGAGCCGCCGCCAGTGGTACGACTTGATCCTGCCGCCCATGTACTAGCAGAATTGGTGGAATTTTTGCGGCTGGATTCAATGCGCCGTGTTGATAGCCGCTCAAAATCATCAAGCCCGCTAAAGGTAGCGATAGTCCCACGTCTAAAGTCATTGCGCCCCCTTGAGAAAAGCCACCTAAGATCGTGCGAGAGAGCGGAATTCCGGTTTGTTGCTCTAGGGAATTAAGCCAATCGGTTAATGCTTTTCGGCTAGTTTGCAGATCAGATTGCTGAGTGAAATCGATTTGAAAATTTGCATTCGAGAGGTCGTACCACATTTTGCCCGCGCTGCTATAAGGATGCGGGAACGGGGCATCGGGCAGCAAAAATTGCACATCGGGTAAATCGACTAGCGAACAAAGAAAAGCGACATCTTGAGCGTTTGCACCCCAACCGTGGAGCATCACGATCGAGCCTTGAGGATTGCCAGATTTTGCGGGAATCGTGACCGTATTCAACATAGAATTTCCTATCTCATCCAGTCGATTGTAAGCTTAGAGATCTCTTTTACTTGGGAACTAAATCGATGGCACGTCTAGCACTTCTAAGCGTCTCTGACAAAACTGGATTAGTCGAGTTCGCAAAGCAATTAGTCGAAGCGTTTGGATTCGATATTATCAGCAGTGGCGGAACGGCTCAGGCACTCAAATCGGCAGGATTGCCCGTGACAAAAGTGTCTGACTACACAGGATCACCGGAAATTTTAGGGGGACGAGTCAAAACCCTGCATCCTCGAATTCATGGCGGAATTTTGGCGCGTCGGGACTTACCGGAACACGTTGCAGACTTGGAAGCGCAGAATATTCGCCCGATCGATTTAGTCGTGGTCAATCTTTACCCATTCGAGCAAACGATCGCGAAACCTGATGTCACACTCGAAGATGCGATCGAGCAAATCGATATCGGTGGTCCCGCAATGGTTCGAGCCTCCGCAAAGAATTTTGCCAACCTGACGATCCTCTGCAATCCAAATCAGTACGATACCTATCTAGAAGAACTGCGGAAAAATGGAGAAGCGTCGATCGAGTTTCGCAAAAGTTGTTCGCTTCAGGCTTTCAAACATACAGCGAGTTACGATACTGCGATCGCAGCTTATCTAGAACAGCAAACGGAATCCACAACATTTACGCTAACCGGAACGCGAATTCAAGAGTTGCGCTACGGGGAAAATCCGCACCAATCCGCCGCATGGTACCAAACCGGATCTGGTTCAACCGGATGGGCAGCAGCAACGAAGCTTCAAGGAAAAGAACTAAGCTACAACAATCTGGTTGATTTGGAAGCAGCTCGATCGATTATTGCTGAATTCACGAACGATGATCCCGCAGCGACGATTATCAAACATAACAATCCCTGCGGTTCAGCAATGGGCACCACGATTTCTGAAGCTTACGAGAAAGCATTTAACGCCGATTCGACTTCTGCATTTGGTGGCATTGTGGCATTGAATCGTGCGATCGATGTTCCAACCGCAACCGCTTTGACGAAGACTTTCCTTGAATGCGTTGTTGCTCCTGGAATTGATTCTGAAGCTCAAACGATTTTGCAAGCAAAACAGAATCTCAGAGTGTTAGTGCTACCTGATCTGAGCAATGGAGCAAAAGAGAACATCAAACAGATTGCGGGTGGCTTTTTAGTTCAAGCCGCAGATGATATCGTTGCTGATCCGAATGCTTGGCAATTAGTGACTGAGAAAAAGCCCACTCCTGAAGAACTTGCAGAATTGTTGTTTGCTTGGAAGATTTGTAAGCATGTGAAATCGAACGCGATCGTCGTGAGTCGCGATCGCACTACGCTCGGAGTTGGAGCGGGACAAATGAATCGCGTTGGGTCTGCCAAAATTGCGCTTGAACAAGCAGGCGAAAAAGCAAACGGAGCCATTCTCGCATCAGATGGATTTTTCCCATTTGATGACTCAGTGAGAACTGCTGCCGCAGCGGGAATTCGGGCGATCGTACAACCGGGCGGAAGCGTCAAAGATAAAGACTCGATCGCGGCTGCAAATGAGCTTGGAATTGTCATGGTTCTCACTGGAATTCGGCACTTCCTTCACTGAGAATTGTGATAAGTTTTATTACATTCATCACAACACCCTTTATGTCCCCTGAACTCCTCCACACCCTCAAAGTCTACAGTCAGTTTGTCCACCCGGTTTTGATGTGGGTTTTGCTCGCATTAACCAGCTATGCACTGTACACGGGATTTCAATGGCGACGAACGCGATCGGCTGAAGGCGACCTGAAAAAAGCACTGATTAAGCAGAAGTTCAACATCAAACATCACCAGATTGGCGCGATCGTACTTTCTGTGATGGTGTTAGGCTCGATCGGTGCAATGGGATCGACTTATATCAATAGCGGGAAGCTCTTTGTGAATCCTCATTTAATTGCAGGGTTGGGAATGACCGGATTGATTGCAGTGTCGGCTTCACTGACTCCGTTTATGCAGAAAGGTCAAGAATGGGCGCGAGTTAGCCATATCCTGATCAATGTTGTGATTACTGGATTATTTGGCTGGCAAGCTGTGACCGGAATGGGAATTGTTCAGAACATCATCAACCGTATGTAAGTACAGGATTCAATCTTGCTTCAATCGGTGATGGGGTTAGCCTGTCACCGATTTTTTGCATCAATTATTTTAACGGAGTGATCCTACCGCCTAATGCCTCCACGATCGCGGTTGTATTCGCTGCCATCATTTTGATATACGTCTCGCCAGAACTTCCCGGAGCACCGATCGAATCTGAATACAACTGCTGCGGTGCTAACTTCACACCTGCTTCTTCAGCTACGGTTTGAATCAGTGCTGGATTAATCGTCGTCTCTGCAAAAATTGCTGGTACTCTTGACGCTCTGATCGATTGCACCAACCGCTGAACAGTTTGGGCACTCGGTTGTTCTTCTGTACTAATGCCGATTAACGTTCCCACGATCGACAATCCATAAGCCTGACCGTAATATTGAAACGCATCGTGCGTCGTTACTAAGCGACGATTTTGAGCCGGAATCGTTTGTATCTGCTGTTTGATCCAATCATGTAGGCGATTGAGTTCGGCAATTAAGCGATCGGCGTTTTGCGTCATCTTTTCTCGATCGTTCGGTGCAAGCTGAATCAACGCATCCCGAATCGCTGCCGCCATTTTTGCGGAATTCTGCACATTTCCCCAAACGTGCGGATCAGGAACTTTCTGCCCCTCTTTCTCAAGCTGGAGCGGTGGAACGACTTCGCCAACTGCAACCTGTTTTGCATTGGCTCCCGCTGCTTTCATCAAGCGAATCAATCCCGGTTCTAAGTTGTAGCCGTTGTACAAAATTAAGGTTGCTCTCTCCATCGCTGCCGTGTCTGCCGGAACAGGCTCATAGGTATGCGGATCGGCTCCCGGCTTGAGAATTCCTGCAACTTGCACCGCACCACCTGCGATCGTCGTTGCCAAATCTGTCAGAATCGTACTCGTCGAAATTACCTGCGGCTTTTGATTCGTCGTTTGCTCTTGTGTCGTGCAACCATGCAGCCAGAGTGAAACGACACTTCCCATCAAAAACTGTCCGAATCTTCGTCGATCGAACATCCTGCGCTCCTTATTTCCCTCAGCTAAATCAATCTACTGCAAAATGCTCGTAGATTCGATCGCTCTAAAGCGAGAAATTTTCTTCGTCGTCGATTTGTACATCTAAGCTAGCAGAAAGTACTTCCGCGACCATCGCTTCGAGTTCTGCCGCATTGATTCCGCGCTCTGCTTGATCTTGGAGCGGATTCGTCAAGGGAATTAACCGCAGTCGTCGATCGTCTTGAATCAGATCAAATCTCGATTCATCATCGGTTTTGCTCAGTTGCAAATAATCGAAGCTATAGACGTTAAGATAAAGCGCGTGATTGGCGACCATTGTGGCGCGATGCGGATCAGCAAATACTTCGAGAATACAACCTTCTCCTTCGCTGGTCGTTCTGCCATCGTGAGTATGGACGTAGCGGACGCGATTCAAATCTGTCAACACCCGCTGCATGTCCTGTTTGTCGATGACTGTGCCATCGTCGATGATGCAGGGGGCGGGGATGCGAGTGTTACGAGAAAAAGAATCGTGACTCATGGCACAAACAAAAGAAGGGGTGACGAAAGCTCAGAAGGATCTCTTACTTCAGTTGGATGCTTCCTATCGCAATTATGGCTGCAAATTGGGAACGCGATCCGGTCTGACGATATAAGAAGTTTACGTTATGTGAATTGATTTGACGCAATGATTAATCAAGTCTGGAATCAATGCCTTGCTGCTCTTACGTTTTACACTTGTTTGCCGATTCCGACTTCCGCAAATTTGGAGTTTAGAGGCATCGCCCGATTCGCCCCGATCGTCGGTTTGATCGTTGGCGGACTGGTCGGTGCGATCGATATCAGTCTCGCCTATGTCGGAGTACCTATTTTGACTCGAAGCGCGATCGATATCACGGTTTGGCTGGCGATCACAGGCGGTTTACATCTCGACGGGGCAATGGATACAGCGGATGGATTAGCGGTAATGAATCCCGATCGACGTTTAGAAGTAATGGCAGATAGCGCGACCGGAGCATTTGGCGCAATGACCGCTGTGATCGTGCTGATGTTGAAAACCTTGGCGCTAAGTGAAATTGAAACCGATCGCGTTTTGATTCTGATGACTGTTGCGGGTTGGGGACGTTGGGGGCAATTGGTCGCGATCGCGAAATATCCCTATCTCAAACCAACTGGAAAAGGCGCATTTCATAAAGAATCGATTCGATCTTTGTGGGAAGCAGTGCCGACATTCATCGTTTTGATTGGGCTGAGTTGGCGAGTGCATCCGATTCTGATCGGAGGAAGTGCGATCGCGGTTCTAGTCGGGGCTTGGTTGAATCGGAAATTAGGCGGACAAACGGGCGATACCTATGGCGCGATCGTGGAATGGACAGAAGCATTTTCACTCTGTTTGCTGACTGCGATTTAAGAGGGTGTTTGAAAAGTCTCTCCGCTTCGATTGCCTTCCGCCCGGAGCTAAACCTCTAGGCTAATCGGCGCAACCCTGCTAAAGCAGGCTAAATCGCAAGTGCTGCGGCTTTCAGTCCCGTTCAGGGGGCTTTCCTCGGTCAGCCCGGAGGTTCAGCTCCGGGCGGGTGAATGCAGCGAGCGACAACTTTTCAAACATCCTCTAAACAATTGCCACAGTTTTTACAATAGATGGCATCGGAATCATGAAAAGCTAATCCACAATTTGAGCAAATAATTTGAACTTGCTCGGCTGTTTTTACCAATCGTTTGATTAAATCTCCAAGCTGCCAAGGAATCAAAACAATTCCAGTAAGTACCATCAAAATGGTGAGAAACCTTCCCATTTCTGAAATGGGTGTAATGTCTCCGAGTCCAGCCGTAGAAATCGTAGAAACTGAGAAATAAACAGCATCTAAGAATGTTCCAAATTTCGGATTGACTGAATGTTCAACTTGATAAATTAGACCCGAAAAGACAAAGATAATCGAGAATACTGTAAAAATAATTCGGGTAAAAATTGCGCTGTCTTCACTGCTCACATAGCCGAAGATCGTTGTGCCTTGAACAAATCTGATTAATCTTAGAATTCGGAACCAGCGGAAAATTCTGAGGTAACCAGCATTTGCGCCGATTAGAAAAGGCGCGATCGACAATAAATCAATAATTGAATATAAGCTGAAAATAAATTGTAATTTTCGATCAGCGCACCAAACTCGCAGAATATATTCGATGACAAAGATTGCGAGGATGATGTTTTCGATCGTATCTAGAATTTGTTTAACTTCAATTGGAATTTTGTAAGTTTCAGCAATAAAGATTCCAGAAGAAACGAGAACTAATCCAGTAATAAAAAGATTGATGCCTTTTCCGAGTGGTGTATCGATATCTTCGAGATAGAATGCAATCTTTTCGCGCAACGGCAACATACAGATAAAAAATGCTGGATCTGAGACATTGTGCCTCAAAATCCAGCATTTTTCCTAAATGGCAAAGATTAAGAACGTAGCTAAAGAAACCCGTTCATCGCATTCATCCGCCCCGGAATAGAATTCGGGGCTAACGGTGCGAAGTCAGTTGAAACTGACTGAAAATTTCCAACTATCTCTTCTGTCCCCTTCAGTGGACTTCGTTCTGTTAGCCCCGAATTCCATTCCGGGGCGGACTCTCAACGCAGCTTCAAAGACCTCCACACTCCTAAAACTCCCGTCCTACGTCGCGACCTTCGTATCCACATTCAACAATTCAGCGATCGCTTGATGTTCCGCTGCCGGATGGCTTGGAATCTCATGCCGCGCATCGGTAATTAACCAATCGAGCGATGCCGCTTGAACATCGATCGTGGCTCCGGTCTTATCCACACAGTAGCGACCAAACACCAACTTATCGACCAGTCGCACACCCGGACCCAACCGCGACCATTCAAAGATCACACTGTTATCCACCGTTGCACCACTGCAAATCCAGCAGTTATGCCCGATCATCGCAGGTCCGACAATCTTCGCCCCGTCTTCAATGCAGGTCATACTGCCGATGTAAACCGGACCTTGAATATCGACTTTATCCCAGTTCACACAGACATTCAGACCTGTGTAAATTCCGGGTTTCACTTCGCGCCCCGGAATCGAAACGTTTTTAACATCGCCATTCAGCACACCGCGAACCGCTTGCCAGTAGTCCGGAACTTTCCCAATATCCACCCACTCAAAGTCCATCGGCAATCCATAGAACGGCGCACCCATTTCGACCAGTTTGGGAAACAGTTGGCTGCCGATATCAAACTCAACCCCCGACGGCACATAGTTAAGCACTTCGGGTTCAAAAATATAGATCCCCGTGTTGATATTGGTGCTGAGCGCTTCTTCGATCGATGGCTTCTCCTGAAACGCCTGAATCTTACCATCTTCGTCAGTCACAACGACCCCGTAGCTCGACACCTCAGAGCGATCGACCGTCTTCATAATCACAGTCGCGATCGACCCCTTTTCCCGGTGCCATTTCACCGCTGCGGTCAAATCCAAATCAATCAGCGCATCTCCGCACAGCACGACAAACGTATCATCGAAAAACGGCGAAAAATCCTGAATCCGCTTCATCCCACCCGCAGAACCCACCGCTTCCCCGACCAAATCACCATCGACGATCCGACCTTCAAACGAATAGCCAATCTGGACTCCGAAACGTTGCCCATCCTTGAAGTAGCTTTCGATTTCATTTGCCAAGTGGCTGACATTGACCATGATCTCGTCAAAGCCGTGTTGACGCAGCAACTCCAGCAAAAACTCCATCACGGGCTTTTGCAGGATCGGAATCATCGGCTTGGGAATCGTATACGTGATCGGTCGAACTCGTGTACCCTTCCCTGCCGCCAGAATCATGGCTTTCATAAATCGTTTCTCTCCAACCCTACGCCATCAGTTTTCATGCGATCGCTTCATTAACTGGACGATTTGAGAAAATCGACCCACTGCACCCTGAAGTGCGATCAAAACTCCAGAACTGTTCGAGCTAGTGTCAACCCTAACGTACCCAACTTCATCTTGAATTCATCTGAAAGTCCAGTCTTTCAAGCTGCCGTGAAAGCACGATCGAGCAAATCTAACTCTCTTGCATTATCGCTGAAAGCCTCAGTGTTCTAGTAGTACAAAAGCTTTGCTCTGGTGGTTTTCCCGCAGCTTCGATCCGTTTGATACTGGGTAAGGCAACTTAGGACACTCTGAAATTTGGCATAAACCCTAATGTTTCAGTATTTCTACAGAAAAGGTATTCGGAAAATACCTGTTCGTATTTACACGGGGCGGGAACTTTAAGATTGTGCGAAGTTGGTGCGAAGTTTCCGCAAAGCCTCGGAGTTGTGTGAACGATCGCTTTCCCTGTGGTGTCTTAGATTTCGGATGTTTTGAGGTGTAGAAACTTTCTCGTTTCAGAAATGGAATCCGCCGTTTGTGTAGGAATGACTAGCGCCTAAAATTCGAGGCGAGTCACCTGTAAGCAATCCGCAAATCCAAGATCAGACTGTGGACGTATTTAGTTATGGCACTGAGACAGAAAACATCTGGTGAGCGAGTCGGTAATTTAGTTCATAGACATGGTGAGGATGGTATGAACGCTCGGACTTTTTTAGACGGCAATACATCAAAATCAAAAGCAACGATCGGCGGACTTCCTACAGCAAGTCGCCGCCGTGCTGCAAAAGTCGATCGCTCTTCCAAGCTGTCTCAACGCCAAACGGTTTGGCTTGATCCCGCTGCTCAAGATCGTCTGCTCCGGCAACAATCTCTATCCGATGCTAAACAAGGAAATTATCTTGAGGCGATCGCGGGTTTAACGATTTTGATCGATCGCAATCCCGAAAATGCAACCGATTACAACAATCGCGGCTTGGTTCACTACCAATGTGGACATTTAGAAGCGGCGATCGAGGACTATAACGCAGCGATTTACCTGAATCCAAAATTAGCCAGTGCCTACAACAATCGAGCGAACTATTACGCGGCTCAAGGGCAGCTAATGGAAGCGATCGAGGATTATGAAATGGCGATCGATCTTGATCCGACAAACGTTCGCGCTTGGGTGAATCAGGGGATTACCTATCGCGATCTCGAAATGTACGGAGAAGCGATCGATAATTTTGAACACGCACTGCAAATCAAAGAATTACTATCCCCGAGTTTAGATGACAATCCTGCGCTAGAGGCTCACATCTACGGGGCGCGGGGTCGAGCGCATCATTTAGCCGGAGATTGGAATTATGCGATCGCGGATTATCGTCGGGCATTAGATCGGACTTCGGAGTCAGATATCACCGTCAAACGATTGCGATCGCAGGTGACACGATGGATGCAGGAATTGACGAATTAGAAATCTGTAAGAAATCTTTTCGCTCCCGTTTATCTCTCGCCCTGAAATGAATTTCGGGCTAACCGTAGAAAGTCTGCTGAAGTAGACTAAGAGCCATTTTCGGGTTCTTAGTCCTTGGCAAAGGACTTTCGCCGATTAGCCCGAAATTCCATTTCAGGGCGGGATTTGGCAACGAACAGAGAGTTTTCAAATATGCTCTTAAGTTGCCACACCAACCCGATCTTTGCCGGAATAATTTTCACGCCACCAACGATCGACAAATCTGTCCTTCTAATTCTCCTTCGCGGACTTGCATCGCCTCAATCGATCGCATCAAAATTTCGCGATTATCTGACCCTTGTTCGCTCAATTTAATCCAGCGTTGCGCCTCATTCCCTTCGCGCAGAATCTTCTTCACGGGCAACAGAAAACAGCTAAATCCTTGTTTTTTCGCAATCCCAAACATTTCTGCATAAAGCCGCTCAATCCAATCTCGCGCTAGAATCGTCTGCCCATCTTTCCAATGTCTCAGTTCAGCGTCAAGACTCGATCGAGACGCAGCAGCTTCATTTTCATCGGTAATCTCGACCAAATCCTCAGCGCTTAATTGACTCAGATGTAATGGATCGAGGCTTGGATCTTCAATGACTTGGTGCAATCGAGCCTCTAAAAGTGCAGTGATCGCTAAAAGCGCGATCGGGTCAGAAACTAAATCACAAATTCGCAATTCCAATCGATTCAAATTGTAGGGTCGTCGATCGCCGTTCGGACGCACCGAAGACCAGAGATGGCGAACATTCTGCATGGTGCCTTTCTCGATCTGCTCTTCTGTCCAGCGAATATAGTGACCATGACTCTCAAATAATGGAACGTGAGCAGGCGTTTTCGGAAACAGTCCCCAGCGGGTCGAATGATACCCGGTCATCTCACCATTAAACATCGGAGAAGCAGCACTTAAAGCCAAATATAAAGGCGCTTCCACTCGCACTAACCGACACGCCCGCATTAATATTTCTGGATCACTAATTCCAACATTAATGTGAACGCTGGCAGTCACAACTTTTGTACCGTAAGTATTCTCAATATAATCGTGATAGGGATTTGCAGGATCAGACCGCCAAAAGCGATCGCCCTGTCCTTTCAGCGGTAGCGTACTCCCTGGAATCAGCGTATAGTCCCCTTTCGACTTGAGAAATTGACGCAATTTTAGGCGCGGCGTGACTAAATCACACAGCGATCGCTCATACCGAAAACAAGGCGGAGTCGTATACTCAACATTGCGGCTATCCGGTTCACGCACAAACCCATCAAGCGCCGCCACAATCTGATCCGACAGTCCGACGATATCGCCTTGCGGTGTCCCGGTATAGACTTCAATTTCAAATCCTTTCGATAGCATAGTGACTCTCACTGTTGACTGTCGCCTTTTTCAGTATCTCGGAAAACCGAAGAGAAACGACTATCTGAAGAAGCGCGATCGCTAAAATCTCATAATTTTGTAAAATCCTGACGATGCAAGACTGCGCCAATTTTCGTGAGGTTATGTATATTGCAATAGCTTACGAATCGGGGAACCTGCATCTACCTTTGCTTGTCATCCCCCATAAGATACACCGCTTGCATTCACCACTCCCAGATGAGAGGACTTATGGTTCGCACCCGCAAAACATTTCTGATTCGCGCGATCGTTCCTGTTCAGTTAGGACTACTCGCACTCTGCGCCTTTAGCGCCCCCCTAATCACTCAGGCTCAGGTACCGAGTCAGCTTCCGACCCCGACCACGCCCGCACCGCCAGCGGTGACTTCGATTCTATACGTCAATCCCAACGCTGGGAGCGATCAAGCTACGGCGGGTAGAACCGATGCGGCACCGTTCCGCACGATCACATTTGCAATGCAGCAAGCGAATGCTGGAACTGTGATTCAACTAGCTCCTGGAAACTACACGCAGCAAAGCGGGGAACAATTCCCGATCGTGATGCAACCTGGCGTAATTTTGCGCGGCGACGAAAACAGCAAAGGCGCAAACGTCGTAATTCAAGGCAGTGGCGCTACTTCAAGTAAAACCTTTGGTCAACAAAATGCAGCCATTCGAGCCGCGAACGGCAGCGAAATTCGCGGAGTCACTGTCACGAATACGGTGACACGGGGTACCGGGATCTGGGTCGAAGACGTAGACTGCACCATCGCCAATAGTACTTTTACAAACAACAATCGCGAAGGTATTTTCGCAACCGGAAACTCAAACCCGATCGTGGCAGATAGCGTCTTTGTCAAAAATTCCGGTAACGGCATCTCAATTACCAGCGGTGCACGCGGTCTGATTCGGAACAATGTTTTTAATAACACTGGATTTGGACTAGCGCTCGGCGGCAATTCGATTCCCCGACTCGAAGGCAATCAAATCACTCAAAACACCGCAGGCATTTACATGAGTGGTTCGACTCGCCCGATCCTTCGCAACAATGTCATCACCGATAGTCAGGGCGATGGCATTGTGGCACGAGATAGTTCATTCCCCGATTTGGGAACAGCAGATAGCTTGGGAAATAATACGATTCGCAACAATGGTCGAGATGCCAAACTTAAAGGTGTCGATGTCAACAACATCACAAGCAACATCTTTCAAGCCGTTGGCAACAATATTGATCCAAAGAAAATCGCAGGTCGAATCAATTTCGTTGCGGGTGGAACCAATACGGCATTCTCAGATATTCAGGGACATTGGGCACAACAGTATATTCAAGCCTTAGCGTCTCAAGCGATTATCACAGGCTTCCCAGATGGCACCTTTAAGCCGAATGATCCGGTGACTCGTGCTCAGTTTGCGACGATCGTGGCAAAAGCCTTTTCTCCAGCTCCCCGAAATCCAGCCGTGAATTTCACAGATGTTCGGAGTAATTTCTGGGGCTTTGGAGCCATTCAAACCGCGTCTCGTGCTGGCTTTATGGCAGGTTTTCCTGGTGGTGTATTCCGCCCGGATCAGCGGATTCCGAAAGTTCAAGCCTTAGTTGCTCTGTCGAATGGGTTGCAGTATGGTGCAGGCAATGCGAGTGAGCTGTCTCGCTTCCAAGATGCGGCTTCGATTCCGAGTTGGGCGACAAGTCCGATCGCGGCTGCAACCCAGCGTCAAATTGTGGTGAACTACCCGACGGTCGGACAGCTTAATCCAGGTCGAGAAGCAACTCGTGCGGAAGTGGCAGCGTTTATCTATCAAGCGCTAGTGGCTCAAGGAAAAGCTCAGGCAATTCCGTCTCCTTACGTAGTAGGAGCGCGATAAGTTCGATTAGACCCGTTGGACGTGTCTAGCGGGTCTTTTGGTTGTCGATCCGAAATAGCCACACCATGAGCGCGACCAATCCAACTTGTAGGGCTAAATTTGGTACTGCGGTTTCTAAATCTCGTCCGACGATCGTTTGAGCAAAGAACACCAACGCTCCGATCGCGCCCGATCCACCAAAGGCAATGTAGATAAATTTTCTCAATCCCCGATAGGGTGCAGCGGCTTCGGCTTTGAGGCGGGCGTATTTTTCGGGGTCAGATTGTCGGAGGCGTTCAGATTGTTGGCTCATGGGAAGGATTAAAGTTTTCTCGATCGTGTCATGAGGCGGAATTTTGTGCAAATGATGTGATCGTGCGATCGAGAACTTGCTATACTGTCTAAGGCTTTCCCGCCGATGTAGCTCAGTTGGTAGAGCAGGTCATTCGTAATGATCAGGTCGCGTGTTCGAGTCACGTCATCGGCTTCCTCAGTAAATTGCTCTCTAGACAGCTTTGTCTGCATAGTCACGAAATCGATCGAGGTCTGCTCGAATATTGGACTGCACAAAGCGATCGACCATTGAATTGTTCATGATTTTCGCTAACAGTTCAGGAACTGCGTACGCGATCGTCATTTTGACAATGCTGCCTTCGGTTGCGCGATCATAAAATCGAATCGCGCCTCGATTAGGCAATCCGCTAACCGATTCCCACTGAATGATTTGATTCGGAATAATCTTTGTGAGTCGAGATTGCCAGCTAAATTGCAACCCGCCCGTACTGAGTGTCCAGCGCGAGAGTTCTGGCTGTTCTTCAGATATTTTCACCGAAGCAATCCAGTTCATCCAGTTTGGCATCTGTTCGAGATCTGACCACAGACCCCAAACTTTCTCGATCGATGCTTCCACTTCGACTTGTGCAGAATGTTCTAACCACTGAGACATTGAAATAAATCCAAGCAACGATGCCGACATAAGACAAAATGATAAAGCCCAATTGCATGGATGGTAGGCTCTGGCTCAAAGTTTGATGGCGATCGCTGCTTTTGTGTCAGGGATCGGTGGAATTATTTTCGGCGTGTGTTAATTGCGGGGGTTGCGATCGTTGAATTGTCGTCGATCGCAAAACATGTAGAGACACGATTAATCGCGTCTCTACGGTTACCGGGTGAACGCATCATTGATCGTTGGTTCAACCCGTCGCACGATCGATCACCGAACAAACCCGCCCAGATTGATTGCCCAAATTTACGCACTAATCGTCGCGGCTTCCTCTTTGTACATCAGTTCGCGCACCTTCACCATTGCCGCAACCAGACAATCCATCTCTTCACGGGTATGCAGCGCGTTCACGGTAATCCGAATTCGAGGCTTAGCAATAAACCAGATCGGAGACACCCAAATCCCCAATTCCATCAATTCTCGTGCATAAACCTTCGGATTTAGCTCGGTCGGAAGCAACACCGGAACCACATTCGTTTCCCCGATCGCTTCAAATCCCTGAGCCGCCAACCGCGATCGTAAATATCGCGTACTTTCCTGCAACCGCGACACCAATTCTGGATGTTGCTGCACCGTACGGAAACTCTGTAACGCCGCAGCGGTCAAAGGCGGAGCCAAAGAACAAGTTCCGATCGAAGTCGGTGAACAGTTCAATAATGGTTTTAATTCCGCCACATGCGTACTAATTGCCGCCCCCACCGATGCACCAAATTTCGCAAAAGTCGAAAGAATTAGCGGATTAATCCCCCGATCGATCGCGTCTTGCGGCTTCAGTCCGAAATGCTCGTAAATGCCGCGTCCCGTTGACCCGATCGCGCCTGTTGCGTGCGCTTCATCCATCACCAACGTACTATCCGGATAATTCGACAAAATTTCGATCATCTCCGGCAAGGGTGCAATGTCCCCGTCCATCGAAAACACCGCATCGGACACGACCATCACCCGATCGCCCGGATGCACATACCGCTTCAACTTCCGCGCCAAATCTTCCATGTCGCAGTGACGATACGCTTTCACCCGCACTCTCGGACTATAGCCGAACAATTTCCCCGATCGCGTCCCCGCATGGGCGAGTGCCGACACGATACAGCCGTGATTCAGCACATCGGTCATAATCAACGTTTCGCGAGTATGCTCGAATCCCGGAATCGGAATCGCCAAATGACAGAACGCATCCATCAATGCCTGCATTCCCATCCAGGCATTTAGAAACAGTTGCGTATGAGGAAGATGCTTGAATTTTGAAACTTCGTCTTCCAATTGACGGTGTAGATCAATGCGACCACTTAAAACGGAAGTCGAACTATTAGAAGTGCCGTACTGAAAAATTGAATCGATCGCGGCTTGTTTCACCGACTCGTTTTGGGTCAACCCCAGAACATCGTTTGTGCAAAAAGTAAGAACAGTGCGCCGCGTCCCCGTTTCAGCCTCCTCAATCTCCACCATATTCCCCTGGCGCTGATGACAGAGATACTCATCCGGGTCGAGTTCACTTTCATACCAACGCCGCACGTATTCCTTAACAACTTGCACAGTTTACTCCTCTCACCTGCTTGACGTTCGCAATTTGCTTCTGACTCAACAGTATATTTGCCGATGATGAATTTCGCTCATCAGAGCGGAATTTAGATCGGTTTGTCTCGAAAAAAAGACGTGTTAACAGCTTATCAGGACTCTTTGAAATCGAAAAAAAAAGCGATCGCACCCTCAGCACGATCGCTCTTTCCTCAGAGTTTGCCGCTCTTAGATTTCTGCGACTGCCCGTTCTACGAGACGACGAGCGAGCGTTTGCGTTCCCGTGTGCGTGTAGTACTTCACTGCCACGTCAAGGAATGCGCCAACATAATCAAGTTTATCCGCCGAAACATCGACGACACCGCGAACGCGATCGAGTAATGTCTGCTGCGTTAAATTCCGCGAAGATACGAAATCGCCCATCCAGCCTTTCACCGAATCAAAGCTCTGACCGATAAAGTTCAACTGTCCAGCCGAATCGCCTCCCGGAATCAACGGTTTGACGCTCTTGAACGACTGATTTTTCTCTAATTCCTGTGGAGTGGTTTGGCTAATTGTCGATAAGCCTTTCTGAATAAAATCGCCGCCCAATGGAATCAATCCATCAAAGCTGACCAATGCTGCCATCCGCATCAACGATTCGCCGCTGTAGTCCCCTAGCGCCGCGAGGAAGTCACCGATACTGTCACCCGGAATGCCGTTAATCTGACAAAACGCGACCAGTTCCACCACGAGCTTGACGCAAAGATCAAGGCTTTGGAGTTTCTCCGGTTTTGGAGTGAGATTGCTCAGGAATCCGAGAAACGAGATGTCTTGTCCAACTTTGTTGGCAAGAGCCGCCGTTCCAAGGGCACTGGCAGCATTATCCACAGTTTGATAAAGCCACATGGCACGCTGATAGCCCTGGGATTCGTCGTTGTAGAGGTAGACGGCGCGTTCTCCGATCGCTTGAATCAAGCTTTCATCGGTTTCGCCCGTAACGGCACGAACCGTGTTCGTAAATCCGGTAAGATTTTGCCATTGTCCAGGAACGATAAAGTCAAGCGTGTGGAGTGCTTTGACGGTCGTGCCCCCGGTTGGAAGTTCGTCTACCAGTTCAAAAATGGGTTTACTCATGAAAAATCCTTTTGATTGATATAGTTCGGAATTGGCTCAGATTAGCTAGGGTTTTTGAATTTAGAGGCTTCAAGCTTGTTGTCCAGGCAATCGTCGATCACAAGATCAAAACCGTCGTCGATCGCAACATCAAAACTGTCGTCGATCGCAATGTCCCGCCGCGGAATGGAATTCGGGGCTAGTCGAACGAAGTTCACTAAAGGGGACTAAAAGCCCAGTTGCGCGTTTTCAGTCCGTTTCAACGGACTTCGCACTGTCAGCCCCGAATTCATTCCGGGGCGGGTGAGCGCAATGAACAAACACCTTAAATTCACGTTAGCCCTTAAGCTGTGACAGTCCCCTGAGATCAAATTTAGAAAGCCATTGCTCCCGGTCTTCTTTGGTAAAGGATGGATCGCGGGACAGCACTTTCACTTGATATTTCCCGACCAAAACGCCCGTCTGAGTATTGCCCATCGTCATCGCCGGGAAGCCGTTGATTTTCTCAGTTGTGTTCTGATACTTCGCTGCTGCCGCAGGCAAGCTAGACGTATCGTTAATCGAGAGCATCGCCAGTTCTTTTCCGTCTCGCTTCAATTTCGCTTCAGCAAATCCTTTCTTCTCTTGAGAAAAGACCCGCTCATATCCAGAGCCAGGTTTGGGGAAGTACTTGTTAAACTGGCTGCCCTGCGTCGCATCTTTGGCAACGGCAACCACTCCGGGCTTATTACTTTCTTTCTGCGCGTCGGCAAAACGCGACTCTGCTTGCTGCTGACAGCCAGAGATGAAAAGCGCGATCGCTAACATCATCGCAACCGCCGCACGCCGCCAATTCGGTAAAGTCAATGCTTGGTGTCTCATAGGTGTACTAAGAATAAATCTTCTCGATCGAGATGTACGACGATACCTGAGTTGCTGCAACTGACTTAAGTTAGAGATGGCAGTTACCGCTACAAACTTCAGATGTCCCGTTTGCTAATGTAGAGCGATTTTCATCGCATCGATCAACTTTGCAATGAAAAAAGAAAAATTGTGATAAAACGATGATTCAATCCGTCTGACCCATGAATTACAGGTTTAGAACGGCATATCTCGCATTAACCAAAAACCCGCAAACGCCTCTACCTCTGGGCTTTCTTGAATCGCTAGAAAATGCACCTGATTCGATCGCGTTTTTGCCTCTTCAAACTGTTGTGTTTCTGGAATTGCTTTTTTATCGAGCGTCGTGAGAAACCATCGATCGTTGACTCCTGTTTCTAGCAGCAATCGATTCGGTAACGCCAGATCATACTTCACCGCAGCAATCTCTAATCCTGACATCCAAGCCGCCATTGCGGTCGCCCGCTTTGAGAAGATGATTAACCCTGGAACAGGCGCATCGGGTTCAAGCTCGGTCAAACTTAACGGGAACGCTTCCCCGAAGTCGATCGACCATTCGCCCATTTCCTGAAGTGCCTCTAGCGGCAAAGTCGCAAACGTCCATTTTTGCCCCTCTAACGCTTCGGGTAGAACTTGCGGCGGCAACACTGGAAAGACGACCGAAGGATTGAGCGAAGGCTGATATCCCGGTTCTTGCGGGTACACATTTTGGGCGCGGTCTTGTAGCCAAGCACTGAGCGCAAAGGTTCGACGACTGAGGACAGCAGGCACGTCTAAACCTTTGCAAGCGGTCGTAATCATGTTGTTCATTGCCTGGCGAAAGAAGCGAATCTTATCGGGCGGATTCGGAGCCTCAGAAATCGCGGACTCGATCGCATCTTTTAACCAGCCTGAATTGACTTCAGTACTCGGACAATATTTAGAAAATCGAAATAATGTTTCTGGCTGAACCTCTACAGTCGTTGGACTTTCGCAAATCACGACTTCCCAAATCTTTTTATTTTGCTCATCTAGAATCGGACGCGAATAATAATCGAGTTCCCAAATCGTTGCCATATCTTAGAACGGTTGCATCACTTTCATTATCCGATCGAAGCTGACCGTTCTCGATCGCGCAATTCTGGATGTTGAAGCGTTTGTTGATAGCGATCGAACTGTTTGACAATTAACCGCTGCACCGCAATAATCGCCGGATTCACTTCAACGTATCGCCGCTGTGGATTCTTCAGATAGTTTTCTTGCTCACTTTCGATCATTTCAATGTCTTGATGCAGGAACGGCAAGAAAAGTAAATGTAAGACGAGAGGCTGCAAAGGGCGGCGCAGCGAATTGAGTAACCAAACCGGAATCGGAAGTCGCAAGAATAACATTGCAAACGATCGACTTTCCGTTTCAGAGATGGGCAATCGCATCAAATACAGTGCTGATATCCCTTCTAGCTTATTGACGTAGTTCGGATATTGATAATCGACTGAGATCGTTTTTGTCGTCATCCCGCCCGATTCACTCAGTCCGAGGAACTTCGTCAAAATGCCTTTGTAAGACACTCGATATTCTGCAGCGACTGAATCTTCTGTTTCTCGCAGTTTGATCAAAACTGGATCAAACCAACCTTGAAGATTTTGATGCAAATAGCCGTGAAACACATCCATTGTGTTTTCATTGCAAATCGAGAAATGAGCTTTGAACTCCGCCCCGATCGGAACCATAAAACAGCGTGGATCATCGTATTCGGGAATGTCAGGAATTGAATTCACCTCAGCAAAATTGCGATCGCCAGGAAATAGCCAGATCAATCCATACTTCTCCTGAACCGGATAGCTCCGCAGTTTGGCACAAGGAAGTTTCTGTCCTTCACTCCAGTAAGGAATTCCCACACAGTCTCCTTGTCCGTTGAATTCCCAGCCGTGATAACCACAGACGATCGCATCTCCTTGAACTTTGCCCTTATCCATCGCGACACCCTTATGGGGGCAAACATTTTCGACAGCTTGAATTTGATTTTTAGAATCGCGATAGAGAGCAATGGATTGATGCCAGATGCGAATCGGCAGAATTTTTTGGGGTTTTAGATCGTGCGCCCAAGAAACGGCATACCAGTGATTGGGATTGATTCCAACTTCGCGCACTCGATTTTGAATCGTTTGACCTTGTAGAGTAGTCGCCAATTCGAGCATCACTATGATTCATCCTTGTGGAATACGTGTGACTCATACTAGCAACAAAAAAAAGGGTGCAAAGCCCCCCTTTAGAAAACGATTAGATTTTCAGCACATCACGTCGGAGTAGATTGCAATTCAGGGCGCTCTTCGGGAACGATCGCGCCTTCGACCGGACACACTTGCAGACAAATGCCGCAATCGATACAGGTCGAAAAATCAATCCAGTACCAATCCGTTCCTTTGGTGTTTTTTCCAGGACCTTCGTGAATGCAGGCGACCGGACAGGCATCCACGCAGTCCGCGACTCCTTCACAGGTATTCGTAACGATCGTATGAGACACAGTGTTCTTCTCTCTGAGCAATTCGACAGTCGGACTTCTTCATTTTAGTTCACAATGAAACCCTACCCCGCCAATCAGCGAAGTAGGGTGAGGAATTACAATCGATCGAGAATTAGCCTTTGGTCAAGTCGTTCACGGCATCCTTCACGCCATCCACAACGTTCTTGATCGGGTTGTCGCTAGTTTTCGCCATTGCCGGACTTGCTGCCGTGCCATGTAGACGCGGATCAGGCTGCGGCAGATTCGGAAGGGGACCAATCGCTTCAGGATTCGCGATGTACTCGAACTCGCCTTTACCGTCCATCGAAGGTCCTTTTGCCCAACGACCTTCAGCGCTGTCCTCGCCTTCAGAGTTGTTCCAGAATTGGTAAGCGTACTCTTTCTTACCGTATTCGTAGGCAATCTTCGGCGTAACGGTTTCTTCAAATCCGTCATCCTTGAGTTGTTCGATCGCGGCTAACCACTGATTTTGGTGCATCGTATCACGAGCAATCATAAAGCTTAGGTGATCTCTCACACCGGGATCATCGGTCATTTCATAAGCGCGAACTGCCTGGATCAAACCTTGAGATTCCGCGTGCAGGTTAGAACGGAAGTCTGCCAGCAAGTTACCGCTTGCCACGATAAAGCGACCGTTCCAAGGAAATCCGACGCTATCCGCAGGCATTGCACCGCCACCCGATACGATTTCGTGCTGCGGGTTCATCGCAGCGAAAATCACGTCTCTAGGATTGGTTCCACCCATGACCGCACCGACCACCGGATCTTCTGCACCTTTTTCCTGCATTTGAACAGGTGCTTTGTCCAGAAGATGGGCGACCATCGTTGCCAACATTTCAACGTGACCGATTTCTTCAGTCCCAATGTCGAGCAGCATATCGCGATATTTTGCCGGACCGCGACAGTTCCAGCCTTGGAATAAGTACTGCATCATCACGGTCATTTCGCCCATCGAGCCGCCGATTAATTCTTGCAGTCGTTTTGCAAAAATTGGATCGGGCTTAGTTGGAGGAGTAAAGTACTGTAAACGCTTCTTGTGTAAAAACATGAGATTCCTTCAAAAAAGAGTGTTCAAAATGCTCGGTGTAGAGCAATTCAATTCATCCCGAACCTCTCCTTTGTAGCGACCCAAACTATTAGTTGAATCATCCTATAGTTGAACCCTCAAGGCATAGATTCCTGAGCGTTTTTCCATCGCTCAATTAATTTATATCCGGTAATGATCAAGCTAATTCCAAATGCTAGAAATGCCAGATCCCAAAGCATATAATGAGCACCAGAATGAACGTGATGAATGCCCAAAATTTCGTGATCAATAATGCCTTCAAAAGTATTAAATAATCCTGCCCCAAGGATGATTAAACCCAGAAAAGGTTGAGTTGCTTTGGGTAACTCATCGGCAAGATGCGATCGCCAAAGTAAGGAAACACCCACGATCGTCATTCCATAATCCGCCGCGTGAAATAATCCATCGGCAACCGAATGCACTTTCACATCGGTCATATTCTTCATCGGGCGCACACTGCTCAACATGTGATGCCACTGCATGATCTGATGTAGAAAAATTCCATCAAAAAATCCGGCAAATCCCATTCCGAGCAAAATTCCCGCTAATACGAAGCGCTGGGAAAGAATTGTCGATCGCTCAATCCGAACTTGTGTAACGTCAGCCATAGGTCAAATGATTGAACTTTAACCAGGCTAAGAGGTACCCTTCCTCTCTCTCAGGAGTTAATGTCTTGGTGCTTTTTGGATCTCTTCTCGAATCGAAAATAAATCGATGAAACTATCTGCTGCTTTCGTGAGATTTTCGTGGGTCATCGATCGAAGTGCAATCACTTCGACTTTTGCCCCCACATAAGAAACGGCACTCACCGCATATGCTAAATCTCCATCGCCGCTCAGCAGCACTTCAGTATCACAATCTTTTGCAAATCGCATCATATCGACTGCAATTTCGACATTCATTCGGCTTACTCGCTTTGAGCCAGAAGAATTAAGAATGACATCTTTGGTGACGACTCGATAGCCATTTCGCCGCATCCAAGTGAGAAACGCTTGTTGCCGCACGTTGGCTGGATCAACTCCGGTATAAAAGAACGCATAGACCAGCGTACTTTGCTGCTGAAAATAGTGCAGAAGTTTCGCATAATCGATTTCAACGCCCATCTGAGACGCGGCATAGAACAAATTCGCGCCGTCAATAAAGATCATCAAGCGTCCACGATGCAAAGACTCTAGAGCATGGGCATCGTCGAATTCTTCAGAAAAAGATAAGGGCAACGGGTCAGATAAATTCTCCGGATCAAGAGGAGATAATGGCTCTACCCTGTCCGGTTCTCGTACTAACTGGGTCATGAATCGCGTTCGGCGGAAAAATTGCCTCTGATGTGAAGTCAGACAAAACTACACACCACAGGTGAACTGGCAGGATGAGATGATGACAGGGGGAAATTGGGTTTTGTTATGAGACGGATTAACAAACCCAATATTATGCTTATTCAGAGCATTACGTTTCTTCGCGAATCGCGCTACGGTTTGTTAGAAACCTTAAGATACCGCTTCATATTTTGTAATGCTGAGGGACTTACCTTCTCGATCGCGCTTTGTATTCTGCAAGGGCGTTGGAAGTCACGACTGGACGACCATTCTGATATCGCGTCGGAATTGCGCCTCGCTGCATTGCCATCAGAACGGTAGCTTGATCGACTTGAAGTCGTCTTGCTGCTTCTACCAAAGAGCATCCGTAGTCCATCTCATCTACCTCCGAAGTTTAGAGCGATCGAGTTTGGAGCCTCTCTTATGTGATCGAAGCCTCTCTTATGCGTTCCTATGAATCTTAAAACATAATTAAGAAATTTGGGAAAAATTCCGCAAAGATCTTGCGCCAACGATTGTAAAGACGCGATTAGGAGCTTTGCTGCACCTTCGGTGTTTGCGTCTTCACGATTGTTGGGACGGTATGACAAATCGGGGATTTACGCGATCGCTTCTGCCTGCACTCGATACAAATTTTCTTCGGATACCGTTTTGAAGTCTTGATTCAACCAAATCAAAGAAATTTCAGTTACGGCACCATTTTCCAGCGTGATGATCGAGAAATTTCGTAAGCGATCGCCATTCTCCTCAATGATTCTCGGAACTCGTGCGGCATTTAGGTGAACCGTTCCCGCAGCATCGACGTGAATCGGGCGGCGCAATTCAGTTTTCGTGTGTCTCAAACTGTGGTGCATGTGACCGAAAACCGTCAGAGGAATAGATTTTCCACGATCGCGGGTTTGCTCGATCGCTTGAGCAAAATCTGGATCACCGTGATCGCCTCCGATCGGTTGCCAGTCTTTGCCGCAAGGATCTTCTGCCTTATCGCCCATTCCGGTCGCGCCATTATGACCGATGAAGATAATAGTATTCGTTTCTGTTTGATCTACAGCATCGAGAATTTTATCAACCGATTCATCTAAGCTATGAACTCCGTAGCGTTCTCGGTAAAATCGCTCATTCTTCCAGCCAGAGCCACCCCAGCTAAACGGACGACTACCCACAACGCTTAAGTTTAGGTTCGGGAAATCTAATTTGCCATATCCGACATGAGCATCACCGAGTAAATCTAATTGTTGCTGCACCCGATCTTCTTTGGTGCGATCGTAAGGGCATTTACTTCTTCCCCAATCGGTTGCACTATACCAAGCGTCGTGATTGCCCATGATTGCCGCTTTCGGAATCTGCATTTCAGCAACCAATTTGACGATATTCACCGATTCATTGCCAAAGTCACCGACGAATAGCGCCAGATCGACACCGAGAAACCGCAACGCTGCTTCGTCTTCCGGTTCCCATCGATCGTGAATATCGCCGATCGCGGCTAGTTTGATTTTCTGGTTCGCCACCTTGCGTTCCCTCTTATTTTTCCTGTTTCTAGGATAGGCGGGGCGGGGAAATTTGGCATAGCTCGAAAGAATCAGGCTTCGTCTTTGATCCAGGTAGATTTCCAGGCGAGTTGGGCTTCAGCGATCGATTGTTCGCGCCGTTTCTTCTGATAATCTTTTGCGAGTGCTTGGAATTGTTGCTTGAGTTCCCGCAGTTTGCCGCGCCAGTTTGAGACACCTGGATCGTTGAATTCAATCTCAGACAAACGCAGATTGACCGCGACAACGTGCATCAGGGCGGTAATCGCGGGAGGGGGGGCATCAGCGTCAGTGGACTTCTCAGAAGCGCTTACTAAAACATTGAGTAAGTTCGCTGCGCCCGAATCGTTTCCTTCTGCTTTCGCTGCCGCATCCAGAACCGCTTGAGGGATTCGCTTGGGTAAGATTGCGGCTTCCTGTAATAATCGATTGGCGTTACCGTTCGTCGATTTGAGCGTTCTGGTAATTGAGCGCTCTAATTGTTCTTGCCAAATTGTCAACGCTTCGAGCGGGGTCAAACTCGGTTCATCCGGCAATTCTAGCTCGGTTTCGGAAAGGAGTTCTTCGAGTTCGTCGGGGAAGTCTTCCGGTTCTGGCTCGATTCGGGTTTGCTCGATCGGCTTAAGTAAGTCGTTGAGATCGATTCCTGTTTGACGCGCTAAATGTTGAATATCTTCTTGAAGTTTTTGCCGTTGGCTGACTGAGAGGGCTAAAAATCGCTTGGGATAGTTCTCGGTACAGATTCGATAGCATGACAGGATGATCTGCTGCTTCACGGTTTGTCCAAGCTGCTTCAGATAGCCGCGATAGGTTTCGGTGAAGGTGTCGCCCATTGTCTCGATTTGGCGATCGAGTGAGGCAAGCCGTTGAGAAATTTGGTCGATCGTTCCAGTCATGTCTAAATGTTAAACGTTCTACTCTTTCTCAGGATAGCGATCGCGCTTGAATTTGGCGCAGTGTTCGACAAAGCGTTTCGGAATTTCGGGAGTTGCGCCCCAGTGAAGATGAAGATACGAGGCGTGTAAATTTGAGGAACACCAACCGTCGAATTGATCGGTTTCCTTAAATTGGAATAGAGGTTGATCGGGAGGCGTGGTTGTGCTCGATCGATGAAATTCGTGCCCGTGAACGATCGTATTTTGAGTGACGATCGGGCTATTTTCGAGCGCGATTCCGTGACGGTAGCCGAGAGTGAGCCGCGATCTCATTACGGTTGTTGTTGGAATTGCTCCGACCATTGGAAAGGTATCACCGGAGAAATCAACAATATTTTCGCTGAGATACATTAATCCACCGCATTCCGCATAAGTTGGCATTCCCGATCGAATTGCAGTTTGAATTGCTTTTCGTGTGGTTTGATTTTCACTCAGCGTTGCTGCAAACATTTCCGGAAAGCCGCCACCGAGATACAAACCGTCGATGTGGTCGGGAAAAGGATCGTTGAGGGGACTCCATTCGATTAGGCTCGCACCGGATTGTTCGAGGAGGTCTAGATTGTCTTGGTAATAGAAATTGAATGCGGCATCACGGGCGATCGCGATGCGGGGTCGATCGGTGTTTCCGATAACGGTCGTAGAGACGCGATTAATTGCGTCTCTACTCGACGACGACAACAACGCGGAAATTTTCGACCAATCAAAACCCGTTTCACCTAATCCCGCCAATCGATCGATTAATTCATTCAATCCCGGCAATTCATCGGTTGGCACCAATCCCAGATGTCGATCGGGAATTTCGATTGCGTCCTGTCGCCGCAATACACCCAAAATCGGAACGTCTTCTAATGCCGCCTTGAGCAATTCTAAATGTCGATCGCTACCCACCCGATTCAGAACCACACCCGCAAATTTCAATCGGGAATCAAACGATCGATAACCATGCACGATCGCCGCAACCGAATTCGATAATCGACTACAATCGACCACCAATAAAATTGGCAAATCGAGCAATCGAGCCACATGAGCCGTACTTGAAAAATCTTTTTTTCCCGCTGCTCCGTCGAACAGCCCCATCACCCCTTCCACGATCGCACAATTTCCCGATCGCTCTCTAAAACATTGCTGCACATAGTCTTCCGAAGTCAGCATCGGGTCAAGGTTATAGCAAGCCTGACCGGTGACATGGCGATGAAACATCGGATCAATATAATCAGGTCCGACCTTAAACGATCGAACCTGAATTCCTCTTCGTTTTAGAGCCGCCAACAACGCCAACGTAATCGTTGTTTTGCCCGCTCCACTCCGTTCCCCTGCAATCACAAACGCCATAAATCGTGGCTCAAGACCTCAGATCACAGTGTAATGATCTTTGCGGTCACTGCCATGCTTTCTTCATACAGAACATCCTGACCAACGCGCTGAAGCTGCTCACTTAGAAGCGTTTCCGCCTTTTGATCATTCAGCGGAGTTACCTGATTGATCTTGCAAGTCTGAGCACCGCCAGCCGCTTCCATTCGCATACAGCCCGTCGTTCCAGAACACAGCACCGTACAGCAATCCGCCTGTGAATTCGTCGAATCCAATTTCAGGCTCACCATGTCACCCTTAACATCCCCAATATTCGCTGTCGGAATTCCTGCAAGTTCTACTTCGATCTCGCGTCCGTTTGCCGCCGTAAAATACACTCGCTGCAACTCATAAAAATCATCTTCTCGTTTGCGCGAAGTTGGCTCCCATCCTAAACGGCTTGCTAACCATCCCAAATACATCAGAGCTTGAGCGGGATTGCCTTTTTCGTAATCGATCACCACTCGATCGACTTCCCAGATCGCTTCTCTCCGTCCCGGTGCATCAAACGCTTCTGCGGCGAGTTCCTGCCAAGCCGCCAACCGTCGCCAGTTCAAATCTGTCACCAGCACACCATCTTCAATCAGCGTCGCCAACTTCAGCAAATCGCCTTCAGTATCTGCCGTAAATCGGTTGGAGTCGAAAATCACTTGATTCGACAGCTTCGCCAATTTTTGAAACAAGTCTTGATCCAGATTAGGCGTACCCTTCCACCAGACAATCCGAGGCAGTTCGCTAATCAATAAAGAAGACATTAACTCACTCACCCGCTCTAGTGCAGGCTCCGTTCCTTTGAGCGTAATGTACTCACAACAGATTAACGCTGCCTGACTCGCTTTATTGATCGGACAATAAGCGGACACTTGAGCCGAAACGCCTTCATCTTCGCCTGCCACGGGAAACAGCGAAATAATTCGACAAGGATTCTGGCTAGCAACCACATCCGCGATTCCGCTTCCCGCAGCATCGGACGCATATCGAGGAGCATCTTGATCCTGAACCGTTTCACCTTTGCGTTTGGCTAAATCTTCGCGCAGTTTGGTGAGAAGTTCGGGGCTGGATTTACCATCGATCGATAATTTGTACGCAGCTTGAGCCGCTTGAATCGCAGCTTCTGTTCTCGGTCCATCAATGCCATCGACTGGACCCGTATAAAAACCCATCATCGCCAGCAATCTCTGGGTTTCTTCTGGTTCATAAACGACCAGAGTGAACGTAGTCGCACGAGTCGCCACCATTGACGATCCATCGCCACCGTTGGGGCTGTAGGATTGCCAGATTTGACTTAGTTCCTGTTCAACCTCATTGAGCGAAACATCTTTTGGAGCTTGGAGTGAGACGAGTGGAGCGCTTTTGGGAGCCATAAGAGAGTTAAGGGGTTAAATAAGGTACTAAAGTCTTCGCCAACGGCGACCATCACGATTAATCAAGTGTTCAGCTTCGTCAGGTTCCCAGGTTCCTGCTTCGTATTGAGGAACCAGACTGGGATCAGTGGGAGCTTCCCAAGCGCTGAGAGCAGGAGTGACCACTCGCCAAGCGGCTTCCACTTCATCCGAGCGGGTAAACAGTGTTTGGTCGCCCATCATGCAGTCGAGCAGTAAGCGATCGTACGCTTCGCCCCCGGTCACGCCGAACGAGTTTCCGTAACTGAAGTCCATTTCTACCGATCGCGTTCTCAAATCGGCTCCCGGCATTTTAACTTCAAATCGCATTCCGATTCCTTCATTGGGCTGGAGTCGCATCACGAGCACATTCGCATTCGCTTGTTTTGCCGCAGACTGAAAAATCAGATACGGAACATCGCGGAATTGAATCGCAATCTCACTGACTTTCTTGGGTAGACGCTTTCCCGTCCGTAAATAGAATGGAACACCTTGCCATCGCCAATTGTCCACCAGGAACTTCATCGCGACATAAGTGGGAGTGGTCGAGTTCGGGTCTACACCCGGTTCTTCTCGATAGCCGGGAACTTGTTTTCCTTTCATCCAGCCTGCTTTGTACTGTCCCCGAACGGCGGAATTTTCCATGCGGTTCACATCTGCGAGTCGAGTCGCTTGAATGATCTTCACTTTCTCAGTCCGAATACTATCGGCATCGAGTGAATTAGGCGGCTCCATTGCAGTTAAACAAAACAGTTGCATCAAATGGTTTTGCACCATGTCGCGCAATGCTCCGGAAGTTTCATAGTATCCAGCACGATCTTCAACCCCGACTGTTTCTGCAACCGTAATTTGAACGTGATCAATAAATTGACGATTCCACAGGGGTTCAAAGATAGCGTTACCAAACCGGAACACTAATAAGTTCTGAACTGTTTCTTTTCCAAGATAGTGATCAATCCGGTAAACTTGATGCTCTTTACAAACCTTGTTCACGACGCGGTTGAGATTCTGAGCGGAACTGAGATCGCGCCCGAAAGGTTTCTCAATCACCAGCCGCGTTTTTTGATCGTCTTTGAGCATTCCCGCGTTGCCGAGTTGTTGAATCGCTTCAGGGAAGAACTTCGGTGCAACTGAGAGATAAAAAACGCGATTGCCTCTCGTGCCACGTTTTTTGTCAATTTCTTCTAAGCGTTCTTTGAGCTTCTGATAGCTTTCAGGATTATCAATGTCGCCCGGACAATAGAACAATCCTTGTGCAAAATCTTGCCACAACGCATCAGAGCCGACTCCATCGGAGAATTCTTCGACTCCTTCGCGCATTTGGTCGCGGAAATAGTCATCGCTCCATTCGCGACGGGCGACTCCAACGATCGTTAATTCGGGCGGCAATCGGCGTTCGCGCTTCAGGTGATAGAGCGCGGGAACAAGCTTCCGTTTGGTCAAGTCACCCGATGCGCCGAAGAACACAATGATGTTCGGTTCAGGCATCCGTTGTTGTTGCAGTCCAACGCGGAGCGGATTTTGTAAGAGAGTAACCATAAGGGATGTGATGAAGGATAAGAAATTTAAAGCGGAGATTAGAGTGTGGTTTGAGGTGTTCCGACTACGTTGCTCACCCCCCCCGGAATAGAATTCGGAGCTGACGGTGCGAAGTCCGTTGAAACGGGCTGAAGACGCTGATCTTGGCTTTTAGCCCCCTTCAGTGGACTTCGTTCTGTTAGCCCCGAATTTCATTCCGGGGCGGGAGGGAAACGAAGCGAGAGGTTCTAAAACACACCGTAGAGCTTGTCTAATCTCCGCAGCGTTTTCTAGACTTTCGCTAGTCGATCGACCTTTTCTTGCAGCGAACTCATCAGCGAATTGAACGGCTGAATGAATTTATCGATGCCTTCTTCGAGCAGTTCGGTCATGACTTGCGCCAAGTTGATATCAACATCGGGATCGTTGAGGCTTTCGATCAAGGTGTAAGCTTCTTCGACTCCGGTATCAATCCGAGGTGCCACATCACAGTGATCCGCACAAGCTTCGATTGTATTCGGTGGCAAGGTATTCACGGTGTCTGCACCGATCAACTCATCGACATACATCACATCGCTGTAGTCAGGATTCTTGGTGCTGGTACTTGCCCAGAGTAGACGCTGAACGTTTGCACCTTTTTCCTTCAGCGCTAACCAGCGGGGATCAGCAATGATCTTCTTGTACTCTTGGTAAGCGATTTTTGCGTTGGCGATCGCAACTTTACCCTTAACTGCAACGAGCTTCGCTTCTTCTGGCGAACTGTCCACACCCTTGGTCAGTTTCGCGTCGATCATTTCATCGATCTTGATGTCGATCCGGCTGAGAAAGAAGCTGGCAACAGAAGCAATTTTGCTGATATCTTCGCCTTTTTCCGCTCGTTTTTCGAGTCCGCGAATGTATGCCCAAGCAGTATTTACATAGCTTTGAACTGAGAAAAGCAGCGTCACGTTAACATTAATCCCGTCTGCGATCACTGTTTCCACCGCAGGCAGTCCCGCTGAAGTTCCCGGAATCTTGATCATTACATTCGGACGACCGATCTCTTTGTAGTAGCGTCGAGCTTCGGAGATTGTTTTTTCTGTATCGTTTGCAATGTTCGGTGGAACTTCGATACTTACATAGCCATCCAATCCGCCAGATTCTTCATAGATTCCCGCGAAGATATCACACGCATTGCGAATGTCTTCAAAAATCAGCGATTCGTAGATGTCGAGAAGTGGTTTACCTGCTCGAATCCCGGCTTCGATATCTTCGTCGTAAATTTTGTTTCCGTTAATTGCTTTTTCAAAGATTGCCGGGTTGGAAGTGATGCCGCGTAGACCTCGATCGTCGATCATGCGCTTGAGTTCGCCGGACACGATCAAGTCACGGGTTAAGTTATCCATCCAGATACTTTGCCCGTAGTCTTTGATTTCGAGTAAATGGTTCGTCATTGTGGTCTGCTCCTGTGTTATCGACTGCCTAAAACGGTCTTTTCTCGAATGCGCTCTTGCACGAATGATTCGACGAGTGCGACATCATCCTTACTACCAATAATCAAGGGAACTCTGGCATGAAGCTTATCCGGCACAAAATCAAGAATGTCTTCGGTTCCGGTGCTGGCACGTCCGCCCGCTTGCTCGATCAAAAAGGCGAGCGGTGCAGCTTCATACAATAATCTCAATTTGCCTTGAGGCTGTTTGCCTGTTCCTGGATAAAGGAACACACCTCCCTGGTACAAGATCCGGTGAAAATCGCCAATCAGCGCGCCACCGTACCGAGCGGTATACCCTTCATGCCGATGCACATATCGAATAAAGTCGCGGTACGATTCTTCCCACTGCCAGAAGTTGCCTTCATTCACGCTGTAGATCGGACCGTGATCGGGCACTCTGATATTTTCATCTGCAAGAATGAACTCGCCTAAGCTGGGATCAAGGACGAATGAGTGCACACCATTGCCGATCGAATAAACCAGCATCGTACTCGGACCATACAAGATATAGCCTGCTGCAATCTGCTTCCGTCCGCTCTGCAACAGATCCTTTGCCTTGCCATCCTCGTCATCGCCTTCTTGCTGTCGAATCGCGAAGATCGATCCCACATTGATATTGATGTCCACATTCGAGGAACCATCGATCGGGTCATACAGCAGCGTATAGCGACCCAGTGGACAGTTCTCAGGAATATAGTACGGCTCGTCCATTTCTTCCGAAGCCAAACGGCAGACAAGACCGCTCTGTTTAAACACAGAAATAAAGACTTCGTTGGCGTAGACATCCATCCGTTTGACGGATTCGCCTTGCACATTGGTTTCGCCTGTAAAGCCCAATACGCCATCCATCAAGCCTGCTCGACTGAGACGACGAGCGATCAGTTTTCCGGCGAGTGCAATTCGCGTCATGATAGCGCTGAGATCTTGCGCTTCGGCGGAAAAGCTATTTAACTGTTCGAGGACATGGCGAGAGAGCGTTGTACAGTCTCGATCGAGTGCCGAATCGCGATCGAGACTCAGCGGTTGAACATCGACCATTCAGGTTTCCTCCCTGAAACTCAGGGTTGTCACATTCACACTCTTGTAGGGTAATCAACCAAGCAGCGTGATACTTCTATCTTAAGAAGGCATTCCTGATTCGGGGGGTTCTTTAAGGTCAACTACAGAAAGTGTCGATCGACCGGTATTTGATGATACAAAGTAGTCAAAATTGGGCTTTGTCAATGAATAAATTCCGTAATTCTGTTGGGTGATTTATCAGAAAATCAGGTTCATACTTCAGTAAAATTTCTGCTGAATTTAAACCCCAAGTTGCCGCAATCGATCTCACTCCACTCTTTTTTGCGGCTTCGATATCACGAGTTTCATCGCCCACGTAATAAACCTGATTTGGATGCAATTTTTGCTGGCGTATGATTTTTTGAATTAATCGACTTTTGCCAAATAACGAATAGTTTGTAGAAATGACATCAAACACTGAAAGAAGCTTTTGAACTCTGAGAAATTCTTCAATATTCTTAACAGAATTCGTAGAAACAATGCCGAGAATATAGCCTTGCTGTTTCAGTTCTAGTAAAGTTTCCTGCATTTGTGGAAACAGCTTGAGATGTGGAATCTCTTGCTTGAGTTCGTACGTGAAGCGACGAATCAGAAAGGGCAATTGCCAGACGGGAATCTGCGATCGCTTCAGTGCTCCGCGTGATCCTAAATTTTTTAACTCTTCTAATGTTTCTTCATCAAACGGTGGAAACCCAAATTCTTTTGCTAAACGGTTTGTGATCAGAATTCCAGCATCGACGCTATTGACGATCGTGCCATCGAAATCGAACAAGATAACTTTCACAGGTGAGGTTCAGAAAACGTAAACATTTGATTAATCAGTATTTACAGTCTAATCAATTTTGTTATCACTCTGAGATGACCTTCTCAGAATCTTCTAGCGTAGAGGAATAGAGATCTTAGCGCTACGTTCTTTCTTTATTTCAATTCATTATCTGCGAGGAAGTTTAGTATGTCGCAACATCACGCCGCAGCATTCTTTAAAGCTGTTCAACAAGATTACATTCTTCAAAATCGGTTACAAGCGACCAGCGATCCAGAAGCGTTAGTCAAAATTGCGAATGAACGGGGCTACAGTGTGACGGAAACGGAGATTGAAGAATGGCTCGATCAATTACCTGAATCAGAGTTGGCTGCCTTGTTTAATCCTGGAATCGGTGGACGGCAACGGCTGATTCCTCGGTAATTTGTGTCAATTTCTAAAATAATTTTACGTTTACCTAACGACATAGAGACGCGATTAATCGCGTCTCTACCTAAATGACTGGTGGAGCTAGGAATCTGAATCGCGGTCTTCCTCTAATTTCAATCGAATCGTGTGTGAGAAATTCTCACCTTTAGGATCACCAAAGTAAAACTTGATCGAATCACTCGACAACCGTTCCAATGACTTCAACATCGATCGCAGATGTGGAGTACTCGCGCCCGTATCTTCGTAAAGCTGGTCAGATAAAGAATTGACCCGTTTCCAAGTGGTGTAGAGTTTCGCGATCGCATGTTCTAATTGTGCGGCTTGATTTACCAGTTCCGCCGCAGAATTGAGACAGCCTAGTCGCATCGCTTCATCGAGGGCATTTTCAATGTCGATCGATTCATCATTCAACGCTTGCACTTGGGGAGCCGCTTCGAGATAGCGAGACAGAGATCGCGCTTCTCCGGTCGCTTGTTTGAGCGTGTCTAAATCGGGATGTTCCGCGATCGCTTGTCGAATCGAGGCTTGATGAAATTCTGGCAGTTTCTGTAACTGTTTCACCAAGGGCGCAACATAGCGAGTGGGAATCGTTTGATCAACGACTTTTTCCCGCAGTTCTTCAGGCAGCAGATCCGAACTCATCGCTGTCCAATCGTCTGCAAGTTGCTGTACTTCTCGACGAGTCACACGATCGCCGCGTTTTACTGCGTCCATTACAAGCTGTTGAACTTCCGGTTCAGACTGCGCGGTTTCGACAAAAGCCTGTTTGCTCAATTGATTGACATCTTCGGGTTCGATTTGTCCACCTGCGAGTAGAATATCCGCACTGTTCGCGAGTTCGATCAACTTATAAGCTTGTGTTTTACTGATTTCGCGATCGCGCAACCAGTTCAAAAATCCGTTACCGCCCTGTTTTTTCTCCCGCTCCCGAACAGTTCTAAGAATGCGCCCCCGCCAAATATCCGTCTGTAAATCGAAGCGATCGCACACTTGCCACGCTCGATCAATTTGTTGCTGAAAAGCAAGCTCCTCAATGCGATCGTCATTCGGATCAGGCAGATCAAACTTGAACTCAGAGGGTTCTAGCGCTTCGAGGGTGAGGGTCTTTGCAGGTGCCATTGGGGGAGAAGAAAAAACAGTCGCATCATTATTGCACCTTTGTTGCCTTATACCGCGATCGCATTCCAAATCAGGCGAATCAGAAAAACCGTCAGTGTTCCGATCGCAATCACCACCGAAAGAAAGACCAAAATCAACAACGCCACGAATAGATAATCGGCTTTTCCTTGTTGTCCAGGTTTCGCTAAATGTGCTTCGATTAACGCCAGATTTTTACTGTTTGCTTTCCAAGCTAAATCGACAAAATCGCCTGCCATCGGAACAATTCCGAGCATCGCATCAAGAATCAAATTCCACAGCATTCGGAGCAATGAAGAGCGGGGCAATCCGAGTCGTGCTGCTTCAATCAGAATGTACGAGGACACAAATGACATCGCTATATCGCCGCCACCCGGTAGTAGTCCAATGATGGGATCAATTCCAATGCGAAATTTCGTGCCTGGAATGGGCAAGGCATTGTCGAGTAGATGTGTCAGCGATCGTAATCGTGCGATCGTACTTTCTCGGTGAGTTTGCATAATGTTCCAATCGTTCTTCTAAAATCTTAATCTTTCTGCATTCGATTCTGAGTCTGTCATCGGATCGAATCGCCTAAGATCAAGATTCGATCTGGAAATAAAAGCCGTGGAATTAGTTGTTATTGGTGGTGGAGCAGCAGGATTTTTTGGAGCGATTTGCGCTGCGAGATCGGGGGTCGATGTGACGTTGCTCGAAGCAGGTCAGCAATGTTTATCAAAGGTGCTGATTTCGGGTGGTGGTCGCTGCAATGTGACTCATGCGTGTTTTGAGCCGTCTTTGCTCGTCCAGAACTATCCCAGAGGCGGAAAAGCTCTAAGAGGTGCATTTTCTCAATTCCAGGCAAAACATACGATCGAATGGTTTACCGATCGCAATGTCAAACTGAAAACCGAAGCCGATGGACGAATTTTTCCAATCACTGATGATTCGAGAACGATCGCAGATTGTTTATTCGATCAAGCTGCTGATTTAGGAGTGAAGATCTACACACAAGCTCCAGTAAAAACAGTTTCTAAAGTTGGGGAAAAGTTCTCGATCGAGCTTCGATCCGGTCAAGTTCTCACCGCCGATCAAATTCTGATCGCAACCGGAAGCAATCCGAACGGCTATCAGTTTGCGAAATCATTAGGGCATTCAATCATCAATCCAGTTCCATCTCTGTTTACATTCAATGTAAAAGACGATCGCTTAACAGATCTCGCTGGTGTTTCCGTTGATCCGGTTCGTCTCAAATTGCAAGCGGGTAATGCAAAATTCGAGCAAACTGGAGCATTGTTAATTACCCATTGGGGCTTAAGTGCGCCTGCGGTTCTAAAACTTTCTGCTTGGGCAGCAAGAGAACTGCATGATCACAAGTATCAAGCACAACTCACAATCAATTGGTTGCCAAAGCAGAATCCAGAACAATTGCGGCAAGAATTGACCGCAGTGAGAAACCAGATTCCACAGAAAACGATCGTGGCAAATTGTCCCGTTATGCTACCGCGTCGATTGTGGGAAAGACTGGTTGAAACGTTGGGAATCGATCGCGATCGTAGATGGGCAGAACTATCAAATAAAACTTTGAATCAATTAATTCAAGAACTCACCCAAGGCAGCTATAAAATTTCAGGCAAAGGCGCATTCAAAGAGGAATTTGTAACTTGCGGTGGAGTGAACCTCAAAGAGATTAACTTTAAAACAATGGAAAGCCGTTGCTGTCCAGGTCTTTATTTCGCGGGTGAAATATTAGATATTGATGGTATTACAGGCGGATTTAATTTTCAGAGCGCTTGGACGACGGGCTGGATTGCTGGAAACGCGGTAGCTTCGCTACACGGAACGTGCCCACCAACTCGTCAAAGTTAAGTGTCTAGACGGTGCATCGACTCAGGGTAGGGTATGTTTCAAAATCTTTTCGCTCTCGTTGCTCACCCGCCCCGGAATGGAATTCGGGGCTAGTCAAACGAAGTCCACTGAAGGGGACTAAAAGCTAAATTGCGTCTCTTCAGTCCGTTTTAACGGACTTCGCATCGTTAGCCCCGAATTCTATTCCGGGGCGGGAACTAAACGAAGCGGAGAATTTCAAAACACATCCTAAGTTTCTCTTCAAGGCAACTGTTCGCTACAACGTTGGGGATGTCATGTTTAAACTTATTTCTGGTTTGGTTGCGGGTACGATCGTGCTTGCACCTCTATTGCCTGCTCGTGCAGATTACGGTTATCGATCGACTGGATTTGGAATCACGGTTGGAACTCCTAGAATTGGAATTAGGGTCGGAACTCCCTACAGTGGCAGATACCGCCCATTTCGGAATGAGGTGATTTTGCGTCGAAGCTTCTACGATCCCTACAAACCGATCTATCCCAATTCCTACTATCCAGGTCGCGTCTATTCTCCTGGCTTTGGCTCTCCAGTGATTGTCGCACCCAGAGCGCGAACTGTGATCATCGATCGAGGAAATAACAACGACTACCGAAGCTCTTACTGTGGCAGTGTGATTTATGGTAGCCCGATCGCATCTCCGATTCCGGTTGATCCGTTTACTGGATTAGCTTGTCGTTAATTTCCTGTTGTAAGCGCGATCGCAGTTCTTCGGCTCGCTCATAAAACTGCGATCGCGTTAATTTCTCTTGTGATGGAACTTGCAGCGGTTGAAAATAATAGTTCAATCGTGTTCTCACTGCCCAAACTCCCAATGACGGAAACAATACAAATAGGAATAGCAACGGTGATACAGGCAGCAATGGCATTTTCAACCATCGCGCCAATCGTTTAGAGTTCACTGTCCAAGGATGCAGCCATTCATTTCCGATACAAATCGCGGGCGAAACCGGAACCTGATACCTCGTACTCAATCGCATGAAACTCGGATCAAAGCGCTCTAACTGATAGCGATATCGCCAGCCTTTAGCAAGTCCTCTCCAACTTTCAGGAGCATAAAGCAAAACTGTTTTTTGCGCGATCGCTTCCTCAAAACTATCTTTCTCAGCCCGAACTCCTCCCAAGACTCGCGCCCATCCACGTGGCAACCACCAAACTAACCAAGGATGATCAAAGAAAATCGGATGCGCGACGGGTTGAACAAACCATCCCGTTTTCTGACCTAGCAACACGCCGAGACATACAAAATCCCAAGGAAAGCACATTCCCGCATGATTGAGAGTCACGATCGCGGGAGGCTGATCTGGTAAATGCTCGATTTGATGAAGTTCCGCTCGAAAATAGCGCGTCACGATCGGAAATAAAATCTCTTCTCGAAACGCTTTCTGATAAATGGGATCAGGTTCGATCGATTGGGATTTCGGCGATCGAAATCCCAATCGTGCCCACCGAATCAACAACGCAAGATAAAACCCGCCAGGAATCAAAAACAGCGCATATTCCAGCCAATTCCAGCCATCCGGATCAGCATGGTAATGTTGCCAATGTCGATTGAACAGAATCAACCATCCAGGCGGATACCAGAAGCAGAACCAATCGAACCAGGAAAACCGGAAAGGCATGGCGCGAGAGCAAAAGGGTCTAGACCATTTTATCGATCGTCTCTCTCGTGATCTTCATTCATCAGAAGCATTGTGTCGATATAGCTTAGAAATACGATCGTACATCCCGAATTTTCTACAACTCCTAAACTTTGCTTGACGCGACCAAATAAATCCACTACTGTTTTGAACTAAGTCATCGTGCGCTATACGATCGCTTGCCCAAACGACTAAGCCGAATATCGCGCCGCCCAAAGAAGCTACCAACGACTTTGAGCGACTAACCCCCAACGCTGATACGACCAGCATCGGAGGCTTGAGGAATGTTAACATTCTTTAGCCGCCCTGCTTCATGCTGCAAACGGGGCGGCTTAGTTTTTGTGGCTCTTTTTCCACTTTAGAAAAAGGCTCAAATTCACATGAATATCCCGCTCCAGTCCGTTCTAAACAGCTTTGAACCAGCGACAAACGACGATCGAGAACGCTTACGCTTCATTCTCATGGGTTCCGGCGAATGGATCACCCAAACCATCCGACAACTGCACAGTTTAGGTTTTGCGGATGTTGGCGATTGGAGTCCCTTGACTCCAACTCCACAGGGTGAATTGATGAGTATTCTGACTCGACATCGCGCCCGTTAGCAGCTTGTAGTCGATCGACGTTTGCTGAATAGTCGATCGATTTTTTCTAATCCCAAACACTATGACCCAACCCAATACCGACTACGACAACCCCTGGAAATCCATTATCGAACTGTATTTCCAGGACTTTCTTCAATTCTTCTTTCCTTGGATCGCACCTGAAATTAATTGGTCTCGTGAGGTCAAGTTTCTTGACAAGGAACTTCAAAAGATTGTCCGCGATGCCGAAATCGAGAAACGCTATGCAGATAAACTAGTCGAAGTCTACAAACTCAACGGCGAATCCGCGCTTGTTCTCTGTCACATCGAAGTGCAAAGCCAGTATGAAAGCGTTTTCCCAAATCGAATGTATAGCTATAACTATCGATTGCGCGATCGTTACAACTGTTCAGTTGTTAGCCTTGCAATTCTCGGTGATGAAAGTGAAACTTGGCGACCGACCCATTTTCGAGAGGCGCTCTGGGGTTGTTCTGTCAATTTCGAGTTCCCGATCGTCAAACTGCTAGATTATGCTGATCAATGGGATGAGCTAGAAACAAGCCGAAATCCGTTTGCCATTGTCGTCATGGCACATCTCAAAACGAAGGAAACTCATAACAATCCTACAGAGCGCAAAGATTGGAAGTTTCATTTGACCACTATGTTGTATGACCGAGGTTACAACGAGCAAGATATATTAGAGCTACACAACTTCCTCGATTGGATGATGAACTTGCCAGAGGAGTTGGAGCGACAGTTTCGCATTGATTTGGAGCAATTTGAAGAGGCAAGAAAGATGAAATATGTATCTTCAGGCGAACGCATGGCAGAAGCCAGAGGCAAGGAACTTGGAGCCAGAGATAAACAAGTTGAGATTGCGCTCAATATGCTTCGCGATAACATCCCGCTAGAAACGATCGCCCGTTTTACTGAGTTATCGATCGAAGAACTCCAACAGCTCCAAACCAATTCAGAGCAATCCTAATTTCGGCAATACGATCGCTAACCCACTTCGACCGTTCCTGGTTCTGGCAGTCCTAAGACCTGATGATATAAGCGATCGTACTCCACGGTCGATTTCTTCCAGCTAAAATTCTGCTGCATGCCTCGCTGTTGTAGCTCCTTCCACAACCCCGTAAATCGATACGCTTCATTCGCCCGCACCATCGAGGTAAATAGATCTAATGGCTCATAGCGATCGAAGCAGTACCCCGTTCCCGTCTGATTGTCTGGATCATTGTGCGTCACCGTATCGACTAATCCCCCAGTCCGCCGTACGATCGGCACACACCCATACCGCATTGCTAACATTTGGCTAATTCCACAAGGCTCAAATCGAGACGGCATCAAGAACGCATCCGATCCTGCATAAATTCGACGCGCTAAAGCATCGTTGTACAGTAAATAGACCGACATTCGCCCACCGTAGCGCGATGAGAGTTGCCACATCTGAGTTTCGTAATAGCGATCGCCCGTTCCCAACAAAATAAATTGAGCATCCGTATAGGCAAGATAGCGATCGAGAATCTGAATCACTAGATCTAACCCTTTCTGCTCGACTAATCGCGACACCATTCCGACCAAGAACGCTTTGGAATTGACTTCTAGACCCACTTCTTCTTGAAGGGCGATTTTATTGGCTCGTCGATCGTCGATCGTTTCAATTGAAAACGGTTTCGTCAACGCTTTATCCGTTTCTGGATCATAAGAATCCGTATCGATTCCATTCACGATTCCAGACACTTTCCCGCCGATAAACGACAGCAATCCCTCTAGCGTTTCGCCATACGTTGGCGTTTTGATTTGTTCTGCATAGGTCGGCGAAACCGTCGTCACCCAGTCTGCAAACTGCACCGCCGCCGCCATCGTGTTATGTCCCTGCATATACCAAGGGCACCACGTCATCTGTTCCAACTTCCAGCGCCAAGGACCCTGATACGCCAAATTGTGAATCGTAAAAATCGTAGAAATATCCGGGTCTTGGTGCATCCACACCGGAATCATTCCCGTATGCCAATCATGACAGTGAATAATATTTGGCTTCCAATAGTTCCAGGCAAACTCCGCCGCCCCATTTGCAAAAAATGTAAACCGCCAATCTTCATCTTCTCCGCCATAAATCCGACGCGGATCAAATGCCGGATGTCCAAACAAATACAGCGGCACATCCGTCCCTGGCAACACCGTTTCATATACAGCAAAGGCATTGAACATGGCAGATCCTTGCCAAACAGGTTCCGCCGGAATCTTAATCTTGTCATTGAGAAAGCCAAAGTACGGTAGGAAAATCCGGACATCATGCCCCATCGCTCTTAACACAGCGGGCAATGCTCCGACCACATCACCCAATCCACCCACTTTCGCGATCGGTGCTGCTTCCGCTGCCACAAACAAAATCCGCATCTGGCTTTCCTCTTTGGTTTCGCACTGTCATCATACCGAAATGACCCTCCCCATTTCCGGGTATGTCAAAATCAAAGAAATGCTGAGGTTCGTCTGATGATTATTCAAGTTTCGACTCCTCCCTTGGAAAGCGGCGATCGACTGTCCCGCACTGAGTTCGAGCGTCGTTATGCTCAAGCCCCTCATTTGAAAGCTGAATTAATTGAAGGAGTCGTATACGTGGCATCACCTGTTCGAGTTAGACAACACGGCAGACCTCATGCACAACTCATGACCTGGTTGGGAACTTACGCTGCCGCAACTCCAGGCGTTGATATTGCCGATAACTCTACCGTTCGGCTTGATCTCGACAACGAGCCACAACCTGATGCTTTATTGCGAATTGAACCAGAAGTCGGTGGCGGCTCTCGAATTACTGAAGATGACTATATCGAAGGTGCGCCAGAACTGGTCGTCGAAATTGCTGCCAGTAGTGCATCGGTTGATCTCAATGCCAAGCTGAACGCTTATCGTCGAAATGGCGTAAAGGAATATTTGGTTTGGCAAATTTATGAAAATCAAATTCGCTGGTTTCACTTACAAGACAGCGAGTATGTGCCGTTGGAACTTGAAGCGGGTGTGATCAAAAGTCGGGTGTTTCCGGGATTGTGGTTAGAGATCGGCTCACTCCAACAAGGCGATATCGCGATCGTGTTATCAATGCTCCAAACTGGTTTGAGCAGTCCGGAGCATCAGGAATTTGTCGATCGACTTAAGCAGATTTAGTCGGATTCATCGCGTGTAAGCCACATTCTTTTTTCGTGGCATCTTCCCACCACCAGCGTCCTTCTCGTTCGTGCTGATTGGGCAAAACTGCTCTGGTGCAAGGCTCACATCCAATACTGATAAAGCCTTTTTCGTGCAGCGGATTGTACGGCACTTCAAACCCGCGAATATACAGCCACACATCCGCAGAAGACCAGTTCGCCAAGGGATTGAACTTGATCAATTGTCGATCGTCAGATGAGAAAGCCGTATCTACTTGCGCGACCGGAACCGTTGCACGAGTCGAAGGATTCTGATCTTTACGCTGTCCAGTAATCCAAGCATCTAATGTTCCAAGCTTGCGGCGTAATGGTTCTACTTTCCGAATTCCACAGCATTCGTTGTGTCCGTCTTCGTAAAAGCTGAACAATCCCTTTTCGCTGACGAGCTTCTGAACTTTCTCAGTGTCGGGGAAAAGAATGTCGATCGACAAACCGTAGTGCTTTCTAACTTGCTCAATAAACTGATAAGTCTCAGCGTGGAGTCTACCCGTATCGAGGCTAAATACCTGAACTTTTTTGCCCAAGCGATGTGCCATATCGATCAGCACAACATCTTCTGCACCGCTGAACGAGATAGCAATATTGTCAAATTGATCCAACGCCCGCGCCAGAATTTTCTGGGGGCTTTGGGTTGAGAGTTCCGCGTCTAAACTCGCAATGTCTAGATCGGATTGCGCGATCGTTTGCGCCATGATTGTGTTCTCCGGCGTTCCCTAGTAATGCGTTTTCTATTATCGATCTTTATGTACGCGATCGTTTTAGCTGCGGTTAATCGTGGCGAAAATCTCGTCGAGAATTTCCTGCGCCCCTTGTTTTTTTGCTCGACGCGCGAGTTCAGTTCCGAGCTTTTCAGCATCGGTTGCCAGTCCTGAAACGCTATCTTTCACGAGTCGCTGACCGTCCAAACTTGCAACGATTCCCGTCAGCGTTAAGGTATCGCCTTCGATCGTTGTATTCACTCCGATCGGCACCTGACACCCGCCTTCTAATTCCCGCAGAAATGCTCGTTCTGCATAACAGCGATAAGCGGTTGGCTGATGTTGTAACACTTTGAGAATTTCAAGAATCTCGGTATCTCCTTCACGGCATTCGATTCCGAGTGCACCTTGACCGACTGCATGAAGGGAAATTTCAGCGGGAATGGATTGATGAATACGATCGCTTAAATCCAATCGATTCAATCCCGCCGCCGCTAAAATCAGCGCATCATACTCACCGTCATCTAGCTTCTTCAATCGCGTGATCACATTGCCCCGCACATCTTTGAAGCTCAGATGCGGGTAATGATGCCGCAACTGAGCCAACCGACGCAACGACGACGTTCCAATCACCGATCCTTCTGGTAATGAAGCGAGGTCTTTATCTTTGTGCTTTTCATGCACGACCAGCGCATCTGCGGGATCTTCGCGCTCCGTGACGCAACCGAGCATCAAACCATCCGGAAGCCGAGTCGGTAAATCTTTGAGGGAATGCACCGCAAAATCTGTCGTGCGATTGAGCATTCCATCTTCGAGTTCTTTAGTAAATAAGCCTTTATCGCCAATTTTTGCCAATGCGACATTGAGCACTTTATCGCCTTGAGTCTCCATTGTGTGGACTTCAAACGTGCGATCGGGAAATGCTTTCTGTAACTGCTCCTGCACCCAATAAGTCTGCACTAATGCAAGCTGACTTTTACGCGAAGCAATACGGATGGTACGGGTTGGGCTAGAAACAGTTGAAGACATAATTAACGGGAAGTTGAAACGTGCTTTTCAAGTGGCTTTCTTCACCTTACCGTAGTGTGAGACCCGATTTGTGCGCGATCGCGCTTGAATTCGTTACAGATGATTAAGCAGAACATTCTCTGCGATCGAGCAAATTTGCACAATAAACGAAGATAAAATACTTCATCGCACAGGAGTAGGCTTTCATAAAATTGTTGCTCCAATAGAATAGAAATGAAAAAGATCAAGCTTGTTGAACTCTTCCTATCTGAACCTGTTGAGGTTAGATTTGAAGAAGTTCGTGCTTTGCTCAATGCTTTCGATTTTGAAGAAGTTCGATCGAAAGGCAGTCATCATACTTTTCGTGATTCAGAAGGACGAACAATAACTGTTCCGAAGAAAGGTGGACAGAAGGTTAAACGAACTTATATTAAAGAAGTTGTGAGCTTGCTTAAGTTAGAAGAGTGGTATGCCAATCAGCAAGAAAAATCCTGAGTCTCTGGAATACTATTTGAATTTGACCTATGCCGTAACTGTCTATCCTGAGCCGGAAGGTGGTTATGTTGCTACGATTAAAGACCTTCCTGGCTGTATCACTCAGGGTGAAACGGCTGAAGAAATTATGGAAAACATTGAGGAAGCGCGGCAGTTGTGGATCGAAACTGCCTACGATTTTGGTGATCCGATTCCTTTACCTTCTGATCACTTATCTGCTAAAGCTTCTTGATTATTTTTTCTTGAACTTCTGCTGCGGTTGCAGGTGCTAACAAAACCCCATTTCGGTAATGTCCGGTTGCAAGTAAAACATTCGGCTCAATTTCTTCAATTACGGGAGCCGGACGACCTTGAGGACGCGGACGCAATCCAAACCACGATCGAACAATTTCAGCCCCTTTCAAAGCCGGACAAAACTTGATCGCTTGTCGCATCACTTCATCAAACATTGCTCGATCGGGCGGCAACACTTCCCCCGCTTCAGTCGGAAATTCAACCGTCGCCCCAACCCAATACTCCGAATTTCCAAGTGTCACAATATGAACATCATCGCCCGTAATCACAGGTAGGGGTTTATCGCTCAACGGCTTCGGTAATCGAACGTGAATCGCTTGACCGAGAACCGGGCGAATATCTATTTTTTCAATTCCACTCGTTCCCACTCCCGCAGAAATCACGACATAATCCGATTCAATCACCCCTTGCGAGGTTTGAATCTGCTGATTTTGCCGTCCAATCACCTTGGTTCCAAATTGAAAATTTACGCCTCGGAGTTTTGCGCCTTCGATGAGAGCTTGAGTGAGCGCGACTGGATTGATTTGTCGATCGCTCGGTGAGTAGATCGCGGCAACGGCTCGATCGAGAAACGGAAACTCTAATTTCAATCGTTCCTGATTCCAAACTTCGAGCGCTAAATCTTGTTTCCGTCGCACTTCAACTAAACGATGCCAAACTTCTAAATCGTCAGAAAATTGCAGCATCAAAATGCCTTGACGGTTAAAGGGAATCGATCGACCCGTCAACTCTTCTAGCTCTGAAACCGTTTCGTTGTAATACTGAATTCCTGCCAGTCGCATTCTCAAATTGCGACCTTTTTCTTTTTTGCTAATCGCGCCCATCAATACACCGAGAGCCGCCCCTGTTGCGTTTGGGTACTCGGTCAAATCGGCTTGAACGGGTGTCGGTTGAGCATCGACAACGGTAATTTCTAAGTCTGAAATTTTGCTGAGTTCGTAAGCGATCGTGGCTCCGACCACTCCGCAACCGACGATCGTAATTCTCATAGATCAGGGCGAAGTAGAAATATGTTCAAAATTCATCCTTCGCCCTCCTGTTCTAGCCTTGCGGAATCAACTTCGCGAAAGCATCCAAATCTTTCACCGTTTCCCCATAGTAGCGAACTGCATCTTTATAGTTGTTCACGGCTGAAGCTTGATCGATTTCGACCAAATCATTTGCGATTTGTTTTGCCAAATCACGAGCAGGCTTTTGCTCATTCGGTAACAAGCTGCCAGCCACGCGGCTCATGAAAACGCGGATTTCACCCAACGGACCGTGAATGAAATTGCGAGCAAAAATAAAATCTTCTTTCTGAATCAACTCTTGCAGCTCAGGTAACCGATCGCTTAACGCCGTCAAATCTTTCGCGTAGCCTTGAATTTCCGCGATCTTTTCCGGGGTGTAAGTCGGTTTCACAGCCTGCGGACTGCTGCATCCAACCATCACGATCGCCATTAGGGTGCAACACAAAAGCGCCAAAATAGAACGTAACTTTGCCATAGCCTTATCTTCTAAATCACTGGTTCACCGCGCCTTCAAACCCTTTGAAAATAACGCAGTCTGTGTAAAGAAGTGTATCCCAAAACGTGCCCCTCCGAAGTCCTGCTACGAGAAATACCAACCAGATTCAATCAGCGAAGATAAACTGAATACTACCGCTGTTATTTCTGCGCTTAGGTTTATGGTTCTCTCCTTTAGACAAGTCGCGATCGGAGCTTCGTTGTTAGCCGTCGGTGGTGGAGCTGGCTTAGTGGCAAATCACTATTTGACCCAGCGAGGTGGACAACCGTTTCAGGTGCAACTCGCGCCACCCAGTACAATTTCAGTGTCTCCCGACGCGAGAAATAATGAGAATTTTATTTCTGCGGCAGTCGATCGTGCAGGTCCGGCAGTGGTGCGAATTAACGCAACTCGCCGCGTATCGAGCAATGTTCCCGAAGCTTTTCGGAACCCAGTCTTCAAGCGATTCTTTGGTGATCAGCTTCCGGCACCTGAAGATCGAGTCGAACGCGGAACGGGATCGGGCTTTTTGCTCACTTCGGATGGTCGCTTATTAACGAATGCTCATGTAGTCGAAGGGACAGACACCGTTGAAGTCACCCTGAAAGATGGACGCACGTTTGAAGGACGAGTCGTGGGAGCTGATCCCGTCACTGATGTAGCCGCTGTCAAGATTGATGCGAACCAACTCCCGATCGTGACACTCGGAAAATCAACCAGTTTAGTTCCGGGGCAATGGGCGATCGCAATCGGCAACCCGCTCGGATTGGACAACACCGTGACAGCGGGAATCATTAGCGCGACAGGTCGATCGAGTAGTCAAGTCGGCGTTTCGGATAAGCGCGTGAGTTTTATCCAAACCGATGCAGCGATTAATCCAGGAAATTCGGGCGGACCTTTGTTGAACGATCGCGGTGATGTGATCGGCATTAATACTGCAATTCGGGCGGACGCTCAAGGGTTAGGATTTGCGATTCCGATCGAAACCGCTCAACGTGTTGCAGAACAGCTTTTCACCAAGGGCAGCGTTGATCATCCGTATCTGGGCATTCAGATGATTGATTTAACAGCGGCGATTCGTGAAGAATTAAATAAAGAGTCAGGCGGACAGGCACAAGTAACGGAAAATCAAGGGGTCTTTATCGCCCGAATTGCCGAAAACTCGCCCGCAGCACAGGGAGGTTTACGTCCCGGTGACATTATCAAGAAAATTAATGGAAAGGATGTGCAAACGGCTTCCGATGTTCAAACACTGGTTGAAGCAAGCCAGATCGGGACACCGCTTCAAGTCGAAGTGAAGCGAGGAAATAACACACAGACGGTTCAAGTTCGTCCGGGCGCATTTCCGAAGCAAAGATAAAGGCTGAGCGCATCTTGAAACGGGTGCGCTTAGATCTCGTCAATCCTGTTTTCGAGTTCCATCCGCTGTTCCATCTGGCGGAGAAAATAGCCGGTCAACATGGCTGAAGCGAGGAGTCCAGCAAGATTCTCGCGATCGGTGGTGATTTTGACGTTGAAGCCGTCACCCGGTAGGACTCCGACCAAGCCTTGGACATTGTGGGAGACGATTTGCTTGACTTGGGGACTGACTGATCGAGCCACCCGCTCTAAAACTTCGGGCGGTTGGTGCTGAAGGTAACGCAGCAAAGCATTCGCGTCGTTGGCTTCTGCATCGGTGTGAAGAAAGTTCGCGCTGTCAGGATTAAATGCCATTGGGTTCCACAAAAACCTATCCAATCATTTTGGCATTTCTTTACAAAATCGCCCACTTTGAAACCGGGAAAATTAAATTCTTTAAATTTGGGGTGCAGAGCGGGATTTTGTATGATCTTGATATTCACTGCGATCGCACTATTTTTATGACTTCTACGCTGTCAGATTTCACTGCGGTTTTAGAGCAAGCGGCACAAGCTTTTCAGGATTCTGCGACAAGCCGACCGGATGCGGAAAAGGTGGTAGAAGCCTTGTTGCAGGCAGAAAAGGTGGCGAAGCAAACGGCGATCGAGTATTCGTTTTCCCAACTCGAAGGACAGTGGAGACTCTGCTTTGCCACGGGAACCCGGAAGATTCGACAGGGCGGAATCAAACTCAAAAAAGGTTATTACGTCCCGAAGATTGCGAAAGCTCAGATTTCATTTGATTCCAAAACCGAAAAGATTGGCAATTTGGCGCAGCTTGGAGTGCTGACCTTGAAATTTTCAGGTCCGGCTCGGTATCAAACTAAGAAGAATTTACTCGCGTTTGAATTCACTCAGCTTCAAGTGTGTTTGGGGGAGAAACCGATCTTTTCGCGATCGGTTCGGGGTGGAGCGGAGAAAGAACAGGCATTTGATGAGACACCGATCGCGAAACTTCCCTTTTTTGCATTCTTTGCGATTAGCGATCGCTATATTGCCGCTCGTGGTCGTGGCGGTGGGCTTGCACTTTGGGTCAAGAGCGATCGCCCTTCTGGAAAAACTGCTTAAGAATCTCTCCAGGGGGTCGATCCCAAGTATCAATATGATTGTTGAGCAATCCTTCAGAATTGATGCTGTAAGTAGAAGTTCCATTGAACAATAGTTTTGCTTTCCAAGGTACTCTCAAAGTTCCGCGTACTGTCCATTCTGCCAAAATCGTTGATTCATCTTTGGGATAAACTCGATGCAGATCAAAAAATAGTTCAGTGAAGAAAAGTTTTCCGTGGAAGCGCAACGTCCAGAAGATAATGCGGTAATTGAACTTCCACTTAAACGTATTGACGGGATCTTTGAAGAAAATATCTGAACTGTAGATGTCGTAAGTAATATCTTTCTCAAACAATGTTGGAAGATCTTGTTTGAGTGTATGAATGATTTCGTCGATGCGTGCTTGTTCAATCATCCCAATCGCCTGTGTCTTGATTTAGCCCCATCCAATTTAGGCATCGTTGCATTGCTTGGTGCATGGTCTCAAGATCGGCATGGTAGCGTCGTCCATGTCCAGGTAGCACCCACTCGAAATCGTAGTGGCTGAGATGTTGCATCGATCGCTTTAATTCATCCCAAGAATACCAGCAAGCTTCTCGAAAGCCGACCAGATGATTTTGTCTAGCTGACCAAGCGAGATGATCGCCTGAAAATAAGAAACGATTCTTGTACAGTAAAACGGTGTGTCCTTTGGTGTGACCGGGAACGGGAATAATTAGCAATTCTGGATCGAGTTGAATTAGCTCGGTTCCAGTAAGTTTAATTTCAACGCTTTGAGTGCTGCGGGTAATTTCATCGGAATGCAAAATGCGATCGCAGCCGAAATGATCGCGAAACTTCTGATGATCTGCAACATCATCGCGATGTGTAAGATAGAGATATCGAATTCCACCCATTGCTTCTAATCGTTTCACCAACGGCGGCGCGAATCGAGGTGAATCAACTAAGATGTTGCCATCAGAATGCTGAATTAAATAGCTTGCAGCCCCAAAAGAATTCTCAGCGTGATAACCACAGTGATAAACGTTTTCAGTGATTAAGATCGGAAAACTTTCTTGAGCGAGTTTGATATCTTTGGGCTTTTCAACGGTTCCGATCGAGGAAGTTGGACAAGCAAGTAAAGCTTGCATTGCTCGTAATCGTTCGGATTCGGTTTCGGGTTGATGGAATACGATTGATTGACTGCCTTCACGGGTAAACACTTCCGGGGTCATCCACCGACAAGTATCACAATCGATGCAAGAGCGATCGACGTAGAAATCTCCTTCAACATTCTGAACGCGACGATCAGTTAAGTGAGCCATGATTGACTCCAGAAACAATACGATCGATCATAGCGCTTGGATTTTGTCGATCAATTAGAGATGCCCAACGATCTCTGAAAAAATTGAAAATTTCTGTTCATGGGTCGCCCAGGGTTCGAGAGTAAAGCCAGAGCACTAAGAACAGTGCAGTGAGACTATTTCTAACAATGTCGTTGTCGGGTGTGCCTAGAGCTGTATCTAGACAAGATTTGAGGGGATTAAGAATACTGAACGATCTTCAAGAGACAATCGATTTCGTTCGATAACAGAGTAATGTCATTCGTCGGTCTTGAGTAGCCTGCGAGTTTGCTTGTCAGGACAGGATTACGATCGCCAATCAACTCAACGAGCCGCGTCACATCTGAACCATTGAGGCGGATAATTCCGGTTCGGTTGGCATTGCGCGATCGAAAGTCTGTTAGTTTTTTTAGCAATGCTGCCTTCTCAGTGCGCGATTGTGCGGCTTCGATGTCGGACTGCATCTAAGTGATGAAACCGAAAGTCCTACTGGTATTCATACAAAACCCGCAATTTTCGTATATTCTGACACTTCAGATTCACGATCATTGATGCGATTTCAGCCTCATTCAAACTGGAAATTTCACCAAAGTAAGTACGAATCTTAGGATTTCCTAATAGGCTGAATCTGAGCGAGGCTGTGTCCCAATCAAAACATTTAGAGCTTTCGCAAGCCTTCGCGGAGAAGAAAGAGATTAGCGATCGCGCTTTTTCACATCAAATTCGCGTGTGAGAACCGCTGTAAAGAGATCCAAGCCTACTAATACAAGCTCTCACACGCGCAAAAACCGCGATATCGATCACTCCTAACTAAAAACTAGATGCGCGATCGATATCGCGGTTCATCTATTCGGTTGTTTTTGGCTCTAGGGAAACTTTAGGAAAACTTCCGACCGCAACGGCTACAACCAGGGCGAACGATGGGACTCGAACCCACGAGATGGAGGTACCACAAACCTCTGCCTTAACCACTTGGCTACGCTCGCCATTCGTTTTTCACTATATCACAAGCGACGAGAAGTTTAAAAAGAGAAGTGAAAAAAATTCGTGAACCTCTAGACGTGGTAAAACGTCGAAGAAACCCGATCGTGAATTGAAGTGGTGCGGAATGAAAACATCTCAAATTCTCCTCGGTGTAGTGGGGCTAGCTGTGCTGGGAATTGCTGGACTGATGGCAGCGACGAATCCAGATGAAGCAGCATTCGGAGAGTTCGCCTTGGAGCAGGTGAAAACTCAGGGGTGTAAAGAAGCGCCTCAAATTATTCGGCAGCAGTGCCCCCAGTTTGTGCAGGAGAATCAGGCACAGGTGAAAAAATTAATCGCTCAAAGCACAGAGCGGCAGAATTATGGATTGTTTAGTTTATATCGCACGAATTTATCGACGCGATCGATTATTCCAGATTTGCCCGTATTTCTCGATGTGCCTGCGTTCCAGCTAGAGACGGTCGGAATGATGGGCAGGTTTTATATCTATCAAGCTGAGAAAGTGCAGCGTTAGAATTGGCAAATGGTTGAATTCGCGGCAATTTTATCGATCTCAAACAGCGTATTGACAAAAACTTATAACATCCTGCCGACAGTCATTTATTTGCAAGCGTCCACTGCCTGTGTACCATAGAGGGTCTAGACCCTAATTAACAGAATGCAGCAGGTGAAGCATGACCGCACTCACTCCAAACCCCACGGCTACCCAACCCGCCTTTACCGCAGGCATTCAGTACTTTAGCGACACATTGCCAGGGTTTGAGACGTATGGCAAAACGCCTGCGATCGCACCTGGACAAACCGCCATTTCTGATCCGAGCGATCAGGATGCAGGCTATCAAACGATGTTAGCCGCAGATGCGTTACGCTACTTGATTCTGCAAATGACCGCTTCTAAAGCGTCTGGACATCCGGGCGGATTTGCAAGTCAGGCAGAAGCGTATGCGGCGTTTGTGATGCTCGGTCACAAAAATATCATTACCGAAGTCGGACACCATGCACCCGGTTTTTATAGTGCAATGTTTCTCGATCGCTCACTCGAAGACATGGGGATCGAAACCGTTCAGCAATTGCGCGATCGCTTCCGGGAAAAACATGGCTTGCTCGGTCACTTATCTGGTTTCATTCCGGGAATTCTCGCGCCAGCAGGTCCGCTCGGTCAGGGTCAACATTTCGCCATGTCAGCGGCACTCTTACATCGCGATAAACTCTTTCCCTTTACCGTGGGCGATGGTGGCTTAGGCGAACCGTACATCATGAGTGCGATGGCACACTTCAACACGGCGTTTCCGGGTGTGACCAACTTTTTGCCGATTCTAGTGTGGAATGGCTATTCGCAAGAGCATCACAGTATGGTGTCGCTCAAGACGAATGAGCAGATGATTGACTACTGGAAAGGGAACGGATTTGAGAATGTGATTCTGGTCGATGCGAAAGATTTTGACGATCGTAATCAGCCGAGTGATTACGTAGACAGCACGATTTTCTCGCTGGAACAGCGGATTAATTTCACCAATTCGGTGCTGGTGGGTGCGAGTGAAGCGGCGCGATCGGCTTTAGGTGGTCAGTTAACGGTGTTCATCATCAAACAGCTAAAAGGTGCGGGCGTTCATGCGAAAGGCTCGAAATCGCACAATCTTTATGCTCAACATACGTTAGACAACGAAGACATTGTGACCGCACTCAAAACGCGGGCGTTGACTCCTGAAGCTTGGGCACTTGTCCGATCGAACTGTGAACAAGCTGGAGGCGGACCCGCGAGTAAAACGGTTGTCACTGAATTCACACGAGAGCTTCCTGATTTAGGACAGTTGCCGCTGGAAGAATATGCAGTGGGCGGTGATGCGAAAGTTTCGACGACCGCAATGGGTCGATTGGTTGGACATGTGGGACAGCACGATCGAGCGTTCCTCGTCACCAATGCAGACGGAAATGAAGCGTCTGGAATTGCCAATATTAACCAGGCGTTGAAGATTATTCACCCGACTGAAGATTCACTTTATAACCAAGCTCCAAACGGTCAAGTGTATGAGCCATTAAGTGAAGATGCCTGTGCAGGATTAGCGGCAGGATTGGCACTGATGGGAAGTCGATCGCTGTGGTGTTCCTACGAATCTTTCGCGATCAACGGTGTACCAATCTGGCAAACGGTGACGCAAGCGATGGCAGAATTACGCCGCCCGACTCCTTCGACGATTACCTTATTTACCGCAGGTGCATTAGAGCAGGGTCGGAACGGTTGGACACACCAACGCCCTGAAATTGAAGCATATTTTGCCGCAATGATGCGAAACGGGAATGTTTTTCCATTGTTTCCAACCGATGCGAATGGGATTCAAGCCTGCTATGAATGGGCATTGACCACGAAAAACAAAGGCGTGGTGATTACTGCGAGTAAGACACCGTTGCCGATTCGGACAACCTTTGAGCAGACTAGACAAGGCATCGAACAAGGCGCGATCGTCCTGCATGAATCGACCGGATCGAAGTCGATCGTGTTTGCGGTTGTGGGCGATATGATTTTGAATCCTGTGTTTGCTGCGGCTTCGACGTTGGAATCTCAAGGGTACGGAGTGCGAATCGTGTCGATCGTTAATCCGCGACGGTTGTATCGTGCTTCAGACGTGGCTTGGGAGATTTGCTCAGAGCCAGATGGCGGATTCTTGGATGATGCAACGTTTGAAACCTTTTTTGGTGGGGATGCGCTGATTGGGGTGACAGGTGGCGCAAGTGGAATGTTAGAGCCGATCATGCTGCGGAGTGCGGCGAAACGGGACACCTTCACCTGGAAGCGGGGCGAGACGACAGCAACTTCAGGTGAATTGATGGCGGTGAATGGCATTACCGCAGAAGGATTGGCGAAACGGGCGATCGATTTGGCGAAATAGATGATGAACGATCGCGTCAAACAAATTGTAGCGATGGGCGGCGGTGGCTTCTCAATGGAGCCAGAGAATCCACTGCTCGATCGCTATATTCTTAATTTGACTCAGTCTGAGACTCCGAAAGTTCTCTTTCTGCCAACTGCAAGCGGCGATAGAGATCGTTATATCGTTCGCTTCTACAGTGCGTTTCTCAAATTTCCTTGTATCCCTTCACATCTATCGCTCTTCAATGCGCCGCTTGCGGACTTGCGATCGCTGATTTTTGCTCAGGATATTCTCTATGTCGGAGGTGGAAGTACAAAGAATCTGATCGCGTTATGGAAGGCTTGGGAATTAGATCAAATTCTGCGGGAAGCTTGGGAGCGTGGAATTGTTCTTTGTGGATTGAGCGCTGGATCACTCTGCTGGTTTGAATCAGGAGTGAGTGATTACCTTAATAACGGCGAAATGGCAGTGTTGCAATGTCTCGGATTTCTACCGGGGAGCCACTGTCCGCACTACGATGGCGAAGCGACTCGTAGACCTGCTTACCATCAATTTGTAGAACAATCCCGCCTTCCTGCTGGATATGCAGCGGATGACGGGGTTGGACTGCATTTTATTGGAGATCAGTTGAGCGCGATCGTGAGTTCTCGACCGGATGCAAAAGCCTATCGAGTTAAGAAAATCGGCGATTCAGTTCATGAAACGCCTTTACAACCTCGTTACTTAGGTGATTCTTCTATACAGAAATAACTTGTATCGGGCAAAATAAGCTTAACCTGTTCTAAACACTGAACAATGGAAGACAATACGACCGTCTCAGTTTGCGTTGGCACATTCGATCAGTTCGGAATGCCGATCACGATTACAAAACATCTCAGCGACTGCGCGACGATCGCGTTTCAAACAATCACGCTCAATCTTCTTCTCGCACACGCACTCAAACTAGAAGCAGCTGAAACCACGATCATTCGACACACTGACGGTTCTCATATCCGTATCGATCGCACACTCAAAGGCTTCACGGGATATGTCGGTACTGATGAAGCCAAGTAATTCCTACTATCAAAAAACTTAATGCTTGCGTCACAATAGAGGCATTGGCAATCTTTGAGTCGCACTATGGCACAGATGGACGATCGTAAAAAACGCATCATGGAGCACTTAGCTCGCAGCACGAACGATTTTAGCAAACCGCAACCAATTCGCTCTCCAGAGCGTAAACAGCGGATTCTCGATCACATTCGTCGTACTACAGGTAGTTAAAGAAAAGAGCGATCGTACGATCGCTCTTTTTTATTCCTGGCGAACCGGCAATTCGATCCAAAACTCCGTACCGTGATTCAGTTCAGAAATACATTGAATGGTGCCTCCATGTTTCTGAACCACAATTTCATAGCTAATAGCAAGCCCCATTCCAGTTCCTTTGCCGATCGGTTTTGTGGTGAAAAATGGATCAAAGATTCGCGATCGCACATTTTCTGGAATGCCACTTCCATTATCTCGAATGCAAATCGCAACCCGATCCGGCTCGACTAACTTTGTGGTAATCCAGATTTGGGGCGTTTGTGAGTTAGTTTCTTCAAGAGCATCGATCGCATTACTCAGAAGATTCATGAACACTTGATTCAGTTGCCCCGCATAACATTCAATCAGTGGTAGATCTCCGTACTCTTTGATCACCTTGCTCTCTGAACTCAGACGATGTTGCAAAATCAAGAGCGTGTTATCAATGCCCTCGTGAATATCAACCGCTTTACATTCCGCTTGATCTAGTCTTGAAAAGTTCCGCAGTGAGAGCACAATTTGGCGAATTCGATCTGTTCCAACCTGTAGCGAAGATAAAGTCCTGGGAAAGTCTTCACGCAAAAACTCCAAATCGATCTCGTCTGCTTGCTCGACAATCTCCGATCGCGGATTCGGATAATACATCTGATAAGCATCAATCAGCGAAAGGAGATCAGTGACATAAGTATTGAGGTGACTGATATTTCCATGAATAAAGTTCACTGGATTGTTAATCTCATGAGCCACACCCGCGACTAACTGACCCAAACTTGACATCTTTTCAGTTTGAATCAGTTGGCTTTGAGTTTGCTGTAAGGTTGACAGCGCTTCTGTTAATTGCTCTGCCTGATGGCTAGTTTGCTGTAATAGTTGTTCTAATCGGGCAGTTCGCTCTTGCACTTGAAGTTCTAAGCTGGCGTTCAAAACCTGTAACTGTTGATGCGTTTCGTATTGCTGAATCGCAGTCGTGAACTGTTGAGCGATCGCACAAGCAAACTCTAAATCGATCTCCGTCCAAGGTTCAATCTGTCCCTGATAAGTTTCTTTCCAAACTTCAAATGACTGACGCGGATAAAGTTGTCGCTGATCGGGATCAACACGTCCTGCCCAAAGAATTTCAGTCTCAATCTCATCTCGAAACACGGTCAGATATCCGAGCAATTGCTGTCGATACCATAAGGGGATGATCATCAATCCGCGAATGTTTGTTGAACGAAACGCAGGCTGAAGATTTCTCAGCATCGGCTCTTTGTAGAGATTCGCGATCGCCCAAATGGAATCTTGCTCAGATTGAAAGCGCTCTTTCCACGCACCGTATTCTTCTAGCAGTGCAAACGGAGCACTTTCGGGCATTTTCGGCTGGCTACCGAATTGGAACAATCGCACACAGTTACTGGGAAGCTGTGGATCACGCGGCGAATGTAGCTCAGCAGCCAGAGATTTTGCATAAACCCAGAGCCGTCCACCCGAACCCTTAAAGGCAGAAACCGTACATTCTAAAGCCGCTTGAAGTTCGATCGTCGAAAGGGAATGCAGCAATCCACAAATTTGATTCAAAACAGATTCACGCTCTGCTTTTGCGCGGGCTTGGTCTGTGAGATTAAATTGCGCGATCGCAACCGTGAGTAAATCCACCACCATTTGGAGCGCTTGAACTTGCTCTTCAGCGACAGATTGCGGTTTAGCATGATGCACAACTAGCAATCCCCAGAGAACTGTCTCTTGCAGAATCGGCATCACTAAAGAGGATTTCACGCCCATTGCCGTCAGATATTCTGCGTGACACGAATCTAGGGGACGATAGCGAATTTCTTCTGGTGCAGTCGGATCGACTCCCGTTTGACCAATTGCGCGCTCTGCTAGATTCACAATCGATCGAGCACGAGTTTTGATAAACACTTCTCTCGCACGAGGCGGAATATCATCCGCCGGAAAGGTCAAGCCCAGTAACGACGGTAAACGCTGCTCACGAATCCATTCGGCGACGACACGCCCGGTTTCATCCGGCAAAAATTGGTAAATTTTGACGCGATCGCAGTTCAAGAACTGTCCCACTTCAGTCACGGTAGTCGTGAGTGTTTCTGAAAGAGACTGCGATCGCCGAACCCAATCGGTGACTCGACTTAACAATCCTGCCTCTGGACTCGAAACCATGCTCTGACCCGTCATACTGTGCTCCTCACTGAAAGCTTTTTTTCGACGACAACAGTTTAAGAACCACGTTCCCGTCTCAAGGCTCAGTATGGTCAGATTTCAAAAAAAACTATGATCCGAAGAACGCAATTTCTAACGGTTCGTGGAATGAGTTGCTTTTGGGTTGCGCGATCGAAACTCTGAACAGTCATTCGCCGCCGGGGTCATCGCGACATGAGGATTGACAGCGCACTTCATGTACGGATTGTTACTAAAGTACTGGCATTTCTTACAGGGAAGCTGTGCGATTTGACGGGTATTTTTCACTTCTTTGCGATTTAACTTCCAGGTATCCGCGATAATGCAAACCACCCCCGCCCAAATTGCAATAAAGCAAACTGGCACTAGGAGCAATGAGGCTTCCTGCGCAATCGACGGATTGGCAGCGGGAGCGCGATCGACCGGGGTCGGAGCAATTTCAGTCTGAGCAAGAATGGGGGTTTCGATGAGCGGCATGATGACAGTGGGGAGGCGCACAGTAGGGAGGAAATGCTTCTATTATTTGTAGCGATCGCCGTTGCGGACTATCTCTACCGGGGGAGTTGGCTTGAAATTGACCTGGGTATATCTACAGATGGAGATCGATAAAGATCAAACGTGAATCTCTGCCTAGTGAACGGATGTGAAAGTGACTGAGCCTCGCTAAGATAGCCCAAACGTTACCCTATGACGCGGAGGTCTAGAATGATTCAGCGACTATTGATCGGCGGATGTACAATCCTGGTCGCGGGCTTAGTTTCGCTTCCGGTTCGTGCTCAACAAACTCCGCAAGCTCCCAGACCTGCTCAAACCACGAATCAAACGGTGACACCCGCAGAAACTCGTCAATTTGCGAATGCGGTGAAACAGGTGTTAGCCATTAGCCGCCAGTCGGAAGACCAAGCGGTTAAAGCGATTCGGAGCGAGGGACTCACTGAGCAGCGATTCGATGAGATTTTCCGTTCAGAGCGTAATCCTCAGCAAAAACCGTCGAAACCCGTCGAAGCAAGTGAGAAACAGAAATACGATCGAGCACTGGCGAAATTGGTGCAATTGGGCAAAGACAATGATGCTAAGGTCGAAAGCGCTGTGAAGAAAGAAGGATTGGATGTTCCTCGCTTCAATCAGATTTTTCAGGTTGTGCGATCGAATCCCCAGTTACGTCAACAGGTGCAGCAATTGATTCAGCAAAATTAGGGTGTGCTACCGCGACTGATCGAATGTGAGTGTGAAAGCAGTTCGATCGCGGCTGCTTTCCACTGCGATCGTCGCTCCCAATCGTTCGGTTAATTTCTTCACCACAGCGAGTCCGAGTCCGGCTCCACTCGCTTCCCAGATATCGCGATCGGGAATTCGATAGAACTTTTCAAAAATTCGCTGTAACTGTTCAGGGGTCATTTCTGCACTGGAGTTGCTCACACAGAGTTGTAATTGATTGTTGATCGCGATCGCTCTTACAACAATATCGCCGTTTGCGGGTGTGTACTTGTAAGCATTGTTGAGCAACTCCACCAAGATTCGCTCTAGATAAGTTAAATCGGTTTTTAGAAGCGGAAGTTGTTTGTGAATGTCGATTTTGAATTGTTGCTGACGAGTGGAAGCGCGATCGCGAAAGGGTGCAGCGGCGCGAGGAAGCCAAACATTGAGATCGATTTTAATCGGGTTGATCATTTCACCTGCATCTAAGTAAGACAACGTGAGTAAGTTATCAATCGATCGAATCTCACGTTGGCATTCGCGCTCTAGAATCTCGATCGTCCGAATCACAGTCGGATTGTCTGAAGTAAGCGCACCTTTAAGCTCTAAAACTTTTTGCAAGGTTTGAGTTGCAAGCGAAATACTACTAATCGGTGTGCGAAGCTCATGAGTGATGCTGGTAAGAAATTCGTCTTTGAGTCGAATTAGTGTCTCTAAACCTTCCGCTTTAGTTTGAACCGTTTGATAAAGGCGAGCTTGACGAATCGCGATCGCGCATTGATTGGCAATCTGTTGCACAAAATCGATCTCATCTTGTTCAAACATGCGATCGCGAATCAGCCAAAGATCGCCTAAAATTCCTTGGTCATCCACAATTGAACAAGCTAAGTGAGCGGTGCTTGTATCATTGGGAGCGACAAAACTTGGATCATCGTAACGCTCAACCAATGCTCGATCGAGTTTCAAAACCTGTGTTAGCTCTTGTGTGACCGATTGCAAAATTTGATTTTCATCCAAGGTGTCGCGAACCTTTTCGGTGATTCTTCTAGCAAGTTTTTCAAAGTTTAGAATCTGCTGTAGTTTCCGAGTCCGTTCTTCGACTTGAAGTTCTAGCTGAGCATTAATATCTTGAACTCGATTCAGTAACTCTGCTTGTTGAACCGCAATTCCAACTTGGGTGGCTAATTGTTTTAACAGATCAACGGTCGAGGACTGCCAATGACGTGCACCTTGACAATGTTGAGCGATTAATAATCCCCAAAGTTGCATCTCAGACACGATCGGCACAACCAAATTCGCTCGAACTTGGAGTGAAGCAAGCAGTTCTTGGTGACAGGGCTGTAAGTTTGCTGCATGGATATCACCCACGACTTGAATGCGTCCATTTTGGTACTGTCGAATGTGAGTCTCTGTGAAGCAAGGATCTTGAAAATTTCTGCCCAAAATCGCTTCCCAAGGCGAATTCACCGATTCAACAGCGATCGTGCCACTCCAATCCGGTTCAAAGCGATAAATCAAAACGCGATCGGTATCGAGAAACAGCCGCACTTCTTCGACTGTCCGATATAGAATCGTGTTCAAATCCAGCGATTCTCGAATCCGTAGCGCGATCGCGCTAATTAGTTGTTCTCGATTTTGCTGATACTGAAGCGCTTCTAATGCAGTTTGTTCTGGGGTTTGCTCAAAATGATTTTGTGAATTCAAGAGTTTGCAGGTTAGTACAATAAAAGTAACGTGATGCGAATCTTCAAAGGTATCAATTTCAGCGATGACATCAATGCTTTGTCTATTCTCACGAATCAGCGAGAAGATGAGGGATGAACGCAGATTAGAATGCTGAAATCCTTCGGAAAGTGCGCTGTGTAACCTTGATCGATCGCGAATATGAAATAGACTAGATATTGATCGCCCGATTAGGTCTTGTGAGGAGTAGCCCAACTGTATCAGGCATCGATCGTTGGTGTTAATAATCGTGCCAAAGCGATCGAGCGTGAATTGAATCGAGTGCGGTGCCGAGGGTGTGAGTGAGATGGCACTGTCGCGGTCTGTCTTTGAGGAAAACTCTTTCACAGCGATGTCCTTGGGGCGATTGAGAGGAGCGTTTGAATTGAAGCTCAAAGTTTAAACCACGACTGCGATCGAGATTTGAGTCCATCACAGTCTATTAAGAAAGTATTAACTTTTTCAATGAAGTTCGCCTGTTTTTGCTGAATGTTGCAGATTTGCAAAATGTTCGTGAGCATGTACTTTGTTTTCTCATACACAATTTTAAGAAAGTCTGAGAGATTTTAAGATTTTCTTTATTTTTGGCGGAAGATCAGCTATTAATAGTGAAGGATGCGCGGTGAGACACTATGAGCAATCGACTTTCTAACCAGCACCCCCTTCGGGCATTGGTTGTAGACGACGACTTGGATTCGGTCATTCTCTTAACAACGGTGCTGGAAATGTATGGAATCGATGTGATTGCTGCGACCTGTGCAACTCAGGCAATGAATCGCATTCGATCGCTGCCAGATATTTTGATTGCAGATTTGGCGATGCCGTTGATGGATGGCTTTGATCTGATCCGGCAAGTTCGAGCATTACCCCAGAATCAGGGTGGAGAGATTCCAGCGATCGCGGTTTCTGCCTGGGCTGCGATCGAGGCTCAAGAAAGAGCGATCGCTTCTGGATTCCAAAGATTTTTGGGGAAGCCATATCAGCACGATGAATTGATCGATATGGTGTCCCAGTTGACAGGCTGGAAAGTCACAGAATTTGCAGCGTGAATGGTTAATAATCCTTATCGCTGTTCTTAAACGTTCGTCGCATCACCCACTGTAAAACATCCGGGAAAAGCCGCTGCGAAATCACCGAAGCCCCCGCAGACCCGACAACCACTTCTGTTTTCTTATGCTTCACCGCATCAAGAATCGACTTCGCCACATCATCCGGCTTTTCAACCACAGGAACACTCAGAACCTGCTCTAATTGTTTCCGACGTGCGATCGCATCTTCCTCATCCTTCCCGCGAAAGATCGCCCGCTCCATAAATTCGCTGTTGATCAAATTCGGATAGATTCCACACACCGTAATTCCTTTCGGCGATAGCTCAGACTGTAAGCTTTGCGTCAATCCCGTGAGTCCAAATTTGCTCGTCGTATACGGCACAAGATAGGGGATCGGAACCTTGCCACCCGATGAAATCACATTCACAATCATGCCGCGCCCTTGAGAAATAAAATGCGGCAACAGGGCATGAATCGTATGAATATAACCCCAAAGGTTTGTATCGATCGCAGTATGCCAATCTTCGAGCGAGAAGCTATCCGCTGGACCTGAAATATAAATCCCCGCATTATTGACTAAAACATCGATCGAGCCATACTCAGAAATAGCGCGATCGATCATCGTTTTCACTTGATTTGCATCACGGGTATCGGTTGGAATTGCAGTCACTCTAGGTGCGATCGACTTTAATTCCTCAGCCGTTATGTTTAAGCGATCAACGTTCCGAGAAGCAAGCACCAAATTGTACCCGTTTTCAGCAAACCGTTTCGCGGTCGCTCTTCCAATCCCTTGAGACGCGCCAGTGATAATAACTGTAGAAGCCATGATAACGATGAATTAAAGCATTCTTTTAGTGTGGTTGAAATCATAACAAATGCGTCTAACTTGCGTTAGATTTCGGTCATTTATCTTCTCAATAAACATCAGTTTTTAATCTTGAAAAGATGTGGCTTTTAGGTAGAGAAGCTTTTAGCCCCTTGGAGAGATAGAATCCAACCGTTTAATTTCTAAGCTGTCGAGTAATGCAATTTTCTTGCTGTTTCTTCATTTCATAAACTTTGTGCTTTTATGAATGAAATCTGTAGAACCGAATCAGATCTACAACCTCGCTTAGAAATGTTAATATTTGTGAAGCGTTATCCAATTTGTGTAGAAGCAGCATTTGTTGAAACTTGCCGCTCATTCTGAATGTTTGTGGAGTTATCCCGTGGTTTCTTTCCGTTCCGCCCCGATCCAGCCTGCTCAAGATTTTGGAATTTATGTCGATCGCGGTGTTTTCGTCGCGCTGTCGGTGATTGGCACTTGGGCTGCAAGTCTAGCAGTTTTGCTGACGGCAAATGTTGCAGAGATGCCACTTCCAGTCATTCTTGCTGCGATGGCAGTTCAAACTTTTTTATACACAGGATTATTCATCACGGCTCACGATGCGATGCACGGCGCTGTTTCTCCCAGCAATCGTAAACTCAATGATTTTATTGGATCTGTTGCGCTTCGCGTTTATGCGTTGTTCTCACTAAAAGAAATGATCCGGACGCATTGGGAGCATCATGCTCATCCGGCTTCCGAACTCGATCCCGATTATCATAACGGTAAAAATAAGAATTTCTTTTCTTGGTACTCCTATTTCATGGTGCGCTACTGGAGTTGGACGCGGATTATCGGTTTAGTTGCGGCATACCACATCATGCACCGGGTGTTTCACATTTCTGAAATGAACTTGACGCTGTTTTGGATGATTCCGTCGATCGCAAGTTCGATTCAACTGTTCTTCTTTGGTACGTTTCTACCGCATCGTGAGCCTGCTGGCGGTTATCAAAACGAAAGTCGCGCTCAAAGTAGCAATTGGTCGCCGCTCTGGTCGTTTATCACCTGCTATCACTTCGGCTATCATTTAGAGCATCATGAGCGCCCGGATCTTGCCTGGTGGCAGCTTCCCGGACTGCATCAACGGCGATTAAGGCAGGAACACTAAGCGATGTCAAATTGGGTAGAAGTTCTCAACGAGTACTCGAATAAGGATCTAGAACAGCGTAAGGTTTGGTATTCGCCAGTTGTCGAAGCCTACGATCGAGCAAGACCCCGCTACCCAAAACAGTTGATTCAGCGCATTGTTGAAGTGGCTCGGTTAGCTCCTCGATCGAAAATTTTAGAAGTCGGCTGTGGTTCTGGAGTGGCTACGGTCGATTTTGCTCGATTGGGGTACAGCATTGATGCGGTTGAACCGAATTTAGAATTCTGTCGACTGGCAGAGCAACATTGTTCAGACTATCCGCAAGTCAGGATCATTCCCCAAACGTTTGAAGAATGGCAGGTAGAACCGGGAAAGTTTCAAATCGTTCTTGCTGCGAATGCTTGGCACTGGATCTCATCAGACATCAAGTACGTTAAAGCATCTGAGGCATTACAGAAAAATGGTGCTTTAGTGCTGTTGTGGAATATGTCACTAGAGCCAAGCTATGAAGTCTATCAAGTGCTGAATGAGGTTTATCAACAGTTTGCGCCCTCTGTAGCACCGAAGTACGAAGGTAAAGAGACTCAGGAAGAGATTTTACAAGGCTTGGGAAAATTGATCGGTGATTCGGGATTGTTCGGGCTTCCGGTGCAGGAATCGATCGAGTGCGATCGCGTTTATGACACTGAGCGATATCTCTCGCTTTTAAGTAGCTATTCACAGTACATTGCTTTAGAGCCGACGGCGCGAGAAGCTTTGTTTGCGGGATTGAGAACGGTGATCGATCGGCAATTCGAGGGTGAGCTTCAATTGTTTAATCTAGCTGCTTATCAAATTGCAAAAAAGCTTTGAGACCGTATTTGAAAGATGTTCGTTTGTTGCGTCATCTCGCCCTGAAATGAATTTCGGGCTAATCGATGAAAGTCCTTTGAAAAGGACTAAGAGGCTGAAAATTTTTCCCAGTCTACTTCAGTAGACTTTCCACGGTTAGCCCGAAATTCATTTCAGGGCGGGAGGCAATCGAAGCGAAGAGACTTTCTAAACTCCCTATACTGAATTGGTCTTTAAGCGCTACCGAAACTGATTCACTAGATAGCTAAGAAAAGCCAAGTCAATTAATCCGACTAACACTGCACCGATAATCAAGCCTTTCATTGATGCAAATCTTCGCTGTCGCCAGAACACAACAACCAGCGGAATAATGTAGAGCAGTTGAGTAATCCCGATAAAGTAGACGGCTGCATTTAGAATAACGGCTGCACTAAAAGCCCACTCCGCCCTGGGAGGAAGCCCTAGCCGCTGAAGAATGAACAACAGAAGAGCGGCGATCCCGATCGTCGTAATCGCCAATAAAATCGCCAAGAGAATTCCGCGAACGATCATTCGCCATTCATTTGATTGAGTCACTCGATCGCTCCTGTCTGCGAGTCCTAAATAATCTCTAGTTAAATTGAAATCGTCACCAGTTTAGATCAGCATATCTTGACGTGTGGGGGGTTAGACCCTATCACGGTTGGGAACACTCAGTGATAAATTGAAACGCGGATTATCTAGGTGCGATCGCACAACCAGTTAGACGTATGACGAGATCATTTGCAGCTTTGGTGAGCTTAGTTTGTTTGTTCCTTGCTTCTTGTAGCTTTCTAGTCGTCACTTCAGATTGTTATGGCTCCATTCGAGCCGGGATCATGAGTATTTTGATGTCGGCACTGGCTTGGGGATATTTGAATTTGGTAAATGAAAAGCCGATCGGAGCTTGGTTATTGATGTATCGCAGCGGGATCGCGATCGCAGGTACGATCGTTTTCTTCGCGCTCGGTCGAATCCTAGGTGCGGTACAAGCGACGGGTTGTCAAATCGGCTGATTTTGCAGCGCCGCCCGTAAATTTCCTTGATGTTCACGCAACAAGCGATCGCTCTCTGACTTTGATGATCCTGACCAGTGCATCATCAAAGCAATCTTCACAGAGCGATCGCTTTTTTCTAATAACTCTGCGGCTTGTTCTCGGTCTAAATCAGTTAAATCAGACAAAATTCGCAACGCTCGATCGTGCAACTTAGAATTCGTCACGGCAACATCGATCATTCGATTGCCGTACACTTTACCCAATCGCACCATTGTTCCAGTCGATAAAATATTCAATGCCAATTTGGTCACAGTTCCCGCCTTTAAGCGAGTCGAGCCTGCTAACACTTCCGCCCCAACTAACAATCGAATATCCACATCGACATCAATTTGCACTTGTTCTTGAGGCACACAAGCAATAAAAACGGTGATTGCACCCCGGTTTCGAGCTTCTAACAATGCACCGTGAACATAAGGAGTTGTTCCACCTGCGGCAATGCCGACCACAACATCGAGATTGCTCACTTGTCGATCGTCGATCGCTGCCGCTCCCTGATCCGCCAAATCCTCCAACCCTTCAGAACTTCGTAACAGCGCATCTGCCCCCCCTGCAATAATGCCCTGCACCATTTCCGGCGGTGTACAGAAAGTAGGCGGGCATTCCGCTGCATCTAACACCCCCAATCGCCCGCTAGTTCCAGCACCGACATAGAACAATCGCCCTCCTTGACGGAGCTTTTCAGCCGTGAGATCGATCGCTTGTGCTAAAGGCTCTCGTGCTTGTGCGATCGCGCGAATTGTCTTCGCGTCTTCTTGATTAAACACATCCACAATTTCGAGCGACGAAAGCTGATCGAGATTTGCACTAGCAGGATTCACTTGCTCGGTCAGTAAATGTCCTCTGGGCTGAAGTTGCATAACAGTTCTCAAAAAAATGCACCTTGCATTCTACCAGACGGTGATCTTTGAACCTAACGGAAGACAGAGGCACGATCGCATTTCAGACCGCATCTTGGAGACGATGACTTCTCGTTGAGGAAACTATGCAATTGTTGGGAAAAGTTGCGGTGGTCACGGGAGCCGGATCAGGAATTGGACGTGAAACAGCGATGCTGCTTGCGGAACAAGGCGCGATCGTAGGTGCGATCGATTGGTCTGCCCAAACCGTTGAGGAAACGGTAGAGAAGATTCAACTCCAAGGCGGGACGGCAATGTCTGCGATCGCGGATATTTCTCAACCGGATCAGGTAGAACGTGCGATCGGGCAGATTGTTGACCAGTTAGAAAGAATTGATATTGTGTTCGCCAACGCTGGAATCAATGGTCTGTGGGCACCGATTGAGAAGATTACTCCCGAAGATTGGAATAGAACGATTAATACAAATTTAAATGGAACGTTTTACACCGTGAAATATGCGGTTCCTTATCTAAAAAAACAAGGTGGATCAATCATTATTACCTCTTCAGTGAATGGAACAAGAACGTTTAGTAATACAGGTGCAACCGCGTATTCCTGTACGAAAGCGGCTCAAGTTGCATTCACGAAGATGATCGCTTTAGAACTCGCAAAACATAAAGTGCGGGTGAATGTGATTTGTCCAGGCGCGATCGGCACAAACATTCAAAACACCTCGAAACAGATTGACATCGATCAAATTCAAGAGCCTTCGTACTATCCTAATGGTCGCGTACCGTTAAACGGTGGGCTACCGGGAAGATCCGATCAAGTCGCTCAATTAGTTCTGTTTCTCGCTTCTGATGTTGCCAGCCACATTAGCGGAACAGAAGTTTGGATCGACGGTGCAGAATCATTGTTAGTCGGCTAAGTTATTTATTCAGTCAAAATCATGCCTCAAGTTTTTGGAAAGCTCCCAACAACTCGCCAGCCTTGGACTTCGCTCGGAAATGTCGATCGCGTTGATGTTTCCGATCGCGTTATCCTCCTCACTTGCGGCGAAGCTTGCCTCAAAGTGAGCATTCTGGCAGCAAATTTGATCCGAGTTCAACTCGCGCCAACTGGCAGCTTTTTACCGCGTCGATCGTGGGCAGTGAATCGACCCGACGAAGACTGGGAAACAATCAAATTCAACATCGAGGAAAAAGAATCGATCGAGATTCAAACCGATCAAATGCGCGTGGTGATTGATCGATCGCCTTGTCGTATTCGCTGCTATGATTTGGACGGCAAACCCTTTGCAGAAGATACGAATATTGCTTGGCGAATGGGTCAGGTCGCTTGTTGGAAAAAGATCGAAGCTGAGGAACATTTCTACGGATTTGGGGAACGGGCGGGACTATTAGACAAGCGATCGCAGATTAAAACCAATTGGACAGTCGATGCGCTCGATTATTCAGCGATCGATGATGAAATGTACCAAGCGATCCCGTTCTTCATCGCGCTCCGTCCGCAGTTGAACTATGGAATTTTTCTCAACATTACCCATCTAAGCCAGTTTGATTTAGGAGCAACTGAACCGGGAATCTGGCAGATGCAAGCTCAGGCTCCAGAACTCGACTATTACATCATTCATGGCACCTCTCCCGCTCAGATTCTCGAAACCTACACTGAGCTAACCGGAAGAATGCCACTGCCGCCAAAATGGTCGATCGGCTATCATCAATGTCGCTGGAGCTATGAAACCGCAGAGATTGTAGAGAAGCTTGCACAAGAATTTCGATCGCGCAAAATTCCCTGTGATGTGATTCACTTGGACATTGATTATATGCACGGCTACCGAGTGTTTACCTGGGGTCCAAAACGCTTTCCTGATCCAGCAAAAATGATTGCAAATCTAAAGCAAAACGGCTTCAAGGTTGTCACGATTGTTGATCCAGGCGTGAAGTACGAACCGGACGGAGACTATCCGATTTACCACGAAGGTTTAGAGAAAGATTGCTTTGTGAGAAAAACAGACGGTAGCTTAGTTGCTGGGTATGTTTGGCCCGATAAATCTGTGTTTCCTGACTTTCTACGGGCTGAAGTGCGTCAATGGTGGGGCGACTGGCAGCGCAAACTGACCGAAGTCGGAGTCGAAGGCATCTGGAATGACATGAATGAGCCTTGTCTTGCCGATCGACCCTTCGGAGATGACGGTCAACATATCCCCTTTCCAATGGATGCACCACAAGGCAATCCTGAAGAAGGCGGAACCCATGCAGAAACCCATAACTTGTATGGATACAACATGGCGCGTGCTGCCGCAGAAGGTTTAAATCGATTGAGATCAAATCAGCGATCGTTTGTCTTAACCCGCTCTGGATTTGCCGGAGTGCAACGCTGGTCTTCGGTCTGGATGGGCGACAATCAATCACTCTGGGAACACCTCGAAATGTCTCTCCCGATGCTCTGCAACATTGGACTATCTGGAGTGCCTTTTGTCGGTGCAGACATTGGTGGATTTGCGGGAAATGCAACAGCAGAACTATTTGCGCGATGGATGCAGGTGGGAATGCTCTATCCATTGATGCGGGCGCACTCTTCTATGACCACCGCACAACATGAACCGTGGGTCTTTGGTGAGCAAGTTGAAGCGATTTGTCGCGAGTACATTGAACTCCGCTATCGATTGCTGCCTTTCTTCTATACATTGTTCTGGCAAGCCTCACAAACAGGTGCACCAATTCTTCGACCCTTGCTGTATGAGTATCCCAATGATGTGAAGACCTATCACATTCATGGTCAAGTTCTGCTTGGATCACATCTGATGGCGGCTCCTGTGTATCGTCCAGGTGTGGAGTATCGTGCAGTTTACTTACCTGAAGGCACTTGGTTTGATTGGTGGACAGGCGAAAAATTCAATGGCAATCAGACGATTCTTGCTCATGCACCTTTAGAACGGATGCCAATGTATGTCAAAGCAGGGGCAATCATTCCGATGCAGCCTGTGATGCAATACGTGGATGAACACTCGATCGATGAATTGCATCTCAAAGTCTATCCCGGTCAAGGCGAATTTACACTGTACGAGGATGATGGTCGATCGTTCGACTATCAATCGGGACAGTTTGCTACCACAACTTATCGCGTGAACAATAACGCAGTTGAAATCGAAGCACGTCAAGGACAGTTTCGACCGAGCGATCGCACTTTGCAAGTAGAACTCGTTGGAATCGGTGAACAATCGATCGACGATGATGGTACTGCGAATGTAGTGAGTTTTTAATGCTGTTCTTGCAGCCAGATTTCCAAATCGTTTAGCGTTCTAAATCGCAGTAGGGCTAATGCGAGTGATTCTAGTTTTTCGTTTGGGAGATTCTCGATCGTATTCTGAAGTGATGTAGGAATTTCACCAAGTAAACTGGTCAGTTGCCGAATAATAACTTGCCGACTTCCTTGCTCCATCCAACTTGTTACAATTTCCATAATTTCCTCGCGCTCAACTGGTTCGATTCTAGCAATCTCAGCTTGAAAAACTTGCTGCTCCTGTGAGTTCAATTTCAAATAAGTATCGACGAAACCAGAAATTAGTCTTGTGCGAGCCGGATCAAGCCTTAAGGTTGCCAATAGGCGAAGACACTCCGCTTTCACTCTGGGGCGGTCTTCAACAGCAATTCGCATTTTAGACATCAATGCTGCTGCAACTGGATTCGCTTGGTCTAAAAAACTCCGCCAATTCAATCGATTCAATTGTATTGAGGCGAAATTAAACTCTAAAACCTTCAAGTTCGGAAACTGTACAATATGCTGATGTGGCTCTTCTCGATGAGGGTCATCAAACGAGAAAACCACGATCGGATACACCCGCTGAACATACTTTTGATACAACCTTGCGAAATAGAAAAACATTCGCCTCGTGAAATTAGTCTCAGAAGAAGACTGCGCCTCAACGTGAATCAGAATTGCGGCATCTTCTCCCAATAATTGTACTTCAGCAAGTAAGTCAATAATCTTTTCTTCACCGGAAGTGAGATCAACAAAGTATTCTTGCTGCAAAAACCGAATGGAATCGAGAGCGATCGCAGTGGCTATCTCTGGCGCAAATAGTTCGAGAAACTCAATGAAGAAAGTTGAGATTAACTCTTTAAATAAGCGATCGTGATCAATCATTATTAAATGCTCACATAGATAAACACATTCTGAAACGTTTATTTTCTTGTTGTCCTTGACTCAAGATTCTTTCCATTGCTTTTAATTCGTTAATCACACCTCTATTATCTTGCTCTTCATCCCATTTCTGCTCATCGTCTAATCCGATGTCAAATTCCTGCTGAGGTGAATAGATATGACCAAGTAGTGCGCGAACTGTTACTAAGCCAACCTCTGATGCAGTCCATTGAGGCTCAATGCTCCACAATAGACTTCCTTGGTAATACCAAGCTCCATTAATAAATTCACTTTCTGCTTCAAACTCAGCTATCTCCGCTTCGTCAAAAACAGCATCATCACGAGTTATGCTGGTAAAGCTAGTAATTGTCGCAACCCCCAATTGCTTTGCGATCGCATCTAATTTTTCAATCTGATGAGGAATTGTTTTCCAATCTACTCTTGAGCGCTTTCCTGAAAAGTAATATTTATCGTAGCCCTCCAATGCAGGTATTAATTGAACGCCCATTGTTTCTCTCCACTCTGAACAAGCTTTAATGGCAGCATACAACAGTACTTCTTCCCCAAATCCGTCAAAATCCTAAAGCCCTCTACATCTCTCCAGAATTCACCCGATAATAAATAACCGAGAAGTTTCCGAGGTTGTCTTATGAGCTATCGCATGAATCGCCGCGCCTATGCCGAAACCTTTGGTCCGACTGTGGGCGATCGAGTCCGTCTCGCTGACACCGAACTGATCATCGAAGTCGAACAAGATTTAACGACTTATGGCGATGAAGTGAAATTCGGCGGCGGTAAAGTGATTCGTGATGGTATGGGACAATCTCCGATTACCAATGAAGATGGCGCAGTCGATGCGGTAATTACCAATGCGCTGATTCTCGATTGGTGGGGGATTGTAAAAGCGGATGTGGGAATTAAAAATGGCAAGATTTGCGCGATCGGGAAAGCCGGAAATCCCTATATTCAAGACAATGTAACCATCATCATCGGACCCGGAACCGAAGCGATCGCGGGTGAAGGGATGATTCTCACCGCTGGCGGCATTGATACGCACATTCACTTTATCTGTCCGCAGCAGATCGAAGTTGCGATCGCATCGGGTATTACAACAATGATCGGCGGTGGAACCGGACCCGCAGCGGGAACGAACGCCACCACTTGCACTCCAGGACCTTGGTACATTCATCAAATGCTACGAGCGGCTGAAGCATTCCCGATGAATCTAGGCTTTTTAGGCAAAGGAAATGCCAGCCAACCCGATGCACTCGAAGAACAGATTAAAGCGGGTGCAATGGGATTGAAGCTACACGAAGATTGGGGAACGACACCAGCCGCGATCGATACTTGTCTGAGTGTTGCTGATGACTATGATGTGCAGGTTGCCATTCACACGGATACTTTGAATGAAGCGGGCTTTGTCGAAGATACGATCGCGGCTTTCAAAAATCGTGTGATTCACACCTATCACACCGAAGGGGCAGGCGGCGGACACGCTCCAGACATCATCAAAGTTTGCGGCGAAGCGAATGTGCTTCCCTCTTCGACCAATCCAACACGACCTTACACATTAAATACTTTAGATGAACACTTAGATATGTTGATGGTCTGTCACCATCTTGATCCGAGCATTCCTGAAGATGTCGCCTTTGCAGAATCGCGGATTCGACGAGAAACGATCGCGGCTGAAGATATTTTGCATGACATGGGTGCGTTTAGTATGTTATCTTCGGACTCGCAAGCAATGGGACGCATCGGAGAGGTAATCATTCGGACGTGGCAGACCGGGCACAAGATGAAAGTACAGCGGGGAGCCTTGTCGGAAGATAGCGATCGACATGATAATTTTCGAGCTAAACGCTATGTTGCCAAGTACACGATCAATCCTGCAATCACGCATGGTATTGCTGAACATGTGGGATCAGTCGAGGTAGGTAAGTTAGCAGATCTCTGTCTGTGGCGACCTGCAATGTTTGGTGTGAAGCCAGAGATGGTGATCAAAGGCGGAATGATTGCTTGGGCACAGATGGGAGATGCAAATGCCAGTATTCCGACTCCGCAGCCTGTTCATATGCGCCCGATGTTCGGTAGTTTTGGAAGTGCGATCGCGCCGATCTCCCTAACCTTCGTTTCTCAAGCATCTTTGAAAAAGGGCGGACTCGATTCACTCAATCTCAATCGTGCGTTAGTGCCCGTTTCTGGAATTCGCAGCTTAACGAAACGCGATATGAAACTCAATGATGCGATGCCTCACATGGAAGTGGATGCAGAAACTTATGAGGTTCGAGCCGATGGAGAACTCTTAACTTGTGAACCAGCAACAGTTCTACCAATGGCACAGCGATATTTTCTGTTCTAGATGGCTAAAATTGAAGCATTGCGACGAGGTGAGTATGAATCAACCGATAACGGAGCGGATGAGATGGACGATCGCAGATTTAGACCTTCTGCCGATCGACGATCGACGTTACGAAATTATTGGCGGAGAACTATTTGTGACTCGCGCCCCGCATTGGAAACACCAGAAAGCTATCAATCGTGCTGCAAATGCACTCGATGACTGGTCACAGCAAACTCAACTTGGCGAAGCAGTTCCTACACCCGGAGTTGTCTTCAGTGATGCTGATAGCGTGATTCCTGATGCCGTGTGGATCAGCAATGAGCGATTAGCAACTGGACTCGATCAAGCAGGGCATCTCATTGTTGCACCAGAATTAGTGGTCGAAGTGCTGTCATCGGGAGCGGAGAATATTAGACGCGATCGCGAACTCAAACTTCGCCTCTATTCGTCGCGGGGTGTGCGAGAGTACTGGATCATCGATTGGCAAGCTCAACAGATGGAGGTTTACCGCCGAGAATCCGCAGCACTGACGCTGGTTGCAACACTATTTCCAAGTGATGAGCTTACAAGCCCTCTCTTACCTGGGTTTACAATGTCGATCGCGTCTCTGTTTACATAGATTGATCCTTAATACAGGCTTCAATTTGATCAAACTGCTTGATGTCGCAAACAATTGATTCCCCTGAGTGCAGGACAATCTCTTCGCCTTGATGTTCGATCGACAATTTCGCGCCTTCTTGCAATAAGTAAGTTGCTTTGTCGTGCGTCATCTCAATGTCTAATCGCTGTCCTTGTAGAATTAGAGCGAATTTCATGCGCTTTAAAGTCTTCGGAAGCCGTGGATGGAAAGCGAAACTGCCGTCAGAATCTCTTAATCCTGCAAATCCGTAGATCATAATCATCCAGGTTCCGCCCATTGATGCAATGTGACAGCCATTTTTCACATTCCCCGCTACATCGGCTAAGTCCATCAAGGTCGCATACCGCGCATACTCGATCGCTTGATCCATCTTGCCAATTTCCGCAGCTACGATCGCTTGAATACAAGCCGACAGTGAAGAATCTCCAGTGGTCAGTGGATCATAGTATTCAAAGTTCCGCCGCTTTTGTTCGCGTGAAAATTCATGACCTAACAAGAACATCGCCAGTACAATGTCTGCCTGCTTGATCACCTGGTGGCGATAGATCACCAAAGGATGGAAATGTAACAACAACGGATACTTATCAGCAGGGATGTTCTCAAAGTCCCAAGGTTCTTGCTCCAGAAAGCCGTCGTGCTGTAGGTGAACGCCTGACTGTTCATCAAATGCAAAATACATGTTGTCAGCAGCTTTCTGCCAGTTGTCTACTTCAGAGAGTTCAATCTGGGTTTTAGCAACTAAAGCTTCAAAGCGATCGGGATAATTCTCATGCAGATGGCGAATCACTTTGGCAGCATACCAAAGGTTTTCTCGCGCCATTAAATTCGTATAAGTGTTGTTGTCTACAACCGTGTTGTACTCATCGGGTCCAGTGACTGCATGAATGCAGAATTGATTGTTCGATCGTTTTGAGAAAAATCCTAAGCTAACCCACATTCGCGCTGTTTCGACCAGCATTTCTGCACCAGCATCACACAGAAATTCATCGTCCTGAGTCACTTTTATGTACTTCTTCAGGGCGTACATAATATCAGCATCAATGTGATACTGTGCCGTTCCTGCTGCATAGTAGGCGGAAGCTTCTTCGCCGTTGATCGTTCTCCAAGGGAACAATGCACCTTCTTGACTGACTTCTTTGGCACGTTCTCTCGCTTTATCTAGCATTCCATAGCGGAACATCAAGAGATTTTTTGCAACAGATGGAACCGTATAAGTCAAAAACGGCATCACATAGATTTCTGAATCCCAGAAGTAATGCCCATCATAAGCTTGACTCGTCAATCCTTTTGACGGAATTCCCGCACCCTCTGATCGCGCTGAAGCCTGTAAGATATGAAATAGATTGAATCTCAAAGCTTGCTGCAATCGTTCCGGTGTTTCGTCGGGATGATCGGGTTCTCCATCAATCTCGATGTCACTGCGATACCAAAAATCATCTAAGAATTCACGCTGGCTCTTTAATAGTTCATCGAATCCATGCTTCATTGTTCGATCGAGGGTTCGTCTCGCTCGATCGTGCAATTCCTCACCATCCCACCGCTCTGAATGATGATAGGTAATAAACTTCCTCAAGCAAATCGTCGCGCCCTCTTTCGCTTCCACACTAAAGACAACTTTGCCCAAATCTTCAGAACATTCGTGACTGTAGTCAAACTCACAATCAGATTCAAACTGATGATCCACACCACACGCGATCGCCATTCCACTATTTCGAGTTTTATGGCTCAAGATCAATCGCTGGTCTAGCTCTTCATGCTGTTCAGGCAGTAAAACTCGCTCACTAAAAGTCTTTGCTAACCGAGGATCATTACTACCCTCACTGTTGTCCGGTTCGTACCGCACCTCAGAAGAGATAATGATCGGAGCATCCCCCTTGAGCAGTGTCACTTCGTAATCGATCGCGGCTACATGACGATGCACAAACGAAACGAGTCGCTGCGATCGAATTCTCACTTGCTTCCCGGATGGAGTCTCCCAGATGATTTCTCGATCGAGCGTTCCTGTCTGCATGTTCAACGCTCGTTCAAACTTCGACAGTTTCGCCGTGGGCAGATGGAACAGTTCATCGTCTACATAAAGCTTGATGATTTTGCTGTCCGCGACATTGACGATCGTTTGACCCGTTTTCGCATACCCGAATGCGTCTTCGGCGTACTCAATTTTGTACGACTCGTAACAGCCATTAATAAAGGTGCCGTTCTGCGCGACTGGATCGCCCTCTTCATACACTCCTCGCATTCCCAGATAGCCATTTGCCGTGGAGAATAATGTCTCCATCTGAGCGAGGCACTCTGGATAGAATTGGGTTTCAACCCAGCGCCAAGGATCGTGCGGGTAAATGCGTTTCGGTGGATGGATGGGTTTACGATGTAGCATTGAGGCAGAAGTTTTCTAATGGATTGAGATGGCTTCTATCCTGCTGATTTCAGGGTTCAAATCGCATCTGACTTTCAGTAGAAGTTTAAAGATCGTAATCCTTCCGTATCTTGTGTATTTATGACTGCATCCGATTCATTTTCTAACTGTGTTCAAACGCTGGCACTCGATCGCATCGATCGACATCTCTTCATTTGCGCTGACCAAACGAAACCGCTCTGTTGCAGTAAAGAACAGGGACTGGAAGCATGGGACTATCTTAAAAAACGACTGCGTGAATTAAAGCTAGACACCCCAACTACAGAGCGTCCTAGCTGTATCTTTCGCACCAAAGCTAACTGTTTGAGAGTTTGCGATCGCGGTCCGGTTCTCGTGGTCTATCCTGACGGTGTTTGGTATCATTCCGTCACCCCGGAGATCATCGATCGGATTATTCAAGAACATCTCATCGGCAATCGAATTGTTGAAGAGTTTGCGTTTTTGAGACACCCGCTACCCGAACCCCAAATCAATTCTGAAAAAGACGAAGATCGTATTATTTCTGACTAAAAAAAGGCTAAATTTCCGTTAGAGTGAATTTGAACAAACACCCGCAGAATTAACGATTTGCGATCGCCAAAACCAATGACTCCCGCGTAATTTCTGTCTTTGTTTAAACATTCCCAAACGCAATAAGTAACTGTTCTTAGAACCGCATCCAAGCGGATTCTCTCAACTTCATCTGAAAAAAGTTTAACTTCTTGACGAGTCGGATATAATGACTCGTGACCTATAGACAGAAATCTGGATTCTTCCAGTTCTTGAATCAAATTCGAGTATGGTAATCCAGAGTAACCCGTCCAATCGAAGCGCTACGCGACTCTGATCCCTCAGAACCCGTAGAATAGCTTAGTCATGTGTAAACGTTGATTAGATTCAGGCAGAGCGAGTAGCACAGCATGAAGGAAACCAGTTCAGGGAATCACAGACGATTGCTGCTGATTGATGATGACCCTAACCTAATTCTGTTGGTTAAAGATTATCTGGAGTTCCGAGGGTATGAAGTCGTAACCGCAGAAAATGGGCGGGAAGCGCTGGAAGTCCTCGAACAAGATGTGCCAGACATGATTATTTGCGATGTGATGATGCCAGAAATGGATGGTTATCAACTCGTAAGCAATATCCGTCAAGATCCCAAGACAAGCTGGATTCCAGTGTTGTTTCTTTCCGCGAAGGGTCAAAGCCAAGATCGCGTAAAGGGTCTCAATATCGGCGCGGATGTTTACATGGTGAAGCCGTTTGAGCCAGAAGAATTGGTGGCGCAAGTCGAATCTTCGCTCAAGCAAGCTTCCAGACTGATTCAACACAAGGATGCAAAAGGTGGCGATAATGCTCCGAAGATCCAAGTTCCATTTGATGTGGAGTTGACTCCGACTGAATTAAGGGTGGTTCAGTTTGTGGCGCGAGGAATGGCGAACCGCGAAATTGCCGAAGAATTAAATGTGAGCCAAAGAACGATCGAGAGTCATGTGAGTAATATGCTCGGTAAAACCGGATTGCATAATCGGACGGAGTTAGCTCGCTGGGCGATCGAGAATAGTATGGCGTAGGGATCAAATTCTGGTGAAGGACGATCGTAGAATTTTTACGATCGTCCTGATTCATGCTGAAAAAAGTGAAGGGCAGGAGCAACTCGAAAATGCTCCTGCCCATTTTTTATGAAATTAAGTAACGCAATTCTGATTACATCTGCGACATCAATGTCACCAATCCAGCACAAGCAGTCGCAAGTAACATCACCAGCCCAAACGATTCACCCAAGTGCTTTTTAGAAGTCTGCATACGACCTTTCCTTAACGTATTGATTGGATTTCTTAACAGTATCAGCCTCTCTCATATTCAAGTTAAAAAGTAATGTAAGTTATGATTCTCTAACAATTCTTAATTCAATCCACAGCCAGCACTCCGCTTTTCTCTCGATCGAGAGATTGACTGTAGTTTTTCTTAAGGTGTGGGAAGAGCGATCGTTACAGTTGTAATGAATTGCTGAGGATTATGAGCACGTTCGGTCAGGTATACTACTCTTCCAGAGTGGTTCAGGTTGGCAGATGAGTAAAGTGATTGCATTTGGATGGTATGGCGGTAAATTTAATCATCTCAATTGGCTGCTTCCGTTACTGCCAGAAGCAACTCATTACTGTGAACCCTTTGCTGGATCTGCGGCAGTGTTGTTAAATCGTCCTCCTGCTTTTGTGGAAACGTATAACGATATTGACGGAGAAGTGGTGAATTTCTTTCGGGTATTGCGCGATCGACAAGAAGAACTCATTCAAGCGATCGGACTCACTCCATTTTCGAGAGAAGAACTCCGAATCGCTGCGGAAGAACCGACTGAGAATTTAACAGAACTCGAACGAGCGCGACGGTTTTTTGTGAGAGCGCGTCAAGTGAGAACAGGTCTAGCTCAAACCGCCAGCGCGGGACGTTGGGCACATTGTAAACTGACTAGTCGAGCAGGAATGGCAGGAGCAGTTTCTCGATGGCTTGGCAGTGTTGAAGGACTTTCTGAAATTGTGCAGCGATTATTGCGGGTGCAAATTGAGAACGCTCCAGCGATCGAGGTGATTCAGCGCTACGACAGCGAGGAGACTCTGTTTTATTGTGATCCTCCTTATCCGCACGATTCGCGAGGAGATGCGAATGCTTATCGATATGAGATGAGCGATCGTGATCACGAAAAATTAGCTGAAACACTCCGAGCCGCAAAAGGAAAAGTTGCACTATCGGGCTACCATTGTACCCTTCTAGACAAGCTTTACAAGGATTGGCATTGTATTGATGCCCCTTCAAAACAATGCCTTTCCGTGAAGCAACCCCGAACAGAAGTCTTGTGGACAAATTATGAGATTCCGATCGTATGTCAGCCCCCAGCGAAATTCTCGATCGAGCCTTCCAACGCGCTAACGCAAATTTAGAACAGCCGATTATCTTAGCTGCTGAGATTCGCGATCGTACAACCTACGTCGCTCGTAATCTCAAAAATCGTGCGGGTATTCGATTGCTGATGGCGTGTTTGCTCGCAAAACTTCACCGTCCTGATGTAGATATCAGAAAGCCGTACACAGAAATCGGGGACATAGACTCTTTTTCTGGTAGAACTTATGATGAGCGCTACATCACTGCTTTCATCAATCAGCACAGTTTACCCTGTAATAGCACAACTGCGTTTCTAACCCCAGCACTACGCAACCGTAATACAGTTTTAACAACAGAAATCAATCTTGTTGGAAAGCCACCACAGTTATATCAAGCGGTTCTGACACTCCTTGATGATGTCTACTGCAATCGCGTCACTTCAGAAGACTTGTTAGCTGAAATTGTCCGATCGCTACTGATTGATAGAAACGAGCGACAGCAAAGAATTGATGCCTTAGTTTCAGGATTGAGAACAACAGACGGTGCTGTACCCTTGTCATCAGAAGATATTGTGAATCTAATTGAAAAACATTTGACCCTCAAAGGAACAAGTCGGCTTCCGGTGCTTGCAATCGCCGCTGTGTATCAGTCTGCCGAACAGTTTCTTGGAGAAAGAGTTCTCATGCTACAAGCGCACAATGCGGCTGATCTTCAAACAGGTGCATTAGGTGATGTCGAAATTACTTTGCTTGCTGATGATGAAGTTGTGACCAGCTACGAAATGAAGAATAAGCGGATTACACGCGAAGATCTTGATCGAGCATTGCAAAAATTGTCTGCTAGTGAAAAACGAGTTGATAACTATATTTTCATCACAACGGAAGCGATCGACAAAGAGGTTCAGGATTATGCACGTTCGATGTATCAAGAAACAGGCGGAATAGAATTCGTAGTTCTAGATTGTATCGGATTCATTCGCCATTTCCTACATCTATTTCATCGTTTGAGAAGTAGATTTCTGGAAGCTTATCAGACGCTGCTTCTGACAGAACCGCAAAGCGCTGTGAGTCAGCCTGTTAAAGAAGCTTTTTTAGCAATGAGGCAAGCAGCAGAAACGGGAATGGAGGAGATCTGAAACACATCTTTAGCCGTTGTCTCTATTGTCGATCGCTCTACCTTTGATGATATTCACGCCATTGGGCGATCGTTCTTGGCGGAGTTGATCGCCGCACAGATTCAGGCAAAAGCGACCAAATTTCTAACAACGTCGGCAATCCAAGCTGTAACTGTTCGAGTAACGCCACATTCGAGAAAACAGTTTCAGTCCGATCGACAAGAATCACCTGCCCTGCATCTAGAACAATCACCCAATCCGCCCAAGCGTAAACCAAATCGAGATCATGAGTCGCGATCGCGATCGTTGTTCCCTTGTCATGAATTCGATCTAGTTCTCGAAACAAATTGCTAGTTTGCCGTTTATCCAAATAAGCGGTTGGCTCATCTAAAAGTAACAGTTCGGGCTGTAGTGCCATCACACCCGCAAGCGCAACTCTGCGCTTTTGTCCCAAGCTCAAATGATGAAGCGGACAATGCTCTAAGTCTTTTAGAGAGAAATCGATCAAAGTTTGCTGTAATCGTTGAGCAATTTCTGATTTCGTAAGCTGCAAATTGCACAGCCCGTAAGAGATGTCTTCACTCACTGTTGCTGCAACTAATTGCCGTTCTGGATCTTGAAAGGCGAGTCCGATTCGCTGTCTCCATTGATTCAGAGCAGCAGCATGATATTTTAACGGTTCTCCTCGCCAGCGAATTGTTCCAGCATTCACGCGATACAGTCCATCGGCAAGAAAGAGCAAGGTTGATTTACCACAGCCATTATGTCCCACGATCGCAGTTTTCTGTCCTGCTAAGATCTGAAAACTCAACTGTTGCACCGCAAACCGATCGCTGTTTGGATAGCGATAAGACACGTCCTGAAACTCAAGTAGCGGCTGCATCATCTGAACTCTAAAATCAGCAATCCAACACAGCCTAACACTGACTCGATCGCATATCGTTTGGAGTAATAATGCTTCTGAGTTGAATACACCTCAAAGGTTCCATTAAACCCACGAGCATTCAGCGCAAGGGAAAAATCGCGATAGTGATGCAGCGATCGCACTAACAATTGACTAATCAATAATCCCACACTATGCATCCATCGTTTCCGCGTCCGATATCCGCCTCTTGCTTGCTGTGCAAACTGCAATTCGGTCACAACATCAAAAAACAAGAAGACAAATCGATACATTAACAGTAATAGTTCAGTAATCAGCGTTGGCACCCGTAACTGTCGAAACAGATTCAGCAAATCAGTGAATGGAATCGTAAACAGAATGAACAATAAACAAGACGTACAGGAAAGCGATCGCATTGCAATCTGGAATGCTTGAATGATTCCACTGCGGCTGATGAATAGATACCCGCTTCCAATTGCAACGCCTTGAAGTTCGTCATTCTGAATAGCTGCAATTTGATCAATCGCAACTGCATTCAGCACCAAAGCTGGAATACTGGTTAACAAAAAGATTCCAGCTACGGCTAACAGTTGAAAATAGACTGGAGCAGGAATTCGCGCATAGGCGATCGTCCAAACCGCCAACCAAACCATGATAAGAAACTGTGGAATCGGATGCACAACTAGCGCAATCATGAGAACTACGATCGCGAATCCAAATTTCTGCACAGGAGCGATCGGGCGCAATCGATTCTGATAAGCATAAACATCCAAGTGATGATGCAATTACTTCTGCTCCCGTTTCTCAGTTCTGCCTCGATAGCGCCCAATCACAAAGCCAATGACACCCGCCCCTAATGCGGCTTGTGAAGCAAACAATAGACTTTCGACTTCTGTACTTGGCGGTTCAAAGAATGGTTTAAACCAAGGCTCATATCCCGGTTTAAGTTCCCCGATCGCAGTTTCAGCCTGACCATCTGATCCACTAAATTCCCCTTTAACAAACAAGAGCGGAAAAACTGCTAGAACAATCACCGCGATCGCTAATCCCCAATTTTGCAGCTTTGACGATTTCATGATTGCTCCTGCTTGAGTAGATTCAAAGTTTCCAAATCTTCCCGTCCGTAAGATTGCAGCCAATTCCACACCAGAACGGTGAGCAATCCTTCACTAATTGCCAGTGGCACCTGAGTCACCGCAAAAATTCCCGCAAACTTGAGAAATGCAGCGACGAACCCCCCTTGTGCGGCTGGAAACGCCAACGCTAACTGAATCGAGGTCGTGACGTAAGTAAGCAAATTTTCCAAAGCTGACGCACAAAAGATCGCGACTTTTTGATGTCCAGTTTGCAGAATCAAATGATAGACCCCGTACGCCACGAAAGGACCTACGATCGCCATCGAAAACGCATTCGCTCCTAATGTGGTCAGTCCACCATGCGCGAGTAACAATGCCTGAAACAGCAGCACGAGTCCACCCAACACCGACATCACCGACGGACCAAACAAAATCGCACCTAATCCAGTTCCAGTCGGATGCGAACAACTCCCCGTCACCGATGGAATTTTCAGCGCCGATAACACAAAGGTAAAGGCACCCGCTAACGCCAGTAGCGGTTTAAGTTGGGGATTTTGTCGCGTGATGCGTGTCAGCGATCGTACTCCCACGACAAAAAATGGAATCGACACAACCCACCAAAAAATCGCCCACTCGACCGGTAGAAACCCTTCCATGATGTGCATCGCATGGGCAGGAGTGGGAGAACCGATAATCAAATAAGAACTTAGCCCTACGATTGCAGTAAGGCGCAATAATTTATGATGTTTCACTGAGTCTGTACCTCGCAGACGGTTTGATAATCAATCAGCATGGCACGCTGAGCGGCTTCGGCGGGCATTCTGGCTCAGAGAAGTAATCTCATCACAGTTGCGGGACAGCGGTAGCTTTGCACTACTCTTTCCCCGTTACCTCTAGCGACTGCTTCCCGCTAGAACCGATGCAAACCTCAGCGTACCACCGTTGAGCATTTTGCTCAATCTAACCGTTACTCACTGCAACATCGTTTCAATCCGGTTGATCCTCGCTCTTTTGTGGGGCACGTCCAAATAGATGCGTGAGGCTAGCAAATCGATCGCGAATTTCATCGCTCAACAAATCAGAGCGATATCGCCACCCCCAGTTTCCTTCTGCTTTTCCAGGTGCATTCATTCGGGCATCTGTTCGCAGTCCCATCAAATCTTGCAGAGGAACGATCGATAAGACGGCAACTGAACTCATTACCAATCTGATCAAATCCCAATGAATACCTTGATCACTAATGCAACCGAGATAGTTCCACAATTGACCCCGCTCATAGTCTGAAAGGCTCTCATACCATCCGATCGTCGTATCGTTATCGTGGGTTCCCGTGTAGACAAGACAGTTACGCGGATAGTTAAAAGGGAGATAGGGATTGCCCGGATCAGACCCAAATGCAAAGTGAACAATCTTCATCCCAGGAAACTCAAATTTATCTCTGAGTGCTTCAACCTCTGGAGTGATCACGCCTAAATCTTCTGCAAGGATCGGTAGCTTTCCGAGCTTACGATCGAGCACCTCAAAAAACAAATCCCCTGGAGCTTCAATCCAGTTACCGTAAATCGCGGTTTCTTCACCTTGCGGCACTGCCCAGTAAGCCTGAAAGCCTCGGAAATGGTCAATCCGAATCCAATCGACTAAATCGAGCATTGCTTCAAAGCGTTGTATCCACCATTTGAAGTCGGTCTTTTCGAGATAGTCCCAATCATAGATAGGATTGCCCCAAAGTTGCCCAGTCGCACTAAAGTAATCGGGTGGAACACCTGCCATCAGTTCAGGATGTCCGGTTTCAGGATCAAGTCTGAAGTTCTGAGAATTAGCCCACACGTCTGCACTATCATGAGCGACATAAATCGGAATGTCCCCAATGATTTGAATCCCATTTTCGTTTGCATGTTGTTTGAGCTTCATCCATTGGCAGAAGAACTCATACTGTAGAAATTTTTGATAGTTAATCTCATCTTGTAAGCGGGCTTGGGCTTTCTCGATCGCATTCGGCTTAAACTGCATGATTTCTGGTTCCCAGTCATACCAGCTTTTACCGCCGTTCTCATCTTTTAGCGCCATAAACAGCGCATAGTCTTCGAGCCAGAATGCTTTCCCAGTGCAAAACTCAGCAAATTCTCGCTGCTCAGACGGTTGATGTTTGAACGCCTCATACGCTTTTCGCCACAGCGGAACTTTGGTTGCATACACGCGATCGTAGTCCACCCCGTTTTCCCAAAAGTCCGGTAGATTGTAGAAATCGGATTCTTCTAGCAAACCGCGATCGCGCAATGTCTCTAAGCTAATGAGCAGCGGATTGCCTGCCATTGACGAATACGACGCATACGGCGAATTTCCATAGCCTGTAGGACCGAGTGGTAAAACTTGCCAATACTGCTGACCACTGTGCACCAAGAACTCGATAAACCGATGAGCTTCGGCTCCGAGTTCACCAATCCCAAATCGACCGGGAAAACAGGTAGGATGCAGCAAAACGCCGCTCGATCGCTTCAAAGACATAGAATAAACACGAGGAAAAGGCTTTTGGAACTGTAACACAAGACCGAAAAAGCCAATCTCTGCCGAAAGAAGAATCAAGATTCGTTCACACAATTTTTTATGGCTCATCGCAATCCTGCTCCGACGGTTGACATCATTATCGAACTCGTCGATCGACCCCACCGCCCGATCGTGCTGATCGAACGCCTCAATCCCCCCCACGGCTGGGCAATTCCCGGCGGATTCATCGATTACGGCAATTCAGCCGAAAAAACAGCACAGCTTGAGGCGCAGGAAGAAACCGGACTCGAAATCGACCTGGTTGACCTGCTGGGTGTGTATTCTGATCCGAACCGGGATCAGCGCCAACACACGATGAGTATCACCTATATTGCAACCGCGATCGGTGAACCCAAAGCTGGAGACGATGCGAAAAATGTTCGAGTTATCGACATTTGGCAGATCCCGAAGAATTTATGTTTTGATCACGATCGCATTTTGCACGATTATTTACAGTACAGAAATTATGGAATGCGACCCAGAGTATGAAAAAAGTGATTCGGACTGATGCGGCTCCGGCTCCGGTTGGACCTTACAATCAAGCGATCGTGGCTCAAGGATTGGTATTCGTTGCCGGGCAAATTTCGCTTGATCCAGCAACTGGGGAAATTGTTGGAGCCGGGGAAATCGTCGCTCAAACTGAACGCGCTTTGACGAGCATGAAGGCGATTCTGGAAGCTTCTGGATCATCGATGGCGAACGTCGTGAAAACCACCGTGTTCCTAAAAGACATCAATGATTTCGCGGCGATGAATGCGGTCTATGCGAAGTACTTTGAGGAAGAGACTGCACCTGCTCGAATCTGTGTTGAAGTCGCACGATTGCCAAAGGATTTGTTGGTCGAGATTGATTGCATTGCAACGGTGAATTAGGCGAGCGATATTGATATAAAAAACCCTCCGAATCGATCGGAGGGTTTAAAGTCATTAGACCTTTTGCGTGAGTCCGAAATGCTCACCGAATAGAATAATACCGGTGGCGAATTCGACCTCAGCATCGTTCGCAGTGTCTGCGCTGCGTTGTCCGTCCGCGCCGGAATGAATTCGGCGCTCCTCCAAGCGAAGTCAGTTGAAACTGACTGGAGCGTTTGCCGTTCCCTCTTCAGTCCTGTTCACAGGACTTCGCCTGGGGGAGCGCCGAATTCTATTCCGGCGCGGATCTATTCCGGCGCGGATCAGTGCAACGAACGAGGGATTTGTGATCATTTTTTCAATTTGCCACCAGTATTATTCGCCCAGGCGTTCACGCAAGAAGTCTAGGGTTTGCTACTTAGTCGATCGCGATCCCTGTTGCAACCTTTTCGGGTTCCGGTGAAACTGCGATCGGCTTTTTCGCAATCAGGTACTTACTCATAAAGTGAACCTGCTCAGAGACGGCTTCAAAACCAGCATCAGTCAAACGCTTGGTTAAATTGTCTGTGGTGTAGTGGCGGTAATACGGCTCGTGGAAAATTTCGGGGAAATTCTCCATTGCGATCGACAATTCCGGTGAATCACTCATCTGAATCGAATCACAGATGATGAACGTTCCACCCGGTTTCACCACTCGGAACGCTTCATTAATCACGTTCTGACGCGCTTGAGGTGGCAATTCGTGGAATAGAAACACGCTCGTCATCGCATGGAAATAGTTATCCAAGAATGGAAGCTCTTCGCCGTTCCCTTGTACCAACTGCGGCAAAGTTCCAGGAATTTGAGACAGCAATTGATTCGCCTTTCTCAGATAAGCCGCCGACAGATCCACCCCGTACAGTGAAGCTTTCGGCAACGTTCCACGAATATTTCTCAGCGTACGACCCGTTCCACAAGCAACATCCAGAATCTTAATTTGATTCGGTGGTATATCACTAAACGCTTTTAAGCCTTCTTTCAAGGGAGCTAACACGCGTCGCCGCATCGGGTCAGCGGTTCCGTTAAACAAGAGTTCAACCTGCAAATCATAGAGATTCGCAGACTCATCACTCAAGTACCCGTTGGTCTGATGATGGAAGTTCTGAACGTAATAGCTCGGTAAACCTTGCGTTTCAACTTCAGATGTAAAATCCTGATAGCGCTTCTCATTGACGCGCTGCCACATTTCCGGCATATCGAGCCAAACCGCAGGATAGAAGCGGAAGAAATCATCCCACGAATTGTCGAACAGTAGGCTGACTGGGTAAATGCCTTTTTCAGCATCTTGCCAGTCGGTTTCGAGAATGGCATCCATCCGCTTTTGAATGGTTTGAATCAGTTCGAGCGTAAGCGGCTGGGGTTTTGGTTTGGTGACTTCGGGAGGGGGTGCAACCATATTCAGCAGTTGAGTACTGACGGCTTTATGCACCAATCCAAAATAGCTTTTTCCTTGCTGAACGGTCTGATATGCCAGCTTTGTTAATGTATCTTCGGGCATGGTGGTGTGCAACAGCAATCTACGACTATGAATAAGTGTAACGAATTCTGATCCGTGAGTAGCGTCATCGATCGAACGATTTTGAATTGAAAAAAGCGATCGAGCCATGACAGCTCGATCGCTTCTGGGTTCAAACTCTAGAACGAATTAGCAATCGTAGTAGAGCATGAATTCATACGGATGAGGGCGGATGCTCATTGGAATCACTTCGCGATCGAGCTTGTAGCTGATCCAGCTTTCGATGAAGTCTTCCGTAAACACACCACCCGAAGTCAGGTAATCGTGATCGGTTTCCAAGTTCTTCAACGCTTCCGCCAAAGATCCAGGAGTCGAAGGCACTTTCGCCAATTCTTCAGGGCTGAGTTCGTAGATGTCTACGTCTAACGGCGAACCCGGATCGATCTGGTTCTTGATGCCGTCAATACCTGCACAGAGCATTGCTGCAAACGCCAAGTAGGGGTTCGAGGTTGCATCCGGGCAGCGGAACTCTAAGCGTTTTGCTTTCGGGTTGGCTCCAGACAGCGGAATCCGCACCGATGCCGATCGATTCCCTTGCGAGTATGCCAAGTTCACCGGAGCTTCAAATCCAGGAACCAAGCGCTTGTAAGAGTTTGTGGTCGGGTTGGTGAACGCCAGCAACGAAGGCGCGTGTTTCAGAATTCCACCAATGTACCAAAGTGCGTTTTGGCTCAATCCAGCGTATCCGTCGCCTGCAAAGGTCGGTTCGCCATTGTTCCAAATCGACTGGTGACAGTGCATCCCAGAACCATTGTCACCAAAGACAGGTTTCGGCATGAACGTGATCGATTTACCGTATTTACGACCGACGTTTTTGATCACATACTTGTAGGTCATCAACCAGTCCGCCGCCTCCACCAGTGTTCCAAAACGGAAACCGAGTTCGCACTGTCCGCCCGTTGCCACTTCATGGTGATGTTTCTCGATCGGGACTCCACATTTCGCCATCGTCAAGAGCATTTCCGATCGCATATCTTGCGAGGTGTCGGTCGGCGCAACCGGGAAGTAGCCTTCTTTGTTCCGGGGCTTGTATCCCAAGTTTCCGCCCGGTTCTTGACGACCAGAGTTCCAAATCCCTTCAGCGCTGTCTACGTGGTAGTAGCCTTCGTGCTGGTTTTGGTCGTAGCGGACATCATCGAAAATGAAGAACTCAGCTTCAGGACCGAAGAACGCGGTGTCGCCCAAACCAGTCGTTTTCAGGTAGTCGATCGCTTTTTGGGCAATCGATCGCGGGTCGCGGCTGTAAGGCTGTCCGGTACGCGGCTCTTTGATCGAGCAAATCATGCTCAGCGTTTTGTGTTCCATGAACGGATCGATCCAAGCCGTGTCCGGATCAGGAACCATCGACATATCCGACTCATTGATCGATTTCCAACCCCGAATACTCGATCCATCAAATGGAACGCCATCGGTAAAGCTGCTTTCGTCAATTTGGCTTCTGTGCAGGGTAAGGTGTTGCCAAATTCCTGGCGTGTCAATGAATTTAAGATCGATTAACTCAATCCCTTCATCATTGATCTTTGCCAAGATCTCTTGTGGGGTCGCCATGAAGTACTCCTAGTAAGTCGCGTAACTTGCTCAACGCTGAGCGCCTGTTGCGGGTTGGATCGCTCGTGAAGGCTCACGTCGATCGCTCACCACAATCTGTTCTGAATCATGGTATGGAGACGTTTCACGCAGTTTTGTATAGGACGCTACAAAATCGAATCAGTTCAGCAGAATTAAGTATTGATTAACGATCAAAAATGTTACCGACAGAGATTTACGTATGCGATCGTTGCGCCCCGATTAAAATTTGTAACGTTTGTCTCATTTAGCGGTTACGTCCGGGGTACGGTTCAACTTAGGCTCAAACCATCGTGGTAAACTGAGCTTAAATCTTTTAACGATGCGGATTCCTTAAAGCTTGCTGTGGTTGGGAATTCGGCGAAACTCAAATTGAGCCAATTTTGGGAGAAGACTTTCATGCGGGACGCAGTGACAAGCCTGATTAGAAACTACGACATTACAGGGCGATATTTAGATCGCAATGCGATCGATAGCCTGAAATCTTATTTTGATACCGGAATGGCTCGCGTTCAGGCGGCTGCGCTTATCAATTCGGACGCGGCTGGAATCGTACGCCAAGCAGGATCGCAATTGTTTGACGAAAATCCAGAGTTAATTCGTCCGGGCGGAAATGCGTATACAACTCGTCGCTATGCAGCTTGCTTGCGCGATATGGATTATTACTTGCGCTATGCGACTTATGCGCTGGTGGCAGGCGATAACGATGTTTTAGATGAGCGCGTTCTGGAAGGATTGCGGGAAACGTACAATTCGTTGGGCGTTCCTTGTGGTCCGACGGTGCGCGGGATTCAAATCATGAAGGACATTGTGAAGGCACAGGTGGCAGCGGCTGGGATTTCCGATACGCGGTTCCTAGATCAGCCGTTTGATTACATGTCGCGAGAATTGGGCGAGAAAGACATCTAAAGCGTTTGAATTTGTGTGAAATGGGCAGAGAACCAAAATTCTCTGCCCATTTCTATTAGGCTTGAATTCGATGGATCGTCTCACTCCATTGCAGTGCTCTTTGCGACTCTACAATTTTGCAGCGGGATAAATCAGCAGATTGAGCCGAAACGGGGCGAAGAGAGGACATAGGAAGAATGTGACGATTTCTATATCAACATTTTGCAAAGCTTAGAACAAGCTCCAGAACCGTAGATTTCTCGAAAATGGCGAAGGTAAGACCAAGATCACAGCAGACAGCTTATGCTAAAAGGTGATCTTGAGTGTGCAACTTCTTTATGCCTACTCCCTGTCACATTGTCGTTGAAGGCAATCCTGCGATCGTTTACGCCAGCCGTAACGGTGCGCCTGAGAAAATGCTGCCGATTTTGGAATCATTTCTCGATACGTTTTGGCAAGAACGCGACGCACTCGGTGAAACGCAAGATACGCCAGAATGCTTAGTCGCTCAGGTCGTCGTGCGATTTGGCTTTGAGATTTGCGAAGATGATTTCTCAAACCTAAAAGTCGGGCTGAAATATGACCCAACAGCGGCTTATCTGTATTTCATTTCAGCAGAGCGACAATTGAGCGTGTGGAGTCCGACCGATAACTATCGATCGAATCCCTCACTCGGACTAAAAGCCTGTCATCAGTTGAGAACAGTTTCGATCGGATAAGCTCAAATCTTGGCAAATCGTCTCACAGCTAATACACTTCCCACCAATCCAACCATTCCGCCAAACGCCAACAGAATCAAGGGCAGCGCTAGTAAATTAATCGAATGCGATGTGGCAGTGGTGAGAAATTGCACAAATTCTGCTTGTCCGCTCAGTTGATGGCGGATAAATTTTTGAATCGCCTGAATGAGAGAAAACGCGATCGCCGCTCCCAGCACGCCAAACGCCACTCCTTGAGTTAGAAACGGCAAATAAATCCAGCTTCGAGTAGCTCCGACAAGCTGCATAATTTCAATTTCTTTTCGTCTTGCCAAAACGATAAATCGAATTGTTGTATTAATGACCGCGATCGCGGTTCCGGTTAATACTGCGATCGTTGCGGTACTCATCCAGTTAAATCCTTTATTCAACTGAGCAATCCGCTGAACCGCTTCGCCAACATACTGAACTTCTTCGACTCCCCGAATTTTTTTCAGCTTCTCTGCCAAAGTCGGCACAGACTCAGACGATCGCGCTTTTACTTTCAATTCATCTACTAATGGATTTCCCTCTAATTGCTGCGTTGCGTCTCTAAGGTTCGACAAACCGAGTTCTTGAACCAAATTGCTCCAAGCTTGCTCTTTAGAAACATCTTGCACCGATGCAACTTCCGGCAATCGTTCGACAACCGATCGCAAAACATCCGCTGACACCCCCGTTTCAAGATAAGCCGACACTTCCAACTGACTCCCAAACTGAGTCAGCAAGCTCTCCAACTGCCAAGAAGCCTGTAGACTCACTCCGAATAGAAACAGCAGCACCGTCACCATACTCACCGCTGCCCAATTCATCCAACCTCCACGCCACAATCCGAGTAACGTTTCGCGAAACAAATAATCCAATTTCGTGAAGAACCGAACCATCTTTTCTCCCTCAATGCGCGAAACCCTTGTAGCATCCGAATTCAAAACCAGCATCCGAAGCTTCCACTGAATTCGTCCCGGATTCGCTAAAATAGAGCTAACACGGAATCAGTCCGACCTTCTATCTCCATTTTTAGGTGAACCATCCCATGTCTTCTGTAGTTCTGGTTGAGAAGAAAAAGTTAGAAAATCCGCCCTTAAAAATGCACCACATGGGCGATCGCGTCTTGCGTCAGCCTGCGAAACGAGTGGCGAAGGTGGATGATGAAGTGCGCGAAATCGCCCGTCAAATGCTGCAAACGATGTACAGCGAAGATGGCATCGGGCTTGCGGCTCCTCAAGTTGGGATTCACAAACAAATTATCGTGATCGATATCGAACCGGACAAACCCGAAGCGCAACCGCTGGTGTTGATTAATCCGGTAATTAAAAAATTCGGCACTCAGACCTGTAGCGGTCAAGAAGGTTGCCTCAGTATTCCAGGTGTTTATCTCGATGTCGATCGACCTGAAACGATCGAGGTTTCTTTCAAAGACGAAACCGGACGTATGAGAACGATCACCGCTGATGGTTTGTTATCTCGCTGTATCCAGCACGAAATCGACCACTTGAACGGCGTTCTGTTTGTCGATCGCGTCAATAACCAACTTGCCCTAACTCAAGAACTGAAAAAACGCGGCTTCTCTGCGAATGATGTCCGCGCCGTCCGATAATAAAGGCTAACCGTCAGAACACTGGCGGTTTTTTAGTCTTTGAGGAAAACGTCTTATGATCATGACCCCCAAAAGCGGTTTATTTCTCGGTGTATCTTGCGTGGCTGCGATCGCTGCGGTCGGATGCGTGTTTGAACTCACTTCAGGCAATCCAGAATACGGCTCAATGATCACCGGGATTATTCTGGCGATCAGTGCTCCTTTAACCGTCATTTCCTTTATCGCAGCGGTCGCTGATGCCAGAGCCAACAATCAATAATAAAGATTTCTAAGGGTTTGCTGGTTGTCGGGATCTAAACATGATAGAGATCCCAAGATACGTATAGAATGTGCGCTAGAAATTAACTTCGTTTCCCTGTTTCTACCGTATGTCTAGCGCGAACGCCCACTGCTCGAACTTCTTCTATGACGGGCGATATTAGTACCATAGCCTGCCTTCGGCAACTGTCGATCGGCAATCCTTCTGACTCGAAATTACTGGTACATGCTTTATCGATCGATGACGTGACTGCGATCGGACGCGATCCCCGTTGTCAAATCGTGATCGATCCGCTGTTGTTCGCGTCAGTTTCGCGCCGTCATGCCGAAGTTCGCCCGTGTGAACCGACTGAAGCAGAGCGTCCGTCCTGGTGGATTTGTGACCTCAATAGCTCGAATGGCACGTATTTGAACGGGCAGCGGTTGAGAGGATGTCAGGTTTTGAAATCTGGCGATCGCGTCACTTTAGGCAGCGATGGACCCGATTTTATCTTTGAATACTACGGTGATTCCTATCAGGAAAATTCAGCCGTGATTGAAGCTGATGTGTCCGTTCCGATGCCAACGGATTCAGTCACGTTGACGCAGCTTTTCCCGATCGTTTCTACCGGGCGAGAACTAACCCGAAAAGCTTATCTTGTTCCGAGTGTCATCACAATTGTCTTTGTTGTTTCCTTATTTGTTGCAGTTGGACAACCGTTACTATTCAATCGACTATTAGCAGGATATATCGCGCTGGTTGGGTTTTATTTTGTTTATCAACTCTGCGGCAAGAGAAAACCCTGGTGGGTGATGGTTTTAGCTGCAATGGGAACATACTTTTTACTTCGCAGTCCTGTTTTACCGCTATTTGTTGAAATCTTTCGGAACATCTTACCGGGACAAGTTCCAACGCCTGGAGAACCGATCAATCCTCTTGAGTTATTGATTCGGATGTTCTTCGGAGCGGGATTGATGGAAGAACTGCTCAAAGCGATTCCGTTAGCGGTACTGTTTTTAATCGGGCGATTTTTGCCTGCCCCGTGGAACGATCGAGTCGGAATCTGGGAACCGCTCGACGGTATTCTTTTGGGTGCTGCTTCCGCTGTTGGATTTACCTTAGTTGAAACCCTAGGGCAATACGTTCCAGACATGATCCAAACCACTTCTCTACAACTGGGAACCGGATGGGATCAGCTTCGAGGCTTGCAAGTTTTGATTCCGCGATTGCTTGGTGCCATTTCGGGACACATGGCGTACAGCGGATATTTCGGCTACTTTATTGGGCTGGCAGTTCTCAAACCTCGACAAAGCTGGTTAATTCTTCTTATCGGCTATCTCACTGCTTCTGGACTTCATGCGCTGTGGAACGTGATGGGCAGTGTGAGCGAAATTCTACTTGCGCTCGTCGGCATGGTGTCTTATGCGTTTCTGGCGGCTGCAATTCTGAAAGCTCGAAGTTTGTCGCCAAATCGATCGCAGAACTTCGCCACCCGCTTAAAATCCTAGCGCTACGAAAAATTCTATCTTTCGAGGTACTCAATTTCGGAATGAGTTCGTCTTTAGTGTGACGTAATTTGCAACGCTGGATCACTACGCTCAAATAGTAAGCATCGAAATCAATCAATTTAACCATTCGACTATGACTTTGAATTCACGACCCAAAACAGCGCTAAAACTCTTTTTACCGCTGATCTCAGTTTCGATCGCGCTCGTAGCAGGCGAACTCAAGGCGAATGCAAAAGAACCCAGCACGACTCAGACCGCTCCTGTCGCGATCAAAGGCGCTGCACTCTTAGGGCAACCGTCGATCGATGTGAACCAAACAATCCGACGCGAATTCTCCACTGATTCCCGCTTCACTGTTGCTCAAACCACGCCCTCTACTCCCAGTGAAATCACTCCTGGTCGTTCGGTTCCAGGAAGCACCCCCTCTGGCACTCCGACCAATCCCTCCGACGTAACGCCGAGCAATACGACTCCGGGAACCACGCCTATCACCCCCAGTACCACCCCCGGCACGACTCCGATCACACCGGAAACCACTTCACCAGGGACAACCCCCATTACTCCGAGCACTACGCCCACGACTCCGAGCACTGTTCCCATCACACCGGAAACTACGACTCCGAGCACCACGCCCACCACTCCAGACACAACCACACCCGGAACAACTACACCCACCATTCCAGACACAACCACACCCACCACACCCGGAACCACACAAGAACTGGCACCGGGTCGCGCAACTCGATCGGGGTCTAGCTATGTTGGAATCGGCGGTAACATCGGGATCGGCAATGGTGATATTTCTTTGGGACAAGGAAGCTTTGCCGTTCTTAGTAAAATTGGCTTGACCCGAAACTTCTCGGTTCGTCCGTCTGTGTTAATCAACGACGATGTTGCGATCCTTGTGCCAATCACCTACGACTTTAGCTTCGGTGAAGGTCCAACGGGCGGTCTTGGGTTTTCAGCGGCTCCATTCTTGGGGATTGGCGCAGCAATTTCAACGGGTGACGATGGCGATGTCGGTCTGTTGTTGACAGGTGGAATTGATGTTCCGCTGTCGTCTCAGTTCACAGCGACTGCTTCGGTAAATGCTTCTGTAACCGGACAGTCCGCAGTCGGTATTCTGATCGGTGTCGGCTACAACTTCGCAGGTTTCTAAGTTAAATCTGCTGATGTTAATTTCGCTCTCTAGACATTCTTGTTAGGGGAGCGAAATTTTTGTTTAAAGCGTAAATTCAGCAAATTCATCATCTGTTGTTTTTACTGTTGCAGATTGATATTGCTGAGTAGTGATTAACTCATTGAATTTTAACTGTGGATTCTGCTGTAGCACATTCAATGCAGTCATAAAATCACGAATAATCTCACCCGGTGTGAGGCGAGTTTCAGTCCCGATTTTGCTACCTCGAACCGCAGCAATAAAGTGAGTGATTTCACTTGAAGTAATCTGTTTTTTCAGTTCATAGTGAGTGCAAAAGACAGTTGCAATTCTCTGCAATAAGATTTGAAGTTCGCTTTCACTTAATGGCTCAAGAAAAATGACCGGGGAACTGGTATCGATCGCTTCACTCTGTACCACCCGACTCTGAGCCGTCCGACGCTGCCACGCTGGATCGCTATACAATCCACGTCTTGGATCTTCCAAAAACTGAGGAGTTCCGCCGATCAAAATGCCAAGATGACTGACTTTCCCTTGCATCGCATCATTGAACATTGCTAGAAGCTTGTCATAGTTATTTTGACGAGCGATCGCGGTCGGAATTTTCGACAAATGCACCACTTCATCGAGAATGATGATCAATCCTTTGTAATCAATATCCGCTGCAAATCGAGCAATCAATTTAACGTAGTCATACCAAGAATCGTCATCGATAATCACCCTCACACCTAATGCCGCTTTCGCTTCGGTCTTAGTTGAAAATTCTCCTCGTAACCAGCGCATCGCGGATTCTTTTTTGGTTTCATCATTCGATCGATATCCCGTCCAATACGCAATAATCACCGTCGCAAAATCAAACCCATTCACTAAATCCGCGACATCCTGAGTAACCAATCGAATTCGCGCTTCAACGTGCTGATCAAAACCTTCCTCGTTCGGCTTCATTCCGGTTTCTTGTGCAACCTGAGATTGAATTGCCGCAATCCAGCGCTCTAGAATAATTGTCAATGCGCCACCTTCTGGACGGCTCTTAGTTGCCAGATTTCGCATTAGTTCGCGATAGGTGGCGACTCCTGCCCCTTGACTACCTGTTAAACGTCGATCGGGCGTAATATCCGCATCCGCCACCACGAATCCGCTCTCCATTGCCAAGTTCCGAATCAGTTGCAGCGTAAAGCTTTTCCCTGCTCCATATCGCCCAATCACAAATCGAAACGCCGCCCCACCATTCGCGATATGTTCAAAATCCTGTCGAATCGCTGCAATTTCTTTTTCTCGTCCGACTGCAATTTGGTCTAACCCCACTCGCGGCACAACGCCAGCGCTAAGAGCATTGACGAGGGCAGTTGAGACGCGCTTGGTGAGTTTAGGCTGCATAAGAGTACGATCGCATTCAGTGTTTTAGGTTAGCACTAAAGAATGCGATCGATAAATCTGCTCCTAATCCGGTAAAAAATCATCGTCTAAGATTGAGGTCACATCGTATAAACATTCAGTTGGAAACGTGTCTATCGGCAGTCCGGTTTCGGCTTTTGCCTGTTTGGTTGCCCTGATGTACGACTCAGCCAGAATTGTTTCAAAATAAGGCTTGAGACTGGGAGAATCTTGCAAATCATCTCGCAGACGATAGCGATGTTCGAGCAGGCTAGACTCCCAGCTACTACTTCGTTTTTCCGGTTGATACTGCCACTTGAGAAGATGCAGCAACACAACAATCAAGTTGCTCTTTAAGCTGCGCCGCTGACTTCGTGCCATGTCTTCAATTTCATCAATTAAATTGTCCCAGTCGATGCGGTCATAGTGACCTTGCCGCAAATCGTCAACCGTCGTTTCAATCCACTGCAAGTAGTCAGTTTCATACAATAATCGCTGTTTTGCCTGAGTCATGATTTACTCCGGTTGTTGAAGTTGGCGCTGAATACGATCGCTGAGTTGACTATGTTTCGATGCCAGTCGCGCTTTCCCTGCCGCCGCCCAATCTTGCAGAAAATCAATCTGTTCTTTGGCAGTTCGAGCGAGGGGAACAATCTGGCTGGCAGCTTCGAGAATGTCATCGGTGGCAAAGTCGCGATTTTGGCTAAACCCGATGTGCATCGCTTCGATTAAGGTTTGCTCGATTTCGGCTCCTGAGAAATCTGGCGTTTCGTAGGCGAGTCGATCGAGATCATACTGCTTCAAATTGTGCGGACGCAGGCGAGAAAGATGCACGGAATAGATCGATCGACGTTCTTCTTGACTTGGCAATCCGACAAAGAAAATCTCATCGAATCGTCCTTTTCTCAGCATCTCTGGCGGTAAAGCTTGAATATTGTTTGCAGTCGCAACGACAAATACAGGCGATCGCTTTTCAGCCATCCAAGTGATAAAGGTTCCGAATACGCGGCTGGTCGTTCCCGAATCGCTGCGCCCGTCTACACCCGAAAACGCTTTATCAATTTCATCAATCCACAACACGCAAGGTGCAAGCGCTTCGGCAAGTTGAATCATCTGACGAGTGCGGGACTCTGATTCTCCGACCAGTCCACCGAACAAGCGACCGACATCTAATCGGAGTAGGGGTAAATGCCAGTGATGCGCGATCGCTTTTGCGGTCAATGATTTTCCGGTTCCCTGAATTCCCACGAGCATCAAGCCTTTGGGATGCGGTAATCCATATTGTCTTGCACGATCGCTAAACGATCCACCCCGACGAATCAGCCAATCTTTCAAGTTATCCAATCCGCCAATATCTGAAATATCTTCTTTAGCTGGATAGAAATCTAGAATCTGAGTTTGGCGAATCGTTTGCCGTTTTTCTTCGAGAATCAATTCGACATCTTCTGGACGAAGTTCACCATGCAGCGCGAAGGCTCTCGCGAGAACCCGACGAATTCGCTCGATCGATAATCCTTGGCACGATCGCACTAATTCATCGAGTGTTTTCGGCTCTAGTCGATGTCCGGTTGCACTTACTAGCCGTTCGATCTCAGTTTTAATCTCTGCCCCACCTGGAAGCGGAAACTCTAGAACAGTCAGCACTTCGCTCAAATCATCAGGAATCGAAATTTGAGACGATAACAGAACTAAATTCTTAGGTTGAGATTTCAACAATCGCGCCAGATTTCTGAGTTTTCGCGAGATCGAAATGTCTTCTAAGAATCGATGAAAGTCCCGCAGGATAAAAATCGCAGGCGCACTCATCGGTAGTTTCTCAACGAATTCAAGCGCTTGTAGAGGATTGCGTTTTCCGAATCCGACATCGTTGGGATTGCCTTGATAGCCATCGACAAAATCCCAGGTGTAAACCGCTCGATCGCCTTGAGCTTTCGCGGATTGTGCGATCGCGGCTTCGACTCGTTCTTCTTCACGAGTCGGAATGTAGATGATCGGATAACGCGCCCGGACGAGCAGATTGAATTCGTCGCTAAAACTCATAACTCGCTTTCTTAAAGTACGGTCTTTCTACTACCGTACAACAATCAAGCTAGTTGAGATGACCCTTCAAGGCTTGCAGTGCTGCCCAACGGCTGTCAATCCCCGGACTCTTAATTTCGTCTGCCACTTCAATCCCAGCACAGTCTTTCGCACAGAGTTGACGCTGCGGAATTTCGAGCGAAAGCTGCTCATAGAGCCAAGCTTCAGGGTCAAAGTAACCGTTTGGCAACAAGGTTTCAACCAGATCGTCCATTGAAAGATCTTTATCAAGCGGCAATTCATCTAATTGATCCGCCGTTTCATCGAGCCAGATCATTTCTTTGGGTTCGATCGCTAATCGATGATTAAACTGCTGCAAACAGCGATGGCAGGTCAGCGTAATGATCGTTTCTACCTTGGCTGAAATTTCGAGAAAGTTGCCTTGATGCGTGATTTTGATCCAGCCTTGAACCGGAGTGAGCGTTTTCAGGTCTTTCAGAAACGTCTTGAACTCGATCGTTTTAGTCTGTTCTGGACACTGAACCAGGCGAGGAATGTGAATAGCTTCCATAGGATTTGATACTGAAGAGAGCGATCGTAATCTCAGTTACGCTTACACTTAACAAACAAAGAGCGGAAGACTTGCCACGTACAGCACAATTTTCCCGCTCCTTTAGTTTATCGAATCAAGCTGCTATGTCTCGTCTGAACCTGATCCAGCTAACCGAACCACCAAACGCCGATCGGGTTCTTGACCCCGACTAAATGTTTCAATATCTGCACTGTCTTGAAGAATTGAATGCACTTGACGACGCTCGGCAGAAGAAAGCGATTTGATTTCGTATTCTTCGCCTGTTTCGCGCACTCTGGCGGCGGCATCTTCAGCGATCGCGGTTAATTCTGTCAGCCGTTGGGCGCGGTATCCGTTGATCTCGATCGTATAAGCGATTTGCTCTTCCTGCCCGATATTCAGAACTGAGCTTGCCAAGTATTGAATCGAATCGAGAACCGCGCCGTTATTGCTGAGTAACGCTTCGATTTGATTGGGCTGAAGGGAAGTATGGTCGATCGTCAACCAGCAGCTTTTTTCAGCGGAGGTATTTCGGATTTCAGCGGTTACGGTTGCCGGAAATGCAGCCAGCTTGAGAAATGTTTCGAGCCACTGCTGCCCCCGCTGCTGTAATTGAGTTTCAGCCATACGTTCCAACACTATGCCTTCTTCTTACGACCGGGTTCAAACGGGAGAGTATCATCTCCACCATCCGACTTTGCACTCCCACCACTTGTTTTTGCAGTTGCCGCAGCATCCGCATCGACGAGCTTCTGAAGATTCTCAGGTAATGGCTCACGCGACAGAATGAAGGTCTGCCCCGTTTGGAAAATGTTCGCCAGCACCATGTACATCAGGACACCAGCGGGCAGCGGGAAGAACAAGAACATACCGGAGAAAATCACAGGTGTAACTTTGTTGATGGTGTCTTGTTGAGGATTGCCCGTCGAACCTTGTCCTGAAATCAGTTGACTAATGTACAAGCTGAGTCCGAAGAAGACGATCATACCGATGATGTCCCAGTGGAATGTTCCATCTGGATCAACCGCTCCGACTCGTCCAAGCTGATCGATGAACAAGAAGCCTTTATCCGCAGCGATTCCAGGAACGAAGGCTTGAATCGTCGCATCTCCAGCCTGAAGTGCTTCGATCGTGCCGTCATCGTTAATCTTGATTCGCTCTGCGCCGTTCGTCGCTTTGAATCTCGGAACCAGATGGCTCTCAGGATATTCCTTCAAAAGCTCTGAAAACGGCTTGCCGTCTACAGTTTGAAACTCGATTTTGGTTTTCTCACCGACAGCGAGTTTTGTGCCAGCGGGAGCGATCGCGCTAATTTTCGCGTGAACGCCATCTTCTACATAAACGTTTTGAGGCGGCGTGATAAAAGCTTGCGGTGCGACTTGTTCGATTTGGGCTTGAGGTGCAATCTGGAGGTTCACCGTATAAGGAACATCCGAGAAAGGTGATCCTCTTAAAGTTGCAAACAGCGCGAATAGAATCGGCATTTGTAACACGACAGGCAAACATCCCGCCAGTGGATTACCGAATTCCTTGTAAACCGCGCTCATTTCTTCCTGCTGTTTTGCAGGATCACTCTTATACCGTTCCTGAATTTCTTTAACGCGCTTTTGCATCACAGGTTGTGTCACCTTCATGCGGCGCATACTGCGGATTGAACCTGCACTGAGCGGGAAGAGGGCAAAGCGAATGACTAGAGTCAACGCTACGATCGCCAACCCATAGCTCGGCACGATCCCGTAGAAAAAATCCAGGATCGGCAGCATCACGTTATTGGATAAGAAGCTTACACCAAAGTCCATTCGCTTTACGTCTACCTACTAGGGTCTAAAGAGTTAGGGCATTCAAAATGCCAAATCCAGTGTAACGCTCAGGGCGCAAATTTACGGTTGACTTCCAAGGCTACCGCTTACTTTTTTCGCCTTTTCAGAAAGTCGCTCATTAATAAAGTCGTACACTTCCCGGAACTTCGGAATTGCTCTAAGCTCAAGGCGGCTACCGTCTCTAAGCGTTAACACCATATCGCCGTAAGTTCCAATTCCACGGGGAACCGTCACAACTTTCGTGATTTCCGAATAGATGACATCTGAGCGATCGCGTCCTTGCCAGCCACCGACGACACTAATTCGACGGTTAGTAATGCGATACCGCAACCAGAGCGCCCGCACGATCGCACCGACCGTGAGCGGCAAGCAAATCACGGTGAAACCTAAGAGAACGTTGATAATCAAATCCCCAATATGAGGTCCACCTTCGTAGAAGACTTCTTCTTTAACTGCCATTGAGCACCTCAGCTTTAACCAATAACTGCTCTAATTCTTGCAGATATTGAGGATATTCACACTCGGTCGCTTCGATTCGCACACCAATGACGATCGAGAATCCTGGTTTTGTTCTGGGCAAGAAACTTCTCAAAATCGCTCGAACCTGCCGCTTGATTCGGTTCCGAACCACGGCACGTTTGCTGACTTTCTTACTAATCGAAATACCGATCCGGGTTGGTTGCTCCGGACGTTTCAGCACTCTTAAATTAAAACAGTGAGAACCTCGACGAAATCCGCGCTGATAGACAGCATCAAAATCTCGTCGATGTTTCAGTCGATTTTCTTGCGGCAGCAAAACAGCGATCAGGAAGATGAAACTGACAGGCGCAACCGTCCTTTCTTACGGCGTGCTTGAATCACTTTTTGTCCATTTTTCGTCCGCATCCGAGCGCGGAATCCTGATACCCGTCTGCGTTTGCGGCTTGTTCCGCCTAAAGTGCGCTTCGTCATGTCCGTGGCTCCAGTGAGTCGATATTAATTCCCAAGCAAAAAAGAAGTAGACTGCGGGAAAAGTCACAGTCTACTAGCGTACCATGAATTTTAATTACTGAATCGTGACGATCCAGGTTCCGATGTCGCGCAACAGGGGGACATCTCCAGGAGAGAGAATGCGACAGTTGAAGTAGAACATGCCGCCGCTGTTGGGATTTCGGACATTGTTAAAAATCAGTTCGACGTTCGAACCTGCCGGAACGGGTTCTTGGGGAAAGACTTGGAGCACGTAGTTGTCTTTTTCCCATTGCACTTCTTGAACGGCAACTTTTTTGTCATTCACTAGAAGCTCGACGTTTTTCGGGTCGAATGTGCCTCGGAAGTAGTTCGGGTAATCGATCGAGAATTGAGCGATCGCGACTTTCACCTTGTCGCGTCCGATGCGGAACCGATAGCGATCCCAAGACCCGCTATTTCCACCAAAATCCAGACGATAGCTCAGTTGTTTTCCCGGTTGAACGCCGCTGAAGATGGTCAATCCAGGCAGACCTTGAGCGAACGCAACCAGGGGCACCGCAGCGACCAAACTTCCCGCAATGGCGAGCGTTGAGACGATCCGACGCATTGAACATCCTTTCAGCAGCATAGATAAGTTAGGGGTTAAGTTCATTCAACATTGAGATTAGCAGGAATGCGCGTGAGGGGCTACCGAGAGCGACGCGATCGAGCCTGATTTTGTTCCTACGAAAGTTGATTCGGATCGATTCCGAGTTCTCGCAGTTTTGCGGCTAAGATTTCCGCTCGTTGTTCTGCTTCAGTAGCTCGTTGTTCTGCCGCCTCTGCCCGCTGTTGTTCGGCTTCTTCAGGTAAGGGCACGAGAGAACCGTTTTCAGTGAATAGACGGAGTTGTCGATCGTGAATTCCAAGATAGAAGCCAATCTCGCGACTCCATAGCTGTCCTTGCGGATTTGGAATCAGAGCCTCATAGCGACCCTGAATCAGTTGAAAGCCTTGAAATTCGAGTGTGACCGGATCGAGCCAGAAATATTCTGGAACGCGCCAGATCGATTGGTAGATTTCTTTTTTCTCACCTCGATCGACATCCGCCGTGGAATCAGACAGCAGTTCGATGATCAAGTTTGGATATTGACCGTTTTCGTGCCAAACTGTCCAACTTTTTCGTCGATCGGGTCGAGTGCCAAGAACGACGAAGAGATCAGGACCTCGGAAAAATTCTGACTTCTTCTGATTCGGGCTGTAATAAACCGTTAGATTTCCCGCAACATAGACATCGCTGCGTCCTCCCATTCCATCAGGGCGAAAAATCCAGCGAATCAAGCGAACGAGCAAATCAATTTGATCACGATGTAGGTCACTTTCCAAGGGCGGTTCGTCGCTCCACAAGTCGGGTGGTGGCAAGGGTGAGTCGTCAGCCAGCAACGGAACTTTGGGAATCGCTTGTGTCATGGCAGCAAATCTCAAACACCAGGAATTTTTATTGTATCAGGGCATTTGTTCTAATGATTTGTTAAACAGATTGAATTTAGATTTCAAGATGTGAAATTCAGCGCGGATCGTTGATATTTTTTCATTAAGCATTTAAGAAGTGAGGCTCATAAAAGTTTTTGTTAGATTGCCCATATTCTGAACTTATAATTTCTGAAAGTTTGCTGGATGAATTACTTTTTGAAGCACGAGGGATTGAATTTCTTGTGTTTTCGAGTATGACTGAGAAAAGCTGTTACACACGCATCAACTGAGGAGACAGCATGACGATCGCGATCAATAAAGAGTCAGGGGCGGAACGTTCACCAAGTCAGCATCCCGTTATCTACCGGAAAATTGGAATTCCAAAAGAAATTTATGCGGGAGAATGTCGAGTCGCGGCAACTCCAGACACGGTAAAGATTTTGCAGAAATACGGTTTTGAAGTTTTAGTTGAATCGGGCGCGGGAGAAGCTGCAAATTTTTCAAATCAAGCTTATTTAGATGCAGGTTGTCGAATCATTGTTGATACAGAAACGCTCTGGTCTTATGCAGATTTAATTCTGAAAGTTCGCCCCCCGATTTGGAATTCAAATTTAAACAAACATGAAGCAGATTTGCTGCATGAAGGCGCAACTTTAATTAGTTTTATTTGGGCAAATCAGAATCCAGAATTAGTCGAACATTTGGCAAATCGGAAGGCGACCGTGTTGGCGATGGATGCCGTCCCTCGAATTAGTCGCGCTCAGAAGTTAGATGCGCTCAGTTCGATGGCGAATATTGCTGGATATCGGGCTGTGATTGAAGCAGCACAGCAGTTTGGGCGATTTTTTACCGGGCAAATTACCGCAGCGGGGAAAGTTCCACCTGCGAAAGTTTTGGTGATTGGGGCGGGAGTTGCGGGATTGGCGGCGGTGGGAACGGCACGATCTCTGGGTGCGATCGTTCGGGCATTCGATACTCGTCCTGTCGTGAAAGAGCAAGTTCAAAGTTTAGGAGCAGAATTCCTAGAGTTGCAGTTTGAAGAGGATGGAACGGGACAGGGTGGTTATGCGAAAACCATGAGTCCTGAGTTTATCAAAGCTGAGATGGAACTATTTGCGGCTCAGGCGAAAGATGTCGATATCATCATTACGACCGCACTAATTCCGGGTAAGAAAGCTCCAACCTTGATTACAACAGCGATGGTTGAGAGCATGAAAGAAGGTTCTGTGATTGTTGATCTGGCAGCCGAACAAGGTGGAAATTGTGAAGTCACAAAACCGGGTGGAATTTATCGATACCAAGGTGTAACGATCATTGGACTCACTGATTTACCGAGTCGAATGGCAGCACAAGCAAGTCAGCTTTACGGTAAGAATCTGTGTCATTTGCTCGATGATATGGGGCGAAATGACAACTACCACATTGATTTAAATGATGAAGTAATTCGAGGTGCGTTAGTCCTACATCAAGGTGAAACCGTTGAGCCTTTACCGAAAGTTGCGCCCGCACCGCAGAAGGTTGAAACGCCCACTGTTGAAGTTCCTATCGTTAAAACTCGCGCAGCGAAGCTGATCCGTGCCGGATCGACACCCACTTGGATTTGGACAGTACTACTAGGGGCAGTATTGTTAGGGATTGGCACGATCGCGCCTCCATCCTTCCTCAGTCACTTCACAGTATTCGTTCTCGCCTGCTTTATCGGATGGCAAGTAATCTGGAACGTGAAACCCGCACTACATACACCTTTGATGAGTGTGACGAATGCAATTAGCGGCATCATCATTCTCGGTGGAATGCTTCAGATTTCCGGTACTCCGACTTCTGCAACCACGATCTTAGGCGCGATCGCAATTCTGATCGGCACGATTAACATCGCAGGTGGCTTCCTCGTCACACAGCGAATGCTCAAAATGTTCCAAAAACAATAGAGGTGTGCAATGTTTGACAGTCTTTCTAATGTGGCTTACATTGCCGCGAGTGCATTGTTTATTTTGAGCTTGAGCGGGTTATCGAATCAGGAAACAGCGCAGCGGGGAAACTGGTACGGAATTGCGGGAATGTCGATCGCGTTTCTTGCAACGGTTCTTCGCAGTGATGTTACAGGCTACGGAGTTCTCGCCGCTGTCATTCTGCCGGGAGCAATCATCGGGGCGATTCTGGCAGGTCGGGTTGCAATGACTGAGATGCCCGAACTGGTTGCAATGCTGCATAGTTTCGTGGGAATGGCGGCAGTGCTAGTCGGAATTGCAAATCATCTACAGCCGCAAACTTTGACTGGGGCAGAAGCAGCGATTCATCAAGTCGAAGTGTTTGTTGGGGTGTTTATTGGAGCGGTGACATTTACAGGCTCGATCGTTGCTTTCGGTAAACTTCGAGGATTAGTCAGCAGTAAGCCTTTAATGATCCCCGGACGGCACTTTCTAAACATTGGATTGTTAGTTGCTTGTGTTGCATTAGGAGCGCAGTTTTTGAATCATGAATCAACAACAGCATTGTTGATCATGAGTGGATTAGCTGGCATTTTGGGTGTGCATTTGGTAATGGCGATCGGGGGTGCAGATATGCCCGTCGTGATTTCGATGCTGAATAGCTATTCAGGATGGGCAGCCGCAGCAGCAGGATTTATGCTCTCGAATGACTTACTGATTATCACAGGTGCGTTAGTGGGTAGCAGTGGGGCAATTCTGAGCTACATCATGTGTAAGGCAATGAATCGATCGTTTATCAGTGTGATTCTGGGTGGTTTTGGAACTGGAAATAGTTCTAAGAGCAAAGCAATCACAGGTGAAGCGAAGTCGATCTCGATCGAAGAAACGATCGAGCAATTAGAAAACGCCAACAGTGTGATCATTGTTCCAGGATATGGGATGGCAGTCGCACAAGCACAACATCCGATTTCTGAAATTACCAAAGTGCTAAGAAGTCAGGGTGTGAATGTTCGATTTGGGATTCATCCAGTCGCAGGAAGACTTCCGGGGCACATGAATGTATTGTTAGCAGAAGCGAAAGTGCCTTATGACATTGTTCTCGAAATGGAAGAGATCAATGATGATTTTCCTGAAACGGATGTCGTGTTAGTGATTGGTGCGAATGACACGGTGAATCCGAGCGCAGTTGAAGATCCAGAATGCTCGATCGCGGGAATGCCTGTGTTAGAGGTTTGGAAAGCGAAAAGTGCGATCGTGCTCAAACGTAGTCTTGGAAGTGGCTATGCTGGAGTGGAAAACCCACTGTTTTACAAAGAAAACACCTATATGCTATTTGGCGATGCGAAGAGGAACACCGATGCAATTCTCAGCAAATTAACGGCATTGGTCGCCGCCTAACCCCGTTGCGTTTCGCAACCGCAGAAGCTTACACGCTTTTGTGTCTTTCAAGGTCAAACGTCATGGTAATCGCCTGATTCGAGCAATTCGATGGGCGATTTTTTTGATTGTAATCGCTGCGAATTCCATCTACTAGTAGACGTTTAGAGTTCGTGCAGAAACTCTACTGGTTTTGGCGGGATTGCACTTCCTCGATCGTTAAACTCAACATTTCAGCTACCTGCTCAGCTCCCAATCCCATCTTTAGCAAACTTGATACCGCCTTCAATCTTGCCGATCGTTCCTGTTCAGCTCGTTGGCGTTCCTGTTCAGCTCGTTGGCGTTCAATCTCTGCCCACGACAGATAACGGCTACCTGTCCTGTCATACCAAGTCAGTGCTTCCCGCTCCACAGCATCAGCAACATGTTGGAATCGACCAATTCCTAGCCCAATTTCTGGCATCCACACGGGTTCGCCAGTTTGCAACTGATACATGCCATCGACCAACTGATAAACTTCTAGAGGTTGGTGCTGGTCGCGTCGCCAATAATCAGGATTGTAGATGACGTAGTAGAGGACGCCCAACTTGGCATAAATTTCCATCTTGTCATCATATTCATTGCCATAAGTTTGAGACACAACTTCTAGGGTCAGCATGGGCGGAATGTAATTCTCTTCCCACAGCACATAGCTTAAGCGTCCGCGTCCCTGAAGGCTTTGCTTGCGTCGCTCTACACCAATGCTAAGAAAGCCATCTGGGATGACAGGAATTCGCGGATTCTCTCCCGTGGTGTGATAGATCCCCATGTCAACGTCGAAATACCAATCGAGCCGATCGCCCCAAACAAACTCCAGCAGAAACAGCAAGAGATTGGGAATAAAATTCTGATTCTCGTTATCCACAGGCGTATCATCTGAACAAGGAAGCTCAAGGCTCGATGGCAAGGTTGCACGATTGGGGTCAGCTTGAACCATAAGATTACAGGAGAACTGATTAACCTTTATTTTAGAGGATTAATCTCTATCTCAACGAGTTTGCAAGCTTTCTTTGGTGGCACGAACAACTCGACTGGAGCTATCGAATCGAAAGATGTGTTCAAATCATTTTCTTTTAATATGCCTGCCTTGAAGCAGATGTTAAACTCTCTTCAGGTTAATAGAATCGCAACGTCTAAGCTAAAGGTGGTGTTGCCTTGACTCAATTGCGTGAAAATGACACAGGATCAATGGCTCCACTCAGACGAGTGCTGCAAGGCTTAACATCCCATCGATTTGTGGCGATCGGTGCTGTTGTCAGTTTGCTGTTGTTGACTGTCGCTACGGCTGTGACTCCTCAGATTTTTCGATGGGGCATTGATCAAGGAATTGCTCAACGAAACTCTACAGTCGTTTGGCAAAGTGCGGGGTTAATGGTCGGGGCTGCGATCGCAAGAGGCTTGTTCAATTTCGGACAAACGTTTTGGTCAGAATCAACCTCACAAGGCTTGGCGTATGATTTACGAAACCAACTGTTTACCAAGATTGAAACGCTGAGTTTTAGCTATCACGATCGCTCTCAGACCTCACAGTTGATTACTCGCGCTACTAGCGATATTGAGCAGATTCGATCGTTTATCGGGACTAGCTTAATTCAAGTCATTGGAGCCGTTGTGACACTGGTGACGATCGCGACAATTCTGCTCATTATGAATTGGCAGTTAGCATTGATCACATTAACCGTTGTTCCGATGGCGGCTTGGCTATTATTTCGATTCTTCGGTCGAAATGGTTCTCTATTTCAGCGGGTTCAAGAGCAACTGGGCGATCTTAATGCAGTGTTGCAGGAAAATTTACTCGGTGTACGAGTAGTGAAGGCTTTTGTGCGGGAAGATCAAGAGCGATCGCGTTACACGGCTTTGAACAATGAACTGATTGCGGTCAGCATGAAAACGCTGTACGCGATTCGGAATACGTTTCCGTTGATCTTTCTGTTAAGCAATTTGATCACGGTTGCGGTTTTAGGATTTGGTGGCGCACAAGTGATTGATCGACGATTCTCGATCGGTGAATTAGTTGCGTTTAATTCGTATTTATTGTTCATTCTTCAGCCGATTTTGCTGATTGGATTTGCTGCACCTGCGATCGCACAAGCTGCTGCCTCTGCAACACGAGTGTATGAAGTGCTCGATACTGAGATTGAAATTCGCGATCGACCGAATGCCCTTCCGTTTGATCAGTGTGGCGGTAGAATCACTTTTGAAAATGTTTCTTTTCGCTATCCAGGTGCAACCACTGAAGCACTCAATAGTGTCTCGTTTGAAACGAAGCCGAATGAACTCATTGCAATTTTAGGAATGACGGGATCGGGGAAAAGTACGATCGTCAATTTACTGCCTCGATTCTATGACCCAACTGGAGGATCTATCCGCATTGATGGGCGCGATGTGCGGGACTTTAACTTGATGAGTTTACGATCGAAGGTCGGCATCGTGTTTCAAGAGACAACCTTATTTTCTGGAACTCTAAGAGAAAACATTGCTTACGCTAAACCTGATGCAACTTTGGAAGAAATTATCGAAGTTGCGAAAACGGCTCAGATTCATGACTTTATTGCGGATCTACCTGAAGGATATGACACGATCGTGGGAGAACGTGGAGTCGGATTATCGGGGGGACAGAAACAACGAATCGCGATCGCAAGAACATTGTTAACGGACTATCGAATTTTGATTCTTGATGATAGTACTTCTGCTGTCGATGCTAGAACTGCAAATCAAATCAATGAAGCGCTCGATCGATTAATTGATCAAAGAACTTGTACAGCGTTTGTGATTGCACAGCGGATTTCGACCGTTCGGAATGCCGATCGCATTTTGCTCATGGATCGAGGTGTGTTAGTGGCGCAGGGAACCCACGAAGAATTAATGCACAATAGCCCACTGTACAGCGCAATTTTAGAATCTCAGGTGAAACGGTCATGATCACTTCTTTTAGTACTGAAAAGTCAACCCGTCGAATGTCAACGCTGAGGCGGTTTTTACAGTACGTGCGACCGTATCGTAAAGAAGTTCCGATCGCGCTTCTTTGTGTTCTGATTGGAGCGGCATCACAGGCAGTTGGTCCATTTTTCGTGGGATGGTCGATCGATAATGTGATTGCTCAAGGCAATCTGCAAGGCTTGTGGTATGTGCTGGTTGTAATCACAGCGATTTATGTAATTGGGGTGCAAGCGATTCGGGAACAGATTGTAAGAGTTGGTTGGATTGTGCAGAATGTTCTGGCACAATTGCGGCAAGATATCTTTTTGAAAGTTCAAAGCTTACCGCTCAGTTACTTCGATCGCAGTGAAGCGGGAGATTTGATGAGTCGCTTGCTAAATGATGTTAGCACTGTGAATCAAGCTTTTGGGCAAACGGTTGCACAGATGTTAGGTAACTTGTTTAGCTTGGTTGGCATCATCATTGCAATGTTAGCGATCAATCTGCAACTGGGATTAGTGAGTAATTTCGTTGTACCGTTGATGATTCTAACCACAGCAATTTTTTCACGCTGGGCACGATCGCGCTTTCGAGTTACGAGAAAAACGATCGGGGAACTCTCAACGAAGCTCGAAGAAGATATTGGCAGTGTTCGTGAAGCTCAAGCGTTTAATCGGGTGCAGTTGAACATTGATGAATTTGAAGATTTGAATGCGGCGAATCGCGATGCCAATATTCAAGCGGTTGCAATCACAGCGGCGTTCTTACCCTCGATTGATTTTCTTAATACGTTAGCGACTGCGGGAGTGATCGCATACGGTGGCTATCTCGCAGTCACAGGACAAGCAACAGTTGGAGTAGTCACAGCGTTTCTAATCTATGTGCAACAGTTCTTTAGACCGATTCAGATTTTGAGTCAGTTCTACACACAAGCGCAATCTGCGATCGCAGGACTTGAACGAATCTTTAGCCTGCTCGATGAGCCGTCACAGTTGAATGACGCACCGAACGCGATCGAGATGCCACCGCTGCAAGGAGAAGTCCGATTTCAAAACGTTTCTTTTGGCTACACCGCGAATCAGCGAGTTTTGAAAGGGGTGGATTTATTGGCGAAACCGGGACAAACGATCGCGCTTGTGGGTGCGACTGGAGCCGGAAAAAGTACGATTATTAATCTAATTCTGCGCTTTTATGATGTCACTGATGGAGCAGTCACTATTGATGGAATTGATGTTCGATCTGTAACCCAAGCAAGTCTTCGTCGGCAAATTGGCATTGTTTTACAAGATACGATTCTCTTTAGTGGAACGGTTGCTGAAAACATCGCTTTCGGTCGCCCAAATGCAACTCAGGCGGAAATCGAAGAAGCTGCACAGGTTGCAAACGTGCATGAATTGATTAGAACACTGCCACAAGGTTACTCAACTTACTTAGGTGAACGTGGAGCAATGTTGAGCCAAGGACAGCGGCAGTTAATTAGTATTGCTCGTGCCGTGTTGATTCAGCCTCGGATTCTGATTCTCGATGAAGCGACTAGCAGTATTGATACGCGAACAGAAGCACTGGTGCAAGATGCGATCGCGAAACTTCTAGAGAATCGAACGAGCTTTGTCATCGCTCACCGTCTGAGTACTGTCACCCAAGCCGATCAAGTGTTAGTCGTTCAAGAGGGACGAATCGTAGAGCATGGAACGCATCGTGAGTTAATCGCACAGGAAGGGATCTATGCCAATCTGTATGCACTGCAACTCGGCTCAAACACAGCAACACCCGTCTAATCATAGAATCGGGATTTGATTTAGGACAAAACGGTATGAATATGCTGCAAGGATCACCCTGGTTGTTGGCACATCGATCGATGTTAAAGCCAAACCAACCGATGAAGGTTTCTCTGTACGGTCAGGATTATGTAATTTGGCAGGATTCAAATCGTGAAATCCATGCGCTACCGAATGCCTGTCCGCATATGGGAGCAATGCTCTCCGAAGGATGGTGCGTGGCAAAACCGGATGGAACCAGTACGATCGCTTGTCCGTTTCATGCGCTGGAATTTGATCAAACTGGCTCGACAGTGCTACCAGGTTCTAACAAAGTTACAAAATCATTGTTGAAGCCCTTGGAGTTGATTATTCAAGGCGATTTGGTTTGGTCTTATGGTGGAGTTGAACCGGAAACACCCATTCCAACTGTATTAGATGAATTTGCAGCAGAGTACGAATTTGCAGGAGTTGCAGGACATCGCAGCATCAAGACAGACTTACTCACAATGCTGCTCAACATGCACGATTACAACCATCAAAATGGAACACATCGCCCGTTGTTTGAGATTGAACGGGTCGAGTTCAAGCAGTTTATTGATCAAGGTTTTCGCTCTCATGCTTATTACGACATGCCAAGAGCGAAACCGAAGCTGCAAGACATTTTGAAAAATCCCGCACTGCTTGCAATGCCAAAAGTGCTCGAAGCGCATTTAGAGAACCATTTTCCAGCGATCGTCATTTTTCATGGCGAAGTTCCAATCGGTACAATCAAACAATGTCACATCTTTGTGCCTGAATCGGAAACACATACCCGAACCTTTGTTTTAGTGTTTGGCAAATTCAAACATCCGGTGTTTCGGCTGATGAAAAACAATGTTCTGCAACTTGTTGAAACCGTTGTCGATCAAGATGCCGATATTTTAGGAAAGCTCTATCCTGAGACACCGCAACACATCAAGCTAAACAATGAAATTGGAATGGACTGGGTGCGGCGGAACTTTGAAAGTTTTCCAGAAGTTGTAGAACCAAATCTGAGTCGGTAGAATTTTCAGAGCAAAACGGTGAATTCGCGTTAAAGTGATACAGTCAATTCTTAGAAAACGCTCGATCGTGGATTACGAAACTGCTCGTCGGTTGCTCATCGACCAAGCTAATCTCAAGGCTAGTGATACATTTCTCGGACGCTTAGGGCAAAACCAGCCCCCCATGCCGGGTCAAGTTACTTCGATTTTGCTGGCGTTGAAAGTGGTGTTTGATGCGCTGAGAGATCAGAGTGTTATCGATCGAGAATTAGCTTCAGCATTGTTTCTCGTATCAAACGAGGCGCAGCAGTTATTCAACAGCGGACTCGCCCGAAGCTTGGACTGTCCGCCGTTGTTGAATGAGGACTTGGGGAGAATTGCGATCGCGGTTAAAAGCATCTTTTCAGGAACTTGGCAGAGTTAGAGGATGTTTGAGAAGTAGAAGTAGTTCCTTCGCTCCGTTGCACGCTCGCCCTGAAATGGAATTTCGGGCTAACCGTGGAAGGTCTACTGAAGTAGACTCAGCACCAGTTTTGAGTTCTTAGTCCATTTCAATGGACTTTCGCCGATTAGCCCGAAATTCATTTCAGGGCGGGTCTGTGCTGAACGACACCTTTCAAACGTCCTCTTAAAACCGCGATCGATGATCAATTACGCTCTTTCCCACAGTTCACGAATTTTATCCGGCAAGAATCCTGCAACTTCTTGAACTCGCTCCTGAGAAAGTTCATCCTTCGTTGCCGAGAACACCGCTAAAATGACCTGTTCAGGCGTTGTATTCGGCTGTAAGCCTGCTTCTTGCTGCACACGGAATAAGAAAGTATCTGCTTTGATTTTCAGCGGCGGACGAATGTGGCTCAGGAAATGCACGATCGGATTCGTATCTTCCCACAAATCAGAGACTTCCGTTGCCAAAGGAGTTGCAGTGTACAAAGTGCGATCGGGGTTGCCTTCATCTAAAGGAACGTGCAACTCTTCAGAAACGTGCTCAACCGCTTCATTGGTCATCATGTCGCGCATGGTGCGGAACACTACTTCTGTGATGTCACGAGCATCGTACAGGTCAGAAATGCCACCTTTGAGCGCAACTTTTTCGAGGAAGGGCGTGTCTTTTGTAGCGATCGGGACTGTGGGTCCAGACTCCATCGATTTCGGCGGATTCGCTTCCATGTCTGCCAACATTGCCCGACCTTTCTCAGTCAGTTCTGCTTTTTGAAACTCGATTAAATGCGGCAATGGACCATCTGGCGCACCATACGTATTCGCAATTCTCAAGCCAAATTCTTCTTCGTTCACCGCGTTCGGCACATCGTCCTGATTCGCGTAAGCATTGCCCGAAAACTCTGCATTAATGTACTGTCTTTGATTGAGATAGTCTAGGTGTCCGAGAAACTCAGCCGTAGACATCGGAATGCTGGCAAAGTCGGTCGCGCTAAATTGAACCGGATCGGGACCCGGACCTTTATCGCTTTCGTCAATTTTTTTCAGCATGATATAAACCACGTCATCGCGAATCGTGATTGTCATAATCCTTCTCCTATAACTTGTGACCTCACAACTATTTCGCGATCGCGACAAACACTTCATCCATCATGTGAGACATTCGTGATTTGGAACTGCGTCTATCTTTGGTAGGAAGACAAAAAGTTTCAAAATCTGAATTCCTTGCTACAAAGGTGAAGAAATCCCCAAGACTGAGGTAAAAGGGAGACAGAGAACGCTACCTTGAACTCAACTTCTACACGCACATTTGACTTTATGACGAACTATCAACCCGATCTCGACCCTTTAACCACCGAAGACACCTCCGCTGGCATGAACCTGATCCAAGTAATCGAAACCGTCATCGATAGCTTAGATCAGTCGAGTAGTGCAATGGTGAGCCACAATGAGAACGAAAGCGGCTATGTTTGGAAGTTCAAATATGGCAGTGTAGAAACGTTCGTGCAGTTGACTGGAACTAGCGATGACGATACATTTACGGTTTGGGCAACCGTGCTAAATTTACCCGTCCAGAATGAAGCGCAGTTAAACCGTAAATTGCTTGAGATGAATTGGTTAACGACATTCGAGTCGCATTTCGCAACGTTTAACAATCAAGTAGTTGTAGTGTCTTCTCGAACAGTCGCGGAATTATCGCCCGGTGAAGTGTCGCGATTAATTACCATTGTGGCGACGATCGCGGATGATAACGATGATGTTTTGCGATCGGAGTTTGAAGCGGCTTGAGGGTTGTTCGCTGCGTTGCAAGACCGCCCCGGAATGGAATTCGGGGCTAATCGTGCGAAGTCCACTAAAGGGGACTGAAAAAAGCTTTTTAGTTTTCTTTAGTGGACGGTCTGACTATTGTGCTTTCGTGGAAGCTGCGCCCATTCCTTGAACAGCAGCCTGCATAAATTCGACTCGTTCTTCAAAGCTCAGACCGGAGATAAAATCGCTGAATTCATGGGTTTGTTCGGGCAGTTTGTAGTCTGACGGAACATTGATGATTTCGCCGCTTTCCATGCCCTGTCCTAACAGCAACCAGATTTCGATACGGGCACTGTTGCTCAATGCGCTGTAGCTTCGTCCAAACTGGCTCTCTGCACCGCTGAGAATGTCGCGTTGTGCTTGAACCTGTTCTTCTTGCGAGAGCACCTTAATTTCATCGTAGATTGTGTGCGCCATGCGATCGGCAGCTTGGGGCGGTCCAGGATTTAGCTCATCTTTGATGTCTAAGTAACCATACCAGAGGAGGGCAAGCTGAGTATCAATGTCGTACTTCTGGAACATTGACAAGGCACGTTGAGTATTTTCGCTGTGATTGTAAGGCATAAATCCTCGGTAAATTCATAAGGAATGCCCTTAAAGTAATGGCGGATACGATCGACGATCCCCATGCAAAAGATAGATACACTACAGTTGACCTTTAACAGATGTCCGATGAAAGAATGGCGGTTAGTTCCAACAATTGAAACTTCGGGACAGGTACAAATGGCGATCGATACCTGGCTACTCGAACAACATCGGTCAAATTTACATCCGCCATCATTGCGCTTCTATACCTGGTCACCTGCTGCGATTTCACTCGGTTATCATCAGCGCAACTATCCCGAATCTTGGAAATCTTTGACTTGGAAGGGAGAAGCGATCGATTTAGTTCGTCGTCCCAGTGGAGGTCGAGCAGTATTACATCAAGGCGATCTCACTTATGCTGTGATTACGTCTGGACTAGGACACAATCGAATGCAGGCTTATCAAACGATTTGTGAGTTTCTAATTCAGGGTTGGAAACAGTTAGGAATCGAACTACAGTACGGTGAAGCGGGACGGGGATACATTCACAATCCGAACTGCTTTGGAACGGCAACAGGCGCGGATTTAGTCACTTCAGACGGGATTAAATTGATTGGTAGCGCTCAGTTGCGTCGAGGTCATGCAATTTTGCAGCATGGATCAATGCAGATTCGATCGGATGCACCGTTATTTGAGCAAGTGTTTGGACAGAGAATGGCGTTTCTGAATGTGGAAATGTCGATCGACAAAATCACCAAAACTCTAATTCAAGCTGCTAGAGATTGTTTTGAGATTGATTTTCATATTGAACCGCTGAGCGAATCAGAATGGCAGCAGATTAATCAACTTGTTCTAGATCAGTCGGAGTATTGCAATTGAACAAAATTTGTCGATCGCTTAATTCCAATTCCTGCACGTTCTCTGAATTGAGCCAATCTTGAAACGATCGCTTTCCACTTGCTAGATAGTTCTGCAAACTCGGTAAACAATCGCGCCGATAAAATCCACAGAGCGGCTCCCAACCTTCCTCACTTCTAGCAACCACGATCGAGCTTTCTCCCAACTGTGCCGTCAATTCCTGCAATGTTTCACCGTTCAATCGCGGCATGTCACAGGCTAACAGCAAAACCCACTCGGTTGAGACTTGTTGAAAAGCTTCGGTGAAGGCAATGATCGGCGATCGGGGTGCGGACTCATCGATCCAATTCACATCAGACAGGATTGATTCATAGCGATCGCGCCAAGAAGTCACCACGTAAATCGAATCAGTGCAATGTTTCGCTGCGTCATACGTTCGTTTTAGCAGCGGAACCCCATCAATTTCGATCAAAGCTTTATCCTGCCCCATTCGGGAGCTTTTACCGCCTGCGAGAATGATTGCACTAAGATTATCCATTACGGAATTTTATAGCTTGCAACTCGCACAATCAAGCTTCCTTGCCGTGGATCGCGCTGGAATACAAATGCACCTTCTTCTTTCTCATCACGCGATAAGAAATCAATCTGTTGATCACCGGATTCTAAAACGCGATCGCCTGTTTTCAACTCAGCAACAATCTGCACCGATTCGACCGTTTCGCCGCCTGTATTGGTTACTTCAAACGGCACATAGAACTTACCCTCGGTTTCACGAATTTCGCGCTGTTCGACTGAGATCGCCGCAGGTTCATATCGATCGCTGACCCAGACATACAAAACCAATCCAGCGATCGCGCTTAAAATCGTCGAAGCAATTCCAAATGTCACCCATTCCGCAGGCGATCGAGGTTTCTTTTTCTCCATTGTTTCCTCCTAAACCGCTAACCGTCCCGCTGCACCCCCAACTGTTGCAGGTAATCCCAGCAAAATGGTGTAACGCAACCACACCTGCCACGGATCAACAAAATGCAGCTTTTGAAAAAACACCAACATTAACATTGCAGCAAACAGAGACACCAAATAAGCTGCGATCGTTTCTCCCAAAGGACGCTGAAACACGCCTTCATGTTGATATCGCTGCTGCTGATTGGTAAATCCTGCCGCAAACACAATGCAATACGAAACTAACAATGAAGCTGGAATCATTGCGAATAACCATCCGCCTGTCACCGCTGATGCCAGCATCGGAACTTCATCAGTCGGAGCAATATTAAAAGCAATCACCAGTGAACCAATCAATGTCGCTGCAATATCTGATAGCGTTGCATTGCCTTTCTGTTGAATGTCTCCCGATCGCGATTGATCTTTTCCTAAAAACTGACTCGCTAATGCCACCCCAAAGGTAAAGGGCACACTCTCATAGATCAACTTACCCAGCGCTTCTTGCAGCGGCACATCTAAGGTAATCTCTCGTAGTAAAACCAGCGTAGCGCCACTACACACTAAACCGATCGCTAAAGCCTCGATCGTATCTTTGAGCGCATCTATCGATCGCACATCATTCTCGTTCCGAAACCCTGCGGCTTGATTCAATAAAAATACAATTAGAAACGTAAAGACTAATGAAACTATCATTCTGACTGGACTGATATAGGAACCAATCCACCAGACCTCCATCGTATACAGCAACGGAATTCCAAACAGAAAGCCCCCAGATGCACCTCGAACCAAATCTGTCAGTTCAGTTTTCCATTGCTTCCCTAAGTGCGTCACCATAAGCAATGCCAGAAGCGTTAAAATTTAAGATATTCAAACCTCGATCGGTTTGTCATTGCTCTACAGATAGAATCTATGGTTATCGAATGGCTGAAAGTGAAAGTTCCAATCGAACTGCGCGAAACTTATATTCAAAAAGATGCTGAAATCTGGACAGCGACACTTTCAAAATATCCGGGCTATGTTGGAAAAGAAATCTGGTTTAATCCCAAAGATGAATCAGAGCTAATTATGGTAGTTCATTGGGAAACGAAAGATGCTTGGAAAAGTGTTCCAGCATCGGTACTCGAAGACACCGATCGACGTTTCACCGAAGCGATGGGTCAAACCTTCCCCTTTCTCGAAGAGCGCGAGTTTCAAGTGCGTAAAATTAGCAATTCCTAATCATGCTGAACTGTCCTAAATGCGGTCAATCGATTCAAAAAAGCGCGATCGCCTGTCCCCGCTGTCGGACTCCGCTCAAGGCTCATGGTCATCCAGGCATCGTGTTACATCGAGCCACTGGAAATGAGCCGCTGTGCAGGACTTGTATCTATGATGCGGATGACACCTGCAATTACCCACAGCGCCCGGATGCGTGGGAATGCACGATGTATCACAATGTCACAACCCCGATTGTGAGTACTCCGCAACGTTACGAAATGTCTCCGGCTGTCTGGATGCGTCGGAATGCTGGATGGATTGCGCTAGTGATTTTGATTGTATTCAGTTTTGGATTAGCGTTATCGCGTCGCTAGGATTAAACAAAGTGATAAGGCGGTAATGCTTCTCCCAATCCCATTTCCCAGTGCGGATATTGATTTTGCCATTCATTGAGATGTTGATAAAGCGTCATTTCTTCGCGTTTATCAATTAACAGATACAGTTTATCAATTCCGTCTGCGCCTTCTTTGAGCTTCGTGTTCGGATAGACTTGCTCGATTTCTGACAAAATTTGCTGAAGTTCTTGCTGTTGTTGATCTTGCTGGTCGAGGCGAGCTTGATACTGCTGCTTTTTCGCCTGAAAATAATCGCGCCCTTTCATACTGCCATTCGTCTCTGGATTGGCAGGAAGTTCAAGCTCGATCGGGGTTAATTTCAGCCGATATTCGGCTTTTCCTTCTAGCTGATTGAGCTTCTCTAAATATTTCTCGTGATTCTCGCTGAGATGATCAATTAAGCGATCGTATGACAAAAACTGAGTTCCAAATCGCAGCGGTAGAATCGTCACTTGCCAAAACAAATCACAAATCACGCGATCGTGCGTCAAAACTGCTTGCACCAATTGAGTGTCATCATTCTGAATGTTTTCAAACTCTAAATCGGGTTCCACCAGAGCAGACAACACGCCCCTTTCAATCACTGCCAGATCTCCGGCAATTCCTTCTGTGAGTTGTAGTGGGTGCTTGGGTGACTTAAAGAAAGCGTAGGTATACATTACGGCTCAAACGATGCTCCATTTTGAGTCTATGCGATCGACTTGTCTTCACGATGAAGTTCATACGAAAGTTTGGAATTCTGGATGCAGTTTAGTTGCAGGATTGTTAGGCTCAACGATCGTCACTACAAATTCGGTGAAGCCGTTAGGATAGGGCTGACCCTCACTTACTAACGCGATCGCTCATGTTGTACCGACGTTTTGGACGGACTGAACTCCAGATGCCCGTTTTTTCCTGCGGAGGAATGCGGTATCAATTCAAGTGGCAAGATGTTCCCCGTGACCAAGTGCCCTCGGATAATCAGGCGAATCTAGAAGCAACGATTCGCCGAGCGTTCGATCTGGGAATCTATCACATCGAAACAGCACGCGGTTACGGCTCTTCAGAGATGCAGTTGGGTCAAATTCTGCCAAAACTGCCCCGCGAAAAGCTGATTTCCCAAACCAAAATCGTGCCGATAGCTGATCCAAAAGCGTTTCAGAAAACGTTTGAGAAATCCCTCAGCTATCTGAAATTAGATTATGTCGATCTTCTGGGTCTGCATGGCATCAACAATCAAGAAACGCTAGACGACGCGCTTCGATGCTTAGAAGTGGTGCGGAAACTTCAAGATCAGGGGAAAGTTCGATTTGTCGGATTCTCGACGCATGGATCGACAGAAAGTATTGTTAACGCGATCGAAACGAATCAATTCGATTACGTCAATTTGCACTGGTACTACATCAATCAGCAGAATTGGAAAGCGATCGAATCCGCGAACGATCGCGATATGGGAGTTTTCATCATCAGCCCATCTAATAAAGGTGGCAACCTTTACGATCCACCCAAGCGCTTAGTCGATTTGTGTGCGCCTCTTTCCCCGATGGTGTTTAACAACCTATTCTGCCTGAGTCATCCTCAAGTCCATACTCTGAGCGTGGGAGCCGCAAAACCAAGCGATTTCGATGAGCATTTGAAAACTTTAGAACTGCTCGATCGAGCCGATGAAATTTTGCCACCGATTCTCGAACGACTAGAGCAAGCCGCGATCGAGCGATTAGGTTCCGATTGGGTGAAAAACTGGCGCGTGGGATTGCCGGATGTTGAAGAAACGCCTGGACGGTTGAATCTTCATACAGTTTTGTGGTTGCGAAATTTAGCGATCGCTTACGATCTTGTTGATTACGCCAAAATGCGATACAACCTACTCGGTCAAGGAAGCCACTGGTTTCCCGGAGCGCGAGTGAACGAAATCGATATCGAGGCGCTTCGTCCTTATCTAACGCAGAGTCCATTTGCCGATCGTATTCCCGAACTCCTGCACGAAACCCATCAACTTTTAGGCGGTGAAGCCGTTAAACGATTGTCGCAACAATAACCATCGAGAAAATTCTTCCAAATTTAAACGCGCAAACTTTTTACTACAGGGTAAAGTAAGGAGATTCGTTTTATTGCCCTCAGTGCGGACACTGATTTTTTCTTGTGATTGCCATCTACCCCGGCAGCTTCGACCCGATAACTTACGGACACCTCGACATCATCAAACGAGGTGCTCACTTATTCGATCGTGTCATCGTCGCCGTGTTGCGGAATCCCAACAAAACGCCACTTTTCACCGTTCAGCAGCGACTCGATCAAATTCAAATCGCTGCTCAGCATCTATCTAACGTGGAAGTTGACAGTTTTGAAGGACTCACCGTAACCTATGCCCAGATGCGGGGAGCCTCTGCCCTGATTCGCGGTTTACGGGCTGTTTCAGACTTTGAAATGGAACTCCAGATGGCACACACCAATAAAACGATATCGACTCAAATCGAGACCGTGTTTCTTGCGACCTCGAACGAGTACAGCTTCCTCAGCAGCAGTGTGGTCAAAGAAATCGCCCGCTTCGGCGGCTCGATCGATCACCTGGTTCCTACCCACGTCGCCGAAGATATTTACCGATGTTACGCCAAGACTCACCCAGCATCACACCTGACGGATACACCCAAAGCGATCGTCGCCACGACGCTCCCAGAGACGTGCAGCGAGTAGGCAGTCTCGATATTCAGCGGGAACTCAATCGGCTAGAGGAGATGATTCTCGATAGCCCCCGGATTCCGCTGTCTCGTCGGACGCTGATCGATGAGGAGCAGTTTCTCGATCAGTTGGATTTGGTGCGCTTGAGTCTACCAGAGGCGTTTCATGAAGCGATGGAAATCGCTCAACATCGCGACGAGATTTTGGATCAAGCAGAACAGTACGCCCAAGAAATTGTCGAAGAGGCAGAACGCCGAGCGGCTCAGATTTTGAATGAAACCGGAATTATTCAACGCGCCGAACAAGAAGCGCAGCAGATTCGTAATTCTGTCCAGCAAGAATGTGAAACGATTCAGCAGCAGACGATCGCACAAATTGAACAGATGCGACGACAGGCACAGCAAGATTTGGAAGAAATGCGGCGATTAGCGATCGAAGAAAGCGAAGATGTGCAAAACGGCGCAGACGAATATGCTGATAAAGTTTTGCGTGATATGGAATCTCAGATGAGCGAAATGCTGCGAATTGTGCGAAATGGTCGCGCTCAGTTGCAGATCAACCAGCCGCAACCGAAATCGATGTCACCGAAACCAAATGTCGATCGTAAGCCTCAATAAATTTGCACGATCGCTGGCTGTTTCAAAGAGGCGACTTGGCGATCGCGCAAAAAAGTTGGAGTTTTATTTGGAATTCCGCCATTGGCTGTGTTATATTAACCAAGGTGATGACATCAATACGGGTCGCTAGCTCAGCGGTAGAGCATTCGGCTTTTAACCGATTGGTCTCGGGTTCGAATCCCGGGCGACCCATTAGGCTCAAAACGTAGTCGCAGTAAGGTTAAAGCCAGATTGCAGCGGTCTTAGGCGATCCTTGAAATGCCCTAAAATTGTCGCTGTTTTCCAGAGATATAGGGACAGGGTTAAGAATCCTCTGCGTTCTTGCCCTCTCCCTTGTTTTATTGAGATATTCACTTATAGAAAAGTGGCAGCAATGTCAGCAATTCTTAAATTAAAGCCTGAAACCTTTACGTAGCAGTAGTTCTGACTGCTGCCACTTCCTAGAAGCAGAAGCAAAGTTGCTCAGTTCTCGACTCAGTTTGGGGGAATTCGACTGGAGCCAACATACTGACAGCGATCGACTGCTAGAGAATCGAACGGTTCGATCGTGGGTTGATGAATTCAAGAGTCATTATCTTGAAAGTCACTCGTTGTCTGAGAAAACTTGGAAAAACGACTGGGAGATAATTTACGATCGTTTGCCACAAGACAGTCCGGTGACTGCTGATTTATTGACAGCAATTGTTTTCAGGACTGAGCGCAATTCTCGAAACCGTCTCGAAACCTGTGGCAAGCTTCAAAAGCTGGCAGACTTCATTAAACTGAAAATCAACATACTTCAGTACAAAGGCGACTCTGGCGCGTCAAAAGTGCGCGATCGCGAAATCCCGTCAGATGCCGATATCGTTCGTTGTTGGTATAGCATCCCTAAGCTGAATTGAGGATGAATGGCATTTGTGGGACATTTCCCTACTGCCACAAGTCACAGGCAAATCGAACTCAGCACTAGGCGGACGGGTGCCGAACGCTTTCAAACGTTACGGATTCCACAAACCCTACTACCTACGGCATTGTTGGGCAGTGCGATCGCAGAGTGAATGATCGTTCTCTGTCTCATCGTCCAAATTCACCGATTGATGCTGGACTCATTGCAGGCTCAGAAAAATCGGTACTCTGGCTAAATTTCACCGATATTCGTGTTGAAGCTCTGCGTGAGCCGCAGTACATCCAAAAAATCCTGCCTCCAGAACTCCCTTTTGTTGGGCATTTCAGGAAACTTATTTGAAGCACTCAGAAGTCTGGACTAAAAATGGACTAAATTTGCATCCGTCTTTCGATGTCGATCGCCTTAAGGGGTGACAACGAAGCTAGAGAGCAGACTGAATCAGGGAAATGGCGTTGAGACCTCGCTGAAAGAAAAGGCGTTTTTGCGGCTTGAGTGCCATCAGTTGACCTGCCAAGGTTGACCACAAATTCAAGGGTTCAATCCATAACTTGCCATACAAGCCAATCCAGAAAGCACTGTGACGCTTTGTTGTCCGCTTTGGCTCAGTCACACGAGCGACGTAACGCTGCACTTGTTTTTTGCGAATGCGCCGCCCTTGTAGGGTCGAGATCGAGTAGGCAATGGCAATCAGGACCAGCAGGGCAGTAAAACGCCCGAAATCGGCATGACAATCTTCGAGGTGATAGCCGCCGGATTTGTAGTCTTTGAACAGGGGTTCAATCGAGAAGCGAGTGGCATAAGCGTTGAGCGTTTGTTCGGCATCGACGAGATTAGTCAGAAGATACCAAGCATCCGAACTCGATTGACGGTAGGCACGCTTTTGGCGCAAGACTAAATTGTGCTTGCCGAACCCGCGATTTTGCGTCACTTGAATTTGCAGATATTGCTCGGTGATTCCGGGCGTTTGCGGCAAGTCATCAAGGCGCGTAAACCTGCTGCTGTCGTCTGGTTTGACGGTCGTACTCTTCGGTAAACGGAACACGAATTTGACTCGCTTTTCTACACACCAAGCCGCCAGTTCAATGCTGTGAAACTCACGGTCTCCGAGCAGAATGAAGCGATGCTTTTTCAACAGATGAAACACAGGGCGTAACACTCTTCGTTGTTCAACAAGTGAACTCTGTCCTTGCTTGTTCAGCCACATCCAGTGCAATGGAATCGCTCGCTTATTGTACACAAGACTCACCATGATCAAGTTATGGTCTTGCCATTGGGTACGGTCAATCACCAGATGAAGTGGTTTGCTCCGGGGATGATGTCGCTTGACCCACTGCTTGACAATCGGAAACCAGATCGCTTGCGGAGTCAGTTGCGGCAAGCTCAAGAATCGTTGAATGTTTCGTCGTCTGCTCTCAAATAGAATCGGTTGCGGAAATAGAGTGGCTAAGCGTTCAATCGTAATTCTGCGCTCTTTGTGCAACAGTTCGACCAAGATTTCTAGCGTCACAAATTGCGTCTGGGTTAATTGCGATTGTAAACAGGTTTGATAGAATGAGGGCAACATATTTTAGATCGATGAGGTGAAACAATTGGAATCACCTCATTTTTTCTGTCTCTCGATACTGCTATCCGGCATCTTCTCTACGGTTCAGCTGCGTTGTCACCCCCTAAGGTCGATCGCAGTTTAATTTCATCAATGACGCGACTCGATCGACAAAACTAAAGTCTCATTTAAGACTCTTCTCAAGTCTCATCTCAATTCTTAAATGAGAAAACTAAAAAGGGGCAAGTTCTCCCCACCCCCTACACCCAACCTATTCGTTTCCTGTGTCAATTCGCTCCGGATTCTGCACCCCCGTCAACCGATTCCACAACGGATAGCCAATCTCGCTCTTCGGAACATACCAATTTTCCGAAGTCGCCTCCATTACACCCATCGCCATAAATTCCTTCCGCTCTGGGTCTTTCAAATCGAGATACTTTGCACCCTGTTCGAGCCGAGCACCCACAGGCAAAATCACAATCTGCCGCAATTCATCCGTGGTGTAATCCTTCAGATAACCATGCAGCTCTTTAACATCCGCAGCCGTCAGATCATTGTTCACGGCATCCGATCGCTCAATCCCATGATTTTGCCCTGCCATCGGATTCGGGTTGAGATCCTGTTGCCACTCATCCGCTTTTTGATCCGTTGGTTTTCCAGCTTTTTGTTGTTGTGCCATTTTATCTTTCTAGTAACATTGCTCCGATCATTGTGGTTGCAATTCATCAATTGCGAATGTCTCAAAAGTCTTATTCCACGGTCTCAAATCTGACTCAGAATCTATCTACCGTATGTTTAATGCTGTCGATCTGCTTGCTGTAATTCGCATATTAATACAGCGATTGGAGCAATTTACCGTGAAAATTCCACCCGAAATTACCTATCGAGGCGTTGAAAAATCTGACGCGATCGACTCCCTACTTCAAGAAAAAATCGCCAAGCTCGAACGCGCCTGTGATCACATCAACAGTTGTCACATCGCGATCGAAAAAGAGCAAGACCATCCCCGCGATCGTTCTCCTTACCGCGTCCGACTCGACATCACAGTTCCACCCAACCACGAAGTCGCCGCAGAAAGCACCATGAGCAATCAAAACCGCTATGTCAAACTCGATGCTGTGATTCGAGATGCCTTCGACAAAGCATGGCGACAACTCAGAGATCTCTCAAAACAACAGCACGAATTTGATCACGGCAGAGATAACAGCTAAGCCACGATAATATTACCATCTCAAATGAGACACTTATTAAGACTTAAAATAAGTCTCATTTGAGATTAGTTTTCAGGATTGTTCTCGCAATTTTTTAAACGATGATGCAATCGTAAACTAGGAATAACCTTGACCGCAGAGGGATTGCAATGGCGTACGGTGACTTCAAAACGCTGAATCAAGCATTAACTGAATTTAAGCTAACGCTGATCAACCAACCTCGACTCTTTCAATCCATTCCGTCGATCGCTCCCTCATCCAAACTACAAAGCCGATTAGAAGAAGGCATCGATCTTGCACTCGCAATCTCAACCGAAAAAGCACAATCAGAGCTAATCATCGCGCCCATCCTGCTAGAAATTCGGGCGATCGCTCAACCTCATGCTTCATTATTCAGCGGAGTCTCCCTCAATGCCGATCCACCTGCCGGATTAGTCGGAGAATGCGATTTCATCTTATCCAAATCATCCAATCAACTTGAAGTTACCGCTCCGATCGCGGTTCTCGTTGAAGCAAAAAACAATGATATTAAATCCGGGCTTGGACAATGCGTCGCTCAAATGGTGGGTGCACAACGCTTTAATACAGATCAATCCGTCACGATTATTGGAGCCGTCACGACCGGAGTATTATGGCGATTCCTCCGATTAAATGCTCAAACCCTAGAAGTCGATCTGACTGAATATACCGTTCCTTCCCAGATTGAGACTGTTTTAGGCGTTCTTAAAAGCCCGTTTTAATCAATACAGTACCAGTGATGCTTGCATATCATTTGAGACTTAAATTGAGTCTATATATGAAACTAAAATGAGAAAATAAGACTAATATTGCTCTTTCACATTCCTTCACATTTCTACTTTACGACTGATGCCCATGCCGCTTTCTTCTTAATATATTTTTGCAAGTAATAAATCAGCGAACTTGCAAATGAGTACTGAAGATCAGGACAAATCCAGAGATAAGTACAAAGAGATCGAACTCAAATACAAGCGTCTCGATGTCGCCTTTCGAGCGATCGCTGCCCTTGCCGCGATCGCATCCGCCGCCGCCGCATTTCTCGCAATTCGTTCAGGCGTTTTCACCTCAGCCCGACCCGCACCTTCACCGATTTCATCTCCGGTCTTACCTCCCGCCCCCGCAGGAACACCAGTCACCCCTCGAACGACTGAAACCGCTCCCGTGCAACAATCCACACCCCGAACCGCGCCATCACCAGCACCACCAATCGAAGCCGCGCCAGCTCCTCGATCATTACAATCTGCCCCAACTCGCACCACTCCCCCAACCCAAAACGACGATGACGACGACAGAGACAACAATCGCGGCGATGACAACGACGATCGCCAAGAAACCAGTAATGATTAAAGATCATTCGAGACTCAGTTTGAGTCTAATATTAAGACTAAGATAAGAATATTTTGCATCCCAACCCTCGATCGCACTTCACCCAGCCGTGTTTCTTGCGGCGATCTCTAGTAAAGATTCGCTGAAGCAGCAGAAATACCTTACACGGGAAGACTATGATGCGGATAAAATTCGCGCCCCAGAAACCGCAATGAAGAAAATCAAACCGCTCTGGGTTGTTTTGTTCCTCATGATCGTCTCGATCGCAGCTTATCTCATCTATTTCGGTCTCGTGGTTGGAGAAGTCGCACTACCCGGAGGATATCGATTAACCCTCCGAGACGACAGCCTACCTCCAAGAAACATCGAAAACCTATCTAAAGAAGAGCTAGACAAGCGACAAGCGCAACTAAAACAGCGCTTCAAAGAATTAGAACAAAAAGTAAAACAACCGCAAGTTGCCCTCCCATTCCAGCAAGTCAATTTTGATCTGAATGGAGTCTGGTACGGTCCCGGCACGCTCTCCTATGAAATTGTGCAAAACGGTACGACCCTCGCCATTCAAGAAATGAATCCATCCTACGGAATTGCTGCGATCGGTAGCGGACAAATCCAGGGAGAATCCATCATCATCGACTATCAAACCGTCTACAACACCCAAGGCATCGCGAATCTGAACCTCACCCCAGACAAGCGCACCCTCGAAGGCATTTTTAGAGACACTTACTCCGGCTACACCACCAAAGTCACCCTTAATCGGTAAGCTCTTATGAATTCACCTAAGACTCAATTTGAGTCTAGCTATAATACTGATATGAGACTCAATTTGAGACTTGCTATAAGACAAAAATTCGACGTGCCTCCTTGCTTTATCGTTCACCCACCCCGAATTCTATTCCAGGCGCGGTTGCAACAAAGCGGCAAGACTCGTCGAACTTCAAGGAGAACGAATTACGTATTTTTTTCGTCCGTTTCCTGTCGCCAACAATGTTCTAGGAGATACACTTCAGATCGCTCCCAACAGCGCTCTAACTTCTGAACACGGTGAATATGTCGAAACTTTTCGAGACTCCAGACAAACGGACGCTCTGGATCAAATAAATGCTGGTTTAAGTAGTCCCACCAGGGGAACTGATCGAACGAATTATTCATGCGAGGGTCGAGTAATCTATGCTTGGAGGAGAACCAACTTCGGCAACTATCTAAAGACTGATCTTTGACGCTCCGAAGCCGTCCAACCAGTATGGCATTGAAAAATAAAGTTCGATCGAAAGAAACCCCGAACATGTCAGGGTTTTCTCGTTTCTTTAAGTAACATTACGATCGCATAAATTTCCTTTACTCATCGGAACATTACACTTCATCAATTTGACTTACCCGTCGCATATTCAGCACGTCCGTCATCTTCTTAATCTGAACGAAAGTGCGTTCGAGTTGAGCATGATCACAAATATCAATGCCCAAGTCGATCACCGCCGTTTGATCCGGGAAGGTTTTGACCTGAGCATTACGAACGTTGATATTGTTATCCGTCAGGCGAGAAAGAATGTCCTTCAGCACACCGACGCGATCGATAACCTCAATCTGAATGTCGATCGGATACGTTTGAGCGCGCCCAGTCGTGGGCTGAGTCGGATTCCAGTTTAGCGGCACCAATCGATCGCCCGGAATCGCATCCACATTCGGACAGCCCTGGCGATGAATTGCAATACCGCGATTGCTACGGGTAACGACTCCGATAATCGGCTCTCCCGGCAACGGATGACAGCAGCCCGCCATGTAATGAAGTAAACCCTCCACTCCAGCGATCGGATACTTCGTCGTATTCGGTGCAGGAACGGCTCTCGGTGTCGTTGGCAACAGCGCCACACCATTCGCCAAACTATCCAATAGAACGGGTGCAGGCTGAGAAAGTAACTGTTGCGCTTTGACTGCTTCTCGAATCCGATTCAAAGCCAGATTCAACGTAATTTCGCCATATCCAACCGCTGCGACAAAATCTTCAACACTGTGATAGTTACATCGTTCCGCAGCCGCCAACATCGGAGCAGACTTCATCAGCGCTTCAAAGCCATTCTTACCGAGTTCTTTTTCCAGCATATCTCGACCGCGCAGCACATTTTCATCATGATGCGATCGCTTATATGCCTGCCGAATCCGGTTTCTCGCCCCTGTCGTCACCACAAAGTTCAGCCAGTCCAAACTCGGACGAGCATTTTTCTGAGTCATGACCTCGACAATATCGCCCATCCGCAACTGGGTATCGAGCGGAACCATCCGACCATTCACTTTCGCGCCCGCACAATGGTTTCCAACTTCGGTATGAATCCGATACGCAAAATCAACCGGAGTCGATCGAGGACTGAGCGAAACGACTTCTCCTTTCGGTGTGAACACATACACATCGCCATCAAAGAGATTATCTTTAATGCTCTCTAGATATTCCTGAGCATCTTTGAGATCGTTCTGCCAGTCGAGCAACTGACGCAACCAAGTAAATTTCTCATCATCGCTCGTAAGTTGCGAATTAGAGCCGCCGACTTCTTTATACTTCCAGTGTGCTGCAATCCCGTATTCAGCAACATGGTGCATTTCAAGAGTCCGAATCTGCACTTCTAGCGGGCGACCCGATTCACCAATCACAACTGTATGCAGCGATTGATATCGATTCGGTTTAGGCAATCCAATATAGTCTTTAAATCGTCCAGGAATTGGGCGAAACGTATCATGCACGATCGCTAAAGCGCGATAGCATTCGTCATTGTTCCTAACAATGATTCGGACAGCCGCCACATCATAGATTTGCTCGTAGCCTTTTTGCTGTCGCTGCATCTTCTGATAAATGCCATAAAGATGCTTCGGTCTACCGCTGACTTCGATGCAATCCACTCCAACCTGATCCAGACGCTTCTTGAAAGTTGCCGCAACTTCGCTCAATCTCGCTTCTCGATCGGCACGTTTCTCTGACACTAATCGCTGTATTTCCCGATAAGCATCCGTTTCCAAATATTTAAACGAGAGATCTTCAAGCTCCCATTTGATATTCCCAATCCCTAAACGGTTCGCCAACGGTGCGAAAATTTCACGAGTTTCGAGCGAGATCCTTTGCTGTTTCTCCGGTGCAAGATGCTCCAGAGTTCGCATATTGTGAAGTCGATCGGCAAGCTTCACCACAATCACGCGAATATCCTGCGCCATCGCCAAAAACATTCGACGGAAGTTCTCAGCCTGACGCTCCGTTTTACTAGAAAAATTAAACTTTGAAAGCTTGGTCACACCATCGACCAAACATCGGACTTCAGACCCGAAGCGCTCCTCGATTTCCTCTGGAGTCACCTCGGTATCTTCGACCACATCATGTAAAAAACCAGCAGCAATCATCGTACCGCTGCCGCCTAAATCTCTCAAAATTCCTGCCACTGCGACAGGGTGAGCAATATACGGTTCGCCAGAAGCTCGTTTTTGCCCTTCATGTAACTGATAGGCAAACTCAAAAGCGCGGCAAATTAAATCTCGATCGAGCTGAGACTCTTCGGAGCGTTTAAGAAAACACTCCCGCAGCCAATCAGGTAAAGCAAAGTCAATCGTGGGAAGGGATGCCGCTACATTCATGCTTCTTCGCGTGACTAAAGTGCAGGTTCAGAGAAGAGAAATATATGTATAGCTCTATACAAATTATTGAAGTAATAGAGAATGAGTCTAGCATGAGGAGATTCCCGAACTGCTAGACGAATCAATTGAATTTCAGAATGGACAAACGCCAAGACAAGAATTTCAGTTGAAAATCTTTAAAGTCATCGCGCTCGATCCAATCCAGGTGAAAATAAAGGGTTTGTCTTAAACTTGTTAAGACAATCGTAGCGCTCATTCTATCAATGGCGATCGGTTTCTTGGCTGAAATCCGGGCTGATTTGAAAACTTTGCGATCGCTCTAAAATCAGGTGCAACCTAACTTCTTGAGTCAGTACTTTACACGATGTTCTTAATTTTGGATCGAAATTACACCGAGATTCTTGACATCCTACGCAAATATTGTTCTACGTAAGCCATACCCATTGAGCGATCCCCGTCCTTTTACGGAATCCAAAAAGTTTATATATGTTAACAGAGAACCAAGTACCGAAGTTTGAATTATTCCAAAAGACGATCGCTGATCTCGATACCGAAAATCATTCCGAACTTCACCAAAAGATACGATCGCTACAGAAGTTTTTCCAAGCAGAAATTCAACCGATTCAATCTGATGACTATTCACTCCATTCAGTCTTGGTAGAAATCAATAAACAGATGCGATTACTATCAATGGATGCTACATTTCTCCAAGCCGCACGACAAGCAGAAACGATTCATACTCGCGTCGGGCAAATTCGCGATCGCATCAAGCTTCTGACTCAATATTGCGCTGTGATTCTAGCCACCAACCCTGATTAAATAAGTAACGTTGGATTGGAGGAGACGCGATGCAGTGTCCAAAAGAGAGAAAAATCACGCTCATCGATGGCACATTGAGTGAGGCGTTAGCGGTAAAACAGTGTCCCGACTGCAAAGGAACTTGGATTCCGGCTGAAAATTACAAGTCTTGGCAATCAAAGCGCTCTCATCCTACCACTGCCGCCACTCTCATCCCAAAAACGCTCGATGTCGAATTCGTTCAATCCCCGCTCGATACAAAAGCCGCTCTCTGTCCCGATTGTGGTAGCTATCTCGCCCGCACCAAAGTCGGCATGAAATCGCCCTTTTATGTAGAGCGCTGTTTCAGTTGTGGCGGAATCTGGTGCGATCGTGGCGAATGGGATGCCCTCGAAACGATGGGACTACACACCGCGATCGAGCAGCTCTTCTCCAGCGAGTGGCAAACGTTATCGAGAGCACGAGAGCATTTAGCCCTAGAAAAGCAAGCCACGATTGATCGATTAGGAGCCGAATTAGCCGATCGCGTTTTTGAACTCGCAGAAGCGTTAGAAAAACATCCCAGCGGAGATTTTGGAGTTGCCTATCTGATGCGACGATTCGAGAATTTCACTCAAGAGCTAAAATCCCCGGACTAACGCTTCACTCAATACTAAGCATCCCACCCTTTCCGATTCTGAGAACTCACTCAGCTTGATACTGCTGCAAAAATTCAACTACACCCGATTGCAACAAAGCGATCGCGCCATCAGCAATATATTGAACTGCCAGCGCTGCCAGCAAAACCCCTAAAATCCGAGTAATCACATTCACCCCAGTCTGTCCCAGCCATTCCGCCAAATACTTCGCCAGAATTAATAAAACGTACGCGATCGCTAATACGATCGCCGCATCCGTTAAGACAATCACTTCCCCCAGTGCATAACTATCCGCTTCACTAATCAAAATCAGCATCGTCGCCAGCGTACCCGGTCCAGCAATCAAAGGAATCGCCAACGGAAACACACTCACATCCTGACGAAGTTGCGCTTCTTTTTCTTCTTCTTCCGTTTCCCGTTCTCGCTGAGCAAACACCATATCAATCCCAATCTTGAACAGCAAAATCCCTGCCGTCACCTGAAACGCGTCAATGCTGATGTCAAGATAGCTCAAGATAAAAGCTCCCACGAGCGCGAAAGTCGAGAGAATTCCGGCTGAGACAAAAATAGCGCGTCTTGCAATGCGAGATTGTTCATTCGGAGATCGACCTTCGACCAGCGCGATAAATAGAGGAACTAACCCGATCGGATCGACAATTACAAACAGAGTTAAAAAAGCTTTAGCAATAAACGTAAGGGGAAGATGTTGTGCGAAGGCTTGCCAACCGACAACGAGCGACACAAATTGAACATAGAGCATTTTGGCACCAAGTAATTCCATAGCTTGCGGGGGAATCTATGACGATACCGCATCAGTAACGTTGTAGCCATTCATCTAGGATAGGACTCATCGCTTTAAGTGTGGTGGAATCTAAAGCCGTCTGCCAGGTGTCCTGGCTCCAACGTGCCAGCTTTAACAATAACGTCTCTCGCAGTTTGGTTAATTTACGAGAAACAGCACATTGCTGAATTCCAAGCTGTTTGGCAATTTGCTGCTGTGTCAGTTGCTCATGATAATACAGAGATTAGCAAGTCCGTCACTGCTTCGACCTCGATTAGAAATTCCGTTCCAGCTTTGGGGTGCACTGCTCGAAAATCCACAGTGGCGACAACAGTTAGGACAACTCCGATTCGGTCAATCAAATCGTGCGATCGTTCAATTGTCTCGCTGGTTGCAAAATACGATCGATGCAGGCTGGCAAACATTAGAATCTCTCTTAGGCAATCAACCGGATCTTGCCTATCAATTTAGAACGACTGCTGAGTTCAGTGCTGCGATACAGCGGATTAAAGTGCTGCAATTCGGGGAGCAAACTTACTGGCTATTTGTGGGCATCGAACCTGAAGATGCACTCACCTTACTTGGAACTCAACTGCGATCGCAATCCAAAGAGCAAGAAATTTCGAGCGCTTGGAACCAACTGCTGCGACAACAAAAGCTAGAAAGCAAATCTTCGTCGATCGTCACAAACTGCTGTCAACAGTAGAAGCATGTGATGACTGGAACAAAGATTAACGTCAGTTCGACAAGTCTTCTCGCTGCGATTCTGACTCGCCCCGGAATGGAATTCGGGGCTAACAGTGCGAAGTCCCGCTTCCGGGACTACAAACCGCTTGGTGATTGCTCTTTAGTCCCCTTCAGTGGACTTCGTTCGATTAGCCCCGAATTCCATTTCGGGGCAGGTGATCAACGCAGCGCAAAAATCGTCGAATTCACGTAAGATTAACAATCAAATTCTCCTGCTCCAGGCTGAAAAAAGCGATTCTCAGGACGAGCTAATCCGAGATTTTCACGCAGCGTTGTTCCTTCATAATCTTTGCGAAAAATTCCTCGGTTCTGAAGCTCTGGAATCACTCGATCGACAAACTCATTCACGCCTTCAGGCACAAACGGAAACATAATATTGAAGCCATCTGATGCGGATTCACACAGCCATTGTTCCATCTCATCTGCGATCGACTGTGGTGTACCGACAAAAATCAACCCGCCATAGCTTGCCGCCCGTTGAGCTAACTGACGAATCGTTAAGCAATCGCGTTGAGCTAGTTCAATAATGCGATCGCGCCCGGTATGACTGCCATTCGTCTCTGGAATCTCCGGTAAAAGACCATCCGGATCAAATCCCGAAACATCATAGCCTAGCGCTAAATTGAGGCTACTAATCCCACTTTCGTAATGAATTAAACTGTCGAGGTGAGCACGTTTTGCTTCTGCTGCTTCATACGTTTCACCCACGACCACCAGCGCCCCTGGTAGAATTTTGATGCTGTCTGGATGTCGTCCGATCGCTTGTGCCCGATTTTTAATATCTGCGAACAATGCCTGACCTGCTTCGAGCGTATTCACTCCAGAAAACACAACTTCCGCCGTCTCCGCCGCTAATTGCCGCCCTGCTTCAGATGCGCCCGCCTGCACAATCACCGGATAGCCTTGAACCGGTCGAGCAATATTCAAAGGACCGCGCACCGAAAAATAATCGCCTTTGTGATGCAAAATGTGCATTTTTTCTGGCTCAAAATAGAGTCCAGCTTCCACATCTCGAACAAACGCATCATCCGCAAACGAGTCCCACAGTCCGACCACCACTTCGTAAAATTCGCGGGCGCGGCGATAGCGATCGCTATGTTCAAGTTCTTGCTCTAGTCCAAAGTTGAGCGCGGCATCTGGATTGTAAGTCGTCACAATGTTCCAGCCTGCCCGACCGCCGCTAATGTGATCGAGTGAGGCAAAGCGACGGGCTAAGTGATACGGTTGCTCGTAAGTGGTGGATGCTGTCGCGATCAGTCCAATATGTTCGGTGAGGGCAGCCAGCGCAGACAGCAAAGTCAACGGCTCGAATGATGTAACGGTATGACTCCGTTTTAGTGCATCGATCGGCATATTTAGCACTGCCAAATGATCCGCCATAAAAAAGGCATCGAACTTTCCTTGTTCGAGCTTTTGAATGAGTTGCTTGAGTACTTTAAAGTTGAAGTTTGCGTCTGGAACTGCGCCCGGATAACGCCAAGCGCCTGTATGAATGCTCACGGGACGCATAAAAGCCCCAAGTTTTAGTTGCTTCATTTGACTTGCTTCCTCCGATCGGTCTTCACGGTAGCATTTTCGCTTTGGAATGCTCAATGTTTAAGCACAGAATTAACGATGATGCCTCACAATGGAAATGGAACCTTTCTAGGCTAGATCTGCACTGATGAATCAATATTTTGCTACTGTTGCACGGGGGCTAGAAACGATCGCAGTCCAAGAATTAGAACAGTTAGGTGCAAGTCAAGTCGAACCAGGATTTTGTGGAGTCTCATTTAGCGGTGATCTTGCTCTTCTGTATCGAGTCAATCTCTGGGCGCGACTGCCGTTTCGCATCTTAATGAAGCTGCATGAGTTTCCTTGCCAAGATGCAGAAGACCTTTATCAAGGCGTACGATCGATTGATTGGTCGTCGTATCTCACTACTGATATGACCTTAGCGGTAAGTGCCACAGGTAAAACGAAGCAGCTTAATCATACGCATTTCACCGCGCTTCAAGTCAAAAACGCGATCGTGGATCAGCAGCAAGATCAGTTCAGCGATCGCTCCAATGTTGAACTGCAATCCCCAGATTTGCAAATCAATGTTCATCTCGATCAAGATCGATGTACCGTAAGCCTCGATAGTTCAGGTGAGAGTTTGCACCGTCGCGGGTATCGTCCAGCCGTCGGAGCTGCACCGCTGAAGGAATCGTTAGCCGCCGCGCTGATCCAACTTTCTGAGTGGCAACCGGAGCAGTTTTTTTATGATCCACTTTGTGGGTCTGGGACGTTACCTTTAGAAGCAAGTTTGAAAGCGCTCAATGTTGCACCCGGATTGTTTCGAGAGCGATTTGGGTTTGAAACTTGGCTTGATGCGGATTTGACTTTACTAGAAGACTTGATTCAAGCTGCGGAAACCAGTCAGTTAGAACAACTTCCTGCACCAATTTGGGGGAGCGATCGCAGCGCAGACGTAATTGATCAAGCGATGGTAAATGCGACTCAGTGTGGCGTATCGAATCACGTTTATTTTACGACACTTGATTTATCAGACGTGACTGCTCCATCAGACAGCGGCGTTTTATTTTGCAATCCGCCGTATGGTGAACGATTGGGACGAGATAGCGATTTAGGCGCATTCTACAAGCGATTAGGCGATGTTCTAAAGCAGGAATTTAAGGGCTGGACAGCCTTTGTGTTGAGCGGAAATAAGGAATTGGCTCAATCGATCGGACTGCGATCGTCTCAAAGATTCGCAGTCTACAACGGAGCTTTACCCTGTCAGTTAATGAAGTATGAACTCTACTAAACCAAATCACAAGATCTGAGCCATCTCGTAATACCGCCGGAGAATTGCTGTAATCTTCACGCCATACTGTGGATCAGCCGACCAGCGACCGCTCAATTGGTCAACTAATGGTGCAATTCCGCGTGTCACAAACCGAAATCGGGGCGCGACTACTTCTTGCACGAGGGGTTCTGTACTCGCATAAGCCTTTAACAGTTGAATGTGTGCCCTCACACCAATCTGAGCATTCGGAAAACTCGCGCCTTGAGGTCCACCGCCCACATCCCCCAATCCCGCAAAGTTGTTCTGTGAAGCTCTGATCTCGCCACCAAATCGTAGATAGTTCGTTTCTAAAAGCATTTGGCTAAACGCAATATCGTAGTTCACACCTTCGATCGAGCCTTCTTGTCGATACAAATCCGCAATCTGTGGAAACTGGGTTAATGCCGCTTCGTTATTGCTCTTGAGGAACATGATCAACTGGACAGAAGTGGTATTGCCGTTGCCCATAATACGATCGAGTGCTCCAGGACAAACTTTCAGAATCGATCGCAGTAACACCGTCCGCGATTGAGCATCCCAACCGACCGCGATCGTATAGTCTCGCAAATCAACCGCTTTGATAAACACGACTTGACGGTAATTCAAGCGGCGAATATTCGGTTCTCTGGACAAATCAAGACCTAAACGATCGGTTAAATCGATCGGCACATAAGCATTGCCATTGACCAAAATTCCTTTCTCGCCGTAGACTTGCCCATTGATGCTGATATTGATTTCTGGATAAACGATCGCATTCGGGTCAGGTGGTAATGCCGTTCCCCGCACCCAAGCGACTAAACCATCAGCAATTCCAAGCGCGACATCCCGACGCTGATTTTGAATAATAAAGCGATCGTCTGGATTGGTCAGAAACCCGATCGTCATCAAGAGCGATCCGCAAACAATCTGACGAGTAAACGGCAAACTTCCAAGCCCGGTATCGGTATCGGGTCTAGCTCCTCGACTGGGCAACTGAGGCACACGACGAATCAGCGCTAACAATAACTGTTCAGCATTTCGACGACGCTGATCGTTATTCGCAATAAAGTAAACGGTGGCACCTCGGACAGAGGGATTGGTAAACGCATCTGCCCGAATTTCCAGTGCGACATCATCGGGGCGGGCGCGGGAATTAATCCAGCTAATCGCTTGAGAAGCGTTGAGATTATCGGGCACTGACAGGACTTCGACTCCCCGCGATCGCAGTTCAGTCACCACCAGATCGCGGGTGAGGATCATTTCTCTCGCTTCGGTCGTTCCGGCAACGACGGCTCCCGGATCGGTGATTCCATTTACGCGACTTCCATGTCCAGCAGAGATAAAGATACGTCCCATCAGCTTTACGAATTCCTTACGTAGTCGAGGGTAATTTTATCTTGTTTTCAAGAAGTGGCTAACCACATTTGCGCGGTGCGGGGTGGAATCCAGAGGGAGAAGGTATTTCCGGCTAACGTGATTTCGTGGGGATGAATCAAATCCCGATATTTTCCTGGATTTTTTAATCCCCAAGTGCTGAATTCTGCCCACTGATTTTCGCTGCTTTTGTTAATTGCCACGATGCCTTTGTCGCCGCGACGGAAGACCAGCAAGACATCACTTTCAAATAGGATGTGCATCGGTTGTGCGTGAACAGCGTTGTGAAATTGGATCATGGCAACCAGATCGGGGCGCTTGTAGACATCGAGCCAGCGATCGCGATCTTCAGCATGGCGCGATTCATTGTGATCCGAATAGATTAACGGCACTCCACCATCGCGACCCAGAAGATACGCATAGGCGAGATGTTCGTCTTGTCGATCGAGCAACCACGATCGGAAACCATCATTGTGTGGAATATCGTGATTCACCACGAATGTAACCGCTCGATCCCAAGGAAGGGCATTGTTTTGGGCGAGTGGATTTGACAAAGCGCGAAGAGAGCCACCAAAACCAAAGGCTTCTCGGATCGTTTGAAAGAGCGGAAAATCGTAGGCAGAAATCCAGGTTTCACGTAAGAAGGGATCAAGGAAAACGGCTTGATCGTGGTCGCTTCCCGTCAACACTTCCCCAAACCAGAACGAGTCCCGAAACACTGCGAGATCCACGAGACTATCGATCATTCGTTCGGTTAAATGTTTGATCGCATCAATCCGAAAGCCATCAAATCCCATTTCGACGAGCGCTTCAACCATTAAATGCTGTTGTTTCAGCACCCAATCTGAGTCTTTGAGATCCGGCAAACCAGATAAATTTTGATACTGAACGGCTCCGCGATCCGACCATTCGCCCCCGTCGATTTCCCCTGCTTGATTGAAGTCCCACGACGAAAACACACCTTCACTTAAATCGCCATACAATCGATTCTCTTCAAACAGTGCAGGTTCTGCTTTGTATTTTGCAAGTTCGGCTTCTCCTGGAAAATTTAAGCGATCGTCTCTCGCTTCATTCGCCATGTGGTTGATCACTAAATCTGCATAAACTCGAATTCTCGAAGTTCCACTGTGACAAGCTTCAATCAATCGTTCCAAATCCCGCTTACCACCAAGATAAGACAGCAACACCCGATAATCTTTCGGCTGATACCGTTGCCACCATTGATCGCCCTTCGGATCAGAGTAAAGCGGTGGCGGAATCAAGATTGCACCGTATCCAGCCTTACGGATCGAATCTAAGTTCTCAATAATATCCGTATAGCGCCAATTGAAGGCGTGAAGAGTCACATTCGGCATGGTGTACTTCTTCCGGTAGATTGACCTTCTCAAGGTAGCAGAGATTTAAGTGATGGCTAAAGAAAGTTCGATCGCTGAATTTTTCTGATTACGATGATTGGGGGTATATACAAGCTGTACTAGCTTCGTTGCAGTGCCGCCCTGAAATGAATTTCGGGCTAATCGGCGAAAGTCCTTTGAAAAGGACTAAGAAACTGCAATTAGATCCGGAGTCTACTTCAGTAGACTTTCCACGATTAGCCCGAAATTCATTTCAGGGCGGGAGGCAATCGAAGCGAGAAGACTTTCAACACTCTCTAAGACGAGAGGTTACGTCAGCCTGTTTTAATTCGATCGCTAAATCTTCGATCGACATTATCACCACCAGGAGCAGATGCCCCGATCACAGTTTCACCGTTTTTCTCTTTCCGAGCGAGTTCGAGATTGAGCGTCAGCAGGCGGTCTAAAAGGTTGTCAGTCGGTTTGAAGCCGTAAGCTTGAAGCACGAGTTTATCTAGCTGTTGATGAAGTTTCGAGAGGCGGCTAGAGGGTTCGTGAAAGTAGTTGTTGTAGAGCTTGGTGATCCCCCAATCGCGTCGATTCATCTGATCGGAGCGGTATTCATGGAGGTCTTGCATCGTGCCTCGGATTTCTTGAATTAGCGATCGAGCAACCGTCTGAGGAAACGGAAAAGTCTCAAAACAAGTTGTGTTGGTGTAACGAGTATCACTTTTCAATGTTGAGCTTTGAGCTTTGACCCAAGTGCGATGAACCATTGAAGTCAGAATTCCAAGAATGTAGAAATCTTCACTTGCAACAACTTTTACAAGATTACTTGGTAGCCAAGTTGTAGAACAAGGAAGAAACACACAACACTTTGACACTTCAGGAACGCCAAAATATTGATGAAGCGGTAGAAGCGATCGACGCATCTCAGAACGAGAGCGAAGAAACTGCCACCAGTTATTTCTAGCTCTAGAATCTCGATTGTTCTCCCGTTCTGGCTTTACATACTTCTTGAGATGCTCAAAAGGCAATGTATATTCACTCGCTTCTTCAATATCTAAATCATTAAAATCAATGATCCATCGTTCCGGTGTTCCAAGCGGATTTCGAGTAAGATTCTCGCCTGATGAGAACCGTTTCAACACTTCAACATTCTTCAAATCAGCTTTAATCCATTGTTCGGCTTGCTCTTGAGTAATCAGAAAATCCTTTCCAACCGGAATCACACCCTGAAAGCATTGTCCTAAATTCGCTTGCAATCGCACTGCATTCGATACATTCGTCTCAGCAGTAAGCGACGATGTAATATGCGAAACAACTTGACCATCAAGCCGATACTTTTGGGGTTGCTGCTTTGACCAGTTCACAATACTAACGTGAACCTTTGCTTCACCCGACCAAGGCTGGGTCGAAATTGCAGTATGAATCTGTCCGCCATTCTGCGTGATGTACTCCAAAGATGCCGATCGACTTTTGCCCTGACTAATCGAATTCGTTCCCACCAAGCCAACCCGCCCAGTTTCATCGATCGTCTCATGCGCCTTTCGGAACCAATACACACAGAAATCCACATCTTTCGGATACTGTTCAAACACCCGATCGATATAACCATCGCCCAAATTCAACCGCAAATGTTTCCCACCCAAAAACGGCGGATTTCCTACGATCGCATCTGCCTTTTTCCACTCCGAAAACAGCGCATCCTGACACACAATATTGTGATCCAACGTATCGAGCGGTAAAGCCGATTCAGTCAGCCCGAATGTATCGATCGCAATCTTCCGCGCAATCATCATCGTCACCCGCGCCAACTGCACCGCAAACAAATTCGTATCCATCCCAAAAAACTGATTCGGACTCACCAATCCGCCGATCTGAAGCTGAGTACAACTGCCCATCTCCGTTGTGCGATCGAGCAATCGTTTCTCAACCCGCTTCAGCTCCTGATACGCCACATAGAGAAAATTTCCCGATCCACAAGCCGGGTCTAGCACTCGATACGCCTGTAGCTTCCGATGCAATCCCTGTAACTGTTTCAGCGTATTCGCCCCTTCAATCTGCGCCTCCCAAAATTCACTAATCGTCGGAATCACAATCTGCCGAATATCCGCTTCAGAAGTATAGTGCAGCCCATGAGCATGACGATAAACCGGATCACACGCAGAAGTAAAAATGCTGCCAAAAATCGACGGACGCACCTGATCCCATCGCTGCGACGCACAATGATGTAACAATTCAAGCTCATGACCTTCTAACGCGATCGAATGAATGATCGAAAACAATCCACCATTAAAATACTCAACGCCTGCAAACCGAGAATGTTTCGGCGCACGTTGCTTTTGATTCATCGCATTGAAAAGACCACCCAAAACATCATAAGAACTCCCTTTTTGATCAATACAATCTTGAACACAAGAAATAAACAAATCTTTCGGCAACAATTCGCGATCTTCTGCAAACATCGCTAACACACATTGCAGAATAAACCGCTGAATTTGCTCCTCATTAAATTCAGAAAATCCTTGCTGTCTTCCCCGCTTTAAAAGGGTCTGATACAAGTCTCCAATCAGTTGAGCATTCTTCTCAGTAATTTCAACTTGGTTATTTCTAAAGATCGGCGCATGATTCGCCTTTCCCATGAAATTAAGCGCACTCGATCGGTGAACCAATTCATCCAGCTTGATCACATCGACAGGCGTATCAACCTGATTATGAAAATCATAAATCCAAAACTCATCGAAATTACAGAGCAGTGAATATCGAGGTTTCGGAGTCAATCTCATCCAATAGCGTTCAAGCTGATTGTAATGATGTGCCAAATTCTCACCGCGAGACTTCATCTCAATCAGAACTTGATCGCTCCACACCAAATCCGCAGAGCCTTTATTCCCTTTAGCGCTACCCTTTGCGATTCCCTGTTCAAATTCCGCTCCAGCCGCGATCGCACTTTCATACCCAAACGCCTGAAAAAACGCATTCAAAAAGCTTTGCGCTTCCTTCTTTTCATTCCCTTTAATATAAGCCTGAGAAAAAGCAACAAAATCCTGTAAATTCGCGATCGCATTTGAGGTGATTGCCGACATAAATTGAGGAAACTAAACGGGGCATTACTGCGCCATAGTTCCCCCGATTTCCATCAAGAAGACTCCGAATTTCTTAGCAATTTTCTACCTCTAAAAATGCAAAAATCTCGCTTAAAATCTCAAATTAAGCGATTCAACGGATGCTGTGATCTGACTCATTTCAAGCCGTGAAATTGATCACATTTCCGCTGCGTTGTTCGCTCGCCTCGGAATGGAATCGAAGCGAAAAGACTCGTCGAACTTAGGTCAAATAAATGTCCAACTTGAAAACGTTGCCGCCTGCCCACACGGTTGATTCAATTCATCGAGCACCGTCCAGAGAATCACATCTTCAATCCAGAAGCGTTTCCCTGTGCTAGAAATGCGAATCCCACGATAACCGCTGACATAGCCTTTGGATTTAGTTTCAGTCAAGAGGCGCAATCGCTCTTCTTGACTGACAGGTTCCGCCGATTGTCTCGATGGCGTTCGCGTAAATGTTTCCCAGTCCATTTCCCACAGTGTTAACGCTTGTTGATTGCCATAGTTAAATATCGGATCGGGTTCGGTTCCATGTGAGACAACTACAAACGGCGCATTAAACAAAGCTTCAGGCGTTTCAATTAACGTTTTGCCTGTCCAATGATGAAAGCTCTTGATTAACCGTTGAGCTTGTTTAACCTGCCAATCAGAGAGCAAACTATTTGAAGCCTCGTTCCATTTCTCAGGGGTAAAACTAACCAGATTAGTTTTTGTGGCAACATCTTGAATAGCACTCATCAGGTGATCGCGATTAGCTTTAGTCGAAAGCAGATACTCAGTCTCATCTTGAGAAATTGAATTTTCATTCTGCTGCATTCTTAATTAACCCTGATTTGGTTTAGAAAAATAAGAGCAAGAACTTTCACAAGCAGGATAAGCAGTTTGATAGGTACTCGATCGACGACCAAATAACGCATACCGATTGTCACGAACCCGCTCATAAACGCGATCGCCCACCCATTTCATCCCTGGCAAATTCTGATAAGCCGTGACAAACACATTTCCAACCGGAAGCAATCTTCCGATTTCTTCAGCCGCATCACTCCCTTGCCATCTGCGATCGAGTTTCACATTGTCAATCAAAATCATCCCCATTTCACAATCTTGGGCACTCACTCCAAATTGAGCTAATCCCGTTTCATCTTGCATGGGCAGATATTGAAAGCGTTCGCCTTTATCAATCTTTTCGAGAACTTGAACAAGATTCGAGCACAGATTACAGTGCCCGTCGTAAATCACGGTGTAAGGTTTCATCGGCGGAAGCGTTGAAGAATACGATCGCTAAACTGGTCTACTTCTGGTAATTTTAACTGACTTGCCAGAAGTGCGAAGATTCCAAGCCCGATCAAACCCGCGATCGTCATTTGTGCCAGAGCCAAAAAGAACCCATTGAGACCCGAAAGGTTCGCGATCGCATTCGAGATAAACCAGCTTGCAGTCCCCGCCAAAATACTACTTGCAGCCAATCCCACGATCGGATAACTCCACTGAAGTAATGGCAACCCGTTCAATTTACGATTCAGAAAATACAGCAACGCTAATACTGAAAGAATATTAACGCTAACGGTTGCTAAAACAATTCCAACAATGCCAAACGGTCGATAAAACAAAAAGTCAAAAAACGCATTCAGAAAAATATTAACAATACTAATTTTGAACGGAGTATCACCATCTCCGAGCGCATAAAATACCCGAACTAAAACATCGCGACCCAGATAAACGAACATTCCAACTGCGTAAGCCATCAATACGGAGGCAACTAAGGGAGTATCTTCGGGCTTGAATGCTCCACGTTCGTAAACAACTCGAACGATCGGCGTTGCTAAAGTGATAATCAAAGCACTGAGCGGCAACATTGCGATCGCAGTAATCAAAACCCCCTGCCGAATCCGCGCTTTCAACTCATCTCGCTGACTCGGATCAGTTAATCGAGAAAACACTGGCAAAAACGGCACGAGAATCATATTTGAAAGCAGTCCAAGCGGCGTTTGCACCAGAAAATTAGCATAAGTCAAACTCGGAATCGCCGCGACTGCATTCGGTAATAACGATGCAAACGTCAAATCGGTGACTACATTAATTTGCAGCATTCCCGACGAAAACAAAGCTGGACCCATTACCCGAAACACTTCTTGAACGCCTGGATCATTCCAAATAAACCGCACTCGAAATCGACCTAATCCCGCTTGTCGCTGTGCCCAGAACTGAGCAACCCATTGAAACACCGTTCCTAAAAGCGTCCCGATCGCTAAAACAGCCCCCCCCACTAGCGCATAATTCGGATTCGTTTCTGGTGTTCCCTGAGTCAACAGAAAGATTCCAAGTCCAACGAGCAACGTCACACTCGAAATCAATGGACTAATCGACGGCAACCAGTACTGATCTGCTGCATTTAAAGTTCCGAATCCAATCCCGATCATGCCTGCAAACCAAGCGATCGGAGCCATAATTCGCAACTGTTGAATCGCGATCGCTCTGGTTTCTAATCCTGCCTCTGTTTGCTGTAAGCCACTCGCAAGTAAATCGATAAAGAACGGTGCAAACACGAAAACAACGATCGTCACCACCAAGAAAATACAGCCAATCAAGGTCGAAACAGCTTCCACCAGTGGTGCAGATTCTTCCTTCCGCCGTTTTGCCAGTGCACTCACCATCGCGCTGTGAAACGGTCCATTAATGCCACCCAGCAAGATCAGAAAAAAGCTAGGAAGAATCGTGGAAATATCGTAAGACGCTCTTGCGACTCCAACCCCAAACGCAAAGGCGATCAATTGTTCTCGCACCAGTCCAGCAACTTTGCTTAAAAGAGTTGCGATCGCCACAATTCCAGCGATTCCAGCAAGCGATCGTTTGGGCTTAGTTTCAGTCACGATAATTTCGGCAAAATTGGCTTCACCTATTTAATCATCTTGCGATCCACTGTTTTCGAGTAGCTGCTCGTAGATGTCATCTTCTTCGTTATCCCAAATCGCATCTAATGATATTTGAGTGATTTGAATCCAGAACGCATCTTCTTCAGATTGCAAAATAGTCATAAGCGGATTTCTTTAATACACTGAATTTCTATGTGATTTAGATTAACAGGTATGAATTAAAGAAGGCAGCCTCTAAACAAATTGCTCTGGAGACTGCCCAAACTTTCTAGCTCAAAACTGCTTATTCTTCCTCATGTTCTTCCGTGGGTCGTGCCCGACTTCCCGCCAGCGCCACACTAATCGCATCTAACACTCTTGCGACTGGAATCACTTCCATCCCCACATCGCCGTAACTTGCCCCTTTAGGCACGATCGCTTTCTTAAATCCCAACTTCGCTGCCTCTTTCAAGCGCAACTCAGTCTGAGACACCGGACGAACTTGTCCACCTAAGCCGACTTCCCCAATTAGAACGGTGTACGGATCAACAATACGATCGCGAAAACTCGCCGCCACCGCTACCGCCACTCCTAAATCCGCCGCAGGTTCACCCACATTCAAACCCCCCGAAGAAGCGACGTAAGCATCAAGCTTTGATAAGGGAATTCCAACTCGCTTCTCTAGCACTGCCAGAATTTGTAAAAGTCGGTTGTACTCGATTCCAGTCGTCGATCGACGTGGCGAACTATAACTGGTCGCACTCACCAAGGCTTGCAGTTCAACGACGATCGGACGAGTTCCCTCACAAGCGACGATCGTTGCCGTTCCCGAAGCAGCTTCCTCTCGGCTGCCCAAGAATAATTCCGAGGGATTAAGAACTTCTTGCAACCCTTGATCGACCATTTCAAACACGCCGATCTCGTGAGTGGCACCGAAACGGTTTTTCACTGATCGTAAAAGTCGATGGCTGGCAAATCGATCGCCCTCAAAGTACAAGACTGTATCGACCAAGTGTTCGAGCACTTTTGGACCTGCGATCGCGCCTTCTTTCGTGACGTGCCCCACAATAAACAGCGTAATATTCTGCCGTTTCGCCACCTGCATCAGCACCGAAGTACATTCGCGCACCTGTGACACCGACCCCGGAGCCGAAGTCAGCGCACTATAGTACAACGCCTGAATACTATCGATAATCGCGACTCTCGGCTTGAGCGCTTCCAACTCAGTCAAAATCGTATCCAGATCAATCTCTGGCAACAGATGAAGACTGCCCTCGTCAGATTCCTCTAAGAGTTCTGTTTCCTCGGTCGTCGCCTGTTTCCCGACTCCCAACCGTTGCGCCCTGAGTTTTACCTGTCGCCCCGATTCTTCCGCACAGACATAGAGCGTTCGATAGCGAGTTGCCAATCGATTCGCTGTCTGAAGGAGAAGCGTTGATTTACCAATCCCTGGATCACCCCCAATCAGCACGAGCGATCCCGGCACGATCCCGCCGCCTAAAACGCGATCGAGTTCCACATATCCCGAAGCTAAGCGATCCTGAGCCTGATCGGAAATCTCGTTTAATTGCATCGACGAGATTGCTCGTGCCGGACTATCCGAAGCGCTCTTTTTTCCATTCGTACCGCGTAACCGTGTCACTTGAGCCATTGCAGCAGCGGGAGGAGTCGCTGGGCGCGACACCTGTTCTTCTAAGGAATTCCACGTCGAACAAGACGGACAGCGACCGAAATGTTGAGAAAATTCCGCCCCGCATTCATTACAAACAAACGTCGATCGTACTTTGGGCATTCGCAAAAATTAAGAAATAGTTTGCCTGTTAACTTTCGTAAAGCTTAAGAAAGCCTGAAGCTCAGCCACAATCAGGATTTGGTAGCCTGAGAATTAAAAAGTGAGCTACTATCTCCATAATAAAAGTTGAAAAAATTAACGACTACTGATTTGACTTCAAGGAGCATTACAAATCGTGGAAAGTCATAAAGAAAAAATTCTGGTTGTCGATGACGAAGCCAGCATTCGCCGCATTCTAGAAACCCGCCTCTCAATGATTGGTTACGATGTGGTGACAGCGGCAGACGGTGAAGAAGCCCTCGACACTTTCCGCAATGCCGATCCAGATCTCGTGGTGCTCGATGTGATGATGCCCAAACTCGACGGCTACGGGGTTTGCCAGGAACTCCGCAAAGAGTCGGACGTGCCGATCATTATGCTGACGGCTTTGGGCGATGTTGCCGATCGAATCACTGGACTTGAACTCGGAGCCGATGATTACGTCGTTAAGCCGTTCTCACCGAAAGAACTCGAAGCCCGAATTCGATCAGTTCTGCGCCGCGTCGATAAAACAGGTGTCACCGGGATTCCAAGCTCTGGTGTGATTCACATCAACAGCATCCGCATCGATACGAATAAGCGCCAAGTCTACAAAGGCGATGAGCGGATTCGATTAACGGGAATGGAGTTTAGTTTGCTCGAATTGCTCGTGAGTCGATCGGGAGAGCCATTTTCGCGATCGGAGATTCTTCAAGAAGTGTGGGGCTACACTCCGGAGCGTCATGTTGATACTCGCGTGGTGGATGTTCACATTTCCCGACTCCGCGCCAAACTCGAAGATGATCCGAGCAATCCCGAACTGATTCTGACCGCTCGTGGAACGGGCTATCTGTTCCAGCGCATCTTGGAACCGGGTGAAGTTGAATAATTGAAGACAGGCGAGGAAATTGAAACTCTCCCCGCCCGATTCATTTACCGCGTTGCCTGCATTGCCTGTGCGGGTAACAACTGATTGAGTAATTCTTGTTTGGGTTGGTCGATCCGGGTCCAGTCATCGAGCAAAACTCCGCCTGTGTCTTGACTATTAGGATTCCAACTCCAGTAAGCAAATCCTAATCGATTCTCTTTGAGAAATTGAACGAATTGCCGCTGCCAAATGCCTTCTTTGGAAGTTTGATCAATTTGACGACCGCCGAATTCTCCGACAAAAATCGGTGCAATCTGTTGTCGTGCGATGTAGAAAAAGCCTTTTTCCCAACGCACCCTCATATTTCTGGGAAAATCGATCGCACTAAACCAAGGCTGATTAAATACGCCTGCTCCATATTCGTGTGGCGAATACACGATGCGATTTTTAACCGATACCCGAACCGGAAACCGTCTGACTCCTTCGAGATTTCCACCCATCCAGTGCTGTTTGAGTTGTTGACCCGATACATTGTTTTCAACGCCTTCAACCACAATCAGCCAGTTTGGAGTAATTTTTAGAATCGCTTCTCCAGCGCGTTCTGCCGCTAATCTCCAATCGGTTGCACGATCGCCTGTTCCCCAACTCGCTTTCCCGTGCGGCTCATTTTTCAAATCCGCCCCGATCACATTCGGCTGATTCTTGTATCGTTCCGCCAGCATCGTCCAAGTCCCGATCCAATCCTCCTCAGTGAATCCATCGCCATACCAAAGTTCAGGAATCTGCTGATTGTTCAATCGGTGACTGTCGAGCAGAATCATTAATCCTTGTCGTCCCGCTTCTTGGATCACTGCATCCATCACTTCGATCGGCTTTTTCCCCTGCAATTCCTTGTTACTGCCGATCGCAAAATTCACGCCACTAATCTCAGTGCCTCGAAGTGCCTGAACCGAGTACGGCAACCGAATCACGTTGTAGCCGAGACTTTTCATCTGAGCCAGCATTTCTTTATAGTCTCGTGCCCAAAGTCCGTGAGGAGCTTGAGTTTCCGTCTCCATTCCAAACCAATTCACGCCACGCAATAAAACGAGTCGCTTTCTCGCATCAATGATTTCTGCGCCACGAGTTGAAAGTGGCGGCTCAACTTGTCCAACCGATGGTAATTGAGCGGGCGAAACAGTACTCAGAAAGATCACACCGACGATCGATAATAAAAAGATCACGGAAAACGTCGATCGCGTCAAAACCTGGCGGATGCGGGAATAGAGTCTCATCATAGAAGCCGTACGGGTATCGTCTTAACCATACTCTTCCAGTCCTGACGGGTGACTCAGACAAAAGTGGCAATTTTTCGCGATCGAATCCTAGATCTCACGAACTCTTCACATCAGTAGTCATAAGGATTCTTCGGCTCTGGAATCGGCTTCAGCGAGTTCGCCTGCACCACTAACTGCCGCTTCCCTGCCAACGTTTCCGTGATCATTTGCCCTTCGACCTCAAACCAAGAATCGACTTTATAATCCGCTCTCGTTCCCTGCGTCAATTTCACAGGCAATCTCACCGGGTACACATCCGCCGCACAACACGTAATCACAAAGCGAGTCAGCAAGAAATACTGTTCAGGAATTTCTGGAGTCGCCACCACAAATCCTTGCAGTTTCGCCTTCTGTCCCGTGTAAGCATCCGGTTCCGGATACACCTGAAGGGTGCGAATCCAATCAATTAGGCTCTTATCTTCAGTCCGAGCCGAAGCGCGAAAAGTTTGTGGTCTAACTCGTGTGAGCGTAATTGAATCATTCACACCCCGATCGATAGCCGTCTGACTCGCAAACGGACGCGGCGTAATCACTAAACCCGCGATCGCAACCAATAACAGTAACGCGCTACTCCATCCCGGCGGAAATAAAGTGATATGAGGTAAATCACTCGTCACAAGTCGAGAATTTCGACTCGCTTTCCAGATAAAAAATCCCTTCACGCCGCTGATGATGAGTAATACGAATCCAGCCGCGATCGTCAAAATTTTGTAATTCGGATGAATCAGCAGAAACAGTTCATTCGTCAGCCAAAACTTCAGAATCACCAGACCCCAAGCCGTAACTGCTAAAAGATCCAACCACGGGGACAAAACACGCCAAGGAATTCTAGACATTATCAACTGATATACAAATTCACAAACAAACAAAACAGGAACGTCAACAGTCCCGCCAATCCGAATATATAGAGAATTGCTCTCCACTTAAACACCGACAGCATCAATCCCACACCTTTGAGATCGATCATTGGACCAAACACAAGAAATGCAATCAACGATCCGCTTGTGAATGTCGATGCAAATGACAGCGCGAAAAACGAATCAACCGTAGAACAAATCGAAACAACTGCCGCCAGAAGCAGCATCGCGAGAATCGAGGTCACATTATCTTGACCCAAACCGAGAATCACATCTCGTGGAACAAAAACTTGAAGAATTGCCGCGATCGCACTTCCCAAAACCAAAACTCCGCCCAATTCCCGCATTTCCTGAATTGTATTATCGAGCAGCATTCTCAACCGATAATCAGTCGGTTTCGTGATGGCTCCACCCATTGCGGCTTGAAGCTCGATCGGATCAGTAATCAACGGCTTTGTCGATTGTCCCAAAAAATAAGTTCCCGACTGCAATAGAGGGGAAGCGGAAGTTTTTGGCGCATCTAATTTGCGAGAGAGATATGCCGCAACACTGTCTTGAAGCAAGGGACGCACATCTTTCTGAACGCTAAACACCCAGCCAATAATCGTCGCGATCACCAGCGAAAACCCAATGCGGAAAAATACAATTTCGGGCTGATCCCGAAACGCCGTCCAAGTCGCCCAGAATACGATCGGGTTAATCGTCGGAGCCGCGAGTAAAAATCCGATTGCAACCGAAGTCGGCGCACCTTGCAGCATCAATCGTCGTGCGACCGGAATATTTCCGCATTCACACACCGGAAACAAAAACCCGATACAGCTTCCAACAAACGCACCGAGAAACGCATTTTTCGGCAAAATCGCCACTAACTTCCGTTCATCAACAAAAAATTGCAGCAAGCCAGAGAACAACACCCCAAGAAGCAAAAAGGGCATTGCCTCGACCATCAAACTCATAAAGAGAGTGAACGCACTGTTAATCTGAGTCATTCAGTCCGATTGTGACGAGATTGAGGGGATCATAGCAGGGAAGCGGAAAGGGTGAAAATGAATGGAAGAGAGAAAAATAGTCAGTATCTTTTCTTTCGCTTTTAGATTGAGTCGTTCAGGAAATTTAACTGTGATCGCACTGTTAGCGGCTAAATCAAATTGATTTTACTCAAATCTTAAAAAAGCATCCTTGAAAACGCCAGAATGAGCCTGAAGATTTGTAAACTATAAAGTCAGGCAAATTGAGTGCCATATTTTCTGAGGAAACGGTATGAAGCATCTGGTTACTGTGGAGCGCCTGTGTTTGGTGGGACATACAATGGCGCTGGCTTTTGGATTAGCAGGATTATTGCTGGTGCTGCCCAATCCAGAATTTATCGCTGCTCTCCCCACGATCGGGCAGTCGGCATTCGGCTGGAGCATGGCAAATGGAGGAGTGGGATATATCCTATTGGGCGCAATCACGGTAGCTCTTTATGCTTACCGAACGCTCGGAATTCGGCACTGGCTCACCTTTATGTTGCCTGCGGTGATTTTGTCCCTCGGTAGCGAACTACTTGGAACGAGTACAGGCTTCCCGTTTGGGGCGTACGGATATCTAAACGGCTTGGGCTATAAGATTGCGGGTTTGGTGCCGTTTACGATTCCGCTGTCCTGGTTTTATGTCGGCTTGTGCTGTTATGTCTTGGCACGAACTGGATTGCAAAGTTTGAAATTGCCCACTTGGGCACAGTTGCTAGGATCGATCGCGCTCGGTTCGGTCTTGCTAACCGCTTGGGATTTCGTACTTGATCCGGCAATGAGTCAGGCTCCGTACCCGTTCTGGGAATTTGGCGAAGTCGGTGAATTCTTCGGAATGCCGTATCGGAATGTCTCAGGCTGGCTCGGAACGGGAGCGCTCTTTATGTTTGTCGCTTCGTTGTTCTGGGGAAGCAAGCCGTTGAATCTGACTCGTGCTCAGTTGACGGTTCCATTGGTGGTGTATCTGATCAATTTTGCGTTTGGGGCGATCATTACGGTGACGGAACTCGATGCGCGGTATTTGATTCCGACTTCGATGAGCATTGTGCTTGGGGTTGTGCCTGCGATCGCGCTTTGGTGGATGAGTAAACCGGGTCAAGGCGTTGAACCTTCGATTTCGGGAACCGTGACCCGCGATGTACCGACTGTCTCGGTTGGAATTTCTCAGAAATAAATGTGTTGAGACGCTCGATCGAGCGTCTCACTTCTATCGATCACACAAGGGGTTATTAGGCTTGACGAACTTTATGACGATTTGCCTGGGGTTGGTGAATTCCCAGGCTTTTGCATTTCAGGATGTGTTTTTCTTTGGTTTGCTGGTTATTCAGATTCCAGCAGGGGCAATTTTACTATCGCGATTGCTCAAAGGTGCGGTGCGTCGTCCTCCCCTTCAGCCTCAATTGCCCAAGACAGAATTTTTTGGGGCGGTCAGTGTGATGGTGCCAACCTTAAATGAAGCCGATCGCATTTCGCCGTGTCTCGAAGGTCTGACTCGCCAAACTTACGAAGTGCGGGAAATCACGATCGTCGATAGTCGATCGACCGACAAAACCCCAGAACTCGTCAAAGCCGCACAAGAAACTGATCCACGATTCCGATTGATCAATGATGATCCGCTTCCGTCTGATTGGGTCGGTCGTCCGTGGGCATTGCACAACGGATTTTTAGCTAGTTCTCCCAATAGCGAATGGATTTTGGGGATGGATGCCGATACGATTCCGCACCCCAGCTTAGTGTGTAGCCTGCTCGAAACCGCTACAACCGAGGGCTACGATTTGATCACACTATCGCCACGATTTATTCTCAAATATCCGGGTGAATTCTGGCTTCAGCCTGCTTTGCTCATGACGTTGGTGTATCGATTTGGAGCAGCGGGAGAAATCGGCAGTTCGGCAGAGCGAGTCATGGCGAATGGGCAATGTTTCTTTTGTCGTCGATCGCTGCTCGAAAAAGTCGGCGGCTACACGAGTGCGAAAGGTTCCTTCTGTGATGATGTCACTCTGGTTCGTAATATTGCCGCGACGGGCGCGAAAGTCGGATTTCTCGACGGTGCAAACATTCTCAAAGTCCGAATGTATGAAGGCATGGCGGAAACTTGGAACGAATGGGGTCGATCGCTTGATCTCAAAGATGCGTCTACTCCCGCGCAAGTCTGGGGCGATTTAGCATTTTTAACTTTAGTGCAAGCGTTACCATTACCGTTGCTGATTTTTAGCGCTTGGATTGTTGGATCTGGAAATACCACGTTACCCGCACTAATCGCGCTCGGATTGAATGGGGCATTAGTCGCAATGCGGATCGGATTAAATGCAGCGGTATTGCAATCTTACGATCGCTCTTCTGCGAAAGGCGCTTGGCTCTTCTGGTTCTCACCTTTAGCCGATCCTGCTGCTGTGTTCCGAATTTTCCTATCGTCTACTCGAAAGCCGAAAAGCTGGCGGGGTCGAATTTATGGCGGATAATGTCACGCTTTTCGGCTTGGCAGGTAGTTTAGCCGCAGGACTGGCAACTGGAGTCGGCGCACTGCCGATCTTTTTCATCCAAGAAATCACCCCCCAAGTTCAAGGAGCACTACTCGGATTTGGGGCGGGTGTGATGTTAGCGGCGACTTCCTTTTCGCTCGTGATTCCAGGAATTGAAGCGGCTGAAAAGCTCACAGAGAATCAATTTTTGGCAGCGTCGATCGTGGTTCTCGGCATTCTACTCGGTGGCGGGTTTCTCTGGGCAGCAAACCGCTATTTCCCGCATGAACACTTTATTAAAGGCTCAGAAGGATCGAATTCAAATCGCTTAAAGCAAGTGTGGCTATTCGTGATTGCGATTACGCTGCACAACTTTCCAGAAGGTTTGGCGGTTGGGGTCGGGTTCGGAGGTGGCGACGTGCAGAACGGGATTGCGTTAACGATCGGAATCGGCTTGCAGAATTTCCCAGAAGGATTGGTTGTAGCGATCGCACTTTTAGCCGAAGGATACCGCAGACGAAATGTATTCGGAGTGGCACTCTTAACGGGACTTGCGGAACCCATTGGAGGCGTAATCGGGGCGGGAATTGTGTCGATCGCGTCGATCATTCTGCCGTGGGGGATGGCATTTGCAGCGGGAGCGATGCTCTTTGTAATCAGCGATGAAATTATTCCGGAGTCGCATAGTTTGGGTAAAGAGAAGCAAGCAACCCTTGGAGTCATGATTGGCTTTGTGCTAATGATGTTTCTAGACGTGACTCTTGGTTAAAAATGAGCGACTCACAGCGATCAAACTGGTATCAAACCGCTCTTGAAGAGTGGGACTTTCTCCGAAATAGCTTCGACCCAGACGAACCTGAATGGGAATATGGTATGCGTGAGATTCTTGCATCACTCGGTCTGGCGCTGAACGAGAATCCAGATCATCTAGAAGCGCGTGAACTAAAAGTTCTGCTGATGGTTGAACAACTAGGCGCTTATGAAGAGGCGTTGGAAGAAGCAGATGAATTAGTGCGACGCGCTCCCAATCACGCTGCCTACCGCCATCTGAGAGACCGGGCACAGCAACTTGCGAACGCCACATAAAGGTGATAATCCGGCTTAGCAGTCTCCAAATTTATTTCGGAATGTTTCAACTCGTAACAGCGATCGCATTCCGGTTCAACTCCCGTAGTAAATTGGGGAAAATTGACGCGGCATCATCTGTATTTTGCATCGATCCGGGTTCGTTAATTTTCAGAACAAAAGGAAGAGAACAATCATGGTTCAACGTGGTTCAAAAGTTCGCATTCTGCGGAAAGAGTCTTACTGGTATCGTGATGTCGGTACGGTTGCCTCGATCGACCAAAGCGGCATCAAATATCCGGTGATTGTGCGATTTGATAAGGTCAACTACACGGGCTATAGCGGTCAAGCAAGCGGGGTTAACACCAATAACTTCTCACTGAGCGAACTCGAAGAAGTTGAGCCACCCGCAAAGAAAGCGGCGGCTCCAGCAGCAGCAAAACCCGCGGCAAAACCCGCAGCAAAGAAAGCAGAGTAAATTCTCTGCGATAATCAGAGTTGAGTCAGTACCTTTCTTCTGTTGGTGCTGGCTCTCTTTTTTGTGCAATCGTCATACTTCCACAGCTTGATTTGCGATCGCTTGAGATTGCTGCTGAAATTCGTCGAGCAACTGAAAGAAGTATTGAAGCCCAGCGGCTTCATCAGAACAGCGCAGCATGATGAGTTTTGCCCAGGATGCGCTAGAAGATGTGCCGAACTTCTTCTGTAACCAGGGTTGAAATTCTTCGTGAAATGCCGCTTCTTCCTTGGTCAGTTCGATGTTCAATTCGCTTCTAGCAATTTCGTAGCCGTTGAGAAACATGAATAAATTGCTTACCGAAGGCGCTCCAAGATACATTCCTGGGCGATGTCTAATTTTTTCTAAGATTTCTAGTAATCCGCTCACCGATCGCCTCCGGAGTTATGTGAAATCGATTTCTTCGATCGTAAACGATTCGCTCGGACAATGAAAATCTTGTAGCCAATCTTGGCGCGTGAGTCCGACAGTCGAAAGGTTATCAAAGACTTGCCCTAATACTTCAACGCCGTAGTGAGTACCGTTTTCAGTAATCGATTGATTTGGGTCAAAGCGATCGCTACTAATAAACGCCTCCCCTCGTCGTTTGGTTTTCAGCTTCGAAATCTTTCCTTGAATTTGATTTGCCGTTAACCACTGCATCATTGCTCTAGCACACTGTTCGCACGACAGTAATGGAAACTCAGAGGCAATCTGAAGCATAACTTGATAGACCTCTTCGGCTGAACGTTGAGACATAACAGTACGATCACAAGTCTTGGCATTATCTCGCGATTGTCGCTGTTGTTAAAATAGGATTTTACGAGTGTAGTCGCTGTGCCTGAACTGCCTGAAGTTGAAACGGTTCGATTAGGTTTAAACGAGGTCGCGCTGAATCAGCCGATCGTAGGGGGAGAAGTGTTACTCGATCGCACGATCGCTTATCCAAATTCCGATCAGTTTATTTCAAGCTTAAAGGGATTGTCGATCGCACAATGGCATCGCTATGGAAAATATCTTCTTGGACAACTCGATCCGATTGGCTGGCTGGGTGTCCATCTGCGAATGACCGGAAAGCTGTTGTGGATGAAACAATCTGAACCGTTGTCGAAACATACGCGAGTTCGATTGTTTTTTGAGGGCGATCGAGAACTTCGCTTTGATGATCAAAGAACATTCGGGCAAATGTGGCACGTCGTTGGAGAGGCTGATCCAAAGACTATCATTACAGGCTTACAGAGATTGGGACATGAGCCGTTTTCGGATGAGTTCTCAGATCTGTATTTTTATGAGCAGTTGAAAAATCGTAAACGCCCCATTAAGAATGCACTACTCGATCAAGCGTTAGTTGCGGGAATTGGCAATATCTATGCGGATGAAGCTTTATTCCTAACCGGGATTCATCCTGAAACATTATGTACGGAATTATCGATCGAGCAAACCTCTCAACTGCGAAAAAACGTCATCCGAGTGCTAAAAGATAGCATTGCGGCAAGAGGCACCACGTTTAGTGATTTTCGGGATGTGTCAGGGGTGAATGGTAACTATGGCGGCATGGCTTGGGTGTATGGGCGAGAGGGCGATCGCTGCCGGACTTGTGAGACAGTGATTGAACGGCTGAAGTTAGCAGGTCGATCGGCGCATTTTTGCTCGACTTGCCAACCTTGCAAAAGTAGTGCGGATCACAATTTACAAAGGATACGTAAGAAATAATAAATTTGACCTAACCTACTATTTCCCGTATGTCAAAGCGTCGAGACTTTCTAATTGGCAGTGCGATGAGTGCTGCCGCTGTATCTATGATTTCTAAAGCCAATGCCCAAGATAATCAACCTTCTAAGCGCCCTGAAATCAATGCGCTAAGACAAGGCTATGTTGGTCAATATCAAGGCAGCGTATATCTTTTACCTGCAAACAATGAAACGGTGCAGTGGGGTTGGTTTAACAATGCCGAACCGCCTCGCGCTCGAATTAAATCGGGTGATACCGTGGTGATGGAAACGATGATGGCATCGCTGAATCAGATTTTACCGGGAGTGCCGATCGAGCAAATTACCAAGCTGCGCGTCGATTTTCCCGGTCGAGGTCCTCATTCGGTTACAGGTCCGATTTTCGTTGAAGGGGCAATGCCTGGTGATGTACTGAAGGTGCGGATCAATCGGATTATTCCTCGCAGCTATGGCGCGAATTGGAACCTGCCTGGAAATCTGAAGCTAGGACAGTTCCCGGATAAATTTCCTGAAGCGCAGGTCAAGCATTTCTATCTCGATCTCGGTCGGGGTGTGACCGAATTCTTGCCTGGAATTGAACTACCTGTGCGCCCATTTCCTGGAATTATTGGAGTAGCACGAGCAGAAAGCGGACAATATAGCACTGTTCCACCGGGAGCGTATGGCGGTAATTTAGACTGTCGTGAATTGGTGCAGGGAACAACGATCTATCTACCTGTGTTTGTGGATGGTGCGTTGTTGTGGTCGGGCGATTCTCATGCGGTGCAAGGCAATGGGGAGGTGAATTTAACCGCGATCGAGAGTGCGTTTAGCGAATTGAATTTGACGATCGAAGTTTTGAAAAAAACGCCGCTCACCTTCCCCCGGATTGAAACGCCGACGCACTGGATCACGATGGGATACGATCGCGATATGAACAAAGCGGTCGATATGCTGGTTGAGCAAACGGTTAAATTTGTTTCAGACTGGAAGCGGATTTCGAGCAAAGAGGCTCAACAGTTCATGAACGATTACGGAGATTGTCGAGTCGCTGAAATCGTCAATCAGTTGAAGGGCGTTTACTGTATGTTGCCAAAGAAAGCCAGCCCAAAACTTGCTCCGAATCCAACCCAAGACACTCGTGATAGTTATGTCACCACTGCCACTGATGCAGATGTGCAAACTGCGATGAATCTTGCTTCACTGCGAATGATCGAGCGGATGACCCAACTGAAGAAACTATCGATGTTAGATAGCTACTCGCTGGCAAGTTTGGCAATGGATGCGCGGTTGGGACGGATTGAACCGGGTGCGAGAACAATTCATAGTTTGATGCCGCGATCGCTTTGGGTCAAGAAAGCCTAAGAGGGGGTTTGAAAATTGTCGTTCGGTGCCACATCCCGCCCTGAAATGAATTTCGGGCTAATCGGCGAAAGTCCTTTGAAAAGGACTAAGAACCTGAAACTACCTCCGAGTCTACTTCAGTAGACTTTCTCTCATTAGCCCGAAATTTATTTCAGGGCGGGAGGCAAACGAGAGCGAAAAGACTTTTTATACTTTTCAAACACCCTCTAAAACCAGTCGGCGATCGCATCGGTCGATTTTACTAACCGCATTCCAGCAGCAGCAAAACGCGCATACGCTTGGTCTGCTTGCTCGGTAAAATCGACCACACCCGGAACCACGACCGGAGAAGTGCAATCTTCGAGCAGATACACTTTCCGAGTCAGGCTAGAGTCATACGCTTGGATTTCGGTGAGCAAATCATCGATCGTCCAAGCGACGCAATGACTCTTCGCCTGACCTGCAATGATCACCGCATCAAACTTGAGTAATTTGTCAATCAATTGACTGTTCTTCTGTGCAAGTAGTTCGCCCCCAACTGTAGTGAGCACTTCAGGACGCAACACCGAATAGTTTTCAGTGAGTGGCTGATTACCTTTAATCTCAAAATTCGTCTGACTCTTGCGGGCAATACAGTGGAAAAACGCTGCTTCTTCAAATGCCGAAACCAACGCATGACCAATTCCACCCAGCATCGAGTGGTAGGGCCACACCGTTAGCGGATACTTGCCTTCGTCGGTTAGCTGTTTTGTGTAGTGCAGCGCATGATTGTTTAAGGTGTCGTAATCTGCTTTCAAACTAAACGCAACAGCAGGATTGACTCGCCAAACTCCTTTCTGAACATCCTCGAATGAAATCAAAGTTGCGGCTGGTATTGGATGCTCTCCAGCTTCATTAAGCCAGAAGATCGGATGAAAGATTTGCATCGCCGTGTGAGTATCCATTGTGGGTGCAATTTCGGTAATGCTGCCTAAATTGCGATAGATAAACTCACACAGTCGAATATTATCTTCAACGGCTCCAGTACCCGATCGACCCCCCACGAATAATTCAAAATCAGGAATACAGAACGTATTCTGCACGTCGATCGCTAGAAGACAGACCCGAACTCGATCGTCACTTGCGGGCGAAATTCCATGCTGTTTCGCCCATTGTTCGGCTTCTACTGCTCGCTGTTGATAGGGAACCCGCCAAACAGAACTGACAGAAGCACGATCGAAGAATTCAGGAATCATACGTTAGGCTCAATTCATCTTCTTCGATCCTAGAGGGATTTTCAGAAAATGACTCATCCACTGAGAGCAAAACTGGAGCGTTATAAGTACGATCGACCACCGTTGTTGGCAATTCCTGATGATATGCTCCGGACGGAAGCACCCCACAACCGCCATATTTCGCCATCACTCGCTGCTGTACAAACACATCTTCGCCGCAGTGATTTTCAGGCAGATCTTTCCAGAAATTAAAGCCGCCGACCTCCCGAAGCTTTTCCATGTTGTACATGACACAGCCCCCGATCCAGGCAATTTTGTATTTGCGAGGGTGATCCGGTGTGATGTTGTGCGATCGCTGAATGTGATACAGATTTGCTGCATTGTGCAACTTCCAGCGCTCCCATTGGGGCATTCCGGGTTTAAGCTTTTCCGGTCGAACGGGAGTCGTCCAGAACTCGATCGCTTGTTCGTGCGGTCGAATATCTTGAGCAAAACTCAAGCCGATCAATCCACTCCCAACGAAACCGCAGTTTTCTTGTTCGATCGCGTTCACAAATTGCTCGATTACAAACGGTTCGAGGATCAGATCATCATCAATGAATAAAACATAAGGTGCAGTCGCTTGATCGAGCAAGAACTGTCTTTGTTCTGCGAGTCCACGACGCGGCAAATGGTGATGGATTTGTACTTTATGATTGTGCGATCGCAGAACTCGAATCGGAGTTTGGACTAGATTTGATGCGATCGTATTTGGATCATCAGTCTGATCCGAAATGATTACATTAAAGTTTTGAAATGTTTGTGCAATCAAGCTCGTTAAAGTAACAGCTAACGCTGAAGCACGATTGTAGGTAGGAATTAGAATATCAACTTTAGACATATCAATTGAAAAGGGTGCAAATCTAATCACACCCTCCACATCAGGGTTTACAAAGCAGTCATCACTCGAACTAGCTCATCTGAGATATCCACAGATGCAACACTAGAATGCTCGAACAGAACACCCGCAAGGAAATAAATATTATCCGTGTAGAAAGCTTGACCCTGATCTCGCAGCTTAGCAATCCAGTTTTTCACTTTCGGCTCAGAACTATAACAACCAAACTGCAACGGTGTCACCATAAAGTCTGATACCGTATAACCCTGTTCGGCTGCACATTCAAAGGTGCCTAACGGATTCGAGTAGCTCGACACTAAAACCATTACTCTCGGATAGTTCAGCGTCAATAGTTTATTCGTGAGTGTGGCTCCATCTACACCCCCATGCAAGAGCGGCATCCGAATTTGATTATCTGGAGCGGGAATGTAAGGCGGATTTGCAATCAAACAATCTGCATCGGTTGGTGCTGCCTCAAAGAATGATTTGTTGTGCAGCACATATCGATCGTGCAGATTACACTGACCAACTCTGGATTGAGCTACCTCATACGCAGAGGGATTCAGTTCAAAACCGTGAATCACATCGTGACAGCGCGATCGCACTAGTGAATTGATCACCGGACTACCATCACCCGAACCAAATTCAACAATCAAGCGCGAATCATCACACTGCGAAAATACCAATCGCTCTAAACAATGCGAATAGAAATGCGACTCTTCAGGGCAGAAAAATACTTCGGTTTCAGCAACCGTTTGTGTTGGTCTAATTAGTGTCCCAGTCAAGGTAATACCCTCTATGATTTCAAATCACAACAATGAAGGGCGGTCACCACAGCCGCCCCAAAATCCCCGATCGATTACTCTAGTCCAATTGCAGGAAGCGATTCAGTTTCAACCCCATGACGAATCATCGCCACGATCGCGGCTCCTGCTCGATCGCCCATGAGTTTCTCTTGGTCATATCCCAACAACAATTGCCAAGCTTGCTGCGGATACATATCGACCAGAGGTAACGTCACGTTCTCGATCATCCATCGTCCATGTCTTTCATCTTCCTTGATGTGCAAGTCCCAATAGCCCATTGCACCCTCAGAGAGCTGAAGTCTCTGAGCCGCAGCAAGATAGTTCCGATATGCAGAAGGACCTGCTACTTCAAAGTAAGCTAAACCACCGTTGTAGCGTAAGAAATGACGCTTACATTCCGTTAGCAAGAAGTTATGATTCGTGGTTGCTAACGCTTGCCAAGGAACCAGATCAAAATATGCTTCAGGCTGAGTACTCAAGCTTAATTCGGTCATCATTTTCGCGAAAAATGTCGAATGCTTCCGCGACAAACGACCATTACCATATTCTTCGAGCAGTACTTTCGTTAAAGTTGCTTGAACTTCATTCGCGGCACCACCGAGAATTCGAGAAAGGCGGCTTGCTTCGACCAGTCCATCAAACGAAGTGATTGCTAAAAGGTAACGATAACCTTCAAATGGCATCTCTTTACGAAGGTAGAGCGCATCTTCAGAGAGTTCAGGATCGAGATCGGTTTGATAGCGATCGAGCAATGCCTGTTTCAGATCTACCGAATGATAAGCTTCAGTATCAATCTGTTTGAGTTCCCAAGCTTGCCAAGCGGCTTCGATCTCATTGCGGACTTTTTGCAAGTATGTCGATCGCTCATTGGTATAGTGCGTTAAATCGTCGTACCAAAATAGGTTTAAGCGATTGATGCGGTAGAGGATGCGCTGTAGGAAAAGATGGGCAGCATCCGAACCTTGAGCTTGATCATAAGCTTCTTTGAGTGCAAAACTCAGTGCCGTTTCAAAGTACCGAATTTGCTCTTCAAACTGATTGAGTCGCTGATCTAAGTTTTCAGCTTCGATCAGTTCACTAAAAGTTTGTTCAGCCTTGTAGTAAGGATTGGTCTTAACAATGGATGCGATTGCCTCTGGCATCAATTGAGTGGGCAGAGGAGCGACTAAACTACCGTGCATTTATCTTTCTGGGATGACTCGATTTTCATTTCTATGCTCGTTTATCCAATCTTGAAGTTGCATCTACCTCAGAGGGAGATCGCTAAGTCTTAAGGAGTAGTTTTACGATTTGACAAACGTCGTTTCTGGAAATCCTAGTTTTGCTAACAATTCATTCCAACGTTCGATGCTTAAACTGCCCCCCGATGCCTGATCGTGTCCGTGTCCATAGCTTCCTTCTCCGGCTGAAATCGTTTGACTCCGCAGGAATTCGAGCACATTCACACTGTTCGATCGAGCCGCAAAATTAACCCGCCCCGGCATATATCCTTCATTGGCTGCAATCACCACTAATTTCGGCAAGCGACCGCGCCAACTTTGAGCAATCAAGGGATGAATCTGACAAGGCGAGTTCATCCGAAGTAGAGCAACATTCCCTGAAAAAACGGGAGCCACTTTTCTGGCTTCATCGATTGCAAGTTTGACTTCTTCTCTTGCCGATCGCAGTTGTTGCACATCCGCACTATCGGAATTCACCAATGCTTTCGGACTGGAATGATTTAATAATGCTCGTGCTGCGACTTCTGGATCGTAGTGTGAAGCTCGTCGAGACGCATTAATTAAGACTGTTGCTTCTTTGAGGTATTTCGCGGTGTACTTCCGTTTTGCCGTGGTTAATAGTTCAAATGGAGCGCGATCGCCTAAATCGCTCAATGTTCCGATCGCAGCAATCCAGTCGAGGTCGGAAATATCCGCGATCGATTGCGCCAGTTCCCAAATGATCAGCGATGTATTCGGGATCGGCTCCCAATTGTAGGCACTAATTAAAGTATCGCCATCCGGCACACCTTCAGGATGGTGATGATCAACAAAGCAAGTCGGAACCCCAGAAATTACAGGCTCCGAGCGGCTTCCTAAGTCCATCACAAAGAGATAAGCCGGATTTGAGGATTGAATGATAGCGCGATTGTTAGGTGTCCAGGCGTTGCGTTCTCGATCGGGAATCACTCGATGCACTGAGGCAAATCCCGCCCGTTCAAATGCCCGCTGCCAAACAACGCCCGCCGTGACTCCATCCGCATCCGAATCATGAATCGCAACGATTCTCGAAGAATGAGACATTCGATCGACAAACTGCCTGAATGCCTGAAGTGCTGCTTCTTGATTCGGAGTTCCAACAGTAGCATCAACTGTAAAAGCCATAACCCAATCCTAAAATTCAAGTTCTTCAGTCCCCTTCAGTGGACTTTGCACTGTTAGCCCCGAATTCCATTCCGGGGCGGACGAGCAACGAAGCAAACAACCCCCACCTACACCGAAACCGCCTGCTCCATCAAATCCGAAGGCTCCTCATCCTGAGTCGATGGAGTCACCGCCTCAATCTGAATCTCTTCCTTCTTCTCAGTCTCAACCACCACAGGCGGCAACACATTCAAATCCGAATACAACCACTCTTCCTGTAGCTTCTGAATTGCAAATTCCTTCTGCTTCGCTTCAATCTCAATCCAGGGAACTTGCCGATAGCAACTCGGCATAATCGTAATGTAATCACTATGTTTCTGATCCAAAAACGATTCCGCACCATTTGAGATATGAACCACTTGCCAATCTGGATTTTCCCAAGTCGATCGAGCAATTTCAAACGCCCGAATCACACTTTCATCCTCGTAGCTCTCGACCTTCTCATGAATCACATGATGGTGAGCATCAAACAAATGCGGAACGCCTGCCGCCTGACAAACTTCAGCAATTTGCTCTGATCCGTAGGTGTATTCATCATTCTCCAAGGTCAAGCGCGATCGAATATTATCAGGCAAATTCCGAATCGACTCGATCAATCGTTCTGCTCGATCGCCTTTGCCACCGTGAATGTTCATCAACGCCCAAGGCGATCGGGGTAATCCCAATAAATCAAACGTCCGAGCGTGCATCGCTAGAATCTTGATGCTGTTTTCAATTACTTCAGGACGATCGGAACTCAGCACCACAAACTGATCCGGATGCAATACGAGTCGTACTTTAAGCTGTCTCGATTGTTCTCCGATTAAGCCCATCCCTTCCGTGAACTCATCTAAAATTGCGGCTCCCATCGGATCATCTGCAAACGGAAATAACCCCGAACTTAATCGATACAGTCCAATTTTATTCGCCGCGCAGAACTCGATCGCAATTCCTAATCGCCGCAGATTTTCCGCATACAATTCGCGCAACAATCGTTCCTGCTCGACCAAATCAAACTGTAATAATCGCTTGCGTGTGATCGTTTTAAACCGCACCGTTTTCGATGCAGAGATACACACTAATCCAAGTTCAGGGGTCATAATCGTTTAATTTATAGGGTTAATCTTTGCGTTCAAAAACTATTAGTCTTTCAGCGGTTCATGCCCCCAATTCTTGAGAGAGTAACGCCACCGAGTATGCTCGATATCTCCTTCCGGTCTTTCTGCCAAATGCCGATGAACATAACTCACGACGCGCCGCATGTGATTAAAATCTGAGTCGTCGTATTCTGATTTCTTCTTGTGTAAGAGCGCGACAGTTCTTCTACCAGATTGATGCCCGGTTGATTCCGCATCCTCGCTACTTTTCATTCCAACCGACAGCGATTCCTCGGTTTTTAGCCAAGCTTCTAATTCTTTAGCTGACATATTGACCGCATCTTGAAACTCTTTTAGAGTCTCTTGGTTCTGAGTAGCAGTATGCTGAACCATCACTTTTTCTCCTTCGATTTCTTCAGTTGCTCACCTTTATGAATCGCATCTTTTCCGCTCTTTGAACTTTCAACCCGATACTCAGGATTTTCCTTTGATGCCTCGAAATGATGCCCTTTAAAGTCAGTGGGTTCAGTGATGATTTCTTTGACTTCACCTTCAGTTTTTCCACCAGAAGTGTTCCACTCTACGTGGTCGCCCTTTTTCAATTTCTCGCTCATGATTTTGCTCCTGAAACACTGGCATCGATCCTAACAATCGCAACGATCGCAATCCTCTATCTGTGGTTGCCCTTCACGGAGTATGAACCTTTCTTTTGATAGTAGAAATCCGATGCTAACTTCACTTACGCTCCAGTTAAAATCGAAGCCAACAAACCATGAACTATGACCTATTTGTAATCGGAGCGGGACCGGGTGGACTTTCTGCCGCCAAACGAGCCGCACAGTATGGTGCAAAAGTCGCGATCGCAGAACGCTCCCATCTCGGCGGAACCTGCACCAATCTCGGCTGCATTCCTAAGAAACTCATGGTTTACGCTGCCGATTTTGGCTTACTTGCTGATGCCGCACAAGATTACGGCTGGACAAAGCCCGACCTCAAATTTAGCTGGCAACGCTTCAAACAAATTCGCGATCGCGAACTCGATCGCCTCCGGAAAGTTCACCACGCTGCACTGGAAAAACAAGGAATTACAATCATTCAAGGTACAGCGGTGTTAGTCGATGAACACACGATCGCAGTCAATGATCAAAAATTCGCCGCAGACAAAATCCTCATCGCGGTCGGTGGCAAGCCATCTCAACCCAAAATTACAGGCATCGAACATACAATCACTTCTGAGCAAATGTTTCACCTTGAACAACTACCAAACCGTCTAGCAATTATTGGGGGTGGGTATATTGGAATCGAATTTGCTAGTGTGATGCGTGGATTGGGTGTAGATGTAACGTTGATGAATCATGGAGAGATGATTCTCGAAGGCTTTGATGAAATGATTAGTACGACTGTGAGACAAGGATTAGTCGATCGCGGAATTCAAATCTACTGCAACACCACCGCAGATAAAATCGAGCGTGTGAACAACGAAATCCAATTACATTTAACCGGAGACCATTCTGATAGTCTTACGGTTGATACAGTTCTCTGTGCGATCGGTCGCGCCCCGAATTTAGAAAATCTCGGTCTAGAAACCGTTGGAGTCGAATTCGATAAAAAAGCGATCGCGGTAGACGAATTCAGCCGCACAAACATTCCAAACATCTATGCGATCGGAGACTGTACCAATCGAAAACAACTCACTCCGGTTGCCCGCGCTGAAGGAAAAGCATTCGCAGAAACCGCATTCAACCATCAACCGACCCAAATTGATTCATTGATTCCGTCTGCGGTCTGTGCTCGTCCCGAAGCCGCTTCGGTTGGAATGGCGGAATCTGAAGCGCGAGAGCAATTTGGCGATCGCATCCAATGTTATCAAACCGAGTTCATACCCTTGTTTGAGACTTTAACAGAACGAAAGCTTAAGAGCGTTGCGAAATATGTGACGCTTGACGATCGCGTGATTGGACTTCATTTAGTCGGAGAAGATTCAGCAGAAATGATTCAAGGATTTAGCTTAGCGATCAAGAAGGGAATTACGAAATCTGAAATTGATCATGCGATCGCGATCCATCCTTCATCGGCTGAAGAACTATTTTCGGTGGATTGATCTAGAGTTGATGGTTTAGATTGATGTTGTTAACGTTCATTGCTCTAACCCGCCCCGGAATGGAATTCGGGGCTAACAGTGCGAAGTCAGTTGAAACTGACTGAAGACGATCAAAATTGCTTTTAGTCCCCTTCAGTGGACTTCGTTTGATTAGCCCCGAATTCCATTCCGGGGCGGGTCGGCAACGAAGCGAAGATTTCTAGCTTACTGTCTTAACCTCTAACTCATTGTTTTCACGAGCAGCTTTTCAGTCTCAGTAAACGCTTCAAAAGATTGCTCTGCCAAGACATCAAGATCAGCATCCGAAATGTCGCCTTGTCGTTGAGCAATTCGATCGCGCAACTCCTCCTCAGATGCCTCACAGTACAAAACCTCAACCGGAATTCCGTGTGCCTGTGCTTGCTCGATCACCGGAGCACGCAATGCTTGACGATCATATTTCGCATCCAAAATCACGGTATACCCCTGAGATGCCAAAGTAACACCCAACTTGAGTAAGCGATCGTACGTTTTCTGCGTCATCTCTGAACTGTACAACGACGCATCCCCTTTCTCATCTGGAGCAACGCCACCTAAGTGCTTGCGAACTGCATCTGATCGGATTTGAATTGCTCCCGATTCACGCGCCAGTTTTGCAGCGATCGTACTCTTTCCAGATCCAGATAGTCCCGACATCAACACAATCTTGCCTTGTTTCGGCTTGGTATACTCCCAGGACAATCGATAGTAACGGCTTGCAGTTTCTTTTGACTCTTCTTTAACGGACTCCGGAACACTCGGATCACTGAGCAAAAATGATGTTACCTTTGCCCGAACATAAGACTGACGGCTGTTGTAGAGTGGTAGAACTTGCAAGCCTTCCCAATCACCGGATTGTTCAAGATACGAGTTCAGGAATAAGTTGCTGAGATCAGGACGGTTCCGAGCATCGAAATCCATGATGATGTAAGCAATATCGAACATCGTATCGACAAAGCGGAATGGCTCATTGAACTCAATGCAATCGAACAATAAAATCTTGCTATTCCAGAAACAAATGTTTCTCAAGTGAACATCACCATGACATTCGCGGATAAATCGCTGTTCAACTCGGCTTTTGAACAATGATTCGCTCTCAGCAAAGAGCTGATCGGTGTAAGCTTTCGTCTGATCAAATTGCTCTTGAGTTTGAGCGACTCCAATGTATCCAACCGTCTGATCATAGTTTTCGTCGATCGCTTGTCGAATCTGCGACACTTCACCAAAACTAAGAATGTAATCATTCGTCGGTGCTGATTTGTGAAATGCTGCCATCACTTTCGCCAAATCGATTAAATGCTGTTCCGTGAGTTCACCTCGATCGTACATTGCACTCAACAGCGTCTCTTGTGGAAACTGCTGCATTTTCACCACATAATCCACAAGCTCACCCTCTCCGCCGAGAATGAACGTTTCGCCATTTTGCGCGATCGGTAAAATTCCCAAATACAATTCCGCCGCGCCCCGTTTGTTCAGCCGCAATTCTTCCTCACAGTAAAACTTGCGCTTCTCTAACGTCGAATAGTCTAAGAAACCGAAATTCACGGGCTTTTTCAGCTTGTACACGTAGTCTCCAGTGAGAAACACATAAGAAACGTGCGTTTGGATTAACTCGATCGAGCCTTTGACCGGATGATCATAAAGAGCAGGATCAAGAAGGGCTTCAACGATCGGGGGAAGGGTCGTAGTCGTCATAAACTCACTCAAACTAAAAAAGCCAGGGATCTCTCCCTAGCTTTATATACATCAAATCTTCTGACAAGCCGCAAAGACTAAGATGTAGTTTAGAACTTCTTCACTGCGTTCGTGACCGCCCTGAAATAAATTTCGGGCTAACTGGCGAAAGTCCATTGAAATGGACTAAGAAGATTGAAATCAGTTCGGAGTCTACTTTAGTAGACTTTCGTCGATTAGCCCGAAATTTATTTCAGGGCGGGAGAGCGCTGAGACGAACAGGCTTTAAACCACGCTCTAATCTTTTTGAGCAAAGAAGCTGATGTGATAGAGCGAACCTTTCCAAGGATGGGTTTGAACTTCACGCATCACCGTCTTACCATTCCAAGACAACTCAGGAATGCTGACTTCTACGACTGACTTATTCGGAGCCGCATCGCGCACTAAAAATCCAGCAGTTTTCGCATCCACGACGAGTTGGATGGACTCAGTACCATTGTGACCATACAGCGTTGCAGGAATTTTGCCACCGCGACGGAGCGCATTCGGCTTACTTCCTTCAGGACGTTTTTGAGCTTCGATCGAGAACGGCATAATATGAACCTAAAAAGTAACTAAACGTTAGCGGGTTGGGGCGTTTCGTTGGTGTACAACAGCGCCCGTTTCGGACCGTGAATGGGATCTTCGACAATAATGGTTTGATCGCGTTTGGCTCCTAAAGACACGATCGCGATCGGCACATCCATTAATTCTGCCAAAAACTTGAGATACTCAAGCGCTTCTTCTGGCAAATCGTCGAGCGATCGACAGTCTTCAGTCGATCGCTTCCATCCCGGCATCGTTTCATAAATCGGCTTGCATCGAGCGAACAAGCGCGAGTTACTCGGAAAATCTTCGCAGCGCTGCCCATCGATTTCGTAGGCAACACATACTTTGATTTCGTCCATTGCGTCCAAGACATCTAGCTTCGTAATCGCTAGACAATCTAGACCATTGATGCGAACGGCGTACCGTCCAATCACTGCATCAAACCAACCGCAGCGCCGTTGTCGTCCCGTGGTCGTACCAAATTCGGCTCCACGATCGCACAACAACGCGCCCATTTCTTCATGCAATTCGGTCGGGAAAGGTCCTTCTCCGACACGAGTTGTATACGCTTTCGCAACTCCGATCACGCGATCGATCACCGTCGGACCGATTCCCGTTCCCACACAAGCGCCACCCGATACTGGATTCGAGGAAGTCACATACGGATACGTCCCGTGATCCAAGTCGAGTAGAGTCCCTTGTGCGCCTTCAAACAGCACATTCCGCTTGCGGCGAATCGCATCGTAAATCTTCAGCGAACTATCCACCACATGCGGGCGCAACCTGTCCGCATAGCCCATGTATTCGTCGAAAACTTCACCCGCATCCAACGGCGGCAGATTGTAAAGCTTTTCGAGAATGAGATTCTTTTGGGCGATCGTCCATTCCAACTGCTCGCGGAACCCTTCCGGATTCATCAAATCAACCACTCGAACGCCTGTGCGCTCTGATTTGTCGGCGTAAGTGGGACCGATTCCGCGTCCGGTCGTGCCGATTTTATGATTACCGCGCTGTTCTTCTGCGGCTTTGTCAATCAAGCGGTGATACGGCATCGTCACATGAGCCGTCTCGGAGATCAGTAAATTCCGCGTCGAAATGCCGAGCGCTTCGATCTGATCGAGTTCTTGTAGCAAAACTTTCGGATCGATCACCGTTCCGCAACCGATAATGCACTCGGTATCGGGGTACAGAATTCCAGACGGAATCAGATGGAGTTTAAAGGTTTGATCCTTGACAACCACTGTGTGCCCAGCATTAACACCGCCTTGATAGCGAACTACGACATCTGCCGACTTGCTGAGCAAATCGGTGATTTTGCCTTTACCTTCATCGCCCCACTGGGCACCAATAACAACTACGTTAGCCAAGGGATTTCAGGAGTCTAAAGTTTTCAACAAACTCCCATTATCCGCATGGGGTGGCAAATGTGTCAATCGATTTTTTGGTTTGTCCCGGCTCCAAAATTTTCTGCTCAATGGGAAGCCGAATTTTCATCGGTCAATCCCATTCCGCTGCCTCTTCTCGTTCGATTTGTGCGATCGTATTTTTCACACTGTTCCAATCGATGCCCATTTCATTGCGAATTAATTGCCCTTGTTGTAACTGTAAAATTCGTCCTGCAAACCGTTCCGCCCATTCAAACTGATGAGTAACCACGAGAACCGTAGAATCAACTTGAGCCAAAACTTTCAGTAAAATCTCGCTGCGAGCAGCATCCAAATTTGCGATCGGTTCATCCAACAACAACACCGCAGGTTGACAGATTAAAGCTCTAGCGATCGCGATCCATTGTCGTTCTCCTGTAGAAAGCTCTAGTTCAGATCGATCGAGCCATTCTCGCGGAATGTTCATTCGTTCAACAACTTGATCAATTCGCTGATCAATGTCTTTTAAGTTTCTCAACTTCAGCGGATAGATCAAAGCTTCTCTGATCGTTGTTCCGAACAGTTTCGGCTCTTGAGCAACAAAGAGAATTTGCTGTCTTAATTGCAGGACTGGAATTTCTGAATAAGGCTTACCTTCAAACTCAATTGATCCCGCACTCGGTTCGATCAATCGATTCAATAGTTTGAGCAATGTTGTTTTTCCAGAACCCGAAGCACCGACGATCGCAATTCGATTGCCTTTCTCCACCACAAACGAAACATTCCGCAGCACTTCATAGCCTGAAATCGGTGTGCCTTTCTGCGTCACTCGACCCGCCGCGAAACTGACTTGCTCAACTCGAATCCGCATCAGATTTTTCCAAGCGCGATCGCAGTCGAAACTGTCCACGCATCAATCAACAACAATAAAACTGTAAATCCCAACAAAATCAAATACATCCAGGGTTGTGATAAAGGCTTCACATCAGTTGTATCAATGCCCGTTTGTTTCTGAACTCGATCGACTAATCGAGCAAATCCCGCCACCCGCATCGGTAAAAGATAACCTTCTCCCGACTTGCTGAGAAAATAGTAAACTAATCCACCTTGTCCAGTTGATCGAGGTTTCAGCGCTTTCACTTCTGACCAGGGGATTTGCCAACCTTTGCGGAAAAATTTCGGAACCCAAACCGGGTAAGTGACTTGAATTCCGTCATCGTTTACAATCACGCGCTCACTGAGTGCGCCGAACAAAATCACAAAGCCGATCGCAATGCCCGCCCAAAGCCAACTGCTCGGAACAGGTGCATCAGTCGCATTCGCCAAAAACGGCAGCGGAGTTGTCAACGCAATATACAAACTTAGCAACGTAATCCGAATCAACGGCGAAATCCGAAACGTATCCGTCATTTCACACACTCCTCAATCCAACTCAGAATTTTACGATTCACAATTTCAGGCTGTTCATCATGCGGACAATGCCCTGCATTCTCGATCTCCATCAGTTCTAATTTCGGATTCAGTTTGACACAAGACGCAGCCAAACTCGGCGGCACGAACTTATCTTGCTTGCCCCAAAACAACAGCATCGGAATCTTCATCGCGGGCAAAATCGATCGTGCTCTATACTCGGTCATTTTCGGAGTCGTCACCATCGATCGCAGTGCCCTCACCGCACCTCGATCGCGTGCTGGCATCGACAAAATTTCCACCAGTTCATCGCTAATACTGTCCGAACTCGAATACGCCTGCCGCGCCCACAATCGAACCAGACTCGAACTTCTCAGCACTCGAAAGAACGGATTAAAAATCAATGGAAACGTGAAAATACTTTTTGCCACAGCCGCGATCGGACGAAACACTTTTACCGCTGTCCCAGTCCATTCCGGCGCATCCAACACCGAAGAATCCGGCAAATTCAGCATGACCACACCTTTCACCATTTCAGGATAAGCCTTTGCCGCTGCCAAACACACCATCGAGCCGATCGAGTTTCCGATCAAAACCACAGGCTCCCGCACAAACGTCAACCAAAAATCGTGAACCTGCTCGATCCACAACACCACGTTATACGGCGCGATCGCTTTTTCCGATGCCCCAAATCCCAACAAATCCAGCGCGTACACCGTATGATGCTGACTCAGAGCCGAAACGTTATGCCGCCAATGACCGATCGAAGCACCGAACCCGTGAATCAACATCAGCGGGGGAGCATTCTCGGATTTTTGCGATCGCATGTACGTATATCGCGTTCGCCAACCGCGCCACATCCAATCGCGCTGACTGCCAATTCTCTGCCGCCAAGGTAAAGCGTCTACCACAATTCCACCGATCTTACTCTGCTTATTCATTTTAGTGGGAGATCCGAATCCCCAAAATCTCGATCGCTGCTTTAGAATTTACGTAACGAAGTAGAGAGAAATTTCGCCAAACTGAGTAGAATGGCGAATACAAACGAATAGACAATGATTTAAGTCTTACTCATTGTCAGCTTTATCCACTTACAACACAGGTGCTTGTGATAGAAAAAAGACCCAATCGAGATATGCCCGTGATCAACGAACGAATTCGGTTTCCGAAAGTTCGTGTCATCGATGCTGACGGCTCCCAGCTAGGGATCATGACCTCGCGAGAAGCCCAAACGATGGCAGACGAAAAGGAACTCGACTTAGTTCTTGTCAGCGACAAGGCTGATCCCCCTGTCGTCAAAATTATCGACTACGGTAAGCACAAATTCGAGCAAGAAAAGAAAGCCAAAGAAGCGAAGAAAAAGCAGCATACCGTAGACGTGAAGGAAGTCAAAATGCGCTACAAAATTGAGGAACACGATTACAACGTGCGAATCAATCAAGCCGAACGCTTCCTCAAAGCCGGAGATAAAGTCAAAGCGACGATCATGTTTCGAGGACGAGAGATTCAGCACAGTGATCTTGCGGAGACTTTGCTGAAGCGGATGGCGGGCGACCTTCAAGAAATTGCCGAAGTGCAACAAGCCCCGAAAAAAGAAGGGCGTAATATGATGATGCTGTTGGCACCGAAGAAATAAGCCACGATCGCGCATCTATCAAGTGAATCAAGGACAGTGGGATAAACTTCTCGCTGTCCTTTTTGCTTGTTTTAGCGATGGGATCTGTTGGGCATCTTAGGGAGGATTCCCGCCAATGTGGAATCATGTGCATCAATTCAACTCAGAACAGCCTCCCTCATGGTTTCGACAAATCAAGCTCCCGACAAATCCGGAGAAAGCCCATTTCTCCGCTGGATTAACCTCCGATCTGGTGAAGGCGATCGAACGTTTTGGATGTTCGCCTTCTACACCTTCACTTCGACGGGGCTGATTTGGCTTGAAGCCTGTTCAGTTGAGATGTTCCTCGCCCAATTCGGAGCAGCAAATTTACCGCTGATCTACATTGTTAGTGCGGCACTCAAGATTGGGTTAGGCTGGCTCTATTCGGAACTTCAGAGATATCTACCGCTCAGAGCTGTGATTGTTACGATCGCGCTTCTGCTCGCATCTCCGCTTCCGTTCTTCTCAGTCGGTTTATCGGGCGGATTCGGTGAGCAATTCGGTCAATTCTATGTGCTGCAAGTTGTCGTTTTCGGGATGCAGCTTTGGCTTGAAGCAAGTCACGTTCTCAACGATCTAAATGCGTCCATCACTGCGAATCAGCTTTTCAACATTCGAGAAATCAAGCGTACCTATCCCTTAATTAGCAGCGGAATTCTGGTTGCTGATGTGGTTGGTGGCTTCTCACTGCCGTTTGTACTGGGACTGTTCCCGCGTGATGTGGCAGTCTCTCAAGTTCTGTTGATTGCTTTCGGATTCATGCTGTCTGGAGCCGTCATTCTATGGGGGCTGAGCCATCTGTATCAGCAGGCTTTTCCAGAAGTGCGGCGGCGGCGCGATGATACAACGGCGGAAAATTCTGCAACTCGGCTCCAAGGACAAATGCAGCGATATATGTCCCTGTTGCAGATCTTCTTTGCTCTCGCGCAAGTGTTTCTGCTCCTGATTGAGTTTCAATTTCTGACTCAGCTTGGACAGCATTCTGAAATTTCATCACAGCTAGGAAAAGGAGATATTGCGGGATTTCTTGGCATCTTTAATGGGGCAATGGGGATCTGTGAACTGATCATGCAGTGGTCATTTTCGAGCCGAGTGCTCGATCGCGTTGGCGTTTTTCGATCGCTGATGTTGATGCCGCTCATCATTATCGGATTCACTGGAGTTTCGATCACTGGAGTTTCTCCGGTCTTCGTGAGCATTCTAGTGATGCGATTTCTCTATGAATTGCTGCACTATACGTTGTTAACCGGTAGCGTTCCATTCTTGTTCTACTCGGTGCCAGATTACCTACGAAATCGAGAACAGGCGAGAGTTCGAGGGATTGCAGAACCGATTTCGACTGCACTCACTGGATTGATGCTTCTGGGACTTGTGAAACTCGGTCTAAACGGGATGGGAGCCGCTGAGAAGCTAAGTTTAGGAATCATGATTGTATTTGCGATTGGATGGCTCATCACGATCGTATTTCTCAAAAAAGAGTATCTCAATCTCTTAGTGCTCAATGCCGGACGTGGGCAATTAAGTACTTCAGATGTGGATATGAAAGCATTGCGGCAAAGAACGATCGAGACTTTAGAAAAGCCCGGAGCCGATGAAGATAAACGGGCTTGTATTGACTTTCTAAGCGATATCGATGGCAAAAATGCTGGAGAGGTTTTAGCCCCACTTCTTTCTAAGCTCACACCAGAATTGCAGCACAAAAGTATCGAAGTGATGCTGAATCATCCAAATCCTGCTTTTCTCAATCCGGTGAAGTCTCTATGTTCTCAGCGTCCTGCACCAGAAGTGATGGCAGTCGCTCTAAGATACATTTGGCTCACAGAAGAAACCGCTTCAATTAGCGAACTGCGGCACTATCTCAAACCGAATCATCCTTCGATCGTGAGAGCGACCGCAGCTTCATTAATTCTACGTCAAGGAACAATCTCAGAGAAAGCCGAAGCAACTTATGTGTTGCAGGCGATGTTAAAGCACAAACAAACTCAGGAACGAGTGATCGGTTGTCGGGCACTAGGGGGAGCAGTTCATCTGCAAGGACTTCGATTGTGGTTGAAACCATATGTTGCCGATTTGTTGAAAGATCCGTCGATCGAAGTGAAATGCGCCACTTTAGAAGCAATCTCAGCTACTCGATCCGAAGAATTCTACCGCTATCTGCTCAGTGGTTTGTATGTTCGTCCCACTCGTGAAGCCGCGAAATCCGCCTTAGTTCGATTAGGGAATGAAGTCTTACCGAAACTGATTTGGATTGCAGATGATATCGATCGACCGCCCTTGGTACGAAGTGAAGCATTTAGCGCGATCGGACAAATCGGAACGCCTGAAGCGATCGAGCTTTTGATTTCTCGCTTGCTAACCTCTTGGGGAACCACTCGACGATTACTATTACGAATTCTGCTGAAAATCCCGAATGAGAAAGGAATTGAAGCAGTTTCAGAGCGTCTAGGCAGACAAGGCATCGAAGAGCTAATTGACCAAGAGTTAATGTTTATGGGGCAAGTGTATGCTGCTTCAATGGATTTGATTCTAGAGCGAGTTCGATGTGATGAAACGGTCTTATTGCGATCGGCATTAGAAACATTGCCAACCGACAGTATCGAGCGATTGTTTTTATTAATGAAATTCCTTTATCCAATCGGTTCGATTCGAGTGGCAGAATTTAACTTTCAGTCAGATTCTCGATCGGCGATCGCTCAAGGGCTAGAAATTCTCGATAGTACTTTGGACATTGGGAATAAACGAGCATTGTTGGGAGTGCTCGATCATGAATTATCGATGGATAAGCTACAAAGTTTGTCGAGCGTTGTTTCCTACACACCGATGCAGCCGAACGAGCGATTAAATCAGCTTCTAGAACTGCGACATTTCATCTCAGATTGGGCATTAGCATGTTGTTTCCATTTAGCAAGACGAGCGCGATGGGATCTCAGTGGGGACGCAATTCGATCGAGCTTGAGACATCCGAGGGGATATGTTCGCGAAGCCGTTCTCAGCTACATTGCCAAGCAATATCCCCAACAGTTAGGGCGAGTGCTCCAAAAGTTTCAAGATGAACATGATCCGATCGTGTCGAAGCAGGTAAAACACATGATGCAAGCGTTGGGCATGACTTCACCAGAGCCATCTTCTAAGGTTGTATTTTTTCAACGTCCTGGATTGAACTAACCGTGTGAGAAAGCGATGTTAAACAGTTTTGAGCGATTGTTATTAGTTCGTGGTGTGCCGATCTTTAAAGAACTCCGGGACGATTTCCTGGTGCGACTGGCATCGATTATGGAAGAGCGAGCGTATGCGGTCAAAGAACCGATTCTGATCGAAGGTCAAGAAGGTCGATCGATGTATGTGATCTGCAAAGGTTCTGTCCGCGTTCACAATGGCAGTCGAGATCTAATCTTTTGCAAACGCGGTGATTTCTTCGGTGAGATGTCCCTGTTTGATTCGGAACCACGATCTGCATCGGTCACCGCGATCGAGCCGTGTGAATGTCTGGTTTTAACTCAGCAGCAACTCTATGAAGCGGTAGACGAAACGCCCGGAATTGCATTGAATCTGATTAAGATCCTCTCTGGGCGAGTGCGCGAAATGAATCGAGAAATCAAAGCCAAAGAACAGGAACTTCGCTTGCTCCGAGGTGAACCGATCACACAGATTCGTTAGATTTCAGCGCCTCTTTCACGAGTTGCAACATCTCCGATCGCACTTGCTCATAATGCGTTGCTGCACACCACGGACGCAGATAGAGCATTGTCTTTTCTGGGGTGATGGATTCTACATGGCAAGTCGGTCTAGGTTCGCGCAGCACTAAGGGATGCGGTTGCACGATCGACAAAAGATGCGTAATCGTGGATTCAATTTCTCGATCGCCAATATCAATCTGCAAATCTACGCGCCGAGTCCCCATAATCGTATTGTTCTTCAGTGTCCCGCTAAACAGATTGCTATTCGGAACTGTGATTCGCACGTTATCCGAAGAAACAATCGTCGTTGAGAACAATCCAATACTATCGACGGTTCCGGATACGCCTGCACCTTCGATCGTATCTCCCACTTCAAACGGTCGGAAGCTCACGAGCATCACTCCAGCCGCAAAGTGAGACAAGCTATTTTGTAGCGCAAGACCGATCGCTAAACCTGCCGCACCGATTACAGTAACGATCGTGGTCGTTTGTAACCCGATCGCATTTAGCGCCGCAACGCCTCCTGCCATCCACACCAGAATCGAGGCAACTTGAATCAAGAATTTTTGCAGCGTGGGTTCTGCGTATTTGAGCAAGCGAAAGCCGATCGGTCGAATGATGTTCGCTGCCCAGCGGGTGAACAGGAGAATTGCGATCGCCCAAACCATCTTGGGTACGACTTGCAGCGCTAAATTGCTCAAATTTCGCTGCAAGATTAAATGATTGATGTTATCGCTCAGCAGATTAACAGGTTGAGCGCTGATGATGAACATAAAACCTCCTCGTTGTCCCCGAATGAGGGATACACCAAAACTTCGGATAGTCCCGAAGGCACTCAGTGTACCGCGTTTTATGAAAATTTCGAGTGTGCGATCGAGCCGTAACTTTCTCGATGAAATCCCTCTATATGAAGATTTCTGGCAATTCCTTTAGTGGTAGAAGTAAGCTCGACAGCTTGGTCGCGAAAACAACCTCGGTCGCTCTGTCACTATCTTGTTGAGTGAATGCACCTGAACATGCTGGACTTCCTCCCAACTCGCATTTCGACTCGTGTGAACAAAGCGCTGAATTTTGATAGTCATCCGATCGGTGCTGCTCTGAGGTTAACGATCGTAGTTTCAGTCATTTTCTTTTTTACCAGCAGTCTCAAGCATGCGGTTTTCCTATCTTCAGCTTGGGACATGGGAATTTTTGATCAAGCGGTCTATCTGATTAGTCAAGGATTAGCGCCGATTTCGTCTTACATGGGCTTTCACGTGTTGGGCGATCATGCGGCGCTGATTCTTTATCCATTGGCATTGCTCTACAAGATTCACGTCAGTACACACTGGTTGTTTTTAACGCAAGCGATCGCATTAGCCAGCGGCATTATTCCAACTTGGAAATTGGCTCAACATGCAGGATTAACCGTTTCCCAGTCGAAGTGGGTCGTGCTGACCTATCTACTGTATCCGGTGCTGTTCAGTGCAAATCAATTTCATTTCCACCCAGAAGTATTTGCAATTCCGGCGTTTCTCTGGGCAATCTGGGCGGCACAAACTCGAAAAATTTGGCTATTCTGTGCTGCGATCGCGCTTATCCTAAGCTGTAAAGCCGTTCTCTCGCTCACCGTGTTCAGCATGGGGATTTGGCTATGGAAGTTTGAACATCGCCGCAAGTATGGATTAATTGCGATCGTGGTGGGACTCGCTTGGTTTGTAATTTCCACGCAGATGATCATTCCGTTTCTTGGAGGCAATTCGGCAGAGATTCAGCGACATCTTTATCGCTACGGCAGCTTAGGAAACTCGTTTTCGGAAATCGCGATCAAAGCAGTAACACAACCTTGGCTAGTGATTGAGCAAGTCGTATCGCGTGCGAATATTGTGTATTTACTTCGATTGACGGCACCGATTGTATGGGCATTATCACCCCAATCGATCGCGCCACTGGTCGGGGCAATTCCCTGCGTTTTTCTGAATCTCCTGAGTGATTCTTCTGCTCAGAAAAGCTTAGCTTATCAATATTCGCTGCCCGTGTTGCCGTTTGTCGTGATGACGGTAATCGCAGCATTCAAGCTCGATCGCGGTTGGGTGCGGAAAAAGAGAATTGTATTGCTCTGTTTGATTACAGGTTTCATCTTGCTTTCAGCCGTAATCAAATCTGGTGACTATCTTCGGGTGATCGATAACTGGCAAGCAAAACGAGAAGCCGTTGCACTCGTTCCACCGTCAGCAAGTGTATTAACCGTGATGGACATTGCACCGCATTTAAGTCATCGATCGAAGATTACAACCGCAACGGTCGCGTTTGATGCGTCGAAAGCACTCGATTTCTCAACCATTCCAAATTACGAAGCAGTCCTATTAGATGTGCGTCATACGAACGATTTCACGGCTCCGCAGGAATTCCTAAATCAAGTTCTTCAAACGGTTCAGACGGACGATCGCTTTAATCTCAAGTACCAGCGCGATGATGTGTATCTGTTTCTCAGAAAGTTTTGAAACTCGATTGAACCTTTGCGATCGCGCTTCGGTCTAACTTCCCGAAGCTGATTGATTGGCTTCACTGTCCCATTTTCGATTGATGTCATGAAAAAACTTTCACTGATCCTTCCCGGAGCTGTCGCCCTTCTGATGGTTGTAGCACCGTTTGCGGTTCAAGCTCGTCCTTCAGGATTGTTAGCTCAGCAAACTCAGACTCAACCGAAACGCGATCGAGCAAATCGTCTGAATCTCACTGATGCTCAGAAGCAGCAAATGCAAGCGATCCGCGAACAAACTCGCACTGCGATCGTCAACGAAGTTCTAACCGCCGAACAGCGCAATCAGTACAATGCAACGGCTCAAAGTGGAAACAAAAAGGGCGCAATGCGATCGCTGAATTTGACTGAAGCTCAAAGAACTGAGATTCGGAACAGAATGCGGGCATCACGAGAGCGAATCGAACGCGAGGTGTTGACTCAACAGCAGCGGGATCAACTCCAACAGCGTCGCAATCAACAAGGACAGCGCAGCAGTCGTCAAGGTGCATAGTTTAACCAGTTCATCATCTTAAGAGTTCATCGTAGGCATCCGATCGGGTGCCTTTTCTTTTGATTCGCGATCGCACTTCTCGACATCTGACCGAATTCCTCGATCGTACTTATCAAACGCTCAAGATTTTCTGTACACTCGAACTAATCTAGTTAAGAAAAGCATCATGACAACTTACAAACTCAAGGGAAAAGTCGATGCCAAGGGACAATTGGTGATTACAGAAGCGATCGATCTTCCGCCTGGTGATGTTGAGATTTTTGTGCTTCCGGCTCAACAAGTTGAAACCCCTCAAACTTCGGTCAATTCAAGCGAGTATCAGACGCAAGCCTTTCGAGATTTGTGGAAAACTGCTCAACCTGTAGCCGATGATTTTGATGCGGATTCAGCAAAGTGGGAAGCGCTCAAGGAGAAGTACGACCTTTGAAAGTTTTAGTAGACACGAATGTTTTGATTGATGTTGCGCTTCAACGACAACCGTTTTTCCAGGATAGCGATCGTGCTTTCGCGTTAATCGAGCAAGGAGGTGCAGAAGGTTTTGTTTCTGCCACAACATACAGCGATTTGTACTACATCATTCGTAAAACTCAAGGGCACGATTGGACGTTGGAATTTTTGAGGAGACTAGCGAGAATTTGTCAGATTGCAGCGATCGATCAAACTGTGATTGCATCGGCTCTATCACTTGGATTTCCCGATTTTGAGGATGCAATCCAGTATGCAGCAGCGATCGAGAATCAGCTTGATGGCATTCTAACTCGCGATACACAGGGGTTTACTCAAGCCACAATTCAGATTTTTACACCAACTGCATTCATTCAAGCAATTACGTAATTTAATCCGCAGCGATCGCGCTTCTCAACGTCTGACAAAATTCCTCGATCGCTTTCAATCCCTCAGCAGGCGATCCTTCAGACAATCGCTTCACAAACGCACTTCCAACAATTGCCGCATCCGCTCCCCAGTTCATCACTTGTCGTGCTTGTTCCGGTTGCGAAATCCCAAACCCGACCCCGATAGCTTTATCAGTAACTTGCCGCAATTCTGCAATCAAATCTTTCACCCGCGATTCCATTTGCGATCGCATTCCTGTTACGCCCGTTGTACTGACTAAATAGGTAAACCCTTGAGACTGTTGGGCGATCGCAGAAATTCGCTCTCGTGGACTCGTCGGCGCAACTAATAATGTGAGTTCAATGCCATGCTCCTTTGCTGGACGTAATAGCGTTTCAGCTTCTTCTAGCGGCAAATCTGGAACTACTAAACCTTTTGCTCCCGCTTCGGAAATGTCTTTCAAAAATGATTCGATGCCGCGATTTAGAATCGGGTTGTAATAAGTGAAAAGAATGATCGGCGATCGCAAATTCGGAGAAACCTGCTTCACCAGTTGTAAAACATCTTCTAATCGAGTGCCATTCTGAAGTGATCGAGTTGCCGCCGCCTGAATCACCGGACCATCCGCCAGCGGATCAGAGTACGGCACTCCTAATTCAATCAGATCAGCACCAGAGCGATCGAGAATCTGTAACGCCTCAGCCGTCGTTTCCAAATCCGGATCTCCAGCCGTCAAAAAAGGAATCAACGCACAGCGACCCTGATTCCGCAATTGCTCAAAGCGTTCCGACACTGAAGCCATCTCAATCTCTTAGAAAACACAACTTCAGTAGATTACTGCAAATCCGGGCACGAAATCCTAAGAACCTTGCTTTTCCTGCTCGATTTCTTTCTGGAGCTTTTCTAATTCTTCGGGGGTCAATTCTTCTAAGCGCTTCTGCAAAACCGCTTCTTCATACTCTCGAAGCTGCTGATTGTAGGTCATATTCTTCGACAGCACCCGAAACAGGTAACTCGCCAACCAGCCAATCAAGCCGCCAACTAAGAGCAACTGGCTCCAAATTCCCGCGCTAACGCTGTCAAGACCTGCGCCCTGAAGTACCAGAAACGCAAGTCCCCCTGCTAAAAACACACCGAATGTAATCCCGATCGCATCAATTCGTCGCATTGCTTTTAAGCTTCAATCTGCCTCGCTTTCGGTCTGAAATTCAAGAACGGCGCAAGCAGCAGCATTCCCGGAAAATAAAGGAACACCATGAAATACATAAAGCTCCGCTCGATCGAGCTTGCCACATACCAGCGCGATTTGAGATAGAAAAAGATAATCAACGGCACAACCACCAGGTAAGCGCCGCCCAAAGCGAGGTATAGAAGTGCTACGTCCATGTATTCCAACCGGATATCGACTTTCCTATCCTAACGCTTTCAGGTGATCGCGCTCTCTAAATCAGACAGTGAAATTCGATCGCCGATCATTTTACAAATTTCTATACTTATCCTGCGATTCTGATGATATCCTGGTTAGGCTTCTGATTTCGACCCGAAATTAGAACACAAATCCTGGGGGCGTGGCGGAATGGTAGACGCTACGGACTTAACGATTTGAGCACCGAAGCCGAAACGCTTCGTGTGAATGGAGTCAAATTCGGTGAAAGCTTTCATCTGCCAACGCCGAGCTAAGCTCTGGAGATCGCCTTCTCTTTTTACCTCGATAGGTTGGAGTGAAGGCATGACAGTTGGGGCACAACAGTCTTAGATTGCTGAGAGAGTTGTCTTGATTGTTGCCGTTGATGTGGTCTAGCTCAAGTGGAATAGGGTTTCCTAGCCATTCAGTTAGATTGCACGATTCGCAGCAGTGAGTCTTAATTCCTTCCCGCAGTAGTTTGAGTTTAAGTTTATAGGATTGAATCGGCTGCTTGTTCATCAAGTGTTCCGAAAGCGATCTTCTCGCTCCAAGCTTCTTGTTTTTGCTCCATCCCTGGTGAGTGAAATGAGAAATGTCAAGACCAAGAGTGGTGATACGTTTCTTCAAAGATTCGTAATTTCCACCAGCGGGACGCAGACCTAGCTTCAAAAGTACTTGCCTGTACGAGAAAGAAGTTTCAACTGCTTGAATAAATTCCGCTTCTGTGTGCTTTGACATTGTTGTTTTCCAGAGAAAGTGTAGAGACTAGACGGCTCCTACCTGACTGGCATACTGCTAAAAGGTAAAGGCATAGTCCAGACTACAAACACAGTAATGTGGTAGTGAAAACTACAGTAGTAAGAAAATCCGTTGACCGCAAGGTTGTAAGGGTTCAAGTCCCTTCGCCCCCATTGAATAAAGAGCGATCGCATTTCAAACCCCGATCGCTCTTTTCTATTCCGGATTCACAATCGTTCCCATAAATAGAATTTCACCCGTTTGATTGTCTCGAATCGCAGAGAAGAACGGTCGATCGACAATCATTCTGAATGGCTCCTCTGGAACTCGGATAGAAGTTGCCACAATCCCGATCGAAGTCACCGCTGCCGCTTCTGTTCCTTCTTCGTTCACCTCGACAAAAGTTTTGTGTTTGACTTGATCGATTTTGGTGGTTCCTTTGCTGAGTCCAGAAAAATCTGCGGCATCATCGAAAGCAATCCCCATGCCAAGAGCAGAAAGCGCCTCTTTTAGCTCGACATCGTAATCCATCTTGAAGCGAGGCAGTTGAATCTGTCCTTCACGAGCGCTAAATTGCTTCATCCAAGTTTGCCAATTCTGAGCAGTTAAAGACTTTTGAAATGCTGCTAAATTTGACTTGGGCAGAAACACATACATGCTCAAACGTTCATCACCGTAAGGTAGACTAATCGCTTGAAATTGATTCGTTTCAAAATAGCGGTAGTTACCTTGCCGCTTCATTAAAGGAACTTGTTTTTTCGAGCCATTTACTAACGTGAATGGACGAGTTTGTGTATTGCTTTTATCAAATTCATTTGTCCATTTCCCTTTGAAATAAATGGCATTCATGAGGAACATGACATCATTGGGATTAATCCGATCGACAATTTTCGGAATTTTGCCGCGAGTACTTTCTTTCACCCAACTATTGATCTCATCCGCTGCCGCAGGTTGCTCAAAATCAAGCGATTTCACTTTGGCATCGTAGAATTTCGCATTACGATCGAGAAAACTCGGATTAAAATCGACACCTTGACGCGCCCAAAGCGAATTCGCGATCAACAATTGCACTTTCGGATCAGCCTTCTCTAGCGCCGCTTTCAAATTGTGATGAGCTTGGTTAATTTCTTCGAGCGTCATGCCTTGAAATTCGAGTGCTTTCGCCATTGCAGTCTTGGTTTGACCATTTGCGCCGTTGTACGCCATTGAAAGCGCGATCGCCACACTCGAAGGCGAGACAAAAACGTTTTCTTTCCCGTCTTTCTTGAGAATTTCAGAAAACAATTTAAACCCGAATCTGGTATTGGCTTCCACAATTTTTGGATTCACAGGTTTGACTTCCCTCGCTTGGGTAATCTGACTATTTCTAATCTCTGATTTTGGGTTCTGTGAATGGGCTGAACCTGAACAAGAAATCGCGCCAACTGCGAGAAGAATTGCAAATAAGGCAATACTCGATCGCTTCCATTCAAATGTTTTCATACTCCTCTCCAAGAAAGTTGGGAATTGATCCAAAAATTGACCAATTCCAACGCTTTTTTTGACCTCAATCGTGTATCGATGAACACGCTATGTACTAATACATTAATCAATTCATCGATTGCGTATGAGGGCGTTACTATTTTTGAGACGGAGCCGTCCACCAAGCTAACGCATAAGATTGTATCGGTGTATTCACTTGCTGACGGAAAACCACCCGAATCTTATAACGTCCGTTTGCGGGAATTGAACGGAAAATGTGCTGAACGCTATCAATGTCACTAACCGATGACCAGATACTTTTGCGAATGTCTGTATCCTCAGCCCGCATCAGGTAGATGTCTAATTTGTTGAGTCCGCGATCGCGAAACGTTTCCCCCGCATCAAAATTTCCGTTCCGATTGCGATCGTTCAATTCCACCAATCGATCCCAAGTCAAAGTCGCGGAAACATAGCTACCTTGAAGTAGGGGTCGATCGATGATGTAGTCCTGAAACGTCTTCGTGCCAATCTTGTCATAGTTCCATCCGATCGCTGGAACCGCTTTACCGGGCTTCCTTTGTCCAGCACTAAACTGCTGATACGCTCGAAACGCATTGAGTTGTCCCGCGCCCATTTGAATGTTTAACGGAATCTTGCGATCTTTGTACGCATCAGAATCAATCCAGGTTTTATTATCTTTCTCGAAGATCGTGCGCGTCATGCCTAATAATCGACCATCGCCTTTATCTTGAAGTTTGTCAGCCGAATTCATCAGCACCGCTTTCATCACTTCATGTCTGCGGGCATCGGTTGTCCAAGGCAGTTTGCAGCCCCCTTTACAACTGGTGCGGAGTTGTTGATCGCCAAATTCCTGCAACAATGCCACCGTTGCCGTCACATGTGGAGCGGCAAAACTCGACCCGATCGAAGTCGTTTGCTCGCCTTTGAGATTTGCCACATTGATTTTGCTGCCGGGAGCCGTCAGAGATAGCGATCGACGATTGCCTAAACTCGTTTCAATTCCATCATTACGCTTCAAAATTCGCGGGAACGTATCGCCGATATTCGCAAAATCAATCTTTGAGTATTCCTCTCCAACTCGGCGCGTGAATGAAATCACCATGCCGTTATAGTTATCGGTCGGGATGGGAATGCCGCCTTTGCCCTGATTGCCCGCAATCATAAACAGCGAATTATATCGAATCGATAGCCAGTCGATACATTGAGTCAGCAACGCATTTCCATCTAATCGAGCATTCGGGCGCGGATCTTGCTGCAACGACTCGCCAAAACTGAAATTAATCGCCCGCACATCGCCGCCATTCTGCACTGCAATCTGCTGAGACGCGAGACATTCTTCCGCCTGTCCACTGCGTTGAGGAGTCGCGGCTGCCGAAGAATACAATCGAGCATCCGGAGCCACTCCCCGCACTGCTTTACTATCGCCAATCATCACGCTCGCAACCTGAGCCGCATGAGTATCTAAATTCGTATTTGTTTTAGCAGGTTGATTGCGAAAAAACACTCGCGTCAAGGCAATTACTTGATTTGTATTCGCGGCTTTATCGATGCCAAATTGGGGCGGTCGTCCGATTTCGACTTGACCGATCGCAATTTTTTTCCCAGTAAGATTGTACGGAGCTTGTTGAAGTCGCAGCGCATCAATCCCTTCTTTCCCGATCGACGATTCCGCCACGGGCATCGCTTGTGCAGTCACGCTCACCAACACGCCACCCAATCCAACCATCCACTTCATTTGCCGCACCTTTGAGTATAAATTCCTAAAATTTATGCAAACCCTGACCTAAATCTGAGAGAAATCCTTCACACTTTGTTAAACTGATTACAAATTCTCATGCTTTCCAAGGGGAACTAACCGTCATGTCCAATAAACCGATCGTCATTGCACCTTCGATTCTTTCTGCTGATTTTAGTCGGTTAGGCGACGAAATTCGCGCCGTTGATGCTGCCGGAGCTGATTGGATTCACGTCGATGTGATGGATGGTCGGTTTGTTCCGAACATTACGATCGGTCCCTTGATCGTGGAAGCGATTCGCCCTGTGACCCAGAAGCCGCTCGATGTTCACTTGATGATTGTAGAGCCTGAAAAGTACGTCGGTGATTTTGCCAAAGCAGGAGCCGATCACATCTACGTTCACGCAGAACACAATGCGTCACCCCACTTGCACCGGACTTTAGGACAAATCAAAGAGTACGGCAAAAAAGCGGGTGTTGTGCTCAATCCGGGTACCCCCTTGGAACTGATCGATTACGTTTTGGAACTGTGCGATCTTGTCTTGATTATGAGCGTCAACCCTGGATTTGGTGGACAAAGCTTTATTCCGGGTGTGCTGCCGAAAATTCGTAAACTGCGTCAAATGTGCGATGAGCGTGGACTTGATCCGTGGATCGAAGTCGATGGTGGCTTGAAAGCGAATAACACCTGGCAAGTGATCGAAGCGGGCGCAAATGCGATCGTGGCGGGTTCAGCGGTGTTCAATGCGCCGGATTATGCAACCGCGATCGAGGGAATTCGCAACAGCAAGCGCCCAACTCCAGAATTGGCAACAGTTTAATCAATTTCGCGAACTCGGATTAACCAAAATCACAAAAGCGGCGATCGCAGTTCAACGATCGCCGTTATTTTTTAAGCTCAGTTCAATGATTTTTTGCTTCGTTGCTGATTATTTCGCCCCCTAAATCCCCCAATTTTGGGGGATTTAGGGGGCAGAAGCCGCAAACAACGCAGCGAGAAGACCCATCAAATTCATGTTGCTTTAAACCATTTCCTCATTCATCAATCGCACTAGATTACAGTCCCGCAGCAGTTCCGCGCTCTCTGGTATCAAATAGTCCCGCAACTTGTAGACCTCTTGCAGCACCGTCAATTCACGGCTGTATTCTCGTTGGACCGTTGCGATCGTTGATTCGTGCCCGATCCGCTCCAATTTCAACAAATGCAGCGCCATATTGATGTTAGAAAGCGGATTACGAAGCTCTTGATAGAAATGATTCAGCAAGCCGTCGCGGGTTCCAGAAATCGGTGGCGCATCGGTTTGAGAGACATCCGCACTGGTTTCGACTTTTCCCGCCTTGGCAGACCCCACTTTTTGGGCTAACCGTTCCGCTAACGCCTCGTACTTTGCTAATCGACCCGATACAGCTCCCAATAAATCAGTCGCGGTGCAAGGCTTGGTCAAATAATCATCAGCACCCAGTTCCATTCCTTGTCGCTGGTCGGCTTTGGTGCCGCTCGCAGTGAGGAAGATAAACGGAATTCCAGCCGTTTCCGGCGATTTGCGGAGTTGAGCGAGAACGGAAAAGCCATCGAGATCCGGCATTCTTACATCACACAGAATTAAATCTGGATGATGCTCCTGCGCTAATCGCACCCCAACGTCACCGTTTTCGCCACCAATGCCATGAAAGCCTTCTGCTTCTAGTAAATCCAAGATCGACTCTCGAACCGGTTGTTCATCTTCAATTACGAGAATTGTTTTCATCGGTGAACTGCCTGTTTAACGGTAACGTGACAGTGAATAGAGTGCCCTGGTTTTCTTCACTTTCCACACTGATCGATCCCCCATGTAAATCGACGCACTGTTTCACGATCGATAATCCTAATCCCGTTCCCGGAATCGCTTTGACATTACTCGCTCGATGAAACGATTGAAATAAGTTAGCTTGTTCTAATTTTGGAATACCAATTCCATGATCTTGAATCCGAAAGATCGCAGTTCGATCGCTTAGATTCAACTTGAATTCGATCGGATCAGCGTTGAGGGAATATTTCACAGCATTCGAGAGGAGATTTGTCAAAATGTGACGGAGTAGACGTTCATCGAGAAGCGGGAGTGAAGGACGATTGTTTTCAGATGTTTGGCGGAATGAAAAATTGATTTGGATTTTTCGTCGATCACTTAAGTGAAATTCATCGACCAGTTCTTTGCAAAATCGAATTACGTCGATCGGTTGAGGAGTAAATTGCAGCTTTCCTGCCTCAGTTTCTCCAACTGTTAAAACATCCGATAGAAGCTCATTCATTCGTTTGACTGAGCCTTGAATCCGTTCGAGATAAATTTCTTTCTTTTGGTCTGAGATTTGATTGCCGTATCGTTGAAGTAGCTCGGTTGAAAATAGAATTGTGTTTAAAGGATTGCGAAATTCATGAGAAACAACCGAGACAAAACGGGATTTTAATTCGTTGATTTCTTTCTCTTTTTGCAGCGCAGTTTGAATTAAAGATTCTGCTTTGTGGCGAGATAAAGCAATCTCGATCATTGTGATTAGTTCTCGGTCTTCAAATGGCTTTAAAATATAGCCAAATGGCTGAACTTTTTTCGCACGTGCTAAGGTATTTTCGTCTGCATGAGCCGTGAGAAAAATCACGGGGAGTTGCCAAGTTTGACGAATTTGTTCAGCCGTTTCAACGCCATCCATCGCACCGTGCAATCGAATATCCATTAGGACTAAATCGGGTTGCAGTACGGCAGTATCGTTTAGGGCTTCCTCAGCGGAAGTTGCGATCGACACAACCTGATATCCTGCATTTTGTAGACTCGTTTGGATATCCAACGCGATAATACTTTCGTCTTCAACAACGAGCACCCTAGCAGTAGACATAGCAATTAAACCCTGATCTTTTGTTCGCAGAACGTGATTGTAAAGCGGACTCCTGACTCACGACAGAGGTCTATCTCCCCTCGCAGTTGTCGAATGAGAGTACAAACGAGCTGTAATCCGAGTGATTTCGTATGACGAAAATCGAGATCTGCGGGAAATCCACGACCGTCATCTCCCACAATCAATTGATAGTGGACAAGTTCTGATGCAGGCTCTTCTTGAGCATGAAGCTCAATGAAAATCGAACCTGTTTCACCGGGGGGAAACGCATATTTCAAAGAGTTAGAGACGAGTTCGTTGATAATCAATCCACAGGGAATTGCAGCATCAATACTCAATCTCACTTCTTGAACATTCAGGTGAAGTTGAATTGCACGAGAATTGGCGGAGTAGGAGCGGAATAAAGCAGTCGCTAAGCTATGAATATACTCCGAAAAATGAGTTTTTGCGAGGTCTTCGGATTGATATAGCTTTTCATGAATTAAAGCCATCGCACTCACACGATTTTGGCTTTCCTTAAATACTTCGATAATGCGTTTATCTTGAATATAGCCTGCTTGTAATTTGAGCAAACTAGAAACAACTTGCAGATTGTTTTTGACACGGTGATGAATTTCTTTTAACATCACTTCTTTTTCTTGAAGTGAAGCGCGAATTTGATCTTCTGCCCACTTACGATCGCTAATGTCCATCACCGATCCAATCACCTCGATCGATTGGTCATTCAGTAGTTTCATCGTGTCGCGCAACCAGCGATAGGTGCCATCTCGATGTAAAAATCGGTACTCGCAAGTAACTTCTCCAACTTCGGGTAATTGGTCGAGATTTTTCAGCACGATCGATAAATCTTCTGGGTGAATGTGATCGATCCAAAAATGCGGATCTTTGAGATATTGCCAGATTTCATAACCGAGTTGCTGCGTGATATTTTCACTGACAAATGTGCAAGCCCGATTTCGATTCGGCTGACACGTGTAAATCACAGAAGGACTCGAAGACAGTAAATATTTCAATCGGGCTTGAGTCGCAATTAGCGCTTTTTCCGACCACTTACGATCAGTAATATCGCGTTGTAAAGCGACAAAATGCGTAAGATTTCCGCTTGAATCCGCGATCGGAACCACGTTTAAATCGACCCAATATTCAGACCCATCTTTGCGGTAATTCACCAGTTCAACTTGAATCGGTCGTTCTTCATTCATCGCAGCCCGAACTTTAGAAAGCAGCGATCGATCTGTTTTTTCCCCTTGTAAGATTCGGGGCGTTTTGCCGATTGCTTCTTCGGCTGTATATCCCGACATTTGAGCAAACGCCGCATTGACGTAACTAATAGTCGGATTTTCGAGATTCGCATCGGTAATAATTACGCCATCGTTTCCATTCACCACAACCGATTCAAATAATTTGAGGCGTTCTTCGGCTTTGTGTCGTTCTTCTTGTGCTCGGACTTTTTGCAGCACGATCGACAAATAATCTGCCAATTCTTGAATCGTTTCGACCTCGCAGGTTGCCCAACGTTTCGGATAGGGAGCATTCAGCGCCAGAATGCCGATTTGATCGGCGGAATGTTGAACCGTTACCATTGCGATCGCACGAGTTCGACGGCGCAACATATCCCCGACCATTGGCGCGAATGCAGGCTCTTGCAGCACATCTTCAACGATTACAGGTTGTTTTTTCTGAATAATCTCGAAGTATTGAGGAGTCAGATAAAGCCCTTCTACAACCCCTTGCATCGCAGGCATATCCGCAGGTTGAACCGAGTAAATTGTGTTGAAATGACGATTGTCGATCACGCCATAGAGTACGCGAACGTCTTTAAATCGGGCGGCAGTTTGATCGATCGTTAATTGGATCAGTTCATTCACCGATAATCCGGCTGTTACCCCTTGTGAAATTTGATTGAGGATTTGCAGACAGCTTTGTTTATCCCGCAGACTTTGTTCGATCGCTCTTCGTTGGGCGACTTCTTTCTGTAATTTTGCATTGGCGGCTTTTAGCTCGACCGTTCTCAGTTCGACTCGAATCGCTAAATCTTGCTTGGTTTCCTGGAGTTCAATTTCGGCTTGACGCTGAGCGGTCACATCCGTTGCCACTCCGATCATGCCGATAATGTCACCGTCTGAGTTGCGGATCGCAGTCGCCCGATTGTCGTAAAAAACGCCCCGAAATTCGAGAACTGATCGATGTTCTTCCCCTTGAAGTACTCGCTCAATATCCCGAATGATTCTGGGATAGTCTTGATAGAACTCGTACACAGATTTTCCAACGAGCGCACCTGCTTTTAGTCCGAGTGTTTCCAGTCCCTTCCCTTCAGACAGGGTGTAAATTCCGTTTTGGTCGATCGCGTAAAGAATCGTAGGTGTGTTCGTGACAACCGTGCGTAATAGCTTTTCACTTGCCGAAAGATTTTTCTGGGCGCGAGCTTGTTCGGTGATATCGCGAATACTAATCACCCGACCGCTGATTTCACCATTGAGCCGCAAGGGTTTAGAAAATCGTTCTAGAATCCGCCCATCTCTAAGCTGAAAGACATCGTGACCCTCGATCGTAGGCTGTTCGTTTTCGCGTTGAACCTGTTGTTTTAGCTGCTCAGGGTCATTCAGCATCTGAACGGTTCGAGCCATCAAAGTCGAATCCGTGGTTGGGGTCGAGTCCTCTACATTCCACCGCTGACGGAATTCTTGATTGATGCAGAGAATTTTGCCTTGAGGATCGATCGCTAAAATTCCATCGACAGCGGCTTCGATCGTCATTTGTAAAAGCTGTTGATTTTTTTCGGCTTGTTGTCGCGCCGTTCGTTCTTGTTGAAGTTCTTGTTGCAGGGCGGCGATCGTTGCCTGTAGTTCCGAAAAGGCAGCTTGGGACGCTTCGGTAAAGTCAGCATCACACTGACTCAAAAGCGTTTGGAGTTGAACTAAACTAGGCGGCGCGTCTATCTGTTGCATCGATCGTCGCTATAAGTAAAAAAGAGGAAACATGAGAATCGAGAGAAGGCAGATTGACAGATCCGTGACGCTTCTATCAATCCTCACGATTACCTTTCGCCTTGAACATAAGCGCATTATTCCCTAGATAATAGGATCTGAATCGAAATCTTTTCATCAATCTCTCATTATTTCTATCTACGCAATTTTCCAATTTCTGTGTCGTCTGCCTTATATTTACGGATGCAAACTGTTCTTCAAACGCTCGAATCCGCGATCTCGCCCGTACCCATACGGACGTGGGATACACTCGATGCCTTTGGGCAAGCTCAACTCCGTCGATCGCTGATTCACCCGGATCGAGTCGCCTGGGTGTCGCCTTCAACCATTGAGGAGTTAAGTGCGATCGTTGCCTGTGCCCATCGCAATCAATGGCAAATTCTTCCGTGTGGTCGTGCGAGTAAGTTACATTGGGGCGGCGTGATCGATTCGGTGGCTTTGGTCGTGAGTACCGAAAAGCTCGATCGCTTAATCGAACATGCTGAGGGTGATTTAACCGTGACCGCTGAAGCTGGAATTTCGTTTGCCGAACTGCAATCGATCGTGAGAAAAGCGGGGCAGTTTTGCGCGATCGATCCAAGGGTGAGCGATCGCGCAACGTTGGGCGGTGTGATTGCAACCGGGGATTCTGGATCGCTCAGACATCGATACAACAGTATTCGCGATATGTTGCTGGGGATTACATTTGTGCGATCGGACGGTGAAATCGTCAAAGCAGGCGGACGAGTTGTAAAGAATGTTGCCGGATACGATTTGATGAAGTTGTTCACCGGATCGTATGGAACGTTAGGAATTCTAGCGCAGGCAACCTTACGGGTTTATCCGATTCCGGCTGTTTCTCGATCGATCATTCTCAGTGGTGATTCGTCTGCGTTAGAGCAAGCGACTGAAACGCTATTAGGTTCAGCATTGACACCTGTGAGTGTAGACCTGGTCTCAGAAACATTAGGGTTTTCAAAATCTCTTGGCTTACTGGTTCGATTCCAGAGCATTGCTGAAAGTGTTGATCAACAGATTGCGCGATCGACTGAACTTGGAAAAGCGTTGAATTTAGAAATCCTTGAGCCAGCAGATTCGGATTTATGGCAGCGCTTAACGAATCAAATTAATTCATCTGTCCAAAGTGACTCGATCGTTTGCAAAATAGGAGTAAAGCCCTCTGAAGCAATTTCAGTGCTCAATCAGATTTCTACACTTCTACCGACTGCGGAAATTCTGATTCACGCTGGAAGTGGCATCGGACACCTAAGCATTCAAGAAGCGCGATCGACCCAACTTCTAGAAGCGCGATCGATTTGTGAAGCGACAGGTGGATATTTATCTGTGCTGCAAGCCTCGATCGCATTCAAACAACAGCTAGAAGTCTGGGGATATTCTGGAACTGCGCTCTACTTAATGCAGCGAATCAAATCCCAATTTGACCCTCAAAATTTACTCAGTCCTCACCGTTTTGTAGGCGGAATTTAGAATGCAAACCTCTGATCCAGCAATCAATCCAGGCTTTGATGCACACAATCCTCCTGATCCGAAACTGATCGATTCGTGTGTGCATTGCGGCTTTTGTTTATCGACGTGTCCGAGCTACCGAGTGATCGGCAAAGAAATGGATTCGCCCAGAGGACGCATCTATTTGATGGACGGCATCAATGAAGGTGAAATTCCGCTGAATGCCGCAACAGTCCAGCATTTCGATTCTTGTTTGGGCTGTTTGGCGTGTGTGACGACTTGCCCATCGGGAGTGCAGTATGACAAATTGATCGCTGCTACTCGTCCGCAGATTGAGCGAAAAGACCCGCGCTCGATCCCCGAAAAGCTGTTACGTCAGTTCGTTTTTTCGGTGTTTCCCTATCCAAATCGGATGCGAACTTTGTTGCGTCCGTTGGGGTTGTATCAGAAATCGGGGCTTCAGAAAATTGTCCGATCGATGGGGTTCTTAAATACGATCGCGCCTCAACTCTCTGCGATGGAAGCAATTCTTCCAGAAATTCCCGCAAAAGCTTTCACTGATTCAATTCCCGCCCTCACTCCCGCTCAAGGCGAACAGCGTTATCGAGTGGGAATGCTGCTCGGTTGTGTGCAGCGATTGTTCAATCCAGATGTCAATGATGCAACGGTGCGAGTTTTAACGGCAAACGGTTGTGAAGTCGTCGTTCCACAAGTTCAAGGCTGTTGTGGAGCCTTATCGCATCACCAAGGACAAGAAGAACAAGCCAAACAATTCGCTCGGCAAATGATTGATACGTTTGCCGAAACTGGCGTAGATTTCGTCTTGATCAATGCTTCGGGCTGTGGTCATACCTTGAAAGAGTATGGTCATATCTTGCAGGATGATCTGAACTATCGGGAGAAAGCAGAAGCCTTTGTGCAGAAGGTCAAAGACGTGCAGGAATTTCTAGCCGAAGTGGGTTTAACTGCAAAACTATCACCGCTACAAGACAAGCCCTTAACCTTGGTCTACCAAGATGCGTGTCATATGCTGCATGGTCAAAAGATCAGTGTGCAACCGCGTCAATTGTTGCGGAAGATTCCAGGAGTGAAACTACGTGAGCCTGTGGATGCGGCTCTTTGCTGTGGAAGTGCCGGAATCTACAATATTCTCCAGCCAGAAGTGGCGAATGAATTGGGGCAGCAAAAGGTTGAGAATTTGACGAACACGGGCGCGAGTGTCATTGCATCCGCGAACATCGGCTGCTATGTCCAGATTTCTCGCCATTTGAAACTGCAAGAAAAATCTGTTCCGGTTCTTCATCCGATGCAACTCCTAGATCTTTCGATTCGTGGCATTCAGTTAGAGAACTGATGTGAAATTGCTAAAATAGGGATAAAGCAAGTTTCAATCGGGATTTCGTAGGAGCGATCGCATGACTCAAACTACACAAGCTACACAGCCTCAGCGCGGTATCCAGATGAGTGAATCAGCCCTGAAGCACGTTATCATGCTCCGGGAACAGCAAGGTAAAGATCTGTGTCTCCGGGTGGGAGTCCGTGGTGGCGGTTGTTCTGGAATGTCCTACACGATGGATTTTGAAGACCCAAATAATATTCGCCCCGATGATCATGTTTCTGATTACGACGGCTTCCAAGTTGTGTGTGATCCGAAGAGCTTACTGTATCTCTATGGTTTGATGTTGGATTACAGCACCGCATTGATTGGTGGTGGATTCCAGTTTACGAATCCGAACGCGAATCAGACCTGCGGCTGTGGGAAATCATTCTCGGCATAGGATGCGATCGTGTTTACAGTTTGCTTGTTATTCGCCTCCATGAATTCGGGGGCGAATTTGCATTAAGTAGCCATCACCAAATTTTTGCCATCTTCAGCGAAAAGCTTGGAAGTTCAGGATCGCAATTCACAGATTCAGGATTGTCCAAGATTTCTGGTTCTCGATCGAGTCGATACACATGAACTTGGCGATTTTTACGATCGATCAACAATCCCAACCGAACGCCGTTTGCGATGTATTCTTCCATCTTTTCTTTAAGACTGGTCAAAGTATCGCTGCTCGACCGTAATTCAACGACAAAATCTGGCACGATTGGCGCGAATGATGCTTGCTGCTCTGGAGTCAACGCATTCCATCGATCGAGCAAAATCCAAGCGGCATCAGGCGATCGAGTTGCACCATTGGGCAATGTAAATCCTGAACTAGAATCAAACGATTCCCCAGTTCCATCTGCTTCAGACCAAACAAAAAGCTGCCCTGAAATTCTGCTATTGCGGTTTCCGGTATCAGCAAAGGCAGGGGGCATTACGATAATTTCTCCATCAGCAGTGCGTTCAATCCGCAATTCGGGATTGGTTCGACAAAATTCATAGAACTGCTCATCGCTCATCTTAGACAAGGGAGTGAGTGACGAAAGGTCGATCGGCAGTGACCATTGTTCGGATTTGATCAGTAGATTAGCCATCAGCGATCAAGTTCTATCTAAAATCTGCCTTCATTCTAATGGCTCAGGTTCGCTTAAATCGCACTTTTGCCAACTGGAACGATTCTTTCATCGCGGCTTGAATCCGTTTCGGGTCGGGCTTTTTCCCGCCCATTAAATCCCCAAAATACACGCAAGCCGCCTCTCCTAACGCCCAAGTGTAAGCACTTGCCCAAGATGCCGCGATCACACTGCCAAATCCTGGAACAAATTTAATCAACTCCCGCCCGATCGCTTGTGCGACAAATCCACCCGCGATCGCACTGACAACTCCCCCTGCCTGAGACGGTGACAACGTTTGCCCGTACAACTGTCCCAACGCTCCGACCATCGACACTTGAAGTGCAGTTAACACAGGCATCGTCGCCAACGGTAACGGAATCGCTGCGGTAGCCCCCGCCATCACCGAAAACGGCAAAATATATCTTCTTCCTGCTTCCCGGTAAAGATCACTGATTTGTTTACCTGCGTTCTCATCGTTCAACAATTGCGCGATCGTTCTTGCCTCCGCCTCTGGCAACAAGTCTGACAGCGAATCAATGAACGCTTCTAATCCGTAAAATGTAGGATGAAATTCGTCTTCTTCTAACGTGAAATCGATCAACACAGCACGATCGAACAATCCAGAAAAGTTCTGCTGAATCGTAGAAAAAGCGCGATCGACATCCGCAAAACTTGGTGGATACTCAGGATGATCCATCACATCGGCTGGATACAACTCATGCAAGCAAGTCACCGCTAATAAGCAAGGGACTTCCGGGTGTTTGGCACGAATTCGAGTCGCAATCTGCTTTAAAGTATCCGTCGCAAAGTCATTGATCCGAATCGTTAAAATCAGAACTTTCGCACGAGTTTCATCGGGTTGCAGTTCCCCGACTAATTCGCGAATCACTTCCGAAGTTTCTTGAGTCCCATCCCCTAAACCAACGGTATCAGTAAAAACGATTAGCGGTAAGTCTTGAGTTGGATAACTGTATCGCTGCGTGAATTGCGTATGAGGGCGAAATCCTTGACCGATAATTTCGGCTGAGACACCCGTAAGTCCTCGCACGATCGAGCTTTTTCCCGACTGCGGTTTTCCGACCAAAAGCGCCTCTGTCGTCGGCAACTCCGATCGCACTTTTTGTAAAATTTCTTGAACTTCCGCTTCGTCTACCCGAAACCATCCGGTCATCGATTGAGCAAGCGTCTCCATCGACACCCGCTTTGAAACTTCTGAAACGCCGTTACCAACTGATTCTCGAACCTGATTCCACCAGGACTGATTCCCTTTCATCATTCACCCCCACCGAATAGAAAAGGCGCGATCGTATCGTGATGCGCCTTACTCTAAAATTAACTTTTGGGATTGAGGCTAGTCGTCATTCGACGGTGCGGATTCCCCACCTGGAGAAGAGTTGTAAATCGCGTCTAATTGTTCGCGAGCATCTTCCACGCTCATCGATCGCATCACCAACAGCGGTTCATTAATCATTCGCCCATTTTCATCCAATAGCTCAGGATGTGGAGCGGGACGATTCTGCGATCGAGCGATCGGGGGATACTGCCGCTGTGACTCGATTCCCAGCGCCATCAAATTCCGAATCAGATTACCGACCGCCAAAAATGCTAAAGCTGTGAACGCCAGAATATAAAGTAGGTGCAGAATCATAAGCCTCTTTCCAAGCTCAAGTTAACGACGAATCGAAAATCGCCGGACAGGATTTCGTACGGAGCCTGCCCGGAATTATGAAAATTGGTTTTCTAATTATCTAATAGTCTCTCAGATTTTGTGGAGTCTCAGCATCCGATTTAAGAGGGACTTCGCAAATCGATGCAATTGCGTCTTTATGAAGACTTGTACGGTGCCTTCGGCTCACGCTTTGCGTGCCCGAAGTTTCATGCTGACTTGCCAACATTCGTTAACTAAATGATGCCAAGTGACTAAGACAGAAGTGTCTACACCCGCCTGACCATCGGTGATCTTGAGCAGCGATTGAACGGTGCTGACTTCTTGCTGAGTTTGAATAACGCGATCGAGTAGGTCGGCGTGTTCTTCAGCAGTGAGGAAGGGAAGGGTTTCGGATTCGAGTAAAGTCCGGGATCGAGAGAACCAGTATTGAAAATCGTCTAACAGCGGCTCTAAAACAGTTTTGAGTAAATCGGGTTCTGGTAAGTTGGAGTTAAACATCGGTGAAAATAAAACCTGATTGCGTCAGCGAATCCTAATATTCGTTACATTTCGTAACCTTCCTTCATCTTACCTTGAAAGTTAGGAGATCGAACACAGTTTGACGGCGGATCGGTAAGATAGATGAGGCATTTCATCGATAAACGCTTTCTATGTCAGACGATTCTTTGCAACCGGAAAAAATCCATCTCCCCAAAACCAGCGAATCCGTCAGTTTGCAAAAGATTCGTCATACGGCTTCGCATGTGATGGCGATGGCGGTTCAGAAACTGTTTCCTAAAGCGCAGGTCACGATCGGTCCTTGGATCGAGAATGGTTTTTACTACGATTTTGATAGTCCTGAGCCGTTTACCGAAAAGGATCTCAAGGCAATCAAAAAAGAAATGGCGAAAATTATTCGTCGAAATTTGCCCATAACTCGTGAAGAAGTGAGCCGCGAAGAGGCAAAATCTCGAATTCAAGCCATCAACGAGCCTTACAAAATCGAAATTCTCGAAGATATTAAGTCAGAGCCAATCACGATTTACCACTTGGGCGAACAGTGGTGGGATTTGTGCGCGGGTCCTCACGTTGACAGTACTGCGGAAATTAACCCAGATGCGATCGAGCTTGAATCCGTCGCGGGTGCATACTGGCGCGGTGATGAAACCAAAGCCCAATTGCAACGAATTTACGGCACCGCTTGGGAAACTCCCGAACAGTTAGCGGAATACAAGCGGCGGAAGGAAGAAGCTCAAAAGCGCGACCACCGGAAGCTCGGAAAAGAACTGGGATTGTTCATCTTTTCGGATTTAGTCGGTCCGGGTTTACCCATGTGGACACCGAAAGGAACCGTTTTACGATCGACCCTCGAAGATTTTCTCAAACAAGAACAAACCAAGCGCGGCTATTTGCCTGTAGTGACTCCGCACATTGCCAGAGTGGATTTGTTCAAAACTTCAGGACACTGGCAAAAATACAGCGAAGATATGTTCCCGATGATGGCAGAAGACGACAAAGCCAGATCCGAGGAACAAGGTTTCGTGATGAAACCGATGAACTGTCCGTTTCACATTCAGATCTATAAAAACGAACTGCGATCGTACCGCGAACTTCCGATGCGGCTCGCAGAATTCGGAACGGTCTATCGCTATGAGCAATCTGGTGAACTCGGTGGATTAACCAGAGTTCGCGGCTTTACGGTCGATGATTCTCACTTGTTCGTGACTCCTGAGCAATTAGATGCAGAATTCCTCAGCGTTGTGAATCTCATTCTCTCAGTGTTCAAGAGTTTGCAACTGAAGAACTTTAAAGCGCGTCTAAGCTTCCGCGATCCAGATTCCGATAAATACATCGGATCAGACGATGCTTGGGATAAAGCTCAAGGTGCCATTCGTCGAGCAGTGGAAACCCTTGGAATGAATTATTTTGAGGGCATCGGTGAAGCGGCGTTTTATGGTCCGAAATTGGACTTTATTTTTAGTGATGCGCTCGATCGAGAATGGCAACTCGGAACCGTTCAAGTCGATTACAACTTACCGGAACGCTTCGATCTCGAATATGTTTCAGAAGACGGCAGCCGTAAGCGTCCGGTAATGATTCACCGTGCACCGTTTGGATCATTAGAGCGACTGATCGGAATTTTAATCGAAGAATATGCGGGAGATTTCCCAGTTTGGCTCGCTCCAGAGCAAATTCGATTATTGCCTGTCAGCGATGAGTTCCGACCGTTTGCTGTTCAAGTCGCGGAACAGATGAAACAGGCTGGAGTTCGGGCAGAAGTGGCTCCAGACGGCGATCGACTCGGTAAACTTATCCGCAACGCTGAGAAAGACAAAATCCCAGTGATGGCGGTTGTGGGCGCGAAAGAAGTGGAAGCGAATGCGTTGAGTATTCGGACTCGTGCTTCTGGAGAATTGGGCGCATTGCCTGTCGTGGAAGTGCTCGATCGACTTAAACTTGCCAATGCTGAACACAGCAATTTTTGATCGATAATTTCACGAATAAGAGCGTGAAATTCAGATTAAATTGAGCAGCGGCTCTGTTAGATCACGGATATCTGACAGAGCCGAATTTTTCAGCTACTTAAGTCTATTTAAGTTGCGACCGACTCTGGGAACGATAGAGACGTTCAGTTCGGAGTCTTCCAGAATGTCTGCCTATTCATCTCAGTTTTACGCTGCTTCATCGAATCTCAGCGATCGTACTGAAATCGCATTTATCGATCCATCGGTCGTAGATTATGAAAGCCTCCGATCGCACATTGAAGTCATCGTGCTGGATCGCGATCGCGATGGCATTCTCCAAATCAGTGAAGTCCTCGCGCAACGTAGAGAGATTACAGCGATTCACTTAGTCTCTCACGGCGTTTCTGGAGCAATTTTCTTAGGAACAGCTAGATTGTGTCCTGAAACGATTGGAATGTATAGTCGATCGCTGATTCGATGGTCTGAAGCATTGAGCAAAGACGCAGAACTCTTGATCTACGGATGCGAAGTGGCTCAAGAATCGCGTGGAATGGCATTGATGCAGCAGCTTAGCGAACTGACTGGAATGAAGATCGCAGCTTCAGCGACCAAAACCGGATGGGCTGATTTGGGTGGTAATTGGGAGTTAGAAGTCAGAATCGGAGAAGTTCGAGCAGATTTGGCGTTTGATGAAGAAGTGCGATCGCGGTATCGATCGGTTTTGGCGAGTGAACCGGAGCCTGTAGCAAGTGATGTAGCCTATAATACTCCCAGAAATCTTGCTAATGTTAATGGTATTCTGTACTTTGCAGCCACTAACAGCGGAACTGGAATCGAGCTATGGAAAGTTGATTCTGTCACTGGAAGAGCAACATTGGTGAGTGACATTGTTTCGGGATCGACGGGTTCTTCTCCACAGAATCTCACCGATGTGAATGGAACGCTGTACTTCTCAGCGACAAATGGCACAAGTGTTGGTGCAAATGGACGGGAACTATGGCGGATTAATCCTGCAACCGCTCAGGCGGAGCGCGTTACCGACATCAATCCGAATGTAGGTAATTCTAATCCGCAGTCTTTGACCAATGTGAATGGAACACTATACTTTCTCGCAACCAATGCTTCAAACGCAACTGAACTTTGGAGAGTGAATCCGACTAATGGACAAGCAGATCGCGTCGAAAGTGAAACGCTAAGCTACTCTAATCCGGCATCTCTAGTCAACGTCAGTGGAACGCTGTATTTCTCAGCAACAAACAGTACAACTGGAACTGAACTCTGGAGAGTTGATCCATCAACTGGAAAAGCATCGCTTGCAAAAGACATTGCTCTGAATGCCAGCAATTCTAACCCCCAGTTTTTAACAAATGTCAATGGCATCTTGTATTTTGCGGCAACCAATGGCGCGAGTGGAGACAAGCTTTGGAGATTTGATCCAACGACTAGTGAAGCCACATTAGTCACCGACTCTAATTCAAGTGCAGGCAATGTAAATCCGCAGTCTTTGACTAATGTGAATGGAACATTGTACTTTACCGCCACCAATGGTACGAATGGACGAGAACTTTGGCGAGTTGATCCTGCAACTGGAACAGCATCAATGGTGCAGGACATCCACCCCACCGGCAATTCTATTCCGCAGTCTTTGACCAATGTGAATGGAACATTGTACTTTACCGCCACCAATGGTACGAATGGACGAGAACTTTGGCGAGTTGATCCTGCAACTGGAACAGCATCAATGGTGCAGGACATTCACCCCACCAGCAATTCTAATCCGCAGTCTTTGACCAACGTGAATGGAACGCTCTATTTTTCAGCCGATGACGGCACGAATGGGCTTGAACTATGGCAAGTAGATCCCACGACTGCAGCAGCATCGCTAGTCAAAAACCTTGCTTCAGGTAGTGCTGGGGCTACGATCGCTAATTTGATCAATGTAAACGGAATCTTATATTTCTCAGCCAACAACGGAACTGGCGATCGCTTATGGCGATTTGTTCCTCCACCTCCGCTGGCGGTCGATCTCAACGGCGCAGACTCCGGAAACAACTTCACCACAAGCTTCACCGAAAACGGCACTACAACCCTAACCAGTTCCACTCTGATTATCACCAATCGCGACAGTTTAATCGACGGTGCAGCAGTTACCATCACGAACTTTGTGGCTGGACAAGATGAGCTTCTGTTTACAAATCAAAATGGCATTACAGGTAGCTTTGTTAATGGGCAATTAACATTAACGGGAACAGCCTCGATCGCGAATTACGAAGCGGCGCTTAAATCGATCGTCTACCGAAACAATAGCGATCAGCCAATCACGACAGTTCGACAGATTGAATTTGTGCTGCGGGATGATACGCGAACAAGCGCGATCGCAACGACAACACTAAACATCACTGCGGTCAACGATGATCCGGTTCTCATCGCTCCTACCACTCAGGCGATTGCTGCGGGTGGCTCTACTGCAATTTCTGGCATTAGTATCACCGATGTTGATGCCAACAATGCGATTCCTCTTACAGTTACGGTCTCTGCGGGAACTGGCACTCTCTCACTCGGAAGCACGACCGGAATCGTTTTTGTGGTGGGTGATGGAATTGAAGATAGTAGTTTTACTATCCGAGGTAGTCTTGCAGACCTCAATTCAGTCCTTGCCTCATTATCTCATCGCAGCACCACCTCCGAAGCTGACACAATCTCGATTACAGTTAATGACAACGGCAACGGGGATAGTGGCGTAGCGCCACGTAGTGCGAATCGATCGATGACACTCGTTCCCCCGATCGTGCTTGACCTCAACGGTGCGGCTTCAGGTCGAAACTTCTCTGCAACCTACGCTGAGAACAGCACTTCGACCTTGACTAGCCCAGACCTAACGATTAACAGTTTCACCGGTGAGGTGGATGGTGCAACGATTACGATCGCGAATTTTATTGATGGACAAGACGAACTCTTATTTATCAATCAGAACGGCATTACAGGAAGCTTTGCGAATGGTCGATTGACGCTGAGTGGAACCGCATCGATCGCTAACTACCAAACAGCACTGCGATCGATTATCTATCGCAACCTCAGCGACAATCCGAATTTGAGCGATCGTCAAATCGAGTTCGTCTTGCAGGATGATTCACGGACTAGCACGCCAGTCATAACAACCTTACAAATTCGGGCGGAAAACGATGCTCCTCTGCTAGATGCTCCAGGTAGTCAAGCAGTCACTGCGAATGAATCAACTGCGATCGCAGGAATTACCATCTCAGATGTGGATGCGAGTAACAGCATTCCTCTGACTGTGATCCTTTCTGCTGGATCTGGAACGATTTCCCTTGGAACAATCAGTGGCATTAGCTTTATCACCGGAGATGGCACAAACGATCAAAGCTTCTCTATCCGTGGCAGCCTTGATCGTTTGAATGCTGCTCTTGCCTCGTTGTCCTATCGTAGCGGTGCTTCTACCTCGGATACGATTTCGATTACGGTGAATGACAACGGGAATGGAGACAATGGTATCACTGCGTTTAGCGTTGGTCGATCGATTGTTGTCACCGTTGGAAATGTAGTCGAGGGAACCAGTGCAGATGAGAGCTTTGCGCTAACCTTGAGAACGGATCAGCTCAATGCGCGGGGTGGAAATGATACGGTTGATGCACTATTTGATCAGGTATTACAAAATGACTTGATTAATGGTGGAAATGGCACAGATCGATTCATTCTGCGGCGTGGTAATGCACCTCTTACAGTCAATCCAGCAAATAACGATCAAATCAGTGGTATTTCAGGGCTAGTGGTTCGGAACTTTGAAGAGTTCGATTTTAGCCAATATGCAGGCTTAATTTCGTTTATTGGGACTAGCTCACGGGATTGGTTTGTGGGTAGCTTGAGCAACGATCGTGTCACGATGGACTATAGCCAAATTCAGCAAAACGATCGGTTTATCGGCGGCGAAGGTCGCGATCGATTTGTTTTGAATAATGGCACAGCGATGATCACCGTCGATATGTCCAACGTTGAGACTCAGATTACGAATGTTCCTGGACTCATCATTCGCAACTTTGAAGAGTTCGATTTCCAAGGATATGCAGGGGCAATCACCTTTTCTGGAACTGGCAGCAGTGACTCAGTTTGGGGTGGCGCTGGAAACGATCGATTAGATGGCAGTTCTGGAAATGACTTTCTTAGTGGCGGTGCTGGAACCAATACGTTAATTGGTGGCTTTGGCAATGATACTTATGTTGTTCAATCTGCGACGGATTCAATCGTTGAACTATCCGGTCAGGGTATCGATCAAATTGTCGCTTCCGTAAGTTTCACGCTCTCAGCGAATGTTGAAAATTTGACGCTGACAGGTTCAGACTCGATCAATGGGATTGGTAATGATCTAGCAAACAATCTGACTGGCAACGCAGGCAACAATCGTTTAACAGGTGGAGCAGGCGATGACACTTTGGATGGTAGCTTGGGAGCAGATATTCTGATTGGTGGATTGGGCAATGACAGTTATGTCGTTGATAATTTGCTGGAGCAAGTGATCGAAGCCTTGAATCAAGGTACAGATTCTGTCAGTTCCTCCGTAAATTGGACCTTGGGCGACAACATTGAGAACTTGACGCTGACTGGAACCGCTCAAAATGGAACAGGGAATGCTCTGAGCAATCAACTCTCAGGCAACAACGAGAGCAATACCTTGATCGGGTTAGCAGGCAATGACATCCTGCGAGGACTTGGAGGAGCCGACATTCTAATCGGTGGACAAGGTAACGATACGATCGATGTCGGGACTGACCGAGTGATCGATGTTGTGGTTTATGCAGCAGGCAATGGTAGAGATACGATTCTCAATTTCCGGCGTGGAGAAGGGGGCGATCAACTGAGAGTAGATAGCTCGATGAACATTGATGTCGTTGATAACGGTGTCACTACAACCTTGTTCCTACGTGATCAAATGGCTGGCTTTGGTCGAGGAACACAGTTGATGATTCTAAGCGGGGCGAGTGGCTTCACCTCAAGCAACATCAATCAGAATTTAGCGATCGGCAATCAAGCGACATTCTTCTTTGCTTAGCAACTTACATTGAATGCTCTAAGACAGTGAGATAGGCGATCGCCCATCTCACTTTTTTGCTTCTAAGCTTAAGGCTGAATTATTTTGTGATAAAAAAATCTATGTGTTTTTTCCGAACTTATAAAGCGAAGTGAACTAAGCAAGCCTCTAACTTACGTGAACCCGCGATAGGGATTTCCAGATTAGTTGCCAATAATAGGACTATACAAGCTTTGAACAACAAGGCATTGTGTAGACCAAACCTGAATCTTTTTTACAAGCTTGAGGAGTAACAACAATGAATTTCTTATCTCGTTCTGCATCTATCATTGCGAAAGGTAGCATTTCCTTGGTTGGTGTGGCTGGTTTAGCTGCACTGATCGCTGCTCCTGCTTCTGCACAAACTGCATCAATTAGCGGTGCAATGACCCGCACTTCTCCCGCTGGCTTCATCACCTCGGTTTCGGCTGAAATGGTTGCACCTGAAGGCGTAATGTTTACTAGCCCAGTCACAGTCACAGGTACAATTCCGGATGCTGATAACGCAAATTTGACGCTTAGCGCAAACTGGGGCACCGTGCCTGGTCTTGGTGCTCCCTCGATGCTTGAAAGCGAGGTTATTAGAGCTTTGAATAGCCAAGACCTTACTACTGAGCAAGGCATTGATGCTTATGCCGCAATTCTGAAAGCTGCTGTTGGTTCTGAAGGTCTCGACACTTCCTCTTTCGGTTATGCGTGGTGGGACTAGTTTGAGCTTTTACTGCTAAGCAGCATAATTGAACTAAATTAGATCAGAGGGATGTTCAATCTACCTCTGATTTTTTGTGCAATCTATTCAGCCTCAGTATCTCGCTCTGTTTCTGAAGGTTGATCCGCAGTCTCAGAGTCTGGTTCGATCGCATCTTGCTGTCCCAAAGACAGGGTTTTCTTCTCCTCGATCGCGGGTTCAAACTCGATCGCTTGTTTTTCCTCAATTGTAGGTTCAAACTGGGCTTCTTGTGCTTGAGGCAATGCTCTTTCAACCTGTGCAGGCAACTCCAGCGGCTGCAACTCGACCAATTCCGGCAATGCCACACGTGGCTTCTCGACTTCTTTGACGGTAATCGGAATTTGCAGCGGTTGAAGTTCTTCGACCCAGCAAGACGCGATCGGTAAAGTCTGATCCAAATCATCCAGCGCACGCGGAATCACCATCACCGAGTGCAGTTCTCCGACTCGTTCGGCTTCCTGCATTCCGACTTCCACTGCCATCGCCACATTTGCCACCGTTCCCCGCACGATCGCGGTACAGAGTCCATCTCCGATCGTGTGATATGCCGTCAAAGTGACATCCGAAGACTTTAACATCGCATCCGCCGCCGCCACCATTGCTGGAAATCCACGAGTTTCAAGCAAACCCACAGCCAGATTGCTAAATTGATTCGTCGTATGTTTGCCAACCATCGCAGCAAGCTTACTGCCGATCGGTAAAACCGTTTCCAAATTCGGCATCGGTCGCGCAATGATCACCGTCGAAACCTTCATCCCAAATTGCTGAACCGTTTCGGCTCCGACTTCGACCGCCAGCCGCACATCTGAAATTCCACCGCGTACAACGGCAGTACAATACCCGCCGCCGATCATTTCATAGCCCACGAGTGTCACCCCAGAGGACTTCAGCATCATATCCGCAGTGCCCACGATCGCGGGAAAGCTTTGGGTCGAAACCAGACCGAGAGCAGAATCAGTGTAACGATCTTCAGAGTTCATGGGCACAGGGGCGAGAGTGTTACTCCCATCTTAAAGCGATTCGGGATTGAGTCGCCCCATCTCCCAAGTCGTGTACGTCCCGATCGGACTCCAAATCAAATAGGGGATCAGTAGAAGCGCGGCAATTCCTGAGATTGGAAGCACGAGGAACGTGAGAACTAATCCTAAAATAAATCCGAGTCCACCTACGATCGTGCCGTTGCGTAAACTTCTCGTCCACAGCAACACCGGAGAGTATGCGACGATTAGCGCTTCAACCAGGGCGTAGAATGCCATCAATCCCCAGTTTTGGGTGCGTTCCCACACGATGTATGCTGACCACGCACCACAGATAAACACCACTGTCCAAATTAACGGAATCGCTTTTTCAAAAGTGAGCCATCTTGGACGCTGCAATCGATTAAACCATTTGACATCTTTGGGGCGAAGGATACTACTTCCAAGCGCGATCGCAAATGTGACAATACCAATGACAAGCCATGAAGGAAGCATACACCAACGCTCCAAACGATCTGATTTGTATTGTGTCAGAGGTCGGATAAGGGGGAATCGATCGCAAGAGTGAATCTATCTCTGTTGCACCTCAGCGTAAGCGGCGTAAACGCCTTTGACGTTGTACCAGTTGAGGAAAATTCGGGCGACTTGTTCGGCGAGTTGGGGTTTTCCTTGATTGATGAGCGATCGCATTACAGGCGCAAGTGTTCGCTCATTCAACGATCCACCCAGTGACAGAACTCCCCATAGAACTCGGTGAATCCAAGTCATCTGAATCATCATTTTCACATCCCAAGTTGGATGCTTTTGATAAAACACAACTCCCATTCGACCCCGCTGCATTTCAACATCGATTAAGCGCGGAATTTGATCTAGAGAAAATGCAGGATGCCAATGATATCCAACGGCTTCAGGGCATTTAATCAGCTTTAATCCTAAGTTTTTCAACCGCACACCCAGTTCTAAATCTTCCCAGCCGTATTGTTTGAAGCCAGTGTCGAATAGTCCGGCTTCGATTAACCAGTGACGAGCGATCGCTACATTTCCCGTGGCAAAATAAGCCGCAGAAAAATCTGTCAGTTTGTACGGTTCGGAAGTTGGATCATCAAAATTTGCAGTGTTAATGACCCGACCGTAAGTAAATAAGCGATCGCTGCCTAGTTCCTTTTGTCCTTGAATTAATGCTTCGACGTGCGATCGCAAAAACACATCGGTCACAACTAAATCACTATCGATAAATACGATCGTGTCTCCGGTTGCCTGTTCGACTCCATAGTTTCGAGCGCTGGCGGCTCCTTTGTGATCCTGACAAAATAAACGGACGTGCGGAAAGTCATCGGATTTTGACAACCATTCGACCGTGCCATCCGTCGAGCCGTCATCGATGACGACAATTTCGTAATCTGAAAACTGCTGATTTTCTAGCGCTCTCAAGCACTTTTCTAAAATCGGTTTGCGATTGTACGTCGGAATCACAACACTCAAAAACACAGCGATCGTCTCCTCAAACAGCACGTTCCTAGTATCCTCGATCGCAGTCCAACCCAGTTGAGTTCCACAGTTTCAGAAATTCTGTCAGAAGATGGATTCGCGATCCCGATGCTTTGAGCACGGAGAAAATTCTAGCAATCTTTCTTAAACTCGAATTCTGTGCAACTTCTGACGTGTGATACAGAACTTTAGCCGCATAATTGTAAACTTGATTGTTCTGACGTTACAGAGAGCCGAAATTTATGGGTCGTGCGAAGAAAGTTGTGCTGGCTTATTCAGGTGGAGTTGATACGTCTGTCTGTATTCCGTACCTCAAGCAAGAGTGGGGCGTTGAAGAAGTCATCACATTGGCGGCGGATTTGGGACAGGGAGATGAGTTAGACCCGATTCGAGAAAAAGCGCTCACATCCGGGGCATCCGTGTCATTGGTGGCAGATGCGAAAATGAACTTTGTCAAGGATTACGCCTTTCCAGCGATTCAAGCGAATGCACTGTACGAAAATCGTTACCCGCTCTCGACAGCGCTGGCGCGTCCCTTGATTGCGAAATTGCTCGTGGATGCGGCGGCTGAATATGGAGCGGATGCGGTCGCTCACGGATGTACCGGAAAAGGAAACGACCAGGTGCGGTTTGATGTGTCGATCGCGGCTCTTAATCCTGATTTGAAAGTACTGGCTCCGGCTCGCGAATGGGGCATGAGTCGCGAAGAAACGATCGCGTATGGAGAGCGATTCGGCATCTCGTCCCCGGTGAAAAAGAAATCGCCGTACAGTATCGATCGAAATTTGCTCGGTCGCAGTATCGAAGCAGGTCCGTTAGAAGATCCGTGGACGGAACCGCTCGAAGAAATTTATGTGATGACGAAAGCGATCGAGGACACGCCAAACGAACCGGATTACGTTGAAATCGGTTTTGAGATGGGCATTCCGACGAGTTTAGATGGTCGCGTGTTGAACCCGATCGAATTGGTTTCCGAATTGAACGATCGAGTGGGCAATCACGGCATCGGACGGATCGACATGGTGGAAAACCGTTTAGTCGGAATTAAATCGCGTGAAATTTATGAAACGCCTGCGTTATTGGTTTTGATTCAGGCGCATCGTGATTTAGAAAGTTTGGTGCTCACCGCAGATGTGAGCCATTACAAGCGGGGAATCGAAGAAACCTACTCCCAAATGATCTATAACGGCTTGTGGTACAGTCCGTTAAAATCTGCGCTTGATGCGTTTGTTCAGCAGACTCAAGAGAACGTGACGGGAACGGTTCGGGTGAAATTGTTTAAGGGCAATTCGTCGATCGTCGGTCGCAAGTCTGAGAATTCGCTGTACACTCCGGATTTGGCAACTTACGGCGCAGAGGATCAGTTCGATCACAAAGCGGCGGAAGGGTTCATCTATGTTTGGGGCTTGCCGACTCGCGTTTGGTCGCAGCAGCATCGGAAGTAGAGAGTAGGGAGTAGGGAGCTACCAAAAGAACCGCCCCCTACTCCCCACTGATTTAGCACTACCGAAGAAACGTTTATCTCGATCGCACATCCCCTTCTGATAGTTCTTAGAACTCCTTGCCCATACTGAGTCTGTCCTGTTTAGTCAACTCAGATGCCTAGAACCCCTAGCGAATTTTCAGTCCACATCATGATGGAAGGGGGACATCGCGAAGAAGTGCGATTCCCGACGATTCAAGAGTTTCAGAAATGGTACAGCGGCGAACTGATGCCAAAAGCAGCTTCAGAAGATTTCATCAGTGTCCCGATTAAAAATGTGCAGGGCGAATATATGGTCGTTCGTCCGGCGCGAGTCGTGAGCCTGCGAGTCGAACCCGTGTATGCAGGTAGCGTCGATCGCTATTAAACAGTTTCATCTCACGGTTCTCCATAGCGTAGGGCGTTCGGCTCTACGCTTTTTTTCAGCTACGATCAACAAACACGATCACGCGAAATCTATGGACGACACGATTAAGTTAGACCAATTTTTGAAGCTTCAAGGAATGACGCAAACCGGAGGACAGGCGAAATTGCTGATTCAATCCGGTGAAGTGCGTGTCAATGGACAGGTTGAAATGCGGCGGGGACGGAAGTTAGTCAAGGGCGATCGAGTGACGACTTTGGGAGAAACGTTCGTCGTTTAGCTGAATCTTACGTTTGAATGAAAAAATGAGATGAAGGATTGCGCTTTGTAAAGCAATCCTGAAAGTTCTATACTACGCAAAGTATTCGCAAGGAGACGGTGTGATGTCGGAGGCGGCAGTGAAGCCCCTGACGATTCCAAGGGAGTTGGTGGGAGCGCCCGGAGATTTTAATCCGACGCTACTTATTTTTCTAATATCGATCGCGATCGCGATTCTCACCACATTGGGTTATTGGTGTTGGGGGTGGGTAGATTGGGTGTGTTTTTGCCTGAATACCGTGGCATTACATCTTGTTGGAACGGTGATTCATGATGCCTGTCATGGGGTCGCTCACCGGAATAAAGTGATGAACGCCATTTTGGGACATGGAAGCGCATTTTTCTTGTGCTTTTCGTATCCGGTATTCACACGAGTCCACATCCAGCATCACGGCAACGTCAATGATCCAGAGAACGATCCAGATCATTTAGTTTCTACATTCGGACCCCTGTGGATCATCAATGCTCGATTCATGTATCACGAGTTCTTCTTTTTTCAGCGCAAGTTGTGGAAGAAAAATGAATTGCTTGAGTGGTTCTTGGCGCGATTGTCACTAGCAGCAGTGATTTTTGTCGCTTGTCAGTTCCACTTCTTGGGATACGTGTTTAATTTCTGGTTTATTCCCTTGGCGATCGTCGGTTTAGTCCTGGGTTTATTCTTCGACTACTTACCGCATCGTCCGTTTAAGGAGCGCGATCGCTGGAAAAATGCCAGAGTTTACCCTAGTCGAATTCTGAATTGGCTGATTTTGGGGCAGAACTATCATTTGGTTCACCACCTTTGGCCCGCTGTGCCCTGGTACAAATATGAGGCAGCCTATTTTGCAGCGAAGCCGATTTTGGATGAGAAAGGATCACCCCAATCGATTGGACTGCTCAAAGAAGACTTTCTTGGATTTGTTTATGACATTTTCTTAGGCATCCGATTTCATCCCAAACCGAAGCCCACTGAGGTTTCTGAAGTGATTGAATAGCTCAAAAGCCCCAGGTTTCGTCAAGAGATTTGGGGCTTTGAAATATCTGCCCAGATGGAGAGGATGATCGCTCGATCGCTAAGCCACAATCACGATTAGAAAAATTGTTATTAATTCGAGGAAAACGATATGGGATATGTTTTAACAACTTTGGTCACAGCCTTGAGCCTGCTCGTGGTGGATATTGTTTTGCCAGGTGTGAGTATTCAAAGCTTTGCGGTGGCGATTATTGCAGGGATTGCGATCGGGTTAGTGAATACGTTTGTGAAGCCGCTTTTGTCATTGTTGACGTTGCCGATTAACTTATTGACGTTGGGATTGTTCTCGATCGTGATTAATGGAATCTGTTTCACGTTGGCGGCGGCATTAGTTCCGGGATTTCAAGCACACGGATTGGTTTCGTTCTTAGTTGCACCGTTTATTTTGTCGTTGGCAAGTACGTTTTTGAACAAATATTTCGCGGAACGCAGCGCGGATTTCAAAACGAATGCTTAACTTGTAAATTTCTGATATGAGAAAGGGCGGCAACGTGACCGCCCTTTTTTGATGAATGGAATAACTGCAATCATTGTGGGACGGGCATCTTGCTCGGACAGGCAGGTGAAACACCTACCCCACAGGACATTCAATTCATGCTTCTAATTTTGTGAACCCGCGATCGTGCTCAGCGCCCAATCCGGTCGCAAATTTTTCGCCTGTCGCAAATACGGATGATGCACTTTCACCTCTGGATCAGGCGTGTTGAAATGAATCAAAAACCGAATACACCGCTCTAAACTGCCTTCAACGTGCATTTGTTGGACATCGATCAACGGTACATTCGCCCAATGCGATCGCTCTCGTGCGACCGCGGCTGGAAAAATTGCATCTAAATCCTTTGTCACCGTAAACGTCGCACTGACGATTTCCTCCGGGTCAAGCGGGTTATAAGCCTCCAACTCGTCTAATAATTCCGTCACCGCTTCGCGAATTGCCTCGATCGTGTTTTCTGAAGCGGTGGTCGCTCCCCGAATTGCTCGTACTCGCCAATGCACGTCTGGTTCCTCCTAATCTTGCTAGTCCGTACCTAGCTTATCAACGAATGGAGAAGGTCTGAATCCGGATGAATGCTTCATTCTTTACGACTATGGGCGGTATAACCACAGAGGCAACCCACAAGTCTCAAGCTCGAACTCCAACCAGTCCATTCCCACGACCAGGGGCGGTAAGGCTCCGATTAATCCGTCTAAGCGATCGTTGGAGGTAAATCGATTCACCAGCGATTTCTTCTCCTCGAAATTATACGTCTTCGTTTTCTCTGGATCGAGATTCACCAATTCACACGCCCAACGACGCGCATCTTCCTCGGTGCCTAAGCGATCGACGACTCCTAATTCAACCGCTTGCTGCCCGGTGAAAATCCGCCCATCAGCAAAGGTTCGCACCGTTTCCTCGGATAAATTTCGAGATTCAGCAACCGTTCTAACGAATTGTGAATAACTGATATCGATTAGGTCTTGAAGAATTTTTTGTTCGGGTTCGGTCAGTTCTCGATCGAACGACAAAATATCTTTGTACGGACCCGATTTGATCACTTTGAACGAGACACCGACTTTTTCTAGCAAGCGCTCAATATTATTACCGCGCAGAATCACCCCAATACTTCCGGTGATCGTTCCAGGGTTCGCCACAATATGCTGCGCCCCCATGCCGATATAAACACCACCCGAAGCGGAAATATTGCCGTAGCTTGCAATGATTTTGGTCTTTTGCCCCAATCGCTTCAGGGCTTCGTAAATCTCTTGCGAGTCGCCCACGGTTCCCCCAGGGCTATCAATTCGCAGCAATAACGCCGGAAATTCTCGCTCCTCGACCACTTTCAGGTTTTCTAACACCCGCTTCCGGGTTCCGCCAGCGATCGCGCCCTTGACTTCAATTCGAGCAATCTGCTTTCGCAACCCACGCTTAAACAACCGCACCATAAAGCTTTAACCATCACAAGTTTACTAATTATAAACTTTGCGACTAGAGAACCGCAGCGATTACTTAACCGCCAATAACGCTCTCCAATCTTTGATCGCACCTTCGCCCCATAGCCAGTTTTGGCTCAGGGCATTGATTTGAAACTGAGTGGGAGCTTCTCGTAGAACGCGATCGCGCAATGCCACCGCTTGCTGTCTCTGTTGGTTCCGAGTGTTGCCTTTCTCAGATTGAGCAGTCTTATTCATAAAGAGCGCTAATCCCGCTTGTGCAGTGAGTTCATCTTGTTTTGCCCCTGCACTCTGAGCCAGTTTGGTTGCTTCGAGCCAACTCTGACCGGCTTGCTTGATATCCCCTTGAGCATAGTAAACAAATCCCAAAGCGTTCAATGTTTGGGCATTTCGAGTGTCTTGGAGCGCCGTTTCAAAAAAGCCTCTAGCATCATCTGTACTGTAAGAGAGTTGTCTTTTCTGAACCGCCTGCCACGCAATCCGACCGCGTAAAAAGCTTACCGTGGAATTTCTCAGTTTCTCGCGCGGTACATTCTGAATCGCACTATCTGCTTCGACAACTTGACCATTGTTGAGCAGCTCTTCGATCGCGCCTCGTCCCACGCGCAGATCACCCGCAGCCAAATTTGTGGTTGCCGTTGCGACTAAGGTGCCAGTTCGACTAGTGTTCGCTTCTGGAGCTTGAATAATTTGATTGATAGGATCGACTAATTCATTCGGAGAAGGCGTAGTCGAAGCTCTCCAGACCCAAACTCCTAAAACGGCTGCAATTGCAGTTCCTAAAATTCCAGCGGCAATCAATGGACGGCGGCGACGGGCTGGAGTCAGTCTTTTACGATCGCCAAAAATGCGATCGGTGACAGGTTCTTCAAGCCGGACTTCCTCGACGTGCAAATTCGGAGTAATCGCAGGTTGTTGAGGTTGGACTGGAGCCGAATTCTGACTGGGAGCAAGATTGTGAGCGGTTTCTAGTCGCTGAAGGTTGCGGCGGGCATCACTCAGACTGGGTTCGTGTTGCAGCGCCATTTTATAAGCGACGATCGCTTCAGTCGGACTGCCTAACTGCTCTAGGACTTTGCCCATTTCGCTAAAGGCTTCCGCACATTGAGGATCAACCTCGATCGCTCGACCGTACGCCACGATCGCGCCTGTGAGATCCTGATTTTGCGATCGCAATTTACCCAGCGTTAGACAATCCTCAGAGGTTTGAAGCTGGTTCTCATCGGTATTCGCACTAATCGGCTCATAGATTTGTCCGTGATCGATTTTCACTCTTAAGAAGGGATTGTCTTCAGGATCACGAATTTCCTGAAGCATTTCGAGAATCGCTTGGCGATCGCTATCTTCTGGATCTTCAAATTCCAAATCAGGAAACAATTCCGCCGCTTCTTCGAGTGCGAGTGGATCGTCTAAGACTAGCGTTGTTGGATGCGTATCAAAATTCGTCATCGCAAGCTGTGGATCTTGCAGCAAGTAAGACGAATCCGGGAGCGCGGTCGGCTGGAGATATCCATCGAAATCGGGATGCAGATAGAGAATCGGCAATGCCCAATACAACTGATTTGAGCCGTAGGAAGACAGCAAGCCTTGACGCGCTCGACTCAGACTTAAATCGATCGGATAGCGTTGCTTGAGATTGCGGTAAAACAATCGGCTCAGAGTCAGTGCCACATCGTCCGGAATGCGTTCCGCCATCGCCAACACTGCCGGAATTCCCCGCTTCAAAAGGGCATCCGTCAGATTACTCGATTCGGTTTCATTCGTCGGATCAGCCGTCGCGGTATAAACTCCCCGGCAGGAGTTAAACACTGCCATTCTCACGCCATTATTGACGAGCAATCCCGCAAGATCATCACCGCTGAGAACTTCGGTTAATCCGGTACGATCGCTCACTAAATATAAATCGCCGCCAGACATGCCTAAATTGCTGTGTCCGGCATAATGCAGAACTTGATAATGTCCTTGCTCTAATTCTTGCGTTAACTGCTCTCGTCCAGGCTGATCCAAAATTGTCAGATCAATCTTGCCGTCTGACTGTCCATCTCGCAGCAGTTCATCGCGTAAATGATGCGCTTCCCGTCGGAGTTCTAAAACTTCTTGATCGGTTGGAGCCGCTAAGACCATGAGAATTCTGAGCGGTTGACTTGGATCAAGCTCGATCGCGGGTCGGTGTGGCTGCAAAATCGTACCCATCGGAGCAAAATTCGCTTGGTAGCGCGAGAACACGACATCGGTTCCAGTCGCTAACGGTCGCGCTCCTGCATAAAGCACTTCCCACGGTAAGCGAGGTAAGCGATCGCCTTTTAGTCCCAACCGCAACCGCAAGCCTTCCCGTCGGTTCTGAGCAATCCCCTGAGCGGTCATCCAACTATCGCGAATCGTGCCCTGAAACAGTGCATTGTAGAGTTTCTGTCCCAGTTCCACTAAGTTTGGAGAAAGCGCATCGCTGCCCGCTGTGGACGAACCGAGCGATCGCATTCTGCCGCGCAAAATTCCCAACAGTGGATCGTGCATTAATTGACGGGCTTGCTCTAGCCACTCTTCAACGTGCCAGGTCACCAGTTCTTCCGCCAAAGGAACCCCCGGCGAGACTCGTTCCGTTCTCACCCAATATTCGTCACCGCGCACAGGCGTAACGGAAATAAAGAACTCTTGATCCACTGAACACCCTCCAAGAACCTGACCCCACCCGAACCCGATCGCCCTTTGTTTCTATTACCACTGCCGATCCGTCTCGGTCAGGGAAAATTAAGAATCGATCATCCGTCTATTAGCATTACAAATTTTTGCCTCGATCGACGATGTAAAACCGACTCAAGACTAGGATTTCAGACGCGATTACCTCCATCAATAGACGCATTCTTTACTCAAAGGTTACGCAAAGTTCAAGAAAACTTTGTCATAGCTTTAAGTATTCCCACCCAGAGCGTCCGGAGTGCAACGGTAATTTTCAGGAAAAGGGAGTGGTAGATGCACCCTGATTTATCGCCTCCGTTCATGCCTAGTGAATGGAGGTTTTTTATTTCTACCAAATCCTCATCTCGCTTTTGAGATAGAATTTTCACGGTTAAGTTATGTTTCTGCCAATCGCTCAGCAGACACCCAATAGAGAGGATTGAACACATGGCATTCACACAAGCGCCTTTACCTTTTGCGAAAGATGCCCTTGAGCCGTATGGCATGAAGGCGGAAACGTTCGATTATCACTACGGCAAGCATCACGCTGCCTATGTCACCAACCTAAACAAGCTGGTGGAAGGCACTGAGATGGAAAACATCGCACTAGAAGATGTGATCAAACAGTCGTACGGCGATTCGTCGAAGGCTGGCATTTTCAACAATGCAGCACAAGTCTGGAACCACACGTTTTTCTGGAATTCGCTCAAAGCGGGTGGCGGCGGTACCCCGACCGGAGACTTGGCGGCGAAGATTGATGCGGCTTTCGGTAGCTTCGACAAGTTCAAAGAAGAGTTCAGTAACGCCGCAGCGACTCAGTTCGGTAGCGGTTGGGCATGGCTCGTCGATGATGGCGGGACGCTGAAAGTGACAAAGACTCCGAATGCAGAAAATCCTCTGGTTCATGGTCAAACGCCACTGTTAACGCTGGATGTGTGGGAACACGCTTATTATCTGGATTTTCAAAATGCTCGTCCGGCATTTATCAAGAACTTCTTGGATAACTTGGTGAACTGGGATTTTGTGGCTCAGAACTTAGCCGCATAGGTTCTGCATCGCTTGTAAGAGGATGTTTAAGAAATTTTCGTTTGTTGCCATAGCCCGCCCTGAAATAGAATTTCGGGCTAATCGACGAAAGTCCATTGGAAATGGACTTAGAACTTGAAACTTGGTCTGAGTCTACTTCAGTAGACTTTCGCCAGTTAGCCCGAAATTCATTTCAGGGCGGGAGCATAACGTAGCGAAGAGACTGTCTATACTTTTCAAGCATCCTCTTATAAGGCAATTCATTCTGATTCAGTGAGGTAGACGACTGCCTCACTTTTTTGTGTTGGCTAGATTACACACCTTGTGTTGGCTAGATTACACGCGATCGCAAATTGACAAAAAACTTCGATCGCGCCTTCCCACAATGCCCAAAAGAACGCAACAATGAAGCTAACCCGCCGACTTTAGTATCATTCGATGAATAGCAACGAACTCGCAAAATATCTAGAACAAACTGAGAATGTGACCAAGCCTTGGTTACTGGCTCAATTAAGACTGTTGAAATTAAACGAACAGCGCTCTGAAATGTCTCCAGCAGAGTATGAAAAGCGATTAGCTGATATCCATCAGGATGTCATGAACTTGGGCGAATGGTGGGTTGGCATTGAAGATGAGGTGTTCTAATGCGACGACGGAAACCAGCACCCGTAGAAACAAATTTGAGCGATCCACAGTATTTTTTCAATCGTGAACTGAGTTGGATTGAGTTCAACAATCGAGTCCTACATGAAGCATTTGATCCGCGCACTCCCTTGATTGAGCGGCTGAAGTTTCTCGCCATTTTTAGCTCGAACCTGGATGAATACTTCATGGTGCGAGTGGCGGCTTTGAAAGAACAAGTCGAAGCCAAAGTCAGTAAACTCAGTCCAGATGGTCGAACTCCTCAAGAACAGTTGACTTTAATCAATGAGCGGTTACGTCCTTTAGTGGCAAAACAGCATCAACATTTTGAAGAGGCATTGCGTCCTCAGTTCTCATCTCATGGGGTTTATCTGCTCGACTATATTGATTTGAATCAAGAACAGCGATCGTATTTGCACGAGTATTTTGAATCTCAAGTGTTTCCGGTTCTGACTCCGTTAGCGATCGATCCTGGACATCCGTTTCCTTATATTTCTAATCTCAGTCTAAATTTGGCAGTCGTGATCAAAGATAGTGTCACCGACGAAGAACTATTCGCCCGCGTCAAAGTTCCGAAAGTTCTGCCCCGATTTATTCAATTGCCGATCGACACTCAGGATCTGCCAACTTCGATCGCGAAAAGTCGCGCTACCGTTTGGGCAGGCGTTCCCCTCGAACAAGTAATTGCCCATAATCTCGAAGCGCTATTTCCAGGAATGAACATTCAGGAGTATCACCCGTTCCGCATTACTCGCAATGGGGATCTCGATGTTGAAGAAGATGAAGCCGAGGATTTGTTAACTGCGATCGAAGAAGAACTCAGAAAGCGCCGAGTTGGCGGCTCTGTCGTGCGATTAGAAATTAATTCATCGATGCCGGAGCAGATTCGATCGATGTTGATCGAAGAAATGGAAATCACGCCCGATGATGTGTATGAAATAGATGGACTGTTGGGCTTGAAGGATTTATTCACCTTCACAGATTTACCGTTACCAGAATTGAAAGATCCGCCTTGGAGTCCGGTGACGCATCCGAAGCTGAAACGAGTTACGGAAGTTCCGGTGATCGAAGCGCTCACGCATGATGAAAACTTCTTCGCAGTAGTTCGCCGCCAAGATTTGTTAGTGCATCATCCTTATCAATCGTTTTCGCGCAGTGTACAGCGATTCATTGAGGAAGCGGCATATGATCCAAATGTTCTCGCGATTAAAATGACGCTGTATCGGACATCGGGAGATTCGCCGATCGTACAAGCGCTGATTGCTGCGGCAGGAAATGGAATTCAAGTAGCTGTATTAGTTGAGTTGAAAGCGCGATTCGATGAAGAGAATAATATCAATTGGGCGAGAAAGCTAGAAAATGCAGGGGTTCACGTTGTTTATGGCTTGGTCGGACTAAAAACACATACCAAATTAGTGTTAGTTGTGCGCCGTGAAGAAGGACGTATCCGAAGATATGTGCACGTTGGCACAGGTAACTATAATCCGAAGACGGCGCGACTTTATACCGATTTAGGAATCTTTAGCTGTCGAGAAGAGCTAGGGGCGGATTTAACCGATTTGTTCAACTATCTGACCGGATACTCACGGCAGCAGTCTTATCGGAAATTGCTCGTTGCTCCGGTGAATTTGCGCGATCGCATGTTGAACTTCATTGAGCGAGAGATCGAACATCAGCGCAACGGTGGACAAGGGCGGATTGTTGCCAAGATGAATGCACTCGTCGATCCAAAACTAATCACTGCACTCTACGAAGCTTCTCAAGCAGGGGTGCAAGTTGATTTGATTGTTCGGGGAATCTGCTGTCTGCGTCCTGGAGTGAAGGAGATCAGCGAAAACATTCGAGTGATTAGCATTGTGGGGCGCTTTCTTGAACATGCTCGGATCTTCTACTTTGATAACGGGGGAGAAGCGGAGGTTTATATCGGGAGTGCGGACTGGATGCCGCGAAATCTCGATCGACGAGTCGAAGCGGTGGTGATTGTCGATGATCCGAATCTGTCTCAAGACCTGCAAGAGATTCTAGGGATTATGCTGGCGGACAATCGGCACGCTTGGGAGCTACAGTCAGACGGCAAATATGTGCAGCGTCAGCCTCAAGGTGATCAGCCTGAACAGAGTTCGCAGCAGATTTTCATGAACATGGCACAGCAGCCGGGTTAAAAGGGGTTTGAATTAAGAGAGAGGCGAGTGTGGTGGCATTCGTCTCTTTTTTATGGGTTAATTTTCACTCAGTTCGACAAGTCTTATAGCAAAGGTGTGAGGTATGAGGTGTGAGGGGTGAGGTCAAATTCATTCACCGCTTAGGTTCGGAGATTGAGAACGTCCTAACCGTTCTGCGTACCGCTATAACGCTTCGATTCGCCTGATTTGTCAAGAAACAAGAAAGAATCTGGGAGTAAGCAGAACTCTCCTACGATTTCCAACTCAATCTTCAACTTAATGCGCCATTTTTGGTATTAGAAGCTACTCTACAAAAGACAACCCGCTGTAATTTCAGTTGAATTGATCAGGTTTTCTTAGAGGTCTACGCAATTTTTCGGAGAAACGATCAAGATTTCAAATCGCTGCAAAAATCCACTGCAATTTCCCGGATCTCGTTCTTCAAATGCGCTAATCTAAGCTAACAACTCAGTAGAATTTCGAGATCGCTACTTAAGCGAGAACCGATTACTATAACGCTTTAGCACCGTACTCTTTCTTCCGTGACCCTACTGAATTTCAGCGAAAAAACGGACATATTTCAATTCATAAACAAAGCCTCGATAAACCTCATAAAAACCAATCAAACAACGCTGAATTTGTTGGAACAAACTGAATCATTTCGATTACATTAGTTTGCAGTTGAAGATGCAACGTTAACAAAAACTGAAGACCTCAAAGCGTAATCAAAAATGGCAACTAAATTACCCACTGATTCCTTTCCGATCGATGCTGCTGTAACTGAAGGTGACATCGATCTTTCCGAACTCGAATCACTTGAAGCTGAGGATTTGACTCCCGAAGGTTTGGCAAAGTCATTTAAGGGAAAAGCGAGCGAGTACCTTGGACTATCAGATGATTCGGTTGGAATGTTCTTGAGGGAAATGGCAAGGTATCCGCTGCTCACTCAAGCGCAAGAGATTGAATTAGCGCGTGAGATTGCGAAAGGTGGAGTTGCTGGAGAACGTGCAAAACGAAAATTAGTTCGCGCAAATTTGCGATTAGTGGTGTCGATCGCGAAAAAGTATCTCAACAGAGGCGTACCTTTCTTAGATTTGATTCAAGAAGGTGCAATGGGTTTGATGAGAGCCGCTGAAAAGTTCGATTATGAGCGCGGCTATAAGTTCTCGACTTATGCTTACTGGTGGATTCGTCAAGGAATTACAAGAGCGATCGCGTCTCAGTCAAGAACGGTTCGGCTCCCGGTTCACATGGTTGAAAAGCTCAATCAAGTCCGAAAAGTGCGTCAAATGCTGTCTCAAGAACTCGGTCGCAAGCCGACGAAGCAAGAGTTAGCTGTAGCGCTCGACATGGAAGAGGATAAGTTAGAGCAGGTTCTAGATGTGAGTCAGCGAACGTTATCGCTTCATGCTTGGGTGGGACGCGATGAAGATACTGAACTGATGCAACTGATCGAAGATGCGGACAATGTTGCACCGAACGATAATTTGGATCATAAATTGCTGATCGATCGACTCAATTCGGTGTTGGATCATTTGAGCGATCGCGAGCGTGAAATTATCAAACTGAGATTTGGGTTAACGGATGGTCAGCACTATACTTTGAGCGAGATTGGTCAGCTTTATGATTTGTCGCGGGAACGAGTGCGGCAAATTCAGGCGAAAGCGATGAGAAAATTGCGTCATCCTCGTCGTCAGGCATTGCTGAAAGATTGGATGTAATCAATTAAAGTCTGTCGGTTGCTGTCAGCGATTCGCCTCTGGATAGGAAGGGTCGCTGATTTTTTTGTGATGGCGTTGGGAAAAAATAATGGGATGTCGATCGTGATTACTGATTTCAAACGTCGTTTGAAAAGGTTTTGTTTGTTGCCACAGCCCGCCCTGAAATGAATTTCGGGCTAATCGACGAAAGTCCTTTGAAAAGGACTAAGAATCTGTTACTGCCTCCCAGTCTACTGAAGTAGACTTTCCACCATTAGCCCGAAATTCATTTCAGGGCGGGGCGTAAACGAGAGCGAAAAAACTTCTAATGTTTTTCAAACACCCTCTCACATTGAAACAACGATCGCTACACCGCAATTCTCAAACCGATTCTTCACAAACGTAATTCTTCCTTAAACTTGGTTCGGTTAATCCTTGCGGTAGAGGACTACCAAATGTACACATCGTTACACTCTTGATTACATTTGAGCTACCCTACCCGTCCCATGCTGTCTAGTGAGTGCAAAGTGTTGCGTGTTTTAATCGTCGATGACCATGAACTGACCCGGTTCAGCCTGAAACTGGCGCTACAGCGTCAGGAAGGCATCGAGCTTGTGGGTCTCGCTTCCAACGGTCGTGAAGCTGTTGAAATGGCAGATCGTCATTGTCCAGATGTGATCGTTTTGGACTTACAGATGCCAGTGATGGATGGGCTGAGTGCTTCGATGCAAATCAAGAGCGTTCACCCACAGATCAAGATTTTGGCATATTCATCACTCGAAGATCCGCAGACTGAGGTGATGCTACAAACTGCGAAAGTGGATGCCTTTTGTAAGAAGGAAACTGCGGTTCAGGATCTAATCGCGATCGTCAATCAGCTTGGAACTGAAGTTGATCGTCGCAACTGCTAATCGTTAATTAAATTGGGTTGAAGGGAAACCACGACTCACCAGCGCTAGCTGGGAAGATAGTCGATCGCTAAATCAGAATGCGCGATCGTGATACCAATAGGTTCTACCCGAATGGCGGTTTCTCCCCCTTCTTCAGACAGTTTTCCCCCCAAGACAGCGCCTTTAGGATCTGAGATCATAAAAGCATGAGTGACGGAAATAAACCTATGAATCTTCCATTTTACGACTGGTATCGCAATCTCGTTCGCAACCCGAAATACCGCTGGTTGATTATTGCTGGAACATTACTTTATCTGTTTAGCCCGATCGATTTGTTACCGGATGTGATTCCGGTCATTGGACAGATTGATGATACGGTCATTCTGGGTCTGCTGGTGGCGGAAGTGTCTTCGATGCTGATGGATCGCTTAAAAGCTCAAAAGGGTACAACGACTACGACGGTGAATGGTCAGCCTGCTGAAGATGCAGTCGAGGTCGAAGCGACAACGCTCAAGTAGTTTTTGATGCAAATGAATAGATTGAGTGAGGCGCGAGAGATTGCGCCTCTTTTGCTGATTATTTCTTCGCGATCGCTTTTCTCAACCGAGACAACCCGAACACACCAAATCCGAACAACGGATTGAACGCGAAAGGAATGGGTGTGATTGCAGGAGACAACTCGACTTGATTTAGCCTGAAGCTACCTCTTGCTGAGGTGGTATTGTCGCCGATGAAGATAAAGTTTGAAGTGTTATAGACAGCAGAAGCGGGTCCAGGAAAATCGATCGCTTCTTGGCGGTAATCTCGTAAAAGACCCGAAAACAGCGGAGTTGTGTAGTTGCCGTTTGCGTAAAGGTAATAAGTGCTGCCCAAAAAAGATAAATCGTATCGATTGATGGCAGTGTTTGTCGTGAAATCAGCGAATTCTGTTTGTGATTGAGTAAATCGAGTTCCCATAGGATTGGTTACTGGATCTGCTTTAGTTGCACCGTCATTCTGTGCCCAAACTCGATCTGCAAAAAAGCCGAGTTCGATCGCTCTTGCTCTGTCATTACTGACTACAAGAATGCTCAATCCAGCTCGATCGTCTCTTCCATCTAAGTTGTTGTCTGCGTTGCTATTCCGAGCTTCTTGAAGCAGTTGTAAATCAAATCGAAGATTGAATCCAATGTCTGGATTTAGAGTAGGTCCCATTCGGCTGTACCCGTCTCGAATGCCAAAATTCGATCCACTCCCGTTAGTGTCAAATACTACGCCTGTACTCTGAGGAATCTCAGTTCCATTAGGAGGAGATGGCGATAAAGCCCATCCTTGGGTGGTGGGGGACTGTCCTGAGAAGCCATTGTACAGCGCTGAAGCTCTGGTAGGACTTAAGAGCAAAATGCTACTTGTTAGGGCAATTGTCAGTAATTGTTTCATAATTCAGGGGGCAAAAAGCAATGATCGTAGTTTTCCCAATCTTTTAGAAAGTTGATAGCTCAGGCGTTTTTTCAAACAGCGATCGCTCAAGAATCTCATACAGCTTGTTCAGTTGTTGCACTGGATCACAGAGTGAAATTGCTCGATCGAGACACCCTTGAGAGAGTCGATCGCGTTCTCTCGCATCGGTAATCAATCGCTCTAACACTTGCGCGATCGCAGAATTATCTCCCGCAGGCACCAAACAGCCACAACTCTGATCAACAATCTCCGGTGCCGCCCCGATCGCAGTTGTCACGATCGGTAATCCTGCATATAGCGCCTCGATCAATGAAATTCCGAAGGACTCTGCATGACGATTAGGCTGACAGTACAAATCTGCGGCAGCGAGTAGTTCGGACACATCTGAACGCTGACCGAGAAATTTAACACGATCGACAAGCTGCAATTCTGTTAATTGCTTTTGTAGCGAAGCGAGATAAGTTCGCTCTTGTGCACGTTGCGGACCGCCTACGAGCCACATCTCCCAATCTGGAATCGATTTTAATTGACTCAATGCCACCAACAACGATCGATGTCCTTTACATTCTTCAAGTCGGCTCACTTGGGCGATTACCACTCGATCTGCGGGCGTTTGGAACTGCGATCGTATCCGCTGCCGGACAACGGTTGAATCTAAGCATTGCGAACTCAGCACCGGGAAATAAACAGTGCGACTAGGAACTTCTGGATAAAGATGGTTCAGCGTTGATGCAGTATAGTTACTGTTGGCTATGACTAAATCAGGAACAATTCGCTTTGCTAATCGCTCTAACCATTCCCGACCTGAAACAATGTTATGAGCATAAAACACTAAAGGCAAATTCTGAGCCTTCACCACTGATCCAAAAATGGCTTGTACCCAGCAAGCATGAGCAATAATAACATCGAATGATTTTTGCTGTAACAGTGCTTTGAGTTGCGATCGCGCTTTCCAAACTGTCCAAGGATGGCGAATTTGTACTGCACCGAGATTATGTACGATCGCGCCTGCTTGCTGAAGTTCTGAAGACAATCGCCCTTGAAAGCAAAGTGCGAATTCATGTTGCATCTGTGGCAGGCTCGTTTTTGCCAGCGTCACTAAATACGTCTCAATTCCTCCGAATAAATTTCCAGCATACAGATGCAGAATTCTCATTGCGACTCCTACACTAAAACAGGCTGCACATCTTTCTGATAGATCACACGCTCATAGATCCGTAAGCTTTCTTGAGCCATCAGCATTTGATCAAACTGTAAGGCTCGTGCTTGAGATGCGATCGCAAATTTCCCCCGCAGATGAGGCTCACGCAACAATCGATTTGCTGCATCCGCTAATGCCCTTGAATCATTGATCGGAACAGTAAATCCTTCGAGTCCATCGCGACTCACCCAAGTCACACCACTGTTCGGAATCGCTGCATTAATCACCGGACATCCACTTGCCATCGCTTCCACTTGCACTAAACCAAACGCTTCACTCCGAGCATTTGAAGGAAACCATAAAGCAGTCGCAGCTCGATAGGCACCAATCAGTTCATCTTGACTCACTTGCCATTTGAACACCACACGATCGCTGACTCCAACCTCGATCGCATGTTTTTGCAGCGAATCCGCCAATTCTCCTTTGCCCACAATGATTAATGTCCCTGGAACCGTTCTTAATGCTGAAATCGCAATGTGTAGAGCCTTATAGTAAACGAGCCGCCCGACACAGAGCCAGATTGGACCCGGATACAGCGATCGTAATCGTTTTTCATAAGCGATCGCCGCTGCACTCGGTTGCCGATACAAAGACAAATCAATCCCAAACGGCAGCACTTCTGCTTGATTTCGATAGGGACGCAAAAAATCTGATCCCGCTAAATAAGTCGGACTTGCAATTAAGATTCGAGCCGCTCGACGATAGATATGATTTAACAACGGACTGACGACATGCTTGAGAACTCTTTGCTTCACAATGTCGCTGTGATGTGTGACAACTAATGGAACCGTAGAATTAGCCAGTGTCCAGTGAAGCGCCATTGCAGGATTCGGGGCATGTAAATGTGCAATGTCATAGCCAAAGCCCTTTGCTTCAAAATACTCAGAAAACGCTCCAAACACATCAAATCGCGCCAATGTTCCCATGCGCCCTAACCGAATCACACGCACATTGCGATCGAGTTCTTCAACCGTTGCTGTCCGCTTTGCTTCTCTACCTTCTTCATCACACGCATTTACACAAATCACATCAACCTTCGCGCCTAATGCAGCTTGCGAAGTGGCTAATGCTCTGACATGTGTTTCGATACCTCCCGGTTGAGGAGGATAATACTTCGACAAATGACAGATACGAAAGGGTGTATCGGGATCTCGTCTGGTCACCCGGAGGTTAGATGGGACAAGGCGATCTGAGGTTTGGGTGTACGACATAGAAAGAATGCGATTTCACAATGTGGGCACAGACAAGCAGGTTGTAGCAGGCACGAAGTAAACACAGCAAAATCTGCTATGGGAACATTGCAAGTAGGGTGAGTGTTGAAATTCTGTTGATTGGATTGTACTGAGGATTATTTTTTTAGGAGCTACGTAGATGTGCGGGTTCTACAAAATGGATTAAAAGAATATGCGTAATTTTAGATAGTGACCACGGTAGATTGATAACGCAATTTCTTTTATTCCTTAAGAGGATGTTTGAAAAGTTGTCGTTTGTTGCAGCGTCCCGCCCTGAAATGAATTTCGGGCTAATCGGCGAAAGTCCATTAGAAATGGACTAAGAACCTGAAACTGCCTCTGAGTCTACTTCAGTAGACTTTCTACGGTTAGCCCGAAATTCCATTTCAGGGCGGGATGCAATCGAAGCGAAAAGGCTTTTTATGCTTTTCAAACACCCTCTAAGCTGAACATCAGAAAAACTCCGATTTTTAACGATCGGAGTTCTCATCTCAACTCAACTCAATAGCGCATTTAATTACCTAACAACAATCGCAACAATCCAAATGCTCCTGTAATCGGACTCACAATTGATCCAAGTAAATCAGACACTTTTGCAGTATTGCTGCGATTGACGACAATCACATCGTTTTGATGAATCGCAGGATTCGAGCTTTCATCTAATCCGCGGGTTACATCGAACTTAAATTCTCGTCGATCGACTCGACCATCCGGCAACAATCGCACGAGTTCAATCTTCGCTTTGTTGCCGCGTCCTGGAGTAACGCCCCCTGCCGCTAGAACAGCTTGCATTAAAGTTGAATTGGGGCGCACTCCCACACCGCCCGGACGCATCACTTCACCCACCACATTGACTTGAATCTGCTCTGGCGATAGATTGCTCATCGCGATTTGGTTGGCTTGAGTGGGATCAATCGCGATCGCAGTCGGCACGAAGATCGTATCGCCATCCTGAAGCGAAATATCCTGTGCGAGTTCTCCCGCTTGCAAATACTTCCACAAATCAACTTTAAGCTTTTCTGTGGTTCCATTTGCCTGTGGGCGACGGACTTCAATTTCGCGAATGTTGGCTAACTGTGCAATCCCGCCTGCGGTTTGAATCGCTTTAGATACGGTGGGCCACTGACTTCCGCTTTCTGTCGTACTCCGCTGGCTGAGACTTGCCTGAGTGACTTCACTCCCGATCGTATTCACAATGTAAGATCCGGGACGATTCACCGCTCCAATAATGCCAATCTTCAAAGGACGCGGTGCAATCAGACTGACGGTAATCACCGGATTCTGCACATACTTCTGATATTGTTCTCTCAAGCGCTCTGAAGCCTGCGCCAGCGTCAATCCTTGCACTGATACTCCACCCACCCAGGGCAAATTCAGCGCACCATCTAATAACACCGTGTATCGCGGCTCCAGCGTTAACTCTGGAACATCAAAAATATCCAATCGGACTAAATCCCCTGCACCGAGCTTGTAGCTACTATCAACAGGTAAAGTTCCTGCTTCTGATAGCTGCGGTTGCAATAAGGGGAGAGTACGCGAGGGCAGCATCGGAGTCTGTGCCCACACTAGAGTAGGTTGTACAGTCATAGTCAGGGCAAGACCAAGCCGAAACGCTAGACGATTGAAAGCATCATTCATACAAAAGGGAACCGAAATGATGTGCAGGCTGATTTAAGGTAAGCGATTCAGCAAAGTTCATACTCTGTGAAATCTCTGGATTCTCAGTGTTTGCCGAGATTCAAGGTTCAGTACTCTTACGGACTCTCGAATAGAAAGGGCATGAAATACTGAGCGCAACTGCATGAAGTTGTGTACGTGTCAGCAGATGTGCGCGAGTGACATCACGGATTACCCTTTCTAAGTCGCATGAGTAATAATCCCTTATCAAAATTGTATCAATCCGAGCTAAGTCAAGAGACGGGGAACTCCCTGCAATTTCTTAGGTTCAAAGGTGCAGAACATCGATCGGAGCTTGACCTGAAGAAACTGTGGGATGTGGTGCGACGGCGGAAAATATTTGTCGGCACAGTCGCGCTCATTTTGTTCACAGCAACGATGGCTTGGTCAACCACTCGTAAGCCTGTCTATATGAGTACGTTTCGGTTACTGATCGAACCGACCAAATCCAATGCGGGACAGCAACTCGCCCTACCCCTGAACGAACAAACAGTTGGCACAAATTACAACACCCTCATTCAAGTACTCAGAAGCGCTCAGATTCTAGAACCTGCGTTTAAGACACTGCAAAAACAGTATCCGTCTCTGACCTTTAATCAGTTTTTAATGAATCTCTCAGTGACGCGGCTGAAAGAAACTGAGATCATCGAGGTTAGCTATCTCGATAATGATGCAAATCAAGGCTTATCAGTGTCAGAAAAGCTGTCTGAAGCTTATCTGGAGTATGGTGAGCAACTGAGAAGCCGGAATTTACAGCAGGGCATTAAGTTTGTTGAGAAGCAGTTGCCGAATTTGTACAGTCGCGTTAATCAGATCCAGAGCCAGCTCGAATCGTTTCGAGAGCAGAATCAGATTGTGAACCCTGAAGATCGGGCTGCTTATTTGATCAAGATGAGCGGAGAAATCGAGTCGCAACAAAAAGCAACTCAGGCGAGATTAGCAGAATCAAGAGCACTCTACGCGACGCTTAGACGGCAAGTGGGAAGTAGTCCTGAAGTTGCGATCGCATCTTCTGCCCTAAGCGAATCCAAAACGTTTCAAGCCCTACGCGAACAGCTTCAGCAAGTAGAAACCCAAATTTCAATTAATACTGAGCGATTGACTCCTGATGCTCCTCCGGTTCAAGCCTTAATCAAACGCCGAGATGGGGTACTGGCTCAGATGCAGCGGGAAGCTAAACGCACGCTAAGCGCAACTGGAATTCAGCAAGCTCAGGGCAATTTAAGCGGCACCCTGATCGAACTCAATCGCCAGCTTGTAACCGTTAGCAATGAAATTCAAGCCTTAGAAGCAAAAAATCAATCCTTGCTTGGAACGGCGCAGCAACTTCAATCGAGTTTGACAACGATCCCCGCACTGGTACGTCAGAATGTGGACTTGCAGCGGGAATTGAAAGTCGCCAATGATAGTCTCGATCGCTTTCTCGCCAATCGCGAAAGTCTACAAATCGAAGCGGCTCAAAATACTCAACCCTGGCAAATTATCGCGGCTCCTGCTCAACGTCCTGCGCCTGTGTTCCCGTCGATTCCTCAGAGTGCGGCTTTAGGATTGCTCGGTAGCTTATTTCTCGGTGTTCTGGCTGGCTTGCTAGTCGATAAGCTCGATGATGTTCTGTACTCTGCTGAAGACTTGAAGCACGATAGCAAGTTTCCACTGTTGAGCGTGATTCCGTTCTACAAGAACTTGAGCGAATTTAGCTTACCCGCAATGGCATCGTTGCGGAACTTACCCGCTGCTTCCGAAGGTTCGACGCAATCCGCTCAAACGTTCTCGATCGACTTAAGCGAAGATGCAGCTATTTTCCGAGAAGCGTTTCGCACCTTGAATCTCAGCTTATCGATGGCAAATTTGCAGAATCCCCTTCAATCGATCGTGGTGGCTTCGGCACTGGCAAGCGATGGTAAATCGACCGTTGCGCTAAATATGGGATTAGCTGCGGCGACAATGGGACAGCGAGTTTTAATCGTTGATGCTGATTTATATCGCTCTAAGCTGCATACCTATGCCAGAGTCACCAACGAGCAAGGATTAAGCCAGTATTTGACTTCTGATATTTCCGTTCATCACCTGATCCAACAATCGCCGATCGAGCAAAATGTGTTTGTGCTAACGGCTGGAAAACCTCAAATGGATGCAAGTCGTTTGCTGTCTTCTAACAAGATGAAGAAAATGATGGAAGAACTAAAAGAACATTACGACTTGGTGATCTATGATGCGCCTCCGGTTCTGGGATTTTCTGATAGTTTGATTTTGTCAGGTCAAACCGATGGAAGTGTTCTCGTTGTTGGTTTAGGAAACACCGGACGAACTGCGCTGCTTGAATCCCTCCGAGGTTTGCAAATGTCAGGCACCCCGGTTCTGGGAATCGTCGCAAACTGCCTCAAACCTGGAACTCACCTAGCGCACAAGTACCATGAGTATGTGCGACGAAACTACAATTCGGACGTTGTGGAAACCGTGTAATTTTTTGAGCGATCGCACTCATGAACACGATGACTCGCGCAGAACAAAGTCTTAGAATCAGCAATGTCATCATCAATGAAATGTTGCAGCGTGTGCTGGCTCAACTTGAAAGGAAAACTGCTTGGAATACACACTCTGAATCATTCACATGAAACTATTGGGACTTCTCAAGCCTGAATACTACTATCAGCCTCACAAGCTACTCCAGAGATTGCAACATCGCCATCTTCAGACAGTAGACGAATGGATCAATGTTGTCCTTCCCTGGAAGATGCCGATTCGAGTTCGTGCTCACGAGGAACACGGTCGGATCTTAACAACTTTGGGAGTCGTTGATTTACCTGTGACTGAAACACTTTGGCGTTTGACTGACCCAGGTGAGTGTGCAGTTGATGTGGGTGCGAATGTTGGATATATGACAGCTTTGCTTGCGGCTCGTGTTTCTGGAGCTTCAACCGGGAAAGTTTATGCGTTTGAAGCTCATCCAGAAATTTTTTCAGAGCTTGAGTACAACATCCAACAATGGCATGATGTTCAAATTGAAGGGTGTGCGATCGCAGTATCTAACCATTTAGGTAAAGTTACACTCGCGATCGATTCTGCTTTTGCCACGAATCGAGGATTAGCGGCTGTTATTTCAGAGAAAACGGTTTCTGATAAATCTTCTCAGTTCTCGGTCAAAGCGACGACTTTAGATGCTCATTTTTCTGAAGTCATTCATGTGTTAAAAGTCGATGTTGAAGGACATGAACTTCAAGTGTTTCAGGGAGCGGAACAGCTTCTACGAGAAAAACGAATTCGAGATTGTGTGTTTGAAGAACATCGAGCTTATCCGACACCTGTAACGGAATTTCTCGAAGCTCATGGCTATCAGATTTGGCGCATCGATCGACAATTTTGGCGACCTGCTTTAGTTGATCCTACTACTTCAGTTCCCCGGAGCAACTGGCTCCCGACAAGCTTTTTAGCAACTTGCGATCCAGAACGCGCTCAGCGACGTTTACAAAGTACGGGATGGCAGTGTTTAACACAAGAAAGGAGGCAGCGTTAAATGCGATCGCTCCAGGCTCCCCAATCTTCTTGGCGGCTTCGCCTTCCTCAATTCTCATGGCTTCACGCTTTTGTTCTCGTACAATTTCTTCTGCAAATCTTACTGCTGTTTCCTGAGATTTCAGGATTCAGAATTGTAATGAGAGCAGGTGCATTTGCATTGAGTTTGGGACTATTGTGGAAGGTTCCCAAAACGGGAATTCAACATCCGGCTAAACCTTGGGCGATCGCAGTGCTTTGTATCATGCTGCTCCAGTTCTTTTGGCACCCTTATCTCAGCAGTCTTCCCGCAGGTTTCGCTCAGTGTTTGATGTATCTAGCGATTCTGGCTCCCTTATTTTGGGTCAGTCGTCTGAAGCTTAGCGACGAAGGATTCTACGGGTTGATTTATCTACTCTGGGGATTTCACACGCTGAGTTCGATCGTCGGTGTGCTTCAGGTTTACTATCCTGAAGTGTTTCAGTTTGCAGTTTCTTCTGTGATCGAGGAAGGACAGTACGGAGGTGATCAACTCAAAATTACCCTTGCGAATGGTTCATATATCTACCGTCCAGCAGGATTGAGTGATACTCCGGGTAGTGCTGCAATCTCTGGATTTTATGCACTTCTGCTTGGAACGGGAATTGCGCTGCAAGCTCGAAATTTAGTGATTCGGCTGATTAGTACGGCAAGTGTGCCGATCGGATTATTTTGTATCTATCTTTCTCAGGTTCGATCGACATTGATTGTTTCGCTGATTTGCTTGCTGGTCATCGCGTTGGTGCTGATTCAACTAAAGCGATTTGGGCAAGTTGCAATAATGGCTGGAACAATGATTGTTCTTGCGATCGCGACAACACACTGGGCAGTGGGAATTGGGGGTGAAATGTTAAGCGATCGCTTTCTCAGCTTATTGGCAGAGTCTCCCGATACGGTGATTTATCAAAACCGAGGTGTATTTCTTGAAGAAACGATCGTTGATCTAATCCCCAAGTATCCGTTCGGTGCAGGCTTGGGACGTTGGGGAATGATGAATGATTACTTTGGTAATAACTACAATCCTCTTACGTATCCCCTATGGGCAGAGATTCAATGGACAGGTTGGGTATTCGATGGCGGTATTCCTTTAGTCGTTGCTTATTCAGGAGCGATTATTGCTGCTTGTTGTGGAGTGTGGCGCGTGATTAGCGATCGCTTTTCCCCGCTTCAACTTTGGGCAGGAATTATCTTTGCGTATAACATGGGTGCGATCGCAATTACTTTTGGCTATCCCTTGTTTATGAGTCAAGCAGGGATGGAGTTCTGGTTGATCAATACCGCATTGTTTGTAGCGGCACGTCGTTCTCATACTGTTCTTTCAAGCTGGGAAAAATGAAGCCTTTTCTCTTAGTTGCAGCCGATTTTATCAAAACTGGGGGCATGGATCGAGCAAACTATGCTCTAGCCGATTATCTGGCTCGTCAAGGGGCAGAAGTTCATTTAGTGTCTCACAGGATTGATATTGAACTTCAAACCTATCCGAATGTGGTGTGGCATCCGGTTCCTAAGGTTGCGAACTCGAATTTTCTGGGTGAGTTTTTCATTGATCGAGTAGGACAGTTCTGGGCGCGACAAATCACCCAGCGAGGAGGGCGAGTTCTAGTGAACGGTGGGAACTGCTCCTGGGGAGACGTGAACTGGGTGCATTACGTTCACGCAGCCTATCAGCCAGAATCGAAAGTCAGTACTTTGCAACGGGCAAAAATTGCAGTAACGCATCAATATTTTTGTCAGGCGGAACGGCGCAGTTTGCAGCAAGCACAATTGATCATTACGAATTCAGAGCGAACCCGAACGGACTTAGTTCAACATCAGTTAGCGCCTGCTTCTAAAGTTCGATCGATCTACTACGGCATTGACCCAACTCTTTTTTACCCTGCCGCGCCTGAAGAAATCCGATCGCTCAGACAGCAGTTAAATTTACCGCTTGATTGTCCGATCGTAGTTTTCATCGGTGCATTAAGCGATCGACGAAAAGGGTTTGATGTGCTATTTGAAGCATGGAAACGGCTTTGTCAAACTCCAGCTTGGAAGGCTCAATTATTCGTCATTGGGCGTGGAGCAGAGTTACCGATTTGGAAGCAAAAACTGATGGATGCGAGCTTAGTTGATCGCATTCATTTTCTCGGTTTCCGCTCTGATGTCCCCGATTTGCTACGCGCCTCTGATTGTTTAGTTGCTCCAACTCGATATGAGGCTTATGGATTAGGCGTTCATGAGGCTTTATGCTGTGGAATTCCAGCGATCGTGACTGAAACGGCTGGCGTTGCAGAACGTTATTCTTCAGAATGTCGCAATTTATTGTTATCAGAAGTCACGGTTATTGAACTGGTGAAAAAACTATTGGATTGGAGCAATTCTCAAGATCATTATCAAGCGTTAATCCGATCGCAAATCACGCGCAAACTTCGACGCGAAACCTGGGATGAGATGGCAAAACAGATGCTTGATGCGATCGAAACTCCTACTTCTGTACTTGTTTAGAAGGAAACGATTATGAGAAAAACAGTCGCTTGCTCTGCACCTTATGGCTCTGGCGGATTAGGACAGCACTTTTCATTCATTGTTGAAGAAGCGCGATCGCAAAACACGCTGGCTGAGTACTATACGCCTCGTCCGAAATTAGATGATTCGCTCGGTCGAAACGTTCAAGTCTCCCAGCGCAAACAACTTCTCATGCAATACTCACCGCTCCGGTACGATCTAGGGTGGTTGACGTATTTCGCGAATGATTGGTTCGATCGTGCTGTCGCCGCAGTGCTTTCTCCGGGCGATGAACTCAACATTGTCGGTGCAGGACAAGCGCTTCATTCCTTTCAACGCGCTCGTGAGCTAGAATACCGCATTCTCTCGCTCCAAGCTGATACAAGTCATATCAATCATGTTGCAATTCAGAACTTAAAAGCAATTCGAGCATTTGGAATTGAGCCAAGTTGGTTAAACAACGCACTACGCCGCAAAACGCTGCAAGCTTATGAAATGGCAGATTTGATTTATGTTACTTCTGACTACTCATATCAATCATTTATTAGAGCAGGAATTCCAGAATCAAAGTTAAGAACGGTCAGCCTTCCGGTTCACTCACGATTTACGCCTGCATCTACACATAACAAAGATGGCGTTTTTCGAGTCCTGTACTGCGGTAGCTTAACCGTTACTAAAGGAATCCCTGTATTACTTGAAGCATTCTCGCGTCTTCCAGGACGTAACTCCGAGCTAATTCTAGTCGGTGGATCGACGACTCACGGGATGCGAAAGTACCTTGAAGCTTGGAAACAGCGAGATTCACGCATTCGGATTGCTCCGGGTGATCCACTGCCTCATTTGCAGCGTGCCAGTGTTTATGTGCATCCTTCCTATCAAGATGGGTTCGCTTATGCACCGATGGAAGCTCTCGCTTGCGGAGTTCCTGTGGTCGTTACAGAAGACACAGGCATGAAAACCTTTGTGCAGGAAGGCAGAAATGGTTATGTTGTGCCCACTGGAGATTGGGAAGCCATCCTCGATCGACTAAAACTTTATCAATCCTTGCATCAATCGGTAGCTACTTTATGATCATTGGTCACTATGAGTCAGATATTTGGGCAGCGGGTGGACTCGCTGCTTATATTCGTCGCATCGGACAAGCCCAGCGATCGCTGGGGCACACAGTCTACTACTTCTCACAGAATGCCAGTGTTGGAATTGAGAATGAGCAGGTGCAGCCCATTTTAGTAAGCAGTGAGCCTGACTTATACGATCAAGCGAAACGCTTAAAGCTGGATATTCTGCATGTGCACGGTGAAGTGACAACGATACCGCCGCGTCAGTTTGCTACAGTTCGCACCCTTCAGGGACATCAACCTTACTGTCCCAGTGCAAGTAAGTTTCTAAAACAATCGAATCAGCCTTGTAATCGGTCTTATAGTGTACTGGGCTGCTTACAGGGACATTTGCTCGATCGCTGTGGTAGTATTCGCCCAAATCAACTGATTCAAAATTTTCAGGCGATCGCGAAAATTCGACCAGTCTTATCACAGATGCCTGTGATCGTCGTGAGTCAGTTTCTCAAGGATCGGCTGGTTGAAGTGGGCTATGATGCTTCATCAATTCATGTTCTGCATCTGTTTGCTCCGAAAGTTTTTCAACCCAGTTCACCTCCAACGGTGGGAGTTCCTCGATTTGTGTTTTTGGGACGATTCACCCCTGAAAAAGGCTTGAGTTGGCTATTCAATGCGATTGCTCAAGTTTCTGTTCCGATTCATCTCGATGTGGCTGGACAGGGCAATCAAGCCGCACAAATTCAGCAGCAGATTGACACCCTTGGATTGTGCGATCGCGTTACGCTGCACGGTTGGCTAAATGAAGCTCAAACTGAACAGTTAATCGCTCAAGCCCGCGCAGTCGTTTATCCTTCGCTCTGGCATGAACCTGGTGGAACAGTTGCGTTTGAAGCGATGGCGCAGGCGAGAGCACTGATTATGAGTCGTGTTGGTGGGATGCCTGAAGTTGTGCGAGATGGAGTCAATGGTCTGTTAGTTGAGCCGAATGACGTTGTACAACTTGCCCACAGTCTAGAGCGATTAGCAAAGGATTGGCAGTTAGCAAAACAACTCGGAGAAACTGGACAAGCGTACGCGATCGAGCAGTTTAGCCTCGATCATCACTTGACTCAATTGATGCACATCTATCAGCAAAATGTTCGATCGACTCAGGAATCTTTGAGCTGCATCTGAGCGAGATCTCTCAGAGCTGCATCAATTCCGCGCTGAGCTGCATCGTGAAAACGACGCGATCGAGCATCCATGAACCATCGACGAGCATAGCCCGCGAATCGAGTCCGCCAAGTTCTAACCGGTAAATTTCCCCAGTTTGCCTGCATCACAATGCCAGAATAATACATCGCTTCTTGGAGTCGTAGCAAATAGTCTTCTTGAAGTCGGAATTTTGGAATGAGATGGGTCAACATCAACGCTTTGAAGACTCCGATTCCTAGTCCCATGTGACAGGCAGTAAAAGCAATGTCTGTATCTCCACCAGACATCAATGATTTGCCCTTACGATCGAGCTGCATTCGCATCGATTGTGCTTGAACTAATTTGACATACTGTTGGGCAACCGATCGACGCAAACACATTCCAGCTCCGCAAGGAAGAAATTCATTCTGCGGAATGTTGCCCCATCGATCTGCGTCTAACTCTTTTAGCGCTAAGTTTCCCCAGTAAGGTTTGATCCAGGCTTGTGATTGTTCCTCGAACTCTGGTAAAACTTGCCCACCCCAAGCCCCGATCATCGTCCATTGCTGGGAAAGGTCTCGTGCTGTTTCTAGATAGTTCGGTGCTAACACATTATCGTCATCGACCAAGATCAAAAGCTCAGCCTGTGATTCTCGAATTCCTCGCAATCGTGCAGGCGTTAATCCGAGTTGCTCTTCTCGAATGTGATGAGCTTGAAAATGCCAAGATAAATCAATCTCATCTGCCAGAACGCGATCGCTGGCATTATCGATCAACAACAGTTCCCATTGTTCTTGGCGTAACGTTTGCTGTTTCAGTGCTTCAAGAACGCGATCGAGATAATCTCGACGTGGATTGTGAGTACAGATGATGACACTAACAAGAAGTTGATTCATAGGTGATTATGTGAGGGAGCTAGAAATCTCTTGTCCCCTTTCCTGGGAGAGGGTTAGGGTGTGGGTAGAAAAGCTACGCTGCAAAATCGGAATGCTCCCATTATGCGATCGCTTGTGAAAAGGCGTACCAAACTCTGTGAACATACTTAGGAATTTCAGCCGCTCTAAATGATCCGTATCTGAAAAAGCGAACAATGGGCAACAAGAATTTCACCAGTCCTGAGCTTTGTGCCATGCTGACTGTTTGCCAACTCGACATCGGCAGGTAATCTGATCGGTGCCCGATTGCAAACTGGAACACATCAATCAAGCGAACTGGAGATGCCCAAGGTGTATAGTATTGTTCGTTCGGCTCATCGAAAAAGGGAAAACTACCCAATACAGTCATTTCCGCCTTTGAGGGATGATACCAAAATGCTGTAAACGAAGCTGCGATCGCTTCTCGATATAGCTTTGGATTCGATAGCTCGACGTTACTCTCAATCAAAGCGCGAGTGAAGTCAAGAACCGCTTCCTGTAAGACAGGTAATCCCCAATCATTCACGATCGTATTTGTGTGTTCTTTTAATCGAGGTGAGATGGATTGATCAATCATTCGTTGATAGCTCAGCGTGGTTCCATGTGTTCCCGCACAAAAGATTTCCATCATCGGAATCGCGCAATGAGTGATCGAGTAAAAGCCCGACTGATTGAGATGATCAAAGAAGAATCCGTAGCTTTTACCTTGCAAGGGTGTCGTCTTTAAAAATCCAAAGTAATACCAGGTTGGGAAGTGAGATGTGATTGGTTGAAGTACTTTTTCCAATGCTGCTTGTAAGCTTCCTCGCCATCCCAAATCGACCATTCCACAGCGCTGAGTCGATAACACCCCTTCTTGAGTCAGGTAATCGTGTAGAATTGCCCGTTCTCGCTGAGCCGATTTTGAGATTGCAGTGATAATTTCTTGACAGCTTGAGAAATGCGATCGCATTTGCTCACGCTCTGCAACAGATAGATTTCTCTGCCAAGTCGATCTCCCAAATCCCCAGCTTGTTAGAACTGGTTCAAAGTCTTCGGGCTGTAGTCCTACGCGCAGCCAAATCGCTTCGATCGTCAAAATCGTACTCGGCTCAAAAATCCAATCCAAAACAGTTTCGTTGATCTCGGTCATGGCTGGCAGTCGGAGCGCTTGACGACTCGCATAAAGGTAGCGCAACTCGATCGTTGGATTAATTTGAGGCGCTAATAAACGAGCAACTTTCAGTAAGATTTCTCCATCTCGCGCCAAAAAATACAGCCGTTCTAATCCTTCTTGCTGTGCAGATTGTAGAATCCAAGCAACATAAGCTACGATCGCAGGTGCAGCAATGCCAGCCGCAACTTCTCGAACGGTTTGACTATGGTTCGACGAAGCAGGATGAGCTAATCTTGCACATCGAGAAGCACCCGCCCAAAGTGGTGATTCTCCATCTGTACTTGCGCTTTGGTCTTGCAGAATTTGTTCAAATCGGTTCAGATTGGCATCAGGCTTAAAAACGGTTGCAACCTTCATCGCTTTTGCGGCTTGCACATCAGCGTGATAATTATTTCCGGTGTGAATCAGTTGTTCAGGATGAAGCTTCAGGTCTGACAGAACGACTTGAAACAGTTCTCCAGTAGACTTTGATTTTCTCACTTCACCAGAGACATACAATCGATCGTGCTCTTGCCAAAGTCTATACCGCTTGAGTTGCTCAACTAAGAAGGCTTTCGGTAGATACATATCCGAAGTAAAGACGATCGTAGATGCAATCTGACGAGTTTGTTCAATCCATTCTTTGGCTCTAGGAACAGAAATGATTAGTTCTGCTTCGATTTCGAGTTCAAGCTTGAGTAACTGTTGGGTTTGGTCTCCTGATAGATTGAGCGAATTTCTCAATTCACTGTAAATCTCAGTCAGCGTTACTTCTGCATTGTAAATCGTTCTTGCTCTCGATTCGGCAGCGACTCGTGCAGCTTGGAAAACACTGGAACTTACTTGAAGAAGTCCTCGATCGATTGCTCGATCGCCGCAGCGTTGAAACACAGTTTGAGGATCACCAACTTTTCGAGTCAGGACTGTATCAAAAATATCGAAGCTGTAAACCAGTGAATGAGTAAGCTGCATAGTTCAATGAATTACACCTGGGTAAGTTCTTTAAATGCGATCGCTCGAAGATTGATATCGATCGGAATCTGCTTAGCAGATTCTCCGAATTCTGCGGTTAAGACTTGCCGCCACAGTGCCCGAACTATTGATCGGTGTAGAAACTGAATCATTCTTTGGCGTGCGATTTGTTTCCAGAGTCTCAGCGACGGTCGCTTTGCTGGGTGTGCATCACCAATATCGACTTGGCTAAATCCACTGTTTAACAAGACAAATCGAAGGGAGTGCTCCGTAAACGTCGAACAATGCGTAAAGTCCATGTACCGAGTGCGGACACCCATCAACGAATTTGCATTTGGAACTTGCAAAATCAATTGCCCACCGGGTTTTAGTGAGGCATGAATTGATCGAATGACTGCAATCTGCTGCTTGACTGGAATATGTTCTAATACATCTAGCATTAGCACTAATCCAAACCGATTAGGAAATTGGTCAAGATACGCGATTGTATTACTCACCTGCTCAACGGCTAATCCTCGTTTTTTGCAAGCTTTGATCTGCTGGGTATCGGTATCAATTCCAGTCACCGAAGTAAATCCCAGTTTTTGAAGCGCTAAGATTGCAAATCCCATGCCGCAACCAATGTCGATCGCGGGATCAGTCTGAGAAGCCTGAATTAAAGGCTGTAACTGATAGCAATGGGCGGCTGCCATTTGTTCTGCATATCGATCGCTCTCATCATGCCAATGTCTGTAGTACAAGCTATAGTCATACTCTGACTGCATCGGAATTTGTACTGGATTCATCACTACGATACCTGTGTAACCTTTGGTGAATTAAATCGAATCGATCCCCATCCGGGTGTCCAAGTCGCACAGATTCCATCATTGCTTTCAGGAGCCATCACTTCAAAGTGCAACACATCTAAAATCACATCAAAATCTGAATGTCCTATACCTGGATGACCCATACCTGTTGCCAGTCCCGCATGATATAAGCCCTGAACCAGTTTTAGATCATGGAGTTCTAGGCGAAATGTTGCTTCTTGCCCTTGTTGAATTGAGTGAATCTCAGAACTGAAAAAGCTGCCGACAGGTGATCCATCGGCGCGAAAGATTGTCATGCTAAATCGAAATGAATCGATCGATTCATTCCCTCGAACCGTAATCCGAATATGAATATCTGCATTAAAGGGAATGATTTTATTCGGATAGTTTTCAATCTCAAGCTGGACGAATTCAACATTGCGAGGCAGATCCAAATACTTTCGAGGAGCGCGATCGACTTCATAAATTCGAGTCGATCGATCGATCGAGGTTTCTAAGTAACAGTGAATTGCTTCTTCACTAGTACCATAGAATGCCAAACGACCTTGATTCAGAACCATCGAAGTCTTTGTCAATTGCTGAACGGCTCCCATATTGTGACTGACAAACAATACTGTCCGCCCTTCTCGCTTTGAAACATCTTCCATTTTCCCCAGACATTTTCTCTGAAACTGAGCATCTCCTACCGCTAAGACTTCATCAACAATCAAAATTTCTGGCTCTAAATGTGCGGCAACCGCGAACGCCAATCGAACATACATTCCTGAAGAGTAGCGTTTCACAGGTGTATCTAGGAACTTCTCAACTTCAGCAAATGCAACAATCTCATCAAACTTGCGCTGAATCTCAGCTTTGCTCATTCCTAAGATTGCACCATTGAGATAGATATTTTCTCGTCCGGTTAGCTCTGGATGAAACCCGGTTCCAACTTCTAATAAACTTGCGACTCGTCCCCTGAGCTGAATTCTACCTGTAGTTTGTCGCGTGATACGGCTTAGAACTTTGAGTAGCGTTGATTTTCCGGCACCATTGCGCCCGATAACGCCCACCCGATCGCCCGGTTGAATCTCGAACGATACATCTTTAAGCGCCCAAAATTCCTCTTGAGACTGCGATCGCGCTTCCCTCCGAAGACGGTTCATTATCACATCGCGCAATGCTTTGTACTGCCGTCCCTGCTGTTGATGTTGCAGAGTATATTTTTTGCCTAAATTTTCAACTCGAATGACTGGATTAGACATACAAGGAACTCCTTAGATCACATCCGCAAAAGACTCTTCCATTTTGCGGAAGTACCAAATTCCACTCAAAAACAACAATAAAACGAGTGTGAGAGACAAAATAAATCCAGGAATGTTGATCGTCGTTTTTCCACCCAAGATCGCCCAGCGAAATCCATCAATCACGCTCACCATCGGATTAAGCGAATAGAGCCACCGCCATTGCTCAGGAACAATACTGCTGCTAAATCCAACAGGCGAAACATAGAGACCAAACTGCACCAAGAACGGTACAACATAGCGAAAATCCCGATACTCGACATTCAATGCGGCGAGCCATAATCCGGCTCCGATCGCAGCTCCAAATGCGATCGCAATAAACAACGGCAAGGTCAAAATTCGCCAATCTGGAACAAAATTATACCAAGCCATCAAGCCGAGCAGAATCATTCCAGAAATCATAAAATCAACAAAACTAACAATAATGCTACTAACCGGAACAATTAATCGAGGAAAATAAACTTTAGAAAGTAAGTTTGAGTTCGCAATCAGGCTACTGCTACAATCACTCAATGCACTTGCAAAAAACTGCCAGGGAAGCATCGCTGAGAACACTAAAATTGGATACGGTACACCTTCAGAGGGCAGCTTTGCTAATCCACCAAACAGCACCGAGAAAATCACCATCGTAAGAAACGGACGAATCAACGCCCAGGCAACCCCGATCGCGGTTTGCTTATAACGAACTAAGATATCTCGCCAAGCCAGAAAATACATTAATTCTCTGTATCTCCAGAGGTCTTTCCAATACTGTCGATCAAGGCGACCCGCTTCAAGGGTAAGCTCTTTAGTGTTCATGATGACAAAACTACGGAATCGAGTCACGAGCAGCTTAAAGCCGACTCCGTATAAAATCGCCAGTAAAATTACGGACTGATTCCACAGGACATTTAACAGTTGGGCAAGATTACCGAATTCATTTCAAAGCACTGAGCGAATTTTTCTGCGTGGACTTGGAGTGAATGCGTTAGATACCAGTTGTGTGCTGAAGTTGCGATCGCTTGAATCGATTCTGGAGCAGGCGACAGCATCCACCAGTAGTGATGATTTGCCTCTAATCTATCTTGATGATTCAAGTCCGATGAAATCACGATCGGCAGAACGCCATGCGAACAGTAAGCCGCAAAGATGCCTGATTTGGCTAGAAAAGCGGTTGGATAGCTCACAATTCCTGCGATCGCATCGCTCAATATCGCGCTGATTTTCTCCGCAGGCAGCACACCTAGCGATTGAACTGAGATAGTTCCAAGCTGATTTAACTCAACACTGAGCGCGGCTCCAATATCAATAATGGTTTCAATCTTAAGCCTATGACAAATCTGTTCGAGCCTTGATTGCTGATAAATTTCCTGACGTGAGCGAGGACTACCAAAAATGACGAGAGTGCGAGATCGAGCGGCTAGAGGCTTCGGGTACAAGCACTCTCCTACATTCGAGAATACAGGGAGCACGATCGCGGATTTTTGGCTGAGGTGATGAATCTTTTCAGCGTAAGATTGGCGGTTTGTGAAAGTGCGATCGCTCAAAGTCATTAGCTTCACTGCTAATCGTTTCTGAAAATGTCTGGTTAGCGTTGCGCTACTAAAAATCGGTCGAGTTGCATAAAGTTCGTGAAACATGGTGATTAAGCGACCTCCAGCCTTGCACCACTGTGTTAGCGCTTCTACGAGCCAGAGTGGACATCCTCGCTTTGCATATCCATGACCTGCATAATGCAGCAAGATCGGGGTATCTGTTGTGGGGAGTAATGTAACTAATGCTTCTGACGATCGCGCTGAAATGGAGCTGACCGAAGAGGCTCCAGACGACCTCCAACCTGGATCACCAACAATAAATCGAGTTTTCCAGCCGTAAGCCTGTTCAAGCTGTTGAGCAAGCTGAAATCCGTAATCTCCAAGACCATCGATCGCGGCTGGAAGTTTTGGAACAATCATGACGATCTCAGAAGATTGAGTTAGCATCTGCGTAATCTCAGGTAGCTTGAATGTAGAAAAGTTCAGGTTTCCGTATTTTCACGTTTGGTAAAATTGCCCAAACCGAGGACAGTCTTAAAGACCGACTGGGATTGTTATATCTTAGCTTTACCGATCTGAGCGCCAATTCTGGAGAGAATGCTGCGTGGTCAGTTCTAGATTAGATTCCAAACTCGGTCTACAACTCTTGACTACACGATTTACTACGATCGCTTATTTGCCTAAACAAGTCATGAAGCAAACTACCCGTGGTCACTATTATCGCAAGCAGCTAGAATGCCAATCCTCAGTGATTTCCTGGTCACATCGATCGAGGTTTGAAGCCGCTGCAAAGCTGATTGGACAAGGACAGCATTTTGATCTTCTCGATTATGGTTGTGGTGATGGAACTTTTGTGACGATGATTGCTCCTCGTTTTGCTCATGTTGTTGGAACAGACATTAATCGTCATCAGATTGAAGATTGCCAAGCTAGATTAAGTACGATCAACAATGCCCGTTTCTATCTCACATCGGAGCTAAACACAGTGCGTCAATTGTTCGATCGCATTGTCTGCATGGAAACGTTAGAGCATTGTCCAGAACCTATTGTAGATGGGGTACTACAGGATATTCAGCGATTGTGTAAGCCGCAAGGAAAAATCATCATTAGTGTCCCGATCGAAACGGGGCTAACGTTCTTGATTAAACTGGTGTTTCGGACTCTAGCAGCTTGGCGAGGACTGAGTGAGTACAAATATTATGAGTCTTACTCGCTATCAAATGCGCTGCGAATGATCTTTTCAACTGAAAACACTGTAGTTGAACGTCCAATCTATGGATTGCCCGATTCACCTCAGCACTCACACTATGGCTTCAATTGGAAGCGTTGTCGATTGCAAGTTGAAAAGTATTTCACGATCGAGGAAGTTTGCTTTTCTCCGGTTAATCGATTGAACGGAATTGTGAGTAGTCAAGTTTGGTTTATCTGTTCTCAGAAGTCGTGATATGCAGGTTGCAGTTGTTTGTGATTATCCCGAAGAGCAGTGGCACAGTATGGATGTCTGTTCTCGAATGTTGATTGATCATTGGCAATTCAACGACCACTCTCAGCGTCATTCGATTTGTCCGAGCTTCCAGCATCGATTTACACGACTTCCTGTGATTGGAACTCGGAAAGCTGCATTTAATGGCGATCGCTTACTCAATCGATTCTGGGACTATCCGAACTATTTGAAAAAGATCTCGAATCAGTTCGATGTGTTTCATGTTTGTGATCATACTTATGCTCAATTAGTGCATGAATTACCTGCGGGTCGAACGGGTGTCTACTGTCATGATATTGATGCGTTTCGATCGCTGGTTGAACCTGAACGAGAACCCCGCCCGCACTGGTATCGAGCAATGTCACAGCGGATTCTCGATGGATTGCAAAAAGCAGCGATCGTCTTTTATTCGACTCAAGCGGTTCGACAACAGTTAGAACACTATGGATTGGTCGATTGCAATCGCTTAATTCATGCACCTTACGGAATTTCGCCAGAGTTTTCGATCAAGCGTCATGGATTGCTGCCAAAAGCGATCCGATCGCCATTTATTCTGCATGTTGGAAGCTGTATTCCACGTAAACGGATTGATGTGCTGCTTGATGTATTTGCAGAGTTGAGCCAACATCATCCTGAATTGCAGTTAGTAAAAGTCAGTGGTGAGTGGACAGACGAGCAGAATCAGCAACTCGATCGGTTAAATATTCGATCAAAAACCATTCATTTACAGAATCTTCCAACTTCTACGATCGCAGCTTTGTATCGTCGGGCGGAAGTTGTCTTACTAACCAGTGAAGCGGAAGGTTTCGGCTTGCCGCTGATCGAATCTTTGGCTTGTGGCGCGATCGTAGTTGTGAGTGATTTACCTGTGTTTCGAGAAGTGGCGCAAGATGCAGCGGTCTATTGTCCGGTTGCGGATATTTCAGCTTGGGTGAACGCGATCGAGACAGTACTGAATGATCCAAATCAAGCTCCAGCACGATCGCGACGGCTAGAGATTGCGGGTCAGTATTCTTGGCAGAAACATGCTGAAACGATTCGGCAGGCTTATCTGCAATTGGGGAGCTAGACGATGAGACTTTTGTTTGTCAATGCAGTTGGCGCGATCGGAGGGGCAGAACGGGTACTGCTTACAATGATTGATAGTTTAAGAAAGCTCGATCGTCGATTAGAAATTTTTCTAATCGTTGGGACACATGGAGCATTGATTGAAGCGGCTGAAGCGCTCGGTGTAACGGTTGTTTGCTTGCCATTACCACAGCCGATTAATCGGTTTGGCGATAGTGGAGCACGATCGCGCTTTTTGAAGTTCAAATTACTACTAAAAGTTGGATTCGCACTCCCGGAGTTTCTCGACTATCGAAAACGGTTCCATCGTCTGATTCAGAAAATTCAACCTGACTTAATTCACTCGAACAGTATTAAAACGCATTTACTATTAGCTGCACTACCGCGAATTCAAGCTCCGATCGTGTGGCATATTCATGATTTTTATCAATCTCGTCCCGTAGTTGCTCGGATTTTGCAGTGGGCACAATCTTCGGCGGTTTATGCGATAGCAGTTTCAAACGCAGTTGCGAAGGATGCAAAATCGTTACTGCCTCGTGTACCGATCGGGGTAGTTTACAATGCGGTTCCGCCTTGCTTGATTCGTTCCGTTGTACCGAATCCATCTGTGAATGCTACAAATCCTCGCCCCCTAAATCCCCCATTCTGGGAGACTTTGAAACCTGTAACGGTTCTGACTTCCAAGGAGATTTTACACTCAAAGTCCCCCACTCGTGGGGAATTTAGGGGGCTACCAAGATCTGTGGCACTAAAAGATCAATCTGGTATTACACATTCAACAGTTCAGATTGGTCTAGTCGCAACCTTCGCACGTTGGAAGGGGCATGATGTCTTTTTGCGTGCGGCGGCTCAGGTGGTGCGTGAATTGCCTGGGGTTCCAATGCAGTTTTTGATTGTGGGTGCTCCGATTTATCAAACTCAGGGATCACAGTACTCGATCGCGGAACTTCAGGCAGGAGTAGCGCGATTGGGACTCGATCGATTTGTTCAATTTATTGGGTTTCAGTCTGATCCTGCTGCTATTTATGAAGCTCTAGATATTGTTGTTCATGCGAGTACTCAGCCTGAACCGTTTGGGTTAGTGATTGCTGAGGCGATGTCTTTTGGAAAAGCGGTGATTGTTTCTTATGCGGGTGGGGCGGCGGAGTTAATCACCCCGGAATATGATGCGATCGCGGTTCTTCCAAAAGATGTGGATGCGATCGCACAAGCAATGATTCGGTTGATTCAGAAGCCGGAGGAGCGGGAACGGTTGGGGCAAAATGCAAAACGAACTGCACTGGAGAGATTTAATAGCGATCGACTGGGAAGCGAACTATTAGAGGTTTATCGTCGGTGTGGTTTGGAAGAATGTTCGATTCGCTTCGTTGCTGACCCGCCCCGGAATGGAATTCGGGGCTGACAGTGCGAAGCCCGCTGAAGGGGGCTGAAGATGTATTGGCTACAAAACGTTGTTTAATGCTTTGATCAATCTGCGATTCTGTTCATCGGTTCCTACAGTAATTCTCAGTTTGTCGTCTAATCGGGATTGTTTGAAGTATCGAAGTAGGATGCCGCATTCTTTCAATGCAAGGTAAATCTTTTCTGCATTGCTAGAAGGTTGAGTCAGCAGAAAATTTGTTTGAGAGTCCCAAACCTTCCAGCCTAGCTGTCTGAGATCCAGTGCTAATGTTTTGCGCGATCGCTTCACTTTTTCTGCACATTCATTTTTATAATCTTGATCCTGCATCGCAGCAGTTCCTACTAATGTCGCGATCGCATCAATGTTATAACTATCTTTGATTTTGAACAATCCGCTGAGTAATTGAGGTTGTGCGATCGCGAATCCAAGCCGCAATCCTGCTAGTGAATATCCCTTAGATAGGGTTCTCAAAATCAAAACATTCTCGAATTCATGCACTAATGCTAAAGCAGTTTCTTCAGCAAAATCGACATAAGCTTCATCAATGACGAGAACACCGGATAGTTTTGAGGCAAGATGTCTTAGATTTGAAAGTGCGATCGCATGACCAGAAGGACTATTTGGAGAAGCAACAAACGTAATTGCTCCTTGAGCGGCAATCAGTTCATCCATCGGAAATTCATAGTTCTCGCTGTAGGGAATTTCAACGCGATCGGCAACTTGCATTTCGACCAAAGTCCGATACAGAACATAGGTCGGCATTGGATACACTACACTGCGTCCAGGTTCCGCACAAGCCCGCACAATCACATTCAAAATATCATCGCTCCCATTCCCGACCATGATCCAATCTTTGGGAATGTTCAAGGCTTCGCTGGTGGCTTGTCGGAAGTCGTTAGCATAGGGATCAGGATAGCGTCGGAGCCATTCGGGATCGAGTTGGCGCAGAACTGCGATCGCGTTCGGTGACGGTGGATAGGGATTCTCATTGGTGTTGAGCTTGATGATTGGAGTTCCGGGTTTGGGTTGCTCACCTGGAATGTACCCGGTCATTGCATCAACACTGGAGCGGAAGTAAGACGGCATGGGAAAATGAATTGAACAATCAGTTCTCAGCTTAGCGGTTTAAGTTGCTGGCGAAGACCATTCGCAAAAAACATCAATCCCGATGTGAAGAATGTAGAGCGCGATCGCGGTTGCAATCGCAGAATCGATCGGTAACGGAACACCAGAGAGATTGACTAAAGCAGTAATAATTCCAGTCACTAGCGTTGCGTTTGCTGGGTTCTTTTTCGCGCCTTGAATTAAGCTGCGAAGACTGTCATTCTCACCGCAGACTTCTTGCTGGACGCGTTTGAGAAAGATGTGCCAGAGAGATTGTTTCTCGAAGCTGCGAGGTTCACCATAGCGATCGCCATAAATCTGATCAAAGGTGGCTTCAAAGTCTTGGGATTGTTCTAAAAGCTGCAAGACTTCGGGATCAGCAGCAGGAGATTGACGGAACTGATTGATCTCTTCGGGAGTGGGAAAGGTTGGCATAAAGATTTTCTGACGATCGGAGTTTGTCTATCCGGAGATGCTAGAGGATGAGTGTAGCTTTTTACAAGGCTATACTTGTTTGAAATTATGCAGACGATCGAGATTCGGCAAACGACGGGATTTAATGCGATCGTGTCGATCGCGGGTTCACAGTTTGAGATTACAGTGAGCGATCCGTTTGTGGAACAAGATGAGCAGCTTTTGGAATGGTACTTTGAGGAGTGGATTAAGTTTCCGTTTTCAGATAGCACGATCGCGAAGCGGGCGGCGGACAGTGTGCGATCGTATGGGGAAGCGCTCTTTCGGCAGGTGTTCCGGGATGCGGATGCTTATGTGCTCTACAAAAGCTTGAAGCTGAGTGAATTGGAGATTGTGATTGCGGGAGATCCAGAGTTTCAGGGGTTGCACTGGGAAGCCATGCAAGATCCGAAAATGGCGCGTCCATTGTCGATCGATTGTGTGATGGTGAGACAGCGACGGATTCGGGGCGCAGCGAATTTGATCCGGGTTGAGCCTTCAACGGTGCTGAATTTGTTGATTATGACGGCGCGACCGAATGAAGAAAATGATGTCGGATATCGGACGATTTCGCGACCGATGGTAGAGGCGATTCGGGATGCACAATTGGCGGTGAATGTGGAGATTGTGCGACCGGGGACGTATGAGGCGTTTGTGCGGCATTTGGAAGCGAAGCCGGAGGGGTTTTATCATGTCGTGCATTTTGATTTGCATGGCGGATTGATGAGTTATGAGGCGTTTCAGAGTTATTCGCATGGGACGGAGAACTATACGTTTCAGCGGGGGTACGGGCTGGGAGATGTGGCAGCTTATGACGGGGTGAAGGCGTTTCTGTTTTTTGAGGGAGAAGCGGCGGGGCAGGCGGTTCCGGTGATGGCGGATGAGTTGGCTGAGCGGTTACAGGGGCGGGGAATTCCGGTGTGTATTTTGAATGCGTGTCAGTCGGGCAAGCAGGTACAGCAAGACCGAGTGGATGAACGCGAAACCAGTTTGGGGGCGCGGTTGATGGATGCGGGGATGCAGATGGTCGTGGCGATGGGGTATGGCGTCACGGTTGATGCGGCAAAGGTGCTGATGCAGCGGGTGTATCAGGAGATGTTTGCGGGGGAGAAATTGCCGATCGCACTTCGAGCGGGGCGGCGGGAGTTGTTCGAGCATAAAAAACGGCGGATGTATTTTAATCAGGAAGAGGATCTCGAAGATTGGTTGCTGCCTGTGGTGTATGGCAATCAGGCGATCGAGTTTCACCTGAGAGAAATGACGTTTGCGGAACAGGAGGCGTATTACGCTCGGCAGGCGACTCAGTATCGGTTTGCGGGGGTGACGTATGAGTTTGTGGGGCGGGATTTGGATATTTTGAAGCTGGAGAAGGGGTTGCTGCGGCATGGGGTTGTGCTGGTTCAGGGAATGGGCGGCACTGGGAAGACGACGCTGCTGCGGTATTTGCAGGAATGGTGGGTGCAGACGAGTTTTGTCGATCGCGTGTTTTATTTTGGCTATGACACGCGGGCTTGGACGCTGGAGCAGATGAGTTTTGCGATCGCGGGTGAGATGTTGCCGGATGGGGAGATGCGGCAGTGGCAAGCGATGCGGGGAGAGGCGCGGATTGGGCGGCTGATTCAGGTGTTGCGATCGCGGCGGTGTGGGTTGATGTTGGATAATTTAGAGTCGGTGACGGGGGAGGCGTTGGCGATTCCGAATACGTTGCCGCTGGAGGAACAGGAGAAGATTCGGGAGTTTTTGGCGCGGATTGCGGGGGGTCGATCGATAGTGCTGCTGGGATCGCGGGGGCGGGAGGCGTGGTTGCAGTTGGTGTATCGCGATCGCTATGAGTTGCGCGGGTTGGATCAAGAGGCGCGATCTCAGTTGGCGAAGTTGGTGCTGGCGCGACAGGTTGTCGATCGGGTTAAACGTGAGGCGATTTTGGCGGATCGGGAGTTTAAGCGGTTGATGCGGCTGTTGGCGGGGTATCCGTTGGTGATCGAGGTGGTGCTGGCGAATTTGAAGCGTCAGACGGTAGCGGAGGTGTTGGCAGGTTTGGATTTTGGGGATGTGGGACTCGATCGGGTGGGGGGACGGACGGAGAGTATTTTGAAGTGTGTGGAGTATTCGCACAGCAATTTGTCGGAGGAGGCGCAGAAGTTGCTGTTGTGTTTGGCTCCGTTTAGTGGGTTTGTTCGTCGAGACGTGTTATGGAATTATGCTCAGGAGTTGCAGAAGCTCGAACCCTTTCAGAATTATCCGTTTGAGCAGTTTGATTCAGCAGTACAGGGAGCAATCAATTGGGGATTGTTGGCTTCGCTGTTTGAGAATGAACCGCGATTGCTTTCAATTCAGCCTATGTTTCCGTATTTTCTCAAAACGAGGTTAGCTGAGCAAGGTCAAGTAACTTGCGAGGCATTGCGTGAAGGATTTAAGAATCACTATCTAGGGTTGGCGGGTTTTTACTATCAGTTGATGAAGTCCAAAGATGCACAGGAGCGGCAGTTAGGAATCTTTTTCTGTCAATTGGAGTATGAGAATCTTTACAGCGCTTTGCAAATCTGTTTGAAGCAACAAGCAAGCATTTTGATTTTTGGTTGCTTAGATAAGTACTTTGAACTGATTCACAACGTTCAGAGCGCATTAGCACTTGCGGAAGAAGTTTCTCAGTCAATTGAACGATACCCACAACAATGGAAAACCGAGGCTGAAAATCGTGAATATATTGTTGCACTTAATCTGATTGCCTACTGCTATCTAAAAACGCGACGGTACGATCAAGCAAAGCAAAGCTATCTAAAAGAACTTCAAGCTAACCAAGCAATAGGTGACCGCTATTCACAAGCCCGTACATATGACCAGTTGGGAAGAGTTGCTCAGGAGTTACATGAATATGAGGAAGCGCGAAATAACTATCAGCAGGCGCTCCAAATTAAAATTGAATTCAATGATCGATATAGCCAGGCTAGTACACACCACAATTTAGGCAATGTTGCTCAGGAGTTACATGAGTATGAGGAAGCGCGAAACAATCTTCGGCAGGCACTAAAGATTTTTGTCGAATTCAATGATCGATATAGCCAAGCTTGCACATATCATCACTTAGGTATCGTTGCCGAGATGCTATGTGAATATGAGGAAGCGCGAGGTAATCATCAACAAGCACTTCAAATCAAAATTGAATTCAATGATCGATATAGCCAATCTAGTACATATCATCATCTAGGCAGAGTTGCTGAAGAGTTACGCGAGTATGAGGAAGCGCGAGGTAATTATCAGCAAGCACTTCAAATCAAAATTGAATTCAATGATCGATATAGCCAATCTAGTACATATCATCATCTAGGCAGAGTTGCTGAAGAGTTACACGAGTATGAAGAAGCGCGGAACAATTATCAGCAAGCACTTCAAATCTGTGTTGAACACAACGATCGCTATAACCAAGCTGAGACGTATTATCAGTTAGGTATCATCGCCGGAAAACTGCGGGAGTATGAGGAAGCCCGTATCAACTATCAACAAGCATTGCAAGTCTATGTGGAATACAACGATCGCTATTCGCAAGCCCGCACGTATTACCAACTTGGCAAAGTTGCAGAATTAACAGGTGAACTTGAAGAAGCAAAAGCGAATTATATGCTTGACCTTGAGATTACTGCCGAGTTTAACGATGAACATGGCTTGAGTATTGCCCTCCGTAACCTCGCTCAGTTCTACCAAACCACTCAAGATCCAGAGTTAGTTTCTACCGTTGCTCAACTCTTAAACGCATCTGTTGAAGAAGTAGAAGACTTCTTTAATCAAACAGAATAAGGCACTGGTGCGATCGTACAGCGGACAAATGGAAATACGATCATAGGATTCAATCAGCGGATTGTGAAGTGCGATCGATCTCTTTGCGCTTCGTCCTAAACCGGACTAATCGATCGCGTACTCGCTGAACCGCCGTAAACTCGGAGAATGCAATCCCAACACAATATCTGACGCATCCACATCCCACTCTAAAAGCTCTTTCGCTAAGTCAATATCGGTCACATTTTCTTGAATCCAAATCTTGCCCTCTAGTAACTCTAGATGAATAATCGGCTGAAAGATGCGATTGCCAGATTCATCCCAGCCAATTTCCAAAATCTGATATTGGTTGTGAGCTTCATCAAAGACTGGAACAGTTCTTACCGAGTCTGTTGACTGGAATCGAGCCACAATTTCCTGCAACACACCCAAAATAATATTGCGATAACGTCGATCGCTCATCCACTGCTCAAGCGGATCTCCTGCGTCATTTATAGGGGTTCGGGTATCCATTGCTTCACCTCTTCCAAATCTGGATCAACCAATAGCAATCGGACTTGATTCTCCTCTAGGCTATCGTGAAAAAACGGAGTCTGGAAAAAACGCTGATAAATTTCACTCGGTACTGCCAGATAAGGTTTTCGATCAGGCTGAATCTGCCTCAAGACCATCCGATAATGAATGTATTGCCCGATCGCTTGATGAAACTCATACACAACACTTGCTGCCGAAAAACTTTTCACCTCGATCGCAATTTGCACACTATCTTTTTGAGCCATCAGAACCCGCTCAGCACCTAAGTCAATTTCTAGCTTTGAGTATATTTCTTGTGAATGAAACGATTCACAACCAAAAATAGAAAATCGATCGCACAGTATTCGTTCAGCGAACAAACGGAAATACGATCATGGGATTCAATCAGTGGATTGTGAAGTGCGATTCCATCAGATTATTAGAGAATTGGGGATGTGACCGCTTCTTGTTGATACTTGCGATCGCTTTAAAATCGCGTTGAGATTTATACTAAAAACGCGATTTCGCATCATCGTTAAATTTACATGGTCAAAAAACGTAGAACCAGACAGCACATCATTGCAGATCTCAGTGCCAATCACGTAGAACGCATAATCTTACAGTGCGGCTATTCCGTTGAGAGAATTGTTAATGATTATGGAACAGATCTAATTATTTCCACATATAACATCGAAGGAGAAATCGAAAATGGATTCATCTATATTCAGCTAAAAGCAACTGATACAATTAATTTATTAAGTGACCAAGAAACAATCTCATTTACGGTAAAACGATCTGATTTAGAACTTTGGTTACAAGAACCAATGCCTTATATCCTGATTCTGTACAGTGCTCAGCAGGACATCGCCTACTGGCTGTATTTGCAAGCTTATTTTCAGCAGCAAGATATTGAACTTACAGGTATAGGAACAACCTACACCGTTCATTTCAAAAGGTGTAATATACTAAATAAAACTGCGATCGAGAAGTTTGCTGATTACAAAAGTGCAGTCCTCCAACAATGTCAGGAGATCATTCGTCATGAAACCTGAAATCATCACTTTTTCGGATCTAGAGAAGCTGCTTTTCCGATTGGGCTTTGTTTCGTGTGAAACTATAGGGACACAAAAAGTTTTTCAACATTCAGCATCTGATACCATTTTCATTTTTCCTGCCTATCAACTTCAAGAGCCGCTTCGAGCGATTCATCTAGCAAGCGTTCGGAAGACGCTAGTCGAAAAGGACTTAATCAGTTTGGCAGCATTTGAAGGCGCTCTAGAAAAGATCAATCCAGCTTGATCAACTATATTCTCAATTTTAGCAATATGTGATCGAGTGTCGGATTCGATGAGCGCACGGCATCCGTTCAGCGGACAGATGGAACTGTAATCGTCACTTTTCATATGTTGGACGACTAGGAGAACTGTGATGAATCCTCTACTCGAACAGTACACGGTGAGTACAGAATTTCCAGAAGCGAGCGGTGCTGAACAACTAGAGATGTTACAGATGCGAGATCGCCTTTTAGCGGTAGAATCCACCCTCTCTGACCTAGAAAAGGAACAACTCAGCCAAGCCGATCGCCGCCTGATTCAGCAAGCCCCCCAAGTGCTGCTAGAACTTTCGCAATTTGTAGATTTAGCCGCAATGCGACGAACCCAAGATATTTCCGCAGAGCGGTGGTGGTGGTACTTAGATGTGTTGGCATAGATTCAGGAAAACACCGCACTATCAACCGCGCTGACGTAATGTTTAACTCGTCGATCGCTTAGCAGAGTGAATGCGATCGTACAGCGTTCGTTCAGCGGACAAATGGAAATGCGATCGTAGGATTCGATCAGCGATTTATGAATTGCGATCGCAAATTTTCAGTTATAAAAATCGCTGCGATTCACAGAACCACAGCGAAACGGGGCGAGTGAATAACGAAGCGAAAAGACGCATCACATTCACGTCAAATCACATCAGAGACACCAATCAGAGTTTCTTCAGTCGAAACGAAAGCACTTTGACGGAGTTGGTTGTCTTTTACCACTGTAAGACGATATTGAAACGATCGCTTAGTCCGATCCTTGAGCGCAAGGCGTAATGGAATGGGTGCGGTTGATGTTCCTGATAGTTCTAGACGTTCTTCACGATGATAGTGATTCACTGGATCGTCGTATCTCACATCGATGAACATCATGCGGAGTGAGCCAGGAGTAAACAGTGGAATAAATTGAATATCCAGTGCGCCTTCAAACGGATCATTTAGCGCGATTGCACTTGTTTCTGTAGTCTGTAGCTCAGATTCCTGCTTTGTTCCATCTTTGAGATGATAGATGAATCGATACTGATACGATCGAGCATTCGGATCATCTAATCGAATCTTCCAAGCTTGAGCAGGCGAAGCAGAAGTAAACGTGAATGTTTTCGATTTGTTCCAGCCTGTCGGACTTTGGTAAGACAAGAGAGCATCGATCGAATCAATCACACCCCAATCAATTCGATTCGGAACAACACGCACTTCTAAAAAGCCAAGATGTTCAAAAGGATTGATTGCAAGAGTTCGATCGTCGGTCGGAATCGCAGGGATTTCATAAGAGTAAGCGCGTCCTTCCCAATCTGAACCTGGATCAAAGTGATACTGAACACTGTATCTGTAAGTTGTATCAGCGGTAGAGTTCATGAACACCTCGAACTTCTGTTCGGCAGGCTCATCGGGTTCAAACACAAAATCAGCGTGTTTATGGTCGATCGCATTGTTTGGATTGCCATAGTCGATCGCGACTTGAGCGGACTTTAAGCCGATTCGATTAAAGTCGATCGAGCCATCTAACTGAACAGTAAAGACCCTGAAAAACGAATCATCTAAATCGACTTCGACAAAGTGTTTCCGCTTGTCTGCTAAGTCATTCAGCAGTAATCCAATCAATCCTTGAGGCGCATAAGTTCGTTGCACCGCTTCAGAGCGATTGTATTGTAAGGTAACTGTTTTTTGCTCCTCTTGGTGAATGAACTTGAGTTTTAGCGCGATCGCTGGATCTCCAGCAGTTGGTGTTGGGGTCGGTCTTGGTGTTGGGGTTGGTGTTGGCGTTGGAGTTGGGGTGATGGGAGCGGGACGGGAAAGTTTAGCTTCAATCTTGGCAGCAGGGGTTGAGATGACTTTTCCGGTGATTTCGGCAACGCGATCGCGAAAATCTCCGACTCTCTGAGGTTGAGCATCTCTAGCGCGAGTATGTCCGAAAGCTGTCTCAGTGGTGCTAGTGACAAGCGGTAAGATCAACCCTTTTGCAACTTGCGATCGTCGCTGAGATAGTTTGAGATTGAATTTTTGCTTTTCTGGTGAATCATCGTTCTCAAAGCTGGCATGAGCTTTTATCGTGACATCCTTGGGAACAGCAAGGCGATTTTGTACCCAATCTTTGAGCTGGTTGCCATCACCGGAAATGTGTGTCCCTGGAGTATCAGTGATGCCTTGACGCGATGTTGTCGTTGAGAACTGTACATCCGGTGGATTTGGGTTGTTGTTCAGGTAGCTGAGATAGTTTTTTGAACTGGTAGACCAACCGGACTCGCGAGGTTTGTCGTAGTCAAAGAAGAGATGGAACGTTTCATCGGTGGTCGTTGCGGGATATTCGACCAGGATGTTTGCTTGGGAATTGTCGGCAATGTTGATCGTGATTTGATTGTTGGCATCTAGCGATCGCACTTCTCCATTAATTCGCACAGTTGGATTGTTTCCACGAATCGTGAGCGTTTCAGTCGTTCCAGTGGATGCGGGAGAATGTTCGATCGTATATCCATTGGGTGAAGGATTCGGATCGCGGCTAGTAATTTCAAGTGTTGCGGGCTGTCGCTCTGAAGTTGGAGCAGGTGGAGTTTCAGGTGTGGGTTCTGTTGGTGGATTGGTTGGAGTCGGTCGATTTGGTAGTTCAGGAGGTGTTACTTGACCGCCTGCGAGTTGACCGGGTGTTAATGTCGGCTCAAACCATTCCTTGAGTAGATTTTCTTTGAAGAAATCAAGCGCCCATTTTTCTTTTTCGGCTCGATCGTCTGCACTGGAATAGTTCGTTACTTCGATCTTAATTGCCCCATTTTGCACTAAGCTTTCAAATGCAGCTTCGATTCCCACTTTGACAAAGTAGTATTGTCCGCTTAAGGCTGCACTGAAGTGGTTGTAAACGCGCTTGAGGTCTGCGGTAATCTTGACTTCGAGAGCGGGGCGCATTCCGGTGTATTTGAGGTTGTAGAGAACGCCGACGGGGGTTGTTCCCTGCTCAAAGGCTTGCTCTAAAATCGTTGCTCCCTCTTGGCTCAACACTAAGCTAAAAGTTGCAGAATTTGTTGCATCGAGAGAAGGAATGGTCGCACCGAGGATTTTTTCAACGGCTTTGAATGTTCCATCGGGTGCGGTTGTGCCTCCAGATCCTTGTAAGTTCAGGGCAACACAGGCGACAGTTCCTTCATCGAATGACACCGCAGACAGTTTCGGTTGATCGGGAGCAATTCCTCTGAGTTTCCCTAAGATTCTCTGCTCGATCGCCGGATCTAACTGTAAGTCCACATCGAACATCAAATATCCGCCGCCTTTTGCCCCTCCTGCAACTGCTGCGGGTTTGTATTTGATGAAGGTGAAGCTGGCACGTTTATCTGCGCCTCTACGGGCGAATTTGACGGGTCTGGGTAAATACCAGAATTGATTCGGATCAGCGTGATCCGCGAAGATCGTTGTGTTCTCGATCGTTAAAGTTTTCGTTCCAAGTAACAGCATAGTTCTAAGCAACAGGTAAAAGAAGCAAATCCGTATTTGTCGTCATCCAATCGAGCGATCGAGACAGTCCATTGAGGTAACGGTAAGTGATGCGGTAGCGATAGGCTGTCTTTTGATCATCTGCGTAGTCAAACTCGAACGTTGATCGATCGTTGTTTGATTCAAAGGTGAATAGGTCTGAAAAGCTCAAACCATTGTCTTCATCTTCATAGTTCAGTTCGACTTGAATTTCTGCGAGTCGTTTCAGAGCAAAGTCCGTTTTCTTCGGTTGTACGGTGACGATCCGATGACCTTGCATATCAGTACGGAGAATAATTCGTCGATCGTTGGTCACAGAAGGCGGAATTTCGAGCGTTCTTCCACCTTTGAATAATAGGGTTACTTGATAAGCCACGGTTCGATAGTCAGGATTGATCAGATCAACTTTGAAAACTTTAGAAGTGCTATCCTCTTTGTTAAATTCAAAGGATTGTTCTAGTAAGACATCATTCTTTGCATCGTCGTAGGTGAGATCGACAAAAGCGCGATCGACAAGATTCCAATCGAGACTGGGAACGACGGTTAGCGATCGCTTGTTCGGTCGTGGATCGCGTAGCGTAATTCGTTCATCCGTTGCATCTAAGAACGGTGTTTCGATATCACGATTGTTTGCAGCTCGATAGATGAGTTTGTACTGGAATTGAGTCAATTTCGGATCGCGAACAAACATTTTCCAGGTTTGCTCACTGTGTGCTTGATCAAGCAGGAAACTATCATCCATCCGAATACCGTTCTTTTCATCGGTATATTTCAGATGAACTTCAATCTGAGGATAGCGATCCCAGGGAAAACTTAGAGCCACGATCGGAATATGCACGATCGAATAAAGTTCACGCGGATTGATTTCTAGGTTGTCTCCATCACAAGTTAATGGTACTGATTCGACCGCGATTGGTCTTTCGTTGCTATCAATTCCTTTGAAAGTGACTTTGTACTGAGCGGTTACATCGCGCTGCATGATTGAATCTTTGACAATGCTTGCCCATTCCATCTGAGTTCGAGCATTGGAAGACTCTAGTAAAACATTATTGGGAGAAGTACCATAGTTCAGTCGAACGTTGATCGAACTAATCGAATCTTCCTCGAAGTTCGCACGAGAAATGACCGCTAAGCGGCGACGTTCAAACCAGGGATCGTCTAAATCGACAGAGAGAATAAAATCTTTCAGATCTAGTCCTTGATCGGCAATCATTCGAGTAAGCCCGGTCAAATGACCTTGAGGATAGATGCTACGTTTAACAGTAGTTCGTTCGCTGATGTTGACATCGAGAGATTTACGATCGATGCGTGTGTAGTCTAGTCTTTTGTATGAGAACGTCCCCATCGAAGACCAGCCGCCTGTAGTTGCAATTTGAGAAGCCCGATTTGCAACATACAACGCTTTATCCCAGCCATCTTTCTCTTCTTTGACTGGATCAATACTCGGTTTGAAAAACGCATCGGTGATCATATCGCGTACTTCATTCACCGCTTGATCACGCCGTTCCAGAACTGCGCTTTCATCTTCGCCTTCTGGCACAAAAGTATCTGCCTCAATGACGATCGCACGATTTTCAATCAGTTCATCGACCGCTTTATCAATGTCGATCGACACAAACATCGCATCAATTCCAAAATGTTCATCTAAATGCTTCTGAACCCGATCCCAATCGACGCTAAGCTTGACAGAATAAGCAGGACGAAGAGCGAGGTAATCGAGCGAATAAACAATACCGATCGGAGACATTTCGCCCTGTAGCGCTTTCTCCATCACCGTGACACCATATTGATCTAGTGCAACTGAGAACGCTGCCTGATTGCTACCATACAGAGAAGGTTTCGCAGCTTGATCAATTTTGAGCACAAATTGAGGAGATGAACTATTGGGATTAGAGGTGTCGCCCGTCTGCTTGCCAAATAGTAAGAGTCGTACCGTTCCATCGATTAAGGGAACAGGAGCAAGGCGTGGAGTTTGTGATAGATTTGCAGCTTGCTCGAGTTTTTGACGAATTTTTTCTAAGGTTTCTTCTTCAACGCCAATGTTGACATCAAAGTTTAGAAAGCCGCCATTCCCCGCTCTACCGCGATATTTGATCAGTTGAATTTGGGGGATTTGTTGACCTGTGGTTTTATCCTCGATCGTGGTCAACTTCGGCATCAAGGGTAGATAGTAATATTGCAGCGGATCAGCATGATCGCAAAAGAGAGAAACCCCTTCAATAATGTGAAAAGGTGGATTGAGATATAGCATTGTTGTTTCCTTAACTTGAAGAGAAGAGAGATCCAATCTCTTAACAAGATCGGATCTCAATTTAATTGATAGAACTACACGCCGACAGGCATCCGCAGCGCCAATGTGAGCGAATCAGACAATTGAGGAGTCGCATTCATTTTGCGTTCAGAACCATCCGCCATGTAGAAGACAGCATTCCAGCTATACTTGTTCAAATGCTTGTCTTTCAACGGCACAGACCAAGTTTGAGGTGTTTTTGCAGTCGCATCAAAAGTCAAATCAGTCCGAGCAATGATGTCGTTCTTCAGATCCTCATAGCTCAGTGACACAACAACCAGCATCACTTTGTTAAAGTCAATTCCGATCGGAACCACTTTAACGTTTAGCATATCTTCGATCTTGCGACCGACCATGATCGTGAGATCTGTTGTTTCAGTTTCGGGAATCTCTTCGATCTGACCATTCTTAAGCTGAATGGTGCCTTTGTAGATCACCTTGCCACCCTCTTCGTCGATCGCTGGAAACGCCCAATCAAAGAACGGCTGAGATTTGCTCAGTGCAACAGTCGTCGTCTTGGTGTAGTCGTTTTTCTCATCAATGTACTTCACATCGACAAAGATCGTTTGAATGTCTTTATCGAGATCGCCTGCTGCTCGTAAACTAACCGTCTTAGTCGCATTGAACGGATCATTGATGTAGAGTTGTGGCGATCGAGAAGTTTTTTCACTCACTTGATACTCTTTGCCATCCGCCATAAAGTACTTCACAGTGTACCGATACGGCGTTTTTACAGGAGCAAAGACCACTTCTCTCAGAGTCGCTTTTGGATTGCTCTTATCAAGCAAGTATTCGTGCTCGATCTGACCGACACCGCCTTCAGAAGCATCATAAGCAAGTTTGACCTGAGCTTGTGTAACCTGATTCCAGTTCAGATCGCCGGGGAGAACGTCGATCGCTAAAATTCCAGTTTCACCTACGTTGATCGTCAAGAACTTTTCATCAGTCGTTGCTTCTTGCGACTTGTAAGCCCGACTTTCGTTCTTGTAGTTCACCTGATACCAGTACTTATAAGCCCACTTGCCGTTTTCGATGAAAGACTTGAACTTTTCTACTTTGTCAGGATTGTTGAAGCTAAACTCATCAATTTGGTGAACGGTTCCTTCTTGGTAGTCTAAGTGAACTTCAACACTATCGAGCGGCAAATCTTTGAAGTCCGCATTCACGCGAGTTGTCACTTGCAAAGTCTTGAAGAACGGATCATCGAGATCGACTGTCGTTGCATAGTCTTCCCACTTCAGCGGCTTACCCTCTTTATCGAGCAAGGTAGTAATCGGTTGCAGCATTCCTTGAGGAGCCATATTCCATTCAACAGCTTGACTTTCTCGGTAGGAAGTATTGAAGCTATTAAACTTGTATTGGCTCAATCGCAGATGAAAATCCGTTGCATTCTCAGGAACTTTCTTCTGCTCTTCCGTAAACGGTTGTAGCTTATCCTCGTTAGAATTCTTGATTGCTTCTGCTAAAGAATTCATTGCCCAATCGCGGATTTTTTGCTTGACATCATCAGAGGTTTTGAAGTCTTTGAAGTCAATTTCCACGCCGCCCCATTGATACTGACTTGCGTACTCAGTCACGGTTTTGTTGATGATGGTGCGATTGCGGTTTGATCCACCGAATAACCAGCGCCAGACTGTACCAAATGCACCTTGAGATTGTTCACGTCTGGTGAAATCTTCCACGAAGCTTTGGAACTTGCTGGAATCAAACCAGATCCGGGCTGTAATTGCAGGCAGTTTGACGACGCAGTAGAGATCGTACGCAACTTGAACAAATCCACCTTTGTTTTGCAGGGCTTGTTCAAAGAAGGTAGCACCGAGATCCGTTAGCTCGATCGTGAATGGCGTAATGTTGCGTCCGTACAGTGAAGGTTTACCAGGGTTGAAAACCGTTTCAACAAATTTGTCGCTAATGCTTTCAACGTTGAGTTTTGCGGTTCCTTTGGTGTAGGTGATAGTTCCGATCTTGACTTGAGGTTTCGGATTTTGACTTGGAAACAGTTGATCGACTTGTTCTTGAAGCTTTTTGACAATGAGTTGTTTCTTATCTTCAGGAACACTAAATTCAACATCACAAACCAAGAAGCCGCCGCCTTTGGTTTGATCTGCACGCTCGATCGGTAAACGATATTTGTAGAAGCTAAACGAAGGGCGACCATCTTCATTGACTCGAAAGCGAGGCAGATCAGGGACGAGATAGAACAATGTAGGGTCTTCGTCGCCATAGATAGTTACGCCTTCGATGACTTGCACTTTTTCAATTAACAACATGAGTGATGTTCCTCATTGGTAAGCTGTTCGGTCTGTATCAATTCTGCGAAATCAAGTAGGGAAGTGAGAGTAGCCGATCGGGGAATGTTTAAACCGACGAATTTGATGATTTTTCCCTCCGTTGTTCATCCGCCCCGAATTCTATTCCGGGGCGGATGAACAACGAAGCAAAGAGATTCGTCAAGCTAACGTTAAATCGCTAGAATTTGCACGTAGTCCATCCCATTCCCGCCCGTAAACCAAGTGCTTACATCTGTCGATCGCTGAATTTCTGACTCTCCAAGCATCGCTCTGTAAGTAATGATTAACTGCTCTTTTCGCCCATTAAAAGCCGCGATCGCTTGTGCTTTCTGATCGCCTTCAAGCTGAATACTAAATACGGTTGTAAACGGTGGATAGCCCGAAGATTTAGTAGATTGAAGGACTTCAAATTCACCGCTGTTTGTTTTAACAGAGAGCGTTACGGATTCAACAGTGAGCGGCGCAGGATGTAATGAGACGGATTCAAGATTGAATTGTTTTGCGATCGCGCTTTCGAGTTCTTCCAGTTGTTGAGTCGGGACACTCCATTCACTGCTCAATTGCAACATCGCGACTCGATCAAGCACAATCAGCGAAGCGGCTGGATGACCTTGCGGAGTTGCTTGAGAAGTGGGAGCACCCGGAATGTAGTAGAAATAGGAACAATCGGCATAGTACTCAATGCCTTGATAGTTAAACATCATGTCAAATCACCTTGAATTTTAAGTGGGACAAATGGAGATTGCACCGCTGACCATTCCACAGCAGGATCACGACGGGGACGATAGCGATATCCAGCTTTGAACGGAGACTTTGCAAACCAACTCCAAACTTTTACAGGTTGAACAGGTGTGAAGAACAATACGTTGATGTCTGGGGAATCTTCAGGAAGAAGCTCGATCGCATAAATTTTCAAACCCTCGCTAAATTCACACTCGATGCTAATTTGGTGCGCTCCATACTCTCGAAATGAGTGCAGCCCGATCTGACAGTTTTTTGCTGGAAATGGAGCGATTTTGAGTGTTTGAGAGCTATCGAGAGACTGAGCCGTTAGCTCGATCGTTGAATTTGTAGCAGTTTTTGGAAGTGCTAGTGTAAGTTCACCATCGAGATCAAACCATTGTGCATTCGATTTTTCGCCTTCTTGCCAGCGACAAATTCCTTGAACTTTAGCGATCGCTATTATCGATCGAGCAGCATCAAGCATGAGAAAGTTTACGGGGAACTGATTCGGTCGAATATACAAGCGATCGCCTGTGTGTGAAAAGTCTTCGCTGTTTAGCTGTTGAACTCCGTTGATATCCTGAATGACGACTGTAGTTGAGAACGTATAGTTAAGCGGTTCATTGGGAGATAGTCTGAGGAGTAAGTTTGCAGAGTCATTCGGTGGTAAGAGTTCTGAGGAAATGACTCTTGCTTGAGGACGAAAGGGGAGAACGGGAGCCGCTTTGAGGCACACACTGATTGAAAGTACTCCAGGTCTACGATCGGGCAAATTTGCAGAAACCGCGATCGACCAAGATCCGGTTGGAATTGGAGAAACGATCGCTTCTTGAAAAACTTCGCTCAATCCCTTCTCCTGAACTAATCGACGTGCAGACGCTAACGGATCAAGCGTTAGAATCACAGTTCGATAAGCTTGCAGCGGTTGAGACAAGTCCCACTCATAGTGACCAGAACTAACAGAGGCAAGCTTGATGTATGCTCTACCATCATTGTTTGGAGACGGAATCAATGTTCCGAACTGGGCGCGAACCCAATCCGTCATCGTTTCCGCAAATTCAAGATTTGAACTATCTCCTATGATTTCAAGCGGTAGTAGATTGCTACGGAAGAATGTTGTAATCTCCTCACAAGCAATCTGCCGCTGTGCATCTCCGAGTGTCGCTAAACGATCGATTAAAACTGCCGGATCAAATCGAACCTGAATCGGTAAACGCGGTGCAACACCAATCATTTCCATTTCAGCCCGCGCCATGAGTTTTAGAACATTGTTTGTGAGTGCGCCTTTGAGTTCGATCGCAGTTAAATCCGAAACCGTCAAGCCATACCGCGCACTCGTTAAACCATTCCAGGCTAGAGGAATTGGCGCTTTCAGATCATTCGGGATCTCATCTGCATACAATCGTAGAAATCCTGCTCTGAAAATTACAGGCTGTATGGTTGCATCAGATTGCTTAGTTCGGATTGCATCCAGAGCTTCAGTCAGTGGATAGTTAGTTCGCAATCGAAACTCTAATAGTCCATGTGGTTTGGGGGGTAGGATTGGATTTTGACCTCTGACTAAAATCAAGTTGAAATCAGGTTTATCGTTTGTGTTGCCAATGTCGATCGCATTCGGCAACACGAAACAATTCCCCGCATTTTCATATGGATAGAAGATCCATCCCTGCTCGAACTGAATGGGATTGTGAAAGTCAGGGAGTCCTTGAAGTGACATTTCGACCTCTAGGGTAAAGGTGGCAGCTTATCAGTCGTAATCCACAACGGTTCTCGACTTTCCGATCGCCATTGTCCTGCTGGATCTTCAACGCTCGTTCCATTGCTCAAAATGACTTGCGATCGATAGTCATAACTTCCGGTATCAACTTTGTTCAAAATCCAATCTCGAACAGGTGTAATCAAATCAGTCTGAACAATTAAGCGATCCGGAGTTGCATCCCGTAAGAAGGTGATAGCAGTGCCTGATTTGAGATCGATGCTAATGGCTGCAATACGATCGCTAAAAATTCCGCTGACAGTTCTCACTTCAAGTTTGCGCTTGTATGTTGCAGTCGAATCGAGGCGCACAATCGAATTCCAGATTGCTTCTCGATCGGCAAGAACATCCACACCACTAAAATCGAAAACAGCTTGAGAGCTATTGTTTAACGGAATCGAACTATTGACTGTGAGATTGATGGAAGCACCGGGAGCGAGATCGATCGGAAAAGCAGCACCCGTGATAGTAGTCTGAACTTGTAGGTTTGAGTTGATTCTGGCAGAAAGGGAATTGATGCGGACTGGACTTTCGATCGCATTTTTCAGCGCGACTTGAATGGTTCCGGTGGTGATATCGATCGATTGAGTTACATCGAAGATTTCGCCGACCATATCATCGACCTGAGCAGTAAAGGGAATAATCTCAGTCTTACTATTTGGTAGACTGACTTTCACTTGACCTTGAAACAGTTGCGTTGCGGTAAATAATGCGTTGTAAATCTTCTGAAATGCTTTCATCGAGAGCGTGCAAGAATCTCTGAACCCGCTTCGCATCTCGACTAAAACATTTGGTCGATCGCGATAGTCAAGCGAACCATCTTCTTTCGGTAGTCCTAAGAACAATTGAGGCGAAGATTCAGTGACTAAAGGCTTAAACTCAACACCTGAAGGAGAGTATTGCTCTAAATCTTTTGCCGCCGCTGCGAGTCGAGCGGGATTCACAAACGGATAAGCCCAAAACTCGATCGATACCTGCATTTCCTCAGATCCTTCAACAGGTTGAAACTCGATCGACATCATTGGATAATGCGGACTTTCTGGACGGCGCACCAGTTTGAAACTATCCGGTAGATAGTAAAACACATTGCGTTCAGCCGGATCTTGATAGTAGCTATAGCCATTCGACTGACGAAAATCTAGCTTAAAGTTCGTATTGTTCGAGTCTCCGATATTGCGATAGATATATGGGTGCAAGCTTGGAGGAAATACAAACGGACGATAGTCACTTTGAATATCTAACACCCGCGTTGCTTCTCGAAATTGAGGTTCAGCAGGTGGGCGATAAGTAACCCATTGAATTTTAATATTATAGCCATACTCAATCACTTGAACTTTCGCAAAATTCCCACTGTTCGTTCTCACTGCAAAAACGCTTCCATTCGTAAGCTGATTGCTGCGATTGGGTGCAGGATCATCAGAAATCACAATCGGCGGACGTTTTACCGGAATGCGATCGACTGGAATCCGACCCACGACATCAATTGGACGAAGCTGATTGATTTCCGCTGCTTTCGGGCTAACTCGCTTAAATCGATCCGGATCAACGCCCCGCAAAATATCTGGTTTTGTCACTCGATCGATGCGATCGACAATATCAATCGGAAGCCGTTTTCGCCAAATCACGATCGAGCCATCAATCGGATTAGAACTGTAAGCAAGCGAGCGAAGTTCTTCCACTGCGATCGCATCAAAATCACGCGCTCCCAAGCTCACAATCTGAGCATTTCCCCGTGGAGTCATCTTTCGCAACACATCGGTTTCTTGTTGCCACCAAACATCGCCTTTATCTGTTTCTACGCCGGTATCAAAGTTAAAGAGCCAAGTCCCGCGAATCGTTCCGGTTCCAGAAGAAACAATCGAGGTCGCAGTTTGAGAGAGCGGAAGTCCGATTTTTGTCGATCGACGAACAATCAACACTGAAGCATAAGCCGTATTCGTCAACGCTTGATAAACTAAGTCCCGCTCTGGCAGTGAAGCGAGTTGCAGTACTGCTTTGATACCTTCTGGCTCTGGTGTAATTTCTTGAAAAATTAGCTCTTTTTGTCCAGCATTCGGATCATTCGGATCAAGTCGGTGCTGCAAAATCACGCTGATAGAATGAGTTAATTCTTGAGCCGATCGTGCCTTATTTTGAAGTACTGGAGCCGGATATTTTTCTAGATGAATCGTTAAGCTCCAACCTTGAGGACTTTCTGCCATCAATATCTGAATCTGTTGATTACGCTCAGACACGCGATATCGCGGTAGATAGTACTTCGTTTCATCTGTCGGAGCTTCGTAGAGAATTTCATCGCTCACGGTGCCATCTGAACTGATCGGAACGGTGATTTGATTGCGAGGTACACCATTGATCGGTTCTCGGATTAAGGCAATCTTGTTTGCTAAATCAGGATTGATCCATTTCACTTGATCAAGCCTGACGGGAGTAGTGGCGATTTCGATCGCTGAAATCGCTTGCGAAAGTTGTTGAGTTGTACGATCGCTAATGTTAGTCAACACGGGTGCTCCTGAATCGCGGCTTTATTTCCATAGTGGAAGGCACGATCTAAGGAAGGCAGTACCCATGTGGGGAGTTTTGGAGAATGTTTGAAGAGTATGGATAGTCTCTTCGCTCTCGTTGCACTCCCGCCCTGAAATGAATTTCGGGCTAACCGTGGAAAGTCTACTAAAGTAGACTAAAAACCAGTTTCAAGCTCTTAGTCCATTTCAATGGACTTGCGTCGATTAGCCCGAAATTCATTTCAGGGCGGTTGATGCAACGAACGAAACCTTCTGAAACACTCTTATCGCAATGATGCCATCAAGACCTGTGCTGCAACTTTCGGTGAGAAAAACTCAGCAGGTGACTTTAATTGATGAGCTACTTCCATCAACAATGTATTTAACGAAGCATTCGTGCTGGTTTGTTTGACTAACTGTTGCGTGTACCAACCTAAGACAGTTGCAAATCGATTCGAGGGTGTCCGACCTGCGGTCGTGAAAAACCGAGAATCCTGCCCAACTGCAACCGACCAAGGAAGCTGATTGTTTTTTGCTAATCGACGCTGAAACTCACTAGAACTTCGTCGATCGCTCTTTTTCAGCCAATCTCGCAGTACCATCGCTGCAAGTGCACTCACCGTCATTCCTTGACCATATACCGGACACAACGCACAGACCGCATCTCCAAGCGCTACAAATCCATTTGGAACTTCGATCTTTTCGTAGTGATACCACCGATTTGCAGTCGCACGATGAGCATAAATCGGAGAAATTGGAGTTGCAGACGCGATCGCATCATGAAACCTCGGACTTGCAAGACTCCGAGCAAAGTCTAAAAATCCTGCATCATCAAGCGGCGGAAAGTCCCGCCCATATCCACCGAGTGTTGCAATCCACTGATTGTTCTCAATCTTAGCTAAGTAGCCTAATCGAGTGTTATCGGGTGGCTGCTGCGGAACGAGCATCACTTTCCAATCTTGATCAATGTCATTAGAGGCTTGATAGCGACGAGTGGCATATCCCAAAAACGGATTGATCACAGTTGTTGTCGGTGCAGTGAATCCAGATTCAGCTAACCATTTCGGGGCGGCAGAACGACGACCACCAGCATCGACAACTAAAGCTGCTTCGAGATCGATCGACGATCGCGAATTCGATTGTGCTTTCACGCCAACAATCTGCCGTTGTTGCTCGATAAATCCAGTGACACGATGCGAATTGAGCCATTGAATCGAGGAATTAGCCGGTAGTCGTTGTCGAATTGCCCATTCTAAAAGGGGGCGGGAGCAGGTGAAGGAAATGATTTGAGAGGGAGTACGATCGCATTGATTCCAAGCCCCAAAATCGAAATGCTGAAATTCACGTGCCCAATCAATCTTGAGCGCTCCTGCGGCTTCGAGATCCGTTCCAATTCCCGGAAATAACGCTTCTAAAATTTGATAGCCTTTGGCAAACAATACATGAGGTTGTGGAGATTGCGGCACTCCTCGACGGGCTTCGGGCGTTTGAGGTAGTGCATCCGACTCGACGATCGTCACCGAGTCATAGAACTCGCTTAGAACACGAGCCGCTAACAATCCGGCAATGCTTCCTCCGATGACAACTGCTTGCATGATTCAGCCTGTGATAGTTTCATTGATCATAGTACTGCACAGAAATTCTGCTCGATCGTCTACGATCGAACAATTCCCCCGTTGTTTCAGCTATGAAAGTTCTGCTCATCGGATTGGTTAAAGGCTACCGAATTGCAATTTCGCCGCTCTTGATGCCGAGTTGTCGGTTTCATCCGACCTGTTCCCAATACGCGATCGAGGCGCTACAAACTCACGGCGCACTAAAAGGGAGCTGGCTGAGCGCTCGAAGAATTTGCCGCTGTCACCCCTTTAATCCGGGTGGTTATGATCCTGTTCCGAAAAAAGAAGCATGAAACCGTATCAGAAAATCGCGATCGCAGAGTGCAATGAACCCTTAGTCGAGATTCCCAAAAAATTCGCAAGGGTGTCACCGCATCCTTACACCAAATTGGGCGCACCGTATGAAGATCGATCGCCCTTTTTTGTAAGGCAGGGAATTCTCGATCGCTTACTGATTGCCGATGCTCATCTTCAAACTCTTCAGCCTGGATGGAAGATTCAGATCTTCGATGCGTATCGTCCGGTTGCAGTTCAGCAATTCATGGTGGATTACACGCTAAAAGAATTAGTGAACGTGAATGGACTCGATTTAGAAACACTTTCTACAACACAGCGAGAAGAATTTCAGCAACAGGTTTATCAATTTTGGGCAATGCCAAATTTAAATCCTGCAACTCCGCCGCCTCATAGTACCGGAGCCGCGATCGATGTGACATTAATCGATGAAACTGGAAGCGCGATCGACATGGGATCAGACATTGATGAAATCTCGCCTCGATCGTTTCCCAATCATTACGCTGATTCTGATTTACCGTATCATCGACACCGCGAAATTCTTGCAAATAGCATGATCTCCGCAGGCTTTAAGCGCCACTGGAATGAATGGTGGCACTTTTCCTACGGAGATCAGATCTGGGCATGGCTCACGAATCAGGATGAACCGGGAGCGAATGAGATCGCTAAATACGGCAGAGGTTAAAGAGACGTTTGAAACCGCTTCGTTGTTGGCACAGCCCGCCCTGAAATGAATTTCGGGCTAATCGGCGTAAGTCCATTGAAATGGACTAAGAAACTGAAACTTGCTCCTAGTCTACTTCAGTAGACTTTCGTCGGTTAGCCCGAAATTCATTTCAGGGCGGGAGCGCAACGAGAGCGAAGAAACTATCTATACTCTTTCAAACATCCTCTAAGCTTCGATTTTCACCGATAAAATGCGATCGTTCCCCCGAATCGCATTCACCACATTCATATCGTCGGTCTTACCAAACACGGTATGAACACCATCCAAGTGAGGCTGGGGAGAATGGCAAATAAAGAATTGGCTACCGCCCGTATTGCGTCCAGCATGAGCCATCGACAATGAGCCTGCTTGATGCTTATTCGGATTGATTTCGCAGTTGATTTTGTATCCAGGTCCGCCCGTTCCCGGCATTCCCGATGCGCCTTCACGAGTGTTCGGACAGCCGCCCTGAACCATAAAGTTTGGAATCACCCGGTGAAAAGCTAACCCGTCGTAAAAGCCTTTATTTGCTAAATCAACAAAGTTCTTTACGGTGTTCGGCGCATCCTTGTCGAATAGTTCTAGATGGATTGTGCCTTTGTCCGTTTCCATGATTGCGCGAGTCATATCAGCGCTCCCTCATATTTTCAGCTTTTCCATCCTATCAGGGTCTTCACGATCGCATCATCTAAAAATCGACTCCGCGCTTGAGATCAATTCCTTTTTCCGCGTAATGTTTGTGACAGACCATCTCTGAGTGAACAGTTGCCAACTCAAAATATGCAGGCGGATTCTTACAGCGTCCGGTAATCACAATCTCCGTATCGCGTGGCTTTCTTAACAAAGCTTGCACGATCGGTTCTTCAGGCAGTAGTTCTAAATCAACCGTCGGATTTAATTCATCGAGAATAATGGTTTTATACAATCCAGACGCGATCGCGGCTCGTGCAATTTCCCAACCCCGCTCTGCTTCGACGTAATCTAATTCTTGCTGTTGACCGCGCCACACGATCGCATCTCTTCCTGATCGCTGATGATCGACCAAGTTCGGGTAGCTTTGTCGCAGCGCATTAATCGCGGCATCCTCGGTATAACCCGTTCCACCTTTAAGCCATTGCATAATCAAGACGCGATGGGATTTATCCTGACTAATTCCTTTCCCGATCGCTTGAAGTGCCTTTCCCAATGCGCTCGTCGATTTACCTTTTCCCGCCCCTGTGTAAATTTCGATGCCTGCAATTCCTTCCTCTTTTGCCACATGATAGTGAGGCTTCATTTCCGAGTGAAGATCGGCAATATCAATCAACGGTTGGGGTGCAGCCCGTCCCGTCACGATCACTTCCATGTGATCCGGTTTGTTCTTCAGGGTTCGGACGACTTCATCGACTGGAAGCAATCCGAGATCCAGCACAGGATTGAGTTCATCCATTACCACGACTGAATATAAGCCTGATGCGATCGCACCTCTTGCCACATCCCATCCACGCTGTGCTTCTTGTCGATCGAACTTCGTAATCTCATCGGCTCCGAAGAATTCTCCGCGTCCAGTTCGCACTTGGTCGATCAAATGAGGAAATGCCCGCTGTAGTGCTTGAATCGAGGCATCTTCGTCATACGTGCGTCCGGGACCTTTGAGAAATCTCAGCAGTAACACCCGTGTTTGAGAAAGATTTTGAATTCCCAGCCCGATCGAGCGCAGCACCACACCGAGTGCCGCCTGAGACTTTCCTTTACCCGCCCCATCGTAGACGTGAATCTGTCCGGTCATGCGTTCTGATCGCGTTTGGGCGGTGCGAATACCAACGCCTGCTCTAGTCATATCGATCGCCGTTTTAAATGCAGATTTACTCTAGCAGTTTTCTCGAAGCTGGAACATCAATCCTTGATGGAATCGATAAGCGACTCTGATGTAAAGTCACTTGAAATATAAACTTCACTCAACTTAAAGTAGAACCAGTCTCACATCAAGGAGCGCCGAAATGCAGGATTCGATGAAGCCAACGTTTACTCCAATGACTGACTCCGATCGATGGTCTGCAAATTTCAGCCGAAATCATGTTGTTAAAGCACTGGAAACGGTTCAAGATTTGATTGTCGTCTCATTGTGCATTGGATTGTTCTGCGTGATGGTGATCCAATTGCGCGATATGTTTATTTCCCTGTTACCGCCGTTGAATTTTCATGATGTGACAGCGGATATTTTGTTCTTGCTGATTCTGGTTGAATTGTTTCGATTGTTAATTATCTATCTACAAGAGCAGCGAATCTCGATCGGGGTTGCGGTCGAAGTCGCGATCGTGTCGGTGCTGCGAGAAGTGCTGGTGCGCGGAATTTTAGAAGTACCTTGGACTCAAGTTCTGGCGACCTGTTCGTTTTTGATGGCGCTGGCGTTTTTGCTGGTGGTGCGCGTTTGGTTGCCGCCGACGTTTAAGGGGATTGACCCGGAGAAGCGGTATGCGATGCATTTTCACGATAAGGACTTTGAGAGGGTTCCGTTGAATGGGCAGGGGCATTAGGGCGAGAACGTTCCGCCCGATGAAACTGCTTGGGCGGAACATTTCGATTGAGCTTAGAGGGTGCTTGAAAAGTATAGATAGTCTCTTCGCTTCGTTGCGCTCCCGCCCTGAAATGAATTTCGGGCTAGCCGACGAAAGTCTACTGAAGTAGACTCAGAGCTTGATTCAGGTTCTTAGTCCATTTCTAATGGACTTGCGCCGATTAGCCCGAAATTGCATTTCAGGGCGGGGCGCTGCAATAAACGACACTTTTCAACCATCCTCTTAATGGCTAGGCTGAGAAACCTGCTGTTGTCGATCGCTCTTTTTCGGTTGCCAACGTTTGAGTTGAGCCGCAACGATCGCGGTCACCAATGTTCCAACCGCGATCGCAACTACATAGAGTCCACCCTGACCAACCGCATTCGGAATCGCTAAAACAAAGATGCCACCATGCGGAGCGCGAAGAGTACAACCGAATAGCATCGAGAGTCCACCTGCGATCGCAGATCCAGCAATACAAGCAGGTAACACTCGAATCGGATCTTCTGCGGCAAACGGAATTGCACCTTCTGTGATAAACGAGATTCCAAGAACTGACGCGACTTTTCCCGCTTGGCGTTCTTCTTGAGTAAAATGCCGTTTTGCCAGTAAAGTTGCTAGTGCTAATCCGAGGGGTGGAGTCATTCCGGCTGCCATCACTGCTGCCATCGGTTGGAAGATGTTGCTTGCAAGTAATCCAACTGCGAAGGTGTAAGCGGCTTTGTTCACAGGTCCGCCCATGTCGATCGCCATCATCCCACCCAGAATAAACCCTAGGATAACTGCATTCGTTTGTCCCATTCCTTGTAAGAATGCGGTGAGTCCGTCTAGAATCGCTTTCACAGGTGTACCAAACACAAAGACTAGCAGCAATCCGACAGCTAAGGTAGAGAGTAATGGAATGACTAAGACAGGTTTTAAGCCTTCAAAGTTTTCGGGTAGGTTCACTTTGTCGCGCACGAACCGGGCAATGTAGCCTGCTAAGAAACCGGATAAGATGCCGCCGAGAAATCCCATTCCTAGATTAGAAGCCAACATTCCGCCGATTAAACCTGGAGCTAGACCGGGACGATCTGCGATCGAGAATGCAATAAATCCCGATAGTACCGGAACAATCAAAGCGAACGCTGATTTTCCACCAATCTGTAAGAGTGCATCTCCGAAGCTTCCCGGTTCAGGTTTGAGTCCGAACGCGAACGAGAGCGCAATGATCAAGCCCCCTGCAACAATTACAGGCAGCATATAAGAAACACCAGTTAGCAAATGGCGATATGCTCCTGTCCGCTTTGAGCTTTGGGATGCTTTCGCTTGTCGAACGGCAGTCGCGTAATCTTGTTCTGATTGTGCGGTTTGGGCTTGCGGTTCGGGTTGTGCGAGAGCAGTTTCAATCACCGATCGACCCGATTTCAAAGCCTGCTTGGTTGAAGTTTCATAGATGCGTTTGCCTTGAAAGCGAGATAGATCGACATACGTATCTGCTGCAATTACAACCGCGTCTGCTTGGTCGATGTCTTCAGGGGTCAGTTGGTTTTTAGCTCCTACTGATCCTTGAGTTTCGACTTTGATATTGTGTCCAAGTGCGGCGGCTCCTTTGCGGAGTGCTTCGGCTGCCATAAAAGTGTGAGCGATTCCAGTCGGGCAGGAAGTGACACCGACTAGATGTTTAATGGTCGAAGGTACGGTCGGAACAGGAATCGATTCGGTGCGATCGATTTGGGGCGGTGTTTCGAGTTGATCGACTTCTGCAATCGCGTTTTCGATCACGGTTCTTGTTTCTCGAATTGCTCGACTGGTTGAGGTTGCATAAACGGTTTTATTGCCAAATCGAGCTAGATCGACGTGAATATCTGCGGCAACGATGACTAAATCGGCTTGGGCGATGTCTGCTTCGGTGAGTTGGGATTTCACGCCTTCTGCGCCTTGAGTTTCGACTTTGATGCGGTAGCCCATCATTTCAGCCATCTTTCTCAAAGCTTCGGCTGCCATAAAGGTATGAGCAATTCCAGTCGGACAAGCCGCGATCGCGACAATGTGATGAATCGGTTTCATAGTTATCGATGAGTTTGTAAAAGAGATTTGATTTTGACTTGTGACATCCAAGATTCGATCGTGTCTCTGGGCGGTAGTCTGGGTCCAATTTGGCTCAGGGCTGCGATCGAACAAGTAGTCGCTAACTTTGCACAGTCTGAGAGTGAGAAGTTTTGAAGCTTACCTACAATGAAACCCGCGACCATTGCATCACCTGCACCCACGGTACTGATAACTTCAACTTGAGGGGGGCGGGCATGAATGACTTCAGAGCGATCGACAAAAATCGCACCCTTTGCACCCATTGAGACAACTACACATTGAATTCCTTGATGGATCAGATCTTCAGCGGCTTGGATAATTGCTCGATCGTCGTCTAATGATCGACCAATGAGTTCCTGAAGCTCATTCACATTCGGTTTAATTGCATAAGGTGCAAATGGAATTGCTTGTTGTAAGCTTTCACCACTGGCATCGAGAACAACGGTTTTACCTTGGCGTTTTAGTCGATCGATTAACTTTCCATAGATATCCGCAGACATCCCCGTTGGAATACTTCCCGATAGAATAAACCAATCGCAATCTTTGATCAGACTATCAATCACTTGATCAAACGATGATAGATCTGTCTCAGTTGGCGTGAGTCCTGGAAAGTTAATATCTGTAACTTGATCTTGTGCTTCATCGACGATTTTGATGTTAACGCGAGTGTAGCCATCGACCATCACAAAGCGGTTATCGATCTGTTTCTCAGCAAAAAAGCGTTGAAATAAGTCGGCATTGTGTTGACCGAGAAAGCCACTCACACTGATTGGAACATCGAATCCTGATAGAAATGAGGCAACATTGATACCTTTTCCACCGGGATCAATTTGTTCCCATGTGACGCGGTTTACTTCGCCTGCGGTGAAATAGGGAATTGCAGCCGTATGATCGATCGCTGGATTGAGCGTAATCGTTGCAACTTTCGTTTTCATAGCGCTCGAACTTCCTGTATCGATCGACATTGCAACGCCCGTTTTGCTAATTCCTGTGTTTCAGCAAACGAAAGACTCCGAAGTTTTGCCTTTATTGCCGCAACACTCGGAATGCTCACACTCAATTCTGCGACTCCTAGCCCGGTTAGAATTGCTGCACCTTTTGGATCACCCGCAATACCACCACAAACCCCGACCCATTTTCCAGCAGTGTTCGCCGCTTTCACGGTTTGATCGATCAAGCGCAACACGACTGGATGTAAGCCATCTGCTTGTTTTGCAAGTGCGGGATGTCCTCGATCGATAGCCAGCGCATATTGGGTTAAATCATTCGTGCCGATCGAGAAGAAATCGACTTCCTGAGCTAACTCATGCGCCATAATCACCGCTGACGGAACCTCGATCATGATGCCGATGTCGATCGAATCTGCACCAACTTCTAATCGAACTTCTTCAGCGATCGATTTCGCTGCCTGCAAATCTTCCAGGGTCGCAATCATCGGAAACATCATTTTGATTGCTCCCGTTTGCGATGCTCGATAAATTGCTCTCAATTGAGGCTTAAATAGATCCGGTCGCTGCAAACAAAGTCGAATGCCTCGCACACCTAAAAACGGATTCGCTTCTGCGGGAAGATTGAGATAAGGAACTTCTTTATCTCCACCAATATCTAATGTCCGAACAATCAACGGCAATCCATTCAGAGCTTGTGTCATCTGAGAATAAGCTTTGAATTGTTCCTCTTCTGACGGTGGCTCAGTGCGATTTAAGAAGAGAAATTCCGTTCGCAGTAGTCCAATTCCTTCGGCTCCTGCATTCACCGCTTGTTCTGCTTCCTGAGCGGCTCCAATGTTGGCAACGACTTCTACGCGATGTCCATCAGTCATCAATGCGGGCTGATAGCAAGCGAGTTTTTCAGCTTCTCGAATCGTTTGTAAATCGCGCTGTGCTGTTTCTGCGATCGCTAAATCTTGCCGAGATGGATTCGGGTAGAGAGAACCGCGATCGCCATCTAACACACAAGGCGTTCCGTCGCTCAGATGTAGCACCGTTGGACCTGCACCGACGATCGCGGGAATATCAAGCGATCGAGCAATGATCGCACTATGCGAAGTCGGACCGCCGTAAGCTGTACAAAATCCTGCAATCAAAGCCGGATCAAGGTTTGCGGTATCCGAAGGCGTGAGATCTTCTGCAATCAAGATCACAGAATGATCAGGCAAGCTCGGAGCCTCTTGAACATCGTCTGCAAGTAGCCGCAAGACTCGCTCTCCCACATCGCGCAAATCAGTTGCTCGACCTGCTAAAAGCGGATCAGAAAGCTTTTCTAAGGATTGAGCGCGTTGTTCATAGCTTTGTTTCCATGCTGATGCTGCACTTTGTCCCCGATTCAATTGTGCAGACACTCCATGCAGCGAAGCTACCGCACTTTCGATTAGCTCTGGATCATCCAGAAACTCTTGATGCGCGAGGAAGATTGCAGCTTGATTGTTCCCTGAGCGGCTTTTTACATCTTTGTAAAGGCTCTGAAGCTGTTGTTTTGCGGTTTCGACTGCTTGCCGTAAGCGCGTTGTTTCAGATTTTGAATCTTGAGCGGTTTCTGTGAAAATAATTTGACTGCGCTTGAACTGGAAAATTGGCGCGATCGCAAGTCCAGGAGATGCCATGATTCCCGATATTGCAGGCGTTTCAAAGTTCAAATCCGACGATCGATGCTGGACTGAAGTGTGCTCAGCTTCGTCTTCGAGACCGGATTCGATCGCGGTTTTTAGCGATCGTAATGCTGTATCTGCATCGACTCCATCAGCGATTAACTGAATTGTTTCTCCGCCTGAAACTCCAAGCTTTAACAATGAAATCAAACTCTTTGCATTCGCTGTTTCATTCTTGTAGCGAACTTGAATATTAGATTCAAATTGCTTTGCTAAATTGACTAAAGTGGTTGCTGGACGAGCATGAAGTCCTGCACCTTTTGAAACAGTCACATCAACAGATTGACCGGAATTAGAAGCGATCGCTTGAGATGTGTCAGAGCTTCGATTCGTTAAACAAGCAACAATGTCATCAGAATTCGCAGTTTGAGACAGCCTTTGAATCGTTTGTTCATCATCGAGAACGTGTGTCAGATTCGACAAAATTTCGAGGTGTTCATCAGATTTTGCGGCAATTCCTACAACGAGATGCACTCGTTCACCGGGGTTCCATTCCACACCTTGGGGAATTTGCACGACAGCAATTCCGGTTTGCAGAATTAAATCTCGATCGTTTGGAAGTCCATGAGGAATTGCGATTCCATTACCGAGATAAGTATTCGCAACTTTCTCGCGTTCCATCATGCTGTCAATATAATCCGGTTTCATGTTGCCGTTCTCGACTAACAAGAGTCCCGCTTGGCAAATTGCCTCGGCTTTATTCGAGGCGTTGGAATGGAGTTTGATGTGGTTACGATCGAGCGTAATCATTTTTAAAAGAATATTGAACCTTGTTTATTATGAATTCTCTAAAACTGACCTGACATTTATCCGGGGATCATTGTTTTTCAGAATAAGTTGTGCCACGATCTAATCAACCGCAGCGCATTTTCTGTTAATAGAATAAAGGTTTAGGAATCTCAATACACGCCCGAATAAAGAGTGCGTTAGACTCGCAGAATGTAGGCATTTCAGAAATAACAAAGTGATCACTTCTGTTGTTCAAACGCACTTCAAAAACTTGTCTTTAGTTTTAACATTTCCACAATTTATTCGAGAATTATTCCATGTTTACAACGCATAAACTAGAAATTTCTTCGCTCAATCAAGATGCTAAAGAAACCGAATTTGTTCTTTGGTTTGAGCAGGTTGGAATTGCAGATATCTCGATCGTGGGTGGCAAAAATGCCTCTCTCGGAGAAATGATTCAGCAACTCACACCAAAAGGAGTGAATGTTCCGACAGGTTTCGCAACGACGGCTTATGCGTTTCGGTATTTCATGGAAAAGGCAGGGTTAGAAGCTCGATTGCGGCGATTATTTGCAGATTTGAACGTGGAAGATGTGAATAATTTGCGCGATCGAGGTCGTCAAGCCCGCCGATTGATTTTAGATACACCCTTTCCAGCAGAGTTAGAATCTGCGATCGTAGAACATTACATTCAGCTATCACAACGCTATAACAGTCCAGTTGAGCAATTAGATTCAGATGATCTGAGTCGTCATAGTGGGGTTGATGTGGCGGTGCGTTCTAGCGCGACTGCGGAAGATCTTCCTGATGCAAGTTTTGCAGGACAACAAGAAACCTATTTGAATATTTATGGAATCAGGGACGTTCTCGAAGCTTGTCATAGTTGTTTTGCGTCGCTGTTTACCGATCGAGCAATCTCCTACCGTACGACTAAAGGGTTTGATCACTTTGATGTGGCATTGTCGGTTGGTGTGCAGAAAATGGTGCGATCGGATTTGGCGGCTTCGGGGGTGATGTTCTCGATCGATACTGAAACCGGATTTAAAAATGCTGCCTTGATCACCGCTGCTTATGGACTAGGCGAAACAGTGGTTCAAGGGGTTGTGAATCCAGATGAATACATTGTTTTCAAACCCACACTCAAACAAGGATTTCGTCCAATCTTAGATAAGCGATTGGGCAGTAAAGAAATCAAGATGATTTATGACCTTGGTGGTAGTAAACCAACGATGACTGTTCCCGTGGCGAAATCTGAACAAGCAGAATTCGCGCTGCAAAATGATGAGATTTTGCAGCTTGCTCGATGGACGTGCATCATTGAAGATCATTATTCTGATGTTCGAGGCAGTGAAAGCCCGATGGACATTGAATGGGCAAAAGATGGCTCGACAGGTGAGCTATTCATTGTTCAAGCACGTCCTGAAACAGTCCATTCTCAGAAAACGAGTAATGTTCTAAAAACTTATAAGCTGAAGGTTAAGCCATCAGAACCGCTGCTAATCGGTCGGGCAGTGGGTGAAATGATCGGTCAAGGAAAAGTAAGAACGATCGTGGATTTAACCAAGCTCGATGAATTCCAAGAAGGTGAAGTTCTAGTCACTACGCGGACTGATCCAGATTGGGAACCGATCATGAAAAAAGCGAGTGCAGTGATCACCAATCAAGGCGGGCGAACTTGTCACGCGGCAATCATTGCACGAGAACTGGGACTTCCTGCGATCGTGGGTTGCGATCATGCAACTGACCTCCTCAAAGACGGGCAAGAAGTAACCGTTTCTTGTGCTGAAGGAGAAGAAGGACATGTGTATGATGGCTTGCTGCCGTTTGAGATTGAAACACTTGAATTTGACAATCTACCGCGCCCAAAAACCCAGATTTTGATGAATGTGGGCAATCCTCAAGAAGCTTTTCGACTATCTATGATTCCAAACGATGGTGTAGGGCTTGCTCGAACGGAGTTTATCATCGCGAATCAAATCAAAATTCATCCGTTAGCATTGCTGCACTTTGAGCAATTGAAAGATAAAGCTGCAAAGTGGGAGATTAGTCAGCTAACGGCACAGTACGAAACTTTAGCAGATTATTTTGTCGATCGACTTTCTTCCGGGATTGGAATGATTGCTGCTGCTTTCTATCCAAAACCAGTGATTGTGCGAATGTCAGACCTCAAGAGCAATGAATATGCCAATCTGATTGGAGGTCGGCAGTTTGAGCCAGTGGAAGAAAACCCAATGATCGGCTGGCGTGGTGCATCCCGCTACTATGATCCGAAGTATGCGGAAGCGTATGGATTAGAGTGTCAAGCTTTCAAGCGAGTCCGGGAAGAGATGGGATTAACGAATATGATTCCAATGATTCCGTTCTGTCGTACTCCGAACGAAGGGCGAAGAGTGCTCGAAGAAATGGCGAAACATGGATTAGTCAGAGGTGAAAATGGGCTGCAAGTGTATGTGATGTGTGAGTTGCCGAGCAATGTTGAGTTAGCCGATCGCTTTAGCGAAATTTTTGACGGTTTCTCGATCGGCTCGAATGATCTAACACAGCTTACATTAGGTATCGATCGAGATTCGGCTTTAGTGTCTCAGCTATTTGATGAACGCGATGAAGCGGTCAAACGCAAGCTCCAACGAGTGATCGCAACGGCAAAACAATTCGATCGTAAGATTGGAATTTGTGGTCAAGCTCCGAGCGATTATCCTGATGTTGCAAAATTCCTGGTCGAGCAGGGGATTGATTCGATTAGCTTGAATCCGGATTCTGTGTTGAAAACGCGATTAGCGATTAGCGAACTGTAATCATTGATCGAGGCGTTGAAAGGCACTAGGATTGATCACAAAATGCGTTCAATTCCTTGTCATGTCTGAAACGCCTCCGCTTCACACACTTGATCCTTTGAATCGATTCTCCGATCGCGCAACTGACTATCAAAAATACAGACCTACCTATCCGCAAACTGCGATCGACAAGATCCTCTCCAATCTCGGCGATCCCGCTCAACTGATTGCCGCTGATATCGGTGCTGGAACTGGGATTTCATCTCGGTTACTTAGCGATCGAGGTTTACAAGTTATCGCGATCGAACCCAATGCTGCAATGAGTTCTGAAGCAGAACCTTATCCGCGAATTGAATTCCGACAAGCGATCGCAGAACAGACTGGGCTTTCTGATCAATCGGTTGATTTAGTCACTTGTTTTCAAGCCTTTCACTGGTTCAATGCTGATTCAGCCTTGCGCGAGTTCCGTCGCATTCTTAAGCCATCTGGACGACTTGCATTAGTGTGGAACACACGCGATCTAAATAACTCATTTACAGAGGAATATGGTGCATTGTTGCGACAGGTTTCAGAAAAGCACCCGGCACTCGATCGATTATTTGGTCGTAAAGAAACCTTGCCAGAAAATCCCTATTTTCCAACCTTCGAGGAGCATCACTTTCCGTTAGAACACGCGCTTGATTTACCCGCATTGATCGGGAACTCGAAAAGTCGATCGTATGTTCCAAGTTCTGGTGAATTGCTCGATCGACTTCTAGCAGATCTCGAAGCTTTGTATCAACGCAACAAAGATGATCAAGGATTGGTTTACATTAAGTACCTGACCAGAGTATTTATTGCTGGAGCCTAACAGATGGGATTGCGACTTGATCAGATTGTCCCTTGGGGTCGATCGCGCTCTGAGTACATTCAGATGTTTGATCTGACCGAAGCGGATTTGCAAAGGAAGATTCTTGATTGTGGTAGCGGTCCCGCCAGCTTTAATTTTGAAATGACACAGCTAGGACATTCAGTAATTTCTTGTGACCCGATCTATCAGTTTTCGACTGAGCAAATTCAGCAGCGGATTGATGAGACTTACGATGTGCTCCTGACTAAAGTAGAGGCGACACGAGAGAATTTTGTTTGGACAAACTTTCGATCGCCCGAAGATATGGCGCAATCTCGCATGGCTTCGATGAAAAAATTTCTAGCTGATTTCGATTCAGGATTGCAGCAAAAACGCTATCGAACCGATGAACTACCGAATCTTCCGTTTGACGATCAACAGTTCGATTTAGCTTTGTGTTCTCACTTGCTTTTTCTCTACTCTGACCAATTGAGCTTAGAGTTTCACCTAGCATCAATCTTTGAGATGTGTCGTGTCGCACCTGAAGTGAGAATTTTTCCACTGCTCCTCAACATGACGGGCGAAACTTCGCCATTCGTTGAACCTGTCATGCAAACCTTGAAAGAACAAGGCTATCAAGTCAATCTCCGACAAGTGCCCTATGAATTCCAGCGAGGCGGAAATCAGATGTTAGAAGTTAAAACGTTGTAGAAATCGCCTGCACTGGACAAGTTGGAATACATTGCTCACACACAATACAGCGCGATCGCGTAAACGATAATCGAAATGACTGCGGATCAAGCGTCAAGGCTTCCGTCGGACAAACCCCGGTACACAGCCCACAATCGACGCAGACACTTTCATCGATCGTAATTTCGCGACTGGCAAACGAGACGTGAATGTCTTGCGATCGCATCCAATCGATCGACGCATCCAATTGATCAATGTCACCCGACAATTCCACGACTAACTTACCGACCTGATTCGGAGCAACCTGAGCGCGAATAATATTTGCTGCTACATTAAAATCTTTCGCCAATCGATAAGTGACAGGCATCTGAACAGAGCGCTTCGGAAACGTTAGAGTGACTCGCTTTTTCACGGGGTTCGATCGCTTTTTCCTCATTCTAACGGTGGGGCGGGCATCTTGCCTGCCACCCCAATTCCGTAATTCCACAGAGCGAACATATAAAGATTTCATGAAGCGCTTTGCGATCGATCCGCAATTCCGCCAGAATGCTTAGCAGTGTTAAGCAACACATCTGAACGCATTTACCCAAGCCCCAATTCGCTGAATTTCTCAGCACCGATCAGGGATACGTGCCTATTCACCTGAATTGGAGTCAAGTTTGGATGACAACATTACAGCAGAATAAAAGAGTTTTCGCCGCAGTCACGATCGCGGTCAGCTTTAGCGCGATCGCATCTTTCAAAGTCGATGCTGCCATTATCACCGTGAACGATTCCGGTTCATGGATCAATGGCACAAATACGATCGCCAATCAAGGATTTAATCTAATTCCAGTTCCGAATGGATCTGAGGCGCTCGGTTCAGATCTATCAACGCTCAGTTCACCGACCGGCAATATTGACTTTACGAACAGTGTCAACAAGCGACAAGTTGGAATTTTAGATAAGAAGACTGGCTGGGAGAGTTGGAGTAATGGATATCAGGGCGAAGTCTACTACAGCGGGAAGGATGTTTTAACGCTCGATATCAAGCTACCGAACCTGAACGCCTTCGATTTTTACATTCAGCCTGATTTTCAAGAGATATCGACAATTTCGGTGATTGCTCAAAGTGGCACCCTTTCTGAGGTTCTGAGTCAAGATGTCGTCAATGGACTCGGAGGAGCAAAGTACTTTGGCTTTTACTCCGATGATCCACTTGATTCGATTCAATCGATCCGGATTGAGGGACCCAAATCAGGTGGATTCGCGATCGGACAGCTACGCGGAGCCAACACCAAAACAGCTAGTGTTCCCACTCCAGTTTTACTACCTGGACTGATTGGACTCGGTTTAGGACTATGGCGAAAAGCACGAAACAGACAAAGTGAAAACTAAGCCAACTTAACAAACGAGACTGGGCACTCTGAAAAAGATGATGTGCCCCTCTTCTCGTTGTATGCCTCCAGTTCTGATTATTGAAGACGATCGATTAGTACGGAAATTGCTCAAAAAATTGCTTCAGCCTCAAGGCTTTGAAGTGGTGGAAGCAACCACCGGAGCAGAAGGTTTAACGCTCGTTTCATCAGTCCGTCCAGCATTGATCCTCTGTGATTGGAGCTTACCTGGAATTGATGGGCTGTCAGTGTGTCGCACGATTAAAGCGAATCCTGATTGGTCAGATGTTTACTTCATTTTGGTAGCGGCTTATAGTTCGCCGGAACATCATGTGAAAGCATTGGACAGTGGAGCCGATGACTTTCTCTGTAAGCGGATTAAGATTGAAGAACTCAGTGCTAGATTGAGAGCGGGTCTAAGAGTCTATCGCGCCTTTCAAGAACAGCGGCGACTTGCTCAAGAATTGAAGCTTCAGCAAGAACAATTAGAAACCGAAATGGCAGAGGCATCAGAATATGTCCGATCGCTATTACCCGCACCGATGAACGATCGCATTGTAGCGCGATCGCAGTTTCTTCCGTCTCGACAGTTAGGCGGTGATTGTTTTGACTATCACTGGCTCGATTCTGAGTTCTTCGCGATGTATCTGTTAGATGTTTCTGGACATGGATTAGGAGCCGCTTTAGTGTCGGTTACAATTCAGAACGTGCTACGCGCTCAGATTCTTCCGGGAACAAACTTTTATCAGCCTGGATTAGTCTTAACTGCACTGAACGAAGCCTTTTCATCAGAAACGGATTGGTTAAGTGAAGCACCGAGCGATCGCTATTTCACGATTTGGTATGGTGTGTATAACTATTCCAAACAGTTACTGATGTATGCCAGTGCAGGACATCCACCCGCGATCGTGGTATCGGGACATTCTCCCAATCATCAAATTGATCAACTCCGCACACCTGGAACCCCGATCGGAATGTTTGCGGATTCAAAATACAAAACTCAGTTTTTCAAAGTTGAACAAGAGAGTACCTTGTATTTATTCAGTGATGGTATCTATGAAGTTCAGCAATCGGATGGAACCATTTGGAATTTAGATCAATTTGTGGATTTAATCGATCGACATCATCATTCAGAACAATTAGATAACTTAGAAACGATTGTTCGAGCGGTGAAAGATTTGAAATGCGATCGAGATTTTGACGATGATTGTTCGCTGTTGCAGATCAAATTGCGGTAGGTTGTTTGGATGGGTTGGATATCCGATTGAATTTGTCGTATCGCCATAAAATGCCGTAGAGACGCGATTAATCGCGTCTCTACAATCGGTTGGATAAACGCATCATTCGTCGCGTGGGCACCCCATACCCATTACATCGATCGATTTTTTATCAAACCATTGAACATCCTTCCCGCGCCCGATCGAATTCCAACTGATTCGCGAAAATCGGAAAAAACTGAATCACATCTGCAAGCTCTAGCAACATTCTAATTTCTTGCCCTAATGAACACAGCGCTAATGTTCCCTGTGCTGCCTTGACGACTTTTAACGAACTGACTAATGCACCTAATCCAGAACTATCCATAAACGTAGCCTGCTCAAAATCAACCAGAATTTGCACTGTCCCGGCTGCAATCACATCGAAAATATCTTGTTTGAACTGTTTTGCTTGAGTGTGACCCAGAATGCCACAAACCTTGACAACCTTCACAGGATGACTCATCACAACTCACCTAAGTACTAGATCAACGAGCTTTGTGACTGCTTCATCAAATAAACAGCCCTATCCCATAAAGCCCTGATATTTCTGAGAGTTCTTTATGTAAAATTTCAGATCTTTCAGCAATTTCTCGCGATCGCTAAACCAAGTCTTTCCGTAATTTCAACCTGTATGAATCGTGCTTAGAGGCAATATCTTTTGGCGTAAATTCAGGAACGTGCTCATCGAGTTCATCACCTAAAGTGTTATCGATCGCATCAGCACAGGCACTCTGGTATCAGTTAAGCCTCAATTTTGCTTGATTGTCCAATGCTGTCTAATCTTACGGGGTCAACATGATTCAACAGTCTTCGATCGCTTTTCCCGTCACGCAAACTGAAGAACTCTATCAAGTGCAGCTTCCGGCATTGTTAACCGTGACGGAGGCGATCGCATTTCGCGCAAAATGTCGAGAATTGATCGAAGCAAAACCGACTCCGACTAAAATTATTCTCGATTTTGCTCAAACGACCTTTATTGATAGCAGCGCGATTGGAGCATTAGTCATGTGTCTCAAAGCAGCTCGATCGCGTCAAATCGAACTAGTCCTATGGAGTGTTAAATCTGAAATTCTCACGATTCTAGAGTTAGCTGATCTCGGTCAACATTTCACGATCGAATCCAAGACGATCCCGCTCGAACCGCATCCCAAACCTCAGATCGAAGCGACTCACCCCTCAGTTCAATCAAAAACGAAACGAGCGATCGACATTGTTGGTGCAATGGTCGGCTTAGGAATTACAGCCGTTGTGTTTATCCCGATTGCGATCGCGATTAAGCTCGATAATCCAGGTACAATTCTATTTTCTCAAACTCGTTGCGGTCACTTGGGGCAGCGGTTTCAAGTTTGGAAATTTCGCTCTATGGTGAGCAATGCTGAACAACTAAAAGCACAAGTAGAAAATCAGAACGAAGGAGCATTTTTTAAGAATGAGAATGACCCACGAATTACAAGAGTCGGGCGATTTCTAAGAAAAACAAGTCTAGATGAGTTTCCGCAGTTTTGGAATGTTCTACGGGGCGAAATGAGCTTAGTAGGAACTCGTCCGCCATTGCCTGAAGAAGTCGATCGCTATGAAATCGCAAATTGGCAACGGCTCAATGTTAAACCGGGAATCACCGGAGAATGGCAGGTACATGGTCGATCGAAGATTCGCAATTTTGAGGAAGTGATTCAGTTAGATTTGCGGTACCAGGAGCGCTGGAGCTTGAAGTATGATCTACAGCTACTACTCAAAACCGTGATGGTTCTGTTCAGAAAAGATAGTGCATTTTAATCAGCCTAGGAGTGCATCACCATGAACAATCTCGTATCAACAGAAGGTGTGATTCACTTCGATCGACTGATTGTTCAAACGGACTTGACCGTAATTCCGCAGATTCTATCGTGGTTTGAAGCGTTTCAGCGGTTTCCGGTTTCTCAAGTGGTTTGGCTGCAAGGACAAATTGCGTTGGTAGAAGGTTTTACCAATGCAGTCCGGCACGCTCATGCCCAATTCTCAAAATACACTCCGATTGAGATTGAGGCGGGTATCTATCCGAATCGGCTCGAAATTCGAGTTTGGGATCAAGGTTCACCGTTTGATTTGGCGGAATTGATCGATCGAGTAGAGCAAGACTATCCAAATCCCCTAGAACACGAGGTACACTGGGGCGCAGCATTGTTCAAGAAGCTCAAAGATCAACACGGCTGGAATGTTGAATATTCCTGCTCTGGTGAGGGTCAGAACTGTTTGAGTTTGATCAAGTTTTACTAAAGTGCATCTGGATCGATTCCGAGCGATCGTAGTCTTTCTGCCATTTGTTGCGATCGCTGCCGTTCCTGTTCTAATTGTTGTTCTGCTTGCTCTGCTCGTTGGCGCTCTTGGTTGAGCATTTGATTAATCTCAGCGAACGAGAAAAAGGGTGTTCCGTCTGGTCGATACAACTCTAATTCTGCGTTCAACTCAAATCGAACACTCAAGCGGGGACTAACCCAACCCGACATCGATTCAATTTGATCGAGTAATCTATCCTCATCGCGAATCCACCCGCTTAACTGAATGCGATCGGGATCGTAAACGTAATACTCTTCGACTCCGTAGGTGTGATAAAACAGCAACTTCCGATCCATTTCAGGCTGTGTGTTCCCTGGAGATAAAATCTCAAATACGACTTGAGGCGGGAGATTATCTTCTCTCCACTGTTGATAAGAACCACGATCGCCTTTTGGTCTGCCAAATACGACCATTGTATCTGGAGCAGTACTTAACCGATTGTTGCCTTCTACCGGATACCAGAGTAAATCTCCCGCAACAAAAACATTGGGATCGTCCGCAAATAGCCATTCTAGATTCTGCTCGATCACCACAATCCAGCGAAATTGCTTCGTATTGTCCGCCATCGGTTTGCCATCACTTTCTGGGTAAAAAACCTCGCGCTGATCGAGGTTCTGCGGCTGTGTCACCATCGGGCGAAATCTCCTGCAACGATCTGCTTTCACATCAATATAGTACAGACGACTCAATTTTTCATCCGCACTAAAGAAATGCGAGAATAGACAACAGTGAAAAAAGGCACAACAATATGGTGAGTGAAGTTAAGACCGTGACAGGACGCGGAATTCCTTTAGTCGGAAATGACATTGATACCGATCGCATTATTCCAGCAAGATTTCTACGCTGTGTGACATTCGATGGTTTAGGAGCGCAAGTGTTCGCTGACGATCGCGTTCAGTTGCAAGGACAACATCCGTTTGATCTCCCTCAGTACCAAAGTGCAACCGTTCTGATTGTGAACGGAAATTTTGGCTGCGGATCGAGTCGGGAACATGCGCCACAAGCGATCGCGAAATGGGGGATTCAAGCGATCATTGGTGAGAGCTTTGCAGAAATTTTCTTTGGAAACTGTGTTGCGATCGGAATTCCTTGTATTACGGCTGATCCAAGTGTTACAAGCCAACTGCAAAAGCGAGTTGAAGCTGATCCACAGCTTGAGGTATTGATTAATCTAGAACAATTGAAAGTGCAGTGTGGATCATTTGAGGCTGAGATTACAATGCCATCGGGAGCACATCAAATGTTAACTTCTGGAACATGGGATGCGTGTGGTCAATTAGTTTCACAAGCTGATCAAGTTCGAGCAACTGCGGCAAAGTTACCTTATGTGGCTTGGAGCCGATGAGCTTCTACCAAGTTGTGTAAGGATGCTGTGCAAGATTAGAATTGTAGTAGCACGGATCATGCGAAACATCTTCCCCGATCCATTCAGGAAGCTCGATCGCTTGATCCGCACTTTTTAGCTCAACTTCTGCGATCGTCAATCCCCGATTTGCTCCTAAAAATTCATCGACTTCCCACACTAAACCATTCAATTCGATCTTATGGCGGTACTTTTCGATTAAAGGCGGCTTGCAAAGTTGATCCAGCATCTGTGTTGCATCTTCAACAGGAATTTCATACTCAAACTCTGCACGGGAGATTCCTTGAGTCTTACCTTTAATCGTGAGGAAACCTCGATCGCGAATTACTCGAATTCTCACCGTACTTTCAAGCGTCGGAATGTAACCTTGCCGATAGAGTTCACCTTGAGCCAGATTTCGCCATTGATCACTTTTTACTAAAAACTTTCGCTCAATTTCAACACCCATAAATTTAACCCTCCTGATCTTGTAGAAATAAGAACGCATCGACTTCTGCGCCCGTGGGTTGAGCATCGATCGCGCCTGCTCTCATGGTTGTTAGTGCGCCTGCTGCACTGGCATATCGCACAATGCGATCGGCATCTTGTTTTACTTCCGATAGTTGATGCTGGCAGAGTTGATGCACAAATCCTGCTAAGAAGCTATCGCCCGCACCTGTGGTATCTTCAACCTCGATCGAGAATGCCGGAACTTTCCCTTCTTTCTGGCTCAAGCAGTAAGCACATCCTTTCTCTCCAGCCGTTACGAGCACACCTTCTAAGCTTTCCAGCCGATGAGCAATCACACCGGGATCAGTGGTATCGAACAACCATTCTGCTTCTTCTTCTGCCAGCTTTAGGTAATCTGCACGTTTGATCAAATTGTGAATCATTCTAGGAGCAATGCTTTGATCATTCCAGAACACAGGTCGCCAGTTCACATCGAGTACAACCTTGACAAAAAATTGCTCACAGAGTTCAAGGGCACGTCCGATCGCGGCTCGACTTTCTGGATACGCTAGTAATAAGGTTCCAATCACTAAATAATCCGCGTGCTGAAACAATTTGACTGGAATGCGATCGCTCTTCAAATGTGTGTCTGCAAATTCGGTCGTATCCCGCTTGTCCCCAAATGCAACGAAACTACGATCGCCCGTTTCCGATCGCAACACTAAAACCGTCCGCGTTGGTGCTGGATACGTCTGAACTCCGCTGGTATCGACCTGAATCGTCTTGAGCAAATCGATTAGCGATCGACCTAAATCATCCTCGCCCACACAGCCAATAAATGCGCTCGGTGTCCCTAATTTCGTCAGTGCACAGGCAACATTCGCGGGAGCACCTCCTGGATACGAAGTCCAGGAAGACACGGCTTCGAGCGGCAATCCAGGCTGATTGGAAATACGATCGAATAAAATTTCACCTAAACAAATCACGCGGGGGTGCATTACGGTTTCATCTTCGAGTGTTTCCTTTATAGTATTTACGATCGCTCTCTTCAAACCTAAAGAATTCACGATGTCTCTTTTACCTCCCGGAAAATTTGGTTTACCGTTTGTGGGTGAAACCTTCGAGTTTCTCCTTGATCCGCAGTTTGTCGAAAAGCGCTATCGCAAACATGGCGCAGTGTTCAAAAGTCGCATTCTCGGAAAGCCAGCGGTGTTTATGGTTGGAGCAGAAGCGGTTGAATTTTTGCTTTCAACGGGATTCGAGAATTTTACTTGGCGGGATGGGTATCCGGAGACGTTTCAGAAATTGTTAGGTCGATCGCTGTTTGTTCAAGAAGGCGAAGAACACCGCAGAAATCGCCGTTTGATCATGCCTGCATTTCATGGGGCAGCATTGGCGCGATATTTTGACACGATGGATAAATTAATCAATAAGTACCTCGTGAAATGGGAACAGCAATATGAATTTAAATGGTTTGATGAATTCAAACAACTGACGTTTGAAATTGCAAGCCAGATTTTTTTAGGAACAGCGAACAGCGACGAAACGAAGCAACTGAGTGATTTATTTGCAACATTAACTGCCGGATTTTTCGCATTTCCAAAGCTACCAGGCAGTAAATTTCATCAGTCTATGAAAGCGCGTCAAGCACTGTTAGCGCATTTAGACCAAGTGATTGAAAGCCGCAGAGAGCACCCGACCGATGATGCGCTGAGTTTGCTAATTCAAGCTGAAGATGAAAATGGCGATCGCTTAAGTCACACCGAAATTCGCGATCAAGCCTTGTTACTGTTATTTGCAGGACATGAAACGACCACAACAATGCTGACTTGGTTTGCGCTAGAACTCGCGCAGCATCCAGATGTATTAGAAAAAGCGCGATCGGAACAAAGCACCTTCGAGCATCCAATCACATTAGACCAACTCTCGAAAATGCCCTACCTCGATCAAATCTGGAATGAGGTAGAACGCCTGCATCCTCCAGTTCCAGGTGGTTTTCGAGGCGTGATCAAACCGTTTGAATTCAACGGTTATCGAATTCCTCAAGGTTGGATGGCGCAGTATTCGATCTATTTCACGCATCGATTACCCGAACTGTATCCGAATCCTGATGTGTTTGATGTCGATCGCTGGAAAGATACCAAGCAAAAACCTTTTAGCTTAATCGGTTTCGGTGGCGGTTCTCGCATCTGTATCGGGCTTGCTTTTGCCAAACTCGAAATGAAACTAATCGCGGCTCATCTGTTGCGAAACTACACTTGGGAGCTTTTACCGAATCAAAGCCTTCAGCCTGTGTTTATTCCCACAATCCGCCCGAAAGATGGATTAAAGGTAAGATTCCAGCGACAACAGGAGGGATTTTAGAATGACCAAAACAATAAAAGATTGTGAAAAGAATAGAAAATTCTCTGCAAATTGAGGAAGTGCGTAGTCTATGTTACTGTTCCGCTGAACCTGGTTCAATTCTGCGAAATAGATAAAGTCACGACAGAAATCCAAACGAAACCCTCTAGAATGTATTGGATTTAGAGAAGAGAGCAGAGTGAGACTATGCCCCGTCGCCAAGACCTCCACAAGATTCTGTTAATCGGTTCCGGTCCGATTGTGATCGGGCAAGCGTGTGAGTTCGATTATTCTGGAACTCAAGCCTGTAAAGCCCTGCGAGATGAAGGATTTGAAGTGATTTTGGTCAATTCTAATCCAGCGACCATCATGACTGATCCAGAGACTGCCGATCGCACTTACATCGAGCCACTCACTCCCGAACTGGTCGAACAAATCATTATCAAAGAGCGTCCTGATGCGTTGTTGCCGACGATGGGCGGTCAGACAGCGCTAAATTTGGCGGTGTCGCTGGCGAAAAGTGGCGTTTTAGAAAAGTACAACGTTGAACTGATCGGGGCGAAGCTGCCCGCGATCGAAATGGCGGAAGATCGCAAGCTGTTTAAAGAAGCGATGGAGCGAATCGGGGTCGGGGTCTGTCCGTCGGGATTGGCGGAAACGCTCGAAGAAGCGAAAGCGATCGGGCAACAGATCGGCTCGTATCCGTTAATTATTCGTCCGGCATTTACGATGGGCGGCTCTGGTGGTGGGATCGCTTACAATCAGCAGGAATTTGAGGAAATTGCTCAATCGGGATTAGATGCGAGTCCGGTTTCGCAGATTTTGATCGAGAAGTCGCTGCTCGGTTGGAAAGAGTACGAACTTGAAGTCATGCGCGATTTGGCAGATAACGTCGTGATTATTTGTTCGATCGAGAACTTAGATCCGATGGGGATTCACACGGGCGATTCGATCACGGTCGCGCCTGCTCAAACTCTGACCGATAAGGAATATCAGCGGCTTCGAGATGCGTCGATTAAGATCATTCGCGAAATCGGCGTGGAAACGGGTGGATCGAACATTCAGTTTGCGGTGAATCCGGTCACGGGTGAAGTGGTCGTGATTGAAATGAATCCGCGTGTGTCTCGGAGTTCGGCTCTGGCTTCTAAAGCGACCGGATTCCCGATCGCGAAAATGGCGGCAAAACTCGCAGTCGGTTACTCGCTTGATGAAATTCCCAACGATATTACGAAGAAGACTCCGGCGAGTTTTGAACCGACGATCGATTATGTCGTGACGAAAATTCCTCGATTCGCTTTTGAGAAATTTCCAGGTTCTCAGCCGTATCTCACCACTCAGATGAAATCGGTCGGGGAAGCGATGGCGATCGGGCGAACCTTTCAAGAGTCGTTTCAAAAAGCATTGCGATCGCTCGAAACCGGACGGGCGGGATGGGGTTGCGATAAGCAGGAAGTGTTGCCGAGTTTAGAGCAAATTCGAGCAGGATTGAGAACGCCGAATCCTGAGCGAATCTTTACCGTTCGACACGCGATGTTGATGGGAATGCCCGTTGAAGAGATTTTTGAACTGACGAATATCGATCTTTGGTTTCTCGATAAGTTAGCAGATTTGCTCGAAACGGAGAAAGCACTAAAGCGATCGACGCTTAAAGATTTGACCGCTGACAAGCTGTTAGCGATTAAGAAAAAGGGATTTAGCGATCGTCAAATTGCTTTTGCAACAAAATCGACTGAAGATGAGGTTCGCACTCATCGAAAATCGCTCAATATCATTCCGGTCTACAAAACGGTTGATACTTGCGCCGCAGAATTTGAAGCATTCACGCCGTATTACTATTCGACGTACGAAGAAGAGAATGAAATCCTGCCTTCGGACAAGCGCAAAGTCATGATTCTCGGCGGCGGACCCAATCGGATTGGACAAGGAATTGAGTTCGATTACTGTTGCTGTCATGCGTCGTTTGCCTTACGCGAAGATGGCTATGAAACGATCATGGTCAACTCGAATCCTGAAACCGTTTCGACCGATTACGATACCAGCGATCGACTTTATTTCGAGCCGCTAACGAAAGAAGATGTGCTCAACATTATCGAAGCAGAACAGCCCGAAGGTGTAATCATTCAATTCGGAGGACAAACGCCGCTAAAACTTGCAGTTCCGCTCGATCAGTTTCTCAAACAAGGCACCGTTCCAACCAAGATTTGGGGAACTTCACCAGACTCGATCGATACCGCAGAAGATCGCGAACGGTTTGAAAAAATCCTGCGTGAGTTGAACATCCAACAACCTGCAAACGGACTTGCCCGCGATTATGCGGACGCGAAAAAGGTCGCCCGCCAAATCGGATATCCGGTGGTGGTGCGTCCGAGCTATGTCTTAGGCGGACGAGCGATGGAAATCGTTTACTCGGATCAAGAACTCGAACGCTATATGGTGTATGCGGTTCAGGTTGAGCCGGATCATCCGATTTTGATCGATCGATTCCTCGAAAACGCGATCGAAGTCGATGTCGATGCGATCGCAGACCAAACCGGAAATGTCGTGATCGGCGGCATCATGGAACACATCGAACAAGCAGGAATCCACTCTGGCGACTCGGCTTGCTCGATCCCAACGGTGACATTGAGTGCTGAAATTGTCGATCAAATTCGCACTTGGACGGTACAACTGGCGAAGGCTCTAAAAGTCGTGGGCTTGATGAATATTCAATTCGCAATCCAAGGCGATCAGGTATACATCATCGAAGCGAATCCACGAGCATCCCGGACGGTTCCATTTGTCTCCAAAGCGATCGGGGTTCCTCTAGCGAAAATGGCTTCTCGAATCATGTCCGGGAAAACCTTAGTAGATCTCGGTTTTACTCAAGAAGTGATTCCCAAACATATCTCTGTGAAAGAAGCGGTTCTCCCGTTTGAGAAATTCCCTGGAACCGATACGATTCTTGGACCTGAAATGCGATCGACCGGAGAAGTGATGGGGATCGATTCCGATTTCGGTAAGTCTTATGCGAAAGCGGAATTGGCAGCGAGTCAACGACTCCCCCGTCAAGGAACCGTTTTTGTCTCGATGAACGATCGCGAAAAATTTGCCGTTGTTCCAGCGGTTAAAGAACTGATGGAACTCGGCTTTAAGGTGGTCGCGACTTCTGGAACTCGTAAAGCCTTAAAAGAACACGGTCTTGATGTGGAACTCGTTCTGAAACTGCACGAAGGAAGACCGCATGTGCTGGATTCGATTAAAAACGAGCAGATTCAGTTGATTATTAATACGCCCGCTGGACAGGAGGCACACGAAGACGATCGCTTAATTCGTCGAACAGCATTGACGTACAAGATTCCGATGATTACCACGATCGCGGGTGCAAAGGCGACCGCTGCGGCGATTCGATCTTTGCAGGCTGAAACCCTTACAGTCACGGCACTGCAAGACTACATTTCTCATTAGCACCGTCAGGGGCGGTACTCACATCGAGTACCGCTCTTCTACCACTTGATAGATGACAAACTTCGATCGAAACCTGTATCCCTATGAAACGATTTACGGAAACGATGGCACTAATTTAACCCTTCCGACTCTTAACTCGGCTTGCTCTAATTATTAAAGCAATGTAAAGATCTCTCATAAACATGCTCGTTGTCACTCCGCCCTTTGAATTTTGCTGAAACCTGTTATTCTGTCTCACAGAAAACAGCAAGAGAAAATATTCTTGATAACCTACTCTCTATAGATTAAGAATCAAACGATCGCTTATCCTGAATCATGTGCATTTCTTACTCAGAATCTTTACAAACCTTAATCGAATGATGGATAATCCTTAATACCATCGCTTAATGCTGCTGTGAAAGTGAATGTAAGAAGCAGCACCCCGATCCACCGCTCGTTCAGTAAGTTGCACCTGCCTGAATCCTTGAGATCTACCTTTGAAGTAAGTTGTACTGCCGGACACTTGAGAGCAATCCTTTCTCCTCATCGATTCCTGCTATCTCTTATCGTTTCTTCCTACCTCTCACACCGACTAACGCCGCTATGAAAACCGCTCAAACTCCTACTGACTCCGTTCGGGCTTACCTGCGTGAAATTGGTCGTGTGCCTCTGTTGACGCACGAACAAGAAGTGCTCTACGGCAAACAAGTTCAGCGCTTCGCGATCGTTAATTCGATCAAAGCCTCGCTCACCGAAAAACTCGGAACTGCTCCAGATGATGCCACGTGGGCAAAAGCGGCTGAACTCTCAGAAACCGAACTGCGGCAAATTCTAGCGGAAGGCGAACTCGCAAAACGTCGCATGGTCGAAGCGAATTTGCGTTTAGTCGTTTCGGTTGCCAAAAAATATACGAAACGTAACGTTGATCTCATGGACTTGATCCAGGAAGGCACGATCGGGATGCAGCGGGGAGTCGAAAAGTTTGATCCCACGAAAGGCTATCGATTTTCGACTTATGCGTACTGGTGGATTCGGCAAGCGATCACAAGAGCGATCGCAGAAAAAGGTCGGACGATTCGCCTCCCGATTCACATTACTGAGAAGCTAAACAAAATTAAGAAAGCGCAGCGAAGTTTATCTCAGCAGTTAGGACGGGCGGCAACGCTGTCTGAATTAGCGACTGAATTAGAATTACCCGTGGCGCAGATCCGGGATTACCTCGAACGTGCACGAGTCCCGCTGTCCTTAGATTTGCGAGTCGGTGATAATCAAGATACTGAGTTAGGAGAACTGCTCGAAGATCCCGGACTGTCACCAGAGGACTTTACGACTCAGACTTCGCTGAAGCTGGATCTCGATGCGCTGATGGCAGATTTGACGCAGCAGCAGCGGGAAGTTCTGATTTTGCGGTTTGGTTTGGATGATGGCAAGGCGTTGACGTTGGCGAAAATTGGCGATCGACTGAATATCAGTCGTGAACGGGTGAGACAAATCGAACGCGAAGCCCTAACGAAATTGCGGAAGCGTAAAGGTGATATGGGTGAATATCTTGCAAGTTAATGTGTTTTGAAGCTTTTTTGCTTCGATTCAGTCTCGCCCCGGAATGGAATTCTACTGTGTATACGCAAGTCTGAATCGCTTGGTTTTAGTCGGCTTCTGCCCCCTAAATCCCCCATTCTGAGGGACTTTGAGTAAGAACAATTTTCAGAATTCAGAACGATTTCAAGCATTCAAAGTCCCCCAATTTTGGGGGATTTAGGGGGCGAAGGATTTCGGCAACGACAGATCAATCGATTTGCGTATACACAGTAGGAATGGAATTCGGGGCTAATCGAACGAAGTCCACTGAAGGGGACTAAAACCAAGTCGAGCGTCTTCAGTCCGTTAAAAACGGACTTCGCACTGTCAGCCCCGAATTCTATTCTGGGGCGATTAAGCAACGCAGCGAGAAAACTTTAACCCACGCTCTAACGCGATTTAACTCCCAAGATAGTTTGGTCAAGCCTCTTCACCTTGGTACAGTCGGAGAATCTTCTGAGCCAAGGTGAAAAGCCATGATCGATCGCACAATTCAGCTAAATGAGTGCAAACTTCACTACCAACAGTGTGGGGAGGAATGTCGATCGCTGCCGATTCTATTTCTCCACGGTTGGGGAATCTCGGCGGAACCGTACGGCGAAGTGTTAGAACAACTTGGAAAAATTCATCCCGTTTATGCGCCTGATTTACCGAGCTTTGCGCGATCGGAATACGATAAGCTGATCCCCGATTACAAAACCTATGCGGCGTTTTTGGTCGAATTTTTGGACAAGCTGAATTTAGAGCAAGTTCATTTAGTCGGGCACTCGTTTGGGGGTGGAATTTCGTTGACGATCGCGGCTCTGTTTCCAGAACGAGTCAAAAGTCTTGCGCTTCTCGGCAGTACTGGAATTCCGACGGTTTCAGTTCCAGAAATCATTCCGAGACGAGCGATCGAGATGACGGCACAATTAGCTTTACCAAAACCAGAATTGAAATTCGCCACGATCCCGAAAGTATTCACGCACAATCTTTTAACCAATACTGCAAATCTGCTTCAGGCGTTGTTGCTTTCGCTGTATGGAGATTTGCGGCATTTGTTACCGAGTATTCAAACGCCTGCATTGTTGCTTTGGTCGGACAAAGACTTGACTGAACCGTTAGCGATCGCGAATGAAATGGCGACTTTGCTCCCGAATTCGAGATTAGCGATCGTGCCTGAAGGCTTCCACGAATGGGGACTTTGGTATCCAGAAAAATTCACCTCAATGGTCTTGGAGTTCACTCAACAGATTGAGCGTTATTCGTTCATTTCTCGGTAAGTTGCCACCGCAGAAGGCGAAACACGATTGAGATAACGGAAGATCCAATACTTAAAAATCGTGTCTAGAATCACTGGAAAAGTTGCAATAAACAAGAAAATAAAATCGCGATTTGCAGGTAAGCCAAAATGTTTTGAAACACCTTCGAGAATGATTTCCCAACCGTGTGGTGAGTGGAATCCGACAAAGACATCAGTAAACAGAATGATAATAAATGCTTTAGCACTATCGCTCAGACCGTAAACGGTTTCATCCATGAATGACTTGAGAATCTCGATTTCGCGTTTACCGTTGAGAAGAACCACGACAAAAGCGATCGTGCCTAAAATATCTGCAATCCAGTTCTTAATCGCGTTTGCGCTTTGATTTGAAAAAGTTTCTGCAATTTCAGTCGCTTTCTCACGCACTAAAACTTCGACTTCTCCAGCGCGTTCTTTTGCTCTAGTTTCGACTTCTTCCGCTGTTAAAACATTCCGTTCTAACGCTTCTTTGATCATATTCTCAAACTTTAGCCGCTCCTCGTATCGCTGCATTTCTCGGATTGCTTCTTCTGCCATTTCACCGTTTAGGAAAATGCGATCGGGATTCTCGATTTTGAACTGGCGAGAAATCCAGGCACCAGGGGGTAACGCATTAGTCAGAACGAAATTTCGCGTCACTTGCTGAACTAATAACGGAATGACGATCAGAATTAAAATAAAGCGAACTGCCAGTAAAGTTTTTACTTTAGAAACTCGATAGCTTTGAACGAATTCAGCTTCAGATTTAGGGTCAAGGTCGCGTCTTAAGCGGTTCAAAGTAGCAAGAATCGATCGTGGAAGTAACCCCGTTTTATCAGAAATACTTTCAAAATCTTCAGAAGTCGTTGCCGCTGTGGTGGGAACTTTTTCAGTATCGGGAGTTGTTAAATTTCGATTAGAATTCTTTTTCTCAAGGCTGCCATTATTTTCAACCGAAAGTAGCGAGGTTGAAACGGCTTCTAATGTTAATTGTTCATTTGCATATCGAGCGAGCATCTCATCAATAAATCGCAGTTTTTCTAATGTAATCGCTGGCTTATCGCGGATGGTTGGGACAAATCGAGCCGAACCAATCTCAGCCGTTTCAATCGTCCGAACTTCTTGCACCCGTTTATTCGGATTGGTGATAGCGAGTGCTGACCGACTCCGACGAAATTCGGTCAATCGCATCCGAATAACGCGGAGGTACTTTTGTAAATCAGCAGAGAAATAGTCATAAGCACTGCCCCGCAGTTGTGTCGATTGCGGAGAAATCTTTTTGCCACCGAAATGCTCGTTTTCGATCGCTTTAATTTTCAGTGCTGCATCGTAAGCCTGGTCAAGGGCACGATCGGGGGTTTCTAAGTACCATTGCTCAGCCCGACGCACGTAAGCTCTTAGTTGAGAAAGTAGCGAATTGTTGTTCATAGCTGGACGCAAAATCGGAGTCAAAAGAGGTGTCTAATGTTACAGAGTAGCGGATTAACGGGTTAGAGTTGGACGATCGAGCTATTCTGAAGCCGCTTTTTTCAGAAGGTTTAGGATAGAGGAAGCGGATCGTATCCTAGCAAATCCGACCGAGGAGATTTCGTGCAAATGCAAACATTTCGATCAGTCTGGATTCAAGGCGCGTCGAGAACTGGGAAAAGTGCCCGTTTGGTAGCTCAGGCGTGTGAATGGATGCGGGTGAAACGATCTGGAATTTTAGTTTTAGCCGCGATCGGAGATAATCGTCTGGATTTAAGCGATCGATTAACCGATGCGACTCAAGGCAAATTTCCCTTCCGCGCAACAACCCCGCTCGGATTTTTTGAAGATGAAGTGACGCTTTTCTGGTCGCTATTAGTTCAACACTTAGATCTTAAAGCGCAATTTCCAGTCAGGTTGCGCCCCGAAAATGAGCAGGAGTTAGCGACGAAATTATGGCGGGTTGAGTTGGATCATGCGATCGACGAATCCGGTATTCCCGAAGCGCGATTAGTTCGGCGTGTTTTGGACTTGATGCAGCTTGGAGCTTTGGGCGGAGTCGCGATCGAGGACATTCCCGCGATGCTAAATCAGGGTTTACCTAAATCAGAAGAAGGGTTCGCTGAATTGCCGCTGTCCCCAGAAACGATCGGGGAAATGATGCAGCGTTGGCGATCGTGGTGTTTGCGGCGTGGATTATTAACCTACAGTTTGATTACAGATTTATACGGGCGTTATCTGCTGCATGATCCGACGTATCAACAGCATTTAACCGAGCGATATCAAGCGGTGATTGCAGATGATGTCGATGAGTATCCTGCCGTCGTGCGTCAACTGTTTGAATTTTTGATCGATCGACAAATTCCCTGTGCGTTTACGTTTAATCCTGATGGAGCGGTGCGATTGGGATTAGGAGCCGATCCGGTCTACTTGATGGAATTAAGCGATCGCTGTTCGGTTGTGGAATTAAGCGAACGCGGAGCGCACTGCAAGCATCGGATGAATTCCTGCCTCATGGACGAACTCGGAGAATCAATCTTAGATTTGGTCACTGATCCGGTTTTCTTTGCCAGTCTGCCCGATTCGATTCAAACGATTCAAACGACAACTCAGGCGCAATTGATTCGCCAAACCGCAGAAATTATCATCAAAGGGGTGCAATCGGGAACGGTTGAGCCGCGTGATATTGCTCTGATTGGTCCAGGGATTGACCCGATTTCTCGATATGCGCTGCGGGAAATTCTCACTCGTCAAAATATCCCAGTCGAGTTTCTAAACGATCAGCGACCGCTTGCAAGTAGTCCGATCGTGCGATCGCTTCTCACACTCTTGACGCTGATTTACCCCGGACTCGGACGATCGACGAATCGAGATACGATCGCTGAAATGCTCGTGATTCTCAGTCAGAAATCCGAATCGCCTGCAAGCTATGCGATCGATCCCGTTCGAGCCGGATTGCTTGCTGATCATTGTTTCGAGCCGCATCCGGATCAGCCGCGTTTACTTCCAGCAAATACGTTTCCGCGTTGGGATCGATTAGGGTATCAGGCTTCTGAAGCGTATGAAAATCTGGTGCGCTGGATTGAATTGCAGCGATCGCAGTTAGAAACGCGCATGATTTCGAGTCCGGTTGTGATGCTCGATCGAGCCATTCAGCGGTTCTTTCTCGGTGGTAGTCATCTGCCGTTTGATCAATTAGCAGGACTGCGGGAATTAATGGAAACGGCGCAACATTACTGGGAAGTAGACGATCGACTTAGACGCAGTGATTTAAGCGATGCGCCTCAATCGTTAACGGTGCGGAACTTTATTCAAATGCTTAGAAGTGGAACTGTGACGGCGAATCCTTTCCCAGTGCGGTTAGTGCAGCCGAATTCGGTCACATTGGCGACTGTGTTTCAGTATCGATCGGTACGTCGATCGCATCGGTGGCAGTTTTGGTTAGATGCGGGTTCGTCTCGCTGGCTCAGTGGGGTTGATTCGCTGTTTGCGGCTCCGTTATTTCTGCAAGATTGGTCGGGGCAGATGTGGGATGTCGAAGACACACAGCAAATGAACGAACAGCGATTACGGCGGATTTTGCTCGATTTGCTGGGACGGACAGAAGAGCGATTATTCTTGTGCTACAGCGATCTTTCGACCAGCGGGCAGGAACAAACGGGAATTTTGACCTCATTGGTGAATGCGGCGATTCCGATCGGTTGATTTTGGAACGATCGCATTTCCAAATCTTTTAGAGCCTGTTTGAACAGTCTTCGTCGTTGGCATAGTCCGCCCTGAAATGGAATTTCGGGCTAATCGGCGCAAGTCCATTAGAAATGGACTAAGAATCCGAAACTGGCTCTGAGTCTACTTCAGTAGACTTTCGTCGATTAGCCCGAAATTCATTTCAGGGCGGGAAGCAATCGAAGCGAAAAGACTATCTACACCTCTCAAACACCTACAACGCCTTCGTTGCCTTGATCATGTGATACACAATCAATAATTGAGTCATCGCCAGCGGATAGCTCTGAATCATCTCCCCAGTCGTTCCCGACACTTTCCCTAATTCCGTATCGCCTGTTGGATTACACACATTTGACAACGCTGGAAGCTCATCGCAAATAAATCGCTCTAAATGCACCACCTGATCTTTTGTTGCGTGTCCATCGATTTCCAGCACATCCACAGGCTTACCCATATCTCGATCGAGTCCCAACCGAATCGCCGATCGCGTCGGGTCATCCCCTCCTACCACTCGCGTTAACTCCGGATGTGGAATCGTCGGACGCAACACCAATTTCACATCCAAATGTCCGTTAATGGGTAAAGCGCTCGGCGGACAAAAGCTCACCACCATATCCGACCAAGCTCGCTGCGGGCGAATATACTCGGCTGAATCTGGCTCTCGTTTCTGCAACTCTTCTAAAACTTGTTCCTCTGTATAACCCCGCTTCTGAGTATCCCGTTTAACCTTCCATCGAGCACGTAGCTCTTCAGGCGGCGCAAGATACACTTTCACGTCATAACAATCCCGCGCCACACGAGTCGAATACCCCAGCAAGCCCTCGATAATCACAAAGCGATTCGGCTTAATGTAAGTTGGAGCCTCAAACGTTCCGGTTTTGTGACTGTAATTTGGCTTCAGAATCGGTTGACCCGATCGCAATAACGACAAATGCTGCTGCATGATGTCTAAATGATTACAGTCCGGGTGCAGTGCCGTGATTCCGATTTGAGAACGTTCAGCGCGATCGTATTTGTGATAATCGTCCGTACAAATAATCGTCACATTCTCTTCGCCCAGTACCTGAGCAATTCCACGTGTTAGGGTTGTTTTTCCAGCCGCACTATCTCCAACAATGCCAAGAATAATTGGGCGCTGTGACATGATCGCTCCTACCAGTCTCAAAGAGATTTGAATGATAGAAACATCCTAAGCGCACTCTCGTTCTGGTTTTGTTCAAGAATCATTAATCATAATTTTTCATTGTGGCGTAAATTGCCTCATACCGTATACACAATAGCGACTTTGGTCTATCATCGACTTCACTCTATGCTTAGCCGTTAAGATATATTTCGCAGTTTCGGTCTGCATTTAGTATTCTGAAGCTGCGACCCCCTTCAACTTCACTTGAGTCTCCGCAGTTTCTCTACTCTACACATTATGAAATTTTCTGTTTTCCACACGCCCGAACTCACGCCCGTACAGAACTCTGCTGATTGTGCGATCGCGATTGATGTGCTCCGGGCAACCAGCACGATCGCGACGGCTTTGTCTTCGGGTGCGGAGGCGGTTCACGTCTTCAGCGACATGGAAAAGCTAGTTCACGAGAGTGAGGCACTTCCACCCGAAAAGCGCCTGAGAGCTGGAGAACGCGGCGGCAGTAAAGTTGCAGGCTGCGATTTAGGCAATTCTCCGCTCGATTGCACTCCTGAACTGATGAGCGGCAAACGCCTGTTTATCAGTACCACGAACGGAACTCGCGCCCTGCAAAAGATTCAAGCGTCTCCGACTGTGTTAGCTGCTGCCCTGATCAATCGTCATGCGGTTGTAGAGTATTTGGTCGAGCATCAGCCAGAAACGGTCTGGATCGTGGGCGCAGGGTGGGAAGGGTCATTTGCGCTAGAAGATACGGTCTGCGCGGGCGCGATCGTACAAAGTGTGGCGGAACGTCTCGGATTATCGATCGGGGAATTGGTCGGAAATGATGAGATGGTCGGCGCGGTGTCGCTGTATCAGCAGTGGAAGGACAATCTTCTCAGTCTGATGTATCACGCCAGCCACGGGAAGCGGTTACTGCGATTGAACTGTTTGGAAGATTTGAAGTATTGTTCGACGCTGGATTCGCTTGATGTGCTGCCGATTCAGACCGAGATTGGGACACTTGTGAAGCACAAAGCGATCGTGAATTCTGTGCTGAATCCACAATTGTCGAACGCGGCTTCGAGATAGAGGAACTGTGCCCCGGTGCTGTCTAACCGTGGCTCAGTTCGTCATCGCATAGCGAACCAGTTGACACAATCGTTGCCGGAGTGTTTCCAGTCCTAACCGTTCGTTTGCTGAGATAAATGCCGCTTGCGGAAACTCTTCACGAGCGATCGCTAATCTTTCCGCATCGACTTGATCGATCTTATTGAATGCCAGCAGTGCAGGACCCGGAGTAATCGGCATCTCAGACAGAATTTGCATCACTGCTCGAATTTGACTCTGCCAAGCAGGATGCGATAAATCTACGACATGCAAAAGTGCATCCGCTTCGGTCACTTCTTCGAGTGTGGCTCGAAACGCATCCATTAACGAAGGCGGTAACTCATGTATAAACCCTACAGTGTCGGTTAGAAGTAACTCTGTATTTTTATACGTTTCTAAATCTGATACCGTGAGTCTCCGAGTGGTTGGATCGAGTGTTGCAAAGAGTTGATCCGCAGTATAAACTTCTGCGTTGGTCAAAGCGTTTAACAAAGTCGATTTTCCAGCGTTGGTATAACCCACAACTGCGATCGAGGGAACTTCTTCGTGCTGTCGTCGCTGCCGCAATCGTGCGCGATGTGCCTGAAGCTGGTTCACTTCTCGCTGAAGCCGAGTAATTCGCCGCTGAATCGATCGACGTTCTGTCTCTAATTTGGTTTCTCCAGGTCCTCGTGTCCCGATGCCGCCACCGAGTCGAGACATCGCCTGCCCGCGTCCGGTCAGTCTTGGCAACATATATTCAAGTTGAGCGAGTTCGACTTGGAGTTTTCCGGCTCCAGACTGAGCGCGTTGAGCGAAAATATCGAGAATCACTTCAGTCCGATCGACAATTCTGATGCCGATCTGCATTTCTAAATTGCGGATTTGAGCCGGGGACAAATCGCGATCGAACACAATCAAATTCGCCCCAACGGTCTGAGCCGCTAAGGTAATTTCCTGGACTTTTCCCTCTCCCACAACGGTTTGAGGATGCGGGCGGGGGCGTTTCTGGCTCATCGTTTGCAGCACTTCACCGCCCGCCGTTTCAACTAATCGCGCTAATTCCTGAATACCCGTTTTGAATACTTGCGGGGATTGATCATCAGTTTGTATTCCAACAATGAGAACTTGATCGTGATCTCGATCGACTTGTTGCGCGACGTATTCCCGGCGGAATTCTTCTTCTAGTCCTTCAACCAGTGCGAGAAAGTCCTGCTCTGCAACAATATCCAAACTCAACGGTGGCGAAATCGTCCAATTTGCTTCTGGATGCGGGACTAAATGAGCGAGATATGCACCTCTGACATATCCCGTTGCACCGCCACCTCGCCGCTCAAATCCGCCACCTGTCAGCGTTAACGCGACATACGCATCTAATCGCTGCAGCGCCATCACCGTTAACATCGATTCACCCGGTGGATCTTGCTTCAGTTGGGTTGCAATACAGCGAATGCCACAAAGCCGCTCCGCCCCGTAGCGTGGAAGTTCCAGCATCGGAATCTGAGTTTGCCTCAGCGTTCCGACTCCGACGCGAATCACTTGACCGCGACGATTCACGTAGGTACAGACGGGCTGGCTGATTTCTGAGCTAATCGCGGCAATCCGCTGAGCGAATTCGGCTGTGGTGATGCGATCGCCCGGTAAGCGCTGGTGATATAACCGCTGTAGCTGTTTGATTTGGCTTGTCTTTAAGCCGTTGAGGTTTCCGTAGACGGTTTCGATAACTAAACTTTGCCAAACGCGACTTCATTTTATTCTAGATCGACCCCGAAGCTTGCAGGTTAAAGTTTGTAAAATGTGCGATCGAGTGTTGGACAATCCATGAGAGTTATCAGTCGAAAGAAACTGCGAGAATTTTGTAAGGGTCATGCTGATGCTTGTGATGCCCTTTACAATTGGTATCGAGTCTCAAGCAAAGCGAATTGGCAAGATTTATTGGAGGTGCAGCAGGTTTATCCTAATGCGGAAGCCGTTGGAAATTTTACGGTATTTAATATCAAAGGAAATCGATATCGATTAGTTGTCGATTTGGTTTATCGGACTCAACGAATTTACATTAAATATATTCTGACTCACGCAGAGTATGACAAGGATGAGTGGAAAAATGACCCATACTTTTGATAGACAGTCTTACACTGATTTGCTAGTTCGATACCAACCAAAACCAATCTTAACGGACGCTGAAAATGAAGCTGCGATCGCACTTGCACAAGAACTTGAGCATCGCCCTCAAAGAACTCCAGAAGAAGACCTATTTCTAGAGCTTCTAGTTACGTTAATTGAGAAGTTTGAGAATGAACATGAGCCGATTCTATCGGGAAGTGCAAGTTCGATCGTGCAGCATTTAATGGAAGTAAGAGAATTAGACGCAGTTGATTTGCTTCCAATTCTTGGGACACAAACAGCCATAACAGAAATTTTAGAGAACAAACGGCAAATTCAGCAGAATGAAGCTAGAAAGCTCGCAGATTTCTTTCATGTAGATATCAGTTTATTTCTTGAAACATCGTGAGTTTTTCCAGTTTAGAGATTTTTACCGTAAAAAATCTCAACTTGCATCTGTCGTCGATTCAATCAAAATCTGCCGCACTTGATCATGCGTTAGGTTCGGGTTTGCACTTAGCATCAATGCGACCACACCAGAAATATACGGTGCTGCGATCGATGTACCCCACCAACCGGATTGGCAGGAATTTCCTGGAATCGTCGTTTCGATGCCGCGTCCTGGAGCGAGAACATAGCGCATCTGAGGATCAGTACCGGAACGATTTGAGAATGAGGATAAACGTTGATCGCGATCCACCGCTCCTACTGCTACACCGAATTGAGTCGCATATCGTGCAGGATGACTCGGCTGGTTTGCTCCTTCATTGAGTGCTGCTGCTACCGTGATCACATTTCGACTTGCAGCATAGGCGAGAGCGTCTCTTAACTGTGGAGAGTCTGACCACCATAGCGATAAATTGATTACCTTCGCACCGTTATCAACTGCGTATCGGATTGCATTGGCTAAATTACCATTCCAGTTATCCTGAGCATTTGTCACTCGAATTGGCATTAATTTAGCATCGTAAGCGACCCCTGTGATCCCGATATTGTTTCGAGCTGCGGCAATAATTCCACTCACTGCGGTTCCATGTGCGCTAGACGGTGAAACATCATTGTTGTTTAAGCTGAAATTCCAGCCGTGAATATCATCGGTAAAACCATTACGATCGTCATCGATTCCATTCCCCGCAATTTCTCCCGAATTCGTCCAAAGATTGGATTTGAGATCTGAATGCGTTAGATCAAGACCAGAATCGATCACCGCGATCGTAATTCCTTGCCCGGTATATCCACGCGCCCAAACCTCTGGAATGTTCATCATATCGAGTGCCCAAGACGTGTCTTGCACCTGAGCAAACGGAGCTTGACCGATCGCTGCTCCAATTGCAATTCCAGCATTTACGATTCCATAACCAGAATTCGGATTATACGTTGGTACTTTGGTTGTAAATTCTGATTGCTTGAATGGTTGGATTTGCCAGCTATTGAAATTTTCAGGACTGATCGATCGCTGCGGTTGCAATTGATTCATCGCCCAATATTGAAGCGTTCCAGCCTGTGTATGCTGCCAGAGAATATCATCGGTTCCGTCTTGGTTGTAATCGTGAATGCCTTTAACTTGCCAACTGGGATCAACCGCGATCGACAAAGAAATTCCCTGTTCGATGCTCATTCCATTCATCTGCCAAATTGCAAGCTGTCCTGCTTGATTGTGCCGCCACAACAAATCCAACTTTTGATCGCCGTTGAAATCACCGCTACCAACAATTTTCCAATTTGGATCTGGAACTGAAGCGATGAAAAATCCAGACTCGATCGCGGCTCCATTCATCCGCCAAATCACATTTTCTCCAGATCGATCGTGTCGCCATAAAATATCTAAATCGCCATCATTGTCATAATCCTGCACATCCGCAATTTTCCAGGCTCGATCGCTCACGGTTGCGAGAACTCGTCCTGTCTCTATCTGCATTCCGTTTAATTGCCAAAGTGCAACCTCTCCGGTCGTTTGATTGCGCCAAAGAATATCGCGATCGCCATCTCGATCGAAATCGCCAACTCTCTGAATTTGCCAGTTTAAATCGTTGAGTGTATGAAGATTGAAACACTGATCGTTACTTGAAAAATACAGTGAATTATCGCGTCGATCATTCCAAAGGAGATCGGAGCGACTATCGCGATCGTAATCGTAAATATCAACGATTTGAAGATTCGGATCAGCAACGGGAATCGAAGCGCGATTGATGATGCGATTATCTGCGATCGCAAACCAAGCCGTTTCACCCGTATTGAAATTTGAGGCAATTAAATCTGTTGATTGAGCAATTGCGCTCCAAGTCGGCTGCAAAGAAGCCATAAGTCTGACAAAGCATCAGGAACAATGCCTTCAGAGTTCCCGCCCCACTTTGTCAAAGCTTTATAAAATGAGTGATCCTCGTCACGCTCAAACTGTGATTAGAACGTGCTTCAAAGTTCCTCGCTTCGTTCACCCCCGCCCCGGAATGGAATTCGGGGCTAGTCGAACGAAGTCCGCTGAAGGGGACTAAAAGCCAGTATCGGTTTCTTCAGTCCTTTTCAAAGGACTTCGCACTGTTAGCCCCGAATTCCATTCCGGGGCGAGTCAGCAACGTAGTGAGAAGACTATAAAGCACACCCTAGGCTATGATTAGCAACACTTCACCCAACTCGAACACACTTCACCAGATTTGCCGTAGTAAAATTCTTTTTTCCAAATCGGTGCCCGATGCTTCAGAGTGTCGATCGCATATTGACACGCCTCAAACGCTTCTTTGCGATGCGGACAACCTACCGCAATCAAGACACTCATTTCGCCAATTTCTAAGCGTCCGACTCGATGATGAATCACCACATGAGTCACATCGCTCCAAGTCTGCCGAATCTCTGCTGCAATCTGTCTGAATACCTGAATCGCCATCGGTTCATACGCTTGATATTCCAGATGTAGCACCGAAAACCCTTCGCTATTGTTGCGAACCATGCCGCTCATCAGCACGATCGCACCATTCGCCGCATCATCCGCCTGCTGGTAAACTTCATCGATCAATAAAGGCGCGATCGTAATGACAAAGTGATCATTCGGATGTGCAGAAACGGATTGAGAACCTAACGAAGAAGCCAACATAGAATTTCACGCTCACAGTGCACTTCTTATGTTAGCGGTTTGCTTGAATTGAATTTAAGGTTCTCAGAACTTCTGCGGTGGTCATTCCGGGTTTAATTTGCGGGAGGTAGAGCATTTGAATCAAAGCGCGATCGAGATCTGAAAAGCGCGTCGTATCTGTCCAAGGCTGATAAAACATACTATCTGCGTAACGGTAAGAGTCGCGCATCAAACCGAGCGCCTGAGTCAGTTCTTCACGAATTAAATGCGATCGTTCTTTCTGAGTGACTCCCGTTGTGGTAACCAAAACATTGGCACGATTAATGGTGTCTTGATTGTTCCAACGTGTCACGAAAAATCCAAAATTTACTGGAATGTAAGCAGGTTCGATTCGGCGGAATTGAGCTTCTGGAACAAAGTGAATCGTCACATTCGGATTGCTATTCACGAGTTGCATCCGAATTGCACCTCCGGTTAATCCATTTACTTCGCTAATTACCGTTCGCAGTGTTCTTAAGTCTTCGCTTGTCGGCTTGCCGAAAGCCTGAATCCGGACTTCTCCGCTCCATTTGCGAATTCTGGGTGCGCCTTGTTGGTTGTACTCTGACCCCATTGCAATTTCCATGAAATAGTCGATCTGAGCTTGGGAAAAAGCAGAATTAGAACGAATTGTTTTTGATTGAAGCTGTTTCGGTTGGGCAACGGGAGCATTCGAGGAAATAGATCCGCCGCCGAAAGATTCCATTGATCGAGCAGACAGCGATCGACCAATTCCTGCTGTCAAAATCCCTAAAGAGAGTGCGCCCGTCAGCGTCAAAATTCGACTCATTCGCTCTGCAACCTTTGGCTTCATGATTCTTCCCCCAGGTAGACTTTAGATGCCTCCTAGAGTTCCCCGGTGCTTTTTGAACTCACCTTCCCTAAGTTCGGGCAATAATTCTCTATATCGGGATAATCTATCGAAGATTCTTGCAACATTGATTAATTCTTCATCAGAAATTCCGATATAAAATGCAAGATTTGCAAAATTGATTCTCTATCTTTGGTCGTACCTCTCAAAATCTGACTTTGATTAATCTAATGAACTATCGATCGAGCGATTTCCCACTCAATCTGCACCTCACTTCGTTTCACTAGAGATGAGAGTAGTCAAATTATATGGCGACTAAATTTCCAAAATTTAGCCAGGATCTCGCGCAAGATCCCACAACGCGACGGCTTTGGTATGGGATTGCCACCGCTCACGACTTTGAAAGTCATGACGGCATGACCGAGGAGAAGCTTTATCAAAAGATTTTTGCGACTCACTTTGGTCATGTAGCAATCATTTTCTTATGGACTTCTAGCCTGTTGTTCCACGTTGCATGGCAGGGCAATTTTCCGCAGTGGATTAAAGATCCGCTGCATATTCGTCCCATTGCTCATGCGATCTGGGACCCTCAATTCGGTAAACCTGCGATCGAAGCTTATACGCAGGGTGGTGTGAACTATCCCGTGAACATTGCCTATTCAGGTGTGTATCACTGGTGGTATACGATCGGCATGAGAACGAATGCTGATTTGTATCAAGGCGCAGTCTTTTTGCTCTTGATTTCAGCATTGTTCTTATTTGCAGGTTGGCTGCATTTGCAACCGAAATTCCGTCCGAGTTTGGCTTGGTTTAAGAATGCGGAATCTCGACTGAATCACCACTTAGCAGGACTGTTCGGGGTGAGTTCTCTCGCTTGGGCGGGTCACTTGATTCACGTTGCAATTCCTGAATCTCGTGGTCAGCACGTGGGCTGGGAGAACTTCTTAACGACACTTCCACACCCTGCGGGATTGAAGCCCTTCTTTAGTGGAGATTGGGCAGCTTATGCTCAAAATCCTGATACGGCGAATCACATTTTTGGAACGGCTGAAGGTTCGGGTAGTGCAATTCTGACCTTCTTGGGAGGATTCCACCCGCAAACTGAATCGCTGTGGTTGACTGACATGGCGCATCACCATTTAGCGATCGCAGTTATTTTCATTGTTGCGGGTCACATGTACCGCACTAACTTTGGCATCGGTCACAGTATCAAAGACATTCTTAATGCAAAGAGCTTCTTTGGTAATCGGATCGGTGGTCAAGGCAACTTGTCGCATACCGGACTGTATGACACCTACAACAATTCGCTGCACTTCCAGTTAGGGATTCACTTAGCTGCCTTGGGTACGGCGCTTTCTGTTGTAGCTCAACACATGTACGCGATGCCGCCGTATGCGTTTATGTCAAAGGACTTCACGACTCAGGCATCGTTGTACACTCACCATCAGTATCTTGCCGGATTCTTTATGGTGGGGGCGTTTGCTCACGCAGCGATTTTCTGGGTGAGAGACTATGACCCAGACAACAATGCGGACAATGTGCTAGCTCGATTGTTAGGACACAAGGAAGCGATCATTTCTCACCTCAGTTGGGTTTCGCTGTTCCTCGGTTTCCATACGCTCGGCTTGTATGTTCACAATGATGTACAAGTAGCGTTTGGTGCCCCAGAAAAGCAAATTCTGATTGAGCCTGTGTTTGCTCAGTTTGTGCAAGCTTCACATGGTAAAGCGCTCTATGGATTTAATACGCTGCTATCGAATCCTGATAGTTTGGCATCGAATCCGGGTGCGGCTTATTTACCCGGTTGGCTTGATGCGATTAACAGCGGCACGAATTCATTGTTCCTTACGATCGGTCCGGGTGATTTCTTAGTGCACCATGCGATCGCACTTGGTTTACACGTCACGACGCTGATTTGCATTAAAGGTGCGTTAGATGCGCGTGGTAGTAAGTTAATGCCGGATAAAAAAGACTTCGGTTTTAACTTCCCGTGTGATGGTCCGGGACGAGGCGGCACTTGCCAAATCGCGTCTTGGGAACAGTCTTTCTATCTGGCGATTTTCTGGATGTTGAATACGATCGCTTGGGCGACTTTTTACTGGCACTGGAAACATCTGGCGATCTGGTCGGGTAATGTGGCTCAGTTTAATGAAAGTTCGACTTACCTGATGGGTTGGCTGCGAGATTATCTCTGGCAGTATTCAGCACCGTTGATCAACGGATACAACGTTTATGGAACAAGCAATCTCTCAGTTTGGGCGTGGATGTTCTTGTTTGGTCACTTAGTGTGGGCGACAGGATTCATGTTCTTGATTAGCTGGCGGGGATATTGGCAAGAGCTAATTGAAACGCTGGTTTGGGCACATGAACGCACCCCGTTAGCAAACTTGATTCGGTTCAAAGATAAACCTGTGGCGTTGTCGATCGTACAAGGTTGGTTAGTGGGTTTAATTCACTTTACGGTGGGTTACATTCTGACTTATGCAGCCTTCTTAATTGCTGCGACGACAGGTAAGTTTGCTTAACGATGCTTGATTGGGCATTTCGTGCGATCGTCACTCTAAGTTTGCTCGGTTTGTTGCTTGTTGCTGCACTGTACTACGGTGCAATTAATCCTTAAACGGTAAAAGGTGGAGTCAGTTGGCTTCACCTTTTTTCGATCGCTGTGGATGATCGATCGTGCGATTATCAACAAATGGGCAATTTTTGGAAAATTATTCGGTTTTCTAAATCGGCGTGATGGGTTGATCGATTTATCCGACAACGACGATCGATTTACCCGATAACGTAGAGACGCGAACACCAAAGGTGCAGCGAAGCTCCTAATCGCGTCTCTACAATTTGGAACCATTAATGTTTCACGGTTCCCGCCGATTGATTGAACAACAATTCTCGCGCTTGATCGGGGCTGATTTGTTCCGCCTTAAATGCGTCCGCCTTCTCGTACGCCCGAATCGTGGCAGGACGCGATCGAATCGCCTCAAACCATCGCTTCAAATTCGGAAAATCTTCGAGGTTTTGTCCTTGGCGCTCGTACGGCACAATCCACGGATAACTAGCAATATCGGCGATCGAATACTCACCCGCTACAAATTCGCGATCGCTCAATCGCTTATTCAACACCGCATACAATCGCCCCGTTTCATTCACATACCGATCGATCGCGTAAGGAATTTTCTCAGGTGCATACTGGCTGAAATGATGGTTCTGTCCCGCCATCGGACCTAAACCGCCCATCTGCCAAAACAACCATTGCAAAACTTCAGTGCGCCCCCGCAAATCAGAAGGGATTAATTGACCTGTTTTTTCAGCGAGATATAGCAAAATTGCGCCTGATTCAAAAACGGAAATCGGTTCACCGTCTGGGGGATCACGATCGACGATCGCTGGAATTCGATTATTTGGAGAAATCTTCAAAAAATCCGGCTGAAACTGATCACCCTTTCCAATATTAATCGGCACAAGGTTGTAAGGAAGTCCAACTTCCTCTAGAAACATCGTAATCTTGTGACCGTTTGGCGTTGTCCAGTAGTAGAGATCGATCATAACCACTCCGGTAATCAATGCCTCAATTCTAGGATCGGGTTTGATGCTGCGGTGTGAATCCGGCAGAATGGATTTATGAATCAAGTGGATTATTTGCGGATTAGTTTAATCGATCGCTGTAATTTCCGGTGTCAGTACTGTATGCCGGAAGGAAGCGATCTCGAATATGTGTTGCAGCAAAACCTTCTCACGCAGGAAGAATTAACAACGCTGTTGCGAGAAGTGTTTATTCCGGTGGGATTTACTCGGTTTCGACTGACCGGAGGCGAACCGCTGATTCGTCCGGGAGTCGTGGAGATTGTCAGAACGATCGCACAATTTCCCGAAACTCAAGATCTTTCGATGACGACGAATGCGTTTCTGCTCGATTCGATGGCGCAAGATCTTTATGAGGCGGGATTGAGACGGATTAATATCAGCTTGGATTCATTAGAGCCGGAAACGTTCGATCGCATTATTGGAAATCGTGGTCGAACGCGCTGGCAACAAGTCTGGAACGGGATTCAAACCGCTTATCGAATTGGATTTACTCCGCTTAAATTAAACGTGGTCGTTGTTCCGGGTGTGAATGATCATGAAGTGCTGAATTTAGCGGAATTGAGTGTCGATCGAGAATGGCACGTCCGATTTATCGAATTTATGCCGATCGGAAACGATAATCTTTTCAGTGATCAAGGTTGGATTGATTCAGAAACGATTCGTCAACAGATTCGACAACGCTGGGGATTGACTGAAGCAAACGTCAAGGGAAATGGTCCCGCTGATGTTTTTAGAATTCCAGGAGCGAAAGGAACATTAGGCTTTATTAGTCAAATGTCAGAATGTTTTTGCGATCGCTGTAATCGAATGCGCCTTTCTGCGGATGGCTGGTTGCGTCCGTGTTTGCTGAATGAGATTGGACAAATTGATTTGAGATCACAACTGCGATCGGGTATTTCGACAAAAGAACTCCGCGAACAAGTCAGCGAACTTCTCAACTTAAAGCCTGAGATTAACTATAAACAGCGCGAATCGGGCACCACTGGCAAGTATCAGCGAACCATGTCACAGATTGGGGGTTAGACTCCAACTCAAAAACCTTGTACGATGAGCAAAGATTAAGCACGACAGATGTACTATGCCGAGAATGCCCAGTCTGTCCTACGATCGCGGAACGCTGATTCTCCATCCGCCGCCTAGAGGGAAGGCGTGGGTTGAGTTTGCGGTGTGGGACGATCGCATCGAAAAATTTCGCATTCCCGCAAATCAGTATCGGGAGTTGGTTCTGGCATTGCGATCGGAAGGAACCGAGATCGACGATCGAGCTAAAGGATTTGATGCGATCGAGCTGGTTCCCGCTGTCGAAATGGAACCTTACCCACATCAAAAAGAAGCCCTCACAGCCTGGAAAAATTCAGGTCACTTAGGCGTTGTCGTCTTACCTACCGCAGCAGGTAAAACTTATCTCGCTCAACTTGCAATTCAAGCCACACAGCGCAGTACATTAATCATGGTTCCAACGCTGGATCTCATGCACCAATGGTATGCAAATCTCTGTGCCGCATTTCCAGATACAGAGATTGGATTGTTAGGGGGCGGATCACGCGATCGTACTCCCATTCTCATCTCCACTTATGACAGCGCAGCAATCAATGCTGAAACATTAGGTAATCAATACGCGCTCTTGGTCTTCGATGAATGCCACCATTTGCCGAGTGACTTCAATCGAGTAATCGCGGAATATGCGATCGCGCCTTATCGATTAGGGTTAACCGCAACACCAGAGAGAAGCGACGGTAAACACGAAGATCTAAAAGTTCTCATCGGTGAAGAAGTTTACCGAAGAACGGCAGAGGAATTATCAGGATCAGCACTTGCAAAACACGAAGCGATCGAGATTAAAGTATCCCTTTCAAAACAAGAACGTGAACGCTACGATCAATTGATTCAAGTTCGTAACGCATTTCTAAAAGAATCAAATATTTATCTCAGTAATGCTCAAGGATGGCAACGATTTGTACAAGCGAGTGCGCGATCGAAAGCCGGACGAAAAGCGATGTTAGCTCACCGAGAAGCGAAATCGATCGCATTCGGAACCGAAGGAAAATTGCGAGTTCTCGCTGATCTTCTCGCTCGTCATTATCCCGAACGCACTCTAATTTTCACAGACGATAACGCAACCGTTTATCGCATTTCTCAAGATCTATTAATTCCTGCAATCACCCATCAAACCCCGGTGAAAGAGCGTCACGAGATTCTGACGAAATTTAAGCAAGGGGAATATCGATCGCTCGTCGCTTCCCGTGTGCTAAACGAAGGGGTCGATGTGCCCGATGCGAGTATTGCGATCGTGCTTTCAGGAACCGGATCAGCCCGCGAATACATTCAGCGCATGGGACGAATTCTGAGAAAGAGCAAAGACCCCAAAAAACTTGCAATCCTTTACGAAGTCGTGGCAGAAGATACGAATGAAGAAGGCGTTTCGCGCCGACGTAAACCCAATCAGAAATCGAAACCCAAATCAACGAATCGCCAACTCGAATTAGTCCCCTACTCCCCACCCCCCACCGTGATCCCCAGAGCCGCAGAAGGCGAAGCAAATTACGACGATTGGTAACGGACGTTTTCTGATAAGATTAACGGTTCTGACACCTCAATTTAACGACTTGCTGGAAGGAGACTTTTCATATGGCTCGGATGTATTATGACGCTGATGCCAACTTAGATTTACTTGCGGGAAAAACGATCGCAATTATCGGTTACGGTTCTCAAGGGCACGCGCACGCCCTCAACCTGAAAGACAGCGGCATGAACGTCATCGTCGGGCTGTATCCAGGTAGTAAATCCGCAACAAAAGCAAAAGACGCAGGAATCACTGTTCATTCGGTTGCAGATGCCGCCAAAGCCGCAGACTTCATCATGATTTTGCTGCCGGACGAAGTTCAGCGATCGGTCTATCTCAACGAAATTGAACCGAATCTGAGCGAAGGAAATGTGCTGGCATTCGCTCACGGTTTTAACATTAACTACGGTCAAATCGTGCCGCCTGCAAATGTGGATGTCGTGATGGTCGCGCCGAAAGGTCCGGGTCACTTAGTGCGTCGGACTTACGAGCAAGGTCAAGGAGTCCCGGCACTATTTGCGGTGTATCAGAATGCGTCGGGTCAAGCACGCGATCGCGCAATGGCATACGCGAAAGGAATCGGCGGAACTCGTGGTGGCGTTCTCGAAACGACCTTCCGCGAAGAGACTGAAACCGATTTGTTCGGCGAACAAGTCGTACTCTGCGGCGGTTTGAGTGCATTAATTAAGGCAGGATTTGAAACCTTGGTTGATGCAGGCTATCAGCCCGAACTCGCTTACTTTGAGTGTTTGCATGAAGTGAAGCTGATTGTCGATTTGATTGTCGAAGGTGGTCTAGCGACCATGCGCGACAGTATTTCTAATACGGCTGAGTATGGTGATTTGACTCGCGGACCTCGAATCATTACCGATGAAACTCGTGTTGAAATGAAAAAGATTCTGTCTGAGATTCAAACCGGGCAGTTTGCGCGGGAATTTGTCTTGGAAAATCAATCGGGTAAAGCAGGCTTCCATGCAATGCGTCGCCGTGAAGCAGAACATCCGATCGAAGAAGTCGGTAAGGATCTGCGATCGATGTTTAGCTGGTTGAAGAAGGTCTAACCCTTTGGAATGCGATCGCAGGTAATAGTCTACGAATTCGGAATTCAAACCATAGACCACTTGCGATCGCACTTCCCCCCAACAATCCAAATACGATCGCTCTTGCTGCCGGACTCAGTTCATACTCCAGCAATCGACTCAAAACTTGCACAATTAGAAGTATCACACCGAACCAAAACGCCCTTCGTTCCCCGGTTCGTAAACTATCTCGGACAGTTACGATCGCTAAAATTCCCAACATTGCATTAAACACAATCGGTGCAAAAACTGGAATCGGTGCAATTCGTAAATGCCAAGATTGCACGATCGAACTCACAACAATCATCAATCCGATCATCGTGCTCTTCCATTCCCGCGCTTGAATCAGTAGATAGATCCATTGTGCGATCGTAATCGCTACGAAAATCCCTACACTCAATAGCGATCTCCATTCCACGATTCGGCTATACCAGCCATAATCAATCCACGTCCAATAGAACGAAAACCAGTAAAACAATCCCGCTAAATACACCACTGCGAATCGACGAGCGATCGATTGAAATAATTTTCTCTGTTGCCCCACTGTCCAAATCGTATCGTCATACGCCCAGAGCAATGCAGCCGGGAGAATTAAAAGCAGGGCAGGTAAAATACTTCCTTTTGTAAGAGTTGCACCTAAGTTACTTAACAGCGATGAGCAAATCGCGATCGCGCTCATCCCGAATAATTTTTGCGATCGACAGCGGTAAGCTAATGGTAGAAATGAAATTGCAGCGACGATCGGCATTTGTAGCGAAACCGAATCGACCAGCGATAAATCGCGTTCCGTAAAACGATGAGTCCATCCGCTCCAGTAGCTCAGTCCGATGAGTGAGATTGCCAAAAGTCCAAGCGTAGAACGGCGAAACGAATACGCGATCGCCAACACTCCCAACCCAAAAACAAACAGAACTTCAGCCAACATGAAAAATGCGAGAAGCGGAAAAACACGGAACTTTTCCAGCCTCTCACATCTCATCTCAGTATTTTTCGGGAATTATGCCACTCTAGAGAATTGTCAGATAAGTTCCAGTTGAGTCATCCGGCAAAACTTTCAGCGTTTGATTTTTCAAATCCGGCTCCAATCCCATCGCTTCTAGCGGAATCACTCCAAGTAACGCGCTCCCTCCACCAGGCAATTCAAGGCATTCAAACGTGCCTTCTCGTCCACTGATTGAAAGTTTTGCGTCTTGAAAAATGCGAGCGCTTCCGGTTCCCATTGCAGTTTCAACCAGGACTTCTCGCGCCAGTTCTAGCCCTAATCGATCGATGACACTCGCAGGTAAACATAACGTTGTCGCACCTGTATCTACCAAAACGTTCTCGATCGTCATCGATCGAATTTCATCCGGTGAAATCGTGCCGTCGTTTGCGCGAATCTGATCTGCACGGTTTGTCACCGTGATTGTCGTATACACTTTGCCCATCGTTGAATGCTCATTTGTTGCAGAGTGCATATTACCTCCTAAATGCAAAGGACGACGTTCTTCTATTATCGCGCTGAAAAAGTTGATAGCTCAGAAGCACAACTTTTTCAGCATGGTGTTCTAGCTTTGAGGGGCACGAACCATTCCGGCACCGATATCAAATGGATCAAATTCCGCAGCAATGCCATCCGGGGTGGAATTTCCGATCACACGCGCTGTTAATTCCAATGCGGTTAATCGTCCACTCTGCTTCAGTTTTTGTGCCCAAAGTGCCGCTACACCTGAGACATGAGGAGCCGCCATACTGGTTCCATTGAGCGCGACCAGTCCGCCGCCCGCTTTGGCAGATAGCACTTGTACACCGGGTCCTGAGAGATTCGCTCCAGTGTTCGAGAAAGGCGCGATCGTATAGCCCTTTTCTCCCCGACCCAGCGCCGCCACCGAAATGATTCCTTCTGAAACCGCTGGAGGTGCGACCGCGATTTCCCAGTCTTTATTTGTTTGACGACGGCTTTCATTTCCTGCTGCTGCCACTAACACAGTCGGTTGAGCGAATGCAGTCCGAGCATTTGCCAGTGCGGCTAAGCTTTGAAACAGTTGAACATTGGCGCGATAGCCTTCGAGAGCGCGAGAGGTCGCAAGCTCGATCGGTAAACCGCGCCCGACAAAGAACTGCACAAATCCCGGAAAATCAATTCCCAGCGACATCGAGATCACATTTGCGCCATTTTCAAATGCCCACAGAATCGCATCGGCAATCTGATCACTAGAGCCGCCTTGCTCCCCGATGACTTTTCCAATTAAGGCTTTGCTCACTCCGGGTGCAACCCCAATTCGAGTGTCCTCGACTGCACGCCCAAAGATCGTTCCGGCGCAGTGGGTTCCGTGTCCGTCTTTGTCGCCGTCGCCTTCACCTGTAAAGTCTTTTTGAACGATTTCCACGCCAGCAAAGGCGGGATGAGTCGCATCAATTCCCGAATCGAGCACTGAAACGACAATGCCTTCTCCGGTAAACGGTGAAGTATCGGCTCCCACTGCTTGGACTCCCCAGGTTAATTTAGGAGCGGTTTGTGTCGAAGCCGTCAAACTTGCCGCATTTTCGACGGTGGTGCCTTCGAGTTCGACGTTTTCTAGGGCGACCGGGCGAATGAGATTCATCGGCATCACAGGCGCGATCGCGACCACATCCGGATCGCGATTCAATGAGCTAATATCTTTACGCTCAATGTCGTCCACTGCGACTTGGAGCGTAGGAGGTGCGGATTGTGCGGATTCGAGTGAACCAGGACCCGCAAAGAAATCGCGAGTCGTTGCATTGAGGTTTCTTAGAACAATGTGTTTGGTTTTCATGGTGCTCTTAAATAGAAAGAATGACGATCGCTTCAGGAACATCAGCTTGAGTTTCGGAACTCTGCCGTAGAAAATTTTTGATAGAAGTCTTCAGCATGATATTTCTCTTGTTGAAAATGAAGCAGAAAGTTTTCACAAGTTGTAATCGATGCGATCGTTCTTCCGGTATAAACAGACAGAGAGTGTTAGGTCTGCTGTGCGAGCGTTTTTTACTGTTTTATTCGCAATTTTGATTTGGGTTTGGGCGGTTCCGGTTGAGGCAGCTTCCCTCGATCGCGTGCCTCTCACGTTGGAATTGTTACAGGAACGATTGCGATCGCCCATTCCGAGTGAAGGAACGCGTATCGTCGATCTTAGAAGAATGTCGATCGATCTACGTCCCGAAAATGCTGCATTTCGCGATCAGTTTTACAGTTTGGTGCAGGCACAATTGCAAAAACCGGGAGTGCCGCTCGGATTAGATTTAAGTAATTCGCTGATCGAGGGGGACTTTACGACGAGTAAATTGGGATTACGGGCACCGATTTACGATGGAGCCGCATTGTCGAAATTGTTTACGTCTGCGGAACAGGAACAATTGAAGCGCGATCGTAGACGTTTATATCGGTTAAGTACGTTATCACAATCGTTGTTAATTAAGCCAACCGAAACGATAACGCCGCTGCAATTAACGGTGTTTCGTGCACCGATTAAATTAGTGCAAACTCGGATTACAGGATTTGCAGACTTAACGAATACATTTTTTCTGAATCGATTTGAAGCGCAAGGAATTCAATTTCCAACGGGAGCAGATCTTTCACAATCACGGTTTAGTTTACCGATGAATTTTGCTAGTGCGAATTTTGGTCGAGAAGTTCAGTTTCGCAACACGATCTTTTTTGCTAAAGCAGAATTCAATCAGGTTCAATTTCGGGGCGACGTGAATTTTCAAGGGGCAGAATTCCAGAACACCGCAAATTTTAATCAAGCGGTGTTTTATCAGCCTGCAAATTTTACGCGGGTTCAATGGCAAGGGAATGCTGATTTTGCTCAAACTCGATGGCGCGATCAAGCGAATTTTAGTAAAGCTCGATTTGGTCGATCGCTGTTTCTTACCGATGCCACATTCGAGAAATCTGCGGTGTTTCGAGAAGCTCAGTTCGATTCATTGGCAAATCTTAGAGGCGCGACGATTCTCGATCGAGCGGATTTCAGTTATTGCAGTTTCACCAAAGGCGCATATCTGAATGTTCCAGGATTGCGATTCGATTCAGATAAAGCGAAAATTCTCGGTGATCCTGGACAAATTGGACGAGTGATTTCTGTCCCAACCCTGCAAGGAAACGAAAATTTACTGCGGGAGTTGGTGCGAAACTTTCGACGATTAGAACAGATTTCTGATGCGAATCAGGTAGACTATCTCACTCAAACTTTGCGATCGCGCCAACTCAAACGCCTGCTTTTCGGCACTGATCTCAACACCGCAACTGTCGCGAAATTAAACCAAATCGGATTTAGTGAGTCTCAAGCGAATGCAATTATTCAACGCCGCAAAGATCAACCGTTTCGGAATTTAACAGAATTACTCGCAGTTGATCAGATTGGCATTGCGACTTACATTAATGTTCGCGATCGCGTGATTGCTGCTGATCCGTTACCGCCTGCGTTGAATCTTTGGCGAAAACTCTCGATCGCGTTTCGTTGGATTAGTTCAACGCTGCTGTTGTTACTCAGTCGAAACGGCACGAGTTTTTGGCTAATTTTCGGAATCGGGATCGTGACCGTTGCTTATTTCAGCGTTTTGTTTTGGATAGTCGATCGCGTTCGTCGTCGCCATCCAAAACCCATTTTGCCAACCGTTTCTGAAATCATTTCGACGATCAGTTTTGCGATCGTTCTGTTTCTTCTCGGCTTAACTGCGGTGATTCAAACTGCCGATCGTCCGTTGATTACGCTGCTGTGGTGGTCGATCGTTGCGATCCCTGTGCCCTTAATTCTCATTGCACTCCTTTATCGCCAAGGTCGATATCACCCAATGATGGAAGTCAGCTACTTTTCAGAAGAAGGCACATTGCGGCAACTGCGAATTTTAATCGGCAGACTTCCCACAATTCCGAGATATCCCTTATTTCGAGAGCGATACTTACCGATTCTCTGGGATCGTAAATGGAACTGGTTAAATTACTTCGACTTCAGCTTTAATAATTTTCTTCGCTTTGGATTTAATGACATCCGCTTACGAGACGAACACTTACCCGGATTGATCTCTGTCTTAGTTTGGTACCAATGGGCGTTAGGAACCCTGTACATTGCATTACTTTTGTGGACTCTCTCTCGGACGATTCCAGGATTGAACCTCTTGATCTACTTTAAGTAGGAAAACAATATAGAGGTACAGTTTCAAAAAAGTGATTCATTTTCATCTTTGCTTCTAAAATCAATGCAGTTACAAAACAAGTTCTTGATTTTATCCAGTTTGTACCGCCAAAATCAGGGAAATATGGTTAGCATACTGCCTTTAGTCATTCACTTTGCTCGTGAATGACCCTGAAAAATCTCGCTGATTCGGGTTTCATTGCGTACCATTGAAGTCCGAGATTTGCGAAGTTCCGAGTTCAATCGAAAATTATGGTGTGATGAGGGTACCTGTGAAAAGCGTCAATCAGCAACGTCCGGTTAAGAAGAAAGTCCAGCCCGCACAAGTCAAATCGGGACAGCCGATCAAAGCGGGACAATCCCCGAAACCGGGACAACCCCGCAAAAAGAAACCCACACAGCGATCGCGCAAAATGCGATTGCTGTTCATGGCACTTTCTCTGAGCGGAATTGCAATGATTTCCGCGACCGCTGGCGCACTTCTCGCGGTTTCCCTCGCCAGCACTCCTTTAATGCAGCGACAACTCTCGCCGTCTGAAGCTTCGATTTTCGGAAAAGGCGATCGCTTTTCGACGCGAATGAGTCTCCAGCTTCCTGCTCTAACCCGCCCTGTTAACATTCTTGTTCTCGGTACAAAAGTTCTCACGACCGATGTTGGTAATGCGCCTGAACACCTGAAAAAACTTCCGTATCAAGCACTGGTCAACTCGTTCGAGGGTTTAACCGATACGATGTTGCTGCTCCGATTTGACCCGGAGAATAAAAAAGTCGTGGTGATGTCGATTCCGCGTGATACCCGCACTTATATCGCGGATCACGGCATGACCAAGATTAACGAAGCGAACTATTACGGGGGTCCAGCACTGAGCGCAAAATCTGTAAGTGAACTGCTCGGCGGCGTGGGTATCGATCGCTATATCACAATCAATGTTCAAGGGGTGCAAGCGCTCGTGGATGCGCTCGGTGGTGTCACGGTTCACGTTCCCAAAGACATGAAATATCAAGACGATAGCCAACGTCTCTACATCAATCTCAAAGCCGGACGGCAACAGTTAGACGGCAATAAAGTGCTGCAACTTTTACGCTACCGTCACGACGAAAATGGCGATATCGGGCGGATTCAACGCCAACAGATGGTGATGCGGTCACTGATGGAACAATCGTTGAATCCTTCGACAGTGGCACGATTCCCAAGTTTGCTCAATGTCGTGCAGTCTCACATCGATACTAATTTGACGGTCGAAGAACTGGTCGCACTCGTTGGATTTGCGTCGCAGGTGAATCGATCGAACACGAAAATGCTGATGGTTCCGGGTGAATTTAGCTCACCAGGTGAATATAAAGCGAGTTACTGGTTGCCGAATCCCGATCGCATTAAAGGCATGATGTCGCAGTACTTCAATTTCGGCACGTCCAGCTTAGAATCTCCTGAGCCAGCTTCGATCAAAATCGCAATTCAAGACAGCACGAAGCAAACCAAGAGCGTTCAAACAGCGATGTCTGCCTTGAACAAAGCGGGCTATGAGAACGTTTACGAAGGGCAAGACTGGAGCGAACCGCTCAGCGTGACTCGAATCGTGGCGGAATGGGGCGATGTCAGTAGTGCGGAAGCGATTCGACGAGCATTAGGGTTTGGAGAAGTGCGAATCGAAAATACGGGCGATCTGCGATCGGATATCACCGTCCAATTGGGTCGAGATGCGCTGCAACCGAGAAAAGCCGTGAAGCGTCCCACGACAGATTCCGAACGATTGCAGCCCGCGAATAAATTATCGAACTAAAGGAACTGAGCGATCGCGAAAGGTCGATCGCTCTTTCACGCTTAGAAGTGCTATTTCCCCAAAACGTTGCCAATCCACTCTTGTTCTTCTCTGACGCAACGTGCATAAGCGGGATGATTACGGTCATTTCTAATATCAATGTTACAAGCTGCGTCTTTCCCTCCCTCTTGCGTCATTGACCCGTACTGTGAACTGAGTGCAGCGAGACCCAGAATAAACAGCAGTGCAGCTTGATCCGCTTCTCTTTTTCGTCTTTGCTGCTGTGCCAAATACGCTTTTTGTTCTTGTGGTGAAAGACTATTAAAATATTGCTGCCGTCTTTCTGCTTCTAGTCGCTGTTGTTCGGTTGAACGTTTGCGGGCGGCTTCGAGTTCTACTCGGCGCTGTTGTCGGCTTGCTTCGATTTCGCGCCGTAACCGTTCGCGCTCTGCGGCTCGTTCGCGGCGTTTTTGGGCTTCAAGCTCTCTTTTTCGTTGTCGTTCGCGGCGGCGTTCTTCTGCTTGAATCTTGCGGCGAATTTGATCCGCTTCTCTCGTGCCTTGGTTGATGACATCGATAACACTGGCGACTTCAAGTTGAGCGGAGGTTTCTGATAGTGGTTGATCGTTCAGCAAGTTTACTGTTTTACTGAGGGCAAAAACCGGGGCGATGTTCACAAACGAGAGGAGGACAAGGCTCGAAAGCGCGATTGTAGATTTCATAAACAGAAGTACTTGAACGCTGGATCTGCGATCGATGCGGAGACGGGGGCTTCAATCCTGCGCTGATCATACTTCTCGCTATAGAAAAAACATCAGTCAAGGCTGAAACTGATAAATTCTTTACACTTTCTTCAAACTATTTCATGTACATCTGCTGAATTGTTATTTCTTCAAATCAAGGAGTCGATCGCAGACGGTCGATCGACTCCTTAATCTTCCTACTTATAGCTCGGAGCCATCCCAGCCGTTCCAGCATAAACCGCACGATCGCCCAATTCATCCTCGATCCGCAGCAAACGATTGTATTTTGCCACTCGTTCACTCCGGCACAATGATCCAGTTTTAATTTGTCCCGCACGAGTTGCGACTGCTAAATCTGCGATCGTTGTATCTTCCGTTTCTCCAGAACGATGACTGATAATCGATCGAAATCCGTTTCGCGCTCCTAAATCGATCGCTTGTAGCGTTTCTGTAAGTGATCCAATTTGATTCAATTTGATTAAAATCGAATTACCCGCTTTCTGTTCAATTCCCTTTTGCAGTCGCGTAATGTTCGTGACAAACAAATCATCTCCGACTAATTGGCATTTGCTACCAATCTTCTCGGTCAATAACTGCCAATGTTGCCAATCATCTTCGTGTAAACCATCTTCGATCGACACAATCGGATAACTACCGACTAACTGTGCCAGATAGTCCACCATTTCTACCGGACTGTGAGCGGTTCCATCGTAGGTGTATTGTCCCTCTTTGTAGAACTCACTCGCTGCCACATCAAGCGCAAGGGCAACTTGTTCACCTGGTTTGTAGCCCGCTTTCTCGATCGCCGAAATCAACAGATCCAGCGCTGCCTGATTCGATTCTAAGTTCGGCGCAAATCCGCCCTCGTCACCGACTCCGGTTAACAGTCCCTTGTCATGTAGCACTTTGCTCAGAGATGTGAACACTTCAGCACCCCATCTCAGCGCTTCTCGGAACGACGCTGCTCCAACCGGAACAATCATGAACTCTTGAAAATCGACGTTGTTATCCGCATGAGCGCCCCCGTTAATCACATTCATCAACGGCACAGGTAACACATTCGATAACGGTCCGCCCAGATAACGATACAGCGGCAATCCGAGTGCGTCTGCCCCTGCTTTTGCGGTTGCCAAAGACACTCCTAAAATCGCATTCGCGCCCAGATTCGACTTATTCGCAGATCCATCGATCGAGATCATCGTGCGATCGACTAACTCTTGATTAATCGCATCGAGTCCGATCAACTTCGGGGCAAGTGCTTTCTCGACATTTTCCACCGCTTTGAGGACACCTTTTCCTCCGTAGCGGCTCTTGTCATCATCGCGGAGTTCGTGCGCCTCAAAACTTCCGGTCGAGGCTCCACTGGGAACCTGTGCCAATCCATACGCACCATTGGCAAGCATCACTTCAGCTTCGATCGTCGGACGACCACGCGAATCGAGAATTTCACGGGCACGAATCGATTCGATCGCGGTGTCTAAGGCATCCATCATAGTTGTTAACTCGGTAGTGAACAAGGCGGCATTTTCGAGCAAATCAATTTTTGCCTTTGCCTAGAATACGACCTTCCTGCTCCATTCTTGTAGCGAGTCACACAATCCCCATCGCAAGACAGTAGAAAAAATTTCGGGATCACGTTCAATCTGAGAAGTACACTTGTTTTTATGAAAACTGACTCAATTTTCTACAAAATATTCCAAACTGCTCCCAGTACGTTCTTTGAGTTGATTGGTGAGACTGATCCTCGATCGAGCGCTTACGGGTTTGGCTCTCAAGAAGTGAAGCAAACGAGTTTTACGATCGATGGCATCTTTTTTCCACCGCTCCGAATGCGTCAAGCGCCCATTTATTTTGTGGAAGCTCAAGGGTACAGAGAGGAGGAAAACTTCTATTACCGATTCTTTGGTGAAGTTCATCTGTACCTGAAAGACTACAAACCCGTGAATCCCTGGCAAGCGGTGGTTATCTTTACTGAGAAACGCTTTGACCCTGGACTGCCACATCCTTATTCTGAATACGATAATAATCCGAGGTTACAACGGATCTATCTCAACAAACTACCGCCGGAGATGGGCGATCGCTCAATAGGACTGGGACTTCTGCAACTGATCGGGACGAAACCGAAACAGGCTCCAACGAAAGGACGGGCGTTAATCGATCGCACTCGTCAAGAAGTTACAGATGTGACAGTACAGCGAAATTTCATAGAATTGATCGAGACCGTTTTCGTATACAAATTTCCACAGCTAACTTTCGGGGAGATAGGCGAAATGCTAGGACTTGGGGATCTAAGACAAACTCGTGCATATCAACAGGCGCAAGAAGAAGTGCTTGAAAAAACCGTGCCTCTTTTGCTTCAGAGTGGAATGACTGTTGAGCAAATCGCTGCACAAACCGGTTTTCCAGTAGAAACTATTCAGCGCTTCGTTCCTCAAAATTAGGAGCGGTGCAATGTGGAGACTGGAAGATTTGAAGAAAACTGATCGTCGATGTCGCATCCCTCTCGTAAGGCAGTAGAAAAAATTTCGAGATCACGTTCAATCTGAAGAGTACACTCAATCAGGTTCGATAAGGAGTGATCACGGTGGGACTCGGCAAATGGATCGGATTTTTGGCATTCACGATTTCGCTCTATATTCTCTGGGAGCTTCGTCAAGTCTTGCTGCTAGTCTTCGCGGCAGTCGTATTTGCGACCGCGCTGAGTAGTCTGGCGAAGTCGCTGCAACGATTTGGATTGAAGCGCGGAGGAGCAGTGCTAGTCTCGATCGTGACGCTCATTGTGCTGATGGTGTTATTTGTCGGGCTGATTGTGCCGCCGTTTATTTCACAGTTTCAGCAGTTGATTGAATTAGTGCCGAGAGGCTTCGATCGCGCTCAAACTTGGTTTGATCAAATGCAGCAGATGATTCCTGGATCGTCGCAGTATTTACCAGGTGTCGATGATTTGGTGCGGCAGGTTCAACCGCTGGTCACTCGATTGTTAGGAAATTTCGTTGCGCTGTTCTCGAATGCGTTGACGGCACTATTGAATGTTTTGTTGGTGTTGATCTTGACGATCATGTTGTTGATTAATCCCCAACCGTATCGCCAAGGATTTATTGCGCTGTTTCCGTCGTTTTATCGCAGACGTGCGGATCAAATTCTTTCATTGTGCGAAGTGTCGCTAGTGAACTGGATTATTGGAATTTTGATCAACATGGTCGTGATTGGTCTTGTAAGTGGAATTGCTTTGCTGATTCTGGGTGTGCCGCTTGTGTTGGCGAATGCCCTTTTAGCGGGATTGTTAGAGGCGATTCCGAATGTGGGTCCGGTGTTGAGTGTGATTCCACCGATCGCGGTTGCGCTCCTCGATGCGCCTTGGAAAGCTTTGGCAGTTCTAATCGTTTACGTTTTGATTCAGCAGCTTGAACAGTATTTGCTCGTTCCGTTTGTGATGTCGAAGCAGGTGTCAATTTTGCCAGCGGTGACTTTGATTTCGCAGGTTGTTTGTGCGATCGCGTTCGGGTTTCTCGGTTTGTTTCTGGCAATTCCCTTAGTGATTGTGGGTCAGATTTGGGTGAGAGAAGCGCTCGTGCGCGACATTCTCGATCGCTGGCGCAAAGATGAATACGAGGCGCAAATTATCGAACACGCACAAGTGGAATTAGAGAAATTGCCAGAAGCACCGCAAGAAGTAATTGATGCGCCAGACAAATCAGATGTGTCCTAAATTGACGCGAGTTTGACAAGTCTTTAAGTCTTTTCGCTTCGATGCGGTCTCGCCCCGGAATGAAATTCGGGGCTAATCGCGCGAAGCCCACTAAAGGGGGCTGAAGACGGGTGAATCTAGCGGCTTGCAGTCCTGAAGGGACTTCGCACCGTCAGCCCCGAATTCTATTCCGGGGCGAATGGACAACGGAGCGAAGGAACTCATTGATCGGACGTTAAATCGGGAAAGACTTCTTGAACTGCGGGATGAATCAAATGGTGATTTTGCACATTTAATCCTTTGGCTAAGGCAGAATCCCGATCGAGTGCCGTCATTCCATAGTTTGCCAACTTGATCACATACGGTAGCGTACTATTATTCAACGCTTGCGTTGCCGTCCAGGGAACAGCTCCAGGCATATTGGGCACACCATAATGCACGACACCTTCATCGACATAAGTTGGCTCTGTGTGAGAGGTTGGATGCAGCGTTTCAATACAGCCACCTTGATCGACTGCGACATCGACGATTACAGAACCCGATCGCATTTGTTTCACCAAGTCTCTCGATACCAAGGTCGGAGCTTTTCGCCCTGGAATCAGCACTGAGCCAATCAGTAAATCAGCCTGCGGCACAAGTTCCTCAATATGGCTGGAATTGCTGTAAAGTAGCTCAACGCGTGAACCGAAAATCGTTTCGAGATACGACAAGCGATCGACATTCACATCGAGAATTGTCACTTGTGCACCCATCCCGATCGCCATTCTCGCCGCTTCCGTTCCGACCATTCCGCCACCAAGAATCACGACTCGCCCCGGTCTAACTCCCGGAACACCGCCGAGCAAGACACCCCGACCGCCTTGTTGTCGTTCTAAATAGCGCGATCCGAACTGCACCGATAAGCGTCCGGCGATAATGCTCATCGGGGTTAATAAGGGCAAACGTCGATCGGGAAGTTCAACGGTTTCATACGCGATCGCGCTCACGCCTGAATCTAATAATTGCTCGGTCAATCGTCGATTCGCTGCTAGATGCAAATAGGTAAAGAGCAATTTCCCTTTTTGCAGAAAATCGTATTCCGAGGAGAGCGGTTCTTTGACTTTCACGACCAATTCGCGATCCCAGACTTCCTTGGCGTGAGAAACGATCAAGGCTCCTGCTTGTGTGTATTCTGCATCAGTAAACCCCGATCCCGTGCCCGCATTCGACTCGACAAAGACCGAATGCCCCTGCTCTACCAACACCCGCACACTACTTGGACTTAGACCCACTCGGAACTCTTGATCCTTTGTTTCTTTGGGCACACCAATTTCCATAGTCAACCTCGATCGATATATCTCTAATTTAATCGGCAATTTATGGGAGAGCCGTCATTCGAGAGCGAGTCATGTTTAGAATGAGGACGAAGAATTGTAAAAGCTTTGTTCACCATGACCCAGACTCAACCCACCGTGACTCCGAAACTGGAGAATCCGAAATTTGGCTTTAATGATTATGCCGAGCGATTGAATGGACGGGCTGCAATGATCGGTTTTGTCGCAGCGCTGATCGTGGAATATGTTACCGGACAAGGCGTACTCACCTGGCTGGGACTGATTTAAGCGTGTCTGAAGACTGAGGGATTTCACCGTCTCTCAGTCGAAGCCTTTAAAATAGAATTCAGCGTATTCCCGGAAAATCTATGAACGTTTTATGGTTTCGCTTTTTGAGAACGTTTTATCGCAAAGAGCCACTGACCGCATTTATTCTGACCGCAGGTGCAATGAATGTCGCGATCGGAGGATTTGATCAAAGCACGTCGCTTGTGATGTTTGGACTAAGTACGGTTTCACTTTCCTTTCTCTTCCGCTGGTGGTCGCTGTCTCAACGTCCTGCACCCGTGCGCGTCACTCCTTCAGACGATCGCCCGACTCGAATGCCTCGCGCCTTACCCGAACGGTCTTCCCGTCCTTCGCTCCCTGATTTAAGAAATGCTGAAAATCGGTGAAGCTGCTGCGAAAAGCGGTTTACCTGTTAAAACGATTCGCTATTACGACGATATTGGATTGCTTGCGCCGACCGTCGAGCGATCGCAGTCTGGATATCGGTTATTTCTGCCGCAGGTTGTCGATCGATTGGCATTCATCAAACGAGCGCAGTCACTAGGACTGAGTTTAGAAGAAGTGAAAGAAATTCTGGCAGTACACGATCGAGGGGTGTTGCCTTGTGAAACCGTGAAAGGGCAGATTCAAGACAAAATCGCTCAAATCACGGAACAGATCGAACAGTTGAATACGCTCCGAACGGAATTACAATCGGTTCTGTCGCAGTGGCAAGAACCCGCACCAGAATTCGTCGAAACTACGATTTGTCCGAATTTGGAAGCCAAGAGATCGTTCTAGAGAGAGTCGTCTCGATCGTTCCTCTCGAATAGCTTGTGAAATAACAAGTCGATCGAGGAAAGAAGAATGCAACCTCATACACCACTTCCCGCCACTGAAGATGATTCTCTTGTTCATAAATTAGGACAGATTGGACGGATTTTGCGTCTGATTGGATGGTCGGGGATCGTGACTCAGCTTGGACTCGGAATTGCCGCAGGAGTTCTACTACTGTTCGCGATCGCGGGACGCAATTTTAACAACGCGATTAGTTCTCAAGAAAATAATACCGCTGGCACGACTCCTGGACTTGGAATTGCTACGTTTTGGGCAGTGTGCGCGATCGCGGTTTTACTGTACACGGCGTTTCTGGCATTTCGTCAATTGCTGTTTGCTCGTCGGTTGCGTCATGCAAATCACGATCGACATCCGAAAAAAAGCGACGTGATTCAAGTCTTAAAACTTGGCATTTTGGCAGGTTTTATCGGTATGGCGTTTTCTATTTTGGGTGGCGGTTCAGCATTGGGGGTGTTGTTATCAAAATCGATTTCACAACCGCAAGGAGTCGCCATTTATGATCCGACTCGAATTATTCGCCCACTCGATGTGTTTCTGGCAATGGCGAACATGATCACGATGACGGCGCATTTTCTCGGAACGATCGCATCGGTGGCAACGGTGAATTGGTTACATCGTCAGTAAATGCGCTGGAATTGAAGCTCGATCGCTTGGGTACTCTGAACCAGTCAGACTCGCGACTCTAGATAGAGCGCGGTTTTGACTTTTCCGAGTTTTGACTCTATCGCGGCGGCTTCAATATGCAGAGCATCTCTCCTAGCGTTCCATTCGTTGATCTCGCTCCTCTTCACCAACCGATTCAGGCTCAGATCGAGCAGGCGATCCACGGTGTGCTTCAGCGCGGGGATTATGTGATGGGGCAGTCAGTGAAGGACTTCGAGCAGGCATTTTCTAAAGCTTGTGGAGTCGCGCATGGGGTTGGGGTCGCTTGTGGAACGGATGCGATCGCACTCGGTTTACAAGCTTGCGGAATTGGTCACGGCGATGAGGTGATTCTCCCTGCGAATACGTTTGTCGCAACCCTGATCGGGGTTTTGCGCTGTGGCGCGACACCGATTTTAGTTGATTGCGATCCAAAGACTGCTTTGATCGATTTAGCAGCAGCAGAACGGGCGATTACACCCCGAACAAGAGCGATCGTACCTGTGCATCTTTACGGGCAAATGGTTTCTCCCTGTTTGCTCAGAGATTTAGCGCACACTTACGAATTGATTATTTTTGAAGATGCTGCACAAGCGCATTTAGCAGAACGTGAAGGGATTCGGGCAGGCTCGATCGGGCTAGCGGCTGCATTTAGTTTCTATCCGAGTAAGAACCTAGGCGCGTTAGGCGATGGCGGCATGGTCGTCACAAAAGACGAAGCGATCGCAACAAAATTACGCACGTTAAGAAACTACGGTGCACCCCGCAAATATTTTCATACCGACTTCGGAACCAATAGCCGACTCGACTCGATTCAAGCGGCGATTTTGAATGTGAAACTACCACATCTTCACAGTTGGAATCGCGATCGTGCTCAAATTGCCGAACAATACAACGCCCTTCTAAAACCGTTGCAGTCACGTGGATTAGTCCCAATTTTTAATCAAAGCGGAAAAGGTCATGTTTATCACCTGTATGTGATGCGGGTGCTGAAATCAGGAGTGATCGATCGAGAAATGCTACAAGAACGCCTCGAAGCTCAAGGCATTCAGACGGGAATTCACTATCCGTTACCGTGTCACTTGCAGCCCGCGTTTAGAAATTTGGGCTATCGAGCAGGCGCTTTTCCGATCGCTGAAAGTCTGTGTGACGAGATCATTTCGCTGCCGATGTATCCCGGTTTGACTGAAGCGCAAGTGATTCAAGTCGTTGGCGCGATCGAAGAAAGTCTCGCAACTCCCGTTACTGTCGAACTCCCGGTGTAAGGCTATGCAAATTCGGCGTTTTTCATTTCTCGATCGACATTGGAGCGATCTGGTTCTCCTGGGATTACTGGCAATCTTATATGTTCCGTTGCTGATTCATTGGTACGACGGCTGGATCAGAAAATCGATCAGCATTGAACATGAATATTTTAGTCACGGCATCATTGGTTTACCTTTCGCAGCAAATATCGCTTGGTACAACCGGAAACGCTGGACTCGACTTTCAGACACGGTTGGATCAGCCAGATTTGTAAGTCTTGGATTGATTCTGCTTGCAGGAGTGTTTTATCTCAGCGGACTGCCTGATCCGGTCAATCTTTCATTGCCGATTTTATTGACCGCAATCTGTCTCTGGCTTAAAGGATTACCCGGATTGAAGCTGCAATCCTTTCCTCTATTGCTCGTCTTCTTGGCAACCCCGAACGAAATCCCATACTTGCTTGCACCATATACAATGCCGCTTCAAAGTTTTATTGCGGGGACAGCAGGCTTTATTTTGAATCAGATCGGCATGGATGTCACGGTTCAGAACATTTACTTATCTGTCAACAATCGCCGAGTCGAAGTGGCTCCCTATTGTGCTGGCTTGAAAATGCTTTTCACCAGTTCGTACGTGGCATTGATGATTCTGTATTGGACAAACAATTTACGATCGCGTTCTTTCTCGATCGTTTTTCTCATCGCCACTCTCTTCATCAGCGTCACTGCAAACGTTATTCGCAATACGCTTCTCACTTTCTTCCACGGTACGGGTCAAGATTCAGCATTCCACTTACTTCATGATGGCTGGGGTGGCGATGTCTACTCGGCTGCAATGCTGGGTTTACTAATAGTGCTGTCAAACCAGATGGAAAAATTCTTCGCACCATCCAGCCCCCAATCCTGATGTTAGTTTCGTTCGCCAAGTCTAATGTTCCGAAGGTTGTTCTACTGCTCATCTTGCTCGGATTGATTTGCTTTGGTGCACTGCCCGGATATTTATCAGGGGGAGAATGGCGCTGGAAAGCTCCGCCTCAAGTGGCAGTATTAAACCAAATGAAAGCGCTGAAAAAAGACGGCATTGAAATTTCAGGTTGGCAAACGATCGAGAAAAACGTGATGCAGATCGGCGATCGTAAATGGATGGTGGAAGCGCTCAAAGATTCCAAGCAAACCCAAGCCACCGTTTTCTTTTTGCCGCAAGCTCGATCGATCGACCAACCGCAAGTGGAATGGGTAGACCTCGATGGTGCTCAAGGCTTAAAAACCGATTCCCATCGCCAAATTCAAATCGGTTCGATCACGGTTGAATTTCTTCGAGCTTGGACACCGAGACAAACTTATGCGGTGATGCGGTGGTATGCCTGGGAAGACGGGGGACATCCTGCGCCGTTTTGGTGGTTTGTTCGCGATCGTGCGCTTCAATGGCAGAATCGCCGCGCTGCTTGGATTGCCGTGAATGTCAGTTTAGCGATCGAGCCACTCGACGAAATCGCGCCGCACCGTAACACACTAGAGTCCTTAGTCCAAACCGTACAATCCGCCTTGACGACTCAAGTTTTGCGTTCTAACTCGTAAATCTGGGCATACTGAGCGCGGAAAACTCGGATGTCATTTGGGTGCATCTCAATACAATGTTGCTCACGATTGAGCTAGAAACCCCGCTGGACTGCTTCCCATGCGTTTAGTTGAATTTCATTTTCTCCGGTCTGCTCCGTATGGATGGATCACGTCACTGTTCATGGCGGGCGTGTACTCGATCGCTCCTGCAAGTTCGATCTGGCTATCTGCCCGAAGCGTTTCGGCTCAGCCTTCTGCACCCTTACCGACTCGTCCTTCTCCACTGGAGTTGATCGAACAAGCGCGGCAAAAATTACGCGACTCTGCGACTCCAGAAGTTCCCACGACTTCTAACAATACGTCGATCGCTCCCCCTGTGAATTCTTTTAATCTCTACCGACTCGGAGCAGGTGACACAATTTCTGTTCAAGTCCAGCGATTTGCTGATCTAAATTTTCAAGCGACGATCGACCAAGAAGGCAACATCACCGCGCCATTATTAGGAAAAGTTCCGCTTCAGGGATTAACGATCGCTCAAGCACAAGAACGCATCCAGCAAGGCGTGAATCGATTTGTGATTAATCCGGTCGTATTCGTTGCCCTAACGGGTCAGCGTCCGGTTCTCGTCACAGTGACAGGCGAAATTGCCAAACCGGGACTTTATACCCTGACGTTGCCTCGGACTTCTGCCGCTTTGTTACTAGCAGGTGGCGCAACCGGGCGGGCGGATTTGCGATCGGTACAAGTTAAACGATCGTTATCCGATGGCTCAATCCTTGAAGAAAAGCTCGATTTAGTCACACCCTTACAAGAAGGAACCCCCTTACCGGATCTCAAACTGCAAGATGGGGATGTGGTTGTAATTCCGAAGTTATCCGAGCAGGAGCAAAACTACGATCGTTTGCTCATGGCTCGATCGACGTTAGTTAAACCCCAAATCACCGTCCGACTTCTCAGCTATGCCAACAACGGACTTGGAACGCTAACCCTTCCAAATGGCAGCACTTTTCTGGATGCTCTGACGGCTGCAAGACCCGGACCTGATAACTCAAATCTGCGTCGAATTGCCTTAATTCGCTTCGATCCGATTCAGAAAAAAGCAGTCACTCGTGACATTGATGCCCGGAGCATTCTGAGCGGCAACATGGCTCAAAACGTTCAGCTTGAAGACAACGATGTGATTGTCATCGGTCGAAATCTCGTGGGCAGAATCACGTATGCGCTCAACACTTTCACCCAACCCTTCCGAGATGTGCTGGGCTTCTTGCTGTTCTTCCGTGAACTCCGCAGTGGAGCCGATAGCTTATTTGGTCCCACCGGACGCGAGTAATCACTTTAACTTCTAGTCAGGGCTTTCTTATGGTTCCACCGATCGTCAAACGTTATTTACTCGCGGTAAATCGCTACAAGTGGGTGATTCCAGCAGGGGTCATTGTAGGTTTGGGTGCAGGCGGTGTTGTGGCAGTCCAGCCTGAGCCGCCACTAAGCTACATCGGGGAATCCATACTCGTCTCGAATGCGCCCCCAATTACGTTTTCGACGATCGGTTCTCAAGTTCGCCAACCTGTAGAAGCCTTTACAGCAGAGACACTCCTCACCAATGAAGTCATAGAAGGGATTGCCAAAGAAGTGGACATCCAGCCAGATGTGCTGAGGAAAGGAACGACCATCAAAGTTCAGGCGGGCGGTGATGCCAAAGATCCTGCGGCTCAAAAAGCTCAGGTGAATATCGCTTACAAAGATGGCGATCAGAAGCGGGCTGGAGATGTCATTAGTCAATTATCTCGTCGCTTAGTGGAACAAAGTCGATTGAATAACACGGCTCGACTCCGATCAATTATCGGCGCGATCGAACAACGCCTACCGAAAGTGAAGCAAGAACTTTCCGACGCGGAACGCACTTTAGAACAATACGATCGCGTTGAAGGACCTCAGCTATTTGCCGCTCAAGATGGCAATATCATCAAATCAATTTCAGGCAGCCAACAACAGCAACAACAGCTTCGATTGCAGTTAGATGGCATCAATGCTCAAATTAGTAGCATTCAAGCAAAGCTTGGACTCGATCCGAATCAAGCTTATGTTTCCTCAGCTTTGAGTGCTGATCCGATCATTGCCAGTCTACGTGCTCAATTGCAGCAGATTGAATCACAAACGTCTGTTTTGCTAAAAGACTTACGCCCTGAACATCCTCAAGTCGTCACATTACGAAAACAGCAGCAAGCCTACGAAGAAGAGATTCGCAAACGAGCAACTGAAGTGATCGGTGGAAACGGTCAAGTGACCCCATTCATCGCCAATGTGCGCCAAGATAGCAGTCTTGATCCGGCTCGCCAACAATTAGCAAATACATTAGTTAACCTACAAACTCAGAAAGAATCTTTAGAGCAGCAAATTGTTTCAACCATTCGATCGGAACAAGAACTTAGACAACAGTTCTCAAGCATTCCAAACAAGCAACTAGAACGAACCCGGCTTGAAGATCAAGTCAAGCTGAAAAAGAACCTCTACGATCAAATGCAGCAAAAACTCGTGGATGCGAGAGCGGCTGAAGTTGAAATCGTGAGTAGCTTAGGATTGTCTCAATCTCCGACCGTTTCGCCAACAGGTATCAAAGCTCCGAAAAGTATTCCGATCACCCTAGCAGTTGGCGCGATCGTCGGTTTAGTCGTCGGTGCAGGTGTGATCTTCCTGCTCGATACGCTTGAAGGCACAATCTACACCGCAGAAGATCTACGCGAAGCCATTCGCCAAAGAGATGTGGTAATTCTCGGCATCTTACCGCTGGTGAAATCCTTTATCCCGAACGATTCCCCGATTCTAGTCAATCCCGATTCACCTTATGCAGAATACTATGAGCGCTTCCGCAGCAATCTTCGCCTTACCGAATCGAAGAATCTGCGGGTGATCATGATGATTAGCACGATCGAGAACGAAGGTAAAACAGTCACAGCGTATAATTTAGCGATCGCGTCCGCCCGCGCTGGCAAACGCACGTTATTGATCGAAGCCGATTTACGATCGTCCTCTGCCGCCCATCAAGTCAATCTCACCCCTGATCCCGATAGCCAACTCGAACCGCTCCGCTACTTCGGACAAATCAGCGATTGTATTCGACTCGCCCCCGATGTAGAAAATCTATATGTTGTCCCAAGTCCCGGTCCTCAACCAACCGCAGCATCATTACTCGAATCAAGCGAACTCCGCCGCTTACTCGAAGATGCACGCGGACGATTTGATCTGGTGATTCTCGACTCCCCACCACTTAGCAGATGTAATGATGCCCTGATTCTAGAGCCGTTCACAGATGGCATGGTGTTGGTGACTCGTCCGGGTGTCACTCAGCAAAGCTTGCTCGAAGAAGCGATCGACCAACTCACTGAAACCGCAAGTCTTCGTTTACTCGGTGCAGTCACGAACGGCGTTGAGGTGCAATTACCGCGTACCGCTGAAGAAGCATTGATGAATGATGCGAAACAGTGGTTATTTAACTCGGAGCCGGAAAACGTGGTAATGAGCGATCGTAACTAAGCGTGAGTCTGGCTTTTAGAATAGAAATAACCTCGACCAAGCCGTAAAATGACAGAAATCACCCTGCAACTGAATCATGAACTGCTACAAAAAGTGAATCGTTGGGCAGAAAGTAGAGGAATTTCTGTGAATGAAGCGATCGTGAATCTAATCGACCAGCTCCCTGAGTCAACTTTAGAACAGCGAAAAGCATTTCTCAGGCTGCCGCTTGCAGAGCGTCAGCGCATCTTGGCGGAACAGGCAGACGCGCTGACGTTTCATTATGAGCAAGATACCGAGTGGAAAGAGCTACAGGCAGGAGACATCGTTGAGTATTAGTCCGAAGCGGGTGAAATTTGGCTGGTTAACTTCGATCCTACTGTCGGATCAGAGATAAAAAAGGTTCGACCTGCCATTATCGTGAGTTCTGATCAGATTGGACGATTACCGCTGAAGTTAATCGCACCAATCACAGACTGGAAGAGCTACTTTGAGCAAAATCTCTGGCATATCCAAATTCAGCCTGATATTCAAAACGGACTTTCCAAAGTTTCAGCGATCGATGCGCTACAGATTCGGGGTGTGGATGTGCAGCGCATCAATCGCAAACTGGGAGAGGCTTCGGAAACAATCATGCAGGAGCTTGGAATCGCGATTGTCAGCATCATCGAGTTTCAACCCGAATAGTTTCTCAGGTTGGATCGTATCGAATTCCCTGAAAAATCAGATCAAATCGAGATGCAGGTACGCTAGGCTGAAAAAGCTAAAAACTCGATCGGAAAACCAATGTCTGAGCAAGTCTATGATGTCGTTGTCGTGGGTGGGGGTGTTGCTGGAGCCGCGTTACTGTATTCCCTCGCAAAATTCACAGATCTCAAACGAATCGCGCTGATTGAAAAGTATCCACGAGTTGCGACCGTTAATTCAAAACCGACGAACAATAGCCAAACGATTCATTGCGGCGACATTGAGACGAACTACAGTCTAGAAAAAGCGCTCAAAGTGCGGCGATCGGCAGACATGCTCGTGCGCTATGCCACCGAATTACCCTCTGAGATTCGCGATCGCGTTATTTATCGCTTTGACAAAATGGTCATCGGTGTCGGAGCCGAAGAATGCAACATCGTCCGGCAACGCTACGAGACTTTTAAGCCGCACTTTACAGGAATGCAACTGCTCGAAAAGTCACAGATTGCAGAGATTGAACCGCACGTCGTCAAGGCGAACGGACACGATCGACCTGAAGAATTAGTCGCGATCGCGGTTCTAAATGAACACAGCGCGGTGAACTATGGCACTCTAGCGCAGTCGATGGTCGAGCAAGCTCAGGAAGTTTCAGATAAGACCGTGAACCTGATTTTAGGGAGTCCGGTGCAAGCGATCGAGCAAGTGGGGGAAAATTATCAAATTACGATCGCCAACGATTCGATCACGGCTCGATTTGTGGTGGTTTCTGCTGGAGGGCACAGTCTATTATTCGCTCACCGAATGGGCATTGGATTGGAATATTCTTGTTTACCTGTTGCGGGAAATTTCTACTACACGCCTCAAGTTCTAAATGGCAAAGTGTACACGGTTCAAAACGATAAACTGCCGTTTGCGGCGATTCATGGCGATCCGGATGTGACTGAGCCTGGAAAGACTCGATTTGGTCCGACTGCGCTCCCGTTGCCCTTGTTAGAGCGCTACAATCTCCAGACTTTTGTGGACTATCTAGAAGTGTTGCGGCTCGATCGTAGTGTGAGTGCTGTGCTTTGGGATTTGTTCAGCGTGCGAGACATTCGCAACTATATTTTCAAGAATTTCGCCTTTGAAGTGCCGCTGATCAATCGTCGTCTGTTCCTCAAAGATGCGCGGAAGATTGTGCCATCGTTGCAGCTAGAGGATTTGACCTTTGCTCAAGGGGTCGGCGGCATTCGTCCTCAGCTTATTGATAAAACTCAGAATAAGTTAATTCTGGGACAAGCAGAAATTGATCCAGGTCACGGCATTCGATTTAATGTCACTCCTTCACCGGGCGCGACTACTTGTTTAGGGAATGCCGAAACGGATTTGCTACGAATTCAGCAACATTTAGGGTGCAATGTCGATCGGACTTGGTTTGATGCAGCGGATTTTGCGCGATCGATCTGATTCACTTCAGAAAAATTTCTACTTCTCAGCAGCGATCGAACATGGCTCACACCCCATTTGAATTCGATCGCGCCCCTGCTGCTTTGCACTGTAAAGAGCTGCATCAGCCTGCTTGATTAGGGATACAAACGTTGTTTCTGAATGGGGGATGAAACTCACGACACCAAGACTCAGCGTTACGAATTCGCTGATTTTAGAGCCAGAGTGAGGAATCTGAGCCTGCAAAATTTGCGCTTGAATTTTTTTCGCAACAGTCACCACTCCAGTCAACGAAGTATTCGGCAAAATCACGGCAAACTCTTCACCCCCGTAACGCGCCACTAAATCCGCTGGACGAGCGATCGCACATTTGATGTGCTGCGCTACCCGCTGCAAACACTCATCTCCCGCTAAATGTCCATAGCAATCATTGTACTGTTTGAAAAAATCGACATCACAAAGAATCAGTCCGAGCGGTTGCTGTTCACGACGGAGCCGCAACCATTCCTGAGCTAAATACTCATCAAAACACCGCCGATTTGCAACCTGAGTGAGTCCGTCTAGGTGCAAAAGTTGCTGAAGTTCTTGATTGGCAGCCTCTAGCTCAACCGTCCGCTGAGCAACCTGCTCCTCTAGGGTGGCGAACATCATTTTTAACTGGTCTGACATTTGGATAAATGCTTTCGACAGTCGTCCCAGTTCGTCCTGCCTTGAGGTCGGTAACTGCACCTCAAAATCGCCCTGAGTTAACTGCTCGGTCGAGTGCAGAAGTTGAGCGAGGGGTTGGGTGACTTGCACATTTAAAGCACGATAGATAAACACCATTTCGACCAAGAGCGCAATTCCGCCAGACAGCAAAACGAATCGTGCTGCACTCCCGGCACTACCCTGCATCAAAGATTGAGGATAAACCGTGACAAAATACCAGTCCGGACCCGCTAGTCGAGTCACTGCAATATATTCGCGATCGCGATCGTTTTCAATCACTCGTGCAGTCTGCAACTGATCATCCGAGTTGGTGGATTGAATCAAAGCGAGAATACGACTGAGATGGGGATCGGCTAGGTCTTGTACTCTCAATGTTCCGCGCTTTGCCGCGATCTGAGTCGTGAAATCGGGATGAGCAATCAATTGACCATCCTGCCGCACAATCAGGTTATACGTTCCAGCTAAGCGATCGACATTTGTGCGGTCGATCAAACTGTTCAACACAATATCATTGCCCACACTGGCAACGTGCTCTCCTGCGGCATTGTCGATCGGAGTGACGACAGAAACGACCCAATCTGGGCTAGCTGGATCTTGATAAGCATCTGTCCAAACGGTTTTCCGCTGCGGATCATGATCGCGATCGGAGAGGTAGAAAAACTTTTCATTGCGAACATCAAAATCACCCGCGACCATTAGCGGTCCGGGCACTTCGGGCCAGTAAGTGACAGCGACATTTTCCGGGGATGCGATCCAGGTATTGATAAAGCGATCGCGCCATGCAGGGGCATACTGCAACAGCAACTGCTCAAAGCGCTGAATCTGACGTTGAAGCGGTACAGTTAGAGGAACATTTCGCCCGACAAAAATCGATGGCTTTGACTGACCCTCAAACTGATGCCAATCCTGGTGTTCTGGAAAATTGCGGTGCGTGCCATCTGACCAATCAAGCAACCGCGTCAAAGGTTGAGCAGGCGAGGGTTGAGCAGCAAAAGCTTGCTTGAGCAAATTATGACGATCGGCGGCAAGTTGAAAGATAGCTTCCTCACGCTTACCCCGCTCAGTGACGTATTTCTGAAGCTGTTCCTGTGTGGCAAACTGCGCTTGTCCGACAATGTGCCCATAAGTCAGCAGCGCAGAAATGAGGAATATTCCTGTCATCCGAATCAGCAAATTGATCAAGGTATGGCGCGTCAACGAAGGCTGAACTTGCACAAGCGGAATCAATGGCTGAATCAAGAATTTTCCAGCTTGGCGCACCGTAAACATCATTGAAGCAATCTGAGTCAACTAAGATGAGAGACAGGAGAAGGTTAGTCAGTTCGTAGTGTACCTGTCAGGGAAGATTTCCGACACACAAAAATTTTCATTTCTTGTGAAAAAGCCAGCCAGGCTGAGTTTTGGTTAGTTTTAGCGTGCTGCGATCGTACTCAAAAATTTTCCGCTTTGCAGATTCAACCGCAGTGTTGATTGGTCTAATAGCTCGATCGACATTCGATCGGTTTCAATTGACCAATCTGTTGCAACATCAAGCAGTTCTTCAAACCGTAGTTGCATCATTCAAGCTTCTACATCGTTGCAAAGCGTTGTAGGCTCTGGGATTTGTAATTCTTCTTCCCGCATTCCCTCTAAATGAAACTCTACTGCTTCCCGGATTTGCTGTTCGATTTCTTCAAGCGTTAATCCAGTTGCCACGCAGCCAGGTAAATCCGGCACGTAGGCAGAATAATTTCCAGGTGCTTTTTCTATCACAACTGCGTAGCGCATCATAATCTTCCTCCTTGAAATCTTCAGTAAACAGAAAAGCCCCCAGAATTTCTGAGGGCTTGCAATTTATCACTCAAAGCAAAACTTGCAGGTTATTTGCCGATGACCGCTTTCGCACGATCGACAACATTTTCAACGGTGTAGCCGAATTTCTTCATCGCTTCACCGCCCGGAGCCGAAATTCCGAAGCGCTCGATGCTGATCATGTCGCCTTCGCTGCCCATGTATTTCTGCCAACCGAAGCTAGAAGCTGCTTCAACGACGAGACGTTTTTGATCCGCTTTCGGGAAAATGGTGTTCTTGTAAGCTTCGTCTTGCTCCTCGAACAGTTCCCAACAGGGCATCGATACGACGCGAACTTTGTGACCTTCAGCCCGAAGTTTTTCAGCCGCAGTGACACAAAGACTCACTTCGCTTCCAGTTCCTACCAAAATGATGTCGGGTAGGTCGTCGCTGCCAGAAAGGATGTAAGCACCGCGAGAAACGGCATCGATCGAGCTTCCATCCAAGTTCGGTAACGCCTGACGAGTCATTGCCAAAAGTGACGGCTGATTGCGACGCTCGATCGCAATTTTGTACGCGCCAGAGGTTTCGTTACCATCTGCGGGACGGAACACTAAGAGATTCGGGATTGCACGTAAAGATGCGATCGTTTCAACCGGTTGGTGAGTCGGACCGTCTTCACCTAACGCCACTGAATCGTGCGTCATCACATAGATCACTTGAGCTTCGGACAGTGCCGAGAGACGAATCGCTGCTCTCATGTAGTCGGCAAACACCAAGAAAGTCGCGCAGTACGGAATCAGACCGGAACCGTGTAGAGCAATCCCGTTACAGATTGCGCCCATACCGTGTTCGCGCACTCCGAAGCGGAGGTTACGATTTTGGTAAGAGCCTTTTTGGAAGTCACCGAAGCCTTTGAGTAAGGTCAAGTTCGAGTGAGTCAAGTCAGCGGAACCGCCGATCAGTTCGGGAACAACTTGAGCGATCGCATTCAGCGTTTTTTCTGAAGTTTGACGAGTCGCCAGTCCTTTATCTTCGGGGGTGTAAGTCGGTAAAGCTTTCTCCCAACCATCAGGAAGTTTGCCGCTGATTTGCCGCTCGAATTCTGCCGCTTCGTCTGCATACTTCGATTTATAGTTTGCAAATGCTGCATTCCAGTCTTCTTCGAGTTTTGCACCGCGCTCGATCGCTTTACGCCAGTGGTTCAGTGCATCTTCAGGCACTTCAAACGGTTCGTAATCCCAACCTAAATTCTTCCGAGTTGCGCTCACTTCATCGCCACCCAACGCTGCACCGTGAACGCCTGCGGTGTTGGCTTTGTTCGGTGAACCAAAACCGATCGTGGTTCTGACTTTGATCAGGGTCGGTCTTTCGGTGTCTTTTTTCGCTTCTTCGATCGCTGCTTGAATGGCTTCTAAATTAGTATCCCCATCGGGAACGACAATGACTTGCCATCCGTAAGCTTCATAACGCTTACCGACATCTTCAGTAAACGAAACAGCGGTGTCACCATCGATCGAGATGTGGTTATCGTCGTACAGTGCGATCAGTTTGCCCAGTCCCAAGTGTCCAGCCAGCGAACACGCTTCACCGGAAACGCCTTCCATATTGCAGCCGTCGCCCAAAATCACATACGTGTAGTGATCGACGATCGTGGCATCGGGCTTGTTAAACTTCGCGGCTAAGTGCGCTTCCGCCATTGCCAGACCGACACCGTTACAGATGCCTTGACCTAAAGGACCTGTGGTGACTTCAATGCCCAGAGTTTCAAAGTTTTCGGGGTGTCCAGGAGTGCGCGATCCGAGTTGGCGAAACTGTTTGATATCCTCGATCGTTACACTGTCGTAACCCGCCAAGTAAAGCAGTGCATATTGCAGCATCGAACCGTGACCCGCGGACAGAACGAAGCGATCGCGATTAAACCATTTCGGATTCTTCGGATTGAACCGCAGGAACTTATCCCACAGCACGAACGACATCGGAGCCGCACCCATCGGCAAACCTGGGTGTCCGGATTTTGCCTTTTCAACGGCATCGATCGCTAAAAAGCGAATCGAATTAATGCAAAGTTCTTCGAGTGACTGGGCTGCAACGACCATGATTTCTAGTAAGAATGAACGACGAGTGAGCGATAACGGAACAATCCTATTTACCTGGTTCCATTATGTAGTTAAGTAGGTAAAGATACCTAATCAGAAAAAACTATCGAGGATCGGAGATTCGATAACGGCTTCCTAATAATCCTCGATAACGGTAGACAGTTCAAGCTCAAGGCACAAACTTTTTAAACGCCAGCGTGACATTGTGACCGCCAAACCCAAACGAGTTTGAGAGTGCCACATTGACAATATGATCGCGGGACTCATTCGCCACGTAATCCAAGTCACACTCTGGATCGGGTTCGACTAAGTTGATGGTCGGAGGAACGCGATCGTGTTGAATCGCCATCACGGTCGCGACTGCTTCGATGCCACCCGAACCGCCAAGTAAGTGTCCGGTCATGGATTTGGTCGAACTGACGAGAATTTGACGAGCGCGATCGCCCAATGCCGTTTTAATTGCCATCGTCTCATTTGGATCGTTGACAGGTGTACTCGTTCCATGAGCATTCACGTAGTCCACCTGATCCGGAGTCAATTCTCCGTCTTTCATGCAGAATTGCATTGCTCTAGCGGCATCTTTTCCACCTGGAGTCTGGCTTGTAATGTGGTACGCATCGCAGGTGACACCATAGCCGACAATTTCCGCGTAAATCTTCGCACCACGGGCTAAAGCGTGTTCCATTTCTTCGAGCAAGAGGATTCCTGCACCTTCACCAAGAACGAAGCCATCACGATCTTTGTCAAAGGGACGACTGGCATGAGTGGGATCGTCATTTCTCAATGAAAGCGCTTTACAGGCGGCAAATCCAGCGACCGCCAGCGTAGTCACAGCGGCTTCTGTTCCACCGCAAATCATCGCTTGAGCATAACCGCGCCGAATCCATTGGAACGCATCCCCGATCGCATTTGATCCTGCCGCACAAGCGGTGACAGAACAGGAGTTTGGACCTTTTGCGCCGATGTGAATCGCGGTTAAGCCTGCTGCCATGTTCGCGATCATCATCGGAATCATGAACGGACTACAGCGATCGGGTCCTTTGGTCAGATTTACTTCTTGCTGATCTTCGAGGACTTTCAAGCCGCCGATTCCAGTTCCAATCAAGACTCCGACCTGTTCCGCGTTCAGATCAGTGATTTTGAAATTTGCGTCTTCAAGGGCTTGTTTGGTGGCTGCGATCGCGAATTGACAAAAGCGATCCATGCGTTTCGCTTCTTTGCGATCCATATACTGATGCGGGTCGAAGTTTTTGACTTCCGCCGCAAACCGGCAATCGTGCCGAGCCGCATCAAACAGCGTAATCGGACCAATTCCGTTACGCCCCGCCATTAAGCCGTCCCAATATTCAGAGAGCGTATTGCCGATCGGTGTAACCGCACCCAGACCAGTCACAACGACGCGCTTATTTACCGAATTTGTCATGATGTCCAAAAAAGAAAGGGAGTAGGGAGTAGGGAATTAGGGAGTAGGGGAGGGTAACGATTCTGCTCCTGACTCCCAACTCCCGCTCATTATGCGGAGGCTGCAACTTTTCCGCTGATGTAATCAACCGCCGATTGAACGGTGGCAATTTCTTCTGCCGCTTCGTCGGGGATTTCGATGTCGAATTCTTCTTCGAGTGCCATGACTAACTCGACGGTATCGAGTGAATCTGCCCCTAAATCATTCGCAAAGCTTGCAGCAGGAACGACTTTCTCAGCATCTACGCCGAGTTGGTCCGCCACGATTTTCTGGACTTTATCAAAAATTTCAGTCTCGCTCATATTTCCTCTTGGGTTGCAGCAGCAACAAATCTGACTAAATGAAAGAACTTACTCAGCCGATGTCTGGTGTTTGTGACGATACGGTTTTGAGCATTTTTTCATCTTAATCTGAATTGTGGATACACTCATCAGATTCAAGGACGCGGAAAATATTTTGCCATGTTTCTGTGTTGAATCTTGAAATTCCTAATGATTGATCGCGATCGCACGAGAAAGTTTCCCAGCGGGAATGATTCGGCAGTACCATCAGAGGCGAACGCTTCTCTATAGAATGTTATGGCACTGAAGTACGCTTATTTTCCCGGTTGTGTGGCGCAGGGAGCTTGCCGCGAGTTGGATCAATCGACGAAAGCCGTGACGCGATCGCTCGGTATCGAGTTGATCGAACTCAAAAAAGCCTCGTGTTGCGGATCGGGAACGTTTAAGGAAGATTCTCAACTGCTCGAAGATACGGTCAATGCTAGAAATATCGCATTAGCTGAAGAATTAAATCTGCCGTTATTGACGCATTGCAGTACGTGTCAGGGTGTGATCGGTCATGTCGATGAACGGTTAAAGTCGGCGGATTCAGAGTATTTGAATCAGGTGAATGGATTTCTGAAAAAAGAAGGCTGTTCGCCGTACAAAGGAACGAGCGAAGTTAAACATTTACTGTGGGCACTGGTGGCAGATTACGGATTAGAAGCGATCGCCCAAAAAGTCACAAATAAACTCTCTGGGCTAAAATGTGCAGCGTTTTACGGTTGTTACTTACTGCGCGGACAAGAACACCCCTACGATGATCCGTTTAATCCGAAATCGATGGAAAACTTGTTTGAAGCGATCGGCGCAACTCCAATTTACTACCGGGGTCGGACTCAGTGCTGTGGATGGCCGCTTTCGAGTTATGCGACTGAGCAATCTTTCAAAATGGCAGGAACGCATATCGAAGAAGCGATCGCTGCGGGAGCCGATTGTATCGTTACCCCTTGCCCGCTCTGTCACTTAAATTTAGATTCTCGTCAGCCGGAAGTCGAACAAGTGATCGGAAAAACGCTCGGTTTACCCGTGTTGCATTTATCGCAATTGGTGGCACTCGCGATCGGCGTTTCACCGCAAGAATTGGGACTCGATCGACATATTGTTTCGACGAAATCCGTTCTGGCAAAACTGGGACGATAGAGAATTCCTGATACATAGTGCCAGCCCTGGACAGACTGAGTTAATTTAGACCTAAACGCCCCGAATCCAGGAATTTATGCAGCTACACTGCACCCGTCCGAGTTGTGCCCGTCCGTTGAATCATCTAGCTGACTTAGATGATCCGAATGTGTTGAAGTCGGTTCCGCAAAAGTTTTGTACGTGCTGTGGAATGCCTTTGATTTTGGCTGGACGATACCTGCCGATGAAGCTGTTAGGAAAAGGCGGATTCGGGGCGGCATTTTTGGCACGCGATCGCTACACTCCAGGATTCAGACAGTGTGTGGTCAAACAGTTTCAGCCTTCTGGTAATCTAAGTTCTACTCAACTTAAAATCGCTCAGGATCTGTTTGAGCGAGAAGCCGAAGTTTTAGAACAATTAGGGCGTGAACATCCACAAATCCCCGATTTGTTTGCATTCTTTGAACTCACAGTTCCAAATTCTCAGAACGGAAAAGACGAAAAGTTTTTCTATCTCGTTCAAGAATATATCGACGGACAAACGCTCGAAGAAGAACTCGCACAAACCGGAAAATTTCCAGAAACAGAAATTCAAAAAGTGCTGGAACAAGTTCTAAAAATTCTGGACTTTGTTCACGAAAACGGTTCCATTCACCGAGATATTAAACCCTCAAATATTATTCGACACAAAAACGGGCGATTTTATCTACTCGATTTTGGTGCAGTGAAATTTGTCACCAAAGCGGTTGGACAGCCTCAGAATTCAACCGGAATCTATTCAGCCGGATTCGCACCACCCGAACAAATGTCAGGCGGTCAAGTGTTGCCCTGCAGCGATTTGTATGCGTTGGCAGTAACGTGCTTGATGTTTTTAACGAACAAGCTGCCGCAAGAATTGTTCGATAGTTATAACAACACTTGGAAATGGCGAAATTATGCCCAAGTAAATTCGCAATTAGCAGATGTCCTCGATCGTATGTTGCTTTATGCGCCCGCCGATCGCTATCAATCTGCGACAGAAGTTTTAGACGCGCTCACTCCAAAACCCGTTGTGACTCCGCCGCCAATCAATCCACCGCCGCAGAAAGTAAAGGCGCGTCCTACGATGCCGCAGTTTTCAACGATCGAACTGCTCAGTAGTGCATTATTTACCGGATTCGAGAGCGGAATTATCGCGATCGCGCTTGTAAGTTTACTTGGAACGACTTTGATTAGTGCCGGATTTTGGTTTGTGCTAGTTGGCATTCTGATCGGGGCACAATTGGCACGATTTATCGAAAAAGTTGATTTCTTAATTCTGGCGGTAATTTCTCTCTTAGTCGTAGGATTTGTGGGACAACTGAACTGGGCGAGTTGGTTCATTCAAGCTGGACATCCATTTCTGAATATCTTGGTCATTGCTGGATTTACAGGATTATTAGCGCTGGCGATCGCGATTCTATTTCGTCTGATTTATAAACTCATCTCTCGACTTTTATGACCCAGAAAAACGAAACTCCCGCTCTCATTGCGTCGTTGTTGATTACTGGTGGATTGATCGGTGGAGGAATTTGGTGGTTTACGAATCGATCGGGCTTCAATTTGACTCAGATCAACAATTCATCGCCTCAATCTACAGCAACAAACAACGCCAATTCTCAAACTTCCAATACAGATTGGTCAAGCGTTCAGAATGTGCCATCTGGTATTTTTAACTACGGTGGCAGTACCAGTTGGGCACCGATCCGATTAAGTGTGGATTCAGCGTTGCAAGCGGCTCGCCCTGAATTTCGGTTGCGCTATATTGATCCCGCAGGTAGCGCAGCGAGTTCGACTTCTGGAATTCGGATGCTGATCGACGGTCAGATTCAGGTTGCTCAATCGTCGCGTCCGGTGATGACTCAGGAACAACAAGAGGCACAGCAAAAAGGATTTAGTTTAAGAGAAATTCCGATCGCGATTGATGGACTCGCGATCGCGGTCAATCCCTCGCTGAACATTCCTGGTTTAACGTTCGATCAACTCAGAGGCATCTACACCGGACAACTCACGAACTGGAAACAAGTCGGCGGCACTGATTTGCCGATCACTCCTTTTTCTCGCGATGCTAAATCCGGCGGAACAGTCGAACTTTTTATCGAGCAAGTTCTAAACAAACAATCTTTTGCCCCGTCGGTTCAAATCGTTTCAACGACCACGGAAGCTTTGAGAAAACTGGGATCAACTCCGGGTGGAATCTATTTTGCGTCGGCTCCGGAGGTCGTTCCACAATGCACAGTCCGACCGATCCCGATTTCTAGAGGCAGTCAATTTGTTTCACCGTATCAAGAGCCGCTTGCTACTTGTCCGACTCGCAACCAACTGAACACGGGTGCTTTTCAGGATGGAACTTATCCGCTGACTCGCAATTTATCGGTGATTGTGAAACAGAACAATGGCACAGAACAGAAAGCGGGTGAAGCGTATGCGAATTTGTTGCTGAGTGCACCCGCGCAAGATGCGATCGCGAAAGCCGGATTTGTCCGAATTCGTTAAATTCTTTCCTGTGGGGGAGACTCGATCGCGTACGTATCTTCCAAACTAGATTCCATTGAATTTAGGAGTTTCCGATGGCTTCTCCCACTCGTTTGACCGGATTAGATTTAGTCGATTGCGCGAGAGCAAACGCTAAACAAGGAATCGAAACCGCTGCAAATCTCTGTGGTTATGGAACGGATTTAGAAGGATTTCGATCGCAGTTAAAGCAAGCCTGTGATCATATGCGGATCGAGTTTCACGAACTCAGCGATTTGATTAAAGATCAGCCTGTTGCCGTGAGTTTAGATGGGGTGATTGTTGAGCCAGATTCACCGGGAGAATTGTAGGGTTTCTAAAACTACAGCAGTTCGATGAAATTTTTCGCTTCGCAGACAGCGAAGCGAAAAATTTCATCGAACTGACATTAATTCATCGATTTTTGTGTAACAAACGAAAACCTCCCATTCTTGTAAGACAATAGGGGGCTTCCATAAAACTAATTAGTTTATCTACGCCGCAATCACTTGTGCTAAAGGTTGCCAACGGAAATATCGCTCACCACCAACTTCAATCACAACCTTGACACGCGGTTCAATCTTCGGCAGATTCGCTAAATACTCAAGCTCTTGGCTCGACAGAATGTGCCCCTCAATAATCCAGAGCAACAAGCCTTTCGATTTTGGCGGCAACTGTTCGATCTGCGTCGTCACGATCGGCGGAATGAAATAGGTATACCCTACTGCCGCTCCCGATCCCGTACTCTTCTTACCCAAGTGAGCCGGACGAACGCCATGCACTCCGGTCAAATATGCCGCGACATCTCCTAATCCCCGTGCCGTAATGCTGAGCGACTTGTAGCCAGCGGAGCGAATTCGACGACGATACCGACCTTCAAAGCCACCTTCGAGCGGCACATAAGCAGCGATCGCGCCGTGAGTTTCCAGGTCTTTGATCAATTGTCCACCAGTGGTCAAAAGTGCCATGTCGCCCGAACCTTCCTAAATAACGAGAGTGACCAATGCTTTTTCAAGACGCGAAGCATCCATTGATATTCTAATGGGTTATCCCACCGGAAACCTTCAAGAATCTCTATATTGGGTATCAATTACTCACGATTTGCACGACCAGCGATCGGAGTGCGATCGTAAAGGGATGCTCTGGATACTGTAAGCAAAATAATCGGCTACTGCCCGTTTGTGCAACCTCTTTCGTCCACTCAAATACTCCCGCAACCGGAAGCCGATAAGCCCGCTCAACTTGATCTTTCAAACTTTGACTCTGCGATCGATCCGCGACTTGATTCAAAATGACCCGAACCGAACCGCCAAAGCCCTTTAATGCGGTCGCGATCATCGCAGTGCCCTGAAAATCCTGCTGGTCTGGACGCATCACCAGCAAAACGAGATCCGCAACGGTCATCCAGGGCGCGTCGATGCCAGGATAGGTATCAATTAATAAATAATCGAGATCCAATGCTCGAATTAATTGTCGGCTGCCTTGTCTGAGTTGCATTGGATCGTAGCTCTCTTTCAAAGTTTGCGTGAGGACGGGAAGCGTGGCACTGGATGGAACGATGAATAATCGACCTCGATCGCTCAAGAAATGCGTTGCATCGTAAGCGAGTTCTGCGATCGGTTGTCCATTTTGTAAATATGCAGCATTGAAGGTTCGATTCAGAGATTCGCCAGTGATGCCAAATAGTAAGTGCAATCCAGGCGTATACAAGTCCGCATCAATTACGCCTACTCGCGCTCCACGCATGGCGAGCAAGATCGCTAAATTTGCAGTTAAGCTCGACGTTCCCGATCCGCCTCGATAGGCATGAAGAATCACAGTTTTGGGCATCTAAAACCTCAAATGCACAGGATTGACTTATCTCAATGGTTGTGCATTACACATTTTCAGATTAAACAAAATTGCGCTTGATTTCTTCTCCCTATAGGAATGATGAAGACTTCTTTAAACTTGACCTGCCTTTAGAGGGGTGAGATTTCTCGATCTCCAGTTTATTTGTATACAGTATGCCTTTCTACAAATTAGTGATAAAGTACACCGCTTCATTCGCTTGTATACAGGATACTCTTGAAGTAAAAAAGCCATCCCTTGCCCGACGAAACTCATGAATTCAGCGATATCTCTGCATCAGAAAACTCTTTGGCTAATCACGATCGCTTGTACGATTTCAATCGGTAGCCTCTATTACAATCAACCGCTTCTAGCACTGATCAGTACTGATCTTCAGATTTCCGTGTCAGATGTCAGTGCAGTGCCAACTTTGACTCAGATTGGATACGCGATCGGGCTTTTATTATTTGTGCCATTAGGCGATCGCATTGATCGAAGAAAGTTGATCGTGGGACTGAGTGGGCTAAATGCGATCGCGCTCATTCTGGCTGCTCTTTCTCCAAGTTTATTTGGATTGTTAACGGCGAGTTGTGCGATCGGGCTGACCGCAGTGGTTCCTCAGTTGCTAATTCCATTTGCAGCACAGTTAGCGGATGCTGAACAGCGAGGGCGAATCGTAGGAACGGTGATGAGCGGGTTACTCGTTGGAATTATTCTAGGTCGGGTTGCAGGGGGATTGGTTGGCGGCTCGTTGGGTTGGCGATCGATGTTTTGGATTGCAGCCGCGTTGATGATTACATTAGGAATCGTGTTACTTAAACAATTGCCGTTTACGGTTCCTTCAGCGATTAATATTTCATATTTTGGCTTACTACGATCGTTACCGCTGCTGTTGTCGGAACATGCTGCCTTGAGAACGCGATCCATTGCCGGAGCAGTTTTATTTGCATCTTATAGTGGGTTCTGGGCAGTGTTGCCTTTCTTGTTAGAGCGTCCGCCGTTTGAATTTCACAGCGAGGTTGCGGGATTGTTCGGCTTGGTTGGAATGATTAGCGCCACGGCTTCTCCTTGGCTGGGACGAATGACCGATCGAACCAGTCCACGCTTAACGTTGAAGATTGCGATCGGGCTTTTTGCGATCGCGCTTCTGATTCTCTGTCAGTTCTACACCACTCTTTGGGGACTGATCCTAGGCGCGGTCTTACTAGATTTGGGAACGCAAACCGGGCAAATCTCGAATAAAGCAAAAATTTACAGTTTACCGATCGAGTTTCACAATCGTCTCACCACAATCTACATGGTGATCTTCTTTACTGGAGGCGCGATCGGCTCTTGGCTATTCGCTTATGGTTTGCGATTCACAAGTTAATACAATTCTCAATATTTTTAATAATTTTAAGCATCTGGAAGAATGTAAAAAATATACATACAGCACACTACCGCGGTGGTCAATTTGTATTGAAGAAAACAGTTTCATGATTTTCTTGCCGCTATAAGTAGTATCGAACGTACTCAATATACGGTATACGCTTCTCAAAAGATTGCTCGATCGCTTCATGAAGCCCGCTCATTCCTAGTCCATATTCACAATTTGTAAAACAGATCTATCTTGAGAGGAACAAGACTCTTTTGTATACTGCATACCTAAGAGCGAATCAATCTCAATTTGTAAACAGAGCCAAAGTTCAGAGCGCCCGTTCTCGCAAACTATATGATCACTTTTGTATTCGTTTAACTAATTAAAAAGTGTTGTAGCATTCGATACTGTTTGCGTTGTTTCAAATATTGTAAAAGTCTTCAAAGTTCTTAAGACTTTTAATTCTGTACGATGTTTTTAACAATCTTTTATGTAGCTTTTCTTGCAAATAACTAACATCGAAAAATGGAGAAAGATAGTCCTATGGGTAGCTTGTTCCGCCGTCAGTTCAGTGCGATCGCACTGTCGATTCTCCTGAGCTTGATGATCCTCATCGGGTTTCCCGCTCGTGCGGAAGCGATGAAAGCTCTAAAAGCGATCGCATTTGATCCAGGTGCAACCGCTGTGAATGTGGCAGCGATCTACGAAACCACCCCTACCACGCAGAAATCGACGATGAAATCGCTCAAAAGCACGAACAAAGCCCTGAAGAAAGCACCGGGTTTTGCTGGATCTGCAATGCTACAAGGCGATGACGGAACTCGATTCATTGTTCTGTCACAGTGGCAAGATCTCGCGAGTTATCAAGCCGCGATCGCCACTCCAACCGCTGAGAGCAGCAAAGAAACAAACACAGAGAAAGCCACTGCGATCGCGCCCTCTCGCACCGTTGTCTTTGAAATTAGTAAAGCGCAAACCGCTCGTGAAGGACTGGTTCCCGCTGTAAAAGGCAAGCAGGCTGTCGTGGAATTTAGCGAGTTCAAGCTAAAAGCTCCCGAAGATCAGGCAAAGATTGTTGCGAGTGCTGAGAAGCTTATTCCTGCAACTTTACTGAAACAACCAGCGCCCCAGTCCGTTGTGTTGTTGAACAGTACGGATAGCACCGATGTCGCGCTGATGGCGAACTGGAACTGTACGGCTGACTTTGCAGAAGGCGAAAAGCCCGCTGCATTCGATGCGCTCGATGCTGAGGTCGCTGCATTAGTCGATGTCGATGAACATCTGTACAACGTCGTTGGAATCATGCCCGCAGAAGTCAAAAAACCGAAAGAATCCGAAGAATCATAACGGCTCGATCGATGACGGCAATCATTTCCTCTTTCCCTTGCATCCCAGAGAGATCTCGCCATGACTGTTACTCTGCCAGAAAAAGAATCCTTTAGCCTCAGTGCGTTTCTCATTCGCGATAATCCTGCTCGATTTTTGCTGAGTTGGGTTGCTGGATTTGTTGATACTGCTGCGTTTATTGTCTTATTTGGTATCTTTACGGCTCACGTCACCGGAAACATCGCGCTGGCAGGTTCCGCCTTTGCCAGTTCAGAACCCCAAACTACCGCTTTACGGCTTTCGATGCTGCCGATCTTTATGCTGTCGGTAGTTTGTACTTCGTTGTTAGCGCGGCTTGCCCGCAAAAAAGGGTGGGATGTGCTGACGGTGTTGCTCAGTGCTGAAGCGATCGCGCTCGGTTTGTTTATGGTGGTCGGGTTGCAGTATTCTGGAACGCTGATCATTGATGCTCAGAGTGATCTGATTTTTCCGATCGCGGTTTCAGGCGTGATTGCGATGGGGATTCAAAACGCGCTGATGAAGGAAGCGGCTTCTGCGTTTACCGGATATTTTCCAACAACTGTAATGACCGGAAACTTTACGCAGTTCACGATCGATCTCGTTCATTATTTCAGCGCAAAACTATCCGAGCAAACCGAAGAAACGAAGACAGAAGCCGAGGACGCGATCGTCAAAATCAAGCGGGTTGCTCCTTTGTTGGTTGGATTTTTTCTCGGTGGAACGGGCGCGGCTTATTTCGTGCCATCGGCTGAATTCTGGTCTTTATCAATGCCGTTGTTGATTGTCAGCATGATGGCAGTTGCAGCCTATATTCAGGCTGGTGTGAAAGCTCAAAGTGTTTAATAACTGAGGTAATGAAAGGATGAAACGGATTTTAGTGAGTGTATTGGCTTGTGTGATGATGGGGCTGAGTTTTGCGGTAGCTCCGCTGGCTCATGCAATTCCATTATTTGCAGCGGTGGAAGCACCCCCTACAACAACTGATCCTTTAGCAGAGTTGAAAGCGAAGATTGTGCCGCAGCTTGAAGCGATTTTAACTCCAGAGCAGCGCACCCAGCTTGAAGATGCGATCGCGAATGGGACGAGTGTGAAAAAAGCGTTTAAGTCGATCGCGCTCACTCCAGAGCAAAAAGGCAAAGTCGGAATGATGATGAAGTCGGTGCCGAAAGATTACTTTACGTCTCTGACTCCGGCTCAAAAGCGTGAGTTGTTTATGCAGAAGAAAGATTTCTTCATGACGAGCGGTAAGGCGAAAGCAGAAGCGGCGATGCAAGCAGCAAGCGAGAAGGTTGAAGAGGTTACGAAAGCGGCAAGCGGTAAAGTTGATGATGCGGTGAAAGCGGTTCAAGACGTGGTGGATTAGAGTATGTTTTGAAATTTCTCGCTTCGCTTCGACCTCGCCCCGGAATGAAATTTGCGGCGGTTGGACGACGAAGCGAGAAGACTCATCGAACTGACTCTTTTTTCCCAACCACTTCACGGACGCGATAAATCGGACGACCTTGAGATTCGTGATAGGTTCGCATCGAAATTTCAGCTAACAAGCCAAAACTGAAAAGATTTAAACCTGCAAGAAAGAGCACGACCGCAAGAATTAACAGGGGGCGCTGTCCGATTTCTTCACCAAAACCGAGCTTCAAAATTGCGAGATAAAGCCCGATCGACATTCCCGATAACAGCGACACTAATCCAAACAAGCCGAAAACGTGCATCGGACGAGTGAGAAACTTCCGCATGAAGGATACAGTAAGCAAATCCATCACCACGCGGAATGTGCGATCGAGTCCATATTTACTTTTGCCAAACTGCCGTGAATGATGTTTGACCGGAACTTCTGCAATTCGCGCTCCTTCGATAAACGCCAAGGCAGGTAAGAATCGGTGCAATTCTCCATAAAGGTTCATATCGGCAACGAGTTCCGATCGATAAGCTTTCAACGAACAGCCGTAATCGTGCAATCGCACACCCGTCACCTGTCCAATCAGCCAATTCGCAATCTTAGAAGGCAAAACGCGGGTGAGAGAAGCATCCTGTCGATTTTTCCGCCAGCCGCTGACGAGATCGTATCCTTCGTCTAATTTTTCCAACAGCATCGGAATATCGCTCGGATCATTCTGCAAATCGCCATCGAGTGTGATGATCACTTTCCCGATCGCTTGCCCGAATCCGGCTGCCATTGCGGGAGTTTGTCCATAATTTCGCCGCAGAATCACCGCTTTGAGATCGTTCCGAGCGTGTGCCAGTTGTTTCAAGAGCGCATCTGAGCCATCACGAGAGCCATCATCGACGCAGATGATCTCATAGGTGAGCGCGGCATTTCCTAAATGAGTCGCGATCGCATCAATCAATCTGGGAATGCTTTCGACTTCGTTATAGATCGGAACCACGATCGACACATTAGGCTGAAGCGTGGATGCAAGCGCAGTCGATACTCCGTCGGGAATCAAGGGCGAATTCATGAATGGTTCAAATCTAAACGATATGCAATCAGGATTTAGCTTAGAGCATTCGGACGATTTTAAAGCAAATTAAGTTGCAGATTTGTCTTGAGCAATTGCCCCGATCGTTCCTTTGACTGCCCGTAAATAATCACTGGGAGCTAATAAAATCTGCAATCCGCGCATTCCCGCCGAAATCGAAATCACGTCAAATAGCTCGATCAATTCATCAACGTAAACGGGATAGTCTTTTTTGCAGGCAAGAGCCGTTACACCCCCTCGAATATATCCGGTGAGCGGTTGAACTTCTTTGAGCGGAACGGTTTCAATTTTGCGATCGCCCGTTAATTTCGCCAACGCTTTGAGGTCTAGCTGCATATTGCCACCAATGACAGCGAGACAAATCCCGTTTCTGTCTCCCCGTGCAACTAATGTTTTGAACACTTGTTCGGGTGGAAGCCCGATTTTTTGGGCAACGGATTCTGCTGCTAAATTGTCGGGATCGACTTCGTATTCTCTTAGTTCGTAAGCGATTCCTAAGTTGTCTAAGATACGAGCAGCATTCGTTTTCATGGTTGACGATAGTAAATTCTTGAGCGGATTACTAATGGGCTGGGAAATCTACAGACAGTCCTTTACCGCGATCGATCATGACAATTCCTAGACGGTTCGTGCTTCAGACTGGAGCAAGTTTTTTAGTTACGGCAGGGTTTCAAGGCTGTATCCAAACCGCGCAAACTCAGCAATCCACCTTTAAAGTCAGTCAAACGTTAGCAGACCGAGTTCAACGACGCGGATATTTAAAGGTTGCGACCGAAGATGATTATCCACCGTTCGAGTTTTTGGTCAACGGTAAACCGACCGGATTTGATCATGAATTACTAGCGCGATTTCGGCAAGTCGTTCCATTCCAAATTCAGCAAGAGATCATGGCTTGGCAGGGATTGCTTCCCGGAGTCGGTGAGGGTAAATACGATGTCGCGCTCACCGCAGTTGGTGTGACCGACGATCGCGCTAAATTTCTCGACTTTACGATGCCGATTGCAGAATCGACGATCGCTTACATCAAACGCAAAGACGATGCCTCGATTACGGGAGTTAAATCGCTTTCAGGAAAAGTTTTGGGTGTCCAGCAGGGCGGAGTGTCTCAAGCTGCCGTCCCAGATTTAGAAGCCGAACTGAAAAAGCAAGGCGGAACGCTTGGAACAGTGAAACAATATCGAGGATTTTCAGAAGCTTATCAGGATTTGATTAGCAAAAAATTAGATGCTGTTTTGCATAACATTGTGTCGCTCTCGGTGTTGGTGAGTGAGAAACCTGCAATTTTTGAGCTAGGAGAGCGAGTCAGCCGGAAATCCTACGCGGCTTGGGCGGTGAAAAAAGGCGATCGAGAATTATTAGCATTGCTGAATCAATTTTTGCAGCAACAACGCGATCAAGGAGAAATGCGAAAACTTCAGCAAGATTGGTTTAAGTTGACGTTTGACAATCTACCGCAAGAACCGCTTCTGCCAGGAGATCGTCCGATTGCATCATGAAACTAAATCTCCGCAAATTGGCTTCGCGGCAGCGTCCTTTGTCGATGCGATTTCTGATCGGCAGTACGATTTTGATCGTGAGTTGTGGCGCTTATTACAGTTATCAATTAGTGCGGAATACGCTGCTTGAGAGCTTAAAAAAGAATGCGTTTCTCGAACTCGCTCAAGGTCGAGAAAGTCTCGATCGCTGGCTGTCTAACCAGAAAACCCATATCGAAACTCTGGCGAACACGCCTCAAGTCCGATCGATGAATTGGGCGGAAACGGAACCTTACTTAAAAGCAGAAACCTTACGATTTAGTGATCTTTATGCGCTTGCGATCGGCAAGCCTGATGGCTGGCGGAATGTGATCGGCGGTGAGACTGCTTATATTGGCGATCGCGACTATTTCAAGAAAGCGATGGCGGGTATTACCAATGTCAGCGATCCGATGATTAGCCGAGTGAATAACCTACCCGCAATCGCGATCGCTGCACCGATTCGACAAAGTTTTGACACCACGAGTAAACCGATTGGGGAAATTCACAGCGCGGTACGATTAGAGCGAGTTAATCAGGTTGTGAGCAGTGTGAGATATGGTCAATCTAGCTATGCGTTCGCGATCGATTCTCAAGGGCGAATTGTGGCTCATGCGGATCGCTCTTTTAATTTCAGTGAGCAGCAATCTCATGACGACCGACTACTCGCGGTGATTCAGCACATCAGCAAGCATCGAGAAGGCATTGAGCTACTAAGGATGGGTGACCAGAATCAGTATGTTGCTTATCTTCCGCTTCAAGAGGCAAGCTGGTCGGTCGCGCTGGTAATTCCGAGGGAAAATATCGAATCTCAACTGCGATCGCTCGATACAATCGCGCTGATTCTTGCAGGAATGGCGATCGCGCTTTTGATCATTCTGGGGCAGATTCAATCGATCGAACAGCGACACCTGAAGAAATCAAATGAACTGCTAGAGCAGCGAGTCGAAGAGCGAACGGCGGCACTCTCTGACGCACTGTCACAGCTCCAACAATCCCAACTGCGCCTGATTCAAACTGAGAAGATGTCAGCGCTTGGAAATTTAGTTGCGGGAGTAGCTCATGAGATCAATAACCCGGTGAGTTTTATCTATGGCAACATTAACCACGTCAACGAGTATGCTAGAAATCTGCTGCATTTGATTGATTTGTACCAACAGCATTTCCCCGCTGCGTCAGACGCGATTCAGGAGTATTTAGAAGAGATTGATTTTGAATTCGTCGCCAAAGATTTACCGAAAACGTTGACCTCAATGCAGGTGGGAACCGATCGCATCAAAGAGATTGTGTTGTCGCTGCGGAACTTTTCTCGATTAGATGAAGCCGAAGTTAAACCCGTTGATATTCACGATGGTATTGATAGCACGCTGCTGATTTTGCAACATCGAACGAAAGCAACTCCTAATTTAGCGGCGGTTGAGGTAATCAAAGAGTATGGAGATTTGCCGCTCGTTGCCTGCTATGCCAGTCAGTTAAATCAAGTATTTATGAATATTTTGGCGAATGCTTTGGACGCGCTCGAGGACCAACGCGCTCAATCGCATCTCTGTACGATTCGGATTAAAACTCAACTGCTCGAACAAAACTGGGTGCAAATTGCGATCGCAGACAATGGTTCAGGAATGCCGCCAGAAGTACAGCAACGAATCTTTGATCCTTTCTTCACAACAAAACCTGTCGGCAAAGGAACAGGGATGGGAATGTCAATCAGCTATCAGATCGTGACCGAACGGCATCGAGGAAAGCTGTATTGCGTTTCCGAGACAGGTAAGGGTACGAAATTTCTTATTGAAATTCCGATTTCATAATGTTGGCATATACGGAAGATCAGTAATTCCCGGATCATAGCCGAGTTGATTTAATAAGGTCGTTAGCTGCCCTCGGTGATGGGTTTGATGATTGAAAAAATGTGTCACTAACAACCATGCAGAGCGAGTAACGTGTTTCGTCGGAGTTGTAATTGTTGTGTAGGTAAATGAAGCTTCAAGCCATTCGGATGTAAATTGCTGTGACCAGTTGAGAATATCTTGGTCAGTACGATCGCGTTCTCGTCGCAATTCGTCAAAGTCAGAGTACAAAGCGTCATTGAGCTTTGAGACAAAAGGCTTCTGAGTGAAACGACCGAGCCATATCCGATCTGCTACCAGAATATGATTGAGCGTTCCATCGATCGATTTAAAGAACGCACCTAAGTTTTCATTACGTTTTGCATTTGGAATCTCAGCACAGATTGTATAAATCTTCTGATTCATCCAGTGATTATACTTTGCTAGCGTTGTGTAATATTGTGTGCTGGTCATTTTATCTTCTCAATGATGACGTTGATCAAGCCACATTCTAACTTCTTGCTCTGTTCCGAATGCGTTATGTTTATCAGCTTGTGGATCGTAGATTTGATAATACCAATTTCCTTGATGATCTTGGCGGTGATTGACTTGAGGTTCACCGCTGTTAGAAATTCGACTAACAACAGCATTCCAAAATTGATTGAGCTTCATGATGAGTATTTTCGATCAATGATTTATTTTCTTCTCGATCGCATCTAGCCAACCAGGGACAGTTCGCCTAAATTGTAATGGTTACAGTTCAAGTTCTAGAAACTGTTATGCTCAAAAAAATGGAGAATTGTGATGCTTCGACGCTTTATGAACAAGTTGCCAATCGCATTCGCACCCTGATTGAGGAAGGAACACTAAGGTCAGGCGATCGTTTACCGTCCGTCCGCAAACTGCATCGACAATTCTCAGTCAGCATTTCAACTGTTCTAGAAGCCTACCGATTATTAGAAGATCAGGGCTGGATTGGAGCACGTCCGCAATCGGGCTATTATGTCAAACCGTTGCAGAATCGAGCAGAACCGAGTTCCTGCACCTCACTGAGGTATGACAATCCCGTGGATGTCTCTTTGGCGTTTCGAGTCATGCGCGATCCGAGAAGTTTGGGATTAGGTCATGCGATTCCAGGATTGGAACTTTTACCGATCGCTTCTCTCAATCGCATCGCCAATCGAATTGTTCGAGAACAACCAACTGCTCTACATTCTTACAATGCACCACAAGGATCAGAAATATTACGGCATGAAGTGGCACGTCGATCGATCGAATCGGGCTGTACGTTCTCACCCGATGACTTAATCATCACTAATGGTGCAACCGAGGCGATCAATTTAGCGCTGCGGGCGGTGACTCAACCTGGAGATATTATTGCGATCGAGTCCCCAACCTACTACGGCTTTCTCGAAATTCTGGAATCACAGCATTTGAAGGCGTTAGAGATTCCCACTGAGCCGAAAGACGGCATTGTGTTAGAGCATTTAGAATTCGCGCTGAAGCATCAGAAAATTGCAGCTTGTTTGATTGTCTCCAACTTTAGTAATCCGCTGGGAAGCTGTATGAGCGATCGTAAAAAACAGCAGCTTGTGAATTTACTCAATCAATACGATGTGCCTTTAATTGAAGACGATGTTTACGGAGAACTCTATTTCTCGAATGTGCGCCCCAAAGCGATTAAAGCGTTTGACACGGACGATCGCGTCTTGTACTGTGCATCGGTGAGTAAAACGCTCTCACCTGGATTGCGTGTAGGTTGGTGTGCCGCAGGGCGATATCACGTTAAAGTTGAACGATTGAAAATGGCGATGAATTGGACAACTGCTATCGTGCCTCAGTTAACGGTTGCCGAATTCTTATCGAATGGCGGATGCGATCGACATCTGCGGCAAATCCGGCGATCGTATCAAACTCAAATGCTGAGAATGATGCAAGCGATCTTTGCAGAATTCCCGATCGAAACGCGAGTGACTCAACCGAATGGCGGTCAAGTTTTATGGTTAGAGTTACCGATCGAGTTCGATGCAATGGCACTCTATGACACTGCGTTACAGCATCAAATTACGGTTGCTCCAGGAATGATGTTTTCCCCATCTGGAGCGTATCGCAACTGTTTACGGTTAAATTGTGGCTTACCTTGGTCAACAGGAATCGAAACTGCAATGAAAATGCTAGGAAAACTCTGTAAAGAACAGTTAGCCTAGCACTAATTCATTTCTCGGAAATAGTGCGATCGACAAGGTGATCCCCAACAGACAAATTGAGCAGGCATTGATTTCAACACCGTACTTCGAGCACCAATCACGGCATTTGAACCGATTTGAACTCCCGGAGCAATAAAGCAATCTGAGGCAATCCAAGCACCGTGACCGATTTCGATTGAACTGGTTTCGAGTCCAAATGCTCGATCGCTAAGATCATGACTCCCAGTGCAAAGGTAGCTTTTTTGAGAAATCACACAATGATCGCCAACGGAAATGCGATCGAGACTGTAAAAGACAACATTATCGCCAATCCAACTGTGATCGCCAATCTCAACTTTCCACGGATAAGTAAATCGCGCCGTTGGACGAATTAGAACATCTTCGCCAATCTTGGCTCCAAATAATCGCAAAATCGAGCAGCGAACCGAATTAAGCGTTTGAGGCGTGATCGGAAATACGATCGCTTGCACCAGCCACCAGAGCAGCACATACCAGCCTGGACGACCGCGATCGTACCAGGACTGATCATAGTTACGAAGATCGACGAGCGGTGGCGCGTTTAAGTCGATCGAAGGTCTGATTTGCGTCATGATTCTGGTTGTACGATCGCTTGAGGAGTCATCGGTTTTGGAGTGTTCAACGTGCCGCCGAACTGCTGCAACTCGTACAATTTCACCCCAATCTGAAATTCGTACTGACTCAGCAGACGAGCATAGATATAGCCCGCTCTGCCGTCGAGGAATCCCAACCGAAACACGTACGCTAATAAAAATCGCAATGTTGGCTTGAACGGCAATCTCACCCAAATCCGTTTCAAGAACCGCTTGCGCTGCACTGAATCCCCGAACAAATCAGCACCGATCGTGCCGTGATCGCCTTTGCCTGTAAGCAAGTTGAGATACACCTGAGCTTCCCAATTTGAGTAGCGATTGTGCCGTTCTAACCAGTGATACAAATCCTTGAAGTCGATGTGCAGCATATCGTTTTTCAGATAGCCAACTTTGCCCGACATCACGACGTGTTCATGAACTTCGTTATCTCCAGTGTTCCGAATCGCTTCGGTGCTGAGATTTTCGTAGCGTCCTTGCTTGTGTTTGAAAAGTCTCAAATTCCAGTCTGGATATTTGCCACCGTAGCGAATCCATTGACCTAGAAAGAACACTCTACGATTCAGGTAATAGCCTTCAAACTCTGAATTCTGAATCGCTGTCTCAATCTCGTCCCACAATTCCGGCGTGATCCGCTCATCACAATCAACAATCAGCACCCATTCATTCCGAAACGGTAAATTTTCCAGTGACCAATTCTTCTTTTTGGGCCATCGCCCATTGAAGTGAAACTGAACTACCGTTGCCCCGTAGCTTTCTGCAATTTCAACTGAGCGATCGCTACTCTGCGAATCCACGACGAAGACTTCATTGGCTCTTGCAACACTCTCAAGACAAGCAGGCAAGTTCGCTTCTTCATTGCGGGCAGGAATGAGAACCGAAACCGGGAGTTTGGAGACAGTCATAATCTGAGTACAAAGAGGGCACGACACAGCTAAATCAACGTTAGTTCGACAGGTTTTTCCGCTTCGATTCGACCTCGCCCGTGACTGGAAGTCTGGGCTAACAGTGCGAAGCCCACTGAAGGGGGCTAAAGACCAATTACTATCGGACTTGTAGTCCTGGAGGGACTTCGCACCGTTAGCCCCGAATTCTATTCCGGGGCGGGTGAGCAACGAAGCGAAAAGCTTTGTCAACCTCACGTTAAATCAGCTATGACAGCCTCAGTATTCCCATTCACACTAAAAAAATCGGAGCCATTTTCAGACTCCGATCGACGAACTCAGGGGATCACACCTTAACTACTCGACTTATCCACACTGAATCGATAAGCAGGCTTGACCGCTGGAGTGTTCGCCACTTTCTCGAACAAGGTTTCATACTGCGTTAATGCCTGCTCGAATGAATAGCGCTCGATCGCATACTGTCTTCCTTGTTTTCCCAGTCGGGTCGCTAATTCTGGATTCTGATACAGTTCCAAGATCTGATCGGCTAACGCTTCTGGATTTTCTGGCTCAACCACAACGCCACCGCGACTTTTCTCGATCGCTTTCGCCGCACTTCCAGTACTCGGAACTGATGCAATTACAGCCCGACCGCTGGCAAGCAAGACCTGAGTTTTTGACGGCATATTAAACGAAACGACATTTCGCTTCTGCACAATCAAGCCCACATCCGCCGCCGCTAACATTTCAGGCAATTTCTCGCGAGGTTGGAATGGTAAAAGTTTCACATTGTCCGCGCCGAGTCGTTCACAGTGTTTTTTTAACTGCTCGATCGCTTTCGGCTCTCCCACGATCGCAAATGCAATCTCTGGAATATGTCGCACCTTTGCAGCCGCCTCGATCACCGTCTCTAAGCCTTGTGTGAGGGCAATATTCCCCGCATAAAGCACGACAAATTTTCCATCTAGCCCGTTCTCTGTCCGAAACGCATTGTCTTCCTTGGACATTGGACGAATGAAGCCTGTATCGACCCAGTTTGGAATACAAGCCAATTTATTCGAGGGTACACCCTTGTTTTCTAGATTTTCGACAAAGCCATCTGCAATCACACTAATCGTATGAGCCGTTCTGTAAGCAAACTTCTCCAATGCTTCAAACACTCGAATCATCGTCTTACTCTTCAGCAATCCGACGTGAACTGCTGCTTCAGGAAGAATATCTTGGACATTAAGCACGATCGGGCAATTGTGCAACCAGCTTAGAAGAGCGGCAGGAACGCAAACCGGGAGCGGCGGAACCGTGAGTAAAATTACATCCGGTCGCCAACCTTTCAGCGCTTGAAAGAAACTGGTAAAAACAAAACTGCTGTCTAATAGAACTCGATCGATCAAACTCGGTTTCGGTTTAACCCACATATAACTGCGCTGAATTGTTACGCCGTTGCGTTCTTCAGTGGTGTAGAGCTTGCCGCGATATCCTTCGTAGATCTGGCGTTGTGGATAGTTCGGCATTCCGGTGATGACTCTGACTTGATGCCCCCGTCTGACTAGCCCTTCAGCAAGTTCTGTCATTAAAGGCGCGATGCCTATCGGTTCTGGATGATAGTTATAGGAATAGATCAAAACACGCATAGCTTAGGAACCCAAACGGCAATGGTCGCAGTATCGAAACTCAGCCGCCAAGCGTTCAGAAGCCACAGATGACTTGAACAAAGTCGATATTCAGATGTGCTAGGGGGGTCACATGATGCAGAGCTAAATCTGCGATCGGGTTCAATCAATCCTGTGAGTTCTGGGCTGAACGTTCGGAAGAAATTTAGGGACGCTGGTTCTAGATTGCCCAGAAAACAATAGTCTTCACATTGCTTTCTAAAAAGCGCTCATTTCAGCTTTTCTCTGATGTGTTGAATTTGGACAAATACGATGAGAATCTGACCTTTTGCGGGGGCGGTCTATATTCCATTTCAACCTAAAATGTGCAACTCCGGAAAGTGTTGGATGTTACAAACGTAAAGTATTTAGAGAAAAAACATATTGCAGTTCATCAAAACTTGCTTCTGATAGGATCTGGTAAAGTAACAGGACACACGTTTAGGGGCTTCGGGCTATGGTTTCCAATCTGCAAGAAACCGTCGTTTATCCGGACAGTGACGGGAAATTAATGTCAGATAATACCAAGCAGTTTCGTTGGATTGTTGAGATTAAACAGAATTTAGATTGGCTATTTGCTGATGACCCGACAGTTTTTGTTGCAGGGGATTTACTGTGGTATCCGATCGAAGGTCGTCCTGATATCCGAAATGCTCCGGATGTGATGGTGGTGTTTGGTAGACCCAAAGGAGATCGCGGCTCTTATCAGCAATGGAGAGAAGAAAATATCCCGCCTCAAGTGGTGTTCGAGATTCTGTCTCCAGGAAACACAAAGACGGAGATGGAAAAAAAACTCTTATTCTACGATCGCCATCGAATTCAGGAGTACTACATTTACGACCCGGATACGAACGCGCTGAGTGGTTGGCAGAGAACTGAAGATGGACTGGATGCGATCGCAGATATGACAAATTGGACAAGTCCACGCCTAGGAGTTCGCTTTGATCCTTCGCATGAGGAATTACAAATTTATTATCCGGATGGAACTCGATTTCGTTCTTTTAATGAAATAAACGAATCGTTAGAGCGAGAACGCCAAAGAGTAGAAGATTTAGAGGCGACCTTACAGCAATACCGAGAGCGTTTCGGAGAATTACCAAATTGATTTCTTTAAGAAGCACGTTTAAAGATTCTTTTTGTTGCTATCAATAGGACAAACGATCGCAAATAAAGCTGCATAGTCAAGATCTGATAAATTCTCGGAAATTGCCTGGTTTAAGATTTCTTGAACTCCCTCAACTGATGCGGTTTCAAGATTTGACGATCGCGCCGCTTCAATAAATAATCCAATGTCTTTTTGTAAGTGCTTTGTCGGAAAATTCGGATTTTCAAAATCTCGATCGATCATTCTTTGTAATTTCTTGTCAAAAGTCGGTGCATACAATGCACTTTGCCGCAGAATCTTCATGAATGCTTCAACATCAACATTCTGACGCAGCACTAATCCAAGACTCGCAGCAAACGCACTTGTTAACGATCCAATCAATTGATTTAACGCCAGCTTCACAGTCGCAGCGGAACCGACTGAACCTAGTAAAACTGGATTTTCTCCGAATATTTGCAGAAGTGATCGCCATTTTTCAAACTGTTCGGGTTCTGCCCCAACCATCACGATCAATTTTCCCGATCGCGCTTCGGGAATACTGCCTAGCACCGGAGCTTCGAGATAAGTTCCACCAGCGGCGATGACTTGATCCCGAATCGATTGGCTTTCATCAGGCGCGATCGTACTCATTTGAATCACAGTGCGATCGCGTAAAACGGACGAATCAGCAAGCAGCGTTTCTTGAATTGCCTGAGCGTTCGTGAGCATCAGGACTACACACTCAGAAGCCGTGATCGCTTCCGAAGCAGAAGAAGCAATCACGGCTCCAGTCAAGGATTCTAATTTTGCAGCGGTGCGATTGTAAGCGGTGACAGAATGACCAGCATCGATTAGGCGTTGCGCCATCGGTAAGCCCATCAATCCGGTGCCGATAAATCCAATCTTTGCCATTGCTACACTCCAGACTGCTCTTTCACCAGTCTAGAGGCAAAGGCACTATTGGATCGCTTTCATAATGAAGTCGGCAATTTCAATCAACTCCGATTTATTAAAGGATTCGAGGAGCGATCGGGCAGCCGCTCTCGGTTCAAGCGGAATCGAAATTTGCTGTTTAGTGGTAGGTGCAGATGGAGATTTTGCAGGCTGTGCAGGCGGATTCACCAGATTTTTCAGATTTGCGCTGACGGCGATCTTGTTTGCGCTTCCGGTGAGAAGAAGATCGCTCGCTTGTTTGAGATTTTTGATGACGATCGGCGCAAGAGTTGCGTAAGTATTTCTGGGATTCGCGATCGCTCTTTGCGCCGTTTGCAGGAGTGACACCCAGGTTGGTGTGGTGCTGCTGATTTGGATCAATCGATTGCAGAGCGCGACTAGTTGCTGCCGACTTTTTTGAGAATCACCCTGTTTGAAGAGTTGCAGCATCGCCTTGAGAACGGCTGTGATTTGGGTAGCAGCATTCTGAGAAGAAGCAGATCTTGAAGCAGTGCTTTTTCCTGCAATCAGCTTGTTGAGATAGGATTGCAGCTCTCGGAAGGTTGGTTCTGCCTCGGAAACCGCTTGTTGGGCATCTTCTTCTCGTAAGCCAAAGGGACTTTGAAGCGCTTCGATCAATTCTTTCAGCGTGTCGAAGCCTTTGAGAAATAGATCTTCTAACCGCTGATCAATCTTAACAGGATGCTCTTTGAGAATTTTGAAGCAATCCTCGAAATGGTGCGCGGTTCTTTGAATGCCATCAAAACCGAGCATTGCAGCGCCACCTTTAACCGAGTGAGCCGCTCGAAACAGTTCGTTCACGCGCTCAGAATCTGCCATCGTTGCTGCTAGATCGACTAAGCCTTGCTCGATCGTGTCCAGATGTTCTTTCGCTTCTTCGATGAAATAGCCGAGAATTTGCTGTTGCTTAACAGATTGCACCGGGGACGCTCCTGACGTGACAGATCCACAAAATTCTGGGGCGACTTGCCCATATAACTTGAGTGTTCCCTGGCGCGGTAAGAATTCACAGCAAAAATAGGCTAAATTGCTGGTATGACAAATCTTTACTGCAATTTCATTAGATCGCGATGAAATGTTAATTCCTGATTGAGAAGCTTAAAATTCTCTAAATCAAATGGTTCTAATCCTGAACGATCGTCGATCGAGCGGATAATTAGACAGAACCGGGGTTACAGCGGTAAAGTAAGGCATTCCCGCAACTACCCTTTTATCACTGCCCGTTTAGTGTCTATGGAACAGTCCAATCTCTTAGAACTCGCCAAGCAGGGTGAACCAAATGCGATCGCTGCTTTGATGAATGCGGTGTTGTCCCCGAAAGGTATCACGGCGCATGCGGGAATGGATGAGGACTGTTTGTGTATCTTTCTAGAGTCGCAAAAGCCGCTGAATCAAGAAACGCTAGTGGCGTTTATTCAGAAAGGGTTATTGGAATTAGGAAATGACTCGATTCGATCCGTTCGAGCGCAAGGGAAACGCATCGGGGAAGAAGGCGTTGCTTGGACACGGGAATTTACAGTGCGATCGACGGAACCCACTTCACGAGTAGCAACCCTAACTCCTCCGGCTGAAATTGAAGCGCATGAAGAAGAAATCGTAGAAGAGCATCTCGAAGAGGAAGTTGAGGAAGAGCCGCTATCGTTCCGAGGATGGCTAAAAACTCGGTGGCGCGTTTATGCGATTCCAGTGGTGTTGGTCGTGATTGGTGGCTTTATCGCAGGTGGAACAACTGCTTTTTGGTCAACGGCAAAAAGTCAGTCTCAGAGCGATGCGAATCCTGTGGTGAACGCCTCTCCGGATGGTGCCCTTGAAAAACAAAAAGAGGCAGAGGTTTATCTCAAGGCAATGACCGCTGCACAACAGAAGTTTTATCAGCAGAATAATCGCTTTGCGAACAGTTTAGAAGAGCTGGAGCGATCGGCAAATATCATTTCTCAAAGCTATAGCTATGCGTACCGATTACGAGTTGGAAAGGATTCGGTGATCACAGCAATTCCAAGAGAGGCAGATCTTCAGAGTTATGTTGGCGTAGTAACAGTGACTGCATCGGGGACAGAGAGCTTGATCTGTCGATCTTTGAAACCTTCTGTTCAAGCTCCTGAGAAACCGCCATTGGCGAAGGGCAGCAGGAAATTGGCTTGTCCGGCTCGATCGCAGAAACTTTAGAGTGTGTTTTAGGATCTTCTCGCTGCGTTGCGAGTCCGCCCCGGAATGGAATTCGGGGCTAACAGAACGAAGTCCACTAAAGGGGACTGAAAGCCAAGATTAGTATCTTTAGTCCTTTGAGAAGGACTTCGCACGATTAGCCCCAAATTTCATTCCGGGGCGGGTGTGAACGAAGCGAAGAATTTCAAAACGTGCCTTAGAGTTTTGTGCGATCGGTCAAGATTTCATATCCAGTTTCAGTCACTAACACCGTGTGTTCAAACTGAGCGGAAAGCGATCGATCTACGGTCACCGCTGTCCAGCGATCGGGCAAAATTCGCGTATTTTTTGAGCCAGCATTAACGATCGGCTCGATCGCTAATGTCATTCCCGCTTTTAGTTTCACATTCGGCATCTGATAAGTTCTGAAGTTAAACACAGACGGTTCCTCGTGCAAATTCCGTCCAACTCCGTGACCCGTGAAATCTTCTACCACCTTGCAGCCGTTGGATTCGACATAATCTTGAATTGCACCAGCAAGATCTAATAAAAATGCACCTGCTCGAACTTGCTCAATGCCCTTATAAAGCGCTTGTTCGGCAACGTGAATCAGTTTTGCGGCATCGGGAGAAACTTCACCGACTGCGATCGTGACACAGGAGTCGCCATGAAACCCTTCATAGAATGCGCCCGTATCTACTTTCAGCACGTCACCCGTACGAATGGTCTTCTTCTTATTCGGAATGCCGTGAACGACTTCGTGATTGATGCTAGAACAAATCGAGGCGGGAAAGCCGTGATAGCCCTTAAAGCTCGGTGTTGCACCCATTTCGCGGATCCGCTTTTCGGCGTGAACATCCAGGTCCCAAGTCGTCATTCCGGGTCTAACAAGTTCGGAAATCTCTTTTAGTACAGTGGCAACAATGCGAGAAGCCTGCCGCATCGTCTCGATCTCGTGCTCAGATTTAATTTCAACGGTGCGACGTTTTTTGGGAGTCGGTAGAAGGTTGGTCAGAATGTTCATGAACTGCGATCGCTAAGAGTCCTTTACTAAGTTAACTCAAACTACGGCAACCATCGCGGGTGTAATCCCCGGAACGGAAGTTCTTCAGGCTGAGTTTTGTTGTTCAGATCACCTTTGAGCGGAAGTAACCAGAGTTTACTTCCTGCGAGTGCTTGACTCACTTCGGCTTTAGCGCGATCGTCTGCCTGAGTTTGATCGAAAATTAACGCCTTGCCATCAGGAGCGAGGTCAACCTGAATTTCTCGCTGATTGGGTAGTAGAACTAGAGGGCGCAAGGTTTGTTCCATTGGCTTGCCTTCGCGTGCAGCTTTGAGGTCAACTGCGGCGAGAAACGGCTGTTCTTGGAATGTATTGCCTGGAACGAGATTGGTTAATAGGCAATACAGAATGTCACCATTTGGATCAAAATTCGCGCTGATGATTGATCCTGGAATTTTGAGGATTTCTTTTTGAACGCCTTGAGAGACGAGGAACATCGATCGAGTGTAGTCGGTGTTGAATTTCACCATGACCGCTGATGTTCCATCCGGCGAAAAGCTCAGAACCGTTCCAAACTTTGGCAAAAAGTCTAATGGGTCTGCGGGTTGTTCGGATTCGGGCTGGAGGGGCAAAATGGCGAGTCCTTGCCCTTGAGCGACTGCCAGCGAATCGCCATCGGGTGTGATAAGAAAATCGCCGCCTGTTTGTTGATTGCTGATCGCTTTTGCAGGTTGACCATCTCGAATTAACCACGCTCCGGCATCATTCGGATCACGGCGACTCAATCGCTGAACCACAATCGATCGACCATCTTTCGACAAGTCAAATCTCAAATTCTGATAGTCTCGATTGTCTAGAATTTGCGTGATTTGTCCGGGTTGGGATGGAGACGCAGACGCGGTTGGAGTGGATGTGTCTCCAAGCTGTGCGGGATCGTTGATTTGAATCCCAGTTGTGACCGTGTAGATTTTTTGTTCTGCTAGAGACTGTGGTGGATTGGTGCGCTCAATTGCACTAAATACAATCTTGTCGCTACCTGGATAAGTTCTAAAATCCATGACAGCAAGATTTTCTGGTGTCAAAATTTTCTTGTCTTGCTGCGTCAAGTTGTACAGAATTAGCCGTCCTGCTTCATTGCCTTCGGCTCCGATGAATGCGAAAACGCGATCGCGACTTTTAAACTTTTCATTGAAGTCTCGCAAAATCCCATGATCAGATCCTTCTTTGCTGAATCGATCTCTAGCATTGGTTAGCGAAACTGTGAATTCTGTTCCATAGGGAGCAGGCTGATCGAGCGTGTAAGCCATTCGTCGTCCTGCCCAACTCACTTTTCCTTTCAAATCGGGCTGAATCTTCAAATTCTGCTCGACGCTCGGATGATCCATTGGGCGGCTAAACGTGAGCAGAAAAGCGCGATCGTCGGCTCCGACTTGTTTTCCTTGCCAGTTGAATTCTCGAACTCTAGGGGCACTGCGATCGCCGCTCAGCAGTAGAATTCCAATCAGCACAATGAGAACTAGCATTAAGCCGATCGCCACTCGATCGAGCGGTTGCGGAAACTTGCGGAACGATTCAGAGGACGGTTGCATAGGGTTGTGATCCACTCGATCAACGTGAGTTCCTTAGACCAAGTATTTTACATAAACTCGATCGCATCTCAATGTTTCTACTCCAGTACTCGGCTGATATCCGGCACGTTCATAGAGTTGAACTGCTTCTTTGAGAACGCTTGCAGTTTCGATCCAGATTTGCTCAAAGCCTTTTTTAGCGATCACATCTTCCAACTGATTCAACAAAACTTTTCCGAGTCCAACGCCTCGCGCTTCAGGCAGCAAATACATTTTGCGAATTTCAACTGCGTTCTGACCGCGTGAAATCGGATAATAGGCTCCAGTTCCAACCAGTTGATGATTACGCTCAATCACCCAAAATTCGCCGTTTTTCTTTTGATAAAACTCTTCAACTTCCAGAACATCGCGATTGGCTCCTTCGGGTTCTTGTTTCAAATCGTATTCAGCCAGCACAGATCCAATCAGATTGAAGGCAGCCTCCCGATCTGACCGTTGCCAATTACGAATCAGAAAATCTTTATACTGCATTAGCTATGAATTCTCGGTTGAGGATAAAGCGTGGAGAGGATTTCGCTTTCGATCGCGCCTAATTCTTCTAAGCGTTGATTGACCTGCGATCGCTCAAAATAAGTATCCGCCAGTGTCCAATACATGCCATAATGCCGCGCTTCGGATGCCATCAATGCCCGGTAAAATTTTGCCAATTCTTGATCGTCGCAATGTTGCGCTAGTAATCCTAAACGCTCGTGGCTCCGGGCTTCAATCAATCCTGAAACTAACAATGAATCCAACATACGATCGGGTTCTTCACGTCGAATTTGTTTATTGAGACTCGCACCGTACGGAGGTGCGGCAAGTGGCGCGAGAGGGATAGACCGACGCTCTAAAATCTGGTTTACTTGCTCAAAGTGTTCTAACTCTTCTTGCGCGATCGCGGTTAACGATCGAACTAATTTCGCGCTAGATGGATAACGAAACATTAGATTAAGTGCGACTCCTGCGGCTTTTCGCTCACAGTGAGAATGATCAAGCAAAATCGTATCTAGGTTTGCCACTGCCTGATTGACCCAAGCTTCAGAAGTAGGCTGTTGAAGAAAGCGAATCGTCGCAAAAGAAGAAACCACGGAATTCTCATGATTTGGTTAGCATTTGCAATTTTAACGGCTTTCTTTGAGTCTTTGAAGGATGTTTCTAGTAAACACAGTCTCAAAAATCTAGATGTTTACATTGTTGCTTGGGTTGCAAATATCTTTGCTGTAATTTTTCTGATCCCATTACTGCTATTGGCTGGAATTCCCAAGATAGAACCTCAGTTTTGGATAGCATTGCTGATTGGTGGTAGTTTGAATGTGGTTTCCTTTACGCTCTATATTCGTGCGCTTCAGGTTGCAGATTTATCATTAACGGTTCCACTAGTAACGCTCACACCGTTGTTTCTTTTGGTCACTTCACCGTTGATCGTGCATGAAAATCCGACGTTTACCGATGCGATCGGGATTTTTCTCATTGTGGTTGGCTCTTATGTGTTGAACTTACGAGAGCGTAAAAATGGGTACTTTGCACCCTTGAGAGCTTTGTTTCGCAATCAAGGCAGTCGCTTTATGTTGATGGTTGCATTTATCTGGAGCATTACTTCAAACTTCGACAAAGTGGGTGTAGTTCACTCCTCACCGTTGCTTTGGTCTACGGCTTTGTATAGCTATTTAGCAGTGGGAATGTTTCCGATCGCGCTTTTCAACTCCCGCCACAAGTTCCATCAAATCTTCCCTAATCTTAAACCGTTGATGGTGATCGGATTCTTTCATGCGATCGCGATTACATTTCAAATGATTGCTGTCACTTATACCTTGGTTACACAAGTAATTGCAGTCAAACGGATGAGCGCTTTAATCAGTGTTTTATTCGGACACTTCCTCTTTCATGAACGAGGATTACGAGAGCGATTATTCGGAGCCACGATCATGGTATTGGGCGTAATTGTGATGACCTTGTTCTAACTTTATCGATCGATAAATTTTTGCTGAACTGGGATGAGATCTCTCGGTCAAGTCCGTATTTCTATGGAGAATAAATCCAGGTGTGAGAAAAGCAATTCTTCCTCTATCTATAGGAGGACTTTCGCTAAAAGATATTACGTATTTTTAATCAGTTTTTGAAAAATACATAAGCAAGGCATGATTGACAGAGTTTCTCATCGCAAACGCTTCATGATTCGCTGGTTGTCGTCTGTTCCCGGTAGCTTCTTAGTTACAGCGACCTGTACGCTCTTTACTTGTGCAATCCTGTTTCCTCGGCTCTCGATCGCACCCGAACCTGTTGCGATCCCGATCGCGGTTGCAAGCACTGAACGTTCTGGAATTGCTCGCCCGATCTCGGTAATTAAAAAGACGATCGAAGGTGTTCCGATTCGAGTTGCGACAATCGATCTCACTGATCCCAAAACCTTTATCAGCATCGGACTTGCAAACCGGGCAACTCAGGCGAATAGTTCTCGATCGACTCGTGGTGATGAACCTTTTGAAGCAATGGTACGCCGTCATAAAGCCGCTGTTACAGTGAGCGGAACTTTCTTCAGCATGGATGCTCAAAAGCGCGTCATGGGGAATATGGTCGCAGGTGGGCGCATTCTCAAATACAGTCCTTGGGAGAACTATGGAACGACTTTAGGGATTCGTCGCGGCAATCGTCCTGAGATGATCACAGCCCGAACTGAAGGGAAACCCCAATGGGATCAGCACTGGTTTTCGTTGACTGCGGGTCCTCGACTGTTAAAACAAGGCAAGATTTCGATCCATCCGAAACAAGAAGGTTTTAGTGATCCAGCGGTTTCAGGTGTGGCATTGCGAGCAGCGATCGGCTTTCCCGAAAATGGAAACCGATTGTATCTAGTCACGTTTCACAAGCCAATCACGCTAGAAAAAGAAGCGGCAATTCTACGATCGATCGGTGCTTATGAAGCAATGAACTTAGATGGTGGAACTTCGGTTGCTTTAGCGGTTGGAAATCGGATTATAAAACCTGCGGGACGTGAACTTACAAATGTCATTACCGTGTATGATTCGCGGTTTCCTGCACCAGAGGAGTTAAAGCGATCGTGGGTCGAGTTTCAGGAAAGCAATCCAGTTCCACTACAGTTCAAATAGCTTAAAAAATTAGAAGTGTAGACTAATCTACACTTCTAATTTGATTATTACCGCTGAAGAATCAGAGCGTGATCGACCTTTGCCATTCTGCTCTTCAGGTCATCATCTTCGAGAATCACAATGTAAAAGCCCTCGATCGGGAACTGAACTTCTTGAGCAATTCGCCCAAAGAGTTCGCGATCGCCATCTTTACCATCGAGTATTCCCTTCTTGCGGACAATGCCCAAAACACAGAATCGATCTTCAGGAAAATAGTGCACTACCTTCTCAACAACGTAAGCTTCTTTGATCTCTGTGTATGCTTCTAACTGTTGCTTCAGTTCATCTAGCTCCGAGGTTGTTAAAGAATGAGGCTTCAGCTTGTCTTGAGGGCTAATGCTTTCTCGTTCTAGCTCGGCTTTTTGCACCAATTCGTAATGTTGTTCTGCTCGATCGCGATATTCGTCTGCTTTCTCAGTTTGACCTTGCTCGATGTAGAAATCGTGAATGAGCTTGCATCCATCAACGACTAGATTGTATTGTTGTGCGATCGCAGTTTCCACACATTCAATTCCCGCTGCATCTCCTTGCTTCAACAACACACCACCATATAGATAGTTCGCTGCAATATGCTTCGGTTGGCGCACTAAAACATCTCTAAAATAAGGTGTTGCTGCTTCTGTTCCGCGCAGTTCCATCACATAGTAAGCCCGCTTCCACAGTTCGGAGTCAGAAAGCTCTGTTTTTTGTTCCAAAGCTTCTAACTTAGCTTTCACCTCAGACAACTCAGCATAGCGCTGTCTCCAAGGGGTTGCTTGTGTTTCCTTCCACGATTGATCAAACACTGCAACAAAGTCTTTCACAGTGTTTCCTAATAGTTGTTCGGCTGCACTCACTTCAATTGGCGCAGGTTGAACGGGTTCGAGACAGCCTAATGCTTGAAGTCGATCGCGAAAACAAGGATGAGTATCTGCATTCGTTGTTTGTTCTGACAATGCTTCTTGAATCCATTGATTGCTCTTTTCTTGGGCGATCAGGTGGCGTAATGCAACCAGCATCGAAGAGTAAGCATCATCAGGCGGATCAGCTTGATTTTCCACTTTCTCGTAAACCGTTGACCAAAATTCCCGCTCTAGATATCGTGCTTTCAGTTCAACATTCGTCAGTGCATCAGCGGTCGCTTGTCTTCCTGCAAGTTCCACCGCACAGCGATCGGCATCATATTCATTCAATCGCCCTAAAACGAATGAGTAAGCATTGAATCGAGGAAAGTACCAATCGAGAAAGCGATCGAACAAGACCGAAGTGCTTCTACGATCGCTTTGATGAATGCGATCGTAAAGCTGATACCAAGTTTTCCGCAGTCGATAAATCCAACCTGCAAAGCGTGAGTGATTCCCCGAAAGATGCCCTAGTTCATGTGCTAAAACAGCTTTCAATTGATCAAGCGTCAGTCCTTGTAATAGTGGAAGCCCCAAAATCAGATAGTTCTCTTGCCATCCAAAAATCCCTAATCTTGGAACTTGAACAACCGCTGCATTGAAATCGGAGGTTAGCAGAATGTTATGGAACTGTGGGGCTTGTAGTTTAGCAGTGAGTTCATCAACGAGATTAAACAATTGAGGAACTTTTTCGCGATCGAGCTTCAATCCTTCAGGCGGCGGGAATGTCACCCACAGCGATCGCGCAATCATCCACGCAGGAACCAGCAGAAGGAACATCAATTGTACGATCGTAGAATTGACCCGACGCACTGACAGCGCCAACGTCACCACGAGCCAAATCCCAATCAGTAATGCAGCTAAAATTAAAAAGATGTAACCGTAACCGAGAACTGCAAGGAGTGCAACTCGAAAGCGATAACTTTCAGGTGACTTTTGCGAAAAGACTTCTAACTTTTTGACAAGCTGATCAAATTGTTCTTGTGTAATTGCCATTCGGATTATTCTCTAAGAACCATTTCGAGTCGTGGTTTGATTACCTGACTTGAATTATTGATTCCCGAAAATCGCGATCGAATCCGAAACAATTTCCGATCTACCAAATCTTTGCCATTCGCAATACAAATCCTGGTAACTCTGGCTCACCACTCACCGTTTCAGGTTTTTCTGGAATTTCAGGTGTGTGATTTGGACGATAAACGTGAACTGTACTGTTTTTACGATCGATTAAAAACCCTAAAACCGCTCCATTCTCGATGTATTCCTGCATCTTGGCTTGTAGTCCAGTCAATGTATCGCTTGACGATCGCAGTTCAATGACAAAATCAGGACAAATGGGAGCAAACGACGCTTTCTGCTCATCGGTTAAAGCATTCCACCGCTCAGATCGAATCCAGGACGCATCCGGCGATCGCGTTGCTCCATTCGGCAGCGTAAACCCACTACTAGAGTCGAATGCTTCACCTGTTCCATCTTCATCAGCCCAGTTCGCGACCTGCTGACTGATTCTCATGTTCCGATTTCCTGTATCTGAAAAAGCGGGCGGCATAATAATCAATTCTCCTTTTGCCGATCGCTCAATCCGTAAGTCTCGATTGGCTTGGCAAAACTCATAAAACTGCTCATTGCTCATGTCTACCAATGCTGGAAAGCTAACCGTCAAGGGAATCTGTTCGGTCTGAATCAGTAGTGTTGTCATCGCTCCTGCTCCTGAATAAGTTCTGCGCTTTCACAGCTTGTGTGTCGATTGATTGTAATTCAAATAAATTCAACTCGCCCCCGCATCTCATTTGGCTCAAGCACTTCTCAAATCAATGTCAGGCTTCTGATAATGTCGCCAATGGAGCGACTACTTTTCGCACAATACACAATGCCTGCATTGAGTTCAACAGCACCGTGTGCGTTGGTTCTTTATGTTGCAGACCCTTACTTCCCTAAACGAATAGGCTCAATAATCCTTGGGGTGATTGTGGGAGCGATTGTTGGTTTTTGCAAATCTCCTTTCATTGCTCTTACCGCTTTCGTACCTAAACTGGTTTGGCGCAGAAGAGTAATTCTAATTCTCGCAGCAGTATCAGCGGTAGCGGAAGGACAGCTATACTATGATTTAGCACTCGTCTGGTGAAAGCACTGAGCGATCGTGTAGACTTGACAAAATCAAATTTCTTCCAATCTACATAAAACTTTTAGACAGTTTCGGCGCTCACATCTGCAATTTTCTCTACTGTCTGTCGTTCGATTGAGATGTCCATATAGCTTTGAAAGGAAGTAAGTCAATGTCTTCTCACCAGCTTCGATATAGCAATGAGGAAATTGCTCGACGGGGACGCGAAATTTATGAATCGCAAGTACGATCGCAAGTCGAAGAAGGCAATCACGGTAAGATTGTCGCGATCGACATCGAAACCGGAGCCTTTGAGGTTGCCAAAGATAGCTTAACCGCTTCTGATCTCTTACTCGCTCATCATCCTGATGCTCAAATCTTGTTCGTGAGAATTGGACATCGTGCAGTTCATCAGATATCACTTCTTACCAGATTGTTAACACATCATCAGCCGAAAGGAAGCGTCAAATTCCAGATGTAATAATAGGTAGCTCCTTCTAGCAAAGATAGAAACAGTGTTCCTCCCAAAATTAACCACCATCGAATCTCGTCAGAGCGTATGCTGCCAGCAAGTACAGCAACAATGAAGGCTTTGAATACTCCTACACTGATGGTTGTGGCTAAAAGGATGAGTACAGGTACAAGTGGACTAAAGAATACATCGAAAAAATTACCTGGTTTAGAACCGATGACTAATAAATGCGTAAGCACTGAACTTACCACACAGCAAATTAGAGAAGCAGATGGAACTTGATACGGGGGTAACGGAGGTAGCATTGTTCTAAATTACAAAACAGAATTCAGATCGCTTTATTTTCCTCCAAATCTCCCCACCTTAAAAAATTCCTGGACAGTTTTGCCAATCTTGGCTTACACTGTTTAATTGTCGCTAAAATTCAGTTGGGCGGATTCCGGGAACTCTCTCTGGAAAAGATTCAGAGAGCATTTTTATCGTGTGGCGCGATCGCACAATAAAACAATTCCCAAAATTCGCACCTCTTCAAGCGTTGAAGCTGATTCTTTCGATAATCAGTTTTTCTTCGCGAATGAAATTCCATCACCGGAAACTGAATGGTTCGCTATTCAAGTCCGATCGGAATTCGCAGTTTTAGAGCATGATGCACCATCAGCTTTAGTCCGCTTTGAAGAACCAACTTAAACAAACGCGGAATCCGCTGCCTCTAATCTCCTAGAGGCAAGATTCTTCTGGTTGTCCGACCGTGGAATCCGTTGGAGTGACAGAGACACAAATCGGCGATCGCTAATCCCGTTCGCTGTATTTGTCATGATGTGTAAACAAGGAGAAAAAACAGTGGCTGTCGGAATTGTCGGCACGAAACTGGGCATGACTCAAGTGTTTGATGAGCAGCGGCGAGCAATCCCCGTTACCGTCATTCAAGCAGGTCCTTGCCCCGTCACCCAGGTCAAAACAAAGGAAACAGACGGGTATTCTGCAATCCAAATCGGATATGGCGAATGCACAGAGAAAGCTTTGAACAGACCGGAATTGGGTCATTTGAAGAAATCGGAATCACCGCCTTTGAGACACTTGATCGAGTATCGAGTGGACAATGCGGGAGAGTATACCCTTGGTCAGCAATTAAAGGCTGATTTGTTCGAGGCGGGTCAAACTGTCGATGTGATTGGAACGAGCATCGGGCGAGGTTTCGCAGGCTATCAAAAGCGGCATAACTTTGCGCGAGGTCCGATGTCTCACGGTTCTAAGAATCACCGTGAACCCGGTTCGACCGGAGCGGGAACGACTCCCGGACGGGTTTACCCAGGGAAGAAAATGGCGGGTCGTTTGGGTGGCACTCAGACTACTGTTCGCAAATTGACGATCGTGCGTGTGGATGTCGATCGCAATGTGATTTTAGTCAAAGGTGCTGTTCCCGGAAAGCCTGGTGCGCTGGTTCAAATCGTACCTGCTACGATCGTCGGGGGTAACTAGAAATGGCAGACTTTACAGTAAAAACGTGGGACGGAACGGACGCGGGAACTGCCGCGATCGAGCTTAAAACCGCAAGACCCGAATCCGCTGCTGGGATTTTGCATCGGGCAGTGATTCGCCAGATGGCAAATTCGCGTCAAGGAACGGTTTCGACAAAAACCCGCGCAGAAGTTCGGGGGGGTGGTCGCAAGCCTTGGAGACAGAAAGGAACTGGACGCGCTCGTGCAGGTTCTAACCGTTCTCCGTTGTGGAGAGGGGGCGGTGTGATCTTTGGACCAAAACCCAGAGATTACTCGATTAAAATGAACCGCAAGGAGCGGAGATTAGCGCTCAGAACGGCATTCCAAGGACGAGCAGAAGATTTGATCGTGGTGCAGGACTTTGCAGATAAGCTGCCTCGCCCGAAAACGAAAGAGCTGGTTCAAGCGTTATCGCGTTGGGGTGTTGAAGCAGGATCGCGGGTTTTGATGATCGTGGCTGAACGGGATGAAAACGTTTATCTCTCGGCTCGAAACGTTGAGCGTTTGAGACTCATTTCAGCGAACAACCTCAATGTTTATGATTTGCTCCACGCGGATCATATTGTTGCGACTTCCGCAGCACTCGAAAAAATTCAGGAGGTGTACGGTGAAGACTGATCCCCGCAATCTAGCTGATATCATTCGTCGCCCTCTGATCACAGAAAAAGCGACACGGTTGCTCGAACTGAATCAATATACATTTGAAGTTCAGCCGAAAGCCACTAAGCCCGACATCGTAGCTGCGATCGAATATCTTTTCGACGTTAAAGTAACGGGCATCAGCACGATGAATCTTCCTCGCAAGAAGAAGCGCGTCGGTAAGTATCTGGGCTATAAGCCGCAGTACAAAAAAGCGATCGTGACCTTAGCTGAAGGCAACACGATTACTCTGTTCCCCGAAGTATAACCATCCAGAGAAAAAACTATGGGAATCCGAAATTTTCGACCCTATACCCCTGGTACACGCCAAAGAAGCGTCTCTGACTTCAGCGAAGTCACCAAATCGGAACCCGAAAAGTCTTTGGTGGTGTACAAGCACCGTAACAAAGGACGGAACAATCGGGGCGTGATTACCTGCCGTCACCGGGGCGGCGGTCACAAGAAGCTGTACCGCATGATCGATTTCAAACGCGATAAGCGCAATGTCGTCGCAACCGTTGCCGCGATCGAGTACGATCCCAACCGCAACGCCCGGATTGCATTGCTGTTTTACGCGGATGGTGAAAAGCGCTATATCTTGCAGCCTGTCGGTTTGAAGGTTGGCACGAAAGTGCAAGCGGGCGACAATGCCCCGATCGAAGTTGGAAACGCTTTACCGTTGGAAAAGATTCCGCTCGGTACGATCGTTCACAACGTCGAACTACAAGCGGGTAAAGGCGGTCAGATTGTTCGTGCTGCGGGTGCTGCCGCGCAAGTTGCCGCAAAAGAAGGTGACTATGTAACTCTGAAACTGCCTTCGACTGAAGTTCGGATGGTGCGGAAAGAGTGTTACGCCACGATCGGACAAGTGGGCAACACCGATCACAGAAACCAAACGCTTGGAAAAGCGGGACGTAAACGCCATTTAGGTCGTCGTCCTGAAGTGCGTGGTAGTGTGATGAACCCTGTGGATCACCCACATGGTGGGGGTGAAGGACGTGCGCCAATTGGTCGATCGGGACCTGTCACGCCTTGGGGTAAACCGACCTTGGGCGCGAAGACTCGCAAGAAGAAGAAACTGAGTAACGCCTTGATCGTGCGTCGTCGTCGTAAGACTTCTAAGCGCGGACGTGGCGGACGCGAATCGTAAGTTAAGGAGACGCACAAACGATGGCACGTTCATTGAAAAAAGGTCCCTTTATTGCTGACCACTTGATGAAAAAAGTGGAAAACGCAAGAGCAAAAGGTGACACGCAAGTGATCAAAACTTGGTCACGCGCATCGACAATTCTGCCGCAAATGATCGGTATGACATTTGGCGTTCATAACGGGAAAGTTCATGTTCCCGTGTACGTGAGCGAACAAATGGTCGGTCATAAGCTGGGAGAATTTGCGCCAACTCGGACTTACCGAGGACATGGCGGCGGCGATAAGAAATCGCGGAGGTAGGAACAATGGCGACACAAACACCAGGAGAAGTCAAGGCGGTAGCCCGCTATATTCGGATGTCACCGTTTAAGGTGCGCCGAGTGCTGGATCAAATTCGCGGTCGTTCCTATCGGGAAGCGCTAATTATCCTCGAATTTATGCCGTATCGCGCTTGTGAGCCTGTTCTTAAAGTTCTAAGATCGGCTGCTGCTAACGCAGAACACAACGAAGGTTACAGCCGGGGCAATCTGGTCGTGAGTCAAGCATTCGCTGACCAAGGACCAGTCTTGAAGCGGTTTAGACCGAGAGCACAAGGACGGGCATATCAAATCCGCAAACCGACGTGCCACATCACGATCGGCGTTGCACCTAGCGCAGATTCATAAGGGAGAACAACATGGGACAGAAGATTAACCCGAATGGATTTCGGCTCGGTGTGATCAAAGAACATCGATCGCGCTGGTTTGCAGATTCCGATCGTTATCCCGACTTGCTTCAGGAAGACCACAAAATTCGGCATTTCTTCACCAAGAATCCGAGAAATCTGGACAACCTGAAGAAGCCAGGGATTTCTGAAATCCGCATCGAGCGCAAAGCCGATCAAATTGATTTAGAAATCCGTACCTCACGTCCCGGCGTTGTCGTCGGTCGCGGTGGTGCTGGAATCGAAGTGCTAAGAACCAATCTTCAGCAAGCATTGGGAGCCAGCGATCGACAAATCCGCATCAACGTCGTGGAAGTTGCTCGTGTGGATGCCGATGCTGCGTTGATTGGTGAGTACATTGCTGAACAGCTAGAGCGTCGGGTTTCGTTCCGTCGCGTCGTGCGTCAAGCGATCCAACGCGCTCAACGGGCAGGTATTGAGGGCATCAAAATCCAAGTGAGCGGTCGTCTGAACGGAGCTGAAATTGCTCGTCCAGAAGCTTCTCGCGAAGGAAGTGTCCCGCTGCACACCTTGAGAGCAGATATCGATTACGTTTGCACGACTGCCCAAACGATCTACGGAACGTTGGGCATCAAAGTTTGGGTGTTCAAGGGAGAAATCTTACCCGGACAAGAGCGTGAAGCGGAAGTCGTTGCACCGAATCAACAGCCGCGTCGTCGTCAACAGCGTCGTCAGCGTTTTGAAGATCGATCGAACGAAGGGTAGGTAAGAAGGTGCGAGGTGTGAGGTTTGAGGTGTGGGGTGTAAGAGGGCAAGAGAACTTGAAATTTCTTCCCACACCCCGCACCCCACACCCCACACCCCACACCCCACACCCCACACCCCCAAACCTTACAGGTATCGACCAATGTTAAGCCCAAGAAGAACAAAATTCCGTAAGCAGCAGCGCGGTCGGATGAAAGGATTGGCGACACGCGGAAGTCAACTCAACTTCGGTGACTTCGGCTTACAAGCCCTAGAGCCAACCTGGATCACATCGCGCCAAATTGAAGCCAGCCGTCGTGCGATGACGCGCTATATCCGCCGGGGTGGACAAATCTGGATTCGGATTTTCCCCGATAAGCCCGTCACCGCTCGCGCCGCAGAAACCCGGATGGGATCTGGTAAAGGTGCGCCCGAATACTGGGTCGCAGTCGTGAAACCTGGTCGGATCATGTTTGAAATCGCTGGAGTGCCCGAAGAGACTGCAAGAGAAGCCATGCGACTCGCACAGTATAAGCTCCCGATCAAAACCAAATTCATCACCCGTCAGCAAGTCGTTGAGGAGGAATCATAAACGATGGCACTTCCAAAAATTGCAGACGCTCGATCGCTTAACGACGAGGAACTTTCGGAACAGATTCTTTCCACTAAGAAAGACCTCTTCCAGCTCCGAATGCAGCAAGGGACTCGTCAACTCGAAAAACCCCATCAGTTCAAACACCTGAAACACCGCCTCGCGCAGTTGCTGACGGTGGAACGTGAAAGACAGTTGAAAGGTGAGTAACTCCAATGGCAGTCAAAGAAAGAACGGGTGTCGTAGTTAGCGACAAAATGGATAAAACGGTGGTGGTTGCAGTGGAAAACCGCGCAGCACACCCCAAATACGGAAAAATCGTAGTTCGGACAAAGCGCTACAAAGCACATGACGAAGAAAACAAGTGCAGACAAGGCGACCGCGTCCGAATTCAAGAAACTCGACCCTTGAGCCGCACCAAACGTTGGACTGTGCTTGAGATCGTGAGCACTAAAGCCTAACCCTACTAGGAGACGGACATGATTCAGCAGGAAAGCTATCTCAATGTGGCAGACAACAGCGGCGCTCGGAAGCTCATGTGCATTCGTGTACTGGGTGGAAATCGTCGCTATGCCGGAGTTGGCGATGTGATTGTTGCTGTCGTGAAGGATGCAATTCCGAACATGGCAGTGAAAAAGTCGGATGTTGTGAAAGCCGTGATTGTTCGCACTCGTAAAACCTTACGACGCGACAGCGGTATGAGCATTCGATTTGATGACAATGCCGCCGTGATTATTAACGCAGACGGCAACCCCAGAGGAACCCGTGTGTTTGGTCCCGTGGCGCGTGAACTCCGCGAAAAGAACTTCACCAAGATTGTTTCTCTAGCGCCGGAGGTGCTGTAGATGGCATACAAACAGAAAAAATCTCTCGTTGCACTCAAAATGCACGTTAAAGCGGGCGACACAGTTCAAGTGATTTCTGGAAACGACAAAGGAAAAGTGGGCGAAATTATTCGCGCATTTCCGAAGCTCAGCAAAGTGATTGTCAAAGGGGTCAACCTTAAGACCAAGCACATCAAGCCGAGACAAGAAGGTGAATCCGGTCGGATTGAAACTTATGAATTTCCGATTCATAGTTCCAATGTGATGCTGTACTCCGAAAAAGAAAAAGTGGCTTCTCGCATTTGCTACACTTTCACCGAAGATGGACGCAAAGTGAGAAAGCTCGTCAAAACAGGCGAAATCATCGATTAAGCCTTTTCAACTCTTAGCCCTGACCAAGCCCAGGGAGGAACTAACAAACCATGTCCAACAGACTGAAAACCTCGTACCAAGAAAAAGTCGTTCCTAAGTTAACCGAGCAGTTTGGTTACAAGAACATTCATGAAGTCCCGAAAGTCGTCAAAATCACCGTAAACCGGGGTTTAGGCGAAGCGTCTCAAAATGCGAAAGCGCTTGAAGCATCTGTCAACGAACTCGCAGTCATCACTGGTCAGAAACCCGTCGTCACTCGCGCCAAAAAAGCGATCGCCGGATTCAAAATTCGTCAAGGAATGCCAGTTGGGGTGATGGTGACGCTCAGAGCCGATCGGATGTACAACTTCCTGGATCGTTTGATGAACCTCGCACTGCCTCGGATTCGGGACTTTCGCGGCATCAGCCCGAAAAGCTTTGACGGACGCGGAAACTATACCCTCGGTCTGAGAGAGCAACTGATCTTCCCCGAAATCGAATACGACAGCATCGATCAAATCCGGGGGATGGACATCTCGATCATTACGACTGCAAGCACCGATGAAGAAGGACGTGCCCTGCTGAAAGAAATGGGCATGCCGTTCCGAGATAACTAACGCAGTCACACACAGAGGCAACTATGGCAGCAAACGATACCATTTCAGATATGCTGACGCGCATTCGGAACGCAAGCTTAGCGCGTCACCAAACGACCGAAGTTCCATCGACCCGCATGACTCGCAGTATTGCTCAAGTCCTAGTCGCGGAAGGCTTTATCGCTTCCATCGAAGAAGTGGGCGAAATTCCGAAAAAGAATCTCGTTCTCGGACTCAAGTACAAAGGCAAAAGTCGCAAACCGATTATTACTGCCTTAAAGCGCATTAGTCGCCCTGGATTGCGCGTCTACTCGAACCACAAAGACCTCCCTCGCGTCTTAGGTGGAATCGGGATCGCGATCGTATCAACATCAAGCGGCATTATGACCGATCGCGAAGCTCGTAAATCGGGTGTTGGCGGTGAAGTCCTTTGCTACGTCTGGTAGGAGGAAAAAACAATGTCTCGTATTGGAAAACGTCCGATTACAATCCCTGCAAAAGTAACCGTCACGGTGAATGGTCAGGAAGTCGTCGTCAAAGGACCGAAAGGCGAACTATCGAGAGTGCTTCCGGCAGGAGTCACGATCAATACCCAAGACGACGTGGTTAATGTGAATCGCGTCAACGAATCCCGCATGGCTCGTGAGCGTCATGGTCTATGTCGTACGCTGGTCGCCAACATGGTCGAAGGAGTCTCTAACGGATTTCAACGCCGTCTAGAGATTCAAGGGGTCGGTTATCGTGCCGCAGTTCAAGGTAGAAATCTGAACCTGAGCATGGGTTACAGTCACCCTGTCTTAATCGAACCGCCCGAAGGAATTCAATTCCAAGTGGAAAACAACACTAACGTGATTGTGACCGGAATTGATAAAGAGATTGTCGGCAACACGGCTGCGAAAATTCGATCGGTGCGTCCCCCGGAACCTTACAAGGGCAAGGGAATTCGCTATCAAGGCGAAGCAGTTCGCCGCAAGGTTGGTAAGACTGGCGGTAAAGGGAAGAAATAAACTATGAGCAAAGTAAGTCGTCGAGAATCTACACGGGTTCGCCATGCTCGGATTCGCCGCCGTATGTCTGGCACTCCAGAGCGTCCCCGGTTAGCGGTCTTCAAGTCGAATCATCATATCTATGCTCAATTGATTGATGATGTGGCGCAACATACGATCGCATCTGCTTCCACAGTCGATCCTGAACTCAAAGAAAAGATCGAATCAGGAGCAAACTGTACGGCTGCATCAGAAGTCGGCAAATTGATCGCTGAACGTGCGAAAGCGAAAGGGATCGAGCAAGTGGTGTTCGATCGCGGTGGGAACTTATATCATGGTCGCATCCAGACCTTAGCGGATGCTGCCCGTGAAGCGGGTCTGAACTTCTAGGAGCAAACACAAATGGCTAAGGCAAAAGGAAAAGAAAAGAAATCGCGTGAAAAGGAATCTGAATTCCAAGAGCGCGTGGTTCAGATCCGCCGGGTAACCAAAGTGGTGAAAGGTGGTAAAAAGCTCAGTTTTAGAGCGATCGTGGTCGTCGGTAACGAGAAAGGTCAAGTCGGTGTCGGTGTCGGCAAAGCGAGTGACGTGATCGGAGCCGTGAAAAAAGGGGTTGCAGACGGTAAAAAACATCTAATCGATGTCCCTCTAACCAAAGCAAACTCGATTCCTCACCCTGCGACTGCAACAGGCGGCGGCGCGAAAGTGCTGATGCGTCCTGCGGCTCCGGGGACTGGGGTAATTGCGGGTGGTGCGGTTCGTACCGTGTTGGAACTTGCTGGCGTGAAGAACATTCTGGCGAAACAGCTTGGATCAGATAACCCGCTGAACAATGCGCGTGCGGCGGTGAATGCGTTAGCTGGACTCCGCACTCTATCGGATGTAGCACAAGAGCGCGGCATTCCGGTTGAACAACTCTACAGCGTTTAGGAGTCACAAATGAGATTAGAAGATGCTGTGCCCCAACCAGGCTCTACCAAGCGGAAACGTCGCATCGGTCGCGGCATTTCTGCGGGTCAAGGCGCGAGTGGTGGCTATGGAATGCGGGGTCAAAAATCTCGATCGGGTCGTCCGACTCGTCCGGGGTTTGAAGGGGGTCAAACGCCGCTGTATCGTCGCTTGCCGAAGTTGAAATACTTTACGGTGATCAATCGTAAGTTCTTCACGGCGATCAATGTGGGCGATTTAGCTGAGTTGGATGCCAATTCTGAGGTGACGTTATCTTCGCTGATGGATGCGGGGATTGTGACACAAGATGATGGACCGCTGAAGATTTTGGGCGATGGTGAGTTGTCGGTGAAGCTGAGCGTGAAAGCGGCAGCGTTTACTGAGGGCGCGAAGTCGAAGATCGAAGCGGCTGGCGGAACTTGTGAAGTGGTTTAACTTCCTAAGCTTACTTCTGATGAAACCTACATCGAGCTTTTAATCTTGATGTAGGTTTCATGTTAAAGATTGCCGTGATATTGCGAACTCTCATTTCGTTCCTCTAATGCACTAAACTAAGCTTGATCTAAGCTGATAGTCACTCTTGTCTCTGTATTCTCTTCATCATTTAACAGAGGTACAAGAGTTTCAGATCCTCTGTGCCCGTTTGATTCTACAATTACGCGAACTGTATCTTTGGAGCTTTGAAAAGAAAAGAAGAAATATCCATTTTCGTCTGTATTCGTAACCTGTGGTACACCTTGAGCTTCCAGAATTACACGCGCCCCTTTGATTCCAAATTTACTATTATTCACTACGCGACCAACGATTGTTCTGTTTCTGCGTAGCTGCGAAATCGAAAGTGGAGATAATTTGATGTCTTTAGTTATTTCTTGTTCATCAGCAAGATTGATCAGTTGATCGAATCTTGTATAACCATTTGCGTCTACACATACACGTACTTCATCTCTAGTACTCTGAAAAGAAAAAAAGAAATATCCATTTGAATCTGTACTCCTACTCAATGGTGCGCTCCCTGTCTCCAAGATCACTTGCGCTCCTTCAATTCCAATATTAGTTACGTCATTTAGCACCCGACCGATGATTCTTCTGTCTGCGCGTTGAGGCGTTTTCGTATTCCCTTGTATCCAACTACGTATCGTGCTAATAATTGCGCCAACAAACTGAGGATTGAGAACAGCAACAACAATTGATGCAAAAGCAGCAACTAGAGCAGCAACGATTCCAGGCTCTTTCCACCAGCCTTTAGTCCCCTGATCTGTTGTAGAACCTGTTGGATTTGTAGGTGACGAGTTGCTTTGCGATGGGCTATTCTGCGGATTCAAAGATTCTTGAGTCTTCAAATAGTCTTGAGCCTTTCTCAAGGTGGTTTCTGGCTTATTTAAGTCACTCAAAGCATCATCAATTAATCTTCGTAACTCATTGGTGTTGTTGGTTCCTGCTCTCACTGCCATTGCATAAGACTCCCTATCTGTTCTCGGTAAGTACTCTTTATTGTCAGGAGACTTGAACTCTCTGGAAGGAAAGACAGCGAACCCTTGATTTTTGAATGCAGATCTTCCACGTACAAAATTCATTTCTCCTTGTTTTCCTCCTTCTGCTACACCCTCTTCTAGAAAGGACTGAACAATAGGAGCGTCACTAGCAAGTGCATCAATTTCTCGCTTTTCCAAGCTCTCTAGAGCTTTTTCTAAAGCGTTTGTACCTAGTTTTGGAGTAGTTGGATCGGGAGTAAATGGTTCGATGGGACGAATGTTATAGTAATTTCTCCTATAGTCGTCTTGAAGCTGCTTCAAAGTTGTTGTGCCACTCATAACTCCAATCTTGAGATTTCTAAGATCTGTTTCAAGAGAATTAGAAGAACTTAACCGTTGAGCAAGCTCTCTAGAAAGAAGTAGCCTTATACCTGTTCTGTGAAAGTCATTCGAGAAAGTAATGTCCCTAGAAAAAAATCATTACTTTTTGGATTGAGAAGATTTGCCGATGCTGTAGAGTTTGGTCCACATTCGATATCAATTCTCTTATCACTTGAGAGATCCATTAGTAACCCAAAGTATCTAGAGTAAAAAGCATTCATATACTGATTTGCTATACCTCTAGGCTCTATCTGTATTCCCTCTTGTAGTCTTCTCCTTAATGAAACCTCAAATGCGTAACAGAACTGAGCTACTGGAGATGATATAGTCCGAATACCCAAAATAATAGTATTGTTCGGTAAGTTAAGGTTGTATCGATTCGGTTGGGGAAAGGCACTTGTAGAAAGGGCAACACACAAAAGAAGCGAAATAGTAAAAATAGCTACAGACTTCATCATTTTCTTCTTAGCGCACCACAGAGCCATAGAATAAACACGGGTAGAATTCACTAATTATTATCCACTAGATTTTATGAAAATCAGGGTATAAATTTGAAATTTCTCCGAGAGAGCGCCCTTGACATTATTTCAAGTCATACATCTAACCCGATCGCAAATTCTCAATCTTTAAGGGATAATGGTTGAATGGCACCGTTAGATATTAATTGCACTTCTGCTCTTTATTCCTTGTGGCTTAATCAGTCTTACCCCTACGCTTCTCGCTCTGAGGAACGTAGAGGATGAAACAGCGCTTGAGGGCACAGGGTAGTGTGGTTCGACGGCTGTTGAATGCAATTATGCTGCGTTAGATGGGATTGTTCGACCTCTTTATTGGATTGTCGATCGCATATCCGTGTAGCAAAACCAAAATCCAAATTCTAGATCGCCTTTTTGTCCGCCATTCTTGGCATCGACGGGTGAAGCGTAAAAATATGTTGGATGAAACCGAGATCGAACATCGTTTAGCAAAAATTGAGCAGGAAGTAGCAGCCCTCAAGCAGAAATCAGCCTCGACGAACTGGCTGGAAAATCTGATTGGCTCGATTTCAGACGAAGAAGTGTTCCTAGAAGCCTTAAAGTATGGACGGGAGTTTCGAGATTCTGACCAAGCGATTTAGGGGGGTACCTTTTGATGCACTCGCGATCGCTCAACTTCTCGATCGCCCTCTCCTAAAAAATCGTAAATGCTAAATTCTGACCATCAAACTCAATCCGATACCGATTCATCAAATCGCGTCCAATGATCAACAGTTCGCCAATATCATCAATCGGACAGCCAAAGACTTCAATCCCGGCAAGATTGTATTGGTCAAATTGCAAGCCGACTAAATGAGGAATTGCGATCACCCAATCTCTTGATCGCCTTTCTATCAGTAAGCTATTCTTGATATTGACGGTAAAGCGTAGACCTATGCTGGATGAAACTGCGATCGAATATCGTTTAGCAAAACTTGAGCAAGAAGTAGCTGCACTTAAGCAGAAATCAGTCTGGGCGAACTGGCTTGAAAATCTGATTGGTTTGATTTCAGATGAAGAAGCGTTCCTAGAAGCCTTAAAGTATGGACGGGAGTTTCGAGATTCTGACAAATTGATTTAGAGAGTATCTTTTAGAGATCGCTAGTTTTTTGCTTGAGTTTGACGGTGAAGCACAATGACACGATCGAGGGATAAGATCAATTCACTATCGTTTGGAGCTTGCAAAATGCTGGACATCGATAAGCAATACGTTTTCAACGAACAGGGTGAAGCGATCGCAGTACAGATCCCGCTCGATCAGTTTGAACAGATTGAGCAACTTCTCAGCAACACATCGCAACAGAATAATCTTTCATCAGAAGAGACTGAATCTGAGCAACCCGAAGCCGAAATCGAATACGTGAATGGTTTTCCAGTGATCAAATCTCAAGGAAGTAAGATTCCTGCTTCGATTGTGGATGACATGAGGGAAGCAAGAATTCGAGAACTTGGCGGATGGTAAAAGTTTTATTGGATACGAATGTTATCGTTGCCGCTCTCTCGCAAGACCATGAGATGTACTCAATCTGTAAACCCTTGCTCGATCGAATCCGTCTTGATCAAACCACACAAGGTTTCATCTCAACTCACAGCTTGGCAGAATGCTACAGCATTCTGACTCGAATGCCACCTCCCTATCGAGTTAGCCCAGCGACCGCCGATTATCTTCTAACAGAAAACCTGTGCCAATTCACCAAAATCAGTTTGACGGCTGAGAACTATCAGGCTGTCCTCCAAAGAGTCGTGCAACTCAATATTTCAGGTGGCGGAATTTACGATGCGCTGATCGCTCAAGCTGCGCTAATTGCCAATGTAGATTCGCTCCTCACTTTTAATACTCGGCATTTTACTAGATTGGGCGCGGAAGTCGCTCGACTCATTCAAATTCCGAGCTAATGTCTAGCGATCGAACATCAGCATGGCGACTGCTTTAGAGCGTCACTTTATCAATTCATTCATCACAAAACCAAGAAGTTAGGCGGATGTCTTCATGCGATCGCTGGCATTGAAGATCATCTTCACCTGATTGTTTCAACTCCACCCAGTCTTGCTCTGTCTGATTATGTTTGATTGGTCAAAGGAAGCAGCACCCGCTACATGAACGCTAATCATGCCTTTCACATCAAATTTGCATGGCAAAACGAGTATGGTGTCTTTTCGATTAGTCCGAAAAACCTCGATCGTGCGATCACTTATGCTCAAAATCAGAAAACCCATCACGCCGAGAACACGATTTTTCCTCATCTAGAACCCGATGCCCTACCACAACCCAAACCGCGCAAACAATCTTAGTCCCCGGAGCGCGGACTTCGCACCGTTAGCCCCGAGTTCCATTCCGGGGCGAGAAAACAACGCAGCGAAAAATCTCGATCGACGACTCGCTCCCAATCATTGAATCGAAGGGCTAAATGCTCGATCGCTCAAGTTCTCGATCGCTGTTCTGTTCATAAGCTATTCTTGATAGATACTGACGGTAAAGCGTAAACCTATGCTGGATGAAACCGCGATCGGGCATAGTTTGGAAAAACATGTATAAGAGAAAAACGTATGATTCCAGTCGATGACGCTCGACAGCAGTTGCAGGACTTAATTGATGCAGTCAGCCAGTCGCATCAACCGATCGTAATCGCAGGACAAACCAGCAATGCTGTACTACTCTCTGAAGCGGATTGGGCGGCAGTGCAGGAAACGCTCTATCTGCTTTCAGTTCCAGGAATGCGAGAGTCGATCCGGGAAGGATTGGCAACCCCGACCGAGGAATGCGATCGAGAATTAGAGTGGTGAGTTGGGAACTGGTTTATACGAAACAAGCACAGAAAGATGCTAAAAAACTTGCTTCTAGCAACTTGCGAGACAAGGCGCAGGCATTACTCGACATCCTGCAAGAAGATCCTTATCAAAACCCGCCACCTTACGAAAAATTAGTCGGAGATTTGGAAGGGGCATATTCTCGACGCATCAATATTCAGCATCGCTTGGTATATGAGATCATTGAGTCTGAGAATACGGTGAAGATTTTGCGAATGTGGACGCATTATGAGTGACTCGATCGCTCAACTTCTCGATCGCCCTCTCCTAAAAAATCGTAAATGCTAAATTCTGACCATCAAACTCAATCCGATACCGATTCATCAAATCGCGTCCAATGATCAACAGTTCGCCAATATCATCAATCGGACAGCTAAAGACTTCAATCCCGGCAAGATTGTATTGGTCAAATTGCAAGCCGACTAAATGAGGAATTGCGATCGCATTGTTTCCTGCAACTGGAATCCGCATCGATCGACCGATAATTCTTGCATTCACTTGCATCAACAATGGCAGTGGAATGAGCGTGCAATCAGAACCCGTATCTAGAATTGCTTGGGTCTCGATCGTTCTTCTTGGTTCAAGTCCTGGTGTTGCTAGATGTACAGAGAGTAATGGAATTGGTGGAATATTAGAATCCAGAAAAGTGTATTGGTGTGTACCCACGGAAGCTCGACTAGCGAAACGGTGTTCTGACGACTGGTTGTGGATCTTGAAATACAACCTTTTTAATAAACAAGGGTCGATTTTCGTCCTCTCTGCAAACTCGAATTGCAAGAGCCTCAGAATTCTCGTCAGCATCTAGCACTTGTCCCCCTTCAAACCAAACATATTGATTTAGGTGCGTTTCGACAAGCTGCGATCTCATTCTCTCGAATTCTTCCGCTTGTTGCTCCATGTATACCAGCACTTCAGCAGAGGGATAAGTAAAGCGATCGTTAGAAACTGACATAATTCTACTGCTTACACCTTTTACCAAATATCATATCTCACCGTGCCGCTTTGCAAACTCTACTATTATTCCGTTTAGTCAATACACGATCGACTTCCGTTGATCACGGTCGATCGAGAAGCATCACTCTATCAAAGTTTCAGCAGATATCATTTCGAGTGGAGATCTCGATTGTCATAACTTTAGAATGTGAAAAAGGTGAAGATTCAAGCGCGAACTTCTCAACCTCAACGCATCCTCACTGCGATCGCCTGTCGCGCATTTTCTTCCAATTGTGCGAGGAAAACCATACTGAACTTTGATGCAATTCAACTATCAATCCATTGGAGGCAGCATGGCAACTCTTTTTCCTGGTCAGTCTCTAGCACCCGGACAAAGCTTGAAATCTGATAACCAGCTTTACACCTTGATTTTGCAAACGGATGGTAATGTGGTGCTTTACAATCAGCGATTTCAGCCCTTGTGGTCAACTCAGACGGGCGGAGCAGCTCAGCCCGGTGTATTGGTGATGCAAACCGATGGTAACTTGGTGCTGTATGACGTTGGATGGCAACCTAGATGGGCGACGGGTACAGCGAACTATCCTGGGGCTTTTCTCAGAGTTCAAAACGATGGCAATCTAGTGGTTTATCGATCGGGTTCCCAAACTGAAACAGCCGACAATGCAGTCTGGGCATCAGGCAGTGTCGAGCAACCCGGAGGATTGAATGCTCAAGCTCAGGAGATTTTGGCGGTTCACAATCGCTATCGGGCGGAAGTCGGTTTGCCTCTTTTGCAATGGTCATCCGCTCTCAGTGCAAGTGCTCAACAATGGGCGAATCAATTGGCACAAACAAACACCTTTCAACATAGTGGAAGAGGTGGAGAAAATCTCGCGAAAGGAACGGCGGGCGCTTTTTCTTTGACGCAGTTTGTTGATCTGTGGGGCAATGAAAAGAGAAGTTTTATCAGTGGTATCTTTCCAAACGTTTCTAGTACCGGGAATTGGAAAGATGTCGGACATTACACGCAAATGATTTGGAGAAATACTAACGAGGTTGGGGGTGGTGTCGCGACCGGAAATGGCAGTGATGTGCTTGTGTGTCACTACAGTCCAGCAGGCAATGTAATGAATCAGCCAGTGCTTTAAGTTTCCCGCGATCGGACATGTTCAATCTGATTTAACGGTTTCTGTGATTCCTCAAGCGTCTGGGAGAATTACGGGCGTTTTCTTTCAGAAAGGTCAGGAAGTGCATAAAGGGCAATTGTTATTTACGCTAGATGATCGATCACAAACTGCAACGATTCAAGGAAGTTAGACTAATCTCTCGCTGCTCCACAAGTGATGGGTTGGTGCAATACCATTGGTCGATCAACAATTAGCTCGATCTGACCGGTTTGGGAATTGCGATACCAGGAAGTCGCTTCTCGTAACGGTTGAGCAACAGGAGGCAACATAGAAGTCGAAGTCGATGGAGTTACTGGACGCAAATCTGCCCAAGTGGAATACACGGTAAACTCATTGATCGGGCTTTCAGGAATTCCGCCGCGTCCTGTGATAATAAAACTACTGCCCTGCGTCGTAGAGCACCCTTCTGCAACCTTTTGACCCGCATCCGCAAGTTCCGCAGATAGTTCAATTAAGCCTGAATTTGGATCAAGACCAATATTATTGATTTGCACCGTACCATCAATACCAAAATCTGAGCTTGCGGTAATATCACTTTCAGGCGTTAAGCGATCGCGGTACTGTAAACCAAAAATTCCCTGGGTTGTAATGTTGATCTTTCCACCCTGACCTTGAACCGCATTTGCAATAATATCGCTGTTTTCTAACCCCAACAGAATCGGAGCATTGATCGTGATATTGCCTCCTTCAGCGTTTTTCGTCGCGTTCGTTGTGATCTGACTGCCACGCCGCAGCGTGAGTAGATTTGTGTTGATCTTAATGTTGCCTTGTCTGCCGCCCGCAACTTCTGCCGCTAAACTGGCTTGATTGTTTAACCGAACTCGATCGCTGGTAATTTCTAAGTTTCCGGCTCCTCCTTGTCCTCGACTGTTCACCTCGATCACAGCTCCATCGCTCAGGGTCAAGAGCGGCGTTTGGATGTTTACTGAACCCGCAGAAGCATTCGACAGAGAACTTGCAGAAATACGGCTGGGATGGGAAGTACGATAGCCAAACAACGGAGCAGGTAAAGGACTCACTCCGCTTAAAGTAATCGATTCACGGGCACGAATTACCGCATCTCCCGCATTCCCCTGTCCCAATGTTCCAGCACTAATCAATGCTCCGTCAGAAACGCGAATGCGATCGCTGTTGATGGTTAAACTTCCGCCCTGACCTCGACTGCCGGGAAAAGTGCCGCTACCGATGAAGCTCGGTGTCGGTGTCATTCCCACGCCTCGAATCTCGGTGTTAGCCACTCCCGCAATATCAATTTCTTTGACATTGACGCTGACATTTCCTGCATTTCCCGCGCCTGCTGTCACAGCGGATAGCGTTGAACCTTCTCGCAGCACCAGTCGATCGCCGCTCACCTGAATTGTTCCTCCCGTCGCTGTTCCCTGAACGTTGGTGGTGATGCGGCTGGCGCGATTGAGTCTAAGATCGGCGGCTTCGATCGTGATATTTCCACCTTGTCCGGCTTGCTGAACATTCGATAAAACTTCTGATTGGTTCGATAGCTGCAATTTACCCCGCACCGCTAATCGAATATCCCCAGCTTGTCCAGACAGTGTGGAAGCATTCACTTGTGCACCATTGTTGAGGTGTAAGCTTTGAGCATCTAGACTGATGTTGCCACCTCGTCCATTGAGTGCAGGTGCTGTCAGTTTGCCTTGATGGTCGAGCAAGACAGAATCCGCCTGAATCTGTAGCGTTCCAGCATTCCCATTGACGCTATCGTTGCGAACCGATATTTCTCCACCATTCAAAACCTGCAATTGGGGAGTTTGAATCGATAAGCTACCTGCTGTTCCTGTTGGCAAGGGCGGTAGACCAAAAGCGAGACGGACACTCGGAACAGAAAGATCACTCGCAGCGATGATTTGACTTGGACGAGACGTAATATCTGTGACAAACTGCCCTTCAACCCGAATAAATTCAGAAGCACGAATGATTAAATCCCCAGATGCACCACTCGCTAAGGTGGAAGCGGTGATATTACCGCCATTCGTTACAGTAATCTGCTTAGAATCGATCGTTAATCGTCCAGCATTTCCAGACGCAAATGCGATCGTGCTAATTAACGAAGGAGTCAGCACGATCGGGGTTATCCCGGAAACTTGAATCGATTCTCTCGCATTGATAGTGACGTTGCCGCCCCGACTCACGCCAGCACTCGTCGAAGTCAAAACTCCACCATTTGTGACACTAAGCTGGCTTGTCGAAACCAGAACATTGCCCGATGATCCCGCAGTTCCAAAATTCGCGCTTCCTAGAAAGCTGTTTCTAGCAGAATTTCCAGATGCAAATCCGATAATCTGAAGGCTGCGATCGGCATTCACTTGCAAGGCTCCTCCAGTTCCAGAACCCAGTGACCAAGCTGAAACTTGCGCTCCATCTCGAATCGCGATCTGAGGCGCATTGATCACAATATCGGCACCTTTGCCGCTCGATAGGTTTTCTGTACGAATTTCACTCACTGCCAGTCCACCTAAGTCATCGCCTTGTAACGTTAGCGCTTCAGAGGCATTCACTCGCATTGTTCCTGCGGCTTGTGTTCCGATGTTTTGAATCAGCAGTGTCGAGCCGTTTAGTAAATCAATTTGTCGTCCTTGCAGTTGGATCGAACCGTTGCCGATTCCACTTGCATCGACCAGCGATCGCTGATTGAGACGAATATCGCCATATTTTGCAATGCCATCGTATCCGAAGCCCCAACCTGTCTCGGTTTGACTCAAGCGAATTGGAATTTGGGACTCGGTGACTGCACCTAATTCGACGTGTCCACCTTCTGCGGTCAAAATCCCACGCTCTAAAACTAAGTTGCCTCCGATTAAGCCCAGCGTTTTGCCTGCTGGAACAGATAATCCACGATCGCTATTATTCCGGTCAAATGGAACATAAGGCGATCCAGGATAGGTTTGTGTATGTCCTGTTCCTCGGACTCGAATTTCGCCGGGAGTCTGCCCCATTTGCAGTCCAATTGGTGCACTGATCGTTAACAATGGTCGATCGGTTGATGTGGCACTAAACTCGCTACCATCTGCAAATTTAACGCGATCGGCAGTCGTTCCGATAAAGGAACCTCCTATGTTCAATCGAGCATTCGCGCCGAAAAGAATTCCATTCGGATTGAGCAGAAATAGACTGGCACTGCCATTCGTCTGTAGCAAGCCATCAATATTTGAGGCGGTTCCTCCGGTGACTCGGCTGAAGATTGTTTGAATATTGGTAGGATTGGCGAACCGTGCAGCTCCGTTTGTGGGAATCGAAAATTCACGGAAGCTGTGAAAGAGATGAGTGCCAGCAGTGATGCCACCCGTAATCGTAAAGTCTCGGTTGTTAGACGTGTTGACAACCGTGTTTAGTGTGCTGTCAGGAATGATGATTTGAGCTTTGCTCTGTTCAGCAATAACACTGAAGCTCATCATTACTAAGCCTAAACCCGTAACGGTACGGCGCATCAAACTACCCTCACTCGGAATTGCTCGGACATGACTAAGATTCCCAAGTATTCCTCGTCACGCCCTTGTAGAGCAGGTTAATTCTCATGCAAAGTTCATTTAACTTCTTGCGGATTGATTTCGCTTCAAAGTTAACCAACTCTGTAGCCCGAACATGACGATCGCGAGCGGTAACATCAATCCCGGAATCACTCCAATTCCTGCCCGATTTGCAATCCAGCCCATTCCCGTCGGAATCATCGCGGCTCCGACACTCGCCATACTCGCCAATAGCCCGATCGCAGCCGGAACTATTGCGCGATCAACTCGTTGCGGAGTTAACCACATGATCGCTGGAAAAATCGTTGCTAAAGCAAATCCCAGAACAGGCAAAATCAGCCATGCACTCGGAATCTGCCACCACACGAGCAATCCAACAATGAGCAATGCTAATGAATAAGTAATGGTGCGATTTGCTCCCAATCGGTTGACTAATTGACCGAAGCTTAATCGCCCGATCGTTAATCCAACCCAATAGCCTGCAACGCTATATCCTGCCGTCTGTGTCGAAATTCCTCGGCTCACATGCTGAACGGTATACGCCCAGTTTCCGATCCCTGCTTCGGTTCCAACATAAATCGCGAGTAGTACTGCTGAAACAATCACGATCGGGTTTTTCACTGCGGCGGCAAGATTCGATCGACCACTACTTTCACTGGTAAATCGCTGCTGTAGCGGTGTGTATTGATGCAGAACTGCCCAGAGTAACCCGACGATCGACAAACTCACGATCGTGGCAATCACTGCATAAATTTGTCGCCATTGCACGCCAAAAGTGAGTAATGTAGTCGCAAGGGCTGGACCTGAAAGTGCTCCTACACCATAGAACGCATGAAGCAATCCCATCAGGTTGGCATTCCGTTGATCACTGGCGATAAAAGTATTGCCGCCCGCATCAATTAATCCAATCCCGAATCCTAACAATGATCCGGTTGCGATCATTACGCTCCAGTGATTGGTTGAAGCGTAGAGACACAAAGCACTGGTGAGCAGAATTACACCCAATAGCATTGTTCTTGCTAAACCGAATCGATGAGTTAAGAGACTGGTTGTGGTTGCCGCGATCGCATATCCCGAAACTTGGCTAATAAATAACAATGTCACTGTAGCAGGAGTGAGCTTGTAAGTTTCGAGAATCGAGGGCAAAAGAACACCCAAGCCACCTTCAGCAATCCCGATCGCAACGAACGAGTAGAAGATCAGAGCAACCCCAATCCATAATCGATCGCTGCTTCGAGATTTTAATCGCACAATCTAACCCCGTTTAAATCCTTTCGATGGCTGTTTTGCTTTGTCTTTCGCCTTAGTTTTGCTCACTTCTGCTAATGCTTCTTGAAAGAGATTATGCAGATGGAGCGGAACACTGGCGATGTCTGGCAATTCGGGCACTAAAGGCTTGTGGTATTCCTGCAACAGCGGATCGAGATCTTGCTTAAGAGTGAACTCTGGTCGATCGAGAAACGATCGCAGTAAATTCTCTAGCTCAGTCGGGTACTGTTCTGCTAACCGATGCCACACGAAATAGTTCGTCTCAGCATCCGTGAGATACTTCCGAATCAGCTTATCTGCACCTTTAATAGATTTCCAATCCTCGGATTTTAGTACGGTTTCAAACTGCGTGTAGGTTGTGAGTAACATCTGTCCCCAGCGTGGATGTGCAAGAACGGTTACTTCTTCGGCTTTTTTCAGTTCAGGAGGTAACTCAATTTGTGGTGTTACCATTTTTGCCGCTGCTTTGTTTTGAATCATTTTTGCAGCAGATTCGGCATCGAGTCCCATTGCTTCCGCCATTTCGCTCAGTTCTTCATCGCTCACACCTGCATCTTTGGCGAGTTCTGCTAAAGATTTATTAGAATCAAGTCCCACTTCATCCATGCGCCGCTGAGTGAGAAAGTCCTGAAACTCTGCGATCTTTTTGCCCAGATGATAGCCTGACATCGTAACTTGATCGCTACCAAAGAAGTCAAGAAAATCTTGGTGATAGCGATCGACTGATTTCCAAGCTTCTTCGAGCAGTTCGGGCGCATCGCCGTAAAGATCAGATTTATAGTTCTGGCGGAAATTGCCGATCGCGACTGCTAACTTCGGTTTGCCTAAATTTCCTAGTTGCACATACGGACTAAAGATCGTCCAGTAATCCTCGATCGGTGCAATCCGCGTCACTAACATTTCGCCTTGTTTCAATCGCGCCATTGCTTCGAGCGTTTCTGAATCGTTTGGCTTCACAATGTACATTTTTGTAGTGAGCCAATTCATCAATTTGAAGCCATCGGGAATAATCTCTTGAATCGCAAATAGTCCTGAAAAGTTGCGTTTCCATTCTAAAAGGAGTTGTCGATCGTGCGCTGACAGTTCCGGCTCTTCTTCGATAAACAGTTCTAGCGGTGTTTTCGTTCCGACTTGTCCATGCGTCAGAAAGATATCGACTACAGTATCTCGGTGTTTGCTGTCCTTTGATTGTGATTGCGCTAATCGCTCTGCGACAAACTTTTCAAATGCAGTCGCTAACTCACCTTCAGCATCGTACACAAAATCGGTTAGCGATTGTCTGAGTTCTTTCGATCTCGCCAAAATTGCATCTACCATAAGTTACCTCGATCGTCCTTGCACAGACTAGCTTTTACCTGACCCATCTCCGAAGCATCTTGAGGTAGATTTTCCGATTGGCTTAAAAAAATAATCCTTTACAGAATACAAGACTCTGTAAAGGATTACGACGACTTCTAGAATTTGAGCAATTAACCGCGAACCTTCACTTGAACATTGGCACCTTGCAGTCCAGGACGGCTTGCAACTGCGCTAAGGGTTTGTTGCACAGCGTATTTTTGGTTCACAGAGGTCATCAATTCTGCAAGGTTGTGCTTTCTCGCGACACCCCACAAATCCGCCACGATGCTGTATGTTCCATCTTCATTGTGAACCCAACCAATGTCATAGCTACCGTCCAAAACGGCAACAATGTCAGCATGAACGCGCTGACAGCCCATTCCCCGAACTTCGGTATTGGTTTCAACCGTGAAACCGAGGTCGCGCAACGAAACCTTGAGCAGTTCTGCATCGGTGATCTTGCTGCGGAGTGTACTAAAGTGTGACATACGTTTTTCCCTTGCTTGAATTGAGTGATCGTTTACTTGTTTGTTAACGGTAGCAGCGACGGATTGCAGCGACCGTCTATCTAAAGACTTCTTTTTTTATGTTACGGCAGACCTCAAAATGCGAGGTTGAGTTATGTAACGATTTCGGGGTTTCGATTGTTCGTTAAAATTCAAGTGCTGTCTTCTGAGAAATCTATCCATGACCGTTACACAGTCTCAGCCACGATCGATTCTTTCAACGCTTTTACAATCCGATCTTAGTCCGAATCCAACTTTTCAAGCGGCTTGGTTAACGGTGCGGGTTGTCGTCGGTGCATTAATGATTCACAACGGCTTTAGTAAATTAGCAGACGTGCCAGGATTTGTGGATCATGTCATGACCGTGATTGGCTTTCCGTTTCCGGTCTTTTTCACCTACTGTGCAGCATTTGCGGAAATTGGAGCTTCGATTCTATTAATCTTTGGATTTCTCACGCGCATCAGTGCATTGTCACTGGCATTCACGATGCTGATTGCGGTTTACTTCCACTTGAAAAAAACTGGGTTAGATGTTGGACCGTTGGAAACCGCTTCACTGTATTTACTGATTTATCTGTTGTTTACCGTGGGCGGTGGGGGAAGTTATTCGATCGATTATCTGTTATCGAAAAATCGCTCCTAAAACGAATGGTCTAGATCTGTAAATCTGCAAAACTTCTTCAGCCTTGTAGATCTACGGGTCTAGACCATTTTCAATTTTTGAATCAAAGTGAGGCTTATTCTTCCTCTTCCAGTTCGATCTCTTCTTCAGCCTGCTGACTTTCTGCGGCAATTTCTTCTAACGCTTTCTGAATCCAGAGTCTTGATAAATCAAGTAAGCTAACGCTATCAGGCACGGTCGTCATGGATTGATTCCTCCTTCTCTATCTTAGAGCGTAGCGAACTCTGTCTAAGGTTTCATGATTAGATCTACCTATTGAAACATTTGTTTACAATTCGTTGAATTTCTCAGATTTGGCTTCATTTGCACAACAAAAAAGGGAAGTGGTAAGCTTCCCCTTCTAACTATATGCGGATGGCGAGACTCGAACTCGCAAGGCAAAGCCACACGCACCTCAAGCGTGCGCGTATACCAATTCCGCCACATCCGCCTAAGCCTTAATTAGAATAGCAGAGAAGTGGCAAATTTGTGACAAAGATTTTTCAGAGTTGAAAATTTTGGAATTGTTGCAGAGTTCTGTTGCTCGATCGTGCTGGGTTGTGGTTTAAAGTTTTCTCACTGCGTTGTAACTCCGCCCCGGAATGGAATTCGGGGCTAACGGTGCGAAGTCCTTTGAAAAGGACTGAAGAGATATCAATTTGGCTTTTAGTCCCCTTTAGTGGACTTCGTTCGATTAGCCCCGAATTCCATTCCGGGGCGGGAGTGAACGAAGCGAAACGTTCTAAAGTACCCGCAAATCGGATGTAATCAAGGCAGTATACTCAAATGCGGTACACTCAGAACTTTATCAATTTCTAGAGAATTCTTCATGTCGTTTCATGCAACGCTCGATCGATTAATCGCAATCCTTGGGGCATCTTTCCAAAATCTACCGAGTTCGGACGCAAAAGGGATTACAACGGATACGCGATCGATTCAACCGGGCGAGGTGTTTCTAGCGTTGCGGGGTGAGCGGTTTGATGGGCATGATTTTGTGCGATCGGCAATTGAACAAGGTGCGATCGCGGCGATTGTTGATTCTGAGTTTGAAGCGGGTGATTTGCCTGTTCTGATTGTTCAAGATACGTTACAGGCATATCAAGCGATCGGGCATTGGTGGCGAAAACAATTCAAGATTCCGATCATTGCGATTACTGGCTCAGTCGGAAAAACGACGACAAAAGAATTGATTGCAGCGGTTTTATCGAAATACGGCAAAGTGCATAAAACGCAGGCAAACTATAACAACGAAATCGGAGTTCCAAAGACTCTATTGGAATTGAATTCGGATCATGATTTTGCTGTGATTGAAATGGGAATGAGAGCGCTCGGAGAAATTGCGCTGCTATCACAGATTGCAAGTCCAGATATTAGTGTGATTACAAATGTGGGAACGGCGCATATTGGGAGATTAGGATCGAGAGAAGCGATCGCACAAGCAAAATGTGAACTCTTAGCCGAAATGCCGGAAGATGCAGTTGCAATTCTGAATCACGATAATCCATTGCTGCTCGAAACTGCGAACACCATTTGGCATGGAAAATCAATCACCTACGGATTGCAGGGCGGCGATTTACAAGGGCAATTGATTGATACTGAAACGCTGAAAGTTAGAAACGATCGATACCCGTTACCGCTTCCGGGTGAGCATAATGCGCTTAATTTCTTAGCAGCGTTAGCGGTGATCAAAGCTTTAGATCTCGATGCTTCTAATTTAACCACAGGCGTTGAAGTGGAATTGCCAAGCGGACGGGCGCGACGGTATGAACTTTCTAATGATGTCGTGATTTTGGATGAAAGCTACAACGCGGGATTAGAATCGATGCTGGCTTCATTGAAATTGCTGGCTCAAACGAAAGGCGATCGCAGAATTGCCGTACTTGGAACGATGAAAGAACTCGGTGATTGGTCGATTCACTATCATCAACAAGTCGGTGAACAAGTGAAGGAATTAAAACTCGATCAATTATTGATTTTGGCTGATCCGGATGAAGCACAAGCAATGGCGATCGCAGCTTCTCCGATTCCTGCGGAAACTTTTACCGACTATACAGAAGTGATTGCCCGATTAAACGCTTTGATCCAACCTGGGGATCGACTATTGTTCAAGGCTTCTCGCGCGGTTGGACTCGATCGGGTTGTCACGGCTCTGATTCCGTCTAAATAAATACTGCGTACTCAGTATCGAACATTCGCACTTCTCAATTTCCTCCTTTTAGTCGATCGCCCCTATCCCCTGCGAAAGATGATGATCACTCTATAGATAGGCGATTCTGGCATCTAAAGTAGTGTTTCAAAATGACAGCTTCACTGACACAGTTACTTGTGTTAGGCGCAGTCTGATGAGGGAATTTCTATGAGTCAAGTCACAAATTTAACATGGGAACTCGGTCAGATCCTGGCGCAAGTTCCACTCGATCGAGGCGTAACAACCCCGGAGGAAGCCGCTTTGGTGTTTTCTGGTCCTCGATTTTTCGTTGCTTTAATTTCGGGAATTGTATTAGCATTTGCATTCCAATTACTGTTCACAAACCTATCCGTAGCGGCTGGGATTTCCTATCTGGGACGCTCTTCGGATGATCATGACACGCATTCTCATTCGAGCGGAAACGGCGGCGGTACGATTCGCAAGATCGGTTTTGCAGTCGGAATGTGGACATTGATCACCGTTACGATTTCGCTGTTTATCGCTTGCTTATTAGCGGTGAAATTGAGCTTGCTGACAACTGCGGGCTTAGGCGCGATCGTGGGTCTAGTGATCTGGGCGGCATATTTCACGCTGCTTGTCTGGGTTAGTTCTACAACCGTTGGATCGCTGATCGGTTCCGTAGTCAACACTGCAACCTCTGGGTTTCAAGCGATCGTAGGAACGGCAACCGCAGCACTCGGAGCAAAAGCCGTCAATCAGCAAGTCGTTTCGACCGCAGAAGCAGCAGCAGCAGCAGTCCGACGCGAATTAGGATCAGCAGTTGATCCTGCTAACATTCGCGATTCCCTCGAAGACTATATTGAGCGTCTCCGTCCAGCACAAATGGATTTCGGTCGAGTCCGTCGTGAAATCGAAGGCTTGGTGAACGATCCAGAACTACAAAATGTGGTCGGTGGTGGTTCGCCTACGGAAGTGATGGATCGTCTGCGAAATGTCGATCGCAATACGTTTGCGAAACTGATTAGCGATCGGACTGATTTATCAAAACGCGATGCAAATCGCTTAGTCGATCAGTTGGATGCAGTCTGGAAAGAAACGATCGGACGCTATCAGCCGCGCAAAGATCCCACTCAAGAATTAGTGGAATATTTGAAAACGGTGCAATCCGGGCAAGTCAACACCAATGATCTGAGCCGTCGTTTGGATCAGTTGACCGAAGAACTGCGCCGTCAGGGTCAAATGTTGCAGAACACCCAGCAAGATCAAATGTCGGGAATGCGGGATGCGTTCTCGAATTTGGCGCAACAAGGATCGAAGCCGCAGGAACAAGCGAGCTTAGTCGATCGAGCTGTGCAAATGGGTCTTTCAACCTTGATGGGAACAGTTGTTGGACGTACCGACCTGCACGATCTCGATGTTGAAAAGATCATTGGACAGATTCAATCGGTTCGCGACAAAGTGACCACAGGTGCACAGAAAGCGACTCAGCAAGTTTCTTCTGGCTTTAGTCCGATTAAAACGGATGTTGAGAACTATCTGCTGAATACCTATTCTTGGCACTTTAATCGCGAAACCTTGGACACTGAATTCCGCGAAGTCCTTTACGATCCAGAGGCTGATCCAGGTGCAGTCCGCCGCGAACTCGAACGCCTGAATCGCGGTGATTTTGTCAATCTCTTAACTCAGCGTGGAGATTTATCCGCTGCACGAGTCGCTGAGATTGCGGATCAACTCGAAACCATTCGCACAGCGATTCTCGGTCAAGTTCAAACCGCTGAAGAGCATACAGAAACAACCGATCTGCGGAGTCGGGTTGAAAACTATCTACGATCGACCGACAAATCCGAACTCAACCCGGATGCGATCGAGCGGGAAGTTTCATTGCTGCTCGAAGACCCCGAAGCTGGTTACGACGCGCTTAAGAACCGTTTAAGTCATTTCGATCGCGATACGCTGGTTCAATTGTTGGGACAGCGCCAAGACTTGTCACCGGAAGAAGCGGATCAAATCATCAGCCGCTTTGAAGGCACTCGCGATCGCGTGCTCAATTCGGCTCAAGAAGCTCAAAACCGCGTTCGTGCAGAAGCGGAAGCATTGCGTCTGAGAGTGGAATCCTACTTGCGGAACACCAACAAATCAGAACTCAACCCTGACGACATCAAGCGCGAATTTCAATTGTTACTGGACGATCCGCAAGCTGGAGCGGCTGCACTCCGATCGCGATTAAGCCATTTCGATCGCGATACCTTTGTTCAATTGCTATCGCAACGTCAGGACATGACTCCTGAAGAAGCCGATCGCATTGTGTCTCAGATTGAAGATGTCCGTCGTAACATTCTTCACGCGCCTGAACGAGTGGTTCACACCGCGAAGGATCAGGTCGATTATGTGACTTCAACGATCGACCAAGTTCTTCGCAATACCAATCGCGCAGAACTCGATCCCGAAGGCATTAAGCGTGATTTGAATGTCTTGCTCAATGATCCGAAAGCAGGTGCATATCGCTTAAGAAGAAGACTGTCTCAAGTCGATCGCGATACCATTGTTCGACTGTTAGCACAGCGTCCTGATTTAACCGAAGCTCAGGCAAATCAACTGGTCGATCAAACGTTAGCTTCGATTCGCAGTGTGGTACGTTCTCCGCGTCGTTTGGCATCGAGAACCCAACAGCGGGTGCAAAACTTCCAATCCACCTTTGAGAACTATCTGCGGAACACACACAAAGAAGAACTCAATCCCGATGGCATCAAGCGCGATTTACAGTTGCTCTTACGTGATCCACGGGCTGGTTTTGGAAGTTTTAGCGATCGCTTATCGCACTTCGATCGCGCCACGATCGTCGCGCTCTTATCTCAGCGCAACGATATGACCGAAGAAGAAGCCAACCGCATTGTTGATCAAGTGCTGTCTGTGCGTGAGCAATTCATGGCACAAATCCAAGCAATTCAGCACCGGATTCAAAGTGTGATTGACGGCATTCTCGATCGCATTCGCAACTATCTCAATTCGCTCGATCGTCCCGAACTGAACTACGACAGCATTCGCGCTGATGTGCGTACGATGTTCCACGATCCACAGGCTGGATTTGATGCGTTACGCGATCGGTTGGGTAGCTTTAATCGCGATACGGTTGTTGCTTTGTTGTCTTCTCGTGATGACATTTCTGAAGCGGAAGCAAATCGGATTGTCGATCAAGTCGAGAATGCGAGAACTTCGGTCTTGCGTCGAGCAGAGCGGATTCAGACTGAGGCACAGCATCGGTTAGAAGAAGTGAAGCGGCAGGCGAAGAAGCAGGCAGAAGAAACTCGTAAAGCGGCGGAAACGGCGGCTTGGTGGCTGTTTGGAACGGCGTTAGTGTCGGCTGGCGCGGCAGCTTTGGCGGGTGCGTTGGCAGTTGGACTGTAGGCTTCGTTTGAGGGGGTTTGTGCCCCCTAAATCCCCTATTCTGGGGGACTTTGAGATAGGAAGCCTTTAAGACGAATGTGAAAAGATCCTGGTAGTGAGTGTTCTACCGGGATCTTTTTGTTTGAGCGATCGACTTCATGCAATCCGCGATCGTCATTTGTAAAATTTGACAGTGCTACACTGAACTCACAACACCGTCATTGTTCAAAGAATGAACATTAACCTGACTCCCGAACAAGCCCAGATCGTTCAGCAGAAGTTGCAGAGCGGACGTTATCAAACCTTGGATGATCTTCTCGCTCAAGCCTTCCAACTGCTCGACGATTGGGAGGAACAAAGCTTAACTGAAGACCCAAATTGGATCGACTCAACCCGCCGAAAAGTCGATGCAGCGGTTCAGTCATTAGATCAAAACGGTGGAACAGACGGCGAAACGGTGGTCAATCAACTTCTCGATAAATTTCGACAGGCTCGGCAAAATCAAGGATGAGCTAATACGTTATTTCCGATGAAGCGATTCAAGATCTCGACGATATTTCTGATTACTTTCTACAAACAAGTGTGGAAGCAGGCGAACAGTTCCTGATTGCTTTTAATGCAAGATGTCAGCAACTCGTTAGCTTTCCTAATCTAGGACGTAGTTATGCTCACATTCGCTCTGATCTACGGGGGTTGTCAGTGCGTGGCTTTATTATTTTGTATCGAGTGAGCGGAATAGACGATCTGGCTAGAATCGAAATTTTGAGAGTTGTCAGCGGACGACGGAATTTAGAAGCACTGTTTTAAGCCTCGGTTACCATCGCGTCTTTAAACGATAGAGTATTTCCGCTTAAAACGCGATCGACGCTCGAATCACATTCTTTCAAGATGAAAAAGACCCAGGCGCGGGGACTTGCTGCCTGGGTCTTATCGTGTCAAATTCAATTAGTTGCCGCGCTTAAGTGAGGCTTCGACTTGACTGAACTCGGTATTTAATCGATCGATCATTTTCTGCGGCACTGGACGATTCGGATACGAGCTGTAGTGTCCTGCCAGCGAATTTAATGCTGTTCGCATCGTTGTAAAAGAACTCAGCTTTGCCAGCGCCGTATCGCGACGATAACGGGCAGCAAAATCATTGATTAGTTTGCGAGCATCGCCTTGAATTGCCGCTTTGTTCGGTGCATCGGCGGGGAGCGTTATCGCAGTTTTGAGGGTATTAATCACCGTGAGAGTATCATCACGGTAGTTGCCCGTCAGACCACCCGGTGCATTGGTACACCCGACAAGCCCGATCGCGACAACCATCACTAGCGCCAGCAGGCGAGACAATAAGCGCTTCATAAGCAGTTCGCGTTAAATGAACAAAAGTAACAGTCTTTTCATCGTACCGTGATTAGGAGCGGTGGGATCGGAGGAGAAAAATTTCAATCGATCGGAAGATTCGCGATCGTTCTCTTCAATTCGTTGGTGAGGGAATTGAGCGATCGCTTCCCAACTCGAAATCGACCCGCTAGAATAAGTGAAGGATTTGCTGCGGCGTTGGTGACTGCCAACAATGTTTTATGATCTATGTTTTTTGAATCTGGGAGTCAATATTGACGGATGGCAGTAGACCGAGCTTGTACTCGGAAACTTTATATCCGTTCCATCGACACCCACCTGGTTTCGACCAGGTCAAAAGCTGAGGTAAGACGGCGCTGCGGTGTCCTACTTTGATCCCTTGCTAGTTTAGTGAGGGAATTTTTATTGTCAAAAATTATGTTGAGAATCAGTTTCTAATTCCGTTTTGTGCAAAGAATGTTCTAATTAAATTGATGAGTTGCGTCACGAAATCTCTGCATTTTGGCGCAAGAAATCCAGAATAAATAGCTACAAGAATAAATCTATAGCGCTAATGTTGTCATATAGACCTTGCGCTTGTCAGTCAACGAGATCACATTCGGTTTTTTCGAGAACTATCCCCAATTCTGTTATTCAGTTAGTCCCTTGAATATTCATCGATCGCCCCAACTTTCTCTGTCCCTTCCTGCGACTGTGCATCGATTAGACAATGGTTTGACGCTGATTCACCATCATCTTCCCGCTACCGGAGTCAGCGCGATCGATGTCTGGGTCAATGCAGGCTCGATCGTCGAACCCGATGAATGGTCGGGAATGGCGCATTTTCTAGAGCACATGATTTTCAAAGGAACGCAGCGGATCGCACCCGGAGAATTTGATAGCGCGATCGAGAATCGGGGCGGGATGACGAACGCTGCGACGAGCTACGATTATGCTCACTTTTATATGACCACTGCATCGAAAGATTTTGCAGAGACATTGCCTTATTTAAGTGAATTGCTGTTGAATGCAGCAATTCCAGAGGATGAATTCGATCGCGAAAGAGAAGTCGTACTCGAAGAAATTGCCCAAACGTATGATGATCCTGATGCGATCGCGTTTCAAGTGCTCTCTGAACTCGTTTATCAGCGGCACCCTTACGGGCGACCGATTTTAGGCACCGAAGAAAGTTTAATGCCGCGATCGGCAGACGAAATGAGGTCGTTTCATCGATCGCACTATCAACCGGAAAACATGACCGTTGTCATTGCAGGGGATGTTGATTTAGATCAGGCGAAACTTCAAGTCGAAAAAGCCTTTCACCCTTTTCCTGATTCCGGTTCTTGCCCGCGTCATGAAGCCGAAGCTGAACCTCCAATTACCAGTATTCGACGGGAAGAATTGCATCTTCCACGATTGGAGCAAGCTCGATTGTTGATGGCTTGGATTGCTCCAGGAGTCGAACCGTTCACCTGGCACGATGAAGAGAATCTATTGCCTTGGAAACGGTTCGATCGCTCAAATCAGCAAGACCCTCTTAAAGCTGCCTGCGGACTCGATTTGCTCTCTGCGGTTTTGGCATCCGGGCGAACTTCTCGATTGATTCAGGAATTGCGTGAAGAGCGGCAACTGGTACAGGCGATCGATTGTAGTTTTTCACTCCAGCGCGACTCAAGTTTGTTCACGATCGCGGCATGGCTTGATCCGAAAGATTTAGAGCGCGTTGAAGCTTTGATTTGCGATCGCTTATCTCATCTGATGACGATTCCCATTTCTCGTGCCGAACTCGATCGGGCTAAACGGTTACTCTGCAACGATTACGCTTTCTCGACCGAAACCCCCGGACAGCTTGCAGGACTGTACGGCTATTATCATTCGATGGCAGAGATTGAAGCTGCGATCGCGTATCCGCACTGGATTCAATCGTTTACCGCTGAAGATTTGCGCGATTTAGCCAGCCATTATCTTTCGCCGTATCACTATGCCGCGATCGTGGTGAAACCAGATTGCTAGAATCAACAGATGTCTTTTGTACAACGATCGTGACCTCAACAATTGCCTCGCCCCAAAATCGAACGATTCACCGAACTGTCCTGAGCAATGGCATCACCGTTCTCGTGACCGAAAATCCGTCTGCTGACATCATTGCAGCGCGTCTCTTTTTCAAAGCAGGGACACGCTGGGAGCCACACAACAAGGCGGGACTTTCCCACCTCGTCGCGGCGGTGATGACCAAAGGAACAGAGCGGCATTCATCTTTAGAAATTGCGGAGCGGGTGGAATCGATCGGGGCAAGTCTCAGCACAGATGCCGCATCGGACTACTTTTTACTCAGTTTGAAAACGGTGTCGGCAGATTTCTCGGAAATGCTGATGCTGGCAGGAGAACTTTTACGATCGGCAACTTTCCCAGAATCCGAAGTCGAACTCGAACGCCGATTAACTTTGCAAGCGATCCGATCGCAGCAAGAACAGCCCTTTACCGTAGCACTCGATCGCTTACGTCATGCAATGTACGGCGATCATCCGTATGCGCTCTCAGGTCTAGGAACGACCGAAACTGTTGAGCAATTAACCCGCGAGGATTTGCAAACATACTACAAAACGCACTTTCGCCCGGATAATTTGACGATTAGCATTGCAGGTCGAATTACAGCAGATCAAGCGGTGTCACAAGTTGAGAAAATTCTGGGCGATTGGACAGCACCTGCGATCGCGATCTCACAATTAACGTTACCCAGCATCACACCGAATCCGATTCGGAATACCGTTCCACAAGAGACGCAGCAATCGATCGTCATTCTTGGTTATCATGCGCCATCGATTCAAGCCGATTTGATGGAAGATTACGCTGCTTTAAAACTGTTGAACACCTATTTAGGCAATGGTTTATCGAGTCGATTATTTGTCGAACTGCGAGAAAAACGAGGATTAGCGTATGAAGTGTCTGCGTTTTACCCGACTCGATTAGATACGTCGTATTTTGTCACGTACATGGGAACGGCTCCGACAAATACCGCGATCGCGCTTTCGGGCTTGAAAACCGAAGTCGATCGTCTTTGTGCCGCACCTTTAAGTGAGGAAGAAATCCAGGTTGCGAAAAACAAGCTACTCGGACAATACGCGCTAGGGAAACAAACGAATTCGCAACTAGCACAGATTTTCGGTTGGTATGAAACGCTGGGATTAGGGGTTGAATTTGATACGCAGTTTCAAAGCGCGATCGCTAGTGTGAGTGCAGAAGCAGCACAAGAAACGGCTTGTCGATATTTTGGCGAACCGTATATCTCGCTATTGGGACCTGAGAATGCGATCGCAACCGCATGAAAAAGGAGACACATCAGCTTTGCTAAAGGTGCTTGCGTCTCCCTCCTGCATTTCCTAAACTTCAAAGATTGCGCCGCGTTGAGTCAAATCCCGTTTTGCTTCTCTCGAAAACCAGCGAGGATTGTTAAATCGGGTTCTCTCAACATTAGCACCGACAAAATTCGTGTCTGATAGCGTTGCGCCGCGTAGGTCTGCACCCGCTAAATCTGCACCATACAGACTTGCACCACTCAAGTCCGCGTTAATCAGATGTGCTCGTCGCAGCGTGGCATAGCTCAGATTCGTCTCATTCAGGTTCGTTCCGTTCAAATCTGCACTGGTCAACATCGATCGACGAACATCGGCATAACTCAACTTCGCATCGGTCAAGATAGCACCGGTTAAGTTTGCACTATCTAAGGTGGCATTCACCAGAATCGCACCGGATAAATTTGCATTAATCAAAGTGGCTCCGGTGAGCGTCGCATCGGTCAAGTTTGCGTGCGTGAGATTGCTGCTAATCAGTCGAGCATCCGTCAAATTGGTGCTAATCAAACTTGCGCCAACGAGGGTCGCTTCGATCAAGTCGGCTTTGGACATATTTTTCGATCGCAGATCGATTCCACTCAGATTTGCTTCTGAGAAATCTCGAATCGGATCGAGTCCGGCAATGTTTGAGAGTGCAAAAAAGTCGTCGGTTTCAGCGGTCTTGACTTGTTCGATTAAGTCTAAAAGAAGTTGAAGAGATTGATCGGTGGTCATCATATTTGCCTTGCCTAACTGAGACCATGTGGGGACACAGGACGCTGCACAGTTAGGAATACAAGGTGGCTCTAGTCGATTTCGTAAAAAGTACCGTCAGAGCCATCGTAATCTTGCAGAGGGTCGCCTGTCTCAGTCCGTATAAACAACCCCAAACCTGTGAGAAGTTAGGAACTACATTGTAGTACAGGCAAAGCAAGTTAGTCTTGTTTTTGACAAGACTATATCTCAGGATAGAGAGCGGGTAATCTTTAAAGTTCTTCGCTTCGGTGAGTCCCGCCCCGGAATAGAATTCGGGGCTAATCGTGCGAAGTCCGTTGAGACGGACTGAAGAGATTTCAACTGGTTTTTAGTCCACTGAAGGGGACTTCGTTCTGTTAGCCCCGAATTCTATTCCGGGGCGAGTCAGTAGCGCAGTGAAAAATCTTCAAACCCCGCCCTAACGATCAAGATGACTTTGTTGATAGCGTCTTACCAACTGCTCGATCACGGCTCTTTTGTTGCTGCTGAGATTCTTGGGAATCAGCGATTCGAGCTTAGCGCGATCGTTCAATTGTTCCGGTGACTGCTGGGATTGAGTCGCAGTTTGACCGTTTTGGTTGGAAGAAGACATGGTAAGACTTGGGGTAAATAAACTGCAATGATGAGCAAATCGAACCTGTCAATGGCGCGGATCAAGTCACTGACAGCTTGTGAGGTAATATCCTCTGATAGTTCCACTATAGCCTGGGCGACTTTGCGATCGCAGTCCCTAATCGGGTAGTGGTATCCGGAGTGAACCCTGCTGATTCCTTGACCCAGGATAGCACCGTCATTCTAAGTACGCTGCGGATATATAAAATCTTTATGTCAACGAGTTTGAAGTCTAATTATAGAGAATTGCAAAACAACTCAGAATTTCAGCGAAAAATCCGCTAATTTATAGAGCATAAAAGCCTCCAAACTTTCGTCTCGATACCTAGCTCCAACATGAAAATACACTTGGATCGAAAGTTGACAACTTGCCCTAAAAAACTAATTTGCACCGTTCGCAACACTGCATTTGAGGTAGGCAAAATTCGACTTCTTCTGTATACCGATCGTGGACTTCTCTTAGGCGATCTTTCCCCCGAATGTCTAAAACTTTCTGCCTCTGAAATCCGCACAAAACTCCGAGAACGCGCTTGTGCGATGTTGCAAGATGACAATCCCGATCTCGATTCTCAAAGAGATTCTGCATTAGAACTGTTGCAGGCGGCTCAAGAACATGTCCGGTTTCCCGCCGCGTTTGATTGGTGGTTGAAGAAATTTGAAATCTTTTCTGAAGAGTCTCAAGAAGTCGAAGCGACTCGCAGCGGGCTTTCTGACTATTATGTGCTGGAAAGATCGCGCTTACAGAAAATGCTCGACGACGATCGCGACTAACCCAAACTGAAGCCGATTTGCGCTAGTGTTGACGAAGTAATGATGGATGTTCGATCGTGATGTCGCTTCAGAAAATTACGGCTTCTTTTGGGTTGGCAATGCTTTGTGTCTTGCCGCTATCGAGTTGTTCAAATTCGCTGCGAGATTCGCTGGCGGCTGACCCAAGACTGACGGGGACTGCAACCCCCCAAGCTTCTCCTCAATCAACGGCACAATTGCCGCCCACGTTTCCGGCAGAAATTCCCAAGTATCCGAACGCAACTTTAGTAGAAGCGCGATCGACCGGAAGCACTCCGGTAGAGCAGAGTACGGATTTGTTTACGCGCTGGTCGAGTGCAGACGATCGCGATCGCGTCTTCAATTTCTACCGCGATGAACTGCAAAAGAACGGCTGGACGTTGAATGAGCAGAATGCAGAACAAGGACGACTGGTGGCATCGCGTCAAGGTTTAAGGATTGGTATCGGGTTGGCGACGGCTCAGAGCGGGGTGAATTTCTCGATCGAAACCAAATCCGAACAAACGGCACAAGTGACCGAATCACCCGCTGCAAGTCCTTCTCCGACTCCAGGAACTTCTAATCCGAGCTTCTCAGATATCGAGAAAGCACCTCAAGAACTGCGATCTTTCATCGGAGATTTGGCGCAGCTTGGCGTTCTGACGGGTCAGACAAAAGACAATAACACGCTGTTTGAACCGAATAAGAATGTGACACGGCGAGTTTATGCGCGATGGTTGGTTGAAGCGAACAATCGGATTTATCGCGATCGACCTGCGCGTCAAATTCGCTTAGCGGTCGAAACGGGACAAACGGCGTTTCGAGATGTGTCCGCGAAAGATCCCGATTTTTCAGTGATTCAAGGATTGGCAGAAGCGGGATTGATTCCCAGTTCGCTATCGGGCAGTAGTAGTGCAGCGTTATTTCGACCGGACGCGCCTCTGAGTCGGGAAGATTTGATTCTGTGGAAGATTCCGGTAGATACCCGTCAGCCGTTGCCGAATGCCACGATCGATTCGGTAAAACAAACCTGGGGATTTCAAGATGCGAGTCGGATTGATGCGAATGCGCTAAGAGCGGTGTATGCCGATTTTCAGAATGGCGATCAGGCGAACATTCGACGGGCGTTTGGGTTTACGACGATTTTTCAGCCGAAGCGATCGGTGACTCGTGCAGAGGCGGCGGCGGTGTTGTGGTATTTCGGATTTCAGGGGGATGGGATTTCGGCGCAGCAGGCGTTGAAGGGTGAGAAACCGCAATAGGGCGATCGGGGTTTTGGGGATGTTTTGGGGACGATCAATTTCGGGGAACCAATTGACAAATTCTGCATTTACCCGATGCCGTAGAGACGCGATTAATCGCGTCTCTACCCGGATTTCGGCGTTGGGTTGCACGTACGATCGTTAACGCACAACCGTTAATGCCGCCGAGGGTTGCACCGTCGATCGCTGATTTAATTCATCTTTTAACAACACTTCCCGAATCAATCGAGCTGCCAATCGCTGAGTAAAATCGCTCACAATCTGTTGCCCCATCTGCTGGGTTTCCGGTTTCGCTAACAGTCGCGGAATCAAAGACAAAATCTTAGTTTGATTAAATCCGCGTGTTTCTCTCAGAATGTTCCATACTCGTTTGAGATGGTCTAGAGTGGCTTGATTTTCCGGCGGTAATGGTGGACGTTCCACCGCTAATCCAACTCGTTCACGGAAACCATACGAAAGATTTCTCCAAGCAGATTGACTGAGAGAATCGATCGCTTTAACAATTTCATTCACTAAATTGGCGCGGATAAATTCACCTCGATCGCTAAACAGATAATCGGTTGCTTGATCGAGTGCCTGATCCAAGTTGTAATCCGAATTGTCTCTGGCATTCTTCAGCAAGTTCTCTAAACGATTCCAGCGGAAGCTACCATCTTTGAATAAAAGATCGCGCAATGATGCCCGAAGTTCTGGAGCCGGATCGGTCAAGAGCCGCTTGGAAACGTACGGATAGGCTTTGCTCAGCACTTTGAACTCAGGATCGACATTGATTGCGATTCCTTCTAAGGTGACTAGCGATCGAATAATTAACGCAAAAAATGCAGGCACCTGAAACGGATATTCGTACATCAACGCTGACAATTTATCGGTAATGCTTTTGATATTGATTTCTGCAACAGAAGCGCCTAATGCCTCGTTAAATACTTCTGCAAATGCTGGAACGATCGGAGTGAGATCCATCGTGGGAGATAAGAAACCAAGATTCACATAATCTTGAGCCAAACCCTCGAAATCCCGATTGACTAAATGCACGATCGCTTCGATCAATCCATACCGCTGATAGGGTTCAACCTGGCTCATCATGCCGAAATCAAGATACGCTAATCGTCCATCGGGCATCGCTAATAAATTTCCAGGATGTGGATCAGCGTGAAAGAATCCGTGCTCTAAAAGCTGTCTGAGCGAACATTGCACCCCAACATCGATTAAGTGCGTCGCATCAATGCCCTGATCGCGAATCGCATCGAGTTGAGTCAGCTTCATTCCGGTAATCCATTCCATTGTCAGAACGCGGCGACCCGTAAACTCCCAGTAGATCTTCGGGACATAGATTTCTGGCAAATGCCCGTAGAGGTCTTGGAATCGTTCAGCGTTGCGACCTTCCTGGGTGTAGTCCATCTCTTCAAAGATGCGAGTCGCTAACTCGTCCGCGATCGCAACGAGATCACTTTTCACGCGCTTGACGTTTTTCATCACCCATCCTGCCAATCGCCGCAGAATGAACATATCGAGCGCGATACTTTGAGCCAGTCCTGGACGCTGAACTTTCACCGCCACCGTTTCGCCCGTTTTCAGCTTGGCTTTGTACACCTGACCAAGAGAAGCCGCTGCGATCGGTAACGGACTCAGTTCGTCATAAATCTGATCCGGAGTTTTGCCCAACTCTTCTCGAATAAACTGAAACGCGACTTCATTCGGAAACGGCGGCAATTGATCCTGAAGTTTGGTTAATTCTTCTAAATAAGTGGGCGGCACTAAGTCGGGTCGGGTCGAGAGTGCTTGTCCGATTTTGATAAAAGCCGGACCCAAATTCGTCAGCATCTCGCGCAGGTGAATCGCTTGTTTCTGCTGATTTTTAAGGCTATTTCCAGTGAACCGATCCCACCAAAGCCGCACAGCAAAAAAGAGAAACGGTAGAAAAATGCCAAACGTCCGTCGCCAAACCGACAGCGATCGCGTCCGATAATACGCCGCAATTAAATCGGGGTCATAGCGCAAAACGGTCATGTCCGCTTGATTCGGAACCAGCGCTAACTCCGATGTGATCAGTCCATTCTCAGTACGAATAAAGGGAAGCGAGTCAGGCGCTTCAGGAGTCATAGCGTGGGACGGATTAGAAGTTGGGTTCATCGATCGACACCGGAGGCAATTATTATGTAACGTATTGTAACAAGAAGCATTCGAGGACTTCCTGTTTTCAGTTAATCATTTTGGCGAAGCCTTGAGGGGATTCGCGATCGCCAGATTACCGAATCACTCCTATCAGGAAATCCTCATCAAGAACGAGAAGCGGGTAGAAATCTTAATTCATCTCCCTCTTGACGCTTTCTTAGAACGGATTTACTATAGTCAAAACCAAATCATGCTTGTACTCCAGCCTGTCCTCGCTAACATGGAAAAGAAGTGCAGATCGTTGTTTTGTGAGTCTTCATGCTATTGTCCCTGCGGATCGAAAATTTTGCGCTGATTGATCACCTCGACTTGACGCTTGGGGCAGGACTGCACGTTCTGACCGGAGAGACAGGTGCCGGAAAATCGATTATTTTAGATGCGATCGATGCCGCGCTCGGTGGCAAGGTCACAGGTCGGGCAGTCCGAACCGGAGAAGAACGCGCCTCGATCGAAGCGACGTTCCGAGTGAATGACTTGCTGAAATCTTGGTTCGAGCAAGAACAAATCGATTTGCTCGATGACGAGCTTGCGGTTTGTAGTCGTGAAATCGTCGCGCTTGGTTCTGGACAGCGGAATCGATCGAGAATTAACGGCGTTTTGGTGAACAAGCAGCAAATGGAAGCTTTGCGCGATCGCTTAGTCGAAATTACGGCACAAGGGCAAACGGTTCAACTCGGACAGCCCGGACTTCAACGTGATTGGCTCGATAGCTACGGTGGTGTAGCGCTTCTAAAACAGCGAGAAGTCGTGTCTCAGGTATATTCGAGCTACCAGCAAGCCGCACAAGCTCTAGAGAAACGGAAACATTCGGAGAAACAACGCTTACAGCAGCTTGATTTATTCGACTATCAACTGCGCGAACTGAATGCTGCGAACTTGAACGATCCAGATGAGTTGGATTATTTAGAGCAAGAACGTAAGCGGTTGAGTCACAGTGTCGAATTACAGCAGCAAAGCTATCAGGCTTACCAAGCCTTGTATCAGAACGAGAACGGTGAAGATGCCTGTGCAGACCTACTTGGCAAGGCAGAAGGCTTACTCACCGACATGGCGCGGTATGACGAGCAAATTCAACCGATTCTAGAAATTGTCACTTCTGCGCTTGCTCTCGTCGAAGAAGCAGGACAGCAAATCAACGCTTACGGAGACGATCTCGAAACTGATCCACAACGATTACAGGAAGTTGAAGAACGGGTTGTTGAACTGAAGCAAATTTGCCGGAAATACGGTCCGAATTTGAGTGATGCGATCGCACTTCAACAATCGCTTCAAGCCGAACTTGAAGAACTCACCGGTGCAGGACAATCGATCGAGGAACTCGAAAAACTCACCGAAACCCGCAAAGCTCAATTAACCGAAGCGTCCTTGCTTCTGACCCAATTGCGCCAGTCCACTGCTCAAGGTTTAGAAGCGCGACTGATTGCTGAATTGAAACCGCTGGCAATGGAAAAGGTGCAGTTTCAGGTTGGAATCACGCCAATTTCGCCAACCGCAGCAGGAAGCGATCGCATCACGTATCTTTTTAGTCCAAATCCTGGTGAACCCCTGCAACCGTTAACCGATATCGCATCGGGCGGGGAAATGAGCCGATTTTTACTCGCGTTGCAGGCTTGTTTTTCTCAAGTCGATTCGGCGGAAACCTTGGTATTTGACGAAATCGATGTTGGGGTTTCTGGTCGAGTCGCACAAGCGATCGCAGAAAAACTCTACCAACTCGGACGACATCACCAAGTTCTTTGTGTGACTCACCAACCGATTGTAGCAGCCATGGCAGATCACCATTTCAACGTGGCGAAACAAGTGGTCGAAATCAGTCACGAAGCCCAGAACGGTAACGGAGCAACTCCGGATTTAAGAACGATCGTGAAAGTGAATTTGCTTAATCAAGAACAACGCCGTCAAGAGTTGGCACAGTTAGCGAGTGGACAAGTCGGCTCGACCGAGAACGCCACGACCGAGGCAGCGGCGATCGCGTTTGCAGATTCGCTACTGGCACAAGCCGCAAGCCTACGAAATGGAGGAACGGTTGAGGCATTACCAGAACCTGTGGAAGCACCACCGAAGAAAAAAGCGCGATCGACTCGAAAGCGTTAAAGCTTTTTTACTGTAATAGTTCTGGCGCGATCAATAACAATCGTTGTCTTTCTTCAATTCGCTCATTGCCATTTAGTTGAAGAAGTTCGATCGTTGTTCTACCTTCGGGTGTGAGTCCAAACAGAGATGCTTGATCAAATCTAAAATGGTCTGACCATTGCTGAGTTCGAGGATTGAACAGAAAAGAAAAATCACCCGTTTGTGGATCGAATGAGCCTAAATCTGATCCCTTATGCCGATTGCACCGCCAACAGGTCAGCGCTAAGTTTTCTGCGATCGTTTCACCTTTGTGTTTCTCGGCAATCACATGGTCAATCTCATGGGAATAAAATGCAACTCCAGCAGGCAAGCGGCAATACTCGCATCTGAAGTTCGCTCTATTCTCAACTTGGCGACGTAGAGGAGCAGGAATATATGTCGTACTCACGAGGCATTGAGTAAAGCTTGCAAATTGTTCGTTTTCAGCAAGATGATCAAATGCTCAATATGCTCATATTCATCTAATTCAGCTTGTTCGATCGACGTTAAATTTCCCGTCTTGCTTCGCGCTAAAAGGAGCTGAAGCCGCTCCTGCATTTCATCGGTCGGTTTGAAGGCTGCAATCTGCTCAGGAGTAGGATTTTGGCTAATGAAATCGAGAATGTATCGGTAGAAATTAGCCGGGATTGCGGGCTGTCGCAAGCTCAACGCCAACAACTCTGGCAAGCGATCGCCTACTGCCGTAAGCTGCTGTAACAACTCGTCTGGAAGTTCTAGGGTAATTTTCGCCATAACAAGAGAAACAGAACCTTTTCAATCCTATTACGATTAAGCTAACTCAAATGCAGTTCTGTCAGATTAGTAAATGGCTGGAAATCCAACATGCAAGACTTCTACACACTAATCCGAATGATTCAAAAGGCTCCTTCGATGTATTTGGGGAGACGATCGACATTGTATTTGGGGAGACGATCGACATTCTGCAAGATATGAATACTTACACAGCAGAGCATCATCAAGAGTCTGCCTTTGAAGACCTCTTCCAAGCCGTCTCAGACAAAATCAATTATTAAAGCTGCGAGGTCAAAACGGCTTTTCCTTGATGGCGCTGAGGGGCTGCCGCATCTTCCGAGGTGACTGCGACCCGCGTGACCAAATTGCCCGTTCGATACACCTTGGGAACCGGAATCGTTTGTGTAGCATTTCCTTGAGCATCGACGGTAAACGCTACTGTCAAAATCGCATTCTGACGATCGACGGTGAAAGGCGCTTCGGGTTTTAGTACTGTCCAAAGCGCATACACTTTTCCAGGTGGCAACGGGGGCAAATTCTGAACGGTTAACACTCCTTCTAGCGTATTTGGGTCAACCTCGAACTTCGCGGAAGCTTCTTTTGCTCTTGCTGTGCCTTGAAGTGCAAAATTGAGTTCGGCTAATCTTTGTGTTTCAGCCTGTGATTGGAGCAGCGATCGACGTAACGCATAGTTCTGAATACCCAATGCAGCAATTATTGCCGCAGCGGCAACATTCAGGATGCGGTTCCAAGGAATCGATCGACGAGTCCGGACGGTTGTATTCAGAATCGCTGAACGTAAACGAGCAGGAGGCGCAACTTCGGGTGGATCGTAAGCCAGTGTTAGAGTTTCCTGCATTTGTTCTACTTCTTGGGCGATCGCTGGATTTTGCTCTAACAATCGCTCGAATTCTGCCACCTCAGCCGGATCGAGATCGCCGAGGACATACCCAGCGATCAAGAGTTGTAAGTGTTCTGAAGACATCGACGACAGCATAGGATTAGAGAAACTCAGTAAGGATTTGGCGAAGTTTGAGGAGACTGCGACGGGTGCGGGTTTTGACGGTTCCGAGGGGGAGACTTAAGCGATCGGCGATTTCTGATTGACTCAAGCCTTCGTAGTACGCCAATTGTAGAAGTTGCTGTTCGGCTTCTGAGAGTTGGGTGAGGGCGGATTGGACGGCTTCGGATTGTTCAGTGCGGAAAATCTCTTCAAGTGGGACATTCGGGGTGGCTTCGGGTGTATTGGGTTTTAACCGGGCTAAGAATGATACGGATGAGTTGCGCGATCGTATTCGATCAATTCCTCTCGATCGCGTTAAAACTGCCAAATAAGTCTTGAGCGAACCGCGTTTCGGGTCGTAAGAATTTGTGCGCGTCAGACTCAGAAATACGTCTTGTAACAGATCCTCGGCTTCTTGAGGGTTGCTCAATGTCTTGATCGCGATGCCATAAACGAACGCGCTATATCGATCGTACAAAATTCCTAATGCAGACGGCTGCCCCGCCTTCATCGCAGCATAAATCTCTGCATCGGTTCGATTGTCAGGAAGATCAGGGGGCATAGCGATCGCAGAACAAGACGTTCGAGAGGAACGTTTCATCAGTGGACTTTAACTTAGCACTGGATGGATGTTCTAGTATTCGTAGCCCTAATATTTCTTCATCAATAAGAGCGCAGAGTTTGAGACTCAAAGTGTAAGTTTTTTCGGCAAGCTGGTCTATAACTGGAAAGACAAAACCGTTTCAGTTGCTACCCATGGACAGTCCCCTTATCGGTAAATATGCACCTGACTTTGAGATTCCTGGTGCAGATGGAGCGATTCACCACTTAGCGCGATATTTGGAGCGTCATCGAGCGATCGCAGTGGTTTTTATGTGTAATCACTGTCCGTATGTGAAGCTGTATCTCGATCGCTTAAAGCAACTTCAAACTGAATTGCAATCTCAAGGTATGACGCTCATCGGGATCAATCCAAACGATGAAAAGCAGTTTCCTGAAGATTCTTACGAAAAGATGCAGTCTTTTGTCACAGAGCATCAATTGAATTTTCTATACCTGCGCGACATGAATCAGGATGTGGCGCATTCGTTTAATGCAGAGAAAACGCCGCATGTGTTTCTGTTAGATCAAAAAGGAATTGTGCAGTATGCAGGTGCGATCGATGACAATGCTCAAGATGCAACTGCGGTAAAGACGCCGTATTTGAAAAATGCGATCGCGGCTCTTTTGAATGATGACGCGATCGCACCTGTTTCGACGGCTCCGGTGGGTTGTTCGATCAAGTGGCGCGATTAGGATTTTTCCACGACTTGGCTACCGTGACCACGTGGATCACCTGGATTAGCGCTGACGGGTGCAGAGAATTCTGAAGTTTGCCCGATGCTTTGGGCGTGAGGCAGATTCGAGCCAGTCGATAACGCGATGAGATTGTCTTCGACGATCGATTTCGGTTGTTCGCCGATTGCTTGAGCGATCGCATTGCCTTTTTGATCCATGTAGACAAAGTGAGGAATGCCATCGACGCGGTAATGAAGGATTTCAGGCAGCCACTTCTCGTTATCGACATTCAGCATAACGAAATTAACGCGATCGCCGTAGCTATCTTTGAGCGATTTTAACTCTGGAGCCATTGCCTGACAGCTTGTACACCAATTTGCATAAAACTCCATCAGCGTCGGTTTGCCGTTCGTGAGTGCGACTTCTAAAGGAGTCGAAGCGGCGGACATTTCATTAAGGGAAACGCCTGTGTTTTGTGTGCGGAGTCCGAGCGCCATCGCGACCGAAAGCGCGATCGCGGCTAGGACAATGAGGAAGTTGCGGATACGCGCCGCAGTCGGGGTTGAAGTTTCCATAGTGCATTCGTGTCTTGCCTCTTCTAGAGTACCGCGTCTACGAATTCACAGAATCCCAGACCTTCAGGTTGAGTTGTAATGTAGGTGGGTAAATGTTCTAGCTGTGTTTGATAGTGCTGAATGTTGGCAACGCCGATCGACATGGGAAATTGTCCAAACAAGCTTTCATCATTTGGGCTATCTCCGACCGTTGCGATTTGCTCTAGTGTGTATTGTGGAAAGTGCTTTTCTAGAACCTGCAATAGTCCTTGTGCTTTGTCTTGATTTGCTAATTTAATATGACATTGAACATTGCTATAAGTGAAGCCAAAGTCGTTATTCTGACAGAGTGAGTTTAGTCGTTTTAGGTCTTCGAGATTCAATCCAGACACATCAAAAGTCCAATCCGTTAAGCGAAAAGCGTTGTCATTCGATTCTTGAATTTTTGGGAAGAACGATCGCAATTCCAAAAACATTTCTGCTAATCTTTGACGATGCAATTTGATATCAGAAATGGGCACTAATAACTCCTGAGTTTCGCCTTGATAAAACAATCCGCCATTTTCCGCGATCGCACCCACGATCGGTAAATAATTCACCAGTCCGCTCACCCATCCGGCAGATCTTCCGGTCACGATCAAGACTGAAATTCCGGCTTGATTTAATCGATCGAATGCTTGTAATAATTGAGGCGTGAATTTTTGATCGATCGTCAAGGTTCCATCCATATCGGTCGCGATCAATCGGATGGAATTCAAATTAGCAGCACGGTTTAGCGGTTTCATCTTTTTGCAAAAATCACTGAGTCAATTCATTGTTTCATCTGGGCATTCTGAAAGCGAACGATCTTCGCTCTGAGAAAGTCATATGTTGCTTCAGATAGTTTCCCCCCTACTGGCTCAAGCTGCCAAACCCGTTAAGACTCAACCTGCATCCAGACCGCCAGCGCAAGCGGGTAGCAATATCTGGATGATGACTTCGGGCGGACTTTTCTTGCTGCTCGTGGTTCTGGGTGTTTTCTCGACGCTCCAAGCCAACAAGCTGAAAAAACAAGTGAAATTTGAAGTGCTGAAGAATCGGGAATATCAGAAAAAACTCAAATATGCCGTGGAAACGATCGGGAAAATGGAGCGCAACCCTGATTTGATTCACTCGCGGGAATTTAACTTAGATTATTTGCGGATGCGGATGGCGGAAGAAGTGTTTCACTTCGCGATCGTCAATCAAATCAAAATCAAAGTCAAAGATAAAATCACGCTGGCATTACGTCCGACTCAGGCAAATCAGGGCGAAATCGGCATTGCCAGCACAGGTCGCCAAGTCGATGAAATCTTTGATGTGCTGTATAAAACGGGTGAAACGGCACAATCGACGAGAGTTCTTTTTCGGATTCAAATCAAGATTCTCAAGCTTCCGACTCAGCCTACTTCGGTGACGATTAATCAAATTATTGATTGTTTTGAAACTTTCTTGAGTCCGACTCACGAGAATGATACTTGGCAGCCTGCAATTCAAGGCAGAATCGCGAATATGCGCTGGGATCAGAACGCGAAACCAACCCCATTATTGGTGTTAGAGCAAACGCAAGAAGGATCAAATGTGACCTTTAGAACGAATCGAATGGCGAATAAATCCTAGCCTTCTAGTGTTGCCTGAATGCGTAAAATTCCAGAGCTGCCGTCTCGATCGTTGGAATCGTCGATCGCTTGCTGTTGCCGTCCTGAAGTGGCTCGTGCCATTAGCGAATATTTTCCAGCCCGATCCGGTTTCCAGAGATGCCGCCACAGTGTCCATTCATGCGGCGATTCAGGGCGATTCTGTTCTGCTGTTTGCCACGTTGAACCGTTATCAGTGCTGATTTGAATGGTTTTGATTAACGTTGATCGATCTAACGCCATTCCTGCAAGTAAAACACCTTGTTCCCACGTATCACGCGTCAAAGTCACCTGATGCCGCTTATTCCACACTCTCGTATCTTGCACTTGTCGCATCAGGGAATGGGTCGGAATCTCTGCGGTATTTGACCAACCTAGATTCTCCCACAGTCCGGTTTTGCGTTTCGCGATCGCGTCAATGCCGACAATCCATTTCGGTTGCTTTTGCCCAAAATGTCCTGGAATTAAGATTCTCACTGGATAGCCGTGTTCAGGCGTGAGCGGCTTCCCATTCATTTGATGCACCAATCGCACCTCTGGGCGCAGCAATTCTGCTACGGGTAACGTCGTTTCGTACCAGTCAGCGCCTTTCATTGAAAACTCGATCGCGTTCGGTTTCACTCCTGCTTTTTTCAAGAACGGTAAAATCGGAGTCCCCGTCCATTGAGCATTGCCGATTAAATTCCCGCCTGCTGGATTCCCGATACATTCCATCGTGAGATAAAACTCTTCCTGCGGTGCATTGAGAATGTCTTGCAGCGTTAGCTCGATCGATTGATTCACTTCACCACCGATCTTGAGCCGCCATTTTTCTGCATTCACTTGAGACGGCAGAGCATAAGACTGCACGTAAAACTCACCCAGCGGCGTGATCAAATGATCAGGAATCGGTGCATTCGGATCAAGTGAGAATAAAAGATCTTTGGGTTGCGATCGGCATCCACCTAAAACGCTTGCTGCAATCAAGCCGCCTGATGTCTGACCGAGTAATTTCAGAAGTTCTCGACGGTTCACGAGGAATTTAATGATCGTTACATTGAGATTATACCGAGTTGAAGCTTCCCGCTGAGTGTCAAGAAGCTCCAACTCTCGAATGCTAAGCCTGAATAATGAAATCTGCGATTGACAAGGGTGAACTTAATGAAGTTCCGAAGAGGGCAAATTGTCCACCAGAGCCAAATCCTGCTAGGCTGCCATTCTGGTTGTAGAACAAGCGACGAGCCGAGGAATTGTAGACGATCGTGGCGCTACTCGTTGCGGCTGCCGTATCCGTTGTCACAGTTGCAAAATCCCCCACTACATTAAATCCGTTCCCTGCTCCACTTCTGAGTGCGGTAAATGTGGTTTTGTCTAAAACAATTTTGTCTGTTCCAACCGTAAAACCCTGAATGATATCAACCTCGATCGTGCTTGCATTAAAGACAGCATTCGTATCAAAAACAAAGCGATCGCTGCCATCTCCACCATTCAGCGTATCGGTTCCCAACCCACCGTTCAGAATGTCGTTGCCTGCGCGTCCAGTCAAGCTGTCATTTCCTAAACCACCGAGTAACGTATCTGCATAATTACCGCCACTGATATTATCGTTTCCTTCACGTCCATCAAGGAATACAGCTCTCGTTGCAAGAGAACCAGTAATGCTATTGTCTAAGACGTTACCAATCCCGCCATCACCATCTCGTAGCAGTAGGTTTTCAACATTTGCTGGCAATGTATAAATGCCTTGAAAGCCGTACCAAAGTTCAACGATGTCTCGAATGCCCTCGTTAGCGTATTCGGTGACAATATCGTTAAACTCACGAACCCAATACGTATCTTCTCCCTTGCCGCCAAATAAGCGATCGATGGCTCCATCGACGTTTCCAGAGCGTAAACTATCGTCTCCGTCGCCGCCGTATAGAGTGTCACTGCCCGCAAGCCCAATTAGAACATCGTTGCCCCCGAATCCATACATCACATCATTCGTCGGTTGAGTGCCTCCTCCACCAAAGAGATTATCGCCATAAAACACGTCTGAACTTGATGTACCGTTATAGACTGCCATGATAACTGTCTCCTGAAATTCTGATGCTGTGTGACATCTACTACTAAAGAATGTCAGTAAAATTATAGAGGAAGGCAATGGATTAAAAATTAAGCAAAAATAAATAATCCGAATGGATTCCTCAAAAGCGCAGCAATTATTTCGTTAAAACGAGAAAAATGAAGCCCTAAATCTAAAAACTTGAACAGGGTGCGACAGAACAAAAAGCGTCTAAGTGTTTTCGCTCAAACTAAAAACCAGTGATAGAGTTGATTAGCGTTATTACCGTTCACCGCGTTATGGGTTTACCGCTTCCTGATGGCACGATCGTTCAAAATCGCTACCGGATTCTGCGAGTCCTGGGGCAAGGCGGCTTTGGGCGGACGTACTTGGCACAAGACACGAATCGCTTTAATGAAGTTTGCGTTCTTAAGGAATTTGAGCCGCGATCGCAAGGGTCAAAACATGCTCAGAAAGCGGAAGAACTCTTTACACGCGAAGCGAAAGTGCTTCATCAACTCCAGCATCCTCAGATTCCCCAGTTTCGCGAACTGTTTCAGGTGAAAACGCAGAATCGCGAATTGCTGTTCCTCGTGCAAGACTATGTGGAAGGTCAAACGTATGAGGAATTGTTGAACGATCGAGCCAAACAAAATCTCACGTTCAGCGAACAGGAAGCCGTTCAGCTTCTCCAGCAGCTTTTACCCGTGCTGGAATACATTCATCGATCGGGAATTGTTCACCGCGATATTTCTCCGGATAACATTATCCTCCGAGAGCGGGATCAAAAGCCTGTTTTGATCGATTTTGGAGTGGTAAAAGCGGCAGCGACTCAAGCGGTTCATTCGGCTCAAACGCTAGTTGGAAAGCCGGGATACGCCCCGATCGAACAACTCCACAAAGGTAAAGCAGAACCGAGTAGTGATCTCTATGCGTTGGCAGTCACAATCATTGTTCTCTTAACCGGACGAGAAGCACAATCCCTGTTTGATCCGCGTACACTCAATTGTGAATGGAAGCAATACGCGAGAACTTCTCCATTGTTTGCTCAAGTGATCGATCGCATGTTGAGTAATCGACCGAGCGATCGTTATCCTTCCGCTCAAGCTGTTTTAGATGCTTTATCAATGGTGTCTCCGGTCGTCACGGTACAATCCACACCTCCAAAACTGGTATCTCAATCGAGTACGCAAGCCGGAACAGTTGCACTAGCGGGAAAACGGCGATATCGATCGGCGATCGCAACGACTGGAACTTATCCGCGTCCTTGGTTTGAGGCGGCGTTTGATCTGCCATTAGCTTTAATCAATGGAACCTACAAAGCACTGAAATCTGTATTCCGTCTCATGTTTGGGATTGTGCGATTTACAGTGTTTGGAATTTCTAAGCTGGTTCTGAAAATATTGTTCTGGATTTTAGCGATCGTCAGTCTGATCTGGCTCGTACCGCAGGTTTTCCCTTATGTAGCGCGATCGATTCCAAGTCTGCCAAGTCTGCCAAGTCTTGATAAGGTTGTACCAAAACCGCAGACGGCTCAAGCAATTGACTATGAAGCAGAATGTCGAAAGCTAGGAATCGATTACAGTCAGTTTATTGCTGAAGTTAACGATCGCTTTTATCGAAAATATCCCGATCGACGGGGTCGTCCATTAAGTCAAAGTCAAGCGGATGAAAGATTGCGGAGTGAATGGCATCGAATGGCTCAGAATTTGCTCGATCAAAAAGCAGCGGAACGTCGATCGCAGCGCAAAGTAGCAGAATTTTAAATCGCTTATTCTAATCGTTCTGATACTCAATTGGTTTTAGGTGCCACAGATTTTGGTAGCCCCCTAAATCCCCCAATTTTCGGGGATTTAGGGGGCAGAAGCCGTCACCACCGAAGCGAGACAATCCATTGAATTCACGTTAAACTAGCTCAAATGTTTCTCCACGGTCAAATGCTGCTGAACCGTCGAAACCAGTTGCTCAGTCCAGTAAGTCGCTAACTCTGAACTTTCTGCCTCAACCATCACCCGGATTACAGGCTCCGTTCCCGATGCTCGAACCAGAATCCGTCCCTGATTGCCCATTGCAGATTCCGCTTCGGCGATCGCACGTTGTACCGCTTGATTCTTCTGCCAGTTCATTCGCAGCGCTCGATCTTCAACCCGCACATTTCGCAGCAGTTGCGGATAGGTTTTGAAACTCCGATCGACGAGTTCCGAGAGCGAAACGTTCGATCGCGCAATCAAAGCCGCCAAATGCAACGCCGTCAATAATCCATCGCCACTCACACTATGCTGAGGACAAAGAATATGCCCGGATTGTTCACCACCTAGAGCCGCACCGCGCTTGATCATTTCAGCGTGAACATATTGATCGCCCACTGCCGCCCGAATGAGTGTTCCGCCCAATTTTTCCCAGGCGCGTTCAAACCCCAGATTTGACATCACGGTTGCCACGATCGTCGCTTCTGGTAGTTGACTCTGTTTTAAGAGGTGCTGACCCCAGAGATAGAGAATGTAGTCACCGTCAACCGTTCGACCTTGAGAATCTACGGCTAAAACGCGATCGGCATCGCCATCAAACGCAAATCCGACATCAGCGGAATGTTCTTTTACCGCAGCTTTGAGCAGGTTCAGATGCGTTGAACCGCAGTTGACATTAATGCGATCGCCATCGGGAATGTCATGCAGTGCAATCACATCTGCACCTAGTGAGCGAAAAACTTCAGTTGCCGATCGAGTTGCCGCACCCCAAGCCAAGTCTAAAACGACTCGTAATCCGGCTAACGGTTGCTCGGATGGAGTCATCAACGGTTTGCGAATCGCCTCGATGTATTCATTGATTAATTCTGGACGATAAAAATGCTTGCCCCACTGATGCGAAATCGTTGCGATCTTGCTTTCACCACGCAAGCCTGCTTCGATCTGCTGTTGAAGTTCTGGAGCCAGCTTTGAGCCGTCGGAATTGAAGAATTTGATGCCGTTATCTTCGGGTGGGTTGTGACTGGCAGACACCATCACACCGCCGATCGCTTCACTGTAATGTGTCAAATGCGCCACCACAGGAGTCGGACACAATCCCAAATCCCAAACTTCAATCCCCGCAGCGGTCAAACCCGCCGAAAGTGCCATTGCCAGCATATTACTGGAATTGCGCGAATCCTGACCAATGACGACAGGTGCCCGATGTCCGGCTCCCAAAACTTGACCCGCCCAATAGCCAATTTGCATTGCCAGCGGTGCAGTTAACAGTTCACCCGCTTTTCCGCGAATGCCATCGGTTCCAAAAAGTGCCGATTCGGGCAACGGGAGTGCATCCCAGTGATGCAGTTGGGGACGCAACGAAACACGGCTTAGCGATTCAGCCTTTAATGACACCATAAATTGTTCACATCCTCACACAGTTAACGGATTCGATCGCACCCTTGCAGTCTATCGTGACCGTCTCATTTCCTCTAGATGCGTTAGTTACACTCCGACTGCATCCAGAAGCCGCCCAAACGCCTCCCAACTCAATCCTTGCTCTACATAGCGCGGTGAATTTGGGTTGTAGGGACTTTCTAATCGATCGATCGAGTGCACGATCGCATGATCCGGAAGCACAGGCACATCCGGATCGAATGAAGTGGGATTCATCAGCGAACTGGAAAATCCCTTAAAGATTGCCACTTGATCCGGTTGTCCATCAATCTCGATCGACAACAGCAAAACTTCATTCGGACACTTGATCGTGTATTGTTCTAGGCGCTGCCCAATTGATTTGCTCATGAAGGTCTAAAAGAATACTTAATTTTCCATTGCAGAACGCTTGCGCTTCCCTAACCGGAAGAAAACGAAGTAGCCCAAATACAGCACGTAAATCACTAATCCTAGGATGCCAAAGAATCCGAGCACAAAGGGTCTGACTCCAGAGTGAAAATATTCGCGGAACAGAAACGGCGGATCAAGCCATACGCGACAACTCGCATCGTTCAAAATTTGCTGACTCGCAAGCGTGGCGCAACGTAATACCGGAATTTGTCCGATCGCACCGATCGCGCAGTAAATTGACACTGCCCAACGCCAAGAAACAAGCGCGAGTTTCAATGAATTGGCGGGAGAGTCGCGAATTTCTTCATTCAAATCGACCCAGTACCACAGCCCGATCGGAATCAGGATTCGTGCTAACCAACCGGAGACAAAGCCGATCGGTAATACGCCGATCAGTAGATACACGGTAATCGCCAGCAAACTTGCAACGCGCCAATAAATCAGGAGCAATTTTTGGATGGCTTCAGCGCGTTCGACGGTTGCCCAGATCAGTAAGCCAAGCGGCAGAATGACAGTAAACAAGACTGCCAATCGGTAATCTGTCCAGACGATTGAAGATAACCAGGCGGGAACGTCTTGCATAACTCAAACTATAAAACGGGGTTTAGCTCCATCAGTATATAGAGGAAATCTAAAGTTTCAGCGTTTTTGACTGTACTTTGCGACAGTTTGTGCCAGTGCAGTGAGATCGATCGGTTTAGAAACATAGTCAGCAGCTCCAGCGGCAAGACATTTTTCTCGATCGCCTTTCATTGCCATCGCGGTTTGCACAATCACCGGAATCGATCGATAGCGTTTTCTCGATCGTAGTTGCTGAGTTAGCGTTAATCCGTTGACATCCGGTAAGTGAATGTCCATCAAAATCGCCGCCGGAAGGGATTGTTTTAGCGATTGCCACATTTCTTCACTGTTCTTTGACCAGGTGACCTCATAACCAAGTTTGCACAGGTACGTGATGATTAAACGGGCGTTGTGGGCGTTGTCTTCGACTAAGAGAATGTGATTCGATCGAGCGGCATTTGGACGCGGTGCAGTGGAAAGCTGAGACTGTACAGCGCTCGAAATTTGAGGCGTGGGACAGATTTCGGTGGGTGTGGCAGTGGGAGAAACGGGAGCAGTACAAGGAAGCGCGATCGTAAATCTTGAGCCGCGATCGGGTTCGGATTCAAGACGTACCCAGCCCCCGTGTAATTCTGCGAGTTTCTGAGTGAGCGCGAGTCCTAATCCGGTTCCTTCTCCGGGAGTGGCGTTATTAAGTTGGGTGTAAGGACGGAAAAGAAGTTGCTGCTGTTCGAGAGAAATTCCGGTTCCGGTATCCCAAACGGTGAATTCAACAAACTGGTCAACGGTTTTGACTTCAAGACCGACAGAACCACGATCGGTAAATTTCAGAGCGTTCGATAACAGGTTGAATAACATCTGCTTTAATCGCAGCGGATCAGCAACCACGGTCGAAACATCAGGAGCAACCACCAATTTCAGCGGCAGTCCTTTATCGTTGGCTTTTTCCTGAACGAGTTTGAGCGCGAGTTTGCAAACTTCGATCACGTCGATCGATTCTTGCTGCAAAGTCAATTGATTCGCTTCGATCTTCGACAAATCAAGAATGTCGTTGATCAAAGCAAGAAGATGCTGACCGCTGCTGAGAATGATTTTGAGATATTCCTGGTGGCGCAGATTTGAAGGGGTGTAGCCTTGTTCTCGAAGCAGATGAGTGAAGCCTAGAATCGAACTTAAGGGGGTGCGAATCTCGTGGCTCGTATTGGCGAGAAATTCGCTCTTTAATTTGCTGGTTTGTGCGAGTTCTCGATTTTTCGCTTCCAGCGTTTGGGCTTTTTTAATCAAGGCTTCGGTTTTTTGACCGTGGCGAATCAGTTGGGCAGTTTGCGCGATCACACGACTCACACACTGATCGCGCAACTGAATCAATGCCGTGTCAGAACTGGTAGAAATAGGTGAAGAAACGGTCACAAGCCAGCCATAAGTGGTTTTGCGATCGCACAATTCCCATGCGCTTTTCCATTCAAGCTGACCGAATTTTTGCAGTTCTGAGCGAGTGAATGTCTTACCGATTTCGAGTTCGATCGCATGACGAGAAAGGCAAATCGACGGGCTAAGCTGCATCATTGAACCCGCGAGATGTTGCACCTCAAATTGATCCTCGATTGGAAGCGCAATCGCCACAACTTCACCGGATAAAGCTTGTCCTAGCTCGTCTGCCAAAATTTGCCACAATCGCGCTTCGGTCGGGGACGCATTGAGGCAATCTAGCAGACGAGCATTTAAATGATTGAGAAAGCGCTCGATCCAGAGTTCTGCTGCAAGCTGATTGGTCGCACAGGAATCCGACTCGGTAAAGACTTGCCGCAAAGAGGCGCTAATCGCGTTGCCTCGAATCGTCTGGTGTAGATGCAGATGCAGAGTCATGCAGCGCTCTCGGTTGAAACGTCACGGAATCCGGGTAGGGAATTTTCTCTTGCTCACCATCCTACCGAGATCTACTGAGAAGTCAGAACGGATCAGCGGTGAGCTTAACCAAAGCCTTAATAATTCCTACGCAAGTATGAAGATCAGAATTCCCGCCGTGAAAAAATAAGCGACGCGATCGATAACGTAAAGGCAATGTAAAGCGCTGCGTACAAGACACTACCGAGCAAAACAGACGACGATGGAATCAAGTTGTAAACCGCTTGATTTTTCAAATCGAGCCGCGCTAAATCAGGCAGCACAAGATACAAGCCTTGAGTGAACGTTTCGATCGATGGATTTTTCGTCAATCTGCCAAACTTCACGATGTCCTGGCTCAGTTGTCCCATTAGGTAAACGCCAAAGGTCAGCATCATCGCGAGTAGAGAGCCTGTGAAAACGCTGAAGAGAATCGCAATCGCGCTTACAAGCGACAATTGCAGAAATAGGAATCCCGATGAAATCAACAGATTCGGTAGCGAAAATGGAATCTTGAGCACGAATAAAAGCGAAATTGCGATCGCGCTCATGGCTGTGATCAAAACGGCTAATACCGCTGACAGTCCCCAATGCTTACCGATGATGAATTCTGCACGAGTCACAGGTTTTGCAATCAGTACAAAAACGGTTCGCTTTTCAATTTCCTTATTGACTAAGACAGTGCCCACGAAGATCGAAATGATTAAACCCAGAACAGGCATCGCTGCGAGGGCTAGATCGAGAAAGATTTTGTCTTCGGTTGCAGCAGCGACTTCGGGTAAAAGGCGACTTGCCAACATTAAGCCGCCTGCATACAGTCCAATCAAATAAAGAACGCGATCGCGAATCACTTCTCGAAATACATTCGACGCGATCGCGTTAATCCGCGTAAAAGTGCCGCCAACCGTATACACCGCTTCACTCATCGCCATTCTCCTATGGAAAATCACACTGGGGATTCCCCATTTTGCCCGAAGAACCTACGATCGACTCGGTTCAATTCGTCTGACTGGATCGATCGCGCCACATTGCACCGTTGCAACAATTTGCTGACGATTTGGAGCGGTCGCAGGAGGAGCTTGTTCATTGAACCTGAATTCTGGAGCCGCTCCAGGTCTGCCCACTTGTGTAATCCGACAAGTGCGGGTCAGTTCGTAGCCTTCTCGACGCGAATTCGGACGGCTCGATAGGGCTTGAAGCTGTAAATCGTATGCCGCAGAAGTGACTTGAGCATTTAGCGTCCACAAATCAGTTTCAGGCGATCGCGGTAATTCGTTCCGGACTTGCTGTCTCAATCTAGGAACTTGCTGATCGAGTTGGGTTAGCCAGCGTTCGACTTGTCCCCAGGGCTTGCCTTCAAGTTCAGTACGGACATTTTGAGCCGCAAGATTGAGAATATCGGCTCCACGAGACAGCACCGTTGCTCGATCGTATCGCTGCGGCTGCCACACGAATGAGCTACGCGAAAAATCTTCCGCTCGTAATCCTTGATTCGTCGTCAGCCAATCTTGGGTTTGGAAATAGAACTGGAACCAGCAGCTAATCACCAAATTTGCTAACAAAACCAAAATAATGTCTTGGCGCTTCGGTTTGGTCGGATTCGCGTAGACTGGGCTTTTCGTGCTGGGGTCTGATTTGACAAACTTCGGAGATGCCCAAATGATCGAAGAAATGGGGGGCCAACTGATAAAGGCGGTCTGAGAAGGAACGTTATTTTCGATCGTGCCAAACAGATAAACGCACACCAACGCCCCGACGATCCAAGGACCTAGAAACAGATCGTAGACGGTTAATTTCTCTTTTACGGGCTTCTCATACACAAACCACCAAACGCTGAGGATCAAGAACACCCAGCCAAACGAAGAAATGATGCGTTGGGCAATTTGCGGTTGTGGCGATGTGGTGAGAGCCGCGACGATCACACTAAAAATACTTAGAAATAATAGCGTCTGCCAAGATGCCCACTGTGGTGGCTTGACGCGATCGCGAATCTGCTTAAAAACTTCATTCATCCACAGCATCGATTCTGCCCCTAAAACAACACAGGCTGTTCTGAAAATGTCCGAATAAAAATAAAGATTGAGATAACTGTAAAACTCGCGGCATTCGCCCAAAGCACTGCCAGCGCCCGATTCGGAACATCTGCAAACGGTTGACGCTGAGCTTTTCGACCTTGAAATTTTGAGCGATCGCGAACTTCGCTCACCACTACGGGCTTTCCTTCCAGAATCAGATCAAGCCAATTCAAACTTTGCAGCTTGATAATAAACGTTCCTAAAAACATCAAAAACGCGAGTCCGACCAGTAACGGCGGATTATTCGTTTCATCAAAAAAGATATACGTAATAATTTGCTGTCGTAACGGTGCGGGCATCCAAGGGACGCTAATAAAAAAGACAAACCAACCGACCACCGTCGAGAGCAAATTCGCGGTAGACGCATACTGAATACTAGATTTTCTACCGATTCCTAAATATTTTTGTAGTACTAAGGCTTCAACGGCGATCGCTAAAACAATAAATAAAAGCTGATAGATAATCATCCGCAGAGGCAACACATCTGACATAGTTCAAACCGCACAAATTCACACACAGATTGTAAATGCAACAGTTCAGGATTGCAGCAAAAAAGATTGAAAAACTGAAGAAAAAGCAGATACCACGCAACATAAAAATAAATCGCACTAAAATAAGCGCGTATTCGAGCGAGAAAGCAGTATGTCTGAAATCAAAATTGGCATCATTGGCGGCAGTGGTCTTTACAAAATGGACGCGCTCAAAGACGTGGAAGAATTGTCGATCGAGACTCCATTCGGTTCTCCGTCAGATGCGTTGATTGTCGGAACGCTTGATCAAACTCGCGTGGCGTTTCTGGCGCGTCACGGTCGCCATCATCATTTATTGCCGTCAGAATTGCCGTTTCGCGCCAATATTTACGCGATGAAAAGTTTAGGAGTCGAGTATTTGATTTCGGCTTCGGCGGTTGGATCGTTGAAAGAAGAAGCGAAACCGTTGGACATGGTGATACCGGATCAATTTATCGATCGAACGATTCACCGCATTGGAACGTTCTTCGGTGATGGGGTTGTGGCGCACGTCGCTTTCGGTGATCCGATTTGTCTCAAACTTGCAAACGTGTTGGGTGATGCGGTTGACAGTCTCGATTTAGAGAACGTGAACTTACATCGGGGTGGGACTTACGTATGTATGGAAGGTCCTGCCTTTTCGACGAAAGCGGAATCGAATTTGCATCGCAGTTGGGGCGCGTCGGTGATTGGAATGACAAACCTCCCGGAAGCAAAATTAGCGCGAGAGGCGGAAATTGCTTATGCAACTCTGGCACTGGTGACGGACTACGACTGCTGGCATCCCGATCACGATAGCGTGACAGTCGAGATGGTGATTGCTAATCTTCAGCGCAATGCAATGAATGCTCAGAAAGTGATTCGAGAAACGGTGAAGCGATTGGCAGAAAATTCGCCTGGATCTGAAGCACATTCGGCTTTGAAGTATGCGATTTTGACTCCGAAAGATCAGATTTCTGGTGCTGCGAAAGAGAAATTGGGATTGCTGCTGAAAAAATATCTTTAGATCGAATTTGCAGCGATACAGAGCAATTTAGGGGTGATCTGTATCGCTATGGAAAATTTAAGAGGACGTTTAAAGAGTATCGTTCGTTGCAATGTCCCGCCCTGAAATGGAATTTCGGGCTAATCGGCGAAAGTCCTTTTCAAAGGACTAAGAACTTGAAACTAGCTCCTAGTCTACTTCAGTAGACTTTCTACGATTAGCCCGAAATTCCATTTCAGGGCGGGAGTGCAACGAAGCGAAGCAGCTATTTATACTCTTCAAACATTCTCTAAAACCGTTGGGGGAGCAGTTGAGTTGGGCGAGGGGGTTGGACTGGAAACTGGGGCGATAACGGTTGTTCGATCGCGAATTCGCTCCCCATCACCCGATTCCCCGCATCGGGTAGGGTCTGCACTGAGAGATTAAACGGGTTCGGTAAATCCGCAGTCCGAATCAGTGGATCGCTCGAAACCTGTTGATTCAACAAATCGACGTAGAGACGATGAATCCGCTCACCGTCCCGCGAAATCTGGTTTTCAGGATATCCGAAGGGAGTTCCGATAATCGTTTGGGTCGATCGTAAAGGATTGCGATCGGAGAATTCACCCAGCGATCCGAAAAATGTGCGATTGATCTCGTTCGGAATCGTTTCACGGGGTCGAAATACTGGAGACGTTGCCTCTTGCGCCGTTGCGGACATGGCAATCAAACTCGACACGGCACTTAATCCAAATGTGCAGATTAGGCTCTTGATCCTAGCGCCCATAGTCTTTATCCTCAATGATTGGCTAAAGGGTGACAGCTAGATTCGGTGATTCGATGAATCGACTCCGTATATTTCGTGATCGATGTGATGAATTTAACCAAATCTATACTTTTTGCCACGTAATATTCATTAGTTTGCCCTGATATGACAAATGTGACTAAGTTTGATAGCAAATCATTTCCCTGGGCGACTGCTCCAATTGATGAAGTCCGCGATCGATTGCTCGATTTGTTCTGTGTCGGGGCATACCGAGAAGGCGATTTTCTGCTTTCTTCTGGACAACGCAGCACTTACTACATTAATGGAAAGCAAGTGACGCTCCATCCTCAAGGTGCGTTAGCAGTGGGGCGAGTGTTGCTCTCGATGCTCGATGCGGAAACGGTTGGAGTCGCAGGATTGACGTTAGGAGCTGATCCGATCGTGACCGCTACGAGTGTGGTTGGAGTTTATGAAGGTCGCTCGATCGCGGCTCTGATCGTTCGTAAAGAGGCGAAAGGACACGGAACACAAGCTTATATTGAAGGATTGACTTTACCCGAACGTAGTCCGGTTGTCGTGCTTGAAGATGTGGTGACGACGGGACAATCTGCGATGAAAGCGGTCGATCGATTACGCGATGCGGGGTATCGCGTCGAGGAAGTGATTTCGCTCGTCGATCGACAACAAGGCGGAGCGGAATTTTATCAACAGCAGGGCTTGAAGTTTCGGGCGGTTTATACGATCGAAGATCTCCAAGCGCGTTGGAAACAGTTGCAGAGCTAAATATTCTGCAACAAAATCTATCTCTAGCAGGGGTGAAACGATCGGGGATCGAAACAGCATTGAAAGTGTTGTTATGAGTCACTTGTTATGGCGTTAAAACTACACGTTCCGACCTTGGACAGTCCCGAAGCGGCAGAAGACATCAAAGACACGATTCTGACGCATGAACCTGATGCAAAAGTTGAGATTGATTTGGAGCAGAAGACTGTAACCGTTGAAGCGAAAGCCTCAGAGGAAACTTTTAAGCAGGCGATCACCGCAACCGGACATGAAGTCAGCGGTTACTAAAAATGGTAACAATGAGCGGTTTACGAAACTAAAGAGTGTTACCGTTTGAACCGCTCATCGTTCACTATGCTTAACATGGCAAAGTTCTACCCGGAATTATCAGACGCGCTCCAGCAATTTATCGAGAAACAACACATTTTTTTCACGGCAACAGCCCCGATCGCGGGACGGATTAATCTTTCACCGAAGGGGATTAATTCGTTTCGAGTTTTGAATCATCAGACGGTGGCTTATCTTGATCTAACTGGAAGCGGTAATGAAACGAGCGCTCATCTGCTGGAAAACGGTCGCATGACGATTATGTTTTGCAGCTTTGAAGGCAAGCCTGTGATTTTGAGGCTGTATGGGACAGGGTTTGTGATTCGACCCTGTGACGAGAAGTGGGACGCGCTTTATCCATGCTTTGAGTCGGTTCCAGGCGCGCGACAGATTGTTTTGCTTCAGATTGAATCGGTTTCGACTTCGTGCGGGAGCGGTGTGCCACTGTATGAATTTGTCGGCGATCGAGAGACGTTGATCAATTGGGCAGAGAAGAAAGGGAAGGCAGGTTTGGAGAAATATTGGAAAGATAATAATCAGGTCAGTATCGATGGATTGCCCAGCCATTCGTTGATTTGATGATCAATCGCGTAAATTTGGGTTGTCGATCGCGTAAATCCGGGTAGAGACGCGATTAATCGCGTCTCTACGGTCGTCGGGTAAACCGATCAATTTGATTTGGATTCCGGCGACGGTGATGCGGAAGGTGACGGCAATCCTGACGGCGATGGTGATGGTGACGGCGATCCTGATGGCGAAGGTGACGGGGAAGCTGTAGATTGCACCGTCAACGGAATACCATTGCTGGTCGATCGAGCATCTAACTCCAATTGCCGAGGATTCGTCTTCGCCTGAATCTGCGCCTCAGACAAATTTCGCTGATACTCTGATAACGCTTGCCGCACACGCGGAATTTGCGCCGCAGGTTTGAGAATGTCGATCGCTAATTTCCATCGATCGATCACCAAACTCCAATCTTCTTTCGACTGTGCCGATCGCGCTAAACTTTCCGCTCCGATCGCTCGATCTTCCGCTTGACTGAGTAAAGTACTCAAATCGTCTTCAGACAGCTTCTGACCGGGTTTTGCCACAACGGTACGCGGCACTTTAATCTCTGATTTTGGCGGCAGTTGATCTGCGGGAATGCCTGAACGGTAGCCTTTTTTCTCGTATGGAGTCGGATCAACCGGACGCGCTGGTGTATATTCAACAATCCGAGTCGGCAGCGGGCTACAACTCATCAACACACCGAGCATGAACCATCTCAAACGTTTGAGCATACAACCTGGAACAAAATCGACCCCGTTAGAATGCCTCGATTTCGGTTTTCTCGCACACAAAGCGCGTTAAAATTTCTTAAGAAAGTCGCGAAATGTAGGGTTGTAGAATGCGTGTTGCGATCGTTGGTGCGGGTTTGGCAGGGTTAGCCGCCGCTGTGGAATTAGTCGATGCGGGTCACGAAGTGGAAATCTTTGAAGCTCGATCGTTTGTCGGGGGCAAAGTCGGCAGTTGGATTGATGCCGATGGCAACCATATCGAAATGGGCTTGCACGTTTTCTTCAACAATTACGCGAATCTGTTCGCTCTGATGGAAAAAGTCGGTGCGTACCAGGAATTGCTGCCAAAAGCTCATGTTCATACCTTTGTGAATCGCGGCGGACAGTTAGGGCAACTCGATTTCCGGTTTCTCCTCGGTGCGCCGTTTCATGGATTAAAAGCGTTTTTCACAACTGGACAGTTGACGCTTCAGGACAAATTACAAAACGCAATCGCGCTGGGCACAAGTCCAATCGTTCCGGGACTGATCAACTATGATGTCGCGATGAAGATGATTCGCGCTCTAGATGATGTCAGCTTCGCAGATTGGTTCCGTAGTCACGGCGGTTCTCAAAATAGCCTCAAAAAAATGTGGGACCCGATCGCGTTAGCACTCGGATTTATCGATACCGAAAACATCTCGGCTCGGTGTATGTTGACTATTTTTATGATGTTCGCGGCGAAAACGGAAGCATCGAAATTGAATATGCTGTCGGGATCGCCTGCGGAACAGTTGAATAAACCGATCGTAGATTACATCGAAGCGAAAGGCGGTAAGATTCATACCCGCAGACAAACGCGGCGAATTCTGTTTGAAGGTGAGGGACAGAATGCGAAAGTGACTGGGTTAGCGATCGCCAACGGTGACACCGAAGAAGTAATCACCGCTGATGTCTACCTCGCCGCTTGTGATGTGCCAGGAATTCAGCGACTCTTACCGCAAGAATGGCGCAGTATCAAAGAGTTTGACAACATTTACAAACTCGAAGCAGTTCCCGTTGCTACGGTTCAAATGCGCTTTGATGGCTGGGTGACGGAATTGCACGATTCAGAAGCTCGCAATCAAGTAGAACGAGCCGCAGGAATGGATAACTTACTTTATAGTTCCGATGCGGATTTCTCTTGTTTTGCTGATCTCGCCCTGACCAGTCCGAAAGACTATTACCGTGAAGGGCAAGGTTCGCTCATGCAGGTCGTTCTCACACCGGGCGATCCCTTTGTGCCGATGAGCAATGAAGACATCGCAAAACACGCCTTGAAACAGATTCACGATCTGTTTCCCAGTTCGCGTGAGTTGAATATGACTTGGTACAACGTTGTGAAACTGGCTCAATCGCTGTATCGAGAAGAACCGGGAAAAGATCCGTTCCGACCTTCGCAGAAAACACCGATCGAGAACTTCTTCTTAGCAGGTAGTTATACTCAGCAAGACTACATCGATAGTATGGAAGGCGCGACGATTTCTGGAAAGCAAGCCGCTCAGAAAATCTTAGAACCTACTGGCTACAAGGTTCAGGGTGTGGGACTGTTCAGGTACTAAACTGGTGGGCTGTTTGAGAAAGCAACCTTAACTTGAACAGCCCCACCCTCGATTTTTATAAAAAACAAATTAACCTAAAGATGCACAAATTTAATATAGAAAATTGGATATTTTTATGAAGATGTAGTCAGCAAAACAAAAATAATGCAAAGAAACAAGAGATGATCAGAGTGGATTTCTGACACTTCGAGCCAGAAGACAGTTCCAATTCTGAAATCGCTCTTTGCAGCAACAGCATGGGGAAAAATTCTGAGGCTCGATCGTCAACTCAATCCAGATTTGCTCTTCGTTTCGGATATTCCCATGACCATTTACATTGGAAATCTTTCTTACCAAGCGACCGTAGACGACCTCAAAACCGTATTTGCCGAATATGGTGAAGTGAAGCGCGTTGTGCTTCCAACCGATCGAGAAACAGGACGAATGCGGGGCTTTGCTTTCGTCGAAATGGAACAAGATGCCCAGGAGGATGCCGCAATCTCTGAGTTGGATGGCGCGGAATGGATGGGGCGACAATTGCGAGTGAATAAAGCGAAACCGAAGGGAGAGTAGATCGAACAACAGGCTATCGAAAACTAAATAGTTATAAATGCACAACCGCTTTCTCTAGCTTTAGAGAAAGCGGTTGTCTTTTGAAGAGGTGCAAAATCTTGAGCCAGGAACTTTGCACCGACTTCTATCGAATTTCGAGACGATCGCCGAAACTACGCTGCACGACGAGTCAACAGACCCCAAAGGAAGATTGCCACGATCGCGCCCAAGACTGCGATCAAAATACCACCAAAGCTCAAAGATGCAGCGGTCAAATTCAGCGCCCCTGTCGTCAAGAAGGTGTAGAGGCTACCACCCACAAATGCACCGATGATACCCAAAATAATTGTTCCGAGAATGCCGCCGCCTTGATCGCCGGGGTAAATTGCTTTCGCGATCGCACCTGCAATCAGTCCTAAAATAATCCAAGCGATAAGATTCATAATCAGTTTCTCCTAAAGTTTTTAGCTCACAACTAGAGAGTATCAATTTGAGTCGAAGTTACCCATCTGTCAGAAGTGATAATCAAAAAGTGTCCGAAGGAATAGTTACTTTTGCGAATGGGATCTAAGCCGAAATTTCCAGGGTTCGTGCCGCTTCTTCGAGCAGTTCACACGCTGCTTTCACAACCGTTTCTGGAGCAACTTGCGCTAAACAATGATGATGTCCTTCCGGGCAAATACTTTTGTAACAGTACTTACAAGGTACATCTTGAAATAACAATCGGTGCGGAACTTGCCAAGGAGTATGTTGTGGATTGGTCAAAGCGTATAAGTCTACAACGGGTGTTCCGACTGCGGCGGCAATGTGAGCGGGAGCCGTGTTATTTGAAATCAGAACGGGTGCAAGTTCGATCAGTGCGGTTAATTCGCTCAGGTTCAATTGACAAACCAGCGAATGAGCTTCCGCCTGCATTCTCGATCGAATCTGAGCGACGATATCGAGTTCAAGCGTAGTTCCGGTAAAAATAACCGCACAGTCATGTTCAAGAATGAGTTGATCCGCCACGATCGCAAATTGTTCGATCGAGTATCTCCGAGAGGGAGCCGTTGCCCCAGTGTGAATGACAATCCATTGTTTCGGCAAATTCATCGAACTTAGAAGCTGAGAAACACGATCGCGATCTTTCTGTGCAATTCGCATCGATAACTTCTGATTCTCAGTGGTTGCCCCAATTTCAGCAACGAGATCAAGCTGGCGTTGAACCTCGTGCCGAATTCCGCGATCGGGTTCTGGATCTTTGATCCAATCGGTGAGCAATTGATAGGGATTCTCGTGACAGTGCGCCAATCTTAGCGGAATTCCTGCCATGTAGCACATAAATGCCGATGGTAAGGGATTCTGACTATAGACGGTGAACACGATGGCACCATCGAACTGATGTTGTCTCAGTAGCTCGATCATTTCGTATTCAGGTTTGGGGGATTCTCGTGGCGCGGTCGCTTTGAGCCAGGGAGAATCATAGATGATCGTGTGATCAATTTCGGGAATCAGAGGCGCGATCACACTTCCTGCCGAAGAAGTCAGCAAGGTTAAGCGACGATCCGGCATTGAGTCCTTGAGTGCTCGAAATGCGGGAGTGGTCATCAAGACATCCCCGATCGTATCAAGTCGAATGCAGAGTAGATTTTTAGCTTGGTTCCAAGACATGGTTAAACATTGATTGAAGTTCTTCGAGTGTGCAGCGAGCCGTTCCCGGTTTTTGTACCACGATCGCTGCTGCTGCTGCTGCAAGTTCTGCGGCGATCGTTGAATTGTTTGTGATCGTTAATGCGATCGCGAATGTAGCTGTAAAGGTATCACCCGCGCCGATTGTTTGAGTGGGACAAGCGGGATTTGCGCGAATTTGGTACGGAGCGCGATCGCGTTGCAGCAAAATTACACCTTCTCGATCAAGTGTCACCGCAACAATTTTTGCTCCAGTTTTCTCTAAGATTTCTGCCGCATTGTGTTTCACGAACTGAATTCTAGAGAAATTGATATCTTCTTGATTCAATAGATTCAACATTTGCTGATAGTTTGGTTTAACCGCAGTCACATCTAAGTGCTGATAGTTAATGAGATTCTTTGCATCAACAATGAGTATTTTCGGATGGTGTTGCTGAAGTTGGTGAATTGTATTAATGATGCGATCGGTTAAAATTCCATACCCATAATCCGAAATGATGATCGCATCATAGTGATTCCAATGAGTTCTCAGTTCGGTAATGAGCTTGTTTTCTAGTTCTGTGCTTAAAGCGGCTGTGGTGCCTTGATCGAATCTGAGTAACAAGCGATCGCCATTCATGACCCGCTGTTTAGTAAGCGTTGTGCGATCGCTTGCTGTAAAAATTCCTTGAATTCCTGGTAGAACTCGCTGAAGCCGCATTCCTTCCCAATCTTCGCCCACGACCGAAAGCAATGTGACTTCTGCCCCTAAACTTTGCAGATTCATTGCAGTGTTCGCGGCTCCTCCGGGTTGGTCGATCGTTTGAGAAAGCGTCACCACAGGAACCGGAGTTTCTTGGCATAAGCGAGTTGCATCACCGTAAAGATAGCGATCGAGCATCGCTTCCCCGATCACTAAAATGTGCGATCGGGAAAACTGCTCTAACACCGAAAGAAACTCACTCATGCTTGAATCCGTAGCAACAAAACTACCAATAGAGCCTGAGTGAAAGAAAATTAAACGCTCTTGAGATAGATTTGTTAAATTACTCCTTCATCTGCTTCACTGAATTTTGGCAAACTGGAAAGTTAAAATCGAACTAGGCGAGATTGAAGGATTTTCCCAACAGGAGGCATTCATGGCGTTTTCACAGGCATTTTTGGAATGGGAACAAGTCACGCGACAAGAGGGACGACAAGAGGGACTGCAAGAAGGGCAGATTGCATTGATTCTACGCCTCTTAACGCGGCAGTTTGGAGAGTTACCGGAAGAAGTGCGATCGCAGATTAACGCTTTATCGATCGAACAACTCGAATCACTCGCTGATGCCTTATTTGAGTTCTCAAATTTGCAGGACTTGGAAACCTGGCTTGCTGATCATTCTTAGCTATTGCTTAGAATCTATACAACCTTAACCGAAAAGCGAATAGTCTCAACGGTAGCGATTAGGTATGATAACTCATAGCTGACAGCTAAAGATTGAAATAAATCTATCAACGTTATGGAGTCTTAGCAACCTTCGTTTCAATTGGAAACAGGTTTGCTCAGCTTGTCGTGTCTTGCCGTACAAAAGCTGTTGGGGGAAGCGTCGTGTTGGAAGCGTTTGTGTTTGCCACTATTTTGATTGGTTTTTTCGGCATCATCCTCAAAAAGAATCTGATCATGAAAATCATTTCGATGGATGTGATGAGTAGTGGAGTGATTGCATATTACGTGGTGGTAGCAGCGCGGGGAGGGGTGTTTACACCGATCGTGGGCGGTGAGCCGAAAGGGGCGTTTGCTGATCCGGTTCCACAAGCGGTGATTTTAACCGCGATCGTGATTGGTCTCTCGATTCAAGCGTTGATGTTAGTGGGAGTGATGAAGCTGTCACAGGACAATCCCACCCTAGAAGTAAGCGAAATCGAGAAAAGCAATACCCCATAAAACCATGACAGAACTAACCCTGATTTGGATTGCCTTTCCGTTTGTGGTGGGCTTTATGATTTATCTGCTGCCAAGGCTCGATCGAGTGTTGGCAATGCTCGGAGCACTGTTTTCGGCAGCTTATGCAGTTCAGCTTTTTGTATCGCAGACCCCAATTGATTTAAGATTGCTCGATCATTTTGGAGTGAGCTTGGTGCTCGATCCACTGGCGGGATTCTTTATCATCACAAATGCGCTGGTGACGATCGCAGTTCTGATCTACTGTTGGGGCACGAATAAGACAACCTTCTTTTATGCTCAAACGCTGATTCTACACGGCAGTATTAATGCAGCATTAGCATGTTCAGACTTTATTAGTTTGTATGTCGCGTTAGAAGTTCTCAGTATTGCCTCGTTTTTGCTGATTGCTTATCCGAGAAGCGATCGATCCATTTGGGTCGGATTGCGCTATCTCTTTGTCAGTAACATTGCCATGCTGTTCTACTTGGTTGGGGCAGTGCTGGTTTATCAAACCCATCATTCATTTGATTTTGCTGGCTTGCGTGGCGCACCTCCAGAAGCATTGGCATTGATATTTTTAGGACTATCAGTAAAAGGTGGGATTTTTGCATCTGGACTGTGGTTGCCGATGACACATTCGGAGTCAGAAGCGCCAGTTTCAGCACTCATGTCCGGTGTCGTGGTGAAAGCGGCGGTGTTGCCGTTAGTTCGATGCGCGTTGTTTCTCGAAGAAGTTGATCCGATCGTTAGAATCTTCGGAGTTGCAACTGCGTTATTGGGTGTGTTTTACGCGGTGTTCGAGAAAGATACGAAGCGGATTCTGGCATTTCACACCGTTTCACAGTTGGGATTTATCTTAGCAGCACCGGAAGTTGGGGGATTTTATGCGCTCACACATGGATTGGTAAAGTCTTCCTTGTTTTTGATTACTGGAGTGTTACCGAGTCGGAACTTAAAGGAATTACAACAGCAACCGATCCCACGATCGGTTTGGATTGCATTGGCGATCGCAAGTTTCTCGATCTCTGGATTTCCTTTGCTGTCAGGCTTCGGGGCAAAAGTACTCACCATGAAAAACCTCTTACCCTGGCAAGTGATCGGAATGAACATCGCAGCATTAGGAACCGCGATTTCGTTTGCTAAATTTATCTTTCTGCCACATCAGACCATCAGTGATGCGAAACCGCTTCGGAGAGGATTTTGGGCAGCGATCGCGCTCTTACTGGGCGGTTTAGTGGTTGCAAATGTAGTGTATTACGAAGCCTATAGTCTAGAGAACATTGCAAAACCCTTGATTACGATCTTCCTCGGTTGGATTGCTTATCTAGCAGTTTTCAAACGATTAAACGTGAAGCTTCCTCGCACTTTCGAGTACTTTGATCATCTTGTCGGAATGATGAGCTTGACCATGATTTTGCTGTTTTGGTTCTGGAGGGCATTTGCATGATCGGGCACTTTATCTTGAGATTAACTATTTGGTTATTACTGACTGCAAATTTTGGTTGGCTGAACATTCTAATTGGAGTCGCGATCGCGCTTGTTCTCCCGCGTCCGTCTACGCCTCCAGAACGATTGAAAAGCTTGCTGCGATCGCTTGGAACAATCATTTTGGCAATTCCACAAGCTTATAAAGAGGCGGTGGAACTGATTCTAAAGCCGCACACCGAAGAAGAAATTGTGATGGAGCGGGTGAAATCGGGTCGATCGCGGGGACTGATTTTTCTTGATATTTTCTTGATTACCTTTACGCCCAAAACGACTGTTCTAAACTATCTCGATGAAGGTTGGTACGAAGTGCATCACGTCACACCGAGGAAAGAATCATGATTTTGAACCTTGTTCTATTCGCCATGATCGCGGCAATGTTAATTCCAATTTATCAAGCTTGGAAAGATGAAGACATCTGGCAGACGATGTTGGCGTTGTCGAGTGTTTCAACCAAAGCGGCGGTGATGATTCTACTCGTGTCGGTGCTGCGAGATGATTGGATGATCGGAGTCGTGGGTGTGATTATTCTGACGGTTGGTAATGCTGGATTTATGTTGTTAGCACATATTCTGAAGCAGTTGGGGGACGCATGATTGATCTATTAACCTATGTTTCTATTGGAATCGGATTGATCTTTTGGTTCTGGGGAACTTCGTTTCTACTCGGAACGCGATCGGTGTTATTCAAGCTGCACAATCTATCTGTATCTGATACGTTAGGCTCGATCGCGATCATTTTCGGCTTACTGCTTCAGCGTCCGAGAGAATTACCGCTGTTGATTCTAGCGATCTTGTCTTTAGCGCTTTGGAATACGATGCTTGGATATGTGTTAGCGAACTGTTCGAGTCGGCAGATTGTGGCAAATCTCGCGATCGCGCGGAGGAATGTGGATGGATAGCTATATCTATGTGATGACAGCATTAATCCCGATCGCAGCTTCGATGCTCGTATTCCAGGTGAATCCGTATCATGCACTCGTGATCCGAGGAATTTTGGGAGCAGTCTCGGCGTTAGTTTATACAGTGTTAGGTGCAGCAGATGTGGCATTGACCGAAGCCTTAGTGGGAACATTGTTAGCGGTTTCTCTCTATGCAGTTGCAGTGCGATCGTCGTTAGTTTTTCGGCTGGGTATTGTCGAAGGGAGCCAAGCCGATCCACAGTTCCAAGAAGTCGCTGAAAAATTCCGCAAAATCTTTAAACCGTGGCATCTACGAGTTGAATTAGTGTTGTATTCGGATCATGAAAGTTTGCAGCAAGCGTTATTGAGCAAAGAAATTCATGCAACCTGTGTGCGATCGAGCGCATATCACACGACCACTCGACTCCACCGCCTTTACGAAATTCTGCAACCAGAACTCGGCGAAGCTGATATCCGCTATCTCAATCCAACTCAACTGGAGGTGCACTCGTGATCTGGGTTTATATCGCAGCAGGAGTAGTGTTTTTTTTCAAAATGGTGCTGCTCGTTGATCCAATGCCTCAGTTGCCCTATTCGATCGTGGATGCGGTGCTAAAAGATAGCGGTGTGCCGAATGTTGTTTCTGGAATCATTTTGCGAAATCGGTTGTATGACACGATTTTTGAAGTGATTGTGTTTACGATCGCAATTATGGGCGCAAGTTACTTACTGGCAAACGAACGACCTTTAAGCCAAGTGCGCCAGTTCACCGATGAAACTTCGATTCTGTTGGCGCGATTAGGAGCGACGATCGCGGCATTAGTCGGAATCGAACTTGCGATTCGAGGACATCTCAGTCCGGGCGGTGGATTTGCGGCTGGAGTCGCAGGTGGAACTGCAATCGGGCTTGTGGCGATGACTTCTTCACCGGAATGGATGCAGGGCGTATATCAACGGTGGAAGGCGGCGACTTGGGAAAAGGTGTCGGTGCTGGTGTTTATTGTGTTGTCGATCGTGACACTAGCGGGGTATGAATTGCCGCATGGACAACTAGGGGAGTTGTTCAGTGGGGGAATGTTGCCGATTTTGAATATCTTGGTCGCGATCAAAGTGGCGTTGGGATCTTGGGCTGTGATTCTAGTGTTTATTCGATATCGCGGGCTGCTCTAGAAATTTCCTACTCAAGATAGACAAAAATTTAGACAAAAGTCTGTCTGAGGATTGCGAAACGATCCTGAGTGTGTGATATTTATCACGTTAAGGATAAACAGCCCTTATCCGATCGTCTATGTCATCCTCTACAGCCTTTACATTTGCCGTTCTTTCGACGTTCGCTTCGTCTCCTCTGGCGCTCTCCCTGCTCGAAAAGTTCCCGGCACCTGTAGCAGATCCGCAAGCTGCTACTCCAAGCTTGTCGCCATTGATGCTTAGCACGATTCCGACGACTCGCACAGTTGCGCCTGTGGAATCGATCGCGCAACCTGAGTTTTCGATCGCGACAGATTCAGCCCGATCGATGCCTCAATCCGGTGGGCAACTTTATCTACAACGATTAGCGGCTCTGCGAGTTGGTAAGCTTTATACTCGATTGCCGAGCGATAGTTTTCGAGAGGTTTGGCAAGATGCAGCCGTACAGCCGACGTATGAACAGTGGCGGAAACTGTTGGCGATGGAATCGAGAGCAGTTGCAAGACGGAATAGCGATCGAGATCTGTCGATTCTCCTAGGTGATTCTCTGAGTTTGTGGTTTCCAGTCGATCGATTAAAGTCCTCTCAAATCTGGCTCAATCAGGGCATTTCAGGTGACACAACCTGGAATATTTTGACGCGGCTTCCCGATTTAGCGAACACACGACCGTCTGAGATTTATCTAATGGCAGGCGTGAATGATTTGAAAATGGGCGCAAGTGATACTGAGATTGTGTGGAACATTCAGCGGATTATTGCACAACTTCAAGCAATGCACCCGAACGCGAAAATTGTGTTGCAGTCGATTTTACCGACCCGATCGCCTCGCATTCCAAACGATCAAATTGCGGGAATCAATCAGCAGCTAAAAGCGATCGCCGAGCGATCAGGGATTTCTTTTCTCGATTTGTTTTCTCAATTCGTCGATCACGATGGACAAATTTTATCGGAATACACGACAGACGGAATTCATTTGAGCGCTCAAGGTTATGCGGCTTGGCGATCGGTGTTTGAAGAATCCGGTAGTACTGTGGCAGCTTCAAATTAGCGATCGTGTTCTCTAAGAGGACGTTTGAAAAGTATTTAAGGACACTTCGCTACGGTTCGATCCCGCCCTGAGCTAAACCTCTGGGCTAATGGGCGCAACCCTGCTAAAGCAGGCTAAATTGCAATTTCTGCGGCGCTTAGTCCCGTTGAGGGGGCTTTCCTCGGTTAGCCCGGAGGTTTAGCTCAGGGCGGGTGAATGCAATCAACGGCTACTTTTAAAACACCCTCTAACTTCGCCCAAACTTTGCATCGGTTATGATTGAATACCTGCATTATTGAGGCTTTGTGATGTACGCTGTGATTTCACAAAACAAAATTCAACTTCCGCCGGGTACAGTCGTGCGAATGCCAGGAACATGGCAAGACTATTGTGTGCTGCGGGACAGTCGAGGGGATAAATCGATTCCTCGAATTAAGTTTCGCGATGGAGAGATTTTACTGATGAGTCCGATGCCCCGCCACGGTCGAGAAGCCCATCTACTTGCACGAGTTGTGGAAGCATTGCTCGACAGTGAAGACCGAAATTATGAAGCCTTCACGCCAATTACGATGGACATTCCTGAATCATCGGGAATCGAACCGGATTACTGCTTCTATATCGATAACTGGCAAGCAGCGGTTGGAAAAAATCGGATTGATTGGCAAAGTGAGCCACCACCGGATTTAGTGATTGAAATTGATGTGACCACCTACAGTGCTGCGGAAGATTATCTACCGTATCGAGTTCCAGAGGTGTGGTTATTCAAAAAAGGACGATTCTCGATTCATCAATTGAAAAACGATGAATATGTGCTGAAAGCCAAGAGTAGATTCTTTCCTAATATTGATGTGAAAATGCTCGCGTTTCAATGCTTAGAAGATGCGGCAGAGCGGGGAAGCGGAGTTGCGATTCGAGAACTGCGATCGCGATTATAAAAGCATTTCCTGAGTAGAGGATTGAATCTGCAACGGGTCGCTACAATGGAATCTGTCTTCATTCCCCGATCGGTATTTTGAGCGCTACTTCTTCTCCCAAAATCGTTCTCGTTGACGGTCATTCTCTCGCATTCCGCGCCTATTTTGCGTTTGCGAAAGGTCGCGATGGTGGCTTACGCACTTCAACTGGAATTCCAACGAGCGTTTCTTATGGCTTCCTCAAGGCGTTACTTGAAACTGTGGAAGCTGAGAAACCGGATTATTTAGCGATCGCGTTTGATCTCGGTGGTGCAACCTATCGCCACGAAGCCGATGAAACGTACAAAGCAGGTCGCCCAGAAACGCCTGAAGATTTCATGCCGGATCTAGAGAATCTTCAGGAATTGTTGAAGGCGATGAATTTACCGATCGTTATTTCCAAGGGCTACGAAGCCGATGACGTGATCGGGACAATGGCGCGAAAAGCGAGTCAGGAAGGCTTTACGGTGCGGATTTTGAGTGGCGATCGCGATATGTTCCAGCTAGTCGATTCCGAGGGCAAAATCAAAGTCCTCTACATGAGTACGACTTATGGAAAAGGTGCGCCGCCGCCTAAAGAATTTGGAGTTGAGCAAGTCAAAGAGAAGCTTGGAGTTCTCCCTTCTCAAGTGGTAGATTTCAAAGCGCTTTGTGGGGACGCTTCCGATAACATTCCGGGTGTGAAAGGGATCGGAGAGAAAACAGCGGTTCAATTGCTGACGACTTATGGATCGCTGGAGAAAGTGTATGAATCGATCGACGAAATCAAAGGAGCCGTCAAGAAGAAATTAGAAACGGGAATCGAAGATGCACGTCACTCCCAATGGATGGCGCAAATTCATTTAGATGTTCCGTTAGAGGTCGATCCGCAGGATTGTAAACTTCAGGGATTCGACGAAGACAAGGTTAAATCCTGGATCGAGCGATTGGAATTCAAATCGTTCATCAACAAGATCGAGAAGTGGAAAGCACAACTGAGCGGCGAAACAGACTTTTCTGAAACAGAAGGGTCAAAGCAAGCGGCAAAACAAGCTCCGATCATTCCTCAATACGCCGATGATGATCTGTGGTTCTTTAGTGCAGAAGAAACCGAGAAAGCAGAAAAATTTGAGCCAGTCTCGATCGCACCTCAAATCATTGATACCCAAGCGAAATTAGACGCTTTGGCAAAACAACTCAAAACCCATAAGAGCGATAAAACTCCGGTGGCTTGGGACACAGAAACCAGCGATCTTGATCCGATCAAAGCTGACCTCATTGGAATTGGTTGCTGCTGGAATTCTGGATCAGATTCATTGGCTTACATTCCGATCGGTCATACCTCAGGAACGAACTTAGATAAAGCGATCGTGCTTGAAGCCTTGCGTCCAATTCTCGAAGATGTGAACTATCCGAAAGCATTGCAAAATGCAAAGTTCGATCGCTTAGTCTTCCGCTTTCAAGGCATCGAACTTGCAGGTGTCGTCTTCGATACGATGTTAGCAAGCTATATTCTCAATCCCGAAGCGAGTCACAAATTAAGCGATTTGAGCTATCGCTATCTCGGCATTCATGCACAGGACTACGAAGACTTAGTTCCGAAAGGAAAGCACATTGGAGAAGTGGAGATTCCAGCCGTTGCGAACTATTGCGGCATGGATGTCTATGGTGTGTTTAACCTCGTGCCAAAACTGCGATCGGAACTCGAAGTACTACCAACGCTGCATGAGTTACTGATTGAAATCGAACAGCCGCTTGAACCAGTACTCGCAGAGATGGAAGCAACTGGAGTCAGAATCGATCGTGAGTATCTGCAAGAGTTTTCTAAGAACTTGAAAGAAGACCTCGATCGCATCGAAATCGAAGCCTACGAAGCCGCAGGAGAAAAGTTTAGTCTCGGCTCTCCGAAACAATTAAGCGAATTGCTATTCGAGAAATTGGGACTCGATCGAAAGAAATCCCGCAAGATCAAAACAGGGCATTCCACTGATGCAGCAACCTTAGAGAAACTTCAGGGTGATCATCCAGTGGTGGATAAAATTGTCGAACATCGAACTTTAACGAAGCTTAAATCTACCTATGTGGATGCACTTCCAACCCTGATTAATCCAAAGACCGATCGCGTTCACACCGACTTTAACCAAGCCGTCACTTCGACAGGTCGCCTCTCTTCCTCGAATCCGAACCTGCAAAACATTCCGATTCGGACAGCCTTTAGTCGCCAAATCCGCAAAGCTTTTATTCCCAAAGAAGGCTGGCTGATGGTTGCAGCAGACTATTCTCAGATTGAATTGCGAATTCTGGCGCATCTGAGCCAAGAGCCTGTCTTGCTCGAAACCTATCGGAACAATGAGGATGTTCACTCATTGACCGCTCGATTGTTGCTAGAAAAAGAAGACATCACTTCTGAAGAACGGCGATTGGGTAAGATTATCAACTTTGGTGTGATCTATGGCATGGGCGCACAGCGATTCGCACGAGAATCCGGAGTGACCACCGTTCAAGCGCGAACCTTTATCGATCGATTCAACACCCGTTACGCCCGCGTTTTTGAATATCTCCAACAGATGCAGCGAGAAGCGATCGCCAATGGCTATGTCGAGACGATCAAAGGACGACGACGCTACTTTAATTTCTCATCGGATTCGGTGAAAAAACTGCGCGGAACTTCCCCCGATGAAATTCAACTCGATAAGCTGAAGTTGCGCGATCAGTTCGAGGCACAAGCCCTCAGAGCCGCGGCTAACGCCCCAATTCAAGGCTCTAGTGCTGACATTATTAAAATCGCCATGTCGCAGTTACATGAAGTCTTGAAAGCTTACCCGGCTCATTTATTGCTACAGGTACACGATGAATTAGTGTTTGAAGTCGAACCCGATGCTTGGGAAGAATTGCAGCCTAAGATCAAGCGAGTGATGGAAAATGCTGTTTCTCTAAGTGTGCCGCTGATGGTTGATATTCGCGCTGGAAACAACTGGATGGACACAAAATAGTAAACAAACCGAAAAAGCCTTGAACTTCAAAATTAGGGCTTTTTTCATGCCTTATCATATTGCTTAAGCATTCAATTTCTCGGCATGAAGACGCAAATTCGCGCTCAACTCAATACAATCTCGATTCCCGATCGAACTTGGGCACAGTTCAAACTGCTGCAACAAGCGTTTGAGAATTCCCGCAACGTCAAACTCAGCTTCTTTGAAAATACGATCGGGATTTCCATGCCCTCCGAAGCCCATGATCTATTCAGTCGCATCATCCTTTTTTTAATTGGGATTTACTGCCTTGAAAAACAGCTCCAATTTATCCCGGTCGGATCAGCCGATCGAGAAAGAGAAGGTGTAGCGTTTCTTCAGCCTGACGAAAGTTTCTATGTGGGGGAACGTAAGGCGATTCCAGATTTAGCGATCGAGATCGTCTTTAGCAGTGGAAATGAATCTAAGTTGCCTCGATATCAAGCTTTAGAACTCCCGGAGGTTTGGTTTTGGGAGGATGGAGTCTTCGCACTGTATCGATTATCGGAGGGAAGATATCGGAAAATTCAGCGGAGTGAGATTTTAGGATTCGAGGATTTGGACATTGCCACACTGAGCCGCTGTGTTCTAGTGGCTGAGACAGATATGATCGGTGCTATCTCTGAATTCAGAAGAGGTTTATAGCCTATGGGCGGAGGGAGAATCGAACTCCCATACCTTTCGGTGCCACATTTTGAGTGTGGTGCGTCTACCAGTTTCGCCATCCGCCCGGATGTGTCTTTATTATACAGCATCGATCGCATTTCAATCAAGAATTAATTACCAACGGAAGATCGAATTGGCAATTAATGGCACGATCGAGCAAGTCGCGCTCAATTGCTATGTCGCCAAAGTACTCCCTGATCATCCCGATCTACAACGAAGAAGCCACGATCGCAGCATTATATGAGCGGATTCGTGCGGTAATCGATCGTCTGGATGGTTCGACCGAAATCATTTTGATTAACGATGGCAGTCGCGATCGATCATTACCGCTCATGCGCGAACTCCATCACCATGATCCACGAGTCTGCTATCTCAGCTTGGCGAGAAATTTCGGGCATCAAGTGGCAGTGACCGCTGGATTGAATCACGTTCGGGGTCGGGTTGCGATCGTGATGGATGCAGATTTGCAAGATCCGCCTGAGTTGATTCCAAAAATGATCGAGCAATGGCAGCAAGGCTATCAGGTCGTTTATGCTCAACGGACACAGCGACGCAAAGAAGGCTGGTTTAAGCGATCGACAGCTTACGTATTCTATCGATTGCTAAAACAGCTTGCAGATGTGGAAATTCCCACGGATACCGGAGATTTTTGCTTGATGGATCGGCAAGTGGTCGATGTCTTGAATGCGATGCCGGAACGAAATCGGTATATTCGGGGACTGCGATCGTGGGTTGGATTTCGTCAGACTGCTGTGAAGTTCGATCGCGATCCAAGATTTGCGGGCGATGCGAAGTATACCTTTCACCAATCGCTGACGTTGGCGATTAGTGGGTTAGTGTCGTTTTCAAGTGTGCCGCTGCGGATTTCGACGTATGTGGGATTGTTCGCGGCGTTTGTGGCAGTGATTATGATGATTCTGGTGTTTTACTGGCGGATTGCTTATCCTGGATCGCCACTCACCGGACTATCCACGATCGTCGTTGCGATTTTTTTTCTCGGTGCAGTGCAACTCTTGAGCATTGGAATTTTAGGCGAGTACATCGGGCGAATTTACGAGGAAGTGAAAAACCGCCCGCTCTACACGCTGTCAGAGGTTGCAGGGTTTGAACAAGTTACGGAAAAAGCATTCGATCGAGATCATCCAACACAGGCGCATCCGGAGGAAATTTCCTAGCAAAGTGAGCCGAAGACGCTTGGAATTTGGGTAAATCGGATTGATCGAGAATTTTTGGGTGCGGTTCCCCGGCTGACCAATCTTTGTAGCGCCAATCGTTCGGATCAAGCTTCAGATGTGGAGCATTGCCGATGATCGTTTGGAAGTAGACTTCATCGGCAAACATCACCCAGCGAAAGTGAGTCGCAATCTCAGGATGCTTGTGATGAAAGTCGATAATGTAATCGATCGCTCGTTGATTCGCACAAAACCAAGATTCTCCCGCGTAACACTGAAAGTTCGCGTTGAACGGAACGAACGGACGCATGAACTTTTCTGGTTTTAATCGGAGTTTTTGCCAGTTGAGTTTTAGTGGATTGGCGATCCATTTTGGCATTGGTATCCAGCGCGTGTAGTAGCGGGCATACATTTCTCGATGCCAGCCTGTTTTGAGATTGGCTGGATCGATGCGATCGGCAACCATGTGAAAATCTGCTGGACTCGATTCTAGGTCAGCAATGATTTGAGCGGCAGGTTTGATCGGATAATCGGCACTGCTGAGCGAGATTGTCCATTCGGGTCGATCGCGCCTTTGCTGCATCAATTCCATTGCTTTGATCACCGCTTCATTCGTGGAGAACTCACCCCAGCGAGTTTTGACGTGCGGCTGTACAAAAGAGACGTTTTTGGGGAAGTGCTCGATCGACATCGGACACTGCGAAAAATCGTGGTGAAAGACGATCGGCGGATGATCGAACAATCGATTTAAGCGATCGACCAACCGTTGAATCTGTTTCGGTTGAGCATGAGTCAGCAAAATAAATCCAACGGGTGGAGACATAGGCTAGAGATTTGCGATCGAGACAGGTTCGATTTTATCCGCTGGCTCAAATCTAAACACCTGCGAATAGAAATAGAATTCTCCGTCTAAGGCGCGTTTAATGTTTTCTGCTTTACGAAATCCGTGTTGTTCCCCCTGAAATAAGACATACGCCACAGGAAGTCCTTTACGTTCGAGCGCATCAACCATCATCTCGGCTTGATTCGGTGGCACGATTTTATCTTCGTCACCTTGGAAGAAAATCACCGGGCACGATAAGCGATCGACCGCACTAATCGGAGAGCGTTCATCATACAAATCGGCTCGCTCTGGATAAGCTCCGATCAATCCATCTAGATAGCGCGATTCAAACTTATGAGTATCTTCGGCTAACGCTTTTAGATCACTCACACCGTAGTAGCTTGCTCCCGCTTTGAAGGTATCGCGGAACGTTAATGCACAGAGCGTGGTATATCCGCCTGCACTTCCGCCTGCAATGACTAATCGATCGCCGTCTGCTTTTCCTTGTTCTGCCAAATATTTCGCGCCATTCGCACAGTCATCGACATCGACAATGCCCCAAGCTCCTTTTAATCGCTCTCGATAAGCGCGTCCATACCCGGTACTACCGCCATAGTTCACATCCAATACTGCAAATCCGCGACTCGTCCAGTACTGAATTCCTAAGTTAAACGATGCTGAAGTCGAAGCGGTTGGACCTCCGTGGCTTTTGACTAACATCGGAGGACGTTCGCCCTCTGGAGCCGTGTAGTCTTTGTTTTTCGGGGCGTAGTACAACGCATGAGCGGTGAGATTGTTCTCAGTGGGAAACTCGATCGCTTCTGGAGTCGATAGATAGCCTGGATCGATCTTCAATTCGCTGGCGCGTCGGAGCACTTCAAACTGTCGAGTCTTGAAATCATATTTGACGATCGCGCTTGGTTCGGTCGATGATCCACCATTAAACACCGCATGATCGAAACATACTTGCAAGCCTGCAATACTGGTATACGGTGTTTCAATCGGTGATAGTTCAAGACTGGTTAAATCTAAGCTGGCAAACTGACTTAAACCGTTTTCGGTATAGCTACAAATGATTTTGTTTCCAGCAAATCCATAAGTAGACATCCCAAACACCCACAGCGGTAAACCAAATTCTGCGGCTTTTTCACAGAGCGGTTCGATCGTTCCGGAGGTCGGATTCCAGCGGTAAAAATTCCACCATCCAGTACGATCGCCAATAAAAATTAAATTCCCATCCGGCGACCATTCCGGTTGAAAGATCGATTCTTCTAAACCGCCTGCAATCTTTTCCGGTGTTCCTAATGTGCCATCTGCATTAATAGATGCCGTCCACAATTCTGTCCCATCCCAAGGCATATTCGGATGATTCCAGCAAATCCAACTCAGGCGAGAACCATCTGGACTCAGACGCGGAAACGCATAGAAATCAGCACCAGACACGAGAATCGTTTGGCTTTGATCCGCGAGGGAAATTGCAGCGATCGTATTCTCAACCGTTGCCCCATGTTCTTCTCGCACACAAATTAAATGATTCCGAGTTTTGTCTAAAACTGCATCCGCATATCTTAATGGTGCTTCTGGAGTAATCGCGATCACTTCAGTTCCAACCGTCTGCTGATACAATCTCTGATCCGCAAAATTCGAGAAATAAACCGTTCCACCAACTGCAATAAATGCCCCTCCCCCGTATTCATGCACTCGTGTTCGAGCATTAAACGGCGCGGGTGTCACATCTATGTTTTGACCATTCTCTGAATGTTGAATGATCACATTTCGTCCTCCCTCTGTCGGACGAGACTCGCTCCAATAAATTGTTTTTTCATCTAACTTAATTTGTCCCAGCCCGATCGTGCCTGCCACAATCAGATCCGAGCTAATCGGGGACTTCCACGTCCCATACGAAGCCACAACCATAAAAATTCTCCGAATCACCATCTCTAAAACTATCGCAATTGTACAAACCTGTTCGCTCTAGAGATTCGTGTTACAGTAAATAGAGAGAGGTGTCTCAACTCGGTTGAATCGTTTGTTTTTTCTGACAGTGACTCGTTTGTTTTCATCGAAACTAGCAAGTTTGTTTGAGCTAAAGCAGGCACACTCCGATACGATTGCCTCGTTCATTTTTGCTTCTGGAGAATTTTTTCAATGTCGATTTATGTCGGTAACCTGTCCTATGAGGTTACACGCGAAGATTTAACGGAAATCTTTGCAGAATACGGATCTGTCAAGCGCGTTCAGCTTCCCGTTGACCGTGAAACTGGACGGATGCGCGGGTTCGGATTCGTGGAAATGGAAACGGATGCCGAAGAGCAAGCCGCGATCGATGCGCTAGATGGCGCGGAATGGATGGGTCGCGATATGCGCGTGAACAAAGCGAAGCCTCGTGAAGAATCGCAATCTCGCGGCGGCGGTGGCGGCGGTCGCAGTGGCGGCGGTCGCAGTGGCGGCTTTTCACAACGCTATTAATCGAATTCGCTAGAATTGATTCCCCTGTGGTGTTTGCTACAGGGGAATTTCTTTTGATGTGGGAAGCATGAGAGCGAGAATCGAACAAGAAATTTTATATCTGCATCACGAAGATGTGCCCCCGTTCAAAAAAGGCGGCTCGATCGTACGGAATAGCTATTTTTGGGCGCTTAAGTCGATCGCGGGTCGGGCGAAACGAGGGCGCGATTGGGAATATGAACCGGAAGTGTGGTTTGCGTTGCAGCGGATGTTGTTGTCGTTTGCGGAGTCCGGTTATTTGGGATTGTCGGAAACGATGTTGGAATTTGCAGACGATGCGATCATTCCAGACGAATTACGATCGATTTCGACGCGAATTTAATCGCAATCTGCGTTACGCTGAGTTGAAGTTTTGTGAAGGTAAGACTCGTGCTGGCAGCGCTGCTTTACGACTTGGACGGAACGATCGCGGATACTGACCCGGTGCATTTTATCGCTTGGCAGGATGTGTTACAGGGGTTTGACCTGCACATTGACGAGACGATTTATAAACAGCGCCTGAGCGGAAGGACGAATCCACCCATTATTGCGGAGTTTCTCCCTCAGCTTACGGCGGCGGAAAGTGAAGAACTTGCCGATCGTAAAGAAGCCCGATTTCGAGAATTGGCTGAGCAACTCGAACCGATCGCAGGCTTGCGAGAGTTGATTGAGTGGGGAAAACAAAATTCTTTGAAACAAGCGGTCGTGACGAATGCGCCGCGTGAAAATGCTCGCTTTATGTTGAAAGTGTTGAAGCTGGATCAAGTGTTCGATCGCGTAATTCTGGCAGACGATTTAGGCATCGGAAAACCTGATCCAGCCCCGTATCTTGCCGCATTGAAAGAATTTGGAATTGAACCGCAGCAGGCGATCGCATTCGAGGATTCTCCATCGGGTGTCCAATCTGCGGTAGCAGCAAAGATTTCAACGATCGGGATTACTTCAACTCAGCTACCAGAAACGCTGTGTGAGTTGGGGGTGAAATTTGCGATCGCGGACTTTACGGCTCCTGAACTGTGGGCATTGCTGAAATAGCAGGGTGAAAAATTCCCCAAGTATCAGCGATCGCTTCGAGCCAGTCGAGATCAGGCGAAATTTCTTCTAAGTTCTCAAACGCATCGAACATTCCGCCGATGTCCAGAACCGTCTGTGCTTTTGGAGCGGCTTCTAAGTCGTGAAAAGATGAAGATTGCATAAATCAAATTCTCGGTAGGAACTCGCAGATCTTTACAGCGTCTTTCAAATGGTAGAAGCTCTTCTGTAAGAATACTGAGGAAGATTCGTGCACGTCAATCCGTGTGTGCCAGTCTTGCAATTCTCAGAAACAATCCAGCCGACGCGGTAAACTTTAATTAAGTTTTATTTCAGAGATGTTTCTATGTCGCGTCGAAACTTGATTCGAGTTTTACTGGTGAGTGTGTTGGCGATCGCTGCCAGTCTGAACTTTACATTTCCCGCTTTTGCCCTCGGTGGAGCATTACCCCTGCTGAACCAACCTGCACCCGAATTCGCACTTCCCAGCAATGACAGCGATGGAACGGTTGCGCTCTCAGACTACCGCGGGAAATGGGTCGTCGCTTATTTTTACCCAGCAGACTTTACCCCCGGTTGCACGATCGAGGCGCGAAAGTTTCAGGAAGATATGCCGAAATATCTCGATCGTAATACCCAAATTCTCGGAATCAGTGCCGACGATGTGAACTCACACCAGGATTTCTGCGATTCCGAAGGCTTAAAATTTCCGCTGCTTGCAGATGCGAACGGCAAAATTAGTAAAGCTTACGGTTCTTGGTTTGGGATTCGTTCCGCCCGTCACACTTACATCATTGATCCAGAAGGAATTCTCAGAGCGACATTTACGGGAGTTAACCCGATCGTCCATAGTCGCGAAGTGCTGGCAAAATTAGATGAACTGCAACAAGCGAGCTAAATGGCAACTTATCTAATCACAGGTGCAAATCGCGGAATTGGCTACGAGTACTGTCGCCAATTAAAAGCGCGTGGAGAAACCATGATCGCAGTTTGTCGGACTGCCTCTGAGGAATTGCAGCAGCTTGGAATTCAAGTTGAGGCAGGGATTGATATTACCTCAGAGGCTTCGGTTGCGGAATTATGCGATCGCTTAGGTGATATGTCGATCGATGTTCTAATCAACAATGCAGGCATCATCAAGCGCGTCACCTTAGATAACTTAGATTTCGATAGCATCCGCGAACAGTTCGAGGTCAATGCTTTAGGTGCATTGCGGGTTACTCATGCGCTGTTACCTCGCCTTAAAGCAGGTTCCAAGATTGTGTTGATGACGAGTCGAATGGGATCGATCGCAGATAATACCTCTGGAAGTTCCTACGGCTATCGAATGTCGAAAGTCGCTTTATCGATGGCGGGAAAATCTCTCGCGCATGACCTTGAACCGCGTGGAATTCCAGTTGCCATTCTGCATCCTGGATTAGTTCAAACTCGCATGACGAACTTTACAGCAGGCGGGATTACAGCAGAACAATCGGTGAAGGGATTACTCGATCGAATTGATCAACTAACGCTGGAAAACACAGGCACATTCTGGCACGCAAATGGTGAAGTACTACCTTGGTAAGCTACTACTCCCCAATGACTTGTGCAATCCGCTTTAGAATTTGCAGCACTATGTAGAGTTCTCGCCCAGAAGTAAATGGTGCAAACACTCGTGAGAGCGAATAGAAGCGAGATTCAGCCTGCACCAGTTTTACGAATAAGATGTCATCTCCATTCGTCAACAGACCAAAACTAGGTTGTTGCGGGTGGGGATTCGCCATTAAATAAGCCAACGTTTGCGGTAGAGCCGTCCAAACTGAAAGAGCAGTTTTCTTCGATTCCAACACAACGACCCAAAGCTGATTTAATAGCACTAAGGCATCAATTCGCCCCTGCAATACTTCTTCGCTATCATCAAGAGTCAAGACTACAGATTCTTCTGCTCGGACTCGAAAGGGTGGATCATAAAAACCAGCGATCGCTAATAGCGGCGAAGTCAGCAATAAAGTCACCGTTCCCTCTAACAACTGTCCGGTCGATCGCTGATAAAGATACCGCCGTCGCAATTGATCTAATTCAGCTTGCTCCGTTGCAGAAATTTCCGGTAAATCCGCCTGCCATTCTAAGAAAAACGATTCATCCTCTGTTCTGGTCAGGTTGAATCGTCGTTCTGCCTCATCGAGCGTTGAAATGGCATCTGTAATCGCGATCGACATAAGCGTAAAAATCAGGGGTGCTTTCATTATCACACCCCCAATATCGACATTTACGACAGTAGGTAAGTGTAACCGCTCAAACTGCGCTCGTAGTTTTGGAGCAACAGTTGAGATTCTTGTAAGGTAATGCGATCGTCTTCTAGCGCGTGTTCGGTTTGCAGTCGAATGCTTTCGATCATGTCTTCCACATCGTATTGCACATAGCCGAGCACTTCTTCGATCGTATCTCCGCGAACGACGTGCTGAATCTGATAGCCCTTCGGTGTGAGTTGAATGTGAACCGTGTTAGTGTCCCCAAACAAGTTATGTAAGTTACCCATGATTTCCTGGTATGCACCATTGAGGAACATTCCCAGATAGTAAGGCTCTCCAGACTTGAGTGAATGCAGTTCTAACACCGATTTCACATCGCGCAGATCAATGAATTGATCAATCTTGCCATCACTATCACAAGTCAAATCGACTAAGGTTGCTCGTTTCGTTGGCTCTTCGTTCAAGCGGTGGAGTGGCATGATCGGGAACAGTTGATCAATGCCCCAAATGTCCGGAGCCGATTGAAACACTGAGAGATTCATGTAGTAGATCGAAGCCATGATTTTCTCAAGGTCTTCGAGGTCATCCGGGATGTATTCAAGCTGACGGGTGAAGCCGATGATTTTGTGGCAGCACGACCAATACAATCTTTCTGCTCTTGCCCGCTCAGTTAAAGTTAGATAGCCGAATCCAAACAGGTTGACCGCTTCTTCTTTGAACTGAGTTGCATCGTGGTACATCTCTAGAAAATTCTCGGCACCGATCGAGGTGTAAGTTTCGTAGAGATTTTGAATGATGATATGTTCGTCTTCTTTCGTCGGTTCGGGCGTTTCAGCGGCGACATCACTGGTTCCGAGAATGTCGAACACGAGCACCGATTGATGAGACGCGATCGCTCTTCCACTTTCACTAATCAAAGTCGGAACTGGAATCGTTGCTAGCGCACACGCATCTCGCACCGCTGCGACGACATCGTTTGCATAGTTCTGAGTGCTGTAGTTTTTCGAGGCGTGGAAGTTCGTTTGTGAACCGTCATAGTCCACACCTAAACCACCACCCACATCGAAATACTGCATATTCGCGCCCAGTTGAACCAGTTCGACATAGATTCGACTGGCTTCGCGCATGGCTTCTTTTAGCACACTGATCGCTGAAATCTGAGAGCCGATGTGAAAATGCAGTAGTTGAAGACAGTCCAGCATATCTGCGGCTTTCAACTGGTTCACCGTGTGAATGATTTCGGGAATCGTTAAGCCGAATTTTGCTCGATCACCTGCTGACGTGCCCCAGCGTCCGATACCTCGTGCGCTCAGTTTGGCTCGGACTCCCAAGATCGGTTTAATGCCGAGTTTCTTACTCGCTGCGATCGCGAGTTCTACTTCTTCGATCTGTTCTAGAACAATGATCGGCGTTTGTCCTAACCGTCTCGCCAACATCGCCGTTTCAATGTATTCACGATCCTTGTACCCGTTGCAAATTAGTAGCGCACCGGGAGTTTTCAGCGTTGCCAAGGCGATCATCAATTCCGGTTTCGATCCGGCTTCGAGTCCGAACTGATGCGGCTGTCCGAAGCGCACCAAATCTTCGACTAAATGCCGCTGTTGATTGCATTTGACCGGGAAAACGCCGCGATAAACGCCAGGGTAGCTGTAACGTGCGATCGCTTTAGAAAACGCCGAATTAATCCGCTCAATTCGATCCTCCAAGATATCCGAGAACCGAATCAGCAACGGTAAACCAAGATTTCGCTGCTTCAGCGCATTGACTAAATCAAACAAATCCAGCGACCCGCCTCGATTGCCTTTTGGGGAAACGGTCACATGTCCAGCAGCATTGATGGAAAAATACGGATCGCCCCAGCCTTGAATGCGGTAGAGTTCTTCGCTATCTTCGATCGTCCATTTTTTCAGAGTGGTTTCGGGTACGGGGGCTTTCCCGTTCGATTTTCCGTTCTTGCCGTTTTTGGCGTTTAAATCCTCATCTGTCAAACCTGAGTCTGGTACTTGTTTTTCAGGCTTGGCAGTGGCGGAGCGTCCTCCCATCGTGGTTTGTCCTCATTGCAACGAATCTTCAAGCCTCCAGTCTATCGCGCCTGCCCAAAAACAGAAGTCTTTCACATCACGGAATTGCCGTTGTGAGCTAATCTAGGTTTTGTAAATTTCACTTCATTTTTGGGAGTCCAGCTTGGAACGCACATTTTTAGCCATTAAGCCCGATGGCGTACAGCGCAAATTGATCGGTGAAATCATTCGCCGTTTTGAAACGAAGGGCTTTACTCTCGTCGGTTTGAAGTTTATGAATGTCAGTCGCGAACTGGCAGAGAGCCATTACGGGGTTCACCGGGAACGTCCATTTTTCGGGAGTCTGGTTGAGTTTATTACGTCAGGTCCGATCGTGGCGATGGTTTGGGAAGGCGATGGTGTGATTGCGGGTGCGCGGAAAGTGATCGGCGCAACGAATCCACTGGCTGCTGAACCGGGAACGATTCGGGGCGATTTTGGCGCAAATATCGGACGGAATTTGATTCACGGATCGGATGCACCGGAAACTGCACAGAGCGAGATTGCACTGTGGTTTAAGGAAGAAGAATTGGTAAATTGGCAACCGACCGTGTTGTCGTGGATTTACGAATAATATCGATCGACGCTGAAATTTGAGAACTCCAGCTTCTATTAAAGAAGCTGGAGTTCTGTTTTTTAGAAGGTATTTGAAAGGTATCAATCGTTCCTTCGCTCCGTTGCGCTCCCGCCCTGAAATGAATTTCGGGCTAACGAGCGAAAGTCTACTGAAGTAGACTGGGAGCAAGTTTCAGACTCTTAGTCCATTTCTAATGGACTTGCGCCGATTAGCCCGAAATTCCATTTCAGGGCGGGGCGCTGCAATGAACAACACGTTTCAAACATCCTCTTAGACTTAATTTTCTAGACTGGATCTTTCTCCGAAACAGGTTCAATCTCCGGCATCGTTTCAGATTGTGATTCGACGATCGCTTCAATTTCCGCGATATCGTTTCGCTTGGAAAATCCCCACGCAAACACGATCGCAACCATCGTAATCATCAACCATTCCGGCGGCACGAGTTGATCATTGAACACCCGCAGCAACAATCGAATGCCCACGAACGCCACGGTAATGTAACCCGCGTCTTCTAAATGCGTGAACTCTTCCAACCAGCCGATAAATAAGCCTGCCATAAATCGCAGTGCCACAATCCCGATCGTGCCTCCGAGCAAAATCAGCCAGGTATCTTGGGAAACCGCGATCGCAGTCGTCACACTATCTAATGAAAACGCCAAATCGGTCAGCGCAATCACCGGAATCGCCTGCCACAACGACGCAAATCGGGGTTTATGTTGCGCTCCTTCGTCGTCATCGGAGGGCTTAAAATGCTGAAATACCAGCCACAAAAGGTAGAGTGCGCCAGCTAACTCGAATTGCCAATACCCAATCACCCAAGAGGCAGCCAGAATCAACGACATCCGCAGCACATAGGCAAAAATCAGCCCGATATTAAGGGCCCGACCTTCTAGTTTTGGGTCTTCTAAGCCTTGGGTGAGGGCGGCAAGCGCGATCGCATTATCCGCCGACAGAACGCATTCCAACGAGACTAAGACCAGCAGCAGCAGGAAGGTTTGGGGACTGAGTTGAGCCGGAATATCTATGTCAATCATTCGAGAACTTCAAAACAACGATCGGGGCAAGAACACCCTATTATCTCTCCTTATGTCTAGATTGGCGATGACCGTCAGAAAGAGAGAAGCCCGTCCAGATTCGTAGATCTACGGAAGTTTTCGGCATCGAGAATAGAGAATTCCCAATCCGATCGCCCAACTCACAGCCGAAAGTCGAGTTCTTCAAAATCTTAACAAAACTTTACAAATGCCTTGGTTTTCCCCAAGTTCTCCACAGGCTATCCACAAGTTGCCGATTTCTTTTCCACACCTTTTCCACATCGAATCGAAAGTTTTCCACAGGGGATCGGGCTAGGATCGTCATTTTTCGGAGGACTGTGGAAAAGTCAGACGATTCAGTAATCCACAGTTCAAAATCGCTCAATTTATGAAGCCGCGTAACGAAATAATGGCTGAAACACTGATTCTACCGTTCAGTAATTTTGATCTAGCAAGCGATTTTTACGTTTCTTGATGTTGATCTTCTGAACGCGATCGCGCAGAATGTAGCGACTAACCGAAAGCGCTCAGACGAACGGCGACACAGGATTTCCACAAGTTGGAGATTGAGAAACCGGATCGAACTGGCGTAGATTTTTGTTGCAAATTTTTGCAGAAATCGGACGGTTGGAATTCACATACTGCGATTCATTTTTGAGGTTTGATGGATATGGATAGCAACATTAGTCTTTTCGTCGAAATTCCTGAAGCATTGCATCAATCATTTCAATCGTTCCTCGATTCGCGTCCCGATTGGGATCAAGATCGGGTGATGTCTGCTGCTTTGTCATTGTTCTTGTTGCAAAATCGTCCGGCGAGTGAACGTCAGACCGATCGTGCAACCGCTCGGATTTACCTGGACTCCATCTTCAAGCGTCCAGTCGAACAGATTTAACCGATTTTCGCTCTATAACCTTGTTTGCCACGAATCATGCCTTACCAGATTTCTGCCACAAAACTTCAGTCGTATAGTCGCTGTCCATATGCGTACTACTTGAGGTACGAGCGGCGACTGACCACCAGTGATTTCTTCGGTTCAGCAGCGTTAGGAACTGCATTGCATCAAGCTTTAGCAATGGTCTATCGGGATTGGCACTACCACGAAGCCACACCCGATTTACACTGGATTCATCGCTGTTGGGAAGAACATTCCACGGGTTTAACTCCGGGTCAAATTGAAGATGGTCGATCGATTCTTGAGCGCTACTATGAGAAGTTCATTTTGAATGCTCCATCGTTGCGTCAGCCGTTAGCTGTTGAAGGACGAATTCAGGCGTTTCTGAGAGTCGAAAGCCTCGAATTCTGCATTACGGGAAGATACGATCGCATTGATTATCTCAATGATGGTTTGGAGCTAATCGATTACAAGTCGAGTCGCGATCTGAAAGTTCCAGAGTCTGATGAGATGGATTTGCAGATCGGATTGTATTATCTGGCGTTGGAGCAGACGTATCAACAAAGTCTGAAGTATCTTACTTTGCTGCATTTGCGAACGGGCGAAAAGGTTCGCTATCGGGCAACTCGTCGTCATAAGAAGCAAGTGCAAGCGGTGATTTCAGATTTAGCAGTCCGTTTGCGACATGACGAAACATGGGAACCCACGCCAGGGAAACAGTGCGATCGATGTGCTTATTCCCGCTATTGTCCCGCGTTGAGTGTGAATCCGGCTCCGTTGCCGACAACGATGAGCGCGACTCCTGAGTTGCAGCTTGCATTGGGATTGTAAGGGTGATGGATTGTAGGGTGAGTGTTTGCGTTGGAGGTTGGGTGGAAAGTCTGCAAAGTCTTTTCGCTCTCGTTGCTGTCCTGCCCCGGAATGGAATTCGGGTCGGGAGAATGCAATGAATGACAATTCTCAAGCGATCAACAAACAGCACAATTATCGATACTTCTTCAAGACGATGTTTGAAAAATTCTCGTTCGCTGCTACAGCCCGCCCTGAAATGAATTTCGGGCTAACCGACGAAAGTCTACTGAAGTAGACTCGGAGCTAGTTTTAGGTTCTTAGTTCTTTTCAAAGAACTTACGCCGATTAGCCCGAAATTCATTTCAGGGCGGGAGACAATCGGAGCGAAGAGCCTTTCTACACTCCTCAAACATCTTCAAACAATCAATAGAACGATACTTCTCAATCAGACTTTTGAAATGACTATCACGATCGCTATTCAATTAAACAATGGTGTGTAAACAATGAATCGCTTTATTGCTTACTCTAGAAAGTCTTCTAATCTTCCGTTTCTGATTTCAATCTACCGGGACTATCGAACCTATAGCGGTTATGGTGCAGTTGCTTACTCAAATCTGCGCTGTAGCTCGATTCAACGAACTACCCAGCATCAGCCTATTTTGAAGAAGTTGAGCTAGTCTCGATCGACAATTCATAGTCAGCCGTCCCGATCGTATTTGGAACTATCACAATTTCATAGTTGCTCGATCGACTAACTTTTCCCGTCCAAGTCGATTGGCTGAAGTTTTTGATCAATGTAGTATCACCCGCAAAGATCCAAACGGAGACTGAATCTGATTTAAGGTTCAGCTTGATCGTTTGTCCTTGCTTAAATGCAGCGCGATAAATCTTACCTGTTCCATTTTTCAACGTTTCACTTGCCGGAGACGAGAAGGTTTCGGGTTTTACCTTCGTTTGATCGCGAGCGATCGCATACCAAATCTGCCCGAATGTTCTCGGATTGATTCCTTTTCCTTTCTGCTCAGGAAAACGCAGAACGAATTGGTAGTCTGTGAGAAGCTCGATCGCTTTTTGACTCACTTTCGCATCCGACAGCCATCTATCATAGTTTGCACGCTTATAGGCTCCGATTCCACTTCGAGCTTCTTGGCTCAGAGGTTCTAATTGATCTAGCAATTGCTCGATCGTCCCACCAGATTCTTTAACAATCAAGCTTAGAACATCATCACGGAGTCCTAATCTTTTTGCTCTTTGTTGTGTGGTTTCTTTTGGTGTGGGTGCAGCATCTACAGCAATTGAAGGCGTTACCATTGCAGGCTGCAAATCTGAGATGTGATTGATCAATCGATAAGCAGAGATTGCAGCAAGCCCGATTAGCACAAAGGTAAACACGATCGATGCAAAATCCGGCGGTGAGAACAATGCTTGGAGGACTTTCGCAGCAGAAGGATAGCGCTGTTGTGGATGTGGAGAAAGCATTCGATCGAGAACTTGCATGAATCGGGGTTGCACTTCTGCGCGATGATGCCATTTCCAAATTTGAGTTGTTTCGTCATAGAGTTCTTTCGGTTCGCATCCGGTCAGAAGCACGATCGACATCATCGCCAACGGATACAGATCCACATCAAATTCTTGCTCTACAAAGCTTGCTTGTGTGAATTCAACCAGCATTAACGAGCCATCTAACCGCTGAATGATTGAATTGAAAGTTAAATTCTGATGTGCGATTTCTTTGCGGTGTAGCGATCGCAATAATAATAAAACCTGCTTTAAGAACCGGAGAACTTCCTTTTCTGAAAAAATGCGATTCTGCTCGAACAATTCGCGATAAGAATGACCTTCTACATAATCACGAACGAGAAAAAGACGATCGAGATCTGCGATCGCACCTTGATAATATGCCAATTTCAAAGCAGCGAATAGTTCCGTAAATTGTTCCTGCAAAACAAGTAACGCTGCTGGATCAATCACTGGAACTTCTTCTAAAACATAGAAACCTTTTGTCGCTTGATCAATTGTCAAATACACCCAACCTGCCGCACTCTGATGTAGAACTTTCAGAATGCAAAAGCGATCGACTAAAACCGTATCGACAGACAATGGTGTTTGCATCACAAAATCGTTAGCCAAGGTTTAAGCACTTGACTAATCATAGTATTTGTGTACTAAACTAACACGATTCGATCGAGAAAGCGCAATTCACTCAATATGAAAAAGAGATGAAGTTTACCTGTTAAAAAATAAAAAGATTGAGGCACTCTAAGGACATGAGACTTACGGAACTCAACCCCGTCGTGAGCGAGATTTGCTGTCCTATGCGAACGAAGAGATGACGTAAGTTTTCCAACTTACACACAGGTGTTTTTATGCGTCCTACCTCATTGACTGATTCCCGCCCCAAGATCAGCACGATGCCCCGTCCCCAAACGGAAGCTACGGCTTATCTCAATCTGTACAAGTTAGCGATCGAGAAAAAACGGCTTCAATACGAACTCGACTCGATCGACCAACGTCGGCATCGCATTCAAAAACGTCTATCATTTCTCGAAAGTCAAGTCGCAGAAATGCAGCAGACAACGCAAGCATCAGCGCCTAAACTCGCTCCGGTTTCAAAAAATTCTGCTCCTGATTCAGCATTGAATACGCTGTTTTTAGACTATTAAATCAGATTTCAGTGTTGTGCTGAGAGGCTCGATCGTGTTGTTCGATCGAGCTTTTTTATGCGATCGGTAAACTAAACCAAACCGCTGTCCCCTGATCCAGTTTGCTCGAAATCTCAATCTGTCCCCGATGCCCTGCAATGATTTGATGACACAGAAATAAACCGAGTCCTAATCCCGTTCGATGCTGATTCTGTGATCCTCGAAGATAAGGTTTTCTGAACAACTGATGACACTGATCGGGTGAAATTCCGACACCGTTATCCGCGATCGTACATTTCACCTCAGCCCCCACTTCTTCAGCCCGCAACGTTAAGGTAATTTCAGGCGGATTATGTTTAATCGCATTTGTAATTAAGTGATCCAAAACTCTTCTAAACTGAGTCGGATCAGCAGAAATCAGCGGTAGATTATCTGGGATTTGATTATTCAGATGAATTCGATTCTGAGACAATAACGGTTCTAGCTCAGCTAAAGTTTGACTAACCATTTCAGAACAAGAAATCGACTGCGGACTAATCACAACTTTCTGCGGTTCATGCGAATAGTCTTCGAGCAGCGAGCTAATCAGTTCAAGCTGGCGATTGCTACTGTCTACAATGCGATCGAGCGTTGATCGAGAAAGCGAAATCGTATCTTCTGCTTTTGATTGCAATCGTTTTAACACCATCAACATCCCAATCACAGGCGTTCTCAGATCATGAGTGACGGCATGAACTAAGGTATCTTTCACTTGATTCAACGATTGCAGTTCTAACATTCGTTGCTGCAATTCTGCGGTGCGATCCTGCACCTGAGTTTCCAAATCCGCAGCAAATCCTTGCACTTTTTCATACAATCGACCCTGTTGCAGCGCCAATTCTACCTGAGTTGCTAATCGTTCGAGTAATTCCACCTCAAACGATCGCCATTGTCTCGGTGCACCGCACTGATCCACGTTCAACACCCCAAACAATCGCCCATCCTGGTAGATTGGAATGCCAATACTCGCTTTGATTTGGTACATCCGATAGTAAATTTGGAGAAACTCACTCGTCTCAGTCTTCTCCGAATCTGGATTCACGCGAATTGGAGTTTGAGTAAAAACCTGTTGAATATCGGGAAGAATCGGACGAGGCGATCGCGTTCCTAACATCGGACTCCATTGAGGTGCTACCGATTCCGCCACCATCTCCGCAAAGCCTTGCTCGTCAAACACACTGATGTACACTCGATCGGCATTCAAAAACGATCGAACTTCCGCCACCGTTGTATTTAAAACCTCTTTAACATCCAGCGATCGACGAATTCGCAGCGTACTTTCTGCCAAGAATTGATCCTGCTCGATTCGCTGTCTTAGCAACGATTCGACCTGATGCCGTTCTGCGATCGCTGCCGCCAATACAAGTGCGATCGTCGCCATCACTCCAATAAAGATCTGAATCTGAAACAGTGCATTTTGCAGCGTCTCACTGTTCGATTCCCCAAAATAGCGATAGTTCTGGGACACACCCCATATCGAAACAAACGAAGCAATCAACAAACAGACGACTGTGCCCCGCTGACCCAACCGCAACGCCGACCAGACAATAAATAAAAACGGCGAATATTGCAGAATCGGAGACACCGCCCCTCGAATTGTTGCCATTGTCCCCGTTGCCGAAGTAGGAACCTGAGCCAATGGAGAATTTAAAATCATCCAGCTAGACATTACAATCAACCCTAACCAAACCGCGAACTCGATCACCCGTTGCCGTAATAGAGCCTTTTTGACCTCCCGCCGCAGTTCACTCCAAGACCTCGGAATTTGAACCGATCGACTGCCCCACACCACGATCGCTGGAGTCAGCACCAAAATCGAAACCGCATCGCCCAACCAAATCACCATCCAGTTCCCGGAAATCTCAGCACTGGGAACAATGCCAGCTAGATAGCCATTGATCGTGCTGATTGTCGCATTCAAACTCGGTGCGAGTACCGCTCCAATGCTTGCAAACGCCAGCACATCCCGAACGCGACGCAGCGATCGCCGAAATCCCAACCGTTTAAGTAACCCAACCGCGACCAAGACTTCTAGAGTGCTTCCCAGTCCTGCCACGATCGCAGTGATCCAACTCACTCCATCGAGCGATCGACCAAACAGAGTCGCACCCACAAAAACACCAATCCAGGAGAAGCGTTCTAGCAACATCACTGCTGCAAGGGCGATTCCAGCGGGCGGATACAGCACCGAAGCTTGAGCTTGGGCATCGAGTTGGACAAAGGTAAAAGCAAGCTTGGCACTGACAAAATAGACGATGGCAACCAGTGCGATCGCGAATAGTGTGGGTACCCATTGAGTCTGCTTCAACCACATGGCACAAGAAGACGCTTGAGGCTTGCCATGCTTCCAATCTCCGTGTCTGAAGGTCTGCTTAGTCAACGAAATTCAGGAACACCGACTACCCTAAATTAAAAGGGATACCGCTTTGATGACTTCCCCCAACTGGGTGAAGGAGATCAGTTTTACCGTCGTGTTTCCCCAAATTAGTGTGTACCTAAGATGAGCATCATCGAGTTTTGTCAAGTTTGTTACCAATTAAATCAAAGGCAACTTATTTCTGATTTGAGTTTTACCATTTTTTCAGGCGAAACGCTGGTGCTACTGGGTCGGAGTGGATGCGGAAAAACAACGACGCTGAGATTGATCAATCGATTATTAACGCCCACTGCTGGAGAAGTCCGGGTGAACGGTCGATCGACAACCGCTTGGAATGCGATCGAACTCAGACGACAAATCGGCTACGTGATTCAAGAAATCGGATTATTCCCGCATTTCACCGTGGCGCAGAACATTGCGGTCGTTCCCTCACTGCTGAAGTGGGAACGCGATCGCATTGAAAGCCGCGTAACTGAACTATTAGAGCTTGTCGGATTAGAGCCGCAACGCTTCAAGAATTGCTATCCACATCAGCTATCCGGTGGACAACGGCAACGGGTCGGAGTCGCGAGAGCATTAGCGGCTGATCCTCCGGTGTTATTGATGGATGAACCATTCGGAGCATTAGATCCCATCACACGGGCAGAACTTCAGCGAGAATTTCTCCGATTGCAGCGCCAGTTAGGAAAAACGATCGTGTTCGTGACGCATGATATTCAGGAAGCCTTTAAGCTAGGAACGCGGATCGGATTAATGCAGGCAGGACAGCTAGTAGAACTCGGAACGCCACAGGAATTTGCTCGATCGACCCATCCCGAAGCCCAAGCATTTTTAAACGTATGGAATTCCTAACCCGATACGGCGCTGAGATTCTAGAACGCCTCGGACAGCACTTGTTTTTAGTTGGAACGGCGACATCGATCGCGATTCTCATCGGCATTCCTTTGGGAATTTTAATTACTCGCAGTCCCAGTTTAGGCAAACCGATTCTAGGATTTGCGAATATCATGCAAACGGTTCCCAGTTTGGCATTGTTTGGATTTTTGCTCCCGATTCCGATCATTGGGGGAATTGGCGCGAAAACTGCGATCGTCGCTCTTATTCTCTATTCCTTGCTTCCGATCATTCGCAATACCGTTGTGGGAATTAACAACGTCGATCCGGCAGTTCGAGAAGCAGGGCGAGGAATGGGAATGAGCGATCGCCAACTCCTATTTCAAGTCGAGCTACCGTTAGCGATGGGTGTGATTCTTTCAGGTGTTCGAGTTGCAACCGTGATCGGAGTGGGACTCGCTACAATTGCATCAGCGATCGGAGCGGGAGGACTCGGCGAATTTATTTTTCGAGGAGTCGCGATCGTAGATAATCAGCTTATTCTGGCTGGGGCAGTTCCAGCCGCGATCGTGGCATTGGGTGCGGATTGGGGATTAGGTTGGATTGAAAGACGGTTAACAATCAAAAGATGAAAAGATTTCTTGCACTCGGACTTCTAGCACTTTGTTTAATGGTGTCGATCGTCGCTTGTCAAGGTGGCGGCGAGCGGATCGTGATTGGCTCGAAGAACTTTACCGAGCAGATTATTTTAGGCGAAATCTTAGCGCAACAAATTGAGCGAAAAACAAATATAAAGGTCGATCGTAAATTCAATTTAGGCGGCACATTTGTCTGCTTAACGGGCATTCAAAAAGGCGAACTCGATATCTATCCTGAATACACCGGAACCGCTTACGGTGCAATTCTAAAACTGGGTGCAGAAAGCGACCCCAAGAAAGTTTTGGAAACCGTACAAGGTCGATTTGAGCGAGATTTCCAGTTACTTTGGACAAAGCCGTTTGGATTTAATAACTCTTTTGCAATGGTGATTCGTGGAGACGATGCTAGAAAGTTAAACCTTCAAACCCTTTCGCAAGCAGCAAACTACACACCCAAATGGCGTGCGGGTTTTGGTCCTGAATTTCTCAATCGTGAGGATGGATTTCCGGGACTTGCAAAGGCTTACAATCTCAAACTGGTATCACAGCCGAAGGTGATGGATTTGGGATTGTTGTATCGATCGCTGCAAGCCAAAGAAGTCGATATCGTCGCTGGAAGCACCACCGATGGTCTACTTTCAACGCTCGATCTAACCATTTTGAAAGACGATAAGCGTTATTTCCCACCTTATGAAGCCGCCGCAGTTGTTCGACGCGAAACTTATCAAAAACATCCAGAACTCAGAGAAGTGTTAGATCAGCTTGGCGGATTGATTTCTGACAAGACAATGCAAGAGTTGAACTATCGCGTCGATGGTAAGAAAGAAGACGTAAAACAAGTGGTTCAAGAGTTTCTCAAGTCGAAATAGAACTAAGCTTGAAAGGCTTGTGCAGCGGTCAATTGCAACTCTGGAAAAGTCGGGGAAATGATGCGATCGTTTCCCCGAAATGGAGTCATCTGATATTCCCCTTCCACTAATTCACACACCCAAACCGTGGGCTGTTTTGGATTGCCTAAAAATCTCCGTCCTCCGAGTGCTGCATAGTCCACAATCCAGTATTCTGGAATGCCTAAAGCTTCGTAAGCTGCAAATTTCGTGTGATAGTCGTCGCGCCAATTCGTACTGACAACCTCGATGATGAGTTTGATCGTTTTGCTGTTTTCGATCGCAGATGATTTTTCCCACCTCGGTTCATTAGCAATTTCACGACGATCTAAAACAATTCCATCGGGTTCGTACGCAGATTCGCCCTCATCTTCGATCTGATCGACTTTTACAACACACTCTTTCGGAACGAAAAAGGGTAAATTTAATTGCCGAATTAAGATACCAGCCTCGATCGAGAGAAATCCTGCAATATCCGAATGTTTTCCTCTTGGCTTTGGCACTTTGACAATGACTCCACGACGTAATTCATATCGAAACTCTGAGTTCTCTGGATACCATTCGAGGAACTGATCAAAACTGACGGGTTTTTTCAGGGCTTGAATCATCTCGATCGACCAATGCACGTTAATCCGATCATACTGGTCTGAACAATTGATTTTTTGGTGGATGGTAATATCAGGGTATGTGGAGTGAGTAATTTTAATGCCAACCGATGCCCAATTGAGAGGATTATACCGTCTTAGTTATTGGTTAACGTACATTATGCTTCAGCCTGTACACCTTGTCTGTATTGACGATCGCACAAACAATTTGTACGTTTTGGCTGGAAATACTGAAAATTTGGAATTCCAAATTACGCCAACTGGAGAGGTATTCTGATGAGTCAAGTTAATTATGCGGCGATGTCCGATGAGGAATTGAAGCAATACTTTCTCAAGCATCGTGAAGACAAGATGGCGCTTCGAGCCTATTTGGATCGTCTTGGCGATCGTCCGCGCGAAATTATTACATCCGTCGATGATCCTGATTTTGAAGCCAAGATGCAAACGGCAATCCTGCGGAAAATGCACACAGGCACGAACAATGATTTGACTTGAATTTTCTCAAAAACAAGTGGGCTTAACTCTCGATTCCAATCCATCTAAGACAGACTGCAATCGAAAATTAAGCCCACAGTTCAAGCGCGATCGCACCAATCTTAACGACGGCTGCGGTTCGGCACTTTGCTCATGTAGTCTTCAGAAGTGGAAACGCTACCATAGTTAGACTTCGGTGCGATCGCGGCTGCCACACTGAGGAAGCGACGCGGATCACCTTCGGGTAGATTGCGCTCTTGCGACTTCTTGGAGTAGTAGTTCTTCACCACAAACTGCCAATCGTTCTTCACCGTTCCCGCCGTTTCGCGGAAGTCTTCACCGTAACGAGGGGTAACCAAGTTAAACGGACGCGCTTCCATGCGACGACGCTGATAAGGAACGGTATAGTCACCAAATGCGTCTGTGTACTCTTCGCTATCCAACAGTGCATCGACGAATCCATCGAAGCCTTTGGTACCGATCACGATCGACCAAGCGACTTCTTCATCTCGATCGTAAGAATCACGACCCAAGAACCGCTTGAGGCAGATTTGCACTAAGCGATAGTTGTTGTTTACTTCTACAACCGTGCTGTAGAAGCGCTCGGATTTTGCCAATTCACGAATGAAGTCGCGCACCGTGATTGCACCATTTCTCACACGAGATTCAGACGCAATTTGGCGATTGAACTTCAGCGTTTCATGTTCACTGAACACTTGACGATAAGCAGCCCAGATCAGAGCTTCCATGTCGGTTACAGAGCTTACATCCTCGATTCGATAGATGTAAGGCGTGTCTTCGTTTTGGTCAGCAATGCCGAAGTTTTTTACCCGATGGTTTTGGGTGGTCGGCTTGTAAGCTAACAATGGCAATGCCATGTCAGAATCTCCCTCGTATTAATAAACAGCAAGACTTTGAAGAAATGATCTCATTGCTACGCTTATTATCTCGTGTCTGGGACACGTTTAGCGTAACGGGAAGCTCGATGAGGTACTGATCGAGGCGGGAGTGCTACCAGCGAGTTCGCGGGTCATGTCAGGAATCGCGATGTTTGCCGTCGATACGGGTTTATGTTCGACGGTTTTGATATTGAGCGATCGAGCCAAATCCCGGAAGTTGTTAATATCGCCCCACTTGTAGCGGCTCGTTTCTTCCTGATCGCGCCAGTAGTCCGCATAGCTCGGAGTCACCAAGTTAAACGGACGACCTTTATAACGACGACGCTGATAAGGAACCGTGTTATCGCCAAACGCAGTCGCGTACTCTTCACTATCGACCAGTGCATCCACGAAACCATCCCAGCCAAGAGTGGCGATTTTGATCGACCAAGCGATCGTTTCTTCGTTGTTGTACGCCGATCGACCGAGTAAGCGCTTCAGAGCAATATCGACCAAACGATAGTTCGAGTTTTTCTCGATCACAAGGGTTCTGAAGGTTTCCGATTTCGCCAATCCGCGCACAAAGTCGCGAACGGTAATCGCTCGGTTCTTTAGTTGTGATTCAAGATTTTTCTGACGGCTGCTCTGTAAAATGACGTGTTCGCTGAACACTTGACGATAACCCGCCCAAATCAGGTCGGTGATATCGGTTTGATCGATAGAATCTTCGAGCCGATAAATGTACGGCGTGTCTTCGCCTGGAACTTCGTACCCATCGACTCGCTGGTTTTGCGAGGAGGGTTTGTACTCAAGTAAGGGAATCGACATGGTTAATCAAGGGTAAATGGGTGTGGCGATCGCGCTTAGCAAGGTTGCTGGCATTCAAGGCACTTGGTAGCGGGTATTTGAAGAGTTTCTTCGCTTCGATTGCGTCTCGCCCTGAAATGAATTTCGGGCTAACCGTGGAAAGTCTACTGAAGTAGACTCAGAACAAGTTTCAGTTTCTTAGTCCTTTTTAAAGGACTTTCGCCGATTAGCCCGAAATTCATTTCAGGGCGGGTGTTGCAACAAACGAAGAACCTTCAAACCTCCTCTTAAACTTTCGTAGTGCCCGGAATGTAGCTATAAGGTAAGTTCACCTTCGGACGGCTGACCGTCGGTTTTGTCACCTCAGCCGCTTCACGACTCGAATCCGGTACTTTGACCGCGCTCGATGTTGCCCGCGCCACGTGACGTTGCGTATCGAGGTGAGGCGTACTCAGGCTTTGTGCCATATTCAAGAACGTGAACGGAATCGCTTGGCGAATCACTTCTTTATCGAGATCGCCCGCGTTGTAGCTGCGAACTTGATAGTACGATCGAGTTGCCAATTCCCGCTCTAACAACCGATTGCGCCAGAAATCGCCATAGCGCGGATTCGTCAAGTTAAACGGACGACCTTCTAACCGACGACGTTGATAAGGAACAATGTCATCACCAAAGTTCTCGCGATATTCTTCGCCATCGACAAGTTCATCAATGAAGCCGTGTAAACCTTTAGTCGCAATCACGATCGATTTCGCGATCTGTTCATCCCGACCATACGATGCCCGTCCTAAAAACCGCTTCAGGGTAATATCCACCAAGCGATAGTTCGAGTTCGTTTCAGCGACCAACTCACGGTAAATGTCGGACTTACCCAAGCCACGAACAAAGTCAGCGACACCAATTTTCCGATTCCGCAGTTGCGATTCGAGGAAAACCTGACGGTTGCTCTTGAGAATTAAGTGTTCAGCAAAAATCTGGCGATACGCTGCCCAGATAATCCGATCGACATCTTCTGACGATCGCGCATCGGTTAAGCGATAAATCACCGGATCATCTTCATCAGTGACATCGTATCCATCGACTCGCTGATTCTGAGTTTTGGGATTTACTTTGAGAAGTGGGATTGCCATTAGGAGAAACCCAATAAAGTGAACTTACGAAAGTTGCTGTTTCGCAAGGGCGGCTCTCGCTCGAACCGCACCATCGGAATCAGTTTGCAGTAATCGATCGAGTTGAGCAATTGCACGAGATCGATCGACCAAATCCGCAGAATTGAGCCAGCTTTGTAACCCGACGATCGCGGCGTACCGAGTCGCCCAATCGACATCTTGAGCGACAAATAAAAGCGTGTTTAAAGCTTGAGATTGAGCAGATTCGCGGGCTGTGGGTTCAAGTTGTTGCCAGCGGATTTGTCCCAATCCTTTGATTGCCGCTCGTCTGACGCTCGGAGCAAAATCGGCTTCAGCAGCTTTGATCAAAACATTTAAGGCGAGTGGATCAGCGATCGCGGCAAGTGCGCGTAAACTGTAAGCTCTTGCCCCGTAGTTATAGCCATCGATTTGAGCTAACAATTCGGGAATTGCGACTTCACCCAACGCTACCAAACCAGAAACCGCCGCTAATGCTGCACCCGGATTGTTAAACCCTAGAGCGCGAATTAGCGTCGGAATGGCTTCAGTCGATCGCACATTTGCCAAAGCGTGAACGGCTCCAACCAATTTGGCGGGAGAGTCTGCGGCTTCGACTGCATTAATCAACGATTGAATTGTGGGATCAGTTGCAATCATAGAATCCTCGTGAGGGGGCACTTTGGCGATCCGATCTCGATTGTCTCGCTTCCGAATCACCGCTTACCAGTTCACAGTAAGTTATCCATGAGGGTCATGAGCTTGATTGCATCTGGAGACATCGGATCATCCGTTTCGCCTAGATGATAATCGAGCAAACCTTTACAAGACAGCAGCTTAAAGCTGTTTTCTACTGGAGATGCCGCGATCGCGTCTGCTGCCGGAAGATATCCGATCGCACCCAAATCCGCTAACGCCGATCGTCTCAGTTGCACATCGTTCCCCTGTAGCGCTTCAACCAGTCGCTCCCCGTAAATTGGATCGCGAGTTAACTGGTACATCGATCGCGCCGCAGCGTATTGAACTCGTGCCACCGAGTGATCGAGAAACGGACGAACGAGATCGATCGCTTCAGTTGCTCCTAATGCGCCCAATGCCTCTAATACTGCCTCTACAGGCTGTACTAAATGCGGACGACCCGGAACAAACTGAGCCGCTTCAATCCCGCCCTTGAGCAATGCCATTAATTGAGGAACACACGACGAATCGCCAAGTAATCCCAGGGCTTGAGCCGCTGACTCCCGGACGTAGAAATCATCACACTCAAGGCAGCGAGTCAGCCCAGGAACCGCTCGACGATCGCCTAATTTTCCCAACGCCCGCGCCGCATTTCGCCGCAGCGGATAGCCGCCCATTTCGGTTCGATCGTCTCCATCTTCCAACGCTTGGATCAAAGCGTCGATCGCTCTTGAATCTTTGATCTGAAATTTCCCCAGCCACCAAGACGCGTAGTATCGCAAACTCGTATCGGGACTCGACAGGTTCGCGATCGCGCTTTCGACCGTTAACGGTTCGGCTCCTGGTTGCGGTTCAAGTTCAGAATTAGATTCAAGCACGATAATTACTCAGCCGTTAGCGGTTCAATGTTAACGATGCGACCACCCAGACGGGTAATCCGCTGCATTTCTTCGTTCATGCGGTTGTAAGGAACCGTGATAAACACACTGCCGCTATTACGGATTTCATAGTTATTGCGATCGGTTTGGTCGTTTTGACGCAAACCCACCACTTCATACCGAAAAACACGTGCGCCCGATGGAGTGTTTGCGGCGCTTCCCACTGCGGTTTGACCGAACATGGTTAAGACTCCTTTAGAGTTGAGATTTAAGAAAAAACTCTGAATGATTGGATGCCCGGCGAATAGAATTCGCGGCTACACAGACGAAACCTGCCTTCGCAGGTTAAAGAACTTCTTGGCTTCTCCAGTCCGCGCAGGCGGACTTTGTTTGTATAGCCGCGAATTCCATTCGCTAGGGCAACCATCCAAACCCACAGATTTACGCAGGCGTAACGCTCACGATCTTCGCGCCGGTGCGCTGAATTTGCTGCATCTTATTCGAGAGCTGCTCATAAGGCACAAGGAAAGCTGTGCTCGATCGGCGAACCTTCGGATATCCCGGTGACAGCACACCTGCCACTTCCACCCGAAAGATCCGACCGCTTTCGCCATACGATCCGCCCAGAGCCTTCTTCGGAGCGAGATCATCCGACGCGCTAAAGTGCGACCAGCCGCCATCTGCCTGAGACGGAGACGCGATCGACGACGACGTATTTTTCGCCAAATTCCGCGCTAAGCGAGAATTCTTTCCAGCCGCTTGAGCGCGATCGCTGTTCGCATAACCGCGATACAACTGGAACAGATTCGTAAATCCGATCGTTCTTGCTCCAGTCTCATACTGGAAGCCCCGATAGTACGGCACCACGTTATCACCAAAGTTGGCTTCGTACTCTTCGGAATCAATGTAAGAATCGATTTCCGCATCGAACCCTTGAGTTTCGTAGATATCCAAGTGTTCGACCACTGCCGACTCATCGAACGGAGCGCGACCCAGCAAATGCTTGTGGTTTAGCTCGATCACGCGGGTCTGGAAGTTGTTATACAAAAACTTCTCTTTATATAATTCTGATTTCGCCACGGCGCGGACAAATTCTCTGACTGAGATCTTGCCGTTGCGTAACAGCGATTCTGCACTCGTCAACCGCTCCGACTTCATCAGGTAGTCATTGCCCAACACCTGACGATAAGTAGCACGAACCACTGCTTCCACATCATCTTCTGTCCAAGGATGGCGCAATTCCACCTTGGGGGTTTCCTGAAAAGGCGCAGTACCCAACCGCGCTGCTGCTGCTGTAATAGCCATCGATTTCTCCCAAAACAACGGCGAACGTGAATTTAAGCTTTGCGTCAGCATCCAGCCATCAGCTTTGAGAAAACCGATCGCCGATCGCTAACCCAAATTTTGATAAAACAATGCCCGGAAGGGTAAACAATAGCCAGCACTTGCCAGCGAACCGCATACCTTTCCGGGCAAGGTGAAGCTAAATTAGCTCAGCGCGTTGATCGCGTAGTCGAGGTAGGTGTTTGCTTCGTTTGCAGCTTGTCCGCTCAGACCGTGGCTTGCTTTGATGTTCTTCAGCGCTTCCACGTACCAAGAAGGAGACAACTCGAATGCTTGGTTGATTTCAGCCAAACCAGCAACCAAGTACTCATCCATCGGACCCGTTCCACCTGCAACCAAGCAGTAGGTCACCATGCGGAGGTAGTAGCCGATGTCACGAGCACATTTTGCTTTACCTTCGGGGGTCGAAGAATACTGCGAACCTTGCATTTGGGTGGTGTACGGGAACTTCTGATACACCGCGTTTGCAGCACCGTCGATCAGTTTTTGTGCGTTGGTGGTCAATGCACGAGCCGCTTCCATCGAAGCAACCGCACGCTCAAAGCGTCCGTTCACTGCTTGGAGTTCAGTGTTGCTCAAGAAACGTCCTTGGGTATCCGCAGCAGCGATCGCTTCAGTAATCGGGGTCTTCATTGTCAGTCTCTCCCTTTGGGTTTATCGTTTTTGAAAAAGTAAAAGAGTTGGAGTCGCTCAGAAACTAAGCAACAGCAGCAGCCGCACGATCGAAGTAGGAAGCAACTTCCGACATCAATTGCGAACAGTCACCTTTGGTGATTCCGTTGGGGTCGTTTGCCAGTGCGAGTGCAGCTTCTTTCATTTTTTGAACGCCAGCAGCGGTCGAACCACCAGGAACGCCCAGTGCTTGGTAGGTTTCGCGCAGACCGTTCAAGCAACGATCGTCGAGGACGCTTGCATCACCTGCGAGGGTTGCGTAGGTCACATAGCGCAAGATGATTTCCATGTCGCGCAGGCAAGCTGCCATGCGACGGTTGGTGTAAGCGTTTCCGCCGGGAGCGATCAATTGGGGCTGTTCTGCGAACAATGCACGAGCCGCGTTTGCAACGATCGTCGATGCGTTGCTGGTGATGCGGTTCACGGTGTCAAGGCGCTTGCTGCCATCACGAACCACTGAGGTCAGAGCGTCGAGCTGACCGGTGCTGAGGAATTCGCCTTTGGCATCAGCCTGAGAGACCACCTTTGCGAAAGCATCTAACATTGGAATTCTCCTAAAAACTGGGTATGAGTTCGGTTTGGTTCAGAACTGGAAGGTGTTACTGAAGCCATTTGGAGGTTTGATTGCAAGGAGCGCACATCACCCCACTGTCTGAATTTTACAGAATTGGTTTCTCATTAAACTCGATCAAGTTGAGTTTTTTAAGAAATCTGAGAGAATGTCACATTTCTATGAGAAAGCGCGAATCCCATTCAGATAGTGTTTTAAGCGGGTTTGTTTTGTGTGTTTTCCCCTTCGATTTCCTTTTATACAATGCTGGAGTGCCTCAGTTTGTTACAAGTTGTTGATTTGTATCACGCTCAACGAAATATTCGTCGAAAGTGTTGCTAAACAAGGGTTTATCGAGGGTTGAAGCTTAATTTTTCCTGCATTTCTGAGAACGATCGAGCTATTTTTATGTAGTTTTGTTAAGTTAATGATTTCTTAAGATTCTCAGAAAGCACCCGGTGATTGATTTGTAGAGCTTTTCAGAGATACAAGCAAAGCTGAAGCTTGTAAAGAAAGATTGAGAAATTTAGCAGAAATATTATTTCGGATTGTTAAGACGGAATTTGTTTTCTGAGACGCGATCGCATTTCTCGCCGTTCAATCCCCGATGTATCCTAGTTGAGGAGCCATTTTGGATGTTGTATCGTGCTAGACCTAAAGCTAATTCGCGAAAATCCTGATCTTGTGCAAACTAAACTGAATCAGCGCGGCGGGAGTTATGACATTTCTGCGATCGCGTCGCTCGATCAGCAGCGTCGTGAATTAGAGGTCGAGCGATCGCAACTCCAAGCCCGAAGTAACGAAATCGGGAAACTCGTCGGTCAAATGATGAAAGCCGATCCAAAAAATCCTGAAGTTCAACCGCTTCGAGATGAAGGAAATTCGATTAAGGCAAAATTGAGCGAATTAGAGCCGCGAGAGAAGGAAATTCGCGACCAGATTGAGACGCTATTATTGACGTTTCCGAATTTGCCGAGTGACACGACTCCGATCGGCAAAGATGAAACCGAGAATGTCGAGGTGAAGCGGTGGGGCGATGAATTTAAACCGTCGATCGAAGTTCTTCCCCATTACGAAATTGCTGAGAAGCTCGGAATTCTCAACACCGAACGAGCGACGAAAATTGCTCAAAGCCGATTCGTGATTCTGATGGGTGCGGGTGCGGCGTTGGAACGAGCATTGATTCAGTTCATGTTGAATCAGCAGATTGCAGCGGGATACGTGGAAGTGATTCCTCCAGTATTGATTAATTCTCGATCGATGACCGCAACCGGACAGCTACCCAAATTCGCCGAAGAAAGTTTCAAATGTGCCGATGACGATCTGTGGTTAGCTCCAACTGCGGAAGTTCCAGTCACGAACTTATATCGTGATGAAATCATTTCTGCTGAACAGCTACCGATTTATCACTGTGCCTACACACCTTGTTTTCGTCGGGAAGCCGGAAGTTACGGCAGAGATACACGCGGCTTAATTCGACTGCATCAATTCAACAAAGTTGAGCTAGTCAAGCTCGTGCATCCTGAAACATCTGAGCAGGAACATCAAAGCTTAGTGAAGAATGCAGAAGCGATTCTAGAGGCGTTGAAACTGCCTTATCGCACAGTTGAGCTTTGTACCGGAGATTTAGGATTCGGGGCAGCAAAATGTTATGACCTCGAAGTTTGGTTGCCTTCTGCGGGAACCTATCGAGAAATTTCTAGCTGCTCGAACTTTATGGACTTCCAAGCGCGTCGAGGCAGCATTCGATTTAAGGGAGCGGCACAGAAAGGAACGCAGTTTGTTCATACGCTGAATGGATCAGGATTAGCGATCGGGCGAACAATGGCAGCCATTCTCGAAAACTACCAGCAAACAGATGAAACCGTGAAAATTCCAGAAGCATTGCAGCCGTATTTAGGGCGAGAAGTGCTTTAGACAATCTCCTAAAACGGTCGCGACTTGACCGACTTCAAGGCAGAAATTCACAAGGCGCGATCGCGCTTCTTCCCCCACGATTTAAGCCAAAATAGTAGCAACCTATCGATCGCGCTCACATCCTATGTCCCTGCTTCCAGCCTTACAAAATCTTCCCGCTACATTTCCGATCGAAGGAGCCGTCCGCATCGAATTAACAGAAGGGATTCCCATTTTCAAAGCTTCGAGTAGTGTACAAAACCGCATCGAAACCTTACTCGACAAACAGCAAATCGAAAACCTCACACCAGAAGAAAACCAGGAACTCGATCACTACGAAGCGATCAACGATTACTTAAGCTTCGTCAATCGCACAATCCGCAATCTTTATCTGAACCAGTCCGCTTAAATGTCTTCTCGTCGAAAGCTTTCCGCCGAGCTTCAGCAACAGGTCCGAACCCGCGCCAACTTCCTCTGCGAATTCTGTCACGCTTCCGAACAATGGCAATATGTTCAGTTCACGATCGATCATCTTCTCCCGATCGCTCAAGGCGGAACCAACGATCCAAATAATTTGGCACTCTCTTGCTTCCACTGCAATCGCAGGAAAACTGACCAAACGAATTGTCTTGATCCACAAACTGAGCAAGTTGTTTTGCTGTTTAATCCTCGTCGCGATCAATGGAGCGAACACTTCATCTGGTCACCCGATGGACTTAGAATCCTTGGATTAACGGCTACCGGACGAGCAACGATCGCGGCTTTAGATTTAAATCGACTCCGAGTAATCAACATTCGAGCCGCTGATCTGCAAATTGGAAGACATCCGCCTAGCGACGATCCGATCCAACCCTTCACTTTATGATTGTTAGCAACCTCCCGTCACTTCTACCTAGAGCATTCAATCTTCCAGCCCAGACTGAAATTGACTCATTAACCAAGCACTGACCTTGCCATGATTCATCTCACGACTGCGACGAAACGCCTCTTCTAACAGCGCAATCTCTAAACCTGGCAGCACGAGAGATTGATCAATCCGCCGACTTCCTCGATCGGCGATCGCAAACGCCCAGATACTGGCATTCTGCACATCGATAATCCAGTACTCTTTTACGCCCAGCGACTCGTACAGCAATCGTTTCTCACCGCGATCGCGATGAACTTCTGCCAAGAGATCGGAATCCAAGCTTCCATCTGCACTTGAGTGTGTAATTGGCTCATGAGACTGTTCCTTGTGCGGATTGGCTTTATTGTATCGATAAACCAGAATGAGGAATTCTACGGACAGAAAGAGATGACTTCATAAAGTTACTTCAAAGGCGCAAGTGTCCATACTGAAGCCATCTCGTTGACTCTCTCGGCGCATGACTGACCCTAGAATCGGACAACTACTCTCAAACCGTTACCAACTGATTCAGCTAGTGGGACGGGGTGCGATGGGGCAAGTGTACAAAGCAGAAGACGTTTTATTGGGCGGCGTGATCGTTGCCGTGAAATTTCTGTCTCAAACCTTGCTGACTCGGAAAATGCGCGATCGTTTTCGGAGTGAGGCTCGGACTTGTGCGCTCCTCAGCACCAAAAGTATGCACATTGTCCGCGTGATGGATTACGGAGTTGATGATCAGGAAGTGCCTTACTATGTGATGGAATATTTGGAAGGTAATGGTTTAAGCGAGATCATTAGCGCTCAAAATCTTCCTTTGCCTCGATTTTTGAACTTAGCGCGACAGATTTGTGCGGCGATTCAGTGCGCTCATCAAGGCATTACGATCGATGGAAATCTCTATCCCATTATTCACCGAGACATCAAGCCGAGCAACATTCTAGTCACGCAGGACTCAGGGTATGGGGAACTGGTAAAGATTCTTGATTTTGGGATTTCTAAGCTGCTGCAAACCGATGCAAGTCAGACCAGCTCTTACATGGGAACGCTAGCGTATTCGTCGCCCGAACAAATGGAAGGACGGGAACTTGATTCACGATCGGACATTTATAGTTTGGGCGTGATGTTCTTTGAGATGCTGACCGAAAAGATGCCGCTTCAAGCGGATACCCATTCTTTTGGGAGTTGGTACAAAACGCATCATTTTCAACCGCCTCAGACGATTTCAGAGGTCAATCCAAACGCAAAAGTACCCAAAGTTTTAGAGTTGCTGGTCATGAGTTGTTTGGCAAAATTGCCGCAAGACCGCCCGCAAACGATCGAGGATATTCTTAAAGGTTTAGAGCCATTAGAACAGCGATACAATGCCACTCGCCAAATTAGCTATCGGATCGGGGAAGCGTTACTTAGAAGACCTATCGTAGCTCCGGCTCGAAACGCAGATGATCTTTCGCCCGATGAAGCGTGTCAGCTTACGACTTGGCCCAGAGATAAGCCGATCGCGCAAATTGTCTTTCCGCACATCCTCGAAACCAAACGGGAAACTTCAGCCACGATTTGGGTGATGTTGCCGCAGCAGGAGATCGAGAACATTCAGATTGGAAAACTGTACAATCGGTTTTTCAAAACGTTTCTGTGCATTCAATCGCCGCATCCTGTCCTGATGTGGGTGACAGCGTTGTATAACCAGCTTCAGCACAAAGATGGTAATCCGCGGTGGTTGAAGTGTTTCCTAGATTTGAAAACGGATCAGGGGCAGAAGCTGACGAAGCTATTAATCGAAAAGCAAAGCTATTACATTTTGTTTTTTGCGATCGAAGATCCGCATCATTGCGCCTATGTGATGCCACTTCAACTTTCAGCCCTACAGCGATCGCAGCTTCTCGAATGGATGCTGACAAGTCAGACTTGGGCTTCGATGGGAAAAGCTGCGATCAGTAAAGATTTGCTGAAAGCTGAATTTGAAAAGATTAAACCGAAAGTGATCGAGGATCTAGCTCGCGCTCAAACGATCAAAGCGTTGACCTGAGCGCGAATAGAACTGAGGCTTGGATTATCCCAAATATGCTGCTAATTCTTCAGAACCACCAATCAAAACGCCGTCTACAAAGACTTGTGGAACTGTAGAAGCTCCAGTCATCGCACGCAAGGTACGAGGACTCGCATCGCGACCGAGGACAATCTCCTCGTAATCGAAATCATGCTCACTTAACATCTGTTTTGCTTTCGCACAGAACGGACAGCCGATTTTAGTAAACAACGAAATCGCTTTCGGCTTTTCTGCATGTTCGTTGACGTACTTCAGCATCGTATCGGCATCAGAGACTTTGAACGGGTCGCCGGGTTCATCGGGTTCGATAAACATTTTCTCGATCGTGCCGTCTTTTACCAGCATCGAATAGCGCCATGAGCGCTTACCGAATCCTAGATCAGTTTTGTCTACCAACATTCCCATGCCGTCAGTGAATTCGCCGTTTCCGTCTGGAATCATTCTCACGTTGTCGGCTTTTTGGTCTTTGCACCATTCGTTCATGACAAACGCATCATTCACAGAAATGCAAATAATGTCATCTACACCATTCGCTTTGAAGATTTTTGCGAGTTCGTTATAGCCTGGAACGTGCGTTGATGAACAGGTTGGTGTGAATGCGCCTGGAAGTGAGAACACAATCACTGTTTTGCCAGAAAATAGTTCGTGTGTGGTAAGACTCACCCATTGATTGTCTTCACGGGTACGGAATGTAACATCCGGAACTTTTTGCCCTTCTCGGTTGGCGAACATATGCGGCTCTTTCTTGAGTCAACTACTTCTAAAGCGTACTCGGAATGAGTTCGACTTGTCAAGTAAATTGTTGACATGACAACTGCTGCAAAAGCAAAAATTTACGATCGCACGTTAGTTCTTACTTGTTCGCTAGAAAAACTGACTTAAGCCCAAGCGGGACTTCTCAAAAATTCGATCAATTCCCGATTCACGGTTTGGGGTGCTTCTTGCTGAATCCAGTGTCCACAGTGTGGAATCAGCTTGAATTTGAATGGAGCCGTGATCCAATTCTCGATCCCATCCATTAGTTTTGGACTGAGAATCGAATCTTCGTCTCCCCAGAGAACTAAAGTCGGAGCCGAAATCGGATCAGGCGATCGCATCCAATCTCTCACCCAATGCCCAGAGAGAAATAACTGTCGATAATGATTCACGGCTGCACGAATTGCGCCCGGTTTCTGAAGTGCCGCCTGATATTTATGAATCAAGTCCTGAGTAAATGCCCCTTTTCGCACAGCTTGTTCTTGAAACATACTTTGAATGAAGGCGGTCATGTTCAGTTGAATCAGCCACTCTGGAAGGGTCGGAACTTGAAACGCCAAAACGTACCAGCTTCGACGGAGTTGATCGAGATTACTGAGTAAATCTTTCGTAAATCGCTGCGGATGGGGAGCACTTAGAAGAGCTAAACGATCGAGCGAATTCGGAAATTTTTGAGCAAATCGCCACGCGATCGCACCACCCCAATCGTGCCCGACAACGTGAGCGCGGGAGTACCCTAATTGATCGATTAAACTGCGAATATCTGAACTTAAAGTGTCGAGATCGTAGCCGCTCTCTGGCTTTTCTGAATCGTTATAGCCTCTGAGATCGGGAACAACGACTTTGAAATGTCTTGCAAGGGCAGGAATTTGAAACCGCCACGAATACCAAAACTCAGGAAATCCGTGCAGCAGGAGGACTAAATCGCCTTCTCCTTGAGTCACGTAGTGCAATCGGATTTGATTGGCTTCAATGAATTGATGCTGCCAATTTGAGTCGGTCATAGTCGCCTTCTATACACCAGCCACGAAATTCTACGTTGATGAGGAGCATCGGGCTGTGTGAATAGACGCACCTCGCTTTCTGCTGAATTATCTCATTGAAAGCGTACCAACAGAAACGAGGGAATCACTCACAGTTCAACGAATTCAGCCTATCGCAAGCTTTCGATCGGCGCAATCGGGCGATAATCAGACGGTTTAATTTGATACTTCACTAGATTGGCGAGTTCTTGAAGTTGGTTGATGGCTTCTGCGCCCTCTAGTTTCATCAATTCTCGATCGTCGCGCATTTCTGTCCAGGTGATTCCGTAGTCGGATACCAAAAACCGAATCAGGTGGTTATTTCCCAAACTCACCATGAACGATGCGCTGTTCATTTGACCGCCACAGGTGTAGCAAGAAGCCAAATAGCCCCGATTCTCTAATACGGTTGCTAAGGCTTGGAGATTCATCACCAAGTCTTGAACAAATTGACGGTGTTGCTCTGCTAGTCGTAAGAACACAATTGCCCTCCAATCACCACAAACAATTCTAAACCTTCTCTTAAGAATTTACCGAACATTTCCTTGATGATATACCGCAGTTTCTGAAGGTCATAGTGTACCCAATGTTAAATCGGATACATCTGATACATTAGCTATCGTAACTGACTGGATCTGAAGCCAAAGTAGCGAACGCAACAAGTCTAAGAAACCAAAGAATTCTTAATCTTTTGTACCAATTTCCTTGAACGAAATTTGAACAGTTGTTGCATGAAGCAGGATTGAAAATCAGGAGCCAGTCTTGTTTAAGCTATGCACATTCTAATGAGGGGATCAGGAAAGTGGAGTAAATCGATCGATAGATTTCGTAGAAACAATACATAAGTTTTATGACAACAATAAGGGGGATCAATTGATCCCCCTGTTTCAACAAAATGATGCTTTTTTTCTAACCAAAAATAACGACTAATTTGCCTGCCACCAGCCCGCCGCTGGACCCACAAATCGAACGACAATCCAAGCAACAACTAAGAGGGCAATTCCCGCCCAAGCTCCAGTCGATGTCCACTGCACAAACTTCTGAGATTGCGTTTTGGTAACTGGAAACCAAGGCGCGATCGTAGGTTCTTTGCCGTAGTTTTCACCTAGCGATTCTTTACGACGTTTTGCTTCTCCCATAGTTTTTTATTAATTAAGGTCGTGTGTTGATCATATCGCGTTTGTCTCGTCGCCTACATTACTAAATAAGGTGGCATCAAGATAATTAATTCGAGCAAATGGACTGAGTGCCGTTAACACTTGGCTGCCGTAACTACGATGAAGGACACGACTATCTAAGAGCGCGATCACACCTTGACTTTCCCGAACTGGAGAAACGGCGCGTTGTAATTCACCCAGCGCTTCGGGAAGCAGATACAGCCGAAACCAATCTTGACGATGCTGTTTGTAATGAGCGACCCGACCCGCGACTAAAGGATGTTCGAGTGAGGGAATTGGAAGAGTTGCGATCGCTAAAACTTGCGGTGCGGGCAATACACTCTGATGCTCGCGCCAAAATTCCCACCCGGTTACAAGAATGCCGTTTTCTTCTAAGCAGGTTCGCTCAACTTGAACTCTAGAACCAAATTCCGCCGCCAGAATTGATCCGACCTGAGATCTCAGCGGAGTATCGCCCACGAGAATAACCGAAAATCCTTGGAACGAAACGCTGAGGAGCGATCGCAGTTCTCGAAGCAGAGCAGGCTGAAACTGTGGCGTATTCGGAAGCGGAATCCCTTCAGGTTGATAAAGCTGGACGAGATCTTCTTGACGATCGAGCGCGAATTTCAAACACGTCAAATCATCGTTCAACCCAATTGACGATCGATAAATTGCGGCATCTGAATCGAGATCGAGCGCACCTCCGATCAATACGGTCGGCTGTTGTGACCAAATTGGAGCCAGCGAGGAAGCCACTTCAATCGGAGCGCAATGAAGCGAAAATTGTCCGGCTTGACGGGCGATCGTGACCCAAGTTAAGCGATCGTTCTGATTAAATTGCTCAAAGAATTTCGCCCAATTCGACGGTAATGATTCGGTTAATCGCTGCTGTAACTCAGTTAAAATATCGCGTTCCGCTTGCTCAAATAAGTAACATTCGTAAGGATTAGCGGGATGCTGAAAAACGGCACGAATCAATTGAATTCGAGTATCGCGGATTAAATCAACATGAGCGGGACAAGCTAACATCAGCGATTCCCAATCCGCTGATTCGATCTGGAGCGTCAATCGATCGCGTGTCCAAGTTTCCAAATCATCGACACCATCGATCACGGTCGGAATTCCCGGTGGAAATCTGCCTTCGTTGTGAAGTCGATCGCTTAACCAAGCTTGCGGAGTCGTGATCAAAATACCTTTGTAATCTGGAGAAATCCAGCGATCGCCTGTTTGGATCGGCTTCGGATAACTGATCCACTGCCGCAGTCGTGGTATTTCTACTCTCAAGATCCGCTGTTGGATCATTTCCGGTACGACTAAAATCACAGGCTCGTGCCACATCAGAAGCGGCACGAGATAGCTCAACCGATAACGCCCCTGAAGATCGGACGGTGCACCCGTTTGAATCAGCGCACTCCGACCAATCCGAAGCGCACGAGCAACTAGACGCGCCATCGTTAAGTGATGCGACCAGTACAATTCGCCTTGTTCTCTCAGAAAGGCACGTAGTTGTTGGTGGACTTCTACCTCGATCACACGCTTCTCTCGTTGCGGAACTAATTCACCATTTTGACACACCCATAAAAAACCCTGCGGCAAGTTATCTCACCACAGGATTTTTAAGATTCAATCAACGCTTAGCGTCTTCTACCGCTGCCGAAAGAAGAGCGTGGTCGTACTCCACTACCAAATCCACCCGGACGATTCACACGGCTCGGAGTCGATCGATTCGATCTTCTCAATGTACTGGTGCCATATCCCGATCCAGTGGGTCGATCGTTAGAAATCCGAGGACGATTCACTCGTGTACTTGGCGATCCCAGTCTGCCTGTCGATCGGAAAACTTGACGATTGCGTTCAACAGCGGGCGGTGCTTGATAGCGTTCCTGATAACGCGAAACGGCTTGACCGTAAGAAGAACCGTATCCGCCAAAACCAGTCAGACCGACACCCGGACGATAAACGGGAGGCACATAGTACTGAGGGCGGAAGAGAAGGCTACCGATCGCTTGACCTGCGATCGCGCCCGCAAACGGTGCCCAGAAATTCGGCTCTTGACGGACGACAACCGTTTCAGTTCGTCCAGTTTGTGGATCAGTCACGTTCTCAGTGACATTGTGGACGTATTCAATCTTGAAATCTTCGGGAATGTGAAGTGAAACCTGACCGTTTTCAGACTTCAGATATGCTTTCTGACCCGCTTTCACTTCGTCCGGGGTCAGTTGTGCCAAGGGTAAATTCTCCGTTCTAAACGATGAATTCACTCCCGCAGGCGTGTCTCGTAATAAAACGGTGTATTCCCCAGATCCGTCGTCAAATGTCGCTTGTTGAACCGAATACTGTCCATTCGGTAAAGGTTTGGTGGCACGCGCCTCAGTCGTGGGGCGATTCGTCTGGGTGCGGGCGGGATCACCGAGAGAAGCACTACCGCAGCCTACTGTTGTCCAACAGAGCGCGACCGTCATCGAGAGAGCAAGAAATTTCCGCATCATTGGAGCGAGTTTAATAAAGGAGAACATAGGCGCTTCACTTAATCCTGTTCTAGAGTCTTTTCCTACACTATTCAGCATCCTATCGAGAGAACACCGCATATTTCTAGAGAGGGATCAGTTCCGGGTAAAATTCCAGCAACTGATCAGAACTAAGTTCATCACCGAGGCGCGAAGGAGAAAAGTGAATTTGAATCGCTCTTAGTCGCTCTTGGTACTGCAAGTTAATGATTGCTTTCAGTCCAGTCGCCAGCGCTCTCAGATCCGCTAAATCTGTTTCGAGTTCAGGAACTTCCCCTTCTGCTGCGATCGTAATCATTACAATCAGGTTCTGCGTCACGGGTAACGTCAATTCATCGTTAGGGCTTTCCGTACCTGTCTCCAATTCCGGCGCACTCAAGTACCGCTGAGCCGAGTCTGTGAACAGTTCATTCACATAATCGCCCGCTTCACCTTCGTTCCAAACCGCGTCACCTTCATTGGCAGCCGATCGCCAATAGGTTTGATATTGCAGCAAGCTTTGACATACCTCGACCAGTCCTTCGCCTAAAACTTGCAGATCGCCCTCGGACTCGATCGCATCTCGTCCTGCTCGATTCAAGATTCCGAGCAGCGGAGCTACTTCATCCCCAGCCAAATGAATAAACAGCCGACAGACCATAAATCGGCTTTTTCCCGAAAATTGGTTCAATCGATCGCGCCAAGAACTCATAAAAACAACCTAAACTCTGTTTATTAACAAGGGATAACGTACTAAACCTCGTAGAAACAAGCGTCTGCCGTTAGTTAGGCGTTTTCGTGCGCTTTAGGGATGGGGCTGAACAATGAAGCGGTTTGTATCAATTTCACCCCAAAAAGCAAACTGCCAACCCTCGAAGAGAAATTAGCAGTTCACCTAGTATTCACAGAGATTTATGGGTTAGAGCCTTTAAATTCGCTGGCTCCATTTGATCTATATCTAGAATCTCAGACATCCGGAGGATGTTTCGGCTCTCTAACCTTTTCTTTAGATTTGGTGCTTATGCGGAGTCAGAGTGGCACCCAGCGCTTGAGAGAGCCAAATCTCGATCGCATGAACCGGATATTTGCGTGCCACTTCTGCGGCTGGATCGACCATCGGCTGCACCAAAATCGTGAACATGCCTAAACGGTTTCCGGCTAGAACATCGGTAAATAAGCGATCGCCCACCATTCCCACTTGTTCTGGCGGCAAATCCATCGCCTCGACCGCCCGTCTCAACTTCCGGCGCGAAGGCTTGCCTGCACCCGTAATGTAGTACGGCACTTTCAGCACATCCGCAATCCGTTTAATCCGGTTCTCACTGATATTGTTGCTGACCAGCCAGATTTGGGTGATTTCTCGAACTTGCTCAACCCACGGTAAAAGTTCGGCTGAAATTTGTGCGGTGGTGATTGGGACTAGCGTTTCATCCACATCAAGCACGAGACCGCGTAGTCCGCTTTGTTGAAGGAGTTCCGGTGTTAATCCAAGAATGGTCGTATCGAGAAGAAGATCGGGTTGGAGAAGTTTGCCCCAAGACATGGCGTGACACTCGTGAGGTTGAACAATTAAAAAGTCTATTGACTAGCGTACGAGTTGAATTTGGTTAAATCAATCACAATTCGATTTACTGTGACAATTTGTTTATATCTTTATGAAAGAGTGCTCTAAACCTAATCAACAGTTTAGAGCGATCGTGTCTCGATTTCGTATCGGATTCTCACAGAGTGCTATCGAGTTTTTGCAGGTTTGGATTGTTCTTTTTGTGCCTGGGCATCGACACGATCGCGAATTTTACCTTGCGCCGCTTCATGTTCTGCCAGAGTACGACTAAACACATGAGAGCCATCGTACCGCGCTACAAAATAGAGATAATCGGTTTGTTCAGGGTCTAAGGTTGCTTTGAGGCTGGCAATTCCCGGAGCCGCGATCGGAGTCGGTGGCAGTCCGGGTGTGACATAAGTGTTGTACGGCGAAGGAGTCGCGACCTGAGCGTAAGTTAACGGATTCTCAGGAGTTTGCTGTACTCCAAGGGCATATTCCACCGTTGGATCAGATCCAAGCGTCATGTTCTTCTTCAGACGATTGTGAAATACGCCAGAAATTCGAGCACGTTCGGTTGGAATCACCGCTTCTTTCTCGACGATGCTGGCAAGCGTGACCCATTGCAGCAGAGAAAGATTAGTTTTACCGCGATTCTGGTTGTAAATCGGGAGTGCAACCTGCTCGAAACGATTTAGCATTTGGCGCACGACTTGTTGAGAAGTGATCGCTGATCCGGCTTCGATCTGATAAGTATCGGGGTAAAGAAAGCCTTCTAGAAAGGGCAAATTCGGCGGCAACCAAGGAAAATCTGCGATCGGAACTTGGCTTGCGGCGTTGAGAAAATCTTGAGCTTTGAAAAATCCTTCTTTCTCGAAATAGTTCGCCATCTGTTTTAGCGACCAGCCTTCAGGAATCGTAAAGCTGCGTTGTGCGACTTGTCCTTCCCAAATTTTTTGCGCGATCGCTTGCAAACTATCCCCGGTCGAAAGCTCATAGTTTCCGGCTTGAAATCCGCCATCGGGATTTTTCCACATCAGCCAGCGTGCCCAGACTTCCCAGGCTTTCGCCGATCGAATTAATCCAGCAGCTTCGAGTTCTTGTCCGATCTGTTGAGCCGAAGTTCCTTGAGGAATCTGAATCAGAACTCGTTTTCCTTGCTCTGGAGCGGCTTGAGCAGCGATCGGAGAACTGGCGAAATTCCACCAGGCTTGAGCACGCCAAGCAGATAGACCGAGTGCAGCCCCGACGAGAAACAGGAAAAACGAAAATCTCGCAACACTTTTAGCGATTTTCATCTCGAATGAAGGTGAAGAACTGAGCAAATCACTTTGCTGAGAACAAATCTTAACGGAGTTACGAAATAAGTCAACGGATATAAAAATGATTTATCAACAAGATTTGCGATCGAGGGGATCGCGACCAAATAAGGATTGTAGCGCTGAATTTAGATGAGGAAAAATATTTTTTTAGGAGTCGGCTTTTATTTCTGAACGCGAGTATTCAAAAATACCGACTCCAACTAAACTAATCCATTTCATCGAAGAGTTGATCTTCGATCATCGGTAACATTGGCTCAATTTTCTTAAGCTCTTCTTGCGATAACAAATGTGGCGTTCCATCGTCATCGAGTCGCGCCAAAATGAAATAAGGATCAAGCGGTGTATAAATTGCGTATTCTTGTTCCTCATACCAAAAGCTGGCTAACAGTTGTAGTTCTTCCTGATCATCGTCTGAGTCGGATTCTACGCCTGCCCAAGCTTCGTCATCGTCTAAATCGGGTAAGTCACCTTCAACGGTTAGCACAACGGCTGTTTGCTTCAGAGCCAAATTTTGCTCTTCTAGCACCGCTTTTGCGATCGGAAACACCTGATCAATGACTGCCTGATCTTCGACTAATACTGCTTCATCCTCGTCGCCATTTTCCTGCCAAGCGAAAATCTCGATCGGCGAGTCAACGGGAAGTAACAGCACATATTCTTGGTCTTCCACGTCCAAAGAATGCTCGATGTAGCAGGTGAGGGTCAAGCCTGACTCATCTGTGAGGGTTACGGTGGGAGCATCCATGCTGTTAATGCTGTCTTCGTCCATTGGACTCTCTCTATCTCAACTTACATAAAACGAATTTTGGACTCACCGAAATCAACAGTTGCGATCGCGGTTTGTCCTCCCAAAAGTATCTCGTAGAATGGGCACTTTTGCTCAAACCAAGAGCGGGACATCGATTGAACAAAAAATCGGGATGGTTCTCACCACCCCGATCGAATTGAATTTATCTTAGCGAATTACAGTTGCGGGACATATCGATCTTTCTCAGGAACTGCGGTGTATTCTGCAACGATCTGACGGAATTCATCGCCATCGATCGTTTCTTTTTCCACCAGCAGATCGACTAAGCGATCGATCACTTCCCGATTTTCGCGAACAATCCGACGGGTATCTTCTAAGCAATGTTCGACAATCGATCGCACTTGAGCATCGATTCGAGCCGCGATTTCTTCGGAATATTCCGATCGCGTCGTCCAACCTGCACCTAAGAAGACTTCGCCTTGCTGACTTTCGAGCGACAACGGACCGAGATCCGACATTCCGTAACGAGTCACCATCTGACGAGCCATTCCAGTAACTTGCTGAATGTCGCCACCTGCGCCCGTCGTGACTTCCGCATCTCCGAAAATCACTTCTTCCGCAGCGCGTCCACCTAAAGCACCTTTGATTCGCGCTAGGATTTGCGATCGCGAAATCAGTCCTTGATCTTCACTCGGCATAAACCAAGTCAAACCACGAGCCTGACCACGAGGAACCAGAGTCACCTTCTGTACGGGATCGTGCTCTTTTACTAAAGTACCTACGATCGCGTGTCCGATTTCGTGATAAGCGATCAATCGCTTGCTCTTACTATCGGTCAGCGGTGTGCCTTCCATTCCCGCCACGACGCGATCGACAGCATCATCGATTTCGAGCATCGTGATGGCATCTTTACGGCGACGAGCGGTGAGAATTGCGGCTTCGTTCAGCAAGTTCGCTAAGTCTGCTCCAGAGAAACCTGGAGTCCGACGTGCGATCGCTTCGAGTGAAACTTCAGGTGCAATCTTTTTGTTGCGAGCGTGAACGTTCAGAACTTCAAGACGACCTTTGATATCGGGGACATCGACGGTAACTTGGCGATCGAAACGACCCGGACGCAATAAAGCAGAGTCAAGTACATCAGGGCGGTTCGTTGCTGCGATGATGATGATGCCGGTATTGCCTTCAAAGCCATCCATCTCGGTTAGGAGTTGGTTCAGGGTTTGTTCCCGTTCATCGTTACCGCCACCGATGCCCGCTCCACGCTGACGACCGACCGCATCAATTTCATCGATAAAGATGATACAAGGTGCGTTTTCTTTCGCTTTTTTGAACAAGTCGCGGACGCGGGACGCACCCACACCGACGAACATTTCGACGAATTCGGAACCAGAGATCGAGAAGAAGGGAACACCCGCTTCACCTGCGATCGCTTTTGCTAACAGTGTCTTACCTGTTCCAGGAGGTCCAACGAGCAGAACGCCCTTGGGAATTTTTGCGCCGACTGCGGTAAAGCGTTCGGGCTTTTTCAAGAAAGTAACAACTTCTTGAAGTTCTTCCTTTGCTTCTTCGATGCCTGCGACATCATCAAATAAGACACCCGTTTTCGCTTCCATTTGGAAACGAGCGCGAGACTTACCGAAGCTCATCGCTTGTCCAGGACCACCGGGAACATTCCCCGATCGACGGAACAAGAAGAACAATCCACCCAAGAGCAGAATCGGGAAAATCAGGTTTCCGAGCAGGTTCCAGACTGCGCCATCGTTGCGGATGGGATGAGAATCGAGGTTTACACCAGCGGTGCGAAGACGGGTCACGAGTTCGGGAGTATTGCCGGGGAGATCGACTCGTAAGCGTTGTAGCCGATTATCCAAATCTGGATCAACTGCTTCTACGATCGCAGTCCGACCGCCATCATATAAATCAACACTAGTAATTCGATTGGCATCTAAATACTCCAGGAACCGTCCATAAGTCATCCGGGTGCTGGCGGTGTTTCGACTTGTACTGGGTGCGGTTGGAGCGATTGATCCTTGCCATAGGAAAAACCCAACGACGAGCGCGGGTAATGCCCAGAGCAGGATGGTTCTCCAAGAAGATTTCATAAACTAGCAACCTCGCGATACGGCTACAACGGTAAAGATCGATCGTTATTTAAGTATGGAGCTTCCATACGAGTTTGTACGGTGCGATTTGGCTCAAGAATTAAGCTCAGATGAAGCGCAAGTACTTTTACGGATTCTCTACCAAGGGATTAATGAGAAGAATCTTAACTAAATTTAACAGAAATTCGGGTCTTCCGACAAACGGGAGTTTGGAAGGGGAACTTCTTGGGGTTTGGTGCGATCGATTGGAGGCTGTTTGGAAAGTTTTCGCTGCGTTGTGCGCTCGCCCTGAAATGAATTTCGGGCTAATCGGCGAAAGTCTACTGAAGTAGACTAGGAGCGAGTTCTAGGCTCTTAGTTCATTTCAATGAACTTGCGTCGGTTAGCCCAAAATTCATTTCAGGGCGGGGTGTGGCAATAACGACTACGTTTCAAACACCTTCTTAAGCCACGATCGACAATGCCTGCTCAAACCGTTCTCGATCGAGTCCTTTCTGATTCAACAGCAACCAGGACTGGACTAAATCAGGTCCTTGAAGCGCCCCAGTTAGCGAGGCTCTGAGCGATTTCATCACGACACCTTTCTTCAAGTTCTGCTCTTTCACGACTTGTTTAATCACGTCTTGAGTCGCAGCTTCAGTTAACGGTGAAGGCATCGCCTCTAAGATTGCCTTAATCGCTGTGGATGCGCCTTCTTGCTGCATTTGAGCTTTCGCATCTTCGTTCAATTCCACGGATTGGAACAGATAGCGCGTCATTTCTACCGCTTCATTTAGGCGAGAAAGGCTCGGAGCAACTAGGGCAGCGATTTGTTCCAGCCATGCACGATCGCTCTTTTCATCAAATACATACCCAGCTGATTTCCAGATCGGAACTAATAAATCCGTCACCTCTGGAATCGGCATTGCGTGAATATACTGCCCGTTCAGCCAGTTCAATTTATCCCAGTCGAATTTAGCTCCAGCTTTATTGACGCGATCGAATCCGAATTTCTCAGCCGCTTCTGTGAGCGTGAAAATTTCGGTCATCGGTTCGGGAGGCGACCAACCGAGCAGCGTCATGTAATTCGCGATCGCGTCCGATGTGTATCCCATATTTCTAAAATCAGAAATCGAAGTCACGCCATCGCGCTTGGAAAGTTTCGCGCCTGCTTGATTCAAAATCAGTGGAGTGTGTCCGAATTCTGGTAACGTCGCGCCTAATGCTTCATACAGTAGAATTTGCTTCGGCGTATTTCCGATGTGATCTTCGCCCCTGATCACATGGCTGATTTGCATATCGATATCGTCAATTACCACGACAAAGTTATAAAGCGGTTGACCGATTTCTTCGCCTTCTGCCGCACGAGCAATCACCATATCGCCGCCCAAATCGCGACCTTTCCATGTGACCGTTCCGCGAACGAGATCCGTCCAGGAAATTTCTCGATCGTCCTCGATTTTGAACCGAATCACAGGCTTGCGACCTTCAGCCAAGTAAGCCGCTTCTTGTTCGGGAGTCAGATTACGATGGCGATTGTCGTATCGGGGCGCTTCGTTTCTGGCTTTTTGTGCTTCCCGCATCGCATCCAGTTCTTCAGGCGTATCATAAGCGCGATAAGCAAGTCCTTTTTCAAGAAGTTGCTTAATCTTTTCGCCGTACAAACTCATCCGAGCGGTTTGATAGACGGGTTCTTCGTCCCACGTCAAACCGAGCCAAGTCAACCCGTCGAAAATGTTCTGCGTGTATTCGGGTTTCGATCGCTCTAGATCGGTGTCTTCGATGCGAAGAATGAATTTTCCACCATGATGACGGGCAAACAGCCAGTTAAAAACCGCAGTTCTAGCCGTTCCGATGTGGAGATTCCCAGTCGGGCTGGGTGCAATGCGAACGCGAACTGTCATGAGTCAAATAGGAAATTGTGCATTCTCCATTGTGGCGCAATTAGGATTTCGTGGGTAACTCAACCTGAGCCGTCGTACCTTGTCCGAGTTCGCTTTGGATTGAGATTGATCCACGCTGAAGCTCGACGCATTGTTTCACGATCGACAATCCCAATCCACCGCCCGGAATCGTGTCAACATTTTTCGCTCGGTGAAACGGCTCGAAAATCATCGGCAAGTCTTCTTCAGGAATGCCTAAACCGCGATCGCTCACAGTAATTAAGATGTGCTGAGAATCAGTGCGAACTTCGAGATCGATCGATTGCTTCGAGAATTTGAGCGCATTAGCGACGAGATGATTCACAATCAAACTGAATAATTCAGGATCAAGATTGACTCGCCGACTGTTGCCCAGAAAGCGGAACTGAATACGATCGTGTTGCTGAAGGTCAGACACAAGACTGGTGCAAAATCGCTGTAAATCAAACGAATCCAGTTTTGGAGCAATTTCATCTGCACCCATTTTTCGTAACGTGAGCGCATTCGTCAGAATCGTTGTCATCGATCGCACCGCATCGCGAATCTTTTGAAAATAGCGCGATCGTCGATCTTCGGGGCAGTCTGTACCGAGCCGCTCTAATAATTCTGTAGACGTGAGAATGATCGACAACGGCGTTCTAAATTCATGGGATGCGGTCGTGATAAAGCGCGATTTCAGTTCGTGCAGTTCTTCGATCGCTTGAGTGATTTGGGATTCTGTCCGTTGTCGTGCTGCAATTTCGTGCTGCAAACGGGCGTGAATCACGGCAAGCTCTTGAGTTTGATGCTTAAGCCGCTGTTCTAATTCTTGTTGATGTTGATGTTTCTTGAGTGCAACTTGAATCGCGCTTTCAAGTTCGATCAGATTAATCGGCTTAATTAGATATCCAAAAAGATCGGTTTGTTGAGCCGAATAAATTATTTCTGGATCGGCATAGCCTGTTAGAAAAATAACTGGGATTTTCCAGCGATCGCGAATGGTATGAGCAACTTCAATTCCGTTCTGTTCGCCCTTCAATCCCACATCCATTAACACTAAATCCGGTGTTGTATTTGCAACAAGAGATAAAGCGGAATGTGCGGAATCAGCAATGCCAGTCACCGAATAATTTGCAGCTTCTAAACGGGATCGCAAACTCAGTGCGACCACACCTTCATCTTCGACAATAGCAATCTTTTCACCCACCATTTCTGACTCACCTACCTGTGCAGACGATCGCAATGGTGGAACCGATAAAATCGGGAATTAAATGACCACGTTTAACTCGGTTTATTTCAGGAACAAGGTTCATTATGATGAATCAAAGATTAAGCTAGAGTGCTAAACGACACAATTAGAAAAATAATGCACTTAGAAGTATGAAATGTAACATCGGTAGGCTCATTAATACTGGTTAAAAGTATTAGTAAAAAATTACCTCGACAGGCGTGAAATACGCAGATATTTGAATTCGTCAGTATACGCTATTCTAATGTAAGTTTAGTCCGTTCAACGAGTTCAAGCTGGACGACTCTTCTAAATCTTTCTTCGTTAAATTAGCATCAGCGTGAATCGAATCTTTGCTATCTTAATCACCTTGATGCGGAACACCTCATGATAGAAAGTTCTATTGAACTTGCAGTTTAAGTAACATTTATTATTGTCTTAATTGAAGATTGTTCGATCCACGGAATGCGATCGCTATCTTGCCGCAAATACAGCGGATGTTTCGGATGTCCTAATTTCGTAACACCTAATGTATAGACATTTTCTGTTTGGAAAAACGGCAATACTTGGTGATGACGCTCTCCAAATTCGCCCCAATTGCCCCAAGCTAAAATAATCAGATCGACTCGTTCGGATAGCGTGAATAAATAGCGATCGTTGTCTTTCCCGATCGGCTCCGCTGCCTGTTTTAACAACTGTGGCGTTTTCGCCCGGTACGCGAATAAATTTACGACTTCCAGCCCGCCAAATCCCCAACGTTTCGCAAACCCGATACAGCGTCGAATCGTTGGATCATTCAATTCGGCATCGGCTTGATTGGGATTGAGCATGACAAATCCGACCCGCGCTGAGGACTCCCAAGTCCGCCAGAGCGCATATCGATAGTCGCCATCAAAAATTGCCCCATTACCCGATCGGTATTTGTCCGGGTCGGACGGCATGGATATATTCACTGCCTGAGTCTGGAAATCCTCGACGATAAACCGCTTCTTCGGGCTTGCCCCATCCCAACTGCAAAATAATTTCGAGCGTTTCAGCTTTTCCCTGATGGCTCAACGCTGCCCACTCCGATCGCTGCAAAATTCGCTCAATATCATTCTGGGTAATGAATTGATGCAGCTTGCCGCTATTCATGCTGAGGTAGAAATCAAATCCGATCGTAATTGATCGCCAAAATTCGACGATCGCGCTTTTCTCCGCCTGCAAAATCGCCAAATCTGAGGGCAAGCTGGTCAACTGTTCGTGAATTCTTGGACAGCGAAACGTTTTTCCCTGAATATTCAGCAGCGTCCAAACCAGACCAGAAACCTGATGCTCGATTTGATACTGGTGAATTGCGTTGCGAAAATCTCGATAAGCCGTGAAGCGCTGAATGCCATCGGAATTGACAAAGCGATCGAGCAAGGGATTGATTCCAGAAGGCATCGCGGCAAGATTCAAGCGTTGCCCGTTCATGCAGGCGTGGCGCTCTTGCGACAGGATTTGGATCAGTTCCTCAGTGCTGTAGATTTGGGGCATCTCAGGAAATGGGGCTAGGTGTCCTACTCGAAATCTTACCGGGGAATCTCTAAAGCGCGAAATTTCTCAACGTGATTCTTAAGGTTTCGCCTGCGGCACGAGTTCAGTGTTAATTTCATTCACCGGACGACGCTTGAGGATGACGGATTCCGATCGCGGAAGTAAATCAAACACTTTACGAAATTCATCATCGATTTGTTCATACGAAATCGCGCCCACTTCGTTTAATCGCACTTTCCCCGTTTGATCAAACACGATCGTCTGCGGCACAAAGCCTTTGTAGTAATAGCCGGGTTCAGTTGGCTCAAATTTATCTTTTAGCGGCAGCGAATCAACTCGAATCGGCAAAATATCAATCACACGCCCGTAAAAAGCCTGAGTTTGAGAAACCACATTAGAGAACCGCTTACAATCGCTGCTGTCATCGGTGTAGAACACCAGTAAAGCTGGCTTTTTCTGCTTCATCGTGTCGGCTAGAGTCATTTTCGGCGGTACGAGCGAACCGTTTCCGGCATAGAGCGCAAAGATTTCGCCATCATAGCGATCGTCGTCGAGACTTGCCCAAGCGGGTTGTGCGATCGTCAAACAAATCATCAACAGCGCGACAAACGCCAACATGAAACGATTCAACATAAGGGTCAGAGAAATAACATCACTCTCTCCCATTGTGACGGATTACTGATCCAGTTTTTCAGGTTTGCGAATCGTGAAAGAAATTTCTCGCGGAAATTTAGCAGTCGTTGATTGGGCGATCGTTGGCGGCTCGACTGGGGGAGCTTCAGTGGGAGAATTGATCAAATTAAAGGGAAATCCCGCCCGTCGATCGAAGTTTGATGCGATCGCTAATAATGCGCCACTCAGAATAAAAAACGGTAACGGTAAAGTGATTTCTTGCGCCCATTGGAACACCTGAGAAATTAGAAAAAATAGAACAAAGCAAACAATCCCAAACTGTACCGTAGAATTCATCAAGTCTGCCTCACGTTATCAGCTTCTATAGTACACATGGTTTCCTCAAGATTAATGTTAGATTTGAGGTACTAGAGATTTTTGTATAACACTTTGGAATCAAAGCTGAATGTTAGACACATTGACTCTTCATCTAAATACAATTCAGCAAATCTCGCAGACTAGAAGCTTTCTGTTTGAGCGTACCGATCAGGTTACGAAGTTAGCAGACGAAATTGAAGTGCTTTGTCAGACTATAGATTTTACGATCGATCTGATTCAGAAAAACTGGGATAGTTTACCTGAAGACGAGCGGCAACTGATTCGGAAACAGCAATGTTTGATCGATCGTGCATTAGAAAATCAGCAGGGATGGTCAGGCTTGATAAATCGGCTGTCTTTGCTGCCTGAGTCAATTCGCAGAGGCAAAAATCTACAGCATTGCTTCGTACAGTCGCTCTCTCGCCTGGAAGATGCCATTTCTGACAAGATTGCAAGACAAAGTATTCGGGATGGCTGGAAAGATGTAATGACTGGAAACACTATCCCACTGTCCGAACTATGGGATGGATTGGATGACGAATGACGAGGCTTCACCGACTGTCGAAGTTGTTGCTGCTTCGTCTTTTAAGCGTGAACTGAAGGGATTAAAGAAACGTTATCCAAGTATTCGTTCTGATCTTGAACCCACACTGAAACAACTTGAGGCAGGACAAACTCCAGGTGATCAGATTTCGGGTGTGAAGGATACGGTTTATAAGGTTCGGATTCCAAATCGAGACGCAAACCGCGGTAAGAGCGGGGGCTACCCAGTAATCTATTACATCCGTACACCCATCAAAGTCTTGCTAGTTGCGATTTATTCAAAATCAGAACGATCGGGCATTTCTGCGAGTGAAGTGAAAGAACTCATTGGGCAAGCGAACAAGGAGTTAGATGCAGAAAACCTTGAATGAATTGTATTCATGACGAGATGTATCTGAACAAAGCTTTTTATTGTAAGGAGTGAACCTTTGTGAAGCATTCTCGCTGTGATGCTCCTCACAGAATTCAGAATAGAACTATAGGACACTAGACAGCTACCGATTTCTCAGATTTATCTACCGGAGACGTTCAAGTTATGGTGAGTCAGACTTTCAATGACCGCTATGAATCTCAGACACAAGCGATCGCACGTCAATTACTTAGTGCGACTCGTGAATCGCGATCGTGGTTCGCTCAAATGCGCGATCAGATGCAGTGGGATGATAAGTTACTCGGCTGGGCAATGGGCAATCCAGGGTTACGAGTGCAGTTGTTTCGCTTGATCGATTGTTTGCCATCGCTCAAAAGTAAGCCGGAAATTGCGCGGCATTTGCAGGAATATATGAGCGATCGAACCGTTGAACTTCCTGCGGCTCTAAAAAATCTGCTCAATTTTGCGAATGCGGAATCGATGCCAGGACAGTTAGCGGCAACAACGCTTTCAACTGCGGTCGAGACTTTGGCACATAAGTACATTGCGGGTGAAAATCTCAAGCAAGTGCTAAAAACGATCGAACGTTTGAGAAAAGAAAAGATGACGTTTACGGTTGATCTGCTCGGTGAAGCGGTAATTACCGAAGCGGAAGCGCAATCGTATCTCGATCGCTATTTAAATTTGATGACTCAACTCACCGAAGCCTCGAAATCCTGGTCGAAGGTCGAACAGATTGATTTCGCAGATGGAAACCCGATTCCGAAAGTTCAGGTTTCCGTGAAGCTCACCGCATTTTATTCACAGTTCGATCCGCTCGATGAAGAAGGGAGTAAAGCGCGAGTTGCCGATCGAGCAAGAACACTGTTACGTCATGCTCAGGAACTCGGTGCAGCGGTTCACTTTGACATGGAGCAATATGCTTACAAAGATCTGACTTTGGCGACTTTAAAGGCATTGTTGATGGAGCCGGAGTTTCGATCGCGTTCTGATATCGGTATGACGATTCAAGGCTATCTTCGCGATAGCAAGGAAGATTTGCAGGGCTTGGTCGATTGGGCGAAAGAGCGCGGAACTCCGGTGACAGTTCGATTAGTGAAAGGCGCATATTGGGATCAAGAAACGATCAAAGCGGTTCAGAAAGACTGGGAACAGCCTGTGTTTAACGATAAGGCTGAAACCGATGCAAACTATGAACAGTTGACAGAATTGCTGTTGGAAAATCACGAAGTTTTGAATGCTGCGATCGGAAGTCATAATGTGCGATCGCAAGCTCACGCACTCGCGATCGCGAAATCTCTGAACATTCCCAAACATCGAATCGAGTTCCAAACCCTCTACGGAATGGGGGATAAGTTAGCGAAAGCGATTGTCGATCAAGGCTATCGAGTGCGGGTCTATTGTCCTTATGGGGAACTGATTCCAGGAATGTCTTATCTGATTCGTCGCTTGTTGGAGAACACAGCAAATAGTTCATTCTTGCGGCAAAACTTAGAGGAAAGACCGATCGAGGAACTGATTTCGGCTCCGAAAGTGGGTGAACATTCAGAACTAAAGTCACTCAATAAGTTTGAGAATGCAGCCGACACGGACTATGCAGACAGTGCGAAACGCGATCGCATTCAAGCCGCTTTGCAATCTGTTCGCGAACAATTCGGACAGACTTATTTACCTCTCATCAATGGTGAATTTGTCGAAACGGCTGAGAAGCTCAAATCCGAAAATCCATCCCGGTTTAGTGAGACGGTTGGCACGATCGGCATGATTAATATTGAGCAGGCAGATCAAGCGATCGAGGCGGCTAAATCTGCTTTTCCCGCATGGCGACGCACTCCCGCAACCGAACGCGCTCAAATTCTTCGCAAAGCTGCCAATCTGTTTGAACAACGGCGCGAAGAATTGATCGCTTGGATGACGTATGAAGTGGGTAAGCCTGTAAAAGAAGGGGACGGGGAGGTTTCAGAAGCGATCGATTTCTGTAACTATTACGCCTCGGAGATGGAAAGACTCGATCGAGGGGTGGACTATGATTTTCCAGGTGAAACGAATCACTACCGCTATCATCCACGCGGACTTGTTTTAGTGATTTCTCCGTGGAATTTTCCGTTAGCAATTCCCGTAGGTATGACCGTTGCTGCATTAGTGACAGGTAACTGTGCCTTGTTCAAACCTGCGGAAACTTCTTCGGTGATTGCTGCCAAAATTGCAGAAATCTTAGTCGAAGCGGGAATTCCTCGTGGTGTGTTCCAATTTATTCCCGGTGAAGGGCACGTCGTTGGAGCGCATCTCGTGAAGCATCCTGATGTTCACATGATCGTGTTCACCGGATCGCAAGCAGTAGGCTGTCAGATTTACAAAGATGCTGCCGTTCTGCAACCCGGACAGAAACATCTCAAACGGGTTGTGGCTGAAATGGGCGGTAAGAATGCCATCATCGTTGATGAAAGTGCGGATTTAGATCAAGCGGTTCAAGGTGTGGTGCAATCGGCGTTTGGATACAGCGGGCAGAAATGTTCGGCTTGTTCTCGTGCGATCGTGCTTGAACCTGTGTATGAGACATTCTTAGCGCGATTGATTGAAGCGACTCGATCGCTCAACATCGGAGAAGCCCAATTGCCTAGTACTAAAGTCGGTCCGGTGATCGATGGAGAAGCACAGCAACGGATTCAGGACTACATCGAAAAAGGACGGACTGAGGCAGAAATCGCGATCGAGCTTCCGACTCCTGAAGGTGGCTACTTTGTCGGTCCGGTGATTTTCACGAATGTTGCTCCAGATGCCAAAATTGCCCAAGAAGAAATTTTTGGTCCAGTCTTAGCAGTCATGCGATCGAGTTCGTTCCAGGAAGCTTTGGATTTAGCGAATGGAACTCCGTATGCGTTGACGGGTGGGCTATATTCCCGCACTCCATCGCATATCGAGCAAGCACAGGCAGAGTTTGAAGTGGGCAATCTGTACATCAATCGGGGAATCACAGGCGCGATCGTGGCTCGTCAACCGTTTGGCGGCTTCAAGCTTTCGGGTGTGGGTTCTAAAGCAGGTGGAGTCGATTATTTGCTCCAGTTCCTTGAGCCGAGAGTGGTGACGGAGAATGTTCAGCGTCAGGGATTTGCCCCGATCGAGGGTGCGGAATAGTTAGCAAGTTGTGTGGGTCGGGCATCTTGCCTGACCCCGATTCCAGAAGCAGGCAAGATGCCTGCACCACAAAGATCAAAACATAGTCGCTAAACTCAGCCAGCGCGTGAGATTTTCAGGCAACTCTGTGTTTAGTCGCAACGGTAAATCAGGCTTCGACAACGATCGGGCATACTCCGGAGTCAAAAACGGCTGATACGTTTTCGCTTCAGAAGTTGATTGTTGAATAAACGCCAAACTCACCCCCTGCAACAATCGCCGCAGCGGTTCGACCTCTTCACCTCGACGCTCTTTCACCAAGGTTCCTTGTGCAATCGCGCCCGAAAAATTTCCTGGATCACTCACACTCAGATGCGTTGTCCCGATCGCAGTCAGCAAATACTTCGGAGTCGGTAACTGTAAAAATGGCTGAAGTTGCTGACTAAATGCAGGCGCTAACGTGTCATCGGTACTGGTCAAAATCAAGGTTGGAGTCGCAACCGATTTCAATCCCGACTTACCAAAAATTTGCCCGATCGCAGGATTAAGCGCGATCGCTTGAACCACTCTTTGATCCCGCAGGCTTAATCGATTTTTCGGCTGCTCGATCGCGGCACATTGCAACCAATCCGCCGGAACTCGATCGAGCAATCCACTCGATCGACAAAATTCCCGCAGTTCATCAAATCGCAGTTCTGCTCCAGCTAACGCTAAAGCTTCAAATCCACCCAGAGAATGTCCTATCACCGAGACTTTCCGAGCATTGAGCTTGCCTTGAAGATCTCCCGGTTGCTGATTCAATCGCTCAAATTGGTCTAGCAGAAAACTAATATCTTTCGGTCGATCGACAAATTCACTCGATGGAATTAACCGATCTGGATTGAGCGAGGATAATGAACCATTCCGAGCCACAAAGGGATGCTCGATCGCCGCAACGGTCAATCCATGCGAGGCTAAATGTCGCGCTAAGTAAGCCAAAAATTTCCGATTCGCCTCAAATCCAGGCGCAATCACGACCAAAGGCGCATCCGGTTTCGTGGAAGTACTCGAATAGATATCGACAGGCAATCGTCGATCGCGCTGTGCATCATAAAACGAATAAAAGCTTTCTCGAACCGTTTGTGAGCCAGCCGTTGACGGATCAAACGAAGCTCGAAACGGCTGATTTCCCGTACTCAAACTGCGCTCTAACAGCGATCGAATGCCCTGCGTCTTCCAGTACGAAAAATTCAGTTGCGAAGCGATTCCCACCGCTTGTGTCACATCGATCGTTACAGTCTCCTGTGGAATGGCTCGTAGAACTGCGATCGCATCGAGTCCATTCGCCTGTCGCGCCGCTAACCAAAATCCCGCCTGCAACGTTTCTAAACTCAATCCCGGTGCCGCTTGCCGAATCGAATTTAACACCTGCTGACCCGATGGCGACTTTAGCAAATCCTCAACAATCTGTGTGCCCAAATTCGGATCAAGCTGCAATCGACTGGTCAAAGCACGACGCAATTCGGGAGTTAAAACCGCTGAATAGAGTTGAAGCGATGAGGGAACAGTGCCCGTTTTCGCAAACTGTTCTAAATCAGAAACCGCGATCGATTGCTCAAACGGTCCCAACCGCAAATTTAACCGCTCAGCCGCAACACTCGGAGAAGCCCCTGTGAATGCAAGCGCCACTCCCGTCAAAACTCCAACCCCGATCGTCTTCCAAGAGGTATCTCGCTTCACTGTAAAAAATCCTGTCAAACTTTTTTTGCTAACTCAACCAAAACGAGGTGCGACACTTCAATGGGCTGCACCTCGTTCTCAATCTCATTCAATTGTAGATCTGACAGAAATTCTCTCCCTGAGTTCCCCGCTCAGTCTCTAGCTGTCCGAATCCAATCCCGTTGTGGACGCACTAAGAACTGCAAATAAACTGGAATTTTCCACAATATATAAAACGGAATTGCCAGTAATTCTCTCAAAGGTAAATCTTCACGACCGAATTTCGCCCAAGCTCCAAAAACAGTCATGAGTAAAAACATTCCAGCAACGATCGCGCAAATTCCCGCTGGCCAAAATCCAGTGAAAACTCCCCAAACAATCGCGATCGTACTTACCCCGATCCAACTCATGACTAATAAAGAGAGCGGCGGTACACTCAATTCGATCGCAAGCACGATCGCAGCAACATTCCACTTCTCAATTGCAGCTTTCAGCAATACCGGAACATACACAGCAATTGCTTGTAAATGCCCATGTTCCCAGCGCGTTCGCTGACTCTGAGTGGCACTATCCTGTTGTGGTAATGTCCCAATCACTCGCGCCTCCGGACAGTAAACGGGGGCGTACCCAGCGATCGTCAAGTCCACACTCAGCTTCATATCTTCAACCAGGTGCCCACTGGCAAAGTCCACCGCCTGAATTGCCGCCCAAGGAAACGCCATTCCTGTCCCGGTCAATAAACACGGCAACCCCAGTCGCCACAATCCCAACGGACGCACTAGGTTTTTTGTCGTGAATGCAAACGCCGAAACGGAATCTTTCGCGGTCGCCTCAGCAGGTTTTTGCATCAAATAAGTTGCTTGAGCCGGACGCTTTTGTTTTAGAACGGTTTCGGTCAAGGTCGCGATCGCACCCGGTTCAACTCGACAATCCGCATCAATCACAATCACCACATCAGGCGGCTCACTCAACAGACTTCTCAAGCCATAATCAAGCGCATATCCTTTTCCTCGCTGAATCAAATCCTGCCGCTCAATCACGATCGCACCCTGCTTTCGAGCAATCTCAGCAGTCTGATCCGTACAGTTATCGGCAACGACAACGAGACGATCCTGCGATCGTAACTGTGGCATCACATCGATTAGTGTGTTTTCTAGTCCGGCTTCTTCGTTGTGTGCTGGAATCAAAACGACCACTCGCTCTTTTCCTCTGATACCCAGTTGCGACGAAACCTTAGAACTTAGTGCGAAAATCGTTTCCAACCCAGTCCAGATACTCCATCCCAACAAAACTCCAACGAGTCCCACCAGGGCTGCATTTAATATAAACATGGAAATCTGCAATTGCTAACAGGGGGCTTGCGGCATTATTTCACAGATTTTACGGCTGCAATAGTGCCTAAAGATAGGTATCTTTCCATGAAAAAACGCGATCGCACTAAGCGCGATCGCGCAATTTCCTCTTTATTTCAGCGCGAGATAATCTACTTGGTTAACAGCGATCGCGTCCGCTCGCCGCGCTCTGGACGGTCCGCAACCTGCTCACGCGGGCTGGTGTAGTAGAAGTAGCTGTCCGGCTCGTACCGCACGTTCACGCCGTTCGCTACGAGTCCGAGAATGTTCGGCTCTGAGCGATCGAGCAATGATTTCGCAGCAGCAACACTGCCTGCATCTGCCACACCCGGACGGACTGCAATCAGAACACCGTCTGCCATCTTGCCGAGCACGGCTGCATCTGCTGTTCCTGCCAGCGGCGGCGTGTCAAACACCACATAATCGTAGTCTCTCGACACCGTTTCTAAGAAGGCAGTCATCGCTTCCGAGTCCAGAATCGATAACGGGTTCGGCGGCATCACGCCTGCGGTCAGCACCGAGAGATTGCTGGTAATCGGCTTCACAGCTTGCCGCAGTTCGCTCTGATCCACCACCACGTTACTCAGACCCACTGAATTGACCAATCCCCACAGGTGATGCTGTGATGGATTCCGCATATCCGCATCAACTAAAAGCACTCTCCGACCGGATTGCGCCATCGTTGCTGCCAGGTTCGCTGCTACTTCAGATTTACCTTCACGGGGGACAGCACTGCTGATGACGATCGTTTTCACGGGCTTATCAAGGCTCATGAACTTCAGATTCGCTTGCAGCATCTGATAAGCTTCGTGGATCATTGATCGCGGTGTACTCATCGCAATCACACGGGGTGAAATGTCATCCGCACCGGGAGACAGAATCGTTGGGGTGTCGCTGGTTTCAAAGCGAGGCACCAAGCCCAACAGAGTATAGCCATATTGCGCTTCGGCATCTTTGACGGTCTTGAGCGATTTGTCGATCGTATCGACCAAGAATGCCGCCGCGATTCCTAACAGTAAACCGACCATTGCGCCTGCTGCCAGCAAGATCAACCGCATCCGACCCGCCGGACGAGTAGGCACCATGGCGCTTTGCAGCACTCGTGCGTTGCCGACCTGCTGATTTTTTGCCACTTCAATCTCTTGTTTGCGAGCATTGAGGTTTTGATAAGCGGTGAGAGCAATCTCTTGTCTGCGCTCTAGTTCGCTCTCTTGCTGAATCAGTGCTGGAGTCCGAGCCGCACGGCTACTGTAGTTTATGAGTAGTCCAGAGAGCGTCGTAATCCGACCTTCTAAACCCGCCCGCTGAGATTGCAGAGTAGATAAAGCCGCTGCCAAGTTCCGCTTGATGTCGCCGACTTGCAGCCGATTCGGAGAGACTTGCACACTCGATCCAACTGCTTCAGAGACTCGCGCCTGCAACAGAGCGTTCAAATCATCGCGCTGCTGCTTCAAGGTTTGAATCTGTGGTGTCGTGTCTTTGAAACGCGATGATTCGGTCACGAGACGCGATTCGACGGTCTGAAGCTGGCTCAAAACGTCCTGTACGCCTGCGGACTGGCTTAGAGAAGCAAGGTCGATCGCTTGTCCGAGTTCGAGTCCTAACTGGTCTGCGACGGCTCTTTCTTGGCGACCCACATCTGCAAGTTGGGCGCGGGCTTGACTCAACTGATCTTGCAGCACAGCAGCGGAGTTGATATTTGCTGCTGATTCTCGCTCTAGATCAACAATGCCGTTTCGTGCACGGAAGTTCTTCAGGTCTTCGGATGCCCGATTCAGCGCTTCTTCTGCGGGGGGAATTTGATTATCGATAAAGCGACCTGCTTTATTCGCTTCTTCTTGGTTGGTCTTCAGGTTGTTGTCGATGTACGCCTTGAGTACCTGGTTGACCACGTTGGCTGCCATCTCTGGGTCGTCATCTGCATACTTCACATCAAGAATGTCGGTTGTGGGAACGGGTTCAACCTTGATTTGGCGACTCAGTTCATCTGGCTCCAGCGGTCGTCCCTGGGCATTCTTCAGTTGTAGAGTATCGATGACGCGCTGCAAAATCGGGTAGGATGTGACGACTGCTGCCTGCGTGTCAAGCGGGTTGCCCTCTCTTCTAAGGGCTTCGAGGGTTCCGACTCGCTCCCCAACTCCGGTCAGCGAGGTGGTGCGGTTCGACTGAACCAAGGCGCGTCCGTTGGCTTCATAGTTGGGTCGTTGCAGTGAAGTTGCGAGTCCAGCGACTCCAACCGTTGCGGCGAAAACCCCCGCAGCGACGAGCCAGCGACGTTTCAGGACGAGCCAATAGCTTTGAAGATCAAAATCTTCAGAGTAGCGCTTTGTCTCAATGTTCATGCTTGTCATAAAGAGGAATCTCAGAAAGTGGGTTGCTCAATACCTTTGGGAGACACGAAACCGAGAATTGAGAGCGTTCGGGTGAGTCAGAGATAGATGCGCCTGAGCGTGTTTCTTCGGTACAGGTTCGCTAGATGGTAGCGCGATCGCCTTGCACTGTCAGTAGATCTTCCCATCACTATGCCATATCTTGTCGTTCAAAAAGCTGAGATAAAGATTGAACTAGATGAAATCTTCAAAAAGTCATCCGTAATCTTGCTAGATTGTTTTTATCAGCGATCGTGACTTTTTTTGCGCGGCTGACACAGATTCGACAGTTCCCCAGGGATTGTGGTACAGCCGAAATCGCTGTTGAAGCAGCAACCAGAAGAACGGCAAATCGTGAATCAGATAGCGCTTCCAGAGCCGTCTCGGTTCACAGAGAATCCGAAACAGCCATTCTAGCCCGACGTTGCTCATCCACTGGGGCGATCGCTGGACGGTTCCAGCTTCAAAGTCGATTGTTGCCCCGATCGCGAGGAAAGTCTTCACATTGGGTAGCTGATCCTTGTACCGGGTGATCCATAGCTCTTGTTTCGGTGCACCGACTCCGATCGCGAGGACGGTCGCACCAGAGCGATTGATCATCTCGATGATGGCTTGACATTCTGCCTCGTTCTTCTCGAAGCCGAAGGAAGGCGAATGTGCCGCGACGACGATTTCGCGTCCGACCTTGGCATTGATTCGGCTTCGGGCTGCTTCCGCAATTCCGGGAGCGGCTCCCAGCAAGAAGATTTTGACACCAGGGTCATTGCGGTAGTACATGTAAAACGCAGGAAACAAATCCGATCCAGAGATTTTCTCCTGAACTGGGGTTCCTAAAAAATACGAGGCATAGACTAGCACCCGACTGTCACACACCTTGAAATCCACACCTTGATACGCCCTGTAAAATTCAGGGTCGCGCTGCAACTTCATCAGGTGATCCACGTTGGGCGTGAACACGATTCCTCCGAGTCTCAGCTTTTCGAGCAGCTCGATCATCGTGAGGTTGTGAATTCCAATGTTAAGAAGGTGAACCTGTCTCATTACTTTGCCCGAAAAATCTCTACTACGGCTCCCTCTCAATAGAGCCAAAGCCCTGATATTGGCGATCGTCCGATCTGGACAATCTGAATTTGCTTGCTCATCTTGCACCCAATCGTCTTGCAGTTGTTTTGAAAAACCCGCTCTGTCTAACTTCGAGGTGGCTCATTACGTAATCTAAGTGGCTTGCCGGAGGTACGTCTACTTGCTTCACTGAATCTTTACGCCATCATTAAGAGATTACCGATGGTGAAAACCGTGGAACTACGGAAAAACCTACCTGCTGCTCTAAGAAACGATCGAAATCCTATTTTGGGACGATGACAAATTGAGATGCAATGCTAATGAAATGGAGCCACGGTGAAGAACGCATCTGAACTTTAGATAGCTTGAGAATAAGCTACTGCAATTAGTCAGTCGGCTCAAAAATTAGCAGCAAATAAATGCCCCTCTACCGTTCTCGATCGACAGGTTTAGCTTAAATAATCAGTGAATACACGGAACAATTCTCAGGACTCAATTTCAACTGCTAAATGTCTGGTTTTGCTTCATATCAATAATTTTTCTGATTTGCATCTTTACTAAAGATGTTTGAGTATTGATTCTGAAAGTAGCAACTCTCACGTCTCTAGTTCTGTCTTTACAGCGAAATTGTTAAGTGCGATCGCAGCACAGTTGTTGCTAGAAGTTGAAGGTGCTGAACGGTCCAGACTTCATCAAGCAAAGCCCTATTCGTCCACCAAAGCTGCTGGAGCCGCCATTGCCACTTCTAAACTCAAGACATCATTTGCAGAAATTGTGTGTTCAACCGCTCGCTTGCGCTTGAGAATTTTTGCCGGAATACCGATCGCAGTTTCTCTAGCCCCTACATCCGACAACACAACTGCATTCGCACCAATGCAAGCATCGTCGTCAATCTGAACGCGTCCCAGAATTTTTGCTCCTGCACCTACGTTCACTCGATTGCCCAAAACTGGTGCTTCATCTAAACGATCGAGATAGCGATTTCCAAGCGTGCAGCCTTGCCGAATCACACAATCATCACCGATCACACAGTTACCGTGAATCACGATCGCGCTTTGATGCTCGATGATCACTCTACGTCCGACTTTGGCACTGTAAGGAAGCTCAATTCCGTAGCTGTTGCGGACTTTGCGGAACATCATGCGGTAGAGAATGCTAAGGGGTGCTCGTAACATCAGCGGTTTAATCGCCATGCGCCACACGCCGAAACGATACACTGCGATCGCTCGAAATCCAGGTTTTGTCCAGTCGCGTCCGTGCGCGTTCCAGTCTTCGACAATTTGCTGCCAGAAACTTAGGGAATCGGTTGTGTGATTCATCGGTTGCGTCCTCTAACACAAGGTTGGGTTATTGTGCGATCGAAACAGCGGTCGGCTGTACTTCGGTCAAAACAGTCTCAATCACAGGCTGCTGGATGACTTCCATAAATAGCGCTGCGAGTTTTCGCGCTTCTGTGGCGGCATCATGATGGCGTGCAACTCTTTCTGCCCCGATTTGTCCCATTTCAGCCAGAACTTCGGGGGAAAGCGCGATCGCGTCTTTGATGGCATTGGTGAGATCCGCGATCGAGCCAGAGGGAACGAGCCATCCGCATTGATTGGGAATGACGAGTTCAGGAATCCCAGCGATGTAAGTGCTAATTACCGGACGATGAAGCGCAAGGGCTTCCATTAGTGCTACGGGCAAGCCTTCAGCGAAACTCGGAAGCACTAAGGCACGAGCTGCAAGGATTTGTTTGCGGACTTCCTCGTTACTTGCCCAACCTGTGATTTCGATGTGATCTTCTAGTCCAGCCTCTGAGATCATTGCTTCAAGCTGTGGACGGATCGAGCCATCGCCCACGAAAACGAGCTTGATTGGGATGCCTGCGGCGACGATCGGTTTAATTGCTTCAATCAAAAGAAGCTGTCCTTTTGCTTCACACAGTCGCCCGACACAAACGATTCGCGGCGCAGCAGGAACGGGAGTTGCTTCGGTGAAAAAGGCTCGATCGACTCCGCAATGGATAATTTTGATTTTGTCCCACTGAGATTGATCACACCAGCGATACAGTTGGCTTTTGCCGAATGAACTGACTGTGGCAACAAAAGACGATCGCTCAACTTTTTCCACGATCGACAAGGCTTGGATTGTGTCGAACTCTTCAGGTCCATGAATGGTAAAGCTGTAGGTTGGTCCACCTAAAGCTTTACAGAGCATCGCGACCGTTGTGGAGTTTGTGCCGAAGTGAGCATGAATGTGTTGAATGCCATCTTCTTCAAACCAATCGTTCAACACGCAGGCTTCAGCGAGATAGATCAGATGTCGTAAAACACCGCGATCGGAACGCCGCCCGAATTTCACCGCGAGTTTAAGCGCTTGAAAAACCTGGTGCGGTCGGGTGAGAACTGCTTTGGTCAAACTTTTTAAGAGCGTTGCTACACCATTTTCTAGAACTGTTCGAGTCAGGGCGAGTTCTTTTTGATCGGCTTCATCGACTAACTCAGCGCGGCACGATCGAATTGCATATCGTCCAACTGGGAGACCGCATTTTTCGATCGCATGGATTTCGCGACGAACAAAACTATGACTAACCTTCGGATATTGATTAATCAGATATGCGATCTTGGGCACACCTCTATTCATAAACCGGGTACTAATACTTACGTAAGAATGCTGAGATTAGTATAGGAACTTGCTGTTTAAGAACAAAATCTTTTCTTCAGTCTTCTCGATTTTTTGTTTGAATTTAGCTCAATGTAAAGGCTTCATGAAAAATGAGAGGTGGTTAAGAGATATTGCTGAGAAACTATGCAGTACTATTTCCAATAAGTCACAGGAGGTTGACTTTCTTCACAATTTAGTGTTTTTGCTACACTTATTCAATCTAGCAACTAATTATTTTGGCATATCAGAGCCTGTGACCGTTATGTAATAAGCGCCGTCAACTGTCCGGAGGGGGAGAAACAATCTTTAAGATTTCTGGTAGTTATAGGGTGTTCTTTAAAACATGCCGTGAGTTTTAGTCATTTTTTGGATACCTGATGGACTCGGTGGAGGGTTGGTATGGCGATCGCTTTGAAGGCTGCGGTGATTGGAACTGGAGTAATTTCTAGAGAGCATTTGAGCTTTTTAGAGCGATCGCGAAATGCGAATCTGGTCGGAGTTTGTGATCTGTCGAAGATCTCAGCCCGCTATGCCGCAGAACGTTTTCAGGCTGAGGCAGCTTACACCGACTATCGGCAACTTTTAGCAGAAACAAAACCCGATGTCGTGCACGTTCTCACGCCGCCTCAGACGCACTCCTGGATCGCGAAAGACTGTCTTGAATCGGGAGCGCATGTCATTTGTGAAAAACCGATCGCGCCAACTTACGAGGAGTTTCAGCAGCTTTGGTCGATCGCACAAGCGAATCAGCGGTATTTGATTGAAGATCAGAATTATCGATTTAATCAGCCGATTTTAGCGATCGAACAACTTATTGCTCAAGGTCGTCTGGGTGAAGTGGAAGAAGTCGAGATTCGGATTTCACTGGCAGTGCGAAAAATGGCGATGTTTGCCGATGAGAATTTGCCGAATCCGATTCACAAACTGCCTGGAGGTGTGATCCACGACACGATCACGCACATGGCGTATTTGGTGCTGCGATTTTTGCCTATGGAGTTCGATCGAGTTCGAGCCAGTTGGAGCAACTACGGCGGTGGTGATCTGTTCAAATACGATGACCTTGATGCTTTGCTCATTAGTGGGTCAAAACACGCTCGCATTCGGTTTAGCTCAACAACACTACCAGAATGCTTTGAAATCATCGTGCGCGGCTCGAAAGGTTACGCACAAACCGATTTATTTCAACCTTATGTTCGCGCCGTGTTACCTCGGAAAGTGGGCAAGCAACTGTCACCTTTAGCCAATCACTTCATCAATGGCGCGGAACTTATGCGCTGTAGTGTGCGGAATTTCAATCGAAAAATCATGCAGCGAACACCTTATGAAGGACTGCATGGATTACTCGATCGAACTTACACCGCATTGCTCAATGGCGATCCACCTCCGATTTCTTACGAAGACATGGAGCGTACAAGTCGATTAGTCGAAGCATTATTGGTAGAGGAGAATCGTTTATGAAGCTACTAATCACGGGCGCGTCTGGCTTTCTAGGACAATATGTGGTGGCGGAAGCTTTAAGGCGGGGTCATCAAGTTCGTGCGATCGTGCGTCCGGTGACGAAAATTGAAAAGTTCTCCTGGCATGATCATCCGAATCTAGAGATTGTGCGGTTAGATCTGCGGCGCAAAGATGGATTGATTGCAGCGATTGAAGGAATCGATGCTGTGATTCATCTAGCAGCGGCAAAATCGGGCGATTTCTACGCTCAGTTTGCGGGAACTGTGATTGCGACTGAAAATCTGCTAGAGGCGATGAAAGCGGCGAATGTGCTGCGCTTGATTGCGATTAGTACGTTCTCGGTTTATGACTATTGGAACTTGCCGATCGATACAGTGCTAAATGAAGATTCAGCGATCGAGCAAAATCCACTAGAGCGCGATGAATATGCTCAAACTAAGCTAATTCAAGAACGATTAGTGCGCGAATTCGAGCAAGAGAACAATGCACCTGTGACGATTCTTCGACCCGGCATGATCTATGGTCGTGACTATCTCTGGAATCCTTGCTTAGGTGCAGAACTGACAGATACACTCTGGCTCCGAATCGGTGCACGGGCACAGATGCCGATGAACTATGTTGAAAACTGTGCAGAAGCGATCCTTCTCGCCGCTGAGAAAGATAGTGCGATCGGTCAAACAATCAATCTCGTTGATGATAATTTGCCGACTCAGCGAGAATTTGCTAAAAAGCTATTTGCAAGACAAAAGGACTTTCCGCGAATGGTTCCGCTCAATTGGACATTCATGCGGGGATTCACTTGGATACTATGGCTATATAACAAAACAGTGCTGAAAGGACAGGCAAAGTTTCCGGGTATCTTTGTTCCGGCAAAACTTCATGCTAGATTTAAGCCCTTGCTTTACACAAATGATCGAGCGAAACAAATTTTGCAGTGGATTCCGCGATACAGCTTAGATGAAGCGTTCGATCGCAGTTGTAGCTCGATCGATTTGTTAGCGGTTCCGGTTGTCGCTCAACCTGCTCAAGATCAGGAACCTCAGCAAGCATTGGTCAGTTAGAGGGTGTTTGAAAAGTATAAAAAGCCTTTTCGCTTCGATTGCCTCCCGCCCTGAAATGAATTTCGGGCTAACCGTAGAAAGTCTACTGAAGTAGACTCAGAGGCAGCTTCAGGTTCTTAGTCCATTTCTAATGGACTTTCGCCGATTAGCCCGAAATTCATTTCAGGGCGGGAGGCTGCAACGAACGACAAACTTTTCAAACATCCTCTTAAGGGTTGCTCAGAGGCAAAACGAATGCGAATCGCCTATCTAACCGGAGAATATCCCAGAGCCACTGATACTTTCATTCAGCGAGAAGTTGCTGGACTCAGAGATTTAGGCGTTGAGGTTCACACCTTTTCTGTGCGTCGTCCCGGTGTTGAACAGTTAGTCGGGGAAGAACAGAAAGCAGAATTCGATCGCACAACTTATCTCCTGCCGCCCAAAGCGATACAATTGCTCGGATCGCATCTGAAGTTACTGCTCGGCGGGCGATATTGGCGATCGCTAAAACTCGCTTGGAAAACTCGACAACCCGGATTACGCGGATTACTCTATCAACTGTTCTACTTCTTAGAAGCTGGAATCCTCGCCCAACAAGTTCAACTCCGCCAAATTCAACATCTACATAACCATCTCGCAACTTCTAGCGGCACCGTTGCGATGTTGGCAGCGGAACTCGGTGGCTTTACCTTCAGTTTTACGCTTCATGGACCTTATATCTTTTTCGAGCCGTATCAGTGGCAATTAGCAGAAAAGATCGATCGTGCTTTGTTCGTTTGCTGCATTAGTCATTATTGCCGCAGTCAAGGAATGGTATTTGGCTCGATCGCATCCTGGAATCGAATGCACATCATTCACTGTGGCATTGATCCTGCCTTGTTTAAACCTGTGAGACATCAAGGCACTGGAAATCGATTGCTTTACGTTGGACGATTAGCAGCGGTGAAAGGCTTACCGATTCTGCTCGAAAGCTTGGCGAAATTGGTGTCGAACTATCCAGATTTAGAATTAACCGTGATCGGAGACGGAAGCGATCGAGAACAACTAGAAGCCTTGACAGATGAACTCAATTTGCGATCGAATGTCAAATTTCTGGGCTATCAATCCCAAGCCGAAGTTCGTCACCATCTTCAGAAAACCGATGTGTTTGTGATGGCAAGTTTTGCAGAAGGCGTTCCTGTCGTTCTAATGGAAGCAATGGCGGCAGGCGTTCCCGTGGTAGCGACTCAGATTGCTGGGGTGAGTGAATTAGTCGAACATGGAAGCAATGGCTATCTTGTTCCAGCCGGAGATGCAGAGACATTAACCGATCGAATTGGGGAACTGGTACAAGATGCGGAACTGCGATCGAGCTTTGGAACCGCTGGACGGGTAAAAGTAACCGCAGAATTCAACATCAAAACCGAAGTTGCACGACTCCATCAATTGATGAACCGTGCGCTAGAAGGAAAACCTGAAGCGATTCGTCCAGCGATCGATCCTTAGAGGATGTTTGAAAAGTTGTCGTTGTTGCCGCAACCCGCCCTGAAATAAATTTTGGGCTAATTGGCGCAAGTCCATTGAAATGGACTAAGAACTTCAAACTGTCTCCCAGTCTACTGAAGTAGACTTTCCACGATTAGCCCGAAATTTATTTCAGGGCGGGAGACAATCGAAGCGGAGAGACTTTTTATACTTCTCAAACACCTCTTAAACCTGCTCTCGAACCTTACCAACCTGCGCTTGAGGCAATTCTCTATACGATCGCGTCAAACTTGGCAACTCTGATTCATCATCAAAAATCGGAACGCGCTGCTTCACAGTGAGCAATGTGGCAATAAACAGCACCCAATAAACATTCGCCAATCGCAGCATATAGCTTTCGGTCATGTTATTGAGTGCGAGAAACGTGAGAAAACCCAACGACCAGAGATGCTCTGGATGCTTAGAACCATAAGCCCGCATCAACGCTTTAATAAAGCCCGACACATAGCAAATCAGGAACAGAGTCAAACCGATTAAGCCAACATCCAGTGCAATTTCAATAAATCCGTTGTGGGCGTGCGGTGCTCTGAATGCTTGCGATAGATAGGAGCTAATCGCTCTGGGGTAAGGACTATCCGGTGACCAAAAAGCACTACGACCAAACCCAAACAAAGGACGATCGAGCAAATAATCCAGCGAAACTTTCCAAATATAAGTCCGTCCGGTGAGGGTTGGATCTCTTCCTAATGCAGTGAGTAGCGCCACCCAGTTTGTGAGGACTGTAACAATCGCTGCCCCACCAATCAGAACTCCTAAGCTACCCAAGACAATCGATCGCTTGCCTCGCCACCGATAATGCCGATAAAACAGCATTAGTGCCAGTAGCGTGACTGCCAGCACAAGTGCAGTTCTAGAAGTCGAGAGCAAGATCAATGCTGCTGTACTCCCGATGCCGATTCGCTTAATCCAGCGATCGCGGGGTCGCTCTACAGGTAGCGCAAAAAACGCCAAGAACGCCATCACCATCATGCTGCCAAAGGTGTTTTTGTGTCCGTAGATGCCTCGCCACGCGCCAACGTGATCAACATCTAGCCCGACTGACGGTAGACCAACGGCAAACAGCACACTCGCGATCGCGCCAATTGTAAAGGTCAGCGCATAGAGCTTGACTTGTTCTCTAAGAGAAAACCGAGTTGCAATATATAACCCGAAGCAAGTCATTTGTGCCATCTCACGATTTGCCAGCAGCGTCCATTCTGGAAAATCTGACCAAGCAAATGAGAAGAGCACGAGCAGTGTGAGAATCCACAGTACCCAGTCTCGCCGCATCGTAATCAGCGTCCGCTTGCCATTGAGTAAAAGCAAGAGGGCACTGACAAACCAGATAAAATATCGAACGGTTGTGACAACGATTTCTGGAACCAGACCTGTATCGACACCATCGGTGGTGGCACCGGGCGTGAGACCGCCTGTGAAGAAGGTCAATCCGAAGACGACGAAGCAAATTTCAGCAAATAAAAGCAGCTTTTTCACACTTAGTCAGCCCCTGAATTCAGTGGGGGTCGATCGCAATACAGTCATGCCATGCAGTTTAAACGCTTATTGATCCTTCTAACGTAGGCTGCTACCCAAAATCCGCAGAATCTTGATATTCGGATCGCAAATTATGAGGAAACTGTCAGCCGTGAAACTCAGGAATTTTCGCGGCTAAACTCCGAATTTCTACGAACAGTAATTCCCGTAGCGATCGAGCACCTCTACCAGGGGGCAGAAATGCAAATCAACTAGCCTTAATAACGTGAGTACGCGAATCGCCTGAAATCTTTTGGTCTTTCGCTACTTCTCGCCATGCGTCTTTCGTTTCTGAATGCAGCCAAGCGACTCGATCGAGTTTTTCTACCCGCAACCGGCGAAAATCACGTCGAATCGAGTCAGCCAAGCGATCGACGTTTGAGCGTTTCAGGCTTTCGATCGCGATTTTTGCCCACACATTCGCATATTCTTCATCTTGACTTGCGTAGGAAAAAGCACACCGATAGCTGAGATAAGCAAATCGGTAATCATCATCCCATTTATAAAGTTTGCTCAATGCGCTGGTTATGAGCTTATCTCGAAGCGATTTTTCTGGGTAACCCAGTTGAGCAGGAAAGGGAAGTTTTAATAACTTCTCTAGTGTTTTTGCTGAAAAATCTGTGAACAATTTGCGGCTCTGGACGTGGATAAAATATCTGGAATAGCCCCAATAATGAGCAACGATGTCATCACTCGTAGACAAGGTTGTTTTCTGATTTAGAACAAGTCCGATCGATAATTGCTCCACATTAAAGATGGGACAAATACGGTAAATCTCATTCAACATCTCGATCGATTGATCAATCAGCGCTAAGTGACTCGAATCTACGCCGATCACGCCTGAGTTGTACATCGGAGAGTGTCGAGTGACGTTGATTCCCTGCACATTTAGCCCGTTTCCAATTCTGGGTAGGAACGGCTGATAGAGGGAATGATTCTCGATCGCATCCACTTCTTTACAGTGCATAACTGTTTGAGTGGGCGAAATTCTGTCAAAGAGTTCAGAGGGAGAATTGAGAAAGTAAGTGTCTGTATCGACCATCACCACTGGACATTGATAATGCTCCAAGAGTTTTTTTAACGCGAAACACTTAGCGCGATGGTTATAGGCTCCACCATCTGTCCAAGCCACTAATTCATCGGATGAGATGTGAAGAATGTCGATCGGTAGATCTGGGTCAAAGTCGATTTGATCAGTGACCACACTGATTCTGATTTCACTGGCAGTATTTTCCAACTGTTTCAGCGCTGAAAGGATGCTGAAAAAGAGTTCTAGTTTATACTTTTCATCTCCACCGTATAGGAAATAGCCGAGAACTCGGTATTCTGCCATTACGAATAAATCCTTGTGATCATCAGTAAAGTCTCTAACCGTTAAGATACTGAATTCCTCTGGATTATCGGCGTTACCCCGGAAAATTCTTAAAATCTTTGTAAAGTTACCTTGTATGAAGAATTTATTCTGAAGGTTCAGTAGGCTGCAAGCTGAAATTCACGAAATTCTTGTAAACCGTAGTTCCAAAGAATTGTCGCGGTGTAAAGAGTGTGGCGAGAGTAAACGATTCTCGCCCGTTTCGATTAGCTTCGTAGAGTTGTGCTTGCTTCCGTCAAGAGACTAGACAGGCGGCGAATCTTCTCAGCAACTTCTTCAGAAGTCTCGATCGTTAATTCGCTCGATGTGTCTCCGCCTAATTTACTGAGCAAATTCGCGATCGCGTCTGCGCTCTTTTCTTTACGAAGTGCATCTTTCAACTCTCCTAAGTCATTCGCGATCGCAAGCCCGCTAAGCTGTTGTTGCCATGCTTCAATGACCGTGATTGCTTGCTCGATCGGAATTGCGCTTACACCTTGTTCTAAAGCTGCGATCGTATTGTCAATGTTTGCCTGATCAACGTCTGCCATGATGAAATTCATCGATACAACGGAATTGATTGTGCTGAATTTTAATCATGCAGATCGTCACTCCAAGGTTTGAGACGATTAAGATTGACGATAGCGATCGAGCAATTCCGTCAAATAGTCAAAGCCATCGACTCCAATTTCTGTCGTCAATCGCGATCGTTGTTCCTGCATGATCTGATCGAATTGCTCTCCAAGTTGTCCTCGCAGAATCGTGAGCAAACCTGCTGGAGCACGCCAATCCGTCGTTCCCATTTGTTCAAGTTTGTACATTGCGATCGCGGATGCAAACACAACTTTTGAATAGTCCTTCTCTTGATAGAATGCTTCGCCAAAGTTCGCCAAACACAGTGCATGAAGATAGCGATCGCCCGCGTCCGCAGCGGCATAACTCGCTTGTTCTAAGTACTTCAGAGCTTGGTCAACGTCATTCAAGGTTACATAGGCACTTCCCAAACTGAGCGCACAAAGGGCTTGACTTTGTAGATCTTTCAGCTTTTCAGAAAGTGCTAAACCTTGTTCGAGATACCCGATCGCTAATTCGTACGCATCGGGATCAGATTCGAGTAGCTGCGCTTGGAATACTTCCGCATATCCCAGGTTTGCGAGGGCATTCGCTTCACCCATGCGATCGCCCGATTGCCGACTGAGAATTAATGCCCGTTGACTGGTACTGATCGCTTCTGCATATTGTTTTTGACTGATACTGATACGGCTCAGATGATTGAGATTTGCAATTTCACATTTGCGATCGCCTGCTTCTTGAGCTATTTCTTTTGCCAGTTCATGAATTTCTTTTGCGATGTCAAATGCTCCAAAGACTCGCTGTGCGGCTCCGATTAAAGTCAGAATTCGCGCTTTTTCTTGAGTGCCTTCAGTCTGTTTCAAAGGTTCGCTCAAATAGTTCATTGCTTCCCGGAAATGCCCACCTGTAAAGGGTGTGTAAATCGTTCCATACAGAGGGAAGTAATCGCGCTGAGCAAAAACGCGGAGGATTTGTAACGTCACTCGAAAAGATGCCTCTGAAAAGCGCGATCGATGAATCGAATTCAAGGACGAAGACTGAGCAAATCCATTCGCTAACTCTGACCAAATGAGAGCAAACGTGAGAAACAGCGAAACACAGAGCGATCGTCCCGCTTTGGAACTATAGCTTTGATTTTCTGCCCAACTGACTAACCCACGCTGTAGGGTTTGAACCACGATCGACAACTCCACCCAATCGGCAACACTTAGATCCGGCTGATCCTGTGCCCAAAATCTGACCGGATCATTACGATCGAGAACCTCGAAAAAGGATTTTAGGTTTTCTCCAATCGGTTGTTTTGCCCACACTTCCCAGGGATTGATTCCTTTGGGTGAGCCTTCAAATCCGAGTTGATTTGGGTCATAAATCCAACTGACTAAATGCGGCTGTAATATATTCCAAGATTGAAAACCTCGGAGAATTCCTTCGCTCAATTGTGCAAGTTCCTGCTGAGTTTCAGGATCAGAAATCGGTTGTTGTCTTGACGTGAGTGCGACTTGTTTAAGCTGATCAGCATTTAAGCTATCGGGATGATTGGGATCGCTCAAGTTTAGAAAAATGAGTAAGCGATCGCTTTTATCCGCTTGATTTAAACGTCGAACGGCAGTTGCGATCGCGCTTCGATTTCGATTTTCAGATTGCCAGCGGCTCCATTCTCCATCCAGCGTTTTCAAGGCTCGCATTGCCCGCATTGCTTTCGCTTGCTTCAATTCATCGCTTTTATCGTTTGCCTGAGTTTCAGTTTGCATATAGCGATCGCGAAATTTCACCTCAAAAATTTCGCCGCTATCCGGTTCAATCTCCTGCACCAGCATTTGATAAACCTGTTCTTTCGATCGAATATTGCCTTTGAGCGTCATTTGGATAATTTGTTCGATCAGATTGGAATAGCGATCGCCCAGTGCAGAATCAGACATATAAATTTCAGCGATAGAGGCTTTTCTCATTCTAAAAGTTCTGCTGAAAGTCAATCATTTTCCAATCAAAATTCAAAGAAAAAATCGACGAGTTGCGTTTGTGAATCGGGCAAACTTGTATATGATTAAAAATAATTCAGCCGATTTGCTGTGAGGAGTTGATCGATGAAAGGTTTAACAAGTTTATTTGGAGCCGCAGTGGTTGGATTGATCGCGTATCAATCTCCTGCTTCTGCTCAAGCCGCCTATGGAAGTTATATCGGGATCGGTCCGGCGATCGGACTCACAAGCGGCAACGGAGACGGAAGCAGTGTCTCAGCGGTCGTCTCTGGACGCTATAAGTTTCTAAGAGCGCCGATTTCGCTACGAGCACAGGCATTTTTGGGCAGCGGAACCGCGATCGTGCCCACGGTTTCTTATGACTATCCGCTGAATTGGCAAACTGATATCTACATCGGTGCAGGTGCTTCGATTCCACTCGGTGGCGATTCGGTCGTGGGCAACCGCACCAGTTTCGCGATTCAGCCGGGAATCGATTATGTTTTGCCAAATAGCAATCTCGTGGTCTTTGGCAATGCGGTGATCGCGTTCGATGGATACCGTGGTGGAGGAGCCGCAGCGACCTTACAAGGTGGAGTCGGCTTACGATTCTAGGTTGACGGAAGAGTGCGAAATTCGTAACGATAAAGAAGTTCGTTGCGATCGCATTTCTTTATGACCGCTTTAAGCTGGACAGAACTCGAAGCCCTGACTGATTTCGACCTCGATCGCGTGAATGGTCCGACCAATTCCCAAGCCCGACTCCGCTTGTTTGGGCATTCGGAATCGGATGTGCGCGTGACTTTGTATCGTGATTATCACGCCTGGTGCCCTTACTGTCAGAAAATCTGGCTGTGGCTCGAAGAGAAACAAATCCCGTACCGCATCGAGAAAGTGACGATGTTCTGCTACGGGGAAAAGGAAGCTTGGTATAAGCGAAAAGTACGATCGGGAATGCTACCCGCGATCGAGCTTGATGGTCGAATCATTACCGAAAGCGATGATATTCTGATTGCACTCGAACGGGCATTCGGTGTTTTGACGTTCGGAATGGAAGATCCCAAAGTGAAGCCGCTTCGCTGGTTGGAACGACTTCTGTTTCGGGGTTGGTGTAACTGGCTCTGTTATCCCTCATACTCTGCGCGGGAAGAGCAACAAAAGCGCGAGAAATTTATCGAAATCGCGGCACAGGTCGAAGAGGCTCTGAGCAAAACGCCAGGAGACTACTTTTTAGAAGAATTTAGTACAGTTGATGTGATTTTCACGCCGTATGTTGAGCGGATGAATGCCAGTTTGTACTACTACAAAGGCTATTCGATGCGCGAGGAGAATCCGCGACTCAAGGCTTGGTTTGATGCGATGGAAACTCGATCGGCGTATCGCGGCACTCAAAGCGATTTTCACACTCATGTTCACGATTTGCCGCCTCAGATGGGGGGATGCTGGGAAAATGGCGAACCGCAAATGTTAGTCAACAAAGCGCGAGTAGATCAAGGTGATTGGTTTGAGCTACCGGATGTGAGTTATCCAGAGCCGGAAACCTCGCGCCAAGAAGCGCTGCATCGAGTGATCAAACATCGATCGAACATCATCCGAGTCAATCCCGCAGCCGATCGATTGATCGATGAAGCTTTGCGCTGTGCATTGACTCGAATGATGACGGGTGAAAGTTGTGTACCGCCAATCGGATCAGATGTGGCATTGCGATATTTGCGCGATCGAGTTAGCGTCCCGCGTGATATGTCGATTTATGCTGCAAAGCGATTTAGAACTGCACTCGAAGAGACAGCCGCTCTAGTTGGAGAGGATCAAGGTCTGCCGATTCCGATTAAGCATCGACGCGATCAAGATCCGGCGAATTTTGCCAAACCAGTATGAATTTGACGAGTCTTTCCGCTTCGATTCAGTCCCGCCCCGGAATGGAATTCGGGGCTAGTTGAACGAAGTCCACTGAAGGGGACTGAAGACCAAACATCAGCCTTGTAGTCCTGAAGGGACTTCGCACCGTCAGCCCCGAATTCTATTCCGGGGCGAGTGAGCAACGAAGCGCAGAACCTCACCAAACTCACGTCACATCACCCATTGATAGAGGTCGCTCCGGAAGAAGAACAAGCGGATCAACCAATAAACGAAAAAGCTAAAAAGCAGCACGATCGTAATTCCCGTCCGCTGTTCAATTTGATTAATCGTTCTAACTAACTGAATTCGGCTCGACTTCGGAAGAACGATCGCGCTCAATACCAATCCACCCACGAAAACGACGATCGGTGCGAAAGCGTGAATTTTGAAGGCGTGATCAAAGTGACCTTGTAAAAGCTCGATCGTAGCGCGAGAAATTCCACAACCCGGACAGGGAACTCGCAAACTATGACGAATCGGACATTGCCAACTCGGTAAACCGAGCAACATCAATCCAAAGTGAACGATCGCTGCTGCGACGAGAATCAGACAGAGTTTACGCGATCGCAGTAATGAAGCCAGCATCGTTTAGCTCACAGAAGACGGAACCACAATATACCCAGATGCTCGATCGCCCAAAACTAGATTTTTTTCCGCTCCCCAATACCACCAATACGCCGCCACATAAGCACAAATCAAACTATCAAACTGATCTTCAACGGCTTTCAGATCGGCTCCTTTATTTGGAATTTCTGGAAGTGTTTCTAATTTTAGTTTCGGTTCGATTTGAGGTAATCGCTCTAGGATAAACTGACGTAATTTTTCTAGTTCAGGTTTGCGTTGTGCGATCGTGCCTTTCTTGTATTTCAAAATCTGATTCAGCCCGAATAAATGCACCATTGCCGGATGTGGAAACACTTCGATTTGATAACGCCCCGAACGTTGTGCCTCAATGGTTGGCGCGTGTTCAAATCCGCGTGATTCCAGGCTGAGTCCTAAACCAACCGTACGATCGGCAAACGGAAGCCCTAAATTCGCGGGGTAGCATCCGGCATGATATCGCCCGAAGTGTTTGTGTGCTAAGCGATCGGGAAGTCGCATTCCGGTTTGATTTGGAATAATCGTTGGGGCATCGACTGCCACGATCGCGGAATCTGGAGCGTGTTGATCAATCCAGGAAAGCACTTCATCGATCGAGCTTTCTCGCCGCAAATCCCGCAGCGTCAACACCCCATTTTCCAGTTCTAAACAACACAAACCGCTGGGATTCGTGCTCCAGCCTAAATCAATTCCGAGGCATTTCACGATCGATTCTCTTCGATTCTTAGGCGCTCGATTTCTGCTCGAATCGCTGCAAGTTGTGCAGTCAATTCTTGCAATTCAAGCTGAACCTCTGGGGAAGGCGTAGTCGTCACAACCGGAGTCGCTGTAGTTGTCACCGTTGTACCAGAATTCATCTCGCCTCGACGTTGAGCGATGAACTGATCGACATAACTCCGCGCCTCTTGCTCGGTCACTTCTCCCTTCTCTGCCCATTCGCGAGCGAGTTGATCGAGGTCGGTTTTGATTTTAGTCAGATTCACTTCTCGCTTGTAGGGATCTTGGAGAATTTCGACGAGGGATGCAGTCGCTCCAAGCGTGACGCGGAAGCTTCTTTGTAAGATGCGAACAACAGTATCAGAATTCATAGATTCAGACCGTGCAACTCAATGATCCGATTCTACTCTAAGGAATTTTGCTGCACCGTTTTTGTCGCATTCAGCAACTTGAGTGAATGTGCAAAAGATCGATCGCATCAGCCTTCAGTCCCCTTTCCTGATTCATTCCATTGGAAACCTTAACAGTTCTACATAATTTCCTTAAGATAAGAAGAACCGCATTCCCGAACTTGACCCATGCAGATTAAAGCTCGCTCTCCGTTTCTGTTGATTGCTCCATTTTTCCTTTGGGGTACGGCGATGGTCGCGATGAAAGGTGTGATTCCAAATACGACTCCGTTTTTTATGGCGGGAGTCCGGTTACTGCCCGCTGGAATTTTGGTTTTGCTGGCGGCGGTGTGGATGAAGCGATCGCAGCCGAAAGGATGGGCAGCATGGCTCTGGATTAGTCTCTTTGCGCTGGTGGATGGTGCGATGTTTCAGGGGTTTCTGGCGCAGGGACTGGTTCGGACTGGCGCAGGATTGGGATCAGTGATGATCGATTCTCAACCGTTAGCCGTTGCGCTGATGGCATTGTGGTTGTTTGGGGAAAAGATTGGAGTTTGGGGCTGGTTGGGATTAGCGATCGGGGTCGGTGGAATTAGTCTGCTCGGATTGCCGGAAGAATTGCTTCTCTCGGCGGGATCACGGCTCGGAGATGCCTTTGTTGATGTGGGTTCGTTTACCGATTTACTTGCAGGCTTGTTCGATAACGGTCAGTGGTTGATGCTGTTAGCTGCGTTGTCGATGGCAGTTGGTACGATTCTTTCTCGGTATGTTTGTCAATATGCCGATCCGATATCTGCGACAGGTTGGCACATGATTTTAGGGGGATTGCCGCTCTTTGGATTGTCGAGCCAGTTGGAAAGTGAGCAATGGAGTCATTTAACGGCTGCAAATTGGACATCGTTGTCTTATTCGACGATTTTTGGAAGCGCGATCGCATACGGGTTATTTTTCTATTTCGCCGCTAGTGGAAGTCTCACAAGTTTAAGTTCGCTAACATTTTTGACACCCGTATTTGCATTGCTATTTGGCAACCTTTTCTTATCGGAAGTGCTGAGTCCGATTCAATGGGCGGGTGTGGGATTGACGCTCGTGAGTATTTATCTAATCAATCAGCGGGATGTCTTGGGTGAGAAACTCAGCGGATCAATTTCTGAGTCGATCGAGGAAGTTCAGGGTAACATAGCCGAGAATAGGCAATTGCTACCGCAAGCCGAATCAAATCTCCGTGAAATTACGACCCTATCCGATTCCGACTCGTAGCGATAAGCCGAGCCGGATGGCGATGTGACCTTCCGTTCTGGATTTCGTTATGGTTCGCCTTCAACTCCTGATCGTCACTTGTGCGGCTTGTCTTGGCGTTTCGACTCGCTCAGTTGCAACTGTTCCATCTCAACCCATCCTGCTCACACAAACCGCACAGCAAGCTAAAACTCCATTTTGGGCATCGCCTCTAGTTCTCGGTGGCATCGGTGCGACGAGCGTTGTGGGCGCGATGACGGTGTTTGTTTTGAAACGATCAGGTCGCTCGACTCCTGAAATTTTAGAGCCGATTACGCCTGATCCCCAACCCGTTACACCACCAAAACTACCGACACTCAACAGCTCGAATGGCTCGAAGCCAGATTTTCCTTCGCGCAACGGACACACGCAAACCGAGACGCTTTCACAGGCTGAAACTTTAGAAGCCTTACTGCAAGTGGTGGAGCCACCGAAACCCGCGCTGCCTCCGAAATTAGAAGAAACGACGCGACTGGCGAAAGTCAATATCGTCGATGAACTGATTCAAGATTTGCGATCGCCCGATCCAGCAAAACGCCGCAAAGTGATTTGGGAACTGGGACAGCGTGGTGATACTCGTGCGGTTCAGCCTTTGGTCGATTTGCTAATTGATTCCGATTCTAAACAGCGGAGTCTTATTCTCTCAGCCTTGTCAGAGATTGGAACCCGGACGCTGAAACCGATGACACGAGCATTGGCGGTTTCACTTCAGGATGAAAATGCTGAGGTGCGGAAAAATGCGATTCGGGACTTAACCCGTGTCTATGACATGGTTTCGCAGATTAGTAATTTGCTGCACAAGGCGACTGAAGATTCAGACAAGGACGTGCAAGAAACGGCGAAATGGGCGTTAAATCAATTGAGTCGAATTCGATCGACTCCTACGGATACGTTGCCTGCACTCAAAAATTCGGTCAGTCCTCCAGAGAGTTTGCCTTAGAGACACTCTGGGGGTGGACTATCGCCCATTAAGCGGCAGCCCGATCGCATCAGCGAATCTAGATCAAGATTCCAATCTTTTAGACCGTATCGATTTCCGACGCTGAAGAGTGCTTTATCATTACCCGCGAACGAGACGTGTTCGATCGGCTCTTGAGATCCGAGTAGCGTTTTTAGAAACGTTCCATCCTGCATATTCCAGAGGCGAATGGTGCGATCGCGTCCCGCAGATGCTAGAACCTTCCCATCTGCACTAAAGCTCAAACTGGTAACGGTATTCTCATGTCCTGACAGCGTTTGATTCGGGATCGTTTCTCGTTCAGAGTTCGCATCACCGACTGTCCAAAGTTTGATTGTGTCGTCTGATCCCGCTGATGCGATCGTCTTTCCATCTGGAGCGAATGCCAGGTCGTTAATGCCCTGGATCTTTTCAGATTGGCTGTCATGATTGCCTAACAGCACAGGATTCTGACTGTCCGGATACCATAAATGAATCGAGTTATCGATCATTCCTGCCGCCAGAATTCGACCATCTGGACTAAAGCGAATCACATTTGCAGTGGCATTATGCCCTTTGAACGTGTCTAGAATTCTGCCTTGGCTCACACTCCAGAGTTTGATTGTTTGATCCGCACTTCCTGAAGCAAGCACTTCCCCGTCCGATCGAAAACTCAGCGCTGTCACCGCTTGCGTATGCGCGGATAAGGTTTGAATCAAAATGCCTTTCTCCACATTCCAGAGCTTGATCGTTTTATCCTGACTCGCGGAAGCTAACCGTTTTCCGTCTGGACTAAAGGCAAGTTGAGTAATCGTGCCTTGGTGTCCTTTGAAGCTTGCGAGTTGTTGGAACTTTTCACCGTTGCGCTGCCAAAGTTGGATCGTATTGTCACGAGTCGAAACAGCGAAGGTTTTGTGATCAGGACTCATGCTGGCATTTGAGAGCGAAACGCCGACGGGTGTAGTAGGTTGTTCAAAAAGTACGATCGCTTGTTGCAGTGTTGTGGTCGTGCTGAGTTTGAGAGTTTCGGGTACAAAATTCCAAGGTCGATCGATTTGCTGAAGTTTGTGTCCAGCTTTTAGAGCAGTGCTGAGCGCTCCCGGTTGACTGGATTCAATCTGAGTAGTTGCTGCGCTCGATAGTTTTTGTACAGCTTGAATCTGCTCATTGCGCGATTGGTACAGTCCCACACCTGTTACGGCAACTGCAACAACTCCAAGGATTTTCAGACCTGCTGTGATCAATTGACGGGTTTCAGGTTTTTGAGTGTGTTCAACTGCGGATTGGGTCAGATTCCGAGTAGAGCGATCGACTTGTTGCACTGTATTTGCTGCAATCTGACTGGCTTCAGTAGTGCGCTGACGATAGATTGCTTGCCCAGAATTTGCAGCGTGATGAATGGATTGATTGAATTCACCTAGTTTTGTCGTAATCGTATTTTGAAGCTGGGCGACTCGCTGTTTTGATTGAGCGTGTTTAGCGGTTGCAAAACTTCCCGCTGCTTGGGTGGCTTGTGCGATCGTATTTGCAGTCTGTTTGAGCTGCTTCTGAGTCGCAGTTTGCAGCCGCTTGATCTGTTCTTGAGTTTGATTTGGTTTCGCAGGTTTCGCGATCGGACGTGGAGCAGGTTTAGAAGTAACTTCTCGAACTGGAGGAATCGCAGTTTCAGAAACGGGGTTTTGAACTGGAGCGACGATCGGTTCAGAAATGTGTTCTTGCTTGAATGGTGTAGCGACTTCAGAAACAGTTTCTTGAGGTTCAACTTTCGCAACTTCGGAAGGTTGAATTGCTAAAGGAATGACTTCTCCAACCGTTGGAATACTAGATTCAATAACGTGAGGCTCAGCGGGTTCTTCAGTCTGCTCGAATTGAATGACGGGTTCAACTGCGGGCAAATCAGCTTTCTGAAATTGAACCAAAAGTTCTTCCGCTGTTGGTGAAATCGGTTCAGGCTCGATCGAAGATTCTTCAGATTGCTCGAAGTGAATTGCAGGTTCTTCGACTTTTGGTAAAACTGGCTCAGGATGCTGCTCGATCGCAGATTCTTCAAAAGAGGATTCGGCTTGCTCAAACCGGATCAAAAGTTCTTCTGGTGTTGGCGAAATGGTTTCAGGTGCGTCCTTCGAGGCTTCCTCAACGAATGATTTCGCTTGAATTGCAGGTTCTTCAACCTTTGGCGCAATGGGTTCGAGAACAATCTTTTGGAGAATGGGAATTGCAGGTTCGATCGAGGACGGTTTCTCGATCGGGGCTGGAATGACGATTTCTGGCTTTGGTTTGACGAGTGAAGCTGAACGATCGAGCGGCGGATCGATATTCGTCGCTTTGATATTTGGAAAGAGAAGCTCTAGCGGATCTTGAGGTTTGATTCCTAGAACGATTTGGGATTGTGCTTGACCGATGCGGCTCGGCGTTTGTGTGATCGCTTTCGAGGGGCGATCGTCTGTGTCCCGGTGCAGCCATGACAATTGTTGGTTCGTTCGATCGATGTATTGAATCGTGCGATCGTGAACATAATTCGCCAACACCGAAGCGGTCACAACGCCCTGCGGATTTGCTGCGGCTCCTCTGAGTCCTTCGATTAGAAAGTGGCTAAAAATTCCATGTCCTAGCTCTGGAAACTTCCAGGATTGTTGCCGCCCTTTTCCGCTAGGGGTGTCACACGACAACAAAGCATGAAATCCAGAATTCTGACTGGCTGAGTGTCGAAACATTTGACTCAACTGCTCAACCGGACTATCGAGCAATTCCGGTGTCTCGCTTTGAGCCGTCATTCCATTCGCGTGACAGACATCGATCCACAAAATTTGCTGCTTTGCCGCACAACTTCCGAGCATTCCCAACAGTTTGATCGCGCTCAATCCGGTTTGCAGCATCGCGTCTTTCTGCGTGTCTGCTAAACAAAACACCGCTTGCTGTAACCGTGAATCGATCGAACCATGCCCACAAAAATAAAAAACAACCGTATCGTCTGGTTTTGCTTGATTGACGATCGCTTCTAATCCCGATCGCACTGCTTCCAAGGTCGGAACCGTTGCCTGATCGTGATACACCTGAACCGATGTGTTTGGAAACTCTTGAGTGGCATCCGCGAACGCATCCGAGAGTCGCTGAGCATCGATCGTGGAATATTGCAGAATTGGAAATCGTCGATCGGCATACTGGCTCACTCCCACGAGGAGAACCCAGAGCTTTGCTTGTCCAGTCTTAAGCGTAGATTGCATGAAGAGTAGATGTTGGGCTAGTTCAGAGGTCGTAACGCAAATGGACGCACCCGGTAGATTCCGCTACTTACGTCCGATTGTGACGTATCCGCTTAGGTGCGTCAAATGCGAAGCTGATTCCGTTGACGAAAATCATGGGTTTGTGATCCCATGCGGGTCAGAGATTTACAGAATCAACAGTTGGATGAAGCGATCGTAAAGTTCAACGTGAGATGAGATCGAAAAAGTGCGATCGATGCGGGTGGACTTGAAACGATTGTTTGAATTCTCAACCCAATTTATTTAATCGGTCTTGCCTTTCATCCTCTAGCTAAGTCTTTTATACTAAACGATAGCTTTCTACTTCTTCGGCTTGATCCATGAACTCTGTTATTTGTCCCGTTCCCGACGAACAGCGACCAATTAATGAATATCAAGACCTGAAGGAATCTTGGTTTTTTCGGTGGGCAACGCTTGATCCAGTTGCGTATATTAAGCCGATCGTGATTCTCTGGGCGCTGACCTGGTTGATCTCGGCTCCGGTCGCTGCGGTCAGTTTCCCGCCTGCAAAACATTTACCGCAATTTTTGTTATTCGCCTCCGCAGGTGCATTAGTACTCCCAGGATTGGCATTGTTACGCCTTTATCTAGGATGGGCGTATGTGCAGAGACGATTGCTTGACCCAGCCGTGTTTTATGAAGAGTCGGGCTGGTATGACGGGCAAATGTGGGAAAAGCCGCCCGAAGTGTTGGCACAAGATCGATTGGTGGTGAATTATCAGGTGCAGCCGATTTTAGAACGATTGAAAAAGACGTTTGTATCGATCGTGGCGATGAGTGCGATCGGGATTTCGATCTGGTTTTTCCTTTAAGAGGGTGTTTGAAAAGTATAAAAAGTTTCTTCGCTTCGATTGCCTCCCGCCCTGAAATGAATTTCGGGCTAACCGACGAAAGTCTACTGAAGTAGACTGGGAGCAAGTTTAAGACTCTTAGTCCATTTTTAATGGACTTGCGCCGATTAGCCCAAAATTCCATTTCAGGGCGGGACGTTGCAACGAACGATACTTTTCAAATAGCCTCTAAGAGACTATCGATACTTTTCAAGAATTCTCTAAACAAAAAAGGTGATGTCTGAAACAGGCATCACCTTTTTATAAATCTGTAACAAACTTTAGAGGCTGGTTAGAAATCCAATCACGCCTTGTCCAGTAAAGACTTCTAACAACAAAAGTGATACGAAACCAATCATTGCGAGCCGACCATTTAAGAGTTCTGCGTTAGTGTTGAACCCGAATTGGGGCTGATCTGTCACATACATTTGAGGCTCGATCGCGAAGTTATTCAGCTTGCCTTGATCGTCCACAATAGAACCACTTTTCATAGAATCTTCTCACTTTCTTGTTTGATTTCTTTACAAAGCTTAACAGTTGTATTGAGATTTGTAAAGAAACTCTAGAGCATTCGTCTGAATCTGGGCGAAAAGTCGATGTGTATCACTCTGTGAAGTCGTAAACGCAATTACAGCTTTTCAGGGTTTACTGGTACATAATTCAGTCAGTCCTTCACCAAGTTTCTTTATAAAGATTTAAGATTTGGTAACATCCAGACCCGAACTGAAAATTCCCTCGTATTCTTAGAGGAAGCTCCAACCTGTTTCAAGTTCGTTTCATGTAGGTGGTCTATGTCGTTTAGCCTCACCCTTAGTTATCTTCGATCGCTCCTCTTAGCCAGTCTATTGAGTTTCCTTGCCCCGCTCACGCTCCTCGGCGGCATGATTATGATTCTTCTGTTTCTTGGAGCGATTCCAGGACTCACCCTATTCGGACAAGCCTGCACCACTCAAATGCTGTCATTTCTTCAAACCTTTGGAAATGGAAGTGCGCTTGAAGGCGCGATCGTCATTGGATGTGCTTGTGCAGTCGTCGGTGCACTGTTCGACACTTATAATTTCACGGTGACAACCGCGATCGACGCGAACAAACCCCTCTCTGAATAAGTCAATTCTGACGAAACTCTCTATCCTAGAAAACGTGCCTTCAAAGGTCGTAAACATGGTGAGAATGAGTCGGACAATTGTCAGTTTTGTATTAATTTTTCTCCTTGGTTGGAGTAGCGTTCCGGGTGCTGGATTTGCACGAACGCTACCTACTCAGTCGATTCAGCCGTATCTCGATCGTGTGATTCAAAATGTCACCGAATTTAAGTTAGAGAATGGTCTGAAATTTATCGTGTTAGAGCGACACCAAGCGCCTGTGGTTTCGTTTCTAACTTATGCGGATGTCGGTGGCGCAGATGAACCGGAAGGAAAAACCGGAGTTGCTCACTATTTAGAGCATTTGGCGTTCAAAGGCACAACGCGGATCGGAACCTCGAATTATCAGGCAGAAAAGCCGCTGTTAGATCAGTTAGATCAGCTTGCAGCGCAGATTAAAGCTGGAAAAGAACAGAAGAAAGATGTCAGCGCCTTGCAAGTCGAGTTCGATCGCATTCAAGCCGAAGCGACGAAACTAGGACGGCAAAACGAACTCGGTCGCATTGTGGAGCAAGCAGGCGGAGTCGGTTTGAACGCGAATACATCTTCTGATGCGACTCGGTATTTCTATAGCTTCCCCTCGAATAAGCTAGAACTCTGGATGTCGCTTGAATCGGAACGGTTTCTAGAGCCTGTATTTCGGGAGTTTTTCCAAGAGAAATCGGTGATTTTAGAAGAGCGACGATTGAGAACAGAGAATTCTCCGATCGGGCAATTGATCGAAGCCTTCGTCGGTACTGCATTTCAAGTTCATCCTTATCGTCGTCCGGTGATTGGGTACACGGCTGATTTGGTGAATTTGACGCGAAAAGATGTGCAGGACTTTTTTGATACACATTACGTTCCGAATAATTTGACGATCGCAATTGTCGGTGATGTGAATCCTACTGAAGTGAAACGCCTCGCTCAACTCTATTTCGGTCGTTATAAAACGAAGCCTACCCCACCTGATGTGATCGCTGTTGAACCTTCGCAAACCAAACAGCGAGAAGTGACGCTAAAACTGCAATCTCAGCCTTGGTATTTGGAAGGCTATCATCGTCCAGCGTTGAACCATCCTGATAATGCGATCTATGAAACGATCGCATCGATTCTCAGTGATGGTCGGACTTCGAGACTGTATCGATCGCTGGTTGAGCAGAAAAAACTCGCATTAGCGGCTCAAGGAATTAATGGTTTTCCGGGCGATAAGTTTCCGAATTTGATGGTGTTTTATGCGTTGACGGCTCCGGGTCGATCGATTGAAGAAGTCGCACCTGCATTGAGAGCGGAAATCGATCGATTAAAAACTCAGCCTGTTTCGGCAGAAGAACTCGATCGCGTAAAAACTCAAGCGAGAGCCGGATTATTACGATCGCTCGATTCAAACATGGGAATGGCTCAGTCGCTCTTAGAGTACGAAATCAAAACGGGAAGCTGGCGAAACTTGTTTAAGCAGATTGACGCGATCGCGAAAATTACACCTGCTGATATTCAGCGAGTCGCCAAAGCCACGTTTATCGACAACAATCGCACGATCGGGCGCATTTTGCCCCAAGGATAAGCCACGAATGAAACTACTCCGAATCACTACGCTATTTATTTCAGCGTTACTTTTTGTATTACTATCTGTGCATCCCGCCGTTGCAGATACACCAAAGCACTACACCGATCTAAAGTTCTCACCGCCTCCAGAAATTCGCGTTCCAGACTATACGCGCTTTCAGCTTCAAAACGGCATGATCGTGTACTTGATGGAAGATCACGAATTGCCTTTAGTTAGTGGAACCGCGATCGTGCGGACAGGCGATAAATTCGATCCCACGAATCAAGTCGGACTTGGAGAACTGACCGGAACTCTAGTTCGTGCGGGTGGAACGCAAAAACGCACCGCTGATCAACTCAATCAATTACTAGAACAACGTGCCGCAGTGATTGAAACGGGAATTTCCACCACTGCGGGAAGTGCAGGATTCAATACGCTCGCAGAAGATTTGCCCGAAGTGTTCGATCTGTTTGCGGAAGTGATTCAGCAGCCTGCATTTGCAGAAGATAAATTCGCGATCGCGAAAGTTCAACTTCAAGGCGGAATTGCCCGCAGAAACGATGATCCCAACGGCATCGCAGGTCGAGAATTTCAGAAATTAATCTACGGCGATGAAAGTCCTTTTGCTCGAACGATCGAATATGCCACGATCGCGAACGTTTCGCGCAATGATTTGATTGCGTTCTATCAGCGATCGTTTCGTCCTGATCAGATGCTGCTCGGAATTGTTGGCGACTTTGAACCGAAACAAATGCGATCGCTCATCGAAGCGAAATTTGGCACTTGGAAACCTGCGGCTCAAGCAGCATTACCAAAACCGACTCCAGAACCCGTGAAACAAGCAAAACAAGGCGGCGTGTTCTTCGTAAATCAGCCGCAATTGAATCAAAGTTACATTCAAATGGGTCATCTCGGCGGAACCTTGAACAGCCCAGATTATCCGGCTTTGAGCGTGATGGAAGATGTCTTGAGTGGATTTGGGCGGCGATTGTTTAACGAAGTGCGATCGCGTCAAGGATTAGCTTATTCAGTCGGTGCAAGTTGGAGCGCTCAGTTTGATTATCCGGGTGTATTTATTGCGAGTGGCGAAACGCGATCGGATGCGACCGTTCCGTTTATTCGATCGGTGAGGCAGGAAATCGATCGGATTCGGAAAGAACCAATCTCAGCCGATGAACTCGCTTTTGCAAAAGATACAGTGTTGAACTCGTTTATCTTTAACTTCCAAGATCCGAGTCAAACCTTATCGCGGTTGTTGCGTTACGAATATTACGGGTATCCAAACGACTTCATTTTTCAGTATCGCAAAGCTGTGGAAGCGACTTCGACTTCTGATGTTCAACGAGTTGCACAAAAGTATCTTCAGCCTGACAAGATCGTGACTTTAGTGGTTGGAAACGAGAAAGAAATTCAGCCTGCGCTATCGAGTTTAGGGCAACCTGTAGCAGCAGTTGATATCACCATTCCGAAGCCTCAGTGATTTTTTTAACATAGCCTAAATTAACCCTCTGATTCTGCAAAATTTGCTAGAGCCAGAGGGTAATTTGTATGTTTAACGTTTTTAATTTCAAACATTCATTTAGATTGAACTAATTAAATTACAAGATTCGTTATCTATCTATTGGTAGATTTCAAATTTCTTGTGTCTGTTTAGGTTAAGTGGAGAATAAGAGAAAGTTAAGGCATTCACTGATACATCAATGCTGAGCGGCATGTCTGGGTGCTTACGGATGAAATCATCTAAAATTACCGAAGAACTCAATTGAAAAAGATAGACAGACACAGGATTGTGAGGGGTTTAAGCAGGCAAGGTTCACTTGAATTTCTTGCACTATTGCTGCTCACCGATTTGACTATCATTGGGATTCATACTGCTGCTTATATTCTCTATATTGATACTCCTCCTTCTTATTGGTCGATCGCAGCCGATCGCAGTTTTGGAGAAACATTCCAATACATTAAAGAACTTTGGTTAGTGTTTAGTTTTGCGATGTTGACCCGTATTCGCTCTAACTGGCTATACGGATCATTGTCGCTACTATGTTGCTATTTATTCTTAGATGACTTGTTTCTAATTCATGAACGAGTTGGAGAGATGATCGCACTGAATTTCAATTTTCAGCCGATGTTCAAGCTTCGAGCGATCGACTATGGAGAGCTAATTGTGAATGCGATCGCAGGAAGTTTCTTTGCTGTTCTCATTGGTAGTTCCTACTGGCGGGGAAGTAGGGCGTTTCGTCAGGTCTGTTATCGAGTTTTAGTCTTATTGGGCGGAGTGGTGTTTTGTGGCATTGTGCTAGATGTTCTTCACATCATTGTTACGACACTCTACCCCCGCTTGTATAGTGCTTTTGACCTGCTTGAAGACGGCGGAGAAATGCTATTTATGAGCGTTTTGTGTTGGTACGGTATATCGCTAATTAAACAGCAAGAAAAAGTTGTGCAGCAACCTGAACTTGAATTACCGCTTCAACGCAAGGGTTAATCCATCTGCGATCGGTAAAAGGCTAACCATCACTCGATCGTCTTGCGCGACTTTCGCATTGAAGTCGCGAATCGTGTTCGTAATCTTATCGTGATCGGTTTCATCAGCCACACGACCCGCCCACAAGACATTGTCGATCGCAATTAATCCACCAGATCGCACGAGTTGAACTGCTCGATCGTAGTAATTCGCATAGTTGCCTTTATCCGCGTCGATAAAGGCGAAGTCGAATGTTCCTGCTTGATCCTTCAAAAGTTCATCGAGTGTGTCGATCGCGGGTGCGATGCGTAGATCAATCTTGTCTGCGACTCCTGCGAGTTCCCAGTATCGACGAGCGATCGCGGTATATTCTTCACTTACATCGCACGCAATCAGTTTTCCATCCGGCGGTAACGCGATCGCAACCGAAAGCGAACTATATCCGGTGAAGACTCCCACTTCTAGCGCTTTTTTTGCCTGCATTAATCGCACCAAGAGCGCCATCAATTGACCCTGATCCGACGAAATCTGCATTCGAGCTTGGGGCATCTGTGCGGTTTCTTCACGAAGTTGGGCGAGAATGTCCGATTCTGGCTGCGAGTTTGAGAGAATATAGCGGTAGAGAGACTCATCGACACCAAACGCTTGCTTATACATGGGAGTTATGACCGTGAAACGAACCATACAAATTATCTTATCGATTGTTCTAGCAATTGGTTTAGTCGCGTGTGGTGGGCGATATTCAGTTCCTGGAAATGTATTGAAAAAAGCGATCGCGATTACGGTCGATCAGACTCAGCAAGAAATCAGCCAGCAGATCAAACTCTCAGGCATTCCGAAAGTGAATGTCGATCGCGTCAAAATCACCGATCAATCTCCGCTCAAGATCGAAGGTATCGAGGGCTATCACGTTAAAGGCGAGTACGATTTCACTCTGAAGCTACCGAAGCGACAAGATCAATTGTCAGACAATTCTTTCGATCTGTATTTGCAGCGGCAGATTGTCGATAAAAAGCAGATTTGGAAGTTAGCTCAGCGTGAAGGTGAAGACTGGAAACTCAAAGCGATCGAGTAGGATTCAGTTCTTTCCTGAATTACAATGAGGCATCGCGTTGAAATTGCACCTATGGCAAAACAAATTTCTCATACTGAAGCCATCGAAAATTTCGCACAACTATGTGAGGAAGCGATTTCGACAGGAGAAGCGATCGAAATTACCCGCGAAGACGCTGAGAGCGTTTCGATTATCTCGACCGCAGAGCTAGAAAGCCTACGCGAGACCGTTTATCTGTTTAGTTCACATGCAAATGCAGTTCGTTTGCTTGATGCGTTAGAACGCGCACAATCTAGAACGAACCAACCTCGTACTTTGGATTCGCTACACGCTGAATATTACTATTACGATCGCTAAATCTTGCACTTATCAGAAATTGTCTCGATCGCTAAACTGATTTGCGCGATCGTATCTTTAATCTCGGAAATTTCATCGTTTAAATGATCAAGTCGAGCTTCGATCGTTTTCAAATTCGACGGCAATTGCCACATTGAGAATTTCAACGCTGATAAAATCTTCTCAACCGTTGCAAAACTTGGCTCATATTTCGGATCGTTCAGAATTCGATTAATTTGCTGTGTGTAGCCTAATGCACTGCCACCATGCTCTTCAGCGATTTTTGCCGAAATCTGACGAATACTCACGCCTTGTAGTTTCATTAACTCCCGAATCACCACCACCACTCTTTCTTGCATTCGATCCACCTTTCGATTAATCTATGGTCTGAGAACTTGAATCAACTGAACGACCTTGCCGCGAGTGGTGGAGGTCTTTTTTTCATCAGAAAGCAGTAGAACCAATGGGCGCTCTACTGCTACACATCAACCGGGATAGAATGCGGATAAGAAAACAAGTAATAAATGTGGGGCAGGCATCTTGCCTGCTTCCCTAGGCGGGCAGGATGCCCACCCCACAATTATTTACTTAACTCCTTGAATCGTGTCTCTACAAGCCGACCAATTCACGCGACTCTAATCCGCTCAACTGCTGCGCGATCGCGAATCTGGCTTCTAGCTTGGCGACGCTGAACTCGTTCCGCAACCGCTCCAAATGAGCGAACGCATTCGCTTTCTCGGTCGTGGAGCGATTCAGGGCATCGATCGCCCGCTGATATTCATTATTCACTTGCAGCACTTCAAAGCGGCGGGCTTTGCGCTGATTGTCATTCTTCAAGGCGGCTTCAAACGCGACGACCATATCGGCATTGCCTTCCAGTCGAGCGATATGATAGCGAACCTCAGCGATATTCTGCTCCAATTCATTCACATGCTGGGAAGCTTGAGCGATCGCACTGGGATATTGATCTAAACGAAGTTTCATGACTGACATTCCTGAAAATAATAAGTGGTCAGTAGCCATCGGGTCAAAACTGACAACCGACTACGAACAACAACAAACCTTTCAAGCTCTAAGCGACGCGACTCTGTAACACCGGAACGCGAGTCGGTAGCTCAGAGGAAAGCTCGGAAATCGGGGGAAGCTCTCTTTGAGACTGCGGTGCCGCTTGCTCTAGAACTTGCACTTCAATCTTGACGGACACGAGATACGAACCGGGCTGCTCTCCGACTGCTTGCGCGATTAGCCCAGCAAACTCTGGTCGATCGGCAGTAATCGGATCACGAAGCGAACACCGATCCCACTCATACTTGGCACTCGGATCAAGCTGAAGAATGTAATGCTTCGTCATGGAACAAGAACCTGAATCACATGTACTAATTGTAGTGTAAAACGGCTACGATTTCAAGTGATTTCTACGCCGCAATTACAGAACTTTGTCGAGAAGTTTGGGCAGCACGATCGTGATCTTTACGATCCCAATATGCCAGCCGCTTCGCCGTCTCAGTATCGCCGTACAACTTAATCTCATACGGAAACTGAGTCAGCGCTTGACTCTTCTGCACCGAAAACCGTAACCTTGAACTCGCAAGCGATTGAGCAAATTTCTGAGCTTGGCTCAACTTCTCAAAGCCGAGATAACAGACATCATTCGATCGAGAATATCGACGAAACGGAGTCCTCACACTTAAAACTCTAGTCGAAAGATACTGTCCAACCCGTCCATCGCCCATCGAGAAAAACCGACCAACTGGAACGAAACTACTCATGGAAAGGGGAGGATTCATTACTTCTTCATTGTAGTGAACATCAACTACAACTTGGGAGGGATTAAAGCGCGATCGCCGTACCCAAAAAGGGCGGTTTTCGGCTTTACTGGTATTCTTGTACTATATTATCTGATTTCCGTGAAATTGACCATTCTCTATAAAGAAACGTTAAGCTTTTGAGAGAAGTCCAGAACAATCCCGTAAAGCCTGTAAAAAGCTTTACCCGTATCCTTGACTTCACTCCGAACCCGTTTGAAATTAAGGTTTAACTTGCCTTCTAGACCGTTTCGGCAGTCGTGAGAAAATTCGAGCGATCGCTGGATCGAATCTAGCGATGCAAGCTAACGTGTTAAGGAGTCTTCACAACTCCAATTGATGTCTCTTTGTAAGGAACAGTTACATGACTGCAACCCCCGTCCGTTTGAAGTACGAAGTTAAAGACCTTGCCCTTGCGCCTGCTGGTAAACAGCGGATCGAATGGGCTGGGCGGGAAATGCCAGTGTTGAAGCAAATCCGCGATCGTTTCGCTCAAGAAAAACCGTTTGAAGGCATCAGACTCGTGGCGTGCTGCCACGTCACGACCGAGACTGCAAATCTCGCGATCGCCCTCAAAGCGGGTGGAGCCGATGCGATTTTGATTGCTTCTAACCCACTTTCCACTCAGGATGATGTAGCTGCAAGCTTAGTTGCAGACTACGAAATCCCCGTTTTCGCAATCAAAGGCGAAGACAATGATACCTATCACAAGCACGTCCAAATCGCGTTGGATCATCGTCCCAACCTGATTATCGATGATGGTTGTGATGTAGTTGCCACTCTGGTACAACAACGCAAACACCAACTTGCAGACTTGATCGGAACGACCGAAGAAACCACTACTGGAGTCGTCCGCTTACAAGCGATGCTTAGAGACGGTGCGCTGACTTTCCCCGCTGTGAACGTCAACGATGCTGAAACCAAGCACTTCTTTGATAACCGTTACGGAACCGGACAATCAACCCTCGACGGAATCATCCGCGCAACAAACATTCTGTTGGCGGGTAAAACGATCGTCGTTGCTGGATATGGCTGGTGCGGTAAAGGAACTGCAAATCGCGCTCGTGGTTTAGGTGCAAACGTGATCGTGACCGAAATCAGCCCCGTTGCAGCGATCGAAGCTGTGATGGATGGTTTCCAAGTGATGCCGATGTCTGAAGCGGCAGCGAAAGGCGATATCTTCATCACCGTCACAGGCAACAAGCACGTCATTCGGGGTGAACACTTCGACGCGATGAAAGATGGCGCGATCGTATGTAATTCCGGTCACTTCGACATCGAAATCGACCTCGAAGCCCTGAAAGAACGCTCAACCGATGTTAAGACCGTTCGCAACTTTACCGAAGAGTACAGCCTCAAATCCGGTAAATCCGTCGTGGTCTTGGGCGAAGGTCGTTTGGTGAACTTGGCAGCCGCAGAAGGACATCCGAGCGCGGTGATGGATATGAGCTTTGCAAACCAAGCGTTAGCAGCAGAATATCTGGTGCAGAACAAAGGTAAGTTAGAGCCTGGTGTTTATCCGGTTCCGACTGAGTTGGATCAAGAGATCGCCCGCTTGAAACTGCAAGCGATGGGTTTCTCGATCGATAGCCTGACCTCTGATCAAACCGAGTACATCAACTCCTGGACTTCTGGAACCTAATCGGTTCAATCCGTCTGATCTACACTTTAGGTAGGTAGCGTAATGTTGCCTACCTTTTTTAGTGGAAAAAATCGCCGTCCTCGATTCGAGAACGGCGATCGCTAACAGAAGTCAAGATTAACGCTTCTTGCGGAAATAGAACCGGAAGAATAGTTTCTCCATTTCAATCCAGACAAACATCAGCGCACTCACGCCGAAACAAACCATCAATTCGTTAAACGGTAGATAGTGTGTACCGAAGAACGCTCGAAGCGGTGGCACATACACTAACAATAATTGCAGAATGGTGGTCAGGATAACTGCACCCCATACATAGAGGTTCGTGAATGGATTTAGCTCGATCGTTAATTTACTGTTCGATCGAATGGCAATCGCGTGCCCCATCTGCGCTAAACATAGGGTTGTAAACACGATCGTTTTCCAGCGATCGTCATCGAGCGGTCCACCAAAGTTCGTCGTTGTCCAGTTATATGCCCACACCATTGTGGCAGTCGCAAGAATCGCTAACACAATCCCGATTCGGATGATGTAAGCACCCAAGCCTCGTGAAAAGATGCTTTCTCTGGGATGATTCGGCGGACGATCCATTACATTCGGTTCCGCAGGTTCAACCGCCAACGCCAACGCGGGTAGACCATCTGTCACCAAGTTCATCCACAGGATTTGCAGCGGCGTTAGCGGTACACTTCCGGTTGCAGCCACCGCAGGAATCAGAAGCACAGAAAGCCCGATCGTAATGACTTCCCCGATGTTCGATCCCAAGATGTATTTGATGAAGCGGCGAATGTTTGTGTAAACAGTTCGACCTTCTTCGACCGCTGCCACGATCGTTGAAAAGTTGTCATCGAGAAGCACCATATCCGACGCTTCCTTACTCACATCAGTCCCGGTGATGCCCATTGCGACTCCGATGTCTGCTTGTTTGAGAGCAGGTGCATCGTTCACACCGTCTCCGGTCATCGAAGCAATTTCACCTTGCTTTTGGAGTGCTCGGACAATTCGCAGTTTATGTTCAGGAGCAACCCGCGCAAACACGCTGACGCGATCGACATGTTGTTCTAGTTCTTGGTCGCTCATCGCTTCGAGTTCGCGTCCGACTAGAACTTCATCACCAGGTTTAGCAATACCGAGATCTTGAGCGATCGCGCTTGCTGTGAGTTGGTGATCTCCAGTAATCATCACCGGACGAATTCCGGCTGTACGGCACCGTTTCACCGCTTCACGCACTTCTGGACGCGGTGCATCGAGCATATCAACTAAACCGAGCCAAACTAAACCTTGTTCCGAAGCTTCATCCGCATCTTCTGGCGGAACTTCTTTCAGCGGTTTGTAGGCAAAACCGAGAACCCGTAGACCATTTCCAGCAAGTTCGTTGTTTCGTTGCAGAATTTGAGCGCGTTGTGCTTGGGTAATCGGTTCAACGCGATCGCTAATCTGAATCTGCTGACACCGCTCTAGAACAATTTCCGGCGACCCTTTCGTAAACATCAGATAAGGCGTTGCTAGAAAATCGGTCTCTGATTGCAGCAAGCCTGCCGCATCTTTCACGATCACGCTCATCCGTTTGCGATCGGATGAGAACGGAAATTCTGCAATCCGCGGCAGTTTACTGTTCCACTGATCTTTTTCAAGTCCAGCTTTTGCCGCAGCGGTTAACAATGCTCCTTCGGTTGGATCACCTAAGATAATCCATTGCCCTTCCTCTTGTTGCAGAATCGAGTCGTTACACACGGTACAAGCGAGTAACAACGCTCTGAGTTCTGGACTATCGGCAGGAATGACTCTTGAACCGTTGCTTAGGAACTCTCCATCTGGGGCGTATCCTTCTCCGGTCACTTTTGGACTAGAACTAATTGTGTGGAGCGATTGCACCACCATTTTGTTTTGCGTCAAAGTTCCAGTTTTGTCAGAACAAATCGTCGTGACCGAGCCGAGCGTTTCAACCGCTGGTAGCTTCCGAATCAGGGCATTTCGACGCACCATGCGCTGAGTCCCGATCGCTAATGTCACCGTAATCACCGCAGGTAAACCTTCCGGTACAACCGCGACCGCCATACTTAGCGCGGTTTGCAGTAGGTTTTGCAGCTTGGTGAAGTCGCGGGTGAAGATTAGACCGCCACCCACCACGACCGCAACCAGAATCAGTGCCCCAGTCACAAGGGCTTTACTGAGTTGATCCATCCGTTTCTGCAACGGAGTCGGTTCTGATTCCACGCCTTGAATCTGAGCGGCGATCTTGCCTAGCTCCGTCCGCATTCCCGTACCAGTCACCAAAATCGTGCCGCGACCGTTAACGACTTCAGTCCCCTGATAAGTCATGTTAATGCGATCGGCAGGCATTGCATCTTCTTTGATGACCGCATTTGCATTCTTGTTGACCGCTTCAGCTTCTCCGGTGAGTGCCGCTTCTCGGACTTGCAGGTTGGCTGCTTCTAGAATCCGACCATCTGCTGCAAGTTGCACTCCCGCCTCGACGAGCATCACGTCACCCGGAACGAGATACTTAGAATCGACTTCTGTGATTCTTCCACCCCGCAGGACGCGAACTCGTGGTGATGAAAGTTGTTTCAATGCAGCAAGGGCTTTTTCTGCGCGGCTTTCCTGAACATAGCCCAGCGCACCGTTGAGAATGACGATCGCTAAAATCGCGATCGTATCTTTGAAGGGGACTTCGCCTTCTCTGAGATTGCCTTGAGTAAGCGCGAGTAAATCTAGCAGTCCGGAGATTAACGCGACTCCGATCAGCAGCAGTAACATCACGTTCTTGAACTGATCAATCAGAATTTCCCAGGCGCTTCGACCGCCTGATTCTTCGAGTTCATTCGTTCCGTATTGTTCGAGGCGGGTTGCCGCTTCTTGGTCGCTTAATCCGGTCTTGGGATCGCTGTTCAAGGTAGAAAGCGACCCGGCTGTGTCTAAGGTATGCCAAGCCGTGGTTGGCGATGGGAGGGAATGGGCAGACATAGAAAAACTTAGGAGTTAGGGGATAAATGCCTACAGCACCTTATGATAGTGCCAATAAGCAGAATATAGCACTATTAAATAGTATTATTTTTGAAAGTTCTGTTATAAGATTCAGACAATAGCGCTGTGGAGAATCGTTGTGAAGCGTCTAAAGGCACAGATTTCGATCCGATGGTAAGTTCTCCATTCCCTTCTTCTAGGCTCGTGGGACGGCAGCAAGAACTCGCACAAGTGAGTCAAATTTTGCTGAGCGATCGCGATTTGCTCCTCGCTGGTGTTCCCGGTATCGGACGACGGACATTAATTCGGACTGCCGCCCGCAATTGTGGTGCGAAAGTGCTCGAAATCGATTGTCTGCGCGCCACGAACTATTCGCGATTTCTGCAACTTCTAGCTGAAGCGATTCTCTCAACTTATGAGACTCCAGAAGAAATTCGATTCATCGATCGCTGGAGCAAAGAGCAGCCCTTCATTCTGCGATCGACCAATGGCAGACCTCAGCTTACCTGGCATTCTGCTCCTGGTAAAGAATCGATGCTGTTTGAAGCGCTATTAACCTTGCCACAAGCGTTAGCAGAATGGTCAAATAGTCGGGTCGTGATTGTTTTTCTCAATTTTCCGCATCTGCGATCGTTCGATCGAGCTAACAAATGGGAGCAATATCTGCGCCAAGAAGTTGAGCGGCAAAGTCGAGTGAGTTACGCGCTGATTGCGACCGTTGCAGAACGCTGGTCAGAGTCAAATCATTTACCGATCGTCGCTCTGAGTCCGGTTTCTAATAGCACGATGCAGGCTTGGATCTCAGAAACGATGCTGGCAGAAGGCTTAGAATTCGAGCCAGAGAGCTTACTGCTGTTTCTCAACTATGTGCAAGGACATTTTGGAGATGCGATCACGCTTGCCCGTCGGGTTTGGTTGGAATATGGAAAGCGGGAAAATCATGAACTTCTGACAATTGTTCAACCGCATCAAGTCGAACGAAGTGCGATCGCGCTCATCGAGGATCTTTCCGTGACGTTTGAATCACTTATTTTGCTGCTGCCACATAGTCAAGTCCGAGTTTTAGAGAGTCTGGCGCTTGATCCCACGGACAGTCCTCACGCCCGCGAGTATATTCAGAAACATAATTTGTCGCGAGGTGGCGGACTACAAGGTGCGTTAGCCAGTCTAGAACAGAAAGGATTAGTCTACGGAGCCGAACTGGGATATCGAATTGCGCTTCCTTTGCTCGGTGCATGGTTGAAGCATCGATTATCGTAGAAAATTCTTTGATTAGGATAGGAACCACTCTATTTATTTGCACAGAGTTTAAAACCCGATATAGTCAAAGCATCCACTGTTGTCCAAAACGGAGCATGTCAAAAGCGGGGAGTGCATTGAAACAGGTGCTGGAATCTTACAGCATCACGCAGTATCAACTATCTGCGATCATGGGTGTGAATCGATCGAACTTCAGTCGCTGGCTGAGGGGTGAGCGCGATCCGCTGGCTGAAGTCGTCGTCGAGATCTACAAGGCGTTAAAGTCTCTCAATCCGAAGGCGGCATCTGAGTTTATCCATCTGTATTTGGGGTTAGCACCGGACGAGGAGGTTTAATTCTTACCACCGTGGCACTTTAACCCAAGTTCCAGTTTCGTTTGACTCATGTGCCAAATCCATGAGTAGTTGTGAATACACGCCTTCTTTAAGCGAGGGCGCGATAGATTCTTGTCTGTCAATACTGATGAGCCATTGATCAATAATGCGGATGAATGGCGCAATTCGTCCATCACTGAAAACTTGCTCAAACGCATACTGCTTCGAGATTTCAATCTCTGTTAGGTCTTGTCCGATCGATGCCCCCCAGAGTTTGAATCCGTGTACATAGTCTTTCTGATTATCGCTACCAAGGACTAAAGTTCCGCGATCGCCGTACACTTCGATCCAGTGTCCGCGTCCTTGAGTGGTCACCGAACTAATACAGATTTGGCAAGGAGTCCCGTCTGCTAACTCCAAAGTGAGATTGCAAGTATCATCTGAATCGACGGGCTTGAGTTCGCCTGTGGTTGGATCAGGACGTTGAGGAATCGCTGTACTGAGATTGGCAGTTAAGCGATCGACTTCTCCAAACAGCCAAGCAACATAATCAAACGTATGCGATCCTAATGCGCCTAACGCGCCGCCTCCTTGTTCTTTGCGGGCGTACCAGTTCCAAGGACGAGACGCATCCGCCCGACTCGAAACCAACCAGTCAATCTTGATCAATCGTTTCTGTCCGACATAGTTCTGAGCTAGAAGATCCGCGAACTGCTGCCATGCTGGAACAAATCGAAATTCAAAATTCATGCTGGTGATAGCGCGATTCTTCAGCGATCGACCATACAAATCTTTCGCCTGATCAACATCTAAAGCAGTCGGTTTTTCAAGCAACAAATGTTTTCCTGCATCTAGCATCGATTTCGCCATTTCATAATGCAGAAAGGGCGGTGTTGAAATGCTCACTCCGTCAACGTTCGAGAGGTTTAGAATTTCTTCGATCGATGAACAAGCCTGGGGAATCTGATGAGTTTGTGCGATCGATTGTGCTTTCTGCAAATCTCGATGATAAACCGCGACAATCTCAGTTCGTGGATGCGCCTGAAACCCTGGAATATGAACCTTCTGCCCAAATCCCGTTCCGACGATTGCCACACCAAATTTAGAGCCAGCCATTTGTTTTGTTCGATCGCGTCTTGATCAGTTTAGACGATTAAGGAGCTTGCACGATTTGTGCGATCGTAGAACTTAGCCGAGTAAAATGCTTAAGATTCAAAGTCAGAATGCGGTCAACCGCTGCTTTTAACGCCGCCTGAGCAATCAACGCATCGAAAATTCCGCCTCCAGGCAAATTCAGTGCAGCCATTTGATCCATTGCAGCTTGATAATCTCTTAACTCTAGTGAGATCGCCTGTATGTAGGACAAGTGTGCGCTTAACAAAGCTTTGGCATCAGAAGGAGACATCCGAGGCTGGCTCGGCATTCGAGTCAAAACAGAATAGGCTTCCGCTAGGGTATGAGTTGAAATATAAGCCTCAATCTGACCGCTTTTTGCCGCTTGAAGCTGTATGAAACAGGAAGAATGATTGGGATGTTTTGGCAGAGAAGCTGCAACAATTACGGAGGTATCAAACAGAACTTTCACACTTCAATCTACTCCTGGTCGCAGTCTTCGCGGCTCTGCTGAATCAGAAGATTGAAGTCAATATGCTCTAAGGAATCTGTATCAAACACGAGGATGCCATCTTTTTCACGGAGGTGAGAACTTGGTAACTCAGAGGGCTTCTGAGCCTGCTGCTTTAGACTGCTGATTTTTTCTAGTAAGGTTTGAGAAATGAAGTCCTCTGGTGAAATACCCTGAAGCGATGCAATTTCCCTGATTTCTCTTTCTAAGGCGGGAGAAAGATTCATTGAAGATCCCTCGTAACCTACATTTTTTCAAGTCTACTGCAAAAATTGCAAGCCGAAGCCAAGTAACAGTATCGAATGTTCATGCAACAAATAATGAACTGTACCGCTAGAGTGATTGATTTATTTCCTTGGAGTATTTGAAAATACAGTCGATCGTATTTTGATAAAGCCTGACCGTGAGCGTTTTAATTCGATTGGTTTTAGGATTGTTTTTTGTCATTGGTGGGCTGTTTAGCTATTACGGCAACACCAGCGTCAATCCGGTGACTGGGGAAAGTCAGCGCGTTCAACTGACACCGCGCCAAGAGATCGTGCTCGGACTGCAAAGCCGTCAGCAAATGGCAGCCCGACATGGAGGACTTTATCCCGATGAAGCATTGCAGGCATACATCGAGGGTGTGGGACAGCGGATTGTTCAGCGATCGGAAGCTTCAAAAGCTCCCTACCCGTTTGAATTTCACTTATTGCGTGATGCTCAAACGGTGAATGCGTTTGCGCTTCCGGGTGGACAAATCTTTATCACCGCTGCGCTACTGGGGCGCATGTCTTCCGAGGCGCAATTAGCGGGAGTGTTCGGACATGAAGTGGGACATGTGATCGGAAGACATGGAGCCGAACACTTAGCAAAACAACAGTTGGGAGCTTCTTTAGTGAATGCGATCGGGGTTGCTGCAAGTGGTGGACAAGATGGCGGACAGGGAGCCGCTGCGATCGCGCAAGCGGTGAATCAAATGGTCGATCTGCGGTACGGTCGCGAGGATGAGTCAGAAAGCGATCGCTTTGGGCTAAAATTCATGACCGAAGCAGGCTACACCCCACGCGGCATTCTAGAAGTGATGCAAATTTTGTCCAAAGTAAGCGGGAGTGGACGACAACCGGAATTTCTTAGCTCTCACCCTGATCCTGGGAATCGGTTACAAGCCTTGAAATCTGGGATTCAGAAGATCTATCCACAAGGCATCCCGACCGATTTGGAAGATGGACGCGATCGATTCACACAAGCCGTTCTGCGCAGATAGGAGCATCATGAATTTAATGGTTTTGTATTGGATATTGCTTGCGGTCATGCTGGTTGGAGTTGCTGGAGCCGTCTTACCAGGGGTTCCAGGACCGAGTTTAATTCTGGTAGCAATTCTCGTTTGGTGTGTGGTGACAAAATTCGCGATTCCAATCTTGCCGCTCGGTTTAATCTTCGTGGCATTGATTCTCAGCGCGGTGGTGGAATGGTTAGGATCGTACTGGGGCGCGAAACAAGTCGGAGCCAGCAAATGGGCGCAGTATGGGATGTTTGCGGGGATGGCGGTAGGATTTTTTGGGTTGCTGCCTGCTTTGCCGATCGGAGGACCGATCGCGGGAATTCTCCTCGGTGGATTGCTCGGCGGCTTTGTTGGGGAATATCTTTATCAGCGCAATCTTCCCACTTCTGAACGGGTTAAAACCGCTGGAAAAGTCAGTCTTGGAATCGGTTTTGGTGCTTTGATTGGGAACTTGATCGAAGTCGTTTTAGCGATCGTTGCCGTGGGGGTTTTTGTCTGGTCAACCTGGTCTTCGGTCATGTGGACTTAACGAACCGATTTGAGGTGGTCGATTTGTTGGGTAAAAGCATCCGTTAGAATACTCATCACCGTACGATCCCGTAATTTAATATTGACGCTCACCGACATCCCAGACTGAAGCGCAATTTTACGATCGCGCACTTGTAGCGCTTGTTGGTCGAGTTGAATCTTTACGGGAAATCGGTAGTAGGGGTGGACTTGATCCGGTGGGAGCGCATCGGAACCGATCGAGATGATCTTTCCTTTGATGTCGCCAAATTCGCTGAATGGAAAGGTATCGAGCCGGACATCAACTTCCATCCCTTCTTTGACAAAACCAATGTCTTTGTTGGTGATGTAGGCTTCAGCAATTAAAGCATTGTCGGGAACGATCTTTAGAACAGGCTCGATCGCGTTTGCCACAAACCCAGACCCTGTGACTTTGAGATCGAAAATGGTTCCATTTGCAGAAGCACGAATCTCCTGATATCTCAAAGTTTGCTCGGCTTGACTGATTTGACTGTCGGTTTCCGCAATGCGCTTACTGTTTTCGACGATCACTTTATTGAGTTGGTCATCAATGTCGGCAATGCGCTTTTCATTGTCCGCAATTCTAGTCAACAGTTCTTGAGTTGAAACCGCGATCGTGTTGCGTAATTTTTGTTGGGCTTGAGCGATCGCATCTCTGAACCGCGCTTGTTCTTCTTGGAGTTGTTCGATTTGAGATTGTCCGGTTTCGACTTCTTGCTTTTGGCGCAGGTATTGCACACGAGCGATCGCGCCAATTTCTACAAGCGGTTCAATATCATTCAAGATTCGCTGATTGACGGTGAGCACTTTTTCGACACCGATTTGTTTAGCGCGGCTTTCTTGAAGTTGTCGCACGAGTTGAGACGTATCGAGTTCAGTGGCGGCGATTCGAGAAGCAACTTCTGACTGAGCGGATTGCAGTCTTAGGCGTTGTTCTGCGGTAAACCCAGCACTAGAGCCGTTTGTTAACTGAGCGCGGTACAGTTGGGTTTCTTGGGCTAAGACAGAACGATTTTGAGTCAGCGTGATTAGTTCTTGCGATCGACGAGTTTCGAGCCGTCCCGCTTCGGGTGGTGCAATTCCATTCGTTGCAGCTCGATACAGTTGCGTTTCTTGCTCAAGCGCAGTGCGGATTTTTCTAAATGAATTTAGCTGTGATTTTGCAGCGGTCGGATCAAGCGTCATCAATAGATCGCCTTTTTTTACCCGTTGTCCATCTTTGATGTTAACCGCTTTGACGACTCCGTTGATCGGTACTTTAACTTCTTTGACGGCTCCTTGGGGTGCAAGTTTGCCAGTCGCGGGAATCGCTTCATCAATGGTTGCAACACTCGCCCAAGTTGCAGAAAAAATTGATACGCCTGCAATGCCCCAGATTAAGGAGCGCGATAGTACCGGAGAAGGTTGTAAGATAACAGGCTGATCAAAGGGTGCAGGCTGCTTGCTTGGAAGCGGTGAAGAAATTGGAGAAAATAGATTAGCGTTCGTCATGATAGCTTCGGCGAGTTAGAGTTGGGCTTCTTGTTGTTGATAGAGGCAGTAGTACCGACCTCTGAGGGCGATCAGTTCTTCGTGGGTTCCTTGTTCCACCACTGAGCCTTGATCCATCATTAAAATGCGATCGGCGTTGCGAATGGTGCTGAGTCGATGGGTGATAAAAAAGACAGTTCGACCTTTGAAAGCATGAGCGAGATTCAAACACACCTGACGTTCTGATTCATAGTCGAGAGCACTGGTCGCTTCATCGAGAATTAGTAAGCGAGGATTTTGTAAAACCGTTCGTGCGATCGCGATTCGTTGTCGTTGTCCGCCTGACAGTGATGATCCGCGTTCGCCGACTGAGGTGTTGTAGCCGTTTGGAAGGTTCATGATAAAGTCATGAGCGGCGGCGACTTTGGCAGCGTAAATAATGTCTTCAGGAGAGGCATCGGGAACATTGAGCGCAATGTTTTCTTGAACTGTGCCTTCAAATAATAGAGAGTCTTGTGGAACAATCCCAATTTGGCGGCGCAGTGAATAGAGTTCGACCTTGTGAATGTTATAGCCATCGACTGTAATACGTCCTGCTTCAGGCAGATACAATCGGGGTAAAAGCTTCATCAAAGTACTTTTACCAGACCCACTTTGCCCCACGATCGCGACGAATTGCCCTGCTTCAAATTCGACCGATACATCCTCTAACTGTAGCGCTCCATTCGGATCAAAGCGGAAAGAGACATTTTCGTATTTCACCTGACCCACGATCTCTGGCAATGGAATGTTACTACGATCGAGTTCGTCAGCTTCAGGCTGTGAGTCTACAATGTCACTCAATCGCTCTAATGATAGGGCGGTCTCCTGAAAGTTTTGCCAGAGTTGTGTCAGTCGTAGTAAGGGACTGGTTACATAGCCTGCAATAATCCGAAAGGCGATCAATTCACCTAACGTCAATTGTCCATTCAGCACTAAATAAGCACCTGCCCACAGTACCAGTAAACTCGATAACTGATTGAGAAAGGTACTGGTTGAACTAGCAGCCGTGTAGGTTGAAACCGTCTTAAAGCCAGCAGAAACATATTTTGCATAGCGTTCCTGCCATTGCCATCTCGATCGTAGTTCCACATTCTGAGCTTTAACAGTTTGAATTCCAGACAGAACTTCGACTAAATAAGACTGTGCGGAGGCGTTTAGCTCTGATTTGACGCGCAGTTGACGGCGGACGATCGGGGACACCGAAACTGTGAGGATCACAAACAATGGCAGAGTGGCTAACGCGACTAAAGCCAGCACCCAACTGTAGAGAAACATCACCACAATGTAAACGATCGAGAAAAGCGCATCTAAGACAACCGTGAGTGCAGTTCCGGTGAGAAATTGCCGAATGTTTTCTAGCTCATTAATGCGGGTTGCAAGTTCACCAACGGGACGACGATCGAAGTACCGGAGTGGCAGTTTCAACAGATGATCGATGATTTCTGAACCGAGTGCTAGATCAATTCGATTCGTGGTATCGACAAAGAGATGGGTTCGTAAGCTTGATAGTAAGGCTTCAAAAATGGCGATCGCAACTAAAAAGAAGCCAAACACTTGAAGCGTATTTGGGCTGTTTTGAACAATGACTTTATCAATGATCAACTGCGTGACCAGTGGATTTGCTAAACCAAATAGCTGAACTAGAAAGGACGCGATAAAGACTTCGAGCAGAATCCGACGGTACTGAATCAGCGAAGGAAGAAACCAACTCAAACCGAATTTTTGTTTGGGAGTGGTGCGTGTCGGCTGAAGTAACAAAGCCGCTATCGTGCCTGCATTTTGACTCTCTGTGGATTGTGCTGCGATTAAATCCGCAGGTTGACGGCGAACAATCCCAATCTCAGGAATTGCAAGGGTCAAACTGCTCGAAGTGGTTTCATACACGATCGCAAAGCTTTCTTGCCATTGCACGATCGCAGGTGTGGGAAGTCGATGAACCGATGACACGGGAACCTGTGCGAGTTGTGCTTGTAGTCCAAGCAGTTCAGAAACTGCACCACACTGTATCAAAGATAATTTACCGCGTGATTGCTGATTCTGTAAAACGCGCCGTAGAACATCTTTGCGAAATGGGATTTTCCAGAACTGCGCCAGCATATTAAAGCAAGCGATCGCGCTTTCAATGTCGCCTCTCCCCCGGACAAAAGGATACACTCGCTTCGTTTTACGATCGAGTACAGGCGGCTCTGATGGTGCGAGATCAATGTCTAAAACATCGTTGCTTTGTTCTTCGACAGTCGGGGCGGTGTTGTGAAACAGCGATCGAGGGAATCCTACTAAGCGAAGATTCCCAGATAGCTTTGTTGCGCTGAATTCTTGCCCGATCGGTAAATTCATTGCATTCTGATTGCTCACGAGCCAGACCTGATCTGGCGGTAAAGCTTGAAAGCGCTGTAGGTGAACAATTTGCACTTGGGAAAAAGCTTTTGAGGCAAATTCTCGAATGCTGTTCACACCCGCTGATTCTAAGATTAATGCTTCATCGGCTCGATGCTGTAGATACATCGCCAACACATCAAACACTTCAATCGCGCTCTTTTGCCGCTCGAAGCACTGTCGAAATGTGGCATCTTGTTCCAAAATCGTTAAGAACGCAGCCGCAGGAATCGTGAGACAAACCGTTTCAGTGGACGCGATCGCAGTTTCACAAGATCGATCGCGCATCAAACTAACCCATCCTAAAATCGCTCCCACCTCTAAGCGTTGTAGCGTGATCAAGCTTTGAGTTGCCGCATCATAGCCCAGAAGACGCACTTGTCCTTGATAAACAATGCTAATTTGTCCGGGTAGTTGCTCTTTCGTTAAGATCGGTTGCCCGACTTCATATCGGTAGAGTTTGATGTGTTGCGTTAGTTTTGCGATCGTAGCAGGTGCAAGTTGATGGAACGGGGGCAGAGTGGCGAGAAAGGCTTGGGGAGAGGGGGCGGTAGAAGTCATGATGGGGACAGATGCGATCGGATTTTCACAGTTTGCAATTGTTCAGTGAGCCAAGCTTCAAATAGTTCGTTTAATAGACGTTGCTGCATCGGCGAATCAAGTTGGGCTGGAATCAACTTTTCGAGCCGCACTAATACAGTCCATTCACCGAGTTTGGTTGGCGATAGTAATTTTCCGGGCTGAGTGATGCTTAGTTTTTGAACCAGTCCAGGATGAAGCGTGTGAAGTTCAACAGGTCCCACTAGCCCCCCGGTTTGAGCTTCCGGACCCTGAGAGTATTGCCTCGCCAAATCTGCAAACGATCGCTCCCCTTCTTGAATCTGAAAGTATAGCTCTTGAGCGAGGTTGGCATTCTCAAGCCGCAGCAATGAATAAATCACGCGATCGTAGTGTGCTTTGCGCTTGAGGAAGTGAGACTCTAAGGTGTGGCTCCAAGTTGCTTGCTTAAATTTCTCGATTTTAAGAGTGCGTGTGATCAAGTGTTCAAGTTCGCTCAGGTTCAAATGATTGCGATCGAGCCAAGCTTGTCGCGTTTCATCTGAGTGAATTTGATTTTGCTGATAGAACTGTTGGCAAGCACTGAGGGTTTCTTCGATCGTGCAATCAATCGAAGCGATCGCTTGATCAATTACCAATTCTCGCGTCAACTGGGGCAGCAATCGATAGCGACTTAACAAGGGGACGATCTCGGTTGCAGCAATTGTACGATCGCCAATTTGCAGAACAGATAGAGCATTGGGGGCGGGCGGTGATGCAGTCGAGTCCGGGCAGTCGCTCACAGATAAACTCAGGGGCATAGAGTGGGATGAATCACGATTTTGAACTAGGAGAAGCGAGGCAGTATCAATGACCCAACCATCAAGGCTTGAGTCACAAATTAAATCGATATCAATTCCGTATTACGAGCAACAAAACGCACAACAGGAAGATTTTTCCTTTTCTTATATAAAGTCGAAATTAGCAGGTCTGGAAGAGTGGGAAAAGTGAGGAAATGTGAAAAATAGATTTTTCTCATCGCTCTTTTCTAAATTGCGGTATAGAATAATTTTGCGATTACTCAGTGACAAGTATGTGATTCAAGAGACACGACTTGAAATGAGAATACGTACTTATCTCGATCGCATACTCAGACGACTATTTCTGTTTCCGCTAAATTGCTGAATTCGATTTCTGTCACTTGACAATTCAGAGGAAACATCTATCTCGAATGACCAGTGATTTACTGTTCGCAACGATCGTTCAGCGTTAGAGCAGTATTCAGAATCCTGAGCAATTCGGTCGGATTGACTTTCAATTTTTGATCTTGGTGTGCTTCGACTTTCAAACCTTCCGCAAGTTCAACGTTGAGCCGATCAATGCGCTCAGCCTGCGGGTGCAACTACCAAACCATTCAACAATCCTGATCGCTGTTTTGATCGCGATCGAACTCGAATGCAGGCTGTCATGTTCGTGCGGATAGCGCTTGACTGAAATTTGGTCACTGTTTTGCAACCCCTTAAGGAATTTTCCACGATGATTACGCTTTCTATTCAATCTCCCGTGATGCAAGCTTCGACGCTGGTGGTGTTCGATCGCCGCGTTGAGGATTTAACGACCCTTTATAATGCTCTGTTGCCGCAAAGCGTGGGATATACGCTTGATACTGATGAAGATGCACTGGTTTCGATTACTCGATTGCTGACTCAAACGGGTGCAAAGCGACTCGCGATCGTCGCTCACGGGGAACCCGGTGTGGTGCATTTGGGAGCGCGATCGCTGGATTTGGCGCAAGTAAAAGCGCGATCGGGGTTGCTGCAAGAATGGAGCGTGGAAGAAATTGCGCTTTATAGCTGCGAAGTTGGTGCGGATGCTCAATTTATTCAAGCGCTGGAGCAGGCAACTAGAGCGCGAGTTGCTGCTGCATCAGAGAAAGTAGGGACACAGGAAAAGGGCGGAAATTGGGACTTGCTGAATAGTAGCAATACTGCTTATTTTGCTTTCGATCGACTGATTGGCTATTCAGGTCTGTTAGCCATTATCTCTCAGAATCTTGACAGCGTTGCTACTGATGGTCGCATTAGCTCATCTGAAATCTCAACTCCATTCACCATCACTGGAAGCGCAAACAGAGTTCAACAGAATCAAGACGGCAACGAATTTCTCTTGGCAATTTACAGTGGTTCCAAACTACTATATTGGCAAATTGCGAATAATGTTTCCAATGGGTATAGTTTCAACGTTAACCTGAATAGTATTCTGGGAAGCCAAGTCGCGAACTATCAAGGTCCCCTCACGTTCAAAGTCTATCAAGGCAATGGAAGCAATGGGTCTGGCAGCTTAAATACAACCACCAATGCTTCTCCCACAAATCCAGGGTTTGAATTTCTGAATAACGGCAGTGCGGTGCAACTCACTGATGCGACGACGATCGGGCTATTTACTCCAAGTACTATCACACTCGATACGATCGCGCCTTCCGCTCCCTCGATCGATTTGAGAGCGGCATCGGACACTGGCATTTCCAACACAGACAATATTACGAATCTGGAGGTGTTGACACTTGATATTGATTTGACGGGCACAGGAGCCGTTGCAGGTGATACTCTGCGAGTCTCTAGTAGTCTCAGTGGGGTTTATTTCACATACGCTCTTACCGCACAGGATATTCAAAGCGGGCGAGTTTCACTTTCCAGCACCTATGCTTCTAACCAAACCCGCACAATCACTGCCACCATTACCGATGCTGCGGGTAATCAGAGTGCTGTTTCACCCGGACTCTCTATCACAACCGATCAAACTGCTCCGACGGTCACAATCACCGACAACGTACCCGGAACCGCAAACACCACGACGAATACGATCGCTTACACCTACACTTTCAACGAAGCCGTTGTCGGTCTTGCCTCAGATGATTTCACAGTAACGAACGGCACAATCAGCAGCGTCACAGGTTCGGGCGCATCTTGGACAGTGAATGTCACACCGAACCCAAATGTTGCCAGTGGGAACATTAGCTTAGTGTTGAAAAACGCTGCGGTCACAGATGTAGCAGGCAATCCGAATGTTGCGGTGACTAATAATGCTCAAGCGATCGACACTGTAAGACCCACAGTGATGATCGCGGACAATGTTCCCGGAACCGCAAACACCACGACGAATACGATCGCGTACACCTACACCTTTAGCGAAGCCGTCACAGGTCTCGCCGCAGATGATTTTAACATCACGAACGGCACAATCAGCAGTGTCACGGGTTCGGGCACGGCTTGGACAGTCAACGTGACCCCAAATGCAAACGTTTCCAGCGGCAACATCAGCTTAGAGTTGAAAAATGCTGCGGTGACGGATGTAGCAGGTAATCCGAACGTTGCTGTGACCAACAATGCTCAAGCGATCGACACAGCGAAGCCTACCGTTGAAATTACCAGCGACAAAATCAGCTTCAAAGCGGGTGAAACCGCAACGGTCACTTTCAGCTTTAGCGAAGTCCCGACTGGATTCGATAGCTCTGACATCACGGTGACGGGTGGCGCAATCGCGGGCTTGACCGTTGATCCTTCCGATCCCAAAGTCTACACCGCAACCTTTACTCCGACTGCGGATACTAATTCACTCACAGGAGCTATCTCGATCGCGCAAGACAAATTCACTGATACGGCAGGCAATAACAATACTGCCAGTGCTTCCCTGAGTCTAAACGGCGATACCCTCAAGCCCTCCGTTACGATTTCCAGTGATAAAACCACTTTCAAAGCAGGTGAAACCGCAACCGTTACGTTCACCTTCAATGAATCACCGATTGGATTCGATGCCTCTGATGTCACGGTGTCGGGCGGTACGATCGCAAATCTCGTTGCGAGTGCTTCTGATCCCAAAATCTACACCGCAACCTTTACCCCAACCGCCGATATCAACTCACTCACGGGTGCAATCTCGATCGCAAAAGACAAGTTTACGGATGTCATCAGCAACAACAATGTTGCCAGCAATTCCCTGAGTTTGAATGGCGATACTCTGAAACCCGCAGTTACAATTTCCAGCAACAAAACGACGTTCAAAGCGGGCGAAACGGCAACGGTTACCTTCACCTTTGATGAAGTCCCCACCGGATTCGATGCTTCTGACATCACCGTATCGGGAGGTACGATCGCAGGCTTGATCGTTGATCCTTCGGATTCCAAAGTCTACACCGCAACCTTTACGCCGACTGCCGATACTAACTCGCTCACAGGTGCGATCTCGATTACCGCTGACAAGTTCACCGATGCAGCAGGCAACAGCAATACTGCGAGTTCTCCGATTAGTGTAGATGGTGATACCTTAAAACCCACGGTCACAATTTCGAGCAACAAAACCACCTTCAAAGCAGGCGAAACGGCAACGGTCGCGTTCACCTTTAGTGAAGTTCCCACTGGATTCGATGCTTCTGACATTGCAGTATCGGGCGGGACACTTACGGATCTAACAGTTGATCCTTCCGATCCCAAAGTCTACACTGCAACTTTTACGCCCACTGCGGATACCAATTCGCTCACGGGTGCAATTTCGATTGCTGCCAACAAGTTCACCGATACTATTGGCAACACCAATATTGTTAGCAATGAGATTGATGTAGAGGGTGACACTCTGAAGCCTACAGTTGCTATCACAAGCGACAAAACCGACTTCAAAGCAGGCGAAACCGCAACGGTCACTTTCAGCTTTAGTGAAGTTCCAACCGGATTCGATAGCTCTGACATCACGGTGACGAGTGGCGCGATCGCAGGCTTGATCGTTGATCCTTCCGATCCCAAAGTCTACACCGCAACCTTCACACCGACTGCGGACACCAATTCGCTCACAGGTGCAATTTCGATCGCTGCTGCCAAGTTCACCGATGCTGCTGGAAATGACAACATTGTCAGCACTCCGGTCAATGTAACGGGAGATACATTAAAACCTGAAGTCACGATCGCCAGCAATAAAACAGCATTCAAAGCAGGCGAAACAGCAACGGTCACGTTCACCTTTAGTGAAGCGCCTACGGGATTTGATGATTCTGACATCGCGGTGACGGGTGGCGCACTCACGGGTTTAACCGTTGATCCTTCGGATTCCAAAATCTACACCGCAACCTTTACCCCAACTGCGGATACTAATTCACTCACAGGGGCTATCTCGATCGCAGCTAATAAATTCACCGATGCTGCCGGAAACGACAATATTGTCAGCACTCCGGTCAGCGTAAATGGCGACACCTTGATCCCCAATGCCCCGGTGATTACTCAGACAATCAGCACCGACTCAGGCACATCAAACAGCGATCGCATCACCAAAGACAAAACCCCAACCCTCACCGGAACCGCTGAAGCAGGAAGCATCGTCGAGATTTTCAACGGAAACACCTTGCTTGGGAATGAGATCGTTGATATCAACGGAGATTGGAGCTTCACCCCCGCAGAGGATTTCGCAGATGGCACCTATACGCTTACTGCCAAAGCAACCGATAGTGCAGGGAATGTCAGTATTGCTTCTCAACCGCTGCAAGTGACGATCGATAGCACGCCTCCGACTGTTGTAGCGGATACGGGAACCGCGACCGAATCAGGCGTAGCCACTGGCTCTAATACCACTGGAAATGTTCTCAGTAATGATACATCTGCGTCTATCGTGAGTGCGATCTCCTTCGGTTCGACTTCGGGTACAGTCGGAGTTGGTGTCAGCGGGGCTTACGGCGATTTGATGCTGAATGCGGATGGAACCTATACCTATGTCATTGACAACGAGAACGCGGACGTACAAGCCCTACAACTCGGCAGTTCATTAACAGAAGAGTTCACCTACACAACCCAAGATGCTGCGGGTAACTCCTCCACGTCCAGCCTGACCATTACGATTGCAGGCGCGAATGATGCACCGATCGCAGAATCAGCCTTTAATAGCGTTAATGAAGATGCCACTATTAGTGGGTCTGTTTCAGCGATCGATGTCGATGCGAATGCAACACTCACTTATGAGTTGGTCGATCCTGCTCCAACTGGATTGGTCTTCAATACGGATGGCACTTATTCGTTTGATGCCTCCAGCTATGACCTCTTGCCGCAAGGGATCGATCTGCCGCTGGTCATTCCATTCAAAGTCACCGATGAGAAGGGAGCAACATCAGGAGCCGAACTGATCATTACGGTCACAGGCACGAATGACACCCCGATCGTCACAGCAGTTTCTAGAAGTGTCACCGAAGATGCAACGATCAGCGGCTCGGTGACGGGTACAGATGCCGATTCAGGTGAAGCGGAAACGCTCACGTATGCAGCCAACGGCACACTCCCAACCGGGCTAACTTTCAATGAGGATGGTTCTTACTCGTTTGATGCCTCCAGCTATGACTCCTTAGCTGACGGTGCGACTCAAACGTTCACCATTCCATTTACCGCAACCGATGACCAAGGAGCGACCTCTGCCCAAGCAAATCTAGTGATTACCATCACGGGCACGAATGACGCGCCCGTCGTGGCAACTGCGATCGTAGACCAAACTGGAACTGAAGACACGGCGGTTAGCTTCACCATTCCTGCGAACACCTTCAGTGATGTTGATAATGCATCACTCACCCTCTTAGCCACTCTAGGCGATGGTAGTGCGCTTCCAGGTTGGTTAACTTTCAATGCCGCAACCCGTCAGTTCTCTGGCACTCCACCGCAAGACTTCAATGGCACGATCGCGCTCAAAGTCACTGCAACTGACGCAGGCGAACTATCCGCTTCTAGCTCGTTCAATCTAGCGATCGCCGCTGTGAATGATGCGCCCTCTGGTACAGACAAAACTATCACACTGTCTGAAGATAGTTCTCTGATCTTGAATGCTGCGGACTTCGGCTTTACAGATGCGAGTGATAATCCTTCTGCAAATGCCTTCAGTGTGGTCAAGATCACCACGATCGCTAGTGCCGGATCGCTGAAACTCGATGGTGTCGATGTCGCGGCAGACACGCTCATCAGCATCGATGACATCAATAGTGGTAAGCTCACATTTTCGCCTGCTGCCAACGCCAACGGAACAGGATACGCCAACTTCACGTTCCAGGTTCAAGACGATGGCGGTACAGCGAATGGTGGAGTCGATCTAGATGCGAGTCCAAACACGTTCACCTTTAATGTCACTCCGGTCAATGATGCACCGATCGTTGCAAATGCCATCCCAGGACAAACCGGAACTGAAGATACGGCGGTCAGCTTCACCGTTCCTGCAAATACCTTCAGCGACGTTGATGGAGATACTTTAACGCTCACGGCAACAGCAATCAATGGCGACCCGCTGCCCAAGTGGTTAAGCTTCAATGCCACAACTCGCGAATTTTCAGGAACTCCGCCCCAGAACTTTAACGGTACGCTTGCCTTAGAAGTCACTGCTACTGATGCAGGTGGACTCTCTGCGACTAGCCCGTTCAATCTGGTGATTGCCGCTGTGAATGATGCGCCTGTAGTTGCGAACCCGATCGCCGACCAATTCACTCGCGAAGGCGCAACCTTTAGCTTTGCTGTTCCTGCCAATAGCTTCAGCGATGTCGATAGCGCTACGCTAACTTACACCGCCACCAAAGCAGACGGAACTGCACTGCCCGATTGGTTGACCTTCGACGCAGCGACCCGCACCTTTAGCGGGACTCCAACCAGTGCCGATGGCGGTTCTTTTGATGTGAAAGTTCGCGCCTCTGACGGCTCTCTGTCTGCCGAAGATACCTTCAAACTCTCGATCGCAGGAGTCTCAATCACTGAATCCGGAGGCAGCACCGCGATCGCTGAAGGTGGAGTTGGAGACTTCTATACGGTCGTGCTTGACACTCAACCGACTAGCAATGTCACCCTCACGCTCAATTCAGGCACTCAAACCATTGGTTCACCGACAACGCTCACCTTTACTGCCGCAAACTGGAACATCCCACAAACGGTTGTAGTCACAGCGGTCGATGACAATGCTGTAGAAGGCGATCACTCCGGTACGTTGAGCTACACCGCAGCCAGCAGCGATACAAACTATAGCGGGATTGCGATCGCACCTGTGACCGCAACCATCACCGACAATGACACCAGCGGCTTAGTCATTACTCAGTCTAATGGCGGTACGGCTGTCACCGAAGGCGGTGCAACCGATACTTATACAGTTCAACTCAGTAGCCGACCGACGAGCAATGTCACGGTGAATATCAGCGGTTCGCAAGTCGGAGTCAACAAAACCTCGCTCACGTTCACAGCCGCGAACTGGAACGTGCCACAAGTCGTGACGGTTAATGCGGTGAATGACCCGATCGCAGAAGGCGCACACACCGGAACGATCACCCACACTACCGTGAGCAGCGATGCGAACTATAGCAACCAAACCAGTCAGCTTACCGCCAACATCATCGACAATGACACGGCTGGAATCAGCATCGTTCAATCCAATGGCAACACCGCAGTCACCGAAGGCGGCGCGACAGATACCTTTACGATCGCTCTCACCTCTCAGCCTGTTGCAGATGTCACGGTGAGTTTTGGAACCGGAACCCAACTGTCCGCGATCGCACCGATCACCTTTACGGCAGCGAACTGGAATACACCCCGCACTGTCACCGTAAGTGCAATCAATGATTCTGCGATCGAAGGAAATCACAGCGGCACGATCGCCGCAACCGTGAGCAGCACCGATCCGTCCTATAGCGGACTCTCGATCGCTCCGATCACCGTTGCGATTACCGACAACGATTTCCCCGGCGGCACAAACACCATCACCGGAACGCTCAGCGCAGACACCCTAATTGGTGACACCCGTGCAGATACGATTCGAGGACTGGGCGGCGACGATCGCATCGAAGGACGCGGCAACAATGACACCCTGTTCGGCGATGAAGGCAACGATACGATTCTCGGTGGCGATGGCAATGACACCCTCAACGGCGGCGAAGGTAACGACACGCTCAGCGGTGAAGCAGGCAACGACACCCTCAACGGCGATGCGGGTAACGATGTACTCGATGGCGGCATCGGCGACGATACCTTAAACGGTGGAGTTGGCAACGATACCTTAGCGGGCGGTACTGGTTTGAACGATCGCTTAACGGGTGGCGACGGAAACGATACGCTCACCGATACTGACGGAATCGCCAGTGCGCTCGGTGGCGGTGGCAATGACACCCTTAATGTCACGTTTGCCAATTCCGTTCGTGCTTCAAATAATGCGATCGTTGGGGGCTTCGAGAGCGACACGATCACGGTCACAATGAACAATGCCGCTTTTGCCCTAAATCTGCTCGCAGATGAGGCGACCGCCAACACTCGTGATGGCAATGATACCGTGACGCTTCTCGGTACCTATGCGACCGCAACCGTTTCGCTCGGTGGCGGCAATGACAGCTTCACCGGTGGAAACGGTGCGGATACGGTCAACGCAGGCGCGGGAAATGATAGCCTGATCGGGGGCGGCGGCAACGATCGCTTAGTCGGGGAAGCAGGCGATGACACGCTAAACGGTGGACTCGGTAACGATACGCTGATTGGAGGACTTGGGCGCGATTTGTTTGTGATTGGGCGCGGTTTGGGCAGTGACACGATCGCTGATTTCAGCCGGACTCAAGGCGACAAAATTGGACTCTCCGGTGGACTGTCTTTCGGCGCAATCACGCGAGTTCAAAGTGGTGCAAATACCTTGTTGCGAGATGGAGCAACCACGATTGCAACGCTGCAAAATGTGACAGCCAGTAGTTTAACTGCTGCTGATTTCACTGTAGTGTAATCGCTCTTCTGCATGAAGGGTTGCAGCCCTCACCCGCTTCCCGTGGGAGCGGGTGAGGGCTGCTTTCTATGGAAGAGGGTTAGGGCAGGGGTTTCGCCACGCTGATCGCAGGAATTCTGTTCGATAAATTCATCGGGGAATATCTTTATCAGCGCAATCTCCCGACTCTTGAGCGCATCAAAACGGCTGGAAGAGTCAGCTTTTTCATTGGCTTTAGCACTTTAAGCGGGAACTTGATCGAAGTCGTTTTAGCGATCGTTGCAGTGGGGGTTTTTGTCTGGTCAACCTGGTCTTCGGTGATATGGACTTAGTTCACTCTGGCACGAAATCGAATCAAACCAAACGAAGTGCTGGGTGTTCCCGATCCTGTGCTGCGTTGTAGCGTTCCAGCATTCACGACGATTGCCCCACGTCCATTATTCGTACTGCCCGAACACGCTCCTGGGAAACCAGTTGTATAGTATCCACCATCACTATCTGTAAGGATATCGGTCACAGGAACAGCAGGATTAAGCCCGATCGCAAGCTCAAGACTATTCACAACATAAGTCGTATTTGCTGGAATAAAATCACATAGGCTAACCGTGCTGGCATCTCGATCGCCATCTGAGAGGAAGTAAATGGTGTACTCGACTTCATCTCCAGGCTTTGGCTTTTGTGCAGTGGAGAGTGTCGCGGTATCAATCACACCTCTCAAAAATGCGCTGAAATTTGGAGTTGTTCCAGAATTGTTCGATCGATTCGCTGTAACCGAGGAATTGATCCAATTTGGGGCATTATCGCTGGCTGCACCTACCCCAGACACCACATCAACATAACTAGAAAGTGCGGTTCCTTGGATTGCAGTCACTCGCTTCACTAGTCGCAAGCGGGGTGATAGTGGAACTGTAATCACAGTTGGATCATCATCGGCAGATGTCGCAAGATCGTTGCCTGAATTAATACCGTCATCTGCAAGTTGAAAGAACGGATTGCCAACGGTAGGTGGATTGAGTGTTGCTCCAGCTGAATTTGCATCAGATAAAACGGTGCCCGCGACTGAGCCAGGATTGTCTGGAGTACTGAAGGTGGCGCTGGCTTGGTTAACGATCGCGGCTCCATTATTTGCATCATTGATTGTCGCAATGAGTCGAACCGTAATCGTATCCCCGACTCTGAGCGTTCCTGAATTGGTCAATGCACCCGTGCCATTGTAGCTGGAATTAATGCTGATCGTATTACCTGGGGTTTGTGTCAAGGTAGCGCTTCCCGGAACATAGGATAGCTGTGCTGGAAGACTATCACTCAAGACAAAATTAGTTGCATTACTATTTCCGGGTGAAAGGTTCGAGTAGGTGACAGTGTACTCAACACGATCGCCTATGGTCACTTTTCCATCTTCGTCGGCATCGGCTAAGAAACGCACTGATTTTCTACCAATTACATTCGCTCGCTCATTGGTCGTAATCACCAGGGGAGCCGTTATCGCTTCGCTGGGAAAGAATGTCCAAGTATCAATTCCCTTAAAGTCTCCATAGTTACTGCTAAATTCGTGTTCGCCGCTGGTGCCGCTATTCACCCCTCTACTCGCGTTAGTAGGACTGGTAGCTCCTGTACCCGTAAGCGTTACACTTGTTCCATTCGCGGTTGTGTAGTTGGTGTCATTGTAGTAGATTGTCGCAGGTCCAACGGACTGCCCATTCGTGTCCAAAATCGTTGGGAAAGCAGCGGTATGATTTTCCATCGTAATCTTGAAGCCGCTAGGATTATTTTCCACGTCTAGCAGCGGGAAATGATACTCTCCACCTCGCAACACGACTTGGGCAGGATAAGCAGCATTTCCGGTACGAGGTGGCACGTTCGTTCCATTGGCATCTTTTCCATCCCAGGATACGATATTCACGCCTGCGGATGCTGGATTTTGTAAAACTCGATCGACGGAAGGATCAAAGATTCCATCGGCATTTGTGTCAATGATAATTTGATAAGTGCCAGGAGTATTGGAACTAAAGCTAAAAAATCCTCCCGCTCCGACAGGGGTTTGGTTGCCGCTGCTTCCACTCGCACCCGTGAATTTAAAGTTTTGCGGGACACCGGGCATGATGGGGCTGAGTGGAATGTTGAGTTCAGTCAACGTGTTGGAATCAGGACGATTGAAAAAGATTAAGTGCGTAATGTCGGTTGCGGTATCGACAGTGCTTGGGGCTTGAACTGCAACGTTACCGATAAAGTTCAGTGCATTGTCAGTTGCTCTAGCAGATCGATAAAGTGTAGCGCCGTTTTGTCGATCGATGTAACCTCGACTGTTCGCAAAAAAGATAAATCCAAAGGGATCAAGCCCGTTCATATCAGTCCGATAGCGGAATCCATCTTTGGTTTGAATAAAAAAGTTGGAATTTAGCGATCGACTATTAGCACCAAGATTCATCGCCACGTAGTACGTGAAGACTCGTCCAGGCAGCGTCGTCGTGCCTGTACTATCCTTTACTGTAATGTCCCAAGCACCAACTGTTTGAATTTGATTATTGAGGAACGTGAATGCAGTGGTACTGGTGGGAGACTCCACTGTTGTGGCAGGTGGATTTCCGACATCGTTCGTGCTACGCTGTTGACCTCGAAATTCAACTTCGTAGATTCCTGTTGCGGTTGCAGTAAACGTGCAGGGAGTATAGCCTCCTGGATTTGGTCCAATGTTCTCTTTTACTGGGGTATTGATGTAGCCAAATCCAGTTGCTAAGACATCACAGCTCCCACTTTGTCCGCCACCCACTCGGCGGTAGACAATATCATTTTTTCCAGCTCCACCACCATCGTCGTAACTGTTTGCCACACTTGATCCAAGGTGAACGATTTCTCCTAGGCGAACAAAAACTCGAAGTGTGGTACTGCGTGGAATGCTGGCACTGATTTGTCCTGACCATTCAAGAAATGGGCGGCTACCGCCATCTTGAACCAGTTCTTTACTGCCTTCTGCTCTGACGGGAGTTGCGATCGGTGCAATTGCACAAATGCACAAAGCAATAGTTCCCAATAGCTGGGATGATGTTCGGAGAGTTAAAAGAAGTTGAAGTCGCATAGCACAGAGTAATCTAATGAGACGGAGAAGGTTCTTGTGTGACGGTCGTTTGGGTGGGTGGATTTTGTGGTTTGGGAATGCGTTGCAGTCCGAAGCCGTTGAATAGTTCGTTGATTTTGACCGTTACGCCAAAATACAGTCCGCCGGTCGATCGCGCTCCCGTAAAATCTCGATCGTTTGCCCGTCCGAAGCTATAACCTGCGGATAATCTCAAATTTGGCGATAGATAATATCCCGCTTCCAATGCCCAGCCGAGTTCATTAAAATCGCCTGATTGACCGATCCAGCGTCCTTCTGCGGCGACATCCCAGCGATACCCCAATCGGTAAACAGCGCGTCCTTGTCCTAGCAAAACGGTACTGGTTCCTGCTAGATCGCTTGCAAGGTAAGAGGTGCTATCTCTGAGGGCAAATTTTCCGTAGAATTCCCAGCGCCAGTTTGGGGCGTAGATGGCTTCGATCGCGAAAAGATGTTCATTTGTGCCTGTGCCGCTACCGAAGAGAATCGAATCGGGAATGAGTGCGGGATTTTTGCGGTATTCGTAACGCAGCAGAGCATTAAAGCGATCGTCGTTCGGATCGCGGTAGGCAAGCCCAATTCTTAGAGTCTTCGTATCATCTAAGCCCTCTAAAGTTTGATTGGCTGCGTTTGCTTGCTGATAGTTCGCCAATGCGGTCAAGGCAGGACTAATCTTACCTGCCGCACCCGCTGAAATTACCGTGTTTGCTCCTGCCGATGAGGTGCGATGTTCATACCGGGCACTCGCTTGGAATCTTGATTCGTCAGAGTATTCGAGTCCGATACTATAGTTATCGCCGCCATCGAGTCCTAAGCTTGAAGCACTTTGTCCAACTGCAAACGGTTGAGCGAAGATTGTTCCTGCGGCACTGCGACTAGAAATCGTACTAAATACGTGTTCGTATGCAGCATTAATTCGCAATCCGGGAGAGAGCTTAAAGATTTGGTTGAGTCCGATCGCGGCTTGAATGTTCGTGCCGTTTGCGCCACCTAGCAAAGTGTAGCGACCCGTTAAAGTCGTATCACGTAGCAGTTTGTATTCACCTAACACACTCAAATTCGTCAGCGATCGACCTGCAAATTGCCCACGGTGATAAAACTGCTGTGAGAGTTGGACATTCACACCTGGAACTGCACGCCAATTTAAGCCGAGTAATGTTCGATCGTTGTACACCTGATCGACTTCAGATGATAAAGTCGTTTCGTTTTGTGCGAGGAAGGTGAGCGTTTGTGTGAGGGGGAAAGTGAAGCGCGATCGCAGTTGATCCGAATTGGTATCAAACACCGAAGGAGTTAGCCGATCTTCACGATTTCGGTGCAACCAATCTAAGCTGAAGTTCGCCGTCCCAAATTTTTGTTCAACGCCTGCTGTGATAGTGGTTAGTGAGTTATCGACTCGTGATCCGGGAGTCGGAGCCGTTTGAGGTGTGAGGAGTTCATCGATGAGTGTGAGTGGACGCGGTGCAATTCCGGTGTTGTCTTCTCGATCGTATTGCACTCGAACATTGGTTGTCGGAGAAACCGCAGCGGTGATTTGTGCCCCGTAGCGGGTTTGTCCGGGTGTGAAGCTTGTAGTCGCATTGTTGTTAAAGCCTGCATCAGTTTTTCGATAGTAAAGCCGTCCAAGTACACCTTGAGCAATTTGACTATCAAGTTCAACTCGATACGCTGAGCCGCTTACGCTGTTACCAAAATCAAGTGAACTCTCAGAATTAGCGTATTCTGCCACTAGCTGACTGGTTCCGAATGTTAATAGTGCATCGGCTCCAAAGAGTTCAAACTGGCGCACACCTTGATTTTCTTTGAAGTAAGTTAGTCCGATCCAACTTTCTCGATCGAGTCCTCGCGCTAGATTGTATTGAACCCTTCCCGCATAGATATTGTTGTTCGATCCAGGCTGATCATATTGGTAAGTGACAACAATTCGACGCACTAAAGTTTCGCCATTCTGACCGACATCAGTTCTAAGGATTGGCTGACGAAATAAGAGAGAACCTCGATCGTAGTCAATTTCGTAGTCTGCACCTCGATTGAGGGGTTTACGATCGATAACTGTTCCCGGTCGATTCAATTCCTCGGTTTCAAGAAAAACATTCTCACTGCCTTCGAGCAACAATCGGCGTGAAACAAAGTAAAATCCACTCGTTCCATCCGGTGCGATCGTATCTCTTTGAAATCCTTCTAAGCTATCCGCAAAGATTCCTGTGATTTGCAAATTCCCAACGTTATAGTTGGCTTTGAAGCCGTGAAGCTGGCGAGTGGTCGCGGTGAATTGCTGCGATCGACGGGCGAATTCCTCAGTGTTGTAATCGCCCCACATTGCATAATCAATGCCTGCACCGATAACCGGAGAAGTCCGCTCGAATCTGAGATATAAACTATCTTGTGAAGGTGTAACTGCTGTTGTTGAAGAGCTATCACCATAAATTGGATAGTTCTGATCACACGGCTGAATATCTCTGTAAAGCCTCGAAGTCGAGTCACAGGTTTCATTCAATGTTCTGCTATTGTTAAACGCTCCTGTAAACAACCAAGTCCCGATTCGACCTGTGGCAAACACAGCCGCTTTTGCATCTAAGCGGTAAGGATTGTCTCGATCGACCGGATTAAAGTTTCTCAATCGGTCAAAGTAATCCGTTCCCCGTTTTCCCAATCGGAGATCAATTACACCTGTTGCGATCGGGGGTCTGAGATCCGTTTCAAAGCTCAGTTGTGAAAAGGCTTCTAAGTTACTGGTACGCGCTTGAATCGTGACGGTTCTCGGTTCTAATCCCGATCGCAATGTTGCTGTAAATCGTCCTTGTTGCGCTTTGACTTGAAATCCAGGCTGATCTCGATCGACATCTACCCCAGTAAACTCGCCTGCGGTTGCTGACAAAGTAACCGTTGCTTCTCGATTGGAAAGATTGCCTTGAGCATCGAGCAATTGACCTGCGATCGTGGCAATCGATCGACCATCTGCCGGAATGCGCGACTCAGCGGAACTCACCGTTAACTTTGTCGCTTCTCCGCGAACTTGCACATTAACAGAAGCATTCTCCGCTCCGTCTGTTCGAGCAGTTAATGTGTTATTCCCTTCTTTGAGTGAAACCCCGTACCACGTTTGAGTAATGGTTGTGCTGCTCGTTTCGGTACGTCCGATTAAGCGATCGCTCACTTTTTCCCCATTCGCAAACAGTTCAACCTTTGCCCCTTTCGGATAGCTCAACACCACCGTTGCAGAAGGTAGATCGAGAACACTGTTAACGGTTGGAGAAACGAACTTTAGAGAAACTTGAGACTGTGCTGGAACGGGATTTGCAATCGATCGAGGAGCTTGGAATGCGAACAGTGAAATCAGACAAACTGCATAGATAGAACATTGATTAAATTTCATTTGCCTGCCTCCCGTTGCGCTGGAGTAACTGCAAAATTCATTCGCACTAAACTACCCGGTGCAAGATGAACTAAGCGAGATTGACTATTGCGTTCGTGAAACTTCTGATTAGGGGCAAGGGTGTAACCTGGAACGCTACTTAGATCTAAAACTCCAGTGCGGTAACCAGCGAGAACATTCGCCACCGAGAACAATCCGTTTTGATCTGTTGTAATCCGGTTGCCATCATCGAGAAAAACAACTGCATTCGGAATTCCTGGCTCTCCAGGCTGTTGTTCACCGTCAAAGTTTTTATCTTCAAACACGCGCCCGATAATGGTTCCACAGTCGGTTAACAGTCCATTACGAACCCTGAGACGATGCAGAGCTGGACCATCTCGCACAATATCTTGATTGTCCGATCGCGTTCCTTGTACCAATGCTCGATTCTGTCCGGTTCCTCGAATTGCATCGGGTGTTAAAGTCGCCGCATACGCAATATTGACCACTGGGGTTTGTGCTCCAGTGTTGGCAGGTAGCGTTACACTCGGCAGTGTAAAGGTAATCGTCGAACCGTTAGAACTTGCAGTAACAGGAATGCTTGTATTTTGAAACTCTGCTTTGGCGCTATTTTCTCGGAACCGGAAGCCAAGCGGAAGTAAATCGGTAATCGTTAAATTACTAACAGGAGCACTGGCGAGATTACGAATGGATAATCGGTAGAGAACAGTATCACCAGGGGCTGCATTAGATCGATCGCCTGTTTTGATAATTTGAATGGCTTGAGCTTGACACACACTTGCATCAACATCGATCGCAGCCAGGGATAATCCCACTTGTTCGGCATCTTGAATCGTTAACTGTCCCTCGATCGAGGTTGCACCCGTAGTGGTACTCAGTGCTTTGCCATCAAGTGAAGTCGCATTGTAAGAAACTTGCCGTCCATTTCGTGCTGTAATCGTCAATCGCACCCGTCGCTGACTGTAAATCGAGCTTTGGGGCGGAGTGATCACAAGAATGTATCGTTTCCCGATCGCGAGTTGCCCTCGTGCATCATCGAGCAGAAAGTTATACCGCCCATCACTGTTTGCACCAAGAAAATAAGGATTGCTATTCTGACGATTCGGATCAAGTCCTGCGGCGATTCCATTGTTCGGAACATCAGGAAGCTCAGTTCCAGTCAATGGCACTAACGCACCGAGTTCAACTCCAGAGGCATCTGCTTCATACACACTCACACTAAAGCCTGAGTAACTTGATAGGACTTCACCCGCACACCCTGTAATTCGACCCAAAGGATCAATCAGACCTTGCTGGAGTTGATTCGTAAAGCTACTAAAAGTTTGACCTGATGGATCACTGTAACTGTAGCTTGCACGATTTGTGATGGATGAAATCTTTGGTTGTGCTTGTGCAGAAGTAGAAACACCTAAAGAGCTAATCAGTAATGCAGCAGTGCAAGCTTTGAACCTGGAATAGAAATGATCCGCTTGATTCGGAGGCAATTTGTTCACGATCTTGAAGGCGTAGGATTTTCAGGAGAAAGAACTCCAATTCTGGAAAAATTGGAGTTCTATGGAACTATCGAACGCTGACTTCGTAGTTCACTTCCAAAGCATTCTTAGGCGCGATCGCTTTCTCAAATGTCCACCGCACATGGCTGTAAGCTTCCACAGGTGCAGGCTTCATCTCCGTTCTGCCATCCGGTAATGTGACCTGCACCATCGGATTTGCCGTAAACGTTTTACCACCATCAATGCTGTAAGTGAGTTCCGCTCCACTCGAAGTGGCAGAATCAGCCGCATAAGTTGTTCCCTTCGGAACGGGCTGCGTCACCACGAACTTCTCAGCCGCCCGATCGCCTGTGTTCTTTGCAACCACCTGAAAGCGCAGAACGGTTCCTTTCTGCACCATCGTGTCTTTCGTCAGCACATTCCAAGACACTTGCTCTTTGCCTTGGGCATCTTTCTGAATGACTTTCTGTTTCGCGATCAAGTTCAGTTCGACTTTCGGCTGCTGCAACGATTGAGCGATCGACAATCCTCGATCGAACAGTCGAGCTGCCGCAGGTGCTCCATCGATCGGCAACATTGCCACAGTCGCCGCAAGTCCCAATCCTATCCAAACAAAATTCCGTTTCATTGTTTTCTCCTGATGAGTCCACTACTTGATCGTGCGGCGGAAGATAAATTCGCCTGTGCCTTGCGGGGCAACCGTTCCAACCTGATTGGTATAGATTTGAATGTCTGTACCGTTGAGCGTGACTGTGATCGTGCCGCTTGCGATTCCATAGCCTGGGGCTGGACCCAGCGATGAATGCGTTGTCGGGTTGAACCAATTGTTTGGAGCATCTAACCCGTCTTCGGTGATCGTCAGACTGTTTGCAGGAAGATCGATGCTGCCAGAATTTGCAGGCGCGAGCGTTGAAACGTTGCGGTATCGGATGCGATATTCGATCGTTCTTCCGGGTCTTGCTGCGGCATTTAATGCGGCTTGACTCGCACCAAATCCAACAACTTCAGTTCCACCATCCAGAATTCGAGCATCTTTTTGCAGTTCGACATATCCGGTGTAGAGGCGATTGATCGTTGTGTTTCCGGGTTCATTAGTTGGACTTCCATCATTGTTCTGATCGACAAACGCCAGGATTAGAACGGGGAAGCCTGTGTTTTGTGCGATCGGGTTTGCTACCGTACTGTCAGGAAGATCGATCGTTACCGTGTAATTTCTCTGATCAGTTCCACCCGGATTGTTATCGTTTGCAGGAAGGTCTACCAGTTCGACTGGATCATTGAGTCCTGTATTGCTGCTTCCCGTAGGTTCAAAGTCAAATGTCGCCCCGTTATAACGGTAAACTGCAACATCGCTTCCAGCAGTAATGGTAACTAATGTTCCAGGCGGTAAATCCGCTGCGTTAGTAGGTGGAGTGGGAAGCAGTGAAATCGTTTGCGGGCTACCACTGGTATTTTGAACAGTGTTCGTGAAGGTGATGGCTGGTGTTTGAGCATCCGTTAACGGGGTTGCAGGATTGAGATCTGCCGGAAGCTGAATCGATCGATTCGTAAAGTCATCATTGTTCGTGGTGTTGACCGCATCGGGACGATTCACGGGACCATTCAATGGAGTCGCTGCGATCGTATACAGCGTGACTTCACCTCCATCCGAATCGTTGAGGTCTCCTTGGTTCGTGTTGCCTGCGGTCGGAGATGATCCTTTGCCTGGATCTTCTCCATCTGTGACGACATCTGCTACCCCATCATCGATTCCCCGTCCTGTTGCAGGGGCACCTCCAGTTGTCGCTGGATCAGGATTACCGCCTTCGAGCTGGTTATTTGCGGATTGATCTCCAGATTCGTCATATACCAACTGTGTTGCAGTTCCAGGAGCGACTGTCCCAGGCTGTGATTGACCAAACACTTGGGCGATGTTGGCAATTCGTCCTCCGGTGAAGCTTGCGGTCGGATTGACTGAGAATGAGAAGCCCTCGATCGGGGTGGAATTGTTCGCAACAGGAGTCGATCGTACAAAACCAACCCGCGTGATTGTTCCAGAGGTCGGACGAGTCGTGACCCAAGCTGCTTGATGCGCTGGAGTCGATAAAGGACTGATCGTGTAAACGACTGTCCAACTTGAATCTGGTGCGGTGGGAGTAGTCGAACTCAAAACGGTTGCATCTGGAATCGCATCAGAAACGAGAATGCGGTCTTGACTTGAACCATTCAAGTTCAGTGCGGTGGGATGCAAGTCTGAAGCGACAAGTCCAGTGGGCAATGGTGTGGGAGTTGCAACCTTGAGCGCTAACGAATAGTTCAGCGTGTCATCGCTCAAGACCGCAGGCGTGTTGTTATTGCTATAGCTAGACACTGCTTTGAGAATGGTTGCAAACGCCTGCAATCGAGCATTCACGGTGATTGCAGTACTTGTTGCCATTGCTTCGTGCACGCGAGAGAGAACACCAGGGGTTTCGCCTGTGGTTCCGTCTGGATTGTCTACCGTGTAAACATCAAGTGTGTTATTGACATTGCCAGTTCGATCGATGTTTTGATCATTGGCAGTGGCAGTGTTTCCGAGGGCAACGGTCGTCGTCGCACCGGCTACAGCCGTTCCCCGGACTCGAACCGGAACGCGAACGGTAATGGTTCCATTCGCTGCAATTGATCCTTGAGTCGCTCCAAGCAGTGTACCTGTTGAATCACCCGCTGTCGGTATGGGTACTGGAGTGATAGCAGTGCCATTTACAGCAATAATTTGGAGCGGACCATCGACGAAGAAATCTGTGGTATTTAGGGTAGCAGTTCCAGGAATAAAGAACTGTGTGGGGTCGTTTCCAACGTTGGTGATAGTGAAATCGACGTGCAGTGGATCATTTGCGTTTGGGGCGGCGTTGCTGGGAGCCTGAGCCGCAACGTTAATTCCTGGAACTTCCGCAACTTGAACAGTTACCGTGTTGGAAGTTGCATTATAAGTAGTTGTCCCATCGGAGTAGGTTGCCGTTGCTGTGTTGCTGATGGTGGTGCCTGCTGCGGTTTGAGTTTGAGCGAGAACGGTGCGGACTCCTGACAGGCTACTTCCGATGAGAAGTGTGGCGGCTAGGAGCTTACAAGTAGTAATTTTCATAGCGATCGACAAAAAGTGGGCTGAAAAAAGGACATGCGAAGCAACCCCCATTCAGAGGTCAGAGCACGATCAAGGTTGGAGAAAATCTCGGTGCAGTCAGACGCAGGCAGTTGACAGTGATGCGATTGTGCAAGCAGCGGACTTATGCAAGCCTTAAATTAGCTTTGGGTTGAAACGCAATTAGGGTTGTCATCAATCTTGGGGAACAAACTTTACAGATAGAACGTGCCCAAACTTCTTTCAATCTTTACCAAGTCAGCACAAAGTTCCGTTAGATTACTGAAGGGAAATTTAAACGGCTTAAGCTAGTTCGCGTAGTTCGATGAATTCCTTCGCTCCGTTGTTCACTCGCCCCGGAATAGAATTCGGGGCTAACGATGCGAAGTCCCTTCAGGGCTGTCAGCCTTAACTTCATGCGTCTTTAGCCCCCTTTAGTGGGCTTCGATTCGACCTCGCCCCGGAATGAAATTCGGGGCGAGGTCGAATCGAAGCGGAAAGACTTGTCGAACTGAGGTTAAAATGTGGCTCTTCACCACCTAATTTGTCAGAAGCCCCATCTCTTTTAATCCTTGTTGAAGTCGTTGCGCCTCGGTTGGATTTTGCTGTTGATGAAGCTCGATCGCAGTTTTAAACGCTTCTAAACTCTCCGGCACTTGACCCAATCTCAACAACACAACACCGAGATTCTGATAAGCTTCCGCATAATTTGGATTTAGCGCGATCGCACTTTTATAATGTTCGATCGCAGTGGTAAATTGTCCCATTGCTTTGAGGGTTGCGCCTAAGTTGCAATGTGCGATCGCAAAATTCGGATCAATCTTCAACGCTTGCTGATAAAGCACCTGGGCATTTTGAAGATCGCCACAGTCTTTCAATAAGCTGCCTAAATTATTAATTGCCCCTAATTTCAGTTTTGACAGAATCGGTTGCTGAATTGCCTCTTGATAATGTTGAGCAGCTTTTTCGATATCAACTTCTGAATACACACTACCTAGGTGATAGTGCAATTCATATTTTGTTGAAACATCTTGAACTGTGGATAATCCTCGCTCTAGAAGTTCAATTCCTCTTGCTGTCTCGCCAATCTGAACGTAGAGCGCTCCTAACTTACTGCAAACATAGGGATCATTCGGATGCGTGGCGAGAAAACCTTCCATCGTCGATCGCGCTTTACTCATTTTGTCACGTCCCGCAATCATATCTGCCTGATAACCCTCATGCAAAATCGCAACTTCTGGAATCGCGCCAATTTTCCACTGCCGTTCACGCTCCAATAATTTCATCACCTGATCATCGATCATTGCGTGATACGGACGAGTAAACCAAATCTCAGGATGCCTTCTAAATAATCGTGAAATTAGAGAATAGGGAGATTGCGCGGCTCCGATTTCTTGGCGGACAAGATTAAACACTAAATAATCGGGTTGGGCGATCGCGCTTTTCAAAATCGGCACAATTTCCGGCACTAACACCTCATCCGCATCCAGCACTAAGACCCAATCGCCTTGAACGTATTTCAGCGACTCATTCCGAGCAGCGGAAAAATCATTGCACCATTTAAATGTGTGAACTTGTGCGCCGAACGATTTCGCAATCTCGATCGTGCGATCGCTTGACCCCGTATCCAGCACGATCATTTCATCGACAAAACCCTGCACACTCGACAAACAGCGAGGCAAATTCTCTTCCTCATCCTTCACAATGATGCAAAAACTCAGGCGCATCGGAATTTCCCTCGGAAATCAAAGTCCATTGTTAAACCATTACGTTACATTGGATAAACCAGGAATTCTCAGATTTCGACCGTATAGCTGCAAGAAGTCTTAATACGGAGTAATATAAATTAACAATACAAATCTGAGATCCCTTTAATTCCTATTTTCAGGAGGATACACCCCGGTGAACAAGCGGTGGAGAAATGCAGGGCTATATGCGCTTTTAGCGATCGTCGTGATTGCGTTAGCAACGGCGGTTTTTGATAAGCAACCCCAAACTCGTGAAACCTGGCGCTATAGCCAGTTTATTCAAGAAGTTGAGAATAACAACGTCAATAAAGTCAGTCTGAGCAGCGATCGCTCTCGCGCACTGGTTCAATCCCAAGACGGCAGCCGCATCTTGGTCAACCTGCCGAGTGATCCTGAACTCATCAGCATTCTGACCCGCAACCAAGTCGATATTTCCGTCCTGCCTGCAACTGATGGCAACGACTTTTGGCTTCGTGCAGTTAGCAGCCTATTCTTCCCAGTTCTGCTGCTCGTGGGTTTATTCTTCCTGTTGCGCCGCGCTCAAAACGGTCCAGGAAGCCAAGCGATGAACTTCGGCAAATCGAAAGCCAGAGTTCAAATGGAACCCCAAACCCAAGTCACGTTTAACGATGTCGCGGGAATTGATCAAGCGAAACTTGAATTGAACGAAGTCGTAGACTTTTTGAAAAATGCCGATCGCTTTACCGCAGTTGGCGCAAAGATTCCCAAGGGCGTTCTGCTCGTTGGACCTCCCGGAACTGGTAAAACGCTCTTAGCGAAAGCCGTCGCAGGCGAAGCTGGAGTCCCCTTCTTCTCGATTTCCGGTTCTGAATTTGTCGAAATGTTCGTCGGTGTCGGTGCGTCTCGCGTCCGCGACTTGTTCGAGCAAGCCAAAACGAACGCACCTTGCATCGTCTTTATCGATGAAATTGATGCGGTCGGTCGTCAACGGGGCGCAGGTCTCGGTGGCGGTAACGATGAACGGGAACAAACCTTGAACCAACTCTTAACTGAAATGGACGGGTTTGAAGGCAACACCGGAATCATCATCATCGCAGCGACAAACCGCCCTGATGTCTTGGACGCGGCTCTATTGCGTCCGGGTCGTTTTGACCGTCAAGTCGTTGTGGATCGTCCCGATTACGCGGGTCGTTTGGAAGTCCTGAACGTTCACGCTCGTGGCAAGACTTTATCGAAAGATGTTGACCTCGAAAAGATCGCTCGTCGGACTCCTGGGTTTACCGGAGCGGACTTGTCGAACTTGCTGAACGAAGCGGCAATTCTTGCGGCTCGTCGCAACTTGACCGAGGTTTCGATGGATGAAATCAATGATGCGATCGATCGTGTTCTTGCAGGTCCTGAGAAGAAAGACCGCGTGATGAGCGAAAAGCGTAAAGAGTTAGTCGCGTATCACGAAGCTGGTCACGCGCTTGTCGGTGCACTCATGCCCGATTATGACCCTGTTCAAAAAATCAGTATTATTCCGCGGGGTCGTGCAGGTGGTTTAACCTGGTTCACGCCTAGCGAAGATCGGATGGATTCGGGCTTATATTCCCGTTCCTACCTGCAAAACCAGATGGCGGTTGCCCTTGGTGGTCGGATCGCTGAAGAGATCGTCTTCGGTGAAGAAGAAGTAACCACAGGCGCATCGAATGATCTTCAGCAAGTGGCACGAGTCGCGAAGCAGATGGTGACTCGATTCGGAATGAGCGATCGCTTAGGTCCAGTTGCCCTCGGTCGTCAGCAAGGCAATATGTTCCTTGGTCGGGACATCGCCGCAGAACGTGACTTCTCAGAAGAAACCGCCGCCGCGATCGATGACGAAGTTCGTAACCTGGTTGAGCAAGCCTATCGTCGGGCGAAAGCCGTTCTGGTTCAAAACCGCCCGGTACTTGATCGATTAGCTGAAATGCTGGTTGAGAAAGAAACGGTTGATTCGGAAGAACTGCAAGAACTGCTCAGCACCAGTGAAGTGCAGATTGCAGCGATCGCGTAACCGTTAATTCAATCAAACTTTTAAGAGATGTTCTACGGGGCATCTCTTTTTTGGTGGAATGAAATCAATCAGTTCTTGAGATACACTCGGTAGTCATTAGCATTCTTGAGTCAGCGATTATGGTGTTTCAGTATCCATCCACTTCAACAGTCGATCAAAAAGATATCTATCACAGTGTAGAAGTTGCAGACCCGTATCGCTGGCTAGAAGACCCCGACTCAGAAGAAACTCGCGCTTGGGTAGAGGCACAAAACCAAGTCACCTTTGGCTTCTTAGAACAAATTCCACAGCGTGAAGCGATTAAACAACGCCTGACAAAGCTTTGGGATTATGAGAAGTACAGCATTCCGTTTCAGCGAGGAGAGCGCTATTTCTACTTCAAAAATGATGGATTACAGAATCAGAGCGTACTTTATACGTTGAACGCTTTGGACGATGAGCCGCGAGAATTGTTAGACCCGAATAAATTGTCAGAAGATGGCACGATCGCGCTTTCAGGTCTTGCCATTAGCGACAATGGCAAGTGGATGGCGTATGGTTTATCAACTTCTGGGTCAGATTGGCAAGAATGGCTTGTACGCGATGTTGAAACTGGGGAGGATAAGAGCGATCGCATCCATTGGGTGAAATTCTCCGGTGCTTCCTGGACAAGCGACCATCAAGGTTTCTTTTACTCACGCTATCCAGAACCAAACGAAACTTCTCAGTTTGAAGATAACAATTACTTCCACAAGCTTTACTATCATCGACTCGGAACGGATCAATCTGAGGATGTTTTAGTGTTTGAGCTTCCAGAGCAGAAAGAAGCTTTGTTAGGGAGTGATGTCACCGAGGATGGAAATTATTTAGTCATTTCTGTGCGCTTTGGTTCAGCACCGAAGAATCTAATTTATTACAAAGATCTAACTGTTCCAAATGCCCCAGTTGTTCCGCTGATTGATGTTTTAGAAGCAGAATACAACTTGATTGATAGCGAAGGAAGTTTGTTCTGGTTTGAGACGAACTTAAATGCACCACGGGGAAGAGTGATTGCGATCGACCTTCAAAATCCTGACGATCGACGAGAAATCATTCCAGAAGCCGCAGAAACGCTTCAAAGTGTGAGCCTTTTCGGAAATCAATTCATTGTGTCTTATCTCAAAGATGCCTACAGCCAAATCAAAATTCTCAACCTGCAAGGCGAATTGATTCGAGAAGTACAGCTTCCTGAAATTGGCTCTGTTGGCGGCTTCGGTGGGGAACGAAAGAACACAGAAACCTTTTACAGTTTCACTAGCTTCACAACACCAACGACAATCTATCGCTACAACCTAGAAACCGGAGAAAGTACTTTATTCCGCCAGCCGCAAGTCGATTTCAATCCCAGCGATTACGAAGTTAAGCAAGTTTTCTACCAAAGCAAAGATGGAACTCAAGTTCCAATGTTCATTACTCACAAAAAAGGCTTAGAACTCGACGGGAACAATCTCACTCGATTGTATGGCTATGGTGGATTTAACGTTTCGCTCACTCCTAGCTTTTCGGTCGCAAATCTAGTTTGGATGGAACGTGGAGGCGTGTATGCAGTTCCAAATCTGCGCGGTGGTGGCGAATACGGGGAAGCTTGGCATCAGGCAGGAACAAAACTGAACAAACAGAATGTATTCGATGATTTTATTACTGCTGCGGAGTGGTTAATTGAACAGAGATATACATCGCCTGCAAAGTTAGCGATCGCAGGTGGCAGTAATGGCGGTTTACTGGTCGGAGCCTGCATGGCGCAACGCCCCGAACTCTTTGGTGCAGCACTTCCCGCTGTCGGCGTGATGGATATGCTGCGATTTCCAAAATTCACGATCGGGTGGGCGTGGACAACTGACTATGGTTCTCCCGATGTTCTAGAAGAATTCAAAGCACTCTACGCTTACTCACCTTTGCACAATCTAAAGCCTGGAACGAGCTATCCAGCAACATTAGTAACCACTGCGGATCATGACGATCGCGTTGTGCCTGCTCACAGTTTTAAGTTTGCGGCTGCACTCCAAGCGGCTCATCAAGGAGAGCAACCTGTCCTCATTCGGATTGAGACGAAAGCGGGACACGGAGCCGGAAAGCCGACCGCAAAAATCATCGAAGAAATTACTGATCAATGGGCATTTCTTGAGACGGTTCTAAATCGATAGAATGTTGCTCAAGCTATAGCTAACAGTCCTGAAGGGACTTCGCACCGCTCTTCCCCGAATTCCATTCCGGGGCGAATGAGCAACGAAGCGCGGGAATCCACCGAAGTTAGATTAATCAATAGATTCAGCCTGATGAGATTCCACCAATTCAACCACGATCGCAATTACCGCATCCGGATCAATCGGCTTGGAAATATGCCGCTGAAATCCAGCGTCTAAGGCTTGTTGTCGATCGCTATCTCCCGCATAGGCAGTTAACGCGATCGCTGGAATGTCCCGATGCTTCGAGTTGCGAATCGTCTGAATCAACGCATAGCCATCCATCTCAGGCATTCCGATATCACTCAGAACAATATCGGGCGGCGACTGTTCGATCGCACTAATTGCTTGCAAGGCAGAATCAACCGAAGTCACGATCGCGCCATTCGTTTGCAGTAAGAAACTGAGATAGTCTCGTGTGTCATTGTCATCATCGATCACTAATGCCCGAATTCCGCTTAAACTTGCTGCTCCGATGATCGTTGGCGAAGCTGCGGAGGGTGACACATTGGAAATGCTCGATCGCATCACAGGTAAACGAACCGTGAAAGTCGCGCCCTGTCCTTCTCCACCGCTCTCGGCTGCGATCGTGCCTCCGTGAAGTTCCACAATTTGACGCGCGATCGCAAGTCCCAATCCTAAACCCCCAAATTTCCGCGTCGTCGAACTATCTTCCTGTCTGAAATATTCAAATAGATAGGGCAAAAATTCAGAGCGAACGCCTTTTCCTGTATCTGTGATTTGGACTTGTATTTGATGTCCGACTTGTGCCAAATCAATCGTGACTTCTCCCTGTTCTGGCGTGAATTTCACTGCATTTGAGAGCAGATTCCAAAAGACCTGTTGCAATCGTCCTGCATCTCCAAACACAAAATAATCATCGCGATCGCACTTCAAGGTCACAGCAATCTGTTTTGCTTCCGCTGCAAGTCGAATCGTTTCTGTAGCCGATGAAATCACCGTGGCAACATTCGCAGCTTCGCGATTAAGCGAAAGTTTGCCGCGCATAATGCGAGAAATATCGAGCAAATCTTCGATCAGTTGAGCTTGCAGTTTGGCGTTTCGCTCGATCGTCTTTAATGCTTCCGCTGTTCTCGCAGCATCTAAGCGCCCAGCTTGTAATAATCTGATCCAACCTAGAATCGGATTCAGCGGGGTTCTCAACTCATGCGATAGAACGGCGAGAAATTCATCTTTGATCCGGTTTGCTTTTTCGGCTTGTTCGCGAGCGACTTGCTCTTGTTCGAGAAGACGATCGCGCTCTCGCTCGAATTGCACCCGATCGGTAATATCGTTCGAGATTCCAATCAAGCCAATCACTTCGCCTGCTTCATTGCGATAAGGCACTTTTGTCCCTAAATACGTCCGAATTCCATCCGGCGATTCTTCGACGATCTCGGTTTGTCCGGTTTCCATAATTCGCTGATCGTTTTCTGCCACGATAATGTTCGTTTCAGAAGAATCGATCTCACGATCGAAAAACCCAATCACTTCGGATTCGGACTTTCCAAACGCTGCTAACGTTGCCGGATTCGCATAGATAATTCGCCCCTCCCGGTTTTTAACAAAGATCGGGGTCGGAGTCGATACATTAATCACATTGAGAATGGCATTCTTTTGGCGGAGTTCTTCTTCGGTGCGTTTACGATCGCTAATGTCTCGAAACAAGATAGCAACCTTGTGCTTCTCTGGTTTTTCAAACGAAAACGCATACACATCAAACCAGCGATTCATCTCCTTCGCTGCATTCTCATATCGAACAGATTGCCGAGTGCGAACGACTTCGCCATATAGTTCAGCCCAATAGCTTTCGATCTCTGGAACTAGCTCACGAATCGTTTTTCCGATCGGATCTTTGATTCCGGTTTGTTGTTCAAACTGAGGATTGACTTCTAAAAATCGATAGTCAACAGCTTTCCCAGCTTCGTCAAACAACACTTCGATCACACAGAAGCCTTCATCGATCGAATCAAACAGCGATCGATACCGTTCCTCAGAGCGTTTCAGCGCTTCATTTGCTTCTCTACGTTCTGCTTCTCGCTGTTTCAATTCGGTGATTTCTTGCACCACCACATTTACACCCAAAACGCGATCGTCTTCGCCTTTGAGCGGATAATAGCTCGATAGCCAAGTTCGCAAAATTCCGGGCTGTGCTGGATTCGTCCCGCTCACTTCCAAATTCAGAATAGGTTCACCCGAATCAATCACCTGCTGATAAATTGGTTCGATTTGATCAGCAAGCTCTGGCAACAATTCGCGCACTGTTCGCCCGATATGGTGTTCAACCGAAGCACCATTGATTTCTGCTAATTGTTGATTGATCCGAACATACCGCAACTTAGTATCGTTAAAGCACAATCCCACTGGAGCTGTCGTATAAATCGCTTCGATTTCTGCTCTTCGACGTTTTGAAGTCTGTTGCTGTTGAAGAATTTCGGCTTGTTCTACTTTTTGTGCGGTGATGTCTTGGAAATAAACGGCAAGCCCTGACTCGATCGGGTAAGCTCGAACTGAAAACCAGGCACTCAACGGCGGGTAAAACGACTCTATGTTAATCGTTACCTGTTGAGCGACTGCCCTTTGATATTCTTGACCAAAGATACTGTCATAAGCTTCTGGGAAGCATTCCCAAATACTTTTTCCAATCAGCTCCTCTTTGGTGCGGTTTAGAACTCGTGTGGCTTGAGAATTGACGTAAGAAAAGTGCCAGTCTTGATCGACCGAAAAGAACGCATCCGAAATACTTTCAAGAATGTCGAGAACCTGCGGAGAGGGTTGGCGATCAAGCGGAATGAGTCCAAATCGCTGCCGAACATTGCGGATGAAATTGGAAAAAACGGATCGCGATCGGAACGTCATGTTGAAGACAGTCACAGTACGGCTCAGGATAGATATATCACCAAATTTGATTGCCCCTGGTCGCTCCTAAGACAGATTTTCATGCCAGCCCTAAAACAGAAAAGCGATCGAATTTAATTCGATCGCTCCCAAATTTATTTCTAATCGTAACTATAGACTCTTCACCTTTGCACTCATCGGCGCAACCAGGATTTCTTGAAGAATCGATCGTAGCTCCTCACGCCGTTGATAGCTATCCAAGCGATGCAACACTTGACCCCCTTCAAACAGCAGCACGGTGGGCAGGGTTTGAATCCGATACCGACTTGCCAGCTTTAAATTGTCATCTGCGTTAATGCCTACGAGCTTTAATCGATCTCCATACTCTTTGAGGAGTAAATTCAACGATGGCTCAATCAGCCGACAGATGCCACACCAAGGTGCCCAGAAATGCACAAGAACCGGGGTCGTCGATTCAAGAACTTCTTGCTTAAACGCCCCTTCGTTAATTCCTGCTTGCATAGTTCTCCAAAATTATTAATTGTCTTTTACTAAGGCTTGGGATCATGCTACCAGGGTACGCTCCCAGATGCACGAATTACAATAGGGTGAAGCCACCAAAACAACAGCGTAAATGCCCCCACCCCAAGGTAGGCAGGACGTAAAAATTCTTTGAGTTCTAGCGTCTGTTTGCCTTCGGCGATCGCCGCAAATGGAACGATCGAGGTTCTCGCTTTTACGGCTTCAAACGCCTCGCCAAACCGCAGAGTCAACCGTCGATCGCCGTTCCACACCCCAAAGAAGTGATGCAAAATCAGCCCGATCGAAGTGACAACCATAAAACTTGTCCCGATCCATACTGTATGAGCAAGACACCAAATAATTTGTCCGACCATTTGCGGATGTCGTGTAATCCGAATAATTCCAGTCTCGTACAAATGCACTTGCGGTTTTTGCACTGCTGCTATCTCTAGCAGATTGAATGTTGCCGGGTAGAGAAACAGAAACGAAATTGCCGACAGTATCCAGACAAATTCCGACACGCCTGGAACACCCTGAACGTTCCAAAGCTGTAACCCGTCATACCGGTGATTAAAGAAATAAATCAGCATCGGAACCGCAATCCCCAAACTAACGAGCGCAAAAACAACTCGATACAGCCTTGCCCCGATTCGTTTTTCTGCTGCCATTCGCAACGATGCCAGCCCACTATGCGCGATCGCGAACCCCATCAGCCACCCAAACATAATGAAATGGCTCGGAGTCAACCAGTCAAAACCCATACCTTACTAACTCTGAAGACTAGATCTAGCTTACAAGTTTGCGGCACGAATCGACTCAAGGCTGAGCGTGTAAAGCCTGCCCTGTCCCTGATGCCAAGTCGCGATCGCTAATCCATCTTCTCCATAACCCGCGATCGCACAAGGGTGGAGCGGAATGTCTGATCGTCCAATTTGCTGCCCTTCGTAATCGAGTGCAATCAATTGATTTTCATTGCAGACCACGACACCCCAAGAGAAGGCAGTGACAAATTTCGGAGAAAGGGCGATCGCAATCTGAATCAGTCGATAAGGTTTGAGGTGAATCAGCAAGATTGATCGTGCCTGATCAATTCCAACTAAGCAAAACGGTTTAGGGGTGGAAAAAACTTGCTTCAGTTGAACAGGCAAATTCAGTGTGCCAAGCACCTGTCCGCGACGGTTAAAGAGATCGATTCGGGTTGCGCGATCGACTTTAGAAATGAGTGCAACGTGTCGGGAACTCATTGCCACGATCGCAATTAATTCTCCTAAAGTAGATTCACAAAGCGTTGGATGCTGCACCAATTTTGGCTGTGGAAGTCTCCAGAAGCTCAAGAGTGTTGCTGCATTACGGCTTCCAAGGGTTGCCACTGCCATCCAGCATCCATTCGGTGCGATCGCGATTCGAGCAGGTTGATGAAATCGAGTTAATAACTGCGGGGCTAGTTCTGAAAGTTTGTAAATTGATCGCGTTGTCAGGGCAAAACAGGTCTGTGAGCGCACCACGAATTCCTGAATTGGCTCTGAAAGGGTCATGAGCGGTGATGCTTTTCCGTCCCGTCGATCGAAAAAGCCCATCGGATACGATCGCTCAGTGACGTTCTGACTATGACCGAGAAAAACACTCATCGATCGACGCAGGTAGCGATCGTATTCGGGAGCTGGCGTTGTATCCATGATGCCGATTTGCTCGACAGGGTAAAGCGATCGTTCTTCTCGCAGCACGATCGAGGCGTGAACTTTCGGCGCGATCGCTAACGGTTCTGGCAAAAATTCCGATCGATCATGTACTGCTAACAAAAGCGCTTCTCTCATCTGAGCCGCAGAGTGAAACCTTCGCGCCTTCAACTTCTCAAGCGCTTTCAAAATCACATCCTGAATCGGAGTCGGAATATGAGTCGGAACGGTTACAGGCTGATTGAGATGCGCCGCTCTCAATTCCGCTGGCAATCCTGAAAACGGACGATACCCGACCAGCAATTCAAACAGCAGAATTCCTACTGCATATAAATCGGTTGAATGTGAGTACTGTCCATAAAACCGTTCTGGAGCCATATACGCAGGCGAGCCAGTTAAATTTGCGGGTTCAGGCGAAATGTCTTGACTTAACCGCGAAATCCCAAAATCGGAAATTCTCGCTGTCCATCCTTGGGCGCTCAAACTCAGCAAAATATTTTCTGGCTTGATGTCGCAATGCACGACCCCTTGACTGTGCGCGTGTTCCAATCCTGCCAGCACATCACAGACCAATCTCACACTTAGAGCAAGATGCAAACGCTGATGATTTTCCATCAACTGTCTGAGCGTTCCACCTTCGCAATAATCCATCACGAGAAAGCGCTTTCCGTGTAAATGTTCGATCGCTTGACACATCACAATATTGGGATGCTGAAGCGTCACCAGAAAGCGCAATTCTCGTAAAAACTGATTTGTCGGGAGTGCGGCTCGATCGAGCGCTTTAAGCGCAACAAATTCACCTGTTTGACGATCGAGCGCACAGTAGACGCGCCCAAATTGCCCTCGACCAACTAATCCCAGAATCCGATAGTTTGAGCGTTTAATTTCAGAACCGATCAGGGTAGACACATCCGTCATTCACCCCGCACTAAACAAATAACCGAGGCAAAATCGATTCATGGTCAAGCTGTTTTTCGACCAAAACTTCCGCAGCTTCCAACCGTTTCTGTACGCCAATCACAAACAAGTTGCTTTCGGCTCCCATCGATTCACAGCGCGTTTGCATACAGTGAAGTTCTCGCCCTGCAAGCTGACTAAACACTGAGGTGAAAATGCCCGCTTCTAGATGACAAGAAGGCAGAGTCGCATCGATCGCTAATCGAGCAAACGGCGAATGATGCGTTTCCACGATGAGAAATCCTCGATCGTGATACGTCTGATCCAAACTCAATTTACCTAGCCCGCAAGTAATCCAGCACTGTTTCAAAGCTTGGAGAAAGTCCGCCATCTGCATTTCAACCAGTGGTGTTCCATAATAATCGCTAACTTCATCTCGGAAGCGACTAAAGAAACTCTTGCCCCACCAGCGACCGCAGTTAAACAAAACAAGGCGAGAAGCCTGACCTGTCTCCTTATTCAAACCCGCGTAAATCGCTTGAATCAGCGTTTCAGGCAGAGACAGTAATCGATCACCCCGACGACTTTCGAGCAAGCCCATTTCCAAATCGCCCCGCACATACACATCGCTGGCGTAATAGTTCGCGGGAAGCCGATCGTGAATCAATAAATCGCTAACAGAAATCATAATCCTAGAAAATTCCTGCGACAGTGAGCATTTCTTCTTCCTCTTGGGCTGGAATCACCGTTTCAACCAAATTAAAGAACGGTTCTAATAGCGCCATTTGCTGAGCATTGAGAGACAGACGGAGTTGCTGTTTGATTAATCCGAAGAAGGCAGCATCCGCACTCTGAGTTTGATGAAGCTCGATCGAGTCTTTCAGCCAGTTCAAAAGGCGCTTCTGCACAAAGTTGTGATCATTCAACAACATCGCTATGCCGCAATGCCGCAAGGTCAGCATTCCGTTTTTCACGCTGCGTTCTAGTACAGCGGTTTCAATTCCGGGCATATCTAGCTGGAATTGATCAGCGGCTTGCTGGATCAGTTCGATTTCTCGATCGCGCAGTACCCGATATGCGCTCATGCGTTCTGCGATCGAGGCAACATACTGCCCGATCTCTTGGAGTTCTTCGGGTTTGAGGTAGCGGTTTTCGGCTTCGTCAAAAATGCCGTCGATGGAAAATTGCATAAGCGGGTTAAGGGAATTTAGAACAAATCAGAAAAATCAGTCAAAGTAAAGCCGTCATCGGGTTCTGGTGTGGGTGCTTCTTCGACGACAGGCATGGGAGTCATTGCAGTGCCATCCCAATTCACAGCAGCGAAAAATTGACGAACTCGCAAATCAAAAGAGAGTTCGGTGAAAGACTCGGTTGCGGCTGCCTGTTCGAGGCGTTGAACTTCTGAAGCCGCGATCGCTGCAACAGGTTTATCTTCCCAATTGCAATTCGCGAAAAAAGACTGAACCGCGGAATGAAGCCAATTCTGAGTATCTTCGGGGGCAAGTGTCGAGATCATTTGAGTTCTCCTGCTTTGAGCCGTTTTTCGATGTCTCGTGCCGTTGCGCCTTCATTCAACCAAAACGATGCCGCATCAATTCTTTCCTGTCCGCCCAGGAGAAATTTACAGTAAGTTTCTCCCATCGAGTAGCACTGAATTTCAATGCAGCTAAGCTGTTTTTTCACGAGTTCAGTGAAGAATCCAGCAAACAGTCCAGCGTATAAGAAACAAACTGGTTTACCAACATCGCCTAATGTCCGAGCGACAGCAGAATCGAAAATATTGATGAACATGAAACCTTGTTTACGATCGCCTAAATCGACTTCCCAGCGACCCCAGCCTTGAGCCGTAAACGACCACCACCAAGTTTCGAGCAGAAACATCAGATTGGTTTGACGCATGGGTCGATCGTATTCTTTCTCAAACCAGTTCTCAAAGAAAAAAGCGTCTTTCTGTCCCCATTCACAGCCGATCGTGTACATCGTGGCGGCGGACGCATCTCCGACTTCTTCTTCGAGTCCTTCGACCAATCCAATGATGAAATCTTCGGAAGTCAGAATGTTTTGACTATTATTCCAATCGACGATCGTGCCTTTGTCTGGATCGAATTGGTAGAAGTCTCGGAATCCGTAATGGTTATGTTTCTTCGGATTCTTCAGTTTTGCAGAGGTTTGGTGAGAAAGTGTAAACGCCATAAATTTTGCCGGGGGAATCGATCGAGTAAAACAAAGTGAAGCGACAACGGGTGCGCTGATTGGTTTCAGTGTGCCCAGATTGGAAATTTGGATTTAGAGGAGGTTTGAGAAGTAATCGTTTATCGCATCACCCGCCCCGGAATGGAATTCGGGGCTAATCGAACAAAGTCCACTAAAGGGGACTGAAGAACACTCGAAGTGGCTGTTTTAGTCCCCGGAGGGGGACTTCGCACCGTTAGCCCCGAATTCTATTCCGGGGCGAGTCAGCGCAAGGAATGACACGCTCTAAATTAGACCGTTCCCAGCATTCGACGATTCACTTCTAAGATCGGCAAAATCAAATTCGCTTCACTCGTAGTGAGCATCTGTTTAATCACGTCTTGCATTACGGTGTAAGTAACTCCGCAGCTTTTTTGAGCATTAAACGCCCGCATGATCGTTTGGAACCAAAATAGAAACCGCTCCCGCAACAATTCTGGATCGTCAATCAACATCGCCGCCGCAGAATAGCGCAACACTCGCAACGTATCGCGCTTCCATTTATTCGTTAAATCCTCGTTGCCTTGACGGAATAACGTTGGATCGATCGCTCTCATTTTGGCTTGCACCTGCTGAATGATCATCATTTCGCAGGTTTGCAATTTCTGGTAAGTCTGGACGCGCAACTCATACGATCGAGCATAGTCCGCTAAAAAACGAAGCTCTTCATCGGTGGCATAGCGTCCTTCGGTTTCTTGGGTTAACCGCTGGATCTGGCTCAACATAATGCTTTGGAATGAATTTACTTGAAGCGTTCCCGGATCTGACTGAATCTAAACCCCAGAAGAATTCAAAAAATAATTTGACATATTGAAACTCGTCGTGTCCTCGATTTTCTTCAGCATCGATCGAGTAATCAATTTTCCAGATTCGACTAGAACCTGTCCGTTGATTGGGTGCAATAGATCCTGTTCTGCTCTGCGCCCGATTAACGCCTCGATATCTTTGATCGAATTGATGTACATTCCCAGTGGCAGTTCCACAATCACGCCGCTACCGATCACTCTTGCTTGGCACGCTAAGCGGGAATTCGATTTACACGAGGTAATCACCTCTAACGTGCGCTGCTCTCGACGGTTAATCGGGGTGAGAGAATCCATCCCATCTTGGACGTAAACATGACAGGTCGCACACATCCCGCGCCCGCCGCATTCTTTAAGAACGTCTAAATCTTTGTTAATTAGAACTGAGAGAAGATTCCCCATTGTTTCGATCGCGCTTTCTTGGGCGATTGGTTCGAGGCGGACCGTTTTCACCATGCTTGTTAGGGCAATAAGAGGGCTTTTTGGGTGTCGGTGAGGGCGCTTTGCTCGACGAGTACCGCATAATCACGCACCGCTTGAGAACAACGGCGAATATATTGAGCGACCCAATGCCGAAATAATTCATGCTCTTGGGCGCTCACCGTTTGTTCTAACCCTGAGAGTTCCCCAATTAATGCAATTTGCCCCGATCGATTGACTTGAAATTGTTCCATCCACTCGGTTTCTGGACGACTCGACTTTAAATAGTTTGTAATGACCGCAACACCGAAATAATTTTTGGTAAATTCGCTTAACTGGTTGAACGCTTCGATTAAATCTTTTAATTTGGGTAACGGTGCAGTCGCTAACGCCTGAAATTGTTCGATCGTGATCGTCGGATTTTGCTCGGTCCAAGCCCTCAATCGTTGAAGTGCATCGACAAATGTTTCATCTATTCGAGAATCATCTTTAATGATCAGAACGATGAAATTTTTCGCGAATCGATGCAGCACAATTTGATTTTTAGAGAAGCGAAATTCTAACGTCTCGTATTCAGATGGAATGGTTTCAACAACTTGTAGAATGCCTTGAGTGAGCAATTCTGGTGGCCCCTGAACAAACGCAGGATTATGACTATAAAAAACTGGCTGAGACTGTCCACTCAATAGAGCGATCCCTACGATTCCTGGTACATTCAGAAAGTCCCGAATAACTTCCTGGTTCATCTTCTAATTCGCTCATCGTTTTGTACAATACTTGCCACGTCTATTATTCATGGAGATTGGTCTTAGTGCGATGCCTCTGGCGCACGCAAACGTGTTCGCGCAACGTCGTTTCAGGATTTCTTAATAATTGTTCACAGAATGTAGCTGGGTTCCCAGTTTAGAGTGGACGCAATCGATTTCCCGGTGTAATTTTCCTTAAGCTCCTCACACATTAGGCTTATCCGTATGTCTGACCTTCCTTTTACTCTCGATCAGTTACGTATTCTAAAAGCGATCGCGTCTGAAGGTAGCTTTAAACGGGCTGCTGATAGTTTATATGTGTCCCAGCCAGCGGTCAGTCTGCAAGTCCAAAATCTAGAACGGCAGCTTGATGTGCCATTGTTTGATCGGGGTGGAAGACGGGCGCAATTAACTGAGGCAGGTCATCTGCTTTTAAGTTATGGCGAGAAAATCCTCACCTTGTGTCAGGAAACAGTTCGTGCGATCGAGGATCTCCAAAATCTCCAAGGTGGCACCCTGATTATAGGAGCAAGTCAAACGACGGGAACGTATTTATTGCCCCGGATGATTGGCATGTTTCGCCAGCAGTATCCTGATGTGGCAGTTCAGCTACACGTCCATTCCACCCGGAGAACGTCGTGGAGCGTGGCGAACGGTCAGATCGATTTGGCGATTATTGGTGGCGAAATCTCTCCAGAGCTTCAGGATTCTCTTGAAATTATTCCCTACGCTGAGGATGAACTCGCTCTGATTCTGCCGCCGTCCCACGCACTGGCACGACTAGAAACGATTCAGAAAGATGATTTGTATCGATTGCAGTTCATCGCGCTCGATTCCCAGTCAACGATTCGGAAAGTGATCGATCAAGTACTCGGACGCTGTGGCATCGAAACTCGTCGGCTCAAGATTGAAATGGAACTGAACTCGATCGAAGCGATTAAAAACGCGGTTCAGTCCGGGTTGGGGGCTTCGTTTGTGTCGGTTTCTGCGATCGAGAAAGAATTACAGATGGGAATGCTGCACCGCGCTCGAATCGATGATGTCGTTGTGAAGCGCAATCTATCGGTGATTATTAATCCAACGCGATATCGATCGAAGGCGGCGGATGCGTTTTGTCGCGAGATCTTGCCGAAGTTTACGAATTTACCGCTGAAGTTTGAGCGACCGACTCCGGCTTATCCAGAACCTCAGAGCCTTAAAGCGATGCTGCAAGCGGCGAGTAATCGGGCAATTTCGGAATTGGAATAAATGCGCGATCGGGTTTCGGGAATTGCAAAAGGATTCGTAGGTGTTTGACAGATCCTTTCGCTTCGTTGCCCACCCGCCCCGGAATGGAATTCGGGGCTAACAGAACGAAGTCCACTGAAGGGGACTAAGAGCCAAGATCAGCATCTTCAGTCCTTTTCAAAGGATCTTCGCACCGTTAGACCCGAATTCTATTCTGGGGCGGACGTGAACGGAGCGAAGGCTTTTAAAGCGCTCCAAATTTATTGCGTTAGAAGTGGCTCATACCCTTTCTATCTCCTAAATCTGAGAACTATTAACGACGTGACATCGACATTACAACTTGCAGCACGTACCAGAAGAGTAATGCAACGGAAGCAAACAGCTCTAAGGACGCGGCGACGTGTTGATGAGTCGCGTAGTGGTGCATGACTTTTGAAGTGTCATACAAAATAGCGATCGACGCAAAAGCGACCATCACCACCGAGAAGATCAAACCGAGCGTAAAGCCGAAAATCACGCTACAAAGAATCAGACCGAGCGCGATAAATCCGCCGATCGTCAAGATGCCACCCAGAAACGAGAAATCTTTTTTCGTGGTAAATGCAACCGCTGTCAGTCCCGCAAACAGCAGTAAAGTCAAAATCCCAGCCGTCGGAATCACTGACGGGTCAGAGAAGACCGCTGCAATGTAAAGCAGTGGAGCAAAAATTAGTGCTTGTGCGACGACGTAGATTGCTAACCCAGTGTATTGAGTCTGAACCGAGTCCGCTTTGGCAGCTAGCGATCGAGCTAACCAGCCCAAAAGCGTAAACCCTCCAAGAATCGCCAGCCAGGTAAATCGACTGGATGCAACAAACCCAGTAATAGCTTCTGCAATTCCTGTGTAGAAGAGCAGAAATTCAATCACAATGAACGCGCCAACGGCTCCAGCCAAATGCAGATAAGTCTTTTGGATGAACTGGGCGCGTTCTGTCGGTCGAGATTGAGCAACAGTAAGCATAATCGTTTCCTAAATTGAACTTGAGCGATTAATCTCTCTTAGCGTAGCGAACTCTAATCAAAATCCGATGAGTACAAATGCGATTTCTATCAAATTGGGGACGCTTCATGAGCTTTGATCGATAAAGTTAAGAAATGAACACTTATGAATGTTTGAGTGCGATTGTCATCGAAATGTCACTGCATTTTCATATTCAAAAATTAGAGTGTATTTCTATTGATCTGTGTCATACAAATTTTGCTCAAAACCATCATGATTTCTGACAGCTTAAATTCGCGAAAGCGTTATGAGAAGCAACTTTCAGAGCGATGAAACATTTAGTAAATTGCAGAGTCAGAGATCCTCACTCTTTTGATTAAAAATGGTACGGTTATCACCCAAGAGAACCGCTATTCACTGCCTCGCAAACCCGTCATCATAGAAGAGTGATTAAGCCGTTTTCTTGTATTGTTTTGGATGATTCCATCATGTCTCGCCTTCTGTGCCACCCCAATCCACCCTTTCAGAGATTTAGCCAGAAAGTTCCGCGAGACTCTTTACTTTTGTTTGAGTCCGTCCTATTATTAAATTAAAGTCGATGTGACTTCGAGATAGGAACCCAACACATCCCTTGATCGTCAGGTTTATTATTCAGACCTTCACCTTACCCCCTTCAGTTCAGGTTGACCCTAATCCAGCGGGCATCGCTTTTCCAGAGATTGGTTCAAGTGCCCCTAAGTTTTCCGCTCTGAATCGATCGATTTTCGCCGCCCCCAATCGTTTTCATTTCACGGAGTTGACTGCACATGGCTACTGCCAACACCAAATCTAAATCCGCTCCCGCTTACAGCGCCGACATGGTGCGTACCTACCTGCATGAGATTGGTCGTGTGCCGATGCTGACCCACGAGCAGGAGATTCTTTACGGTAAGCAAGTCCAGCAGATGATGACGCTGGAAGAGAAGAAGCAGAAGCTTGCTAAGAAGCTCGGTCATGAGCCGACGCAGCAGGAGTTTTCTGAGCACGTTCATCTTAGTGATTCTGAGCTAAGTGGCATCTATCAGCGTGGTCGTCGCGCGAAGCAGAAGATGATCGAAGCGAATCTTCGCTTGGTTGTGTCGATCGCGAAGAAGTACCAGAAGCGCAATCTTGAGTTTTTGGATCTGATTCAAGAAGGCTCATTAGGCTTAGAACGTGGCGTTGAGAAGTTTGACCCGACTCGTGGGTATAAGTTCTCGACCTATGCTTACTGGTGGATTCGTCAGGCGATTACAAGAGCGATCGCTCAACAAGCCCGGACGATTCGCTTACCGATTCACATTACTGAGAAGCTCAATAAGATCAAGCGCGTTCAGCGTGAGTTGGCTCAAAAGCTCGGTCGGGCTGCGACTGCGGCTGAGATTGGTGCCGAGTTAGAGCTTGAGCCGGATCAGATTCGTGAGTTTCTCATGATGTCTCGTCAGCCTGTATCGCTCGATCTGCGGGTCGGAGATAATCAGGACACCGAGCTTCAGGAGTTGCTTGAAGATGATGGTCCTTCGCCGGATATGACCTTGACTCAGGATTTATTGCGGCAGGATCTCGAAACGTTGATGACTGATCTGACTCCGCAGCAGCGGGAAGTCTTGAGCTTGCGATATGGCTTGCGAGATGGGTATGAGTTGTCGCTGGCGAAAGTGGGCGATCGCTTAAATCTGAGCCGTGAGCGTGTTCGTCAGCTTGAGCGCCAAGCGTTGGATCATCTGCGTCGTCGCAAGGCGAATGTGCGCGAGTACATTGCCAGCTAGGTTTCGTTTCTCACATCAGTGTTAGGGACATCGATCGATGTCCCTTTTTTTGTGGGTTTGAAAGGTTCTTTTGCTTCGTTGCTGACTCGCCCCGGAATGGAATTCGGGGCTGACGGTGCGAAGTCCGCGCTCCGGGGACTGAAGATCAGTGATTGCAGAGTTTCTATCGTCTACCTTGCACGTTGCCTTCTGTGTATTCTTTGGTGTAAGTCATCACGCACATTTGACCGTAAACGGAATGACCACCACAGGCTGATCCGGTCAGGCGATAGTCAGGGTTTAACAAGGCTTTTCGGTGTCCTCGGTTTTTTACGCCATCATCAATGACTAATTGCATGACGTGCCATCTAGCAGTTGCGATCGGACTAAAGCTAATGTTTTCACCTGCGACCCCTTGCCAAGTTCCATATCGATTCATGCGCTGAAATGGATTACTGCCATCGGTTCCATAATGTCCCGTTTTGCCTTTGGGTGCGAGATCTAGGACATGATCGCGTGCTCCAAGCGATAAACCTGGTGAGATTGTTAGGGCTGGAAGTGGAGACGTGGCTTTGAGATCTCGAATTGCTTCATCGACAACCGCGACACCTTCTTGAGTTTCTAGAGCGAGATAGCCAGGAAGTCTTAGGATGTTGCCTTTGAAGTAGTGCCGAAGTTCTGCAAGTTCGGCGGCATAGGCTTGGGGATTTGAGCGGAGGCGATTGGTTTCGTTTACGATCGCAGTTTCAATCTCAACCGAGTTATTTGAGGCAGGCTTCGAGACGGGTTGAGACGCAGCTTTAAACGTAGGTTTGTTGAGAACGGATGCTTCAAAAGTGGGGGCGACTTGAGCAGGCGTACGCTGACTAAACATCAGGGTAGCAGTACTCAACAGAACAGCGATGAGCCGTTCAGGTTTTGTCACTCGGATCATTCAGTTCTCCTCAAAACAATGATCCCGTGAAGGATCAGTTGGACGCTGCTAGAGTGCCCAGATTGAGAAGAAAGATGATTAGGAATGCTTCTCTATGAGTCGCTTCAGAGGAACTTGACTAATGAGCGTTGCAGATAGAATCAATGCTGCACCGATAAAGCCTCGAATTCCTAGTGCTTCATGCAGCCAGAAGAACGAAAAGATACTGGCGAAAACAGGTTCTAATGTGTACAACAACGCAGCTTCAGAAGCACTGATCCAGCGTTGAGCTTGTGTTTGCGTCCAAATGGGAACAGCGGTAATGATTAGCCCCAAGTACAGCAAGATAGGGAGGTAAGGAATCGTTCCGGCAAAAGGAGCCTTGCCGTTGAAAACTGCCCAGATAATCCCTAACAGTGCTGCCACGGTAAGCTGAACGGCAACGAGCGGTAAAGTGGGATGTCTGGGCGTGATCGCTTCCATTGCCAGAATGTAGAATGCAATCCCGATCGAGCATCCCAAAGTCAGAAGATCCCCGATTCCGAATCCGCCGCCTTCCCAGGATAGGATTGTGATTCCAGCGATCGCGATTCCCACTGCTACTAGGATCTGCTTCGGTAACTTCCGTCCTAACATCGTGCCAAACAACGGAACCAAAATCACATTTAAGCTAATTAAAAAGGCAGAACGATTTGCAGAAATTGTCTCTAAGCCGATTAGAGCTAACAAACATTCGCCAAAGTAGAGGATGCCGAGAATTGCACCATCTCTGAGCAAGTTAGCATTGACCTGACGCAGATAAGGAGAAAATGCGATCGCAGCAATACTAAAGCGACTTGCCAAAATAATCGGTGTAGGCAAATCCCTTGACATCCCTTTGAGCAATGCAAAAGAAGTTCCCCAGATAGCAGTGGTCAGAATTAGTAGAAGAACACCTTGACTGTGTTGTGGCTTAGAAATCGCTCTCATAACAGTAACTCGATCGGTAAGTCTTCATGGTGCCGAATCGAAGATAGAAACCACAAACGATAACGTGAATCTCATGTATCAGTGCATTCGATAGATGTGTCGAGGATTTATTTTCTTTTTTTGCGACAATGCAAAGATGTGATTGGTGATCGATATGAGCTTAGATCGCTTGAGTCAACTCAAACTTTCACACCTGCGAATTTTCGCTGCGGTTGTGGAGTGTGGAAGTTTTAGTGAAGCTGCTCTACGACTTCAGTTATCGCAATCGGCAGTGAGTTATGCGATCGGCGTTTTAGAAACAGAATTGGGAGTCGTGTTACTGTCACGCGGACGATACGGAGCACATCCGACCCCTGTAGGCGAACAAATTGTCGATCGAGCGTGTCAAATTCTTCATCTGATCGACGACATGGCAAAGCAAGCGAATCTAGCAAAAGGCTTAGAGGGTGGTCATCTGCGGATTTCTTCGTTTCGGAGTGCGGCAACTCACATTCTGCCGGATGTGTTGGCGGAGTTTTGTCGGAGATATCCAGCGATCGCGATTACTTTAACTGAACATGACGATCGACCGGATGTAGAGGAAGATCTGTATAAAGGACGAGCAGAAATTGGAATTACTTATGCACCTGTGGGGTCAGATCTCAAAGCTTGGGAGATTATGCGCGATGAGTTTGTCGTCCTATTCCCGCCTGGATTTCAGCGTTCTGAGCCGACTTTAGACTGGAAGGAATTAACCTTGCATCCGTTGATTATGGCTCCAGAAAATGATGGGTGTGATGCGATGGTGTATGCTCATTGCGCGAACTATGGCATTACGCTACATGCGACTTATCAAGTGCGATCGGATGCCACGATCGTGAGTATGGTTTCAAAAGGGTTAGGGGCGGCAGTCAGCCCTCGATTAGCGGCAGAACCGATTCCAGCAGGCGTGAAAGTTTATAGTTTGCCAGTTCCATTGTTTCGAGTGATCAACATTGCGGTTGTTTCGGATGCGTTGTTGCCGCCAGCGGCGTTTGCATTTTTGGAACTGGTGAAGAAGGCAATGCGGAGTGATTAAGAGGGGATTGAAACGCATAGGAAGCCTTTTCGCTCCGATTCTGCCTCGCCCTGAAATGAACGAAAGCATTTCAACATCCTCTGAAACGTGTTGAATCGATCGAGGATTTTGCAGTACCGTTTCGATGGTGCTTGATGCTGGACTCATGAAACGATCGCTGTCTCGACAACTAAAATTTAGCTTTGGTTTTACGCTTTTACTCTTGCTGCTAAATGCGATCGCGTCTTATCGAAATATTCTCAAACTGGCAGAAAATGAACAAGCGGTCAGCCGAAGCAATCAAGCGATCGCGAATCTTGAAGCCACTCTCTCTACATTGAAAGATGCGGAGACTGGACAGCGTGGGTATCTTTTAACCGGACAAGAGCGATATTTAGAACCTTACAAAAGTGCGATCGCGTTAATCAATCAGCGGGTGCAAGCTTTAGAACAATCTGGAACTTTAGAACCGTCTCGAATTCAGAAGCTAGAACAATCGATCGCGAGGAAACTTGCAGAGTTAGATCAAACCATTCAAGTAAGAAGAACTCAGGGCTTGAATGCGGCTCTACAGATTGTGCAGCTTGATCGGGGTAAGCAAATCATGGATGAGATTCGAGAGCAAATTAGCGCGATCGAAGCTGAGAAATATCAACAACTCCAACAGCGAAGAAACGAATCACAACGAAGTTTAAATGCAACTTTGCTGACGTTTACCTTAGTCACAGGGACAAGTCTTGTTTTACTTGCTCTAGTGGCATCAGGATTCAAACGCTATGAGATCGAGCAGGATCAAGCAGAACAAACTTTACGAGAACGCGAAGGAAGACTTCAGCTATTTGTGAAATATGCGCCTGTGAGTTTAGCAATGTTCGATCGAGAACTGCACTATATTGCCGTGAGCCAGCGATGGATCGATGAATATCACTTAGAGTCGATCGAGTCCGTGTTGGGAAAGACACACTACGAACTGTTTCCGAATCTACCAGAACGTTGGAAATCAGCGCATCAAAAAGGACTGACCGGAGAAAGTGTGAAGTGTGATATCGATCAACATGTGCTACCCGATGGCACAGAACAATTTCTACGTTGGGAAGTGCAGCCTTGGCGGGATGCGGCAGGAACTGTCAGCGGCATTCTGATTTCTGTTGAAGATATCACTGCTCAGGAACAGATTGAAGCAGAATTGCGCGAAAGTGAGGAGCAGTTTAGAGCGACTTTCAATCAAGCAGCGGTTGGAATTGCTCATGTCTCTCCCACAGGCGCTTGGTTACGAACGAATCAAAAGCTGTGTGAAATCGTGGGTTATCCGTGCAGCGAACTACGGCATCTGACCTTTCAAGACATCACACACCCGGATGATTTAGACCTTGACTTAAAGTACGTGCGACAAATGCTGGCGGGCGAGATTCAGACGTATTCGATGGAAAAACGCTATATTCGCAAAGATCGATCGATGATTTGGATCAATCTTACGGTTGCATTAGTGCGCGAATCCGATGGCAGCCCGAAATACTTTATTTCTGTCGTTGAGGACATTAGCGATCGTAAAAAAGTCGAATTTGAGCTACAACACTTAAACGAATCTCTAGAACAACGCATCGAGCAACGCACCGAACAGCTTACTGAAATTAACCAAGAGCTAGAAGCATTTACCTACACGGTTTCTCATGATCTTCGTGCGCCGTTGCGAATCATGCAGGGTTTTTCTCAAGCACTTGAAGAAGATTACGGCGACCAGCTTGATGAAGTGGCGACCTCATACATTCAAAGTATTTCTGAAAGTGCTGTACAGATGGATGATCTCATTCATGATTTGTTGTCTTATAGTCGCTTGAGTCGAACTCAGATTGAACTGCGATCGACGGATTTACATGAAGCGATCGCGACTGCTCTCCAGCAATTAGATGCACTGATCTCAGAAAAACAGGCAGTGATTGAAGTTCCAGCAAGTTTGCCTGCTGTGATTGCTCATCGATCTACCTTAATCCAAGTGATTGTGAACTTAATTGGCAACGGAATTAAATTTGTTGAACCGGAAGTACAGCCGATTGTAAAAATCTTTGCTCAGATTGAGAAAAATTCGGTACGCTTATCGTTTGAAGACAATGGAATTGGCATCGCGGACAAATACCACGATCGTATCTTCGGGGTGTTTGAGCGGCTGCATGGGATTGAAGCATTTCCGGGCACGGCGATAGGACTCGCAATCGTTCGGAAGGGCATCGATCGCATGGGTGGCAAAGTCGGATTAGAGTCACAACTCGACCACGGTAGCCGCTTCTGGATTTCATTGCCAGTTGCTACACACAATGAATCGAATCATGACTCCGCTTCGCATTCTGCTTATTGATGACAATCCAGGCGATCGCGCTTTAGCCATTCGCGCCCTCCAACCTGCATTTCCATCGCTCCAAGTGATTGAAATTTTCGACCAAGGCAGCTTAAATCGTGCAATTCAAGCTAAAACCTTTGATGTCGTGGTCACTGACTTTCAGATTCGCTGGACAACTGGAATCGATGTATTGCTGGCGGTAAAAGAACGCGATCCGAACATTCCTGTGATTATGTTTACCGATACAGGCACCGAAGAAATCGCGGTTGAAGCGATGAAATTGGGGCTGAATGACTATATTTTGAAACGTGCCGATCGCTATACTCGACTTCCGGGTGCAGTGATTCGAGCGATCGACGATGCAAAAACTCACGCTGAACTAGACTATTATCGAAACATTCGTTTTGATGATTTGCAAAAGGTACTTTCAACGATCGAAGAAATTAGCTCACAGCTTCTTCAAGATCAATCTCGCCCTGCGTCTGATCAAACTGATTTACAACAGATTCACGATCAAGCTCGACAAGCAACCCAGCTATTGCAAGCCTTGATCGAACTGCCCACCGAATAATCTTGCGCTCTCAATGGACACTATCCCAGTTCTGCTTGTCGAAGATAATCCCAAAGATGTAGTTCTAATTCAACGCGCCTTTCGCAAAGCGCAAATTATGTCACCGTTGCAGGCGGTGAGTGATGGTGAAAAAGCGGTTTCTTATCTTGCGGGGGAAGCTCCTTATGACGATCGCGCTCAGTACCCGCTCCCTGGATTAATTTTGCTCGATTTGAAATTGCCACGTCGATCAGGAACTGAGGTTTTAGCTTGGTTGCGTCAACAGCCCGGATTGAAGCGAATTCCAGTCGTGATGTTGACCGCTTCGAGAGAAGATGTGGATGTGAATCGAAGCTACGATTTGGGCGCGAATGCTTACATGGTCAAGCCTGTGAGCTTTGATAACTTAGTGAGCATATTAGAAACTTTGAATGTGCACTGGTTAGTGTTGAATGAGAAACCGCAGATTTGTAAATTAGAGGATGTTTGAAAAGTCTTCGTTTATTGCCACAGCCCGCCCTGAAATGGAATTTCGGGCTAATCGACGAAAGTCCTTTGAAAAGGACTAAGAGACTGAAACTTGCTCCCAGTCTACTTCAGTAGACTTTCCACCATTAGCCCGAAATTCCATTTCAGGGCGGGTCTGAACGGAGCGAAGAAGGTTTAAAGCACGATCGAGGTGAATGTTAACGAACAGAGAAATTGCTTGACTCTGTTCTGAAAATCGATTAGTCTCTCAAGTTAAGCAAATCCAAAATTTGCGAGTCCGACCCAAGAGCTAAAACCGCCGCTGCCCAAAGTTGTTACCAGCAACAGTGAGCAGCTAACCATCCAAGACTGTAGCAAGCAGTCCGGGAGGCTAACGTAGGATGATACCATCTCTCGTCGCCACCTCGATTTTTCATGGATTGGGGTGGCTTTGGTTTTTGGGCTTTCCTTGTAGTGGAGAAAAGCCCAATGAATATGAATATTCAGGACTTTCTGGAGCGGTTTGAATCTGATCGCGACGGAGAGAAATTTCAGCACGTCTTGATTGGCTCGATCGAGGGAATTAAAGAGGTGCAGCGATCGTTGCATTCACTCAGATACACCAGGATCGATTTGTGGAGTCCAATCATTCCCATGCCCGGAACCAACTTGTATATGAGTGTGCTGACGCGGTATCGCACTTAGAAGATATTGGGGGGAAATTTATCGATCGACCCCCGAAAACGAACTGTCCAAATCACAATTGCAACTTTTATGTATGACGATACCTGCCGATATCTTGCCGAACATTTCTCAGCCGACTTTGCAAGTTGGCTCTTGGGCGAAGCAATTACACTAACTGAACTCAAACCTTCAGAACTTTCGCTTGATCCGATTCGTGCCGATGCGATGATTCTGCTTCAGTCTGAGGACTCGATTCTCCATCTCGAATTTCAAACACAACCAAACTCAGAAATTCCCTTTCGGATGTTGGATTACCGTGTCCGAGGGCATCGCCGCTATAAAACGAAACCGATGCGGCAAGTAGTGATCTATCTAAAGTCAACCGCCTCTGAACTGGTCTATGAAACCAGCTATTCGCTAGAGCATACTCACCATGAGTTTGAAGTGATTCGACTATGGGAGCTACCTGCATCAGTCTTTCTGCAATATCCAGGGCTTTTACCGTTTGCAGTACTTGGACAGAGCGACAATCCAGCAGAAATGTTGAGACAAGCCACACAAGCCGCTGACCAAATTGAGGAGCCGACGACACAAGCGAGTTTACTAGCAGCTTCCGCTATTCTCGCTGGGTTACGATTAGAAGAAGATGTAATTTATCAACTGGTACGGAGAGACATCATGCAAGAATCTGTAATTTACCGCTCCATCCAAAGAGAAACAGAAGCGAGAGCAAAACGAGAAATCGCCCTCAATTCGTTGCGAGAAGGCTTATCACTTGAGACGACTGCCCGTGTTACAGGATTATCGATCGAAGAAGTTCAACAACTCCAACAACAACTCACTGATCCTGCCCAAAGCTAACGCTGGAGGACAGTCGCGATCGTGTAAATCAATTTTTCTGGCTCGATCGGTTTTGCCAAATGCTCGTTGAATCCAATCTCTAACGCCTGTTCTCGATTGCGTTGGGTCGCATAAGCGGTCAGTGCGATCGCGGGAAGCTCTTCGGCAAATGCTCGAATGTGATGCAGCAAGGTAAAGCCATCCATGTCCTGCATTCCGATATCACTAATCAAAATATCAAACTGCGATCGCTGAAATTGCTCTAATGCAGCTTGAGCAGAAGAAACCGGAGTGACGATCGCGCCTTGTTGCTCAATGATAAAACTGAGAAACTGCAAGGTTGAAAGATCATCTTCTACGATCAACACTCGAACGCTTTGTAGACTTGGTTTTAGCATTTCCCGCATTGGAGCTTCACGGGAAGGTACATCTGGCATTAATGGTAGTTCGACAGTAAACGTTGCACCTTGTCCGATTCCTGCACTTTCAGCTTTGATCGTGCCGCCGTGTGCTTCAACTAATTGACGACAGAGCGATAGTCCTAAACCTAATCCGCCGAACTGACGAGTGATTGAACTATCTTCTTGACGAAAGCGATCGAAGACATGCGGTAAAAATTCTGACTTGATCCCTTGTCCGGTGTCGCTGATTTGAATTCGGGCAGAGCGATCGTGTTTCGATAAAGTGACCGTAATTCGACCTTCAACGGGCGTGAATTTGATCGCGTTGGATAATAGATTCCAAATAACTTGCTGGAGTCGTCCCGCATCGCCCATTACCGGGGAAAGTGCGCCATCTAGATTCGTTTCAATGCGGATCGATCGCGCCTCGGCTGCTAGTCGAACAGTTTCCAAGGCGGCAACAATCACTTCGAGCAATGAAACTGAAGCAAAATTTAGCGTCATCTTGCCGCGAACAATTCGAGCGAGATCGAGCAAATCATCAACGAGTTGAGCTTGACGTTTAGCGTTTTCTTCGATCGTTTCTAACGCTTGCTGCAATTTGTCTTGAGGGAGTTCTTGAGTTCTTAACACCCTTGACCAGCCTAGAATCGGTGTCAGTGGTGTTCTCAATTCGTGTGATAACGTGGCGAGAAACTCATCTTTCGATCGATTGGCGACTTCTGCGGCATCACGGGCGGATTGTTCTTGAGCCAGTAAGCGCTCGCGCTCTTTTTCTAAAAGCTTACGATCAGTAATGTTTCGCTGAATGGCGACATAGTGCGTAATTTTCTGCTGAGTGCTCCGAATCGGTGTGATGTTCCATTCCACATAAAACTCATTGCCATCTTTGTGATAGTTGATCGCTTCTCCGTGAAATGGATTGCCCTGAGCGATATTGCGTCTTAGAGCATCTAAAACGGCTCGTTCTGTATGTTTTCCTTGTAGCATTCGTGGACTTCTGCCTAAGACTTCTTCGGCAGCGTAGCCCGTCATTTCCGTGAACGCCGGATTCACGTAAACGATTTCAGGTCCGGGTGAATCGAGATGAGCATTCGTAATCACGATCGAGTCTCGTGATTGTTGTACGGCAGATAAAAGGAGTTGAATTGCTTCTTCAGCGACTTGCAAATCTCTTAGCGCTGTGGTCAGACGCTCTAAAGATTCAGTCAGCCGACTTTTTTGCTGGTGCGGCAACTGTTGTGCGTCTTGCTGCAATTCTTCGACCTGCCTCTGCACGTCTTGAATCTGCTCGATAAACTCGTCTCCATTCACGGGGATTACTTCACCTGTATGACTTCAGGTTTTATTGTCATTTGTTAATTTCAGAAAAACATTCCTACTAAGACGGATTCAACGCCATCCTGATTCTGTGCAAATTGCACTTAAAGGCTGATCCCAAGGGTCGATCGCGAATTCATCTACTACAGCAAAATCGAATAGAATTCCGATCGTCATTTTCCTCTGCCATTCGGGTTTGCTGAGCATTCGATCGTAGAATCCGCCTCCATATCCCAAGCGATACCCACGTCGATCGCACATCACACAAGGTACGAGAATTAAATCGACTTGAGCAGGATCAATCAGTGGACTGTTTGGATCAGGTTCTTGAATTCCAAATCTGCCCGATCGCAGTGTTCCAGGTTGCCAAACGTGCCAGATGAGATTCTTCTCCATACAGCGAGGCAATCCCCACACTTTCGGAATTGTCAGAAGTTCGTGTAAATCAGGTTCTTGGCGGAAGCTGCAATAAGATAGAACCGTTTTCGCAGACTGTAGCAACCGAGAAGCTTTGAGGTGCTGACAGAGTTGCTCACTCTTGGTCTTCCATTCCTCAAGACAGAGCGATCGACGTTTCTCAAGATAGAGGGTTCGCAAGTCTGATTTATACATTTTTACCGTTCATTACTAATTTCACTTTGCCGTATTTTCAGTGGATATGATTGCAAATAGATGTCGATCGCGGAACTTATTTTTATGAACGTGCTTGATCCTACCGTTCAGTTTCAGCATCTCCAAACTCAATTGCGCGATCGCTGGCGCAATGTTTCTGAGTTTGACACCAGTGAAGCCGATATTATCGTGATTCCATCGATTAGTATTGATCAGCGCGAGTTATTAAAAATCGAAGGCTTTTTACATTACGAAGAACGACTATTGTTTTCTCTGATTCGATTGCGAAATCCCAGAACTCGTGTGGTTTACGTGACTTCGCAGCCGATTCATCCGAGTGTGATCGATTACTATTTGCAATTGTTGCCGGGGATTCCATTTTCTCATGCTCGCGATCGCTTACTTTTGCTTTCAACTTACGATTCATCGCTGAAACCGCTGAGTCAAAAAATTCTGGATCGTCCGCGATTGATCGATCGCATTCGGCAGGCTGTGAATCCCGATCGCGCTTATATGATCTGCTACAACTCGACAAACGTTGAACGTGATCTATCGATTCAGTTAGACATTCCCTTATACGCCCTTGATCCCTCACTATTGAACTGGGGCACTAAAAGCGGCAGTCGGCAGATTTTTGCTGAAAGTGGAATTCCATTTCCAGATGGGAGTGAACTGGTTTGGAATCCGAAAGATTTGGCAGTCGTCACCGCTGAATTATGGGAGCGCAACCCCGATTTACAGCGAGTGGTGATCAAGCTCAATGAAGGTTTTTCTGGGGAAGGAAATGCACTGCTTGATTTACGAAACTTGCGCGAGTATCAGCCTGGAGTGGTGTCACATGAACAGCGCGTCATCAAAGTTTACGATCAGTTTGCTCATCTGAAATTTGAGGCGAAAAAAGAAACTTGGGAAAATTACAGCAGTCAGATTCCAGAGTTGGGCGCGATCGCAGAAGCATTCATCGAAGGTGAACATAAACTGTCTCCGAGCGCTCAAGGTCGAGTCACTCCAGGCGGTGAAGTTGAAATTCTCTCAACTCACGATCAGATTTTGGGCGGACCGAGTGGGCAAATCTATCTCGGTTGTCAGTTTCCAGCCGATGAATCATATCGGATGCAAATTCAGGATATGAGTATGCAGGTCGGTCGCGCATTGGCACAGAAAGGAGCACTAGAGCGATTTGCAGTCGATTTTGTCGCAGTCAAACGTGACGATCAGTGGGAATTTCATGCGATCGAGATTAACCTGAGAAAAGGCGGGACGACTCACCCATTCATGACGCTGAAATTTCTTACAAACGGACGCTATGACTTATCCAGCGGTTTGTTTTACAGCCAACACGGACGACCGAAATACTATATGGCAACGGATAATTTACAGAAACCCCAATACTGTGGGCTATTGCCAAATGATTTGATGGATATCATTGCTCACTATGGCTTGCACTTCGATACGAGTACAGAAACGGGAACGGTTTTTCATCTGATGGGATGCTTGTCTGAATTTGGCAAGTTGGGACTAACCAGCATTGGAAATTCACCGCAGCAAGCCGAAGATCTGTATCGTCGGGTGGTAAAAGCGATCGACGATGAAACTAAATCTTCTGAATGCGGTCATCTTTCCGCGATGCGATGGAATAGCGGCTACTGATTGTTTTAGAAGTCTTATCATTGGAAAAAGTACGATCGAAGCCTTCAACCATGAAAGACCGCATCAAAGATCTCGCCCTGTCGCTGGCTCCGCGCCTCATCGAAATCCGTCGTCATCTGCACAGTCACCCTGAACTGAGTGGACAAGAACATCAAACCGCTGCTTATGTGGCGGGGGTGCTCTCGTCTTGTGGATTGCAGGTGAAAGAAGCGATCGGTAAAGTCGGTGTTGTCGGTGAACTTAAAGGCGGCAACGATCCGCGATTGTTGGCGATTCGGACAGATATGGATGCGTTGCCGATTCAGGAGCGCACAGAACTCGAATTTTCCTCACGCAAGTCGGGGATCATGCACGCTTGCGGTCACGATGTGCACACGACTGTAGGACTTGGAACCGCGATGGTGCTGTCCCAACTTGGGGTACCACTTCCGGGACGAATTCGATTTCTGTTTCAGCCTGCGGAGGAAATTGCTCAGGGGGCACAGTGGATGGTCGAAGATGGAGTCATGACGGAGGTGAATTCAATTCTTTCTGTGCATGTATTTCCCAGTATTCAAGCCGGAAAAATTGGGATTCGATACGGGGCATTAACGGCGGCGGCGGATGATTTGGAACTCACAATTATGGGTGAGTCTGGACATGGAGCGCGACCGCATGAAGCGATCGATGCGATCTGGATCGCGTCCCAGGTCATTATCGCATTGCAACAAGCGATTAGCCGGACTCAGAACCCATTGCGTCCGGTCGTTTTGACGATCGGAAAAATCAGCGGCGGTCGTGCTCCGAATGTGATCGCGGATCAAGTCACAATGTCGGGCACGGTGCGATCGCTTCATCCCGAAACCAACGAAACGCTTCCTGCTTGGATTGAGAACATTGTGTCGAACGTTTGCCAGATGTACGGTGCAAAGTATCACATGAGCTATCGACGCGGAACACCTTCAGTGCAGAACGATCCGAAGCTGACGAACTTGCTAGAAACATCAGCGCGAGAAGTTTGGGGCAATGACAGTGTGCAAATTATTCCAGAGCCGTCTTTAGGTGCAGAAGATTTCTCCTGCTATCTGCAACATGCACCAGGCAGCATGTTCCGCTTAGGAGTGGGATTTGCCGATCGTAAAAATTATCCGCTGCATCATCCCCTGTTTGAAGTGGATGAAACTGCGATCGTTACCGGAGTGGTGACAATGGCGTGTGCAGCTTACGGATATTGGCAAACGTGAGGGCTTTAAGAGGATGTTGAAAGGTTCTCGTTCACTGCTATGTCCCGCCCTGAAATGGAATTTCGGGCTAACCGACGAAAGTCTACTTCAGTAGACTCAGAGCCATATTGAAGTTCTTAGTCCATTTCAATGGACTTGCGCCGATTAGCCCGAAATTCATTTTAGGGCGGGAGCGTAACGCAGCGAATAAACTTTCCATACGTTTCAAACAACCTCTAAACTGCTTCTTGACAAATTCTCACAAATCATCTTCCTGATGACTTGCGATTCTTTATCAAAAACTCAGTTTGGATAGATCGATCGGTATCCAAGCTCTAAAGCCTGAAATGTCTGAATTGCCTAGCTTGAGGGTGATTCAGACATTTTTGTTGAGAAAATTCGTCAATATGCTTGACAGTGATTCCAAACTCCTCTAATTTCCTTATTAGTAGCTAATGTCAATTAAGCTGAAATTTCAAAGCCAGCTTGGGTCACTTAACACGCAGTGGGATACCTATCACAATGACTATGAAGAGAAGACTGTTTCTCGCTTCTGGTGCTGCGATCGCGGCAGTAGCGGCTCACCAACTCCTGAAATCGAACGAAACTGCGATCGCTCAAAATCGCGTTCTCAATCTCTATTCAGCGCGTCACTACGACAGCGACAACGCGATCTATGAAGGCTTCACCAAAAAAACAGGCATCCGCGTCAATCTCGTTGAAGCAGACGCAGACAAACTGATCGAACGGATCAAAAGCGAAGGCGCAAACAGTCCCGCAGATGTGTTGTTGACGGTTGATGCTGGACGCTTGTGGCGTGCTCAACAAGAGAACTTACTCCAGCCTGTACAATCTTCGACGCTCACGGCAGCGATTCCGGCAAGCTTAAGAGAACCCGGCGGACATTGGTTCGGTTTTACTCGTCGGGCGCGGGTGATTGTATACAACAAAGATCGCGTCAAGCCCTCAGACCTCTCGACTTACGAGGATTTGGCAAATCCGAAATGGAAAGGACGGATTGTGGTGCGGTCTTCGAGCCATGTGTATAACCAATCGTTGGCGGGTGCATTGTTGGCGAAGCACAGCCCCCAGAAAGTCGAAGAATGGGCGCGGGGACTGGTGGCAAACTTTGCGCGTCCACCGGAAGGAAATGACACGGCACAGATTAAAGCCGTGGCAGCAGGTCAGGGAGATTTAACGATCGTGAATACCTACTATGTGGTGCGATTGGCAAAGTCGAACAAGCCTGAAGACAAAGAAATTGCTTCTAAAGTCGGTGTCTTTTTCCCGAATCAGAACGAGCAAGGAACGCATGTGAACATCAGCGGTGGGGGTGTTGTGAGAACGGCTCCGAATCGTGATGCAGCAGTGCAATTTCTAGAATATCTAGCAAGTCCTGAAGCTCAAGCAATTTTCGCGGCAAGTAACAATGAATATCCAGCCGTCAAAGGTGCCAAGGTCGATGAAGTGCTCTTGAGCTATGGTAAAACCTTTAAGGAAGATCCATTGAATGCGGCGGTGTTTGGTAAGAATAATGCTGACGCGCTGAAGTTGATGGATCGAGCAGGCTGGAAATAGCAGGATATCAATGTCCACATTGTTTGACTTGATTGCGAAAGGGGGTCCCGTCATGATTCCGATGGCGGGGCTGTCTGTGTTAACGATCGCTTGTGCATTAGAGCGATCGTGCTTTTGGCTGCAAGTTCTTCGAGGTGAAGATCGCTTAGCACACCGAATCTTAGAAACTGCAAGATTCGATTTAACCGAAGCGCGACAGATTGCGGAATCGGGTTCTAATTTGCCGATCGCACGATTTATGTTAGCGGGATTGAGGCTGCATGAACCGTCACCGGAAACGATGCGATTGGCATTAGAGGCAGCAGGCGATCGAGAATTTGTCCAAATGCGGAAGGGCGATAAGCTACTCGAAACGGTAATTGCGATGGCTCCATTGTTGGGACTGTTAGGAACCGTTACCGGATTGATCATCACGTTCTTTAATCTCAGGATCGGTAGTGGTGCTGGATTTGATACGTCTCAAGCTGCCCTTGGAATTGCTGAAGCGCTGATCACGACAGCAGGCGGAATGATTGTTGCGATCGTGGCTTTAGCAATCTTTCGGATGTGTGTGGCATTGCAGGCGAAACAGGTCGATTATTTTGCGGATATGGGCAGTGAGTTGGAATTGATTTACCGCCAATGGTATGAAGGAAAGCGCGATCGTGACTAAGTTTTTTTCTCTACTAAATCTGAGTTAGAACTGAAGCATCAATTTAGGTCTGCTCTGGATGTTGAAACATTGGCGGTATAAGTTCGTTCTTGGAATCGCCCTAATTGCTGGAGGCGCTTGGACAATTTACGTCGGACAACAGCGATCGACAACGCTTTTAGCGATCGATACGAATACAGGCAAAATTCAATGGGTTCAACCGCTTGGCGGAGCTAGAAATCTCTACAGTCGTGGCGCGATCGCAGCAAATGGAACAGTCGTTTTAGGATTAGGTGAATCGAGTTCACCTGAATCGCGATTAGATATCTATCGGCTACGGGCGTTTGATGTGCGATCGGGTAATCCACTGTGGACGACCGCATTAAATTCTCCTGCTGATGGGACTTCTGATGCGATTGGTTACTGGTTTGCTTCGACTTACGCGATCGATCTGCAACCGAATGCAGTTTATGCTCAGATGGGCGATGAACTACAGTCGCTCGATCCAAGAACTGGACAGAAACGCTGGGCGATTAAGCGTCCGTGGTTGGATTATAAAGACCGACCCTTGCGATTTGGATTAGGGATTGCGGCAACAGAAGAATTGCTGGCTGTGTTGCAGTTGAAACAAAATCAGCGATCGCTTTTAACGATCGACGCAAACACCGGAAAAGTGATCCGCCAAACTGCAATTCCGTTTAAAAATCTAGAAGAAACGAACAATCGCATCACCGCTAGAAATCGCCTTGCTTTTCTTGAAACATCAGGACGAATTCCGGTTGATAACGGCTCTCTTTCAAATGGTCGATCGACGATAACGGCTTACAACTTAGACACTGGGCAAGTTCGATTTCGCGTTCCAATCACAGGCGGAATTAGCAACTTGCAAGCGTTCGGTCAAACAATTCAACTCAGTACTGATCCGGTGATCAACTATCAGCGTTCAGCGATCGATCAGAGCAGTCAATTCATGGGTCTGGCGTTAGAAACGGGACGAACATTATGGAAAAAATCGGTTGAGCAGATTCAGTGTGGTGATTTTGGCTGGTCTTGGCGAGTTGATGCTGAATCGGTGTACTTCAATTGCAGGCAGCCCAAGCAGTATTCAAGTACGATTTTTTCCCTTTCAGCTAAAACCGGACAGATTCAGTGGCAAACGTTAGTTAGTCCAAATGGTTATTCTGATAAAATCCCCGTTGCGATCGCACCGCGCCAACTGCTGACTTTCCGCAACGTTTCGCAGAGCAATCAGTCTCAAACTCAAGTGATCGCGCTCGATCGACAAACCGGACGATTGCTCTGGAGCGTTCCGCTGTTTGATGCTCAGTATATGAATGCGTTTCGAGCCATTGTTACCGTTGATCAAGAGAAAGTTTTTATTTTAGATGTTTTACCTCAGTGGCAGCTTTGGTTATTGAAATTGAATCGAGATTGGTATTTGAACCGCGCTATTGAGGTGAAATCTTAGAGGGTGTTTTAAAAGTTGAATCGGGTCAAATTTTATGCCAAACGCCTCACCATGATGCGAATCATCGCCAGATAAATAAAAGTCTCCGAAGTTTCCGGCAGTAGCTCATAGTCTCGCACTAAGCGACGACAGTGCATGATCCAACCGTTTGTCCGCTCCACCACCCAGCGCTTTTTGAGCAAGACGAAACCTTTGGTTTGCTCAGGACGTAAGACGACCTGGACAAGCCAATAGCAGATACTGATGACCCACTGCATGAACGGTGCGCCATCAAATCCGCCATCGACCCAGATCGTGTGCAATCGAGATACGGCTTTGCCTTGTTTTCGGACTCGTTGCAGCGCCGTTTTGCCGCCCTCGCGTTCTGGGGTGCTAGCAGCAGTCACAAACACGCGCAAAACCAGTCCCAGCGTATCGACGGTGATAAATCGCTTGCGTCCTTTAATGATCTTTCCGGCATCGAAGCCCACGGCTTCATGGACACCCGCAGCGCTTTTCACCGACTGACTATCCAACACGGCTTCCGATGGACTGGGCATCCGTCCCTGTTCAATCCGACTGCAACGATACAGACAATCATGAACGTTGATCCAGGTTCCATCTTTGCGCCAGTTGCGAAAGTAGGTATAGACGGTTTGCCATGCCGGAAAGTCTCCAGGCAACGATCTCCAACGCACCCCTTCAACCAGAATGTAGAAGATCGCATTCAGGACTTCCCACAAATCCACTTCTCGCGGTCGTCCGCCCGGTTTTGCTTCGGGCAGCAAATCTCGCAACAGTTCATATTGAGCATGGCTCAAATTACTCGGATATGATTTACTCATGTTGCTCTCTCGGTGCTGTGTGTTTTATGTATCTACAGCGTATAACCGGAGAGCTTTTTTACCCCCTTGATTGTCTTTTCAAACACCCTCTTAAAAGGGTGAAAAGCATAGAAAGTCTCTTCGCTTCGTTGCGCTTCCGCCCTGAAATGAATTTCGGGCTAATGGTGGAAAGTCTACTGAAGTAGACTCGGAGCAAGTTTAAGTTTCTTAGTCCTTTTCAAAGGACTTGCGTCGATTAGCCCGAAATTCATTTCAGGGCGGGATGCAACCAAGCGAAGGATTTTCAACGTTCTCTAACTCTGCTGCCCTAATGCCGCGAGTTGTGCGCGTGCTTTTTGCAGCGATTCAAACCATTCGCGTTCTGGATCGCTATCTGCCACGATTCCCGCTCCGACCTGTCCCCAGACGATAGCCAAATCTCCATCTTTTGCATAGAGCAATGTTCGGATCAGAATGTTGAGATCGAGATTGCCACGTCGATCGAGATAACCACAAGAACCATAAAACAAACTTCGCCGCACAGGTTCTAATGTTTCAACAATCTCCATGCAGCGTACCTTTGGGCATCCGGTAATCGTTCCACCGGGAAACAAAGCGCGAATTACATCAATTGAATCGAACTCAGAGCGCACTTTTCCAATCACATTACTAACCAAGTGCATCACGTGGCTGTAATGTTCAACCACTAGTAATTCATCAACCTGGACTGTTCCCCATTCGCAAACCCGCCCTAGATCGTTGCGCTCAAGGTCAACAAGCATGATATGTTCTGCTTGCTCTTTGGTGTTGTCTAATAGCTCTTGTGTCAGTTGTCGATCGTGTTCGGGTGTCGTTCCACGCGGACGAGTTCCAGCGATCGGGCGCGTTTGAGCGATGCCATTTTCGAGCTTGACTAATCGTTCTGGAGAGCAGCTAATCACATCGCCACAAGGCGTTTTCCAATAGCTAGCGAATGGTGATGGATTGATCGATTGTAGCGATCGATAAATTGCCCAACTTTCTGATTGAGTTCTTGCTTCAAATCTCAGAGATAGATTTGCCTGAAAGATATCGCCTGCTCGAATATGTTGTTTTGCTTTAAGTACGATCGCTTCATAGTCCGCTTGTTCCATGCAGAATTGTGTTTGAAACGCAGAACTTCCACCCGTTGCTTGAACGACATCAGAAAGCCGTTTTTCAAGCTGATTTAACTGAGATTTATCACTCGCTGCAAGCCATAAAATTTGTTGTTCATGATCTAACACCGCAAAACATTCTGGCTCATACCAAAATGCTACCGGAAACGGTAAGCTATCTTCTTTCAAGTAAGGAAGCCGTTCGATTTCCCAAGCGAGATCATAGCCTAACCAGCCTAACCAACCGCCCGTAAACGGTAGATGCTCCGGTGCTTTGGATGTTGAGGGTTGAGCAATTAACTGATTGAGAAAGGGCAAAATTTCACCGATCGCAGGTGTCCAAACTTGGTTTGCTCTTGGTTGACCTGCACAAATCGAAAAGCGCCCCAACTGTGGATAGTCCGGCGACGTAGGATAAGGACTTTCGAGCAGCACCGCAATCTCATCCGACAAAAACAGCGCAGCGAACACATCGGAACCTGTCCGTTTTTGCAGAGGAATCGATCGCCAAATCCAAGGAGACAGAGACATAAAAGAAAACAGCACAACGTAAGCTAATATCCTACGATGTGCTGTTCCAAATTAGTGTGTTAACAATGCCACCGGGAAATTTTTCAGCGCATCTTTGAGCGCGATCGCAGTTCCAGCGTGTTCCGTCTCAGAAATTGCATCTTTCCAACCAGAGGCGGGAAGCTCGATCGCGGTATCTTCCCAAATTTCACCCAGTGGCAGTTGATCCGGTTGAATCAATCGAGTGAAAAATCGAGGTGCGATCGTGACGACCATTCGATCGCCATCTTTTCGTGCAAACGCGACGATGTGATCTTTAAACTTGCCTGTCGCTTCTAGCGGAATGTATTCACCGTTGAGGAAGACCGACTTAAACTGATTCCGAACCTTCAGCGCTTGAACAATCAAGAAGAGCTTAATTTGTCCGTCTTGGGGCTTCTCTAGAAGTTTTGGCATCAATTCGGAGATAGTCGCGGATTGAATCGCATCGAGAAATGCTTCGCGCTGGATAAAATCAACCGGACGGCGATTATCCGGATCAACTAAACTTAAATCCCAAAGTTCTGTTCCTTGATAAAAATCAGGAATACCAGGGGAAGTAATTTTAATCAAAGTTTGGGATAGAGAATTGAACACGCCGTAGTGTGTAATCTTTTTCTGGAAAGGAATGAACTCAGCAAGAAAGCGATCGTCTTTCAGAATCGATTGTACAAACTTTGTGCAGGCTTCTTCATAAGCACCATTTGGACGGAGCCAAGCGGTATGAACTTTTGCTTCTCGAATTGATTTAATCGCATATTGCTCGATTCGATTTGCAAATTCCTCCATCTCGCTATCCTGAAACGGATAAGCGCCGATCATATTTTGATAGAAAGCATACTCATCATTAGCACTGGGCATGAACGCTTTACGGTTCTGAGTTCTGTGCTTTTGATTAATCTCACGCCATTTTTGGAGTTGTGCTTGCCATTCATCAGGAATTTCTGAAAGTACATTAATTCTGGCGCGAGTGTCTTCACCTCGTTTTGTATCGTGTGTAGAACTTGCATTCATTGCAATGTTCCAATTTTGTTGGCGATACTGATTAAATTGGTGAAACTCAGTTGCGCTGATTCCAAATCGATTGGGATCTCCACCCACTTCATTGAGCGAAATCAAACGGTTATAAACAAAGAACGCAGTGTCTTCAACGCCTTTCGCCATCAGCGGTCCAGTATACTGCTGAATTCGCATCACAAAATAAAGCCAGCGTTCTTTATCGGATTCGGTGAGTGAATCATCGTACTCTAGCAGCAAGAGTTTTTCGATGAAATCAAGTTCTTTTTGTGAGAACGGCGCGTTTTCACGTGCAGTTTCGATCGCTGTTTTAATGTAGTTGCGATCGTCTTCTGCGATTCCTTCGTCGGTGGTGTAGGTTCGGTAAATCGAGAATTGAACGAGCACTTCAGCGATCGCTCGTTTCAGTCCGTTAATTGTAAAATCATTTCCGTACCGATCTTTTAGCGAAATGTCTTTCAACAAAGCCGCTAAATTGTCCAAATCGCCCGCTAAGTTCTTATCAAGAATTAGGTGTTTCTTGTCGAGAACAACTTCTTCAAACGCAATCGATCGACCCTGAATCTGTTGATAAATCTGATCGAATCTTTGCTCGTTTTGAACATAGCAGAAAAGACTATTGAGATAATTCAAATAGTCATATCCTGATGTGCCTTGAATATTCCAATCTTTCGGTAAATCTTCACCAGGCTGTAGAATCTTTTCAGCCACAATATACGCATCACCGACTTTCTCTTTTAGTCGTTGCAAATACTGTTTTGGATTCGATAAGCCATCGATATGATCAATTCTCAATCCGGTCACTTTACCGTCTTGAACCAATTGAGCAATCAACTCATGTGTTTGATTGAAAACCTTCAAATCTTCAACTCTCACAGAAATCAATTCATTCACTGTGAAAAATCTGCGATAGTTGATTTCTTCGGCTCCAACTTTCCAATAAGATAAACGAAAGAACTGTTCAGATAAGAGTTTGTCAAGCCAATCAACGCTATGAGGATTTCCTGCTTCACCATTGAAGAATTTAATATTTTCATCAATATAATCTTTGACTTCAGGATTTCCTTCATACAATTCCCAGAGTAAGCCTTTGACAAACTCAGCCTGGTCTTTTCTCTGTTTACCACCCGACTCTGTAGGCAGGCTTCTTAGCATGTAGAGAACTGCAAGAAGCTTGACGAAATCAGGATGTCGTCTTCCCAAAATTCTCGTCAGTTTCCCCAGATCACGAGTCAAAAAGATTGAATAAGATTCCAGTCTTAATGGAACTCGAAGTGCATAATAATTAACTGTTAATCCATCTTGATTGTATTGAAGTTGAATGTCGCCATTCTCTAAACAAGAACCATAAAAATCGCCAAGCAACGGAGCCAGAATTGGGTCTTGACTACTCCTAAACGGAGAATTCCAAGCTAAATCAAAGTACTGAACGTAATCCGAATTCAGACCGTTTTCGAGGACATCCATGAGATAGTGATTATCTTGATCGTAGGACATATGATTCGGCACAATGTCCTGCACCCAACCCATTCGATGATGCTGTAGCTTTTCAACTAATTGATTAAAAATTTCTTCGGTTCCCAACTCAGGATTTAACTGAGTCGGATCAACCACATCATATCCGTGGGTACTTCCTGCTTTTGCCTTGAAAATAGGCGAAGCATAGAAATCAGAAATTCCGAGCTTTGCCAAATATCCAACAATTTTGGTTGCCTCTTCAAACGGAAACCCTTGATGCAATTGAATCCGATAAGTCGTGACTGGAGTTTTCATATATCCTCAATTAAATGCGTTCATAAATCACGAAACTTTGCCCGCTGACTTGTCCAGCCTCGCCGTGTTCTCCCTTTTCTGGAGCGGTCACGCTTGCGTGTGCCGAAGGCAGCGCACCTTTGCCCATCCAGCATTCATCAGATGAGTCGAACACCTTGCGCCATCGTCCTTCTGGGAACTCAAACGACTGTTCAGACTGGTTGAAACTCATGAGCGTTAACAAAGTTTGCTTAGTACTCGATCGCTCAACCCAAACGAATTTTTTATCATCTTCCGCACAGGCTGAAAGAGAATTGCGATCGCGATTCACAAACGCAGGCATTGATCGCCGCATTTCCAGCAATTTCTGATAAAACTGCCACAGTGTTTTGTGTTTTCCTTCTTGATGCCGCTCCCATTGCAAAATACAAGTGTCAAACGTTTCTTTTGCTTCTGGATCAAGCGGTTCACCGTCGTAATGGAAATGCTTAAACTCTTGTTTCCTACCTTGGCGAACCATCCGAATTAGATCCGGATCAGAATGGCTAACAAAGTAAGTAAACGGCACTTCTTCGCCGTACTCTTCACCCATAAACAACAGCGGAATATAAGGCGAAAGAATAACTGCTCCTGCTGCTAATTTCAGCCCTTCAAACGAAATCAAATCTGCAAGTCGCTCACCGAGCATTTGATTACCGATTTGATCATGGTTCTGAATGCACACCACGAACTGAGTCATTGAACGATCAAGCGCGGGCGCACCATGAAATCGATTTCGATGGGGTGCATATTTCCAATCATACACAAACGTATCGCGGTAAGCTTTCGCTAAATGCTCACAGGTTCCAAAGTCCTGATAGTAGCCAATGTCTGTTCCGGTTAACAGTGCATGTAAAGCATGATGGAAATCGTCACTCCATTGTGCATCTAACCCATACCCGTTCGCGTTCTTGGGTCGAATCAGCTTCGCATCATTGAGATCACTTTCAGCAATCAGATAAAGCTTACGATTCTGCTGTTGGGATAGTTCATCAACGCGATCGGCCAATTCCGCCAGAAAGTGACGTGCCCCCAAATCATAAATTGCTTGCACTGCATCGAGTCTCAGCGCATCAATGTGAAACTCTCGCAACCAATACAGTGCATTTTCTAGAAAATAACTCCGCACACAATGGCTATACGCATCATCATAGTTAATTGCTTTACCCCACGGCGTTTTATACACCTCAGTAAAGTAATCACCAAACTGATGAATGTATGTTCCTTCAGGTCCGAAATGGTTATACACCACATCTAACACCACAGACAATCCATGCTGATGACAAGCATCCACGAGCTTCTTCAGTCCAGCAACCCCACCATAGGAATTCTGTGCGGCATAAGGATAAGTGCCATCATAGCCCCAATTTCGGTAGGCTTTCGGATCATCCGTTTTACTATCTCCGGGAAACTGTGCGATCGGCATCAGTTCGATCGCTGTAATTCCCAATTCCTTTAAAGTCTGCAATCTCGGAATGATTGCCTCAAATGATCCTTCTGGCGTAAAGGTACCGACATGCAGTTCGTAGATCACCAAATCTTCTAAAGCGATCCCCGTCCATTCAGAATCGTTCCATTCAAAATGATGATCGACTAGCTCAGAAGCTTCATGCACCCCGAACGGCTGAGAAAGCGAGGCAGGATCAGGATATAGCTGCTGATCATCTAATCGATAGCGGTACTGTGTGCCCGGCTGAATGTCTGAAACGATCGCGCTCCAGTAGCCTTCATTTTTCTGTATTAATTCGATCGAACGATCAGGCAACTCCAGCGTCACGGTTTGCGATCGCGGTGCCCAAACTGTAAACTCAGCGCGATAATCGCCTAGATACCAAGCCCCTACTTTCATAACAATTCTGATACGTGAAGGTTTGAACCGCAGTTCCCAAAGCTTTGAGAAATGTTACAAGCGGCTTCCTGTCACAGTACTCGAATCGCTCGATCGAGCTTATCTATCCGAAGTGAGAGTAGCAAGGTAGATTTTTAAGCCACTATCGGGAAACGAATGTTCCATCTTTGACGAATTCTGCACTAGCACCACTGGTGGGATAAGCTGCAATCTGATATTGGTATTGTCCTGCTAGGAGTGGCTCTTGTGCTTTGAAAGTCACCGTTAATGGGGTGTTTGCAGGAATAGACGAATTGAATTCTACCCAAAGCGTTCCGGTTTCATCGATGAACGTGCTCTTGAGTGCGATCGCGTTCTTTGTTCTTACCACTGTGTTTTTCAGATTGAGTGGGAGCGGGACGATAGATTGTCGATCGAGATTCATCAATGAAAAGGATAGTTTTTTGTAATTGCTCGATCGCTTTGGTAGCGTCATTGTGAAAGTGTATGCTTGTCCGCTGACTGCTGCGAGATGTGGCTTAGAATTGAGCGGCGGATAAGGTTGAGCGATCGCGGTTGTGCTGAAGAGAGTATTCGCGATCGCAACGGTGAAAACGATTTGTAGTTGATTGAGCGTTTCTTTCATGAGGTAATTCCCTTGTTCTAATGTTGTCTGAGTTGCTTTCACCTTAACTTCCTTCGGGGAGAAGGGTTAAGGTGAAAGCGTACTCTAGGACGTATTTGGAGCCTTTTCGCTGCGATCGCTTCCGCCCCGGAATGGAATTCGGGGCTATTGGTGCGAAGTCCGTTGAAACGGACTGAAGAGATTTCAATTAGCTTTTAGTCCCCTTCAGTGGACTTCGTTCTGTTAGCCCCGAATTCCATTCCGGGGCGGGTGAGCAACGAAGCGAAAAAGCCTTAAAGCATCCCCTAGACTTCTACCGACGAACTGAATCCAGTCAACTCTAAGTAAACTGAATCACATCTCGGTTAAAGTTAATCCGGTTCTCACCTGTTGGGAATCCAGCTCTACCATCTCCATCTCCATCCACGTTGCTGTGAATGTTGGTATAGAAATCGCCTGCCAAGAAAGCAGCTTGCTCTACTGGACTCAGCTCAAATTCACCTGAAATCGTACCCGATTTTGCATCAGTTGGAGTGTTCGTAAAATAGCGAACCACTGTTGCATCAGCAAAACTTCCACGCGAATCGCCTGAAGGACTAAAGTGCAAGTGCGTTCCAGAAATCGGATTGCCCTCAACATCTTTCGGAACTTTCAAGAAGCCATCGATCAATGCTTTCGGATCTGAACCATTAAGGATTTTAGCTTTAGGATCAATCTCTTTCTCTCCTTGGCTAAACAATGGGAACGCTTCAAAATCTTTATAGTTACCCGTGACTTTCAGAACACCATTCTTTAGCTCTGGAGTGAGTTCGGTTGTGCCTTGAGTCTCATCCACTCGGAATGGAAACTCGGTTTTTCCTGAACCTTTCGCCGTGTTGATTTTGAAGCCATCATCGCCCACATAAAGGAAGTCATCGCCATCACCGCCAACTAAGCGATCGTGTCCCTGAGTTCCAGTCAGTTTCCCATTGCCTCTCTGAGACTTAAAGCCCTCGTTCCTTAGATTTTGAAGGCTTTTGTTTGCTTCCGCGCTGTTTCTAGCAAAGTTCTTTTCAGAAAGATCGGATGCTTTCACAAACGGAAGCGTCGCAAGAATATGTTCGGTCTTCTTGTCGATGACCAAGGCATTATTCACCGAATCTAGCGGCTGATCCAGTCCGCCTTTACCAGGGTTTTTGCCTTGAGCAATGATGATGTCTTTGGGATTAAGTCCAGAAAGGACAAAGCGATCGTTGGCAGGGTCAAAGTCCAACACGCGATTCGTGGTTTCTTTGCCCAGCGTGATCGTATCTTTGCCGGTTCCGGTGGTAATCGTATTAAAACCGCCACCTGAACCCCGGATGATATCACTATCGCCCGAACCAATTACGACGTTGTTTCCCCCTTTAGGATTGAGGTAGTCGCCTCTCGCGCCCAGATCGTCCCGAAAGTTGGTTTCACGCTTGAGTTGCTTAACATCTAAGCCTCTAGCATTTGCAACCTGATCTAACTCCACATGCAGTTGGAATTTATTCACTACAGGAGCATGATCATGATCGTCGGGCTTCGATGGAACAATCTGGCTCTCATCAGCGGGTAGCGCTTGGTTGAGTGCTTTTTCGAGTTCGGTCGCCTGCGCTGATGATCCTTTTGAAGGAATTGCCAAATCAGCATCTGGATTTGTGCCCGGAACAATGCTAGCCGCATTGGGCTGATTCTGTTGTGTTTTGTTGTCAAAAGCTTCCATTATCACTCCTGGAAATTGTAGAAACGCAAAAATTGAATGATAGATACCAATGTAGGGATTGCTCATCAATTCTTGCAGCGTTGAGGCGATCGAGAAATGCTGCTGAACTGTTGTTGTGAGTTACGCCATGTTTTTAGGTAGTGTTACACCCTGCACTACTTCAGTTCTAAAAACATTGATGCGATCGCACTCACGAATCAATAAACAACGGCGGATGAAGACTTCTTAAAACCGCAGCGTTGTTGCTAATGAAGCTATTTGCGGTAGAGAGTTGAGTCTGGTTTTATCCGTTGCTCTGGGTCTACTATAACAAACTTCGATCGAATGGCAACCCTTAATTGGAACTTTTTTAGAATTGGTTCTAATTGAGTTCTAACGAACCGATTTCATTCCATCAAACGCCTTGGTAATCTCCTCGGTGACGTAGCTAATGGGTGCACGTTGTCGAACTTTCACCATTGCTGTAATCGTCATCCCAGGCTTGAGTGTAAAGCGCTCCGATCGACGTTCTAGAAATTGGCGATCGAGCCGGACTTCGATCGGAAATGCAGTCGATCGAGGCGTTTGCTGGCTCGTTGGAACTGCCTCGCTACCCACTTTAGAGACGACTCCTTTAATGGCTCCGAACTCTGTAAACGGATAAGCATCAATCCGAACATCTACCGGAAGCCCAACTTGAACATTGGCGATGTCGGCATTGGCAACCTGAACCCGCGCAATCAAAGCTTCATTCGGAACGACCTGTAATAGGGTTTGTCCGGGCTGTGTGACTGCGCCAGGAAGCTTTGTTGCAAGTTCAAAGATCACACCATCGGCAGGCGATCGCAGTCCTTGATTTTTCAAATCGAGTTGAACTTGATTAAGCTGTGAAATGACTTCTACTAACTGTCGCTGATTGTCTTTGATGATGCTATCGAACTTGGTATCTAGTTCAGCTAATTGTTTTTGTAAATCTTGCTGTGTTTCATTCAGTGATTTACCTGCTTCAACTTGACCTTGTACCTGACCAATTTCGACTTGTTGACGTTGGAGGGTACTTTGGACTAATTGTTTTTGCAAATCACCGATCGCGACTTCACGCTGTACCATACTCACACGCGGAATTGCACCTTGCTCGACGAGGGGGCGTAGTCGGTCTAATAGTTCTTGTTCGCGTTGAAGCTGGAATTCGGTTTGACGAATTTGGGCATCCGCTTCAGCCATCTTTGATTGGAGGGTGGAAGCTTGTAAACTGGTTAAGGATTGTCGATCGCGTAATTGTTGTTGATATAAGTTGAATCGCTGCTGTTGTTCGGGTGCAAGGTTTCCTGCATCTCCCGACAGTTGCGCTATGAGTAACAATCGGGTTTGAACTTGGCTCATCAATTCCGGTGAAATCGTGGTCTGACTATTGCTGACGGATGCGATCGATTTTCCTTGCTGAGCGAGTCTAAGAACAGCGGTTTCTTTAACTAATCGCTGTCGTTGAATTAACAATTCCTGCAATCGATTCAACAATGAAGTGCGATCGAATTGCATTAATAACTGTCCTTGTTTAACGGATTCCCCCTCACGCACTAAAACACCTGTGACAACTCCGCCAGACCTTGATTGTACGACCTGCGACTGTGATTGTGGCTCTAGTTTACCGCTGGCATTCACAACGACATCCACTCGTGCGAGGACTGACCAACCCGCTCCAGCCGCAACACCTAGCAAAATAATCTGTGTGAGCCGCTTTGTCCAATTTGCAGGGGCGGGTAATCCAGTTGCTTTTGATTCCAGCGTATTTTCAAATTGATCTTGTAGAGTTTGATAGCGAGATTGGAGTGATGCAAAAAATCGAGGGTTCTTCATGAGTCTTCTCCTGGTTGTCGTGATTGTTGTGTATAAAGGCAGTAGTAAAGCTGTCGAAGTGCGATCAATTCTGAATGTGTTCCTTGTTCAGCGATGATGCCCGACTGCATAAACAAAATCCAATCTGCATGAGTGATTGTATTCAACCGATGAGTGATAAAGAAACAAGTCCGACCTTGAAATCGCCGCATCAAATTTGTACACACACGACGTTCCGTTTCGTAATCTAAAGCACTAGTTGCCTCATCAAAGATCAACAATCGCGGATTCCGAATCACCACACGAGCGATCGCGATTCGCTGTCGTTGCCCACCAGAAAGTGATGATCCACGTTCACCGATTTGAGTTTGATAGCCTTCCGGCAACTGCATAATAAAATCATGTGCTTCTGCAACTCTCGCGGCTTCGATCACGACTTCATCGGGCAAAGGTTCAAACAAAGTGATGTTATCGCGAATGGTTCCTTGAAACAGAACCGCATCTTGAGAAACGACACCAATTTGCGATCGTAAAGCGTGCAAGTCTACTTTGCACACGTCATAGTTATCGATCGTGATTGTGCCGCTGTCGGGTAGATACAATCGCGGCAGTAGCTTCATCAATGTGCTTTTTCCAGAACCGCTCTGCCCGACAATTCCCACAAAAGTACCGGGTTTAATGTCGAGAGAAATATCAGAGAGTTGTCGCTGTCCCGGTTTGAAGCCGAAACAAACATCTTGATACTGCACTCGTCCGACGATCGCTGGAATTTGAAACGGTTGAGCTTGCGCTAGTTCTTCCTCGATCGGTGCATCCGCAATATCCGCGAGGAGTTCCATCGAAAGTGAGGTTTCTTGAAATCGATGCCAAAGTCTCGCTAATCGAAGTAAAGGTCCGGTCACATAGCCCGTCAAAATCCGGAATGCAATCATTCCACCGAGCGTTAATTCTCCTTGTAAAACGAGTTCAGCTCCGACCCAGAGCACCAGTAAGCTACTAATCGTGTTGAGAAAGTTGCTGTATGAATAAAAGATGGTGTTAATGTTTGAAGTCGTGAATCCGCTAGACAGATATTGCACATAGCGATCGCGCCAAGTGGCTTCGACTAATGATTCCATGTGCTGAGATTTTACCGAGGTAATGCCGCTCAACACTTCCACAATGTAAGACTGCACTTTTGCACCTTGATCCGCTTTGAGCCGAATCAATTTTTGCTGAATTTTAGACATCAGCAAAGTTGAAACAATTACGATCGGAACTGTGACCAGCACACAGAAGGTTAACCGGGCACTGTAGAGAAACATCACAAGAATGTAGAACACCGAAAATACAACATCCATCACGGTTGTAATGGCGGTTTCGGTCATGAATTGGCGAATGTTCTCAAGCTCGATTAGTCGAGAAGATAGCTCACCGACCGATCGCTGTTCAAAAAATTTCAGTGGCAGGTGTAACAAATGCCGAACAATCTCAACACCCAAATGCAAATCTAAGCGATTTGTCGTACTCACTAACATTTGGGTGCGTAAGATCGTTAGAACACCTTCTAAAAGCGCAAATCCGATCATCAATGCTCCAAAGGTTGGCATTGCTCCAGCATTTGCACTGATAATCACGTTATCAATCACCTGCTGTACTAAGAGCGGATTTCCCAAGCTCAAAAGCTGAATGACAACAGAGGCAAGTAATACCTGAACCAACACCGCCCGCTGCTTGATCACCATCGGTAAAAATCGATGAAAGCCAAATCGCTTCGTCGATGTGGTCGCTAATCGATCGAGCACGATCGCCTGACAAATCACGGTTTCTCGTTTTGAAGTCGGCTCGATCGTTAATCGCGCTGCTAAGCGATCGGGAGCTAGTTTGAGCAGTCCCGTTCGCGGAGAAGCTAATACAGCGGTGTTCTGAGTGACCGTGTATAACACTGCAAAAATATCTCCGAATTGAATCAGAGCAGGCGTTGTTAGTCGATTGAGTCCGCCTCCGGTCGGTGTGAATCGAACAATTTGAGCATTTAGCCCGATCGCTTGAGCAATTTTGATATACAAATCCATCGGCTCAAATCGATCGAGATTTTGCTGCTTTAACCAACGGCGCAAAGAATCCGGACGATAGGGAACTTTGAGAACCTCACAAACCATACCAAAACTAGCGACAATATCTTCGATCAACTCTGGCGATCGCGATTTCCACACCGGATAGTTCGTATCTGCTACAGTTGGAGCTTCGTGAGTGGTAGCATTTGGAATTTCTGCCGTCAGTGACGCAGAAGCGGCGGGTTGAATTGTCGAAGTTAAGCATTCTCGATCGATACCCAACAATCGAATTGGAAATCGTGAAGGATGCGACTGTCGTAATTCTCGAACATTTGTAATGCGCGTCCCAATTGGAACATTGAGAAATTCACCACCGCTCACAAGCCAGATGCGATCGTTGGGTAACTGCTCCGACGTTTCCATTGTGTAGTGTTGTGCGATCGCGAATTGCTCTTGCTCGATGTATCGAACAATTTCCGGCAAATCTGACACGGGAGCCGATCGCTGAGAAAGGGACTGATGAAGTGTGTCAAATAGCTCTAGAACGCTAACCTGCTGAGTTAACTGTGGCATCAAATACTTCAACGCAAGCACTTCAAACGCATCGGCAGGAAGCGCTAATGTAATGACGGATTTGTCGATCGCTTGAGCATCCATCGCAGCGCGAACTTCTCCCGAACTCACTCGACGCAGCAAACTATCCCAACCCACGATCGAGCCTCTACGAACAACGGCTAAAGTTGGAGAATGATTCGCCGCTGTCCCTAAAATCCTGACGGTTCCTTGAACAATGAAATGCACCGCAGACGGGAGTTCCAGTGCAGAATAAATAATTTCTCCAGGCTGAAAAGAACAAATTTGTAGTTTAGCTGCGATCGCAGATTGTACCTTCGGCGGCAAATCCTGAAATAGCCATGTCTTAAAAAATTCTTTGAAGTAGAGTTGCAGCCGTTCATTGCTTTGAGTCATTCATAAGCCTCCTGAACTTCAATGATTTAAAATCTATGCCACTGCTAAAACTGGTGAAGCTGAATCAGAATGAACCGCGATAGCGCCCGGTGTATTCATGACTTTCTGAATCTGAGTTTGCAGCCACTGATTGTAAAGTCGATCGATGACTTGAGCACGAGTTGCATCAGTTAATCGTGCAGCGATCAATCGCTCTAGTCGAACAATCCAAAATCGCTGATTGATTGCAATTGGAGGATAAACAATTCCAGATTTTTGATGGCGAAACTGATTGAAAACGTCGATCGGTAAACTAGACAATGCAACCGGACCAACCCAACCGTCTGATTGCTTTTCGCTTCCTAATGAATGTTCTCGTGCCAGTTGTGCAATCTCAACTCCATCATCACGAATCTGAAAATATAGTTCTTGCGCGAATGATTGATCCTCAACTTGAATCAACGAATATTCCACTTGATCCAAATCTGGCTTCATCCGAAGAAACTCAGATTCCACCTGAGACGCAAACTGGATCTGCTTAAATTTTTGCAGTTGCCAGTCTCGCACAATCACAGATTGAAAATACTCTAATGTAATGTTTTTCTGTTCACACCACTGCACGATAAAATGCTCGAAATTCTCTGGAATCTCAGACTTCCCCGTCATTGCTTGACAGACTTCTTGTTTTAGCAAAGGAACTTCTTTGAACACTTCATCTAATAATAAATGTCCAACTAAAGGTTCGAGAAGCTTGTACTGCACCAAGGCAGAAATCATTTGATCACTATCGAGTAAGCGACTTCCAATCTTTAAATGGCTACTCATAGGAGCGCTCCAGACTTGCAATTAAACAGCGTTTCCGCGATCGAGCGATGATTGCTCAGCAAACTTAGCCAATACAAAATTTGATGTAGCAGAGACAGTCATTTTTCTCTCTACATTGCACAGTAACTTCTTTACTACAGAATAATCAAACCCTGATTGATTGAAAAAACTCTACATCTAACCCAGTGCAGAATTAATACAGGAATAGGCTACACCACAAGTGATCAAGTGTCTAGAAATAATTGGAACTATTTTCAAGCAAGTTCTAGTTAAAATCGGTTGCTGTAACTTTAATCACACCCTAACTACTATTTATACAGTGTTCAGCAAGTCCATCCGGAGATTAAACAATGTCTTAATAAGTTAATTAGAACAGCTTCCGAAATTGATGTGTTCCAATTAATCAAAATACGGCTCAAATTGTATAAATAAATATCAGTATCTTCAAAATACAAGCCCAAATTCCTGTTACATATTCAAGTTTTATGTATAAACTAGTACAAACTATTAACGAAAGTTCTGAGAATATCAGGTTGGCTAAATTCCGAACAGTCTTTACTCTAAGTACAAAGTGAAGGTTGTTTTCACAGCTAGGTTGCAAATCTCTCATAAAAGTTTAGTTGCATCAACCCCTACAGAAAACCTACAGAGCATTGAAAAATTAGCTCCAGAATCCTTATTCTTCTGCTGATTGCCAGACCACGATCGAGATTTTGCATCTTCACGCATCTATCCCCGCTGGAATTTCTATCACCTGCGCTCCACTGAGCTTTTCCAGCCCTGTTCACTCACACAAGGAAATTTCATCATGAATAATGTTCAGACTGGCTTGCAGACCGTTCTTGCCAACTTAAACAGCACTCCACTGCACAGTCGTGGATTGAATACACTCACCCCGCCCACGGTCGCACTTGAAGCCGCTCCACCCGCTCCGATTCCTGTCTCTCCTCCACCCGCTCCCACTCCAGTCCAGCCTGCTCCCGTCGCTGTCCAACCTGCTCCCGTGTTTACGCCGTTTGGCGGAGGTTCATTCGACGATCGACTTAGAGGAACCGAAGGCAACGATGCTATCTTTGGAGGCGACGGCAACGATCGTATTTTTGCTAGTGCAGCCGATGATCAATTGTTCGGAGGCAATAATAATGATGCGCTGAGTGGTGGCACTGGAAACGATGCGGTCTTAGGTGAACTCGGTGATGATGTATTGATCGGAGACGACGGCACAGATACGCTCACAGGCGGTGCAGGGCGCGATCAGTTTGCTTATGTTGGGGATGTATTTGCCAATGGAACGCCCGCACTGGCTGGACAGACGGGAATTAAAGTTCTCAACAGACCCGATGTGATCACTGATTTTACGATCGGAGAAGATCAGTTCGCGCTCGGCAAGTTCGATCTGAATCTTGATGACTTGAAGTTTCAGAAAGGTAAAGTTGCTGAACTTTCGGGTGATAGCAACGTGATTGTTTTAACTGATCCATTTCCGGCAGCAGGCGCAGCAGCGCGTGCGATCGCCAACAATGACAAGATCACCGCTGATGAAGGTGTGTTTGTCTATTTCAATTCCACGCTTGGTTTAACTCGGTTAGCGTACTCCCAAGATCTCAGTGACGGCGGCGACCTCAGTGTTTTGGCAAACCTCACCAATCAGCGAGGCGATGCTGGACTTGCAAACTTAGGACAATTCTCAGCCGCAGATTTCAAACTTGTCTAGGAGGATATTTGAGCAGTCTTCGTTCATTGCAACAGCCCGCCCTGAAATAGAATTTCGGGCTAATCGACGCAAGTTCATTGAAATGGACTAAGAGTGTTGCAAATGGTTTCGGAGTCTACTTCAGTAGACTTTCGTCGGTTAGCCCGAAATTCATTTCAGGGCGAGGCAGAATCGGAGCGAAGAAGCTTTAAAGCTCGCCCTAGTTCGATTCACAGTGATGCGTGTTGTTCCTTTAAGGAGATATTGAGCCTTGACACTTTCAACTAATAACCCGGTTTATTCCACCAGAACCATTCGGTCTAAACATCGTCGATCGCGGTTCAATCTACGATCGACGAATGTGAGAATCCTCGCCAGCAGCAGTATGGTTCTTTGTTCTACACTGTTGATCAACACTGCTCTAGAAGCCACAGGATCAGAAACCCCGGCTCCGTCCTGTGACAAAGGTTCTGATGCAAAGAACAATTGTCGATCGACCGAAGTTCAACCGATTAATCTCGCTCCAGAAGCCAATTCCAAACCGCAATGGAGCGAACTGGAAAAACTCCAAGTCAACAAACAGCCGACCGAGTTACCGAAAGAAGTTGAAACCACTTACTCTCAGTTACTCAATCGTGCTCAATCTGCTGCGAGTCGCGATCAATTAACGGCGGCAGTTGAGACAGTCGCGAGCATTCCCAAGAACAGTCAGCACTATGAAGTGGCTCAACAGCTTGAGGAAGATTGGTCAAAAGAACTGGTTCGACAAGCGACGAATCATTTCCAGCAAGCCGAAGTCACAACCTCGATCGCGCTAATCGACAAGATTCCCGAATCGAGTCAATGGCACGATCGCGGCGTGGAACTCAAACAGCAATGGAAAAAACAAGCTCAATTGTTGAATCAAGCGAAGTCCGCGAAATCTGCTGAAGATTGGCAAGGCACGATCAATGCAATCAAAGCTTTAGAGGGAACACCGCTTTATCACAGTTTGCCTGTGCAGGAATTGTTACAGCAAGCCATGGTCAATCGGTATGAACCTGATCCAGCTTTGCTAAAAATTGCGATCGAAGATGCTCCAATGCTGCCTCAATCCGAACCAGTCAAAACCATTGCGACTCGTGCCCCATAAGGAAAGTGTCATGAATAAAATCCTGCCCATTCTCGGCTTAACAGTCGGTGGAATCGCGATCGCATCGATCGCGGTTCCGAATTCAAGTGCTCATCAGAAACTGATCAGCAATAACAATGTTGCGGTCATGGTTCATTTTGATCCGAATGATCTTCCTTACGCAAACAAGCCATCGGAAACTTGGTTTATGTTGATGCGGAATGGTGGAGAAATGATTTCCCCAGCGAATTGTGATTGTCAGGTTGCAGTGTATGATTCGCAAAATCGAGCGATCGCGAAACAGTTACCGCTTTCGACAAAGCCGATCGAGGGTCACCAAAAAGGTCATGAAGCGATTCGCACTGCAATCACATTTCCGATGGCAGGGGCTTATACCGTGATTCTAACAGGGCAAGCCAAGGATCAAAGCTTCGCGCCTTTTGAACTCAAAGTTTCTGTAACGGTTCGACCTTAATATTGTTCACTTCTCCCAAGGAAAGAGAAATGGCTAGACTTCGATATCGCTCTCTACAATCTCTAATTTTCGTTCCAGTTTTCGCGGCTGCAATGTACCTGATCTGCACTGTGCATTGTGCGATCGGGCATTAATGTGCCGATCCAGTTGACGGAGAGGATCAGGGTGCTCACCATTTCTTCAAACTGTCAAACGAACGGAGCAACAATGATTCGAGCACTTGAAAAGCCAGTCTCAACCAAAGCGCAAACACTCAGCCAGAAAATTCATGCTGCGCTGGAATTTGCCAAGACTCTACCGACACAAGACTGTGTAGCAGAAATTAGAATCAGTCTTGCAGCGATTCAAGCTTATTGTGAAACGATCGAGAAAATATTCATCGTCGTTGAAGAGCGAATTACCTGCAATCAGCATGATTTAAGCGGCTCTTCACAGGATCAAGCAACGCTCTTTCGCGGACCTTGCAAAGATGCGTCTGTTGCGATCTGTATTACCGATCGCGGTTCTTTGCTCTACCGCAATAGTAACGAATGGCAAATTTACCGGAATGCAGGCGATCTCTAACCTGCATTCCATTGGGTGCTTACAGATCTAAGTGATCTGCATAAACTAATCGGGTTGCCGATCGCAGTTCAAACAACAAGTATTCCTCCATCACACTCCAGAAAAACGCCCGCAGCGTCTTTCTTCGAGCTTCACTAGGAATCGTATAGTGAAAGGGTGAATCACATGTGTTCAGCTTGGCTAAATGACTTTCGCAACCACAGCCATGCTCAAAGAAGTAACCATGCTGACTTGAAATACTGTCGATCAATCTTCTCAGCATCGACACATAGCCACCATGTAAAATCGCATCGAACTTACGAGCAACATCAAGATCTTGCTCACTAAAGCGAAACGATCGGACTTCAAACAAGTTCGATCGTTTTAGCGGATGCAAAAATGTCCAATAGAAAGTCGCAGGAACATCGTAGCCCAGTTCATCAAACAGAGCACTGACAATCTCAACTAATGCAGTGCATTCTTTCTGCTGAGTGTCGCGGGTATAAACCGCTGCACGAATTTGCTCAATATCTGGATAGTTTTCTGGTAAAAATGCCTCCCCGAAATGGGTGACGGCTTCCCAGGCTAATCGTCCATTTCCTTCACAGTACGCATTCTTGAGATGCTGACTGTCGGAGCGCTCTGTAAAAAGAATGCTGCCTTGTTGATTCTTTGCTAGAAAAACTTGCGCCATTGCGGTATACACACGCGGTTCGCTCATCCAGCTTCCTGCGGCGATCCGCTGCCAGCTTTTGGGCATTGCAGCTAACGGAACGGCGGGTTCACCTGCGATCGTCGTTAAAGCCGTTTGGGAGATTGCAACCATTTGCATCGAAAATCCTCCACTTGATACAGTTTCGGTCATTTCAATTCTTGAATTCTCAAGAACCTCCCTATTGAAGCATTGGATCGAGATGCTGTATACCCGTGTGTTAAGTTTTTGCAGCTTTGGAAAAATCAACGCCGAACAGCTTTTTTAACACGATCGCTGGATCAGTCTGCGGCAAACTCATCTCAATAAACAGCGTATGTGCAAGTTTTAACTGTGCTGCACTGTATTGTCTTCGATTTTGCGACTGAGACACTGCTAAGCTCAAATCATGAAACCATCGCATCAAAACAGGCAGAGAGTTTTCTAATACGATCGTGCCTGATTCAGGCGTAAACCGCAAAATTCGCCGCTTAAATCGAGCATTCATCAAGGTGTAGCTTCCCGCATCTTGATGAATTTCCCACCTTGATTGGGGCATTGCTTTCTCGCTCCAAGCCACCCACAACCGAATCCGCTTTAGAATGCCGTCTGCATCACTTTGATTCGACAGGTGAAAGGTCAAGAGTTTTGGCTGTACTTCCAATACTCGACGCTGCGGCTCATCTGAAATCCCTTCATTGGGAAACGGTGAAGCGATCGACTCTGGGCGTGACGGCGCTTCCATATCGAAGTTAGGCGACGAATCAACGGTCGGTAGCGGTTCAGCCACCGAGGTCGGCAGAGCGCCACGAGATGACACAGAGAGTTCGGGGGAAAGCTCGATCGCTTTGACTTCCCAGCGATAGCGATCGAGTTCGCCGCCCTCGTACATACATTTCGGAAAGGGATAAGTTTGCTTAGAGAGTGGTTGATAGGTTTGGGGGTTGAGATACTCTAAATGGAGTTGAATATCGGGAACATCATTTTGCTGTTTATCAAAGGTGTAATCGGGTGGAGGCGGCTCTAGACAAATCAGGCGAACCGTTTGGACTAGACCAGGAGTTTTGCTATCTCGAAGTTCAAAAACGTTATACGGTGGATTAAAGATCAAGCGTTCTTCTGTGTCAAGAAAGTAAGACAATGTACAGCCTTGAGGAACGTGGAACAATGCGCCGATATATCGATCGAGCTTTGGTTTTCGTCGTCTCAGATACACAAAGTATTGCGTCGGCTCGGTGAGTCCGCGTGTTTGATAGCTGTAGTCTTTTTTGAGCAACAGACGGGTATTGTGTTCGATCGCACTGGTTCCGGGGCGATGCCGACTGCCGATTTCTTTTAGTCCAAATTCAACGATCGCTTGAATGTGATCGGATTCAAGCTGGGCAATGAGCTTGCGGATTAAAGCGACTTTAGCTTTAGGTGAAAGCTGGGCTGCCTGGCTCAGCAGGGCAGTTGAATTCGAGGTTGAGTCTTCCGCATCAAGTCCAGACTGAAGAAGTTCCTCGTTCGCCGCATCAACTTCTGGCTTAATTGTTGCGTTTGTCAGCCGCTCTTCAATGTCCGCTTCGGGAACTTCACGACTCATAGTTAAGGCGAATGAATGGTTGGGGCAAAGCACTAGGGAACTAACAATCTGTCAGCAACTTGTTGGTCAAATCGCTCACATTACAAACCATTTCGTTTGCAATAAACTCATTTTATCCTAAAGCTTTCTAAATCTAGGGGGGTTCGATAAAAGATTAGACGAAGATGAGGACTGATTTATGAAGGCTTGATGAGAGGCAAATAATAAACATCACGCAAAAAAAGCCAGAATGTGAATCATTTCTGACTTTTAATCAATTAGATGATGTGTGATATTTTTGACACGTTTCTAATCAGATAGCTCAGCTTTAATCGGTTCTCGATCGCTCATCTCTAATAGCAGTCCATCTAAACACAATAGGTAGCCATTTTGATTAAAAATTCCTTGCTTTCGTTCAGTCACCCAGCGAATTGCACCATTCGCATCGATGATTCGATACTCAATGGAATGCGGATGGCGATCGAGGATCGTTCGCATTAACGAATCTTTCAAAATAATAATGTCATCGGGATGCACAATGCTCAAATAAGATCGGATTTGATTGTTGACAAAGACCGAGGCTGGATATCCAGTAATTGCTTGAATTTTGTCGCTAACAAACTGCATCATGTAACTAGAATCACATCGAAATGCCACACCCATACTGTTAACAATCAGCGATCTAAATTTCTCCTCATTCTCTCTTAGTTCAATTTCTAACGCTTTACGATCGGTGATATTATGACCGCTCATCATGACCCCATCCATCTCCAGCGTTGAGGGAAATCGTTGACCCTGAATCGCCAGCGCGACCCATCGATTGGATTTGGCTCTCCACCACCATTCAACTCCAGACGGGTTCGTCTGAATATTGTTGCTCCACAATTGCAAAGCCAGATCAATTTCATTTAAATTAGTGGGATGAATTAGCTCTTTAATTTGGCGACCGAGCAATTCCTCAGATTGATATCCCAAGAGGCTTTCTACCGCAGGACTGATGTAAATAATTTGTCCGCTGTAACTAGTTTGAATAAATAAATAAGGGCTATTTAAGAATAGCGTTTTCCATTTTTCTTCGGTTCTGACCAGTGTGCTGTATATCTTTTTATTCTCGGTAATATCTTCTAATATCACGGCGAAAAATTGGGATTCAGATGGCTTCGTCAAGACTTCGATCGATGAAACACTCAGATTCACCCAAATCATTCCATTGTTTTTAGTAATCAGCCGTTTCTCGATCGTGTAAAACCCAATCAATCCGTCCAGTAAATTCCGCTTTGACTGCTCATCGCTGCTTCGATCTTCTGGGTGCACAAATTCTTCAAGATTAATCGCTTCTTGTGTATCTGCTCCCAGTAAATTCAGTAGGTTTTCATTACACTGAATCACATCTCCGCTTAAATTAATTAATGCAGTTGCAAGGTTCAGATGTGCCGATTGTAAAATTGCTTTCTCGTAGGCTTCAGTAAGATTACGAGTGTCGCTCTTTTCGATTGTCAAAAACATTAATTTTGAATTTTGATCAAATTCTAGGGAACATTCTAAAGTCTCCTTTACGTCTTTCATCTCAATTGTGAATTGAACGGCTTCTCCTTGCGAAGCTCGCTGCCAAAATTTCGCTAATTTCGAGCGAAATTCAGACCGAAAACAATCGAAAAAGTTAGCTTGATTTGCTTGAGTTTGTAGCAGATTTAAGAAGCTTTGGCTGATGTAAACTCTTTCGCCTCGATCGTTGTAAACGCAAATCGGTTTTAGCGATCGCTCTAGAAACGCGGTCAGTTGATGAGTTTGAAGCTCAGAAGCTTTCCAAAATGGTGAGATCATTGTAATGCTGTGCCAGTATCGTCGTTTTGCAATGGGGTGAGTCTGGATAAAACGCTACGAAATATAGTGTTGTTGACTCGATTCAGTTGCACTCACTTGAGTTAGGTTGCCTCGATCGAGGAACGCTCTGGCAGTTACACCCGCACTAATACAGACTCCTGAATCATAGAGGAGTGTGGAAGCATTCAGTTGAATGATGTTTGCGAAATCGCCCCAGTTTGGCGCGATTGCCCTGATTTAACAGTTTTAGACTCAAGGATTATGGCTCAATCATAATCAAGCATTGTGACACTTTACGGAGTGTCACATCTTCTAGAAATCATCTCGATAAGTAATTCTACTTTTTTAGCTCAAGAATTTAATTAGAACCTAACTTTAGGATGCAGTTCTAATTAATTTAATGATTTTTCTAAGGCAAATCTCGCAGAATATCTAGTCAAGCGCGGCATCAGTGGTTATAATCTATGCCAGCATCTCACCATTAACTATCATTCACCCAAGCTTAAGCGACACTTTATTCACGACTCCACTTTAAGTCGCCACAGTGTTTGTAAACGGATTTAGAAACCTTACGACTTCGCTGAATCGCACGTTACGCTGCGACAAAGTTTAGAACTGCTTTAAATTGACGATCGAGCAACTTGCTCGACCCGTTTTGCAATAAATGAATTGTGCATCTCAGCATTGTGCATTGAGGCTGATGAATTATGATTGGGCAACTCTTAACCGGGCGTTACCTCATTCTGGAGAAACTAGGCACAGGAGGATTTAGCGAGACTTATCTAGCTCGTGATAAGTATCTTCCTCAGCATCCTCTCTGTGTGGTGAAACAGCTTAGACTTCCTGTACAAAGCAAACTTTCAATCGAAACCGCTCGTCAACTCTTTGAAGCAGAAGCCCATTTGCTCGGACAGCTTGGACAGAATTATGCTCAGATTCCGACGCTGTTTGCTTACGCTCATGAGCAGGATTCGACTTACCTTGTACAGGAATACATTGAAGGTGATACACTCGCCGCTTGGGTGAACTCGCCAAAGCCATTTAGTCCGAAAAAAGCGATCGCGCTTCTCCTACAATTGCTCCCCGTCCTGAGCTACATTCATTCTCACGGTGTAATTCACTGTGATATTACGCCCAGCAATCTAATTTACCGCCGCCGAGACAGTAAGATTGTGTTGATTGACTTCGGTGCAGCTTCTAAAACCAATGCAACTCAGCAACCTGCTCTGCTCGGAACTCCTGGCTATATTCCCGATGAACAATGCTTAGGAATGCCTCAAATCAGCAGTGATCTCTATGCGTTGGGAATCTTGATGATTCATTTATTAACAAAAGCTGATCCCCGACAGTTCAAACAAGACTTAATTTCGGGAGAACTCGACTGGCAGCATTACCTAAAGACCTCTCTTCCAGCTAGTTTAATGATGATTCTGAACCGTTTAGTGCGAAGTCGAGTCAGCGATCGCTATCAAGACGCTTCTGAAGTATTAGCTGATTTGAAACAATGGCGTATCTCTCAACGACCTCGACCGAATCGTCTACGCACTGTCCAAAAAGTGCTCTTACCGATGAGTGCGGCGCTATTTTGCGGTGCTCTGATCTCACAGATCCCTAAGTTAAATCAGAACTATGGTGAACAAGCGAAAAGCGCAATCTCACAACTCGAACAGCAGATTATTCCACAGACAGAGAACCATTTAACGATGCTGCGCGAATTGTCCATGAAATCCGGGATCGATCGATTACTCATTGCTCCAAATAAGCAAGTGATGGTCAGTGTGGGTGTCGATCGTCGATTACAGTTATGGTCGTTACCGGATGGCAAGCAAACGGCAACTCTGGCAAATGATCGAGTTCCGATTACAACACTCGTGATTAGTTCAGATAGTAGATTTTTAGTGAGTGGTCGCGAAGATGGTACACTTCAGCTTTGGGATATCAATCGGGGTCGATTGCTGCAACAATTTACAGGGCATAAAAAATCTGTGATTGCGATCGCAATTAGTCCGGATCTCAAAATAGTGACCAGTAGTAGTAAAGACAGAACAGTTCGTCAATGGAATCTACAAACAGGCACCTTGATTAGAACGCTCAATTCTCCTGCATCAGAAGTGAGCGCGATCGCTTATCCAGCTATTTCTGACAAACTGATCACTGCAAGCCGCGATCGCAAGCTTCAAGTTTGGAATCTCCGAGATGGACAAGTCGATCGTACATTCTCCGGACACACTGACGAGATTGTAGGACTACAGATCGTCAATGATCACACCCTCATTAGCTTTGGTAAAGACCGAGGAATGATGTGGGATTTAAAGCGTGAAACGCTTGCCCAAGTGCTACCAGAAGCATCTGCCAACTCAATTTTAGTGTCTAAATGTAAGCGCAACATTATGACAGTTCATAGTAACGGGAGTATTCGCGCTTGGATTCCAAAAGATGGACAGCTTGTGATGCAAGAGACGGGTAAGCTGGACAATCCAAAGAACGTCGCATTTAGCCCAGCTCATGACTACCTCGTGAGTTGGAATGCAGATCAACGGTTACGCTTCTGGCAAATTCACTAAGAGGATGTTTGAAAAGTTGTCGTTCGTTACAACGCCCCGCCCTGAAATGAATTTCGGGCTAATCGGTGAAAGTCCTTTGCCAAGGACTAAGAAACTGAAACTGGCTCCCAGTCTACTTCAGTAGACTTTCCACGATTAGCCCGAAATTCCATTTCAGGGCGGGAGGCAATCGAAGCGAAGAGACTTTCTATACTTTTCAAACACCCTCTAACAGCGTTTGATCAATTAGCAATGTTCTTTCTACGATTCAAAGTTTCTCAAAATGGGAATTTAGGGGGCGAAGAATCTATCGCATCAACAGATTGATTGGGTATTACCCCTGACTTCTCATTGCTATGTACTGCTCCAAGAGGCAAAACTCTATGCTGCATCAAGTTCCCGAAAAGACCATGCACCGCGTTCGCTGGTTGTTGACGCTCGGCTGGCTATTGTTAATCGCATCGCTGTTCTACGACCCCATCACACCCGCATTCACTGATCCTGGAAATCTCGCCAGTCCATTTCATGTAAACCTGCAACAGTGCATTAAAGTTCGAGAAACTTGCCTACCACAATCTTCGTTCTCAATGAGTGCTTTGATTTGGTGGGCGATGATTGTTCCTTGTGGGATCTTTATCTTGTTAGTGTTGGGGCACGAATTCTGGCGGCGAATTTGTCCGCTGTCGTTCCTTTCTCAAGTGCCACGTGCGTTAGGAATTCAACGACGGCGAAAAGTGGTCGATCGTACCACTGGAGAAATGCGGCGCGAAGTCGTCACCATTAGTGAGCAGTCCTGGCTCGGACGAAATCATCTCTATGTTCAGTTTGGGCTATTTGTTCTCGGCTTAGGACTACGAATTCTCTATGTGAACTCCGATCGCTTTTCGCTAGGAGTATTCCTGCTTGCTACCATTTGCTGTGCGATGCTGATCGGTTATTTGTATGCTGGGAAAAGCTGGTGTCAGTATTTCTGTCCGATGGCTCCGGTGCAGATGGTTTATACCGGACCTCGATCGCTCTTTGGTAGCCAAAATCATCTCAGACCTGCATCTGCTATCACGCAATCGATGTGCCGTACTGTTGATTCTCAGACGAATCGAGAACAAAGTGCCTGTGTGGGTTGTAAAGCGGCTTGCCTTGATATTGATGCAGAAAAAAGCTATTGGACTGAGTTGAATAAACCAGGTCGTAGACTGGTGCAGTACGGATATTTAGGCATGGTGATTGCATTTTATCTCTACTATTTCCTTTATGCCGGAAACTGGGATTACTATTTTACGGGCGCATGGACACACGAGGATGATCAGGTTAAAAATGTCTTGGACATAGGCTTTTATCTTTATCATCATGCGATCCCGATTCCAAAAGCGATCGCAGTTTTCATCACTTTTGCTGTTCTGATTGCGATCACATTCAGCTTAGGAATGATCTTAGAAAAGTTCTGCCGCAAACTTCCAACTCACAAAGGTCGAACGATTTCTAAAGAACAAGCTCAGCATTTAGCTTTTACGATTTTTACGATCGCGTCATTCTGGACATTTTTCTCTTATGGTGCGCGTCCTTCTCTGAATCGATTGCCAACGTATCCTTTATTAGCGTTCAACGCATTGATTGTTCTGGTGGGTTCACTTTGGCTCTACCGCACTCTGCGCCGGACTCGCAGCCAATACGAGCGGGAGAACATGGCAATCAGCTTGCGAAAACAACTTCAGAAGCTCCCGATCGATCGGAGTTTGCTAGAAGGTCGATCGATCGATGAACTGACCCCCGATGAAATCTATACGCTGGTTAAAGTACTGCAAGGCGTTTCGCAACAAGTTCGACTACAAACTTATAGTGATGTTGTTCTCGATTTACTGCGACAACAAACAGTAACCGCTTCTGGCAGCTTTGAGTTTTGCCGTCAACTGAGACAAGAACTTCAGATTACTGATGCTGAACATTTCTCGACGATCGAAGCGATCGCGCTGCACAGTCCAGAAATTTTATCTGCTGCACAGCCTCCTGTAGCAGAACTTCACACTGCGACCACGGTGGCACGAACGATCGCGAAACCTTCCAAACGCTTTAATCAATAATCTCGCTGTTCAGGATAAAAGAGGCGATGCCCCATGTTGACACTAAAATCAGTAAACTTTGAGCAACGAGAATTCCAGATTCATCAGCTTGAAAAATCTCACCCCGAACAAACCGAATGGGTCATCGGACGGCATACGACTTGTGATCTGGTGCTTGCGAGTCCCGAAGTCAGCCGAGTTCATGGACGGATTGTTTATCTAGATAGTTCCTACTACTTTGTTGATGTCGGCAGTGCATCTGGATCTGTCTTAAATGGTGAGATTATTCCTGTGGAAGAACCGCGTCAACTTCAACTTGGTGATTTACTTCAGCTTGGAGAAACGTTCTTGCACGTTGAAGAACTCACTCCTCTAACTGATGTAATGTCGATCGAGCCTTCTAACCAATCTTGGAACAATGAAAATCTCGTTTGTCGCTGTTGTCGCATCATTAACGAAACACCGGATGTGAAAACCTTTTGTTTTGTCGCTGAACCTGCGATTCAGTTTGCGTACTTACCCGGTCAGTTTGTCAACATCGAAGTCACGATCGACAATCAAACGATCATCCGCCCTTACTCGATTTCTTCGTCTCCGACTCGTCCGTATCATCTGAGCATCACAGTCAAACGTGTTCCTGGCGGGCTGGTTTCTAACTGGCTACAGGATCATCTTAAAATTGGCGATCGCGTTAAGCTCATCGGTGGTGCAATGGGTCGCTTTACCTGTGTGCCGAATGTTCCAAAAAAGCTACTGTTCATCTCTGCGGGAAGTGGTATCACACCGATGATGTCCATGTTGCGCTGGCTGCAAGATACCTTATCGGATTGTGATATTACGTTTCTTCATAGTGCTGCAACTCCGGAGGATATTATCTTCCGAAAAGAGCTTGAAGCGATCGCGGATCAGATGCCAAATTTGCGCCTTGCGGTCACGATGACTCGAACTCATCAAGCTTGGATGGGTCTAATCGGGCGGATTTCTGAATCGATGCTGTCGATCGTTGTACCCGATTTGCTCGATCGCTCCGTTTACGTGTGCGGCTCAGAACAGTTTATGCAAAGCATTCGCACTCTGTTAGAGAGCATTGGATTTCCCATGCAGAACTATCAGGAGGAAAGCTTTGGGGGTCAATCACTTAAACCCACTATCCAGGTTGAGCGCAATGGAAAAGGTTCTACTCAAAAGAATTCGGCTTCCATCCTTCACTTTACTGAGTCAGACCAGCAAGTCTTGATCGAGCATGATACTCCGATTTTAGAAATTGCAGAACAAGCAGGAGTACAGATCCGCCATGCTTGTCGGGCAGGGGCTTGTGGAATGTGTAAAGTCAAAGTTCGCAAAGGGGAAGTTCGATATGAAACTTCTCCGACTGCATTATCGATCGCAGATCAAGAAGCGGGATATGCTCTTTGCTGTGTTGCTTATCCAGTGGACTCTTTAGAAGTTGAGGCTTAATTATCTAAGAAGCGATACATTACATAAGCATCAACGTATCCAAGAGTTTTGTGATGAAATGATTTGGGTAAGGTTCCAACGATCGAGAATCCTAGCTTCTGCCACAAGGCAACAGCGGCATGATTCGTACTCACCACAAAGTTAAACTGTATCGCTAAGTACCCTAACCGCTTTGCTTCTTGAAGGCAGTGAATTCCCATTGCTTTGCCAATTCCTTGACCGTGACAATTTGGATCAACCATAAAACTAGCATTCGCAACATGCGATCCGAGATCTCTTTGATTCGGAACTATCTTGTACATTCCGACAATTTGACCTGCTGTTTCTGCGACGTAAGCTGTGACTCCTGCTCCAAACCAGTAGGAGAACGCATCTTCGCGGCTCGTATCGGGAGCGAAAACATAGGTATCACCGGGTTCGATCACGGTCTTGAAGATTGTCCAGATTGAGGTGAAGTCGGTGTCGATCGCTTTCCGAATCAGCATTGTTGAAAATCTGCAACTGCTTGCATCATAAATTTTCGCCAAGATTCGCATACATTTCTTGACGAGTTTGATTAATTTCTGATTTGGAGGGAGCCTTTCCAAGTTTTGCCAAAACTCCGAATGAGGAGATTTTCGAGGGCTGTGATCGACTTAACTTCGTCAAATCCATTTCTGCTATTAACTGTTGAACTAGGCGCAGTTTATCGATTTCTGAAAGCTGATTCACAACGGTTAAAACTTGCTCTAATGTTGTCATTTTACATTCTCTCCAATACCTGAATTCCCAGCAACGATAATCCGAGCTTCAGAGTTCTAGCTGTCAAATCACACAATACCAATCGAGAAGTTCGAGAGGGTTCTTCCGCTTGTAGAACAGGAACACGATCGTAAAACACATTATATTTCTGACTCAGTTGGAACAAATAATCACACAACTGATTCGGAAATAGATCTTGCTCAACTTCCGATAAAACAGTACTAAACTGGAGCAGATATTTTGCTAAAGCTAACTCTGCTTCATGTTCTAGCGCCAATTGAACATTAGAACCAAGTTGACTAAAATCAATGCCACCTTTACGACTGATGCCTTGAATTCGAGCATAGGCATACAACATATAAGGTGCTGTATTGCCTCGTAGTGCCAACATCTTATCGAAGCTGAAGATGTAGTTACTGGTACGATTCTGGCTCAAGTCAGCATATTTGACAGCACTAATACCAACCGTTTTGGCAACATGATTGATAAAATCTTCGGTTTCATGTCGATCGTCGTTTGCAAGTTGAGTTTCTAAATCGGCTTTTGCTCGATCGATCGCTTCATCTAGCAAATCCCGCAGTCGAACCGTATCTCCCGATCGCGTTTTTAACTTCTTCCCATCCTCACCCTGCACCAATCCAAACGGCACATGAACGACTTCCAACGTATCGGGAATCCATCCCGCTCGACGGGCAACTTGGAAGACTTGAGCAAAGTGATTCGCTTGTCCAGCATCGGTAATGTAAATTAAGCGATCGGCATGATCTTGCTGTACCCGATACCGAATTGCTGCTAAATCAGTCGTCGCATAGTTATAACCCCCATCCGACTTTTGAATAATCAAAGGCAACGGATTACCTTCACGATTGGTAAAGCCTTCGAGAAACACACATTTCGCGCCTTGATCTTCTACCAGCAAGCCAGATTTTTCTAAGTCTTCGACCACTTGCGGCAGAAGTGGATTGTAAAAAGACTCTCCCCGTTCTGTGATGTGAATGTCTAGCAGATCATAGATGATCTGAAATTCTCGACGAGATTGATCACATAACAATCGCCAAGCCTTTAAAGTATCTTCTGCACCCGATTGCAATCGCACTACTTCTTGACGCGATTTCTCCTGAAACTCTGAATCTTCATCAAATCGCTGTTTCGCCTTTTTATAAAACGCTACTAAATCACCCAAATCTAGAGCATCTGCGGTGGTGAGTGCTTCCGGTGCAACTTCTCTGAGATAGGTGATTAACATTCCGAACTGAGTGCCCCAATCTCCGACATGGTTGAGGCGTAATACGTCGTGTCCTTGAAATTCTAGAATTCGGGAGATTGAATCACCGATGATCGTCGATCGCAAATGTCCAACGTGCATTTCTTTCGCAATATTCGGACTGGAGAAATCAACAATCACTTTTTTCGGATCTTTGACAGGTGGAATTCCTAAGCGTGAATCACCCGCCATTTCGCTCAATTGCGCCTGAAGATAAGCGGGTTTCAGCGTCAGATTAATGAATCCAGGACCCGCGATCGACGGTGCTTCACACAGATCATCAATCTGCAAATTCTCCATAATTTGTTGTGCGATCGCTCTTGGCTGCTGACCCAATCGTTTCGCCAACGACATCGCCACATTCGCCTGATAATCCCCAAACTTCGGATTACTTGTTGGAACCAGCATCGGGTCGGTTCCTGCCCACTCAGCCCCAAACGCCGACACCAACGCGGCTTCCAAGCGATTTTTTAATTCAGCGACGGTTGCGTTCATATTTCCTCAGCCTTACAGCGCGTCCTTCTAGGATAGCGACCCAACCTATTTATGATTCAGTACTGTGCTCGTTTAGGCAAGAGAAGCGGGGTAAATTTCAATTTTTATTCCCGAAAAATCACGAAGTTGCTGTTCGGAAAAATCGGGAATGCTAGGGAAGCAATTTACAACAGTCGTTAATCTGTAAGGGATGCTCTCAATGCCGCTGACCCTCCGAATTGAAACCAATACCGTTCTCAAGCGTAAACCGATTCAATCGTCTGAACTGCCCGAAGACCAAAAGCAACCGATCGAAGCGGGTCGAGAATTTCAAATTGATTCGTATACTATCGATCGAGGTCATGTCCGCTGCTTTTTCAGCAAAGACACATTCAAAGATACGAATGTCTGGTACGCCTTTGGTAAGCACGTCAAGATTTTTCGCGAAACGCAAGTTTTCCCCCGCACGCTTCCCGCCAAAATCAAGCTGGAAATTCCTTACAAGTCGCAGCGGGACAATGTTCTAAATCCAGACGGCGCTTGTAATGTCACCTCGATCGCGATGTGTTTGCGCTATCTTGGAGCCGCTCGCAAAGAAATGGCGGGACAATTCGAGGATGAACTGTATAACTATGCCACTCGTCGGGGTTACAGTCGCCACAATCCGTATGATTTAGTCAAGATTGTTCAAGACTATGGAATGCGCGATGAGTTTAGAACCGATGCCACGATCGAACAAGTGCGCTCCTGGTTAGCGGATAGCAATCCGGTTGTGATTCATGGCTATTTCACCGATTTTGGTCACATTGTTGCGGTCGTTGGCTACGACGAACTCGGCTTTTCAGTTCACGATCCATATGGAGAATGGTTTTGGTGGGGCTACGACCTCAACGATCCAAGCGGCAACAACAACAAAGGTGAGTCGCTGCACTACTCCTATACGATGATCGAGCGTTTGTGCATCCCAGATGGTAATTTCTGGGTTCATTTCATCTCCAAACCTTGATTTTTGTGTTAGCGTCTCCAATAGGGAAGAAACAAAGGTTTCTGTAGCGGTTTCGGTTCTCAATGCCGAACTGTCACGCGATCGATTCGATGCCAGCGTGTGTCACAGTGCCAGAGATTTAACCCGCTGTTTGATTAGCTCAATTGGAAGAGCAATCGACTGAAATCGATGCGTTACAGGTTCGAGTCCTGTATCAAACACCCGAAAGTTAGCCCAATCGGAAGAGGCAATCGACTGAACATCGATCGGATGCAGGTTCAACTCCTGCACTTTCTACCACCCCGCCCTAGGTTATCGGGCAGCAGTTCGCCAAACTGACACTTCTGGTAAAGGGAGAAATCCCTGTGGTTCGACTCCACATTACTCTACTGCCCCGCAAGGTTCGTGTTCGGCTGAATCAACCCGATTCAGCAACAGTTGAAAGGCTTGTGCGATCGTCGTTTCCTTTTCGCTTGAGTATGTCTCTGCTTTGAATTGCTTGCAGTTCGTAGCACAGCGTATCTGAGGGATGGCTCTCTTAATCCAGCGTCCAGAGCGCGATCGCCCGCTCTGGATCTGTGAACACAAATCTTGTGGGGTTTTCAATTTTTGATGTAGTATATGTAGTATGACGAGCGGGTCAATAGACGATGTTCAAAACGTTTTATATCAAAGAGAGCGATCGCGGTGTTTTATACTACCGCGATGATTTCCAGCAAATCCTACAGCCCGGAACCTATCGCCGTTCGTGGGCGACTCGCTGGCGCGTGGTGAATTACGATCTAGCTCAACCCGAAGCGAAAATTCCCAACTTAGAATTTCTTTTACGATCGCATCGTGCTGAACTTGAGGCGCACTTAGTTGTAGTACAAACTGCGTTCAATGAGGTCGCGCTCGTGAAAGCGGGACAACAGTGGATTAGTGTCGCTCCGAATCAATTAAAGGCGTTTTGGCGCGGGTTTGCTGAAGTAGAAGTTCACCGTTTCAACTTAGATCAACAGCTTGAACTCCCGATCGCATTAGTTCAACAAGTCCGAGGAATTGCGATCGACAATCTTCTAAAAATCCAAGTTTCCGAAGCTGAAATTGGCTTGCTCTATGTGCAAGATAACTTTGTGCGTCCGCTCGAATCGGGAGAATATGCGTTCTGGACATTTAACCGCAAAATTCAAGTACGATCGCTCAGCAAAATTGTTCCGAATCCTCAGTTTCCCTTAGTCGATGTCCTGATTGATCAGCATCCTGACTTTGTGACAACTTATTGTGAGTTAGTGCAACTAAGCAGCAATCAAACTGCGATCGTGCGCTATCAATCGAAAGCGATCGAACTGGTTCCCCCTTCAAGCCGCAAGCTCTTTTGGAAAGGTGTCGAAATTGAAATCGTAGACATTGAAGCCGAACCGAAACTACCTGTACGACTGGTGAAAGAACTAGTCACAGGCTCGATCGAGGTATCAATGCTCAGTCACGAATCGCTGCACACATTAGAAGTTCCAGCACAGCACATTGGACTGCTCTACCTCGATAGTGTGCTTCAAGAACCACTGACGGCAGGAACACATACTTGGTGGAAATTTGGTCGATCGATTAAAACCGAATCGCTCGATCTTCGCCTGCAATCGATCGAAGTCTCTGGGCAAGAAATCCTTACCAAAGATAAAGTTCCACTGCGGTTGAATCTCACAGCAGGCTATCGATTTGCTGATCCGATTCGCGCAAAAACAACGCTAGTCGATATTTCCGGCTTTTTATACAAAGAGCTTCAATTCGGCTTACGGTCTGCGGTCGGAACGCGATCGCTCGATCAATTGCTAGAGGATAAAAGTGCGATCGATACGACGATTTCCGACTACATTCGCGCTAAAGTAGTCGATTACGGAATTGAAGTGGAATCGATCGGAGTCAAAGACATTATCTTGCCTGGAGAAATCAAAGCGATTCTCGGAAAAGTGGTCGAAGCTGAGAAAGCAGCTCAGGCGAATGTGGTGCGTCGTCGGGAAGAAACCGCTGCCACTCGCAGTATGTTAAACACCGCAAAGGTAATGGAAGATAACCCGGTGGCACTGCGGCTAAAAGAACTCGAAGTGTTAGAGCGCATTGCTGAGAAAATCGAACACATCAATGTAAATGGAGGTTTAGAAAGCATTCTGACTGAACTAATCCGCATCAAAGGACAACCGAACTAAGAGAGTGTCTGAAACGTAATCGTTTGCTGCATCACTTGCCCCGAATTTTATTCCGGGGCGGGTGAGCGCAATGAACAACACGCTTTCAATACTCTCTAAGAAACTGCACCATACCCGTTATTGGGTAATGCCTGCACAAGTCGCCATCAACGTTGGCATCGATCGTTCTGCAATTAGTTCTACTTGACCCGTGGTAGGATTGCGTCGCCAAGTGCTGGCTTCCATTAACGGCGCTGAAACCTGAATAGGTTGAATGGCTGACTGCCCAACTGGAGAAAGCGATCGTACATCACCCCAGACCACAGGCGCAGGGCTGATATTTTCTAGCGGATTTGTGGGCAGTCCGCCCCGACCCGAAACAATAAAGCTACTGTCTTGAACTGATTGACAGCCTTTTGCAATTTGCTGATTCGGATCAATCACTGCCACGGGTAACTCGACCAAGCCAGAGTTCGGATCAAGGCTCAAAACATTAATCTGAACACTACCATTGATACCGAACTGAGAACTTGCAGTGATGTCGTTGTTCGGCGTGAGTTGGTCGCCATACTGAAATCCGAAGATGCCTTGCGTAGTAATTCCAATATTCCCGCCGCGTCCTTGAAAAGCGTTTGCAACAATATCACTATTGCCCAAACCCAAAATGTAATCGGCTTGAATCGTGATGTTACCGCCGTTCCCGATCCCCCCTGCTTCAGCAGAAACTAGACTCTGATTGTTCAGGGTGAGCAAGTTCGCAAGCGATAGAAAAATATTGCCGCCATCGCCCGAAGCGGTTTGAGCATTCAAAGCAGAACCTTGATCAAGCGACAAACGGTTCGCTGTGACATCGATCGTGCCGCCATTCCCAGTTCCACTACTGCGGCTTGTGATTTGGGAATTGTCGCGCAGAGAAACGCGATCGGATCGAATCAAAACATCGCCTGCTTGCCCCTCATTCGTCGTTGCAGTGGAAAGCGTTGAGGCTTGATCGATCGCTAATGTAGAAGTAAAAATCGAGAGCGTCCCAGCATTCCCGCTACCTGTCGATTGACTACTCATCTGACTCTGCCGTAAAGCTGCACTATTCGCGTTCAGCGTGATTTTTCCAGCATTGCCACGCCCCGAAGTACTACTATCGATTTGACTATTTTGCAGTTCGACTTGATTGGCACTCAGACTGATTGTGCCGCCGATCCCGTTGATCGTTGAAGTCGAAATCGTTCCGCCACGAGCTACAAAGCGATCGCTGACTGCTAAATCTACTGTTCCCGCATTGCCGCTGCCCGTATTGCTGCTCGTAATTTTGGATTGATCTAGCGTCAGCAAGTCGGTTGTCATACTGATTTTGCCTGCATTTCCAGCGTTACTACTCGCGGTCGAAATTTCAGAACTTGCCTCTAGCGATGCTGTATTGCTTCTTAGTAGAATTTCTCCAGCGTTGCCCTGTCCAAGAGCCTCTGTCGTAATGTTGCCGCGATTGGTTAATTGCAGTTGTCGAGTCTGAAGATTGATTTGCCCACCTTGTCCCACTCCATTTTTACCCACGCCGCTTAAAATGATGCCCCGATCGACTTGAATCGATTCAGTCGCTTGCATCCGAATTGATCCAGCATTGCCCACACCAAACGTACTGGAAGAGACTTCTGCTCCGTCTTTGACAACGACGCGATCGCTCATGATCGTGATACTTCCAGCGTTTCCTGTCCCGCTTCGATTAACAGTTGCATAAATGCCAGAATCTCGACCAGTGGCAAGAATTTCCTGACCTCGAATGGTGATATCACCGCCAGTTCCAGTGCCCAATACACTACTTGAAACTTCAGCACCCGCACTCAAACTCAGTTTCCCGGCTTCAATTTCTAGATTGCCAGCGTTACCTTGAGCCGTTCGGTTAATCGTGGCAGTGATTCCACTCGACACGATTCCAGAAATTGCTTCTGTTCCTACTCCCACTGCGGTAATTTCATCGGCTTTGATCGTCACTCGACCCCCGTTTCCAACTCCAGCGGTGCCACCAAAGATTTGAGCACCATTGAGCAGCGTTAGCCGCTGAGCTTGAACCTCGATCGCTCCAGCATTTCCAGTCGCTCCCGCTGCAACCGACGAATTTAGCCCGGTCGAAAATCCGCTTGTAGCATTGGCGCGATCGGCATAAATTTCAGTCGCTTGAATCTTTAAACTGCCTCCATTCCCAGCACCACTGGTTCCCGCATAAATTTGAGTATCGTCGGTTAAAGTCAGTTGCTCTGTTGTAATCGTGGCGATTCCAGCATTTCCTGTCGCTCTCGCCGCAACGCCGATCACACTCGATCGCGAGTTCGGCACTTGAGGGTTGCCAAATCCCGCTATGGATCTAGCATTAATTGTAAGATTGCCGCCCTGACCCGATGCTCCGGTTTCTGCGTAAATTCTACCGCCTTTACCCACTTGTAGATGCTGCACATTCAGGGTGATGTCTCCTCCTCGTCCTTGAGCAGGTTGGTCAACCAGGCTATAAACTACGCTAGAAAACCTTCCATCCGTTGAAGTGCCTAACACTTCAAGGCGATCCGCCCGCACCGTCAAGCGACCGAGGTTTCCTTGACCTCCAAACGCTTCTACACCCACCAGTGCACCCTCGACGACGCTAAATAATGGTGTGCTAATCGTTAGATCACCACCATTCCCGCTTCCTGAAACAATGCCTGCGAAAAATCCACTTCCAACATTTTGACTGTTCAGACCAGCGACCGTTACCGACTCGGCAGCTTGAACCGTGACCCCACCGCCCGATCGCGCTCCATAAGTCAGAGTGTAAATCTGCGCTCCGCCTGTTACATCGACTTTGTTACCCCGAAGTTGAATCGTTCCGCCGCCATCGCCGCTCACTTCTACAAAGCTTTCATTTACAGCAATATTCCGAAAGGTTGCCGCATTACCGTAGCCAAATGTCCAACCTGTCGTACTAGGAGCGATCAACACAGAGCCATTACTACCAACGCTGTCTAGCTCAATGTGACCATCAGGAACATAAAGATAACTATCTTGGATTGCAATGTCGCCACCGATTAACGCCAAAGTTTGTTCAGGATTTACCTCAAGCTGAGATTGAAGCGCGATCGTGCCCGGATTGCTGCCCATTTGTAGACCGATTGGAGCACTGATCGTGAGAAGCGGCGCGGGTAATGGCGTTTCAGTTGCTAAGAATTCCGCACCATTATCAAACCGGATGCCACTGGCTGTACTCCCGATAAACGATCCGCCAATGCTCAAACTGGCATTTGGTCCGAACAGAATTCCATTGGGATTGAGGAGAAATAGGCTGGCATTGCCATTCGCCGCGATGATGCCATTGATGCTAGAGGCGGTTGTACCTGTGACGCGACTAAAGATGGTTCGCACTGCGCCTGTATTGTTAAAGTAAGCGAAACCGCCTGTGGGAATTGAGAATTCTCGGAAGCTATGAAAAAGGTTGCTTCCTCCTGAAGTGCCGCCTGTGATGGTGAAATTACCGCCGCTGGAGTTGACGATCGTATTGAGCGTTCCATCGGGTACAACGGCTTGAGCCTGAACGCGATCGACAAACGCAAACAATCCAGCCCCGGCGATTCCCAGACACAGTGCGATGCGATTCATAGTTCTGAATATAGAGTGACAGGTGTAGGGTGCCCAGTCCCTCCTATTTCCTCTCAATGGAAAAACCCCGCATCGTCAGGATTTAGTGCGTGGGTAGGACTTGACCTAGACAAATGGCTAGGTCAAGTTCTACCCGAATCTCCGATGCTGCTTGGATAGAGGTTACGGCATTCTGAAAACAGGACATCGTTTACCTAAACTCTATGACAGATTCAACATTAACAGCGTTAGCGTTCTCGAATCAGCTATCAGATGCGGTTGAAAAAGCATCTCGCTCGATCGTTGCTGTCAACGCCCGCAGAAGACGCACCTCTAGTGGCATTCACTGGCGCAAGAACTTAATCATCACGGCTGATCACACGATTCAGCAAGACGAAGAAATTAATGTAATCTTGCCCGATGGTCGATCGACATCGGCATCGATCGCGGGACGAGATTCGACAATGGATATCGCCGTTCTCCGCCTCGAATCGATCGATCTACCCACGGCTGAAATTGCTGATTCTACTCAAACCAAAGTTGGTCAGATTGTTCTCGCTGTCTCTAGAAGCGCAGAAGGTTCAACCAGTGCCAGCATGGGGATCATCAGTTCGATTAGCGAAGGCTGGCAGCATTCTGGTAGACCTGATCATCATCGCCATGGCAGACGATCGAGAAGTACGATCGCACAATTGATTCAACCTGCACTCATGATGTATCCGGGCTTTTCCGGTGGTGCATTGATTAATCCTGAAGGACAAGTGCTCGGAATTAATACAGCAGGTGCGCGACAGTTCCCACTAACGATTCCAGCAGCAATGGTCGATCGAGTGTTAGATCAATTGCTCCAAACCGGACGAATTGCACGCGGATATCTAGGGTTAGGAATGCAGGCGATTCGATTACCGGAAGCACTTTGTCGATCGCTGAATCTCTCGAATCCTGGCGGTGTAATCATTGTTAGCGTTGAACCCGATGCGCCTGCGGACAATGCGGGAATGTTGCTTGGAGATATTTTAGTAGCGTTGAACGATAACGCGATCGAGGATGTCACCGATGTTCACTCAATGCTGAGTTCTGAGCAAGTTGGGCAACCGTTAACTGCAAAGATTGTTCGGGGCGGGGTGCTGACGGAAAAAACCATCATTGTTGGAGAAAGACCAGGGAGGAATGGCTAATGTCACTCACAGAAAGCTTTGCGGCAATTGTCGAGCCGATGCGTCGATCGACCGTGCAAGTTCGTGTCGGAAGACGGGAATTTGGCTCAGGCGTGATTTGGCGATCGAATGGATTGATCATTACCAATAATCATGTTGTGCGGGGACAAGATGCGATCGTTGAACTCTCAGATGGTCGAACCTTCACAGCCGAAGTGAAAGGTCGAAACTCACAGCGTGATTTAGCTGCGCTCCAGATTGATGCAACGGATCTTCCTGTGGCTACTGTAGGTGATTCTGAGCAGCTACGGGTTGGAGAATTGGTGTTTGCGGTGGGACATCCAGGCGGAAGGATTGGTGCAGTGACCGCAGGGATTATTCATACGATCGAGTCTAAGAATGCGTGGATTCAAGCTGATATTCAATTAGCTCCGGGTAATTCTGGCGGTTTATTAGCGAATGCGAAAGGGGAAGCGATCGGCATCAATACCATGATCGTGAATGGTAAAGGGCTTGCGATTCCAAGCAAAACAGTCGAACAATTCCTGAATAACATGGGCAATGTTCCTTATCTTGGTGTGGAGCTTCAGTTTGTTCGCGTGATCATTGATCGCCGTCCAGCTTATGGATTGTTAATTACTGCGATCGAGCCTCATGGCTCAGCCGAGAAAGCGGGATTGTTGCCTGGAGACATTCTGATCGGAGTTCGTGGCACTGTGTTCCAATCGCAGAATGAACTATTCTGGATTCTACAAAACTCGAATGTCGGGGATGGAATCACGATCGAGTTTCTGCGAGGTGGGCAACATCTGAGCCGAAACGTTATTCTAGAAAGCCGACACAGTGAGCCACAAGCCGCATGATTCGCGTGTTTATCATTGCTCAATCGATCGTGACTCAAGCAGGACTTACAGCGCTTCTCACCCCAGATTTAGCGATCGCTGGAAGTGCAATCCGTCCTGCTTCGATTTCTTCTGCGATCGATGCTTCTGATGCGACGGTGATTTTACTCGAACAAGATGCAATGTCAGATGTTTCTGAAGTTGAAATTCCGATTGTTCTATTGCTAGATGATAGTTCTGCGATCGCTGAATTTCTACAAGCTGGAATTCGCTCGATTCTGCCGAGTGATGTTTCTCGCGAACAACTCACAGAAGCGATTAAAGCTACTTCAGCAGGGTTAAGCGTCCTTCATCCTGAGTTGATTGATTCGATGTTTGTGCCGACAGTCCGATCGTCTGAACCGATGCCGCTCACACCGCGAGAAGTTGAAGTTCTGACGATGTTAGCGGAAGGACTGGGAAATAAAGCGATCGCGCAACATCTCAATTTATCGGAACATACTGTGAAATTTCACATCAGTTCGATTTTTAGTAAGCTAGATGTTTCGAGCCGAACCGAGGCTGTTATTCTCGGTGCAAAACAAGGATGGATTCTACTCTAGGCTTCTTGCACTAATCGCAGACTTGGAACTTCTGTGTGAACAAAGCGTTTCCGCAGTTTGTGAATCGCTTCGATCGCATGTTGATGTTTCGCTTGATCTCCTTGCACCGAGAACAACCAAGCTGCTTCTTTCAAATCTTGAATGGCACCCGTTTTATCATTCATCGTGCTCCGAGCTAATCCGCGATGAAAATAAGCCACAGCATTTTGAGTATCGATCGTTAGCATTGCAGTAAAGTCATCGACCGCACCAAGTTTGTTGTCGAATCTCAGGCGGGCTAGACCTCTTTGCACATACGCATTTAGACAAGTAGGATCGACTTGAATCGCATAGCTAAAATCCTCGATCGCATTCACTTTTTCACCAATCTGCAACCAAATCACCCCTCGGTTACAGTACACAATCGGATTACGACCCTCGATCAAAATGGCACGATTGAGATCCGCGATCGCACCTGCATGATCTCCGGTTTCAAACTTCACTAAGGCACGATTGTTATACGCGACACTCTGTTTTGCATCAAGTTTAATCACAGTTGTGTAGTCTTCGATCGCGCCTGCTCGATCGCCCATTTCATAGCGAGTAATTGCTCGATTGAGATAAGCGATCGCATTGTTTTCTAGCACTGGATGATCAAAGCGATCGATCAAACCTTGAATCACAGTTGAATTTTGAGTGCGAAGCCCGATCGCCATTTCAGGAAAAGCAGTGCTCGCAGTAGTAACCGGATGCAGTCCCAGAATGCTGTAGGTTGAATCGCATACCAGGAAATTCTCGCTGGTTCCCAATACTTTGAAGCGAAATTGTGATGGATAGTTGCGCTTGAGTTGGGTTAACTGTCCGAGAACCTTTCTGAGAAAGTTCTTTGGAATCGATGGAGTTTCCCGATCGTGAATGTATCGCGTCTGCTGTGCGGCTTGTTCATCTCCTAAATGTCCCCAGCCAATGTCGAGTGAACCGCCGCGATCGAGGAACGTTTGAAAGTTCTGAAGCAGTTCATCATCGAGTGTGGCGCGATCGGGATAAGGAAAAACGACAATCACCCGCGATTTCGCCGTTTCGAGTGCTTGCTTCAAGACTGTCCGTGTATTCTCAAACGGATCAGTATTCTGTGCCAAATTAAACAGCAATTCATACTCAGACTGAGCAGAAGTAGCAATCTCTGCAAGCTGACTTTCCGTGACTTCTAACCGTGAAGTTAGGTACTTAATTTGAGTCTGAAGTGCACTTGCATCAAGCATTTCTGGCAGGCGGGTCATCCATTCTGACAAATGCTTTTGTTGTCGATCGAGGTTCTGAGTATGTTGCTGCACACTGTCGAATTGCTCCTGTAAATGGCTCAAATGTCCATTGATCATTGTTTGCATCTCAGTGTGTAGCTCAGCTAAATTCGCACCACTTGAAAAAGTATTAAGGCGATCTTCAAGGTGTGTGACTGTTGCTTGTAGCTTCTCAACATCTACCATCGGTGCTCCAGGATGTCCGGTTGTCATCCAGGTTGAGAGAGTATCCATTTGCTTTCGCATGATACTGTTTATCGATCGCAAAGGTGCAACGGTCTGCTCTAAGCTCTGATGCTGTTGTTTGATCTTCTCAATCTCAGCCATCAATTTTGCTAAATCCCGCCGAGAAACTAGCTCACCAACGACTTTCACTAATCCATCGACTTCTTGTTTTAGTGCGGTTGCATCAAATGGCTGAGGCAAACGATTCAATCGTCGATGAATCTGATGAATTTCATCTTGCATCACACGTGGAATCACTTGCTTCTGAGTCGTTGCAACTTCGGTCAGCTTGTTTTGAAGGTATTCCACTCCAGAACGCAATTCTACGATCGCAGTTTCCGCGCTCTCGACTCGATTGTTCGTCGCGAGTCGTCCTAACTGCTGTGAAACGGTTGCCAAAGATTCCGAGAGTTGAGAGTACTTGCTTTTGAGATATGCCAGTTCTTTTTCAAGCTGATCAAAGTCTCGCTCCTCGATCGCGCTAATCCGACTCGAAACATTGTGCTGTAATTGTGCGATCGCGTTATCGTGTCGCTGTTGAATTGTTTTCCGAACGCTGGCAAGATCGACAAAGCTGGGAAGGGTACGAACTTGCTGATCGAGGACTTTGATCTCGTCAGAGATTCGCTGGTCGAGATGTGCAATGCTAGTATCTGCTGCTCTTAATGTCTCTTTATCGAGACGGCGGCGATTGACTAAATTCAGTAACAATAAGCACGAGATAGGGGCAGCCGTAAATGCCAGTTGTTGTGACGCGATCGACGCGATCGAGCCAAAACCTGATCCAATGAGTACCAAGTATTCAACCAGGCTAAGCCATTTTGCATTCTTCATATTGCCCCTGAATCCCACAAGTCACTGAGTAATTAAAAGCACACAAGCGCTATCTGTTTCTACAGTTGCAGTATCCCTGAATCAGGAAATTGATCTGAAAATTTTTCTATGTCTAATCTGAAAGCTTTAATCTTCGATGTCGATGGGACGCTTGCCGATACCGAACGAGATGGACACCGCCTCGCGTTTAATCGCGCCTTCTCCGATTTTGGTCTTGATTGGAATTGGTCGATCGAGCTTTACGGGGAACTGCTCGAAGTCGCTGGCGGTAAAGAACGCATTCAGCACTATGTTCAAACTTATCAAGCAAAAATTCCAGCAGGTGAAGTTCTTAAAGAACTCGCTGCCAGAATTCACAAAGCAAAAACGCAGCATTATCAAGCTTTGGTGAAAGAAGGCATCATTCCATTGCGTCCGGGTGTGCGGCGATTGATTACAGAAGCGATGCAGGCGGGAGTCAGGTTAGCGATCGCAACCACCAGCCGACTCGATAACGTGATCGCCTTACTCGAAACCGAACTTGCACCCGATAGCCCAAACTGGTTTGAAACAATTGCAGCGGGCGACATTGTGCCACACAAAAAACCTGCACCCGATATCTATATTTATGCTCTAGAGAAACTGAATTTAAGTGCAGCCGACTGTATCGCGATCGAAGATTCTTTTCAAGGCTTACAAGCCTCACGAGCAGCAGGAATCAAAACGGTGATTACCTTGAATGCGTATACTCGATCGCAGGACTTCACAGGTGCAGCGTTGGTCATTGATCAGTTAGGGGAACCTGATCAACCGTTTGAACTTCTGAAAGGAAACATCGAACAAACCTACCTTGATTTAACTGGACTCAACCGCTTATGAATCTTCGTTCGCTTCCGTTGCTCAGTCTTTTGATTGCGTTGCCTGCTCATGCGGAGCGAATTGAACTGAAAAATCCAGCCTGGAAAGAAGTTCCAGGGACACAATTCGATGGAACTGCCTACGTAAACCTCAATGGAATCGAGAAAACGGGAGGCAGAATTATCTATGACGTGGTGAACGCTGAAGCCGCTTATTCGAGAGTAGAAATGGATTGCAAACGACAGCAGTTTCGCACTGTGAGACTCGGATATTTTGAAACGCGATCGTTAATCAATTACAAATCGATTAACGATCCTTGGATGAAACCTGAAACCGCTTATCATAAAGCACTTGCAGCCTTTGTTTGCCGTCTCAAGTAAATGTCTAAGTATCATCAGATCTATGAAGTCGTCCGCCAAATTCCTCACGGTCAGGTAGCAACCTATGGACAGATTGCAGAACTTGCCGGACTTCCAAGACAAGCTCGCTTAGTCGGATATGCCTTGTTTCGCGCCACCGATGACACTTTAGAAGTTCCTTGGCATCGCGTGATCAATGCAAAAGGAGAGGTTTCCATGTCGCCGTTTCGAGAAGGCATGGATTACATTCAGCGATCGCTCCTCGAATCTGAAGGCATCGAATTCGACGAAAACGGTAGACTCAGCCTGAATCGCTATCGTTGGCAGCCTAATCTCATACCGAATCAATCTGTTAATGCTACAGATCTTTCGCCCCCTAAATCCCCCATTCTGGGGGACTTTGAAACCTAAACCAGTTCTGACCTCTGAAGAAATTTCACACTCAAAGTCCCCCACTCGTGGGGGATTTAGGGGGCTTCCAAGATCTGTGGCGCTCAAAAATCAATTTGGTATTACGAAGTTTGATTAAAAATCTCTAGCACCCGTTGACAAAAAGTTTTCAGTCTCGCAGCCGCTTCCGGTGCAGGCTGACCTTCTCCTTCAAACCTCCAATTCTGAACGGTTGAAAACTGCCACTGCTTGCCTTTGTGGTCAAATCCCGCTGCTTCAATCCCGATCGCTCTTCTCACCTGCGTCTCTGAATCGGAATGAAACCGAATTTGCACGAGGACGCTACGACATTGAAACAATCGGCTTCGTCCGGGAAAATGAAAGCCAATATCGATCGAGTCTGGATCAATCAGTTCGCGAGTATCAGGATCATTTGCCCAAGGTTTGAGATCGACTCGTGCGTCTGGAAAATCAGTTTTTACTAAATTCGTAATGGTCGCAATTTTGCTGGCGGATTCTAAACTGGTCGCTTGTTCTGCTGCATTCACGATCGTGCGGCTCCAATCGAGTCATGTCAAACGTCATTATGTTAGCCTTCCATCATAAGGATTTCCTTGATCGATGGCGGTACGACTCGATACGAAAATTGTTGACAAAACTTCAGAACTTGATGTTATATTACTAGAGGTGATGCGTTGGGGCGTCGCCAAGCGGTAAGGCACCGGGTTTTGGTCCCGGCATTCCTAGGTTCGAATCCTAGCGCCCCAGTTCTAAATATTTGAAAAAGCGCCTGAATGTAATTCTTCAGGCGCTTTTTGCTGTTGAGCAATTTTCTGCATGAATGCTATATCGATCGCATTCGTGCAGAAAACGAAATTTAACGGCGGAAAATGCTCGGAACCGTCCGGGTTGCAGGACGATTCGATCGCGTTTTCACCCCACCGACCAATCGTTCACCCGTTCCACCATCTCTCGGTGACAGGAACGGCTTCAGATTGATATTGCCATTCGTTGTCGATCGACGACCGCCAATCCCGATCGCCCGTCCAAGCTGATCGAGCACACTCGATCGACCCCCCCCAAACGTCACAACGCCTTGAGTTTGCTGACCGCTATCTGCCACAGAAAGATTTTGGAACACGCGATCGCGGGTCACAGTCGGATCTTGTCCGGGCGGCACCGTCAACACAATCCGACAAGACGGAACTCGATCGGTTGTCACACAAATCGTGTTGTAGCCGTTCTCAGATCCAGTTCTCATTTCGACCAAACCGTCTGGACGATATGACTCTAGACGACGCGCAATCTCATTACATCGACGATCGGAACTCCAGCCCCCACCCAACGTACTCGGAACCGCCCAAGGATAAGCCTGATTCGGTTGGCTCTCCGGGAAGTACATCACCGTATTCTGACCATTATTAGTCTGACAAGCGAACCGAGTTCCTGGAGCGGTCGGAGACGGGATCGTCGTATCACCTGGTCTGGTTGTTGTCGTGCCGCCGGGTTCAGTCGGGATGACCACATCTCCCGGAGCGGTTTGAGCCATCGCCGCACTACCTGCCACCATCAGCGCTCCTAACGACAGCGCTGTTCCTCGAACCACCAAATTTCGCATTCCTGTCAAGCCCTCTAGCGACATGGTATCAACCTCGATCGTATGAATGAATTTTGCAAAAGCTGTATCGAACCCTTCCGGAGTGGCGTTCTCTTGTCGTGACCGATTTTTCGCGCCGAAGTTCCCGGATTTCTATCCAGAGACAGATCTAAAAAGCCTGAAACGCGATCGCATTCCAGGCTTCATCGAATCAGTGGCATCTCTGTTATTGCGTCAATCTAAATCGACCGACCATCTGCTTGAAGTCCCACCGCACCGCGTTACCAGGATATTCATACATCGCACTCAGGACAAAAATACTGCGTCCATCACGGCTTGGAACAATCACACTATCGCCACAGTTACTGTTACCACACCAGGAATATGACACGGCAGGTTGACCCGCAAAACTATAGCTTTGGTAGTTGCTTTGTCGTCCATCAAAAAAGGACTGATTTGGGTTTCGTTCAGCCCATTGTCGGGCGCTCAATCGATTCGGATTCTCGAACCTTGTAATCGTAATGCGATCGCCTGGAGAAGATTGAGCTTGCACATTACTATCGACAGGTGCAGGCTCATCACTTCCAACTGCTTCATTTCCTAAAGAAGGATTACGAACGACGACCGTTCCTTGTCCTTCTTGAGATGTGTCAACAGTGTACGGATCTTTTACATCAAATCGAAATCCAAGTTCGCTTTGGTAGGTTCTCAATGTGCCGCCTGATGCTTGACCTACTGCGTACATCGTCGGTTTAGCAGCGGGTTGAGTCGGCGCAGCTTGGGCAATTCCAGCAATTGCGACACTCAGAAATCCTGAGTAGAAAAATGCTTGAACGGGGGCTAACTTTGTTACTCTCATACAAGAACTCCGACCATCGTTGGATGAAAACGCATATTAGAAAGGCTAAAAAAATCGGCGACAAATCTGTTCTGATTTACAGATTCTGCACCCTCTTAATCTGAATTCTACCATGAAGAATTTAGACTATTGCTAAGTTTATCTCTACCAATTTGTAGACTTTTGTTCCACTTTTTTGATATTTGATGAAACTCTGAGAATTCTAAAAAATAGTTCCGACTCTTATCATTGATCTATTTAAGGATCTCTTCTATTTCTGATGGCTGAATTCACGAATAAGGGAGCAAATCTGAGTAGACTGCTCCCTTATTCGTGAATTACAAGATTGAACCGGATAACGGGTATCAGTCGATCGAGATAGATTTCGGCGTGTTGCCGTTTCCATTCTGCGGATGGGTCACATAGACCGTTGTTCCGGTTTGCTGAGTTAGCCAGCTTTTAACAGGTTCTTCATTCAAACTCAGGCGTAGCAACCCTGTGAACAAGCCACCGAGAAAGGCGACAGGTTGCTGGGCGAGTTCTTGGACGAGCGGTGAAAGTTCTGTGATAAACATCGATATAACCCCTTGAAGTGACCTACATTCTAAGAGCGATCGTACCGCGAGTCTTCGAGATTCGTCCCAGTCTAGAATATGAATTGTCCCTGACCTGCGAGGAATGTCCCATGACCGATGCTAATTTCATTGGAAATTCTGACCAAACGATCGAACTCGCTCCGAGCTATACGATCCCGATCGTTCTAATCACCGCTGCAATTCCGCTATTGTTCGTGCAAGTCTGGGTCGCAAGCGCGATCGCGTTATTCGGGGCGTTTTTGCTGATTCAAACGGTGATGTTACGGCTCCGTTTCACGCCGACGGATTTGGATGTCTATCGAGGTGAAACGCTGATTCGGCGGTTTCCTTACCAGGAATGGCAGAACTGGGAAATCTTCTGGTCGCCTGTACCCATTCTCTTCTACTTTAGAGAGGTTCAGAGTATTCACTTTCTCCCAATCATTTTTGATCCTAAAATGTTACGGATGTGCCTTGAACACCGTTTTCCCAAGGCTTAACTATTGAGTGTTGCGTATGAGTTCTGATGAGTTGCCAATTTCCGATGAGACTACGCCTTCTGAACCGGGGGCAGCGTTGCCAGAATTGAAGTTACCCGATGCTCAATCTGACCTAACGCAGCAAGAACAAGCTCTTCAGCGCGAAATTGAGATGCTGATTGCGACTCGTGACGATTTGCAGGCGCAGCTAGGTCAAACACGAGACGCTTTAGGGCGAGTCGTGCAGCAGAATTTAGCGGAATTGGAGCAGCGCAGACAGACTTTACAACTGTCGATCGAACAATTAGAGCGCCGCCAAGAACGCATTCGTAACGAGATGAGATCTAGTTTTGCAGGCTCATCTCAAGAAATCGCGATTCGAGTTCAGAGTTTCAAAGATTACCTCGTGGGCAGTCTGCAAGATTTAGCGATCGCTGCCGAACAATTAGAGTTACCCACCTTCCAAGCCGAACTGCAACCCGCTCCGATCCAAGAGGAACCAAAACCGCGATCGGCAGCGGCTCCCAGTCCGAATTTTGCCGAATCGACTTTCGAGGAACAATCCCAAAAAATTCGCAGCATTATCGATCAGTTCCGTAATCAGCCCGATTATTACGGTCCCGTTTGGAAACTGCGCCGCACGTTCGAGCCAGTTCACGCGGAACGGGTTTCAAATTGGTTTTTCAAACAAGGGGGACGAGGAGCGATTCGGACAATGGGATCGCGCTTACAGAACATTTTGATTGCATCGGCATCGATTTCGATTCTCTATAATCTGTATCGCGATCGCTTACGAGTCCTAATTCTGGCAAATTCTCCGGAGCGCCTAGGAGAATGGCGACGCGGACTGCAAGATTGTCTGGGTGTGACTCGGAGTGATTTTGGGAGCGATCGCGGAATTGCGTTGTTTGAAGTCGCTGAACCGTTAGCACTCAAAGCCGAACGACTCGATAAAGATGGGTTTCTGCCGCTGATTGTGGTGGATGAAACCGAAGAAAGTATCAATCTCGCGCTGCTTCAGTTTCCGTTACTGCTTGCGTTTGCGCCGAGTCCCCAACAAATGATCCAGCAACAATCGTACTACTAATATGCTTCCTTGGTTTATCAACAACGCACTGCTGCTCATCGTCGCTTATTTGCTCGGTTCGATTCCGACGGGCTATCTCGCGGGTCGATTGCTCAAAGGCATTGATATTCGAGAAGCGGGATCGGGATCAACTGGAGCAACGAATGTGTTGCGGACGATCGGGAAAATTCCAGCCTTGATCGTGCTCTTGATTGATATTGGCAAGGGTGCTTTAGCGATCGCGGCTGTGAATTACGCTTTCACCTATCTTCCAGGTTGGCTCTATTTCTCGAAAATCGTCGGCTTAAATTTCGCCATTTGGCAGCCTGTGATGGTGACTTTGGCTGGACTTGCTGCGTTGTTCGGACACAGCAAATCAATCTGGCTCGGATTCTCAGGCGGAAAATCCGTTGCGACTAGCTTGGGGATTCTGCTGGCGATGAATTGGATGGTGGCATTATCCACCGTTGGCGTATTCGCGCTGAGTTTGGGAATCACGCGGATTGTTTCGATTAGCTCGATCGCAGGAGCCGTTTCGGTGATTGCGTTTATGGTTTTGTTTGCTCAACCCTTACCGTATTTGCTGTTTGCGATCGCAGGTGGCGGATATGTGATCTGGCGACATCGATCGAACATTCAACGCTTAATCGAAGGCACAGAACCGAAACTGGGTCAGAAACTCGAAGAACCTGAAGCCAGTTAATCCGATTTCTGGGGCAGTAGATAGATCAAGCCTGAAATCCAAGTCAGCGCGACGGAAATCCAAAACAGAATCAGGGTCGGAAGTTGCCACTCTGAAGATAAAGGAGCGATCAAAAGCGCGATCGCTGCAATTTGGCTGACCGTTTTGAGCTTGCCCCAGAAATTCGCTCCCTGAACGGATTTCTGAAGATTTGGATCGACGCGCCAACCTGCGATCGTCAATTCCCGCGCCAAAATCGCGAATACACCCCAAGCTGGAATTTGCTGAAGTTCCACGAGCGACATCAACGGAGCCAAAACCAGCAACTTATCCACGAGCGGATCGAGAAACTTACCTAAATCCGTCACTTGATTGAGCTTTCTTGCTAAATAGCCATCGAGCCAGTCGGTTCCAGCCGCAATGAGAAACACAACCACCATGATCCAACGAGTCTCAGCGCTCGGTGACTGCAATCCATAAAGCAAAATCGGAACCCCAAACAATCGAGACACCGTAATCCAGGTTGGCAAATTCATCACGTCGTACAAAGTAGAACAGACTCCAGCATAAAAAAATTGGGACAATCCTGAAAGGACTCTCCCAATTCATCAGTTATCGATCGCTTTTTTCTTAACAAGCGCCTTTCTTATTCAGTACAACCACGATCGTTTTGAAAATCAATTGCAGGTCATACAGCACCGACCATTTCCGCTGATATTCCAAATCCATCGCGACAATCTCTTCAAAGTCTGTCACGGTCGATCGACCATTCGCCTGCCATTCTCCAGTAATTCCAGGCTTCACATTTAATCGATTCCAGTGATGCGCCTCGTACTGTTTGACCTCATCAACAGTCGGTGGACGAGTTCCAACTAAGCTCATTTCGCCTCGTAGCACATTCCAGAACTGCGGCAACTCATCGAGACTCGTACGGCGAAGAAACTTACCCACCTGGGTCACTCTCGGATCGTCTTTGCTCTTGAAAATATTTCCGGTCGCCTCGTTCTTGACCATATGCTTCAAATTGTCCGCATTCGTCACCATCGACCGAAACTTCCAAATCCGAAACGGGCGACCATTCACACCGCAGCGAATTTGACTGTAAAAGATCCTGCCAGGATTATCGATTTGAATTGCGATCGCGATCGGCAACAACACCAAGCCAGTGATCAATAATCCAACTGAAGCACCGAGAATATCGATCGTACGTTTGAGCTTGCTATTGACTGAAGCATGAAGCGTTCGGGGTTCGCGGACTAAGCGCAACGCATGACGCATCGACGCGAAATCTTGAGCACTTGAATCAGTAGAACGGGTTGGAGAATCGGTGAATGTCATCACGAGAGCAGCCCAGAATAAAAGAATCGATAAAACTTATCTGTCACTATATTCACGGCTACTGATCCCGACCCTGACATCTCGGCAGCGTTTGTCCAATCTTTGAACTGCTGCGGTTTTCCATGAAGTTTAAGTGTGGCTGACCGGAAATCTGTCGATCTGCTGTTGCAAATTGTCAACCTCACTCTTTAGTATTATTTTCCACATCCTCATCAAATAGATTTTCGACTCCTTCCAAGGTGAAGATCACTGGATTTTGAGTGGAAGCAGCAATTTTTAGCTGATCAAATGTGGTTTCTTGAGTCAGAGCACCATAACCATTTGGCTCGATTAACGGCTCAACTTTTGGCGAATCTCCCTGAAAGAGAGATTTCAATTCTGCTGGAGCTTCTCGCCCACTGATTGATCCCTTACGGGGCGGAACGACTGGCACTGCGATCGGAAATTCATCGACCTCAACCGCTAACTGATCGATTAACTCCGTGAGAACGGTGATGGAATCGATCGCGGCTCCGGTTGATTGACGCTGCGATTTGGCTGAGGGTAATTCGGTTCCGGCATACGGCATTGCAAGCTGAGGGAGTTGATTCGGATCAGATGCACTTTGGAGAAACGCCGAGGCATTTTGTCCCATCTGAGTCGCCAACCGTCCGACGATACCGGAAAACATGACTTCGCTCTGCTGTCCCAGACTATGTAATTTATCAATCCCTTGAGACAGTGAATCTTGATATGCCTGAATATCCTTCTGTAGCGATTCAAACACGACATGTAGCGTTGAATCGAGCGTGGTGAGGACTTGATCGGCTCGATCGTGAATGACTTGAAGTTTCTCGACAGGCAAATTTTCCGAAGTTTGCGGACTTGGTTGCTCTAATAATTCGCGATGTGCCTCAAGCTGACGAATTTCGCGCAGTAAAGCATTTCGCTGCTGCATCAGACTCGAAACTTCAGAATGAAGCGGACGTAACAGCGTCGATCGTAGAGCGTTCATCTCCTCGATCACCGCTTGCATCACGTCTTGAGCCTGATTGTCCTTTTCTGGCTTTTCCTGGCTCAAGTCGTACAGCGCATATTGTAAATAGGTGCGAACTTGTTCTAAAACTTGACGTTGACGGGTGAGTTGTGCAGCCGTTCCCCAAGGCAAACGGGCGTTTCCTTGAGCGAGTACGTCTTGAACTTCCGTAAGAAGACGCTGAATCTGATCCTGATTGGCAGTCACAATAACAATCCTTGATTAGAATTCGGCAATACCGGACATCCCATTGATCTCAACTTAGTTGTAGGTTGCCCGAACCGAATCATCTTTTGCCAGTTTCACAGGGAATTAGAAAATCAATCTACTTCACGAAACAAAGCTTCACGACGAAATCAGGACGATTTTACAAGAAGCTCATGTTCTTGTTTTTACTTCGGAACGGGCAATCTGAGTGAAACGTGCGCTCTTATTCAGTAAACCCTCTAAAATAATCCCAGACTGTCCGAGTGCATGGCTGTGCAATCTCTGGGACAGATGGGCATTTTAAGCTCATCCCTCATTTGATTTTAAGGGTCATCTTGCGTTCTTTTTTCTGCCGCACTCTGGTTAGTACTCTCAATGGAAGACCGTTACACTCTCCGCGATACTACGATCAATGCGTCGATCCGCTCTGCCCCGTTCTTTGAAGGACTGCCAGATAGTGCGATCGAAAAAGCAATCTCTCATGTCGTGATGCGAACTCATCCGGCGAATCAGGTGATTTTGCTTGAAAACGACTGGGGCAGTTCGGTCTACTTTATTCTCAGTGGTTGGGTGAAGATTCGGACTTACAACCTCGACGGCAAAGAGGTGACGCTCAACATTCTAGGCAAGGGTGAACTGTTCGGTGAAATGGCTCCGCTTGATGAAGTTCCACGATCGACGGATGTTATTACTCTGGCTCCGACGGTGATCGGCAATATGCCTGCTCAAGATTTTGTGCAGTTGCTGAATTCTGAACCAGAAGCGGGAATTCGACTCGCGCAATTAATGGCACGACGACTGAGACAGGTCAATCGCCGCTTGAGACTGCGCGAATCGGACAGCACATCGCGGGTGGCAGATATTTTGCTATTTCTGGCGGATGGGCAAGGGAAACGGGGACAGAACGGAACTGAGATCCCGAATTTGCCGCATCGGGAATTAAGTAGTTTGAGTGGATTGGCGCGGGAGACTGTAACTCGTGTGTTGAGCAAGCTGGAGAAGAAAGGCTTGATTGTGCGCGATCGCGATACGCTTTGTATCCCGGATGCTCATGCCCTTGAACGGTTGATGATTTAAAAATCAAGTTTCTGCAAGTCGCTTAGATTGGCGCACCTGTGAGCGCGATCGCAAACGTGAGCAGGACGATGAAAAGAAATTTTGCAGTTTTGACGGAGAATGCCGTTTTCGACATCTGATTGAATAAGTACGATCGAGGATTTTGCACAACTCTAGGCGTAAATTTTGACACTTTATTTTATCGATCAGTGAGCGAAGCCAAGACCATAGAAACTGGTAACTCTCAAAGAATTTAAGTCATCTGTAAATTTGATCGAGCTTCACTCTGTGACTACTTGGAAGATTTCAAATGTTCCAGAAGCCATTGGTTATCTAATTGGCGATCGCGATTCGTCGAGCATTCTAGGAATGATTTTGAGTTTCACTCTTTTTGCAGGGGTGGCTTTGATCCCAGAGCGATAACCTGATCGGTGTAAGTGATTTGGGATTTGTGTTTATGACTTCGATTAATACAAGCAACTTGGATCAAGCGATCGTAGAATTTCAGAGTTTGCCCGTTGAGGAAAAACTTGCTGTTTTAGGCTTTTTGTTCAAGGACGTTTCTGGCTCGATTCCTGAGAGTTCGTTTAACGGTGTGAATAGTAATGAAATTACGCCGTTAATCGAGCAAATTCAGGCACAGCGCTCTGATGAACAAATCCAAACGCTCGGAGATTTCCTATCAAGTCAGAATTCTCAAGGCGATGGAGTTGCACTCGATCCGCATCCAAGCAAAGCACTTCTGGAACTGATTCCAGGCAATACACAGCCTGCATTGACTCGTTATAAAGCACTAGATCAGAGTTCTCGCTTGGCATTTTGGTATCAATTAGGTCAACAGTTCAGTAATAGTATTCCAAGCGATGTTTCGCTGTCTCCGAAAGCGAGCGAACTGCTTACCTCATTACGATCGCTGGGTGCTGAGCAACAAGCGGCTTTCCTGAGTCAGATTGCGTAGGGTTAGAATCTGCGATCGTGCCAACAGAGTACGATCGCACTTCATTAAAGAAATTTAACGAAATCCTTTCATTTTAATTACGAAATAAGACATTCAAAGAAGCCAGCGAATAGAACAAGTTAAGCTTGCGAGAGCTTTTCAATTGTCCGTAAAAGAATTCACAAGGCTTCATCATGCGTGTCTTACTGCTTTATCCAGTTTTTCCTCAGAGTTTTTGGTCATTTGAAAAAGCACTACAACTTGTCGGTCGAAAAGCGATGTTGCCGCCACTGGGACTAATTACAGTGGCGGCGATTTTGCCGCAAGAGTGGGAGTTTAAATTAGTCGATCTCAATGTTCGCCCTGTGACCGAAGCAGAATGGGACTGGGCAGATTTAGTGCTCATGTCTGCAATGATTGTGCAAAAACATGATCTTTTAGAACAAATTCGAGAAGCAAAACGACGTGGAAAGCCAGTTGCTGTAGGCGGTCCTTATGCAACTGCACTTCCAGATGAGGTTTCAGAAGCGGATTATCTGATTTTGGATGAAGGCGAAATTACTTTACCGAAATTTATCGAGGCTGTGCAGCGTGGGGAAACTCATGGAACGTTTCGGTCAGATGGCAATCGCCCGGATGTAACAATCACGCCAATTCCTCGATTTGATCTGCTTGAGTTCGATGCCTACGATAATATGTCGGTTCAGTTCTCACGCGGTTGTCCGTTTCAGTGCGAATTTTGCGACATTATTGTTCTTTACGGGCGCAAACCTCGGACAAAAAGCCCTGAGCAATTGTTAGCAGAACTCGATCGCTTATACGATCTTGGTTGGCGACGATCGATTTTCATGGTCGATGATAATTTCATCGGGAATAAACGCAATGTAAAACTGCTCTTGAAAGCGCTTCAAGGCTGGATGGAAGAGCATGAGTATCCCTTTCACCTCAGCACTGAAGCGTCTGTCGATTTAGCTCAAGATGATGAGCTAATGGACTTGATGGTCGAGTGCAATTTCAATGGAGTATTTTTAGGCATTGAAACGCCTGATGAGTCAAGTTTATCGCTCACGAACAAGCATCAGAATACAAGAAATTCGCTTTCGGATGCGGTAGATGCGATCGCATCAAAAGGCTTGCGAGTGATGGCAGGCTTCATCATTGGATTTGACAATGAAACATCGGGGGCGGGCGATCGTATCGTGCGATTTGCCGAACAGACGACGATCCCGATCGCGATTTTCTCGATGCTACAAGCGCTACCAGATACGGCTTTGTGGCATCGCTTAAAACGTGAAGGTCGCTTGGTCGAAAACAATGCGAATTTGAATCAATCGACTTTGATGAACTTCGTGCCAACTCGACCGTTAGAAGAAGTCACCCGCGAATATATTGATGGATTTTGGCGCTTGTATGACCCAGTGAATTATCTCGATCGAACTTATCGACATTTCCTAAAACTGGGTGCGCCCAGACATCCGAAGAAGCTGAGAAAAGTGACTTGGATTGTGATTCGGGCTTTTCTCACCGTTTGCTGGCGACAAGGTGTAATCCGCGAAACACGGTGGAAATTTTGGCATCATTTGTTTAGCATTCTCAAACAGAATCCGACTGTCGCAGAACATTACCTTTCTGTTTGCGCCCTAAATGAGCATTTCTTAGAGTATCGCCAAGAAGTCCGCACCAAGATCGAAGCTCAGTTAGCGGACTATCTCGCCCGCCAGCAATTGGATCAAAACTTAAACTCTGTTCCTTCAAACGCTCAAACGGTCTGATGGCTTTTCTGACGCTAATTATCGGCAACAAGAACTATTCATCCTGGTCATTACGTCCGTGGCTGGCTTTGAAACAGTTCGAGTTGCCGTTTGATGAAGTTCGCATCCCTCTCTATACGCCTGAATCGACTGCCCAAATTCGGCAATATTGCCCAGATGGAAACGGAAAAGTGCCGATTCTGATTCACGAGAGCCGAGCGATTTGGGATTCGATGGCAATTTTTGAATACCTAGCTGAAATGTATCCGGAGCGATCGTGGTGGACAGGAGATCGCTCCGGGCGGGCAATTGCCCGATCGATTTGCGCTGAAATGCACAGCGGTTTCTTTGCACTACGAAATCAGTTAGCGATGAACTGTCGCGGGCATTTTCCGAACTACGAAATCACCCCGGAAGTTCAGCAGGACATCGATCGCATTACAACCGTTTGGAAACATTGCCGTGAAAAGTACGGAACTGGCGGCGGATTTTTATTTGGAAGATTTACGATCGCGGATGCCGTCTATGCGCCTGTGGTTCTAAGATTTCGCACGTATGATGTGAAGCTTGATCCAATCTGTCAGGACTATTCAGAAGCGATTTTGGCGTTACCCGCGATGCAGGAATGGTTAGACAGTGCGATCGCAGAACCAGAAATCATTTCAGCCTTTGATCCAGCAAATTAGCTCCAAAATTTTCGGGTGGATTGCCGAATTTCCCGCTTCACTAACGGTTTACCCACTGCAACACGCGGTAATCGATGTTTGAACCCGCAGAGAATCTCCCAAGAAATGGTTCCAAGCAGATTCGCCCAGTCGTCTGCCAAAATTTTCTCGTTTCCGTCTTGCCCTAACAAAGTGACAACTTCACCTTCTTGCAAAGCTGGAATATGGCTGACATCGAGCATTAACTGATCCATCGTGATCGAGCCGATTTGCTTAGCGTGTTGTCCCCGAACGAGACCAGTCATCTTGTTCGATAAGTTCCGGGGCACTCCGTCCGCATAACCGATTCCGATCACAGCGATTTGAGTTTCTCGATCGGCAATAAATCGATATCCGTAACTCACTCCAGTTCCTGCTTGGATCGTTTTCACTTGAGTCACCCGCGCTTTCACCTGCATCACAGGACGTAAATCGATCGCGGATTTCAAATGTTCTGCTGGATAGAGTCCGTACAGTAACAGCCCGGTTCGTACCATGTCATAGTGCAAGCTCGAATCCACGATCGTACCTGCCGAATTCGCTAAATGAAATCGTGGATGCTTGCCGTTCAAATCATATCCACAGGCGCGAATGGCAGTTTCGTATCGCTGTTGTTGCTGGTTGCGAATCGTGGAATCGAGATCTTCAGCAGTGGCGAGATGAGAATAGATACTCGCGATCGACAAATTTGGCAAGCCCTTCACCAGTTGGACAAACTCAACCGCATTTTCCCAAGAAGTCCCCAAGCGCGACATTCCTGTATCTAGTTTGAGGTGAATCGGAAGCGTCCGACGGGCAGACTCTGAATAAACTAAAGCTTGTTTGGGTGTACAGAGCGTGGGTTGAAGATGCCAATGCTCGATCGCTCGAATTTGCTCAGACGTATGAGTCGCACCTAAAACGAGAATCGGCGCTTCGATTCCCGCTTCTCTCAGTTCAATCCCCTCCGGAATCGTTGCCACTCCGAGCCAACTCGCGCCTGATTGTAAAACCGTTTGTGCGACCGTCACGGCTCCATGTCCATACGCATCCGCTTTCACGACCGCCATTAATTCCGTCCGGGGCGAAACCAGGCTGAGAATCTGCTGCACGTTATGAGACAGTGCCGCGAGATCAATTTCTACCCAAGCCCGTTCTCGCTGCATCAGCGCAATACTCGAACTTTGATCCCAACTCAACATCACTTACACTCCTCGATCACACCAACTCGATCGACTCCTACCTCTATTTCAACAATTCTTTCAAAATCGGGAAATCTAGGGCAAAGCTTTATTTCTCGATCTTTGAAAATGCCGCCACCCTAATCTTCAACTCGTCGATTGACTTCACTTTATATCGTTTCACTCGGTACAGTGGCATTTCTCGCCCTCCTAGGTCAAGCGATCGTGCAAAGGACACGGAGAAATGGCAACCTATTGGTTGAAAGGTAAAAAGCAGCTTGCCCACACAGTTTAAACGATGAAAATTTTCCACCTGAGCTTGCGCGAATTTGAAACCCTGAATAAAGACCACGCCGATCAACTGGTCTTTCAAGAAAAAACTTATGTCAAAGGCGACGCGTTTTCAGAACGAGTTTACGATCGCGTCATTGAAAATCTTCATTTAGAAGGCAACGATCTCACCTCGTGCTTAGTTGTGGATATGGATGGCGGCTATTTTGTATGGCGAGAAGTCAAGCTGCCTGAAGGGGTCGCTGAAGAAGAGACTCCTGAATCGATCGGGTCTGAAGAAATCGCTAACTTAATCGCATTCTCGATCGATCAAGTGATTGAGGAAATTTTCACCCACAAGCAACCGATCACACTTGAATTTTTTAGTGATCGACTCAAAAACCCTGAACTTGCCCAAAAAATATTCGCCAAATTACAAGAAATGGGCACCCTGCTGCAAATCGCTGAATTTCTTGAACCAGCGAACCAAGCGTCCCCGCAAGCTCGAACCTCCCGCATTTATCGAGGTGTTTCGTACTAACTTGCAAGCATCGACTCGATTGGATATGTTAGCATCAGTGCAAATAAGCGCGTCTTAAACAATCCGAATGGGAAAGGTTCTGGTGCTCAATGCCTCATACGAACCGCTCAATATTACCAGTTGGCGGCGAGCAGTTGTTCTGCTAATTAAAGGCAAAGCTGAGCAAGTCGAGCATAATGGAAAGTTCATTTATTCGGGGTTTCCACTCCCCACAGTGATCCGCCTGCGCCACTACGTGCGCGTCCCCTACAAAGAGATTCCCCTCACGCGGAAAAATCTTTTACACCGCGACGGACATTCCTGTCAGTACTGCGGCTATACCGGGGACGATTTGACTTTGGATCATGTGATTCCTCGATCGAGAGGCGGCGGCGACTCCTGGGAAAATATTGTCACGGCTTGCGTTCGCTGCAACGTCAAGAAAGGCAATCGTACGCCAAAAGAAGCCGGAATGCCCCTCTACAATTCGCCACACCGTCCGCACAGTAGTCTCTACTTTGAAGTGACGAAGCATGTGAAGAATGGCGTAAACCAGGAATGGCAGAAATATGTCATCGGGGGAGTCCGCGAAGAATAATCTTCTGATAAGGATTTGATGACCGAGTTCGGTAATTCTCTCTATCTAATGAGGGAAACTGAACAAATCGGTCTGCCGTTTTTTGAAGTTTTTTGCGAAGATCAGGAAGTGCCTTCGATCGAGAACGAAATTAAGTCTGGCGATTCTATAGCGTTAGATATTCTACCTGCTTTGTCGCCAATTATTTCATTTCTTATCGACTAGGCTGGTTCTATTTTTCGCACAACTTCTAGTATGCAATCCGATTCGACTGTGCCATTCACTTCACTGATTACAATGGAACCAGACTCCGGCATTTCTGGGCTGAATCCAACTGAACTCGCCACTAACGGCATCGCTCCACCGATCAGCAGCGAGATCTCCAAGTCGTTAAATGGTTCGAGCTACGATCATCGAGGGCGCTTTCCCTACGACATGATGCGTTCTCCCGAACAAGAACAGAAGATCGAGGCATTTCGCCAAGCTCTAGAACGGCACAGAGGCGATCGACAATTAATCATCCTACAAGACTTTCCCGACCCGGATGCCCTTTCTTCTGCTTGGGCGTACAAACTGATTGCTCAAAAATTCGAGATTCAGTCCGAAATTGTCTACGCTGGGACGCTTTCACACCAAGAAAACATTGCGCTGGTCAAATTAACCGCCCTGCCACTTCAACGCTTAACCACCCAAACGGCAAAAAACAAAGATTTCTCGAACTACAAAGGCTGTGTGCTGATTGACAACCAGGGAACTACGAGCCAACTGCTTACGTCGGTGCAGCAGGCGAATATCCCGATTACGGTTGTGATCGATCACCACAGTATGCAGGACGACCTCAAAGCTGAATTTGTCGATATCCGCTCTTACACTCGCGCCACAGCAACGATTCTGACGCAGTACATTCAAGCCGGTCTGTTGAAATTCGATACGAGTACGCAAGAACACGTCAAATGTGCGACAGCGCTGATGCACGGATTACGATCGGACACGAATCGCTTAATGCAGGCGCAGGAAGAAGATTTTCTCGCTGCCGCATTCTTGAGCCGATATTATGACGCGCAATTGCTTAATGCTGTGATGCAGTCATCGCGATCAAAGCAAGTGATGGATGTGATCGAACGATCGCTAAAAAATCGTACCGTTCACAACAACTTTTCGATCGCTGGAGTCGGCTATTTGAGATATGACGATCGCGATGCAATTCCGCAAGCCGCCGATTTCCTTGTGACTGAGGAGAATGTTCATACTGCGGTTGTTTACGGCATTGTTCACGACGAGGATGAGGAACTCGAATTCGTTGTGGGATCGTTACGGACGAATAAATTGACGCTCGATCCAGATGAATTCATCAAAGAAGCCTTTGGGCAGGATACTCAAGGGCGCTTTTTTGGGGGCGGTCGATCGCAAGCGGGCGGATTTGAGATTCCGATGGGATTCCTCTCTGGCTTTACCGAGAATAGCGAATACGCCAAAACAAAATGGTCGGTGTTTGATGCTCAGGTGAAACAGAAATTGCTGCGGCTTGTGAATCCAGAGCAACACTATCCGAAAGGAGTTAATTAGCGGTTCTAATTTCGACTTTATCCACGGCATTTATGCAGGAAGTCTACTGGCTTGGAAAATACCACAGCAAACGGTAGCATGAAAGCAAGAAATTTTTGTAAGAGGGTGTTTGAAAAATTGTTGTTCGTTGCAACTCTCGCCCTGAAATGAATTTCGGGCTAATCGGCGAAAGTCCATTGGAAATGGACTAAGAGCATGAAACTGTCTCCCAGTCTACTTCAGTAGACTTTCTACGGTTAGCCCGAAATTTATTTCAGAGTGGGGGCGTAACGGAGCGGATGGACTATTTATACTTTTCAAACACCCTCCAAGAGCAAGGTCATCAGAGACATTGCAAACAATCTGATTCCTGATCTTGCTCCCATTTCCCCTTCAGTAAATGGATAAAGTCGAACTGAGAGCTAATGCTGCCCCAACAGACCCTATGAGTTATTGCATCAATCCCTGGTGCCCCCAGCGACACAATCAAGCTTCTACTAGTCATTGCCAAGCTTGCCAAACGCCGCTAGTAATTCACGATCGCTATCGCATTGTGCGATAGCTGTTGGAAGAGCATGAACATCCCTACACCGAAGTGTTTGAAGTCGCAGACCTCGACGAAGGCGGAAAGCGCAAAGTTCTTAAAACTCTCAAAATCCATAACAATTCCATCATTCGACAAGCGTTTGGACAAGAACGCAGAATCTTGTCAGAACTGAGGCATCCCAGCATTCCAAGGCTTGAAGATGCGTTCTCGATCGCCATTACAAATCCAGTTTCTCGTGAGATCCCCTGTCTCGTGATGCAGTGGATCGAAGGAGAAAATCTCGAAGACTGGCTCGATCGAGGTCAGCGATTGACGAATGAAACAACTGAGATCGATTGGTTTGCTCAACTGGCAAGAGTGCTCGATTACGTACATCAACGACAGTTTTTTCATCGCGACATTAAACCGTCAAACATTATTCGTCAGCCGAGCGGCAGACTGGTATTAATTGATTTTGGCACTGCAAGAGAACTGACTGAAACGGTGATCAACGGTCATTCTGTGACCCAATGGCGTTCTCTTGGCTATACCGCCCCAGAACAATTACTTGGTAAAGCAGTGCCGCAGTCGGATGTTTATGCTTTGGGTCGAACACTGTTGCATTTGCTGACAGGAACGCGCCCTGACTATCTCGATGTGCCGTACTGGTACACAATGCTCGATTTCACGCCTTCGGAGCGGTTTCGGAACTTGCTCGATCGCTGCCTTGATGAAGCTCCCCAACAGCGTCCTACTACAAGAGCCATACTAGCGGAACTTCAACCCAGTTCAAATTCTGGAACAACCACGCTGCCACCCTTAACTATTCCCTCATCGCAGCCGAAACAATGGAAGCTCTCAAAGTATGCCAAGTGGATTGCCTTGGGCTTGATTGCTTTGATTGTTGCGATCGCAATCCCATTTTGTCAGTCTCAGTTTGCTTCAGTCAGTCCACAAAAGTCTGAAGCAACACAAACCAAACTCATTTCGCCCGATCGACTAATCAGCTACGGACAACTCACCGAGATCGCAGATGATCAAGTGTCTCCGCTTCGATTAGCCTTTCAAACTCGAAAAGACAGCGGCATTGAACAACTCAGCCAAGGAAACTTCGCTGAAGCCGTCAAAATCTTCGATGCAATTCGCGAAGACTATCGCAATCCAAAACGGCAATTGTCGAAAGATGAACGAGAGCAAGCAAAACAAGCCTTCAAAGACCCTCAAATTCTGATCTATCGCAACAATGCGGAATCTCGTCGGCGCAGTCTTGCTGAGAAAACGCCGCTTTATACGATCGCGGTTGCGACTCCGCTCAATCTTGAAGATACCGACGTGAGTCGCCAAATTCTATTCGGAGCCGCACAAATGCAAGATCGAGCGGTGAGAGACAAGCTCAATTTAGAAATCATGATTGCGAACGATCGCGGCAATACCGAACAAGCAAAGGCGATCGCACAATCGCTCGTCAAAGGTGTGGATCAGCGATCAGTTCTAGCGATTGTCGGACATTACACGAGTGCGGTTACTTGTGCTGTACTTGGAACTTACAGCGAAGCCAATATCGTGGTCGTTTCTTCCGCGAGCACCGCGAAAAATATTCGGAACGATGCAAACTGCAACGACAGAAATAAAGTTTTTTTCCGCACCACTTCAACGACTGAAGATGAAGCCGTTGCGTTATTGGGTGCTTTTCAGCGTCAAAATCCAAACGGGAAAAAGATTGGCATTTTCTACAGTGATGAAAAGTTTAGTCAAAGTCTAGCGGAACAATTCAAAGATTTGCTCCGGTCAGCCAGGCTTGATTTTGTTGAGAAGAACCTTTCGGAGAACGGTTTTGATGTGGCTCGATCGCTTTCTGAAATGAAGGATGTCGATGCGATCGCGCTCTTTGCAGATGGACAGACCAACAGTTCAACGACGTTCAGACGATCGGTTGAAATCCTGCGGCAGAACCAAGGAAAGAAATTAGTCCTAGCAGCAAATACACTGTACAACAGCAGCATTTTAGGAGAAATGAAAAAACTTGCCGATCGCATCGGATTTGATCAGTTAGACGGAAAAATGATTGTGGCTGCCGATTGGTTTTTTGAGCTACCTGGAGCCAGCGCGTTTCGTGAAGAACTCAACTCTTACTGGGCGGGCGACTTCAATCACAAAGCCGCGTTGTCCTATGAAGCAGTACAAGTACTCACGAAAGTATTTCAGTCTCCTAACTTTAAGCTAAGTCCGAATGCGATTCGCGATCGCTTGAATGATCCAGATTTCATTGTGAACAGCGATATTCTGCGGGGTCGGACGATTAGTTTTGATCCTGATACTGGCGATCGACGAGAACGCAAACGGGTTGCATTGAAGATGACTCGCAGCGGGGATCAATTTATTTTTGATTCGCTGTAATAACAAATCCCCTCTGCAAGCGTGAATCTTACAGAGGGGATTTTGAGCTAAAAAATCTCTTACCGCGCAATCTTCACCGGAGTTCGATTTGCCCGAACATCAAATTCAGCCTTCTGAATCAATGAACGCCCCGTCATTTCTTCAGGGATCGGCAACTGCAAAATATCAAGAATCGTCGGAGCCACATCCGCTAATCGTCCATCGTCTCTTAGCGACACATCGGTTCCATGTCCCGGAATTTTCCGACCTTCGCCTTCTACGAGAATAAATGGGACAGGGTTCGTGGTGTGAGCCGTCCAAGGATTGTGATTCTCATCCCACATTTGCTCAGCATTTCCGTGATCGGCTGTGATTAATGCAGTTCCACCTGCGCGAATGATCGCTTCTAACAATCGTCCCAAACATCGATCGACGGTTTCTAATGCCTCGATCGTGGCTTCAATTTGTCCGGTATGTCCAACCATGTCAGGGTTTGCATAGTTGAGAATCATCATCGAATAGATGCGTTTTTCGATCGCAGCGATCGCACCTTCGGTGACTTTTTCCGCCGACATTGCAGGCTTTTTATCGTAAGTCAGCACCATCGGACTCGGCACCATTTCTCGATCTTCTCCAGGGAACGGCTCTTCTAAGCCTCCATTGAAAAAGTACGTGACGTGAGCATATTTCTCGGTTTCAGCCGTTCGCAATTGGCGCAATCCGTGACGAGAAACAACTTCACCCAGAATGTTATTAAAGTTCTGCGGCTCAAAGGCAACTTTCACCGGAAGCGAGGGATCGTATTGAGTGAAAGTCACAAACGAAAGGGGTGTGATTGGCGATCGCTCAAATCCATTAAATTTCGGATCAACAAATGCTTGGGTTAACTGCCGCGCCCGATCCGGTCGGAAATTAAAGAAGATCACACCATCGCCCGCTTCAACGGCTCCCGGTGCAATTCGCACAGGTTCAACGAATTCATCGGTGATCCCTGCGTTGTAAGCAGCTTTGATGACCTCGATCGCACTTTGACCTGTGCCTTCTCCGATTTCGGTCATTACTTTATAAGCCTTTTCGACGCGATCCCAACGTCGATCGCGATCCATTGCATAGTAACGACCGCTCACCGTGACAATTCGCCCAACTCCAAGACGGTCAATCTCTAACTGCAATTTCTGAAGTTCATCGATCCCCGATTTAGGCAACGTATCACGCCCGTCCGTAATCGCATGGATGCAAACTTCTGAAATGCCTTGTGATTTCGCAAGTTCAAGTAATCCGACTAAATGCGAAATGTGTGCGTGAACGCCGCCTTCTGAACACAAACCAACTAAATGCAGCTTTGAGCCTTGCGACTTCACCGCTTCACAAACTTCAACTAACTTCGGATTCGTCAGCAGGCTTTTATCTTCGACCGCATCGGAAATTCTCACCAGTTCTTGAGGAACGACGCGCCCTGCACCAAGATTCAGGTGTCCGACTTCTGAGTTGCCCATTTGACCATCCGGCAATCCCACATCTTTACCCGATGTGCGAATCAGCGTGTGAGGATACGCTGCCCATAAGCTATTCATCACGGGCGTATGGGCTTGTGCGATCGCGTTTCCGTCACGATCTTCACGATATCCCCAGCCATCCAGAATAATAAGCACCACAGGAGAAACAGGCGGTTGCCCCATATTGTTCTGCCCTTTCACTGAAATATTCTCCGCAAATCATACCATTGCTACTGTGACCATTCACTTTTTCCCTACATATGAAATCCTGAACTGATTGTTTTATTAATCATCTTTTAAGATTTCTATCAGCTCCGCAAATCATAGCGGGAAATTCCTCTCAACAATAAATGGTTTGCTATTCGTGAAAAAGCTCACCGCAAACCATCTATGCTCTGTTCTTCTGTTTTGAATCGTAGCGGTTTTCAACAAAAATTACGCGCTTTTTTGAGCTTTCTTTTCCTTTTCTTTGGTTTTTTGTTTGGCGCGTTTTTCTGCGACTTTTTCGGCTTTCTCTGCCTCGATCGCGGCAAGTTTTGCTTTTTCTCTCTCTTCCGCCGTTTTGTCTAGGTAATAGTGGTAATCACCCCGATACAAGCGGAGTTCACCGTCACGGATTTCGACGATTTTGTTTGCGGTTTGCGAAATAAAATAGCGATCGTGCGACACAATCACGACGCTACCGTCATAGTTCTGAATTGCTTCTTCGAGCATTTCTTTGGCGGGAATATCTAAATGATTGGTCGGCTCATCGAGAATGAGTAAATTTGCGGGTTGAAGCAGCATTTTCGCGAGTGCCAATCTCGCTTTCTCGCCTCCGCTCAGCGATTCTACTTTCTTGAAAACGGTATCACCACTGAACAAAAATCGTCCTAAATGTGTCCGAACTTCTTCGTTTTTCCAGTCCGGAACCTCATCGTGAATTGTATCAATGACCGTTTTATTTAGGTCGAGCGCTTCGGCTTGATTCTGCTCGAAATAGCTCGGAATTACGTTATGATCCCCTAACTTAACGGTGCCTTCTGTCGGCTGTTCGCTCCCGGTCATCAGGTGAAGTAAGGTCGATTTTCCGGCTCCATTCGGTCCTAAAATCGCAACATGATCCCCGCGCTCAATTAACAGTTCTGCACCCAGAAACAGAATTTTGTCGCCGTACATGTGTGTGAGATCTTCAATGATTACAACCTCACGACCACTTCTAGGCGCAGGTGGAAATCGGAAATGCAGCGTTCTCACATCCGAATCCGGAGCTTCGATCCGTTCAACTTTGTCTAATTGCTTCTCGCGGCTCTTTGCTTGGGTGCTTCGGGTCGCGCTGGCTCGGAATCGCTCGACAAATGCCTGCTGTTTCTCAAGTTCTTTCTGCTGCCGCTCAAATGCACTCATCTGAGCATCTCGCTGTTCTTGTTTCTGCTGCAAGTAAGCGGAATAGTTGCCCAAATACGTCGCTGATATGCCCCGTTCGGTTTCAACAATCTGGGTGCAAAGTCGATCGAGGAATTCACGATCGTGCGACACAATCACCATCGGTGTTGTCAATTCCTTCAGATAGTTCTCCAACCATTCGATCGTTTCTAGATCTAAATGGTTCGTCGGCTCGTCGAGCAGCAACAGATCTGGAGATTGCAGCAAGATCTTGCCTAAACTCATCCGCATTTGCCAGCCGCCGCTGAACGCGCTGACTAATCGATCGCCATCATCGGAATCGAATCCCATCTCAGGCAGAATCTTCTCGATCCGCGTTTCCAGCCCGTAACCGTCCATCGCCTCGTATTTTCGCTGTAACTTATCCATCTTGGTTAGCAGCTTATCTAATTCTTCTGGCGTTGCGGTTTCCATGGCGCGATGCACTTCAGACAGCGCTTCATGCACTTCATTCGCTTCTTTGAATGCTCGCCAAAACTCTTCTCGAACGGTTCGAGTCGGATCAACCTCAAATTCTTGCGTTAGATAAGCGATGTGCAGACTCGAAGGACGAATCACTTCGCCATCGGTCGGTTCAATTTCGCCCGCAATGATTTTCAACTGCGTGGACTTGCCTGCACCGTTCACACCAACCAAGCCGATCCGATCGCCGGGTTTCACTTCCCAGTTCACATCTTTGAGAACTTCGCCAGTCGAATAAATTTTGCTGACGTGTTCGAGTCGCAACATATAAAACTCCAAGGGTTAGGGCAGGCAAGTTTTAAAATCTTAACAAAACCTGTGATTTTCGGAGTTTTAAGTTAACAACTGATTTGGCAATATAAACGATCCATCAGAATTTGGCGGAAAATCGATCACGTTAACGATCGCATCTGCATTTAACGCACCGTAAATATGAGGAAAGTCGCCCACTCCCTCGACAGGTTCGTATTTCACTTCTGCGCGAACGCGATCGACATCGATCACCAGCAGCACAAGACCCGATTTTCCACGATAAAACTGATTCGCCACCCAAACGACCTGATCTGGTGTTGAGCAGTGAATGAAGCCTTCTGTATCGAGTGAATCTGCTCGGTAGTCTCCAGAGCGGGGAACACGTTCGCGCTCAGTGATGTGCAGAATCATTAATTCAACGATCCCAGATTCAGTAACGGGAGAGAAAAGGCGTGAAAAAATGGGTTCGGTACTTCTTTCGGTTTCGGTGTACCAATGCCAGCGAACAATGCCATCAGTAGCGTAATGGCGATCGCTTGTAGGAGTTTTTCTAGCATCTCAAACCTCGCTCAATTCTCAGGAAAGCAAAAAAGCATCCACCCTTTGCAAGATCTTACTCAAAGATGTGGCAAATGAGTGTATCTTTTAGAGTCTTATAAACTTGAGACTTAACTAGTGATCTAACTCACTTCAAGGTTAGAGATAAATCGCCTGATCGGGTAAAAATTAATGACCTCATTGGGTGAGGCGAATCAGAGAAAAAAAACGGTACTGTACCTACATCGCTACTCTCACCGTTCAGGAGCCATGTTGAACTTTCGACCGCTTTTGGACGACTAGCGGATTTCTATGTTTCCGCTAAAAATGTGCAGCCGTTCCGCTGTGATCCTATGGTGCAGGATTGCAGCGGATTTCTAATAGAAAACCGTCCGGATCATAGAAGTAAATGCCGCGACCTGTGGGGCGAGTCACGGGACCGTGATCAATTAACACATCGTAATGATGGAGGACTTCAACGGCTCGATCGAACAATTCCGGCGCAATCCCAAACGCAAAATGATTCATCCGCGTAAAGCCTTTCTTGGGGTCAGGATCAGGCGGGGTTAAATCTGGCTCCCAAAATAAGTCGATAATCGTGCCATCGGGTGTTCTGAAGTTTGCAACTTTTCCCGCAGCAACCTCATTTTTCAGCGTTTCGGGGACTTCTGCGCCCGTCAATTCATGCAGACCCAAGACAGTACCGTAGAAATAGCGCGAAGCCTGCATATCTTTGACATTCAATGCCAGGTGATGCACTTCGGATAAAAGACCTGCAAGAGAGACAGCGGGAGGAGTTGAAAGCATGATTTGTGATTCCGATTTTTTCTCAGTTTTAGCGTGTCTCGACGATCGTTTTCAATCCAGTGACCAGGCGTTGAATTCCTGCGATCGCAGTCTCTTTCTCTAACGCCCCATAGCCCACCCGCAAGTAACAGCCATTCTCTAAACCAAAGGTGAAACCCGGAAGGACTGCCACTCGATGGTCTTGAATCAATTGTTTCACCAGTTCCATCGTGTCCATCTCGGTATGAACTTTCAGCAAAAAATAGAACGCGCCATCGGTTTGTGGAACCGTGCAGAGATGGCGAATGGTTTGAAGTTCGTCTAAGACAATTTCTCGAACTTGGGCGATCGCATTTAATTTTTCCTCACAGTACGATCGTCCTGCTTCTAATGCTCCAACGGCTGCAAACTGAGCGATCACCGATGGACAAATCACATTCGTATCCTGAATTTTCTGCACCGATTCGAGCAAAAACGACGGAATCATCATGTATCCGATTCGCCAACTCGCAAAGCCATACGCTTTAGACAGACTAAAGATCGAAATCGTATGGTTAGCACTATCGGCAATGCTGGCAGCCGAGAAATGATCAACGCCATAGGTGAAATATTCGTAAGCTTCATCGGTAATGTGAAAGCAATTAGAGTCGCAACACATTTGATTCACTTCGCGCAAGGCTGATTCGGAATACACTGCACCTGTGGGATTATTTGGGGAAATTGTAATGATCGCACGAGTTCGATCCGTGATTGCAGCCCGAATTAAATTCGGTTGAAGCTGATAATTTTCATCAGTTGGAACTAAAACGGCTCGACAGCTTGCAATCTCGATCGCCATTTCATGATTAAAGTAAAACGGCGTTTGCAAAATGATTTCATCTCCCGGATCAGTAATCGCTAACACCACATTCAAGAAAGCCATATTGCTGCCTGCGGTGACAACGATCTCGCGATCGCTTAAATCGAGTTTGTTTTCGATCATCAGCTTGTGAGCGATCGCATTCTTTAAATCCGGAATTCCTTCAACCGCTTGATATTTATGATGATTCGGATTGCTGAGAAACGTTGTGATTTGGTCGATCGCGCTTTGAGGCGGCGGATAGTTCACCACACCTTGACCGAGCGAGATTGTTCCTGGATGTTGGCGAATCAGTTCACCGACGATCGGAATAATCGGGGACTGAACCGCTTGCATTCGAGCCGGAAGACGATTGAAATTCATGCCAAAATTTGACGACGCTTAGAACTATCATGGTATCGAACATCATCCGAGTCGTTAGCGATGGCACAAGAGCAAAAAGATCAAGAACACCCCTTGTGGAAAAGCGATCGAGAAATCGTAGACGGCTTACTCACAGGTGAAGCCACCGATTGGAATCTCGCAGAACTGGCGCGGCTTCGGATTCGGTACAACGGATTTCCGGGTGCACGAGATATCAAAGCCGATTTAGACAAAGTACTTCAGCAGTGGAGTTTATCTGAGGATGCTTTGTTTGAAAAAACTCGACAGATTCATGCGGAATCTCAACCCTATAAAGGACGAGGCGCAAAGCGAGACGATTGGAGCTAAGAAAAAATTTTCCAAGTTTCGTTCTCAATCAAAATATAGATTCCCAAGCCAATGAGAACGATCGGAACTAAGATTCGGTTGTATCTTTCCAACACAGGCGCGATCGCGGGATGACTTGCTAACCAATTCGCGATCGCACACCACACCGCAACGAGAATCACAAACACTGCTAATACGATCGCGAGTCGCTGTCCGTCCAAACTCGCGAATAGCGGAATATACGTTGCGATATTGTCTCCACCATTGGCAAAAGTGACGATCGTAACGCTCAAAACGTCTGGCTGAAAGAATCGCAACAGAAACTTAGTCATCGGATTATTGGGCAGCGTTGCGCCTTGAATTTCATCCCCTTCTTCGCGAGTGACGATCGCTCGAATTCCTAAAAATATCGGCAAAAGTCCGAGCAATCCAATCCAAGCTTGAGGAATCAACAAGCCGCCCAAAAATCCGAGCAGACTACAAGCCACAATTCCCCCCAATCCCAAATACTGACCGAGATAGATCTGAGTTTTGGTAAAAGAAGCCTGAGAAAAGAACAGCATCAGGACAAGCAAATCATCGATATTTGTCGCTGCAAATGCGATCGCGCCAGTCAAAACGGTTGAGAAGAACCAAAGCATTGAACGCAGTCACCGTAAAATCTGAAGTCAACCCTATCAGATTTGAGAGCCGCTATGATGCACGGTTTTATTCCCAGCGATCGCTATTTTCCCTATCTCAGTTGGACAGATATCGCATCGATGCCCGATAAAGAAAACGTCGTGATTGTTCAGCCGATCGGCGCGATCGAACAACATGGCGCACATTTACCCTTAGCGGTCGATTCTGCTATCAGTGTCGCTGTTTTAGGTAAAGCACTCGACCAACTTGATTCAAACATTCCCGCCTATTCTCTGCCGCCTCTGTACTACGGCAAATCAAACGAACACTGGCACTTTCCCGGCACAATCACCCTCAGCACTCAAACGCTGTTAGCGGTCTTAATGGAAGTTGCAGAAAGCATTTATCGAGCGGGATTCCGCAAGCTTGTATTCATGAATTCTCATGGAGGACAGCCTCAGATTCTCGAAATTGCGGCACGCGATTTGCGTCAACAATACGAAGATTTCGCAATTTTCCCGTTATTTACCTGGAGAGTTCCGACCGTGGGCGCGATCGCACAAGAACTCTTCACTCCAAAAGAATTAAAATTCGGGATTCATGCAGGCGATGTTGAGACAAGTTTACTACTGTCGATTTTGCCGGATCACGTAAAGATGGAGCGGGCGAAAGCAGAATATCCACTCGGCGAACCGCAATCCGGCGTTTTGAGTATGGAAGGCGCGTTACCGTTTGCTTGGATGACTCGTGACTTGAGCAAGAGTGGAGTTTTAGGCGATCCCACAACTGCTACTAGGGAAAAAGGCGATCGCATTCTTACGGCACTCGTCACTGGATGGGTACAGGTTATCGAAGATGTTTATCAATTTTCGTTACCAACTGCGTGGAAGTGTAAATAAGTTGAAGAAATTGTCGCAATTTTTACTGCAATTTTCGGTGGATCAGTAGAATTAGAGCAAATCGCATCCTTTGGAGGTTTGTATGAATAGTGCGATCGTCGCTCCAGTGCTTCAAGTGCTGCAAACAGTACAAGAACTCGACGAAGCCGTCAGAAGCTACGTTACATCTGATTGGCAAGGCGAAGAACTGCTGCAACACTGGCAAGCGATTCGAGATGCTTCACTCACCCTGCTCAGTCCTGATTCTGATCCCCTCAAAGTTCCAGGAGAAGATAGCTACTAACCAGCCTACAGAAATGTGAAGATTCGCGGGTGAATCGTGCATTTGTCAAGGTTCACCCGAAATACTTTTGAGGTGTCCTTCATCGCTCCACTATGCACCTCGATATTGTTGTCCAAGTTTTAATCCAAATCCTTCTCGTGATTGGCTTATCACGCTTGATCGGGCTTGGATTTCGACGACTGAACCAACCGCTCGTCATTGGTGAAATCGTAGCGGGGATTATGTTGGGTCCGTCGCTATTCGGGATGATTGCGCCGAATGTTGCAGCGTGGATTTTTCCACCTGAAACGATTCCATTTCTCGGTGTTCTTTCTCAGATTGGACTAATCTTTTTCATGTTCCTCATCGGATTGGAACTCGACCCGAAATATCTCAAAAATGGGTTAAACGTTGCGATTCTCGTTTCACACGTCAGTATATTAGTTCCATTTTCACTTGGTGCATTAGCATCACTATTGTTATATCCGTTAGTTTCATGTGACGGCGTATCGTTTACAGCGTTTGCGTTATTTTTAGGCGCAGCGATGTCGATTACGGCGTTTCCAGTATTAGCAAGAATTATCACAGAAAATAATCTACAGAATACTCGATTGGGTGCATTGGCGCTGACTTGTGCGGCGGTCGATGATGTGACGGCTTGGTGTTTATTGGCGTTAGCGATCGCAGTCACACGCTACAACAATATGATTGCGGCAATTCCAACGATCATCGAAGCGATCGCTTATATCGCTCTGATGTTCACGGTCGGGCGATTGGTATTGAAACAGTTTGCGGTTTTGTACGATCGTAAAGGCAAACTTACGCAGACTGTTCTCGCCAGCATTTACATGGTGGTGGTGATTTCAGCACTGATCACAGAATTAATTGGCATTCATTTGATTTTTGGCGCGTTTCTCGTCGGCGTAACGATGCCGAAACATCCCGGTTTAACTCGCGAACTTGCCCAAAAAACTGAAGATTTTGTGTTGACTTTTTTGCTGCCCGTGTTTTTTGCTTATAGCGGTTTGCGAACTCAGGTCGGCTTGTTGAATCGTCCGGTGCTGTGGGGGCTTTGTGCGATCGTGGTTGCGGTGGCAATTATTGGAAAATATGTCGGAACTTACGTAGCCGCGAGAGTTTCAGGCGTAGAGAAACGAGAGGCTTCGGCACTCGGTTGGTTGATGAATACTCGCGGTTTAACGGAACTGATTGTTTTAAACATTGGTTTGAGCTTGAATGTCATCTCACCGTTACTGTTTACGATGTTGGTAATCATGGCGTTAGTGACAACTTTCATGACATCGCCATTGTTAGAAATGATTTATCCGAAACAACAAATTCGCCAAAATCAAATCAATCAACCTGATGTTTCTGATCAATACCATGTGTTAGTTCCGATCGCGAATCCAACCACACAACGAGGATTAATCGAACTTGCAATGTCGATCGCAATTGGCAATTCTTCTAATGCGATCGTAACTCCGCTCAGCTTAATCCAACTCGATCAAGATTACGTTTACGAAAGCCTTCCGAGTGAAGCAAATCGCCAAATCGCACTAACGAACGAGAAACTTCAAGCTCTAATTCAAACATTAGAGCCTGCGGATTATCGTCATTTAGTGCGTCCGATCGTGCAAGTTGATCGCGATGTTGCCCGCGCCACGACTCAAATTGCAATGCGCGATCGAGCGAATCTTATTCTCGTCGGCTGGCATCGTCCCGCGTTTCACAGTAATCGATTAGGCGGACGAGTCGGGGAACTTCTCACAATGGCTCCGGTTGATGTCGCTGTGTTTGTCGATCGACATTCGACAAAGTTAGAAAATCTCTTACTTCCCTATGTTCCAAATCTCCACACTGATTTAGGTTTAGAACTTGCATTGCGGCTTTTAATCAATCGAGATCAGACTCGTTTAAAGATTCTCAGAGTTCAACCTTTTAGTGAACTTAGCTCTGAATTTAACGCACTGTTGGATCGCCTTCCTAATCGCGTTCGTCGTCGAATTGATTTGCCGATCGTCGAAGCGAGTTCTCCGATTCAAGCCGTAATTGAATCCTCCGAATTTGCAGATTTAACGATCGCGGGAGCAAGTCGCGAATGGGGAATCGAGCGACAAACATTAGGACGATACACCGATGAACTGGCGGAAGCATGTCGATCGTCGCTTTTGATCACACGACGATACAGTCAGGTTGCATCTCATCTCACTTCAATTCTGGAGGTTGCCGATGAAAAGCCTGTTTAGTGCAAAATGGCTGACGTTTTATGGAAGTACGATCGCGTTTGTGATTGCGCTCTTTAGCGTTGTCACGAATTATGGAGAAGCGAATTTGAAAGCACAGCCGAAAATCTCAGGAAGATACAAAATATCGGCAGCAGAATTACCGGGATGTTTGAAAGGGAAAGACTTAGTTTTATCGATCGAACAATCCGGAGTGTATCTAAACGGATCACTTCTAGAAACGTCTCATTCAACACAAGAGCAAACGGCTTCGAGAAAAAAACCTTCGCTTATGGGAACGTTTAGACAACCGAATTTAGAACTATCGGGCACTCTAGCGCAGATTGAAGGATGTGCCAATTCTGCGATCGCACTTCAAAGCACGCTCAATCAATCGACGCTCATAGGTAAGCTTAATTTTGATAATACGGCGATTGATTTTGTAGCAAATTCTGAATCGATTAAGAAGTAATCTGAAAGGCTTTGTAGATGTGAGCGTAAATTGCGATCGCACAAACATAGTTGAACAAGCACAATAACGCTGCTTACTACAGTCGCATTTTTACGACTCCACTAAAGCAGGCTCTTCCACGACCTCTTCCGGTTCAGGTTGGGTCGATCGCTTCTGAATCAACTGCCCAATATCTTGATTGATTTGGAAATACTGATGAAACTTATCCGTTACTTGCACTAACGACGATCGACCATCTGAATTTTTCCGCTTCCGCACAAATCCCATCTCGACTAACTCTGGAATGTGCTGATACACGCCAGATCCCCGAATTTCAACTAGTTCTGTTTGGCTCAGCGGACCTTTTAGCGCCACAACCGCCAACGTTCTGAGCGCTCCGACTCCGATATCTGCGGGAATCAGCGCATTAATCAAATTCTGATACGTTTCTCGTAGTTGCAAACTATAGCCTGAATCGGTTTCAGCAATTTCTAAAGCACCGTCGCGATGGGCATACTCTGACATCAATTCCATCAAAGCTTCCTCGATCGTTTTGCGATCGCATCCCGCCAACTCGGACAATTGCGCGATCGTCAACGGCTGCGCTTTCAGGTACAGAATGGCTTCGAGAGTCGTCGTTAACCGAGACATAAGCAATCGATCAGAAAAAGAGTGACTAATAGAGTAGCAAACTTCAGCCGAGTCGCTTAACTTGTTACAGTGGAATTGCACGAATTCTGCTTAAACCTATGAGCGATACGCCTGAAACTCCCGTAACAGAAACCTCCCAAGAACCAAAACCTAGCTACGTAAAGTTAGCGATGCGGAACATGGTACGCAAGCGCGGAAAATCAATCTTTCACTTCGCCCTCACCACGATCGGGCTGTTGGGAACGCTCGTTGTCCTTTCGTACTTGACCCGGTAATGCAAATCGAAGTCAGTGTTCAGGACTGTTTTCATCAAGAATTGCCGATTCAGGCGGAAACTTGGGAAATTTGGTTTCGCAGATGGCTCGAATTGATCAAGCCAACCCAGAATGGGGAGCCGCTGCATCCTCACGAACAGTACGAATTGAGTCTACGATTGACTAACGATCGAGAAATTCAGTCGCTCAATCAGAATTATCGATATAAAGATCAGCCAACCGATGTACTAGCTTTCGCCTCTCTAGAGGTAGACTATCCGCAGTTCGATGAATTAGACACAGAGCCACTCTATCTAGGGGATATCGTGATTTCGGTCGAAACTGCCGATCGACAAGCCGATCCTCACAATCTAGAGACAGAACTCGCTTGGCTTGCCGCTCACGGACTTCTTCACCTGTTGGGCTGGGATCATCCCGATGATGCGAGTTTGCTGCGAATGTTAGATCAGCAACAGATCTTACTGAATGCAGTGGGATTAGAGGCGAAACGTTAGAGAAAAATTGAAATTGTGATTTTAAGGACAACCTAACTTGAGGAAGTGATTAAGATTACAGGCTTAACTTTGATTTTCTCAAATGGCGCTTTACCTTTCCAAACAATGTTGTAATACTGTGTGTTGGATTCTGATGCGATAGTCGCGCCATCGGGTATTCATAAAGTATCTTGATTGGCTGTTCACCTGGTTTGCTTATGTCCCAAGAACTTCCCACGCCAACCCCGAAGCGATCGAAAGTGATCCCGCTCGTGAAGCCTGAGCGAGATCTTGCTTGGCAAGTAGCTCCGACGCTGTTCACCAGTTTCCGTTACGCCTGGATGGGAATCAGCTACGCCTTTGTGACGCAGCGAAATTTCAGAATTCATGTGTGTCTGGGGTCGATCGCGATCGGGTTCGGTCTGCTGCTGAAAGCTTCAGTGGTCGAATTGGCGGTGATTGGATTGACGATCGGGCTGGTTCTGGCGATGGAATTACTCAATACCGCGATCGAATCGGTGGTCGATTTGACAGTGAAGCAGACCTATCACGAATTGGCGAAGATTGCCAAAGATTGTGCGGCGGCAGCAGTTCTCGTCGCAGCGATCGCGGCAGTTCTGGTGGCGGGCTGCATTCTATTTCCGAAAGTTTGGGTGTTATTGCTCCAGATCTTCTGAGAAACTGAGAAAGCTAATGCACGGCATTTCTCATGATTCTAGTTATTGATAATTACGACAGCTTTACGTATAACCTGGTGCAATATTTGGGCGAATTAGGCGAGGAATTCGCGATCGCATCCGATGTCCAGGTTTATCGAAACGATCAGATTACGCTCGATCAAGTTCGGGAATTGAAACCAGATGCGATCGTCATTTCTCCAGGACCCGGACGACCCGAAGATGCCGGAGTTTCGATGGAATTGATTCGACAATTGGGAGTCAGTACGCCGATTCTGGGCGTGTGTTTGGGGCATCAGAGTATTGGACAAGTCTTTGGCGGCGATATCGTTTCCGCACCTGAACTGATGCACGGGAAAACTTCGCCTGTGAATCATACGAACATGGGTGTATTCGAGGGATTGGACAATCCAATGACCGCAACTCGGTATCATAGTCTGGTGATCGATCGAGAAAGTTGTCCGGCAGTCCTGGAAATTACCGCATGGGTGGATGATCAAACGATCATGGGCGTTCGGCATCGGGAGTATCCGCACATTCAAGGGGTGCAGTTTCATCCAGAAAGCGTGTTAACCGCTTCGGGTAAGCAACTGTTGAGGAACTTTTTGCGATCGATCAAAGATCAATAAATTCAAACCTTGGTGTGAGCAAGTATGAAACGCAGGCAGTTCATTCAGTACGCGACCGCAGGATTGGCATCGTCGGTAGTTGCCGGACAAGCACAGGCACAATCTGGAGGGCTTTCTGTCCGCTATCTCGGTCATATGTGCTTTCTATTCACGGGAAGCGGTCAGCGAATTTTAGTTAATCCGTTTCGGAGTCAGGGCTGTACGGCGGGATACCGTCCCCCAAATGTGCAGACAGATTTGGTGATGATTAGTAGCCAGCTTTTGGATGTAGGGGCTGTTGATGTGGTGCCCGGAAATCCGAAATTGCTCGTGGAAGCAGGTGCGTACAATGTGGGCGGTTTGAAGATTCAGGGCGTGGCGACCGACCAAGACCGGGTTGGGGGTAGACGATTCGGGCGGAATATTGCTTGGCGTTGGAATCAGGGCGGTTTGAATCTGCTGCATTTGGGCGGAACGGCTGCACCGATTACGTTGGAGCAGAAGATTTTGATCGGGTCGCCGGATGTGGTGTTTATTCCGGTGGGTGGGAGTGCAAGAGCTTATAACCCACAGGAGGCACGACAAGCGCTGCAAGTCTTGAATGCGAAGATGATTGTGCCGATGTATTTTCGTACCAGTGCAGCGAAGGGAGAATGTGATTTGGGTGGATTGGATGCGTTTCTTAGCTTGATGAGTGGAACCCCTGTACGGAAAGGGGGAAATTCATTATCGATGAGTCGATCGGATTTACCGAAGGAAGGATCAGTGATTCAGGTGATGAATTACGCTTAAGTGAGATCGTTTGGGATTGGTCGATCGTTGCTGAAGTTTCTCGCCCCCTAAATCCCCCAAATTTGGGGGACTTTGAACAGTTGAAACGGTTCTGAATTCTAGAAGTTTTTCTGACTCAAAGTCCCCCAGAATGGGGAATCTAGGGGGCACAAGCCGACTGAAACGAAGCGAGGGGTTCCAGAACGTTCCAAGCAAAATTCGCAATCTTTCTGCCAGAAGTTGCACCAATGCAAATATTAAAAGCCATTATTCAAGCAATTTCAGAAGGCAAAAGATTAGAAATTGAATTAGTCTTTCAAAGCTTTTTCGCCCTATTTTTGATTGGATTAATTCCAGCATTTGTCATTTTCAAATTTCGGAACCAATTCAATCGAATCATTCATCCAATTTTGCTGATTCTTGCCAGTTTAATCCTGGTCAATTACCTCGGTTTAGTCATCCTTTATCCAACTTGGGCAGACTATGCTGATCCGGCTGAAGCCAATGTTGCGATCGTATCCTGGCTATTCCGAAGCGGTCAACCGATTTATCCCTATCTGAATGCGGCTGAACGCTATATCAACAACTACGGTGCATTCTCTTACGTAATTCAAAGCGTATTTCTCAGCCTGTTAACACCCAGTATTTTCTCCTCAAAAGTCGCAGGGTGTTTGGCAGGATTTTCTAGTCTAAGCTTAATCTTTTTGCTGATTCGGCATCAATTAGGATGGAAAATAGCGATTTATGGAAGCGCGATCGTATCTCTCTGTTTTCTCGCTCAAACCTCTGCATCCGGATTATTAACCTCATCATTTTGGGTTAGACCCGATGCGTTGCTGCTATTTTTTACGGTGTTAGGATTATTTCTTACGGTTCGAGGCAGAAAATGGACTGCGATACTTGGAAGCGCGATCGCACTCGGAATCAGCACCAATCTCAAAATCACAGCCTTTCTACACTTCGTTCCAATTTACGTTTTACTAGTGTATCGTTTTAGATTCGCTTCTATATTAATTTCATCGAGTATTGCTTTATTAACTACGATATTACCTTATCTAATCCCCCAAATTTCATTTACAAATTACTGGACGTGGTTACAGCAAGTTCGACTCAAAGGAATTAACCCTGAACAAATTCCTAAGAATCTTTTATGGACGGGATTTGTTGGAGTACCTACCGCGATCGCATTTCTTCAATCTGTCTTAACCGATTCCTTCAAACGCTGGCTCCCAAAAAATCTACTTTTTTGCATCACTTTAATCATTGGAATTGTGATCAATGCGGTGATTAGCTCCACCCGTGGCGCGTTAGAGAATAATATGTTGCCATTTGTGCCACTATTGGTCTACTTGGCGATCGAGCTTTTTCGACAGGCGAAACCTTCTAAAATCCTGACTCCGGTTAGTTTAAGTGCTGTGATCGCGTTCATGTTATCCATCGGTTTAGCCGTTTATTCAACTGAAGTGAAGTTTATCGATCGCATGCTCACGGCTCCTGGACACCAAGCGATCGCAGATTTGAATCAATTCATGGCAGCAAATCCGAATCGCACGATCGGAATGGGATATGGTGCAGTCAGCTATCAGCTTTCAACCTACCGCCCACAGCTTGTGTTCAAAGGCAATCCTTATCTACTTGATTCTGCCTCCCTGATGGAAATGCAGGCATCAGGATTGAACAATACGCCAGAAAGCACACTGAATGCGATGAGAACTTGTCAAACTGAGATTTGGCTGCTTCCAAAAGGCAAGCCACCGTTTCAGGTTTATAGCTACTATCCGCCGCTGCAGAAACTATTTAGCGATGAATTTAGAAAGATTTTTGCTGAGAACTACGATCGACAATTCAGCACCAAATTCTATGATGCTTGGTTCTGCAAACGCTGAAGTCGAGCTTAGAGGGTGATTGAAAAGACTTTTTATATTTTTCAATCACCCTCTAACACCAGATTGACCTTTGACCGCTATAGATCGATTTGGTGTTAGACAATCTAAACCGAAGCCTGCTGACGCTGATACAACGACCAATACAATCCCTTCTTCCGTAACAGTTCATCGTGCGTGCCCTTCTCAGCGATCACACCCTTCTCCATCACCAGAATCAAATCTGCCCGCTTCAAAGGTGCAAATCGGTGAGCAATCAGAAACACCGTACGATTCGCCGAAATCGATTGCAAACTCTGTAAAACTTGCTGCTCTGTCTCACTATCTAAGGCACTCGTCGCTTCATCAAGCACCAGAATCGGATTGTTCGAGAGGAACAATCGCGCCAGTGCAATCCGCTGCCGCTGTCCCCCAGATAACGCCGTTCCCCGCTCTCCTACATTCGTTTCATACCCTTGCGATAACTCGCTAATAAAGTCATGCGCCGCTGCCATTCGTGCCGCTTCGACGACTTGTTCTGCACTAATATCCGGACGACCGAGGGTAATGTTATCCACGATGTTGCCGTTAAAGATAAAGTCCTCTTGCAAGACTACGCCCATCTGACTTCTCAAAGAGTGCAGATCCGCGCTCTTAATGTCGAATCCATCTACCGTAATTCGACCCGCTTCCGGCAAGTATAATCGCTGCAAGAGTTTTGACAGCGTACTCTTACCCGAACCACTTCGCCCCACCACCCCAACTAACATTCCAGGCTCAACATCAAAGGAAATTCCTTTCAGCACAGGTTCTTGATTCGGGCTGTAGCGGAAAAAGACTTGATCAAACGAAACCTGTCCTCTCAAAGGCGGCAAAACTAACCCTGATCCCGGTTCTGCTTCTGGAGCCACGTTGAGAATATCGCCAATGCGATCGACAGACAACAACACCTGCTGTAAGTTCTGCCACAGTTGCACCAGTCGCAGTAACGGACCCGTCACCCGTCCCGATAGCATCTGAAACGCGACCAACTGACCCACCGTTAATTCCTGCTTGATCACCAAGTGAGCACCGACCCAGAGAATTAACAGATACGAGAAATTCGTCAGAAAGTCCCCTAAGTTATTGCTGATATTAGAAGTCGTCGATGCCTTGAAGCTGGTGCGAATGTATCGGGCGAAAAGTCCTTCCCAGCGATCGCGCGATGGCTTCTCTGCACTATGCGCTTTCACCGAGTGAATCCCCGTCACCGTCTCAACCAGAAACGATTGACTATCTGCGCTCCGGTTAAACGTCTCATTCAGCCAATTTCTTAAAATCGGGGTCGTCGTCAGCGTTAATGCTGCATATAACGGAAGAACCGCTAACGCCACTCCAGTCAGCGGAATACTGTAGAAGAACATCAACGCCAGATACACGACAGCAAAAATCGAATCGAGCACCACGGTCAAAGCTGTTCCGGTCAAGAATTGCCGAATGTTCTCTAACTCTTGAACTCGTGCAACCGTATCTCCGACCCGTCGCGATTCAAAGTACGCCAACGGCAACCGCATCAAGTGACGAAACAATTGAGCAGAAAGGCTCAGATCCAACCGTCGAGCAGTATGCGTGAAAATGAACAATCGTAGAATTCCGAGCACTGCTTCAAATATGGCGACACCCAAAAGCGCGATCGCCATTACATCGAGCGTCGGAATACTCCCCTGCACCATCACTCTGTCAATCACAACCTGCGTAATCAACGGAGTCGCAAGTCCTAACAATTGCAGCGTGAATGACGCAAACAGCACTTCACCGAGCAAGACTCGATACTTCCAGACCGCGGGCAAAAACCAAGTTAAGTTAAATCTCTCCTGCTTCTGAACCGTTTCAACTTGCCAGAGTTGCCGATCCCAAAGCTGCTCGACCCTCGATCGATGAATCGCTTGCGGAGTCATCATCGGATCGTGCGGATCAGAAATAATTAATCGATCGCCTCTCACCGCGTACGCTACAACCCAATGCGGCTCTTCAGTATCGCCCCACAGCATCAGCGCCGGAAACGTCAACAGTCGGGCGCTCTGCCAATTCGTTTCAATTCGTCGCAGTTGTAACCCTAACTTTTCCGCCGCATCGACCACATTCGTTGGGCGCTGTCCTCGCAGTTGTCGCTGCACCCAATCCATCTGAACTGGATTTTGCAGGTGATTCGCCACCATCGTCAGGCACGCTGCCGCACTATTCATTCCTGCAACAAATGGAAAGCCTGTCACAGCCTGCGGCGATTGATCCGTTTGAGGAAGATACTTCGATCGTGCAATTGCCCAATAGCGATCGACATCCGATGAATTCACCGTTGTCCACATCTCGCTGCGCCAGAGAACCGCTTGAACATCGCTACTTGCGGCTCTCGCTTTCCACCCTGGCAACTCGATTAAGTCTCCGATCCATTCTCCAGGCTGCAAGACACGAGTGCTGTTATCTTCTCCGACAAGTCGAACCTTTCCAGACAGGACGATCAACTGAACGCCTGCTTCGTCACTCGACCACAGCACCTCGCCCAACTTAAAGCGTCGGACTTCGGCTTTCGTTTTGAACTGCACCTGTTGTTCAGGATTCAAGAAACACAGAGGGGGCGATTCCCAGGGTAAGCTGGCAGCGAGATCGTTCGTTAGCATGAGGGCGGTATTAAAATTAGGGGGCTGAAATCAAGAGTTCTTCAGTTTAGTCGTTGACTTGCAGTTTCACCGTCATTTTCTGAATTTTTTCGGCAATCCAACGATCGAATAATTCCGTCGTTAGCATCTGCTTCAATTGAGAATTGTCTAAAGTTGCAGGTAGAACTTCTTCCACCCGGAAAAGCGCCCATCGATCCTCTAATTCAATCGGTCCGACAACATCGCCCGGATTAGCAGAATCGATCACCGCTCTGACCGTATCCGGCATTGTACCGCGACTGACCGGACCCATCATGCCATTTGCAATACGATCGTCGGCGATCGAATGCTCTTTCGCTAACGCCTCAAAACTTTCCCCTTCACTGATTTGCAGCTTTAATTCGTCTGCGACCTCTTTACTTTCGACAATAATGCGAGATAGCACGACGCGATCGAGAAACACTTTTCGCTCAATGAAGTACTCTTGCAATCTCGGTTCAGTCGCAACAATCTTTAGCTTTTCGTTCTTAAAGTTCGTTGCAATCTGCTGATGAAATGTGGTGTAATCGAGTCCGTTACGATTCAGCCATTCTTGAAATACCTTCGGATCGGTCAATTGTTGCTGAAGCCGAAAATCGACGACCGCTTGTTCAATCACTGCCGGATTGATATCCAAATCTTCGCGGGTTTTAATTTCGGTTTCGAGTACGTGCTGCCGCAAAATATCACCAATAAAGCCTTGCAGCTTGCCAGAAGTCTGTAAATAACGAAGACAATCCCGGAGACTGAGAGATGTATCGTCGATCGTCAAAAAAGCGTTTGTGTCCATGAAGGTAATCTGCTGCGATGTCCAAAATGATGTTAACGTGCCTGAATCTTCTGCGATCTTGCCACGAGTCCGAGCGATCAGCGCGTAATTTCACGCTGATCCAATGCGATTAAACTAGAATCTTTCATCCTCAGAGTCCGCAATTTCAACGAATTCCCACGGAACCTTCTCTAAATCTTCAAGAACGATACGGAGAACCGAACCCAGTTTAATTATTTCTCCGCACAGTAAAATATATTCGGCTCAGGAAACTTTACGGAATTCTTCATCGATTATAGAATCTTTAAAAGATCTAAACTCCGACCGGGAAACCGGGATTTGTGGCATGATCGATAAGTCATGCGATCGACAGAAATAAAGAGGAAACTACGCGATATGGCTCTTCGACTTGGTGATACCGTTCCCAACTTTACGCAGGATTCGTCTGAGGGAACGATCGATTTTTATGATTGGGCAGGCGATAGCTGGGTAGTGCTGTTCTCGCACCCCGCAGACTATACTCCTGTTTGTACGACCGAATTAGGTCAAGTGGCAAAGATCAAGCCCGAATTTGACAAGCGCAATGTGAAAGTAATCGCGCTAAGTGTGGATAACGCTGAATCTCACAAGGGCTGGATTAGCGACATCAACGAAACCCAAAGTACCACCGTCAACTATCCGATCTTGGCGGATGGCGACAAGAAGGTTTCGGAACTGTACGACATGATTCACCCGAATTCCAGCACAGGCAATACGCTGACTGTTCGATCGGTGTTCATCATCGACAACAATAAGAAACTGCGCCTGACCTTTACTTATCCTGCCAGCACCGGACGGAATTTTGATGAGTTGTTGCGGGTGATTGATTCGCTGCAATTGACGGACAACTACAGCGTTGCGACTCCGGCAAATTGGCAAGATGGCGGCGACTGTGTGGTTGTGCCTTCGATTCCGACCGAGCAAGCGCGTGAGAAATTCCCGAAAGGATTGACGGAAGTGAAGCCTTATCTCCGGATGACTCCGCAGCCGAACAAGTAAGGTTTCAATTGCTGTGATTTCATTGACTGGGTGAGGATTCTCGCCCAGTTTTTTTAGGTGAAGTCAATGATTCTTTTCGCTTCGTTGCTAATCCGCCCCGGAATAAAATTCGGGGCGGATTAGCAACGAAGCGAAAGAACTCAGCAAACTCACATTTTTTTACCCCTGTACCCGCCCCGGACTTTGCTGCAATTTCCACAGCGTTTGATCGATCAGCCGCCAGTGATCTAATCCACCGCCCACCAACAGCCGAAACATCCAAAGCCCCTCACCCCCTTCAACCTTGATACGCGGTAGATAAAACCGATTCAGCGGTGATTCTCGTTCTGCGATCGCGCCATGCTGCGAGGTAAACGCAAATTGATACTGACTTTCCTGTAAAACCGTCGCAGTTGTTGCATTAAAATCAGCCATCGTTCCAAACGGGTAGGCAAACGCTGTTACCGGAATTCTGAGTTTCTCTTCTAGCATTCGTCGCGATCGCGTCACTTCCAACCGCATTTCCTCAAGACTAATTTTGCCTAGAGATCGATGTGTCCATCCGTGTGAAGCTACCGTCAGATGAGATGCTAACGTTTTAACCTCATTCCAAGTTAAATGCGGCTCTGGATCTTCGTGATGATCGATCGCGCTCACGGTGACAAAGACGACCGCAGGAATTTTGTACTTCTTCAAAATCGGTAGAGCGAGGTCATGAACGCTTTGATAGCCATCATCGATCGTCACTAGCACCGATCCCGCAGGCAGATCAATTTCACCTCTTAAAAATCGCTCGACTTGTTCCATTGAAACCGCTCGTTTGTGACGGGCAAGCCAAGCCATTTGCGCCTCAAAATCTTCCGGCGTGACACAAAACGGATCACGCGGCTGATCTCCAAAGCGGTGATACGTCAACACTCGAATCTGCGATCGTCTCGCGTTTCCGAATGGATTGAGCACCAAACTCGACAAAATCATCAGCCGCCGTGCCAACTTCTTGAGGTGCCAGCGCATCGGACTAATTGATGTAGAATTCATGGGTTTCTTCTGCGGTTAAACTTAGACTGCACGACACGATCGGATTTCCAATACATCAAGGCATAAAACAGGAAAGTGAAATTTCCGATCAAATAACGCTGCCATTTTTTCGGCTGTTGGCACAAAAGTTGCAGCCATTCAAATCCAAAATATCGCACCCATCGCGGTGCCCGTTTTAAGTTACCACCCCAGTGATCGAACAAGCCACCGACTCCGATCGCTAACGGCACTTCCGCAGGCTGATACTGATCGATCCAGCTTTCCTGAATCGGATTGCCCATTCCGACGAGGAGCACATGGGGACGCGCCGCTTTGATTTGCGCGATCGCTCGTTCTCTGAGTTCTGGACTGGTCAAATATCCGTGATGATATCCCGCAAGTTCCCACCCTGGAAAGTGTTGCCCAGCAAATCGCGCCGCTTGCTCGATCGTGTCTGGATCGGCACCTAGCAGAAAATAACGGTAGCCTTGATTTGCAGTCGCTTGAAAGAAGTCTGGAATCAAGTCGGTTCCGACCAGGTTACTTTTCATCTTGACTCCCCGCATTGATGCAGCGATTCGGACTCCAGAACCATCCCCAAAGCAGTAAGTTGCACGATTGAGGACAGCGTGATAGTTTGAGTCTGCGATCGCAAGATTCAGCGTGTGAGCGTTGGGAAGAAAGATTTGGGCAGGAGTCGATTGCTGGACGAGTTCTTCCATGATGTCGATCGCATCTGAGCGGGAAGCATTGGCGATCTGAATACCAAAAATAGAGACAGGTGAAATCGATCGTTTACGGGGACGCGATCGGGTTGAGTTGAATGGTTGTGGGATCATCTAAAGCGAAGGATGAAAAGCTCAATTAGCGGTTTTTTCGATGTCTAGATTTGGGAAACCGACGTGTCTCCCTCAGATGAGCCACCCTGTATCAATTACATCAGCTTCAATTAGTGTAAAAGGATACTGTTATAGTGATCGATATCATTCAGCATGTTTACGTAGATATCATGATCACTACTGAGTTTGTAAAATACACGTAAACTATACGAGTACGTTAGATTGAGAAACGGAACATTTACCAGAGGCGTTTTGCGTACTCTTACGGCGGATGGGCAAATCTGCCACTGGCTTGCTCAGGTTAGAGAACTCGTTCTCGATTCAGACAGCAAAATCTCAATCGAACCAACTGGGATTTGTGACTCGATCGACATTCTCAATCTTTGAAAAGCGTGTCTTATACGGCTGTGAGATTCGCAATGGCGCGATTGACCCAATCCGACAGTGCCGCTTGCTCCTCGGTTGAAATTCCCGTCATCATCACTTCAGCCAGCGACAAAGCGACCGGAGGGAGCGTTGTTTTCATTCGTTCGCCTTCTTCAGTCAGCCAAATGCGCCAAATGCGTCGATCGTGCGTATCCCGCTCACGCCGAATCAAGCCGCGCTCACACATGCGATCGAGCACTCCGGTCAGCGTTCCGCCCACTTGCTGAAGCTTTTCACCGATTCCAGAAGTTGCCTGTCCGTCCTCTTGCCAGAGACAGCACAACACCACCCAGTGAAACGGTGTCAATTCAAAGGGATCAAGTCGTTCTTGAAATCGACGGGTTCCTAGTTGAGCAATGATTTTAATCCGATAGCCCAAATTGTGTGGAGCAAGAAGCGCTTGCCAACCGTCAGGAGAATGTACCGGATCTGTATTCGCAAAGTTTGCAATGATGCGATCGACTACATCCGAAAACTGTTCGCGCTCTGAATAGGGAATACCAGAGAGGGCTGCTTCGCGAACTTCGACCGCGATCGGTGGCAAAATGTCTTCAAGCTGCCGCCCAGAATCGGTGAGCCAAATGCGCCAAATGCGTCGATCTTGGGTATCGCGTTCTCGTCGAATCAAGCCGCGATCGCACATTCGGTCTAATACTCCGGTTAACGTGCCGCCAACTTGTTGAAGTCGATCGCCGATACTCGAAGTCGCTTGTCCGTCTTCTTGCCAGAGACAGCATAAGACGACCCAGTGAAACGGCGTAAGTTTATGCGGTTCGAGACGTTCTTGAAATCTGCGTCCTAACAGTTGGGAAAGGAGTTTGATGCGATATCCGATACCATGAGGGGCAAGTAACCGCTTCAGATGTGCGGGAATTTGTTCAGTTTGGGAAGAGAGCATCTACGTTACAAAAAGAGCGTTTAACAAAATTCGATCAAGAAGCTCAGAACGGGTAAAACAGCAGAAAAAACTGAGTAAAGAAATTTTAGCTTAAAGTAATTTTTCTAAAATGGAATTTTGCAGATGTTCACTAATATCCGTATCGTAAGTGATGATTGCTGCACTAAATTGCACTTTTTGGCGATCTTAATCTAATTTCACAGCAAAAATCTTGGCGGCGTTAACCAGAATAATTGACTGTTCGCAACAATAATTCCAGTGTCCGGCACTTCTAAGCCGATCGCACCTGCTTTTTTAAGAATCAGTCGATCTCGAACTTCTCCCCAAATCAGCGTTTCTGCCCAGCTACTTAAATCCGGTTCATGTCCGACCAATGCTAGCGATTTCTCTGGAGTGCGCCAAGACTCGAACCAAGCTAACCATGTCTGAATATCCCCGCCTGGTGCAAGATAGCCTTCAACTTCTAACGCATCACTCAGGTGAGCCGCTTTCAAAATTTCAGCCGTTTGTTTTGCTCGTGTCAATGGACTCGTCAGGATCAGATCGAATTTTAAGCCCAACGCTTGTAGTCGTTTTGCGATTTGTTCGGTTTTGCGCTTTCCTTCTGAAGTTAAAGGTCGCTCATCGTCATTGCCATAGTCCCCATGCTGTCCTGCCAGTCCATGTCGGATGATGTAGAGTTTCATAGCGATCGAGTGAAATAGAGGGATTACTATCGTAAGCGATCGTGTGATTGAGTCATCTTTAAATGTCTTCGTACCACTTCTAGAATCATCGGTTGCAGTGTGTATAAAACGTCATGCCCCTCGATCACTTTCTCGATCAGCGATCGTCGTCCTAAGCGATCGAGTCCTTCGATCAAACTTCCTTGTCCTTGTAATTCATCTTGTAATTCTCGCTGTGATAGCGGTTCTGATTGTGCGAGTAATCGTAAGATCGTTCGCTCGAATTCTGTGAGCGTCTGAATTTGTTGAATCAATGCTTGCTGCATCAGTTCTGAAACGTAGATGTCGGAATGTTCCAGAAACTTGTGAACTTGACCTTGAAACAGATCCCGCACGATCGGACAAACTAACTTGAGCGCGAGTGGATTGCCGCTATAGCGATCGACTAATTTTTGTCCAATCTCCGGTTCAAATCTCAATCGTCCATCTTCTATGATCTTGCAGCCTGATTCTGAATCCAGACCGATTAGAACTTGTGAAACGGCTTGTTCGCGCATCAATGCTGTAAAGTCTGGTGGACGTTCACGAGTGGTGACAAGAATGCAGCTTTGATGATGAGTTTGTCCTAGGTCTTGTAGAGTGCGAATCAAATGTTGATAATTCACTCGATCGCCTTGATCTGGATTCACTTCATCGAGAACAATTAACAGTTTAGAATTCGCTAAATCTTGCCGCAAAATTTGAGTTAACCGCGTCAGATCCTGTGGAAACGATCGAGGAGTTTCAGACAAAGTATGCAGCAGATTTAGTAACAATTGTTCGATCGGTAAACGGTGATCAAATTGCACCCAAATTCGTCGATCGAATAAAGGTTGTACTTGCTCAACGAGCTTAACCGCGATCGAAGTTTTTCCAATTCCAACGGCTCCATACAAAATCACAAATTGATACTTGAGCAATAACGCTGTGAGATGCTTTAGTTCGTCGCTGCGACCATAGAAGTTTTGAAGCAATGGCATCAAGCTCAAATCATCGCGAGAGGCTTTTGGATCGGGAACTTCTGCGATCGTTTTCCAATCGAGTTCAAGCACTTCACAGTAAACCTGAAACGTACGGCGATGAATGCGACGACTGGCATAAACAAATCGCTTCCAGGTCGTTTCAGAAACGCCTTTTGCATAATCGCCGCGTGAACTTCCGAGCCGTTGACTTGCAGCCATCAGTGCCCGTTCATCGGTCATATTCCAGTTTCGGGCTTCAATGACCTGTCTAATTTGTTGTTTTCCTGTTTCCGAAGCTCGTAATCCGACCATGATGATTCGCACCAATTTGGGTCTATTTTACACTGACCCAAAAGTGACCCGATTGCAGAAACCCGCCAACCATCGGGGCTTGAACAATTTGCAAAAGTGACCCAAATTCCGATCTAGTAAGACCCGAAATGAATTGATTACGATGCTGCTCAACAAGGCTGCTACTGGACAACAGAAATGAGCGCATCAAACTACTGGACTCTATTCCGTTTAAGTGCTTCTGGTCGAGCAATTCCAAAACTGATGCTATCGGCAAAATCGTTTTTCCAAAAACAATTTGCTAACCATCAAGATACTCGATCGATTCAATCTCAACTGCTTGCTTTGAGTCAAAGTTCGGATCAAACTGTGGCTGATCTCGCTTTACTCTGTCTGCGGTGCTATGTTTCTTATCAAATTGTTTCGAGTTGTCTGCGATTAGTCGATCGATTTGGCGATCGTCATTCGTTCAAGCTATCTGATATTCTCCCGCTAGTTCTCCACGATCAAGGACAAGCCAAACTCCGCGAAAAAACGCTACCGTTTGAAATTCTGCGATCGTTCCAGCCCGAAAAAGGCAGTTTATCGACTTGGACTGCTCGATTTGTTCAACAATATCCGGCTCTGACTCGGTTTTTGGCTGAACAAGGATTGCTTCTCATCAGTAATTGGGCGCTATTGAATGACACAACAGAGAAGCAACTTTGCCGAATGCTGAGCGAAATTTATCTTTTATCGCCGCGAGAAATCGATCGCTCGATCTCACTTTTGAAGGCTTATCACGCGGTCTATCGCGACGATCCAACGCGGTCGGGTCGCTGCATTCCACCCTCGATCGCGCAATTAAGAGCGATCGCTCAATCTTTGGGTTCCTCTGATTCGCTTGATGGCTTAATGTCGCGCCTGAATCGACTCGGAAACTACGTTCGACAGTATCGGGTGTGGTGCCGCCGAGGATCAGTGCTGACTTGTCCGCTCGATTCTGTCGTGATTCCGCAAATGGCGATCGAGAAACAAGTCTGCCCGTTAGAAACTCGCTTCTTACGCCGTTATCGTCAAGCGCTAGTGACCGAGTTAGATGCAGTAATCTTGGATATTTTGACCACTCGAATTCAGAAGATGCACGAAGTCGCGGCTGAACACTTTTTGTTGTCGCTGTATGGCTTGTACTGTGAGCAGAAAACGATGAGACAGATTGCACTTGAACTGGGTTTACCGGGACAGTATCGAGTCGTGCGACTACTGCAATTGTCGAAACTACGATCGACGATTCAAGCCCAATTAATCGATCGATTGAAGCTACGGCTTGCACCTTTCTTGCCGACGACTGGAATTGATCTCGATCGAGTGTTGCAAGAAGAACTTGAACCCTTATTCAAGCTAGATTCACAGTACTTACAGACTCCAGTATCGTTTCGATCTTCAGAGTCACGCAGTGTGTTCACGTTGAGAATGGAGCATTGTTTGGAAAAACTAGTTACTGGGAGAAGAAACCCGCTAGTAACAATGGTACAAGCAGGATAGCGATCGCGACCACTAACAAAGTTCCAGCATCGACATCAATCACGTTTTTGGGTTTATTGTTCATAATTTGAGGTAGTGTGCTGGTCTTATCCTATGCCCCCGAAACTGATCATTCAACTCGGTCGCTTCATCTGGACAACCCTGTGGCGGATTATGATGTCTAAACTGGCTCCGCGTGATGCGTCTGGTGCCTATATTCGCCCAGAAAGTCAGTTTCGCGATCGCATTGGTTCACAGACTTATCCAGCAGCTTCAGGACGCTATAAGTTGTTTGTGGGAATGAGTTGCCCCTGGGCGCATCGAACATTAGTAACACGAGCACTAAAAGGATTGGAGAACACGATCGAGAAGTCGATCGTGTCTCCCTCTCCCGAAAATGGCGGTTGGATTCTCGACCAGCCTGAATTTGGCTGTACAACGTTGGCAGAACTCTATCGATTAGCGAAACCGGAGTACAAAGAACGATCGACTGTTCCGGTGTTGTGGGACTGCGAGACAAATACGATCGTTAATAATGAAAGCTCTGAAATCATTGTAATGCTTAATCGTGAATTTAACGAATTCGCAGCACATCCAGAACTTGATTTATACCCAGATTTATTACGAGATGAAATCGATCGTTGGAACCTGAAAACCTATAACTCAGTGAACAATGGCGTGTATCGTTGCGGATTTGCTCAAACACAAGCCGCTTACGAATCAGCCTGCAATGAATTATTTTCGATGTTAGATACGATCGACAAAACGCTAGAAAACAATCGTTATCTCTGCGGTGATACGCTAACACTCGCTGATATCAGACTGTTCACAACGCTATTTCGCTTTGATGCTGCGTACTATGGCATTTTCAAATGTAGTCGTCGCCGCATTCAAGATTATGAAAACTTAGGCGCTTATGTGCGGGATATTTATCAGCTTCCGGGTGTAGCAGACACTTGTGATTTACAAGCAGTCAAACGAGACTACTACGGTAATTTATTTCCACTAAATCCAGGGGGAATTATCCCGATCGATAGCGACTCCCAGAACTTACTCGCACCCCACAATCGAGATAAAATTTACGCCTGACGACCACTCTCACCATTCATTACTGCTGAAGCGATTAAGTGAGCCAGCCTCAACGCTTCGGGAACATGACCGCGATCGGTTAATCGTGCCAACACTCGTGCAGTCGTTTCCGGTGTCGCTCCCTGCACTTGAAATACAAATGGCGGCGATTGATAAATTTCTCCAGCTTTAGCGATCAGCGCTAATCGGCGTTCGGGTTCGGGCAATCGTCTGAGTGCAAATTCGACTTTTTCTAAATTTGGATAGCGTCGCATCACACTCACACAAGGACGCTCGATCGCATCAGACAATGCAGGCAAATCGACCACATTAAAGCCACCGAGCGAAATGCCATCGAGTAAAACAATGTGAGCTTGAGGAAGAAATTTACTGTTTAAGAGCATGTTCGCGATCGTTTCGGTCGCATCCCAGCCATCGGGTTCGATCTGCCCCCACAACATCCCTTCAAATCGAGTCCCCGCACAGACAATTCCAGCGATCGACACGGGTTTTCCTGCTTTGCGAATGAACGGAGCATCATCAAACCCGATCGCCCGGATCAATCGATGCTGTTCTAATAATGCTTCTAGCTCCATTGCGCTCTATTTCAGCCCACTTCGCCTTTATACCTAACATCTCTACCCAATGGTTGCGCGATCGACCCCTCCCCAATGGAAATTTCGCCAATTCGCAAACAAAACGCCCCCAATCGCACATTCACGATCGAGGGCGTTCTTCGTTTTCAATCTAATTCAACGCCAGCCACTTCTGACCATTCAACCGCTGAACGGCTCCAAACACCAGCAAATCCAATGACACTTTTCGTTCATCAATCAGAAAAGATTCCATTGTGCTCAAACGATCGCCCTCTGCACACGCAAACCCTTTTAAACCATTGATGTTTTCATCAAAGAAATAGATATTGAACTCGCGCAATTGTTTATAGCTCGGTTGCCATTTTCCAATCACTTGCCAGCATTCCGGCGCTTGGTCGTATCCCTTGATCGGAATCTTGCGCTTCTCGAAATGCAGCTCTAGCGATCGCGTTCCCAATTTCTCTAATCCTTGCTTCAGAGCAGGCAGATAATCTTGCTGAATAAAATCACCAAACGGCTTATCCTCAACGCCCGGAGCCTTTGCTTTCTTTTCCTTGGCAGGTTTTAGCGCTTCATCGGTTGGCGTATCTTTCCCAGGTTTACCAGCTTTGGGCTTCGCTGCGTTAGGATTATCTCCATCGTTTACGGCAGTGGGATCAGGCGCATTTGCGGTTGGGATCGTTGTGGCAGTAGGTTCGGATTCACTGCTGATATTTTCCTTAATCACATCGGGCACAGTATCCGTGACCGTGGGTGGGAGTTCCGATTCGCCTTGAGGCTTGGTTTCTTCCGTTGCCATAACACCAGTTTGTTTGCGAGTACTCGCTTCTAATCATAACGAAGAGCGAGTCTCAGGTATCGAGATTTGGAAGTAGAGATGAATCGATTTTCTTTGAAGGTATGGATTGATGGAAGCGGCTATCCGATCGTATGTCTCCACGGGCATCCCGGATCAGGTCGCAGTATGGGCGTTTTTACACAGCATTTATCAAAACGATTTCAAACAGTTGCGCCAGATCTCAGAGGCTATGGTCAATCAAAAACTCGCGAAAATTTCGTCATGCTGGATCACTTGGATGATCTTCAAGGCGTATTGGATAGCTACGGCATCGATCGCGCTTTGATCCTCGGCTGGTCACTCGGTGGAATTGTCGCGCTAGAACTTGCCGCTAGATTTCCTGAAAAAGTCAGCGGTTTAATTCTCATTGGCACGTCTGCGCGTCCGTGGGGTGATCATCCGAAAATTAGCGTTCAGGACAATCTCTACACTGGGATCGCAGCACTGTTAAACATCATCAAACCGGGCTGGAAGTGGAACATTGAGACATTTGGCAAGCGATCGCTTTTCCGCCATCTCATCCAACAACACACGCCAGAAACCTACCGCTACATTGCCAGCGATGCTGTTTATGCCTTTCTCAACACTTCACCCGCAGCCAATCGAGCACTAACGGCGGCACTGAGACAAGGCGCTTATCGAGTTCAAGATTTAGAAAAAATTACTTGTCCAGTCTTGATGTTAGCAGGAGAGCACGATCGACATATCAATGCCTCATCTAGCGTCCACACAGCCGAACAGCTAACGAACTGTGAATGTAAGGTCTATCCGAAGACAGCGCACTTACTGCCGTGGGAAATTCCAAACCAGATGTTAGCGGATGTAGATGAATGGCTCGATCGACATCCTGAAGCTTGGCACTAAATGATCCCCTTCTTTGTAAAAGAACTCCGACCTTTGAGAAAAAATCGGAGTTCTAGAACAAGCTTGAATCTTAGTATTGACCGCTTAGCACACCGTTCATCGGCTTAAACCCCACGTCCGCCTTCTCATCGTAGATGGTCAAATCCGACGGCTTGCACCGCTTAATATTAACCTTAATGCTCGTCGCACCTTCCCGTTCAAGGTCTTCAACATAGCCACCTTGATGAGATTTTGCTTCTTTCTCGCTGAGAAACGGACCGAAATAGTAGACGCATCGGGGGTTCTCTGTGGTCACTTCAGCCCACCAAGCAAAACCGATCGCGCTAAGGAAACTTGTCAAGAGTTCATTCATAAGCTTGCTAATTCAATCAAAGAACTACCTGCAAACAGGAGCGAACATTGTCAGAGCGGAACAGACGATCGCCGCATCATTCAATCTTGCAACAGAATGCTGGGAGATTGTTGTACTTGACGCTCCAAAAATCGGAGTTCAAGTTTCTTTATACTCCGTCACACTTGATTTTTCAATCCGATCGATGTCTTAAATCCGTCCAGGTGAATCGTGTTTTCCCACCGTTGACGGAACACTTCGTACAGTGCCATTCCTGCTGCAACCGAGGCATTGAGGCTGGGCGTAGTGCCATGTAGTGGAATCGAAACCAGTACATCACATCCGCGCTGCGTCATTAATCCTAAACCTTCCCCTTCTGCTCCGATCACCAACACCGAAGCCTTGGCAAATTTGACAGTGTGAACAGGTTGGCTCGATTCGGAAGCGGTGCCATAGATCCAGAATCCAGCGGCTTTGAGGTCTTCCAGGGCACGGGCTAGATTGACGACTCTAGCCACTGGAATTTTTTCGATCGCGCCTGCCGCTACTTTCATCACAGTTGAGGTAACACCCACAGCGCGACGTTGCGGAATCACGATTCCTTGCGCTCCCAAAGCTTCTGCTGTCCGGATGATCGCACCTAAGTTATGAGGATCAGTAATGCTATCTGCAACTACAATCACGGGCTGATCTGTAGCGGCTTTCGCTCGAACAATCAAATCACCAAGATCAGTGTACTCGTAAGCTGCGATTTGTGCTGCGATCCCCTGATGATTTGCGCCGTGTGTGATCTGATCGAGTCGTTTGGGTGTCACTTCGTCGATCACGGTTCCGTTCGCTTTGGCTTGATTAATCAAGGATAAATAGCGGGGATCGTAGTGCAGTTTTTCGGTGATCCAAATTCGATTTAGCGATCGCTCACCTTGCATTGCGGTCAATACCGGATGACGACCATAGATCAGATCGGGTGCTTCGTTGCTTTCAAACGGTTCATCGTGTGCGACAAAATGCCGAGGAATATCAGAGCGCTCTTGTTCAGCTAAGCGATCGAGCTTCGAGTCCATTCGCGAACGATCGAAGCTTCGTCTTTCTCCGTTGTCCCGATCGTAGCTCCGACGCTCTCCATTAAATTCGCCTCTCGGACGATCGAAGTTCCGTTTCTCCCCACGATCGTAGCTCCGCCGCTCCCCACCAAATTCACCTCTGCTGGGACGGTCAAAACTCCGCTTCTCGCCACGATCGAAGCTTCGTTTCTCGCCATTGAATTCGCCTCTTGGACGATCAGAATTTCGCCGCTCTCCGTTAAATTCTCCTCTACTCGGACGATCGAAGCTCCGTTTCTCGCCGTTAAATTCTCCTCTACTCGGACGATCAAAGCTCCGTTTCTCATCGCGATCGTAGCTCCGCCGCTCCCCACCAAATTCGCCTCTCGGACGATCAGAATTTCGCCGCTCTCCGTTAAATTCGCCTCTAGTTGGACGATCGAAGCTCCGTTTTTCGCCATTGTCAGAATTTCGTCGCTCTCCGTTGAACTCGCTTCTAGGACGATCGAAGTTTCGTTTTTCGCCATTGTCACGCTTCTCAAATCGACCCTTTGACTCGGTTCTGGGACGATCGAAGCTTCTTTCTTTGCGCTCGTAGCGTCGTTCACCGTTTGGTTCGGGGCGATCGCGTCTAGCTTCAGAATCGAAACTGCGGCGATCCCCGTCAAAATTCCGTTTTTCAGAAGAGCCTTGAGAATCGCGATCGAAATCACGGCGTTTTGGAGCGCTCGATCGCTTACCTTTGAAATTTGGTTTTTTACCGCCAAAGTCACGATTTGACCGACCTTGTGAGTCGGCATTGCGGTTATTCGGATTAGCCATAGTAATTTTTGTCCTGGTGGAGAGTCGGAAAAACAGGCGAGGCTCGATAGCAATTTTTGCGTTCTACTATCTTGATTTTTTATTGAAGGTTGAGAAACCCTAATAATTCAAACAAACGATCTGGGTCGGTCAGGTAGAGATAACCAATGAGAGCTTCTAGGCTGGTGGCGTTTTGGTAAATTTCGGGGTCAAGTCGTTTTGGGCGATTCACGGCAGCATTTCGACCACGTTTAACGAACTCATGTTCAGACTCGCTTAGATGGGGCATGAGCGATCGTAAATGGGATGCCTGAGTTTCTGCCCTCACTTGTGACACAACTTGTTGATGATAAATCTCAGACCGCTTGGGTGGCAAGAGACAACGCCGTCGAATATACAGTTCGTAAACTGCATCCCCTAAATAGGCGAGTGCAGCCGGAGAAAGCCGCTGGATCTCAGACGAGGAAGGTACAGGCAAAGCCGTAGATATGTCCAAAATCCCTAGCTCATTCGATGAGATCACATTTTCTCCAACTCCGCACAATGTTCAAAGCTTATTTATCCTAGCAGACCACGAAAAAACCGACTATCCGTCGGACAGGACAGCGGTTTCTTCCTGATTGAATTCGACTTAAGAGGGTGTTTGAAAAGTATAAATAGTTCCTTCGCTCCGTTGCGCTCCCGCCCTGAAATGAATTTCGGGCTAATGAGCGGAAAGTCTACTTCAGTAGACTAAGAGCAAGTTTCAGGTTCTTAGTCCATTTTTAATGGACTTGCGCCGATTAGCCCGAAATTCTATTTCAGGGCGGGACCCTGCAATGAACGACACTTTTCAAACATCCTCTAAGCAGATTGAACGTTCTCGATCGCTTGATCCACCGACGGTTGCAGCGCTAAGAATTGCTCTAAGCGAACGAGCTTTACCGTCTGGGTTACACGAGCGTTCGTCACAATCTGGAGTGTCCCTTCGGCTTGCTGCGCTTTTTTGGCAACTTGTACCAATGCGCCCAAGCCAGAACTGTCCACAAAATCGATTTTAGACAGATCTAAAATGACGTGTTTAGGACCATCCTCAACACATTTCGTCAGCACCTTCCGAAAGGTCGGTTCCGAAAAGGCATCGAGTTGCCCTACGAGGCGAAAGAGTTGGTATGTGTTGTCCCTAACTTCGCGTGTGCCTCGAAGACTGACTGTTAGGGTTAGTTGCTCAGGAATAGCCCCCTCCTACCGCGTTGAAATCTAGTTTTTAATTCGACGCTCCAGTATACACCGCTGCAGCCAGATTTGCTATTTTTTGTTTTCGCGCATGGATTTGACGAAATTCTCGAATAGATAATCGGCATCGTGGGGTCCTGGACTCGCTTCTGGATGATACTGCACCGAGAACATGGGAAGCGTTTTGTGGCGCAATCCGGCAACGGTGCGATCGTTCAAATTCAAGTGAGTGATCTCAACGGTAGCATCTGGCAGAGAATCCGCATCGATCGCAAATCCGTGATTTTGACTGGTAATTTCAATCTGTTGCGTCAAACCACAGGGCTGATTCAATCCGCGATGTCCGAATTTCAACTTAAACGTTTCCGCGCCCAGAGATAAGCCGAGAATCTGATGTCCCATACAGATACCAAATACAGGCTTTTCAGCTTGTAAGAGTGCTTTCGTAGTTTCGATGCCCTCAGTCACTGCGGCAGGATCTCCCGGACCGTTTGAGAGAAAAATGCCATCCGGATTGTGTTTGAGAATTTCTTCAGGCGGCGTATTCACCGGAACAACGACCACCCGACAGCCGTAACTTGCCAATCGACGTAGAATATTGCGCTTGATGCCAAAATCGATCGCGACGACCGTAAACTGCTCACCTTCGGTTGGATTCGCGCTAAATTCCCAAATCGTCTCGGTTTTTTCTGACCATTCGTAAGTTTTCGTTGTGCTGACTTCTTGCACCAGGTTCAATCCCGCCATACTCGGAGCGCTTTGAACTTGTTCGAGCAGTTCAGCCGGATCGAGAATCTCAGTCGAAATACCGCCGTTCATCGCACCGATCGATCGCAGTTTTCGCGTTAAGGCACGAGTATCAATCCCGTAAATTCCTAAAAGATTGTGACGTTTTAGATAATCCGGGAGCGATTCAGTCGATCGCCAATTGCTCGGACGTTCACAAATATTTCGCGCAATCACACCCCGGACGTGTGGCGCGTCCGATTCTTCGTCATCCGAATTCACGCCTGTATTTCCCAGTTCGGGGTAAGTAAATGTCACAATCTGACCCCGATAGCTCGGATCGGTCATGACTTCTTGATAACCCGTCATTCCGGTATTAAACACGACTTCTCCGATCGTGGTTCCCGTCGCACCAAACGAATAACCACAATAAGTTGTGCCATCAGCCAGCACAAGTAAGGCAGGTTGAGCAGAGGACATAAACAAGAGCAACTACAAAGATCTCATCATTATTATCACGTCCGTTGCGAGTTGCAAGTGCTCTCTAAGCTTTTGAACAGAATTTGGGGGAACTCTAACAGGGTCGGGATGTACCCTTGGAAGTTGGGATTATGCTCAGATTTGGTGTGCGGGTGATTCTACCGCTGTTAATGGCGACTTCAGCAGCGATCGGAGTCGGTTGTAGTCGAATGCAATCTAGACAAACTCGATCGCCTAATGTGGTTGCTGCTCCGGTTGAATCGAGTCCAACTCCAGCGACGAAACCGACTCAGGAAGATTTTTACCAAGCTGCGCTCGATCGTGCCGCGAGTGCTCGAACGATTAGCCAGTCGGCGCAATCTCCGGAGGATTGGCAATTGGTCGCGAGTCGGTGGAAAAATGCGATCGCATCCCTCAAACAAGTTCCAAAATCCGATCCGAATCACAAACAGGTGAATCAGAAGTTATCTGAATTCAATCAAGCCCTCGAAAAAGCAGAATATCGAGCGGCGAACACCGGAAAAGAAAAAATTGCTGCCCAAGATCCAGGGATTCGCATCGATCGTCGAATGTCGCCCGAAGAAGTAACCTCGATCGCGGCTCAAAGACAACAAGGCATCCGAGTACCGATCAAATACCGAAAAAATCGGATTCCAGTCATCGATGTGACATTCAACGGCAATCAACGCTTTGAAATGATGGTGGATACGGGTGCATCCGCCACGATGATCACAGAAGAAATGGCGCGGCGACTGGGGGCGCGAGTCGTGGGAGAAACTCAGGCGATGACTGCCGCAGGCGTGACGACGGTGCAAATTGCAATAGTGCAATCGATTGCGATCGCGGGTAACACCATTCGAGAGGTTCCGGTGTCGATCGGTCCACTCGATGTAGGGCTACTCGGTCACGATTTCTTTGGCGATTGTTCTATTTCAATCGATCGCGATTACGTAGAGTTCCGTCAATGCACTTGAGCAAGTTTTTGGGAAGTATGGACAGTTTCTTCGCTCCGATTGCTTCCCACCCTGAAATGAATTTCGGGCTAATCGACGAAAGTCTACTGAAGTAGACTCAGAAAGGGGTTTGGGGTCTTAGTCCATTTCCAATGGACTTGCGCCGATTAGCCCGAAATTCTATTTCAGGGCGGGTGTTGCAACAAACGAAAATTGCTTAAATATCCTCTAAGCTTGCGTAGCTGATCGCTTTGTGCGTTGACTGCGACGATACCGAGCCATACATGCCTCTAGATCTGTACAAGATTCAGCATCAACGCTCGAATCTCCCTGACGCTGACACAGTTCGATACAGTGCTCTAGTGATCGAGGCGATTCCCTCCGCTGCATTTCCATCAGTAGCAAAAGCCAGTCTCGAATCATTTTCTTAAATTTGATAAAAATAAATCTCCAACATTGCGGTTGGAGATTCTATTAAACCTAGTTATTCCGATAGTTAGCATCTACCCAACAGCGGGGAAGTGATTCACCAGAGGGGAACACCAAAGAAGTTTTCGAGTACTTCTCTGGATCTTGCTCTTCTTGTCCTGCTTGGTCACGGGCAGGGACTTTATCTTCATTGGGATCAATCAGGAGTTTTACATCGATAATTTCGATTAAGTTTCCTGTTTCTTTTTCTTGTAACAACATACAGCGCTTCCTTAAGACAACGAGATCAGAATAAAAAAACCATCAACGAATCGAAATTCCTCTTAGGACGGAGATTGTTCAGCTCCGATCGCATTCTTAAAGTCATCCACAGCAGGCTGAATCGCATTTTTGAATTCATCCGTAGCAGGCTTCGTTGCGCCGATCACGTCTTGCTTCATTTCTTCCATCGTCTGCGAAAGCTCTTGGCGCGTTTCAGATTTCAACAGATAGCGATTCACAAACCAGACCGTGTAACCCAGTCCAACCAATTCCAACAATCCGCTGACGATCGGTAAGTGAGTCACAAAGCCAATGATTCCAAACACAATATTCAGCGCGAATAAAGCAGCGAGAATTGCACCGAGAATGTACACGATCGGCTTATATTCTTGCCAGAACGTCGAAACGTACTTCATTGGATCGTTAAAGAAATCGTCGATCTGAGCGCGATCGCGTTCCCAAGCTGCCAATCGACGCGCTTCAATGATTTGTTGCTCAGTCGCATCAATCGTTGAGTTTGATTGCAGGTCAATTTGAGTGGTCATAGTAGTGTCCTCTAAGATTTACGACAGCGATCGAACCAAGCTTGATAAGTCTCTTGGTGCTTCGAGTCCTTCAAAGTAATTTCGATACGGATTTCAGCACAGTTATGATCGGGAGTTCTCGCGATCGCATCGAGCAAATCACGCGCCACGTTAGGAGAATGGAACTCACCCGAAACATCTGCCTTGTGTCCGTTCGCGATCGTGCCGTTCGGATAGCGCTCACCAATGTCGAGTTCTGCGATTCGTTCGTAACCCGGTTCAACTCGTTCCACGATCAGCTTTTCTCGCCGCACTGGAACTTCGATCATTCGAGTTTCGATCTCTTTGCGAACGACGATTTCACCAACTTTGCGTTTCTGCGATCGCACAACTAAACGCTCTTCTAGAAGCTGGATTGCTTCTTCGGGAGTCAGTACTTCAGAGGTCAGGGTTTCATCAAGTGGGGTCATAGTGGCAATGAAGGATGAAGAGAAGGATGAAATCAATCTTTCACCCTTCTGATGTACTGAGAATTAGAGCTTTCTTTCTACGACGGGGCTACCATCGACATCGAGATCCAGCTCTTCACGACGGATTTGATCTTCTGCGGTGACGACATCGCGATCGACGACTTTCTTCACCCGCACTTCTTCGCGCACGAACGCTTCTTTCTGAATGTCCGCTACTTCTTCGTAGACTTCCACTCGTGCAACTTCGCCATCATGGAAATCTGCTTCACCCACCGCTACAGGCATTCCACCCGTGACCGGAGTGCGTTCAATCACGACACGCTCTTTCTCGATCGGCACAGAGACACGAGCAGTGTCGGTTTCGATGTGCTTACCGATCGCGACTTCACCTGTTTTCTGGCGGGTCTTGCTGGCGATTAAGCGCTCTTGATAAAGGCGCAGGCTTTGATCATGGTCAAACCCATAGAGATCCGGATCGCGATCGTATCCGTAGCTAGTGCGGTCGTAGCTCATTTCAGGAGCAGCGACACCCGTTGCAGCGGGACGATACACGCCGCGAACTTGCTCTTCGTGCTCGTAATCCACTAAATGATCCGGGTTGTATTCCGGGAGTTGTTCGACTTGAGTTTTGGTGAGGCTATTTGCATAAACTCGACGATCAGCGTAATTAATGCGACCTTGTGCGATCGGCATCAATACTTTCTTGCCGAGAATCCACAGTCCGGTATTGACAACGAGATAGCGGAATGAACCATTATCATCGACTAAAACATCATCGACTGAGCCGATTTTCTCGTCACCTGAGTAGAAATCAAATCCAATGACATCATTGTTATCGAAATGAGTGCGATAGTCAGGATCAAAGTCCTTAATCTTATGAAGAGCCATAGTAGTTATTTCATGTGTACTCACGAATAACTTTCACGATAAAGAGGTTAATTCTTTGCTACATCAGCCTTTTGGAACGGTCGTAGCAAATCAAAAGCAATAGTTTTCAGACTGTCTTAAGAAATAGACTGTGCGAGAATAAATCAAAGCGATCGCAGGATGACTTATGACGCAAGTTTTATCGAAAAATCTCGATCAACGGATTGTCATTCCGGGAACCTGGGAGCACTTCAAGCTGATTCAGAAAGGATTTGAAGAAGCTCCAGGAGCGAGACTGGCTTACTACAAAGGAACGATCGAGATCATTATGCCTGGGGAAAATCACGAATACTTTTCACACATCGTTGGTTATCTACTGACGACCTTTCTGCTGGGCTTGGGAATTGAATTCAAACCAACTGGGGCAAAAGACCAGGAAAAACCAGGAGAAGTCTCTGCTCAAGCTGATCAATCTTATTGTCTTGGTAACTTTAAGCCGATTCCTGACTTATCGATCGAAGTCGTTTTTACCAGCGGCGGTGAGAAGAAACTGGCACGGTATCGCGCTCTTGGTGTTCCTGAAGTGTGGTTTTGGCAAGATGGTGTCTTGAAACTTCATCATCTACGCGAGAACGAATATCAGCGGATTAGTCGTAGTGAACTACCCGGACTTGATCAACTCGATATCAATCTGCTTCAACGCTGCATTCTGATTGCTGAAACCGATTTTGCTCAGGCAGTTCGAGTATTTCAGGAATTGATCTAGAAGTGCCATTCTCGAAGCGCGATCGCAATTCCGCGCCCTAGTTCAGATTCTTCTGGCTCAATCTGCGCTAATCGCTTCAAATGTTGCTCAGCGTCTAGTGTTTTCAGGGCTGAAATCGCATGAAGTCGCACACCGTCATCGGTATCGGCTAACAATGCAACGAGCGCATTGATCGCATCAGGATCGCCCAACTGACCGAGAGAAAGCGCGATCGCTTGTCGAATCCCAACCGATTCAAGCTTCGGCAGTCCATTCAATAAAATCTGTGTGGCTTGAGGTTTCAACTCAACTGAATCAATTCGCCCCAAAGTTTGAACGATTTCGAGTTGCACCATTTCAGGCAGCGAGAGTTGTAACAATGCAGTCTCTAAATAGTTCAAAGCTTCCGGTAACGCAATCCAACCGAGAGCACGAACTAGCTCGATCGCTAAATTTTCCGGCGTGTGTTGAGATTGTAGAACTTCATAGAGTGCAGTTGCGGCTTGCAAAGTTCCGAGTCTTCCCAGTGCGATCGCAGTTTGCCGACACACTTCTAAGTTCAAATCAAGCAACAACGGACGAAGCTGTCCGACCAAGTTTGAACGATCCGAACGAAATCCTAATCCCGTCACCGCTGCAAGTCTGACTTGAACGGCAACATCTTGCAGCGCTGCGATTAAAACAGTCGTAATGTCATCAGAATGGAAACTGCTGAGGGCTTCGATCGCGATCGCTCGAATCTGAACTTCTGGATCACGAATCACTTGCATCAAAAGCGGAACTGTTTCCGATCGTCGAATTTGACCCAATGCCTGAACTGCAAACAATCGGGTCGAATCTTCTTCTAACAATGTTTCGAGCACTGAGACAGCGGTTTTTCCCATGCTGGCTAACACCGAGACTGCCATTGAATTAAGGTCTTCACTCTGGGATGTTTTGAGCAATTCGATTAATGCTTCAATCACACGCGGATGGTTAAAGCTTCCCAGAATCCGAACAGCAAACCATTGAGCTTCAGGATCAGCTTCTTCGTCGTTTAGAAAATCGATCAAAGGCGCGATCGCGTCAATCCCAAAATTCGGAAACAGCTTTGCAATGTCCCATCGATCCTGAAAACTGCCCCACTCTAGAACCTGCATTGCCAAATCGAGCAGGATAGCAGTCGCGTTCGGATCAGAGAACAATTTTGACTGTTCTTCGCTGGTGAGAAGTTGCTGTAAATCCTGACTCAGCCGTCCCCAATCCTGAAGCGTTGCAGCAGTGTTTGCCTGTTCTAAAATCTCGAAATCACTCAGCTTTTGCACGATCGTCGCCCGTTGTTCGTTCTTGAAAATTACTTTGCCACAGAACTGAGCGATCGTGCGAACACAAATTGCAGTCAAAGCATCGATCAATTGCAATCTTTACATTGAAGCGGTAGAGAATTCCTCCCTACCGCCTAAAAAGCCCTACATCTTGCCGTTTTGCATCACTTGTTGAAGATGATGGCGGATTTCTTGAGCCGTTTGCATGTCCGCATCTCTTAACTTGCGAAATAGCTCAGCACAAGGCTGAGATTGTTGCTGTTCGGCATCTTGAATGTAGGTTTCGTATGCTTTTACTGCTTCTGCTTTATTTTGAAGAGCCGTTAGCAAGTCATATTCGAGGTTGCTGAGGGCGCGATCGTTCTGTGTTGCTGCTTGAGTCATGGTCAAATCTCCAGTAATTAGACTTCACTCAACGGTGGATCAATGTCGATCGACCTTCCTCTACCCAAATGGGCATTACCCTAATTTGACCTGAACATTCTGCCCATCCACCTGAACGGGATACGTCGTCAACGCCTTCGTTGCTGGAGCTTTTTGCACCGAGCCATCCACTCCATACGCCGCCCCATGACACGGACAGACGAACAATTTTCGCTCCGCATTCCAAGCCACTAAGCACCCCTGATGTGTACAAGTCGAATTCACGGCGATCAATGTTTTTGAATCAGCCGGATTGCGAATCACCAGAATTGGGGCAGGCGATTCCGTTTGCAAAACGCCTTTCGCATCCAAATCCGCGATCGTGCCCACCGTTTCGAGTCCAGTTGCACTCTTTTGCTGACCCGTACAAGCCGCAAGAAACGCAGTCAGTCCAGCCGGGATTCGACTCATGAGCCAACCCATAGAAGCCCACGATAAAAAGGTTCGACGGTGCATAGTGTTCTCCGATTGCTCTTTGTTCTAAGGTACGCGCTATCTACTATTTCTGGGGGTAGATGACGAAAGCGAATCGCGTCTATGCAGAAACGTCATATTACGAAATATTTTGTAACTATAGATACGAATTTACTCTGGAATCCCAATTACCTTTACTTCATCGGTCAGCGTTACACCGAATCACGGTTGCGAAAAGACCGCTTTTGTGTTCGCTCTGGAACACCTTTATCTATAGGCTCAACCCATGACAGACACCCTCACATCTGCGCCTACCCTGAATAAGTTTGAAAAACTCAAAGCAGAGAAAGATGGTCTTGCGGTGAAAGCAGAGTTAGAGCAGTTTGCTCGGCTCGGCTGGGAAGCAATGGATGAAACCGATCGCGATCATCGCTTGAAGTGGTTGGGCGTGTTCTTCCGTCCGGTCACTCCGGGGAAGTTCATGATGCGGATGCGGATTCCCAATGGAATTCTCACCAGTGGACAAACCCGCGTGCTAGGGGAAATCCTACAGCGTTACGGCGATGACGGCAATGGGGACATCACCACGCGCCAGAATATTCAACTGCGCGGGATTCGGATCGAAGATTTACCCGAAATTTTTCGCAAGTTTGATCAGGCTGGATTGACGAGCATCCAGTCTGGAATGGATAACGTTCGCAACATCACCGGATCGCCTGTCGCGGGCATTGATGCAGATGAGTTGATTGATACACGCGGACTGGTCAGAAAAGTGCAGGATATGATCACGAACAATGGTCGTGGCAATCCGAGCTTTAGCAATCTGCCGCGTAAGTTCAATATTGCGATCGCAGGTTGCCGCGATAATTCCGTTCATGCAGAAATCAACGACATCGCTTTCGTTCCAGCTTACAAAGATGGCACGTTAGGATTCAATGTTCTCGTCGGTGGCTTCTTTTCCGCAAAACGCTGTGATGCGGCGATTCCCTTAAATGCTTGGGTTGATCCGCGTGATGTGGTTGCCGTTTGCGAAGCTATCTTAACTGTATATCGCGATCTAGGATTGAGAGCCAATCGCCAAAAAGCCCGCTTGATGTGGCTAATTGATGAAATGGGCTTAGATCAATTCCGGGAAGCCGTTGAGAAACAGTTAGGCTATGCGTTCATTCCCGCTGCTCCGAAAGATGAAATTCTCTGGGACAAGCGCGATCACATCGGCATTCATGCTCAAAAGCAGCCCGGATTAAACTATGTCGGCTTACACGTTCCGGTTGGGCGAATGTTTGCTCAAGACTTGTTTGATTTGGCTCGAATTGCAGAAGTTTACGGCAGTGGCGAAGTTCGCTTTACCGTTGAACAAAATGTGATCATTCCGAATATTCCAGATTCGAGAGTTTCAGCACTGCTGAGAGAACCACTAGTTAAAAGATTCTCGATCGAGCCTCAAGCTCTTTCTCGCGCTTTAGTCTCTTGCACAGGTTCACAGTTTTGTAACTTTGCTCTGATTGAAACCAAGAATCGGGCAGTCGCGCTGATTCAAGAACTAGAGCAAGATTTGTACTGTCCGAAACCCGTTCGGATTCATTGGACAGGTTGCCCGAACTCTTGTGGACAGCCGCAAGTCGCAGACATCGGACTGATGGGCACGAAAGTTCGCAAGGACGGTCGCACCGTTGAAGGCGTTGACCTTTACATGGGCGGAAAAGTGGGCAAACACGCTGAACTTGGAACCTGTGTGAGAAAGAGCATTCCTTGTGAAGACCTCAAGCCGATTCTGAGCGAAATTTTGACCGAGCAGTTTGGAGCGCGTCCCTGGTCAGACGTGCCAGAGTCGATGCGTCCGGCTCAAGCTGCGTTGATTACCTTAGAGCGTCCCTTAGTTGAAACGCCGAACGGTAAATCGACCCTTCAAGAATTCGAGTATGTGCTGAGTCCGCAGCCCGTTGTAAAAACTGAACCTGTTGTTGCAGCGCCTGCTACTGTGAGTTTTGCTCAGTCTGGAAAAGAAGTGACCTGTACGCAGGCTGATTTCATTCTGGATGTCGCAGATCAAGCAGAAGTTGCGATCGATTCCTCTTGTCGATCGGGCACTTGCGGAAGCTGCAAATGCACATTACTCGAAGGCGAAGTCAGTTACGACGGTGATCCGGATGCCCTCGATGATCTCGATCGAGCTTCTGGAAAAATCCTCACCTGCATCGCTCGTCCCGTGGGTCGCATTGTGATCGATGCCTAACCCTTAAAGTTTGTTCGCTCCCACACCACAGCAACGGCTGTAGTTTCCCTTAACTCCCCAGTACATTTCCCAAAGGACGATTCAATGTCTAATCTCTCACGACGTAAGTTTCTCTTCACCGCTGGTGCAACCGCTGCTGGAGCAGTGGTGGTCAATGGTTGTAGCACTGGACTGAACAAAAGCGCTTCTAGTGGTTCCTCTCCCGCTGCGGCTCCCGCTGTGAATGTGAGTGCAGCTGATGCCCCCGAAACTACGACTGCCAAGCTTGGATTTATTGCACTGACCGATTCGGCTCCGTTGATCATTGCCTTAGAAAAAGGCTACTTTGCTAAGTACGGCATGAAAGATGTGTCCGTGACCAAGCAAACTTCTTGGGCAGTCGTGCGGGATAATTTGGAACTCGGTTCAGACCGGGGCGGAATTGATGGATCGCACATTCTTACCCCGATGCCTTACTTCATAAGCGCAGGTAAGATTACCAAAGGTAACACGCCTGTCCCGATGTACATCTTGGCGCGGTTGAACACGGATGGACAAGGTATCTCGATCTCGAACGACTATGCAGATTTGAAACTTGCAGTCGATAGCACGCCGCTGAAAGCAAAAATCGAAGAGTTGAAAAGTGGAGGCAAAAAGTTCAAAGCTGCGGTGACGTTCCCCGGTGGAAACCATGACTTGTTTATGCGCTACTGGTTATCGGCAGGTGGAATCAATCCTGAAACCGATGTCGATATCGTCGTCGTTCCGCCGCCTCAAATGGTCGCTAACATGGAGACTAAGACGATGGATGCGTTCTGTGTGGGAGAACCCTGGAACGATCGCTTAGTCACTAAGAAGATTGGCTACACCGCGATTACCACGGGCGAATTCTGGAGAAATCACCCAGAGAAATCGTTCGCAATGAGAGCAGATTGGGTCGATAAGAATCCGAAAGCTGCAAAAGCATTGTTGGCAGCCGTGCAAGAAGCTCAAGTCTGGTGCGACAAAGACGAAAACAAAGAAGAAATGTGCAAAATCATTTCGGCTGATAAGTACATCAAAGCTCCGGTGGATGACATTCTCGAACGGGCGAGAGGCACGTTTGATATGGGTAACGGTCGTGTCTTAACCAACAGCGATTTACTCATGAAGTTCTGGCGTGAGAGTGCCTCCTTCCCATTCAAGAGCCACGATACCTGGTTTGTCACTGAAAATATGCGCTGGGGCAAGTTTGATGCCAATACCGATGTCAAAGCATTGGTGGACAAAGTGAATCGATCGGATCTGTGGCAAGACGCTGCAAAACTGATCGGGCAAGAAGCGGCAATTCCGAAAGATACTGCATCGCGTGGAGTTGAAACCTTCTTCGATAAAGTGACTTTCGATGCAGCAAATCCGAAAGCTTACCTGGATAGTTTGAAAATCAAGAAAGCCTAAGTGACTCCGAAGGGCTGAGGCGTGTTTTAGAATTTCTCGCTTCGTTCGCTCCCGCCCCGGAATAGAATTCGGGGCTAATCGAACGAAGTCCATTAAAGGGGACTAAAAGACAAATCAAGCATCTTCAGTCCGTTTCAACGAACTTCGCACTGTTAGCCCCGAATTTCATTCCGGGGCGGACTGACACCGAAGCGAGAAGATCCCTAAAACACGCTAAACTTCAAGCCCTTCCCTGTTCATCCTTCACCAAAACCTCCTCCTCCATGACTATTAACCCCTCTCTTCGTCCCGCTCGATCGTCTAAGTCCTCAGAAGCGCTGAAAAAATATGGCAGCTTACTGATCCCAGTTCTGATTTGCGTTGGTGTTGCTCTCGTGATCTGGCAAGTTCTCTGCATGGGTCCAGAATCGAAAATGCCCGGACCGATTAAAGTCATAGAACAAACCTGGAAATTGATTCTTGATCCGTTCTATGACAATGGTGGTACCGATAAAGGGTTGGGTTTGCAAATTCTGATTAGTTTGCAGCGTGTGGCTTTAGGCTATTCGATCGCGGCTGTCGTGGGTGTGGCGCTCGGTGTATTGCTCGGTGTGAGCCAGTTTATGCAGCGCGGTTTAGACCCGATCGTGCAAGTCCTTAGAACCGTTCCGCCGCTAGCATGGTTACCGATTTCGCTAGGGATTTTCCAAGATAACAACCCCGCTGCGATCTTCGTGATTTTCGTGACTGCAATTTGGCCCATCGTGATTAATACTGCCGTGGGTGTACAGCAGATTCCGCAAGACTACAACAACGTTGCGAAAGTGCTGAAGCTATCGGGTAAAGAGTATTTCTTTAGCATTTTGGTGCCGTCTACAGTGCCGTATGTGTTTGGTGGATTGAGAATTGGGATTGGTTTGGCGTGGTTAGCAATTGTGGCTGCCGAAATGCTGAAAGCAGAAGGTGGAATTGGCTTCAAAATCTGGGATGCTTACAACGCGGGTAACGAAGACAGCATGAGCCAGATCATTATCTGTGTGTTGTTAGTGGGTTTAGTCGGTTTAGCGCTCGATCGCTTCGTTGGCTGGCTCGGTTCACGCATTACTTCTGACCACTAAACCCTTCACCTTTAAGTTGCTATGTCTGTTTTCCTAGAAGTTGACCACGTTGATAAGGTATTTCCGCTTAAGGATGGCGGCGAATACATTGCACTGAAGAACATTGAACTGAAGATCAAACAGGGCGAGTTCATTTCGTTTATCGGGCATTCGGGCTGTGGGAAGTCCACACTGCTAAACATTATTGCGGGACTCGATCGAGCTTCGACGGGTGGCGTGATTCTCGAAGGTCGGCAAGTGACAGAACCGGGACCCGATCGCATGATGGTGTTCCAAAACTATTCGCTCTTACCTTGGAAGACAGTCCGCGAGAACATCGCGCTGGCAGTCGAAAAGGTGATGAAAGAGGCTCCGAAATCTGAGCGGAATGAAGTGGTAGAGCGTCACATCGACATGGTGGGACTGCGCCACGCAGCCGATAAGAAGCCGAAAGAGCTATCGGGCGGGATGAAACAACGAGTCGCGATCGCAAGAGCGCTGGCAATTCGTCCGAAGTTACTTCTACTCGATGAACCGTTTGGGGCATTAGACGCGCTAACCAGAGGAAATCTACAACAGCAGTTAATGTCGATCGCGCAAGAAAACAATGTGACTTGCATTATGGTGACGCACGATGTGGATGAAGCATTGTTGCTTAGCGATCGGATTGTGATGCTAACAAACGGACCCGAAGCACACATCGGTCAAATCTTGTCTGTGCCGATTCCCCGCCCCCGCGCCCGATTGGAAGTGGTGAATCATCCGAGCTACTACGCTCTGCGAAACGAGATGATTTACTTCCTCAATCAGCAAAAACGAGCAAAGAAACGTCAGACGAAAGAGAGAATCGCGATCGCCAAAAACGGCTTAGAGAAAGTCAATCTCGAAATCGGCTTTGTTCCCTTAACCGACTGTGCGCCGCTCGTTGTTGCTCAAGAAAAAGGCTTCTTCAAGAAGCATGGACTTGAAGAAGTGACGCTCAGCCGCGAACCTAGTTGGAAAGCCATTTCCGAAGGCATTCGGACGGGTAGACTCGATGCCGCTCAAATGGTTGCAGCAATGCCGTTAGCGATGACGCTTGGATATGGTGGTCATGCTCCGCAACCCGTTACGACAGCACTGGTGCTATCGCGAAATGGAAATGCAATCACGCTGAAAAAATCGCTCCTAGATCAAAGGGTACGATCGCTGTCTGACTTTAAGCGGTTCATCGAAACCACACAGGATCGCGCTCATACGTTGGGCGTGGTTTATCCAACTTCGATGCACAATTTGATGCTGAGGTATTGGTTAGCATCGGGCGGCATTGATCCAGACCAAGACCTTTCACTCACAGTCGTTCCACCACCACAAATGGTGTCGAACCTGGTGGCAGGAAACATTGATGGGTACTGTGTGGGTGAGCCTTGGAACTCTCGTGCGGTGAAAGAAGGTTCAGGATATGTGATTGCAACAGATATGGAGATCTGGCAAGGACACCCGGAGAAAGTGCTAGGTGTGCGCGAAGCGTGGACGAATCAGCATCCAGAAACGCACAATGCGTTGGTAAAAGCACTCCTTGAGGCTTGCGAATACTGTGACGATCGCAGAAATCGCGAAGAAATTCTCAGTCTGTTAGCCCGTCCTCAGTATGTCGGTCCGGCAGCAGAATTTGCTCGCCCTGGGTTGATTGATGCCTACGACAAGGGAACGGGTGAAGCTCCCGCGAACTTGCTGCGCTTTAACCAGTTCCATGTGGACAACGCAAACTGTCCCGGTCGCGTCGAAGGACTATGGATTCTGACACAGCTTGCACGCTGGGGCATTACTCCCTTCCCACGCAACTGGATCGAGGTCACTGAGCGGGTTCGTCGCGTTGATTTGTATGGTCGTGCAGCGCGGGAAATCGGCTTCCCAGACCATGAGGGCGATCGTAAATCTTTCGCCTTGTTCGATGGCAAAGTGTTCAACCCGGATGATCCGATTAGCTATCTCAATAGCTTTGAAATTCACGGCGAAGTTCGCATCGAAGAAGTGAACCTTGATCCGGTTGAAATCAAAACAACTGTCGCTGCTTAGAGGACGTTTGAGAAGTATGGAAAGCCCCTTCGCTTCGTTTTGCTCTCGCCCTGAAATAAATTTCGGGCTAATCGCGGAAAGTCTACTGAAGTAGACTGGGAGCCAGTTTCAGTTTCTTAGTCCTTTTCAAAGGACTTTCGCCGATTAGCCCGAAATTCATTTCAGGGCGGGACGCTGCAACAAGCGAAGACTTTTCAAACTTCCTCTTAAATTCTCCAAGCATTAAGCTCGCCTCTGAATCCTCTGTTCTCCCTACTTCCCCATTCCCTTATGCAAATTCTCTCAACTCAAGCCGCTCAAACCGAAGCCCAATCAGCCGCTCCCTTTGTCGAGATTGAGGGAGTTTCTAAGGTTTATCCGAAGCGAGACGGTGGTGAAAACATTGTTCTTCAAGATGTCAATTTGACCGTTGGCGAAGGTGAATTCGTTTGTGTGATTGGTCACTCTGGTTGTGGTAAGTCTACGCTGCTCGATATGGTTTCTGGTTTTCGTCAACCTTCGTCAGGTGAAGTGCGCGTTCAAGGCAAACGAGTCGAACAACCGGGACCCGATCGCATGGTGGTCTTCCAAAACTATTCGCTCTTACCTTGGAAGACCGCGTTCGAGAACATTTACTTGGCAGTCAACGCAGTCTATCCCGAAAAATCCAAAGCTGACAAAACTGAGATTGTCAATCAGCACTTAGCAATGGTGGGACTAGAAGAAGCAGCGAACAAAAAGCCCGGACAGCTATCCGGTGGGATGAAGCAACGGGTGTCGATCGCTCGTGCATTGTCGATCTATCCTGAAGTGCTCATTCTCGATGAGCCGTTCGGTGCGTTAGATGCAATTACCAAAGAAGAATTGCAAGAAGAACTGCTTCAAATCTGGGCACAGCACAAAGTTACTGTCATGATGATTACGCATGACATCGATGAAGCGCTGTTCCTTGCCGATCGCATTGTGATGATGACCAATGGACCTGCGGCAAACATTGGCGAAGTCATGACTGTTCCTTTCCCGCGTCCCCGCGATCGAGCAGCACTCATGGAAGACCCGCAATACTACACGTTGCGAAACCAAGCACTCGACTTCTTGTTCGGTCGGTATGCTCATGATGATGACTAAATGATTACAATTGCGATCGTATTCAAGCAAATTAAATACTGTATACAATGAATACGATCGCAACACAAAAAGAAACATTTTTGGATACGAACTTTAAACCGATTGGTGTAACGACTCTACACAGCAGCAAGAATTCTAGAACGCCTGTTACAAAGCAATTTCTTCACCTTCATTCATTCAGCTTTGTATATTTTTTTCTTGCAGAAGCACTTGATTGAGACGGGGCAACTATGATCAAAATTGTCAGCCCGTAATCTACAACACAGTTCGATTCTCAGTCGTCTGCTCAGAATGAACGATGTCGTAGATTTTAACTTCTCGAAGACGACTCTCCACAACCGCTGTCCGAAGCTATCGCTCGCTTTTTCGCTCCCGGTTTGACTTGTCCTCTTTTACGGGTGAATCCCCCTCCGATTCATGACCTCGATCCTGTGCTATTACACCAACCGTTCCCAAGCCATTCAACAGATCCGATTGCAAAAGAATCCACAGCGATCGCTCGATCGCATTGTGTTCCCTGGTGAGAAATTTATGTTTGAAGCCTTACCAGAAGGACTACTAGAGATTTATACTTACACTGCAACTGGATTGCAGTTACTTCAAACGATTGCCTGTGAGCAGCTACAAGTCCTTCAACGCGACTCAGCAGAACTTGAGACATAAGGGAGAACACCGTCATGGCTGAACCAACTAAAACGCTCTGCCCCTACTGTGGGGTGGGTTGCGGCTTAGAGGTACTGCCGCCTGCAATACCGGGAAAAGCCGTCAACCGCGACAAAGATGGCACACCGATTTGGAATGTGCGGGGCGATCGCGCTCACGCATCGAGTCAGGGTATGGTCTGCGTCAAAGGAGCCACGATCGCTGAATCCCTCCACAAAGATCGTCTCCGCTACCCGATGATGCGCGATTCGCTCGATGAGCCGTTTCGTCGAGCGACTTGGGAAGAAGCATTGACAAAAATTGTCGATCGCATTCGCATGGTGAAATTTACCCAAGGCGTGGATGCGATCGGGATGTATGCTTCAGGACAGTTCCAAACCGAAGACTACTACATCGCTCAAAAGCTGATGAAAGGCTGTCTCGGCACCAATAACTTTGATGCAAATTCGCGTCTATGTATGTCTTCTGCGGTGGCGGGATACATTCAAAGCTTTGGTGCAGATGGTCCACCTTGCTGCTACGAAGATTTAGAGCAAACCGATTGTGCTTTTTTGATTGGAACCAACACAGCGGAATGTCACCCGATCGTGTTTAATCGCTTTCGTCGCTATCACAAAAAGAACTCGAATGTGAAGCTAGTCGTGGTTGATCCCCGCTGTACTGAAACGGCTGAGGCGGCTGATCTTCATTTAGCAATCAATCCCGGTACAGACATTGATTTAATGTACGGAATTGCTTACTTATTGCTGCGGTGGGGCGACATTGATCCAGCCTTCATCGAGTCTCACACCAACGGCTTTGAAGAGTTCAAAGAAGTCGTTAAGCACTATCCGCCCGATGTGGTTTCGATTCGGTGTGGAATTGCTGAGACTGATTTGCTCACGGCGGCACACTACTGGAGCAGATCAAAGCGGGTCATCTCCATGTGGTCGATGGGGATCAATCAATCCTCGGAAGGAACGGCAAAAGTTCGATCGATTATCAATCTACATTTGCTCACGGGACAGATTGGTAAACCGGGAGCCGGACCTTTCTCGCTCACCGGGCAACCGAATGCAATGGGGGGACGTGAAGCAGGTGGACTCTCTCATCTTCTGCCAGGCTATCGATTAGTCAAAGTTGCAGAACATCGCGCCCAACTCGAACAATTCTGGCAACTTCCAGCCGGTTCGATTTCTGCAAATCCGGGTCGAACCGCTTGGGACATGATCACCGGACTTGAAACCGGAGAAATTGGCATGCTTTGGGTGGCGGCAACCAATCCAGCCGTGAGTATGCCCGACATTGAGCGGACGAAAGCGGCACTTCGTCGATCGCCGTTCACGGTTTATCAAGAATGCTACTATCCAACGGAAATGGCAGATTATGCTCATGTGTTGTTACCGACTACACAATGGAGCGAAAAGACCGGAGTGATGACTAATTCCGAGCGGCGGGTGACTCTGTGCCCACAGTTTCGAGTGGCTCCGGGTGAAGCTCGCACCGATTGGGAAATCTTTGCAGAAGTCGGACGTAGATTAGGCTATCGCAAGCAATTCGCGTTTAACTATTCAGCGGAAGTCTATGCAGAATTTGTGCAAGTCACCCGCGATCGACCGTGTGATCAATCCGGACTCAGCCATACGTTCTTGCGCGAAATGGGTGCGACACAATGGCCTTTTTCCAATAAAGCAGAACCCTTGCCGCAAAAGACTGACAAAGCAAAACGGCTCTATACCGATTTGAAATTCCACACCCCAGACGGCAAGGCACGTTTCTCATCTGCCCATTCACGCGGACTTGCAGAACCTCCAGACGATAACTACCCCTTTGTGTTAACAACCGGGCGATTGTATGGACATTGGCACACTCAGAGCCGCACTGGACGAATCGAGAAAATTCGCCAAATGTATCCGAATCCATTCATTGAGATTCACCCGAAAGATGCAGCCAAGTTAGGCGTTCAAGCTGATGAACTGATCGAAGTGCGATCGCGTCGAGGCATGGCGCGTTTTCCCGCCAGAGTCACCAAAGCGATCGCGCCTGGAACGGTTTTTGTGCCGATGCACTGGGGCGCACTCTGGGCTGATCACGCAGAAGCGAATGCACTCACACATGAGATTGCTTGCCCGGACTCGAAACAACCGGAACTGAAAGCTTGTGCAGTGCAATTAATTCCAATGAGCGCGATCGACAATCTCAGTGTTGAAGCTCAAACCCCTGTGTTTGCTTCTACATGGTTGTAAACGATCGGGTGTTCATTGCCCTGTCCATAGACTTTGCTCAATTCTTCCTGATAGAATCCCCCATGTAACAAAGCGCACGATTTGCTTTACTCCGATCGCACTGTCTGGGTATGCTCACAGCAGTAGAGGTGGTAGGTATTTATGCGGCGTTCTCTGTGGAAATCATTGCGAGAAGGAATGAAAGACAACAATTTTCTCCATTTCCTCGAACGCATCGAAGGTTGGGTGGCAAAAATTTTGTCGCTCATGATGCTGCTCGTGATCTTTCTCTCGGTGTTTCAACTGGGCAGAGTTTTAGTAGCTGAGCTGACTTCGATTTCGCCGTATGACTATTCCACGAGAGTTTTGTTTACCATTTTTGGTTTATTTCTCAACGTTCTCATCGCGTTTGAAATTCTAGAGAACATTACCGCCTACTTGAAAAAGCACGTGATTCAAGTGGAATTAGTGATCGTAACTTCATTGATTGCGGTAGCTCGAAAGATCATCATTCTAGATTTGGAGAAAACGGCTGGGATCGATTTGATTGCACTGGCGACGGCGATCTTTGCGCTTTCTATCAGTTACTGGATTGTTCGGAATGTTGCTCCTAAAAGTAATCATTAAGGAGTCGATCGATGAGTCCTTTCTTTCAATTTGAATCTGATTTTGTTGATTCGCTGCGCTGCGTTCCGATGATTGTTCGATTCAAGCTCGATACATGCGGCGTGAAGTTAAAGCTGCATCAATGGAATAAGTTTACAGAACACGATCGCCATCAAACCGTCGAGCGACCTTGCACAACAGCAGATGAGATTCAGCACTATCACGATTTTTTGCACGACTTGATCAAACAGCGAACGGGAGAAACAGCGACGGATTTAGCGATCGATCCTGCTCCCCCGTGGACTGATCCGACGACAGTTCCTGAGAGTGTGCAAACCAAAGCAACAGACATTGGTATACAAATTACAGTCGCGCAATGGGAGTCGCTTGCGCCGATTCAACGATTTGTATTGATTAAGCTCAGTCGATCGGCGCACGAAAACGCGAATTTTCTTCCGGCTGTGAAAGAATTTCAGTTGGTCTAAAAAGCTGTCGGATAGCGATTGATTCAGAAGCTGTTTCTTTTGCGACTTGTTCTGCTAATGCTGTTTGAGGAACGCTTCTAGCAATCTGTTTTACTCTGCAATTTCTCTTGAAAATCTCCGCGAATTCTGAAGACATGAACGACTCTGACGATCGACAATACGCACCCGCGACTCAACGCAATCGAGACCCCATTCTGGAGGTCTTGCACGAAGTCTTGCCCGCGACTGGAACAGTGTTAGAGATTTCTAGCGGGACTGGAGAACATGCTGTTTTCTTTGCGCCTCGGTTAGCTCCTCGACTGTGGCAGCCATCTGATCTCAATCCAGTCGCCCTAGCGAGTATTGCCGCATGGCGTGAGGTTGAACCGAGTGAAAATTTAGCCGCCCCGATCGCGATCGATGCGCGTGATTCGGTTTGGAATGTTGAAAAGCCGATTTGTGCGATCGTCAATATCAATATGATTCACATCTCGCCTTGGTCAGCGTGTTTGGGATTGATGGCGGGCGCAAATCGGATTCTGCCATCCGGTGGAATTTTGTATTTGTATGGTCCTTACAAACAAGGTGGAACGCATACAGCACCGAGTAATGCGATGTTTGATGAAAGCTTGCAGCTTCAAAATCCAGAATGGGGTGTGCGAAATTTAGAGGATGTGACTGCTGCGGCTGAAGATCAAGAATTAGTACTGCTAAAAGTGGTTGCAATGCCAGCGAAGAATCTATCGGTTGTGTTTCAGAAGCGTTAGAGGATATTTGAAAAGTTGCCGTTCGTTGCAACGCCTCGCCCTGAAATGAATTTCGGGCTAATCGGCGCAAGTCCATTGAAATGGACTAAGAACTTGAGACTGGCTCCCAGTCTACTTCAGTAGACTTTCCACGATTAGCCCGAAATTCATTTCAGGGCGGGAGGCAATCGAAGCGAAGAGACTCATCAAATTGACTAAGATAACGCTCCTCAAGTTTTACGAGTGCGATAAGTGCGACGGCGAACTAAGAATTCAGGAATGTCGCTTTCTGGCTTGAACGAATTCGATCGAGCCGTTGATTTCAAATCTGGCGGCGCAGACGTATCGATCGCATCAATTAGCGCTCTCACTTCCGGCGGCAATTCCTGATCGGTTAATGCTTGCTTTAGCACGATCGCGGTTTCGTGCAATCCCTGAAAGCGCGTTTTCCAGTGCTGTACTGCCGTTTCGTACTCGCTCGCCTGTTGCGCCTGACTCAGAATCTGTTCCTGCATCTCTGCGGTTTGGCTTTCGAGTTCGGTGATCCGAGTTTGGCTTTGTTCGCGATCGACTTCGAGTTCTTGACACACTTGCTGAAGGAGCGCCTGAGTCGTCATGTGTCGGGCAATCCGAGATTCTAGCGCTTCGACCTGCGCTTCGAGTTCAATGATTCGCGTCTGAGCTTCTTGCTTTTGGGATTCGAGTTCTTGTAGCTGCTGCCGTCTCAGGTGCAAATCGGTTTGCAGTACTTGTAACTGTTGCTCGATCGCGAACGGTTGAAGCTCAGCGGATTCGCTTTGTCTTGCTTCCGCCGCATCTAAGAGAATTTGATAATCACGCTCTCGCTGCTGTGCCTGTTGTAGTTTCAATTCGAGTTCTGCTTTTTGCTGTGAAAATTGCAGCTTTAGTTGATGAATCGCCTGCTGTTGCACATTCGCGATTTCTTCAGTCGAAGCGAGTTGTCGTTCGAGGAAATGCTGATTCACGACTTGCGATCGCAGTTCCTCTAAACTTGCGATCGACTGATCAAGTGCTTGTTCTAGATCACGAATGCGACGCTGCTGTGCCTGAACCTGTTGTAACAAGTCCGAAACCGTAGAATCATCAAACCTCAAACTGAGTTGCTCCGGTTCTGACACCGCTCGATCTCCAAAAACTCGACTACCAAGGTACACGCAGTCTCGAAATTGTGCCTCCGTAACTCAGTGTTTCGGTTCTGAAGGCAGGGTTACGGCTTCGGTCGGCATCTCTACACTGTTGAGTGACCAGCGATATTCGATCGGAATATTCAATCGATCGAGTTCGCCTTCAAGATGTTTTTGCTGAGAGAGTGCCTTGCGAAGGGCGATAATCAGTTGCTGGACTTGTTCTCGCTGTTTCGCATTGACCGCAAACATCGTCTGACGTTCTAACAGTTGTAAGAGCAGCTCGTAGTGAATGTGCGATGGCAAAGGAATCGGTTCCATGAAAGACCTACAAGGAAGGATTGAATAGCGAGAGAGCACTCTCTAGACTGTATACGCTGAATCCCTAGAAACTCAAGGATCACGCGAAAAAATTATTGCAGTCAGAACTTGCTTCGGGTCATCCCGCCAGTAATTGTGCCAGGGCTTGTCCAGGATCAGGCTGTTTGACAAGCGATTCTCCGATTAAAACGGCTGTGGCTCCCGCTTCTGAAACTCTGGTTAAATCGGCTGCCGTATAGAGTCCGGATTCACTCACGATCGTAATGTTTTTTTCTGCTAACGCTGAAGCGCGATCGCGCAAGATGTCCTCTGTGGTTTTCAAGTCCACCTCAAAATTCTTCAGGTTGCGATTATTCACGCCAACAAGCGTTACACCATCGAGAGTGAGAACGCGATCGAGTTCTTCTACCGTGTGAACTTCAATCAGTGCAGTCATTTCCAAAGCTTTGACGATTTTGAGGAAGTATTGCAAATCTTTATCTGAAAGAATTGCCGCAATCAATAAAACGGCATCGGCTCCATGCAGTCGCGCCCAAGACATCTGATACGGGTACACGATGAAATCCTTACACAACAGCGGTAAATCAACGACCGCCCGGATTTTTGCCAAATTCTCGAAGCTGCCTTGAAAGAATTTGGTATCGGTAAGGACAGAAAGACAGGTTGCGCCACCGGATTGATAAGATTGTGCGATCGCTTCTGGATCAAAGTCTTCGCGAATTACGCCTTTACTGGGTGATGCTTTCTTGACTTCAGCGATCACGGCAGGTTTCGTTGAGCTATTTTTCAGGGCAGCTAAGAAATCTTTTGGTGCGGGTAAATCTTTCACCTTACGCTGAAGTTCAAGCAGCGGCATTTTTTCCCGTAGTTGATCGACTTCGGTTTCTTTTTGCCAAACGATTTCTTCGAGAATATTCTGGGGAGCGCTGTCTGGTACTTTGACTTGATAGCGCAGTTCTTGGACAGCGACAGCGGGATTGGGGCGACGACGACGAATTTCCATTGATGATTGTGAGGGTTAGAGGAATTAATCTAGGTTCTGATGGTTTGGGGGAGTGCCCCCTAAATCCCCCACGAGTGGGGGACTTTGAATTGCTACAGCCCTTTCAATTGCAGGAACAATTTCTTGGAATCACAGCTTAGCTTCGGTTTCAAGATTGTCCTTGAATTCCAGAGTGTTTTCCCCTCTCAAAGTCCCCCATTCTGGGGGACTTTGAGAGGGCAGAAGCAGACTAAAACGAAGCGAAATCATTTACGCATGAACCGCAGCCCGTTTATATGCCTCATCCAAAATTTCAGACAGCGTAGGATGCGTATGCACCAAAAACGCCAACGATCGCACTGATTCCCGTTTCGCGATCGCATTCGCCGCTTCTTGAATCAGATCTGCCGCATGAAGCCCGATAATATGCGCTCCTAACACCTCTCCGGTATCTTTGCGGTAAACGATTTTCGCGATTCCTTCGGATTCTCCTTCTGCGATCGCTTTTGCATTTCCTTTGAAATACGTCCGCACCACCGCCACCTCAAATCCTTCTGATTTCGCGAGTTCTTTCGCTTGCGGCTCAGTCAACCCGACAAAACTAATTTCAGGATGAGTAAACGCCGCTGCCGGAATACTACGGTAATCGATTTCGCGCTCTCGACCGCACATATTCTCGATCGCCACCACTCCTTGAGCCGAAGCCGCATGAGCCAGCATCATTTTCCCGGTCGCATCCCCGATCGCCCACAAATGCGGCACAGGTTTGCCCTCGGATAACACTTGCATCTTGTCGTTCACGGGAATGTACCCGCGATTGAGTTCGACATTGACGCTTTCAAGCCCTAACTCTTTCGCAAACGGAATTCGACCCGCAGCCACGAGACAGGCATCGACTTCGAGCACTTCGACTAATTCCTTAGTCTTGGCATCGATAAGCTCGATCGTCACCGGAGATCCCGGAATCACTTTCGCCGCAAATACGCCCACTTTCGTTTCGATATCGCGAGGCGCAATCAGAATTCTCTGAGCCAGTTTTGCAATATCTGGATCAAATCCGGGCATCAGTTGATCGAGTCCTTCGATCATCGTGACTTCGCAACCAAGCGCCGTATAAACATCGGAGAATTCTAAACCGATGTAGCCGCTACCGACGATCGCAACCCAAGGCGGCAACGATTCCAACTTAATCGCGTCATCGCTGGTGAACACGGTTTTTCCATCGGTCTGAACTCCCGGCGGTACGAATGGAATCGACCCCGGAGCCAGAATGATTTCTTCTGCGGTCACGGTCTTTTCGCCTTCTGGAGTCGCGACGATTAATTTCTGCTCTCCAGCCACTCGCGCTTTTCCATGAATCACATCGACCCCCAAACGTTTGAGGCTACCGATCAAGCCTTCACGCTGTTTGGTCACGATCGACATCGCATGATTCGCGATCGCCGCTCGATCGAAGGCAACATCCCCGACTTCAATCCCCAACGACTTTAAATGATGCTCGTTCTGTAACTCTCTGACTCGTCCGGAAGCTGCCAAGAGTGCCTTAGAAGGAATGCAGCCTCGATTGACGCAGGTTCCGCCCATATCCGCCGCTTCAATGATTGCAGTCTTCAAACCACAATCGATCGCGTGAAGAGCCGCGCCGTGACCGCCCACGCCCGCGCCGACAATCACCAAATCATAATCGTAAGCCACAGTTCCCTCCCGTTCTCAATGCCTATTTATTCTCATCTGTGAAGCGTCGATTCGACAATACGGCGAGGCTAAATCGACGAATGAAATCCTTTTTTCTGAACTGGGCATCCTGATTCAAGCGGAGTCACCGTGAAAAATGAAGGGATCGCGTGGAGATGACTGTCTCACACTGTTTAGGAGTAGCCTCATGGATCGACAACAGCGAGAATTACGTCGTGCTGCTGCGGAAGCCTTTGCAGAATCGCTCAGTAAACTAGAGCAAACGCTTTCTATTTCTGAATCTGAGGCAGCCACTTCGGATAATTCGTCGAACGTGCAGCGCGGTGAAACCATCGACCTTGAGCAAGCTTTTGCCGACCTCGAACGCTTCATGCAGGAGAAAGAAGAACAGAATTAAGAAGGGGAAGCGGTCAATCACTTCCCCTTTCCTGCTTAAATTTCTCCCTCAATTTTCTTACGGATAATCTCGTAAGTTTCCTCAAAAGAATTCGTCTTATATCGCACCGCATTCGGACTTCGACGACTAAAAAGCTCCCGAATTGCTTCATCATCGTCTCGATGAGCTAAGACATAAGCTTTCAAGTCTTCTCTACTCATGGCTTTAAAGTCTGGTTTCATCATACAAACTCCCAGTTTCCATCTTGAAAAATGACAACTTCGATGCTTTCCTCAGCCAGAACATAAATGATTCCGCTTAGGGGATCAAATCGGAAAAGGTTGATATCTCGCAACATCGTCGAGAGACTTTGGCAAACTTCAACGGCTTTAATTGCCTGTGCAACGGTGAGATTAATAATCTGTTCCTCAATTCTGACATAAGAATACCCAGCGAGTTAGTGACTGATAGACGCTGGGTACGCTCAGGTCAAACTTTTGTCCTGAATAGGAAACTTCCAATGCCAGCAATCATTTCCTTAATTTTGCCTGTGATCCTACCCTCAGTCAGTGCAATTTTTTCTGCGATCGTGCCGTTTGCGATGATGGCACTGGGGAGCCTGTTAGGATTTGCAGTGTCTCGTGTGGGTCAATTGCCAAAATACATCAAGATTCTAATTCTGCTCTACCAAGATTCAGCACCAGATTCGCAGACTCGTAAATATCTCACTACTGCTTTGTTAATTTTAGGCAGCATTCTCACATTCATGGCTCATTCTTTCATTCCATTCACGGGCGTTCCGTTCATCGGGATGGTCACGGCTCCGATCGCGTTGCTTGTCGCGATCGTGGTTGCATTAGCCACCTTGGATCTAGTGAGCAACCTGAACGAAGACCATGTGCGAAATTTCAAGACAATTCACGCGAATGGCGACTTTCAATCAATGCAAGACGATATGTTGACCCTGAAGGTGGACATGGGCGATTCTTGGGTCGATTTGACAAGGAAAATTCAGACCGTCTTTGAGAAAGCAATGCCGCAAATCGAGGCTTTGGGACAAGAACTTGCTAAAGACGGAAGGGATTTGTCTCAAGAAATCAACAAGTGTTTTAGTTATCAGCTTGTTGAATTAGCGGTTTATTTTAATGGTGAAACTGGCAGCAAGATTACGCTGGGAGAATCAGAAATTGCAGCCGTGCGAGAAAGCTTAGAGCCTTGGCAAAAAGTAGGAACGTCGCTGTTTGCTGGAAGTGTTGCAGGAATCGGCAGCGGTATGATTGCGTCTAACGCTGCAACTGCCGCTTTTATGCCTGCTGCTTGGTGGACTCCAGTAGCGACACAACTGCCCGGAGCGCTTCGAGCGGCGATCGGCATGAAAACTGTGGTGGGTGCTTCGAGTTATGGATTGTTGACCGTTGGGGCACCGATCGCATTAGGACTTGCAATTGGGGCTGGAACATTTGGAGTCACGATGTATGCGTTCAATCAAATGGAAGCCCGAAATTTGAGTAGCTTTCTTGCAGATGTGATTTTGGCATCGTTACCGATGGTGAAAGCCGATGGAGTGTTTGACGAAGAAGAAAAAACTGCGATCAATCAATTGCTGGCAAATCCTCAAATTCAGGATCACGATCGACAACGGGTTCGAGCAGTGATGAGCAACATTTCTACGTTTGAGGACGTTATTCATCAGAATTTGTTGAGCGAGAAAAACTCTGACAAGGCGGACATCAAGCGGAAATTGCTGCTGTCTCTGACTTGGGAAATCGCGAAAGCAGATGGCAAAATTGCGGAATCGGAGCAATTGTTGCACGATCGAATGGCAAAAATCTTGCAAGTTGATTCACAAACCGTGCATGAGATTCGGCGGTTAATTGCGCCTAAAATTCTAGCGGCTTCAACGAATTCACCAGTTCAGGTGGAGGCGAATCTTCAGAAAGAGAGTGCAGTTGCTGGATAGCATCTTATTTCAGACTCGACCAGTTGCGATGCGATAGAGAAGGGGATCGAAATTGCGCCGATCCCCTTCGTTATTTAGATTTCACCCGCGATCTTCTTTCTCAAAATCTCCTTAATTTCTTCGGGGTCGTTTGTGGTGTATTTCACTGCGTTTGGATTGCGTCGATTAATGAGTACTGCAAGTGCCTCATCATCTTCTCGATTTTCAAGCACATACGCTTTCAGTTCTGCTCTGGTCATGGCTTCAAAATTCGGTTTCATTGACAAACTCCCAGGTTCCATTTTGGATGATGACAATTTCGATATTCTCGCGGGCGAGGATGTAGATTGTTCCAAACGGGACTGAATCGAAATAAGTAGATGTCTCGATACAAATCAGACAGTTTTTGGCAGAGTTCGACAGATTTGATTGCCTGTGCAACGGTGAGATTGATAACTTTTTCCTCAATTCTGACAGATTCCGACTGCCCAGCAAATCCGAAACAAATTTCGCGCTTCTCTCCACAGTGGCGAAATTCCTGACAAAATAGACGGATACTTGATTTTTCTAGCCCTTTTCTTATGACTGCGACAGAACCCGGTTCATACAAAAACAGCGTGAACCTGCCCCAAACGAAGTTTGATATGCGTGCCAATGCCGTCAAACGTGAGCCTGAACTGCAAAAATTCTGGGCAGAGCAACAGATTTACGAACACCTGTCGCAAGAGAATCCGGGTGAGGTGTTTATTCTGCATGACGGACCGCCTTATGCGAATGGTGCGCTGCATATCGGTCACGCCCTGAATAAAATCCTCAAAGATACGATCAATAAGTATCAATTGCTAAAAGGGCGAAAGGTGCGCTACGTGCCGGGATGGGATTGTCATGGATTACCGATCGAGCTAAAAGTCCTGCAAACCCTCAAGCCCGAAGAACGGCGGCAGTTGACTTCATTATCGCTGCGGCAAAAAGCGCGAGATTTCGCGATCGATACGGTTGCCCAACAAGCGACCAGCTTCAAACGCTACGGTGTTTGGGGCGATTGGGAGCATCCTTATCTGACGCTGAAACCTGAATACGAAGCGGCTCAAATCAGTGTGTTTGGGCAAATGGTGCTCAAAGGTTACATCTATCGTGGATTAAAGCCGGTTCACTGGAGTCCTAGCTCTAAGACAGCACTGGCGGAAGCAGAATTAGAGTATCCAGAGGGTCATACGTCTCGGAGCTTGTACGCAGCGTTTGAAGTGCTGAATCTGTCGAAAGATTTGCAGATGCCGCTCGATCCGTTTTTGGGTGAGTTGGGTGTGGCAATCTGGACGACGACACCTTGGACAATTCCGGCAAACTTAGCTGTGAGTGTGAACCCGGAGCTAGTTTATGCCGTGGTGGAAGTTGGAGAGAATGCACCGGGACGATTTAAGTATCTGATCGTGGCGAAAGATTTGGTCGATCGCTTATCTGAAGTTCTTGGTACTTCGCTCGAAGTCAAAGCGACGATGATGGGTCGATTGCTGGAGCATTGTACGTATCGACATCCATTGTTCGATCGCGTTAGTGAAATCGTAATTGGCGGCGATTATGTCACCACTGAATCCGGGACAGGTTTAGTTCATACGGCTCCAGGTCATGGTCAAGATGACTATTTAGTGGGACAGCGATATGGATTGCCGATTTTGTCTCCGGTTGATGATGATGGCAACTTTACCGAAGAAGCAGGACAGTTCCAGGGCTTGAATGTGTTGGGTGATGGAAATCCTGCGGTGATTGAAGCACTGCAAGAGGCTCGATCGCTGCTCAAAGAGGAACCTTACCAACATAAATATCCGTATGATTGGCGCACGAAAAAGCCGACGATCTTTCGTGCGACTGAACAATGGTTTGCCTCGGTGGAAGGTTTTAGAGATGAAGCATTGCAAGCGATCGCCTCAGTGCAATGGGTTCCAGCACAGGGCGAGAATCGGATCACATCCATGGTGGCTGAGCGATCGGATTGGTGTATCTCTCGTCAGCGCAGTTGGGGCGTTCCGATTCCGGTGTTTTATGACGAGGAAACTGGAAAACCATTGCTAAACGAAGAAACGATCGCATATGTGCAAGCGATCGTAGCTGAGAAAGGTTCTGACGCTTGGTGGGAATTGTCGATCGAAGAACTTTTACCCGAAAAGTACCACGGTAAGAACTATCGCAAAGGAACCGACACCATGGATGTCTGGTTCGATTCTGGATCATCTTGGGCGGCAGTTGTGGAACAGCGATCGGAATTGCGATATCCCGCTGATCTCTATCTCGAAGGGTCAGATCAACATCGCGGTTGGTTCCAGTCCAGTTTGCTGACGAGTGTTGCAACTCAGGGACAAGCTCCTTACAAAACGGTGTTAACTCATGGTTTTACCTTGGATGAACAAGGACGCAAACAAAGTAAATCCTTGGGCAATGTCGTTGATCCAATGATCGTGATCGAAGGTGGTAAGAATCAACAGCAAGAACCGCCTTACGGTGCGGATATTCTGCGCTTGTGGGTGTCATCGGTGGACTACACGACAGATGTGCCGATCGGTAAAAACATTCTGAAGCAAATGTCAGATGTGTACCGCAAGATTCGCAACACTGCACGATTTTTGCTAGGGAACTTACACGACTTTGATCCAGCGAAAGATGCGATCGCTTACGAGCAGTTACCAGAACTCGATCGCTATATGCTGCACCGAATCACCGAAGTATTTGACGAAATCCAAGACTCGTTTGAAACTTATCAGTTTTTCCGCTTCTTCCAGACGGTTCAGAACTTCTGTGCGGTCGATTTGTCAAACTTCTACCTCGACATTGCTAAAGATCGGTTGTACATCAGTTCACTCAATGCAGAACGTCGTCGCAGTTGTCAGACGGTGCTCGCGATCGCGCTTGAGAACTTAGCCAAATCGATCGCGCCTGTTCTGTCACACATGGCAGAAGATATCTGGCAGTACTTACCCTACAAAACACCTTATAAATCAGTGTTTGAAGCAGGTTGGGTGAAGCTTGACGATCAATGGCGTAATTCAGATCTCGCTCAGAAGTGGGAACAATTGCGCGATATTCGCGGAGAAGCTAACAAAGTACTAGAACAAGCACGAACCGATAAAGCGATCGGGTCTTCACTCGAAGCAAAATTATTGTTGTTCGTGGCTGATCCAGCTTTGCGATCGGAGCTTCAATCGCTCAATCCATCGGATAGTTTGAAGGGGAATCATGTGGATGAATTGCGCTATCTGTTCATCACTTCGCAGGTTGAACTGAGCGATCGATTACCTGAAGCAAAATACACGGCTCAATCCGAAGGGTTAAGTATTGGTGTTGTGAACGCAGAGGGTGAGAAATGCGATCGCTGTTGGAACTATTCGACTCATGTTGGTGAATCGACAGAGCATCCATTATTGTGTGAACGGTGTGTTCCTGCGATCGAAGGACATTAGCTTCCTAGTATCAGCGATACTGTTGGCGCATGGTGAGCGGGACTTTTACTCCCTAGCCATGCGCCAACAGTATCTTTTATTCCAGGGCAGATGAATAATGGAGCGCAAAACATCATCGAATTCACATTAACCTACAGTGCGGCAACGATCGCATCTCCGATCGCTTGACATCCCACAAGCGTTTTACCCTCAGACATAATATCTCCGGTACGATAGCCCTGATCTAACACTTTCAAAACCGCTTGCTCGATATGGGTTGCAGCTTCCGCTTGATTGAAACTATAGCGCAGCATCATCGCAGCACTGAGAATCTGTGCTAGTGGATTTGCTTTATCTTGTCCCGCAATGTCTGGAGCAGAACCGTGAACAGGCTCGTAAACGCCCGGATTCGAGGCACCTAAACTGGCAGATGGTAACATGCCGATGCTTCCTGTTAACATTGCAGCCGCATCCGAGAGAATATCTCCGAACAGATTGCTAGTCACGATCGTATCGAACTGTTTTGGAGCGCGAAGGAGTTGCATCGCTGCGTTATCCACGTAAAGATGCGTCAATTCAACATCGGGATACTCAGCCGAGAGAGCAATCATACGATCGCGCCAAAACTGCGAGACTTCCAACACATTCGCTTTATCGACCGAGCAAAGACGCTTCGATCGCTTTTGTGCTGTTTCAAACGCGACTCGTCCGATACGATCGATTTCTGATTCGGTGTATGCCATTGTATTCACACCGCGTTTTTCGCCTGTTTCGGTGGTAAATACTCCTCGTGGTTGTCCGAAATAAATTCCGCCCGTTAATTCGCGTACGACCATGATATCGACCCCTTCCACGACTTCGCGTTTCAATGTGGAAGCATCAATTAACTGTGGAAGAATGGTTGCAGGGCGAAGATTCGCGAATAACTGTAAGCCCGATCGTAGTGCTAACAATCCCGTTTCAGGTCGCTGATGACGTGGGAGAGCATCCCATTTGTAACCGCCGATCGCAGCGAGTAGCACAGCATCACTTTGTTTACAGGTTTCAAGTGTCGCAGCGGGGAGCGGTTCACCTGTGGCATCGATCGCAGATCCGCCGATTAAAGCCTCTTGAAACTCGAAATTGAGATCAAATTTTTCACCGATGGTTTTGAGGACACGGACGGCGACCGACATGATTTCAGGTCCAATGCCGTCACCGGGAAGAAGTGTGATGCAATACTGCTGTGTCATAGCGCGTTTCTCAAGACTGCGGAAAGTATCATATCGCTAAACATAGAAGAATTCTCCTTGTTCTCATGATCTTGTAGTGTTTAGCAGAATTAATCTCGCGATCAATCTGGTGGTGTTTGTTTATCTATTGAAGACTTTTCCGCGTCATTCTTCCACGGATTCTTAGTTCCCATTTCGGTGAATGCTGAGAAAATTAGATACAAAATCAAAATACTGACACCGATTAGAAAAGAAGTGAGTTCGTTCATATCAATTGCAAAGGTTCGAGGATTGCGATCGCAGATAAAATCGAGCGCGATCGCAGCTTTGATCAATCAAGCTATTCAAGTTTAGATTCCAGCGGGTTAATCCTAATCGATCGCTTGTGCTTAAAAGTTCATCAGGCTGAAATACAACACTCACCACACGATCTTGAGTTCCAACGAGGGCTGCGACTGGATCGCCCGTTTCAGGATTCCAGAGTCGAATTGAAGTGTCATCGCTACCGGATGCTAGTACTGATCCATCTTGATTAAAGCTCAGCGTATTTACACTGCTACTGTGTCCGGTTAATGTTCGACGCAGTTTGGCATCCTCGACTGACCAAAGCTGGATGGTGCTATCTCGACTGGCAGAAGCGAGAGTTTTTCCATCTGGACTAAAAGCGAGGGCTGAAACAATTCCGTTGTGCTTTCCTAAAATTGTGGAAGTTCTGCGATCGATATCCCACAGTCGCACAGTGTTATCAGCACTGCCTGAAGCGAGTTGTCCCGTTGAACTGTAAGCGATCGTTGTGACTTCATTAGTATGTCCTTGCAAGATGGTGCGTAAGTCTCCTTCGATGCTCCAGATTTTGATCGTGCGATCGGTGCTGGCGGAAGCGAAACTTTCTCGATCGGGACTGAAGCTGAGAGCCGTGACGCGCTCATTGTGTCCGGCAATAGTTCTAATCAATTCCCCGGTGCTGATGTTCCAGAGTCGAATGGTTTTATCGGCACTAGCAGAAATGAGTAAGGAATCATCAGGACTGATTTGAACTTGGGTAATGGGAGCCGTGTGACCTGTGAGCAGTAGAAAATCAGTGCTGTTTTGCAGTTGGATTGTATTGTCTGGAGCCGCGATCGCAATAATTCTTCCATCTGCACTCACACTCATTGCTGAAAATCCCGTGTTCAATCGAGGTACAGGATTGACCTGCCAGATTCGAGCCGTTTTATCAGTACTAGCGCTTAAGAGTTGAGTGCCAGCCGGACTAAAACTAATGTGGGTGATCGTTCCTTCGTGCCCCTGAATGGTTTCGAGTAGTTCACCTTTGAGGTTCCAAAGTCGAATCGTTCGATCGACTGATCCGGTTGCGATCGTTTTTCCATCCGGGCTATAACTTGCGGTATTCACGCGATCGCGATGTCCTTCAAACGCAGCAATCTCTTTGCCATTAAGCGTCCAAAGCTTTGCAGCATTGTCTCCGCTCGTGAGGAACGATTGACCATTCGGAGCGATCACCACACTGGTTACACCCTCTTTGTGAACGGTGAAGCTTTTGAGAGCATTTGATCGATCCGTTCGCCAAAATTTTACAGTGCCATCTTCACCAGCGGAAACGAATTCATTCCCTTGTCCGAAGCTCACACTATTTACCCATCCTTTGTGTCCTCGCCATGTCTGAACTTCTTTGAACTTCTCTAAATTCCACAGCTTGATCGTGCTATCTCTGCTGCTAGAAATCAGCGATCGATTGTCTGAACTAAACTGAATCGCAGTGACCCAATCTTCATGACCGCTAAGGGTTTGAATCAATGCTCCGTCTCGATTCCAAAACTTAATCGTTTTATCAGCGCTAGAAGTTGCAATGCGTTGATTGTCAGGACTAAAGGCAACGGCAAGAACGCGATCGCTATGTCCAGTTAAATCTCGAATCAATTGCCCTTCTCGATTCCAAAGCTTAACTAAGTTATCATTGCCGACGGTTGCGATCAGTTGACCGTCAGAACTCATGCGAACATCATTCACCGCTTGAGTGTGACCGCTGAGCCGATTGGCTTCTTGAGTGCGTGAGAAAGATTGCTGTAGAGATGCGATCGCGCTTGTTCTCACATCAATTGGAATCGAATTCCAAGGCTGATCAAGTTGCTGTAACTGTCTTCCTGCTTTGATTGCGGTGGTTAAAGATTCTAATTGCCGATTGGAATTCAACAATGCTTCAGATGAGGTCGAAAGTGCTTGAATTTCTCGAACTTGAGCATTGCGCTGATTCCATACGGCAAAAGCTCCAAGACCAAATGCCGCAAGCGCGATCGCCCCAATCGATGCGATCGTGTGTTGAGCGCGTCTGAGATGACGTTTTAGAGTAATCCGATCGCCTTGACGTGCATCTAGACTCGATTGAATTAGAGCTTCAGTATTTTGGGATAGTTCATCGTCGGACTTCGCGTATAGTTCTTCAGCTTCTGCGAGTTGCATTCCTCGTAGCAGCAATTCTGGGGAACGATTGCTTTTTTTCCACTCGACCGCGGATTGATCGATCGACTGTTGAACTTTCAACTGTTTGCGATGATCATCAATCCACCAGCGTAATGTTGACCAATATCGAATTAGAACTTCGTGAGCAAGCTCGATTCGTTCATCATTGATTGTGATGAGCTTTGCAGCACTGAGAGATTGTAATGTTCGATCGATTAATTCTTGAGGATAGCGAGAGAGGTCTGATCTCAACACTCTGCGGCGCGTGTGTTCGGTGCCTTCTCCGATTTGAATCAGGGATAAAAAGATCCGTCGGGCGCACCGTTGCTCATCGGGTTCAAGCTCATGGAAAATAGCTTGTGCTCGATTCTCTAATGCCCCTTGCAATCCGCCAATTTGTGACCAGTAACTTTCAAGCGTTAACACATCTTTTTGACGGTGTTCCCAAAGCTGCTGTAGAACAAATTCTAAGATGGGTAGATCACTCGGAGTTCGGTCGAGTTCTTGCAGCAACACCTCGACTAGTCCTGGCTCGACATCGATTCCGACTTGTTCCGCAGGTCGCACAATCACATCGTAGTATTCTTCATCGCTCAATCCGGGTGGAACTAGAATACTCGATCGCTGAAGAATCGCCGCTAGCTGCGGAATTTCCAAACCTGCTGCAACCGAATCGGCTCTTAGTGTCAGAACTAACTTAAAGCGATCGTTTGTATATTCCAGAACTTCAAGAATAATATTGAGAAAATCTTGCCGAACGGGTTCTGAACACAGCGTGAATAGTTCCTCAAACTGATCAATCACAAGTAACACCATCGGTTCCGATCGCGTTCGTAACCATTGCACCAATCCTTCAGTTCCCTGGTAAACCAAGCCTTCAATCTGTTCTTGTTCTGAACCTGCCAAACAATACGAAAGCGCCTCAAACGGTAGACTTCCCGGACACATTCGTCCCATCCACCAATCTTCACTCCCAAGAACGCGCTTTCCTTGTCGCAATTGCGCCATCAATCCCGCTTGTACAAGCGAAGACTTTCCACTCCCAGAGGCACCAATCACCGCCACGCAAGCATACTTCTGAACTGCCTGTAAAAGCTGATGAGTTAGCGCCTCTCGTCCGTAAAAGAACGCTGCATCTTCTTCTGTAAACGCTTGCAAGCCGCGATAAGGGCACATACCAGTCTTTGATTTAGGGTGAGATGGTTGCTGACCCGAAAAGAGTTCGATCACTTGCTGTGACCCGGAGAGCCAAGCATGGAGCGCGACTTTTCCTGCGATCGCGAATCGAATCTGAGTGATCCAGGTGGCGATCGAATAGCTCGATCGTCGATCGACTTTCTGCAAGGTTTCAACCAGCGATCGCGCAAACAATTCACCATCATTCCGAGGAGAAGCCGCCGCGATCAAACACTGTCCCTCCTCTCGCTGCAACTCTTCAAGCCAATCAGAGAGATCGCTTGCACCCGGACAATCGAGAATGATGATCTGATGCGGAATTGTACAGTGCCGCAGAGCATGACGCAACCACGATCGAGAAATTCTCTCGGTTCCCAAAATCACACAGGGTTCGCCTTCTGCGGTAGTTCCAACTTTCGCCCGTAGATACAGTAAAACCGTGGTCGCTTCAGGAGTTTGTAGCTTAGATTGAATGCTCGATCGTACGGTTTCCCAATCGTCGGAATGATAAGCTAACTCGAATCCAGATCGAAGAAGTTGACTCAGTTGCAGCGTTAACTTGTGATGTGGAAAGGTATCTAGAATAATTGCTTGTCGAGAAGGGATCGCGATCGACATCGGTTTCACACCGACAATTAGCGGTTTTGCTCCGACTCGCTTTGGAGTCTGCAAGGAATACTCAGATTGAAGCTCTATTTCGTTTCGTTGTCTTAACTGGTGATTGATCAATCGAACTTGTTGATTGTGCTTATCAATGTACTTTAGTGTTTGGTGATAAACGTATTTGTACAATCGCTCAGTGTCGATCGCTCCGGTTTTGTCTGCTGCGGCTCCTCTCAATCCCTGCATCAAGCAATAAGTAAACACACCATGCCCTAGTTCTGGAAACTCCCAGGCTTGTTGGGTTTGATCACAAGAGAGTAACGCAGAAAAATCTGAATGTTGTGCCGCGTATTCTCTCAGTGCTCTCGTTAGCTGAACGGTGGGAGCTTCTTGGCTGTGGCAAGCATCCAAACATAAGATTTGTTGAGTCGCTGTACAACGATTTAACTGTTCTAAAAGTTCAGTTACACTCAGCCCGGTATTGAGTAAGTCTGATGTCTGAGTGTCGGTTAAACAAAGAATCGGTTGGCGAGTGTTGGAATCTAGGGAGCTATGACCCGAAAAGTAGATGAAGACAGTATCTGAAGGTTGCGCTGATTGAACGATCGACATTAAACTATCGCGCACCTGGCTCAAAGTCGCAGGCACTCCAAAATCGTGGCGAATTTGCATTGATCGATTTGGAAAGGCTTGTGTCGCATCGATCAGAGCTTCAGAAAGTCCCTGACAATCGATCGCGCAGTAATGCAGCGAGGGAAGATCGGGATCTTTGTAGCGATTCACACCGATTAATAAGAACCAGAGTTTGGCTTGTCCGGTTTCGAGAAGGGTTGAACGGTCGAGAGCGCGGGGCATATAAGTCTTTTTGAGAGTAGAATGCGGCTGAAGCACGATCGCTACAACCCCTGATGATAGATGTCGCTGGCGTAAGTATATCGAACTGCTGATTCACTTGGTGCTACTAGGTCGCGAATTGATACAGTGAAGACCCTGAGAGGATGGTTAAAGAGCGTCGTTCGTTACCACAGCCCGCCCTGAAATGAATTTCGGGCTAATGGTGGAAAGTCTACTAAAGTAGACTCCGAACGAGTTCCAAGCTCTTAGTCCATTTCAATGGACTTTCGTCGGTTAGCCCGAAATTCATTTCAGGGCGGGAGCACAACGAGAGCGAAAGGACTCTCCATACTTTTCAAACCTTCTCTAAAATCCCCTACACTAACCAACAGGACTAAAAGAGTTGGGATTTCATGGGGTTTCTGCCGCGTCTTCAGCATCAAGTTTGGTTATTAGCATTCGGGCGGTTGTTATCTCAGGTTGGCACTGGATTCACCTTGTTCTATGCACCGATTTTCTTTGTGAATCAGGTGGGATTGTCGGCAACTGCGGTCGGAGTCGGCATCGGAAGTGCATCGATTTCGGGCGTGATCGGTCGGGCACTGGGCGGATCGTTCTCAGATTCTAAGTTTTGGGGACGCAGAAGAACGCTGTTACTCTCGGCAATGATTAGCGCGATCGCATCTTTTGCGTTAGCGATCGCGTACAATTTCCCAACCTTTGTGATTGGCAATCTCTTGATGGGATTGGGGACAGGAATCTATTGGCCCGCCACTGAAGCAGTTGTCGCTGACCTCACCACACCAGAACAGCGCAATGAAGCCTATTCGATTACGCGGTTATCCGATGCTTTGGGGCTAGGAATCGGAGTCGTTCTCGGTGGATTGCTAATCAGCACGACTGGATTGTATCGCGCTCTATTTGTCGTCGATGGTATTTCGTTTCTGGTGTTCTTGGGAGTGATTTACTTTCTCATCAAAGAAACGAATCGATCAATGAGTTCTCAATCTCAATGGAGCGGCTGGAAAATTGCGCTGAACGATCGACGATTGATGATTTTCGCGATCGTCAATACGATGTTCACGACGTACATTGTGCAAATCGATAGTACTTTGCCGCTGTATCTCACGAACTTTGTCCGCGTGACGGGTGAGAAAGGCTTTGAACCGGGAACGATTAGCCTCTTTTACACGGGCTATCTGACGCTTTCGGTGTTGACGCAATTACCGATCGCGAAATTAATAAATCGCATGAGACGCACTCAGGTCTTAATGATTTCAGCCGGGTTTTGGGCGGTAGCATTTGGATGCGTTTGGCTGACTGGAACGGTGCATCATGGATGGGCGATCGCGACTTTTGCAATGTTGGCGTTGGGAATCGTGACGTATATGCCCTCCGCCGCATCGTTCGTGGTCGATATTGCGCCCGAATCGGTTCGCGGCGTTTATCTCGCGGTGAATTCTCAGTGTTGGGCGTTGGGATACTTTATCGGACCGCCGATCGGGGGTTGGGCATTGGATCAGTCGCGATCGATTGCCAGCGGATACTGGTTGATTTTGATTGGCACAACTGCGATCGCGGTTCTGATTTTACGAGTCTTAGATAAAATGGTCAGTCACAGCCCTTCCGCGTGATCGTGTTATGTTCAAAAGCCGTTTAATGCTGAGTCTCGTTGCGTTCAGTGTGAGTTTTGCGATTAGTTTACTGATCACGCGAGATTTTGGGCGATCGCTCATTAGTGGTGCCGTAACTTTATTTGCGAGTTTAGTCGGAGCAGCGTTCTCAGAAAATCAGCATCGACAGGCGTTGTATCGTCGATCGGAAGAACTCACCGGACATATTCGATCGCTCAAACAAAAACGGGCTGAGGCGTACGAATCGTTAGTTTTGATCACGCAAGAACGCGATCGCATTTCCAACAGCCTCAATTCTCTCCAAACTCAACTCCGAAATCTCCAAGTCCAAAGCGCGAATCTCTGGCAGCAAAAAGAAGAATTAAGCTGGAATATCACCTCACCGCAGGCATCTCCAGCCAATCAAATTTACGCGCTGCAAACGAAGTTACAAGAACTCGAACAAAAAGAAGCCGAATTAAATAAATCACTCTCAGCAACGCTAACCGCAAAACAACGAGCAGAACTGGGATTAAAAACCACACAAGCCCAATTGAATCAATTTCAGGCACAACTCGCAGAACAGCAGAGCCAAAAAGCTGAACTCACAAAAGAAGTGAATGCGTTATTATCACAGCGACAACAATTAGAAGTGCAATTAACAACGCTCCAGCCAAAAGTTAAAGAACTAGAAAAATATCGCAGTGAATTAAGTCAATTCCTCGAATCCGCAGAACCGAAACGCCAACAAGTCGAAAGCAGTTCCAAATCTCTCCAAGGCGCGATCGAGAATCTCCAAACCCAAATTTCTTCACTCCAAGGCGAACTCGGTCAACTCGAACAGCAAATCCTAGAGCGTCGCCACCAAAAAGAATCACTCGATCAAGAACTGTCCACCCTTCGCCGTGAACTCGAACCCGATGCGGAAGCTGAAGCGTACTCAGAATGGAAAATCTTTTTCAACCAATTGCAGCAACCGGAATTTGAAGCCTTAAACGCGATCGCCCATCAATCGAATCCCAATCCTACCCTGAAGCAAATTGCCGAAGCGAACTTAACCATGCCGGAATTATTGATCGACTCGATTAATGAACGAGCGATCGAAACCATTGGTGATTTCGTGATTGATCCGACTCCGAACACTGCGCCCTCGATCGCTCCGGAGTATTTAGACACCGTGAAACAATTATTACAGCGATCGTAAATTGGTTGCAAAGTATCGCGAAATGTCTGATGTGTATCTGGTATCTTAACCAAACTCAGGCTAAATTATCGGGGTAACAATCCTCAGTTAAGGAGTGAGCTATGTGCGGAATTGTTGGCTATATCGGCACCCAAGAAGCTAGTGGAATTCTCCTCGAAGGGCTACGGAAGTTGGAATATCGGGGATACGATTCTGCCGGAATTGCCACGATTCTCAATGGTGAAATTCACTGTGTCCGCGCAAAAGGCAAACTCTACAATCTCGAAGAAAAACTCGCAGGCGAAACAAATCCCGCCCGTACCGGAATCGCACACACTCGCTGGGCAACTCACGGCAAACCCGAAGAATACAATGCTCATCCGCACATGGATATGAAGCAGCGAATCGCTGTAATTCAAAATGGTATCATCGAGAACTATCGCGAACTGCGTGAGGAATTAAAAAGTCGCGGCTGTGAATTTCGATCGGATACTGACACCGAAGTGATTCCCCATTTGATCGCAGAAGAATTGAGCAAAGCGGAACTCGCGGCTGAATTTCCCTTACTCGAAGCGGTGCGATCGGTCGTGAAACGATTAGAAGGCGCATTCGCGATCGCAGTCATTTGTGCCGATTATGCCGATGAATTAATCGTCGCTCGTCAACAGGCTCCCGTCGTTCTCGGCTTTGGACAAGGTGAATTTTACTGTGCCTCAGACACACCCGCACTGATTCCCTACACTCGTGCGGTGTTGAATCTGGACAACGGCGAACTCGCGAGAATGACCCCGATCGGCGTTGAAATCTACAGCTTTGAAGGACAACGATTAAAAAAGAAGCCCCGCACCTTAGATGTGAATCCGGTGATGGTCGAGAAGCAGGGCTTCAAACACTACATGCTGAAGGAAATTTACGAACAGCCTGGAGTGGTTCGAGCTTGTCTAGAAGCGTATTTCGACACTGAATGGGACGCTTCAAACGAGCAATCTCCAGTCAAGCTCGGATTGCCTAACAGCATTTTGAATGACCTCCAACAGATTCAAATCATTGCTTGTGGAACCAGTTGGCACGCAGGATTAGTCGGCAAATACTTGCTTGAACAATTAGCGGGTATTCCGACCTCAGTGCATTACGCTTCTGAGTATCGCTATTCTGCATCGCCGCTGACTCCAAACACATTGACGATCGGCGTAACTCAATCCGGTGAAACGGCTGATACGCTGGCAGCTTTGGCGATGGAAAAAGATCGTCGATCGACGCTCAGCATAGGTCTAGAAGCTCGATTACTTGGCATTACGAACCGTCTCGAAAGTTCGCTGGGTCATCTCGTTCCGAACATCATCGAAACTCATGCAGGGATTGAAATCGGTGTTGCTGCGACTAAAACCTTTGTGGCTCAAGTGATGGCGTTTTACGCGTTAGCGATCGATCTGACCTTCCGCCGCCAATCGAAAGATCCAAGCGCGATCGAACAATTGCTCGACGGATTGCGCCAGCTTCCCGCACAGATCGAAATCATCCTCGAAAGCCAAGAACGCTACATCGAAGAACTCGCTCACGACTTTGCCGAAACGCAGGATTTCATCTTCTTGGGTCGGGGAATTAATTTCCCGATCGCACTCGAAGGTGCACTGAAACTCAAAGAAATCAGCTACATTCACGCAGAAGGCTATCCCGCAGGCGAAATGAAACACGGACCGATCGCGCTTTTAGATGCCAAAGTTCCGGTGGTGACGATCGCGATGCCCGGATTAGTGTTTGAGAAAGTGCTATCGAATGCTCAAGAAGCACGAGCGCGGGATGCCCGACTGATCGGAGTGACTCCAATGGACGAACAAGAAGCAGCCGATACGTTTGATACGTTGATTCCGGTTCCTCATGTGGATGAAATTCTGTCGCCAATCTTGACGGTGATTCCGCTGCAATTGTTGGCGTATCACATTGCGGCACGACGCGGGCTAGATGTGGATCAGCCCCGAAATTTGGCGAAGAGTGTGACTGTGGAATAACTGCTAGATTTTGTTTGAAGCTGAGATCCTGAACGTTAGGTTTGCTCGACGTTTAGGATCTCAGCTTCGTTGAAAGTATTTAAGAACAGTTAGATTGACGAATTAACGTCAGTTCGATGGATTCTTTCGCTCCGTTGTTTACTTGCTCCGGAATAGAATTCGGGGCTGACAGTGCGAAGTCCCTTCAGGACTGCAAGCCTTAACTTCATGCGTCTTTAGCCCCCTTTAGTGGGCTTCGCACGATTAGCCCCGAATTTCATTCCGGGGCGAGACAGAATCGAAGCGGAAAGACTTGTTGAACTGAGGTTGATTAGAAGCGCGATCGCGAACCCCAAACTTTGAACCGCTGATCTCGAAACTCTACCTTTCAAGCCTCAATCGAGAGCAGCAGCTCATACCCGCTTAATTCACTGCGTGTTCCAACACCCAATCGCGAATCAATTGATTGACCCGATCGGGAATTTCGTCATGCGGACAATGCCCCGCGTTGAGATAATATTCCGTCAATTGTGGGTGATAGCTACGGAACTTTGCACCCCGCTCCCGCGCATTAATCCACGGATCACCTTCACCCCAAAGCATTAACAAGGGTCGGGTCAACTGTCCCAACAACACATCGACCTTTTCCCCTTGAGGAGTCCGAAACACCGAAGCAAACACCTTATCTGCTCCCGGATCAAATGCCGGACGCTGAATTTCTTCGATTAAGCGATCGCTAATTGCACTTTGATCGAGATACACCTTTTGCAGCGTGTTCCGAATCACCGATTTTTGCCGCACATACTGAAACAACAGCCAACTCGCCCAATCCTGATGAAACAAAGCCATCACCAAATTTCCCATCACTTGACGAATCGGATCAGGTTTCGTGGTGCCTTGAATATCGGTAAACGGACCTGCACTATTAATCAAAATCAAACCCGCTGCCGATTCGGGACGCTGAGAAGCCACACATAGCGCGACATAGCCACCCAGCGAATTCCCCGCAATCACCGCAGGCGCACCGATCACTTCAGCAATAAAATCATGAATCTGATCGCGCCAAAGATCCCCGCTGTATTTCCAATCCGGTTTTGCCGATCGACCAAATCCAAGTAAGTCGATCGCCCAAACTTCAAACTCCGAACTCAGACCAATCACATTCTTGCGCCAGTGATCGGTCGAAGCTCCAAACCCATGAATCAACAACAACGGCGGGCGCTGCTGCTGACTTCGCTCACCCATTCGCACATAGTAAACCGACTCGTTGCGCCAGTTCCAATACTGTCCGGGAACTGTCTCGATCGAAGAAGCGACCTGCATGACACAATCCGCAATACATCACATTTTCCATTGTAAATGCTAAAAGCGATCGACGTTTTCAAACGTCTTTTGTCCAGATGCTTTTGCTGCTTCTCCACAAGTCCGAGGAGTCGGAAACAGCTTCGTTGGATTGGCGATTCCCTTCGGATCAAAGGCTTCTCTTACCCATTGCATCGTGTCTAAATCCGCAGGCGTAAACATTTCCGGCATGTAACACCGCTTATCGGCTCCGATGCCATGTTCTCCAGAAATACTACCGCCGACTTTCACACACAGCTTAAGAATTTCGCCACCGAGTTCTTCAACCTGCTCTAATGCACCCGGAACCGCATTATCGTACAGAATTAGCGGATGTAAATTTCCGTCTCCCGCATGAAATACATTCGCCACTTTGTAGCCGTGTTTTTCTCCGAGGGCTTCAATCTCACTCAACACATATTCGAGTTTGGTGCGCGGAATCACCCCATCCTGCACATAGTAATCAGGACTCATCTTACCCATCGCCGCAAATGCCGCCTTCCGACCTTTCCAAATCGTCAAGCGTTCATCGGCTTCGGTCGCAACTGTGACATTTCGCGCCCCATTCTTGCGACAAATTTCTGCGACTCGCTGACTATTGACTTCGGCTTCAACTTCTAAACCATCGACTTCAACCAGCAAAATTGCCGTTGCATCTCGCGGATAGCACCCGGTTGCGACGACATCTTCGACCGCATTAATGCTCATGTTATCCATCATTTCCATGCCGCCCGGAATGATGCCCGCACTGATGATGTCGGAAACGGTCGCACCTGCGGCTTCTACACTGGTGAAGTCGGCTAAGAGAACGCGAATCGATTCAGGAGTTTTGAGAATTTTCAGCGTGATTTCCGTCGCGATTCCTAGTGTTCCTTCAGAGCCAACAAACACTCCAGTCAAATCATATCCTGGCATTTCAGGCAGATCGCCGCCCAATTCCACGATCGAGCCATCCGGGGTGACAATTTTCACGCCCAAAACGTGATTTGTTGTCACGCCATATTTCAGACAATGCACCCCGCCCGAATTTTCAGCAACATTGCCACCGATCGAACAAATAATCTGACTCGACGGATCAGGCGCGTAGTAAAATCCTGCCCCGCTGACCGTTTGAGTGACCCAGCTATTGATCACCCCAGGCTGAACCACCACCCGCTGATTTTCCAAATCGACCTTGAGAATCTTCCGCATCAGCGACGTGACGATCAAAACGCAATTCTGAATCGGTAACGCGCCGCCCGATAATCCGGTGCCTGAACCACGAGCGACAAAAGGAACGAGATGGCGATCGCAAATTTTCACGACTGCCGCCACTTGTTCGGTCGTTCGGGGCAACACCACGAGTTCGGGGCGTTCTCGATAGCTCGTCAACCCATCACATTCGTACACCAACAATTCTTCGCGCTTCCGCACAACGCCGGATTTTCCCACGACTGCCTCAAACTCTCGTGCGATCGCTTGCCAATTCGGTTGAGTTACTATCGCCGTCATCATGGTTTTCCGTACAACACTATGTTTAACGTACCAAAGATCAGCTTATACCAAATCTATCTGTGAATGCCACAGATGGACTCGGTATTAGTCACTTTGTCTGTATAGCTGCGGTTTCTAACCGCCAAGCGCATCACCTTAACCATCAATTGCACCTAAAGCCTTTAATGTTGTTTTTTGTGCATTCGTAATTCCGCTCACGTTTGTAATATTCATGCCGTCATAAGGCTGCGGTTTCTGTAGTACTTTCAAGCATTCTCCAGTTTCCACACTCCATAATCGAACCGTTTGATCTTCGCTACCACTTGCAATCACCAAACCCTCTCGATCGAACTTCACCGACCAAATTCGATCTAAATGTCCTCGTAAAATTTGACAGTCTCCAGTTCTGAGATTCCAAAGTTTCACGGTTTGATCAATTCCGCCACTTGCAATGTGATCACTCGTTGGCGAAAATGCGACTGACATAATACGATCGTTATTCTGAAACACGCTTTCACACTGTCCCGATTTCAAATCCCAAATTCTAACTGTACCGTCTTCACTACCGCTCACTAACTGTTTTCCATCTGTGCTAAATGCGATCGACATGACGCGATTGGTATGTCCTTGTAGCGTTTGCAAACATTGACCTGTGTGCGGATTCCAGAGATGAATCAAATGATTCTCTTCACCGCTGGCGAGAAATTCACCATCAGGACTATACGCGATCGACCAAATCCGGCTCTGCGCCGCTAAGATATGCAAACATTCGCCAGTGTTCGGATTCCAAAGTCGAATCGTTTGATCAAAGCTTCCACTTGCGAGAGTCGTTCCATTCGGACTAAATACGACTGACCAAACCCAATTTGTATGTCCGCGTAGCACTTTTAGGCATTGATTTGTCGATCGTTCCCACACCCGGATCGTATGATCAAAGCTTCCACTTGCCAGCAATTGATCATCAGGACTAAATGCCACTGTCCAAACCCAGTTCTCATGCCCATAAAAGCTACTAACACAGGTTCCAGTCGCACTATCCCAAAGATTCACAGTTTGATCAGTGCTAGTACTTGCTAAGAACTGATTATCGCAGCTAAATTCAACTGATAGAACGAAGTTGGTATAGCCTTGGAGTGTTTTACAACATTCTCCAGTTTGAGTGTGCCAGAGTCGAACCGATTGATCAGCGCTACCACTAGCAATCATGTTTCCGGTGGGGCTAAAAATTGTCGATCGAATCACACCTCGATGCTGTTGTAATGTCTTCAAACACTTACCTGAAGCAATATCCCAAAGCTTGATCGTTTCATCAAAGCTACCACTTAAGAGCGTTTGTCCATCCGGGCTAAAGTTCACACATCGAACTTGATCTAAATGTCCTGTTAATGTTTTTACACAGTTCGAGGTTTCAATGTCCCAAAGTTTAATCGTTGCATCTTCACTTCCTGTTGCAAGCAGTGTTCCATCAGGACTAAAAGCAACGCTCCTCACTGTATTTGTATGTCCTTCAATCGTTTTCAGGCATTTACCCGTTTGCACATTCCAGAGTTTGATTGTGCGATCGTCACTTCCACTTGCTAACATTCGACCATCAGGACTAAAAGCAATCTTACAAATCCAATGTTGATGTCCTTCCAACACTTGTAAGGGCTTGCCTGTGTTGAGATCCCAAAGTCGGATGGTGCGATCGGCGCTACTACTGGCAAGAATCGGAGCCGTGGGAGAAACGGCGATCGAGATTACCCAATCCTGATGTTCCGTCAATGTTCGCAAACATCCGCCTGTTTTTGCATTCCAGATTTTAACTGTGTTGTCTCCACTTGCCGAAACAATCCAGTTACCATCTGGACTAAATGCAATCTCACACACCCAATGCTGATGACCATCACAGGTGAGAATCTTTTGCCCGTCTAGAACATTCCAAAGATGAATTGTTCCTACCGTGTCACTTGCTGCTAATGTTGCACCATCAGGACTAAAAGCAACCGACCAAACATTTCCTAGGGTTTCAGAGAAGACAGATTTCTTCAAATCAGCATTCGTAAAATTGACTTGATGTAGACTTACTCCTTGTAGCTGAGCTTGCCACACTGCTAAATCTGAAAAGTCATAGTTCGTTAAATCCGTTTTTAGACAACACAATAGATTGAGAATGTTTCCTGCTGCATATCCCGGAGCACAACCATAGTGTTGTCGAAGCTTGATTAAAACGTTTTTTAGCTTTTCTTCTAAGTCCGTCTGGCAATGAGTCGGAGCCGTTAAACGATCGACTAACGGCTGCATGATCATCCGAATTTGTCGATCGCGAATGTGATCTTCCACCGTTGCTTTAATCAACGCATGAGACATCAATAGCCCAAATGATTCTGAGCAAAGCTCGTGATAGATACGATCGATAAAGCGATCGATCACGTATTCCATCACCACAGGCTGCTGAGTGAATTTTGCTCCGCGCCTTTCTACGATCGGTCTTCGTGCCAAAGTTGCTAATGCTTCGATCAATTGACGTTTTGGAACTGCAGGCACTAAATCCTCTGCAAGTTCTGACAACGATGCACCATCCCGATCGATCGCAATCCAGTACATGATCTGCTGTTCGAGATGCGATAAGCGATCGAACTGTTCATCTAATAAATCTGAAATTCCACCAAAAACCGCTGTTCCTTGGGTGAGAAATTCCCCAACATCGCTATCAAACAAATCTTGAATCGTCGAAGCCGCAATTTTAAGCGCTAATGGATTACCGCCGTATAGATTGATAAATCGCTGAAATGTTTTTGAATTCGCTTCTAATTGTTTCGGTTTTAAAAATTCTCCAGCTTCGGTCGAATTCAATCCATCCAATCGAATTGATCGCACAAATTGCCCTTCTAACGCTGCGACTTCTTTCGGTTTCTCGCGGCTCGTCAACACCAGACAACTTTGGTGCACTGTTTCCCCGATCCGCCGAAATAACTCGCCATAAGATTCATACCCGATCGGGTAATGTCCAGCCCGATCGCCACTCTCTAGAATAGATTCAACATTGTCCAGGATGAGGAGGCAGCGCGACGATCGCAAATAGTGCATTAATCGAGCCAATTTCCCATCCACCGTGTCCGGTAGTTCCGTCTCTTGTTGACGCGACAAAAACGGAATCCAGTCCGACAAAATCACATCGAGCGGCGGCGCATCTTGTAACGATCGCCAAATCACCGCCTCAAACTTCCCCTGTACCTGTTGCGCCAACTTCACCGAGAGAACCGTTTTTCCGATGCCCCCCATCCCCAAAATCGTCACGAATCGACATTGCTCCTCGGTCAACGCCCGATCGAGCGATTCTAATTCCTGCGATCGCCCACAAAATCCCGACACATCCACCGCTTCCCCCCAATCGATCAGCGCGTGCGATGTGGGAATCGTTGGGCGATCGACTTGGGTAAATTGGCGTAGTGCCACGCGGAAATTGCTCTTCGTCACCCGCTGCCCTAAGCGATCGGACAACAGTTGCCACAATTGCGCCCCGACCAGCTTGATATAGTCCGGATCGTAATCTTCAGCCGTTGCAATCTGTTCATACGTCAACCCTTCCCAAGCGCATCGGAACACAACTTCTTGAAGATGAGTCAACCGATCCTGCTGCAACACCCGATCCAACACACCCAGCGCATCTTCGATCGTGATCACGGTAGTTCACCTTTTCTGATTATTCTCGTTTGGCAGATATTAACTGCTTCAACTAGTCTCAGAGAAATTACGGATACCTTAATTTTCCGACAAAGTTGGGTGGCACAAAATAACGTTTTATAACCTTGAAATCACTAACCTTTTCATACTGTCGATCGCACTTTAGTCGCGTATCGTCGTAGAACAAAGGTGAATCGGGTGCATAAAACCAATGTTTCAACCGTATTCAGCCTTATCGGAACTCGACTGCTCGGCTTCCGTATTCATTCGTTCATTCGCCCCTGAAGATGATGAACATGGCTCTAAATACTTCTAATGATTTCCTGTTGTCTGTGCTTGAAGGTTTAGTCGATGGTATTTTGCTGGTCAGTCCGAATGGTGAATTAATGTTTGCTAATTCTGCTGCCACCCAACTGTGCCAAAAACTAAACCCGAAAGAGCACTATCCTATTGAGGTCTGGCGTTCCTGCGAAGCGTTGATTGAAAGTCGCGAATGGTATGGCGATCGACCACTCGTGATCGAGTCCGAACTGCAAATTGAAGATCATCAAACCTATCGAATCCGAGTTCAATGGTTGCAGTTAGATGAGCCTTGTCTGCTCGTTCGTTTGGAAGATCAACAGCGATCGCTACAAAGTCTTGCCGTCACCGAAGCGAAAAAATTCGGTCTGACTCCAAGAGAAGCCGAAGTCTGGTTTCTCAAACGCTGTAATCTATCTCGAAAAGAGATTGCGGCTCGATTGTTTATTACGATCGATACTGTGAAAAAACATTTAGGTAATATCCAATCAAAACGTCAGGCGCACCAAGAAAGTTGGTGTTAGGAACAAAAAGCTCCGATCTTGGAAAAGATCGGAGCTTTTTCTATAGAAATACCAGATTGGGGTATGTTTTAAAACCTTTTCACTCCGTTGCTGACCCGCCCCGGAATGGAATTCGGGGCTAATCAAACGAAGTCCACTGAAGGGGACTAAAAGCCAATTTGAGCCTCTTCAGTCCGTTTTAACGGCCTTCGCACTGTTAGCCCCGGAATGGAATTCCGGGGCTAACAGTGCGAAGGCGTTTCAAAACACGCCCTAATCCTCAGCACACACGCCCTAATCCTCAGCAAAAATGTACTTATACAATTCGCTCGGATCAGGCTCAGGACTTTCCAATCCAAACTTCACCGCATCTTCCACCAACGCCTGCACTTTCTTCTCAATCTCCTTGATCTCGCTCTGACTGACCAAATTCTGCTCAATCAAATACGAAGAAAACTTCTTCAGGGGATCACGCGCCAACCACGCCTCTTTTTCCTCTTTCGATCGCAGTTCATCCGGATCAGCCAACGAATGCCCCCGAAATCGATACGTCAAACACTCAATCAACGTCGGACCTTCGCCCGCTCTCGCCCGTCTCACCGCTTCCTGCGCGACTCCCCGAACCGCCAGCACATCCATGCCGTCCACTTCATAACCGGGCATTCCAAACACGCTGGCTTTCTTGTAAATCTCAGTTTGCGAACTGGCCCGATCGTGCGCCATCCCGATCGCCCATTTGTTATTCTCAACCACGAAAATGATCGGCAACTTCCACAACGCCGCCATATTCAGACATTCAAAGAACTGTCCGTTATTCGTCGTGCCATCACCAAAAAATGCAGCCGTGACCTGATCCGCAGTTTCATCGCCCATCACTTCCCGCCGATACTTCGACTGGAACGCTGCCCCAGTCGCCACCGGAATCCCTTCACCGATAAACGCAAATCCGCCCAGCAAACGGTGTTCCGCCGAAAACAAGTGCATCGAACCGCCGCGACCTTTACTGCATCCAGTCGCCTTACCGAACAATTCCGCCATCACTTCCCGCGCGGGAACACCACACGACAGCGCGTGAACGTGATCGCGATACGTGCTGCAAACATAATCTTCACCCGGACGCATCGCCCGAATTACACCCGTTGAAACCGCTTCTTGACCGTTATATAAGTGAACGAATCCGAACATCTTGCCGCGATAGTACATTTCGGCACACTTATCTTCAAAAAAGCGACCCAACACCATATCCTCATACAGCATCAACCCTTCTTCGCGGGTCACTTGTGCGGGCACTGTTTGAAATGCCGGAAATGCTCTTTCTTGAACCATGAGAATCAATTAACCTCGCTGCAATAACCCCAGATCGAACAGTGTAGGTGAAGCCTCGCAAAGAATCACGCGCCATTCTGAATAATCTAATCTAAAATACCTTCCTGATGTATCAAAGATCAAATGCTGCAACCGGAAACCCTAACAGAATTATGGTTCGAGATTGACAAACTTCAAGATTTATTTATCTTGAAGTGATGGTCTCAATCCTCAGATACCTTTATTGTTAGGATTACTGTTTCCGAAGTTGCGTACCATCTCTGACTTTGCATCTACAGGGTATGATGTCTGTCAATTCGATCGTCATTCTCTCAAACCTATCTCTGACACTCTGCTGGGGACGTGACCTGTGCGTATACCGCTCGACTACTACCGAATCTTAGGGCTGCCGATGCAAGCGACGGCAGACCAGTTGAAGCAAGCTCATCGCGATCGCACTTTACAATTGCCCCGCCGTGAGTATTCCGAAGCCGCGATCGCCACTCGCCGGGACTTACTCGATCGCGCCTTTGCGATCTTGTCTGACCCCGCTCAACGTAAATCCGTTGACGAGGAATTGTTAGGACTTCAATATGAAAACGATGCGGATGCGGCAACGATCGGACTCGACGATCGACAATTGATCGGAGCGCTTCTGATTCTTCAGGAATTAGGCGAATATGAGCTAGTTCTGAAAATCGGACGACCGTATCTGAGTAGCGGAACGGCATCAATTCGAGATGGACGCTTTGGCGATCCCCGCATTGCTCTGTCTGATATTGTGTTGACGATCGCGCTTGCCTGCCTCGAACTCGGACGCGAACAATGGCAGCAAGGACAATACGAAAGTGCGGCTGAAGCGCTGGAAACCGGGCAGGAATTGTTATTGCGCGAAGGATTGTTTGCCGGAGTCAGAGGCGAAATTCAATCGGATCTCTATAAGCTGCGTCCGTATCGAATTTTGGAATTGTTGGCGATGCCCGATGACGAACAAAGCGATCGACAACAGGGCTTACGACTGCTTAAAGATATGCTGCGAGAACGGGGCGGCATTGATGGCACTGGAAATGATCAATCTGGCTTGAGTATTGATGATTTCCTCAGATTTATTCAGCAACTGCGCGGATATTTGACCGCAGAAGAACAACAGGCATTATTCGAGGAAGAATCTCGCCGCCCGTCTGCGGTCGCGACTTATTTGGCGGTTTATGCACTCCTGGCACGAGGATTCGCGGATCATCAGCCTGCTCTGATTCGACGTGCGAAATTAATGTTGTTGCGGCTGGGTAGTCGGCAAGATGTTCACCTAGAACAATCTGTGTGTGCATTGTTGTTAGGACAGACCGAAGAAGCCAGTCGAGTGCTAGAACTCTCACAAGAATACGAGCCGCTGGCATTCATTCGCGAAAATTCTCAAGGCGCACCGGACTTACTGCCAGGATTATGTCTTTACTCAGAACGTTGGCTTCAGGATGAGGTTTTCCCTCACTTCCGTGATTTAGCGAAACGAGAAGCTTTACTAAAAGACTATTTTGCAGATGAGCAAGTTCAGGCTTATCTCGAGGAATTGCCCGTCGATGGGGAAGTGCTGACCGATTGGTCAATGGCAGAACGCGGTTTAGTTCACCATGAATTGAGCTACGGAGCCACATCAAGAAATGGTAAATCGATCGCAGTCGAAGACAACTACGGCGGACATCGATCGACTACTGCAACCTTAACCGCAACGCCTGAAGTCGCGGCTTCAGAACGATCGACAAAATTGGCTGGCACAGAAACCCGTTCAACCGTTGCGCGTCCCGCTCGTAATGGTCGCCCGCGCCCGCCACAAACTCGTCATCAAGAGCCGGATCACACCGAACCGAGAGCAAGAGCACCGAGGGAAAATCGTCGATCGCGCTGGTTACCGATCATTCTCGGACTGGCACTGGCGATGGGTCTAGGCTTTTTGATTATCCGAGCACTCCGAGCGTTCACCAATCCAAACGCTCAAACCGCAAATGATGCCATTCCAGTCCAGCTTGATCAACCGATCGTGCATTTAGTCCCGCCTGGGCAAGCCGTGTCGCTTTCCGGCGAGATGAATCAACCTCTGGCTCAGAAAGTGTTAGAAACTTGGCTAGATGCGAAAAAATTGGCGATGGGTAAAACTCATGACCCGTCCAAGTTGTCGCAAATTCTCATCGACCCTCGACTGTCCGAGTGGCAGCGCAATGTCGAGGAAAGTAAGCGGGATAACTTATATATCGAGTACGATCATGCGGTCAAAGTCGATCGCGTTGAAGTTAGTCCAACTGATCCGAATCAAGCCAGCGTAAAAGCGACTGTTACCGAGGTTCGGAAGTATTTTCCGGGCGGTCAGGCAGGCGAAGTTCAGACCGATCGAGATATGTCAGTTCGCTATACCTTAGTGCGACAAGACAATCAGTGGCGGATTAAAGACTGGCAGTAAAATTAACTCGAAAATGTCCGTCCTTTGACTGCGCTAAATGGGGATACGATCCAGTACGATAGTGCAGGGAGTAGCGCCCGGTGGCGGGGCATGGCATGATCGGAAGTTTGGTTCACGCTTATACCCCCTTGATCTTCTGGACAGGGGTGGGTGCTTTGTTGTTTAAGTATTTGCCTCAATCGTTTCCAAGACTTTTAGGGCGAAGTTTATATTGGATCGGCGTACCGTGGCAGATTTTCGCCTTGGTGCGGCAGACGGATTTTAATGCGAATGCGGGAATCGCCCCAGTAGTCACGATCGCAACTCTCGGTACGGGATTAACGATCGCTTGGATCACGCTGCAAATTTTGGTCTGGCTCAAAACTGTCTCGAAACCGACTTGGTTAAATGCGATCGATTCTTGGTTGCCGCCGCTCGATCGTTCTTCTCAAGGCACATTCGTCATCGCTTCGATGATCGGCAATACGGGCTTTGTTGGACTGGGATTAATTCCAGCACTGATCGGAGATGGTGATCTAAGTTGGGCGGTCTTCTTTAGCGTCACCCAGAATTTGATCGGCACGTATGGGATCGGGGTTCTGATTGCGAGTCACTATGGACGATCGGAAAATCAAAGCTCGATTTTGACCTTGCTGCGCGATCTCATCACTGTTCCTACTCTTTGGGCGTTTGCGGCAAGTTATGCGACTCAATCGATCGCGTTTCCAGAATGGGGAGAAACGATCGTACATTCGTCGCTATTGTTCGTGATCCCCGCATCTTTTCTATTGATGGGAATGCGATTGATTCAACTTAAAGGAATTGACAGCCTCAAAACCGCTACAATTCCGGTATTGCTGAAAGCTTTAGTGTTACCAATCTTAGTCGCGATCGCGGTTGCACTTCTCGGATTAAATCACGATGCCCGCCTTTCTTTGACGATCATGGCAGGTGTTCCCACTGCATTTGCCAGCTTGATTTTGGCTGAGGAGTATAACTTAGACCATGATCTCGCTGCCAGTAGTATCGCTCTGAGTACGATCGCGATTCTGGTTACGATTCCGATTTGGTTATTTGTTAGCTAAAGATTGAAAAATTGTATAAACGCATACGTACCGCTGGATCAATGGTAGAATTTTGCCGACAAGTCGAGACGCACTTTTTATGTCGCCTACGCTTCTGACCGAACCTGCATCCGTCACACCGAGACTCACTTTAGGACGAATCCTAGTAGTGGACGATGAACATTTGATCCGAGATACGATCGCGCTCACTTTGTCCGATGAAGGTTATGAAATCATGACCGCCGTGGATGGTCGTGAAGCCTTAGAAATTCTTCAAGCGGCACTCAGTCCAGAATCCGATCAGGCTGCGATGCCTGACTTAATCATTTTGGACTTGATGCTGCCGTACGTGAACGGATTGGATATTTGTCGCTGGATGCGTCGTGAAGGAAGCAGTGTTCCGATTCTCATGCTGAGCGCGAAAGGGAGCGAAACCGATCGCGTCGTCGGGCTTGAAGTGGGAGCCGATGACTATCTTACAAAACCGTTTGGAATGCGCGAATTGATTGCCCGGTGCCGCGCTCTTCTGCGCCGTCACCAACAATTTCAGACAACACAACCTGTTCCAACGCTGCAATTTCAAGATGTCACGATTTACCCTCAAGAATGCCGTGTGACCGTTCGGGGTGAAGTCGTCAATTTTTCGCCTAAAGAATTCAAGTTATTAGAGCTTTTCTTGCGCCACCCCAAGCGAGTTTGGTCACGGGATCAACTTTTAGAGAAAATTTGGGGTCATGATTTTATCGGGGAAAGTAAAACTGTGGATGTGCATATCCGCTGGTTGAGAGAAAAGCTCGAACTCGATCCCAGTAATCCCCAATATTTAGTCACGGTGAGAGGCTTCGGATATCGTTTCGGTTAAGCTAAAGGGGAAATTACTCGCCCCTCGCTGCCTGTGTCTGTTCTCTGGTTTCTGGCTGGACTTGCGATCGGGATTCTGCCGTTTACGCTGTATCGGGGTCAACTCAGTTCCCGCATCGATCGCTTAACAAAAGACTTACCGCCCGACGAAGCCGCGATCGATTTGTCGGTGACTTCTCGCTTGTCGATGTTGATGCACCACAATCAGGAACGGATGGAGGAGTTGGAACGCTCGATTGAGGCGTGGAAACAGATTCAGAATCTTTGTCCGATCGCTTATCTTCAAGTCGATGAAGAAAACCAGCTAATTTGGTGCAATCCTGCCGCCGCAGAACTTTTAGGAATCACTCAGAACGAAGATTACGCCCCGCGATTATTGCTGGAACTGGTGCGATCGTATGAACTCGATTCGCTGATTGAAAAGGCACGCGATCGCAATCAACCCCATCAGCGCGAATGGCTGTTTTATTCGATCTCCGCCGATGCTGATGATCTTTCTCATGCTCGATCGACTCCGATTCGAGGATTTGCTTTTCCCTTATCAGCGGGTGAAGTAGGAGTCTACCTCGAAAATCGTCAGGAAGCCACGAACCTAGCACAACAGCGCGATCGTTGGACTTCTGATGTCGCACACGAACTCAGAACGCCCCTCACTTCGATTCGTCTCGTCGCGGAAACGCTACAATCTCGGCTTGATCCCCCCAATCGGCAATGGATCGATCGTTTACTGAATGAAACGATTCGCCTCAGTCGATTAGTTCAAGATTTACTTGATCTCAGTCAGCTAGACCTTAATCCCTCACAGCGATTACGGCTCACTTCTGTAGATTCAGTCAAACTGATTTATTCCGCGTGGCAAAGTCTCGAACCGCTTGCCTGTGAAAAGAACGTGCAATTTTGCTATGACGGGTTAGAGTCGGTCATTCTCAAAGCAGACGAAGCTCGAATGCACCGGGTTTTTCTAAACCTGCTCGATAACAGTCTCAAGTACAGCCCACCAGGAAGCGTGATTCGAGTCGAAACTACCTTACGAGAGCAGTCCAAACCGCGAATTCAGATCGACATCATCGATTCAGGTGAGGGATTCCCTGAAGACGCGATCGATTACGTCTTCGATCGCTTTTATCGGGCAGACCCATCCCGATCACGTCCCGTTCGGGAACAGGAAGCCACTCAGTTGACCAGTGGCAGCGGATTAGGACTCGCGATCGTGCGCCAAATCATTGAAGCGCATCAAGGCACCGTCCGCGCCCAAAATCATCCCAATGGGGGTGCGTGGTTGCAACTAAATTTACCGTGTGAGCGGACTTCATAATTACTTATCGCTCTCTGTCAACGGATTACGAATTCTGAATGACGCTGATTTTCCGCCATTTTACTGAATACAGGCTGGTGTAATATTTGTACATATTAGTATTTGTACGGTCTTTGCATTTTTAGCTTCATCATTTGCTCACATTGTTGTTCTGAATCTGTATGCCTGAAAGAGTCCAGAAAATTCTTTCGCAATGGGGAATCGCCTCGCGTCGTCAGGCGGAACAGATGATCCTGGAAGGGCGCGTGAGACTTAATGGAACTGTCGCAGAGTTGGGTCAGAAAGCTGATCCAGAATGTGATCGCGTCGAAGTTGACGGGCAACTGATTCAAATTGTCGATCGACCACAGTTTCTCTACTTTCTGCTGAATAAACCCGCAGGAGTGATTTCAACCTGTGACGATCCGCAGAACCGAAAAACCGTTCTTGAACTCTTACCGAAGAATTTACGGCAAGGACAAGGACTTCACCCGATCGGTCGATTAGATGTAGAATCAACCGGAGCAATTCTGTTGACGAATGATGGCGAATTGACTCATTATTTGACTCATCCTCGCCATCACATCCCTAAAACATATGAAGTCTGGGTTGAACAAGAAGTGTCACGATCCGTCTTGCAGCAATGGCGCGAAGGCGTTATCTTAGACAACCGAAAAACCCTTCCTGCTTCGGTGAATGTGTTGCGCCGTACTCCATCGAGTACACTCCTGCGCGTCATCCTTCGCGAAGGTCGGAACCGTCAAATCCGCCGAGTCGCTGAGCAGTTGGGTCATCCCGTGATTCAGCTTCACCGCAGTGCGATCGGAGAAATCCAGATCAATCCACCGGGCAGACCCGCTTTACCCACGGGACACTACCGCCCGCTAGAAGATTTTGAAATTCGTGTACTTAAACAGGGCATGAACCCGCCGTTAGAGAAGTTGCCAGCACAGACGAAGGAGCAGCGCAGATGAACAAGCAGACCCTCCAAACAAATCGAGAACAGGCGGAACGGCTGGCAGAGTTGGGCAATCGACTCCGCGATCGTCGTCAATCGCAAGATATTTCTCTCGAAAAAGTGGCAGGAGCAACCTGTATTCAACCCCGGTTATTGAAAGCGATCGAACAAGGAAAGATTGAGGAACTTCCCGAACCTGTCTACATTCACAGCTTTATTCGCCAGTACGCAGACGCGATCGGGCTAAATGGCGTGGAATTTGCCAGTGAATTCCCGACGACGGGCGTGATGGCGTTGCCTACAATTCGCACTTCTTGGCGATCGCTGCCAGGAGCACAGTTACGCCCGATGCACTTGTATTTGATGTATATGGTGCTGATTTTTGGAGCGGTGAACGGGCTGTCGTATTTTCTCAATCGATCGACTCAAGCTTCACTGCCCGCGATCGAGGTACAGCAGCCTATTGTTCCTTCACCGATGGGACCGATGCAGCCCGTTCAACAGCCTGCTAGTACAAAGAAAATTACTCCGGCTCCGGCTTCTAACAAGCCGATTCGGGTAGGAGTGACGGTTGCTGAAGAATCTTGGGTGCGGGTGATGGCAGATAATCAAGTCGCGTTTGAGGGTGAATTGCCCAAGGGGACGCAGCGGACTTGGACCGCCGATCGACAAGTCGTTGTTCGGGCTGGAAATGCGGGCGGCGTGATCGTGTCTTATAACGAGAGTCAGGCAAAACCGCTGGGACAACCGGGAGAGATTGAAGAAATGATTTTCCCGCCTGATCCGCAGATGGCGACTTTGCCCAACGAGAATTTGAGATAATAGGCTGTGGGGCGAATTCCGCCCCTTTATTTTTTGGATCAGCATGTCTGTAAATTACGGTTGGATGGGGTCGATCGCTGATTTTCTCGCTTGTTCTGGGCAAGACTGGTTCGCAACGATGCAGGCGAATTATCAGGCGATGTATCAAATGCGATCGACCACAACGCAAAATCAGGCTTGGGAAGAATGCGGGGAAATTTTACGGGCAGCTTTCGCTGTGCCGGAGGCAGCGCAGTTCGCCACCCTTAGCCGCAAATCCTGGACGCTCATTTTTGAATACGAATTGCCCGGTGAAGGCGGACGGCGACCCGATTTAGTAATTTTAGGAGCGGGACACATTCTCGTTTTCGAGTTCAAGCAAAAAGCAACGCTCTCGACTGCGGATCTCGATCAAGTTGCAGCATACGCACGAGATTTGACGGAATATCATCAAGCCTCCGCAAATCATCCGGTAAGTGCAATTCTGATTCCAACGCGCTACACAAAAGAAAATGTAATCAGAAACACAGTTCAAATTCTAAATCCAACGCAAATCGGAAAGTATTTAGAATCATTGACTGAAACAGAATCTGAAATCGATTCAAATCAATGGGTGGATTCAATCTATGAACCATTACCGACCGTAATCGCAGCCGCAAGACGAATTTTTCAGCAAGAACCGTTACCGAGTATCAGACGCGCTCAGAGTGCAAAAATCCCTGAGATTCTGGATTATTTGCGGCAAATTGTCGATCGAGCTTCTCAACAAAAAGAACGCCACCTAATTCTGATTACAGGCGTTCCCGGAGCCGGAAAAACGCTCGTTGGATTGCAGTTCGTTTATCAAAGCGATCGACCTGCAATTTTCCTATCTGGTAATCGTCCTCTGATCTCTGTGCTTCAGTACGCCCTTCAAAGTAAAGCCTTTGTGCGAGAAATTCGGAATTTCTATTTACAACACGAAGCCCGTCGCCAGTCCGCACCGAGAGAAAACATTATCGTGTTCGATGAAGCGCAGCGGGCTTGGGATGCCGATCGCATGTCTGAAAAGTACGGGATTTCGAGCGCGGCTCCGGGTGCCGTGTTACGAATTTGTGAGCGGGTTCCAGACTGGTGTGTCTTACTCGGCTTAATCGGAGAAGGGCAAACGATTCACGTCGGGGAAGAAGGCGGAATCGAACAATGGAATGAAGGCTTAAGTGAATCTTGGCAGGTTCATTGTTCGTCTGAGCAATCAAAATATTTTGATACAAGCGTTCATGTGAATGATTTATTAAATCTCACAACTTCTTTACGATCGCATCTCGCCCATCATGTTCAAACCTGGGTGGCTCATGTTCTAAATCACGACATTGATCGCGCCAGAGCAACGATGCCTTTATTAATTGAAGAAGGATTTAATTGTTATCTCACTCGCGATTTAGAAGCAGCGAAAGAGTATTGTCGATCGCGTTATCAGAATCAATCCGATAAACGTTATGGATTCGTTGCCTCTTCTCGATCGCGCAATTTAGTCAAATACGGGATTCGTAACGATTACATTTCTACTCAGAAGCTAAATATTGGTGCTTGGTACATTGATCCGCCAGATTCTGAGAATTCTTGCTGTACCTTCGATCGCGTTGTCACCGAATTTAGCTGTCAGGGATTGGAATTAGATTTTCCCATCATTGGCTGGGGCGATGACCTGATTTGGAAAGATGAGGCTTGGATCACCACCACACGTCAAAAGAACGTTCGTGATCCGCTACAACTCCGACTCAATAGCTACCGCGTTCTACTCACTCGTGGACGAGACGGATTCATCCTCTACGTCCCGCCCGAAACCAAAATGGATCGCACTTTTGAAATTTTGCGATCGTCCGGATTATCACTTCTTATCGCCGAAAGGTGATGTCATGAAGCCCAGACGCAACATGACACGCTTTGAAGTGATCTCAGTCAAAACACGGATTGATCTCGGTCACTTCATAAAGCTTTTAACATCACTATACTGACTCCAACCCGTCATCACGCAAAACTTTAATCGCGCAAATTCCGAATCGCAGTCTTGATCGTGTGTAGTAACGAGTAGCTCCTTCGCACGATAGCAACCTGCGATATTCATCCTGTCTTTACAGATAAGTAATTTCAACGTTTTCTGGAACTCGCAACTCTGTTCCTGAGTCCCAGACCACGGGAACACTAAGCGAAGCAACCGACCGATTTCCACATAGCGCACAGAACACATGATGCCAGCAACCTCTTTCTACGCTGATGCAGAATTTGACCCCTCCACCCTGGAGCATTCCTCGATCGTGACAGACTCCGAGTTTGATCCGAGCGAAGACCTTTCAGAACTCGACGCTGAACTGTCGGGACAGCGAGGAATGCGTGCCACTGGGCGGAAAACCACCGATTTGGTCAGGCTCTACCTTCAAGAAATCGGGCGCTACCGCCTCCTCGGACGCGATGAAGAAGTCGCGGAGGCGCAAAAAGTCCAACGCTACATGAAGCTCTTAGAACAGCGCAACCATGCCGCAGAAAAAGGAAACGCCCTGATTCTTCAATATGTGCACTTGATCGAGGTTCGCGATCGCTTAGTCTCCACGCTGACTCATCGCCCTTCCCTCGAACGCTGGGCGACCGAAGCCAAAATCGATGTTGCTGACCTCAAGCCGATGTTGGCAGAAGGAAAACAACACTGGGCAAAAGTCGTCAACTTAACCGTTGCCGAACTGGATTCAATTCAAAATCAAGGACTGGCAGCCAAGACCCGAATGATTAACGCCAACCTGCGCTTAGTCGTCTCGGTCGCAAAGAAATATCAAAATCGCGGCTTGGAACTGCTTGATTTAATCCAAGAAGGAACACTCGGATTAGAAAGAGCGGTTGAGAAGTTCGATCCGACGAAAGGCTATCGATTCAGCACTTATGCGTATTGGTGGATTCGTCAGGGAATCACTCGTGCGATCGCAACTCAGAGCCGCACGATTCGCCTTCCCGTTCACATCACCGAAAAGCTCAACAAAATCAAAAAAGCTCAGCGTAAAATTTCTCAGGAAAAAGGTCGTACCGCCACGATCGAAGATATTGCTTCGGAACTGGAAATGACTCCGCCGCAAGTCCGTGAAGTCCTTTTACGGGTTCCACGTTCAGTATCGCTCGAAACCAAAGTCGGAAAAGAGCGCGACACGGAACTTGGCGATCTACTCGAAACCGAGGAAATCACGCCAGAAGAAACGCTGATGCGGGAATCGCTGAGACGCGACTTGATCCAATTGTTGGCGGATTTGACCGATCGCGAACGTGATGTCATCGAAATGCGGTTTGGTTTGGGCAGCGATGGTCATCCTTATTCATTGGCGGAAATTGGACGCGCTTTAGAACTGTCGAGAGAACGAGTCCGGCAAATTGAAGCGAAAGCGTTGCAGAAATTACGTCAGCCAAAACGTCGTAATCGTGTGCGCGACTACCTTGAGTCACTCAGCTAGACGATTCGATCCCCTGCACAATTGAAGAATGTTCTCAATTAGGCGAACTTATTGAAAATCGCCTAATTTTTTTGTTATGCTATGGTTCTCAAGAAAGGAGACTTTGTTGACAATGCTGAACGCTCCTACTTACACCAGTGCTTCGCTCAAGGCTGAATTGAATGAAAAAGGATGGCGTTTGACTCCACAACGCGAAATCATCCTGCAAGTGTTTCAAAAACTTCCAGAAGGGCAACACTTAAGCGCTGAAGATCTCTATCACGAACTTCAAACCAAAGGTGAAGGAATTAGTCTCTCGACGATTTATCGCACCTTAAAATTGATGTCGCGGATGGGCATCCTACGCGAACTCGAACTTGCTGAAGGTCACAAACACTACGAGATTAATCAACCGTATCCGCATCATCATCATCACTTAATTTGTGTCCGCTGCAATAAAACGATCGAGTTCAAAAGCGATTCGATTCTCAAAACCGGAACCAAAGCAGCCCAGAAAGAGGGATACCACATCCTGGACTGCCAACTGACGATTCATGCGGTTTGTCCCACCTGTCAGCGATCGCTACTCCCGCTCTGAGTTATTCAAACACGACACGAGCATTACCGAGTCCCCGCGATCGCAACAATCCCGCCCGACGTTCTGCCACTTCTGGAGTGGTATAGCTGCCTGCGTTGACAAAATCGCCCAAGCGCGACTGTCTCGGAACCGCATTCGGAATCACATCTTGAATGCGATTGAGTTCAACGGTGTTACGGAATGGAATCACCACAACATAGCGGCGGGTATTTTGTGGAGTTTGACCATTTTCCCCGCTTCCGCCTGCCACTCCGAGCGCCGCTAATGTCTGACGGTCAGCTACCCCAGTCGGAGGTAATCCTTGCGCCTGTTGGAAGCTTGCGAGGGCTTGCTGAGTCTGAGTGCCAAAATAGCCTGTCACCGGAACCGGGTAACCCAGTCGATTCAGTTGTCGCTGAAGTTCAGATACTCGCGGACCTTGATCGCCAAATTGCAGTCCAACGACTCCTGGGAGTGTCGTCGGTGGGACTGCTCCACCCGCGAGCGCAGTGTAAACCGCATCATCGACAACACCCGTTTGAGGCAGACCCCGATCGCTTTGCAATTGAAGGACAGCAGTGCGGGTGTCCGGACCAAATACACCATCGATCGTGCCGTAGTAGTATCCTTGCGCTTGTAGCTGGGTTTGGAGTTGTTGGACTCCCGGACCACGATCGCCTAACTGTAAAGGTTCTCCAAACTGCGCCGATCCGGTTCCTGTCGTGGGATTGCCAAGTCCAAAAGCGCGATAAGTGTCCGCTCCGACGACTCCATCGGCGGTAATTCCGCGCTGTTGTTGGCATTGAATGACTGCATCACGAGTTTGAGAACCAAAAAATCCGGTCGCTGAACCGTCGAAACAGCCTAATGCTCTAAGGCGCTCTTGTAACTCGGTAACGGCAGTACCCGAATCACCTTCGCGTAACACTAATTGAGCGTAGGCAGAAGAAGCAAATCCAACAATGGCGCATCCTACCATTGCACTCAGCAGTTGAATGCTTCGTCTGCGGATACGCGATCGATCATCGGGGGCTGGAGTGGCGAGATGCAGGGTTGCGATCGTGTCCATATTTTTCTGAGCAATGTTTTTGAAGAAGAGTACAATGGGGGATTTCTCCTTAAAAATATATTACCCAGGTGACGTTTTACAAGGATAAGTCCAGAACCAGTCCCTCACAGCCCCGGATTTCTACCATTAGATCTATATCGGAAGTCAGAGCGCAGATGTTACCGACGCGAACTAAAATCCTTTGAAAGATTGCTCTCAAGTCTGTTTTCGCGCAACTGATCCGGATCTTTAGTTAGGTATCACTATGGGTTTCCCGAAATCTTCAGATTATTCAGAGTCGATCGCTGCAAATGCGTCTTCTGAAGAGTCTGCAAGTCCGAAGACTGCTTTATCGATGATCGACGCAGTAGCGCTGATCGTAGGAATTGTAATTGGAGCGGGCATTTTTGAGACTCCTGCTCTAGTGGCATCCAACACAGGCACAAATTTCACCGTGTTGTTTGCCTGGATTATTGGTGGAGTTGTTTCTCTGATTGGGGCGCTGTGTTATGCAGAACTCGCCACCACCTATCCGCATGTGGGCGGCAATTATTATTACTTGCAGCGGGCTTATGGAAATTCGATCGCGTTTTTGTTCGCTTGGGCAAGAATGACGGTTGTGCAAACAGGATCGATCGCTTTACTCGGATATGTCTTTGGCGATTATGCGTCTGAGATTTTGCCGTTGGGAAGCTATTCGGGCGCGATTTATGCAGCAGGTGCGATCGTCCTTTTCACCCTGATTAACATTCTGGGACTCAGACAAGGAAAAGGGGTTCAGAACTGGCTAACGGCTGCAAAAATTTTAGGATTAATTCTTGTAATTTTGGCAGGTCTGACCCATTCAGGAAGCGCCGCACCTCAAGCCGCTACTGAATCGCCAATCTCAACAAATTGGGGCATGGCAATGATTTTTGTGCTGTTGTCTTATGGCGGATGGAATGAAGCGGCTTACATTTCAGCCGAGATTCGCAATCCGAACCGGAACATTGCTCGATCGCTCTTTTGGGGCATCGGAATTATTGCGGCAATCTATATCGCGATTAATTTTGCCTATCTCCAAGGCTTGGGAGTCAACGGAATGGCGAATTCGTCAGCGGTCGCGGCGGATTTGATGCGAAATGCCTACGGACAGCCGGGAGTCGTGTTTATTAGCTTGCTGGTTGCCATTTCCGCGTTGGGTGCTCTAAATGCAACTGTATTGACGGGAGCGCGAACTAACTACGCGCTAGGGCAAGATTTCAAAGTGTTCGGCTTTATGGGAAGCTGGCAGGGTGAAAAGAATTCGCCAATTCCAGCCTTGTTGCTTCAAGGTGCGATCGCGCTTTTGCTCGTCGGACTGGGAGCCTGGCAGCGAAAAGGTTTTGAAACCATGGTCGATTATACGGCTCCGGTGTTTTGGTTCTTTTTCTTGCTGGTGGGCTTTTCGCTGATCATTATGCGTTTTAAGGAGCCGAATCGATCGAGTGCATTTCGGGTGCCGTTTTATCCGATTACACCGATTTTGTTCTGTGGCATCTGCGGATTTTTGTTGTATTCCAGTTTGGTGTATGTCACCACTGGCGCGATCGCAGGTGTGATTGTTTTGGCTCTGGGGATTCCGGTTTTACTTTGGCAGCGTCGATAGTGATTGAGGAGAAATGAAAATGATTGTTCGTCCTTTGGTGATGACGGTTGGAATTTTAGGTTTGATGGTAGCGGGTTGTTCGCAATCTCCGACTGCAACAGCGGACGCTCCCACGACTCAGGCACAGAGTCCTGCTCCAGCAACTCAGGCTGAAAGTCCAACACCGCAGTTAGATGTGCCATATGTGCCGACTCCAGAGCCTGTTGTCGATGCGATGCTGAAAGTGGCAAAGGTCGGTAAGAACGATGTGCTGCTGGATCTCGGTAGTGGAGATGGACGGATTCCGATTACAGCAGCGAAGCGGTTTGGAACCCGTGGATTTGGAGTGGATATTGATCCGGAGCGGATTAAGGAAGCGAATGCGAGTGCGAAAAAAGAGGGTGTAACGGATTTAGTGCAGTTCGCTCAGCAAGATTTGTTCAAAACGGATCTGACGAAGGCAACGGTGATCACGTTGTACTTGCTGCCGAGAATTAATCTTCAGTTGCGTCCTAGCTTGTTGAAGCTAAAACCGGGAACGCGGATTGTGTCTCATGCGTTTGATATGGGCGATTGGAAACCGGATCAGACGGTGAGCGTGAATGGAACGAATGTTTATTTCTGGACAGTTCCGAAGACGATTCCGCCGAATTTGAAATAGTTGGAGAGGGGTAGGTGAGGATATTTACCTCTCTTTGATGTGAATTCGGTGATTTCTGCGCTTCGTTGTTTATCCACCCCGGAATGAAATTCGGGGCTAACGGTGCGAAGTCCCTTCAGGACTGCAAGCCTTATGTTTATTCGTCTTCAGTCCCCTTCAGTGGACTTCGTTCGACTAGCCCCGAATTCCATTCCGGAGCGAGCTGAAATCGAAGCGAGAAACTCATTGAATTCACGCTTTTTAAACTGAAACTTCATAGTTCACAGTCCCAAGCCAAGGGGCTTGGGGTTGTTGATAAGGCTTGAATTTTAAGGGTGCAAGATTGCCTTTTCGGATGAGGTGCGACATGAAATGCAGCGAACCTTGAAGCAGATCAGCACTCAGTAAGTCTCGCTCTGGAGTCGATCGCAGTTTTTGAGTAAATGATTTCATGATTTGTTTCAGCCGTCCTGCATTCTGTGAAAGTTCCAGATAGGCAAACGTTGCATTCCGAATTTCTGCTTCGATTTTGGCGGGATTGGTTAGCGTTTGATTCTCGAAGATGCCGTTAAACCGTTGCTGAATAAAGGTTTTTACATGATCTGAATACGGTTTAGCGTGATATTGCTGTATGGCTTCAGAAAGCCGAATTTGCTGAGTTTGATTGATCATTTCTCCAACTGTCCAAGCTGCAATATTAGCGGAATGATCTGAATCGGGAGCAAAGCGATCGAGTGCTTCCGCCAGCGATTTCAAGTGACCAGGAGTTGCGCGATAAAGCTCGATCGCTGATCCAATATCGCCCGCCCAAGAGGTATGATCACCTGTCCAACGAGCAAAGTCCGACCATTGCAGACCGGGTTGATTAATTTGATCGGAAAGTGCGGCGACGAAATGCCCGAAATCAGTCAGTTCGCCTGCAAATACAATATTTTGATCTAATTTGGCTTCGACAAAGGGTTGCTCGAATCCGGTAACGATCGTCCAAGCTTTCGTTGTGTAGCTTGGTTTGGTATATCCGCGTAATCGATTCGTAATCTCGTAAGCTGAGGCATCTGGATGTAATTGTTCAAAACTGCGGATGAATTCCAAAACGCTTGAGAAGTCTGTCATAACATTAAAAAAATACTGCGCCTAGATTTAGACACAGTATCCGATTAAGATGCTACGGAAGAACTATCCTCGCAGTTTTTGGGTCGCTTCGACCAAACTTTGAGCAAACGCATCAAACCGCTTCGACAGTCCTTCATCGAGCAATTTACCGTCTTCGCTAAATGCCTTCCAAGCCTGCCCGACAGCAATCTGTTCAGGAATCGTCCAAGCGTGAATCCAGCGGAGAATCACTCGTAAATCATTCAGCGAATTATTGTTCGATTGACCACCCAAAACGCTAATCACACCTGTGACTTTTCCGGTGAATTCTTCAAATCCCATCAAGTCGAGTGCATTCTTCAAAACACCGCTCACACTGCCGTGATACTCCGGAGTTGCTAAAACGATCGCATCCGCTTCACTCACTGCCTGTTTGAGCTTGGCAACCCCTGGATCATCCGGATATTCGTCGCTACCATCACAGAAGGGCAGGTTTAGCGATCGTAAATCCAAGATCTCGACTTCCGCGCCCAATGCAGCAACGCGATCGATCGCAACCTTGAGCGCTTGCTGACTATACGAACCGGGTCTTAAACTTCCAGCGATGCCAACTACTTTGACCATTGGGCTGATTCCTTGGAAACGATATGCTATCATCATAGACAAAACAAACTCGTAATGACTACGCCTTAAGCAGGAATCTCTACTACAAAGGTTCGGTTAGAAAAAATTAGGAGTACGTTCGATGACACAGGCGATTGAACTCACACAGCTCGACAATCCGCAAGAATGGGATTTGTCTGATCTCTACAAAGGCTTTGATGATCCGCGACTGACTCAGGATCTCGACTCATTGCAAACTGAAGCCGCAGAATTTCGCGAGTCGTTTCGCGGCAAGGTAAAAGACTTGAGCGCGGAACAATTAGCGACGTGCTTTAAGACGTTAGAAACCATTTCTGAAAAATCAGGCTATCTCTACGCATTCCCGTCTCTAATCTTTAGTGCTGACACCCGCAACACCGAAGCGAAACAATTCCTCGACAAAGTGATGGAAGCGCTCACGAGTGTTGAGAATCAATTATTGTTCTTTGACCTCGAACTTCAGAAATTAGAGGCAGCGAAGTTTGAAGAACTGCAAAAAGCCTCAGTGCTTTCTGACTATCAGCATTATCTCAATCGAATTGCAAAGTATCGCCCTCACACACTATCTGAAGAAGTTGAACAGACTCGAAATCAAGACAGTTTGACGGGAAGACAAGCCTTTATTCAACTGCGATCGATTCATCTAGGTGAACAAGAATACGAACCTGTCACGACTCCCGACGGTCGCACAGTCAACACTGAATCTGAGCTAAGCGCATTACTCTATCATCCCGACCCGGAGATCCGCACCGCCGGCTACCAATCGGTTCGTAAAGTGATGCAGCAGCACAATTCGCTGTATAGCTACATCATGAACACGGTCGCGCAAGATCACAAGGTTGAAAACCAGATGCGCGACTATGAATCCACCTTGCAAAAGCAGCTTTTAGTTGATGAAGTGTCTGAGCCTGTGTTTAGAGCGATCATGTCGGGAACTGGCGATCGCTTTGACCTGTTCCAACGCTACTACACATTAAAAGGTCAAGCACTCGGACAAAAGATTCGCACCGCTGATCTTTATGCTCCTTGGACAACCGAAGCCGCTCCGCCTGTCACTTATAAATCAGGTGTTGAGACTTTACTTGCAGCACTAGATCAGTTCGATCCGAACTATGCTCGACGGGCAGAAGAATTCTTCCTCAAAAACTGGGTTGATGCGAAAGTTCGTCCAGGTAAGCGTGGAGGTGCATTCTGTTCCTACACTTACGGCAAACATAGTTATCTCTTGATGTCGTATACCGATGATTACAATTCGTTGTTTACCCTAGCACACGAGATGGGTCACGGATTGCACTTTGCTTGGATTGACGATCGACAAACTTATTTCAACAGTAACCCGCCAATGGTACTGGCTGAAATTGCTTCAACTTTTAATGAATTGCTATTGCTCGATTATCTATTGAAGCAAGCGAAAGAGGATAAATCACTGACGAAATCACTGATTACACGGCAGCTTGAGGATCAGTTAAATCTATTGTTCCGACAAAGCACGATCAGCCGATTGGAACTGGCAATTCACGATCGAGCCGCTCAAGGTAGCTTTGATCATACGTTCGTCAACGAAGAATGGATGAAACTGTATCAAACTCTGTGCGGTGATGCGGTTGAAGTGCTACCTGAACATCAGTATGATTGGGCACGAATTGGACATATCTATTTCAAGCCATATTACTGTTACCAGTACACAGCATCGAACATTGTGAGCCTTGCCTGCTATCAGAAGTATCTCGAAGTTGGGAAAGACTTCATTCCTGGCTATTTGGAGCTTCTAGCGGCTGGTGGCAGCTTAGATCAAGTAGAAGCACTTCGTCGATATGTGGGTGTGGACATTGAAGATCCAGCCACCATTCGAGGTGCATTAACTTACGTTGAGAAGTTGCTAGACCAATTGCAGGCGAGTCTGTAACACAGAAAAGCCTCCGAATTTGGAGGCTTTTTGCTGTTTAATCCTTGTGACGAATGCGATTGTACAATGCCACATACTCTTTCGCTGGATCTTTCCAAGAGTAGTCGTATTTCATCCCCTGAATCGCTAACTGATTGAAGATTTTCCGATTCTGTCCCCACAGATCAAACGCTCTGGTCATGCCCGATTCTAGAGCAACATTGTCCGATTCGTAGAAGACAAAACCATTGCGCTCTTCAGGTGGATGAGCCTGATCATAGTCATGATCAAACACGGTATTGACTAATCCACCAACCCCCCGCACGATCGGGACTGTTCCATACTTCAAAGCAATCACCTGTGTTAGTCCACAAGGCTCGAAGTTACTCGGAACTACGATCATATCTGAACCTGCGTAGATTAAATGCGATAGTTCCTCGTTAAATCCAAGCTCGATATGACAGTCTGGATTGTTGTTGAGGAACTCTTTTTCGTGCCTGAACCATTTGTCGATCGCGCTTTCCGTCGCTGATCCCAATAACACGAACTGTCCGCCTCGTTCTAGCGTGTAGTACATCGCATGATGAACGAGATGAACACCTTTTTGATCATCTAAGCGACCGATAAAACATACGATCGGCTTATTTTCTTCTCTCAACAACAACCGTTCTCGGAGTGCTTTGGTGTTGTAGTGTTTTTGCTCAAAGCTTTCAGCAGAATAGTGATAAGGAAGATATCGATCGTTTTCTGGATTCCAAAAGCCATAGTCAATTCCGTTAAGAATACCTATGAACTTATCTTGATGTAGCTCTAAGGTATGTCCTAAACCATAGCTAACATCAGTATGGCGAGCTTCCCAAGCATGATGAGGCGAAACTGTGTTCACTGCATTCGCGTAGACAATTCCACCTTTCATGAAGTTGATCGAGAACGGATTGAAATTGTCTCTTAGCTTGTCATAGTTAAAGTAGTATTCAGGTCGTCTTAGCTGTGTGGCTTCTAAGATATCTGAACCACCATAGCCTTGATGTTTGAAATTGTGAATGCTGTAGCAAACGCGCTGATTTGCCATTCCGTGATACTTATAAATCTCATACAGCATCACCGGAACTAACCCAGTCTGCCAGTCGTGACAATGAATCACATCCGGTCGCTTATTACTTTGCAGTAAGAACTCTAATGCTGCCTTACTAAAGAAAGCAAACCGCATATTGTCATCGTTGCAGCCGTAGTAACATCCTCGATCGAAGAAAAAATCATCGGTATGCGGCTCAATGAAGAAGCACATTTGCCCATGTACCCAACCGCAGTAGACTGAACAATGCACCCAGCTATCATACCAAGGCACATATAAATCTTTGTAAGCGTCGTGCAGTCCCCAAATGTGGTCGTACCGCATACAGTCATACTTCGGCAGAATCACTTCGACACAATGCCCTTGACTCTCCAGTTCTCGACTCAGACCGTAGACGACATCTCCTAATCCTCCAGCTTTAATTACCGGGGCGCATTCGGAGGCAATTTGCACGATGTACATTTGTATCCCCTTACTTAACAAAAATTCATTTTTGATGTCTTTATTCAATATGCAAGCCTGCTTTTTTGCAAGAGGAATCTCAATTCTGTCTTAAAACTTAAACCCGCTCTCAGAACGTCCGATCTATATTTGAGCCATAGATTCAGGCAATTTTCATGACTGCAACCCTCACCAAACTGCCACCAATTTTTGGCGCGACACTTCCTAAAATTTCTTCTGATCCGGTCTTTCTTCCCACAACAAACCTCCGTTTAGAGTCAATGAATGCTTCGTTCGCCTGTGCCCTTCATATGCACCAGCCGACCATTCCCGCTGGGATGAATGGCGAATTGATCAGCAATTTGCAAAATATGTTCGAGCATCCGAACGATGGCGACAATCACAATGCGGGTGTTTTTGCGTGGTGTTATGGTCGCATGGGCGAATTTATTCCTGATTTAGTCGCTCAAGGCTGCAATCCTCGAATCATGCTGGACTATTCAGGAAATCTGCTCTGGGGACTTCAGCAGATGGGACGCGAAGATGTTTTGAACAATCTGAAGCGAATTACCTGCGATCGACAATTTCAACCGTATGTGGAATGGCTCGGTACAATGTGGAGCCATGCCGTCGTTCCCTCAACTCCAATTCCTGATCTCAAACTGCATATTCAAGCCTGGCAGCATCATTTCGCTTCGATCTTTGGAATTGACGCGCTTCAACGAGTTCGAGGATTTTCGCCGCCAGAGATGCACTTACCAAATCATCCTGATACTTTGTTCGAGTACATCAAAGCGCTGAAAGACTGTGGTTACCAATGGTTGTTAGTTCAGGAACATTCTGTAGAGCAGCTTGATGGTTCGGGATTACCGCAGGATCAAAAGTACATTCCAAATCAGTTGGTCGCTCGTAATTCTAGTGGGGAGACTATTTCAATCACCGCATTGATTAAAACTCAAGGCTCAGATACGAAATTAGTCGCGCAAATGCAACCCTATTTTGAAGCGAAGACTCGATCTAAACAATTGATCAACGATCGTGCAATTCCATCACTCGTTTCTCAAATTGCAGATGGAGAAAATGGCGGCGTGATGATGAATGAGTATCCGCGTGATGTGTTCCGGGTCTATCACGAGATTCGAGACTCAGGGAATAACAATTCTGGGACTGTGGCGATCAATGGAACAGAGTATTTGGAGCTAATTGAATCAACTGGAATTCGTGCAGATGACTATCCACAGATTCAAGCCGTTCAGCAACATAAGATTTGGCAGATTGTTGATCAAGTCACACCTGAAAATGTGGAAAAAGCGATCGCACAATTGAAACAAAATGACGATCGCTTTCACATTGATGGCGCTTCCTGGACAAATGACCTCAGTTGGGTCAGAGGCTACGAAAATGTTCTAGAACCAATGACTGAACTGAGTGCATTGTTTCATCAGAAGTTTGATACGAATGATCCGACTGTGATGGAGCGATCGGATTATCAAGAAGCATTGTTGTACAACTTGCTACTACAGACCAGTTGTTTTCGGTATTGGGGTCAAGGGACTTGGACAGATTATGCTCGTGAAATTTATCGAAGAGGTAAATCGGTTTTGAGTTAAGAAATTGAATGTGATAGGCGATCGAGGTTCGGAGATGTTTTGATAATTTTTCGCGGTCGTTGCCTAACTCGCCCCGGAATGGAATTCGGGGCTAATCGAACGAAGTCCACTGAAGGGGACTAAAGAACTAGATGTAATTCTTCAGTCAGTTTCAACTGACTTCGCACTGTTAGCCCCGAATTCCATTCCGGGGCGAGCATGAACGAAGCGCAAGACTCTGAAAATACCGTCATCGATCGCATCTATCACATTAAAACTTCGCCGTAATCCGATTCATTGCCTCAACTACATTCTCGCGGCTATTGAACGCAGAAATGCGGAAATATCCTTCTCCCGCTGCTCCAAACCCTGATCCGGGTGTCCCCACCACATTACAAACATTCAGCAACTTATCGAAGAAATCCCAACTCGATAAACCGTCCGGAGTCTTCACCCAAACATACGGAGCATTCACGCCACCATAAACCGCAATTCCCGCCGCTGTCAGTTGTTCACGAATGATCTTGGCGTTGTCCAGATAAAAGCTCACCAGTTGTTTAATCTGCGCTTGTCCCTCTTCGGAATAAACTGCTTCGGCTCCCCGCTGAACAATGTAGGAAACCCCATTAAACTTTGTTGATTGGCGGCGATTCCACAGTTTCCACAATTCCACATCAGAGCCATCTGAAGCTTTCGCCGTCAAGGTTTTCGGAACTACAGTAAACGCACATCGAGTTCCAGTAAATCCAGCATTTTTAGAAAACGATCGAAATTCGATCGCACAATCTCGCGCTCCTTCAATCTCATAAATCGATCGCGGCAACGTCGGATCAGTGACATACGCTTCATACGCTGCATCAAAGAAAATGATCGTGCCATTCGCCTTCGCGTAATCCACCCAAGCCTTCAAATATTCCTTAGTTGCTGTCGCACCTGTCGGATTATTTGGAAAACAGAGATACGCTAAATCCACCTTCTGTGAAGGAATCTCAGCCGTAAAATTGTTCTCGGCTGAAATTGGCAAATAAACTAATCCGCCGTATTCTCCTCGATCGTTGGCATCTCCAGTATTTCCCGCCATCACATTCGTATCAACGTATACGGGATAAACCGGGTCTGTAACCGCGATCGTATTGTCGTGTCCGAAAATTTCCAAAATGTTGCCGCTGTCACACTTCGAGCCATCCGACACGAAAATCTCAGAAGCATCAATCTCACAGCCTCGTGCCTGAAAATCGAACTTCGCAATTTTCTCTCTTAGCCATTCATAGCCTTGTTCGGGACCATAACCTTTGAACAAACTTCGATCGCCCATATCTTCGATCGCTTGAATCATCGCGGTGCGACACGCTTGGGGTAGCGGTTCGGTCACATCCCCAATTCCCAAACGAATAATCGGCGCATCAGGATTCAATTGAGCAAAGGCATTCACCCGACGGGCGATTTCAGGAAACAAATACCCAGCTTTCAGCTTCAAATAATTGTCGTTAACGGTTGCCATGTCATTCGGTTAAATCAGATCTGACTCACCATTATTCCTTGATTTTACGCAGTCTTCAAATCAGGATTCCGGAGCCGTTTTGATCCCGCTCGAAATTAGAAAAGGACGATCGCACACCGAATCAACTTTCTGTTACAGTAAGTGCGATGTCCTGCCCAAAAGTAACCTTCATCACGTGACGTATGGCGAACTCGTCTTTCTCATCTGCCAACTCCTGGGTCAGTAAAGCGCGATCGCAGCGATCGTTTCGGGCTGTGATTCTGTTCATGCTTGCTAGTGGCTTGATGAGCGTCTGTGGATTTCGTCTCGCATACCTCCAACTCGTCGAAGGTAGCCACAATCGGCAACTCGCGGATCAAAACCGGATTCGATCGATTTCCATCGTCGCCGATCGCGGAAATTTAGTCGATCGCAAAGGTAAAACGATCGTCGTCAATCGATTATCTCGATCGGTCTACCTCTATCCGCGTGAGCAAACTAAGGAACAATGGCAAGTTTCAGCCCAGCGTATCAGTGAGCTACTCGACATCCCCAAAGAGGACATCATTAAAAAGCTTGAAGAAGTGCAATACAAATCGGTTTCTCCGGTGCGAATTTTGCGCGGACTCGATGAGAAAAAATACACCGCACTCTATGAAATCGGTCAAATTCGCGGTTTAGAAGTTCAAGCCGAATCCACTCGCCAATATCCCTACGGTACTCTCGCCGCCCACGTCCTAGGTTACATCGGAGAAGCCACCCAAGAAGACCTCAAAGCGAATCCCGAATTTCCGAACGGAATGCTAGTCGGACAAATGGGAATCGAGCGAATTCAAGATACGACCCTACGCGGCAAATGGGGCAGTCGTTTGATCGAAGTCGATGCTGGCGGTAAAGAACTTAAAATGCTTGGTGTCAAGCCCCCCGTCGCAGGCTCACCTGTTCAATTAACGCTCGATGTCAAACTGCAACAAGCCGCCGAAAAAACCCTCGCAGGTCGTCGCGGTGCAGTCGTCGTCCTGGATGTGAAAACGGGTGCAGTTCTCGCGATGGCAAGCGGTCCGACATTTGATCCGAACATTTTTACGCGCAAAATTAGCCAAAAAACCTGGGACGCGCTCCAAAGCCAGGATCATCCTTTTCTAAATCGTGCTCTGCAAGGCTATCCACCCGGCAGCACCTTCAAAATCATCACCGCAATGGCAGCGATGAAATCGGGTAAATTCTCCGCAACCTCGATGCTACCCACCTTCAGCGCGATCAACATTGGCGGAACCTTCTTCCACGAACACGGCGATGCCAGCTACGGTACGATCGGGTTTCGAGATGCCCTCGCGGTCAGTAGTAACACCTTCTTCTATCAGCTTGGAATGTCGATCGGTCCCGAAACAATTTCCGATTGGGGTCGTCGCTTCGGAGTCGGCACGACTTCCACAATGGGCTTAGATGGCGGCAGTCACGGCATGATTCCAACCCCGAAACAGAAAGAAGAGCAGTTCAAAGAGCCGTGGTATGTCGGGGATACGGTCAGTACCTCGATCGGTCAAGGCATGGTGCAAGTCACCCCGCTCGAAATGGCGGTGATGGTTTCGACGATCGCAAACGGCGGTAAGCGCGTCAAACCGCATCTCTTCGCCAATCAAACCTATCAGCCCAATATGCAGCCCGAATCACTAGACTTTGACCCCGCTGCCCTCAAAGTCTTACAAGAAGGACTTACTGCCGTAGTTCAAGAAGGAACCGCCCGCAGCTTAAATGATGGCTCGATTCCCTTAACGGCTGGCAAGACCGGAACCGCGGAAGTTCAAGGACAAGAAGATAACTCGTTGTATGTCGGTTATGGTCCCGTGAACAATCCGCAAATTGCGATCGGCGTTGTCGTCGAAAACGGGGGATACGGCGCGACCGCCGCCGTTCCGATCGCGCATGAAGTCTACAAAGCCTTTTTTGGAGTCAAACCCACCCCGAAAGCAGAATAAGTCCCAAAATCGCGATCGCTTGGTAGGATCAATCAGTCGATTTGCACAAGCGCCCTGTGACCTACATTCCCCTGCATCATAAGTATCGTCCCCAAACGTTCTCACAACTGGTGGGTCAAACTGCGATCGCGACCACGCTCTCGAATGCGCTACTCCAGAACCGCATCGCTCCCGCCTATCTCTTCACAGGCGCACGTGGCACAGGCAAAACGTCGAGTGCTCGTATCTTTGCAAAATCACTCAATTGTATTTCGGTGAATGCTCCAACCGATGAGCCTTGTGGCATTTGTCAGACCTGCCAAGAGATTACTAGAGGTAATGCTTTAGATGTCATCGAAATTGACGCTGCGAGTAATACTGGAGTAGACAGTATTAGAGAATTAATTGAACGCGCTCAATTTGCGCCTGTGCAATGCAGATACAAGGCTTATCTGATTGATGAGGTACATATGCTCAGCAATGCCGCGTTTAATTCTTTATTGAAAACTTTAGAAGAACCACCGGAACGTGTAGTTTTCATTTTAGCAACCACTGATCCGCAAAGAGTATTACCCACAATCATCTCTCGCTGTCAGCGATTCGACTTTCGCCGAATCCCGATCGACGATATGACCCAACACCTGAAACTCATCGCCGATAAAGAACAAATCCCGATCGCTGATGATGCCACCTATCTCATCGCCCAAATCTCTCAAGGCGGACTCCGCGATGCCGAAAGTTTACTCGATCAATTGAGTCTTTTATCCGGTGACATTACGACCGAACGAGTTTGGGATTTAGTTGGCGCAGTTCCAGAGCGAGATTTAATGGCGTTGATAGAAACGATCGCAAAAAGTCACCCCGAATCTGTGCTCGATACCACCCGCCGCTTAATGGATCGCGGACGAGAACCTTTGATCGTTCTACAAAATCTAGCGAGTTTCTATCGCGATTTATTAATTGCAAAAACGGCTCCAGCGCGTGGAGATCTCGTTGCGCTCACTTCATCAACCTGGCAACAGCTTTGTGAATTCGCGAACACAATGTCGATCGAAACAATCCTGTCCGGTCAGAAACACCTCAAAGAAAGCGAAACTCAACTAAAAAACTCCACACAGCCCCGACTCTGGTTAGAAGTAACTTTAATGGGACTGTTACCTTCTAATAGCTCACCTGCGATCGAGCAACCTACTCGATCAATTCCCAGCTTCAAACCGACCAAATCCGTTAGTCCATCTGTGAGAGAAACACCAAAATCTACAGAAGAACCGACTCCACCAATCGAGGAACCTACTCAAGCCGAAAAACCGACTCCATCAATCGAGGAACCCATTCAAGCCGAGGAAACAGATCTCGATCGCTTATGGCAAACGATTATCAACAATATTCAACCTTTCGGCACTCAAGCCTTATTCAAACAACACGGCAACCTGATTGCATTTGACGGTGAAGCCGCACAAATCAGTTTTCCTCAGAAGCTTTTACCAATGGCGCAAAGTCGATCAAAAAGTATCACTACAGCTTTAAGTAGAACCTTCGGAAAAGAGATCAAACTGAGCTTAGTTGCCGCCTCACTCACTACAGCACCGACGAGCACCGATCCAGTCACTCCTCCAACCGTTGAACCCTCAGATTTAGAGCCTGAACCATTCGCACCTCGCACCCCAGACCCCGAACCTGCTCCTGAAGAACCTACGCTAGAAGCTTACAGACCAGATTGGGAAGATGACGATGAAATTACTCGTGCTGCTAGAACACTTGCAGAAGCGTTCAACGGTTCTTTAGTGAATGAGGAGGCTGAAATCGATCAAATCGAAGCTTCGGATCTTCCCTCAGACACCTTAGAAGATCCGATCGAAGAAGAGGACGACGATACTGATTTCTAAAGCAAACCGCGATCGCCAACTCGACGATCGCGGTTCAATCTCTCAATTCGGCGGCATCACCACACGACGGGCAAGACCGAGCGATCGTAATACCTGAATCGCCCACCACGTCACATCAATCTCCCACCATTTCCGACCTGCTTTCGCCACATTCGGTTGAGCATGGTGATTGTTGTGCCAACCTTCTCCGTAGGTAATCAACGCCGCCCACCAGAGATTCCGCGAATTATCTTCCGCCTCATATGTTCTATAACCAAACAAATGAGTCGCAGAGTTAATAAACCAAGTACTGTGCCACAAGAACACGGCTCTTAGCACCAAACCATAAATAATAAACGACCAGCCACCCAGCAGATAAAGCACGATCGCGACTGGAATTTGCAGCATCAAATAGTTCTCAGTTCGATCGAGCCAACGATAAAACGGATCGCGATCCAAATCCGGCGCAAACCGTCGATAAGACTCATAGTTGAAAAACTTTTCACGCGGATACAGCACCCAGCCCATGTGACTCCACCAAAATCCGCGCTTCGCCGAATACGGATCATTGTCTACATCTTCCGTATGCAAATGGTGCATCCGATGTCCCGCTACCCAAAAAATCACTCCTCCTTGCAATGCCAGCGTTCCGATTACCGCCAGCGCATACTCCACCACTTTAGGAACCTGCAAACTCCGGTGTGTCAGCAATCGGTGAAAGCCCAAACAAATCCCGATACTACCGAACAACCAATGCAGAAGAATCATCACACCCAGCGCTTTCCAGGAAAAAAACCAGGGGGCAGTCAGCGCCAGCGCGTGAAAGGCTCCGAAAAACGCAACGTTCGTCCACTCCAATTTCAGCGTTTGTTCAGAGTCCACTTGAACAGAATTAGAAGTCATGAAAATCCCTTACTGAGTTAACTGATTGATCGACCCACAGCAGACCGACCTCGATCGCATTTCCCAACTTACGGCAAAATCCGTTACAGTTGATAAACACATTTGCAAGTGACACTTGCATTTGTAGCCTAACAACGAATGCGCTTTTCTGCAAGTGCCACTTGCATCTTCTATGTCTACTCCCCGCAACACGACCCGCCAAAGGCTGATTCAAGCGGCACTGGAGCTATTTACAGCCCACGGTGTCACCGACACCACCACAAGACAAATCGCTGAATTAGCAGACGTAAATGAAGTGACGCTGTTTCGGCATTTCGGCAATAAACACGGATTACTGTTAGCCGCGATCGAAGAAGCCGCTGTGTTCATCGAACTCGGTCAAACGCTCGTGCACCAAGCCGAACAAGCCGCAGGAATGGATCAGGCACTCAAAGAATACGCCACCGCCTGCCTTGAAGCCCTTGAACGAGTTCCAGAAATGGTGCGATCGGTGGTCGGAGAAGCCGGACAATATCCCGCTGAAAATCGTAAAGCGATCGGGCGGGGTTTCACCCAAGCAAATCGCTACGTCGCTCAATACTTCGATGAAATGATCCAGCGTCGTCAAATGCAGCCCAATCTTCCAGCAGAAACCCTTGCAAGTCTGCTTAATGGAATGCTGCTCGGATACGCTGTGATCGAATTCACCAGCGAATTTCACGAACTTTGGCAAAGTCGAGAAGAATTTCTCACCAATCTTGTCACCCTATTTTTACAGGGTGCGATTCAACCTTCTGAACCCATCTACTCTGAGGTTGAGGATCTTCCCGCTGATACTGTTCACCTGATTTTGCAACGCGCCAAGAAGCGAGGATTACAAGATTACGCGATCGCTTATGTGCTGTTTGGTGCAGGACTTAGTGCCGAGGAAGTTGTGCAATTAACGCGATCGCACTACCATTCCACGCGACATCAACAAGCACTACACATTCCCAACGGACAAGTTCGTCCGCTCAATCAGTGGATTTTAGGAAAACGCTATGGTTCTTACGCAAAAAATCCATTAACTCAGTGGCTCAAAAGTCGAAAAGATGTTGTTCCTGCCATGTTTCTGAATTCCAGCGGTCAGCCGATCACCGAAGCTGATTTATCACAACGCTGGAATCATTTTACTGAAGACATTCAGAACGAACCTCCCCCAAAAATCGATCAAGCTTACCCGACTTGGTGCGTTGAATTGCTCATGCGTGGAATGCCGATCGCAGATTTACAAGTGCTCACGCGACAAGACCTGAAACAGTTGCAGCCCTTTGTCGATCGAGCTAGGGAAAAAGCCGCTTTAGAACAAGCGATTCGCCTAGATCAGCCGCCTCGAATCAAATCAAATACATAGAGTACGCTCAAAGAGGCGATGTCTAAGAGGATGCTTGAAAAGTATAAAAAGTCTTTTCGCTCTCGTTTGACTCCCGCCCTGAAATGAATTTCGGGCTAACCGTGGAAAGTCTACTGAAGTAGACTGGGAGCTAGTTTCAAGTTCTTAGTCCATTTCAATGGACTTGCGCCGATTAGCCCGAAATTCATTTCAGGGCGGGCTGCGGCAACAACGATTACTTCGCAAACATTCTCTCAGACCGTAGAGATTTTGTCAGTAAACTAAATCTACTGTCCCAAGTAAGCCTCAAGCACTTTCGGATTTGATTGAATCTCAGCGGGGCTACCATCTGCCAGATTTGTGCCTTCGGCTAACACCCAAACACGATCGCATAACGACATAATCACATCCATATTGTGCTCGATAATCAAAAAGGTAAGTCCTTGACGATTCCAATACTGGATATATTCACAGATTTGATTAATCAAAGTGGGATTCACACCCGCAGCAGGTTCATCGAGTAGAACAAGTTTCGGGCGGGTCATCAGAGCACGAGCAATTTCTAAAAGTTTGCGTTGTCCGCCGGAAAGTGCGCCTGCGTAATCGTTGGCTTTGGCGGCGAGTCCGACGGATTGGAGAATTTCGATCGCTCGATCGCGATTTTCTCGTTCTTCTTGCCGAATCCGTTTCGAGAAGAGCCAGGTGTTTAAGAAATTTTCTCCGGTTTGTCTCTGAGCCGCTAACAGCATATTGTCCATTACCGACAAGCGGGATAAGACTCGTGCCACTTGGAAGGTGCGAATCATACCGCGTTGGGCGATTTCGTGCGGTTGGAGAGACTCGATCGATTCGCCATCGAAAAAGACTTTGCCTTGGTCGGGATGAATGAAGTTCGAGAGGAGGTTGAATAACGTAGTTTTTCCGGCTCCGTTGGGACCGATTAAGCCAGTGATGCTACCGGGAGCAACCTCGATCGCTGCCTCATTCACGGCTTTGATTCCACCAAAGCTTTTGACTAATCCTGTGGCTGAGAGAACTGCTGAAGTCTGCATCGTCATTTTCCTAGTGTCAATTCGTCTTTGTTGCCTAAAATGCCTTGCGGTCTAAACAACATCAGCACCATCAGAATTAAACCGATGAGCATAATTCGCATCGCACCGATTTGATCGGCTCCGAGTGGCAGAATCCGTTCTAAATCGCGAGTGAAGGCAGTGTAAGCCCAATAGATTCCCGCACCGAGCAGCGTTCCAGCATTGTTGCCTGCACCACCGAGAATCATAATGATCCAGGCTTGAAAGGTGACGATCGGCTCAAAATTCGTCGGGTAGACGGTGCTCAATTGCCATGCAAAGAATGCGCCTGCAATTCCAGCAATGAATCCGCCCAACATCAAGGATTGCAACTTGTAGAGAAAGACATTTTTACCGAGCGCGATCGCAACTTGCTCATCTTCGCGAATGGCTTTGAGAACGCGACCCCAAGGAGAATGCACTAATCGTTCTAGTGCCCAGTAGACGATCGCAACTGTGATGAGTGACAGAAACAGTAACCCATTTCGAGACTGATTGCTGGAATAGTCGTAAAGCGCGATCGCGCTGACGAGCAATAACCGCAGCGTCAACAAAATCAAAATTCCAGAGAAGATTGCTCTAAGGGCTTGCCGTTTTTTAAAGCGTTCAATCAGTTGTCCAGCGAGTTTCCAAATCACAAAGCCAAAGATTGGGGCAACGATCGCAATCATGCCGATGCGTGTTCCAACCGTCGGACGAAACTGGGACAAAGGCAGCGGAAAATCTTGAATGCCAAATGCTCCTTTCGTGAGCCAGTCTTCGTTGAGCGCAAAGAGGCGGACTAATTCAGAAACCCCGATCGTGACGATCGATAAATAATCCTCACGCAGTCGCAAGGTTGAAAATCCCATCAACAATCCTAAGAATGCTGCTAGAAACGCCCCAATTAAAACCGCAACGAAGATCGGAGTGCCTGAAAGTGTCAATAGTGAAGTCGTATAAGCTCCGACGGTCATAAAGGCAACATGACCGAAATTGATCAGTCCGGTATAGCCCCATTGGAGATTTAGACCCAAGCTAAAAATTCCGTAGATAGCAACAGACACAATCAGAAACACAAGGTATCCGATTAGCCCAGGATCAAACGAAAAGAGATAATCCAACATAGAATGAGATTCACGCGCTCGGTAATGAAATCGTACCGTAAGCCGGAACACATTCTGTGGCAATTCCTACAGTAGGCGTGGGCACTCTCAAACATGACAAGATTGTTGCCTCCTGTTATGAATCTCTATCGCAGTCGCGCTCACCATTTGATCGATCGATTGTCGGATGCGGAACTTGAAACGTTCTGGGCAGTGCTGGAAACGGCATATTGTGATTTTTATGTTTTAAGAGCGATCGAGGATGCCCGTCGCACTCATAAACCAGGCGATACGCTGACTCGCGAAGAAGCGATTCAACTCTTACCCCTAGTACAACCTGCACCCCGCACTTTATGAAAACGAATAAAACCGGGTCTGTGGGCGGGATGATTCTTCCGGCTCGCTTGGAAGTGCGATACGATCGCGCTTTTTTAATCGACCTGAAAAGCTTAGAAGCGGCAGCAATGCAGAAAATGAATCGATTCGTGTTTGAAGACTTTTTCACAACGAATCAGCTTCAAGATTTGCCGGAGTTTCAAGCGTTGGAAAATAGCGGAATTCTGTATCGATTTACGATCGATCACTGTATTATTGCGATTGAAGTGATAGGTCAAATTATTAAGTTCTTGCGAATTTTGCCAGAGCCAACCATTTAACTTTGAGCATACAGCTTGGGTAACGACGTTTCCAGAGATTGCGATCGCGCTTACATTCACATCAATGAGTTTACAAGTCAAAATCTGCGGCATTACCAAACGCGATCAAGCGATCGCGATCGAACACTCCGGAGCAAGCGCGATCGGCTTTATTTGTGTGCCTGGAACTCCCCGCTATCTTGATGCTTATAACATCCGAGCAATCACAGATCAGCTATCCATTGATCGAGTCGGTGTGTTCCTTGATGCTTCAATCGATACGATTCGGGAAACAGTCACGATCGCAAATCTGAATGTCGTTCAACTCCACGGCAACGAATCGCCTGAATTTTGTCAGCAACTTAGAGCATTGAATATCAAATTGATCAAAGCGCTCCGAATCCGATCGCAAACTGACTTGGAACAATCGATCGACTATCAACCGCATGTAGACGTGCTACTACTCGATGCCTATCATCCAGAGCAAGCAGGCGGAACAGGATTAACGATCGATTGGACAATGCTGAAAGAATTTCGTCCTACTTGTGATTGGTGGTTAGCAGGTGGACTCAATCCAAACAATGTCACCGATGCTCTGCGCTTAGTTAAACCCAATGGTATTGATTTATCGAGCGGATTAGAAAACGCCCCAGGCGATAAAAACCTAGAGCGTGTAGCAGAGTTATTTGCAAAAATCGAACATCATCAGTCCACTTCAGTGACCACACCGTTAGCCCCGAATTCTATTCCGGGGCGGACTAGCAACGAAGCCAACTAACCCTTTACCAGAACGAAGGCTGATGACGAATCAAGTTCAGATACTCCTCACGAGTCTTCTGATCATCTTGAAACACCCCGACCATCGCACTTGTCACCGTCCACGATCCCGGCTTCTGCACCCCACGCATCACCATACACATGTGCGAAGCCTCCATCACCACCGCAACTCCACGCGGCTGAAGTACTTCCTGCAACGCTTCCGCCACCTGTCGAGTTAAGCGCTCCTGAACCTGCAATCGACGCGAGTACATCTCCACGATCCGCGCCAACTTACTCAAGCCCACAACCTTTTCATTCGGAATATAAGCCACATGCGCCCGCCCCATAAACGGCAGCATGTGATGCTCACACAAGCTGAAGAAATTAATGTCGCGCACCAGCACCATTTCATTGTGCCCTTCATCAAAAATCGCGCCGTTCACTAACTCTTCCAGCGATTGATTGTAGCCACTCGTAAGGAACCGCATCGCATCCGCTACCCGTTTCGGAGTCTTGAGCAATCCTTCGCGATCGGGATCTTCACCCACTCCAACCAACATCGTCCGCACCGCGTCCATCATCTGTTCGCGAGTTTCTTCACTCGGTGGAACAATTTTCGCTTCTTGACCGTTTTGCGTATTGCGATCGGGTCTTGATTCTAATTTCTTGCCGCTAAATCCATTGGGAGAAGCAATAGTCATGATTGTTGCAAAATTAAGTGTGCAAAAAGGAAACCGTTTAACTGAAAAACTCGACTCAGAACGTTCCGGCGTTGGGCATGAGAATCATCTCTTCGACCACTGCGCGATCGTTCATTGTGGCAGCCTGTACGATCGCGTCTGCCACAATGTCCGGGGTGAGCATTGCCGAGCGATCGAAATCTGCCTGCACCGTTTCGGTATCCCAAATGGGCGTATTCACCGACCCTGGTGAAAGGGTTACAACTCGAATCCCGTGAGCGCGTTCCTCTGCCGCTAAGGTTTTCGAGAGTGCCAGTATCCCGAACTTACTGACGCAGTACGCGCCCCAGTCGGGAAAAGCTTGATGCGCCGCGATCGAAGCGAGGTTAATGATCGTGCCGCGTTTTTGCGATCGCATTCCCGGTAAAACCGCTTGAATGCACTGAAATACACTGGTGAGATTGAGATCTAAAACTCGCTGCCAGTCGCTTAAGGGCATTTCCGCAAGTCCGCCTGTGTATCCCATGCCTGCGTTATTCACCAGAATGTCGATCGTGCCAACTTCAGAAATCAATGCTTCAAGCTTAGATCGAACCATTTCCACTTGAGCAAGATCGATCGCGCAAGTTTGGGCATCGACACCGAGCGATCGCGCTTCTTGGGCAACGGCATCGAGTTTCGATTGGGTACGGCTGACGAGGACGACATCGATTCCGGCTTTGGCGAATGCGATCGCGCTTGCCTGTCCGATGCCGCTACTTGCCCCAGTAATCAGGGCGCGTCGAGAAGTGGAGGAACTCATGAATCCTCAAAAAACTTAGTAGGGGGCTGAAAATTTGACAAAGAATACGAGAGAACGTTTTCGGCTGTCACAACAAAGAATACGAGTGCAGAGAAAAGGTTAGGCTTGAATCGCAGAACCGAAAGACGCTTGAAAATGAGTAAAGGTTTTACAAATCGTTACGTCAGTTACTGATTATATCTTGCCGCGGTGCAATTTTGGGAATTTTGTCGATTCGCACCGTTCAAGACTCGGAAGATGTACGAAAAATCTTTCCGCTCTCGTTGCGTTCCCGCCCTGAAATGAATTTCGGGCTAATCGGCGCAAGTCCATTTCAATGGACTAAGAGTATTGAAATCAGTTCGGAGTCTACTTCAGTAGACTTTCCACGATTAGCCCGAAATTCATTTCAGGGCGGGCTGTGGCAACGATCGAAGAATTTCCAAACCTCCTCTTAACCATGAGGAGATAGTCCAGCCTCGGTAAAGACCCCAATGTTACGGAATTTTTGATAACGGAGTTCTCTTCGCTGTGTGGGAGTGATCTGATCTAACGCTGCCAAGTTCCGCAAGATTGCAGCTTTCAAGATTTCTGCTGCTTCTAATGGATGGTTATGTGCGCCCCCGATCGGTTCGATCAACACTTCATCCGCAATTCCCAACTCTTTCAAATCAGGAGCCGTAATTTTCAGAGCTTCTGCCGCTTGAGCCGCTTTCGTCGCATCGCGCCAAAGAATCGTGGCGCAAGTTTCGGGAGGCGCAACACTATAAACCGCATGTTCAAACATCAACAACCGTTCCCCGACTCCGATCGCTAATGCTCCCCCTGATCCGCCTTCTCCGATCACGCTACAGATAATCGGCACTTCAAACCCAAACATTTCGCGCAGATTATATGCGATCGCTTCCCCTTGTCCGAACTGCTCTGCCTCTAAACCTGCCCACGCTGCCGGGGTATCAATAAAAGTCAGAATCGGCATTCCAAAGCGATCGGCATGTTCCATTAGTCGAATCGCTTTTCGATAGCCGCTTGGAGATGCCTGCCCGAAATTGCGCTGAATATTATCTTTTGTGTTGCGTCCTTTTTGCTGACCCAACATCACAACCGGACGACCATTAATCCGCCCGACTCCACCCACAACCGCCGGATCATCGTGTCCTCCTCGATCGCCATGTAGCTCCATCCATTCATCGCTAATTGCCTGAATGTAATCGAGCGTACTGGGGCGACGGGGATGGCGTGCCACTTGAAGCCGCTGTCCGGGAGTCAGACCGCTAAAAATCTCTTTGCGAAGCTCGATCGCACGTTGTTCGAGCAGTGCAATTTGGTCAGACAAATCCACCTCATTTTCTTCAGCTAACTCGCGCACCTGAATAATTCGGGCTTCGAGTTCAGCCAGAGGCTTTTCAAAATCGAGCAAAATCGGACGACGATCGACGGAATTCGGCATGAAGCACCACTCCTAAAAGTGAGGAGATGTGATTTTTTCCTTGGTCTTCTAGATTAGCGGATTGTTGCCGTCAACCACTAGCAAAATTGCAAAACTAGCGAATAATTTCCACAGGGACAGTCAAGGGTTTTGCGCCGCGATCGACAAACCAACTGATATTTTCTTGTAGAAGCGTCAAGCTTAATCGATACTGTCCTGGAAGGGTTGGGGCATTGACGATCGCGTTGAGTGCTACGGTTTCTCCTGGTCTGAGCACATCGGGTAGATTCGTTCGTGGACCTTCTGAAACCGCTATCGTTCCGTCCGGTTTTAACCAGCGGTAAGAGAGTCGAATCGGTGCTTCTTCAGGTTGAAACCAAGTATAAAGGCTCGTATTGCTGACAAAGAGCGGCACAGTGATCGCTTGGTTCGATCGCATTGTGCGCGGAACTTTGCCCTCGATCGCTTGAGCGAATCCTGGAAGCGGCACATTCGGCGGAATTGGAATCACAGAAGTCGTGAAGTTTTGGGATTGAAATTGAACAGCGCGATCAATAGATTTTAGTGAGATCTCAGGCGCAATCTGCTGACTCTGTCCAGGCTGAATCCAACAGAGTCGTCCCTGCATTTTGCCACTTAACCAACGAACGATCGTGGTGAAGTTGGCGCTGTCCGCGATCGTCGTTGGAATTCCGGGCGGGGTAGAGCCTGAATACCCATTGACCACCGGAACACCCGCTTTTAATCCTGCCCACATGATCGGGAGCTGCTGCAAATAAAAGATAGGCTGGCGCGGATCAGCGACCAAGTAAGCAACTTCACATCGAGACGCAATCGCAGCTTGTAGCTCAGCTTCAAGCTTAAGGATCGGGGCTTTCTCATATGTTATCGGCTGAAAGATGATCAGTTCTGGAAGACTGATGAGAAGTAGGAAAAGTGCGATCGCGCTCCGAAACTTTGGCTTTACGACTATGCTTTTAAGCATTGAATCAACGCACAGCAAGCCCGCAATCAAAACGTAGACTTCAATGATGTAGACAATCCGTCCCGTTGCCCGAATTGCTGTTGCACCCGGCACGATCGTATAGATAATTCTCCACAGCGAAACTCCAAATACATCGAGCGACAACACAAACAAAATTAGCGCTGTGATCAAGCAAGCCTTAACCAGCGTTGAGCGTTCTGGCGGTAAAATTTCCGGTTTCGATCGCACAACATAAACCGCAAATCCAACCAGCGCGAACACGACAAATCCCGGAAATAGTAAATGCTGATTGGGATCAAGAATGTCCTTTGAAAATCGAGAAAGCAGCGGAAACCATAAACTATTAGGCGGCGGCAGAAACCAAGAAGATAACCTTGGGATCATTGTCGCGACTTGAGAAAATGGAAATCCTCCCACAATTTTGACCATCTGAACATACGGCAAAAATAGCCAAATTAGCGCACCGCTCCAGATCAAAATCGCAACGATCGTCGATCGCCACTTCACTTTCAAAAATTGCAAAAGCTGTTTCCAATACTCTCGTTCTAACCAAAGCACGATCGGAACAAAGATCAATAAGCTAAATAAGAGAAACCAGCCGTGATAATACGCTGCCAGAATTTGCAAAAAAATAAAAAGTAGAGCAAAGCAAAGCTGATTAAGTTTCGGTTGTTGTAGAAAGGTCCAGATGAAAATAAATGCGATCGGCGTGTAAAACTGACACAATAATTGACTATGAAAAAGCTGCGCCATCCGTGGAATTCCAAACGCGAAAACGAATCCTCCAAATGCAGCTAATGAATGACTAACTCGTAAATTTCGCAGCAGAATAACAAAGCTAACAAAACAGAGTAACGCTGCCAAAATCATCCAGCATTGATAAGCGAGATCAGCGGGTAAAACTCCGCGTAGCAACCAGTAGAACGGAGCCGCACCAAATAAATTCTCAGATAACGCTAACGTGTTCTTAAACGGAAAAAAAAAGGCAGGCGACCACAATTGAGCGTGATAATTTCGATTAAAAACCACCTGAAATGAATGTTCTAGAAAATAGTGAACCAACCGGGTATCTCCCGTTTCTGCTTGTGCTTTAGAAAATCCGCTGAGCAGCGTGGGATGAAACCCAACAAAAACGCCCATGATTCCAACGACACAGTACAGCAGCAGTGAATTCAATCGTTTAGACCGAGCCATCCTGAATTCTGTTCTCCGTTAGCCTTTCATTACCGTACAGAAGTTATTCATCCACATCTGAAAATACTGATGTCGAAACCGCTCAAATCCCGCGACCTGAATTAATGCTTGTCTAAGCTTTTGGCGATCGTAGTACCGCTTATGATCCCGAATTTCCGCTTCATCGACAATCCTTAATCGATAGGAAAGGAACTCTAAAACAGGTTGCGCCCAAACCGAAGGAACCGTCAACACGAGCTTTCCACTTGGTTTGAGTACGCGATAAATCTCTTTCAAGATGGCTTGCTCATGCTCGATGTGTTCCAGCACTGCCAACATCGTCACCACCTCGAAACTCGCATCCGCAAACGGCAGTTTCTCACCTAAATGCACCTGAATCGCTTTCAATTTGTTAGTTTGAAACTCCGCTACTTTGAAATCGACTCCGTAACCCGACTGAATTTGTGGCTCGATCGCTCTTAAAAATGCTGCCGAACGTCCACAACCAACATCGAGCACGATCGCATTTTCTGGAATTTCAGCAATCACACGTCGCAATCGTAGCCATCGTAATAGCGGTTCTAGAAGCGGTTCACGGGGTCTTTCCAACGCTCTGACTCCTGCGGCTCACTCAATTCAGCTTCGCGGTTTACCGTCTTGTATTTTGGTGCGAAAAGATTGTATTTCACAATGCAATAGATCGCTCGAAAGCCATCTCTCCAGCCGATTTTTTTCCCTTCTTTGTAAGTTCTGCCATAGTAGGAAATTCCAACTTCATAAATTCGACAATTCATCCTGGCAACCTTCGCCGTAATCTCTGGCTCAAATCCAAATCGGTCTTCTTCGATTCGGATTGCCTGAATTACCTCGCATCGAAAGGCTTTATAGCAGGTTTCCATATCGGTTAGGTTGATATTCGTCATCATGTTCGATAACGTCGTCAGCAGCTTGTTACCCACCATGTGCCAGTAATAAACGACCCGATGCGGTTGATTTCCGGCAAAACGGGAGCCAAAGACCACATCCGCTCGACCCTCGACAATCGGCTTCATCATCAGCGGAAATTCTCGCGGGTCATACTCTAAATCCGCATCTTGTACGATCGCAATATCGCCCGTAATTGCTGCAAATCCCGTTCGCAATGCAGCCCCTTTGCCCCGATTCGTCGCGTGATACAACACCCGATCGACTTGTGCTTCAAGCTTCGATTTCAACAGATTGGTTGTGCCATCGGTCGAGCAATCATCGACGACAATAATCTCAAGATTTGCGATCGGAGCCGCTTTAACGGTGCGAATCACAGTTTCGATCGTGCCGACCTCGTTGTAGCAAGGAATCACAACCGACAGTTTGAATTTTGAGAATTGATCGAGGTTTGCGCCCTGCATCATGGCTTAAGAGTAAGAATGCTCAAACAGCGACAGTATACCGTGATTCACTGGACAAAGATGATCAAACGAAAACCTCCCAGAATGCTCCAGGAGGTTTTCAACCTTATCGTTGATTCAGTTTACAGATCATCATCCATATCATCTGCAATCAAATCATCGTCATCATCCAAAATTGGCGAGAAGATCGCATCAGGATCACTGTCGTCGGTGCTACCAAAGCTCTCAAAACTGAAGCTTGGACGCTCCTCCAGCGTTTCTAAGCCGTAAGAACGGGCAGTACGATCGTCAAGCACCATTTCCGAGAAGTCCGTATCTTCATCAAAGATCGTCGGGTCGTAAACCGGATCGACATCCGGACTACCCACTTCTTCGTAGGCATTGAAGCCCGTACCCGCAGGAATCAGACGACCGATGATCACGTTTTCTTTCAGACCACGCAACCAGTCGGATTTTCCTTCGATCGCGGCTTCTGTCAGTACCCGCGTCGTTTCTTGGAAACTTGCGGCTGAAATGAAGCTATCAGTGTTCAACGATGCCTTAGTAATACCGAGCAACACAGGTTCGTATTGAGCAGGTGCACCCCCCGTGATCGACATGGCATCATTTACCTGTTCGATCTGGTAGATTTCTACCAACTCACCCGGCAGCATAGTAGTATCGCCACCATCTTCGACCCGCGCTTTCGAGGTCATCTGGCGCACGACCACTTCGATGTGCTTGTCAGAAATATCAATCCCTTGAGACTGATACACCGATTGCACTTCGTTCACTAAGAAGGTTTGCACTTCCCGCAGACTAAAGAGAGACGCATCGTGTAATGCACCTTCCTCTAGCTTCGCTTTGAACATGACTTCAAGCAGTTCGTGAGGATTTGCAGGACCATCCGTGAGCCGTTCTCCGGCTGCCACTTCTTGACCATCTGAGATGATCACGTTTTGTCCAGGACCGATCGGGTATTCCGTGATCAAACCTTCTCGATCGACGACTTTCACCTCAACCGAATCGTCTTCGCCGTAAACGACTTGAGCCGTTCCCGCCCGACGTGCCAGAATACAGCCTTCTTTCGGTTTCCGTGCTTCAAGCAGTTCCTCAATTCTCGGTAGACCTTGAATGATGTCTCCGGTCTTGGTGCGCTCGAAAATCAGCAGCACAAGGTTGTCACCCCGTTGTACCAAGTCACCATCATCGACGTGCAGCACTGCACCTGGAGACACCCGATACGGACGGGCAACTCGCAGCGTGACTTGATTTCCAGCGACGTTGAGAACTTGACCGGAATCTTCTAGCGTCACACCTGAAGCGATTTCAGTGCCAGCAATCAGCAGATCGCCTTTCTTCACGGTTGGGTTATTGGCTTCGATCGTCACGGTATCGGCTTCACGCACCACTAGAATGCGTCGAATCGATTCCGCTCCTTGGCGAATCCCTTGAACTTCACCCGCTTCCTTACACTGAATCTTCGTCCGAGCGACCACAGCACCCGCCGCAATCTGGTCGCCATCTTTGACCATGATTTCGGTTTGGGTTCTGCCCTGAGTGACATCTGCCGAAATATCCCGACGAATCACCAGCGCTTCGAGAATCACAAGCTGTAAGCGCATGACCTCTGGATCGGTTTCATCTTGAACTAATTCAATGTCCGCTGCTAGTTGAGCATCTTGATCGACTTCGAGAACAAGCTGAGTTCTGAGCAGTTCCAGACCTTCAACCGATTTGACGCGCTCCCCATCTTTATAGGGCAAGCGTTGCACGGCTCTGAGTCGAATTGCCCGTCCAGAATCTTCTTTGGTCGAATCTTGGCTCGGTACTGACGGCTCATCGGGCACGGTGAATTCCGTCACCGGACGCAGCAGAATTGCCGGACCTTCAGGCGTTTCAACGTACTCAGCGTACCGCAGTTCATCGGCAACTAATCCCGGCATCACCTGTTGTCCAGGATTGACCAAGGTTGCTTCCCGTGTAATCACATCATCGAGACTATCGATCATGTGCAGATCGCCCGGTTTGACCACGACTTCGCGCAGAATGTCATTTTTCTGAGTGACTTCAATCACCCCGTTGCTTTGACAGAAGATATCTTTGACAACTTCTGTACCTGCTTCCACATACTGACCGTCTTCGACCATCAGCAGTGAAATGTCTTTGTTGACTTCATGCGCTTCTTCGGGAATCCAAAGCAGCGTTCCACCTTTGACCACTTCATAACCAAGTTTCGCTTTACCCTTCTTACCGACTTCCACGCCAGAGTATTTAATAATGCCTCCAGTCTGGGTGTGATAGCGATCGTCTCTCAGTTCTGCCACGACTTGTCCATTTGTGACCTGAGTTCCCGGAGTCGCTTTCAGTAAGAAAGTCTGATTCGCTGTGGTTTCGAGCAGGTACTGATCACGCCCTTGAGAGTTCTCAGCTCGAACTTTTGCTTGATCCAACATGACCGATGCGGTAATGATCTGAATCTCGCGTCCACCTTTGCTGTTTTCCGCAGGCGTGTCTGACAGTCGAACCACACCGCCGTTTTCGGTGATCAGTTTGGTTTCTGCGATCGTTCCAGCCGCTTCGACTTGATCGCCGTTCTTAACCACAGGTTCAGCACCCGGCGGCAAGTTGTAGACTTCACCAGATAGCACCCACATCAAACCGCCTCTTTGTGCCGTTCGAGTGGTGTTTCCTTGACGGTCTTTCTTTTCTTCCGGGACGACATCCGCAAATCGAACTTCACCCGCGAGGTCAGATGCCACGTCTTTCGAGGCTTTCTCAGTAGTCTTGCGTCCACGTCCGGTTAAAGGCACTTCTGCGAGAATTTGCCCCGCTTTCACCTTCATACCGTCTCTAATTAGCAAGGTTGTTCCTTGAGATACGGTAAACGGTTGCTTCTGTCCGTCGCCGCCATCGATTTCGATCTTGATGTCCGACCCAGCCGATTCTACGATCAGGGCATCTTCCCCGTGACGAGTCCGGTAGGGGCGAGTTCTGAGGCGTTTCGGCAGTCGAACGGTGCCATCAAAGTTCGCTTTTTCTTGTCGCGCCATTTCTCCGGTGAAGACCCCGCCCGTGTGGAATGTCCGCATCGTAAGCTGCGTTCCCGGTTCCCCGATCGATTGAGCCGCGATAATGCCCACCGCTTCTCCGATATCGACCATGTGAGCGTGTGCCAAGCTCCAACCGTAGCAGTGCTGACACACCGATCGAGCGGATTCACAAGTGAGCGGCGATCGTGCAACGACTTGTTGAACCTTCGCTTTTCCGATCAGTTGAGCAATGTCATCAGAAATCGCTTCATTCCGAGCGATGATCACTTCTCCGGTTTCGGGATGCTTCACATCTTGTGCGGCAACGCGACCGAGAAGGCGATTTTTCAGAGGAATGAGAACGCGATCGCCGTCCATCATTGGACGAACCGGAATTCCGCGCTCTGTACCGCAGTCGAGTTCACGGATAATTACGTCTTGCGAGACATCCACTAATCGACGGGTTAAGTATCCAGAGTCAGCGGTTCTAAGTGCAGTGTCTACAAGACCTTTCCGAGCACCGTAAGAGGAAATAATGTACTCGGTTACGGTTAAACCTTCTCGGAAGTTGGTTTTGATTGGCAAGTCAATGATTTCCCCTTGGGGGTTTGCCATCAAGCCGCGCATTCCGACCAACTGACGAACCTGGGAGATGTTCCCCCGCGCTCCGGAGAACGCCATCATGTAGACCGAGTTTAAGGGGTTGTTCGATCGAAAATGTCGAACCACTTCATCTTTGAGTTCTTCACTCGCTCCGTTCCAGGTATCAATGACCTTTTGGAACCGTTCAACTTCAGTGATTTCGCCCCGTGTGTATTTTTCTTCGGTATCGCGAATCGTCTCAGTTGCGGCATCGAGAAGCGCCTTCTTAGTGGGTGGAATTTGCAGGTCATCCACACTGATCGAGACTCCTGCTCGTGTTGCATAACGGAAGCCCAGATCTTTGATCAAGTCTGCCATTTGTGCGGTGCGAGCGGTGCCGTAATGGGTGAATGCCCACGAAATCAAGTTAGTGAGTTCTTTTTTGTTGATAACCTGATTGCGAAAAACTTGCTTTTCTGAGTTCTGCTCTGTCATGCTGTGCCCCATTTTTGCCATGAGTTGTGTGGTGCGGGGTGTGAGGTGTGAGGTGCGGGGTTGGTTTCCCCATACCTCACACCTCACACCTCACACCTCTTTCTAGCCCGCTAACGCATCAATCACCGTCTTGTTATAGATAATCCGCCCTGGTGTCGTCTTGATGTATTGAGAAATCAATCTGCCGTCTGCATCTTCGCGCCGCCGAGCGGATTCGTAGAGTTTGGTAACGATGCCTTCTACTTCTTGCTGTTCGATCAAGTCGCCCAATCCGCCTTCTACTTCACCATCGAATCGCACCCAAACATAAGAGTGCAAATCGACTTGCTGCTGTTCGTATGCTGTGATTGCATCATCCAAGCTAGAGAAGTAGCGTCCTTCGACCTGGCTCGCATCGGGATTGTCTGCGGTCAGGTAGTAGCACCCTAGAACCATATCTTGGCTCGGTGTGATGATCGGGCGACCCGTTGCAGGCGAAAGAATGTTGTTCGATGCCAGCATGAGGAGTCGCGCTTCTGCCTGAGCTTCAAGCGAGAGGGGAACGTGAACCGCCATTTGGTCACCGTCAAAGTCGGCGTTAAAGGCGGGACAGACGAGCGGGTGCAGTTGAATCGCACGACCGTCTACCAGAATCGGCTCGAATGCTTGAATTCCCAAGCGGTGCAGTGTCGGGGCGCGGTTGAGGAATACAGGGTGTCCTTCGATCACCTCTTCGAGCACGTCCCAGACGGTTGGATCATTGCGCTGAATGAGTTTCTTCGCGGCTTTGATGTTGTTGACTAAGCCTTGACGAATCAAGCGGTGAATCACGAACGGTTGGAAAAGCTCGATCGCCATTTCACGCGGCAGTCCGCACTGATGAATCTTCAGTTTTGGACCTACAACGATTACCGATCGTCCAGAGTAGTCAACCCGCTTACCGAGCAAGTTCTGACGGAATCGACCCTGTTTCCCTTCAATGATGTCAGAGAGGGATTTCAACGGACGATTATTCGCACCGACCACAGTTCGACCGCGACGACCGTTATCGATTAGCGCATCAACCGCTTCTTGCAGCATCCGCTTTTCGTTCCGCACGATGATTTCCGGTGCGAGAATTTCTTGCAGACGAGCGAGACGATTATTCCGGTTGATCACGCGACGATAAAGATCGTTCAAGTCCGAAGTCGCGAATCGTCCACCGTCTAACTGCACCATCGGACGCAAATCGGGCGGGATTACTGGAATGACATCCAGTACCATCCAGTCAGGAAGCGATCCGGTTGCGATGAAGTTATCCAACACTCGCAGACGCTTGATCAACTTGGCGCGTTTTTGCCCTTTAGAAACTGCGATTTCTTCACGCAGTCTTTCCGCTTCTTCGTCCAAGTTGATGTCTTGTAAAAGTTGCTTCAATGCTTCCGCACCGATGCCGACTTCGACTCCGACAAGCTGCGAATCTTCGCTGTAGAGTTCATCTTCGATTTCAATCCACTGATCTTCGGTCAGCAATTGCTTGTAAGTCAGGTTCTCAGCGTTTCCAGCATTGAGAACCACATAAGCGTTGAAGTAAACAATCTGCTCTACATCGCGCAGAGGCATATCGAGCAAAATCGCCATATAGCTCGGAATCCCTTTGAGATACCAAACGTGAGCTACTGGAGCCGCGAGTTTGATGTATCCCATCCGGTGACGGCGAACCCGCGATTCGGTCACTTCCACACCGCAGCGTTCACACACAATTCCCCGGTGACGAACGCGCTTATATTTCCCGCAGTGACATTCCCAATCCTTTGCAGGTCCAAAAATCCGCTCACAAAACAAGCCATCCATTTCGGGCTTGAGTGTACGGTAGTTGATCGTTTCTGGCTTGGTGACTTCTCCAACGACTTGCCCATTTGGTAAAGTCCGCTCTCCCCATTGGCGAATGCGCTCCGGAGATGCCAGACCAATTTTCACATAGTCAAACCGCTGTTCTAGCTTTGGCATCGTGTTGTCCTTGAGTTTGATGTAGCGATAAATGAGGGGTGTGGGGTGTGGGGTATGAGGTGTGAGGTCTAAATCCATGACGACTCACACCTCACACCTCATACCTCGCACCTAATCTTCGTCGTCTTCGAGCGATTCACGCGAAATCGATTCGTAAGTCGGACGAGACGGAGCGCGACGGCTGTTCACATCTGCCATCAAATCGACTTCCATATCGCGGCTGCTGCCGTCATCTTTGGTTTCGACTTTGTGAACGGCGACATCGAGACAAAGGGACTGCAACTCGCGCATCAACACCTTGAATGATTCAGGTGTTCCCGGTCGCGGAATCGCTTTTCCTTTGACGATCGCATTAAGCGCTTCGTTTCGTCCCTGCATATCGTCGGATTTCACGGTCAGCAATTCTTGAAGTGTATAAGCGGCTCCGAAAGCTTCGAGCGCCCACACTTCCATTTCTCCGAATCGCTGTCCGCCTTGCTGCGCTTTTCCACCCAACGGCTGCTGAGTGACGAGCGAGTAAGGTCCGGTCGATCGTGCGTGGATCTTGTCATCGACCAAGTGAACCAGTTTCAGCATGTAGGCTTTACCGATCGTGATGGGTCGATCGAAGGCTTCTCCTGTCCGTCCGTCGTAAACCTGAATCTTGCCCGGATCGTCTGGGTTATACAGCCAGTAACCATCTGCGGCAGTTTTGATTCGGGTTTCTTGAGCTTCTTGCAGTTTGCCATGCACCGATTCACGCGATTTCTCTTCACCGTGCATTTCATCGAACGGCACGATCTTGAATCGAGCATTGAGACATTCAGCCGCCCAGCCTAAGAGACATTCGTAGACTTGACCGACGTTCATCCGGCTCGGTACACCCAGCGGATTCAAGACGATATCAACGGGAGTGCCATCAGGAAGGTAGGGCATATCTTCGATCGGTAAAATCCGCGAGATAATTCCCTTGTTTCCATGTCGTCCCGCCATTTTGTCGCCGACTTGGATCTTCCGTTTCTGAGCAACATAGACGCGAACGACCATATTTGCACCCGGTGGCAATTCATCGCCTTGCTCACGAGTGAACACTCGGACATCAACGATCCGCCCTTTTTCACCGTTCGGAACGCGCAGCGAGTTATCGCGCACATCACGAGCCTTTTCACCGAAGATTGCTCTCAAGAGTTTTTCTTCAGGCGGCTGATCTGATTCACCTTTCGGCGTGACTTTACCGACGAGAATATCGCCTGCTTCGACATACGCACCGATGCGAATGATGCCGTTTTCATCCAATTGACGGAGAGAATCTTCCCCGACGTTCGGAATTTCGCGAGTGATTTCTTCAGGTCCAAGCTTCGTTTGACGCGCTTCGATCTCGTATTTCTCAATGTGGATCGAGGTGTAAACGTCGTCATACACGAGGCGTTCACTGATTAGAATCGCGTCCTCGTAGTTGTAACCTTCCCACGGCATATACGCCACGAGAATGTTTTGACCAAGAGCCAATTCACCGCGCTCAGTAGCAGAACCATCCGCGAGAATTTCACCTGCGACCACCTTATCGCCCACAAATACGATCGGGCGTTGGTTCAAACAAGTGTCTTGGTTCGATCGCTGATATTTCTGAACCTGATATTCGATCTCTTTGTTGGTCTGCGCGTCACGAACCCGAATCGAATTCGCATCGACGTAGCTCACTTCGCCATCACAACGGCTAACGATCACCATCCCAGAGTCACGTGCTGCCTGCGCTTCCAAGCCCGTACCAACTAAAGGACGTTCTGGACGTAACAAGGGAACCGCTTGACGCTGCATATTCGATCCCATCAGCGCTCGGTTCGCGTCATCGTGTTCGAGGAACGGAATCAGCGAAGTCGCAACTGAGATGATCTGAACTGGAGAAACGGCTACATAGTCTACTTCTTCAGGGGTTGCAGTCGTAAAGTCTTGACGGTAACGAACCGCGATTTGATCCCCAATGATGTTGTTGTCTTCATCGGTATTGATGTCACCCGCTGCCACCCGCAGATCGTCTTCTTCGTCTGCGGTCATGTAAACGGCTGGCAAATCCTTCCGAACGCGACCGTTTTCCACCTTGTAGTAAGGTGTCGCGATAAAGCCGTAAGGATTAACTCGTGCGTGAGTTGCCAATGAGCCGATCAAACCCGCATTCGGACCTTCAGGAGTTTCGATCGGACAAATCCGTCCATAGTGCGACGGGTGAATGTCACGAACTGCGAAGCCTGCCCGTTCACGAGTTAGACCACCCGGACCGAGTGCGCTAATCCGGCGTTTGTGGGTCAATTCAGCCAACGGATTCGTTTGATCCATAAACTGCGACAACTGCGACGATCCAAAGAATTCTTTGATCGCAGCGACCAACGGTTTCGGGTTCACGAGCGATGCAGGTGTGAGCGAATCCGCATCAGAAACCGTCATTCGTTCCCGAATGATTCTTTCTAAACGGTTTAAGCCCACACGAACTTGGTTTTGGAGCAGTTCACCAACTGATCGAACACGACGATTACCTAAGTGATCAATGTCGTCGATCATGCCGATATCGAATTCGAGATTGATCAGATAGTCGATCGCGCTCAGAATGTCTTGCGGCGTGAGAACACGAGTCGTTTCGGGTACATTCAAGCGGAGTTTCTTGTTCAGCTTGTAGCGTCCCACTTTGCCCAAGTCGTAGCGTTTGGGATCAAAGAAACGAGACTCTAGAAGTTGTGCCCCACCAGAAACAGTCGGAGGCTCACCCGGACGCAATTTCCGGTAAAGCTCCATTAGCGCTTCTTCTTCGCCGTACTGACCTTCTTTCTCGATCGTTTTCTGGAAGTACTCCGGATGGCGCAACGAATCAAAAATCTCGTTATCGGTCAGACCCAATGCTTTGAGGAGCACTTGAGCCGACAGTTTCCGAGTTTTATCGATCCGCACCCAAACCAAGTCGTTCTTATCAGTTTCAAACTTCAGCCATGCGCCTCGGTTCGGAATCAAACTCGCGTTGTAAGTTCGACGACCGTTCTTATCGGTTTCCGATTTGTAGTACACGCCAGGGCTACGGACGATCTGATTGACGATCACCCGTTCTGCACCGTTGATGATGAACGTACCGCGATCGGTCATCAGCGGCAAGTCACCGATAAACACTTCTTGCTCTTTGATTTCCCCAGTCTCTTTGTTGATGAGGCGCGTGGGAACATACATCTGAACGGCGTAAGTACTATCCCGGCGTTTTGCTTCATCGACATCGTACTTCGGGCGCTTCAGCTTGAAGTTTTTCCCGATAAAATGAAGTTCTAACTTCCCGGTATAGTCAGTAATAGGCGAAAAACTATCGAGTTCTTCGATCAAGCCTTCTTCGAGGAACCAGCGGAAGCTTGCCCGCTGAATCTCGACTAGATCCGGTAACACGAAGGCGGGAGTGTTGTAGGTCGTCAGCTGCTCAGTCATGCGTCTCCTCTGAAGGGTCGCGGGCGATCGCGAATCCCAGATTTTACGGTAATTGCAAAAATATGTCAATGCAAAAAGTTTGGGCTTCTTAGGAATCCCAAAACTAACGAAATATTCAATTAAGTGAACGGGTAGTAGCCAGTTGAGCCTCCAAGATGTCTGAAGATGGGAACGAAAAAGGTGAGCCGCGAAGCCTTGATTCGTTTAAATCAACGTCTTCTAAATGAAACGTTGAGGAGTCAACAGGTCGAGGGTGATCAATTTTTTAGCCTGGTAATTTTCGCACTCCTCTCATTATGGCGCAAGTTTTTCATTTTGTGTCTTGACGATTCGAGAAATTTGTGTGATCAATTCTTGGGTTTTGAAGGCAAATGAAACGCGATCGTAAATTTGCGCTGCCCCGGAATAGAATTCAGGGCGGACAAGCAACGAAGCGAGGAAATCCCCAACCTTCTCAAACTGTCACAAGTTCAGAAACCGTCAACCCAAATAATTGACAAGCATTTCGAGTCGTTTCAGCCGCTAATTGCTCCACCGAAACTTCTCGCAAATCTGCCACCTGACGCGCCACATACTGAACGTAGGAAGGCTCATTCCGCCGTTCACCGCGCTTGGGAACCGGAGCCAGAAACGGGCAATCGGTTTCGATGAGAACACGATCGCTTGGCACAATTCGCGCTGATTCGTGAATTTGCTTCGCATTCTTAAACGTCACCGTTCCACTAAAACTGATGTAAAACCCCAAATCGAGAAACCATCCAGTTTCTTCAGGAGTTCCACCCCAGCAGTGCATCACGCCTTTCACTTGTCCGTGTTCTTGGCAAAACTGCCTCAAGACTTGCGCCATCGTTTCAGCAGCATCGCGACAGTGAATGATCACAGGCAAATCTAATTGTTTCGCGATCGCTAACTGCGCCCGAAACGCTTCGATTTGCTGATCCCGATTCTCTGCCTTGAAAAAATCCAAGCCCATTTCCCCGATCGCGACCACTCGTTGATCGGATTGCGCGAGTTTCAGAATTTCCGAAACCGAATCATTCGACCACTTTTCCTCGACATCTAACGGATGGAGTCCCACCGCGAAAAAGAGTTCGGGAAAGCGATCGGCAAGCGATCGAATTTCATCAAATTCTGACGGCTCTACGCAGGAATGAACGAGACGAACAACCCCTGCTTCACGCCAGCGCAGTGCGATCGCATCCAAGTCAGGCTTGAATGCATCGAAATTGATATGAACATGGGTATCGATCAGTTGCATTTAGGAAGCTGCTGCGGTTTGCTTCTTCAGGGCACGACCAAGACGAGCTTTACGACGAGCGCCAGTATTGCGATGCAAAACACCCCGTTTTACAGCTTTATCGATCTTGCTGTAAGCAGCGGACATTGCTTCATCAACTGCTTTTTTTGCTTCATCTGACGGATTTGCCGCAAGCTGATCTACAGCCGAAAAGTATTTTTTCATCAGCGTTTTAATCGCTGACTTGTAGGATTTATTTCGCAGACGATTACGTTCAGCGACTTCGACGCGCTTTTTAGCAGATTTGATATTTGCCACGGTGACTCTTGGAAAGCTTCTAGAATGGACAGAAAAAATAGTCAGATAAAATACTATAGCATCGTTGACCAACGATCGTGTCTGAATCATCAAAATCCAGGTTAAGCTAAATAAAGACGAGACGAAGCTCCCCAATTTAGGCGCGAGATCGTTAGAATCATTCAAACCCTGCATCATCTCGGACGGGTTCTTTCACGACTGACACTTCTAACTCCATGCTGCGAATTATTACTCAGTGGGCTGAGGCAAGATCTGAACTGCGACGCATTTGCGATCGCACTCACGACGATCAAGTTGTTCATAAGGAAGCGACAGTCCGGGAGGTACTGCAAAGCGTCAAACGACAAGGCGATCGGGCATTGTTGGCGTATACGCTAGAGTTTGATCAACAAGAATTAACGCCTGAAGAATTAAAAGTGAGTGCGCGTGAACTCGAAGATGCGTACCATCAGGTTTCGGGTGAACTCCTTTCGGCGATTCGTCTGGCGCGTCAGCAAATTGAAGCGTTTCACCGTCAGCGTGTCCCGAAAAGTTGGGTGCATTTTGGCGATGATGAAGTTGTGCTTGGAAAACGGTATACGCCTGTCGATCGTGCGGGCTTATATGTTCCGGGTGGAAAAGCTTGCTATCCGAGTACGGTTTTGATGAATGCGGTTCCCGCGATCGTGGCTCAAGTGCCCAGAATCGCAATGGTGACACCGCCCGGAAAAGATAAGTCCATCAATCCAGCAGTGCTGGTTGCAGCTCAGGAAGCAGGCGTGACGGAGATTTACCGGGTTGGGGGAGCGCAAGCGATCGGCGCATTGGCTTACGGAACTGAAACGGTTCCTAAGGTTGATGTCATCACGGGACCTGGCAATATTTATGTCACGTTGGCGAAAAAACTCGTTTATGGAACGGTTGGGATTGATTCGCTGGCGGGACCTTCAGAAGTTTTGGTAATCGCAGACCATACGGCGAATCCGACTCATGTGGCTGCGGATATGTTGGCGCAAGCAGAACACGATGCAATGGCGGCTTCGATTCTGATCACTACCGATTCGACCTTAGCGCGGAAGGTCGTAGATGAAGTAGAACAGCAGTTGATTGATCATCCGCGTCGGATTTTGACCGAGAAAGCGATCGCGCATTACGGAATCGTGATTGTCGTCGAATCTTTGGAAGCGGCGGCGGAACTTTCAAACGAATTCGCTCCCGAACACTTAGAACTCGAAGTCACTGATCCGTGGGAATTGCTGCAAAACATTCGACACGCAGGCGCGATCTTCTTGGGTGATTCGACTCCTGAAGCGGTCGGTGATTATTTGGCTGGACCAAATCACACGCTTCCGACTTCTGGATCGGCTCGGTATGCCTCACCGCTTGGCGTTGAGACGTTTTTGAAGCACTCTAGCTTGATTCAATATTCGCCGATCGCACTTCAAAAAGTCGCGAGTGCCGTTGATACCCTTGCCACTGCTGAAGGACTACATTCTCACGCGAATTCGGTGCGCGTTCGGATGAAGGATTTAGAAGGCGAAGCGTAAGTCTTTAGCCGAATCAAGAACCCTGATCTAAGCTGAGATTAGCTCTTAGGTTTGGCAGGAGGAACGATGTCTTCGCCGCAATTGTCTCCGGATGCCATTTTGTTTGACGATCGAGCCGATGCCGCTCGTCAACTTGCCGAACTTGTTCTAAAAGAATCCCAATCTGTTGAAGCGTCCTTTGTGGTTTACGCTTTGCCGCGTGGGGGCATTGGGATTGGGGCTGAAATTGCTCAGGCGCTTGGTTGTCCTTTAGATATTCTCGTTGCTAAGAAAATTACTCGTCCGCACGATCCAGAATTAGCGATCGGAGCCGTCACTGCGGATGGGCATATTTTGCGATCGCTCAACTCCAAACTTCCCGGTTGGCAGGAAGCAGTCGAACGCGCTCAAAGTAAAGCGAAACAACAACTTGAGCAATTTCACGATCGTCCAAACGTCACCGCAGCAGGAAAGATTGCCTTACTGGTCGATGATGGAATAGCGACTGGAATGACGATTTCTGTGGCAGCGCAAGCCCTTCGAGAACAGCAACCTAAAGAAATTTGGATTTGTGCGCCTGTGGCTCCGGCGGTCTTGGTCAAACGCTTGTATGATTATTGCGATCGCGTTTTAGTGTTGGCGGCTCCCGATCCTTTCTTAAGCGTCAGTCGATTTTATCGAGCGTTTCCGCAAGTGGAGACCGAAAGTGCGATCGCGGACTTGAAAAAAACTTTACCAAACTGCTAAAGATAAGTCATGACAAGTTTTTTGGCGTGGGGAAGATCTATGCAGCAGTGGCGGAGTTTTTGGCACACGATCGAGTTTATGAGCCTGGAGAATCCTCCCCAGTTGATTGAGACGCTGATGCTGGCACTGTCGATGGTGCTGTTTAGCGTGTGGATTGCTCAATCAGAGTTGGCGTATTTGCTGTTGGGATTGGTGTTAACGGTTGGGGCTTGCGCGTCGATTTTGGTGCGCGAGGCGTTGATTCCGGCAATTCGTCCGCGTCCGACTCAGGTGATGGCAACGTTGCTATTGTTGGTGAGCCTTTACGGGTTTGCGGATCTATTGTTGGCGCGTTGAATGTTTTCGTAAGCGGTGATCATTTGTTGGGCGATCGCGTTCCAACTGTAGTTTTCTTTGGCGTGGATTTGCGCGTTTTTGCCGCGTCGGAGTTGCTCGGATCGATCGTGCATCGCTGCGTTTAGAGTTTGAGTCAGGCTTTCGACAGTGCAAGAACAGATCCAGCCGGAGTGCGATCGCTCAATTTCATTCCAAATGTGTACTTGATCAGAAATTACGACAGGCGTTCCGACACTCATCGCTTCTGCGACAGCAATTCCAAAGTTTTCGTAGTAGGAAGGGAGAACGAATAGATCAGCGGTTTCAAGTAAAGCGGTTTTTTCGGCTCCAGTGATGAAACCGACGATCGAGGTTTTGTCTTTGAGCGAAGAGGATTGAATGCGATCACGGATTGCTAATTCGTATATCGGATCTTGAGGGTTGCCGCCCGCGAGAACGAAATGGAAATTTCGATCGAGTTTCTCTAAAGCAGGAATCAACAAGTCTAAGCCTTTTTTCGGCTCGACTCGCGACATGAAGAGCAAAATTGGCTTGTTGCTTGGAATGCCGAACTTTTCACGAATTGAACTGGAGTTAGAAGGTGGCAGACTGACACCGAGCGGAATCACTAAATCACGAGTGACGGTATTAAACCGCTCTGAAATTTTCGCTTCTTGGTCGCTAGTGAAATGAACGGCGGCAGCTTTTGACAGATTTGGGCGTTCTAGAAGCGCAGCGTATAGGCGTTTGAGATGGCGTTTTTTCTGAAGGTCAGCGGGATCGAGGGTTCCGAGTGGGCGGAGAATGTAGGGGAGTTGACGCGATCGAGCGATCGCAGCCGCGCAAGAACTCACCGGGGAAAATAGCGCGTGAATGTGAGCCACATCGTAAGTGTGAGCGCTTTTAGAAAGCCACTGGAGAAGGTCGATCGAGAATTTATAACGGCGGAACGGCGAACAGCGAAAGTAGAGAATTTCGTAGCCGTTTTGAGCAATGGGAACGCCTAGAGGAACATCAAGCGGGGCTTGTCCGACATCGCCGTTTGAATCGGTAGTTGCGATCGTCACTTCGATCCCTGCTTCTGATAACGCGCTTGATAGTCCTAAAACCATCTGACTTGGACCACCATAAACAAGAGAGACTGACGGCACGATCTGTAGGATTTTCATAGGTTAAAGCGATCGGTAAAATTCCAATAATTCCTTTGCCAAAGCCCGATTCGCATATTTCGCGATCGCTCTTTGATATCCACGCTGACCTAACTCCTCAGCGAAATTCCTGTCGTCGATGAGCTGCTTGAGTCGATTGCTTAGTTCCTCGGCATTCCCTTCAGGAAACACCAATCCTGCTTGTTCAATCACATTCGGAATCTCACCCGAATCAGAACCAATGACCGGAACTTGACATGCCATTGCTTCGATCAAAACGTGTCCAAATTGTTCTTTCCAACCCGCGGAAGTCAAGGTTTTAAATTGATACGTTGTTTCAGAAGGTAACACCAACGTATTCATCAAATTGATATAGCGATAGACGTCAGCATGAGGAACGCTTTCGACCCAGATTAAACGATCGACAAATCTAAATCGTTCCGCTTGCTGTTGAATTTCTGACTTGAGTTCACCACGTCCGAGTAAGAGCAGTTTCCAAGTGCGATCGCGCAATCTTTCCAGCGCTTTCACTAACGTCAGAATTCCTTTTTCTGGCACAAATCGCCCAACAAATCCCACAACGAAATCATTGGCTTGAATTCCTAACTTTGCGGCAAGTTCTGTCTGGGGTTGCGGACAAAAAAGCGAATCATCCACACCTAATTGCGGCATGATGCTCATTTTTTTGAGAAAACCGCGATCGCGTAAAATTTTTGCTCCGTCCTGATTTCCAGCAATAATTCCATCTGTATTTTTCAGGTTGTAAGCTTCAAGCAATGAAACCGGAAATCTCAACGTATAAGGCAAATTCCACCAAGTAAAAAAGACGTTCTTCGCCTTGAGGTTTAATACCTTATTGAACGTGATGAATTGCGCGTATGCAAGGGATTTTGCACCTTGTTCGACTTGAATAATGTCCGGTTTGAAAGATTTAAGTAATGGAATTAACTCGGCTCCGAAGGTGAGTAAGCCTTGATTGTTTTGGCTGAAGTTAGAAACGGGGACAACTCGGAAAGAGCCTTCTTCTCGGTAGCGAGTCTCGATCGTATCTTTCATCACGCCGCCCGGTTTCCATCGCTTCGGAATCACGATCGTGACTTCGATTCCTGATTCTAGATTCGCCAAAGCTTTGAGCTTTTCGCAGTTCAAATCAACAATATACGAATGACTGACAACGAGAATTTTCATCGTTTCACCTCATCTTGACGGGTGTAAACTTGTCCGTTATCCCAGAAAGAGCAAATGACGGTTGCGATCGCACTCAAAAAGCCCAATGTGTAGAATCCAAATCGCGTGATGATCTTGATCGGCGAACCGCTCTTATGACAGGGCGGACGACCTAATACATGACAATCAAATAAGCGGAAAAAGAATCGTGCGGCTTGTGAAACGGTGAGATTGTTCAAGCCCATTAAAAAGTGATTGTGATAAAACGTCATTTGATATTTCAGTGATTTAGTACTGATATCGTGACAGCCGCCTGTTTCTTCTCCTAAATGCACTAATGAGGCTTCCGGGTCGTACCAAATCATCAATCCAGTTTTTTGTAACTTGAGACAGAAATCGGATTCTTCGCGAACTGCACTCCCCCGGAATCGTTCATCAAACCAGATGTTATGCTTCTCAAAAACTTCACGACGGTAAGACATATTGCAGCCACGAGCGCTTAAAACTTGCTGCGGTTTTACGGTGTGAACTAAGTTCAAGTGATACCAAGCAATTCCCGGATCGTGTGCTTCGGGCGGCAAGTCTTGAATTTCTAATCCCGGCTCAAAGTCGGCTAACTTCATACGATCGAACACTCGTCCCGCAACCGCGCCAATCTCAGATCGCTGATAATTTCTCGCATGTGCGGTTAAATAACCGGGTTCAAGCTGCACATCGTCATCGATAAACACGAGAATTTCACCCTTCGATCGACGCACCGCATAGTTTCTCGCCCCCGGCAAACTCGCCCAATCGAGCCTGAACCACTGAATCTTTCCCACTTGGGCAAGTTCTTCTAGAAACTGTTGAATATCTGGTTCGTGTACAGGCGTTTGATCCACGACTAGCACTTCGTAGTTCGGATAATCCTGCTTCAAAACATCAATTAGCGTTTCGCGTAGCGGCTCTTCCCGCCCATACGTGGGAATGACAACAGAAATAAAGGGCTGAGTCATAACGCGGCTCGGAAACAACGCCGTTAGTGTTCCCAGACAAGCAAACTTTAACCCTTAGCTGCAAAAATCGCGCTGTTCCTAACGACAAGCACGACGTTCCTAACGACAAGCGCGACGTTTCTAACGACAGGCGCGATTTGTAACAAAAAATCGTAACGTTCCTAACGACAGGCGCGATTTGTAACAAAAAATCGTAACGTTCCTAACGACAGGCGCGATTTGTAACGAAAAATCGTAACGTTTCTAACGACAAGCGCGATTTGTAACAAAAAAACGCGATTTTCATTACAAACAACACGAAATTGGTGATTAAAAGCGCAATTTTATCGCTTTCGTTTCTTTTTTTTCTTGTGATCTCCGACGGGTATCGGTTCTAATCGATCGAGTTTTAGCAACTCAACAATCTGGGAACGATGAAAGGAACCGATTACTGATGAGGCTTCCTATCATGTCATCTCGTGGAATTTATACCCTAGCCAACGATGCTGTCTACGATCAATTCATCGGTTTAATCAATAGCATTGAGGCAAATGTCAGCCCTGAAATTCCCATCTACGTCATTCCTTACAATCAGCACTGCGATCGCGTAAAGCGAGAAATTGACACGAGGAAGAATGTAATCTTCTACGAAAACAAAGAGTCAATCGATCGATGGGATGCTTTTACAGAAGAAGTTTGGGCAGCCCATCCGATTACAAAACAAGCATCCTTTAAGCGCCCTAAATGGTACAAAAGCCCGTTAATGAGAAAGATGACCGCATTCGATGGTCCGGCTGAGGAGTTTGTGTTTTACGATGCCGACAGTTTAGCGATGCAGCCTTTAGACAAAGTGTTTGCAAAACTGCGTGAATACGATTTTGTTTTCGACGACTGGGAACACGCAAAAGCAACGCCAGTTGCCGCTTTTGATTTTTCGCTTGTCCAGCAAGACCTTGGACTACTCGAATCAGAAGCCCGGACGAAAATCCATTGCTCTAGCTTCTTTGGTTCTAAACGTGGACTACTAAACGCACAAGATCAAGTCGTACTCAAGCAACATCTTATTCAGAATCAAGAGATTGCCTGGATTAACGAGAAATCCTGGTGGTGTGATGCCGATCTATTCAGCTACCTGACCTTGCGACTCGATCGACCCACGTTTAACTTCACCCTTAGCACTGACGGACAAGACCGCACCGGAAACTGTGCCAATATCGATCCGTTTGTGGTGCGTGACCATCTGCTGTACAACAAAGACGGATTAAAGCCGATTCATCGCCTTCACTATATGGGGTATTCTTCGATCGAGTTCGCTCGCCTTTCCCAAGGAGAAGCAGTACAGATCCCTTATGCAGAAGTTTTTCTTCATTACCGTTTTCTCAAAAATCCTGTCGAAAAACCGCGATCGCTCAAATCTCCTAGCCCGGTCGTGAGATTCAATCGATTCATGAATAAAGCAGCTACCAAAGTTAGTGCTACCCTCGAAAACTTGGTCAGTCAGCAAAACTAGCCCTTATCGCCGCCGTTTCTTCTTTTTCTTCGGATCTTCAATCGGAATCGGTTCTAATCGATCGAGTTCTGGTAACTTCAGCGCAACTCCGGCAAAAAACCAGTAATACACTGCAACTGGATCGACATCCAATGGATAGTAATAGGTGTTGTAGCTAATCACCAAAACGAACGTCCAGAAAACTGCTCCGTATCCTCGGAGATTCTTGTCTTTGACCGATCGATACGCTCTAAAACAAGCGATCGTTAACGCCGTTACCAGTACCAAGAACAGAATCACCCCGATCGGACCAATCTCATACATCACTTTTGGATAATACGTCTCGATCAGTTGCGTGTCTCCCATTGCTCGTGCGGAATTCGTAGCGCGTCCCAATCCATTTCCGAGCAGCGTCGCGCCACGAACCACCATATTGAACTGTTCAGTGATAAACGCATCCGGCGGCGAAGCATTCCACCGACTCACCGCACTATCAAGACGCTCCTGAACAACAGCGGGATTTGATGCCATTGCAACCACGATCGCGCCTGCGAGTCCAACCCCGATCGGTAAAAATCGCTTCAGGTTTGCGATCTGCCCGGTCGTGAATAGCTGAATCACAATCATCACAGGTACCAGCATCAACGCAATCCGCTGTCCGCAAATCACCGCCATCACGATCGTCAGCAGCATTCCAATGCCGCCGATGATCTTCCAAACGAAATTGCGATCGAAAAACGTCACCGCAAACGTCGTAAACGCACTCGAAATCAAGTACCAGCCCCACTGCCACGGTGCAACGAATGTTCCTGGAAGCCGGATCACACCTTGTTCTGGGGTGTACAGCAGTGAGCCACCGACAAAGCAACGGGCATCGAGTGACGCTTTGAAGAGGTCTGCGCCTTCACCCACCGTTCCTTTGCAGCGTCCCGTTTTCAGCATCATGTACTGGACAAACGCCAACCCGCAGCAGATGATCACAACCACAACGGTAATTCGCATCAAATTGTAGACATCCTGCTTTTTCTTCATCAAATAGTAGGCGCAGGGAATCAAAGGTACATATCCCAGTAAAACTTTCAAGCCCAAAATTCCCATGAAAATCGGCTTTTCAGAAGGTTTACCTGTGAACTGTTGTGCTCCATTCACAAACAACAGCACCAAAATACAATAGACAAACAGCAGCAGCAGCGGCGTTTTAAGCGATTTGGGAACGATCATCGCGAGCTTATGCTGCTTACAGTACTGATAAATTGCAATTAAGGCAGGAATATACATCCCATCTTTCGCCAACTGCATCAAGGGATTGTTTCCGACCGTTGCATAAGTGATCGTGCCGCCGAACGGCATGTAAATCATAAAGGCGTGGAGTGCGTGCCACGGAAACTTAAACGACAGCATCAATGTGAGAATGCCTGCAAATCCGCCGCCTGCTCCTTTGACTCCTGCGATCGCAAAGAGCGCCATTCCCACCACGAGCGAAATCATCGTCGCCATCGAAATGAAGTTCACCGCTGCTTTACGTGCCTGAATCGCTTTACGCTTTTCGGCTAAACGCTCCTTCAACGTCAGCGTTGCATCCGTTTCGATCGAGGATTTACCTTTGCGCTTTTTTGCCATAGAAACCGGACAACTCTAAGTATTGCTGTCAAATTAAGCACTTGAATCATAGCCGAGAACCCTAAATCGGGAAGACTAATTGCAGCCCTCTACCGCCTCGAACTATGATTCATCGATCGGTTCTGCTCTACTGGCGAAAAAGTTTAACGTTAGAAATATTACTCAGTTGTGCGATCGCGCTCGGTCTTGTTTTCCGTCTCTTGAATCTCGGCACTCGCGAGTTCTGGTATGACGAAGTTCTCTCGCTTCTGCTTTCCACGGGTCAGAAAATCAAGTACTCACTTCCCGAAGAAAGTTCGATCGCACTGTCTCAGTTAACCGCTCTCTTAAGTTTGCCGTCTGAAGGTTCGATTAGTGCGATCGCGAAAACGCTCCAGGGTTTGGTTCGTGGTCTTTATAGCGGAGAACCCCATCCCCCAATCTTTTTCTTGACGCAACACTTTTGGCTTCGGTTGTTTGGCAATAGCGAAATCGCGATGAGGAGTTTACCCACGCTTTGGAGTGTGGGCGCGATCACGGCAGCATACGGACTAGGGCAGAAATTGATCGATCGTCGGGGCGGTCTTTTATTTGCGGCACTGTTGGCTACAAATCCTTTTTATTTATTTCATTCGCTGAATGTCCGAATGTATACGCCGCTCGTCTTGTGGGCGATCCTCAGCGTATGGGCATTGCTTGAGATCGTTTCTCGTCCGCGTTGGAAGTGGCAAATTACATTTATTGTGTCGATCGTATTCGGCTTGCTGACGTTCTATCTATTTGCCTACTGGGTTGTGGTCTTGGCAGGATTGATTCTGGTATTGGATCGCAAACATTGGATTCAGCATGGACTGAGAATGACGATCGCGGGAATGCTCACACTTCCTTGGGCGATTTCCGGCACGTTGAAACAGTTACGAAATGCTGACCTTGATCGATTTGGAGTGCGAGAAGGCAACCCTGCCTTTTTACACCTTCAAGATCTCCTCCAAACGGTAGGGGCGCAGTTAGTTATCGGCGATTGGGCAACGAACTTATCGACGGGGATCATCGCACTAGTCGGGCTTTTTGCCAGTGTCGGACTAGGAGCGGCTGTGATCTACCTTTGGAAGTCTGGTCAAAAATGGCGCTTGACGGTAGCGTTGGGGATGAGTATATTTCCCCTGCTCCTAGCGTTTTGTGTCGATGTTTTGACGCGAAAGTACACGCTGGGATTCGGTTGGGGTCGGGCGCTGATTTTTGTGCTACCAGGATGTTTATTGCTGATGACGATTGCAATTCGACAACTTAAGGCGCATCAAGGCATCGTAGCCCTTTTGCTACTGTTGCTCTATCTCGCGATCGACACGGGAGATTTGACTTTAAGAACGCGATCGGTGTTTCATCAAGTGGCAGAGATGGTACAACTCGATTCGGCTCCGGTGCTGATTGCAATGGATTCAAAAGCTTGGGGACACGTCAATCGTCTGGCGTATTACATTCCGTCCACCAGCCGCGTCGATCTGTTGGCTCAGCCTGCGAGTGAACTCGCGACCCGTCTCAAAGCCGCACTCAACCAATCTAGTTATCAACGAGTGATTTGGCTTGAAAGTGCTGATCCGGTTTGGTCTTTGCCTGCTACGACCGCAGAACGTCAACGCATTCAGCAAGTTTTAGAGGAACGATTCTCGATCGCTAAGACTCAATCCCTTAAGGGAACGATGAGCCTAGATGAGTTTCAACTCAACCTGTATCAAACTGCCCGCTAACCTCTGTCGTCCTACTCAAATTGCCGCATGATTGTCCCTCCTTCCTTGCTTCTGCCGCCCTCCGGTGCATTACGAATCCCTTACACGTCGGAAATCGAGTCATCGACAAAGCCGATCGCTTTCTCGCTCGTGGTTCCGACTTACAACGAAGGGCGGAACGTTGAACAGGTAGTGCGAGTATTGTCGAGTCTGCTCGATCATGCGTTGCCGAACGATTATGAGTTGATCATTGTCGATGATGATAGTCCCGATCGCACCTGGGAAATCGCGCAGCAAATGACCGCTGAGTTTCCAAATTTGCGCGTAATGCGGCGACAGGATGAACGTGGATTATCGACTGCTGTGATTCGAGGATGGCAAGCCGCACGGGGAGAAATCCTCGGTGTGATCGACGGTGATTTGCAGCATCCTCCAGAAGTGCTCTTGAAACTGGTTCAATCGGTGCAAAATGGTGCCGATCTTGCCGTCGCTAGTCGTCACGTTGAGGGAGGCGGCACGAGCGATTGGGGCTTGATTCGCCGGATGCTGTCTCGTGGAGCGCAATTGATCGGACTCGTTATTTTACCGAGCGTCGTCGGGCGGGTGTCTGATCCGATGAGTGGGTACTTCATGGTGAGACGCAGCGCAATCGCGGATTGTCTCATGAGTCCATTGGGCTACAAGATTCTCTTAGAAGTCCTCGGTCGGGGTCGCGTCGATCGCCTCACCGAAGTGGGCTATGTCTTCCAAGAACGTCAAGAAGGCGAAAGTAAAGTCACTTGGAAGCAGTACGTCGAATATTTGATGCACTTAGGCAAACTGCGATCGCGCGGACGCATCGGACGACTGCGCGAGAAATTCCAGTTGGGACGCTTCTTACGATTCGGCTTGGTCGGATTTAGCGGTGTCTTCGTCGATATGATCGTGCTTTATCTGCTCAGCGATCCAACGACTTTGGCTTGGAACTTGACGCGGAGTAAAATCATCGCTTCGGAATTGGCGATCGTCAATAACTTCCTTTGGAACGATCTCTGGACGTTCGGAGACATTTCGCGCAGTCAGCGAGGCAATCGGACGCGATTCAAGCGCTTTATCAAGTTCAACGTCATTTGCTTGATGGGCTTGATTCTGAATGTCTTGATTTTGAATCTGCTCTACAATGCGTTCGGAATCAATCGCTATGTCGCGAACCTGATTGCGATCGTGTTAGTGACGTTCTGGAATTTCTGGATTAATCTCAAGCTCAGTTGGCGTGTAACCGATGTGCCGCGGAAATAGATTCCTTTCTGACTGTCGCGCTTTGGAGATTTGAAGGAACTATAAAGACGGTGGCACGTTCACCCCATTGTTCCTTGAAATCACAGGTTAACCCAATGAGTTTTCAGATTGATCGCGGCTTATTTCTGCTTGACTTCTCCGACTATCATGCGATTTTAGGAGTCTCGATCGAAGCAGAAGTGAAAGAAATCCGCAAACAATACCTGAAGATTGCCCGTTGCCTTCATCCTGATAGCTGTTCAGCCGGAACCGAGAGCGATAAACAGCTTGCCGAACAACTGTTATCAAAACTCGTTAATCCGGCATGGCAACATCTTTCGCAGGACAAAACCCGGACTGATCACCTGCTAGTGCTCAAAATGAAAGGACAAGGAGCCGCCCAAAAACGGCGCGATCTAGACTTCGGTAGCAGTCTTGCCAAGCAGCTCTTGTCCTCAAGCAATCCCGACTATTACTATCGAACCGCGCTGAAAGATTTATCCGATCGTCAATACGAACAATTGGATCAAGCGATCGAACTCACCAGCCAGATTAGTGAACTCAATCTGGCATATTTAATCTCAAGAGAAGGCAACTCGGACAATAGCCAAGCCAAGAGCCAAATCTACACCACGAGTTCGACCCAAACCGCGACCAAAGCGCCCACACAACCGAGTCAGCCCAAGGTCGAATCGCTCAACGATCAGTTTTATCGTCGGGCAGAAGGATTTATGGCGAAGGGAAATTATGCTCAAGCAACGATAGAATTGCGAGATGCCTTAAAAATTGAGCCAAACAGTAGCCGCTGTCACAGTTTAATGGGCATGGTATATTTGCGGCAAAATCAACCGACGATGGCGAAGATTCATTTCACCAAAGCGATCGCGATCGACCCGCAAGATCCGATCGCGCTGGAGGGCAAACAAAAACTCGACCCTCCCGCCGCGAAACCTGCCCTCAAAGCCTCGACATCTTCAACGACAAAACCGAGCGGCGGTCTGTTTGGCGGTCTTTTCGGCAAGAAAAAGTAACCTCGCATAGTACAGAATCAATGGTTTACCAGCCCCCCGCAGGGAGTCGCGACCTCCTGCCCCTGGATGTCGCCCAAAAACGTTGGATAGAAGATCGGCTTCAGCAGGTATTTCACGGTTGGGGCTATCACCGCATTATTACTTCGACGCTAGAACGATTGGATACGCTAATGGCAGGTGGTGCGATCGAGCGTTCCACGGTGATCCAACTACACCAACTCGAAGAAGACCCGCTCGGTCTGCGTCCCGAACTCACAGCCTCAATCGCTCGTACCGTTGCTACTCGTCTTGCAAGCAGTAGTTTTCCTCAAAGGCTCTACTACAACGCGAATATTTTTCGTCGCGCTCAAGAAGGCAGTCACAGTCGCCAGCAGGAATTTTATCAAGCGGGTGTAGAACTCCTCGGAGGCGGAGGACTGCGATCGGATGCCGAAATTCTGCTACTTCTGCTTGATTGTTTGAAGAGTGTAGAACTGTCTGGGCAGTTAATTCTCGGAGAAGCGGGATTAACACGATCGCTCCTGTCTGCCTTCCCCGAAGCGATTCGCCCGAAAGTTCGGAGTGCGATCGCACATCTCGATCGATTAGCACTGGAATCTCTGCCTTTATCGGATACCGATCGCGATCGAGCGTTACTCCTGCTCGATCTCCGTGGCAAACCTGCGGACGTGCTCCAGAAAGTTAGCAGCTTAGAGTTAAACGAAACTGAGCGAGAAAGCGTTAACAACCTCAAATCGTTGATCGAACTTCTGCAAGCCAGCGTTGATGTGCGAATTGTTCTAGATTTGAGTTTGATTCGGACGTTCGACTACTACACCGGGATTGTCTTTGAGGTGGTGACACAATCCGGTCAAGTTGTACTTGGACAAGGGGGGAGATACGATCGCTTACTCGGTCAATTTCATCCTCAAGGCGAATCGATTCCGGGGATCGGGTTTTCCCTCCAGCTTGAGAACTTGCATCAAGTCTTACTGACGACAGGACAATTACCGAAACAAACGCGATCGTGTGATTGGCTCGTGGTGTCAGATGATCCGCAATTGGCGTTTGCTCATGCTCGGAAGTTGAGGAAAATGGGCGATCGCGTTGAGGTTGATCTCAGTTGTGGAACGCCTGACGAAATTCGAGAATATGCACACCAGCGGCGGATTTCTCAGATTGCCTGGGTGAAGCCAGACGGGGAAATTGCAATCGAACGGTAGTTCAAAAATCTTTGCTCATCATCCGATCGCATATCCACTGAACTGACGCTTAAACGGCGAGTGAAACCCGATAACAATATCAGAGCGTGGCACTCCTAACTCGACCAGTCGTTCTGAAATCGAATCTTCTGTGCCATTGTATTGAATCCAAATCTTTCCGTTCTGAATATCCAAATGCAAAATCGGACCAAACACCCGTCGACTTCCCTGCCAACCGACGTAGTTAAGCTGATAATGATCGTGCGTCGTATCAAAGATTAACTGAGGCTGTACAGTCTCAGTTGGCGTATCTGCATGATCGGTGAGAATCTGCTGAACTAGGTTGCGGTAATGTTCTAATTGATCCATTGCTGAATAACCTCCTGTACTGGATCATAGACAATTAACTTAATCTGATAGCGTTTGATCGTTCGCTGTACAAATGCAAGTTGAAAGAAGTCTTGATAAGTATCATTAGGAACAGCAAGATACAAGATACGATTCGGCTCCTGTTCTTCTAAAGCTTGACAGTAGTTCAGATATTGCCCCAGCGCAGTATGAAAGGTATGAACTTCAGAATCGCTTACAAAACTTTTGATTTCGACTGCGATCGCTTCTTGCTCTCGTTCTGCCGCGATCGTACTTTCTGCACCAAGATCGATCTGAATTTTGACCGCTTCCGCAATTTTTAACGTAAATGGATCGTGCGTTATTTTCCAGCCGTCTTTGATTAAAGCTGTTTTGACCTGCTGATGAAAAACGTCTCGTGCCATGACTAAGAAACAAATCTGTCTTGTTTTAGCTTATCGCAATCAGCAAGTAGACTAATTTACGTCTCAACTCAACTGAGCCGACAAACCAAAAATCGGGAGATCGAATTCGATCTCCCGATTTAGTTTTCTGATTTACTTCTTGGCTAACTTCTTCGCCTTCGCCACTTTCCGCAATCGAATCGATTCGGGGGTGACTTCTAGCAGTTCATCGGGTCCGATGTACTCAAGAGCGCGTTCCAAACTCATATCGATCGGTTCTTTCAACTGCACCAATTCCTCGCCGCCTGATGCGCGGTGGTTGGTCAATTGCTTCGTCTTACAGACATTGAGTTCGAGATCTTGAGGACGATTGTGCTCACCCAAAATCATGCCTCTGTAAACCTTCGTACCCGGACGGATAAAGAACACACCGCGATCTTCAGCGTTCTGCATCGAGTAGAAGGTAGCGACCCCTTCTTCAAACGAGATGAGAACACCGTTACGACGCGCTTCGATCGCGCCACTGATCGGACGGTATTCTAGGAAACTGTGGTTCACAATCCCTGCGCCGCGTGTCAATCGCATACACTCGCCCCGGAAGCCGATCAGACCGCGCGCCGGAATCACAAATTCTAGATTCGTGCGTCCATTAGTTCCGACCTGCATATCCTGCATTTCGCCCTTGCGCTGTCCAAGGCGTTCGATACAGCCGCCGACTGATTCTTCTGGAACATCTAGAATCAAGGTTTCAAACGGCTCACAAGGTTGACCGTTGATCTCGCGAAAAATTACTTGCGGCTGAGACACTTGGAACTCGTAGCCTTCCCGACGCATCGTTTCGATCAAAATGCCTAAGTGCAATTCACCCCGACCCGAAACCGAGAGTTTATCCGGCGAATCGGTGTCTTCGATCCGGAGTGCGACGTTGGTTTCGAGTTCGCGGTACAAGCGATCGCGCAATTGTCTTGAGGTCACAAACGTGCCTTCTTGACCCGCAAACGGCGAATCGTTGACTGAGAAGGTCATTTGCAAAGTCGGCTCGTCCACTTTGATCAGCGGTAAAGCTTGCGGATCGTTGGGATCGGTAATCGTTTCTCCGATGTTGGCATTGGCGAATCCTGCCACTGCGACCAGATTTCCTGCTGTTGCTTCTTCAATATCGACGCGCTTGAGTCCTTCAAAACCCATCAGCTTCGAGATCTTAGATTTAACGATCGCGCCTGTTTCCGTCACGATCGCGGCTTGTTGCCCCATCTTGATCGTGCCGTTGTGAATCTTACCGATTACAATCCGACCGAGATAATCTGAATAGTCGAGCGTTGTGACTTGAAGTTGAAGCGGCTTCGAGGCATCTCCAACGGGCGGCGGTACATGGTGCAGAATCGCATTAAACAGCGGCTGCATATCGCTCGATTCTTCTTCTAAAGCGTCCTTTGCAAATCCCGCCAAGCCAGAACCGAACAAGTAAGGGAATTCGCACTGGTCATCATCTGCACCGAGTTCGATGAACAGATCCAGCACTTTATCGACTGCAATCATCGGATTCGCACGAGGACGATCGATCTTATTCACAAATACGATCGGTCTGAGTCCTTTCTCCAAGGCTTTCTTCAAGACGAACCGAGTTTGCGGCATCGGACCTTCATTCGCATCGACGATCAGCAGACAGCCATCGACCATGCCTAAAACTCGCTCCACTTCACCGCCAAAATCGGCGTGTCCAGGAGTATCGACGATATTAATCAGCGTCTCTTTGTAGCGAACCGCGGTATTTTTTGACAGAATCGTAATGCCGCGCTCACGTTCTAGATCGTTCGAGTCCATCACGCAGTCCGGGACTTCCTCTCCTTCGCGGAACGTTCCCGCCTGCTTGAGTAGGGCATCGACGAGTGTAGTTTTACCGTGGTCAACGTGAGCAATGATCGCAACGTTCCGAATGGGAAGAGTCATAAATTCGACCGTTAGGGTGGAAAGAAATCGTAAAAACGCTTAACAATTCTATCCTAGCGGCTTCATCTTTAGTTGGGAATTTCTTGAGAACTTAGCGCCAAAATTCGATCGACAATCTCTACGGCGACAGGAAGCACCGATAACCGATTGCCTTGACGCACAACGGCTAATTCTTCAGGGGTAAAAGTTTCACGCAGACGATTTAATGAAATCAACGGCAATGTTTTCCAAAATTCAACGCGAACCGTTTGCCATCGGGGAGAATCAGGGGTCGATTTTGCGTCGTAGTATTTGCTATCAGGATCAAACTGAGTCGGGTCTACGAGATCAGATTCCACAATCTTCATTAAGCCAGCAATACCAGGAGGGTTTGTATTGGAATGATAAAAAAAGGCAACATCTCCCGATTTCATCGATCGCAGGTAGTTTCTGGCTTGGTAATTGCGAATCCCATCCCATAGGGTCACGCGATCGCGCTCTAAGTCGGTGATCGAGTAAACGTCTGGCTCGGATTTCATCAACCAATACTGCATCATATCGTCCTCATGCTGCGGGCAGTCTACCGCATCGGTGTAGTCTGTCTACACTGTTGCGGAACCGCAATTTGTTCTAAGTTAGCCGCATCGAATCTGGCAAAACAGTTTTTCGAGAACGCAACCTGTTATAAAAGTTTCGAGAGAGGAGTGAATATCACATGAACCTAAAAAGAACCGCGTTGGATTTGCTGAAGGAGACGAGTCGAACGTTTTATATTCCGATCAGTCGGCTACCTGATGGATTACAGGAAGCGGTTGCATCGGCGTATCTCTGTATGAGAGCGATCGACCAAATCGAAGACCATCCCACGCTGGATAACGCTGTGAAGGCTCGAATGCTGCGGCAAATTAGTCTGGTGCTACAGGCGGGAGAACACGGATTTACAGCAGAAGATTTTCGTCCGATTTTTGAACCGCAGGTGTCCGACCTTGAAGAAGTGACGCTGCGGTTGGATGAATGGCTTTCATATGCTCCCTCAGACATTGCGCCGCGAATCTGGGAAGCGATTTCAACCATGAGCGATCGGATGGCGTACTGGGCGGACTGTAACTGGTCGATCGAGACTGAAGCTGAACTAAATCAATATACGTTCAGCGTGGCGGCATCGGTTGGCTTGATGCTATCGGATTTGTGGGCTTGGTATGACGGCACGAAGACCGATCGGATTCAAGCGGTGGGATTTGGGCGCGGTTTGCAGTCGGTGAACATTCTCCGCAACCATGGCGAAGACAAAACACGCGGAGTCACCTTTTATCCAAAGGATTGGACAAATGACCAAATGCAAGCTTATTCGCGTCGTCAGCTTGAACTTGCGAATGCTTATGTCGCTTCTCTGCCGGAAACCAGTCCAGCTTTAGATTTCTGTCAAATTATTTTGATGCTGGCTCATGCAACTTTAGAAGCGATGGAGCAGGGAGCGGAGAAATTAACGCGATCGGAAGTGATGCAGTTAGTTCTACAAGTGACGAAAGCAAGTTGATTGTTGGATGCCCCTAGAGGGTGTTTGAAGAGTAGCCATCGATCGCATTTACCCGCCCGGAGCTGAACCTCCGGGCTAACAGAGGCAAGTCCCCTGAACGGCACTGAGCGCCACGAAAATTGTGATTTAGCCTGCTTTAAGTAGGGTTGCGCCGATTAGCCCAGAGGTTTAGCTCCGGGCGGGATCGAACCGTAGCTACTGACCCGATCGCGGAAAGCTCGGCAATTCAACTGCCGCTAAAGACTCCCGTTTTTTCTGCGATCGCTCTGGATAGACGACAGGCGAAGGACTGCTTTCTGAAGTCGGCGCGACATACGGTTCAGTCGAACGATCGCGATCGCTCAACGTAATAAACGGTGAGGGTGCTGCGATCGTCGGCTCAACCGCAGGCGGCAATGCCAAATTAAACGGATTTGCCGCGATTTCCTCGATTGCTGCTGCGCTTTCTAAAGGACTTGACTCTTCGACTGAGATAGACTGAATCACAGTGATTTCAGGTTCTAGAATAGGCTCTTGAACTGCTGGAGGTTCTACAGACTGACTCGCGCTCGGAACAAACAAATCGATATTGTGGCGAACCGTTGGAGCTTCTTCAGTTGAGCGAGCAATCATATAGCTCAACGGCGGGTGAATCACGATCGGTTCGGGTTGGGGAATTTGAAATTCCTCGATCACTTCTTCCGGTAACTCAAACGTTTCTGCTGCGATCGATTCTTCCTCAAACAAACTGTCATCATCGGGAGCTGTCGCCCAAACGCTATCAGCGGGTACAGCAATGTTTGTCGAAACAGGTTCTAGGTTCCAAGGATCAGAATCAAGCGTTGTAGACCAGGGTTGAACAGGTTGCGCTCTCACAAATCCAATCGATTCAGAGCGCGATTCATCTTCAGAAATCGCTTGATCAACTGATTCTTCGATTTTCTGAGTCGCAGTCACATCGAGACATTTTTCGAGCGCGGCTTTGAATTGCAGCGTGTATTGTTGCTGACGATGGAGACGCGATCGCAAATCCCGACACGCATTTTCAGATTGACGTAAATCCTGAATTTGCTGATCGTATTTCTGTTTCGTTAAGGCACAATCGCGCTCTAGTTGAGCGACTTGAGCTTGACTGGTTTCAAGCTGTGCAGTCAAGGTTTCAATCAAGATCTGCTGTTTTTGTTGAGCTTGATGCGCTTGCTCTAAGGTTTGATTCAACTGAGCCACTTCTGCTTGAGTGGTCGCGATCGCCTCTAAATGCTGTGCAATTTGCGCCTCTTGATCCTGCAATCTTTGACGAGACGCATCGAGAGCTTGACGCTGTTTGGCGATCATTGCCGCTTGTTGTTGCGTCAGGTGCGTTTCTCGCATCGATCGCTGTTCGGCTTCGGCTTGTTGGGTACTGAGTTGCGTTTCTAACCGTTTCGTTTCGGCTCTGAGAGTCGCATGAGCTTCACCGAGTGAGAATTCGAGTTCTGAAACCCGCGATCGCAATCGTTGATTTTGTTGTTCTAAATCTTGGATGCGGAGTCCGACTTGCGAGGGTTCCGGTTCAGCTTCGGGAATCGTGTTGATGTCGATCGCATTTGGAAAGTTCACGGTCGTCCAGCCCTCTTCGGGTGGGTTTGCTTCGACGGATTCGGAAGGGAGATTGGGGTTTTCAGCTTCACTCATGGGATAACCTGCAAGACGGGATCAACTCAGCACAGCAGCGTTTCTAAAATCAGAAACATTGAACGATATTTAGTTATAGCTAGACTTCTGAAGAATTGAACGTTTTCCTCTAATTTTTTTGACACAGCCTACCACGATTTACCGCATTTAGAGAAATTGCTCAACTCAGTTCGGATTTGAGTGACTCCCAAGAAATGGTTCCTTCTTGCTCAATTTCTTCAAGCACAGCACGAGCTTCTTCTAGATCGAGTTGATTTTCTAATGCTTGTTGTTGCTGTTTTGCCTTCAAGAATCTCAGAAAATCTAGTACCTCATCCAAAATTGGATCGGGAGCTTGATTAATTTCTTGAAGCAATAATTCTTTCGTATTCATCATTTGCCCGATCGCGATAAAGATATTCTACGGAATCGCGATCGTTCTCAACAGTCGATCGACAACCATCCGCGCTCGATTTCCACTTGCTGCGATCATTCGGTGCGAGAGAACATAAGGCGAGATCGCTTTAACATCATCCGGAGTCGCATAGTCTCGCCCTTGTAAAAAGGCGAAAGCTTGAACCGCTTTTTGAAGTGCAACCGTTCCACGGGGACTGACTCCGAGCAAGATTTCTTCATCTTGGCGAGTAGCGCGGACAAGGTTCAAAATGTATTGCTGAAGCGAGGATTCGACCCGCACTTGAGCACAGAGCACTTGCAGTTCGCGAATCTCTTCAATACTGATGCAGGGCGGTAACTCAGAAGCGCGATCGCCCGATTGCAATCGTTCTAACATCTGAAGTTCTTCAGATTCGGTCGGATAGCCCAAGGACAGCGACAAAGCAAATCGATCCATCTGGGCTTCGGGTAGCGGGAATGTGCCTTGATATTCCGCTGGGTTTTGAGTAGCGATCACAAAAAAGGGAGTGGGAACTTTGCGAGACACTCCATCGATCGTGACTTGCTGTTCTTCCATCACTTCGAGCAGTGCCGATTGCGTTCTTGGTGTGGCGCGATTGATTTCATCCGCCAACAGAACATTCGCGAAAATTGGACCCGCCATGAATTCAAATTCACCCGACCGAGGGTTCCAAATATTCGTTCCAGTCACATCGGTTGGCAGTAGATCCGGAGTGCATTGAAGCCGCTGAAATCTGCCATTAATCGATCGAGCTAACGATTTCGCCAATAGCGTTTTACCGACTCCCGGAACGTCTTCTAAAAGAGCATGACCACCCGACAAGAGCGCGACCAAAACAAGTTGGATGGCTTCTTGTTTACCAACGATCGCTAAACTCAAATGCTGTGTTAATTGCTCAATCCGCTCTCTCATAAAATGCTCCTACCGGGTTAAGACCCGTTGATCATACCCACGGTTTCTCAGAGTGGCGAAAAAACTCAAGAAATTGCGGTCAGTGCTGTTCTTGCCGTTTCACAATCTGCGTGAATTTGAGCTTTGAGATCTTCTAAAGAAGCAAATTTCTGTTCTGGTCGAATGAATTCTTCGAGTTCAACCGTGAGCGTTTTCCCGTACAAATCACCCGACCAATCGAGCAAATGAACCTCGATCGTTTGACTCAATCCATTCACGGTTGGACGGTTGCCGATGTTCATCACTCCCAAAATTGGCTCTGTCCCAACCCCTGAAACCCTGACTCCATACACACCACGGCAAGGAACTAACTTATCTGCAAGGAGTTGTAAGTTTGCGGTTGGAAACTCGATCGTTCGTCCGATTTGTTGTCCGGTCACCACTTGCCCGATCAAGCGATAGGGTCGTCCTAACATTCGATTTGCAGTGTGCAACTGTCCCGATAGCAATGCTTCTCGAATTGCAGTACTACTAATTCTTGTGCCGTGGAATTTCAATAAAGGCACGATCGTCACCCCAATCCCGAAAGTTGCAGCGATCGCTTTTAGAACCTCAGCATTTCCAGTTCGCTTATATCCAAAGCAAAAATCAGCCCCGACGCTTACTTGTCGCGCCTGAAGTTGATTCACCAAAATTTCTTCGACAAATTGCTGCGGGGTGAAGCTCGCTAACTCTCGATTAAACGGCAGTAAAACGAGTTGCTCTACGCCAATTTCTTCAAGATAGAGAACTTTTTCTTCTTGAGGCGTGATCAGCGATCGTGGTTCTCCACTAAAAAATTCTTTTGGATGCGGACTGAATGTAACCACCGTTGCACGAGATTGCCCATCATTGTCTAAGACGGGCGTGATGACTTGTCGATGCCCTAGATGAATGCCGTCAAAGTTTCCTAAGGCAACGGCGGTCGGAGTTAAAGCAGTAGTCGGAGAAGAAGTAATCCACACGCTTCACATTTTGACACATATCCATTACATAATTCAGAAGACACCCTAAAGAAAAGTAGGGAGTGGGGAGTAGGGAGATGATTGTCTTGTCACACCCCACACCCCACACCCCACACCCCACACCCTCTACTCCCTACCGACTCGACGATCGATAAGCAGGTTCTGGAAATAACGCCTGAAATCCTGCCTGCCGATAACTCGCGGGTTCGGGTGCGATATCCCAGAGACTTTCGTAGTAGAAATAGGCAACTCCTAAACCGCGATCGCGTGCTGCCTGAGTTTGCTCCTGAATTTGGCGAATCGAAACCGGATTCGTTCTTTGTCCAGTAAAGATGCCGATTCCGGTCGGAACTCGCTGCAAGGCGATTTGAATTTCTGGGCGAGTGAGTTTTTGAATGAAGCTTTGCAAGTCCGATCGATACACCTGCACGATCAATTCATCCGCGATTCCTTGTCGTATCCAGGCGATCCAATCTTGCAGATGGAACTTGTAGGCGAAGTCATAGTAGTTCGGAGAGATAGAAATGATCGCGTTAGGTTTACGATCGCGAACTGCCTTTTTCAATTGCACCATGAACGCCGTGATCTTGTTCGCTCTCCATCGCATCCAAGCTTGGTCGGCTGGATTGTTCGGGACATCTTTCTTGGTTTCTCTTTTATATAGAGCGCGAGTGTACGGATCGTAACCAAACTCACGCGGCAGGCTCATATTGTCATCGAACTGAATCCCGTCCACATTATATTGAGTCATCACTTCGACCACGAGCGAAGTAATAAACTGCTGCACTTGAGGATGGAAGGGATTGAGCCAAGCCACTTCGCCCGCGCCACTGATCGAAGTTTGGTCGCCGTTGCGCTGTTGAGTGAGCCACTCCGGATGATTCACAGCGAGTTCAGAAGTCTGCGGAGTCATAAAGCCGAACTCGAACCAAGGCAAAACGAGCAAGCCTTGACGATGAGCACGATCGACAACATCCGCGAGAATGTCATGCCCATCTGAGCCGCGATAAACAAACGGCTGAATCCCTTGCTGTTGAGCAACAGCACTCGAATAAGTCACATACCCCGAATTCCAAATTACCGGGTAAATCGTATTGAAATTCAAGCGCCCTAATTGATTCATCGCGTCTTGAACTTTTGTGCGGTCTTTCATCACATCGAGATCGTTTAACGTCAGCCACACCCCACGAATTTCTGGGCGAACGGCTGGAGGAGAAACGATCGGAGAAGTTACGCTGGGTGTCTCAATTTGCGGCACTTCAATTTGAGCCATTCCAGGAGTTCCAGTGAGGAGCACTGTGAACAAAGACACCAAAAAGAGCGGAATCAGAACCGCTTTTTTCCAATGCTGGAACCGAATGCGAAATTGAATCGGCATGAGAAACTCTATCAACCTCAAAACGTACAAGCGGTCTACAATGCACTAGCCCTACAGTGTACAAGCATTGCATCACCGCTTCGGGACAGGTAAAAAAGACAAGTCAAAACTTTATCTGAAATTACGACATCGCATCGTCACAAGTGTGAAATACGATCGCTATCTTGACCGACGTAAAATCTGGCTGTTCGGTGCCCGATCGCCCAATTCCATATTGCTCTTGGAATTCAGAATCTATGCTTGCATGAGTTCCACGTTTTATGGTTTGTTAAGAAATGAAATGTTTCGTTAAAGTCTAGAGAAAAAGTTCCATCTGTCCTGATGCGATCGCGCTTTGGGGAAATCTAACTTTAGTTAAGTCAAATATGCACCATTACGGGTATGAAATGTTAGAGCCGAATCGATCACACTGAAGTCTAATCGCCGGAATTCTTTATGGAGCAATGTTCGACATGAAGCGCTATTTCAAACTCAGTGTACTGCTTGGATTCGCGCTGCTTGTCAGTTCTCCGTCTGTGCTTCCAGCCATTTCTTCCCCCAAAGTTGATAAGCTTCCAACAGTTGACTGGTGGCGCTCTAAAGTGAAGTCTCAAGTCACGGCAAGCAGTGGAAAGCGCTACAGCGGCTGTATCTTCGGTGATTCGATTTCGTCCGGGTTGGGCAATACACTCGGACAGTCGAACTATAACTTTGCAATGGGCGGCATGAGTTCAGTTTCCCTGCTCGAACAAGTGAAGCAGTTGAAAGCGGGAAACGTGCAATGTCAAAAAGCCGTGATTGCGATCGGCACCAATGACGCGATGTTTTCGATTAGTAATGGCAGTTTCAAAAACAATCTCCGCCAAATTGTTACGATCACGCGCACGTTAGGCGCTTCTGAAATTACTTTAATTCCTGCGTTCTATTCCACAGTGGAAGCGAGTTACAACCCAAATGTTGCTGGAACCCTCGATCGTGTCGATGAGATTAGCGAATTAATTCGGCAAGTCGCAGCGGAACAAGATGTGAAATTAATCGCGAATGAAATTCAACCGCTATTTCGCGATCGTGCTCTCAAACAAGAAGTGACCTTTGATGGGGTTCACCTCAATGACAGCGGCAAAGCCATTTATCGCCAAGTGCTTCTAAATTTGTTGAATAATTCCGCTGTGAGTTCGCGTTAACTGCCTCGATAGGTACTGTACGACCACGGAGAAGCCAACAGCGGCACATGATAATGAGCATCCGCATCCGAAATGCCAAATCGAATCGGAACTCGATCGAAAAATCGCGGCTCAGTCGAATTCGTGGATTTTGCAGCGAAATAATCTCCGATCGCAAACACTAACTCATACGTTCCGACTTTGATTTCTGACTCGCTCAACATCGGGCTATCGGTTCGACCATCAGAATTCGTCGTCACCGTTTTCAAATGGGTTCGCTGATCGGCATCGATCGACCAAAGTTCAATCTTCAAATTCGCTGCTGGACAGCCGTGAGCCGTATCGAGAACGTGAGTTGTCAGCTTACCCATGAGTGCCACACAAATCTACAGGTCAGCGGCACAATAGAAGCATGGAGAAATTGCCCACGATCCTATTTCCAAGCAATCCCCGATCGCCGTTGCCGCCAGTCGGAACTCATCATAAAGCACGACGCGGACGATCGGAAAACCAATTTGAACGCGACTTATGGCGATACTTTCCCGGCAAGATTCACACCGAATTACTCGTGAAACGTCCCGAATTGAATCAGCCTTATGTTCCGGATTTTGCTTATCTCGATCGAGATCTCGCGATCGATATCGAAGTCGATGAACCGTATACGATCGACACTCGTAAACCGCTACATTTTCTAGACTGTCCGAAAGATCGATCGCGCAATCAATTCTTCACCGATCACGGCTGGATTGTGATTCGATTCAGCGAAGCTCAAGTGATCAAAACCCCAGCCAGTTGTTGTAAAACGATCGCATCGACGATCGCCAAAGTTTCCGGCGACAACACGATCATGAATGCCTTTCGTGACATTCCGACCTTAAAACCCGATCGACGGTGGACGATCGAACAAGCCGAAAAACTCGCCGCTCAGAATTACCGAGAACAGCTACAACTCAAAGCAGAACCCTCAAAACCGAATTTGATGAACGGCGACTTAAGCTTTCACTGTCCAGCCTGTGGGGAATTAGTTCGATGGCGAGGACACTATGTAAGCTGTACAAACTGCGGATATGACCAATTCGTTCTTTAATTTTGTCCGGTTTTTTCTGGTGACTTCTGAATACACCCAACACAGATGCGACCTGGCAAAAGATTGCAGAATAGACGAAAGTTCTAGCCTGCAAATATCCGCAAAATCAAGGAACTGTGTATAATCAGTCCCAACCGCTCGGATAAGTTCGATTCGGCTGATGGATAAAGGCTTCTGATGGGAAGATTTGAAAAATTAGCCGCGATCGCAAATTGCAACGAACACGCCAATTTTTAGCAATCTTCGCTAACATTAGTGTTCGCTTTGGATTTGGTCAGTTCGGTTTTTGCAACTCGCTCCGTTCTTTTACTCCCTAGTTTGAATGACTGCTGTGCCCCTTCCCCGTCCCTCTTCTCAACCACCTGAGCGCAGCAACTCAGGTTCCCCAGATGTGACTCCAGTTTTCGCCTTGAAGGAACTGGTGGCACGTCTCAATCGGGAGCAGCATAAAATCCAAGATTTACTGAGTTCACTGGGTTTTGCCCTTCGCAGTTTCAGCAATCTCAATCAATTTCTGGAACTTATCCCCCTGATGGCAAGTCGTGTTACTGATGCTGACGGCGGCGCATTAATTTTGTTCCGCCCGAATGGTCAGGTGAAATTAGAACGCCTTCATTGTCAGGACGCAAAATGGGGTCAGGAACTCCGAAAAGGGCTAGAAATTGCGACTCGTCAAATTACAGCATCATTAACCGGACTGCCACCGGGAGAGGCTTTAGCGCGATCGTCTCAAGTCGTCGCCATGCTCGATCACCAGATCACCCGGCATCTAGGCGGAGAAATTCAAATCTTCGGCACTGGAATTCTTGTTAAAAATAACGAACGCGGTCGGCTTTACGTCTTTAGTCGAGAGTCCGATTACACCTGGACAGAAACGCGCCAAAAACTGGTTCGACTGGTGGCGGATCAGACGGCAGTGGCGATCGAGAATGATGAACTAACAGTCGAACTGAAGAAAAAAGAACGGCTCGATCGCGAACTCGAAATTGGAGCCGATATTCAATTGCGCTTGTTACCGCGTCAATGCCCCGCGATCGATGGCATTGAACTTGCCGCACTCTGTAAAACGGCGAACCGAGTTGGGGGCGATTATTACGACTTTATTCCCGCAGATTATGGACAGACGCGAAAAGCGAATCCGAGTAATTCAGATGGGAAATGGAGTTTAGCGATCGGGGATGTGATGGGAAAAGGCGTTCCCGCAGGTCTAATCATGACGATGACTCGCGGAATGCTTCGGGCTGAAGTTTTAAACGGTCACTCTCCCGCCCGAATTCTTCAGCATCTGAATCAAGTCATGTATGCTGATTTAGAAAACTCGAATCGGTTTGTGACGCTGTTTTACTCCGAGTACGATCCGAAAACTCGTCTTTTGTCCTACAGCAATGCGGCACACAATCCGCCGTTACTCTGGCACGCTGCGACGAATACAATCAAACGGTTGGATACTCATGGAATGCTGATCGGTTTAGACATCGAAACTCAGTTCCAAGATGCTCAGGCGCAATTGGAACCCGGAGATACGCTGATCTATTACACCGACGGTTTCACCGATGCCGCAAATCAGTACGGACAGCGATTTGATGAGGAAAATCTAATCAGCGCGTTCCGGTGGGCATGTCAGCATTTTGATGATCCGCAGCAGATTTTGAAGTACTTATTCGACTGTGTGCAGCAGTTTATCGGGGTCGGTAATCCGAATTCGGATGATATGACGCTGGTCGTGCTGCGGGTCAAGCCGATGCCTGATCAAACATCATGACAAATTCGTAGTACGGCAACTGTCGTCGCAATACGGTTAAATGTCCTTCAGCATCCGATCGATTCCGGTACCTTCCGCGCACAACTCGCTGCATTTTTGGCAAAAGTTGCACAACAATCCAAGGCGCAAGCCGCTCCTGATAAGGCATAATCATACCTGTCTCCATCTTTGTATGGTGATTGTGAGCCAGTGCTGGAAGTTGGTCGCTGCTAAGCACTGGCTCTACTGTGTTTCCGATTGGCAACATCATATCGAAGCATTAGTTTTGTTGTCAATCGGAAACATCTTCAATTTATGAAACGTTGACACAAACTAAAGATGGGACGGGCAGGAAAAGCACTAGGACTAATTTTGAAGAATTACGGTATTAACCAAAATCAACTCGCGATCGCCATGAGTATCGATCGTTCTAGTATCAGTCGCTGGATCGCTGAAACTCGTGAACCTTCTGCGGAGTCTGTTCTAGAAATTCGAGATGCACTAGAAACGCTCGATACAGCCGCAGCAGCAGAATTTACTCGATTGTACTGGGGAAAAGATGAGTTGAGTGAGTAATCAGATGTTTTTGCGATCGTCTTGTTTAACGATTTTGCAGAACTAGCGATCGCGCAAATTCTAAAACTTGCTTGCGTCGATCGTCTGGAAGTTGTTCAACGATCGCAGCGCCTTAATCAGACACCAGAAGCCAATGTTACATCGACTAGCCTAAAGAGCGTGATTCTTGAGGTAAATGCAATGTAAAACAACTACCTTCACCGATCGTTGATTTCACCGTAATCTCACCGCCCTGAAGTTGAGCTAACTTCTGAGACAGAGCTAACCCTAAACCCGTTCCTTGATATTTGCGAGCTAAGCCTTGATCAAGCTGTTGAAAGGGTTGAAACAGCTTTTCTCGATCGATTGGCGCAATTCCAATTCCCGTATCGCAAATCTCAAACTCGATCGAGCTTTCAACCTGTCGAACACTGAGCGTTACAGAACCCACTTCAGTGAACTTAATCGCATTCGCGAGCAGATTGAGCAAAATTTGAGTCACACGACGTTCATCGGCAGTGCAGGTTGTAATTCCAGCCTCGATCGCATACGAAAACGCTAACCCTCGATGTTCTGCTTGTCCCTGAAGCGTGTCAAAACAAGCTTGACACACCGCTTCTACCGAAACAGAACCAATCTCAACTACTTCACGCCCAGACTCAGCTTTAGCTAAATCTAACAAATCATTGATCAAAGCTAGAAGTTGATAACCCGCATCAGAAATTTGCTGAACATACTGAAGCTGACGAGGGGTCAAGGCTCCAAACACTTGCTCTAACAACACACTCGAAAAGCCAATGATTGCGGTTAATGGCGTTCGCAACTCATGACTGGTATTCGAGAGAAAAGCGCTTTTGGCTTGACTTGCCGCTTCAGAGGCGAATTTTTCCTGTTCTAATTCTTTTGTCCGCTGCCGCACCAGTTCTTCTAACTGAGCTTCTGTGATTTGTAAGGCTTCGATTCTTGCCCGTTCAGCAGTCAACTGCCGTCCAAAAAACGATGCCAAAAGTGCCCCGGTCAAAATCAGTAATGCTGCAACACCAATGACGATCGCTAAAACTCGACTACTAATCGGTTCAATCTGAGGCGATTGGGTCGTAGCCGCTCGAATGTGCGTTGCAATCATCGCGCCATAGTGCATTCCAGAGATTGCAATGCCCATCGATCCAGCACTGCCAATGACTTGCCGCCATCGAGAAAAAATCGCATTGTTTTCTCGAAATCGTAAGAGCCAAAACCCTCCGAGTGAACCCGCGATCGCAATCACTCCCGACACCAACACCAGCGGCAGATCGTAAACTTGGCGGGCTGCCATTTGCAACGCTGCCATTGAAATATAGTGCATCGCAATGATCGTGCTGCCGATCATGACTGCACCGAGAATCCACCACACTTCAAACTGATTTGCAATCCAGACTCCGATGATCGATCCATTGATCGCAATCGCCACCGATAGCAGGAGCAGCAGAAAATTATAGCCAACGGGAATTGGCAATGTGTGTGCCAAAATTCCAGTAAAGTGCATTGCCCAGATGGTCAGCCCCAGCACAATTCCACTACCAATCAGCCAAAATTGACGCGATCGAGCAGAGTCGATCGGGATCTGTTCTGCAATGTCGATCGCGGTGTAAGAACCGATAAAAGAAATCAGCACTGACAGAACAATTAAGCGAAAGTCAGAGGTCGCAACGAGGTCTTCGACAGAGTGAAGCATTGCAGATGGATTCAATGGCAGATCCTATTGAGCGCGAAATCGCAGCGATCGACATCGTTCCTAAGAGGGTCATTTCCCAACACAAAAAAGCCCACGACTTAAAGCCGTGGGAGCACATCAATTAACAGAACATTATTGACCTGAACTGCTAGGACTTGGGCTTGCGGTTGCTTCAGGTGAAGGAGAAGGCTGTGTAGACGGCGATTGCTCAGTTCTTGGAGCTTCTGTTTGCTGATTGCTGGGTGTCGTTGGTGCAGTTTGGGGAGCCGGAGAAGCGGGAGCTTTAGGCGCTTCAATTCTGACTTCTGGAGCCGGAATCACTGTCGGCGAAGATTGCTGGGGTTGTGGAACAGGAACAATACGATCGCGCTCAATCACTCGTTCTCTGACTTCCGGTGAGGGTGACGGAGACGGGGACGCACTCGGAACAACGATTCGTTGAACTTCTGGAGTGCTACTCCGTTGTGTCGCAAAATATGCCAGTGCAGCACCACCCAGTACTAAGCCTGTTAGTAGAATTCCAATCAAGAAGCCGTTTGCGGTATTGTTCTCATCTCTAACCTGCTGGGCAGTTTCGTACCGTTGCCGTTCGACGGCGCGATCGTCTACATAACCGCTACTGTAGCTATCGGGTTGATTTTCGGCAGGATGATTTGTGCGATCGTAGCGATCGCCTTGATTCGGATTTGTCATGTTGAATTTCTCAATAATTTGATTGCTCTAGAGTGCTGTAATAAAAATGTCAGCCTTGCTACTGTAGATGCTCTAATGCAATCAAATTAACCGAGGTAAATCGCGATCTCACTCTGTCCAGAGAAGGGAACATGGGGAAGAAATTAAACACGCAGCCTCTATCAATAGACTTATTGCAAAGCTTCTTCTAATTTGTTTTGATCCCACAGCGATCGGTAAAGTCCCGCGTGATCGAGTAATTCACCATGCGTTCCCATCTGCACAATTCGTCCTTGATCCATTACAAAGATGCGATCCGCCATTGCTGCCGCTGAGAGTTGATGTGAGATAAACACAACTGTTTTGCGAACCGTTCCTTCTGATAGATTCTTCAAAATCCGCGTTGCCGTCTGATTGTCCACGCTCGATAACGCATCATCCAAAATCAGAATCGGACTATCGACTAATAAAGCTCGTGCGAGTGCAGTTCGCTGGCGTTGTCCACCGGATAGGGTAATGCCGCGCTCACCAACGATCGTGTCATAGTGCTGCGGAAAGTTGAGAATTTCGCCATGAATCTGAGCAATCTTCGCAGCAAGTTCCACTTCGTCTTGTTCAGCCATTGGCTTACCGTAGCGAATGTTGTTACGGATTGTAGTGCTAAATAGAAAGCTTTCTTGAGGGACGTATGCGATCGCACCTCGCAAATCTTCTAATCGCAAATCGGTAATGTCGTACCCATCCAGCAATAACTGATTCGGATCGATATCTAACAATCGGGGTAATGCGTTCGCTAACGTTGATTTACCGGAACCGATCGCACCGACGATCGCCACTGTTTCACCCGGAGAAATGGCAAAGTTAATGCGATCGAGATTCGGTTGCGAACTACCCGGATAGCGAAACGTTAAATCCTTCGCGCTTAACTTTCCTTGCACTTGCGCGACAGGTAACGGAATCGCATCTTTCGCATCTTGAATCTTTGGTTCAACTGATAAAATTGCTTCGATTCGATCGATACTCACTTCCCCTCGCTGATATGCCGTAATCGTGAATCCAAGTAATGCCGTCGGAAACGCTAATCGTTCGACAAAAATCAGCAGTGCAATGAAATCTCCAACCGTGATTTCTCCACGAGCGATCGAACCGCCTCCGAACCACAGCAAAATCAACGCGCTTCCATAAGCAATTCCTTGCAAAATTGGAAACAGAATATTTCGAGTCAGCGCGAGTTTAAGATTGGCATTCAACAGCGATCGATTATATTCTCGAAAAGCGCGTCGCTCGTTTTCTTCCTGACCGTAAATCTTAATCAGTGCAATCCCACTCATATCTTCTTGCACTAATTCACTCACAGTCGAGAGTTCTTCTTGAACGGTTAACTGCTGCGATCGCAATCGGTTACTAAATAAACTCACCAAAATCAGCATGAACGGATACACCGAAAGCGCCATTAAGCTCAATCGGGCATCGATCGCAACCATTGCAGGAAGTGTTAACGCATACGCGAATATCGTATTTGCTAAACTGAGAACCGCAAACCCTAACAATCTGCGAATATTATCAACATCACTTGTAGCGCGGTTAATTAAATCACCAACGGTATTAGCAGCAAAATAGGCAGGTTCTAACTTAAGCAAATGGTTAAAGATCTTCTGCTTTAAATCAAATTCAACCTGACGACCGACACCAAAAAGCAAAATTCTGGATGTCATTCGCATCACCCACATTACCGATGCCAGCACCAGAATCAGAAGCGCATAAAATAAGATTTCGTTAACGCTAAACGTAACACTCAGTTTATCAACCGCATCCCGAATCTGTAGCGGAATGTAAATCCCGATCGAGTTCACAACCAGCAACGCCAAAACGCCTAAAGTTGCATCTCGCCAATGTGGACGAAGATAAGCCCCTAGTTTTTGAAGTTGCCCCCGCGATCGCGCCATGATTGATGCCTATTATCAAAACTTCTTTATGTTAGCGCGAATACAAAATCGATCGACATGTCGCCCGCTAGAATTCACTGTGCTGTCAGATTTCAACCGATCTGTATCTGGATGTTGCCTGAAATCAATTGTTAGAATTTCAGCTTGTTCATTGCGTCACTGTTTTGAAAGTTCATTCTGCCTCGAAATCTGGAGCGATTTACGCGATTCTGGCTTACTCAGCTTGGGGACTGTTTCCCTTGTACTGGAAGTTTCTTACGCAAGTTCCCGCTGTGGAGTTAGTCTGTCATCGGATTGTTTGGTCGATGGTGTTGTTGATCGGATTGCTCGTTGCACAACATCGAATCGCTGAATTTCGCCAGCTTTGGAAATCCCCGAAAGCGATCGCGTCTCTGCTCCTCACCACAACACTGATCGCTGGAAATTGGTGCATTTATATCTATGGCGTAAACTCTGGTCAGATTGTTGAAACCAGTTTGGGCTACTACATCAATCCATTGGTGACAGTTTCGCTCGGCTCCGTGATTCTGAAAGAGAAGCTGAACGGTGCGAAAAAGGTTGCAGTTTTACTAGCCGCGATCGCGGTTTTCAATTTCATCTGGCATTTTGGACAAGTTCCCTGGATTGCGATCGCGCTTGCGTTCTCATTCGCCTTGTATGGACTGTTCCGTAAGCTGATCACAGTAACACCGATCGTTGGATTGACGGTAGAAACCTTGTTAGCAACTCCGATCGCGATTGCCTACATCAGTTATGTAGGAGCAACCGGAACTGGAAGTTTTGGAACCAGTTGGCGTGTTAGTGCATTATTAATCGGCTGTGGAGTTGTCACCGCACTTCCTTTACTTTGGTTTAACAATGCCGCAAAGCGATTACAGCTTTCGACTCTGGGATTCTTTCAGTATCTTGCTCCGACTCTTCAGCTTTTAATTGGAGTTGCTGTGTATCGAGAGCCGTTTACTGGAATTCATGCGGTGACGTTTTTATTGATTTGGAGTGCGATCGCGATCTACTCGATCGCATCTTTACAAACCAGAAGAACCTCACAAACCTAAAAAAGAACCTCCAGGATGACTGGAGGTTCATCAATCTATCGATAATTTGTAAACTGCAACGCCACTGGGAAATCTTCCTGCTTCATTCGCTGCATGACGACCTGTAAATCATCTTTCGATTTCGCAGAAACCCGAACCACATCGCCTTGAATCGAACCCTGAACCTTTTTGAACTCATCGCGAATAATTTTCGTAATCTGCTTCGCGATATCCTGACTAATTCCCTTTCTCAGCTTAATTTCTTGCCGAACGCGGCTTCCACTTGCTGACTCTACTTTGCCATAGTCAAAAATCTTCAGAGATAACTCCCGTTTCGCCGCCCGTTGTTGCATCAAAGTGTGCACCGCATCGAGCGTAAATTCGCTGTCGGTATTAATCACGATCGAATCCGCACCCAGTTCGATCTCTGTTTTCGTATCTTTGAGATCGTAGCGGCTCTGGACATCGCGCTTTGTAGTGTCGATCGCGTTGACGAGTTCTTGGCGATCGAAGTCGCTGACAATATCAAACGAAAATGTAGAAGCCATAAACAAAAAGCTGTTAGAGCGTGCTGATCAAGCTTAGTCCGATTAGCGTAAAGCTGCAAAGTGACCCGACCGCAAACATCAGCGATCGCCCAATGGGAATGTTCAAAATGTAAAATATCGGAAATAAAAATCGCGCAACAATCCACAGAATCGCTGCCCATCCTGCGACTTCCGAAGTTTGATTCGTGATATATGCCATCAGTGCCGCCGCTGCAAAAATCGGAAACGCTTCTAGCGCGTTCTGATGTGCCCAGGTTGCACGTTTTCCATAGTCGGGCAATTGGTCAAAGAATGCACGAGGAGCGGATTGCATTTCTTTGGTGTAGCCCATTTGTACCCGTGCATAACCAACCACCAGAAACGGCAGATAGATCCAAACGACTGCAACCGCGATCGCAATCAGGAGCAAACTCGGAACAGGGAATCCAAACAACATAAATTAATCAAAATAAAACAAGGTCACAACTTTGCGCTGGTCTTCCGCATCTCGGCAGGTTTGCAGCAAAGTATGGCTATCGTGGAACGCAAAAGAAATCAACTGCTGACAGCGAGAAATGATTTCTTGGTTACAAAGGGCACTAGCTTCACCGAGAGAGAGCGAATTGTTTTCAGGACATTCGACTAAGTGCATGACGGTTTCAAGCTGGTCACGCGATTCGCGTGGCTGTCGATCGAGTCCCTGCGGCAAAATCACCGTCAGCATCGACGGATCGGCTCTTAATGCACCCCGGATCACCGCAAAATTGGTTCCGGTCGAACCTGAAGTAATCACGCGATTTCCTTCCAGCACCAAGGCATAAGTCATCATTTCAATTAGCGTTTGGTGCGTAATCGGAACGTGACGCGAACCGAGAATGGCGATTCGCTTAGACCCGGTTTGCTGAATCGTGGCTAGTTCTTGTAAAAAATCGTCTACCTTGGGTAGATCGTCGATCGACTGACTCAAAGGATGTACATCGGTTGACAACGCCGCTCATTGTATCAGATACCTTTGACATCCGCGTGATTTGCAAACAGTTCGAGAACTTTACCGCATCAAGCGATGTCATCTTTCTCGTATCGAATGCCACGTCGAAGAACGAGACACTGGTATTATTTGCGATTAGAAGTTGATTTGAAACCTTACCAAGTCACGCGATCGCGTAGTCGCTCGATCGACTTTTTACCCACACCAGGAACGCGATCGAGATCTTCAAGAGAGTGAAACGGTCGAGCTTGAATCATTCGTTTTGCCAATCCCGCACCTACTCCCGGTAACGCTTCTAATTCAGCTTGAGTCGCAGTATTCAAATTCACCCGACCCTCTGTTCTTGCGGTCGGAGGACATTGTTTTTGTTGTGCTTCTACTTTTCGTTGAATTGCAGGAGGAACACCCAGAATTGAATTTGCATAGAGTCGATCGAACTCCCGCTGAAAATGTGCAGCAACAGTTGAACTGCGAATGATCAATAGCGTTTCGTCATTATCCCGATTCGCTGAATCCGTCCAATTGTGTGAGCCTGTGATCACTGTTTGTCGATCGACAATTCCAAACTTGTGATGCAATAAATCTCCGGGTGGAAGCTGCGGTACACCAACAGTTTTCAGCGGGATTTGCCGGGGTCGATTGTTCAGTTCCCACTTACAACTATCACTCAGTGCCACTCCTAACATATCTAGAGCTTCACTATACGATCGATAGGCGAATGTTGGTTCAATCAAGGCTCGAATGTTAGTACGAGTTTCGATCGAATTGACTAAATCCTGATCTGAAAACACAAACAAAGCTAAATCAATGGATTGCGTGGATTGTTGTAGTGTCTTTGCAATTAAACCATTCGAGGTCTGCTCCCAAGGCACAGTGGCAGAATTTGGAGAGAAATGCAGATCAATCAGAGTTTCGCCAATCTTGAACTGTTGAACGGGACGAGCGGGTTTTTTGACTCCAAATTTGCGATCGCGCCACATCAATTCAAATTCTTCAGTAAATGCCCGTGATAGTTCAACACTATCAATTTTCAAAAGATTGTTTGCATTTCCACGACTGGTAGCACGTGCGAAATCACCGTGAACATCAGAAGGTGTGAGATTAGCCGAAGTGACGATCGTGGTTTTCCCATCAATCACCATAAATTTGTGGTGCATCAACCCACTGCCGCGACTTCCATCAGCCCGATCATCAATTCGTGAAATCTTTGCATTATCTAAAATTACTAACGCATCTTGATCGCGAATTTCTTCTTCACTCAGTTCACCATCTCGATTTTGGTCGATTAGCGATCGCGCTTCCTCATATCTCGCTTTCTCTCGTTCTGGTAACTTCTCAATCTCCGCTCTCGTATACGCACTATAAGGACGAGCATACTCATGTTCTAGAATCACTCGAACTGTAACCCCAGATGCCGCTCGATCGCGCAACGCCTTCGCCACATTCGGCAACCGAAATTCTTGAACTGCGACATCAATGCTCGAAGTCGCAGATGCAATGGTTTGAATTAAAACTTGCTCTAAATCACTGCCCGATCGCGTAATTTTCCGATATGGCTCCGTGTATTCAGCCGATTGATCCTGATTCATGAAAACCTGAATATTCGGATCTTGTGGCAGCGAAGTTAGACGAACATTCGACGAAGAAGCCGCTTTACATGCCGTCAACAGTGCCACACAGAGACTAAACTGGAGAAAGTGTTTGAGTCTATCCACAAGCTAGATTGCCCCACAAAACGAAGCTGTTATTTTCAAAACAGCACCCGTAGCATACCCATTTTTCTCTAGTCAACACCGCTCATGCAAATCTACCTCGATTACAGTGCGACCACACCCACACGACCCGAAGCGATCGCGCTGATGCAGCAAGTTTTGACAGAGCAATGGGGTAATCCGTCGAGCCTGCACGTCTGGGGAAATCGCGCCGCCACAGTTCTAGAACGATCGCGGGTTCAAGTCGCTCGACTGATCAACGCACCCGAAGAATCGATCGTCTTCACCTCTGGCGGCACTGAATCGAATAATCTCGCCATCATGGGCATCGCGCACCAATACAGCACACCGCAGCACATCATCATTTCGCGCGTGGAGCATTCTGCCATCTCAGAACCCGCCCGACTTCTAGAGCAATGGGGCTGGGAAGTGACACGCCTACCTGTCAACGTTTTCGGACAAGTAAATCCTACCGATTTACAGATTGCATTGCGATCGAACACGGTTCTCGTCTCCATCATCTACGGGCAGAGCGAAGTCGGAACCCTTCAACCGATCGCCCAACTCGGTCAAATCGTTCGCAATCATGGGGCACTCTTCCACACCGATGCCGTTCAAGTCGCGGGAAGATTGCCGATCGATGTTCAACAGCTACCGATCGATTTACTCTCGCTTTCGAGCCACAAACTCTACGGTTCTCAAGGAGCTGGAGCGCTCTATGTTCATCCAGGTGTGGAATTAGTGCCGCTGCTCGGTGGAGGTGGACAGGAAGGAAAACTTCGATCGGGCACTCAAGCGTTACCTACGATCGCAAGTTTCGGAATCGCTGCGGAATTAAGCGCCCAAGAATTACCCACCGAAACCCCGCGATTGATTCGATTACGCGATCGATTATTCGATCAGCTTTCGGATGTGCCTGAATTGGTTGTAACTGGCGATCGGATTCACCGCTTACCGCATCATGTGAGTTTCTGTTTACCCGATGCGGATGGCGAAACCCTAAACGGAAAAGTTCTCGTGCGGCAAATGAATCTTGCGGGAATTGGCATTAGTGCAGGGGCTGCCTGTAGTAGTGGCACATTAAAGCCAAGTCCAATTTTATTAGCGATGGGACACAGCGATCGAGCTGCAAAATCAGGAATCCGCCTAACCCTGGGACGATATACGATCGAGGAAGATATTGACTGGACAGCGATGGTGTTAAAGCAAATCTTGGCGCGACTGCAACCGCAAAAACAGCCCTGTGAATGCGTTTAAGCACAAATTCATTAAGGATGTGAATCGCGATTGACTAAAACAAACCACGCTAATCAAGGAAACACCAACCGTCTAATCGTTACCTCTCCACCTGCAACGCCTTGAATGTTCAATTCGTAGCCTTCAAGTAGTGCCATTCCAACTAAGGGGTCTGTCTCTGATTCATTGATCTCGATCGTTCTAATCTGACCATCCCAAATTACAAAACCTTCATACACATTGAACATACATAAGCTTGCATCCCCTAAAACGCCTTCTGCATATACCAAGTTAAATTCAGCGTCGTGATAATCCTTGAGGGCAACGTCAGAAAACTCGTATAACCTGTATCAATCACTGCTCGAATTCCTTGAGCTTGACGGTTTTCACCCAACACTGCAAATTGTACGATCGCTTCTCGATTCGCATTCACCCGCCCATTCATCATACGGAAGTTGTGGGAGCGCGAAACCCAAAGCGGTGAACGCCACGATGTCCAATCCGAATTCCAAAGATTTGAGCATCAGGATGACGTTTCAACAACCTCTTTGCAGCGCTCAGGCTGTCTTCAGCGATTTCAAAGGCTCCTGTTTCAATGTCGATCGCAATGATTTTGCCCGTGTTTTCTGGCTCGACTTGCGATCGTAGTTGAGTATCGTAGATTTCATTTCCACGTCGCGAAAATTCTTCTTTGCTGTAGCGGGGTTGTCGCGTTGTCATCAACTCGAAAAGGCTGTAGACGATATCCTCATTCTACTTCTAAGAACAAGTCGCTTTCTGATAAAGTGTAGCACGTACATTATTTAGACCAAACGAGCTTGTGGATAGGATTCCAGACGAAGCGATCGTCGTTCGAGGTGGACGCAATCGCCCTGAAGATATTCGACGCAGCATTGGAACTCATCCCAGTGGCATTACAGGAATTTCAGTAGAATGTGGAGAAGGGCTTTCTGTTGAAGAATTGTCCGCATCGGTTCCGCATGGACAAGTCGGTGTAACGACAGTTGGATCAGTTCGAGAGATGGGAGGCGATGTCATCCGAACGTCTGGGAGGAGTCCATACCACGCAACACTAACGGGTTTGATTCCTGATGAGATTAGTCTTCTTCTGACTCCGACAATCCCAAATCCATCGCAGTAATCTTCTTGAACAGGAGTGATTTATGAGTGTTTCTAGAGTGTTCGTTGATTTTCACAATGCCGATGAACAGGGACGCTTACGGCTGAACTGTATTGGCGCGATCGAGGATTTGGCGCGTCAGCAAGCAGAGCTAGAAAATGGTCAACCGCTCACGCTCTACAGTGAAGATTTGGAAGTGGATGGCGTTGTCCAATTTTCAGAAGAAGAGAAAGTATGGGTTGCTGTGATTGATTGGAACCAAATTCGACAGGTTGAACCTTTGATGGCTCAGAGTCAGAATTAATCAGGTGAAGAGACACACATCGATGGAAGACAACACAGAATTTTCAGCAGAAAGCTTCCGCAAATCTTGGCAGCAAGCGATGAACGGGCAGACTTTACCGCTTGCTCAACTGTTCGAGGATATTGATCAAGCAGAAGTTCCTAAATTTGGAAGTGCTAAGGGCTTGATAAAAATATCGGATGATTTTGATGAGCCGTTAGAGGATTTTGAGGAATACGCTCCATAGAGGCTGATTATTGCGATCGCAGCACTCGGTCAATCAGACAAAGCGCGATCAACTTTTTCCGGCGAATACTGAGTTAAGCGATCAATTACAAAGACGAGTTGGTTGATAAGTCCAGAGAGTTTTCTATCTGAGCAGGGCACTCTTCTACAAGAACTCAAGAGGCTTTTATGGCGATCGATACAGCGAATTTGCAGGATCAGCTTACAGAAAAGATGATTGGATTGTTTGAGTCGGTGGTGGAAGAGCGAAAGAAGTATTACTTGACTAATCCAGAAAAGATTCCAACCCAGCGCGATGCTCGATCTATCATTTCTGGATACGCTAATACAAACTCCGTAATCTCTGGCGGCTTCAACATCATTCCTGGTCCTTTAGGAATGGCTGCTGCAATTCCAGAGATTTTATTGATCGTCAGAAATCAGGTAGTGATGATCTACGATCTTGGTGTAGCGTACGGCAAAAAAGAATTCTTGGACAAGGATCTTTTGGCTACTGTTTTTGCATACGCTATAGGACGGGGTGGATTGGGCGTGTTAGTCATGTATGGTGGAAAAGTTCTAATCAAACAGATTTCAGCCAGACTCTTCCCAAAGGTTGTCCAAGTTATCGCTGGTCAAGTTGTACAGCGATTCATCAGCTCAATGGTCGGCAAATGGCTACCAATTGTAGGCGCGGCAGCAATGGCTACTTGGTCAAACTACTCTACTCGCGAGATTGGTAAAAAGGCGAGCGAGATTTTTGAGAAGAACATTGAACATTCTTCAGAGGTGGTAGACACTTTACAGGTAGCTGAAGCTGACATTGCTTAACTCACTTATCTATTGAGTTGATTGACCATGACCCGATGGTCACTACTTCCCTAATTTCAACTCGCTTTTTTCACGCCATCCCAAACCCTGTATACTGCCGCAGTTTGGGATGGCGAAATCCAAGCACGATCGCTGATTTAGGAATACCCGCTTCGACCAAATCCATAGCGATTCCTTCCTCGGTATCATTGTATTGAATCCAGACTTTATCCTCGATTAAGCTTAAATGAATCGGTGTGGCATGAAGATAACTATCACCGTTCCAACCAATATCTAAAACTAAATATTGTCCTCGATCGTCATCAAACAGAACTTGCGAGTCATACCCATCAGGAAACTTCGCCCGATAGTCCGCGTGTTCCTGAAGCACTTTCTTGATAATCGCTTGATAGTTTAGTTGGGTATCCATTGGTCGATCGCCCTATTAAATCTGATCCAAAGTAAGATGCTACACTTGTACGAATGAGTGTGGTACGAGTGTGTCCAGGATTCCTACGATAGCCCAGAAAGAACAGTGCTTCAATCTATGTATTCGGTTCAGCAATTTTTACTTGCCGATCTACATTGTCTGAATCGACGATCGCACAGGCAATATCTTCTTTCTAGCAGGTGAAGAAAACAGTATAGAAATCTATCCTAATGGCAAGTGGAGGTACATCGGATGAGCAAACCTGATTTTCAATCAATGAGTCAAACAGATTTACGCACTTATGTTCTCCATCATCGAGAGGATCAAGAAGCGTTTTATGCTTATGTGGACAAATTACACGCAGAGGGAAATTGGATTGAGATGCCGCCTTTGCAGTCTCCAGAAGACTTAGACAATTATCCTGAATTTATTGAGCATCTTCGCAAAAGCTCAAACTCGCGGGATAGTGCGGTTTAGCAAAACTTATTGAGGCGAATCACCGTTATTGTTGAGCGATCGCTGATTCGGAAACATCTTACCCAACAGTCGATTCACATACGCCTGTCCATACACCTGCCCATCCTGTGAACCTGGAGCTTCAATTTCATCTGACTCTTCCGCTGGCTTCGCTCCATTCACTTCAGCAGCATCCGGTTTTGATCCGTTTGTTTGTGCAATCTCTTCGATTCGTGGCGCTGAATCTTGCCAAACATCTTCAAGCTCTTCAATTTTCTGTTTTGGTGGTGGCGGACAAAAACCAGGCTCGTACACTTCTTCAGTCGGTGCTTCTACCGCAGCCGATCGCAGTTCTTCACACAGCAACGACCCTGGAGGCACGATCGACATTTTTTCAATCTGTCGATTCATCACCGTTGTCCCCGATCCCACACAAGCGCGATCGCCAACAGTCAACGCACCAACTAACAACACCCCAGCCCCGATGATCACCCCTTCTCCGACCTCGATCGTGCCATCATGCGCCTGTATCACCGTTCCCAGTCCCACACAAACACTTTGATGAATCACAATTCGACTACCTGGATCAGCTTGCAGCAAAACGCCTGGTGCGATCGCTGCCCCTGGGTGAACCGTGACATCTCCACTCACAAAGTAGTGAGTCGTACTCACGGGCATTAACTGTAGAGGCGGCGATTGCATCAGAGTGAACTACTTAGCAGGTTGTTGAATCACCATTTCAGCTACACGCCGCTTTGCTTTCGGATCAATGCCGATTAAGCGGATATATAGACCGGAATAGTTCGCGATCGCAGCTTCAACCTCTAAGATTGCTTCTGCATCGCGGGTCGTTTGAATCGAAGTTGCGGTCTGCCAAGAACTGGTTTTGTAGCGTCGCTGATCTGCGAACTCAACCCCAATCTTGTAGCCTTGACGCACAAGATCACGAATCTGATTCACGGTTTCAGGACTGAGACGACCGTTACCATTGCTGGAAGGTGTGTAAAGCGGAGGTGCGGATTTGTAGCTCGAAGGTTCGTTGTACATCGGCGGTTCAGAAGCAGCGGAACTGCTATAACTGTTGCCGTTAGAGCTATGAGCCTTTCCTGGACGGTGAATCACACTTTCTGCAATTCGCTTTTTCTGTTTCGGATCAACACCGACTAAGCGGACATAGTGATCGCGATGTTCAGCGAGGAACGAATTGAGAGCCGCAACTGCTTGAGAAGCAGAACCCGCCTGAATTGTTGGTGCACTGTTCCAAGAACCGTACTTAAATCGACGCTCATCAGCAAATTCCAAACCAATCACCGCTCCTTGTGCCAGGAGTTGCTGAATTTGCTCGGCGGCATCACCCGCGATCGCGCCATCCACTGTGTGATGAACCGCAGGCTGATGATGCGATGAACCGTGCGAAGTCGGTTGAGCAACAGGTTTACCATCGGGACGCTGAATGATCGTTTCGAGCATCCGACGTTTGTTCTGAGTGTCAATGCCGATCAAGCGAACATACTCGCCGCTGTGCTGTGACATACAGCGCTGTAACTCAGTCATCACCGCAGACTCATTCGTCGTCTGGATCGGAGCGCAACTCTTCCAAGAACTGGTTTGGAATTGGCGCTTGTCCGCGTGTTCAGTTCCGACGCGACCGCCTTTCGACAAGATTTGGCGAATTTGTGCCACGACAGCCGGATCGAGTCCGCTGCTGCTATGACCATTGCCATTCGAGGACGAACTGTAGCTCGAACTATAGCTTGAAGCACTATACGACGGAGCCGAATAGCTCGATCCCGAACTTACAGGCTTATCACCGGGACGCTGAATGATCGCTTCTAGCACCCGCTTCTTATTCTTCGTATCAATCCCAATCAAGCGAACATACTCACCGCTGTGTTCTGCAAGACAGGATTGTAACTCTGCCAACACAGCCGATTCGTTTGTCGCTTGAATGGGTGCACAACTCTTCCAAGAACTGGTTTGAAACTGTCGCTTGTCCGCGTGTTCCATTCCGATTCGGTAGCCTTGCGCTAATAATTGCCGAACGTGGTTGATAACTTCGCCGTTCATAATTGACCCATTTTCTGTAGCGCTACTGCCAGCTTTAACATCTGTCACGGACTTGGCGGCACTCCGAACCGGAGCCGCACTTTGAGAACTTGATTTCGATGCAGTGCCCACAATATAGGAAGAAAAAGCACGATCGCGCTCACTGACTTCCGGTAATCGATCGGCTTGCTGCTGAGTTGTAATCACTGCACCAGACGGCACATACTTCCCAGGCGGCACTTCCACATCTTGAACCAAGGCGTGCATCATCACAATGCACCCGTTTCCGATTCGGGCGTTAAACACCGTCGATCGAAACCCAATAAAGCAATCGTCACCTACATAGGCAGGTCCGTGAATCAGCGCCATGTGGGTGATCGATGTATTTTTTCCAATCCAGACCGAATAGGAATTCCCGTCGTCCCCAACGACCCGCCCTTGCTCCAAACCGTGAATCAGCGCTCCGTCTTGGACGCTCGATCGCGCTCCCAAATAAAACGAAGTGCCTTCATCCGCCCGAATTGAGGTTCCCGGCGAGATCGTGACATTCGCTCCGATTCGCACATCGCCAATCAGATTAGAAAACGAATGGACACGCGCCGATTGATCAATCTTCGGCTCGGCAAGATTTCGCGATCGCGCAGTAGGCGGAGCCGCATCGCTACGGACTGCCATAATCTTTCTCCTAACAAAACCGCACGAGCAAGCTAACAAACTGTGCAGGGAGAAGAAGGTTGGATCTCAAATGCTGAATCCTCCAACTGTGGGGTAGGCATCTTGCCTGCCCTTAATATCAAATCTGCTCTCAATCTCAGATTTGCTTTCAATGTCAGGCAAGATGCCTGACCCACAAGGACAAATTCAGCAATCCGAAACCTTAGTACTGAGTTCCTTTGTTGTACAGCGGGCGATTATCCACGCTCACCGTATCAATAATGGCGATCACAGCAGCATCAACCGGACGATTCTCACTACCGGGAACCTGACGAGCTGCACTGCCGCGACTCACTAACACCCACTCATCGACCCCTGCGCCCACGTTGTCAGCAGCCACCTCATACACCGGAAGGGGCTGCCCTTCTTCGTCGAGAACCTGCACTAAGAGGAATTTCACCCCTCTTAGACTCGGTTCTTTTTGAGTACTGACAACGGTTCCCCGAACTTTTGCAATTTGCATCAGGGATTATGGACGGTTCAGCGGACGGATGCCGCTCACGCTCTCACGGAACGGCTCAACTGCCTCGGTGTAACGAATCGGCAGCACGTATTCGAGGTTTTCGTGCGGACGCGCAATAATGTGAGTGGATAACACTTGTCCACCGTTGACGCGCTTCACATTTTCAATTCCAGCCGCGACCGAAGCTTGCACTTCTGAAACGTCGCCCCGCACGATCACGGTCACGCGACCGCTTCCGATTTTCTCGTATCCCACCAAGGTCACACGAGCAGCTTTGACCATTGCGTCTGCGGCTTCCACAACTGCGGGAAACCCTAACGTCTCGATCATGCCAACTGCAATAGCCATTGTAATTCTCCCTTCCAATCAAAAAACGATGTCAATTCAAACTCAAACCCGATCGCACCACGCTAACTTCGGAATTGTTCGACCGCTTCGGTATACCGAATCGGTAGGACATATTCTAGGTTCTCATGCGGACGCGCAATAATGTGACTCGATACAGATTCGCCGCCGTTGACGCGCTTGACTGATTCCAGTCCTGCTGCCAGGGAAGCTTGCACCTCGGACACATCGCCCCGAACGATAACAGTCACGCGACCGCTACCAATCTTTTCATAGCCAACCAGGGTGACACGAGCGGCTTTCACCATCGCATCTGCGGCTTCCACCACAGCCGGAAATCCCCGCGTTTCAATCATTCCCACAGCGATCGGCATTTCGTCTCTCCATGACTAAGTGGAACTGTTCAATCATCGTAAACTAAAAGAGCGACGGGGATCGCCCATCATTCTTAGCGTTGTCGGATTTTCCACTGTGCTACTTCTTCAGAATAGAGTCGCGCCTGTCACTTGACAATATAACGTTCTATGATAGTTGTAAATCCATGACATAAGTTGCACTGATGACTCGTTGGGAAGCAGCGGGAATAACCAGAGTCAACTTATAACCATAGATCGATTTCAATTAGAAATTCTGAATGATTAATAAATTATAAAAAATCTATATAAGCGCAAGCAAATCTCAATCATTGGTTTTGTCTATCGATCGCATTTTACTTTTCCACGGTTGAAGCGCTAAGCTGAATCCTAAGCATTTGAAACGCGAATTTTCAGAAATTGTACGTAAGGCTCCCTAAGTTCAAGCGAGTTTAGCTTTTAGGGAGCATTTTTATCAAACTTCTAGGCAACAGAGTAGGCTATGCAGCAGTTCCTTATCGAATCAAGCTGGTGGATTCCTTGTTACGGACTCTTGGGCGCGGTTTTGTCGCTGCCTTGGTCGATCGGAATTATTCGTCGGACTGGTCCCCGTCCTGCGGCTTATTTAAATGTACTAACGACAGTACTGGCATTGGTGCATGGAACGGCTCTGTTTACCGCGGTGTGGGGACAGGAACCTCAGCATTTCGCGTTTCACTGGCTGCAAGCGGCAGATTTGGATTTAACGTTTTCGCTTGAACTGTCTTCGATTAGTGTCGGCGCGATGGAACTGATTACGGGCTTGAGTTTGTGTGCTCAAGTGTTCGCGCTGGGGTACATGGAGAAAGACTGGGCGTTGGCGCGATTTTTTGGTTTGATGGGATTTTTTGAAGGTGCGATGAGCGGATTGGTTGTGAGTGATTCGCTGTTTCTCACTTACGCGCTTTTGGAAACGCTGACGCTTTCGACTTATTTGTTGGTTGGGTTCTGGTATGCTCAGCCGCTGGTCGTGACTGCGGCGCGAGATGCGTTTTTAACGAAGCGGGTCGGGGATGTTCTGCTGTTGATGGGCGTTGTGTCTCTGTCAGCACTGTCTGGGAGTTTGGATTTTCCAGGCTTATATGATTGGGCAGAGAAGGCAGAATTGTCTCCAACAGTGGCGGCTCTGCTGGGATTGGCTTTGATTGCGGGACCGATCGGGAAATGTGCCCAGTTCCCTCTGCACCTCTGGCTAGATGAAGCGATGGAAGGACCCAATCCTGCCTCGATTCTGAGAAATTCAGTCGTTGTGGGTTGTGGTGCCTATGTCTTGATTAAGCTTCAACCGATTATTTCACTGTCGCCTGTTGCTTCGACTGCTTTGGTGACATTGGGGACGATGACCGCGATCGGGGCTTCTCTTGTTTCCCTTGCTCAAATTGATATCAAACGAGCGCTATCCCATTCCACCAGTGCGTATCTGGGATTAGTTTTTATCGCGGTGGGAATTGGCTGGACGGATTTTGCGTTGATTTTGCTGTTTGCTCATGCGATCGCAAAAGCGCTTCTGTTCATGAGTACCGGAGCAATCATCATGACTACAAGTTGCCAAGACATTACTGAAATGGGTGGTCTGTGGTCAAAAATGCCTGCAACGACCACGGCATTCTTAACGGGTTGTGCTGGATTAGTTGGACTCTTTCCACTAGGTGGATTCTGGGCATTGCAGCGTGGCATTAATGATTTTTGGTACGACGAACCTTGGTTAATTGTCGTGATTCTGGTGGTGAACGCACTCACTGCTTTGAGCTTGACCAGAGTGTATCGCTTAGTGTTCATGGGTGAAGCTCAGCCGAAAACGCGACGCGCTCCCGAAGTGCCTTGGTTGATGGCAGTGCCGATGGTTTCACTTAGCGTTTTCACTTTGACCGTTCCGCTGATTCTCAATACGCTCAATCTCATTCCAGATTTAGAATTCTTCAACTGGTCAGCAGCAGGACTGTTGATCATGTCTGGAATGACAGGCACTGCTTTAGGATTTGCAATCACGCTGAATTACGCTTGGATTCGCCCGATTCAAGCACCGTTGCGATTCTTCCAGGATTTGCTGGCGTATGACTTTTACATGGAGCGGATCTATCACGTCAGTGTGGTTCTGACTGTGAATGCGATCGCTCATTTTAGTTCCTGGTTCGATCGCTACATTGTCGATGGCATTGTGAATTTTGTTGGATTGGCTTCGATCTTCAGCGGCGAAACTTTGAAATATAGTTCTTCCGGTCGATCACAAGGATATATGTTGACGATTTCGCTTGTGGTTGGCTTGTTAGGGGCGCTTTTAACTTGGTCGATGTGGTAATTGCTTATGTTAAGTGCATTAATTTGGATACCGATTTTGGGGGCGTTGATTGTTGGGCTATTGCCTGGAACGATCGCGGATAAAAATGTTAGAAGAATTGCGATTGTAACCGTGAGTATTGCTCTCGTTGTGTCGCTTTATATTGCAACTCGGTTCGACACAATTACGACGGGGCTTCAGTTTCAAGAAGATCTTCCCTGGTTAGAGCCTTTAGGATTAACTTACCGATTAGGGTTAGATGGGTTATCGCTGCCCTTGGTTGTTCTCAATTGTTTTCTGACGCTGATTGCACTATTTTCCACACCGACAACAATTGCGCGATCGCGGCTCTACTACTCGTTAGTTCTCGTGATCAATGCTGCGGTTGCTGGAGCATTCCTCGCTCATAACTTGCTGCTGTTCTTCTTATTTTATGAGCTAGAACTAATCCCGCTTTATTTGCTCATTGCAATTTGGGGAGGAGCAAGACGGGGATATGCTTCGACTAAGTTTCTAATCTACACCGCAGTTTCAGGAATTCTGATTCTGATTGCGTTTTTGGGTCTGACTTGGTTGAGTGGTGCAACTTCGTTTGAATACAATCCAGCGTTATCTCAAACGTTACCTTTAACCTCTCAGTTTGTTTTGTTAGGTGCGATTTTGATCGGGTTTGGGATCAAAATTCCTTTGTTTCCGCTGCACACTTGGCTGCCGGATGCTCACGTTGAAGCTTCTACACCGATTTCGGTTTTACTCGCCGGGGTATTGTTGAAGCTTGGAACTTATGGGCTGTTGCGGTTTGGATTGCAGTTGTTTCCGCAAGCTTGGGCGGCATTGGCTCCCTATTTGGCGATTTGGGCTGTCGTGAGTGTGTTGTTTGGGGCATTTACTGCGATCGCCCAAACTGATATGAAAAAAATGGTGGCTTATAGCTCAGTCGGTCACATGGGCTTCGTTCTTCTTGGTGCTGCGGCTGCAACTCCGGTTAGTCTATTAGGCTGTGTATTTCAGATGGTGAGTCACGGTCTGATCTCGGCTCTCTTATTTGCGCTGGTGGGTGTGGTGTATGCCAAGACGGGAACACGCAATATTACTGTTCTAAAAGGATTGCTGACACCAGAGCGAGGTTTACCGATCGTGGGTAGCTTGATGATTCTTGGTGTGATGGCGAGTGCGGGAATTCCGGGAATGGTCGGTTTTATCTCTGAGTTCTTGATCTTCCGGGGAAGCTTTACGGCGTTTCCGGTGCAAACATTACTAAGCATGATCGGAACGGGTCTGACTGCCGTTTACTTCTTGCTGCTGGTGAATCGAATTTTCTTTGGGCGGTTGCCGGATCAGTTTGCAAATTTGCCTGCTGTATCCTGGTCTGAACGAATTCCCTCGCTCGTTGTTGCAGCGCTAATTGTGTTGTTAGGTCTACAGCCGAGTTGGTTAGTGCATTGGACAGAGACAACGACGACTGCAATGTTAAATAACTATTCGACGATCGCGACTCCGATCAAATCTGAACGCATTTCGGTTTTACCGCTGGAGTAAATTATGGTTGCTGCACCCTCAAAATCTACACATCCGCTGGCTGAGATTGTCGATCGCATTGAATCCGGTGGCGCTCTCTTACCCGAATCGCCGATCAATTTGATCGAAGTGGTTGGCGTTCTTAAAAGCTATGGCGTGGTACTAGATGCTTACTCGCGCAATCTGAAGTTTATCGCTGATCATCAGTTTTTAGTGTTGTTTCCGTTTTTCAAATATTTTGATGGCGAGATTACAACGAAGAAGCTATTAAAGCATTGGTGGCACGATCGCATTAATTACGAATTCTCTGAGTACTGCATGAAAGCCATGATGTGGCATGGTGGCGGCGGATTAGATACTTACCTCGATAGTCCTGAATTTGTCGAACTCGCTCAAGAAGCCATTCAAGCAAAGATTAAAGGGAATTTCTTCATCAGCAATCTGTCTAAGATTTTTCCGAATTTTCTGCTTGAGCAGATTCGGATGTCTTGTTACTACAGTGCGATCGGGCAATTCTGGACGGTCATGAGCGAGATGTTTCTCGAATTAAGCGATCGCTATGACAACGGTGAAATCAAAACGATTCAAGATGTCGTTGAGCATGTGAAATCGGGACTTGTGAACAATGCCGCTTTACCAATTACCTACGGGGTGAAAATTGGCGATCGTACTTACGACATCATTCCAGAATCCGCCGGGCTGCAATTCCTGATGGATACTGCCGTTCCTTATGTTGAAGCGGTCTTTTTCAAGTCTTTTCCATTCATGGGAACCGTTTCTTACAATGCTCAAGCACGACAAATTCCGTTAGAACAAGAGCGATTTTCTTACGGTGCGCTGTATGCTGATCCGCTTCCTGTTGGCGGGGGTGGAATTCCGCCGACATTACTGATGCAGGACATGATGCACTATATTCCTGAATATTTGCATGAGTTGTATCGTGAATCTCCCAGAGGTGAAAACGATATTCGCGTCAAAATCTGTATTAGTTTCCAAAAGTCGATGTTCTGTGTGACAACAGCGGCGATTTTGGGATTGGCTCCTTATGCGATCGAGACTCAAAACCCAAAAGAGCAAGCCGAAAATCGTAAATACTTGGAAGGCTGGATGGATAAACTGATGGAATCACGCCTCATCAGTTTTCAGTCTTGTGATGTTTGAGCAGATTGACGGCATAGTTCAGGCTGGATATCGGGTTGCGTCAGGTAGGACAGAAAGCAGCCCGTATCCACAAGGCACGATCGAGATGCAAATTCCATTCTTCAAAGCATTGGGACTCGATCTCTCAAAGTTTTTTCCTGGCACATTGAATATCAACATCAGCCCGAACAGATTTGAACTCATCTCGCCTCAATACACGTTCAGAAATGTGTATTGGGCTGAAGGATTTCCTCCAGAAGATTTTTCCTTTACGCCTTGCCAAATTATTTATCAGCATCAGAATTTTGATAGCTTAGTTTACTATCCGCATCCAGAGACAAAGATCGGGCACTTTCAGAATGCGTCGATCGTCGAAGTAATCGCGCCATTGATTCCTGATTTGAAATATGGCGATCACGTTACGCTGCGTATTAATACTGACGAAATTCGGATTGTGCAGAAATAGATTTGAGGCGATGAAATACGATCGTAGAATTAAATGATCGATCGATGAATAATTTCCGTAATCACTATAAAGATTTCCAATGGTTGAATTTAGTATTGATAATTATTGATTCGGATAATCACAATCATAATTAATAAGTTATACGTCCCGTCATCACTGGATTTCAGCGCTTGACTTGAAGGATGGGTCGTGTTTCTTTCAATGCTTAAGTGTGATAAACATTATAGTTACTACCGAGTGTTTAAGAATTTATAAAATCAGTCCAGGGCGCTATGGCAGTGAGTTGGGCACTGTTTGTTTCTGGCAGACGATTTCTCATTCATCTGGTTTCAATTCAGCTTGCTATCTAGAGGTGAATTTCGATGGCTCACCCTTTGCTTCAGAGCATTTGGTTAATTCCTTGCTATGCCCTTCTTGGCGCAGCTCTTTCCGCGCTTTGGTTTCCGGGAATTACACGGCGGACAGGTCCCCGCCCTTCTGGATATATCAATGCGATTATGTCCTTGTTTACATTTATTCATGCTTCTTTAGCGCTGCCTGCAACCTGGGGACAGCCGTCACAAGAAATTTTGATTCCTTGGCTGGATGTTGCGGGTTTGAATCTAACAATCCCGATCGAGATTTCTACTCTGAGCGTTGGCGCAATCGTGCTCGTGTCTGGAATTAATCTTCTAGCACAGACCTACGCTTTCGGCTACATGGAAATGGACTGGGGCTGGGCGCGATTTTTCTCGCTGCTCGGCTTCTTTGAAGCGGGAATGACTGCACTCGTGCTGTGTAATTCTCTGTTTTTCAGCTATTTCATTCTAGAAATTCTGACGCTTGCGACTTATTTGCTCGTTGGCATCTGGTTTAATCAGTCTCTTGTGGTCACAGGTGCACGAGATGCGTTTCTCACCAAGCGGCTCGGTGACTTGTTCTTGCTGATGGGCGTGGTAGCACTGTTACCGCTGGCAGGAACCTGGAACTTCAACGAACTTGCAGAATGGGCGCAAACGGCTCAAGTCGATCCGAAAGTCATTACCTTGGTCGGTTTAGCGCTGATCGCGGGTCCGATGGGTAAATGCGCTCAGTTCCCGCTGCACTTGTGGCTAGATGAAGCAATGGAAGGTCCGGTTCCCGCATCGATTCTGCGGAACTCGGTGGTCGTCGCAACGGGTGCTTGGGTGCTCTACAAGCTTGAACCTGTATTAGCGCTGTCTCCGACGGTGCTTGGAACGACGGTATTTATCGGTGCAGTGAGTGCGATCGGTGGATCATTAATTGCGATCGCTCAAATCGACATCAAGCGGACGCAGTCTTATCTTGTCACCGCTTACATGGGTTTGGTCTTTATCGCGATCGGGACTCAGCAACCCGAAGCGGCTCTTTTACTCGTTTTGAGTCATGCTCTCGCTTCTGCATTGTTGATCATGGGTGGTGGTGCAGTGGTTTGGAATAGCATCACGCAAGATGTGACGATGTTGGGTGGATTGTGGTCGCGTCGTCCGGTGTCGGGTTTTAGTTTCCTGATCGGTCTTGCTGGATTGGTGGCTTTTCCGCCGTTTGGGGGATTCTGGGCGCTGCTGAAAATCTGTGAAGGCGTGTGGGGCACTCAGTCTTGGATTGTGGGCATTGTGCTGTTGGTAAATGCGTTTGCAGCATTTGGAGTAACTCGCGTCTTCTGCTTGCTCTTCTTGGGTGAATCGAAGCAAATGGCACAGCGATCGCCAGAAATTCACTACTGGATGGCGTTGCCGATGATCTTCATGATGGGCTTCACGCTACATCTGCCGCTGATTCTTCAAGCGTTGAATCTGTTACCAAGCTGGGCTGAAATCAATACCGATTTAGCTCTATTGCTGATTTGGTCAACGATTACAGGAATTGCGCTCAGTGCAGTAGTTTACACGAGCAAGAGTATCGCGAAACCTGTGGTGCTTCCCTGGAAAGGTTTGCAGGATTTGTTGGCGTATGACTTTTACACCCCGAATCTGTATCGCAGCACGATCGTATTCTTCGTAGCCCTGGTTTCTCAAATCACGTCTTGGTTTGATAAATACCTGGTAGACGGAGGACTGAACCTATTCGGATCGTTGACTGTGTTCAGTGGTAAAAACTTGCGGTATAGCACATCGGGACAATCGCAATTTTATATGTTGACGATCGTATTTGGAATCGCCTTGATCAGTGTTCTACTGAGCTTGCCTTTTCTTTCGCACGTCACCGTCTCGCTGTTTCCGCAAAACCCGACTGACATCGTGATGAACGTTCAGCGTTAATCGCCCGCTTCAATTCTCTCTAGATCCTAAGCTCGAAAGGAAAGATTTCTATGCTGAGTCCGTTGATTTGGCTACCGCTGATCGGTGCGTTAGTCATTGGGTTAGTCCCAAACCTTTCTGCAAAGCAAGCAAAATTAGGCGCGATCGCAGTTTCGGGTGCGATTCTCGCGTGGACGGTTGTTCTATTGTTGAACTTCGATCTGAGCCAGCCCGGTTTTCAGATGAAGGAATATCACACCTGGATTCCAACTCTGGGAATTAGCTACAGTTTAGCGATCGATGGTTTATCTCTACCGCTTCTCGCTTTGAGCAGCTTGATCACGATCATTGTGGCTTCTAATGGTGAAGTTGGACTGAAGCCGGGTGAAAGCTTGCAGCGTCCTCAACTGTTTTATTCACTGCTATTGATTGTAAATTCAGGTGTTGCAGGTGCGTTTTTAGCTCAAAACTTGCTGCTGTTCTTCTTGTTCTACGAAATCGAGCTTGTTCCGTTCTATCTGCTGATCTTGATCTGGGGCGGACAGAAGCGCGAATATGCTGCAATGAAGTTCCTGATTTACACAGCGGTTTCAGGCATTTTGATTCTGACAGCGTTCCTCGGTGTCGCTTGGTTGGGTCATGCTGCAAGTTTTGACTACAGCGATATCAATACAACCGCGCTTCCTCAAAAGGTTCAGTTAATTCTACTGACATTGGTACTAATTGGATTTGGAATCAAGACTCCGTTAGTTCCGCTGCACACTTGGCTGCCAGATGCTTATGTTGAAGCTTCGACTCCAGTTGCCATCTTGCTCGGTGGAATTTTGGCGAAGCTTGGAACATATGGTTTAGTGCGATTTGCGCTCGGAATGTTTCCGGAAACTTGGAAGCTCGTTTCGCTTGGGCTTTCAATTATTGCAGCCGTTTCGATTCTGTATGGTGCATTGTCCGCGCTGGCACAACATGACATTAAGCGAATGGTGGCATTTAGCTCGATCGCTCATATGGGTTATGTGTTGCTTGGTGCTGCTGCGTTAACTCCACTCGCGATGGTAGGTGCAGTCTCACAAATGGTGGCACATGGTTTGATTCTGGCGCTGTTGTTCTACTTGGTGGGATTGGTTGAATCGAAAACGGGAACCCGCGATCGCGATATTCTCAACGGTCTATTGAACCCAATTCGAGGCTTGCCGCTCACCAGTGCACTACTCATTCTCGCAGCGATGGCAAGTGCTGGAATTCCTGGACTCGCTGGATTTGTGTCTGAGTTTCTCGTGTTCCAAGGTAGCTTTGCAACTTTTCCAGTGCAAACTTTAGTCGCAATCTTGGGAACAGGTTTGACGGCGGTTTACTTTGTGATTCTGCTAAATCGGACTTGCTTTGGAAAACTAGATAACTACACCGCTTACTATCCCAGAGTCAAATTTGCCGAGTACGTTCCTGCGCTCGTGTTGACGGCGTTAATTTTCTGGTTTGGCATTCAGCCGACTTGGTTAGTGCGCTGGAGTGAGCAAACGACGAAAGCGCTTGTGACTGCTGCCATTCCTCAAGTCGAGCAAGTTGCATTTAATTCCGTCGATCGTTCTTAATTGACCCAGGAGAGACACCATGAATATGCCCGCTCCCACCAAAACCAAGCTGCCTCCATCGCAGCACCCCTTCGCAGACGTGATTCACCGCATGGAAGCAGGCGGCGCAATGCTGCCCGATACGCCCGAAAATTTGATGCAGATTATCGGTCTGTACAAGGCGTATGCGGTTCCGATGGATTTCTACTGGCGTGATTTGCTCTACATCGGTGAGCAAGTGTTTCTCAATCCGCTACCTGTCTTCAAGTATTTCATTTCCGATGAGTACATGAAGCGTCACAATCACTATTCGGGTGATGATGCGGATTTGCGGATTTGGCGCGGAACCGCAGAAGCACACCCGGAACTGATCGAGTTCATGGAAAAGGGAGAGCTAAACAAAAAGCTGCCACGCGGACTGCACCATCTTTGGCACGATCGTATCAATATGGAGTTCGCTGAAGAATGTATGCGGGCGATGTTGTGGCATCGGGGAATGTATGTTCCGGTGAATCAGTTCGATCCGTACCTCGATAGTGATGAGTACAAAGCAAACGCCGATCGAGCAATCAAAGCTTATTTCCGCAAAAATCCAGTGATGGCGGGATTGTACAAGCTGTTCCCGGATATGTTCTTGGAGCAGTGCCGTCAGGCATCGTACTATGCGAATCTCGGATTGTTCTGGGAAGTAATGGCTCCGGTGTTCTTCGAGATGTCCGATTTGTATGATGAGGGCAAGATCGCAACCGTTCCACAAGCGATGGATTTCTTGGTCAATGGAATTTTCGCGATTGCAGGTCGCCCCATCTATCACCATGTGTACATCGACGGTGAATGCTACGAAATCATTCCGAAATCAAAAGGATTCACCTGGCTGTATGAGGCTGCATTACCTTATGTGGAAGCAGTTTTCTACAGAACGGCTCCCTTCCGAGGAACAAAGTCTTACAACGCTCAAGCGGGACAAGTTCCAGACGCTCAGAAAGATTTTCACTACGGCGTTCTGTACGCGGATAAATTCCCGGTTGGAACGGCTGGGATTCCGCCGACATTCTTAGCTCAGGATATGTTGCACTTCCTGCCGCCGTATTTGGTGGAATATTACCAGCAACATTGCCGGGGTGAGGACGATATGTTGGTGCAGCTTGCCGTGAGTTTTCAGCGATCAATGTATTGTGTGACCTCTGCGGTGATTCAGGCATTGCGTGGTGCGTTGCTGTATCCGTTAGATGATCCGAATCCGAATCATTTGATGGCGAATCGGCGGTTTTTTGAATCACAGCTCGATCGATTCCTGCGTCCTGAATCGCGGATTCGGGAAATCCAGAACCAGGATTATCGGTAAACACTTTGTGGGTTGAGCATCTTGCCTGACCCCTTCTCAAAAAAATTGGGAGTGATCTTGCAATCACTCCCCCATTCATTCACCCGATTCCTAACCCATTAGAATCACGGTATCAATCACATGAATGACACCATTATCAGCTTCGATATCTGCTGCTAATACCGTTGCATTTTTCACCTCGAAACCATCCTCGAAGTGAAACGGAATCGGTGAACCTTCCAGAGAAGGCAATGATTCTAGCTTTTCCAAATCAGCTTTCATATACTTCCCAGCAACCACGTGAAACGTCAGAATGCGGGACAGTTGTGGAATATTTTGGACAAGGGTTTGAATCGTTCCCGGTGGAAGCTTCGCAAACGCATCATCATTGGGTGCGAACACCGTGAACGGACCTGGGCTTTTCAGCGCATCGACTAAATTTGCCGCCTGCACAGCGGTCACAAGCGTACTGAACGAGCCAGCGCCAACTGCAATATCAACAATATCTGCCATAGTTGCGATCCAAGGGTAGAGGGTAACGGAGCACAGAACCTTTCAACTGTAGTCACCCCATTGAACTTTACAATGAGAATGCTGATTTTGTTAATTAAAGTTCTGTTGCGATCGACTCAAGCAGACCGCATCCGGTCTATCATGCTGAGCCATAAGAAAAGCGTTACACGGGCTAGATCTGAAGGAATCAAGTTTCATACTGCGATACGCCACAGTCAGCAAACTCACTCCAACAAAATTCTGAATCGTGCAACGCCAAATTGGAAGGGAGCATATTGCTCTTGTGTATTATCATAGCTACAAAACCTATAAGAAAAAATCGCTGTTGTCTATGAGTTGCATAGATTGGTTTCTATACAGCGGTTTTGAAAGCCCGAATCAATGCAAGTTTTGACCGTTCGATTGTTTCGTTTAGCGATCGTTTCTCAAATCAGGAGAGTTCATTTTGCAGAATGCGACCTTGCACCAGTTAAAAGTTTTTGAAGCTGTCGCTCGCCATAGCAGCTTTACTCGTGCGGCTGAGGAATTGTTTCTCACGCAGCCGACCGTTTCCATGCAGGTGAAGCAGTTGTCGAAAACCGTTGGCTTGCCTTTATTCGAGCAGGTAGGGAAACGGCTGTATCTGACAGCAGCCGGAAAGGAATTGTATTCGACCTGCCGCGATGTGTTTGAGCGATTGGATCAGTTTCAGATTGCGATCGCGGATCTCAAAGGTCTGAAACAGGGTACCTTGCGCCTTGCTGTCGTGACTACAGCAAAATATGTGATTCCGCGTATTCTGGGTCCGTTCTGTCAGCGTTACCCAGGAATTGATGTTTCGTTAACGGTGACGAATCATCAGTATGTGCTCGATAGCTTGGCAGATAACCGAGATGATCTCTACATTTTGAGCCAACTGCCAGAAGATTCAGAAGCGCACTGTGAGCCGTTTATGGAAAATCCGCTGGTCGTGCTGGCTCCAAGAAGTCATCCGTTAGCTAAAGAGAAGAACATTCCAATCTCTCGAATTTCTGAGGAACCGTTCATCATGCGGGAACCGGGATCGGGAACGCGCAAAGCAGTTCAAAAGCTATTTGATTCTCAAGGCTTACCGATGAAGGTCAAACTAGATTTGGGTAGCAATGAAGCAATCAAACAAGCGATCGCGGGTGGTATGGGCTTATCTGTCCTGTCGAAGCACACGTTAGCACTCGAAGGGGTGAACAATCAGCTTGCCATTCTCGATGTGGAAGGATTCCCGATCGAGCGTTACTGGTATGTGGTGCATCCATCTGGAAAACAACTTTCTGCGATCGCTAAAGCGTTCTATGACTATCTGATGAATGAAGGCAAGCAAGTTGCTGAGGAAACTTCAGTGTTAGGAAAGCTCGATCAGAAAGAGAAAGAGACAGTGGAAGTGTAGGGCGTGTTTTAGGACCGCTCTTTAAAGCTCCTCGCTGCGTTCGCGTCCGCCCCGGAATGGAATTCGGGGCTAACAGTGCGAAGTCCTTTGAAAAGGACTGAAGAGACTGCAATTGGTTTTTAGTCCCCTTCAGTGGACTTCGTTTCGTTAGCCCCGAATTCCATTCCGGGGCGGGTGAACAACGCAGCGAGAAGGCTCTAAAACACACTGTTCTAAGGCACACTCTAGATAGACAAGGAGATGGAGCAAACCCCGTCTCTTTTTTTGCTATTCCGGTAGCTTGTACTGTGAAACAATCCGCTTAGCATAGGGTGGAATGTGCTGTTCTAACTTCTCAGGATAATTTCGTTTCACATACAGATAGTTCCGCGTGAAATGAGAATCGATCGAGAATCGCGCATACTCCAACCCTTTTGGACCGATTTTTTCAATCACAACGCCCATCAGTTTCGCTGCCCACATCGGTAAAGTCACCGCTTTATCGTAAGCCGGAATACTTTGCTGAACGGCTTGATGTCGATCGCCTTTTGACATCACAGGTTGAGTTTCGATTTTGTCCTGCACCAGATCAAGCATCTCTTGACCGCGATCGTTCCGCACAACAATCCACTGCCAGCCAAATGGCGCACCCATGTACCCGACGACTAAATCTGCTAACGAATTCACATAGTCAAAGCAGCTTAAACACGAAGGCGCGAACACATCTTTAAGCTGATTCGTTTTCAACCCAAAAAACGGCACTAATTCAGTCGAGCCATCTTCGTGCTTGAAGTGAACATTAAAATCTTGCATGAATTCGTAGTACACCACCGTTTCAGGCGATCGACTGGTGGTATCTAAGAATTTCTGCAATCCCGCACGACTCACATTATCCGTGCAAGGCGTTCCCAAGACGTAAAGCTTTTCTAGTCCCAGCTTTTTCTCAACTGCTCGTAAAGCCTGAATCTGACAACCCACTCCGATGACTAACAATCGCTTCATTCCCGATCGTTCTACTAGCTCTAGCACAGAGAGATTCGGGGAAAGTGTGGGCTTATTGACTTTTGCAGCGAGAATTTCTTCAGGAGTGGTAGCGATGATAGGTTTCGGTTGAAAGCGATCGTCTTCGGTATTTTGAACGCAGACCACACCTTCGACCATTCCACGAGTCAGCATTTCAATCGCGATCGTGCTGACAATTCCCGTCCATTGTGCTCCTGGAATCGGCTCTGTTTTCCGGGCTGCCATCATGTCCTGGCTCACCCCGAAATACAAATCATCCGAATTCTCTAAATCTCGACTGCGCCCGTGGGTTTGCTCTTCGAGTTCCGGAATCTGTTGATTGATAAATGCACAAGCTTCCTTCACGTAGTGAATATAGTAGGTGTCACACAATCCACATTCGCTGCATAGCTCTTTTGCCGGACGGCGGCTCGAAGGTTTGAGTGCTTTCGCTTTTTTATGAGGAACGAGGGTCATTTTCTTAAAATTGAATTCGATCGCTATTGATCACAATACCGTAGGACGGCGACGTAAAAAGAGAGAATCCCTCGCTCAAGCGTCCTAGCATTCATTAAATGTGAGATTCAAATTTGTATCGAAAAGTTAACAAAAGTCAGCCCAAGGATAGAGTGAGGAATAGATTTTTTCTTTCTAAAGCTCTGACTATGGGTAGACCGACAATCACAGGTATCCAGTTTAGAATCGTTTCAGTAAAATAAATCTGCAATTGAGCTGAAAGTTTATATTTCTGTTGGAGTAGCCAAGATGGATAAGATTCGAGTCGTGCTGATTGAAGATCATGATCTCACTCGGTTTGGTATTCGTGCGCTCCTGAAAGAGCAAGGAGTTGAACTCGTCGGGGAAGCGCGAGATGCGAGATCGGGCTTAAATCTAATTCGCTCGCTTCAACCGGATGTGGCGATCGTGGATATCGGCTTGCCGGATATGACCGGGATCGAACTCACCCAACAGTTCAGAGCCGATGCAGAGTCACCCCAAACCAAAGTCTTGATCATGACGATGCACGACGATGAGGAAATGGTGTTAGCAGCATTCGCGGCGGGTGCAGATTCGTACTGCATGAAAGACATCACGGGTGGACGTTTGGCAGAAGCGATTCAAACCACCGCAGGCGGAAACGCTTGGATTGATCCCGCGATCGCAAGAATTGTTCTCGGTCAGGTCAAACTTGCACAACCTGCCACCGCTGCAACGACCGTGACGATTAATCGGTTGTCGTCTGAAGATAGCGGCATGATTTCAGATTATCCGCTGACCACTCGTGAGTTAGATGTCCTAGAACTGATTGTCGATGGACGCAGCAACGCTGAGATTGCAGAGCGGTTGTACATCACGATCGGAACGGTGAAGACTCACGTTCGCAACATTCTCAATAAGCTGTGTGTGAACGATCGCACTCAGATTGCAGTTCGCGCCCTGAGAGCTGGATTGATCAAGTAGTTTCATCTTCAACAGCTAGGCTGAGATTGTTTTGTGGGGCAGTCTCAGCTTTTTGTTTGTCCATACGGCGATCGCGATCGAGTGTTAGTCTGAAGAAGCTGATGCTCGATCGTGTTTTTGTGACTTCTCCTTTCTTATCTGAACGCTTACTATTTACGCCTGCGACTCCTCAAGCAGACGCGATTCCGCTTATTTTTGCCTTTCCAAACGAATACAGTGTTGGCATTACTGCACTAGGGTATCAAGTCGTTTGGGCAACATTGGCGGCGCGATCGGATTTAGAGGTTGCAAGATTGTTCACGGATATTCACGAGTCATTGCCCTCTGAGCCGGAACTTCTAGGATTTTCGATGTCTTGGGAGTTGGACTATGTGAATATTTTGGGATTGTTGGAGTCGTTGGATATTCCGATTTGGAGTCGTGAGCGATCGAATCATCCGATTGTCTTCGGTGGCGGTCCCGTTCTCACTGCAAATCCTGAACCGTACGCCGATTTCTTTGATGTGTTTTTGCTCGGAGATGGCGAGATTTTGCTTGATGCATTTATCAATGCGTATCAGGAAGTTCGTTATGCCGATCGAGAAACGCAACTGAAGCATTTAGCTCAAGTTCCTGGAATCTATGTTCCAAGTCTGTACGAGGTGACTTATAAAAGTCTAGACGGTGAGATTGCAGCAATCAAACCGATCGATTCCTCGATTCCCGCTCAAGTTCAAAAGCAAACCTATCGCGGTAATACGCTTTCTGCCTCTACCGTTGTTACCGAGAGAGCAGCTTGGGAAAACATCTTCATGGTGGAAGTGGTGCGGAGTTGTCCAGAAATGTGCCGCTTCTGTTTGGCAAGCTATCTGACCTTACCGTTTCGGGTGGCGGATGTTGAAACGTCTCTCATTCCTGCGATCGAGCAAGGGTTGAAAGTGACCGATCGATTAGGTTTGCTCGGTGCGTCTGTCACGCAGCACCCAGAATTTGAAAGCTTGTTAGATCATCTCAATCAACCCCAGTTTGATCAGGTGCGATTAAGCTTATCTTCAGTTAGAACGAATACTGTGACTGAGAAGCTAACACAGACATTAGTAAAGCATGATGCCCGATCAATCACGATCGCGGTTGAAAGTGGTAGCGATCGCGTTCGACAAATGATCAATAAGAAACTTACCTCTGATGAGATTGTGCAAGCTGCAATTAATGCAAAAGCGGGCGGTTTAAGTGCATTGAAGCTCTATGGAATGGTAGGAATTCCGGGAGAAGAATCGGAAGATTTAGATCAAACGGTTGCAATGATGCGATCGCTAAAAAAAGCCGTTCCCGGACTAAAATTGACCCTCGGTTGCAGCACTTTCGTACCCAAATCACATACACCGTTCCAATGGTTCGGAGTCAATTCGCAATCGGAAAAACGGCTGCAATTTTTACAGAAACAACTGCGATCGCAAGGAATCGATTTCCGTCCTGAAAGCTACAACTGGTCAGTGATTCAAGCTCTGCTATCAAGAGGCGATCGACGACTTTCTAGACTGCTCGAACTGGTGCGGAACTATGGAGATTCACTCGGAAGCTATCGAAGAGCATTCAAAGAATTAAAGGGACAGCTACCGGACATGAGCGATTATGTGTTCGAGCGTTGGGAACTCGATCGTGTTTTACCTTGGAGCCATTTACAAGGTGCACTGCCACAAACCACACTAGAAAAGCATTTAGCGAGTTCACTATCGATAGCGGCGTGAAGTTGCAGCAATACGATCGAGCGTTCCTTCTAAAACCGCTGTCGTTTGTCCTGCAACCGAAAAGACTAATGCTTCTCGATACACTCTTTGGGCGGGATGTCGTTTAGAATTCGCTGCACCGCTAGAGACAACTACGGCAGCATGAGCACACCGAACCGCTAAATCGATCGCCCAAACTCGCAATCTTAATCGCTCTTCAAAGCTTTCATCCTGAGCAGAATAGATGAAATGACGACAGAGTTTCAATTCTTCGAGCAATGTTTCGTATGCGGGAGCGATCGACAAGTACGGCTTGACTTCCTGAACGTGGCTCACGATGTCTAATCCCGCTTGAGCGCAACCGAGAGCGAAGAAACTGTGATTGAGAATATTTGTACGATCGCTCTTAAAGATTGCGCCTGCATCCGTCACAAACGCAACCTCAGAGCGCTCTAAATCCCATTCGACCACCTCCGCTGTCACAGTGTTCGTTGAACTCATTGCAGCAAGTTCCATTGGCTCACTAAACTGAATCGAACCTCCAGAATTCTGATGTGTATTGCTAAAAGGAAGCATTCCATAAACGGCTTGACCATTCGGTAATAGTGCTGCCGCGAGAACCATTTCAAAAAAGCCAAATCCAGTAATCCAGGGAATGTGCCCGTGAAGTTGATAGCCGTCTTTGGTTTCGATCGCTTTCAAAGGCGGATTGTCATGTCTTCGCAAATGAGAAAATCCGATTCCAACGAATGCTTTCCCAGTTCCCATTCGAGGTAGATAAGCTTGCTTCAAATCCTCATTCTGGCTCTTTGACAAGATAGCTCCTGCGCTTTGATGTTGAGTTTGCAGAAACGCCAATGCACCCGAAAATCGCGCCACTTGTTCTTGGAACGAGTGAAACAAGTGATTATCTAGATCTGCACCGTTGTAAGTTCGGGGAACGCGGAGCGCGAGAAGATTACGATCGCCCAATCCTTTCAACGCCAATCGCAACAGATCAGCATCTTCGTCGAGTTGATTCGCGATCGGAGCAATCTCATCCCATAAGTAAATATCCGCAGTTTCCAGAAGGGTTGAACTTTCCATGTAGATAATGTGAGAGATTAAATGTTCCGATAGCTTCTTTGTCTATGAACGATCTTAGCCAGACTGCGGTGATCAATTGGGTGAGCCAAGCCAAAATTCTAGGATATCTATTAGTGTTCGCTTGGGTGATTTCGATTCTGAATTTTTCAATTTTCGGCAAGTGGCTTAATCAGTTTGGCATTCGTCCGCGTGAGTTGTCTGGCTTGTGGGGCGTAGCATTCGCGCCATTTCTACACGGAAGCTGGGGACATTTGGAAGGAAACTCGATCGCGTTTCTGACCTACGGCGGGCTGATTCTATTGCAGAATCCTGAAAACTTCGGAGCGGTCACGGTCACAGTTGCATTAACCAGTGGGTTAGGAACTTGGTTGCTGGGGCGCGATCGCACAATTCACATCGGCGCGAGTGGGGTCACGTTCGGGTATTTGGGATTTTTGATGTTTTTGGCGTTCTTCGATCGAAATATTCCAACCGTTTTGCTATTAGTTTTCACTGCTTTTTTCCACAGTAAATATCTTTGGGGATTGCTGCCTATCGATCGCAGAATCTCTTGGGAAGAACACTTATTTGGATTTTTAGGCGGAATCTACGCCGCTCGATATTTGCCACAAGTCCGAGAAAATTTCGCTCAGTTTCTCTCATATTTCGACCAATTTGCAGCTTGGATTCGATGATTAAAGCCAGTTGTCTAAGCTTAGAGACTGCACGTTTTGCAAGTCAGCATCATTAGAAATCAGCGTCAGAGAATGAATCATTGCGGTTGCTGCAATTAAAATATCTGCATCTTGAATCGGTCTACCTCTTCGCCTCAAATCAGCATGAATTCTAGAAGCAGTTTCAATCAGTTCAAGATCCTCAATGAGTAGGATCTCAACCACTGAGCAAAGTTCTTCAAACCTTGATAGTTGTCTTGTTGCTCCCAAGTATAACAGCCCTCGTTTTGTTTCGTAATACGTAATACAGCTAATACAAACTCTTGCACGAAATCGTCTTGCAGTTCTCAGTTGTACTAAAGCTTTTTCGTTCTCTTTAATAATTGCAGCAACGATATTCGTATCCAACAAGTAGCTCATTCTAATTTCCGCGCTTCACAGCTTCGTCAAATCGCTGGATTTGCTCCGGTGTCAAATCTTTTAGCAATCCTGACATTCCTTCAAACGCCATAATATCCTGAATAATACTAATAAGCTCGTCCTCTGGAATGTCCAAAACCTGCTGAGGTTGCCAAATCTCTAACATTCCATCAGTATGTTCACGAATCTGTTTAGTCCGATCGCACTCTTGAAAAACGGGATGCTCCTGTCGTAGTTGATCAACGATTCGGGTAATCCGATCTTCTACAACTTGCTTCAAATCTGTTGCTTGAGTCATGTTTTTCCCTCCGAATTGCTCTCTTCATTCTAACCGAGCAGTCCGATCGCACAATCTTCTAGAATAGCTACGGTGATTTGATAACACTTATGAAATTTCAGCGGACTTCATTAATTCTTGTATTTGCAGCTTTGGCGTTGGGGGGCTATGTGTATTACACCGAGTCTCAAAAGCCGCCTCAAGTAGATGAAGCAAAGTCGGATGAAAAGCCGCTTTTCAACTTCAAAGAACAAGATGTGCAAGCATTCACGGTGCAAACTCCAAAACAAACGATCGCATTTACGAAAACCGTTTTGACCGTTCCAGCAAATCAGAAAGATGCGAGTAAAATTAATACCTCGCCGTGGTTGATGACTAAACCAGAATCTGCGCCTGCGGATGAAAGTTCGATCGCATTTCTGCTCAATCTATTAGCCACGGCAAACAGCGATCGCTCTTTCAATGTTCCCGCTGCTCGAAAGTCCGAATTTGGTTTAGATCAACCTTCTGCCACTGTGGAAATCAAACTTGCCAATCAACAAAATCATCGTTTAGTCATCGGTAAACCAAACTTTAATCGTAACTTCCTGTACGCTTTAGTTGACCCGCCTGCGAATCAGGATCTGTCGGTTTTTCTCATTCCAATTAACTTTCAAAATGCAATCGATCGACCGTTATTGGAATGGAAACGCGACAAACCAAAACCTTCTGTTAGTCCTACTCCTTCTCCAAAATGAACACGCCAACTGCAACACTTTTAATTTCCTGCCCTGATCAGAAAGGATTGGTCGCTAAGATTGCAAACTTCATCTATTCCAACGGCGGTAATATTATTCACGCTGATCAACACACTGATTTTTCAGCAGGATTATTTCTGAATCGAATCGAATGGCAGCTCGAAGGATTTCATTTACCGCGTGAAGTGATTGAGCCAGCATTTCGAGCGATCGCAACTCCACTAAATGCGGATTGGCAGATCCATTTCTCGGATGCTGTACCTCGAATTGCAGTTTGGGTGAGTAAGCAGGATCATTGTTTATATGATTTGATTTGGAGACAGCGATCGGGAGAACTCCAGGCAGAAATTCCGGTAATTATGAGTAATCATGCAGAATTAGAAGCGATCGCAAAACAATTTGAAATCGATTTTCATCACATTCCAATTACAAAAGAAACAAAGTTAGAACAAGAAAAAAAGCAATTAGAAATTCTACAAAAGTACGAAATTGATTTAGTAATCTTGGCGAAATATATGCAGGTTCTAAGTTCAGATTTCATTAGTAAATTCTCGAATGTGATCAACATTCATCACTCATTCTTACCTGCATTTGCGGGTGCAAATCCTTATCAAAGAGCGTTTGAACGTGGGGTAAAAATCATTGGAGCAACAGCACACTACGTCACCGAAGATCTCGATGAAGGTCCGATTATTGAACAGGATGTTGTGCGCGTTAGTCATCGAGATGATGTCAAAGATTTGATTCGGAAAGGCAAAGATTTGGAGCGAATTGTATTAGCGAGAGCCGTTCGATTACATTTGCAAAATCGAGTGTTAGTTTATGGCAATAGAACGGTTGTGTTTGGCTAGCGATCGCTGAACTGCTAACACTGGAGTCTGTCTCATTAAATGAACGGTGGCAATAGTTCCTTGATCTTTCTGGCTCTCAAGCGCGATCGTGCCGCCTTGTAATTCAACACACCGTTTCACAACCGCTAATCCTAATCCCGTTCCGGTTGCATAACTTGAGTTCTGTCCTCGATAAAAGGGTTCAAAAAGTTTTGCTTGATCTTCCGGTGAAATACCAATTCCTTCATCACGAATTTGGAAGCGAATTTGATAGTTTGTTCCGTCTAGTTTTAAGAGAATTTTGCTCCCTGCTGGAGAGTATTTGATTGCATTTCCAAGCAGATTACTTAAAACAGAATAAAGCAATCTCTCATCTACGTAGGCATAGGTATATTTGTCCTGTGTTTCAAACTGGATGATGTGACTCTTGTTGGTTGAAACTTCGAGATCTTCAATCAGATTAAGGCAGAACGATTCTAAATCGATCGTTTCTGGATTGCATTCTAATTTTCCACTTTCTGCCCTAGTTAGTGTTAGAACATCTGTGAAAAGCTGCTTCATTGACATTGCAGCGGTTTGAATACGATCGAGGTTTTTCAATCGCCGTTCTTCTCCCCATTTTGAGTTTCCTTCAATCATGAGTTGGACTGAGCCTAAAATAATACTCAGTGGAGTCCGAAACTCATGAGAAACCATTGAGAAAAATCGTAACTTTAGCTCACTGACTTCTTTTTGTTGAGCAAGTTTGTGTTGAAGTGTTTCTGCTTGTTGCCGCTGAGAAATTTGATCGTAGAGCGCAATAAAACAGACAATAATCACAACGAATCCAGAAAACATAAGCTGCATTTCAATTGCTTTCCGTTCATGAATGCTTCTTTTTGTTGTCTCGATCGATTGATTTAATTCGGCTTGCTGTCGCTCTTCTAAATTCGCGATCGCAGTTTGAATCTGCTGACGTAAGGCAATACTTTGATTCGTGATTGACTCTTGATATTTTACTGTTGAAGCTTTTGTCTCATAGAGAATTAGCGATCGCTCTAACAGCTTGACTCTTTGTGAAACTAACTTCTCAATCTCGTCAAGTTCTTTGAGTTCTTCTTTCTTAAGCCGCTCTTTCAACTGATTGAATTTAGGTGGAATTTTTCCAATCGCCGATCGATATCGAGTCAATTCATCCCCATTTCCTAAATAGATATAGCCGCGTCTTGCAGATTCAGCGATCGTCATTTCTACAAAGACATCATCTAAACCTTTAATAATTTCGTAGGTTTGCTGAGATTTGTAAGTATTCTCTGTAATTTGATTCACATTTTGATGAGAAATGACACTACTAATGCAAAGAAGTGCAATCAAACATCCAAATCCTGCGGCTAACCAATTTCGTTCTGGAGTCTTTAAAAAAGCCATTGGTACAATTCTCAAACAGTCGCGGCGAAATAAGAATAAAAATTAGAGGGTTTTGCTTGATGTATTAAAGTAGGGATCATTCCAGCTTACCGTTTGTTATGCGAGTTTTAGTTGTAGAAGATGACCTTCATTTAGCGGAAGTCTTAACCGAAGCACTCAGCGATCGTGCTTACTCCGTCGATGTCGTGAAAGATGGTGAATCTGCTTGGAATTGGATCTCATCGGTTTCTTACGATCTGATTGTCTTAGATGTGACGCTGCCAAAACTCGATGGGATTAGCTTATGTAGAAGATTAAGAACCGCACCCAATCATGGAACAACACCCGTTTTGATGCTGACCGCAAGAGATACGATCGCAGATAAAATTCTCGGACTCGATGCAGGGGCAGATGACTACATGGTGAAGCCCTTCGATCTTGAGGAACTGATGGCGCGAGTCCGCGCCTTACTGCGAAGAGGCACGTTGAATACTCCAAGTACGATTACTTGCGGCGAGTTACAGATTGATCCAGAAACGCACGACGTGACCTATTCCGGGGAATTGATGCAGCTAACCCCGAAAGAGTATGCACTGTTAGAATTGTTAGCTGCGAGTGGACGACGCATTTTAAGTCGATCGAGCATTATTGATCGCATTTGGTCGCTTCAAGATCCGCCGACTGAAGAAACCGTGAAGTCACACATCAAAGGCTTGCGGCAGAAATTAAGAAATGCTGGTGCGCCCGAAGATTTCATTGAGACGGTTCATGGAGTTGGGTATCGATTAAAACAGCCAAAGTAAATCTATCCAAAGATGGATCTACCCGATTTCTACCCGATTTCTACCCCACATTTCCACCCAAACCGATTACTTTAAATTTTTAGAGAAATCTGGGAAATCTCTTTGCGCTCAAATAGCGCAAGAGCTTCGGTCGCTGGGAAAGGGAAACACAGCCGATTCAACCACACGATAAAGAATCGGGAGTGGAGAACTGTACCGAAGTTCCTATCTGCTCATGATGAGTCTCCACTCGTTGTGAGCAGTTTTTTTTCAACTTAAAATCTCCGATCGCTCAAACACTTTCCGGCTTACTGTGCCGCTGCATCAGTTCCCCAACTGCCGATCGAGGTGTGACTTCTCCGCGCAATAAGCGATCGACTTGAGTCGAAATCGGCATCGAAATCCCTTGCGATCGCGCTAACTGCACCAAAACCTGAGTTGTATTAATCCCTTCCGCTGTTCCTTCTAAAGTTGCTAACACTTCAGAAAGCGTTTTCCCTTGTGCTAATCCATAGCCGACTTGATAGTTTCGACTGAGCGAACTACTACAAGTTGCAAGCAAATCTCCTAAGCCGGACAATCCATAGAACGTCTCAGGCTTTGCACCCCAATAGTTTCCAAGCCGAATCATCTCCGCTAATCCGCGAGTCACTAACGCTGATTTGGCATTCGTTCCAAGCTGCAAGCCGTCACAAGCTCCAACCGCGATCGCAATTACATTTTTCAAGGTTCCGCCCAGTTCAACCCCTAGCGGATCAGCATTCGTATACACCCGAAATCGAGCGGAGGAAAAGGCTTGCTGAATGCGATCGGCAACGGTTTGATCTTGATGTGCTACCACACTCGCAGCGGGTAAACCTTGTTGAATTTCTTTTGATAAATTCGGTCCAGATAGAACCGCGATCGCGCTTTGTGGAAATGCAGTTTGCCAAACTTGCGAAGGCAAGAACGGTAGAGCCGTTTCATTTCCTGATTCTGAATCTAATCCTTTTGTGGCAGTGACGATTGTTGGAACTGCGATCGACATTTGTCCAATCACCGATCGCACTCCTTTCATCGACACGGCTGAGATTAACAGATCCGAATTAGAAATCGTTTCGTTTAAAGTCTGATCGCTGCGGCGTGACCAAACTGAAACGTCGTGCCCATTTTCCCGCGCCAATCCTGCCAGCGTTGATCCCCAAGCTCCCGCACCAATCACCGCAATTCTCATCTTGGGTACTGTTGCATCAATGCTTGAACTTGTTCTGCATGATAGGAACTGCGAGTGAGTGGAGTCGAAACAACTTGTAAAAAGCCGATCGATTCTCCGTATTCGCGCCAGGCATCGAACTGTTCGGGTGTGACAAAATCCTTTACGTCTAAGTGCTTCTGACTCGGTTGGAGATATTGCCCGATCGTTAAAATATCGCAGTCCGCCGCTCTTAAATCTTGCATCGTCTGGCGTACTTCAGCATCGGTTTCACCCAGTCCGACCATAATCCCAGATTTGGTGTAAACGCTTGGATTAATTTGCCGAACTTGCTTGATCAATTCGAGCGATCGAGCATAATCCCCTTGAGGACGAACGCGGCGATACAAGCGGGGAATCGTCTCAGTGTTGTGATTTAGCACTTCTGGTGATGCGCTTAGAATAATTTTCAGCGCGTCCCAATTTCCGCATAGATCGGGGATCAGAACTTCGATCGTGGTTTTCGGTGAAACAGCTCGAATGCCTTCAATACAGCGAACAAACTGAGACGCGCCACCATCGGGTAAATCATCCCGATTCACCGAAGTAATGACGACGTGATTTAAGTTCATGCGTCTGACTGCTTCCGCCAATCGAGTTGGCTCGGTTGGATCAAGCGGCTGCGGTTTTTTCTCGAAATCAATATCACAATAGGGACACGCACGAGTACAAGCCGGACCCATAATCAGAAAGGTCGCCGTTCCGTTATTGAAGCACTCGCCAATATTCGGACACGAGGCTTCTTCACACACGGTATTGAGTGCGAGATCCCGTAAGACTTCTTTGACACTTCCGACTCGCTCCCACTGAGGAGCTTTGACCCGTAGCCATTCCGGTTTGACAACCACGTTTTTACCTATGATGCGATCGCGCTTTGCATGGTCTATCTTAACAAGTCGGGGATTTTGATCAAATGACTCGACGTAAATCCAATCTTGAGCTACGATAAAAGACGCATTGCACAAATGCTTTGCGGGATGTAGCGCAGCTTGGTAGCGCACCTCGTTCGGGACGAGGGGGTCGTAGGTTCAAATCCTATCATCCCGATTTCTAGCGGAGACGTAAACGCAAGCGGGGGCTAGCTTTCTAGCGTTTATCTCAAAGTTCTAATGAGTTAGAGAAAGTACTAGGGCTAACCGCTTTTTCTAGAGAGTTCCTACAAAAACTGACATGGCAGTGAGAAACCCTAGAAGCTTGAAAAAACAGACGATCGCAAACTGATTCAAAACTCATAATCCATTGGGTTGTGTATGTACTTAAGAAGGGTAGGGTTCATCTCTGCCCTTTTTCATGCCCTTCAGACCGCTTCTCATGCTCAGAACGTAGATTCAATTCCTGAAACTGTTTATCCGCCTTGTTTCAGTCCCGTTGCCGGGATTAGTTTGTGCGAAAGTAGTTACTTCATGTAGGAGGTTTGAATGTCTGAGAGTTTCAGTCCCGTTGCCGGGATTAGTTTGTGCGAAAGCGAGATCAGTTAAACCATCCCATCCCCGTATTCGTGTTTCAGTCCCGTTGCCGGGATTAGTTTGTGCGAAAGAAATTCCTGTAATCGGGATTTCGATCAAAACTGCTGGTTTCAGTCCCGTTGCCGGGATTAGTTTGTGCGAAAGTCGAGCGATCGAGTTCTTTGTAAAAATCCTGGATCTCGTTTCAGTCCCGTTGCCGGGATTAGTTTGTGCGAAAGTTGTTGTGCCACTCGGTAATGATCCGAGCGTTCTTGGTTTCAGTCCCGTTGCCGGGATTAGTTTGTGCGAAAGAGCCTTATGCGGGCGGTTTAGCGGTTTTGTTTGCTAGTTTCAGTCCCGTTGCCGGGATTAGTTTGTGCGAAAGCTTGAGAAAGCAGTCCCGCCAGTCGATCGCCCTGAGTTTCAGTCCCGTTGCCGGGATTAGTTTGTGCGAAAGCCGATCAACCCAATTCCGTCGATCGATTCTCAAATGTTTCAGTCCCGTTGCCGGGATTAGTTTGTGCGAAAGTATTTACTACGCCTGAAATCCTTATGCCATATAGATAGTTTCAGTCCCGTTGCCGGGATTAGTTTGTGCGAAAGGACGGACAATGGAGACGCGGTAAAGGCAATGTCGATGTTTCAGTCCCGTTGCCGGGATTAGTTTGTGCGAAAGCTATGAAAAGTTAGCAAGTGTTTTAGCTGAGCTTGGTTTCAGTCCCGTTGCCGGGATTAGTTTGTGCGAAAGCGATGCAGGATTGCTAACCGAAGCGCCTACCGAATCGGTCAGTTTCAGTCCCGTTGCCGGGATTAGTTTGTGCGAAAGAAAGAAGCACTGGCTTCTAAAGGTATCAGGGATGACGTTTCAGTCCCGTTGCCGGGATTAGTTTGTGCGAAAGTTCCCATTAGACAATACATCGATTCTTGAGTTTGGATGTTTCAGTCCCGTTGCCGGGATTAGTTTGTGCGAAAGTTTTGGTGCAAAATTTTGCATACAAATAAGAGCGAGTTTCAGTCCCGTTGCCGGGATTAGTTTGTGCGAAAGCGCTCGTTTTCCGGTTCTTTCAGTGTGGACGAACAGTTTCAGTCCCGTTGCCGGGATTAGTTTGTGCGAAAGCGATTTGTAACCGATGAATCAGGCTTGAAATTCAAAGAGTTTCAGTCCCGTTGCCGGGATTAGTTTGTGCGAAAGCCATATCTGCCGATGGATCGATTTCCGATTTTAGTAGTTTCAGTCCCGTTGCCGGGATTAGTTTGTGCGAAAGAGAAACGTAAACGGTGATTGTTGTTTCAAAACAATAGTTTCAGTCCCGTTGCCGGGATTAGTTTGTGCGAAAGCCTCAAAGCCGATGAAAGTGGCAACGCCTTTATCGAGTTTCAGTCCCGTTGCCGGGATTAGTTTGTGCGAAAGGGATTTGGCGGTTCCGAGAACTTGCCCGTGAGCCTGTTTCAGTCCCGTTGCCGGGATTAGTTTGTGCGAAAGCGAGGATTTCGAGCTTATCGGTTTCCTGCATAAAGCGTTTCAGTCCCGTTGCCGGGATTAGTTTGTGCGAAAGTCGCCAAACATAGTAGGCAAATCCTCCGACCACTGCAAGTTTCAGTCCCGTTGCCGGGATTAGTTTGTGCGAAAGTCAAAATCGCTTCAGTCATCGATCGAATGTTAAGCGTTTCAGTCCCGTTGCCGGGATTAGTTTGTGCGAAAGTGAAAATACATTCCCGGAGTCATCGATTCTCCGGATGTTTCAGTCCCGTTGCCGGGATTAGTTTGTGCGAAAGCATCGTGATTGTAAGGACAGGTGATTCTATTGTCCCGTTTCAGTCCCGTTGCCGGGATTAGTTTGTGCGAAAGCGCAGCGATCGTTCCGATATTTTTCCCGATATCATCTGGTTTCAGTCCCGTTGCCGGGATTAGTTTGTGCGAAAGATACCAATAATATAAGGCAAGTAGTTTTAATAGTCGTTTCAGTCCCGTTGCCGGGATTAGTTTGTGCGAAAGCGATAAATGATATGTCTTGCTCAGTTGCGGCGTTCCAGGTTTCAGTCCCGTTGCCGGGATTAGTTTGTGCGAAAGCACAAACGGATCTATCACTTTTGTCGATCCTCCTACGTTTCAGTCCCGTTGCCGGGATTAGTTTGTGCGAAAGCGTTGATCGCGATCGAGCGTTCGATTTGTCTGCATAAAAGTTTCAGTCCCGTTGCCGGGATTAGTTTGTGCGAAAGCCCGCGCCTTAGAACCCTTACTGAACAAGAATTCTACAGCCACTTTTGGCAAAGGTCATCTGAAACCCTGATCCCAGCCTTTATTCTACGGCTGCGGCGCTTTTCTCGATCGCTAAAAATATTGAATTGTCTTGGTTCTGGCGATTTGGCAAACCTCCCAGGGATTTCGCCCTCGCTTCGGTTTGCCAAAAACTTGTCTCATTATAGAACGATCGCTGAAAATTAACCCACGATCGCGCTTTCTAAAGCAATATCCCGAATCTGCCGAACTCGCTCTTGGTATTCCGTCTCACTTAGCACTGAAGTTGCATTCTCGATCGACAATTCATCGATTTCAATCCACGATCGACATCCGCCGTAAGCATCCAGATACGGAATCGTGTGAGTCTGCGGTAAGCGAAACACTTTTAATAACAGCAAATATAAGGAAGAGCGAGGTTTCCACTTTAAGCGCTCCTCGACAAAGCGATCGTTCCAGATGTGAAACGGTAAGAGCGATCTCACCACATCCGGATCGCTGACTTGAAGAACGTCCGTGATCTCAGCATAAGAAGAAATATCGATCGTCTTAGGATGCCAGCCGGACTCAACTCGATCGACGAAATGCGATTGTTTTAGCAACTCTGGATCTTGATGCTCGAAGGTGGGATACAGCAGAACTTGGCGAAATGGAACTTCAAATCGTCCCTTTTCTTCTCGAATGCCACCTTTACGAAGCAGCAGAATCGATTCACCTTGCTCTAAAGCTTGAATTGCGATCGACCATTCTTTTAGTGCGTGTTTCATTTTGGTAAATTCAACGTCGAGAAAAACTCAATACAGACCACCACAAACGGAAACATGATTCCTGCAAGTCCGATCCAGCCCCCAAACTGACCGATAAGCGACCCGATCTTTCTTTGTCCGCGTTCACCTGCCGCTGCCAGAACGCCAGAACTCATACTAATCAGTGCCGCTCCACCCAAACCAAAAGGGACACTCAGCAAAAACCATGTTCTCAGTCTAGCGCCCGGATTGATTAATCCGATCGTTGGAAACAGCACAAAGCTGACTGCCTCCACTACAAGCCACAAGCCCAAAGCCGTGAGCAAATCTTTCTTTTGCAGGTCGTCGAAGGAGAAGTTATTCATCACCAAAATTTAAGAGTTTCTCAATCCTTGGGTAGGAAAAGATCGCGATCGCATTGCCTAGAATGAAGACAAGTTAGAACTTCGGAGCGCTCTTTAAGATGAACACCCACGATTTATTGATGCTGATCTTGATGCTGATCCCAGGGATCTTGCTGTCTGTGGCAATTATGGCAACGTTTGCAGCGGGTGGCTAACTTATTTCAGCCCGATCTCGGCGAGTCGCTGCTGTAAGTATTCGCCTGCGGTAGTTTGGGGAAATCGCATCACGCCGCCCGTTTTGTCTATGCAAGTCTGGAGCGGCGTTAGATCGGTTTTACTCACTGGATGCACAAAGAACGGCATCGAGAATCGACGAGAGCGATCGCCTGGATTGATCACCCGATGTGTAGTACTCTTCAGCAATCCATTGGTCAATTGCTGCAACATATCGCCACTATCGACGATAATTTGACCTTCGACATTCGGAATCGCTCTCCAAGTTCCGTCACGCTGTAAGAGTTCTAATCCGCTATCGGTCGCTTCACAGAGTAGCGTGATCAGATTAATGTCTTCGTGTGGAGCCGATCGCAAACTAGCAGGATTCGCATCTTCGGGAATCGGCGGATAGTGAATGATTCGCAAAATCGTATCGGCATCGATCGTGGTCTCGCTCAGAAACGATCGATCTTGTTCTAAATACAATGCACAAGCTTCGAGCAGTTTCACTGCACACTGTTCGAGTTGAGCATAAAGCTGATTCATCGTGGCGTGAAATTCGGGAACCTCGATCGGATCAAGATTTGCGAGATGGTTTTCTCGTCCGACGTGCCAGAATTCTTTCAGATCAGGTACGGGATGATCTTTAGCGTGTTCTTTTCCAAATCGTGTGAATCCTCGCTGCCCGTTGAGTTTCGGATCTTCGTAGCGCAATTTCGTTTCGTCGGGCAACTCGAAGAACGCTTCAGCGAATTGATAAGCGCGTTGAATCAGAGCGCGATCGACTCCGTGATTTACCAGCGCAAAGAAGCCGATTTCTTCTAGGGCTTTTCCGGTTGTTAGAACGAAATCCTGTTGCTGGACGGGATCGTCTGAGAGAAAAGATTGGAGATCCACGATCGGAATCGTTTGTTGCATAGGATTAAATCAAAAACTGGGTGAGTGGATCATATTATCCTGCGGGTACGAATTGTTCTAGAACGGCTTGGCGTAACAATCTCTGAGGCATGAAGCCTTGAGACAGAATGAAATCATGAAATTGTTGCTGATTAAATTTTTGTCCTAGACGTTGTTCAACATCTCTGCGGAGTTGCATCAGACGTTGATAGCCATAGAAGTATGAAGGGGCATGTCCAGGAAGCCGAGTTGTATAGCGATCGATTTCCTGTCGAGCAAAAAACTCTGAATAGCCCGCATCTTCCATAAGAACTCGCAGCGCTTGATCGATCGAAATCTTACCCAGATGCAATTCCGGTTCGAGAAAGGCTCGTGCGGCTCGGAGGAGTTGGAATTGGAGTGAGATGAATTGTCCATCGATCGGCATGTAGGGAAGGGTGATTGCTTCGGCGTAAAGTGCCCAGCCTTCGTGATTTGCAGGATTGTAGCCGTATCTCGATCGAGCTTGTGAAGTTCCTTTGTCCTGAATCGTTGTGAACTGCAAATCGTGTCCGGGTCTGCCTTCGTGAGCAGTCAATGTCCAAGACACGGCGGAGTAGGTGAAATCGTTGTAGACACGAGGTTTAGGATCAGGTTTTATGAGCGGAATGATAAAGACACCAGCGGTTTTTTGAGAATTTCGGGGCGATTGGTATTGAGGAACGGGAAAGGTCGCATTTTCTCGATCGCTAGTTAATCGAATCGTTAACGGTCGCGATGGCAGTGTGACTAATTTTTCACGCTGGATGATGGCTTCAATTTCCTTCTGGCGTTTCTGATAGTGCGGCAGAATTTGATCGGCTGGCAGTTGTTCTTGTTTGAGAGCGCGAATCACATCCCGGTAGTCTTTTGCTTGCAAGCCTCTTTGTTTTGCAATTTGGGGCGCAAGCTTATTCATTTCTTGCTGAATGTTCGTGAAAGCGGTGTGAGCATTTTCGAGGAGTTCATCGATCGAGATTTCTACTCCGCGTTCTGCAAGTTGTTGGGCGTAGAGTTCGGGCGATAATCGAAAATTTGTTCTCGCTTTCGGTAGAATTTCGCGTTGAACAAACGTGTTGTACTCGGTGAGTTGCGCTTTTAATTTGGGGTAGAGGGCGGGATCGATGCCACGACGCTCGAGACGCTGCCGAATTTGTTCGAGTTGAGCGGGAGTATCGGCTAGATCTTTTTCAAGCTGGAATTTCTCAGGAAAAAGAATGTTCGATCGCGTGAGTGCTTCTCGCATCTTCTGAGTGGCAACAGTCGCGATCGCAGGTGTCCCCGTTTCATCTCCGCTCAGTTGCTTGACTCGTTTGTTAAAGTCACGAGCATTCAGTTTATCTAAACTGCGATTGATTTCTCTGGCTAGATTGACGTAGGGCAGTTGATATTGCTGATCGAGTTGATTCGATCGTAGTTCTTCTTGAGCGGATGCAATCAGGATTTCTAAATCGATTTTGACGGATGGATCAGTTTCTTGTCTGAGTTTGTTCTGAAAAGTTTGAATCGCGTTGTTTAAATTTTTCTCGTAGCATTGCACGTATGCTGAATTGAGTTCGAGCAGCGATTCGCTTAGTGTTGTTTGTTCTGTACAGTTTGATTCTGATGCAGCTTTGATCAGGATATTGGTATTTTCGTTGCTGCGAGTGATCCAAGTGGGTTTTGCGGATGCGATCGAATTAGATAGCGGATGAGATGCGATCGCAATCATAAACGTCGCGATCCCAAGCAGAACACAGACTTTACGCGAAATCCGAAGAATCATAAATCGATTGAGAAGAAGCGAATTTCTCGATCTTACGACAGTGAGAAAATTCCTTGGGTTGCAGATTTATCACCGACGACATTGCAGCGAATTGAAAATATCGTTCGCCTTTTTTCTTGCGACATCCCCATTCGCATCATTCACAAGCAAATTCACAAAATATCGACTTTCACCCAGAACCACATTTCCCCGGTAAATCACAGTTGATTTCTCAGCCGACTCCGGATATTTCAACATTCCTTCGCGAATCGAAATCCCGGTCGTTTGACCACACAACAATCGATTTTCTGCCCGAACCGAGTTGACTTTGAGTTCTTCCTCATCGGCTCCGAGCGCAATACTGTCTAGAATGCGATCGATGCGCTGTCGTCCGGCTTCCCCATTCACAGGCACTCGCGCCATTAATAACTGGACATCCGGTTCATCGCCCTCCGATGCAACCAACGCGATTTTTGCACCCGCGATATTGATACCGAGCAAGCCTTGAGAGCCATCCGGCAACTGATAAGTCATGATATGACTGGCGATCGCTTCTGCGCGTTGAGGAGTGGCAGCATTGCTGAGAAATTTCATTGCGAGTCCGGTTAGACCCACTCCAAGAACTGCGATCGCGCCCAACACAACGGCAATCGTTTCCCAGATTGAAACTTTATATTGTGGAATTCGTGACGGGAATTCTCTCATGATTTCTACTCCAGGTCTACGCCCAAACAGCGATCGAGGAATCGAGTTCGCCATGCTAATCGTAGGATCAGTCCCCATTCCAGTGTAACCAGCCCAAGGAAGAAACAGTCTTGTAAACTCAGCGGTGACAGTTCAAAAAAGACTCGCAGCGGCGGAATAAATAAAATGAGCAGATAAACGAAGAGTAAAACGACTGCCACGAGCGTATATCGCCAATCTCCGCTCAAAGGTTCTCCACCTGTCCAAGCATTCGTGGGGGGTTTGAGAAATGGCAACAGCATCAATTGACAGAATACAAGAAGTGTCACTAATGCCGTTCGAGGAATATTAAATTCGATGCCAATTAATCCAACATTCGGCGGTAAATCTAGAGCAGCACTCGCAAGATAAAAAAGATATACCGTCAGTGATACTAATGTGATGGTAATTGTCGCAGGCACGACGAAATGCAACATCGATCGCACTAAACTTCGCTTCTGTGGTTCTCCAGGTTGTGCCCAAATGGGAATGAATGTAGTGGGAATGCCAACGCCAATCAGAGTAACGATCGCACTATGTTTATTCAATAAAGGAAAGCTATCGGAAACAATGGCGATCGCAAAAATCAACAGCGCCACACAACTCAATCGCACCATAAATAATTTAACGACATCGCGAATGCCATTCTGAATCCGTTGTCCTTCGAGAAATGTATGCGGCAACGCTTCAAAAGAATCTTTGAGCAACACAATATCGGCAATGCTACGAGTCGCTTTACTACCACTCTCCATCGCAATTCCTAGGTTCGCTTGCTTGAGAGACAGCACATCATTCACGCCATCGCCGGTCATCGCTACATAATATCCACAATCGCGTAAACTCCGAACCAGTTGCGCTTTTTGCTGCGGTGTAATGCGTCCAAATACGTTGTAATTTCGAGCCGCCTGAACAAATTGTGCTTGATCCATTTGGGCGAGTTCTACACCTGAAATCACGCGAATTTCATCACTAAAATCTGCTTGTTTCGCCAACGCTGCAACGGTCTGAGGATTATCACCGGAAATAATTTTAAGTGTGATTCCCGCTTTGACAAATCCTTGCAGCGTTTCACGAGCAGAGGGACGAAGCTGATCCGAGAAACATAGGATTCCGAGCGGCGTTAAGGGCGGCAGAGCATTCGACTCGATCGACTTCGGTGTATGTCCGAATAAAACTACTCGAAATCCTTGATTGACTTGTCGATCGATAGAGTTCAAATACTCCTCATCTAAAACAGTCGATTTCATCAAAATTTCCGGTGCGCCCATGACATAAGTTCCGGGCTGTTCTGCAAACTCGATCGCGCTCCATTTTCGCGCCGATGAAAACGGAATTTCATTATGGATCGGTTTCGCGTATCCACTACAAGCAATGAGAACCGCTTCACTGGTACGATTTCCAGATTGTGTACTCGCGGCGAAATTTCCTAATCGCGATCGCAGTTCCTTTTCATCAATTCCAATCGGGTAAATTGACTGTAGCTCGATCTGATTTGTCGTTAGTGTTCCAGTCTTATCCAGGCACAAGACATCTACGTTACTCAACGATTCGACCGCATTCGTTTGCTGAATCAGTACATTCTGCCCTAACATCCGAATCGATCCCATCGCATACGAAAGCGTGATTGCTAGAATTAATCCTGCGGGAATCAGTCCAGCGATCACGGCTGCACGTTGAACGACTTCGTTTAAAGTTTGCGATCGGATCACAAAACTAATTCCAACAAGCAACCATAAGAATGATGCCAGCAGCAACAGAATCCGAATAATCAGATTAATCTCAGCTTGCAGCGGTGTATACACTTGGCGAAATTCTCGTGCTCCCATCGTTAGCTGATAAGCAACCGTTTCTGTCCCGACTTTTTGCGCTTCGTAACACGCACTGCCACTCACACAGAAACTCCCCGAATACACAGGTTTTCCAGCAATTTTCGCAATCAGATCCGATTCTCCAGTCAACAGCGATTCATCGATCTCGACTCGTCCATCTCCAACAATCTGACCATCGACTAACACCTGGTCACCCGGACGCAGCACCAACGTATCCCCTAACACGATCTCATTCGGATCAAGATTGAGTTCCTTTCCGTTGCGAATTACCGTTGCATGAGGACGCGATAACAGTGCAATTTCATCGAGCTTCTGTTTCGCCCAAATTTCCTGCACAATCCCAATCACCACGCCGCTGAAAATCACCACAGCCACGAAAACCGCATCACTTGGACGACGCAGCAAAATAAAAACGCCGCTAATCGCAAAGAAAACGGCATTAACAAACGTGAACAAATTTTCCTGAAAAATCCGAGCATACGATCGACTCGTTGGCAGTTTGACGTTGTTCGTTTCACCTGCTAACTGTCGATCGCGGACTTCTCGATCGCTTAATCCGGGGAGCGTTGCCATGAATTCGAGGGGCTAAATCAGATGCTTTCTATCATAGTCACTGCTTCCCGTTCAGCAAAATCATTCTTTTCTTGGAAGGCGTTTGAAACGTGTAAGAAGTCTCTGCGCTCTCGTTTGCCTCCCGCCCTGAAATGAATTTCGGGCTAATCGACGCAAGTCCATTGAAAATGGACTAAGAGACTGAAACTGGCTCCCAGTCTACTTCAGTAGACTTTCGTCAATTAGCCCGAAATTTATTTCAGGGTGGGCTACGCCACCAACGTAAACGCGCCGCTCGTCAAACTGTTCGCCTGAACGCCATTGACGATCGCTAACAGTTCATTTGCAGTCCCAGCCCGTACCAGAACACTATCCGCACTTTGCACCAGAGACAATCTGCCAAACGTCAAACTCCCCGACAGCGCGATGCGATCGCCTTGCTCTAGATTCAAATCGCGAATCGTCTGAGTCCCCTGACCAATCACAAATAGATCGGCTCCTGATCCACCGACCAGAATATTTTGTCCGAGTCCACCATCGAGAAAGTCATTGCCCGCATCGCCTCGAAGAATGTCATCTCCGCCGAGTCCAAATAAGCGATCGTCTCCTCCTTGAGCGTTGATCACATCTCTCGATGAATCAAAACCAAAGACACGGTTGTCCAAATCGTTTAGAAATGTAACCGTATTACGATTGAACACAGTGTTGCGAACTAGATCAGCCGCGAACATATCAAAGCTATCCGCCACACCAGAATCATTGAACTCGATATTGGCAAAATCGACGATCGCGCTAGTGGCTCTCGTCAAGTTGTCCAAGTTCTCTAGCTGGAAATCTCGCAAAATTGCGCCTGTGTTCTCAACTCCCTCAAAGGAAATCGCTAAATCATTTCCAACTTGCGTCAAGATCATGTTCTCAGGACTGAGATCTTCACCCACAAATCGAATCGTGTCGGCTTCTCGAATAATTGCTTCAGACGGTGTTGTTGTGGGACCGATGCCCGTAAAGTTTACTGCTGCGAGAATACCTTCTCCTGCTTCAACCGTGGCAGTTTTATTGCCGCCCGCAAAGTTCACAACCTCTGAGAATTGCACCCCGAACAGCGTTTGATACATCAGCCGATAGATTTCGGTATTGTCCAATGTGCTCGGTAGCTTATCCGCATTTAATCCAAACGCCTTAGAAACAATGCTGCCAGGGAAATCAGGAGTTCCAACCCAACTGACCGCAAAGTTACCTAAGTTGCCATCTAAGCCATCCGTCGAGGGAAACGATCGCCAAGGTGCATCGGAACTGCCAGTACTGCCATTGATGCCGTCTAGGAAGTTGCGAACGGTGTTTGTCGTCGTCGGATTGACATTGATAAAAGGAACAGCAGGTTCTGTATTCTGCAAATCTGGAGTGGTAATTGCATTACCAGACGGACGAGTGAACGGTTTGAATTGCGTCACCTGCAATCCGCCTGCTTCACTATCTGCGGCAGTCAGGACTAAAGTATTGGGATCTTGCGATCGCACATAGTCCATTGCGACTCCGATCGCGGCATCTGCTCGTCGAACTCCCTCGATCGAGCCTACTGCATTGTTGTTATTACCAAAGTTATCCGTTCCTTCTTCTTCAACGACTGCCAAGAAGCCATCCGGATCACGGCGAACAATCTTCAACGCAGCTTCGAGCATTTCTGCAACCGTCGGAGCCGTTGGAACATAGAGCGGAAGAGGGTTAGGTGTGTTTAGTCCGAGTGCTTCTTCAGGACGATCGTCAAACGTATGATTTGCCGCAAATACCCCCAAAAGTTTCTCTGGCGGATTGCTTCCGTTCACCACGGCATTGAGTTGATCTTCGGTGTAAACCACGGTGTAACCGAGCGATTTCGCCAAATCAATCAAATTCGTCGTTGGGCGATCGGCTGGATCATCGAATTCAGCATCAATCTCAGTCGTGACATGAAATCCGGTTGTACCTTTGGGAAGTAAATAGACTTCACCACCCCCTAAAATCACATTGGCTCCAGATCGGATCACTTGTTCCGCAATTTCAGCGGTTTTGTCTCGTGCTCTCAGAGTATTGCCGTCTCGATTCGTGGTTTTTGCGGTAAATGCAGCGGTTCCAGGTTCGCCAATGTGACCCGATTGAATCAAGGCGACGGCTTTTCCGGACTCGATCGCTTCATCGACGATCGTTTTACCCACATTTCCAGACAGCGGAATCACCGGATTGTTATTTTTATCCAGTCCAAACGATTCAGCAAACACCTTCGTCCCAGTCGCATGAGTGACCGCACCCGCATTAGAAGTTCCAGTTAACTGATCTTCCATGTGTCCGAGATAAACCCCGGCATTGCTCATCATGTCCCAATTCAGGCGACCGTCTGGACCTTTATCGATGTTCCGTAATGCGCTGAAGTACGAAGGACTCGTTCCATCCGGGTGAATGAAAATAACATTGCCCGTGTCGCGAGTGGCTGACGGTGCTGGGGTCGGTAGCTCGACTCTCGAAGGCAATTCCGTATTGAACAACGTTTCATACATCAATTCATAGATGCCTGTGTTGTCGATCGTCGATGGCAGTTTGTCCGCATTCAATCCACTCGCTTTCGACACGATCGAGCCTGCGAAATCCGGTGTTCCCGCCCAGCCCACCGAGAACGAAAAGCGATCGCCACTCGCATCCGGAGCCGCAACAAACGGTAATGTGTTCGCTCCAGTTTGACCATCGAGCGGATTTTGGCGATCGGTATTTGTCGTGGGATTGACTGCGATCGAGCCGACCGGACGACCCGCGGCGGTATCTCGCACTTGTAAGCCGCCACCATCACTATCAGCAGCCGTGATGATCAAAGTGTTGGGATTGCGATCGAGAAAATCTTGAGCAACTCCGATCGCAGCATCGGCTCTGAGAGTCGCTTCGATCGTTCCCGCCGCATTGTTGACGTTTCCAAAATTGTCAGTTCCTTCTTCTTCAAAAACTGTGATCGATCCGTTGTTGAAGTTCGGGTGCTTCTCCATCAATTTCTGCGTCACCTCTAGCATTTCTGCTGAAGTGGGAGCCGTCGGAACATAGAACGGAATTGCATCCGCTTGTCCAAGTCTGAGAGCTTCTTCGGGTCGATCGTTAAACGTATGAAACGCCGCAAACACACCCAAAACTTTCTGCGGTGGATTGGGTGTTTCTAGCAGATCAAACAATTGATCTCTGGTGTAAACCACCGTGTAGCCGCGTGATTTTGCCAATTCAATTAGGTTCTCTTGAGGGCGATCTAAGACGCTGGTACTGCGAGCATCTAACTGAGTCGCCGTTTCATGAAATCCACTCGTGCCCACAGGCAGCATGTGAAGCTCTCCACCACCCAGGATGAAATCGACCCCGGATTCGATCACCGCTTTGGTAATGTCTGCCACTCGACGACGGGGCGCAATTCGTTCGCCGTTCAGCGTCGTTTCCCCGACTTGAGCCACAAATGCGGCAGTTCCGGGTTCTGCTAGAAATCCGGATTGAACCAGCGCGGTCACTTTATTGGCTCCGATCGCTTCTTGTACGATCGTTTTTCCCGTATTGCCCGATGCGGACTCGACTGGCGTTCCATCGCGATTTAAGCCAAAAGATTCGGCATAAACCTTAGTTCCAGTGGCGTGTGTGACCGCTCCAGCATTTGAGGTTCCGGTGAGTTGGTCTTGCATGTGACCGAGATACACCGCAGAGCGATCAAGCTCGTCCCAGTTGAGTCGTCCATCAGGACCAAACTTCTGGAAGCGGGCGGCTGCATAGGTCGAAGGGCTAGTTCCGTCTGGATGGATGAAAATTACGTGATTTCCGTTCATGGTGGGCGGGCACTGTCAGTAAAAACATCTAGTGCCCAGTGTGTCGATCGAAGGTTAAGAGTATCGGCTCCATCAGGTTAAGGACATGATAGAAAAAACTAATACTCAATATAAGAAATCCTTTTCTTCCTGTTCGTTGAGTGATTTCCAGCCTCCTTGCCACTGCGATCGATCTTTCAGCAATTTTGCATTCATCCAAAATCGAACATTCGGATCACAAGCAGCGACCATTTCAGCAAACACCCATTCGCCTTCATTTTTACGATTCACCACTTGAAAATGTCGCCAGCCCCAGGTTTCTTGCTGAGCCGTCCACTTTGAACCCACGAGATGAGGAAATTTTTGTTTCTTAGCCATGATTCCATTTTAGATTTTCGCTTCCGAATCAGGAATACTCAGGCTGAAGTGAAAAATTTATCACATCGGTCACGAGACAGTACTATGAAGTGTTTTCCTGCTCACTCTTCCCGGTTCAAACCTATGATTCGGACAAATTTATCCGTAGTGACACTGATTTCGCTTGGTGTTGCGCTCCCGGTTCAAGCTGAAAATCTCGATCACGTCCGCCAGCTTCTTTCGACGAAACAATGTGTTAATTGTGAACTCAGTGGTGCGGGGCTAGTGTTTGCCCAATTGCCTGGAGCAAATTTATCTGGAGCGAATCTAGCCGGGGCAAATCTGAGTCAAGCAAATCTGACTGGCGCAGATTTGTCGGGTGCGAATTTAACAGGCGCAACTTTGAGTGGTGCAAATTTGACAGGCGCGAAATTGACGGGTGCGAATTTGCAAGGAACGGATTTAACTCGATCGTATGTTGTCGGTGCAGATTTTACCGGAACCCAGATCGAAACGGCAATCATTCAAGGCGCGATCGGGCTTCCCACAACTGCCGGAAACGCTGAGATGTTTTACCAAATGGCGATGGAAGCGGGGAAACGGCGGCAGTATGAACAAGCGATCGCGAATTTCAATCAAGTCTTAGTTCGCAAACCTGATTCGGCTCCTGCCTTCATTGGTCGAGCGATGGCGCGGTTGGAATTGGGCGATCAAAAAGGCGCAATTCAGGATTCTGAGCGGGCAGCGGCATTATTCGAGCAGCAAGGCGATAAGGACAATGCCAAATCTGCGGGCACATTAGCCCAGACGTTAAAAAATCCGCCAGATGCACGATTGAGGGGCGGCGGATTTGGGCAAACCCTGATCAACGTGGTTGGCGGATTATTGCAATTGTTTTTAACGCGGTGACGAAGAATTTTGGTGCCACCGCGATCGTTGGGTAGAGACGCGAACACCGAAGGTGCAGCAAAGCTCCTAATCGCGTCCCTACGTCATCGGGTTAACGCCACATTCATTATCAGGTCAACCCGTGTCCCATTACGGGGTCATCATACCTGCCTGCGGTGCCAGGCTCGTCAATTTCGACTGCAATTCTGCCGGAAGAATGACTCCATTCACCGCATGGATAATTCCGTTTTCCGCTTGAATATCTGCACCCACGACTTGAGCATTCCCCACGCTCAGCGAACCTGCGCCACCTTGAGCGGAGAGCGGGTTACCACCCAGCGACTGAACTTGCTTCGATGCCAAATCTGCCGAGGTCACTTTACCGCGGACGATGTGATTTTCCAACACTTGCACCAGCAACGCACGGTTTTCCGGCTGCACCAATGCCTTGAAAGTTGCAGGAGGCACTGCTGCTAACGCTTCATCGGTCGGAGCAAAGACGGTGAAGTCGCCGCTACCCGCAAGCGCCGTGAATGAACCGTTCGACTCTGCTACCCGCAAGAGCGCATTGAACAATTCAAACGAAGGGCTAGTGCGAACGATTTGATCGAGCGTTTGACCCTCAGAACCCGCTACCGAAACCGGAGGTGTAGTCGTGGTGCTGCTGCTTCCCGGAAGATTGTTGTTTTCGGGGCGGTTTGCGGGGGAGACAGTTCCCGGAACGCTTTGATTGTTGGGAACACCTGGATTGATCGTACCGCCATTGTTGGGTGAATTGCTAGGCGTAGTGCCGCTTCCCGGAAGATTGTTGTTTTCGGGGCGGTTTGCGGGGGAGACAGTTCCCGGAACGCTTTGATTGTTGGGAACACCTGGATTGGTCGTCGTACCGCCATTGTTGTTGGAGTTTTCAGGTGAAGTAATCGTTCCAGGGGTGTTTTCACCAGACTGACCGCCGATCGGAGGCACACCAGTATCGCGGTTGCCAGGAGCGGGAGTTTCCGGCGTGTTTGCGGGTGTGGTTTCAGCGTTGGGGGTGGATTGACTTTGTGCAACCGAGGGCAGAGCCAGACTCAAGCTCAATCCAAGTGCAGAAAGTCCAGTTGTTAAACGCTTCAGTGATGTTTTCATTGTTACTTACTGTAAACACTTCGCCATCTAGCGTATAAGTTACGAACTCGAACTTCCTCACCCCGGTGAAATAATCCCAAAGAAGTGTTTTATCGCTGAACTCGTTGCCGAATGTCGAGCATGTCCGCCAGAGTAAAATCGTCTATTTCGATCGGGGTATCGTCTTCGGCAGGTAGAACGGTGACAACGGGACGAGATAGCGCAGGGGGCAAAATCACTTCGGGTCGGGGTGTCGCGTTGGCAATTGATCGAGCTTGTTGCGCAATCGGGGGACGAGGTGATTGAACGGGTTGACGCGATCGCACTGTTTCACGAGTTGGCGCAGCTTGCCGTCTGACAACCCGACGCGATGCAGGTTTCACCGGGCGCAATTGTTTTGCTAAGAGAACTGAGGTGACAGCACAGCTTGCCGTGACCAGCATTACGAGTCCAAACGTGTTAACTGGTTTGCTCAGTTGGAAGGGAGCCGCTTGAGCTTCAGGTTTGGGAGATTGTGCGACTTCTAGCGGGGCTGGGTTTGTGTAGGTTAGACCCGAAACAGCTAACCAACCGAAGAAGAGAAAAGAACCCCAAACTGCGAAGAGACAGAAGAAAGGATGACGTTTTGCAATGTGGAGTAAGAGATGAAAAGCGGTTAGTTTTGCACTCGGTTTTCGGGGTGTCGATCGTGTATTCGATCGTGTCGCGCTCATGTTTTGCATGGGTATTGTCCGATTGCCCAGGAACGATGCGGATCGCATCAATGGATGGCTAAGAATTGTACAGAAAAATTCTTTATTTGGCTAATATTGACCGATTGCTCGATCGTTGCAACCTATCTAAAGAAAGAGCCTGCACCTGTAGTCTACCCTTCTAGCATCCCAAAGCTTTTCAGATGTTTCTAGGGAAAAATAATTAATTTCCATAGCACTGAGCCGAGAACGACCATTGCTAAATGCTGCGGTAGTAGATTCTGAATCGGTTGACGAGCAATTTTTTGAGTGAGAAACACACTTAGCCAGAACGTTAAAGCGATCGTAGAAGCTTGCAAAAATTCAATCACGGCGGGATGAGCGACTGCGATCGGCAAAGTTGCCATCAGTTCCGCACTGCCGCCGAAGGTTGCGACCGTTACGGGTAGAATTCGTCCTGCTTCGGTTAAACCGAGATGGAGATAGTGCGCGAGATTGACACCTAGAACAAGCGGAAGATAGCCATAGGCAAGTTCGAGGAAAGAGCGCGATCGCGAATTGAACAATCGCAAAATCTGGTGAAAGAACAATGCGACAGTTCCGGGTAGCATCAGTGCCAAGACGGAAACGATCGTGTGATTGAGAAATCGATCGAGGTGCAAATTGATACCTAGTACCTGTTCAATCTCTGGTAATCGATGTAAAACTACGGCTCCAAACAGGAGAAACAATAAGCAGATTTCCGCATAGCTCGGATGGTGTGTTGTCCAAAGTTCAATTCCAGGCGGGCGTAGGTTAAGTTCAACCGATCGATGCGGACAAGCTTTGAGACAAGTCATACACAACACACAATCGCGATTATCTTGAAGCTGTGCGGGATGAGAATAGATCGGACAGCCTCCCGTTTCCATACCTTCCCCTTTTTGGGGTCCGCCTTTGTAGCATTGATACGTGGTGCAAGATGCCGAACAGATTCCTTGCTGTGCCCGGAGTTCAATCATTGATAGCTTTGCGAATAAGCCATTCATTCCCCCGATCGGACAAAGATAGCGACACCAAAATCGCCGTTCAAACAACACTGAAAAGATTACCGCTCCAGCAGTGATCAACAACAATAAGCAACCGGATAGATAAGCTGTATTTTCTAAGTTCCAGAGTTCTTCCCACAGCAAAATCAGTGTGAACATTCCAAATAGGAACCATCCGCCCCATTTGTCCGCTGATTGTCTCGCCCAAGGTTGTAACTTTCGTGGATAGAGCCAGAGTGAAATCTTCTGTGCTAACTCGCCGTAAATCATGAATGGGCAAATCGAACACCAAAGCCGCCCGACAAAGGGGAATGAGATCAAAATCAGCATCCACCACCAAGCCCAAAATAGATTTAGTGCAACGTTACGATCGCGAGTTTGAGGTGCAACCATTAACACTGTTACAACGACTGCAAACACGCCTAACGTGAAACCATAGTTAATCCGATCCGTCCACCAAGGGCTTCTGAGAAACTGTCGTAACTTCGGATAAGCATTGAGCAAATTCACCCGGAATCGACGATTTTTATCGCCTGTTGACCAAAATACTTCTTCGGTCAGTTCCGAGCATTCTGCTTGTCGAATCGCTCGATCGAGTAAATTTTCAAGTTCAACATGATTTCCTGGAAAGTCATAGCCTTGAAGTCGTCGCATTGCTTCAGGGGTAATTTTCGGTTTTGCAATGCCTCGCGATCGAGCAATCAAACTGAGATAGTATTCTGCCTGCATTGCAATATCTGACTTTCTCACGCGCAAAGGTGGCACTTTGATCACATGATCCACGAGCTTGCATTTCTCTAATCGCGGCAGAATCTTCTCAGAAGTCATCAGAATTCGAGCTTGATACGATCGAGCTTCTGGCTGTGGTTCTCCTTCACGAGCGATCGGGGTAAATTTTCCCGTGGTTAAAAGCTGAACTAACTTTTCTTCAAACTCTGGTGAAATGTCTTCGAGATTGTTCAGCATCAATGTGCCTCGACCTACCCAATCGAGCAATCCAGGCTTATCAGAACGTCCAAATAGCTCCACAGGTTGTAAGGTGTTGCAATTCACTTTGATCAATGGCTCTTTGCGATCGCGTGATCCAAAGTGAATCAATGCTCCGGTGTTATCTTTTTCTAGTCCGGGTTCTCCAAAAATCAGCACAGAACCGCGATCGCTCGATGCCTTTTTAATGTCTTGGCGCAATCGAACCGCATAACGGCTGGTTCCAACAATGCCGCGCTTCACTTTTGGCACGAGATACGATCGCAGTGCAATCTGTCTTTCTCGCTCATACGCGAGTTCAGAAGCCACTTGCTCTAATTGGGCGGCAAGCTGTTGAGACACGCTCTGAGCAATTTCTGGGAACTGTTGCGCGATCGCTAAAAATTCAGTCCTTGGAATCGTCCAAATCACACAATCATTCAGTGTATTCGTCGTTTCTTCTGCCACCCGGTCTAGCAAAAGTTCTTTGAGATAAACGATCGCACCCGGAATTAAGCTCGTCACGTTTGCGATCGTGGTTTTACTGGTGCGATAGCTCTCTAAATGACCCTCATGCAGAATGTAGAGCGCTTCAGGCTGGGTGTCTTCGAGTCCGATGCGCCGATTGGCTTGAGTTGATTGTTCTTGAATCTGTTGCGCGATCGCGGTTAATGCGATCGGTGACAAGCCTGAAAATGCTGTCTGTTGCCGCAACCATTCCACCCGCTCTAAAACGTTCATGGTTCGCCTCTGAATGCGCGAACTCTATCCTAGAACTAACACCGCTCTAGATAGGACAGATTGATCGATAAACTTAACTCACCAAGCGTTCTAGATATCGCTCAATTAACAAAATCGCCACAATATCATCGATCGGTCTGGGGGGCGATCGCATTCCTTCAGGAATCAAACGGCTGAACCCCTTTGGAGGATACATTTGCCAAAAACGATCGCGTGCCTCTAATGAACTATTGCGCTCATCGACCGTTACCACACGCAAATCGGTTAATTCCTCAGCTAGTCGCCGTTTCCATTCTTTTGAAGAAGTCTGATCGCCCATCACTAATAGCGAAACTGGAAAGCGATCGCGCAAGGATTCGATCGTCGGAATCGCTCCCTCTGCACTGATCACTTCATGGTAGTAAAGTCTTCGATCGACCCCCATCACCGCTAAACCGCACTTTTGCCGCCCTGGATCAAATCCCAAAATCACTGGCTGTTCCGCCATGATGCGCCTCTACTCTCAAAAAAGTTCGTTAACTGGATGCTCTTAAAATCACTTGCCCGTTCTGCACCGCCACTAATTCTATTTTTAGAGGTCCTGCTGTGTAAGTCACTTGTGATGCGACCGCCCTAATCTCGATCGCAGTCGGATAACGTCGCAACTGTTCAATAAAAGGTCCAAGCGTTAACAGCTTCTCGATTTCGATGTTGTCGTTTAAAACCCCAGCGACACGAGCGCGGGAATTAGAAGCCGCGAACAAGTCCTGAATCGATTTCTGAAAGTCCTGAGACGAGAGTTTCGACGGATCAATCGTTTGCGATGCGATCGTATCTCCTTCGAGAAATACCACCCGATTCGGAACCGCATTGACATAAACAAACACCGCGCTATTTTCGCCCTTCACATAGTTGGCGCGGGCTTGCACACGAACCAGATAATCCTGACCGTCACTAATCTGCCGAATCAAGCCTTCCACTTCTGCGATCGGAATTTGGACAACTTGATCATTTCGCCCCGGTTGTAGCGATTGAATTGCCGCCCGATTCGCATACTGTAACAGTTGATCAACCGCTGCTCTTGCGCCTCCGGGTTCGACCACACGCACAACCGCAGAAGATAAGACTTGTGTGCGATAGATCGCTAAATCACCGCTCCGAACCAGTTGCACATCTCGCCCGAATTGCTGGAGCGCCTCAGTCAGCGCGGCACGTTGTGATTCCAATCGTTTCAGATTTTCTCCACGTTCTGCAATCACGCGATCGCGTTCACTAATTTCGCGATCGCGCTGTTCGATCACTCGTGTCCGCTCTGCAATTTCTTCATCTCGCGCTGCAATCTGGGTCTTCACCTGATCGCGCTGTTCAATCAATTTGTCTTGTTCGGATTGCAGTTGAGCGATTTCAGTCCGCAGCTTCTCAGCTTGACCCGAAACCGTCTCTAATTGACGACGAGTTGCATCGCGCTGAGCTTCCGTCGTTCGCAGTTGAGCATTGGTTTCCCGTTGCCGATCAATCGAGGTCTGCAAATTGGCATTAATTCGTTTGAGCTGTTCTTCGACTTGAGCACGTTCCGATCGCGCTTCTGTCAGTTGCTTCTCGACCTGAGCTTTCTGGGCATCAGTCGCTTTCAAATCAGCCGACACTTTTTCTAAATCGCGTCCTCGATCGCGCAATTCCGACTGAATCCGTCCGAAGTTCAGCAGCATTTCCCGGAAGGTCTTACTCGCCAGCAGCAACACGCCCAGCGTCGAAGCAGAAATTAGCGTTCCGGTTAAGATCGTGACGACGACAGCGGTTTGCTTAGGGCGGAGATTGAACAAACTGAGGCGGGCTTTTCCCACACGGGTTCCTAAACGATCGCCAATTGTCGCGATCGCTCCCCCCAACACCAGCACCACCAGAATTAAAATCAGCCCGACATCGGACATACTACTCCCAAGTCATCCCCCACCCAAAACGGTCTGAGGCAATTCTAGACCCGCCTTTCATTATGCCTGTTCCCTCTAAACTTCGGGCGCGTCCTTCAGGAAAGAATTTTAAGCGAATTAGGTGAATTGTTGACTCAGCGTTACAGGATTGTGAACGGTGATCTTTTTCTTGTGAATCGAAATCATTTTGTCTTGCCGCAAATCACCCAATAATCGAGTAACCGTTACACGAGTTGATCCGATCGCTTCTGCGATCGCTTGATGCGACAGTTTCAAATCGATCATGATTCCTTCTTGCGTCGGCACACCAAAATCACGACACAGAATCAAAAGAAAACTCACCAGGCGTGATCCCATGTCTCGGTGTGCCAAGGTTTCAATCATCATCTCGGTCTGAAGAATCCGCGATGATAAGCCTTTGAGCATTAACATCGAAAGTTCTGGGTTTTCTTTCAGAGCTTTTTCGACTTGTTCGATCGGCACTGAAAGCAATTCAACCGGGGTAAATGCGACCGCGTGATAAAAGCGATCGGCACGCTGTCCGGTAATCAGCGATAACACCCCGAACACGCTATTTTCTCTTAACAGCGCTACTGTAATTTCTTCGCCTGCTTCGTAGACCCGTGAGAGTTTGACCGCACCCTTAACGAGAAAATAGACTCGTTCCGCTGGATCACCCGGAAAAAAGATTGTCTTACCGCGTTCAAACGTCTCAATAACAGGAGGATACGCACCTCCCCCGATCTGACGAAACATTGTTGCGAGCGGTCTATCCTTGGTCACTACCATTTCTTTCCTTATCGTATCGAGTGAAACTGGAGCAGTTTACCGAGTCAGTAACGCGATGTGCACTTTGTGAACAATCGATGACTTTAGACCACTAAAACTGAGTCCTCAAATGGTTTTTGTACACTGCGCTACATTTTTGCTCTGATTTTGAAAATCTCCGTAAATTTTCTGAGTTCAGGTGCGCTATTTTCAGTAATATTGAGGTCTTCTTTTTGAGAACTGCAATAATTTCCACACATCATACCGTGAAAGCCACCAGGATGTAGACGCAACCCTTAAGGAATTGTTAATTCTCCTAAGTAAGAAAGTCAGCATTTTCAACCATGCCCAGATTTGAAGACCAGCTAGAAAAAATAGAAGTGATCGACCGCGCCACTTGGCGAAATTGGCTGCAACAAAATCATGAAACTGCGATCGGAATTTGGCTAATTTACTACAAAGTGAAAAGCAGTAAGCCGAGCGTCCGATATCCTGAAGCTGTAAAGGAAGCGCTTTGTTTTGGCTGGATCGACAGTAAGGCGAAATCGCTCGATGACGATCGCTATATGCAGATTTTTACACCTCGAAAACCCAAAAGTGTTTGGTCAAAATTGAACAAGCAATACATCGACGAATTAATCGAACAGGGCTTAATGACCGAAGCGGGGAGTAAAAAAATTGAAGCGGCAAAACTCGATGGATCTTGGACTTCTTTAGATGCGATCGAGGCGCTAATCTTACCGCCAGATTTGATCGAAGCGTTGGGAAAAAATGCGATCGTACAACAAAATTTCGAGGCGTTCAGCAACTCGACAAAGAAAGTGATTCTCTATTGGATCGAGAGCGCGAAACGATCTGAGACACGACAGAACCGAATCGAAAAGACGATCATCGCTGTTGCTCAGAATCGATCGCCCCTCGATCGAACTCCTTAAGAGGACGTTTGAAAAGTTCTTGTTTGTCGCAACGTCCCGCCCTGAAATAGAATTTCGGGCTAATCGGCGAAAGTTCTTTGAAAAGGACTAAGAGACTGAAACTGGCTCCCAGTCTACTTCAGTAGACTTTCGTCGGTTAGCCCGAAATTCATTTCAGGGCGGGAGGCAAACGAGAGCGAAAAGACTTTTTATACTTTTCAAACACCCTCTAAAGCCGCTGTAACAAGCTCATGCCATGCGTATCGGTTCCACAAGAACTGAGCAATCCAAGCTCTGTCTTTAACTCTGTCACCCGCGTCGTTTCTTTCGGGCTGGGCATCCAGGGCTTCGGATTGTTGTAGGCGTAAAACGTTTCCACCCCATCAATTCCGACCATCGCAGCGGCTGGAATCAACTCATTCGCCGATCGACGATATCGAGCCGGATGCGCCAACACCGCAAGCCCGCCTGCTTGATGAATTGCTCGAATCACTCGCGCTGCCTGAGCACGATCGCCTTGAGGAGCCGACCCTTGAAGATAAGACGCGATCGCACAATGATCTGGGTCAAACGCAAATCCTAGAATGTGCACCTCAGTTTCGAGCAGTCGAGATGTAATTTCAGTGCCCGTCCAGAGATGCGGTAAATCTGTCCCGGATTGCGCCTGCATGTAGCTCTGTGCGGTACGGTATCCGCTGATCTGATGGTGATCCGTGATTGCGAATCCTTTGAGCGATAAATCGATCGCTTGTTGCGCTAACGCTTCGGGGTGTAGCTGCCCGTCCGAGTGCGTTGTGTGCATATGGAAATTGTAGGTGAGCGGGCAACTTTCAGCCGTCAGTGAAGCGAAAACCTGTCGTAGCGCTACCGCATCCTGCGCGGCGGGTAAGGTTTCAGTCGAACTCGAAGCAAGATCAGCAGTCATAAAGCGCCTCAAACGTTACTGCCATGTCACGGGACTATATCTAATGTAATGTACTGCTTAAAAAATCGTTTCAGTATTCAACACTCAGGGTATTGAGTATACCTGATGTCATTCATCAGTCACATTGGCAAAACTGGCACAAGTGGCATTTATGCGACACCGCATTCGATGATAGGGTATATAACCAATCCCCCCTAGATGCATTTTTAAATGAGTTCCCGCCTGTGGTAGTGTTCCTGTGACTTAGCCGTAATTCGGCGCGGCGCATTCTTGCAGCACTCTGCGGGACGAATTGATGTCGCCCTCTCTCAATCGTCCTCACAGCGGCATATCGGCTGATTTTGGTTGAGTTCCTGAGACTATGATTTCTAGTACGAATAATGGCGGGTTCGCCCAGCAGGTGGAAGCAATTCGGCAACGTCTTGCCTCAATTCGCGATCGTCTCTTGGCACAGTCTAGCGTGAGTTCCCCAATCCAGACTGAGATTCAGCAAGAGCTACAGTCTGCGATCGATGTCTTGCAGACGGCACGATCGATGATTCAACAGGCGGAATCGAGTTCGACGATCGAGCAATTACGAGCTTCGGTGCGTGAGAAGGAAACTCTACTGCGTGAGATTCATCACCGAATTAAGAACAATTTGCAGATTGTGACGAGCTTGCTCGATTTGCAGGTGATGAGAACGCAAGATACGGATGTTCAGGCGCTGTTACGGAGTAATCAGAGCCGAATTAGTTCGATCGCGCTAGTGCACGATCGACTCTCACAATCGAGCAGTACTCATTCAATTCGATTGGGTGAATATGTGCAGAGTTTGGTGCCCATGTTGATTCAAACTTACGCGATCGAGCCGAATCAAATCACGCTCAGAACGGCGATCAGCGGCGAGATTGAACTCGCTTCAAATCGAGTTGTTCCGGTCGGACTAATTTTGAATGAACTGATCTCGAATGCGTTGCGACACGGACTGGCAAACCGAGGCGGCGAAGTTTCAATCCTGCTGCGCGTTGAGAATTCGCAAATTACGCTCACGGTCAGCGATACGGGCGATCGATTTCCAGCGAATTTTGATCTAAACGCGCCTCAAACGTTAGGATTTCAGATCATCAATTCGCTGGTGCAGCAATTGAATGCCAGTTTAGGAGTCGATCGAACTCCCAGAACTGCAATTACGATCCGGTTTGACGCTGCTGATCCGGAGTAGTCAGTCCATGTTCGAGCGCGAATCGAACGAGTTCCGTACGGCTATTGGTTCCGGTTTTGCTGAACAGGCGGCTGACGTATTTCTCGACGTTGCGAACACTGGTATCGAGACGACGGGCGATTTCTTTGTTCATCAAGCCATCAACGACGAGATCTAAAACGCTCTGTTCTCTCGGCGTGAAATCGAGTTTCATCGGAGCCGGAGTTTGGACGATCGCGCCTCGTCCCTTCAATTCGGCTTGAATTGCAGCAATTTGGCGAGACAGATCAGCCAGGTTCACATTTTCATCGCTGCTAGTGGACTTGAGATCGGCACGTTGTTTGAGCAGGCGAGTGACGATCGCAACGAGTTCATCCGGATCAAACGGTTTCGGTAAGTAAGCATCACAGCCCGCATCGTAGCCTTGAATGCGATCGCTTTTCATGCCACGAGCGGTCAAGAAAATCACAGGTAACGTTTTGAAGCGGGCATCGTCTCGAAGCTGCTTGAGAAATTCATAGCCGCTCACCTGGGGCATCATCACATCGGTGATCACCAAATCCGGCTGGACTCGCTGTAAGGCTTCCCAACCTTCGCGCCCATTGGTGGCAGTGTGAACGGTGTAACCGCTGTCTTCGAGATAGGCTTGTACCGCTTCCCGGAGTCCAGGTTCGTCATCGACTAATAAGAGTTGCTCCGGCATAATTCGATCCTAGTAACGCATTTATTCAAATTTAGCGAATTTTGTGCGGTTAGGATTGGGATGCAGGAATTGGAAGAGATTCGATCGTGCGAGCTTCGTCGGAAAGTTTTGCCTGTCGTTGTCCTTCGGTACGCGCTTGGAGACAGAGTAGTCCGATCGGTGTGTTGATTAGGTCAACAAGATTCGCTTTGCCTGCGAGGAGTTTGAGAGAAGCGATCGGTAATTCTTTTAGCATCCAGCGCATCAGGCGATATCGATACTCAGAAAAATTCGGTTCTCGCATCAAATCGACACCGTGAAGTTCGTGCAAATAGCGGTTTGAGCGTCCATATCTGCGCCACTGGCTTTGGAGTTCCGCTAACGTGGTTCGATGACGGTGACGCACGATCGCGCTTTCGGCAAATTGTAATTTCCAAGCTGTTTCACGCAGGATTCGCCAGCAAATATCCGCATCGCCGCCTGTGGTGAGATAAGGACGAAATAAGCCGATTTGTTTGAATGCTTCTAATCGGATGGCAAGATTTGCAGTTTGACCGTAGGCGCAGAAGGGATGATTTAGGGTGTGTTTTTGAGAAAGGGTTTCTTGTCGATCGGCATATTGTTCTAAAACAGTATTTCCAGGAAGCGCTTTGATTTCTCCTGCCACTAAGCCGACAGCCGGATCGCTAAACGGCTGAATCAAATCAGTGAGCCAGTTCGCTTCAGGGCGACAATCGGCATCGGTAAAGGCGAGAATTTCTCCAATAGCGTTCTGAATCCCTAAATTTCGGGCAGCGTAAGAACTTTGAATTTGGGATTGATTGAAGACTCGAATGCGATCGCTTTCTGCGGCTTTCAACAATTCAGCAGTGCGATCGTTACTATTGTTATCGATTAATAGACATTCAAAATTCGAGTAAGTCTGAGCGTTCAAACATTCGAGCAAAGCGGGTAAATCTGATTCCCCGTTGTAGATGGGCACAATCACCGAAACCGATGGTAAAAAACTCATATCCAGATTGCAGAATTCGATTCTGATGTCAAAATGCCCAAAACGATCGTGGGAGTCATGGGAGTAGGAGAGCAAGCGACTCCACAAGAAATTGAAACCGCCTACCAACTCGGTCAACAAATCGCACAAGCCGGGTGGATTGTCTTAAGCGGTGGGCGAAATGTTGGGGTAATGGATGCGGTTAGCCGTGGAGCGAAAAGCTGCGGGGGAATGACGATCGGGATTTTGCCGCGCGTTGATTCAGAAATGTCATCCGCGATCGACATCCCCATCATTACGGACATGGGAAACGCTCGAAACAATATCAATGTCTTATCGAGTCATGCGATCGTGGCGTGTGGCATGGGAGCGGGAACGGCTTCGGAAATTGCTTTAGCGATCAAAGCCAAGAAGCATGTGATTTTAATGACTGACGATCGGGAAGCCCAGAGATTTTTTCGATCGCTCAATCCAGAATTGGTCAGTATTGCAGAAACGGTCGAAAATGCACTGAATCAACTCAAGGTAATTCTGGCGACACAGAAATAATTCAACCTCGCTGGTCAGCACAAAATTACCAACATACAATGAAGCATACTAGCGACAAAATAGGGTAGAACTGTGGACAACAAGCCAGAGCAACAAAAGGAAGAATTCTTTTACCCGACCGCATCTTACCGAGGTGATTTCACTCCAGAGCACTTAGTTTTCAACGCCAACCTACAAGAGTTTGCGAATCGCGTTTCTTTGCTGTGTGGACTCGAAACTTCCGGGAAAATTCCCCCTGGAGAAGCGTATCAGCAAATCAAAACGCTATGGCACGAACTGAAAGAATCGAAAAAGAACCTGCTCGATCGCGCTAACGAGTCGCCTGATAGTTAACTTCTCTCTTTCGTTCGATGTAAATTCGATCGCACTGTTCTTTTCTAAGAAGAGGAATAGAACAGAACACTACTATGGCAAATCTTCTACAAACTGCTTCTGAAGCAGGATCATTCAAGACATTATTAAGCGCGATCGATAAAGCGGGCATCGGTGCAGAACTCGAAAATGCAGATGGAACCTTTACGCTGCTGGCTCCCACCGATGAAGCCTTTTCCAAACTGCCTGAAGATACCTTAAACGCACTTCTCGCAGATTTACCGAAACTGCGTCGCGTGTTGAGCTATCACGTTCTAGACGGAGATGTCAGATTTGAGGATTTGACGGAAATCTTTGAAGCGCCAACTTTAGAAGGATCAGTGATCGCAGTCGATCACGAAGGCGGCATCAAGGTCAATGATATCGCGGTCACGAAAGCGGACATTCTGGCGGACAATGGCGTGATTCATGCGATCGATGGTGTTCTCATGCCTGCGATTCTCGCTGGAAGCTGACAACTTTGATATTCTAAGATCTCTTATTCATCAGGAATCGGGCATTGAGTACTTTTGCCAAATTAAGCGCTCAGACGAAACAAAATCTGGGCGTTTTGTTTACTGCGGGATTGTTGTTTTGGGCGAGTTTGGCAAGTTTGTTGCCGACTTTGCCGCTTTATGTGAAGTCGATCGGTGCACCAGATAGTCAGCTTGGGATTGTCATGGCATCGTTTGCGATCGGGCTTCTCCTCTTTCGTCCCCAAGCGGGCAAAATGGCGGATCAACAAGGTCGCAAGATTGTTCTATTAATTGGCATCTCAGCGGCAACGATCGCTCCGGTGTGTCATTTGTTGACGCAATCGATCCCGATTCTGATGATTGTTCGAGCTTTCCACGGGATTAGTATCGCCGCATTCACGACGGCATATAGTTCACTTGTAGTGGACATTGCGCCACCTGATAATCGCGGTGAACTGATTGGCTATATGAGCTTAGTCAATCCGATCGGGATGGCGTTAGGTCCGGCGATCGGGGGTTATTTGCAAGAGTTTACCAGTTACGCACCTGTGTTCGTGCTGAGTTCGATTCTCGGCATGATTAGTATGACTTGCGCGATGTTTGTGAAAGCGCCGCCTCTACAGCATCAACAGCAGAATCAAGCCTCAGACAAACTGTTCTGGCGATTGTTATTGACTGATCGTATTCGGATTCCCACCGTCACAATGTTGCTGGTCGGAGTCGCATTTGGCGCGATCGCAACGTTTGTTCCTTTACACATCAAGGAAGCGAATGTCGGATTGAACTCCGGACTGTTCTATACAGCGGCAGCAGTCACCAGTTTTATGACGCGGTTTGTGTCTGGAAAAGCCAGCGATCGCTATGGACGCGGGCGATTTATCACAGCCGGATTGCTCAGTTATGCGATTTCGCTCATTGTGTTAGCTTTGGCGAATTCTGCTCCGTTGTTTCTCTTAGCTGGAGCACTTGAAGGAGTCGGCGGCGGTACATTCTTACCGATTATGATCGCGCTGGTTGCCGATCGCTGTCAGCCGTACGAGCGGGGGCGAATCTTCGGGCTATTTGTGGGCGGGTTCGATGTTGGGATTGCGCTGGCGGGTCCAATTTTAGGCAGTGTCGCAAGTGCGATCGGCTATCGGGGATTGTATGCGGTTGCAGCAGTGGTCGCGTTTTCTGCTTTGATCGTATTCATGACACTTTCGAGTAAGAGTGTTGCTCATTCGTTCCGGTTTGCGTTGGGATATGGCAAAGACCTCTATGCCATTCCAAAAGATGAACTCCTAATCAAAGCTTGATCCACAATGTCTTTTTCTCAAATCACTGTTCAAGATCTCGCTCAATGTGTTGACAATCCGAACATTCAACTGATTGATGTTCGCGAACCTTGGGAGGTTGAAACCGCCTCGCTTCCATCATTTCAAAATCTGCCACTCAGTGAGTTCTCCCAATGGTCAGAGCAGATTCACACTCAGCTTGATCCTGAAGCTGAAACTTTAGTGCTCTGTCATCATGGCGTGCGATCGGCACAGATGTGCAGTTGGCTCGTGCAGCAGGGATTTACGAACGTGAAAAACATTTCGGGGGGCATTGATGCTTATTCCGCAGTGGTCGATCGTACAATTCCGCGCTACTAGAAATTTCGTCGGTTTTGCTACGACATGAAACATGAATCTAAAGTAAAAATAAGGAAAGTGCTATCTTAGTCTCAATCCGAGTAAAGCGCGATCGTGTTTCAAAATGTCAATTAAACCCCCGCTTAATAATCGTCAACAGCAAGTTCTCTGGGCAACGATTCGACATTACATCGCTACGGCGGAACCTGTAGGATCGGGTGCGCTAGTGAAAGAATTTAATCTCAGTGTGAGTTCTGCCACGATCCGGAATGCAATGGGACATCTGGAAAAGGTAGGACTCTTGTTTCAACCGCACACTTCAGCGGGTCGAGTGCCCTCTGATTCGGGCTATCGAATTTATGTTGATCAATTGATTCAACCGTCTCCAGGAATCGCGCTTCAACTGGAGCAACTGTTGAGCGATCGATTAAATTGGGACAAATGGAGTTTTGAAGCAGTCCTCAAAGGAGCCGCACAACTGCTTTCAACCCTGAGCGGCTATATTGCGATCGTCACGATGCCAATGACGCACACGACGCAATTAAAGCATCTCCAACTGATGCAAATTGATTCGACTCACATCATGTTAGTCGTCGTGACGGACACGTATGAGACCCAATCGATTTTGATGGAATTGCCGCCTTCAGAAGCTGATCCAGAAGTCGTCGATCGAGAATTGAAAATCCTCTCAAACTTCTTATCAGAACAGTTGCGCGATCGATCGCTTTCGGAGTTACAAACATTAGATTGGGGTGAATTGGGGCGGGAGTTCGATCGATACAGTTCGATGCTGACTTCTGTACTTGCTGATTTATTACACCGTTTAGCTCAGTCCTCTTTGCCGTCTCAATTGATGATTAGCGGTGTTTCTGAAGTTCTCCGTCAGCCTGAGTTTTCCGAATTAAATCAGGTACAAATGATTTTGCAATTGTTGGAAGAAGAGCAAGATCAGCTTGTCCCGTTGATTTTTGATCAGCCAGATTCAGACGGTCGGCGGGTTTCAATTCGGATCGGATCAGAGAATCCTTTAGAGCCGATTCGGGCTTGTTCGTTGATTTCTTCGACTTACAATCGGGGAATCGTTCCGGTTGGAAGTATTGGGGTTTTGGGTCCAACTCGGATGTTGTACGAAGATACGATCGCGCTTGTGGAAGCCACTGCTGATTATCTCTCTGAAATACTGAGCTAAAAGAGAAAAATCTATGGTAAGTGTGACGATCGATGAGATTCAACGCGATCCACTCAAGTATTTCCAGCAAGTCGAAGCAGGTGAAACGCTGATCATCATGAGAGCAGTTATACCGATCGCAGAACTCAGACCTTTTGGCTTGTGTGCGGGAGAGTTTATGGTTCCGGCTGATTTTGATGCACTGCCAGAAGATATTCTTTGATTCACACTCGTCATAGAAAAGTTGCACATTGCCTATTGACTTTATTTTGTTTAGATATAAAGTTATGTAAAAAGAAGGCATAGAAGGATTCCGGTTGCGGTGATGAATGCAGTGGGTGTGAAGAAAGATGCAAACGAAACCATAGACCGCCACCACATCAATCAAATCAAGCAGAAACTCAAGGAAAAGTTTAGACATCAAGCGTTTAGTGCAACAGACCTCAGAAACATTGCCTCTGGACAATCAGAGTTAACGCTACTGATCGAGGATTGGCACTTAAAAGAAGTCCACATCAACCTGATTTATGCGTTGATTGAGCTTTTCCAGGAGGAGCAGCTTGATATTGTCGATCGCTATTCCTTGCAATTCCGGATGAAAAGCTAAACTTCTGAGACTTCGCAATCTTCGGTATGATTGATGGGTTGCATTTCGATGAATCATGACTGCGTTTACTGGAACTTCGCTCACGACTTTGGCACAACAAACTCAAAAGGCGGCGCGACAGCTTGCGGTGACATCGACCGAAGTTCGGAATGATGCGATCGCGAAAATTGCCGATGCGCTAGAAGCGAATTCCAGCGAAATTCTCGCAGCAAACGCGGCAGACTGTGAAGCAGCAAACTCAGAAGGAATTGCATCAGCGTTGTACGCTCGGTTGAAGTTGGATGAGGCGAAACTGAAAAGCGCGATCGTCGGTGTGCGCGATGTTGGAAAATTACCTGATCCAATTGGAGCGATTCAAATTCATCGCGAATTAGATGAAGGATTGATTCTGAAGCGTGTGACTTGTCCGCTCGGTGTATTGGGCGTGATTTTCGAGGCGCGACCGGATGCGGTGATGCAGATTTCGAGCCTTGCGATCAAGTCGGGAAATGGCGTAATTCTCAAGGGCGGAAAGGAAGCGATTCGATCGTGTGAAGCATTACTTAAAGCCATTCATCAAGGACTATCACAAACCGAAATTGATCCGTCTGTGGTGCAACTATTGACAACACGAGAGGAAACGCTGGAGTTATTAAAACTCGATCAGTATGTGGATTTGATTATTCCACGCGGATCGAATTCATTTGTGAAATTTGTGCAGGATAATACTCGAATTCCAGTGCTCGGTCATGCTGATGGAATTTGCCATTTGTATGTCGATCGAGCCGCTGATATTCCCAAAGCGATTAAAATTGCCGTCGATTCTAAAACGCATTATCCGGCAGCTTGTAATGCGATCGAGACTTTACTGGTACATTCTGCGATCGCGTCGGAATTTTTGCTCGAAGTCGCTCCCGCACTCCAAGCGAAAAATGTTGAACTCCGGGGCGATGAGCGAGTCCGCGAAATTTTGAACGTTCCAGCGGCAACTGAAACGGACTGGGCAACGGAATATAGCGATCTGATTTTGGCGATTAAGATTGTGGACTCGACGGAAGACGCGATCGCGCATATCAATACGTACGGATCGAAACATACTGATGCGGTCGTGACTGAAGACACCAAAACTGCTCAGCAATTTATGGATCAAGTCGATGCTGCGGGTGTGTATCACAACTGTTCGACGCGATTTGCGGATGGATTTCGCTATGGATTTGGGGCAGAAGTTGGAATCAGTACTCAGAAAATGCCGCCACGGGGTCCAGTTGGTTTAGAAGGATTGGTGACGTATAAGTATCAATTGGTCGGGAATGGTCAAATTGCGGCGACTTATTCGGGTGCGAATGCAAAACCGTTCACACATCGGGATTTATGAACGGTTTGGATATGTAGAAATTAAGCAGTCGCGAGTGTTTCAGAAACAGGTGTGAGCAATTTAACCATTGCTTGAGCAACTCCGATCGCAGAAGCGGGATTTTGACCTGTCACTAAACGATCTCTGACTACAACCTTTTCTTGAAAATTCGCAGCTTTCTCAATCGTTGCACCTCGATCGATTAACGTTGATTCGAGCAGAAACGGCACCACTTCAGTCAGTTCAACGGCAGATTCTTCCTCATTCGTAAACGCTGCAACTGTTTTTCCAGCAACTAAATACTGATTGTTCAGCTTCAAGTTCACTAATCCAGCGGGACCGTGACAAACTGCGGCAACGATGCCACCTCGATCGTAGATTGTTTCTGCAATGCGATCGAGTTCTGGCGTATTCGGAAAGTCCCACATCGTGCCATGTCCGCCTGCGTAGAAAATAGCATCATACTCAGTCGGATCAATTTGATCAGGTCGTTTTGTATTCTCGACTTGAGACATTTTTTCAGGATTTTCAACAAAGGCTTGATTTAGTGGATCGCTCAGATCAACACCAATCATCGGAGCTTTGCCACCTTTCGGACTGACGTAATCGATCGCGAAATTTGCTCGATCAAAGACTGCGACTGGATGACTCACTTCTGGAAGATAGAAGCCCGTTTCTTTGCTTGTGTTTCCTAACGTGTCGTGGCTAGTCAGAACAATCAGAACTTTCTTAGACATCATTAATTCCTCGGTCAACAACTTCATCCTAGAGAGAGTTTGACTAAAATACAAATTATGAAAATTGGATGATTCTATAAATCTATTTATGGTTAATCTCGAATGGTATCGGAGCTTCGTCGCGGTGTACCGAGTCGGAACTGTTTCGGGAGCCGCAGAAAGTTTGTACCTCACTCAGCCTGCGGTAAGTCAACATATTGCAGCATTAGAAGGAATGTTAAAGGTGGCATTGTTTCAGAGAATGCCGCGTCGAATGTTACCCACTGAGGCGGGAAAACGGCTCTATACTCGTGTTGTGAATGCGATCGAGACTCTAGAATCCGTTTCACCTCTCACAGAGTCGCCTTTAATTCGATTAGGAACACCCAGCGAATTTTTTAGCGAATATGTTTTAAAGCGATTGAATCAAGACACTAATTTCGCTGTGCAGTTCGGACTTGTACAGGACTTGATTGAGCGACTGTTAGCCGATCAGATTGATTGCGCGATCGCAACTCAAAAAGTCGCTCATTCTGCGATCGAATATCATCCCATCTATGAAGAAAGCTTCTGGCTCGTTGCTCCACCGAACGTTGAGATTGAGCGATCGGAACAATGGCTTCAACAACAATCTTGGATTGCTTACGGTGAAGACTTACCAATCATTCGACGGTTTTGGCGCGTTGTGTTTGGACGGCGTTTAGAAGCGAATCCTCAGTTTATTTTTCCAGATCTGAGAACAATTCGAGATGCGGTTTCTCAAGGTTTAGGAGTCAGTGTATTACCTGATTATTTATGCACAGATTGGATTGAGCAGAATCGATTAACGGTAGTGCTAAAACCAGAAAAAGCGGTCACAAATCAGATTTGGTTAGCCTATCGGAAATCAGAACGTCGATCGCACTCAGTTCAATTTTTACTCGATCGACTTTCAGATACCGACCAAGAGCACTGAGGGAGTTCATTCGCTATACTGAAAGTCCGCCATCGTCTATACAATTTATGTCCTTCTCAAAGTCAGCACTCGTCGGACTTAGAGCCGATCAGTTCCGCCATCCTTTAGATTTAGAGGCAACAAACGCACTGAAGCAACTACCCGGATTAGATTTAGCAATCCGAACGCTTCTCGGTCCGATCGCAGAACAGTTTTTCTATCTAGAAAATATCGCTTCCAGCATTCTTGTCAGCGAACAACAGCTTCCAGACCTTCACAAGCTGCTCGTTGAAGCTGCTCGAATTCTCGACCTCGAAGCCCCACAGCTTTATGTTCGTCAGCATCCGGTTCCAAACGCCTACACCTTCGCGATGCGTGGTAGACAACCGTTTGTCGTGATGCACACTTCGCTGATCGAACTGCTCACCCCCGAAGAAATTCAAGCGGTGATCGCTCACGAATTAGGACATCTCAAATGTGACCACAGCGTCTATTTGACCCTCGCGAATGTTCTCGTGTTAGCTGCCGGACAACTGCCATTCCCGATCGGTGGAGTCATTACCCAAGGCTTACAAGCGCAAATTATGAACTGGGTGCGCTGTGCAGAATTTACCTGCGATCGCGCTGCCCTCCTTGCCACTCAAGACCCCCGCATCACCATGTCTGTGATGATGAAACTCACAGGTGGATCACCGACATTAGCAAAACAGTTAAACCTTGATGCCTTCATCGCTCAAGCCCGCGCTTACGATGACATCAGCAAAACTGAAATGGGTGAAATGCTCAAACAGCTTCAAACCGCCCAACTCTCGCATCCGGTTCCGGTGCTAAGAGCGCGAGAAATCGATCGCTGGGCAAGCTCCCAAGAATATCAATCCTTGATCGATGCGAAATCAAAAGACGCTGCAAGAGGCGGCTGGCGTAATTGGTAACATCCGATGATCTGGACAATTCTAATCGCGCTTTATGGATTATTAATTGCGATCGGCGGCATCATTGGCTATACGAAAGCCAGAAGCCGCATTTCGCTCATGATGGGACTAGGTAGCGGCGTTGCCCTTTTATTTGCGGCTTACGCCACCACAACGACCCCGACAAATCGAGTCGGGGCATTATTCTTCGCAAATTTGGTCGCGATCGCGCTTGCGATTTTCTTTGGTTTTCGCTGGAGAACAACTCGAAAGTTTATGCCAGCGGGACTGATGTCGATTTTAAGTATTGCAGCGACGATCGCCTTTACCGTTGGGTTTATCACTACGGCATCAAATTCTTGATCGGATTAAATCTGGAACAAAACGATACCTTATCGCCTTTACCAAGTGAAATGCGATCGATGGGATGCTGGAGTTAGACCGTCTATCAAGCTGAAACCATCCAAATCAACATGCCCAAGACCTGATTCACAGGTGGAATTGGGTATTCCATCAAATCAAACGTCGCGGTTTGTCCTTCCAATTGCATAAATTTCCAAGCGCCTCCATTGGTGACACAGCCGTAAATCGTCCGCAACAGGTTCCCGTCTGCCTCATTGAATTTCTGAGCCGCAATCATTTCTGCTAAGCATTGCCCCATGCCTGATTTGAGATCTGCTTTTTTGGCTTCGACAATGATCACGGCTGGAGCTTCGATAAACATCTGTTCCGGCGATCGACTCAGAAGAAAATCACATGTTCCAGCCAGTCCAAGTTCGGGCGCAACAGTGAAATCTTCTCCAGAAAACAAGCTAATTTGGCGATCGAGCCGTCTGCGAACTTCCATCAAGACCGGACTGATAATCAACTCCGATCGCGCTTTCTCTGATCCGGTTGCCAGTGCAACAGGTAGCCCTTCAGCGAGTTGTTCTAGCAGTAGATGACTCGGTGCGATTGGCTCGATTTCAGGCAAAAAGCTACCGCCCTCAACCAATGTCAGATTAAAGTCGTGTTTCACTTTTCGCAAGCTGAAATCGCTGTATGCCATCTGCTACACCTGGAACAAAAACGACACCTTATCGCCTTTACCGAGTGAAATGCGATCGCCTGCTCTCAGTCGATGCCGATTCCCCATTGGCAGCGGTGAATTGTTGATATACGTGCCATTCGAGCTACCGACATCTTCGATATAGTAAGCATCTCCTTCGATGCGAATATCGGCATGAATTCGCGAAACGACTTCAGAATTGGGAAAGCCAGAAACATCAATATCGGGTGGAATGCGATCGTTTGGTTTTCCGATGTGAATCACAAGCAATCCAGGCGGAAGCTCAATCTCTGTACTTGTTTGTAAATTCAATAATCGAGCAAACGACTGCTGAATCTGCGTCATGGAATTCGCTTTTGGAGCAGCTTCGGCTTGTGTCGGAAGCACGATTGGATCAGGCTCGATCAAAGGATCGGGCACAACCGGATCAGGAAGTTGTTGAGGATCGGGCAATTCAGGAGTTGACAGCATAGGAGCGCTCACAGATTTCAAGTTAAAGCCGCACTGTCCGCAGAAACCCGCATCAGATTGAACCGATGAACCGCAGTTCGGACACGCGATCGTAGAGGGCAGGGGTGTGTAACAAGATTCACACTGAACTGCACTATCGGGATTGGGATGATTGCAATTCGGACAAACAATCATTCGGGGATTTCCATCAAAATTAAATTGATCATATCCGCCAATGAAGCAGTAGAAAACGGACTTGTAATAAATACAAGCCAGATCAATCAATTTCGGGATTAAGAACGGAGAGAGAGGGATTCGAACCCTCGGTACGGTTCAAGACCGTACAACAGATTAGCAATCTGCCGCTTTCGACCACTCAGCCATCTCTCCAGAGTGACGAGTCACAGTATAACAAACTTCTGTGACTCGATCGCATGATTTTTGTGCGGAAGTGAATGTTTTAGTGAAGAACGAGGCTAAATCCAGCTAAGAGAGCCGCGATCGCATAAAACCAACCGACGACCTGCGTTTCTGTCCATCCTGTCAGTTCCAAATGATTGTGGAACGGCGACATCCTAAACAACCGCTTACCGACTCCATTCGCGTCTTTCGTTGCTTTGTAATAAGCGACCTGAGCAATCACAGACAGCGTTTCGAGGAAGAATAGACCGCTCAGAATCAACAGCGCAAACAGCGAATTGGTGAGTAATCCAACGGCTGCAAGTGCGCCTCCAAGCGCCAACGATCCCGTATCGCCCATAAAGACTTTTGCCGGGTTGCGATTGTGCAGGAGGAAACCAAGGCAACCTCCACTGAGCGCAGCACAGAAAATTCCAAGATCTTGATGCTCAGAAAAGACGAGAGCACCTAAGCCGAGAAGCGCGATCGCGACCGTTCCCCCAGCCAGTCCATCCATTCCATCAGTCAAATTCGTAGCATTACTCTCAGCAACGAGGACAAAACAAGCTAACACCCAGAACAACGCTCCCAGAGGCAATATCAGCCCGAATGGAAGCGCGATCGTGGTTAAGCTCGAATTCGTCACCATCAACCAGACACAGAAAGAAACGGCAAAAAAGATTTGCAGCCCCATCTTGGTTTTCGGTGAAATTCCTTTGTTCGATTTGCGGCGAATGATTTGCCAATCGTCGAGAAAGCCAATTCCCGCATACGAGAGCGTCAGTGCAGAAACGGCGATCACATTGCTATCGAATTCTGAGAGATAAAGCGCGATCGCGACCGCAACGGGAACAAAGAAGGCTCCTCCCATCGTCGGGGTTCCTGCCTTCTTTAAATGCGATTGGGGACCATCTTCGCGAATAATCTGTCCCGCCTTTAAAGCTTTAAGAAACGGCACAGCCCAAAAACCGACCCCTGCGGTTGCGAGTCCGCTCATCCAAAGTGGAAAAGTCAGCGATGCACTCTGGCTCCAAACTCGACCACCGAAATGATCAAGACCGATCGATGCGATCGTCATCCCGATCGTCAACAAAAGGAACAACCGTGTTCCTGAAAAATTCAAGGCTCGTCCTGTAAATAGTTTCGCGTCCACAAGATTTCACTTCACTCTGCACAAATTACACACCACACCGGATCGCTAGGGGCTAGACACCTAGCCCCTCATCGTCTATTCGTCTTCTAAACCGAGATCATCATCATCGTCGTCGGTGTCAAAGGTACCGCCGTCGTTTTCCATCAGTTCGTTAATTTCTTCCTCATCATCGAGGTAGTCGAAATCCGCATTATCGCGAGCGAGTAATCGACCCGAACTTTCGAGCCAGTCGAGAATCGAAGATTCCTGCTGCATAGGAATCACCGCTGCGCGTTGGTTTCGAGTTTCTTGACGTAAGGAGGGGTTGTAAATCATTGAGCGTTTCTATCTCCAGCAGTAGAGGGTTCTACCTTAATATTAGACTGACCGAAACACCCGAAGTGTACCACTTTGGGGCACATTTGCAAGATGTTTTTTGCTCGAATCGGAGCAATTTTTTGATTGAGTCTGATTTGTTTTAGATTCAAGCATTTTCCACGGTTTTCCGAAATTGTCAAGCAATTTGTTTTCAACCTTCAATAAAGAATGTTTTTTCACCTGAAACAGAGTTGTGGAGAGCCGTTAGGATAATTTCTATCTACTCTGGGAGCGTGTCATGATCGGGAAAGCCGCTTTACTTGAAATCATTGCTGGAAAAAATCGCGGGTTGCTGGCAAATGAGGCTCAGAAACAGGGGATCATGGCAGCGATCGCACAACTCGAAGACCGAAATCCAACTCCAAGACCGATCGAGGCTCTGAATCTGCTTGATGGCGATTGGCGACTCCTTTATACAACCAGTCGCGGCATTTTGGGAATCGATCAGTTTCCCTTTCTCAAGTTGGGACAGGTCTATCAGTGTATTCGCGCTTTAGAGGGCAAAGTTTATAACATTGCAGAAGTCTCAGGACTGCCATTTTTAGAGGGAATCGTTTCGGTTGTGGCGCGATTTCGTCCGGTTTCAGAAAAGCGAGTCGATGTGAAATTCGAGCGATCGATTATCGGCTTACAGCGTCTCGTCGATTACCAATCGCCCGGCTACTTTATTCACCAGTTAGAATCTGATCGGAAGTTTGCTGCGATCGATTTTAGTATCGAGAACCGAGATCAGCAAGGTTGGCTAGATATTACCTATCTCGATGAAGACCTGCGAATCGGTCGCGGTAACGAGGGTAGTGTGTTCGTTTTAACCAAAGAGTAACCCGATGCGACTTTCCCAAGGTCATCTCAATTTATTAGAACTGTGCCCGCGAAAATTTCAGCACACGTATTTAGAACAATTAGGATCACCGAATTCTCCAGAGCAACAAGAGCGACTCTTATCGGGAAGTCGGTTCCACGCCTTGATGCAACAGTGGGAGATGGGTTTACCGATCGAGCCTTTCCTGCAAGAAGATCCGCAGCTTAGACAATGGTTTCATGCGTTTATCGGAGCCGCCCCGCAAATTCTCCAGATTCATGATCCAATGTTTCGAGAAAGCGAACATCTCCGAATGCTGGAATTTCAAGGACACATTCTGACAGTGGTATATGACCTGTTAATTTTGACCGAACAAGAAGCCCAAATTCTCGATTGGAAAACGTATCCAAAACCCTCGAAAGCAGATTTAGCTCAAAGCTGGCAGTCGCGTTTATACCCGTTTGTATTAGCGGAAACGAGCGATTATGCACCCGAACAGATTTCGATGACCTACTGGTTTTTCCAAGCAAACGGGGAAATGGCTCAAAGCTTGAAGCTGTCTTACAGTGCGAAGCAGCACGAGGAAACACGACAGGTTTTATCTCAATTGTTAAATCAGTTTAGTGAATGGCTCGATCGATACGAAACCCAAAGCGAACCCTTCCCGCAACTCCCCGAAACTGCCTCAGAATGTTTGGACTGTAGTTTTTCGATTCGATGTCAGCGCTCCGATCAAGTTTTAGAACCGCATGAGCTTTCTTTTGCAGAGATTCAGGAAGTTCCGCTGTGATCAAAAAACTCTTCCCGTTGATTGGCGCTAGTTTTCTAATGGGTGAAATGATCTCAGCCGTTCTCACACAGCGATTTATCAGCACTGCATCTAGAACCGAAGGAAAAATCGTCTGGAAGCAGGGAAGTCATATTACTGTTCAGTTACACTTTCTGATAGAGCGGTAAATTGCGCTCATTAGAAAGCCCTCGATCGTCGTTATTGGCAGATTCTTCGCGGAGGGTGACAGACAGGCTTTCGACGTTAGATTCGCACTCTATGACGATTGAGCCTGCGATCGGGTCTGATGTTCGATTGTTCTGTACAGCATTATCATCATTGCAACACCCGTAATAAATCCATAAACAACTCCTATCTTTCCGCTCGTTACAGCCGCAACAGAATCATAATTAGGGTCATAAGGACGATTAAACTCATTGAAAAGACCACTTTGAACGGATGAATAATAAATTAGCCCATTCAATCCTGCGCTCAATGTGGTCGCTACAATCCAAAGAACGGCAGATTTGACGTATTTTCTAATCATTGCAAACTGAAACAATCCAGTGATTCCTCCACCAAGGACACTGCCGACGACGAATAAATACTTACTCAACAGCGTAAAACTCTCTACAACAGAGGCGATGTCCGGCGGCGGTGGTACTGAACTACCAAGCCTACCTAATTGGGAGAGACCTGGGAGAATGGAAACTATCATACTTGCGAGAGCCGTCAGAAACGTTAAGGTCAATCCGATGAGCAAGGAAGCTACCCACCCGCCAAGCTTAAATCGACGAAAGAAAGCTTGAAAATGCTTTCTGATTAACATTCCCTGGCTCAGACCAAGCACTAACCCGATTAATATCAACATCGCTGGAACGGAAAGCAGGTCATTATATTGAATCTGATGAGACAGATAGAGACCAATTGAGACGATTGAAAAATTTACCAGAAACCAGATGAGACCAAATTTATAGACTACTCTTCTGAATCGAAGTTTTACAGCGTTTTCCATGTTCGTTAGACCTAGTAACAACGGTGAGCGAACCCGTTGATGATGTGCTGCCGTAAGGTGAGCATCTAGACGAGGCGGAGGAGTTGTGTTAAGAAATATAACAACTTAGAATAGTAATCTGCCAAATACCTTGCAGAAAATTTACAGCATGACTGTATGCTTCGCTAAGTAGAGATTCTATATCTCTGCTTGGCTCGATGATATGCGTGTGAATGTTGCAGAATTTCGTCATGAAGTCTTCCAGGGAGATAAGCTGTTAAGCCCTGGTGTAGAACCCTATTCAGAATTAGCGGTCTAACAATGTACTACGCAGCCAAGGGAACAAGCTAGAAGCTCAAGAACTTCGTCAATTCGTTCTCGCAATTGAGCGTTTCGGCGAACTGCACGTTTCAAAGCTCGTCGTGATTCTGGACTCTAGGCAATTCTTCTCAATCGTCGATCGCAGCAAGAAAGTCAGCAACAGACCCAAATTGTACATCGCCTTGAGCTACTTCCTCGCGAATTTCTTGAATCTCACGAATCAGCTCTTGCCGACGTACTCGCTTTTGAAATAGGTCTATCAAAGCAGTCTGATCTTCGAGCGAAAGAGCGTCAATGAGTTCGATCGCGGCTTCAAGCGTTGTAGGTTGATTCATTAGCAAACGACCACATTCAACTGTGAATCTATCATACCAACTCATAGAAAAAGCCCTCGATCGCACAATTGTCGATCGAGGGCTTTTTCATTCAATCAATCTAGCTCAGGCGACCCGTCACATAAGACGGCGACAGATCCGACCAAGATTGTTTCACCAAGTCCGCATCCGCTTTCACACTACCGAGGTAGTTACCAGCAGGAAGCGACGGATAACGCTTGTACGGAACCACATCTTCGCCAAAGTAGCGCGAGTATTCTGCACTGTTGACCATTGCAGTCACCGCAGCTTTCAAGCCTTGACTCGCCAAGATCTTGTTGTACTCACGGATTTCAGCTTGGGTTGCAGGTGCACGACCCAACAAGTGACGGAACAAGAACTCGATCACTTTCGTATTTGGGTACGGAGCGTAGAAGCGACGCACGTAGATGTCTGAGCTTGCCAAGGTCTTGACGAATTCCCGCACCGAGATTTCGCCGTTCCGCAGCTTACTTTCGAGATCCGATCGCTTAAACTGGCTCGGCACTTGTCCGCTAAATACATCCATCACTTGGACGTAAATCGCGTTGAGCACCAATTCGGTTTCGTTCTGCGACATACCCGGATTCATCCGATAGATGCGGGCAGGTTTCCGGCGGCTGGTGCCGACTCCGACTTCAACCGATTGACCGTCACCATTGCTAAACGATCGACCGAGTTGGATAAATCGGGGTTTGCTGCCGTCGGCTTTGCGCTCTTGGGCGGCATTGTCTTCGATCGCGGTTGCGGTTAATGGCATTTGAGCCACATCCATCTTCGATTTCGCAGGCGAGAAGCTCGGAATCTCGACCTTGTTATTCTGCTTGGTGAGCTTGTTGTACAAGGTTTGCGAGTTCGGGAAGTTCGCCGCAGGCAGCGTTAAGAAGCGGTTATATGGAACCACATCTTCGCCGAATGCTTCCGCGTATTCTTCGCTGTTCACCATTTCGGTGACGAATGCTTTCAAGCCTTGAGTTGCAAGAATCTTGTTGTACTTGCGAATTTCAGCTTGATCGAGCGGAGCGCGTCCCAAGAAGTGCTTGGTTCCCAGTTCGATCACTTTCGTGTTCGGGTACGGGGTGTAGAACTCCTTGATGTACAAGCCAGAAGAACCTAAGCCGATGATGAACTCTTTGAGGTTGATTTCACCATTGCCGAGCTTACTTTCGAGTGCCGAGAATTCGTTTTGTGCGACATAAGGAGCAATGTCACGCTCGAACACTTGACGATAAGCGGCTCCAATCACCGTTTGCAGGTTCGTCTTGTCCGTGGTTTGAGTCAGCTTGAACACTTTGGTTTGTTCGCGCTTCTTGCTGACCCCTTGATTGATCCGGAAGTCGATATCCGGCTGAGTCCGCATTCCCGCAGCGGTTCCCAATTCCACGAAGCGAGGCGTTTCTTCCTTCGTAACCTTCGTGCCTTTGTCTTGAATCGAGCCAACCCGGACGGTTCTCAGAGAAACACCAGCGGGCGTGAGATAGCGCTCATAGGGAATGGTATCTTCGCCAAAAGTTTTGTTGTACTCCTCGGTGTCAAGAATTGCGTCGATGACGGCAAATACGCCTTTCTTCGAGCAGAGATCAAAGTATTGGTTGATTTCTTGACGACCGTAGGTAGGACGACCGAGTAAGCGACGGTGAATATATTCGATCGCTTTCGTCACATACAGTTTTTCCCAGTACAAACTGCGGAACAGAGGCGATTTTGCCAAGCGACGAATGAACTCTTTGACGGTAATTTCGCCGTTTTCGAGCTTGATTTCGTCGAATTTGAGGCGTTGACCGTCGTACACATCACGACCAAAGACTTGCAGGTAAGCCGCTTTGATCACCGCTTGAGTCGAACTTTCCGAGAACTTGGTGCTGATCCCTTGAGTTCCAGAAGACTTCTTAGCGAATGTTCCAGTGAAGCTTGGACTTTGATCGTACTTGAATACCTTCGGTCCTAACGTTCCAGGAGCCACACCACGAGCATTGGGATTGCTCAATTGGTTGTTGATACCCGGACCGCGATTGATCAGAATCCGACGGGTATCTTTGCCGAACGGAGCCGGGTTAGAACTGGGATTCTTCGTCTCTTTCGGGAAGATGGCACCGAATTGAATTTCTAGCGGATCGTTGCCAGAGCCATAAGGGTGCTGATCCGGTAGCGGTTGATCGTACGATGCAAAAGTTGTGAGGAACTGTGGAACTTTGCGGAATGGCGCACTGTAGTTGAACAGGTCTTGTTGCGGACCCCAGTTGCGGCATTCTTGCGCTTCTTGTCCCAAACCCCGTAGATACGGAACGGTTTCTTCACCGAAGTAGTCGCCGTATTCTTTGGAGTCCACGAGCGCATCGACGAGTGCATTTAAGCCACCACCAGACACGATCGAGAAATATTTCTGCACTTCTTCACGTGAAGAAGGACCACGACCCAAGATATGACGAAACGCCAATTCTAAAGCGCGACTGTTAATATATGGCTCGAAGAAATTCTTGCGGTACAGCGGCGATTTTGCCAAACGGCGGACGAATTCCTTCATCGAAATGTCGCCGTTCTTGACTTTGGATTCGAGATCCGAAATTCCCAACGAATAAGCGCGGGTGATGTCGCGTTCAAACACTTGGCGGTAAGCCGCTTTCACCACATCGTTCTTTTCGCTGCTCGATAGTCCCGGCTTCATCGCGTACTTCGGACGGCGTTCTGCTGCGTTGAAGTAGATTTGCGGCAGTTGCAGACCTTGAAGATCACCCGACGGACGCTGACGTACTTTATCCGAAGGAGTCGGCGCTTTGAACTCAGTAATCAAGACATCGAAATACTGATCCACGATTTCTTTCGCATCCGCATCACCCCGGAAGTAATTTCCAGCGGCAACCTTCATTTCTTGTAGAGCAACGATCGTGGCATCGCTCGAACAAGCCCGCTCGATGATTTCCCGCAAACCGCGAGTATTGACCGAGATAATATTCGGATCGCCAGCGACGATCGCATAAGTGGTATAGCGCAAGAACCAGCTTAAGTCGCGTAACGACTTCGCCATGTTGCTCGGACCATAACGGGCGACGTTAATCGGGCGGAAACCGGGGGGAATCGCGCCTGCGCTGGGGGTTAAGAAGAAGTTCCGAATGCCGCCGAACAATCCGCCACCAGAGCCTTCCGCATAAGTGACCGTGCCCAGTTTCATTCCTTCTTCGGTGTTCAAGGTTGTACCTGCCACCGTTTTCACGGGTTCTTCAGCAGGCTTCTCCAAAAACGCCATCGGTGAACCACCCGTGAAGATGCGGTTCGCCGATCGAGAAACGATCAATTCCGAGTTGCGAGTCAGAATTTCAGCGATTTCGAGGCGTTTCTGCCCGGACTTAAAATACTGCACAAGTTCATCAAGCTCACCGCGACCGAGAAAGCGGTCTTGTTGTTCTGCTTGTGAAATCGTAGCAACTGGTACGGTTTGGTATAGTTGCGGGCGTGCAACCGAGCTTCCACCACTTGCCTTAACACTCATTGGATTCTAAAGCTCCCATTTACGGATCGTTACTGTGTTAAATCTGACCAGAGCGTCACCTGGCACGTTGTTTCTTAAAGAGCCGACTCGCGGACGCGCTATCAGCCTTCGCACGTTAAAACGATTTGCCCAGGGTCAACCAGTTCATTTCTTAGATTAAAACGTTTCGGGTTCTTACACTTGAATTATTAAAAAGTGTGACGAAGCCGATTGTGTTTCGTGCTTTGCTCATCATAAAAGACAGACGTACTGTTTCTGAGAGCGGCTTTAAGTTTTGTAACAAATAGTAATGTGAGATTCAAATCAAAGTTTGGGAACAATGAGTCCGCCCGCAAGATACTCATGCCGCTCAGTTGAATTGACGAGGAAGTCAATTAATTATGTCGATCGAGAAACTTCAACCCGCGCCGACTCAACAAGTTGGGGTATATCTGCCCTACTATCCGCAGCAGGGAAAAAAACAGCTTCTACCGTTTGCAATTAGTCTCTATCAGAAAGGTGCTTTAGAAGGAGAGCGCAAAATCGAAGGGGGCGATAGTATTCCATTTGTCGCGTCTTGGAATGTATCGACGCTGCCCGCTGATTTATGTCGCTGTCGGATTCAGTTCGAGGGGAATGCGGAACTAAGTTATGAAGTGATGATGGCGAATTTTGAATTTGTGGATTTCTTGATTGAAGTGATTCACAATTTCAAGCGCAGTCGCTTGTCGGATTTTTCTCAGTCGTTTTATCGAAAGCTGCTCAGAATCGACGACTAAAGAGAATTTTAAGAATTTTTTGAGGGAGCGATTACATCTAATCGCTCCCTCATTTTTTAGATGCGTTCTCGAACTTGACTGGGCGCGAGTGCGATAGAATTCTTAGAGTTAAGAGGGTGTTTGAGAAAGTATCGTTCATTGCGTTCACCCGCCCCGGAATGGAATTCGGGGCTAACCGAACGAAGTCCACTGAAGGGGACTGCAAGAGACTTAGACAGGTGATTTTAGTTCCCGGAGGGGAACTTCGCACTGTTAGCCCCGAATTCCATTCCGGGGCGAGTCATGCGACAAACGATTACTTCTCAAACACCCTCTAAGACGGCTCTTTGAGTAACCGGAGTGAGCGCGTGCCTAAGTCTGCCAAGTATTTATTGATTGGTTCCCTAGAAGCCTACAGTGGCAAGTCTGCTGCGATTTTAGGCATTGCCCACCAACTGAAAGCGCGAGGGCTGGACCTTGCCTATGGTAAAGCGCTAGGTGGCGGGTGGGGACAAACCCAGATGGCAGATAGCGATGGCGATATTCAGTTTGTGGCAGAAACAATTCAGTTGAGTGACGATCGACTTCAAGCCCCGGTTTTGACGCTGAATTCAGAAACGGTTGAGAATCGATTGAATGGTTCGGATACCCAGGATTATCGGCAAGCGTTGAAAGAGCGATCGCAAAACCAAAAAGGCGATCTGGTGATTCTTGAAGGTCCTGGAACCCTCAGCGAAGGAAAATTATTCGATTTATCACTGTTGCAAGTTGCCGATACGATTCAAGCATCGGTCATGCTCGTTGCTCGATTTCATTCGGTGTTGTTGTTGGATGTGATTTTGAGCGCGAAAGAGCAATTAGGCGATCGTTTAATCGGTGTGCTGATTAACGATGTGCCAAGGGAGCAAGTTGAAGCGATTAACAATTCCTTCTCCCCATTTTTAGAGAAACAAGGGATTGCGGTGTTTGGAGTGCTGCCGAGCAGTACTTTACTTAGAAGTGTGAGTGTTGCGGAATTAGTTCATCAGCTTGGTGCAGAAGTGCTGTGTCGGGGCGATCGGCTTGATCATATGGTCGAAAGTTTGACGATCGGGGCGATGAACGTGAATTCTGCACTGAAATACTTTCGTGCTCGGCAAAATATGGCAGTAGTGACAGGTGGCGATCGTACTGATTTGCAATTAGCGGCACTCGAAACTTCAACCCAATGTTTGATTCTGACGGGTCACATTCCACCGACAAAAGACATTATTTCGCGGGCAGAAGATCTAGAAATTCCGATTCTCTCAGTGGATCTCGATACGCTTACAACGGTTGAAATTATCGAACGGGCATTTGGGGAAGTTCGACTGCAAGAACCGATCAAGTTTCAGTGTATTTGTCAAATGATCGAGCAGTATTTTGATAGTGATCGACTGCTTGAGACATTAGGCTTGATGCCTGCTGGAGCGCTTTAGTAGCAGCTTGATGCTGTCATCCTTGTTGAGGAGTACGATCGCATCGGTTTTCTCAAGTACAATCGAGGCAGAGCAAATGCTGAGAGTACTATGAGTTCTGAATCGCTGGTGATTGAAAAATTAAAGATGCTTTCACCCGAACGGCAGCAAGAGGTCTTAGATTTCATTGAGTTTCTGCAACAAAAAGACCAATCACAGGCGGCTGATGATCAAACAGCGCAGTTAGATAACTTCAAATCTGACTGGATATCTGATCCATTTTTTGGAATTTGGCGCGATCGTGAAGATTTAGAAGATAGTGCTACTTGGGTCAGACAAATTCGCCAGCAGCACTGGAACCGCTAGGATGTCGCAGGTTATTCTAATCGATTCCGATATTTTGATTGATTACAGTCGGGGAATGATTGCAACGGGTGAATATCTCGCAACATCGGCTGTAACGACAACGCTTGCGATCAGTGTCGTAACGCAGATGGAAATTATTGTAGGTTGTCGTGATAAACGATCACTTCAAGCAGCAGAAAAGTTTCTCGCAAGGTTTGAAGTGATTCCAGTCAATGAAGCGGTTTCGCATCAAGCCGTTGAACTGCTTCGCCAATATTATCTGAGTCACAGTTTGCTGATTCCAGACGCGCTAATTGCAGCAACCGCAATTTCATACAATTACCCACTTGTGACGAAGAACCAGCGCGATTTTCGGTTTATTTCAGGTGTCACATTATTACCGCCTCCCTAGAGAAACGTCGATCGCATTTCCTGAGTCCGTATTAACAGTGCTTCTAAGGCTTTCCAGTCTTCCTGTTCAATCAGTGCAATGATTTGATCGATTTCTGCTCGATAGGTGTGGAGCGATCGCAAAACTTCCGATCGATTGTACTGTGCCATCATTAGTCCTAATTCTGGATTGCCGCCACCAACGCGACTTGTATCGCGAAATCCAGAACTCGCTAAAGCTTGAGCAAGTTTTAAGACTGTGGAATCTGACTCATTTAAACAAGCAGAAATTAAACTCGCGCTGACCATCACTGGAAGGTGAGAAATCCAGGCAACGGCTCGATCGTGATCTTCGGGCTGACAGTGAAATAATTTCACCTGCAATGGACGTAATAGCGATTCGATTCGATCAATCGCATCTCTAGGCGTTTCCTCAGTCGGAGTCAAAACATAAGGATTTCCCGCAAACAATCCATGTACAGCGGCTTCGATGCCACTTTCTGCGGTGCCTGCCATCGGATGACCGCCAACGAAATTTTTCCACATCGGTGAAATATTTTTGACGATCGATGCTTTAACTGAGCCAACATCGGTTAAAACGGTGTCTGAAGCGATACACGGAATCAATTGTTCAATCGTAGGAACCAAATGCACGATCGGGGTACAGACAAAAATCGCATCGGTATCCGCCAAGAGCGACAAATCCGTTTCGGCTGCATCGACTGCACCACGGACAACCGCAATTTCACAGGTTCGGGATTTGCGGCTGACTCCGAGAACGGTGTGACCTTGCGATCGCAAATCCAATCCCAGCGATCCGCCGATCAATCCCAAGCCCACGATTCCGATTTGCATCGCCTATTCTCCCAACGTCCTACGAGGTCATTCTGATCTACATCTGGGTACGTTAGCGCTAAATTCGCCCGAATTTTTTTAGGACAGTGAAGGAATGAACGTTGAGGAACTGCTCGAACACTATGCTGCGGATCTCCGAGAATTTTCGGGGCTGAACCTCAGCGGGGTCAATCTTCCAGGGGTGAATTTAAGTCGATCGATCTTTGTGCAAGCCAATTTCAACGCGGCAAAACTAACGAGCGCCGATTTTAGTCATTCGGTTTGTCAAACTGCGAATTTTCACGGCGCGAATTTGACTTTGGCAGATTTTAGCTATACCGATCTTCAGAATGCGGATTTGAGCAAGGCGGAACTCACCCGGACTGACTTTAGTATGGCGAATTTACAAGGCGCGAATCTAAGTTATGCAGATTTACGCGATGCCAAATTGCGCTGCGTCAATCTCGATCGAGCAAACCTCAGTCGAGCAGATTTACGCTACGCCAAACTGATTTCTGCAAATTTACAGCGGACAAATTTCACCAGTAGCGATTTGAGCAGTACCGATCTTTCTGGAGCAGATTTACGCGATGCAGAACTGAGACAGACAACACTCAATCGGGCGAATTTACAGGGCGCGAACTTGCAGGGAGCGAATTTACGCTGGGCGGATTTAAGTGGGGCAAATTTGCGCTGGGCGGATTTGACCGGAGCGAAACTTAGTGGCGCGAATTTGACCGGAGCAGATTTGTCTCATGCCACGCTGCTAGATGCGACTTTGGTTCATGTAGATTTAACGCGATCGAATCTTGGGTTTGTCGATTGGCGAGGGGCAGATCTCAGCGGTTCTAATCTCACAGGCGCAAAACTCTACGCAGTTTCACCATTCGGTGTGAAAACGGCTGGCACCGTTTGCCGCTGGATTGATCTGAGTCAGAACGGCGATCAAAGCCAGATTTATCAGTTTTTCAGTAATGATCCGAGCGAGTATTTTCATTCAACGCCGCCAACAGTTGAGATTGTGATTGACGATCGCTTAACTCCGGATGCTCATTGTGCGTTAGCGGTCGCGTATCAACAATTTGCACGACAAGGAAAAGCGATCGCGCCCCCTCAGATCCAAATTCACAAGCGGCGGACGGTTTTGAGGTTTGAACTCGATCGCAACGAAGATCTTTTTTGGACAGCCTTTGTAGCAATTCTGCCGTTCACCGATGCAACTTTAACTCAGAAAGCTTTGATTCATCTGCTGCGATCGATTTCAACTGAAACCATCAGTGATGTTCCGCATGGAGTTCAGATTCTGCATTCACTTGTGACCAGTCTGAGTCAATCCATTCAGAAATTAGACACGACGAAACTACTGCAAGTGATTCCGATCGCGATTCAAAAGATTCGATTTTTCCAGGCTCCGACCCGATCAACTTTACTAAATTCGGCAAATCGAGCGATTGCCCTTTACGACAATCCGCAGTTTGGCAAACGTCGAATTAAATATGCGGAATCGGAAGAAGAATTTGCCTTTTTGACTCAACCCACACTGTTTGTGCCGCCGACGCAGAAAGAAGTGATCGAATTTCTTCAGGGATTTAGCGATCGTTCATAATTTCTGCTAATTTCCGGCTCGACTTGGTAAATTGGACAATAGTACAACCTCCATTCGATCGAGCGGGAATTGTTTATGCTGAAAAAGAATCAATCAGTTTTTGCTTTTCTCTTGGGCGGCTTTCTCGTCTGCTCCGTGCCTACAAGCTCGATCACGGTTGCTCAGGCACAGCAAACTCCGCAGCAAGAACTAACGCAACTGAAACAGCAGCAGCAATTAAGGTCGCAAGTCGAAGACGAGATCGATCGCGCTTTATCCCGTTCAAGTTTGTTACTAAACATTGCGCTGATCACTCTAACGGTCTTCCCGATCGCGATCATGGTCGCGTTATGGAAATTCCGCCGGATTATCATTCGCGAAATTGTCGATCGTGGACTTGCACAGCTTCAGCACCTTTCAGAAGTCGAACATCAGTTACAAGATGTCCAGCGAGAAGCTGAAGGCAGAATTCAACAATCTCGTGAGGTGATTGATCAACTTGAACGAGAAGTTCAAGCCTTACAGCAGAGAATTTCAGAAGATGCGGAAAGTTTAACCGGATTGACTTCGCAGTTGTCGCGATCGCAATCTGAACTCCTCGCCGGACTCGAAACGCAGGTGAATCTCTCGAAGCGTGAACTAGAAAAGCTTTCCTCAGATTTTGTGGCGCATCTCTCAATGCTACAAACCGATGCAAATGAGCAGACGAGCATTGCCGTTGATCGCTTTAACGAAGTTCGCGATCAGTTAGTTGCACAACTAGACGAAATCGAAGCCTTCGCGACGACTCAGCAACACTTAACACAGGAACATCTAAGCCGCTCACAGACGGCATTTACAACACACCTGGACGAGCTTCAATCGGATGTTCAGCAGCAACGCGATCAAACGCTGCAACGATTGGCGCAATTCGAGCAGGATTACATCACGCAGCTTTCAGACGCGCAGACCGACACAGAAGATCGGCGCAATCAACTATTAGAAGATTTGCGCCATCTCAAGAGCGAATTTGCTTCACAGCTTGCTGAATTTCACACCGATAGCCAACACCAACGCGATCGCATTCGTGAACAAATCGAACAATTAGAATCTGAGCTTTCTGGAACGGCAACCGAAGTACGATCGAGCTTAGAACAGCGCCAAAAACAGCTTCAAGACGATCTGACTCAGAAAGAAACGGAAGTGCGATCGCAGCTTGATCTCCATCAGAAACGAGTTCAGGAAGATCTTGATCAGAAAGAAACGGAAGTGCGATCGCAGCTTGATCTCCATCAAAAACAGCTTCAAAACGATCTGACTCAAAGACAATCCGAAGTGTTATCACAGTTCTCTGAGTTGGAAACGACTGCAATTCAAGGCAGAACGAACTTCCTCGACAAGCTACGATTGCTTGATTCGGATGCAGTACAACAAAAACAAGCTATTTTTAACAAACTTCAACAGTTAGAGATTGAATTTGTTTCTCAACTTTCAGGACTGCGGGAACAAGCACAAAATCGCCGTCCTGCACCTGTTGAAACTCCTGTTATCGAACAATCCTCTGATTTTGAGCAGGCTGAAGCATTGTTTAAATCCGGTCAATTTGAAGACGCGATCGCGCATTACGATCGTGCCTTAAAAAACCAATCGAACAATCCTGAACTGTGGCTGAGACGCGGATTAGCGCTCGGACGATTGAAACAATTCAAAGAAGCGATCGCCTCTTACGATCGAGCGATTCAACTTGAGCCGGATTATTCAGAAGCTTGGTGCGATCGCGGGGTTGCCCTCGGTAAATTACAACGCCACGAAGAAGCCTTCCGCTCCTTCAATCAAGCAGTGCAGATTCGCCCCAAAGACTCGATCGCCTGGCTCAATCGAGGACTTGCCCTTCAGATGTTAGGTCGATACTCCGAAGCGCTTGCCTCATTCGATGAAGCCCTGAAACTCGATTCTGAAGCATACAAAGTGTGGAACTATCGCGGCTACCTCTTAGTACAGCTAGAACGCGATCGCGATGCACTCGAAAGTTTCGATTTCGCGATCGACATTCAGCCGAAATACGCCCCTGCTTACTACAACAAAGCGATTTGTTATGCACTTCAGGGACATACCCAAGCTGCCATTGAGAACCTCGAAGAAGCGATTCGATTGAATCCCCGCTATCGAGACGATGCCAAAAACGACCCGGAATTCGAGCAAATCATGAACGATCGACGCTTCCGCCAACTGATTGAACACTAAGATAAAAACCTATAAATCAAGCAAAATTATGGATCGGCGTGATTGGCACCCTCGTCCTGTATTGGATTTTGGTGAATGTTCTGATTTAGAATCGAGGGCGTTGCCTTCTAAGATTCAGTACAGATGCCGCTCCAAGTTTACGGAATTCCCACCTGCGGAACCTGCAAAAAAGCCCTCAAATGGTTAGACGATCGCTCGATCGCTTACACCTTCATCAACACAAAAGACGATCCTCCCGCCAACGCTGAAGTCAAAAACTGGGTTTCAACGTTGGGAGCAAAACCGATGCGAAATACGTCGGGGCAGTCTTATCGCGCCTTGGGAGAAGAAAAACAAACTTGGACAGATAAGCAGTGGATTGATGCTTTTTCATCCGATGCGATGTTGATTAAGCGCCCATTGTTCGTTAAAGATGGAACAGCGATCGCTGTTGGATTCAAAGAAACTGCACTAGAGCAAGCCTTGAAATAGGAGATTCACCATGATGAACCGCGCTAGAAACGTCTTAGGCGGCGAACTCCAATCTTGTTGTCGCTCACCGATGACCGGATATTATCGCGATGGATTTTGTACCACAGGAGCCGGAGATGTCGGCGTTCATGTCGTCTGTGCTCAATTGACCGAAGAATTTTTAGAATTCACCAAATCACGCGGCAATGACCTCAGCACGCCGATGCCACTCTATGATTTTCCGGGGCTAAAACCGGGCGATCGCTGGTGTCTTTGTGCCGCTCGTTGGAAAGAAGCGCTCGATGCCGGAGTCGCTCCCCCCGTTGTTCTCGCTTCCACTCATGCCGCATCGTTAGAATACGTTTCACTGAATGACTTAAAGCAACATGCCGTTACTGAGTCATAATTGTTCAGCTTAAGTTGTTATTAACGAATAATTTCGAGCAGTATCCTTAAGTACTTTGTGACGCAAATTTTGTCATCTAGCCTTTTGGAGATGCTCGGTTATGGTTTTACCTGGAGTGTGCCAAGCCGCCGCCGCAGGAATGGCAGCCCTTCAACTCTTCTACAGTTCCTCGACCGGACTGTGGAGATCGACCGGTTGGTGGAATGCGGCAAACGCACTGGAAACAACGATCGATTATTCACGCACTACGAATCAAACGAAATATCATTCGGTCATCGCCAACACCTACAACAAGCAGAAGAAAACAGGCTTCATTGAGGCAGATGTCTACGATGATCAGGGCTGGTGGGCACTTACTTGGATTAAAGCCTACGATTTAACGGGCGAAAAACGCTATCTCAACACCGCTAAATCGATTTTCAAAGATATGACCAAAGGCTGGGATTCTCGATGCGGAGGCGGCATGTGGTGGCGAAAAGACCGTCAGTACAAAAACGCAGTCACAAATGAGCTATTTTTTACCGTAGCTGTCCGGCTACACCAACGTACGGTGAACGACTACGGTAAAGGAAGTTACATCGATTGGGCGAAACGCAGTTGGACTTGGTTCAAGCGATCGGGCATGATCAATCGTAAAAATCTCATCAATGACGGACTCGACGATCGCTGTCGCAACAATGGAAATCCAACCTGGACATACAACCAAGGGGTCATTATCGGGGGCTTAGTCGATTTCTACAACAGTACAAAGGATCGGTCGTATCTCGATCAAGCTCATGCGATCGCAAACGCCACGATTCAGCACCTTTCTAAAGATGGCGTTCTGCGCGAAGTTTGTGAACCTAACTGCGGCGAGGATGGTCCACAGTTCAAAGGCATCTTCATTCGTAATCTCGCTTATCTCCATCAAGTCTCTCCGAACGATCGCTATAAAACGTTCATTGTGAAGAATGCTTCTGCGATTTGGGCACATAGTCGTAACGATCGCCATCAATTCGGATTAAGTTGGGGGAGGCAATTCGATCGCGCCGATGCCGCCCGTCAAAGTTCAGCGATCGATGCTCTGAATGCGACAATTCCATTCGACTCCTGTGTCGCAAAAGTGTCTCAGACAACAACGATTACCCATCCTTTGTTTTCCTCAATTCCCGCGCCATCGAAATCTAATTCGGCTAAGGAGCCGCGCCCGTTAGAGTCAGTCTTACCGAGATTTACAGCATTTGAATCGAAAAACATGGAAGTGATCGGCTATTGAGAATCTTCGCTCATTCGTCCCCGTAACTTTACTGAAGCTGGCGAGATTGTTGTGCCGAAATGAAAAATCTTATGTATCTTTCTAGGGGCACTTCCCATTCTCTAGCTCTCTCGTCCGCCTCTACCCATGAGCTTACTCAATCTTGTTTCCCTGGCTGGAATCTTCGGCTTATGCGCGATCGCGTGGCTTTTTTCTGAACATCGTCACGCTAAATTTTTCCCCTGGCGTGTGGTTGCCTCTGGAATCTTGCTGCAACTCGTGCTGGGTGCATTGGTATTTGTGGTGCCTGGAACTCGTGAAGCTCTCCAGGTTTTCAGTAATTTACTCGATGGCGTTTTTCTAGCAGCCGACGCGGGCGCACGATTTGTTTTCGGTCGAAACGTTGTGCCTGTCCCTGGACAAACTTCAGATGTGAATTTGGGCTATATCTTCGCCTTCCGCGCTCTGCCAACCGTAATCTTTTTCTCTGGACTGATGGCGCTCTTGCAAAACTTGGGTGTGATTCAGGTCGTGACAAATCTGTTCGCTAAGACGTTTTACTGGACGATGCGGTTGAGTGGAGCCGAAGCACTTAGTGGAGCAGCAAATATTTTCGTCGGGATCGAAGCTGCGATCGTGGTCAAGCCCTATTTACCCAAAATGACCCGAAGCGAACTCTGTGCAATTTTATCGTGCTGCTTTGGAACGGCTGCATCATCAACATTAGCGATCTATGTTAGTTTTCTACGTCCTGTGTTCCCAAACATTCTAGGACACTTAGTTTCAGCCTCGATCATTGCGATTCCTGCTTGCTTTGTTCTGTCTAAAATTCTGGTGCCGGAAACTGAGCGACCGTTGACCATCGGTGGCATTCCCAGAGAAGAAAAGAAATGGTTAGCGGAAGATGGCGAAATGCTCGAAGAAGTGCTGCAAGTGGAAGAAGAGCGGGTGAGTCCACTAGATGCGGCGATTATGGGAGCACTTGACGGGGTGAAAATGGCAGTGTCGATCGCGGCTGTTCTCATTCTGATTCTCGGTTTAGTTTCGCTGGTCAATCAAATCTTTGAGGGACTCGCAATAATCCCCGGTGGAATTGGAGCGTTTTTCAAGGTCGTGACCTTGGCAAATATTGCAGGTGTCCTCTTTCTGCCGTTTACCTTTCTCACAGGTGTTTCGCTCGAATGGAATGAACTGTGGGAGTCTTCTGTGATCATTGGACGGCGATTGTTAGAAACTGCGATTCCGCCGTATCAAGCTTTGGCGGCAGCGGCATCAAGACCCGAAAATCCGATCAGCGATCGAGCGGTTCTCATCATTAGTTATGCCCTCTCAGGATTTGCTCATTTGGCTTCGGTGGGCATTTTTGTGGGAGGTACGATCGCGCTCATTCCCTCTCGCCGCAAAGACATTTCTGAGTTAGGGTGGAAAGCTTTGTTTGTTGGCACGTTAGCCACGATGATGATCGCTTGTGTTGCAGGAGTGTTTGATACAGGCAATCCCGGAATTTTGGGAGAGAAAGCGGCTCCAACGGTAATCAGTCCGAGTCCAAAGCCGAGTATTGTGCCTGTTCCTTCGACACCGCCTTCACCGAAAGCTGTGAAATCGCCAAAACCGAGTTCAAAACCTTGAAAAGTCTCTTCGCTTCGATTGCCTCCCGCCCTGAAATGAATTTCGGGCTAATGGTGGAAAGTCTACTGAAAGTAGACTCGGAGCAAATATCAGTCTCTTAGTCCATTTCAATGGACTTTCGCCGATTAGCCCGAAATTCATTTCAGGGCGAGTCGTCGCACCGAACGAAGACTCTTCAAACATCCTCTTAGAGATTTGAGATTGGAATGCGATCGACCCATTCCCCAAAAATCCCATCAAATCTGAACAACAAAAAACCGACAGGAAATCATCCCATCGGTTCTTCAAAATGATCTAGCTTCAATTAATCACGCTGACCCAGTGCAATCAAAATGTATTGCAACAATTGAAGCAAGGCATACAACGCCGTCGCCACATAGGTAAACGCCGCTGCATTCAGAACCTTCCGCGCTCCTTGATTCTCTTCACCCTGCAAAATTCCTAACTCATCGATCAAGCGCAAAGCTCGATTCGACGCATCAAACTCTACGGGCAAGGTCACAATGTGGAAAATAATCACCGCTGCAAATAGTGCAATCCCCAACGGAATAAATACTTTACCCAGTGCGCTAATAAACAGACCCGCCATAATCAAAATCGGACCAAAATTCGCGCCCAAGTTCACCGCCGGAACCAGTGCCGCTCTCATATTCATCGGCTTGTAGCCTTTCACATCTTGCAGAACGTGACCACATTCATGAGCTGCAACCGCCGCCGCCGCTAACGAGTTCGAGTTATAAACCACATCCGACAATCGAACCGCTTTCGCGCTCGGATCATAATGGTCGGTCAACTCACCCGGCACATGTTCCACGCTGACATCGTAAATGCCCATACGATCGAGAATCGTCTTCGCCACCTGTGCCCCGGTCAATCCCATCTTGGACGGGATCTCTGAATATTTGCGATAGGTGCTTTGTACCCGCTGCTGTGCCCAGAATACCAAAATCATGCCGGGAATCAGCAGGAGATAAGTCCAGTGAAAAAACATCGCCTTTTTACCTTTTTGCTTAAGTTCTGTACGAGGCTTAATTGACTGCTTTTAGCTCCCATGCTATCACTCGAAATTCTGCCCGTCTGCCGAGAAAACCGAACTTACAACCAGGGCGGTCTAGTCTCAAGACATACGTTAGAATAAGACCAGAACTGAGAGGATGAGAACGTTGAATGTCGAGGATTGCTTGCTCGGTGTCACTAACGGGAGTTAGTTACACTTATGCGTGAATTGCCCAAAGCACTACAGACTGATGGGACTTCGCCGCAGGTGAATCAATCGATCGCGCTCTCAGGACTCTTACCGCCCCCGGATCGAACTCGTGCTAGAGTTCTGGCGTGGCTCAAAGGAAATGTCCCTGAAACTCGGATTCGACATATTCTGCGAGTAGAGCAGTTCGCGATCGAGCTTGCCCAGCTCCACGATCTAAACGTCGAGAAAGCGGCTCAGGCAGCTTTGATGCACGATTTGGCGAAGTTCTTCAAGCCAAGACGATTGTTAAATATGGCGATCGCCGAAGGTTTGACGCTCGATCCGATCGATGAAACCAATCCTCATTTACTCCATGCCGATGCAGGCGCGATCGTTGCTCGTGACGAATTCGGGATTCGAGATGAGGACATTCTGGATGCCATTCGTCATCATACGCTTGGCAGTCCGACCATGAGCTTACTCGGTTGTGTGGTGTATCTGGCAGACGGTTTAGAGCCAGGACGCGGAAACACACCAGAGTTAGAGGAATTGCGTGCTTTGAGTCGGCGAGACTTGATTCAGGCAACTTGGAGAGCGGCGGATGTCTCTCTTCGACATCTGATTCAAGCGGGTCACTTGATCCATCCGCGTACGGTTCAGACTCGCAATGCGTTTTTGCAGCAGTATAAACAAGCTGAGGCAAAACGGGCTAATTGACAAAACCACTTCGTAAAAGGAATTCAAACCTGAATGACAGAACTTTCTAACCAACAAACCCTTTCCACACCGATGACCAACATCGACGATCGCAGTGAACTCTTGGCGCGTTTAGCGGCAGAGGCAGCCGATGAGCGGAAAGGGAGCGATATTGTGTTGCTGAAAGTGGGCGATGTCACGGTTCTGGCAGATTATTTTGTTTTAGTGAGCGGCTATTCCAAGGTGCAAGTCCGAGCAATTGCTCGATCGATCGAGCAAAAAATCGAAGAGACGATGAACCTCAAGCCGATTCGATCGGAGGGCTTTGCTGAGGGGTCTTGGGTTGTGGAAGATTTCGGCGATGTGATTGTGCACGTGATGATGCCCCAAGAGCGCGAATACTACGGCTTAGAGTCGTTCTGGGGTCACGCGGCGCGGATTCCAGTCGGCGAATTCTAGAGCGTTGAGAATCGAAGTCGGGAGGTTGCGATCTCCCGATTTTTTGTGCGATCGGATCTATTGCAGGTTGAGCGAATTGAGACTTGCTAAGATCTACAAACTTCAAGGGCAAGTCGTACTATGCGAGAGATTGAAGCAACAGGCAGCGACGAGTTTGACCCAGAAAACGATTCAAAACAACGAATTCTTGCTGATTTCAAAGAGTCCCTTCGTCAATCTGAATCAGGACAAACTCTCCCCCTCTCAGAACTTTGGGACGGAATTGATGAAATTCAGTACGAGCAAAATACTCCTGAGTTGTCGAATGAAGTATTGAGCATGGGTGCAGAGACACTATTCTTGAGCCTGGATGAATTCGAGACTCAGGACGAGCGACAGTTATATTGAATTTTTAGGGGCAACGCCCGATCGACATTCAATCCATTTTCCCGCTTCTCCAACGGTGAAACCCGCCCCCGAAACCGCTACAGTAAGAACATTGCACCGGAGAGAACGCTATGTTTAATTTAGGTTGGGTCGAAATCGGAGTCATTTGCCTAGTCGCCTTGCTGATTTTTGGACCTAAGAAAATTCCTGAACTGGGTGGAACATTCGGAAAAACCCTTCGCAACTTCAAAGAAGGCATGACCGAAGCCAACGAACCCGATCCAACCGACGACGATCGACCATCCTAAAACTAGTACGGTTGCCCAATTTTTTTGACGGTTATCCTCCCTCGTTGCCAGTTAGACTCCCCCGCTAGAGTGGGGTGAAGAACTATAGAAAAGTTTACAACTAAGTATAGTTCGTTGCTCTCTGTCGCTGACACTCCGTTACAGAGACTCAGCGCAGACCTCGCATAGTGGAGAAAGCCCGATGTTTGAATACTTCACCGATCAGGCGATCGAGACCATCATGTTTGCCCAGGAAGAAGCTCGTAGGCTTCGGCAAAATTCCGTGGGCACCGAAGCAATTTTGCTGGGCTTACTCAGACAGGATGACACGATCGCAGCGTCGGTTTTGAATGACCTAGGTGCGACTTTAGACACCGCACGATTAGAAATTGAAAAGATTATCGGTCGTGGATCTGGCTCGTCGTTTGGAGAACTTCCCTTTACGCCCAAAACGCGCCAGATTCTTGAACGTGCGCTACAACAAGCCCAGTTGATGGGAATGCGCTACGTTCGATCGGAGCATATTCTGTTGTCCTTGGTCGATGATAACCAAGGTGTGGCAATCAAAGTTTTGAGCCAGTTGGGTCTGAATCCGGATGATATTCGCGCTCAAGTGTCGCTTGCTCAAGAACCGGTTGCCGCTGGAAAACCTGCTCCGCGCAAAGTTGGTAATAGCAAGAAAACACCCGCGCTCAATGAGTTTGGAACGGATCTGACTCAGATGGCTGCTGAAGGTAAGCTTGATCCGATGATCGGACGGCAGAACGAACTCGATCGCGTGATTCAAATTCTCGGTCGTCGTACTAAGAATAATCCCGTTTTGGTGGGCGAACCTGGAGTCGGTAAAACTGCGATCGCGGAAGGACTCGCACAACGCATTTACGATCAAGCGGTTCCCGAATTGCTGCAAGACAAGCAGGTTTTCCAGCTTGATGTGGGTAGCTTGTTGGCTGGAACGCGCTTCCGGGGCGAGTTTGAAGAACGGATGAAACAAATCCTGGATGAAGTGCAAGAATCCGGCAACATTATTCTAGTGATTGATGAAATTCATACGCTCGTGGGCGCTGGCTCGACGGGTGGCGGAATGGATGCAGCAAACCTGATGAAGCCTGCTTTGGCTCGTGGATTGCTTCAGTGCTTAGGGGCGACGACCTTAGATGAATACCGTCAGCATATCGAGCGAGATCCTGCATTAGAACGGCGATTTCAGCCTGTGATGGTCGGTGAACCGACGGTCGAAGAAACGATCGACATTCTAAAAGGATTGCGCGATCGCTATGAGCAGCATCACCAATTACAGATCGACGATTCAGCCGTAGAAGCTGCCGCGAAATTAGCTGATCGCTATATTACAGATCGATTTTTGCCAGATAAAGCGATCGACTTAATCGACGAAGCAGGTTCCTTGGTGCGCTTGCGGAATACGAATCCAGCATTGAAAGCTCTGAAGAAAGAACTGCGGCAAATTCAGAAAGAAAAGCAAGCCACAGTAGCCGCTCAGGACTTTGATAAAGCGGGACAATTGCGCGATCGAGAAATCGAACTTGAAAAACAACTCGCAACCGATGTTCCTGCTGGAGTCCTGCCTGTTGTCACCGAAGAAGATATCGCACAGGTGATTTCTTCTTGGATGAACATTCCCGTGAGCAAGCTGACTGAATCCGAATCAGCAATGTTGTTGCACTTGGATGAAGTGCTGCATCAGCGTGTGATCGGACAGGATGAAGCAGTGACAGCAGTAGCGCGATCGATTAAGCGTGCGCGTGTGGGCTTACAAGATCCGGATCGCCCGATCGCATCGTTTATCTTCTCCGGTCCAACTGGAGTCGGTAAGACTGAACTTGCGAAAGCTCTTGCCGCAGCGGTGTTCGGTTCTGAAGAAGCGATGATTCGTCTCGATATGTCTGAGTACATGGAATCGCACACGGTTTCTAAACTGATCGGTTCGCCTCCTGGCTATATCGGATATGACGAAGGTGGACAACTGACCGAAGCCGTTCGTCGCAATCCGTACACGGTGATTCTCTTTGATGAAGTTGAGAAGGCTCACCCGGATGTGTTCAATATGATGCTGCAACTCTTAGATGATGGTCGTTTGACCGATGCCAAGGGTCGTACCGTCAGCTTCAAGAACACACTGATCATCATGACCTCGAACTTAGGCTCGAAAGTGATCGAAAAAGGCGGCGCTGGATTGGGATTTGCGACTGAGACTGGCTCTTCTGAGTCGATTCAGTACAACCGCATCCGTACGCTGGTGAATGACGAATTAAAGCAGTACTTCCGACCGGAGTTTCTTAACCGGATCGATGAGATTATTGTCTTCCGTCAACTAACCCGTGAGGAAGTGGTTCAGATTGCTGACTTGATGATTCAAGAGGCGGCAGCCCGGATTGCAGAGCAAGGCATCACGCTCGAAGTCACCGATCGCTTTAAAGAGCGCGTCGTGGTCGATGGCTACAATCCGAGTTACGGGGCGCGTCCGTTGCGTCGTGCGATCGCTCGATTGCTCGAAGATAGTTTAGCAGAAGCGATCTTATCGGGACAGATTCAAGACGGAGATAAAGCGATCGCAGACGTGGATGAGGATCAGCAAGTCGTGATTCGTTCCATTAAATCACCCGTGTCCATTAGCGTGTAACACTGATCTGTATTAGTAAATATACGCTCACAAAAAATACATGCTCTCAAGCCTTCGCATCTTCGCGAGGGCTTTTTATTTGGCTGATTTTTTGTAATCGAGCGATAAATTTCATGCCTGTACTCTTGGAGATGCCGATCGACATACGCAAAATTACGGTTATGAGCAGTTCCTGATAGCTTCTTATGATCCATAAAATTACGGTAGTAGTCCCGGTCTACAATGCCGAAGCGTATATCGGTAAAACGATTCAATCCGTTCTGGCGCAGTCTTATTCTGATTTTGAAGTGATCTTAGTAAATGATGGGTCACAAGATTGTAGTATCGAAATCTGTCAGCAGTTTCACGATCCCCGGATTAAGATTTTGCACCAAGAGAATCAAGGTCCGGCAGCCGCTCGCAATTTGGGAATTCGTCACGCGCAAGGGGAGTATGTCGCCTTTTTAGACGGAGACGATCTTTGGACAGAAGATAAATTGGCGAAACATATCGAACATCTCGATCGCAATCCTGAAGTAGGTGTGAGTTTTTGCCCGTCTCGATTCATCGATGATCAGGGCAAAGAGATGGGCTTGTTGCAGTTGACCAAGATGAGCGGAATTACACCGATCGATTTACTCTGTCGAACCCCGATCGGAAATGGCTCGGTTCCGGTGATTCGCAAGTCGATTTTAGAAGCGATCGAGTTCGTGAATGATGCGGGTGAGGTGTGCTATTTCAACCCGGATCGACGATTGCACCCCTCTGAAGATGTCGAATGCTGGATCAGGATTGCGCTGAAAACCAAGTGTCAGTTTGAAGGCATTCCGGAAGCGTTGACGCTGTATCGAATTAGTTCTCAGAGTCACTCGGCTCAATTAATGAAGAAGCTGCATTCTTGGGAAGCGATGCTACAAGATTTAGAAGATTGGGCACCGTTAGAGGCACAAGAATGGAACGCGCCTGCAATGTCGTATCAGTATCGGCACTTGGCAAGACGGGCGGTTTCGTTGCGCGATCGGAGAATGTCGATCGATTTAATTCACCAAGCGATTTCGACCTATCCTGCCATTTTGGTCGAGGAGCCACATCGAACCTTACAAACGTTATTTGCGGCTTATTTGCTGAAGGTGTTGCCGAAATCTTGGTATCGGGGATTTGAAGCGATCGCGGTTCAGATCACGGGTGCGATGCAACGGTATCGAATGAATTCCCAATTACAAATGCGGAGCACCGAATCAACGTGAATTCGATGAATCATCTCGCTTCGCTGTTTGGGGCTTCTGCCCCCTAAATCCCCCAAAACTGGGGGACTTTGAGTGGAAAAATCGATTCAATTAGGGAAATGCCGCTACCTTCAAAGTCCCTCAGAATGGGGAATTTAGGGGGCGAAACACCCAAAAACGGAGCGAAAAATCTCATCAAACTCAGGGTACCTAGATTTCGCGGTGGAATCATTTATTTTCAAGGCATCCCCGTCACACCCGCCCAAAAATATTTCTTAAACGAACTCATATCCGTCTGAAGCGTCACCTGCTTCGCCCATGTATACACATCAAACGAAACCTGCTCACCATTCACCCGAAAATTTCCCAACAGCGTTACCCAATGACTCGGAAACGGAATCGGCAGCGGATTCCCCTGTAACAAGCCCTCAGCCGTAACCAACAACAACGCCACACCCCCCGCTTGAATCGCCGCGATCGATTGATTCATCGCCTCGATATCACTAAACAAAAACGCCTGATGATAGTCCGTCTTGGAATAGCCCAAAAGCTCTCGAATCCAGCCTTTAATCTCCCAAGATTTTGTCATGCCCGCCAGATTACGAATCAACTCCGAAGCATTCGGCTCGATTGGAAATAACGAAGACTCAGACTCTCTCAGGGTTGCCAGCACCATCCAATCCGTTTGGCTCATCCGCAGATTGCGATCGACATTTCCCCGCAGTGCTTCACTCGCTCGAATCCATTGTGTCGTCCCTTGAAATCCGCCACTTTCAAACAGATTTCGGCAAATTTGCACATAGCGAATCGGTTGTTTGCGAACTAATTCAAACAGCACACACGCAGGACCGCAAAATGGTTGTCCGCCCTGGTTAACTTGGAAAGGGTCAGCAATGCGCGATCGCAGCTCTGCAACGATCGTCGCCTTTTCTAAACACGCCCAAACACCCGCAGCACTCGATTGTTCAAACGTATCAATTTCGCTGATCGCTGCTTGAATTTGTGTTGCATCCAAACTTACAGAAGTTATCATGACCGGGTTTTCTCCTAAAAGCGTGATATCTATCACTCTCTTGAAAGTAAAAAGTCACATACCCGTTCTGGAGCTGTCACCGATCTTTCAAGTCAAAGCGTCGATAGTAATATCACAGTGCTTTATTAGATTTCCCGATGAACGATTTGTCGCTCGCACCTGACCTGTCTGAAGTGTTTGCCAAAGTTAGCAGCAGTGGCAGAATGACCCTGCAAGATTGCCAACACCTGAGAACCGTATTACTCGAAAACCAGATCAGCGATGAAGAAAAACAAGCCATCGATCGCTTACTTTATGCCATTCGTCTCGGTCGCATTCAAGTGATCGAAGAACCCCATGCCTGAAACGACTCGCTTGATTCAATTTCTCACCGACGAACTGAATGTCTCATCGAACTCGATCGCGCTTGCCCTGCAACAATGCGAACAATCTCCGAACTTACTTCCGATCGTGCTCTGGCAGTATGGCTTGATCAATCTCACCGAGCTAGAACAAATCTTCGATTGGATGGCAGAATCAACCTGTGTGATTCCCAATGCTCAGGTCATCTTTCCGTAGTAGTAGTGCTGTAGCCAGATGCGGAAGCTTTATAAAAAGTTTATCGTTTGGGTCGATACTTTTAGTTTGGAGGCTTACGATGCGGATTGCTCAGATTGCTCCTCTGTGGGAAACGGTACCCCCGCCCGCATATGGTGGAGCAGAATTAGTAGTGAGTTTATTGACCGAAGAACTCGTGCGACGCGGACATGAAGTGACGTTGTTTGCGACCGGAGATTCGACCACTCAAGCCACACTCGATGCAATTCACCCTAGTGCATTGCGACTTGATCCCGCTGTAAAAGAGCATTCCGTTTACGAAGCGATTCAACTCAGTCGCGTCTACCAAAATGCTCACAAGTTTGACATCATTCATTCGCATATTGGGTTTGCTGCTTTAGCTTGCTCCCAATTAGTTAAAACGCCTACAGTGCATACTTTACATGGCACATTTAGTTTAGATAACCAGAAAGCTTTTAGTTCTTGTAAATCACAATCTTACGTTAGTATCTCCAACACTCAACGAGAACCCCGATTAGGATTAAACTACGTTGCTACGGTTTATAACGGGATTGATCCTTCCACCCATCACTTTTATCCTGAGCCAGATGCCCCGCCGTATCTGGCTTTTTTAGGGCGACTGTCCCCCGAAAAAGGACCCCATCACGCGATCGAGATTGCAAAGCGCGCAGGCTACCCGCTGAAAATGGCAGGCAAAGTCGATCGCGTTGATGTCGATTATTTCGAGCAGGAGATCAAACCTCACATTGATGGCGAACAGATTCAATATCTTGGTGAAGCGAATCATGTGCAGAAGAATCGACTGATGGGAAATGCGATCGCAACCTTATTTCCGATTACTTGGTGCGAACCGTTTGGTTTAGTCATGATCGAATCAATGGCGGCTGGAACACCTGTGATTGCGATGGAATTGGGTGCGACCTCAGAAGTGATTGTGCATGAGGAAACAGGTTTCTTATGTCAAAGCGTGGATGAATGTGTGGCAGCCGTTCAACGGATTGATCAAATCGATCGATGGGCGTGTCGTCGTCATGTTGAGACCAAGTTTGGCGTGAAACAAATGGTTGATGGCTATGAAGCCGTTTATCGTCAACTGTTAGGAGAGAAGTTTGCTCACAACGGTCACAGCAAGAGTATGCCAATTTTGGAGACATTGCAGCGGTAGAGGTTAGATCACACTGGGCGACCGAGTGCGATCGCCCAGTTACACAGATGACACACCTGTGAAGTATTGATTAAGGAATGAGCTGGGTATGATGAAGCCAACGGGAAAGATACCAGATTTCCCCAAATGCAGAGTTTAATCAACCACGAAATTATGCTGAAAAAAATCGAATTTGGAATCTTAGCAGCAATCTTAGTCAGCACCGGATCGATTGCTCCAGCGTTTGCTCAATCTACCAGACCTGCAACGACTCCCGCACCAGAAGCGCAGTTCGTTCCGAGAGCGCAAGTTAAGTTGAATGGCGATCGCGTGAATATCACGTTGATCAATCTCACCAATGCTGCGATTACTTACCAAGCGATCGGGGATACTGAAATTAGAACTTTACCAGGACGTGGAACCGTGAACCTTCAGGGCTTGAGAGTTCCCACGACACTGACGCTCGATCGACAAGATTCCGGTTTATTGAATGTCACTCCGAAAGAAAAGGCTCCCGGTACGATCGAGGTTACGCTCGATGCCACAACTGACTTAGGAATCGATAGTCCGACGCTGCGGCTTGAAAGTAACGGTTCTGTGTTTCTTTATTAGATGAAGGAACACTCTAGAAGATTCGCTTTTCTAGACGATATTTGAGTACTCTTCGTTGTTGCTACATCCCGCCCTGAAATGAATTTCGGGCTAACCGACGCAAGTCCATTGAAAATGGACTAAGAAGCTTGAAGCTTCCTCTGAGTCTACTTCAGTAGACTTTCGCCGATTAGCCCGAAATTCTATTTCAGGGCGGGAGTGCAACGCAGCGGAATGACTGTTTACCAGAACACCCTCTTAGCGTTTCTTGCTCTACTGCATTGCACTAGCAAGAACTTGCGCCAACTGTCGCAGTTGAGTCGCAACTTCTCCTTCTTGTGATTCTGCGGCATTGTTCAATTGCTTGGCTAAATCAGACAAAATTGAGCCAATCTCGCCGCTCCGAACACCGCCATCGATCGCTAACTTGAGTTCTCCTAGGGTTTCGGCAAACGGTGTGCCTTTAAGCTGCGCCTGCCAGGATTCAATATTTGCGACTGCAGTTTCTGGATTGATCGATACTAATCCCGATTTTAAAAGCGCGATCGTATCGTTAACGTTTGCTGTTTGAGCCGTATTTGCCATTGTTAGATCCTAATGTTATATGTGATCTCTTAGTGTTTCTGATCGACCCTACGAATCCGTCAACCTGAAGGGAGAGTTCGATCGCAGAAAGTACCCGTCCGGGGAATGTAGCCGATGTAGGAAATTACTTATCGTGGAGATGTTCGAGCAGTTGAGTGGGTGTTGTTTGTCAGTAGAAACAGTTGTGCAGCCTGAGTTCTGACTGACAAACAGCCCTTTTCTTAATTGAGCAAAGCCACGATCGTATTCACCAGTTCATCTGGGTCAACGGGTTTCGCTAAATGTTGCTGAAATCCTGCTGCTAAAATCTGACGCTGATTGGTTTCACCTGCATAAGCCGTGAGCGCGATGGCGGGAACATTAATCTGTTCTCGAATCTGCTGAATCAATTGATACCCATCAAGATCGGGCATTGCAATATCGCTGATGAGTAAATCCGGCTGGAACTCAGAAAGCTTTTCAAATGCAGATTTTGCCGATCGAGCACTTTCAACGATCGCGCCCATCGCCTCTAGCAAAAACACGAGAAAATCCAGATTATCCGGTTCATCATCGACCGCGAGAATTTTAATTCCAGCAAGATCACGACTTGATTTGGGCATCTCTGGAGCATCACTCTGCATCTGAAAGAGTGAGAGCGGCAACCTCACCGTAAACGTTGCCCCTTGATTTTCACCCGCGCTTTCAGCCGAAATCGTCCCGCCGTGTAACTCAACTAAATGACGAGCGATCGCTAGTCCTAATCCCAATCCGCCAAACTGGCGAGTCGTCGAAGAATCCCCTTGACGAAAGCGATCGAAGATATACGGCAGCACTTCCGATCGAATCCCCTTTCCAGTATCGCGAATCTGAATTTCTGCTTCAGTGCCAACCTGGGATAACTTCACGTCAACCCGTCCAGCATGATCGGTAAACTTCACCGCATTCGAGAGTAAATTCCAGAGCACTTGCTGTAATCGATTCGCATCCCCTCGCACTGTTTCAACATCAGAATCTAGATGAAGGTGAACCTCGATCGCTTTCGATTCAGCGGCGAGTTGCACCGTTTCTAATGCGGCTCGGATTGTCTCAACTAAATTCACTGAATCCGAATTCAGGGTGAGCTTACCTTGCAGAATGCGTGACACATCCAGCAAATCTTCGATCAATTGAGCTTGCAGTTGAGCATTGCGCTCGATCGTTTCTAAGGCTTGCGGAACTTTTGCAGGCGGACATTTTCCGGCTCTCAACATTCGTACCCAACCTAAAATCGGATTCAGTGGCGTTCTCAATTCGTGCGAGAGTACCGCCAGAAATTCGTCTTTAATCCGGTTCGCTTGTTCCGCTTGTTCGCGCAGGCGTTGTTCTCGTTCTAGAAGTTGCTGGCGTTCTGCTTCTTGCTGCTTGGTTTCAGTAATATCGATCACGGCTCCAATCAGTCGAACTGCTTTGCCGGATGGATCGAATAGTGCTTGTCCAGTTGCTGAAATCCAGCGCTCAGCGCCATCCGAAGCCCGAATCACGCGATATTCGGCTTTGAATTCTCCTGAACTGCCCGGAGCGATCGCAGCTTCGACCCGTTGATTTGTGAGAGCCAGATCTTCAGGATGCAGCAACGATTCAAACTGTGCATAGTTCACTTCTGCATCGATCGACAATCCAAACATCGTTTTGCAGCCGTTATCCCAGGTGAGTTGTTCAGTAAGGAGATTAAAATCCCAGGTTCCCAGTTTGGCACACTCGATCGCGGATCTTAAGCGCTCTTCGGTTTCTCGGAGTGCGGCTTCGATCTGTTTACGCTCGGTGATATCACAAACGGCTCCCGGAAACGAGATCGGAATCTCATTCGCATCGTATTCGACTCGTCCGCGTGCGAGTACCCAGCGTTCACCCTTGACCGATTGCAGCCGATATTCTGCGAAATACTCTTCTCCAGTGTCGATCGCTTTGCGAATCGCCGCCGAAACCGATTCGCGATCGTCCGGGTGCATTCCCGCTAAAAAAAACTCGATCGGCAATCCTTGACTTGCATTTTCGGGCAACACACCAAACAAATTCGCAAATTCTAGATCAATGAAAATTAGGTTTTGCCGCAGATCCCAGCGCCATGTATAGATCGATCCTGCAGCTAACGCCGAAGACAGCAATGAATCCGCTTCTTTTAAGCTGGCTTGGGTTTGTTTAAGTTGCGTGAGATCGATCGCAAAGTAGTATCCGCTCTGTGAACCATCTTCAAACAGTCCCGCGCTAATCAAAATCGGAATCCGCCGTCCATCTTTGTGCCAGTACTCTTTCTCGTAAGGCGTAGAATATCCTTGAGTTACAACTTCTTCAACTGCTTTCGCATCCTGCGCTTCCCACTCAGGCGGTGTAAGCGCTCTCCAGCTAATCTGTCCCGCTTCAAGCTCCGATCGACTATATCCAATCAAATCAAGCAAGGCATTATTTGCCTCGGTCACTCTGCCTTCGATCGTCCAAATCGCCAGCGGCACCATATTCCCCTCGAACAAGCGACGAAACCGAGCTTCACTCTCTCGCAATGCTTGTTCTGTGTGTTTGCGATCGGTAATATCTGTCACAAAGACTGATAGCCCTTTATCCGAGGGGTAAGCCCGATTGACAAACCACCGATCCCAGGTCGGATAAAGAAACTCAAATTCGATCGGGATTTGCTCAGCTACACTGCGATGATAAGCCTCATAAACCGGAGTCGCGACCAAATCGGGGAAGACATCCCAAACGCGCCGCCCAATCAATTCTGCTTCTGATTTTTGCAATAATCGCGTTGCGGACGGACTCACGTAGAGATAATGCCACTCTCGATCGAACACCACAAACGCTTCAGTGATACTCTGCAAAACAGTTTCGGCTCGTTCTTTCGCGCTTTCTGCTGCTTGCCGCAAGACTCGTTCTCGCTCGGTCGCTTCTTGTTGGGCTTGTGCTGCCAATTCCTCCTGAGTAATATCCCGCACTTCGATCACGGTTCCGATCGTTTTCCCGCTTTGTCGAATCGGGCTTGCGGTATACGTCACCGGATAAAAGTGCCCGTTCCGATGCACGAACACTTCTTCGCCTTGTTCTTGATTGTTTTTGGGAAAAACTTGATCGATCGGACATTCGCACAAAGGATAAGGCGTTCCATCCGGTCGCGTGTGATGAATCACATCATGTAACGCTCGTCCTTCCACTTCTGCGAGAGTAAATCCTGTAAGCTGCTCAGCCGCAGGATTCATATACACACACTGCTGGTGTTCATCCATGACAAATAGCGCCAGCGTTGCATTGTTACAAATTGCTTCCAAGTACTGCTTGTAGTGTTGAGTATCGGTTGCAGGTTGTGACGATCGCTGATATTCACTCAAGGGCGTGAGAGGGTGAGAAGTCATGAACGAGCAGCCATTTGTCTAAAATTAGATTCATCGTATGACAAGCGATCGCGCGCTCCTGTCTACCGATGGAGTGAACTTATACCAAAAGACGGTTGTAAAGGTCTAAATATCGCTGAGCTTGCAGATTAATTCGATATTCGGAAAGTGCGATCGCTCGACACTGTTGTCTCATCTGCGATCGTTGTTCTTCGTCTTCTAGTAACATCACAATTCCTTGAGCAAGATCATTAGTATCCTCCGGTTTTGCCAGATATCCAGTCACTCCCGGACGCACTAAATCTGAAACACCACCCACATCACAAGAAATCATCGGTGTTCCACACGCAAGACTTTCTTGAAGAACTAAGGGCAAGTTATCAGCACGAGTGGGAAATACAAATAAATCTGCGGCTGAATAGACGATTGCTTTTAAGTGTTCATCCCGGATGTAGCCAAGTGCAATCGCTTCTATTTCAATCTCTTTGACTGAACCTTCTCCTAGCATTAACAACACGGTTTCAGCTTTCAACGATTCAGGTAACTGTTGTAGTGCGGCGAACAATAAATCCCCGCCTTTGCGCCATTCCTGAAGATGCGTTGCAACGAACAACAATACTTTCTTACCTTTCGGAATGTTTAACTGTGCGCGACAGTGCTCTGGATCAAGCGGCTGATACATTTCAGTATCAATTCCATAAGGAATATGATGCACTGCAAAGGAGCGGAACAATGGGCTTTCTCTCGCAACTGAAGCTAACCATTGACTCGGAGCGACGATCGTTAAATTCGCTTTCTGATAAGTCCACTGTTTGAGCTTCCATTCCCATCGGGTACGATCGCGCTTCATCGGTGGGAAAATCTCTAAATCTGGACAACGACCACAGCCGATTTTCCAGCGATCGCATCCAAAGCTAAAAGAACAATGTCCTGTAATCGACCACATATCGTGCAGGGTTAGTACTGCGGGCTTATCTTGAGTTAAATGTGCGAGTGCTAGATAGTTAAAGTACCCGTCATGTAAGTTATGAAAGTTGATGACATCCGCAGATTGATAAGCTGGATGTTTGCTTAGATTAAAAGTTGAAAGTAAGTGAATCTGTGTGAATCCCAATGGATCAGTCAATCGCTGAATGCGTTTCTCAGTGCGAGATGCAGAGGGAATGAGAGAAACGCGATCGTCTTGAGTTTCCTTGCGGCTCACTAAGAATCGAGAATCAATTTCTTGCTGTAATAGTCCTTGATGGAGACGATGAGCCGCGATCGCCGCTCCACCTGAAATATCTGTTTGATTGACATGGAGAACTTGCATCATGGCTGCTTGACTGTAAGAGCAAGTGGCGCATCACAGAGCATATAAAACAAAAAAGAATAGTGAGTAAGCTGGTTCAGACCGCTAGGGCATGTTTTAGAACCTTTTCACTCCGTTGCTCACCCGCCCCGGAATAGAATTCGGGGCTAACCAAACGAAGTCCACTAAAGGGGACTAACAGCCAATTTGAGTCTCTTTAGTCCTTTTCAAAGGACTTCGCACCGATAGCCCCGAATTCCATTCCGGGGCGGAAATGAACGAAGCGTGAGTTTTAAAACACACCCTAAGGCATTGTACTCATCGGTTGAGCAAGAACTGTTCCAATGGTGCAAGCTCCGATCAGGTTGATGCCTTCAAGGTTTGCATCTTGTAGTTCAGCACAAAGTAAATTCGCGCCTGCTAAATTCGCGCCTGCTAAGTTTGCACCTTGTAAATCAGCTTCTTCCAAATTCGCTTCGCTCAGTTGTGCGCCTTGTAGGTCAGCTTGGCTTAAGTTTGCACCATGAAGATTAACACCGCTCAGATTTGCTCCGCGTAGATCTGCTCCTCGTAAATCAACACCTTGTAAGCTGACTCCCATCAGGTTTGTGCCGCTGAGAAATGCACCTGCTAGATTGGCACGAGTGAGACGCGATCGCATCAAGTTCGCCCCACGTAAGTTACTTCCCCGCAAATCTGCCTCAGTTAAATCTGCCTGCATCAAATTCGCGCCCGTTAATGATGCTCTTAGATCTGTGCCGATGAGTTGACAGCCGACTAGGTTGGCACCATCTAAGACCGCACCAGAAAGTTTTGCATTGGTGAAGTCAGCACCAGAGAGCTTTGCCCCTGCAAAATTTGCACCGCTTAGCTCTGATTTCGAGAAATCTTCGTCTTGTAGATCTACTCCTGCAAGCTGTTTAACTTTGCCCGATCGAATTGCCTGAATGTCCATTTATACTTGCTCCGTCACTTTGGCAGACAAATCTAATAGGGCTTCGTCTGAATGCGAGTCGAGAAGCCACATTCCAGCAGCAATCTTCGGAACTTGAATCGGTAAGCTAAGTCCTTGTTGCATCGCACTGACTAAAAGCGTTAATGCTTCTACAAGTTTACTATCCCAGCGATCGCCTGCTTCAGCTTGACATTCGGAAAGCGCGATCGATAATGCTGTTTCAGGATTGCTCGATCGATGTTGTGTCACTCGTTGCTGAAATTCAGCTAACAATCCAAGGATTCTAGACTCTAAAGGAATCTCATCGCCTGCAAGTCCCGCAGGTTGTCCTTGTCCGTTCCACTGTTCGGATTGATGCGTGACGATAGTCGCGATCGCGTTCAGTCTTCCCATATTTCGGAGGATTTGAGCACCGGGAACGATCGGACAGCAAGGAGCTTCCGTTTGATGATCTGCAATGCGCCCGAAGCTACCTGGACTGAGAACACTATCAGATGTTTTTAAGAAAGCTAATCGGTGAAGCAATGCAGAAAGCCGTAATCGATTCAATTGCCAAGCTGGAAGATCAAGCAGTTGTGCCATTGCTTCGGATAAGGATGCAACTTCAGCGGCGGCGTTTGGATTGCTGATATCAGTTTGATCAATGAGTTGAGCGAGGCGAAGAAAGGCTTGCAGTTCGTTCGAGGTGAGATTGTTATCTAAGGCTTCGTGTTTGGAGCGTGTCCGTAGTTCTGCCTGCTCAGTCTGAAGATAGCTCACTACCATCGAAACTGCTTGATAGATTTCATCCTGTTCGCTAGGGTGAGCTTTGATTTCAGCGACTTTAGAGCGGAGATGCTTGGCTAAGTCGGGATTGTATTGATCAATATGTTCGATCGCAAAGTTAATCGTTTCTTCGACTAATCCTGCCTCGAATGTCCAGAAGCCGTAGAATTTTCGCTCTAAGTCTTCGGTGGGAATCCCTTGAGCACCGTAATCTTCGGCGGATAGTTCCTGACAGAGAACCATTGCCGTGTAAGAGGGAGCCAAGATCATTAAGTGCCATTCTTGAGCAACTGGATCAGCTTGATCGAGTTCGACTAAGGCGACATTCGATCGCTGACTGGTGGGATGGTCTTGGAATCCAGTATCCGAAGAAGCCATGATCACAATTTGATCGGCGCGATCGGCGATTTCACTGTAGCGATCGGCTTCTTGGAGGTACCATTTTCCCCGTTGGAAGGCAGTGATGACTAAGGGCGCACTAGAGCAGCTTAGAATACAGTCTTCGAGGGCGTGGCACAGCGAAACTAAAGTGTTTTTGTAGTACACCCCAAAGTTAAGCGGACGTTTGCCGATGGCTCCGGACTGGTGAGCTACTCTAAGATCGTTGAGAATTGAACCTTCCAACATAAGCAGGGGAAATTAAGGGGCAGTAACAAGTTGAGGATTGGGTTTATCGATTGGGGCGGTCAAAGCTTCTTCAAGATCTGCCCGTCCGAGTCGCTCTTCTAGAATATCCATTACTTCGCGTCCGAAATCGTTGGGATTACGGTTCCAGGCTTGCAAACAGACTTCACCGAAGAAGGAGCCGAGCGGTTCTGGATTCCAAAGCAGTTTCCGCACCGTCCAAGGTTTGACATTCATTGGATCGTAACCCGGTTTGAGAATGTCGTTTTTGAAAGCGTACTCTTCTAGATGGGTGTGCGGTTGCAGACCGATGAAGAAGATCGCAGGTTCGACTTTATCGGCTCCGAAGATGCGTTCGAGTTCACGGTGATACGCGATCGTTTGTCGAATCGTTTCGGGTCGCTCGTCAATCACATTAAATGAATAGTTCACGGAAACCAGATCATTGAATCCAGCCGCTTTCAAATCGCGACAGTTTTCTAGAACGGTTCTGAGGTTGTAGCCCATTCTCATTTTGCGAACGAGTTCCTGAGAACCGCTAGTGATGCCAATCTCGAAATAGTTCATTCCGGTCTTGACCATCAGATCCGCGAGTTCAGGCGTGAGATTGTCTGCACGAATGTAAGCCGCCCAATGAATGTCGGTCATGCCTGCATCGACAATTTTTTGCAGCAGTGCGATCGCATCGTCGATGTATTTTCGGGCTGGGATGAATTGAGCATCGGTAAACCAGAAGTTACGGATTCCCTTTTTATAAAGTTGCTGCATTTCTTTCACAACTTCGTCAGCGGGATTAATCCGAACTTGTTTGCCTTCGATCACGGTGTAGACGCAATAGCAGCAGTTGTGAGGACAGCCGCGTTTCGTTTGAACACCGATGTAAAAGTCTTGAGATTGGAAATAGTACTCGAATTCTTTCCAGATTTGCGAGATGTAATCGTAGTTACAGGCAGTTTTCTCGATCGGGGTCGGGAATTCGTGAATCATGCGATCGCGGGGTTTTGTTTCCCCCACGATGTAGCACCGTTCGTCGAGAAAATCCTGACCTCGCAGCAGTTTTTCGAGCAGCGTTTCGCCTTCACCCACAGATACGATCGTGCCTTTCGGTAAGCTTTTCGCAACTTGCTCGTAGAACACACTCACAGCGCCGCCACCGACAACGATTTTGGCATCGGGATTGTATTGTCTCGCCCGTTTTACACCTCGACCAATCAGATTCGAGTTGCGCCACAGTTCGCCGTAGTAGCCGGATGCAATTCTAAGTAAACCTAGTGCGCCGCGTGCTTTCAGAAAGGGATTTGAGGCGTAGTAGTACTCGAAAGTGTATTGAAGCGGGTTGCCGCCGCGTCCACCGACCGGAGCGTAAATCTGAATATCGCGCCAAGAATAAACCAGAAGCGTTGGTTTGAACTCGTCAATGCAGGCATCGAGCGCAGAAGCGTAATCGAGTGGCGGAACTGTGCCGAGGTCGAAAATTCTCTGGGTGATTTCGGGAAACTGCTTATGGACATGATCAGCGAGGTAGACCACGCCGATCGGGAAAATGGGATTGCAAGGGAGCCGAACGTAGAGAATCCGCGTTTCCATACCGTTCCTGAAATTGTTTCACATAACTTTACGATATCACTGACTTCGGTTCTCTGCATGACTTGGAACGAAGTTTTGGATTCAAGCGAATCGAGAAAATCAATTTTCGCTTGTATTTTTATTGTATTGGGTATCCATAAGTTAAGTAGATTTAACTTTTTCTCGATCGCTTGATGCTGCTCAATTTCAGGGCATAAATCGTCGTAAAAAGAAATCGTTGGTAATCGCCTTTACAGTTGTCAGGGATCGCTCAGTGTTAGTGTTCAGATACAGCCTGTTTTTTAGCGTAGGATCTTAAACCGCCATGCCTCAAATTCTTGATCCTCTTCCATCGGAAGGATCTGACCCAATTCTTTGCTGCTATGTAAATGCGACGAGCCTAATTCAAATTGCTCGGATTACAAATGTGCCCAATTGGTATTTTGAGCGCGTGGTTTTTCCGGGTCAGCGATTGTTATTTGAAGCCGTTTCGACCGCTCAACTAGAGATTCATACCGGAATGATGGCGAGCGCAATTTTATCCGATACGATTCCCTGTTCGACTCTGATGGTGAGCGAGGAGGGTGATGATGAACCGTTTCCCCAGTCTCTCGGATTGGCAGTGACTTCTCATAAAGTTGTGTAAATGCTTTGCATTTCTTTAAGAATAACGGTTTCGTATTGTTTGTTAAAAAACTGATTTCGACCTCAAGAACCGCGATCGCGGTTCTTTTTTTGCACAATTAAGAAGACAGGTTTCGGTGACTGCTTTGGATTTACCTTCTTTTATTTGGTTGTGGAAGATTGCGGCTTGGGCGATGGGACTGACGATCGCAGCTTATCTCGTTCAAGTGGTGACGGGTTCAGGCTTGCTGTTTGGCGCGAGAAAAATGCGATCGCTGCATATCGGAACGGGAATTGCGATCGCGATCTTCGTTCTCGTTCTCTTGGGAATCGGGTTGGTGGGCACGATCGGGCATTACGGCAGTCTCGGACACTCGAATCATCTTTGGTCAGGACTTGCGGTGGTGGAACTCGTTTTCCTCTCAGCTTGGAGTGCGGTACAAATTCCGAGTCAGCCTTGGGCGCGATCAGTTCATATTGGCGTAAATTTTCTGCTTTGTTTGGGGCTGGTTTGGGTGTCGATTACGGGTTGGGAAGTGGTGCAGAAATATCTTTGACGGGTGCGGTTGACCAGCGATCGAGTTCGACGATCGTATGAACGCGCCAAACTTCGGAAGGGTTGGGAAAGTCAGAGCGATAATGTCCTCCACGACTTTCCTGTCTCATCGCTGCGCTTTTCAGAATTAATGCTGCTACGTCGAATAAGTTATACAACTCGCCCCAATCGCGAAGCTCCTCTTCTGTGAGGTTTAGCTTAAAGGATTGTTCAGGCTTGAGATCGCAGAGAAGCTGACTTAACGGGAGTTGGAGAAATTCTTGTTGCCAAGATTCGATTTGAGCGATCGCATTTTCTAAGGTCTTCTGCTCTCGTGAAATTCCTGCACTTTGCCAAACGATTCGGGGCAGAGCAGAACGGAATTGCTCGATGACTTCGTCACGCGGCAACGCGCCCGATTCAAACGGAACTGAAACGGGTTCGACGGGTTTTAGAGGAGATGCGGGAATGGGTTCTAGGTTTAGCGATCGAAACTGTGCCCCAAATACTAAGCATTCCAATAGAGAATTACTCGCGAGTCGATTTGCTCCGTGAACTCCGGTGCTGGCAGTTTCACCGACTGCGTAAAGATGTTCGATCGACGTTTCATTCTCCAAACCCGCGCCAATTCCACCCATCCAGTAATGTGCTGCGGGTGCGACTGGAATCGGCTCTTTGAACACATCTACGCCCCATTTTTGACAAACCTGAATGATGTTTGGAAATCGATGCTGAATCGTTTCTGCTGGAATCGGACGCAAATCCAACCAAACGGTTGCAGTCGCGGGATCGGCTTCGGTTTTTTGAATGTGGTTGAAAATCGCACGACTGACCACATCACGCGGCGCGAGTTCACCGGATGGATGGTAATCGAAGGCGAAACGGTGTCCAGACCGATCGACTAAATGCGCTCCTTCTCCTCGAACGGCTTCGCTAATTAAGAATTTCGGCGCACCGGGTATCGTCAATGCCGTGGGATGAAATTGGACGAATTCGAGATCGCGTAAGGTGGCTCCGGCTCGATGTGCGATCGCAACTCCATCTCCGGTACTCACTGCCGGATTTGTAGTTTGAGCGAAAACCTGTCCGCCTCCCCCAGTTGCTAGAATTACCGCCTGAGCGCGAATCCAATGCACTTCAGATTGGTGAATCAAGCAAACACCTTGACAGCGATTTTCTGAATCAAGCCACAAATCCAGAACAAAGGTCTGATCCAAAACTTGAATATTTTCGCGCTCTAACACTCGTTCGGCTAAAACGCTCACAACGGCTCTTCCAGTCGTATCCGCAGCATGAAGGACTCGACGACGAGAATGAGCGGCTTCTAAGGTCAAAGCAAGCTGGCTCTGATGTCGATCGAATGCCACCCCCAGATCTACCAAATGATGAATACACTCCGCCGCATTTTCGACCAAAAATTCAACCGCATCGCCGTCACATAAACCCACACCCGCTGACAGCGTATCCGCAATATGAAGCGCCGTTGAATCTTGCGGATCAATCACCGCAGCAATTCCGCCCTGTGCCCAATCACTCGCAGACCGAGCCACACTATCCTTGGTGATCAGTCCGACTCGATATTGATCGGGCAACGAAAGCGCCGTATATAATCCTGCGGCTCCCGCTCCAATGATCAGCACATCATACGCAGATTGCAGCATCAATGCTCCTTGAATAAAAAAATCGCTCCACGCAGACCGAAAAAATCTGCGGAGAGCGCAACTCTACAAAGTGAAAACAATCTTAGCGGTAAATTCCGTTGTTATAACGGTCTCCACCCTCAACCAGTTCCTTCGATACTTCGGTGGTCACGAAGTTATCCATATTCGCTTGCAGAATTTCCTTTTGCTTGTCGGTCAAGCCTGCAATATTCAGCACATCTTCAACGGACTCGTAAGGCGCATTTTTCACAATCAGACCTGCCAAAGTCGGATACAACCCTGGCAACTGGCGGAATGCTCTGACATTCGTGTTATTCAGGTCGAGCTTCTTGCCATACTCGGTCGCCATTTTATCTTCGACCACGTTGCGATAGTCCGCTGCCAACACCGTAACCCCGTTGAAATTTGCTGCGATCGCTGCTTGAGGCAACCAGCCCAGACAGCCCACCACCAAACTCAAAACCGCCAAAAAGCGAATCAAACGTTTCATTGTTAATCCCTCCCACTGGATCGAGCAAACGCAATACACAGCTTTTATTAGAGCCTATCATTTTGCGGTATCGAAATTAGTGCAAGGTGTCTAAAGTTGTTTTGAGAAAGCGATCGAGATCCGCAAAGGAGCACGCATGAGTCGGAGTAGGCGTGTCGTATCCCTTGAGTTCAACTACGTAGCGCTCTAGAAAATTCACGTTTTCGATGTGTTCTGTCAATTGCTCGTAGGTTCTTTCGCCTAAAGCAATATCTAACCCAAGCTGCTTCGTCGCGGATTCTAAACGGAAAGCTGCGTTGACCGTGTCACCTAAAGCGGTGTAATCCGGTCGATCGCCGCTTCCAGTATTTCCAACCATTGCAAATCCAGTATTCACGCCTGCACCGATCCGAATCGGGAACGGCAGCGGGTATTGGTGATATAAATTGCTCGTCATCCGGTGCAGAGCGTTGATTGCCTGACAAATTCTCAGGGCTTCGTCTCGATCAACTCCATTCGCGCCATGCGTCCAAACCGCCATGACTGCATCGCCAATGTATTTATCAACCCAGCTTCCATACTCCCGAATAATGTCGCCTGCTTGCCGAAACCAGGTACCAATGACTTCCGATAACAGCTTTTCATCGAGTTGACGAGTCAGAATCGTGAAATCGCGAATATCAACGACGAGAACCGAAATGAGACGGCGGACATGAAGGGTTGCCGTTGCGGTGAATTCTTTGGAGTCGGGATCGTCTGAACTTGAAGAAGAAGGACGATTCAACGGACAGAAAAAATCGACTTCGGTTTGACCGAATGTTAAGCGATCGCCGTTTTGTAGCGTTACCGGAATGCTGACTCGTCGCCCGTTGACAAAGGTTCCATTGCGGCTGCCTAAATCAATTAAGTAAAACTCTCCGGTTTCCATCCATTGCAGCATCGCGTGATTGCGAGAAATCCAGCGATCGCGAATGACAAACGTGTTATCTTCGCTTCGTCCGATCGTCCAGCAATTATTACCGACCAGTGGGATACGGCGGTTATTGAAATCGCTGCTGTGCAGCACGAGATGGGGAGGAGGTTGGAGGGTGACCACAGGTTCAACAAGGAAAGAACAGCATCCTTTCCTATGATGCTACGCCTGAGTGCTAAATGTTTCAGTAGTAGCGCTTGGAATATAAGGCTTGAATGAATTATTTTTGACTGTGATCTCCGCAGTCTTTGGGAGGCAAAAATCCGGGTTGATTCTGCCCTGTCCGCAATTACGCTAAAGTCGCTGCAATCCAAAATAAGCTGTCAACTAGAATCGTGCTCAGGACTGCGCCGCCAAATGCGACCCAATGCGGGACTTTCAGCTTCAACGAAAATACACCGACGCTCAGCAAGACTGCGGCTAGTGATATTACCCAGAAGATCCCATTGGGGGTGTACATCTGCATAAGAGCCTGTTGGAAAATCGGCTGTACTGCGTCGGGTTCCACCTGCATTAATTTCCGCCAGTGTGGAAGCAAATCCGTTAGATAGAAGTAAAGATCCGTGAGCGCAGTTCCAAAGAGCGACCCCAAGTAGAAAAAGTTTCCCAGCTTGCACCAGTTTTGTCTTAAGCCCCAAATCGCGATCGGGAGTCCAATCGCTTCGATCGGTAAGTGTAAAGTTGGCTCCCAGCGAAACCATCCCCAGTAGAGCGATCCGGCTAACCATGTCCAAGTAAAGCCCGTGAGCAGTTCGCCCCAGTGTCGTGTTTGAGGTTTTGCAGAAAGCGCGATCGATGCCCAGACCCAAACAGAAGTCAGCAACAATGCGAGAAGGGGAAATGATCGAACTAAAGGCGCTTCAAAGAAGACAGGTACTGAAACTAAGAAAACGGATGCACCAAAAATGAGAAGAGAGCGAGACGATGCGGGACGCTCAGCAAATGAAGATTCTGAAACGGCAATCACTTCAGCCTCTGGGGAGTAACTTGTGGTGGAACTGGGGGGATATGAAATCAAGGGATTCTTAAACCGGCTTAATTTTATTAACTTAACTTAACATTACCATAGGAAATTTTCAGAGAATCGATCGAGAATCTTGAATTGTTCCAGCTGGCAAATACCCCCTGGGGGCATATTCCTAATCCTACCGGAAATTTCCTGATGTCACTCAAGAATTTCGGAAGTGGAAACCAGAAGCTCTAGAAAGGCTGTACACTCAACAGCCAGAGTTTCGCTCTATAGGTTGAGGAAGCACACGATGCCAGTTTTTCTCGTTGCGGGTCAGGTCAATCAGCTTTTTGCTTTATTTCAAGGCATTGTGCTTGGTCTAGTTCAAGGAATCACCGAATTTTTGCCGATCAGTAGTACCGCCCATTTGATTATTTTCACAGATGTATTCGGCTGGCAAACTCAATGGAACAAAGCCGCGATCGATGCGATTCAATTCGGCAGTGTGGTCGCCGTGGTGATGTATTTCTGGAAAGATATTCGATCGATTCTATCTGGAGCACTAGCGGCATTTGCGCGGAAGGAATGGGATCGTGAGGAATGGAAGATTCTCGTTGGAATTGCGATCGGTACGATTCCCGCGTTAGGAATGGGCTTTGTGCTGAAGAAATTAAATCTGCTGCCAGAAAGCGTGACGATTATTGCCACGATGTCGATCGTGATGTCGCTTCTGTTGGCACTATCAGAAAAAATCGGAACTCGGAAACGCGGATTTGATGAACTGGAGATCAAAGATGGGATTTTGGTCGGTTTAGGGCAAATGATTGCATTGTTGCCAGGGGCATCGCGATCGGGTTCGACGTTGACAGCCGCATTGTTTCTAGGATTGCGACGGGAGACAGCCGCACGATTTTCTTTTTTGTTAGGAATTCCAACATTAGCGATCGCAACTCTGGTTCAGGCTGGCGATGTATTGAAAGAGGCGGATATGGGACTGCCTTTATTTGTGGGAGTTGTATCGGCGTTTGTGTTTTCGTATTTGTCGATCGCTTGGCTCTTAAAATTCTTACAGCGTCAGAGTACTTGGGTATTTGTTTGGTATCGGTTGGCGTTGGGTGTGACGTTGTTAATCGCGATCGCCACAAATGTTCTGAAGGCTGTTTAGACTAGATAAGCTGTCAAGTTTCGGGTCATGAGCGAACTTTCTATTCGTCCGGCATTAGTTACGAGTGTTTTGTCAGGGTCGATCGCAGAAGAAATTGGGTTTGAAATGGGCGATCGCATTGTGTCGATCAACGGTGAAAAACCTCGCGATTTAATCGACTATCAGTTTTTGTGCGCGGACGAAGTGCTAGAACTCGAAGTGATTGACAAGAAAGGGAAGACGCATCACATCGAAATCGAGAAAGATTACGATGAGGACTTAGGTTTAGAGTTTGAAACGGCTCTGTTTGATGGCTTGATTCAATGTACGAATCGCTGTCCGTTTTGCTTTATTGACCAACAGCCACCCGGAAAGCGGGATAGTCTTTACCTCAAAGATGATGACTACCGGTTGAGCTTTCTTTACGGCAGCTATCTGACGTTAACGAACTTGACTCAGCGCGAGTGGAATCGGATTGAACAAATGCGGCTTTCTCCGCTCTATGTTTCGGTTCATGCAACGGAATCGGATGTGCGATTGAGATTGTTAAAGAATCCTCGTGCAGGACAGATTTTGGATCAGTTGAAATGGTTCCAAGAGCGACAGTTACAGATTCATGCTCAGGTTGTTCTTTGTCCTGGAATTAATGACGGGGAGTATTTAACCCGAACGATCGAGGATCTCGCTCAATTTCATCAAGGTGATATTCCTGCGGTGGCATCGATCGCGGTTGTTCCCGTCGGGTTAACTCGATTTCGCCCCACTGAAGATGAACTGATTCCTGTGTCACCGGAGAAAGCGCGAGAAGTAATCGTCCAAGTTCAAGCCCTTCAGAATCAATTTCGCAAAGAACGTGGATCAACGATCGTTTGGTTAGCCGATGAGTGGTTCTTAATTGCTGGGGAAGATTTACCGCCTGAATCGCACTATGGTGACTATCCGCAGATTGGAAATGGAGTCGGTTCGATTCGATTGTTTCTAAAGGAATTTAGTAAAGCTGCGAAACGGTTGCCGAAGAAGGTGACACCGAACCGTGACTATGTTTGGATTTTAGGAAATGCGGTTGAAAAAGCGTTTTCGCCATTGCTCGATCGATTTAACCAGGTCGAAGGCTTAACCGTCCGAATGGTCGCACTCAACAGTGATTATTGGGGGCAAAGTATTACAGTCACGGGATTACTCACCGGACAAGATATTTGCAAAGCGCTACAAGGAAAAGATTTAGGTGATGGTGTTCTGTTGCCATCTGTGATGCTCAAACAAGGTGAACTGGTGTTTCTCGACGATATGCGGGTCGAAGATTTAGAGCAGAAATTGAACACCTCGATCTTTGTAATGGAGGGTGTGGACGGTTTGATCAGGAAATTTAATGAATAACGTAAACAAGTTTAAAGAAGTGTGGCGCAAAGCAGGAGTTTGCTGGAATAATCAACCTATCGGATGATTCGACATCGTTCGATTGCCATCAATAGAAATTTGTCGATCGCTCTAGGAGAGAACATTTTGGATTCGCGCACTTCACAAACGCTCTTACAATCCTCGCAAACGACTTCAGCACCTCAAGAAGATTTCAGCGAGTATGTTGCTCACCTTCAACTGCACATGGCACTCCAGGCACGGAATTTAGTTCCTAGCATGACGAAAACGCCTGATAGCCGCGAACAGTTACTGCACCAGACGCAGGCGCATTTTGAGAAGTTTGCTTCTCGGACATTTTTGTAAGTTTCCATTGATAAACGCTTCACGTCAATCAGGGTTTCGTGCCCTGATTTTTTATTGGGAGGGCGTTTGAAAAGTTGTCGTTCGTTGCCACATCCCGCCCTGAAATGGAATTTCGGGCTAATCGGCGAAAGTCCTTTGAAAAGGACTGAGAACCTGAAACAGTCTCCCAGTCTACTTCAGTAGACTTTCCACCATTAGCCCGAAATTCATTTCAGGGCGAGATGCAATCGAAGCGAAGGAACTTTTTATATTTTTCAAACACTCTCTAATCGATCGATCGAATGACGCGAAGGGAGGATTCCAGTATTAGAGGAATAATGCGATAACCAAAGGAGTCGATCGCGCTTCTATCATGCTGGCTCTGGAACCCACACTTGAAACCATCGAAACTCAATTATTGTTCGAGGGCATCTATCGCTATTACGGGTATGACTTTCGTAACTATGCCCCGTCCTCGCGCAGTCGTCGAGTTCAAAACTTTGTGCAGTCCGAAGGAATTGCAACCATTTCAGAACTGCAAAATCGAGTGTTACACGATCGAGACTGCCTCGATCGCTTTCTCCTGAGCCTAACGGTGAACGTCACGACAATGTTTCGCGATCCGAGCTTTTACCTCACCTTCAGAAATCTAGTCGTTCCAATTCTGAGAACCTATCCATTTATTCGGATTTGGCACGCGGGATGTTCGACCGGAGAAGAAGTGTATTCGATGGCGATTTTACTGCAAGAAGAAGGAATTTATCATCGCTGCCGACTCTATGCAACCGATACGAATGAGAAGGTTTTGCAATCAGCAAGGAGCGGAATATTTTCACTTTCGTCAATGCAGGAATATACGCAGCAATATCTCAAAGCAGGCGGAAAAAAATCCTTTTCCGAATACTATACGGCTGCTTATGAGAATGCAATTTTTCGATCGTCGCTGCGAGATAATATTCTATTTTCACAACATAATTTAGTGACCGACGGATCGTTTAATGAATTTAATGTGATCATTTGTCGGAACGTTTTAATTTACTTCGATCGTACACTTCAAGATCGCGTTCATGATTTGTTTTATCAAAGCCTTTGCCCTTTTGGAATTTTGGCACTGGGACGGCAAGAAACACTGAGATTTACCTCGAAACACGATCGCTATGAAGACCTTTCAAAATCCGAGAAACTCTATCGGAGGTTGAATTAGTGGCGTTTGCCCTTGTCGTTGTGGGTACATCCCTAGGGGGATTGTCCGCCTTGCGAATTATGTTACAAGCATTACCAGGAGACTTTAAACCCGCGATCGCCATTGTCCAGCATCGTGACCGGAGTTCTGGAAAGAGTCTTAGCCAAACCTTACAACAGGAGAGCCGCTTGCCGATTCTGGATGTCGAGGATAAAGAACCGATCTGCCCTGGATGCGTGTATTTAGCTCCGGCTGACTACCATCTTTTGGTCGAGCCGGGTCAATTTTCGCTTTCGGTTGATCCGCCGGTTTCTTTTGCTAAACCCTCGATCGATGTTTTATTTGAATCTGCTGCCGAGGTGTATCAATCGAGCACGATCGGAGTCGTTTTAACCGGAGCAAATCACGATGGAGCCGAAGGACTGGCGAAGATCAAAGCAAGAGGGGGGTACACGATTGTGCAAGATCCCCAAACAGCGGAATGTGCCTCGATGCCCGAAGCTGCGATCGCTCGAAGTGTAGTCGATCGTGTTTTGCCACTACAACGAATTTCACCCCTGCTGATTAAGTTATGTTCTCCGTGTTAGCTCAGTCTTTTTAGCGTTTTAGGATCGCGCCTCATGTCCTTGATTAATCCCGTTAACATCCTGCTCGTCGATGACCAACCCGAAAACCTGCTGGCGTTAGAAGCGGTTTTAGGTAAGCTGGGCGAGAATCTCGTACAGGCATCATCGGGAGAAGAAGCATTACGGTGTCTGTTGAATCGAGATTTTGCAGTCATTCTGCTCGACGTTCAGATGCCGGGAATCGATGGGTTTGAAACCGCGAGTTTGATCCGGAGTCGAGCGCGATCGCAACATACGCCAATTATTTTTCTCACCGCGTTTGATGCCAGCGATCAAGGAATTTTTCGAGGCTACTCGCTCGGTGCAGTGGATTATTTAATCAAGCCGATTAATTCCGATATTCTGGTTTCTAAAGTGTCGGTGTTCGTGGATCTGTTCAAAAAGACCGCAGCAGTGAAACATCAGGCAGCACAGTTAACTGCAATTAATGCCGAACTGCGCCAGAGCGAAGAACGATTTCGATCGCTGTCTGCTTCGTCTCCGGTCGGCATTTTCGTGATTGATCCCGACGGACGCTGCACTTATACGAATCCGAGATTTCAAACGATTTGTGGAGTTGTTCCCGATCGCATTTCCGATCGCAGTTGGCATCGGTGTGTGCATCCAGACGATCGCGATCAGGCAATGTCGCAATGGAATGCGTACCTCGAACACGGGGGCGAACTTTCTGAAGAATTACGATTTTTGACCAAAGACGATCAGGTGCGCTGGGTGCATATTCGCTCTTGTCCGATGTTGTCACAAACCGGGGAACCGCAGGGTCATGTTGGCACGATCGAAGACATTACCGAGCGCAAAGAAGCCGAAGTAACTCGCGCTCAAGTGATGCGGGAACAGTTGGCGCGACAAGAGGCTGAAGCGACGAACCGCATGAAAGATGAATTTCTCGCGGTGCTGTCTCATGAACTGAGAACGCCGTTAAATTCGATGCTGGGTTGGGTGCGACTGTTGCGGACAAAGCAGTATGAGAAAAAAATGGTCGATCGCGCTTTAGAAACGATCGAGCGAAACGCGGAAACTCAATCGCAACTAATCGAAGATATTCTGGATGTCTCGAAGATCATTCGCGGTAAATTGCGGCTGAACTATCGATCGCTGCAACCTGTCGCGATTATTCAAGCTGCGATCGATGCAGTTCGTCCCCAAGTCGAGGCAAAATCGATTCGACTAACGACCGATTTTGATCCCGATGTCAGCCACGTTTGGGGCGATTCGACTCGACTTCAGCAGATTGTTTGGAACTTGCTGACGAATGCGGTGAAATTCACGCCGGAGTCTGGAGAAGTCACGATTGGGCTACAGGCGGAAGATGACAAAACGGTGAAAATCTCGGTGAAAGATACGGGGATCGGGATCGAGCCGGAATTTTTACCGTATGTGTTCGATCGATTCCGTCAAGCGGATAGTACGACGACACGATCACATAACGGGTTAGGTTTGGGTTTAGCGATCGTGCGGCATTTGGTCGAACTGCATGGGGGATCGATCGAGGCAAGCAGTCCGGGTATGGGTGAAGGGGCAACGTTTACCGTGAGATTTCCAGTGTTGCAGGCGAATGAATTGCGGGATAAATTACGCGGCGGAACGCCGATCGCCGCCGATGGAATTCGCAAGGAACAAAAAATTTGGTAGAGATGTGTCACTGACACGTCAGGGCGATAAGTCTTTCCGCTTCGATTCTGTCTCGCCCCGGAATAGAATTCGGGGCTAATCGTGCGAAGCCCATTAAAGGGGGCTAACGATGATGAAGTCAAGGCTTGCAGTCCTGAAGGGACTTCGCACTGTTAGCCCCGAATTTCATTCCGGGGCGAGACAGAATCGAAGCGAGAATACTCGTCGAATTCGCATTACCTACTAGGCAAAATTGCACCTGCCAAATTTGCCCCTTTCAAATTCGTTCCGGTCAAATTCGCCCCGCTAAAATTCGCCTTGCCCAAATTCGACCAAGACAAATCTGCACCCGACAAATCCGCCCCGCTAAAATCCGCGCCGAACAAATATGCTCCGCTAAAATGTGCGAATTTCAAATTGGCTTTGTGGAAGTTCGATCGATAAAAATGCGTCTCTGTCAATTCCGCCTCAACCAAATTCGCATCGCTCAAATTCGCATCCGCTAAATTTGCCTGAATCAAAATTGCATTGCTCAGATCTGCTCGTCGTAAATCTGCGCGAGTCAAATCCGATCGCTTAAATTTCGCCCCCCGCAATTCTGTTCCAATCAAATTTGCACCAATCAAATCGGCATCGCTCAAATTCGCGCCCTTCAAATCGGCTCCAATAAAATTGGCATCGTTCAAATTCGCGCCCTTCAAATCGGCTCCAACCAAAGTAGCATCGACAAATTGCGCCCCTTGAAGCTGAGCGTGAATGAATTCGGTTTTGTGCAAAATCGCTTTATTGAATTTTGCCCCGCTTAAATTTGATTCGTTGAGAACTGCCCAACAAAGACTCGATCGACAAAAATTCACCCGCTGTAAATTCGTGCCGCGCAATTCCAATTCATCTAGATCAGCATCGCTCAGGTCTGGCTCGATCGTCGGATAGCGCGATCGCCAATCTGACCACACGATCGCGCCTTGTTGCAGCGTCATTAAATGCGCCATCACCGCCACGACCTTACTCCCGTCGATCGCTATAGTGTTCGCGTCCCGGCAGATTTTCCATCGTCTCAATGACTGCCGTCGATGCTGCAATAATATCGCGCTCTTCGCCGCCCAAATATAGCCGCCCAAAGCTTCCCACCGCTGAGATTTGCAGAATGTTGATCAATGCGGCTTTCTCGGCTTCGTTAGCAGCAAGAGCGGCATAAGCGGCGGGTTCTACCTCAAACACATACAGTGTCTGACCGGACAGAATCATATTGCCGCGGCGAGTTCGGTTAATCAGTTGCGCGTGATGAGCATCGATATTGCGAATAATCTGACTAGAAATCACACGCGGGCGCAGACAATCCTGTTTCCGCACGTCTAGCGCTGCGAGAATGGCTCGTCCTGCGGCATTCACTTCACCTTGATTGCTGGCGTGAATTTCTAGAACTCCGTACAATCGTTCAACCATTTGCACCCCAGGACGCACAACGGCTGCTTTTAGGGCAACATCCATGATGCGATTGATCTCGATCCCCGGCGTGATTTCAACCCACAGTGAAGCATCTCCAGGAAGTGGCAGAAATCCTAACGCCTCGGTTCCCAGATACGCGGCATGTTGCGACTGTAAGCGATCGATATAAACGTAACTGCGAAGATCGATGCCCAAGAGTAAACGATTGTAAATTGCTTCCCTAGTATAGAGGGTTGCGGAGTGCGATCGTATCCTTCAATTGATGTAATCAGGTTTTAATGTAGTGAAAATAAAGTGTCCTATCTTGCGATAGATGACAAATTGTACTGAGAACTTCAAATTTTAAGGAGTTAACACGAGCGCCTGATGATGAATTCTACATCTCCAACACTTTCGATTTGTGTTGCGACTCGCAATCGACCGGATGACCTGATTCGCTGCTTGAATTCGCTGACGTTGCTAGAGCAAATCGAATTCGAGATTCTTGTCATTGATGATGCGTCAGAAGTGCCGATTGTCGATCGCGTTTTTCAAGGAATTGATCCAGCATTGGTCGATCGCGTCCAAGTGTTTCGTCATGAGCAAAATAAAGGGGTGCCTGCCACTCGAAACGAATTAGCAGAACGCGCACAAGCACCCTATTTGCTGATTTTGGATGACGATGCTCAACTTTTGAGGGCGGACAGTGTTTATGCTGCTCTAACGGTGTTGAAAACGAGTTCTGATGTGGGAGCGGTGGCACTGTCTCAGAGCGATGAAACCGGAAAGTTGTTACCAGGACAACCCACTCCTGCTGAATATCGGTGTTACACTGCAACATTCATCGGGTACGGTCATCTTTTGCGCCGTGAATTGTTTATCGAATTGGGTGGCTATCGGGAAATGTTCGCGGCGTACTACGAAGAACCGGAGCTTTGTAAACGAATGCTCGATCGCGGTTTTTATGTCGTTTATCTCCCTGATGCCAGCGTGATTCACTATCAATCTCCGATCGGTAGAAGCAATCTAGTTGCGCTAAAGAATGGCTGCCGAAATAAGTGCTTTGCCGCAATTTACAATGAACCGCTACCGATGATGGTTCTTAGTATTCCGCTGAGAATTCTGCTTTACACTTACAAACATTGGGCGTATTGTCGCCAACACAAGATTGAAAGCGAATTCGGAGCGGATTGGATTATTCGGGAACTTCGACAGAACTTTCCGGCGCTGTGGCGCGATCGACGAGCGTTGAAGTGGAGCACTTACTACAAGTGGCACAAAATCAAACAAGCACCCGCTTACCAACTCGCAGAATAGTTTCTTCACCTGGTGCACGCTATGAAGCTTTTGATCGTAAATCATTCTTGTACGGTTTCTGTCGCTCAGCAGTTTTATGCAGAGATTGAGCGGCAGACTGGTTGGGAAATTACGATCGTCGTTCCCGAAAATTGGAAAGATGAATACGGAATTCAGCGTAAGGTTCAGCGCTGGAAAGATTTTCGCGGAGACTTGATCAGTATTCCGGTGTGGAAATCGGGAAGTATTCCGCTGCATTCTTATCGATCGCTATTTGTGAATCTGCTTCGCGAACTCAATCCTGATTTTATCTATCTGCATCAAGAACCCTATGCGTTAGTGACATTGCAGGTTTACTTAGCCAACTATTTCACCATTCGGAAACCGATTAGTTTCTTTACTTGGCAAAACATTTTCAAACGCTATCCGATTCCGTTTCGACAGATGGAGCGCTGGGTTTTACAAAATACAGATGTGATGTTTCCAGGGTCTTACAGTGCGGAAGCAGTGATGCGAGAAAAAGGGTATTCCGGGCGCAGTGTGTTGATGCCATCGGGAATTGATCCCGCAATTTACTATCCTCGATCGAACACTCTCAAATCTGAATTAGGCACGACAGATCACGAAGTTCTGATCGGATATGTTGGGCGAGTGGTCGAACAAAAAGGACTAAAAACATTACTCTGCGCTTTAAATGAAATCCGATCGCTCCCTTGGCGATTAGCAGTTGTTGGCACCGGAGAATTTGATGCCGAATTTGACGAGATCGCGCAGCAGTTAAATTTAAGCGATCGCATTCAAAAGCTCGGTTTTGTACCCTTTACCGAAACTCCAAACTATCTTTCTGCATTCGACATTTTGGTATTACCGTCTGAAACTCGTGCGAATTGGAAAGAGCAATTCGGGCGAGTGATTATCGAAGCGATGGCGTGTGGAACTCCGGTGATCGGATCAGATTCGGGTGAAATTCCGCATTTAATCAACAGCACAAAAGGTGGATTGGTATTTCCTGAAGGAGACGCGATCGCGCTTTCTCAACGACTGGGCGAATTGATTCAAAATCCAGAATTGCGATCCAACTATGCCGAAACCGGAAAACAATCGGTTCTGAACAATTACACGAATTCATTACTCGCTCAACGATTTGCTGAAACTGTGAAGAACACTGTGGAGTTTGATCCGCGATCGCAGCGTTCAGGAGTACAATCGTTTCCGACTCCTTAAAATTCTGCGCTATGTCTGATCGATCGAGCATTCCGGATCAACGCTGGTCTATTCATCCTCAAGAGCCGGATCGTGCCGTTGGGCTTGCCATTGAGAGTCATCGATCGCCGCTTCTGACGCAGATTTTGATCAATCGCGGCTTTGACACCCTCGAATCGATTCAAGAATTTCTCGACCCAGAACGCCAATCGCTTCCTTCACCGATCGAAGATTTTCCCGATCTCGCAATCAGTTTGGAACTCTTGATCAATGCGATCAATGACAAAACTCGAATTGCGATTTGTGGTGACTATGATGCGGATGGCATGACCAGTACTGCTTTGTTGCTCCGCGCTCTGAGATATTTAGGCGCGAGAGTTGACTATGCGATTCCCAGTCGAATGAGCGAAGGATATGGTATCAATCGCCGCATTGTCGAAGAGTTTCACGATGAAGGGGTGGGACTGATTCTAACCGTAGACAATGGCATCGCAGCACATGATCCGATCGCACGAGCTAGAGAACTTGGGTTAACCATCATTGTGACGGATCACCACGATTTACCGCCAACGCTGCCGAATGCAAATGCAATTCTGAATCCGAAGTTAATCGATGAAAGCTCACCATATCGGGGAATGGCTGGAGTCGGTGTGGCGTATGTTCTCGCGGTTTGTTTAGCTCAAAGCTTTGGACAGACACGCGACTTACAGCAATCTTTGTTAGAGCTATTTACTCTGGGCACGATCGCGGATTTAGCTCCTTTAACCGGAGTCAATCGCCGCTGGGTGAAACGCGGTTTACATCTATTGCCGAAGTCAAAAATGGCAGGCATTCAGGCGTTGATCCAAATTGCAGGATTGAGCAATGAAAAGAATCTCAAACCTGAAGCGATCGGCTTTCGATTAGGTCCAAGAATTAATGCGATCGGGCGTTTAGGTGATCCCCAAGTCGTGATTGAACTCTTTGTCACTGATGACGATGGAGTTGCTTTAGAATGCGCGATGAAATGCGAACAGGTCAATAAACAGCGTCAGCAACTCTGTGAACAGATCGAGAAAGAAGCGATCGAAGCCTACGAAAATGGTTCACTTGATGCAAAAGGCGATCGCCTTTTATTGCTGGTTCAGAAAGGTTGGCATCATGGCGTGATTGGAATTGTTGCCTCTCGGTTAGTCGAACGATATGGAGTTCCAGTTTTCATCGGAACTTACGAAGATGATCATCACATTCGCGGATCAGCCCGGAGCATTCCAGAATTCAATGTGTTTGAAGCATTAGAGTTTTGCAAAGATCTGATGCTGAAATGTGGAGGACACAAAGCAGCAGGCGGATTTTCATTTGAAGCCGATCGCTTAGATGAAATTCGATCGCGATTAAGAACCTTTGCCCACCGATCGCTAAAACCCGAACATTTAAAACCATTAGTCACGATCGACGCTCAAGCCGATTTGTCTCAACTCGATTTAGCGCTTCATGCTCAACTCGATGCGCTTCATCCCTGCGGTATGGACAATCCTGATCCGGTTTTCTGGACACCGAATGTTTTACTCGATGAGCAGCGACGAATTGGTAAAGGTCATCTCAAATTAGTATTGCGATCGGGAAATCAGAAAATTAATGCGATCGCGTGGCGTTGGGGCGAATATTTCCCGCTGCCTAGCCCGTTAGATGTCGCGTATCGGTTGAAATCGAACGAATGGAACAATGAAGTTTCGGTGCAACTCGAAATCATTGGCGTTCGACGACCGCAATCTCATCAGACAGAATTTACGTTTAGCGATCGACCCTATACCTGTTTGTTGCTCGAAAAACGCGGCATTCAAGAGCTAAGAATTCAGAATACTAAAGGTGAAACTTTAATTATTCAAAAGGGACAGAAAATTGGAACGCTTGGAAAACTCAATCAAGTCATGCAAGAAGTCGATGTTTCGCAATCTCCGTTTTATGACTTGGTAAAAGCTGCGGTGAATGCTTTGCAGGTCTAGAGCGTGTCTTAGAAGCTGCTCATCTAAAAAGTTTCTTCGCTTCGATTGCCTCCCGCCCTGAAATGAATTTCGGGCTAATGGTGGAAAGTCTACTGAAGTAGACTGGGAGACTGTTTCAAGTTCTTAGTCCTTTTCAAAGGACTTGCGCCGATTAGCCCGAAATTCATTTCAGGGCGATCACGAACGCAGCGAAGAATTTCTAATGCACTCCAACCGCCGAAACTAAAGATTTTGTTCACATTAGCCGAAAGCGAGAGACGCTACCCTGAAGATATCTACCCCGCTCCTTACCCTTGGGATTGAGGTAGTCGCTTCATTCCTCGTTTTAGTCTTGAAGGATAATTTCGTGACCCAATTCGATCGCGCACTTCCTATGGCATCCGAACAGCAAGTTAGACAATATCTCGCTTATTGGTTCCAACTTGGTAAGCGACTGATGACACACAACGGCAAACAAGCGATTAAGCTCAATTCTGTCATTGCAGGCGATCGCTATAGTGATGAGTTTGAAGCCTGCTGGAATTTGGTGCGCTCTCCAGATTCTGGAGACTGCTACATCGAAGGCACAACCCAGACAATCCAGGAACTTCTATCGCCTGAGTGGGAAATTAACCCTTGTGCGCGGTGTGAGATGCCTGTCCCGATGCGATCGGTGGGAATGCCTCCGAGCGAATGCCCCTGCTCGGATCTGCCCTCTTGGCCCAATTCCGAAATGCCACAACCGCGATCGCCTGTCAGCACTCCGAATTCGCTTCAGAAAATTCGCGATCGCTTGTCCCGCTCTAGTCAATAACTCAAAATTCGTGTCACGACGAGAATTCATGGGTATCTTCATAGAAAGAGCCATTTTCGTCGTGATTTCTTCATGAAAGCGCCCTCGATTTCAGAATCCGCCCCAAGTCCCCCACGTTGGTTGCAGCCCGTTTTTATGCTGGCTCCCGCTGGACTCTGGTTGCTGTTGCTGCTGATTATTCCGACGCTGATTATTTTCCAACTCAGCCTCGTGCCGAACATCAGACCCGGTGATGTCGTCAATCCATCGGGACTCGATAACTACTGGCGGATTTTTCAGCCTGAAAGTTTTCCGGTGATTCTGCGATCGCTCTTTTTCTCCGTCGGAACCATGCTTTCTTGTCTGATTCTCGGCTTTCCGGTTGCGTACTGGATCGCGTTATTTTCTCCGAAACGCTGGCGCAATTTGTTGCTAATCGGGTTTACGTTGCCGCTCTGGACTTCGACATTATTGCGATCGTATGCCTGGATTAGTATTCTGCGTAGAACAGGCGTTCTCAATAGTGTTCTTACTAGCGTTGGTTTACCTGCACTCGATTTATTAAATCACCCGATCGCAGTCTTAATCGGAATGACTTACAGTTTATTACCGTATATGGTTTTAATTCTGTATGCGTCACTGGAAAAGCTCGATCGTCAACTGCTTGAAGCTGCCGCAGATTTAGGAGCGACACCGACGCAAACTTTCTGGAAGATCACCGTTCCGCAATGCTTACCTGGAATTACTGCGGGTTGCTTATTAGTGTTCATTACGGGATTGGGCGACTTTATCAATCCAGAATTACTCGGGGGCACGTCGAGCCGTACCGCAGCCCGATTAGTTTACGACCAGTTTCTCGGTGCGACACAGAACTGGGGATATGGTTCAGCGCTGAGTATAATTTTGATTTTGGTCGTGAGTTTAGCGATCGCGCTTCTGATCAAATACGGAGATAAAAATGCAAAGTCCCTCTAAGTTTCACGCTTCTGCATTCTTTACGGCTCTGATGTTTGGCTTTATGTATTTGCCGATCGCAGTCCTCACGTTCTACAGTTTCAACGAAGCTCCAAATAGCGCTCAATGGAAAGGTTTTACGTTCTCTTGGTACATCAAATTTTTTCAGGATGGGCGCATTTTATCCGCGCTTTGGGATAGCGTCTTAGTCGCAAGTTTAGCGACCGGAATTGCAGCAATCATCGGGACTTTGATGGCGATCGGTTTAGCTCGGTATCAGTTCTTTGGTAAAAAACTGTTTCAAGGTGCAGCGTATTTGCCGTTGATTATTCCTGATATTGCGATCGCGGTTGCAACTCTAGTATTTCTTGCCGTGATCGCTGTTCCATTAAGTTTAGGAACGATCGTTGCGGCTCACGTTGTGTTTTGTCTAGCATACGTGGCTTTAGTTGTTTCTACGAGATTAGCGAATCTTGATCCGCATTTAGAAGAAGCCGCTTTAGATTTAGGTGCAACACCGTTTCAATCATTGCTGTTTGTATTGCTGCCACAGTTGACTCCTGCGATCGTTTCAGGATGTCTTTTAGCGTTCGTGCTGAGTATGGATGACTTTCTGATTTCCAGTTTTACAGCGGGTGGTGGAGTGACGACTTTACCGATGGAAATCTTTAGCCGCATTCGTACCAGCGTTAGACCTGATATGAACGCGCTTAGTGTTGTCTTGATGATTGCTTCTGCTGGGTTTGCTCTAATCGCAGAAGTGATTTGCTATCGGAGCGAGAAAAAGCGGTTTCAATAATCAGGCGGGCGAAACTTCCAGAGAGGTCAATCGTCCGTCTTCCATGTTGATAATACGATCGGCAATATCCAAAATCCGGTTATCGTGCGTCACGAGCAGAATCGCGGCTCCCTGTTTCTTTGCCAAATTTTGCATAATCTCCACAACATCACGACCTGATTTTTTATCAAGTGCGGCAGTCGGTTCATCGGCTAAAACGATCTTAGGATTGCACACAAGCGCACGAGCGATCGCGACTCGTTGTTTCTGCCCACCGGATAACTCATTTGGATATTGATTGATCCATTCACCGAGTCCGACCGCTGACAGCATGGATTCTGCCATTTCACGAGACTTCGCTTGTGGAATATCCGAATGAAGCTCGATCGGCATTTGCACATTCTGTCGAGCAGTGAGCGAATTTAGCAAGTTATGAGCCTGGAAAATATAACCAATATTGCGCCGCAATTCGACCAGTTCCCGCTCCGGAGCATTCTGTAATTCCTGTCCTAGCACTCGCATACTGCCTTCTTGTGTCGATCGCAGCGCCCCAATCAATGTCAGCAGCGTTGTTTTTCCAGAGCCAGAAGGACCTGTCATAATCACGACTTCACCCGGTTCGATCGACGTTGTGACCTCAAATAGAATTTGTTTCCGCAATCGTCCCGAACCGTAATAGTGATTAACCCCTTGAATATCGATGATGGAATTCTGTGACATAGTTAGAAAATATCAGCCGGATCAGCTTGTTGAACTTTACGAACTGCGATCGCACCAGAAATCACGCACATTAAAATGGTCAGACATAGAACGATAATGCCCCTCGAAAGTGTCATTGCTAACGGCAAAGAAGTTGCATTGCGAGTGAGATTATAAAGCCCAACACAAAGAATATAACCAGGGATGTATCCCATGACTGACAAAATCAACGCTTCCTGAAATACAACTGATAACAGATAGCGATTCTTATAGCCCATTGCTTTTAACGTGGCATATTCCGCTAAGTGATCGGCAACATCAGTATAGAGAATTTGATAAACGATCACGGTTCCGACCACAAACCCGATCGCTGCACCCAACGTGAAAATAAACCCGATCGCTGTACTGTCTTTCCAGTAATTCTGTTCAAATGCCACAAATGCCGCCTTCGACATCACGCGCACGTCACCCACGACGAAATCTTCTTTCGTTTCTTCAGGCTTTTTATTTGGATCGACTCTGCGTTCTCCAGGAAGATTTTTAAATCGCGCCAACGCTGCTTCTAAATTGGCACCGGGTTCAAGTTTGATCACACCGATATCGATTTGAGAAGGATCGCGATTCGGAAAAATTCGACGAAAATTGAGATCGCTGGTAATTAAGTTGCCATCCGCTCCGAACGAAGCCCCTAATCGAAACAAACCGCCGACCTCAACCCGACGCGATTCGACCTCGGTGCGAATTGCCGGATCAGCAGGATTGAGCGCTTTGAATTTTTCTGGAACTGGACCGAACTCTGGACGCGATGCACTGTCGAATAAAACGACATCAGTTAAGCGAATCTTCGATCGATTCTCCGACACCCCCGGAATTGCGAAAATGTCATCGCCCGGATTCGTCCCAATCACCAAAATACTTCGAGTTTGCGGCGCAGGCGGACCTTGCCAAAACGGATTCTTCCAAATCCCAAATCCGATATAAATCGGGCTAATCGACTTCACGCCCGCAAATCCCAACGACTGATACAATCGCCGCTCAGGAAAGCTCTTCATCGAAATCAGCGAAGTCGATTGCGGACTAATGAGAAAAATATCGCCCTCAATATTCTGATGCAGCGTAATCGCACTCTCAAAGAGTGCATCTTGGAATCCAAGTTGCAGAAACATCAAAATCACTGCAAATCCAATTCCGGCAAGTGCCACTAACAGCCGAACCTTTTCACGCTTCAGTTGCAACCAAGCGAGGGGAATCGAAAACATGAACAGCCCTCCTTATGGCTCGATCGCGACTCTAACCTGCAAATTCGTCAAGCCTGCCACAGGTTCACTATTATCCAAACGAATTCTGACTTCAACGACTCGCGTATCCGTCTTATCGACCGGATCAGTATTGAGCACTTCATTTTTACGAATCTGCAAGCCCACGCGATCGACCGTTCCCATCATTTCCCCCGGAAACGCAAATCCGGTAATCTTCGCCCGCTGTCCTGCTTTCACTTTATTAATCGAATTCTCATCGACTTCTGCAACGACATACATTTGATTCGTGCGACCTAAATCGAGCACACCATCATTGCCAACGACTTCACCTGGATCAGTATGAATTTTCAGCACTTGACCCTCAGCCGGAGCACGCACGATCGCTTTATCTAAATCCGCTTTCGCCCGGTTGAAATTCGCCATCGCCACCTGTACCCCTGCTTGCGCTTGCTGTACATCGGTCGGACGAACTTCTGCCACACTATTCAAGGTCTGTCTTGCACCTTCAAGCTCTAATTTTGCTTGCTGAACCACTAGCGCTGCTTGCTGGCGTTGTTTCTCGGTTGTATCTAACGTGAGTTTGCGGTTACTCACTTCCAATTCGTTCACCGCACCCTCACTCAATAGCTTGGCAAATCGATCGTAATCCCGCTTCGCTTTTTGATATTCAGCATCGACCTTAAAGAATTCCGCTTCAGCTTTTGGCAATTCCGCCTGTGCCCGCAGTACGGTCGCTCTCTGAGCATTGATATCGCCTTGTTTCGCGCCTACTTGTACCTGAGCTAATCGCGCCTCTGCTTCTTTCACTTGAGCTTCCGCCTGCATTGCCGATGCCAGCAAAGTTTGATAACTATCCAACACTGCCAAAGGTTGATTCGCTTTGACCTTTGCGCCTTCTTTGACCAACACCCGCTCAATTCGCGACCCACCCAGTCCGCTAGAGATTGATGCGCTCGGAGCCGACACTTTGATCACGCCGCCTTCTGGTTCTAAGCGTCCCAATGCACTGATTGCATCGATCGCTTCAGATTGAGGAGCGGCGATTTGAGCGGGAGAAGGCTGAGAATTGGGACGAAAGATCGAGTACGAGAAAATACCAAATCCGGTGAATGCAAGCGCGATCGCTGATCCGATCAAGACGACTCTTGCCCCCTCCGGTTTCATCAGTGGTTTGAACTTCACAACCAACTCCTAATCAGCAATCGTGGCGACTTTCTAAAAAGCAACGGAAGCGAAATTAAATGCTTATGACTTTATTATTGCTGATTGTGAAGCGTTTGACCGGGAAAAGCGATCGCGAATTTAGAAGAAACGTGATCGCAAAATTTGCAAGAACGATCTCATCTAGCTTATGCCGCTTCCGAAGAGGCTTGCTCTTTAATTTTGGCAGCTTTGCCTGCTTCTAAATCTGCCAAAGTTGCAGCGAATTCAGCCAGTTGCCGCGCTATGTTTGCTCGACAGACCGGATCTTTTTCTTTCCAAAGCCAAAGACTTTCAAAATAGACCGCCGCTCGATATTCCTCGATCGAGCCATGAGAAACTGCATACGGATGGGACTGGTCTTCAATCATGGCAAGTAATCGACCTCCATATCAATACCAAGCAGTCTGCGTTCTGGCTCATTATAGTTGAACCGAAGTCCTACGATTGCATTCCCAGGAATCTCTAAGTCGTGTCTCGCTTCGATTGGATTTAGCTCAGAATGTCGAACAATCACCGTATATTGTCCACCCGCCAAGTCTTGAAATAGCGCCATTCCACCGAGCATTGATGCAGGCAATTGATCCACAAATTGACCCGAACGAGTGACTAAAACAATGACAAATTCTCCACTAATCGCGGGCATTGCGACTCGATCTTGGTTCCGGATTGCAACGTAAATATCAGCCATTGAAACACTATACCTCTGAGCGCTCCTCTCAAGAGCCAGCAAACCCCGCCCCTTGAAATGCGTGCGATCGCACAATCGCCTGATCATTTCTGTGGTAGTCGATCTCTGAGTGGGAATACTGAGATTGACCGATCGCATCCGAGCAGAGATCGACCATGTGGCGTGAACTCAACAATGCAGTGCTAAATCTTAGAACCTACGCCGATCTCAGTCCTGATCTCGGTGTGCGTCGTCGCATTCATCAAGGATGGCGATCGCGTCCAGAGCGCAGTTTGGATGATTGGTATCGATCGTTTTGGCAGCCGATGTCTGTTTCTCAAGATCTATCTGCCTTTGTGTATCAGCAGATGGAAGTCTATTCGGGGTTGCCATTTGCGAAAGTGATTCCAGCCGATCGTTTAACTGAAGATTTGCAGCTTCCGGTGGTGTGTTGGTTCGACTGGGAATGCGACTTGTGTGAGGATTTTCACGATCGCTTTGGCATCGAAATTCGCGATCGTTTGGACATCAGTATGCTGCGTACGGTTCGAGATCTTGTTATATTTCTCAATCAGCAACTCTAATCGGTCACGCTGATGTCTGCATATCCCAGAGATATGGTGGGTTACGGACAAAATCCGCCACACCCCCAATGGAAAGATCAAGCCCGCGTCGCTGTTCAGTTCGTCATCAACTACGAAGAAGGAGGCGAAAATTGTATTCTCCACGGTGATCCAGCCTCCGAAGCGTTTTTATCGGAAATTCCCGGAGCCGCGCCGTTTGTAGGATTGCGGCATATGAATATGGAATCGTGCTACGAGTACGGCAGTCGGGCGGGATTTTGGCGATTGCATCGGATGTTTACGTCGCGAGACATTCCGGTGACGGTGTACGGGATTGCGATGGCGTTAGAGCGCAACCCGGAAGTTGTAGCAGCGATGAAAGCAGCGGATTGGGAAATTGCCAGTCATGGATATCGCTGGATTGACTACAAGGATTTTTCTGAAGAAGCGGAGCGGGAACATTTGAAAAAAGCGATCGACATTCACACCCGCGTGACTGGAAGCCGTCCACTCGGCTGGTACACCGGACGCAACAGTCCGCATACTCAGAAATTGGTAATCGAAGAAGGTGGCTTTCTCTACGATTCTGATAGTTATGCTGATGATCTCCCGTATTGGGTGAACGGCAATGGAAAGCCGCATTTGGTGATTCCGTACACGCTCGACAACAACGATATGCGTTTTTCTACCAGTCAAGGCTTTAATTCGGGCGATCAGTTTTTCGCCTATCTTCAAGATGCGTTTGATGTCTTGTATGAGGAAGGGGCAACTGCGCCGAAAATGATGAGTGTGGGATTACATTGTCGATTAGTCGGAAGACCGGGAAGAGCAGCATCACTGGCGCGATTTTTGGATTATATTCAGGGACACGATCGTGTTTGGCTCTGTCGTCGAATCGATATCGCCCGTCACTGGCACGAACATCACAAACCCCAGGCTTAGTGCCAAAATGAGAGCATCGCAACATTCCTAAACTTATGGTGTTTCTTTTGGTTGGTCTATTGTTGCTAAGTTTTGGTTGCTCACTGATTTTTGCAAGAGAGACATGGTGGGCAGCGCAACAGTTTGTCGATCGATTGAAAAAACAAGTCTCAGAGCGCACACTGGTTTGGGAAGTTAGCCAAATGGGACTTGGAGTGATTGCGATCGTGATTGCAATTATTTGCATCTGGCAAGGTGTTGAGAGAATTTAGCTAGCGCGATCATTTCTAAACCACAACAATCCAGCAGCAAGCGAACCTAATTGAAGTACCCTGAGATCTAGCCCATCGATTTCTCCAGATCTATGCAAGTATTCGTCTTACTTTTCAACGCCGACACTGATAATCCAGGAATTCACACGATTAGTGTGGGCGATCAGAATCTCGTGTTGATGTTTGCTCAGGAAGACGATGCCCTGCGGTATTCGCTGATGTTGGAAGCTCAAGATTTTGCGGTGCCGAGTGTGGAAAAAATTGACCAAGAAGAAATTGAAGAATTTTGTCGCGATGCGGGTTACGAAGCGTATTTAATTCCAGAGAATTTCGTGCCGCAAAATGAATTTGAGCGGTTGCTACTCGCGCCACCCGAAAGAAATATCGAAGAAACCGACTGGAATCCTGAAGAGGAGCCAGAGGATGAATCGGATCTGTCGAGCCGGGATCTCGATCAAATTCGTCGCCAATTAGAAGGATTACTTTAAATCCAGGGTGCAGGAGTTGAACCCGCCTGAGGCGAATTATGAGTTCGCTGCCTAAACCGCTCGGCCAACCCTGGTCTTAGCCGTATTGTAGCTGAGAATTTTCAGTTTATCGCTCTTGTCGGAAAATCAAATCTCCGCTCAAATTGGATTTTGCAGCATACAATTGCTGATGTAAGTTCCATTGATTCGATCGCTCATGAAAGTGAATTCTACGGTTGCTTTGACGTTTACGTTGCTCGCTCTCATGCTTGGAGCAGGCGTATTGACCGGAACATGGGGATTTGCACAAGGGCGAACAGCGCTCAAAGGGATTAAGCAACCAGATTCACGCCCGACAAAAGGGGCAGCCGCTAAGAATACGAGTACGCGGGAAGACATCGTTTTATTAAAAGAAGAAGACGTTCTCAAATCGGTAAAAGAAAAGATGAACACAGGCGGACGGGGTGCTTCACCGAGTCCTTCTCCGTCAGCAAAGCCTGACCAAAATAAACCCGATGCGGCTCCGACTAGCGCAAAATTGCCGATGACGACTCAAGCGAGTGGAGTCGCAATGGATGTGACCGGAATTCGCAAGCAAGGGGAATATTTGCTGCTAGATGTGGCATTGAAAAATAACAGCGATCAAGCGGTGAAATTTCTCTACAGTTTTCTCAACGTCACCGATGATAAAGGTCGTTTAATCGTGGCAGATACCACCGGATTGCCACCGGAATTGCCGTCAAAAAGCGATCGCTTTACCGGAACGATCAGCATCCCGAATTCGATGCTCGATGATGCTCAGAAAATTTCTCTACAACTGAGCGACTACCCCGATCAAAAACTCCAACTCAAGATGGCAGACATTCCCATCAAATAGCGTTAAACTCATCTTCTCAGGCGATGTTTCCATGTTGATGGCTCAATGACTGCCCCTATTCCGCTTGTGCTGGCGGTTCCGACTCAGGATCTCAGTTCTGCCGATATCGGACTCCGATTTTTGTCGGTGATGTTGCTAATTGCCATCAACGCATTCTTTGTCACGGCTGAATTTTCGATCGTCTCAGTTCGCCGCTCTCGGATTAATCAACTCGTCGATGCGGGTGATATTCAGGCGAAAACGGTTCAATCACTTCAGCGGAGTATCGATCGATTACTCTCGACTACACAGCTTGGAATTACGTTATCGAGTTTGGCGCTCGGTTGGATTGGCGAATCAACAATGGCGGCGGTCGTTTCGACTTGGTTTGGTCGATTGCCGTTACCGAATGGGTTGATTCAACCGATTTCACATACGGCTTCGACTGCGATCGCATTTCTCATGATCGCTTATTTGCAAATCGTATTGGGTGAACTGTGTCCGAAGTCGTTGGCGCTTTTGTATTCAGAAGAGATCGCTAGATTTTTAGGACCGTTTAGTTTAGCGATCGCTAGATTTTTCAATCCGTTTATCTGGGTATTGAATCAATCGACTCGCTTACTGTTGCGATTGATCGGTGTTCAATACACGGGGCAAGGTTGGTATAACCAAGTCACGCCTGAAGAATTGCAGTTGATCATTGCGACTTCAACCGAATCGAGCGGACTCGAACAAGAAGAACGCGAACTTCTGAGTAACGTTTTTGAGTTCGGAGAAGTTTCAGCCGAATCTGTAATGATCCGACGACCGAGCATGATCACATTACCGATCGATGCCACCGTTCGCGATTTATTAGTTGAAGTGGCTGAAAGTGGTCACTCTCGATTTCCGGTGATCGGAGAATCGATCGATGATATCTGCGGTCTAGTCCATCTGAAGGAACTCGCAGAACCGTTAGTTCAAGGCACATTAAAAATGGATAGTCCGATCAAATCTTGGATTCATCCGGCTCGATTTGTCCCGGAATATACGAGTTTAGGCGAATTGCTTACCTTGATGCAGCGCGATCGACAACACATGGTCATGGTCGTAGACGAATTCGGCGGCACCGCAGGCTTAGTGACGATTCAAGATTTGGTGACACAAATCATCGGTGATCCGCCCGAATCCGAAAGCGAAGGAGATCTCGAAATACAGAAGGTGGATGAGAATACGTTTTTGATTCAGGCGCAAGTGGATGTTGAAGAAGTCAACGATCGCTTAAATCTCGATCTGCCTGTAACCGATGAGTATCAAACGCTGGGCGGCTTTCTGTTTTACCAATGGCAAAAAATTCCGCACAAAGGCGAAACTCTGCAATATGCCAACTATGAACTGACGGTCGTTTCCGCAGAAGGACCACGATTACACGAAATCCGGGTGCATCGAATCGAAACCCCAGAGATGCTCGAAGAATTGTCTAAGCAGGATTAACCCGCATCAGAGGCTGTCCATATTCCACGGGCTGCCCATTCTGCACCAGAATTTCGACAATTTCGCCAGATACTTCTGCCTCGATCTCGTTCATCACCTTCATCGCTTCGATAATGCAAACGACTTGCCCTTTCTGAATGCGATTGCCGATGTCCACGAATGGCAGCTCATCCGGCGACGGGGAACGGTAAAAGGTTCCCACGATCGGTGAAACCACTTCCGCGAGTTTGCGATCGACAATCGGAGCCGGACTTGGCGCTTCAGACTTAATCGGTTCCGGCGGTGGCGCGATCGACGGTTGCGGCACAGCGACAGGCGCGATCGAAGTCATTTCGACCCGCGAACCTCGGCGAACCGTTAATTCAAAATCGTCTGCTTTTAACGTTAATTCCGAAATATCTGTTTGATTTAACGCCGTTAATAATTCGCGCAGTTCAGTGAGATCTAAGGGCACAGTTTTTAATACTCCTCAAAAATTGGGGTCGAGATCAGAAAAGGTGAAGAGGTTTTCTGATCTCTAGCTCATCATTCTTTTTCGCGTCCTAAGTACGTATCGTTGCGGGTGTCCACTTTGATTTTTTCCCCAACCGTGATGAATAAGGGAACCATCACCTGTGCGCCCGTTTCAACGATCGCGGGTTTTGTGCCACCCGTTGCGGTATCGCCCTTCACACCGGGATCAGCCTGCGTGACTTCGAGCACGACCGAGTTTGGTAGTTCTACGTCTAAAACCTGCTCGTTCCAGCGGACGACGTTCACTTCCATGCCTTCTTTGAGGTATTTCACGCGATCGCCAATTTGCTTGGCACTCAAACGACCTTCTTCATACGTTTCCATATCCATAAACACATACTCATCACCTTCTTTGTAGGTGTGTTGCATCGTGCTTTTTTCGAGTGTGGCTTGGGGGACAGTCTCCCCTGCCCGGAACGTCCGTTCAACCACGTTGCCGTTTTGAGCGTTTTTCAGCTTGGTACGAACGAATGCAGAACCCTTACCGGGCTTGACGTGCAAGAACTCGACCACGCGCCAAACTGAGCCATCTAGCTCAATACTGACACCGGGACGAAAATCATTACTGGAAATCATGACTTTTAACTACTTGATTGGGGAGAACATTCGGCACTTCATTTTACCGTTGCATGACCGCTTTTTATCGCTCCGTGACATGGGACAATCAAAGCGGGCTGACTGATCTCTAGGTTTTAAGCTGTATGTCTTTTTGTAATGTTTCCTTCAAACGCTCTCTTCTGGGGCTGGTCTGTGTGATTGTCTTGCTGATCGGATTTGCGGCACCTGTGTATGCGCTACCGCAAGGGAACGCGATCAAAGATCCGAAAGCGCTTTTAAGATATGCGTTACCGATCGAGAATTCTGATATTCGCCAAGTCCAGTCTAGTCTTGAAGATATTGCGGCTCAACTCCGGGCGAATCGTCGCTGGGGTGCGGTCACTTCAGATGTGAAACGAGTCGATCGCATTTTGTTAACCCAAAGCGACAAGATCTTGGCGAGTGTGGTAGACGATCGTAAATCTGAAGCTGCACAGTTGATCGAACAGCTTAAAGCTGGAGTCGCAGAATTGACCGAGATTGCGAGTACGAAAGATAAATCCAAAACGCTCGAAAAGCGGGCAGAGTTGCTCGATAAAGTGAGTACGATCGAGGAAGCAATGGTTACGGGCTTCCCTTATGAGGTGCCGAAAGAGTACAGCAATTTACCGCAGCTAAAAGGACGAGCCACGATCGCGGCGAAAACCTCGAAAGGCGATTTAACGATCGTCGTTGATGGTTTTAGCGCTCCTGTAACGGCGGGTAACTTTGTGGATCTCGTTCAACGTGGTTTCTACAACGGTTTGCCGTTCACTCGTGCTGAGGATTCTTACGTATTACAAATTGGTGATCCGCCTGGAAAAGAGGTCGGATTCGTCGATCCCAAAACGAATAAATATCGGGGAATTCCGCTCGAAGTTCTGGTCAAAGGCGACAAAGTTCCGACTTACGGCATTACGTTAGAAGATGCGGGACGCTATCTTGAAGAGCCTGTTTTACCGTTTTCGGCTTATGGTGCGTTAGCCTTAGCGCGCCCTGACTTTGATGCGAATGGGGGATCGTCTCAGTTCTTCTTTTTCTTGTTTGAGCCAGAGTTGACTCCTGCGGGTGCAAATCTGCTCGATGGTCGCTATTCGATCTTTGGATTTGTGACTGAGGGCGCAGACGTTTTGGGACAACTCAAAGCGGGAGATACGATCGAGTCAATGAAGGTCGTGGACGGTTTAGAAAATCTGGTCGAACCGAAAGACGCTTAATGTTTAATGAGCGCTGCTAATGGGTAGCGCTCGTAATTTGCTTGAGAATTGCTAAAACTTGATACAAATCATTCCCGCTGTTTAAGAGCGAGAAAGTTTTAGAAAATCCGTAGGTTGGTGTTTCCCAATTGACCAGCTTCACAAATAAGAACTCGCCACCATTCGTCATCAGGGCATAACCTGGTTTTTCAGGTTGAGGTTTTGCTAATAAATAAGAGAGTGCTTGAGGAATCGCAGCTTGGACAGAAAACCGAGTTCTCTTCGATTCGACGACTAAAATCCAAAGCTGATTTCGCACAACTAAAGTATCAATTCGCTCAGTCAATACAGCACCTTGATCGATTTCTTGAATTTCGATACTCACTTCAGAATCGATCGTGAACGGAAATCGGTAAAATCCCGCATGATCTAACAGCGGCGAAACGACCACCATTTTGACCGTTTCTTCGTTCAGTCCTCGCACTTCTAATTGACTGAGATAATTTTGCTGAACGCGATCGAGAATTCGTTTTTCCGCTTCTGTGACATCCGGATTCGAGGCGAAATCTGCACTGAAGAAAGTCGAATCAGTCGATCGCACAATGTTAAATCGATCGCGCAGTTGAGCAAGCGTGACTTCGTTTGCAATCAGGGTTGTCATAGATTAAAGCGCTTTTCGATTGGGTTGATTCTAGCATTGAGCGATCGTAAAAACATTAGGTACTCTGCGAAGGCAGGTTTTGTCTGTGTAACCGCGAATTCTATTTACTGGCTGTATTGAATTCACGATCGCTTAAGAATTTGCTCTAAAGCCGTGAGAAGCATTTCGCGAATCGGGAGTAAGTTCTTGTAAAGCTGCATTTCTGGAGCAAGATCCTGCACGATCGACGAAAGCGCAATCGCACTATCTGGATAGTCGTTCAACAGCATCAACGGATAGCGATACGTCCGAATCGTAAACAAGATCCAGCCTGATTGTGCTAATCGTCTTAAAGTCTGTCGTTCCACACGAATCCACAGATCATCCGGTGTCAGTTCCACAGCGTTAGTACTCGAATGGCTTTGATGTCCTAAATAAAGTTCTGGAGTCTCAACAATACTCCAATTTAAGCGGAACACTGGACGATCGACTTTTAAGCGATCGAACAATCGATCGACCGGATTTCCTAATTGTTCTGAATAGTCTGGGACAGGCTGATGAATCCGCATCATCGGATTTCCGAGCTTTGCTAACAATCGCCACCGCAGCGGAAAACAAAGAGAAGCAGTGGCGAGAATAAATCCTCGATCGCTGGGCTGCATTAAACAAAAATCTTCTTGAACTAACCGACCTGCTAAATCTAAAGGTTCAAACTGATCAATGTTCCAGGTTTGGTTCGTTGCTTTTACAGTGATTGTTTTAGAAGTGCGATCGTACAGTTCTGGAACCTGTTGTGATAGATGCTCTAACAATAAATCTAAAACTTCCTGCTGTGCAATCTGCGTGTTTGGCAAACTTGCAAACACTTCTGAATGATTGGTTTTTAAGAGTTCTGTCTTTCGTTGCAAGTACGACACGAACTGATCATCGATCTCGATCCAATCTGCGATCGCTAGCGGCTTCAATCCGAGTGTTAAAGTGCGATCGCCAAACGGTAAGTAGATGCGCTGTGATTGGTACATAGAAGCTAGAAGACAACGATCGACTACACTAAAGGATATCCTCGTTGTCGAGCCACTGCTATGACTTCGTACTCCCCAACTGACTTATATTTTCCGGACAGCGACGGTCAACCGATGGCAGACAACACCGAGCAATTTAACTGGATCGTACTGATCAAGGAAAATCTCGAAATCCTGTTTGCCGACGATCCAAATGTCTTTGTCGCAGGTGATTTGCCTTGGTATCCAGTCAAATCCCAAACCGTTCGCGGTGTCGCTCCTGATGCGTTAGTGGCATTCGGGCGACCCAAGGGAAGACGCGGGTCATACAAGCAATGGGAAGAGAACAATATCCCGATCCAAGTCGTCTTTGAGATTCTTTCGCCAAGCAACACAGAGACGGAAATGGCGAAAAAATTTGAGTTTTATCAAAGGTACGGAGTCGAGGAATATTACCTGTACGACCCCGATCGCGCTCACCTAAAAGGCTGGATTCGTCAAGGGTTACAACTCGTCGAAATCCAACAGATGAACGGTTGGATCAGTCCTCGCCTTGGAGTTCGGTTTGAGCTGACAGCGCAAGATCTCACGCTTTACCGACCTGATGGAGAGCGCTTTCTCAGCCCCGTCGAACTCAGACGACGAGCAGAACAGGAGCGACTTCGAGCAGAACAAGAGCGACTTCGAGCAGAACAGGAACGACTTCGAGCAGAACAGGAACGACAACGTGCCGATCGCTTAGCCGCATATCTACGATCGATGGGAATTGACCCGGATCAAATCCCCGATGAATCCCCCTGACCTCGTACAATGAGGATTCATCGAATTTCCTCACCTTAAATCTTATGTCTGGTGACTACCTAGAGCGGATTTTGAACGCCCGCGTGTACGATGTTGCCCAGGAAACCCCGCTCGAATTTGCCCCGAATCTTTCAGCTCGCCTGAAGAATCGAGTGCTGCTAAAACGCGAGGATATGCAGTCCGTTTTCTCGTTTAAGCTGCGGGGCGCGTATAACAAAATGGCGCAGTTGTCTCCTGATGTGTTAGCTCAGGGTGTGATTGCGGCTTCGGCTGGCAATCATGCTCAAGGAGTCGCGCTCGGTGCAAAACGATTAGGCACAACCGCAATTATTGTGATGCCTGTGACCACACCGCAAGTGAAAGTGGATGCGGTTCGATCGCGGGGGGGTCAAGTAGTTTTACACGGGGACACTTACGATGATGCTTACGCTCATGCTCGACAGCTAGAAGCGGAAAAGGGTTTAACCTTTGTTCATCCGTTCGATGATCCGGATGTGATTGCCGGACAAGGCACGATCGGGATGGAAATTCTGCGGCAGTATCAGCAACCGATTCACGCGGTGTTTGTCGCGATCGGGGGTGGCGGTCTGATTTCTGGAATTGCTGCTTATATTAAACGTCTGCGACCAGAAACGAAAATTATCGGAGTTGAGCCTGTTGATGCGGATGCGATGACGCGATCGCTCAAAGCCGGACAGCGAATCAAACTTCCCAATGTTGGCTTATTTGCGGATGGGGTCGCAGTTCGAGAAGTCGGAGCAGAAACATTTCGCCTCTGCCAACAGTATGTGGATGAAATGATTTTGGTCGATACCGATGATATTTGTGCGGCGATCAAGGATGTGTTTGAAGATACACGATCGATTCTTGAACCTGCTGGAGCATTAGCGATCGCAGCGATGAAAGCGTACGTGGAACGCGAACAAATTACCGATCAGACCTTGATCGGGATTGCTTGCGGCGCGAATATGAACTTCGATCGCTTAAGATTCGTTGCAGAACGGGCAGAACTTGGAGAACGCAGAGAAGCAATTTTTGCTGTAACCATTCCCGAAGAGCGCGGCAGTCTGCGGAAATTCTGTAGTTTACTCGGTGCGCGGAATATCACCGAATTTAACTATCGAATCGCAGACGAAAGGACTGCTCATATCTTTGTGGGAATGCAAATTTCAGGGCGATCGGATGCGGCTCAAATCGTCAAAACGTTCGAGGAGAATGGCTTTAAGACGATCGATCTCACCGACGATGAATTCGCTAAACTGCATCTGCGGCACATGGTTGGAGGTCGATCGCCGTTAGCTGAACACGAAGTTTTATACCGCTTTGAATTTCCTGAACGTCCGGGAGCGCTGATCAAATTCCTCACGTCGATGCGCCCTGATTGGAATATCAGCCTCTTTCACTATCGAAATCATGGAGCCGATTACGGTCGAATCGTTTTGGGAATTCAAGTTCCGCCTGATGAAATGGACGATTGGCAGGCGTTTTTGAATTCGATCGACTATCGCTATTGGGACGAAAACCAAAATCCCGCCTACAAACTCTTTTTGGCATGAACTCCCCTACAATTCAGAATGGTGAAATTGTTTAGCTTGGAGAACCCGCTGTGGATTTATCACGCATTCCCGCCCAACCCAAACCGGGCTTGATCAACGTTCTGATCGAAATTCCCGCAGGCAGCAAGAACAAATACGAATTCGATAAAGACCTGAATGCGTTTGCCCTCGATCGCGTTCTGTATGCCTCGGTGATGTATCCGTTAGATTATGGCTTCGTGCCCAACACGCTTGCGGACGACGGCGATCCGCTCGATGGCATGGTGATCATGGATCAGCCGACTTTCCCTGGATGCGTGATTGCAGCTCGTCCGATCGGAATGTTGGAAATGATCGATGGCGGCGATCGCGATGAAAAAATTCTCTGCGTTCCCGATAAAGATCCGCGCTACGTGAATGTTAAATCGCTGAATGACATTGCTGCTCACCGTTTAGATGAAGTCGCAGAATTTTTTAGAACATACAAAAATCTAGAGAAGAAAGTCACAGAAATTCTCGGTTGGCAAGATGTCGATAAAGTCCTGCCATTAGTCGAGCAGTGCATCAAAGCGGCAAATTAGCTGTCCGTGAAATTACAGACACTTTTGAGGCTCAGAAATCTTCCTGAGCCTTTTTTTATTGTGCGTCTTATAATTCGAGTCAGCTTGGTAACCCCCACCGTCCAATGGGTAGCCTAAACAAAGGGACGCTGCTCCCACCGTCTTCGTACGGCATCACTGCACACTGCTTGTAATCATAGGCACTCTAAGATTGTTTTCGCTTTCTTCGAGTTGCATACACAAGCTCTTGAAGCAACTCTAATTCCAGCAATGACCCAGTCTTCTGATTTCTTTATTCACTTTTGGGGTGTTCGAGGCAGTATCGCTGTCCCTGGCAATGAAACCGTTCGCTACGGCGGCAACACGTCCTGTGTCGAAATGCGCGTCGGTGGAAAGCGCCTGATTTTCGATGGTGGAACAGGGCTACGGGTGCTGGGAAAATCAATGCTCAAGCAAATGCCCGTTGAAGCATATATGTTTTTCTCACATTCACACTGGGATCACATCCAAGGCTTTCCCTTCTTCATTCCCGCCTTCGTCCCTGGAAACTGTTTTCACATCTACGGTGCGATCGCTCCGAATGGTGCCTCGATGCAAAAACGCCTCAGTGATCAAATGCACCACCCCAACTTTCCGGTTCCGATGCAGATTATGAAATCGGATCTGAAGTTCACCGACATCATGGTTGGGGACGTGATCGAACTCGACGGAATTCGGATCGAGACAGGACCGCTCAATCATCCCAATTCTGCGATCGGCTTTCGAGTCACGTACAATGGAAAAACGGTCGTCTATGCGACTGATACCGAGCATTATCATGATCGCATTGATGAAGATCTGGTGCATTTGGCGCGGGATGCGGATGTCTTGATCTACGATGCCTGCTACACCGATGAAGAATACTACGACGAGAAAGCGCCCAAAATTGGCTGGGGTCACTCAACTTGGCAGGAAGCGTTAAAAGTGGTCGATGCGGCACGAGTGAAACAAGCGGTGATGTTTCATCATGATCCGAATCACGACGATGATTGTCTCGATGAGATCGAAGCTCAAGTGCGATCAGTTTTCCCGAATAGCTTGTTGGCACGCGAGGGTATGATTCTACCCGTTGAATAATTTGGGGAAGTTAAATGAACAGCGATCACCGGTGATCGCTGTTTTTACTTTAAAGATTTATTGAATTAGCACGATCGCGGTTGGATTTGTACCGTTCAAAGATCAATTTGATATCCCGTAGCTCCTTCGAGAGATAGAGATTCTGAGTAAGAACAGCCGTTACCTTAACGAGTAAGTGACTCAGATAGGACATTGAGGCTATGAACTGGAATCAAATTGTAGAGCGGTATACCGCAGGCGATCGCGATTTTCACGGCATGAATTTTGCTGAGGCGAAATTGGGTCGTGCAGAACTGGCGGATGCTGATTTGTCAGGGAGTGATCTGAGTCGAGCGGCTTTAGGTAGAGCGAATTTGAGACATGCAAATCTGAGCGGCGCGAACCTACACGGAGCCGATTTGTGTCATGCAGATTTACGAGATGCGGATTTGCGAGGGGCGGATCTTAGAGGTGCGATTCTGTTGCGGGCAGATTTGACGGGTGCAAATTTGGAGAATGCGGATTTGCGCTGGGCATCATTGACCGAGGCGAGTCCATTGGACATGGATTTGAGCGGCGCACATCTCGATCGCACGATCTTACCAAAGGGCTGTTGCTCGAATGAATGAATTGATCATTGCACCGTAAATCGCCGTTTCGCCGCGCAATTCGGGTAGAGACGCGATGCATCGCGTCTCTACGATCGTTGAATTAACACGAAATTTGTAATTACCCCAACCCGATCGGGACATTCCGAAAGACCCGTACGTTGGGAATATCGAGGTCAACTCGATCGAGATCGTCAGGAACTCTGACAATCACTGAAGCGTTCACTGTTGCACCCGGTCGCAAACTCGCCATGCTGATCAATCGATCTTGTGGCGTTTTGGTTTCTACAGCGGTGTATTTCTCATTTGTGCGGCTATTGAGCGCGATCGTATTGGGTAAATCGATTTCGGTGAGTCCTTGAGCAGGTCGATCGAGCCGACGAATTCGCAGATCAATTTTGGCGAAATTTTGATTTCCCGATCGCTCGACTCGTCTAGCTGAAAGTAATTCGACTTCGCCCGTTTCATCTTGAGTGGGTTGGCGAAATTGTCCAGGTGTGACTTGTTGAAATCGAGATTGGGCAACCCAGGGTATGCTCGGACGACTTTCAGGTTGATTTAGAGAGTTCGATTGCGGTGCGGGGGATGCAGGTTCTGCTTGTCGGCGAAGACTGCTTGCTTGAATTGCGGCATAGCAACTAAGGAAAAAGGCGATAATCGAAAGCAATAATGCTAATCCTGAAGCGATATCCGTGACAGGAGTGCCCGCATTATTTTGAACCACAGGCGGAATCGGGCGGGGGTCCGTCCGACGAACAGAATCGATGTCCTGCTCTTGAGCTTTCCGAGGCGGTAAATTACGTTCTTGCACCATAATGATCACTCTCGAAAGATTGTGGTTCAATTCTAGTGATGAAAGAGAAAATCCTGTCCTCTCTAAAGGGGGAATTGTTCTCGATCGAATGGTGCATTGTTTCTGAGAACCCTCCATGACCGCGCTATTTTCCCGCTCTGTTGCAAGTCTGATTAGTTTTATTTCGCTCACAGTGTTTGCGTCTACTGTTCGTGCAAGTCCTGTCGCGCCTATTTGTCCAAGAGATCTCGCTCCTCAAATTGATGCGATCGTCAATCGTCCGAATTTTGCTCGATCGCGCTTTGGTGTCATGATCCAAACGTTACGCACCCGCCAAACGCTGTATAGTCGCGATGCTGATCGTTTTTTCATTCCCGCTTCTAATGTCAAAATCTTGACAACAGTGGCGGCATTACGAAAACTCACTCCTTCGTATCGCATTCGGACTTCGGTATTTGGCACAGAATCGCCGAGTGGATGGAGCGTGAGATTAGTCGGACGGGGCGATCCGAGCGTGAGCGATCGACAGTTGAACGATTTAGCTCAACAGTTAAAGAAGCGTGGAATTGGGCGCATTTCAAACTTAGTTGTCGAAGATAGTTATTTTGGCAGAACGGTGCTAAATCCAGATTGGGCGATCGGAGATATCTCAGAAATTTACGCGGCTCCGGTCAATAGTTTGATTTTTAATGAGAACCGTTTAGGATTCAAATTAGTGCCGCAAGGATTAGGGCAACCGCTCAAAGTCGAATGGGACGAGTCGATCGAAGGCAGTTTTTGGAGAGTTGAAAATCGATCGAACACTGTAGATGCGAAAACCGAAGAATCGATCGAGATTGGACGCGATCTGAGTCAGCCGATTTTGAAAGTCTCAGGACAGTTACGAATGGGTTCTACGCCTGCTCCTTACGAAGTCGCGGTTCCGAATCCAAATGAACGATTTTTGCGACGATTTGTTCGATCGCTTAACCAAGCTGGAATTACGATCGTTCGCTCCAGTGTGAGTGATCAGACAACTCGATCGAATGGAATTGAAGTTGCAAGAATCAATTCTCCACCGCTCAGGGAACTGATAAAACAAGCCAATCAATTCAGCGATAATCTCTATGCGGAAGTCCTTTTAAGAACGCTAGGAACACAGAATTCATCGACTAGTACGGTGTTAGAAAAAGGAATCGCGTCTTTAATTGCTGAATTAAATCGCCTTGGAATTGATAAAACTGAGGTCGAGTTATCGGACGGTTCAGGTTTATCAAGACAAAACTGGACAACACCGATCGCATTAGTAAAAATCCTTTTAGCAATATCACAGCAACCAGAAGCACAATACTTCCGTGATTCTTTATCGATCGCAGGAGTTAGCGGAACCTTGCAGGGAAGATTTCAAGATAGTCCAGCCAAAGGAATCACACGAGCGAAAACAGGAACGTTAACGGGTGCGACAGCGCTTTCAGGATATATTGATCCACCAAATTACGAATCGATCGCATTTAGCATCATTATCAATCAGGCTTCAGATGTCGCACCTGTACAGAGAAGTGCGATCGATGAAATTGTCGGACTTTTGGCAAGACTACGATCGTGCTAATCCAAATTCCGCCCAGTTAATTCGACAAAAATATCTTCCAGATTTGAAGGGCGAGTCATTGTCCCAGTCTTATCTGGAAGCTCTTCTAGATAATGATTTGCATCTTCAACTGTTGGGAAGAATTTATAATCCCAATGTTCGCCCGACTGTTTCATCAGAATTCCCTTACCGTATTGCTGGCGTAGTTCTTCTAATGTGCCAAGCGAAATCAATTTACCTGCATCCATAATGCCAATTCGATCGCACAAGTATTCCACTTCATCCATATAGTGCGTTGTCAATAGCATCGTCATGCCTCGCTGATTCAATTCGCGGATGATCTCCCACAAGCGGCGGCGAGTTTGCGGATCGAGTCCGACGGTCGGTTCATCAAGGAAAAGAATCTCAGGTTTATGCAGCAAAGCGCGAGCGATTTGGAGTCGTCGCTTCATCCCACCAGACAGCGTTTTGGCGGGATCATTTCGTCGATCGCTTAATTCCACATAGTCCAGCGCTTCATCAATGTCCTTTTGTCGCTGTGGATTGGGAATGTGATGTAATCGTCCGTGATATTCCATGTTCTCCCAAACGGTTAGATCGCTATCGATACTGATTTGCTGGAGAACTACGCCAATATGAGATTTCACCAGCGATCGCTGATTCACCACGTCAAATCCTGCGACTTGAATCCGCCCATCAGTGGGCTTTGTCAGCGTCGTTAACATCCGAATCGTGGTCGATTTGCCTGCCCCATTCGGACCCAACAGCCCAAACATTTCGCCCGCTTGAATTTCAAACGATAGCCCATCCACTACTGGGATTTTGTTGTAAACCTTGTAAACGTTTTGAAGAGAAACCGCAGCAATCATTCACTTTCATCTCAGCGCAATCTTTGTTAACACTATCGCAAGATTGCACCGAATCCATCTATCGCAGCGATTATGATGAGATTTATGCGATCGTGGGAAAATACATAGCAGCTTACTGACCAAGATGAAAGTAGAGTACAAAGAAGAGGCGCAATAATCATCATTATGCTAAGTTCTCAACGTACGGAATTGCTTAAACTGAGTCCTTCTGAACGGCTTCTGCTCGTGCAAGACTTGTGGGATAGTTTAGATACTGAAGATATTCCAATCACACAGGAGCAGAAAGACGAACTCGATCGTCGAAAAACGGCGTATCAAGCTAATCCTGCTTCTGGTCGCTCCTGGGAAGACGTGAAGCGTCGGATCATTGAGAAGCATGGCTAAAAGCATTACGCTTACTCCTGAAGCCGAAAACGATGCTGATCAAGGATACTTTTGGTATGAGAGTAAGCGAATTGGTTTAGGTCGAGAATTTCTCACAGTCGTCGATGCCTGTCTGCAATCTATCAGCCGCAATCCAAAACAGTATCAGATTGTCTACAAGGAATATCGCAGAGCTGTTGTTCGACGCTTTCCCTATTCCATTTTTTACGAAGAAACAAGCACAGAGATTATCGTATATGCCATCTTTAACAGCAGACAAGATCCTGAGAAATGGCAGGAAAGATTGCAATAAAGCGATCGCCCAAACCGACGATCGCTAATCTCTACGGAACCGCGATCGCAATAATCCCATTCTCCGGCAAATACTCCCGATACCGTCCCCCATCTGAGAACACTACAATCAATTGCAGTAAGTAATCAGGTTCTACTTTCAAATCCGCCCAAGGGATAGCAATCTCTACACACTGATCCACTCCGATCTGAGCGCGGCTTGCTCTCGATTGCCAGCGGAAATATTCTCCAGCTTCCTGAAACCAAATCGTCTGAGTGAGCAAGTTCACACCTAAATGATGATGGTAGTGATAGTTCAGCGGTGCTTGCTCCGGAACATCAACTAATGGAATTGGACTATTGTTCATCGGTTGATTTGCATAGTACCAAAACAAGTTTAGCTCTGGTGGAATTTCCGTTCCAAGTTGCACTCCGGTTTTTAAGTCCAAGCGCAGATAGAAATTGATGTGATCCACACCATACCAAAGCCGCTGAATCGGACTACTTTGGTGCATGGTTCCACGAGCGCCACCGACCTCGATCCGTCCCGCTTTGTCCCAATCTTGCTCATTGCCTCGACCGTCGATCGCGGGATGAATAAATCCTTGAGGTGCATGATCGCCTTGTGCTTCGTGCACTTCAACAGGTTGGCGCACATTTTCAGGAACAGGTTCGTTTAGCGATCGATACAACGCTGCTAAATGCTCCCGAAACAGTTGATCAAACATCGCATCCTGATTCGAGGAATGTCCCTCGCCAAACCACCAGAACCAATCTGATCCTTCTGCTGCATACAATGCTTCCCAAGCTTCCGGATTGTTCTCTTCAGTAGCTTCTGGATGATTCGCTAAAGTTTGTCTTGCTGCGGTAAGCAAATCCCAAGCGCGATTCTTTGCTGGATCACCGATCCAAGTCGTAAAACTACCATCGACCCAAGAGCCACTATGCAACTGATTCGCAGGAATGGTCTCAGTCGGCGGATGTTGTTCAATGAACTCTGAAACCGTGACTAACCGAATGTCAGAATGATCGCTCAACGTTTGATAGAGCATTTCTAAGAATGGCTTCCCGTCTTGTGGGTAGAACTCCCAGCAATTTTCGCCATCTAATGCGATCGTGACGAGCCACGGCTGATCATTCTTCGGTTTTAGCGATCGAGCAATTGCCTCTAAATGCCCCACTAAATCTCTGACCGCTTTCTTCGGCTCCATTGCACTGTAAGTAAAGCCGATCAAATCCGATAAGCGATGATCCCGAAACACGATCGCTAAATCTCCCGCTGGTGTTTCCAATCGATACGGGCGATAGAGCTTCTCAGGATCATAGACATTCCCCGTTTCATCGCGATGGAAAAAGTACTTCAGCGACCAGCCTAAAACCGCTTCATCCGAACACAGCCAACTGAATCCCTGTTTCGCCACATACGGCAGAATTTCAGGACTGACCGACTGTTCCGAGGGCCACAATCCACGCGGCGATCGACCAAATCGCTCTTCGTACATCTGCCAAGCTTTATTCAAATGCCGAGGAATATCTTCAGCGAACTGAAATCGTGATTCGGGCAAGGTCATATTTGGAACCGCGACCCGTCCCGCATTCGTATCGGCTAACAAGGGCAAAATCGGATGAGTGTAAGGTGTCGTTGTCACCTCAAGCTGTCCAGTCTCCTGCATTTTGCGGTGCTGCGGAATGATGCGGCTGAGAATTTCTCGGTGTTTGGCGATGATGCGTTGTCGATCGCTTAACGTAAATCCTTTCCCGCGTTCCAACCAAGCCGCAATCTCTGGATCATCCCAAAACAGCGGATCAATCCACGCCAAATTGTGCCAAGCCAGCAAATCACTAAAATCTTGAGCATTCCAATTTTCCAAACACCAACCGCGTCCCCGATCTTGCCGCTGTCCGTAGAGTTCTGAATAGCGCGGATGTGGTTCGATCAAAGTACGAGCATTGGCATCAAAAAAATGTTCGATGATGAATTCTTTTAAAGGTCGATCGATGTTTTCATCCGGTGTTACGGTCGCCGTCAAATAGGGATCTAGTGCCGTTCCCGCTACATAGTCCTCAATCTGCATGATCAGCGACGGAACTAAATTCACCGTCTGATGCAGTTTTGGATAGCGTTCTAACAGCAACACCAAATCGAGATAATCCTTCGTTCCGTGAAGCCGCACCCACGGTAAGCGATATTGCCCTTCAGACGGCGAATAATAGTTCGCATCACCCCGACTTTTATAAAGCGGTTGATGCTGATGCCAGATAAATGCAACATGGAGCGGATACGGCATAAAAATGGGAGGTGAGGAGACTTTAAATAGTCTAGACCCTCACCTCCCCTTCAAATTGAGGAATTTCTTACAGAACTTGTTCGACTTCTGCGATTTCTGGAATCATTTCGCGCAAACGGCGTTCAATTCCCATTCTCAGGGTCATGGTCGAACTCGGACAGCTTCCACAAGCCCCTTGAAGGCGCAGTTTCACGATCGGTCCATCCAATTCCACCAATTCCACATTTCCACCATCCGAAATCAGGTACGGACGCAGTTCATCGAGAACGGTTTCCACATTTTCGGGTGTGAGTGTCAGAGACATAATTCACCTTCTAACAGCTTGATATTGATATCCTAACGCTGAACGATCGACAATTTCAGTGCGGGAGTTGGCACTTGATTTATCGGATTACACGTTTTCGAGCAATTGAACGTTTGAGAACAAAAATTCGCTCTTGTGTTCTTCGGTCGTAATCGTCCGGCTGGTCAAAATATAATAGCCGCCAATTTCTTCGTACAGGTCTTCAAATTCGCTTCTCGCGCCCTTCACGGCTCCGGTTTTCGGATCGCTGTAGAGCGAATCATACCGATGCGACAGATAGCCATTTCCGGTGTCGTGACTGCTGAAAGTATTAATTGTCACAACCACGCCATGAATATGACGGTGAACGAGACTAACTTCATTATTGCGAACTTTATAGCGATCGCCTTCCGACTTGCCGCCGACTAAAATTTCGACTCCACCATCGGGATCAGTCGTGCCAAGCGTAAAAATATTTTCGCCGTGGGTTGCTTCAAATGCCCGACGCACCCGGTGAACGGCAATTTCCCAAACTTGACCCTGAATTGCCTTTTTGCCTTCTCCGTCTTCGATATCGGTCACATCAAACGTAAAGTCAGCATTGATGCGGCATTTGGCTTGATAGGTCTTACCGTCTTCGCGATAAGTCACGTCTGCGGTGTAGCCCGGAAATTTCTCATCCCAGGTGTACCGATTTTCGTAAGCAGCCCGAAACAAGGCACGCGCATCAGTCTGTACTGTTGTGGTCATAGCATCTCCAACAATGTCGCTTTCCCTAGTTTAAAGAATTTATCGAGAAGTCGCTTAACGAAGCTGCTCAACAAATTTCTGATAAAACGGCTCATGCGATCCAGAGAAATTCTCCATGTCTTTTTTTGTCAAGCATCCACGCTTACCTGTATACGGATTTTCTACCCAACCAGAAATCTTTTTCGGATACTCTAGATTTTCACTCCAGGTAATGTTAAATGCAGCATATTTGGAAAAGAATTCCATCTCTGCATACGCATCGATACAATCGTGAATCCACCAAGCTAAAGCCGTCCAATCTCCTGTTTGCTCATAGTAAGGAATGAAAGAAGTTACAACAATGCAAGCTGTCGCACCCATAAAACCCTTTTCATCTTTAACATCCCAAATGTGACGAGCGTAGTTTGAAGAATTTTCAGCACAGTTGTAACCTTTCTTTTCTGAACCAATCTGATTGACTTTGCACGATCGATAAGCCGATCGAATACTAACCCGTCCCAGTCCCTCTTGAATCGGTTCGAGCACGTTTTCACACAATTGTTTTCCGGCAGCGATCGCTAATTCTGGATCATCTGGAATATTCGGAATCCCTTCAATCTGCGAAATCTCAGAGTAAAGAAACTCCCGCATAAAAAAGCTTTTCGACAATTGCACCCGCCCCAATTCTTCCAACGTCTTTACGGATTGCGGTGTTCTCATTTTGACCTCGCTTGGAAAAACACTGCATTCTAAACGTTAGATAGAAATGCGATCGTAGTTTTTACAATCCCTGCTGAAAGACCCGAATCGCCTCTCCTGTATCTGTCTCAGCCATCAAAATACAGCGCTTAAGGAAATCAATATCAAGTTCTTCTAACCCTGGTAACTCACTTCGATCAATTCGCTCGTAGCCATCATTCCGAAGATGATTCAGTCGAAGCGTTCCATCTTCCCAAAACCAGACTTCAGGAACGCCTAACGCCTGATATCGAGGCAATTTCTCAAGTCCACCGCTCGTGAAAACAACCTCGATCGATAAATCCGCGATCGGCTTCACTTTCCCAATGCAGTAAGATTCATCGGCTTGAACCGAAGCGACTCCTTCTTTTTCCTGCGTCATCGATCGCGTGGGCACAAACGCGACTCCTCGATGTGCCAGATAAATCATCAACAAGCATCCGATAATACTGGCAAACGTTTCATGAGGTTGTCCGGGCATGAGAATTTCGATCGTTTCTGCGTAGAAAGAGAGCCGAACTCCAGGCGAGTTTTCAAACCCTTCCTGAATCAGCTTAAACTGTCGCCAAGTCCGTCCATGATGAACAATGCGCTGATCTTGAGTAAGCGGCTCTTTCACTGAAGCTTGAATCATGGCTCAATCTGCTGCAATCATGACAGGCTCTTGATAGAGCGGTACTGTAAATGTAACAGTTGATCCCAATCCTTCACCCATGCTGTAGAAATTTACGTCTCCGCCCATTGCTTCAACCAGCTTTTGGGAAATCGCTAGTCCTAGCCCTGTGCCACCATACTGCCGAGTCAGCGATCCATCGACTTGACTAAACGATTGAAACAGCTTGTCTTGTTTGTCGAGCGATACTCCAATTCCAGTATCCGCAACGCGAATTTTTACCAGTCCTGGCAGTTCCTCATCTTGAACCACGAGCCGCTTTTTGATCACTTCAGCGCTCACGGTGATGCCGCCTTCGTTGGTGAATTTGATTGCATTGCCCATCAGATTGAGCAGCACTTGAAGCAACCGCTGATAATTGCCAAATACAACAATTTCATCGTGTGTTTGCGGCATCTGCACTTCAAAACTAAGATTCTTTTGTCGAATCTGAGTTCGAGTCATCGTTTCAACTTGATCCAATAACTCTTGTAAGCTCACTGGATTGCATTCAATCTGCATTTTTCCAGCTTCGATCTTGGCAATGTCTAGAACGTCGTTGATGATGTCAAGGAGGTGCATTGCTGATCGATGAGCTTCTTCGATAAATTCCCGCTGTTCTTGGGGATCTTCCGCCATTCCATCAAGAATTAGCTTCAAAAAGCCGATCATTCCATTTAACGGCGTTCTCAATTCGTGCGAAGTATTTGCTAAAAATTCACTCTTGAGCCGTGATGCTTCTTCTGCTTGATATCGTGCTTCTTCCAATTCACGGTGTTTTAGCATCAAATTGTCATTTGCTCTTTGCAGTTCGATCAGCAATGCAGCGTGAGCGATCGACGTTCCCACCTGATCCGCCAGTTCTTTCACAAAGTCCAGTTCAACCTGTGTCCAAACGCGATCGCGATCGCACTGATCGAGAATAATCACACCGTTCGGCTGATCCTGATAATGCGTTGCCACTAATAATCGAGTTTGAGGAATATCACCTGATAGAGCCGGATCAATCTCCTCCGGAGCCTGTTTTACTGCACGAATCGGTTTTAAGGTCGCCAGCGCCTTTTGCAACAAAGGATCAGTTTGAAGCTGGAACACTTCACCCTTGAGCGATCCAAGACAGTCTTGGCGAAATTCTGCGACTGCTTCAATACTCGATCGCTTGGGATCATACGGACAAATCACACAGCGGCTCACATTTAGCGCCTGTCCCAGTCCATCGACCGTCACCTGCCAAATCGTTGAAAGATCTAGATTTTGTCGCGCATTCCAGACGATTTGGGTCAAAAGCTGCTGATAGCGATCGAGATCCTCCTCGCGTGAAATCTCCACCGCTTGCAACGGCGATCGCGCTTCGTCTAATTCATTCGCCTGCTCACCAGTAACCACCACGATCGCGGCTGTTCCATTCGGCAAAATCACCGGACTCATCACCAGATCAAATAGAATCGTCCGATCGCCGCACTCAAACAGACAGCGAAACTGCTCTGGGGTTTGAGACGATAACACCCGCTTCAACCGCTCTAGATACGTTGTAGGAGAAACCGGAGCGAATCTCACACTCATGGGTTTTCCAAGCCACTGACGAGACTCTGTATCGCTCCTGAGTTCGCGCCAGTGGAACGCAAGCAGAACTCCCGTCGCGTCTTGGGTCATCATCAACTCCGCGATATTCGCGATCGCAGCAGTCGAATCAGTAGGCACGGACGAGTCAATCGAGTAAGACGGATCGGACAAAGAGCTAGAAAGATTCACAGAAGTGACCATTTGACCGGGGAGTGAACATCGGACACTAAATCAAATTCACAGGCATCGCCACAGAAAACCGATCACAGCAACCAAAATTAATCATTCCACTCGCCTCTAGGAGGCACAGGCGGATTTCTCGGTAACGTCCGAGCATTATCCTCATCGCGGTAAAGTTCGCTTCGTAACCATTGCTTGAGCGCAACTTCGACCACTTTGCTCGGATCATTCGTCAAATGTCGGACTTGCTCCAACAGATCAGAATCAATCTGAATCGAAAGTTCGGTCTTATGTCGATCGGGCACTTGCAGTTTGGGGTCGTTCATGTTGGCTAAATTAGACAGGGCATTGAAAGCCGAAAATCACCCGCACTTTGAGAATCTCGTCTATAAATTATGGATGTACCGTTTTTTACATAGATTCAACAAAGTTTTAACATTCTTTCACAAGTGTGGCTGAGAAAAAATCGGGATCGTAAATTAATCCGAAACAAATTTCGGACATTTCTTTTTCTTAGCGTCTCAGACTCTCGAACTCCGTGAAGAAAGGATTAAAATATCTTAAGCGTTCTCTTTTAGATCTGACTCCACAAAGAGTGAGATTCTGATAGAAATGCCCGTCCTAGAGTGCCGCAACCTTTACACATATATGACTGACGTACCCGTCAACCGTATCCGAAATTTTTCCATCATTGCTCACATCGACCACGGCAAGTCCACGCTGGCTGACCGTTTACTTCAAGAAACGGGGACCGTGACTGCACGGGAAATGAAAGAACAGTTCCTGGACAATATGGAACTGGAACGGGAGCGCGGGATCACGATCAAGCTCCAAGCCGCCCGAATGAATTACACCGCAAAAGACGGGCAGCAGTATGTTCTCAATCTGATTGACACGCCTGGGCACGTCGATTTTTCGTATGAAGTGTCTCGATCGCTTGCCGCCTGCGAAGGTGCGCTCCTCGTGGTCGATGCGTCTCAAGGGGTAGAAGCGCAAACTCTCGCGAACGTTTATCTAGCACTCGAACATGATTTAGAAATTATTCCGGTGTTAAATAAAATCGATTTGCCGGGAGCGGAACCCGATCGCGTCCGGCAAGAAATCGAAGAAGTGATCGGACTCGATTGCTCGGATGCGATTATGGCTTCTGCAAAAGAAGGGATCGGAGTGCCGGACATTTTAGAAGCGATCGTGCGAAAAGTTCCGCCCCCCGAAGACACGACGAAACAACCTCTCAGAGCGCTGATTTTCGATAGCTATTACGACGCTTACCGAGGTGTGATCGTCTACTTCCGAGTGATGGACGGTCACGTCAAGAAAGGCGATAAAGTCTACCTGATGGCATCGGGCAAGGAATATGTCATCGATGAACTCGGTGTTCTTTCGCCGACTCAAGTTCAAGTCGATTCACTCCACGCTGGAGAAGTGGGATATTTTGCCGCCTCGATTAAAGCTGTCGAAGATGCGCGAGTCGGTGACACGATTACCCTTTCTGCAAACAAAGCCGCTGAGCCGCTACCCGGTTACATCGAAGCAAAACCGATGGTGTTCTGTGGAATGTTCCCGACCGATGCGGATCAGTTTCCAGAATTGCGTGAAGCCCTCGATAAATTGAAGCTCAACGATGCTGCACTCAATTTTGAGCCGGAAACTTCGAGCGCAATGGGTTTCGGTTTCCGGTGTGGTTTCCTCGGCTTGCTCCACATGGAAATCGTGCAAGAACGGCTAGAGCGCGAATATAATCTCGATCTGATCATCACTGCTCCTTCTGTGGTTTACCGAGTCACCACCATCAAAGGCGAAGTGCAGCTCATCGATAACCCTGGAAAACTTCCCTCTCCACAAGAGCGCGAGAAGATCGAAGAACCTTATGTTCAGGTAGACATCATCACGCCCGAAACTTATGTCGGCACATTGATGGAACTCTGCCAGAACCGCCGTGGAGTCTTCAAGGACATGAAGTACCTCACACCGGGACGAACCACGCTGATGTATGAACTGCCTTTGGCTGAAGTTGTTACCGATTTCTTTGATCAGATGAAGTCTCGATCGCGGGGTTACGCCAGCATGGAGTATCAACTGATCGGCTATCGCGAAAATGCCCTTGTGAAGCTGGATATTTTGATCAACGGTGATCCGGTTGATTCACTGGCAACGATCGTGCACCGGGATAAAGCCTATGGAGTCGGTCGCGCTCTAACGGAAAAATTACGCGAACTGATCCCCCGTCACCAGTTCAAGATTCCGATTCAAGCCGCGATCGGGAGCAAGGTCATCGCCAGCGAACATATTCCCGCCCTTCGCAAAGATGTCTTGGCAAAATGTTACGGCGGCGACATCTCCCGGAAGAAGAAACTGCTGCAAAAGCAAGCGAAAGGGAAAAAGCGGATGAAAGCGATCGGAACCGTCGATGTCCCACAAGAGGCATTTATGGCAGTTCTTCGCCTCTCCAACGAACAAGGCTAAATTTCATCATTCGTTGCAAGTTGCTCCTACCCAAAAAGTAGGGGCAATTTTCATAGGGCGTTGAAGATTCGATGAACTCGATCGAACGAAATTCCAGAACAAGATTGAGTCTGTTATGGTTCTACTGATGAAAAAGCTCGCTTGGCGTAGAGTTTTTGCCCCACTCCCTGTCCGGATCGCCATCGTGTCACCCGTTAATTTAATGGGTACACTTCTGGCAAGCAGGGAATCAATCACAACTGCCACTTCTACCCCTTGCTCGTTTGCAACTTAAGCGGATTTTGAACTTATGCGAATTCTTGTCACTGGTGGTGCAGGCTTTATCGGCTCCCACTTGATCGATCGACTAATGACCACAGGTCACGAAGTGATTTGTCTCGATAATTTTTACACCGGACACAAGCGCAACATCCAGCACTGGATGGGCAACCCCAATTTTGAACTAATTCGCCACGACATCACCGAACCGATTCGCCTCGAAGTGGATCAGATTTATCACCTCGCCTGCCCTGCATCGCCCGTTCATTACCAATACAATCCCGTCAAAACCGTCAAAATCAATGTGATGGGAACAATGAACATGCTGGGTCTAGCAAAACGAGTGAAAGCGCGGTTCCTCTTGGCTTCGACTTCTGAAGTGTACGGCGATCCCGAAGTTCATCCCCAGTCCGAAGAATACCGCGGTAGCGTCAACCCGATCGGGATTCGCAGTTGCTACGACGAAGGAAAGCGAGTTGCCGAAACCCTCGCCTTCGACTACCACCGCCAAAACGATGTTGATATCCGCGTCGCCCGCATTTTCAACACCTACGGACCCCGAATGCTCGAAAACGATGGACGAGTCGTGAGCAATTTCGTCGTCCAAGCCCTTCAAGGTCACGCCCTAACGGTATACGGTGATGGATCACAGACCCGCAGCTTCTGTTATGTTTCTGACTTAGTGGATGGTCTGTATCGCTTAATGAATGGTGATTTCATTGGTCCGGTTAATCTAGGCAACCCTGGCGAATACACGATTCTGCAACTCGCTCAAGCGGTTCAAGAAATGGTGAATCCTTCTGGCTCCGTAAAATTCGAGCCATTGCCGCAAGATGATCCCCGTCGTCGTAAGCCGGATATTACCCGCGCTCAAACTCGTCTTGGTTGGCAGCCTACCATTCCGCTCAAAGAAGGTCTAGAGCGCACGATCGCTGATTTTCGCAGCCGCCTCGAAACGCCTGAAGCACAACCAGAGTCGATGGCGACGCACTAAGGTCATCCACTTCGGGAATGCTGACGGAAAGATTTATCGAGGCAACATATCGTTTGTTCGAGGAGTATCACTATGCGCGTTTGCGTTATTGGAACAGGTTACGTCGGTTTGGTTACGGGTGTTTGTCTGTCTCACATCGGGCATCATGTCATCTGCATCGATAACAACGAAGCAAAAGTCAAATTGATGCAGTCGGGACAGTCGCCGATTTTTGAACCGGGATTGTCTGAAATTATGAAGTCCTCGATCGAATCGGGACGCTTAGAGTTCACGACCGATATCGCGGCTGGAGTCGAGCATGGTCAAATTCTGTTTATTGCAGTTGGAACGCCAGCGCTTCCCAATGGTGAAAGCGATACTCGCTATGTAGAAGCAGTTGCGCGTGGCATCGGTGCTAACCTTAAGGGCGGCTACAAAGTCATCGTGAACAAGTCTACTGTGCCGATCGGTTCTGGAGACTGGGTGAGGATGCTCGTGCTCGACGGACTCGCAGAACGTCAACGCGCAGAAGCGCAACCTGTTCTTGCTGGAGTCGGTGGCGGTGAAGAAATCAGACCCGCTGCTTTAACAGGCGAATATGATTTCGATGTGGTCAGTAACCCGGAATTTCTGCGCGAAGGATCTGCGGTGTTTGACACGTTCAACCCTGATCGCATCGTTCTTGGCAGCAACAACAGCGATCGACCGATTAAGTTAATGCAGGAACTCTATACGCCGATCGTGGAGCGTCAATTCGCGGAAGACAAATCTGCGCCCCCTGTTCCGGTAGTTGTGACGGATTTGAGTTCGGCTGAAATGATCAAATATGCGGCAAACGCATTCTTGGCAACGAAAATCAGCTTTATTAATGAAGTTGCGAATATCTGCGATCGCGTGGGTGCGGATGTGATGCAGGTCGCGAAAGGCATCGGTCTTGATTCTCGGATCGGCAGCAAATTCTTGAGTGCGGGTCTCGGTTGGGGCGGTTCTTGCTTCCCGAAAGATGTTTCTGCACTGATTCACACTGCTGACGATTATGGCTACGAAACTCAGTTGCTCAAAGCAGCCGTGAGCGTCAACGAGCGTCAACGGTTGATCGTCGTTGAGAAACTTCAGCAAGCGTTGAAGATTCTGAAAGGAAAAACGATCGGGCTTTTGGGTCTGACTTTCAAACCGGACACCGATGATTTGCGAGATGCTCCTGCACTGAACGTGATCGAGAACCTGACTCGTCTGGGTGCGAAAGTAAAAGCCTACGACCCGATCATTTCACAGAGCGGAATGCGCGACGGCATTTCTGATGTCATCGTTGAAACCGACCCAGAGCGTTTAGCAGATGGCTGTGATGCTCTGGTGCTTGTTACAGAATGGGCACAGTTCCTCAGCCTCGACTACATCAAAATGGCGAAGCTGATGAATGCTCCGATTTTGATTGATGGTCGGAACTTCCTGAATCAACCTGTTTTAGAAGAAGCAGGCTTCCGGTATATCGGCATCGGTCGCTAATTTCTAAAGAAAAACAAAAAAAGAGACGCGGGTAACTGCGTCTCTTTTTTTATTGGCTTTTACTGGCAGCATCCTCGCAAAATCTTTTCTAAATCCGCTGTTAACCGTTTTGCCCCTTGCTTCGGATGGTCTAAGCTGTACTCTGCCACCTTTAACGGCTGATGGACACGAACTTTAACCGCAGACCGCCACGGTACTAAGGGTTTGCTATATTGAATTGAGATCGGGACAATCTGCACATTCAAATTCGGCTGACTCGCTTCTGCTTGCAGTGCTAATCGAGCTAATCCAGGCTTAAGATTGGCAGGCTGTCGGTAGATATTACCTTCGGGAAAAATGACCAGCGCTTCGCCCTGTTGGAGCAAATCGATGCTGTGTCGAAGAGCTGAAATCGTCGGCTGACGAGTATTAATCGGAAACCCACCCAATCGCCGAATAAACCAGCCTTGAATCCCGTTCATTTCATCGGCTGTCACCATGAACCGCAACGCTCGACCCGTCACATCTTGACCCACCGCACAAGGAACCATCAAAGCATCCCACCGCGATCGATGTGTTGCCGCGATAATCACCGGACCGACTGCGGGAAACTGTTCTCGACCCGTTACCTCGATTCGTCGAAAGTAGAACGGCAGAACCACATAGCGTGCCAGCGGATAAACGATCGACGCGAGCCAAGGTAAGCAGCGCGATCGCACAGATTGAGAAGAATTCGAGTGTTCCACAAAGGAAGGCGCAGTTGAGGATGAAACAGGGTGTTCTTCTAGGGTACTGGGAGTTTCAGGCAAAGGAATCGAGGGGCGAGTCAGAACGCCATCAGTTTTTGGGGTCTTCGGCGATAGCATGAAGTCGATCAGCAGCATGACAGGTCGGGACAAAGCCTTCTAGAGTGGGTAAAGGTTCGTTATCTTTCATTTACGGTAGTGGGTTTTCTCGATCGTGCGTCTCTGCCAAGGGACAGTTCTAGGGCTGGCTAATCGTGATGTTTTTTGGCTTATTGCTTGATTTCACAGCTTGATTTGAAAATAAATTTAGGTAGACCTGTTGACAATCCTCGTTCTGCCCGTTACATTAGTAAATGTCGATTGTACGAAGCAAGCGCGACACAAACCGCGCCCCCATCGTCTAGAGGCCTAGGACACCTCCCTTTCACGGAGGCGACAGGGATTCGAATTCCCTTGGGGGTATATAACGAAGTGAGAGCAGAATGAGAGTTTACTCGCGTTCTGCTTTCTCGCTTTTAGGCTGGAAGATTCGAGAGCAATGCTTTTGCTTCCAATCGTCACAGCCTACACAGTGCTGAAAGTTGGCAAGGAGTCAAGATTGATTTAGCGCCTGCTTCATGACTTGGTTTCTATTCTGCCAGTCTGACGGATTCACGAAGGCAAAACACAGAATGAAACAATCGTCTGAACCTGCTAGAGTGAAGTTTCAAGAAGAGCGATGACAAAACATTATTGGAATGCAACCCACAGACCCCAGCAAATTTACAGATAAAGCCTGGGAAGCGATCGTTCAGGCACAAGATGTCGTGCGACGTTATCGACACCAGAATCTAGAAGTCGAGCATTTGATCATTAGCCTGCTAGAGCAGGAAGATGGCTTGGCGGGAAAAATTTTAAGCAAAGCCGGAATTGAGCCGAATCGATTTTTCCAGCAGGTCGATGACTTTACTCGCCGTCAGCCAAAAGTGGGCAGTACGGAACAGCTTTATTTAGGGCGGTATCTCGATTCAATGCTCGATCGAGCAGAAGCGGCGAGAGCTTCGATGCAGGACGATTTTATTTCGATCGAACATTTTATCCAGGCGTTTGCTAACGATCCGCGCCTCGGTCTGAAGATCTTCCGCAGTTTCAATGTGGATACAGCGCGATTAGATACGGCAATTCGCGACCTTCGAGGCAGTCAGAAAGTGACCGATCAAGCTCCCGAATCGCGCTATTCAGCTTTAGAAAAATTTGGATTGGATCTAACGGAACGTGCCAAAGCAGGCAAGATCGATCCGGTGATTGGACGCGATGGCGAAATTCGTCGTGTGGTACAGGTTCTATCTCGACGGACTAAAAATAATCCGGTCTTGATTGGAGAACCGGGAGTCGGGAAAACTGCGATCGCGGAAGGTCTCGCACAACGAATCGTGAATGGTGATGTACCTGAATCGCTAAAGAACCGCAAGCTGATTTCTCTCGACATGGGATCGCTGATTGCAGGGGCGAAGTATCGAGGCGAATTTGAGGATCGACTTAGAGCTGTTCTTAAAGAAGTGATCGATTCCGATGGGCAAATCGTTTTATTCATCGATGAGCTTCATACGGTCGTTGGCGCGGGTGCAAGCGGTCAAGGCAATATGGATGCCGGAAACCTGCTTAAACCGATGTTGGCGCGAGGAGAATTGCGCTGTATTGGGGCGACAACGCTCGATGAGTATCGGAAGTACATTGAGAAAGATGCAGCGCTAGAGCGGCGATTTCAGCAGGTCGTGATCGATCAGCCGAGTGTTGAAGATACGATTTCGATTCTACGCGGGTTGAAAGAGCGGTATGAAGTTCACCACGGGGTGAACATTACGGATTCGGCTTTAGTGGCGGCTGCTACGTTATCGAGTCGGTATATTAGCGATCGCTTTCTTCCTGACAAAGCGATCGATCTGGTCGATGAAGCCGCTGCCAAACTCCGAATGGAGATCACCTCGAAGCCGACCGAGCTAGAACAAATCGAGCGCCGTTTAAGACAGCTTGAAATGGAAAAACTCTCGGTCAAGAGCGAAGACAAATTAACGGGAATATCCGGACTCAGCCGCAATTCCAAAGATCGACTCGAACGGCTCGAACAAGAAATCGCGGAACTTCAGCCGCGAAAAGATGCCCTCGATTCCCAGTGGCAAAACGAAAAGCAAATCCTCGAAACGATCAAATCGCTCAAGATGGAAGAAGATCAGCTTCGGGTGCAAATCGAACAAGCTGAACGGGCGTATGATCTCAACACAGCAGCGCAACTAAAATACGGGCGACTTGAAGCCTTACAGCACGATCGTGAACAACAAGAAGCGCAACTTTTGGAACTGCAAGCAGGCGGAACCGCGTTACTGCGCGAACAAGTGACCGAAGCGGATATTGCAGAAATCGTTGCTCGTTGGACAGGAATTCCGGTGACTCGATTGCTCGAATCTGAGCGGCAGAAACTCCTGAATTTGGAGAAGCACCTGCACGAACGAGTCATCGGACAGCACGATGCCGTTGAAGCCGTTTCTGCTGCGATTCGACGAGCGCGATCGGGAATGAAAGATCCAAGTCGCCCGATCGGTTCATTTCTATTTATGGGACCCACCGGAGTTGGAAAAACGGAACTCGCCCGCGCACTGGCTCAATTTTTGTTTGATGCGGAAGATGCGATCGTGCGTCTCGATATGTCCGAATACATGGAAAAACATTCGGTGTCGCGCTTAGTCGGTGCTCCTCCTGGATATGTGGGCTACGACGAAGGCGGACAGTTATCGGAAGCAATTCGTCGCAAGCCCTATTCAGTTGTGCTGCTCGATGAGGTTGAAAAAGCGCATCCGGACGTGTTCAACATCCTGCTTCAAGTGCTCGATGATGGACGCATTACCGATTCTCAGGGTCGCACCGTCGATTTTCGCAACACTGTGATTGTGATGACGAGCAATATCGGCAGCGAACATATTCTGGATGTGGCTGGTGATGATGCCCGCTACGAAGAAATGCAAAAACGAGTGATGAAAGCGCTGCGGAAGCATTTCCGCCCTGAGTTTCTCAACAGAATCGATGATACGATTCTGTTCCACCCGTTGAATCGTGCGGAATTGAGTGAAATTGTTGGACTCCAGATTCAGCGAATTCAAGGTTTGCTGAGCGATCAGAAGATTATGTTGGAACTTTCACCTGCTGCACAGAAATATGTAGCAGATGTGGGATATGACCCGACTTACGGAGCACGTCCATTAAAACGGGCAATTCAGCGGGAGTTACAAAACCCGATCGCGACTAAACTACTCGAAAATGCGTTTGTAGAAGGGGACACGATCTCGATTGATTTAGTCGATGGCAAACTTAAATTTAGTAAAAAGGAACTGGTTGCTAATTCTCAGCCTGTGACGGTGACTCCGGTAGTAGTGACGGAGAATTAGGGATTGGAAGCGATTGGAGTGTTCGATCTCTTCCAATGATGCTGTGGATGAATCGTCATGATACGATGCGACAGCTATCTTTCTAACCTTGATGCAGGATGTCAAAACAGGAGAATGGTGATGACCCCTGAAGTTCTGTCGCACTATCCACAAATTCAAGAGCTTCATGTCGCTGAAGTGGTCAACTATCTCCAGCGAAATCGCTGGACGGCAATCAATTACTCTAATCCACGGCTGCTTGTGTTTGAGAAGGGTGTCGATGATCAAGGGAAACCGATCCAGATCGTTTTGCCGAGCCAGGATGAGTATGAAGACAGACCCTATTTATTGGCTAAAGTGGTAAATCTTTTATCTGTTCTAGAATCTGTTCCTTTCCAAGAAATCGTGAATGCGATTCATGCAGATGTACGTGCCAGCTAGAAATTGACGGCTCCGCACATTATGCGGAGTGTGAGTCGATCCAATATGCTAACTCCTGGTATTAGGCAGAAAGAGTCGCTCTAATTCCTTGATTTAGGGTGTTATGCTGACTCCTAGCAGCCTAAACCGCTCTAATGTAATGCTGTGTCAACTACTTTTCCGTCTAACATTCAGATTTGGGCAATTAGACAGAGAGAGTCAGTCTAATAAGAGTTATGCTGAATTTTCTATGGAGGGGTGAAGTGAATTTGTGAGCATCAAACTTCGCACAGCAGGTCTGGATGACCTTGCCACCATCTATGCGATTCGTCGAGATGCCATCCTTGGAGCTCCATCTGAGGCTAGTTTAAATGATCGTCAGGCTTGGGCGGACAAGCGATCACCTAATTACTACCAAGATCGACTTACTGCTGGTCACGTCATTATTGCCAGTTCTGAAGAAGACAATATCGGTTGGGGAAGTAGTTCCGACGATTGTATTACTGGACTATACGTTTGCTCATCATGGTGTTGCAAAGGTATAGGTCGTATCATTATGGATAGTCTTGAAATGGAAATCTTTAGACGTGGGTATACGTTCGCGAGACTAGGAGCGAGTCCGGATGCTATCGGCTTCTACACTAAGCTCGGTTATGAATCAGTTGGATTTCCGGATGATGATAGAGCAGTTCCAATGGAAAAACGTCTTAGAATGACTGACTCTAAATCTACGGCTGTATAACAAGCCTGTTGCAACGGACAGCTTGAGAATCTTGGTTGCAGTTCAGGGTTACCTGCCGCCGTTGAACAGGGTCGTTATGCTGCTTTGGTTCTAATTTGAGAAGGCTCTTGAAGGTATACAGAGAGGCGATCGCTTAATGAGGAAATTGAGTTTCAAACGTTAATTGATTTTGGACCTGCTGAGCGATCCAGAGCTACAATTTGAAGTCTTGAATGCGCCCGCAGAAGTTCAAACTTCTATTCAGTGGCTAGAGTGGAACCTGAATCATCTGAAGTGAAGGATGAATCAATCGCTGCTGCGGAGCTATGGTTTAATCAAGATTCAGATACTTGCAACGTATGAACTACCGAAATTACATCACGATCGAACCGAATAAACGGGGTGGTAAGCCTTGTGTCCGTGGCTTGCGAATTACAGTTTATGAAGTGCTTGAGTACCTAGCTTCCGAGATGACCGAAGCAGAAATTCTCGACGATTTTCCTGATCTAACGCGAGAAGATTTAAAGGCTTGTATTGCTTACGCTGCTGATCGTGAGCGTCGGTTTATGAGCGCTCCACTGTCCGCATGAAGCTACTTTTTGACGAAAACCTATCACCTAAGTTGCCAAACCGTTTGAGCGATCTTTTTCCAAACTCATTGCACGTTCGAGATGTGGGCATGAAGGCAACGATCGACCCAATCGTTTGGGATTATGCAAAGGACAATAATTTAATGATTGTCTCGAAAGATGCAGATATGCACGACCTAAGCTTAGTCTTTGGGAATCCACCGAAAGTGATTTGGCTTCGCCTTGGCAACTGTTCGACATCACAGGTTGAAAACTTGCTGCGCCAGAATTTCGGCACAATCAAATCATTCTATGAAGATGAGAGCTTATCACTGCTTGCTTTATCATAATGAGCCGATCTTCTGCTTGCAGAAATGACATCCCACTTCATTCTCTATCCGCCCAACTTCGCTTTAACGATCGCTTGTACCTTCTTCCCGTCCGCCTTGCCTTTCAACTGCTGCATCGCGGGACCCATCACTTTACCCATATCTTTTGCGGAAGTTGCGCCAACTTGGGTGATGATTTCGGCGATCGCACTTTCCACTTCTTCATCGGACATTTGCGCGGGCAGAAACGTCTCGATAATTGCCAACTCTTCCGCTTCTTTGTCGGCTAAATCTGACCGATTCGCATTCGTGTATTGCTCGATCGAATCTCTGCGCTGTTTGGCAATCTGAGACAACGCCTCGATTTCCTGCGCCTCGGTCAATTCAGTTTGACCGGACGGGCGGACACTTACTTCTTTCTCTAATAGCACTTTCTTAATGCTTCTCAGCGTCTCTAACCGCACCTTATCCTGAGACTTCATCGCGGTTTTAATCTCTTCGGTAATGCGGTCTTTCAGACTCATAGCTTGTTCCCTTGCGTCACTAGATTTTTTAGCATAGCTCAGACGATTGAATCTAACGCATATTTTTGTAATCTAGGCAACAAAATCGCAAAATAAATCAGCGATCGATAACATCGTAAAAATGGATTGCGAAGCGCGAATAAATTTGGCAGAATAAGTTGCGATAAATACTTCGGACTGAGCTTGACTAAAATCCACTTCTCTCCCCCAGCACTCATTTCACCTGATTGGATGAAGAATCTTACGATCGCTCATCTGTACATTAAATGTGGCTCAGTCTTAAACAAATATTTCGCAAAATCATCTGCCATTTACGAATGCTTGAGATCCGCGAAACCAAAGGCAATGAACAAAAGTCGCGGTGTTAATATTGCGTTGAATGCGTTCGAGGACTTGACGTGATCCGTTCTGCAACACTATCTCCTCCTTCTGCTCTGCCATCGATTCCTGATAGCAATCGTCTGCGCCTCTTGTCTGGCACGGCAAACGTGCCCCTCTCACAAGAAATCGCCCGATATTTAGGAATGGATCTGAGTCCCATGGTGCAAAAGCACTTTGCGGATGGCGAGCTATATGTCCAGATTCAAGAGTCGATTCGCGGTTGTGATGTTTATCTCATCCAGCCGACTTGCCGCCCGGTCAACGACAACTTGATGGAACTGCTGATTATGATCGATGCGTGCCGAAGGGCATCCGCTCGACAAGTCACCGCAGTTCTGCCGTATTACGGGTATGCGAGAGCCGATCGCAAAACGGCTGGACGTGAATCGATTACGGCAAAACTCGCAGCCAATCTGATTACTCAGGCAGGAGCGAATCGAATTCTCGCGATGGATTTACACGCGGCTCAGATCCAAGGGTATTTCGATATTCCGATGGATCATGTCTACGGCTCTCCGACGCTTGTCGATTACATTGCCAGTAAACAGCTTGAAGATCTGGTCGTTGTTTCTCCGGATGTCGGAGGAGTTGCACGAGCAAGAGCCTTAGCGAAACGATTAAACGATGCGCCTCTAGCAATCATTGATAAGCGCCGCCAGGCTCACAATGTGGCAGAAGTGATGAACGTGATCGGGGATGTCCGGGGCAAAACTGCGGTTTTAGTCGATGACATGATCGATACGGCTGGAACGATTCTAGAAGGCGCTAAGATTCTTCGCAAAGAGGGAGCACGTCAGGTTTACGCCTGTGCAACTCATGCGGTCTTTTCTCCCCCTGCGATCGAGCGTCTCTCTAGTGGCTATCTCGAAGAAGTGATCGTCACTAATACGATTCCGATCTTGGATGAGCATCGCTTCCCGCAACTGAAAATTCTCTCAGTTGCCAGTGTGATCGGCGAAACGATTTGGCGAATTCACGAAGATAACTCGGTTAGTAGCCTGTTCAGATAAACATGAAATCCCGTTGGTCATCTCCGATCAGCGGGATTTAAAATAAAAAGCGGGTAGATGATTAAATCTACCCGTATAGGAAATGTCTCACAAGGATGAAAATTTATCAGTTCGCGGCTGATGATATTTCCTACAGTGCCTCAGTTCTCGATTCCTGAAATCCTATGAGAAGTTTTGCCACTTTAATTACTGCGAGTCTGGTTGCCGTTTGGGTCGGTGCGATCGCACTCATTGCGATTCAAAACGCGGCTCCGATCGCGCTCAGATTTTTAGCGTTTCAATCGATCGATCTGCCGTTCGGTCTGGTGATTGCTTTTAGCGTTGTGCTTGGAATTTTGGGAACTGCGATCGTGCAGCCCCTTCTTGGACTTTTACCTGGTCAAGGCGACGACGTTTAGAGCGCGTACACTTGACCGTCAATCAGCAATCTCGTAATTCCCTTGGCTTGTAGATAGGGTGCTGCCTTTTGCAAAACTCGGCTATCGGGAACTTTGATCACCCGTTGGGTGCGAATATTTGAAAATCGCTTTGCAACTCGGTGATTGTCAAAAACTGGAAGCGTTCTCGCCTCTACTTCTCCAGACGGGATTTGACCGAGTTCAGCGAATTCGCTTAAGGGACGTGCGACCAATTCAGCAGAGCGATCGACGACGAGATAACACGTTCTTGGAATTGCGGCTTCTGCGATCGGCAACACTCGAATAAAATCCGCTGCACTGAGTTGAATCGAAGGCAAGATGGCGGGTTCATCATCATCGTCTTCTTCGTCTAAACTGTCGAGATCGTCGAGATCATCATCGAGATCGTCATCATCATCGTCCTCGTCCAGCATTTCGCTTGCGCTGGGTGCGAGATCTTCAGCGACGATCGCTTCAACAGTATTGACTTGAACCGCTTCTTCAGCGGGTGGAGCAGCTTCTTCGGTTGCTTCGGATACGCTCGATCGTCGTTTCACTCGGCGTACAGGTTTCGACGGTTTTTCAACCGCTTCAATGACTTCAGGTTCAACCACTTCAATGACTTCAGGTTCAACCACTTCAGGTTGTTCTGGCTCAGGGGTTTCGAGTAAATTTCCTTGAACGGCGGGAGTTTCTACCGTTGCCGTTTTTGTGCCGCTCCGTGATGCACTGCGTTTTTGCTGAATTAGACTTTCGTACTCTTCTGGCGACAAGCTGCTTTTGAGAATGCGGCTAATCGTTGTATTACTGACACCGTATTGCTCCGCCAGAGTCAGGGTCGTTTCTCCAGTTTGGCGGTACAGTTCAATAATCTTGGTTTTATCAGTATCAGTCAGTCTGCTCATGCAAAGCTCATCGCGGGGCGGCAATTACTCATCTATTCTATGCTGAGCGCGATCGAATGAGGGATGCCGGACAAATCTTTATGCACGACGACGCGAGCCACTGCGCCGCGATCGACTTAAATCGTATTCCAGCGCTGCTCCAATTCCGAAAAGCACACCGCTGAAGATCCAGAAGATTTCGACGAGTCCACCGCTCTGATAGTTCTCAAGGCGGGTCGTGGCGTATTTGAACCACATATCCGCGATGTAGAGACAGAAGGCAGCAGCGGCAATCATGCGCCAAGATTGCGAGAATCGTCCACCCCAGAAGGCAAGCAGTAGTGTTGTAGCAATGATCAGGATGAAAACGTCTGCGAGAACGTAGAAATAATCAAGAGACGATTTAAGCGGTGCGAGTGCTTCTTCGACTGATTTCACCCACTCCGGTGCGTTGTCAACTTTGGCGGGTTGCTTGTCCTCGATTTTCTTCTCTTCAATAACGGGTTTCGGAGTTGCGGCAGGAGTCACGACGGGAGAAGGTCGAACCGTGGGTGCAACCGTTGCTCTAGGGGTCGGTTTGGTTTGGACGGGTGCAGTTTGAGCGATTGCAGGTTCACCAAACAGCAAAGCAGAGGGTGTATCGGGTTTCAGAGTTAACCAGGTTGCAAAAGCGATACTGACCGCTGCGATCGCGCCCACTGTGAGCCATTGCCAGAGATCGAGATTTAATCGTCGATCGGCAAACGCCATAATCATGCCCCACGCCAAAAATAGATAAGTGGGTACATAAAAGAAATCACCCAGAGAAACATCAGCTTCGCGTCCTAGATACGTTTCCCAGTAGGTAAATAAAATGGTTCCAATCCCGTAGCAGAGCATTCCGAGTCCAATTCCCAGCCACACGCGGCGACCGCTGACGATCTGGGGACTGTTCCAGTTTCTAAAGCACAACCACGACGCACTAAAAAATGCGACGATCTCGAAGGCGGACGCGCCGTAAGAGTACCAATCTGGGCGGGTTTGACCGGGATCAGGAACACTAAAGAGTAGGAAAAACAATAAAGCAGCGACGGCTAACAGAATTTCTGCAAACACGATCGCTTGAACGGAAATGGATTTCGATTGAGATTGACTCGCTGAACTGCTCATAGTTTGTATTTCAACAAGGGACAGAAGTTAAGACCAGAGTTTTCCGGTCGGGGAGTGGTTGAGCCATTCCAAAAACCGGGAGCGCTCACCTTGCGGCAAATCTTGGAGCGCATCGAGAATACGATCGACAAACGCGGACTTGCCAAAATATGCCTTACCGAGCCGATGAAGCTCTTGCAGCAACACATTGAGTAAACTTTCTTGCCAGGTGGGAGTGTGCAAGCTATTGAGCGGATTCACCGTGAGGAGTTGTTTAATGGCAGTCGGGGACTCCGTTTGAGGAAAGCGCCACTGCTGAAGCACATTTGCTAAATCCCGCTCGAATGAAGTGGCTTGCTTCGTGCCCATGAGATCTTCAATGTCGATGTACATCGCTTGCAGCATCAGTAAACACGCTTGAGTAAAAACTGCAGAAACGGCTCCTCCCTCTTGGGCGGGTAGTTCAATTCCGAGCTGGTCGAGTCGCACTTTGCCCCAAACGCTGTAGCGCTCTGGTTCTTCGAGGAGGACACAGGCTTTGCCTTGATTGTCAGTGAGATCGCGCCAAAACGATCGAGCATCTTCTTCCTGTCCTGCGCTGAAGACTTGGATCAATCGGAAGGTTTGCCCTTGATAGGACAAGATCGGAACTTTTTGGTCGCGTTTGGGGTGCTGAATGCTGCTGATCTCAACATCCTGCCGTTTCAGAATGAACATAAAGCGGCTCAGGGTCTTAGGGTAGGGGGCGGGGCGATGTTCGCCATGATACTTGTGATGGTGTTCGTTGACACCACATTGCAGAAGGGAGCACCGAATAAGATGTACCCACTTTCTTGAATTCCCCGTTTTGTGGCTTAACTTTACACGAGCTTGATAAAAACTAAATTTAAGCAGGAAAATTCTGGTTGCTCTAAATCTGCCTTGCGCCGTTATAGTAGTAAATGTCTGCTCTGGACCCTTAGCTCAGTGGATAGAGCAACCGCCTTCTAAGCGGTCGGTCATTGGTTCGAGTCCAATAGGGTCCGCTGTTTTGGTGAACGCTTTTGAATCGGTTCTAGGTACACCACTCAAGCAAGTCGATCAAGCGGGTGGGTCAGAACAATGTGTGAGAAATTCCTGGATTTTGTGGAACGGCGCGTAAAAGTTTCATAAAAGTTCATAAGATTAGTCTGAGCGATCGCGAAAGTCACGCAAATCTGCTTCAGTCCACCCCATACGAGGAAGTCCCGCATGAGTGCAGCATTGGTTGAATGGATCACCAAGACGATGGAGTCGCTTGGCTATTTGGGAATCGGATTTCTGATGTTTGCCGAGAATTTGTTTCCGCCGATTCCATCGGAGTTGATCATGCCGCTGGCTGGATTTACCGTGTCGAAAGGGCAGATGAATTTTCAGTATGCGGTACTGGCGGGAGTCGTTGGAACGATTCTTGGAACACTGCTTTGGTACTACGGTGGGCTGTTTATCGGGGAAAAACGGATTCGGGAACTTGCCGATCGCTATGGCAAATGGATCGGGGTGACGGGCAACGATATTGATAAAGTGAATCGCTGGTTTTATCGACACGGAACGAAAGCAGTTTTATTCGGGCGATTGGTACCAGGGGTGCGGACATTGATTTCGCTGCCTGCGGGCATTAGTGGAATGCGGTTGATGCCATTTTTGGTGTATTCCACGATCGGCACGACGGTTTGGACGTTTGCTCTGACTTACGCTGGATATGTTTTAGGAGACAATTACGAACTGGTCGATGAATATCTTGCGCCTGTTTCTAAAGTTGTTCTAGCAATTCTGGTGGTTGTGTTTATTGTTTGGCTGGTGCGGCGACGGCAGAAGAATTCATAAGTTTTAATCGAATTTTCGGATTCGTCTTCCATTCCGGCAATCTCTATTTTCAAGGGAACAGATTCGGGTGAAAACTCTTCCAGAAAGAAGACTCCTAGCTATTTCACAAGAAGCATACTGTGTCGGCTCAGCGGTTTTACGATAAACACGGACGAAACGCGATCGTACTGGCGGGAATTGGCGCGATGAACTATCGGGCGTTCTTTTCGTTTAATGTGGTTGGGGGATTGATGTGGACGTTTGGATTGACGATACTGGGCTATTGACTTGGTGCGCTGATTCCAGACGTGGATCAATATCTTCTCTCGATCGTGTTCGTGATCATTGTGGTTTCGCTCTTACCCTCGATTTTTCACATCTACCAGGAACATAAATCTAACCAACCTTGAAACAGCGTTCTAACTACTGGCAGCTTGTCCCCTATATTCGTCCCCAATGGCGCACGATCGTTTATGCGTTGATGTGTGCGATCGTGTTTGCAGTGACATGGCCCGTTCTCGCATTTTTTGCCCAGAAAATGGCACTCTTCATTGGTGAAGGGCGAATTGCAGCGATCGCAGAAACGGCAGTCTATGTGATTCTGATTTGGGGCGCACAGAAGTTTGCACAGTACGGACAAGAAACGCTGATTGCAAAGGCGGCATTATCGATCGCGATGGAATTGAGAAATCGAACATTCGCGCATATTCAGCGATTGAGTTTGGCGTATTTTGAAACGGTGCAAACCGGGGATTTGTCGTATCGCCTGACGGAAGATGTCGATCGTATCGGTGAAGTCGTTCAAAAGCTGTTTAGTCAGTTTGTGCCGAATGTGCTGAAACTGCTGGCGACATTGGGCACGATGCTTTACTTTAACTGGCAGTTGACGTTGGCGACGTTTATTGTGGCTCCGCTGTTGGCATTTTTGACCGCTTGGTTTGGCGAGAAGATGCGAAAGCTGTCTTATCGGAGTCAGAGCCGGATTTCGGATTTGTCAGCGATGTTGATTGAAATGTTGAGCGGCGTGAGATTGGTGCGGGCGTTTGCGGCGGAAGAGTATGCGATCGAGCAGTTTAGCCGGGGATCAGAGCGCAATCGTCAAGCAAGATACGCCACAGAACGCCTCAGAGCAATTCAGTACCCGGTTCAAGGCTTCTTAGATGCGATCGGGATTGTTATTCTTTTACTGGTTGGAACTTGGCAGATTTCCCAAGGTAATTTAACTCCAGATGCCTTTGTTGGGTTTGTAGCAGCCGTGGCGATGTTGTTTGAGCCGATTAGTACGGTGACGCTGAACTATAACGAGTTCAAGCAGGGAGAAGCGTCGGTCGATCGCGTGTTTGAACTGTTGCAGATTCGACCGTCGATCGCAGAAAGTTCCGATGCTCAAGAGTTATCGCCTGTTGTTGGCAGAATCGAATTTGAAAATGTCAGTTTCGCGTACCGTCCCGATCGCCCGGTTCTACAAGATTTGAATTTACGAGTTTTGCCGGGTGAAATGGTCGCGTTAGTGGGCGCATCGGGAGCCGGAAAAACAACGTTAGTGAATCTGATTCCGCGATTTTATGACCCGCAGCAAGGCAATATTTGGATTGATGGCACGAATATTCGCGATGTGACGTTGAAAAGTTTGCGGCATCAGATCGGGATTGTGCCACAGGAAACAACGTTATTTACGGGCACGATCGCGCAAAATATCGCGTTTGGACAACTCGATTTCGATCTCAAAGCAGTGCAAGCAGCGGCGAAGATTGCAAACGCGCATCAGTTTATTAGTCAGTTTCCCGATGGCTATGAGACTTGGGTCGGGGAACGGGGTGTGAATTTATCGGGGGGACAGCGGCAGAGATTAGCGATCGCTCGTGCAGTCCTATTAAATCCGAGAATTCTGATTCTCGATGAGGCGACTTCTGCACTAGATTCAGAATCAGAAGCTTTGGTGCAAGAGGCTTTGGAGCGGATTATGCAAGGCAGAACGGTGTTTATTATCGCGCATCGGTTGGCGACAGTGAGACGAGTCGATCGTATTCTGGTGATGGAGAAAGGGCGCGTGGTGGAAGCGGGGACGCATCAGGAATTGATCGCTGAGGGCGGGCGGTATGCCCGATTTTATGCCCAGCAATTTAGTTGAAGTCGCAGAAGTCTAGATGTGGCTGCAAAGATAGGCGACCCATCTATTTTCTAATGTGAGTTCGATGAATGCTCTCGCTCCGTTGCCGACCGTCCCGGAATAGTACGTGAACGCAGAGCCTTCCCACATCGTTAAAACATCTTCTTAAAAATATCTGGCACAAAGATATTTTTAAGGCTTTACACGCTAGTATAAAAAGCGCATAGGGCATCTTTCGCTCCATGTGTCACTAATCTGTAGATAGAAAACGCATAGTAGTCAAGGGAACCAACAGCATGGAGGATTTCAAGAGAGTGGATATCCAGTGTGAAAATATTCTCGCTGGGCTTACTCAATTGGAAGAGTATATTCAAGAGCCTATTGCAAATGAGGCACTAGAGTTAGGCAAGAATTCCGAAGCTACGAAAAATCAAGAATTACTTCAACGTATTAGGAGAAGCTTAATTCAGTATAAGAATCGCGGGAAAGATTTAGTATATGTGGGTTTTATGGGGCACTTCTCCACAGGTAAATCCAGTACTATTAACTCGCTACTAAATCTTGGCAAGGATTCTAAAACTTATCGCACAGTAGGGCTTAATCCTGTGGACAAGGACATAACCTTGATTACCCATGAGGATAACAACGACTCGATCTTTAAGGTCACGCGAGAAGGGCTAGTTTCTATCAGATCAAACTTTATTAATCACGACTTTCTGACTAATATAGTTTTAGCAGATACTCCTGGAACTGGTGATCCGCAGGATTTTCAGGAGATCGCTAAAGATTTTCTTCCTATATGCGACTTGATTTTATATTTCTTCTCTGCTGCTAGTCCGCTTGATCAAGCAGATGTTGCTTTACTGAGAGAGAAGCATTCTCAGTTAGAATTTGTTCCTATGAGATTTGTTGTTACGAGAACTGATGAATTTCGTAAAGATGAATTTTCAAAATTGATCGCTGATAATTTCGATCATTTGAAAGCTGCTAGCTTTAAAGGCTCCCTCTCACAAAGAATTAATCAAGTTCTCAACACTGCCTTGACCTCTGATACAGATGAAATAATGTTCATTGATAACAAGTCTAAAATTAGACTTGAGGATCTGAAGGACTATATTCTTCAATTTTCAGACATAGCAAATGTGGATGTGAAAATGCAAATTCACAGCCATAAAGTGGAGTATTTTCGCTCCAGTGCAGAAGTGATACAAAATTTCTTCTGTGATTTCATTTCTAGAAAAATCAGAAATATTTCGATGGTTGTTCAGAGAGCACGAACAAATATTGACGATTTTCAGAATAGAATTCAGGTTACAAATAATGAACTCACTGATTTTTGGAGTAAAAAGCTTACAAATGCTCGCAATGTGCATTCTAAAGTGCTTGAGAATACTTCTGCTTTTGAAAGTAGATTCTTTGACATGAGCGAGTTTTGGATTACCGATGGAAATATCAAAGCATTCAGAAATCGCTTGAAAAGCGAGGCTCAGGATCGGTCCGACAACTTGATGAAAAATTTAAGGATTGAAAGCCTTTCTCGACTTGAGTCAGAGTTTTACAGAAGAATGAGCGAGGTTGATAGTAGATCTTTAAGTAGTGAGAGAATCTACAATATCTTAAAAATTCCATATCTTCGCAGTTCGTCTGAAGTATCTAGCGAAGGAAAGCTTGAGTCAAGCGATCTTCTCCCATCTGATGTCACTTTCACAGATGCTAAAGAAAGTATTCAAAGAATTTATGAGTTTTTTGTTCAGCATTATAGTGACCTGAATGACTGTATAGAGAAACTTTACACTCACCTAACTTCTCGAACACTCATCAAGGAATGCGAAAATATATTAATTGAAGTAACTCAGAGTTTGTCAAGCGATATGGATGCTTTCTTCGACAGTGTGAAACTTTATCGCAGTGCTGTTTTTTCATTGCAAGCAAAAGATTTGATTGCAAAATTGGGTCTTGGTCAAAGAATGGATGATCTGGAAGCTCAAGATCTTACTGAAGAAGAGAAAGAGCGAAGCAAGAGGAATGCACAAGATTATATATTTCCTGGCAAAGATACACTCTTCAGTGAGCATTCATCTCAACTTAGCTCAATCCAGAGGGACTTGGGTGAATTGCGTCAGCAACTCAGGGAAGATGTCACTAGAAGACTCAATGCAAGTAAGGATATTAATTACTATGGCGGTACAAGCTCAACTGACAGATTGAGAGAATTAGCTGCTGAACTAGAAAGAGAAGTAGAGGAAGATATTAACAATAATCTCATTCCAGAAATTAATTCAAAAATTCAACAACAAATTAATCAATCCGTACTTCTTTGGAAACAAGAGATAAAGAAATTAAAAGAAGAAAGAGTAAAAAAGTTTTTTTACGCCATTCTGATAGGCGTTTCTATTACACTAACACTTTACATTTTATACATTTATTTTATTGACAAAAATATGCCTAGCAACTTGTTTGCAACAATTGTAGTAGGAATACTAGTTAATTTTGCGTCAGGTCTTTTAACCTTTCTCATAGCAAGAATAATAGATAAATTTCAGTTTCCTGTAAGTGTTGAAAAGAAAGAGAGGGAGATTGTAAGCTCCTTACAGCAGAAGTGCATTGACGTTATAAAAAGCGATATACAGGGCTTCAAGGGTAAATCTTTTGATGAGTACCGCTTCCCACAACTAATGCAAGCGTTTTGGGAAGAACTACTCCTAGATCAACCTCTCAATTACTGGGCTGAGACAAACTCTAACATCTTCGATGTATTAAGGGTTGTATCTCAAAAATACTCAAGATTTAGACAGAACTATTTTTCAGTGTCCAAAAGTGTGACTGGATTTGTAGCAGAGTATTTCGCCAATCCTAGGAGTAATTTGGATAAGTTAGAAGAGGTAACATCCAATCTAAAGCAAACGTCTATAGAGCCATCATTCGCTCTATTAAGTGACACAGAGAGTGCTTTGAAAACTGTCAAATCAAAGATTCAAGCAATCAGACTTTAGTAGAGCCAAGCTTAAGGGGTGACAACGAAGCTAGAGAGCAGACTGAATCAGGGAAATGGCGTTGAGACCTCGCTGAAAGAAAAGGCGTTTTTGCGGCTTGAGTGCCATCAGTTGACCTGCCAAGGTTGACCACAAATTCAAGGGTTCAATCCATAACTTGCCATACAAGCCAATCCAGAAAGCACTGTGACGCTTTGTTGTCCGCTTTGGCTCAGTCACACGAGCGACGTAACGCTGCACTTGTTTTTTGCGAATGCGCCGCCCTTGTAGGGTCGAGATCGAGTAGGCAATGGCAATCAGGACCAGCAGGGCAGTAAAACGCCCGAAATCGGCATGACAATCTTCGAGGTGATAGCCGCCGGATTTGTAGTCTTTGAACAGGGGTTCAATCGAGAAGCGAGTGGCATAAGCGTTGAGCGTTTGTTCGGCATCGACGAGATTAGTCAGAAGATACCAAGCATCCGAACTCGATTGACGGTAGGCACGCTTTTGGCGCAAGACTAAATTGTGCTTGCCGAACCCGCGATTTTGCGTCACTTGAATTTGCAGATATTGCTCGGTGATTCCGGGCGTTTGCGGCAAGTCATCAAGGCGCGTAAACCTGCTGCTGTCGTCTGGTTTGACGGTCGTACTCTTCGGTAAACGGAACACGAATTTGACTCGCTTTTCTACACACCAAGCCGCCAGTTCAATGCTGTGAAACTCACGGTCTCCGAGCAGAATGAAGCGATGCTTTTTCAACAGATGAAACACAGGGCGTAACACTCTTCGTTGTTCAACAAGTGAACTCTGTCCTTGCTTGTTCAGCCACATCCAGTGCAATGGAATCGCTCGCTTATTGTACACAAGACTCACCATGATCAAGTTATGGTCTTGCCATTGGGTACGGTCAATCACCAGATGAAGTGGTTTGCTCCGGGGATGATGTCGCTTGACCCACTGCTTGACAATCGGAAACCAGATCGCTTGCGGAGTCAGTTGCGGCAAGCTCAAGAATCGTTGAATGTTTCGTCGTCTGCTCTCAAATAGAATCGGTTGCGGAAATAGAGTGGCTAAGCGTTCAATCGTAATTCTGCGCTCTTTGTGCAACAGTTCGACCAAGATTTCTAGCGTCACAAATTGCGTCTGGGTTAATTGCGATTGTAAACAGGTTTGATAGAATGAGGGCAACATATTTTAGATCGATGAGGTGAAACAATTGGAATCACCTCATTTTTTCTGTCTCTCGATACTGCTATCCGGCATCTTCTCTACGGTTCAGCTGCGTTGTCACCCCCTAAGAGAGCCAAGCCATATAGTATTTTGAGGAGCTACATACTATCAGTCTATTGCCCTGACTGAAGATGCTTACTGCTTCAAACTGAAATGTTTTTCAAGATCTGCGGAGGCTTCTAGTTAGTAAGCTTCCATCGTAGATCACATTTGACCGCCCCGGAATGGAATTCTACCCATTAGGCAGAAGCCGGTCTAAGCTACGCTGTGAGCGGCTTCTAGAAATGGGTTGCACTGACTCCACAGCCAAGAAAGGATTCAGAATCTCGCTGATTTTAGATCATTTGATCCAAGACATTGAGAGCACCGGAACTTGGCGGGGCGACTGAGGTCACAACCAGGCGGAAACAGGCTGATTCACCGAGCGAAATCGATTGCTAGAACCGTTCTGCTCATTGACTTTGCCAGACTTCTACCTAATGGATAGGACTGAAAGGCGCGGTTGACGAATTCATGAGGGGTTAACTCTTCATTCCTAGAATCATTGCATGAAGACGGTTCCATCAATTCTCCTAAATTAATCTGAAGCGGCTGCTAGCAACTATCAAAATCGCCAAAGCGAGACGAATTCAGAGTAGAGGGGCAGACCCCATTTCAATTCGCCAATAGCATTTTCCACTCCGGAGCTAATGGTGCGAAATCTCTCAAAGATTGCAAGCCTGTGATTCATGCTTTCTCAGCCTATTACGAGAGGCTTCGCACCATTAGCCCGGATTTTCAATCACGGACGAGACGGCATCGAAGTGGAAAGACTCATCGGACTCACATTGTATCAAGCGCTCAGCACCCAGTCTACGAGCAATCGAACGCCGTAACCTGTTGCGCCTGCGCCATTGTAGCCATTCTCTTTATCTGTCCAAACCGGACCCGCGACATCTAAATGCGCCCAAGGCGTTTCTTTCACAAACTGTTTGAGAAATAACGAAGCAGAAATCGCGCCACCTGCACGCGCACCCGTATTCTTCATGTCTGCGATGCCTGATTTCATACTGTCAAAGTACTTCTCTTCCATTGGCATCCGCCACAGTTTTTCGCCACTTTGTTCACTCGCTTTCAGGAGTTGATTCGCTAGTTCATCATTGGGACTCCACAAGCCCGCAATGTTATCACCAAGGGCAATCACGCAAGCTCCAGTTAGGGTTGCTAGATCGACGATCGCATCAACGCCCAATTTTTCGGTATAAACCAGCGCATCTGCCAGCGTTAACCGTCCTTCGGCATCGGTATTGTTAATCTCGATCGTTTTCCCGTTCGAGGCGGTGAGAATGTCGCCGGGGTGAATAGCGCGACCGCTGATCATGTTTTCGGTGACAGCGCTAATAAAATGCACTTCGACATCGGGTTTTAATTGCGCGATCGCTTTTACCGCTCCAAAGGTTGCACCCGCGCCACCCATATCAGTTTTCATCATTTCGATGCCGCTTCCCGCACCTTTGATGTTTAAGCCACCGGAATCGAATGTCAGACCTTTTCCGATGATGGCTAATTTTTTCCGAGGGGTTCCTTCGGGTTTGTAGGTGATGTGGATGAATTTAGGCGGGAGATCTGAAGCTTGAGCGACTCCTAAGAAGGCTCCCATTCCGAGCTTCTCACAGTCTTCTTTTTCGAGGATTTGAATGTCTAAACCGTATTCGTTCGCGATCGCTAATGCAGTCTCAGCCATCGTAATCGGAGTCACATAGTTCGCTGGAGCCGCGACTAATTCCCGCGCAAGAAACACCCCCGAACAGATTTGACGTGCTCTTTCAATCGCAGCCTCTTGACCTGCTAAACCGAGAAGTTCGATCGATTCAACTTTCGCACTGTCATCGGGTTCTGACTTAAAGCGCAGATCTTTGTAGAGCGATAATTCGATGCCTTCGACGATCGCTTGAGTCGTTATGGCTGAATCATCGTTGTAGAGTGGAAAGCTCAATCCTACTGACTTGCAGCGATCGCGTTTGGCTAATTTTGCTGCTGCTGCACTCGATCGACGGAGTGTTTCTAGATTGAACGCATCAGGCTTACCGAGTCCCACGAGTAAGAGTTTCCGAATGGGGCTACCTGCAATTCGCGTCGAGGCTGTGCTGCCTGATTTACCTTTGAATTCGACATCCGCGATGAGTTCGGAGATTGCACCGGATAGTTTTTGATCCAAGGCAGCGACATCGCCGGATAAATCTGCACCTTCAAAGAGTGCGATCGCTAAACCATCGCCTGACCATTCCAGTAGTGAAGTTCCCGTGACTGTTAAATTCATTCCAATCTTGCCCTTTGCGTGGGTTCTAACGTCTGATTTCCAGTATCGATCAAAATGCCGGAAACCGTAGATCGATGTCTGATTTGAGACTGAGATTCTATTTATGCCTCAGAATTATTAAAACTCTGCTATAACTGCTTACAGTTTGCGACAAATTGCCCCTTTGTTCTGGACGTTTCTCCATGCGAAAGCCCCTGTTTAAAGAACGGAAATTTTGGTTGATCCTCGCCTCTGGAGCCGGAGCGATCGGATTAATTGCGGGTGCATTATTGCCGATCGAGAAACTCAGACAAGTTTCAGAAATGCCATCGGGTGTAGTGAGTTCAATCCAATCGCTCAATTCCCCTCAGCCGAGTGGCATTGGGACACCTAGCACTGTGATTAGTCCACTGGTGACAAAATCCGCCAACGAACGCGGAGCCGCACTCAAACAGGTGACGCAAAGTGCAAGTTCGACATTGGAGCGCGATCGTGCTCGTTATTTGTTAGCGGTTGATCTAATTTCTCAGAATCAAGGCGAAAAAGCATTAGAACAACTCAAAGATTTAGAGAAAAGCTATCCAGTCTTAGCAGCACAGATTGGAGTAAAACGCGCTCAAGCCTATGAGGTGTCAGGAAAGCAGAAGGAAGCCGCGCAGACTTTACAAGAAGTTGTGAAACAGTTGCCGAAAGAACCTGCGACGGCTGAAGCACTCTTTACTTTAGGAAAAAAAGATTCTAAGTTCTGGGATCAAGCATTGCAGCAATTTCCATCGCATCCACGATCGATCGAGATTGCCAGAACGCGCTTAAAACAAAATCCGAAACAGTTTCCGTTGCTGATGTTGGTGGCGCGATATGGAACGGATAGTGAAGGCTATACCGAATTGCTCGATCGCATTGTTTCACAGTTTAGTAACCAACTAAAACCGGAAGACTGGGAAGCGATCGCATTTGGCTACTGGGAAAATCAAGTCTATGACAAAGGCGCGATCGCATATTCTCGTGCGCCTCAAACGTCATTAACCGCTTATCGATCGGCTCGTGGCTTGCATCTGAGTGGTAAACCTGGAGCAACAGAGCGCTATCGTCAAATGGTGCAGCAGTTTCCGCAGTCTTCAGAGGCAGGTTTAGCCCTGACGCGATTAGCAGATTTAGCAGAAACGCCACAAATGGCGATCGCGTATCTCGATCAAGTGATTCAGAATTTCCCCGATCGTGCTCCCGCTGCTTTGGTTGAAAAGTCGAAAATGCTCGACAAAATGAACAGCGGTAAGACTGCGGCACAGATGCGGCAATTAGTTCTCACTCAGTACGCGAATTCGGATGCTGCGGCTGAAATGCGCTGGGAATATGCTCAAAAAAGTGCCAAAGCTGGAAACATTAAACTCGCTCGACAATGGGCAGAGCCAATTTTAACCAACAATTCGACGAGTGAAATCGCGGCTGAGGCAGGCTTCTGGTCGGGTAAATGGGCACAAACGATCGGCAACAATGATCAAGCGGCGAAACTGTTCCAGAAAGTTCTCAGCGATCATCCTGAGTCTTATTTTGCTTGGCGATCGGCTTCGATTCTCGGTTGGAATGTGGGCGACTTTAACAGTGTCCGATCGATGAATCCCCAAGTGCAAAAACCGCTTTCTCGTCCGGAGTTACCTGCGGGATCGCCTGCATTAAAAGAGCTTTACCAATTGGGACAAGAACGCGCGGCTTGGTCACACTGGCAGATCGAATTTCAGAACCGGGTGAAACCGTCGATCGCAGAACAGTTCACCGATGGCGTGATGCGATTGGGTGTCGGTGACAATCTCGATGCGATTTATATGGTCGGAAGTTTGCGCGATCGAGACACGCCCGAAGATAAAGCACAATATCAGCAATTGAGAAAAAACATTGGTTACTGGCAGGCGCTTTATCCATTTCCGTTTGTGGAAACGATCGAGAATTGGTCACAGCAACGTCAAATCAATCCAATGTTAGTGACGGCATTAATTCGGCAAGAATCGCGGTTTGAACCAAATATTCGATCGAGCGTTGGAGCCGTGGGACTGATGCAAGTAATGCCCGAAACGGGTCAATACATTGCCAATAACATCAAAGTTAAAGAGTTCAAACTCGCTGATCCTGAAACCAATATCAAGTTTGGAACCTGGTATTTGGACTATACCCATGCACAGTACAGCAATAATTCTCTCTTAGCAGTTGCTAGTTACAATGCAGGACCCGGAGCCGTTTCAGGCTGGTTGAGCAAAGCGAAAACGCAAGATCCGGATGAATTTGTGGAATCAATTCCTTATTCGGAAACGCGAGGCTATGTGAAATCGGTGCTAGGAAACTATTGGAACTATCTCCGACTGTACAATCCGGAGATTTCACAGCGCGTGTCTCAAGTGGCAGCAGATCATCCGAAAGGGAACTAACAAAAAACCCCCGACCAAATCGTCAGGGGTGAATCATCAGGGTGCATCTACCATTCTCCTATACGAGAACCCTAGTCCTCGTCCGGAGAAATCTCTCAATTTTTCAGCGAAATTGCAGCCTGTTTAATCGGGTCTAAAAGGTCGATCGACACTTTCAAACTATTAAGCGATCGATATTCATCCGCTTTGCAATCCGCCGGAATCCCATGAAAATCACTTCCACCACTGATTAACAATCCGTTCTGAGCACACATTTCTTTCAGTCGCTCTGCTTGCCAAAGTGTGTGACTCGGATGATAAACTTCAATTCCCATCAGTCCAGCTTCCACTAGTTCTGGTAGAACTTGCTTCACAGGTGCACCCCGAAACAGAAACGGATGCGCCCAAATCGGAACGGCTCCACAATCGCGCAACAATCGAATACCATCTGCGGCACTGAATTTTTCATACTGAACAAATGCAGGTCGATCGTCCGCGAGAAAGCGATCGAAGGCTTCTCTCGTCGATTCCACATGACCCGCTCTTACCAATGCCGAAGCAATATGAGGACGACCGGGAGCCATTCCTTCGCCCATCTGCGGCAGTTCAATGTCGTAACCGAGTGCCGCAAGTTTATCGATCATTTCTTGAGCGCGACGTTTCCGCCCTTCGATGCGTTCGGTGAGGGGTGGAACTAACTGATCTCGATCGGGATAAAACCCCAAAATATGAAGAGAGCGATCGCGAAACACGGTACTCAATTCTAATCCAGGCACGATTTCGAGTTCGGGAGGAGCAGCAGCGGTTGCTTCGCAGTTGCGCAAAGCGCTAAACGCTTCATCCCAACCGGAAACCGTATCGTGATCGGTAATCGCGAGCGCACGAACACCGGACTCGATCGCGGCGTTCACGAGTTCGGTCGGACTCAGCATTCCATCTGAGTAGGTTGTGTGGCAATGTAGTTCTAACATACCTTTAATCTAGCGTAACGAGATGCCCGAAGGACCTGAAATTCGTCAAGCAGCGGATCAAATTGCGGCAGCATTAGTCGATCGACGAGTGACCGAAATGTTCTTCGCCTTCGATCGATTAAAACCTTACGAATCCGCATTCATCGGGCATTCTGTAACCGCTGTTCGGACTCGTGGGAAAGGCATGGTGATTTGTTTTAGCAATCAGCTTTATCTCTACAGTCACAATCAGCTTTATGGTCGCTGGTATGTTCGCAAAGCTCATTCTTACCCACAAACCAATCGACAGTTACGCTTAGCAATTCACACTGCAAAAAAATCAGCATTGCTCTACAGTGCTTCTGATATTGAAGTTTTACAAGAATCTGAACTATCGACCCATTTGTTTCTGAGTCGGATTGAGTTAGATGTGTTAGATGAAGCAGTGACTGTGGAACAGATTGAAGCTAGGTTTCGAGATAAACGATTCTATCGGCGACAGCTACCGATTTTATTATTAGATCAACATTTTCTTGGCGGCTTAGGTAACTATCTTCGGAGTGAAATTCTCTTTGTGGCGCGAGTGTTTCCAACCCTACGCCCGATCGATTGTTCTGATAGTCAAATACAAGCTTTATCACAAGCGGTTTTAACGGTTACACACCAGTCTTATCGAACAAAGGGAATTACTAACGATTTAGAAATAGCAATGCGGTTGAAAGCGAACGGCGATCGTAGAAGTGACTATCGGCACTATGTGTTTAATCGCGAGAATCGTCCTTGCTTTGTGTGTGGAACAGCGATCGTCAAAGAAGTCTTAGCTGGACGACGATTGTACTACTGCCCTCATTGCCAAGCCAAAATGCCAGTAAAATAGGTCGATGTTTGATACTCTTTCCAAATTCCTTGCAGACGAATACTCTGAGGATATTTCTTCTTGGTTGGTCGGTAAGCCGATCAAGCTCACGGAACTCAAGCCGAAAGAACTCTCACTTGAGCCGATTCGGGCGGATTCTGTAGTGCTGCTTAAATCAAGACGGCTGATCCTTCATGCGGAATTTCAAACCGATCCAGACGATCAAATTGGCTTTCGGATGGCGGATTATAGTTTACGAATTTATCGCAAGTTTCCGAATCGGCGATTAGTGCAGGTTGTCGTCTATCTACGGGAGACAAACTCGCAACAGGTGTATAAGACCGATTTTCAGGTGAATCGATTGCGGAATGAGTTTGATGTGATTCGATTGTGGGAGCAGTCAACTGAGCAATTTTTGCAGCGTCCAGGGTTGTTGCCGTATGCGGCATTGACGAGAACGAGCAATCGAGCCGCAACGCTCAGAGAAGTGGCGCAAAGAATCGAGGCATTGGAAGACGGACAGGAAAAGAGTAATCTAGCGGCAGCTTCTGGTGTGTTGGCTGCTTTATCATTGGATAAAGAAGTGATCAAACGAATTTTACGGAGGGATATTATGCAGCAATCTCCGCTTTATCAAGAATGGCAGCAAGAAGCTGAACTGCGTGGACGGCAAGAAGGACAGTTAGAAGCGCGTCGATCGTTAGCGCTCAAAATGTTACAGGAGAACTACCCCCTAGAAGCGATCGCTCGGCTGACTGAGTTATCGATCGAACAACTCGAACAGATCCGCCAAAACTAGATGAGAACGAATTATTTTAAGTGGAGTGCGATCGCGCTTGAGATGAAGGGCGATCGCGCTTCGATCGTTGCAGTGTCCCGCCCTGAAATGGAATTTCGGGCTAATCGGCGCAAGTCCATTAGAAATGGACTAAGAGAATGAAACTGCTTCCCAGTCTACTTCAGTAGACTTTCCACGATTAGCCCGAAATTCATTTCAGGGCGGGAGCGCAACGCAGCAAAGAGACTTTCAGATCTCGTCTAAGCCTCCACCTTCAACGGTGCAGCAGATTGCTTCCGACGACGCAAGCGCGACAGCACTCCGCTCACCACCAGACCAGGCAGAGGCGAAAACGCGAAGGGAATCGGAGTGATTTCGGTGATTTCAACGAAGCCATCACCACTTCTCACCCCATCAGCAACACTGATGTTGGCAGGATTGGCTAGAAAGGCTGAGTTGATAAAGCCAGTGCCGCCGATGGAGTTGCCACCTCCATTGAAACCGCCACCACCACCGCCATCGCCAACAGCGGGACCACCCCCACCGCCGCCGCCAAATCCACCAGCACCAGCACCAGGAAACCTGGGAGTGCCACCGCCGCCGCCGTTAAGGAAGCTAAAGCCACCGCTGAAACCGTTACTGCTGAAACCACCGCCACCGCCGCTAGTACTACCGCCAGTTCCATTACCGGCGCTGAAACTTCCGCTGCTGCCGCCCACGCCGACAGCGCCGTTCCTGCCAGCACCGCCGCCCGCAACGATGATCGGTATCGTGGTTCCGCCGTTGACCAAGACTACGAAAGCTTAAGGGGTGACAACGAAGCTAGAGAGCAGACTGAATCAGGGAAATGGCGTTGAGACCTCGCTGAAAGAAAAGGCGTTTTTGCGGCTTGAGTGCCATCAGTTGACCTGCCAAGGTTGACCACAAATTCAAGGGTTCAATCCATAACTTGCCATACAAGCCAATCCAGAAAGCACTGTGACGCTTTGTTGTCCGCTTTGGCTCAGTCACACGAGCGACGTAACGCTGCACTTGTTTTTTGCGAATGCGCCGCCCTTGTAGGGTCGAGATCGAGTAGGCAATGGCAATCAGGACCAGCAGGGCAGTAAAACGCCCGAAATCGGCATGACAATCTTCGAGGTGATAGCCGCCGGATTTGTAGTCTTTGAACAGGGGTTCAATCGAGAAGCGAGTGGCATAAGCGTTGAGCGTTTGTTCGGCATCGACGAGATTAGTCAGAAGATACCAAGCATCCGAACTCGATTGACGGTAGGCACGCTTTTGGCGCAAGACTAAATTGTGCTTGCCGAACCCGCGATTTTGCGTCACTTGAATTTGCAGATATTGCTCGGTGATTCCGGGCGTTTGCGGCAAGTCATCAAGGCGCGTAAACCTGCTGCTGTCGTCTGGTTTGACGGTCGTACTCTTCGGTAAACGGAACACGAATTTGACTCGCTTTTCTACACACCAAGCCGCCAGTTCAATGCTGTGAAACTCACGGTCTCCGAGCAGAATGAAGCGATGCTTTTTCAACAGATGAAACACAGGGCGTAACACTCTTCGTTGTTCAACAAGTGAACTCTGTCCTTGCTTGTTCAGCCACATCCAGTGCAATGGAATCGCTCGCTTATTGTACACAAGACTCACCATGATCAAGTTATGGTCTTGCCATTGGGTACGGTCAATCACCAGATGAAGTGGTTTGCTCCGGGGATGATGTCGCTTGACCCACTGCTTGACAATCGGAAACCAGATCGCTTGCGGAGTCAGTTGCGGCAAGCTCAAGAATCGTTGAATGTTTCGTCGTCTGCTCTCAAATAGAATCGGTTGCGGAAATAGAGTGGCTAAGCGTTCAATCGTAATTCTGCGCTCTTTGTGCAACAGTTCGACCAAGATTTCTAGCGTCACAAATTGCGTCTGGGTTAATTGCGATTGTAAACAGGTTTGATAGAATGAGGGCAACATATTTTAGATCGATGAGGTGAAACAATTGGAATCACCTCATTTTTTCTGTCTCTCGATACTGCTATCCGGCATCTTCTCTACGGTTCAGCTGCGTTGTCACCCCCTAAGCTACGAAAGTCCCTCCTCCTCCTCCTGATCCTCTTACGTTACTGTTGCCACCTTGACCGCCCACTAAAATGCTGATTGTCTGCCCCGCTGCCAGATTGAAGTCTGCCCCCGTTCTCCCGCCTAAGCCACCGGGGAGTCCGACACGGTTTCCACCTTGAGCGCCAAAGGTTGTAATCGTGTAGGTTCCCGTGATAGGCACTGTCCACGATTGCAAACTGCCCGTGAAGTTAAAAGTCTGGAGTGCCGCAGCGGGAGTCGCGTAAGCGACTCCCGCTGCGACTGCGCCTAAAAGTGCAAGTTTCATGATTTCTTCTCATCTTGAATGTCAACTAAGCGCGATCGAGCATCAGACAGTGCAACTCATCGATCGCAGCCCGAATGATCAGAAGTGCGATCGACCAGTGGCAGTCAATGAGCAGATACGCGATTGATCAAAACAGCACTGCGCGATCGAAGTGCTGGTCTACACCCACAAAATATACGGAGAACGAAACGCTGACACAGCTTTTAGGCTTGAAGTCTAAAATTTCAGAAGGTTTACCGAATCTGTGTCATGGTGCAATATGAGCAAACCGAATGATCACGGATGCAGTCTCTAACTTACGCAGGCTGAAGAGCTTGTATACTAAGCTCAATTTAAACGGATTAGCGGAATGAAAATGCCATCGGGCTTGGTGATTCAAGAGCGAAAGCTGACGAATTACCTCTTGATTTATCAGCCGAAAGATGACGAGTCCGAGTTTTTAGCTGGTGCGGGGTATACGCTGCAAACTTGGCGATCGTTGGAGCAGGATATACTCAGGGCAGTGGAGGGACATGAAGTATTTGAAACGATCGCGACTGAATGGGGCACAAGATTTAGAGTGAATTGTGAGTGGACTGGCTTGAATGGTCGCAGATTGAGAGTGGTGACGATTTGGCAGCAGGATACAGGTGCTGATGCGATTCGGTTTGTGACGCTGTATCCGGATAAGTCTGAGGAAGAGAATGCAGGGCAGGAGGATTGCAGAATGAAGGATGTGCTATTTCATTGGGTAGTTATGTTGCGGGATGTGCCGGAAAGCGGTGTAAAGGTGGGCGATCGTGGTGTGATTGTCGATGAGTTGCCGTTTTCAGAGGAACATCAGGAAACGGGATATACGATCGAGGTGTTTCGGCAAGGGGAAACGGTTGCGGTGGTGTCGGTTCCGGTGTCTTGGGGGAACGTGTTGCCGGAGGTGTGGGGACAGAAGGATGTGAGTGCGATCGCGGCGAGTTAGGGGGCGATCAGTCAAGCAATCGACGAAGCTGCTTGTAAACTTCATCGTCATTGCGTTTACCAACCAGAATGACCTCGACTAAATCTTCTTCAGGGTCATAACGATAGACAATTCTATATTCACCCGAATCTACTCGATAGTAGCCTTCGTAGCCTTTGAGTGCTTTGCTATCTGGAGGTAAGGGATCGAGGTTGAGCATCAGGACTTTCTTAGCAAGCTGTGCGGTAATTTTGGGCTGAAGTCCTTTGATGAACTCTAGAACGGATTCAAGACCATCAAGTTTTGCCATGTTCGTTATCGATCGTGCTTGTCGAGTGTTGCAAGCTGTTCTAGTTCGGCAACAAAGGTGGCTGATCCGACCATTGAAGAGTTTTGTAATTCGACTTCGGCAAGTTTTCCGAGGGCTTGATCTTCGAGTTCGGTGAGACGATCGAGCAGTTGCTGATAGTTCTGAATTGAGAGGACAACGTAGCTCGGCTGAGATTGATCGAGCAAAATCACAGGTTCGCTGGTTGCGGTTTCTAAAACGTCTTGAGATCGCGCTTTCATTTCTTCGATCGAGAATTGCTGCATGGCTGCTAATGGATGAGGGCGGATGGAATTATTTTAGTTGGTGGAGTGCGATCGCATCAGGTTAGCGATCGCGCTGATTTCAGATCATCACGGGTGCAGTGTTTAACTCACCTGGTGATTTCCAGCTTCCGGCTCTCGATTGTCTAAACGCGATCGATTTACGCCGATCGCGTAAATCGATCGCATCAGCTTAAATTTCGGCATCATCTGAGGTTTCCCCATGCCGTATGTCATGGCATAGCTCTGAGATAGCCCCCACAACCAAATCGCCGGAAATCTCGACTCTAACCAAGGCTGACTCTGAAAGAGCACCTTTGGAAACCAACCACTGAGAATCCAGCTAATCAACGCATTCAATCCAAAATTGAGATAGTTGCCAGTCCAGCGCAACAAATCTCTCGGACCTGCCATTTGCCAAATCCACAGCAATAAAGATGGATTCTTTAGCGCAGCCACGATCGCCATTGCATTAAACCTTGTCCAAGTCACTCGATCTTTGATAAACGCATCTGCAACTTCTGGCGGTTGGTCTGCTAACACATCAAAGAAGGTGTTCAGCATCGAATTCACTTGCTGTGGCGGTAATGATTTTCCAGTCGGAACCATCATTCCTTTTGAAAACATCCAAGTGACCGAAACATTGCTTTGATACGCTCGGATGGCATTGAGCGATCGCTTACTCAATAAGTCATGTTTCAGAGCAACATCTAGTAAGTGTGTTAATCGAGATAGATTCCGCACCAATGAACCGAAGCCCGTAAAGACTAACGGAGATTGCAGTGAGGCAGCATCCCCGATCGCGATTAATCGATCGAATGCAATGGTGCGATCGCGGCTATTGGTGCTGAAATGTCCTGGAATGTACCCGAATGTTGCCTTTTTCCAGACGAGTTTCTCCATGTCACAGCGCCGATATTCGGGCAAAATCGTAAAGAAATCCTCGTACATTTCGAGCAGCGATCCAGGATTCTCAGGATGCACTTGGTGATAGTGAAACAGATAAAAGGTTAGCTCTTTCTCTTCGGCGGGGAACAGCTCCCAGATCAATTGTCTGCCGCGTGAAATGTCGCCGTGACTGTTCAACACGTCGCCGTAGTGCGAATCCCACACGCCTTGATCAAAGCCTTCGGAAATCACAGCCCCAACCGTGGGACACACACTATCAAAAGCGCGTCCTCCGTTCAATTGCCACGCGATCGGGGAAGCTGTTCCCATTGCATCGACTAACAATCGTCCGGTGATGCGTCTTTCTTGCTGAGTGGGTAAATGAGTTGCATTGATCGTGACTTGATTCGGGCTGATATCAGCACGTTGAAATTCCGTTTCGTCCCAGACTTCGCCGCCTGCTTCTCTGAGTTTTTCACCACAGAGTTTGAGGAATCGCTCAGCATCGATCGCGATATTTAAAACCGTTGGCGTGTGGAGAATTTTCGCTTTGGCTTGCGGGGGATTGTTGGCATCAAAGAATTTATGGAAGCCGTCTACATATTCGTTGGCGATGACGCGATCAAACTCTGCGATCGTGAACAATCCCAAATCAATCAAGCTCTGAAATTCACTCCGCGAAATATTCCACTCGCGATTCATCCGTCCAAACGGCATTCGCTCAATCAGCAACACCCGATAGCCCAATTTCGCCATCACTGCCGCATGAACAATTCCCAACGCGCCACCAACGTAGATTAGATCAAATGCTGGTTTTGTTGGAGTCGTATCGCCGTTATCGGTGACAAACACGACTTGACGCGGCGTTTGAGGAGTTTGAACGCCTTCGCGCCATCGTTGCTCCCACCAGTACACACGATTGAGGTCGTATTCCCCGTTGGGAATCTTTTTGAAAAATTCGACTGTTTTCGGATAGTACGCCGCTAGAGCATCAAAAATTGATTGCTGAGATAAATCGATTTGTGGCGGTTCTGGGTAAAGATTGGGAAACTGCGATCGAATCGCCTCCACAAACTGATTTAAAATCTGCTTTTCACCTGGAACTGCACCAGTGCGAAACACTTTGAGATAGGTCGATCGCTGAACTGACCACACAAAAATCGACAATTCACCACCCAAAGTCAAACGAATTCCCGCAGGAGTGAGCGATTTTTCGCCAGATTTCGAACTGTAGCCCGTATGCAGCCATTGAATCACCGCATTGGTATCCGGGGTTGGGACTTCGAGGTAAAGGATTTCTTTCATAATCGTCGATCTAAACTCCGAATCGGGAACTAAAGCGGGTTGACAACTCCAGGAAAAACAAGCTACTCCTGATACCAACTTAAAAAACTTCACATCTTTCTTATTATTCCTGATTAAAGCCGCGACTGGGATTGCCCTATGAATTATCCGATTTCACCTCCCCATTCTGAACCTGTTACTGAAGAATTATTACTCAGCGCGATCGCACAAGTAATCGACACGGCTCGATCGCAAGGTCGATCGCTCGAAGAAGTCAAAGCCGAAGTGCTCGCAGAAGATAGACTCCTCGATCCTCAACAACGTCATTGGTTAAGCGAGATCGTCACGCAAGCTTGGGAAAGTCTACCAGATTGCTTGTAGGATCATTTCTGTTTCTCAAGCAACCGCAATGAATGGGTCAATTCAAGTCCTGGGAATCGATTTAGGTGGAACTGCAATTAAGTTAGGACGGTTTACCACTGATGGGCATTGCCTCAAAACGATAACGGTTCCAACTCCTCAGCCTGCGTTTCCTGAACCTGTATTGATGGCGATCGTTGATGCGATCGCAAAACTTGATCCCGATCGAGAAGCTTCTGCGATCGGGATCGGGATGCCGGGTCCCACGGATGCTACTGGACGTATTGCCCGAATTGCGATCAATTTGCCGAATTGGATCGAAGTGCCGATCGCAGATTGGATCGAGGCGAAAACAGGACGACCCACGATCGCTTCAAATGATGCCAACTGTGCTGGATTGGGAGAAGCGTGGTTAGGTGCGGGTCGATCGTTTCGCAATTTCATTCTGCTGACTTTGGGAACGGGTGTCGGTGGCGCGATTATTCTCAACGGTGAACTTTTTATCGGGCACAACGGCGCAGCGGGAGAATTGGGACTGATTAGCCTAGATAGAAATGGTGAGCCTTGTAATAGCGGCAATCGGGGATCGTTAGAGCAACACACCTCGATTCAAGCGATCCGACGACGAACAGGAAAGGAACCGGATGAATTGGGGCGATTAGCTCGATCGAGTGATCCTGAAGCCTTAGAATTTTGGCGATCGTATGGGCGCGATTTGGGGTTGGGATTAACCAGTCTGATTTATGTGCTGACTCCAGAAGCGATCGTGATTGGTGGCGGAGTGAGTGCGAGTGCGGAGTTTTTTCTACCCAGTGCGATCGCCGAAATCGAACAGCGAGTGATGCCGACTTCGCGTGAAGGCTTACAGATTTTGACCGCAGAATTGGGAAATCGAGCAGGAATAGTTGGGGCTGCGAAATTAGCGATCAAATGTCATCCTTCTATAGGCGTAGATGAGAATCTGGATGTATAATCATCACACCCTACCCGGTTGAGGCTAGAACGCTCAAGAACGGGACGATTTGGACGTTCTAGCGATGTCGTCCTTCATGTTCTACATCCTATGAATCAGACCCCCATTTGGCGTGTTGTGTTGGCTGGTTTGTTTTGGTGGCTGACGCTGCAAGCTCCAAGTTTGAGTGAGCCACAAAGAGCTTCTCATGATCCGATGTCCGCAAAAATTGAGATTGCCCGAATTCGATCGGGTGTGTTGCCTGGAGTGATTATTGGTGGACATCACGAAGGCTGGTTGAATGTTGTGCAGCAGCGGTATACGGCGTCGAGTGAGCGGGACGATCGCTTTGAAGAATCCGCCCGGTATTTGATCGAAGATGAACTGGTGCAAGCAGGATTGAATGTAGCGCGATCGCAGCCGAGTTCTGTGTTTGAAGAAGCGGTAAACGATACAGAACCCGGACGCTTTTTGGTCGGTGGCACGATGACCCAGGCGCGATTGAATTCGTATCAGTCGTGGTTCAAAAGCGATCGTACTCAAGATGAACGAACGATTCGCTGGGAATTGTTCGATCGACATCGTGCGAGAGTTGTTTATCGTCAGGAAATTACCGGAAGTGCTGAGGCAGAAGGGATTGATAATCCGGCTGCAACTTACGAGGCGATTCGGGCAAGCATTAAACAGCTTTTATCGGAGCCGACCTTTTTAGCTGCTTTGGATTCACCCGGATCTGAAACGGTGACTCCTGCTCGATATGAGGTTGCAGCTTTGGCAGTCTCGGATCAACCGTTGTCGATCGCGCAATTAACCGGGCGAAGTGTTTCTTCGATCGTGCGAATTCGGACGGCGAGTGGTCGCGGCAGTGGATTTCTGATTGATTCTTCTGGGTTAGTGATTACCAATCATCATGTCGTGGGTTCTGCCTTTACGGTGAATGTGGATTTGTATGATGGCAGTACTCGAATTGGGCGAGTGTTGCGGCGTGATCCGGAACTCGATGCGGCTCTGGTGCGATTGGAAGGAGATGCGATCGACGTTTCAGGGTTGCCGCTATGTGAGACGAATGCGGTTCGAGTGGGGGAATCGGTGATTGCGATCGGCAATCCGCTATCGCTCTCGAATAGCGTGACTCAAGGAATTGTCAGCGGATTTCGATTAGATGGCGATCGACGTTTGATTCAAACCGATACCGCGATTAATCCGGGCAATAGTGGTGGTCCATTGATGAATCGTCAAGGTGCAGTAATTGGAATTGTGACCGAGAAGATTGCCAGTAAAGGGATTGAAGGGCTGGGATTTGCGTTACCGATCGATCAGGTTTTACATCGATTGAATGTTGAGATTGTGAAACGCGATCGAGCCACCATTGATGATTGTGGGAACGCGATCGCGGCTTCCTAGTACCAGATTGATTTGTTCAGGCGATAAATCCTTTGCCCCCTAAATCCCCCATTCTGGGGGACTTTGAGAATCAAATCTCTTTAGACTGCTTGAAGTCCCCCAGAATGGGGGATTTAGGGGGCATTAGGCGACTGAAACGCAGCATCAATCCCCACCACCATCTCCGGTTGCCGCCTTCTGTGCGGCAAACCGTTCCTTAAATTTCCGCTGTTGCACATTGTGATCAATGATCGGTTTTGGATAGCCCGCTCGATCGCGTTCTTCCTTTGAAATCGTGCCAGAAATCAAATCCGCCGTTTCCACATGACGCAATTCTGGCAAGAACTCCCGAATATAGTCCGCATCTTGATCAAACTTCTTCGTCTGACTTGCTGGATTAAAGATCCTCAACGGTTTCGGGTCCATGCCGCTCGATGTACTCCACTGCCATCCGCCATTGTTCGACGACAAATCGCCATCGTACAATCGCTGCATAAAATACTTCTCACCCAAGCGATAATCCACGAATAAATCCTTAGTCAAAAAGCTCGCCACAATCATCCGACAGCGATTGTGCATCCAAGCGGTTTCATTCATTTGACGGATCGCAGCATCAACGATCGGGAATCCGGTTCGACCTTCACACCAAGCCTGAAAATACTGCTCGTTATTGTCCCAAGGAAAGCTCTTCAACACTTCCCGATAAGCACCGTCCGCGAGTTCAGGAAAGTGATACATCGCGTGTTGATAAAACTCACGCCAAGCAATTTCTTGACGATAAACCCGGATATCGTCCGTGTCGCCGCGATGGGCTGCTTCATCGATCGCGCTCCAAACCGTCCGCACTCCAATCACACCAAACTTCAAAGCCGCACTGAGCAACGAAGTGCCAGGATGAGCCGGAAAATTCCGCTCTTCTTGATACGAATAGATCGCATTCGAGCAGAATTCTTCTAATCGTTCCTGCGCTGCTTTTTCACCCGGATCAAGCATCAAGGGATTATCCCAGACATAGCCCAAATCCTTTGCAGATGGCAGCGGAATCAGTCCTTCTGCTTGTTCTCGTTCCGAATCGGTCAATCCTTCGACTCCTGCAAGATCCGGAGCCGGAGGCGTTTTCTTCTGAATGCTCCAATTCTTCCAAAATGGCGAATAAACAGTGTAAGGCGATCCCGATCCCGATTTGATTGATTCGGGTGAGTGCATCAATTGGGACCAGAACGTTTGCGTTTTGATTCCCATTGAATTCAACGAAGCCATCACAGTCTGATCGCGATCGCGTCCATACGGTTCGACATCTTCATTCAAAAACACCGCTGAAGCGTTGAGCGATCGTGCTAATTTCGGAATTCCCTCTTTCGGATCAGCTTGAATAATCAGTAACTCGCTTCCCGCTTCTCGATATCGAGACTGCAACGACTCCAAACTTCCGATCAGATACTTCACTCGTGCCGGAGCCACATCATCTCGATCGAGAATTAACGGATCAAGACAAAACACCCCGACAACTTTCTGCGATCGTTCTCGTGCCGTTGCCAAACCTAGATTGTCCGAGATCCGCAGATCTCGACGATGCCAAAACAAAATCAAATCAGACATAACTTAATCAAACAACAGTGGACGTGCCAATAAGAAGCTCGAAATCGACTTAGAATCCGCAATATCTCCAGCGTAGATCGCAGATTCAACTTCTTGGGGAGTCATTAACACTGTCTCAATATCTTCGTCCTCATCTTGATCGGGCGGATTCTCAACGGGTGTCGCTTCGGTGGCTAAAAACGCATAAATTACTTCATCCGAATAGCCCGGAGCTAAAAAGAATTCCCCCAGCTTTTTCCAATTCTCTGAAGTGTAGCTTGTTTCTTCCTGAACTTCTCGCTGTACTGTCTCTAACGGATCTTCTCCTAGCTCCACAGTTCCCGCTGGAAACTCATACAACCGTCGCTGCACTGCAAATCGATACTGTTTCACCAACACCAGCTTTCCATCGGTTGTCACTGGAATCACCAACGCGCCGCCCGGATGCCGAATACATTCCCAATCACCTTCTGCTTTGTTCGGCAATCGTAGGTTATTGACTTCAAAGTTAAATTTCCGTCCTTTGTACAAAAGACGCTGTTTCAGGAGTTGAGGAGGTTCTGATCCCAGACGCATGAATTTAATAGGGTGAAGGGTTATCAAGCTCAAAGCTTTTTCACATCTGAAGCATCGATCGATTGAAGCAGTTGCGCGATCGATCGATTCAATCGAGGATGTTTCCAATCAGGGGCAATCTCCGCTAAAGGCACCAGCACAAAAGCGCGATCGCTCATTCGAGGATGGGGAACTTCGAGCGTCTCAGTTTGGAATACTACATCATTAATCAGGAGAATATCTAAGTCAAGAGTACGAGCATCCCATTTCTGGTGTCGAATTCGCCCAAATTCCGTCTCAATCTGCTGAAGTTTTGCTAAAAGTTCGAGCGGTTCTAACTCTGTTTCGAGAATCGCGCATCCATTGATGTAATCGGGCTGAGGTGGACTGTTTGGAAGTGTTACGGCTTTCGTTTGATACCAGGACGAGCGAGCGACAACCGTTGCTAATCGATTCAGTGCAGATTCTAGAATCGATCGAGAATCTCCTAAGTTACTACCAAGCGCGATCGCATATTTCATTAGACAGTAGGCATTGGAAAAACGATCGACAAATCTAAGCACAATTCCGAAAACTGAGGCAACTTAACACGCTCATCCGGCAGCGCAATCCGCTTCAATCGATAGCCAAATTTTGATGCTGATTTCTGATACGGTTCGCTGTACATTTCTAGAACGCGATCGATCAAATTAAAAATCCAATAATGCTGAATTTCATCCTCTGCATACAGTTCTAACTTCGTCTCTTGGTCATACGTCAGAGATGAATCCGAAATTTCGATCAGCAGCAAAATGTCTTCTGAGCGAGGATGTCCCGAAAGATAATCATCAGGGCGATTACGAACGATCGCGAAGTCGGGTTCTGGCTCACCATCATTCGGTAGTGCGATCGGTTCTTGTCCACGCAAGGTTGCTTGATCCCCGATTAGCTTTGTGAGTTGACGATTCAAACGAGTACTACAAACAGAATGTGGTGTTCCTTTTGCTGCCATATAAATTAACTGTCCTCGAATCAGTTCAACGTGATCGTCTTCCTGGAAAAATCCCAACTCGGTTAAGTGATGATATTCCTCGATCGTGAATCGTTTCAGCGTTGGCATATTCATCGCACAGCAAGCAAAGAGTACTCTTTGAATTTTAACTGCAAAAAACCCTCCAGACGCAGCCGGAGGGCGTGCATCTCTGGACGCTCTGATTTTCCTTTTTGCTCTAGTAGTCCGTCACGCGGTGGGGAATGTCAAGGGGAGTATCGTTTATCCCGATTTGAAAAAAGTCCGAGTAAGGGTCCCAAAACTGCGCCAAAGACGAATCCGCCTGCATGTGCCCAGTATGCGACTCCACCTTGTTCCATGCCGATATTCGCTGGAACGTTTAAGCTGGCAAATCCATAGAATGCTTGCTGAATAAACCAAACTCCCAAATATGCCCAAGCCGGAATCCGAAACGGGAAAAAGATAAACGGCGGGATGATCGTTGTGACTGCGGCTCCAGGAAATTTCAAAATATACGCGCCCATCACACCCGCGATCGCGCCACTGGCTCCAAGCGATGGAATATTCGAGTTAGCCGAGAAAAACCACTGGGTTAAGGCAGCCAACATTCCACAAGCAATGTAGAAAATTAAAAATCGAACATGTCCCAGCCGATCTTCGACGTTGTTTCCGAAGATCCAAAGAAACAGCATATTTCCCGCGATGTGAGCAAATCCCCCATGAAGAAACTGCGACGTAATCAGCGTGATCCATTCTGGAAACGCCTGATTCTGCAGCGGTTCACCTAGAAGACTTTTGGTTAACTGACTTGGCACAACCGCCCAAGTGTAGAAGAAGTTTTCTAGCTCAGGCGGGGTAAGCGATAACTGATAAATAAAGACTAAAACGTTGACCGCAATGATTCCGTATGTGACATAGGGGGTGATGCGGGTTGGATTGTCGTCGCTGACCGGAAACACAGTTTATCCTCAAACATAATTTTAGTCAGAAGAATAACTGATCTTCTCGATCGCTGTCTGTTGATCTGGAGACAGATCTATGACTACGATTTGTTTGCTTTGTAGATGAGACAAACCGATGGAAGTGATACCCGCGATCGATCTACTCGATGGTAAATGTGTGCGACTGTATCAAGGTGATTACAATCAATCGCAAGTGTTTAATGATGATCCCGTTGCTGTGGCGCGTCAGTGGGAAGCTCAAGGCGCGACTCGATTACATTTAGTCGATTTGGATGGTGCGAAAGCTGGACATCCGGTGAATTTGGATGCGATTCGATCGATTGTCGAAGCGCTAGAGATTCCGGTTGAAGTGGGCGGAGGATTACGCGATCGATCTGCGGTTGCGGCATTACTTTCGACAGGGGTGAGATGGGCAATTCTTGGAACCGTTGCGGTTGAACAGCCTGAATTGGTCGCGCAGTTGTGTGGAGAATTTCCGGGGCAGATTATGGTCGGAATTGATGCGCGAAATGGAAAAGTTGCGACAAAAGGATGGCTTGAGACTTCGGAAGTGTTGGCGACTGATTTAGCGGAACGGATGGCGCAATTGGGAGCAGCGGCAATTATTTACACGGATATTCATCGCGATGGTACGATGCAGGGTCCGAACTTGGAAGCGTTGAGAGATTTGGCAGCGATCGCGGCAATTCCGGTGATTGCTTCGGGTGGAGTGAGTTCGCTCACGGATTTATTGAGTTTGTTAGCATTAGAGCCGCAGGGCGTGACAGGTGCGATCGTGGGAAAAGCGCTGTACACCGGAGATGTTTCACTGACAGAGGCAGTTCGGGCAGTCGGTCAAGGACGATGGCAAGATATTCCGCCTGATTTTGGTTCATCTGCATTTGCATAGGAGAAAACAATGGGTAGCCATAAGAAAAAGTTGGCAAAGAAAATCGTGAAGAAAGTGGTGCGTAAGCTGAAGAAAAAACTTCCGAAAAAGATTGCGAAACAGTTAGCCAAAGATTCTGCAAAGCGGCAAATTGCAGCGGTTTTAGATCGATAAAGTATGCGATTTTAAGAAGATGTTTGCAAAGCGATCGGTCTTCGTACTCACCCACCCCGGAATGGAATTCGGGGCTAATCGAACGAAGTCCACTAAAGGGGACTGAAGAACTAGATTTAGGATGAGCGATCGCGACAAAACTTTGCAGACATCTTGATAAAATCTCACGTCTAAAAATCTGGGAGTTTCAGATGAAGAAGCAAGCTGTGCGGAAACGGTTTCGCTGGTTCCTTCCAAGGTTCGTCGTCCTTTGTTGTGCCATTCTGCTTCTCGTTCGTCCGATCATCTTTGCGATTTCTGTTTCCGCAAGTTCGCCCCCGGTCGAAACGAAACCCGCAGAAGTCGCTAAACCGCCTGAACTCTCAGAGCGTGAGAAGAAACTAATTGAAGCCGATCGACTATTTAAATCAGGTGACAAAGCTGGAGCCGAAAAGCTTTATCGGGAAGTGAAACCTGCTTTTGCTGGAGTCAAAGAAGCCAGTGTTCAAGAAGTGATTACTGATCCAGAAAAACTTTCACCTGCCGGAACAGTCTATTGGCGTGAATCAGAAGCGGGACTCGCTCAGAATTTAGAAAGTCGAATTTTTGTGCCGTTGGAATTGCTGGTGAAAGAGTATCCGCAATTTATTCCGGGACAGTTGCGATATGCAGAAGCACTTGAGAAATATGGCAAGAAAGAGCAAGCCTTAACTGTTCTAGAAAAAGCGGCAACTCAGTTTCCAAGTCAGCCGGAATTAATCAAAGCAAAAGTTGCCGCATATGCGAAGAATGAGAAATGGATTGAGGCATCGATCGCATCTCGACAATTCGCCTTACTCAATCCGGATCATCCTCAAACGGCTGAATTTACCAAGCTTGCAGAGCAGTATCAAGATCGTTATCAAAGACAATTACGCGGTAAATTACGTGGAAATCTCATCGGTGGCATTCTCACAGGTGCGATCGGGTATGCACTTACTGGAAGTTTGTTCGGTCCTCTGACTGCGGTTCAAAATACTGCACTGTTACTTCGTGGAGAATCGGCAGTCGGAGAACGAGTCATGCGGCAGGCTCAACGGCAGCTTGATCTCGTCAAAGATCAAGAGGTGAATGATTACGTCAATGGTCTGGGGCAAAAGCTAGCGACTGCTGCGGGGCGAAAGGAATTTAAGTATGAATTCAATGTAGTGCTGGATGATAAGTTGAATGCGTTTGCGCTTCCGGGCGGGAAAGTGTTTATCAATGCAGGCGCGATCGAGAAAGCGAATTCCGAAGCTGAACTGGCTGGACTGCTCGGACATGAACTCTCTCACGCAGTTCTGTCGCATAGTTTCCAATTGATCACGGAAGGAACCTTAACTGCAAATTTAACTCAGTTCATTCCTTATGTGGGTGGCTTGCTCACAGATATTACAACCTTGAGCTACAGTCGCGAGATGGAACGTCAAGCAGATGTTCTCGGAACTCGGTTGCTTGCATCGACGAACTATGCTTCAGATGGTTTATACAATCTGATGGTCACACTGCAAAAACAAGAAGAAAAAGAACAGCGAAATCGTCCTCCAGAGTGGTTAGCTTCGCATCCGTTACCAAACGATCGAGTAAGTTATCTACAAGAACTGATTACAACAACCGGATACAATCGCTATGCGTTTGAAGGAATTGAACAGCATAAAGCAATTCAAACGAAGGTAAGTCAGTTGCTGAAAGAACATAAAGCGCAAGAAGAGAAGAAAGGCGATCGACGAAACGACAATTAGCGCGATCGATTGGGAAAGGCTGGAGGATGACACGTAGAGCGTTAAATCGTATTGCTGCTTATTTGCTTGGAGGCGTTGCTTTTGTCGCCTCTCTCATTTACTTGAGCTATGTTGATCAGCTTGGGTTTCCTGATGGCTTTATTAGTGAATTAGGATATGCACAAAGAAACCTTGCTTATCTATTCATTGGAATAAGTGTTGTTTTAGGAACCTATTTCATCTATTTGGGGGCGATCGCGGCTCGAAAATCGATTGAGAAGAAATTAGCGATCGCTGTTCTCTCCTATCTAATTTGTATCGTCGTTATTGCCGCTCTAAATTACTATTACCGCTTACATTTACCGGGTAGTGGTGGTTAATAAACTCCTAGCAATTCTGCCAGGGGTCGAAATCAATTTAATTAAGTTCCGCTTGTTCCTCCTTTTTCCGAGCAGGACTTTTGCGAATATGGAGAAGACACTGATCGACTCTCTCTCGAAGCTGTCAAAGACCGAGAAACGTTTATCGAATTTGTTCGGGCGTTAATCCGCGATCGAGAAACATCCGTGTTTGGCATTCAGAGCAAGACGAGTTTGTATCTGAGGGTGAATTCTAATCTAACTGCTGTGTGCCAAAGGAGATCAGCCGCTTGATTCGCTTTTTAATCTGTTGAAACATTTGCGCCATAGGGAATGTTAAGCACAACCTGTCAGCGCCGAGACAGTCCCCAGCAGCGCTTAGGTTGAGTGCCCTATTGTCAGTTTTAACGATGATTCAGCAATTAGACACCCGTTCTCCGCAAGTTGATCTGACAGATTCATCGAGCTTGACTCCATTACCTCGTCAGCTCAGTCTGATTGAAACTTGGGGATTCGGTCTAACCGGACTTTTGTTGTGGATGGGAGTTGCACCCGGAACCCAAGCTGAATTGGGCAATCAAGCGTTATGGGTTTGGATTCCCGGTGCGATCGTCGGTGTGATCATTGTGCTGCAAGTTCGGAGTTTGGGACGAGGATTTCCAGATGTGGCTGGAGGAACGCCAAACTACGTCACGCATTTATTAAAGGATTATCCGACGCTAACGAGCTATGCTGCGATCGGTTACTTAGTGAGTTGGATCGCTGTTCTTCCTGTGAATGCGATCATTCTCGCTGACTTGATTCAGACGATTCTTAATCCGTTAGGAATTGTGCTACCTGATATCATTCTACGAATCGGATTCACGGTTCTAGCCTTTATTGTTGCTTTTAGTGGTAGCCATGCACTCGGAACACTGCATCTCATCTTCTTACTTCCTGCGGTCGGCTTTTTGCTTGCATTTTGTTTGCAAGGAACTCATGCAGTCATCACAACATCCTCTCTGATTGGGTTTACAGATAGCAATGTAACCTTTTCATTCCAAGGATGGGCAAAGTGGTATCTCAATGGAACTTATGCTTTCTACGCTTGCGAAACGGCATCCGTTTTTGTTGCAGATAGTAAGCGTCCCTGCGGAACATTACAAAGCTTGTTACTTGCAGCAGCACTGATCCCGATCGTTTATATCGGCGGTTCCTGGATTTTGCTGCATCTAGCGATAGAACCAGGATCGGGTAGTAATACGTTTCTGAATCTACTCTCAGCCGCGAAATCCTTCTGGGGACAATCTGCTTCGTTTCTGATCACCTTTCTCGTTGTATCAAGTAGCCTTTTATCTTGTGCAACGGCAGTTGCAATCTGTCCACGAATTTTGTATCAACTCGCGCACGATCGACAAATCTCACCGATCTTTGGGGTTACTTCCCGTCAAGGAGTCTTCGCGCCTGGTTTACTTTTGACCTTGGTTTTGAGTGTGGCTTGGTTGATTTGGGGAGATGTTCACCGAATTGTGATGATTACAACAGTCGGTTGGCTAATCTGCTTTATTGTGCTCCATTGGGGACTCTGGCAGCAGCGTGGCGACTCAGCCGTCCTATTTCCAAGACTGTCACTGGGATTATGCGGACTAGAGATTGTTGTCTTAGTCGTTGGAGGATGTGCTTGGGGACTGCAAGACTTGGTGATTGGTCTACTGCTCCCGATCGTGATTTTGATGGTCGATCGATTTATCCAACAGTTTTCCTGGACTTTGAAGGTTCCTGAATGGCTCAATCGTTGGTATCAGTATCGAGACCGCCAAGATCTTCAAGGCTTTATTGCGCTGCAAGTCTTAGTATTGATCGTATTCATCTGCGGAGCCACGATCGTCAGTTGGTTCAGTAGTCGCTTAGTGAGCCAAAGCGCCCTAGAATCGAGTGCAAATCTATTAGTTGTCCTCATTCTAGTCCTTTCATTTATTGGAATTGCGATCGCGTGTTGGACAATTTTTCCTCAAATCGTCGCCGTGAATGAAGCTCGCAATCAAGCAGAACAATTGTCGAATCATCTGCAACAGACGCTCAAAGAACTCCAGCAAACCCAACTGCAAATGGTACAGCAAGAAAAGCTATCGAGTTTAGGGCAATTAGTTGCGGGCGTTGCTCATGAGATCAATAATCCAGTGAACTTTATTCACGGCAACCTCGATCATGTGCAGAACTACGCAGACGATTTACTGAACTTGGTGCAACTTTACCAAGCCTACTATCCGAACCCGGCTCCAGAAATTCGAGCAGAGGCAGAGGATATTGATCTCGACTTTTTGCAAGAAGACTTGATTAAAGTTTTGGATTCAATGAAAGTCGGAACGGATCGGATTCGTGAAATTGTGTTGTCGTTGCGAAACTTTTCTCGCATGGATGAAGCGGAATTCAAAACGGTTGATCTGCACGAGGGCATTGAAAGCACATTAATGATTCTGCAACATCGTCTCAAAGCGATCGCTAAACGACCCGCGATCGAAATCATTCGAGACTTTGATCGATTACCCCCAATCGATTGCTACCCTGGACAACTCAATCAAGTCGTGATGAACATTCTGGCAAATGCGATCGATGCCTTAGAAGAGATGAGCGCGAAGCAAAAAGATTTCGCACCTCAAATTCAAATCCGAACATCAATGATTGACAATCAGTGGGTGAAGGTTGCGATCGCAGATAATGGTTCAGGTATTCCTGAAACGATTAGAAACCGAATTTTTGATCCGTTTTTCACGACTAAACCTGTAGGCAAAGGAACAGGTTTAGGGATGTCGATTAGCTATCACATCATTGTTGAAAAACATCAGGGTAAGCTAGAGTGCTTTTCGCATCCTAATCAAGGAACAGAGTTCGTGATTTATTTACCGCTGCAACAGTAAACAACGATAATGAAGCGACTAGAATTCTGCATTAATAACGTTCGGGTATTTTACGGTATTCAATTTCCCGATCGCAATGAGAAATCCGAAAAGCTCAACTCATTAATCTTGTTCCACTGATAAACCTGATCGCGAAACTGCTTCCACTGTCCATACACTTGCTTAAACGTATTATTTTTCGCTGCATTCGCCTCGTACAATTCAAACGAAGCTTTCTGAGCCGCCTGCATAATCTCTTTACTGTATGGAGTCAACTGCGTTCCGCCTGCGACCAGACGTGCGATCGCTTCTCGATTTAGCGCATCATATTGCGCCAACATATTCACATTCGCTTCAAAAGCCGCCGTTTTAAGAACTTCCTGATACTCTTTTGGCAACTTCCGCCAAGCGTTTAAATTAATCTGCGTTTCTAAAGTCGGTCCCGGTTCCCACCAGCCAGGGTAGTAGTAAAACTTCGCGGCTTTATGCAAACCAAGTTTCTCATCGTCATAAGGTCCCACCCACTCCGCCGCATCGATCGCGCCTCGATCCAACGCCAAATAAATCTCGCCCCCCGGAAGTACCTGTACATTCACGCCCAGTCGCGACATCACTTCGCCACCGAGACCCGGAATTCGCATCTTTAAGCCTTTGAGATCCGCGATCGAGTTCACCCGTCGCTTAAACCAGCCGCCCATCTGCACCCCAGTATTACCCGCCGGAAAGTTAATGATGCTGAAATCCGAATACAGCTTGTGCATCGCATCCAATCCGCCCCCGTGATACAGCCAAGCATTTTGCTGTTGAGCATTCAGCCCAAACGGAACCGCACAGCCAAACGCCAACGCTGGATTTTTTCCGGTGTAATAGTAACTCGCGGTATGTCCACATTCGACCGTGCCATTCTGCACCGCATCCAAAACTTGCAATCCCGGCACAATTTCCCCGGCTGCAAACGGCTGAATCACAAATCGTCCATCGGTCATTTCTGAAATGCGCCGACACACCGTTTCTGCTCCACCGAAAATCGTCTCTAACGATTTGGGCCAACTGGTCGCCATGCGCCATCTCACTGACGGTAAAGCTGTTCCCGCCGTTGCTGCTCCTCGTTTGCGAATCGTACAAGCCGTTAAAGAGCTTGATGCGATCGCGGCTCCTAATACAAATCTGCGCTTCATCTGTGTTGCCCCACTCGTATCGAAGATTCTACCGAGCAATGAGGACAGAATTTCAATCGCGCTTGTCTTTCCCAAACCGCAAATCATCCAAGCGTTTCTGAGCATCCGGATCGATCGAGTGCATTAACAATCGTCCCGCTGATTTTTTTTTCGGTTTCAATTTACTCTGAACCCGCCGCGCCGAAAACTCGACTTCATTCGCCAATTTTTCCGCAGACATCCACTCTGCACCATATCCCACTACGGTTAATTGCTGAGCGCGATCGCTAGTTGCCACAATCAACCGCTGCTTAAACTTGCGAATGTCATGCCGAAAATCCGCACAAGTTTTCTCGATATACGTATCTGCCGTCTGTCCAAAATCGGTGTAGCACACATAGAGATGCTGCGTAATCTCCTCGCGATTCGTCGGACAATCTCGATATTGCGCGTCAAACACAATATGCGTTTCAAAATTCTGGTAGGAGCTAAATCCAATGAGCGCTTCGACTAATTTCCGTCTGGCTTCTTCCAAACCGTCTCGATCGCGAATCAGTTTCAACTCATGCCAAGCTCCGACTATGTTATAGCCGTCCACCAATAAAAGTGCCTGTGGTGCAGAACGTGGCATCACTCAACGCTGAAAGGACAGGTTTGTAAAGTTTGATTTGCTTCACACTTTATAATATTGCATTTTTTTCAGTTGATCGGTGTGACGGATTACTTTTGCTAATGCCGATCGCACTATTTCAATTCCTCTCAACACCTTGACGCAGTTTCAAAAATCCATTAGTCTCTCAAATTAAGCAAATAAACCTGTGAAGCGAAATTTGCTGATCCCAAAAACTGAATCCGCCGCTGCCCAAAGTTGATTGGACCCAACAATGAGCAGCTAACCAACCAAGACTGCGTAAACAGTCCGGGAGGCTAACGTAGGATGATACCATCTGAAGTAGCCACCTCGATTTCTAATGGATTGGGGTGGCTTTAGTTTTTGGGCTTTCTTTGTCGTGTAATAAACGGAGAAAAGCCCATGAACCTGAATTTACAGGAATTGCTCGATCGATTTGATGCTGGCGATCAAACGGGTGAAAAGTTACAGCACGTTTTGATTGGATCACCTGAAGCGATTCGAGCCGTGACCCACACGCTTTGGGCGCTGAACTATGCGGAAGTTGGCTTGTGGAGTCCCATTATTCCAATGCCCGGAACGAATTTATCAATGAGTGTGCTAACGCGATATCACCGTTGCAACTAAGTGATCGATGATCGTTGCATTAAACTTGCTTGCTTTGAAAATGCGGTGCAACGATCGAGAAATTTACACAATGTGCGAGGACATATAAAGTCATGCAAGCCAAGCTCCAAGAGCAACTTTCTCAAGCGGATGCAGAAGTAATTTTAGGACGTTTGCCTGAGCGAATTCGTGTTGCTCTAATTGCGCGTGCTGCGGAGATCGAATATCCGATCGAAGCAGTTGTGGAGATGGCGATCGCTAGTTTTTTGGATGCGGAAGCGTTGGGTTTTGTGGATTGCAAACCAGGACGCGGACAGTAGCGAAAATTCATACTCTGATCGCTACTCAGTCGTCATACATCTACTTCCTAGCCATACTACGATCGCCCTACGTTGCATTTTCGGTTGAGCGATTAATCAAAATCGTTGCATTGGTCAAACGGCGCGGTGCAACAATGCTATCTATTGATGGAAAATCTATGGGTGCTTGTACATTGTAAGAACAAGATTCAATTACCAAATCGCTTTACATGGCAGTAGAGGAAATTCTTGCAGAGTTTGAGGGGAAGGATTTTGTTCCTCCCAGGCTCATTCGTACTAATCGTAGTTTCAATAATGAAGGTACTTCTCTGTATTATTACGTTCACGGTAAAGATTCTGATGGGCTTATTGCTGGTTTGAAGCTTGACTTCTTTAAAGATATTCGTTTCAGCAATTTCAAGAAGCCTCATCCAACCGAGGAGTACAGACCTTACTTCGATAAGTTTCGATATGGATTGTCGTGCAGCAACGATGATATATTGCAGCGCTTTGTATCATCTGACTCTGTGACGAAAGCGCAATTAGAAAAGATGGCTAGGCATTGGGAAGTTTCAATAGAGCAATTCATCAATACCCTGCTTCTTGCATACATGTTGTTACAGGATGCCGAAGATAATGGCTGGCTTGATAGTTCAGATTGGGATGGCGGAAATTTTAGAGGTTCATTGCCCTCAGCAAAACGCTAAAACACTTGACATATCAGAGGAGCGTACAGGACTATTGCTGAACTGGTTATCTGCGCTCGGTGAGCGCCACTGTTATCTTACGACTACGTGCTTTTTCAGCCACTCAACAAACTGTTCTCGCTCCAATTCACCCGCTGCTAGCGCTAAAATAGTTTGCTCTTGTTCGTCAACTGATGCACTAATTTCTAATCCATTCAGAACTAGAAACGTTTCCATTGCCGCGTGCCCAATACGCTTATTCCCATCCACAAAAGGATGATTCATGACCAGCGAAAATCCTAAAGCCGCTGCTTTATCAAGCAAACTCGGATAAAGTTCTTCTCCACCAAACGTCATTCGAGGTTGAGCGATCGCAGATTCCAGCATTCCTAAATCTCGAATGCCGATCGCGCCACCAGATGTCTCAACAATCCGACGATGTAGATCGAGAATCTCAATCAGCGGCAAATAGCGAATCATGCAAGCCGCTCATAAAGTTCAGCATTCTTGTGCAGCACATAATCGGCAGCTTGAGAAAAATCGCTTTTCGGATGGTTCAGCCAGTCTTCAATACTAATTCGCAGCAATTCTTCAGGAGCGATTCCAAGCTCTCGCGCCAAATCTTGTAACGCTTGAAATTGCTGGTCAGAAAGCTCAACTTTAACAGAAGCCATTCTTCATTCTCCCCAAGTTAAAATTCGCTCAATCCTCAACGTCTTCGGTCTGCATTAATCTCTGTTTCAGTCGTTCGGGATCACCCTTATCCACCACTTTCCCACTTTCCAACAAAAACGCCCCGTCACAATATTCCAATTCTTCCAACCGATGCGTCACCCAAAGCGCCGTAATGCCCCGCTTCTTCACCAACGTCTGCACCTGCGCCACCAATTCCAACTGGCTATCCGGATCAAGCAACGCAGTCGGCTCATCTAATAAAAGGACATCGCAATGACGAGCGATCGCACCCGCGATCGCGACTCGCTGTTTCTGTCCCCCACTCAGCGCATAAATCGGACGACGCTGAAACGCCCCCAAACTTACAGCCGTCAGCGACTCTTCCACCCGCTGCCGAATCTCCGCCGTCGTCAATCCTTCATCCACCAACCCAAACGCCACATCCGCCCCCACCGTCGGCATCACCAACTGATGATCCGGATTTTGAAACACAAAACCGACCGGAGGCGAGATATGAATTTCTCCTCCAGTCGGCTGCAACAATCCTGCCAACAATCTCAGCAGCGTCGATTTACCGCTCCCATTCGCGCCTAGCAGCATCCAGAACTCTCCTTTCGGCACATCCAGCGCACACGATCGCAAAATCGCCTTGTCCTCCGACCAGCCAAAACTGAGATCGATCGCTTGAATCGCAGAGAGTCCTTCCTGCATGGGCGCGTCTACGGTCATATCGATTTATTCCGCCGTTGCAAATGAGAATCCTGCGGGTCTGCCCGAAGCTGCCGCACTGGATTTCTCATACATCTGAACCGCAGCAATACTATCGGCAAACACCGCGAGCTTCTTATCGGTTTGGCGATCGCAAGTGAATTCAAGCAATCCGCCGCCGCCCTTCATCGCGCTCAAGATTTCTTGAAACGTTTCTTCCGCTGCTTCCGCTGATTTCCGTTGAAATGAGAGACCGAGCGGGTTTCCCTTCAGGGTTAATTCGAGAATATACATAATGTCGATCGTACAAACTGCCAGTTCTCAGTATCGCAAATATCCGCAGAAACGGCTTGCTTCCCCATTGTGCTAGAGGGGGATCAATTTGAAAGAATTTCCGTAATTCTAAGATTTATTAAGAAAATACTGGAAATTTTTAGAGAAGTCTCCATATAATCAGAGGCATAGGTTACGAAAAGTAAACTCTATTTCATAATTCCGAGTTTGCTTCTTCCACCCGTATTTATTTGGAGCTTATTAATGACCATCGCAGTAGGTCGCGCGCCGTCCCAGAGAGGCATTTTCGATGCCCTCGACGACTGGCTCAAACGCGATAGATTCGTCTTCGTCGGCTGGTCTGGCATCCTGCTCTTCCCCTGTGCGTTCATGGCACTCGGCGGCTGGATGACCGGCACCACCTTCGTTTCCTCCTGGTACACCCACGGACTCGCCTCCTCGTACCTCGAAGGCTGTAACTTTCTCACCGTTGCCGTTTCCACTCCCGCGGACAGCTTAGGACACTCCCTGCTGCTGCTCTGGGGACCCGAAGCGCAAGGCGACTTCACCCGCTGGTGTCAACTCGGCGGACTCTGGACGTTTGTCGCCCTGCACGGCGCGTTCGGCTTAATCGGCTTCTGTCTGCGTCAGCTTGAGATCGCACGTCTGGTCGGCATTCGTCCCTACAACGCGATCGCGTTCACCGGACCGATCGCCGTATTCGTGTCGGTCTTCTTGATGTACCCACTCGGACAATCCTCGTGGTTCTTCGCACCGAGTTTTGGTGTCGCTGCTATTTTCCGTTTCATTCTGTTCATCCAAGGCTTCCACAACTTCACGTTGAACCCGTTCCACATGATGGGAGTCGCGGGCATTCTCGGTGGTGCACTCTTGTGTGCGATTCACGGAGCCACGGTGGAGAACACCTTGTTTGAAGACGGCGATGGGTCGAGCACCTTCCGGGCGTTCAACCCGACACAAGCGGAAGAAACATACTCGATGGTGACCGCGAACCGCTTCTGGTCGCAGATCTTCGGGATTGCGTTCAGTAACAAACGGTGGTTGCACTTCTTCATGCTGTTCGTTCCGGTCACCGGACTGTGGATGGCATCGGTGGGCATCATCGGCATCGCACTCAACTTGCGGGCGTATGACTTCGTCTCGCAAGAGTTACGTGCAGCCGAAGACCCGGAATTTGAAACGTTCTACACGAAGAACATTTTGCTGAACGAGGGCATCCGGGCGTGGATGGCATCTCAGGATCAGCCGCATGAACACTTTGTATTCCCTGAAGAAGTGCTGCCTCGCGGTAACGCTCTCTAAGAAGCAAAGTCTTTCTGATTCCATTCGCTCCTACCTCTTGGGTAGGAGCTTTTTTAATGCTTGACACATTCGAGAATAGGTATGCTACATTGAATTACAGATGAAGGAATTCGATGAGTTCCGAGTCTGTAAACCCTTTGAAATTTATCCACTTAGGACATAGGAGGTGATGCCCATGCCAGATAGTAGTAAACGCTTGGGTCGTCAGGTTAGAGTTAGTCGGCTGCGCGCCGGGGCTGTTCTCTAACAGTTATTTCAGACCTTTTGTAGTATTGTCCGTACAATTCTTCAACCACTGGACTAACACGGAGTTCCTTCCGGCAGTCTGGTTTCTAAACTGAAGACCCACTACACCGCTCTTGTTCTTGAATGTTGGATGCGTCCAGCTTTCTCCCGAACAAGAGCGGATAGTTTTTTAAAGAGAAAAACTTTACGATCGCTCCAAAGATGTACGTCTTTAGATAGAGGAGCCAGAATTTTGGCTGAGGCACTCTATAACAAGATTGGGTACTCTACCGATTGAATCCCTGTAACTGAACCCTGACAGTTGGAGAATTGTCACACTTTCACAGTGTCACAATTCGGCTCTAGCAGGTAAACTAATTTGCAGTGGTGAAGTTGTGCAGTAATCTTGCCAACTTTGTAATTTTGATATAGAAGGCTCCGCTAGTCGTTCTATCTGAAGGTGTGAGGAAAACTAAACACAATGCGTAAGATCTTATTGAACTCTCTGTTCACAAGTCCTGCTGTCTTAGGCGCAGCTTTGATGATGTCTTCCTCCGCGATCGCGGCTCCGAAGGCAGAAGTGAAAACTGAAGTTGCTGGACTGCCTGCTCTCGAAATTGGCACTCAATCGAAAACGATTGCCCCGATCGCTGAAGTGAAATCGCTCAGCACCGAGAAGACCGCTGAGGCTGTCAAGCCCCAAGTTCAGATTGCAGCGGAATTTAGCCCTGCTAAATCTGTAGTCGTAAATGAGCCTGTAAAAGTTGCTCAAGCGGCACCTGAAACTTCGACAACCCCCAGCGTTGATTCTTTAAATCAAATCAACCGCTACAGCCGTGAAGGACAAGGGGCAACGGGCGCAAACGCTCAAGTGACCTCTGTGTCTCAGCTTTCTGATGTTCGTCCCACCGATTGGGCTTTCCAAGCTCTCCAATCGCTGGTTGAACGCTATGGCTGTATCGCGGGTTATCCCGATCGCACTTATCGCGGTAATCGTGCTCTCACTCGGTTTGAATTTGCAGCGGGTCTGAATGCGTGTCTCGATCGCGTCAACGAGCTGATCGCCGCATCGACTGCTGACTTGGTGAAGAAAGAAGACCTGGCGACGCTGCAAAAACTGCAGGAACAATTTGCGGCAGAATTGGCGACGATTCGCGGACGTGTGGATGCGCTCGAAGCCCGCACTACAACCTTAGAGAAGCAGCAATTCTCTACAACTACGAAACTCGCAGGTGAAGCAATTTTTGCCGTTACCGACGAATTTGGTGTTCGTGGAACTGGTGGAAACAACACCGTCTTTCAGAACCGCGTTCGTTTAGCATTGAATACCAGCTTCACTGGAAGAGACTTGTTAGTCACCCGGATCGCTGCTGGTAACGCAGATCTGTTTACGCTCCCTCCTGGTAGTGGTGCTGAGGGAATTCAGACCTTCAACTTCGGTAATACAGGTGGAAACCGTGCCTTTATTGACTGGGTAGCTTACTACTTCCCAGTTGGCGAGAACCTGAGATTCTATATCCCGGCAGTCAGCGGTCTGCATTATGACTATGCTCCGACGATTAGCCCCGCTTTGGATGCGGCTGATGGTGGTACAGGTCCGCTCTCCGTCTTTGCTCAACGCAACCCGATCTACTTGATCGGTGGTGGAACAGGTATCGGTGCAAACTTCAACCTGAACAACACCTTCCAAGTCAGCGCAGGTTACTTGGCTGACAACTCCGACGGTAGCCAACTCACCTTTGGTGCAAACAACCCTGGTGCAGGAGGCGGTTTGTTCAACGGTAGCTACAGTGCCCTCGCTCAATTGACCTTCAATGCCAGCGACGCACTTCAGATTGGTTTAACCTACGTCAACGCTTATCGTCGTGGTGCTATCTTTGACGGTGGTTCGGCATTAGCGTCTTCGGGAACCTTCTTGGCAAACCGTAACATCGGTGGATCAGGTGCTTCTCAGGTCAGCGCTTACGGTGCTTCGGTTGCATTCAAACTCAGCCCGAACATTGTGTTGAACGCATTCGGTTCGTTGATCAACGCAAATTTTGTGGATGACGGAGAAGGACAGAAAGACATCTGGACTTACGGCGTTGGCTTGGCGTTCCCTGACTTTGGTAAGAAAGGTAACTTGCTTGGATTCGTTGCTGGTGCAGAGCCTTATGTAGGCAATCCTGGTGCTGGCTTGCGGAACGATATTCCGCTCCACTTTGAAGGCTTCTACAAGTACCAATTGACCGATAATATCTCGGTGACTCCGGGTGTGATCTGGGTTGTGAATCCAGGTCAGAACGAAGCGAACGATGATGTTGTGATTGGTACGATTAGAACGACCTTCACGTTCTAAAACTCGCTGAGACCTCGCCCGAAAATAAGCGAGGTCTCAGGAACAATCATTTGGTTTATGCTTCAAGTCTGCTAAGCGAACAGTTTTATGTTTGCTCCAGTTTGGTAAGCCTCATTTAACCCTGTCAGATTGGCAGGGTTTTTGTTTTGCCGTCTGTAAGAAGATAGAACCTGAAACGGCACTATAGATCGAAGTATTAAGCAGTGGTTGGAATTACGCTTTACGTAATGTAACTTTGGAGAAGCGTTATGGCGAAAGTCAATCCGATCGATGTTCAAAAACATCTCAAAGGACTCGATTATCCAGCAACAAAAGAAGATGTGATTAAACACGCAGAAAAAAATGGTGCAGATGAGGAATTGAAAGCACTGTTGCAGGATTTACCGGATGAGGAATATGCAAAGCCAACAGATGTGAATAAAGCGATCGGTCAAGTTGAATAACTCCCGTCAAGCTGCATTTTAAGAATGCGGCTTTTTTCATGTAAAAACGGGTGTGAAGGCTAGTCTCTTCACACCCGAATAATTCATTTAATTGTAATTATCCAACTAAGTGCAACAAATCACGAACAACACTATAACCAGCTAAATCCCAAAGGAGATATGCGAGAAAACCAATCATTGCGAACCGACCATTCCACAGTTCGGCTTGGGGAGTCCAACCAAACAAGAATGCGTTGCGGTCTTTGCCATTGTATGCGGTAGAAATCGGTAAATCGGTCGTGCTAGGAGGAGTTTGCATATCTAAAGTTCCAAACGCTTCATGATTCTTATAGTACTGTTCGCTCTAGATTCTGCTGTCTATCTATAGAAGCAAGATATTTCTCTTTCAATGGGTAGAGATGGAATCGCGATTTCAATTCATTGTGATCGAGTAATCTAAGCTACCTTGAAACTGTTAGATTGACTGCAATTTATCGCTGAGTTTGATTCAAAATTCTCGAACTTATTTCGACTTTCATATAGATCGTATTCAGCACTACGATCGCTTTCTCTAATTGACTGTAGAGTGGAGTCTACTGTTAGAGTTCAAGTATTGAAAAGGAAGACTTTCGGCTACATCTTGAGATAGAGGTAAAGGCAATAGCCAACCGCTACATTCAGATAAGCATAATTAATGTTTTGCAGCGAATCCGGTTTTGCCTAGCATCTATTAAGCTGGGAGTTTTCTATCATCGTTTAGTAGTTAGGTTGTGGGGTATGGAATTATTAACTCGGACCATTCAGTTCCCAGAAACGTTAGATGATATGGCGATCGCACAATTCCAGGAGCAAGTGGAAGAAGCCGTTCATTCGGATGCGGCTGTGATTCTCGTGGATTTTGCGAAGGTTGAGTTCATGAGTAGTCCTGGTTTGATGGCGTTGGTGATTGCATTTAAGCGATCGCGTGAAGCAGGTAAACCGATGCTTCTGCAATCAATCAATGAGCGAATTAGAATGCTTTTAGAACTGACCGGGATGGAAAAAGTATTTGAAATAATGGAAAGCCCCGTTGAAGAAAGCGAACAAGTTCTAGTTAGTAAGTAATGAAAAGCCGGATCTAAAACGATCCGGCTTTTTATTAGATAAATTCTCGAATGTATTGATTCACTAATTCGGGCTGTTCTTGCTGAACCCAATGGCTACATTTAGGAATATACCGAATCCGAAAATCTTTTACGTATTGCTCAGTTCCATACGTTAATTCTTTGCCGAGTGCAGTGTCTTCTTCTCCCCAAATCATCAGGGTTGGTACATTGAGAACGCCCCAATTTTTCCCGACAATTCCAGACTGAAAAGCGTTGCGATAGTAATTGATGGTTGCAGTTAAAGCACCGCGTTTTGCCAACGCGTTTTTATACTGCTCAATGTCTTCTTTCGTAAACGCATTTTTATTGACTGCCATTCCTAGAAACGCAGATTCTAGAACCTTGTAATCGTTTAGCTGAATTAGAAATTCCGGCACACCTGGAACTTGGAAAAAGAAGACATACCAGCTTTTTAGTGGCTGTTGGGGTGTCGTTAATCCTTGTGAAAATTTAGCAGGATGAGGAAGATTTAGAATGATCAATTTATCCAGCATTTGAGGATAAGCGTAGGCGAAATTCCAAGCGATCGCACCTCCCCAATCGTGCCCCACAAGCGTACAGCGCTGATAGCCTAATCCTTCGATCACGCCTTTCACGTCTTCGACAAATTCGGACATACGATAGGCATCATTTCCAGCAGGTTTATCGCTGTCGTTGTAGCCTCGAAGGTCGATCGCAACCGCTTTATGATCTTTGGCAAATTCTGGAATTTGTTTGCGCCACGAATACCAGAATTCAGGAAAGCCATGCAGAAATAGAATTAAATCACCTTCGCCTTGAGTGATGTAATGCAGATTGATTCCGTTTGTGAAAATGCGATCGTGTGTCCAAGTTTCGATCATGATCCCGATGGGTATTGTTTTAGAACTGGCTGAAGGTATTGACCCGTGTAAGAACGCGGGTTTTTTGCAACTTCTTCGGGTGTTCCGATCGCAACAATTTCGCCGCCTCGATCGCCGCCTTCAGGACCGAGATCAATAATCCAATCTGAACATCGAATCACGTCTAAATTGTGTTCGATCACCAAGACCGAATTGCCTTTATCGACTAATCGCTGGATCACATCGAGAAGTTTGTGAACATCGTAGAACGATAATCCGGTCGTGGGTTCATCAATTAGATAGAGTGTTTTTCCGGTGGCGCGTCGAGAAAGTTCGGTCGCGAGTTTGACCCGTTGCGCTTCCCCACCGGAGAGCGTTGGAGCCGTTTGACCGAGGCGCATATAGCCAAGACCAACATCGACTAGAGTTTGAAGCCGATTCGCAGCTTGAGGAATGTTCTGGAAGAATTCGGCTCCTTCTTCGACCGTCATGCTTAAGACATCTGCGATCGATTTTCCTTTGAATTTCACCTGCAACGTTTCGCGGTTGTATCGTGCCCCTTTGCATACATCGCATTGCACATATACATCGGGAAGGAAATTCATTTCGATCACGTTCACGCCTTGACCGCTACAGGCTTCACAGCGTCCGCCCTTGACGTTAAACGAGAATTGACCGGGTTTGTAGCCTCTGGCTTTGGCTTCGATCGTTTCGGAAAAGACATCGCGAATGCAATCGAAAACGCCTGTGTAAGTGGCAGGATTCGATCGAGGAGTGCGCCCGATCGGAGATTGATCAATCACGATCGCTTTATCTAACGCATCCAAACCTTTTACAGGCTTCATCTCTTTCGGCTGAGGAACCTTTTGCCCGAAATGATGCTGAATTGCAGGATAAAGCAGTTCGTTAATTAGCGTGGATTTTCCAGAGCCGGAAACGCCTGTAACGCAGACTAATTTACCCAGTGGAAATTCGACATCGACCTGTTTGAGATTATTGCGGATAGCATCACGGATGATTAGCGATCGACCATTTCCTTCTCGACGTTCTGCGGGAGTTTGAATCGATCGACGACCGGAAAGATAAGCTCCGGTTAGCGATTCTTCTGCATTCAAGAGCGTGTCTAAATCGCCTTGAGCCACAATTCGTCCACCGTGAACGCCTGCACCAGGTCCAATATCGACTAGATGATCCGCTGCCCGAATCGTTTCTTCATCGTGTTCGACGACGATCAAAGTATTTCCTAGATCGCGCAGTTTGGTCAATGTATTGAGCAATCGAGTGTTATCGCGCTGGTGCAGTCCGATGCTCGGCTCGTCTAGAACGTACAGAACGCCTGTGAGTCCTGCGCCGATTTGGGTTGCTAATCGAATCCGTTGCGCTTCACCACCGGAAAGCGTCATCGCAGTGCGATCGAGCGTTAAATAATCCAAGCCAACATCTAACAAAAACTGCAATCTCGCTTTGATCTCTCGCAGAACGAGATCCCCGATTTGCGCTTGTCGATCGCTCAACTCTAAATTTTCAACTCGATCCAAACATTCCCGAATCGAAACGCCTGTAAATTCATGAATTCGATATTGTCCTAACCGCACTGCAAGCGATTCCGGCTTTAATCGTTTTCCGCCGCACATATCACAAGCTTGATCGATCAAATATTGTTCTAACTTCTGTTTGTACAGGTCAGAACTCGCTTCTTGATATTGTCGATCGAGCAACGGAATCGCCCCTTCATATCGACGGTGATAGCCTTTATTTTCCCGATACCGCGAATCGACTTCGATCCAAATCGGATCTTTGGAACCAAACAACATGACGTGCTGTTGTTCTGGAGTGAGTTGATTCCAAGGTGTTTGAATATCGAAACCGAAAGCCTCAGCGACACTGCAAATCAGTGACAAATAATAGGTATTGTCTTTGTCTGACCAAGGCGCGATCGACGCATAAACCGGAAGATTCGGATTCGGAATAATCAACTCAGGTGAAAACGTGCGATGGCTGCCGATTCCATGACAGTTTGGACAGGCTCCATACGGCGAGTTAAACGAGAACAACCGGGGAGACAGTTCTTCCATCACTGCGCCGTGTTCTGGGCAGGCGAAATTCTCAGAAAAAACGAGTTCTGATGGCTGCTCTTCTGAGCCTTCCTGCATTAGATCGACTACCGCAATTCCGCCCGATCGCTTTAAACAAGTCGTCAGCGAATCGCTAAGACGTTCTTGCATATCGTCCTTTTTCACTAAGCGATCGACCACGACTTCGATCGTGTGCAATTGATTTTTATCAAGCTCGATCGAGTCACTTAATTCCCGAACTTCTCCATCGATCCGAACTCGCACAAATCCTTCTGCTGCAAGTCCTGAAATCAGTTTACGATGCGTTCCTTTCTTGCCTCGAACCACAGGCGCGAGAATTTGAAACCGAGTTCGATCCGGGAGTTCCATCACTCGATCGACCATTTGATCGATCGTTTGCGGTGAAATTGATCGATCGCAAATTGGACAATGAGGATTACCTGCTCGACCATACAGCAAGCGCATATAGTCGTAAATTTCGGTCACAGTTCCGACCGTCGATCGCGGATTGTGCGAAGTCGATTTTTGATCGATCGAAATGGCTGGACTGAGACCCTCGATCGCATCAACATCGGGCTTATCAACTTGTCCTAAAAATTGACGTGCATAAGCACTCAGAGATTCAACATATCGCCGCTGTCCCTCTGCAAAAATCGTATCGAACGCCAGAGAAGACTTTCCTGATCCTGAAACGCCCGTGAACACAATCAACTGATCTCGTGGCAATTCGAGATCCACATTTTTCAAATTATGCTGGCGTGCGCCGCGAATCCGAATTGAATTGAGCGAAACGATTTTTCTCGTAGCGTTTTTCGACCCGTTCGATTCGATTTCGGCTCCCAAATCGGGACTTAATACGGGAGATTCGGAGCTTTTGGATTTGCTAACACGCTTTGGCATTCGGAGGGCGAAGAAATAGTCCTTAACGATTCTATCGCTCCAGTTCACGATCGAGTTGATTTGTACTCAGGATCGTGTAAATTTGCAGACTTCAAACAGTGGAATTGCGTTTCAGCATTTTCTAGAATTGGGCGATCGCATTCATCTGAATTATGAAAACGCTTTTATCGGTAGCCTTATTCACCGGATTCGGTTGGCTAGGCTTCGCTTCATCGCTTCAAGCCGCTACTTTGACGCAAGAATTTGAATTTACTATCGATCGTCTTACAAGACCGCCAGGTGAAACAGTCCTTCCACCTTCAGCTCCACCGATTGGAACGAGAGGATTTGGCAGATTGACGTTTGACACCAATCTGATTCAGTTTGGTGTGAGTAATCCGTTTTACAATACGATGAGTCGCCCTGTCTATTTCACACGCCAGCCGACGAGTCTCTTGATCGATTTTTTCGGCAATCGCTACACCAGTCTTCCAGTCTTTCGCGGTGCGGCTCCACGGGATACTCCGATCTTCGTATTTAATCGGACTGGAACTGGGGGCTATCAGTTGAGTTATTTTGACTTCGGAACGGGGAATGAATCAACCTTGATCGCCATCAGCGGATTGAGCGGTGCTAATCAGGGTCAATTTAGTTACTTCGGTGGGTCTGGAATCGCGGATGCCAGGGTGACTTTTACCAATTCGTCGGAAGTGATTCCGGAGCCAACAACGATCGCAGGTGTCCCGACCGCGATCGCGCTTTCCTGGGCGTTTCATCGTCGATTGAAACGTCGATCGAAACCCCGCTAATCGTTCTGAAGTTTGGCGCGATCGCGAATTGCAGGCTGAAAATTTGGATTGTATTTCAGAGCTTGATCGTACGAATAGAGTGCATCTCGATCGCGCTTTAATTCCGCCATTACCCGACCGCGCCAGTACCAAGCCCCGTGATGATTCGGTTGAAGTTCAAGTGCCTTATCAAAACATGCGATCGCTTCTCGAAATCGTCGTAGTTTAATTAACGAACTCGCAGAACAACACCATAAATTCGCATTCTCTGGCTGAAGTTGAATCGCTTTGTCGTAAAACGCGATCGCTTCTTCATATCGCGCCAAGGTATACAAAACATTTCCACGCCAGCGCAACACTTCAGGATCAGACGGATTCAGTTTGACCGATTGATTTGCTGCGATCGTCGCTCCTGCATGGTGCTGGAGTTTTTCTAAAACCTGACCTTTCTGGAACCAAGCACCGTAGTGATCCGCTGGAGTCGATTGTTTCTGAGGGTGTGCGCCCGAATTTAACTTCGCTAAAACTCGCTGCCGTCCCTCGATCGCTGCTTGCCAATCAGCTCGAATCTGAATCGCACGAATGTACGAGAGTAGCGCCTCTTCGTATTGTTCAATCGCTTCCAGCGTTTTTCCGCGATCGTGCCAGCCCCAATAATTTTCAGGCTGAAGTTCGATCACTTTGTCGTAAGCTGCGATCGCGTCCTCGAACCGCCGCAAATTTTGTAAAACAGTCGCTCGTTTGAACCAAGCTAGATGATCATTCGGCTGCAAATCAACGGCTTGATTGTAAGCATCTAACGCCGCCCCAAATTGTGTCTGACCTTCAAACGCCATTCCTCGCATCAACCAAGTAGATGCCTCATCGCCTGAAACGGTTTCTTCGCAATCTTCTAAATCATCGGGTGGTAGATCGTACAGCGAATCGACTTGCTGAATCTGCGACAAAATTCGCCGCCGACTTTCGACCGCTAATTGAAAACTCGGCTTTAACTGAACCGCTCGATCGAATGCCTCGACCGCTTCCTCATACCGTTTCAATGTTTCTAAAACTTTTCCGGTGTCGTACCACGCCCAGTAATTTTCAGGCTGAAGTTCAATCACCCGCCGATAGCAAACCAATGCCTCTTTGGGCTGGTTCAAATTCTCTAAAACTGCTCCCCGCTTAAACCACGCCAAATAATCGTCGGGCTGAAGTTCAACAACAGTGTTGTAGCACTCTAACGCTTCTTCAAATCGCTGCAAATTCTCACACGCGATTCCCCGCTTAAACCAGGCAGTGTAAGTCGATTGAAATTCGATCGCTTTATCGTAAGCCGCGATCGCTTCTCGGTAGCGTTGGAGTTGAAACAGTTCGTCGCCTCGCTCTAACCAGGTCGAGACAGATTCATCGATCGAGGATTGGAACTCAGGTGACGGTGACATAGCAGCACAGAATGGTAGTACCGCTATTATTCCCGATCTGATTTTTCTGCGTTCAGGAAAGTCTCGATCTACCAACTCTTCATCGCCCGCTGCATTTCCCGTTGGTCATCCCGACGTTTAGAATCTTCTCGCTTGTCGTACAGCTTCTTACCGCGAACCAGTGCGAGATCAACCTTGACCCAGCCCCGTTTCATATACATCTTCAGCGGAACCAGCGTTAATCCTTGCTGTTCAACCTTTCCGACCAATTTCCGAATTTCATCTTTTCGCAGCAACAGTTTCCGAGTCCGAGTGGGATCGTGATTAAACACCAAGCTTGCGGTCTTGTGGGGCGAAATGTGAACGTTGTGGAGAAAAACTTCGCTATTGCGAACCAGTGCGAACCCGTCTCGTAAGTTCACCCGACCCTCGCGAATCGACTTTACTTCGGTTCCCACTAGTTCGATCCCCGTCTCGTAGGTTTCCAGAATCTCGTACTGGAACCGCGCCTGACGGTTATCGCTAACAATTTTGATGCCTTCGTCTTTCTTGTCGCTCATGATTTCACTTTAGCGCAGGTCGCGAATCGCAAACAAAAAAATCGCCTCGACTCCGGCATGAGGAGCGAGACGAGGAACTCAAGGAGACGAAATTTAATACAGAAGTACTATACACCGAATGAAGCGCGATCGCAAATAATTCGCAAATCTAGTGCAGACAGGAGTTTCGGGCTAATCCATAGATTTTAATCAATGGCAGGATATGTATTTAACCTGAAGTTAATATTACGGGGGTAACGTTTTGTTATTTGATATACAGAAGCGACTCCCCCAATGCACGAGATTTAACATTGTCTCAAGAATCTATTTCTTTTGGCATATCGTTCATTTCCAGATGTGAACAGTTGCGAATTTGCTTTAGTTGAGCAGGTTGTGGACGGATATCGAAAAGCAGCCTCGCTCAGTACAGCAAATTGGCACTGCATGTGAAGCGTTCTGGGATTTGGGAATTACATCTCCAACTTTAAGGGTTCTTCTGCTGAACAAGATGTGTCATTGCATCACACCTTATTTGGCTCCGCCGACAATCGGTTTTGTCTCACTTATCTAGGAATCTCCTGTCATGGTGTTAAAAGCATCGTTGAAGCATAAAACGCAAGTCCGCAGGAAAAAACCTGCACTGCTTAAGTCTTGGGAAGCTCTGGTTCGTACACTGAGTCAGTTAACTCCAAGTTGGCAAATGTCAATTCCACTGACAGTCGCGATCGTGGGTCTTTGGAGCTACGCGGCTGTTGCCCAAACCCCGCCCACGGTTGAAAGTGTTGCGACTGCGACTGCGGATCTCAAGGTCGGTCTAGACACAATGTGGGTAATGATCGCAGGCTTCCTGGTGTTCTTTATGAACGCAGGCTTCTGTATGCTTGAAACCGGGATGTGCCGTCAGAAAAACGCGGTCAACGTTCTCGCCAAGAACCTAATCGTGTTCGCGCTTTCGACGATCGCATTTTGGTCGATCGGATTCGGTCTCATGTTCAGCGACGGAAATGGCTGGCTCGGAACCAGTGGCGGATTTTTCCTGACTGGAGCAGACAACAGCCCTGCAAGCTTGACCGACTACAAGGGCATATTCTCATCGCTGAACTGGGCGGGTGTGCCTCTTGCGGCAAAGTTCTTCTTCCAACTCGTATTTGCTGGAACCGCAGCAACGATCGTGTCTGGTGCAGTGGCAGAACGCATCAAGTTTATCGACTTCTTGATCTTCAGCTTGCTCTTGGTCGGTATCGCTTACCCAATCACAGGTCACTGGATCTGGGGTGGCGGCTGGTTGTACAAGCTCGGATTCTTTGACTTTGCAGGTTCGACCGTGGTTCACGCAGTTGGCGGTTGGGCAGCCTTAATGGGTGCAGCCTTCCTCGGTCCGAGAATTGGCAAGTACAACTCAGACAAGTCAGCGAATGCGATTCCGCCTCACAACATGAGCATCGCAACCTTGGGTGCTTTGATTCTGTGGTTGGGTTGGTTCGGATTTAACCCCGGTTCAACCATGAGCGTGGGTAACGGTTCGTTGATTGCTCACATTGCATTGACCACGAATACGGGTGGTGCATTTGGTGCGATCGCAGCAACGATCGTGGCTTGGGCAATTCTCGGTAAGCCTGATTTGTCAATGACCATCAACGGTTTGCTGGCTGGATTAGTCGCAGTGACTGCGGGTTGTGCATTCATTACGGTTCCTTCGGCTGCAATCATTGGCGCGATCGGTGGCATCCTAGTCGTGTTCGCGGTTGGATTCTTCGACAAGTTGAACATTGATGATCCGGTCGGCGCGATCGCGGTTCACTTGGTGAATGGTATTTGGGGAACCTTGGCACTCGGTCTATTCGCAGTCGGTCCCAGCGATCAGCCTGGAGCACTTTACGCGGCAGGTCCGTTGGCAGGATTGTTCGCGGGTGGTGGAATCAACCAGCTTTGGATTCAGTTCATTGGAACGATCACGGTGGGTGGTTTCACGGTGCTCATTTCCAGCATCTTCTGGGTCATTCTGAAGTCTACGCTCGGTATCCGTGTGACGGCTGAAGAAGAAATCGAAGGCTTGGATATCGGCGAACATGGCATGGAAGCTTATGCTGGATTCGCGAAGGAAAGCTCGTTTGGTGCAGCGAGTAGCTATCCGAGCAGCGCTTCTGAAGCAACCAAGTACCAATAACCAAATTTGGTCTTTCTGATACCTCGATTTTCATTCTTACGGAGAGCATTCCTACTCAGTTTAGGAATGCTCTTTTTTTCGGAATATTACGAGAACTGCCAGAGAGTTAAACTCACAGATTCTTTTAACAAACCTCTGTCTCAACGGCAAGAACGATACTCTGCTGGTATCAAAACGCGAGAGGAGCAATCGACCTCTATAAAACTGTGTTCCCAATTACAAAAACCCTGTAATGAATCTGGTGGAATTCGATAGCGTTTATTGGATTTTCCAATCGTATTTGGGAGTCTGAGAGATCGAATCACCTCATTGAGATTCAAAAGGCAAAGTCAGTGTTGAAGAAAACCATGTGGACAGCGCTCACCACGTTAGCGCTCTTAAGTATTCCAGTGATGGGTAGTGCTCTAGCTGATCCGGCAACGGCGGAATCAGCGAAAGCGGCAGCGGATCAAGCAACAATTCAAGGCGATACGGCGTGGATGCTTGTATCAGCGGCGTTGGTGTTGTTGATGACTCCGGGTTTAGCATTCTTTTATGGTGGATTTGTTCGATCGAGAAATGTCCTCAATACGATGATGATGAGCTTCATCCTCATGGGAATTGTCGGCGTATCTTGGATTCTCTGGGGTTATAGCCTTTCGTTTGCGCCAGGAACTCCGTTTATCGGTGGCTTGCAGTGGCTATTTCTAAACGGGGTTGGACTAGAAACGACCGATTACCTAAAAGGGAGTCAGCCCGATGCAGTCGTTTCTTATGCAGCAACGATCCCCCACCAGTTGTTTATGATCTATCAAGCGATGTTTGCGATCATCACACCTGCATTGATTTCGGGTGCGATCGTGGAACGGATGAGCTTTAAGGCATACTTCTGGTTTATCGTGCTGTGGTCGAGCATTCTCTATCCAATTTTTGCTCATATGGTTTGGGCGAAAGGCGGATTCTTGGGACTGTATGGCGGTTTGGGTGCGTTGGACTTTGCAGGCGGAACCGTGGTTCACATCAGTTCGGGTGTGTCGGCACTGGTTGCGGCTTGGGTACTGGGCGCTCGGAAGACTTATCCCAGTCAACCTGCTGCACCGCATAACGTGCCCTACATTCTGTTAGGTGCGGGCTTGCTGTGGTTTGGTTGGTTTGGGTTCAACGGTGGAAGCGCATTAGCATCGGGAGCTTTGGCAACGGTTGCATTCGTGACAACGACGACCTCTGCTTCAGCAGCAGCTTTGATGTGGGTGATTTTGGAATGGGTCTTGCGCGGTAAACCGACTGCGGTTGGAATTGCGACAGGCGCGGTTGCGGGATTAGTGGGGATTACACCCGCAGCGGGATTCGTGACTCCGGTGGCAGCGATTCTGATTGGTGCAATTACAGCGACAGCTTGTTTCTTTGCAGTGAGCTTGAAGGCGAAACTTCAGTTTGATGATTCGCTCGATACGTTCCCGGTTCATGGTGTGGGCGGAACGGTTGGCGCAATTATTACGGGTATTTTCGCCACGAAAACTGTCAATGCTGCGGGCGCAGATGGTTTACTGTACGGCAATCCGAGCCAGGTAATTACACAGATCGAAGCGGTTGCGATTACTTATGTGATTGCAGCGATCGGAACGTATGTGATTCTGAAAGTTCTGCAAGCGGTGTTTGGAACGCTGCGAGTTGATCCGGATGCGGAATATCAAGGCGTTGACGTGAACGAACACGGCGAGGAAGGCTACGGCGAAGAGCTTGGCTCTGCCTTTACGATGAGCCGAGTCGAATAATAAAACTAGCGGTGAATCTATCTTAAAAGGCTCCAGGAGTTGATCTCAGGGAGCCTTTTAATTTATCGGCGTTTGGCGGATTTAGTAGAAAGCGGTTTGGTCGGTTTAGTCGCTAGTTTTTCTTGTTCGCGACGACGACGATCGCGCCAATCTGCGATCGTCAGATAGATAACTCCTCCAGTCAGAGTAATGAGGAGACCAAACGCAATGAGAACCAGAGTGTTAAAAACTGTGAATTCCACGGTGATCTTAAAGAATGAAATTTTCAGTGCCCGAAGCGATTAAACCACGGGCGTGAAACCTAGCATTAGAAGCCGTTTCGACCCCAGACGACCATTGCGATCGAGAAGGTAAAAACGGATAAGAGCGCGACCCAACCGAGTGACAAAATATCCATGATAAAACTAAGCGTTGCAAAGGATGATAAATCTAATAATAAGGCAAAACGGGTAGGGGCTAGGACTGAGAACTGTTATGCAGCACCTAAGATTAAGTTGGGAAGAACGAGTCGAATCACTGAAGGCGGGTGTGATGTCGGCGGCTTCAGTGACGTTGGTTTTTCCATTGACTGCACTGTTGAATGATTTTTTAGCAAGTCAGTACGCTAGTCCTGCAATGAATTACTGGGTCAGCGGCGCGATCGCGATTTTTTCAGGCTTTCTCTTCGGAGTCACCTATCGCTATATCATCCGCGAAGACCAAAATTCTCACCTCAAATCAGGCGCAGTTCTGGCGTTTGGATTAGTGCGCGGACTGGCTTACGTTGAAATGGGCATTGCCGATCAGAGTGATTGGGTTCCGATCGTGAGTTTTGCAATCGAAAGCGTTCTCTTATTCGCGATCGCCCGATTGGTTCTCGATGGCGCAATGGCACTCGGCTGGATTGGGCGGTTTAAGGGGTGAATTCTGCGATTTCATTGGGCGTGAATAATTGAGTGCGATCGAGGGCAGAAAGAACTTTTTGATTTGCGCGATCGCTCACCAAACAGCGAGACACTAACTCCGCCACATCTGCCCGATTGATTGAGCCAGCAAGTTTTGGATCTTCTGTGAGAATTCCGGTTCCGGTTGCGGGTTCTGATTTCAAACCACCGGGACGCACGATCGTATAAGTCAAACCGCTTTCAATTAAGTGCTGTTCGGCTTTTTCCTTGTCTTTTAAAACGGCTCCTAACGCTTCTAATGCACCAGGCGGTAGAGCGACAACACTTTCACCAGCTCCGATCGAAGTCACCAACACGAACTTCTTCACATTCGCTTTTTTCGCGGCATCGATCAGATTACGATTGCCCTCGAAATCGGCGCGTCTGCTTTCAGCAGGTAAACCCCCGATCGTACTAATCACAGCATCGATCGATCGACCTTGAAACGCCGCTTCGAGTTGCTCAGATTCCATGGCATCACCGATTACGGTTTGAACTCCTAGCGCTTCGAGTTCAGTCACCGCGCTGTTCGATCGCAACAAAGCAACCACCGTAAAGTGCGGTTGTAATAATCGAGCAATTTCGCGACCGACACCGCGACTCGCACCCGCCACCAAAATCGTCTGAAGGTTCGGACTCGTTAAACTTTCCAGCATTTTAAAACAGCCAATGGATGGATCAATTATGCTTAAGAATAAGCTGCACACAGGGGCATTCTATACGGATACCAGATCTATTGTGAGTCGAGAAAGCCGTCCTGGGTTTTAAGCAAAAATCTGCTCCAATGAAGATACGCGCCATCAGAGGAAACCGCTGTGAATCAGAATCAACTTTATAACCTACAACTCGGTATCAATGGATTTGGGCGACTGTTAACGATCGTAGGATTTGCGCTGCTCTTGAGTGCGATCGGTCTAGGTTGGTTGGTCAAATCCTTTCTCTTCGTGTTGGCACTTCTGATCGTGGCTCCGATCGTCGGGATATTCGTCTTCCAATGGTGGGTGAGAAAAAATATAGTGCAGGCAGAGTGCCCGGTGTGTGGTGCAGAATTGACCGGATTTAATCAAGCGCAGGTACAATGCTCGAACTGTGGGGAGCCGCTGCAAGCTGAGAAAGGCAAGTTTAAGCGGATGACTCCCTCAGGCACGATCGACGTTGAAGCAGTGGAAGTTGCAGCGCAAGTTTTGGATGATTAAGCACAACGAAAATAAGGAATTGGGGACTCGATCAGGAATTTGTTCGATCGAGTTTTTTGTGCTCATGAATTATTGATTCACTTTAAGAACTGCGATTCGCTCGTTTAAAAAGCAGAGATCCTGGTGCGGGTTCAATATAAAGCGCGATCGCTTCTTGAATATTTTCGAGTGCTTCTTCTTCAGTTTCTCCAGCCGAAGTACATCCTGGCAATTCTGGACACCAGACCACCCAATCTCCAGTTTCTGGATCAGGTTCAAGAACGACACGCCACTTCATAAGCAATTTCTTGTAACAGTCTACTTAATCATACAAAAAGCAGTAGAAGCTCTAAGCTATTTTTCTTGTAAGTTGATCCAACGTTTTTGTTTGACCTTTGGCGATCGCTTTCTGAGCTTGGGCGAATCGTTCAGCGAATCCTGGAATTTCTAATAGTTCTTAAGTGGCTTCTTCACTTTCTTTATCAAGCAGAAATGCAGCAAAATCTAGAACAGTTTGCAAGCCGTTAAGAGAAAGCTGATTTAAGCGATCGCTAATTTGCGCCTGTAATGCTTGCGCTTGCGATCGCGCTTTTGCATCTTCATCTGTTCTCACAATGTCTTGCACGACTGTTCTTGCTCAGAAGTAATTTCTTTAATGATATTAATACGCGAAAAGGTGGAAGTAATAAGCCTCCACCTCGCTTTATTGAATTAACAATGTTTTAAGCGTCTTCAGAATCCAATTGAGCAAAGACGATCGCACAACCGACAAACGCCAACATCAAGGGCATCGGAGACGCGGCGGCATAACCCCAAGCGGCGGCAAGAACGGTTCCCGCGATCGCGCTTAAACTCCAAATGCGTTCGTGATTGCTCAAGCCTTTTTCGGCTTTGATGGAGAGCAATACAGATGATGGGATCGGTACGGGCATCACGGAATTCGGGGGGAAAGCCCAGTAGCTCGATCGTTCTTTGAACCAATCTGTCCAGCCGTTGGTCTGACACCAATCCGCAATCCATTGTTCGCAATAGTGATTCATACTTAGTTAAAAAATCGAGTGGGTTCAAAAAGTGAGGTTGAAAAAAGTTGATGATTAAAAACCAACAACTTAAGCATTTCTTAAGTCGGTGAGGGAGCCGCAATTGGCTCAACAGCACTCACGATCGGGCAAGGGATTTTTTATCGAACGGGTCAGAAATTCAGGTGCTGCGCGGGTGGTCAGCATTTCCACTGCTCTATCGTGAGAATAACAAAGTTACTCATGTTTTTCTAGCTTAAGAAATCAAAGTTTACTTTGGCTGCTAACAGCAATTAACTGTAATAATTACGACAAAAATAAGATGATTTTGAGTCGAATTACTCATTCAATGGTGAGAATTCTAAGCGATATCGATATAAGGCAACAGGCGTATTTCCCGCTTTGAAATAGTCAGGATCTTGAGGCGAAAGATAGATTGCAGTAATTTGATCAGCAGTAATTTGATTTGGTGAGTAATTGTACGCAGTTGTTGTTTCAACTTGATTTAAATACGGTTGGGCAGATCCTCGAAAGATTTGCTGGAATATTTCGCTCGTAATGAATTGATTTGAGGCGGGGGTTTCTGTTGCTCGTCCGGTGATTGTAGAAGTGAGAATACGATCGCCTTTTAAGAAAGTAATTTGTTTATTTGGAGAATCAGGATCAACTTTGACCGAGAGAACGGCTCGATCGCCTAAATAGGCTCGTGCGATATTCAATCCGTTAAAAGCGCGATCGGCAATTACCCCGTTCGATTGTTCTGCAAATCGGACATTGAATTCGATTGGTTGATTCACATAGTCGCGATTACTCTCGAATCCAGGTGTGACAATTTCAGGAGCCAAGGGAGCCACGAGATCGAATAAAGTGCTCTTAACGCGCCATGTTCCAGCGATCCAACTTGGGTAAATCAGATCGCTCGTGGCACGATCGACGGGTGGTTTATTGTGCCAATCGGGGAAGGTCGAAACGCGATCGAACAAAGCACCCGCCCAGACTGGAGAGGCGAAGGAGAAGCTTAAAAGACATATCAAACTGTAGAGCAAGATTCTATCGAGAATAAGAGCATGATTTCTCGATCGACTATTTCGGGGCGTGCCCCCTAAGTCCCCTATTCTGGGGGACTTTGAGAAGAGACAAACTTGCTTAACTTCAAGAATTATTCTTTGAAAAATACAACTTAAATACGCCATTCCTGAACAATTCCAGTTCAAGTGTGTTCCTCCATTAAGATAAATTCGCACTGTTCAAAGTCCCCCAATTTTGGGGGATTTAGGGGGCTGAAGCCGACCAAAACGAAGCAAAGATCTCACGCAGGAACGGCGGCTTTGAGTTCAAAAATTCGCTCAATAATATCAGCGACCACTTTATCAGGAGTCGATGCGCCAGAGGTGATTCCGACCACGATTTCGCCATCAGGAAGCCAGTTTTGGGCGATCGCTAAATCTTGATTTAACGGCTTATGTTCGATCGCGGTTCTAGACTTGATTCGCTCCACACTATCGATGTGATACGAAGGAATGTTGTAATCGATCGCAATTTCTTGTAAGTGCGTTGTATTCGAGGAATTATAGCCACCGATCACAATCATTAAATCAATCTTTTCTTTTACCAAATCGAACATTGCATCTTGACGCTCTTGAGTCGCATCACAAATCGTATTGAAGCTCAAGAAATGCTGGTTTAATTCATTCGGTGGATATTTCTTCAGCATTGTGTGTTCAAACAATTTACCGATTTGCTCAGTTTCACCTTTGAGCATCGTCGTTTGATTTGCAATTCCGATTTGAACTAAATCGCGATCGGGATCAAATCCATTAGAACAAGATTTGCGGAATTTAGTCAGAAATTCTTCGCGATCGCCACCATTCAAAATGTAATTTGCAACGTATTCGGCTTCAGCTAGATTGAGAACAATCAAATACTTTCCAGCAAAAGAACTCGTTGCCAGCGTTTCTTCGTGATTATATTTGCCGTGAATAATCGAGGTGTAATCGCCTTTTTTGTGTTTCTCAACGGTGTTCCAAACCTTAGAAACCCAGGGGCAAGTGGTGTCTACGATCGTACATCCGCGATCGTTTAACAATTGCATTTCCTGAACACTCGCACCAAACGCAGGCAGGATTACCACATCGCCTTTTTCTACTCCTGAAAAGTCTTTTTGTCCATCAATGACCGAGATGAATAAAACATTCATTTCGCGCAATTTCTGATTCACAGAAGGATTGTGAATAATCTCATTTGTGATCCAAATTCGTTCAGTCGGGAAATGTTGACGAGTTTCGTAAGCCATCGCGACAGCGCGTTCGACTCCCCAACAAAACCCGAAGGCTTGCGCTAGTCGAATCGTGACATCGCCCCGTTTTAGGGTGTAGGCTCGATCGCGAATGTCTTGAATCAAATCGCTCTGATATTCAGACTGCATTGATTCTGCGACTTCTGCATCATGTCCGAATCCTTTGCGGTGATAATTTTCAGAACTATTTAACGATCGCTTAAACGCCTTGGTATCCATTCGCCATTCCTCGCGCCTACAGTTCCGATCATAAAACTAACGGAGCGCGAATTGATTGAAAGTTTGAATCGCCGATCGCCAAACCAGATAGCCCTGAGTACTCAAATGCAATCCATCGGTTGTCAGTTCTGAGCGCAAGAATCCCTCACTGTCAGAGAAAAGTGGCTGTAAGTCGAGAAATTCCACACCTGCTTGATCGGCTAAACCCGCAAGGCGGCGATTGAATTGGAAAATACGATCGTTGGATAATGCCTCGACCTGAGTTGCATTTGCAGTCGTGATTGATTCCTTAGCACGAGGTAAGAGAGCCTGAATCACGATTTTTGCCTTTGGATGCGATTTTTTTAGCTGATTGATGATCTCTTCCTGAGCCTCTAACACTTCTTGCTCAGATTTACCTCGAAGCAGATCATTGATTCCAACCATGACAAAAATCGCTTTTGGCTTCGCTTGATCAAACAGTTTTAAGCGTTTCACGAGTCCTGAAGTTGTTTCGCCTGAGATGCCTTGATTTAGCCAGTTGTAATCCGTGGGTAACAGGTCTTGAGGAAACCAGAGTGTAAGAGAATCGCCAGCCAACACAATTAAGCGATCGGGCTTTTTCTTGATCATCGCGTTCGCTTCTTTGCCGAGCAAGTCCACCCAATCTTGATACGTCAGCGATCGACCCAATGACATCGATGCAGCTTGAGCGACAATTTCAGGTTTCTCGACCGCTTTGGCAGCCATCGATTGTTTCGCAGGCGGATTGATCAAATGTTCGGTGAAATAGCGATCGCCCAAAAACCACAATCCCAACGTTGTACCTAAAACAACATTCGTGACCACGGACAAATAGACCCAGCCTGGAATTGACTTAGACATCGAAGACACTGCCTGAAGCAATTTGCGTAAACACTGTGGGATCTTATACCTCAAAATCCGCAGTGCAATACAACTTTCTTTACTGTTTGAGTGTCATCTCTGAGGAATTAGGAGCACACAAAATTGTTGAACCAACCAATTGTGGCATTGCAGGGGCAGATTGCGAAGGGCGATCAGATTCACAAGTTTTCGTAATTGTATTAGTCTCGCCACTGATATTATCCTTCACTGCATACACCGCAGCAGCATAACTTTTCAGCCCAGAAGTTTTTGCAGTTGCTGTCAGGTGAACAGCAGTATTGTCGATGACTGAGACGCTATAAGAATAATTCGTTGTTTCGGTAGGTATAGGGCTTGAAAGTTCAGTTAGGGTCTGGGCAAAGCGTTCTACCGTAAGATAATGAGCCTGTTGCGTCCGGGCTAGAGTGCCGATGTATTGTCTCGCTTCTGATTGCTTTCCCTTGGTGGCTTGACCAGCATACAGTATAGACGGCAAGATGATTGCAGCTCCGATACTAATAGTGACTAATGTGTATACCGGAGCCGCAATCGCACCTGCAACGATGCAGAGCGCTTTCGCCGTTTTGGAGGCAACTTGAGCGCCAATGTAATCCTTGCGACCGTATTTGCTGTCTACTTGAGAAGCAAAAATCAACGCTGCAATTCCAACCGGTAAGAATGCAAATAGCGTGACTAGGATCGAGGGAATAAGATAGTTTTTTGGCTTTGCTGAGTCGATTTCTGAAAGAATGGAAACAGTTGAGGTTTGAGAGAAATTCGTTATGGAAGAACGGTCATTATCAACGAGCTGCTGTATGTCTGCATTGACGACGAGACTAGCAGTTTGAGTTGGAAATCCAAATTCTTCCGTCCAAACTGGCAGAGCTTCTCCCTTGACTTGTCCCATCAATTTAACTCTATGAACAAATTGAGGTCTCAATCCTGAGATACCTTGCTTTACGAAAGGAAACAATTGAGACTGATTTGGAGTTTCAGAGCCTTCTAGTGTGACTAGTAATAGCCCATTTTGTAAGACTGCCTTGGCGATAATTCCTTTCGGTTCAAGGTGACGATTCATCAGGGCAGCGATCGCTTCTGCATTTCCTTGCTTTGCTTGGTGGGTCAGAGTTGACGATTGAGCGTTCATCGAAAATTTCTCAGTACAATTCGTTCTGCTCAAGGTTCCCTAGACAAGATTTGTACGTAACACAAATTAAAACTTTATGAAGCAGATCTGAATGGCTAGATATTTCTACGGAAACAAATCTATTAATCTCAGGAGCGCTCTATTCTAAGTTCAGATGTAGTCGAAGAGCAGCATTAATTTCCTGCATCTTTTCATCCCTTAGACATCCGAGCAACTCAGTTTCGAGTCGTTGCTTAGAGATCGTACGAATCTGCTGTGCTTGAATTTTTGAGGACTTAGGCAATCCACTCTCTTCGGCTGATAGGAATACCTCAAAAGGGTACACACGCCGAAGATTTGACGTAATTGGAAGAATTGTTATGGTATCAGCGGCTCGATTGTTGGCATTGCTACTCACAATCAAAACAGGGCGACGCTTTGCTGTTTCTGATCCAATCACCGGATTCAAATTCGCGTAATAGATTTCACCACGTCTCATCGGATAGCCCATCTGCGATCGTGATATCCCAACCTAAGTCAACCTCTTTAGCAGCTTCAGCATAAGCCTTTTCTAACTCTTGGGTCTGCAAAAGTTGAAGCGCTGTTTCGATCACTTGCGATCGAGACTTGTAATCATGTTCTAATTTGTACTGCTCAACAAATTGAACAAGCGATTGAGATAAAGAAATAGACAACTTCTCTGCACTCATACTACTCTTATTCGTACTAATTCTTCCTACCTAATCTTACTACTTCTGAACAGAAGCTGGAGAAGTCCCTTTAGATAGATTGAATTTCAGTTCTCAACCGCATATTCATAAGATCATATCCATTGCTCCTTTAAACTTGGAATATCAAGTTTTTCTTATTCTCATGTCTACCATTACCGTCGATCGACTCACAAAAATCTATCCTGTTGCCGTCAAAGAAGCAGGTTTCAAAGGCACAGTAACGCACTTCTTCAAGCGGGCTTACAGGCAGGTAAAAGCGGTTCAGGATGTCTCATTTCAAATTGAACCGGGTGAAGTCGTAGGATTTTTGGGCGCGAATGGAGCAGGGAAAACAACGACGCTGAAGATGTTAACGGGATTGATTCATCCGTCTTCTGGGAAGGTTACAGTCGCGGGACAAGTACCGTTCGATCGACGATCGACCTTCTTAAGAAAAATCACCCTCGTTATGGGGCAAAAACAACAATTAATTTGGGATCTGCCTGCGGCGGATTCGTTCAAGATTAATGCAGCCGTATATGGAATTAGCGATCGTACTCTTCAAGCCCGCGTCGGTGAACTTTCTGAAATGCTTTCACTTGAAGGCAAACTGAATCAGCCCGTTCGTAAACTCTCACTAGGTGAACGAATGAAAGCTGAACTACTCGCGGCATTGCTTCATCAACCAGAAGTTTTATTCCTAGATGAGCCGACTTTGGGACTTGATGTCAATGCTCAGGTGGCAGTGCGCGAATTTTTGAAGGAGTACAACGATCGATATAACGCCACTGTTCTTTTAACCAGTCACTACATGGCAGACATCACAGCCTTGTGTGAGCGCGTTCTGATGATCCACCAGGGGCAGCTTATTTATGATGGTAGTCTCGATGGCTTAGTAGACCGTTTCTCGCCCTGTCGCGAAATCAAAGTCGAATTTAATCGAACTTATACCAAGGCGGAATTATCAGCGTATGGTGAGTTGCAGGAAGTTGATAAGCAGTCGGCGCGGTTCTTGGTACAGCAGGAAGATTTGACACACGCGATCGCGAAAATTCTCGCAGAATTGCAGGTAGCGGATTTGTCGGTTACTGATCCCCCGATCGAAGAAGTAATTGGTCGCGTTTTCCAAGCGGGTGCAGTGAACTAAGTCTGCTATAAACCAAGGTTTTTTGCTTGTTCTAAAGAAACGTCCGGTAGATTTTGAAGCATCCCGTCCCAGGTCGTTTGAGTTTGTAAGGCTGTAACAACAACTGGCAAGGGTTCTGGAAGAATTGCTTGAAAATCGGCTTCTTCAGCAAACTGAGTTTTGAATGCTAACTGCTCTTCAGGAGGGACAAACTGAGCATTTACGCCTTCTCGATTGCCTCTAGCATCCATGCGGTACCAGCCCATGTCGGGCAAGTAAGCCGCATTAAAGCCATGCAAACTATAGGGTGCACCTTGGTCGTCAATGCTCAATCGCTGATAGCAAAATCCTGCTGGAATGCCATTTGCTCGAAGTAATGCAGCTAATAAATGGCTCTTGGCATAACAGTAACCCGTTCGGTATTGCAGGACATCTGAAGCGCGACACGTAATCGGATTCATCTGATAGTCAAAGCTATGCCGAACTTCATCGCGCACCCACTCAAAACAGGCTTTCGCGATCGCCTCCTGAGTTTCACATCCTGACGCAATTTTCTTGCTCAGTTCCAAAATCTCCGGCTGTTGCCAGTCAATAATCTCGCTAAATGCCAAGAATTTTTCCATTGGTTAATTCCGCTGATTGTCCATCACGAAACCCGGTTCGCTGCTTCCTGGAACGCGCCAATCTTCGTTCTCGCCACCGACGATCAGTGAGTCGATCGTGACAAAATCTTTGCTCAACTGCTTGAGGGAATTGATCAGAATGTCTAATGCGATCGCATCACTCGTTCCCAAATCAAACCAGCAGCGACCCCAGTTGCTTTCATACTCAAAGTCGCTCATATTGTGCATCACCGCCATCATGCTGTCATCGGCAACATCCCCGTCATAAGGCAGGTAGCTGACCTCTAGCCCCGCATCTTGAACCTGCAAATTTTCAGCATTAAAGCCTCCCAGTTTCCCAAGGAAAAACCAGGAGCTAAAGACCTCTTCGACATACTGTTTCTCCATTTCCGAAGGCACAGTATTAAACTCAACCCAAAACCAAACGTTAAACGGATCAAACTCGCGAAACTGAATACGCATAAATAGAAATTCAGGCAGTTGAATATCGTTGCCTGAATTCTATTTTATCGTTGTGCTGCTCGTTGCTGTGCGTTTCGCAATTCCCGCTCAATTTGACGAACGGTTACAGGTGGAAGCTGATCGCGCTTGGTGAGAGCTTTTTGGAACAGCGGAATACTTTCACCGTGGCGCTGACTGCGAACGAGAATTTGAGCCTTGAGATAGCTCAGTTCGGGATTATCGGGAGCCGCTCGGAGTGCGTTATCGACCGCTTGCAAAGCTCGATCGAACTGTTTGAGATCGCGATATCCGATCGCTAAACCTCGATCGGCAACGTAACGGGGTTGAGCCGTATTTTGCAGACGTGCGATCGCATCGGTCGGACTCGATAACGGCAAATTCAACGTGGTCGAAAGCGTCAAATCAATTAATCCTTTGATTAAATTCAATTCGGGATCTTTGGGATCGATTTTCTCGGCTGCATCTAAATAGCGAAAAGCTTCCTGAAGACTGCCCAAAATCTGAGGAATACCGCGAACGGTGCCTTCTGTCGCTGCGGTGTATCCCGCTTCTAAAATGATGCCTGCGGCTTGATACAGGTTGCCTCGGAGCGGATCAGATTTTGCTAATTGTTGGGCAACAGTGCGGGTTTGCGTGGCATACCCTCTAAACTCGCTCAGTAGCGCTTGTTTGCGTCCTTGATCCGTCTCACCTTGATAATTGTTGTAAGCCAGCAAGCCTTTGAGCGCAAATGACAGCGGCTCATTCGGATCGCCTTGATTTAAGATTCGAGTCGCTTCGGTGTAATTGCCTTTCTCGAAAATTGCCCGAAATGCGGCTTCAGTCCGATCGCTAATTGCACGCGGATTACTGGTTCTAAACGGATCTCTTGCAAGCGTTGGACTTGCCAACATTCCCACCATCAGCACGATCGTGCTCACTTGTTGAGCCAGCTTCCGGGACAGCCACTTCACCATAACGTTTGATTTTTTTGACGCATCGGGGTTCACGACGATCTTAGGCGATCGTAGGTTCCATACGCTTGGCTCGATGAACGCGGGTTAAACTGGGGATTACCCTAGCCATTTACGACATGCTTTATTTGCGCGATTTGTCTTACCATCCGACAGCGACCCCAGATCCAATTCTCAAGTCGATCAATCTCGAAGTTGCACCGCAGCAATTGAGTTTAGTCGTCGGACCGAGCGGATCGGGGAAAAGTACGCTGCTCGAAATTTTGGCAGGACTCGCAGAGCATACGAGCGGAGAAATTTTCTGGCGCGAACAGGAACTGAATTTTCTGAATATGCAGCAGTTGTGCGGTTTGGTGTTTCAATTTCCCGAACGGCATTTCTGCGGCGGCACGATTTTAGAAGAACTGCGCTTGGGACATCCAGAGTTGAGTTCCGATCGCATTCACGAAGCGCTTCAAGAAGTCAGCCTCGATCATGTCCCACTTTCTACGGCTCCCCATGCCCTGAGCGGTGGACAACAACGACGATTAGCCTTAGCCGTTCAATTGATTCGCCAACCGAGTATTCTCTTACTCGATGAACCGACCGCAGGCTTAGATTGGTCGATTCGTCGGCAGTTAGTCAAGTTACTTTCCAAGCTGAAAACGCACTGGAGTTTACTCGTCGTTTCACACGATGCGGGCGATATGTTAGAAATTGCCGATCGCTGTTGGTCGCTGCGTCACGGTGAACTTAAAGAAGTCACGCCTGAAGAACTTTCGACCGATCGAGTGGAGCGCGTGAAATGCTAGTCGCGTTACCGGAAATGATCGATTTGTGGAAATCAACGACCGATTGGTTTCCAGATGAGACAGTGCGATCGCAGTTCCAACAGTTTTATGAACTCGTTCTGCAAGGCAATCAACAGCAAAATCTCACCCGCATCACTGAACCCGTTGATTTTTGGGAAAAGCATTTATGGGATTCGCTGCGGGGCGTGTTTCCGAAAGTGACCGGATCGAATTTAAGCGCGATCGATATCGGTACTGGAGCCGGATTTCCTGGAATTCCCATGGCGATTGCTCGGTCTGATTGGAAGATTACCTTACTCGATTCGACTCGGAAAAAGGTTAACTTCTTGCAGGACAGTACGAAAGCATTGGGACTGACGAATGTGAGATCGATGGTCGATCGCGTGGAACAAGTTGGACAAAGTTCGGGACATCGAGAAGCTTACGATCTAGCAACCATTCGCGCAGTGGCGGCAGCTTCGGTCTGTGCAGAGTATGCGTTACCATTGCTCAAAATTGGGGGCATTGCCGTGTTGTACCGGGGGCAATGGACTGATGAAGAAGCGATCGCACTTGATCATGCAGCGAAAGAATTAGGCGGCGTTGTAGAAGAATGCGATCGCTTTGAAACTCCGCTAACTCATGGAGTTCGGCATTGTTTATATCTGCGGAAAACGTCTTCTACGCCCCTCGAATTTCCGAGAGCGATCGGCATTCCGACTCAAGATCCGCTTTGATGTGCATTTTAAGAATTGATCGCTTGTGCTACAAAGCAATTGATATGGTGTGAATGTCTTTGACGCGGTGTAGTGGTTTTGTTGGTTTCTCGGTTGTGATGAATTCTTCTGCACCTACGGAAAGCGCTGCCGCAATATGAAGGGCATCCATTCCAGCTAGACCATAAGTACGAGCAATGAGCTTTCCAGTTTGAACGATTTGGTCGAGGTTGCTTGCCCACAGAATTTCAGCCTCAAAGAAAGCTTCGTAAAATTCTGCTTCGTCCGACTGCTGGTGGTAGAGCGCTTTGGGCAAGGTTTCTAGTCGTACAAACTCGCTTGAGGCGAATTGTAAGGTCGAGTCATTCAAGACCTGAAGGGCACGAATGCCAACTTGATCAATTCCTCGGAACGCATTAATTAGAATACCAGAGTCGAGATAGGCAATCTTAAGGCTCACGATATCCGCCTCGTCGATCGGCTAGTTCTTGTTCGAGTTCTGCTTCAGTGAGAAGTTTCATCCCGTTGGCGATCGCTCGTTGACGAATCTCCCAAAGTTTTTTCGCAAGGGGCGTTTGAGGAACAAATTGAGGTTTAAGCGATTGTGCAAGTTTGAGAACCTGCTCTTGGGATTCGGGTGGAAGTTCGCGCCAGTACTCTAAAAGTTCTTCTTCTTTGCTCATGAAAATTGCCTCTGACCGCTACTTTTCCATTTTATAGCGGTACGCAGAACGGTTAGGACGTTCTCAATCTCCGAACCTAAGCGGTGAATGAATTTGACCTCACCCCTCACACCTCATACCTCACACCTTTGCTATACTAATCGCGTTTAGCAGAACAACGATCGCAGGTACAGCAATCCCGTCTAGAAATAACTCCAGACGGGACTGCAACGAGAGTATTCTCTGTTTCCTCTCTCGTCTAGGACTCGCTTTCAGACTCAGATGATTCTGGTTCAGCGGGTGTTTCAGGCTCCGGTTGAGCCGCAGAGGGCTTCGGCGGTCTGGGTCCTCGCGCTAATGCAGGATTAACCGGAGGCGCATCGGCTTTTTCTGATTTTTTATCGCGATCGTTTCTCTTGCCTCGTTTTTCCGTCGATCGAGTGTTGGAGCTAGGCGCATCACCTTTCTTCACAGGACGGGCAGCGGAAGACTTGTTTCCGTCTGGAAGAGCGGTGGAACCCTCAGCAGTGGAGGGTTGATCGGCGGGGGCTGAAGTTGAGTCTGTTGCGCTGTTCGCTTGGCGCTCAGACTTTTTGATTGGACGCTCTACCACAGTGAATCCTTGTAAAGAACGTCCATAATTTTAGCGTGTGGCTGAGCGTTCCTATACGCCAGCTTGAGCGGTTAACTGATTCGCGATCTGGGTAGCTCGGTTAATCGGGATGGCAAATCCAATTCCTTGCGCCCCTCGAATGATTGCGGTGTTGATGCCAATCACTTCACCGCTCTGGTTGAGCAAGGGACCGCCAGAGTTTCCGGGGTTAATGGCGGCATCGGTTTGAATAAACGGCTGTGAACTGCGTAAACCGAATGCACTTGCCGATCGCTCTGTGCCGCTGACAATTCCAACCGTGACGGTATTATCGAGTCCGAGCGGGTTGCCGATGGCGATCGCCCATTCTCCCGGTCGCAGTTGACTTGAGTTGCCAAGTGTTACAGCGGGTAAATTGTTCGCCTCGATTTTCACGACGGCGACATCATTTTGGCGATCGGCTCCTAAGACTCGTCCGGTGTACTCGCGACCATCTTTGAGCGTGACGGTGACGCGATTGGCTCCGGAGACGACATGGGCATTGGTGACGATTGTTCCATTTGATCGCAGAATGAATCCTGATCCGGTTCCTCGCTGAACTTGTTCGCCTCTCGAAGTCACGCGCTCACGAGTGGCATTAATGCGGACAACCGAAGGACCTGTGCGATCGACCGCGTTAGAGACAAAATTCTCATCGTTACTAGAGCGATTTGAAAGTTGTGCGATCGCGGGCGGTTGAAATTGATTCGAGGGGATTTGAGTTCCGACTAAAGCGCTGACAGCCCCGATCGAGACGAGCGAAAGAGAAGCTAAGGAGGTTTTTAAGAAACGATTAGAAGCCATTTCGAGAGTTTCCAGAATGTGTGAGGAGTTGTTTTTCTGACCTACTCTCAGTGTGAAAAAAGAATATGACACCAAAATGTCATGCTGCACTGATCACCCGTTGCGGTTCAGGTAGGGGTTTTCCGCTCTCTTGATAGTCTTCAATCAGCATTTCGATTACTTCTTGCCCTCGTTTGGCGGCTTCTTCATACGTTGCACCATGTGTCACAAAGTGCTGCGAGGGAAACTCAGGCAGGTGTACTAAATAAAGTTTGTCTTCCTCTGACCATTGAATGACCATGCTGTAGTGTAATTTCATTCTTCTGAGTCCTCAAAGAGGATGTTTGAAATGCCTTCGTTCGTTGCAGCGCGGGAGCGCAACGGAGCGAAGGAACTATTTATACTTTTCAAACATCCTCTGATGATTCCAATCGCTTTTGAGCACTTCAAAGCATAATCTTTATCCGATTATTGCAGCTTACTGCGGGGTGCTTTCAATGGCAATTCGATCGTAAAAGTTGATCCCGCTCCAGGTTGACTGCTCACCATCACTTGTCCTTGATGTGCCTGAACAATTTGCTGCACGATCGCTAACCCTAATCCAAATCCTCCGGTTTGTTTCGATCGAGCAGTATCCACTCGATAAAAGCGGTCGAAGATATGCGGCAAATCTTCCGAAGGAATGCCGATTCCCGTATCAATTACCCGAATGATTGCGGCTTGCTTGCTGATCAGTTCAATTCGGACGGTTCCTTCGATGGGCGTGTACTTAACCGCATTGCTCAAAAGATTTACGATCGCTTGTTTGATTAGTTCTGGATCGGCTTCGATCTGTACTGGATAATCCGGCAAGGACAAAGTAAAAGTGCGATCGTCTGGATAGTCTAATCCTTGAATCAATTTCACTAAATCAATTGTTTGAAACCGAGCACGATCGAGTTCTTCATGCCGAGCTAACCACAGTAAATTCGTCACTAACGCACTCATCGATTTTGCAATGTCTACAATCCGCTCTAGACGATCGTGCTGTTCTTGTTGATCTTCTGGCGGCATCAATCCAACTTGAGCATTGCTTAAAACGGCGGAGATTGGTGCTCGTAATTCATGAGAAGCATCGGCTGTAAACCTTTGGAGTTGGGCATAAGCACGTCTTGAAGGCTGCATTGCGACTCCGCCCAAAATCCAGCCCGCTACGCCAATGAGTGCGATCGCGCTGGGTACTCCGATTAGTAGAAAATATCTCACCTGATCTAAGCTCTGCTGCAATGGTGTGAGCGGTGTCGCAACCTGCAAATAGCCGATCGTTTGATTCTGTCGCTGAATCGGTAAGGTTAGCTGTCTTAAGCCGTCGATTGATTCAAAGCCGATCGTTCCGACGAGATAATTTGCGCCAGGTGAACCAATATATTTGATCCGTTGTCGATCGACGCGATACCAGCGAGCGTAAGTTAAATCGATCGGAATCTGCTGCATCACACCCGGAATCGCTGGCTGAACCCCGATGAGAATTCGACTGCGACGGTAAAGCAGATCATCAAAATTCCGCAGTTGAGTCTGCACAATGAACCCGTAACCGACTCCTGCAAATGCAAGCAAAATTCCGCCCATCGAAGCTGCAAACCAATAGGCTAAATTCCGCCGACTCCGATCGAACACCGTTCCTACTCCACTGCGTTCAAGCGATACCCAATCCCGTACACTGTTTCGAGCCAATCTTTCGCATTCACCGCTTCTAATCGTTGCCGCAATCGTCGAACTAACGTGGTGACAGCATTACTTTCGGGTTCACTACCCCAACCCCAGAGCGCTTGTTCAATCTGGTCATGAGAAAGCACCTGACGCGGATGGCGCATGAGAAATTCCATCAGTTGAAATTCGCGCCCAGACAGTTGAATCGTGGCTTGATTGCGCTCGATCGTTAAATGAGTCAGATGCAACTGTAAGCTTCCTAACTGTAGCGTTTCCCCCTGCCATAACGGTGAGCGTCGTCCTAACGCTCTCACTCGTGCAAGGAGTTCCACAATATCGATCGGCTTGACTAAATAATCATCCGCACCCGCATCGAGTCCCGTAACTTTATCGAAGGTGGTGTCTTTTGCCGTCAGCATCAACACCGGAGCCGTTTTTCCGGCTTGTCGATATCTTTGACAGACCGCAACGCCGCTGAGTTTGGGTAACATCCAATCGAGAATCAGCAAATCATACGCTTTCGTGGTCGTTAGCCATAAAGCCGTTTCCCCATCTTCGACCCCATCGACCACGTGACCCGCTTTCATTAAGGCGGACTGGATCGGTTCTAGCTGGGCTGTATCGTCCTCGGCAAACAGGATCAGCATAATCTAATCGCAATACAGCGTTTCACGGGTTTCGCGTCCGGTTGTGGGATTGGTTCCGGTTGCCGCTGCACAAAGCATTTTTTGTACATCGGGTCTTAGTTCCACATCGGTAAAATCAGCACCGTCGATCGTAGCTCCCTCAAATTTCGTATTCGCCGCAAATGCCCCTTCTAAATTCGCATCTTTCAAATTTGCACGAACGAGCCGCGCCGAATCGAGCACACTGTTTCGCAAATCTGCCCCTTCTAAATTCGCCCGTTCTAAGTTGGTCGCAAAAAATCGCACTCCGACTAAATAGGCATGACTCAAATTACTTTCGCGCATATTGGCTTTTGTGAACTCTGAATCGGTCAAATCCTGACCAGAAAAATCCCTGCCAATGAGAGATTCTCGGTTGTAATCGAGCGCAAAAACAGGCGATGCGAACATCATCCAAGAGGCAAACAAAACAATCACGGAGCAAATTAAGCCTTTCATAGCACTCATCGGAACAATCAGGGAACGTTGAAAGAGAACTTTCTTCAATCGTACCTGTGGATCTGCCGAATTCGACATCTGATCTAGGCACATTGGGCGAAACCTTTGTTGCAGAATGGCTTCAGTCGCAAGGCGCGATCGTACTCGCTCATCAGTGGAATTGTCGATCGGGCGAACTCGATTTAGTCGTGAAAACCGCAGATGAAATCATTGCCTTTGTCGAAGTCAAAACGCGCAGTCGCGGCAACTGGGATAGTGACGGTGCTTTGTCGATTACGCTGACCAAACAAAGAAAAATCCTCACCGCTGCTCAGTTATTTCTCCTCAAGCACCCTGAATTTGAAAATCTTCCCTGTCGCTTTGATGTTGCTTTGGTGCGTTACACAAAAAAAAGGGGAAATCCGCCCACTCCGGCGACTTCCCCCCACCTCACCAAAAATCAGTTCTCACTTCAAGACTACATTTGCAATGCTTTCGACTAAGCCAAGGTTTCGGGACAGTATCCCAATCCCTGAACAAACTGCTTGCGGAACTCTTCAATCTCTTCGCTATCCGGGCTTCCATGAGACACCACTGCAACTTGATAGCGCTGCATCACCTCGATCGGGGATTGTCCCGTCTCTAGTCCCCAAAGCACCATTTGAATCCGAATATTCGGAGAGAACGGAATGCCCAACTCATTGAGAAATGCCCGAAAATCACCTTCGGTCTGAGCATCCAGCACACCAGACAGCTTGACTCGAATCACCCAACCATCGATTTGATGAATGACAGTCACGAAGCTGAGCGGGAATTGCTTCGAGTGGTGCAAGTGTTCCACAATTCTCAGGGTTAGACTGGCATTCGCAAGGCAGTAGAGAAATTCCATAGAACACGAGACCCAGCAAATGCTACTTTCTTACTCTCTTATTGTGAAGCACGATACCGTTCTGCAATAGGGGAAAAGCCCCCGATATTGGTTAGGGAATCTCACCCAATTTAAAAATTGATATTTATATCGAGCAAAATTATCAGAAAATACTAACCACTCACCTGTAACGACCATTTAGGGTTAAGACCGTGGAAGCTGATCAACTCCTTTCGGCTTACGATTATGATTTACCTGAAGACCGGATCGCCCAAAACCCTGCTACACCTAGGGACAGCGCTCGGTTACTGGTGATTGCAAATCAAGCTGAACACCGTCACCAAGTCTTTCAAGACCTCGACGAAATCCTTCGTCCTGGAGATTTACTTGTTCTAAATAATACTCAAGTCATTCCTGCACGATTGCATGGTCATAAAACGACGGGGACAGAGGTTGAAATTCTTCTACTTGAAGAACATGAACAGAATCAATGGTTAGCACTCGTCAAACCCGGAAGGCGACTCAAACCTGGAAATCAGATTGTCTTTGATCCGCAAATGGAAACAGAGGTGGAACTGAGTGCTTCGATTTTGTCGAGCGATCCGGAAACACGCGGCAGGATTCTACAGTTTGAAGCCTCGAATGGTCGATCGCTGTTAGAAGTGATTGATCATTTCGGTGAAGTTCCTTTGCCGCCGTATATTCAGGAAACCGAAGCCGAACCCGATCGCTATCAGACTGTGTACGCCGATCGGCTGGGTGCGGTTGCGGCTCCGACTGCTGGTTTACACTTCACACCTGAACTGTTAGAGCGCTTAGACCAAAAAGGCATCGATCGAGCATTCATCACGCTGCATGTCGGTGTGGGAACATTCCGACCTGTAGAAGTGGAGGACATTACCCAACATCAAATGCACGGGGAATGGATCGAAGTTTCGCCGGAAACGGTTGAGAAGATTCGAGAAACGAAAGCAAAAGGCGGCAGAGTCATCGCAGTTGGAACGACCGTTGTTCGATCGCTTGAAGGGGCATCTCAATCCGGTCAGCTTGAACCGTACTGCGGTAAAACGAATCTCTTCATCTATCCCGGTTATCAATGGAAGACCGTGGATGGAATGATCACGAACTTTCACTTACCAAAGTCCAGCTTATTGATGCTTGTCAGTGCATTAATCGGACGAGAGCGATTGTTAGCTCTGTATCAAGAAGCGATCGAGAACCACTATCGATTTTATTCTTTTGGAGACGCAATGTTGATTCTACCGGATGCCCGATCAAACTAGCTCATCGAAAAAATTGAACACAATCAGGTGAAGTGCGATCGCAGTGATTCGTCAAGTGATTTGACAGAACTGCGATCGCTCAGCGCTAAATTGCACAACTCAAGTCGCCTGCTCTTTGGGTAAAGCGCAAGTTCTCCCGATAGTCCACCGGGCAATCAATCACAGCGGGAACCTCTTGATCAAGCGCTTCTTTCAAAGTTGGAATCAATTGATCAACCGATTGCACTCGATAGCCTTTCAAGCCCATACTTTCTGCAAATTTAACGAAATCTGGATTGCCAAACTTAATAAACGAGGAATGTCCAAAATGGTTTTCTTGCTTCCATTCGATCAAGCCATAGCCACCATCATTAAAGATAATCGTCACAAAAGCGGTTCCAACTCTGAGCGCGGTTTCTAGCTCCTGACAGTTCATCATAAAGCCACCGTCTCCGGTCACAGCCACAATTTTACGATCGGGATGTACCAACTTCGCCGCAATCGCTCCCGGAATCGCAATCCCCATCGCCGCAAATCCATTCGAGATAATGCAAGTATTCGGGCGATGACAGTGATAGTGTCGAGCCATCCACATCTTATGTGCGCCCACATCAGAAATCACAATGTCATCGGCTCCCATCACTTGCCGCAAGTCGTAAATTAGCTTCTGAGGTTTGATCGGGAAGCCTTCATCATTCGCGTATTGAGAATAATCGCTGCGAATTTCAGGACGCAAACTGAGCGCATGAGGATCAGGTTTACCATCGCGATCGCATCGATACAAAATCTCTTGCAATGAGTCAGAAATTTCGCCCACGACTTCTGCAAGTGGCATATAGCTACTATCGACTTCAGCCGGAGTGCTACCGATATGAATCACGGGAATGTTGCCTTCTGGGTTCCATTTCTTCGGCGAGTATTCGATCAAGTCATAGCCGATCGCAATCACTAAATCTGCTTGATCAAATCCACAGCTAATATAGTCTCGTTGTTGTAGTCCCACTGCCCAAAGTGCCAACGGATGCGGATAAGGAATCACGCCTTTGCCCATGAAGGTATTTGCTACAGGAATATTTAATCGAGTCGCAAATTTAGTGAGCATCTCACTCGCAGCCCCTCGAATCGCACCATTACCGACTAAGATCAACGGATTGACAGCATCATTGATCGCAGCCGCAGCTTTTTCGATACTGCGGAATGAAGCAAAAGATTTTTCGATGTTGTCACAGAGAAGCGGCTTTCCAGTCACAGGCATTGCTGCAATATTTTCGGGCAAATCAATGTGAACGGCTCCGGGCTTTTCGGTTTGAGCAATCTTGAAAGCTTTGCGAACAATCTCAGCAGTATTACTCGGTCGCACAATTTGAGCATTCCACTTCGTCACAGGTGCGAACATTGCAACCAAATCAAGATATTGATGAGATTCGATGTGCATTCGATCGGTTCCGACTTGCCCGGTAATCGCCACTAAGGGAGCACGATCGAGGTTTGCATCTGCGACCCCAGTCATGAGATTGGTGGCACCTGGACCGAGTGTGGATAAACATACGCCTGCTCTTCCGGTGAGTCGTCCGTAGACATCTGCCATGAATGCCGCACCTTGTTCGTGTCGCGTCGTGATGAATCGAATTGATGAACCTTGGAGGGCTTCTAAGACATGAAGGTTTTCTTCTCCAGGTAGACCAAAGATGTATTCCACGCCTTCGGCTTCTAGACATCGGACTAATAGTTCTGCGGTGTTCATGCTCATCTCCTTGGTGCAGTGGATCGGAATTTAATCCGTTTAGTGATAGCTCAGATTTGCTGATTTAAAAGAACTTTTTATGACTTCTATCTGCTATTTCACCCAGACAGTTTTGACATTGACGAACTCTAGAATGCCTTCGCGTCCCAGTTCTCGTCCGAAACCCGATCGCTTAATTCCCCCAAACGGCAACTTAACATCTGACTTGACCATGCCATTCACAAACACTGATCCCGCCTCGATTTCCTGAATCAGTCGATCGCGTTCTTTTTCATCCTGCGTCCAAGCACTCGCACCGAGTCCAAACGGAGAATCATTCGCACGAGCGATCGCACTTTCTAGCTCCGGTACGCGAAACACTAACGCAACTGGACCAAAAAACTCGTCATACTCTGCCAAACAGCCTTTGGGAATGTCCGTCAGAATGGTGGGTGGATAGAAATTACCGGGTCGATCGCGAATCGGTTCCCCGCCGATCAGAACCTTTGCACCTTGTTGAATCGAAGTTTGAACCTGCTGATCTAAGTCCTGCAAAATTCCGGGTGTGGCTAAAGGTCCAATGTCTGTATCCGGTAACATTGGATCGCCGATTTTCAACGCTTTGTATTGTTCGACTAAGCGATCGATAAACTCATCTGCAATTTCCTCCACAACAATAAATCGCTTTGCTGCAATACAAGATTGTCCATTGTTGAGCATTCGAGCAGTGACAGCAGTTTTCACGGCTTGATCCAGATCCGCACTCGCCATCACAATAAACGGATCGCTACCACCGAGTTCTAGAACGACTTTCTTAATTTGCTTGCCTGTGATCGAGGCGAGACTCGCTCCAGCGGGTTCACTCCCGGTTAAGGTTGCCGCTTTGACACGATCGTCTTCGACAATGCCAGCGACTTGATCCGCTCCGACTAACAAGGTTTGAAAGGCTCCGGGCGGAAAGCCAGCACGAGTCAAGATTTCTTCGATCGCCAGTGCCGATTGCGGAACGTTCGAGGCATGTTTCAACAATCCAACATTTCCCGCCATTAGTGCAGGAGCCGCAAACCGGAACACTTGCCAAAATGGGAAATTCCACGGCATCACCGCTAGAATCACGCCTAACGGTTGATAGCGAACAAAGCTTGATGATGCCTCGGTTTGAATTGGCACATCTGCAAGGAATTCAGCCGCCTTTTCTGCGTAGAAGCGACAGACTGAAGCTGATTTTTCCACTTCAGAGATCGCGGCTTTGATTGGTTTGCCCATTTCGAGCGTAATCAATTCACCGAAGCGATCGCGCTCTTTCTCTAACAAATCTGCTGCTGCTAAGAGCCATTCTGCACGCTGACTCATTGGAATTGATCGATACTTGAGAAACTGTGAATGAGCAACGCCAATTTTAGTATCGATTTCAGCATCAGACAGAGCATCAAAGGTCTTCAGCACTTCTCCGGTTACAGGGTTGGTTGTTGCGATCGGCATTTCTCTACCTCGCTAAAAATACACAGCACAAAGGGAGCGATGAATCATCGCCCTTACGATTGGCTGAAGTGGGAATTCTTTCACAACTAAAATGAAATATGTGATTCGTTACTGCGTTCTAACGAACACTTCTATATTCTAATTTTGGCAATGATTGCATAGAACGGAGAATAAACAATGATTAAGTTTACGAATGCAGTCACTCACACTTTAGTTAACTTATTCAGTCTAATTGAAAAGTAGAATTAATGTTAGTGAGAAAATAGCCGAATATTGCGTAGAGCTTAAGTTTTTCTGGTGTGCTCAGATACCAATTGAGACTAAGTTATGATTCAAAAGTAATCGAGTAGAGCGATCGATTCTGAGACATCACTCTATTGGATCAATTAGACGAAAGCTGCAGGCGAGTGAGAAAAACATCCAAAAGTAATTAAATTTGTCTATACTGGCGGAGTAACAGGCACAAACCAAATCGAGGGTGCTCATGTCACCGTCCTTGAACATGCTTTGTCCAGTCTTACCCTGCGTTGGAAGTAGTAAAATCCCTGAGTTAGACTTAGATTTGACATGAATTTGGAAAGGTCATTAAATCAGCCGATCGTGCTTGCTGTAGACGATAATCTCGACAATTTGGTACTACTCGAATTTCAGCTTGCCTCAGTCAGTGATTGTGCAGTTGTGACGGCGACAACAGGCGAAGCAGCACTCCACATGGCAGAACACAACCAGCCTGATCTGATTTTGCTTGACATTTTACTGCCTGATATCAGCGGCATCGAAGTGGCTCAACGATTAAAACAATCTCCAGCTACCGCAAACATCCCGATCGTGGCTTTGACTGCACTCGCTAGAACGGAAGATCGCGATCGCATTCTCAATTCTGGCTGTATCGACTGCCTCACCAAGCCCTACGATCTGGATGACTTACAGACTGTCGTTACTCATCATCTGTCGCTGTCGTGTTCTCCTCTCTAAATCGCCGAGCTTGAGACTCCCGCAACTGAGGCGCTTCTTCTAAAACCACGATCGTACCACTCCGCCCCGTATCAAAGGTGGCATCGCTTAAGATATCAATCACTTTTACACCGACAATCTCTTCAATCAGTTCTGTTAATTGCGGATGTAAAGCCTTGTCTAAGTCATTATGGACTCTTTCTGCAAGTTCTTCTTGTCCGGTTTCTAGCAGCAGCTTTTCAGGTTTTGTAATTGAATCTTCCAGCACAATCACCACTTTGCCATCTGCAATGTGACACTGAACGCGGCTGGGTTGGTGTCCTAATTGGGTTCGGTAAAAGGCTTGCACTCGCTGAGATAGGGTGCGCTCCAATTGTCCGCGAGTGGGTAAACCAGTAGAAGTCATAATAGTTAAAGTTAAGCCATATCTATATCGCTCATTATTACGACCTCGGTCGAATTTTCAATCTCCCTTGAGAAATGTTTTTCGCCGTAGATTTATCCACTTCTGGAGTTAGCGCACCTCGATCAATCCATTCACAATGGTGAGCACGATCGATAATCCGATCAAGATCCAGAGGACAAATCCGGGCAAAAATGCAAAGAGTCCCAGCCCGCGTAAGATCCAGACGATCGCGGTGAGGGCAAGCACAACAACATACACAACGGCTCTAGAATTGTTTGGCTGATTCATTGCATTTTCTGATTCAATAGGATGCGATACCACTATAGACAGACTTTTCATAATCTTCATCACTTAAAAACATTTGTTTGATGGAATGCCTGCTATCTTACGGGTGATTGGATGTGAGGAGTGCCTGAAAATGCTGACGTTAACGAATGAAACTGCTGCTTTGATGCAAGGTGAGATCGTACTGAATACGCGATCGCATTCCGCTTGGGGTGGGGCGGTGACGGCGAAAATGTATTTACCGATCGCGCTGCCGTCGGTCTGGCAACAAGTGACCGATTACCCACGCTGGGTGCAATATTTTCCGGATGTGACTCGGAGCGAAGTTCGGCAAGTTTTGGCACAAAAAGGTATTAAACGCATTTATCAAGCGGCAAGTAAGGCGTTTCTGATTTTCACGGCGCAAGTTGATATCACCCTGCAAGTGTTAGAAACGCAGAATCAACGCATTCAATTTTTTCTAGAATCGGGCAGTTTTAGCGATTTCAATGCAGATTTGCAACTACAACCGTATGGAGAAGGAACGATTCTAACTTATTCAGTTCAGGCGACTCCGACGATTCCGGTTCCAAGCTTTTTGATTGAACAAGCGATTCGCCTTGATTTGCCTACGAATTTGCGCCAGATGCGATCGGTGCTGTGTGCAGGGCGATAATAACGAATAGTTGATTCAATCTGATTTCATGGCGCGTCCTAGCTACGGTGCTGCAACTCAATCTCGATCGCGAATTCTTTTCACCGTCTTGCTCGATTACGCTAACGAGGAATTGGACGTTGAAGAGTGTTCGATCGAGGCTTTGCGTTCTCAGATTCAAACGCATTGGCAAAGCGATCGACGTTTAATCGTTCGCACGAAAGTTCGCTTTCTAGAAACATTAACGAAACTGATTGATTCGCCGTTAACCGCTGATCAAATCAAAGAATCACTGAGACGATTCGAGGATTTTCTTGACATTCTCGAAGACAATCGCCCGAATCGGAGCGGTTCTGAAGTGTGGCATTTCACGCTTAATTTTTGGCATTCAAGACTCGATCGAGACGCAAATTTACGAGCGTTTGATCAAGCTTGGGAAATTAAGCGCTCGCCTCAATCTAAACCCGAAACGGTTAATCCTTGGGTACAGATTTGCCGAGATAGTTTAGAAGCACAACATTACCAACGTCTCACGACAAATCCGCTGACAATTACCGATGGTTTCTCATTCGATGTGCATGAATTGTATGTTCCATTAGAAATTGTAGAGCGACAAGAAGAGGAAGAAGAAAGAGTTTATTCGATCGCTCAATTTCTCGACCATTTAGAGGCAAAACAGCGAATTGCGATCGTCGGTGAACCCGGAGCCGGAAAAACTACGCTTCTACAACAAATTGCTACCTGGCTGATCAATCAAAATGCTTTACCAATTTGGATTTCTCTTGCTGATTTGCAGGGTGAAACACTCGAACAATACTTACTCAATACTTGGCTAAAACAAGCAACTCGAAAAATTAGTGTTGCTTCTGAATTACAAGAATCATTTGCAGAACAATTTCGTACGGGAAAAGTTTGGTTGTTGCTCGATGCGATCGATGAAATGGCGATCGAAGCCAGCGTCGCTTTAACCTCGATCGCTCGTCAACTCAGAGGTTGGATCTCTGATGCTCATATCGTATTAACTTGTCGATCAAACGTTTGGGATAACGGTAAAAATTCCTTAGAATCCTTCACAACCTATCAAAATCTAAGTTTTCGTGAACAGACTGGAGAATTTATCGATCGATGGTTTCAAAAGAATCCAGAATTAGGCGATCGTCTCCGTCAAGAACTGAACAAACCTGAACGAAAACGCATTCGAGACGCGGTGAGGAATCCTTTGAGACTTGCGTTAATGTGTCGATCGTGGTCACTCACTCAAGGCGCATTACCCAACACAAAATCAACTTTATATCAACAATTCGCAGAGACGATTTACGCTTGGAAGCAAGATTATTTTCCAACTACTCCGGCTCAGAGACAGCAACTCAATTACGCATTAGGACAAGTTGCACTACGCGCTTTGTCCCAATCTAAAACGCGCTTCCGTTTACCCGATTCGTTCGTTCAACAAGCATTTGGAAGCGCAATCGATCTGATGCCGTTAGCGCTTCAACTCGGTTGGCTCAATCAAGTTGCAACACTTGGTGGCGAAAAGATTTACGCTTTTTATCACTCCAGTTTTCAAGAATATTTTGCAGCACAAGCGATCGACGATTGGCGCTTCTTTTTCGAGGATTTTGCAATCTTCCAATCGCAGTGGCGCGAAGTGATTTTCCTGTGGCTGGGTCGAACTGATTTAGCGATCGCTCAAAAAGAATCTTTTATTCAAGCCTTAATTGAATTTGACGATCGCTGTGGTGGTTTTTATTCGCATCGAGCCTTTTTTCTAGCTGCATCCGGTTTGTCTGAATTTCCGCAAAGTCAGAAACTCGATGAAATTGTTATCCAGTTAATCCAATATCGATTTGGAAATGAAACACTAGCACCAATTCGAGAAGCTGCGAGAATTGCAGTGCTGCAAACCGATCGACAAAGCGCGATCGCAGAATTAGAAAAATTCGTTTCCTCAACTCCAGATTTATTCGTTCGTTGGACAGCCGCTTATACATTAGGTAAAACACTTGATCAGGCTAATTCGTATGCGGTGAAAGCCATGATCGAAACACTAAATGAAATTGAAAATACAACGCTGAAGTTGAATATTTGTGATCAGTTAGAAAAAATCAACCCAGGAAATCAAATTGCTGCTGAAACGCTTAATTCAATCTTAGATTCAACGGATTCAGAAACATCTCAGCGTAAAGCCGCATATATTTTAGGAAAAAACAATCTCAATTTAGGAAAAGCAATTTCAACGCTTGAGAGATTGATCGAATCAACGCAGAATTCAACACTAAAACTGCAAGCCGCAGAAAATCTAATTGTTTTGGACGAGATGAATGCGATCGCGCTTTCAGTTCTAACGGCTCTTCCAACTAGAACCCAGCCAACCAGCACAAAGCCACCGAAGACTTTGAATGTAGAACGCACGATCGCTACGCTAGAACAGCGATTAACAGAAGCAACCGATCCGATTAATCAGCGTCGTCTCGCGTATCGATTAGCAACACTCTCACCGGGACATCAAAGCGCGATCGATGTTCTCCTATCTCTGCTGCTGCAACCGTTGCCATCTCTGCACAAACGGATTGTTGAAAACTTGAAAGATGTCTTACTCGAAGAACAATTACCGCTAGTGGTGGATCGATTAAAAGAAGCTGCGGACTCGATCGAGATTTACAAATTGCTTTGGTACTGTTCGGAGCGGATGAATTATCGATCGTTCGCTCAAGCTTGGAATCAAAGACCTCCGAATCGTTAAAATCAGAGGTCTTAAATTCAACTAGCTCTCATAAGCATCCATCGGCAAACAAGAACACACCAAATTACGATCGCCATACGCATTATCAATTCGCCCCACTGCCGGATAGAACTTGTTCGCACGAGTCCAAGCCGTCGGGAAAATCGCCTCCGCACGAGAATACGGACGATTCCAATCCTCAGAAGTTAGATCCGCGACTGTGTGCGGTGCATTCTTCAAGAGATTGTTTGCCCGATCGACCTTGCCTGTTTCAACCGATCGAATCTCCTCCCGAATCGCAATCATCGCATCACAGAATCGATCGAGTTCCGATTTCGATTCGCTCTCGGTCGGCTCGACCATCACCGTTCCTGCAACGGGCCAAGACACCGTTGGTGGATGGAATCCATAATCGATTAACCGTTTCGCAATGTCATCGACTTCGATTTCTGCACTCTTCTTAAACTCCCGCAAATCGAGAATACATTCGTGTGCAACTAAGCCATTTTTGCCTTTGTACAACACCGGATAGTGTCCCTCCAGCCGTTTTGCAATGTAGTTCGCATTCAGAATCGCAATCTCAGTCGCTTCAGTTAATCCGCGACCGCCCATCATTGCAATGTACATCCACGAAATCGGCAGAATGCTCGCACTTCCCCAAGGAGCCGCTGAGACTGCTCCAATTCCTTGCTCTGTGCTGGTTGGAATCACCGAATGATTCGGCAAGAATGGCACCAAATGAGCCGCCACCCCAATCGGACCCACTCCCGGACCGCCGCCACCATGCGGAATACAGAATGTCTTATGCAGATTGAGGTGACACACATCCGCCCCAAAATCACCCGGACGACACAATCCCACCTGAGCGTTCATGTTCGCGCCATCCATGTAAACCTGTCCGCCGTTCTCATGCACGATCGTACAAATTTCCCGAATGCCTTCTTCAAACACGCCATGCGTCGAAGGATACGTCACCATCAATGCCGCAAGATTGTCACGATGCTGTTCTGCTTTGGCTTTCAGGTCATCTAAATCGATATTGCCTTCAGAATCACACGCGATCGCAACCACTTTCATGCCTGCCATCACTGCACTCGCGGGATTTGTTCCATGTGCCGACTGGGGAATCAAACACAGATTACGATGAGCATCGCCACGACTGAGATGATACTGCCGAATCACGAGCAATCCAGCGTATTCGCCTTGTGAGCCTGCATTCGGTTGCAGTGAAATTCCTGCAAAGCCTGTAATCTCTGAGAGCCACGATTCAAGCTGGTTGAATAGCTCTTGATAGCCCTGAGCTTGATCGATCGGGGCAAATGGATGCAACTGTCCGAATTCCGCCCAGGTGATCGGCACCATTTCCGCAGTTGCATTGAGCTTCATTGTGCAAGAGCCAAGCGGAATCATTGCCGAAGTCAGAGACAAATCTTTCGACTGCAAACGATACATATATCGCAGCAATTCCGTTTCCGATCGATAAGCCGAAAATGTCGGATGGGTCAGATAGCTCGAAGTTCTGGCAAACGTTGCGGGAATCTGAGATTTAGGAACTTCGGAGAGCGTAGCACGATCGCTAAAACTCTTGAGAATATCAAGCAAATCTCTTTGAGAAGTGGTTTCATCGATCGAAATGCCGATCGTATCTGCATCAATCTTGCGTAAATTGATTCCTCGCTTTAATGCTTGTGCCAAAATCTGATCGGCTTTTCCTGGAACTTCAACCCGCAAGGTATCAAAGTACGGTTCTGATCCGAGTTTGAATCCGGCTTGTCGAAGCGCGATCGCCAATTGTGCGGTCATTCGGTGAATGCGATCGGCAATATTTTTCAACCCTTCCGCACCGTGATAAACGCCGTACATTCCCGCAATCACCGCTAACAAAACTTGCGCGGTACAAATATTACTGGTCGCTTTATCCCGTCGAATATGTTGTTCACGAGTCTGAAGCGCCAATCTCAAAGCAGGCTGACCGCTACGATCTCTTGAGACTCCGACTAATCTTCCAGGAAGTTGCCGCTTGTAGGTTTCCTTAGTCGCAAAATAAGCCGCATGAGGTCCACCATAACCGAGCGGAACTCCGAATCGTTGCGTATTCCCGATCGCAATATCTGCTCCAAATTCTCCCGGTGGTTTCAACAGGGTCAAACTCATTAAATCCGCCGCAACCGTTACAAGCGCTCCGGACTGATGAGCACGATCGACGAATTCGGAATAGTCATAAACTGCGCCATCCGTAGCAGGATATTGCAGCAACGCCCCGAAGATCGGCGTATCAAATTCAAATGTCTGATGATCTCCGACGATCACTTCAATTCCAAGCGGAATGGCGCGAGTTTGAACGACCTCGATCGTTTGTGGATGACACGCACTCGACACCCAAAATGTCTTGGCATTACCCTTTACCAGTCCATAGCTCATCGCCATCGCTTCCGCTGCCGCCGTTCCTTCATCGAGCAAAGACGCATTCGCGATTTCTAGCCCGGTCAGATCCATCACCATCGTTTGATAGTTCAGCAAGGCTTCGAGGCGACCTTGAGCAATTTCGGGCTGATAGGGCGTATATTGCGTGTACCAACCGGGATTTTCTAGAATGTTGCGCTGAATCACCGGAGGCGTAATGCAATTTGAGTAGCCCATCCCGATAAACGATCGCATTACCTGATTTTTCGCCGCGATCGCTTTGAGTTCTTTGAGCAGTTCATACTCACTCCGACCCGATCCAATCTGTAACGGTCGCCCAATCCGGATGCTTTGGGGAACTGATTTATCGATCAAATCCTCGATCGAGTTCAAGCCCAACACCGAGAGCATCGCGCTAATCTCATCGCCGCGCACTCCGATATGTCGATCGACAAAGCGATCGGTGTAATTCAGCTCAGATTTAACAGGACTGCGTTCAAACGACTCATCGAATTCGACAGTAGAGCGATCGTAATCAGACAGAATCGGCATGGAAGTAGTGGGTTCAGACATAAGAGGACGGAATCGCGAAGGGACAAAAAATTCCTAAAAATCAGTCGATGAACATTCACAATATCAAATCGGTTAGAAACATTCTGCAACAATTGCCCCTTGAGCGAAACTAAAAGATGTGAATCTCCGATGAAGTTGTGATTTAGATTTCGGAAAATATGGGAGAAAAATCGATCGCGGGTGCTTTGCGGCGTGAACAAATTCCAAGAGGATATTTGAGAAATAATCGGTTGCCGCATCGCCCGCCCCGGAATGAAATTCGGGGCTAATCGAACGAAGTCCACTGAAGGGGACTAAAAGCCAAGCCGAGCGTCTTCAGTCAGTTTCAACTGACTTCGCACTGTTAGCCCCGAATTCTATTCCGGGGCGAGAAGACAACGAAGCGACTATCTTTCCAACTCTCCTCCAAACGTCGCCTCCTCTAAGCGTCGCCTCCTCCACTATGATGAGCAAAAGAGAAAATCACAGGCGATTCGAGAAACGGTATGACTAAGCAGCGAGTTCTTTCTGGCGTTCAAACCACCGGAAATCTTCATCTCGGCAACTATTTAGGCGCAATTCGGAACTGGGTCGAAGGACAGAGCCAGTATGAAAACTATTTCTTTCTGGCTGACCTCCACGCGATTACCGTTCCGCACGATCGCACGACCCTCGCTGAGAATACATACGAGGTTGCCGCTCTCTATCTCGCTTGTGGTCTTGACTTAGAACACACCACAATTTTCGTTCAGTCTCACGTTCCCGCTCATACCGAATTCACCTGGTTGCTCAACTGCATCACGCCGCTGAACTGGCTCGAAGACATGATCCAGTTCAAAGAAAAACGCATCAAACAAGGGCAAGATGTCGGCACCGGATTGCTCACTTATCCCGTACTGATGGCAGCAGACATTTTGCTGTACGAACCTGATAAAGTTCCGGTCGGTGAAGATCAAAGACAGCATTTAGAACTAACGCGGGATTTAGTCGATCGCTTTAATTTCAAATTCACCACGCCCGATGCTCCAGTGCTCAAACGCCCAGATGCGTTGATTCCTCCCGACGGTGCACGCGTGATGAGTTTGACCGATGGCACGAAAAAAATGTCGAAATCTGATCCATCCGAACTTAGCCGCGTCAACCTGCTTGATCCACCCGATGTGATTCGCAACAAAATCAAGCGCTGTAAGACCGACCCGATTCGAGGCTTGACCTTTGGCGATCCCGAACGTCCAGAATGTACCAATCTACTGACGCTTTATATGATTTTGTCAGGTAAAACGAAAGATGAAGTTGCTGCCGAATGTCAAGACATGGGTTGGGGACAGTTCAAACCCTTGTTAACCGAGACGATGATCACCGCCCTCACCCCGATTCAAGAGAAATATCACGCGATTCGAGCCGACCAAGGCTATTTAGAATCGGTGCTGCGATCGGGAAGAGAAAAAGCCTCTGAAGTCGCAAACCAAACTCTAACGAAAGCTAAAAAAGCCATGGGTTATACGTTACCGACCTGACGAAATCCGGTGATTTCACGAATTTAATCAAGTGAAGCGTGAAATCACTATTCTTTTGTGAAAGTTTCGGTAAGTGACTTCAAACTCTTAGCTTTGCCCGATACCCTAAACCAAGAAGTCCTCCATTCGCGATCGCTCATGACCTATCCGCAATTCTCAAACCCCCTCGGTCACGCCCCCCTTTCCGCCCTCCGCAACGCTGCCAAACGCGGTGAATTTCTCGTTACCGCAGAAGTCGCGCCCCCCAAAGGCACTGATCCGACTCATATGCTGCAAATGGCGCACCTGCTCAAAGGACGGGTTCACGGCGTGAATATCACCGATGGCAGTCGGGCAGTCATGCGGATGTCTTCGCTCGTCTCAGCCGCATTGCTATTGCAGCAAGGAATTGAGCCGATTTATCAAGTCGCTTGTCGCGATCGTAATGCGATCGGGCTTCAAGCAGATCTCCTCGGTGCTCATGCGCTCGGAATTCGGAATGTCCTTGCTCTCACAGGCGACCCGGTTAAAGCAGGCGATCATCCCGAATCAAAACCTGTGTTTGAACTCGAATCAGTTCGCTTGTTGCAAATGGTCAGCAAGCTAAACGGCGGAAATGATTGGAACGATAAAACGCTCACTGATGGCGAAACGGATCTATTTGTCGGGGCGGCAGTTGATCCGCAGTGTGGCAGTTGGTCAGGATTACAGAAGCGATTTGAACGCAAAGTCAATGCAGGAGCGCAATTCTTTCAAAGTCAGTTGATTACCGATTTCGATCGCTTAGACAAATTCATGACTCAGATCGCTGGCGATTGCGGGAAGCCTGTACTGGCAGGGATTTTTCTGCTTAAATCTGCGAAGAATGCGCGATTCATCAATCGAGCCGTTCCGGGTGTGAATATTCCGGAGCATATTATCGATCGATTAGAAAAAGCTGATGATCCCCTCAAAGAAGGAATGCTGATTGCCGCTGAACAGGTGAAATTGGCGAAAGATCTTTGTCAAGGCGTTCACATGATGGCAGTCAAACGGGAAGATTTGATTCCTGAGATTTTGGACTTAGCGGGAATTCCATCGATCGATCGAACTTTAGCGGAAGTTGGAAAAGCCTAGGGAGCCATTGAAAAGTATAAATAGTTGCTTCGCTCCGTTGTACTCCCGCCCTGAAATAGAATTTCGGGCTAACCGTGGAAAGTCTACTTCAGTAGACTAAGCGCCAACTTCAAATTCTTAGTCCTTTTCAAAGGACTTTCGCCGATTAGCCCGAAATTCTATTTCAGGGCGGGACGTTGCAAAGAACGACGCTTTTCAAACGTCTTCTTCGCTCGATTTGAAGAATTATGGCTACGATCGAACTTGTACGATCGCGCCCCTGATTTGCCATGACCGAATCCGTCTTTCTAAGAAATCCGTATGTCCCTGGAAAACCCGTTTCGCCGCTGCTGTTTGTCGGCAGGACGAACGAGATCGAAACTGCATTCGATCAGATTCTCAGTCGGGGACATTTAGCGATTTGGGGCGGTTCTGGCATCGGGAAAACTTCCTTTCTGCAAATGATCGCGGCTCCGCAAACCTGGAAATTTCGCGGACACGATCCAACTAAAGCCATCATTGTGCTGTTAAGTTGTCTCAGTGTTTCGCCGTTTACCGCTGCAAATTTTTGGAATGAAGTGTTTGTCATTCTCAAAGACGCGCTGACCGATGAACCGGAAATTCAGCGGGAAGTCGAAAAACATCTGGAGCGATTAACCGCAAGTAAGGATAATCTACGATCGATTCTCCGACTTTTAGGTAAAAAAGATAAATTTCTCCTTCTGCTGATCGACGACTACGATGTCGCGCTGCAAGTCAGCCCCGAATACACCGAAGAAGATGCCGCCGATTTCCTGAGTGATTGCCGTAATCTTGCCTCCCACTCCCAAGAAAGCCAATATCTAGCCACAGTGGTCACGTCTCTTCGTCGCTTGAATGAAGCGGGGATCAGACTTAAACCGGGTGAATCACCTTGGTACAATCACTACCTGTTTCAACCCCTCAAGCCGTTTAGTGAAACCGATGCCGCCGCCCTTTTAGGGGGATTGCCGCTCACACCTGCACTCAAAGAAGGCATTCGAGACATTGCGGGTGGCAGTCCAGCCTTATTACAAGTCGCTGGATACCTCTTATTTCGAGAGTTTCGTGCCAATCGGCTGCCTGATCCCGATGCGTTCGCAAGCGAATTTCAACGCGCAACCGAACACTATTTCGAGGACAACTGGGACTTTTCCAACGACACCGAACAGACCTTGATGATGCTCCTCGCCCTGACACACCTGAAGGGACGGTTACTGAAGAGACGTTATGACCTGGGGGATACGGATGTTATTTTCAGTCAAAAAGAGCGAGAATTAAGGGATCTCGAAGAACGTGGGGTCGTCGTCTGCCGATTGGTTGAAGGTAAAAAGCAATATCGCTTCGCATCTTCGCTGATGGAATGGTGGGTGGTTAAGGAGATTGAAAATAGCGATGAGGAGAGCCTCCAAGCGCGGCAACGCACTTTCCTCAATTTGATGAGTCGTCGCCAAGCGGAAACGGTGACAAACGCGATTCGCTGGTTATGGCAACACAAAGAAGAAGTGCCAACGATTCTGGCTTGGTTGGGTAAGCTAACTGCTGCCCTACCAGTGGGATTTGGTTAATCGGAGCGGTTAAAGCAACGAGCTTATATGAGTTACTCGATCGAGCAACGAAGAAATCCTTATATCATTGGTCGTCCGATTACGGAACCTGATCGCTTTTTCGGACGCGATCGTTTGTTTGAGTTTATTACCGACAATCTGCTTCAGGGATCGCAGGTCATTCTGCTACACGGACAGCGAAGAATTGGAAAATCTTCAGTCTTGGCACAAATTCCCCGATCGATTGACTTGAAAAACTTCGCTTTTGTGCCCTTGTCGCTCGAAGGAGATAGTCGAAAATCGCTCGGTGAAGTGCTGTATGAATTAGCACGAGATACCTTGCAGCAATTCGACTGGCTCAAAGAACGGATTAAGTTACCGTCGATCGCGGATTTTCAACGCGATCCTCGATTGTTTTTGCGAAAGCTCATTCCCGATTTGTGTCGAGAATTAGCAGTCGAGAACATTGTGCTGCTGCTCGACGAATTTGATTCATTGCACAATCAAGAAGTGGATGACGCGGCAGATCATTTGTTTAGATACTTACAAGCCGGAGTTTATGAGTCTCCGAATCTTTATCTCATTCCGGTTGTGGGAAGACAGTTAGATGATTTGCCTGTGATGTTGAGCTTGTTCCGAGAAGCTCCCAATCAGGAAGTCGGATTGCTCGATCGACGAAGCGCAGAACAATTAATCACCGTTCCCGCAAAAGGCTTGTTGGAATATGACTTAGATGCGATCGATGCGATTCTCGAACTCTCTGCGGGTCATCCTTATTTCACTCAGGTGATTTGTTTTGCATTGTTCACTCATGCTCGAACTGAGGATCGCTGGAGAGTCACACGATCAGATGTCAGAGCCAATGTAGAACGAGCGATCGAACTGGGTGAAGGTGGCTTAGGCTGGTTTTGGGAAGGCATCCCACTGCCCGAACGAGTCGTATTTTCTGCGGCGGCTGAAGTTCCTCGCGCTCGTCAGATGGAATACCCAGACATTGCGACCTTAGAGTTTAGTGAAATTGAACCTTTAGAACTGTTGCGAGAATGTGGTGTCGAACTCACAGAACCGATTCGCCAAGGTTTAAATAATCTGCTTGACTGGCGATTTCTCAGAGCGACTGGAATTCGCTCTGGAGTTCGCCCCGGAGAGCGACGGGATTCGATTCCGCCGAGTGTTTCAACCTATCGAGTCTCGATCGAGCTTGTTCGTCGCTGGCTCGTTCAACGCCATCCAATTCGCCGCGAACTTCGAGAACTAGAAGACCTCGATTTGAAAGCACAAACGCTGTACGAAACTGCGAGAGTGGCTCGGCTCCGGGGCATTACTCCGAAAATCGTGAGCTTACTCAATGAAGCATTAAGACTCAATCCAAATCACTTCGAGGCACTGTTTGAACTAGCAGATAGCTTAGCTGAAATGCGGCAGTTCTCTCAAGCTCTAAAGTACTATCGACGGGCTTATTTAGTCGATGCAGTGCGAGTGAGAGATAACTATGTCGAAGCCTTGTATGACTATGCAGAAGAGCTACATAGCTTAGGTGAAAATGATGATGCGATCGCACAATTAGAGGAAGCTCATGCGATTGAACCTGATAACGCTCAAGTTAAACGATTGCTTGATCAGATTCAGCGTGAGAAACGCTATGCGGATCAGTTAAAAGTCATTCCAATTACGAGTGTGAGTCAGGATGCGGGGTATATCTCCTCGATCGCGGAAATGTCTACGAAGCAAGCAGATCTGAGTTCATTGCAGCAGAACTTTAATCAGCTTCGCGCTCAAGTCAGTGCAGAAGCTCCAAAAGAGGTAAAAAATCGCGCTCTAGAACATTTAAATGATTTGCAGGAAGAGTTGTTTACTCAGAGGAAAGTGAATGGTTTAACGTTGCTGTATGTTTATCAATGGTTCCGTAATCATCTACCGAAGTCATTGGTACAAGCTGTAACAGAATTCGTTGATGCGGTGAGTGCCACCATTTCGCATCAGGACGAAGAGAAATCTGGCTAAGGCTCTATTTTAGGTACAATCGATGTAGAATTTTCCTTCTGCGGTCGTACCATGACAGCAACCCCTTCCAATGTTCTTACGCTTGAAGAAACCGCCGCTTACCTTCGACTTTCTCCCGAAGTGGTCGAGCAAGAAGCGATCGCGGGTCATATTCCAGGACGGCAAATCGATGATCACTGGCAGTTCATAAAGACAGCGATCGATGATTGGCTGCAAAATCACAGGGAATCATCGATCGGGCATTTTTCAGATGGAGTAAGCCGCGTACCTGTGAGTCAGGAAAGTCCGTGGATTGAATTTGCTGGAGTGTTTAAGGATGACCCAGATTTTGCCAAGATCGCAGCCGCGATTCGGGCAGAAAGAGAAATAGAAGATGATACAGAAGTCGATCCCTCCGTTTACCATTTAGAAACTTGAGGGTGCGAGTTTGTACATTCTAGATACGGATCACGTTTCGCTGTTGTTAGAAGATCAGCCAAGAGTCAAAGCAAAGACCGCAGAGCGAGCTAGAGATTTGGCAATTACGATCGTGACTGTTCAAGAACTCTTTAATGGTTGGATTGGGCGACTCAATGATCCTGCTGAAGCGAACCGACAAGTTATCCTTTATACAAAGCTCTCGACCGTTGTGCGATATGTGAAAAAGACGGTTGTGCTCGATTTTGATGAATTCGCCGATCGACAGTTTCGGCAGATGTTGACCACTTACCCTCAACTCCGAAAGAATCGCTTGCAGAAAGATATGCGAATTGCATCAATAGCACTTGCTCTCGATGCAACTGTGGTTACTCGGAACTATCGCGATTTCTCTCAAGTCCCAAATTTGCGCTTTGAAGATTGGAGCGTAGAAGACAATTTCTAATACTTGCGATAATTGCTCCTTGATTCTGCGTGATGAGAAATGCGATCGCATTCGATTAACCGCTAAGTTAGAAGTCTAAGGAATCAAGGAAGTGTCACGATGAATATGATTCGGGTGCCAAGTCGGATTCAAAGCGAAGTTCAAGAATTTCTGAAACTCGCGATTCCGCTGGCAAGTGCTCAGGTCGCTCAGTCTGCGACTGGATTTGCAGACACGATCATGATGGGCAGAATGGGAGCCGAGATTTTAGCGGGAGGAGGACTCGCAGCGATTATTTATCTCTCGATTATGGCGACGACGAGCAGCATGGTGATGGGGGTGAGTCCGTTAATTGCAGAAGCGTTCGGAGCGGGGCAAAAAACGAGAACTCAGCAACTGGCACGTCAAGGACTTTGGTTATCTCTGATTGTTACCATTCCGATGATGATTGTGACGGGATCTCTCGATCGCTGGATGATTCACACCGGACAAACAGAAACGACCGTTCGGCTTGCGAATACCTATCTTGATATTATGCTGTGGGGATTGTTTCCAGCCGTTGGATTTGCTGCATTAAGAGCAACCGTTTCTGCTCTTTCTCAGGCACGTCCAGTGATGATCATTGTGATCGTAGGAACCGCATTTAACATTGTTGGAAACTATATCTTGGGGTTTGGGGAGTTTGGCTTTCCAGAAATGGGACTGGCGGGACTGGCGTTATCGAGTGTACTTGCACTGTGGGGAATGTTCCTAGCATTAGCATTGTATATTTTCCTGCATCCGAAGCTGAGAGACTATCGAGTGTTTCAAGAGTTGCATCGGATTCGTCCAAAGATTCTGTGGGAACTCGCTTGGGTTGGTGTTCCAATTGGTCTATTTTCTGGGCTGGAAATGGGCTTCTTCATGGTAACGACGTTTTGGATGGGGACACTCGGAACTGCCGCCTTAGCTGCTCATCAGATTGTGTTTCAAACAATCGTCGTGATCTTCATGGTGCCGCTTGGAATATCGTTTGCCACAACGGTGAGAGTCGGACAATGGCTAGGAAAGCAAGATATTCTCGGCATTCAGCAAGCAACTTGGGTCAGTTTGATAATGACGGTTCTATTTATGTCGGGAGTGTCGATCGCAGTTCTACTTTTTCCTAAACAAGTGATTGGCATCTATCTCGATGTGCAAAATCCAGAAAATGCAGCGATTATTTCGTTAGCAATTCCCTTGTTGATCATTGCTGCGATCGCTCAAGTCCTCGATGGCTTTCAAAAAGCGGTATATGGCTCTTTGCAAGGCTTACAAGACACTCAAATTCCGATGGTGCTCAATGTATTGGGCTATTGGGGAGTTGGATTATCCGCAGGGTATTTGCTTGGATTTCATCTCGGTTTAGGAAGTACAGGATTGTGGATTGGGCAATCGATCGCGATCGCAGTAGTCGCAATGCTATTCGCTGGACGATTGTTGAAATTAATCGCCCAGCGAAAACAGCTTAATTCGGGAAGTTGATCTGAAGATCTCCATCGATCGATAAATCATTTTTCGATTGATCGAGTTCGACGATCGTTCTTTGCAGCGTTGGACTCAGGAAGTTCAGTAGCAGTGTCCGAATCGTTGGATTGATGACGATTAAATCTGCTGCACTGGGATTCGTTGCACGAACAATGTTGTTTCCTGCACCGCCATCGAGTCCATCGGTTTCTTCACCGCCAAACAGATAATCATCACCATTGTTGCCGCTGAGTTGATCAATGCCTCTCACACCAAACAGAATATCGTTACCATCGCCGCCGAATAGAGTATCTTCGGTCAGTTGAGTGACTGCGGAACCAGGAATGCGATAGATAAAATTGTATTGATGTGGCATCACTTGATTGAAGTTGTGTTCTTCTTCGCCGTAGTCAAAGAAGCTCTTGTTCAATTCAAAGTTCAAATCAAGCTGGCGATTGATCACAGGCATCATCAAAGTAATGTTATCGCCGACCATGATATCGTCGCCGCGATCGCCGTTCATCTGATCATTACCTGTAATCAAGGTATGAGACTGATTTGCGCTTGGGTAATTAATGCCGTGTGTACTGGTGTGAAGGTCACGAATGAACACTTTCGCATCTTCAGACAACAGTTCTAAGTCTCGTTGCAGTTGAATCCGATCTGCGTTCGTTTGAGGTGCTCGATCGACCAGTGGCAGAATTAAATTGCTGTAGCCTGCAACCATCAGATCATTCCCGTCGCCGCCGCTCATTTGATCGTTACCGAGCTTGAGATTAAACTGACGCAGATCCGATCGAGCAGGTTTATCGGGTCCAATCAGTGCATAGTTCCAGAATGAGCCTCGGACATAGTTCGGATTGCGGAAGATCGGTTCGAGAATCATCGAATCGTCTGCCAACAGTTTGTCATCTCCACTGCCACCGCTCACGATATCGTTCCCGATCGCGAATGTATACGGTTGAGTAGTTGTACCACCCAGCGGAGCAGAAATCGCGTTCACTGTCGCATTAAACGCAGTCAGTACTTGCTGTAAATCAAGAATTTGCTGGCTCAAAGTTGCAGCATCAGATGGAGACTTCACAACCATTCCACTCAAGACGACTCCGTTATCGCTCATGACTAAATCGCGATCGTCACCGCCATCGATCACATCACCGCCAGCCGTGAATTCTTGCGGTTGCGCTCCACTCCGACCCGTGACAGCAAGTTCCAAACTCTGCAAGTCGTACATCAAATGATAGAGCGATCGCGTCATCAGATCGAAGCTTTGATCGATCGAGCCGATTCCCGTTCTCAGCGGAATCGTATTCATGTAGTTATCACCGACGATCGTATCTAAACCAGCGCCCGCCGCAATCTGATCGTTGCCTGCTAACAGATCCAAATGATCCACAGCATTCGGAATGACTGAGACAAACGGCTTCAATGTGTTCCCGCTTGCGCGTCGCAGCACATCAATGATCGGAGTGGGTGAATTATCGCGAGAGAGAGGTTGCGATCGCGTTAAGGTCGGCAGCAATCCGTAGAACGGCTTCGGAATCAGCGTCATATTCGGAGTCACGATCGTGCCGAACAATCCTAACTCTAAGTTCAGATTCACAGATTGTTCAATCAAATGAATGCCGCGAGTCACAGTCGGAAGCTCGGCATTAAATGGCATCAAATTCACCGAATCATCACCAATGATCAAGTCATCGCCGCCTTGATCATCAATGCGATCGTTCCCCGCATTTCCTTCGATGTAATCGTTGCCCAAGCCACCTTGAATCACATCATTTCCACGCTGACCAAAGATTGCATCTTCTCCATTGCCACCATCGATCGCATCATTTCCATCCGCAAACAGTGAAACTTGATAAGTTGAAAGCTTCCACTGACCTGCTTCAAGCACTTTGTTACCCGCTGCATCATACTCACCCGCAAGCAAGAGCAAATCAGGATTTTGGAACTGTCCAGGCTGAATGCCGCTGATCGTTCCCGACAAGCTACCTACATCAGTGAGAATCACGTCTCGATGCCAAGAACCATTCAAGTTCACTCTAGCTGTTCCATCAGGATTGTAATCGCGCGAGATCAGACCAACATCGCCCAAGATTGTATCTTGACCATCACCACCTGTGATGAAATCGTCACCGAGTTGCCCATACAGTTCATCATCGCCTGCACCGCCATCGATGCGATCGTTACCGCGTTGACCCTGAATGATGTCATCACCTGAACCGCCATTCATGGTGTCATTTCCACCAATGCGATCGACATCATCAAAGCGAGTTACATCCCGAATCACACTATTAAACGGTGCAACATACCGCTGCCAAGTTCCGTTGACTAATCGACGTGTGATCGTGCCATTGTCACCAATCATTACATCCGCTGCTGCACCCCCATCCATGCGATCGTCGCCGTCTGCACCCCCAATCACATTGTGACCGCCGATCATATCATCTTCGCCCTCATTGCCATTCAGGTCATCATTGCCTTGCTGACCGAGCAGAATATCATCGCCCTGATTGCCGTAGAGAATATCATTACCGCCGCCTTCGGTTGCTTGGGTATTGATCGAAATGTAATTGCGATCGCGTTGAAGTGCTTGATAAACAATGCCGTGATCACCCATTAACAAGTCATCAGATGGAATTGTGTTATCTGATGTTGAAGTCAATCGCTCGCTAAAGAAAGAAGCATCTTGAACATCGATTCCATCCATCATCCAAATTGCGACTTCTCCGCTCTGTTCGCGCCAAATCAGGTCAACTTTACCGTCTTTGTTCAAGTCACCCACAGTTTGAATCGACCAATTCAGCGGAATGCTTGAAATCAACGAGCCATTGATCACGTTCTTGCCGTCCATCAGCCAGACTGCGACTCCACCTTGATTCTGTTCGCGCCAGATCAAGTCAGCTTTACCGTCATTGTTCAAGTCACCGACTTGCTCGATTTTCCAGTTGATTGGAATGCTCGAAACCAGTGAACCATCAGTGACGTTCTTGCCATCCATTAACCAGACCACCACGTTACCTTGATTCTGTTCGCGCCAGATCAAGTCAGCTTTACCGTCATTGTTCAAGTCACCGACTTGCTCGATTTTCCAGTTGATTGGAATGCTCGAAACCAGTGAACCATCAGTGACGTTCTTGCCATCCATCAACCAGACCACCACGTTGCCTTGGAATTTCTCGCGCCAGATTAGATCTGCTTTACCATCATTGTTCAAATCACCAATATGCTCGATCGACCAATTCAGCGGAATACCGGGTACAAGTCCAGCATCGATCACATCCTTACCATCCATCAGCCAGACTGCCACGTCGCCTTGGAACTTCTCACGCCAGATTAGATCCGCTTTACCATCATTGTTCAAATCATGAACACCGACGATCGACCAATTCAGCGGAATGCTCGGCACGAATGAGCCATCAATCACCCGCTTACCATCCATCAGCCAGATGGCAACGCCGCCCTGAATTTGTTCGCGCCAAACGAGGTCAGCTTTACCATCATTGTTCAAGTCTTGAACACCCTCGATTTTCCAGTTCGACGGAATTCCAGGAGCCACGATCGCGAAATCTAGCACATCCTTGCCGTTCATCAACCAAACAGCTACATCGCCTCGAATTCGGTTGCGCCAGACTAAATCTTCTCGCCCATCTCCATTAAAATCACCTTGACCGACGATCGACCATTCTCCAGAAGCGAGAGCATTCGGGTCAGTGCCGTTCTCTCCAGCAACAAAGTCTTCGCCTGTACCGCCCAAGAGTTGATCTTCACCTGCGCCACCATAAATGATGTCGTTTCCACCGAAGTTTGGATCAGTTGTGGTGATGATATCTAAGGTAGATAGATCACTGTCGGCACTCACAACGGTGTCACCTGCAAAAGCAAAGTCAAATCGACCATTATCACCGAGAATGCGATCGTGACCCGCATCGCCGTAGAGACTATCCTGAGCAAATCCACCCAGAATCAAATCTACACCCTCACCACCAGAAATCGTGTCATCGCCACCAATTTCTGGAGAGGTGCTGTTAAATTGGCGAATCCGCCCACCGTCTAGAATGATTTGAGCATTATCCCCAGCAAGGAAATCATTTCCAGCGTCTCCGGTTGCTCGATCGCTGCCCGCTCCAGCAATGACAATATCGTCGTCTTCGTTACCTGCAATGATGTCATCGCCGCCAATCTCTGGTGAAAGCACCTCGATCGTATCTAAAGTGCTCGGATTTTGATCAATCAGATATGAGAGAACACCATTGTCACCGAGAATGATATCTTTGCCTGCGTTGCCTTGGATATCATCGTTTCCAGTGCCACCCAGAATACGATCGTCACCTTCGTTCCCAGTAATGACATCATCGCCACCAAACCCAGAATCAGAAGTCGTGATGATTGTTAAAGCATTCTCACCATTGACTAGAACATAAGGCAGCGTTCCATTGTCACCGAGAATAATATCTTCGCCTGCATTGCCTTGAATGTCATCATTTCCAGCACCGCCGAGAATGCGATCGTCATCTTCATCGCCTGTAATGGAATCATTACCACCAATTTCCGGTGAACTGGTTTCAATCATTGTCAGTCTGCCATTTTCTCCAGCAGTATAGCTAAGCAATCCATTGTCACCGAGGATAATGTCTTTGCCTGCATTGCCTGCGATGCTGTCGTTTCCAGCACCGCCAAGAATGCGATCGTCACCCTCATCGCCCGTGATCACATCATTACCACCGATCTCTGGAGCAGTTGTAGAAATTACATTAAACAACTGACTTTCACCCTGAAGGTCATAGATTAGCGTTCCACTGTCACCTAGAATGACATCTTGTCCCGCGTTGCCTTGAATGGTATCGTCACCTGCACCCCCAACGATGCGATCGTTGTCTGCATCGCCTGTGATTACATCATTGCCCGCAACTTCAGGTGAAGTGCTGAGAATTGTGACCTGTTGCAGCCCCTGCTGGATATCAAGGAAACTGACAGCGCCAGCATCACCGAGGATAATATCCTGTCCTGCATTGCCTTGAATATTATCGCCACCCGCACCCCCGATGATCAGATCGCCGCCTGCATTGCCTTCGATGACATCGTTTCCACCCATTTCTGGATCGGCTGAGCGAACGAGTTCAATTGCATTCGTGCTGCTACTAAATTCAATCTCGCCATGGTCACCGAATAGAACATCGTCACCGATATCACCCACAATGCTGTCATCTGCTGCACCACCGAAGACAATATCATCGCCCTCGTTCGCTTGAATGATATCGTTACCCCCCAGTGCTGGATCGGTTGTGGTGATCACAAGACTGACATTAATAGAATTGGGCGCGTAGTTCAGGGCACCGTTATCTCCGATCGCAATGTCATCGCCCGCATGTGCCGTAATGTTATCGCTACCAGAACCGCCCAGCAGCACATCATCACCCGCATTTCCTTCGATCGTGTCATCGCCCCCTTGATCCGGGAAAATGCTTCTAATTTGCTCAAGGGCACCCGCATCGCTAAAACTGAGGTAGGCATGATCGCCCATCACCAGATCATCGCCTTCGTTGCCAAAGATGCGATCGCCTCCGATACCCGCTCGATCAGTACCGCCAGAACCTCCGATGATGATGTCGTTTCCGAGTCCACCTGTGATCGTATCGACACCGCCATTTTCTGGATCAGTGGAGTAGATGTCATTTGCTTGTTCGCTGCCATCTGCACCGACAAACACACCATTATCACCGAACAAAATATTATCGGTTGCTTCAGGACTCACTTCGATCGTGTCGTCGCCTGTTCCACCAAAGATGATCGAGGCATCTGCATTTCCCTTGAGTAAGTCATTTCCGCCGAATGTCGCTTCAAGGGTTGCTGCTCGCATCAATACACCATCCGTCAGCGTGATCCGACCCCCATCCCCGATCAGGAGATCAAAACCCGCATCACCGCTGATCGTGTCATCGGCTGCACCCCCAATCAGAAGGTCATTGCCTTCGTTGCCAGCGATCGTATCGTTGCCACCGAGATCCGAGCGTCGAGTTTCAATACTATCAATGCGATCAGATGCGTTACGAGTGATGTAACCGCTATCCCCAACAATCGTGTCAAAGCCTTCGTTGCCAGTGAGTTGATCGTTTCCGGCTCCACCCAGAATCACATCATTGCCCAGTCCGCCTGCGATCGTGTCTTGTCCTCCGATGCCTTCATCAATCGAATAGATATCATTCGCTTCAGAGCTACCATCCGCACGAACCACAACGCCGTTATCACCTAAAAGAATGTCGATCGCATCATCACTTCCGCCTGTAATACCATCATCTCCAGAGCCACCCAGAATCACATCAGCATTGTTGCCGCCCGATAACGTATCATTACCGCCACTGTTCGGGGTTGCAGTCTGAATGCGTGTGACCACACCAGCTTGAGTGCGTGTGACCTGACCATTGTCACCTACTAAGATGTCTTCGCCTAGATCACCTGAGATCGTATCGTTGCCGTCCCCGCCCAGCAAGATGTCATTTCCGCCGCTGCCTGTAATCAGATCAGCACCACCCGAACCCGCGATCGCACGAATTTGAGTGGCACTCCAGTTTCCTTCGTCACCCACAATGATGTCATCGCCGCTGACTCCATCTGCATCACCGATGATGCTATCTGCACCGCCGCCACCAAAGATAATGTCATTGCCTGCACTGCCGAAGATGGTATCCGCACCAGAGCCGCCATTGGTTTCGATCGTGCTCATTTGCGCGATCGAGATCACCGCTTGATTATTGCTATTCAGAACACGAGCATCATCACTCAGCACAATATCATTGCCTTCTGCGGCAGTGATTGTATCGTTGCCGTCTGCTCCACCTTCAGGGAGATACGTCGAAGAACCCCCAATGATCAGATCATTACCAATTCCTGCATTGATGATGTCGTTACCCGCGCCGCCTTCAAGATAGTCATCGCCTTCTTGAGAACGTAACGTATCTGCACCTTGACCCCCGAACAGTGCATCATTACCCGCTGCACCTTCAAGCGAGTCATCGCCACCTTGACCGAACAAGATATCATCGCCATCAGCACCATAGAGCTTATCGGCTCCCGCTCCACCGATTAGGGTGACAGTCCCATTGTTTGCGATCGTGCCGTGATCTCCAATCAAGATATCGTTGCCCGCTTCTCCACACAGTTCATCATCACCATCTAGAGTTGCTGCCGTTGCAGTACTACTACCGCCGACTAATCGATCGACACCTGCACCCGCCCAGAGTTTGTCGTTCCCTGCACCGCCTTCAACGTAATCGGTTCCACTTCCCGCTTTTAGCTGATCATCACCCTCATCTCCAAAGAGTTGATTGTTACCGCTGAGATCTTCGATCGTATCGTTTCCGCTACCGCCTCGAATCACATCATCGCCATCTTGAGCGGCATCTGGAGCAGTCGTGGAATCTCCATAGATTGCATCATCTCCCGCATCTCCAAAGATTTGATCTGCACCTGCACCTCCTTCGATCAGGTCATTGTCATCCCCACCGCGCAAGGTATCATTGCCACGACCTCCGAAGATCACATCGCGACCTGTTCCGCCTGTGACTTCATCATCTCCCGCATCGCCGCGAATATTATCGTTACCGTCTCCACCTTCGAGAATGTCTCTAAATGCGATCGCGGTATCATTCGCGCCTGTATCACCGGATAGATTGTCGTTGCCTGCGCCACCCCGAAGGATGTCTTCACCTGCACCGCCGACGAGTTGATCATCTCCGTCTTCACCTTCAAGTGTGTCGTTACCTGTTCCACCTGCTAACTGATCGTTACCTACACCGCCAAAGATGCTATCGTTGCCTGCACCGCCTCGAAGATTGTCATTGCCTGCACCGCCTCGAAGAGTCGCATTCACCGTGATCGACTCATCGAGCAGGATCGAATCATTGCCTTGTCCGCCATCTCCTTCGATCGAGCTAACGCCGCTGTAAACTTGTGTATATCCGGCGTAGGTGACTTCAATCTTGCCGGGTTCAAGCTGTTTCAAGGCGAATTTTTCATCGCCATCGGTTTGACCTTCACCGCGTCTTGAAGCTCGATCGCCTAAGTTGAGTTTCAGTACGCCACTTTCGACCTCTGCCAAAACTGGAGGTTTCGCCCGTTCTTCACAACTGAGATTAAAGTCAAGCAGCTTGACATCGACGATCGTAATATCAGTTTCAAACAGTGTGACAAAGCCGAATAGGAAGGTATCAAATCCGATGCGTCCGTAAGCTCGAAGGAATGCACTGAGTGAACCCGATAGATCGAACACGCAAGCGATCGGAGTCGAGAGCAGTTCATCAATGTAGATTTTTCCGTCATCGTTCGGATCGTTCCAGTTTGCGCCGATGTTGGCTCGAATGCCTCCTTCGACTCCTGCTTCAGCGACAACGGCAGAGATTGATGCGCCTGCGGTGAAGGTTGCATAGAGAGAGACTTCTGCAATATCAGTTCCGGTAAAGACATTTGCGCGATCGCCAAAGTAGAAGCCTTCTAGGAAGTTTCCGGTCTGAATTCCACGAGTGTCAAAGCCGATCGAGAAGTTTGCAGCGACCCCCAGCGTTCCGCCAACGTTAGCAAACAATGGAATCGGGGGAATGAGCGGACCAAAACGCTGTGAGAAAGAGAGTTCTGCTTTGAGTTCTGGTATTTTCCAAGTGACCAGATCAACTGTTTTTCCAGTGAATAAGCCGAGAACGTTAGCAGGATTGCTCAGCAGTGGAAAGTCAAGACCAATTTGTCTGAGTTTGCCGAACAATCCTTTTAGCTTAGAAATTGCTCCAGTGCTTCCGGTGCCTGTACCTGTGCCTGTACCCGTACCACTCTTAAGACGACCGAGTGAATCATCAATGCTAGAGACTCCACCATTAAAGCCACCACTGCCTAGATCAATGTCACCCGGTTTGCGTAAGTCTTGGGAAAAATCGAAGTCACCGAAACTAATGAAGATATTTCCTTCGGTTTCGGCGGATTCTTGGATAAATGAATCAACCGATCGCACAATTTCCAACCAGCGAGCGATCGTTGAACCTCCACGCCCAAACAGCCGAATTGCATCAATAAAGGTAACAGGTCCGCGCCCAAGCATTTTGGACAGATCAGAGATTCCAGGCAGCTCTTTTTCCATTAAGTCCAGCACTGGGCGAATCGGCTTCAGGTACTCATTGACGTTCTCAAGCAGCGGCTTGATTGCACGAGTCATAAAGTCGCCCAGATCTAAGCCTAGATTGTTGAGTGAAACGATCGGTGCTCTTGATTCACCTGTTCCTGCGGCTGCTCCAAATCCTTTCTCAAACGACCATTCAACAAAGAGATCTGCACCAATTTTGGGTAAGGGACTATCTGCTTGACCGACCCCTGCTTGCAGATTCAGCGAGATGATTGCGCTTGTACTCAGAGTGGCTGCAATTTTGACATCTCGAAGCTCTGACAGAACCAGCTTGCCATCTCTGTTTGGATCAACAAGATCCACTCCAATTTCGCCATTAATTCCGGTTTGGAAGGTGTCGGTTTTATCGCCGTCTTTGTTGTAGTCTTTGTTGTCGTCGGCTTCGTTGAGCAGTTTATTTGTCGCTGCAATGTTCAAGAAGAATAAATCAGCCGAAATGGTTGTTCCATTTTTGAGATTGACTCCCAGATCGAACTTAAAGTCTGCTTCGTTCTGTGGGACTCTCAGGAAGAAGCCTTCTGTCGTATTGATTCCAAATCCAAGTTGCAGTTCGTATCCTAGAGATAGTGCAACTCCACCTGTTGATTTGATATCAAAGACGAATGCTTCTAAACCGAGATCAAAATCGGTTTCAAACGTGCTTGTCCCACCGATGCTGAAATCGATCGTGAATTCTCCAACATTAATATCTAATGAAACTGCAACATCTGTGAGGTCAATCACACCATCGTTATTGTCATCTCCGAGAATTCCAAGTTTGGTATGGAGATTGTTATAGATGATGTCTCGAATTGCGTTTTCGATTTGAGCGGGTCCAGTTCTAACAATATCGCGTAGAGGAGCGAGGAACTCTTCACGCAGGTCTTTGATAAACGAACCTGCTCCACCAAGATTGAGATTTTTACCGACGATCGGTAAGCGAGCTAGAACATCGCCTTCAAGACCTTTCTGCAACACCGCCAGGAAAAGATCAATTCCGGTTAACAGGGTGTTTAAGTCGAGCTTGCCAGTTTGAAGACTGTTCAGCAGTCCGCTGGTTTCGAGTTTGAAGGTGCTGAAATCTGTGAGGTCGGGTAACTCTGCAATGACTTCACCGACTTCGACCCCAACAAACGCGATCGGTAAAGTCACATCGATTCTGCCCTCGGTGGTGAACTCGATGCTATTGAGTCCCAATTCTGAAAATAGAATTTTGCCGTCACTGTTGGGATCTTTTAAACCGACTTTGAATGTTGCAGGATCAGTTCCATTTTGAAGTGAGAGTGTTCCTTCACCGTTGCCCAAGCTTGCCTCAACACCACCAATTCCAACTGTCGCGCCGAAGTTATTCACGTTGAATTTGGCGTACAGTTCTAAACCTGTTGAAGCTTGAATGAACGGCTGAACAAACGGTGATGCAGTGAGGAATTCTAGACCAAATCCAAGACTGAGACTTGCACCTAGGAACATATCAATTTTGCCTTCGGTGCGGAAGTCGATCGGAATCGATACGCCTTGATCTTCTAGAGAGAAGTTCAGGGGAATGTCTTTTTTCTCGAATTGAGCAATGTCATAGTCAAATCCAAACAGCAGTTCTCCATCATCACTAAACGTTAATGAAAATCTCTGAGGAACTGCTTTCGAGAAGTCAGCAAGGACATCATTGAATGTGTTGAGGTCGTCTGTCGATAAGCTGCTAGAAAGCGCTTTAATTCCCGCTTTCAATGTTGTGAAAGCTTGCGTCATCGTAAACGGATTGCTTTGGCTGATTGCTTGATCCATCAACGCCAAAGCATCCTCAAGCTCATCTGTGTTTGCTCCGGTCAAAGATTGAATTGCAGCATTCAGATCAGTACGGACTTGTGCAACAGCGGCTCCAAATTCTGGGAAGTCAAAGCCAAACGATTCAAATAGAAACTTCGCGATCGTTTGTGCGGAGGGAAGCTCTGCTGTGAATCCACTAAAAGCAGCCTTGATTGCTGTTTTATCGACAGAATCCGATAGATCATTCAACAATCTCCGCACCTGCCCCATGCGACTAATCACTTGAGACGGAATACCATTTGCGATCGCAGCGACACCCGTTGGAATCTGTTGAACTGCACCCTCTAAAAGATCTAATGCTTGGGTAAGTTGATCACGGGTTTCTTCAGAAAGCGAATCTGCAAATCCTGGCTTGGTCGATTCTGTCCGAATCGCAGCGAGTTTACTCGACAGCAGCGATTTAATTCCTTCAATTTTGTCCTGAATTTCGCCGTAAGCTTGTTGAATCGGATCAAGGAATCCAAGCAGTTCATTCAGCGATTGATTGACTAATGGAAGTTTGGTATTGAGTGCTTTGTTATCTTCATCAAGCAGAAAATCGATCGTCTTACCCACTAAAGACAGAACATCTTTCACTGAGAAGTTCTTAAAGCGATCGACAATTTCACTAAATCCTTGTGCCGTCGCTGTCGTCTCTAATGTTTTCGTCAGCGGATCAAGCGTGAATCCAAGTTCAAGCTGGGGCTGGGTTCCGAGTGTCAGACCAAAATCTGAAAGACCCTCGATCGCGATCGGTAGCACAACGCTGCCTGCCACCGTGAACGTTGGATTCACGATCGTGCTCAATGAGCCAGCATTATTGAGCAAATCACTTAACGTGATGCCTAGGTCGTTTGCAGTCGGATCTTTTAGACCCAAAGCCGCATTGAGATCAAGAGATGCAGTCCCGTTTTCAATGCCGATTTCAAGGATCGAAAGGGCTGCGGATAGACCAATATCATCGGCGCTGATGGTTGCATCTGCAAAAATGCGACTGTCTGAGGTGAAAAACAGTCGTTGACTAAAGCTTTCTCCCTCCTTGGGCAAATCGAGACTGATGCCAATTCCTAGCGCAAATCCTGCATTCACGTTAAACGTTCCAGTCGCGCCTCCAGCTAGATTGAGGCTGGCGATTCCAAGATCAATGTCTTGGCTAAAATCGAACTCTACAGATTTCTCAAAATCTGCACTCTTCGCAATTTTGAACGTGAGTGCATTTTTAGCAGCATCGTATTTTGCATCAATGCCCGCTTTGTTCAACCCTGTGAGGATGACCAGTTCATCAACCAGTTCTTGAATCGTGTTGAACTTCTGAACAGCAATACTTGTCGCTGTACTAAAGCCGAGTTCAGTCGCTGCGACACTGTTACTTGCTGTCGTGATGGAGAGCGTTTCGCCTGATTTTAATGCTTTCAATACCAGTCGATCGTCCGATCGCTCTGCTATCACTCTTTGAGCCAGATTTGCAGTTGCGATCGCAGCATTGACATCAGCAGCCAAATCATCAAGATTCCGATTTGTTGCATCTTGCGCTACTGTAATGGTGATCGCTGCTTCATTGTTAATTTTGAGATCAAAGCTTGCAGCCGCGCTTAACACTCCGGTCTGTACTGCAACTCGCGAAGCATTGATCGCCTGATCAAAGAATCCATTGGTTAAATCATCGATGATTTTAGTAAAGTCAACAACTGCATCAATTCCTTCTTGAAGAAATGGAATTCCGCCTTCTGGGTTTAATCCCGCTGAGATGTTTTCTAATGCGCCGCCGACTTGACGAATCAAGTTCACCACATCCGCAGGTTTAAGCTGTTTGAAGTTCAGCAGTTGGGCAAAGTCTTGAACATTAACGCTTGGAAGATTGCCCGTGAATACATTGTCATCCGCGATCGTTAAAGTGGGCGTTCCTGGAAGCGCCAGTCCTGCCAATTGTGCCGATACTGGAAGACTCACATTCAATGCACCCGTTGGGGTGAGTGAAACGAGGGTAGTAATCGAAGTTTCCTGCAACTCATCCAGCGTGAGCTTACTATCAGCATTTGGATCATTAAAAGCTGCGGCAAGATTCGCATTCAGGCTAAGACTGCCGTTTTTCACTTCTGCACCGAGGAAGCCCACTTCTAAGCCAACATTCAGATTGTTCGCTTGTGCGATCGCGCTTGCAGATAGTTCCTTGACTTTAATGTAGAACGCTTCTGAAGGGGCTAATCCATTGGTAGTGTTATATCCAAACGCAAAATCAAATACAATTTTGCCTGTAAGACCAACCGTGGTTGCACCATTCAGCTTTACACCAAAATCGGTTGCAGCTTGCTCTCCCAAATCGAAATCAGTTGTGATCGTGCGAGTTGCTTCAAACTTCAGATTAAAACTGAGATCGTTGCCGACTAATGCACTCGCGATCGAGGCTGGATCAATGGTGAACGTTAAATCTCCGACCGGTACACTGAGCGATCCAATGCGATCGAGCAGTTCTGAAACGGTTGGTGTTGCATCTGTATCGAGATAGCTCACCAACGGATCAACGAGCCGATTTTTGAGCAGTGAACTGATATCGATCACATCCGCGATCGAGTTCCCAACAACCGGAATTTCGGCGGTAAAGGCGGATAAGGTTTCAATGCGATCGCTCCAAGTCGCGAACTGCTGCAATCCGGTCTTGAGTCCTTGAACAACAGTGGATGAAATCGCTGCTAAGGTGGAATCGTACAGCGCGATCGCAGTAGTGTCGATCGGACTTTTCGCAGTAATTTCTCCGGTGCTAACTTCAAGTATCCAATCTCCGCTAAGCTTTTGACTGCCTGTGATGTCATCTGAAGCCGCAATATCAGCCCCGAGCAATTGACTGAGGCGCTGAATGAACAAATTCCCTTGTGAACCCAATGCTGCATTACACGCATACAGAAGAACATCAGCATCGGGAGCCAGCGCATTTTGCCAGCTTGCTAACTGTGACGCATTGCGATCGAGCGTGTCCAAACTCAATTCAGTCGAACCAAGCTGCAACAAGCCTGCATTGCCGTGAGAAATGATGTGAAGCGCTTCTAAATTTTGATATTGAGATAAAATATTGCTGATTTGATCAATGCCATTCTGACTCGGATCAAGAATCACAACTACCTGATTCGAGTTGATTGCTTTTAAGAGTTGTTCATCGGTCGCCAACACGCCATCGACAATCACGAGCGATTTTGGTTCAGATGACGAAGGATAAGCCCTAGAAAAGAGTCCAGAGAGAGTACCAGGATTAAGTGGAATGCTCAATGGAGATAAAGCGTTTGATGTTAGTGAGGGTTGCTCAGCTAACAGTGCAGATTGCAAGCGATTTACGCGATCGAGTTCCACGATGTAAGCTCCTGTATCTCTGGAAAAACTAAATAAAGCCAAATTTTGAACATACGGAAGTCGTGCCTCTGAGGACTCAACTGCTCAGAGGTCACAAGTTCACAAAAGCAAAGAAGCTTCTATACGGCAGTCAGTACCGAATTAGCAGAAGGTTCCGTCGATGCACCTAACTTCACGTTGATCGCTTGCGCTCGATCGATTAACCATTGCTGGAACAATCGATCTTCAAGCGATTTCTGCACAGCCCCTTCGAGCGTTGCAGGCGAAAATTGTTCAATTCGGAACACACACCAGCGCTGTTCCATGTTCACGGGACCGACTAGCTCACCAACCGTTGCAGTTTGCAGCGATCCCCGCACGTCTTCGGGCAGTTGACCAAACCGAATTCCACTCTTCATCACGCTCACTTTTAGCGGATCAGCGATCGTATATTCGCTCACCACTCGATCGAAGTCCTGGCTCTTCAAAACCTGCCCTTTGAATCGACCCGCATGAGCTTCTTCTGCAAACACAACACAAGTCACTTCCACTTGATCCAACAGCGACTTCTGTTCGTCAAACAACGCTTGCAGATTCGGAGCAGCAATCTTTGACTTGAGTTTCTCTAGCTTTAGATTCAGAATGATTCGATTCTGGAACAGTTCATAGTTCATGCCCTGACTGTCCAACCATTGCTGAAAGATAGTTGCATCGGTCAATTTTTGCTGCACTCGAACTTCGACCGCAGCTTGTTCGACTTCTGCCAACGTTACATTCAAATCATCGCGTCGCTGAACTTCGCTAAAGATAATATGTTGTTCAACAATGTCGCGAATCCAAGGAAGCAAACGACCGGATAGCTGGTAGTATCGCAGAACGGTTCCTAGCGACAGCGATGTATCGTCGATCGTCAGTAAAGCAGTAGAGTCGAAGTCTTTCATGATGCTCTAAAAAAGATGAAGTGTGGAAAATGTAGCGAGAATCTCTGATGTCAGAAAATAGATGCAGCTCAAGCAGCTAAGTATAATTTATGCTGCTTTACTGTGATGTTGACTCGTAGTTTCACTAGTTTTCTACGAGGGATTGAATTGACTTGGGTATCAATGCGGATAGGTTCAAAACTGAGAAGAAATGCCAAACAAAAAGAACAATCCTTGTAAGCTCAGATCATTCTTGCTTTGAGTAAAGACACCAGGACTAGCAGAATCAACGAATCGAATCGAATCCGACACATTGAACAAGTGTTGATACTCATATCCAATGCTGAAATTTAGGTTCGATCGACGACCAATTCTCGGCTGCCAACTTAGTCCCAGCGCTAGTTCTAAGCCCGGAACCACTTGCTGCTGACTGCCGGGATCAAATCGCGCCACTAAATCCGTGCCCAAGTTATCCGTTTCTTCGTAGAACGTCGATCGATTTCCCAACAACAGCGATCCTGCACCTCGACCAAACAGTTTCAAATCAGAAGCCAGTTTCAAATCAATCTGTGCCCCTAATCTTGGACCAAAGCCCGTGAATTCATTTTTGCTGCGGGCGATCGCTTGATTAAAATCTCGCCCATCATAAGCGACGGTCATTTCCTGCTCAACATCAGAAAATCTCAGTCCACTAAACAATCGCACTCCTAAACTGGAATTCACATCCAGCTTGTATGCGACTTCTACATTGGTCGATCGATATGCCAATCTTGCACTCGCATCTGCGGTGTTAGCTGAATCATTTTGAAACGGATGCGTAAACGTCGAAAAGAGAAACCCGGTAGGCGATCGAGTGGCACTCTGCTGACCTTCAGTGCTAAAGAAAACATGAGAAGCTGCAATTTCCCAGTTTGTATTTTCAGGGCGATAAGTTAAACCTACTCGCAATGCGGGCACATCATCATAGTTCACCCGCACAACATCGCCACTAACCGCTAATGCAGTTCCCGGATCGAGGATGGCAAAGTCCATCATATTGCTCTTTCTCGGTTGCAGAAAGAGCACTTCCGCTGAGAGTTCTACTTGTTGGGTGCTCGGTTGCTTTACGGGTTGTGCCACGATCGTAGGACTATCTCGCCCAGCCGTTAATTGCTGTCGCAGCACGCTAAGTTCTTGTTCTAATTGTTGTTGTTTTTGCTCTAATTGGCGTAATTTTTCTAGAAGCTCCTGTTCGCGGGGAGCCGCAGCGGGTGTTTGTGCGGTCACAGGGGTGGGAGACAGCGGCTCAGGACGCGAAATCGGAACCGGAGTAAGCGTTGACGCTTTGGATTGAGAGGGTTGATCTTTGAGCAATTGCCGAGTTGTTATCGGTTCACCTGCGATCGCGGGGGCGGTCAGCGCAATCGACAGCGCCAAACAGCCGAGAGTGTAATGTTTCACGAGGGAACTCCACACAGTAGGGGGAATTTGTGCAAGCTGTACTGATATTCACAAGTCGCAAATATCACAGGTGAACATTACAATTTCCAGAACAGATAAGCATAAGCGATAACACTGAAAGATGAATGCGACCGCGAACGCTACTTAAGTAAAAGCAGTTATGAAAATTACTACGTATATAAATGTTTTTACGAATACAGGTGAAAAAAGTAACACTGTACGTACGCTAAGGTTTTTGTGATCTGTAGATTAATTTGATCACTAAAAAATTAAATCGCTTTAATGCTGCATCACAATCAAATGATGCAAAACAGGTCTTAACTATCAAAGTTGAACTTTTCGCCCCTGATTTCGGTCAAAGTTCTAATGATTTTCTGTCATTGTTACTGTCACATTTCAGGTCAGAAACGGATCAGCATTTAAAGCTTATAAGCTAAACTTTCCAGTAATCTAATACGTATCCTTAATATTTGTCCGATCGCGATCTATTAAACAAACAGTACAATGGGCAAACTAAATACAGCTAAAGTACCTCTATCCCAGATATGTTCTAGATTCTAGACTCTTTCACAAGAGTCTGCTGAATCAAAAAAACGCTCCATACTACTTCATAAAGGCAACTCCGATGCAATCATTTCTCTCGATCGATGATCTTGAATCTGCCTCTCAAGAAACGCTGCGCTTAATGGATACCCGTCAAGAAATCCAGCAGCGATTAGAGCAGTACTGTGTGCGTCTAGAAGAACTCAAACGCGGATTTGATCAAAAAGGGATTCTAGAAGGTGACGCGCAAGCCAAAGCGACCTATGAACAGCTAACCACCGCGATTCGACACTACCGCAGTCAGATACAGCAGGATCTTCCAGAATTATCGCGTCGTTTAATCGAAGCGCGTGAATCCCTAGCCCAAAACGGGGAAAGCTCCACCGAAATCGACGTGATCAAACAAGTGATCGAGGAACGCCGAGAAGAACAAGCTCAACGCGAATACGAAGCGCAAATGAGCAAGCATCAAGCTGAGCGCTTAGCTCAAGAGCGCCACGAAACCGCAGAACAGCTTCTCGATCGGATTAAAGAGCAAACAAGCTACTACGATGCGTCGTACTTAGCGATGGATGTCTATCACTATCGAGAAGATTTAAAGGGAGTCGATCGCTTAGACGAAGTCGTCGAGTTCTTATACAACCGCGTTCAAGAACTCAGCGAAAAGCCCATCACGATTCAGGGAACAGCGATACAAAAGCTGAAAATCATGGATGCTCACGCTCGTAAGCTTTGGTCACAATCACAGCCTGATCCAAGACCGATCGGCGAAAAGCGCACTAAGCCTGATGCTCCAGTAGACGAAAAAGAAGAAAAAGAATCCTACACGCATCTACGCGGCAAAGTCGTAGTCTTTGGGGGACACACAACCACACGGACTTATGTAAAAGAAAAGTTGCCGAAAGTGTATTTCGTGTGGTCTACAGTCGAAGACGGCTTGCTGATTGTGGATCAAGCCGTTCAACAGATTCAAACAGCGGATGTGGTATTGCTGTTGACCGACGATACGAGCCATGCCGTGACGCGCAAGGCAATGACCGAATTACGACGACTGAAGAAACAACCGATCGAGCTACATCATGAAGGAGTAAATACGATCGTCGAAAAAATCGCCTGGAAATTAATGTTTAAGTCTTGTTAAATTCTTCAAGTCGCAAACAAAACAATTCAGCCAATTCTTGCATCTGTCCTGTCGATCCTGCACGAGAACCGCTAATTTGGTATTGGTGATAGGCGAATCAGTTGATAACAGTGCCTCATCACGGCATTCGTTTAGCGATCGGGCAAAAAAGGCATGGTTGAGCCGTTGATTGAACTAAAAGAAGTCAGCAAAACCTTCGGCGGGAATAAGGTTCTCGATCGAGCAAACCTGATCATTTATCCAGGAGAAGCGCTCGCCATTATTGGACCTTCGGGAACCGGAAAATCAACCGTGCTCAGAATTATTGCCGGTCTGTTGGCTCCCGATGAAGGCGAAGTCTATATCGGCGGCAAACGGCGAAAAGGCTTGATCGAAGATGCCCCTGATCCGATTTTGATCAGTATGGTGTTTCAGCAAGCCGCATTATTCGACTCGCTCACGGTTGAGGAAAATGTCGGATTCTTGCTTTATCAGCATTCCCGGTTGTCGCGCCGACGAATTCGGCAACTCGTCGAAGAACGTCTAGAAATGGTCGGGTTATCGGGAATTGGACAGCGCTATCCGTCGGAGCTTTCTGGCGGGATGCGGAAACGAGTCAGTTTCGCACGAGCGATTATGGTCAATCCTGAAAATCCTGACGATACGCCAGCAATCCTACTTTATGATGAGCCGACTGCCGGACTTGATCCGATCGCATCGACTGTGATTGAAGATTTAGTACGATCGCTGCAATGTCCACAGCGGGGATGTCAAAGTTATGTGATGGTGACACACCAAGAGAGTACAATTCGCCGGACTGCCGATCGCGTTTTGTTTCTCTATCAAGGACGGGTGCAGTGGGAAGGCAAAGTGCATGAACTGGATACATCTGATGAACCGCTGATTCGGCAGTTCTTTAGTGGCAGTGTAGAAGGACCGATTCAGGTCGTGGGGTAAAGGGTTATGCGATCGCGAACAGTGCGAGAAGGATCAGTGGGATTAATGATTTTGGCAGGCGTGGGACTCTTTGGAGCCTTAGTGCTGTGGATCAAAGGTCTGAATCCAGCGAATCGAAGCTTTACGGTGTTTGCCGATTTTGCGGCGATTAACGGCGTTCAAACTGGCTCACCTGTACGATATCGAGGCGTAACGGTGGGCAGAATTTCCAACATTGTGCCGGGTCCGAATGGCGTTGAGGTGAGGCTCGAAATTGCAAGAGCCGATTTAGTCATTCCAAGAGATTCGGAATTGAGCGTGAATCAGACTGGCTTACTCGGCGAAACGGTTCTGGATATTACACCCCGAAAAGAGATTGCGGAATCAGCGGCGGTGGGAAGACCGCTCGATCGAGACTGCAATCGCGATTTAATCCTGTGCGAAAATTCCCGCATCAGAGGCGTACTCGGAATCAGTACTGACGAATTGATTCGAGCGACGATTCGTTTTGCAGATACGTACAGTAGCCCACAATTTACTGGAAATATTAATACACTGACAAAAAATAGCAGTGAAGCGGCGGCTGAAATTGCTCAACTGAGTCGAGAAGTGTCGAGCTTAGTTCGATCGGCTCGCACCGAAGTAAGAACCTTTTCGGCAACGGCTCGATCGATTGGCGATACCGCAGATCAAGCGACTTTGACGATCGCGCAAGTGAATGATTTGATTACGGCGAATCGATCGACGCTCGTTTCGACTTTGGATAATTTGAGTGCCACGAGTAGCGATATTCGGACGACTGTATCGCGATTAAGTCCGCTGCTGAGTCAGGTCGAAGGCAGTAAACTGATCAGCAATCTTGAAACGCTGTCAGCAAATGCGGCTCAAACTTCTGCAAATTTACGAGATGTTTCAGTGACGCTAAATAATCCAGCAACAGTCACAATGCTGCAACAGACGTTAGATTCTGCCAGAGTAACTTTTGAGAACACGCAGAAGATTACGGCTGATCTCGATGAGCTAACAGGTGATCCACAGCTAAGAGACAATTTGAGGCGATTAATTAATGGATTGAGTGGGTTAGTGTCCTCAACTCAACAGTTGCAGCAGCAATCCCAAATCTCTCAGATTCTGGCATCTCCACAGATGGTACAGTCCCAGCCCGGAACTGTGCCAAACCTGCCCATTCCAGCAAAACCTTAAACTGAAGTAGACTAGGAGGCAGTTTCGGGTTCTTAGTCCATTTCAATGGACTTGCGCCGATTAGCCCGAAATTCCATTTCAGGGCGGGACGTTGCAACGAACGACAACTTTTCAAACATTCTCCTAGACGTTAATCATTATCTCGATCGTTGTTATCGCGGCGATTGTTGTTATCTCGATCGTTGTCGTTATCTCGATCGTTGTCGTTGTCTTGATCGTTGTCATTGTTGCGATTATTGCCGCGGCGATTGTCGTCATCGTCCTCTTGATCGTTGTCCTGATTGTTGGTTTCAGCTTGCGCTCCAGAACGGTTGTCATCGTCATTGTTCGCTTCTTGCGACTCTTGTTGTTTCTCAGCTTGCTGTCCTCCGCAACCTGTCAGTACCGTTCCCCCACCCAAAAGGGCTGCGCTGATGAACAATAGCGCGATCGCTTTTAATCCAAATTTCATTTCGACTTGCTCCGTTCTTTATTTCTTCTTAAGAATGTAGCGAACCTAGATCCGATCGGTCTTCACAATTTCTGATAATTAGAATTGATAATTTCAATAGGATTTTCTAACTGCAAGTCGATGAAACGCGATCGTACAGCCTACCATAATCAGCGACCCTGCCAGCACAGGAGTCAGTAAATAACTCCAAGAAGCGCCATTCATCGCACCCACCAGTGCCACCGCACCACCGGGAGGATGTAAGGTTCGAGTAAGCTGCATGAGTTTAATCGCAGTCGCAACCGAGAGCGCGATCACCCAGGGCGCAGTGCCAAAACATTGAACAAAAGTTACACAAACGATCGCGCCAATACAATTTCCAAGAATAACGTTGCGCGGTTGAGCCAGCGGACTATCTGGAATGGCATATAAAATAACTGCGGTTGCACCAAAGGGAGCCGCAATCAGCGGATGATGCGTGTGAATCGAAAGATAAGTTAGCGTGGCAATGCTTAGAAAGCTTCCCAGCCAGCAGAATAGGATTTGACGATAAGAAAATTGGGGTTGATGGATCGATCGGGAAGTCGATCGACTCTTCCAAGGTTGACGAAGCCAAGACCGAAAATAAAGCTTCTTCATAAAAACTCAATTGATTAAGCTAATGTCAGAATACCGTAACAACTCAGCTTAAAAATTAGAAATAGTAGTTTTCGCTACAGATTTTTCTTATTGAAGTCATTTGTGTTTATTTATCGTGATTGAAACGAATCAATAAATTGTGTGTTTCAGCACATCTAACCGTGGATCAGTGCGGTAAATCAAACAATATCCTTTACCGATAAGCGTTCATGTCCACCCTGCTGATTAAGAACATTCATACGCTAGTCACAATGGATACGACGCGCCGAGAGATTCGCCACGGTGCGCTACTGATCCGGGACAATGTAATCGAGCAGGTTGGGACGACCTCAGAACTTCCCGAAACCGCAGATGAAGTTCTTGATTTGCGCGATCGACATGTCGTGCTTCCCGGTTTTGTGAATACGCATCACCATTTTTTTCAGACCTTAACCCGTGTTATTCCAGCAGCGCAGGACTGTTCTCTATTCAACTGGCTACAAAGTCTTTATCCAATCTGGGCAAACCTGACTCCGAAAGCAATTTATATTAGCGCTCAGGTGGCAGCCGTTGAATTAATTCGCTCTGGTTGTACAACGGCAAGTGATCATCTTTATATCTATCCGAACGGCAGTACGCTTGATGATGAAATCCAAGCAGTTCAGGAGGTTGGGTTGCGGTTTCATGCGAGTCGCGGCAGTATGAGCGTGGGAGAAAGTCAAGGAGGATTGCCGCCGGATTCGGTCGTGGAGAAAGAAGCTGATATTTTGAAAGATAGTCAGCGGTTGATCGAGCAATATCACGACAACGATCGACATTCGATGCTGAGAATTACGCTGGCTCCGTGTTCGCCGTTTTCAGTCACTCAAGACTTGATGCGGGAATCAGCGCAACTGGCTCGATCGTATTCGGGCATTCGATTGCACACGCACTTAGCGGAAAACAAATCAGACATTGATTACAGTTTATCGACGTTTGGCATGACCCCTGGGGACTATGCAGAATCGGTTGGCTGGGTAGGTGAGGATGTTTGGCACGCGCATTGTGTGCAGTTAGACGATCGAGCAATTCAACTTTTTGGTAGAACGGGAACGGGAATCGCGCATTGTCCTTGTAGCAATATGCGTCTTGCGAGTGGAATGGCTCCGATTCGGAAGATGTTGTCTCATCGGGTTCCAGTCGGTTTAGGGGTAGATGGGTCTGCCTCGAATGATACGTCGAATCTGTTAAATGAAGCTCGAACGGCGTTTCTGATGGCAAGAGTGCGGGAATTGGATGCGTCTGCGATGACAGCAAGAGAAGCTTTGGAACTGGCAACCTTGGGTGGTGCGAAGGTGTTAGGACGGGATGATATTGGATCATTCGCTCCGGGAATGTCGGCAGATTTGATTGCGATTAATCTCGATCGATTAGAGTTTGCGGGGGCACTTCATGATCCGGTTGCCGCAATGATCTTTTGTCAGGTGAACACAGTTGATTACAGCTTTATCAATGGTCGAAGGGTGGTCGATCAAGGGAGAGTAACAACGATCGATGTGGAGAAATTGATCGAGACGCACAATCAGATAGCACAGCAGTTGATTGAGGCTTGATTCACAGAGCAATCTTAGCTAATTGTGAAATGCGTGAATGCTGCTCTCTGCAAGCTCAAACCCTTTGGAAGCAATTCATCGGTATCGCAAAGACGTTATCCTGAAATTTGTCGGTTGGACTCTGGATTATGCTGCGACTGAGTGAAATAAAGCTCCCGTTAGATCATACTGAAGCGGAAATCAAAAGTGCGATTCTTGAAAGGCTGCACCTTACGGCAGAAGAATTGGTGGGGTATTCTATTTTTAAGCGCAGCTATGATGCCCGAAATCGAGGGGAGAAGATTACTGCGGTCTATATTTTGGACGTAGAAACGCAGCATGAAAACCGAGTGCTGCAACGGTTTAAGAAAGACCCGCGAGTGAAAAAAGCGCCAGATATGAGCTATCGTCCCGTAGCTCAAGCTCCGAAAGGGTTGACAGAGCGCCCGATCGTGATTGGTACGGGTCCCTGTGGAATGTTTACGGGATTGATGCTGGCGCGAATGGGATTTCGCCCGATTCTGCTAGAGCGAGGAAAACAAGTCCGCGATCGCACAGCGGATACGTTTGGCTTTTGGAAAAAGAGAGCTGACTTTAATCCAGAATCAAATGCCCAATTTGGCGAAGGCGGCGCGGGAACCTTCTCTGATGGCAAACTCTACAGTCAGGTGCGCGATCCACAGCACTATGGGCGCAAAGTGCTAACGGAATTCGTCAATGCAGGCGCTTCACCGGAGATCCTGTATGTGAATCGTCCGCATATTGGGACATTTAAGCTGGTCGGAATCGTTGAAAAGATGAGAGCCACGATCGAATCGCTGGGCGGTGAGATTCGCTTCCAAAGTCGAGTCGAAGCGGTGCTCATTGAGAATCGGCAAGTGCAGGGCGTTCGCTTAGACAGCGGAGAAATCCTCGAAAGTCGGTATGTCGTGCTAGCGGTTGGGCACAGCGCCCGCGATACGTTTGGGATGTTGTTCGACCAAGGCGTTTATATTGAGCCGAAACCGTTCTCGATCGGGTTTCGGATTGAGCATCCGCAGCCCGTGATCGATCGCGCCCGATACGGACAATATGCAGGTGATCGACGATTGGGAGCGGCAGATTATAAGTTAGTGCATCATGCCAAAAATGGACGATCGGTGTATAGCTTCTGTATGTGTCCGGGTGGATTAGTCGTGGCTGCAACTTCAGAGCTGGGGCATGTCGTAACGAATGGCATGAGTCAGTATTCTCGCAATGAACGCAACGCCAATAGTGGGATCGTCGTCGGCATTTCGCCCGAAGATTATCCGGGGAATCCTTTGGCGGGGATTGCTTTGCAGAGAGAGTTAGAGAGGCGGGCGTTTGAGCTAGGCGGCAGAACCTACGAGGCTCCAGGGCAATTAGTGGGAGACTTTATTGCCGATCGTCCATCGCGTGAGTTTGGCAGTGTGTTGCCGTCCTATGCTCCTGGAGTTCATTTAGGCGATCTGGGGTCTAGCTTGCCTGAATATGCGATCGCGGCAATTCGTGAAGCCCTTCCCGCCTTTGAGCAACAGATCGCAGGGTTTGCGATGCCCGATGCGGTTCTGACTGGAGTCGAAACCCGAACCTCTTCCCCGATTCGGATTAAGCGCACGGAAGATGGGCAGAGTGTGAATACTCAAGGCTTGTTTCCGGCGGGAGAAGGCGCAGGCTACGCGGGCGGGATTCTTTCAGCGGGGATTGACGGCATTAGGACGGCGGAAGCGGTGGCATTGCGGATGTTGACGACTTAAGTGGACAGACCAACACCATTGTAGAAAGCGCGATCGCTCTTTCTTCGTTCCACCAGGGAGAGGCTTGCCACCATTGCCAGAGGGGAAGACTTCCTTTGCTGAGATTGCAGCGCTGACAGACCGCGACCAAATTCGATTTGACATCTCTGCCCCCTTTGGATTGCGCCACGATGTGATCCAAGGTGAGAACTTGAGGAGTGCGTCCACAATAAGCACAGGCTCCATTGAATCGTTGTTTGATTCCAGATTTGAGCTGATGCTTTTGGGATTTCCGTCCGAGTTCTCGACAGGGGTGCTTTGAATTCATGCGGTTAATGTCATCACTGGTTTGTACGCATTCTCAATACTCTTGGTCTGACAACTAAAAAGTTGCTGGTATGTCATGCCATGATTAATTCCAAAGAAGTATTTTTTTCTTCCCTCGGTTGGCTGATGTCATGATTGTACTCTCAGCACTCGTGAGATTTGTATCGATTCACTGAGTAGTATTAAGAATCTTGATAGACAAAACTGCAATAACTGCCGCCGCTTCTTGCAGAGCAAGCGCTGTGGCTTCTTAAACTTTTGTGCGATCGCGTAACACATCACAAAGCAAGTCTCAACGCGATCGCTAACTTTGCGACAATGCTAAAGCAGTATATTTCAAACCCTTCACTGCACCATAAGGGAGACACCCGATATGAAATTAGCTTACTGGATGTATGCAGGTCCCGCGCACATTGGCACACTCCGCATCGCCAGTTCCTTTAAAAATGTTCATGCCATCATGCACGCGCCAATCGGCGATGACTATTTTAATGTCATGCGATCGATGTTAGAACGCGAACGTGACTATACTCCGGTGACAACGAGCGTGGTCGATCGTCATGTGCTCGCCCGTGGTTCACAAGAAAAAGTCGTTGATAATATTACGCGCAAAGATAGCGAAGAACATCCTGATTTGATTGTTCTCACTCCCACTTGCACATCGAGCATTTTGCAGGAAGATTTGCAGAACTTTGTTGAGCGGGCACAGCTTGAAGCAGAATGTGATGTGCTGTTAGCGGATGTGAATCACTATCGCGTGAACGAACTACAAGCTGCCGATCGCACTTTGCAACAGATTGTACAGTTCTACATTGCTAAAGCTCGAAAGAAAGGCGATTTAGTCACGGAAAAGACTGAGAAACCTTCAGTCAACATCTTTGGTTTAACAACGCTCGGATTTCATCACAACCACGATGCAACCGAACTAAAGAAACTGATGTCTGATTTGGGAATTGAAGTCAATGCGATCGTGCCTCAAGGTGCAAGCGTGGATGAACTCAAAACCCTTCCTCGTGCTTGGTTTAACTTAGTTCCGTATCGTGAGACAGGCTTGCTCACAGCGGAATATCTCCAACAAGAATTTGGAACGCCCTACGTCGATATCACGCCGATGGGCATTGTTGAAACCGCACGCTGCATTCGCAAAATTCAGCAAGTGATCAATGCTCAAGGTGCAAGCGTTGACTTTGAACCATTCATTGATCAGCAAACGCGCTATGTGTCGCAGGCGGCTTGGTTTTCTCGATCGATTGACTGCCAAAACTTAACCGGTAAAAAAGCAGTCGTCTTCGGAGATAGCACTCACGCCGCAGCAATTACTAAAATTCTCTCGCGTGAGATGGGAATTCATGTTTTGCTGGCAGGAACGTATTGTAAGTACGATGCAGAATGGTTTAAAGATCAAGTCGGTGAATACTGCGATGACATTCTGATCAGCGAAGATCATGGACAAATTGCAGATGCGATCGCACGTCTTGAACCCGCTGCGATCTTTGGAACCCAAATGGAACGACACGTTGGAAAACGGCTCGATATTCCTTGTGGTGTAATCGCGGCTCCGATTCACATTCAAAACTTCCCGGTTGGCTACAAACCGTTTGTCGGCTACGAAGGCAGTAATCAGCTTGTGGATTTGATCTACAACTCATTCACGCTTGGCATGGAAGATCACTTGCTCGAAATCTTTGGCGGTCACGATACAAAAGAAGTGATTACCAAATCAGTTTCGGCAGAATCAGATCTCGGTTGGAGCAAGGATGGATTGGCGGAATTGAATCGGATTCCGGGATTTGTACGGGGTAAGGTGAAGCGGAATACTGAGAAGTTTGCTCGCGATCGCAATATCACTCAAATCACCGCTGAAGTTCTTTACGCTGCGAAAGAAGCGGTCGGAGCCTAAAAAATAAAAGGGGAACGCGATCGCGTTCCCCTTTTCAACCCGACTAATTCTGTTCAGATTCGCCCATCTTCTTTTCAGCTTCCTTACGTTTGCGGTGTTCTTCGTAGATTTCGGGAAAGCGATCGATATCCTCAGGTGAATACAATTTCAAGTTCGGATCTGCCAATATGCGATCGGCAAGTACGTGAAAAGCGTCTGTATCTTCATAATGAGACAGTACATAAGCTCTCAGTTCTGCCCTAGTCATCGCTGAATAATCAGGTTTCATTCTATGTACCCCCATTCTCCATCTTCAGAAATATAAATCTCAATCTCTTCGCCAGCTAGCAAAATAATGTTTCTGTTGCGCTCATCAAGCCGCACAAGATGAATTGGAACATACATCCTCGTTAAGCTCATGCAGAGCAAGATACATTTTGCTTCTTGTCGTGGAGTTGGATAAATCGATGAACTCATTCTAGCGAAATAATTTAGTTGAGATAAATCATAAACCTGGATCGTTACGCAGTAGGATTAAAAATGCAAAAAGAGTAACGTGCGATCGTATCCTATGCCAAATGCTTCTGTGATTGGGTTGGGGAAATCTGGCAATGCTGCTGCCCGACTGCTCAAACGCCAAGGATGGCAAGTGACTCTTAGCGATCGCGGTTTTTCCCCCACGCTCGAATCCCAACAGCAAGAGCTTTTAGCAGAAGGAATTAATGTTCGACTCGGCGATCGCTTTGATCCCGAATCAGTACAGCCCGATTTGATTGTAGTCAGTCCGGGTGTACCGTGGGATGTGCCAAGTTTAGTCACTGCTCGATCGATGAACATTGAAACGATCGGCGAAATGGAACTCGCTTGGAGAGCATTGAATGCTGCACCTTGGGTCGCAATCACCGGAACAAATGGTAAAACGACAACAACGGCTTTAACCGCAGCAATCTTTCAAAAAGCAGGATGTCACGCGCCTGCATTTGGCAACATTGGCTATGCTGCGTGTGAAGTCGCATTGTTAGATCAAAAAATTGATTGGGCGATCGCTGAAATTAGCAGCTATCAAATCGAATCTTCACCTTCGATTCAGCCCGAAATCGCCATTTGGACAACCTTTACACCGGATCATCTCAGTCGCCACAAAACACTAGAGAACTATTTCAACATCAAAGCCAGTTTGCTGAATCAATCAAAACAGCAAATCTTTAATGGTGATGATTTGTATCTACGAAACATTGGACTACAGCAAAGCTATCCGATTCAAGAGAATGCTTGCTGGACAAGTGTAAAGGGCAGATCTGAACCGATTGGAAAGCCGGAATTTGGAGCATATATTGAGGATGGATGGGCGATCGTACAAGGCAAAAAGATTGTTCAAGCTGACGCGCTGAAGATGCCTGGAGTGCATAATTTGCAGAATTTATTGATGTCTGTTGCAGCAGCACATTTCGCAGGGATTGAAAAAGAAGCGATCGCTGAAGCCGTTGCAGAGTTTCCAGGCGTTCCCCATCGGTTAGAACGAATCTGCACTTGGCAAGGGGTTGACTTTATCAATGACAGCAAAGCGACAAACTATGATGCTGCAGAAGTTGGACTTGTTGCGGTAAAAGCTCCGGTGATTTTAATTGCAGGCGGAGAACCGAAGATTGGGGAAGATCAAGCATGGCTCAAGGTCATTCAAGCAAAAGCGGCGTTTGTGTTGCTGATTGGTGAAGCGGCTCCGACATTTGCAAGACGGTTTGAGGAAATTGGCTACTCGAACTACGAAGATGTTGAAACGATGGAAAGGGCAGTGATTCGATCGACCGAACTTGCAAAACATCATTCTGCGAAAGTCGTTCTTTTATCTCCTGCCTGTGCCAGCTTCGATCAGTATCAGAATTTCGAGCAGCGCGGAGATCATTTCCGGCAGCTTTGCCTAGAGACCTTGCAGAATTAAGCCGATTTCGCGGCAAAATGTTAGCCTAGAAGGGATTTAGATGACGAAACTCCGATGAACAAAGTTGTGGTCGGACTCTCTGGAGGAGTCGATAGCTCAGTAGCGGCAGCTACGTTGCATGATCAAGGCTATGAAGTCGTTGGCTTGACCCTTTGGTTGATGAAAGGGAAAGGTCAGTGTTGCTCTGAAGGCATGGTCGATGCGGCGAAACTTTGTGAGGAGTTGGGCATTCCGCATCACATTGTCGATACCCGCGATGTATTTCAGGAAAATATTATCGATTACTTAGTCACTGGCTATGGTGACGGAATCACACCCTTGCCCTGTTCGCAGTGCAATAAAGCGGTGAAGTTTACCCCAATGCTGAAGTATGCACAGGAAACCCTGGGGATTGATAAAATCGCCACGGGTCACTATGCCCGAATTCGGTTTGAAAATGGACGCTATCAACTGTTGAGAGCCGTCGATCGCTCAAAAGATCAGTCTTACTTTCTGTACGATCTCGATCAAGAAGTGCTCTCACAAGTAGTCTTTCCACTCGGTGAAAAGCACAAAACCGAAACTCGCCAAATTGCAGCCTCGTTCGGGCTTCACACCGCAGACAAGCCCGAAAGTCAGGATCTTTGCTTAGTGGAAGCAAACGGATCGATGCAGGCGTTTCTCGATAAGTACATCACCCCACATAAAGGGGAAATTGTCGATCGCTCTGGTAAAGTACTCGGTCAGCATGAAGGTGTGCATCACTATACGATCGGACAGCGCAAAGGATTAGGAATCGCTCACTCTGAACCGCTGTATGTCATCGGTTTGGATGCTGTGCAAAATCGGGTGATTGTGGGCGAACGCTCCGAAGCGCAGAATCTTGAATGTACGGTATCTCGAATCAATTGGGTGTCGATCGCACCTCCATCTGCTCCAATTAAAGCCGATGTACAGATTCGATATCGATCGACCGCCACACCTGCAACCGTGATTCCGATCACAGATAACCGAGTGCGGATCGTATTTGATGAACCGCAATTTAGTATCACACCCGGACAAGCAGCGGTTTGGTATGACGGGGAAGTATTACTCGGTGGCGGAATCATCGAGCGGAGCTGATCGCACCAAAGGCAACATCTCGAACTGAGAAGTTTTGCCAGCCGCGTCCGTCAAAGTGCCACCATTCGGTTGAGAGCGGGATAAAACCTGCTCTCACCATTGCGTCTTCTAACAGTTGACGATTTCTTAGCACTTCAGCGGGTAAGTTGGTGTAGCTGCGACTGGCTCGATCTGTGAAGTCATCAAATCCAGTCGGCATGGGTAATTCTTTTCCAGTGCGATCGACTAATGTTAAATCAACTGCTGCACCTCGATTATGCCGCGATCCATTGATCGGATTTGCGACATATCGTTCATCGGGTTTGATTTGCCATAACCGTTTCTGCACCGACAACGGACGGTAACAATCAAATACTTTCAATCCAAGTCCGCGCTTTTCCAGATCCGTTTGCACCTGTGATAACTGTTGTGCAGTTGCAGCCCGTAAAATACATCGAGCTTGTGGATAAAGCGTTTCTTTCACAAAGTTGTTTCTAGTTGCGTACCGAATATCGAGCGCGATGCGGGGATTAATCGATCGAATATCCACGAACACAGTCGGATTCAATTGTGCCTGAATCGGATGGGGTATCAAGAATGCGATCGAGAATGACAACGCCAGAACAAAGAAAAATCGGAGAGTTTGCATTTTAGAGTAGATGCGATCGATGAAGATTGAGACTTTAACTGCGATCGTGATGTTTCTGATTTATGGTAAGGTCAAAACTGTTGCTTGTTGAATAATTTTTGCAGTTGACATGTTTAAACAGGTCAAACTTTGGCACATGATCCCGATCGCAGTCGGACTACACGGGCTGGTTTTCGCCATTCCCGTACCTCCGACCGATCCGATCGTAGAAAAGCAAGAAAAACCTGTCGCCATTACAAGCATTCCGAAACCTTCTCCTACTGCAACCCTCACTCCAACACCCAAGGCTCAACTCACTCCAAAACCTTCGGTGACACCCAGCGCGATTCCGAAACCTTCTCCTACTGCAACTCTTTCGCAATCGACTCCTGCCCCTGCTCCATCCCCCTCACCCTCTCTACCTCCGTCTTCCGCTCCGACTGTAAGCCCCTCCCCCTCGCCGTCTCCCGCTCCGAAAGATGCTCTGCAAATTGATGGAGCAACACCAGGATGCAACGGACGTGAAGGCTGTTGGCAAGTTTTGGAAACGCAAGGACGAAAGATTGCAGGAACGTTAGAGAAACAGTTACAAAACCAAGGGTATCAACTGACTGAGAAAGACTTAGACGAAGATACCGGAATGCGAGTGTATCAAGTCGAGAAATCAGGAACGCAACCCTATTATTTACATTTTGTTTGGAGCGATCGCGGAACTGCGTATGTTCGCAATCCTCAAATTCTCAGCCGCAGTGAACTCGCAGCGTTAACAAATATCTAGTAGGTTCGTCCTTTCCACGCGCCACCCTGACCGCGCCAATGTTTGATCGCAGAATCGATCGTCATGAGCAGATAGAGAAATGCGATCGCAGGTAAACAAAACGCATACCAAAATGGACAGCGATAAAATTGCACGATCGGGAAATAGGATAGTGACATTAACAAGTAAGTGAATAAACTCATTAAACTTCCGGTCAGAATTCCAACCACAGGAAGTAGATACACAATAAACATTCCAAATACTGCACCGATTAACAGCAAAGGAGAATAATTTAGCTGAGTATAAGCAGTACGAGAAACCATGTTCCAAATCGTATCGAGTGAATCATAAGGACGTAAACTAATCGTCGTGGGTGTCAATCCAAGCCAGATTCTTCGAGATCCAGTTGATTTAATCGCATCCGCCAAAGCACAATCATCGATCAACGCCTGTCGAATTGCCGCGACACCTCCGATTCGGGTTAATGCTTCTCTCTGAATTAGACTGCATCCTCCAGCAGCGGCAGCCAGCGATCGACTCGGATCATTCGCCCACCAAAACGGATAGAGTTTTGCAAAAAAGAACACAAACGCGGGAATTAGTAACTTCTCCCAAAAGCTCACACAACGCAGACGTACCATCAGCGAGACTAATTCTCGATCGTTCTCGATCGCGTGACTCACCAAATCCCGCAAATTATCCGAATCATGCTCAATATCAGCATCGGTTAGTAGAAAATAATCAGGCTCTAACTCCATTCCTTTCTGAATCCCTTGTTCTAATGCCCAGAGTTTTCCTGTCCAGCCTGCGGGTAAAGGTTGAGCCGACAGAATTTGTAATTGTTCCGATTTCCCTAACATTTCCGCTGTTTGCTTTGCGACTTGTGCGGTTCCATCGGTGCTGTGATCATCGACCAGAATGATATTTAGCGAACCCGAATACGATTGAGTTAACAGCGATCGCAATACGATCGGCAACAAATCCGCCTCATTTCTTGCCGGAATCACGACGCACACTGAAGCAGTTTGAGAAGTTCCTTCCGGCAAGCGTTGATCCATTTGCCAAAACTGTCCTCGGAACATTAAAAGATAAATCCAGATCGATAAACTTACGATCGACAACCCAAGAATGATTTCACTCATGTCACAATCACCTTAAACGCATTCATTTCACAAAAGAGCGATCCAAAATGGCATTCATTCGTATTGACGAAAACATTACAGTGAACACCCAGTACATCGTCAAAGTCAAGTGGAAACTCAACGCTGACAATGATGAACTTTCAGGATCAGTGTTTCTCACAGGCGGTGATAAAAACGAAGTGGTTGCGGTCAAAGGAGCCGCAGCATACAAATTGTGGGATATTCTTCATGCGCGAGAAGATTTGCCGCGCAACAAAAACAGCGAAGCCAGCGACGGAGAATGGCAGCGCAGCCGTAGAGGTTGGTAGGGTTACGAAGTGTGAGGAGATTTGGAATGCAATCACTAGAAAACGCAATTTCAGCGAGTCAGCAGTATCTTTTATCATTGCAAAAACCAGAGGGCTACTGGTGGGCAGAACTTGAATCGAATGTCACGATCACGGCAGAAACGATTCTGCTCCACAAGATTTGGGGAACAGACCAAGAGCGCCCCTTGCACAAAGCAGAAAATTATTTGCGATCGCAACAGCGAATTCATGGCGGTTGGGAACTGTACTACAACGATGGCGGCGACCTAAGCACGACTGTTGAAGCGTACATGGCTTTAAGATTGCTCGGTGTGTCGTCGGCTGATCCTGCATTAGTTCGAGCGAAAGAATTCATCCTGGCACGCGGCGGCATTACGAAAACTCGCATCTTTACCAAGTTCCATTTAGCGCTGCTTGGTTGTTTCGACTGGCGTGGCATTCCATCCCTGCCGCCGGGGATCATGTTTCTGCCCTCGATCAAAGTTGAGATTCCAAATCCGTTCGGTGATCCCTTGTTTTCCGGTCACACGTTCAGCATTTATGAAATGTCGAGTTGGGCGCGAGGAAGTACCGTTCCGTTGTTAGTTGCGTTCGATCGTAAACCCGTTTTTATCACTGATCCCGCTGTCACGCTGGATGAACTCTATGTCGAAGGCGTTCACAATGCGGTGTATGAATTGCCGCGAAAATCGGATTGGACAGATCTGTTTTTAGACCTCGATCGAGCTTTCAAATTTGCCGAAGATTGGAACCTCATGCCATTCCGCGAAGAAGGGATCAAAGCCGCTGAAAAATGGATTCTCGAACGTCAAGAAGCCACCGGAGACTGGGGCGGCATCATTCCAGCCATGATCAATTCATTGATTGCCTTGCGTTGTTTAGGCTACGACGCGAATGATCCATTTGTAGCGCGGGGATTAAGAGCGATCGACCATTTCGCGATCGAAGAAGACAACAGCTATCGAATTCAGCCTTGTGTGTCTCCGGTTTGGGATACAGGACTGGTGATACGATCGCTGATCGAATCCGGTGTTTCCCCTTCTCATCCCGAATTAGTCAAAGCTGGCGAATGGCTGCTCGAAAAGCAGATTCTCAGCTACGGAGATTGGGCAGTCAAGAACACCGAAGGAAAACCGGGTGCGTGGGCGTTTGAGTTTGAAAACCGCTTTTATCCCGATGTCGATGATTCTGCGGTCGTCGTGATGGCGCTTGATTTACTAGAGATGCCAAATGAAGCTGAGAAACAACAAGCGATCGTCCGCTGTGTGAATTGGATTAGCACGATGCAATGCAAGCCCGGAGGCTGGGCAGCATTCGATCTCGATAATGATCAAGACTGGCTCAACGCAATGCCCTACGGCGATCTCAAAGCGATGATTGATCCCAATACGGCTGATGTCACGGCGCGAGTTCTAGAAATGCTAGGACAGCTTCAGAATGGAGATCCGAAAAGAACGGCGGCTTTGACTCCAGAAAAGCTCGATCGAGCTTTGTCCTATCTCGTTCGCGAACAAGAAGCAGATGGCTCATGGTTCGGACGTTGGGGCGTAAACTACATTTATGGAACGAGCGGTGTTTTAGCCGCATTGTCGAAAGTAGCTCCAAACACACATCGCCGGAGTATTGAGCGCGGAGCAAATTGGCTCACTCAAGTGCAAAATCCTGACGGCGGTTGGGGTGAAACTTGCGAAAGCTACAAAGATCTAACGCTCAAAGGAAAAGGTGATAGTACCGCCTCTCAAACCGCTTGGGCAATCATTGGATTGTTAGCCGCTGGGGATGGAATTGGACAGTATGAATGGGAAGCGATCGACAAAGGGATTGCCTATCTTATCCAAACTCAGAAAGACGGTGCTTGGGACGAAGACTTATTCACAGGCACAGGATTCCCCGGACATTTCTATCTGAAATACCATCTCTACCAGCAGCATTTTTCGCTGACTGCACTTGGACGATATCAGACGAGTTTGAAACAGCGATCGACGTTAAAAGTGCCGTTGAATCTGAAGATCAAAGAACCTGTTCTAGAACTCGGTGAATAGTCTTAAAACGTCAAAGGGTTTGGCAAATTGCCAAACCCTGAAAATTGTAGTCACTTAGTTGTATGTGTCGCTGAAACAAGAAGTAACGAATAAGGTGGACAAAAATCGCAAACATTCCAATCAACTCTCACCCCGAATCCAGTCAAATCAGACTGTAGTTTTCATTTAATCCTGACTTATCTCAGATGAACCAATAATCTGAAGTGAGTGAGACAAATCTGAATCAAATTGAAGTGCGATCGTTGTGTCGTTTTTCAAGACTTTGCGACGTGACTAAAGCAGGAGACACAGGCTTTAATCTGGCTTGGAAGAAGGGTTTCAACTTCTTTTGTGTCTTGAATCTAAGGTAGCATTCCTGCCCCAGCCCGACGCATCCCATTCACCAATGTTTACAGCCCTTCATCGACTGCAACGATCGCGCTAATCTACCGCAAAATTGCCCCCCAAGTCGCCCCACCGACAACGCCATCTGCTTCCAATCCAAACTTACTCTGAGCCGCTTTCACCGCTTCTTCTGTTCCCGGTCCAAACACACCATCAATCTCACCGCTATAAACGCCGATCGCTCTCAATCGACTTTGCAATCCTCGAACCGCTTCGCCTCTCGCCCCCCGCCGCAAAATCGGAAGCTCTCCCGTCGGTGCAGGCTGAGGACGACCCGCTTCGGTTGGTGTCTCCCGTCTCGGTGGCGGATTCACGGCAACAGGCTCAGAAGTCGGAAACAATCGATTCCACGTCTGAGATCCAACAACGCCATCTGCCGCGATTCCAGCCGCCGCCTGAAAGCGTTTAACCGCTTGATCAGTATTTTCTTCAAACACACCATTCACGGCACCTGCATAGTACCCTAAAAGCTTTAGTGTGCTTTGTAGCTCGGTGACATCCGTGCCTTGACTACCAACTCTAAGAATGGATCGAACTGGCGCTTGAGCGAATCCAGGCGCGATCGTACAAATGACGAGCACCATTGAAAGCGCAAGTGATCGGATAAACTGCATAAACGAACGAGGTTGAAGACGAATCATGAGACGGAATTTTGGGGGTAAGGTTGCCTGCCAATTGAATTAGCCAAATATGGAGTCAAATCAGCGAAAATTTTACACTAGGTTTTGAGAAATAATCATGCAGTCTGCACTTCTCTATCGATTTCAAGCCGCAATCATGGGCGCAATCATCGGTGAAACGCTTGGAATTCATACCTCTGGTCGCACTCCCACCCGCCGCGATTCCTTTGAATTCATGCGTTTCTACGCCGAATCCTTAATTAATCCCAACCGCGCTGAAAATCCGAGCGATCCCATTTTCCGAGAACCGCTTACCACTGCTGAATCTGCGATCGCGCTTCTCCCGGTCTTCCTGTTCTTCCACGAGGACTTCCCCAAACTCCGCCAAAATACCGAAGCCGTCCTCAAACTCTGGCAAAATCCAGCCGTATCAGAACTCGATTTACTCGCGATCGGCTACACCCTTTCCCAAGCCCTACTCGAATCACTCACACCCCGCCGTTTTGTCTCTTCAATGTTCGAGGCATTATTAGCCCCCCCCGAAGGCATTCCCAAACTCCAACGCCTCCAGCAAGTCGAAACAATGATCCAACAGGGAATCGGTCTTGAAGATGCAACACAGTTAATTCTGACTTTAAGTGATGCAACCACTGGAGATGCTGCGATCGCGCTTGCCCTCTACTGTTTCCTCTGCACTCCCGGAGACTTCCGCCTATCGATTCAGAGAGCCATTCAGACCCATTATCAAGTTCCAGGCGTTGCAGCACTCACCGGGGCACTTTCTGGCGCATATAACAGTACGATCGCGCTTCCCGCAGAATGGCAAATGGCAGTAACACAACAGGCACAAATTCAGCAGTTGTCGCGGCAGTTATTAGCGAGTTGGTCGGGAATGTATTTGGTTGAAGAGGGAGATTTAGCGATCGCGGCTCCTCAAGTCATGCGGCGAATTTAGGTTGATGTGCGATTGCGCTTCCTTTCTCTTTCAGCGAATCTAACAAGACTCCATACGTGTATGAGGTCGGATAGTTTAAGGAAAGTGCAAAGTGAGAAGACAAAATATACCTAGTAAAGAATCCTGATTTCAGAATACGCACACGGAGATCTAGTAAAAGATGATACTGATCACACTAAGTTACACTGAAAAATATGAAGTATCTGAAAACAATAGCCGTACTGACTTGCAGTACAATACAACTGCATTCCATCAATGCAACTGCTGAAAATTGGATACCTGATCCAACTGCTAAGGGTGTTCTAATAGATTCTGGAACTACCTACGACATTGATCTAACTAGCGTGAAATTGACCGAATGAAGAACTTTATCTTAAACGAAGAGTAAGGGGTAGAAACGAAAAGGATTGGGCAATAAATCAATACAAATATAATTGCAGAAATGTTCGTAGCTACTTCTTTGACACCAGAGTTGGAAAATGGAGGTCTTTTGAGGAAGCAAGACGAAATCTGCCGAATGATCTCGCTGAAATCTTAAAAGTGTCAGATTCTCAAAAAGCAATTCAGTACTGCAAACAATATCATCCAAGATATCGAGCCTTGTATCGGCAATATGGATTGTAAAAGCGATAAGGAACATTAAATTTAATTTTAATACTCCTTATCGCTCTCATCCTTTCTAACAATGAGAAAGACACAAAAAAGCAGCACCCCACTCAACTAGCAAGGTGCTGCTTTCTCTTTCCTATTAACACCCTGGCGGATAGCTATTTTGACAAGTCGCTACCGACTCACTATCGTCGCCGCAAATGCGTTTCACTACTCAGTTCGGGATGGATGAGTGTGGGTCCACATCGCCATTTCCACCAGGAATACGGTTGGGTTGAGTCTCACTCTCGTGAGAGTTTCAGAACCCAGAAGGCTGCATAGCTCGTTGTCAGTTTTGCGTAGATTGTACTTCAGACACCGGTCATCGGACTCATCTGATTGATTCAGTCGTGGAGGTCAAGCCCTCGGTCTATTAGTACGGCTCGGCTGCATGTGTTACCACACTTCCACCTACCGCCTATCAACGGGTGTTCTCCCCGTGACCTTACTGGGTTAACCCCATGAGAGTACTCATCTTGAGGTGGGCTTCCCACTTAGATGCTTTCAGCGGTTATCCACTCCGCACTTGGCTACCCAGCGTCTACCGTTGGCACGATAACTGGTACACCAGCGGTGCGTTCTTCCCGGTCCTCTCGTACTAAGGAAGAATCCTCTCAATACTCTTGCGCCTGCACCGGATATGGACCGAACTGTCTCACGACGTTCTGAACCCAGCTCACGTACCGCTTTAATGGGCGAACAGCCCAACCCTTGGGACGTACTACCGCCCCAGGTTGCGATGAGCCGACATCGAGGTGCCAAACCTCCCCGTCGATGTGAACTCTTGGGGGAGATCAGCCTGTTATCCCTAGAGTAACTTTTATCCGTTTAGCGACGGCGATTCCACGCTCTGCCGTCGGATCACTAAAGCCGACTTTCGTCCCTGCTCGACATGTTCGTCTCACAGTCAAGCTCTCTTGTGCTTTTACACTCTACGGCTGATTTCCAACCAGCCTGAGAGAACCTTTGCGCGCCTCCGTTACCATTTAGGAGGCGACCGCCCCAGTCAAACTGCCCACCTGAAACTGTTCTCGTCCCGGATAACGGGCACAAGTTAGAATTCTAGCCTTAACAGAGTGGTATCTCACCGTTGGCTCCAGATTCCCCACAAGGAATCTCTCATAGCCTCCCACCTATCCTGCGCAGTTAAAGCCCGAACCCAATTCCAGGCTACAGTAAAGCTTCATAGGGTCTTTCTGTCCAGGTGCAGGTAGTCCGTATCTTCACAGACAATCCTATTTCGCCGAGCCTCTCTCCGAGACAGCGCCCAAATCGTTACGCCTTTCGTGCGGGTCGGAACTTACCCGACAAGGAATTTCGCTACCTTAGGACCGTTATAGTTACGGCCGCCGTTCACCGGGGCTTCAGTCGCGAGCTTTAGACCGAAGTCCTGACCCACTTCTTTAACCTTCCGGCACTGGGCAGGCGTCAGCCCCCATACATCGTTTTGCAACTTAGCGGAGACCTGTGTTTTTGGTAAACAGTCGCTTGGGCCTCTTCACTGCGACCACCTTTCAGTGGCACCCCTTCTCCCGAAGTTACGGGGTCATTTTGCCGAGTTCCTTAGAGAGAGTTATCTCGCGCCCTTTAGTTTTCTCAACTATCCTACCTGTGTCGGTTTCGGGTACGGGTGATTCAAATTAACGTGATCCGGGATTTTCTTGGAAGCCTGACATCACACACTTCGGGTCCGTAGACCCTCGTACTCACCACTCAGCTCAAGACGTTTCCGCCGTCTCTCACAGCCTCGTAGGCTTGAACTCCTAACCAACATGGAGCTGTGTTAGCCTTCTCCGTCCCCCGTCACAATTTGAATCGAGTACTGGAATCTTCACCAGTTGTCCATCGACTACGTCTTTCGACCTCGCCTTAGGTCCCGACTCACCCTCCGCGGACGAGCCTTCCGGAGGAACCCTTAGGATTTCAGGGCATTGGATTCTCACCAATGTTTGCGCTACTCAAGCCGACATTCTCACTTCCACTTCGTCCACACCTGCTTGCCGCTGATGCTTCTCACTACAATGGAACGCTCCCCTACCACTTACATAAATGCAAGTCCATAGCTTCGGTAAACACCTTAGCCCCGTTCATTTTCGGCGCAGGAACGCTTGACCAGTGAGCTATTACGCACTCTTTTAAGGATGGCTGCTTCTAGGCAAACCTCCTGGTTGTCTCTGCATTCCCACCTCCTTTATCACTGAGGTGTTATTTGGGGACCTTAGCTGATGGTCTGGGCTGTTTCCCTCTTGACGATGAAGCTTATCCCCCACCGTCTCACTGGCAGTCTGTACCTCTGGTATTCTGAGTTTGACTCGATTTGGTACCGGTCTCCCAGCCCGCACCGAATCAGTGCTTTACCCCCAGAGTGGAACAACTACCGCTGCGCCTCAACACATTTCGGGGAGAACCAGCTAGCTCCCGGTTCGATTGGCATTTCACCCCTAACCACACCTCATCCGCTGATTTTTCAACATCAGTCGGTTCGGACCTCCACTTGGTGTTACCCAAGCTTCATCCTGGACATGGTTAGATCACCGGGGTTCGGGTCTATAAAAACAGATATCACGCCCTCTTCAGACTCGGTTTCCCTTTGACTTCGGCATTCCCGCCTTAATCTACCTGTTCCTATAAGTCGCCGGCTCATTCTTCAACAGGCACACGGTCAGACGTTGAATCGTCCTCCCATTGCTTGTAAGCAGATGGTTTCATGTTCTATTTCACTCCCCTCCCGGGGTTCTTTTCACCGTTCCCTCGCGGTACTAGTTCACTATCGGTCACACAGGAGTATTTAGCCTTATGAGGTGGTCCTCACTGATTCACACGGAATTTCACGTGCTCCATGCTACTCGGGATCCAGCTAGCTCAGTTAATCTTTCAACTACAGGACTTTCACCTTCTCTGGTGTAGCTTCTCACTACTTCGTCTAGACGCTCTGATACACGTTGCTGTCCCACAACCCCAATGGATAAATCCACTGGTTTAGGCTGTTTCCATTTCGCTCGCCGCTACTCCGGAAATCGCGTTTGCTTTCTCTTCCTCCAGCTACTAAGATGTTTCAATTCGCTGGGTTGGCTTGTTCTACCCTATGGATTCAGGTAGCCATGTTTAGGGTTGCCCCATTCGGAAATCTTCGGATCAATGCTCACTTCCAGCTCCCCGAAGCTTATCGTCGGTCGTCACGTCCTTCGTCGCCTCTGTGTGCCTAGGTATCCACCATCTGCCCTTTGTAGCTTGACCACTAAATTGATTGACTCAATTCGCGATTAGTCCAATTACATTGGTGTCTGTGTATTTCTACCTGACAACGTACTATGCAGTTTTCTTGGTTCTTTTTGACTGGGAACAACTCCCAGCAGGCTCTCTATGCGACTAGACGAGTTGCTGACTTGTTCCTGACTCTATAAAAGTTGGTGGAGGTTAGCGGACTCGAACCGCTGACATCCTGCTTGCAAAGCAGGCGCTCTACCAACTGAGCTAAACCCCCATGCGTTAAAACACATCACGCCTGATTGAATGGAGTGGGCCATCCTGGACTCGAACCAGGGACCTCACCCTTATCAGGGGTGCGCTCTAACCACCTGAGCTAATAGCCCACATTTCCCTGAACCGGGATAGTTTAGAAGCACAGCGAAATCAATGGAAAGCTTCGACCGACCTTGAGATGACCAACTTCTGTTTCAGACTAAGCTAAATCAGAAGGGGTAGGTCTCCCTTTAAGGAGGTGATCCAGCCACACCTTCCGGTACGGCTACCTTGTTACGACTTCACCCCAGTCATCAGCCCCACCTTCGGCATCCTCCTCCGCGAACGGTTAGAGTAACGACTTCGGGCGTGACCAACTCCCATGGTGTGACGGGCGGTGTGTACAAGGCCCGGGAACGTATTCACCGCAGTATGCTGACCTGCGATTACTAGCGATTCCGCCTTCATGCAGGCGAGTTGCAGCCTGCAATCTGAACTGAGCGTTGGTTTATGAGATTGGCTTGCTATCGCTAGCTTGCGACTCTTTGTCCAACGCATTGTAGTACGTGTGTAGCCCAAGGCGTAAGGGGCATGCTGACTTGACGTCATCCACACCTTCCTCCGGTTTGTCACCGGCAGTCTCTCTAGAGTGCCCAACTGAATGCTGGCAACTAAAAACGTGGGTTGCGCTCGTTGCGGGACTTAACCCAACATCTCACGACACGAGCTGACGACAGCCATGCACCACCTGTCTCTCGGCTCCCGAAGGCACTCCCTACTTTCACAGGGATTCCGAGGATGTCAAGCCTTGGTAAGGTTCTTCGCGTTGCATCGAATTAAACCACATACTCCACCGCTTGTGCGGGCCCCCGTCAATTCCTTTGAGTTTCACACTTGCGTGCGTACTCCCCAGGCGGACAACTTAACGCGTTGGCTACGGCACGGCTCGGGTCGATACGAACCACACCTAGTTGTCATCGTTTACGGCTAGGACTACAGGGGTATCTAATCCCTTTCGCTCCCCTAGCTTTCGTCCCTCAGTGTCAGTGCAGACCCAGTCACACGCTTTCGCCGCTGGTGTTCTTCCCAATATCTACGCATTTCACCGCTACACTGGGAATTCCTGTAACCCCTATCGCACTCTAGCAGCCCAGTTTCCTCCGCCCGTATGCGGTTAAGCCGCACGCTTTGACAAAAGACTTGAACTGCCACCTACGGACGCTTTACGCCCAATAATTCCGGATAACGCTTGCATCCTCCGTATTACCGCGGCTGCTGGCACGGAGTTAGCCGATGCTGATTCATTAGGTACCGTCATCATTTCTTCCCTAATAAAAGAGGTTTACACTCCAAAAAGCGTCCTCCCTCACGCGGTATTGCTCCGTCAGGCTTGCGCCCATTGCGGAAAATTCCCCACTGCTGCCTCCCGTAGGAGTCTGGACCGTGTCTCAGTTCCAGTGTGCCTGGTCATCCTCTCAGACCAAGTACAGATCGTCGCCTAGGGGTGCCGTTACCACTCCTACTAGCTAATCTGACGCGAGCCAATCTATCGACGATAAATCTTTCACCCCAAAGGGCACATTCGGTATTAGCAGTCGTTTCCAACTGTTGTCCCCAATCGATAGGCATGTTCTCACGCGTTACTCACCCGTCCGCCACTAAAGACCGAAGTCTTCCGTTCGACTTGCATGTGTTAAGCATACCGCCAGCGTTCATCCTGAGCCAGGATCAAACTCTCCATGTTGAAGTTGTTTGTAGCTCGATAATTAGATGTTTATCCGGTTATCCTTCCGGTCTCTACATAAATAGAGACATTTTCTTGACGAAGGCTTTCCTTTCTCTGGCTTCTAAACTATTCTGTTTTATAGGTTCAGTTCTCACAAATGAGGAGTGGGCGGCTTTCGCTCGGCTCCGTCTCTTTCACCCGCGCTTTGATAATATAGCGTGTGAATTAGAAGGCTGTCAAGCAGGTTTTTGGAAAAATGTTTGGGAGTTGTGGAAGTAGTTAGTCTAATCCTTGTAGGATAGGCTTTCTAAAATTTTTGAGTAGAGAGCTTGGGTGACGAGTTCGGCAGTTCGCTTGTCGGTTTCTTGTCGATAGGGGCTTGTATAGAGAGAAGCGCTAATTTGGATAGAGATGTTTGCGCGGGCTGTGGCATTCGGGGAGTAGGAGAGAGCGATCGGTAAAATAGGTATCTCTACACCTCCACTCGCCTCCGCCTGAAGCACTAATCTCGCAAGTCCAGTTTTGAATTCTCGGAGGGGTCGATCGCGGACAATTCCCCCTTCTGGAAAAATCACGAGTTTTTGTCCCGCGTGAAGCAATTCAATCGCACAGCGCAGACTAGAAACGCTCGGACGAGATAGATTTACTGGAAATGCACCAAGCCGCTCAATCATCCATCCCTGAATTCCTTCAAATTGGTTGGCGTTGGTCATGAATCTGAGTGGTTCTTTGCTGAGGAGTGAAAGGACAAGAGGGTCCCAGCGGCTGAAGTGTTTAGAAGCCAGGATTAGAGGACCCTTTTCGGGAAGGTGTTCTTGTCCTTGAATGTCGATCGAGCCAAAATAAAGTTTCAAAAATGCTCGATGAATCGGAAAAAGCGACCAATACAGCCAAGGTTCGACAGTAGTAAGGGTGGACACGGCAGTTAACGGCTATTCGATAAGGTACGAACGGTCAGAAGTTGGGGAGGAGTAGCATCAGGTGGATAGAGGAAATCAATCTCAATCGATCGCGTTACTCCAGGTGGAAGGGTTAAATTCAGAAGCGGTTCGCCTTTTTGACCGCGACGTTGGACGAGGTGAATGAAACGGGTTTGGGAAACAGAGCGATCGTCAAGATATCGAAGTCGAACGGTTCCACGAAAAAAGATCCGGGGATCGGGTGGATTGAGGAAGACGACTTCGTTACGGCTGCGGTCTTGTTTGATTGGGGTTTCGATCGATAACGAGATTCGCTGGGTTTGGCGAGTCGTATTTCGTAGTGGTAGCGTCAGAATGTAGTGAGTCGCGTAATTTCCGTTGGCGAGATAGGCAGTGTCAGGATAGCGCACAAGCATCGGGGCGCTTTGAATTTGCCCGGTGGCAAAAGTACCTTGTTCAAGGGTACTCAAACCATAGGAGAAAGCACGACCGGAATTTGGAATACCAAGATAGTCTTTTCGGTCATCAGTAATGGTAGTTCGCCATTCGGAGCCTTTAGAAACTCCAGCAACGCGACCATAGGTAACGTTTGTGCTTTTGGAGTTGAGCGGTGTGGGGGGGATGTCTCTGGGTCCTGCGACTCCAGCATTTACAAGGAGATTGAGCCATTCTCCGATCGTTGGAACTCGTTCGGTGCGGTTCGAGTTTAGTGGGGCGAACATCGCGAGTGTGGCAACGTAAACGGGCGCATTGCTGGATAGGCGCATTAACGTAGAGCGACCATTCGAGGTTGGGGTGACAGTTCCCGCTGGAATCGGGAGATTCATCAGCATTTGAGCTTGTTTCGGTGGAATGACCATGACGGTGGGAAGATTTCCTTGCCTTCGTCCACGTAAGATGTCGCTGACGACGCGGCTTCCGGGACCTGCAAAGACGGTTCCGACGGGATCTTCGACGTAGGGAGGAAGCTCAATAAAGAGGGCATCGGGACGAGTCAGATACGTTGCAGCTTGGGAAATGTCAACTTGAACGGGGCGATCGTTGGGATTGTAAAGGACGATGCCTTGAAAGAGCGATCGCGTTTGACTCGAATTGCTGGCTCTTGAAATGTGATGAGCGAAAATATCGAATCGACCGTTGAAGGCGTAATTGAGATGAGCGGATGGAACCCGCATTCCTTGAGATGGAAAAGTTGAAAGCAAAATACCCTCGGTTAAAACGACTTCAGGGCTATTGCTGTTGAACACGGGAACATCATCGAGTTTGCCGGGAAGTGCTCGGATTTCTTGGGGTTCGATGAATTCTTGGGGAGGAACGCTTTCTTGAGGGGGAAGTGTTTCCTGGGTTGTGGGTTGGGGAGCGACGATCAGAGGAGGAAAAGTCAGAACTCGCGTCGGAAGTTGGGCAAGAGAGAAAGACAAGATTGGAAACATGGACACACTACTAACCAGCTTGAATCAACAGCAATAGAGGTAAACGTCAAGAATGCTATCCTCTATCGCACCATTTTTTACATTCTTTGCCTTAATTAAGCATAGAATTTGTCGCAAGCTTACACGAGAAAAGTTCCGATATGGTGCAAGTCTGCTTAGATGCAAAGGGTTTCACGGTTAAACCACGATCGATGCAAGGCGTACTCGGTTTTGTCTTATCGATCACCAGTGTTGGTATTGTTAGTCTGATTGGGAGTTCACAGCCTGTAAATGCGGCTCCGAAACGCAGTGATTATTGTGACGGAAAATTAAGTGATGGTTGGCTAACGGGCGTTTACGCTTGTCTGTTTCCAAGTGGAAGTCGGTTCCAGGGGAATCTTCACAAGCATGAGCGGGAAGGACAGGGCATTTTTATCTATCCTGATGGAACGCGATGTGAAGGAAACTTTCAGAACAATTTATTAAACGGGCGCGGCGTTTGTCAGTTTGCGAGTGGAAATCGGTATGAAGGCGAATTTCGGCAAAATGTGCAGCAAGGACAGGGCGTGTTCGTTTACCGGGATGGGACACAATGCGAGGGGAATTTTCGACAGAACGCATTGAATGGATTTGGACGCTGTACGTTTGCGAGTAGAAATCGGTATGAAGGGGCATTTCAAAACAACGTTCGGCAAGGGCGCGGGGTATTCATTTATGCCAATGGAACGCGATGTGAAGGAGAGTTTCGGCAGAATACGATGAATGGGTTCGGGGTTTGTGTGTATCCGAATGGCGATCGATATGAGGGATCGTTTCAGAATAATCAGCGAAATGGGCGCGGAACTTATATCTTCGCGAATGGAAGACGATCGCAAGGAATTTGGAGGAATGGAAATCCTCCACAGGTTCGACCGCCGCAAGCAAGACCCGCCCCTCGCCCGCGACAAGTTCGCCCAAGACGGTAGACATTAGCAAAACAGCGATCGCTAAACTTGGCGATCGCTGTTCCTAAAATCATTGAGTCTTAATCAACCTGTATTTCTCATTCCTGCCGCGATTCCGTTAATCGTCAGCAATGCGCCGCGTAGGAGTTCACCTTTGCTGTAGCGAGATCGCACCACGCCCGAAGCCGCAAGCGTTTTATGTTGCCGTAATCGTTTCAACAATGACACTTGAAGGAATCCGAGCGGCACGATCGTACCGTTGCGTAATTGAACCGATCGCTGAAGCTCTGGGTCGCCATCTAACAATCGATTGTGTCCGGTAATTGTCAGAACTAGCTCACGAGTTAACAGATACTCATTGCGAATCTGCTCAAACACTGGCGCAAATCGCTCTCGGTCTTCAGGTTGAGTGAGTTCATCCACGTAGTGACCTGCAATCTGCAAATCAACTTTAGAGAGCGTCATTTCGACTCTCGAAATCGCCATCTTGAAGAAGGGCCATTTGTAGTAAAAATGCCGGAGAAGCTGCATGTGTTTTTCAGGCGCTTCATCCAGGAATCCTTGTAGTGCAGTTCCAACCCCGTACCACGAAGGTAGTAGGAATCGGCTTTGTGTCCAGCTAAAGACCCAGGGAATTGCACGTAAACTGCCTAAATCTTTTTTGCCACCTCGACGGGCGGGACGGGAACTGATTTGAAGCTGACTGATTTCTTCGATCGGAGTAACTTGATGAAAGAAGTCAATAAAATCGGGTTGTTCGTAGATTAAGCCGCGATAGTGTTTACGCGATCGAGCCGCCAATTCTTCCATCACTTGTTGCCAAGGCGCAATCTCATCGAATTTGTTCTGCAACAAGCTTCCTTGAATCACTGCGGTTGTCACAGTTTCCAAGTTATAAAGCGCGAGTTCTGGCAGCGAATACTTCGAGGCAAGCACTTCCCCTTGTTCTGTGATCTTGATTCGACCGTTCACACTATGTCCAGGTTGCGCCAGAATTGCCTCGTAAGCAGGACCGCCACCCCGACCCACAGATCCGCCCCGACCGTGGAAGATTCGCAGCACGACTCCATGTTCATCCGCAATGCTTTGAAGGGCTTGCTGGGCTTTGTGAATCTCCCAGTTACTACTTAAGAAACCGGAATCTTTATTACTGTCAGAATAGCCGAGCATCACTTCTTGGAGGGCGGTATTCACTCCGATCGAGTCAAAGCCACCCGCTAATAAAGCTTTATAGAACGGCAGTCCAAACACACTCTGCATGATGCTTGGAGCTTTTTGCAAGTCTTCCACCGTTTCAAACAGAGGTACCACTTGAATCGATCCGATTCCAGTTGCCGGGTCATAAAGTCCTGCCTCTTTCGCGAACAGCAAGACCTCTAGCAAATCACTGAGATCGTGACTCATGCTGATAATGTAGGTGCGACAGATATCGATACCGAATTCTTGTTGCAGTTTGCGAACCATGCGGAAAGTCGCGATCGCTTCACGAGTGCGATCGGAAAATGGCAGTTCCGAAGGGATCAAAGGTCTACGAGTTTTTAGCTCGGAAATCAACCATTCGCACCGCTCGTCTTCGGTCATGTCGTTGTAGGACTTCGGCAGCATTTGGAGATACTCGACCACTTCATTCATTGTTTCTGAATGACGGGGGCTTTCTTGACGAATGTCTAGATGAGCTAAGTTGAACCCGAAGATTTCGACTTGACAGATTAAATGATCTAAGTCGCGACAGCTTAATCCGGTGGCAGCCAGATTGCTTTGAATCAATCGCAGTTCAGTGAGGAAGTCTTCACCCGATCGATAAATCGTCGTTTCGTCGTATTCGGGCATTTCTTGTTGTAGCCCGTCGATATTCGACAGAATTTGATTGCGTTCTAGCGTGTTCTCTAATCGCTTGCAAATGTAGGCGAGTTTGAGCCGATAGGGTTCTTGGCGAAATCGGATCGATAAGCGATCGTACACATCCGGCATTCGCTGTTGATCTTGTTCTAAAGATTCCAACAAATCGGGAAGAACATCACTCCAATGCAGCGACAGACTTAATAAATCGGTCAAAGACTGAATCGATTGAACATACCGTTCTAGGACGAGACGGCGTTGATAACAAGCAGTTTGCCAAGTGACTTGCGGAGTGACGGACGGGTTGCCATCGCGATCGGCTCCGACCCATGATCCAAACTGGCAGAAATTCCGACGCGGCATCTGCATGTTCGGAAACGATCCGTGTACCGCTTCTTCTAATCGTTTGTACAGATGGGGAATCGCATCGAAAATCACTTCTCGGAAGTAGTGCAGCGCGTGATCAACCTCGTCGAGAACGGTCGGCTTGAATTGATGCAGTTCATCGGTTCGCCACCAAAGGCGAATTTCCTCGGTCAATTGATCGCGCAGAGCATCCGCCTCCCAAGAGGAAGAAAGCCCGATCGCTTTTAAGCTATCCTCTACGCTGTCTAACTGCCGGAGAATTTTCGCGATGCGTCGCTGTTTGTCGCGAATGGTGTGACGGACAATCTCAGTTGGGTGAGCCGTAAACACGAGCCACACATCTAATTGACTGATCAAGCGTTGAATCAACTGCGGTGGAACGTTTAGCTGTTTCAAGCGGGGAAACAACCAGTGAAACGTGCCAATTTCGCGCCGAGAAGCCGCCTCATGCAGGCTGCGTTCTAGAAAATCTGTTTCCGGTCGTCCTGCATCTTCCTCGGTTGCATACGCTTGCCGCTGATGTTTTGGATCAGGTTGAGCGTGTCCCTCTCGTGCCATGCGGTACTGTAACTGTTGATCGCGCTGTTCGTAGTGCTGCTCAACAATATTAATGAGCTGAAAGTAAAGTGCAAAAGCGCGAGCGGCTCGAATCGCTTCATTGAGGTCGAGCTTTTCCACGACTTGTAGCACTTCTGACCCTGTGAACGTCGTCGCTTGACCCTCCGGAGAACACATCCGCCTCAACTGATTGAGCAAATCGACTAATTCCTGTCCGCATTCTTGGCGCAATACGGCTTCCCACAGATCCTCAACGATTCTGAGCCGATGACGCAAAAACAAATCAGACATCATCGCGGTCATATCTTCGGAAGTTGTGGTGAGGCTGGTCGAAAATTCGTCGGAGGAAGGGCGGGTCGAACTCATACAGTATTCCAGGGAGGTTCAACAATTTTAGGGGACGAAGGCACGATCGCGGAAATGATCAGTCCTGATCTGGCGGAAAGTCGAGTCGAGGAAGACGATCGCCTCGAAAGATTTCTTCGCTCATCGTGCCGAGTTCCTGAAGGGTTTGCGCGATCGCATTTCCTCCAATGAGTGCGACTAAAACAGGAACCGTTGCTAAACTCAAAGCAACGTCAGGATCAAGAAAGCCAAAAATGCGATCGGTGTCAGATTTCATCGATTGTAGGTTCCAATGAGAAGGTAGACCAGTGTTTAGCGTAACAGTCTAATTTGCAAGTCTGTGCATCGTTTCTCTAGATGTATCTAAAGAGATGAGAAAAAGATCAAAACTTGGAATCGAATGTGAAATGAATGAAACGGTCAGCTATCGACACAACAGCACTTTAGAGCGATAAAGCGATCGCTGAAAAAATTGTACCGATGGTGCGGTTTGTGCTTACCATAACTAAAAAAAGTGTATCAAAATCAAAAGTTAAGCTTAAATGCACAAGGTTAGACGCTAATCTAATCTGCTGCTGCCCGTTAAGTATTTTGTTGGACATTACACAGGGACTCTAAATTCCGATGGGGAATCGATCGCCGTACACGCTCTCTTCGTCACCACAAGCTGTGGGATCACGTCTGCCATTGTTGCCGTGGCTCCATCGCGTGATCGGCATTCCTCACACTCATCTCCAAGTCCGACTGCGCGGAAACAATCTCTACATCCTAGCGGAAGGTCGAAACTGTCCAGAGCGATCGCTGATTTTTACCCACCTTGTTCGCGCTCTATCAAAGACCGAAATCGAAACGCTGCTTCCTCCCTCTCAGCCCAAAATTTACCAAGTCATTCTCTACGGGCGCAAAGTCGGAGAGTCGCGTCCACAATGGGCAGACGTGATTCATCTGGCGCAACTCGATCGCTATTTAGAAAATCTCGATGATCCCAAAACTGAAGTCACCGTCGCGATCGAGCTTGCAAATCTGGGAATGGCACGACGGGGAAGACCGGATGCGATCGCCCGCTATTTGAGTGAGGCTCTAACTTCTTTGGGCGTTGCGGTTCGTGCAAGTGTGAAATCTGCCGCGCTACCCGAAGAAACTGGACTCCCTCAGACAGCGAATCTGGCTTCAGTGTTCAGCAGTACGGCATCTCTTACCCCTCAAGCGTTATTAAATCGATTGTGGGTGGTGTGCGAATCGGCGTACAGCCCAGATTCAACATTGCTCACAGAAACGATCGCGCAAAACCTTCGAGATCTTGAACTTGATGGATTTAGAGATGCGATCGTCTTTAGTCGCGTCCGAGGTGAAACTAAACCTGAATGGGTGCTACGAGTCGATCTGACTCCGCCCCAAGAAATGCTGAAGGATTGGGCGCGGTGGGGAGATGTAGAAGCGCTGACGCGACTCATGAACAATGCAGTGCGGGATCAGGGCATCGAAATTTCTGCAACTTTGATGGGCATTACGCTGCATGTGACGGCGCAGCGAGAGAAACCCCCGGAAAGACAGCGAGTATTTGCCGCGATCGCGCCTCTGATCGATACGATCGCGCCTCAAGGCATTCATTCAATGGCGGTGTATGGTCTGAGTGGTGCACCGAATCCGATTCCGCAGTTGTCGATTCCTGATTCTCCGGTTTGGGTGCAGTGGATGGATTTGCCTGCAAAGGAACATCCTGCACTATCGGAATCTACAAGAGAATTAGCGAAACAAGGGGATTTAAGCGCGATCGCATTTCTCCTGACTCGCCAACTCAATCCAAATCTCGATCACCAATTAGCGACAGGCGGAATTCGGCTGCAAATTCGTCAGAAAGAAGATTTGCTCCACATCATGACTGATGCGCCTGTTTGTCCGTCTCAAAGTCAAATCGGGGCGAAGGTCGCGAAATATATTCGATCGTTGGATCTTCCAGAGATTCAAGGGGTGCGGGTGTATGGAAGACGATCGGGACAAAAACGTCCTCTCTGGAGTTATGGTGTCGATTTTGCAACTAGAGATCGGTTAATCCCCGAAGCGACTCCTGAATTTGCCGCTTCAGATGCGTATGTCGGCGATCTTCTGACCAAAGAACCGGGATCGCTAACCGTTCCAGAATTTGAAGAGGCTGAACCGACCGTATGGGATCGCATGATCGAAGCGATTCAAGGAGGCATGGCGCGGACTCGAATTTTTACGATCGAATCCGAAACTGCTCCGAATACTGCAAGAGCCACGCAATCCGCTGTTCCAAATGAAGCCAAAGCTGCGATCGTCTGGGGAATTCTCGGCATTCTGCTCACGGTTCAAGCCGATTGGCTCTTGGGGCAATTCGTTAAACCGTTACTGGCAACTAAACCTGCTCCCACTGCTTCCCCGTCTCCGCTACCTCCGGAGCAACTAACGCTGCCCCAATTTTCACTGCAAAAAACACCTGGATTTGACGCGATCGGATCAGGTTTTACACAATCGGGATCAACGTTACTCACTTCGGGATCGGGTTCAACCGCGTTACTGGTTTCTCCATTGAAACCGAAAGCCGCGATCGACACTTCTCGATCGCCCTATCCCACATTCAACGCGCCCCAACTCGACGAAAAATTCGTTCTCTATCGTCAGTACGTTGCTCAAAATGGTGCGCCTGACGTTCTGATTGTCGGAAGCTCTCGTGCGATGCGAGGAATTGATCCAGTCGTTTTAGAACAAACGCTGGCAACTCAGGGCTACCCCGGAATGCGCGTTTTTAACTTCGGAATCAACGGGGCAACGGTTCAAGTTGTGGATCTCGTCGTACGGCGATTATTAGCATCGGAAAAACAGCCGAAATTGATTTTATTTGCAGACGGCTTGAGAGCGTTCAACGATGGGCGACCAGATGTCACGTTTAATGCGATCGCGTCTTCTCCCGGTTTCCGCAAACTGCCCGAAATAGCAGCGGAATCTGCTGCAAATCCGACTCAAGCGTTTACTAAACCATTAGAAACATTGGCGCGAACCAATACAACGGTTGTCGATCGCTATAAATCATTCAATGATCAACTCTTGCAACAAGTCGGTCAACTTTCTACTGTTTGGAGTGAGCGAGATAAGCTGCAAACGCTTCTGAAGCGGAGTTTAACGTTTGGATCGATCGCAAGTTCTGAACCTGATCCAGAATCCACGATCGAGGGTTCTGGCTTGATTGATATCAATGGATTTTTACCGATTTCTAATCGCTTCAATCCGGTCACGTACTATCAGAAATATTCGCGAGTACCGGGTGAGAGTGATGCTGATTATGCGAATTTCAATTTAGACGGAGCGCAAACGCAGGCATTACGATCTCTCGCTCAATACACAAAATCTCAAGATATTCCACTCGTCGTCATTAATTTACCGCTCACTGAACAGTATCTGGATTCGTATCGACGCGATCGAGAGCAACAATTCCAGCAGTATCTGATGGGAATGTCTGGAGAATTAGGCTTTACTTACCGCGATTTATTAGAGAACTGGAAAGATACGCCTGACTTTTTCTCTGATCCAAGCCATGTGAACCGCTATGGTGCTTATGCTGTCTCGACTCACCTCGCTAAAGATCCACTAATCCCGTGGAGAAGAAGATAGTAATTCATCACAAGCTGGATCATAAAAAATTCGCAGATAGAACACCATCTGCGAATTCTAAATTGTTCAGCCGATTATCGTTTCAGACGTGGGGAAAGCGATAAGAAGCCCTCAAATTGAACTCGATTGCTTGAAATTCCACTCGCACCGCTAATACTGCGAATACTGCCTAAGCTGTCTTGAATCTGAGTGACGAACGGATTGTTCTGCGCTGATCGACCCATGAAAGCAGGCAACAAAGCGGTATTCACAAATGACATGAATGCGCCTTGATTCACGTAGAAATAGCCCAAGTTTGCATTTGGGAAAGGCTCGATCGCAGATTGAAAGTTCGGCGTTTGCGTCAAATTCCGCGTTGGTTTTGGATTGAATTCGTTCAGTGCCCCACCTCCAAACAGCATCAACAGCGTATTTTCATCTGTCCAACCGTAGCTAAAGAAATTCAGCGATCGACCTTTATCAACTGTTCCATAACTCGTAAACGGTTGACCCGCGATCGTGCCTCGTTGCACTAGTGGCTTTCCTAAACGCGGCTCCACAAACGAGGTAAATTTCTTCAATGCGGTGTCTGCGGCGGCTCGATCGCTTGTTTGCACCATCATGCCGAGGGCAATTTCTGCATTCGCTGAGGGAAGGAAGCCTTTGCGGGTGGGATAAGCGAAGACAACATATTCCCCATTCATCCAAGGTAAAAGATCGCGATCGTCTACTCCAAATCCTTCCTGCATCGATTTTCGCGCCTGGTTGATCGCAGTTTTCCAAGCAGGTTGCGATTCTAATCCAGTGACCAATGTTTGCCAGTACAGCGCTAAATTCTGACTGTTTGCCACCATGTAATTCACTTGGGGCAAGCGCTGTAGAATCTCATTGCGAGTCGTGAGCGACGATACTAAGCTCTCTGGAACAGGCTGCTTGAAAGTGATGCCAATCTCGGTGCGGAGTCCGGTCGGTTCTGCCCAAACGTAACCTTCTGCGGTGTCGTAGAACTGACCGAGCGGATCAATGTTTTGTGGGTCGATCGAGAAATCCGGCAAGGCAGGCGCATTCGGAGAAATCTTTCTAATCTCTTCGAGTTGAGCTTTCTGCATTTCATTGATCGCTCTAAATGCTTCCACGTACTTGCCGTAGAGCATCGCGATCGAGCGGCTTGCTTTCGGATTGTTCGCCAATTTCTGATACTTCGGATTTTCCGTAAGTTTTCCTTGTCCGTCGAGCATTTCTTTAATCGCATCCGCCGAATTTGCCCCGACGAAATAACCGGGGAGAATCGCGATCGCAAACTTCGGAGTTGGGAAAAACGGTGCGGAAGGTTTGGATTGTCCAGGTTTTTTATCTGCTTTCGCTGGATTGGCAGGTTCAGGAGTCGGCAGCTCAAACTCTAAAATTGTTGCGCCTTTGTACTGTGTCTCTTTCGGGGCTTTACGGGATTTCTTAAGTCGATCAACGTACTGATCAAGCGCTGTCTGATCCTTCACAGATAAAGCGATCACCATGCTTTTCGCAGAGAGCAACGCTACTCCAAATTGATCCCCTAGCCAAGGTTGAATATCTTTCTCGAAACTGGCTCCTTGTTCAGTTGGATAAAGGAGTGCACCTGGAAACGAGAAATTATCTGGGAATAGATTGAATTGGCTCAATTCTTTCCAGCGATCGTCTTGCGTATTGATCATCACAACGCCCAGCGTTTCTGCCGGGAGAATGGAAGCGATCGAGGTCGATCGGCTGACTTCAGGAGGAACCGCAATGGGTGTAGGTTGAGCAAAAACTCTGGGAGTCGAAATCGCCAATTCAGGCGCAGTAACTAAACTCAGCGCAGCAAGCGTTGTAAACAAAGAACGTTTTAGCAACATAATCCGTTTGATTGACGTAATAATGAAATCCTGCTTAGGAGGATGCAACTCCTGAAATCACTCAGTAATCTTTACATTAAGATTCCCAAAAACTGAATTCTTACTGTTTTAAATTCATTGGAGAACTTATTTTGACGACGCTAGAGACTTTTGAAATTGAAACGGCTGAAACTTTAGTAAGATTAGCGATTCTGCTACTTTTTGTGGTTTTTGTCGCGTTTTTTGTCGCAGCGGAATTATCGATCGTGTCTGCATCCAAAGGCGAAATTGATTCACTCGCAAGACAAAGCAACAATCCAGGAACTCAGAAAGCGGCTCAACTGGTTCAAAAAGCACAGAACAATTTAGGGCAGTATCTTTCGGTTACTCAAACCGGAACGACTGCCGGAAGTCTGCTACTCGGATGGATCGGTGAAGGTGCAACGGTGCATTGGATTGAACCTTGGATTCGATTGCTGCCGATTCCGCCCGTTTCCGCAATGATTACGACGCATACAATCGCAACCGCGATCGCGTTTCTTATTGTCACGTATATTGAAATCGTATTAGGTGAACTGGTTCCGAAAGTACTAGCCGCTCATGAACCAGAAAAAACCGCACTATTATTAATTCGTCCGCTTCAGATTTGTTCTTATTTATTCTTTCCAGCGTTAGTGATTTTGAATGCAACCGTGCGACTATTGACCGGATGGATTACGGATCGCGATCGCATTTCAGAAGATGAATTCATTCGCAAAGATGAGTACTCAGTGTTAGTTTCTGGAACGGCTGATATTTCAACCTTGAACGAACAATTAAATCTCAGCTTGCCTGCGAGTGATGCGTACCGAACTGCGGCGGGCTTTATGATTCATCATTTGAAAGGAGTTCCGTCAACGGGCGATCGCTTACAGTGGGGCGAATTAGAGTTTGAAGCGACCCGCGTGGTAGAAAATCAGATAGAAACGCTGTTGTTACGCCAAGTGACTCGCCCGCTCGAACTCGAAAAAACTCTAGCTGCAAGCTCCTATGATTAATTTCGATGTAGCATTTTACGATCGCTCTCACTGGGGACGCATCTCAGTTACCGATAGCGATCGCCTCAATTTCCTACACAATCAAACGACGAATACTTTCAAGCTCAGAAAACCGGGTGAGGGTTGCGATACGGTTGTGCTCACTTCAACCGCAAGAACGATCGATCTAGTCACGGCTTACATTCTCGATGATTCTGTCTTGCTATTGGTTTCACCGGAAATGAATGGAAAGATCATTAGCTTTCTCGATCGCTATATCTTCTTTGCAGACAAGGTGAAGCTCGAAGACATCACCGAACAAACCGCAACATTCAGCTTACTCGGTGCGAAAAGTCACGAAATTGTAAAATCGCTTGGTGCTGAAAATCTGATTAATCAACCTTATGGAACTCATTGCGAAGTCAAAGGCATTCAGATTGCAGTTGGAAATGAATTAGCGATCGAAGGCTATACCTTGATCGGCGATAAAGCGATCGATCTGAAACAAAAACTGATCGATTCAGGCGTAACCGAAATCGACCATTCAACCTGGGAAAACCTCCGAATCGAACAAGGTCGCCCGATGCCCGGATCTGAATTGACCGAAGACTACAATCCATTAGAAGCGGGATTGTGGCACACGATCTCATTCAACAAAGGCTGTTACATCGGACAAGAAACGATCGCCCGTCTCGATACTTACAACGGCGTAAAACAGCAACTCTGGGGAATTAAGCTTAATCAGTCTGTTGAACCTGGAGCGATCGTCAAACTCGATGATGAAAAAGTCGGTGTAATGACTAGCGTTTCAGACTCAATCGGGCTTGCCTACATTCGCACCAAAGCAGGAGGAGCAGGCTTAACCGTCGATTTAGGTGAAGTTGTCGATCTCCCGTTTTTGACACACCAGAAACAAAGCTAGAAAAACTGAGAATGTCGAAGCTTCAGCTTTCCTACTCAGTAGAAATGTTGAAGCTTCTTCAATATTTTAGGCAAACTGCCAAAATCCTAAAGCGAGAATCACAGTCCTATGATTTCTTGAGCCGGATCGCCACAACGCTACTAGCAAAGTTATACATCGGACCATCTAGCTCGATCGTGGTTCCGACTTTGACCTTCTCCGCTCCTAACACAGGTGTCCCCTCCACCACCGGAACCTCATTCGCCAGCGTCAGCATCATATCTGTCGTCAAAGCTAGTTCCGGTCGTGGATCAGGAAACACCTTCAGCGTTCCATTCGGCTGAGGAGTCGCAACCGTTCGCGGCAAAAACTTAATTTCTGTGACCTTTGCCGTTCCCGAAGGCTGTTTCCGCACCAAGATGTTCGTTGTATCTCCAGTTCGGAAAATCTCTTTAGGATTCGTGGTCAAGAGACCTCGCACGACCACATCAACCTCGACGGGTTGCCGCGTCCCTTGAGCGACTGAACCCGATGCCCCTGGAAACACAAAAATTCCAAACACCACGAGCAAAATCACCAAGGCTGCACCCACATCCAGAATGCTGACCTTGCCAAAGAGCCGACCTTGAGAATCCACGATAGCCATAGTTATGCTTGATCTAAATGTCTTGTGCGTTGATCTGGATTAATCGTCAATCCTTGATCAACGCCTGTCAAGAGTAGCACGACTCAACGAAGCGATCGAGCAATTTTCCCCAAGCGCGATCGCAACTAATTCGAGCCAAGCTTCGTCTTGCACAAAAGCGCCTCACGCATTTTTCACTCGTCCTATGATTACAAAAACACTGCGCCGCCGTTGGTTGTATCCCGTTTTATCGATCGTCATGGTTGCCGGAATCGCGTTTGGGCAACCGTTAGTCGCTCAGGCAATCTCCTGGGGAGATTTGATCCGGGGTGGAATTCAAATTGTTCAAGGCATTCAGCTTTCTCGCCTCAATGATGCTCAGGAGACTGATCTCGGTCGCCAAATTAATACGCAATTAACCAGCCGAGAAGTCCGAATTGTTCGCGATCCCGCTTTAACCGCTTATGTAAACGAGATCGGTCAAAGACTCGCGGCAAATAGTACGCGATCCAATATTCAATATACGTTCCAGGTCGTTGATCAAAATAGCATCAATGCTTTTGCGACGATGGGCGGGTTTGTCTATGTCCATCGCGGTCTTCTCACCGCTGCGGACAATGAAGCACAAGTTGCGAGTGTGATTGGTCACGAGATTGGACATATCGCTGGAAAACATGCCTTGAAACAAATGCGCCAAACGGCGATTCAGCAAGGACTTCTAGCAGCCGGAGGACTCGATCGCAGTACTGCTGTCAATCTTGGCGTTCAAGTTGCGCTTCGCTTACCCAATAGCCGCCGTGATGAGTACGAAGCGGATGAACTCGGAGTTCGGATGCTAGGACGTACAGGGTATGCTCAATCTGAAGCGGTTGCCTTCATGCGGAAACTGCTGAATTCTTCGTCTCCGCCTACATTCCTAGCAAATCACCCAGCAACGTCCGATCGCATTACTCGTCTCAATCAGCTAATTTCCCAAAATCCCGCTTCTGGACGGGCTGGAACCGATTCTGCAAGCTACCGGGCACGCTTACGTTAAACAGGTCAATCTTCTCCAATGTGGGACGGTCGTCTCGACCGTCCCCATTTTTTTGCAGAAATCACATCTTCAGGGCTTGCCGTTTCCCACGTCGTTGCGGTTCCACAGGCATTGTCACTTCACTCAAGGGCACAGTCCGCACTTGATTGGTGTACACATTTGCCTGATAAACCTGCTGGCTATTGATTTCTAATGCAGTCAGCCAACCGCTTTTTGGATGGTACGCTCCAGTATCGATACCGAGCCAGCCTCTTCCTTGCGCGATCGCTCCCGGTGCGACTCCTTGAAACGTGAACGTAATCGTGTGCCCGGTAATAATGGTTTTATCCGTAAAATAAGGACGAGCCGAACTGTGGAACTGATCGCGAATCCAGCAAAATTCAGCATAGCCTTGCTGCTCGATCGGTAACTCCGGATTCACGCCTGCATGAACTAACCAGACATCGCCTAAATCCAGATAAATCGGCAGGGTGCGAATCCACTCGACGTGCTTCACGAGCAATTCCACATCCACATAACTTGCAACCGTTGCCCTTCCGCCACTCTGTAACCATGCCTGAAGTGCGGGTGCGTAAACCTGCCCATTCGGAAAAGCTTCAAGCAGCAAATGTTCGTGATTTCCTAATAGCGATTGGTAAGGGCTGTCTTTGACAAATTCAATCACTTGGCAGCTTTGCGGACCGCGATCGATCAAATCGCCCAAAAAATAAACCTGATCATCGGCACCGGGAGCGATCGTATTGAGCAACGTCATCAGCCCTTCATAGTGACCATGCACATCACCAATCACAATTCGACGTGAGGGTTGTTGACTCATGCGATCGTCCTTCGGAAACGGGTTAAGACTTGAAATTAAACACTAGAACCCGCGTACACGAGTCTGAGCGTATGCCACAATTATGCCCCGTCCATCCTCATCTGTGACGGGAATCTACAGGATTATTACTTTTGCCAAATGCTTTCTTCATCTTCCCAATGCTTTAAGAAACTGCTGAAACCCCGCAAATAGTCCAGGCTTCGCGCTCTGTCCTAAAACTCCGGCAAAAATTTCGTCTAAACGTTCAGAATCCGGGCGCTCTTGCTCTTCTGCAATCAACTGATACTCACCGTCCGGCGCATACCAAACCTGCCACGGAGCCGGATAGCAGCGCAAAACTGCCGACTGATCATCGAGCGGACGCAGATAATAACAAGGCTCGATCGTATCTAAAAATCGCTGCCGGAGTTGCCGTCCTGCGTAGCCAATTCCAATCGTTGCGACATCTTCTAGTCTTGGATTGAGCAAAATCACCGGACGTTCTCCAACAACGCTACAAATCTGCTCAACCGGACTCACTTCAACCGAACTCGGTGCCACAAACACATAGATTTCGTCTTCCGGATCAACCTGCTCTTCAACAGGAGTCGTTTGCCGCGATCCTGCCACATCCAAGCTGCGAATCGGATGCGGAATCTCGCCCCAATCGCGTTTCGCCAAGGCTGCAATTCCCGAATCAGTAAAAAACAGTTTCAAGCCTGCACCCCGATCGTGAAAAGTCGAAATGAATTTTTGGGCGATCGGCATCGCTTTCAGTTCAGGAAACACGAGTTCTACCTGTAATCGCGTGTAACCTGCGGCAAGTGCAGCTTGCGTCGCGCTCTGTGCTTGCGCGATCGCGTCATCTAAAGTGTTTGGAAGTTCCGGCATATCGTTTTGTGTTAAACGGCAGAATTCAAGTGGAGCTTGTCGTACAATGCCTTATTTTAAGGGAATTGCGGCTCATGCTGACTTCAACCAGCGAACTTCTAGAAACAGCACGACGAAATATTTACGCGATCGGCGCGTTCAATGTCTACAACCTCGAAGGAGTCAAAGCAGTTGTCAGTGCAGCCGAAGTCAGTCAGAGTCCCGCAATGCTACAACTTCATCCCAGCGCTCTAAAATACGGCAATACTCCGCTAGTTGCACTGTGTTTAGAAGCGGCAGAAGCAGCATCCGTTCCGATTTCTGTTCATTTGGATCACAGCACTTCGGTCAAAGATATCGATCGCGTTCTTCAAGAAGGCGTGCGATCGATTATGGCGGACGGTTCACCGATGCCGTATGAGAAAAATCTCGAATTCACCCGCGACATGACGCGATTGGCGCATTCGTATCATGCGATCGTCGAAGCCGAAATTGGACGCATCAGCGGCACAGAAGATGGATTAACGATCGCGGAAAAAGAAGCCAAAATGACTGATCCACAGCAAGCGGTGGAATTTGTCCAAGCAACGAATGTGGATGCGTTGGCAGTGACGATCGGAAACGTTCATGGAGAATACAAAAATCCGCCGCGTCTCGATTTTCCCCGATTAGAACGCATTCGGAATCTGATCGAAATCCCGCTCGTCCTGCATGGTGCATCAGGATTGCCACCAGAAATGATTGCTCGATCGATTCAACTCGGTGTGTGCAAATTCAACGTCAATACTGAAGTGCGTCAGGCTTATATGCAGGCGTTGAAAAATGAAATCTGCGGACAGGACAACAAGGATTTACTCGAAGTCACCGGAGAAGCGATCGCTGCAATGCAAGACGTGATTATCGAGAAATTAGAACTCTTTGGCTCTGTCGGTAAAGCTCATCTGCATGAAACACCTTATGCGACGATGTTAGCGACTGCGGCATATCAATAAACAAAAAGGGAGCCGAATTAAGGCTCCCTCTCAATTAGCGGTTCGTGCAATTAAGGCTGTCTACACGTTTTAAATTGATTCTTAAAGTTTTGCGGTCCTTGATAACCGGATGCTTCTGCTAACTGCTGCAACGTTTGTCGCCCACTAAAGAATCGTCCATTAATTTGCCAAGTCGGGAATCCTGCTCTTTGTCCTAACTGCTTCTCTGCCTCACCTAACACACGCTGACAGGTTTCAGTTTGAACATCTTTTCCGCCTTCCGCACATTCCACATACGGAATGTCAGCGACTGCTTCTTTCCCAAACAATTCTTTTTGTTCACAGCAGTGTGGACACCAGTAAGCGGCATACATTCCCGCGCCCGTCTGCTTCAAATGCCGCGCTAACTGAGTTTCTGCGTCTCCAGAGGTGTTCTCAATTAGAAAATACGGATTGCCCTGAGCATCTGAAATCGTCGTTGCATTCACTGGAGCCTGTCCTACCGAAGCGCCCCAAGCAAGCGTTCCAATTAGCGTGACAATTCCTACGATCGATCCCAAAAATACCAACTGTCCGCGATCGTTCCAATCCCGCCCAATCAGCGTCAAGACAAACATCAAAGTCGCAAACGTCGCAGAAGCGAGACAGAAATAGCAAATCCCGTTCACCCCAAACTGCGACACGAATTTGGAGAACATGATGTACATCAAATAGCCGCTAAACAGCAGCATTGCCGTTGCACCTGCAAACAACAGCAACCAAGTATTATTTTCTAAATTCGTCCGGAGTGATTTTTTCTCTTCTGGATTGACTGCGAGTGGAGCCAGTGCAAACCCTGCCATTGCCAAATATGCCAATAAGCCATACAGCGATAAGGGCAAGCCGAATAAAACAGCATAGGGACTCTCTAGCACTCGTTCGCACCCGGTTGTGGGACAGGCGACGACGGTATTCGACAATTTATTAAAGGTAATGTAGCCCGTATTGAGAATGCCGAGAATGGCGATCGCGGCAATCAACAGACGAGAGTTGCGATAAATCCAGGGGGTAGAACGTCGGCGGGTCATAAGCTAGTTTCAATGAGAGTGGCTCTGTACTCTATCAGGGTAACGGCTGCAAGGGCGACTTGTGATCTGTTGTCTATTCTGGCTGAATTTGGTGCGATCGCAGCGTTTCTTTTAATGAATGGCGATCGGCTCGACAAGTTTCTTGAAGAATTGACTTGCAAAGTGGCGCATCTTTTGTTACTTTGATTAAGCACCAAAAACGCGCCGGGATAGCTCAGTTGGTAGAGCAGAGGACTGAAAATCCTCGTGTCACGAGTTCAAGTCTCGTTCCTGGCATTGGTTCCAACCCTTCAAACAGAGAGCGTGAGCAGGATGTGAGCAAGGAACCGAAGCACAACTGAATAAGCAAAACGCGATATCGATCGCGCATCCAGTTTTCAGACAGGAGCGATCGGCACCGTAAATTTCGTGTGTGAGAAAGCCTGTATTAGTAGGCTCGGATCTCTTTATAGCGGTTCTCACACACAGTTCTGATATGAAAAAGCTCGATCGCTGAAGCTCGATCGCTGAAGCTCGAAAAATGACTCGATCGCTCTCTTCAATTGCACTCAAATGTGCAAAACCCCACTTACCGAAGCCGCAATAAAAAAACCGTCCCACAAGCAGACGGCATCCAGTTCATAAGAGCGATCGTACTAACTGAAATAGTTCGCCTGTATCATGAGTCTTGTACAGGCGTTATGTGTTGCGGTCATGGCAGTTCGGCATCGCGATCGACGGGAACAAGATTTAACTGAGATAGCGCGGCGTTACCTCATGGGTGAAACGCAAAGTACGATCGCTGAATCTCTCAAGGTGAGCCAACAGACGATCAGCGCGGATATGAAGCTGATTCGTAAACGCTGGCGGGATTCATCCATTCGTGACTTCGACGAGGCGATCGCTGTTGAACTCGCAAAAATCGATTTAGTTGAAGCCGAATTCTGGGAGCAGTGGGAAAAATCAAAACTCCCGAAGCAAGTCAAGAAGAATGAGAAAGCGGACGGCTTCACAAAACAAACCACGATCGAGGAAACGAAATGCGGCAACCCTGCTTTTTTGGCGGGTGTCTTAAATTGCATCGATCGTAGATGTCGCTTGCTCGGTCTGGATTCTGAGATCAAATATCAGGACTTAACGACAGCGATCGCTAAAGTCATCCAGGCAGGTTTCAAAGTTGAACAGAGCGATCGAGCAAACTGAAACCGAGCAAAGCGAATCGATCGTTGATGAATTGAGGGTCGATCCAGATGGAATCGGACGATCGAGTATTCGTGGTGTCGCTCGAATGGTTGGAATTAGCGATTCTGTTCTGGTTCGGGTGTTTCAAGGTGCTGATCTGAATCCCTCGAAACTGGCTCAAATGCTTATGGATGTTGGGTTTTCGTCTGCTGATCTAGCTGATTTTTCCAAGAACGGCATTCCCGATCGCGCCATTGCAATCATCGTCGAATACTACGCATTCGAGGCAGGGCGATATTGCTCAACATTGAGCAAAACTCGTGAATTACCCGATCGTCCAAAGTTTCGAGCAATCCCGGCAGAAATATCTCTGCGATCGACTTCCATCCCGTCGAAGCTTTCCGCGTCCTTCCCGTCGAATGGCACTGCTTTCACAAACAGGACACAACGGCTTATCACCGTCTTGAACGTCCAAACGTACCGAAGATTCTTTAGAGGCACGTTGTAGACGATTCTGAGAGGACGTTTTCGAGAGGGTTTGGAGAATTTCACCGATTTGATGTTCGATCGCGCTGATTCTGTCATTTAGTGGACTGGACTTTTCAGCGGCGGGAACTTCTCCCCCAATAGAAAACCATTCAACGAACTGAACGATCGCACTGCTCGAAGTGGTTCCCCGTCGATCGCATTCTTGACGAAACGAATTCCAGCGATCGTCATCAAGCCGAAAATTCCGCATCGGTTGAGACATAACTTTTGTCTTTACGAAATGACTTACATATAGTACAGGCGATCGTCATGCAGATGTAAGACTGTCTCATCTGTTCGATTGCGACTCAAAGCGAGAAAAATCATAAGTGTCGCTAATTAGTACAAATACTCTCCTCCTTGCGAGTACCTTTATCCTACGAGTCGAAAGTTAATCCGTATTTAGTCCAATTACGCCATTTTTAGTCCAGAGTTTTGATGAGTGGACTAATTAACGCTCAAAAACATTGCTATATATGAATCTCAGATTTGAGAATTTGATTGATGTACTGCTATATCGGCAGAACTTCACCGCATCAGTCCTAAAATTCTGGACTTCTCGACGGCTACGATCGTTGTACAGAAAGCATTCCACCGATTTGAGGTACTTTGTGAGTCTGGACTAAAGACGATCGCGCTCAGTCCAACGGGTGAGCGATCGAGAATATCGGTTCAACTTATCAATTGCGACATAACTCGAAGTGACTTCGACAAAGAAAAAGCCGATCGCTTTTCATGACGAGAGCGATCGGCTTGCTTAGTGATACTCAGTAGCCAGTACGCCTAAGATAGCAGTACGTGTGTTCCTTAGTAGTCAAAATGTCAAACTCTCAAATCGCTTCCGTCTCGATCGAGGCAATTCTCAACTGGCAGAAGTTCGATCGCGATCTTGCCGCATTAAACAAGCGGGCAGAGCGCAATGCGATCAACGTGGCGGTGAAATTCAAAGCAGACACCGCACAACTCCGAAACGAGATCCGATCGCTCTCAAATCAGTCTGTTGAATTAAAACTACGGGTCAATCCTGCGTCCGCTGCAAATCAGGTGCAAAGTTTTATTCGATCGAATTCAAACAACGCGCTGAATATTCCTGTTAATGCTCAGACAAAGCCAGCACAGCAAGCGATCGGACAATTCTCGAACAACCTTCCAAAACTGAACCAAGTCTTAAACGTTGCCACGTCTACCGCATCCTCGCAGGTCGGAACCTTCACAAAATCGGCAGCGATTCAGATGACGGGAATGGGAGCGGCGGCGGGGGGAGCGATCGGGGTCGCAATTTCAGCGGCGATCGTCGGGGTCGGGGTCGGTATCAACGAAATTCAGAAAGTCTTCACCGAAGCGAACACCCAATTGGATACACTCCGTAGTGGCATCCGAGATTTAACACTTGATGCTGGAAAAGCCGTATTCGACATTGGGGCACGATTTGAAGCCAACGTCATCACCTTCGATACCCTGTTCAAGCGGTTCGATCGCAAGGGTGAGGACTTCATTAGAGAGGTGCAAGATTTCGCGATTCGGACTCCGTTTTCTCAAGAAAACGCAATTAACAGCAGTCGATTTCTCGCAGGGGCGGGATTGACTCCAGAAAAAACGTTAGGAGTCTCGCGTCAAATTGCCGATATTGCCAGTGCATCGGGCGATCGTGGGTCAGAAAACTTTGAGAGCCTATCTCGCACTTATGCGAAGATTCAGGCACGTGGAAAAGCGGACGCACGATCGCTTCAAGAATTCGCCACACGCGGCGTTGACATGATCGGAGCGATCGCTGAAGTATCCGGTAAAACTCGGCAAGAAATTATTCAACTCACCCGTGAGGGGAAAGTCGGAATTGATGCGATCGATGCTGGACTTAAAAACCTAACCGGAGAGGGCGGCGCGTTTGCAGGACTGAGCGATCGACTGTCGCAAAGCCTCGGTGGGATTCTCTCTAATATTCAGGATGCTGGAATTGCAACCGCACAAAATATTTACAGTGCCTACTCTCCAGCGATTCTCAAAATCGCAGAAGGCTTTCAAAATGCCGTCAGTGGAATCGGACGCGATCCAGCAATTCTTGGAATGTTGGCAGAATCCGCAGATCGCATCAAATCAACCTTTGAGCTAAATCCCCAATTTCTCGAAACGCTCAAATCTGGAATGACAGAACTCGCGACGGGCGGACTCAGGATCGTGACGGATTTGGCGGAAAAGTTTACAGGATATCTCGCTCAAAATCCCGAAGTGATCAATCGCATCGTGCAGCTACTCACCCTCATGGGTCAAAACATGGCGCGGGATTTAGAACGTGACTTGCAGCGCAAAGAAGCAATTCTTTCGTGGGGGATTGCGGTCGAATCGTTCCAACAAAAGATGCAGCCTGCCTATGATGCGTTAAACCAATTTCAAATCGGAGTATTGGAAACAGGTACACGATTTATCAACTGGATTCAGTCTGGAGACGAATCAGCCAGAGCATTCGATCGGGTCAGTGCGACAGTCTTAGGGATTCTCTCTCCAGCATCAGCGGCAATTACGCTGTTTAGCCAAATGTCTCGAATCGGAGATGAAATCAATCGCGCAGCAAAGTTAATTTCTTCCACGATTTCTGGTGATTGGAGTGCTGGACTGAGAGTGGCACAAGGAATCAACAATGCAATTTTGGGAAGCTTTCGAGGGATCGGCAGTGCGATCAACGGCATCGTCAAAACAATGTCAGAAAAGTTAAATCCGGTCACTCAGGGGTTTAGCAACATTTGGAACCAAGTCAGTTCAACAACTCAATTTATTCTGAACAGGGTCTTAGATGGATTCCTGAAACGAATTGGAGCGATCGGCAACAAATTAAGAGAGCTACTAGGCTTAGGCGGATCTCAAGACAATGCGGATTCGGGTGGCAATGCAGGAACCGGAGAAACGATCGCTTTCAAAGGAGTGCAAGTTACATCTGCCGTTGATGCTTCTGGGGAACCAGGGCTTGATTATGTGGTGAGTGATGGTAAGAGAGGCGCGAAATTCGGCTCACTCACCGATGGAAGAGTAATCAAAGTTGTCAGCAATCAAAATTGGGAAACCAATTTAGAAAGCAATCCCGGTGGGCGAAGAGGTTATGGAAACCAAGTCATTGTAAGAACGATCGATAAAATCACAGGTCAAGCAGTCGATGTCCTGTACGCTCATCTTGATAAAGTTTTAGTGCAAGAAGGTGAATCGATCGGCATTGGAACTGTTTTAGGAACGCAAGGACGAACCGGATCAACCACGGGCGCTCATGTATCAGTTGATTTCTTTGGCAAGGATTCTAATTCAACAACGCCTGCCGCAATTGCGATGCGCGATCGCTTGGCAAGGATTCTCGCAAACAATCCAAGTCTGTTGAATGGGCAGATTCAAAGACAGGCTCAATCACAGCCAACTCAGCAGCGATCGCAATCTTCTCCAAATCTAGTTGGGACAGTGGCAGGATTTGATCCGAATCGAATTAATCGATCGGTTCAGCTTCTTATGCAGCAAGGGTTGTCTCCGTTAGGCGCAGCAATGCTAACAGGTTCATTCATGCAAGAATCGGGACTCAATCCTAAAGCTGACAACGGAACACACATCGGTTTAATGCAATGGGATAAGCGGCATCGCGCTCGAAATATGCCTCGCAATGATTTCGATGGACAGGTGAAGTACGCAGTCATCGAAGGAATGCAAGATCGACCCGATTCCATCCGCACGTTAAAAAATCCGAATGCGACTCGTCAAGAAGTCGAACAAGCGATCCGCAATATGACGCGATACGGACCGGGTGAGGAGAAATCACGATTCCAATACGGCGCGGAAATTTATCGTCAAATGGGTAGTTCGTCTGTTCGATCGCCTGCTCAAACAGTCGCTCCTCGTACATCGATGACGGTGTATGACGGCAACGGTAAGCCGATGACGTTGAACGCAACTCGTACCAACAGCGATTTTGCACCCACGGGCGAAGCTGTAGACGGTGACGATATCTTTCAGGATGGCGATCCGAATAAGGCTCAAAATGCTTTGAATTCACGATTTGGCAAGGAATATCAGGCATTGCAAGAGAGAATTCGATCGGACAATCGAGCGATCGATCGCGATGCCCAAATCGTTCAAGAACTGCGACAAGAACGCTGGACACAAGAAGATCGACGCATCCAGCAAGAAAGGGCACTTTCTGACGAAAGACTCAACAGATCGCGGGTTCTGATTGACTCAGAAGACACAACGGCTCAATCACTTCATGAGTTGAGGACGCAACGGGTACAGATTCTTAGGCGAGATGAGGACGATCAGCGGCAATTATCCCGCCAAGTCGAAACTTACCAGTCTGCGCGGGAATTGAAGGTTAGAAGAAATCGCCTGCGTGGGAAATCTGAATCAGAAATCAAAGCGTTGCTCAATGATCCTGAGTTTGCCTCGGTTGAAGAACGCGATCGCTTAATGACTGAATTTAGAAGCGGCAAGCTGTTGGACGGATTAGATTCGTCTCCGGTTGACTTCACGAGAGCGATCGGGACTGTCCAACAAGCTCAAAAAATGCGGACTCAGATTCGAGATGAAGCGCTCGGAACTTTGCAGCTACAAGGGAATAAGTTAATTACCGATTCACTGAAGCGATCGCAATTGGAGGTAGGCGCTCTACCCTTGCGAGTGGCAGAGTATCGCGATCAGCTTGGGATTACGTCCCCACTTGAAAAGCACCGGACGGAGTTGGCAAAGCTGACGGCTGGGCAAGAAGAATTCGGGCGATCGACGAATACCACGATCGAGCGACTTCAAGCATTATCCGAAGCACCATTTACGACACCTGAGCAAAAAACACAGCTTCAGAACTTGATCGCAACGGCTCAACAGTCGGGTGAGACATTCAAGACTGCAACCGAATCTGCCAAACGGTACAAGGAAGCTTTATTTTTTAACGATCAATTGCAGTCTAGTATCGGACGCGATCGCGCTTTCTTAGAGGTTCGCAATCGGGCACTGAGCGCACGAACGGCAGATTTACAAATTTATTCGGGTGCATTTGGCAGATACGATCGCGCTGAGATTGAAGCCAATATCGCTCGATCAGATGTCAGAGTCGATTATCAACAGCAATTAGCGCAAATTCAGCGCTACAGGATCGAGGCAGAACAAAACCCGAATTCTGGATTTAGCACCAGTGTTCTTAATGAGATGGAGCGATTATCGGGTGAAGAACTGCAATCGAAGCTAAGATCGATTTCCCTGAACGTGAAAAACTTCTCCAACGAAATTCGAGATGATCTCACGAGTGGATTTACACAAGGATTTACCGATGTGCTGATGGGCGCGAAATCATTCGGAGATGCGATCGGGGATATCTTCAAAAATCTCGCGCAGAAGTTTATCTCAGTTGGGTTAAATTCCCTGTTCTCAAGTCTATTCGGCTCAATCTTCAATGGCGCTCCAATGTTTGCGGACGGTGGCTTGATTGAGCGATATGCGGACGGTGGCATCATTCCTGGTGTGCGATCGCGCAAAGACGATCAGTTAATCCTTGCTCAGAAAGGTGAAGCCGTACTGACTCACAAAGGGGTTGATTTGCTCGGAGAAACGGCAATTAACACATTGAATCGCGGCATTCTCCCCAAATTCGCCAATGGGGGAATGATTGGAAGCGGCATGATGCCGAACCTCCAATCGCGCATGATGCCAATGCGATCGTCTCAATTCCCTCGCAGTTTCAATGTCAACATTCAAACTAAATCGATCGCGGGTGAAGAATATGTCACTGTGTCCCAATTGCGAGATGTTGTAAGCGTTGTAACCCGACGAACCGAATCCTATGCGGATAATGCGGTATCGGGTCACGTCGAATCGATTCAGTCCTCACCCGGATATCGATCAAGTTTGGGGATGAGTTAGCGGAATTGAGGGCAGACACTTCGAGCAACAGCGGTGATTGCTGCTTGATAACCGTACACACGATCGCGACTTTGCCGAGAGAAGCCTTTAGTTTCTTTGGCGAGTCTTTCAGCAATTTGCTCATCGCTCGTTCCTTTGGCTCTTGTCTTGCAATACGATTCGATATCCTTGGCAATCAAGCTCGATTCGCGACTTTCAGCAAATGGGTGCTGAATCACGTCTAGAATTACGCGAACACTCGAAATATTGCTTCTCGAAACTGGAAACTCTGTTATGTCGATCGCTCTTGCTACTGGCGCAATCACCGCAATCCCAAGCAACGCTCCCAATGCAATCTTAATTCCCATCGTTTTTTTTTCTCCAGAACTCTCAAGGTTGTATCAGATCAAACGAGAGACATCATCTGATTCACCGAAATTTTACTTAGCAAAAACGTGCCAAAGAAAAAGCCGATCGAGAAATTCCCGATCGGCTTGCTCAGAAGAAAATTTGCTCAGATGGGCGATCGAGTGTATCGCTTCCCTTCACCCGGATAAACGATCGCTTTCAATTTGGTGCACTGCCAGATTAGATCGTCCACAGACAAGCCGAATCTTTCAGCATCCTGCTCGATCGCTTGCACATCGGTTTCGAGAATTTCCGCCAATTGCTCGATCGTGACTACGCCATGATTCGGAATCGTTGCGATCGAGATTCGGTACATTGATTTCCCGTTAATGCTCGGCAGTGTCGATCGTATTTGCTCTCAACTGCGCGACGAGTCTCTTTTCGCGCATTTGTCGATCGCACTCGTTAAGCTCTCGAACTTGTCGGGCGATCTCGCTTTCTTGTGGCGGTTTCGGGGTGAGTGCTTCGACTTGGGATTCTAATGCAGCAATGCGATCGAGCAATTCAGCTTCGGTTTTCTTGTCCATAAGAAGGTTTGTACTATTTCCATCCATTGTATCGATCGCCTGTATTTCCCGATGTTGGGAAAAAGGTCGATCGCTCTTGTCATCCGTGGAAGCGTTACCTAGTGGAGCGATCGAGTCTTTCCGGTGAAAAAGCTGTCATCCGTTAACGTCCTTGGCTGGCGATGTAATCAGCAAGAACATTTTGCAGCCGAACAAATCCTGCTCTCATTTCCGTGATTTGCTCGGTATTGAGCGCGATTTGCTCAGTATTTGCGGTGATTTGATGAGAGTTCGCCTCTACAGTTCGCTGCAATTGGTCTAGCTGTACCTGAGTTTGATTCTGGCGATTGGCTAATTGTGCGATCGCTAATACAGCGGTTTCGAGTGTTGCTTCAATGCGATCGAGTCGGTCTGGATTCGCTTGCGTCATCGTCGGTTTCTCCGGTGGGGTGATTCGTGATTGATTTTACGCGATCGGGCTAATTCTCGGAATCAGAGCGATCGGTTTCGTCTGTCGATTCGGTCTTCTTCGGTCTACCAGAATTAGCGCGTTTTCCGCCTCTAGGATCTCCCAGTGGTTCAGTGTCCATAGGAATTTCTCCGACTTGCTTAGTGTGCGACATCAATAAATTCTCAAGATATTTATTCGCTGAGATGTTGCTTTTCATTGCAAGTTTATCCAGAGCTTCTAAAAGCCGATCGTCAATTCTGAAGGCTCTGGTACTCCGAGGCATAGCGGGATTGCACATGATCGTTACCTAAATAAATTACTACTGATTCACATACTATCTTTATCTTCTTATCAATAGCAATACTAAAGAAATAAGTAAAACCTATCTATCAAAAATAATACTATTGATTTATATCCGTTGCGTAGTAAGGGTTATAGCAATAAACGCTTGATAAATAAATGCAATATCAATAGTATTGCTATTGTATTGCTATTGATTTATAACTGTAAGTGTCAGGCGGAGAGACAACCGCTTCGACGGGGTGAGCAGGACTCGCCAGAGTATCGAAGATACCAAGCCGAGAGGAAGCAGATCGGCACTACAGAACCATCACAATTCAGCACTGGCTAGGAACTTGAGTCTTAACGGATAGGGGGAGCGGTGCAAGATTCTACAAGATTTCAGCGATCGAGCTTCTGAACGAAGAAGCCGATCCGCTGGAATTTCCAGCCAATCAAAAAGCCGATCGCGTTGTTTGTCAGGACGTGCGATCGGCTCTAACCCCACTAACGAGGCATAAAACGAATGTTAACATCGATCCCCCAAACTGTTTCGGCTCAAGACGTATTGAATCCAAGCGTCAGAATCGAAACTCAGTTCGCAAGCGATCGGGCAACGTGGCGGTTGCTCAGTTTGCAAACTCGACTTAAGGCAGCCAAAACACCGGAGACAAGAGCGGCGATCGTCCGAGCGATTCAAGATTGCATCCGAACAATGTCCCTTTTGTACTCGGACGTTCACACGGAAGGATACCGGAGCGGCGTTGAATTCGGCAAACAGAATGCAGCATTTTACGCTCACGCTGAACAGATGAAACGCACTTTGCCACATCGAAAGATCGAAGTTCGCACCGTCGATCGCCGTCCTTGCATGGTTGTAAACGGACGCTCGATCGATTAATCGTCCTGTTTCGGCTGATTGGATTTTTCTTGTTTGCGTTTCTGCAACGCTACCCAATCAGCCACAATTCCTTCGACAAGATTGCTTAGTGTTCGTCTTTCGTTCTCAGCAAAAATTTCCAACTCATTCTTGAGTTCTGGTGGACAGGTGAACGTGACTTTTTCCGTGTTGCGTCTTGCCATTGAATCTTGAGCAATCTTGTCAGAAGTAATCATACCTGTTCTGAAATCCTCGAAACGCTTATTTCATCTGGTTTTCATCCTAACCGATTGAAACAGATTAAATAAGATATATCTTTTCTGATATTGTGCTAACATATTGGAGAGAAACACCACGAATCACCAATTAATCCGTTTTACGCCACATAACGCCATTCAATCCATAGAACTAATTCATCTTTGAAAATGGCTCAAACATTGACAGCGTAACGGTTCTTTCAAGTTTTCCACTATTCGCAATCCAGGGTAATAAATGCCATGAATGCCTACGAAATGCCAGCAAATCCACTAAACGCCATTAATCAATCTGAGTCCATTTCTACGACGGTTCCGATCGCCTTCGATGTCGGAAATCATGAAATTAAGGTTGCTTACTCGAATGTAGTTTGGGTATCTGAAGCGGTTTATGCACCTGTTTTTTCATGGAAGGAAGTCGAAGATTTCAAGTACATCGATGCGAATTCCGCTCATGTCGAGTACATCGACGGCGATCGCGCTGATTTGATCGGGAAGCAGTGGATCGCCGGATCGAGTGCTTTAACCTTGCTCCCCGATCGTGCTGAACGCCTGGTGTCACGCGGCGGAAATCGCGGCAAAGTCGATTTAGGGTTGCAGATGCTACTTGCTGCAATTGCCCCACGAATCGACGGAGAACACATGGATATTGTTCTAGTCGCATCGATGCCAGAGCTAAACGAACTCGCTCAAACTCTGAAGCCGAAACTGCTCGGAACTCACAAAGTCATCCGCAACGGTAAGCACTTCACCGCAAACATTAAGCAAGTCGCTGTGATGCGAGAAGGTTCAGGAATGTTCGTTTATGGACGATCAAAAGAGCTTTTCTCTCTGGGTGCTGAGATTGGCACGATCGACTTAGGCGGCGGCACAACCATCACCCAAGCATTTCAATCGAACGGTAAAACCATTCCCGCAGGTCGGTTAGTTCTCGATCGCGGCGTGAATGATTTGATTGCGGCGATCGTGGCGGACAAGCGATGGTCTGGATTGATGAGCCGTACACCAGATGCCTCATTAATTCTGCAAGGAATCCGAGCGGGTAAGTTCCTGTACGGTGGTCAGAAAATCGCCTTTGAAGAGATTTACAGCGATCACCTGAAAGTTTGGATTCAAAGCACTGTGATGCCTGCAATTAAGCAGTTGTCAGCCGTACAGGACAGACTCGAAAAAGTGTTCATCATCGGGGGCGGTAGTCAGATTATCAAGAGTGCATTCGAGAAGAACCCAGACATCACTTGCTTGGGTGACGATGCACAGACCGCACACGTTCAGGGAATGTTGCTTCTTGCTCGGAGGGGAATCAATGGCTAGACCACGAACCGGAAAAGGAGAACGGGTTGTGATTGATTCGCTGTATGTCGAAGAACTAAGAGCGATCGCAGATTCCGAGATGTTCCCGTCGATCGGAGCGGTGGTAAACAATGCGCTCCGTGAATGGTTGAAGTGTCGATCGGGTGAGCCATGCAGCACCGTTTCTAAGCTGCAAGATGTTGCACCGATTCAAGCAAAACAGGGTGTATCGCTAGATGTTGATTTTCAAATGGAGACAATCTAATGCAAGTTTTTCTTTCAGCCAAGACTACCGCATACCTAAACTTTCTGGTTGCGTCAGGTGTTTATCACGATGTCGAAGAGGCTGTTAATTTCATTCTTGAACATGACGCAGACACAACGATCGCAAGCTTCGACTTTCCTAACAGAATTCAATCTTGTGGAGAAACAGAGGTACTTCAAGAGCAAACAGCACAGAAGCAACTCCATCCGGAATCATCAGACAGCCTCAATGATTTGTCTGAAGCCTACGACTGGTCAGCTTACCCATAATGCTGACTAATCATCACCTTAAAATCAAGTCTGAAGCGTTCAGACCACTGGCGATCGTTCGGATTCAGCACAATCAAACACTGCTCGAAAAATACGATCGCCTGTCCTATCAAGCTTTGCTCAGATTGCATCGATAGTTCCCCAAGATACTCAGGCTAGACGAGTCAAAACACAATCACCGTAACGTTTTGGCTTAGTTACATGGAAACGAATTTAGTTCTACAACAGACGATCGCAAGCTTCTTCAACGTTGAACAATCCCGAATCAGCATCGAGAGCGATCGAGCGCTCATCCAATGTGATGACGATGCACAGATTTACGAAGCTCAAGAGAGATGGAGTGACGCATCGTATTTATTTGGCGATCGCCTGAGATACATCGTCATCCAGTGCGGCGACTATAAACGCACACTGCCACTGAATCTCAAAATTTGGACATCTGGACAATTGGTGAAGCCGTAGCAGCAAAAAAGCCGATCGCTCTCAGCCTGTGACGGGAATGAAAAGCGATCGGCAGGTTCAAAAAAAATGACATGAGGTAATTATGGCTCAATTTTCTCTGCGATCGATGCTTGTAGCACTTGTGGCACTTGTATTAGGAGCTTATTCGGCACTGGCAATCATTCGTCATACAGAGAGCAAATCGCAGATTCCCCCAGACAGACCACTGATCACCGATTTCGATTCAAAACGATAGGAACTTTTCGACATGACTAAAGGATTTCAGTCAACCGACGAAACCAAGATCGCGATCGTGATTAAACGACTTGCACCCGCAGCAAAACGAGAAGATTACGATGCTCTGAATCAAGGCATTCTCAAAATGGTCGAGCGTCACGGCGGTGAAGTTGTAGAGCAAGCAATGATTCGCATGATCGATGATTTTCCATTCGTCCGACAAAAGGCAATTGAAAATCTACCCGATGATCAAAAGCAAATGTTCAACGCTGAGGCAGTCGCGATCATTGCTGGACTTCTGGAAGAGTCAGGCTTACGACTCGAAGATCATATTCGTTATGGCGATCGTGGCATTGCTCTAACTCATGAGGCGATTCGAGCAATTGCCAATACTGGATGCCCCAATGCTTCGGACTTTGGAATCGGGAACGAGAGCTTAGAAGGAATCGGCATCGATCGCGCTCCATTCATGCACCCACTGACAGAAACATTCCAGCACAACGGCGAGGATTACGTTAACAGTTGGGGACTGGCATCAATGACGATCAATTCAGTCCTGAACTGGCTTGATGAGCCACCGGACAATCCTGAAACGCCACGATCGTTTATTGCCGATTGCGTCTCGCGAGTCGCTCCCACCGTGGATTTAGAAGCAATGCTGTTTCGTGCCAGATACGACGATCGAGCACTGATGAAGCTTGCATCTTATGTAGAGTCAGGATTTAACGCGATCGCTCAAAAGGCGGTTGATGACCGTAAGTAGACGAAATGCCGATCGCTTTGCCGTAGGAAAGTTCAGCGATCGGCACTATCCCACAAATTCACCATTTGGAGATTCCAACATTATGACCACGAAACATAGCTCGATCAGCTATTACGGCACGTCGAATCAGTCAGCACTCAAAGCATTGATTGACGAGTACGGCGATCGCCTGCAAATTCTGACCGCATCCGAGAAGTTTGCTCTACTGCTTCAAGTCACCGATTGGCAGTATCACGACACGATTTCGCAGGAAAGAGGCGACGAAGAAATCTCGCTACAAGAGCACATCAATGATGCGTTCATCATTCCTAACGACTCGGACGCATTCAGCGCGATCGAGCTTCTTGCTCAGAACCAGATTTCGAGCGATGAAGCACTCGACTTGATGAATGCACTGATTCAGCAATTGAAAGAAGGGGTTTATCTGCAATGACCCCAGAGCAACGAAACGATTTAATCGGTGCAATTCTTGTCGCGATCGCGGTTTTGTATCTAGCTCCAATTCTTCCAGCCGCGATCGACTTTCTCGCAGTCCGCATCCATCAAGACTTTGTGCAAGGGAGGGAGAAATGAGCCTAAATCTTCCGCTCAAATGGCAAGTTCCCGCACTGGGCGCGATCCTTGCCGCTACGACATTACCACTCGCCATCACACTCTATCGGCAGTCCAATGCTCAATTAGAGCAACGCAACACGATCGAGCAACAAACTGCAACCGTGGCAGAAAACGAACGAATCGCACTCGATCGCGCTCGTCGTTGCTTGCTCATCAATGAACGTTATCCGCTCGTCGAAGGCAATAACGCCTGGTATGACCCAACCAACCGCAAAGATAAGCGACTGTTGCCATCGGGCACAGCGTTATGCAGCGCGGCATCTGGCTACACCGCAGAAGTCGATTATCTCGGCACTGTGAAAAACATCCGACAAGCCCCGATCGAGAAAATCACCCAAGTACTAAGACAACGAGGATTAATCCGATGAAACCTACCGGAAAAACTGAACCCGTCCACACTGGAAACAACGAATTCGATAACAATCGATTTAAGCCCAAGTCCGCAAATGACAAGCCCGAAAAGTCAGTCGGTATCGATGCCGGGGCACATCTCGGAGACGCGATCGAGAAACTCGCAAGCATCTTGCTCAGTCCATCGGTGATGATGACAGCGGGTTATATTGGCGCGGGTGTTTGTTTAGCGATCGGCATTCATGCTTATGGTCGATTGCTCATTCCAGCACTAGCGGGAAGTCTACCGATTCCGTTTGACTTTGCTTCTGGAGTTGCTTTATCCGTTGTGTTGGGCGCGGGATTGCAACTGCTCGAAATCTTCCCGCGACTCGATACTTACTTCCCCGGTATGGCTGAACGGTTAGCGGTGAAACTGAAACTTTCCCCAGTGGCACAACCGAAAGCCGATCGCAACTCTCCTTCATTGCTTCCACAAGCGGTGGATATGGCGAAACGTAGCTCTGAGCGACTGTTTAAGGATATGCAAGGGGCATCTGCGATCGCTTACGGAATTGAGGTTATCGGTGCATTGTGGGCATTCCAAATTTTCACAAATGGTGTTCTGAATGTTCCCGGCATCATCGGGGCGATCATTGCGGTTGTCGGATTTGAAATCTGTCTGAAGTTCTCTAGCTGGATGAAGCAATTGCGGCTCACTGCTCGGCAGTCTCGACACTACCGGGAACATCAGCGCAGATTGAGAGCCGAAGCTGCTCAAGATTTGCAGAAATAATCAGAAGCCCTAGAGATGGCTGTCTCTAGGGCGCTTCTCAGTTGATCAAGTTTTAGGAGTAATCAACCGATGGGATCTAATCTAACCCGGTACAACCAAACGAGTAGCGATCGTGCCACCGCATCTCATGACGAATCACTATTCGGGCACTATGTCGAAGAATGCGGCTGGACAGTGAAAGAGACGTTAGAAAATCTCGCGCCGATCGCGAAACAGACCTACGCTCAAACGGTTTCAGTCGCATCTAGCTCGAAGTGGTTAGCGGTTGCAGGCGGAATCATTGGATTGCTCGGAGGTGGGACGGTTGGCTTAATTGGTGCGTTACCACTGGGCGCGGCTGCATTAGCTTTCTTTGCTTACCGAGAGGCGAATCAGTGCATTTCTCGTAGGGAAATTGAGCTTAGAGCATTAAAGCAATGTCCCCAACTTCTAGACCTACTGTATGGTTGCCATCTCAAAGGAGTTGAGGCAAAAAACCTAATCGCAGCATGGGACATCTTTCTAGACAATTACGAAGAATCTGGTAGTGCTGACGCGAATCTGATGGCGCGTGAGTATTTGCGGGTTCTAGATGGGTTGTGCTTCACCATTGATCAGGGTGGAGGTGTTCCAATGCCTCAAGAATTGCCAGAAAAACAACCTGCTCGGATTCAAACACAACTTGGAGAACAAAGCGCGATCGAGGTTCCTGTACAAACATCAAACTGGAATGATTCACCCGCTCAGGCTCCGGTAGATACCATCCAGCAAGTTAAAGCAGTTTGCGATCGCAATAACTCTTTCTACATTGCAGGCTCAAAAGGCAGTGGTAAGGGAATGTTTGCAGCGAATCTACTGCGATGGAAGCTGGATCAATTTCCCAACGCGATCGCGCTCATCCTTGACCCCAAAGGCGACTTAAAAGAATCAGGCTATTGGCAGCACGATCGCATCAAACATTTTTCATTTAAGGGAATTGCACTAAGCAGTGCTGACTACGAGAAGAGAGTGATCGAGTTTCTGACAGAAGCGCGTAACTTGGTTTCTCAGGCTGATGTCACCCGTGGGATGAGATTGTTTCTCGTACTGGATGAAATGCTCACGGTGAAAGAGTCTGTTTCGGACAAATTATTTGCAGAGTTCCGACGATTCGGAGTTTCAGCAATCAGCACCGGAGACAGTGAAGGCATCCACTTGATCGCCATCACTCAGTCATTCAATGCGGGTGATTCTTTTGGTTCTGATGAAGTGCTGAAGAACTTTACTCAAGTGGGATTCTTCAGACAAGACGAATACCAACGGGCAAAGAAACTGATTCAGTACGGCAGATCAAATTCTGAATCATTAACCTCTGCCGAATTCAATCAGATGGTAAGTCAGTCTCCAGTCGATCGTGTGATGTCGATCGCGGGTGAATTTATCCCAACTCCCAAGCTTGAAAACTACTCTGCTTACGATCGCGACTCTGGCAAAGTCATCAAACAAATGCCGATCGGAAGCAATCCAAGTGAAGGCGATTTACTTGCTGATCAACTCAAGAACGAAGTGGCTAAACGAACGGTTCAAGTCACAAATCAAGAAAATGATTTAACCGAAGCGATCGTTAAGTTAATTCGTGAGCAGAAAGACAATGAAGGATGGATTAGTACAAGAGACATCTTGAGATCTGTTAACAAGTTATTTCCGGGCACAACTTCAGGCGATATCGAAGGACGTTGCCGTACACTTGCTCATGTTCACCCTACTAAGTTTGAGTTTCGCATCGTTCAAGGAAAGGGAAGTCCATCGAAGCAGGTTCGAGCGATTAACTAACATTAACTGCATCTCGCTAAGTGTCATCCGCTAAAGTGTCTTAAGTGTCTCCAGAAGCCTGAAATAGTGTCACTGACACTTAGGACACTTTCCGCGACACTTTCCGCGACACTTAAGGGGGACACTTACAGGACACTTAACCAAGAAGTTAGCACCATCTACGATCGCTCACCAAAACTATCAAGAGAAACCGCAAATATGAACTGTCCTAGATGTGGAAACGATCGCACTTATCGCAACGGATACAACAAACTCAAAACGGGAAATTTCCCAAAGCGTTATTGTCCGAATTACCGAAAGACTTTTCAAGAAACCAAATCGGAGAAACCCCAGAAATGAAACTCTCAGAACTCCTAAATGAATTGCTCGATCGCGGATACAATCCTGAAATATTCGACGGCGGAATCAGATGCCGAATTAATCTTGATAATGAAAGTTTCGGGTTAACGATCGCTCCTTCTGGTACAGATTTCATTCGATGCCTTGCTTGGGAAACTTACGGCGGTTCGTATTATTTCGATCGCTTGTTTCCGAATTTGAATGCAGCAATATTTTCTGCACAATTCGCAGCGGTTTTAGACGATGCACGATTGACCGAATTAGTTTCGCACGTTGGGAGATAAATCGATGAACCTTGCATCATTTTGCCTGCCTGAATTCAAACATTTTGATCCAGTCGGATTAGAATTTCGTGCCACATCAAAACGACTTGGAGCCGAACAGGTTTTTTTCTGGATTCCGCCATTTAAGGAGAAACCCGATCGCTTGTTCCGTTGGATTCCAAAAACGTCCAGTTGGAAAGAATGCTCGATCGCTGGATTGTCCCAAAAGAAGCGATCGCAGTTGATCGAATGCTGGCAATCTCAGACTGACATCGGACTTTGGATCGCGAAATCGAAACGGGTGGCGGCATGAGCGAGGAATTTAAGACGGGCGATCGTATCCAAACACCGACCGGACGAACCGGAGTGATCATCGAAAGTGACGCGGATTTTCCAAACCACTGCCTGATCCAGTTTGATTCAGGGCAGAAGCAGTACGTTTTGAGGCGAATTTTGCAGCGATCGGTAGAAACAAAAACCAAATTGAGAAAGAAATAATGTCAAACCTTAACCGTCCCGTAGTCAACTTTAAGCAGAGCTACTATCAGCGCTCTGGTTCAAAAATTGTTGTTACACCTCCAGCTATTCCGATCGTTGATAGGTATCTGAACAAAATCACGATCGGCGTAAAGCTTCCACCGGACATCCAAAAGCTATTAGACATCTCAGCACAGCAGCGAGATATCGTTGGCTGTCTTAATGCACTGATGAACGGGTTAGAGGTACACGTCGATCGCACTAATGGCAATCTGACTTTATTGGCAGATTTGCGACTAGCTTTGGCAATTTTGATGCAGTGGAAGGTTGCGATCGCGTGGTGTTTGCGCGACTACTTGAAAACGATTGCGGTGAACGAATCCCCATATAACCGAAAAGACTATCGAGCGCTCCAATCTCACGGGGAGTACGTTTACGCGAAGTTTGAATTAATCGAGGTGTTTTTCAAAGCTTTTGAATTGATGAATATTCCGAATCCTTGGAATCAAAACTTTCTTGACAGTTTCGTAATGGCGATGTTTGAAGAAATCAATCGAGCGGTTCAGACGCAGTACACATCCAAAGATCAAGCCACTAAGGTCACTCGAAAGATGATTGCTGATTTCAGAAGAGGCATAAATCCCTATCTAGATTCAGCGGACTGGCGCGTTAATCACGATTTATTTGCAGCAATTCAGATCATCATCGTTTCGCAACCGACAGACAATAACGCCGTCAAGAAGGCGAGATCGGCAGTGAAGCGAAAATACACTGCCTTCATTGGGGCATTGCAGCGATGGACAAAAGATGTTGAGAGCGACCCGCAAAACGCTTTCACTCATGCTGTTGTAGACGAGAAAACCGGGCAGATTTACGCCACTCAAAAGCGGAAAAAAGGCACTCCTGGACGTAAACGAATGACAGATATTCCAACTGATAAACAAAAACAATAAATAAGTATCAAAAATTGCTGAAACAGACTCTTTTGCTTATGTACCTGAAATGATTGCTACGCAAGACTCCTAGCGTTTTCTCCGCTGAGGAGGGGGTACGAAACTACTAAGAAATCGGGTATCGTTCCTTTCAGTTACGAAAAAAGGCGCTTGCGATGCGCCTCCTCACAAATTATTAGTCTTCAAGATATGCCGAAAAATTGCGGTTTGCAAGCGTGGAAATCACGTACCAATTCTAACAGGCGTGAGAATGATTCTCAAGTCTTCGAGCTAGTCGATCGTGAGCAGTTAGACCTACTCGCTAATTTCCAACCGGAAAGAACGCCGGATCTGATTCTCGAACCAGTTCCCGATCGCTTTTCATTAGCAGACGATCGCTTCTACATTCATTACAACGACTGGTATGCACCGATTCAACTGACTCGATCGCAAGCATATCGAGCGATCGAGCTTTGCGGCTCAAGTCGAGATTCTGACACGATTTGGCAAGCGATCGAGCGGACGGTTAACGGAGGTGTGCGATGATCACCTCCTTATCGAAGCTGATTCCAACCAAAAAATCGAATCCCTGTCCTGTTTGCGGCAACGTTTCCGGTAAGTGTCGCACCTTCGACGATAAACCGCTTGTTCTGTGCATGATGGCAGAATCAGCACCGGGATTTAAGGCGTTAGGCTTCACCAAAGACGGCTTATGGATGCAATTTGCACCTGATTCTCAGTCGTTCGATCATGCGGCATATCTCGATCGTAAACGTGAGAAGCCAGAGCCACCCGAAACAATGCCGATCGACGAGCGCGATCAGTCCTACCGTGATTGGTTGGCTAATGGGTCATTGAATGAGCGCGATCGTGCTGATTTAATCCGTAGAGGCTTGTCTAATTCTGAGATCGCTGTCTCCAGTAAAATCGGTTATGCAGTCCCTTTCAAAGGACTAGACGGCAAATACGTAGGGGCACAGTGGCGACTTGCTGATCCGGGCGAAGGCGGTCGATATCGTTGGCACAATTTGAAAGGCGGAAAGTATTATCCAGGAACCGACGAGCTACCGATCGCCGTTTATAAAGTCGAGAATCCAACGGCGATCGCACTCGTCGAAGGAACCGGAATCAAGCCACTGTTGGCATCACAGCGATTAAACGCCGTTGTGATTGGTGCGGCTGGCGGGAATCATGCGAGTTCACCGATTCAGTTGAGAGCGGCGATCGAGGCATTCCCGAATCTGCCGATCGTGATTGTTCCTGATGCTGGCGATGTCTTAAATTCTCATGTGATGCGGCGGAACGATCGCACAGTTGAGACTTTACGGCAGTGGGAACTAGAGCCTAAATTCCTTTGGTGGAATCAGCGCACAAAACAAGAAAACGATATCGACGAGGCAACACAAGCCGAAATCGAATCGGCTCAATTGCTGACACACGAGCAGTTCACAGCACTGACAGAAGAGCACGACGATCAAGCAGAACGCAGCAAAATTATTCAAGCAATTTTGGAGGCTTGCTATGTCCAGAATGGAAGTAGACATCGAACAAGCGAAAGTGTACAAAGTTCGGAAAAACGGCAAAAGGGGAGAGGTGAGCAAGGCAGAAACGATAAAACATCGAATGAACTTGCTAAAACTGGGCGCAATTTCTATCGATCCAGATCTTCAGAAATCCATCGATCGCTGGTATCCGCAATACAGAAAGTGTCGCGACGCTCGGATGCTGGCAACACACCCCATTCTGAAGGCTTCGCCAAAATGGAATACGGAGCCGTTCTACGTCGATTACGAACCTTTTCGATCGACGCACTGAAGTTTGTCCAAAACGTGGTTAGTGAACAGCCAAACCGCGATCGCCTAATCAGTAAACGGGTATTTCGATTCAGGCAGTATCAGGACAAATTACAACGCGATTTCCTGATGCCAACTCTGGTTAATGGCAATGAGATCCGATATCAAAACTATTCGGGATCGACATCAACCTTCGATCTGTTCGACGATACAACCTGCCTGCAAGGGTGGCTAGGAGCGGGAAAAACCGAAGCGATGTTAAAGTCGCTGATTCCGTTTCAGGACAAAGCGATCGTTTGGGTTGCACCTCGAAACGGATTGCTACGCCAAACCGCACAACGCGCTAAGAAACTTGGATTTAATGTTTTCCACTACCAAGACGATCCAGGTAAGCACCGGATGATGCTCGAAGCAGGTGAACCGGGGATCTACTTTATGGCTCCGGACAGCTTCAAATCCTATGCTGTTTCTGGAATCCAATGGGAAAACACCATTTTCGCGATCGACGAGTTCAGCGGCATCCGAAAAGAGGTTCTAGGAAAAACTACCGAACTGCCACAATTCCTAGACGCGATCGCTCGTTGTGCCTCACTCATTGCGGCGGATGCGTTCTTGAGTCAAATCGATATCCGCGTGATTCAGAAGCATCGAAGCGGCTCAATGCAGATTTTGAGGCAGGACTTTAAGAAGTCCCAAACTCGAATCAAGTGGCTAGAATGTCGCAATAAAGCGGGTGAAATCTCGTTTAGTCATCTGGGAATTTATTACTCACTGCTCGATCGCTGGATTGAGCAAGGATTCAAGAGAATCGCGATCGCGGCGGATAGTATTCGGGTTGCCAAACTGCTCGATCGCTACCTCAAATCGAAAGGAGTTAAAACTCAGCTTGTCTGCTCCGAGACACCAGAACAGAACGTCTCGTTTATGGACGATCCAGACAAGATCATCCATAAAGACGAAATCGAAGCGATCGTTTACACTCCAACGGCTCAAAGTGGACTAGACATTCAAGCTGAATTCGATCGCGGGTTGCTCATTGCGACCGGGGTTTTAAGTCCCCTTCAAATGTTGCAAATGATGGGACGTTGCCGCAAATGTCCAGAATGGTACGTTTCAGCACCTCGCTTCTCTGGTAATCCTGAATGCGTCACACCGTCACTGGACGGTAGGAAGATTCAGCAATGGAGCGAGAAAATCGCTCTGGCATCAGAAGCGCTCGAATTCAACGCACCCCAATCGATTCAACCTTGGGCAGTGTGGGAGCATCTCACGCGCAATATTGAGCAAGCGTTTAATTCCGAGTATTTGCGGCATCTGCTCGATCGCTTCTTTGAATCAGTCGAAGTGGTTGAAGTCGAGAACGATCGCGCTGGTCAATGGCGTAGGGATTCTGAAATCCTCACCCGCGAGGAAAAGGAATTGATGCTTAAAGCCAATCTCGGTAAAGGATTGCGATTAATTGACGAGCAGAAGCAACCGAAACTGAATTCGGAAGTTTGGGATATCAAGCTTGCTGAATTGTGGTTGAAGTATCCCAAAGTTATCAACAAAGCGATCGCGGATTATGGTGTCCCAGAGTGGCGCGACGATGCGATCGACATGACGAAGCTATTTTCGACTCGTCGGATTGAAAAGCTTCGGAACTATGTAATCGCAACGGAACCGAACGAACAGGACGATCGCGATTTGCGGCAATACCTGAAAGAACGGGTGACGCATTACAGCGCTGGCAACTTTAAGCGGCTGCAAAATGTCAAACTGTTCCGACTGCTCAATCTAGGTAAGTTGGCAACCGTTCAGAATCCAAAGGAACTCAAGGCGGGTGTAAATGCTTTCTGCGCGACATCAGAAGCGATCGAGAAACTGTACCGTAAGTTTCTCAATTCGCCTGAACTGGTGAAGCTGTTTCCGTTTGTGGAGTGCCAGCGGTCATTCTTTGGTGCGGTGAAAGCTTGCCTGTCGTATTTGGGGTACGAGAAAGGTGGCAAGTCGATTCGAGTCGCAACCGACGAGTTGAACCCGAACGGATGCGATCGCAACGGAAATCAGCGGCTCACTAAATCAAAATCGATCTATCTCGTTTACTGGCTTGTGATGGAATGCAGCGGCTCTGCCTACTTCCGTGAGCATTTCAATTTGATCATTGATGCAATTCGCGATCGTCTTGAAACTGAACGGGAGGAGCGGCGAAAATGGCGCGAGAAACACGAGTCGCCACCAATAGAGATCGCAGCTTAGACCCTTCTCACACACAAATCAGCGACTTAAAGCGAGAATGCCACCGCTTGATAGAGTTGATCGCTCGAAAATCGTATCCGACCAAACGACTGCTTTGGGTGAGACGCGCTCTCATGCTCTACCTGAACTACAAAGCAAATCGCTGAAAGCCCTACACCATCTATCTCACACACAAAACGATGTCTGAAAAAAATTGGTATTTCACCAATGAAGCAGCGATCGCGCTCGATTTGTCTGCCGAAAAACTGAGAAAGTTATATCGATCGGGAATGTTCAAGAAAGGGTTTCACTATCGAGATGTGTCACCTAACGGATCAAAGCGTCCAACACTGCAATTTCATGTGAATCGATGCCAGGAGCAACTAAATACGCCTCCTGAGAAGCGCAAATCATACTAATCGAACAATGACATTAGACAAAATCAACGCTCGTCTAAGAGCGGCTAACCTTGGCGTGACCATTGAAGCGCGGGGCAAGGGGTCTTTATTGTCCCTACGTGCGAAAGTTCCGCCTAAGAGCGGCGATGGAAAAGATTTGTGGCAGTACGTTCCGTTAGGACTGCGAAACAACCCTGCGGGGCTGAAACGAGCCGAATTAGAAGCGAAAAAGCTGTCGGTGCAAATTGGACTAAGAGAATTTAGCTGGGCTGATTGGGTTGAACCGGAAACGCCTGAACCTGACACGGTTTCGGCATGGATCGATCGCTATGAAATCGAATACTTTAATCGTCGATCGCGCACTCCAAAAAGTGAAACCACATGGCGAACCGACTATCGGCAACCTTTCGCACAGTTGCCACCGGATGAACCGCTAACACCTGAGATTCTACGTCGAAGCATCCTTGAGACTGAACCGGACACCCGCAATCGACAGCGGCGATGTATGGCTTTTGGACGTTTGGCAAAGTTCGCAGGCGTTGAACTGGATGCGAAATCACTGCGCGGCAAATACTCACCCAAACGAGTAAACCCGCGTGACTTGCCGAGTGACAAAGAGATTGCAGAATGGCGCGATCGCATAAATCAGGAAAATGAAGCTTGGGGCTGGTGTTTCGGGGTAATGGCTTGCTACGGACTGCGGAATCATGAGCTATTTCATATCGACTTAGAACGACTGCGAGACAGTCCGATCCTCACATTGACCGATGACCTTAACGGCGGTGGGAAGACAGGCGCTAGGCGGATCTGGGCGTGTTATCCCGAATGGTGGGACGAATGGCATTTGTGGAATATCAAACTACCGAACGTTACCGGAAAAACCAACTCTGATTTAGGTCATCGGGTAACAAATCAGCTTAAACGGTACGGTTTTTTCAAGCCGTACAATCTGCGACATCGTTGGGCAGTGAGGACGATCGAATTTGGAATTGCACCGGAGTTAGCAGCGATTCAGATGGGACACAGCTATCAAATTCATTCTGATGTTTACCATCATTGGATCGGTGATGAGGTGCATCAAAGAGCTTTCGATATTGCCATGCAGCGAAGCGATCGACCCTTGCCACCGTGAGCAAGATGTGAGCAAGAAATCGGGAATATTCCAGCATATTTCAGCACAGTTTAGTACATTCGTTCAAGCTAACAAGTCATATCTCATCGGTGTTTTAGCCTGTATCTCATTGGTACAGGCTTTTTAGTGCCGTGGTCTGAAAATCCTCGTGTCACGAGTTCAAGTCTCGTTCCTGGCATACATTTCAAGCTTTTAGATTGGGGAATCCCTAGATAGAAGCGCATTTGAATGATTAAATATCTATCTCGTCTGGATTCCTCGCAGACGGCGCAAGGCTTGCGGTTTCCGAATCGTATCGAAATTGCTCGATCGTTCCTTCCCGGATTTTGTCAATCACCGCCTCAATTACCTCTAGTGGAACGAGGAACCACTCCCTCGGCTTCACGGGCATACCGAAGCGATCCTGCAATTCCAGCTCTAATCGAACGCTGCTGAAGAAGTTTTGAAGGAGAGCCTCAAGCCCCTTCCGATCGATATTTGCCAGCTTAAAGGTTGCTACGATTTCCACGTCTGCTAGCAAATAGGTCGGGTCTTTCTTCGCATTGGCAATCCGCTTTTTCACGTCTCCTCCGGTTACGCCAATTTTGTGAATGACTGAGCGATTTTCGGCGATGAAGGGATGATCTGATTTGCTCCTAAGCACGTAAATGTAGCCAGTCGGTAAGTCGTCCGTCGCTTCAACGTGGGAAAAAAGTGGACCGAAATCTGGGCTAGTGATGCGGCGACTGGTCTTATCTTTGTTTAATGCCCGTTGGAGCGATCGCAGCAGAAGATCGCTCTCGGTAGCATTGTCATAAATCACCCGGAGTCTACAGTCTGGACGACCATAATCGCTGACAAACGGCTCACCCATTTCGGCGACTAGCACCTTCTGCCCATCAAGAATGAATAGGTCGCCTTGGTTGACTGCCGCATTGTCTTGATATTTCAGGGTTTGCCGCTCTCCTGTTTCTAACTGGCGCTGCACTTGCTCAAAAATAGGCTTGAAGTCATCGAAGTCTGAGCAGAGAATCCGCTGTGCGACTTCCTCCGCTGCTTTGATTTCCTGACGCGATCGCACATGCACAAGCTGAGTCACATCGTTGTCCGCATTGATGCCCAGGGAGTCCAGCAGTGTTTCATCGTCGAGGTCTGCTTCTAGCGTCAGGCTGGTATCTGCTTCAGCCGTTAGCAATCCGTGAGAGTCGAGCGGTGCTAAAACAGCGCGACATTCCTCCGATTCCCGCAGGCGATCGAGCCGCACGGCGTAAAGCCGCTCGAAGATATCGTGCTCTTCTCCATGCTGAGGGAGCCTGCCCTGTTCTTCCACAAATCGCTCGATTTCCTCGAATCCGGCGATAATCCGCTCTTCTTTGGCGGAACGCTGACCGGACGGTTCGGCAGTAAGGTCTACACCTAACTCACCGAGTAATTCCAAATCATCATCAGTGGTGTCTTTAGGCATTCGTTTCTTCCTTCACTTTGCGTTGTAGGAAAGCAACCCCTTCTGCCATCCGTTTTTCCCAGGGATCAACCGCTGTGAGAGAGGGCACCCTGCCTTTTTCTTGCTTGAATCGCAGCGCTCGTTTGGTTAATTCCCGCGCTTCTTCCACGGTTAGGCTGACCCGTTTGGCGGCGATCACCGCTGCAACCTGCTTCAGTCGGTCTTCGCTCATGGACTTGGCGAGAATGGCATAAGCTTCGCCAAAGGGATTAATGCGATCGATGAGATCCATGTCTAACTCGGTGACAGATAGGGCAAATTGTCGCACTCCGTCGATGATGGCGGTGTTTTTAGCGGCTTCGCTGCTACTGGAGATGGTGTAGGTTCCACCCCTTTCGTTCATGGTTTTCTTGGCTTGTTGAACGAGGTTGAGAGCAGCGATCGCATGTTGACGAACGGCTTCTTGATCCTCTTGCTCTAGATTTGGGAATTTCTCTTTGACGATTTTGCCCATGCGAACCTGTGTCAGTTCTTCTGGCACCAGTTCTTCATCGAATAGACCACGCTCGATCGTGGGTTTATCTTGCACAAAGGCTGTTACCAGTTCGGTCAAGTCTTCGCGGCAGATGCGTTCGGCTTCCTGGCTCTTGGGTTCGGCTAGACCTTTGATTTCTAGCTGGATTTGACCCGTTTCGGGATTGACACCTACGTTGCACTTATTTGGATCGTAGCCGCCTTCGCCGTAGTCAAAGCCAGGGGTCGCTTGATTGCTCGGCTGCTTGGGTTTGAACTCGAAGCGCGGCGCGAGTACCTGTTCCATCAGCAGGCTGGCTGCAATCGCTTTGAGGGTGTCGTTTACGGCTTCGGTGACGGCTGCTTCGGTGGCATCTGGCTCGGCAATGAGGTTAGTGAAGCGGGCGCGAGTTTTGCCGGGTGCATCGCGGGTGGCGCGACCAATGATTTGGACAATCTCGGTTAAGCTGGAACGATAGCCGATCGTTAGGGCGTGTTCGCACCAAATCCAATCGAAGCCTTCTTTTGCCATGCCGAGGGCAATGATGAGATCAACGTGATCGCGATCGTTTTTGTGAGCGGGGTCTTTTAGTGCGGTAGCGACTTTATCTCGCTTGGTAGAGTCGTCGTCTACAAGATCGGCGATTTTGAGAATTGTTCCGGCAGCAGTTTTTACCAGTTGAAACCCCGTTTTGGGATCGGTGCCTTGCCATTCTCCCAGTTCTTCGATGATGTGTTCTACCTCGCGGATTTTGTCTTTTGTGCTCTCGCGGGAGTTGACGTTGGGAATGTGCAGAATGGTTTTCTCGCTGGGGTTCAGCACTTCCAATAGTTTGTCAGTGTAGCTGCCTGCATAGAAGTAATAGCCGATGTTGAGCTGCTTGAGGTGTTGGTAGCCGTTGAGCTGCTCGTAGTAGGTGTAGGTGATGGTGTCGAATCTGGATTCGTCTTCGGGATGCAGGACGGCTTCGGCATCGCCCCTGAAGTAGGAGCCTGTCATCGCGACAATATGGGTTTTGTCGCGGGTCATGAGTTGGCGCACATGGTCGCCCAGCTTATTGTCTGGATTGGCGGAAACGTGGTGAAACTCGTCCACGGCGATTAAGCGATCGTCTAAAACTTCGATGCCAAATTTGTCTACGGCAAAGCGGAAGGTGGCGTGGGTGCAGACCAGTACTTTTTAGAAACTTCTTCACTGCGTCCACTTTGCCGCCATCAGTGCCTGGGGCATCGCAGAGATTCCATTTAGGTTCGACTTGCCAATCTGCCCAAAAGCCAAACTGACTCAGGGGTTCGTTGTGGAAGCTAGAACCGATTGATTTCTCTGGCACAACGATGATGGCTTGTTTGAGTCCCTGATTCTCCAGTTTGTCTAAGGCGATGAACATGAGCGCTCGGCTTTTACCAGAGGCGGGAGGCGATTTGATTAGGAGATATTGTTCGCCGCGCTTTTGGTAAGCGCGTTCTTGCATGGGGCGCATACCGAGAGCGTTGGGGCGGGTGGAGGTGTCATCTTGGGCGTAGCTGACGGAAACAGAGGGAATTGCGATCGGGTTGCTCATAGGTATTTTTCTGCTAGAGCTGGTTTAAGAGTTCTGTAGGGGAGTAAATGGGGAGGTTGCTACCCATGAAGTCTTTCTGATCGCAAGTGACGATTCCATCAAGTTGATTGAGGGTTGCACAGGCGAGTTGGATGCTGTCTTCAAAGTCTTTCAACCCAAAGCTGAGAGCGTTCTCGACGGTCTGACGATCGACAGTACAAAATTGGAGACCGATCAGTAGCTGACGAATGGCTACAAGAGCAACTTCACGACCTTCAGTTTTGCGAATGATGTAGAAAACGTTAGTGATGGTGGTTGCGGCGACCCCTTGCGGGTAACTCGAAGAGATCGAGCCTTCCAAGTTGCCCTGTTCAATCTGCTCAAAAAGCGCGATCGCAGTTTCGACAAAGGGTTCTCTTTCCAGGAGTAGATCTAGGATGACGTTGGTATCGATGAGAATTCTCACGGGATGTCTTATTGGTATTTTTGGGTTAGATAGTCGGTGTATTCTGCTTGCAGGTCATCATTGCTAGGAGCTGCTCCAGAGCGTTTGACGATGCCCCGAAGTCCGGTGAGGGTGCCGGGGGGAATCGCTCTGGGTTGAGGGGGGGTGGGTTGTTTTTGGTGGAAAGCTTCGGCGAAGTTGAGGATTTCGTTGATCTGGTTTTCGGGAAGGGTTTGAATAAGCTGGTAGAGTTTTTCGGCGGCTGTCATGAGGTTTGGGGAGTAAATGGGTTTGTATTTCTATTGTGGCTGAAGGGATTATGGCTTAGTTTTACCTTTAGCTGATTTTTTTGGCAGCGATCGCTGGGCGGTCATTCTGGTATATAAATCGAAGAGTTTTTCGAGGCGTTCGGTGTCGTTTTTGCAGCGGCGACCGATGTAGATACGATCGAGGATTTCGTCGTTGCGATCAGGGGATTGGCAGAGGTTGACGGGGTGTTCTCCATTTGTTTTTAAGCACTTAGATCCTTGTGAATCAAGGATTTGAAGCCTTGGGATCTTGCAATACAGATTTGCATTTAAGCACTTTTACGCCCAAAAAGGGAGGTAACGAGCGTAGCGAGTCGAGGTAGAAGCAGAGTCATCAGCCTTAATTAGCCCCGCTTCCTTAGTAGCACCAATCACTTGAGAAACCAAGACATTCTTTGACTCGTCAAACCCAAATCGCTCTCGTAGGGTCTGGTTCGACATCTGCCGATTGCTAACGTATAGCAGGCAGCAATGCTGGTAGCAGGCTCGGACTCGATCGGATTTACTCATGTCAGAAAAGTCTTGATGAGCAAATAGGATAGATGTGGTGCGTGTCTCGCCAACTCGAAAATCTGGTGCAGGGAGTTGGAAAACCTCCGCTGCGCTCACTACTTTGTCAATACCACTCCCCTTTTCTTCGCAGATGCCAAAGCGACGCATGAGGTCAGCAAGTTGCTCATTGCGTGAACGATATTCGTCAATGAAGCGTTCCACTTGAATAGGAGGGATACCGGGATTAGAAATTTCAATTCGATCGCCATACATCTCAATCATCACTGAAGCTCCTGTGGCGAGAAAATCCTGATGCACCAGTGCATTGGCAATCAATTCTCTGAGTGCCTGTTTTGGGAACATTTTCACTTCTTCCCGCATGACTTCTTCAATGAATCGATTTTGTGGTGCGGCTGAATGGACGAAATCGACCAAGCCTTCAAAGCCAACTGCATAGCCACGATTGCCTGTCTTATCATCACGGGTTTGGAGCTTGTTTATCCCTTCATAGATAACAACACGGGGAGCTTTGCGAGCCAGGGCAGAGGAGAAGGCATCTAGCTTTTTCGCTAGAAGGATAGCTGCGAGATTCGTGATTGTCCAACCTTGAGAGGTCTGTTTGATTAAATCTTGACTTTGCAATCGTTCTAGGACAGCATCGCGACTGGTTGGGTAGGGTATGTCTAGTAATTCAAAGTATGTTTGGGTATCGAGAAGGGCAATGACATCATCAGGGCTAGCATCAGAGCGAGCGGATTGGGAAAACCAGTCCTGTTGATCTTCTGCAAAAATGCGCTTGAGCATATCGGGTGTCATTGGCACCAAATCTTCACCTGCCCGCATTAAATACGCACCCTCAAAAGTAAATGCTTGTCCTACGGGACGGGTGGGTATTTCAAAAACTAATACTCGACCATTGGCGTGGTTCAGCTCTGCAACGTCTACTCTAAATCTCAGTCTCTCGACAATGAGAGCTTTGATGTCGTTTAGAGAAGTTACAGATGGAAACGCTTGCGTTCCTACTACATTTCGAGGCGGTTTATTGGTGACACCGAGGACTAGATGACCGCCTCCCTCATTGGCTAAAGCGATGCAGTAACGCAAAAGTTTGGTTGTATCGTATTGCTGTTTAGCCTCTTTGAATTCGAGTTTCTCGGTTTCAGCGGGGGCGCGCAACCATTGCTCTAGATTTTCAAGAGTAACCATAGTGATCTCTGTCGGCTATTGTGGCTAGGTTTTGCGTTTGGCGAGCTTTTTCGCGAGTGCTGGCTGACGGGTCGTCTTTGTATACAATTCAAACAGTTTTTAGAGGCGTTCGGTGTCGTTTTTGCAGCGGCGATTGATGCGATCGAGGATTTTGTCAGTGAGATCGTGTGCTTCTCGGACGAGTGGGAACTCGCTGTCCATGCGATCGGATATCTCGGTGATCGTGGCTTCAGCTAGTTTAAATGCGTGAGTTGGACGACAGGAATATGAGTATAAATTTCTCTGTTTTCTTCCTGAGCTTGACGTAAATCATACTGTGTTTGCAAGTTCATCCAGAACTGAGCACTATTCCCAAAATATTTCGACAAGCGTAGGGCTGTGTCTGCTGTAATACTGTGCTTTTCGGACAGAATCTCGCCGATGCGGGTTTGGGCTACACCGATATCTTTACTTAACCGATAGGGGGTGATCTCTAGTGGCTCCAGAAATTCCATCCGCAGAATTTCGCCGGGGTGAATATTTGGCAAACGGTCACTATCCATAAGAATTTTCTCAGTGGTAGAGCATTTACGGATGCGAAGCTTGAGGACAGTGTAATTTGTTCCAGAAATCTGATCGCCGAGAAAGATGCCGGATTCCAAATCTTCAAAGATGGGTTGAAGGTCGTCATAGACTTTCCGATAGCGTTTTGCAAGTGCTTTTAGGCGGCGTTGAAATTCGGGGGAGGCGATGACCTCAACCTTAGCGACTTCATTCGACATCAATGCCATCCCAGAGATTTGCTAGAGGAATCGCTTGCCCCTCTCGAAATTCTTGGAGCGATCGCTGCAATCCTGCTGCAATACTTTCATCACTCTCGTCTGCTGGTAATTCGTCTTCGTCTACTAGCACAATCACCCGAACTCGATCGTGTTTACCAATATTCAGGGGTTGATCAAGCTGGATCTGACCTTGCTCATCGATCGAAGCGGTGCGTTCAATGGGTTGCATAATTGAGTAGCTGATGGATTGAAGGGAGTTGAGAGAGTTAGGATACAAATTAGCTAATTTTGCTTAAGCAGTGATGTAATTTTAGCCTCATCTTTAACTCACGTTGCTCTAGGTTTACGGTTGCTCGACTTTTTGAGCGATCGCTGAGCGGTCATTTTGGTATATAGCTCGAACAGTTTTTCGAGGCGTTCAGTGTCGTTTTTGAAGCGGCGACCGATGTAGATGCGTTCGAGGATTTCATCATTTCGATCGTGCGCTTCCCTGACTAGCGGAAATTCGGTATCTATGCGATCGGGATTGTACATATCGGCGATCGTGGCAGGAAAATATTGCTCTCGTGCTAACAGAATGTCTTCAGCGCTGCGGGTGAGGTCGGCTTTGTTTTGGTCGGTGAGAGTGGGGACGGGGAAGGTGTTCCAGCCGAGGGTGTTGGAGTAGGAGAAATCGGTTCTCATGCGGACGCAGACGGTGCCGATCCAAACCCAGTGAAGGCGCGAGGCAATCAGCGCCATGTTCCAGAGTGGGGCATCATAGAGGGCGAAGTTTCGATCGCCAATAATTGCACCCTGTTTAAGGATGCCAACTGGTAAATAATCACGATTTTCAGAGCTTACACGCGGAACAATAATTAAGGTTTCATTGCCTTTCTGACGAACCTGTTGAAATTCGCAAGGAGTATTTGCCCCTCGTCGTGTCAACTCCTTCTTACTTTGGGAGCGAAACTCTGCAACTTGATCTACCCGGTTTTTGATAGCAGGAACCGAAAGTGCTAAATCTCTCTGATCCTGTGTTATCCAAATGCAGTACCTCTGGTTTCCCTTAATAAATTCAGATGAACCAAGAAATTGCCTAATAAAATATCCACTTTTCGGATCAGATTTTATCAAATGCTGCGCCTCATCGCGACTCAGCATCAGGAAGCCGCCATCAACAGGTTTATTTCCGTTCATCATCTCTGAAACCAGCGTCATTGGTTGAAGCTTCGCCTCAACGAAAATATTTGGCTGAGCAACCAGATAAGCATTTATGTTTGAAACAACTCTTTTAATAGGTACTCTTTCATCACCATTATCAAAGACAAATCGATCACTAGCTAAATTAGCTGAAAGACCAACAATTACAACTGTTACACCCGCGTTATAAGCTGCTAGATTCGCCCATTTGAATGATGTATACGCAAAGTTAATGCTTAGTCCTTTAGAAAAAACTAAGGTCCATAGTCGAGCTACTTGCTCCCCTTGACAAATGGAGTTGGTGCTAACAAATGCACAAGAGGCTGATGTGTATCCAGCATATAGAGAAAACTTGTAAAACCAAGCAGCGACGTAATCCAGCGATTTCCAAGTATTAGTTACCTGGTCAAATACCAAAGACATATCCGCTTTTTGCTCAGCACTTTGTTCCGTGCCTCCTTTATAGGGTGGATTCCCGCAAACATAAGTCTCTCCCCCCTCATTCTCAAAATCAATCTCTGCCTCCTGAGTCGGCGTACTAAACAAATCCAAATCCTCGCGCTGCACCTTCACCCCCGTCCCCGTCGGTGGACAAAGACTTAACCAATCCAACCGCAACGCATTCCCGCAAGTAATCCAGTTATCATCCTTCAACGGCAAAAACTCAGCCAGCGCCAACTTCTGCCCCCGATACAGCACATCACACTGATACTCCGCAATAATCAACGCCAGCCGCGCAATCTCCGACGAAAAGTGGCGCAACTCAATCCCCCGAAAATTCGTCAACGGAATCTCAGACTTGCGATCGCGCTCCCCCCGAAGCCGATTAATCTCCGCCTCGATCGCTCTCATCTCCTTGTACGCAATCACCAAAAAATTCCCCGATCCACAAGCCGGATCAAACACCCGAATCCGCGCCATCCGCGATCGCAAATTCAGCAACTTCCGCGCATTGTCCCCCGCCGCCTCTAACTGCGATCGCAACTCATCCAAAAACAGCGGATTCAGCACCTTGAGAATATTCGGCACACTCGTATAGTGCATCCCCAACGCCCCGCGCTCCTCCTCATCCGCCACCGCCTGAATCATCGACCCGAAAATATCCGGGTTGATCTTCGTCCAGTCCAGATTCCCCACATGAAGCAGATACGATCGCGCAATCTTACTAAAACGCGGCACCTCCACCCCACCCGAAAACAGCCCTCCATTTACGTAGGGAAACCCATTCGCCCAATTGCGAATCTTCGCCTTATACCGCACCGTCGCCGGACTCTCCCGCACAGCTGCGAGGGCAGTCGTCACCTCGCCTTCTGAACAGACGAGCAAATGAATGTTGTTGCGTTGGAGGACACCACCAGGCAGGTCAGATTGATTCGAGCTATTACTTTTACTCTGAAGCCGCTTGAGGGTCGTCGGCTTGTTGCCGAAAGCTTCGAGAAAAGCGAACGGGAAACCTTCTGGGTCAAAAGGCGCTTCAGCAAGCTTGGAAACGGCTTCTTCGCTTTCAACTGCATTCATACTCTAAATAGCTCAGGATTTGATTACCGCCCCATCACGCAATTTTGGAATTTTATCCTTTTGATCGTAGAGGTGAAGCCAAAAGCCCAGTACTACGATCGAACAAAATTCGAGGATAATGAGATATCGCATTTTGGAGCCGCTCATGACTCAGCTTTTCGATACTGAAGAAATCGTCACTGAGCTTGATATTAGCCATTTGACGATCGAGGACGATACGCCTGTGGACAACATTCAATCTGAGAAACAGCAACGGCTTTTAGTCGAGCCGCTTTACAGTTCCAAGCCGTTACCGTCGCCGTTTCTCGCGGCTGCGAATGTGGGACTGTTTTACAAACTCAAGGGCGAGCCAGTCGTTCCCGATGTGATGCTGAGTCTCGGTGTGCAATGTGCGGACGACTTCTCAAAAAAGCAGAATCGATCGTATTTCGTCTGGGAGTTTGGCAAGCTGCCAGAAGTCTGCATTGAAATCGTCTCGAATCAGGAAGGCGACGAACTAACACTAAGCCGCAAGTCGCGGCAGAAGGGGAAGACCACGATCAAGAAAGACCTGTATGCTCAAATTCACATTCCTTACTACGTGGTGTTTGACCCGTTAAAGCAAATTCAGGGTAAAGACGAGATGAACGAAGCGCTGCTGCGCGTCTGGTCGATCGCGCCCGATGGCTACATTGAACTGACTCCCGCTGAGGGAATTCGCGAAGTTGGTCAACCGATTTGGCTAAATGCAGCAGGTCTAGGTTTGACGCTGTGGGAAGGACAGTTTGAGGAAGACGTGACGCGAACTTGGTTACGCTGGTGCGATCGCAACGGAAATGTGATTCCGACTGGTGCAGAACGGGCAAACATGGCGGAAGAACGAGCGGATGAGGCAGAGCAAAAAGCCCAGAGACTTGCTGAACGATTACGAGCGATGGGAATTGATCCAGACGAAATCTAGAGGTAAGCGGAAACAGACATAAAGTTGAATTGCTCATCTTCTGAGTGAAACTTCTATTTGTTCGCAAAATTCTCGTGTCACGAGTTCAAGTCTCGTTCCTGGCATTCCGTGAAATCTTTTTTGCTCCAAACTCCGCTTGGAATTCGGATACCACCTAAGCGATCGATTTGTTTCAAACTCATCACATACACCCAAGCTGACCCAAGCGCATGACCCTCTAGATTAAACACTTCGATTTCTTGACGTGCATAATCATTGTCTGAACCAAATGGCGCGATGACCTCTGGTTCATGCTGTTCGTATTCATCAAGAATCTCTAGAATTGCAGCATCATCAAACGTTAAAAGATAACCGTAAGTTCGGGCATCCCCAGGCACGATCGCTGGATAGTTAAACGGTAAATGATAAAGCTCCGCCTGTACGATCGCAGGCTTTGATGAAATGACGCGATCGGCACACAGAAAATAATTGCTTTCGTCAGGTTTGAGCGTGCCGTAGACGAATACATTGATAGACTGCATCAAAAAATCAGCGTGATTTCGTTTATTGTATTAGCTCTCATGACTAAATTACCTATCAAATGCCTGACTCAGCCGCTAATGGATATGATTTCCGAACAAGCGCGATCGAGTCCACGGCAGCGCAAAAACCATAACTTTCATCAACACAGCGATCGCGTTCAGCGGTTCTTGAATGTGCTGCAACCGGGAACTTATGTGCGTCCTCATCGCCATGTGCGTCCAGAAGATGCCAATGGATTTGAATTCTTTCTCGTTCTGCAAGGCGCGATCGGGATTTTGATTTTGGATGAAGCAGGAACCGTCATTCACACCGAGAGAATTAGCGCAACCGGAACGACACGAGGCGTTGAACTCGGACAAGGTATGTTTCACACCTTGATTGCGCTGGAGCCAGATACAGTCATGTTTGAACTCAAAGAAGGTCCCTATATTCCAATGGATGATAAGGATTTCTTACAGCAATTCCCACTTGAGAACACACCCGAAGCGAAACACTGGATACAAACTTGGGAAACTCATTTTCGATAGTTCAGGAGCGGGTAGAAATCGCCTACCCGCTCCTAAATTAGCCAATTGGACTGGGTTCAGATGTCAAATGAACCAGCGGATTGTTCCGCACATACTCGTGCCAGAACTGAGCAAACTCTTCGGCTCTCGATCGAGCTTCCGGGCAAAGCTGATACATTCGTCGCGGGCGACCTCGCTTCTCAGGCTTTTTCCAATAGCTTGCGATGAGCGCTTGCTTTTCTAAAAATCGGAGCGAACTCTGCAAAATCGTATCCGACAGGCGATAGTTCGGATAGTTCTGTCTGAGATTTTGCACTAACTCGGTTCCGTAAGATTCCGATTCGACAAGAACCGACATTAAGTAACAAACCGTCAATTCTTGATTGAGAAAGATCGGTTGGGGCGTTTGGAAGAACCGATAGATATCTTCAAAAGTCAGGCGTTGAGCATTCATTGTTGAGAATCACCATCGAACGTAGAGCAATTCACTCCCGATGATAAATGCCAATTGTGAAAAACTTTGGAGGAGGAAAGAGAAACTTTGTTCTAATTTTGACTCAGGGCTGCACTTCGTTCGATCGCAAATCGCACCGATCGCAAGAGTTGCTGAATCGTAATATCATCCTTGGTTAAATAGTCCTGAACTCCTGCCCGAATTGAAGCGAGTGCTAGATCTTCATCGTCGATCGCAGTAATCACGACTACAGGAACATCCGGAACGGCTCGTCGAAAGCGCACCACTGTTTCTAGTCCAGTTGAATCTGGCAACCGCAAATCGAGCAAAATCACATCAAAGTTCTGACCGGTATCTGCCCTGTATTCTTTACAAATTGAAATTGCTTCCTCCAAGCGTTCAACCTGTGCAAGTTTCCAATGTTCTCTTCCTGCTCTTAAGAAAGTTCGACGAATTAAAACGGCATCATCTGGGTTGTCCTCAACCAAAAGAACGTGAATCGCAGCGGATTCAAAAGAACCGGGGTGAGAAACCATAATTATTTTTACCTAGTATTTTTTGTAACGAATGATAGTTAGATAAATAAGGTGGCGATGCTTATCCTAACAAACTTAGAAGTGGATAAATAGTAACGATAAACTCCTCTCGTAGAATGCGATGAGACGTTGAGAGTGGCACAATAAAAGAGTCCGTCTATTTCTCTTGATGCTTATGCCTCCTCGTTGGTCTCGAATTCCCGATCGCAAAGATGCAGACTATCGCAAACTCGACGATCGTATGACGTTTGCGACTCACGTTGCTTTGTTTGCAGCGACCAATTCGGGAATTTGGTTTTTCCGTACGCTGCAAAAAGCGGATTGGGATTGGTCAATTTGGATGACTAGTGCTTGGCTTGCCGTGTTGGTGGCTCATGCGATTTATATTTTCGCGATCGCGGACTACTCAGAACCTGTTGCGGTGGCGGCTCCAAAGGCGACCGGATTCAAACCGAAAGAAAAACCATCAAAATCAACCAAGAGATAGGAGTTTTCGCCATCCTAGAGTCAGTACGGTTTATTCATTGAACCTTAAATACAGTTATGGCAACCTCTAGTACTTCAGAAGCGATCGAAGCGTTGGCGGCTGAGATCGGAGAATCGGTTTATATCGATGTCGCAAAATGGCATCTCTATCTCAATGATGCTCACCTACACACGGTGCTGGCAGAGCGGCTGTTTCCGTTGGTTTCGGGCGGAAAAACGATTCAGGAAGATGATGTTTTGAAAATCGTTCAGAGCATTTCAGTGAAGTTGGGGGGTGGGAAGCGCGAGGTTCCGCTGCTCGATTTGCTGCCGATGCAATGTCAGGTGAGTTTGATTGATACGTTGGAAGAGTTTCAGCGCAATTTGTAGCGGTGTGAATGCGTACCCGATAAGGCAGAGACGCGGATTAGAAGCTTCGATGCGCGTTTCTGCCCTATCGGGTACGATCAACTCATCTTCATTTCACGATCGCGTTTGTACCCATTCCACGATCGGTTTTACTGATTTAGGCATGTTCGTTTCGCTGATCTCGATCGAATGAGATCGACCTTCCAGTTCGATTGATAAGGTGTATCCAAATCGATCCGGTTGTGGAAAAGCTTCGCCGATCGAACTTAACTGAAAGAAATTCGACTCTCTTACCAGTTTTTCAAGCTGTTGGGCTTCGGACGGGGAGAGATCTTGAGTATCGATCGTTTTCGTGATCATCAGCCCCGCGAATCCTCCACTTTGTTCAAGCGTGACGCGCATTGCTCTACCCCTTTTAATTTAAGTAACACCAACCGTTTTCCAGGCAGTTTGAACGGCTTTCTGTTCGTTGCTGTTGGAGCCATAAAGTTCTGCTGCGATCGTCGAAGTCACTCGTGCAGCGGTGCGGAAATTCGACGAGGGGCGTAACCGTTCTGTGAGAGCGAGGTACCAAATTTTTCCAGCTTTTTCCCAGGCATATCCCCCGATCGCAGTTGCGGTCAGATAAAAGGCGCGATTCGGAATCCCAGAATTAATGTGAACGCCGCCATTGTCCGCTGTGCCCGTGTAAAGGTTTTTCATCTCCGCAGGCTGGGGATCTTTGCCAAGAACTTTATCATCGTAGGCGGTTCCAGGAGCTTTCATCGATCGCAAGGCGGTTCCATTGACTTTGGCGGTCAATAAGCCTTCCCCAATTAACCAATCGGCTTGCTCTGCGGTTTGATTCAGAACTTTTTGCTTGATCAAAATGCCAAACACATCGGAAAAAGACTCATTCAACGCCCCAGACTGTCCTCGATAAATGAGGGCGGCTTCGTTTTGCGTTACACCATGCGTTAGTTCATGACCAATGACATCGATCGAGATCGTGAATCGATTAAATAACTCCCCATCGCCATCACCATAAACCATCTGGCTCCCGTTCCAAAAGGCGTTATTGTAGCGTTGCCCATAGTGAACCGTCGAATCTAAGCGCATTCCATCGCCATCGATCGATTCTCGCTGGAAGATTTCTTTAAAGAAGTCGTAGGTTGCGCCTGATCCTTCATAGGCTTCATTTACTGCTACATCGCTTGTCTCGGCAACCCCTTCACCCCGAACAATTTTTCCGGGTAGCGTGGTTTGGTTTTCAGCCGTGTAAATCGTGCGGCGTTTTTCGTTCGCAGAAGCCATCACGCGAAATCCGCCGACCGCCTCGCGTCGTCCGCGAAACTGTTCTGAAGCGCGTAAATTCTGTAATGCCCATTCTCGCTGAGTTTCGTTGCCGTTGATAATGATGCGATCGGTGATATGCGGCGGCACGATGTGGCAAATCGGACAGGGAGAGAGACAGCGGCGGCGGAATTTTTTCATAGTGCGATCGCTCCAAAAATTTTGATTCAAATCAAGATTTGCTCGTGTCGATCCACTGTAGAACAGACTCCTCATCAGTCCGTCTGTAACCACATTTTCTTAAGGTGATGAATTGGCGATCGCGCTTCTGCTTTCCGTTGGCGATGCAGCGGAACCACGAAAGAATCCCGGACGATTGCCGCATAACAATTCATCCACAGTCCTAAGCCGCGATCGCATCCGTCAATCGAGGGGATAGCGCATCCGTTCGGATCGCACTCAAGCATCGTCCACATGCACACTTATACGCCGCGAGTCCTGCGGTGGTAGCTCCCGGACTCGCACTTGTTAAAACTGGAGCCGATCGCACTGCTGGCAGTGTGTAAGGTTGAACCGCTCCAAAATTCACGCTCCAGCCCAAATCTCGTAGCGCTCCCAGTGTTAAGGCGCTCATCGGCATCGGCGTGCCCGGAGTTTCCGCAAATGGGGTCATCGATTCTGTATCGAATCGCGTCTCATCCCAGTGGAAAAAGATTTGCGGCTCGATCGGGATTGCAGTCGGGGTCGCTGTTCCAAGTAAATCTCCATAAGCCCAGCCCGCATAGCTATCGGCTCTGTAGGTCGCATTCGTGCGATTGATCCAATTTTTACCTGCTAACAGCTTTGATCCATCTGTAAACGAGAATTCTAACGGCTCCCAAAGCGTCCCAAACCCAAATACATGAGCCAATTCATGAATCATGATGTCGCGCAGATAAAGCGGATTAGAGTTGAACTCCGCAAATCTACGGCTATTGAGCGTTGAGGTTCCCCGTGTAATTACGATGTTATCGGCAGCATCAAGCGTCAGTGAAGGTCCTGATAACGCAAGCGTTCCGGTGTCCGCTGTGCCATCTTGAGCGGTGAAGCTTTGACCCGCGATAGAGATCGACAATGAACTCGCTCCAAGAATCGAACTCGCTCCAAGAATCACCCCTTCCCAAAATCTCGCTGCTTGATTAATCGCATCTCGCGCCGCCGAATTCAGTCCGGTTAAGGTGTCTGCAAAACTTAGCTCGATGCGGAATTGCAGCGGGTCGCTTGCTGCCCCCGTAAAGTTCGTAGAAAGCGTATAGTCAGCGGTTTGATTGCTGTAGCTGGAGACTTGGACAAAATAAGTTCCGGCATTAATAAATCGCCGAATCGATTCATTTGCGGTGCCGCGTTCCCATTGCCACGCGACAATCTCGCCATTGTCGATCGCGCCGTTGCCATTGGTATCCTGAATCAACCGCGCGTCTGCATCTCCGGTTAATCCCGTGAGTCCAGCCGTGAAAATACCGGATTGCCCGATCGTGAAACGATAAAAGTCGCTGGTGTTTCCAGAATTGACGCGATCGCGACGGGTGAAAGTTGGGGCTTGAATCTCTGCGGTGGCGAGGGTTCCAGCGCTCGTAATTGTTCCGGTGCGAACCGTGGATTGAGTTGGCGTGATTAACGGAGCCGTAGAGCGTTCGAGTGCTGCGATTGGTTGCCAGTCTAAATCTGATTCGGTTAGAACATTAGCAGAACTGTTGACAGCACCATTTTGTACAAACCAGGCTAACAGTTCTCCGGTTGCAGGATTTCTCCAAAGTAAATCTGTTGTGCCATCTTGATTAAGATCGGTCGTGCTCAAAGATTGCCAAGATGCAGCGATCGAGGTTCCAGCGAGAACCTGCGATCGCTGAGTGCCGTTGTACAGCCAGAATTGTGTTTCTCCAGTGCGATCGTTGCGCCAGAACAAATCAGAACTACGATCGCCGTTAAAGTCTCCGACACTTGCAATCTTCCAATCGTTGCTTGGAGCCGCGTTCATCATGGCTCCGCTAAACGGCTTGCCATTTCTAAACAGCCAAAAAACCGTTTCAGCACTGTTGGTGTTGTACCAGAGAAGATCAGGACTTCCGTCGTTGTTGAGGTCGGTGACGCTTTGAATGCGCCAAGCACTAGCCCCGACTGAGCCAACCATTCCGCCCCAGGTCACCGTTGTATGATCGAGATACCAGAGAACCACTTCTCCGCTGCGTCGATTCTGCCAAACAATATCGGCTGAGCCATCGTTGTTAAAGTCTGCTAGTCCAGAAATTTGCCAGCCCAGATCCGCAACTGTACCTAGTGTGATCGTTTGAGCCGTGTCCCCATTTATCTGCCAAATGCGGACAGCTCCTGTTCTTAAGTCACGCCAGAGAAAATCCTGTTGACCGTCACGATTGAAATCAGCAATGCCAGAAACCTGCCAGTTGGCATCAGATTCTTTGGGCAAATTTCGCCGACTTGCCGAATTCAAACCATTCACCGACCAAATCTGAGTGTCACCGCTAGCAGCATTTCGAGACAACAGATTGACTGTTGCAGAAGAACCTCCTAATTGAAACGCAGCAGTGAGACTTCGATCGCCAATGAGCGAAGATTGAATGGTTTCTGAATCTAGCAAGGCTGCCGATGAATCGGTTGCAGACGTTAAAGGGTTTACTCCCATGACTGCCCCCGCTGCAATTCAGACATTTTTTCTTCGTACAAAACTCGACTCAAAATAAGGCAACCCAGTTGCCCAAAATTGGTATCCACTATACTGATAACGCTCCGCTAACAAAAACCGCAGGTCAATCTGCGATCGCTTCATCACCGCTTAATTCTTTCTTGGTAGATCCTGACAAGCACCCAAGTTGAGGAGTAGTTTCACGTACCCTACGGCGATCATTTTATGCGGAAAGTTCCGTGTTCAACGATCTCTTCGATAAAGATTTTACAAAGGAATTGCGAGTTGTGCGTAAAGTTACAGCAACCGGAGAATAAATGGGTAGCGATACGGTTGACTTGGACGATCGAGCACTTTAACAATCGCCAGGATCGGCAGCAACCAGCTACAAATCGCTAAACCGCCCCAGATGATGAACGCAATTGGAATTCCTACCACTGTAATAAAAAGGAGACCGCCTAAAAGCGCATATACGTATAGATTGATATGAAAATTGAGTGCTTCACGAGCGTTATCTTTAATCACCCAATCGTCCGTGATTAATAAAATAACGATCGGAATTCCGATCGACACCAGAGTCGCGCTAAAGAAAATTGATCCGTGACATAGAGCTGAGAGTAGTTTTTGCTGTCCAGTGGATTGCATCGCATTCGATTCCATTCGATGCTCTGAATCTAGCGACAAACCCACCGAATTTGTCGCTATGTTTAAACTATTGTGATGTATTGGGATATCCCGCAATCTAAACGAGAGAACAGCATGACGATCGAACTTGAGTCTGAGTTGCAAAAAGCCGTGGAGCGGCGACGAAATTTCGCGATTATTTCTCACCCGGATGCCGGGAAGACAACGCTGACCGAAAAACTGTTGCTGTACGGAGGTGCAATTCACGAGGCGGGAGCGGTGAAAGCTCGTCGTGCTCAGCGTCATGCCACTTCGGACTGGATGGCAATGGAGCAACAGCGGGGAATTTCGATCACCTCAACGGTGCTGCAATTCGAGTACGAACAGTGTCAGATTAATTTGCTCGATACTCCCGGACACCAAGATTTTAGTGAAGACACGTATCGAACGCTGGCGGCGGCGGATAATGCGGTGATGCTGATCGATGCTGCGAAAGGATTAGAGCCGCAGACTCGGAAATTATTTGAAGTTTGCCGAATGCGATCGCTGCCGATTTTCACCTTTGTTAATAAGCTCGATCGTCCCGGACGTAGCCCGATCGAATTGATGGACGAAATCGAGCAAGAATTAGGATTGCAAACGTACGCCGTGAATTACCCGATCGGCATGGGCGATCAATTTAAAGGGGTATTCGATCGACGCACCCGCAAAATTCACTTATTCGAGCGGAGTCTGCATGGAAGCCGGGAAGCGCGAAACACGGTCATTGATCTAGGCGATCCGAATATCGAAACGCTGCTAGAAAAAGAACTTTACTATCAGTTCAAAGATGAATTGGAATTAATTGAGGGCATTGGCTCAGAATTTGATCTCGATGCGATTCACACAGGTCAAATGACTCCAATCTTTTTCGGCAGTGCAATGACCAATTTCGGGGTTGAACTGTTCTTAAATTCGTTCCTCGATTACGCACTAAAACCGGGAACGCATGTCAGCACGAAAGGCGAGATCGAGCCAACCTATCCCGAATTTTCCGGCTTTGTGTTCAAGCTTCAGGCAAACATGGACCCGAAACATCGCGATCGTGTCGCCTTTGTACGGGTGTGTTCCGGCAAGTTCGAGAAAGATATGATCGTGAGCCATGCCCGAACTGGAAAAACGGTACGGCTCTCTCGTCCTCAGAAATTATTTGCTCAAGATCGTGAAGTGATCGAAGAAGCATATCCCGGCGATGTGATCGGCTTGAATAATCCGGGCGTTTTCGCGATCGGGGACACGATTTACAACGGTCAGCGCCTCGAATACGAAGGCATTCCCTGCTTCTCGCCGGAATTGTTTGCATTCTTGAGAAATCCAAACCCTTCAAAATTCAAACAATTCCGTAAAGGAGTGTCTGAACTGCGTGAGGAAGGTGCGGTTCAGATCATGTATTCCGCAGACGAATCGAAACGCGATCCAATTCTCGCAGCGGTTGGACAACTGCAAATGGAAGTGGTGCAATTCCGTTTACAAAACGAATACGGAGTCGAAACCCTGGTGGAGTATTTACCTTATACGGTGGCTCGCTGGGTTGACGGTGGTTGGGAAGCTCTGGAAAAAGTGGGGCGCGTTTTCAACACGTTAGCGGTTAAGGATAGCTGGGAACGTCCGGTTTTGCTGTTCCGCAATGAGTGGAACTGTCAGCAGTTGCAAGGAGATCATCCGGAATTGCAATTAAACGCGATTGCGCCTGTGGTTTCGGGTAAACAACCGGTGGATATTTAATCCGACGAACTACGCATTTGCTCGACCACCGTAGAGATGCAATTAATCGTGTCTCTACGGGTTTCGCATTGGAACGACGATCGTAAAACCGTGATCGATTTTAACGACCAAGCCATTCCGTGACCAATTCTGGCTGATTCTTCTGAGCGAACACCCGCACCGCATGATAATTCACCTTCTCGCGCAATCGATACACTTGCTTAATCGGCATATCGAGCATTTGCGCGATCGCTTCTTGCGTCTTGCCCTGTAAATATAGCCGCAACCACTGAGCGGCATCACTGCCTACTTTTTCGGTCAGATAATCCTCGAACTGTTTCACGATCGCGCTTCGGAGTTCTTGCTGTTGTTGTTGAGCTTGCTCCTCCTGGAATTGCGCCATTGCTTCTCCATCCAGCAGACTCACCGAGCCTTCAGAGTCATCCGGTGCCACCTCTTCTGAAACTAATCGGATAAAATCAGCGGCGGGAACTTGCGTCATTCCTGCTCGTTGCGTTCGTTTTTGATAATTGACAAAGCGATAAACGAGTAGCGGTTGATTACGGATTGGACGGAGACAGTATTCTTCAGTTGCGGTCAGCACGATCGCATTTCTTAATCGAGCATCGTCGGTACATTGAGCAATCCAGCCGACTTGCTCCTGCATATACTTATCGTTCTGCATTAAATCCTGGATGACTTCTTGTAAGACATCAACGACCGTAGTTTGGCGATCGCGAGATAAGGCGATCCAGGTGCTAATTTTGTTCCTTATGACAAATATACTGCCCAACCGCTGAATCAAATTACGATAAGCGCGTTGGGGCGGTGTTTCAAAATAACGCTGTATGAGAATACGATAGCGGTAATCCATCGCCTGTACTTCGATGTCGAAGCGTTCAGGTGTGTACTCGTCAAAGCGGTTAAGATCTTCACCAAGCAACCATCGGACGATGCTTTCACGAGTCGTCTCACTGCTGCGTGAAAGGTCAGTCTTTAGCTGCGAGCGCCATTCGGCTGCAATTTGTTCTGCTCGTGTCATGGTTGCCGTCCTCAATACCCTGATATAGAGTGTGCCGCAGAGTCGATGAGAAAATCACTTACCCGAACGGGTAAGACTGCAACTTTTGTTTCCTCAAACTGCTAGATTCGGTTGAGGCTTTAGTATAAAACGTTTCTCAAGGTTTTCGACTACTGAGAAAGCTTTGGGTTGCTGGTCTCTAACGACGTTGCAATTCGCTCTAGAGTTTCGGTCAGATGAGCAATGTGAGAAACCAGTGTCGATTGATTATCGGTCAGGGTTTGGAGCGCGTTGGTTAATGCAAAGATTTGTTGCCCTTGCTGATCGACCTGAGTGGTGATCGTCTCGATCCGATCGCTCAGTTGCTCGATCGTTTCTGATGCTGCGATCGTTGTTTCGGCTAAATCTTGCACAATTTCCGCTAGAGCTTGCGATTCCACAGATTTTCTCTCCTCACACTGAGTCTAATATCGCCATTCTACGAGTATTTTTAACGAGCGTTTCCGTGTTTTTCCGGGAGAATTTTGCAGGATTTGCAAATAGTCTTCATCAAAACTTTACAAAACAAGCAATCGAGCAAACCAGTAAAAAGTTTTGAGGAAGTCTCGGTAGAAGGACTATTAGAGATTTTACGGTTTCGATAGGCTTGACATGAAAACGCACGACTTGACCTGGTAAAACCCAGTTTCAGTCATTGATTTAACTATGTTTAACCCTACGGTTGATCCGTCGATTCCTGATTCTCAGATTGCATCTTCCAATTTCAAGGTTCCTCATCGATCGACGACTTCAGTTTTAAAGCGAATGATTGATATCTGCGGCAGTCTGATAGGGCTGCTGCTTATGGGAATGGTATTGATTCCGATTGCGATCGCGATTCGGCTCGATAGTCCAGGACCGATCTTTTATAGCCAAGAGCGACATGGACTGCTGGGTAAGTCGTTTCGGATGCACAAGTTTCGATCGATGATTGATGGTGCAGACGCGCTAAAGTCTCAGGTCGAAAATGAAGCGAATGGCTTGATTTTTAAGAACAGCCAAGACCCCCGTATTACTCGTGTGGGGCGGTTTCTGCGTAAGACAAGTTTGGATGAATTACCGCAGTTTTGGAATGTGCTGCGGGGAGATATGAGCTTGGTTGGAACTCGCCCGCCGACTTCAGATGAGGTTTCGCGGTATGCGGATCATCACTGGCAGCGATTAAACGTGAAGCCAGGATTGACCGGGGAATGGCAGGTAAATGGTCGATCGACGGTGAAAGATTTTGAGGATATTGTGCAGATGGATCTGCGATATCAGGCGATTTGGTCGCCGCTTTATGATTTGGTGCTGATTGTAAAAACGATTTACGTCATTGTGTTGCGACGCGGGGCGTTTTAGAAAATTTTGAATTATTCCGGGTGAACGTGCGGTGAATTGTGCGTTCATCCAATACCGTAGAGACGCGATTAATCGCGTCTCTACCCGAATTTTCGTAATAACGAATCATTTTCCAAATCGGAATCGTCGCAGCCCCGATCGATTACCCATGTCGTTTTTGGTGCCATATCCAGGCGTGGGTCAGAATTTTTTCAAGATCCGCATATTGAGGATTCCAACCTAAAACCGATCGCGCTTTTTCCGCACTTCCAACCAAGGCAGGCGGATCACCCGGACGACGATCGCATTCGATCGCAGAAATCGATCGCCTCGTCACTTTCCGCGCCATCTCGATCACTTCACGTACCGAAAACCCGTTCCCGTTCCCTAAATTAAATCGGGCAGAATCTCCCCCTTTGAGCAAATAATCTAATCCGAGCACATGCGCCTCGGCTAAATCAGTCACGTGAATATAGTCCCGAATACAAGTTCCATCCGGGGTCGGGTAGTCCGTTCCATAAATTGAAATCGAATCTCGCTTACCTAACGCTGCCATCAATACAAGCGGAATCAAATGCGTTTCAGGCTGATGATCCTCACCCAAGCGACCATCGGGATCAGCCCCAGCCGCATTGAAATATCGGAATGCGACTGATTTGAAATCATAAGCTCGATCGAAGTCCGCTAAAATTCGCTCAACCATTAATTTCGTCGCTCCGTACGGATTGATCGGATCTTGCGGATGATCTTCAGGAATCGGCACCGTTTTCGGAACACCGTACGTCGCGCAAGTTGAAGAAAAGACGAAATTTTTAATTCCAGCCGCGACCATCGCTTCGAGCAAGGTCAGCGTTCCGGTGACATTATTGCGGTAATACTTATCCGGTTGGCTGACCGATTCACCGACGTATGCGTAAGCAGCGAAGTGCATCACCGCACTAAACGGACGTGAGGCAAAGACTCGATCGAGTAATTCTCGATCGTTGGTATCGCCCTCGATTAACTCGACTTTCAGCACCGACTCGACAATATCGCGATGTCCGTAGACTAAATTATCAAACACAACGACTTCATAGCCCGCAGCTTGCAGAGCAAGAACAGCATGAGAACCGATATATCCGGCTCCCCCAGTCACTAATACGATCGGCTTTTCAGATGACACAATAAACCCTCACCCAGCAGTAGGACACTTTCCCTTTCAGACACACACTCTACAATTCAGGAGAAAATCCTGAACTTTTACGTTGCGCTACTTGAAGATACTGCGGGTTAACAAAAATAGGATCACGGCAAATACGATGCCTGCCAAAATCAGTTCCATAATCTCCCCTCTAACACTCCTGATTCAACAAGATTGATTTTCTAATCTTGAATTTTGCCTGATTTTTGATCGATATGTGGTGGATAGACTAATTCATTTTGCAGAAAATGATTAACGCTTCCACAAAATAGAGAAAAAATCTAAAATTCAACCCAGAAAACTTCCTACAACCCTGGAAATTTCGGTACAATCCTAATCTTGAAACGGTTTATTTATTAGAGCAAGACTAAATCTAAGGAGTTCGATCGTCCGCCGTCAAGTCGTTCAATTCACGAACAATTTCCGTATGCAGATTTGTTGCCTGCGGGTAATCTTAAAGCGATGAAGTTCCACCTTGAATTGAATTGTGGGTCGATCGTATTTGGTGGTGAGGAGTATTAGCGGGATACAAGGGATTGAATAAATGGTTTTATTAGTAACTGATGTATTCGTTCTGTTGACTCAGGTGTTGCTCTGGGTCGTAGTAGGACTATTTGCTTGGTATGTTCTATTGCGACTGTTACCGAGACCGTTTCTCGGTGGATTAGTGTTGCTTCTACTACTCGGAGTCGCAGCGTTTACATTCTACAGAGGTGCACCCGAACAGGGACTCGTCGGCGATATCTTCCGAATTATCGCCATTCCGTTTAGTCCACTCGGCGTTATTTTGATTCTGCTGCTGATTGCATTTTCGGAACTGCTCAGAGGCGGCAAATTATCGAGAACGGGGTTAATCGTGCTGCGGGTTGCGATTCCAGCACTATTAATTTTAAGTATTCCAGCGGTGTCGTATTTCTTAGCGCAAAGAGCGGAGGCAGAAGCGATCGAGATTGCGCGTCCAGTCGGAGCAGAATCGCTGCCAGCGGGAGCGAGACGTGTGATTGTTACACTGGCACAAGACACAACGCGATTACAGCTCAGACCGAGGACGCAAGCCCCTCCAGCGGCTCCCGCTCCGACTCCTCCACAATTGATTCCACCGCCTTCACCGATTCCAGCGGGATCATTCACGCTGTTGGCGGATCAGCCTGTGCAATTAACTGAGAGTGGGGACATTTTGACGTACACTCAGCAGATCTATAACGAGGAACGGGCGCGGGGAACGGCTCCTTTGGTGATTGTGAGTGCAGGCGATCGACCTGAACGACTGCGACGGGCTGGAGAATCGGTGAATGAAGTTTCTGAAGCAGCGGATGCAAGACGGTTTCTGCAAGATCTGGGCATTCCACCGGGAGACATTATTGGGGATTCCAACAGTCCGACGATTCAACAGAGCGCGGTGAATGTGCGGCAGGAATTACAGCGCCGGGGTATCAATTTTGGAAATCAATTAATTTTGATTGATTCAGCCATTCAGATGAATCGTGCAGCCTTGACCTTCAATCGGGAATTCAACAACAACAATATCCCGCTGACGGTGATTGCCCGTCCGACGAATTTCTTCACGCTGCCACAGAGAGAGGCGTTACGGGGTCGGGCGCAAGGACGCGATGTGGTTGAGCGAAATCTTCAGCTTGCGGATTTGCTGCCTAGTATTGATGCGCTGTCACTCAGTTCTAAAGTGATTAATGAGTATCTCGCTTCGATCTATTACTTCTTGAGGGGTTGGATTCGACCCGTTCGGACAACGATTTAATTGGTTTAAAAAAGGGATTCGTGATTAAACCGCGAATCCCTTTTCTTAATGCCAGTTTGATGAGCCTTTATGCTTTCAGCAAATTAGACCTTCAACGGCACCATTTTCCGAACGGCTTCCACAATTTGCGGCGGTTGCACGATCGTTAAAGCTTCCAAGGTTCCATTGTACGGAGTTGGAATATCTTGAGAGGACATCCGCAACACAGGCGCATCGAGTTCATCGAAAAAGCGATCGTTAATCGATGCCGTCAATTCCGCACCAATTCCCCCTGATCGCATACATTCTTCGACGATGATCACGCGATGAGTTTTACAGATCGATTCACCGATCGTGTCGAAATCTAGCGGTTTGAGCGATAACAGATCGATGACTTCGCAGTCATAGCCTTCTTTATCTAAAGTCTTCATTGCCTGCATCACATGATGACGCATTCTCGAATAAGTCAAGATCGTGACATCTTTTCCTTTACGAACCACTTCCGCTTTATCCAACGGCAGATAATATTCTTCGCTCGGTAAATCTTCTTTCAAGTTGTACAACAGGACGTGTTCAAAGAACAGGACGGGATTCTCATCGCGGATTGCAGATTTCAACAACCCTTTCGCGTTGTAGGGAGTTGAACAAGTCACAATTTTCAATCCCGGAACCGCTTGGAAATACGCTTCTAATCGTTGAGAGTGTTCCGCACCAAGACGGCTTCCGACACCACCCGGACCGCGAATCACGATCGGGATTTTGAAATTTCCACCCGACGTATAGCGCAGCATTCCCGCATTGTTGGCGATTTGGTTGAACGCCAGCAGCAGAAATCCCATATTCATGCCTTCGATAATCGGGCGCAAACCAGTCATCGCAGCCCCGATCGCCATTCCGGTGAAGCTATTTTCCGCGATCGGCGTATCGAGCAATCGCAAATCACCGTACTTTTTATATAAATCCTTCGTGACTTTGTAGGAGCCGCCATAATGCCCGACATCTTCGCCCATCACCAAAACTGTCGGGTCTTTTGCCATTTCTTCGTCGATCGCTTCTCGAAGGGCATTAAAGAAGAGTGTCTCTGCCATTGCGTTCCTACACTAGATTAAGTTGCTTGCAAGGTCTCATTGTGACATCTCCGACCCCAATTGCAAAGTCGATCATTAAGGCTTTGAATTCCCCTCAAACGAGAAACGTCTGACTAAGCTTTGCGTTCAATCGGTTTCGCTGTTCTGTACCTAACCTACCGAGTTTTCTAGCAACAAGCGATCGACTTAGAGTTGCAATTCGGGCGATGCGAATCTTGGATGCCACTCGCAACCCTGTTTCGGAAAACTCTAAATCTGTTGTTTCAATGAGAAAGTCGTCAGTCTGAAGCGTCTGCAAATTCTGGGAAGTAATAGCACAAACAACGGCATCTTCTCCATTTGGACTAATCCAAACCACTAGCGCAGGTCGAAGTTTTGTTTGACTGAGATCAGTAAAAGGAAAGTTAACGAGAACAATATCGCCTGGAATCATTCGTCGATCGATACTCCGTCTTCTAGCGTGTAAAGATCTGGTTCATCGTGCCAGAAGTCGAACGATCCCCCTTGTTCAGCCAATTTCATTAACTCCAAAGTTGAAGGCTCAGGAATTGAAGTCCACAGCTTTTCTTCTAATAGAGCTTGTTCAGCCGGAGAGAGCGATCGGATTGCTTGAATCAAAGATTCGATCAATGGAAGATTGACGTTTTGTTCTAGACTGCTTGAATTCATCGGGTGCAATCTCTGGTGCAAGTCATCCGTATTTTACCGTTTTAGAACAAGCTGTGAAGATTCTCCTGATCTCCCGCCTTCCCATAAAATGAAAGATCTGTTGTGATGGGAAAAAAGCCGTGGCGTTTAAAGTCGGTTTACTAGGATTGGGAACAGTCGGGACGGGAACAGTTGAAATTCTCCGTGATCCGGTTCAGCGTCATCCATTACTGCAAGAAATTGTGATTCACAAAGTCGGAGTGCGATCGATTGATCAACCCCGAATCGTTCCGCCTGAATTGTTAACGACTGATTTAGAGTCGATCGTCACCGATCCCGAAATCGATATCGTGGTCGAAGTCATGGGTGGTTTAGAACCTGCACGATCGCTCATGTTGAAAGCGATCGCACATAAAAAACATGTTGTCACTGCGAATAAAGCTGCGATCGCAAAATTCGGAGATGAAATCTTTACTGCCGCATCTGAAGCGGGCGTTTACGTTCTACTCGAAGCTGCGGTCGGCGGCGGCATTCCTGTGATTGAGCCGCTCAAACAATCGCTTTGTGCAAATCGAATCAACATGGTGACTGGGATTGTGAACGGCACGACAAACTATATTCTGACCAGAATGCAGCTTGAAGGTGGCGATTTTAGCGAAATTCTCACCGATGCTCAAAAACTTGGATATGCCGAAGCTGATCCAACAGCGGATGTCGATGGATTCGATGCGGCGGATAAAATCGCGATTCTGGCATCGTTGGCATTTGGCGGACGGATTAAATTACCTGAAGTCTATTGCGAAGGGATTCGGAACGTGAGCGCGATCGAGATTGCGTACGCTGAAAAACTCGGATTTGTGATCAAACTCTTAGCGATCGCTAAACGCAAATCGAGCGATGAACTAGAAGTTAGAGTTCATCCGACTTTAGTTCCGAAGGCGCATCCGTTAGCCAGTGTGAACGATGTGTACAACGCGATTTTGATCGAAGGCGATCCGATCGGACAAGTGATGTTCTTTGGACGAGGAGCGGGATCAGGTCCGACCGCGAGCGCAGTTGTTACAGATGTTTTGAAGATTGCAGCGCTCCTAAAGGTCGCTCATGCTTCTCAATCAAACGAGTCACCTGTACTTGATCCGTTATTGGCTTGTTCGCATCAGCACTACTGCGCGATCGCGCCGATGGCAGACCTTTCGACTCGCTTCTATGCTCGATTTTTAACGCTCGACTATGCTGGCGTAATTGGCAAGATCGGAACCTGTTTTGGCGATCACGAAGTCAGTCTCGAATCCGTGGTACAAGCAGGCTTCCGAGATGGAGCAGCAGAAATCGTAGTGGTCACACACGAAGTTCAAGAAGGCAATTTCCGTAAGGCACTGAGCGAAATTGAGAGCATGGAAGCGATCGAGAAAGTCGCCAGTGTTTTACGAGTTTTATCGCCTTAGCGTTTAGAGGGTGTTTGAAAAGTATAAAAAGTCTCTTCGCTCTCGTTTGACTCCCGCCCTGAAATGAATTTCGGGCTAATGAGCGAAAGTCTACTGAAGTAGACTAAGAATGAGCTTTAAGCTCTTAGTCCATTTCTAATGGACTTGCATCGATTAGCCCGAAATTAATTTCAGGGCGGGCTGTTGCGACGGCGAAGACTGCTCAAATATTCCTCTTGAGAAATCTAGCTAGACGATGAATCTAAAAGTATTTCATGCTTAAAGATTCATCGAATTGATATTTTAATTACCGAACCTTTCTTCTTCGCTGTTTTCGTTTTGCTAGAGCTTTACGTTTTCGCTTCTCGATCGGGGTTTCAAAGTAGCGATGCTTTCTCATATCGGGAAAAATCTCTGCTTTAGAAACCTCTCGCTTAAATCGGCGTAAAGTCGATTCGATTCCTTCATTCTCACCTGGAATAACCTGAGCCATTGGATCACCTCCCGAAAATAGACTTGATTCCCCTTGAGGTTACGCCCCAGGTTTTCTGCTCGATCGAGGACTGAACCAACATAAACTGACACAGAGATTCTCCAGAATCATCAATGAAGCGAGTTATGTTCGGAGAAACGCTGGATAATAGCGATTTACACGCTCAACGATAAATCATTGTTTAAAAACAGTATCACGGTAGCGGCAATCCGAGCAGAAATTCAATTTACACAATTGCACTCACCGCTCAAGAGTGTGTTAGTCTGTTTAGAGAAGAGACTTTCTTCGGCAGTGTAATTTCCTCCACAGATATTGCTCCGAATTTAATCTCTCTACGCTACTAAATTGGAGCAATATTCCATGTCAATCTATGTCGGTAACCTCTCCTATGAGGTTGTGCAGGATAACCTGGCTGAGATCTTCGCCGAATTTGGAACCGTTAAGCGTGTCCAACTTCCGACGGATCGAGAAACAGGTCGCCTGCGGGGATTCGGATTTGTTGAAATGTCCAGCGATGCGGAAGAAGATGCCGCGATCGAGGCGCTGAACGGCGCTGAATGGATGGGACGCGATTTGACCGTGAACAAGGCGAAACCTCGTGAGGAGCGTGGACCTTCTCGCGGTGGATTCGATCGCAAAGGCGGTGGCGGTGGTTCTTCCCGTCGTTATTAAACTGATCATTACTTGATAGAGTTAGGCAGGCTGCAAAGTCTGCCTTTTTTATTAAGTTGTTAAAGTTTTGTCGCTGAGGCTTCTAGAGGCGCAATACAGATGGCTCGCAAAACCCAATGCTCTTGTAGACCCACGCTCTGGTCAAATCGAAAAATGACGGAACTCCAAAGGGATTTTCTGAGAATTCTTAGTAACGACTGACCTCAGAGATCGTCCTTGCCCTAAAGTCTTGTTAAACGCCCCACACCCCTGCTTATTTCTAATCTTTCAGAACGAAGCAAAAGTTCGAGGTCGCCCACAAGATGGGAAGTTGAACTAAACGTTAGACCATTGGACCCGATTCCAAGCCCCATTGGTGCTTGAGGAAGTGACGGTACATCGCTTCGCGCATTAGCATTTGTTCGTAGAGCTTCACAAGAAATTCTTGCGCTTGCTCACGGCTCATTTGTTGAACCTGAGTTTCAAACGAGCGGATGCTGAATTGTTGTTCCAATGTAAGTTCGACAGGCTGACTCATACAAATTACACTCCAAGTGAAAGAGAGTAGACCAATTACAGGATTCCATGACTTTATTGTCAAGGGGGTTTATCCTGAACGAAACCAAGTTGATTTCTTGAGGATTCCCTGCAACAAGCTGAAATCTCGTATCTGATATTAAAAAAGATAACAACTATTTGACAAAGTAACCATCCGCCACTGGGGTAGTAATCGTAGGGTTAACCGTACATCTGGAGAAAGAAGATGCTGATCGTATGGCTCATACTGGCGTGGATAGGCGGAATTGCTGCCATTCTAGGGAGTTTGATGATCATCGCCTCTTTGTTACTTTGGACAGTTCCGGGCGATCGTAAAGGGCGATTTAAGGTCTTAGGGTTTTCGATCGTGTGTGCGATCGCTGGATTTCTCCTACTGCGCCTAGTTCCCTTTCCACTTCAGTAACACGACTTCTTCGCGCAATTGCTCTTTGGTTGCGGTTGCTAATCGGGTTCGGAATAGCTCGATATCCGTGACTTCATAACCGAGCGATTTCGCCAAATCTGCGATCAATTCCCCTGTCCGAATCATCACCCGCAGATAAGAAGCCTGATCGCCAACGACATAAGCTAATTTGGCATTGGGTCTTAAAGCTTGGCGCAAATCGGCTAAATGTTTCGCCATCCCACCGAAATAGAGTCTTGTCGCTCGTGCATATTGCCGCTCGAATCCACTCGTTTTGTTCAATTCAATTCGCTTCGCTTCGATTTCGTTCGCAATACGCTGAATTTCTGAATGATTCGCTACCCATTGATCGTCATTGTCCGATCGATAAACGCAGCGGGAATTCGATCGCATTAATCCCTGCTTCAAGACTCGTAAATCCGCCTTCGTGTGCAAAAATCCCAGCAGCACCGATTCTAATCGAGTGGTACGGGTGTAATCTTTCTCGTTCGGATACGGCGGCGACGTGATCACAGCATCGATCGAATTTGGCTCTAAGACTTGCAACAAATTTCGAGAATCTGCATGATGAATTATTGCAGGTGTGTCTTTTAGCGATCTCAAGTATTCCAAATCGGTTGCAATTTGTCGAATCTCATCTAACCACAGTTCAATCACTGGAGCATCTTGTTTAGATTTTCCGATGCTCACTTCTGGTGCAAATTTGAGATTGCTGATTGAATATACTAGAATTTTTGCGAGTGCGAGTCTTTCATGTCGATCGCAGTGTTCATCCTGGTGTTGCTCTAATTGTTCCAGAAGAATTAGTGCTTTATGTAGCGGTAATTCACTAATCGAATTCTTCAGCAGTAATTGCGATCGTTCTTCAGAAAGCGATCGTAGGGGTTGATCAAGATTTGCGTAGGCGAGTTCTGCGATTTGACTAGCGTGATTGAGTAAGCGATCGCTATCGATCGACCAGTCTAACTTCGTCGTTCCCGCAAACCAAGCCATCTGATTCGCTTCGACTCCTACACTTGGAACGCCTTGCTTTTTGCACTCTACAACGGTCGTTCCAGTGCCACAAAACGGATCGAGAACTCGCTGATCAGAACCCATTCCAAAATCGGTTAAATACTTCTGAACCAGATGCGGCGGAAACGACAGCACGAATCTGTACCAATCGTGGCAAGCGCGATCTTGATTGCGAATGTGATTAAGGTCAGAACTGCGACGATGGCGACGAGTCCGAACAGGTTCGCTCGGCAGATTGAGAAGAGTCGGCTGATAGTATTCCAACGGTTTCAGAAAGCGAATTTTGCACTGAATTTTATCTTATTTTGGATTTTTAAACTGTCAGCTCTCCGTCAATGCCTGAGATTTCTGCTTCATCTTTGCCAAAATATTATAGAAACCATTGGCGCGAGAAGGAGTCAGACTTACATCTAATCCGGTCGCTGTAATGAATTCCGGCGACAACTCCACAACTTCTTGGGGAGTCAAACCGCTCAGCCCTTCGACAAGGAGCGCGACCAATCCTTTCACCAACTGCGAATCGGAATCGCCATCAAACAGGACTTTCCCATCTTCCAAATTTGCGACGACAAAAACCTGAGACGCGCAGCCAGGAACTTTGTTTTCAGGAGTTTTTTCAGAGTCAGGAAAAGATTTAAGCCGTTGAGCCAGTGTGATCAAAAGCTCATATTTCCGCTTAGGCTCAGTCGATTGTGCGAGTCGTTGCACAATGCGATCGAGTGCGGGAGGGAGTTGCGTGGAGGACAAAGACATGACTCTAAATTATCGGGTTAAAAAACTCGGTTGAATTTTACAGAGCTTCTCTCTCTATTGTAATATGCGCGATTCATTGCGAGTTTAATAAAAACTCCAACTCAATAAAGAGTCAGAGTTTCCCCAAGAGAGTGTTTGAAAAGTATAAGAAGTTCTTTCGCTTCGATTGTCTCCCGCCCTGAAATGAATTTCGGGCTAATGGTGGAAAGTCTACTGAAGTAGACTGGGAGACAGTTTGAAGTTCTTAGTCCTTTTCAAAGGACTTGCGCCGATTAGCCCGAAATTCATTTCAGGGCGGGACGTTGCAGCGAACGAAGGCTTCTCAAACATCCTCTAAATTTAACTAAGCGATTTGCATTGCTGTTCCAAAGTTTTGTGTCCAGTATCCGTTATAGTATCCCACTCCGATTTCTCTTAGATTTGGATCAAGAATATTCTGCCGATGTCCTGGACTATTCATCCAGGCGGTCACCACTTCTTGTGCAGATGGATATCCAAAAGCGATGTTTTCAGCCGCTCTCGAATAGTTGTAACCTCCTGATTTCATCCGATCCCAGGGAAGCGATCCGTCCAGTCCTTGATGGCTGAAGTAGCTTCTCACTGCCATATCGACACTGTGTTTCTCAGCGACATCATTTAAGGTGAGATTGAGCGTCAGAGGTAACAAACCTTGTTGAACTCGCTGCTGATTGGTGAAATCGTACACTTGCCACTCAAGATCTCTAAATCCAGTATTTGGATCAGTCTGAACTGGGGCAACTGTGGACGTGACTTCAAGTGGGGCAGGACTGCTCGACTGGGGTTGCACTGGCAACAGATCGGGTTGAGGAGCAGGTGTTAATGGAGTTTGAAAGCGCCTGCCGAATGCGGTTTGCTCGGTTTGCAGAAAGTTCGATCGATCAACTGAACGAAATATCATGTTGATTTTCCTTAAATGACAACAAGCAGAAATCACCCTGACAAATTGGATCTCAATCAGAGATCGTTTGACTGGGATTCTGGTGCGATCGAGTTCGCGATCGCAGTTTCGACGACTGAAGAAACTTTGCAGAGTCTCAAACTAGACTCAGTAAGGAACATAACACGAGGGATTAAACTTTCAACGCTAGAAATCGTGGTCAGATTTGGAAATTGAGCGATCGTCTACTGAGCGTTGTCAGGTGTAAAATTTTGCGGTGTATGCACGGGGGTTAATCTAAAGGGAAAGCAAAGTTTACTCGATCGAGCCTGTGCCACTTGTGAAGTTGGAATACGGTTGCGCTGCTATATCTTCATTGCTAAACCGTCCATTCTGACCCATACAGAAAGGCTTTATTGGTTGTGCTTCATGTCAAACTAGTTTATGCCACTTACACGATCGACTACTCTAAATCATTTTGTTTAACTTGCGCTCTCTGATTGAAATTCAAAGTTAAGACTGTCTGTTCGCAATAAAAATGAGGAACAGCCACGCCATTCCTCATTTAACTTGGGGACAAATCACCCCAACTGTCACGATCTAAACTGCGATCGCTGCCGTTTCGAGTTCAATCACTTTAGAATCCGGAGTCGAATGCCAAACTTTGCCATCGAGCGCCATCTGTTCAATCAAACTCGCCAATCTTAGAGCTTTGAGCGCCTGTATTCCTCCAACCGAGGGAGCCATACCGCCTCGAACACATTGCACAAAATGTTCTAACTCTGCATGAAGCGGCTCGATATTGCTCGTCTTCACCTTTTCAATTAGTCCATCCTGGCAGTACAACACCTGACCGTAATCGGTTTTGTAATTTGCTGTCGTTTGACGATGAATCAGAATCTCATTATTGAGAAAATCCGCTTCCGTCAATGAATTACGACAGTGTGCAGACAACCGTCGAATCTTGCGATGTGTGACCTTGCTGGCAGTCAGCGTTGCAACAATTCCATTTGCAAATCCCAACGTCGCTGTTACATAATCAAGCTGACCCGAATTTGTTGCGCGACTTCCACTTGCCGTCAATTTCACAACCTTCGAGTTTGCCAATTCCAACAGCAAATCGATATCATGAATCATCAGATCGAGCACGACCGATACATCGTTTGCCCGATCGCTATACGGACTCATCCGATGTGCCTCAAGCGCAAGAACTTCCTCGGTTTTGAGAACCTTGTTTAATTCCTGAAACGCAGGATTGAAGCGCTCAATATGACCGACTTGCAGAATACATTGACAGTCCGCCGCCGCATTGACCAGCGACTCCGCTTCTGCGATACTTGCCGCGATCGGCTTTTCGATTAAAACGTGAACTCCAGCTTTCAGAGCCGCCATTCCGACCGAATGATGCAACCGAGTCGGAACCGCAATACAAACAGCATCCACTCGCTCCAACAAATCGTGAAAATCCTCAAAAAAGCGGACACGATATTTACTTGCCGTGTCCAATCCGCGCTCTACATTAATGTCTGAAACTCCTACAAGTTCAACATCTTTAAGTAGACTTAAGACTCTTGTATGATGCTGTCCCATATTGCCCACACCGACCACGCCAACGCGAAGCGGTTCTGGCTGAGTCCGGGGCACGCCAAACTGGGAATACCCAATCGGGATATTATTTTGCACTCTTAATCCTCCTCCACCACCGAAATTGTGCTGATAACCAGCAATAAAATCTCCTCAGACATCCAGATACTATCACAGCAACATTATTTATGAAGAATTCCAAAGTGCACGGCAAGTTCCCTTTTACAATAGGAGGTTGAGTTTTTTAATTTCTACGTCCAGAGAGGGACTTTCCAGCGTGTCTTTAGGCGTAAGCTCAGCTTCAATTTTTCGATTCGATTTTCCGTTTTCCGCAGTGACACGGATCTGTTCAAAGTTGTATCTCCGTGAAATCACTATATAGTCTCTATAAGATTGCCCTTGGTTTTGTGAAGTTTTAGCCAAAATTACCTAGGAAGCAGATGACTCTATTGCTATAAAGAATTGCACTTGGCTAAGATTCGGGGGATCAAGTCCTTCTGTTGTCGTGTTGGCATGAAATCACCCGCGCAGCCTGTACCGCCTGAAGTGGTGCAGCAAGTTTCCGATTATTTCAGTGTGTTAGGCGAACCGATGCGGCTTCGCATTCTTAATCTGCTCCGAGATGGCGAAAAGTGCGTCCAGGATTTGGTGGAGGCAACGGAAACCAGTCAGGCGAATGTGTCAAAGCATCTTAAAGTGATGCTTCAAGCGGGCATTTTGACTCGTCGATCGAAAGGAACGCTGGCATATTACAGCGTCGAAGATGAGTTGATTTTCGAGTTGTGTAATTTGGTGTGCGATCGATTAGCGACCCGGATAGAGCAGCAGGCTCAGCATTTCCGAGCGTTCAGTTTGGCAAGCCGCCGTTGAACACTCGTCGAACCAATGCGATCGTGCTGATCAATACTAAGGTTGGGGAGAAGGTGTCTCAGTCGGTGACGGCTCTGGAGTTGAGGTTGGGGTCGGTTCTGGAGTCGGCTCTTCTGTAGGGGTTGGCGGTTCGGGAGCGACATCGGTGGGAGGCTGGGTTGGAGTCGGTTCAGGAGTCGATCGAGGAATCGGCGATCGAGTCGGACGCGGACGATCGCCTACGACGACTTGAATATCAACCGATTGGGTCACTTGTGCACCGGAGCGACTTCGAGCCGTGAGCGTAAGCGTTTTCACATTTCCAGGCGCGATCGGATAATTAATTGAGCCTTGCGACTTGACTAAACCTGTAAAGGGTAACAGTTCAACTTCTAAGCCTGCTTCGCCTTGAACCGCCCAAGACACTTCAACATTTGCGACTTCATTCGTGCCAACAGTAAATGTATGCGTCAACTGACTCATCGCATCTTGCCCATTTAGCGTGAAGGCAACGATTTCGGGTTTGCGGGCTTCGTCGAACGATCGAGGAATGAAAGCCGCAGACTGTTCCGGCGATTGAGATGATCCCGTTGATTTCACTGTCACGGTATCGGTCGCTGCTTCTGCGATCGGCACACGGGCATCTGACTTATCAAAAAGTTTGAGTTTGTACTTGAATGCGCCTGACTGCGAAGACACGAAGGGAATGCCTTGACATTCAATTTTGCTGTATTTTGCGGGCTGTTGGAGCGAAGACAACCACGGCAACTCTGGAAGCGGCAATTCCCATAAAACTGGAGCCGATTGCACAGGCGTTGCCGAATTAGCATGACGACAGCCATTTTCCTGTTCTGTTTTGGCTTGTAGTTCTTTTGGAATCGCGGTTGAAAAACGGTAGGCTTTGGTTTGAATCTCTGCGCCTTCATTTAATTGAGCGATCACTAATCGATCGAGCATTTCAGGATTTCGCACTGTCCAATTCAGCCGAACCGCATTACTCGCGCCTTCTAGATAGGTTCGCTTTGTCGGACTAAATTCAATAATGTCTGCTGTGGTGCTCGGTTGCCGATTAAAGCGATAGAGCAAACTTAGAAGTAATAGAACAGTCCCCGTTCCCATCAGCATCAATGCAGCCAGAACCCATTTCGGTTGAGGAAGCCAAATGAGTTTGGCTTGAGGTGGATAAGGCGGGTCTGAAATTCCATCGGTTGGAATTAGATGAAAGCTCACCGCTGAGCGTAAAGGTTTACCCCACCAAGGACGCTGCCAGCGATTGCGCGGAACGGCTTGAAGCACGATCGCAGTTTCTCGATTCGGTGCGATCGTCACTGTATTCGTCTCAGTCACAAACTGAAATCGCTGCTCAGATCCTCTGGTTTCTAATTTCAGTTTGCGTTCTACGTTGCCGCGATTACGAACTCTTAAAGTGAAGGTTGGAAATTCTTGAGGAATCGATCGAACTTTCGGAATCAGTTCTGTTTCTAGTCGAGTATCCGGTAAAACTTGCACATAAATTACATCGAGTGTCAGCAGGTCGGGAGAATTCATCGAAATCAGTTGCAGCGTTGGAAAGTAGTTTCCGGCTGCTGTTCCAATCGGTGGATGAAAGGTAAATTGAATTTCGCCGCTTTCTTGAGCTTCGAGGCGCAGACCTTTTACAGGTTGAACCACTCCAAGCGGGTTCGCTTCGCGGTTGAGATACTCGATCGTGAACCATTCCGGTAGGAGTTCCGAGCAATTGAGATAGATCAAATCTGAAATCGCCGATCGATTCTCAATATTGAGCGTAAACGTCACCGATTCCCCAGGCTGCAATAGGTACGGCGATTCAGAAGTTGTTGCTGGATCAAGACTAAAATTGAGAGTCTTCTTAAAACGATTCTGTTGCATTGAAGGAACTTCAAGCTGGAGCGGGCATCGAATCGTTTTTTCGATATTTTGTTCGGATTTATAAGCGATCGTATAGTGATAAGTTCCGGGAGCCGCGTGTGCTGGAATATCAAAATTCAGCGTGATCGTTCGCGTTTCTCCAACTTCCAAATGCACCGGAGAAGCAGGCGAAAAAGAATGCCATTCAATCAAAGAAAAGAAGCTGGGTTCCGTGACTTCTAGCCAAAAATAAACCGCAGAGCGTTTTGCCTCGATCCCTGTATTGGCGATCGAGAAATTTTGACAGAACTGCATTCCGCGATCGGTTTTGGTCTGAATGGTAGAGCGTGCCTCAATCTGCATTGAGTGGTCTTTCATAACCTCTGTTCCACGGCAATCCGTTCCATATTGTGACTCATGCTTCCCTATTCTGAAAGCATTTCAAATAAAAAACACAGTTGTCTGTTTGATCGAACACACTGTTCAATCTCGCACCAAATCTAGGGAGACCGAATTTTAGCACTGTTTCTGTCTTCAGCCACAGATCAGTTCATCAGGAAGAGATCGTTCTAAGAGGGTGTTTTAAAAGTTGAATCGGGTCAAATTTTATGCCAAACGCCTCACCATGATGCGAATCATCGCCAGATAAATAAAAGTCTCCGAAGTTTCCGGCAGTAGCTCATAGTCTCGCACTAAGCGACGACAGTGCATGATCCAACCGTTTGTCCGCTCCACCACCCAGCGCTTTTTGAGCAAGACGAAACCTTTGGTTTGCTCAGGACGTAAGACGACCTGGACAAGCCAATAGCAGATACTGATGACCCACTGCATGAACGGTGCGCCATCAAATCCGCCATCGACCCAGATCGTGTGCAATCGAGATACGGCTTTGCCTTGTTTTCGGACTCGTTGCAGCGCCGTTTTGCCGCCCTCGCGTTCTGGGGTGCTAGCAGCAGTCACAAACACGCGCAAAACCAGTCCCAGCGTATCGACGGTGATAAATCGCTTGCGTCCTTTAATGATCTTTCCGGCATCGAAGCCCACGGCTTCATGGACACCCGCAGCGCTTTTCACCGACTGACTATCCAACACGGCTTCCGATGGACTGGGCATCCGTCCCTGTTCAATCCGACTGCAACGATACAGACAATCATGAACGTTGATCCAGGTTCCATCTTTGCGCCAGTTGCGAAAGTAGGTATAGACGGTTTGCCATGCCGGAAAGTCTCCAGGCAACGATCTCCAACGCACCCCTTCAACCAGAATGTAGAAGATCGCATTCAGGACTTCCCACAAATCCACTTCTCGCGGTCGTCCGCCCGGTTTTGCTTCGGGCAGCAAATCTCGCAACAGTTCATATTGAGCATGGCTCAAATTACTCGGATATGATTTACTCATGTTGCTCTCTCGGTGCTGTGTGTTTTATGTATCTACAGCGTATAACCGGAGAGCTTTTTTACCCCCTTGATTGTCTTTTCAAACACCCTCTAATACTGAACTGTCACTGATTCCCCACTGATGCAGGAAAAAATGTGAGAAGTAATGATAAACAGGAATTAAGATGACCCTGAAAATCTCATGCGTAGCGAGAATCGATCGACAGCCAGCACTCAGGAACAGCCTACCGAACTCAAATCTTCCACATTAGAAGGCAAGGTGTTGAGCGGACTACGGGGACAGTATGCGATCGCAACTTTAACCGAAAATCAGCCAGGAGTCCGTATCTACACTGGAACTGAACTTTCTACTAAAACTCCTGTCGTCGTGAAGGAGTATTATTCGTTCTGGTGGACGGCAGTGGAGATGCAGCAAATGGAAGCGGCACTCAATCAGCTAGAAACGATCGAGTTTCACAGCGGCGGTGTCCAAGATTTTCGCTTGTTGATTCCTCAAGATGTGTTTGCGTCGGTGCAAGACCAGCGGTGCTACATGGTTCTGCGCCCTCCACATCATCCTGGACAATCGTTGAGACATTATATAGAGACTCAGGGCGGTCTTTCTCCCGCAGCAGTGAGACATTTTCTTTCACAAGTTTTGCAGTCTTTGTGGTTTTTGCAGGGTCAGATGATTGATTTTGCCGATGGAGAAACGCAGAAAGGAACTGCACACGGCAATTTAAGCTTAGATAGCTTGCTGATTGTTCCAGAATCAACGACTTGGAATGACCAGTTTCAAGTGTATTTACAAGATTTGGCGCTTTGGGAAAGTGTGATTGATCCAGAAATGATTTCGTCACAGTCGCTCAATGAGCAAAAACAGCAAGATTTGAAATCGCTCGGCACGATCGCAGTTCAAATGTTACTAGGTGAATTGAACCCGCCCGAACACTGGAATCCGATCGAAGATTCGCGCTGGAATACGATCGCTGATTCATCGCTCAAACAATTTATCCAACAGTTAATGAGTGTGAATGCACCATCATTTTCTGGAGCGAAAGCCGCTCGGAATCAATTGCTTGCGCTTCCGGTGGTAGAAGAGCCTCAAGAAAACTCTCAAGAAAATATGGTGGAATGGGAATCGATCGAGTTAGGACAAGCCGATCGACCTCCGTTGTATTTCAAAATTGCGTTTGGATTGGCGATTTTAGGATTAATTGTGAATTTTGGATTGCTCTGGGCAAATAAAGGCGCAATGAAAGCTCCAAAGTTAGATTTTATTCAGAATCGTAGATAGGACACTTTAGACCGCTTTCAAACGAAAGTCTATTTCAGGGCGGGATGCTGCAACGAACGAAAATTGCTCAAATACCTTTTTAAGGTCAAATCGTTTCTGTCACGCTTCAATGTCATTCTTTCTTCAATTTCGGGGCGAACTCGCTGCACTCACCGCTGCATTCATTTGGGCATGTGGCTCGATCGTCTATACCGGAGTCGGACGGCAAATCACGCCCCTCGCTCTGAACTTCACCAAAGGCTGGATTGCGATCGCGCTACTTTGCCTCACATTTCTGCTCACCGGACAATCGATTCCCTCGATCGAATTCACGCCACTTTTGATGCTTTTTCTTAGCGGCGTAGTTGGAATCGGATTCGGAGATACTGCCTATTTCAATGCGCTGAATTGTATGGGAGCAAGACGAACTTTATTGTTTGAAACGCTTGCACCTCCGTTATCGGCAATTCTGGCTCTGATTTTTCTGCACGAACGCTTGGCAATCTCAGCTTGGCTGGGAATTGGATTGACGATCGCGGGTGTAATGTGGGTGATTTTAGAACAGACTTCGGATCAACATGAGAATTTTCGTCCCCGATTGGGAATTTTGTACGGGCTATTAGCGGCGATCGGGCAGGCAGTAGGCGCTGTAATGTCTCGATCGGCGTTAGTAAACACCGAAATTGATTCCTTGTGGAGTACGCTGATTCGATTGATGGGTGGCACGATCGCGCTTTTTATTTGGATACTGCTGAAGCGTCAATCGACTGAAGTAATTAAACCTTTACGCGATCCTAGGTTACTCACGATCATTACTGGAACTGCCTTTATCAGTACTTATCTCGGCATTTGGCTCCAGCAAACTTCGCTAAAATATGCTACCACCGGAATCGCTCAGGCACTCAGTAGTACCAGTCCACTTTTTGTCATACCTCTAAGTCGAGCGATGGGCGATCGCGTTAGTATGCGATCCGTCATCGGTGTCCTGATTTCGCTAGTGGGAGTGAGCTTATTATTTCATCGTCAGTGATTCAGATCACTGATGTGTTAAAGTGCCATTGCAAGTAGTACTCATTACTTTGGATAGTTCCTATCGTGTTCGGTTCATGTAACGTTATGCTGCGGAAGCGACCCATCCTGCCAGAATTGGCAGAACCGCATAGTATTGATAGAGGGAGTTAAATGATGCGTCTTGTTCGGGGGCACTGGGAACACTAAAGCGGGTTGAGATCCTGGCATCATGCAAGTTTGAGGAATGTTTGCTATGCAGGTTTTGTTGCTGATTTTGGGGCTGTTTTATTGGGCGGTTGTCCCCGTTCTGTTCGTAAGCTGGCTGGAATTTTTCCGCCACGACGAAGACAACCTCACTGATAGAGAACAGAAAATATCGCGATTCATGATTGCGATCGCCAGCATCTTCTGGATTGTGACTCTGCCTTTTGCCTACGTAGAACTTTTGGATAAGTTCAAACGTGCTAGTCGATCTGCCCGTCTTTACCAGAAAATGCTAGAAAACCCGAATTCAGCGCTCAATTCCAGTGACGAGATACAGTTCTCAAATCATTAAAGTGTTTCAATCGTTACCATTTCACTCTGGGGATGGATAGAAATTAAACAGCGATCCCCGACACTAGAAGAATCAAGTTTAAGATTTCTGCTGTCAATGAGAATACAGTTTTTGAAGCAATCGAGAGTTTTTTTGAGCGGCTGGTATAATGGAAACGAATTTGCTACTGAGGTTGGAATTTTATGACACCTCGCCCTTTTGTTTTGAAAGTAGCAGTTCTTACCCGCTCAACTGTATTAAATTAGCCAACAACAGCAAGCCAGGAGACCTGGTTTTTTGTTGCCAAAACTGCTCACTAGTTCGTTTCGTAAACGTTAGGGAAGCTAATCTGTGGGTCGCCTAATCTGAATCAAGCGGAAATTTTGAGCCGCTCGACTTCAAAGCGGAGGAACCAATCTTTGGGGCGAATCTTGAACATCGGTTTGAGAAAGACACCTTCCAGTCTTAGCCCGTCAGCTAACTCCGTCGGCAATGGGAGGATGACTTAGCGTGTGTTCGCCACTCTAAGTATCCTGAACTGAATCGATCGAGATCATTCGATCGAAAAAACTCCCTCACCCACCTCTCATGCGTCGTGTAGTTAGGAGAGGTTGAATTCAATGAACGTTCATTCAATGCTGGTACGTCTCGAAGGCACACTCGGTCGTGCTGATTTAGTCCAAAAAATGGTTCTGATTCCTGCTGCGGGTTCATCACGTGCAGAAGATTCCGAGATTAATCTCGTAGTAGGCTATTCTAACTCTCCAGGGAGTCAGACGGCGCTTGATTTGACGCTATGGATCGCTCACCAAACCCGACTTGCAACGGGGAAACAGGTGACGGTTCAAGTGGTGTATGTGATCGATGATGGCATCATGAATCGGATTCCGGTGTTTGATTCGGGTCGCAAGCGCAAAGAGAAGGCTGAAGGCGAATGGCGCACCAGTCGAACGGCGATCGCGGAATTAGAAACGGCAACGAAGGCGCAATACGGAACGGCGGAATTGTTTGAACAAGCCGATCGGATTTTGTGGAATGCTCGCTGTATGGCGGAGGAATGGCGCGGATCGCTCAAGACGCATTTGCGGTTTGGGGTGGTTGCCAAGGAGTTGAAAGAAGTGGTGGCGACTGAGAAAGCGTCATTGTTGATTTTGGGTTGTGATTCGCCGAGTCATCCCTTGGTGCGGCAATTGGGCAAATCGTTCCCGTGTCCGGTGTTGGGAATTCCGTCAGTGTTGGAAGGCGAATAATTCCCGCCGTGAAATTCGGCTACAACCGCGAAATCCGGGTAGAGACGCGATTAATCGCGTCTCTACGTCGTTGGATAAACGCGGAATTGATTGCATTCGTTCAAATCGTTGAATGAACGCAAAATCGATCGCAACAACGATTTGATCAATCCGCGATCGACAATCCCCAAAAATGATTCGCGCACGCATGGAAAAGAACTGTAACCCTGTGTAGTTCTATGCAATCAGTGATCGATCGCTGAATTTGTCACTGCATTGTGTTGTTTACCGTTCCTAAAATCGTGCGCTTCATCTCTAAAATCTTTCTCTCAACGATCAGTATTACTGCGTTGACCGTTCTACCGGGAATTGCTCACGCCCAGACACCCGGTATTGCTCGAATTCCACAATCCTCTACCCGTTGTGAAACCGCGATCGCATCCGTCAAATCGTCTCTGGCTCAACGGGGTTATTTCATTCCTTGGAAAGCTGCGGGGCGCTCGATTAAACCGCAGGTCGTATTCAATGACGATGGCATTCGGAACAGCTATTATGACTATCCATCTGGACGGACTCAAACCCTGGCATTTCGCTTATCTGGAGATGCCACGCGGCTCTATCAAGGCTTAATGAGTTCACCTCAGTTAATGGCAACGTTCGGCGCTCAGATCATGGCAAGCTGCGATCGCATCGGGCTGGTAGAATTTTCCCATTGGCATGAAGGGTATGTTCCGGTTGGATATTTCCCTGATCGAATGGCTCGAACCTTTACTTGGACGGACATTGACGAAAATAGCCCCCATCAGCGGTGGATTCAAACAGCAAACGGCTCTCAAATTCAATATCAATGGGGATACTATTTTTCGCCTTAATGCCGCAAAACAAGCTGCCTCAGTTGATTACGGAATTTAGTGTCTAAATATTTTTCTTGAAGCGATCGCCATTCTTTAAACGCGATCGTTCTTCTTTGGTCGAGTTTGTTCGAGAAGATCGGACACAGTTTCTCGATCGAGTCATCCAAATATTTATGTAAGAATTCTTGCAGCACAACGCTGTCTTGAATCTGCCCTAACACTTCCTGAATCTGTTGAAATTCGCGCACTTGCGCTTTGTAGTCCTCGCCGTAGAAATCTGTGAAGAGTTCGGTTTGATAGCGCAATCGCTTCATCTGCTTCCGGAGATCATGTATCAAATCTCCCTGATCGAGCAGCGATCGGATTGATTCCGGTGTGATTGGCAAAAAGAGCTTCTCTTCTAGTGCAAATTCCACACCCATGAGCCACGCAGGATGTAAAAGAATGCCGCTAATTAAAGGCAACAGAATATCAGGCAAAACGTCCTGAATGGGTAACTGTGCGATCGCGTTTAATTGCGGTAGCGCTAACCAATCTTCCATTCCCTGCTTGAATTCTTTGTATTTGCGAGAGTTCAAGGTTTTTTCGAGTTGATGAAAATCTCTTGATCGCTGATGATCCAATTTTTTCAACGTCTGTTTTAGCGCCTTTTGTTCTGCATCCGGTAAATCCGTATGAGAAGTTAATTCAAGTTTGAGAACATCCAAATCGCGGACGGCTCCCAGCACTTGAGCAAATTTACGAATTCTCGATTCACTGACCACTGAAGGCACATCAGTTGCAAACCCAAACACTTGAATCGCAGTTCTGAGGCGACGTAAACCCACTCGCATTTGGTGAAGTGCTTCTGGATCGCGATCGGCAAGTACCTCTTCCTCTTGCTTCATTGCCTTGCGGAAATGTTTATCGATTGCACGATGAGCAAAATGACTTAGGGCTGCTTGGGGCAATCTAATTTGGACATTCATAGCAGTTCTTAAACAGGGTTACTAATTATTTTGAGTTTCTGATATCTAGAGACTGAAAACCTCTAGCTTTAGTTAATGTTTCAAGGTTTAATCAAATGAGAAACAATGTATAAAAAAGTATTCGCTCATGAGAGCGATTCTAGAAATAAAAGTGAGTCATTCTATGAAGCGCATTGTATTTTGCGACTTTGACGGCACAATTACACAAACTGAAACATTCGTCGCAATGCTGAAACACTTTACACCTGTATTAGCAGAACGATTACTTCCTGAGATTTATGCAAAACGCTTAACGCTACGGGAAGGAGTTCGGCGATTCATACAATCGATTCCATCGGTTCGATACAGCGAAATCATTGAGTTTACTAGAACGCAGCCGATTCGCCCCGGTTTGCTCGAACTACTCGATCTTCTTGACGCAGAAGCGATCCCGTTTGTTGTAATTTCGGGTGGCTTAAAAGGAATGGTTGAATCTGTTCTCAATCCACTGCACGATCGGATTCATGCGATTCATGCCATGGAAGTCGATACACGAGGAACATTTTTACAAGTTCACTCAGCTTACGAAAGCGGAACAGAACTCGTAGCAAAAGCGCAAATTATGGCGAACTATGAGGCGGATCAAACGATCGCGATCGGCGATTCAATTACCGATTTAAACATGGCGTTAGCGGCATCGATCGTATTTGCTCGTTCACCGCTAACCCGCTATCTAGAAGAACGAAATCAGCCTTACATTCCCTGGAATGATTTCTTTGAAGTACGAGATTACTTGCGAAATCACATTCTAAGCCGTCCCCTTGAACAATCCTTGCGGTCGCACTAACAGCACAATCACCATAATTAACAATGCAATGCCTAACTTATATTGCGCTGTAAAAAGTCGTGTATTGATGATCAGTGCCGCAATCGGGTTCGATGCGATCGGCGTAAGCAGATCGGAAATTCCAGCCCCGACTTCCTGAGCAATTCCGATGATTAATCCACCTGCGATCGCGCCGTACGGATTACCAATTCCCCCTAAAATCACCGACGCAAACAGCGGCAAAATCAAGAACCATCCCATATTCGGACGCACCGCTTCCACCAGTCCTAACATACTGCCGCCTAACGCCGTTAATCCGCCAGCAATAATCCACGTCCAGAGCACGACACGATCGACATTAATCCCCGTTGTTCTCGCCAAATCCAAATCGTCCGCGACTGCCCGCATCGCCTTCCCGATTTTGGTATTTTGCAGCAGGTAATGCAGTCCAGCGATCGCGACGACTGCAAGCACAATCACTACGAGTTGATTAAACGGAATCGTGATTCCACCAAAAGAGAGTGCACGAGCAACCGGGAGATTGTAGCGCTGGTTGCCGCCACCCCAGATGAAAATGATGCCATTGCGAAGAAAAAGAGCAAGCCCGATCGAGATAATAATCAGCGTGGTTGCAGTCGCTCGTTTTTTCCGCATCGGTGCCCAGAGAAGCGCTTCACTCAGCAGAGTCACTCCGATTGTCGCGATCGCAGAAAAGACCATCGACACCCAAATATTAATCCCGATCGCATTGAACAGCAGCGTAAAATAAGCGCCTACCGTCATGAAATCGCCGTGAGCAAAATTTGATAAGCGCAGAATTCCATAAGACAGCGTTAGTCCAACCGCAGAGAGGGCGATAATGCTCCCAACCGAAACTCCGTTAACAATTAACTGGATAAGCTGACCAAAAAAGGCATCCATGCGCGGCACTTGCAATACGATATCGCTTGATTGTGCCTGAAGTGGGGTAATTTTGGAAAGAGACTCCGCAAAAAAATTGGCAATAAAAAAGCAGTCCCTACCCGGTTTGGACTGCCCTTGTGTTAGACGATGAGCTTCTCAATCTGTGTATATCATGCCGTCTCCAGACAGGCGGCACATCATCCTTAAGACTGATGCCCATTATCATCAGTAACGGAATGTATCGCAGCGATCGCAATGGCTGCCGGATAAATTCGATGCTCTTGGGCGTGAATCCGATGCTGCAAGGTTTCCACGCTATCGCCCTCCATTACCGGAACGGCTGCTTGTATGATAATTCTTCCACTATCAACTTCTGGAACCACTAAATGAACGGTGCAGCCTGTGATCTTAACTCCTGCTTGAAGGGCTTGATCTACAGCGCGATTTCCTTTAAAGCTGGGTAACAAACTGGGGTGAATGTTGAGAATACGATCGCGAAATGCCTCGATCAAAACCGGAGTCACAATCCGCATCCAACCCGCCATAATCACCCAGTCCGCTGAATGCTGTTTCAAAGTGTTGACGATCGCTTGATCCAAATCTTCCCGACTCGTGAACTCTCGATGATTTAGTAAGACCGATGGAATACCAAAACGGTTTGCTCGATCGACAACCTTCGCGTCTGGATTGTTATAGATTACGACTTGGATTTCTGCATTGAGATGCCCATCTTGGATTGATTGCGCGATCGCTTCAAAGTTGCTACCACTCCCCGAAGCCATCACACCAAGCTTCAGACGCGGGTGAGGCGGAAATTCAGTATGTTCAGGGGAAATCAGCGCAACCATGAGAGCCTTTCTAAAAAACAGGTTCTCAGTTTAACGTGGAGAGCGCGATCGAAGATAGAAACTCTTTCTTAAAAGTCGATCGCTTCTGACTCATTTCCACCTTAAATTCGATTAAGTCCGAGATCGAAGACAGCGCTAAGATAGCTGTTATTTATTTTCGCGATCGATATGCTTCTAGATCACACCAAGTCCAAATCAGATTCCGGATTCTCGCGTTTGTTGGATCGAGATGCGATCGCAGCTTGGATCTTTCTTGCGCCTGCCCTGATTCTGTTGAGTGTATTTGTGATTTATCCGATCGCGTACCTGTGCTATCTCAGTTTCACAACTGGCAGCTTTACACGGGTGGGAGTGCGCTGGGTCGGGCTGCGGAATTACTGGCGATTGTTGCTTAGTCCCGACTTTTGGCAAGTGATGGGGAATACGGTGTATTTTACGATCGCAACTCTGCTTCCCAGTTTGGTCATTCCATTGGGCTTAGCTGTGTTGTTGAATCAATCCATTTTGTTTCGCGGATTGCTCAGAGCTGCATACTTTATTCCATCCATTACTTCTCTCGTTGCAGTTGGATTAGGATTTCGCTGGCTGTTTCAAACAGATGGCGTGATTAATCAATGGCTTGGTGCAGTTAATATTCCCGCGATTCCTTGGCTGCAAAGTACGGTTTGGGCAATGCCAGTCTTGATTTTGCTGAGTATTTGGAAGCAGATCGGATTCAATATGGTGGTGTTTTTAGCGGGACTGCAAACGATTCCGATCAGTCGATATGAAGCGGCGGAATTGGACGGGGCGAACAGTTGGCAGAAGTTTCGATATGTGACGCTGCCGGGATTAAGAGCGACGATCGTATTTGTCACCGTCACGACTGCAATTTTTACGCTCAGAAGTTTCGAGCAAGTTTATGTGATCACAGGTGGCGGTCCTATGAATTCGACAAACCTGCTCGTTTACTTCATTTACGATCAAGCGTTTGCTCAATTTGATTTTGGGTATGCGGCAGCAGCAGCAACGATTTTATTGCTAATTGCGCTTGTGCTGGTTTACTGGCAATTAAGAACGACCGAAGACTAAGCTTCCGGAAAGGTTTGCTTAAACTCGTCGATCAAGATATCCATTTCTTCGAGTGCCTGATTCACATCGATTCGCAACGTGCCTAGATTCGGTTGTTCCATCAGTTTTAGAAGTGATTCCCGTTTGCTTTCGATTAACTTAATCCGTTCTTTAATTGTTTCGGCATCCATACTGAAATTTCCTCTAAGTACGATCGCGCTTAGTCATGACTAAATGTTAAGCTCTCCTCAATTTTAGTCGGATTCTCTGGGATCTGAGCAATGCCTAGCAGGATAAGCTTTTTCCGTATTTCTACCTTTTGGTAGATTAAATCTGTTGGAAAATTTACACGAAAACTTCATGAATCTCGGTAGTAAGCGTCCGGTCTGGGGGTAAAGTAATGTGTACTCTTCCGATAGTGTCACTCCCAAAGGATTGTATGGGTAGAAAAAAACAGCCCCCGGTTTGGATCGTTGTACTGGTGTGTAGTGCGACTGGCGTTATATTAGGCGGGTCGGCAAGCTGGGCAGAAAGTAATCAGTGTTTGCAGGATCAAGTCGTCACGAATCAATGCCTGATTCAAGATCCAGTGAGAAAGACGGGTGAAGGAATGTTTGCGGGAATGTTGGCGGGTGCAGGGGGTGCGATCGGGGCAACTTGGAGCGAGTGGAAGCGCAAATCTTGACGTGAATATGTAGAAGCTTTTCGCTTCGCTGCGAGATCGCCCCGGAATGGAATTCGGGGCTAACGGTGCGAAGTCCGTTGAAACGGACTGAATTTTAACTTAGTTGCACGACGGGCTGATCTTCGACGAGCGTTCGATCGGTTAACAGATCTTCCACGGTGATTTTGAGAAAACGAGCGCTATCCACGACGAATTGCACTTTAATTCGATCGCTTCCTGGTACTCCTGGTGGATCAAGATCGGCAATACTGCGTGATCCGTCTCGATCGTTTAACGCCTGCACCGGAGCTTGAGAAGTTGAGAGATTTCTTGTGACTAAGCGATCGCCATCGAAATACACTTCAGTCTGAGTCGTTTCAGTTCCCATTTCACCGATGATCAGTTCGATACTCGGTTGATTATCTACAGATGCGCCAAGTACGAGTTCTACAGGCTTTTCCATTGGATAAGGTTGTCCGGCTTTGACTAATGGATGCCAGTTGTGACAGTTTTGCCGTCGATCCCAGTATCGAATCCCGTAACCGTGATAGAGAAAATCTTTGAGTTGAACACCTTGGCTCAGTTGTAAGGCTCCTTGTGCGATCGCTTCAAATGGTTTCTCACATCGAATCAGACTCGCATCAAAATACTGTTTCACCCAGTTCTGAACGGCTGGAATTTGAACCGTTCCACCGACTAAGAGAACTGCATCAATGTCACTCACTGCAAGTCCTTGGCGGCGGGCTTGTTGTAAAACTTGTTCCATTGATTCGTCGAGTTGAGTGAAAAAACCTCGATCGCTCAAAATTTGCTCAAACTGCGATCGCGTTAAAGATAAGTCATAACTCTCAAACGTTTCATCATCGAAGAACACTTCCTGCGCTTGAGTCGAGAGAGAAAGCTGAATTTTTAACCGTTCCGATAGTCTTGCAATCAGTGGTGTTGCTGTAAGTTCTTGAGTATTGACAAAATGATCCACGATCCAATTATCCAGATCTGATCCGCCTAAATTTTGTCCTGCTTTAGCAATCACTCTAGCAATCTTTGCTTTTTGTCCAGATTGTTCCTTGAATGATTTCTGTCCCCATTTCAAAATAAATCCCATCGGTTGCGATCGAGCGGTTTCACTCACGTTGATTTGAACGATCGATAAATCGAGAGTGCCGCCACCAAAATCGATGACTAAAAGCGTTTGTCGATCGCTAATTCCATACCCCAACGCCGCAGCAGTCGGTTCATCGATCATTCTGACTTGATTAATGTCGAGCGATTCGCAAATCTGACCTAACCACAGCCGATACGCCTCGAAGCTATCCACCGGAACCGTGAAAGTCAGTGATTCTGCAATTTCAGGATCGGTCGTTTTCAGTTGATTAATAATTTGCGTCAGGAACCATTCGCCCACTTGCTCGAATCGAACCGTTTGCCCATCTAATTCGGGTAGAAATCCTTGTACATCGGTGCCAATTCCGCGCTTAAAGTTGCGGAAAAATCGGGAATCCGTGCCGACATCTAATGCACGATCGCGCACCTGTTGACCGATCGTGACGCTTCCCTGCGCTGCATTCTCAACATAAACCAGACTGGGAATCAGCGGCGGATTCTGTGCCAATCGTTGAGAAATTCCAGGAATCGAGAGGGTTTCGGGCTGTTGGGTCGCTGCATTCCAGCGAGTGATCACCGTATTACTGGTTCCGAAGTCGATCGCGTAAGGCATTCTGAGCGCAAGTAGATGAACGTGAATCAGGTATACCAATTCACCAAACCATAATTGATGTGTCTAAAGCAAGATTCTCTTCCCCTTGCTCCCGCTCAAGGATGATAAAGTTTGATTCTAAGTATTGTTTTCCTCGCTTCCTTATGACTTCTCCGATCCTTGAAGTTCAAAACGTTCATGCAGGCTATGTGAAAGATTTAGATATTCTGCAAGGCGCAAATATGCGAGTGTTGCCGGGTGAACTCGTGGCGATTATTGGACCGAATGGGGCGGGAAAATCGACATTAGCAAAAACAGTATTCGGATTGCTCAAACCGCATACAGGAACGATCAAATTTAACGGGCAAGAGATTGCCGGACTGCGATCGGATCAAATTGTCCAGCGTGGAATGTCTTATGTGCCGCAGATTGCGAACGTGTTTCCGTCGTTAACCGTTGAAGAAAATCTCGAAATGGGGGCATTTGTCCGCGATGTCCCTCTCCAACCGCTCAAGGACGAAATCTATCAGCGATTTCCCCGACTTGCAGAACGCCGCAAACAAAGAGCCGGAACCTTGTCAGGCGGAGAACGGCAAATGTTAGCGATGGGAAAAGCGTTGATGCTGAAACCGACTTTGCTACTGCTCGATGAACCTTCTGCGGCATTGTCTCCGATTCTGGTCAACAGCGTGTTCGAGCAGATTCGGCAGGTTAACCGCGACGGAACCGCGATCGTACTCGTGGAACAAAATGCCCGCAGAGCGTTAGAAATGGCAGATCGGGGTTATGTGCTGGAATCGGGACGCGATCGCTTTGAAGGCATCGGCTCGGAACTGTTGAACAATCCAAGAGTTGCAGAACTCTATCTAGGTGCAGGTAGAGCACACTAAGACTAGTTCCAACTGTTGACAGAGTGTGATTAACCTCAAAAGACAGAGTAACGAAGTCGTTTTCCTCCTTACAGTAAAACGTATAGAAACATACAGATTTTCTAACGTCCTTTACACACTGGTTTTCAGGAAAATGAATTCTATGAATATTGCACAACGTACTCTTGCTGTCCTGAGCGCAACTGGAACTGCTGCATTGATGGCGCTACCTGTTCTGGCTCAAGCCGTTCCGAATCAAGGTGTTGTAAACAACGGTGATATCAACCGCATCGAGAACCAAACTCAACCCACCAACACTCAATCGACTGATAACTGTGCTTTTGTGAGCGGTGGAGTCGGTGGACCGATCGACAATTCTACCTCCTCTAGCTTGGTCACTCCCAATCGTCAGTTTGATGGCAACAATCGGAGCGCAGCGATCGCTTATCGCACCAATGGTCCTGCGGGCACTTCTGGACACGAAGCGAAAATGAACCTGAACGCCGTTCAAGATCGCAATAACACTACAAATTCCGCAGCGTATAACTTCAGAAATTCTAGCAACTCGAATCAAGCTGCTACCCCGACTCGTCAGTTTGATGGCAACAATCGGAGCGCAGCGATCGCGTATCGATCGAACGGTCCTGCGGGAACTTCTGGACACGAAGCAAAAATGAATTTGGATACGTTCCAAGCGCGTCAGAATGATTCCTATCCGACCGCATACAACCTCGGAACTCCTCAAGCTTCGGGATCGCTGCCTGTCGCTTGTGCACCTCGCTAATAGCGAATTCTTGGGTCGATGTAGGCGTTGATAATGTCGATCGCGATACTGGCGATCGCAACAATGCCAGCAAAGAAGACAACGATGCCTTGAACGGTTGGATAGTCTCGTTGTCCAATGGCTCGGTACAAGCGATTTGCGAGTCCGGGCCACGAGAATGTGACCTCTGTGAGAATTGCTCCTCCTAACAACGCAGCTAAAGTCAAACCCAGAATCGTAATCACTGGAATCATGGCATTTTTCAACGCATGATTGATGAGGATTTTCGATTCTGGGATTCCTCTTGCGCGGGCAGCTTCGACATATTCAGATTGCAAGGTTTGTCTGAGATTGACGCGGACAATTCGTTCAAAAATGCCGCTGATCAACACTCCGAGCGTAATCGATGGCAATGCAAGATAGTAAAGCGCGGTGAAAAATTGGCTGAAATTGCCGCTTAGGAGACTGTCGATCGTATAAATTCCCGTAATCTGATTCGGAGATGCGATCGTCACGGGAAATCTCGTTCCCAGCGGAAACCATTTTAATCCCACTGCAAATACAAGCTGTAACAGCATTCCAAACCAGAACATCGGAATCGAGTAAGTAATGATTCCGAACAGTCGCCCACCTGCATCGATCGCAGTATTGGGACGTGAGGCAGAAACCGCGCCAACGGTAATTCCGACGATGAGCGCGATCGCTAAAGCTACGATCGCCAATTCCACCGTTGCTGGAAAGAAATCACCAATAATTTGCCAAACCGATTGATCATCAGCGGTTAGAGATTGTCCTAAATCAAATCGCAACAGTGACCCGATGTAATCTAAGTACTGGAAGAACAAAGATTTATTCAGCCCTAAACGCTCTCGGAGTGCGTCTTTTGCGGCTTGGGGTGCTCTGGGACCGAGAAGGGCATCGACCGGATCGCCCGGAGTTGCCCGCAATAAGAAAAATACGATCGTTGTAATCAGCCACAACATTAACGGGGCTAACAACAATCGGGAAAAAACGTAATACCGTAACGCGCTCGATCGTGACATGGATGTGTGACCAATTGAAAAATCATGCGTTGACCCGACGACCCGTAGAGACGCGATTAGGAGTTTCGCTGCACCTTTACCTTTGGTATGCGCGTCTCTACCCCGGATGGATTGAACCCCGAATTATTTAACTAAATCGATCAACCAACGCCGCCCGCGCCTGTTCACGATCGTCGAAATGAATTTTTTCCGTTCCCAAAATCTGATAATCCTCATGTCCTTTCCCAGCAATTAAAACCCCATCGCCCGGTTTCGCCTGCAAAATCGCTGTCCTAATTGCAGTCGCACGATCGGCAATCACCGCCGGACTGACCGAACTCGGAATTCCAGCTACTACATCCTCTAGAATCTGCTGCGGATTTTCGGTTCTCGGATTGTCGGAAGTCACGATCACTTGATCGGCTAACGTTGCGGCAATGTTCCCCATCTTCGGGCGTTTGGTACGATCGCGATCGCCTCCACATCCAAACACACAAATCATTTGCCCCGGAATGAATGGACGAGACGCTTTCAACATATTTTCCAAACTATCGGGCGTATGAGCATAATCCACAATCACGCTGATATCTTGATCCGGCTTGATTTGGACTTGCTCCATCCGTCCGGGAACTCCAGTAAAACCAGGAAGCGCTTCAACGATCGCAGTTAATTCCAGCCCCAACTGCAAACCCGCTCCCACCGCTGCTAACAGATTCGCTAAATTGAACTGTCCCACTAACGGCGATTTGAATGCAGCATCGCCCATCGGAGTGTGGAGCGTTCCACTCACGCCATCCGACTCGTATTGCAAATCGCTTGTCCAGAGATCCGCTTGCTGTTCGGTGCTGTATGTCCAAACTGATTCGCGATTTAATCGATCGATTAATTTCCGCCCATACGGATCATCGAGATTGATAATCGCTCGACCTTTCAAATAATCCCCTTCAAACAACAGCGCTTTTGCCGCAAAGTAATCCTCCATATCGCGGTGAAAATCGAGATGATCCTGCGTCAAATTCGTAAACACTGCCACTTCAAATTCGCATCCTAAAACGCGACCTTGAGCTAGCGCGTGAGAACTAACTTCCATCACCGCAAACTCACAATCGGCATCGATCGCAGATTTCAATTGATGCTGCAATTCCACTGGGAAAGGAGTCGTGTGCAGTGCCGTTTGTTGAAAACCTTTCCAGCGGGTGTAGAGCGTTCCAAGTAGCGCTGCATTTTTGTGCGATCGCTCTAACAAATACTCGATCAAATGCGTCGTTGTCGTTTTCCCATTCGTGCCCGTGACCCCAACGAGTTTCAGCGTTTGAGCAGGAAAATCATAGAATGCAGTCGCCAATTGTGAGCAGGCTTGAGACATCTCGATCGCAGGAATCACCAAGGGCGGCTGAGCCGATTGAAAGGCAGGATCGCCCATTGCTCGACTCGCGGCTTCAGGAGAAACGATCGCGGCAATCGCTCCCGATGCGATCGCACTTTGCCAAAAATCGCCCCCATCGACTCGCGTTCCTGGCATTCCGATAAACAAATCTCCCGGCTGACAAGAGAGTGAATTTGTCGTCAATCCTTTCACGTCAGCATCAAGCGCGGGATGATCAGGAATCTCGCCGACATCAGGAAGCTTTGCCAATAATTCTCTAAGCTGCATCGATTAACTCCTTGCCCGATCGGGTGTCGCCTACAAGTTTTTAGGCGTTTGATGACATATATTTCTGTAACATAGATTCCAATTGTTGCACCGTCGATCGCGGAGAAGGACGGGGAAGCATTGTCTCTTCGAGGTATAAAACCGGAATCTCATACTGATACGCTTGGAACCAATCTTCGCGAGTTGTGATATCTCGAATTTCTAGTTCGATCGTGTGAATTTGCTCTAATTTTTCTTGCAGTCCTTCACATAAATGGCATCCCGGCTTACTGTACAAAGTGAGTTTCATAATTCGTGCCAAATCATCCCCGAATATTATGACGAAAACTGTTCTAATTACAGGCGCATCGACAGGAATCGGTCGATCGACCGCGCTTCTATTTGCCCAAAAAGGCTGGAACGTCATTGCAACGATGCGATCGCCGGAAAAAGCCGATTGGATCACCGGAACCATTCACCCGCTCAAATTGGATGTGACGGATTCGGAATCGATCAAAAGCGCGATCGCTCAATCTCTTTCACAATTTGGCTCGAACGCGGAGCGCGGCGCAGGCATCGATGTTCTCGTCAACAATGCCGGATACGCCTTGGTGGGTGCATTCGAGAACTGTTCATCTGAGCAAATTCGCAAACAGTTCGATACAAATGTGTTCGGCTTGATGGAAGTTACGAAAGCTCTATTGCCGCATTTTCGGGAACGGCGATCCGGCGTGATTATTAACATCGCTTCGATCGGCGGTCGAATATCATTTCCCACTTACACGGTCTACAACTCAACGAAATGGGCGGTTGAAGGCTTTTCCGAAGGGCTTCAGTACGAATTAGAGCCGTTCAATATTCGCGTCAAAATCATTGAACCGGGTCCGATTAAAACCGATTTCTACGATCGCTCTCCCGATGTCGCCAAATCCGAAATCACAGCCTATGACGAATTTGTGAATCGAGTGTTAGCAAGTCTCAATCGGGCAGGTGAACGGGGCGAACCTGCTGAAGTCGTCGCGCAAACGATTTACAAAGCTGCGATCGATAACTCAAATCAATTGCGCTATTCCTGCGATCGTTTAGGTGGCGTTTTTCTGACGCTAAGAAAAGTGCTGCCCGACAACGTATTTAGTACAATTATTCGCAGCGGTACGACTCGGTGATTTCATGGTCAAAATTCTTCATCTTTCGGATATTCATCTGGGTAGCGGGTTTGTGCATGGAAAAATCAATCCCGAAACTGGGTTGAATACTCGATTAGAAGATTTTGTCGCGACTTTGGGAAGATGTATCGATCGTGCGATCGCTGAATCTGTAGATCTCGTTCTATTCGGCGGTGATGCTTTTCCAGATGCCACTCCACCGCCCTACATTCAGCAAGCCTTCGCCAGCCAATTTCGTCGTCTTGGCGATGCGGGAATTCCAGTTGTTCTCTTAGTGGGAAATCACGATCAGCATTCTCAAGGAGCAGGCGGCGCGAGTCTGTGTATTTATCGAACGCTCGGTGTTCCGCATGTGATCGTCGGCGATCGATTAGAAACTCATCGGATTCAAACCCGTCACGGTGATGTTCAAGTCATTACCTTACCGTGGTTAACGCGATCAACCTTACTCACTCGCCCTGAAACCGAAGGCTTATCAATGTCGGAAGTCGGGCATTTATTACTCGATCGATTACGAGCCGCAATGGAAGGCGAAATCCGTAAACTCGATCCAGCGATTCCAACCGTGTTACTTGCACATTTAATGGTCGATGCTGCGAATTATGGTGCAGAGCGATTCTTAGCGGTTGGAAAAGGATTCACGATTCCATTAGAGTTGCTAACTCGTGATGCGTTCGATTATGTGGCGCTAGGTCATGTTCATCGCCATCAAATTCTGTCAGAAAATCCATTTGTTGTGTACCCTGGTAGCATTGAACGAGTTGATTTCAGCGAAGAAACCGAGGACAAAGGATACGTTCTTGTAGAAATCGATCAAGGTTCTACCACGCTTGAATTCTGTCCGTTACCTGTGCGATCGTTCTGCACGATCGAGGTTGATTTAACCGAGTCTGAAGATCCGCATTCTGATCTGCTTGCCGCGATCGAGAAAAAGCCGATCGAAGATGCGGTCGTTCGTCTGATGTATCAAGTTCGTCCAGAGCAAATCGATTTAATCGATGATACGGATCTGCACACCGTTTTATCGATCGCGCATACTTACACAATTCAGGCAGGATTATTGTCGCAAATGTCGCGATCGCGTTTACCCGAATTGGGAGTCGGAAGCGCGATCGAGCCGATCGATGCCCTCCGCGCCTATCTCGCGAATCGCGAAGACTTAAAGCTATTAGCTGATCCAATTCTTGAAGCCGCTAAAGCACTCCTCGCGCAAGAAGAGTTTTATATCGAATCCGAAACCGGAGAAATGGAAGTCGTACAAACACAATTACGACTGTTATAAGCATCATTCACGAGAATTACATCGATAGAGCGATGGCAATGGATTTACAAAAAATTACAGTTTAACTATTAGCGAAATCACTGCTAAGAGAGTGCTTGAAAAATCTTCGATCGCTGCACCACTCGCTCTGAAATGAATTTCGGGCTAATCGGCGCAAGTCCATTGAAATGGACTAAGAACCTGAAATTTGCTCTAAGTCTACTTCAGTAGACTTTCGCTGATTAGCCCGAAATTCATTTCAGGGCGGGAGCGTAACGCAGCGAAAAAGACTGTCCCTACTTTTCAACCCTAGTTATTTGTCATTCTTAGGAAAATCACTATGCCACGTCTTGTTGGAAAACGCTCAAATCCGACTCCTGCGATCGCGCTTTTCGTCCTTCTTGCTGCTGCTGCTTTCGGAGTCGCACTCGAATACGACGGCTATATCAACGTTGTCCCTGGTTACGGTCGCACCGCACCGCCCGCCCAAAATCCGCTCGATTAATAATTTTTTACCAATTACATCCAACTTTTAAGAGGACATCATGAGAAAAGGAAGCGATATCCTGGGCAAAAGCATTACTGCCTTTGATACTGGAAAGCGAGTTGCAAGAGTTCAAGATTTAATTTTTGATCAAGATACCAATCAGTTATTGGGTGTTCTCGTCGAAGAAGCGGGATTATTCCACTCAGCAAAAGTCATTCCGTTGAATGCGATTTCTGCATTTGGAACCGATACTTTGATTATTTCGAGCCGTGACACGATCATTTCTGCAAAACATGACGATCGCATTAATCAAGTGCTCGATCGTAACCTCACGCTCAAAGGCACTCGGATTGTCACAACAGATGGACGCTATCTCGGTTCAGTCGTCGATCTCTTCTTTGACGAGCAAACGGGCATGATCGAAGGCTACGAAGCTTCGGGTGGAATTTTTGCCGATGCTTACTCTGGTCGATCGTTCATTCCTGCACCGCACACGCTCCGAATCGGTGAAGATGCAACGTTCGTGCCGCCTGAAACCGCTGATCTGATGGAAGAGCAAGTCGGTGGAATTCGTGGAGCCGTCCAAACCGCATCGACTCGGATTCAAGAAAATTCAGAAGTTGCAGGTCAGAAACTTCAATCCGCTGCCCAATCCACAAACGAGCAAATTCAGCGGAGTACAGAGGCCGCACATGCGAAATTGCAGGAAGCTTCTAACGGTTTCGAGAATGGAACTCGTCATGCAACTGCAACGATGACCAATCAGTTTGTTGACCCCGATGAACAGTTCGCTTACGTGATTGGCAAACCCGTCGATCGAGATATTTTTACCAATGATGGTCAACTCCTGATCGGCAAAGACCAAGTCGTGACTTTGACCGTTGCGGAAGCGGCTCGATATGCAGACGAACTCGAATCGCTGTATTGTGCTACAGGTGGAAGTCTGACCGCTCCAATCAATCGTCAATCTCAAGATTTTGGTGATAACTCCGCTGCCCTGCGCGACCGGGTTCAAACTGGATTCCAAGATGTCAGCGCTCAAGTCAGCACTGGATTTCAGAGTCTCACCCAACGCGCCAACGAAACCTTCTCAAATCTCACCGCTCGGCTCGGAGTCGAACAAGCAAAAGGACGACGATCGGATCGCCTGATTCGTTCTGACAACGGTTCGATCATTACAGCTCCCGGTCAAATCGTTAGCGATATCGTCATCGATCGAGCAAAAGCCGCAAATCGTGAAGCGGAATTATTAGATGCAGTTGGTTTGCACCCGACCGAAGCCGTTCGCGGAACCACAAACGATTCGCTGGCAGTAGTTCGCACTCGATTCCAAAGCCAAAGTTCGATCGCTCGTAACCGTTTCGAGCAAGAAGCCTCAGTCTTCCAGCAAGAAGCTTCGATCGCTCGTGAAAATGCGAAAACCCTTTGGCATGACCTGAAAGGGAAATTCGAGGATTACCGAGGTCAAAGCGCTGAGGCAATCCACCGCAACCGAGTCGAAAATGCTCTGGGTCGTCCGGTGAATCGGGTGATTCTCGATCGACAAGATAATGTCATCCTCAACGTCGGTGAAATCATTACGCATCGTGCGATCGAGCAAGCTGAATCGGCTGGTGTCATCAACATTCTCTTGAGTTCGGTCTACAGCAAAGAACCAACGATTCGAGAGGAAGAACTCCGCGCCCCCGAACCCGGAATGGCATCGTTAGAACAAGAACACGCTACCCACAACTAATTCCTTCGATCGCCATTTCACCTATAAAAAATCTCCGATTTCACTTACGAAACCGGAGATTTTTCAGATCAAATCCTAAGCCTCTTCAGCCTCTTCAGCCTTCGGCTCGTCCTGCTTCACTGTCAAATACCGAATCACTTCGCTACTCAACCGCATCGCCCGCTCCATCGGTGCAATCTGGCTGCCATCCGCCTTGAAATTCATCTGCACGTAAATCCCTTCACGTTGCCGATCGATCTCATAAGCCAACCGCCGCTTACCCCGATGCTGAGTCTCTAGAATCTCTGCACCGTTTTCTTTCAGGATCGATTGATACTTCTCGATCGCACCATCCACCGCTTCGTCCCCGATGTCAGGACGCAAAATATACATCGTTTCGTACAACTGACTCATCCAAACAAACTCCTTACGGACTAAATGGCTCTTTCGATTTATTTTGATCTCCCGAAATCCAGCAAATCACACTTGATTTAGACAAGGAAACCCCAATAATGAAAGGGCAAGGAATTACAATTCTATACCATCCTGTGAATCCGTCGCCCTCAATCTAACCCGGTCTATCTCAAACCTCTGATTTGGTTATTCTTATGGCACAGCGTTATGTTCGCGTTCAAACTCCCGATGGCAAAATCCACTATGGATTGCTACAAATCGATCGCACCGTTCAGGTTTTGGACGCTCCCCCCTGGCTAAAAGGACAACCCACCGATCAGCGATTAAGCCAATATCAACTCCTCGCCCCCTGCGCCCCCTCAAAAATCATCGCAGTCGGCAAAAATTACGCCAATCACGCCGCCGAAATGGGAACGCCCCTTCCAGAAGAGCCGCTTCTGTTCCTCAAACCACCGACGACGATCATTCCAATGGAATGTGAAATTCTCTATCCACCGCAGTCTCAGCGCGTCGATTACGAAGGCGAATTAGCGCTCATTATGGGCGATCGCGTCAAAGATTGCCCACCCCAAGAAGCCCACAGCAAAATTTGGGGTTATACGATCGCGAATGATGTCACTGCCCGCGATTTGCAAAAAAAAGATGGACAGTGGACGCGAGCCAAAGGCTTCGATACGTTCTGCCCATTAGGTCCTTGGATTGTGCGCGAAATCAGTCCTGATGCCCGAATTCAAACGTTTCTCAACGATGTTTCGGTACAATCCGCCTCGATCGGGGACATGGTATTTCTGCCCCATGTGCTCGTGTCTTATATCAGTCAAGTGATGACGCTACTTCCAGGCGATGTGATTCTGACGGGTACCCCAGAAGGAGTCGGAGGAATGCAGGCAGGCGATCGCGTCCGGGTCGAAATCGAAGGCATCGGATTTCTCGAAAACACCGTCAGAATGAAAATTCCAACTCGCCAAACCCAGCTTCAGGATTAACGCACCTGCATGTAGACCGCATCCGAAATCGTCGGAATTTCCGCATAGCGTCCGAGTGCAGTTTGCACGATCGAATATCCCACCGCTGCGATCGTGCCGAGGAACACGGCATTAAACAGCGTTTGGGTCAGCAGTCCTGCACCAAACACGGGAGCCAGCGCATACTGCCAAATAATGCTGATCAGGCTCAGAACAATGCCAAACAAAATAGCCTGCATCGTATTAAAGCGAATAAAGTGAGCCACATTCTCGTTTCTCACGACCAGCAAGAACAAGGCAAAAAAGACAATCAGCGGAATGAATCCGGTATAAATCGACAATAACGGTGAGAGCGGTGCTTCTACTATCTGCACAAGTGGGCTAATAAACGAATTGGTCAGTACCAAGATTCGTCCGACAAAGCCCACGACATCCAAGAGCGGCAGAAGATACACCAGAGAAGCAAAAATGCGATCGGACACCGTTGTTGATCCGCGCCACGTCATAACTCGATTCTCCCAAATCCACGTAAAGAGATAAGCCCAGAATAACGTATTGGACGCGGAAGGGGCGAATCACACTATTCAATATTGGCGATTCTAAACCCCATCTGACATTCAAACTGCACAGGCACCTTTTCGCCCAATTGACTAATTGCCTGTCCGCAACGCAGTTGTCCCTGTCGCCACCGAGGTTGTCCGCTTTGGTCTGCCATCAAGCACCCTTGACACACTTGCTGGACTGAAAGGAGTCGATCGCCCGCCAGAACGACTAACATCGCGCCTCCAAAATTCTGACTCAATCACAACTTACAGCAAAATGATTCACCCAAAAATTCCCTAACCTAATTCTAGAGCAGGTTTCTAAAAATCAAAGAAACCTGTGATACAGCTTAGACTCGATTTGCAGTTTTGATATATTTCTGAAACCAAATCCCTTCGCTGTTCGCTTTCATCTCAACAGCGTGAATAAATCGACCAAATTCTTTAATCAACTCTGGGTTCCGCCAGCCCTGTTTCATCTCTTGAGCAATAATTCTCAGCGCTTCTTCAGGTGGGAACGGTTTTTTATAGGGACGCTCACTCCTTAGAGCATCGTAAATATCGATAATCTGAAACACTTGTGCTAGAAACGGAATACGATCGCCTTCTAATCCGTCCGGATATCCAGACCCATCCCACCGCTCATGATGATGCCGAATAATCGGGACAACTCCCCGCATCGTCCTCAACGGCTGACAAATCTTTTCGCCAATCAGCACATGCTGTTTCATGATTTGGAATTCTTCGGCGGTGAGTCTGCCTTTTTTCAGCAGCACATGGTCTGGAATTCCGACTTTGCCAATATCGTGCAGGTAGCCACCCCACATCAGATCCCGAATTTGCGATCGCGTTAATCCTAAAAATTCTCCGAATGCTTTCCCCCGCATCACTAGCCGTTCACAGTGATCCCCGGTATTCGGATCGCGACTTTCAACGGTTCGCGCAATCGAAAACAAAACCTTTTCCGCGTGGTCTAGATCTTCATTCAGTCGCTTTTGTCGAATCAGCGATCGGACTCGTGCCGAAAGTTCAAGTTGATCAAAAGGCTTGGTGAGAAAATCATCGCCGCCTGCTTCAATTCCACGTAAGCGCGATCGTCGATCGTCAAGCGCTGTAATAAAAACAACTGGAGTGAGGCGCGTCAGTTCATCTTCTTTGAGGCGGCGACAGACTTCGTAGCCATCCATTCCGGGCATCATCACATCGAGCAAGATTAGATCGGGGTTCGTCTCTTGTAATTGAGACAGGGCGGCAACACCACTTTCTGCTTCGATTACATCATACCCTTCGACTGATAGCAAAGCTACAGCCGTCATTCGACTGGATGGATGGTCATCCACGACTAATATTCTGGGTCGCTCCAAGCCGAGATCATTCACAAAGAGATCGCCTAAGTCACTGAACAATACGGGAAACAGAGCCATTGCAGACCTTGCAAGTGGATTGCTCTTTTCTCAGTATGGGCAAAGCGAGTCTCGAAACAATCAGGTGTTCTACGGAGAATAAGTCTTTCGATTTGCCAGCTTCAGTCGGCGGGGGGATGCAGCAAAGGGTTGATTACTCAACGCTCTCATTGACGGGGAAGCGATCGAGCAGTTGAATGGCTCGAATTGCATTGGTCCGAAGTGCTTCCCTAACATGTGGCATGTGCGGAATTTGAGACAGTAGATCCAACGTGCGACGCAGAATTCTCACAACGTCGCCTTCATCCAAGCTCGTATTGCTGCACAGTTCTCCCCAGTCAGCACCCAGTGCCCACTGTTCGACGATGCCAACTAATTCATCTTCGAGCCAGACGGGAAGCGCGACTTGATAACGGCGCTGGAGTTGAAACAGTTGACGGCGGATGCTGCGAAGCCCTCCAAGCGCCTCGAGAACCGGATCGGAGACATCGTAGCGTATCCACGTATCAGGGCGAGAAACTTCAGTTACCAAAGCAGCACAGGCAGCCGCGAAATGATGCGGGTCAAGCGGATCGAGTTCACCGGACATCAGCGCCAGACCGATCCAAAGTTCGTTATCGCCGCGAATCGCTGCGGTGGATTCTCCTAACGCGGTTGGGGTCAAATCATCGAGACAGCCGAATCGCCGGAGAATTTCGATCAGCGCGACGAATTCGTCCCAGTGACGCTGCGTTTTTTCATCGAGTTTCGCTTGACGATCGCTAATTTCTTCTCTTAATGTCTCGATCCGACGTTGGCGTTTGAGGGTTTGAGGACGGTTGCCCCATTCATGCACTGGATGCGCTTCCATCTGTGCCAAAACTGCATTCGTTCGCTGCTGTTGGGCGTAAACTTCTGGAGCCTCATCGGGTAATCCGGGCGGATCGGGAATCAATTGTGCGATCGCGACGCTGTCTTCGCTGCCTCTACGAGCTTGTCCCGGTCGAAACACCAGTTCAGCCGGAGGAGTAAGACTGTCTACATCTTGTAATCGAGGAATTTCACCGCGCAAAGCCGCGACATCTGAAACCGATGCTACATACCAACGATTGTTTTGTCCTAGACAAATCAAATACGGAAACTGACCAGAGCCAGGAACTTTCGTGACTAAAACGGCGGAAATCGTTTCGGAGCCGTCACCTTTAAGAGACAGAATTGTACCTGCAACTGCGAATTGAAGCGCGATCGCTCTTTCACTCGTCTGCATTTCATCGGCTTGATTTTGCAACGTTTTTAATAGCCGTTTCTCCTCTTTAAGTCGGTCTTGCAGCTTTTCGTATTGGGCTAACAGCTTCCAATCGACATCAGACACGATCGATTCGAGTTGTTTGAGTTCGAGTTTGCAGCGTTCGAGTTCTTGCTGTTGAGGTTTGAGATACAGCGTCGAAAGATATTGCCCGAAACTGCGTTCGATTAAGGCGCGGACTTGTTCGATCGAATGAGTTTGCAGCAGGTTCAAAACCATGCCGTAACTCGGAGTAAATTGGCTCACCAGCGGATCGGCTCCAGAAGTTGCAAGATATGCCGCTTCTTTCGCGCCCTCGAATGGAGTTTGAACCGTGACTACATAGCCGCGATCGTCCATTCCGCGTCGTCCTGCCCGTCCTGACATTTGCAGAAATTCAGACGGATTCAATAAACGATGTCCGGCATCAGTCCGCTTAGAAAGGCTCGAAACAACAGTCGTTCGGGCAGGCATATTAATCCCTGCTGCTAGCGTTTCAGTCGCGAATACAACTTTGATTAAACCTTCTTGGAAAAGTTCTTCGACTAATCCTTTCCAAGCGGGAAGAATTCCGGCGTGATGGGCTGCAACGCCACGATACAGGGGTTCGACTTGTCCAGCGCGTCCGGCTTCGGGATTACGATCGAGAAACGCATCAATTCGCTCTTTCAGTTGTGCTGCTTCGGTTTCATTCACTAGCGTCAAGTTCGCTAATTCTGTGACCGCTTTATCACAGCCGCGCCGACTGAAGATAAAGTAAATCGCGGGCAACATATCTTTCGCTGCCAGTTGGCTCACGACAAACGGCAGGCTGGGACATTCTGGGCGAGGTGCGCCTCGTTGATTGGCTCCTCTGGGGCGGTATTGACTGCGTTTCGGCTTGAGACGGGAACTCAATCGGCTCCCTGTTTCGTCGAGTAGCGGAAAGAGTCCCTTCGTATTGCAGAAAGAGAATTGCAGCGGAACCGGGCGGAAATCAGAATAAATTAGCTCAGTCGGTCCGTGAACTTGAGCGATCCAATCTGTCAGTTGGTCGCTATTTGCCACCGTCGCAGACAGGGCGACAAGTTGAACTTCTGAAGGGCAGTAAATAATCGACTCTTCCCAGACGGTGCCGCGTTGTCGATCGTTCATGTAGTGACATTCATCGAGCACGACCGCTTCAACTCCAGCGAGAGAAGTTCCAACTTCCCCGATCGGTGTTCCGTAGAGCATGTTTCGGAAGATCTCAGTCGTCATCACCAAGATTGGGGCATCCCGGTTAATCGAAACATCTCCAGTGAGTAGCCCCACGTTCTCGGCTCCGAACTGATCGCGAAAATCTCGTAACTTCTGATTAGAAAGGGCTTTGAGCGGGGTGGTATAGAACACGCGACGATCGGCAGCCAGCGCTCGATGAATCGCATACTCCCCGATCAGCGTTTTACCCGAACCAGTGGGAGCACAAACAACGACGGATTTTCCAGCTTCCAGTGCAGCGATCGCGCTGAGTTGAAATTCATCCAATTCAAACGGGTAAAGCTGAGCAAGATCGACTCTGGAAGAGGAAATATTCACCACAAGAAACGATAGCTAGTCGCTAAGTAAAGATTTCTTTATCCTAGCGCGATCTCGGTTGCACTATGCACTGGATTGGCGAATCGAAAAAGTTCACTCGATCGCGTTTCGACATCTTGAAGTACAGTAAATTATTCTATGCTTTGGTCTGGGGTTCGGAGCGGGAATATGGCGGTAGAAAGCTCGATCGATGCAATGTGGTCTGATGTGCTTGACATTCTCAAGTTCAAGTTTAGTCCGCCAACCTTCGACACATGGGTCAAAAGTGCTGTGCCGGAGGAGTTAACCGAAACGTGCTTAATCCTACGAACAGCGAATCCATTTGCCAAAAATTGGATTCAGAAACACTATATGAAAACGGTTCAAGAAGCCGTTCACAGCATTGTTGGGCGACCTGTAGAAGTACAGTTTCGATTCGTGCCGAGTGCTGAAAGCGACGAGACAGAATTGTTTTATCCATTTGTGGCGGAGAGTCCGACCTTGCCAGAGTTACCAATTCAAGCGCCTCGATCGAGCAGTTCCTCTGATCTCAATTCCAAGTATGTGTTCTCGCGTTTGGTCGTCGGTCCAAATAACCGTATGGCACACGCGGCATCGCTGGCAGTCGCGGAATCTCCGGGGCGCGAGTTTAATCCATTATTTCTCTGTGGCGGTGTTGGACTCGGTAAAACTCATTTGATGCAGGCGATCGGACATTATCGATTGGAAATTTCCTCGGATGCGAAGATCCTCTATGTTTCGACTGAGAAATTTACCAATGATTTGATCACAGCGATTCGCAAAGATGACTTGCAGAGTTTTCACGATCGCTATCGAGCCGCTGACGTGTTATTAGTCGATGACATTCAGTTCATCGAAGGGAAAGAATATACGCAAGAGGAATTTTTCCACACCTTCAACACGCTGCACGAAGCTGGAAAGCAGGTCGTGCTTGCTTCTGACCGTCCACCGAATCAGATTCCTAAATTACAAGAGCGTCTCTGTTCTCGTTTTTCAATGGGCTTAATTGCAGACATTCAGCCGCCGGATCTTGAGACTCGAATGGCGATTTTGCAGAAAAAAGCCGAGTACGAAAATATGCGGCTTCCACGGGAAGTGATCGAATACATTGCATCTAGCTATACCTCGAACATTCGGGAATTAGAAGGAGCCTTGATTCGCGCCGTTGCGTATATTTCGATCTCCGGGCTATCGATGACCGTGGAAAATATTGCACCGATGCTCAATCCGCCCGTCGAGAAAGTTGAGGCATCTCCAGAAGTTGTCATCAATGCGGTTTCGGAAGCGTTCGGAGTCTCGATCGACGACCTCAAAGGCAATTCCCGCCGTCGAGAAATCAGCGTTGCTCGACAAGTTGGCATGTATTTAATGCGGCATCACACGGAACTGAGCCTACCGAAAATTGGCGATGTGTTCGGTGGAAAAGATCACACTACGGTCATGTATAGCTGTGAAAAGATCGGACAGCTCAAAGAGAAAGATTCCAGCATGGCACAGACATTACGGCAGCTTGGGGATCGGATTAACCTCGCTAGTCAAGGGCGAAAATCATAACCTTGAGCCTGTTCATTATTCTGTTTGTGAACTGTCCATCACCCATGACAGATCGCCAAAAAGCCACTAGAGTGTAATGGCACAATCTCCCAGTGAATTCTTTTAAGGACGTGTCTGATATTTTGGCTCAGCTTAGCCACGGGCATTTGCTGATGGTAAATAGCCGTAGACGCAATGGACTCATTATCTACAAGCAATTTCATGCTGAGTTTGCAGGTCCGGGAGCTGCTGTAGGAAATTTTCTCGATCGAGACTGCAAAGGTGTTTTAGCGGTTGGAGATTTGTCGCTGGTTGATCCGAAAGCGCATGAGGATCGACAAAAGGCGTATTTGATTCGCCGTCAATGGGTGCGATTAACGCAGCAAATTACCGATAATGCTCAACCGCTGCAACGAGCGCAAATGATTCTCAATCAGTTTGAGAATTATTTTGGGGCGGACTTGGTGGCGCGATTACCGAGTGAGGCGTTTGCGCTGATGGTGGGAGTGTTGCCGCAAACGGTTGAGATTGTGCGGTATTGTCCGGATCATCCGGGGGTGAGGCGAGAGTAGTTTTGGGTGTTTGAAACGTGTAGAGGGTCTTTCCGCTTCGATTGCCTCACGCCCTGAAATGAATTTCGGGCTAACCGTGGAAAGTCTACTGAAGTAGACTCAGAGGCAGTTTCAGTCTCTTAGTCCTTTTCAAAGGACTTGCGCCGATTAGCCCGAAATTCCATTTCAGGGCGGGCGTTGCAATGAATGAACGCTTCTCAAACATCCTTCTAACGCTGCGCGATCGTACTCGTCGAATTTGGAGAACCAAAAATCGGAGAGGCATCGAGTCCGGTCACAAGATAAAACTCATCGGGACTAAATGAAACTGCGAACACGTACCCGTGCAGCGAAGCTTTCGCGTCAGTTTGCCATTGTGTCAGAAGCGCTTCCACCTGTCGGAAAAACTCAACCCCTTTGATCATTGGAACTCGTGCCCAGTTTTGCACGATTGTTTCAACTAATGCTAATTCGATCAATCCAGTCGGATACAGTTGCAACATCGCGGTCAAACAAGCAGCACAAAGTTCATGATCCTCGCCATCGAGTTGATAGCTACTAATAATGTGTCTTACTCGCTGTTGTTGAACCTGTTCCTGGAGAGTCATGGATATGGCGCGATTCGCTGTTTCTAAGCGTATCTCAACTTGATCATTTTAGATGACAACTTTGAGAACTTGTGCGATAACCCATTGCAGTACCGTTTGCGCTAAACCAATATGGATCTCAAACCCTTTATCCGCGAAATTCCAGATTTTCCCAAACCCGGAATTCTCTTCAAGGACATCACCACTCTCCTGCAAGATCCCACCGGATTAAGAGCCACGATCGACTTATTCGCTGAGAAATGTTCGGATCTCAAACCCGATTTTATTGTCGGAATGGAATCGCGTGGATTTATTTTCGGTGCGCCCCTTGCTTACAAAATGGGGATTGGCTTCGTCCCGGTTCGCAAACCTGGAAAATTACCTGCTGCGGTTCATGCGATCGAATACGAATTAGAATACGGCACCGATTGTTTAGAAATGCACCAAGACGCGGTACAGCCTGGTAGTCGAATTCTCATCGTCGATGATTTAATTGCGACCGGTGGAACCGCAGGCGCAACCGCACAATTGGTTCAAAGAATCGGCTGTGAACTGGTCGGATGTGCATTTGTGATCGAATTAACAGATCTCAAAGGACGCGATCGATTACCCCAAGTTCCGATCATCACACTGGTTGAATACTAGCGCTATAATCACAACACTTCGATCGCAAAACTTCCTATGACGACCTCCACACCAAGAAGATTTAGATCTGGCTGGGATCGATTTATCGAACTCCTCACAAGTGAGACAACAATCTATGTTCTTAAACGATTGTTGCAAGCTTTATTTACATTGTTTCTTGCTGCCGCTCTGAGCTTTTTTATCATTCAACTGGCTCCCGGAGATTATCTCGACACGCTGCGCGAAAATCCTCGAATTTCACCAGAACGAATCGATCAACTCCGACGGCAGTATGGATTAGATAAATCTTGGATAGAACAGTTCTTCTTGTGGGTGTGGAACATTCTCACACGCGGCGATTTTGGAACGAGCTTTGTGTACAACCGCTCGGTCGTTTCATTACTTTGGGAACGAGTCCCCCCGACCTTGTTACTTGCGCTCACTTCGCTGATTGTGACTTGGGGTGTGGCGATTCCGCTGGGCGTATTGGCTGCGATTAAACAGCAGCGCTGGGTCGATCGAGTGCTTCAAGTTCTGAGCTACACCGGGCAAGGATTCCCTAGCTTTATTACTGCATTGTTACTGTTAATCTTTGCTCAAAACACGTCGCCATTGTTCCCGGTGGGCGATTTGACCAGCATCGATTTTGCAGATTTAACCCCGTTGGGAAAGATTCTAGATGTCGCGTGGCATTTAGTTTTACCGACATTGGCTTTAGCGATCGCAGGTTTTGCCGGATTACAGCGAATTATGCGCGGACAACTTCTTGATGTGTTGCGCCAAGACTATGTGCAAACAGCACGAGCAAAAGGACTGCCTGAAAATCGGGTGATCTATGTTCATGCGTTGAGAAATGCAATCAACCCACTGATCACATTGTTGGGCTTTGAGTTTGCAAGCTTGCTGGGTGGTGCATTCATCACAGAAAATTTCTTTAACTTACCCGGACTCGGAAGATTGATTCTTCAAGCAGTTCAGGCACAAGATCTTTATTTGATCATGTCGAGTCTGATGATGGGTGCAGTGATGTTAATTTTAGGAAATCTCATTGCCGATCTATTATTAAAGGCAGTTGATCCACGGATTAGCCTGGAAGACCTAAATTAATGTTTTCACAAGCCTATTATTTAATTCGATCGAGAACCGACGGAAGTTATCTCGCCGCCTATCCGAAACTCAACGACGATCAACCTCGATCGCCCGAAAATGGCTTCGTTCTCTTATTCCAGGAACAATTCGATGCGTTGGGATATTTGAACAAGTTCGCAGGCGAAATGAGCGATCGCTTTACCACCGAGTCTGTCGCTGGATCACAACTTAAACCGATACTCGATCGCTGGGGATACAGAGGATTCGGCATGGTCAAAGATCCGCTCATTCCCTCGATCGAATTTCTCTCTAAAGGATGATAAGAATGCGATCCTTCCTCCTAGCGATGGGGATTGCGCTAGGAGAAAGTCCCCCTAGTTACAGATGTTTGGGGGGGCGGAATTTTGAGTAGATAAGTGCAGATTAAACGTGATTCTGCTGACTATCAAGTTTGCAGAATCCTAAGAAAAATTTCTGTACCTTTGGAGGGTATTGTATGAAATCTCTGTTATCTGCACTTCGCTATGTATTAACTATCTGCCTATGTGCTGTGCTATTGTTTGCATCGGTTGCACCAAGCGCGTTGGCTCAGGCGGTTGTGAAAGACAAACCGATGGCAAATGAACCTAGCAGCTCGACCACCAAAGCCGCTAAAGAATATGAGGGTGCTGCTAGAGAAACGATCGATAAAGGTGGCTTGCAGTCTTTAGAAGAAGTTCGCGATCGCACTAAAGGTGGCGGACTCAATGAAGTTCAAGGAACGGCTGGTTTTGATGAAATGAAGCGTCCGTCGAACACGGGTGCAACCTCGATCGAAGAACAAATCGAAAAGGGCTTGCAAAACGCAGATAAGGCTCCTGGCAAGGTCAGCGAAGCAGTTCAAGAAGCGCCTGGAAAGTTAACGAAAGAAGCAAAGAAAGCTCAGAAACAAGCCGAAAAAGCTCAAAAGCAAGCTGAGAAAGAAGCGAAGAAGTTAGCGAAACAAACGGCGAAACAAGCCGAAAAAGCGACGAAGGCAATCAATGACTAATTGAACTCATAACATGACTGTTTGATTGAAAAGGGGCAACTTGCCCCTTTTTTGATTAATCGTGCTTCTGAATTCGCTTTTTCAGTTCTTGCTCAAACTCTCTAGACATCCGTTCCATATCTTCAACTGATTTCGGTCCTTCAAACCACGTTGCCTCCGAATCAGGACTACGACGATCAACTAACGCATCGATCGCTGCTACATCATCTCGATGAGACAGAACATAAGCAGTAAGCTCAGCCGTTGTCATTGTGTTATAGTCCGGCTTCATTGATAAACCTCTATTTGCCATTTGGAAATACGAGAATTTGCAGTTCTTCGCCTGCCAAAATAAAGACGTGACCTCTTTCCGAACTGAATCGAAATAATTGAATATCACGGTAGTAGTTTGACAATTGTTGGCAGACGATAAGACAAGCAATCGCTTGGGCGTTCGTTGGAAAAATAGGTCGTTCCTCAATTCTGGCACAAATATTTTGCTATCATCGCATAAATGTGTAGAAATATTAATGAACAACCAGTGTATTGGTACGAGGGAATTTGTCCGCGATCGAACAAACTTTTACGCTTACCTCGCACCCAATTTGTTGAAGCGATCGCGCACGAATTAATGCAGGAACTTGCCGCAGATGAGCAGTATTCCCGCGAGGGTAAAATGTACGGTGTTTTACTTGCAGAGACCGCTCAAGGAAAACAGCAAATTCTCAAAGCATTTTCAGGATTGTTGAACGGGGAGAGTATTGCACAAGGGTGGGTTCCGCCGATTCCGGGACGCGATCGAGTTCAGCTAAATGAATCAATTACACTAACATTACTCGAATCGCTTAAGAAACAGATTATCCAACTTCACGAAATTCCTGAACGAGAACAATATCAGAAACTATCTGAAGAATACAATCAGAAATTGAAGCAATTATCAGAAGTACATCAGCAGCGAAAACTAGAAAGACAAAAGCAGAGACAAAATGATAATAATTCTGATCTCGATGAACAGAGTAAGCGAGATGGAATTGAGAAACGGAATTTGAAACGAGATCGCAGTTCTATTCTCAACCCATTAAAACAAATCATTGATCAAGCTGACAAGCAGATTCTACAACTCAAGCAACAACGCAAACGATTATCACAGCAGCTTCAATTAGAAATGTACGATAGTTATCGCGTGACGAATTTTGCTGGAGAAACGCGATCGCTGTCTAGTTTGCTCACTTCGATGCCAACCGGAACCGGAGAATGCTGCGCCCCGAAACTTTTGCATCATGCGGCAACTCATGGGTTAAAACCGTTAGCAATGGCAGAATTTTGGTGGGGGGAATCGATTGGCGATAAGATTCAAGGCGAATTTTATGGAGCGTGTGTGGAGCGATGTCAGCCGATTCTAGGATTTTTGCTTTCGGGGCTGGAGTCGATCGAACTAGTCTATCAAGATGATTGGATCATCGTCGTGAATAAGCCTGCTGGAGTGTTGTCAGTGCGAGGACGATACGGGCAAGATTGCATTCTCGATCGCTTTTCTGAATTCTTAATTCCCGTTCATCGATTAGATCAAGATACTTCTGGATTGTTGATTCTTGCCCGCGATACGCAAACTTATAAACAGTTAAGCGAACAGTTCCAACAACGCAAAATACACAAAGTTTACGAAGCAGTGTTATCGAAACCGATTACGCAAAAAGAAGGTACGATCGAGTTACCGCTGTGGAGTGATCCGAACGATCGACCCAAGCAAAAAGTCGATCACCGTGGAAAATCTGCTATCACAAACTTTCGAGTGTTAGCCCCTACTCGTATCGAATTCTATCCTGTTACCGGACGAACTCATCAGTTACGAGTTCATGCCGCTGAGGGACTCGGAGTCGCGATCGTGGGCGATCGATTGTATGGCGATCCTACTTCAAGCGATCGCTTACACTTACATGCACGCGATCTACAATTCACCCATCGCGGACAAACCTTGACTCTCAAAACCGTTACGCCCTTCTAACGATGAAATCTTCCATTCAAGCGATCATTCAAGCGATCGAACTTCATTGCCCGATCGACGAGATCGAAGCCGCTCACAAAGCTGCCATTCTTGATCATTTCAAACACAGTGCTGAACCGATGGATTCCTTTTGCTTTGAGCCAGGACACGCAACCGGAAGTGCTTGGGTGATGGCAAAAGAGACACAGCAGTTTGCATTGATTCATCACAAAACCCTCGATCGCTGGTTGCAACCGGGAGGACATGCAGAAGCTGAAGAGCCTGATTTGCTCACTGTTTCGCTCCGAGAAGCTCAAGAAGAACTGGGAATCGTACTTGACCCCAATCGAGCCTCATTACTCGATTTAGATGTCCATCGCATTCCAGAAACGAAGAAATATCCAAGTCATTTGCATTTTGATTTTCGCTATCTTTGCATCACCCAATTGCAACCCTTAAAGCCAGCAACTGATGTCGATCGATCAGAGTGGTTTTCTCTAGATCAACTCAAAGCACTGCAACTTGATCCAGGAATTGAACGCATGATTCAAAAATCCTTAAAAGGTTAAATTAGCTTCGGGAGTGGGAGCTGTTGCAGGCTCGATCGACAAATCAAACCAAAACGCTGTGCCCACATTAGGCATACTTTGTACCTGAAGCTTGGTTCCTAGTAATTCCAGCAATTGCTGACTAATCGATAATCCTAATCCCGTCCCTTTTCCCGATCGCCGTCCAGATTCCGTTTGCATAAATGCTTTGAACAACGATTCAATCTCATATTCTGCAATGCCAATTCCCGTATCTGACACTTCAAATCGCAGCAGTTTTGGATTCAAACAAGAGATTCGTAGTGTAATACTTCCGTGATTGGTAAATTTTAAGGAATTTGTTAGTAAATTAATCAAGACCTGACGAAGTTTTCGTTCATCAGTTTGAATCCAATTCGGAACTTCAGTGGCACACTCTAAATTCAATTGAATCCGCTTCTCGATCGCTTGCGGCTCAAACATTTTTAGAAGATTATGCAGTAGCTGTTTTAACGAGAGTGTTTGAATCCCGATTGTTTCTGCTTTTGCTTCGAGTTTGGCTAACTCTAGCACTTCATTAATGAGATCAAGCAAATGGTTCACGCTTTGATTAATCATTGATAAGCGCTCTCGTTGTTTCGGAGAAAGCGTCTTATCATAGCTCATCAGTTCACTACTACTCAAAATGATTGAAAGCGGCGTTCTCAACTCGTGATTCACATTCGCTAGAAACGTCGTCTTTGCTCGATCGGCAGCTTCCGCTTCCTGTTTCGCCCTCGTTAATTCAATATTCTGTTCTGTTAGCGCTTGTGTTCGTTCTTGTACTTTTTGTTCAAGCGTCTTTGTATAGTCTTGCAGTGCATGATGAGATTGTACTAACGATTGCCATAGCCAGTAGACTCGTGTTGCTACAACGATTAGCTTCATTCCAATCAGCGGTGCCACGATCGTAATCCACCAGCCTGATAGAAATAGACCGTAAGCCGTAAGAACTCCCGCGATCGCCACTCCCACCATCCAAACGAAAGTCCGATGGGGTGCCCGAAATCTTGTTCCCAGCACTACGCCGATTCCCAACCACAGCCAGCACCAAATTGTTTCAATCCACTCTGGTACGCCTCGCAAAATCGGTCTACTGTCCAGCGCTGCACTAATCAACTGACTGGTGAAATCTGCATGAATGACAACCCCAGCGGATGTGAGTTTCGCCGTATTAGAATAAGGCGTGAAAAATCGATCGTTCAAACTCTCCGCGATCGAGCCAATCAAGACAATCCGATCCTGCATTAATTGGGCAGCGACTCGATCGTTTAACACATCGCTAAAACTCACCGAAGTAAACGATCGCTGCAAATTCCGAAAATTCGCCAATAGCTGAAATCCACCAATATCACCACGAACATACCCCCCCGCATTCGCCTGCAAAGGTTCAAGATACGCTTTTCCAAGTTGAATCGCTCCACCGGGCAGCGATCGTGGCGTAACGCCTTCCGCCTTGAGATACTCTAACGCCAGCCGCGTTCCCAGAGTCGTTACCGTTCGCGCCTGCTTTCCCCAAATTGAATTAACCCGCAGCGATAAAAGGTTGCGCCGCACCTTCCCGTCTGGATCAAGCACTAAATCGCTCGCTGCTATCTGACCCTGTTCCCGCAAAATCGGAGGCGGATCAACCGAGGGCATATTCGCACCGCTCAACGTTTTTTCAACCCCGATCAGATTCGGAGTCTGTTGATAAATCTGAATCAACGCATTGTGTCCCGGTTCAACCGGAAGGTTGCGATAGACATCCATCCCAATCACACGCGGCTTTTGCTGGCGAATCTTAGAGAGCACTTGAGCAAATTCAGCATCTGGAATCGGATAGCGTCCGATCGCATTAAAATCGGATTCGTCGATCGTCACAATTACAATCCGAGCATCAACTGCCTCCGGTGGACGCGCCCGAAACCATTGGTCTAGCACCATGAGTTCCAGTGGTTGAAACGCACCTGCCACTTGCAAGCCGAGCACAGCAGCTGCAACGGCGATCGCGCTGATTCCAACCCCTACCCACTGCCGCACTGATCTCAATCACTCCTCAGCTTTTACACGATCGCGAACCTGTTACAAACTGTAGGGCAGTGTGATTCTATTGTCTATAGAAAATGACCGAAATTACGCTCGTGAACCGCCTCCGACTGTGCCGCTAGGAGCACCTGATCCAGGAGGAGGGTCAATTTGAGCCTGAATCGAAAAACCGGACATGAAGGTAAAGGAAATTCCAAGCAGCAAACTCAGGCTACAGGTTACACGAAAGAATTGAGTGGGGGTCATTTTTTAGGCAGTAAGTAAAGGTTCAACAGTTGAGTGATTCAATTCCAAACGGGGCAGCAATTGATTGCATTCGGAATGATCAGGGAAGCGTAAAAGATCAACTTCATCTACGCCAATTTCATGGGAACTGAACTGGGAAAACAAGAATTTTGCTGTAACGGAAGGAATAGAGCGATTTGCGAACGTCCTGAGTTACAAAAGGTTCGGTCGCAATCAAAATACTATACACACTTGTTTTCCCATCTCAGCAATTATACGTAGAATTCTAGCCAGATATAACAAGCTTCATTAAAGAACTCATGCAGCTTGTGTAAAGATTGTTAGGAAGCGCGAACATTCAACCGCTAAGGCTGAGGGAGCTTACATCCTGTGGTTTTCTGCACAATTTAAATGTTTGCGTATTTTTTTGTAGGCTGATTTCTTGATTTAGATTTGAGTCATTGCTTGATCGAATCTGAGTTGTACACATTCCTTTTTCTTATGTAAGACAAGGCTTCCTAAATAACAAGAATTCAGCGAAAAAATAGGACTTTTTCCACTTAATTAAGTATTAATTCATACTGATGACAACAGAAATTGCAGGGCAAGCACGATCGCTCAATTTCAACGCCACAAAAATGAGCTAAGCTAAATTCCGATTCTTCGTTCAAATGTTCTATGCGCTACTCTGCTTCTGCCCTGTTGGTTAGCTTGCTGCTGATAGCGGGATGTTCTAATCCTGAAACGGCTCAATCTCCGGTTTCTGAAAGCCCCAAACCAGAAGCAGCCCGCAATCTCGTTATTCCTTCTGCACCGCCGTCTGCCCCGCTCGCGATCGCGCCCACGACTCCAGATCCAAACACCACGAAGCTTGTTCAACCGTATCTCGCTAAACTCGCCGCTCAAGGTTATCCGTCATCGGCTCAAGGTCTCTGGATTCAAACCGGAAATCAGCTTCTCGCAAACCATCAGGGAACGACACCCCTTTCTGCTGCATCGCTTACGAAAGTTGCAACTTCTCTAGCGGCACTACAGACTTACGGAGTTGATCATCGATTTCAAACGATCGTGGGAACGAATGGAACGATTGAAAACGGAGTCGTCAAAGGGGATTTGATTGTTCAAGGGGGCGATGATCCGCTTTTCGTCTGGGAAGAAGCGATCGCACTTGGAAATGCACTTTCTCAACAAGGAATCAAACAAGTCACAGGCGATTTGATTGTCACAGGTCGCTTCTTCATGAATTTTGAGACCGATTTAGGCAAGACTGGAACACTACTAAAACAAGGCTTGAATGCGAAAACTTGGTCGAGTGAAGTGATCGCACAATATGAAACGCTTCCGGCTGGCACTCCCAAACCACAAATCGCGATCGCAGGTTCGGTAAAAGTTGCCGCGAATCCTCCAAGCTTTAAGACGATCGCGCGACATCAATCGTTACCGCTGCCTGAACTGCTAAAGAGAATGAACCGTTTTAGTAATAATGCAATGGCAGAGATTGTGGCAAGCTCGATCGGGGGCGCGAAAGTCGTTTCTTTCAAAGCTGCACAAGCCGCAGGAGTACCCCAGACCGAAGTAATTTTAGTCAATGGTTCGGGGTTAGCAGTGGAAAATCGAATTTCGCCGCGGGCTGTATGCTCGATGTTTTTAGCGATCGATCAATTGCTCAAACCCTCAAAAATGACGATCGGGGATATTTTCGCGATCGTCGGCACTGATGAAGGGATTCTCGACGGTCGCAAGCTTCCGACTGGACTCGTGACAAAATCCGGCAGTCTCAATGAAGTGAGTGCGTTAGCGGGAGTATTACCCACTAGCAAGAATGGCTTAGTTTGGTTTGTGATTATGAATGGTGGGGGCGCAAATCTAGAAGGATTCCGCTCAGGACAAGAAGCATTGTTAAATTCGTTTGCGAATCAATGGGGGAGAGTGCCAACGGCTCCGGCAGAACTAGCGGCAAATCGCGATCGAGCGAATCTCAAATCTGTGATTGAAAAAGCAAATTAAAATTATCGCTGTGTACGAGCCTGATTCTGATTGATGGAATGATGACTTTACTCAAAGGAACCCGCGCGATGACTAATCCACAAGAGATCCTAGTCGAGAAACAGGTGACTTATACGCTTCAAGTGAATGGGCAAGTTTTTGTGATTCAGAATGTTCCCGCTCGTGTCAATGAAGAAACCGGAGAACAATTCTTTTCGCCCTCAACTGTAGAGCGATTGCAGCAAACTATTCTAACCAAACACGAACCAGATCACTTTACGAAAGTTCCTGTCTACAACTATGCAGCCTGAACTATGACTGCAAAAAGTTCTACAGTGAGTAAAGAAGATTCAAAAAAGTATCATGACTGAGTTTCACACGATTCGTGTCTATCATCGTCAAAAAGACAAGTTCTATACGTTCAAAGTACCGAGCGATCGCTATATTCTTCAATGCGGCGAAACTCAAGGGGTTGAACTACCGTTTTCCTGCCGCAACGGAGCCTGTACGACTTGTGCAGTGCGAGTATTATCTGGAGATTTAGAACAGCCGGAAGCAGTAGGATTGTCGCCGGAATTGAAGCAACAGGGCTATGCACTTTTATGTGTGAGCTATGCGCGATCGGATATCGAAGTCGAAACACAAGATGAAGATGAAGTGTACGAACTGCAATTCGGGCGCTTTTTTGGCAAAGGTCGGGTGAAGCGGGGATTGCCATTAGATGAGGAATAAGCCATGAGTGTGTCGATCGCGAAATGGACACTAGATGAATATCATCAAATGATCGAGGCGGGCATTTTGGACGATCGCCGCGTGGAACTATTGCGAGGAGAAATTATCGAAATGCCGCCAGAAGGAGAACCTCATGCGTTTGACTCGAACGAAGCGTTCAAATATCTGCTGAAAGTTTTGGATGGTTTAGCAGATGTTCGCGCTGATAAACCGATTACGTTACCAAACCAGTCAGAACCGGAACCGGATTTGGCAATTGTTCAAGATCTCGGACGTGAATATCGGAGCCATCATCCATATCCTGAAAACATTTTTTGGGTGATCGAGTATTCTAATTCCAGCTTGAGCAAAGATCTTGAGAGTAAGCGCAAAATCTACGCTGAAGTTGGAATTCGTGAATATTGGGTGGTAAACCTCAAAAAGTCAGAATTGATCGTGTTTCGTGATCCGCAGAATGGGGATTACAGTTCGGAGACGAAGTTCACGACGGGAACGATCGCGCCTTTTGCATTTCCTGAAACAGAAATTTCAATCGATCGCGTTCTCAACAGTTAGAGGATGGTCTTACAATAGGGCGAACGCTGTGGATTTCAGAACGTATGAAGACATTCCAGGCGATTCGCGGTCTTTTGCCGCTGATCAAGCTATATCCTTGGGCGATTCCAGCGATCGTGGTTTTAGGCATTTTGTCTTCTCTGTCTGAAGGCTTCGGTATTAGTCTATTCATTCCGCTCCTTCAAAGCGTTCAACAGACCGACGCTTCGAGTGGAAACTTTTTCCTTGGCTCGATTCATCAGCTTTTCTCTGGAATTCCAGACGAGTCTCGATTTGTATTTATCGCTGGATTTATTTTTGTCTGTATTCTACTGAAATCTATATTGACCTACAGTAATACGGTGCTGTTTGCTTGGTTGAATTCTCAGATTAGTCACAGACTACGATCGAACATTTTCAACCAGCTTCTGAGTGTGAGCTACAGCTATCTAGAGCGCAATGATACCGGAAAGTTTATCAATACACTCGCAACCGAAACTTGGCAAACTAGCCGAGCGCTGAGTATCTTTGTCAATTTGATTATCGATAGCTGTACGGTTTTAGTGTTTGCTGTGTTTTTGCTGCTGATTTCGTGGCAGTTAACAATTTGGGTGAGTATTGCGATCGTGCTGATTTCGATCACGATTCAGATTGTGACGCGGCAGGTGAAATCGATCGGTCAAGCGGCAGTGCAGGCGAATCAATCGCTTGCCGATCGTATGTGGGAAGGATTGGGCGGAATGCGCGTGATTCGGGCATTTGGACGGGAGCGCTATGAGCAACAGCGGTTCGATCGAGCATCAGAACGAGTGCGGCGATCGTTCTTTAAGCTAGAAATGCTTTCCGGAATTGTCAGTCCTTTATCAGAAACATTGTCCGCAGCATTGCTTTTATTGATTCTGGTCATTGCACTGAGAGCAAATCAAACAGCGTTACCAACCTTACTTACGTTTGTGTTTATTCTGTATCGATTGCAGCCGAAGGTGAAGCAAATAGACGCGGCGCGTGTGGCGTTGGCGAGTTTGATGAGTTCGGTTGCGGAAGTGATGGCACTGCTCGATCGCGCTGATAAACCTTATTTGATCTCCGGGCACATTCCGTTTCAGGGATTAGAGCGGGAGATTTGGTTTAGAGGAGTTAGCTTTCACTACAATGCTCATGAGCCGTCTGCTGTTCAAAATATTTCGCTGTGCATTCCACAAGGAAAAACGACGGCATTTGTGGGACCGTCTGGCGCAGGAAAATCGACGCTGATTAGTTTGCTGTGTCGGTTTTTTGATCCCACGATCGGAGAAATCTATATCGATGGTTGTCCGTTGAAACAGCTTCGGTTGGAGGCGTGGCGCGATCGACTTGCGATCGTTAGCCAAGATATTTATATGTTCAGCACGACGATTCGAGAGAACATCGCTTATGGTCGGCTTGATGCAACCGATGATGAAATCATCACAGCGGCTCAACTTGCGAATGCAGATGAATTTATTCGACAGTTGCCGTCTGGATATGACACACATATTGGCGATCGAGGGGTGAGATTGTCGGGGGGTCAACGACAGCGAATCGCCCTGGCACGAGCGATTATTCGCGATCCCGAAATTCTGATTCTCGATGAAGCCACGAATGCACTGGATAGTATTGCTGAGGATTTGATTCAGGAAGCATTGAAAACGCTGAGTCGAAATCGTACTGTGATTGTGATTGCTCATCGACTTTCGACGATCGAGCAAGCGGATCAAATTATTGTGCTGAATCAGGGTCAAGTCGTTGAGCAAGGAAATCTACAGCAACTACTAGAACATCGAGGCTTATTTACTCAACTGTATCAACTGCAAAACCGTCAGAAATGAACAATGCCTTATTCAATTCACGAGATTGAAGTCACTCAACCTTTACCGACCTTAACGCTGTCTGAACGCGATACAGGGGTCGGCTTGATTGTGCGACGATACGATCGAGCAATCGGTTTTTTGATGCAGCCCTGGGATCAGCCTCAGATTGATGCAGATACGATCGCGTCCTGGATTGCCCAAAAGCTGAGTGCAAAAATACTTCAAGAAGCAATTCGCGATGAAGGGGAAAGCCTAGAAATTTCTCATCGTCCATCTTTAACCGTAGCAATCTGTACTAAAGATCGACCGGAGCAATTAGCTCGTTGTTTGAATTCGCTTTTGAAGGTGCAGTCTGATCAGGTTGAGATTGTTGTGATTGATAATGCACCGAGTGACGATCGCACTCAGAAGCTAGTTGCAACTCTGCCCACGGTTCGATATGTCCAAGAACCGAAAGCAGGTCTAAACTTTGCTCGAAATCGTGCTTTAGAAGTTGCAAACACAGAACTACTGGCGTTTTTGGATGATGATGTTGTGGTCGATCGATTGTGGTTAGACGGATTGATCACCGCTTGGGCAGAAAATCCAGATGCCGCAGCATGGACGGGATTAGTTTTACCGTATGAACTGGAGACTGAATCTCAGATTTTATTTGAAAGTCGAGGCGGGTTTGGTCGCGGTTTTGAGAAGATTCGCTATGGTCAAATTTTGCCCGGAAATTCGCTGTATCCCTGTGGGGCAGGTATTTTCGGGGCAGGGTGTAATATGGCATTTCGACGGGACATTCTCTTGAAACTGGACGGATTCGATGAAGCGTTAGATACAGGTGCGCCGCTTCCGGGGGGTGGTGATTTGGATATTTTCTATCGGATTATTCGATCGAACAATGTTCTTGTTTATGAGCCACAGTATTTGGTGTATCACCAACATCGTCGAGAATCTGAAAAATTGCGTCGCCAATATTGGTCTTGGGGGTTGGGATTGATGGCATTTGTCGCCAAGTCATATCAATCTGATCCTTCACAGCGCAGTCAATTTCAGGGATTGGTGAAATGGTGGTTCCAATATCAAAGTAAGCAATTGATCAAAAGCTGGTTTGGTCGGCATCCGTTACCCGCAACTATGATTTTGGCGGAAATGTGGGGCGGGATTCGGGGATTGTTGGGCGAATATCCGCGATCGCAGCAGCGCATTGAAGAGATCCGGAGGCAATCGGTATGAATTCGTTTAAGCCCTGGAAAGTTTTGCATCTAGATCTGAGTGATCCGATTCCTGACTTAAACGCGAACGATCACTATCAGGGGCTGTATCTTGTCATCTTTTGGGCAAACATTCCTTTAGGACATTTAGAGCTTCAAATGGCTCAGTTACCAATGGTTGCTTCTGAGTTGAGAAACTTAATTTTGCAAGCGATCGCGCCTTCTGTTGGTTCGCATCTACTCAAAACAGGCTTTCAAGGAGAGCTACCGATTGACTCACCTAAAACAATTCCACCAGATCTAACGGAGGTCTTAGCGTTAGAGAAACCGTTGGAATTGATGCGATCGCAGACTGTAACGTTACCGACAGAATCTTCAGTTTCGGTGATTGTCTGTACCCGCGATCGTCCCCATGCTCTGAAAGATTGTTTGCGATCGCTTCAAGCCCTCGATCCGCCACCGTTCGAGGTTTTAGTCATTGATAATGCACCGAGTTCTGATGCCACTTATCAGATTGTGGCTCAAATGCCGAACATTCGATATGTGAAAGAACCGCGATCGGGCTTGAGTGCGGCTCGAAATCGAGGGATTCAAGAAAGTCGCGGCAGCATTCTTGCTTTTACCGATGATGATGTTGCCGTTCATCCTCACTGGACAGCCCGACTGCAACAAGCCTTTTCTGAACCCCGCATCCTGGCAGTTACCGGATTAGTGTTGCCCACTCAGCTTGAAACCGAATCGCAATTTCTGTTTGAAAAAAGCTTTGGTGGATTCGGTCAGGGATATCGCTCAAAAGAGTTTGATTCAGCGTTTTTTCAAACGATGCAGGGGCGAGGAGTTCCTGTTTGGAGAATGGGCGCAGGGGCAAATATGGCATTTCGTCGCAGTATATTTGAGAAAGTCGGGGAATTTGATCAGCGATTGGGCGCAGGTCGATCGGGCTGTAGCGAAGATTCTGAACTGTGGTATCGCATTTTAGCCGAAGGAGGTCACTGTTACTATGAACCGAAAGCGGTCGTCTTTCACACGCATCGAACCGATTTAGCGAGTCTCAAATCTCAGATGTATCAGTATATGCGGGGTCATGTGACGGCTTTATTGATTCAGTTTGAGCACTATCGACATTGGGGCAATCTGCGTCGATTGGGAATTGCATTGCCTCGATACTATTTGAGAAGAACGATCGCGCAACTATTAAATCGAAGCCGAATTCCCGCTGAGATTTTAAGCGCCGAAATTCGAGGCTGTTTAGCTGGACTATTGTTTTATTGGCAAAATCGGCAATCTCGAAGCAATACCAATCATGAGTAATCGATGATGTATAAACAAGCGTTACCAGACTTTTTATCTCGAAATCCGTTTCCTCATCCCTTGACTCAAGGTTTCTTCTACCGTGAGAAAATGCGGGCAATTCATCGCATTGCACCCGATCGAGCTTTTGAAACGATTCTCGAAGTCGGGGGCGGTCAGGGTGGACTCACCGCATTGCTGTATCCGCGATCGCAAATTACTAATCTCGATCTCGATCCCCGATACGCTGCTGCGCCTTGCAATCAGCAAGCTCAAGTTCGCTTTATTTGTGGCGATGCGACTGCGCTACCGTTTGACGATGAAAGCTTTGATGCGGTCACAATGTTTGATGTGCTCGAACACATCCCGGATCATAAAAGCGCGATCGCTGAAGCGTTCCGAGTCTTGCGCCCCGATGGATTTCTGCTGGTTAGCACTCCGAATGAGCACTGGCAATTTCCTTACTATGCGCTGATGAAGCCAATTTGTCCGGCTGAATCTGAAGTGATGGCAGAATGGGGTCATGTTCGACGCGGATATACTTTAGCTGACCTCACCGCGTTAATTGATGTTCCTTGCCAAGGTTCTGCCACGTTTATCAATCCGGTGACTGTGGTTGGACATGACATTGCGTTTTCTAAGTTACCAGGACGAGTTCAGCGATCGCTCTGTACGTTACTTAGTCCTATGATTTGGTTGAGCTATGCACTGCATCGTCCAGAATCAAAAGGCACAGAAACCGCGTCCGCATGGCAAAAATCGTCTGGGTTACTTTTCGGACATTTGCATGATTTGTCGCCATCGCCATAAAAGAACGCGATCGTAAGGTCGCCAAATCGCTGGCTGTTGTTGAGTTGTCAGATGATTAATCTCATCGATCGTCATTGTTGATCTCGATCGCTTAAATTGCTGCACAAAGTTCAGCCAATCTCGTTGGTCTTTCCAAACGAGCAAAGTGAAGGGGCGAGTGATGAAACTCACGATCGCAAACAATACAACCTTGTAGAGTCCGGGACGCAGAAGCACGACGCGATCGACACTCAAACAGCGAGCAACCCAAACAAACATACTCCGATAATCGCCGCTCACATAGCTTTTCCCGATCAGATAGTTATAGAAGGTACTTTTTGACCAGCGACAAAGGCGATCGGGAATGTTCGGATTGCGCTGTTGCACCTCGCTCATCATCACTTCATAGGATTTCGCCATCACGGGAGCATTCGTTGCCATGCTCCCGACATACTGCCGATATCCGATTAGATATTCAGGCACCACGCGCACAGAATACTGTTCAGCAATACGAATATAAATATCCCAATCTTCGCAACCTTGAGCCTCTTGCGCTCTGAGATTGCAGTTATAGCCACCGACGCGATCGATACAACTTCGACGAAACAAGGCAGTGCTAGCATTATCTAGAAAATTAAAATACAGCAATCCGTTAAAGACGTGACCTTCAGCAGCAGTGAAATCCTGATCAGCAATGTATCGACCCATAATTTCTCCAGCTTCGTTCAGATAAACCGACCACGAGTAGACTAATCCAACGGTTTCATCAGCGGCTTCAATGCAGCGAACTTGCTTTTCGAGCTTTTCGGGATACCAGATATCATCCGCATCGATCGGGGAAATGTACTCACCGTTTGAGGCTTCAATGGCTAGATTTCGAGCGGCTGCGACTCCTGAATTTGCTTGTCGAATTAACCGAATTCGGCGATCGCGCTGAGCATATGATTCTACGATTTCGGCAGTTCGATCACCCGAACCATCATCCACCACAATAATCTCAAAATCCTGATAAGTTTGCTCCAAAACCGAGTCTAATGTCTGCCCAATAAAGGCTTCTGCGTTGTAAGCCGGAATAATCACCGATACCAGCGAATTGCAAATCATGAGTATGTTTCACACGAATTCAGCTTGATCAAAACCTACTTTCGCGAGAGTCAAATCTATCTAAGGATGAAGCATTGATGAGTTAGGCGGATCGCTGTTGTTGCCGTTCTCGAATGCGATCGATTGATCCAATCGGAATCGCCGAAATCAATTGACGGGTGTACGGCGTTTGTGGTTTTCGATAGATTGTATCAGCGGTGCCGATTTCCTCGATCTTGCCGCGATTCATGACGATAATGCGATCGCTCATAAATTTCACGACGCTCAAATCGTGCGAGATGAAGATATAGGTTAAGCCGAATTCAGACTGTAATTCTTTCAGCAGGTTCAACACTTGCGCTTGAACTGAGACATCAAGGGCTGAAACTGATTCATCACAGATAATGAATTTGGGATTGAGGGCAAGCGATCGAGCAATACAAATCCGCTGCCGCTGTCCTCCCGAAAATTCGTGCGGATAGCGATTGATCCATTTCGGATCGAGTCCAACGCGCTGTAATAGATACTCGACTCGTTCTTTGAATTCTTTGCGGTTGCCTCGTCCATAAATCAGCAATGGTTCCATCACCGCATCGCCAATGTTCATTCTTGGATCGAGTGAACTGTAAGGATTCTGGAAAATAATTTGGGCATCGCGCCGCAATTGACGCACCCGATTTTTTGAGAGCTTGAGAATGTCTTCTTTCTCAAAGAAAATCTTGCCTTGTTTCGGTTCGATCAATCGAATTAAGGTTCGTGCCAAAGTCGATTTACCGCAGCCTGATTCGCCCACCAGTCCGAGTGTTTCACCCGGATACACATCGAACGAAACATCATTCACTGCCATCGTGTAGCGCTTCGTTTGACCAAACACACCACGAATCGGAAACGCCACTTGTAGATTTTGAACCGAAACCAAAGGCTCTTTTTGCTGAAGCGTTTTCAAGCGTTGAGCAAATTCCGCTTCGCTCACTTCTTCCGCTTCCGCTAGTGCCGTATCGACATCGCGCCGTTTTGCCTGAATGAGTTTCTCTCCAGTTGGCAGCATTGAGACATCCATGAAGTCCGAAACCGTCGGCAAGAATCGCAACCGTCGATCGGGCTGAGGTCGGCAAGTCAGTAAGCCTTTTGTATACGGGTGTTTCGGATTCGCAAAAATGTCTAGAACCGAGCCATACTCTACGATTTTGCCTTCGTACATCACCGCGACATCATCGGCGATTTCTGCAATCAAACCGAGATCGTGTGTGATAAACATCATGCCCATGCCGCGTCGATCGCGTAATTCTCGCAGCAGATCGAGAATCGTAGCTTGTACTGTGACATCAAGGGCTGTGGTCGGTTCGTCTGCGATTAAGAGCGTGGGATTACACGCGATCGCCATTGCAATCATGATCCGCTGCAATTGTCCGCCAGAAAGTTCGTGCGGATAGCGATCGAGCATTGCTGTTTTAGCGCGATTAATTTCTTGATCGAGTTCGGTTTGGCTCGGTCTGCGATCGCGCTCTTCGAGAATACGCCCCTTTAGTTCTTCATCCGAGGGCAGCACTCGAACTTCTTGAAGTAATGAAGCTGCTTGCCGTCGCGCTTCAGATTGCGAAATGTCTTGATGCTGTCGAATGGCTTCGACTAACTGAAATCCGCAGGTGTACACCGGATTGAGCGAACTCATCGGCTCCTGGAAAATCATCGAAATCTGCTCGCCTCGGTATGCCTGCATTCGCTTTTCGGGCAGGGCGAGGAGATTGATCGGTTCTTGAGCCTCTTCGGGTTGAAACCAGATCTCGCCGCCTGTTACTCGTCCCGGTGGATTTGGAATCAATCGCATCACCGCCAGCGAGGTGACAGATTTTCCTGACCCTGATTCGCCTACGATTCCGAGTGTTCGTCCACTTTGCACTTGAAACGAGATGCCGTCAACCGCTTTTACCACTCGTTCATCGGTCTTAAATTGAACTTGAAGGTTACGGACGTTCAGGATGGTAGCGCTCATAGGTTTGGCAAGTCAGGGAGGAGATGATTAATTCTAGCAACGCGATCGCACGTCGTAAGGTTCCTGATGCACTAAAGCATTGACAGATCGCCCGCAACTTCTAATCGTTTGTAGCGTCCGAGTGTGATGTAGGTTTCCGCGAGATTTTCTGCGATCGAGGGGCTAATCCAACCCATTTGGCGCAGGACATGAATTGCGATCGCGTATTTCGCCCGTTTCGCGCCGTCCATCACCTTGATCGCTAGTCCCATTCCTTCGCCAACCCGACCAATACACTGAACACCTTCTGCGCCTGTTTTACTGACCAGTTCGCCTTCGGTGAGCCGCATCAGTTCGGTGTCAAATTCTCCTTCACCTGCGACCATCGTCGGATGATGCGTCATGGCTCTAAGAATTCGCTCCATGTCTAAGTTTCCGCCTGATGCCAGTTGAGCATACAGCCAAGCGAGTTGACGAAGCTGCATAAAGTACGTCGGTGCGCCGCAGTCGTCACGAGCGGGAATGAACTCTTCAGCCGGATTTTTCAGCAGTTCTGCCAGTTTGCTCAGAATCAATTGCTGAACCGGGTGATTGTAGTGCAAATAGTTATTGAGCGGGTAGCCGAGCTGTTGAGAAACGGCTAACATTCCAGCATGTTTTCCAGAGCAGTTATATTGCAGACGACTTTGTTTGCCGTCGGGAATTGGGCATTGAAGGGCAGTGGGATCAACATCTGAGCGCCAAAGAATGTTGAACACTTGGCGGACTTGTTCGATCGTGCCGCGATGCGAACTGCAAATGATCGCTAAATCTCGATCGCTTAAGTTAAATCGCTCTAGTGTCCCGGATGCGGTGACTGCGATCGCTTGAAATGGCTTTAAGACGGATCGAGCAAATGTTGCGGTTTCGGGGCTACCTGCACATAAAAGCAAGCGTCCACGATCGTCACAAATGACCGCCTGAGCGTGATGAACTGATTCTGTGATCCCTTCGCGCAGTAACCGGACTTCAAGTTCTGCGGTGGCTTGAATTTTTCTTCCCCTAGTCATGAGTAGCAATCTAACACACCCGCATGAAGGCGGCTCACTCGCGTTAAAAATCGCAATAACGACTGTGCCTAAGAGTAATGTTTGAAAAGTTATCGTTGGTTGCGCCTCCCGCCCTGAAATGGAATTTCGGGCTAATCGACGAAAGTCCATTTCCAATGGACTAAGAACCTGAAACTGCCTCTGAGTCTACTTCAGTAGACTTTCTACGGTTAGCCCGAAATTCATTTCAGGGCGGGAGGCGATAGAAGCGAAAAGACTGTTCAAACACCCTCTAAGAGCGTTCACGCAGAAGTCTATTCTTTCCAAAACAAAACCCCTTGAGCGTCTGTCCGTGTTTCGACTTCAAGGGGTTTTGCAAAGTTGCTCCTCACACCCCTATAGAATCTCATGGGTTCCCCCTATCTCCTATCTGTCTTGTGACAGATTTCTGAGTGCACCATTTCAGCCAAAACACTGAAAATTCTTGATTTGCCTGATTTGGAGAGCAAATGGAAGAATTTTTCAAAACCTGCCGTCATCGGTAAAATGAAATCGTTAGGGCAGAATAACGATTAGCAACACTTGGAGAAGTCACAGTCATGTCTAAGAAAGCGTTTGCATTCGGAGCGATCGCAGGATTGGGGATTGCATTTGCCGTTTCACAACCGTCTCAAGCCCAACAAGTCCCCAGTAGTGCAGATTTGCTGCGTGATCCTCAAGCTCAAGATTCGCTCAATAGCCTGTTTAACAATCGGGGCGACAATCCGACTGGCGGGTTGATGGATCTGATTCAGCGCGTGTCAAACCCGACGGTCGATTCTGAAACCTTCCGTCAACAGCAACGTGAAAGTCTGGATGCTGCAACCGCAGATTTTCTCAAGCGTCGTCAATTGTTGCTGCAAAATCAAGCGGTTCCAGTTGCACCTGCACCCGTCGTTCAGCCTGTGAGATAGTTCACTTTGCGATCGCTCGAAATGTAAATTGCCCAGATTTTGCTGGAGTCACTTGCACCAGGGCAATTGCCATTTCTCGATCGCCGTTTGACGTAAATCGAACCGGATTCACAGCGCCAATTGCCGCAAAATTCGAGATTGAAAGCGTCGCTCGAATGCCGTTGCGGGTTGGTGCTTTTTGCAGTGCGGCAATCATCGCTTGGGTGGCATCATAACCGAGCGCTGATCGCCATTGAGCGGGTCTACCCCAAATCGATCGCGCTTGCTGCTCAAACGGTGAATTCTGTAACTGAGTTTGCGCCGATGGAATCGCAATGGTCATTCCGGTTGCAAGCGTTCCTAACTCGGTCAGAATTCGAGAGGAATAAAGCGCGTCGCCTGCCAGAATCGGTAAGCGTTTTTGATTGGCGTTGATGACTAATAAAGCACGATCGAGTAATTCAGTATTGGGAGCTAGGAGAATCGCTTCGGCTCCTTTTTTGATCGCTTGATTCACACTTTCGGCAATCTCGATCGCGGGATCGCTCAGATCGATTTCTGCAACGACTTGACCTTTATCGCCGTAGTAAAGTGCATCTTTGAACGAATCGGTCAGCGATCGACTGTAGCGATTTTTGGAATTGAAAAAGATCGCGACTTTACGCTTCTTCAATCTCTGCATCATGTGAGCCGCAAGCTGTTTCGCTGGTAATTCATCACTCGGCATCGTGCGAAACACGTATTGACTAAAACCCGATAAATCTTTGGCAGAACTCACTGGAGAAATCGCAACCAGTTCGCCTGCTTGATAGATTTTGCCCGCTGCATAGGTAGTGTCGCTGGTTCCATGTCCAATCACCCCTAGAATGCTTGAATCATTCACGAGTTGGGACGCGATCGCGGTTGCTAATTCCGGTTTTGCATCATCGGACGCGATCGCAATTCTCAATTTCATCGCTTTGGTGCGATTGATGCGATCCTGAGCTTGAGCAATTCCGCGAAGAACTTCGATCGACGGTTGCGGTTGGGTGCGAATGGGAACGACAACTGCGATCGTAAAAGCTTGCTCTTTGCCAATTCGAGCATTGTTTAGATAAATCAACGTTTCTGGATCAGCTTTATCCGCTTGTCGTGCTTTCTCTAGCAGTTTCACCGCTGCGGGAAAATTTTCGCTTTTCATTTCGTCGATCGCGGCTTGCTTCAAAGGCGCATTTGACAGCGGATTTAGCGAGAGTTCTCCGAGACTCACAGGTTGTAGAGATTGCTCGATCGGTGCAGGTGGCGGATCGTTGCGAGTGAGTGACCAGAATGAGACTCCCACGATCGAAGCTACTCCTAGTCCAAGTGCCGCAAATTTGAGACGGTTTTGCGATCGACGCGGACGCGGGCGATCGATCTTTGACAGCGGAACTTGCGTAAAGATCGAAGACTTGACTTGATTGAGATCTGCTACTACTTCGGATGCGGATTGATAGCGATCGTTAAAATGGAACTGCGTCATCTTCTCCAGTACTGCCGCAAAATCATCGCTGACTTTTGCTCGTGAGCCTTGCTGCACTGCGTGTTCGCGCCAGACAATACTGTAAGTTTTGGGATCAAGTGCAAATTGCGACGGGCGAACTCCAGTTAATGCCTGAATCGCAATCATTCCAAGCGAATACAAATCGCTATTAAATCTGGGTCGTCCTAAACATTGTTCGCTGGCAGCATAGCCGGAAGTATAGACCGGAACGCTCATCTGAGTTTGAGGAGCAGTATCCGCGAGAGAGGTATCAATGATCGTTTTCACGGCTCCGAAATCGATCAGAACGAGCTTTTGATCGCGATCGCGTCTCATCAGATTTTCAGGCTTCAGATCCCGATGGATCACTCCATGTTCGTGCACAAACTCTAAAACACGAGTCACATCTTCCACAAGCTCGATCACTTGCGATTCTGATAATTTCTGACCGCCGCTCAATTCATCACTTAAAGGATGTCCCTGAATGAATTCCTGAACTAAATAAAACTCGTTATCTTCCTCAAAATAAGCGAGCAATTGCGGAATCTGGTCATGCCGACCTAATTTTTCCAGGGTGTCCGCCTCTGCGTAAAACATCCGACGCACTTGACGCAAAATCGCTTCATCCTGGCAAGCAAAGCTCAAATGCTTCAGCACACAGCGAGGATTTCCAGGGCGGCGGGTGTCTTCTGCAATATACGTTTGCCCGAAGCCACCAGAGCCTAGAGCCTGAATGATTTTGTATCTGGCATCAAGAAGTCGTCCTAGCATTGCAACCCTGGAAAGCGATAATGTGCATTGTAGGTCGATCGCTAAATTCGGGACACATGAGAGTCATGAAAATTGAATCACGCCACGACTGGGCACTCACCGCAGAAGATGCGATCGTTATTCAGCAAGAACTTCGTCAAGAAGTCATCACTCAAGATCAGTTTGGTGCAGTGAATTACGTCGCGGGTGTCGATGTCGGATTTGAAGAAGAAGGCGCAATCACACGGGCAGCAGTGGCAATTCTGACGTATCCCGAATTAGAGTTTTGTGATCATGCGATCGCTCGTCGCCCGACAACTTTCCCTTACATTCCCGGCTTTCTCTCATTTCGCGAAGTGCCTGCGGTACTCGATGCCCTCGAACAAGTCAAAACTGTTCCTGATCTGCTGCTCTGTGATGGTCAAGGATTAGCGCATCCGAGACGATTCGGGATTGCTTGCCACCTGGGAATTTTGACAAACTTGCCCGCGATCGGCGTTGCAAAATCTCGACTCGTTGGAACGCATTCGGAAGTGCCAAACGAGCGGGGGGCTTGGGTTCCCTTGCTGCACAAAACAGAAACGATCGGAGCCGTTCTGAGAACGCGAATGAAAACGAATCCGCTGTATATTTCTTCGGGGCATCGGATTAGTTTAGAAAGTGCGATCGCATATGTGATGGGCTGCACCACAAAATACCGATTACCTGAAACGACCAGACATGCTCACAAACTTGCCAGCGGTTGACATGAAACGATTATTTTTATTGATGCTTTTATTGATTAGTATTGCCTTTCCGGTTCAAGCCGCAACTTGCCGGACAATGAACGATCGTGAAATTTGCATTCTCACAATTAAGCGCAGTGCCAAAAACTACTGGGAATACCGCGCCAAAGTTCAAGTTGATGGCGAAGTCAGACCGATGCAAGTCTACGATTGTCGCAAAAAGATTGCTGTGCAAGATAACAAAGTTCTAGAACTATTTGAACAAGATGGAACGGCTGAAGTGGTGTGTAGCTTCTTCAAGCCGCCGAGGGATGCGTTTGGGGTAGCGAGTGGAAAGCCGGGGTCATTTCGCGGAATCACTGATCCGATTCCAAATTTCAGACGTTAAGAACGTCTTAAGAACTGGAAGTTCTAATATTTCTTTGGATAGTGTGATTATCAGATACCTCCTAACTGCGTCTTTTGCCCCGTCTCGACACGGGGTTTTGTTTGAGGCGAAATCTGTAAAATAGAAGAGATCTCTTGAGAAACGAGCGATGCAGCTAGAAGAAGCGATTTTAACGAATGTGCGTTCTCTGTCTCTTGAACAGCAGCAGGCGGTGTTAGAGTTCACACGGACGCTACGCGATCAGAAAAAACGTTCCCGTCGAAAACTCCGTGGATTGTGTGCTGATTTAGAAGTGACGGTGAGCGAAGCCGACATTGCTCAGGCTCGACAAGAAATGTGGGGCAATTTTGGCTCATGAACCTTGTTGCGGATACTCATACGATTATTTGGTATCTTACTCGACCACAAGAATTATCAGAAACTGCTTTATCCGTTCTAGATGGTGCGTCTGACTTAGGCGATCTCATTTACTTATCTGCCATTTCACTCGTCGAGATTTGCTACTTAGTAGAACGCGATCGTATTCCTGCATCAATCCTAGAGCGATTGCAAGTCGAACTCTCAGCAGAAGACGCAGGCATTAAAATCGCGGCACTGGATCAATTGATCGCATTTGCCATTCAACAAATTGATCGATCCACGGTTCCCGAAATGCCCGATCGCATTATTGCCGCAACCGCTTATCATCTAAGCTTGCCACTTGTGACCCGCGATCATAGAATTCGACAACTTCAAACCATTCAAACGATTTGGTGACTCGATATTGCAGAAAAGTGCAAACTGCTTGACCGCTTTCTGTCAGATACTAGGCAAGAATTCACCAACCCTGAATCGTTCACGGCTTCTAGATTAGGAAGATAGAACACTCATTCAGGAACACACTCAGATGAGATACTGTGCTAGATGTCACCTGTGGGTTAATTGTAGTTGGAGTGATTATGTCCTATATGGGGGCACAGAGATCGCTGCGTTGGTGGTATCGGCAGCATTCGATTCGACTTCACCACGAAGCAGAAGCGATCCGCAATGACTTGTTACAAAGACTGTTTGTGATGCGGCGATCGCTTGAAAGTGGTCAGCCTGAAGCTATCCAACAATCGATTTCTCAAGTTGATCATCTTTATGAATCGCTGCATGGATTAAGCGATCGACTCTCTGCGTTTGATCTCGAAGATGATCTAGGACTCGCGCTGCATCATCTTGTCGAAGCATGGCGCGATCGCTGGCATTCTCAAGCCAAAACGCAGAACCTCGACTTCACCGCAGAATTACCGAAAACTGCAATCCATTTACCGATCGAACAACATAGACTCACTCTAGTTGCAACAGATGAATTTTTACGAATCACTGCCGCAAATTTATTGACACCGCAAGTGATCTTTGTCAGTCTATCTTTCAATAGTCACACTTACGAATTGAAAGTGAAAGTCGATGATCCTCAAGTCAACAAACTTCAGGGCAGCGACGATCTAAAACATCTTACACAGGCGCTTCGATTTCTTAGTGGTGGACAATGCTCCTGTCACAGCCATGATGAATCTCTGACTTGGCAGTTTCGTAGCACACTCACAAAGTCACAGCGTCAAGGACAATAGACCGCTTTGTCCTTCGTTCTGCTTTTTATCAGGTAACGGCTATGCCCCATTCTACACTTGCCTCCACCCTCAGCATTCTCGTGATTGATGATCACCCATTGGTGCTCGATGCAACTGTGATGATGCTTAAATCGAAGTATCCTCAAGCGGATTTGATCCCCGCTCAAACAGCGGCGGATGCTTTGATTAAGATCGAGAGCTTGAAGCCGAATGTGGCGATCGTGGATCTGTCAATTCCTGAAACAATCGGTCAACCGAGCCGCGTTGAGACTGGAATTCAGTTATTGAAGCAACTAATGGAACGTTACCCGACTTTGAATATTGTGGTGCAGACGGCGGATGCTCGACCATTAATTCGAGTGAAAGCGAAGATTAAAGAACATCAAGCCGGGTTTACTGTTGCAGATAAGAGTTTATCCAGTCAGGAAATGTTAAGCCGCGTTGAGTGGGCGATTCAAGGCGTGTTTGTCACTCCGAAAGAGATTCGCAGCGGATTAGAACTAAAATCTGATTGGTTAACACTCTTGAAGTTAGGCTTTGTTGACGGACTGACTGACCATGAGATTGCAGCACGGATGAATGTTGCAGAACGAACGGTGCGGCACTACTGGACAAAGCTACAAGATGCACTAGAGATCTATCCAGAAGAAGGAAAGAATATTCGGACGCAAACCGGAATTCGAGCGCGGGAAGAAGGACTCTTAGATTAATCCAGGGTGTGCAATGGTAAAGCTCAGACAGCGCTGGAGAACGGTGCTTTCCAGTGAGATTCGGACTTGGCGCACGGCAGGATTGATCGGGCTGGTGGTGATTCTGCTCGTGGTCGTAGCTCGAATCAGTGGTGGGCTGCAACCGTTGGAATGGATGGCGTTTGATTCTTTGATGCGGTTGCGTCCGGTGGAAACGATCGACGATCGCATTCTAGTCATCGGTATCGACGATCAAGACATTCAGCAACTCAGCACATACCCGGTTCCCGATCAGGTTCTTGCAGATTTAATTACAACGATTGCGCGATCGGAACCTGCCGCGATCGGCGTTGATATCTTTCGTGATTTGCCCGTTGGATCAGGTCGAAACGCATTAATTGATGTGTTTAAGCGCAATTCCAATACATTTGTGATCAATCGCGTTCCAACTGGAGAAGATATTGGAATTCGTCACCCTGACGGAGTTGCGATCGAGCAAGTGGGCTTTTCTAATGTGCTGCCCGATGCGGATGGTCATCTTAGACGCAATCTGATTGTGCTACCCAATTCACAAGATCCGAACTCGTACTATTCTGCACTGTCTTTTCAACTCGCACAGCGTTACCTTGCGACACAAGGCTACAAACCGAAAGAAGACAGTGATATTTTAGAGTTCGTTTCTGGATCGAAAAATGTAGTCATTCCGAACTTCGATCGAGCCACCGGATTTTATACAAATGACGATCGAGGCGGCTATCAAATCTTGCTGAATTTTCGCAATCGAGAGCAGCCTGTTCGCGTTGTTTCATTGCAAGAGTTCAATGCGGGAAAAGTTCAACCACAAGAGATTCGCGGCAAAGTTGTGCTGATTGGCATGACTGCGAAAAGCGTCAAAGATTTTGTCAGTGTGGGAGCCGTTCCGACGAAACTCCCCTCGACTTACTTAGGGGTGCTGGTTCAGGCTCATGGCGTGAGTCAAATGATTAGCACCGTTCTCAACGATCGACCTTTACTAAACACTTGGGCGATCGGTTGGGAGTATTTCTGGATCGTTGTTTGGGGCGTTTTGGGACTGAGCTTTGGACGCGGTTTACGATCGCCCTGGCAAATTCTTCTTAGTACAGGGATCATGAGCGCAGTTCTGATCGTCCTGTGCTATGTGGCATTGCTTCAGGGCTGGTGGATTCCGTTAATTCCAGCCGCGATCGTACTGGTGTTAAATGGTGCAGGACTCGCAACCGCATTGTTTTATCGCGATCGCCAAGAGATGGAAACTCAAGAAGCAATTCGGCAGCATACAGTTGGACAAGTTTTCAACATCATTCACAATGGTCCACTCCAGCAGCTTGCAAGACTCATCCGAGAAGAGAAAGATCAAACACAGCCGGATACCACACTGATTGATGAGCTACTAACCTTAAACCAGTCGCTCCGAACCTTAGAAGCAAAGATTGATTTTGTCGCTCATCAGCGCACCGGAGAGATTGTTATCGGTTCAGAAATTATTGATCCCAGCTATCCACTCGATGAACTCTTAACTTTAGTCTGTGATGTCACATTGAGACGACAGCAAGACTTTCCGCACTTTGCAACGATTCAACATCAAGTGATTGATATCTATTCGTTTGACGATCGCACTTTGTCGTCAGAGCAAAAAGGCAGCTTATGTTATTTTTTAGAAGAAGCGCTTTGCAATGTCGGCAAACACGCGATCGCAGCGACTCAACTTTGGGTGTTTTGTGGAAAAGAGCAAAACTACTCTGTGATTCGGGTAACGGACAATGGTGAAACTCAGAGATTGACTCGTCGCAGAAAAGCAGGTGGCATTGGCGGCACTGAATTTGCAGAAAAACTCGAAAAGCAACTGGGTGGAAGATTTCGTCGATCGCTCAATCGCCCCCAAGGTGTGATTTGTGAATTGATTTGGAAATAGTCGATTGCTGGTTTCTGCCATTCATTTGACCGAAAACTTCCTGCATCAGTCTACTCACAGCCGTACTATACAGATCAATAGAAAAGCAGCTTTAAGGGGAATCTACGCGATGAGATGGCAGAACTATTCAATGTTGCTGATTCGGATCATGCTAGTGAGTGGCTTTCTCATGGCAGGAGCGGCTAATGCGTTTAAGCCGAAAGTCGAGCCGTTACGCACAGGCACTTCAACTAGTGGTGTGAGAGGCATTTGCCAAGATCGCACCGTTCAAGATATTGCTGCGATCGCACCGACAACTTACACCGCACAACTGACGAAAGATCATCCGACGCTGGTTTGGTACATTCCAGAAGCATACGGCTCTTCGATGACACTGAAGCTTTATCGTGCAGATAATCCGAATGCTGACAATGTGACGTGGCAACCCGTGGATGAATTTCCGATCGCAGATTACAAACCCGGAATTTATCCTTTTTCGCTACCTCCCAATCTATTAGTTGAAGGGCAAGTCTATGCTTGGCAGGTCGAATTGAACTGTAACCCGCTCAATGTTTCGATGAATCCACGATTTGTGGCTGAATTTAAAGTCGTTCCTTCTCCGGTCGTATCTGGCAAGACGGCGGCGGAAAAAGCAGAATTTTACGCAGATCAAGGACTTTGGTACAGTGCTTATGCCGAAGCGACGATCGCTGATCAACACGGTCAAAAACTACGATCGCAATTATTGACGGCTCTGCGAGATGTAGAATCTAATCTGATTCAAAAGAATGCAGCAACCGATAGACGAAGTACTCCGGATGAGATTGCGCTACAGGTGCAAACCCGGCGAACACAATTGGATCGGTTGATTGACATGACGCGATCGTCGAATCCTTGAGCCGATGTTTGAGAAATTTTCGATCTATGCAACGTCCCGCCCTGAAATGAATTTCGGGCTAATCGGCGCAAGTCCTTTGAAAAGGACTAAGAAACTAAAACTGTCTCCCAGTCTACTTCAGTAGACTTTCCACGATTAGCCCGAAATTCATTTCAGGGCGAGAGACAATCGAAGCGAAGAGACTTTTTACGTTTTCTAAGCGGATTTGAAGTTCTCTGTGCTTTTATGATCCAAGCAAAAATTCATTCACCACGCTCCAAGCACTATCTTGAGAGACTCTCTTTCTTGCAGCAATGTAATCTGCTAGATACTGTGCATCTCTCGCAATTCCAGAAAATCGCCCAGATCCCCAGGTGTACAGCCAGGGTAACCCAAGAAAGTAAAATCCCCAAATCGGAGTGACCCCGCGTTCGTGTCCGGGATAGCCTTTACCATCAAATACCGGAACTTCAATCCAGCGAAAATCCGATCGATAACCCGTACACCAAATGATCGCTTCGATGTTCTGACAATCGAGCATTCCTGATTCTTCTACAGGCTCCCACACCGGATGATACGACGGCTCGATCGAGGCTTCGATTTGATTCTTTTCGATGAAGGTATCGATCGTTTTCTTAATGCTCTCAGAGACGGCATCAGCGCGATCGAGATTCTGTTTAAGATTGGTTTCAAACTCGATCGTGGTTCCGTTCACGGTCTTTAATCTGCCATACAAGTGCATTCCTTCGAGGGCAAAATGTCGCAGATCAATTTCTCGTCCGCCATCGCGACCTGTGACATAGTGATTTGCTTTGCTTCTGACCGTTTCTTTTTGGGGATGATCGTCGATCGACAAATCATAATAGCCCATCTGATCCAACCAATCGACCACATCTTTACCGCGATACCGTCTCGGAGTCCGGGGCGCACTTCCCACAGATAAATGCACAGTTTTCCCAGCTAAGTGTAAGTCTTCTGCAATTTGACAGCCTGATTGCCCAGTTCCAATGACTAAGACATGGTTCGGCAAAGATTGAGGATTTCTGTATTCTGAAGCGTGTAATTGTTGAATCGTGTCAGGAAAGCGCTCTCGCAGGCTTGGAATTTTTGGTAGATGATAGCTTCCCGCAGCAATCACCACTTGATCGGCTGTAAACACTCCGATCGAGGTGGTCAGTTCAAAGCGATCGTCGTGCTGTCGGACTTTTAGAACTTCGACTCCTTCGCGAATCGGGGGATCAAAAGAAGCGGCATAGCTTTTGACATAGTCCACGATCGCGTCTTTTTGCATAAATCCGTGAGGATCAACACCGTTATACGGGTAGCCCGGAAGCTGACATTGCCAGTTTGGAGTGACCAAGCAGAAGGTATCCCAGCGTTTTTCTTTCCAGGCATGAGCGATCGTATGCTTCTCGAAAATGAGATGCTCGATCGCTTTTTCTTTCAGGCAATAGCTCATCGATAAGCCCGATTGCCCACCGCCAACAATAATCACCGGATAATGAGTTTGCATAGGAAGATCCGTAATACCAATGACAGCGTAAAGGGTAAGGGTCGCCGTTTATTGTAGTGGTCAATACCAAGGCATTGCAATTAATCAGGTCACAGACTGACGGAAATTAGTGCCTTTTACCTCTATCGATTGATTGATGCGATCGAACAATCGTTGCGAATAAACTACGGATGCGTCAGATTCTACTGCTGTACTCTTGGACACTGTACAGAGTTCCTCGGACTGTCTTTCTCTGCAAAAGAATTTCTAGGTTTTTTTATGTGTGCTCTACCTCGTTCTCTCTCAGGCACAAGGATTTTAGTGACTGGGGCAAGTGGTTTTATTGGTCGTCCTCTTTGTCAGCGACTTCGACAGCATCAAGCAGAAGTGTTTGGAGTGTCGCGATTTCCACAAGAGTCGAATGGTTCAATCCGATGGATGCAGGCAGATGTCACTAGCTTCGATGACATGCGGCGAATTGTGACAAGGGTGAAGCCTGATTTGCTTTTTCACTTGGCGGCGGATTCTTCGGCATCTCGAAGTTTAGAAGCGGTACGATCGACGTTACAAGGAAACTTAGTGAGTACGGTTAACTTGCTCACGCTGATGGCTGAAGTGGGCGGGCGGATTGTTTTGGCGGGATCACTCGAAGAACCGAATGAAGGTGAAATGCCGATCGCGTCTTCCCCATATGCAGCGGCGAAATGGTCAAGTACGATCTACGCTCAGATGTTTCAGCAGCTATATCAGTTGCCGATCGTCAGAGCGCGAATTTATATGGTGTATGGTCCAGGACAAATGAACTTTAAGAAGCTGATTCCCCATGTGACGCAGGCGTTGCTCAATGGAGAAGCTCCCCAACTATCGAGCGGTCAGCGATTGATTGATTGGATTTATGTCGATGATGTGGTGGATGGATTGATTGCTGCGGCACGTTCGCCAGAAGATGGGGTGTTTGAACTTGGTTCTGGAACGTTAACTTCGATCGCTGAAATTGTGCAGCGTTTGAATCGGATGATTAATCCCAGGATTCAGCCTTTGTTTGGAGCATTGCCTGATCGACCGATGGAACAGGTCAGAGTCGCGAACATTGCCGATTCAATGTCTAAACTGAACTGGCAGCCCAAGGTTTCTCTAGAAGAAGGATTAGCGCGAACTGTGGATTGGTATGCTGCTTATCAGCGATCGGACGTTCCTTTTTGTGCTTAGATCCATCCTTGAACGATCGATTGATAAATTGCTTGATACCGTGTTCGAGACTTGAGTTTGCTCATGACATTGTTCAAGTGAAATTTAACCGTACTTTCGCTAATAATCAATTGATCCGCGATGTCTCGATCGCGAAATCCCTGAGTCAGCAGTCTCAAAATTTCAATCTCTCGTTCTGATAAGACTGACGATTCAACCGTCGGGATTTTAAGCAGAACTTGGATCATGTTGCGATCGGGACTCGGTTCAATTTGCAGCGCGTTGGGAAACATGCGATCGCAAAGTCGTTTGAGTTCATCAATCTCGTTGGTTAACGGCACGATTCCATCAAGCGAAACAAAGTCATTTCCATACACTAATCGACCATAGGAACAATTCATCTTAGACAACACTTCCGCAACTTTCAGGAAGCCATAAACGATCGCAGGTTCAAACTGCTTCTCAGTTCCCACTAGCGTAAATCGTGCTTGACTTAGAATCGTCGCAAGCTGATCCGACAATACCAATTCATCAAATCGAGGGTGCGGCGATGAAGCGGATTGTTGGTGATACTTAATCGCGGTATCTAATGAAATCGTGACAATCGTGCACAGCGTTTGTAACACTTCCAAAAAAGCGGGTTCTAGAGCATGACAGCTAAACATTGCCAATACGCCTAAAACGCGATTGCTGGCAATTAAGGGATAGCCTGCAAATCCGCAAATATTGTTCTCGATCGCCCATTCTCGATCGCCTACCCAAGATTCCGCAGGCAGATTATTGCTGAGAAACGACACGCGATTCAGCGCTATTTTTCCCACTTTGTAAGCCCCGATCGGGACTCGTCCAAACCTGCCATCGGTGCGCGTCGATAAGCCCGAAGATGCCACCAGTTTTAATGCACTCTGATCCGGTTCTAAGATCCACAATCGCGCCATCGCACTTGAAAATTTTTCGACTAAACCGGATGTCACTGATCGCGCAATGTCTTCGGGCACAAGACAGCCGGAAAAGCTTTGAGCGATTTCATTGACCTGCTGAAGATCAACTAGAATTCGATTCGGATCGGCGTTAAATTCAGCCATCAGACCCTCGATCGCACTTCAATAGAACTCACCGTATCGTGATTGCCGAACCCAAACAGACATTTTGCAAACGATTTTAACTAGGTTTAACAATTCTCTATTTGCGCGATCGAGACGATTTTCTTCGGACGCGCTAGTGTTAGAGAATACGATATGGGAGACTCCGCTAAAATGGCAACGAAACAGCAGTTTAACAGCTTTGAAGATCTCATTTCTGGCTCGACAACGCCAATTCTGGTAGACTTCTATGCGACTTGGTGCGGTCCTTGCCAAATGATGTCCGGCTTTCTCGATTTGGTCAAAGATAGCCTTCAAGACCAAGTAAAAATCGTTAAGATCGATGTCGATAAGTATCCTGAAATTGCCAGTCAGTACAATATTTCAGCGCTACCGACCTTGGTTCTGTTCAAAGAAACGAAGCCCGTCGATCGCATCGAAGGCGTACTCCGACCACAGCAACTCATCGATCGAGTTCAGCCGTTTTTGTAGAAATCTCTAGGGTGTGTTTTGAAACTTTTCGCTTCGTTCACTTCCGCCCCGGAATGGAATTCGGGGCGGGTGAGCAACGCAGTGAGAAGGCTCGAAAACACACCCTAAAACCTGAATTCGTACTCAAACACCCCTTGACTATCACCAGAAAAATTCGTCGAGCCACGGAACAGGAAATTATCGTTAAATCGGTAGCGAACACCAAACTGAGTCGGCTGATCCGCCGTCAACACTCGCAACACCGATGCAGACAAATTGCGAGTAATATCGATTCCGACTTCTGCCGCAAGTCCGAGGGTAGAGCCGCGCTGCCGACCGCGATCGAGCAACGTCGGAAATAACCGAAAATCACTCAGCCCCAACGCATTACCAATAAAGCCCTGAATGTTGGTGAGCAATGCTGATCCAGCTAAGTTCGCAATGCCTAACGTACTATCGCCGCGTCCCAAGGTATTCACAAATCCACCCCCAATCAGAGAAACAATCTCATTGCGGCTCCGACTCGGACTGCTGGTAAGTTCTAGATTCTGAAATAACTGACTCGCGGGTCCAGTCGCGCTTGCCTGAATTCGCACCGTTCTCAGTGATCCGAGATTCGCAGCCGCAACCGTATCATCGGCAAATTCTGCGGTTCCAGGAGCAGCAATTCGGCTTCGAGTCACTTCTGGCACCGACGCAATCAGACGAACATTTAGCAGCGGATCAAGTCCACGATCGCGCTCAAATGTCGCCGTCTGCGGATAGCCTCTTTCTAACACGAACTGTGTCGTGAATAGATTCACCTGTCCGCTTCTAAGGCGAATCGTGCCTTCAGGTCTAGGAGCATCCAATGTGCCTGCAACACTCAGATTGCCAAACGCGACGAAGTTAATCAGCGGTGCACGAACAATCTGAACTCGATCTCCTAACACAAGTCTGAGATTGTTGAATCTTACGACAGGTTGTAGACCTGCTGGAGTACTCGCGGGCGCGGTAGGAGCGCCGCCTGCCGCTTGATCATCTGGGAGTTGAATCTGTCCGTTTGCTAGTTGCACTTGTCCGCCGATTTCAGGAGCGAGTGCAGTTCCGGTGATAGCGATATTCCCAGTGACACCGCCTTGGTAAAGACCTTTCCGATTGATTGCTAAGCGATCGAGATTAATTTGCAGTGGATTATTCGGATCAGCATCCGCCGCGACAAAAATCGGTAACACTCCTTTAGCACTGACTTGTCCGTTGTTGAACTGTCCTTGTACGCCTTCAACGAGAATACGATCGCGATTAAACACAATCGATCCGGTGACATCAGTCAGGGGAGCTTGCAGCGCAGTCGCTTCGATCGTGGCACCGTTTAAGTTAATCGCGCCGACCACTTGCGGGCGAAGTAATGTTCCTGAAACATTGAGTTTCACTGATCCTTCACCCCCGCGCCAAGCGAGTTGTGGCACTAAAGCATTCAGGATCGAGAGTCCATCATTTCTCACATCAACATTCAGGCTAATCTCACTACTATCCGGTCGAACCGTGTCGGGTAGGATCTGATAAGGAATGCTGCCATCAATGCGAACGGGTTCATTAGAAGAGAGCGCAATGTTACTACCGAAATTGAGTCGAGCATTGTTGTAAGTAAAGTTGCCCACCGCAGATTCAACTTCTGTGCCGTTGAGAAAACCATCAATGACTTGAATTTGTCCGACTGCTGAGGGATTGTCACGCGTACCGCTAATCGTCACTGTGGAATTGAGTTTGCCATCAATGCCAAGCGGTAGGGGATAAAAGCGCTCAATTTCTGCGATCGATAAGTTCCGCGCCGTTAGCTGTCCGAATTGCGTTTCACCTCCAAACTGTCCAGCTAAGCTCAGCACAGATTCACCGGATTGAATTCGCAACGGTTCTAAGCTCACCACTCCATTGTTTACGCTACCCAGTGCGCGAACTTGCTGAGCGGTCAAAATGCGATCGTCTACTCGCTGAAGCTGTCCATCGACCAAACGAGTCTGAGCTTGATAAGGACGATATTCAACATTCTGAGCTTGCAAATCAAAGTTTGCTTGAACGCCTTGTGAAAGTGAAGCGTTCACTGTAATTTCGCCCCCGAAGTTACCGCGAATATCTGCGGTTTGAGGAACTCGATTTTCTGCGATCGCTTGATTGTTCAATCGCAGAAGTGCGTTGATTTCCGCAAATCGTCGCAGTTGATCGAGTAAAGGAGCTTGCGGATCACCGACTGGAACCGGATTGAGTGCATTTGCTCGATCGTAGTTGGGGGGTCTAGCTCCACGGGCGAAGTCTTGCAGGTCAAAGTACTGTAAGCCCGTGAGAACATCTTCGATTCTGCCTTGAGCGATCGTCACTTTGCCATTGAATTTTGGCTCTGCTCTTAAATCAACATTGCCTGTCAGCACATATTTGCTTTGTCCTCTAGTCAAAGTGGTATCACTAAACTCAAAGACATTGTTCCGATTCACAAAAGCGGTCGTGGCGACATCTGCCCGGAAAGAACCAATCCGTAGATTTTGAACAGTAGCATTGCCATCAATCACGCGCAATTGATCGAGGTCAATATTAAGATTGCCTGCTAGTGTTCCACTCACACCGCCATACGGAGCCAAATTCACGCCCGGAAGCGCAAATCCATTGATGGGAAACTGTTGCACTGCGACTTGGAAGATATTGCCTCTTGTCTGTCCGATGAGCGAAGATTCATCGCGTCGAACAAGGAGCGATCGAGGTCTAAAGTTCGGCTCAAGGTTTAGTGCAATCTGATCTTGAGCACCTCTGAGATTTAGATCAAACCCTTGTGGCAGTAAGTTCAAGTTTCCACTCAACACCGGATCAAAGGTAATACCATTGAGTGAAAATCCACGCACTGTAACATTACTCACCACTCTAGGTGCTTCTGGTGTTCCGGTCACACGCCCAATCAAGTCTACTGCACCCGATATCTGAGTCACTGGAGGACTGGGAATCGGTAGGTTTGCTAGAGCATAATTGTTCGCTTGAATGTTTAAGTCCAGTGCTGTCACTCTCGGTGTTCCGCTTACATCAGCGAGAATTGCACCATTCGCCCGAAATCCTTGTGCGGTCGCTTGTGGAATGTTGAGCCGTTGACCGTCCCAGTTAATTTGCGCGGTTAGGGGCTGATCAATCAGTGCAATGCCTTGAGAAAGTCGCACTTGTCCATCGGCTCGAATTGCACTGGGTGAGAGAGCATTCAAGGCACCTGCTAATCGCACATTGCCGCTGAGATCTCCGCGTAGCTGTGGTGAAAATTGATTGAGAGCAATTCCAGCGATCTGAGTGTCAGCTTGAAAGCGTCCTGCGATCGCATTAAAGTTCGCATTTACAAAACTATTTCCATTCGTAAGTCTTGCTTGTCCTCGCGCTTGAACATTCTCTAACTGTGGCGCATTCAGTGATCCTGCAAGTTCTGCATTTCCATTGATCAAGCCTTGAACCTGTGGAGCAAATCGGCTCGCTTGCACATTAGAAGCTTGAACGGTTCCCTGCCATCGTTGTCCGATCGTGCGTCCTTGAGCGCTAACGGTTCCCTCTGCGACTTGAAACACTGCATTTCGCAGAATCGTATTACCCCCTGTAACTACGACTTCCCCGGTTCCGGGATACGTTGCTTCTGGCGCTTGGAACTGTGCGATCGTTTGCACTTGATTCAATCGTCCGATCACTTGTCCGCGTGCATTGACTCGCCCGACTGTAATCGGTAAGGTTCCGTTGTTGTAGAGTTGTGCGATCGCATCTCCGGGTAAGTTTTGTGCTTGATAGTTAATCGCGATCGATTGCGGTGCATTGAGATCTAAATTTCCACTTGCAACGACTGTTCCACCCACTTCAGGAACAGCACGAATGTTCGAGAGGGCTAAGTTTAGCGTTTCTGTATCTAAGCGAAAATCAGTACTCGCTTGGGTGAGATTAATGCGATCGACTCTAGCAACTTTTGTGTTGCGAACTCGACCTGTTACGATCGGATTTTGCACTTCACCCGTAACGCGAATGTCTGCGGTGGCTTCTCCAGAAGTTGCAAAAGGAAGCTCAACGTTGAACGTATCAAAAAAGTTTTCAATACTAACTGATTTCACATTTGCAGAGACATTAAAGCCTTTTTCGGTATCAATCTTTCCTTGAGCAGTGAGTGGTATTTTTCCTAACTGCGATCGAACTTTGTCTAACGTAATTAAGGTGTCATCAATCTGTAAGTTTCCGAATGATTTCGAGAAGACTTGAGGCACTTCTGGAATCTGTACCGTCACATCTCTAAATTCTGCGGTTCCTTTGACGACCGGACGTTGATCCGGTCTGAGTTGAACATTCACGGCACCATTCGTACGACCTTGAGGAAGATTGATCGGAAACTTGACTAATCGATCGATCTCCACCACTAAGAAATCTCGTCCCCGAATGTTCAGATTCGAGTTTAAGCCGTTTTTAATCAACGTTTCACCGTTGAGATCGATGCTCCCTTGCTTCGTTGATTCCGCATTGAGTTCGTAAGTAATCCGCTGATTATTATCAAAGAAATTTGCAGTTCCGGTACCTTGCCGCAGTGTGACCGGAATTCGTCGCTGTCTGGGTTTGGGAAAGGCATCGAGTTCAATATTGGCATCTCTAAACCGGATACGATCGAGCTGTGTCTTGATCAATCCTTCTTGTTCTTGAGCTTTGATCTGTGTTTTAACCCAAACTCCATTTTTTTCCTGATCCAAATACACATCCGGCTGGAGTAAAGTCACATCCAGCTTTAATGTGCGAGTGAGCAACAATTGTAGCAAGTTGAAATTGACTTCCACACCTTCGACCGAAGCGCGATCGCGATCGTTCGGAGTGGCTGGAATCGAACTTTTGCCAAAACGCAACTGGTTGAGTGAAAAGCCTTCGACGCTGCCCAAATCCACGGGTCGATCGAGTAATTCGCTTAAATTTTGTTCGATTAGGGGGGCGAGATCATTTTGTACGAATTTTGATCCGTACCAGATGCCCGCACCGATACCTAAGGCGCTGAGAATTGCGATCGGGACTCCGACGCGACCGAGCAGCACAAGCCACAAGCGACGACGTGCGGGAGTTTCAGGACGATTATTCGGATCGGGAGATTGAGTCATCGGCTTGAATTCTGATAGAAAGCCAATCTACCATTACCACACCTACGAAACTCTAGTGCAAAGAATTTAACAGAAACTGCCAATAGAAATGATTTTCCTGCTCAATTGTGAAATTGATTACAGCAAAATGAATGCGATCGCAGTTGATCGGTCGTGCTACATGAGATTCATCGGATCAACATCGATCGTTAAGCTCACGGTAGAAGGACAATGCGATCGCAGTTCGGTTAAATCAGGACTGCGATCTTCGTTTAACTTCAATAAAATCTGCCAGCGGTATCGTTGAGCAATTCTCAGGATCGTTGCGGGTGCGGGACCCAAAACCTGATAGTTTTCATCAGACTGAAGTAAATCCGCGATCGTTTCGGCTGTCGTTTGAACGGTTTGCGGGTTGAGTCCGCTAAATCGAAGCAAGACTAAACGACCGTATGGCGGATAAGTCAGAATCGATCGCTGTTCGAGTTCTTTTTCGACAAACGGTTCATACTGCTGCTGTTTCACCGCTTGAATCACCGGATTTTCAGGCGCATAAGTTTGGAGAATCACTCGTCCGGGTTCTGTTCCGCGTCCGGCTCGTCCAGCAACTTGTACTAAAGTTTGAAAGGCTCTTTCACTTGCTCGAAAGTCTGCTAGGTTTAACAGTCCATCGGCTGAAATGATGCCTACTAATGTGACTTGAGGTAGATCAATGCCTTTCGTTAACATCTGTGTTCCCACTAATAAATCAGCATCACCCTGAGCGAACTGGCTTAACAATGCTCTGTGAGCACCTTTTGCACGAGTGGTATCACTGTCAAAGCGAATCGTTTTCAGCTCTGGAAACAGTTGCGATAGTTCTTGCACGACGCGCTGAGTTCCACTACCAAAGTTCTTAAAGTAGGTCGAACTACAGGATGGACATTGTTGAGGTTGAAGCTGTGTATGGTTGCAATAGTGGCATCTCAGTAATGGTTGAGCATTTTCGTGAATGTGGTGATAGGACAGTGAAACATCACAGTTTGGACAGTCCATCACATAGCCACAACTGCGACAAGACACGAAAGTGCTATGTCCACGACGATGAATAAATAACAGTCCTTTTTGATTGTTCCCTTTGAGTTTTTTAAGCTCAGCTTGCAGCGATCGACTAAAAATCGACCGATTGCGATCGTGCAATTCCTTCCGCATATCAATCACATCAATGCGCGGTAGGGGTCGATCTAAAATTCGCTTTGGCAATGATAGATAGGTTGATCGCTCTAACCAACTTTCTAAAGATGGAGTGGCAGATCCAAGAATCAACGGACAATCTTCAAGTTCTGCCCGCCATTGAGCCACCGATCGCGCATGATAACAAGGTGCAGGCTGATCTTGCTTAAAGCTCGAATCATGTTCCTCATCGAGCACAATCAAGCCAAGATTCGGTAACGGTGCGAAAATTGCCGATCGCGTTCCAATCACAACTTGCGGCGATCCAGCTAACATCTGCCGCCAAGTATCGAAGCGTTCCCCATCGGATAAAGCACTGTGATAGACGCAAACTCGATCGCCAAATCTAGCTCGAAATCGATCGGTTAACTGCGGCGTTAATCCAATTTCGGGAACTAACACTAATGCAGATTGACCTTGTTCGAGAATGGGCGCGATCGCTTGCAAATAAACCTCAGTCTTTCCCGATCCGGTCACACCATGCAGCAAAATTTTGTCAAATCCACTCACAGCATGAATTTGCTCCAGAACTTGTGCTTGGTCTGGTGTGAGCGATTTTGCTGCATCAATCTCTACCTCTGGACCGTGTTCACTCCGCAACACTTCTCGACCTTGAAGAATCACACAGCCTTCTTCTTGCAATCGTTTTACCGTGGGTGAAGTCGTGCGGCACTGCTGCAATAAATCGGTGAGCCACATTTCGCCGCCGTTGCGCTTGAGAACTTCTAAAATCTCGCGTTGTCTTCCTCGCAATTCTCCCTGCATCGAGACGAGAATCACAGCTTGGCGCAACTGGGGGCGAATGGTGGCGGGTGGCTCTAGATAGCTCTCAACCCAGTTGAATCTCAATAAATCTTGAAGTCCGCGATGTGCCCCTTTCACTTGCCGCTGAATGAACTGCCACGAGTAATCTTTCGTTTTGCTAGATTGAAGCAATTTCAAAATCTGCTGAGCAGCGGGATTGAGAAAGATTTCATTCGCTGCTGAATCGATCAATCGAATGCGTCTTTGCGATCGCGCTAACAGTCCCGGTGGCAACGCGACTCGAACCACTTGCATCAGTGAAGTTTGATAATATCTCGCAACCCGATCGAGCAGTGCCCAATAGGAAGCCGGAAAAAATCCAGCACTAACGATCGAATCAATCGATCGAATATGTTCTAAATCTGGGGGTTCAGTTAGCGATCGCACTGCAATTCCGCCCACCTGCTGTACCCCGAACGGCACACTCAGGATATCACCCGGCACCACCCGCGTCCCCGACGGCACCGCATAAGTAAAAACGCCTTGTGCCCCCGGACAATCCACTAGCACTTCAATCCACATCGGATCAGTGCGATATTCCGTCCTCGATTCCGCTACAGACTGCAATTCAGACATATCCGCAAATGAAGAGAAAAACTTAAGAAAATCGGTAAAAAAGGAAATTTACGGTATTAAATTACCTAGGAATCGCGGGGGCATTCAGTTCAAATGAACCACTCCAATATTTTAACGTGTGACTGAGTTTACCGGATCGATCGCGTTCTAACGCAAGGACTCACCCAAAGACAGATTGAAACCATTGACATTTGCTTTTCTCACCATTGGTAGAGATGTAAAACAGAGCAGGTATGAGAGTCTGTTATAGCAGTGACCGAAAGGTTTGGGATCTTGTCATTTTGGCAGAAGTTCCGGACTCAAACGGAAGCAGCAAGCGGGAACTCGCCGAAGCTGAAACGCATCTCCAGGAATTTTCCCGATTCAGAGCGGCGATTTTAGCAGGGTTGTATCTTCGACCCATTTCTAAAAGTTTCCGAAAAAAATTCCGAAAACGCGTCATTTCGTCATAGGTTCAGGAGGAGTTCTAAGGCTGGAAATTCACAATTTGAACAGAAAAGATTTAGATTAAAAATTCTCATTGCTGTCTTAAGTTTTCACTTGATTCTGATGACTTAACGGAGCAACTCTCTCAACCCTCGATCGCGTAAAACTACCTCGATATAACATCACTATGAACGAACAAAGCAACAGTTCTCACACAGAAGCCCTCTCTAGTGATTTGGACTTTGCAATGGACGTTGCTGAGTTAGATTCAGTGGACTCTTTGCAATTAGAAGCCGATTTCGCAGACTCAACCCCGATCGAAATAGAACCCGATTTGCTCGAACTCACCTCGGCTGCCGCTGATCTGGCAGAAGCAACGGGTGAAGCCGAGATTGATCAAATGGCATCGGCTCGATCGTCAGGATATAACAAAACCGTAGCGGACGATGCTGTGGGCGCATTCTTCAAAGAAATGGCGCGTTATCCGCTGCTCAAAGCCGATGAAGAAGTAGAACTCGCTCGACGGGTACAGTATCTCGTCGAGGTCGATGAAACACAGCGGAAGCTTTATAGTGAACTCGGTCGGATGCCTTCTAGGGCAGAACTCGGTGAGCGGTTAGGCTTAACCGAACGACAATTAGAGCATCGATTACACCGAAGCCGTGTAGCGAAACGCAAGATGATTCGATCGAACCTTCGTCTGGTGGTGTCGATCGCAAAACGCTATTTAAATCGCGGCGTGCCATTCCTAGATTTAATTCAAGAAGGTGCACTCGGACTAAACCGCGCCACCGAAAAGTTTGATCCGGATAAGGGCTATAAGTTTTCAACCTACGCGTACTGGTGGATTCGGCAGGGGATCACGAGAACGATCGCGAATGATGCTCGAACGATCCGTTTACCGATTCATATTGTTGAGAAGCTCAATAAGTTGAAAAAAGCGCATCGCGAACTAAAGCGCGAACTGGGACGCAATCCCACCGAAGCAGAACTCGCCCAATCGCTGGAATTGACTGTAGAGCAGTTACAACATCTTCAGCAGGTTCGCCGCCAGTCATTATCGCTCAATCACCGAGTTGGGAAAGGCGAAGACACTGAATTAATGGATTTGCTCGAAGATGGGGATACCCAATCACCGGAATCTCAGATGAGCGAAACGATGCTGCGTCAAGAGATTTGGGATGTGTTGGGCAATGTGTTGACCGAGCGCGAGAAGGATATTATCTCGTTGCGCTATGGTTTGACGACAAGTAAGCCCTGTACGCTCGAAGAAGTGGGCGGTATGTTCAATTTGTCGCGGGAACGGGTGCGGCAGATTCAAAGTAAGGCGATGCGGAAATTGAGAAGACCGCAGATTGCCGAACGGTTAAAGGGTTGGTTGGGATAATCGATCGCACTTCTCTTTGATTGATTTCATATTCCTTTATGCGCTATGAGTTTTGAGGCATTCCCTTGAAACTCATTTCACTTTTTATGTTTGAAATTCGTCCAGCAATCCCCGCCGATGTTCCGGCAATTTTCTCTCTCATCCAAGCCTTAGCAGAATACGAAAAACTCGCTGATCAAGTCACAGGCTCGATCGACGATCTCCATTCCCATCTTTTCGGTTCCAAACCACTCGTTCATTCGATCGTGGCGGTCATCGAAAATAAACCGATCGCTTTTGCACTATTTTTTTACAACTATTCAACATTCCTCACAAAGCCCGGAATCTATCTAGAAGACCTCTTTGTTTTACCCCAATATCGAGGACAAGGAATCGGAAAAGCCCTCTTGACTCGATTAGCTGAAATCGCCGTAGAGCAAGACTGCGGGCGATTAGAATGGAGCGTATTGGACTGGAACGACATGGCGATCGGCTTTTACAAACGAATGGGTGCAACGGTGCTTCCTGACTGGCGAATCTGTCGTGTGACCGGAGTTGCTCTGACTCAGATGGCAGCGCAGCAATCCTAAATATGGCAAAATTTCAGTAAGGTTTTGGAGGACAGGATCATGACAATCTGGGTGAACGAACAAGTCGATCCATGTGGGCTGATGTATGCCTGTATCGCTTGCTGCGACGAAACTCAAGCGCAAGAGTGTCACGAATCCTTTGAAGCGGATCTGACCGAAACACAAAAACAAGCAGGTTGGGTCGCCAGAATGCGGTTGGTGCAGTCGTGGGACGAAGTGCCAGTCAACTCGCTCAAACTCGACTAACATTCTTTGAATCATGCTCTAGGCTAGAACAAAGCGTGATTCAAAGAATTTATGTACGTTTTAATCGGGGGCGCGGGTCTGATTGGACTGAGCCTATCTCAGCGTTTAATCGAGTTGGGGCATACGGTCGCGGTGATTGATGTTGATCCTGCGGCTTGTCGGTATGCACGAGAACAGTTAGGCGTGATCGCATTCGAGGGCAGTGCGGTGAGTACCGAAGTGCTGATCGAAGCTGGAATTCGCAAAGCGGATGCGATCGCGGCTGTACTCCGAGATGATGCCCTAAATCTCGCAATGGTGACGCTGGCGAAACATTACGGTGTGCCAAACATTTTAGTCAGAATGCGGCACAAAGATTTTGCGGAACCCTATCGATTTGCGGGCGCGACTCATGTGATTAATGCGATCGAGCTTGCAGTTACCACGATGGTGAATGTGATCGAATATCCGGAAGTCGAATCGATGATGCACTTTGAGCAAGGACAGATCGAAGTGTTCAAGCTCTCGATTCCGCCGAGTTGTAGCGTTGTGGGTCGCAGTGTGGCAGAAGTAGCTCAAGATCCTAGATTTCCACAGGGATCATTAATCATTGGTTATCAGCCTCATGCCCACATGGATTTAGAAATTCCCAACGGCAGTACGATCTTAGAACCAGAGTCCACGGTGCTAATCGTGACGAAACCAGGCTTTATGCACCAGGTGATTGATTTTATGCAAAAGTGTGTTTAGTGTTGCTCGATCGAGGCGCAAAAATGGAACTTACTCTTCCTCTCAAGCTGGATCTCGAACACGTCCATCTCACCGATGAGCAATTCTATCAACTCTGCCTGAGTAATCCTGAATGGAACATCGAGCGGAACGCAAAAGGAGCTTTGATTGTTATGCCGCCTGTGGGTGGAGAAAGTGGTAAACGAGAGGCGAATTACATCATTGACTTAGGAATTTGGAATCGTCAAACTCAACTTGGCGAGGTGTTTAGTTCCTCAACTATCTTCAAACTTCCAGGTGGGGGCGATCGCTCTCCAGATGCGGCTTGGATTGGACGATCTCGCTGGGAAGCTCTCACCCCAGACCAGCGAAAAAAATTTCCACCGATCGCGCCTGATTTTGTGATTGAACTTCGCTCTGCAACTGATAATTTGTCAGTGCTGCAAGAAAAGATGCAGGAATACCTAGATAGCGGTGTGCGTCTCGGTTGGCTGTTCAATCCTCAAGATCAACAAGTGGAGATCTATCGGCAAGGACAAGATAAAGAAGTCAGAACGCTGCCAGCTTTGCTATCGGGTGAGAGTGTTTTACCTGGATTTGAATTGTTTGTCGATCGATTTGAAGAATAAACCAATTTGAAATGAAAGAGCGATCGTGGAATTCCACGATCGCTGATTTCCTAAACAGTCTCAGGCATTTGCACCTGTGCCAAGATCCGCTGCAACTGTTCGCCTTCCAGCACTTCAGTTTCTAACAGCGTTTGAGTCGTAGATTCCAGTAACGATCGATTGTGTCGCAAAATTGCCAAAGCGGTTGCATACGATCGATCAATACTTTGCTTGATTAAGCGATCGATTTCTGAAGCAACTTCTGCACTAATCGATCGACGAGTACTCCCCCCATCGAGAAACTGCGCTTGCTGTGTTTCAAACGCGATTGGTCCTAATGTCTCACCCATTCCATATTGTGTGACGGCTCGTTCTGCCAGCGCGGTTGCTTTTTGAATATCATCACTCGCGCCGCTCGACACCTTGCCAAACACAATTTCTTCTGCCGCTCGTCCACCCAGTAAAGTCGCAATCTGTCCGCGCAATTCATCTTCGATCAGCAAGAAGCGATCTTCTTCTGGAGTTTGTAGCGTATAGCCTAAAGCACCGATGCCACGAGGCACGATCGAGATTTTAGTCACTTTACTGCCTCCAGGCATCAATGCACCCACAAACGCATGACCGACTTCATGATATGCCACGGTTTGACGTTCCAATGGCGATAAAACTCGCGATCGCTTCTCTAATCCAGCAATCACCCGCTCGATCGCTTCGTGAAAATCTGCCATCAGCACCGCTTGCCGATTCTGACGGGCTGCCATTAATGCGGCTTCGTTCACTAAATTCGCTAAATCTGCGCCTGAAAATCCAACGGTTTGAGTCGCGCTCGCATTTAAATCGACATCTTCGCCCATCTTCACGCCGCGAGAATGCACTTTCAAGATCGCTTCTCTGCCGCTTTTATCTGGGCGATCCACTAACACTTGGCGATCGAAGCGACCCGGACGACGAAGCGCAGGATCTAAAATTTCCGGGCGATTGGTCGCAGCGATCAGAATCACACCCGCATTGCCATCGAACCCATCCATCTCAGTGAGTAACTGATTTAAGGTTTGTTCTCGCTCATCGTTGCCGTTGAAATTGGAATTCCCGCGAGATTTCCCGATCGCATCGAGTTCATCAATGAAAATAATGCAGGGAGCTTGCCGTTTGGCTTGCTGAAATAAGTCGCGCACGCGAGAAGCACCAACTCCGACATAGAGTTCAACGAATTCTGAACCGGACATACTGAAGAATGGAACGCCCGCTTCTCCCGCGATCGCTTTTGCCAACAATGTTTTACCGGTTCCAGGAGGACCGACAAGCAGCACACCTTTGGGAATCTTCGCGCCAATCTTGCGGTACTTCTCGCCATTTTTCAGAAAATCGACGACTTCCTGTAGTTCCTGCTTTGCTTCGTCTACTCCAGCGACATCAGCAAACTGAATGCCCGTTTTACCTTGGTTATAAACTCTCGCCTTACTTTTACCAATCCCGGTCAGTCCACCAATTCCGCCACCTGCTTGACTAAATTTCGCCAACCAAACTAGAGCGCCCGCCATCGCGCCCATCGAGAGCAACAATCCTAAAACCCCACTCGCAGAAGTCCGCTCATCCGTAAAAGGAATGCTTTGATTGCGAAGCAGATTCGGAAGATTGGGCTGAAACTGATCACTGATCGTGTAGTGCCGCGCTCCCCCAAACTCTGATTTGAGCGTGTATTCAATACGATCGACTTTAATCGTGACTTGTGCAACCTGTCGCGCTTGAACCTGTTGCAAAAATTCGCTGTAAGCGGTTTGAGAAATGGTGTTCATCTTGTTGCCTGCCGAAGGAATGGTTAGAAGTGACTTGCTTATGTGTTTATTCTCAAGGTTCAAATTCGCGGCTGGTAGATGAAGTTGCCGCACGATCGACGCGGGTTTTCCGCCCTCTGTTGCGGAGGTCACGACGGATTGAATCGGATAACCGATAGTTGAGCGCACGCTTTGTTCAGCGAACCCCTAGAATAGAATGTGGTTTTTTGAAACGAAGGACACGATCGATGCGGCTATCTCAGATGCTATTTGTCACGCTACGGGAAGATCCAGCCGAGGCAGAAATCCCTAGCCATAAGCTTTTGGTGAGAGCGGGATATATTCGGCGGATTGGTAGCGGGATTTATGCGTATCTGCCGCTGATGTGGCGCGTATTGCAAAAGATTTCTCGGATTGTGCGCGAAGAGATGAATGCAGCGGGCGCACAAGAATGTTTACTGCCTCAGATGCAGCCGTCGGAATTGTGGAAAGAATCCGGGCGTTGGGATATTTACACCAAAGCAGAAGGCAGTATGTTTGCGTTGGTCGATCGACAAGATCGCGAACTCGGTCTAGGTCCAACGCATGAGGAAGTAATTACCACGATCGCTCGCGAGATGATTCGTTCTTATCGCCAATTGCCGCAAAATCTGTATCAAATTCAAACGAAATTCCGCGATGAAATTCGTCCGCGATTCGGTTTAATGCGCGGTCGAGAATTTATTATGAAAGATGCGTATTCTTTCGATGCGGATGAAGAAGCACTGAAGAAAACTTATCAAAAGATGCACGATGCCTACTGCAATATTCTTCGCAGAACAGGTTTAGAATTCCGTGCTGTTGATGCGGATTCTGGCGCGATCGGGGGATCAGGTTCGCAAGAATTTATGGTGCTGGCAGAAGCGGGAGAAGACGAAGTTCTCTACACCGAAGATGGCAAATATGCGGCAAATGTCGAGAAAGCGATCGCACTTCCTCCTGATGTTGTTCCTTCACCGTTTACCAGCTACGAGAAGCGCGAAACACCGGGAACAGAAACGATCGAGAAAGTGAGCAAATTTCTCAAATGTTCTCCCACAAATATTGTCAAAAACGTTCTGTATCAAGCCGTTTTTGACAGCGGAATGACAGCATTGATTCTAGTTCACATTCGAGGCGATCAAGACGTGAACGATGTGAAATTGCAGAATGAATTGACTAAAATTGCCGATCGCTTTAATGGAAAAACAGTGCTCTCTCTGACGGTTCCTGATGCCGAAGCTCAACAAAAATGGGCAGAGAAAGAGCTTCCATTAGGTTATATTTCTCCAGGAATTTCAGATAGCTATATTCGATCGAGCAAAGAGATCTCACCGAAATTTGTTCGCTTCATTGATCAAACCGTAGTGAACTTAGAAAACTTCGTCACAGGTTCTGATGAATCGGGCTATCACGTTGTCGGCGCAAACTGGGGTAAAGAATTTCAGAAACCGGATCTAGTCGTCGATGTGCGAAAAGCGAGAGTTGGCGATCGCGCCATTCACGATTCAAATCAAACTCTCAAAACTGCAAGAGGCATCGAAATCGGGCACATTTTCCAGCTTGGTACAGAATATTCCAAAGCAATGAATGCAACTTACACCAATGAACAAGGCGAAGAAGTACCTTTAGTCATGGGATGTTATGGAATTGGGGTTTCGAGATTGGCTCAAGCCGCGATCGAACAATCCTACGACAAAGATGGCATTGTGTTACCTGTTGCGATCGCTCCTTATCACGCGATCGTGGTCATTCCAAACGTGAATGATCCGGATCAAGTCAGCACCGCAGAGAAACTTTATACCGAATTGAATCAAGCAGGTGTGGAAACGCTGTTAGACGATCGCAATGAACGCGCAGGGGTGAAGTTCAAAGACGCAGAATTGATCGGCATTCCTTACCGAATTGTGACCGGAAAATCGCTCAAAGATGGCAAAGTTGAAATGGTTGAGCGATCGACAAAAGCAGTACAAGAAATTACGATCGGCGATGTTGTTTCAACGTTGAAAGATGTGATTTCAAAAGCGATTTAGTAGTAGTGGAGCTTCAATACTATCAGCAGTATTGGCACTTTAAAGCGATCGGTCGTCGCGATGAAGCAAGGAAAAGCATTCAGCAATTTGTGGAATCGTTCGCGTCGATCGATCGCAAAATCACTAATCTTGCCACAATCGCCGTCCGGGTTCACTGTTTAATCGATCGTGCATTTCAGGCGAATCTGCATTTCACCCGACTACAAATTCTGAATAAATTCTTCAACGGAAACGTCAGCCTGCCTAAGAATGTTGCTCAAGGTTCCCACGGCTATGTCTTTCTGGTGCAGCGGAACAACACATCCCAATTCAACTGTTTTTTGTGCTTCTCCTTCTCCAACAGTCATCTGCTTTTTCAAGATTACATGGCTCCCCTTTTGGCGAACCTGCTCAAATCCCAGCCGCTCTAATGCTCGAATGACCTCTGTTGCCTTAACCCTGGGTAGTTTGGGCATGAGCAACCTCAAACGATGTAATCAAACGACGAGCGATCGCAGGTAGCGGAAACTCCTCTAAATAAAGTTCCGTTGCTTCGCGTAAGTTAGAGAGCGCTTCCTCGATCGTTTCTCCCTGACTTGCGGTTCCGACTTCGGGGCACTCCGCTACGTACACATCTTCTTCCCAATGCAGAATTGCGGTAAAGGTTTGAGTGAGTTTGTTCGCTGTTGAGACTGGAACTTTTGAAGTCACCATTTTCCTCTCTGTTTCTGCTGTTTCTAACTCTAATCCTGCCACAAGCGTCGTCCAGGTTTACCGTTTAATCGATCGTGTGTCTCGCGCAATAATTTCGGAATCTCCAACTGCTCAGGACATCTCGGCAAACACTCCCCACAATCCGTACACCGATTCGCTTTATTTCCTGGAAACCAGTGCCCCGCATTCTCAAACATTCGATAACGATATTCACCGAACTTGGTCATATCGTATGCTGTCGCTAAATTTCGCAATCGCAGCACTTCAGGAATGTGGATCGATTCGGGACAAGGTAAGCAGGCGTAACATTGACTGCACTGATCAGGGTCGATCGCTTTTCTTTCGTTCAACCGATCGATCGCGGTTTCAATGCTCAAATCTTCTTCCAAATCCGGCAAATCCAATTCTCCAGGATTCGCCGCTCCAACACTCAAAGTCGTAATTCTCGGATCGCGCAGCAAAAATCGATAATTGAACTCTAGCGGCGAAAGTGGCGCACACAAATCGATCAAAGTCTGCGGCGGTGTGTGCAGCATTCCCGCTTTATCCGCAGGCGAAATGATAAAAACGCCCATATCTTTCTGGTGGGCAAGCTCGATCGCGGCTTCATTTCGCTGAAAAAAGAACGAATAATGCAAATTGACGAACTCAAATAAGTCCGTCTTGATCGCTGCCAAAATCAAGTCAAGCGATCCATGTGTGGAAAATCCAACGTGACGGACTCGCCTATCTGCGATCGCATTCCTGATCGCCCTAATACAGCCATTCTCAACCCAATCAAGATGTTCCCAAGTGTTTAACCCGTGAATGGCAAGACTGTCGATCGAATTCACTCCAAGCCGCTGTAAGGATTCGTCAATCCATTGATCGGTCTGTGCGGTATCTAAACTCGGCGGTAGTTTTGTAGTTAAGAAAAATCGATCGCGATCGACTTCCTTGAACGCCAAACCCAGAAATTCCTCGCTTTTCCCGTAGCCTCGTGCCGTTTCAATATGATTAATCCCAAGCTCGATCGCTCGATTTACGGTTTGCTGCATCACTTGAGGAGAGGACAAACAGCGCATCGTACCGAGCGAAAAAATCGAGTAAGGAAGATTCGTCTGACCGAATCGGCGATATTGCATCAGATGAACTACTGCGCTTCCCCGCTGCTAAATCGTCCCCGCTGAATCAGTTCATCCGGGCTAAGATTCGATAAGAACTCTCGAAACGCTCGGCGTTCAGCCTCATCCGCATCGCGATCGACCGGAATCGACGCATCTGCGACCACTTCTTCCATCACCCAAATCGGGCTATTCGTGCGGAGCGCGATCGCGATCGCATCACTCGGACGCGAATCAATCTCACGACGAGCCTCGCCGTGAGCGACGATTAACACCGCGTAGAATGTATTATCTTGTAAAGAGTGAATAATCACTTTCTCGACAGTCATCTGCCAAGCTTCGAGAAAATTCACCATCAAATCGTGGGTGAGGGGGCGCGGCGGCACTTGACCTTCCAGAACGCTGACAATGGCTTTCGCCTGATCTGGACCAATATAGATGGGAAGCGCTCGTCGATCGGTTGCATCTTTGAGCAATACGATCGGGCTTCGAGTCTGTGCGTCTAACGCTATGCCCGCAACCTTCATTTCAATCATGGTGTAGCCTCTAGAACTCCGGAAGCATATATAGGGTGGTGAGTTTATCGATCATCCGGTCAACGGAGCGATCAAATCCGGGAGCGGGATTGTGGTCGAGCGATGCCGTTACGGTCTGTGGTTTGACCTTGATCCTAAATGATCTCTTTCAGAATTTGACAAAATGAAGAAGAGTTCCCGATTTCATCAATTTTCTGAGAAGAAGATAAAACAATCACAAAGCCTTATTGTGATTTTAGACTGTAATCTGTCTAAGGTTGAATGTCTATCAGGATTCTCAAAAATTGATGAATCCAGGATGGGGACAGAGATTCCCAAATTCAGATTGATTCAAAAAAAGGATTAAGTCTCGTGTTTACAGGATTAGTTCAAACAGTCGGGCGCTTGGTGATTCTAAATCCTGAGCAGGTGAGAATCTCCGGATCGCGGATGGCAGGAGTTTTACAGGGTTTGGAGCTTGGCGATAGTGTCGCGGTCGATGGAGTCTGCCTCACCGTGACGGAAATTTCGGAAGATGGATTTGTGGCGGATGTGTCTCCGGAGACAGTGAACCGGACGACCTTGGGGCAATCGGCAGAGGGAGCAAAGTCGGTCAATCTAGAAACGTCGCTGCGGGTGGGAAGCAAGCTTGGCGGGCATTTCGTCACTGGGCATGTCGATGGGATTGGCACGTTTGAATCGGCGACTCAGACGGCAACTTCTTGGGAAATTCTATTTAAGACGGAAAGTGAGCAGGTGGCTCGATATATTTTGCCGAAGGGAAGTATTTCGGTGAACGGGATTAGTTTAACGATCGCGAATTGTGCCGCAGATGGGTCATGGTTTACGGTTGCGGTGATTCCTCATACCTATGCTGAAACGAATTTATCGGAGTTGAAACCGGGAGATTGGGTGAATCTCGAAGGCGATATTCTCGGTAAGTATGTGGAGAAATTTTTGCGCGGAGGTCGATCGGGCGTGGAAGTCCCCGATCGTATTTCGACGGAATTTCTAGCGGAACATGGATATTTCTGAGAGTAATCACTGTGGGGCAGGCATCTTGCCTGATTTCAGTGGCAGGCAGGATGCCCGCCCCACAGTGACTAAACAACCTTTAACGCTTTCCAGTGACAATGTAAGCCACCCGCTTGCCAATATTCGCTGCGTGGTCTGCCATTCGTTCTAAATGACGAATCACCAAGACTTGCAGCACGATCGGCTCGATCATCCCTTTCACATCGCGCTGACGTGCTAACAAGTTATACAGTGTCTCGTAGTCTGAATCGACCATATCATCGCGAGATCGAACATCTAGCCCCGATTCCGCATTCAGATCGGACAGCGATTCGAGACTGAGCGCTAACATCGCTCGACAGCGATCGAACATTTGCCGAATCTGTCCCATATGGGGCGATTCAGGATAGGGAAATAGCTGAATTGCAACATCTCCTAGATTCTGGGCGTAGTCTCCGATGCGCTCCAAATCTCGGACAAGCTGCATCAACGCACTGAGTAATCTTAAATCTTGGGCAACTGGTGACTGAAGTGCGATCGTATTGACGCAATCGAGTTCGATCTGTTTATAGAGGCGATCGATCTTTTTATCCAGTTTGCGAATTTGGTCGGCGGCTTCAAGATTGCGTTCAAACAATGCTTCTCGTGCTAGACAGCAAGAGCGTTCGACTAAGGCACCCATTCGCAACACATCGCGCTGAATCCGTTTAATCTGTCGCTCGAATTGAACCCGTATCGGTTCTTGACCCTCTGGCACGTTTTTATAAAACATTGATTTTTTCAATCGAGAGAAATCTGGGAACAGGCAACGAACGCTTCACTATAACAACAGAAGTCCAGGAAGTCAGGTGTTGTAAGAAACGTTTCTATGTTTTTCATTTTAGAGCGATCGATTTCGGACAGGATCTAGTAACCTAAGACTTTCAAGTCAAACTCCCTACCACTTCTACAATAATGATTGCGAACCTTATCCCGACGAATTCCGCCATGTTTTCACCAGACGAGTCTTTCGCTGCTTATTCTCAAGGTCACAGTCTATTTGCCCAACTCCGAAGCCGTTTTCCGCAAGGGGCGCTGGTTTCAGAACTGGTTCAGGTGCACGATGGACTATTTGTGGTGAGAGCGATCGTGCAAGTCGGATCAACCACGATAGCGACTGGAATGGCTGCCGCTGACAAAATCGAAGTCGCAGAAGATCGGGCGCGGGTGAGAGCAATGGAAGTGTTGGGAATTTCTCCGACGGGAGGCGCGGCGACGTTTGATGTGGCGGCGCGATCGGAACCGGAACCCCGAAAAGAAGTCGAACCGAGTGTGACGGCTGAAATTCCTGAGATTTCTTTGCCTACGGTTGAAGCGCTCGTTCCCGAACTGCCGAAGAAGATGACGCGCAAGAAGAAGGAAGAGTCGATCGAGCCTGCTCCTGTTTCTGATTTGTTATCGTTTCCTGGTTTAGATATGCCGGAAATTAAATCGGCTCCGGTCGAGTTCACTCGTGAGCCTGTACAGTTTACGCCTGATTTTGAAGACGATGAAGTAGAACCGCCTGCACCAGAACCGATCGATTTATCTGATGCGATCGCGCAAATTGGGACGGAAATCGAGCGAATTGGCTGGACAAAGAAACAAGGAAGCACGTATCTTCAAGACACCTACGGAAAGAAAACCCGTGCTGAATTGGACGAAGATGAACTGATCGAATTTCTGCACTATCTCAAAGCGTTACCGTCGAAAGGACAAGGGATTCCCTTCTAAATACTTATGCCGTCAATTGCCGCACAACCTTACGAGTACGAGTTACCGATCGAGTCTGAGATCGCATTGATCGTGATTGATATGCAGCGCGATTTTCTTGAACCGGGCGGATTTGGTGAAGCTTTGGGAAACGATGTCGAACTGGCAACCGCGATCGTACCGACGGTGAAGCGACTACTCGAAGGTTGTCGAGCGATGAATCTCTCGATCTTTCATACTCAGGAAGGACATCGATCGGATTTATCGGATTGTCCCCAATCAAAACTAAAACGGGGTCGGGGAAATTTAGCGATCGGTGATCCGGGTAAGTTTGGGCGAATTCTCGTATTAGGAGAACCTGGAAACGAGATTATTCCAGAGCTTGCACCCATTCCCGGAGAGGTGTTGATTCCGAAACCGGGAAAAGGTGCGTTTTACAGTACTGATTTAGAAGTGCAGTTGATTGCTCGGAACGTTACGCATTTACTGATTGCGGGCGTAACAACTGAAGTCTGTGTGCAGACCACGATGCGAGAGGCGAACGATCGCGGTTATGAGTGTTTGCTGGTTGAGGATGCAACCGCGAGTTACTTTCCTGAGTTTAAGCAAGCGACGTTAGAAATGGTACGGGCGCAGAGTGGAATTGTGGGTTGGACGGCGACGACCGATCAAGTGTTGGAAGGATTGCGATCGTGGAAAGAGAATTAATATAGTACAATTTAACTAGATTAATTCCAGTGCGTTTCATGCGACGAGATTCAATTTTCTATGCTTTATTCCGTCAATCGCCCAACTTGCTGTTTGAATTACTAGAAGATCCACCTGGACAGTCACAGCAATATCGCTTTGAATCAGTTGCGGTAAAAGAGCCAAGATTTGAAATCGACGGAGTATTTTTACCCCCTGAAGCTGATCCGCCTGGAACCGTCTTTTTTGCTGAAGTACAGATGCAGAAAGACGAAAGGCTGTACGAGCGGATGTTTGGAGAATCAATGCTCTATTTCTACCGTAATCGTGAGTACTACTCGGATTGGCAAGCGGTTGTCATTTATCCATCTCGCTCAACCGAACAGAGTAACTCTCACCCTTATCGGTCATTAATTAACAGCGATCAGGTGCATCGAGTATACCTAGATGAACTTGGTTCAATGGAAGAATTGCCGTTAGGAATTGCAGCAATGGTGCTAACAATTACAGCAGAATCCCGAAACACCGGAAAAAGCAAGAATGCTAGTTGAGCGGGCGGATCAAGAGATTACAGCACTACCAATTCGACAAGGCATAATAGATATTATTGGTCGAATTCTGGTTTATAAGTTCACAACTCTTTCACGGCAGGAGATAGATGCAATGATGGGATATCGAATCGAGGATACAAGAATGTATCGAGAAGCAAAACAGGAGCGATCGCAAGAAATCGCGATTAATTTACTTCGCCAAGGACTCTCGATCGAAGCGATCGCTCAAGCTACAGAACTATCCGTCACCGAAATTCAAACCCTACAATCTCAGCTAGAGCAAGACGAATACCAGTAAGCATTCGTCTTGCAAAAGAAGCTACTTGTCGCCGACAACTTTCTCAACGGCTGCTTCTGCTTTTTCAATCAAGTTTGCTTGATCCGGATTCTCTTTCTTAAAGATTTTGATATCCTTTTCGTACTCTTTTTCTAAACCATTCGGATCTTTAGCAGCTTGGATTGCTTTTTCGTAAGCTTCTTGGCGGCTGTCGTATTGTTCTCCATCCGGGCTGATCACTGCTTCGCTTCCAGGAGGTTGCAAGGAAACTTCAGCATAGGCAGGCGTGAAGAAACCTGTCCAAGACATCAAACCTACAAATAAAACTGCCAATACTCGCACGACTAGACGTTTCATATAAAGTCCTCCAACATAATAATGAATTTGCGTTCGTGGCAATCTTACGAGATTTGTGATCGCATCTCCGTCTATCACAGGACAGAAGCACCAAGATAAATGATTGAGAAAAACTTATAGTCTAGCTGAGTGTTCCGCGTGTGACTCCGAGTTGGTTTTGTAGTTTCAAATCGCGCCAGAGTTGTGCGCCTGTAATCTCACTGTTTAGAAGTTGACGATATCGATCGATTGTTTGCACGATCTGATTGCTCGATTCATTCAGAAATTCGACTCGAAAGCGTTGTACGCCGCACTGTAATAGAGAGTGAACAAATTCCGCTCCAGTTTGTGCCGTTCCGTTGAAGACCGTGTTTCGGCAACCTGCATCAGCGTGAAGAACATGTTCGATTCTGGTACGATCGCGTAATTTTACTTCGTGTTTTTCACAAGGTCGCCCACAATTGGTAAAGTCGGTTCCTTCTGAGAGAAATGCACAGAAAACACAGTGCTCCATGTGAAACATCGGAATGTGTTGGTGAATCGTGATTTCAAACCAATCAGAGGGACAGCTTTTGATCAGATGCGTGAGTTGTTCGACATTGAGATCATAAGAAGCAGTGAGACGCTCTAAACCAAACTGCTTGAAGTAATGTGCTGTGATGGCGTTGGCAACGTTGAGTGAGAAATCACCGAGCTTTCTATCTTGCTCAAAATACTTCAAGTGATCATAGTTTCGGACTAAGTAACCGTCGGCATTCGATCGACGAACTTGCTCTAAGATCCATTGTTCATTTGGCTTCGTAATTCTCGGAGGTGCTACCCAGATCGCTGCATCTGAAGAGCGCCGCGTAAGTTCAACAGCTTGGCGATAGGTGCGAGGATCTTCAAATTCACAGTAAACAGTTTGAACTCCGGTTTTCAATACTGTTTCTAATTGTTTGAGATTGCGAACAAGAATGATTAACTCTGGTGTTTGAACTTGCGATGTTCGCTCTGGTAGCAAGTCTGTAAATGTTTGATTCTCGTTGAGCGTCCATTGTTTTGGCTGAATACGTAACTGTTCTAGTTGATCGACAATTTCCCGCCGCATTCGATTCATCTCACTCATCGGAATCATTGCTGCTCCGTTGAGATGATTCTCTAGCTTCCCAAGCTTAAACGGTGTATTTCCCAGCCGTCCAAATTGTTCTTGCAATCGCTCGGATGTTAAAGGTTTAGAATGCGCCTCAACAAGCGGCATTTCAGATTCAATGCAGGTAATATGTCCACTCGTATCTCTAGCGATCGCAGTTAATTTCTCTCCAATCTCACCATAAATTTCGATCTCGATCGGTCTTTGAAATCTCGGTTGATCGCCTGCGTAGGTTTGGCGAATTTGGCGATCGAGATCCGGATCGCTCGTTTTCCAGAGTAAATCTCCGATACTAATTCGCCGCAAATTTAGCTGATCGCGTCCGAAGGTGAGGATTGTTTTACCGTTTTGTCGATCGACCGCATAAATTCGTCCGCCTTCTTCTTTGGCCTCTGGATGTCCCGCATCAAACACAACGCCATCACCGGGTTTTACAGGTGCTTTGGATGCGATCGTAATTTGCTCCCGACGAATATCGATCACTTCACCGAGATAAACACCGCGTTTTTTCCCAAATCGAGCGTGAACTAATTCTTGATTGTTAATCCCTTCAAACCATCCAGTGTGTAAACCGCGTGAGAACGCCATTTCTAAGTTGTATTGTTCAGCATTCACATCAGTAATTGCTCGATCGAGTGCAGTTCGATAAACTCTGGTGACATTCGCCACGTATTCAGGAGCTTTTAACCGTCCTTCGATTTTGAGACAAGTGACCCCCGATCGCACAAGTTCCGGTAAAACTTCCAAGCCTGCCAAATCTTGAGGACTGAGCAAATAACGTCGATCGCCTAGATTGACCGTTTCTCCATCAGAAATCAACTCATACGGCATCCGGCAAGCTTGAGCGCATTCTCCTCGATTTGCCGATCGCCCCCCTAAAGCCTCACTGGTCAAACACTGCCCCGAATACGCCACACACAACGCACCATGCACAAACACTTCGAGCGGCAGAGTCACATTACGATCGCTTAATTGCTGCTGAATCTTATTAATTTCTTTGATCGAACATTCCCGCGCTAACACAACCAATTGACAGCCCAGTGATTTTGCAAACTCAACGCCTGCTGCACTTGTGACCGTCATTTGAGTTGAACCATGAATCGGAAAATCTGGGGATAAATGCCGGATCAGACGACAAATTCCGATGTCTTGAACAATCACCGCATCGACACCAGAACTGATAATCGATCGTAAATATTGTTCTACTTCTGCTAATTCATTCTGAAAGATTAGCGTATTTAACGTGACGTAACCTTTCACACCCCGCCAGTGTAGAAATTCCATCAACTCTGGCAGATCAGATTCTGTAAAGTTTTCTGCTCTCATGCGGGCATTAAACCGATCTAACCCGAAGTAAATCGCGTCTGCGCCGTTCTCGATCGCGGCTTTTGCACATTCCCAATTTCCCGCAGGAGCAAGTAGTTCCGGAGTTGTCATCGCTTTTTCGCATCAGAGCAGATTTCAATCTAGCATTCTAGCGAATTACATCGGTTTGAGAATTGCAAATGCACGATCGCTAATCTGGCAGAATTGGATCATCTTGAGGTGGATGCCATCCTCCTCGTATCCACAAACGACGAGCGCCAATAATTGAACCCTCATCATGCTCATCATCGTTCATGTCGAGCCGATCACAAGTTGCTCTCCCAATAGCTGTAAGTCCTACAATTCTCAAACCGTCCGCAGACCAAGAAAAATGCTCAGACCACAACTGCAATCTAGGATTAAACAAAGGCACAGTGCAACCTGTCTCTCGATCAGTACCTGCCGTAAAATTGTAGCGCCGCATATTACATCGGTGACACGCCAAAACTAAATTATCAACATCATCCGAGCCTTCTAAAGATTTGGGCTGACGGTGATCAAGTGTGAATCGAGTTGTACTTGCCTCTTCCGAAGAATGGCAATATTCGCATAAGTGATTTGCCCGCTGACGAACAATTCGACGAGTTGAAGCGTTAATGGTCATGAACCTGCGATCGTGCGAGCATTAAGTAAGGTAAAAATTCGATCAAGCTCTGCTAGTCCTTTTAGTTCCGCTAGTTGTTCGTCTGTAAGTTGTTCTTGTTTGTATAAAGCAATCAGTTCTTCAAAACGATTCTGTAGTTCTTCGGTAAATTTAAATAGCTTCAAGCCTCTTACAGTTTCTACAGTAATGCCTGTTTCCACCCATGAAGACGGCTGAACCATCAATTCTGTAACCATTGTTGGATATCAGTAATGTTGTGCTCTGATCGTAATCGATTCTGAAAGATTATAGTCCAAGAGTCCAATCTCACAAAATCGGAGCAAACAATCGCGCAATTCGGGCAATCAAGCGAAATAAAAGCGATCGCTTCTGATAATCTCCAGGTTCAACGATTTTGCAGAGTTCTAGATCGTCTTCGAGCATTTTTTCAACCGATCGCACAAAGATTTGATCCAGCACAAACACCATCACTTCAAAGTTCAGTAGAAACGATCGATTATCAAAATTCACCGTTCCAACTCCCGCGATCGCATCATCGATCAAAATCACTTTCTGGTGCATAAATCCAGGCTGATATCGATAGATTTTCACACCCGCTGTTTCCATCTCGTTGTAATACGAAAACGCACAGAAATAGACCATGAAATGGTCGGGACGATTCGGCAGTAAAATTCGCACATCGACCCCCCGGATTGCAGCGAGTTTGAGCGCTGTCGCGATCGAGTCATCGGGCACAAAATACGGACTAGCGATCCAGAGCCGCGATTTTGCTTGATTAATCGCATTCACAAAGAACATTGTGCAAGCCGGAACATGATCGGCAGGTCCGGTCGGAAATACTAACGCGGTTTGATTAAATTCCGGCTTTGGATCAATGTTCCAGTTGACTTCAGGAAGCTTACGAGTTGCCCAAAACCAGTCGCCTAAAAAGCTGCCCTGTAAACATTTGACAGCCGTTCCTTGCACTCTCATATGAGTATCTCGCCACGGACTTAAGGGCGGTTTGTAGCCGAGGTACTCATCAGCAATATTTAATCCACCCACAAAGCCGATCGCACCATCGACAATCAGAATTTTCCGGTGATTACGGAAGTTAATTTGCCAGCGATTTCCTCGTCCTTTGGTGCTTTTGAAAGGTTTGACTTTAATCCCAACTTGACGCATTGATCGTAAATACGATCGAGCTAATCCCCGTGTTCCAATTCCGTCATATAGCAAATAAACTCGAACACCCTGTTTTGCTTTCTGGATGAGTACTTTGCAGAATTCATTGCCAATCTCATCATCATCTAAGGTATAAGTCTGAAGTAAAACATAATCGGTTGCTTCTCGGATTGCCGTTAGCATTGCCTTAAACGTTTCTTTTCCGTCTAGCAACAATTCAAAACGATTCCCTGTTGTGAATGGAATCGTCGCTAACGATTCTGCTAATTGTTGCAGTGAAATGAATGCTTTGGGTAAATCTGTTTTGTACTCTAAAGCTTCCTGATAAACCTGTTGAGCTAAGGTATTATGTTCGACATAAGCGGCGTGAAGGGCTTCCGCATAGCCGTAAAATCGATTGCGTCCCAGAACCCAGTACAGCGGAATCGCCAACCAAGGAAACGTCAGCAGCGAAATACTCCAAGCAACCGCACCCCGCGACGATCGCACATTCATGACGGCATGAGCCGCATTAATCACGCCTAAGAGATGAACAACAACTGTGACAATGCTAAAGATACGAACGGAACCACCGACGCTCAGCATGGCTTAACTCAAAGATGAAACTCAACTAGCATCGGTTTATGATCAGACGATTGAATGTGATCGAGAACACACGCTTGAAGAGCGTTCTGCCGCAAGCCGCGATAGAAAATATGATCGAGCGGTGGAGACAACAAAAATCGCTTGATATTTTGAGCATCTGTTTCGGGAAACTCTGCTCTCGATAAACCGAGCCTGCGCGTCATCTTATCAAGCATCTGCCACCGAGATCGATTCCATGTGTTGAAATCTCCTGAAAAGATGATCGCTCCGGTATGTTGTGCGATCGCGTTTTCCAGTTCCCTTAGCTGTGCCTTAAACTTCTCTAAATCAACAAAGTTAATCAAATGAGAATTAATGGTCATCAAGCTTCCCAGTCCCAACGGGTGTTCTGTGACTAAGGAAACTTTGGGTGTGTTCGAGACAGGCTCAAAGTGTTCGGTGACTAGGGCGCGGTGATTAATCGAGGTCGATCGTGAAGCGCTCAGAACGCCTGCATAAACGTTGTGATATTGATCAATAAAATTAGGGGCAAAACTCCAGCTTAATTCTGCCAGTTTGAAATTCTTCGTGCGGGCACACAGGCTGAATTCTTGAAGAAAAATCAGATCCGGACAATAGCGATCGAGCATCCAATCAAAGTCGCGTTGCCAGGTGCTACTGTCATTGTTTTTGGCGATGTTCCAATTCAGTACCCGAATCGCTTTTTCATTCAGCGGAGCGGTTTGGGCGTGATGATGATGAAAAACGGTTTCATCGGTGCGAACGAATCGGTACAGCGGCAGTAAATTTCTTAGGGAAGAATTTCCTGCGAAGCCAGTTTCCAACTTGGACATAGTTGATTCCAGATGCAACCGTGTGCAAACCTATCTTACTCCTTAATACAAGTTAACGAATCTTTAATCGAAATGAAGAGGAACGCTTGATGCAGTCTCTAGTTCGTCTTGAAGCTGGATGAACGCTTCAAGTACTGTCCTTGTGGATTTCCTAGAACCTGACCCCGATCGTAAATCAAGTGTCCGCGTAAAAAGGTTTGCTTGACTCGTCCGGTTAGCTCCATTCCTTCAAACGGCGTGTAACCCTGTTTCGATTCTGATTCAGCCGCATGAACGACAAAAGTTTCATTGGGATCGACGAGAACGAGATCCGCATCATAACCGATCGCAATGTCTCCTTTTTGCAATAAGCCGAATCGTTGCGCTGGATTCCAAGCGAGCAGCTTTGCCATGTGATTGTATGACAGACCTCGCTTGCTGCCTTCACTGATGATTCCAGATAAGAGATACTCTGTTCCGCCAAATCCTGACTTGGCAAGCCAGATATTCTCCGGATCTTGAGGGCTAACTTTCTGCTCAGCCGAACAGCAAGCATGATCACTCACAATCCAATCGATCTGATTCTGTAGCACTGCGTTCCACAAAAATTCAACATCCGATCGCGGTCGAATCGGCGGATTCACTTTCGCCCATTTTCCAGTCGGAGCATCCACATCAAGCAGCAAGTGACCGACCGTGACTTCTCGCTTGAACTGGATTTGCGGAAAGATCGTTTGCATCATCAGGGCAGCTTCGATCGCTTTTCGAGAACTAAGATGCAGTAGATTGATGTTGATACAGTTTGTTTCGTGAGCGAGATAAGATGCAATACAAACTGCAAGCCCTTCAGCATGGGGAGGACGAGCCGCACTATAAGCACTCAACCCCGTCAGCGTCGAGTCTTGTTGAACAATCTTGGTGTAAGCATTGAGAATATCCGCGACTTCACAATGCAAACTGAGACTAATGGCATTATTCGGGTAGCGTTCTTGCAACTGAGACAGACTACGCATGATGAATTCAAAGTGAGCAAAATCGTACCGTTCTTCTTTGTTGATCATCAGAAATAGATTTTGCTGCTCAGAAAGACCGTGTAGACCGTAACCGCCATAGAACATAAAAATCTTGAACGAAGCAACTCCATATTGCTCGAATAACCACTGCATTTCATCAATGTGCTGAGCGCTAATCGGTGCAATGTGATAGCTATAATCTACAAAAAAGTGACCTGTCGATCGAGACAATACCTCTGGAAAAAAGTCTTTATAAGAGCCACCCTTGTTCAGATAGTATTGACCAGTGCGAATGTAGTTTAAGCTGGTCGTGACTCCTCCCATTGCAGCAGCTTTACTTTCTGCGATCGCATCTTGTTCGAGCGGTTGATAGATTCCAATGTGCATGTGAGCATCAACCACACCCGGAAATCCCAGTAGATTTTGGGCATCGATTACTTCTTTAGCTCGATCAGCATCAATTTCGAGTGCGATTTCAGCGAATTTGCCATTCCTAATGCCCACATCGGAACGCACGATTTCAGACTGGTTTGGGCGAACAACTCGCACATTTTTGATCAGTCTATCTAGCGCTAGAGGTTCAGTCACGATAGCTCCTACAACATCAATTAGAATGAGGGGAATTTAGGAGAAAAAACAATGAAACAGTTTAATGAGTATCACTTAGATCCCAAACAGTTTCCTTTCCTCAATCTTCTTCAGGAAAATTGGCAGCAGATTCGCGACGAATTTACTGCATTTAGACAGAACGCAACTCCGGAGGAAATCGAGTTTGCTCTGAGTGTGATGGGACCGAAAAGTAACACGATTAAAACCAAAGGTCAGTCGAAATATAGTGCGTTTGGTGTGTTATTTCAAGGAATGTTTATTGAACAATACATTGAAGCTCATCAGATTAACTATCCGCACGGTGAGTTACAGGATGTTGCAAAGCAAGTCTTTGAGTTAAGGAAGCGGTACTTTTGGCGGTTGTCAGACGCGATCGACAAGGTAAACTCATCCGATCATGGGATGCTCAGAAATGTCTATTTCGGCACTTTTCTACCCGGATTAGATGTCAAGCTGCACGTCAATTACAATCCGCACATGAATCGCGGCTATCTCGGCTTGATTGTACCAGAAGGGGACATTGCGATGAAGATTTGCCATGACACCCTGTTTTGGCATGAAGGCGAATTTATGGTGCTCGATCATAGCTATCCACACTGTCCGCATAACTATACAGACAAAGAAAGAACGGTGCTAGTTGTGGATTTCTTCAAGACTGATCAACCGAGAGAAACTTTAGTTCGATTTGAACAAGAACAAGTCAAACAAAGGCTTGAAGAGAATCCGTATAGTTTGGGCGTGTTCGGTAAAAATGACAAAGCGAAGCCCGAAGACTTTATCAAGTATGGTTTAAGCCATCAATTGGAGTGGGACAAAGCTTTGGGCGTTTAGTTTGATTTGCCATCGCTGCCGAGATATTCTCGATAGCCACAAATTTTATCGCCTCGCACATCAAACGAGACGGCAACGCGATTTTTGTAAGGTTCTCCCCGCATCAGTCCTTCATCGCGAAATTCAAACACAACGGTAGTTTCGTTGCTCGTGACGCGATCGACCGTTAACTTCAATCCTTGATCGTACACTTCAGAGACGTAGCTGAAAAACTCGATCGCTCGTGCTTTGCCGACATTCAAGCCGGAAAATTTGCCGATCGGAAACCAGAACGAAAAATCATCGGTCAGCAGCTCGAAAAAAGCTTGCCAATCTCCGGTTGCAAGTCCCTGTTCAAAATGGGCGAAGGCTTGACGTGCAATGGCTAATGTATTACCAGAGTCTTGAGTCATCATTTTAGTATTGTGAAGGCTAAAACTTTACAACAACTTTGCCACAGTTCTGACCGCTAAGAAGATACTCGACCGCATCCGGAATCGACTCAACGCCTTGAAATACGGTAGGGTCAACAATTACTTTCAATCTGCCTGCGTAAAACAAATCGAGTAAGCGATCGCGTCCTGCTTCAGCATATTCTAAGAAATGCGGCATCAAAAACCCGCGCACCGAAGCAGATTTCCAAAACAATTTCTGATAGATTCGAGGCTGCATTACGGCTTCTAAATCATTCGCATATTCGGAAATAAACCCAACAACAACGAATCTTCCTCGGATTGCTAAATGATTCACGCAAGTATCAAACACTTGTTTACCAACACAGTCGAATACAAGATTGATGCCATTGGGATATTCTTGGGCGAGAACGGTATCGAGTGATTCAGTGCGATAGTTCACGATGCGATCGCAGTTCAATCGTTTCAGCAATTCCACTTTCGTCTCTGAACCACACACCCCAATCACATGATTTCCAGCAATTTTCGCAAGCTGCACCGCAATGTGACCAATTCCCCCAGCAGCAGCAGTAATGAGAATGACTTCCCCGCTCGTCATTTCTCCGACGTTTTCCAAGGCGACGATCGCGCTTGTTCCCGTCGGCATCAGCGTTAGAATTTCGGGAATCGAAGCGCGAATTTTAACGGCTAGATTTGCTGCGATCGCTTGATACTCTCGATATCCACCACCGCGAATCGTCGTTGCAACCGCATCCCCAATTTGCAGCGTGTGAACATTTTTTCCGATCGCAACTACTACGCCGACCGCTTCGACTCCGAGATCAAACGGCGGCGTAAGCTGTGTGTAAGGAACTTGACCGCGACAGAGTAAGGTATCAAATCCAGCATTGATCCCAGCATAGTGATTTTTGATCACGACTTGATCTGGTTCCGGATCGGGAATGGATAGTTCAGTCAGCGCGATCGCTGAGCGAAAATCATCGCTTAATCGCTGAGCAATCAGCTTTTTGTAAGTTCGAGAGTGCATAGTGATTCCACCATACAATGTGTTAATGATCATAACTGTTTAGAGGTCAAAGCTTGAACCAGAATGTTTTAGGGGCAGAAGATTGGGGTGGAACAGGTCAAAGCCGGATGAACTTATCGGGGCGGACGGTGGCTTTAGCAGAGCTTCCGCAGCAATATCAGTTTTTTGATACACAGCGGATTCCTCAACAACCCTGGCAGATTGATGGACTATCTAAATCGTCGATCGCGGCAACTCATCAATTGCTGAGTTGGCACGAGCATGGCGCATCAACGACCAAGGTTTTGCTTGCTGATCGATTTGAGCTTCCAGCAGGCAGATTCACAGCGGATTTAGAAATTTTTGTGCTGAGCGGTACCGTTCAGGTCGGAGCGTGGAAGCTGAGCAAACACGGTTACTCGTTTATTCCAGCAGGGGTCAGAGTTGGTCCGTGGAAAGCGCTCAACGGTGAAGCAGTCGAACTACTGTGGATGGAAAACGATCGACTCCAGTATCAAGATTTGCCGCATGATTCAGCAGCAAGTCTCGATCAGTTTATTCCGGTTTTGGATAGTACACTGCTACCTTGGAGCAGAACAGATACAATGCAGTTTGCCGCAGCCAGCAAGAAATGGCTGAGAAAAGCAGCAAACGGTGGTGGGGTGTGGCTACTCGCACTTCTGCCTCACTATGACAGCCAGCAAGCGATGATTCAGTTGTATAACGAGGAGGTTTACGGCTTAGGCGGACATTGCGATATGGGAAAGTATCGATTCGCCAAACATCACTTTGGCTACTGTCCGAGTTTCAGTACGGTTCCCAGACACATTTCAGCAGAAGGGAGCTTGTTCTTTATTCGCGTCGATCGAGATTTATCGCGCAGCGGAGCCGTTTTACCTTATACCGATTAATGTTGTCGCTCTTCTTGAATCACTGTGCGCTGAAAGATTTGATTGTTTTTGAACCAGTGCCAGGTTCGCGCTCGATGATTGTTACACGGACTGATTTGAATCATTTCGTAGAGGTAGAAGTCTGGAACCGTTTTGTAAGCAAAATAAAGAATCAGGGTGGCATCATCAATTTCCCAAGCGTGACCTTTGATTCGATCGGTGTCAAACCAAACCTTTTTATCGCAGTACAAGCCTGGAAATCGATGTTCTTCTTGTTTGCCATTGTCCCAGGTGTAGCGATTGGTTTGATGGTACGTGGAAGGGTTATCTGTCGGAAATTCACAGGTTAAATGCGATCGATGTCGATCGAGCACATTTCCATCGCAATCGATCAGCGTATAAGTTCCAATCCAATCACCTTCATGTCGAGCGAGTACGGGCATTGCCTGACGAATACTTTCCATAGTTACCTCTTATACATACCACCAAGGATCACGAATCGGTTTTGTTTTGATCAAATAAGCTTTCTTTCGCATAAATCGTTTCAGTGCTGCCGCTCCCATGCGCGATCCTCCCATTCCAGAAGCGTGAAAAGCATTCTTTTCTCCTTCGTGAATCAATGCGGTGAGCGCAGCATCGTTGATACTAATTGCACCCGCCTCAATGCGATCGCCCACTTCCAGCGCTTCGGTTGTTGATTCTGCAAACACTGCGGCACTCAATCCATAAATGCTATCGTTTGCAAGCGCGATCGCTTCCCCAACTGTATTAAATGGCATCATCGGCAAAATGGGTCCGAATGTTTCTTCGCTCATGATTTTCATGCTGTGATTCACCTTGGTTAAAACCGTCGGATCGCACCACCACCCGCCGTCTAAGTTCTCAAGGTTGCCGCCACACTGAACGATCGCGCCTTTGTCGATCGCATCTTGTAGCTGCTCTGAAATTATCGCCGCCTGTCGTTCTGCAATGATCGGACCAATCTCGCCATCTTGAATCGTAGGATAAGCGAGTTTCAATTGTTTTGCTTTAGAAACAAGCTGCTCGGTAAACGGTTCGATGATCGCTTGATCCACATAAATTCGCTCGATCGATAAACAAGACTGTCCCGTATTGACAACTGAACCCCATAAAATGGCAGAAGTTGCGAGATCGAGATCGGCAGATTGCAGCACGATCGCTGGATCTTTTCCGCCCAGTTCCAAAAAGGCTGGAATAAATCGCTTTGCCGCCATTTCTGCAACCTGTCGCCCGGTTTTCACACTGCCCGTAAAACAAATCAGATCAATCTGCTCGATCAAAGCGGCTCCAGTTTCTTTCGCCCCCTCAATGAAGGTGAAGATCGATCGTAATTCAGGCACTTGATCCAGTGTTTTTAACAACGGTTGAATAAATCGAGGTGCAATCTCACTCGGTTTCACAATCACAGCACATCCAGCTAATAGTGCCGGAATCGCATCAATCATCGCTAAAAGTAATGGGAAGTTCCACGGACTGATCACACCGACTAACGGATAAGGCACTGAATCTTGTTTTAGATCAATAAATGGAATTGCCGTTGTTTTTTCCGTTTCTTGTAAAAGTTCTGGAGCGAGTTGACACCAGCGATCGAGACTCGACAACACCGAATCGACTTCTAAAACCGAAACCCCGAACCGTCCGGTATCAGCCACCAAAGCTTGAATCAATGCTTCTCGATCGTGCTGAATCGCTTGTTTCCACTGCTGTAATGCGGCAATTCGCTGATCTAAATCAACAGATTGCCAATCTCGTTGCGCGAAGCGGAGTCGATCGCAGACTTCAGCAACATTCGGAGGCGTGATCCAGTAATCGACTTCGCCGGTTCGAGGATTCCGAACAGGAATGCGGGTCATCGTTCAAATCACTCCTTGTTCGGCTAAGCGGTGGATTGTTGCAACCTGAGTTTGAATAAAATGTTTTCGCTCAATTTCACCCTCGATCATTGTATTTCTGGGATAAAACACTGCTTGCTGATAGCTTTCTACATACGCATCAAATCGTTGACGTGCAAGCAAATTGCCCAGTCCAGGTTGCCGACGATACCGACGTAATGCCGCTAAATCGACCTCCGCAAATGCCGCCATACTTTCCCCGGCTCCTGTTTCAGCTAACACCAATCCCCGATAGTCCACAACTTTCGAGCCACCATCCACTGAACCGCTCGGAATCGGACTCTCTGCAATGCCAGCGGTGTTCGCTGAAATCACATACATCATATTTTCCACAGCGCGGCTAATCTTTGCGGCTTCTTTAGGCGATCGTGCTTGTCCATAAATCTCTGAAGTCGGATGTAGCAGGACTTCCGCCCCCCGCATTGCTAAACATCGCGCCACTTCTGGAAATAAAATCTCATCCGATGCCACCGCTGCAAGATTACCGATCTCAGTTCTGGCAACCGGAAACACTCCATCAAGTCCGTACTGCTCTAGATAGCGATCCCAAACATCGTGCGGAGTGGGCGCAAATAATGAATTCAATCGACGGTAACGCAGAATCACCGTTCCACTCGGATCAAGGATAAAACAAGTCTGAAAATACAATCCTGGAAAATGCGGATCAACTTCATAAGCATTTCCAGCTAAAAAGATTCGATGCTTCTGTGCAATGTTTCCGAGCGCTTCATACTCGCTGCCGGTCATTTCCAAGCAAGCCTTTTCCGCCCAATCCGAGAGCGATTCTCCCAGCGGAAACCCAGTGAGAAAATACTCTGGTAACACGACTAAACGACAATCAGGTCCAATAAATGCAAGACTCGCCGCAATTTGCTGTCCTAATCGTTCGATCGCCTGCTGAATTCTCGATCGTGCTTCTAGTCGATCGCGGCTTTGGTTGATGGCATAACACGTTACCTGAAGTGCTAATGCTTTGTAAGCGAGTCCATTGTCACTCATTGAATCGTTCGATCTGAGGATTGCGGGTGATTCTAGCACTGATATCACAACCTGAAGTTCCCTCCGTTGTAAAACTTGAGAGAGGCAATTCAGAGACAGTGGGTCGAGTTTATTCAAGGATCGAAAACTGCTTAGGCTTGTTCGCCATGTTACATCGAATATGTAGTAATCGAGAGTACCGTTGTCAAGATCATTGATTTCGCTTATGGATCTTTCCGTCCTTGTAGGCTACTTAAACTACGGCTGGCTACGTCTGCACTCAAACCCCACAGAATTAAGCCTAAGTAGTCTGCAAACGGTCTGGCTCCAAATGTTGTTCCTCGCTCTATGTACAGTGACCCCATACCGACTGATGACAACCCTACTAACAAGATCAACGCGAGGAGAGGACGAACCACCCAAAAAGTAGCTTCTGCCCGAACTTGATCAGTTACTCCAGAGAGCATGATGAAGAACTGCTGAAACTGATTTACTCGGCTCGGTTCTGCCTTGGATAGTTCAGTTGCTCGATCGATCTGATTGGCTACCGCAACGATTCCTTTGAGCTTACCTCTGACGACTTCGATTGCTGGGTCTTCGTTGACTCCTCTGGTTGCAAAGTCCTTGAAATCTGCACCAAGCTCTGTCAGAATCTGCTTTGCTTTTGCATCTTGATCAGCTTGTCCTTGAGCAGTGAGCCAGCGGACTTCATGGATTTTGCTTGCAGTCTTATCTTGCACATCCTGACTGATGGATTGCTGCTGATTAAATTCATTCTCTAAGGCTTCAAGCCTAATCAGCATCTCCAGACGATCGCGGATTGCCTGCAACACGGGTGAAGCTGCTTCTAGCTGCTCACGATTTACTAGCGTTTGGACTCCATTGGTCATCCCCAACAATGAATCTTCTTCCTGTTTGTCCAATCTCGCTCGCCTAATGTCGTTCTGCAAGCGATAAACTTCCCCCTTTGCCTTCGCCTGAGGTTCCCCACGCTCTTCCATATATTTAAACAAGCGACCCAAAATGATACCAAAGAACAGAACGACCAAGGGCAAAAGAGGTCCAGTCCGAACACTAAGGTCAATCGGGAAACTGAGACGTCCTCTACTATTCAGCGTGAAATAAACTGCACCCACATACTGATCAGGCGGCATCGCTGCTCGATTCAGCGTCAGAGGAAGGCTACTGATTTGAGTCGCGGGGAAAGATTGGTTCCCCTGAGCAACTGCGATCGCTTTCTCGCTCAGTTGATAACCTGTAATATCCCCATCTAAAATCACAGCAGTATTGAGGACATTAATGGTAGAAGTCGTCGGATTGTCAAACTGAAGTTGCCGTTGATCGATCGTCGCACTAGCAGGTAGCAAGAGCCGTGCTAATTCGCAGTCTAACCACCCTGCACAATTTACCAGTTGCAGACGAATCTGCTCTGTTTTTCTCATCGGAACCAAGGCGTTTCTCGCGTCAGGTTGAATGGGCAGAACGGTTGCGGGCTGTCGATTGACTTCAGGCTGAGGCTCGGTTTGTGCTAACACAGGCATTTGCCATAGCACCAGCGGTAGAATGAGTGTAGGAATCCATTTTTTCATGCTGTTCGCCTTTGAGGTAGTTTGATGTGAGGATTATACTTTTTCTGATAAAAGGGAATTCGTCAAACTGTAGCGAATCACTTTCATTTCAATCTGCTGCAAGTCCTCAGCAGAAATAGTGTCGATCTGAGCGCCGTAGGCATCCGAGGAAGCAGGAAACAAAAAGAATCGGAGACGTTTAGGAGAGGAGAAAAGGCGAATTTCGCGTAAACCAGGCTTACCTTGGGGTGCAAACAGAAAGCTCCTTTTTGTTTCTCCTGGCATCAAGCCATTAAAGATAATCTCTTCATCTTCCCAAAGGGTTTCAAGCTGGAACCGACCTGTTTCGTCAAATCCCACCATATAGATGTGTAAGGGGGCTGAAGTCGGATTGTTCAGGCTCAATTGGCAAAAGCTTTTGGGTTCGATCAAATAGGCTTGACTCTCTCCAAAAGGTTGAGGTGCGATCACCAGAAGTTGTTCCTTCGTTGAACCTGTCATCACAGTAACTTCTGCTAAAAATTCTCCTTCTGGAATTGATAAGACAGGTGCCCAACAGGGAAGCCGAAGCTGAATTTTACTAAGATCATTGTTAGACAGTGGAATCAGTGATTCTTGGAGATCAGCGCGAACCAGGATATCAATGATTTCAGTGACGCGCTGAAAATTACCTTCTCGAAATCTGAGCCGATATTCTAAGTAAAGCGTTTCCGCGCTGGTAAGTTTGAGCGCGATCGCTTGCTCTGTCAATTCCTTAAATAGGGTGAATTGTCCGGTCTGTAAAGCAGATAGGGCACGGGCTTTTAGCGTATCAAAACTCTGATTTCGCAGAGAAATGACCATCTCTCCTTGCTCGTCTCGATGAAAAGCCCCAAACTCTGGGGTCTGAGTTGATCCAGAAGCTTGTCCTACTTTCTGTTGTAGGTATAGTCCGAGTTCGGAGGAGGTGATAAAACCATTGCCATCGATATCGGATTCTCCCCAGTTGAACCCGTTAATCAGCGTTCCGGTGAAAAGAGAATGCCCTGGAACAGGTCCGCCGTCTAAAGCAAGCTGGTCTTGTTTTGCAGAGGTAATCACCTTTCGACTGCGATCGCGGCTAATATCAGCCCGGAATCGCTCTGCGCTGCGATAGATATTAGCAGCACTTCCCAAGGCAACCCCGCTGTGACAAGCATCTAGAATCACAAGAATATGTCTTGCTGGTAGTTCAGCCACTTCCTCCAACCAGTGATTCAGTCGAATATAGTCGCTCCAATGTTCTCTATCTTCATCAGGCATTCGGGCATCGACTGGAATGATATAGCCTACTTCTGAGTCTTGAGCAATTCGGGTGTGTCCATGTCCGGCAAAGAACAATACCAGGCTATCATCCTCTTTCAGCAGTTCATGCAGTTGCTCTTCGATCAGAGCTTCGATCGCTTCTTGTGTTGCAGCAGCATCAATTAGAGGCGCGATCGGTGCTGTAAACCCTAATTTGTCAATCAACGCTTGCTGTAATCCCAAGGCATCTTGAACCGCATTGTTAAGGGTTCGCCAATGAGCATAAGTGTTGATTCCGATGACGACAACCAGCGATCGTCCCTGTTTTACAGGCTCAGGTTCAACTTTGACTGGATTGAGTGTTCGGAACTCGCTAGTAGAGATTTCAGACATCGTTCTCATTCCAGACATATTTTCGACAAATCTCACAAACTTCTTTTGCTAAATCAGTTTGAGGATTTTTAAAGGAATTATGGTTGCGAATGCGATTACAACAAACTTGAAGCCATTCCTTCCAATTGCCTCGCCACAAATGCAGAGTTCCCTCTGAACTCCCGGCAGCAATAATTCGTCCATCTGAACTAAAGGCTACAGAGTTAATTGCATGATCACGTCCTTGAAATGTAGCAATAAGATTTCCGTCACTATCCCATAAAAACGCTTTGCCCCCACCACTGACAATCGTTTTTCCATCGGGGCTAAAACAAGCCGAGTAAACTGAATTTGAATGTCTAAACCGTTTGCGATCTCCTTCTTTCCAGTTCCAAAGAAATACTGATCCACCCACATCGCTGGTAATAATGGTCTTCCCGTCCTGGCTAAATCGTACACTTTGAATCACATTATCGGCTTCTCCAGGTAAAGCCTGAACTATATTTTTACTCCAATCCCATACGCGCACCGCAAATCCAGAACCACATGCCAGCACTGACCCATCTGGACTAAAAGCCAACAGATTAGAACTCGCTGAACTTTGCAGGGGAAGACTATTCTTCAAATTCCCATTCACATCCCATAAGTGAACTGCGTCAGTGTTCATACTCGCTACAAGATTGCTGTTTGGACTAAAAGCCACTGATCTTGTATCTTTTCGCTCACCGAAAGAGCGGATGACTTCACCCTTGAGATTCCAAAGGCGCACTTCGCAGTCATCGCAACCACCCGCAATCATCGTTCCATCTGGACTCAGGGCAACAGAAGAAATTCGGCTTTTTTCAACCTCAAGTATTTTCTCATTTGCGTTCGCTAAGTTCCAGACCCGAATTGTTTCGTCAAAACTGCCACTCGCGAGTTGCTGTCCCTCTGGACTAAACGTTACAGTTGCTATCTCTGTCTCGTGTGCAGCAAAAGCTTCGATTTCATCTCTTTCTAAATCCCAAATTTTGATAGCGCTTCCACTCTCTCCCGTCACAAAGTGTTGACCATCATTGCTAAAAGCAACACAGTTGATATAGTACGAGTTTTGCGAAAAATACTCCTCCACCTGAAGACCTTCGACTGTCCATGAGCAGATTCCATGACCAACACCGACTATTTTTTGTCCATCTGGGCTGAATAAGATTGCAGCAACTCCACCTTGTTTTAGAGGCTGCGAGATGAGAGCTTCACCCTTTAAGTTCCACAGGCGAATGGTTGAATCTGCACCGCAGCTAGCGATCGATTGGCTGTCTGAACTAAAAATCGCGCAGTATACTCCTTTCCTGATTGAAGTATTGTCCTGATGTCCTACAAAGGGGTCGCCGATCCATCTGCCTTTTGAGTTCCACAATCGAATTGTATTGTCAATTCCTCCACTCACTATGTATTGTCCATCTGGACTAACAGCAACTGAGTTAATTGCTCCTTGATGACCGTTGAGAGGTTTCCGAATTAACTCGCCTCGTAAGTTCCAGAAGCAAATCATTCCATCTGCTCCCCCACTCACAATGTATTGTCCTTCCGGGCTGACTGCAACTGAGGTGACCGCTCCCTGATGCCCTACAAATGGCTCTCCAATCGGTTGCAGTTGAAAATTCCAGAGGCGAATCGTTCCATCATCACTAGCACTGATGATGTACTGCCCATTATGTCCAAATGCGACAGCATTTACCTCTCCCTCATGACCCACAAATGCAGGTGTAACTAGACCTTGTTCCCAATTCCATAGTCTGAGAGTCTTATCTGTACTACCACTAACCACATATCGGTTAGTCGGATGAAAGGCGATCGAGGTTATCTTTTGGGTGTGTTGTCCTTGAAAGGTGATGTTCGGAATTCGAGCCTTGTTCATAACGGTGTATAGGCTCCGTTGTACAGAAGTCAGCATTTCATGGGGTAGCTCCTCTAAATTTTGCCCTGTTGCTTGAATAGCTAGAGTCATCGCCTCCAGTGGACTAATAGAAAGCTGCGTCATGACTCTCGCTGCTTTTTGCCCTAGCTCTGTTCTGACGGTTAGCTCTCTCTCTCTTCGCTTTTGGTGTTCTCTAAAGTCAAGACTAGCCTGAATAAACCGAATTTCTAGGCGATTCAACCAAGTATCTTTCTGCTTTAAGAGTTTTTCTAATCGATCTAGTCGATCGCCATCGGGCAAGAGAGGTCCATCATTGTACCAGTCGTTCGCTGCAGGGGTAAGACGTTGCTGCAATGCCAAAGTTTCCTGCTCTTGCTCAATCCATTCTTGCAACCGATTCCAGCGCAGCAGTAAGTCATGAGCGGGTTCGACATAGTTTCTTCCCATCTCCTGCCCTTTGACTAACAAACGCGCATTGACGAGTTGATCGATGACGTTCTCCCGCCGCCGATTCTCCGTCTCGCTTGGATACACTAACTCTACTTCTGGTACTTGCCGCCGTGCAATGCTGCTTCCCTTAAGTGTCACCATTCGCAGCATGACTCGTCGCATCGTTGCCCGTTCGAGATTGCCCAATGATTCATACTCCTCGGTTGCTCTTCGAGTCAATGCTCCCGCTACGCCACCTAATTCTTCATAATCTTGCAGCCGCAGAGCGCGATCGGTACTTTCATCTTTCGTCCACCGCTCTCGCAGCTTTACGTATAGCTCACTGAGGGTAAAAGATAGCAACGGTAATGCTCCTGGCATTTGCCCTACTTCGTCGATGAGCATTCCGACTAAATTATCTGGCTCAAAATACAACGCCTGCTTTAATGCAGGTCCCTCGATCGCTTGCCGCAACTCATCTGAGTTCATCGCCCTTACTGGAAACCGAGCCGCCTGCCAGTATGTTTGTAACGGCGAATCGAGAAAACGCGGCTCAAAATCTGATCGCAGCGTCACTACCACTCGCCATTGCTGCGGACAAACTGCGATCGCGTCTCGCAGCAGTTCCAGGAAAGGCAGTTGTTTGCTGTCGGACGCGCGATCTCGCTCAATCCAACTACTTTGGCTCATCGTAATCAGCTCCTCAAACTGATCAATCACCAGGAGCAGGGTTGCATTAGGATGGGTCTGGCTCCACTTTTGAATTTCGTTACCAAGATAGTGCGGATCTTGCTGAAGCTGTTGTGCGATCGCTTCAATCTCGGTTAGAAGTGATTGATGTAGGTTCGTGAGCGATCGCTGTTCTTCTACTGAACAAAGTTCCTGTAGCTGAACGAAATAATCTTCAATCAGCAGCAGTTTTGTCTCAGGTCTGGCACTGTCCCAACCTGCTATCGGAGCAGTACTTTGTTTCAGCTTTTCATCTAAAAAGCAGACCTGCGGCAATTGCTCGATTAAAGCAGGATTTACGATCGGCAATAGTATTCTTGCCAAAGCTGTAAATGGCGACAATTGAGGACGCATTGGCTCAAGAATGAACCATTGACCTTCATCCGTTCGTAAGCGAGGGAGTAATCCTGCCTTGACTAAACTGGATTTTCCGGAGCCGGAAACACCTAATACAACATGAAGCGTTTGGTTCGGTTGGCAAAGTTTTTTGACCAAAGCCTCAATCAAGACCTGTCTACCAAAGAAGAACGCAGCATGTTTTTCATCAAACGACTTCAAACCGCGGTAGGGGTTATTCTCCTCATTCAGTTCCGGTGCAGGCTCAAGTTGTTTTTCTGGATCAAATCTGGGCGCGGTGAAGATAAATTCCCCTTTGTCATAGTCCCGCCGCAGTGGAAAAAGCCCAGGCGTTTGTTGCTCTTTCGACAACTCACTGACCCGTCTCTCTAAATAAACAAATAGTTCGTGAGCAGTAACAACTCCATCAGGAATTAAATCTGCATTTTGCCGCTGAGAGTCTTTGTTGTACTGTAAGCCTTCTAGGAGTGCAAGGGCGAACGGTGAATGCAGGCGATCGTTGTATCCCAAAACTTCACCCCGTTTATCCTGATTCAACTTCGCCACATCCAGAGCTTCCTGGTCGTGAGCAGCAGAAGTAATCAACTGCCATGCAGGATAACGAATAAACCGATAGTAATGCTCTCGATGAATGGTTTTCAGAACCGGGATCAGGTCTCGACGACCCACCCAGCGAAATGTCCCAGCAAAACAACAATCGAGAATGACCAGCAGATGATGACATGCTAGTTTGCTCAGTTCCTCAGCAACTTCCTGCATTGGCAGAAAGGAGTCTGGATTGGCGGGGTCAGCATCTTGGGGCACTAGATAGCCTTCAGGACCGTCTTCATTGGTGCGTGGCAAGCCATGACCCGCAAAATAGAAGATTAAGCGATCGCCCTCATTAGGCTGTAGTTGGGGTAGCGTTTTAGTGAGAACATCTCTAATTTCCACAAGAGTTGCCTGCTGATTCAACAGACGAATCACTTCTGTTTTTGGATTGATTTGCTGATAAGCGTAGTCCGTTTCTAACAAGTCCGCAATGGCAGAAGCATCACTCACAGGCGTACTGAGCTTATGAATGCTTTTACTTGCATAGTCATCTACTCCAATGACGACTGCCAGATTCCGAGTAAAGTTTGTTCTGGTATCCCATGCCATCGCTGTCCTCCTAGCTATCCTCTTTTGACTGTTACTGTAACCTGCTTTGTCGTCCACTCCTTGCTCGGATACTTCGCAGGATTCAAGCTGCGGGTTTCAGGGGCTTCGTCTGTAATAGTTGACAATAGTGCTTCTAAAGAATTGCTAGGATTTTTGCCAGCTAGATTGCCACCGCGAGTTAACGGTTGATCGATCGCGGGAAGTTCTAACCACCGAAAATTTGCTTCACCGACTGTCGCAAACACTTTTGCTGTGTCTAACATTTCTGTATATCCGGTTGGCAAACTCAATCTGAATGGAATAATTTCCTCATTACCAGATTCGAGTGTGATAAATCTTGAACCTGGATCATGGGGATGAATTTGGGTGACTGCCCAGTTAGAACCTAGATGCAAAATTGCAACATTCAAGGTGCTTGGAGAGCCATTATGAACTCGTAAGAAAATCCATTTATCTGCTTTGCTCATTGGAGCATTAGGATCATCAAAAGGCTTCAGTGTAGATATGTCTGGAATTCCATCCTCTGGATCATATTTTTCTAGCTGACCCACCCATTCAACGATTAGTTTGCTGGTTAACGGAGACGACTTATCTAGATTCGCGAGTTGTTCCGCCGCCTGATATTTTGCTAGATGAACTAATCGTTTCACGATCGTTTGAGCTGCGTCTGGAGTACCTAAATTTACCGCAGGTCGTAAATTCGGATAAGGCTTTCCAGCAGAATCACAAATCTCATACTCTCCGCTTTGATTGAGAGATACGATATAATGAATCGGTTTATCGCTCTCTAATTCAATCCATTTGTTGTCTTTTAGAGCATCTCGTACTGTTTGTAGGGCTGACACTTCCTCTGGAGTAGTGCGTTCAGTGGAGTCGAGATGGACTCTCCGGACTAAATTTGTTGATGCTGCTAAAAGCACTGCCTGATCGCTCTGTTTTACTGGTGGCTTGTTGTCGATCACTTCCACTGTACACCAAGACTCAGTTGCACCTGCCTCGACAACAGTGGCAACTGCAATTCGATTCTCCTGAGAAAAGTCTTTGATCCCGAATGGATAGATCGCAAAAGAAGTCTCCTCGCGTAAACCAACTGCCCGCCCCGTGTTCATTAAAATCCGTCTATCAGTCTCATCCACCTTCATGACCGTCACGGCATAGTGAGCAGTGCCAAATTCTGTCCCAAACACTTCTCGATTCCCTTCTCCCATTAACATAGGGGTTTGCTGAGAAAATTGACTATGAATCTTAGCATTGAGAAAATCTTGAATATCTTTGTAGGTTAATCCGGGAGTTTTTTGTCTCAGAATATCTAATAACCAGTAGGTCAGTGCGCCATTCCGTTCGCCACCTGTACGATCGAAGGCGTACTCATAAGCAAGCTCATTGGGACGGCAAGCCGCCAGTAGCACATAGTCTTTGCTATCGGGCAGCAATCGCCCTGGCTCTAGTCCACGAGTTCCCTCTGTGAGTTCTTGCCAGGTCTTTGCTAAGTTCTCCTCAGAAGCAACCAAGCTCTTTAGAGGTCGAGGGGTGGTATCGACCCCTTCAACGCCGCGAACCTCAGCATCTCCGCGTGTTGCACCTCCAGAATGGCAGCAATCTAAAACGACAGTCGTAATGAGTCCTTTCTTGACCATTTGCTTGAGCAGATTACCCAGTTCAATGTCTCGAAGATACTGGCTCTCACCAATATCAGCCGGAACCAGTCCTTCATCGATCGCATCTTCTCTACCCTTAATCTTGGGATACACGGTTTTTGCCCGCCCACCGTGTCCAGAATAGTGAACATAGACCTGGGCACCTGCTGGAGCCATCTCGGTTAGCTGCTTGAACTTTGCTACGATGTTTGCGTAGGTCGCTAGTCGATCAATCGATTCCACTGGTTCACGCGATTCAGGATCGCTGCTGGTGGAAGTGAGTTTAAGAATCTGGCTTTGAGGGACTTTTAGAACTTGTGTTAAATGTGCCTCAACGTGTTGAATGTCTCGCACACAGCCGCCCAGATTTTTATAGGAGTTTCCATCTGACAAGCGGTTGGGTCGGTAGCAATTGATGCCAATCAGCAGAGCATACAAATTAGGTGTTTGGTCAGTCATCGGATTAATCGAGTTACAGGTGTGATCACGAGCTGAAGCGCTGCTGCATCATCGCTCTAAGTGACGATCGCTTAGGGTAAGATGCAACAACGCTTATTCTAAAACAGTTCAAACTCAAGCCAAAGCTGTCCATGTTTTGGCACCAACGATGCCATCTGCGGTTAGGCTCTTTTGCTGTTGAAATGCTTTCACTGCTTTATCCGTGTTCGATCCAAATACGCCATCAGCCGCCAGGTTTAGCTTTTGCTGAAGCCGGAGAACATCTGAGCCTTCCATCAACGGTTTGCTGAGGCGGAGGAGTCTAGGATTGTCATCCCAAGGTGCTTTGTCAAATCCCTGAGCAGGCGATCGACTCAAGGCATCTGCTGTGTTGCCTCCATACAACCCATCTTCCTTGAGCGGCTCACTCGGATTGTTCTTGTTCCAAAGCTGCTGAAATGCCAGAACTGCGGTTTTGCCAAGTTCTTGAGTGCCGTGTGAACTATCAGGATCAAAGTCAAAGTGGGGCGGATCTCCCGGTAACGGATACCAGCCATACTTCTCTAGATACGGCTCCCAGCCTCTTGCATCTTCAATATCGATCGCCAAACCATCCTGATGATTACTGGCTCCAACTGGAGCAACTGGACTGCGACCGTGATACCAACTATAAAGCAGGAATTGTTGTGCGATCGTGCGATAGCCTGAATTCAGAACCATTGTTCGTCCACGCTCTTGAATCGCTTTTTGCAGTGCCTGTTTTGCTTTCAATTGCACGAGCGGGTAAGCAGCTTCTCCTGCATTAATGTTCAAGTCATCAAAGCTCGCCAGTATATTGGGAACGATCAGATTCATCTGGTGGATGATCTGTTGGGATAGCGCGTTCGCGATCGCGGTTGATTCACCCGGAGCATCGCTGAGTTTTCCAACATAGCTTGCTCTCGGAAATGCACTATCATCAAATTGTTCACAGTCTTCAACAATAATTTGGGACGTACGATCGGATTTCGATTCTAAACTACACATGAGATTCTCCAGTATTCCAAGGTTAAACAGGTAGCCCTAAAGCTTTCCGAGTTGCTGCGCCAACCACGCCATCTACCATTTCGAGGTTGTGTTGTTGCTGAAATTGCTTTACTGCTTTGTCAGTATCTTTGCCAAAGAAGCTATCTGCTTTTAGGGCAATGCCTGCACTGACCAAAGCTTCTTGCACCTGACGCACATCCTCACCTTGCATCAGTGGCTCTGTCAGTCTTAAAGTGCGAGGTGCTTTTGTGGCTAACCCGACAACTTCCTCACCCGTTCCCTCATAGTTTACGAAGGATTGCCAAGGTGAACTTAGAAACAGGGCGCGTTCAGCCAGTCGTCGTCGGGTTAGACCTAACCAGGATTCGCCGCCTGCTTTGTTCCATCTGATCAATTGGTTTGCCGCACCTTGATAATCTCCGGTGTTCAGAAGCCGCAGCAGCGTTGAGCCACCAAACCCTTCTGCCCCAGGTCCGACATTGAAACAGAAGCAGACCAATGCCGAAAACTGATTATCAGTTAGGGTGACGCTAACCGCATCCTCAACATAGGATTCAAATTGCTCTAAATCTTCTCGCAGGAATTCCTCTGCTTGAGCCTGATTAATGGTCATTCCTTGAAACACACCACGCGTATGTCCGTAGCCAATTGTCCAGACCCCAACCCCATCATCATAAGCTTCTAATCGACAGCCCTCGAAGGTAGTTAATAACTTAAAGCCTTCTGCATTGAGATGCTTTGAAGCTGCACGAGTTGCTGGTACGTTGGGTGGTTGCTGATTGGGAAGAGCAAGCGTAAAGGTGCTAGCAATGCTAAATCGCAGAGCTTCAATGAGCGCTCTAACTTGTCCGTGAGTTTCAGTGACTTTGACGGTTTGATCATCTTCAAATTCATAAAGCCGACCATCATTGTAGAGTTCTAAAGATCGTGTCATAAGCTTGCCTTAGTGTACAGGTAAGTCGATTTATTTAATTGGGAGTAGCAGCTTGAGCTTAAGGATGATATCCCGACGGTGTTTGTTCAGCTTGTGGTCTTAATACAAGCTGAAGGAGAGCGATCGCAGCAGGTAACGCTTGCACAAACAGGATCGATAGCTTGATGGTAATGGCAGCATACACACCCGCTATCACGATGAACAGCAGAAACAGTTTGCAAACGGACTGATCTACACGCTTGATGAACCATGCCCAGATCAATCCAACTGCTAAAAATCCGTTGTAAAGTCCCATATTCGCTGCGAGGGGTGCCATCAGGTGTGCTTGCTCCAGCGACAGATTGAAATTTGCTGCAACCTTTGCGGTTGTCCACAAAAACATTTCCAGGATCAAGAATCCAAGGTGGAGTAGAGCGACCAGACTAATGAGAAGATTGAGCATCAACTTCATTGGAAAACCCTCGAAAACCAATTGCTGACATTGCACCCTTAGAAAATTGGATTGGAAAGATTTTCGACAAACTCTTCCCGAATCAGGACTGCTCTCAGCACTTCTGTAGCTGATTGCATTAAATTTAACCACTAAATTGCTGATTTGAAAGTCGGTAAAGGTCGGACAAAAGTCAGGTAAAAGTCAGATTGCCTCTGCAAAGATACTGAAATTTTTATGGGACTCATAATTCTACGGTAAATATAATACTGAAAACGCTGTCAGCCAAAACAAGGTTGATTGGAGTGAAGCTGTTGATGTTTTCATTTTCTACGGTCGCACTCAAGAACTTGCAATTCTCCAAACTTGGATCGTGCAAGACCATTGCCGTTTAGTGACACTGTTAGGAATGGGCGGCGTGGGCAAAACGTCGCTCTCAGTCAAATTAGCAGAGGAGCTTCAAGATCAATATGAGTTCGTGATTTGGCGATCGCTGCGCGATCGTCTCAGTTAATGGAACATTCTGCGGCAACTGTCGGAATGTCGCGCCCCACGTTTCATGCCAAGTCGTCTCTAGTGGAGGGTTGCATCCGTCCTCGTTTGCTGGAATGTTCATGGCTCCATGCGAGTAGTGCCAATTCCATTAGGAGCAGGTACTAGGTTTTGAACAAGCGATCGCAGTTGAGATTGATCAAGTTTCTGCCGTAACGGTTGATCGCTTGCTCGCTCGAAATTGCTGCACTGCTTGAACTCCTGCCCAAACTAAAACCCCTCCTAAAACTCCTGCTGCGGTGTTTAGCCAGGGATTCTCAATGCGTGCAACATTGGCAACAAAGTGAATGAAGGTCATGTGGAACAGGTAAATGTAAAAAGTTGCTGCTCCCAGAACTTGCAGTGGAGACTTGATGATTTGGGGAATTGAAACGGTGGGTAGCCAGAGTAGTAAGGTTCCTCCAATGAGCATCCATACCGCATAGGTGTGATTTAGAGCAACTAGCACAGGAACGATCGCCCAAAGGGTCATTGTCGTCGTTACTTTTTGCTGTTGGGTTCGAGCAAATTGAATGGTCCAACCCAAGGCAAAAATCCAGAACAACATATGAGGAACGCGATCGTACAAATAAGTCGTGTTCCAAATCGATGAAATTCCCACTTTTGCCAAAACACCGAGCATTGTTGCAGTCAATCCAAATTCCCAAGGAGAAACCGCTGCAAATTTACGAACGGGTTTTATGACAAAAAGCAGTGAAAATCCAAGAATCACCTGAACTAAGAGATTGATGAACCAGATGGGAAAGATCGAGGTGACTTCTGGATTGATGAAATTGCTGAATAGGAACAGTACACCTAAATCTAGTTCACGCTTCCAAAGTTGATAAGCGATCGAAATAATCAAATACGGCGTAACTAAATTTTTCAACAGTGAAAAGATAGGTTGAATCAATCGACCTTGAAACAATGCCTCAGATTGGAATCGGGCTAAGTTTGCGCCTGCAATCATCAGTAGAAGAAATGCACCGCCTGCAAAATCCATCAATTCAGCGTGATCTGCCACGACTACAAAAATGGCAAGCGCTCTCAGAATGATGTTTGTTTCGATCAGGCTAAATTGATCGTGCTGCGGTGAAAGTTTTTCGAGTTGCACGATCGACATGCGTTCCCAACCTTGCGGGAGATAGCCTAGATGCCGCTCAAACTGCATCGCAAGCTGCACATAAGAAAGTGAGTCGCCACCGAGTGAAATAAACGTGTCTTCAGGTTGAACTTGCCGCAGATTCAAAACCCGACAAAAATCAGCACTGATACTTTTTCCGATGCCTGAAGGTTCAGCAGGTTGCTCTAGATTTTGGTCGGTATACCACTGAGTAAGCTGGCGGCGTTGAATTTTTCCTGTTGCAGTTTTGGGAAGTCGATCGATTTCAACGACAGAAATCGAATTGCCTGCATTGACTCCAAAAGCTTGAGTTGCTTGAGAAACCGCTTCTTGAAGTTTGGCGGGGCCGATCGTCACCTCTGGCGTGATCGCAACTAAGAAACCATCTCCCCGCATCGGATCAGGTTTACGACAGATTGCAATCCCTGGTAGGTATCCGATTTGATCAAATAACTTTGCTTCTAGTGCTTCAGGCTGTATCTTGAGTCCACCGCAGTTGATCACATCATCGGCGCGTCCTTTGTAGTAAAGTTGCCCATTCTCTAAGCTGCCTAAATCCTTTGTAATCAGCCAACCGTCTTGGTCTTGAATCGGCACTTCCTCGCCATCAATCAGATAGGCGTGTGCGACATGATTTCCGCGAATTGCAATTTGTTCAGATTCAGTCAGTTTGATCTCGACACTCCCGATCGCAGTTCCCACCGATTCGAGCGCGTCTCCTTCGGTTTTGTGAATTTCGAGCAATGTCGATCGAGAAGCTTCGGTCAATCCATAGTGCTGCACGATTCGAGCTTCAGGAAATAGAGCCTTGATCGCTTCTTTTTCTTGACGGCTCATGTATTGACTGCCGATTTCAATCCAGCGCACTTGCCGCCCTGCGTTTCCAATGGAATCTGGATTCGACAGTAGAACGCGCCACAAGCTCGGAACGGCTGAAATCGCGTTAATCTCTCCTTTTCGCAACATTGCGCCGATTTCAGCCGGATTGAAGCCCGATTCAGGAATGTAAAATCTTCCGCCTGTGGATGCGATCGCTCGACACCGCCCAAATCCAAACGAGTGATACACCGGAACGCCAATATATTCGCTAATCGTGTCATCAACCTGCATGACGCGATTCAGTCGAGTCACAACATCCGATAAATTTTGATGGCTGAGGAGAACGCCTTTCGGTTTGCCTTCGGTGCCGGAGGTGAACGAGATGATTGCAGTGTCAGAACTGTTTGAGCCTTTGAAACTGCGGGTCATCCAGTTGCCGTTGCTTTGAGGAATTAGAACGCGATCGACGTTGGCGGCATGAATGCGATCGTGATCTTCTCCGTGTTTTAGCGGTACTGCGATTTCGCCTGCCTCTAAGCAGTTGAACATGGCATCTACGTACCCAGTCGAATTTACGGACACGATACCTAGACGTGTTGCCGACTTTCTACGAACTCCTTCAGCCGTCATGCTTCAGTCCTCAAGGCAGTTGTGTGGACTATAGCCTAGCGGATTGTTGCGTGTTGACAAAGCGATTGAAGCGAGTCTTTGTCAAATCAAAATATTTATGATGATTCGTCTACGTAGTTTTCCTGAAGCAGAATCACGATACGTCTGTGGCGGTATCAAAAGAAATGCCTTCGTAAATTTCAGTCAGATTCAGCTCAGCCTCGATCGTGCCGAACTTTAGGAGTTCTTCGATCGATTCATAGCTGCGATAAATCCAAAATCCTTGATCGGTTTTGGTGTACTGCTGAACTTCGACCAAGTACTGATTCACCAAGACATATTCTTGAAGTTCGGGAATCGATCGATAGTATCTAAACTTATCGGTCGTATCGTAATCTTGGGTCGATTTCGACAGAACTTCGACAATGAGTTTCGGATTCACAACAGTATCGGTTCTATTTTGATAAAGAACTGGTTCGCCCTCAATCACCATCACATCTGGATAAACAAATCTCCCATACTGCGGAATCCACACTCGAACATCGCTACTAAAAGGCTCATGATTTTTGCCGCGTAGTGCCGACAGCAAGAAAGCACAAATCCGATTGATAATTCGATTGTGATTGAGCGATCCGCCCGTCATTGGAATGATTTCTCCAGCGTGATATTCACTTTTAACCTCAGCTTTTTCTTCGAGAGCTAAGTACTCTTCAGGCGTGTAGCGCTTTGAAAGTTCAATGGTTTGCATCACGAGTTTCTACGATCGACTGTCTATAAAATAGCAAGCGGACTCGACTTGATTACGATACCAAGGCTGAAACTTTTACATCAACACTTCACTCAGATTGTTCGTCTGACTTCTAGCCTTTCGCTCAATTTACTTTCAGAAATTAACAAGCGAGATGCAATGACTCACACCTCGCCTACTCAGGATCGATCGATAACTACGCACTAAAGTATTTCGCAGTCGGGTGATAGACTACAAATGCCGTCGTTGATTGTTCTGGATAAAGCTGCTCACTCTCATCCATCGTCATCCCAATCCGCGCAGTATCAAGAAGTTCTAACTGTTTGAACTGGTCGGGCACGTTCGGACAAGCGGGATAGCCGAAACTGTAGCGCGAACCCTGATAGCGCTGAGCTAACATATCGCGAATGTTGTCCGGCTCCAAGTCGCTATATCCTAATTCTCGACGGATTCGAGCGTGTGACCATTCTGCGAGAGCTTCCGCCATCTGAACTGCCATACCGTGGAAATAGAGGTATTCGGTGTAATTGTTCGCTTTGAAAAGCTCTTGAGCGACTTCGGTGGCAATGTGTCCCATTGTGACCGCTTGCATTGGGAGAACATCGAATTGATCTTCGGCGATCGGGCGGAAGAAGTCGGCAATGCACAAACGGCGCAGGGACTTCTGACGCGGAAATGTCCAGGTTACAAGCGGGGTCGCGGTTTCGGGTGTTAAGCCTTTTTCAATCACAGACGGATCGTAAACGTAAACAGAATTGCCTTCAGCGGCACAAGGGAAGTAACCGTAGATTAGTTGAGGATGCAACAGGCTTTCGGTGCGAATGCGTTCTTTCCAGCGATCGAGCACCGGATAAACCTTCTCCTTCAAAAACGCATCGTATTCTTCCTTCGATTGGTCTTTCGGCTTGCGGAATTGCCACTGTCCAACAATCAGAGCTTGCAGATCCAAATGCCAGAAGAGTTCCTCCACGGAAAGATCTTCGGGATTGAGAACTTTCGTTCCCCAGAAGGGCGGTGTCGGGCGAGAAATGTCGATCGCGACAGCTTCCGATCGTACTAAATCGATCACTTCCGGTTCATCAGATTTCTTTTCTGGTTCGCCGTTTAGTTCACGTTCGGCTTGCTCGATCGCTTTTCGCCCTTTCTGATTGAACTGCGAAAATTCACCTTGGAAACCTTCGGTATCGCTCCATTGCCCGTCTTGTTTCGCAGGCATCAAGCGATCCATAAAGGTTAGATCCGCGAACGCATCTCGACCATAAATCACTTGACCATTGTAAACATTCTGGCAATCTTCATAGACGAACTTCGGAGTTAGTGCTGCACCACCCAGAATCACTGGAACATTGATTCCTTTTTCGTTGAAGACTTCAAGATTTTCCTTCATGAATGCAGTGGACTTCACGAGCAATCCACTCATTGCGATACAGTCGGGTTTGTGCTGGTTGTAAGCATCAACGATCGCATCGATCGGTTGTTTAATTCCTAAGTTAATGACCTTGTAGCCGTTGTTGGTCAAGATAATGTCAACAAGGTTCTTACCAATATCGTGGACATCACCTTTCACAGTTGCAATCAAGAACTTACCTTTACCGCTGTCATCGGCTTTTTTCTCCATGAATGGTTCGAGAAATGCGACAGCCGATTTCATCGTTTCCGCAGACTGCAACACGAATGGGAGTTGCATTTGGCCAGAGCCGAACAATTCACCCACAACCTTCATACCATCGAGTAAGAAAGTATTGATGATGTGTAGCGGCTCATAGTTCTCTAAGGCAATCTTCAACGCATCTTCTAGTCCAATGCGTTCACCGTCGATAATATGTTGCTTCAAGCGTTCTTCGACTGGAAGATCCGCTAAAGTATTGTTCGATCGAGCCTCTTTCGCACTGACACCTTCAAACAGTTCAGTCAGCTTCGTGAGCGGATCATAGATACAGATATCACCGTCAAAGCGACGACGATCGTAAATCAGATCTAAACAAACTTGTTGATGGGCGGGGTCGATTTTCGCGATCGGTAAAATCTTCGCAGCCGATACGATCGCGCCATCCATTCCTGCGATCGTCGCTTCGTGCAAAAACATCGAATTCAACGTGATTCGAGCCGCTGGACTCAGACCAAATGAGATGTTCGACACCCCAACCATGAAGTGAACCCCTGGAAGATTTTCGTGAATCGTCCGAATCGATTCGATCGTTGCCTTTGCATTCTCACGGTCTTCTTCGATCCCGGTTGAAATCGGTAGCGCCAACGTATCAAAAAAGATTTCATGCGGCGGAATTCCGAACTCTAACGCATCTCGATAGGCACGTTGAGCGATTTGGAATTTCCTCTCGGCGGTACGTGCCATACCTTCTTCGTCGATCGTACCAATGACAACTCCCGCACCATATTCTTTTGCAAGTTCTAACACTTTGAAGAATCGTTCATCGCCGTCTTCGTAGTTGGTCGAGTTGAGAATGCACTTCCCGCCCGCGACTTTTAAGCCTGCTTCCATCTTTTGCCATTCGGTCGAGTCAAGCATCAAGGGAAGTGTCACATTCGTTACGAGTCGCGACACCAATTCTTTCATATCCCGTTCGCCATCGCGCCCGACATAATCGACGTTGACATCAAGGACATGTGCGCCTTCTTTGACTTGGGATTTTGCGATCGCAATCAGTCCATCCCAGTCATCCGCATTCAGCAATTCTCGAACTTTCTTCGATCCGCTGGCATTCAAGCGTTCACCCACGATCAGGAAAGAATTATCTTGCTCGTATGGTTGTGCTGTGTAAATCGATGCTGCTGAAGGTGTGTATCCAAGCGTTGGTCTAGGTGTTTCAGACTCATACACTTGACCATTCATCCAAGCGCGTTCATCAATGCGAACTTTCCGCGCTTTTGGGGTCATTGTTGCGGCAGCTTCAGCCAGTGCTTGAATGTGTGCTGGACGAGTCCCGCAACAGCCCCCGATCACTTGAACGCCCCAATCTTCGATGAATTTATGCAATGACATCTGAAGTTCAACGGGCGTTAATTTGTAGTGAGCGTGACCGCCGATATTTTCGGGTAAGCCTGCGTTGGGAATACAAGAGACAACGAAGGGAGCATTTTCGGTCAAATATTTGATGTGTTCTGCCATGCGATCGGGTCCGGTCGCACAGTTCAAACCGAGAATGTCGATCGGGTACGGCTCCAAAATTGATAACACACCGCTAATATCGGTTCCGACCAACATCGTGCCCTGAACTTCCATCGTCACTGAAACCATCAGCGGACGACGATCGCCTTTTTTCGCAAATACAGCTTCAACAGCGTTCAACGCTGCCTTGATTTGTAAAACGTCTTGACAAGTTTCGATAATGAACAAATCGACCCCACCATCAAACAAGCCTTCTGCCTGAACGGTGAACGCCTCTTTTAATTCGTCGTACGCAATATGTCCGAGCGTCGGAAGCTTCGTTCCAGGTCCGATCGAACCCGCTACAAATCTCGGTTTTTCAGGAGTCGAAAAGTCTGCGGTACACTGTTTCGCTAATTCTGCGGCTCTCTTACTTAAATCGTACGCTAGGTCTTGCAGTCCGTATTCAGCCAACACGAGTGGACTACTGCCAAACGTATCAGTTTCGATTACATCCGCGCCTGCTGCGAGAAAATCGCGGTGAACTTTCGCGATCGCTTCCGGTTTCGTGTGCACTAAATATTCGTTACAGCCTTCATACTCGGCTCCACCAAAGTCTTCAGCGGTTAAATTTTGGGATTGGATATTCGTTCCCATCGCACCATCAAAGACGATAACGGGGCGCTCAGGACTGTGAAGGCGGGTGAGAAAGGCACTATTCATAGCAGAAACTTCAGCAACGACAGATTTGAGAAAAAACCCTGAGTTCTCTTTAAGTTTTATGAGGAATCCGTTTCAACAGAAAGCCGCTATCGTGACAATTTACAATAGCTACACAATTTTACTTTGACATATTTTCTGGATTCGCGGTTCGCTAAAAACGCAAATTAAAAGGCGCTCCTCGGATGAAGAACGCCTAGTCAAGATAATCATTCAGTTCTAATTAGCTCAAACCCACATTGCTGCGATCGTAGCCTTCAACATTGGAGGTCTTATTGTGCACGACTTGTGCAGATTCTGCGGGCATTCCAATCTCGCTGGCTTGGCGAGTCAACATGGACTGCTCACGATTGCGAACCATTTGACGGTGACGGGTCATCAGGGCGCGTGCTTGATCTTGAATCGACATAACTCTGTCTCCATTTCTGATTACATGACTACTATATCAGAAAAATTCTGTATCAAGAACTACAAAAAGATAGATGTGTCATAGATTTTTGACAATAGATTCTGCACCCGAAACGCGGTAAGCTCACTCGAAAGAGCAGGAGCAGTCAAATGGTCGAGGGCAAGCGAATTGAAGTCGGAGCGCTGAACTGGTTTTACCGTGAGGCAGAACCGACAAATCAGAGCCGCACTCCGGTCATTTTGCTGCACGGCTTGGTGTCTCAGGGCTACAGTTGGCGAAATGTGTTGCCCGCATTGGCAGAACAGGGATTTAGAGCGATCGCGCCCGATTGGATTGGTTGTGGATATTCGAGTATGCCGGATCGTCGAGATTTCGCTTATACTCCCGATGCCTTTATTGATGCACTCGAAGCCTTAATTGCTCAATTCGGATTTGAAACAGTGTCGATCGTATCCCAAGGCTTTCTCGGTTCAGTCGGAATTCAATACGCGCTGAGGCATCCCGAACAAGTCGAACGACTAGCAATTTTTAATTGTCCGATCGCTCAAGATGCGAAACTTCCCTGGAAGCTCCGACAGATGGGAATTCCGCTCGTGGGCGACATGATGACACAAGATCCGTTACTCGTCGATCGCACTTTAGAAGGCGGAGGCGGTTATCGAATCGAAGACGCGGATTTAGATATTTATCGCCGTCCCTGGCTGAAAACATCGGATGTGGGTCGATCGTTACTCGCGATTATTCAGAATTTGCAACTTAAACAAGCAACCGCAGAAATCGAATCGGGTTTGGCAAATTGGCAGAAACCGTTACTGATTGGGTGGGGAGTGCGCGATCGCTGGTTATCGATCGACCTGGCGGACTCTTTTAAATCGCACCTGGTCGAACTCGATGAAGTTGGACATTATCCACAAGAAGACTGGCACGAGAAGGTGAGTGAAGTTCTGATCCCATTCTTAAAACAGCAGATCGTTTAGCCCAATTTGAAACAACCAAATGCTAGACTCGTTCAAAAAACGGCAGCACTATATCAATCAAGTTATGCAGTACCGTGGGTTGATTCTGGCTGGAATTTTAAGTTTGGGAACGTTACCCATCGCACGATCGCAAGGATTGGCACAAGAAGCGGGCTGTCCGGCTCCTGCGTTGTCCCGATTATCGCGGCATACGGTGAAATCAGGAGAAACGCTAGAGTTGATCGCGTCTCGATACAATCTGATTCCGGCGACGATTATGGGGCTAAATCCGAATGTCCGATCGGGCAAAGCGACCCCTGGACAGACTTTATTGATTCCGCCTTATAACGGGATTCGCGTAGAAGTTCCGACTGGACAGAGTTTGAAGGATTTAGCAGCGCGGTATCGAGTTCGACCGGATGTGCTGTATGAAGTGAACGGCTGTCAGCAATCGCCAAAAGTCGTGTTTGTTCCCGGTGTGAACTGGTCGCCAAATGAAGGCGCAAAGCCTACCTTAGTCGGAGTGTCTAGCGTTTTATCCGGTTCGCCGCTCAAAGGAAACTCGTCGATCGCGCTTGGTTTTGGCTGGTATTTGCCGAATGGAACCACGAAACCTGTTTTTCACAGTGGCATCGATATGCTGGCAAATGTGGGGACTTCTGTAGAAGCGATCGGTGATGGAACCGTTGCATTTGCGGGAAATCAAGGTGCATACGGAAATTTAGTTGTGATTAATCATCAGCAAGGCTATCAAACCCGATATGCTCAGTTAGCGAAGATTAATGTCAAAGTCGGACAAAAGATCAAGCGAGGCGCGATCGTCGGAACCGTTGGACAAACCGGAACCCCGACAATCTCCCAACCGCATTTACATTTTGAAGTGCGATCGAATTCCAAATTGGGGTGGGTGGCAGAAGATCCACTGGCATTTATTCGGCGATAAATTATGTCAGGCAAAGTTTTCCTTGTCGGTTCAGGTCCCGGCGACATCGGCAATCTCACAATGAGAGCCTATCAATTACTCACCCAAGCCGAAGTTCTCGTTTACGATGCGCTTGTCGATTCGCAATTTCTCGAACTTGTTGCCGAAACCTGTCTTAAACTCAATGTCGGCAAACGGGGCGGACAACCGAGCATGAAACAAGCGGATATCGATCGCTTATTGGTCGAACAATGCCAACAAGGAAAACAAGTCGTCCGTCTCAAAAGCGGTGATCCCTTCATCTTCGGACGCACCACTTCAGAAATTCAGGCACTCAAATCGGCAGGATGCGCCTACGAAGTCGTTCCCGGAATCTCTTCAGCATTAGCGGCTCCCTTATTCGCCAACATTCCCCTCACTGATCCCGTTCTCAGTCGCGGATTCACGGTCATCACAGCCCATGAACCCGATCGACTAAACTGGCAAGCCCTCGCCCAACTCGACACCCTCGTCGTTCTCATGGGAGGAAAACATCTTTCCTTAATTGTCGAACAGCTACGCCATCAGGGAAAATCAAAAGAGACTCCGATCGCGATCATTCGCTGGGCGGGACATCCAGAACAAGAAATTTGGAGTAGTACACTTTCTGAAATCTTGTCGTTGGTGAATCCGCAACGATTGTCGCCCTGTGTCATCGTGATTGGAGAAGTTGTTAGACTACGATCGTTCTTATGAATCTTCCATTATTTGAAAAAACGATTGTCGTCACTCGCGCAGCGGGACAGTCGAGCCAGTTTGCTTACTCGTTACAAAATTATGGTGCAAAAGTGATCGAGATGCCGACGATCGAAATCGTGGCTCCGTCGAGTTGGGATGAGTTGGATCGCTCGATCGCGACTTTGACTGAGTTCGATTGGCTGATTCTCACGTCCACGAATGCAGTCGATTACTTTTTCGAGCGGTTAGCTTCTCAGCTTCAGGATGTGCGTGGACTGGCAGCGATTAAGATTGCAGTCGTGGGGGAAAAGACAGCCCAACGATTACGACAGCGAGGATTGCAGCCTGATTTTATTCCGCCTGAATTCGTCGCGGATGCGATGGTGATCAATTTTCCGGAGTCGGTGGAAGGGAAAAAAATTCTCTTTCCCAGGGTTGAAACGGGTGGGCGCGATGTTCTGGTCAGAGCGTTTAGCGATCGAGGTGCGATCGTGACCGAAGTTGCCGCCTATCAATCGACTTGTCCGAGCATCCCGGATGCAAAATCGATCGCAGCGATTCAAGATCACGCGGTTCATTTAGTCACGTTTGCTAGTTCTAAAACGGTGAAACATTTTTGTGAACTGCTGGAAAAAGCGATCGGGGATCAATGGACTGAATATTTGAAGGCGATTAAATTTGCCTCGATCGGTCCTCAAACGTCTAAAACTTGTCGAGCCTTACTCGGACGAGTTGAAATCGAAGCGTCGGAGTTCACTTTAGATGGATTGATTAAAGCGATCGTCGCTCAAGCGAACTCGCTCAAGTGATTTCTTAAAACTTCGGCAAGTTTGTAGACCATGATAAGTCCAAAATCGGATTTGTCTCGATTCGCCATAGCTACGATCGTGGTCTGATGTCCAACAAGGTCTGGAAAGTGAAATGCTGCAACCGAGTAGCCAGGACCTTCTCCGGTATGTCCACTAATGTTTGGCTCCACATCCAGAAACAGTCCTAATCCATAGGCAAATTGTTCAAACATCGGGAACTTTCCGAAAATGTGAATGGGCGATCGCATTCGATTCACCAGTTCAGCGCTTAGAATTCGATTGTGAAATAGACCATCAATGATTTTTGCAAGTTCTGGAGCAGTTGAGATAACAACTCCATGCGATACCCAACCTGGATGATAAAGAGAAGACATATCTTGTAGTTCTGTTCCACCAAAGAATTGTGTATATCCGGGAGTTAGAACCGTAACATCTTCGAGCGTGCCAGGTACAAAAGTCTTTCGCAATTCTAACGGGCTAAAAATGATTTGATCTAAAAGTTGCTGTATCGATAATCCGGTGATGCAATCGAGAATACATCTCAGAACCACATAACCGATGTTGGAGTAAGCCCAATCTGTTCCGGGTGCAAAACGAAGACCCTCAGTTTGAATGAGATTAAGAAACTCCTGACTTGACCAGGGTTGTGTAGGAGTGAATTTAACTGCATCAGAATAGGAAACAATTCCACCATAGTCAGGAAGTCCGCTTGTATGGCTAAGTAAGTGACGCAGTGTAATTGCAGCATCTAACGGGAAATTAGGCAGATATGATTGCACAGAACAATCTAAATCCAGCACCCTTTTACCGACGAGATTCATCGTGACTGTTGCCAGCAAAGTCTTTGTGACGCTGTAGATGTAGAAATTCGCATCACTGGTTATCGGAATAGTGTAATCAGCCTCCTGATACCCAACTCCAGATTCAAAAAAGCGATCGCCATTGATCCGAATTGCAACCGTAGCTCCAGGAATGTGATGCTTCAGCAGAATAGGCTCGATCGCCTTGGTGAATGTATCTTTTTGCATCTCGTATCAGGACACTCATGAAGGAGTTTGTGCGATCGCTGCGGAAACAGGTTTTTTTCGCACAATCTGAATCTTCACTTTTCCAGAGGGAGCCAGTGTCACCCCTCGACGGCGCGGAACTTCAGGACGACGATCAACCAGTGCAAGCTCAAAGCGTGACAGAATCGTTGCGAGTACTAGCTTCATTTCAAACATAGCTAGAGCTTCCCCAATACAGCGCCGCGCCCCACCTCCAAACGGCATAAACTCGAATAGAGAAAACTGCTGCTCTAAAAAGCGCTCTGGCTTAAATTGGTGCGAATCTGGATACAGATCTTCTCGGTGGTGTAGCAAGTAAATACAGCCCACTACAGCCGTTCCGGGTTGAAGCGGATGTCCCAATAGTTCTAGCGGTTCATTGACGATGCGGCTAAAGGTCAACATTGCAACCGGATAGAGTCGGAGCGTTTCATTACAAACCGCACTGAGATAAGGTAATCGAGCGAGCGACATCGGATCAGGATCATCACCGAGTGCCGCGATTTCTTGCAGCAATTTCTCGCGCACTTCTGGCAAGTGATGAATCCAGTACAGTGCCCATGCCATTGCGGTTGCAGTGGTTTCATGACCTGCAAACAGCAAGGTCATCAGTTCATCGCGTAGTTCCGGGTCTGTCATAGGTTCACCGTTTTCGTCTCGTGCTGCCAGCAACATCGAGAGAATATCGACTCGATCGCGATTATCTTGCCGACGACGATCGGCAATTTCGGCATACAGCAGCTTATCAATCTCGCCACGATCGCGCAAAAACCGACCCCAAGGCATCCAAGCTCCTAAATCCCGTTGCATCCAGGGGAAAAACAAAAAGCTGGCACTCAGAGGATTGTGAAACAATTCACACATTTTAGTAATTGCCGCTCGAAGTGGCTCAAACTGCTCTCCTCCAGTCACGCCAAACACCGCTTCTAGAATGACTTGTAGAGAGATCTCTTGCATCGTCGATCGCATATTAAACGGTTGTGCGATCGAATGCTGACTCATCACTTTTTCAGTGAGCTGACAAATCAGATCTCCATACGCTCGCATCCGTTCACCGTGAAAGGGAGGCATCAAAAGTTGACGACGGCGCTTATGTCGATCGCCATCTAACATAATCACCGAAGCATCTCCAATCAACGGAGACAAAATTCGATTCGATTCACCGGGAGCAATGAAGCGTTTACGATCGCTCGTCAGAACTTCCTGAATCGCTTGTGGATGATTGACAAACACCAGATGACGACCCGAAAGAAGCCCTGCTGAGAACATATCAGGATGCTGTTTAGCCGCATTTTCCATATAGCCTACAGGATCAGCGACCCACTGCCACTCCTGGAGCAATAACGGCGTAGATAGTGCATTCGGTGGTTTCATCAAACTCTCCATTGAACGGTGAGCACTGGCAATGTTCAAAATTGTAGCAAACGCTTGGTGGAGGGTGACGATCGCTAAATTTTGAGATTTTCCACGATCGTTTTCAATGTGGCAACCTCCCTGAAAACACTAGTTCACTGCGGCGATCGCACTTTTCCCATCGCTGACTAATCGCCCATCTTCCATATAAACAATGCGATCGGCAATATCTAAAATCCGATTATCATGTGTTACTAGCAAAATTGTACAGTGCTGCTCTTTAGCAAGTTTCTGCATCAATTCCACCACATCGCGACCGGATTTTTTATCAAGTGCAGCAGTCGGCTCATCTGCTAGAACGATTTTAGGATGACTGATTAAGGCTCGTGCGATCGCGACTCTTTGTTTCTGTCCTCCAGACAATCCATCCGGGTAATAGTCTGCTCGATGCCCTAATCCAACCGTTTCCAACATCGAGACCGCCATTGCATCTATATCTTGATTGAGATATCGATCGTGCAATTCCAGCGACATTCTCACATTCTGCTTTGCTGTGAGAAACGTCATGAGATTGTGTGCTTGAAAGATATAGCCGATGTTTTTCCGAAGTTGGGTCAATTGTTGTTTCGTAGCTCCTCGGATTTCTTGATCTAGAATCGTTAAGCTACCTTCTTGCGCCGATCGCAATCCACCTAAAAGCGTGAGCAGGGTTGTTTTCCCTGATCCTGAAGGTCCCGTCATAATCACGATTTCGCCTGCATTGATGTCCAGACTAACATCATACAGAACTTGCTTTTTCAGGTTGCCTTGACCAAAGTAATGATTCAAGTTTTGAACAGAAATGACTGGTTTCATCGTTAGAAAATATCTGCCGGATCAGCAGCTTGAAGTTTTCGCATTGCGATCGCACCCGAAATCGAACACATGGCAACAGTCAGCACAAAAACTGTGATTGCTCGATTTGCGGTCATTGCAATCGGTAGTAAAGTTGCAGCGTAAGTGAGTTGATACAATCCAACTGCAACAGCAAAACCAGGAATAAAACCGAGAACAGCTAAAATGAGTGCTTCTTGAAGTAGAACATTGAGCAAAAAGCGATCGCTATATCCCATTGCTTTTAACGTCGCATACTCAGGCAAATGATTCGCTACATCAGTATAGAGAATCTGATAAACAATCACCGTTCCAACAATAAAGCCAACAATCACACCAATTCCAAAGATAAATCCAATTGTTCCTTGACTCTCCCAATAGTTCCGCTCGATCGCTGCGAACTCTTCAGGAGTGAGTACTTTCACAGTCGGTAGAGTTGCACTTAACTGAGCTTGAACTGCTTTGATATCTGAGCCTGTTTTGAGTTGGATTAATCCGATATCAATCTGGCTGGCTTGTCGATCGCGGTGCAATCTCAAGAAAGTCGAATCGCTCATGAACACATTTCCATCAGCGGTGAACGATGCCCCCATTGTGACCAATCCGCTAACGTTAATCAGTTGCTGATTTAGTTCAGTCGAAACCGTTCCTTTTTTCTCAAAGGTTTCTGCGATCGTGCCAAATTCAGGGCGACCGACGCGATCAAAGACTACATTATTTAGCAATTTCAGCGGCTCTAAGTTCTCTTGCAATCCAGGAAGCTTAAAGCTTGGTGCATTTGGCTCAATTCCCCAAATCAGAATGCTTCGGGTTAAACGCGTTTCAGGATTTTTCCATTGTCCCATTGCAATTCGGATCGAACTCACTGATTGAACACGATCGCTCGATTTTGTCTGATAAAGCTGCTCCCGCGAAAAAGGCGTAAACGATGCCAAGCTTTTGAATCTTGGATCAATCAGCACTAAATCCGCTTGTAGCAAACGATGAGGAACGGTTGCACTATCATAGAGCGAATCTTGAAAGCCCAGTTGCATAAACATCAACATATCGGCAAAACCGATTCCTGCGATCGCAACAACTAACCTAGCTCTCTCTTTCATCAACTGGAACCATGCCAACGGTGTTTTACGAGGCATAAAACGCTCCTAATACGGTGGATAGCGAATCAAATCATCAAGCAAATCATAGATAGCTGAAAAATTCAGCTTTGAAAGGGAGATCATGAAGCGCGATCGACCATTGGGACAGCCTCGAATTGCACGATGACTAGATTGAATCAGAATGAACCACGGTGAAAGCTGTCTTCGGGCAAATCGCCCCCACACCATGAGAGTTTTACAGTTCATGTTTCACCTATACCAAAACATATTCCTGCAATCGCACTTTGTGCTGCTGCAATGTTTTCATCGCGGCTTTTTCGAGCGATCGCACTGTTTCCCGACTGCAATTCATTCTTCGACCTGCTTGAGCCAAACTCAAAGCTTCTCCATCTTCCAATCCAAACCGCAAAGCCATCACTTCGCGCTGTTTAACAGGCAACAGTCCGAGTAAATTCAATAAATCTTCTCGCAACATCGATCTCAGTACCGTTTCATCCGGTAACTCTCCCTCATCCGGCAACAAATCACCCAAATTCGTGTTTTGATCATTGATCGGAACATCTAGAGAGACTGAACGACGAACGGCTAATAAAGCTTCTCGAACTTCAATCGAACTCATTGAAAGCGCTTGAGCAATTTCTGTAATCGTTGCAGTTCTGCCCAACGACTGAGACAGCGATCGCTGAACTTTGTAAATCTGACTCAGTTTCTCAGTCAAATGAATTGGAATCCGAATCGAACGGCTTTTTTGTGCGATCGCTCGACTGATCGCCTGACGAATCCACCAGTAAGCATAAGTCGAAAATCGATAGCCTTTCGACGGATCAAACTTTTCAACGCTGCGCTGCAATCCTAAGTTACCTTCCTGGATCAAATCTGAGAGTTCTAGATTGCGATTCTGGAAGTGTTGAGCGATCGAAACAACTAATCGTAAGTTGGCTTCGATCATTCTGCGTTTGGCGCGTTCTCCTTGTGCGATCGCGCTTTGTAACTCTTCGGCTGATAGATTCGCTGCTTTTTGCCATTGTTCAAGTGTGGGTTGTCGAAGTTCATAAAGCTTCTCTAATCTCTGCACTTGCCGACCGAGTTCAATTTCCTGCGCTGGAGTTAAACGCGGAATTCGTCCAATCTGATCGAGGTAAACCTTCATCGTATCCATGACACTCTCCTTCACACGCTTGGGGTTCTCTTCATCGTCCAGTAAGGCAACTGATTCCCAACCTTTCCAACGTGCAGAATTTCAAATCCTTGACGCTGATAAAATCCCACTGCACCTTCAGTGGAAGTTTCCAAATAGCAAGGCAACTTTTCGCGATCGGCACGTTCTAGAATCGGCTGAAGTAACTGTCCACCAATGCCTTGACCTTGATACTGAGATCCAACTCCCAACATGGCTAGATACCAGTGTGGCTCTCGTCGTTGTCCGCGTTGCATCATTTCTTCAACCATGAATGATATCGCTTGAACAATCCGATCCCAACGCATGTAAAACGGAATCGTCAATGCTCCCGATGCTGCTAAACGCCACAGTTCAGTCAACGAAAAAGAAGACGCTTCCGGTGGCAACCACATTGCAATGCCTTTCACAGAATCGCTAGTTGTATAGATCTGATTGTGTGACTCACAGTAATGAATCAGCTTTAGCGCGATCGCTTGCAGTGCTTTGAGTTTTTCCGCTGGCTCATCTGTCAAAAAGTGCCCAACTACTGGATCACGACTAAACGCATCACTCAGCGTTTTCGAGGCTTCTAACGTTTGCGATCGCGCCAATTTCACAATTTCCATGCTTCTCACTCCTTAAATCGAACGTTCGTTATCCATTAGTTCAGCAAAATCGCGGTCTGAACTTGCAAATTAGTCAATCCTGAAACTTGTTGACTTGCTTCCGGCGTGAGGCGAATCTTCACTTCTACCACTCGTCGATCGAGGTTTTCTCCTGGTTGGTTACTAAATACCTCTTGTTGATTCACTAACAATCCAACCGCCGAAACTTTCCCCTGCAATTCTCCCTCAAAGCCTTGTCCCGTAATCACTGCATTCTGTCCAACTTTCACATTGGCAATGTCACTCTGATAGACTTCCGCCACAGCAACCATCTGATCATTTTGCGCTAAATCTGCAATTCCAGAGTTGCTAATCTTTTCACCTGCACGAGTATGAACTTTAAGAATTTGACCTGCGATCGGAGCACGAATGTAAGCTTGTTCGAGTTCCGTTTCTGCCCGTTTCATTGCCGCGATCGCACTTCTCACTTCTGTTTCAACTGGCTCCACATCCACCGGGCGAACTTCCGCAATTCGATCTAGGTTTGCTCTTGCCTCACTCAACTGTGCTTCGAGTGAATTCGCAGCTTGATTTTGTTTAACCTGCGCTTGTCTGAGTTGCGATCGCGCCGTATCTAAAGCTAACCGCTTACTGTCTAAATTAGAAGCTGCGATCGCGCCTTGTTGATAGAGCTTGTTAAATCGATCGAACTCCGCCTGTGCCGTTCTCACTTCAGCTTCCCAGCGGTTGATTTCTGCTGCTTGAGCCGCAATTTCTCCAGAGCGATCGGCTTGCAACCTCGTAATCGTTGCTTGCTGCGCTTCAATCTCTCCAGACTTTGCGCCTGCTCTGACTTGTGCTAGTTTTGCTTCTGCAACTCGAACCTGTTCACGCGCTTGATTCAGTGCATCTTGGAGCTTATCGCGTGAATCCAAGATGGCAATCACTTGACCTTTCTGAACGCGATCGCCTTGTTTGACCAAGATTTGAGAAACGCGATCGCCGTCTAATGCGATCGGTGCAGATAGTTTCACCACTTCAGAAGCAGGCTCAAGCCGTCCTAGTGCAGCAATTCTTTTCACAGTTGGAGCAGTTTCGACAGGTTGTGCGGCAGGCTTCGGACTAAACTGAGAAACAATATAGAACGATGTTCCACCTGTCACTAAAGTTGCAAGTCCAACAACAACCCAGAGACGATTCTTTGGCTTTAGAAAAAGGTCAAGGCTCATAATTTTTCGGTGTCAGTTGATGTTTCTCGAAGTACAACGTCAGCATTTCTGACAGTAATTTTGCTTGTGATTGGTAATCGACTCTTCGATGCCCATATAGCTCTTGCATCAACAATCCATCGACCAAGCTCATCATCAACATCAAGATCTGAGGATCATCAATACCGAGAATGACAGACATTGTTTTTTCGGCTTGGTCACACACTCGTTTGAAGACATCACCCACATCTTTTCCTTCCCGTCGCTGATGTTGGTAAAAGTCCGTCATCAGCAAAGTTTGCTTCAGAAAATAGTCACGATGTTCTTCAAACAATGCAAATCCTGCTATCGTTTGCTCGGTCAAATCTTTCCCAGTTAATCGACTAGAGAAATTGAGAATATCAACTTCGCAAAGCTCTTCGACTAACTGTTCAAACAATGCCTCCTTACTCGGAAAGTAGTGATACAGTGTCCCGGTCGAAACTCCTAATCCTTGGGCAATCTGTCGCATCGTAATCGCGGCATAGCCTTTCTCAGCTAACAAATCAAACGACTTGAGCAATAGTTCTTTGCGATAGCGATCGTGGTCAACAATCTTAGGCATACAGGCGAATTGAGATACCGAATGGTCGATATATTCTATCGTCCAATCCTTGAGAAACTGCTCCTCGAATGTGAGTCATCTATTTATATCGAACGCTTGTTATAAATTCTGCCCCATCAATTTCGATTTGTAAACCCCCTTTGGGGAAAAAGTTGTGGAACTGATTCGCGATCGCGAATCACTACATTGATGTATTGTGACTTTTGCACCGGATGATGGTTGGTCGCTGTTTGATTTGATGAATTTACAGCGAGAACTGGAATCAATCCTGGGTAGACCTGTTGATTTACTTGAAAAACGGGATCTCAAAAATCCGTTTCGTCGTTCTGAGGTTCTCCGGACTCATCAGGTAATTTATGTCGCAAGTTAGCGATCGAGACTATGCCGCCTTGTAGGACATGGTGCAAGCGATCAGACTCATTCAGGAATTTGTTACACCTTCAAGCTACAGTGACTTGATTAGTTCAAGATTTTCAAATGTCTGTACTCTATCAGCAAGCATTGTTCGCTTCAAAACTCTTGCATAAAAAGGGTGGAAAGATTCAGGTCGAATGTAAAACAGAATTTCGTCGTATTGATTCAACTTACGATCGAACTCCTGAATAATTATTTCTTCCTCGTCTGGCAGAACTGTATCAGGATGCTTCTCGTACCACTCATATTGCTCATCAGACTGAAACACGCCATACAGATCAGACAACACCGCCCAATTCACGCCCACTGCTTTACACCGTGACATGAACTGCTGAATTCCAGTTTCGGTATAAAGCTGATCGGGTGTGGCAGTGTTACCCAGTTCTTTGAACACTGGATCTTTTTCCTTAGAACAATGAGTGAGATAGATCCGCATGATTAAATCGAATAGTACAGCGGAAACGATTTTGCATCTTTCGGCTTGACGTAAACGCGCTGCTCTGGAGAAAGCTTCAATTCATCAAAGCGATCGCGGGTTAAATGTGCCGTCACCACCTGACCATCATCGAGCGTCAATTCCGCCTGAATTTCCCAACCTAAGTGAATCAATCGAGACACTCGTGCCGCAACCGTTGAACCATTCGGAGACGTTTCGACCACCACATCATGCGGACGCAAGAACATTTCAGGATGAGCCGAATCAAAGCCGTTGTTCTGAAAAATTCGCGACGAACTCGGCAACACGTTCACGGGACCAATAAAGCTCATCACAAACGCAGTCGCGGGATGATCATAAACATTCGCAGGCGTTCCGATCTGTTCCACCTTGCCTTTATTCATCACCACGATTTCATCTGCGACTTCCATCGCTTCTTCTTGGTCATGCGTCACAAACACCGTCGTCACATGCACTTCATCGTGCAGTCGGCGCAACCAAGCCCGCAGATCTTTCCGAACCTTCGCATCTAGCGCCCCGAACGGTTCATCGAGCAGTAACACTTTCGGTTCAACTGCCAACGCCCGCGCCAGTGCAATCCGCTGCCGTTGACCCCCGGAAAGTTGAGATGGATAGCGATCGCCCAATCCCGCCAATTGCACCAAATCCAACAGTTCATCGACCCGTTTTTTCACCTTATCGGGCGGGTATTTGCGAATTTGCATTCCAAAGGCGATATTCTTTCTGACTGTGAGATGCTTAAAGAGGGCATAGTGTTGGAACACAAAACCAATATTGCGGTCCTGCACACTGCGATCGGTAGCATCCTCACCTGTCAAAAAAATTCGACCGGAATCCGGGCTTTCTAATCCTGAGATTAACCGTAGCAGCGTGGATTTTCCTGACCCCGATGGACCCAACAGCGCGACCAGCGAACCACTCTTAATTTCCAGACTCACCTGCTCGACTGCCTGAAAATTCCCAAAGCGTTTAGAAACGTCCTGTACTACGATACCCACAGCTAAGCCCTCGAAGCCCGGTTTCCCGATGAGATTACTGTAGTTTTATAGCACAAACTCGCGATCGTTTTCTCAGTCGCTTCAAATAAAAAAAGGTATCTCATCCGAGACACCTTCAAGTTCAACCACAAAAGCCTTTAGTGATGCTCTTCGGCATGGGCAGCCGACAGCGTGTGATGCGGAATCGAGGACGGTGAGAGCGTGTTACCAAATCCGTTACTTTCTGCACCATTGGGCATCTGGCGCATCAAGCTTGCCATTTCGATCGCGCTCATCGCATATTCCCAACCGAGGTTACTCTTGATCCCAGCCCGTTCGAGTGCTTGCTGCATGTTGTCCGTCGTCAGCACTCCGAAGATCACTGGAACGCCCGTCTGAAAGCTTGCTGCCGCAATTCCTTTCGACACTTCAGACGAAACGTGCTCAAAGTGAGGCGTTTGTCCTTTGATCACAGCACCGAGGCAAATCACTGCGTCATATCGACCGGTCATCGCCAACCGACGTGCCACCATCGGCAATTCAAACGCACCTGGAACCCAAGCATAATCGACCTGCGAACCCTGCGGATCGGGGTTAATTCCGTGCCGCTTCAAGCAGTCTTGACACGCCTCAAGCAAGCGCGTCGTTACCAAATCATTAAAGCGACCGACGACGATCGCAAATCGTAGAGCATCAGTCTGAGAGAACGTTCCTTCAAAAATAGTCATTGTTTAAGTCTGAGTACCAACAAATTCACAGCTATTAAATCATTTCAGCAGAGATTTTCGCTGAATCCCGGAATATTTCTCCGAGAATTCACTTAAATCTAGCTTGACAACTCTAGCTTTGAATCATGCAGATGACTCGATTTATTTAGAATTTACAGTTGCGTTCGCAAAGTTTAGGATATCTTCTGCGTGTTAACACGCAAAATCGTCCAGACGAGCACAAGAAACCGGGGATGAAGCCGAATTCCTCCCCAGTATAGACAGATTTAGATCACGAGATAATTCAAAACACCCACAGTGATCACTAGAATGAACCAAATGCCTGAACCGAGGTACAGCAACTTTTTGGATGTGTCCCAATTTTGCGGGGAAGCGTAAGCGACGGGAACGCCGATTACCATTACGAACGAAAAAAGCACTAATGCCAACAGTGCCAGTTGGAAAATAAAGGTCATGTTTCTCTCCCTAAAACAGCGTTTTTAGTGTCTCAATGTTAAATAACCGAGACGCGATCGAAGTCCTGAATAGTACGTTATCAGAAAAGGCGGACGCGATTCTATGCCCTCTATCAATCCAGAACAATCCGCACGAGAGTTGATGTCTTCGCCTGTTCGCACCGTTCGACCGGAGACGACGATCGAGGAAGCCCAGAAGATTTTATTGCGCTACGGACATTCAGGATTGCCGATCGTGGATGAGGGTCGATTAGTCGGGATCGTGTCCCGTCGCGATCTCGATATCGCAGCGTATCACGGCTTGAAAGATACGCCCGTTAAGAGAATCATGGCAGCGCAGGTGAGAACGATCGAGCCGTCCACGCCACTTTCGGAAATTCAAGGCGTTATGGGAACGTATGACATTGGACGGCTTCCGGTGATTGATCAAGGTCAACTGGTTGGAATTGTGACGCGCACCGATGTCTTACGAAAACTTCAACCTGTACCGGAAACCTTGCGATTAGAGCGATTTGCTGCACCGTTTCAGAAGATTTTTGCGATCGCGTCCCAAGCCGCAGAAGATCGAGGCTGGCATCTTTATCTAGTCGGTGGAGCCGTCAGAGATCTACTTCTAGCTGATCCCACTGCTGAAGTGGGCTTGAGCGATATCGATTTTGTCGTGGACGGATTTCATCAATCGGCGGAAGTCGGTGCAGGTGTGGAATTAGCGAAATGTCTCCAGAAGATTTATCCACAGGCGCGACTTGAAATTCACGGGAAATTTCAAACGGCAGCGTTACTCTGGCACAACGATCCCGAACTCGGTTCGCTTTGGATCGATATTGCAACCGCACGAACTGAATTCTATTTATATCCAGCCGCAAATCCTGAAGTGGAAGCGAGTTCGATTCGACAGGATTTGTATCGTCGAGATTTTACCGTGAATGCGTTGGCGTTGAGATTAACCAATCCCAGAGCGCATGAGCTTCTTGATTATTTTGGTGGCATTGCAGATTTACGATCGCATCAAATTCGCGTTTTGCATCCCAACAGTTTTATCGAAGATCCCACCCGCATTTACCGAGCCGTCCGGTTTGCAGTTCGTTTGGGATTCGAGATCGAGCCGCAAACAGAAGCATCTATTCGACATGCGATCGCGTCCGGGCTTTACAATCGACGCGATCGACCCGTTCCCGCTCTCCAAAGTCGCCTCCGCTCCGAACTGAAATACATTTTGCAAGCCCGCTACTGGAAACCAGCGATTCAAAAGTTAGCGGATCTTGACGCGCTGGTGTGTATTCATCCGAGTTTGAAGCTCGATCGAGAACTTTGGCGACAGTTGAAATGGGCAGATCGCTTTCAAAGATTTGATTTAGCGATTCCGCACTGGCAATTACTCCTAGAAGTTTTGATTGCAAAACTCGACGATCGCGCCACCGTTGCCAAAACGCTCCAACTTCCGCACGATGCGATCGAGCGTTTAACCAAACTGCCTGCGATCGAAGCCGCACTCCAACCTTCTGAGAAACCGAGCGAAATGGTTCAGTTATTAAAACCGTTCGATTCCGAAACGTTGGCGTTGATTGCTGCACGAGGAGCGCGATCGATTCGTCGATCGATCTATCAATATTTCAACGTTTGGTCACAGATCAAACCCCCAATCGACGGCTCAGATTTGAAAACACTGGGCTACAAACCGGGTAAGCAATTCAAACAAATTTTGGAAGAACTTCTAGTTCTAACTTTAGATGGCAAGATTTGCGATCGCACTGAAGCCGAACAATATTTAGCCGAACATTACCCGCTAAACTGAAAAATGCCCTGATTGCAAAACTCTCCTATGGCTTCGATCGAACTGGTTTCCCCCGATTCAATTCCAACTGATGCGATCAAATATGACGATCGTGGTTTAGTGCCTGCGATCGTTCAGGATTATCTCGATGGCACAGTCTTGATGATGGCGTGGATGAACCAAGAATCTTTGCAAAAAACGCTTGCGACTGGAGAAACCTGGTTTTGGAGTCGATCGCGCCAAGAATTTTGGCACAAGGGCGCAACTTCAGGACACACTCAGAAAGTAAAAGCGGTTCGATACGACTGTGATAGTGATGCTTTGTTAGTGACCGTTGAGCAGATTGGCGATATTGCTTGTCATACAGGCGCACGAAGTTGTTTTCATCAAGTCGATGGCAACATCTCGCCGCCGCCCGCTGATACATTATCTCAAGTCTTTTCTGTCGTGTGCGATCGACGTGACAACCCGATCGAAGGCTCTTACACCCGAACCTTATTCGCAGGTGGCGATAACAAAATTCTCAAAAAGATCGGAGAAGAAGCCGCAGAAGTCGTAATGGCTTGCAAAGACGATGATAAAGATGCGATCGCGGGAGAAGCCGCAGATTTGTTCTATCACACCCTTGTCGCACTCGCTCACCACAAAGTTGATCTCAAGGCTGTCTACCGCAAGCTACAAGAACGACGTTAGATTTCAGTCAGTTTCAACTGACTTCGCACTGTTAGCCCCGAATTCCATTCCGGGGCGAAATCGCAACGTGAGCGAAAAACCTCTCAACACCGTTTCACACAGGAAGCACGATCGTAAATTCTGTCCCTTGTCCAATCACAGAATGACAATCGAGCTTCCCACCATGTTTTTCAACAATGATTTGACGGCTGATGGCTAATCCTAATCCAGTTCCTTTGCCCACAGGTTTCGTCGTAAAACTTGGCTCAAAAATCTGAGACTGAATCTCTGGAGAAATACCAAAACCGTTATCTTTGATCCGAATCGTTGCGGTTTCAGTCGATTGGTCAATCGCAGTCGAAATCCAAATCACATTTGGAGCGGTGCAAACCTCCTCATACGATCGCGTTACATTCTGCTCTTCAAAGACATCTAACGCATTTGCAATCAGATTCATGAACACCTGATTTAACTGTCCGGGATAGCATCGAATCGGGAACAAATCGCCGTAGTTTCGATTAATTTGAATTTCAGGGTGTTGTTCATCCGCTTTGAGCCGATGTTTTAGCAACATCAGCGTACTCTCAATGCCTTCGTGAATCTGATATTCCACCTTCGAGGAAATGTCCGATCGCGCAAATGAGCGCAGAGAAAAACTAATGTCTCTTAAACGATCGACTCCTTCATGAATCGATCGAATTAACTTCGGCATATCTTCAATGAGATACTCTAAGTCAACGTCCTCGATAAATTCCTCGATTTCAGCATCAGGCTGCTGGGTCTGATACATTTCAATCAAGGTAAACAGATCCTGCGTATAGTCTTCGATGTGCTTGAGATTGCCACCGACAAAGTTAATCGGATTATTAATCTCATGTCCGATTCCCGCAACTAGCTGACCCAGCGTAGACATTTTCTCGCTTTGAATGAGTTGGAGTTGCGTCGTGTTGAGTTGTTGAATTGAATTTTCTAGCTCGATCGTGCGATCGTGCACTCGTTGTTCTAATTGCTGAGTAAGCTCTTCAAGTTGCGCCTGCGTTCTAGCCTGTTCCTCGATCGTGCCTTTTAGCGATCGATTCAACTGTGACAAACTCAGATGCAATTTTACTCTTGCAATCACTTCCTCTTGCTGAAACGGCTTGGTAATGTAGTCAACGGCTCCAAGTTCTAAGCCCCTGACTTTGTTCACCGCATCTGAAAGCGCCGTCATAAAAATGATCGGAATCAATTGCAGCTTCAGATTTGCCTTGAATCGCTGACAGGTTTCAAATCCATCAATTCCAGGCATCATCACATCGAGCAAAATTAAATCGGGTATTGCATACTCCGCCTGTTCGATCGCAGATTCGCCATCGATCGCCATTAAAGTCTTCCAGCCCTGTCCCTGAAGCGCTTCCGACAACACCTTAAGATTCGTCGGCGTGTCGTCAACTAATAAGATGCGAACTGAGTCTGATGAAATGAAGTTCATTTTAATGTAACTCTGCCTTAGCGTAGGACTTAAGGAACTGACGGATTTTTGCAGTTTGGAACGTTGCGGTGAGCTTATTCAACGCCGCCGCAAACGGCGCATATTGGGAATTTTCCTTGACTAGTGATTCTAGAATTCCCTCGATCGCGGCGATATCGCCCATCATTGCCAAGTGATACAGATCGCCTAAAACAGCTTGCTCTGGTAAGATGACTTCTCCATTTGCGATCGCAGAGGGAGAACCTGTTGCCGATTTCGATTGATAGACCCACGTTAAGTTGAGTAGGTCTTTCAGCGTGTTCAAAAGTTCTTGAACTTGAACGGGCTTCGGTAAAAATGCACTCGCACCCGCCTGTAAACTACGTTGACGATTCGAGCCAAACACATTGGCACTAGAAACAATGATCGGAAGGTCGCAAGTTGAAGAATTCGATCGCAGTTGTTCGATCAGTCCAACACCGTCTAGTAAAGGCATCGCTAAATCGGTAATGACCAAATCAGGAACGCGATCGCTTGCTGCTAACCAGCCATCACTTCCGGTATAAGCCACTGTGACCTCGAAGCCGATTTCTTGTAGCAAAGCTGCCATCAAACCGCATTGAGTTCGATCGTCGTCCACGATCAGAATCGAGGGCGATCGATCGACAATTCCAATCACAGTCTCATTTTCATCGGGCATTGAGGATCGCCATTCAGAAGCCGTTTCAAACTTCAGCGTGAGCGAGAAAATACTGCCTTCACCGAGGCGACTTTGAACCTCGATTCCACTCCCCATCAAATTCGCGATTCGCTGACTGATGGCAAGTCCTAAGCCTGTTCCTTCTGATTTTCGCCCCGCTTCACCCACTTGCTCGAACGGCATGAAAATCTTTTCGACTTGCTCGATCGACATTCCCACACCCGTATCTTCCACTTCAAAGCGAATGTGAGCCTCTTCGCTCAACTTCGCTCGAAACGCGACTTGACCTTGATCCGTGAACTTGATCGCGTTGCCTAAGAGATTGATTAAAACTTGGCGCAATCGTTTCTCATCGGTCACGATCGCATCAGGTAAGCGATCATCAATCTCCACCTGGAATCCAATGCCTTTCTGCTCTGCCCGAATTCGGCAAATCTCAGCAACACCGTTCAGAAAGCTTTCAAGATGCACATTACCAGAATCAAGTTCTAGCTTTCGGGCTTCGATCTTCGACAAATCTAAGATGTCATTGATCAATGTCAACAGATGAGAACCGCATTGATGAATGATGCGGATACCTTCTTGTTCTTTTTGAGAAACCGATCGCTCTAAAATCTGTGCATATCCCAAAATTCCGTTCAGCGGTGTTCGTAGCTCGTGGCTCATATTGGCAAGAAATTCACTCTTTGCCTGATTTGCTGCGTCCGCGACTTGTTTCGCTTCCATCAATTCGTGAGTGCGTTCCTCGACTTTCGCTTCTAGCGTTTTCGAGTAATCGAATAACTGATTGTTAGCAGATTCTAGTTTGCGATTCGTTTCCTCTAATTTCTCATAGCGATGAGAACTCACGGTCGCGACCACACTCGCAATCAACGCCGTTAACGCTGGTGTTACTGGAATAATCCACCCGCCCAGAAAACTGAGATATGCTCCGACCACGATCGAGCCACTCGTGCCCACAGTCGCCCACAGAATCTTGCCGCCCGGTAGCCGTTTTTGAGTTGGCAGACTCGCCAGTTTCCAACTCCCAACTGCACCCAAACAAGAGCAAAGAAAGATCCAAGCCGAAAATTGTGCGATCGAGAACCCTTGTAGCATTACATTCTGTTTGGCACTCGTCACAAGCTGTTTCGCAATGTTCGCGTGAATCACCACACCCGGAGTGGGATCTTCTGCCGAGAACCAAGAAGAGCTAAACGGTGTCCCAAAAAAGTCGTTGGTACTTGCCGCGATCGAACCAATAAACACCATACGATCGCGCATTAAATCTGTGGGCACTCGACCTGCTAAAACATCCCGCATTTTCACGGTGCGAAAATTTCGCTCTGATCCATACCAATTCAGCAGAATTTGATAGCCACCCACCTCAGAGTTTGGATAACCTGCTTCTTGGTTGCCAAGCGGTAGATAAATCGACTGACCGAGCTTAAATTTCTGTTGATCCGGATTGATGCTCTCTAATGTAATGCCTTCTGCTTCTAAGTACTTCAATGCAACACGAGTCGCCAATCCTGCTTTAATCGTTTGTTCTTTGATGTCTTCTGAAGTTAATAACGCACGACGAATTTGTCGATCGCTATCTAACACCAAATCCGCAATTCCTACTTGATCCTTTTTCTTCAACACTGGAGGTGGTGCAACTCGATCGCCCGTAATCTTTTCAACACCGTAAAGATTCGGTGTCGTCTCAAAAACTTTTACAAGCTGTTCGTGTCCCTCGCCTTCCGGCAAATCGCGGTATAAATCTAGCCCGATCGCTCTTGGCTTTTGTGCTCGAATCTTCTCTAATAGCTGCGCGAGTGACCAATCGGGAATGGGCCAATTTTTCACGCTGCGAATATCTTCTTCGTCGATCGTCACAACCACGATCTGATCTGAAAGCTGATTGTGCGATCGCTGCCGAAAAAACTGATCCCGCGTCTGCCACTCTAATAAATTAAACACGCCTAGCATGTGACCTGCGGTAACAGTAGCAGCAACACTAGGCGCAATGATGAAAACACGACGAGATTTTTGAACGAAAGCTTGAATTTTTTTCCACATAATACCTGCTTCGGGAGGCACTGACCGTTACTGATCAGTGCCCGTGAAAAGTTAGTTGACCATCGGAGCCTGATCGATCGCACTCAATTCAACCGCTTCGAGCAAATCACCCCATTCTTTCGCTAAGCTTTCACTCTTTGGCTGTCCTGAGCGCAACGCCGCTAGCGTCGCCACACAGTCGTACCACACTCCATTCGCACCCAACGCTTTCGCCCGTTCCAGCGCATCGCCTTGTTTCATTGCCGCCGCCAGTTCTGCACTCGGCTGCACCCGCTGAATCCAACCATCCACATACGGCGTACTCGGATTCAGCCGTCCATCGACTTTGAGCGCCATGAACCACTGATAGTTCTTCTCCAGTTGCAGTGCTGGAGCTTCTTTCGGAAGCACGATCGTTCTCACACCTGCTTCATTGCTGATCGCCATCTCGGTTTCATAAACGGTGTTACCCGCTTCGTCTTTCAGGCTGAATACGGCGCGATCGGCTCCAGTCGCGGGCAGATACACTAAGATCGTCGGACGCTCAGAAATGGTTGTGCCGTAGTAGCTTTGAGGCAACAGAGCCAACATTGCTGCCGGACCTGTCGAAGCCACGATCGACGGATCTAACTCCTGTCTTCCGGTACGCGATGCACCGCTCGCTGCAACTCTGGGGGCGCGATTGGTTCTCGACGGTTGGAAAAATCCACCGCGAGAGGCTCCGCCGACAGTTCTTTGAGGAGCGCGACGATTGGCACGAGGTTGGAAAATGCTACCGCGTGAAGCTCCGCCTGTGGTTTGACGAACCGTGCGATTGCGTTTGTTCACGAATAGACTGCCGCGAGAGGCTCCGCCTGTGGCTTGACTCGGTGCGCCATTGCCCGTAGGAGGGGTAAAAGGAACTGCTTGAACCGGAGTCCAAGCACTACTCGCGACCAGAGCAACTACGCCCAAGGTTCCTGCGATTGATTGATAGTTCATACTGCAATATCTGTGTATTGTTGGACACGATCGAAGAGAACACTACTTTGCGATCGTAGAGAGAAATCAACCTTTAGCCAGTGGGGACTTTGCGTAACTTTCTAAAAAGCAAATCCGTGAATTCACAGATTTTGCTCGGTTCTACTGCCAGTTTCCAACCATGACGAATCCTGACCAAAAGAACGGATCGCGGAAATCGGTTTCTCGAATCAGTTTGAGTTGGGCTTGGCGCAGGGCTTCCGCTTTGCTGCGTCCCGGTTGTCGAAGCTCTTCATAGAACTGAGTCATGAGGAGTGCAGCGGCTTTATCTTTCACGGGCCAAAGTGTTGCTAATGTCGATCGTGCTCCTGATTTCACCGCTAATCCAGCAAGACCCAAGACTGCTCGATCGTCACCACTTGCAGTGTCACAAGCACTCAAAACCAGAAGATCGATCGCTCTTGAAGCATCGCGAGTTTGCAGCAGTTCAGAGAGTTCTTTGATGTTGACTTTGCCGTCCCAAGTTAGCAGGAATGTATCTTCCAATCGAGAGCTAAACTGTCCGTGTGTTGCAAGGTGAACGACGTTCGCTTGACTGTTCTTTAAGCGATCGGCTAACGCATTCCCAGTAAATTCAGCATTCAACAGTTTCGCCCCTGGAACCGTTTTGATGATTTGCCTCACTTCTGATTCCACCGCAGGCAGGGCAGCAAAGCCCGATCGAGATTCACTAATTCCGCCAACCAGTGCTCCAACTTGAGTCTGTTGCAGCGATCGGGCCGTCATTAATTGAAGTCCGGGGGACAGCGTGACTGCATATTTCTCGATCAGGTATTGCTTGCCATCATAGAGCGCAGACATGGGAATGTTCCGAAGTTTTCCGTCCAAAACAAAGACCAAGGTTTTGGTGTTTTTGAGTGACGATTCTGCGGGACGAATCAGCCAGTCATACACTTGTTGAGAGAAACGATCGCGATCGCGAAAATCAGATACCGGGTTCAATGCGCTCAATAGTTCAGAGAGTGTTTCTTCAATCTCAGCTTGCGGTTTGCGAGTGATGTGATACTGCAAGGGTTGACCCGCAGTAGAAAGAATCACCGCTAAGCGATCGGGCAAGATAATCGGATAAACGACCGTTGCGGTTGAGTCAACTTGGTCGATTTGCTGAGTTTTATCTAAGCAAGCTTCTCGGAAGAAGTTATCGAGTTCTGCAACTTGCAGCGATTCGATTAATTCCCGTGCTTGAGCGAGTTCTGCCTGTCCTGGCTGACCTTCTAGCAATAGCGCAACAAATTCACGATAGACAGGTTCAACACTTTCACGGAACGAGAATTGCACATCGGGATTGATTGCCGCGAGATCGCCTCGAATGGCTTTGAGCGATCTGACAGCTTCGGTGTAAGGCGCGATCGCGTTTTTCGTCTGTCCTTGTTCTAGATACAGTCGTCCCATTTGCCACGCAGATTGAGCGATGATGTCGTCTGCTTGGAACTGACGTGCAATTAAGAGCGATTTTTCGGTCACAGTTGCTGCTTCTTGCCATTGTTCGGTTCGTCCGTAGAGCTTGCCCCATTGATTCAGTGCGTAAGCTTCAGCACGAGGATCTTGAATGTTTTTTGCAGCTTGAACCGTCTTTTCTAATAGCTTTGAAACGTCACTCAATGGCACCAGTTGTTCTTGGTCTTCGAGCGTATTTAATGAAGCGGAAAAGTTGATCGCCGCATACATCGAAGTGCGACTCGGTGGAAGCTGCTGAAGTTGCGACAACAGTTGAGGTGCCAGTGGAGCGGCTTTGTCTAACAAATCGTAATCGACGAGTAATCTAAATCGATCGAGCCTTGCCTGTAATTGTTCAACCGGAGTAAGGGCAGCTTGTTCAGATTGTTCAAAGTAGCTCAGAGCAGCTTCTGGATCGTCGAGATCGATCGCGGTTTTTCCAAGTCCAGCTAAGATTGCGCTAACTTCAGAATTCAGTTTGAGATCTTTAGCGATCGCTAAACTTTGTTCTAGAACTTCTCGACTCTGGGTAGAATCCCCGATCATTTGCAGTGTGATGCCGAGTGTTCTTAAACCGCTGACTTTGATATCAGAGTTCGGCAATTTTGCTAATCGTTGATTGATTTCACTTAATTGTTGCTTCGCTCGGCGATAGTATCCGAGACTTTGAAGTGCTTGTGCTTGATTGATCTGAGTGCCCAGGCTTCCAGTTGTATCGTTTGCTTTCTCGTAGTAAGTTTGCGCCTGCTTCCAGCTTTCGAGAGCGGCTTCTGCCTTTCCGGTATGTAGCAGTAAACTCGCTTGAGTGTTCAACACTTGCGCCCACAGAACGGCATCGGCTCCGGGCTTCGCGTCTTTGAGCAGGGCGATACTTTGCTCGATCGATTTCGTCGCCTCGTTCCACTGACTCAGTTCCTGTTGGGCAAGAGAAAGATAGCTTAAACTGAGGGCTTCATTTAAGCGATCGCCTTTCATGCGATAGTCTTGGGCGGCGGATTGCCAAGCTGCGATCGCGTCTCCGAATCGCCCGGATTGATAGAGTTTGCGTCCTTGATCTAAGGAGGACACGGATTGAGAAACAATGGGAGCGGGAGCCGCTTGGAAGGTGGCGTTTGCGGGGGAGACGGCGAGGGATAACGATAAACTCAGAGCGCCGAGACAAAAGCAGAACAACCGACGGTGTTTCGATCGAAAAATCATAGACTGTTACCTGGGATCAGTGGTTTGCAACAATGCTTCACCGGATAAACAGTCTTAGTGTTCCCCTAGGTCAATCGGGTTATCGATACTTTATTTTGGGCGATTTCGCAACGGGTTAGTAGCCTTGTCGATCGCACGATTTATGTAAGACGGTGCAGTCGTATCGCTCATTCGCTAGTAAAACCTGAATGCCTTTCGCCTCGCAGTGTTCAGAAAGAAGATTGAGCAGGGCTTGTTCGTTGCTTTGATTGGGGTCGATCGTTTTCAGTAATTTCTCAAATCCCAAACTGCTTAATCCGTACATTAACCAACGACCAAAATCGGCATCTTTCTCATAGATCAGTCCATTGTGTCCATCTTTGCCGGAAAAGATGAGAGCGATGTAATCTTTGAGGTTGAGAAATGGTTTTCCAAGGGCTTGACTGACGATTCCTTTACCGTTTTCTTTGTAATTGGTGCAGTCGAAATAGGTGAACAATTCTGCGATAAAGCGATCTCCTTCTAGTCCGATTTCTGCTTGTCGTTTGGAAAGCGGAAAGTCTTCGCGGATAAATAGGCAATCGAGAAAATCGTTGCCTTTTAAGGGAAGCAGTTTACCACTGGGGTCTAAATTTACAATGCCGTTTCTCTCAATTCCAAACTTTCCAGGATTCCTCACAGTTACGTTTCCTAGACGATAACCACCGTCACGAGTAATGGCTGGAAAGCTGAAATAGTTTGCCGCAGTAGAGGCAATTTTCAGCACCATATCGCCTTCATTGCTGAAGAGATAAGCCTCATCAAAACGACGCAGTGAAGATCTTAAAGAATTGCCTCGACCTGAAATAATTGCCTCAGCCGAAATGTCCGGTGCTACTAAAACTAATCGGCTTAATCGAAAGACATTTCCAATATTTGGAGACGGGCATTTTTTCTGATTACTAATTTCGAGATTTCCGATCGAGTCTCGATCGAAGACATCCGACAAAATCCGAACCGTATTCGTCACAACATACGCACCCATACTGTGACCGAGAAAATTCAGCCGAATTCGAGTTGGGTTGCCGTTCGGAGATTGCTGCACAATCTGATGATCAAGCTGACGGATAAATTCAACTAAATCAGCAACCCCGTAATTTGCTGCTCGATAAGTATCTCGAAAATATCCAGAAATTCTTAAAACAAAGATCGTCAGAATAGTAACAACAACAAATAAGGAGATCGTTAGAACGAAAGAAGCTGCGGTGAGAATTGTGAAATTACTGACCAGTTTTAGTGCTTCAATAATCGTGCTGAAAATTCCACCAATTACCCAAAGTGCAAGACTAAAAACGCCTACGATCGCTAAAGGTTTCGGTAAGGCTTTGAACGCCTTCATCATAATCTGAAGAAACTGCAAGCTACCCCGAAACGTTTTACCAACATTATCGGGCATCACTTTTTCAGAGGGCCATCGATAGCCAATCACCATGAAGTTTGGAGCGACCTGATTGGCAAAATTCTGATGAATATATCGGCGCGTTTCTTCATACCACCATCTTGCACCGGATGGCTCTGAGTTATAACCATGAATCGCGATTAGAACCTCAGCATTTCCATCACTTTCGATCAAGTATTTAGCGATTTCTTGAATGACTTCAGTCGGATCTCGGTCGCGAAGCGCATCGACATTTAGATCTTCTTTTTCCTCAACATTAATCGGAGCCGTACTACTCACCATATAGCCTGGAAAACGAAATCCATTCGTCTCAAAGGATTCGATCGTAAGTAGATGGCGGCTCATAGGTGCATCCTCGCGCTACGGGTATCAATTGGTCGAATCATGATAGCCCGCGATCGCACATTTGCACCTGAAATTTGGTTTAAGCGTACCGAACTCCGGCTTGCTTCAATCGGTTGAGGGCTTCTCCTAAGCGATCGCAGTCTGCGATCAAGCTAATTCGCACATACCCTTCGCCGCCCGCTCCAAACGCATTTCCTGGAGTCACAACAACCCCGGTTTTTTGCAGCACTTTCAAGGCGAAATCGGTCGAACCCATTCCAGATGGAACCGGAATCCAAAGATACATCGTTGCGTTCGGTCTTGGAATCGACCAACCCAGTTCTGTGAGTCCATCAATCAGAAAATCGCGGCGCGTTCGGTAGCGGTCTTGCACTTCGACTAAATAGCGATCGGGCAAATTCAACGCTGTTTCTGCTGCGGTCTGAATCGCTGAAAAAATTCCATAATCCAGATTCGTCTTCAGCGTCCGTAACCCCTGAATGACATTCTGATTGCCCACCACAAAGCCAACTCGCCAACCTGCCATGTTGTACGTTTTGGACAGGGTATGAAACTCTACACCAATATCTTTTGCGCCTGGAATTTCGAGCAAACTGGTCGGCTGATATCCATCAAACGCTAATTCTGCATACGCTTGATCGTGTACCAGTAAAATCTCATGCCGACGCGCAAACGCCACGATTTCCTCAAAAAATTCGCGGGGAGCCGTTGCAGTTGTCGGATTGCTCGGATAGTTGAAATACAGAATTTTCGCCCGTTGCGCGACTTCATCTGGAATCGCAGCTAAGTCAATCAACCAGCTCTGCTCAGCTTTCAACACCATCGGATACAGTGTCGCACCCGCAATCAATGGACCTCGAAAATGCGGCGGATAAGAGGGACTTGGAACCAGAACAACATCCCCCGGATCGAGATACGCCAGCGCCAAATGCGTTAATCCCTCTTTCGATCCTAAAAGTGGTAATGCTTCCCCGTCAGGATTGAGATCGACTCCGTACCGCCGACGATACCAATCCGTGATCGCTTTCCGAAAGCTGGCTGTGCCCTCAAACGGCGGATAACCATGATTCTTAGAATCTTGGATCGCGTGCATTGCCGATTCCACGATCGGGGCTGGAGTTGCCCCGTCTGGATTTCCCATTCCCAAATCGATCAAATCCACACCTTGCGCTCTGGCGTTGGCTTTGAGTTCATCGAGACGCGCAAAGACATATTGAGGCAGCTTCGTTAAACGATCGGCAGGAGAAATCCAGGGCAAATTCATGAGCTTGAAACGGAGACGATTGACGACTGAGTTGGCTATTCTACCGCAGATCCAACCTGAGATAAATCGCTCTTTTCAGGTCGAGTCATGGTAGTGGGTGCAGTGGTGGACACCATCGCCGCCATCAGTTGGCTGGGAACGACTGGGAACGGTAAGCGATGAATGTCTGAAGTTTCGTTACAAGCGATTTCTGCGGCGTGTTGGAGTTGCGCGATCGACACTTCACCCAAGCCCAAATCCGCCAAAGTCTTTGGCAATCCAATCTGCTCATAAAACTTCAACAATTGCTGTCTCGATGTCGCGGCAAGCTGATTACCTTGCACCATTTCTTCGAGTCGAAGCTGTACGAGAATCCCAAACGCGACTTTTTCCCCGTGTAGCGCATGATGGCTTTTCAACAGATGCGTCAATCCGTTGTGAACCGCATGAGCAGCAACCGTTCGGCATTGTGCACCGCCAATTCCACCAATCACGCCAGCCATTAGCACCGAAGCATCAACAACTTCTTGCCAGTCTGATCCCAAAGGATTGTTTAAGGCAGCTTCGGATTTTTGGAACAGAATATCGCGCAAGACTCGCGCTTGTTGAACGGCGGCGATTAGCAAAGTCTTGTCAGAGTGACCGCTACTGACTGAGGCTTCGTACCATTTCGCGATCGCATCTCCAATTCCTGCAATCAAGGTTCTCTGGGGTGCAGTCGCAACCAAATCGTAGTCCAGCACTAACAAATCTGGACAATGTGCCAATCCAACATCGTAAAGAAAAGCGTGTTGCTCAGAATAGATGTTCGATAATGCTGTCCAAGCCGCGCAAGTTGCAGCGGAGGTCGGGATCGTCACGATCGGTAATTTGCATTGATAGGCTAACAATTTCGCCGTATCGATCGCTTTTCCGCCTCCAACGCCGATGATGAAATCGGCTTGATGATCTGCGACCGCTTTTCTCAAATTCTCTAAACTCGTTTCGCTACAGTCCTTACCGTAACTTGCTTTTGCAGCCTGAAGCGAATGAGATTTGAAGACAGATCTTAGGCGAGACTTGACCACATCCAGCGATCGATCTCCCCCAACCATTAAGGGACGTGATCCCAAGCGGGCGATTTGATCCCCAACTTGTCCGATCGCACCAAATCCACGAACGACTTGAGCAGGTGCGATCGATAACGAAACTATGGAATTCGATTGAGTAGGCATTGTTTCGAGTAGAAAAACAAACTTTAAGCGGTCGGCTTGGGTAATTGTGCCAAGTTTTCGCGATACACCTTGATCGTAGCGTTTTCATCCTCGCGAATCGAGAGCGATCGCTTCACTTCACCTAAATATAAAGGTTGGGATATCCCCGCTTGCGGATGCAGAACGGTTCGCGCTCGAATGGTCATCTGATCTGCGCCTTGTCCCAAGCGACCGGGAGAAAAAATATCGATCGATGCTTGTTTTAATGTCGCTTCGAGTTGAGATTCTGTAATGCTCGGTGGCACAGCAATGACGACTTGAGCCGCTCCCGCATCGTACACCCGCGAATAATGAATCGCTCCAGAAATCTGTGGGCGATTGTAGAGTCCTAAACTGAGGGCAAAAACGCCTCCGGTGAGAACAGCAGTGAATCCGGTGATTCCAACCAGTCGGAAGCGAATTCCCCATTTGAAGATGAAGCCAATGATTGTTAAAACGGCAAATGCGATCGTAGCAATGCCCAACCATTGACCTTTTTCAATTAACTGCGCGGTTTCAAACATAAACAAGTTTTCAAATTAGATCTAATTACCAGTATCCTCGTCCGGTGGCTCTGGATTCAAATAAGCGTCCAGCATTCGTTGAGTTTCAAGCCGAAGTCCTCGAATTTCAGACTGCATCTGATCGAAGCGGGCAAACATTTCGATCTGAGTTTCAGCAAGTCGCTGAGATAGTTGTCTGATTTCGCTGATCTGCTGCTGCTGAGAGGCAATTTGCTCTTGATGAATTTGAAGCTGTACAGCTTGATTTCGCTGATTCTGGAGAACGACATCGATGAACTGATCAAGGTTCGCTTCTAATCGATCCATTCGATTGCTGAGATTGCTTTGAGTTTCTTCTGACATGACACTGGATAGACCTTTTCAAAAATTATAAGGCGCAACGAGTGGCATCTTCAAAACTAATTCGATAGAATTCTAATTAGAAAAGCATCGAAATAGATATTATGTCACAACCTGAATTTCAAACTCTCCTGAATTTCTTCAAAGCCCTATCAAACGAGAGCCGCCTCAAACTTGTGGGGATTTTGGCACAGCGCGAATACAGCGTGGAAGAACTTGCCGCACTTCTACAACTTAAAGAGCCAACAATTTCCCATCATTTGAGCAAATTGAAAGAATTGAATCTAGTTCAGATGCGTCCCGATCGCAATACACATCTCTATCGCCTTAATCAAGAAGCCCTGCAAGATTTGAGTAAAGCGATCTTTTCCACGCAAATGACGACTGTTTCAAGCGAGATCAATCCGGATGCTTGGGAAGATAAAGTCTTAAGAAATTTTCTAGATGGCGATCGCTTACGAGAAATTCCCGCAAGTCGGAAAAAACGTTGGGTAATCCTGAAATGGCTCGTGAATCAGTTTGAAATGGGGCAAGACTATCCAGAGCGATCGCTCAACGAAATCATCAAACGCATTCATCCAGATACTGCAACACTGCGACGTGAACTAATCGGATATCGAATGATGCAGCGGGAAAATGGCGTTTACTGGCGCGAACCTGAAAGCGAATGGCGAGAAGAATCAGTTTTGTGAACGGCGTTGTTTGAGATATTCATCGATCGCTGCACTCACATCATCACCATCTCCATAAGTTCGCGAAGGCGGATTTTCAGCCCGACATTTATCAATAAAAGCGTGTAAAGCTTCATCATCGTCTCGGTGATCTAGCACGTATGCTCGGAGTTCGCTCTGGGTCATTGAATTAAAGTCTGGTTTTGCACTCATACAAAGTCCCACCTTCCATTTGGCTTAATTTCAATATTAATCTCTTCGCCCGACAAGATGACGACGTTTCCCGTTCGTCTATCAAATCTAACTAAATCGATCGAGCGATACTTACTGGTCAAATCACAACAAAGTTCAAAACATCGAATTGCCTGGACTGTCGTCTGCATTACCTTGCTCAAAGTCAACAGACCATAGCATACGAGATACCTGCGCGTCTGTTATGAAACGCTCTGTTTTTCTCACACAAGATGGATTGAAATTTGATACTCTTATCCAATTAGTTCTTGGGGAACATTGGCGTGGATATTCAAATCGGCAGGGGCAAAACGGCTCGAAGAGCTTATGGATTCGACGAAATTGCGCTCTCTCCAGGACAGCGGACACTCGATCCGAAACTGGCAGATACACGCTGGACGATCGGCGGAATTGAGCGTAAAATTCCGATTATCGCTTCAGCAATGGATGGGGTCGTCGATGTAAGTATGGCAGTGAAGCTCTCGCAGTTGGGAGCGTTGGGAGTACTCAATCTAGAAGGGATTCAAACTCGTTACGAAGATCCGAATCCGATTCTCGATCGCATTGCAGCAGTTGGAACAACTGAATTTGTCCCGTTAATGCAGGAACTCTATTCGCAACCGATTAAGCCCGAATTGATCGAGAAACGAATTCAAGAAATCAAATCTCAAGGCGGAATCGTAGCAGTGAGCGCGACTCCGGCAGGTGCAAGTCAGTTTGGACAAATTGCCGCCAAAGCTGGAGCGGACTTATTCTTTATTCAAGCGACGGTGGTTTCGACAGCGCACCTTTCACCGGAATCGATCGATCCTTTAGATCTCGCAAAATTCTGTGAAGAGATGCCGATTCCCGTCATTCTTGGGAACTGTGTGACTTATGAAGTGACATTAAATCTGATGAAAGCTGGAGCCGCTGCGATTCTCGTAGGAATTGGACCGGGTGCAGCTTGTACCTCTAGGGGTGTTTTAGGAGTGGGTGTCCCACAAGCGACCGCTGTTGCAGACTGCGCGGCAGCCCGTGACGACTTCCAGCGTGAAACTGGGAAATACGTTCCGGTCATTGCAGATGGTGGATTGATTACGGGTGGCGATATCTGTAAATGTATTGCCTGCGGCGCAGATGCGGTGATGATCGGATCGCCGTTTGCACGAGCAAAAGAAGCTCCGGGTCGCGGATTTCACTGGGGAATGGCAACTCCTAGCCCGATTCTTCCTAGAGGAACTCGGATTCGGGTCGGGACAACTGGAACCCTGGAACAAATTTTGCGCGGACCTGCTCAATTAGATGATGGAACGCACAATTTATTAGGGGCGCTCCAAACAAGCATGGGAACGCTGGGTGCGAAAGATATTAAGGAAATGCAGCAAGTCGATGTTGTAATTGCTCCATCTCTATTAACGGAAGGCAAGGTTTACCAGAAAGCACAACAGCTTGGAATGGGTAAGTAACAGCTATCTTTCTTCTACGATCGCATGACCCTTTCTTTACAAAGTGCGATTATAGAATAATCTTTTCATCAAAAGTTGAAGAGTTGTACCTAGACTTGCAAGATTGCCGGGTAAAACCAAAACTGTCGTCTAGAATAAAGGAAGCGGAGACGCATGTTTCCGTTCACTCCTCACACCACACTCCGCCTGGACTTCGGTTTAGGCGGTTCCTTGTTTTTAAAGAGGTATTTATACTTTCTTAATTCAGGCAAAAACTTAAATTCAGCTCGACCGCGGTTTGTATCTAATTATGTCTAGCCTGAAGCTGAGTTCCCCTGTTCTTGCTATGTTAGAATTTCGTCAAATGAAACAAAGGCAAGGATTTTCAGGAATGTCAGCAGCCGCACAAGTTACAGATTCTTCGTTTGACCAGGAAGTGCTTCAGAGTGAAGTCCCCGTCCTCGTGGATTTCTGGGCACCTTGGTGTGGTCCCTGTCGGATGGTTGCGCCTGTGGTCGATGAGATTGCAGCGCAGTACGAAGGCAAAATTAAAGTGGTCAAACTCAACACCGATGAAAATCCCAGTGTCGCGAGTAAATATGGAATTCGCAGTATCCCCACATTGATGATTTTCAAAGGCGGTCAGCGAGTTGATATGGTCGTTGGCGCTGTTCCCAAAACGACGCTTGCAAATACACTCGAAAAGCACCTTTAAGATTCGTCCCTGGATTCGTCTCATTTGCTCAAACTCATTTGTCACAGTGCTAAAGACGCTCCAGAATAATCTTCTGGAGCGTTTTTTCAGTATCGGTGCGGGCATCGCATTCTGCCCGCAGATCGCTAAAATAGAATGCCCCTGTGAGGAACGTCCATGTCACTTGACCCGTCCCCGTCCGCTTCGTCCCAACCTACGCCGCTGATTAACGTTGAATCTTTACGATCGACGCTCAATGATCTTTTAGATCATTTGCCAACCTTGCAGCATGGAGAGCTGATTGCTCAGGCGTTGGGGTTAATTATTCGCATGAGTGGTGATGAGATCGATCGCTTAGATTGGAAAATCCTGAATGCGTCGCTGCAAGATATGGAACGAGCATTCACGGTGTTTTATCCCTATCGGCATGTGCGAAAGATTGCGATTTTCGGATCTGCCCGAATTAAGCCCGATACCGAGGAGTATCAGCTTGCGAAGGAATTTGCCCAGTGTGTGACGCAACAGGGCTACATGGTGATCACAGGTGCGGGTGGCGGCATCATGGAGGCGGGCAACGAAGGCGCGGGCGCAGATAAGTCGTTTGGCTTGAATATTCAATTGCCGTTTGAGCAAGGCGCGAATCAGTTTATTCAGGGCGATCCGAAGCTAATTCCGTTCAAATATTTCTTCACTCGAAAAGTTTTCTTTCTTAAAGAAAGTGATGCGTTAGCGCTGTTTCCGGGTGGGTTTGGCACACAGGATGAAGCGTTTGAATGTTTGACGCTGACGCAGACTGGAAAATCGGCTCCTGTTCCCTTAGTTCTCATTGATAAACCGGGTGGGCGCTACTGGGATGATTGGGCGGAATACATTGATAAGCAATTGATGAAACGCGGGTTGATTAGCGCGGACGATCCGAGTTTGTATACGATCACCGATGATTTGGATGTGGCGATCGCGGCAATTTCCAGCTTTTATCAGGTGTATCACTCTAGTCGCTATGTGGGGGGTCAATTGGTGCTGCGATTGAAGACGGAACTGAGTGACGAAGCGATCGCGGAATTGAACGATCGATTTAAAGATATTCTCGTAACGGGCAAAATTGAGAGAACGAAGCCGCTTGCACAGGAAGCCCAAGACGAAACTTATCAGCTACCCCGGTTGATCATGCACTTTAATCAGCGCGATCTCGGCAAGCTCTATCAATTGATTGCAGCAATCAATATGCTGGGCAATCCACCGCCAGAGGTTTACGCTCATCCAGAACGCAAGTAATGTGAACGCGAAACATTGCAGAACCTTAAGCGTTTCGGTGCTGAGATGAAAGGGACGGATTAAGATAAAGGCTACTGCATTGTATGCAGCATCGTCTCACTGTGTTCATGGCGCGTTTATGACTGGTCTTAACCGTTCTACCCTTCGTCGATTACTGGAGTTGCCGCAGATTCCCTCGGTTTGGGAAGGCGATCGACGAGTCTTAACTTCCGGTGCGCCGATTGATCCGGCTTGGTCTGAGTCGCCGAACCCTGAAGGAGAATGTATTCTCTGGGTGGATGGCTCTCAAGGCATGGTGAGGGCGATGGATGTCGTGCCGATCGAGACGGGACATGAAGCGATCGTGAGAACGCTTTTGCGGGCAATGGAGCATCCGCACAATCCAGGGAAGCCCGCTCGACCTCAGAAAATTGTGGTGCGCGATCGGGAAACGCTCTTTTATTTAAGAGGCGTTCTTCAAGACCTAGAGATTGCACTCGATTACGTTCCAGAATTGCCGCTGATCGATGAGATTTTCCGAGGCTTCCAGGACGCGACGAATGCACGCCCCCCAGCATTGCCGCCACAGTTTGCTGAGGAACTATTAGCGAAAGCAGACTTGCTCTGGGAAGATGCGCCCTGGTCACTGTTACCGGATCACAAGATTTTAGAGATTGAATTGAATCGATGGGATTTAGGCTGTGTCTATGCCTCGGTGATGGGAATGTTGGGCATGGAATACGGCGTTTTACTTTACCGCTCGCTCGATTCGCTCAAACAATTCCGTCAGCGCGTTCTTTCTAATGATTCGATGGATCGGATGGAAGAAGCGTTTTTAACTCAGGACTGTTTGTTTCTGACTTATGAAACTGAAGACGACGAAGACGAGCTAGAAGACGAGTTAGAAATGCTCGAACCCGTTCTTAAACCAGTCTTTGGTAACTTGCATCCATTAGAAGGGATTCGATCGTTTCTTTATGAAGAAGAAGCGATCGCGTTTATCGTGGCGCTCGAAGCCTTTCATCGATTCTTGAAGACTCATCGACGCAAGTTGATAAACGATAACTTTCCTGCAATTAGTAGCAAATTCAAGATTCCGTCTCCAGAGGGCGACACGATTTCGGTCAAAGTCTCAACGCTGCCTGAAGTCGCAGAAGAACTGTATGCGATGGTCGATGGCGATGAGTCTGAACTCAGCGAAATGCCAATGATCCGGGATGATTTGGTTCCCGAAAATTCTTATCTCAGCTTGGGCGTTGTGCCGTGGGAGATTGTCGAGCAGTTGCGATTAACTGCTGACCATTTTCAACTCGACGAACCCACACAAGCGGGCGATGGTTTGCCAATTATTTTGATTCAAACTTCGCGTCCGAAAGCGAAACAAATGATCGAGGAAATCGAAGCCTCTGGAGGACTGGGCGGAGTTTGTTTTAATCCGGGGTCTGATCCATTTGTCGGCGATCGCTATGATTTGGGTTTGCTGCAAACTCAGAACGGCGACTTACATTTATTTGGTGAGTTTGACGAGGACGATCCGACTCATGCCCAGGCGCGGAAAAAATGGGATCAGCGGTGTAAAAAAACGAAGGGCATTTGTGGCTTGCTGATTGCGAAGGGCTTGACTGGGGCGAGTCGGGGCAATCCGAGCTTGAAGGATATGATGGCGCTGTATGAAGTACGATCGCTTTCTTCAGACGATCTCGGTTTGGGCTTGTTAGAGCGTAAATTTGCAGTCGATTGGATGTAGCTTATGGTTGCTGAAATCAAATCAGATATTATTTACCCGGAAAGCGACGGGAAGCCGATGGCGGACAATACCAAGCAGTTTGAATGGATTGTGCTGATTAAGAAGAATTTAGATCTCTTGTTTCAGAATGAGCCAAATGTCTTTGTTGCAGGTGATCTGCTCTGGTATCCAGTCGAGGGCAATCCTAATGTTTGTGCGGCTCCAGATGCGATGGTCGTATTCGGCAGACCGAAAGGCGACCGAAGTTCATACAAACAGTGGGAAGAAGCAAATTTACCTCCGCAAGTCGTGTTTGAGATTTTGTCTCCGAGCAATACGAAACGGGAGATGGCGCGAAAGTTAGTCTTTTACGAAGACTACGATGTTGAGGAGTATTACATCTATGATCCGGATGCTAACCGTGTTGAAGGTTGGTTGAAATGCAATGGAATGCTGAATGAAATTGATGATTTCTCCAGTTATACCAGTCCGCGTCTTAGCATTCGCTTTGATCTGTCAGCCAGTCCGATGCAAATCTATTGCTCAAACGGCAGAAAGTTTTTGAGTTATGGAGAATTAGATGCTTTGCTGCAACAAGAACGATCGAGAGCAGATCAGGCAGAGCAACGAGCCGAACAGTTAGCGGAGCAGTTGCGGCAGATGGGAATTGATCCGGATCAGATTTGAGGAAGTCGATCGCTAATTCGTCGTCAAAGCCGTTACGACTTTTGTAATTGCAGGGCTGAGGTTCGACAGAATCAAAACGGACGCAGCAGCAATAATGATCGTGGTTGCCATTCGCACCATTGCATCTGTGCCCTTCTGATAGACATCAAATCTGTAATCGAGTCGATCGACCTTTTCACTCAAGCTTTCAAACTTCTGATCAAATTTCTCGTCAAGCTGCTCGACTTTTTCGCTCAGTTGGAGGAGAGCATCGCGAATATCGGCATTGGTTGGATTTTCTGAAATATTCATTCCGGGATTTTTCACTCTGTCTATATTTTATCGCTTGAATCTGTTCTCTAAACTGTCTTAGATGAGACTGGTAGAGGAGTCGATCGCACTTTTTTCGATCGACTCTCGATCGCTGATGAATATTGCCAAATCGTTAAAAACCTCCGACCTTTGATCAGGAAAACTGATTTTTTGAGCACAAATACTCATCAAAATCGCGAAAATCCAAAAAATAATTCTGAAATCCATATAACTTAAAGCTTTCAGACGTTCACAATTTGGAAACAGCCTATAGAATGGGCAATTGAAATTTCGAGAGAATCGGAGTTTCAGGCGATCTGAACTCCCCATCTTAGAGTTTCAAAAACCAGTCTCATGTGAGACGCTAAAGCCCTTCTTATTTCTCTTGGGAGATTGTTATGAACAAAGGTGAACTCGTTGATGCAGTGGCAGAAAAAGCAAGTGTCACGAAAAAACAAGCCGATGCAGTCCTGTCGGCAGCGATCGAAACGATCGTAGAAGCTGTTTCCTCTGGTGACAAAGTGACCTTGGTTGGATTCGGTTCGTTTGAATCGCGTGAACGGAAAGCGCGGGAAGGACGCAACCCGAAAACGGGCGATAAGATGGAAATTCCGGCAACTCGCGTTCCTGCATTTTCGGCAGGGAAGCTGTTCAAAGAGAAAGTTGCACCCGAAGACTAAGCTCACCGTTGTAAACAGGCAGGAAATCATTTTGGTTCGTCCAACGCATGGGGGAAACGTATCTTGGGCAGCAGGTCTTGTTGGCTGTTCCCCCAGTGCAATTCTTGACTTTTCTGCCAGTATCAACCCTTTGGGAACTCCAAAGTCGGCGATCGACGCGATTCAAGCGCATCTGCCACGATTACGGGACTATCCTGATCCGAATTATTCGCAGGTGCGATCGATGCTAGCTCAGATCCACCAGCTTTCTCCGGATTGGATTTTGCCCGGTAATGGCTCGGCAGAATTGCTGACTTGGGCATGTTGGGACTTGGCGGAGTTGGATCAAACAATGCTGTTTGTGCCTGCGTTTGGCGACTATTTCAGGGCGTTGAATGCGTTTGGAGCAAAGATTCAGCGGGTTCCAATCGAAGCAAATTTAGAAGGCTCTCGATCGTCTGGACTGCTGTTGAACAATCCGCACAATCCAACCGGGAAATTGTTCGATCGCGGCTTGATTCAAGAACAGTTAGATCAGTTTGCGCTGGTCGTGGTGGATGAGGCGTTTATGGACTTCTTGCCGCCGGATCAGAGTTTGATTTCGGAAATTGAACGGTATCCAAATTTGGTGATTTTACGATCGCTGACCAAATTCTATGCACTGCCAGGATTGCGGTTTGGATATGCGATCGCTCATCCCGATCGGATCAAAACTTGGCAACAACGACGCGATCCGTGGTCGGTGAATACTTTGGCGGAGGTTGCGGCTGAAGCGGTTTTACAAGACTATGAATTTCAGAAACAGACATTTGATTGGCTGAATGCTGCTCGTCCACAACTTTTTGAGGAATTGAAAGCAATTGGGGGACTGTCGCCGCTTCCGGGTGTGGCGAACTATTTTCTGGTGCGATCGGAGCGTTCCGTCACTCAACTACAGAAACAATTACTAGAACACGATAAGATTCTTATTCGAGATTGTCTGAGTTTTGCGGAATTAGGCGATCGCTATTTTCGGATAGCTATTCGCTTGCCTGCGGAAAATCAGCGTTTAATTGATGGGCTAACTTCATGCCTGCTGACTACGATTTCGTAATTATCGGATACTCGGAAACTGGAATTTATGCCGCGACCGAGGCGGCTCGAAAACGGGCAAGAGTCGCCCTCGTCGAGCAAAATTGTCAGCCGAAAGTTTCGTGCAGTCGTATTCTCTCTCAGTTTGCAAAAACGATCGCTCAGAGTTCTCGATCGTGCTTTGATGCCGATGTGAAGTTGCGTCTAGATTCGGTAAATCGGTATACGACTGCGATCGCGCAATCTCATCAAGAATTCTACGATCGAGCAAAGCTAGAAGGGTTAGGAATCGAATTTATCCCTGGTTCTGGTGAGTTCTGCCGCAAGCCTCAGACTGGATTTACCGTAAAAGGTCGAATTCTGCGATCGCGGGCTTATTTGATTGCCACCGATTACACGCCGATCGTGTCTGAGATGGTGAGTGCTTCAGGCGTTGAATTTCTCACACCGAGTTCTGTGATTACGAAAATTCCTGAATCGATCGTGATTATTGGCGATGATGCGATCGGGGTTGAATTTGCTCAGTTGTATGCTCGATTGGGCGCACAAGTGACGATGTTAATTCGACAGCCGCACTTGTTATCAATGGCAGATTTAGAAACGGCTTTTCTAGTTCAAGCGGCGCTCGAAGCGGAAGGAATCCGAATTATTAATACGCTGCACATTCGAGAGGTTCGCCAAAGCGGGAATAAGAAACGGATTGAGATTGAGAATTATGCGATCGAGACTGACGAACTTTTAATCACCGCAGGCTGGCAGCAAAACGTTTCGAGTCTGAATCTGCAAGCATTGGAGATTGATTCACCGATTCAACTCAACGATCGCTTACAAACGAGTCATCCGCGTGTGTATTGGATCACTCATCCGGTGCAATCGATCGCCCGTTATCAAACCGATATTGTTCTGAAGAATTTATCATCGCTACCGATTTACAAAGTCGATTACGATCGCGTTGTTCAATCTGTTGCAACTGATCCTGAATTTGCTTGGATTGGACTGACTGAAACTCAAGCGATTCGCCGTTATCGTCGCGATGTAATGATATTGCGTTTACCGTTTAATGCTTTGATGCAGGCACAAATCACGGGAGCGACAACCGGACTATTGAAATTAATTGTGCGGCGGAATGGTCAGATTTTAGGAGCGCATCTTGTCGGAGAAAATGCGATCGAGTTAATTCATTTGATTTCTCTAGCAATGTCTGAGAATTTGAGAGTGCAATTCTTCGATCGTTTTTCTTATGCGTCTCCAGCGTTTTCAGAAATACTCAGAAATGCGGCTCACGAATATCGCAAGTTGCAGCGAAATGATTTCCTTCAGGATTTACAGGAGAGCTACTTTGCTTGGCAGCGAGGGCGAACGAATTTAGACGAGCGACGATAAGCCCGATCTCACCTTCCGTCGATCTCAGGTCAGCGTACCAACTCCGAATCTGATTCGTTGATAGTTCATCCGCTACGGTTCTACTGGAAAAACACGGTAGAAACGCTGTGATTTCTACCGTGTTTGGAATCGCTATTTGGCATCCTTGCAGCTAATTTCGCCGAGTTGGAGACGACGCGCTTCTTGAGCCACACGATCGCACATTTGACGACTGCCCACCTGACTTTGGAACAAGTTGAATTCGTCGATCGTCAATTGCGGTTTCTGGTCTGCCAGGATTTGGTAGAAACTTTGACGAAACTCTTGACACAAGCCGCGTACTCGATCGCGAGCATTCGGATTGACTTGGCTGATGTTTTGACAAACGCCGCTCGGTACGTTGCCACCTGTGACTTGTTGGAGTTGACCTTGGAGCGTTTGGCGACGCTGTTCGAGCGCGACCGCTGCCCGGACATAGCGAGTAAAGGCGGATTCTTGAGCCGATGCGGAACTATCAAAGGCTTGAGACACGGTAGGAGCAGAAAAGTCCGGTGCCCAGCCTGCTAAAACCGCGATCGCAGAAAATGCGCCCAACGCGATCGAGCGTTTGACGAGCCAACGAGAAAGAGAAGAAAAATCACGGTTCATCATCATAAGGCGGTGTGACATTCCGAAAACTAGCACACAAGAGAGGTACAAATAATCTGAATTATTTTACTCGCAAGAAGTTCCAGCACGTGGAAAAAACTTTGAGAATTTTCGATAAAGATCTTCGTTTCGGTTATCGATGAAAGCGATCGCGTTCTGCCTGAATCACCGCATAACATTCGCAAGCGATCGCTTCTAATGTTTGCCGCTGTGCAATTGTAATCCGTCCCCGACTGGATCGAACCGCCCCTAACTGGGCAAGTTCCCCGATCGCGACGGTGATCCCCGATCGCCGAGTTCCTAACATTTGTGCCAGCGCTTCATGGGTAATCGTGAATTCATCAATCTGTAAGGCAGTTTGAATAAGCAATAACTGTCGTGCTAAACGCTCCCGAATGGAATGAAAGCGATGACACGCTGCGAGTTGAGAGGTTTGTAACAATAAAACTTGAACATATTCTAATAAGATTGCTTGTAAGGCAGGACTTTGTTCAAATTCGTCTAACAGGGGCTGAATCGGCAAGCGGAGCGCAGAATCCCCGACTTGGACGATCGCTTGTTGGACACTCTCGCGCCGTCCTAAAATAACCGAAGTTCCAATAAAGCCATCGTGCCCGACGAGTCCGACTTCGAGCACCGAACCATTTGAAAGCAAAGTCGTGAGCGAAATCAGCGATCGGATTGGAAAATAAACGTGTGAAATGGCTTCCCCGATCGGATGAAGAATTTGTTGAGTCGTCAGCGTTACAAGCTCAAAATGAATCGCTAATCGATGATAAATTTCTGGGGGAAGCGCTCGGAGCAGGCGATTTTCTAGCGCACTAGAAGCCGCGATCGAAGACATGAGAATAAACTCCACAAATAGCTGCGCGTAAGCGAGATCAGCGACAGCGCGAGAAGTAGACGCATCTAGTCCTCGTGCAAAGGTGAATTCTCAAAGCTAACGTTAAATTCTTTTTTCTTTATTGTGGCGGTTTATTCCAAGTCGAGCGAATTCCAGAACGGGGAGAAAACCGTATGGAATGTGGAGAGAACACCGTTTCATGTGAGGTGAATTCGATGATTCTTTGCGCTCCGATTCAGTCCCGCCCCGGAATAGAATTCGGGGCTACCTGTGCGAAGTCCCTCTACAGGGACTAAAAACCGCATCGTGATTGCTCTTCAGTCCCCTTCAGTGGACTTTGTTCGATTAGCCCCGAATTCCATTCCGGGGCGAGTCAGCAACGAAGCGAGAAGACTCGTCGAACTGAAGTCGATATGCCTACCGAAACTGCCTGCTCGTTCTCGCCTGATTTGCTTCCCCAAATCCTCGAACTCATAAAAAAACAGTCGATCGACATCGATCGACTGTTTCTAATCAAAGGGCGAAACTACATCATTCCCATACCGCCCATGCCACCCATACCGCCCATACCGCCCATGCCGCCCATATCGGGAGCAGCAGCGGATTTCGGCTCAGGCTTCTCAACGACAAGCGCTTCAGTCGTCAGAACCATTCCTGCGATCGAGCCTGCGTCTTGAAGTGCCGATCGCACGACTTTCGCCGGATCAACAATTCCCGCAGCTAACAGATCCTCATATTCGTTGGTCATGGCGTTGTAGCCTTCGTTAAAGCTCATTTCCCGCACTTTCTCAACGACGACCGCACCTTCGACACCTGCGTTGTCCGCAATCTGACGCAACGGAGCATCGATCGCCCGAATCACAATATCCACACCGATTTGCTCTTCGGCATTCAGACTTGCCTTGAGTTCCTCTAGCTTCGGCGCTAAGTGAATCAGCGAAACGCCACCACCCGGCACAACTCCTTCAGCGACTGCCGCTTTTGTTGCGTTCAGCGCATCCTCGATTCGCAGCTTGCGGTTCTTTAGTTCGGTTTCGGTGGCGGCTCCCACTTTGATCACCGCAATTCCACCTGCTAGTTTTGCAATCCGCTCTGTGATCTTTTCCTTGTCGTACTCAGAATCACTTCGTGCCACTTCTTGCCGCAACTGCTCGACGCGCTTCTGCACGTTGTCGCTACTTGCATTATCTGCAACGATCGTAGTCGAATCTTTGGTGACAATGATCTTTCTCGCTGTTCCAAGCATTTCACCGGAAACTGCATCCAAGCTCAGACCGATTTCTTCAGAAATTACTTGTCCATCGGTGAGAACAGCGATATCTTGCAGCATTTGTTTGCGTCGATCGCCAAATCCAGGAGCTTTAATGGCGACCACATTCAACACGCCCCGCAGACGGTTCACGACTAAAGTTGCCAGCGCTTCACCTTCAACATCTTCCGCAATGATTAACAGCGGTTGACCTGCTCTTGCAACTCGTTCGAGCACCGGAACTAATTCTTGAATCGAACCAATTTTCTTATCGCAAAGCAGAATTGCAACGTTTTCGTATTCGACGATCAAGCGTTCGGTGTCAGTGACGAAATAGGGTGAAAGATAACCGCGATCGAGTTCCATTCCTTCAACGACTTCGAGTTCTGTCGCCAAAGATTTCGATTCTTCAACGGTAATCACTCCATCGCGACCGACTTGATCCATCGCGAATTGAATCATTTTACCGACTTCATCATCGTTTCCAGACGAAACCGTTGCGACCTGAGCGATTTCTGGTCCTTCGACGGGTTTTGCGACTGCTTGAATCTCGATGACGAGTTTCGCGATCGCTTTATCCATTCCGCGCCGTAAGCTAATTGGATTTGTCCCGGCTGCGACGTTCTTTAAGCCTTCTCGAATCATCGCTTGAGCGAGAACAGTTGCAGTCGTGGTGCCGTCTCCAGCCAAATCTTTCGTTTTAGAAGCGACTTCCCGAATTAACGCGGCTCCTGTGTTTTCGAGCGGGTCTTCGAGTTCGATCTCTTTCGCGATCGAGACTCCATCGTTAATAATCTGAGGTGCGCCAAATTTCTTTTCGAGCAGTACATTTCGACCGCGTGGACCGAGCGTGACTCGTACCGCATCTGCAAGTGCATTTACGCCACGTTCTAGCGCCTGCCGAGACGCTTCATCAAAGACAACAATCTTCGCCATAAGTTATAGCCAGTTCTCCACCTAGAAATTTAGCACTCACTGAGCCAGAGTGCTAAACGATTCATGATCGGAAAACCGTATGAAGGAACGCGATCGCAACCATCAGACAGTCTCTTCGCTGCGTTGCGGTTCCGCCCTGAAATAAATTTCGGGCTAATCGGCGCAAGTCCATTGAAATGGACTAAGAACTTCAAACTGGCTCCCAGTCTACTTCAGTAGACTTTCCACAATTAGCCCGAAATTCATTTCAGGGCGGGGTATGGCAACAAACGAAGATATCTCAAACAGTCTCTAAGCCCGATTGCCCAACAATTTATCGCGCAAATGCTTAATCTTGTCGCGATATTTCGCTGCTTCCTCGAACTCCATCTTTTTCGCTGCGTCTTTCATCTGCGCTTCAAGCTGAGTGATCAGTGTCGGAATGTTCTCTAACGGAATCTCGTCCGATTTTTCGTAGGCTTGCTCTAATTCCTGCAAATTTAAGCGGCGAGAAACTTCCAAAAACGCCAAGATTGCATTACTTGACTTCTTGATAATCGGTTTCGGAACAATCCCGTGTTTCTCGTTGTATTCCAACTGAATCGTTCGTCGTCGCTCGGTTTCATCGATCGCGGCTGCCATACTATCGGTCAGGTTATCGGCATAAAGAATCGCTTTCCCTTCCACATGTCGCGCTGCTCGTCCGATCGTCTGAATTAGCGATCGCTTCGCCCGCAAGAATCCTTCTTTATCGGCATCGAGAATCGCAACTAGGGAAACTTCCGGTAAGTCCAATCCTTCCCGCAGCAGGTTCACCCCGATCAAAACATCGAATGTGCCTTCTCTGAGTTCTTGAAGAATTTCGATTCGCTCGATCGAGTTAATTTCTGAGTGCAAGTATCTCACCCGAACTCCGCGTTCTTGGAAGTATTCGGTCAAATCTTCCGCCATCCGCTTTGTCAGCGTTGTCACCAGCGTTCTTTCGCGCTTTTCGACTCGCGTTTGAATTTCATGCAGCAAGTCATCGACCTGTCCTTGAGTCGGACGCACATAGATTTCGGGATCAACCACTCCAGTCGGTCGAATCACTTGTTCGACGATGCGATCTTCAGAGATTTCTAATTCCCAATCGCCCGGAGTTGCTGAGATAAAGACGCACTGATTGACTCTTTCCCAAAATTCTTCAGCTTTAAGCGGACGGTTATCGGCAGCACTCGGTAAACGGAAACCGTGATCGATTAAAACCTTCTTCCGCGCTTGGTCGCCGTTGTACATCCCTCGGAGTTGCGGAATGCTGACGTGAGATTCATCGATCGCCAATAACCAATCTTTCGGGAAATAATTCAGCAAACACTCCGGCGCATCTCCTGGATTGCGTCCGGCAAGATGTCTTGAGTAGTTCTCAACACCGTTACAAAAACCAACTTCTCTCAAGACCTCTAAATCATACCGAGTGCGTTGCTCTAAGCGTTGTGCTTCGAGTAATTTTCCTTGCGATTCGAGTTCTACTAAGCGCTGTTTTAGCTCTAGTTCAATCTCATCACAAGCAATCTGCAATCGATCTTCGGGAGTGACAAAGTGACGAGCCGGATAAATGCTGACCGCTTCCATACTTTGAAGCGTTGCGCCTGTGACCGGATCAACATAGCGAATGGCATCAATCTCATCGCCAAAGAATTCGACTCGAATAATTCGATCTTCGTAAGCTGGACCAATTTCTAAAACATCGCCTTTGACTCGAAATTTTCCGCGACCAAGATCTAAATCATTCCGCGAATACTGTACCGAGGCGAGATCGCGTAAGACTTGCCGCTGATTGATTTCTTCACCCACTCTCAGCCGAATCGACGCATTGAGGTATTCCGATGCAATTCCCAAACCATAGATACAGCTAATCGAAGCCACCACAATCACATCGCGGCGTTCAAACAGCGATCGAGTCGCCGAGTGCCGCAACATATCAATCTCTTCATTGATCGAAGAGGTCTTTTCGATGTAGGTATCACTTACCGGAATATAAGCTTCTGGTTGATAGTAGTCGTAATAACTCACAAAATACTCAACGGCATTGTGCGGAAAAAATTCGCGCAACTCATTACAAAGCTGTGCCGCAAGAGTTTTATTGTGTGCAAGCAATAAGGTCGGCTTGCCAACTTTGTCAATCACTCGTGCGATCGTATGTGTTTTTCCAGTTCCGGTCGCACCTTGCAGCGTTTGAAAACGATTTCCAGCATTGATACTCTTAACCAGACTTGCGATCGCGCTTGGCTGATCGCCCATCGGCTCAAACGGGGCTTGAATGTTAAATTCTGCCATTTTCAAATCAGAGAGAGTTACCTCAATTTTAGCGTTTCTCTCTGGGGGATTGCGGTGTCGGGGACCGCGATTGATCGTTTCGGGGATCTCTATCTTTAGGAAATGTTGTTCTGAATCGCAATCACCCTTCTGCTAGAGTTCTACCCCAGATAAAACCGTTAAATTCGATACAGTTGGTAGCGATACCAACAAACACTATCTAAAACTATTAGGAGAAAATCATGAGCTTAGAAGATAAGGCTAAAGCTGCTGCTAAAAACATCGAAGGAAAAGCACAAGAAGCAATGGGTAACGTGACTGGCGACCCTGGCGACAAGATGGAAGGAAAAGCAAAACAGACCGAAGCAGCAGCTCGCAATGCTAAGGAAGATGTGAAAGATGCAGCGAAAGATGTTGTCGATCGTGCATAGTTAACGTCCCACCCCAATAACCTCAATCAGGCGATCGCTCAATACGATCGTCTTTTTTGCATGAAAAAACCGGGATAACTTATCCCGGTTTAGCATTTGATTCCAATCGCTTAGAAGTTCATCTCGGCAGCTTGAACGCGCTCGACTTGTTTCTTCTTCAGCACCAAGAAAATTTGGGTCAGCGTGACGATCGCGAAGAACGCCAACAGTCCCTTAATCCGATCGGGGCTTTGCAGCACGATTTCCTTATCGATTTGACCAAATCCACCCACGTTCGGGTTACCGGTCAACGGATCGCCTGCCTTCACTGCGTCACCTTGAGCAACTAACAGATCAGGACCCGCGGGAATTTCGTCGGTTGCGACGGTTCCGTTCTCTTCAGTGATTTGAACGCTGTAGCCGCCTTCTTCGGTTTTGTCGATCGCGCTAATCGTTCCCGACACCGAAGCGTTATAAACTGCGTTGTTGCTCTTTTGTCCGGTCGGATAAACCTGCCCGCGTCCACGGTTGCCGCCGACGTGAATCGGGTACTTTCCAAAACGCAGAGACTTATCAGCATTCGGATCAGGAGACAGCACCGGGAATTCAATTTCCTGATACTGTTCGCCCGGAATTGGACCGACGACAAGCCAGTTCGGGTGAGCATCGCTGTACGGCTGAATGTAAAGTTCTTCAGCTTTTGCTTTTTGCTCTTCGGTCATGCGGTCTTCAGGAGCCAGCTTGAAGCCATCCGGCAGCATCAACACTGCACCGACGTTGAGCGGTCCTTTACTTCCGTCACCTTGAACTTGTTGAACACTGGTGTCGTAAGGGATTTTCACCACTGCTTCAAACACGGTGTCCGGCAGAACCGATTGGGGAAGCTCTAATTCCGTCGGTTTTGCGCCTAAGTGACAGTTGGCGCAAACAATCCGACCCGTTGCTTCACGGGGATTTTCGTACTGGCTTTGAGCAAAAATGGGATATGCAGAAGCCGCTTGAGGGAGGGAAAAACTTCCGGCAAGGAAGGTCGCGATCGCGGCAATCGTGACGATCGCTTTACGTAAAAAACTGGTTCTCATCTCTGGTTTCTCTGTTGTGCAAGGGTTCTCAACGGCTTAAGCCCACCAAGGATCGTCGCCGGTACGGAAGTCGGTTTCTGTCCAAGATGTAAACGCGATTTTGTCGTTGTCTACATTCGCGTGAACCAGTGCCAAAGACAACGGAGCGGGACCGCGAACGACCTTTCCGGTGTTGTCATACTGTGAACCGTGGCACGGACACATAAATTTGTTTTCGTTGGCGTTCCAGGGCACTACACAGCCGAGGTGAGTACAAACGGCGTTAATCCCGTAGTTCTCGATCGCGCCTTCGTTCGTCACAACGACATAGGTCGGATCGCCTTTTAGCCCTTGAGCGAGATTGCGATCGCCTGCGGGATGGGACTTGAGATATTCGCTGACCACGATATCGTTACCGAGCGCGTCTTTTGCCGTGACTCCACCGGATGCGCCACCCGACGACGGCGGAATAAAGTATTTGACGACTGGATATAAAGCACCGAGCGCGACCAACGCTTCAGAGCCAAACATCAAGGCGTTCATAAATTGGCGACGACCCATGCTTGGGACATCAGAAGATTCAGATAATTGAGCCATGACTTCTTCTCTAGGGATTGCGAATGCAAGATGACAAAAGATTTCGCGCAGAACTGCTTTGAGAGCACTGTGTTTAAATCAATTTACATGGAGGTGCTACACTGTGACGCTCCAAGTTTGTCTAAACTGTCTGTCCAGAGATCCCTTAGAGTCCGCCATTCGTAGCGTTTCTTAGGTGTATTATACATTTCTTGACATTCACATTTGCGAGTGAATTGAATTAACAAAGTGTTACAAATAACGATTGCGCCATCATGACAGGACAAGAGCTAAGGCAACTTCTTTTGAATAAGTGGGGGCGATCGTATGACATCCAGGTCAGACGGACGCAAGGAAAGTTTTTTGTCCAGGTGATGTGGAAGTATCTGGAGCAGTTATCGTTTCCATTGTCTGAGCCAGAATATTTGGAACATCTGGATCAGGTGGCGGAATATTTGGCGGGCTGGGGCGCGATCGAGCAAGTCGAGTCCTACATTCAGAAAACCCGTGAACGTCCAAGACAAGGAAAAGCGGTAAGTATCCCGATCGATTTAGGCGATCGAGCTTCGGAGTGGTTACTAGAGGATTTTTGAGGTGAAAGCGAGAGCACTGAATCACGCTTGCTGTGTGCGAATCAACGGGAAAAAGTGACCGACCGGACCTTGCCCCTGTCCGATCGCTAATGAATATTCCAAAGCAGTCGTGACATATTGTTTTGCGGCTTGGATGGACGATCGCAAATCTTTCCCCTGTGCCAAATTTGCCGTAATCGCTGCCCCAAGAGTGCATCCGGTTCCATGCGTGTGCTTTGTATCCACTCGCTCAGTTGCCAGCGTTTCACAGTGAGTTCCATCAAACCAAACATCGACTCCACGCAGTTCATCCCGCATTCCGCCACCTTTGACGAGAACCGACTTCGCACCCAGTTCAAAAATGCGCTGAGCGGCTTTCTGCATATCTTCGAGCGTATTAATTTCGATACCGCTGAGGAGTTGAGCTTCGTAGCGATTGGGAGTCAGAATTAGTGCGTGTGGAATCAGGAGCGTTTTGAGAGCCGCGATCGCTGAATCATCAATTAACTGCGCTCCCGTTCTCGACACCATCACGGGATCAACGACTAAGTTTGAAATCTTTGAAGCTTGTTCGGAAACGGCTGTGATAATTTCTTCATTCAACAGCATTCCAGTTTTTGCCGCTTGTACACCAATATCTTCAAGGACGGCTTCAATTTGTGCGGTGACTGCTTCTGGAGGTAACGCATCGACTCGCGTCACACCAAGCGTGTTTTGTGCAGTGATACAGGTGAGGGCGCTCGTTCCATGGACACAATGAAACGCAAAAGTTCGTAAGTCGGCTTGAATTCCTGCACCGCCGCCACTGTCAGAACCTGCGATCGTTAATGCGATCGGAATCGAAGGAAGGGGCATCGTTTCGGTTTACCAAGAGGGGGCATTTCTATGGTAAACGGTGCATTCGCTTATCTCGACATGCACGCTTGACGGTTCGCTTTCACTCGGCAGATTTCTTCATCGGCGTAGCACACCGAAATCGATTTCACACCGAGAATAATCCAAGATGCTTTTGTGAGGCGATCGAGTTCTTCGATCACTTGATCGACACACCAGGGTTCAGAGCAGTGGATCAAAAGCGCGGCAAATTTCGTTTCTAGTCGGCAACCGGACAACGTTTGAGGATAGAGCTGTCTGAGTCGATCGATGCGGAAGTCTGCTAGCATCGACAAGTCTTGAGTAGTGAATTTCATTTTCATAACTTCCTTTTGAATATGTGTTGCACAGATTGAATCGGATTTGCCCAGGGATCTGTACGGTAGGATCTGGGATTTTTATTTTCTACTGTGAACACCATTGCGTAAATGTACGGGTTCTACGAGCGACTTGTACGGAAGCTTACAGTTTAGTTACGGCGATCGTGTTCGCAGCTCCGGAGAGTTTTGAGCGGCGATTGTGTTGCTCTAAAATCGCTTGCTCTAAGTGATATTTCTTTAGTTTCGCACCTGTCTTTCTTGCGTGAGATGAAATTCTATGAAGCGGTTCGCTACCGTCATGCTAGAGTGACAGGCTAATTAGAAATTTCGATCATTCACCGGACATAAATCTATAAATTGGCTGATTTTTAAGAAATGACGTTGCTGCGATGCCACACTCAGACGGGGAATTCGTCACGGCAACGGTTAGATCGGAGGAGAGATAAGACGAATGGCTAACGCGAACAAACTTAGACGATTAGCTTGGTTGGAAGGAATTCGGATTTTTGCAGCGGTGTTTCTGCTGTTCTATCACGCTCAACTTCTGTTTACAAAATACGCTTTTACGCCTCAGCCGACTGGCTTGATTGCAAATCTTCAGCAGCTTTTTTCGGCAACTCGTCAACTTGGGGACAGTTGGATCACTCAGGCGTTAAGCTTACCTGTTTGGTTCGGTTATCAGTTCGTTGATGTGTTTGTCTTGATTAGCGGCTTTAGTTTAGTGCTGTCGTTGAAAGGAAAACCGATCGAGGTCGGTCGCTTTCTCAAGCGCAGGTTACTCCGAATTTTGATGCCGTTTTGGACAGTGGCTTGGTTGTCGTATCCCGTGCTATGGATCATTGGGAAATGGACAAATAGCTATATTCCCGACGCGTGGCATACCTTTGCAGGAATGTCTTTTCCGATTTTGTTTGACTATGGTGGCGACCTGTTGCTTCCCACTAGTGGTCCTTGGTGGTTTGTGCCGCTGATTATTAGTTTTGCATTGATCTTCCCGGTACTTTGGTATTTGATCAATCGTTGGGGTTCGCGCAACTTATTGATTGTCAGTACTGTGATCACGTTTGCCTATCGCGCCCTTGCCGTGTATGTGTTTCAGGGACATCCGACTTACGCGATCGTATCTGCTGCCGCAGGTTGGCAACCATTCGTACACTTCATTGCAAAACTCAGTACTTTTGTTCTGGGCATGATTGTTGCACGTCAGTATTCACAAGGTAAAGGAGTCATTTTCTGGCGATCGTCTAGAGCTTTGATTGTTGGAGTTGCGATTTATGCGATCGGCTTTGTGGCACAGTTCTATCGATTCGGCTGGATTTTCGATGATTTCTTGCTTGCAGTCGGTTTAACACTTTGCTGTATGGTGGTGTTCCGATTTTTCAGCGATCGCTTAAATCTCGGTGCGGTGATGGTGTGGCTCGGACTTCATAGCTATAGTTACTTTCTGATTCACAACTTTGTCATCGATCGGACGTTGAATCTCTATGTGCAGAATCAGCTTCCGCTGTACTATCAAGTGCTACCTTGGATGGTATTTGGAACATTGGGATTGGCTGTGATTGCCGATCGGATTACGCCTTGGATTGAGCGAAGTGCGATCGCGCTTTGGCACTATACAGATGCTCGATTAACACCGATCGCCAAGATCGGATCGTGGGTTCCGAAAATTGGCGAGGCGGTGCTTTACCGTGGAAAACCGGGCTGGACGATTCAGAAAGTCGAGCAGGTTATCCACGATAAAGCGTTTTATCTGTGCCGGATCTCGAATGGTCAAAGAACGATTTGGGTCAATCAAAACGATTTGAAACAAGATCAGGCGTTACAGGTGAAATAGAGTATTCAAAGTCTCTGCGCTCCGATTCCATCCCGCCCTGAAATAAATTTCGGGCGGGAGTACAACGAAGTGAGCCATCTTCAAAGCATCCTACGCGATCGCTTTCATCATCAATTGATAACCGCGATCGTCATACCCTGCCTTGCGATAGACCTTGTAGGCGCGTTCATTGTCTTCATGCACCGAGAGCGCAAGGGTCGGAATATTGAGCGATCGACAATATTGCTCAACAAACTTCAAGGTTTGACTTCCGATTCCTTGTCCGCGATGAGCAGAACGCAGATACAACTCATCGATATACGCACCTAGCCCACGAAACTCAATACTGTAGCTGAACGTAACGGCAACGTAACCAATAACGCGATTGCGCTCGGTAATGAGCCAGACTCGTCCTAGTGCGGGATTACTCAGAAATTGCTGGAGTGAAACGCGATCGAGAACTGGATCAAATGGGAGTTTTTCAATTTTGTGAAACTCCTCGACCAATTCAAGCAAAACATCAACGTCTTTGGATGTTGCAACACGATAGGCAACATTTACATCAACGGATAACATGCAAAATTTTTCCTTTTTAAGTGCGACAAAGAATCAAACTTGGAACGTGAAAACGATTCGATCGCACAACAAAGCGTCGGATGCAATACAACATTACACCGAATCAGAACAAACACTAAAAACCCATCGGTTCCGATCTGTTATCTAGAACACATCAGAATACAACGATTCAAATTGTTTTAATTCCAACTGCAAATCACTAAATTGTGCTTCCTGACAATGCCCGCTATATGTCTGGAACTTCTTTTAGATAGTGCATAAAATCACCGTGTTTACTGCCTTTGGGCGTGAAAGCAATTTCAAAAACCAAACTAAAATTGCTTTTTTGCTTATAGAGCGATCGGAATTCAAAACTCTCAAATTTTGGTTATTCCTATTTCCAGGGTAATCTGTACCCCGCAGTTTAGTCAACTTAACTTCGACGAAAGGCGAATGATTTTGCCGCTCGAATACAAGTCGGTAAATCGGCATCGGTTTTAATCGCTTCTCGATCGATGTGCGTCAAACTCGCCCGGTGTCCCCAATCCCGCAAGGTTTGGATCAAATAATTCGATTTTGGAATGTCTAATTTTCCGCGTCGTCCAATCTCGCCCAATGTATAGAAGTACGGCGGCATTTCTGCTTCCATAGACATCAGTTCTAATAATCGAATCTGTGCTGTCCAGTTCCAATCTTTTGCCAATTCGATCATTTGGGCAATTTGACCCGCATCATGCAGATGACCTAACCACATTGCACCACTCAGAACCAGCGATCGACTATCTAACGAACACTGCGATCGACCTAGTTTTCGCCACTCGACTTTCTGATAAGTGCCGCACTCATGACAAAACCCTAAAAATCCATAGTTCTGCTCAGTCAATTGAATCGAGGAAACTAACCGCACCATCACGCGATAAGTTTGACCTGTGAAATAGGAAAACACGGGGATGATACCCATTCCGCGTGATGCGGCTTGTTGTTGCACATTGCCTAGAATTAGTCGCAATCCTTGTTCATGCGCGGCGGGATGAATTCGAGCGATCGCGCCATAGTCCGCCACACAATTATCCGGGGCACGTCCGGTTACAGTTCGTCCATCGGTGCTCGTTAGATAGATCAGTCCATTAATGGCACAAGCGCTTAAACTCGCATGAACATACGGAACCGGAGAACCAAAGCCATCCACATCGACTAAGTCATAGTAATTCTGATGGTTATAGCAATCGAAAAACACTCGGATTGCATCTCGATCGCTAATTTGATATTGCTCCGGTGGTAATTGCGCTAAGTTCTCCCGCAGTACTGTTTGAGTGTCCGAATTACTATCATTTGCACAGACAAAATCAGCTTGACTTTCAATCGCGTATCTCAGCGATCGAACTCCGCATCCTGCCATCGCGTCTAACACTCGTAAAGATCCGCGATCGCGCCGATAGACCGCTGCTGCAAGAACCGCTAAATCTCTCACCGTTTCAGCATTGGGATTGTAGAATGCACTACCGATCGTGAACGTGGCTTTTCCTTCGATCGTCATGTTCAAAATCGGAGATAGTGCATCAATTCAGCGATCGCAGAACTCGGAAGTGAAAGCCGCTGTTGCAAATCGACTAGGTTTTTGTAGTTGCCTTGAACTTGACGATTTCTCACGATCGCTCTTGCCAACACCGATCGAATATTTGGAATCTGCAACAGTTCATTCACCGTTGCTGTGTTCAAATTTACGCGCTGAATCTGCTGCAAACTTTCTGGATCGTAGTAGCAAAACTTCATCACAGGTTCTAACGGTTTCATTCGCTGCAACGAAACTCCGATCGCTGCGGCAACATCCTCGATACAGAGAAATTGCACCCCGAATTCGCTCAATTGCGTCAATGTTTTCGCCTGATGAATCGATAATCCGGGCAATCTCAACCAATCATCGACACTTGCCTGATTCACATCGATTTGAATTCCTAAATCTGCTGCAATCCGAATCTCCGCCAACGATTGAAAGCGATAATACGGATCGTTTTGGATTTTAGATTTCAGTAGCGCGTTCGAGAACCAATTGAGCATTTATTTAATTCGATCGAGCAATTTCCGGCGTTTTTGTTCAAATTCGTATTCTGAAATTAAACCATCTTCTCGAAGCTGATCGAGTTCACGCAAACTTTCCGACACACTCACAACGGGATTGGCTGACACATCGAGCGCGATCGCTTCATCATTAAAATTCACATCGAACTCATCAGGATTCTGAATCAGATAGAATACCGCATCAAATAGCGCTGCAATCCACGCGATTTTGCTGCCTGTGAGTGCCAGAGCTAAATAAATCAAGCACCACCAGCGCTGTCCTAAATAGAGCTTGTGCAAGCCGACCAGATGAAAGCCACCAAACACCGGAACGGCTCCCACGATCGCTAACAGTGCCGCAACTCTTCGACTTTTCGCATTCCCCAGCATAAAACCCACTGCGATTCGGTGGCTTTCACTATAACGAAGTTTTGCCAAGTCGCGACCGTTCGCAATTATCCACAGAGGGAAATTCGCTCGAAAATATCAAGACGCATATACCATTCAAAGAAGGGGCAGTTTCTCAAATTGTGTTATGAAGTTGCAGTCACCGAAAGGTAAAGTTCCTTGGAGATCGATCGGGGTTTTTTGTGCGATCGCATCCGCAGCGGGTTTAGTGGCATCGAGTGCGTGGCTCAGTACCCAGTTCATCATCGATCCGCGATCAGTTGTGTGGATGAACCGCTATCTACCCAAACAAGCCCGAATCCCGGTCAGTGCTTGGGATGACCCGAAAACAATTCAAGAGATTCATTCGGATCTTCGTAAATCGGGATTGTTTGCAGGAGAACCGATTCAGGTCGAGACTGCCCTCAAAGACAAGAAGAAACAAACAGACTTGCTCATTCCCATTTTCAAACCGGGACAGGATGGAGACGATCGCTTAACAGAACTGCGTGCATACCGATTAGTTCTCAATCCCACTCCGAACAAAAAAGAAGCCCTTCAGTTCGTCAATCAAATCGAGGTGCGGGAACTGCGCGAAGATTTTGTTACTGAACCGCTCGTTCGCGCTCGTGTGATTAATCCGAGTTCCGATCGCCCAGTGCCGTTCACAACGGTCTACCGCTTTGAAGATCGTGCACCTCGAAATGGAGCTTGGTTAACTCTAAACGGCAAATTAAAACAGGGCGATTCGTCGATCGCTTATGGTCAAGTGGTCTATTACAATCCGACCACCACGGCGATGAGCGTGATGCTGTCTTGGACAAGTCCTGATGGTGAACTTCCAAGCTGGCAAGCCGTTCCAAAAGGTCGTCCAGCGGAAATGGTCATCAATCAGACGGTTGGATTAGAGCCAGATTTTCAGGTGTATCAACTGCGATCGGTAAAGCGTAAAAATATTCCGTTTCAACTCCAGCCGATTTCTCTAAGCGAAAGCGGACTGAAGTCGAACAATGGAGCCTTTGTAGACGCTTTATTTCTCGCTCGAAGCGGTCTTTGGTCAAACGCTTTGGAATATATGCAATCCGTGAAGCGTCAGATCGGTTCTGATTGGACAATGAATGCTCAAGCCCAGATGGATCTCGTGGCGCGTCATGCCAAAGTTACGAAAACCCAAGCCGACCAACCTTGGGCAAATTCAGGACAGCAAGTTTTAGCAAATCTACTCGACGGACGCTGGGAACGGGCAATTCAATTTGTACAGAATCGAGAGAGCGATCGTACTGAAGTGCTAGACATGCTCAAGTTCGATCCGGGTCGAGTGCAAAAACGCATCAATGCCGCACTTAACTTTGATCCTGCGCGATCCGATGTGCAGATGTGGGCAGCGTTGCGGTTGGCATCTCAACAAGGAAAACCGAGTGCGATCGCTTGGTTAGCAAAACAGCCCTCAGATTCCAATGTTCGCCGCACTCAAACGCTGAAATTGATCAATGAACTCGATTCGATGACGTTTGGCACTGTGACACCTTCTGCAATCTCTCAAAACAAGAATTAATGAAACTAATTCTCAAAAGATGTGGTGTTTAGTTTTACAGCCTGTCGTATTAAAGTTCTTATTCAAACTAAGAAAAAATTAAGGCAAAGCAAATTTATTGCGATTCATTTGACAATAAGACCTATTATCAAAATGATCTTGCGTGTCGAGATCGCCATTTCTAGTTATTGGTGTAAGGAAAACTGGTCATGCCAAAATTTTTAATTCATTCCCTAGTCTTAGCAGCGGGTGTCAGCATTGCGTCGAGCGCTACCGCAAATGAAACTCCGAACGTTGCAGACTTGAGCAAACCCGAACCGTTATCACAAGTCACTTCAGTTTCTCAGCTTTCTGATGTGCGCCCGACCGACTGGGCATTTCAAGCATTGCAATCTCTAGTAGAGCGCTATGGCTGTATTGCAGGGTATCCCGATCGCACTTATCGAGGAAATCGGGCGCTCACTCGATTTGAATTTGCAGCGGGATTGAATGCGTGTCTCGATCGCGTCAACGAACTGATCGCCGCTTCGACCGCTGATCTGGTGAAAAAAGAAGATTTAGCCACGCTGCAAAAACTTCAAGAACAATTCGCCGCAGAACTCGCAACGATTCGCGGTCGCGTTGATGCCTTAGAAGCAAGAACAACCACACTCGAAAAACAGCAATTCTCGACCACGACTAAACTAAACGCTGAAGTCGTCTTAGGAATCACTGGAGCCGCCGCAGGTCGGGACTTTATCCGCCGGGAATTTGTCCCTGGAGTTGGTAGCGTCGAAGTTGCCGATCGCGTTTCTCGTAATACGATCGTCGGCAATCGAGTTCGCTTAAACTTTGATACAAGCTTCACCGGACGCGACAATTTAAGAACGCGATTACAAGCAGCAAATCTTTCAGGACTACCCGCGAATTTGAACGGCGACCAATTGACTAATGAAGGCTCATTACGATTTGCGGGCGGAGAAAATAATGAGATCGGGCTGGATGCGTTGAACTACACATTCCCGATCGGCGAAAATACAACCGTCGTGCTCGAAGCGAATGCAGGCGCGATCGATGACTTTACCGATACGCTCAATCCCTTTCTCGACGGCGATGGTGGCTCCGGTGCGCTGTCACACTTTGGCACCCGCAACTCAATCTACTACCTCGGTAATGGCACCAGTGGAACTGGATTAGGACTGCGCCACAAATTCGGAGAAGCTCTAGAACTGAGTTTGGGTTATCTCTCCGGTGAGCCGAATTCTCCGGCAGCAGGCAGCGGATTATTTAACGGCTCTTATGGGGCAATGGCTCAACTCACGTTCCGTCCGAGTGAACGTCTGGGAATCGGTTTAACCTATATCAATGCCTACAACGTTGATTACTCTGGAAATGGTGCGGTTGGAAGTACTCGCGCCAATTTCCGATCGCTGGCTGAAACCGGATTTTTAGCAGACAACGTACCGACGATCGCGAATGCGTACGGGGTTTCTGCGACCTTCCAAATCGCGCCGCAATTAGTACTCAATGGCTCAGTTGGCTATACAAATGCTCGATCGTTGCAATCGGGTGCACGCGGAACGCTCGATATTTGGAACTGGGCAGTGGGTTTAGCGGTTCCTGACTTTCTCAAAAAGGGCAGTGTTGCAGGTGTGATTGTCGGGATGGAACCGAGAGTAACGGGAGCGAGAGGCGCATTTGGGTCTGCGGTGGGACGCGATCGAGATACTTCACTGCACGTTGAAGGTTTCTATCAATTCCAACTGAACGACAACATCGCCATCACGCCTGGAATCATCTGGTTAACGGCTCCAAATCATGACAACCGCAATGATGACATTGTGATTGGTACGATTCGGACAACGTTTACGTTTTAACCTTAAGGAAAACGATCGAAGAATTCTTCGATCGTTTTCCTATCAGTCACCTATTCGCCAGTAATCGACAATTCATCCACCCAAACTCTCGGAGCCACTCCTGAGCCTGTGAATTCTGTCTCTTTCTCGACATAGATAATCGACTTCAGCACCTCGCGAATATCACCTGCAACCGTCGCCGATTCGATACTGGTACGCTTACCATCCTGAATCAACCACCCATCAAACGGCAGCGAGAATGAACCCTGTAGTGCCTGAACTCCCGCATGAAGCGCACTCACATCATCAATCAAAATCAAGTTGTCTGCATTCTCTAAACTATATTCCTGTGCTGCGGGTTCCCCTGCATACACATGAAAGAAATGCGGACTTACTGTAACTTTTGCGCCCATATTCGCGTGTCCGGTCGGCTGAGCATTCATTCGTTTCGCCGTTCCTGAACTATGTAGAAAGTTCGACAACACACCATTCTTAATCAAAGGAATAGCGCGAGTCGGAGTCCCTTCGCCGTCAAACGCCTCTACACCAATATTTTCAGGATGCAAAGCATTGTCATCCAAACACAGGAGCGGAGACGCGATCGCACTTCCCAACGATTCCACAGTCGAAAGACTCTGCTTATCTAAAATGCTCTGAGCATTAAACAGATTAGAAAACGCCCCGATCAAACTCAAAAAGGCTTCCGGCGAAAATACTACCCGATATTTACCCGTTTTCACCTTGTCATAGTTCAAGTGGCTGATCGTCTTTTCTGCGGCTTCTTTGAGACAGCCTTCGACATCGAGCTTTTCGATTCCCGGACTCACCCGAAACGCGCCTGCACTTCTAGGTTTGCGACCTTCTTCCTCGGTCTTGGTGTACAGGTACAACGACGCATAAGAATGTGCCTCATGCCGCAGTGCACCCTGACTATTGAGATAAAAGCGATCGATATCCCGTTGCGCCAATCCGTTGTAGGGAACACCCGCGATCGCGGGATGCGCTTCTAATAGTTCTTTTTCAGCTTTAATCAGCGTTTCCAACAGTTGAGAAACCGGAGCTTGGGGAAGATGTTCGCTTTTTACTTCAGCCGTTTGGGCTGTCGATTCCGGGCTGAAATCGGGCACGTTGTCCTTCACGCCAAAATAGCTAGCTTCTTTCGCAGTCTTTAATGCAAGTTCTAATCCGATCGGATCAACATCCGTGGTCGAAGTCACGCCAACCGTATGATCTTCATTCCAAACGCGCACCGTCACGCCCGATCGCTGAGAGGCTTTCATCTGTTGCGGTTCGCCTTGATCGACTTGCACACTGGTTTCATCGATCGACGATCCGTAAATATCGAATTTCTCAATTCCAAGTTTCTTCGCGGCTTCTTGGGCTGCCGCTGCAATGTCTTGAACCTTTGCCATGTTTTATGCTCCAGGGAATTTGTCTACCTGTTCAATTTTTGAATGCGATCGATTCTGCGTTTACCCGACGACGTAGAGACGGGGTTATGTAAGTTGCTGAAATAGCTGCATCATTGTGGGGTGGGCATCTTGCCCGCCACCGGGGATCAGGCAAGATGCCTGCCCCACAGTTATTTTCTAACGCCCGCCCACGGTAATCGAATCCACCTTCAAATGCGGTTGTCCGACCGTGACATACACGCTACCGCTGACCGATCCACAGAAACCCGCCGCCAATCCCAAATCCTTAGAACACATCGAAATCTTATCCATGATTTCGGTCGCTTCCCCGATCAAGGTGGCTCCTTTCAGCGGTTTCGTCACTTTGCCGTTTTCGATCAAATACGCTTCATCCACCGCAAAGTTAAACTGTCCGGTCGCGCCAACACTACCGCCGCCCATCTTTTTGCAGTAGATTCCTTTCTCGATCGACGCAAACAAGTCATCAATCTCATACTCACCCGGAGCAATATAGGTATTCCGCATCCGGCTTGCAGCAGCGAAAGTATATCCTTGACGGCGACCGCTTCCGGTTCTCGGATGTCCGGTTCGTACTGATCCTGCGCGATCGGAAATAAAGTTCTTCAGAATGCCGTTCTCGATCAGCAACGTGCGCTGAGCGGGCATTCCTTCGTCGTCCATATCGATCGTGCCAAACGCATCAGTCGTAATGCCTTCATCCCAAGCGGTCAGATTTTCGTGGGCAATCTTTTCGCCTTTCTTCTCAGCAAACGGAGTCGTCTTCCGCTCGATCTGAGTCGTTTCGAGCAAATGACCACACGCTTCATGGAAAATCACGCCGCCGAATTCGTTCGCCATAATGACCGGATAATTACCCGACTCAACATACTCCGCGTACAGCATTTTCGCGGCGGATTCTGCCACTTCTTCAGCATCGATCGCATAATTCCAAGTTCTGAGAAAATCCGGTTCGCTCGTGCTGCCAACGCGCTTATTGATCGACGATCGATTCGTCCCATCCGCACACAGCAAGCTATATCCCACCGATTGCGTCAACCGAATATCCCGCGCAAACGTGCCATCACTTGCCGCAACTAAAACTTCTTGCCAATCGCGGAAATACACCGCCCGACGAGATTGGACATGATTTGCTTTCTCAGAAAGCGATCCATTCGCTGCCAGCAACACATCGCCCATTTCCCGCATCGAACTCGACTGACCGAGCCACGCCTCTTTGCCTTTCTTGGTGGCATAGTCGCGCAACAGTTCGAGGTGAATTTCTGGAATGAACGAATTCGGAGCAGGCAAATGCAAGCCCATAATCGACAACCCTTTTTCCAATGCGGCTTTCAGTCCGTTAAACGATAAATCGTTCGTCGAAACGTAGCAATCCGCCTTACCGCGAAAGACTCGTACCCCTGCACCCGTCGCCAATCGCGGCGAAATACTGGTAATCGCGTCATCTTCTGCCATGCAGCTAATGTAGTTGACACGCTCCAAGAAAAATTCAATAAAATCTGCTCCAGCCGCTCGTCCCAATCCAAGCAGAATCGACAAGGGAGCCTCCCACGTTTCGTCGAACCGATCGGGGGTGTAGGAATAGTTCAAGCTGGGTAGCTCTTTAGAGATTAAAAGAGTCGGTGATTGCATCAAGCAAGCCTCGCGCTGGTTTTCATCTATTTTAGCGAAGTCGTTTCGTTTCCGGGTCATGTGTGATTTGGCTCAGTCCGTATTCACAGTGTCTCTCATTGGTGAGATGTGTAAATTTTCGGAGTTCGGTAGATCTAGTACGGGCTGGATTCCTGAGTTGCGGTGCGAGTATGACGAGAATCTTCACGAAGACTTAATCGATTCAGTCGAAATTTTGTCTGAGCGTTCAGTAAGACTGCTGAAGAATAAAAATATTCCCTGGAAATCACCGAGGTACTCAATGCGTGATCTTCTCGCCCTGTTCAGCTTGATTTGCTGGCTGGTTCTCATGATTTGGGTCTACCGAAATTCACCGGATTGGTTTTTCGTGCCGTTCTTCTTTGTGGCGACCTTTATGTTCCTTCGATTGATGGAGCCAAAAAGCTCGTAGAGTTTCAATTTGCTTGGTAGCCTGAGAGTGCTGTGATTGGATTTGGATTGTGAGTTCTCCAGAGTTCAGGCTAGAGCAAATTCGCCGGATGATTGTCACTGCGGATCAAATGCGCTCGATCGAGCAACGTCTATTCGATGCGGGGATGCCCGTTGCGGCTCTGATGGAAAAAGTCGCGGGACGATTGAGCGATCGCATTACCGAACTCTTCCCACCTTGCAAAGTTGGAATTCTCGTCGGCTCCGGTCACAATGGCGGAGATGCCCTCGTCGTGGCGCGAGAGTTACATTTCCGAGGCTATGAAGTGCGGTTGTGCTGTCCCTTTTCCCACTGCAAAGACTTGACCGCCAGCCATTTACAGTATGCAAAAAGCCTAGGAATTTCCTGTGAATCAGAGATTGAAAGTTTGCGATCGTCCAATTTCCTAATCGATGGCTTATTCGGATTTGGATTAACGCGATCGCTTGAAGATCCAATCGCTGCGATGGTCGATCGCATCAATGAATGGAATTTACCGATCGTCAGCATCGATCTTCCCTCTGGGTTGCACACCGATACAGGTCAAGCCCTCGGAACTGCCATCAAAGCAACTCATACCCTTTGTCTTGGCTTATGGAAACTCGGTTTACTTCAAGACAACGCCTTAGAATTTGTCGGACAAGCTGAACTGATCGATTTCGATATTCCACTGGCTGACATTGCTGCAATTCTGGGCGATCCGGCTCCAATTCAGCGCATCACTCCAGACTGGGCAATGTCTGCTCTACCGCTGAAACGTCCCGCCTCGACTCACAAATATAAGATGGGGCACTCGCTCTTAATCTGCGGTTCGCGTCGATATGCGGGTGGGGCACTTCTCACAGGATTGGGAGCACGATCGAGCGGGGTTGGGATGTTGTCGATCGCAGTTCCCGAATCGCTCAAACCGATGCTCTCTTCTCACCTTCCCGAAGCTCTGATTATCGGCTGTCCTGAAACTGAATCGGGCGCGATCGCTCATCTTCCTGACCTCGATTTGAGTGCGTTCGATGCGATCGCTTGCGGTCCCGGTTTAACCTTAGATGCCGCGCCAATTGTCGAGAAGATCTTAAACAGCGATCGTCCAATGGTGCTGGATGCTGATGGACTCAATGGCTTGTCTCAGCTTGGAACTGTTCCAACCTTACAGAACCGCCAAGCTCCAACGATTTTGACTCCGCACTTGGGAGAATTCAAGCGGTTATTTCCAGAAATTGAAATTGAATGTCGATCGACTGCGGTAAGAGAAGCCGCGAAATCGACGGGTGCGATCGTGCTATTGAAAGGGGCGAGAATTGCGATCGCGGCTCCAGAAGGACAAGTCCGCATTAATCCCGAAAGTACGCCTGCGCTGGCTCGTGGTGGCAGTGGCGATGTTTTGACCGGGCTACTCGGTGGGCTTCTGGCTCAAAACCTAGCGGCTCAAAGCAAGATTTCGCTGTTAGATTTAACTCAAACCGCTGCTTGGTGGCACGCTGAAGCGGGCATTCTGGCGGCTCAACACCGCACAGAACTTGGGGTCGATGCTCATACCTTGACGCAATTTTTGATTCCAGCGATCGCAGTATCTAAAAAATCCTAAATTTTTAGACTGAGTTCGCCACAATCCTGTGCTATGATAAATACCTGTGAATGGCAAGGGTCGATGCCCGAGTGGTTAATGGGGGCGGACTGTAAATCCGCTGGCTACGCCTACGCTGGTTCAAATCCAGCTCGGCCCATTCACAGTTTGCCCGTGTGGCTCAGTGGTAGAGCACACCCTTGGTAAGGGTGAGGTCACGAGTTCAATCCTCGTCACGGGCTTGTTAAAGGAGATTGCGATCGCATTTTGAAATAGACGATCGCACGATAGCTCACCTGGTCAGCAAGCTAAACAAACTATCTGAGTTTGGTAACGGCAAGACTGGACTCCAATCATTCACATCTGCAAAGCCTAAACTATGCAGTTGATGAATCGTTTGAACAATCTGAGCATTCGTCCCGACTAAAATCATTCGCAAGCGTCCATCATTGCTATCAACTCTCGATAGCAATGCTTCAAGGGAATATTTCATCGTTTTTGGGTTCCTCTTTTGAACGGAGAAGAAAGCCCAAAAACAAAGCCGCCTGAATTGCAGCATGAATCAGGGCGGCTCAGAGATGCTATCATCCCTCAAGCCTCCTGTGCTGGTGCATACAGCATTGGAGGTTAGTCGCTCAGAGTTGGTGAGACAACTTTGGGCGGCGCGGCTTCGTTTCTGGATCGGTCGTCACAGACGCAGCAGGACAACTTAATCCCAAACAGTAGTGGATTTATTTTTGCTAGTCAAGCAAATGTTAGAAGATGTTAGTGATCAAGAGGCGATCTCTATATCTCATAGGGGTAAGAATTCAATTCGATTCGCAAAATCTTCTAGCTCACCAGCAGTGGCAAGGAGTTCAAGATCTCTTACACAATCGCCAATGCTGGCAAGTTGCTGATGAGCGTAGATAATGCCACTGAAGGAAATTTCTGCTTGAAGATGAGTTGCAGCGATCGCGAAAAAATCATCGTCGCGGGTAAAGAGAACTCGTTGTAACTCAGTTGCTCTCGCAAGTACCTCTGGATCTAGAATGCTAGAGCGATCGTCTTCCTGAACAGTGAGCACATCAATTCCGCGTAGGCGCAGCCCAAACGTAATTTGCCGTGGAACGTTCTCATCCATGTATAGGTTTACAGGCATGGCAAATTGTGGGGATTACAGTTTCCCTTGGGCGCGTAGCTTAGCGACGATCGGGGAAGCTCCCGCAGCTTTGCGTTGTTCTTGAGCGAGTTGCAGGCGGCGGTTTATATCTGCGTCGATTTCGGATTGGTGATCGCAATAGTAGGCAAGGGCGGAATAAATTTGGCTAAGGGAGATATGGGGATATTGAAAGTGCAGTTCGGCAGGACTCCAGCCATAGGTAAGGTGAGCGGTAATGAGTTCGACGACTTTCATTGTGGTGCCAGCGATGTAGGGAATCTGGTCATCACTGAGGTTGATGTACTTGTAGTCGGTCGAATGGAAAGTCATGGGGTGATGAAAGTGCAACTTGTCGCCATTTTAGCATTGCCATGTTTGACGAAGCGCGATCGCTGGCAGAGTGCGATCGCAATGATTATCGATACATTTGCGGAAATGCGATCGCAGATTGCACCCTGTACGATCGCCCAATTAGCGAAAGATCGAGGTGATTGCGATCGCTGATTCAGGGCTTGTACAGTGAGTCGCGAAAAGAATCGAAATATTTTTCGTAATTCTCAAGCCTCAAGGAGATTTCTATGTTATCCCTGTATCTAATTTGACGAATCATTTGTTCTGCTAGTCACTCGTTGCCCTATGTCTCAGTTCATGACTCACGACGAACTCTTGAAGCTGATTGACCAAGCAGCGGCGGAAGATTGGGAGGTGCTTGATTTGTCGCAGCAGGGGCTGGAGTCGTTGCCATCGGAGATTGGAAAGCTGACCGGGCTAAAAATACTTGATCTTTCTGGCAATCAATTTACAGTCATTCCAGAGGGGATTGCCCAACTGACCAATCTCACCCGGCTTTACCTCTCTGACAACCAAATCACGACCATCTCGGATACGATTGCTCAACTAACTCAACTAATGAGTCTCATAGGGCTTTACCTCTCTGGCAACCAAATCAGAGTTATCCCGGATGCAATCGCTCAACTGACGAATCTCGCAGTGCTTCACCTCTCTGTCAATCAAATCACAATCATCCCGGATGCGATCGCTCAACTGACGAATCTCCCGGAGCTTTATCTTTCTATCAATCAAATCACGATCGTCCCGGATGCGATCACCCAACTCACTAACCTTATACGGCTTGACCTCTATAGCAACCAGATCACAGAAATTCCTTCATCCATTACATCACTGCCTAAGCTAGAAGAACTTGACCTGCGTCGTAATCCGCTTAGCATTCCAAAGGACATTTTAGATTCTGATTCCTCCACACGAGAGAGACACAAACTTCCAGCCGCCAAACCCATCCTCGACTACTACTTCACCACCCGCGACCCCGACCAAACCACCCACCTCCTCGAAGCCAAACTCCTCATCGTCGGTGAAGGAGGAGCCGGAAAAACCAGCCTCGCCCAAAAACTCTTAAACTCCGACTACAAACTCACTCCCGAAACCGAAGATACTTCCACCCAAGGCATCGACATCCTCAAATGGGAATTCACCGGAACCAACGGCAAACCCTACTGCATCAACATCTGGGACTTCGGTGGACAAGAAATCTATCACCAAACCCACCAATTCTTCCTCACCGAACGATCGCTCTACCTGCTCGTCGCCGATAGCCGCAAAGAAGACACCGACCACCCCTACTGGCTGAACATCATCCGCCTCCTCAGCAACAACAGCCCGATCCTCTTAATCCAAAACGAAAAACAAAACCGCACCTGCACCCTCAACCTGCGCGAACTCCGCGCCGAATTCGATGCCCTCCACACCCCCACCCCGATCAACCTCGCCGACAATCGCGGACTCTCAACCCTCCGCAAAACCATCCAACACCACCTCGAAGCCCTCCTCGGCGACGGTCTCCCCTTCCCCAACAAATGGCTCAACGGGAGATAACAACCAAGTCAGCAACAATACTTTCAATCAAATCAACAATGCCAGCACTGCTGAACTGTTACAACTGATTACCCAACTTCGAGAAAGCGCCACCACTTTCCCCGAAGAAACTCAGGATGCGATTTTGATCGACTTAGAAGATATCGAAACTGAAATCCAGAAACCAGAGAACGATCGCAACCCGAAAAAACTCAAACAGCGACTCATGGCAGTTCTCGCAGCCGCAGGAGTTGCCGCAGGGGGTATTTCTCAAGTCACCGACTTTGCCAGTAAAGCGATCGACCTTAGCAACAAACTCGGCATCGAACTCCAGCTTCCTGGTTCACCCTGAAACCCCTCTGATATTTCTCATGTCAAAATAACGGTAGATGTCACTCAATCTTCTGTATGCAAATCACGCTCGACATTCCTGAAGCACTACTCACCAGACTGAATGCGATTGATCAAAGTCTGCCTCAAGTCCTGGAATTGGCACTAGACGAATTGACAGCTAGACCCCAATCCGGATTCACAGGATTTGCAGAAGTTTTAGAATTTCTTGCCAATCTACCAACTCCAGAAGAGATTCTAGCCTTGCGCCCTTCAGAAACACTACAAGCTCAAATCGATCAGCTTTCCGAGAAACATAAAGCCAATGCGCTGACACTTCAAGAGCAGCAACTCTGGCAACAGTACGAATACCTTGAGCATCTAGTCAGTTTGGCAAAAGCGAAAGCTTATCTGAAGCTTCAATCCAATTTGCATGAGTAAAACCTATGTTCCAGCTTCATTGCGTCGCAACGTTGTAGAACGTGCAGGTAGCTGCTGCGAGTACTGTTTGCGCCCAGAACTATTCTCGTTGAGCGTTCATGAAGTCGATCATGTGATTGCAGAAAAGCATGGGGGTACAACAACTGAGGACAATCTCGCGCTTGCCTGCAAACTCTGTAACACGTTCAAAGGAAGTGATATTGCGTCGATCGATCCAGAAACAGATGAAATCACTGCTCTTTATCATCCAAGACGCGATCGCTGGTCAGAGCATTTTCAATTGGAAAATGCAGCATTCATCCCTTTATCTGATCGCGCAAGAACCACGATCCGACTCCTTCAACTCAATCGCAGTCGAATTTTGAAGGAGCGATCGCTGTGGCTTGATTCTGGATTGATCAAGATTCCAATCTAAAACACGCGATGTTGCAGTGAAGGCATTTGTCGTCGGACTTGTTCTAATCGTCCGGGAACAATTTCTGCGATCGCGACTCCCGGCATTTCTCCCGCATCCGCCAAAATCACCCCCCACGGATCAATGATCATTGCATGACCGTGAGATTGTCTCAGTGAGTTGTGTCTTCCAGTTTGTGCGGGTGCAATCACATAACACGTGTTCTCGATCGCTCTTGCCTGTAACAACACTTGCCAATGATCTTTCCCGGTATGAGCGGTAAAAGCGGCGGGAACAAACAACACTTCTGCGCCCATCTGCGTCATTTGGCGGTAAAGCTCTGGAAATCGCACATCGTAGCAAACCGATAAGCCAATACTGCCGAGTTCTTTAGATGGATGAATCGGCGGCACTCTAGAACCTGCGACCACCGTTGCCGATTCGCGATAAGTATTGCCATCGGGCAAATTCACATCGAACAAGTGAACTTTCTCGTAACGTGCCAGTTCTTGACCGTTCGGAGCCACGAGCAGCGCCGTATTGTAGACCTTGCCTTGCTCGACGGGAACGGGATAGCCACCTCCCAAAATTGTCACTTGAAAGCGTTGTGCCATCATTTTGAGAAACTTCTCGCTCTCTACTGCGATCGACTCTGCCTGAGCAAGCTTCGCCTCTTCATCTCCTAAAAACGAAAAGTTCTCTGGCAAACCAATCAACTCTGCCCCCCGTCGAACAGCCAAATCGATCAATTCTTCCGCTTGCGCCAGATTTTTCTGCAAATCAGGCAAGCTATTCATCTGTACAGCGGCAGCTAGGTAAGACTTCATGACATCAACTCACGGGTTTCGCTGGAAAATTACCGGGATTTAAAACAGTTTTAAGTGAGCGACCGAAATCGATCGCCCACTTACTACTTTAAATCGCGTTGATCCTAAATCGATCTAGGTTTGCTGAGAATCTGATCGCTCCGGCGGATTGTGATGCACGACCAGGTGCACCATCGAGTTAATCGTTCCTGCAATGCCGCCAATCAACAGAAACAACATCAACATCGCTAATGCGGAAAACGGGGAAAGGACAAACGTAAGCAGCAACGTCATTACTAAAAGCGATACAACTGCGCGATTCATATCAGTCTCCTGCAACTCTTGAAAGCTGTTTTTACATTAACAACGCGGTTTTTCTGTTGACCTCTAACGAAAGCAGCAATTCAATTTATCCACGGACGGAAAGCGTAAAATTCCTTCATAGTTGTGTCACGAACATTCAAGTTATGATCACCACTAACGGTCGATTTGAGCGATCGTCTCAGTCATAGTTTCGTGCAATTTCCCCGGCAGTATCTGTTATGAATGATTGGCAAAAGGACTGGTTTGAAATGTTTGACACGATCGCGGATCAAGTCGAAGGATTTTTGATTGATGTGGCTCAGGATATGACCGATGCCATGAACGATTTTGTTGAGTTTTCCGAAGAAGTGTCGATGCAACTCAATACGACGTTTATCGATGAACTGGAGCAATCGATTACGGTTTTAGTTAGTCCAATTTTAGAAGCTTATTTTGGGATCGGGGGCGCGATCGAAGAGATCACCCAACCCATGACCCAAACCGTTGAACCGATGTTGAAACAGCATCCCGCCTGTGTCGGTTGTCGCCATTTTCACGGGCAGTACTACGGAGATAGTTTATTAGTCTGCGGAATGCACCCGTACGGAATGGAGGCAGGGGTGGAAACTTGCCCGGATAAGGAAGCCGTGAATTGGGGGATGTTCCACTCGGATGATTCTGAGCATTGGTAGATTGCCCAACCTGAACCCATGCTCTATTCCGTCAAAGAAAATAATGCCTAAGTGCCATGTTTGTCATTCAGAAGGATCTCTTGAAGAATTAGTGGATGAGATTTTTGAAATCGATGGAAAGTTTTACCTAGTTGAGCAAATCCCCTCACTGGTGTGTTCTCACTGTGGGGAAGAAATCTTTAGTCGAGAAACGACTGAGCGAATTCGCGTCATGCTGCACAGTGAGGCAAAACCCATTAAATCCATTTCTGTGGATGTGTTCGCCTACCCACCAAAATCAAAGGCTTCTTGAGTGTGCAGCACGATCGAGCATCACATCCGAGGGCGGGGAACTGAAGCCATCCGAGACACCGGAGCGGTCGCAGGTTTCCTCATATGCCCATTTTGAGCAGGCATTGCCACATTCAAAATCTCAAGATTTAGTCGATACCCAACATTCCGCACCGTCTGAATCAAATTCGGCTGACGCGGATCAATTTCGACCTTTTTCCGCAGCGACAAGACATGAGTGTCAACCGTCCGAGGATTGTCAATTTCATCGGGCCAAGCGCGTTCTAACAACTCCGATCGACTTAACGCTGATCCGCCCGCCTGCGCTAACACATACAGCAAGCTAAATTCCTGCGGCGTTAGCTCGATCAATTCCCCCTTAAATCTCACGCGACGATGCACGAGGTCAATTTTCAGATCGCCAAAATCGAGATTGATCGGAGGAGCGGCGACCCGTTGCCGTCGCATCAGAGCTTCCACTCGTGCGAGGAATTCCTGCATTCCGAACGGCTTGGTTAAATAATCATCCGCGCCCGATCGCAGTCCTTCGACAATATCCGATTCCGCCGTCCGCGCTGACAGCATGAGAATCAAACACTGCTGCTGTTGGAGCCAGCGACAAAACTCCAACCCGTCGCCTGATGGCATTTCAGAATCGAGAATCACGAGATTGGGTTGCCGCAGCAAAAACCCTTCTCTAGCTTGATGTAAGTCGGCTGACTGGTGCACTTGGTAGCCCGCCTGCTGGAGATGCCATCCAAGCAGCGATCGCAGGTGCGGATTTCCTTCAACGATTTGTATGTGAATGGCTCCCACGGGGGCTATTATCCTCAAAATGCTTGAGATAAGGGTATCAAAGCTTTATCCCTTCGATTTGTAACGGGTGCTACCCAGCCTCTCTCGGTTTGTACGACGAACCATTGCTGTGTATTCCGATTTGTAGAATTTCGATACAAACCGAGAGACATCAAGCTGAAATGTTAAGCTTAGGTAATACCAAAGTGAGTCAGATGTCAAACGGCATCCTTTCATGTCGATCGCACTATGCTTCAAGATTCTTTGACGATCCGCTACTACCAACGCCTCTCCGACAACCTTGTCGAACTCTGGAACCGTGGCTATCGCTTTGATGATATGCGGCTCTATTTAGACGGGTATTTGTCTGCCCTCAGACACGCGAGCGTGTTGGAACCCTACCAAATCAACCGTCTTGAGGAGGAAATCACGCGCTACATTTATGATCCGTCAAATTTTGACAGTGTGATGCCGGAACCTGATTACCGATAAAGAATCAAAGGGGCGCTTGTGTGTGCCCCTTCTTCGTTGAGATCTAGGAAGCGAGGGCAACTTCTACGAGTTGTTGCAGTTCGCCCTTCTGGTACATCTCGATCATGATGTCCGAACCGCCGATAAATTCCCCGTTGATATAGACCTGGGGAATGGTGGGCCAGTTCGAGAATTCTTTGATGCCTTGGCGGATGTCGGGATTTTCCAGCACGTCTACGGTTTCGTAAGGGACACCGAGCGTGTTGAGAATTTGTACAACATTGTTAGAAAATCCGCACATGGGCATAAGCTTGTTGCCCTTCATGAACACCATGATTTTGTTGCTATCAACCAGGCTTTTGATTCGTTCTTGAGCGTCTGACATAGGAGTTTAAGAGGGGGTAAACGTTAGTTTTTGGTTGCCCATTCTTCGGGCGTGAACGTGTTGAGAGAAAGCGCATGAATCGCCTCAGATGCCATCGCTTGCTTGACCGCACCGTAGACAAGTTGGTGCTGTTGAACGCGCCGTTTTCCAGCAAATTCAGAAGAGATTACCGTCACTTCAAAATGCTCACCATCCGGGCTAACGACCGCGACCTGGGCATCCGGCAATCCTGTTTTGATCATTGCCTCAACTTGATCCGGGCTAATCATTCTTTCTCCTCATGATCGATTCGCGACTGTTACTTCTCTAGTCTAACGGGTGATGTTAGAGAATTTTTATCGCGATCGTCGCCATTGTTGGATCGCTTTTTGTGCTTCAGCGTAGATTTCCGGGCGATCTTTGGGAACGAGTTGTGCGGCTGCGATCGCTTGTTGAAATTGTTTCTGGGCGGCTCGTTGTCGAGCGATGTCAAGAATGTTCCGACTCCAGCGCTCGATGTCTTGTTGTGCCTGAGCGTAAAGGGGATCGCTTGGCGGAACTTCACGGGCACGATTGATCGCTTTACTCGCATCAGAAGCAAGGGTCGGTTTGATGAGCGATCGCGCTTCATTCAGAATTTGGGCAGAAGATGCTGCTGTTGGACTGGGAGAAGTGACGACTGTTGGAGCGGGTTCTGTTTTTGCAGCCTGCTGCTGTCCGCCCATGAACGCTGACCAGTTGCGGAATAAGACACCGAGCAATAATACGAGCAGAATTGCGCTGCCTCCGAATAGAAGCCGTTCCCAAAACATTTGATCCTGACCTTCGGGTTCAGGTGGAATTGGAGAAGGATCATCGATCGGGTCAGAAAGGGTGAGATCCGGCACTGGATCGGAAATTGTTAGATCAGGTACCGGGTCTGGATCATTGATTTCTACAGGTTCAAGTCTGAATTGATCTGGAATTTCCTCTTGAGAGATTTCCGCAGTCGCGCCCATGATCGTCGGTTGAGCGGAGAAATCCCCAAACGGAGAATCGCTCTCAGCAGTGAGATAAAGATCATCTTCGATCGCGAATGGATTCGATTCCGCCGCTGTCCAAGAATCGGTTTCTGCCCAGTTCACAGGCATGATCACTTGATAAAGCTGATCGGGATCAGAGACGACGAGAACCGGATCTTGAGTCGGTCGATCGCTGTGATCACACAATTCTGGTAAGCGCAGTTTGAGGAAATCTTCTAGAGCGGACAGCGTTGAACATTGATGCGATCGCAATCCTTCTAATAATGCCTGTGTAAATAATCCGTGATTATATGCGGGTGCTTCATGAGAAAACTGCTCTGGACGACAAGACAGCGTGGTTGGAATGCCATATTCACGAGACAAAGCTGCTGTCTGAGTGCCAATTTTCTCATTAGAAACTGACGAAGAGCGATTGAAATCGAGCAGGACAAAAATCTTTTGAGTCGGAAGCGATCGCAAAGCTTGAAACAGCGATCGAACAGAGAATCCCGTTTCTTTGATGCGATTGGGATCGCCATCGATCGGTAATAAATAATCTTCACCATCTACACAAATTCCGTACCCGCTGAAGTAGCACCATAAGCCATCTTCGGGCTGGAGTTTTTCTTTGAGAATTTTTGTCCAATACTGCAAATTTTCATGGTTCGGGTCGGTCGAACATCCGAATAATTCCGGAGAAGTATCGGTAAGCAGTAAGCAATGTTCTGGTAAAAACCCCGCATCGCTCACCAGACTTTCACAGAGAGATTGGGCATCTGGCTGGGCAAAATGAAGAGGTTGAAGGAACTGATAGTGATTGATTCCGACTGCGATCGCCCAATAATTGCTCATCCCAACACCTCGACTGTTTAGAAAGGTTCGCGCAAACACATCATAGAAAAAAACTGCTTTTTTGCAACAAAAACCTATTCCTTAACTAACATGATTCACAACTTTTCCCGTGTTGTTCGTTTTTTGACATCTGCTATGAATTTTCGTTCTTCGTTGGTTCTGAGTTTTCTCAGTCTTGGATGTGGTGCAACGGTTTGGGGAATCGATGCAATCGTGGCTCCGGTCGCGGTTCAAGCGTATACGGCTCGTGTTGAAGTGATCCTCGATCGAGCGGCGAATGAATCGTATGAAGGAATGGTGCGACGAGCGGAATTAGTCGCACGAACGGCGGCGCAACGGGGATTCGATCGCGATTTGTTAGCGAATGAAGTGTCGATTGTGGTGGTGGGGCGAAATGGTGGAATGGCGGCTCCGGTGGTCACGCTGTGGGTGACGCGATCGCAGTGGCAGCAACGCCCAGAAGCGCGACGATGGGCGACGTATTATCGGAATTCGTCGAGATTATTGGGATTTTAACGATTAACAAGATTTCGCCCCGGATCAGAATCTAGGGCGATTTTTGATTAATGTGCGTACATTTGATCCAACCGCAGAAACGTCTGTAACAAAACATTCGTTCCTTGAGCGCATTCTTCAGGCGAGGTGTATTCCTCTTCAGAATGACTAATTCCCGCCTGACTCGGAATAAAGATCATTCCCATATCCGTCACCCGTCCAATTTCTTGAGCATCATGCCCCGCTCGACTCGGAAGCTGCATACTCGGTAGTTTCAAATCGTGGCAAACTTGCTCGATCGCATTCATAATTCCCGGTGCTGCCAAGGTCGGAAGAATGTGCAACGTTTGACGCATCTCGATTTCGGTTCCGGTCGATTCGGCGATCGTAGAAATCTCCGCTTTCAACCGCTCAACTAATTCTTCTAAATGCGACTGCGACAAATCCCGTAAATCGATTCGCAAATCTACTTCACCCGGTACTGTATTCGTCGCATTTGGGGAAACCGTCAAATATCCCACAGTTGCGACCTGATCGCCCGGTGTTTCTACTGCGATTCGATTCACCGCTAAAACAATTTGTGCGCCTGCAACCAACGCATCCTTTCTCATGTTCATCGGAGTCGTTCCCGCGTGATTCGGGCGACCTTTAATCTTGAGCGCGAATCGGTACTGTCCGACCACACCGCTCACAACCCCGATCGGCAATTTTGCATCCTCTAACACGCCGCCTTGCTCAACGTGTAATTCAACAAACGCAGCGATATCACTCCGTTTTGCCGTCGCAATCTTTGACCAGTCGCCGCCGACCTTCGTTAAACAATCCTGGATCGGTGTGCCATCCAAACGGACGTAATAAGCGGGATCTTCGTGGACTTCGCCCGCGATCGCTTTACTGCCAATCACCGATCGTTCTTCGTCGCTGAACACGATGACCTCGATCGGATGATCCAACCGAACGTCATTTTCCCGCAGCGTCCGCACCACTTCAATCCCAGCCAACACACCCAAACAGCCATCAAACGCGCCAGCCACCGGAACCGTATCAATATGCGATCCCGTCGCCAACACAGGAGCATTCGGAAACTTGCCTTCATAGCGTCCGATCACGTTGCCAGCCGCATCGATTCGAGTCGTCATGCCAGCGTCTTCCATCCAAGCTTGAACTTGGTTTCTCGCGCTCAAATCCGCATCGGTGAACGCAATCCGGCAGACTCCACCGTTTTCGAGTTTCCCGATCGCGGCGAGATCAGCAATACTTTGATTTAAGCGATCGCAATTAATCGTCAAACGTGCGGTAGATAAAGATACGGGGGTCATTGTCATACGGTTACCTGTTGTAGAAGTCGAAAGTAAGCTATCTGGGAAATTTCTGCGATCGCTTGTCGCATTTCGTCGGGTTGGGAATGCTGGAGACGGGTTTCAAATGCTTCGAGAATGCTGGTTTTCGTGTGATTTTTCACGGCAATAATGAACGGAAACCCAAACTGAGATTTGTACTGCTCATTTAAACGGTGAAAGCGATCGTATTCTTCAGCAGTTAATCGATCGAGTCCCGCTCCAGCTTGCTCCTGAGTGGATGCTTCCGCCATTTTTGCTTTGCTGCCTAAATCAGGATGGGCACAAATCAGGGCAAATTGCTGCTCATCGCTCATCGCGTTCACAACTGTCAGCATTTTCTGATGCAAATCGTCCACATCCGTAAACGGGCGTTGCTCCCACGCTTGAGATGCGATCGTGGGAGTTTGTTCAAAAATCTCGCCTAACGCTTCGGTAAAGGCGGATTGTTCCATCTGATTGAGGTCAAAGAGCGAATACGGCATCAGTGTAAAGGTCCTGTCAGAATCGTTTTCGCGATCGCGCTTGTTACCGCCGTTGGGGATTCCGTCCGCAGTTGGTCATACCATTGCGCGGTGAGTTCCGGATCTTTGCCGTGAATCATTTCGGCGCGACTGCGGGCTTTTTCCACGATCGAACTGGTGCGATCTTTTCGAGCCTTTTCGTATCGCTTCAGAGCATCCTCAACGCTGATATTTGTTGTAACTAAGAAATGATTCAGCATATAGACATCTTCGAGCGCCTGACAGCCTCCTTGACCCAAATCCGGGCAAGTCGCGTGAGCGGCATCACCGAGGAGCGCAACTCGACCACGAACCATACGATCGACGGGTCCCACATCGGAAATTTCCAGACGATTTGTTTTTTCGGGATCAATCCGCTGAATCAAGGTCTGAACAGGTTCCGCCCATCCTTTGAAATGTTCTACCAGTTCCGATCGAATTAATTCTGGTGGCGCACTCGTTCCCAGCGGCAAAGGCACATCGAAGAAGAAATACAGCCGATTTCCGCCGACTGGCATCATCGAAGCCCGTTGATGATTCCCCACATAAATCGTCCAAGTATTCGGAGGCGTAATCGCTTCATCCGCTTCGACCAATCCATTCCAGTTCACGTAATCGCGATATGTCGGTTGCACTTCACGTTCGAGAACATACTCGCGTAAGGTTGATCGCACTCCATCAGCCGCAATCACTAGATCCCCAGTCGCCTGATGTCCGTTCTCAAAGGTTGCCGTCACTCGATCGCCGTGTTCTTCCACACTGATGCAGCGATATCCCAAATTCACTTCTCCAGGAAACGCCTCTAACAGCATCGCTTGTAAATCTGCGCGTGCTACCGGATAAGGACGCTGCCCAACTTCCTCGATCAAGGGTTGAAGGTGAATCTGATTCATCACTTCGCCATGAATGCCGAGGTACTGCATGTGATTCATCTGACCGCCGATCGCAGCAATTTTTTCTCCTAAACCAAAGCGATTCATCACCTTGACCCCATTCGACCAGAGCGAAATCCCTGCACCACGGGGGCGAAGTTCTTGAGTGCGTTCGTAGACTTCGACTTCATAGCCCGATTGAGAAAGCGCGATCGCAGCGGTCAAGCCTCCAATCCCCGCACCGATCACCACAACCTTTAAGCGATACATAACCCATTCCCCCTAGAATCTGACCGGACATTCAAGTATTGCTGTTGCGGTTCGATCTTGATTGTCACAGAATTTAAGAATACTGTATACAGATAGATCTAGCAGTCAGCATTGAGAGAGATTGATACTGTGATTGATGCGATCGCACCCTGACAAAAATCCGACGCTGCGACCCAATCCATACGACACAAGGCTGTCAGAATGGAAAGTTGCCCGAATGGAGCGATTCGATCGGATCGTCTCTCTCAAAGTTCTATAACATTACAGAAGGAGCATTGGTATCGTGACGAGCAAAGTGACCCCCGGAAATCGGCGTGTATTTATTTGTGGTTCTGCTCTACGTGGACAGCCCGACCACCAAAATCTACAAGGAGCGCAATTTGTTCGGACGGCTGCAACTCAACCCCGCTACCGCTTGCACGTTGCGGGTGAAGATTGGCATCCAGCCATTTACGAAACGGAATCCAGTGGCATTTCGATCCCTGGCGAGGTGTACGAAATGACACAAGAACAGTTTGACTATCTCGCTGCAAATGAGCCGCCAAATATGTATCCGGTTGAAGTGCATTTAGATAATGACGAGACTGCAACGGCGTTCCTGTATCCCAAAGCACTGATCGATGAGTACAATTTGCCCGACATTTCTAATACTTATGGTGGTTGGGCAGCGTACAAGGCGAGAACTGCCACAGTTTAAATTTCTTTTTTAACTCCTCATGATGATTCAGGCGGCAGAGAACCGATTGTTTTTCACTCTTAACGGCGATCGCATTTCCCTCAAAAATGTATCGCCTTCGATGACCCTACTTCAGTATCTCCAGCAATCTCGACGAACGGGAACAAAAGAAGGCTGCGGTGACGGGGATTGTGGCGCTTGTACGGTAGCGATCGTGTCTCGCGATCCTGCTGGAAATCCGACTTATCAAGCGGTGAATAGCTGTTTGATTCCGTTGGGCGCGATCGCAGGGCGAGAAATCGTCACTGTCGAAGGAATCGCAAACGGAAAACTGCACCCAGTTCAAGCCGCAATGGTAGAAACGGGCGGTTCTCAATGCGGTTACTGTACGCCTGGTTTCATCATGAGTATGTTCGCGGATTACTACACGGGCAAGGTCGATGACTATACCGTTGAAGGAAATTTGTGCCGCTGTACTGGATATGTTCCAATTCGACGAGCCGCGCAGTTAGTCACGGGTGCGGAACCTTCCGATCACTTTTCAGAACGATTAAAGCAAGCAGAGCTAGATTTAACTTCGGTCACTTACTCGAATCAGGAACAGCAATTTCATCGCCCAAGCCAACTATCGGAAGCTTTGGAACTTTTGCAGCAACATCCGGAAGCAATCTTGGTCGCGGGTGCAACCGATTTAGGCTTGGAAATGAGTCATCATCGGCAGACGTTTCCAATTCTGATTTCGCTCGAAGGCGTTGCGGAACTTCGACAGATTGAACATACAAGCGATCGAGTCACGATCGGTGCTGCTGTTCCCCTTCATACGATCGAAACGAACTTACACGGCGTTTTCCCCAACCTCGACGAAATGTTGCACTGGTTCGCAGCAAAACAAGTCAGAAATAGAGCCACGATCGGCGGAAATATTGGAACTGCTTCACCGATTGGTGATTTGCCTCCGGTGTTGTTGTCGCTTGATGCAGAAGTGACGATCGCGAATCCAAATGAAACCCGAACAATTCCATTAATCGACTTTTTCAAAGGCTACCGTCAAACCGATCTAAACCCTGGTGAAATCATTATTTCAGTCACAATTTCAAAAACTATCACTGAAGGTGCTGTAAAACGTCTCAGTCAATCTTACAAAATCGGCAAACGTGGAACCGATGACATTAGCATTGTCGCGGCAGCTTTCGTGATTGATCTCGATGCAAATCACAACATTGTTCATGCTCGATTAGGATATGGCGGAGTCGCAGCAACTCCTGTAAGAGCGATCGCAGTGGAAAACGCTCTAATCGGTCAACCTTGGACGATCGAAACAATCCAACAAGTTAAACCCCTCCTAAGAGAAGCATTCACACCTTTGACTGATCTGCGTGGCAGTGCTGACTATCGAAAGCGATTAGTTGCAAATTTATTTGAAAAATTCTTTGCGGAAATGGAGGGTGAATCATGAGTGTAGGCAAACGTCGATCGCACGAAAGCGCAGAACTTCACGTCACCGGAAAAGCTATCTACACTGATGAACAGTGCCAACCTGCGGGAATGCTCTCTGTCTATCCCGTAATGGTTCCTTGTGCAAAAGCAAGACTTCTTAAAGTTGATAGCTCTGGTGCTTCAGAAGTTGATGGCTTTGTCACGGTCATTACTCCTGATGATGTTCCGGGTTTGAACAATACAGGCGTGATTATTCATGATGAAATCCTGTTACCCACTGAAGAAATTAGCTATTGGGGGCAAGCGGTTGTTTGGACAGTGGGAGAAACCGACGATGCAGCGCGGGAAGCCGCTTCCAAAATCAAAGTAGACTATGAGCCACTAGAGCCGATTCTGAGTATTAAAGATGCGATCGCGAAAGATAGCTTTCACTCCAAACTACCGACGATCAAGCGCGGAGATGTCCAAAGTGCTCTTTCTAGTTCTGATCACACTCTAAGCGGGGAAGTTTCAATGAATGGGCAAGACCATTTCTACCTTGAGACTCAAGCCAGTTGGGTAATCCCAGACGGGGAAGGGAACTATCAAGTTTATTCCTCAACTCAGCACCCCACTGAAACTCAAATCATTGTTGCTCAGGCGTTAGGATTGCCCTCGAATCGCGTGACTGTAACTTGTATTCGGATGGGCGGCGGCTTTGGTGGTAAGGAATCTCAGGCGAATCCGTACGCCTCGATCGCTGCAATCGCCGCTCATAAAACAGGTCGCCCAGTGCGGGTGAAATTAAAGCGATCGCATGACATGACCCTAACCGGAAAACGTCATGGTTTCCTTGGAACTTACCAAGTCGGTTTTACTGAAACTGGAAAAATCACAGCGCTCGATGTTGATCTTTATGCTGATGGAGGCTGGAGCCTAGACCTCTCGCCGCCTGTATTACTACGAGCAATGTTGCACGTTGATAATGCTTACTACATTCCAAACTTAGAAGTAAGAGGCGCGATCGCAAACACAAACAAAGTCTCAAACACTGCCTATCGCGGCTTTGGTGGACCTCAAGGAATGGTGGTGATCGAAGATATTGTCGATCGCATTGCTCGATCGCTCAATCTTGCTCCTGAAATTGTTCGAGAACGCAACTTTTATCACGGTTCCGGTGAAACGAATACAACCCATTATGGACAAGAGATTTTTGATAATCGAATCGATCGCGTTTGGAACGAAGCACAAGAGCAATCCAACTTTTCAGAGCGGAAATATGCGATCGCTGGGTTCAATCAATCCCACCGTTACAAAAAACGCGGACTCGCGATCACACCCGTTAAGTTCGGCATCTCTTTCAACAAAACCCAATACAATCAAGCAGGCGCACTCGTTCACATCTACACCGATGGGAGCATTCAACTCAACCACGGTGGCACTGAGATGGGTCAGGGCTTGCACACGAAAATGCTTCAAGTTGCGGCGAAGACTTTGGGAGTGAACATCGATCGCATTCGGATGATGCACACCAGCACCGACAAAGTGCCGAATACTTCCGCGACTGCTGCTTCGAGTGGTGCCGATCTCAATGGTCAAGCCGTAAAAAATGCTTGTGAAACCTTAAAAGCTAGAATTGCAACGGTTGCTGCACAATTACTCGAACTCGACACGCCTAATGATCTGGTATTTGAGGACGATTGGATCTATTGCAGAACCTATCCGAGTGCTCGAATTGAATTTGATACTGCTGTCAAAGAAGCTTATGGCTATCGGGTTTCGCTCTCAGCAACCGGATACTATCGCACTCCAAACCTGTCTTGGGATGCTGCAACTGGCAAAGGTAGACCGTTTTACTATTTTGCTTACGGTGCAGCCGTGAGCGAAGTTGAAGTCGATGGACTCACAGGAATGTTCAAACTGCGACAGGTTGATATCGTGCACGATGTCGGTGAATCGCTCAATCCGTTAGTCGATCGAGGTCAAATCGAAGGCGGATTTGTTCAAGGAATGGGCTGGCTCACGATGGAAGAGTTAGTCTGGGATGCTCAAGGACGACTCCGCAGCGATGCCCCCAGCACTTACAAGATTCCGACGATTTGCGAAGTGCCTGAAGCTTTTAATGTTCATCTACTACAACGCGCTGCCCAAGATGGTGTCATCTATGGCAGTAAAGCCGTTGGAGAGCCGCCGTTTATGTTGGCGTTGTCAGTGCGTGAAGCAATTCGATCGGCGATCGCTGCTTTCGGTCAGGTCGATTCTGTGCCGCTCCCGTCTCCTGCCACTCCTGAGACGATTCTATGGGCGATCGAGCAAGTCCGGTCGAATTCAGTTCAACCTGCACTCAGCGAAGTTCGCTAAAGTCCCATCTTGCGTTTGATCGATCGAACATAGCTCCGAAAATTATTCGGTGTAAATCTGTGTTGATAAGACTCCCTGAATTGTTCAATTTGGCTCTCATCAAAAGCTGCTAAGAGATTCGGGAAGTTTCCTTGCAAGATGTGGTGATACATCACTGTGTAACTCTCATCTTGATTGTGTAAGTTCAGATAGTTTGAATCGTCGATCGCTAAAAGAATGGGAAACTGCGATCGTAAAAAATCAAAGAAATCTGGAATCGATGTTCGCTGAAACGCATTCAAACACCAATGATTCAGTTCCAACACCACAATAGGCTGATAAGTTGCAAGTGTTTGTGTTGCACCTCGAAGCACTTGCCCTTCAAATCCTTCGACATCAATTTTGATGAAATCTACCTGTGACAGATTGAGCGATTGAATCACTTCGTCAAGCTGTCGGATCGTAATTTTCTCAGTGACATGACCCGCCTCGATCTGAGTTTGATTTGAGACGAAACCACCCGATCGATTAGCAGGCGAAAACGTTAACGTAAACTCACCCGATTCCTCTCCAAGCCCTGTATTTTGCAGAGCAATGTTCTCCAATCCTGAATTAAGAATGTTCTTTTCGAGTAACTGAAACGTAGTCGGAGAAGGTTCAAAAGCGTAAACTTCCTTTGATAGTTCACCAAACAGCAAAGCAGTACATCCAATGTTTGCACCAATATCTAAAATAACTTCACTACCTGTTGCAACCGCTTTAAATAGCTGCACCATTTTCGGCTCAAAGCGCTTCTTGATCTGTTTCAGATAGTTGTCATCTGAAACGATCGTGTATTTCTTACCTCCGATTTCTACGATCGCTTGCGTCACATTTCTCATCTCTTTTTGCCTACTCTCTATCACGAAAATATCTGTCTTTCAGTCCCCTTCAGCGGACTTCGCACTGTCAGCCCCGAATTCCATTCCGGGGCGGGATGGCAAGAAGCGCAAAGGCTTCAAAATGTCCCCTAATCATCCTCAACCTTCAGCAACTGTTCATCGATCGCCTTTAATCTCGATCGCACAATTTCCTCAGACAAAATCCGCTTTCTCAACGCATCATTCAGCGCATTTTTCTCAGCTAACAATAATCGCCTTCGCACTGCATCAAACCGCGAATCTCGAATCGCAATCTCGATCGCTTTTTCCGATCGACGATTATAAAAATCTCTCAACGATCGTTCTGCCGCTGCAACTTTGATTTGATAGCTCGATCGCAGTTCTTCATACACCGATTTCGGCAACACTCCACTTTTCAGCAATGTATCAAGCTCGTCCTGTGCTGCTTTCGCGGTCATTAACTGCGATTGCAATCCTTCGATCCACTGCTGTGTTTCTGAAGTGTGAGATAACTTTAATTTCTGAACGACTAACGGAAGTCCAACGGCTTGCCCTACCAACGATAAAAGAACTGCTCCAAATACGATCGCAATCAATGATTCTCTTCCCGGAATATTCGATGGCAAACTCAACACCAAAGCCATTGATAACGAGCCTTTAATATTGCCAAGAAACAAGACATGCTGCCACTTTAACGGAATCGGTCGATCGAACACTTTCACCAACGCCAACAACGGATAGACCGCCAACAATCGCCCCATCTGATACGCCATCACCGCCAACAACACCGCTGGCAAAGTCCGCCCCAAAGTATCCAGCCGAAGTTCCAACCCAATCAGCAGAAAAATAAATGTATTGACTCCAAATCCTGCATATTCCCAGAAACTTAGAACCGTAATGCGACTCGATGCCGAAACACTCTGCGATCGCTCCAAATTCCCAACCATCAATCCCGCAATCACCACCGCCACCACACCCGAAACCTGTAGAAATTGACAAAGCTGAAACGCACTCAGCGCGATCGCAACCGTCAACAAAATACTACTGAGCGGATCATCTTCCGATTGCAAATACAATCCGACTCCTAAATAACCTAAGACCAACCCAACAACGACTCCGCCTGCAATCACTACGACCAACTCGCGCACACCATCGACAAGCGTAATATTTCCAGTCGCATTAAACTTCAGAATCAAACTAAATAGAACCAGCGCGATCCCATCATTGAAAAGACTTTCACCTTCAACGATCGTGATTAATCGCGATGGAACCGCCACTTCCTTAAATACCGCAATCACCGACACCGTATCCGTAATCGCCAGAATCACGCCCGCCAACAACGCCGGAACCCACGGCAACGCCAGCCCAAATTTTAACCCGATCGCCGTCACGCCCACCGCAATCAACACTCCCGGACCCGCCAGCAGCAAAATCGGTCTCAACGTACTCCGCAACCGTCGAATATCCGTATTAATCGCCGCCTCAAACAACAAAATCGGCAAAAACAAATTAATAATCAAAGCCGAATCCAGCCCAACTTTCTGGGGCAAAAATTCCGCGATCGCCACCCCCGCCAAAACCAACCCCGTCACATACGGAACCCGCAACCGTCTCGACAACAACGCCACGATCGTTGCCACCAGCAGCAAAATGATCAGCACCGTCACCAACTGCGCGAACTGACCCTGATCGCCTGTCGCGATCGCCAAAACTTGCTGTGTCATCATTTTGTGACTGTCTCACCCCGAATCGCCTCTAAAGACCATACTGGATCTAAGCGGAATTGCATCGATCGCATCCCCGCTCCCGAAAAACTTCCATTAAGATGTTCTTTTCCCCGCTCAATTGAGGATTAAAAGCAGTGAGTCCAGAAACCCTTGTAAAATCTCCCACTCCCGTCCCATTTTCCACCGCAGAATTTGACGAATACGTGATGACCACGTATGCCCGCTTCCCGCTGACGCTCGTTCGCGGCTCAGGCTCGACCGTGTGGGATGACCAAGGGCGAGACTATCTGGATTTCGTCGCCGGAATTGCCACTTGCACGCTCGGACACGCCCACCCTGCAATGATTGCCGCTGTCACCGAGCAAGCCCAAACCCTCGTCCACGTCTCTAACCTCTACTACAACGAACCCCAGGGCGAACTCGCGAAGTGGCTCGTCGAGCATTCCTGTGCCGATCGCGCTTTTTTCTGTAACTCTGGAGCCGAAGCCAACGAAGCCGCGATCAAACTCGCCCGCAAATACGCTCACACCGTCCGCAACATCACAAATCCAGTCATCATCACCGCAAACGCCAGCTTCCACGGTCGTACCCTCGCCACAATTACCGCCACCGGACAACCGAAATACCAGCAAAACTTCAATCCGCTCGTTCCCGGCTTCCACTACGTCCCCTACAACGACGCTGAAGCGCTGAAAAGTGCGATCGCTGACCTCGACCAATCCGAACCCCAAGTCGCCGCCATCATGCTCGAAGGCTTACAGGGCGAAGGCGGTGTCCGTCCTGGCGATCTCGCTTACTTCCAAACCGTCCGCCAATTCTGCGACGAAAAAGGCATTCTCCTGATCATGGACGAAGTGCAAGTCGGCATGGGACGCAGCGGCAAACTCTGGGGTTACGAAAATCTCGGCATCGAACCCGACATTTTCACCTCTGCAAAAGGATTAGGCGGCGGTGTTCCGATCGGTGCAATGCTCTGCAAATCTCACTGCAACGTGTTCGGACCCGGAGATCACGCCAGCACTTTTGGCGGTAATCCATTCGCCTGTGCGGTCGCTCTCGCGGTCTGTCACACAATCGATCGCGAAAATCTCCTCGCTCACGTCCAAGCCCGTGGTGAACAACTCCGCTCCGGTCTCACTCAAATCGCCCACAAATTCCCTTCTCTCATCGCTGAAGTGCGCGGTTGGGGACTGATCGACGGTCTGGAACTCAGCGCTGACAACACTTTCACCGCCCCTGACATCGTAAAAGTCGCAATTCAAGAAGGCGTTCTTCTCGTGCCCGCAGGTCCCAAAGTCGTTCGCTTTGTCCCCCCCTTAATTGTCACCGCTGAAGAAATCGATCGCGCTCTCACCGCTGTCGATCGTGCCCTCACCCTCTTGAGCTAACCAAAATTTTGCCAAAAGTCCTCGATTGCCTATAATAGAGGACTGTAACAAATCCTAATCTAAACACATCGGAGATCAACTCATGGCACGTCGATGTCAACTCACTGGCAAAAAAGCCAACAACGCGATGGCAGTGTCCCACTCGCACCGCCGCACCAAAAAGCTTCAAGAAGTCAACCTCCAGGTCAAGCGCATCTGGTGGGAAAGCGGCAAACGCTTTGTAAAACTTCGTCTTTCGACCAAAGCAATCAAAACCTTAGAACACAAGAGCCTCGAAGCTTTTGCTAAAGAAGCAGGCATCGATCTCAGCCGCCTGTAGATTCGACTCACAACTCAGTAGGCAGATTCGCAATACTTGATTTTTACACCGCAAGGATTGATTCTCCGATCGCTTAGGTGTTCCTGCGGTGCTGTCTAAACTCTTTAAACTGGGGTAAGCCATAGCTTGACCCCAGTTTTGTTGTCTTCAGGCTAAAATTTCCATCTTTGATACCATTCCCCGCTCAGATGGGTACTATATCCGCATTACACGTTTTCTCACTTTGACGAATTCGATTCACCGTCATCAGCACGGCGATCCTCGAACTCACAACTCCCGGAAACCTCTGAGATTTGATCACGTCCTCCGTAGCCTACCGGAGTCCCACTCCGAAGACCGCTAACGAGAAGCGCGTGACTTCTCGGATGCCCCTGCTTTCGATTATGAAGACAGTAGAAGGAGCAACTCAACAAAGATAGAGTTTTGATGAACTTCAAAATTTCTATCTTGACCATTTCACGGGCACTGATCGGACGATATCTAGTAATAGGTTTCGTCGATTTAGCATTAGTTGCCCTTGCGAATGCTCATCTTGCGATCGTGAATTCCCCTTCCGATCGAGTTTCGCACGATCGTCACTTTTGTTTCTGCCAACTCAGCAGCTATGTCAAATCGCAAACTCTCCCTCCAGGGCTTCTTCCACAACTTGGGAAGACTCTACCGCAAGATTACAAAATCCTTTATTACCAGAGTTCTTCGCTACGTTCTCTTCTATCAACGTCGCGGCAAACTTTCGACCGCAGGTTTCATCTTGCCGACCACAGTTCTGCTGATTTTGGTCGTAGCGCTGACTGTTGGCGCTCTCACCTTCCGCGCCTACAACCGCAACGTCCAGGTCATCGGGGAAGCGCAACAGCGAGTCATCTACAACGCTGCGACCCCCGCCATCGATCGCGCCCGCTCCAAACTCGAATTCTTGTTCGATGCCACAAAAGACACCCGATTGCCAGGCGGTATCCCCTCGCAATCCACCTTAGAAGCCATGCTGCTCAACAATGGCACGACCCGCAAAGATGGCGAGACCTTTTCGGTTCTTCCCTACAAGGATGCAGCGGGTAACCAAGTTGATGCTTACACCTTCCCAGACGAAAAGCGGATCGACATTAACAAAGATGGCAAAGAAGATAATGCTTGGTATTTCCGCTCCGACACCGACGGTAACGGTACTATCGACGACAAAGATTCCACGATCGTTTACTCAATTATTCTGAATTCGCCCTCAGATCCCACAAACCCCGCGAAGTCACTGGCAACAACACTACTTGAACTCGACGATACAGCCAAAGCAAACGGAAAATGGGTCAGACAAGCACCGCTCAGCGTAGACGGTGCATTAGGCTGCGTCACGAATCCAGGAGGTGGCAACGCAGGTCCTGATGGCTGGTTTGAGGACAAAACTTCAACCGCGATTTTGCGAAAGAACTTCCAGGTAGATGCCCTCGTGGTTCCAGGTAATTCAGGAGGAACGAAAGCAACTTTGGAGTTCACTCAAGATCGTCAACTCGATCGAGGCAACAAATGGGGTGCTTGGTTCCGCCACGACTTGGAAATCTATCCGGGTGTTAACTTCAGATGGAACGGAGCGATGCACACCGAAGGAAGCTTAATTGTTGGCGACAGCACCGTCACAGCTTACCTGATTAGTTCCCCAAATTCTTGTCTGTACAATCCACCTTCTAACTCTGAAATTACGGTTACTGATGTACAGGGAGGCACCGCGAAAAACGACCTCCTTGGACTTGTGGCAGCAGGGAATGTGAAAAATGGAAATACAACAGGGAGTGCCAGCGTTCACCTTCACAGTAGTACTCCGGGTACAGGAAGCAGTGTAGCAACGCTTAACAACTCTACAGCTTCAAGCAAAGCTCCAAATCCATTCCACATCACTCTCGATCCAGAGACTGTTCTGCTTGAGAATGGTTATACCAACGTTCCCATACCTACTAGCAAGACCGATCGTAACAATCGTAATGAGGGTACAAACGGTAATCTAAGTACTGCTAACAAAAACCTTCCTGAATTTGGAAAACAAGGTTTTCCACAGCGAATCTTCGCTCAGTCTGCACCAACTCCCTATGTCGATGACTTATACCGAGCAGACGATCTTTGGGGTCCGAAGCCCAAATACGGTAGAGATTCGAGTGAAGCGGTGCCAGAGGGTCAGTCTGGTAAAGCCATTCCCGCAGATAAGCTCAATCTTATTAACAATGATGTTCCCTCTGAAGATACAGAGGCTTCTGGTGTCGGCTTAGACGGATACTGGGAACGCCGTGCACGAGTGCGGGGTCTGAGAATTCTCGTCGGACAGCGCCTAGAACTAGGCAATCTATTCACTTGGTACACTCCAACTAAAAGCAGCAGTAGTGATAATTACGTTGGCTACAGCGGCACTGCTGCGGCACAACTTGATCAAAACGCATATGAGTATGAGGGCGATCCGCTCTACCCCCCAACCGTCAAACCTTACCCTACCGCTTCTGCAACCGATCGTACTTTTCACAGCGATCTCCAACGTCGAACCTTGAGAGATAACTTATCTGCGGTTCAGAGCACAGCAATCTATCATGCTTCTGCCGATGCTCAGAGAGACTATCCCATCGCTTGTCTTGCAACAACTTCGCATCCAGGGACACTCTGGACGCTTCGGCAAGCAATTACTTTCCGCCCGTCTGTTTTCTCAGGCATGGATGCGAGTGGGGCACTGACCTCAGCTTCTCTTTTAACGAACTTCTTCACAGGAGTTGGAACAAACGGTTGGGAGTTTGAGCCGCCAGCCGGAACTTATGACAACTTCGTTACACAGGTACAATCCACGACATCTTCTCTCCGCAAAGCGCTACAAAACTTGGCGAACTTTGCAGGAGACCATCAAGAAATTCCCGGTAATGGTCTGAAAAGCGGAGCCTTCCCACCAACACCCAACGACACTATAATTCACCCTCATCCAGCGCTTTCAATGTGGGGGAATTATTCCAATCTGAAACGAGCACTCAAGAACTTGAGCGATCGTGGTAACGATTTTAACCAACTCAGCATTTCAGACAAAACCTACATTCAAACCGCAGCTTGTACGCTTGGGATGTTGGCTTACAACATCAATGAGATTCAGAAGTTTGATCCAAGTGCAATTTCGGGAACCGAAGTTCCGAACGATCGAGCTTTGGGGGGGAACAGAGAAAGAAGACTCATGGCAAAGCTGGGACGCGATCTCTGGCAGCTAATGAATGGTAGAAACGATGGTTCCACAAGCGGTGATCCAGAAGTACTGCCTCGTGAGCAGCTTGCAACTTATGCCTATAACCAGACTGGGAATTATGATGCCAACAAAGGCTCCTACAACCCAGCAGATTATGAAAAGGTTTCTCCTGAAGCATTTATCGCTGCCCTTAGACAGTACTTACTCGCTACGGGCAGGGCATCGGACAATTCGCGACTGAGACCGGATCATCCGGAATTCATTGAAGAAATGCGGATGGCTGAGATTATCATGCTCAATCATCAGATTCGCCGCGATCGTACTTTTGGTTTCAAACCCTCGCGGAGATTCGGTAAGTATGCTGTCTCACCGTCAGGAGTACTCAAGCCAGTTGAAATGGCAACGGCATGTGACCCTGATCAGTTCATCTTCAACAATAGAGATGCAAATAGAGATGGGGATCTTGAAAGTGATACGCGAAACGCTCTTGGTCTCATCTCTACTCCCTCAACCGTGCTGAGTTCCGGTGGCTTAACTGCCGCTAACCCTACCGATTACTCCACGGTCTTCCCCAGACCTGTTCTTAGCACGAACCCTACTGACACTGTCGGTCGCTCTCTATCCCAGTACCGACTCGCGCTATCCAGGCTCTGTGGCACACTTGCACCTGACCCTTCTGTTCCTCCTGACCCTCCTAAGCCTCCTGAACAGGCTCTTGTGTTGCCTAAGTTCCCTGCACTCTACTATCTGTTTCCAGAAGTACCCCATGACTACAATGGTGACAACATCCCTGCTAGTCCCTATGACCATTCCCAACCGCAGGATGAGCCATACACCGCACCTTATGTTGCGGGTGATTCGACAAAAGATAACTATGTCGGATTGATTAATGCTCAGTTTGAGCCGATCGACAACACACGAGCAGCAGGTCGGGCAGGCTATCCGAGCGTACCCTTTACTATTCCTTCGGCGAATGCAACCTATAATGAATTGAGCCGTAAACCTGAGGCTAATCCAGGCAATCTCAACGAATCTATCCGAGTGTTTCCAGTTCCAGACTTGTCGGTTCGTGCGATCGCCCTAACTCCTCGCTCCCTCGACAACTCATCTCCGAACAAGTGGAGGCTTCCGTATCTCAATTCGCCTAGACAGTACAACACTACTACGGCAAGCAACACCTTTAGAACTTCTGCTAGTGCATCAGGCACTCACACAGACGACAAAGCAAACTTCTCAACGAATCTGATTCTGAAAGAAGATCTAACACCAATTGCAGTGCCATTCCTCGATCGAGCGTTCTTCGATGGACGACAGCTAATGCTAACCCGTACTTTAGACATTGATCTGGGTATGCTTCGTGGCACTAGATTGGGCTGGAGAGATGAAACTACGAGTGTTTGGACTCCAGCAAGAAATGATGTTTGGCTTCCAATTAGTGGGATCGTCTATGCCTTCCGAGAAGATGCGGTTCGAGAAGATGGGATCTCTAGACCGACTTGTGCAGCCACAGCAACAACCTGTGACATGAACCTGCAAAATCCTGCAAGTCCAACTGATCCGAGAGTCAGACCGATTAACTCAACCAGAACGACGCTCAGTCCTGGTGAAAATGGCATCTCGACTAAATCGATCGACCCATTTCCCGATCCTGATCGGCGAATTTACGGCTTCCGCCTCCGCAATGGTGTTCAAGTGATGCGAAACCGCGCCTTTGAAGGAACAGGCGGCTTCATCAATGCAGCTGACAATAACAAAGGTCTATCGTTCTTTACCGACCAGCCCGTCTACATTCACGGGAACTTCAACCTGCATCAGGATGGTAATGACAACACGATGGGCACGATTTTAGAGGAGTTCACTGATGTATTAGATGCAAATTACACCAACTTCTACACTCGTCGGACTCCAAGTAACGATTTTGCAAAGTCAGGTCGCGATCGCTGGCGACCCTCAGAAATCTTGGCAGATAGTATCACCATCTTGTCAAACGGCTTCTGTGACGGCTCGATCATTGATACCTTCCTACAATACAACAATACGGGCAATGCCCTTGTACAGGCATTTGGCACAGGTACATACCCTGTTCCTGACGCGGGAATGGTAAACGTTTCATCGATTACAGGTGCTGCTTCAAATCGAAGCTACTATCACATGCCCGATGAGGGACTGTTTGATCCAGGTTGTGTCAGGTCGAGCTACACGTCTTTTCACAATCAGAACCGTCCAGCTAACCAACTGGAAACTACAACGGGTAGCACTGTATTTAGATGGGATTGGGTGCGAGAAAACTCCCGGTATGATGCAGTCGCAAACCGTCGTGCAAATGGTTCGGGTATGACAGACGACAACACAACTGGACATTGGGTTGATCTGACTGCTCCAGTAAAAATCTCGCGCTCTGGACAGCCTCTTGTTGTTCGTCCTAGCCAAATCACCGCACCTGTTAGCGATGTACGAATTAATGGACTTCGCCCACCGATTCCGCCGATTCCATACAATGTTCTATTCCCCACGCAGGCATATTTTGGCTACGGAAACAATAACGGTGGATCTGGTGCGTCCTTTAACGACAACGATCGATACCTAGCCAATGTTGGTGCTCTCGAAACACGAGTCAACACGATCTTCGTGAGCGGTATCAGTCCATCTCGACCTAATCAAGGATACGGAGGCTTGCACAACTTCCCCCGATTCATTGAGAACTGGGAGAAAAATGCGAGTGACAGCAGGATAAGCCCGCCAACCACTCTACACTTTGGAGGTTCGTTGATTCAACTGAGCTACACCAACTATGCGACTTCTCCCTTTGAACTTGAAAATCTAGAGCCGTTGCGTAGTTCAGATCCATCGCCAGCGACCGCTACCAACGAAAACATCATGTACTACAGAGCGCCTACACGACGCTGGGGGTACGATGTGGCTCTGCAATTTAGTCCAGCAAGCCCTGCCGCTGCTCGTTTTGTAACAGCAGGCAAAAATCGAAGCGAATACTACGTTGAACCTCCCGCAAACGACCCTTACATCGCGAATCTCTGTGAGGCTGTAAAAGCAAGAACCGAACTTAATCTCAATACCAATTGTCCGAGAAGAGGAAGTTAGGATGTTACTAGATTTCACTGAGGAGAAGATGACTTCCTCTACCCAAGAACGGAAACCGCTGCTCGCCCTGCTTCAGAAAACTGCGATCGCGAAAAGCACAAATCAGGGCTTAACGTTGATTGAAGGGTTACTAGCGATCGTCATTATTGCAATCACGATGGTCAGTATTACTCCACCGATCTTCTGGGCAGTAGCATCACGGGTTCAAACGCAGCGAGCAGAGCAAGCTCTGAAACTTGCCCAGGGCGAGATCGATCGCGTTCGCACGATTATCGATCGCGGTAAAGACAGAACAACAACGTTTCTGCCTCCTGTAGTAAGTGGCAATGTTAGAGACAGTGCCACGGTTGCGGCTCCCAATAATGCTGGAACAGGTGTGATATCCACAAGAAGTTGTAGCGGGACAGTTGCTACATTACCGCCAGCAAATGCTGCAACCTTTGTCCAAATCGATACGAACGGGGACTGCACCGCTGACTATCTCCTGCAAACGTTTCGTAGTCAAGGACTTGATGAAAGAGGAAACGCATTTACAGGAGCCAGCGGACAGACTCTCTCAGGCTTTGTTATGGGGGTTCGGGTGTATTCCACTGTCGCACGAGCTGAACTGACTGCGGGAAGAGGCAGTACGCAACCTGCTTCTCTGCGAGGAACAAACGGGCTGGGCAATCAGCTTAACCGTCCATTAGCAGTTTTGTATTCCACGATCGTTCGCAGCAATGAAGGTCAGAACCTAGAAATCTACCGCAAACTCTGTCCAGCAAACAACCCAACAACTGGAAGCTGCTAGTACTTTTCACTCTCTCATGGTAAGAACATGGTCAAAACACTCCTGAAGCGATATCGAAAGTTTCGCTTCCTTGCTACTCGCACAGAAAGAGGCTTTACTCTTTTAGAACTTCTCGTTGCAATGGTTGTCGCTGGCTTAATTTCTGCTGGGTTGCTGTTTATGGTTGTGCAACTCATTCAGACGAATTTGCGCGAAGCTGCTCGCAGTGATACTCAGCGGGATTTGCAGTCTGCGATCGACTACATAGCCCGTGATGTTCGTGAGGCTGTATTTGTCTATGATGCGACTTGCCTTCTCGATCGACCTTCAGGGGCGGATGCTGCTCGCTGTCCAGGTCTAAGAAGCTATCTACCTGCTGCGATTACCGAGTCGAGTAACAACATTCCAGTTTTGGCATTCTGGCGACTTGATCCACTGCCGGGACAAAGTGCTCCGCCAACCGAATTTCGCAAGCTGTGTAAAGACCAAGCTGCTGCCTATTCACGATCTGGCAATTTGCCTACGGTGATTGAGGGGGTGCCTTGTTTGTCTGGGCAAATATACACGCTGGTTGTCTACTCGTTGAACAATGATCCGAGTAGAACCATTTCACAAGGTCGCGCCAGAATCATGCGATATGAGTTACCGCAATTTACATCCGGTAGCCTTCCGTCTAGCCCGACCTCCTCTCCAACTGCCACTCAGGGATGGGTTAGTCCGAGAGCAAGAGTCTTGACAAGTACCGGTTCAAAAGAAACAAGCTTTTTGTCTTGGCCCGTCAATAAGTCATCGCTTCTTGGTGGAACGCTAGATAGTTTACAAACAGCTAGACCCACTGGTTCGGGTGATCCGTTGACCGATTTTGTAGATTGGTTTGGACTATACGAGGCATCGAGTCGGGGACGCGCTCCAGAAATTTCGGAGATGGTGTTAACTCCAGCAAACGGAAGCGCAGTTGCAAACGATCCGCCGCGAGGGTTCTATGTCTATGTTAGAGGAGGAAATGAACAGGGCGATCTGAATCAGGAGGTTATCATTCGGATTCAGGGAGATGCAGCAGGCAGACCAGGCATTCCAAATATTGGCTCACTGAATCGTCCTATCGCGCCGATCTCTCTGGAAACTCGCGTCCTGACTCGTGGTGTCACCAACAAAACGCAGTAGTGCCTCATACTCCATCTAAAATTTATGAAAAGGCAAAGTTCTTTCAATCTCCGTCCTGTAACGAGCGGTTTTACCCTCATTGAAGTATTAGTGGTTGTCATACTCATTGGGGTGCTATTCGCGATCGCGGCTCCAAGTTGGGTGGCATTTCTCAATCAGCAACGAGTGGGATCGGCTCGAAGTCAAGTCTCTCAAGCGATTCGATCGGCTCAATCCGAAGCAAAACGCACGAAATCCAGTCGTGCGATTGTTTTTGATAATAATAGTAATCGACCCCGGTATGCGATCGTTCCTGCACCGGACAGTCCTTCTCCGACGACTCCGATTGACATTTCCAGAATCACCAATTGGCAAAGTCTGGGAGATGGAAACATTCAACGGGGTACGATTCGCCTCTCTGTTGATCAAGGATCTGATGCGGCTAGACCGCCACTCCTGGTTTTCGATGCTTATGGGAGTGTGGTTCTTACAGCTCTACCCAGTCGGTTGCCTTACACGATTACGATTGGTGCAACCTCTAGCACAAATCCGAGGCGGTGTGTTGCAGTTGCAACCATTCTGGGAGCGATGAGAGAAGGTGCAGACAAAACCGCAAGTGAGAGCGATGGCTGTCCACCAAATCGAGTCTAATCGTATTTGAAATGAAGGGTCTTGACAAGGCTCAGAATTGAGAGAATTTAGTGACATTGCTTGATTTGCTATTGTGATGAACGACGATAGGGACAAGATTCGGATGAGACGATCGAGAGTTATTCAAGCAATGTTGCTCAGTTTAAATCAAGGGCAGTCCAAAGGATTCACGCTTCTGGAGGCGATCACCGCAGTCGTACTAATTGGGATTTTGGCTGCGATCGCGGCTCCAAGCTGGCAAGCCCTGATAGACGCTCAGCGGTTAAATGCAGCAAGAAATCAAGCCGTGACTGCTTTGAATGACGCGAAAACTCGTGCCAAGCGCCAGCATGTTACTTACGAAGTCGGTTTTCGTCAACAAGAGCAGCAGGCGCAGTGGGCAGTCTACCCGGTTGGGGCAGATCCGTCCAAGCAGAATTGGCAGAATCTACAGAATGGCGTGAAACTGCTGGACAGACCAGATACCACAATGGCGAAGAAAGATGAGATTTACCGGATTCAGTTTAATCATCAAGGGGAGACGAATGCACAATTGGGGAAAGTGACCTTTGCTGTGATGTCGGGAAGTTCGATTAAACGCTGCGCGATCGTATCTAACCTCCTCGGCACAATTCGAGAAGGCGAGAACAAGCCGAATCGACGCGATAATCCCTGTGAATGATGGTTTTTACCGCTTCATGGTCTGCGTTTTTTGGCGATCGAGCTTGAATATGAGAGCGGAGAGCGGAGGAAGACAGAGATCGATCGAGTAAGAGTGGTTGTGGTATGCCCATTCGTCCGTCCATTTGCCGCCAAGATTGCCCATGTTGCTGCCTCCAAATTCACGGGCATCGCTGTTGAGCAATTCAGTGTAGAAGCCAGGTTCTGGAACCCCGACGCGGTAATGGCTGTGGGGCTGGGGAGTAAAATTACAGACTGCGACAATGAAGTTGTCTGAGCCTTTATCACGACGAATGAATGAAACGACACTATGGCGATTGTCGCTACAGTCAATCCATTCAAATCCTTCTTCTGCAAAGTCTTGGGCGAAAAGTGAAGGTTCAGACTGATAGAGTGAATTCAATGCGGTGAGGAAGTGCTTCAGTTTCTCGTGAGGCTCGAATTGAAGAAGATGCCAGTCGAGATCGCCCCAAACATTCCATTCGTTCCACTGTCCAAATTCCATGCTCATGAACAGGGTCTTTTTGCCGGGGTGAGCGAACATATAGCCGTATAAGCAGCGCAAATTGGCGAACTTTTGCCATTCGTCTCCTGGCATTTTGCCGATCATGTTGCTCTTGCCGTGGACGACTTCATCATGGGACAGTGCCAGCATGAAGTTTTCGCTGTGGTGATACCAGATGCTAAAGGTGAGATTGTTCTGGTGGAATTGGCGGAACCACGGGTCCATGTGGAAATAGTCCAGCATGTCGTGCATCCAACCCATGTTCCATTTGAGGTTGAAGCCTAAGCCGCCAACGTAGGTGGGCCAAGAAACCATGGGCCAAGAAGTGGATTCTTCAGCGATCGACAAACTTCCTGGAAAATAGCTAAACACAAGATGGTTCATTTGCCGGAGAAAATCAGCCGCTTCGATGTTTTCTCGTCCGCCGTATTGGTTTGTAACCCATTCTCCGTCTTTACGGCAGTAATCGAGGTAGAGCATGGAAGCGACGGCATCAACGCGAATTCCGTCGATGTGGTATTTGTCGAACCAGAATAGAGCGTTGGCAACGAGATAGTTGCGAACTTCGTTGCGCCCGTAGTTGAAGACAAGTGTGCCCCATTCTTTGTGTTCGCCTTTGCGCGGGTCGGCGTGTTCGTAGAGGTGAGTGCCATCGAAAAAGGCGAGACCGTGACCGTCTTTAGGGAAGTGACCGGGAACCCAGTCTACGATGACTCCGATGCCGTTGAGGTGGCATTGATCGACGAAGTACATGAAGTCTTGGGGAGTGCCGTAGCGAGATGTGCAGGCGTAGTGCCCGACAACTTGGTAGCCCCAGGAACCGTCGAAGGGATGTTCAGCGATCGGTAAAAGTTCAATGTGAGTGAAGCCGAGTTCTTTGACGTAGGGGATGAGTTTTTCGGCGAGTTCTCGGTAGGTCAGGAAACGTGCGCCCGGTTTGAGTTCGGAGACGAGGACGGGGGGGAAGGTTTCTCCGCTGGCGAGTTTGGCGGGTTCGGCGGAAGAGGCATGAAGCCAAGAGCCGACGTGAACTTCGTAGACCGAGATCGGTTGGGTGAGCGGTTCGGTGTGGCGACGCTGTTCGAGCCAGTCTTGGTCGTTCCAGGTGTAATCAGTTAAGTCGGTGACGATCGAGGCTGTTTTTGGGCGAACTTCTTGCTGGAAGCCGTAGGGGTCGGATTTTTCGTAGATGTGTCCGGCTTGGTTCTTGATTTCATATTTGTAGTGGGTGCCGTAGCCGAGTTCGGGGATGAAGAGTTCCCAGACTCCGGTGGAGCCGCGCCGCATTTGGTGCTGTCGTCCGTCCCAGAGATTGAAGTCACCGAGGACTGAGACGTTACGGGCGTTGGGTGCCCAGAGCGCGAAATAGACACCGGAAATGCCGTTTTGAGTGGTGACGTGTGCGCCGAGTTTTTCGTAGATGCGGTGGTGGTTGCCTTCGGTGAAGAGGTGAAGGTCGAACTCGGTTAGGAACGGAGAACGGAAGGCGTAAGGGTCGTAGATGACGCGATCGTGTTCGCCGTGTTTGATGCGAAGTTGGTAGTTCGCGAGTTCGGCAACCTCGATCGTGCATTCAAAAAAGTGGGGATGATGCAGCGATCTCATTGGGTATTCGGAACGCGATTCGGGCAGGATGACGGATACGGCTTCGGCTTGGGGTTGGTAGGCTCTGACGACCCAGACGGTTTTGCCGTCTTGCTCGATCGGATGCGGACCTAGCACTTCAAAGGGATCATGATGCTGGTTGCCTATAATCCGTTCAATCTGGTCTGGGGCGATCGTCATCGACATGAAGCTACCTACCTTAAATCGGTTGTGTTAACGAATTTAGAATCGGAACGTTAAATGTAAAAGTTCTGTAATAAACCGTAGCAAATCCTTGCCAAAGTCTCAATTTATTTGTCTACTGCGTTCTTGTGCATCATAAACAGGATTGGGGAAGTTAATGCAGTTTCGCATAAAAGAACTCCCAACTTGCACGATCGCAGGTCGGGAGTCGGATTCAATCAAAATCGGATGAAATCAGGCGCTACCCGTGAACGTCACTTCGGGAAACTTTGATTGTGCTTCTGCCATTGGGCGATTCTTGCCTTCTTCTTGCCAGTAGTTGATCACTTCGGTGGCTTTGTTGAGCAATTCCACTCGATCGACTTCTGTAATCCAATGCTTTTTCTCTAATTCGGTCTTGAGTTGTTCCCAGGCATCGTTGCGGGGCCAGAAGAAATAAGAAGTCAGCGGGCTAGTTCCCTTACCCACAACTTGATCCACTGCCAACGCAACATTTTCATCGAGCCACAGTACTTTTAGAATAAACTTCGTCAAATCCTAACCTCCAGCGCAGTCCCAAGCTTGAAATATTACGATCAGCTATTCTACCGCACAGTTTCGGTAGATGATGGAAATTGCTTAAAAGCGAGGGAAAGTATGGTGGCGGCTGTGGTGTTTGATATTGATGGAGTGGTGCGAGATGTGGGGGGATCGTATCGTCGGGCGCTGGCGGATACGGTCGAACATTTTACGGCGGATCGATATCGTCCTTCGTCGCAGGAGATTGATGCGCTGAAGGGTGAAGGAATTTGGAATAACGATTGGGAAGCGTCGCAGGAGTTGATTTGTCGGTATTTCGAGGCGCAGGGGGAGGATCGCGATCGCTTAGATTTGGCGTATTCGACGATCGTGCAGTTTTTTCAGTCACGGTATCGAGGGACTGATCCGATTCATTGGAATGGCTACATTTGCGAAGAGCCGTTGCTGTTGGAGAAGGCTTATTTAGATGGATTGACCGCAGCAGGAATTCGATGGGGGTTCTTTAGTGGGGCGACTCAGGGATCGGCTCGGTATGTGTTGGAAAAACGGTTGGGATTAGAGGCTCCGGTGTTGATTGCGATGGAGGATGCGCCGGGAAAGCCTGACCCGACGGGGTTGTTTTTGACGTTGGAACGGTTGGGAGAGGCAGAAGACGCAGTGATTTACGTCGGGGACACGGTGGCGGATATGTATACGATCGTGCAAGCGAGAGAAATTCAGCCAGAGCGATCGTGGATTGGAGTCGGAGTTTTACCGCCCCATGTGCAGGGAACGGAGGCGCGGAAATCCGACTATCGAGAGACACTGTTGCAGGCAGGAGCGGCGATCGTGTTCGATAACGTGCAAGAATTAACGCCGGAAGCGGTGAAGCAGTTAGTTGCAAAGAATTGATTGCAATGGATATCGCATTTGATTTAACTAACGTGCTGCTTGTCGTTAGATCCGTCTGCCTGTTCGTAATGAAAATCGTTCCGTTCGTCACGACAGGCGTTTCATTCGTCACGACAGGCGTTTCATTCGTTACGACAAGCGTTCCGTTCCTTACGACAAGTTTCGATTGATTAGCTCTGTTAAAGCTGTCGTTACGACGGGCGCGATTTTTATCTAATTTGCTTATTCATCGATTGCAAATTGCTGTTTGAGCGGTTTTAGAATCGGTGATTCGAGGAGGTACAAATCGCCAAAAAAGAACCCACAAGGTTTGATCTTGCGGGTCGCGATGCGATCGTATTGTTCTTCCGAAGCTAAGATTTCAGACTGAGGAATTTCTCTAATGCAGCGGTCATCGCGGGAGACCAACGGCGGACGTTTTTGACCCAATCGATGTCTTTATAGCGTTTGTCGAGTCCGACCGCAGACACCCACTGGCTCTCAGCTTCACCTTGTTTGCCTTGTACCCAGAGCGCAGCGGTTAGAGCGGCTCTCATGTCCGCGAATCTAGGATACTTGCGAACGAGGTTTCTCATCGTGCGAATCGCTTCCTCAGTTTGTCCGAGTTGGTATTGAGCTAAGGCGTAGTTGGCACGAGCGAAGGCGTAGTCTGGAGCGGAATCGGCGGCTTTGAGGAAGTCTTTGGCGGCAAGTTCCCACTGTCCGAGTCCGGCTTCGGCGTTCCCGCGATTGTTGTAGGCGGCGGGATCGGTTGGATCGAGTTCGAGAACTTTGTTGTAGTCCGCGATCGCATTTTCCCATTTGCCCAGTCCTTCGAGTGCGGTTCCCCGATTAAGGTAAGGATCGGGGGCTTTGGGATCGAGTTCGATCGCTTTATTGAAATCCTCGATCGCACTGTCGAGTTTGTTTTGGCTGACTCTGGCGTTGCCGCGATTGCTCCAGAGGGCGGGATTGTCGGGCATCAGTTCGATCAGTTCTGTCCAGTAGGATTCTGCGCTGGCGAAGTCGCCTTTGTTGGTGGATTCAAAGGCTTGTTGACGCAGACCTGCTAATTTCTCAAATACGGATGTCACTGACGGCATTTCGGAGTCAGCCAACACCGGACTAGATGCGATATTGAACGCGATCGCAATCACGAGCAGAAATTTGAACAGCGTGCGAACCATGAAACCTCTCAAGAAAATTCAGGACAGAAGTGCCATTTGGCTATCGGGTGGCGTGTAGCCTAGATGTTTCCAAGCGGCTGCCGTGGCGATGCGACCACGGGGAGTACGGCTAAGATACCCGATTTGCATCAGATAAGGTTCGTAGACTTCCTCGATCGTTTGGGCATCTTCTCCGGTGGAGGCGGCAAGGGTTTCAAGCCCGACGGGTCCACCGTTGTGCCGTTCGATCATGAAGCTCAAGAGGCGGCGATCCGTCCAGTCGAGTCCACACGGATCGACGTTGAAAAGTTGGAGGGCTTCAGCGGCGATCGTGCGATCGATATCTCGGAATGTTTTGACTTCGGCGTAATCACGAACTCGTTTGAGTAAGCGATTCGCAATCCGAGGCGTTCCACGGGAGCGGCGAGCCACTTCTTCGGCTCCGTCTGTGGTAATTCTCATTTTGAGCAAGGAAGCGGTGCGGATGACGATATTGGTGAGTTCGTCGATTTCGTAGAAGCGGAGGCGTTGGATGAGTCCGAAGCGATCGCGTAATGGAGAAGTTAACGCTCCGACTCGCGTGGTTGCGCCGACTAAAGTAAACGGCGGTAGCTTCATCGATTGAATTTTTGCGCTCTTGCCTTTTCCAAGTGGGATGTCCACGCGAAAATCTTCCATCGCTGGATAAAGCAATTCTTCAGCCACTTTCGCGAGACGGTGAATCTCATCGATGAAGAGAATGTCTCCGGGTTGCAGGCTGATGAGTAAGCCCATGATGTCACGCGGACGTTCTAGGGCGGGAGCGCTGGCAATTTTGCACTTTACGCCCATTTCTTCCGCCAGAATTAGCGACATCGTAGTTTTGCCGAGTCCGGGCGGTCCGTAAAGCAATAAGTGATCGATCGGTTCTTTACGGGATTTAGCGGCGCGGATGGCAATATCGAGGACATCTTTGAGATCTTTCTGTCCTACATATTCCATCAGCGATTGCGGACGGATTTTTTCTTCTAACTTGCTGCGTTCTTCAGGCTCTGGTTCGGATTGGAGAATTGCGGACTTTTTACATGGCGCGGATTCGCCACTGGAGACAGCTTGCACCATTAACGACAACTCGCCAGAGGATGCGTGAGCTTTATCTCGATCGTTGGGCTGTTTTTTAGATGAAATGATCGCCATAATTTACGAGAACAGTCATACCTAGAGGTATTTATGGAGATTCCGTCTACCTTTTCCGTTCCTGATTCGATTTCGTTTGAAGGCGCGATCGAGTTGACTCAATCGGTGCTTTCTGAAGTCGAACAACGTCGTGTGCCGGAACCTGAACTTGAACGAATCATAACCGCATTAGTACAAAGTGAGAATGGCGCACGCGGATTTTTTGTCAGTTATTTAACCGACGATCGCGATTTTATCGATCAAATCCAACCGACAGTAGTAGAAGCCTTACTCAAATCTGAGGGTACAGTTGGGGACTTATTGACCAAAAATCTCGTCATGTCTACCGCGATGATTTTGACGCATACTCGCAATCAGAACCCAGAACTGGCGGCGGGTTCAGCCCTGACACAGCGACGAACCAATGAGGTGATTCGACAGATGCGATCGAGCAAAGTTGATCAGCATTTAGAACAAATGAAACGCACGATCGAACAAGAAAATGGCGAATATCAAAAGTTTCTCGATCGCTGGAAATATGATGCGGAACAAAAGGCGGCGATGTTAGATGCGGTCAAACATGCGCTGCTAAATTGATATCCTGACAACAATCGATTTGCGGTGAATGGAGTTGAGAAGAGTTGTGCTGGAGCCTGTGAAAGTAACGGCGCGGAAGTTAGGAAGAATTTTAGATCTACTGCCCATACCGCAGCATTGGCGGGTCAAACTCGACTTGCTGAAAACCTTAGTGCAGCGAGATTTAGAAGCGAAGTACAAAGGCTCAGTGTTGGGCAATGCGTGGTCAATTCTGAATCAGTTGGCGCAGTTGCTAGTATATACGTACTTGTTCTCGATCGTGCTTCGGGTCAAGTTGAACTTGCCGGGATTACCTGCAAATAATTTCACGTTCGGATTGTGGATGTTTGCGGGATTGATTCCCTGGATTGCTTTCACAGGTGGGTTGAGTGGCGCAGCGGTTTCAGTGATTGTTCAGCCGAACTTGATCAAAAAGGTCGTCTTCCCGGTGGCTCTGTTGCCGTTGGTTCCAATCTGCACAGCGTTTGTCGAAAGTACGTTTGGAATTGTGCTGCTGATTGCCTTCGTCGCGTTTAGTAGTCAGGTCATTCACCCGACGTTGTGGCTGTTTCCGCTGATTTGGTTGCCGCAATTGCTGTTCACAGCGGGATTAGGGTATTTGGTCGCAGCATTGACCGTTTTTCTGCGAGATATTCCCCAAACGATCGCGGTTTTGCTCAACCTCTGGTTTTATGTCACTCCGATCGTGTATCCTGCCTCGTTAATCCCGGAACAATGGCGATTCCTTGTGTTTTGGCTCAATCCGATGACGACGATCGTGGAAATCTATCGCGATCTTGCCCTCATTGGAGAAGTGCAGCACTGGCAGGAATTCGGCGTGTTGTATGGCATTTCGGTGATTGTGTTTGCGATCGGCTTTGTGGTGTATCGAAAGCTGCGTCCGGCGTTTGCGGATGTGGTGTAAATCAGAACGCTAAGATGACGGAGTGAGTTGGAAGGAGTGCTATGGGCGAGGTCGCGATTTCCCTGAAAAACGTTTCAAAGTGCTTTAAGCGATATGCTCGTCCAGTCGATCGACTCAAAGAGATTTTGCTGCCCGGAAAAAGTCGAGCTGAGCCGTTTTGGGCAATTCAGAATGTTGATTTGGACATTCACAAAGGGGAAACGATCGGCGTTGTCGGACAGAATGGAGCCGGGAAAAGTACGCTTTTACAAGTGATTACTCAGACACTCACACCCACTAGTGGAAGTCTGATTGTAAACGGACGAATTTCTGCCCTATTAGAGCTAGGAAGTGGATTTAATCCAGAATTTACTGGGCGGCAAAATGTATTTTTCAACGGTCGAATTCTCGGATTAAGTCAGGAAGAAATCGCGCAGAAATTTGACAAAATTGCTGAATTTGCTGATATCGGAGATTTTATCGATCAGCCTGTTAGAACCTACTCTAGCGGAATGTTTGTTCGGTTGGCGTTCGCGGTTGCGGTCAACACTGATCCAGATATTTTGATCGTCGATGAAGCGTTAGCGGTTGGAGATGTTTATTTTCAACAAAAATGCTTTACGCGACTTAAAGAATTGCGCGATTCAGGCGTGACATTGCTGTTTGTTTCGCATGATTCAGGCTTGGTGTGTAAATTGTGCGATCGTGCAATCCTGATGGATCACGGCAAACTTATTTTAGATGCCACTCCTCGCCAAGTTGTTGATTTATACGAAGCAAAACTATTACAAAAGCTAGACCATCAACCGAGCCGTGTTGATATTGCGATCATGAATTCAACCGAATCGCTCGATGCCTCTGTCGCGATTCGGTCTGAAGCCGTCAAGGTGGAATTTGTTCGAGTCTTAAACGAATCCGATCAAAGCGTACAATCGACGTTTAGCGATTCAGAAATCAAGCTTGCGATCGGACTTTTTCTTCTAGAGGCGGCAAAAGATTTGCATGTTGGCTTCAAACTTCGCAACCGAACTGGAGAAGTCGTGTTTGAATCGAACACCTTCTGTATGAATCAATCGATCGGTCGTGTGGATGTCGGAAGTGCGATCGAAGCTCGATTTTTGTTCAAAGTCCCTTTGTTGCCCGGTGATTATACGATCATGGTCGGCGTTGCTGATGGTGGAATTGGTAGAGGTGGATTCGAGCGGGTGTGGGTGCTGCAAGAGTCGCTCACGCTCAAAGTTCTGCCGAATCCTGATGCAATTCTCTGGGCTGGAGTGATAAATTTAGCGCCCCAGTTTGAACTTCATTCCCTAACGCCAGGATTAAAACAAGTTTGAAACCAGCATCTAATACAATGAAAAGCGATTCGTTCGCATCGTCACTCACCGCACTGTGCGGAAAACACTTTTGAGCTAGAAAGAATGCCACTCTCTTCATCCCTACTAGAACAGGTTCGACCTTATACCCTTTGTACCCCCGATCGACTGGAAAATCTCGCAGCACTCTGTGAGGATCTCAACGCACAAAGAATTCCGGGTGATTTCGTTGAATGTGGAACTTACAAGGGTGGCTCGGCTGCAATTCTCTCGAAGGGGTTAGGCGAGAGGCGGCATCTTTGGTTGTACGACAGTTTTCAGGGATTGCCGCCGACGACTGAGAAAGATGGCGAAGATGCCAAATGGTGGGTCGGAGAATGTGTGGGCGCGATCGCGGATCTCAAGGCAGTGATGCAGGCAGTCGGCACGAGTGAAACTGCTTATACGATTAAACCTGGTTGGTTTGAGACGACGTTGCAACAGGACTTGCCCGAACAAATCGCACTGCTGCACTGTGACGCGGATTGGTACGACTCGGTAATGTTGGTGCTGGAAACGTTCTATCCACGCATTAGTCCGGGCGGCTGTATTGTGCTAGATGACTTCGGTTATTGGGAAGGCTGTCGTGAAGCGTTTTATGATTTTTGTCAGCGCTATGGAGAAAAGCCAGTTTTAGAGCGAGTTGGACCTGATCAAGCCTTTTGGTTTAAAGGTCGATCGCATAATCGTCAAGCGATTCCTCACATTCACGGTGATCAGCAAGTTCCAAAGCAGATGACCGCAGCGACGATCGCAGACCTCGAATCGAAAATTGAATTTCTCACTGATCAACTCCAACAGACTCAAAACGAACTGCAATTCGTTAAATCGAGTCGGTTTTGGTGGCTAAGACAGCAGTGGTGGTCATTGAAGCAGAAAACTGGACAGATCAAATAAAGCCTTGATTGAACAATGCCTGAAAGAATTTTTTGTACGATCGTTACTAAGAATTATTTAGCTTATGCTCGAACTTTGGCGGAAACGCTGAAGGAACACCATTCAGAGAGTAAGCTTTTTGTGTTGCTTGCCGATCGCATTGAAGATTACTTTGAGCCTGAATTAGAACTATTTGAGGTGATTCGGCTAGAAGAATTGCCGGATCAAAAAGCGATCGAACAAATGTGTTTCTATTACACGCCGCTAGAATTGTGTTGTGCGCTGCGAGGCTTGTTGCACGAATATATTATTGAACATACAACGGCTGAAAATTGGGTCTTTCTAGACTGCGACATCATGGTTTGTCATTCCCTAGAAACGCTATTTGAAACATTATCTGAAACCTCAATTTTATTGACTCCCCATTCCAGTGTTCCGCTCGATGTAAAAGATGTGGATCATGAATTGAGCATCTTAATGCACGGATTGAGTAATGCGGGGTTTCTAGGGCTGAGACGAACTGAGCAAACACGAGAATTCCTGAATTGGTGGAAGGATCGGTTAACGTATTACAGTTTTTTGGATTCTGCGATCGGTGATCCGAGAGGATTAAGTCTTGATCAACGCTGGCTAAATTTAGTTTTGCTTTATTTTCCAGATTTTAAGTTTGTGAAACATCCGGGCGCGAATATCGGTCACTGGAATTTTTATGAACGAAAATTTGAACGGAATGCAGCAGGCGAAATTGTTGTAAATCAGCATCCGGTTCTTTTCTTGCACTTTAGCGGTTGGGATATTAATAATCCTGAATATGTTTCAAAACATAGTCCGCTTTATCGAGAAAAAGATCAGTCACCTTGGACAGAATTAGCAAAGCTGTATCGTGAGAAGTTGCTAAAGAATGGATACGAGGAAACGCGGCAATTTCCTTACACATTTGCGACATTTAGCGATCGTACTCCCATCACTCAAGCAATGCGTCGCGGCTACTATGAAGAATTAAAACAAGGAACGGCTGTTGCAGGTTCACCCTTTGAACAACCTGAATATTTCCATTCTAGAAAGTACTCAATCCATTCGACTCAGTTTCTGCAAGAAGAAGTCCAAACTGCTTATCAACATCTCATTCACCTTCAGCAAGATTATCATCAGTTGTCTCTTGCTTTTGAACAAACCCAAACCACGCTGGAACAAACTAAGGTGAAACTAAAAGACACGCAGACCGTACTACTAGAGACTCAACAAAATGCAGATACTGAACAAATTCGATTGAGACAGATCATTGAAGAAATGGAAAAAAGCATTTTTTGGAAAATGAGAACTGCCTGGTGGAAAATCAAGCGGCGGTTCGGTCAAGCTGATATGAACGTGCTGCGAAAGGAGTGAATTGAGGAGATGAGTAATTCTGAACAAACGAGAGTCAATATCGATTTTCTAATTGAGAAAATTCGACAGGAAGCTGCCAAAAAACAATCGGTAGCGCAATATCAACCATCTGCAAATCTAGATACTGCCAGTCGAATTCGATCGAACAATATCGAAGCCCTCCTAAACGCCGCCAGCGCGAAATCTCAAATTAGAACCGAGCTACCTGGAAAGCTACAGCGGTTTCCTTGGAATGCAGGAAATGGATTTGGAAAAGTAGCGCTAAAGATTTATAGTTTTCTATTCAAAGAGCAGAGAGCCGTCAATCTTTCGCTGAATCAAGCGATTCGAGAAACCTTATTGCTAAATCAAAGTCTGATCAAAAAAGTATCGGAACTTCAAGCGGAACTTCAGGACTTACAACTGCGAATCGATGCGCTAGAGAATAAAGAATGAGAATTGCGATCGCGACCGTTCAAGTGCCCTTTATTCGGGGTGGAGCAGAAATCTTAGCTGAAGGACTAATGCAGGCAATTCAGGCAGAAGGGCATTCTGTCGAGTTGATTGCGATGCCATTTCGATTTGCGCCTGTTTCCGAAATCCAGCGCAGCATGAAAATTTGGGCATCCGAGAATTTTGAAAGTCTGAACGGCTATCAGTGCGATCGAGTCATTTGTCTCAAATTTCCCGCCTTTTATTTGCAGCATCCAAATAAGGTCGCTTGGATTTTGCATCAACATCGATCCGTTTACGATCTATGGGATACAGAGTTTACAGGTGACTTTTCTCGAAGTGCAGAAGGAAAGCAACTCAAACAAGAAATTACCGAGCAAGATACGAAATCATTGAGTACTTTTCGGGGCGTTTATACGATCGCGAAAACCGTTTCAAGGCGCTTACAAAAATTCAATCAAATCGCTTCTACTCCGCTTTATCATCCACCCCAATTTGCAGATCAGTTTTATACAAAACCTGCGGAACCTTATATTTTCTTTCCAAGCCGATTAGAGACGCTGAAACGGCAAGATTTACTGATTCAAGCGATGCGATTTGTGCGATCGCCAATGGTTGCCTTAATCGGTGGAGAAGGCGGTCAGCAACCTTATCTTCAAAATTTGATCGAAGAGTTTGGACTTCAGCAGAAAGTTCGCTTGATGGGAAGGTTAACCGATGCTGAGAAGCTGAGTTTTTACGCGCACTGTACAGGTGTTTTCTTCACGCCATACAACGAAGATTACGGGTATGTCACGCTCGAAGCGATGCTCTCTCGAAAACCTGTAATTACTTGTACGGATTCTGGTGAGCCTGTTGAGTTTGTGGTGAACGGGCAGACGGGATGGATTGTAGAACCGGAACCCAAAGCGATCGCAGAAAAAATTGACCAGCTTTATGAACACTCTGCGATCGCGAAAGAAATGGGCGTTGCGGGATACGATCGCTACCATGCGCTCAATATCTCTTGGAGTAACGTTGTCCAAAATTTACTCAGTTAAGACCGATGCTGGGTCGCTCAAAACGGTTTCGACCCGTGCAAAACTAGTCTTTAGCGTTTGCGTAACCACAGCGCACAGCCTGGAATGTGAGTCAATAGCGGGTATTGCCGGGCAAATTCGGCATCATATCGACTGCTAACATAGCTACTCATCAGCAGAATCTCATACGCCGAATTGTACTGAAGAAACGCTCTGATCAAATATGCCTCATTCCAAGCGCGTCCTTCACGCAGCCACTCGATCGGATACTCGAACGAAAAAATATCGTGAAAATGAATGACGACTCCAGGCTGCAAGCGCGGTAATACTTCAAAAACAAGATAGTTGACATCGCTTCCGGTCTTGGTCACATGAGAAGAATCAATCAGCAAAATATCATTCGCTTGAAGCTGCTCAAAAAAAGACGCTGGAACAGATTGAACAGGTTTATCGATCAGGGTAACGGTATCTTGAGGACGCAGAAGTTGCTGCAATCGGTCGGGATAAGGCTCAATAAAAGTCAACTCAGTTGCACGATCGCCAAACCGTTCGACTGTATCTAGCAATAAGGCTGAAGAAAAACCTGACCCAACTTCGATGATGCGGCGAGGTGCAAAGTGGCGGGTCATTCCAAACAAAATAATACCGTCACCATACCCGTAGAACAAATTGTTAAACCAGTAGCGAGTTTGACCTGGAGGTGATTCAGGAAACAGCGCAGCAGCATCCGGGTAGAACTTGAGCAGCGTCATCAAAAACGCAAATTGACGATCGAGGTCAAGCTCAAGATCGGGTAGCGGCTTTCGTTCACTAGAACCGAGACTTGGAATCGCACCGGAATCGTTTAGGAGATTTGATTCGATGTAATCAAGGTCAGGCAGGGGAGAGTAAAAATGTCCAGGTGGCGCAAAGCGAAATTGCGGTGAATCCAGGATTGAAAACGGGTTGAGCTGGGCTTGGTGTTCAGTTTCAAGGTTCGATCGCACTTGATTGAGCTGGGCTTGGTGTTCAACTTCCCAGTTCGATCGTGCCTGACCAATCACTTCAGGACGCACGACCTCCTTGACATAAGCACGAATCTTGGGATGACGTAATCCCAAGTTCAACAATCGACGCGCAAGACTTTTCAAGACGCAAGCTCCACGACAACGGTTGTATCTTACTACGGATGCAACGGTTATTTTCCAGACGAAACCCACTGCGCTCCTTCAGCAGGTTTTAACATAGAATCGCTAACTGTCCGGATAGATTCCGTGATGTCGGAATAGAAGCGGATATCACTGTTCTCCGTCAAAACACATCAGCGATATCGATCGCTACAATACCCGTGCAGTTCAGCGCGTAATGTTGTGTAAAAGGTATTAGGATGGTGACATTTGTGTGTGGAGCGAATCCATGATTTCCCTCAAAGGTTTGCTGAACTCGATTCAATCGTTGCGAAAACAGCCCGAAGAAAGCCCAACTCCCTATATTTATCGTCCTCACGTTCCGAAGGTTGACTTCACAGCAGGAGTCGAGCATCTCAAACGCAGTGGTCGATCGGTGGTGGATCAAGCAGTAGGAAACACTGATCCCGCTGTCGTTGAAACGGTGATCAAATTGGGTGAGCAAGTCGGCATTCACTTTGAAGAATTATCGATCGATATTGATCACTATAAGCAATATTTTGATCAGGCAGAATACGCTAAACGCTATCCAGAATACTATCGCGGCAATCAACCGGAAAAAACGTTAGAACACTACATTTGCTACTCGTTATTCGGTCTTGGTTCTGATGATGTTTTCGTTGATTTAGCCAGCGAACATTCTCCGGTGCCAGAAATTTTTGGGCGGTTATCTGGAGCCGTATCTTATAGTCAAGACATCATGTATCCAGCAGGGATCAATGGCAATCAGATCGGCGGAGATGCCTGCTCGATGCCTATTCCGGACGGGTTTGCGACAAAAGCGGCGTTGACTTGTTCTTTAGAACATTTTGAGCAAGATGCGGATACTCGGCTATTTCAAGAATTAGCAAGAGTGCTGAAACCGGGTGGAATGGTTTGTGTCGTGCCGTTCTATGTCTTCGATCGAGAAGCAGTACAAACTGATCCAACGATTAGCGTCCCTGCAAAAGTTCCGTTCGATCCGAATGCGACGATTTACTGTGCTTCAGGTTGGGGAAATCGTCACGGTCGATTCTACAGTCCTGAAACATTTGTTCAGCGAATCATTCGTCCTGTTCAAGATCAATTTCAATTTAGATTCTTTTATTTATCGAACGCGAGTGAAATTGATCCTTCGATTTATGCTCGATTTGCTTTCACGGCAACTCGCCTTTAATTGATGTCACGTAGTCCCGGTTGTGAAGGCTATGCAAATCGCGATCGTTGCGCCGAGTCCTGTTCCCTTTTGTATTGGTGGGGCTGAAAAGCTTTGGTGGGGGTTACAAGAAGAAATCAATCAAAATACACCGCACCAAGCTGAGTTAATTAAGCTGCCCAGTCCAGAGCGAAATTTTGCTGATTTGATTCGCAGTTATCAGCAGTTCTCAGAGTTAGATCTGAGCTACTTTGATGTGGTAATTTCAGGGAAATATCCAGCTTGGATGGTCAATCATCCGAATCATGTTTGCTATATGCTGCATCGGTTACGGGGACTGTATGATACTTATCATTTTACAGGCTTACCAGAACAATTCAACAGCAACCATTCAGAAATCAATCGATTACAAAAGCAGATTAAACAAGCACAACGAAGCGATTTGTCTGAGATTTTTGAGCAGCTTGAGCTATTACAATCAAAGCGAAAGTTACCAGGAGAAGCCACCCAACTTCCAGGGGCTTTTGTTCGAGAACTGATTCATTGTTTCGATCGAATTGGATTAGATTCTAGAGTGATTCAGAAGTACGCTGCAATTTCTCATAATGTGGCAAATCGTCAGAATTATTTTCCTCAAGGAAGCTCGATCGATGTGATTTATCCGCCTTCAAGTTTGAGACGATTCGAGCCAGGAGAAAGCGAATATTTTTTCACAGTTAGTCGCTTAGATAGTGCGAAAAGAGTTCGATTGCTTGTGGAGGCGATGCAATTTGTGAAGTCAAAGGTGCAGCTCAAAATTGCAGGAACCGGACCCGATGCAGCGTTACTCAAAGAATTAGCAGGAGATGACGATCGCATCGAATTTCTTGGATTTGTCAATGACGAAGATGTGATCGGACTTTATGCCAATGCGATCGCGGTTCCTTATCTACCGTATGACGAAGATTATGGTCTGGTCGTGATCGAAGCGATGATGAGCGGTAAGCCTGTGTTGACTACGATCGATGCAGGCGGACCGAATGAATTTGTGATCAATCGAGAAACTGGATTTTCCGTTTTACCAGACCCGATGGCGTTAGCTGAACGGCTCGATTATTTCTACGAGCATCGCTCAGAAACGAAACAAATGGGACTTGCTGGGCGAAAACTGGTCGAATCAATCACTTGGGAAAACACGGTCAATCGATTGCTCGATCGAACGAATACTTCATCTGTAACCCGTTCCAATTTGCCAAAGCGCAAGAAATTGACGATCGCGTTAACGTTTCCAGTATTTCCAGCACGCGGTGGGGGACAGAGCCGCGTATTTCACCTTTATCGCCACTTAGCCCAAGAATTTGAAATTGAATTCGTTTCGTTGACAAATGCGGATCAATTGCCATTTCAAAGTGAGATTGCTCTGCGCGTGTGGGAAACTCGCATTCCAAAATCCGCAGAACATCATCGCCAGGAACAAGCGATCGAACAACAGGTCGGATTGCCGATTACTGATGTCGCCATGCCGCAGCTTTATCATCTGACTCCAGATTACGTCGAAGCGCTCTCGAAGTCGGCAAAGACGGCTGATTATATTGTCGTTTCTCATCCGTATTTGCTGCCAGCGGTTCGAGCCGTGAGCCAAAAGCCGATTTGGTACGAAGCTCACAATGTTGAGATCGAACTCAAAAAACAAATGCTGCCGCACAATCCAACCGGACAGAAATTGCTGGCATCGGTCGAAGAAGTTGAGCGATCGTGCTGTGAACTCAGTCAGTTGATCATGCTGTGCTCGGAGCAGGATGGTCGATCGCTCAATCGGCTTTACCAAGCGGATTTGAGCAAAATGGTCGAAGTGCCGAACGGGGTAGACACTGAGGCGATTCCCTTTTTGTCCTTGCGCGATCGCGCAAGGATAAAACAGCAGCTCGGTCTTAGTTCCGCCTTTACTGCCTTTTTCCTCGGTAGTTGGCACGCGCCGAATCTTGCGGCAATTGAGACAATTTTCGAGGTGGCGGAATCGTTGCCTGATGTGTATTTCTTAGTGGTCGGCAGTTCAGGCTGGGCATTTCAGGGTAAGAACTATCCTTCAAACGTTGGATTTTTAGGCGAAGTCGATGAAGACACCAAGGCGATCGCGCTCTCAATTTCGGATGTTGCGCTGAATCCTGTGACATTTGGATCAGGAACAAACTTAAAGATGCTAGAGTACTTTGCGGCAGGTATCCCAGTGATTTCGACTCCAATTGGAATTCGAGGACTCGGTGTGGAACCTGGCAAACAGTGTATCGTCGCAGAAGTGGAGCAGTTTGGAGCGGAGATCGCGAAACTGCGATCGGAGTCTCCGGAGGCACAATCCGCCCGAATTCAAGCAGCGAAAGACTTGGTTCAACAAAATTTCGATTGGCGAGTGATTGCAGATAAATTTATCAGCGCGATCGCGACTTCAGGGTAAAACATTCAGCAGTATTCATCCAACGAATTGATTGTGAAAAAAGCACTGATTACCGGACTGACCGGACAAGACGGATCGTATCTGGCGGAATTGTTGCTCGAACAGGGCTACCACGTTTACGGATTGGTACGGCGATCGAGTTCGGGAAATGTCGATCGAATTAGTCATTTAGCCGGAACAGCCGAGATTTTGTCCGGTGATTTGCTCGATCAATGTTCGCTGATGGATGCCATTTCTTATACTCAACCTGACGAAATCTATAATTTGGCTTCTCAAAGCTATGTGCCGCTTTCGTGGACGCAACCTGCTTTAACGGCTGAATACACCGCTTTGGGCGTGTCGCGATTGTTGGAATCGATTCGCCGCTGTAAGTCGGATGCCAGATTTTATCAAGCTTCGAGTAGCGAAGTGTTCGGGCAGCCGGACGAGTCACCGCAGACTGAGCGAACCGCTTTCCGTCCTCGAAATCCCTACGGAGTGGCGAAAGCGTACGCTCACTGGATGACGATTAATTACCGTCAGCAGTATGGGTTGTATAGCTGTTGTGGCGTGACTTACACACACGAATCTCCGCGCCGTGGAACTGAATTTGTGTTCCGCAAAATTACACGGGGAGCGGCGATGATCAAGATGGGATTGTCGAAAGAATTGAAGCTCGGAAATTTGGACGCAAAACGGGATTGGTGTTATGCAAAAGATGCCGTTCGAGCCATGTGGATGATGCTACAGCAAGACCAGCCGGACGATTACATTATTGCGAGTGGTGAGACGCATTCGGTTCGAGAATTAGTTCAGACTGCTTTCGATTGTCTGGGCTTAAATTGGGAGGAATTTGTTTCTGTTGATTCAAGCTTTTATCGACCGGATGAGGAAGTGCAATTAGTGGGGTCGATCGACAAAATTCGCAAACAGTTAAACTGGGAGCCAGAGTATTCTTTCAAACAGTTGGTTGAACTGATGGTCGATCAGGATTTGAAGGAATTGAGTGCGTCATGAAAATTGCGATCGATGTGACTCCTTGGATGCCAAAGCCCAGCGGAATCGGGCTTTATGTCTCGAATCTGATTCAAGGATTAACTGCATTGCGATCAAGTGAAGGATTCGATTTAGAGCTAGTTTATCAGCCCGGATTGAAAAATTGGATCAAAAGAAATCTGTCGTTTCCAGATTATTTGCAGCATTATTCTAATCTGCGTTTCTATCCATTTCCGGTACGAGTTTCAAATTTATTTCTCGAAGCTCCTTCGCTCTTTTCTACTCAACTCAACAGCTTTTCTGAGAATTCAGATATTGTGCATGGAACGAATTACACGGTTTTTCCAGTTCAGAAAAGCCGTCGAGTAATGACCATTTATGATATTAGTTTTGTTAAATATCCTGAGTATGCAAATTCAACGGTTAAAGCCTATACAAATCGATTAAAGAAATGTCTTCAATGGACAGATTTAGTTTTAACGATTTCGCAGAGTTCTAAGCAGGATATTGTTGAATATTTAGGCTTTGATCCAGAACGAATTTGGGTGACGCATTTGGCGAGTCGTTATTTGCTCGCTCCAAGTAAACCTGAATCTTCTCAGCCCTACATTCTATTTGTCAGCACGATCGAGCCTCGAAAAAATCTTAAATCCCTAATTTCTGCATTCGAGTCTCTGAAACGAAATTATCAGATTGAACATGAATTAATTTTAATTGGGCAAAAAGGCTGGTTATACGAACCGATTTTTGAGCAGGTTGCTCGATCGCCTTTTCGATCGTCAATTCGACATCTCAGCTATCTTTCAGACGATCAAGTTGCCGAGTTTTATCAAAACGCTGATGTCTTCGTTTATCCATCGCACTATGAAGGTTTCGGAATGCCCGTACTAGAAGCGATGACCTTGGGTGCGCCTGTTGTGACGAGTAATACTTCATCGCTTCCAGAAGTTGCGGGCGATGCAGCGGTTTTAATTGATCCAAATAATGTAGAACAATTGAGCGAAGAAATTTTACGAGTGATTCGCGATCGACAATTCCGCGATTCTCTCATCCAAAAAGGCAAAGAACAAGCTAAATTGTTCTCTTGGGAAAAGACTGCAAAAGAAACCTTGAACGCTTATCGATCGATGCTGTGATCCTAATCAACCTCTCATTTCTAGCTGCGAAACCCACTGGGCATACCATCTATGCAAAGAATCTTTTGCCTGGTCTAAATCTGCTCGATCCTGTATTGCTAACCGGACAAAATCTTCCTGAATATTATTGTTATAAAATCTCAGATCAACTGACTCCCGATCAAGGGACAAAAGGACATTTTAATCGACTTAAATGGACACAATTTAACTTACCTGGAATTTATAGAAATCTCCAGAGTAATTTACTTTTCTCTCCAATTCCTGAAGCTCCAATTTTTACAAAATGTCGCTATGTTGTGACACTGCATGATTTTATTCCGCTTAAATTTCCGCGCTTTACATCGCCTTTAACCCAGTATTACAAACACTATATTCCTCATGTTCTGAATCAAGCTGAGCACATTTTGAGCGATTCCGAATCGACTGCAAATGATGCGATCGCATTCTACAAAATTCCATCCGATAAGATCACTATCGTTCCCCTTGCCTACGACCATCAGCATTTCAAATTTCTCGATCTGCCAACCGAAAATTATTTTCTTTACGTCGGTAGACACGATGCTTATAAAAATATTGGTCGATCGCTTACCGCTTTTTCCAAACTTCCAAACGACTATGAATTTTGGATTGCAGGCTCTCCCGATCCACGATTTACGCCGAGTTTAAAGGCTCAAGCTGAAGAACTAAAAATCGTCGATCGCGTTAAATTTCTCAGCTATGTTTCTTACGCAGAACTACCCGAATTAATCAATCGAGCGATCGCGCTTGTTTTCCCCAGTTTATGGGAAGGATTCGGCTTACCTGTCCTCGAAGCAATGGCGTGTGGAACTCCGGTCATTACCTCGAATCTTTCTTCAATTCCTGAAGTTGCAGGCGATGCTGCCTTGCTGATTGATCCTTACGATGAAAGCGCGATCGCGGATGCCATGAAATCAATCATTATCGATAGCCAATTACGGAATCAAATGAGACGAAAAGGACTCGATCGAGCTTCGCAATTCAGTTGGCAAAAAACGGCATCTCATACCGCTGAAATTCTCAAACGATATTTATAAATTCTACTTTTTCGCCATCAACAAAACCACGCCACAGATAATAAGAGCGACACCGACTAAACGCACGATCGGAATCGGTTCATTAAACACAAATCGTCCAAGCATCACCGAGAATACATATTGCAAAGCGACCGAAGGAGCAAGAATACTTAATGGCACACGAGTCAGCAGCAAAATGTAGAGCACTGCCGCTCCTGCATAGAAGCAAAGTCCAATGACTAATTCAGGAGTCGTTGCAATTCCAATCACATGACTAATCGCGTTACTTGCTGTTAATTGACCTAGTTTTAGCGCTCCTGATTTGAGAAAAAACTGACCGACCACGCCCGCCACAACCGAAATTAAAAACAGTACAAACTCTTGAATACTCACAAGAAATCCTTCAATTTGCTCTAGTTCAGTTTACAACCTGCCTGATGCTTCACCAGGAATTTCAATCCAAGCTACATTTATCTTGAAGCGTAAAGAAACTTCCGATGGATTCTTCAACCTCAGTCAGACCGACCTACACAGACGAACAGATCTCCGTTTGGCTACGCGGCTTACTTACTCTTGCTTGGTCAGACGATAATTTTGACGAAACCGAGCAAAGCCTAATCGCCTCGCTCACCGAACACAAATTAACCCAGGAAGAAACATCTCGATCGCTCAAGTCCGTTTCTGATGAAGAACTTCGATCGACCTTTGCCGCCAGTCCCGACTGTGCCGAAAACTTTCTCCGAACTGCGGTCATGGTGGCTCTAGCAGACGGCATTTATACTTCAACCGAAGACGCAGTTTTAGAGCAGTTTTGCCAGAGCTTGAATACGGGCACCGAGATTCTAGAGAATTTGCGTCTAACCTTATGCGATCGACATCCCGAAACTCAAGAGCTACAGCCGCATCCTGAAGTTCATTTAGACATTTTGCAGCCTGTACGATCGTGGCTTGATAATACTGAAATTCACGATCCGAAAGTGGCTCGATTCTTGTGCAAAATGATTCCCCCTCAATGTCCTTTTGAGCGTGATATCAAGCTATTTGGGCACAAGGTCGTTCACATTCCACCGCTTTGTAAATTGAATCCGCTCTATGAACAATTAGTCGGAATTCGCTTCCGGGCACTGTCTTATTTGGCGGATGACTGCGGTGAAGATGTGACTCCTTACATTTGAGGATAGATCAGGATTTTGTAGGTATCAGGTGTAGGTGAAACGGCACGATCGACGGCTTCAGCGAGATTCGAGAGGGGAAAGCGATCGCTAATTAACGCATCGACATCAATCCGTCGCTGAAACACGATTTCCGCCGCTAATGCCTGCACCCGATACGACGAACTATAACTACCCATTAAATCGATTTCCCGTCGATAAAGCACATTCGGATTCAATGGAATCTCAACTTCATCGGGAAACTCAGCAAAGAAGAGAATCTTTCCACCTTTACGAGTACAATCCAAAGCCTGAAAAAACGCTTTATCGCTCGGAACTGCCAACAAACTGACATCGACTCCCATTCCTTGAGTCATGTTTTGAATTTTGCTTGATAACTCTGGATCTCGCGCATCAAAGGCGGCATCGGCTCCAATCTTCAAAGCTTTCTCAATTCGAGAAGGAATTAAATCGGTTGCAATCGCTCTCGCTCCAAAGTATTTCACCAACATCACAAACATCAGCCCGATCGGTCCCGCTCCTGTCACCAAAACCGTTTGCCCTGGCTGAATCTGCGCTTTCTTCACCGCTTTCAAACAGCAGTTCGTCGGCTCCACAAAACTCGCCTGCTCAAACGTCACATCGTCCGGAATTCGCATCAATCCGCCATTCCGCACAATATGACCCGGAATTTTCACATATTGGGCAAATCCGCCCCCGCTCGGTGTAAATCCCGCTGTCGTCGTAATGTTCTTGTACACCTCGCACATTGAGAAATTCTCATTCAAACAATAAGCGCAGTGCATACAAGGAATGTGATGCAGAACGATAACGCGATCGCCAATTTTCCAATTTTTTACATCTGATCCGATTGATGCGATCGTTCCCGCTGTTTCATGCCCAAAAATCCGAGGCGGTTCCAACAAGGGATACTTAATCTTTTTAATATCCGACTGACACAAGCCCACGACTTGCACCTGCACCAACACCTCATCGGCTGCAATGTCCGGCATCGGTACGTCTTCATATCGGAGTTGATTCACGCCGCGAAATACTTGGGCTTTCATAGTTGGATTAGTGAGGAATTATCGATCGAGACTCTATCACTCCTCTGACATAATCAACGTAAGAGGTTAGCAATTCAAAACTCTCAGCAGCGAGGCTATATCTCAATGACACAAGCAAAGGCACGATTCACGTCGATCGAGGAATATCTCAACTATGACGACGACACAAACGCCCGTTATGAATTGGTGAATGGGGAGTTAATCGAATTGCCGAACGAAGACCCGCGCAACCTGATGATTGCTAGATCTCTGCTAATTTACTTTGTTACTCAGATGGGACTATCGATCGAACGAGTCGGTGACAAGCAGCAAATCGCTGTCAATTCTTCCGAAGTTACAGCGCGAGAACCGGATCTGACCGTTCACTCAGAAGCATCTGCCGCCGCATTGTTAACTCAAACTCAGTCGCTGCTTGCGATCGAGATGCCGCCTCCGTTACTCGTGATTGAAGTAGTTTCTCCGGGTAATCCTGGAAGTCCGAACTACGAACTCGCAAGCGAGCGCCAAAGGCAGCGTGATTATGTTGAGAAGCGCAGAGAGTATGCTGCACGAGGCATTCCTGAATATTGGCTCGTTGATCCAGGTCGGAGTATTGTGCTTGTACTAACGCTTGAGAATGGAAGTTATGAAGGGCGGGGATTTCGCGGAAATGATGCGATCTCTTCTTCCGCTTTTCCGAGCCTACAGTTAACGGCTGAACAAATCTTAAGAGCAGGTCAATAACCAGGAGGCAAAAAGGATGACGATCGCAATTCCGACAAAAAACTATACATCGCAAGAGTACCTTGATTTAGAGATTCAGGCAGAAAGCCGCAATGAATACCGTAATGGAGAAATCGTTCCGATGCCCGGTGGAACTCCTGCTCACAATGAAATCAACAGCATTTTCAATTCTCTGCTGCGGGTCAGTTTGAGAGGGCAACCCTACAGTATTTTCATTGCGGATCAACGACTTTGGATTCCCGATCGCAATATTTATACTTATCCAGATTCGATGATTGTACGGCGACCCGTGGAGTTACAAGCGGGGCGAAAGGATACGATTACAAATCCGGTTCTGATTGCAGAAGTGTTGTCAGATTCGACTGAAGCATACGACCGTGGTGAGAAATTCGCGGCATATCGCACGATCGCAACCTTTCAGGAGTATCTATTGATCAATCAGTCGCAACGGCATCTAGAACATTACGTGAAACAGAGTGCGAATCAATGGTTATTTACCGAGTACAACGGCAATGAGGCGCGGGTTTCGCTGGCAACAGTTCCGGTTGAGTTCGCACTGGCAGATCTTTATGAGAATCTTGAGGGATAGGATTAGTCAAATTATGCGATCGTCTTTTAGAGAGGAATAGTGCGATCGAGACTTTATCACCAATTCATGTAGTACTTACAACGCTTCAGGTAAGAATAATGCTCTTCTTAATTCTGACCGATTACCTTCTTGGAGTAGCGCTATCAATACTAATTATTTTCACGCATTTTTGTTTTCAGTCGATTTATGTCACTGGTTACTTTCATCATATTGACTACGTTAAAGGTCTCTTTGACTTCATAAAGGAAAAGATTTTTTTTCTTAATTTCTTTGAGTATTTCTTCCTTCTGTGCTTTGCTGCTTTGCCTTTGATATTAGAAATAAGCATCGCTTCTTCTTATATATTTCTAATCGATACATATCTGAAAAAACTATCAATTCTAGACATTCTTGTAATGAGTTCTATTCCAGCTTTACTGCTGTTATTGCGGCAATTACCAACTATGCCTGAAAAATTGTTTCACATTCAAGGTTCGATTTTAGTAGATGAAAATATTGAAGTGACACCAGTAGCGACCTGCGTTCTAGCTGTTGGGCTGATCACTGGCTTTCTAACAGCTAAGTATTTCTAGAAAACATTGCTGAAAACTCCGTTTACCGGGATGATTGAGAAGATTTTTAGCTGAAAACAACGATGCGGGAACTGATTGCAGATGTGCTGGTTGTGGGAGGCGGAACCGGAGGAACAGCCGCAGCAATCCAAGCAGCACGCCGGGGAGCCAAAACGATTTTGGTCAGCGAATTCGCCTGGTTAGGCGGAATGCTCACCAGTGCAGGTGTCACCGCTCCCGATGGCAACGAACTCGCAGCCTTTCAAACCGGAATCTGGGGCGCATTTTTACGAGAATTAGAACAGCGTCAGCCCGATGGATTAGACCACGCTTGGGTAAGTTTTTTCACGTATGAAGCGCGAATCGGAGCCGAAATCTTTGCTGATTGGGTGAAAGAATTGCCTAATTTAGGGTGGATTCAAGGCGAAACTCCGGAGAAAGTTTTGAGAGAAAACGATCGCATTCTTTCAGTCGAATTCCAATCCGTCAAAGTCACGGCAAAAATCACGATCGATGCCACCGAACTCGGCGATCTACTCGAACTCGGAGAAATTCCGTATCGCTGGGGCTGGGAACTACAATCCGAATTCAATGAACCCAGTGCCCCGATCGAACATAACAAACTTACCCAAACCTACCCCATTCAAGCGCCCACTTGGGTTGTCGTGATACGCGATTTTGGTAACACGATCGCACTCCGCATTCCCGAACCGCCAAACTACGATCGCTCAAAATTCGAGCAAGCCTGGACAAGATACGGAGCCGAAACCTTCTTAAACTACGGACGCTTACCCGGAAATCGCTTCATGATCAATTGGCCCATTTCCGGCAACGACTACGGCGATGGCGTAGAACGACTGCTAAACCGAGAAACCCGCGTCCAATTCCACCAAGAAGCCAAAAATCATTCTCTCGGCTTTGCCCACTTCATCCAATCCCAACTTGGAACCCGCTACGGACTCGCAGAAGACACCTTCCCCACAGGTGCACTCGCAATCCATCCCTACCATCGAGAAAGCCGCCGCCTGATCGGAATCACCACCATCCGCGAACAAGATTTATTACCAAAAGGACGAGTCGCCCCGTTACCGTTTCGAGTCGAAGCGATCGGGTGCGAATACGCCGAAAATTTCTGTCAATCGATCGCGATCGGCAATTACGCAAACGATCATCATTATCCAAGCGGCGATATTCCCCTCAAACCGAAGTCAATTCGCTGGGGTGGACGCTGGACAGGCACACCGTTCACGATTCCTTATTCCTGTCTCGTGCCAAGCGCGATCGACAATTTCCTAGTTTGTGAAAAAAATATCTCCGTCACGCACATGGCAAACGGCGCAACCCGCTTACAGCCTGTCGTTCTTGGAATCGGACAAGCCGCAGGAATGGCAGCCGCTCTGTGCATCGAGCAAAACTGTCAGCCGCGAGAATTAGATGTGAGATCGCTCCAACTCGCCCTCGTCACTGATCCAGTCGCCCCCGCCGCAATTTTCCCTCTGTACAATTTGTCACCTTCACACCCCGAATGGCAGGACTGGCAACGCTACTATATTGATCATCCAGAGAGTTACCCAAACAGCGGTGAAAGTCCTGCCAAATCTTGGATTCAGCCACCTAGTAAAACGGCTCAACCGTTTAGCGGGATTTTTGAGCGCAAAGCAGTACAAGAGTATACCTTGAGATCGATCGACAATTCAGAGAAGCTTTGGTCGATCGTCACCGTAGAAGCCGCGATCGATGCTCAACTTCAGAAAATCCAATCCGGGCAACTACTGAACGGGCTAGGTAAATATAATCAATCTGGAAATTGGATTCTGGTAGAAGCTCTGAGCACAGAATAAGACACTAACCCTTGATATTTGTCAAGTAGGTGTGACTACCGAATTTGAGTTTTGCCATCGATTTTGTCCTGATGTGATCACCTCTAGCGCGTAAAGGGGTATATCACACTGAGGACGTACTCTTATGCGCGCTCAAACTCTGGTTGCACTCTTTAGCTGGCTCATCGGAGCAGTGGCTATCGGTTCCTACGCCACTGAGCGTTTCTCCCCCGCCGCTCAGTTAAACGCTTCTGATTCACAACCGCAAATTCTCGCCCATCGGGGAAGCGGACGCATCGAAACCCAATTTGATTTCATTCAAGCTCCCATGTAACTTTTGTTCTAAGCACGAGCTTCTCAAACGGGGTCACTGCTCTAGAAAGTTGACCTGCGTTCCTCGATTTTGCCCCCAATCCTCGAATCGCTTCCCATCCCCCGAACAAAGGCTTAAAATTCGACTTGTTGCATCTCGGCAAAAGTTGGGCATGTTCAAAACAGCTAATTTTATCGATTGAATAAAGATAAAAGTGGCGACGGCTTCCTAACGATGAAGTTTTACCCTACAGACAGCGAATCTTACATTCGCTTGTCAATTCTCACTGTAGACTAAACTTCGCTGCCGTTTTGACGGTCTTCGTGTTCTTTGTTTCAGCGGTGGCGCTTCCTGATATGACCAACGACCTCGATCTGATCAAATTGCTCAGTCCAAGCGCGATGGATCAGATTATGCTGTATCTCGCTTTTAGCGCGATGCGGACTGGAGGACATCGGCATGGTGCGTTTTTAGATGCTGCCGCGACAGCCGCCAAGTGCGCCATTTACATGACGTATCTGGAGCAAGATGGAAACCTCCGCATGACGGGACATCTGCATCACATCGAACCGAAACGAGTCAAAGCGATCGTTGAAGAAGTCCGGCAAGCACTCACCGAAGGCAAGTTACTTAAAATGTTAGGTTCACAAGAGCCTCGGTACTTGATTCAGTTGCCTTACGTCTGGATGGAACACTATCCCTGGCAGCCTGGACGCTCAAGAGTTCCGGGAAGCAGTCTGACTTCTGATGAAAAGCGCCAGATCGAACAAAAACTTCCGCCCAATCTACCCGACGCGCAGCTCATCAACGCCTTTGAGTTCTTGGAGTTGATCGAATTTCTCCATGCGCGATCGCAAGAAGACCTCCCCGAAGATCAAAGAATGCCACTCAGTGAAGCCTTAGCGGAACACATTAAGCGCCGTCTGATCTACTCAGGAACCGTCACCCGCGTTGAATCGCCGTGGGGAATGCCCTTTTATGCGCTCACTCGCGCCTCGTACTCTCCAGACGACCAAGAAGAACGCGCCTACGTGATGATCGAGGATACAGCGCGATTTTTCCGCTTGATGCAAGACTGGGCGCAGCGACAAGGGCAAGTGATGCGAATTTTGGAAGAACTGGATATTCCGAGCGATCGAATTGAAAGCGCGATCGCCGAACTCGATGAAATTCTCCGCAACTGGGCAGACCGCTATCACAAAGAAGGCGGAAAGCCGTTTGTTGTACAAATGGTCTTTGGTTCCGCCGAGTTGTAACGCCTTGACATTACGCAATTTAAACTTTTGCAACTGTCTGAAAGAGTGTAACAACCCCGCAGAGTAAACTAGGCAATGATTCTGAGAATCGACGGTTTATATCGTGGTTTCTTCAGGACTGACAGATGATGCCAAGTCATAAGCACTAATCTGGAGCCTTCCATAATATGTCGCATACGGTCAAAATCTACGACACCTGCATTGGGTGTACGCAATGTGTTCGGGCTTGCCCAACAGACGTTCTAGAGATGGTTCCCTGGGATGGCTGTCGAGCAGGTCAAATCGCATCTTCACCTCGTACTGAGGACTGTGTTGGTTGTAAGCGGTGTGAAACCGCTTGTCCGACTGACTTCCTCAGCATTCGGGTTTACCTGGGTGCTGAAACAACGCGCAGTATGGGTCTGGCTTATTAAGCAAAACTTCATACAGCAATCATTTTTCATTTATGTGGGTTCAAAGTAGGGGGGCAATTCGCCCTCTTTTTTTGTCTAAATCCAGTTCGAGAAATCTTGAGCAAATTGGGCGAGAGACAGTAAGTGAATACGATCGCTCTTTTCCCCCTCAAGCCGCTCTAATTCGGTGTTGTACCCCCAATCTGCTAGAAATAATTCTACATTCGCCAACGTTTCCTGTTTCTCAATCGTCTGCAACGTCTTCAAGCGATCTTCGACAAACCAAATCGAAGCCGTTTCGCCAAAAGTTTCCTTCAGTTCAGCCAAAACTTGCGGCTTCGGGCGTTTCGATTCTTTGCCGTAAACCTGTTCGTCTTTCAATTCGATTCCTTGTTTTTGTAGCAGTTGTTTAATGAATCGCCCTTCTTTGGTGCTGATGATAAAGAAATCGGTTGAACTGGTCAGAATCGATCGCAGTCGATCGAGCACCCCTGGATAAAATTCGTGTTCCACCAGCCAGCTTTCTAAATCCGTTGCGATTTGCTGATCTCGAATCGTATCGACGATCGCACTAATTTCCAGCGGCTTTAGATGATCTTCTGAAACGATTTGAGTCGCGATCGCAGTCCAATTCTGAAAAATTCTTTTTTCCTCGATTCCCGTAACGATCGCCCGAATTAAAACGGGCATCTCCCAGCCTGTTTCCACAACTGGACGCAATCGATAAAACGCAGGCGCAAATTTCTCATCAGGAGTTGCTTCAGCCTGCCAAATTTGCGCGTAAGCCTTCCAAGCCGTTTGGAAGTACTCTTTCAATCCATCACAAACCACACCATCAAAATCAAGCGCCAGAACGCGAGGAGTCACAGACATTTTCGTTGAGGATAGCAACTTCCTCAAAGTAGCGTATTATTCGTCTGCGATCGCTAACGGTTGCTTCGTACTGGTCGCAATCACATTCATCGCATCCGGGCTGACAATTCCACCAGAAATAATCACCTTGAACGCATCCTCGATCGGCATCGATAAGTTAATCACATCGGATTCAGGCACAACCGCATACCAGCCTGTGGTCGGGTTTGGAGTCGTCGGAATGAAGACGCTCAGCATATCGTGATTGAAATGTGATTGGACTTCAGCCCCGATCGCACCTGTCACAAAGCCAAGCGACCAAACGCCTTGACGTGGATATTCGACTAAAACCACGCGACGAAACTTCCCGCTCGAATCGCGCAGAACGGTTTCTAGAAGTTGCTTCAGCGTTTTGTAGATCGCGCCCGCTAATGGGATTGCCTGCAAAACTTGTTCGCCCACATCCAACAGCCAGCGACCCGCGATATTTCGCGCCATCAGTCCGATAAATAGGATGCTGAGTAGCGGAACTGCCAAACCAACGAGGAAATTGAGCAGATTCACCAACAGCGGATTCAAGCCGTCGAAAGGGTTCAACTGCTTTGGAACACGGGTGAGAAAATTGATCACCCAATTCGCGATCGTGTAAGTCAGCCAGATTGTTGTCGCCAAGGGGATAACGACGAGCAACCCAGCGATCAGATCATTCTTGAGATCTTGTTTGAGACGATGGATCACAGACACTCTACTCTCCTTCATCTGATGCCATCCATGCAGTTTGTAGAATCAAAATGGAGCGACTCTACAGTCTACATTTCTAGTTTTAAAGCTTGTAAAGAAATGTTGCAAGTTTAACCGGATTTCTAAGCTGTTAATCTCCTTAAATTTAACCATTGATCCCCGATCGACTATATCCGCACGTGATTGGTATATTATTTTACATTTCGCAAGGATTCAACTTGCTTCGGTGCTTCGATAGGTAGATTTTTGAGTTCCCAAACCTTGAGCAGAATCAGATATTCGTAAAATGCCTGCAACAGACACCAGGTAAAACCGGGATAACCGTCGAAAATGCCGCCCAATAGGAAATACATATAAACGAATCGAATCAATGGGCGGAACGGTAAGCGGAGTGAGAAATCTTTTAGAGCGCGTCGCCGATCGACTTCTGATCGCCCGAAAAGTAGCGCGTTCCAGTTCACTGATCCGCTTTCGAGTTGGCGTAAAGTCTCGATCGCTTCATTCGTCGAATATCGATTGTGCTTATCAATCCAGCGATTAAATCCTTTCCCCGATGTGTAGTGCGGATACGTTTCTTCCAAAAATCCGGTCGTTCCTTCTACGACTTCGCGTTCTGTGTGCCCGTAATCGGTAAACCAAACTTTCTCACGCTGGAAAAGTCGTAATTGATAGCGCGGATATTGAGTACTGCGGCGAATCCATTTGCCCATAAACATGACACGCTCAGCCACATAGTATCCAGCGTGTTCGGCTTTCTGAATCGTATCGAGACATTCTTGAAATAACTCTGGAGTCATCCGCTCATCGGCTTCGAGAATGTACACCCAATCGTATTTCGCGGGAACCGATCGCAGCATCCAGGTTCGTTGTTTTCCGTGGCTCTCGAATTTGTGCTGAACGGTTCTAACTGGGTAAGACTCCGCGATCGATATTGTGCGATCGTCACTCAATGAATCCACCACAATCACATCATCCGACAACAACGCCGATTCAATACACGCCGCGATTTCGACTTCTTCGTTGTGAGTCAGGATGAAAATAGAAAACATAAAACAAAAAGTGGGCAAAAGGGATCAGTTTCTAGTTCTCCCCTTTTGCCCACTTCATCTTTCAGATGTTTGGCTAATTTACCGCATTACGGGTTTCCGCTTGCCGCCCAAAACTCCCATTTCTTTCAAACCGACCCAACCGACAATGAAATAAGCCAGCGACAAGAGCAAGCTATTGATACCAACTTGTACGCCATTTTTCCAGAAGCGGCTTCTTGCATCATTTTCAGCAGTCTGACGGCGTTCGCGCAATCCGGTCAGTTGCTGATTACGGAATTCTTTAGCGCGATCGGCAACTGAATTCGGGTTCGCTTTGAGCGCTTGCAGTTCCTTTTGAGCGCGTCTTGCTTGTTCAAGTTGGTCGCCTTTTAATTGACCACTTGCGATCGCGGCATCGATTTGCTTTAACTGGTCGTCAAGCTGTTTTGCTTGGTTCGGGTCACGGAGCGCTGCTGTGATCTGCTGCTGGCGCTGCTGCACTTGAACATCGAGTTGGGATTCAGCGTCCTTAGCTTCGCGATCGATGCGTTCCAATTCTTGATCCGAGACTTGGCGCGTGTTGTTGAGATGTAGCGGAAACGCCGCTAGAAACAGCAAACCAAGCAGCAGCGATAGCAGTAGTGCCCAGAAGCGGAAGGTTCCAAACGGCTTACCGCGATCGCCCGAAGCAAGCGAACCATGTTCGAGAAACGAACCCGTAAATATAAAGCCAAGACCGACTAAAGGAACAATACCGCGATCGACTAACTGCGCGATCACGGCAACAAACCAAGTCTTGTCAGAAAAATTGGGTGGAAACAAAATCGACAAATAGTTCACCAGCGCTGACACAATCAAAATTATGCCAATTAGACGGAGAACAAAGGGGGCTGTAGGAAGAGAATTCGTTGCTTTCATCGGACGTTTAAAGTTCTAACGGTGGTCTACGGCATCGCAAATGGCTCAAATCTATTCGGGCAATTGAAGCATTCGCGCAAATTTTCTAGTGTTCAACGTAAAGTAGCTTTAGAAACTCAGTCATTTTACATGGCTTATTACACGATTCAAGCGCAGGAACACCGAAGAAAATTCAAGTGATTCAAAGAATGAATGGAATTTGGATTTGAAACTGTACGCCGCAAGTAGAGGGTAACATTGCAGCGCTTAGAAATCACAAGGTTTTTTTACTTGAAACATCAGGGGCTTTGGCTTTATGTTGTCGATCAATTGATTTAGTTCCCGCCTCCCCAATGATTCAAGTTTCTGTGATTGCTTCCAAGCTAAATATCTATACACTCCAAAGTGTGGCGGTCAGTAAAGATAGCGTGATTGTACCGACGCTCGATGGACAATTGCTGAGAGTTACACTCGATGGAAAAAGCACGTCGATCGTCAATTTAGTCCAGGCTGAATTAGGCGTGCCGTTCGGAATTGTCGAACAAGAACAAGATTTAATCGTGACCGTTTCCGGCTATTTGCCACAGCATTATTTATTAAGAGTGAAATCGGATGGCAAAGTTGAAACGATCGCTGATTTAACCCAACGCAGCGGATTCTACGGAGCGCCCTTTGGTGTCACTCTTGACCAAAATAGCTATCTTGTCACGATTTCAACCGATGTCGTCGAATCGAGCAGCGAACTGATTCGAGTCAGTCGAGATGGAAAAATTAGCCCGATCGCGAATTTAACAAAGTTCGGCAATCCATTCGGTCTAGTCGTTCAAAATCAATCGATCGTGGTTGCTCAATCCTACGGACAACTGGTACGAGTCGAAAAAGGAGAGGCAACCGCGATCGTAGATCTCAAAGCGCAAGGATTCGGAATTCCGTTCGATGTCACGATTTGGCGCGATCGCTTAACTGCCACGACGAATTCTGGGCTAGTTGTGCAGGTGGACGAAAACGGTAAGGTGAATACGATCGCCGATTTAGCCAAAGCCAAATATCAGATTCCGTCTGGTATTGCGACATTCGGCAAGGATTTGGTCGTGACGACGAATGGCGGCTTTCTCTTAAGAATTTCTGCATAGCTGCTTCTGTTACAAATCACAGCAAAGTGGCAAGACTAGGGTTACAAATTCCCCTGTTCCCCATGCTGCGAAGGAGCGACGATCGATGGAATATTCCATTCCAGAACTAGAACCAATCAGCCGCCAATTTATGACGCTCGATCGACCGAAGAAAACGAAAATGCTGGTGGTCGATGACGAACCGGATAATCTCGATCTGCTGTACCGGACATTCCGCCGCGATTTTCATGTTCTGAAAGCAGAAAGCGGAGTTCATGCCCTGCAACTCCTCGCGGAAGAAGGCGAAGTTGCGGTGATTATCTCCGATCAGCGAATGCCTGAAATGAAGGGTACAGAATTCCTCAGCCGCACTGTACCTCAGTTTCCCGATACGATGCGGATCATTCTTACAGGCTTTACCGATGTCGAAGATTTAGTCGAAGCGATTAACTCTGGACAAGTTTACAAGTACATCACGAAGCCCTGGGACCCGAACGAACTTAAAACAGTCGTACAACGGGCAGCCGAAACTTACGAATTATTGAAACAGCGGACAGAAGAATTACGCCGATCGCAATCTCAAACCGCTTTGTTATCCACGATCGTTTCTGTCGCCCAAAATGCCAGCAGCATCGAAAGCACATTAGATCCGATCGCGGTTGCCTTCGGTCAGAGCTTTTCTGCGGACTGCTGTATGATTCAACTGATTGAAAACGGTGCATTGACCCAATTTGGCAGTCACGGAACGAGCGGCGATTTAGATTTAACAAAATCTGAACGTGCTAAGGAAGCGATCGCGACTCAAAAAATGCAGGTTGTCCCCGAAACTGAGGGCGCACAGTTGATCGTTCCGGTGACGCTCCGGGGTGAAGTTCTCGCAGTTCTTTCTCTCCAGTGGAAACACACTCAAAGCCTGAGAGAAGATGAACTTTTATTGCTTCATCTCTCGGCTCAGCAAGTCGCGCTGGCGTTGACTTGCACTCGTTCGATCGCTGCTTAATTTCAAATGATGAGTGACTTCTCTAAAATTGCCCGTCCCAAGTGAACCTTCTGAAACTTAGAATTTTAAGAAGAACAGTTTTAGAGAAGCGCTCATCATAAATGAATTCTGATCATATTCAAGCGTTATTCGATCGGATTGCCCCGGTCTACGATGAACTCAACAACGGTCTGAGCTTCGGACAGCACCGCATTTGGAAGCAAATGACCGTCAAGTGGAGCGCTGCAAAACCGGGGGATACTGCCCTCGATCTATGTTGTGGCAGTGGCGATCTTGCCCAAATGCTGGCGGAAAAAGTCGGCAAAACCGGAGCCGTTTACGGTGTTGATTTTTCTGCGGCTCAATTGGAAGTGGCACGCGATCGATCTGAACGTCGCTGCATTAAACCTTCAATTCAGTGGATCAAGTCCGATGTTCTAAATCTCCCCTTTGCTGACAATCATTTCGATTGCGCCACAATGGGCTACGGTCTAAGGAACGTCGTCGATATTCTTGGCAGCTTAAAAGAAATTCATCGAGTTCTCAAACCACGAGCAAAGGCGGCAATTTTGGATATGCACCGCCCAGATAGCGCATGGATTCGCTCTTTTCAGCAGTGGTATCTTGATGAAGTTGTCGTTCCGGCGGCTCAGAGACTCGGCTTCACTGAGGAATATGCCTATATTGCGCCGAGTCTAGACAAATTCCCGACTGGGACAGAGCAAGTTCGGCTTGCCGACCAAGCAGGTTTCTCTTCTGCCACCCATTACCCGATCGCGGGCGGTACGATGGGAGTATTGGTCGTTACAAAATAGCGCGATCGCTTTTTCACCCTTCATTTTTTTGAACCCCTGTGGATCTTTCGACGCTCTGGCTTTTTGTTGGTCCTCCTGTAGTTGGCGGAGTCATTGGCTACTTCACCAACGATATTGCGATTAAGATGCTGTTCCGCCCGTATCGAGCGCTTTATGTTGGCAGGCGGCGGCTTCCGTTTACGCCGGGTTTGATTCCTCGAAATCAGGAACGGTTAGCAAAGCGGATCTCTGACACGATTATGGGATCGTTGCTGACTCCTGACGAGTTGCAAAATTTGGCGCGGCGATTGTTGCAAACTGAGCGGGTTCAGTCAGCGATTCTTTGGTTATTACAATTAGCGATCGATCAAGTTCAAGCCGATACAGAGCAAAAGAGCGCCAAAATTCTCGGCAATATTCTAAAAGATTTGTTTGGGCAATCCTTACCGCGACTGCTCAAGATTTTAGCGCGTCAAGAAGAATTTCTCGAAGACCAGCTAAATCACATTTTTGATCAAGTCATTCTAGAATTTCAGCTTACTGAAGAGCAGGCAGAAAAATTGTCAGAATGGCTAATCCAAACGGTCATTCCGCCTGATACTTTGCGTCAAACATTGGTGGATTTTTTGACCGATCGTAATATTCAAGTAATCGATGAAGGCTTCCGAGAAAAAACAAGCGGAACTTATTGGGTCGTAGCGAATTTATTCGGGGTTCGGAATACCTTAACTCGATTAAGAACGTTCTGCTTAGATGAAAAAGAAGCCAGTAATTCTGTGTTATCAGAATTACTGTTTTCACTCGGTGTTAAACAGCGATTTAAAGAGTGGCTGCAAAATGTTTCACTGCAAAATCTTCCTGTTTCTACAGTAAGACAACTCCGCAAAACAATGCGTGATAGTGTTCGACATTATCTTCAAGATCGAGGCTCAGAAGTTTTGCAAGGATTGAGTGCTTCGGTCGATTGGGAGAATGTCTCTTCTGTAGTGCTGAATCGCTTACAAACTTCTCAAGCCGTTACTTCTTCTTTAGAACTTGTTAGCGAAGAATTAGCACTCATTTTAGAGCGCTACTTAGAGAAAGACTTAGAAAATATTGTGGCTCAGGCGATTCCAATCCTAAACATTGATCAGGTGATTATCGATCGAGTAAAAGCTACTTCTCCAGCCGATCTAGAAGGTGCAATTAACGGAATTGTTCGGAGTGAACTACAAGCGATCGTCAATCTCGGCGGAATTTTAGGCTTTCTAATCGGTGCACTTCAATCTGCTTCTCTCCTAATCCGTTGAATCCTCTTCAGTGTCCTGCTCCTCGTTCTTCATCAGCTTATCAATATCGAGCTTCCGAAGAGATTGCTGCTGATTTTTACGGGATTCTCTCCGATATCTCTTGATGTCCAATCGTGGCTCATATTGTGTTCCTTTGAGTTTCAAAACTTCATCGGGATTAGATTGTTGATTTAGTTGGGTTTCGTATGCGATCGCATCTTCCAAAAAGTCTAAATAATGCTCGTATCGCTCCCAATCTCCCCGCACAATACAACCAGGTTCGTCTCGATGTAAACAATTGCTAAACTGACAGCTTCCTTCTGCTAATTTTCGCCGCGCTTCTGGAAAATACTGCACCAATTCGCTCGGTAGACAATACAAATCTGGCTGATTAAATCCTGGCGTATCGGCTAACAATCCACCTGTTGGAAGCTCAAATAATTCAACGTGTCGAGTGGTATGTCTGCCTTTTTCTAATTTTCCAGAAACAGTATTGACTCGCAAATCAGTGTTAGGAATCAATTGATTAATCAAACTGGATTTTCCAACACCGGAAGGACCAGAAGCAACCGTAATTTTCTGGTCTAAATACTGTTGTAGTTGAAGGAGTCCTATCTGTTGACGCACACTGATAAAAATCGGATGGTAGCCCCATTCACCTAACCGATCCTTCCAATCTTGTTGCTCATCAATCGAAACTAAATCACTCTTACTTAACGCTAAACAAACAGATACCCCGGTCGATTCAGCCTTGACTAAAAATCGACTTAATTGATAAGGCTCGATCGCTGGAGATGCCAAAGCAAACACGAGCAGAATTTGATCCACATTCGCGATCGGGGGACGGTCTAACTCTGATCGTCTCGAAAACACCTGTGAGATCGCGCCTCGATCGCCATTCCAATCCGGCTCCTCGATTAAAACGCGATCGCCCACCATCACCCGCTGTCCAATTTTCTTCAGCCGAGTCCGTCGAGTACAAAGCAGCATCGATTTTGGCAAAGACTCCTCTTGAAGCTTTACCTGATAAAAATTTGCTTGTACTGCCAGAACCGTACCTGTGATTTGCCGTGGCTGGTCTTCTTCCAAAATCTTGTCAGAACTCATGGAAAGGTTAACGGCGAATTTTGACCGCAAAAAAGCTCGATCGATCTTCGATACTCTCGATCTTATAACCTTCCATCGTTAAGCTGTCGGGCACTTGCTCGATCGGCTCTCCCGGATCAAGCCAGACTTCGAGCAGCGATCCGGGAGCCATTTGCTCTAACCGTAATTTGGTGCGGACGAAATTAATCGGGCAAGGTGTCCCGCGCAAATCCATCTGCACGTCTGAAGTATCTGTCTGACTCATCCGCCGAAAATCTTCCCAATAAAACCTTCTACGCCACCTTTTCCGACTCGATCGCCTCGAATCTTCGCCAATTTCTCCAACAATTCCCGCTCTTCCTGACTAATTCGCGTCGGAATGTCAACCGATACTGTAATCAAATGATCACCACGACTTACCGGATTTCCAAGCTTCGGAACCCCCTTGTTTTCCAGGGTTAGAACTGTTCCAGGTTGTGTCCCGACTGGAATGGTGAGTTCCTCTTCCCCATCCACTGTTTTGACCTCAATTCGAGATCCCAAAATTGCTTGAAGATAACTAATCTTCACTTCGGAGAGCACATTAATTCCGTCACGCTGAAAGTCGGGATCGTCATTAATGAAGAGATAAACATACAAATCGCCCGCAGGACCACTTCGCTGTCCAGCATCTCCCTCACCGGACACTCTCAACCGAGTTCCATTATCAACCCCTGCCGGAATCGTGATCTTCAGCTTCTTCGTTTCCTGCCGCTGTCCATTGCCACCGCAGACTTCGCACTTCTCTTCGATCATCTGTCCCGTCCCATTACAGGTCGGACAAACTGAAACCTGAGTGAAACTGCCGAACGGAGTGCGAGTTGCGCGACGAACTTGACCTGAACCTGTACAAGTGGTACAAGTCCGTGGACGAGTTCCTGGTTTTGCTCCGCTACCCGTACAGTTCGTACAAGTTTCTAAGTGGCTGATACGAATTTCTTTCTCGCCACCAAATACCGCTTCCCGAAAATCGAGCTTTAGATCTAATCGCAGGTCATCGCCTCGAACTGGACCGCCGCGCCGCCGAGTTTGTCCTGCCGCTGTGCCACCAAACCCACTAAAGAAGCTCTCAAAGATATCCGCAATCCCGCCCATATCTCCGAAGTCTTGATAGCCGCCTGCACCAGCAGCAGAACCGACTCCAGCTTCACCAAAGCGATCGTATCTCGCCCGCACTTCCGGGTCAGAGATCACTTCATAAGCGCGGTTAATTTCTTTAAATCGCTCTTCTGCACCCGGCTCTTTGTTGACATCAGGGTGATATTTTCGGGCAAGGCGACGAAAGGCTTGCTTGACTTCTTCCTTGTCTGCATCACGCGAAACGCCAAGAATTTCGTAGTAATCACGAGCCATAGGGTAGAGATTCAGGGGTAAGGGGGGCTGAACTAAAAGGAGGCGTAGGGTAACGATCTAGACTCCCTATATTACTACCCTACACGCTCAACTAATCGACTGCCTCATAATCCGCAGTCATGGTGGCATCTGCCTCAAAGGTGAAAGCACTCATATCCACCGAAACGGTATCATCTTCAAAATTCATACCAGAATCGGTGTTCGGTTCAAAGTCGGAATTCCCGAACGGTTGAGCATTTTGATAAACGGCTGACCCAACGGTATACAACAGTTGCTGCAATCCATCGAGATACGATTTCACTTCATCGATACTAACCTTTGGATTAGCGATCGCGCTTCTCAGTCCGGCAATTTTTTCATTCGCCTGCGCCTTCAACGAGTCGCTAATCGCTTCCCCATTTTCTTTCAGCGTTGTTTCATAGCTATGGAATAAACCATCCGCTTGATTCTTAAGCTGTACTAACTGCATCCGACGGGTATCTTCTTCAGCAAACATTTCCGATTCTTGCCGCATCCGCTCAATTTCACTGCTGCTCAAACCCCCCGTATTCGAGATTTCAACGCTTTGAGCGCGTCCTGTTCCTTTATCACGAGCAGAAACTTTCAGAATTCCGTTCGCATCGATTTCAAATGCCACTTCGATTTGAGGAACGCCTCTCGGTGCGGCTGGAATTCCCGTAAGCTGGAATTTACCCAGGCTCTTATTGTCGCGCGCCATTGCCCGCTCACCTTGTAGGACGTGGATTTCTACCGAGGTTTGTCCATCGGTTGCGGTCGAAAAAACTTGAGTTTTGCTGCTGGGGATCGTGGTATTACGATCGATAATTCGCGTAAACACTTCCCCTAATGTTTCAATTCCCAATGAAAGCGGTGTCACATCCAGCAGCAAAAGATCTTTCACTTCGCCGCCCAAGACTCCAGCCTGAATCGCTGCTCCTAGCGCGACCGCTTCATCGGGATTGACAGAGCGATCGGGTGTCTTGCCATTAAAGAACTTCTTCAGTGCATCTTGAACGGCTGGAATTCGAGTTGAACCGCCGACTAAAAGAATGCGATCGATCTCTTCGATCGTCAAATTCGCGTCTTTTAACGCCTGTTCCATTGGCTCGATCGTCGCTTGAATCAATCGGCTCGATAACTCTTCAAACTTGGTACGAGTTAGCTCGATTTCTAAATGCTTGGGTCCCGTTTCATCTGCGGTAATAAACGGCAAATTGATCGATGTGCTAAGGGTTCCAGAAAGCTCGATTTTCGCCTTCTCAGCCGCTTCTCTCAATCGTTGAAGCGCCATTTTATCTTGAGTTAGATCAATGCCTTCCTGCTGGCGGAAAATGTCATTGAGCCAATCAACGATACAGGCATCAAAATCATCACCACCTAAATGGTTGTTACCCGATGTCGCTTTTACTTCAAATACGCCATCACCCAACTGAAGAATCGAGACATCGAACGTTCCGCCCCCAAGGTCAAACACCAAAACACACTGGTCTTGGTCTTGCTTGTCCATTCCGTAAGCAAGGGCTGCCGCAGTCGGCTCATTAATGATTCTTAGAACTTCCAGACCTGCGATCGTTCCTGCATCCTTGGTCGCTTGCCGCTGAGCATCACTGAAATAAGCAGGAACCGTAATCACCGCTTGTGTGACACTTTCACCCAAATAATTTTCCGCATCCTGCTTTAACTTTTGCAGGATCATCGCGCTCACTTCTTGTGGCGTGTAATTCCGACCGCGAATCTGTACATCAACCGTATCGTCTTTCCCTTTGACGCAATTGTAAGGAACCCGTGATCGCTCGATCTGCGTATCTTCCCATCGCCGTCCAATAAAGCGCTTAATACTAAAAACCGTGTTTTCAGCGTTGGTAACAGCCTGACGTTTTGCTAACTGACCGACTAAGCGATCGCCCGTCTTCCCGAAGCCCACCATGCTCGGTGTGGTTCTTCCGCCTTCCGAATTGGTGATAACGACGGGCTGACCGCCCTCTAACACTGCGACACAACTATTCGTTGTGCCTAAGTCGATGCCGATGACTTTTCCCATAACTAGCGCTGCCGAAAGTACGCGAGGTGAACGCAGAACATAAAGTTCTCAGTTAGTTCTCCGTACAGTACGGATAAACTCGAACTAACTTTACGGATGATTCCCTGTTTCAGAGTTTTCTTATCGTTGCGTTCACAAACAAGCAGTCTCGGTACTTCCACGGAAATCAGCAATTATCCTTTGCCAGAACCGTCTTCTGGGGGTGCTGCAACCTTTACCATCGCGTGACGCAGTACTTTGTCATCGAGCATGTAACCGCGCATCAATTCTTCTACAACGGTTCCTTCTGGATGTTCGCTGGTTGGTTCGCGCATCACCGCTTCGTGCAGATTCGGATCAAATTCAGTCCCTGCCGCCCGCATCGGTGCGACCCCGACTTTCTTTAGGCGATCGACCATATCCTTGTAAACGCCCTGATAGCTCTTATGGATATTCGATTCGCTCTCGGTTTGCGGTTTGATCTGCGATCGCGCTCGTTCAAAGTTGTCCACCACCGGAAGCAACTCTTTCACGGTGTTGCATTTAATCTGCGTTTCTAATTCTTCTCGCTCTCTTTGAGTCCGGCGACGGAAGTTCTCAAAGTCTGCGGCGATTCTCATGTACTGATTATTCAGTTCTTCCGCCTGCTTTTTCAGTCCTTCGATTTCTCGCTCTTTGGCGGCGTAGTTCGATCGTAATTCCAGAAACGCCGCTTCATAATCCGTCGTGTCTTCTTCTGCTGGAGTTTCTGTCACGACTTCTGTTTCCACTGCCTCACTCGTCGCAGATGGAGAAGTCTCAGAAGATTCACTGACGGTTGTTTGCACTTCTTCAGGCTGCTGCTGATTTTGTTCGTCGATCATTGTGCGCTAATTTCCCTGTATAGAACGCTGGCTTAAGCAAGCCTCTTCCATCCTAGCGAATGGGCGATCGGATGCCGCACCGCTTAACCGATAAGCATCATATCGCACTGATTCCGGTTTGACCGCCTGAGTTCATCTTTAAGCGTTCTTCAAAAAACATTTTGGGAATCATCAATAAGGTGATCTTCGTTCATCCGTTATGACAAATTCTTCTTCTCAACGGCGTGCGCTTGTCGTTCAAAACAATTTTTCGCCGTTCGGTAATAAATTAATCCAGTCTGGCTATGTCAATAACGAGCAGATGCAGCAAGCTCTGATCGAATGCCGCAAGTCAGGAAAGCCGCTTACCGCAGTGCTGGAATCGATGACGGGTCAGCAATTATCCCCGGATCTGATTCGCCAATACAAGAGACAGCAACTGTTTGAGTTGAAGATTCTCTACGGAGTTGAATCACTAGATCCTGAGCTAAACGAAGTTTCTTCAACTCACATTGGACAACTCATTGGCGAACTAATCCCGATCGAGCTTTGTCGCCGTTACAACTTGATTCCACTCTCGCAAACCGAAGGCAATCCGCCCTCGCTCCTTGTGGCAATGGTTGACCCGGACAACCTTGCGGCACAAGACGAACTGAATCGGATTCTACGTCCGAAAGGTTTGGGGCTTCAGCGATTGGTCATTACGATCGATGATTACCAACGCCTGATGTCGAGCTACATGGATGCGCGTCTAGAGCAGGAAAAACAACTCGAAGCACAGTCCAGAGTCGATGTCCGCTCCGACCTTGAAGGGTTAGAAGGACTGGCAGAACTGCGAGACGACGACAGCGAAATGGATCTCGATGCGTCGGCAGATGCAGAGGCGGCTCCAATTATTGCGCTAGTCAATAAAATTCTGATCAAAGCGCTTCAGATGGCGGTTTCTGACATTCACGTTGAGCCGCAGGAAGAATCTCTTCGTGTTCGATTCCGTAAAGACGGTGTACTCCGCGAAGCATTTGAGCCATTTCCGAAAAAGATCATTCCTGCGGTTGTCGCTCGTTTCAAGATTATTGCTCAACTCGATATCGCTGAACGTCGCCAACCCCAAGACGGTCGCATCCGCCGAATTTACGACAGTCGCAAAGTCGATTTCCGGGTCAATACCCTACCGAGCCGCTACGGTGAGAAAGTCGTGCTCCGAATTCTTGACAACTCAACGACTCAACTCGGTTTAGACAAGCTGATTACTGATGAAACTTCGCTGAAAACCGTTCAAGAAATGGTGAAGCGTCCCTTCGGACTCATCCTCGTTACGGGTCCAACGGGATCAGGTAAAACGACGACACTATATTCAGCACTGGCGGAACGGAACGATCCGGGAGTCAATATCAGTACGGCAGAAGACCCGATCGAGTATTCACTCCCCGGCATTACTCAAGTCCAGGTGATTCGCGAAAAAGGCATGGACTTCGCCGCAATTCTGAGAGCCTTTCTCCGTCAAGATCCGGATGTGATTCTGGTAGGTGAGACACGAGATAAGGAAACGGCGAAAACTGCGATCGAAGCCGCGCTAACGGGTCACTTGGTTCTCACAACCCTGCACACGAATGATGCCGCAGGAGCGATCGCCCGACTCGATGAAATGGGCGTTGAACCCTTCATGGTGTCTGGTGCCTTACTCGGTGTCGTTGCTCAGCGCTTGGTGCGGAAAGTCTGCGACGAATGCCGAATCCCCTACAAACCAACCCCCGCCGAACTCGCTCGATTCGGGTTAACCAGTACTAACGATTCCCAATTGACTTTGTACAAAGCGAATACGCTGACCGGGCAAGAAATTCAAGATGCCCGCGCCCGCAACCAACTCTGCCAGAAATGTAATGGCGTTGGCTACAAAGGACGACTCGGTGTGTACGAAGTGATGCGGGTGACGGAAGCGCTGCAAACGCTGATCACCGAAGGCGCACCGACCGAGCGGATCAAAGAAGTCGCCGTTGAAGAAGGAATGCAAACGCTCCTTGCCTACAGCTTAGATCTCGTGCGTCATGGACTTTGCACCCTCGAAGAGATCGAGCGTGTAACCTTCACTGACACTGGCTTAGAAGCGGAACTGAAAGCAAAACGCAAGAGTTCGCTCACTTGCCGAACTTGTGGGGCAGAAATGAGCCAAGACTGGCTGGACTGCCATTACTGCACTACACCTCGCTTCCAAGATTAATTCTTAAATCTCTCAGAGCAAACTAATTTTCAGCTTTTCAATCATTCTCATCTCAGCAATCAGGAGCAGATCTTATGGAAATGATGATCGAAGATTTAATGGAACAACTGATCGAAATGGGTGGCTCAGACATGCACCTGACTGCTGGACTGCCCCCTTACTTTCGCATCAGTGGGCACCTTCAGCCGATTAGCGATCAGGTTCTTAATGCCGAAGAATGTCAGCGTTTGATCTTCAGCATGTTGAACAACAGCCAGCGCAAAATGCTAGAGCAAAACTGGGAGCTTGACTGCTCCTATGGTGTGCGCGGACTAGCACGATTCCGAGTGAACGTTTACAAAGACCGTGGAACCTATGCCGCTTGTTTGCGTGCTCTGAGTTCCAAGATTCCGAACTTTGAAAAGCTGAATCTTCCTGATGTCGTGCGAGAAATGTCTGAAAAGCCCAGAGGCTTGATTCTCGTGACAGGTCCAACCGGATCAGGTAAAACGACGACACTAGCGGCAATGATCGATTTGATTAACCGGACTCGTGCTGAGCATATTTTGACGATCGAAGACCCGATCGAGTTCGTCTACGAACCGATCAAGAGCCTCGTTCACCAACGCCAACTCGGTGAAGACACCAAGAGTTTTGCAAACGCACTCAAAGCTGCTCTCCGTGAAGATCCAGATATTGTCTTGGTCGGGGAAATGCGGGACTTAGAAACCATTTCACTGGCGATCTCTGCGGCGGAAACAGGTCACTTAGTCTTCGGAACGCTGCACACCAGTTCTGCGGCTCAAACCGTTGACCGGATGATCGATGTCTTCCCCTCTGAGCGTCAAACTCAAGTCCGAGTTCAGCTTTCCAATTCGCTCGTTGCAGTATTTAGCCAAACGCTGGTTCCTAAGAAGAATCCGAAACCGGGTGAATACGGACGAATCATGGCACAGGAAATCATGATCGTCACGCCAGCGATCGCGAACCTAATTCGTGAAGGAAAAACTGCTCAAATCTACTCCGCAATCCAAACCGGCGGAAAACTCGGAATGCAGACACTGGAAAAAGTCTTAGCAGATTTATACAAAGCTGGACAAATCACCTTTGAAGCCGCTGCCTCGAAGACTTCTCGCCCGGACGAACTTCAACGCTTAATTGGCGGAACGCCAAACGGAGCCGCCGCAGCCGTGAAGCGCTAATTTAACGCACCTCAAGTTCTCATCACCCCTACTGAACCGCCATGCCAACTTACGTTGCCCGCGTCCGAGACGCAAAAGGAAATGCCAAAAAAGAAAAAGTCATCGCCGATTCTCTGAGTGAAGCGCGATCGGCATTACGCGAACAAGGCTTGTTTGTCCAAGAACTCAAAGAAAATGAGAGTTTTGACATTAATGCGAGCTTTGCAAACTTCCAAACCTCAATGGTATCTGTCACTGTCAAAGATCGTGCCGTTTTTTCCCGTCAATTTGCTGCTCTTGTGAATGCGGGTGTTGCACTGGTGCGAGGTCTTGGTGTGTTGGCAGACCAATGTCCTAATCCAAAGCTGAAAAAAGCACTGATGGAAATTAGTTCGGATGTGCAGCAAGGGGTGAACCTGTCTGATGCAATGCGGAAACATCCTCAATGCTTTGATGGTTTGTACGTCAGTATGGTGCAGGCAGGAGAAACAGGTGGGGTACTGGATGAAGTGCTAAACCGCCTTGCTAAGCTGCTTGAGGATGTCGCTCGATTGCAGAACCAGATTAAATCGGCAATGAGCTATCCGGTGGTCGTTGGATTTCTCGCGACAGCAATTTTCTTAGGGATGACGATTTTCCTCATTCCGATTTTTGCTGGCATCTTTAAACAACTTGGAGGTGATCTACCTGCCTTCACTCAATTGATGTTAGACATTAGTGCGTTTCTTACAAGCCCAGCCGCGTTCAGCTTGTTGATCATTATTCCGTCGCTAATTTTTGCTTACAAGCAGTACTACAAAACTCGTGTTGGACGGGAAACGATGGATCGGTTTTTCCTGAAAATGCCGCTGTTCGGTGATTTGATTCAAAAAACTGCAACTGCAAGATTTTGTCGGACTTTTGGGGCGTTGACTCGTTCAGGGGTTCCGATTTTGACTTGTCTGGAGATTGTGCGAGACACCTCTGGTAATCAGATTGTGGCGAACGCGATCGATGAAGCCCGTAAAGAAATTCAAACAGGCGGCATGATCAGCATTGCGCTGCAAAAAGAACAAGTCTTTCCAGCGATGGCGATTCAGATGATCAGTATCGGTGAAGAAACCGGAGAGATCGATAAGATGCTGATGAAGGTTGCTGACTTCTATGAAGATGAAGTGGAACAAGCTGTGAAAGCTTTGACTAGCATCATGGAACCGATCATGATTCTATTTCTGGGCGGCATGGTGGGAAGTATTCTTGTTGCGATGTACTTACCAATGTTCGCGATTTTCGACAAGCTCGGTTAAATCGTCTAAAGTCACATTTTTGTTGATTTAGGTCAGATGAATAGGGCTTTTACTCCCTGACATCTGACCTTTACGGTTGATGGGATGTTATGGAAATTTCTGCTCAAAAAATTCAGTACGAGGAATTGCTGGCAACGTACAGTCATTCGATCGAAGCGATCGAGCTTCTGAAATGTCATCGTGTTTACCTCGAAATGATTCCGAGTATGCGGCGAGTTGAAGAGAGCGTGATTACTATTCCATTACCGATCGTGCGAATTCGTCACACCCAATCAACAGTGAATGCAACGAATGTCACAACAGTTGAACCTCAGCTTCTTCCCTGTGAACTCGCAATTTTGATGTGTGACCCAGAGTGGAAGATTAAAACCGGGAAAGAAATCTTCGTATTTATTCACCGACCGAACGAGGACTTTTCAGAGTTGCTGGGTCGATGGCGACAGACACAATTAATGCTAAGTAAAGACTACGAATGGCTATTACCACCTCGGTATCAACACTTTCTAAATGATGGGGCTGATAAAATCTACCCGCTTTTCGTGATATTCGAGGATACGCCTGAGCGGATAAAACGAGGATTAATCGGGGCACATTTGCCGTTTGCGATTCAAGGTAAAGCTGAGGGACTAGACGAATCGGAAACGCTGCAATCTAATCCAGTTGAAGAATAACTAAAAAGCTCCAGGCAAAAATGACTTGGAGCTTTCGATTTAACCTTTGTTTCGCTTCGCTTTCGCCTTCTGTTTGCGCCGATTCACGGTAATCATTGCGTGATCAACTGGAAAGCCAGCAACCGGAATCACTTGATATTTGCGCTCTTCTTCTAGCTGCTTCAACTCAGCGTAATTCACCCAATGAATGCAATCTACTGGACAAGTCTCGATCGCTTCTTGAATCAGTTCTTCAGAATCGCCATCTTGTCGAATGACTCGCGATCGACCATAATCCGGTTCGATGTAAAACGTATTTCGTGCCACATGAGCGCAATGTCTACAGCCGATACAAGTAATTTCATCGACGTAAACGCCGCGCTGTCGAAATGCTCCTCCCAACTCAGGTTCAAGACCCGATCGCCCTTCAGCTTCACGCAAGAACCCACCTAGTTCTGGCTCTAATCCAGAGCGCTCAGAAGTAGAGGAGAAATCTCCATCGGACGGTTGAAAGGAGTCAGACATCACGCGCTCCAGCGTTGTAGGACAAGACGAATTGAACCATCTTCATTCTTCTGCTGCTCGGAAACTTGGAAGCCTTTCTGAGTGCTTTCGTTCACGATCGTATGATACGCATAGCGTTGAGTGACTTTGCTCAAGAAGCGATCGACCGAGTTGTCGAGATTCCAGAATTGCAGGTCAGCGACCAGTTCGTATTCGTGACCGTTCCAGGCAAAACCGACATCGTAGCCATTGTTTTGTTCGATAACGACCTCGGCAGTTTGAGTCTGTCCGCGATAGCCCCGGACATCACGTGGACCCGATTTCCAGTCCATTCCGAGATCAGACAGTGCAGACTGCAAAGAGGTAAGATTACGGATTTGAGTTTTGATTTGGCTAAAATGTGACATGGCAAATGGTTACGATTCAAATTGTAAGGGGTGCAAACAAACTTACCAATCGCTATACGTCGCTTGGGTTTTTACAGTCTCAGACGGTTGAACAGGTTGGGCAAAGTATTCAGAAGTCTGCTCTTGGGTGATGACTCGACCCAGTTGAGCTTCGATCGCGGCAGTTACTTCCTCGCAGGATTTCCCCACAATTCCGGTTACTTTTTCTTGCACTCGACCGTCTGGATAAATGATGAACTCTAACGTTTCCATTCGCTTTGCCCAAGGTAAAAGTTATCGCGCAAAACAGCAATTTACTTAGAGGATAGATCCCAATTAAGACAATTGAAATTTACCTATTTTTAAGAACCTAGCTATTTCACCTTAAAACGTTACAGAACTTCGCAGCTAATAGAAGTAGTTTCTGATTAACTGTCAGTTTCGCTTAACTTCAGAATAGAGTCAAGATGAAAACCCATCGAAACGCTTTACATAAATATGTATTTATTTAAGGCTCATCTACTTCTATCGATAGGCTGATCGCCATTGAGGACAGACAGCTGTCTCAAGCTTGATATATGTCAGAGACATTTAAGTAATATCACGGACAAATTCGTATCTTTTATGAATGGCAAGAAGTAGCTTTTTTACATTGCTTAATATGAGGGGTTATACCCCATAGGAGTTTAAGAAGGAGTCAAGTAAAAATAGCTACAGTGAGTCAGCTCTTGTTCTACTTAGAACTTCTTAATCCATCATGGTGTCTTCTATCACGTCAGGAACTCTGTTACGGCAGCGGTATCTCATTAAGCAAGTCCTTGGTCAAGGCGGATTTGGGCGAACGTATCTTGCGATCGACCAAGAACGCTTTGATGAATTGTGCGTAATTAAGGAGTTCACTGTCCCGTATCAGGATGATGGATTAGTCGAAAAAGCCAAAACGCTATTTCAGCGGGAAGCCAGTACGCTCTACCAAATTCAACATCCCCAGATTCCTCGATTTTGGGCAGCATTCGAGAGTGACCAGCGGCTGTTTCTTGTTCAGGATTTTGTACAGGGGCAGACTTACCGGAACTTACTGCAAGCGCGGAGACAACAGGGACAGGCATTTTCGGAAGCTGAAATTTTGCACTTGCTGAATCACTTGCTGCCTGTACTGACTTATCTGCACGATCGGGATATTGTGCACCGCGACATCTCACCAGAGAACATCATTTTGAAAACGCCAGGAACCCGTGAAATGGTGATTCCGGCAGAAGCGACACCGACCACGAATCAAGGATTGCCGGTTCTAATTGACTTTGGAGCGGTGAAAGAAGCGGCAAGCCATTGGCCCATCATTTCAACGATTACACGGGTTGGGAAGGTTGGATATGCCCCACCCGAACAGTTACAAACCGGAAATGTTTCGCCTCACAGTGACTTGTATGCGTTGGGAGCAACTTGTTTAGTGCTGCTGACTGGACGAGAACCGCAATCGCTGTTAGATAGTCAAACTTTGGCTTGGCAGTGGCAACGTTACACACAGATCAGTGAAGGATTGGCAAACGTCTTTAGTCAAATGCTGGCACTGCATCCGAGCGATCGCTATCAGTCAGCACGAGAAGCTTGGGCGGACTTACAGCCCTTGATGGAAGGATCAGTGAAAAGCACCCTTCTGAATCCAATGGTGCAGCCTCCCGCATCGATTGATCGAGATATTGCACCTGCGGCACGAGACATCAGTCTCAAACGCACTGCTGCGACAATTAGAACCCAGCTTTTTATGACGAGCAATCCTGAGAATCGCGCTTCGGATACGCCTAAATCTGGTTTTTCCAGAAATCCTTCGAGGAAGGTGGCAATGATAAGTCGATGGGCTGTGCCTGCTGCGATCGCAACAAGTCTACTGGTTTCGACTGGGATTGGATTACATCTGTTTCAGATGACTGACCCGCTACCGAGTACACAGCAAATTAAGACAGATGCCCCATTTCGGAATGCTGAGGCGGTCAGCGATGGCAAGCCGAAACGAATTGAATTTGTACCTGGAGAAATCTCGGCAGTTGTGCAAGGAAACTTGGTCGAGCGGAATTTGCAGCCTTACATGATCGAGGCAGCTCAGGGACAAATCATGACTGTGACGATCGAGGGTGCTGGCGTGTCGATGAATTTGCTTCAGCAAAATGGGCAAGGGATTGATAATTCGTCGTATCAGGCTCGACGTTGGACGGGTCAGCTTCCGAAAAGCGAGAAATATACGATCGAAGTCACTGGAACGGGAGCCTACTCGTTAGATATAGCGATTACACCTGTTTCTCAGTTCATCGATTCTGACATTCAGCATGTTCGATTTGCTCGTGGTCAAAGCCAAACGACGGTAACTGGAGACATTGAGCCAAAACAGCCGCGCCGATATCTACTCAAGGCATCGGCGGGTCAAATCATGGCAGTTCGGGCGCTGAAAGGCGATGTATCTCTTGCTGTGACGGCTCCAAATGGTCAACGAATTAGCGGCAGTTCAGCAGAGACTCGGAACTGGAAGAATCGACTGCCGATGGATGGGGAATACACGATCGAAGTCTCCTCGAAACGGAAGCAGGATTTTGCTTTAGGATTCGAGATTTATTAGCGCTTGATTCACAGGTGATGAAGGGCGATCGTGTTGTGCGATCGCCTTTTTTTTATTGCGCTTCTAGGAAAGTTTGAACGACACCTTTAGGAGTCAGCCGTAAGCGAATCACAGGTGAACCGCTTCCTTTGATGGGAGAGACAAATTCCTGTCCGCTGACTGGAAAAGAAGCATCAAGCAAGCGACCCGCAGCTTCGCCAAGTGGCTCAATTCTATCGATCGTGCCATCGGGCTTGAGGGTAAGCCGATATTCGATGTCTTCGGTCATGCCTTGTGGCGGTTTCCAGTTTTTCTGGAAGAATGTTCTGACCTCTGCGACTTGAGGAATCGTTGTGCCTGCGGGGACAGGACGAGGCGCGTTTGCTTGCAGACTTGCGGCTGCGGGAGAAACGCTTCGGGCGATTTCAGTCGAATTTGAGGTAGGAGGAGCCGGAGCAGCATTGGGATTTGCTGAAATGGTTGGTTTGGAAGGCGTTTTTGTTTGATCTGGAATTGCAGCGACCGGAGCATCTTGCACTGGAATATTAATCTGAGGTGGGGGAGCACTAACCGGAGGCTCTTGTGAAACTCTGAGGCGGGGCGCTTGGTCGAGTTGAGGGGGAGTGGTCGTTGTTGCGCTGGGCGCGGGCACGGTGGTCGTTGGGGGAAGCGTTGTCAGCGGTGGGGGAGCGGTGGGTAGAGTCGCGATCGTATTGGGTGCAGGTGTGGTAGGTAGGGGCTGCACTGGGAGACGCTGATCGCTACTGCTAGCAGGTGGGTTCGCTGCGGTCTGAGTCGGTGCAGTTGGCTCAAAAACTTTTAGGGTGAGCGGCACACCAACACCGATCGCAGCGATTAAGCCTGCGGCGATCGTGCCCCAAGCAGGAGTGATCGTTTGCCAGCGAGGTTTCTCTAAATTTGGCAGTGTGGTGACATCAGCGGAACATTCATCAAGTGCGGTCGCGAGATCTGCGAGTTGAACTGCGCTCAGAGCTAGAACAGAGCCAGAAGATTCGTTGGCGAGTGTTCCAAGATGAAGTTCGTGCGAGATCAGTCCCTTGGGTTTCAGATAGATTCCAGCGGAATTCTGTTCGGACTGAGTGAGAAAGTCGGTGACGGGTTCGGCAACTCCGATCGAGGATTGAGTGCTGAAGCGGCTGGATTGACTGAGAAAGTTTTGGACGTAGTGGCTGACCGCATCGGTGAGACTTTGGAGTTGATTGCGATCGCCCCTGACGGTGATCCATTGGTCCTCGCTGACTCGTGGATCGTCGAAGCTGAGTTTGAAGCGGAGATGTTTGAGGACAGATTGCCCCATCCAGCGGGAAAGCGGTGAATCTTTCGCGGCAATCTCTAGGGTGCAGGTCGGTGGGGTGTAACGTCGGATAACAGAGGTAGGTGAGGACATGGGTTCAAAGGTTGAGCGCGTCAGTTCGGAGGATTGGGCAGGGAACGATCAAGCAAAGTCAGCCAAAGCCGTCGAACGCCTTGGGGGCTGCCGTAAAAGAGCAGATCGATTAAAAGTTTAAGCGCGAGATGGGTAAGATCATCGGTGGAAGCCATCTCTCCATGTTCCATGCGCTCTTGATAGGTGTTGTGGAAGGTGTCCAGGTAGTTGCCTAAGAGAGCGGCTTGGTGGGGTTCGCGATTTTGTTCGGTCAGTTGTTCGAGGAGGGCAACGGCACGACGAATCAGTTCATTCTGTTGTTTTGCCAGGTGACAGATGATCAGGGTAAGGGCGCGGGCTTCATCGACATCGAGTTTTTTGCGTCCGCCTTGTCCTTTACGCAAGGGACTCGATTGGCGCAGCCGCCAGAGAGAGACACGATCGCTAATCATCGATTCCAGATTGAGTTCAGAGGCAGCTTGGAGCATGGCTTCTGAGGAGAGATTGGCGATCGCTTCGAGTGCCAGCAAAATGAGATCCAGTTGGGCTTTGATGTTGTCCAATTGGTCGGGGTTGGGCTGGCGGGAAAGATGCGGGTCTTCCCAGTTGGAGGGAGAGGCGGTTGGCTGCACGATCGAGGTCATAGATTCAGCGTATATAGACACCCGGACGATGGGTGGATGGTTACAGGTCTTGAAACAGCGACTCGCTAATTTTCAATTTGTTTCCTCGCCTAAATTCAACCACAAATCAGGCTAGGGACAGGAACGAATCAAAAACTTCTGCCGTTAGTTAGAGATTGATTAGGGTTTGGGTGAGGAAATAGGCGATCGCAGCACTTGAAATTGGGACGGTTAGGTTATCAATGCCGAATTTGGAAAAGGCTTCGAGAGTTGCGGCACTTAATCCGATGACGATCGAGATCAGCCAAATTTCCCAGAGATTACCGATCGTGAATAAAAGGATTAAAGCGCAAACGGTAAAACTGATGAGCGCCATTGCGCCTGAGCCTTCCCAACTTTTTTTCATGTCCCAAAGTCGGTAAGTGTGTTTTCCGAAGCGTTGACCGATGAGTGCGGCGAATCCATCACCCCAAGTCATCACAAGAATCCCGATCGCTGCATATTGCGGTTGAGCGATCGACCAAAACCACGCCACCAAAACGCCGATACTCACCGCATAGAAGAACGTTCCGAAGCTTTTCCGCCCGATGCTGTTGATGTTTGGAAGAATCGGAATGTAGTAGGAAATGAGGGCAACTGCACTAAATAAAATCGAGGCACTCACGCCCAGCCACATCGGAGTATTGAGCCACCAGGCAAGCAAAATCACGTTTCCTGTGCCGATGTGAACGACTTTGCGAACCAGTTCGTTATTGCCTGTAGCACGATTGACAATTTCAGCACATAAGCCAACGATCGACAGCCAGAAAAGGACGATCGCAATTTGTCCGAATAGAGAATGAATCCAGCTAGAAATCACAAGTTTCCATCTAACCCGATGTCTTAACTCTATCGGGTTTTGAGGTCAGAGAGAATCGTCCAAGCGCCAAAGCGATCGCCGTAATACGCCAGAATTTTTTCAACCTGCGATCGAGCCTGAGAATCGTTGGGGTTAGAAAATTCGATCTCTAAACTTTCGATTTGTGAAAGCGTGTACTCAAACTGTTGAGAAGTCTGTGGAGTCAAGCGAGTTTGAACCCCATCGACTTGAGTTAAATGAACTGCAACTTCTCGATAAACTGCCAGCGGTAGGGTTGGATTCTGAACTGAATAACTCACGTCGATGCCCCATTTCCATTCGGATTGTACGGCGGTAACGTGCAGCAATTCACTTCATCAAGGCAAACTTTACCCCACTGCAACGCCCAACGAACGAGCGCGACTCGATTTTCAGTCTCGGTCTTCGTCAGAATATTGCTGATGTGATTGTCTACTGTACGCTTACTGATTTCGAGCTTTTCCGCAATGTCTTGATTGGTTAAGCCAGCGGCGACTAATTCAATAACCTGCAACTCGCGTTCTGAAAGAGGCGCTTGTGCTTGAGATTCACCGTCTGACATAAGGATATCCCTACGCTGTGTATATGTACTTATCGCTAATTCTATTCTAGGTGGAAATGCTCAATTCGCAAATCGAATCTCTAATAGAAACGATTGAAGCTGAAGGGATTTGGACGAATCCACATTGATTTGAGGAAAATCGTTAGACTAAGAGAAGCTTATATCTAGAAGGGTTTGAGGCGGATCATGCAGCATCCGAAATCAGGTTCCGTATCTTCAGAACGCCGCACGTTGAATTATCAGGAGCCGTACCCCTGTCCGATTTGTCGGCATGGACAGGTAGAAGGATTGACGCTAATGGATGCGTTTGCGTGTAATTTTTGCCGCCATATCTTCACTGCAAACTTAAAAGAACAAACGGTGCACGTCGAGGATAGTTCGCAACCGATGACGTGGCGATGGAACGGGCGCAAGTGGCAGGCGGCGAATCAGACGGATTTGGATTTGTCGATTGTCATTTGGATCGTTGGAATTGCGCTGGTGCTCTTGCCGCCGAGCTTGATTTGGCTTCCGGCTCAGATTTTTGTACCACTTGAGGGGAGTTCAGGAAATTGGTTTCCGATGTTTTGGATTGGGTTAACGTTTTTCTGTCACTTTGCGTTTGTGGGTTGGCTGATGGCAGAACATTATCAATTGCCGTTTTATGTGGCGGGAAAAATTAGGATTCGACGCTGGTTAGAGCGGTTTAGCAACTAGCGGAAAACGCGGCTGAGGTCGAGAACGAATCCGGGCAAAACTGTTTCACCAGAGAGCGTGGCGGGATTTTGTAGGGTTTCGACGGGCTGACCTTGGCGGTAGATTTTGACTTGCTTTGTGATTGGATCGAGCAGCCCGCCCAAACGTACGCCATTCTCCATGTACTCTTGCATTTTGGCTTCTAGATCTTCGAGGTCGTCGGTTCGAGATCGTAGTTCAATCACGAAATCAGGCGCGATCGGTGGAAATCGTTCTTGTTGTTCTAGGGTTAAAGCGTTCCAGCGATCGTTGGTGATCCAAGCAACATCAGGAGAGCGTTTTGCGCCGTTCGGTAGCTGAAATATGGTTGAAGAGTCAAATCCTTCACCAAGTTGAGTCTGCTCAACCCAAATTCCAAATAGGGTGGTCAAACTAAAATTTCGTTTTCCAGAACCTCCGCCTGTTGGGGGCATAACAATTAACGCTCCTTCTGCCGTGGATTCGATTCTAAGGTCTGGATTTTGTTGGCAGAACTTGTAAAATTCGTCATCGGTTAGCTCGATCGTAGGACGGAGATTGATCACTAAGGCAGTCATGGGTTGCCTCGCTGAATTGATATCTGTAGCGTAGCAAGAAGGGTCGCGAAAGCATTGGGAGATTGTAGAAAACGATACTTTTAACGATCGCTTCCCGCTCGCAGAATTTGCTCGGCTGTCAGTTGTAGGTCTGGAAACGTGGGAGACAAAACATAATCGCTTCCTCGAAATTCGCTCGATCGATAAACACCATTCTCAAGTCTCAGCACCGTAACAACTTCTCGACTCGGATCGACCTGCCAGAATTCCGCAATGCCTCGCGCTGCATACTCGCGGGGTTTCTCGACATAATCGCGATCGTAATTTGCGCTTCCGACGTTGCCCGGTGAAACCACTTCGACGACGAGATCCGGAGGAGGCATCTCTGCACTGATCAAATCGCTTTTTGCTCCTTCTAGTGCATCGGCGCATTCAGGAGACAGCACCATAAAATCAGGTTGGCGTGCGGTGACTTCCTGGCTGCTCACAGCGATCTGTGTTCCAATCACCAGTAGTTCTGTCGGTAGCCCGAATCGAAGAAAAGCACCAAATAGGAATGATGCAATCTTGCGATTTTGTCTACTTTCTTGAGGCAAAGCGATCAACTCCCCATTCACCAACTCGTAACGGGTATCTGTCCCGTCGTCATAGTCAAGATATTCTTCGATCGTTCTAAAGCGTGGTTTGGCTTGTGTCATGGCGTTAATTCGTTAGAACAGACTCCGTAAGCTCGATCGCGCTTAGTCCAAAAATGTTGGCTTGCTTATCTTCCCGCTCTCAAAATTTGCTCGGCTGTCAGTTGTAGGTCTGGAAACGTGGGAGACATAACGCGATCGCTTCCTCGAAATTCGCTCGATCGATAAATCCCGTCTTCAAGATTCAACACCATCACGACGACTCTAGGTCGATCGATCCTCCAGAACTCAGGAATTCCTCGTGCTGCATACTCGCGTGGCTTCTCAACGTAATCGCGCTGATAATTATCGCTACTCGCTTTACCAGGCGAAACGATTTCGATCACCAGCGAGGGGGTTGGCATTCCTGCTCTAATCACATCGCTGTCAGCCTCTTCTGGAAGTGCGTCTAATGCGTTTGCACACTCCTGAGATAGGACAACCAAATCAGGCTGCCGCGCAGTCACTTTACGGCTTGTGACTTCAATTTGTGCCCCAATGGTGAGCAGGTCTGATGCAATGCCCAGTTTAAGGAACGCCTCGAATAGAAATGAAGCGATTTTATGGTTTCGTCTACTTTCAGGGGGCAATTCCACTAACTCTCCATCAACTAACTCGTAACGGGTATCTGTTCCGTCGTCATAATCGAGATATTCTTCGATCGTTCTAAAGCGTGGTTTGGCTTGTGTCATGGCATTAGTCGGTGAGAACAGACTCGGCAAGCTCGATCGGTAAACCTACAAGAGATTTCACCCGCAATTCTTGGTAAAACTCATCTTGCGATAATTCCACTTTGGATTGGGCAGAAAGTAGCAATAGCGCCCAGAATACGCCCACTCGTTCATAGTTTTCTGAATGATGCGGCTCAATTTTATTATTGCGTTCTTGGACGGCGACCCAGAATTCTAGAACGAGTTCAAAATCGATCCAGTCTTGTCCTTTTGAGACATCTGACCAATGATCCGCGAAAAAACCTTCGATCGCGACTGCCATTTCAGAAAGGTTTTCTTCGTGTGCTAGAGCCGCGATCGCTTTAACCGCTTCGGCTCTCGGAATCTTTGTCCGTTTGAGTTTAGCGCGTGGCTCTTTTTCTTCTAAAGCCGTGGCAATAATTTGCAGTTGTTCGATTAATTCTTTGAGCGTTACTCGGCGGCGTTGAGGCGGTTGGGCGACGGCTCTTCGACGAAGTTGGCGTTCTAGATTGAGAGGTAAAGCGGTTTGGGTGAATTCGTCGAGGAATTCATCGCCTTCGGGAAATTCTGGAAGCTCGGGAGTGGTATCGACTTGAGCCAGCGTATTTGCTTTGAGGAGCAGCAACATCGACGCATACAAAAAGGCTTGCCCTGACTGGGAGAGATTCGCTTCGTAGAGTTCTCGTCCGGTTGCAGGAGCAAGCTCACTGAGAAAGCGATCGATCACATCAATCACTTTCACATCCCACGGGTCAATTTCGCCGCGTTCAGCTAGATCAATTAAAAGCGCGATCGCGTCTTCAGCAAGAGAAACTGGCATAAAGGGAGGGAGTTAGCGAATCTTGACCCGTGCGAAATAAACGGCAGCCAGCACAATAAAGGCTAATAGGGTCAATGGTACACAAAAACTCCAGTCTCGACTCGTTAAGCCGTCCAGATTTTCCATCTATTGAGCGTAAATTTCTCGCGATTCGGCATCTTGAACGGTTTGGGCAGCGGGTAAAAGGCGCTGTTGTTCTTCGAGTTCGGCTTTGTAGCGCTCTAAATCGTCTTCGAGTTCGTGGATTCGGTCTTCGCGCACCGTCACTTCCTTGCGAATTTCAACAGTTTTTTGAACCTGTGACCAAACGCTAAAGACCCACGCTAAAACGGCTCCGATTCCGGCAGCTAAGATTAGCTCGATCGATAACGGGGCTTGAAACTGAATGTCTTTTACTAAGTGAATCACAGCGGGTTCTGTGTTCTCAATGCCAAATAAAACTAGCGCTAAACAAATCACGAAAATGATTACGAAGTTAACTTGTCTCATCGTTACTGCTCCAAATCACGCCGCTAGTTTAGCAAGATCCGTTTCAATTCGATGTAAAGAAAATCTAATCAAGCGGGGGGAGGGAGTTCTTTTTCGGGTGGAATGACGATCGAGGGTTCAGGATGACGGATTGCATCGATCGTGCCTTTGATTGTGCCTGCGATCGGAACTGCGACAATGATTCCGAGAATGCCTGCCACTTGTAATCCAATCAGCAAGGCGATGAAAATCCAGAGCGGATTTAGACCTGTGAAATCGCCCATGATTTTTGGAGCGAGGAGATTATCGCGAATTTGCTGAAGGATGACGCAAGCGATCGCAACTTGCAAGGCTAACCACCAATTTTGGAGCGCAACAATTAACGTCACTAATCCAATTCCCAATGCTGCGCCAATAAATGGAATAACTTCAGCAACACCAATAATTAATGCGAAAACAAGCGTAAATGGAACTTTCAAGGCAGTAAAAACAGGAATGACTGCTAAAGCCATAAATAACGCTAGGAGGATTTGACTCAAGAAGAAATTATGAAAATTCTTGCGTAGAGAATCGCCGAATGGAACTCCAAATTTAGGTGGAATGAGATGAAGTAATCCGTGCCAAAGTTGTGCCCCGTATAGCAGCATATAAAAGGCTAAAACAATCACTAGGATTGTGTCTACTAATCCGGTTAGTGTTCCTAATGCGAGTCCTAATGCCTGAGGCGCAAAGTTTTGAATTTGGTTCTCAATTTGTGTACTTAATCGACCTCCGAAACCTTTAATGTCGATCGGGTAATTTCGTTCTCTTGCCCAATTATCCCAAGCATCTAAATTTTGACGACTCGCTTCAAGCGATCCGGGAATTTTTTCTAAAAGTTGCGTCGTTTGCGCTAATAGAATCGGCATTAATGTGGTCGTAAGAATCGCTAAAAGCGCGATCGTAATCAGAATCACAATGACGATCGCACCTTGTCGTTTAATTCCGACTTGCTGAAAGGCTCGAACCGGATAATTGAGCAAAAATGCCAGAATTGCAGAAATTGTTAAAACCGCAATCAAATGATCAAAATACGCAAAGAGTTGACTCAATAGCCAAACGTTCAAAGCGACGATTGGACCAATCAAGCCGATGATTAACCATCGCTGCAAATCTTGTGAACGACGCGCCATAGTGGTTTAGATTGCTGGTTTTGCCGCAGGCGGTAATTGTTGGTTTTTGAAATAGATACCAGCCGCTACGATCGCGATGACAATCACGGTTCCAATTCCAAGTGGGCTAGGCATCCAAAATGCAGTTTCAATATGATTCTGTTGTCCGGGTTGGAGTGTCCAAATCACTCGCTTTCCATCCCGACGAACGGCGCTATTTTTGGCTGAGCTACTTGCTCCCCAAGGTGCATTCACGCTAAATTGCAGTTCGAGAAGTGAACTCGGATTGACTAAAACATTGCCATCGGGAGCCGTGACACCGAGCGATCGTAAATCGACATCGTAAATTAATCGAGTCCGTTCAAATAAGATGAAATTTCCTTGTTTGACTTGTAATTTAGAATCAATTTTTGGTAGCTCTAACGGTTTCTTATTCCGAATCTTTTTCGCGAGTTCTGCACTGAAATATTGATTAAATTTCTTCTCTAAATCTTGTCCGCTACTAAACGGAATGGTGGCTAAAACTTCTTGATTTGAAAGTCTTTGAGTTTTGCCTTGTAATCGTTTGACTCGCTGATCGATATTTGTAAGCCACGTTTGAGCCGTACCACTCGTGAACGTGGATAAGCGATCGTCGAGTTGAATTCGCTGAACGATCGCCCCCCGATTTGGACTCTCAAACTGAATCCCAACATCGTAATTGACACAGCCAGAAGTGACGAGTGCGACAAATAGAAGAACGATGCAGGTTTTGAACCATCGAGTGAATTTCACAAACATATCAGGGGGCGATCGAATCAGCGCTTTCTATGATGGCTCACGATGGGCGATCGTGGACAATTCGCTTCATGGAATTCAAGGAACTAGGCTGCAACTTGTTCCACTGCGTTCATATCGACGGGTGCCCCTTCTTCAACCATTTGCGTCATCTTGCCGCCTTTACTGATGAAGCTTTGCATCGAGGCAAGCATCGCATCGACTTTGCGCGATCGCCATTCGTCGATCAAACTCTGAGTCTGACGCGCTCCGTATCTGCGCTCCATTGCTTCACGCAAATAAGCCGCATGTCCAGTTTCATCCTGTGCGACGCTCAGGATGCCTTTCTTCAGATTCGTGCTGACTGCATCGTCAGGTAACGCATTCGCAATTCTCACGAAGTCTTTGCTGGCATCGAGTTCGAGAATGTAAGTGCTTGCCATAAACACGCTCCACTCAATATTCTCAGGCTTTAATTGCTCCTGAGAATAGCCTTTGAAGTAAGCACCGAAGAAGGGGCTACGTTGTTCGCTTGGATTGCCTTCGATCTCTCGTTCGCGCATTTTGCTGAAGTCCATCACTTTGCGATCGAGTTGTTTCAACCCGTGAGCAAAGATTTGACCGTGGCGTTTTTCGTCGCTGGCGTGGCGATCGAGTCTTTCAGCCAGCCAGGTTTCGCCTTCAGAAGCAGCACGATCGCGTAGAGCTTGCAGAAACGGAACGGCTCCTGATTCTGCCATTTGGAAGCCTGCGAGGACATTGGGACGAGTTTTAGCGTCACGAATGCTGCTAGAGAGGACGTAAGCACTCGCGCCGGAACCGACAATGTGAAGAACTTGAGTTAAAAGATTCATGAGTGAGGTTTGAAAGTCTTACTGGTCATGGTAACGTGCGATTTCAGTTCCGAAATCCCCTTTGTTAAGCAATATAAATTCGTGAGCAGAGGTACATTTTTAGCAGAATGAAAAAGCGAAAATACTGAGATTCACATAGGTTATCGAGATGTTCACTGTCGGAAATTGGCGCAAAACCTTAGAGGCGATTTGTATTCCGATCGCTGCCCTCCTCTTTTCGCTGGTTTTGTTCGGGGTCTTCTGCTTTGCGGCGGGTGCAAATCCGTTTGAAGTTTACGGAGCAATTTACCAAGCGGCATTTGGAAGCTGGTCATCGTTTCAGAATTCACTGATTCGTGCGGCTCCGTTGATGTTGACTTCGCTGTGTACGGCGTTGCCTGCTCGATTGGGGCTGGTGATTATCGGGAATGAGGGCGCATTAGTGATTGGTGGAATTGCAGCGACGATCGTGGGATTATCTGCGATTAATCAAGCGCCTGCAACTATCACCCAAGCTTTAATGGCGATCGCGGGAATGTTCGGTGGCGGAATTTGGATCGGAATCGTGGGAGCGTTGCGCCATTATCGCGGCGTGAATGAAACGATTAGTAGTTTGCTGATGAACTATATTGCGATCGCGCTTCTAAATCATCTGGTCGGTGGTCCGATGCGCGATCCGAGTTCGCTCAATAAACCTTCGAGCTATGCGATTCCAGATCTCGATCGTCTTGGCACGATTCCATTTTTGCCCAGAGTTCACTACGGTTTGATCTACGGCATTATTGCTTGTGTAATTGCGTACTTTCTGATTCAGCGTACGACGTTTGGATTTGCTGCACGAACCGCAGGCGGGAATATTAAAGCTGCGAGAATTGCGGGGCTTCCGGTCGGACAATTGACGCTGGCAATTTGTTTTCTAGCCGGATCTTGTGCAGGACTGGCGGGAATGGTGGAAATTGCCGCAGTCCATGGACGGGCGAATGAATCGCTGAATGCGAACTATGGCTATTCGGGAATTTTGGTCGCGTTTGTGGCGCGGAATAACCCGATCGCAGCGGGTCTAATCGCGATTTTATTTGGTGGAATTCTTGCAAGTGGCAGCATTCTACAGCGGCGATTAGATCTACCCGATGCCACCGTGTATGTTTTACAAGGATTAGTGTTCTTAGTGGTGCTGTATAGCGAGTCGCTGTATGGACGGTTCAAAATCTTCAAAGAACCAGAGCCGAAAATGCCCGTATCATCAGCCGTTCAGGGAGGTTAAACGACATGGCAACAGAAGCACTGGGATGGTGGGGAGTGCCTTTAGCGATCGTGGCTGGAACGCTACGAGGCAGTGCACCCTTTTTGTTTGTCAGTTTGGGCGAATGTTTGACCGAGAAAAGCGGCAAGATTAATCTCGGTTTGGAAGGGAATTTATTGATGGGAGCAATGAGCGCGTATGCTGTGGCGTATTTGGCTCAGGGAACCGTGGGGAGTGCTGTTTCTCCTTGGCTCGGTGTGCTGGCGGCGGGACTGGCTGGAATGCTTCTCGCGTTCATTCATGCTTGGTTATCTCAACAGCCGAAGGTGAATGACGTGGCGGTTGGGATTGCGATGATTATTTTCGGGAGCGGATTGGCGTTCTTTTTAGGAAAGCCGTTTATTCAACCGTCTGCACCCGCGTTACCGTCTATTGGGCTTGGCGATTGGAGTTCGATTCCGCAGATTCAGCAGACGTTTCGGATTAATTTATTGTTTGTGTTGGGAATTGCGATCGCGCCTTTGATGAATTGGTTTTTCAAAGCGACGCGCTGGGGATTGTTCGTTCGAGCCGTGGGCGATAATCCTGAAGCAGCTTTGGCGATGGGAATTTCAATTAAAAAAGTTCGGATGCTGTGCATTATGGCGGGCGGATTTTTAGCGGGAATTGGGGGCGCGTATTTGTCGCTGTATTATCCCGGAAGTTGGTCGGAGCGGATTTCGAGCGGACAAGGGTTGATGGCGGTCGCGCTGGTGATTTTTGCTCGGTGGAATCCGATTCAGTGTTTGTGGGCTTCGATGTTGTTTGGCGGCGCACAATCGATCGGACCTGCTTTGCAAGGGGTGGGGATTGACACTGGATATTATTTATTCAATGCGGCTCCGTATGTGTTGACGCTGCTTATTATGATTTTGACTTGCTCACCAAAACGGACGATTTCGGGCGCTCCCGGCGCATTGGGGACATTGAATTGATCGCTGCGTTTGCGAATTCGGAAAGCCCCCTAAATCCCCCACGAGTGGGGGGCTTGAAGACAAGAGAGTTTAAATTTCTCAAAGTCCCCCCAGAATGGGAGATTTAGGGGGCAGAAGCCGCTAACAACGAAGCCAAAAACTGTCGAAATGAATCATCGATCGCACATCACAAATTCAACCATATGACCACTGCAACTGAACCTTCAATTTTGGACACTCAACAATCGCCGCCACTGCTCGAAGTCCGGGAAATGACCAAACGGTTTGGATCGTTTACCGCACTCGATCGCGTTTCGATGACGCTCAAACCCGGAACATTCCATGCACTGTTGGGCGAAAACGGGGCGGGAAAAAGTACGCTCGTGAAGTGCATTATGGGGTTTTATACGCCGACGAGCGGCAAGGTGCAACTGGACGGACAGGATTGTACGATCGCTTCTCCTCGCGATGCCCAAAAATACGGGATCGGCATGGTGTATCAGCATTTCACCTCAGTTCCAGCGATGACGGTCGCGGAAAATTTGATCATTGCTCGATCGGGCGGCAATCTCGTGATCAATTGGAAAGCCGAAATCGAAAAACTCTCGGCATTTATGCAAACTTCGCCGTTTCAATTGCCTCTGGATGCTCTGGTGTCTCAACTGGCAGCAGGCGAAAAACAAAAGCTTGAAATTCTCAAACTGCTTTATCTCAAGAGCAAGATTCTGATTCTCGATGAGCCGACTTCGGTTCTAACACCGAGTGAAGCTGATGAAATTCTCGGACTGCTGCGAGAACAGGTGAGCGCAGGACAATTAAGCGTTTTGCTGATTAGTCATAAAATGCGTGAAGTCACGGGCTTTACTGATGAAATTACCGTTTTACGGCGCGGTAAATTAGCGGGAACAGGCAGCATGAGCGTTCTCACGGTTCCTGACATTACCGAAATGATGATGGGTGAACGACGCGAACCGCAACCCGTCGAAAAAGTCCCACACGATAACCCAGTTCCAGTGCTGGAAGTTCAGAATCTTCATGCTGATAAAGATAATGGACTCGAAGGCGTGGCAGGCGTAAATTTGAATGTTCATAGCGGCGAAATTGTTGGAATTGCGGGCATCTCAGGCAACGGACAGCGGGAATTTGTCGAAGTCTTGGCGGGACAGCGATCGCTGACTTCTGGACAAATTCTCGTCAACGGGGAAATCTACCAAGCCACACGATCGCAGATGTTCCAACATGGCGTATTCGTTCTACCTGAAGAACCGCTCAAAAATGCCTGTGTCCCTCACATGAGCGTGGCGGAAAATTTGGCGCTGCGAACCTTCGATCGACCCCCCCAATCCAAAGGTCTACTGCTGATTTTCAAAGCGATTCGCGAAGCGGCTCAAGGACTCATCCAACAGTTCCGCATCAAAACGCCATCTCCAGAAACCCCAGTGCGAGACTTATCAGGCGGAAATGTGCAGCGAACTGTTCTAGCACGAGAGCTTTCCTCCAATCGCGTCAAGCTACTCATCACGGCAAACCCCTGCTTTGGTCTAGATTTTGCGGCAGTTGAAGATATTCACAATCAGATTCTGGAAGCGCGAAATCGGGGTGTTGCGGTGCTCTTAGTCAGCGAGGACTTAGATGAACTGCTGAAATTGTCCGATCGCATTCTAGTGATTAGCGGCGGTAAATTTCTATACGAAAGTTCAATTGACAAAGCCGACTTCAATGCGATCGGACGCAGTATGACTGGGCACTAATAAGGAAGTCACACAGCGATTTTGTAAAAACTTTACGAAATCACTGACTTCCTTACTGAGTTTCCTCTATGAAATCGTTCGCTCAGATTTGGCTTCCGATCGCAGTCTTTTCGCTTTCACTTTTCGGACAACCGCAACTTGCCGCCCAAACTCCCACGCTCGTTCAAGAAAGCGCCGAAAGTCACCGCGCCTTTGATCAAGGAATGCGACACCTCCGCAATCGCAGCTATCAAAACGCGATCGCAGAATTTAACCGCGCCATCCAACTCGATCCCAACTTCAAAGAGGCATACAGCGGACGCGGACTCGCACAACTTCAAAGCGGACAATTACCGCAAGCGCTAGACAGCTACAACCGGATTCTGCAAATTGATCCCAAAGCCGCCATCGCGTATTCAGGATTGGCACTGGTGCGATCGCGTTTAGGCGACGAACGCCAAGCGAGACTTGATACTGAAAAAAGTGCGGCGTTGATGGCAGAGCAAACCACTCGACATCTCTATCACAGCGACTTAAGTCTGCTTGAACTTTCGATCGCGACCGCTGGACAAACTCCGCAAGGCGATGTCTGGAAGTTGATTGAACAAGGATATCGCCAAATTGATGCCCAAAATTTTCGAGCTGCGTTAAATACGTTCAATCAAGCGGTTGAGTTATTGCCATCGGGATCGGCACGTCCTTATGTTGATCGAGGAGTTGCCTATCTCTGGATGCAGGATTATCGCTCGGCGATCGCTGATTTTTCCACTGCAATCCGGTTCAATCCGTTCTACATCAAAGCCTATGAGTATCGCGCTCGTGCTCATGAACGGATGGGACAAACTCAAGCCGCAAGAGCCGATATGCAGAGAGCGATCAATCTTGCTCGTCAGTTTGGTGCTCAGGCAATGTATCAGGAATTGACTCGCCAGCAAGCAAGACAGTGATTCACTTCCCAAGTTGAGTTTTGAATGCTTGATAGTCTCGCTCAACTTGGGCGGCATACGATCGTGCATATTCCATCACTTCCGAATGCCATTCTGGAGCAGTGGCAGCGAACTCGATTAGATCGTCTGCGATCGCAGATTTTTGTCGCCCTGTACTTCGCATTTGTCCCCAAGCGGTCACTTCTGCCATCGTTTTGATTACTTTTTTCAGGCGTTTAATCTTGCCGTCTTTGCTTTCGAGATTGACGCGATCGGCAGTCGGTTGCAATTCTCGCAGCACATAAGGCTGATTCTGAATCACCAACGGCGTTAATAAAGCAGGCGGAGATTCTTGAAATCGATCTTGAATCGCTGTAATTCGTTCGGCTTCGTTGCTCCAATTCGGTTGAGGATAGGGTGTATAGGGTCGCAGGGAAGAGGAGCGTGATGCTTTGAGATCAAGCAAGTAATTCTGATTTGGGGAACCGTTGCCCTCGACTAAAATCACATAGCGATCGAGTCCCAAACTTCCAGTTCCAGCAATCCGGTGCATCACATCGAGAACCGTATAAAATTTTAGATTTTCTTGAGATTCGGCATATTTCGCAATCGCATCTTTCACCCTTTGCCGTTGGTCTTCGGTTGCGGGTGTCGTTTTGCCATCGATGAGTTTTAGCGATCGTTGTTTGCCTTTGAGTTCCGTACGCTCATCTAGAAAATCTTTACGTTTGCGCGTTTTCAATTGAGTGAGTAACTCTTTGACAAGTCCCGTTGAAACCTCATTATGAATGGTTCGATCTTTCCCGCTTGACAGTTCTTTGGTATAGATTTCGAGAAAATACTGGCAAAGCTCGATCGCGTCTTCATCACTGATATTCAGGGCATGAGCACCGACGATCGTACTAATGATCAGTCGCGAAATGTCCCAGGTACAGGGCGCTAACAGCGATTCATCGAAATCATTCACATCGAAATAAACTAAGCGATCGTCACCCTTAAACGTGCCAAAATTCTGCAAATGCAAATCGCCACAACTCCAAACCGGAGGAGCCGATCTAAACACACCTTCAACGGGCAAATCTTGATAAAACAAATGACAAGTTCCACGCAGAAACACAAACGCATCTTTTGACATCGCTTTGTATTTCAGCTTCAACAGTTCAGGGTCGCGCCCTTGATTGAATTCGATAATTCGATCGACAACAGTTTGACTTGACATCTACGGGAACCTATTCAGAAATTCAACTTTATCATCTGAACTCGATCGCCGCAGTTTAGCCAATCCTCTACTGCATCCGATCGATCGTCCGATACTGAATTGCTTCTGCAACATGAGGCGTTTGTAGATCGTTATCGCCTGCCAGATCAGCGATCGTTCTCGCCACTTTGAGAATGCGATCGCTAGCACGAACCGATAATCCTAAGCGTCGAATCGCATTTTCTAACAGCGATCGCGTTCCGTTATCGAGTTTGCACCATTCGCGCAGATGAGCGCTCTGCATCTCGGCATTGCAGCGGAGTGGGGTGTTTTGAAAACGTTGGGAAGCGCGATCGCGTGCCTGTTGCACTCTCTCCCTCACTGTTTCCGAATCTTCTCCGGTCGGTTGCTGTGTAATCTCTTCAGGTTTGAGCCGATTCACGCCCACTTGTAGATCAATTCTGTCCATTAGAGGACCTGAAAGTCTCGCCCAGTATTGCTCTCTCGCCCTCGGTGAACAAGTACAAGCTTGAACCGTATCTGCATAAAATCCACAAGGACAAGGATTCGTACTCGCAACTAATGTGAACTGTGCTGGAAATGAAACCGATTGTCGAGTGCGAGAAATCGTCACACTTCCGTCTTCTAAAGGCTGCCGGAGAAACTCTAGAACATCCCGTCGAAATTCTGTTAATTCATCTAAAAACAAGATCCCTCGGTGAGCCAGCGAAATCTCTCCAGGACGGGGAAACGTTCCACCCCCAACCAACGCCGCCCCCGAAGCGGAATGATGCGGACTGCGAAACGGACGAACGCCAATCAGCGATCCTTTCTCTTTCAGCAATCCAGCAACCGAATGAATTTGAGTCACTTCTAGCGCTTCTTGAAACTCCAACGGCGGCATAATTCCCGGTAATCGACGCGCCAACATCGTTTTTCCACTGCCCGGAGGTCCAACGAAAATCAAATTGTGTCCACCCGCAGCGGCAATCTCCAAAGCGCGACGGGCATGAGCTTGCCCTTTGACATCTCGCAAATCTGGGGCAGAAAACTGCATTTCTGCAAGTTCAAGCTCACCATCGATTCGAGCCGGAATGTAGCCACTAGAATCATTGAGAAAAGCGCCAACTTCTGATAAATGCTTGAATCCGTAAACGTTGAGATCTTTGACGACAGCGGCTTCTCGAACGTTATCGGCAGGTACAACTAAGTTAGAAATGCCGAGAGATTTGGCAGCGGCAGCGATCGCTAAAACTCCCGCAACCGGACGCAAGCTTCCATCAAGAGAAACTTCGCCTAAAAATAAATAATTCTCCAAACTCTCAACCGCTACCTGATCCGATGCCGCCAAGATTCCGATACTGATCGGTAAATCAAAACTCGGTCCCTCCTTACGCAAATCTGCCGGAGCCAAATTGATCACAATTCGCCGCATCGGAAACGCAAATCCAGCATTCTTAATCGCCGTTCTCACTCGCTCTTTCGATTCTTGAATCTCAGTTCCGGGTAATCCCACGACGACGATTCCGGGCAATCCCCCAGCGACATCGACTTCTACCCCCACTTTCACCGCATCGATGCCCACCAGGGACGCACTCCAAACTCGCGCTAACATACTTTCCGATTCCTAATTTCGTATCGGTAGCGTACCCAGAACAGGCGACTGATACAATAACAGCGCACTCACTCGACTAAGCGACATGAGCGACTCGAACGACACCATTTTTGGCAAGATTATTCGCAAAGAAATTCCGGCTGACATTGTTTATGAAGATGATCTAGCGCTGGCATTTCGCGACGTGAATCCTCAAGCGCCCGTTCATATTCTGGTGATTCCCAAACAACCGATCGCGAAACTTGCCGATGCCGAATCGACAGATCATGCCCTGATGGGACATTTATTACTCACCGTTAAACGAGTTGCAGAACAAGAAGGACTCACGAACGGGTATCGAGTCGTGATCAATACAGGTGAAGATGGCGGTCAAACCGTGTATCATCTACATCTGCATTTATTAGGAGGTCGATCGATGAGTTGGCCCCCCGGATAGAAGCGGTTTGCGCTACGATCGAATAGAGCCGAAATCGGAGGAAAAGCCACGGTTTACACACGTCCCTTAGCTCGATTAATCGAGCAATTGCAGCACCTCCCTGGTGTTGGACCCAAATCTGCCCAACGCTTAGCCCTACATTTGATTAAACGCCCCGAAGAAGAAGTGAAAGCTTTAGCAATGGCGTTGATGGAGGCAAAGCTTCAAGTTGGGTACTGTTCTGTGTGTGGTCATTTGTCAGCGGAACCTGTTTGCGATATTTGTCGATCGCCGCAGCGTGACACGAAAACGATTTGCGTCGTGGGGGATTCTCGTGACGTGATTGCACTAGAGAAAACGCGGGAATATCGCGGCAAGTATCACGTTTTAGGCGGATTGATTTCACCGATCGATGGCATTGGACCCGAACAACTCAACATCAAGCAACTGGTTCGTCGCGTGAGCCAGCAGAAAGTCGAGGAAGTGATTTTAGCGATTAGTCCGAGCGTTGAAGGTGAAACGACCACGCTCTATGTCGGGAGTTTGCTCAAACCGTTTACTCGTGTGACTCGAATCGCGTTCGGGTTGCCGATGGGGGGCGATTTAGAATACGCCGATGAAGTGACTCTGGCAAGAGCACTGGAAGGAAGACGCGAATTGGATTAAGCCCTCACTCGATTGTGTGAAGTTTCCGTATAGAAATCAATAATGTGCCTGACGCTACTCGCTCTTTCCGTAGAACTGCGAGTAGCGTCCTTTGTTTGATTCCAATCCTGGATCGTCCTCCTGCGCTGCACTCCGATTGCTTGTCATGCTGTCACCTGTTCAGGAGCCTCACTGAATGCAATTAAAACCAAAAGCGTTAATTCAAGGATTACTTCTCACTGCCCCGATCGCATTCGGTTCGACGATCGCGATTTCTCCCGCCCAAGCCGCAAGTATTGCTGGCGCAAGAGGAGAACTTACACTGAATCAATTCGAGTGGACAGAAGATGCTACCTCGTTCGAGGCGATTACAAGAACGTCCACGGACGCAATCGCACCTGTGGACGAATCGTTCGCCCTTGCAGGATCTGAGGCATCCGCGCTTTCTGAACCTCAGAACGTTCAACAATCCTCAAACGCTTTAGCACTGGGGATTGGAACAAACTATTTTGCAACGGGTCAGGGATTTTCACAAACTGGAATCGGCTTCGATCCTGGATCGGGCTACTTTCAGTTCAATTTCAAAGCAACGCTCAATCTACTCACCCAAGCTGACCCAGACGCAAACGTACGAGCGCATAGCTTCGCCAGCTTTCAAGTCTACAAGAACGATGATCCATTCACGTTCATCGACTACTTGAGAGCAGATTTGTGGTCGCCCACAGACTTTCAACTGAGACTCAGCGATACGAGCTATATGAATATTTCGCTGTTAGAGCAGCGGGAAGGATTTGCGGAGATCGCAGGGACCTACCGCCGCAAATTTGACGACGGTACAGGCGTGACGGTACGTGGATTTACGAATGCTGAAGCGACAGTCGCGAGAGTTCCCGTTCCTCCGATGTTTGCGGTGGTGATTCTGCCTGCTTTGTCGTGGCTCAAGCGGCGCAATCAGATGAAGGCTGCGCCGCAAGCGGTGAGCGATCGTCAAGCCGATTAAATTCACGGAATGGCGATCGATTTCGATCGCCATCAAATTCACACTCAATTCATCGTTCTATAAAAAGTTCATGCGGCGAAATTCCCTCGCCTGACACCGATTTGTTCTCTCAGTAGAATTGCGAGTATCTCAGTATTTCTGCTTCGGTATTGCCTCCTACCGTTTTAGATCCGATTGCTTATCAACGCTTAGGAGCGCAATTCTATGAAAGTCTCGAAAAAATCAGTCATTCAAGGTTTACTGTTTACGGCTCCGATCGTACTGGGTTCAACGATCGTGATTTCTCCCAGTCGGGCGGCGAGTCTTGCCTTTTCGACCGCAAATCTCACCCTAGAGAATTTCAATCGTCCGGGTCTTGTTAATCCCAACTTTCCGGTAGTAAGAACTGTGACCGTGACTTCAACGGATGCGACCGATGGCACCGTTAGCGCGATCGCGAATGCTTCTGCGATCGCAACCCTACCGCCCGATCCCACCCGGATTACTCAACCCTCAGATGCCAGAGTAGAACAATTCGGACGGCGATCCTCCGGTTTTGCCTTGGGAAGCTCGATCTCGAATCTCGATTTTGATACACAAGATGGATTATTCCGATTCGATTTTGCGGCAACCTTGAGCGCGAGCGAACAATTGACTCATTCAGTTCCGGGTGTGCGGGCGGCTGCAACTTCGTTTGTCGGATTTCAGATTCTCGACGCAGCAGATAATCAAATTGATTTTTTTGAAGCGAATTTGGTGGCTGGTAGCCCGTTTACGGTGCGGCGTAGTGCTTTTGTGCAGTTGACCACAGATGCAACCTCAGTGAGCGGATTTTATGCGCGACAGTTTGCAGCGGGGACTCAGTTAAGAGTGCGAGGAATTACGCTCACGAGTGCAGCGGTCACTGTCCCAGAACCGTCAATGTTCGCGGCTTTGTTAATTTTGCCTGGATTGATGGGGATGAAGAAGGTCGCTAGTTCTCGCGATCGCCAATTTGACTAGAATTCTGTGCTCCAAAAATCGCGCCTTGATGGGCGTAGTGTTTGTACTCCATCAAGTTGCCGAACGGATCAATTAGGAAGAAAGTCCGGTGTTCGAGCGGAGTGCTGGGAAAGCGCTGTTTCGGTTGTTGGTAGAACTTGAGGTGTTTTTGTTCGGCTCGATCGAGCAGCGCTTTCCACTCAGCTTCGTCGGTGAAGACTAGCCCAAAATGACGTGGGTAAATGCCTTTCTGCGGTGCGATTTCGTCCGGGGTCACATGGGCGACGAGTTGATGACCATACAGATTTAGAATTGCAGATTGATCATTTTCTCGTCCCAAACTACAGCCTAAACCGTCTACGTAATAGGTTTTTGTCGTGGGAATGTCGCGAACTGGAAACGCTAGATGAAACAGGACTGAAGACATAATCAATGCCAGAGAAGATGTCACAATCAATTATGGCGAATTTTTTCTGTGAATCATGCCTCTAAATATCTCAGACTGGCTGATTGCGATCGCGGTGAACACGGTTCTGCTCGGAGTGGCTGCGATCGTGCCGAAGAAACTCCTGACTCCTGGTGGATTAGCAAACGCTTGGATTCTTGGAGTGCTGGTCTGGGGCTGTCTGGGATGGCAAGGCTATTTATTAGTCATGTTCTACTTTCTAGTTGGGTCTGGCGTGACCTTTATTGGCAAGGATCAGAAAGAAGCTTTGGGCATTGCGGAAGCGCGATCGGGAGCCAGAGGAGCCGGGAATGTTTGGGGATCAGCACTGGTTGGATCGATTTGTGCAGTTCTAGCGTTTGTGTTGGCGAATCAGCAGATCGCGATCGATTTAATTCCATTGCTGCAATTGGGATTTGTAGCAAGTTTCTGCACCAAGCTTTCTGATACTTGCGGAACTGAAATCGGGAAAGCTTACGGACAGCGAACTTTTTTGATTACGACTTTGAAGCCTGTCCCGCGTGGAACTGAAGGAGCCGTGAGTTTAGAAGGAACGATCGCGGGAATTGTTGGATCGATCTCGATTGCGATCGTCGGCTGGTTACTTGGACTTATTAGCCCAATCGGAATTGGAATTTGTGTGATCGCGGCGTTTGTGGCAACCACGATCGAGAGTTTGATCGGAGCCACGATCGAAGATAAAGTCCCGCTTCTCACTCACGATGTCGTGAATATTTTGAACACGCTAATTGGTGCGATCGTGGCAATTGCGATCGGACTGGTGCTTTAGAATAAGAACAACCTTTCTAGAGGTTTCATCATGCAGCCGAACTTGAGATTTCCTCCCGCGAATCAGAAGCTTCTGACCATGTATGATTTGCCGAGTGAAGATCCAATGGAGTCCGGTTTGCCCGACGAATTTCATGACATTCAACCGCAATTACTCAGTCAAACGCTTCGATTAGCGGATTATGACAGCGATCGCATTTTCACAGGCACAGATATCAATCTCTACTACGCGCCCGATCATCCTCGCTGGCATAAACGCCCGGATTGGTTTCTTGTCGTGGATGTGCCGAGATTGTACGCGCAGGAAGATCTTAGATTGAGCTATGTCGCGTGGGATGAAGGTCGATCGCCCAGTGTCGTTGTTGAACTGCTTTCACCCGGTCGAGAGTTTGAAGATTTGGGCGCGTTTACCGATGAACTGATTGAGGAGGACATCCCGCACGATTTGCCGCCTTATACGATCGAAGACGATGAAACGGGCATCAAACCGCCCCACAAATTGCAAGTGTACGGGGAGATTTTACAAATTCCGTACTACTTTGTATTTAGTCGGTACAGCAATCGTTTACGGTTTTTCCAGTTCATCGACGGACGCTATCAGGAACAGCGAGTCGATCGAGAAAATCCGCGAGTCTGGCTCCCATTACTGGGAATTGGTTTAGGCGTTTGGTACGGCAAATTTGAGAGATTTACACGCTCTTGGATTCGTTGGTACGATGCTGAGGGGAATTGGATTCCATCCTATCCAGAACGAATCGAGCAAGAGCGACAAGCACGAGAACAGGCGGAATCTCAACTGAGACAGGTTGTGGTGAATTTATTGCGATCGGGAATGTCGATCGACCAAATTGCTCAAATCACTGGAATTTCTGAAGCTAAAATCCGCGAATTCTAGTTTGGAATCGTGGCTTTTGAGTGTAGCGGACTAGGAGATTAAATGTGGCATTCAAGACAGTTCTTGTAGCGGGGGCGAGTCGTGGAATCGGGCTTGCCGTAGCAGAACATTTAGCACTGCAGACTGAGCGATTGATTTCGGTATCGCGATCGACCTCTTCGATCGGAGAATGGATTCAAGCTGATTTATCGAATTTATCGGGTGTGGAAACAGTGGCGAAAGCGATCGGCAATGATCCGTTAGATGCACTACTTTACATGGGCGGAACTTGGGAAACTCACGCTTTTACCGATCAGTACAAATTTGAAGACTGCTCAGATGCCGATATTGCAACTGTGATTGCAGTGAATTTAATCGCGCCGATTCGATTGGTGAAAGCCTTGTTGCCTGCACTACGGAAATCTGAGAATCCGAAAATTGTGTTTATGGGTGCGCTTTCGGGTTGTGAGAATGTTCCGGGGCGCGAAGTAGCGAATAGTGCTTCTAAGTTTGGATTGCGTGGAGTCGTGCATTCTTTACGGGAAGAATTGCGATCGCAGCAAATCGGCGTAACCGTAATCAATCCCGGCAATATTGGAACATCCGAAGTTTTAGCAGATTTGGCATCAGAAAATTTGCTCGGTGGTGAAGCGATTCCGCTCACTGATCTGCTGAAAATTATCGATTGCATTCTCTCAGTGTCAAGAGCAACTTGCATTAAAGAAATTGATGTGCCTGCAATGTTGGGAACTTGGGCTTAAGCGAGTTCCACGATTACAGGAGTATGATCGCTCGGTTGTTCGAGTTCACGAGGAGCACGATCGATCACACAACCAACCGCCCGATCGTATAAATCCGGTGTCAAATAGTGGTGATCAATCCGCCATCCCGCATTCCGACGAAATCCAGCCGATCGATAATCCCACCAGCTATAGTGTCCGCCTTCGATCGTGAATTTCCGAAACGCATCAGACAATCCCAACTCTAAAACATGACGCAACGCTTCACGCTCTACATCGGTTGCCATCACTTGTTTTTCACGTCCTTTTGAATTGTGAATATCGATATCTTCAAGTGCAATATTAAAATCACCACAAACGAGAAGCGAAGGGGATTCTTGAAGCAATACTTGTAGATATTCGCGTAGAACTTTCAACCAACGTAATTTGTATTCGTATTTCTCACTGCCAACGGCTGAACCATTCGGAACATAAAGATCAACAATCCGAACACCATTGAGAACAGTACTGATGACACGCTTTTGGTCATCTAAATCGCCTACAGTTTCAGCAGGGAGAATTGCACTGAAACCCATATCTACTTTTTGTAGCGGCGATCGACTAATCAACGCAACGCCGTTGTAGCTCTTTTGCCCGAACGCATAAGCGTAATAGCCTACTTCTGCGATCGCAGCATGAGGAAATAATTCATCGATCACCTTCGTTTCTTGCACACATAAAAGATCGATCGGGTTTTGTTTCAGCCAATCCGTAACATGAGAAAGGCGCGTCCGAATCGAATTGACATTCCAAGTTGCAATCTTCATAGGTGAGATGAAATCAAACGGATTCCATCATCTCACTAAATTAGCGATCGTAATGCGGTTGCGACTTCTCGTGCGGATTGATAGCGATCGCTTGGATTCGGTTCGGTTAACTGATATAAAACTTCGATCAATTCAGGCAGTAATCCCGGAATCAAATCGGGACTGAAGCGATAATCCTGCCGCCATTGACGATAAAACAGACGCGGTTGTTGAGCGGAAATTAAGAAGGCTAACGTTGTCCCGATCGCATATAAATCTGATAGATAAGTCGCCTGTCCATTCTTCTGTTCAGGAGCAAGATAAGCGGCAGCAGTTTCATCGAGATCGAGTCCCCGGACGCTTCCGAAATCTACTAGCGCTAACTCATAAGAAGAAGTGGAATGAGCGCGATGGATCAGATTTTGAGGGCGGATGTCTTGATGCAGAACAGGCGGCGATTGAGTGTGAAGATAATCGAGAATTTCGCACACCTCGATCATCCAGGCGATCGCTTGTTTGAGATCAACTTTTCCATGATCGAGAATGTGCTGATCTAACGTCTTGCCCTCGATCATTTCGGTGACGAGAAACGGCTGCCCATCAATGCGAAAAAAATCGCGCCACCGAGGAAGACCAGGATGATTCAACTGTTTGAGCATTTTCGCCTGACGTTCAAACAGAGAAAGCGCCTGCGGATGATTGATCCAAGTGGGATTTAGCGTTTTGAGTAAAACTGTTTCGCCCGACCGCTGACCGAGATAAGTCATGCCCACTTTTCCCTGACTCAGAAGCTCGATCGAGTAATAGTTTCCAATCACCGAATCGTCTTGCTTGCGAATCCATTCTTCGCTGGGTCGCCCCGCTGACGTATCCATCGTGGTTTTAGAATCGGTCACAATCGTCTGCATTTTTAGCAACGGTTGAGTTTTTTTATCCTCTTCCGCATCATTGAATGGAAGATTGAGAGCTGGAACGCGGACAGATTCTAGCGTTCGCTTCATGTTGAGCGTATCAGAACGATCGAGATGAATTTGGAGATTCGGACCCGATCGCGCTAACCGAAAAATCATGCCATCGCGCACAGGTAACTGAGAAATTCGTTTGCCTTCAAAGTACGTCCCATTTGCGCCGAGGCTGACCAATTCCCAAGACGAATTCACCCGCCGAAGTTCGGCATGGTAGCGAGACACCACGGCACTATAGAGCACGACTTGATTATCCGTTGATCGACCCACACGAACGATCGTGGATTCGTCAAAAGTCCAGTGCTGGACGGGCGTTAGTTGGACTGGATGTAAGAGAGTTAAAGTAATCACATTCACGCCACAGAAGCTTGGACGAAATAGAACACAGAAATGACATTGCTTTCAGGAATTTGGTACGGATGAAAACCTAAGAAAAAGATGTAATCAATGTAACTCAGAGCTTCAAAACTGATGCAGAAATTATTTGAAATCGAGCGATCGAACTGGTTTCAAAATTCCCAGAAATTCCCTGCTTTCTAACGCCCGCGCTCCATCTTTGCCGTGACCCCCTATACTGTACATTTGGGATTTGAGCAGAAAATAGGGAGACTGGTATGGCATCCATTCGCGAGTTGCATCAACAACTCATCCGCAAAGAGCGATCGGCAGTAGAAATTGTGCAAGAGTCACTCAATCAGATTCAGGCACTCGAACCAAAGCTGCACAGTTTTTTGCAGGTGACGGGCGATCGCGCTTTGGAACACGCGAAACAAATCGATGCCAAAATTGCCGCAGGTGAGGAAATCGGATTACTGGCAGGAATTCCGATCGGAATTAAAGATAATCTCTGTACTCAAGGCGTTCCGACCACTTGCGCTTCTAAAATTCTGCAAAACTTTGTGCCCCCGTATGAGTCAACCGTGACGCAGAAATTGATCGATGCGGGTGCGGTGATGGTCGGCAAAACGAATCTCGATGAATTCGCAATGGGCGGATCGTCTGAAACTTCCGCGTTTGCGAAAACAGCGAATCCTTGGGATACGTCACGGGTTCCAGGCGGATCGTCTGGGGGATCAGCGGCGGCGGTTGCGGGGGGAGAATGTCCGATCGCATTAGGGTCTGATACAGGTGGATCAATTCGTCAGCCTGCTTCGTTCTGCGGCATTGTCGGAATGAAGCCAACTTACGGACTGGTTTCGCGATACGGATTAGTCGCGTTTGCGTCGTCGCTGGATCAGATTGGACCATTTGCGCGATCGGTAGAAGACACAGCGATTTTGTTAAATGCGATCGCAGGTTACGATCCCAAAGATTCCACCAGTCTGAAAGTTGAAATTCCCGACTACACGCAGTTTCTGACTTCTGACCTCAAAGGAAAGCGCGTTGGAATTATCAAAGAAACGTTTGGCGAAGGGCTTGATCCAGAAGTGGAAAAAGCAGTGAGAAGCGCGATCGATCAACTCAAAGCGCTAGGAGCCGAAGTTAAAGAAATTTCCTGTCCTCGATTCCGCTATGGAATTGCAGCGTATTACATTATTGCGCCTTCGGAAGCTTCCGCGAATTTGGCTCGATATGATGGCGTGAAATATGGAGCGCGGATCGAAGAGGCTGAGAATTTAATGGAAATGTATACGAAAACGCGATCGCAAGGATTCGGTGCAGAAGTCAAACGCCGGATCATGATTGGAACGTATGCGCTGTCTGCTGGATATTACGATGCGTACTATTTGAAGGCGCAGAAAGTGAGAACCCTGATTAAACAAGATTTTGAAGCGGCGTTTGAGCAAGTGGATGTGTTAGTTTCACCGACTGCACCGACGACCGCATTTAAGTTAGGCGATAAGTCGCAAGATCCACTCAGTATGTATCTGATCGATTTGATGACGATTCCGGTGAATTTGGCGGGACTGCCGGGGATGAGTGTGCCGTGTGGATTTGATTCGCAGGGTTTACCGATCGGGCTTCAAATTATCGGCAATGTGTTGCGCGAGGATCAAATTTTTCAAGTGGCATCGGCGTATGAGCGATCGACGGATTGGCATACACGATCGCCCAACAGGTTAACAGCCTAGAATCAAAGCAGCGCTTTCAGAGGTACACCAAGAATGTCAACGCTCGAACAAATCGAAGCCGCAATTCTAACGCTGCCAGCCGAAGAGTTTCAGCGGCTTCGGCAGTGGTTCTTTGACTTGGATTATCAGCGATGGGATGAGCAGCTAGAACAAGATATTGCAGAGGGCAAGTTAGATGCTTTAGCAGAAGAAGCGATCGCTGAGTTTAAAGCGGGGCGCTATCGAGAAATCTAATGCACTACGCAACTCGCATGAACTGAGATCAACACTGTTAATTCACGCATTTCTTTTACTCCCACTCGATGGATATTTGGGCAGTGTGATGGTTAGTAGAAAACACGCACCAGTAAACAGCAGCGCAACCATTAAAGAGGTCTGCATTCCCGAAGTGGTCGCTTCCTGACTAATCCGGTTGAGGGCAGGCACGATCGAGGGTGGCACTTTGTTCACTACGGCGGCGGTCAATTCTTGCCGAGAAAGCGTCTGAATCATTTCTTGCAGTGTCGCAATCAGCCGCGCTCTTTGAGCCGGCTCAACCGTCTGCCCCATCTGTTGCAAAACGCCATCTACCACATCTCGCGACGCATAAAAAATCAGCGATGTCCCTAGAATGGCTCTGCCGAGCGAATTGCCCAAATTTTGCACCGGATTGTAGATTCCGGTTCCTTCAATTCGATCGTTCTCGGCGGCTGAATAAGTCAAGCGGCTAATCGGTGGCGTAAATAATCCGGAGCCGATGCCCATTACCACTAGCCCTGGCAACAGATCAACGGGTGTCACTTGAAGCGTGAGACTGCGATATAACATGAAGATTCCAGTCGCCAAAAGCGCTAATCCTCCAAAGACAATAAACTTGGGCGGACACCGCTGAAATGCAGTCGCTCCATTACGATCGCTCCCCAGTCCTAGCAGTTTGAGCGACCCAATCACGACTACAGTTTTTGTGAGATTGAAAGGCACGATCGTCAATGCTGTCCGATACGGATCAAGCCCTAATGCCAAAGGCACATACTGAAACAAATTAAACTGCACTCCAGCTGTAATCAGCGTGTGCAGCATCGCCGCCAACATTCCCAAGACAAATGCTGGCTTTCGTAGCAGTCCAGCCCGCAGAATTGAAGCGCCCCCTTTTCTCGCTTGTCGTCGCTGCCAAAAGCCAAAGAAGCCTAGAAGAATCAAGCCCACAGCGATCAGTGGGGGCACGATCGACAATGGAAACGGCGGCACAACGAATTCCCCGATCGTCAATACGCGCTTTGGCTCCCACCAGCCAAACTCCATCGACAGACTCACCCCGCTGAGAATTAATCCTAATCCTAGAAACGAAAGCAGTCCGCCAATCCAGTCGATCGGTTGGTCACAGTACACACACAGTTGAGGCAGAGATCGCCGTCGAAACCAAATCGCAATCAGCGCCAACAGCGACGGTGCAAACGCCCATCGCCACCCGATCCAAGACGCAAGAAAGCCACCCAACAGCGACCCCATCAAGCTTCCTACTGTCGATACCACGATCAGTCCGACGGTCGCCTGCTCTACGGTTTTCCCTCGATAAACGAGATCGACGAATGTCCAAGGTGTACTCACTAACGGAGTCGCTGCCATGCCAGTGAGCACCGCGAAACTAATCGCCAGAATTGCGATCGAAGGACTCAGAGCCGTGATACCAATTCCCGTGCCATAAAGCGCCAACCCTCCTAAAAAAACGCGTGTGCGCCCGAAATAGCGGCAGAGATTTTCAGTCGTGGGCGCAAACGCGGCGGTCGTCAACGAAAACAGCACCAAAACGGTCTGAATCGCTCCGATGCTCGACTCAAAATCACGCACGATCGCGGGCATGATCGCAGGCAATACGCCCACATTGTACGAAACCATCCAGACCGTTAAGCCGATGACTCTGAATGGGGACGTTCGGCTTAACAGCGGATCAGTGTGCGTCGTCTCAGTCATTTTGTTCTAAGCCTTGAGAAACCTCATCGGTTCAGTGGGTTGAAACTGGGCTGACGTATCACCCGCGAAAATTGCTCCGTCGGTCAGCGTCAGTTTTTTAACGGGACTGCCTTCTGTAAAATCCAGGTTATCCAGATTGACCCAAAAAACATTCGGACTGCGGACGGACTCGAAAAAGAAGCGTTTGTTGGTGTGATCTGCAACAGTGCGCCAAATCGTTGAGGAAATATTAGGCTGACTCGGTGTACTAATGCCCATCGGTACAGACGCATTGCGAATCACCGAAAAGACAGCGGCGACTCCTTCGATCGCATTCGCCGTTTTTGGAATCACATTGATGTAGAACGAGGCACGAACAAATCGATCGGCGGCGCGATTCGTACCGGGAAGCATGGTTGTTCCCCCGATCGATTGCCAATATTCATTCAACGCTAACTGCTTACTATAGGTCGGAGAGTTGGTCATTACCCGATAATCCGGGCTGTGGTGAATCGTCAACTTACCTTCCACATATTCAAAGATGGCTGAATCGCCTGTTGGATCTGAGATTGAAAGATGAATTGTTCCAGGTTTACCATCGGGTGAGGTTACAGGCACGACGTAAAAAGATTCTTGCTCGATCGCGCTAACCGCCTCACTTACAGTGGCGAAATTATCCAGTACATACTGCGCCCATAGCGATAATGATAAAGGCTGACAAGTCTCGCTAACCGGAGCAATTGGATACTGAGTTTCGGGAAGGTATAGCAAGTTCGCAAACAGTCCTTGCTCGTTCATGCCGTCTGCGATGCCCACGTCCCAACCTGAAACGCCGACACTACCATGTTTTGAAACCCAGCGAATCGAGTTTTCCCCTGCTGCCCCATCGCGCTCAATGCCCCGTGGGAAAGCCCAGAGATTGCTCTTCATATCGTTGAGCCAGTCCATCGTGCGCCCGGTGATAACGAGATCGTCAAGTCCTCGATAGATGGCACGAGTACAACCGATCATGATTGGGATAGATAGCAGTCCTGTGAAATCCTCGATCGAGAAACTCAATCGCTCCTGAAAGCTAGACACAAATTGCAGCAAAAAAGAACCGATCGTATTGCAAAGATCAGGATACATAAAATGATGCTTGGTAGTCGTAGAAGAAATTCTACAGCAAGCAGAAGGTATGAGAAGGTGTAGTCTTATTGCTTCGATCGCACTTCAAAACTCGGTTTCGCCACGACCGCAATTCCTAACACTCGAATTTGATGACGATGTAACACTTGAATGGCGGCGCGGGCGGTGGCTCCAGTGGTGTAAATATCGTCAATTAAAAGCACTTGACGATCGCGGCAAATTTTTCCAATCTCAAATACTTGAGATAGCATTTGTTCTCGTTGTTTTGGCGATAGATTAAACAAAGCTTCGGTGGCTCGAATTCGCTGTAATCCTTGGGGTTGATGCAGATCGCCACTGAGATTACAAAAGGCGCGAGAAATTAATTCTGCTTGGTTGTATCCGCGTTGTTTTTGTTTCTCAGTGTGTAGCGGAATTGGAACGACTGTCAGCTTATTTTTAGTTAAACCTGCTTCTAACCACGATCGCGCTAAAGCTTCTCCAAGCGGTACGGCAAGTTCTGAATATTGATCGTATTTCAATCTTGAAATTGTGCGTTTCAGCGTATCGGTATAGCTTCCCCAAGCAAAAAGTTTTGGCTGTTGATTCCAGAATTGTGTGGGGTTGGGAAAACGATCGCGCTCTAAACGGCGTTGGCAATCGAGACAAAACGGCTCAGAGGTTGGGCGATCGCATAATGCACATGATTTTTGCAGAACGAAATTGAAGAAATTGCCGAACATTTGAAGCGACCAGAATCTTAACGTTAAGATGCCCGATCCCAAACATTCATTTATTCTGAGGAATTCCAGATTGCCCGATCGCGTCTCCTACAATCAGAAATCATTCTGGTGAACTGCCAAACGTGGATACACTTTTTTCTCTAGAGCGAATTGAATCGCAACATCAGTCGCAGGTCGGAGAACAAGCGCTTCAACTCAGTGTGTTCGCTCAGAAAGGCTTTCCAGTTCTACCCAGTGTAGTGCTGTCTGCCGTTCGATTTCGCAACTTCCTCGAAACAATTCACTGGATTCAGCCCCTGTTTGCCGATTTGCCGTATTCATCATTGCGGTTGAATCTTGAAGACTCACAGCAGCTTCAAACGATCGCTCGCCAAATTCGCCAAACGATTCAGCACGCAGAACTGCCGAAGGAATGGCTTTCAGAAATTCAAGCTGAAATTGCGAAAATTCCAAATCTTGGATCAGCTTTAATTCTGCGTCCGTCGATCGCAATTCAAACCGAATTACCGACGCAAGAACTCGCGGATTTAATCGAGCCGCAGATTTGCAGTACTGAGATAAATTCACTTGCGATCGCGCTTAAACAACTGTGGTCAGAACTCTTTCGAGCAAGGAATCTCGTCTATTGGCAGGGCGCAAAAATTGAACTACATCAGATTCATTTTGCGGTGTTGATTCAGCCAATTGGAAGCGCGATCGCATCCGGTTCACTCCAAGGCAATCCGCCAAACTGGGAACTGGTTGCAACTCGTGGATTGGATGTCGCGATCGCTCGTGGGGAAGTCTTGCCAGAGATTTATAAAATTTCTGAAGACCAGATTCAGTTTCAGCGAGCAGGGCGACAAACGATCGCGTACGAGATTCAATCGGGAAGTGAACCGTTAACGCGATCGCCCATTCGCGAAACTGCTCCGGTTTTGAATCCTCAACAGCGAGAAGTTCTACTTTCTCTCGCTCAGATGCTGCAATTTCCGGCTGCTTTAGACTGGCAATTTTATGACTCGGAACTCTACGTCACAACAGTACGCTATGGCAGTTTCAGTCAAAATTCTCAGACCGTTACCCAGTCGGAAGACTCGATCGTATCTGGATTAGGTGCGGCTCCGGGACAAGCGATCGCGCCTGCGTTTGTGCTTACTGACCCGAATCCGCCAAAGATTCCAGCGGGTTCGATACTCGTTACTTCGATGATTTTGCCGAGTTGGATTCCGTGGCTCAAGCAGATTGCTGGAATCGTTTCAGAGCAGGGAGGGATGACGAGTCACGGCGCGATTTTGGCGCGAGAAATGGGAATACCCGCGATCGTGGGAGCGGAACAGGCAACTCGGCGGATTCAAACCGGAGAAACGATCGCAATCAATGGCGATACAGGCTCTGTCACGATCGCGTCTCAGATTTCTAAATCAACATCAGAACCAAAACAAATGAATACGGTTTGGAATACGAATGCAACTCAGTTGATGATTAATCTGAGTCAAATCGATTCAACTTCGGCAGCAGTCGAAATGAATGTGGATGGAGTTGGATTACTCAGATCAGAATTAATGCTGGGAGGAATGCTGGAGAAGATTAATTCTGCTCAATTAGCAAAGCAGCTTCAAAAATTTGCTGAGTCGTTTGCGCCACGTCCGGTGTTTTATCGAAGTTTGGATGTGCGATCGCATGAGTTTCAAACCGCGTCCGAAGTCAATCCGATGCTTGGTATTCGAGGCACGTTCAGCTATCTGCAACATCCAGAGCGATTTGATCTTGAACTTGCCGCACTCGAACAAGCGATCGAAGCAGGATGCTCAAATTTGCGATTAATTCTGCCGTTTGTGCGAACGATCGAGGAATTCGTTTTCTGTCGTCGGCGGGTCGAACAAGCCGGACTATTCAATCATGCTCAATTTCAACTGTGGATCATGGCGGAAGTGCCTTCTGTGTTATTTTTGCTGCCTGAATATGTCCAAGCGGGTGTTCAAGGAATTTGTATTGGTACAAGTGATTTAACACAGTTGATTTTGGGAGTAGATCGCGATCAGAGTGCGATGGCGAAAGTATTCGATGAAAGCCATCCAGCGGTGATGAATGCAATCGCACAATTGATCCAATCCGCGCATCGATTGAAAATTCCGTGTTCGATTTCCACGCAGGCGACGATCACATCAGAATTAATCGATCGTTGGGTCGAATGGGGCGTAGATGCGATTTCGGTGAATTTGTCGGTGGTGGAAACGGTGAATCGAGCGATCGCACGAGCGGAACAACGATTGTTATTGAATGAGGTGCGTAGATCAAAGGCTGAAAAGCTGCCGAACTTCGATCTGTAAGTCTGGAAATGCTAAGGGCGCGATCGTACCTTCGCTCAAATTGAATTCCGTTTCATAGCCTGTTGCAGTTGGATCGCGAAATACAGTTAGTTGTAAATTTTTCAAATCCACGACCCAATATTCTCGAATTCCTGCTTCTGCGTAAATTTTCGCTTTAACCTCTAAATCTTTTTTTAACGTGGTGTTGGAATATTCAATCAGCCAAAAAATGTTTTCTGGATAAGGATGATGCTCTAGATAAACGGCATCAAGGGACTGAACGACTGCAATATCCGGTTGTGGCTCCGAATGATTGGGGAGAACAATCGGTCTTCCCTCCCGAATCTGAGCTAAATCGCCCAATCGTTTCTGTAATCGCTTAGAGAAGCGATCGCTAAAATAGACGTGCGGTTCCCCTTCTGGAGGCATAACAACGATTTCACCTCGTAGCAATTCCACATTCTGATCATCGAAAACGCCCGCCTCGATCGCTTGATGATAACGATCCAACGTCCATTTGTAGCGAGTAATTGTCATAGTTAGGCTTCCTCTGCTTTGGCTTGACAGCGATCGCACAATCCGAAAAATTCCAGCATGTGATAGTAAATTTTGAAGCGATGCGATCGGTTTAACTGCTGTTCAAGATCATGAACCGGACATTCATCAATCGCGATCGAATCCCCGCACTGCAAACAGGTTAAATGATGCCGATCTTCTTGAATGAGTCCGTAGAGGGCTTCACCGTTTGGCAATGTTCGAGCTTGAATCATGCCTTCGAGCTTCAAAGCTTCTAAAGCGCGATACACCGTTGCCAAACCCATACTCTGGTTTCGACTTCGCAACTCAACGTAAAGGTCTTGAGCAGAAATCGATCGATTGAGGCTCTTGAGAATTGTCAGAATCCGGTCTTGGCTACGGGTACGTTGTGCTTTCATATCAATAAATTGTAGAGATTCAATGCTGTTTTGAATCACCGCAGTCTTAGAATAGATAGGCTTTGAACCATCAGTCGGGAGGCGGTCGTGACTCAAAAATTTCAAGCTCAGATCTATGTTACTCTTCGCCCTTCGGTCTTAGATCCTGCCGGAACAGCGGTACAGTCGGGATTGGCACACATGGGCTACTCAAATGTTGAACAAGTCCGCATCGGCAAATATGTAGAACTCTCGCTCACTGCCGAAAACGAAGCCGCAGCACGAGAACAATTAGATGTAATTTGTGATCAGTTGTTAGCCAATCCAGTGATTGAAAATTATCGCATCGAACTTCAAGCACTGGTACAAGTTTAGAGGGGAAAATCGGCGATGAAATTTGGCGTGTTAGTGTTTCCAGGATCGAACTGCGATCGCGATATTGTCTGGGTGACTCAAGGGTTACTCAACCAGCCGACCCGCATGATTTGGCACGAAGATAGTGATCTGTCAGATATCGATGTCGTGGTCGTTCCAGGTGGTTTTAGTTACGGGGATTATCTGCGCTGTGGTGCGATCGCTCGTTTTTCTCCAGTGATGCGATCGACGATCGAACATGCCAACGCTGGAAAGCTCGTTCTCGGAATCTGTAACGGCTTCCAAGTGTTAACCGAAGCGGGATTATTACCCGGTGCATTGGTGAGAAATCGAGATTTGCATTTTATTTGCGATCGCGTTCCGCTCCGAGTCGAGCGCAATGATTTAATCTGGACGCAGAACTATGAGAAAGGGCAAGTGATCGAAATCCCGATCGCGCATGGAGAAGGAAGCTATTACGCCGATGCGGACACGCTGAAATCGATCGAAGATCACGATCAAATTCTGTTTCGCTACTGTGACCCGAATGGAAATCTGACTCCTGAAAGCAATCCGAACGGCTCCTTAAATCACATTGCTGGAATTTGCAACCGTCAGGGGAACGTGTTAGGAATGATGCCTCACCCAGAACGCGCTTCCGATCGAGCACTCGGCTGCGTCGATGGACTGGCACTGTTTGAAAGCATTCTCAAAGCGGTTCCTGCCTTGGTATAGAACTCCATCTTTATAAAGACGCGATCGAATTCACACCTTCCTAGCATGACAGTAACAGTGTGAAGCAGGAATTTAACATGAATACCGATCGTTCATTCGCAGTCGTGACCGGAGCTTCTAGCGGCATCGGTTACGAACTTGCAAAACAATTTGCCGAAAACGGCTTCGATCTTTTAGTCACCGCAGACGATTCAAAAATCAACGAATTGGCTCCTTCTTTCGAGTTCTTTGGTGCGAAAGTTCAAACCGTCCAAGCCGATCTAGCCGAATACGAAGGCGTTGAGAAACTCATTCAAGCGATTCAGGCAACGGGAAAACCTGTTGAAGCGATCGCAATTAATGCAGGTTTTGGTGATAACGGAAAATTCACCCAAACCGACTTGCAAAAAGAACTGAAGATGATTGACCTCAATATTTCTTCTTCAGTGCATCTCGCGAAATACATTACACAAGCGATGGAGCAGCGGCGTAAAGGTCGAATTCTGTTTACGTCCTCGATCGCGGCAATGATGCCCGGACCGTTTGAAGCGGTGTACGCGGCAAGCAAGGCATTTCTGCGATCGTTCTCTCAAGCTCTGCGCGAAGAATTAAAAGATTCAGGTGTCACCGTTACCGCACTAATGCCAGGACCGACTGATACGAACTTTTTCCACACCGCCAATATGGATGACACGAGAGCCGCAGCAAGCAAGAAAGACGATCCAGCTCAAGTGGCAAAACAAGGCTTTGAAGCGCTGATGGCTGGTAAAGATGAAGTGGTTGCCGGATCGATCATGAATAAAGTTCAGGCGGCAGTCATTCAAGCGATGCCCGAACCGATCAAAGCAGCGGCGCATCGTCAACTGAGCGAACCGGGTTCGGGCAACTAAAAACAAAACTGCCCTGAACTCGAATGAGTTACAGGGCAAGGGACAGTTAAACGCTATGTTCATTATGGCGAGGGAAAATCAAGATCAGGCGGGAAGTCTGGGACGGTTGTTGGAGTGTCCATTCTGGTTCTGCGATCGCATTTTTAGCAAGCACACTAAGAAAACCAGTGTGGGCTGGAGTCCTGATTATTTCTTGTTCGCGTATTGAGCAGTGTGCAGATAACCCCTTCGTATCTGAAATTGAGCAGCTTCCGGGCTGCTTTTTTGTTGGCAATGGTACTGAGATCGAATTTTCCCAGTACACTAGACGCGGAATCGAGTTTTTCCCCGTTATGCAATTTCTGTCCCCGCTGTACGCCATTTTTCTGCTTTGTGTCATTGGGGTGTTCTGGTCGGTGCGATCGAACTGGCTACGATCGTGGCTGATTTTCCTCACGAGTTTGGTCTTTTATTCCTCGCTGCAAGCTCAATATGTTCCGCTGCTCTTAGTAGCAACGGTGATCAACTACTGGCTGGGAAAAGCGCTCGGAGTTCCGCCAGATTGGAGAATCGAGGATTGGCAATTTGCTCAAGCGGATTGGAATCAGCGGCGGTTGCGAGTGCTGAGCGGCGGGATTTTTCTCAATGTGCTGTTGCTGTTGGGATTTAAATATGTGCCGTTTATTTTTTCAACGATCGGCACAACTTTTAATTTGCCAAATCTACAACAGAGTGCGAATTGGGCAGATATTAACCTCATTGCGCCATTGGGTCTGAGCTTCTTTAGTTTTGAGTGCATTGCTTATTTAGTCGATGTTTACCGGGGTGCGCCTGCTGCACAAGGATTTCTCGATTTCGCGGCGTATAAATTGTTTTTCGCGAAATTAATCTCAGGTCCGATTACTCGTTATCACCCGTTTGCCGGACAGTTTCAAGCAATTCAAGCGCCCCAAATGCCTCAGATTACTGAAGGGTTATGGCTCATTGCTTGTGGTGCGATTAAAAAAGGACTCGTTGCCGATCGCTTAAACGGTTTGGTCAATCTCAGTTTCGATAACATCCAACGCGCCGGAAGCACCGATCTGTGGATTGCGATCGTCGCTTACGGTTTCCAGCTTTATCTCGATTTCAGTGGTTATGTTGATGTTGCCCGTGGAAGTGCATTGCTCCTTGGAATCGAGCTACCCGAAAACTTCAATTTTCCCTACTTGTCAACAAGTGTGGCGGATTTCTGGCGACGATGGCACATGACGCTGGGCGAATGGTTGCGGAATTATCTCTATTTTCCGTTGGGCGGTTCGCGTCAGGGATTGATTCGGACGTGCTTCAATCTGATTCTAGTGATGCTGATTGCGGGAATCTGGCATGGGGCAGCGTGGGGATTCATTGCGTGGGGTGGAATTCACGGGATCGGATTGGCGATTCATCGGGTGAATGATGCGATCGCGAAACGATTCGAGTGGATCGAGGTCTGCTGGTCGAGTTTGCCTGGATTGATCATCGGTTGGGCACTCACTCAAGCACTCGTATTCGTCTCCTGGATATTTTTCCGCTTGCCGAATGTCGATTCTGCTTTCCAAGTGGTGCAGCGGTTGTGGGGAGCTTCTGCTGATGTGCAATATGCTCAAAAAGTTTACGGCGAAGGATTCGGGCTGTATCCTCCTCAGATCGGAATGCTGTTTGGTGCGATCGTCTTTGTGATGCTGTTGACTTACATTTTCCAGCGCGGCTTGAAGCTAAATCTCACGTGGCATTTGAAACTCTTACTGATTCCGCTGTGCTGGTATGTGGTTTGGCAATTGTCACCTGAAGCGGGAAGCCGCTACATTTATTTCGATTTCTAGCGGATGGAGCTATTTTTTCCTGCATGATTGAAGAGTGGAGTCACTGAAAGTTCTATGAAAAACCAACGATCGGAAGAAGTTCGCGCTCCGGAGGCGGATGTTACGGAGATTCGGCATTGGGGAACGGTCACACTGTTAGAAGATGCGAAGCGATATCGAATTAATCGGATTGAGATCAAGCCTGGAGCACACATTAGTACTCAGATGCACTATCACCGGAGCGAACACTGGATCGTGGTTTCAGGAACTGCGAAAGTGACCTGTAACGGTGAAGAAAAAGTTGTGATGCAGAAACAATCGACGTATGTACCAATGGGAACGCCGCATCGGGTAGAAAATCCGGGCGTGATTCCGCTGGTGATGATCGAGGTTCAGAACGGTGAATATCTGGGTGAGGATGACATTGTTCGGTTTGAGAAAGATCCAAACGGTTGATGAAATTGGAAATTGTCGATCGTTACGCCAATGGGATTGGGATTATCAATCGTGCCGTTACGTCGATAAAATTGGGAATTGTCGATCGTGCCGTTACATCGGGTAGAGACGCGATTAATCGCGTCTCTACGTTATTGGATGAACGATTGATTTGCGAAAAACCGCCCGATAAATCGGCTCACCAAATGACATCACCATCAATTCGCGTTCGGTCGGAACGGGCATCGGATTATCTGACAACCAATCGGAACCTTCACGGCTAAAATGCGGTGATTCGGTAAATCGATCGACCATTTTTCTCGCCACTTCCAAAATGTCCGATTGCAGAAATACGATCGCGTTTTCATTCATAAATTCCGCCAAGGTCGCGACCATTTCCGGCTGCACGACTCGACGCTTCTGATGTTTGCGCTTAAACCAGGGATCAGGAAACTGAATCGACACCCGCGCCAACGTTCCCAGTGTCAATGATGCCAAAATTGGGTCCAGTGAATTACTCACATTGCAAAAAATGTAGTGCAGATTTTTTAACCCTGCTTCGTCGCGCCATTCTAAAGCTTGATCGACGATCGGTTCTCGAATCTCCAACCCTAAATAATTCCAATCGAGTTCTTGCTCTGCCATTTTGAGCAAAAAGGCTCCCCGACCGCACCCGATATCCAAGTGCAGTGGACGAGTTGGATCAGCAAACACCTGACTCCAATCGGGCGGAGCCGTGGGCGTTTGATATTTGCGACTCAGCGGATTGACGTGCTCTCGAACTCGAACCAGTGCCACAGATTATTCCTTCTCCCTACAAATTCCAAACACTGAAGTATAGCCGTGTAGAAACGTACTGCCACCGACCGGACCGATTTCACCATTACAGAAAAATCCCGCGATCGGTAACGCTTCCAAATATTCATTCACTAATTGCGAATCAAAATTTGGTTCTCCGTACAGTCCTTCTCCACGTCCCAAACACGAAAACATTAAAGCACCAACCGGAGACGGATTTGCCTGACTCGCCTGCACATACCGCCGCAGTAAGAGATCTAAATCTTCCGCAGAAGTTTCTGCATCTCGAAGATGGAATTGAATCCGCTGACCCGGACGAATGAGATCGCCAATCGCAATTGCCCCCACTCGCGGATCGACTCCGAGCAAATTCCGAATCAAGAAATCTCCCGGCTCCAGAGTTTGCTTGAATCCGTTCTGAGCCACTCCGATAAAAATATGATTTTGCTGCGCGAGTTGTCGATCGTCTTCGCTCAAATTTTGCACTAAGTCCTGTAGCTGCTCTAACGGGGATCGCTTCACTGCACACCGCTCCGACGGCAATCCTGAGCCATCATCTTCCTGCATCGCCAGCAGAATATTACGATCGCCTTCTGTCACCCAGTACGGTTGCCCGATCGGACGACAGCCCTGAGCCACGATCGTATCCATCACGATATTTCCGCTCAGTGCCACTCCGACCGCCCCTTCACGATAAAAGCGATCGAGACAAAACAACCCCGTCGCCCCACTGCCCAACATTCCCGAACTCGCCAATCCTCCAACCTTCGGCGCACCTGGATACGCAAAATCCAACCCTTGCAGTAAATCATTCACCCGCTGCAAATCGGCTAACAGCACAAAATTCGGTGACTCTTGCGGCGAAACTCCGACCAATTCTGTCCACGTATCCGGCGGACTATCGAGATCGGGTAAATCGGTCGCGGACACATAAAACGGCTTCACCGTCACATTCGGCAAATGCGCCAAAACTAGACTTAATGCGGGTTCTTCCTCAACTTCCCGCGCCTTTCCACGAGAAGTCATCCCGACAATTCCGCCTCCGCTGCAACCCACGATCGACACTCCCGGCAACTTATCCCGCAGCAAGGGCAGCAACCGCGAATACTCACTTGCAAACGCCGACGAAATAAACACAAACCCCAAATCCGCCGAAGCGTCCAGGGTCGATCGTGCCTGAGACACCACCTCCTCGACTGCTGCTTCGAGAAATGGGCGCGTCGAAAGTGCGCTTGCCCACCGCATGTTTAAGGGTTCCGTCATGTGCGATCGCTCCGTATTGGACATCAAAGATTCGCAGTAGTTCCAGTGTAGAACACCGTTGCGGATCAGAAGAAAGACGGATCGGAAGACCGCACTCTAGGTAGAGTCGTCAGCGGTCAGGTTCGCAGGTTAATATGGGTATACAAAACATGAGTCAGCGCTCTCGATGGAAATGTTTTCCAGTTAGCAGAATAATAGGAGTCGATGTCCTAAGCTGATATGTTGGATAGTTCTGTGAGTCTTTCGAGATCAGCAGATCCTAGTTCTACTCTCTCACACGGCATTTAGTTTTTGATTTGAAAAGAGGACGGAATCCTATGGCAATTAACGATATTGAAAAGCAAATTGAACTTGAGCGTCAAAATGCGCGTGAAACTTGTGATCTCAGCGGCTCAAATTCGGGCGAATGTGCTGCGGCTTGGGATGCTGTCGAAGAGTTGCAGGCAGAAGCATCTCACCAACGCCAAAGCGTCAAGCCGAAAACTTCGTTTGAAAAGTACTGCGACGATAACCCCGATGCGCTGGAGTGCCGCGTTTACGACGAATAAGGCTTTCATTACGCCACATCTCTAATCTGAAAAACAAGCAGCGATCGTTGCTTGTTTTTTTGTGCGATAACGGAGATCGTTCTTCAAAAATCCCTTCCCCCACAATGTACGAAAAGTTAGACCAATTAAAAGCTCTGTTTGTCGAACTCGATCAAGCCTTAATTGCTTACTCAGGTGGAATCGATAGTACTTTAGTGGCGAAAGTTGCCTTTGATGTGTTGGGAAATCGTGCGATCGCAATCACCGCAGAATCACCTTCTCTTTTGCCCGAAGATCTCGAAGATGCGAAAGTTCAAGCGGCTGAAATCGGGATCATTCACAAAATCGTTCAAACTCACGAGTTAGACAATCCGAATTACGCCTCGAATCCGGTGAATCGCTGCTATTTCTGTAAAAGCGAACTCCACGATACCTTAAAACCACTCGCTCAAGACTGGGGCTATCCGTATGTAATTGATGGCGTGAATGCGGATGATTTGCACGATTATCGTCCGGGAATTCAAGCGGCAAAAGAACGAGGAGCACGATCGCCGTTAGCCGAAATCGGTATTACAAAAATGGAAGTCCGAGCGATCGCGAAACATTTAGGCTTACCGTATTGGGATAAACCTGCTCAACCCTGTTTAAGTTCGCGATTTCCGTATGGTGAAGAGATTACGATCGCGAAACTTCAGCGAGTCGGGCGGGCAGAGGTCTATCTGAGAAAATTAGGTTGGCAAAATATTCGAGTACGATCGGAAGGTGACACGGCTCGGATTGAAGTTCTCCCGGATCAGGTAAAAGAATTTGTGATTCAAACTGATCTACCGAAATTAACCGAGGCGTTCCAGTCTTACGGATTTCTTTATGTCACCCTCGATCTAGAGGGGTATCGCAGCGGAAAGCTCAATCAAGTGCTGCAATTCAAGTCACCTTGATCCGTACAAACCAGATAATGACTGGCGCAGAGGTGACATCGTATCAACGGTTCGAGCTTGCGAATCAAAGTGAGGTAGAGGAAGAATCGCGGCAGATACACCCGTAATTGAGAGCAGGACGAAGAGCCGAATTAGCATTTGCCGTTTACAGCGATCGTGATACATCATGAATTTGCTCCGTTCGGAAGGTACATTTTCGCCTGTAAGTGTACCGCGAAGTATTTTTCTCGATGTATTCGTTTTTGCCAATTTAACGATTGAAAAGTTCAGCCTTGTTTTTTGTCTTTCGAGGGTCGCTTTCTCGCGAACAGTCCACCTAGGGCGATCGCCATTCCTGATCCCACGATCGTCATCGGTTCGGGTACAGAGGTTGCTGCAAGTCGAGCCGATCGGTTTGTTGAATTCGCAAACGGGAGCGCAGTATTAGACAGTGCCACTCGTGTAATTCGGACAGAGGCTTGGGCAGATTCCGTATTATCTCCAAGAAAAACGAAGTTCTGCCGATTGTAATAGAGTGGGGGTCCTACTCGGCTATAGTCTCTTAGATTTCCGCTGAGGATCTGATTGCCGTTTGTGAACAAGCTGTATTGATTACCCTTAACGGATAAGTTATATCGCACGATCGACCGAGACGGATCAAACGTTGTGCTTTCTGCACGAGTGAAGGGGATGGTTCTGGTGGTTCCGTCGTTTTGTGCCCAGATGCGATCTCTCACAGTCGGATCACTTTTCCAAAAGCCCAGTTCGATTCCGCGTTTATCGTTGCCGAGAGCAATGATGCTAAATCCAGCACGATTGAGAGAGGCGTGACTTTCAGTAAGTAATCGTAAATCAAAACTTAATGTGTAGCCTGAGATTCGATTGAGGGGTCTAGAAATCGCGTATCCCACTCGTAGACTATTGGACGCAGTTGTATTCAGGGTTGTGCCGCCTCCAGAGACGCTTTCGGGCACAGGAGGCGGATAAGCAAGCCAGTTCTGAGCACTGAACGGTGTATTCCTTGAGCCGTCGTATAAGACTTGTGCGGATACGGGGAGAACTGCGATGCCTTCGGCACACGCAAGCGTGACCGTTAAACTAATTCCCGCGATGAAGCTTGCTTTAAGCATGATTGATTGCCCTCTAATTCCAAATGTTTGTGGAATAGAAGCGCCCTGCTAGTAGCAAACTATACCCGAATTAGAAACGGATCACTAGCGCTTAAAACACTAATTTACGACTATAAAACGCTTCTGCAAATTTGCTAGGAGAATTTGCTTCGATCCCGCGTAATCTCAAAATCGCCTGAAACGTATCTTCAGTAAACCACTGCCGATTTTTCTGAGTTTCAAACATACCCATCAAAGTTTGAATCTTCCGCTGACAAATCGCTTCGCTGAGCGGCACATAAAAGTTCGGATTGCCAATATCACCATCGTATTTTGGAATTTCGTATTCCAGCACTAAGTGATTTCGATAGCTATTCCAGGTCAGATCAGAAATTACCCGATGATCTTGGTGAGCATCGTGCTTGTAGTGCGTCAGAATCAAATCTGGTGAAAATGCTTGGCTGAGTTCATTAAAGTACTCTTTGATTTCCGTTCCCACAAACGGGAAAAAGCTATTGCGAAAGTTCTTCACAACGATGTTTTCAACTTTCGCGCCTGCTAGAAATCGATCGGCACTCTCGAATGCTTCTTTCGATCGTACTTCACTAGAGCTAAACACCACCCAGTAAAATACTGCATTCGGATACTCTTCGATCAGTCGTAGAATCGTTCCACCACAACCAATCTCGATATCATCACAATGAGCACCGAGACATAGAATTCGGTATTCTGCGTCTTTTCCTCGATCGAACATCAGTTTCAGCATTTTCACCTCCTCACCTAGAGCGTTTTGCGAGTCTTCCAAACTTCCCAAGGCGGATTTCCTTGAGAATACAGATCATCCAAGTTTTGCTTGTCTCGAAATGTATCCATACAAGTCCAGAAGCCGTCATAGTTGTAAGCAAGCAATTGCTCTTTCTCGATCAATCGTTGGAACGGCTCCAGCACCAATTCCTCACCTGACTGCATATATCTGAAAATCTCAGTTTTGAGGGCAAAGAAACCCCCATTGATCCGCAGATCCGCATTGTTGACGTGTTCAATGCTCGTGACCAAACCATCTTCCTGCGAAGACACAACGTGAAAGGTCTGAGTCGGCTTCACTGACAGGAAACTAGCGATTTTGTCATGCCGCATGAAGTGATTGATAAAGTCATCGAGTGGCAAATTGCTCAAACCATCACTGTAGTTAGCCAGGAACATTTCTTCGCCTTCGAGGTACTTTTCAACCGCTTTCAGGCGTTGTCCAATGTTCGAGTACAATCCCGTGTCAACAAAGGTGATTCTCCAATCGTGAATGTCACTGCCAATCATTTGAACTTGCTTACCGCCTGCCGACAGTACAAAGTCATTGGAAAGACATTCGTTGTAGTTCAAGAAGTACTCTTTGATGTAGTCCGCTTTGTAACCGAGACACAGAATGAAGTCTTTGTGACCGTAGTGCGCGTAATACTTCATCAAGTGCCACAAAATCGGGCGATATCCGATGTTGACCATTGGTTTCGGAATCTTTTCCGAATAGTCTCTCAATCGAGTGCCTAGACCGCCACAAAACAATACAACTTTCATGCAGATTATCCCTCTCAATGAATTGCTCTTAGACTTCCCTCAGTGGATTGAGTAACGTTCGCCTTTTTGGTTAGCTTCACAAATCGATCGCGTCTTTCAACAAGTCGGTTTCGATCAGCGCTTCTGCAACTCGTCTAATTGCATCAAACTCAAACCCCGATCGCTCTGCAATATCCAACAATGAATGCTGTCCATCTGATAGATTCAACGTCCACAGCAGCGCGAGTTCATTTAATCCGGTTCCCGATGCTCCTCCTATCGATCGATAAAGCCCTCGTCGTCCCAGTTGTGGTTCACACTTCGGATTTTGGTTGACATACACTCGGTTATGTTCCAACACCGACAATACGTTTACGCATTTCAAAAACGAATCTGTGAGATGTTCAGGTTGAATGAAATCGAGATTGTCCGCTGAAGTGTGATACTCCGGAAACTTACTGTTCGGCGATCGCATAAAACACCCAACCGGTAAGTTGAATCCAGGTGAACAAAACTGTCGCTCATCGTAGCCATACGGAAAGAAATCAATGAGGTTGTAGTCCTGCTCTGAGTGTTGGAGCACATGACTTACAGCACGATCGATTTCTGCATCGCCTTGACGACTTTTCTTGTAGGTCGATTTTCCAGGATCACCCAAGCAGCTTAACACCAAACCATGCTTGATTCGGTGAACTTGGTCTTCATTTTGACTCAGCCAAGTGATTGACCCGATCGTCGCTGGAATGAAGATGAAACGGTACGAATAGCGATGAGCAATTTCGCTCAGGGATTTGGCGAGATGAACTGCGATCGCAATTCCCGATAGGTTGTCATTCGCCAAAGATGGATGGCAAGCATGACAAGAAATCAGCACTTCATCTTCAATCTCACCCGGCAAGTAATACTCACCGTACGTTAGATTTCCAGCTTCTAAAGTCGAATCAATGCAAACTTCGTACTGATCCTCTGGCAGTTCTAGTAACTGCTTATGAGTCAGACAGAATCCCCAAGTATCTTTGTAGTAAGACGTGCGATAGGGAATCCAATCGGGATGATGAGGCAAGCTAAATAGATGCGGCTTTAGCTCTTCTAGAGACATCGTTTGATGCACTGGAATGCTGTAATTGACAATGTGAAGATTGTGCTGCTGGAAATCGATAATGCGATCGTCGTTTGAGTTCTTCACATACGCATCCCGAATGTTCCACTCACGCGGCACCGTCCAATCAAACACTTGTGTCCCCGTTGGCACTTCAAACCGCTTCAGTGGAATAAAGCGCTCAATCTGACGCAGTGTTTCCCGAAATCCATCGCCTGTGATGCTGCGACAAATCGGATAGAGTTCGGCAGCAAAACAATGGAGATCTTGACCGATCGCTTCAGGATTTAGAACTGTCTTGAGGTCAGTGATGTTCATTGTTCCTAGTAGGAAGACAGTACGGCAGCAGGCGGTTGAAACACTAAGTCACCTTCAGGAGGTGGCGTATCTTCATAGAGTGCGACGACTTCTTCAGGCAATCGAGCTAGGTCGCTTCCTCTCATAAAATCTCTCAGTGCAGTTCCAGTCGAAGCATTATCGATATTCAGTGCACCTTTTTTAGCAATCAAATCATCAATGTGAACTGTTCTGAAATCGATACTAAAGCGAGTTCGTCCAGAGGTATTCGGAACGGTTGAGTGCATCTGTGCACCAGAGAACAACATCACACCACCGACTTCACACACCAATCGAACTTGAGGATCAATCTCTACAGGTTCTTCTGCACGAGGCTGGAATCGCGTATCTTTCTTGATGTGTTGAGCCGCATTCTTGCGCCCTGTATTGTTGTAATCATAATAGTTGAAGTCGCTCGAACTATTCTTGACTCCTTGGCTCCAGTAATTCGGGTGGAATGCCATCGAGCTTTCTGACTCAAACTCATACACAGGAAGCCACCAATTGACTTGGCTTGGAGGCGCACAGTACCAAGTATCTCGATGCGGATGGAATGGATAACCAACGCCTGCGGTGAGATAAGCGTGGCTGGTGATTATCTTCAGGCGCGGAACATCGAAATAAGTTTTTTCTAAGTCGTAGCCGTATTCTTCAAGAATTTTTTGAATCAGTTGTTTTGATTTAGGGTGATGAATAAAGCCGGGTTTCAGAGGAGCCGCGATCGCAACAAATTCCTCAACGCTTAATTCATGCTGTGCCATTGTCGGATCAAGGGGAGCAAACGCCGCCTCGATCATTTCACGCGCATGTTCACAGAGTGCCAACATACTTGGACGGGGCGAAAAGAGAAAAAGCTGACCGTCGTAAATTCGCTCACGTCTAACATCGTCACGAACCGGGGAATCAAAGAAAACAGTGTGCATAGCTTCCTAAATTGAAAATGGACAATCATCGATCGAGCATTTCACCCGATCGATGTCTTGCTACAGTCCAATGCCTTCGTAGCGCTCGATCGAATGTTTATCCAACATCCGACGACCATCGACAAACACAGGCTGTGGATTGAGTTGAGCAATTAAATCAGGAACGGATCGGAATTCATCCCAACGGGTTACAAGCACGATCGCATCCACGCCTTCGATCGCGCTTTGTAAGCTATCGCAGAGTTCTACTTCATCGGGAGCGAGTAGCTTTGCTGCTTCTGAGTTCGCAACCGGATCGTAGGCTTTAAGTGTTGCATTTTGTGCTTTCAATGCCTTGATCAAGGGAATCGCTGGCGTTTCGCGCATATCATTCGTATTCGGTCTAAAAGATAGACCTAAGATTGCAATTTTCACGCCATCAAGTGACGGAAAATGCTTGTTTAACCGAGCAATCACTTGCTGAGGTTGAGATTGATTGACTCGGATCACAGCATCTAACAAGGGCATCGGACTTTGATATTTCTCACCATGAGCAATCAAAGCTTTCACGTCTTTGGGTAGGCAGCTTCCTCCAAATCCGCAACCAGCGGCAAGGAAGCTCGTAATCGGGGGAACAACGCGGACAGGTTCACCTGAGCCAGAGGCACCGCCATTCGGTAATACAGTCGTCAAATAGCGGCTGTTGTGTACACCCTTCATCACTTCTACGATGTCGGTGTTTCCAATTGCTGCACAGAGATTACCAACCTCATTTGAGAAGGAAATCAACAGTGCCAACAACGAATTCGAGGTGTACTTAATCATCTCAGCGGTGGAATTGTTCGTTCTGAGTCGATCGACTCCCTCAAATCCGGTGTAGAGTGCATCCAACTGATCAATACTGCGTTCATCAATGCCGCCAAGCACAATGCGATCGGGATACATAAAATCATCGATCGCTTCTCCCTCGGTGAGAAATTCCGGATTCATTCCCACACCGAAGTCAACGCCCGCTTTCTTGCCTGAAGCCGCTTCTAGAATCGGTAGAACAACCTGGTCTGTCGTTCCAGGAACTACAGTACTTTTCACCACAACCAAGTGGTAGGTTGATTTCTCTCTCAGTGCTTCACCAATTTGCTGAGCAACTTGCTTGACATAAGTGAGATCAACCTCTTTTCCATCAAACGGAGTTCCAACAGCGATCAAAGAAAGCTCAGTATCAAGAATGGCTTGACGGAAATCAATCGTTGCTTTAAGACCCGAATGAATGTTGCGCTCTAACAGTTCATTCAGTCCAGGCTCATAGAACGGAGAAATGCCTTGATTGATCTTGTCTACCTTCGATTGATCAACATCAACACAGACCACTTCGTGCCCTTTCTCAGCAAAACAAACCCCTGAAACCAAACCCACATAGCCTGTTCCAATGATTGAAACTCGCATTTATGCGTCCTCCGCTTCTTGGTTGTCTTGATACCAAATCAGCGATCGACGAAGCCCTTCTTCGATCGAGATCGTTGGATTGTAACCCAAATGAGTTCTCGCTTTCTCAATCACTGGACAACGACGATTCGGATTATCAATGAGATAGTCTTTGTCCTCGCTGACTTTGCGAACTACTTTGCCTTGGTATCCGAATAGTTCTTTCGAGAATGCAACGACTCGTTCTGCTAGTTCTGCAACTGAGATTTCTGGAGTTTCAATCCCAATGTTGTAAGCTTCTCCCGGATGACCTTTGACTAGCACTTTGTAGTAGCCTGTGATCGAGTCCGCTGAATAGCAAAAGGTTCGTTTGGGTGAGCCATCAGACAGCATTGTAATATCTCTACCGCTGAACACATCACGAGCAAAATCAGGCAGCAAACGTCGATCGGTAATTTTCAATCCAGGTCCGTAGTTATTAAACGGACGAGCTGATTTAATTGGTAAATCATACTGCTGAGCGAAGTTCACACACAGCGTTTCACCATACCGTTTTGCTTCGTCATAGCAAGCACGAGGACCTGTACAGGAAACATTGCCGCGATAGTCTTCAGGCGTGGGAATGTTTTCGGGTGTGGGGTCGCCGTAGATCTCGCTGCTAGAGAAGAACAAGAAACCGCCGACTTCTTTACCCTGATCGCGCTGATTTTTGAAATATTCCAGGAGATTGCGAAGCCCGTTCACATTGGCATCCATTGTGCCGATCGGGTCTTTGCGGTAGAACGTCGGAGACGCGATCGAGGCTGCATGAATAATGTACTGAAAGTCTCCCATGTCTGACGGTAACGGGTGTCTCAGATCATGCTTTAACAATGTCAAAGTCGGATCGTCTTTCAAATTCGTCAACCAAGTGGGAACACCCCGCGAATAGTTATCGTAAACCGTGACGCGAATCTGTTGAGCAGAATCGTGCTTTTGGTTCCAGTGCAAGACAGAGAGTACAAAGTAGTAGCCTAGAAAACCTGCACCACCTGTAATCAGCAGATTCTTGCCTGCCATTGCTCCAAACTCTTCTGCTAAGTTGCCGCAGATATAGTCTAGGTCTTCAGCAATAATGTCTTTTGCGCGTTGTTGAGTCTTGGTTTGGGTCATTAAATTCTCTTCGTTGAGGCTTACACCTACACTACTCGTTGCACTCATAAGTTCGTTTCCACAACATCAAAAATCGAGAGCTTCATCATCAAGAACACAAGACTGGCAACACACGCACTAGGCGTAGACTTTAACTTCAGGGATAGGAACCACGAACTGACCGCCCCACTCACGAATGTAGGAGACTTGCTCCATAATTTCGTCTTTGACGTTCCAGGGAAGAATCAACAGATAGTCTGGTTTTGTTTCTCGGATCTTGTCCGGAGAATAGATGGGAATGTGAGTTCCGGGAGTGAACTTGTTTTGCTTGTAAGGATTGCGATCGACCGTGTAATCGAGAAAATCCGTCCGAATTCCACAGTAGTTCAGCAAGGTATTGCCTTTTCCGGGTGCACCATAACCCGCGATCGTTTTCCCTTTCTGTTTCGCTGTGACCAAGAACTCTAGCAATTTTCGCTTAGTCTCTTTCACTTGCTCAGTGAAGTTCGCATAGGTTTCGAGTTTGTCGAATCCTGCTGCTCTTTCACGCTCTAGCAGTTCAGTGACGCGATCGTCGATCGGCTTCGATTCATCCTCGGTGTGACGAGCATAAATCCGCAGAGAACCCCCATGAATCGGAATCTCCTGCACGTCGAACAGCGTTAAACCATGATGTGCAAAAATCCGGTTCACTGCCATAAATGACAGATAAGAGAAATGCTCGTGATAGATCGTATCGAACTGGTTTTCTTCCATCAGGCGCATCAAATGGGGAAATTCCATCGTGATCACCCCGTCAGGCTTCAGCATAATCTTCATGCCACCAACGAAATCATTGATGTCTGGCACATGAGCAAGGACATTGTTACCCAGCAGCAAATCTGCCTTACCATCGGCTGCTAGTTCCGTCGCTGTTTGCACTCCAAAGAACTTGTTGACGACTGGAATGCCCTTATCTTTAGCGACTTGGGAAACATTCACCGCAGGTTCAACGCCTAATACCGGAATGCCTTTCTTGTGGAAGTACTGCAACAAATAACCGTCATTACTTGCAATCTCAACCACTTTGCTGTGAGATCCGAACCCGAACCGCTCCACCATCAGATCGCTGTAGTCACTCGCATTCTTCAGTAGCGCATCCACATACGAGGAAAAATAAGCGTACTCAGTAAAGATGTCTTGGGGACTGACAAACTCCTGTAATTGCACCAAAAAGCAATTCTCACAAACATAAGTATGGAGTGGATAGAACGGCTCCATCTCATTTAATTGCTCTGGAGTAATATGGGTTTGGCACAGCGGTGACATTCCCAAGTCAACAAATGTATGATGCAGCGGTGAGCTACAAAACCGACAATTTGAACCACTCATAAATTTATGCACCTCACAGCATCAGGACGCTGAAACGACAGCGCAGCAAGCCTTGAATCGTGTTTGGGGTCAGGGGACAATGACGATTGCAGATTCGATGGACTGGGGCAGACATTCCTGCACATCGACATCGAATTTCGTCTGAAAGTTCGATGAGTCAAGTCTCTACTATCTCTGCATAATTTTCCAGTATTTCTACGTAATCTTTATCGAAATCCCCGCATCTTTACTTAAACAAAATAGAGCTACGGAGAATCTCAGTCGAGTGCTCAAGACTACTGCGATGACAGCGTTTCGGTGAATCCTGCATCGAATTGAGTCAATCCAATCCTATGAAATGTAGCGATAAATCACTGCTTTTGGCGATTGCATCCGTACAAATCATATGTTTAGTGTTTTTATTTATTCAAGTTTCGCTACAGTAGACGAAATCTAATCTCGACATTCACGGAATGATCAAAACCGAGATTGAAGCAAGTTTAGGCTATTTTGAGTGCAACGCCTGAGAGATTCTGTCATCTGTTCGCTTTGAGACCATGAGCTATTCTTCGCCCCGTCGATCGAGTTTTATCACGTTCAGCAGTATTCTACTGATTGTGCTGGTGACGCTACTGCCGTTTAACTTCACCGCAGAAGGTGTAACGCTTGGATTTGCCATTCGTAGCTTTTTCTACCACGCCAGCGGATTTAGCGATATTGTTGGAAACGTTTTTCTTTTCCTACCGTTTGGGTTGGATGTCGCTTACGAACTTCGCCAACGACGGGTGAAAAAGCGATCGACAATTTTCCTAGTGGCTGGATTAAGTTTGCTGCTTTCTCTCACGGTAGAAACTTTACAGGTGTTTTTGCCTTGGAGGGCTTCGAGCTGGATTGATCTCTGCACGAATACCACAGGCGGCACATTAGGAGCAATTCTTTATTTATTGTGGTGTCACTTCTTCCCGAATGCAGCCCGAATTATTCCGAATTGGATTCGTCGTTTGTCTCCTCAGTTATTAGCGAGTTTATTAATTCTGTGGATTGTTTTTGTATTCGGAATTTGCTTTGTGCTTCAGCAGAGATTGAAGTTTGGAACCTGGGACTTTTCGATCGCTTCTCTATTCATGATTTACGGATGTTTCTTTGTTCCGCTCGGAATCTTACTTGCACTGATTTTTACTGTGAGGCGCAGAGATATAAAGTTTTATCTGGTTCTATCTGCAATGTCGATCGTGCTTCCAGGAATCATGATTGAGGTATTTCTAAGAGGAACAGAAATCAGAGAAACGAATGTTTTAGTCAGTATGATGATTCCATTTTTTACAATGCTGGTGGTTCGGAGTCGTCTCATTTATTTGTTTGAATAATCGCATTTAATACTGCTTCGTGAATCGCTCTATTGCTTGCTACGATTCCGCGATTTTCAATAAGTTGAGCAGCGATCGAGAAATTGAGCGGATCTCCATTCATATCACTGACCCGTCCGCCCGCTTCCTCAACAATGATTGCCCCCGCTGCATGATCCCAAATATTTTCTCGATAGTACGGATTCTCTACCCAAGGTAATCGCATATAAAGAGCAGCGTGACCGGATGCGATCGCGCCATATTTTGCTTGACTATCCATCGGCAGCCGCGATGTGATTCCAATTTCTTGAGCAATCGATCGCTGTCGATCGAGATCGCCATGACTCGTCTCCACACTTTCAGCTAAACAATTTCCTACCGATACGCGAATCGTTTGAGACTCACCCGTTTTGAGTGAAATTCTTCGCGTTCCTTGTCCTCGAATCCCCACAAATAAGCAACCTTCTTTAAACGCGGGACAAGCCATCACACCAAGTTTCACTTCTCCAGATTCAATCAAGGCGATCGCGATCGCATATTGATCTCCTCTCAAAAATCCCTTCGTTCCATCAATTGGATCAAGCGTCCAAAAGCGCTCTTCCACTTTGCCTTGACCGAAATCAATCCAAGCCGTCACTTGTTCAGGCGTTGCATCAGAAATTAGAGCCTGCACCAGTTCAGTGACTTTCGCGAGTTGTGCAGGAGATTTGTACAGCAAAGCGGCGCTTTCTTCTGCCACGATCGCATCTTCAGGAAAAGCCTTTTTTAACTGATGACAAATCACGGCTTGGGCAGCGAAATCCGCGATCGTCACTGGAGAGCGATCGGGTTTATCAACGCTTGCGAATTCTAAAGAGTGACGTACGGATTCACACAGAGAAGCGGCTTGTTTGGCGGCAGCGATCGCGATTTCAGCCTCGTAAATGTACTGCATATCTTTTTTCCTAATCCGTATTACTGTCCGCTGAAATTCGCAGTTCAAATCGGAGCTTAGCAAAAAACTCATCAAATTCGACGTTTACTTGGATTAAATTACTCGTACTCGTGCGGAAATCATGCCTTTCTCCTAACAGTAACTCTAGAAACTCTTACCGTTCGCTCCGTAGAAGCCGCAAATTTTCTCTAATCGGATAAAGAGTAAGAGAAGTCCGCAAAAACCCCCAGGATGTTCAGCATTCCACCTTGTTAGAAGTATTAGAAGTTACAAGCAACCGATTTTCGGGAGCCTGAACTTCTAGAGTTAGCTGCACTTCATCTTGACTGCCAAATGAAAAGCAAATTTTTGACTGGTTTCGCCGTGACTGCTGCCACAATGACTGGAGCTTTGATTCATGCTCCTTCTGCGTCTGCGTTTAATTGGAGTAGCTCCTGGACGCAGCCCACCATCTACAGCAAAGAGCAAGCCGGATTCGATGACGCTCCTTATCAAAAATACGTTCAGCAAGAGCGCGTCGCGATTCCAAACAGCGAACAATTTCTGCTTGATCCCACCAAATTGAATCTGAAATTTGCTCATGATGTGAGCGTTTCTTTCATTAATGAAGGGGCTGGATTCCGCAACCAACTCGCTTTCACTTCCACCGGAACCACAAACACATCAGGGCTGATCTTCAACGATATTTCCTGCTCAGGTGCAGGCTGTGTCGGTGCTTGGGGCGGTAATGCTCTCAAACTGGGCGACACTGTGAAACTGGGCAACATTAACGGCGGATCTCTGCTTGATTTCGGATTGAAAGCTAATGGTTTTAGCGGCGGAACCAACATTTTCGGTACACAGACCGGTCAGAACGCAGACGGACTGCAACACGTTGTAGCGTACGCGATCGGTACTCGTCACATCCTGCTGGGCTTTGAAGACCTGTACGGTGCATTGGGCGCGACGGGTGGCAAAAATCAGAACTCCGATCGCGATTTCAATGATGCAGTCTTCGTTGTGGATGTTGGTGAGAAAAACTTGAGAGTGCTCAAGGGTGAAAAAGTGCCTGAACCGTCGATCGTTCTTTCGCTGCTTGGTCTGGGTGCTGCGGGTCTGGTGGCTCGTCGTCGTCAAAACAATCCCGCTGAGTAGATTTTTTTGCAGGCTTTCCTCTGTCCAATCTCGGTAGTTCACAGGTCGTGGACTACCTTTTTTGTTGCACAATGGGGGACTGAATGAGATCTCCAGACTGAGGAAACCGACATGAGCCAAGATTCTCCTATTCCTGTGATTGAGTCGTTGATCGGAATCGGTGGCACAATTCGTGAACATCACTGGAGTTGGAAGGGGAAACCGCAAACTCTGGTGTATGAAGTGATGGGGGAGGGAAAGCCGATTCTGTTACTGCCTGCTCTGAGTTCGGTATCGAGTCGATCGGAGATGCGAGGATTGGCGAAAGAGTTGGCGGATCAGTATCAGGTTTATGCGATCGATTGGGTGGGTTTCGGAGATTCGTCACGTCCAACCGTTCAATACACGCCTGCACTGTATGAAACTTGTTTGCGGAGTTTTGTTCAGACGATGTTTTCTGAACCTGTCGTCGTCATCGCGGCGGGACACTCGGCAGGGTACGTGATGGAGTTGGCTCAAAAACAGCCGCCTTGGGAATGGGTTGTGCTGGTGTGTCCGACTTGGAGAGGTCCTTTACCGACGGCGATGGGCGAGCACCGTTGGGCTTATGGAATATTGCGGCGACTGATTGGATTGCCGATCGTGGGACAGTTTCTCTATATCTTGAATACGACTCGCCGCTTTTTGAAATTCATGTACAGGCGGCATGTTTTCGCGGATCAGCAGAATATTACGCCTGAACTGATCGAGCAAAAATGGAAAACGACAAAGAAAAAAGGAGCGCGATTTGCTTCAGCCGCCTTCGTGACGGGGGGATTGGATCGAGTGCGATCGCGTCAAGATTGGTTTAACTGGTTTCAGCCACTCCCAGTGCCCGTAATGATGGTAATTGGTGAACAGATGCCACCGAAATCGCGTCAGGAAATTGAAGTGTTAGCGCATTTTTCTGGGGTGCAGGTGTATCGGATGCCCGGATCGCTCGGATTGCATGAGGAATATCCAGAGCAGTTGGCAGCGGGAATTTTAGGATTTCTGGAAAAATATCGATCGAGAAAACGCAGGTTCTAAGAAAAATGGGAGCCAGACTTGCATCTTGCCCCCATCGTCTCGTCAGAAAAGAACATCTATATCTTAGGTTTGACAAAAACGATCGATTGTCGCCATACGATCGTTGCTTGGTCATAGTGATCCATGATGCAGATACAATGAGGGTCTTGCCAGCGGACTTTCCCAGTGAGCAAATCACCTGTGGAAAGCTTCATCTCGATTTCTTTTTCATCGCGAATAATCGTCTGAATTTGACGAGTACTTGGCAATCCGGTATCTAGTTCAATACTCATTGGGGGAAGTCCTCGATCGAAACCGTTCTAACCTACTAGAGTGCCTCAATTCCCCAAAATTCACACACTTCTGTAACTGTTCATCATGACGATCGAATTCACAAAGTATCACGGACTGGGCAACGACTTTATTTTGATCGATAATCGCGACTCAACTGAGCCAAAACTCTCACCTGAAGAGGCAGTGGACTGGTGCGATCGACATTTCGGGATCGGGGCGGATGGCGTGATTTTTGCGCTTCCGGGTCAAGATGGAACCGATTACACAATGCGAATTTTTAACTCTGATGGGTCAGAGCCGGAAATGTGCGGCAATGGAATTCGTTGCTTGGGTCGATTTATTGCGGATTTGGAAGTTGCGGATACTGGACGATCAAAAGAACAGTATCGGATTCATACCCTTGCGGGTGTGATGGTTCCGAAGTTTGAATCGAACGGACAAGTCACGGTCGATATGGGTGAACCTCGGTTATTGGCTGGAGAAATTCCAACGACGTTAGCGGCTCCAGATCAGAAAGTAATCAATCTGCCACTTGAAGTCGCAGGACAAACTTGGAATGTGACGTGTGTCAGTATGGGCAACCCGCACTGCATTACGTTTGTTGACAGTGTTGCAGCGATCGAGCTTGAAAAAATTGGACCGTTGTTCGAGAATCACACCGTTTTCCCACAGCGAACCAATACCGAATTTATTGAAATTGTGCGATCGGACTACCTGAAAATGCGAGTTTGGGAGCGAGGAGCCGGGATCACGCTTGCTTGCGGAACGGGAGCTTGTGCGTCGTTGGTCGCAGGAGTGCTAAATCAGAAATGCGATCGACGAGCCACGATCGAATTACCCGGCGGCTGTCTCCAAATCGAATGGGCAACCGATAACAGAATCTATATGACCGGAAGTGCGGATAAAGTCTTCGCTGGGAGTCGAGACTAATCTTGGGCGAGAATCAGACAGGTTTCAAAAAGCGTCTGATTCTCGGTGCATCTTTCCCTAGTCGTTGTCCCAGCATTCCTGGCACATCAAATCGCCAATGCGATCGCGCAGCAGGAAATCATATCGCTCTAATTCGGTTTCAAAGCGCATCCATTCACGGGCTGGGATGTGCTTGCATAACGTATAAATCGGCTGTTGTCGGCTGACAAGTCCGCTGTCAATGAGATGTCGTACTTCGTCTTGAATCATGCCAAGCGAGTACTGTGCAGTCTGAAGCATGGGTCTACCTTCCTGAGAAATCTGGGAATCGAAGATATCAACCTAATTAACAAATTAAGAAGTCCAAAGCCTTTCGCCGTCTGTCTCCTCCAAACAGCGTAACTTTGTAGTGAGATATACTGAATTCTTCTTATTTTCTACCTCATTTCTGAGCTAAAAATTTAAGATGTATTGCCAAAGTCAACAACCCCTAACATTCAACCTCACTGCAAATTGTAGTGAATTTAGCAAAATTTTGTTGTCTTCCCTAAGTTTGACAGATGAAGGTCCGGAACAAGCATTAGAGAATCAAATTGCTTTGATTGGTAAGAATGATGACCGACGCTGAACAAGTTCGATCGCGAAATCGATCGCGGCTTTCATACTGGTTGCATCAGCAATTCCCTTTCCAGCGATGTCGAATGCGGTTCCATGATCCGGAGAAGTCCGCACGAAGGGAAGCCCGATCGAGGTATTCACAGCGCGATCGAACGCCATCAATTTTACCGGAATTAATCCCTGATCGTGATACAGCGCTAGATAAGCATCATGAGCCGAACCACGACCGGAACCAAACCAGGCTTGACCTGGTTTAACCCACATCGTATCAGGTGGCAATAACCCATCCAATTGAACGTGAGGAAATTGTTTTCTCATCGATTCCAGCCAGGGAGACAACCAATCGATTTCTTCGCGTCCGAGTTGTCCCTGTTCGCCGCTGTGGGGATTCAGTCCTGCGATCGCAATTCGCGGCTGATCGATTCCAAACGCCTCCTCAAGGCATTCGATGAGTAATTCCAACTTCTGAGTCAGTCCGTCAAAGGTGAGCGCTTCTGGAACTTGCTTGAGTGGAATGTGGGTTGTTGCCAAGAGTGCGCGTAATGTCCAGTCGGTGTGAGGCGATCGAGCAACAAACATCATGCCAAAGCGATCGATTCCAGCTTTTTCGGCTAAGAGTTCGGTTTGTCCTGGATAAATGTGACCTGCGGCTTTCCAAGCAGATTTTGCGATCGGAGCCGTGACAATTCCATCAAATTCGCCTGCTAATGTGCGATCGATTGCCGTTTCTAAATATCGAAAACTCGCTTCACCGCTGATTGCACTTTCCTTGCTGAGCGTGATTTCTCCAGGAAGATCGAGATCTAGAACGTTCAGATCGTTTGGATTTGCAAGATTTGAATCGGAGCGGAGGCGATCGTAGAGTTCGTTCAAATAAGCGCGATTTCCAGCGATCGTAATATCAGTAGTTGGGCGATCAAATAACGCTTTGAGAATGACCTCTGCACCGATTCCGGCAGGATCACCCATTGAAATGATTAAACGAGTCATGATGTGAAGAGAGGGTGACTGAACTGCTTTACAATACGTAAATTGATGATTCGATCGCTGTTTAAGAGGAGAATTGCACAATGGCTGGAGAAATTTTTAACACCGCAATCCTAGCGTTCACCCTGATTTTGGTTGGGTTGTCGCTTGGCTTTTTGCTGCTCAGATTGCAAGGTGGCGAAGAGTAATTTCAAGAAAGCGAGAGTGGCGGATCGATTTCCTTCACTCTTCTTCGTCTAAATGTTCAGCGACTTCACGATACAGATTGAAAACGTGATGGTCTTTGAGCGAATAGAACACGTTGCGTCCTTGTTTGCGATATCCCACCAATCGCATCGATCGTAAAGCTCTTAATTGATGTGAAACCGCAGATTCGGTCATTTTTACCGCAGCCGCGAGATCACACACACACAATTCCTGCACCGAGAGCGCAGACAGAATTCTGAGGCGGTTCGCATCACCGAGCAGGCTAAAAAATTCCGCCATTCGCTGTGACTTTTCGACACTCAAAAGGTCACGCTGCAACGATCGAACATTATTTAAATTCACCGGATGAGAATCAGCACACTGCTCAACCGTAGAAATTGCAACATCAGGATTGGACATAGATATCGACTCAGAACGCAACCTGCCACGATCGTAGATATTCTCAGCGTAGCGCACTCACCCAGACAACATAAATGAGAATTTCACCTTGAGCAAAGAAATCCGTTACATTCCTTGACCTACGCTACGATAAGGGATGTTCGATTTTAGAGATCAGAAACTCGATCGCGCTTACTGCGCTTTAGATGCGTGATTTCTGATAGAATCTAGCGAAAAGTTAACAATTTGTCACATAACTCCTCATGAGCGTATTGATTGTGGGTGCGACTGGCACCTTGGGAAGACAGATTACTCGTCGCGCATTAGATGAGGGATACAAGGTTCGCTGTCTAGTCCGTAGCCCCAGAAAAGCCGCCTTCTTAAAAGAGTGGGGAGCCGAACTCGTCACCGGAAATATCTGCTATCCAGACACGTTGCCCGCAGCGTTTGAGGGTGTGACAGCGGTGATTGATGCTGCGACTGCGCGTGCGACTGATTCACGCAGCATTAAGGAAATCGACTGGACTGGCAAAGTTAACTTAATTCAAGCAGCAAAAACGGCAGGAGTCGATCGCTATATTTTCTTCTCGATCCTTGATGCCGAGAAATTTCCACAGGTTCCGCTAATGGAAATCAAAACCTGCACCGAGAAATTCTTAGCGGAATCAGGGCTAAATTACACAATTCTGCGCCCCTGTGGATTCTTACAAGGCTTAATCGGGCAATACGCGATTCCGATTCTCGAAGGGCAAAGCGTCTGGGTGATGGGAAATACTGCCCCGACTGCTTACATGGATACGATCGACATCGCAAAATTCGCCGTTCAAGCGCTCAAAGCACCGGACTCGATCGGAAAAACGCTTCCGGTCGTTGGGTCGAAAGCTTGGAGTTCAGACGAAATTATCAAGCTTTGCGAACGGCTATCGGGTAAAGATGCCAAAGTGATCAAAACCCCGATCGGAGTTGTTCGGGCTTCTCGAAAGATTGCTCAATTCTTTCAGTGGACTTGGAATATTGCCGATCGACTTGCTTTTACTGAAGTGGTCGCGACTGGAAAATCGTTGACGGCTTCGATGGATGAGACTTATCAAGTTTTGGGCTTGAATTCGCAGGAGATGACTACGCTGGAAGCCTATATGCAGGAGTATTTCAGCCGGATCATGAAAAAGCTCAAAGAAGTCGAATATGCCCAAGAGCAAGCCAAGAAAAAGAAAGAGCGCACCAAGAAAGCGTATCCTCGATTCTAAGATGAGAAATCACATGATTATTTAGGATAGGTTTTTGTTGTGCCGAAAGCTGGCATTATCTACAACGACGGAAAAGAAGTTGCTTGTCGGGTTGCGTCTGAGATTGAAGACAAGTTAGTTTCGCTTGGCTGGGAAGTCGTCTTGGCTCCCGGTGCAGGTGGAATTTTAGGCTATGCCTCACCGGAAAGCCCAGTCTGTCATACCCCGATCGATCGATTAGTTCCGCCTGGGTTTGATGCAGAAATGAAATTCGCGATCGTCCTCGGTGGCGATGGTACGGTTCTTTCTGCATTTCGCCAGGTTGCGGCTTGTCATATTCCCCTGCTGGCGGTCAATACCGGACACATGGGATTTTTGACCGAGGTATTGCTTGATCAATTACCAAGTGCGATCGAGTCTCTTTTAGCCGGAGAGTACGAAATCGAAGAACGAACGATGCTGTGGGTGCAGATCGTCCGCGATGATGTGATGTTCTGGGAAGCGCTTTGTCTGAACGAAATTGTGATTCACCGCGAACCGCTGACCAGTATGTGCCACTTTGAAATCGAAGTTGGACGGCATACTCGTGTAGACATTGCTGCTGATGGCATTATCGTCTCGACTCCTACGGGTTCGACTGCTTATTCGCTCTCGGCTGGCGGTCCGGTGATTGTTCCAGGTGTGCCCGTGATGATTCTGGTGCCGATCTGCCCGCATTCTTTGGCATCACGGGCACTTGTTTTTACCAATAGCGAACCTGTGACAATTTATCCAGCGATTCCGAATCGATTAGTTTTAACCGCCGATGGAAATGCTGGGTGTTATGTTTTGCCAGACGATCGCGTTTGTATCCAAAAAGCCCCTTATCCCGCTCGATTTGTCAGATTGAAACCGCCTGAATTCTTCCACATTTTGAGAGAAAAACTCGGTTGGGGTTTACCGCATGTCGCGAAACCTTCCGCTGAAGAATGCTAAGAAATTGCGGCACTTTAGACGATTTGCGCGTCTATGGTTAGAATGACGGCGTGAATTAAACCCGAACGATTTATGAGTATTGCCGATGCCACTCCGTGCGTTCTAATCGTTGAAACCGATCAATCTCTTGCTCATCATGTCAGTCTGGATTTACAAGAATCAGGCTATGACACGATCGTGGTTCATGATGCGCGTGCTGGACTCAGACAAGCGATCGAGAAACATCCCTCGCTGATTGTGGTCGATCGCTTACTCGATGGCGATTCTGGCTTGACGTTTTGCCACGATTTACGAACGACAGGCGCTCGGACTCCGGTATTGCTCTTAATGGCGCGGGATACCGTTGACGATCGTGTCGCTTGCATTGAAGCGGGAGCAGATGATTATTTTCTCAAACCTTATCGCTCTGAGGAATTCTTGAGACTGGTGCGGATGTATTTGAAGCCAGATATACCCAGCAGTGAGCAACTCCGGTTTGGGGATTTAGTTTTAGATCTATCGACTCGTCAGGCATTGCGAAATGGAAGAGCGATCGATTTAACGATGAAAGAATTCGAGTTGCTTAAATATTTGATGGAACATCCTCGCGAAGTTCTGACACGAGAACAGATTCTAGAAAATGTTTGGGGTTACGATTTTGTAGGCGAATCGAATGTGATCGAAGTTTACATTCGATATTTGCGTTTGAAGATTGAAGATGAAGGCGAAAAACGTCTGATTCAAACCGTTCGTGGCGTTGGTTATGTTTTGAGAGAGTCATGAAGTGTCAAATTCTGTGTTTAAGCTTGGGAGTCTTGCTACTCGGTTGTTCTGGACTTGAAGCCAAACCCTCCCCGTCTGAATCTCCAGCCCCGATTACGACTCCTTCTGCAATGGGACAAGTTCTACCGCTGACCGCATCGTTTAAGGCTGGCGATCAAGTGATCAAGCTAGAAGTTGCGAAAACGCCCGATGAACAGGCGACAGGCTTAATGTTTCGGACGAGTTTGGCAGACGATCGCGGAATGCTTTTTCCGTTTAATCCGCCGCGTCCCACTCAGTTTTGGATGAGAAACACCCTGATTCCGCTCGATATGCTGTTTCTGCGAAAAGGTGAGGTTCGATTCATCGCGGCAAATGTGCCACCTTGTAAAGCTGATCCTTGCCCCACTTATGGATCTGCGACTGAAGACATCGATCAGGTGATTGAACTTCGGGGAGGCAGAGCCGCAGAACTGGGATTAAAGGTCGGCGATCGCATTACGATTCAGCAAATTCGCAACTAGAAGAACGTTTGAAAATGTCGTTCGTTGCCAGATCCCGCCCTGCCATTTCAGGGCAAGAAGCAATCGAAGCGAAAAGACTTTCTATACCTAAATATTGAGTGTTTCTATTTCCGATAGAAACACAGCGTCCAATTCTTAATTTTTTTGGAATAAGTTAGATTTTATTTGTATCTTGGCTTACGCTCTGCACTTAATATTAATATTAATTATATAGAAAGAAATAGCAAGCCCCTAGGGTGGATGACATTTCACAACCAAACTTTAGATAGAGACGCTTTCGGTAACCAGAAGCTAAATTAATGTTCCAGCTTAATTACAGAAAGAATTGCACGTTTCTCCCTAGTAAAACAGGCTTCGGCAGAATAGAATTAACCTGAATTTTTGTTTTCAACTTAGAACTTGCCCCCCGAATCGAATGATTCGAGTTCTTTGCCGCCGTAGTCCACCTTCTGTACTGGCTACTCACTGCTTCCAAGCTCAATTTGCTTACCCATAATTGGGTGCGTTTGCTCCCCTATTGACCCGGAGGTGACTGTCTGATGCTCGCTGCTACCCATTCAAAGTTTATTCGCTTCCTTCAAGAAGAACTCTCGCTTTCGACATCCTCGATCGCGCTTGCTCTGCGCTACCGTGAACAGAATCCAGGACCCTTGCCAATGATTCTTTGGCAGTATGGACTGGTTACTATTGATCAGCTTGACAGAATCTATAGTTGGCTTGAATCATCCGATAGGTAGATTTTCTACAGCCAATTAGATTTCACAGTGGGTTGCTCGTAGCAGCACGAGGATTATGGAGTGAAGCTTCTATTTCTAGATCAAACGGGTAAATCTGGTGGTGCTGAACTTTGCCTGCTTGATATTGCCGCAGCTTACCGAGAGTCTTGTTTGGTTGGCTTGTTTGAAGATGGGGATTTTCGGCAGCGTTTAGAGCAGCGAAAGATTCCGGTTCAGGTTTTGGCGCAAAAAGCGATCGCAGTTCGGAAATCGAGCGGCGCGATCGCTGGCTTACTCAGTCTCAGCCAGTTGATTCCTTTAATTAATCGCGTCGCTGTCCTGAGTCGTCAGTACGACGCAATTTATGCCAATACTCAAAAAGCCTTGGTGGTTGGCGCGATCGCAAGTTCGATTTCTCGCTGTCCGCTCGTTTATCATTTGCACGATATTCTTTCTCCCGACCACTTCAGCAACACGAATCGCCGATTAGCCGTTCTAATGGCTAATCGAGCGAAGTTAGTGATTGCGAATTCTCAGGCGAGTCGAGATGCCTTTATTAAAGCAGGCGGAAATTCAAAATTGGTTGAAGTGGTCTACAACGGATTTGATCTTGAACCGTATGAGAACGAGATTGATACAACAGAATTGCGATCGTCTCTCACTCTGGAAAACCGCTTCATCGTTGGACACTTCAGCCGTCTATCGCCCTGGAAAGGACAGCACGTTTTACTCAAAGCTCTACAGTATTGCGATCCTACGGTTTGTGCGATCTTCGTGGGCGATGCTTTGTTCGGAGAGCAAGAATACGTTCAGCAATTAAAACAACAGGTCGATCGATTAAATCTGCACGATCGCGTTAAATTTCTCGGCTTCCGTGATGATGTCATTCCGTTAATGAAACTGTGTGATGTCGTCGCTCATACTTCTACTGCCGCTGAACCGTTTGGAAGAGTGATTGTAGAATCGATGCTTTGTGGAAAACCAACGATCGCCGCAAAAGCTGGAGCCGCGATCGAGTTAATCGATCCAGAAGTGACCGGATGGCTCACGACCCCGAACGATCCGAAAGAATTAGCAAATGCGATCGAACTGTGCCGCCAATTACATACCGAAGTATCTAAAGTTGCGATGACTGCCCAACAGCGAGCACGCGAAAAGTTTCATCTAGCTAAAACAAATGCTCAAATTCAACAGCATTTACAGAAACGGTTGGCTGAGTCGTTCTAAAGAGATAGTTCGATCGACATATCGAATCGTTACGGATAGTTCCGTGTCTTCCAAACTACAGAGAGAAGCGCCAATTTAAGAATTGCCTCATGCTAGAGTTTTATTCTTCGTTTGAAGTATGACCGCTCATCAGTCTAGACCCAAGCCGTTAATTAGCATTTTTCTGCCTACTCTTGCAGGTGGTGGAGCCGAACGCGCCATGCTGTATTTAGCGATCGGACTTGCAGAGCGGGGTTGGCGGGTTGATCTAGTTCTTGCTGAGGCAAGAGGAGAATATCTCGATCATATTCCGCTCGAAATTCGGTTAATTGATTTACGGGCGACTTTTCCGATCGTGGTGACGAAAACGATCGCACTTCGTCGGTACCTAGAAAAAGAACAGCCCGCGATCTTGTTCTCCGCGTTAGACATTCTGAGTTCTGCATATTGGGCACGACCCGCAACGGTTTCCACTCAAATTGTGATGTGTGTCCAGACTTATCTATCTGAGCAATTTAAGAATCACCAGGGACGGACTTTTGGCAAGGCGCGATCGCGAATGGTGCGCTGGCTGTATCCCAAATGTGACGCAATTGTGGCAGCTTCGATCGGAACAGCGGAAGATGTGGCAGGATTAACTCGGCTCCCGGTCGATCGCATTCAAGTCATTTACAATCCGGTGGTCACACAGGAAGTTTTTCAGAAAAGTGAAATCTCGATCGATCATCCTTGGTTTAATTCTGGAGAGCCGCCCGTAATTTTAGGAATTGGGCGATTGGTCAGCCAGAAAGATTTCCCCACCCTGATTACAGCATTTGCGAAAGTGCGAGAAAACCGTCCGGCTCGATTGATGATTTTGGGAGAGGGAGACGATCGAGCCGCCCTAGAAGCCCTGATTCAGAAATTTGGACTCGAATCGGATGTAGCACTGCCCGGATTTACTGAGAATCCCTATGCTTATTTATCTAAAGCATCGTTATTTGCGCTATCCTCTCGATTTGAAGGATTCGGAAACGTGGTTGCGGAAGCACTCGCCTGTGGTGCCCCTGTTGTTTCTACGGATTGTCCTAGCGGACCTGCCGAAATTCTCGATCACGGAAAATACGGTAGGCTAATTCCAGTTGCAGATCCCGCAACGATGGCGATCGCCATTTTAGAAATGCTTGATTCACCTGTCGATCGTGCTGCGCTCAAACGTCGTTCTCTTGAATTCGAGCGCGATCGCATCGTTGACCAATACGTTGATCTCATCGAACGCTTACTTGTCGAACGCTGATGCGAATTCTCCACGTCCTTAACCACGTTCAAGATATCGGAAATGGAATTGTCAACGCCGCGATCGATCTCGCTTGCTATCAAGCACAGGCTGGGTTCGAGGTTGCGATCGCGTCCAGCGGCGGTGAGTATGAATCTTTGATGAAGCAATATGAGATCCGGCATTTTACGATCGCAAATCCACGATCGCCGTTTGAAGTGCTAAATATTACTCAGAAATTTAGAGACATTACGCAAGTATTTTCACCGGATGTTGTCCATACGCACATGGTGACAGGTGTCATTCTTGCCAAGCTACTACGCGGAAATGCAAGCTATGTCTTGGTTTCAACCGTTCACAACGAGTGGCAATCTCACGCGGTTTTGATGGGAATCGCTGATAGGGTCATCGCCGTTAGTCGCTCTGTTGCGCGATCGATGCAACATCGCGGTATTCCTGTACGGAAACTGCACGTCGTCGCTAACGGCACGATCGGAACCCCTAGACACCCATCGCTTGATCACGTCAAACCTTTGCCACTCCAGCATCCTGCCATTACAACCGTAGCCGGACTGTATCACCGCAAAGGAATATATGACTTAATTGAAGCCTTTGTGCAGGTAGCTGACGAACATCCAACTGCCCATCTATATTTGGTAGGAAACGGTCCTCATCGAGCAGCGTTTGAGCGGCAAGCCAAAGACAGCCCTCATCGATCGCGGATTCATTTTGAGGGATTTCAAACTGAACCGCAACGCTATCTCATGTCAACGGACGTATTTGTCCTCGCCTCGCGTCAAGAGCCGTTTGGACTGGCGCTCTCTGAGGCACGGGAAGCTGGATGTGCGATCGTTGCCAGCGACGTAGACGGTATCCCGGAAGTCCTCGATGGAGGACAGGCAGGGCAACTCGTTCCCGTCGGAGATGTAAAGGCGCTTTCAAGAGCGCTTTCGATGCTCTTGAAATGTCGGGAAGACCTGGAAGCCTGGAAAATTCGCGCCCGGACTAATATAGACTGGCTGCGAGTCGAACGAGTGCATCAGGAAACGCTAGGGGTGTATCAGGCTGCGATCGCAGAAATGAATCGGACTGTTTGTGCTTAGGAGACTTAAGAGATCTATGGATTTGAATTCAGCAGTTAGAAAGGTTCAGCCTAACCCGCTGATGCTGGCAACACTACTCGGATTGATGGCAACCGCGACTCCTGTGATGGCGCAAAATGCCGGAAGTCGCCCCCCTGCCCAACAATCCGCGCCTTCTGTGCGAGTCGATGAAGGCTATTTACTCGGCTCTGGCGATCGTGTCCGCATCGATATTTTTGGAGTACCAGAGTACACCGGTGAATATCAAGTGATGGCGGATGGTTCGATTAACTTGCCATTGGCTGGAGGAGTCGCCGTCCAAGGACTCACATTACGGCAGGCTTCGGATACGATTTCTCGCCGCTACAGTGAATATTTAACTCGTCCTGTAATCACCGTGACGCTTTTGGCGGCTCGTCCGATTCAGGTCGCAGTCTCTGGAGAAGTGGCACGTCCTGGAACTTATACAACCCCGCTAGGCGACACTGGAGTTCCAACGCTGAGCCGCATGGTGCAAATGGCAGGCGGCATCAAGCAGTCCGCAGACCTTAAACAAGTCGAAATCATTCGTCGTCGTCCAGGCGGCGGTGGGACGCAAAACTTCAAAGTCGATCTCAGCCGCTTGCTGACGGGTGGAGATCTCTCGCAAGATGTCCAACTGCGAGACGGCGACACTGTTGTGGTTCCGGCTGCAACGACCTTGAATGCAACACTCGGCGCTGAACTGTCGAACTCCAGTTTAGGCGCGAGTTTCGATCGAGCAATCAGCGTGATCGTGGCAGGCGAAGTCAACCGTCCCGGACCTCAAACCGTTCGCGGTGAGACTATTTCTCAACCCGATCCGAGCGCAACGCCCGCCGCTCCCGGAGCCGCTCCGGTCACCACCGTGACTCAACGCCTGAGAGCACCCACGGTCACACGGGCACTTCAGCAAGCAGGCGGCATCACGCAACGTGCGGACATTCGCGATATCGAAATTCGCCGAACCGTCTCGAACGGCAATGAGCAAGTGATTAAAGTCAACTTGATGAGCTTGTTGCGGGAAGGTGACGCGAAACAAGACCTCATCTTACAAGAAGGCGATCGCGTGATCGTGCCGATGGCAACCGCAAGCGTGACTCCAGAAGATGCCGCGATTATGGGTCGGGGTGTAATTTCACCCGAACTGATCACCGTTAACGTGGTTGGTCAGGTGGAACGACCCGGAGCCGTACAGGTCGCGCCTTACACCACCATGAACCAAGCTATCTTGGCAGCAGGTGGATTTGCGCGAGGTGCAAAACGCAATCAGGTCGAATTCATTCGACTCCAGCCCAATGGAACCGTCGATCGTCGAAGTGTCGATATCGATTTCGCACGCGGCATTGATCAAGCGAAAAATCCTCCGCTGCAAGCAGGCGATACGATCGTGATTCGGAAGACTGGCTTCCAGAGCTTTACTGAAGGCATTGGAGGTGTCTTAGGTCCTGCCCTTGGCATCTTCGGAATTTTCCGTTAACTTTCCGTTCAGTCCGATCAAAAGGGAATGAGGCTTGATTACCATGAAGAAAGCCTCGTTCCCTTTTTTGATTGATTTAAAAAGCTAATCGTTTAGTTAACGAGATTAAATCACTCTTTATTCTGAGGCAGGAAGCAGAAGAACCCGGTAGACTGAATCAAAGCGGACTTTCTACTTCATTCCAGGAGAATGAGTGAGTGAGTAATCACAGACGTTACAAGTCGATCGCGCAGGATGGTGAAGTAGATGGGCGAGATTGAGCGCTGCTATCAAGTACTAGGACTAGAGTCTGGGGCAACACTCGAAGAGGTGAACCAGGCGTATAAAGACCTTGTGTTTATTTGGCATCCCGATCGTGTGCCTAAAGACAACCCGCGCTTGGTGCAAAAAGCCGAGGCGAAAATCAAGGAACTGAATCACGCACGGGATATTTTACGATCGCATTTCAAAAACGGCACAGCGGCGAAACCTGCTGCGGCTCAACCGAAACCTTCCTCGCAAACTTACTATCAGTCCTACTATTACCGTCCCCCGACTTCATCCCCGAACGGACGGCAAGCTTCTAATGGACATTCGTCGAATGGTCATTCTAGTAACGGTCACTCGACGAACGGTCATTCTAATAATGGGCACTCGAATGGTCATTCAACAAACGGACATTCTGATCGGACTCGACCGAACTATCAAACGTATCAGCCTTATCCCCGTCCGAACTATTCACAGCAGTCGAACGGGCAGAATCGGTCGGCAGACAACAATCACAAATCAGAGCCGAATCCCAAAGCCGAGCCACCGAAATCGACTGACAACACTCAAAATTACTATCGTCAGTCACACTACCGGGCGGAATACCATCATCCACCGAAATCCCCTGCCCGTCCTCAAATGCCGGACATGACCGGAAAAGATTTGAGCGGACAGAACTTAAAAGAAAAAGATCTTTCTGGGTATAACTTGAGTCGAGCGAATCTGTCTCGTGCGGATTTGAGCGATACATTTATGCACAAGGCAAATCTTGAAGGCGCGAAACTAGAGAGAGCAAATCTGTTTCGGGCGAATTTGCTAGAGGCAAATTTGTGTGGGGCTGATTTGCGAGAGGCGAATTTGATCGGGGCGGATTTGAGTGGAGCCGATTTACGGGGGGCGGATTTACGGGGGGCGAAAGTGGGATTTGACGATCGAGTGATGGTCAAACTCACCGGAGCCAATCTCCAAGGTGCAATCATGCCGAATGGCAAGGTTCACGGTATGCCCGCCTCTTAGAATTGAACGGCATTCATCCAGTAGTTGAACGTTTCGCCATCGATTTGATCGGATTCTCAGTGATAAATTCAGTGTGAATCCGATGGAATCGAAGCGGAAAGACTCGTTGAACCCAAGTTAATTAAAGCCGCAATCCTTCGGGGCGACCGCGAATTTGGTAACAGGTAGCTTATCCTTGCCCACGTAGGAATAGTAGAAAGAATAACCATCCTTCAAATTTGCTTTGGTAGCAGGATCGGCGCAAACTCGCTCTTTAACGACATTGCGGATGATTTCTTTGGCATCTGCATTCAGGTCAGCAGACGTTTTGGTGACAAGCTGGAAGTTATAGAGAAGTCCGTCTTCTTGAACATCCACCCTGGTCAGCGTTGTTTCTTCGTCGATCTGCTGTGGAACAGAGCGATTGAGTTGAGCGGCAGTGACACGCAGCACGGTTTGATCAACTTTGCTTTTCTTGGGTTCAGGCTTCGGTTCGCTGGCTGGACTGCTTGCAGGACTGGCTGGTGTATTATTTTCTGTCCGATTAGAAGGAAGGAAAGGAGCGACGGGAAGACAGCCCGTAAACAAAACCAGAATTGCAGACAAGTAGAAAAATCGTTTCATAATCCAGTGACTCGCTAAAAGTGAAAACGCTCGGAAAGGTTTACCATTTGAACTTGTGCGCTCGCAGTTGTCCCAGTTGTTCTGTCAAATAATCTTGCTCTCTCGTTGCATTTAATCGTTGAGCGACTGAAAACGCCTGTTGATAGTAGGTTTCAGCCATCGTCAATTTACCCGTTTGCTGTTGGTGTTGTGCCATCATCTTCAGCGAAGTTAACATCTGCCAAGCATCATTCTTCTGAGTTGCCATTGCAATCCGCTGATTCAACATTTCGACAAAGCGATTTTCTTGTCCTATGCCGCGATACGCCAGCATCAACCCGTCAAATGCTCGAAACTGAGCCGATTGATTGCCGCTTTGTTGTGCTAGGGTCATCGCTCGATCGTGAGCGCTATAAGCCGATCGAGCATCACCGATCGCTAAATACGCCTCACCTAAATGATTCAAAGTGTTTGCCGCTCCGACCGGATCTTTTGCTTGATCTCGAAAGGTGCGGGCTTGTTCGAGAGACGCGATCGCTTCTCGATACTTGCCCTGAGCATAATTCGCAAACCCCAGATTACTCAGTGATAATCCTTGTCCGGCTTGATGTTTGATGCTCCGCGCCACACTCAATCCTTCCTCAAACGATTTTGCCGCTTCGCGAGTTTGACCGCGTTGGAGAATCACTTGTCCAACGTTGTTGTATCCGTAGATTTGGCTAATCGAGTTATTCAAATCTCGTGCAACTCCCAAACTGCGACGAAAGGCATCTTCAGCTTCATTTAGGCGACCGAGATGAATATAAGTCATGCCGAGAAGATCATATGCACGACCTTGAGCCGGAACTTCTCCGACATGGCGATAAATGTCGATCGCTCGTTGCCAATTCGCGATCGCTTGCTCTGGCGATCCGTTTTGTTGCGCTTGAATCCCGGTTTCGACTAAGCGATCGGCAGTTTCTCTGGTTTCGTCTTGAGTCCGAACGGGCGCGTGTAACTGGCGCGTCAGACTAGAGGCAAACGTAGGCGTTCCGGTGAGCAGTAAAATTCCAGCAATCGATCCAATCAGTTTGAGAGTCAACATTAGAAAAATTCGAGTTCTTCTAGGCTTGCGTCGTCAGCCTCCAACTCGGAAACCGACTCTTGCTCTCTAGAATTCCCACCGAGATAGATCGTTCTAATGTCTTCGGGCAAAAGTTTTTCTAGCAGTCGATATCCTTCTTGCAACTGCGCTTTGATTTCGTCGGGGCTAATCTGTTCGCCTTCTGCCTGTAAATAGGCTGCAATCCGGGTTTCGCTCCAGTGGAACGTCTGCGACATCACAACCATAAATCGAGTTGCAGGCGGCAACTGTTCCAAAGTACGATCGAGATAACACCAGAACGGCGGCGACATCGATCGAATATCGTAATGAATATCCTCAACCGCAGGCAGTTCGGCTTCATTGATCCCCGATGCCGTGACTGCTAAGAGCCAAGTTTGAAACGTTGAGCCGCTTTGACTAAATGCCCGAAGATCGACTCCGGCTAATTCGTGAAAAACGTGTCGCCAGATTAACGCCAGCAGATATTCAGACTGCACCGGAGAACGGGCAGATCGTGAAATCAGTGAATATACGATCGGGCTGTAGCGACAAAACAGCGCGACAAAGAACTGCCCCGAATCAGGATAGCGCTGAAACAGCGTCAGGAGTTCTTGATCGCTGTGATGAAACAACGCTTTAACGATCGGGTGATGTGCCTCTGGAAAGGTTGGAATCGCTACAGCTTTCATAAATAGTGTCAGAGTCGAATTAATTACTATATACAGTCCTGAAGCAAAACGGCACACTTTTTTTATGGATGTGTCCGAGAAAACGTTGTGATTTTCTAAAGCTTGCGGATGCTCTCGCTTGAGTGTTGATAGAATAAATGGACTTCTTTAGGCAGCCCGTTGCATTAGTCACTTTTTATCTATGGATAGCTTGTTTTCCACTCAAGGCATTATGGTTATGTTGCTCGGCGCGTACGCTGTAGCGATGTGGCTCTTCCTGACGAGCGCCCCGAAAGTTCATACGGTTATGGTTTCTGATCTCGAAAGCGCCCGCGATTTTTATGGCGGAATGCTGAAACTAGCGGTTGCTGAAGTGCCGTTGCACTATTACTACAACTACGAACAGTCGCTAGGAACGGCAGGCGTGAATCCCATGTATTTGTCGGGTTCGATGGGCAGTACGACCGCACGCGGGAACGGCAATGACGGGCTGTGGTATCAACTGAAGAAAAATACCCAGCTTCATGTGATTTCTGGAGCAACGATCGGTGAAAAGGATCGTCAGCGTCATGTGTGCTTCGATCGAGATTGCTTGGATCAAATTCTGCTGCGGGTTCAATCTCGCGGCATCAAGCACAAAATCCGTCGTGAGAAACCGCTGAACTTCTTAGTGAAAGACTATCACGGACAAGTGGTAGAACTTGCAGAAGTCATCAATTAGCAAGATTGATTCTATTTCCCGGACGAGGAGTGAGGCATGGGTCTTGCTCCTCGTCTTTTGTTTGATTCTAGGTCAACAACCCGCTTTCTTAGCTGCCTTAAATTTTGCCTGATACCAGAACCTATATTGTTCTAGAGGTCTTGAAACGCCAGTCTGCTGGTTTTCTCTTTGGGCAACACGAGCAATCTCATCTACATCTCCATGCCATTCCTTCAGATCAGAACAGGCACTTGAAAGAGCAGATTCATAGACCTGAGATCTACTACAACCGTGCTGTCTGCGCCTTCCAAGCTTCAACTACTTCTCTCGCATAGCTCTTTTCTGAGTCAACCTGATTGCCGATTAGGTCGGCTTTTAGTTCTTGCTCAAAAATCTCGGCGGATGTACTTATTTGAGGAGATCGGTCTGCTTGGTATACGGGCGGAGCTTTCGGCAGCATTCTCAGAGGACTCGTGTAAAGCGAGAAAACAAGTAAACCTTTGAATATTTTCCCTGGAATAGTCTTCGCTCGAAAAGCCCATTTTGCAGGAGCAATCGCAGCTTTTCTAGCTATTCGCCACATCGAATTTCTGGTCATTGTTAAACATCAGGCATAAACTTGTTTCATATATTTACTTAGTCAAATTAAGTCCAGCCTATATAAAATTATTATCTTCTGTAACTTCATGTGCGTAAAGCTACAACAAACTAGTTCAACGATTTCGGAGAAATGGGGGCATCGTTTCCTCTATCTTTGGAAATTTGAAACTGACAGCAGAACAAATTTTCCGAGCGGAAGCGTAATTATTCGGCTGAAAATATCTGTTCGGCAGTTAGGGCAAAATCTGGAAAAGTTAGGGAAAGAATACGATCGCTTCCTCGAAACTGTCGAATCTCATATTCCCCGTCGATCAATTCGCAAACAGAAAGCGTTGGTTGCTTTGGATTCCCGATAAATCTTCGACCACCTAAACCTGCATAATCAACAATCCAATATTCTTGGATACCTAACGCTTCATATTCTGCTAATTTTGTCAGATAGTCATCGCGCCAATTTGTACTCACGACCTCAACGATGAGCCGAACCGATGAGCCGTTTTCGATCACTGATGATTTCTCCCAGCGAGGTTCATTTGTCAAGGCAGCACTATCTAGAACAATTACATCAGGTTCATAGGCAGAATCACCATCAAGAGAGCGAACGACGCATTCTTTCGGAATGATATACGGAAGGCTTAAGCGTCGAATTTCAATAAACGCCTCACCGCTAATCGCTCCTGCAACGACAGAATGCTTCCCTCTTGGTTTTGGCATTTCGATAATTGATCCTCGACGTAGTTCGTAATGAGTCGCTGAGTTCTCTGGATACCAATCGATGAACTCGTCGAAGCTGACAGGTTTCTTTAATGCTTGAATCATGGCAAAGTTCGATCGCGCCACTTTCACTTTAAGACTTTCGCTTTAAAAGAGAAATAGCCCCCTTGCGGGAGCCGAGTTATGGTGATTTGACTCTAGGACACATCGTAATTCTGCCGGGATTCGGTGCGGAAATCTGTATCGAAGATTGCTCAAATCGTTGATTGATGAAAATCACAGACAGGAAAAGCACGATCGAGCATTTTAGAAAGGCAGTTCGATCGAGATCAGTCATGATTCGACTTAACCAATTAATGATGGGCGTTTCCGTAGGAGTCGGTTGCTTGATCCTCGGCATTCAGAATAGTCCGAAACTCTGGCATCAATTCCAACTTTGGCAGCATTCCGGCGTTTCTTGTGAGCAGTCTACAGACGATGGGAAAGCGACGTTCTATGGAAATGATTGCCGCTAAATTTCTTGCATCGCCTCATTAATTTGTTGAGTCACGAAGGGGAGAATTTCTTCGTTTGCGCTGTGTGATTTGCCTTCGGTAAAGACAACGAGAAGATAAGGCTGGAGATTTGGCAGTTCGACATAAGCCGCATCGTGTCGGACTCGGCTCATTAAACCTGCTTTTGACCAGACTTTTGCTACTGGGGGAACGCCGCCACCGATAAAGCCGACGACTTGATTTTCAGCGTCAGCTTCGAGATCGATTGGATTTAGCGATCGCTGCATTAATTCCATCATGGATTGCGATCGTTCGGGTGTCACCGCAACACCACCCACAACACTATGAAGCAATTTTGCAGTTGCATTTGTGGTTAACATATTGCGATTGTCGAAATCTTCGCCGTAGAAGGCGCGTTCTCGTCCGTAAGGTCCATCACACCAGGTTTTTTGGTTGACATTAATCGTGGCGAATTCTGACCAGTTCAACGATTGAAAATAGCGGTTGACGATGTTGCGCTGATATTTCCAGGTTTCAAACGGTCCGGGCGGAAGTTCGGGTCCGCCTGTGGTTCCGCTCAGGACATCTACGACAAGCCCAGTGGCATCATTGCTCGAATCGACAATCATGTCGCGCATTGCTCGATCGAGTTCTGCCGAAGGTGAAATCATGCCGCGTTCTAACCATTCGTGTGCCGCGACTAGATAAAATAACTTGACCACACTGGCGGGGTAAATATTTTCAACGCCGCGATAAGCGAAACCTCTGGGCGATCGCTGCCAAAATTCTTCGGGGCGAATGGCACCGCCAGTATTAACGAACACGGGCGAGTCATACACAATCCAGGTCATTGCAATTTGATTTGGGGCAAGTCCCCCAAACTGTGCCCAAGTCGCTTGTAAGACTCGATCGCCCAAGGTTTCTAACCGTTCGTCTTTGTGGAAAAAAGTCATAGTTCGTGAAATCTCTGTCTTATGCAATATCGCACGATCGCGAATCTCAATCTCTACGATTCACCGGATTTAACTCGATTGGCAACGCAAGCTGCAACAGGTCGCTATCTTAAAATTTTGTCAGAGTCACCGCTGCAAGTGATGACTTGTGAAGATGATTATCCGGGATACCTTGATCCGAAAGATTTGCAGTATTTGAAAGAGGTAGAGATTCCCTATCAAGCTCCGGTTTGGACGGGAGAGGAAATTCGCGATCGTATTCCTGAAATCATTGCATTTACTCAGGCGGCGATGTCGGTTCCGAATGAATATCTCTGGGGCGGAACGGTTGCACCGAACTATGATTGTTCAGGCTTGATGCAGGCGGCGTTTGCGTCCGTTGGTGTTCGACTGCCTAGAGATGCCTATCAGCAAGAAGCATTTTTACAGCCCGTAGAAGCTTTGATTCCAGGTGATTTGGTGTTTTTTGGGACTCCTGAGAAAGCGACGCATGTGGGACTGTATCTCGGTAATCAGCAGTATATTCATAGTTCAGGAAAAGATCGAGGACAGAATGGAATTGGAATTGATCAGCTTTCGGCAGAGGGCGATTTGGTTAGCCAGTATTACCATTCAATCTATCGAGGAGCAGGAAGAGCGATCAAGAGCTATATTCCCCACTAAGTTATGACTGTGTTGATTTTGCTATTTAACGCGGTTAGCTTCTTTCTGTCGCTTTGGATTGTGATTCCAGCACCGATTTTTTCATTGTTGCCGCTGAGTGTTGGCGCACCGGAGATTAGTCACTGGCTGGTTTTGACCAATACGATTGCGCTTTTATTCACAGTGTTTCGTCTCAAATCTCTGCCAATTCTAATCGGAATGATATTTGCACTCAGTTTGAGCTTGATACCGATCGCACAATTTCCAGCAACCGCACAACAAGCAAGCAGTGCAATGAAATCGAGCTTAGGTGAGCAGCGCGTTTTACCTGGTTTTAGATCTGCACCGTTTGTTTTATTAGATGCGTTTCGCGGCATTCCCAAAGCTGAAATTCGTCAAACGTTAAACATTCCTGTTGCACAGTCGGACAATGTACCTTTGACAATGAATGTTTATCGTCCGATGCGATCGGGCAAGAATCCAGCGATCGTGATGATCTACGGAGGTGCTTGGAGAGCGGGGAATCCTAACTCGAATGAGGAATTTAGTCGGTACATGGCAGCCCAGGGTTATACCGTTTTGGCGATCGACTATCGACACGCGCCACGGTATCAGTTTCCGACTCAGCTTGAAGACATTAGAACTGCATTAGAGTTCATTCAGCAGAATGCAGATCAGTATGAAGTGGATGTCGATCGAATGGCAATCATGGGACGTTCCGCAGGCGGACATTTAGCAATGCTGACTGCTTTCGCAACTGATGCTTTTCCCTTTCGTGCGGTTGTCAATTACTACAGTCCGGTTGAACTCACTGAAGGCTATAACAATCCACCGTTTCCTGATCCGATCGACAGTCGCGACGTGCTGCGGAATTTTCTAGGAGGAACCCCGATCGAGCGATCAGATCTCTATCGGCAAGCATCGCCTCACCAACAAGTGCGATCGAACTTGCCGCCGATTTTATTGATCTATGGAGGGAAGGATCATATTGTAGAGTCGAAATTTGGTCGGGGTTTGTATGAGAAATTGAAGCAGAACGGTAACAATGCAGTCTTGATTGAAATTCCTTGGGCGGAACATGCTTTTGATGCAGTGTTTAACGGTGTGAGCAATCAACTATCGCTTTACTACACCGAGCGTTTTCTGGCATCCACGCTGAAATAGAGCGATCGAAGTTGATGAGTTTAACCTAAATTCCTATTTTCAAGGAGAGGAACTACGAGAATGTTTGGAAAGCATAGGAAGTCTTTCCGCTATTGTTGCTGACCCGCCCCGGAATGAAATTCGGGGCTAATTGAACGAAGTCCACTGAAGGGGACTGAAGAGCCTGGATAGAGTTCTTTAGTCAGTTTCAACTGACTTCGCACGGTTAGCCCCGAATTCTATTCCGGGGCGGGTGATGCAACAAACGATCACTTCTCAAATACCCTCTAGATTTGAGACTATTGGAAACGTTTTCTAAAACGCTTACTTCCTGCTTTCTAGAGCTATCGAATCAATTCTGCTTGTCTATCTCCTGTCGCGACTTGCTGCAACCGAGAAAGCAAATCTGTCCAGCGAATTTCAAGACTCGATAAAACAATGTGCGCTTCGCCCACACGCTCTTCTGGACCTAATCCGACTGCCCACATCTGTCCTGCTAATGCAGCTTCAATTCCAGCAGCAGCATCTTCAAAGACAACACACTGTTCTGGAGCGCATCCCAGTTCTCTTGCAGCAAAAAGAAACAGGTCAGGAGCAGGTTTCGGACGATCGACACTGTGACCATCCGCGATCGCATCAAACAAATCTGCAATCCCTAGCTTTTCAATCACCGGACGGGCATTCTTACTTGCTGAACCTAAAGCGATTTTGATACCTGCATCTCTCAGTTCTTTGAGCAATTCCCTAGCTCCAGGAAGCAGATCATCGGGTGAAATCGCTTCGATCGATTCGACATAGTAATGGTTCTTGCGCTCCATCATTTCTTGGATTTGTGCTTCGCTGTAAGAGCGATCGCCAATGATTTTCATCAGCGATTCGCGGCGGGAAATGCCTCTGAGGGCTTCGTTCGCTTGTCGATCGAAGGGCAAACCTTCCTCATCCGCGAGGCGTTGCCAAGAGCGGTAATGATATTCAGCCGTATCTGTGATGACCCCATCGAGGTCAAAAATCGCGCCTTGAATGTTAAAAGAATCAGTCATGATAGGTTTAGATGAATCAGGTCTTAGATCAAACTCGTGCCATTTGCCGCGCCAGTGTAGGCGGAATTTTAGCCGCGTCCAACCGGGGGGAAGATGCGGATGGGCAAAGGGTTCATCGCCAAATTGGACACCGCCAAAGCCAAGGACAACGGCTTGCCAGATGCCTCCTGCGGACGCGCCATGGATTCCCTCATGAGCATTGCCGCGAGTATCTTCTAAATCAACTAATACAGCCTGCATGAATCGCTCATACGCTTCAACTGTCATATTGAGATCTGAAGCAAGGATTGCATGAATCGCAGGACCTAAAGATGATCCATAAGTAATATCAGTTCGAGGTGCGTAATAGTTCCAATTCGTTTCTAGAGACTCTTTCGAGTAAGGAAACTCGTCAGATTGCCGCATTAGATACAGCAACATTAATACATCCGGTTGCTTCAGAACTTGAGCTTTATCTGCTCCATCAATTCCGAGAATTGCCTGCATCGATTTAGTGCGCGGCTCATAGTCTTCAAGGTTGATGTCTTTGAGCTTGAAGAAGTCTTCTGATTGTTCGATCAATCCGGATGGATGATACGGAATCCAAATGTTTGTAGCAATGTCTTGCCAACGCGATCGACGTTCTGCGGTAATCTTCAATCGATCGCACAAGTTCTTTAATCGGTCTGGATAGCACTCTTTTAACCAATCATAGATATAAATGGCTTTTTCTAGATGCCACTGCGCCATTCGGTTTGTGAACGCATTGTTATCGACATGCTCATGATACTCATCTGCACCAATGACTTCCCGAATTTCAAAGCGTTCATAGCGCGTACTCCATTCGGTGCGGCTCATCCAGAAAACGGCTGTATCGAGAATGATTTCGCAACCATAATCGCGCATCCATTCATCGTCTTCGGTTGCTTGCCAGTAGTACCAGGAGGCATAAGCAATGTCAGCACTAATATGAATTTCGCGATCGCGACACCAGATCCGAATATCTTCACCGTACGGATCTTTCGGTAATGCCCATCTTGGCGTGACTTCATCGCCTGTGTCCGCACTTTCCCAGGAGTACATCGCACCTTTATAGCCATAGTAGGCAGCTTTGCGACGTGCGCCCTCGATCGTGTGATAGCGATAGCTCAGTAAGTTTCGAGCGAGATGCGGTTGAGTAAAGGTAAAGAACGGCAGAATAAAGATCTCTGTGTCCCAAAAGACGTGACCGCGATAGCCAAATCCAGACAGTGTTTTAGCGGGAATGCTGACTCGATCGTTATGTCGAGCCGCAGCGATTAACAACTGAAATAAGTTATATCGAACCGCAAATTGAGCGCGGAGATCGCCTTCGATCACAATGTCGCTCTGTTCCCAAGTTTCCGCCCAGCTTTGTTCGTGAGCCGCAAACAGGGTTTGATAGTCCGGTAATGCTGCGAGTTTAGCTTGAGCTGCTTTTACTGGAGATTCGGCATCGTGGGACGTGTAGATCGTGATTAGATTTTCGATCGTAATCGTCTGACCCATCGGAGCCATGAAGGTTGTTGTTAATGTCGGATAGCCTGGAACATTTGTGATTTGCACTGCTCCTTCTGCACCGATCAAAGACAAGCTCGAAGCCATTGCTAACTCAACATGAGAAGTCCGTGTCCGAACCTGTAACCAAACCCCATGCTCGGTTTTTCCTTGTCCTAGCTGTTCCCAATGGTTAAAGCCCTGATTTTCTGGATAACCGTTGATGCTAGCTTGCACTTCTACGATCGCATCTTGCTCTGTCGTAATCTGACAGCGCAATCCGACGACGTGTTCATCCGCAAGACTTGCAAACCGTTCAAAGTGCAATGAGAGTGTTTTCCCGTTCGGACTGCGCCATTTTACCGATCGACTTAACACCGCTCGTTTGACATCTAACTGGCGTTCGTAGCTCAGAATTTCACCCTGATCGAGCCGAAAGCGTTCCCCATCGACAATGATCAACAGCGGCAACCAATCCGGACAATTCACCAGTTCGGTATAAACGACAGGCACATCGTCATACACGCCGTGAATCAGGGTTGCTGCTTGAGATTGAGAAAATCCTTCTTCAAAACTGCCGCGTGTCCCCAAATAGCCATTTCCGATCGTAAAAACGGTTTCGCGGGTGTTGAGCAGTCTCGGATTGAATTCAGTCTCGATCGCAGTCCAGTCTGTGTAGATTAGCGGGGAACGGTCGGTCTGGGTCATGGCGCAAGAACTCCGGGAGTTATTGGTTTTGGTGTTGTTCTAGAATGAGTTCGGCTCTGGGTTTGTACATGAGATGGAACAAAGCATCGAGATAATGTAAAAGGGATTCTCGGCTGTCGCGGTGGACATAGTTCCAGAAGCTATACAGTTTTGTCAGCAATAAAAGTCGCTGCGTATGTCGTGTCCAATTGTACTCATCCAGGATTCGGTGAATGCTGCGATTTGACATCTTATGCCAATAATCTGAATCCGCATCGGCTCGATCGAGAAACTCTAGAATCTTCCGCGCTGAGCCTTGTAAATCCGTGGGATTGATTAAAAATCCGTGTCTGTCATCTTCGATAATCTCCGTAGTTCCTCCGAACGCGGTTACAAACGATGGTAGTCCAGAAACCATCGCTTCGAGCAATACTCTGCCAAATGCTTCAAACCGAGCAAAATGAACAAAAATCCCTTGGCGATCGGCAATGCAGCGATACATTTCTCCGAGATCGGGATTAGACAGGCGTTCACCAATCCAGCGAATGTGATTATGCAATTGGTAATGGTCAATCAAGCGATGTATTTTTTCAATCTCTTCGGCTTCTTGAGCGTTAATCGCATCTTCAACGCGAAGATTATTAGTGACAAGAATTAAATTACAACGCTGCTGAAGTTCCAGATTGCGTCCAAAACATTCGACGAGTCCCGCTAAATTTTTGACAGCGGTTAAGGGTGAAACGGCAAGTAGGGGGCGACGTTGCGGATCAGCGAGTTTGCCGAAGATCGTCGGATCTTCCTGCTCGAAAATCAGATGCGTGATGCGATCGCGATCTTGAGTTGATCGCTGATTCGTATACGGAAAAAAGACCCGCTCATCGACTCCCGGCGAAACCCGATTAAATTTTGGATTAAATAATTCAATTCCATTAATCACATGATAAAGCTGTGGCATCGTGAAACATTTGTAAGATTCGTACTGTCCGACCGTCTCCGGAGAACCCACGATTTCTTGATACGACGAAGTGACAATGAAATCAGCCGCATTCATGCTGATTAAATCTGCGGTAAATTGCGCGGAAAAATGATATTGCGGTTCTAAGTCTTGCCAGTACAGATTACTAAATAGGTGTTTCGGCTTTTCTAGCGAGTGAGCAATATTGCAATGTGTCACGTTTAGCTGACGTGCCATTAATGAAGCGACTAAATTTCCATCACTATAGTTACCAATGATTAGATCAGGCTTGCCGCCCATTTGCTGTATCAATCGTGCTTGAGCATCGATCGCATAAGTTTCTAAATAGCCCCAAATGTCATATCGAGAAATCCAGTTATCGGTCACTTTCGGGTTAAATTCTCGAAATGGAACCCGCAAAATCCAAGCATTTTCAGTGTCATCAATCTTTTCGAGCGGCAATGCACACTGAGTACCTTCACAGTTCGGAATCAAGCGCGTCAGCACAACGACTTGAGCCTGGATATTGAGCATTTTCAATCCAGCGAGTTCAATGTTTTGCTGCAATTGTCGATCGAGGTTTCTTGCCTGATCCAGCACATACGCCACTTGTCCGAGCGTTTCCGGTCGTCCTAGCTCTTCTTGCCCGACCCAACCATGAATTGAAATCGAAGCCACTCGAAACACCGATGGAAATCGTGCCACAAATGCCTCTAAAATCGCGCTCTGAGGCATCGTAATCATCTGCTCCAACAATTCCATCATTTCTCTAGCGCGTTCAGCAGTATTGCCCCATCCCGGCTCAAATCCCATCCGCTGTAAGTCTGGGTGAATCGATTCGTATGGCTCCTCAGGAGGACGCGATCGTAAAATCTGAATTCCGTGTTTAATCTGTTGAGCTAACTGTTCAGCCGATTGAATTTGATCATTAATCAACAATGGAACGCCTTCGTAATCATGCCGATGCAGCACATCAAACAAGACATTGAGCCAATAATCGCGATCGTCTACCACTTCATTTGTGAGATAGCGATTTAGAAATGCAAGTCCTTCTCCAATGTTGCGCGGATCATTAATCGTCGGGCTGTTTTCATAAAATGGCGTAACATCGATTTCAAACAGATTCGACTGAGCACGATCGACAAAGCGATCGCGAGCTTCGAGCATTGATTTCGGTGACATGGCTTCACAGCCTGTTAACCCTGGATCAAATGCCCAAGTTTCCTGACTGCCAATCCACGGACGCAGCACTAACCAAATGCGATCGTCTTCCAGTAACAATTCATGACTGTACTGAATCAGATGTGCAATGTGCGAGGAATGTAGAAAATGTGCAGGCTTATGAGTTTCTTCACAATATTCAGCAAAAGCTTGAAAAATCTCATTTTTTAGAACGTATCGCTGATTCGATCGACGAAAGCGATCGATCATCTGCTGAAGGACTAACTTCTCTTCAAAGTGTTGTAAAACGGTTGCAATTAGTTGATTCATAAAAACGTACCATCAAGCGTCTAGAGTTTGACTCACTTCAGGCGACTCGATGGATGAAAAATCATCAACTCCGATTACACCAACACAAGCGATCCCATCAAGTCACATTTTGCCTGATCGAACTTATAGAATTTCATTCAGAGAAATTCACCTGGCTAACGGTAGAGATTCATCAGCGAGGCTAAGCAGAGTCGATTCGCGTAAAGTAGCGATCGCACTTCTACATCAATCTTTTTACATCAGCAACGAACTGTACAAGTCGAGCATTTTTGCCGCCAACCTGATACCATAAGCAATCAAGCTAGGGGTGCCCCACCGGGCTGAGAACAAACCCTTAGAACCTGAGACTGGGTAATGCCAGCGAAGGGAAGCTAACTATCAGAGGAAAAACTTATGCGGACAGATTGGATTGCCAAACGTCGGGGGCAGGACAACGTTTCTCAGATGCACTATGCCCGAAATGGCGTAATCACTGAGGAAATGCACTATGTTGCTCAGCGGGAAAATCTCCCGGTTGAATTGATTCGCGACGAAGTGGCTCGCGGTCGCATGATCATTCCGGCAAACATCAATCACCCGAACCTGGAACCGATGGCGATCGGGATTGCCTCAAAGTGCAAAGTGAACGCCAATATCGGAGCTTCGCCCAACTCTTCCGATATGAGTGAAGAAATCGCCAAGCTGCAATTGGCTGTGAAATACGGTGCTGACACCGTGATGGATTTATCCACAGGCGGCGGTAACTTAGACGAGATTCGCACAGCAATTATTAACGCTTCTCCAGTGCCGATCGGTACAGTGCCAATCTACCAAGTGCTCGAAAGCGTTCACGGCAATCTTGACAATCTGACTCCTGATGACTTCCTGCATGTGATCGAGAAACATGCTCAGCAAGGAGTCGATTACATGACGATTCATGCTGGACTGCTGATCGAATACTTGCCGCTTGTGCGATCGCGAATTACTGGAATTGTTTCTCGTGGTGGCGGTATCATTGCCCGCTGGATGCTGCAACATCACAAGCAAAATCCGCTCTACACGCACTTCGACGATATTATCGAAATTTTCAAAAAATACGATGTGTCCTTCAGCCTAGGGGATTCACTCCGTCCCGGTTGTACTCATGATGCCTCTGACGAAGCTCAACTTTCTGAACTGAAAACCTTGGGACAACTGACCCGCCGAGCTTGGGAACACAATGTGCAAGTAATGGTCGAAGGTCCCGGTCACGTTCCAATGGATCAAATCGAATTCAATGTTCGTAAACAAATGGAAGAGTGTTCTGAAGCGCCCTTCTATGTGTTAGGTCCGCTGGTCACTGATATTGCACCTGGATATGATCACATCACTTCCGCGATCGGGGCTGCGATGGCAGGTTGGTACGGGACTGCAATGCTTTGCTATGTCACTCCCAAAGAGCATTTAGGCTTACCCAATGCTGAAGATGTTCGCGCTGGATTGATCGCTTACAAAATTGCTGCACACGCGGCAGACATTGCACGCCATCGACCGGGAGCACGCGATCGAGATGATGAACTCTCAACAGCGCGGTACAACTTCGACTGGAACAAACAATTTGAACTGTCGCTTGATCCAGAACGCGCCAAGGAGTACCACGACGAAACGCTACCTGCGGATATCTACAAAACCGCTGAATTCTGCTCGATGTGCGGACCTAAATTCTGCCCGATGCAAACCAAAGTCGATGCTGATGCACTCACCGAGCTTGAGAAGTTCTTAGCTCGTGAAAAACAAACGGTCTAATTCTGCTTGACACTTCAATGTCTATCCCGTTTCTCTTCGTGAAAGGCGGGATTTTTTTGAATTAGAATTTAAGAGAAACACGATCGACATTCATGACTCAAACTCTCGGCATCAGAAAAGCAATTACAAACCTCAATGAAGCACATCGACGATTTGAGGTACGTCCGGCTGTTGATCCGAATTTCTTTTCAGAATGGCAGGCTGAATTTCCAGAGTTGAGCGCGATCGAGCAAGCGACCTGCGATCGATTAAAAATTCGCTACCAATACTATCAAGCAGAAGGCGCAATCACAGAAAGCACCGTGAATCTGATTGTGATTGCACCGCTGTTAGAAGCCCTAGGACTATTTGATCCACCGTACAAAGTTCGAGGCGAGAAGTACGTCAGAATCGAGATTGAAAATGGAGAAACGATTTTAGAAGGATTGATCGATGTCTTGCTCGTGCAAGATTCACTCTGGCTCATTCTGCTTGAAACAAAGCGCTATGGATTTAGCGTGATGCAAGCATTACCGCAGACATTAGCGTATATGATGTCACACCCGAATCCAGAATCGTTTGCACTGATCACAACAGGTGAAGATTATCTGTTTGTGAAACTCGATCGACAAACTCAACAGTACGATATCTCAGATAAATTCACCCTTTCTACTCGACAAGGCAATCAGCTTTATCGAGTGGTGCAAATCCTCAAATCGTTCATCTAAACCGATTCTAAATATTGATCATCCATCAAGAACGCACCCGTGGGAAATCGAACGCCCCAATATCCGCCGGGTCGTCGATCGAGCACCGTTCCTTCATCTCCCACCTGCAAAAGATCCGCTGGACGCAACATCGGCATCGTCTCAGCCGTTTTCAGATACGGCGGCAGGGAAACAATGCGGACTTTTTCACCGATCGAGAATTCTTTCATAACTTTGGATTATCACTCTAACTTTTACTCTACCGCACAGGATCATAAGGCTATACTCGTTCAATATGACTCTAAGGATTGCACATGACTATCTCCAGAATCACAAATGAAGGGCAGGTGACAATTCCGCCAGAGATCCAGGCACATCTTAAGCTGCAACCTGGAAGCCGTGTTGAATTTATTATTGATGGTTCTGGAGCGGTTAAAGTTCTTCCACTGGATATCTCAGTTGCCAATCTTGCAGGAATTTTGCATCGACCAGATACACCGACCGTTTCAATCGATGAAATGAATCAAGCAATTCAAGACGAAATTAATCATCGGGCTTGAATCAAAAGTTTCGAGGGTAAGCAGGCTTTCGGGTATTGGGTGAGTAGAGCCTAACTTCGTAATTTGGCATTCCAATGAGTAACCTTTTGTCTTCGCTTTGCCACTAATCATTAGTAGAGTGATTCAACGAGGAAAGCGTGTCGGAACAGAGCGATCTGGAGTTAGTTCTTCTGTCACAACAGGGAAACAAGGCGGCATTCGGTCAGCTTGTGTTACGTTATCAGCCGATTGCACAACGGCTGGCGATGCGAGTGGTTAGCGATCGAGATTTGGCTCAAGAACTGGTGCAAGAAGCCATGCTGCAAGCCTATCTTTCACTGGGGAAACTGAATGACCCGAATCGCTTCAAGAGTTGGCTCTATGGAATTGTGCTTAATTTATGTCGAAACAATCTGAGGCGGCGTAGGATTATCTGTTTTTCGCTTGAGACGATGGTGAGGAACCTTGCAGATGAATCGTCCTCGATCGTCGGAAGTTCACCTGACCCTCAGCTAGTCGCAGAACAGGAAGAGCTTCACACTGCATTACTCTCAGCCGTCGATACTTTATCTCCAAAGAATCGTTCAGCAGTTCTACTCTTCTACCATGACCAATTCAGCCTGCAAGAAGTGGCAAAGCATTTAGATATTTCAGTCAATGCCGTAAAAGGGCGGTTACACAAATCGCGTCACCAACTAAAAGCGCGATTGTTACCGTTTCAAGCTCAAATTCAACCTAACTTACTCCAGGAAAACCAGATTATGACGAATCGTACTTCTGCTCAAATCAAGCCAGAACTAGAAGTTTGCTGCTCATTCTGTGGCAAAGGTAATCATCAAGTTCATGCACTGATCGCAGGACCAATCTTTAGAACCGCTCGAATTTATATCTGTAATGAATGCGTGACTACCTGCAATCAAATCATCAGCGGAGAAATTCCGCCATTGACTCAAGAGGAAGTTGATGAGTTGATGGATTCCGATCGGTTGATTGATTAGATTTCACTTGCTTTTGATTTTGATCATCGCTGGAATCTCACAGTATGATCAAAGCCGATCGCTATTTTCGCAACCGATGAAAGATGATTTGCTGCGCCGGGAACAGGCGTTTCATGACCAATGGGCAAGCACGATCGATGTCGATGGTATTCGTGTCTGCGATTATTTTGAAGCCTGTACTGCTCCTGAAAATCGCTTTATCCTGAGACAGCTTGGCGATGTTCGAGGAAAATTACTGCTCGATCTCGGTTGTGGCGCGGGTGAAAATAGCGTCTATTTTGCTCGACTGGGGGCGCAGTGTGTCGCGGCAGATTATTCGCCAGGAATGGTCGATGTGGCGCTGCAATTGGCGGAGCGAAACGGGGTTCAGATTGAAGGGCGGGTGATTAATGCCATGTCGATCGACATTCCCGACAATACATTCGATATTGTTTACGCCTCGAATTTGCTGCATCACATTCCTGATCCGAAGGTTACTTTACAAGAAATGCACCGAATTCTAAAACCGGGTGGAAGAGCTTGTTTTTGGGACCCGTTGCGCCATAATCCTGTGATTAATGTGTATCGACGGATGGCAACCGAAGTGCGGACTGAAGATGAAACGCCGCTCGATATTGGCATTGTGAACTTTATTCGATCGCTCTATTCCCAGACAAATTACGACACGTTTTGGATTGCAACACTTTGGATTTTCTTACAGTTTTATTTGGTTGAGAAGGTCAATCCGAATGAAGAACGGTATTGGAAAAAGATCATTCTCGAACAAGCACGATTAGAGAAAACCTATTTGCGATTGGAAAAGCTCGATCGAGTCCTCAAAAAACTGCCATTGATGAAGCGAATGGCTTGGAATTTGGCAGTCGTCGCAACGAAGTAAAGCAAAATTCGGATAAGATTGACGATCAGTTTACGGGTGGAAACTCATGCGCGAGCGAACAACTCAATCGGTACTCACCTACATTTTGCTGAGCGCGATCGCAATCTTGATGCTGATTCCGCTCGTTTGGCTGGTGAGCACTTCATTCAAATCACCCGGCGAAGATTTGTTTCAATTTCCGCCCCGGTTTATTCCCGAACAGCCAACGCTAGAGAATTTTGTCACTGTTTGGCAGAGTAATCCATTTGGACGCTATTTATTTAACAGCACATTAGTCTCAGTGTTGACCGTTGTATTAAATCTAATATTCTGTTCTCTAGCGGCTTACCCATTAGCGAGATTGACGTTTGCAGGGCGAGAAATTATCTTTAGTGCGATCGTTTCTACGATTCTAATTCCGTTTCAAATTGTGATGATTCCGCTGTATGTTTTAGCAGTGAAATTGGAATTGGTCAATAGCTATCTCGGAATCATTTTTCCTGGAATTGCATCCGCTTTTGGCATATTCTTGCTTAGACAAGCCTTTCAAAGTGTGCCGAAAGAACTCGAAGAAGCCGCCCGAATGGATGGTTGCTCAGAACTGGGAATCTGGTGGTATGTGATGCTTCCGTCGATTCGTCCTGCGCTCGTTACGTTAGCAATCTTTGTGTTTATCGGTTCGTGGAGCGATTTTCTGTGGCCTCTTTTAGTCGTCGATCGACCCGAATTTTTCACTCTGCCGCTCGGTGTTTCTAAACTCGCTGGAACCTTCACGCTCGATTGGCGATTAATTGCAGCGGGATCAGTGATCTCGATCGTGCCAATTTTGCTGTTTTTCCTCATCATGCAGCGCTACATCGTGCCGACTGAAGCTGGAAGCGGTGTGAAAGGGTGACAGTTTTAATTGAAACAGTTTGATATACAATAGTAGGCGCTCTAGTGATAAATCACCTGTGAAAACTGATACTTCCGACGCGAAAACCGCCGCCAAAGAACCCTTTCTATCTACAATGCGCGAACTTGCCACGACTTACCAAGCCTTCTGCGCTTACGACGAAGCTCACATCCGCGAAACGGGTTTAACTCCGCCCCAATTCGATGTCATTTGCACATTGGGCAACACTCCCGGTATGTTCATGAATCAACTGGCTGAAAAAACGCTCGTGACAAAAGGAACCTTGACCGGGATTATCGATCGATTAGAACAGAAAAATCTCGTCCGTCGCGAAGTTCCGCCAGAAAATCGCCGCTGTTTTCTCATTGTTCTGACTTCTGAAGGTGAAGCCTTATTTGAGAAAATCTTTCCGGTTCACATTGCGTATTTGAAGCAAAAGTTCGATCGCTTAACGCCCGATGAATTAGCCGAAATCAAAACCGCACTTCAGCGACTGAAATCGATTTTTACGGATTAATTTTCTGAAATTCATACGCGCCCATCAACGCACCCCAGATCGGTTGCTGTGTTTCAGGATCGATCCCTTTGTCGTAGCTCAAAAAACGGTCAGGCATCGCTTCAAATCCCAATGAAACCTGAATCGTACTACCTTGTAGCGAGAAGGCACAGCGGCTATTGGGTGGCGGTGAGGCGATGAAGTGAAAGCCTTGAGCGAGAGATTTTACGGTGACCTCTAACGTGCAACCTGGAAGCAGTTCGATAGCTTGGTCGGATAATCGATCGAGCAATTCCGGTCTTTGCCCTGCCCCTTTTACAAGACTTGGATCTTTGAATTGATAGTATTGAACCTTCAACCCGTTTTCAGTTTCTTGCAATTGCAATAATCGCTGTCGATACGGTTGATCCAGCTTCAAAACATTCGATTGCTCAGCAAAAATCGTCAAGTCTTCAAACAATTGAACCGGACGCTGCCACAAACGAAGATGTACGAACCAAGTCGGGCTTTCTCTTGCCTGAACTTGGTTATCAAACTCTCCTGCCATATACTGAGCAAGAATTGAAGGATTCAACATCGCTTTTTACCTACGGGACTGACGGGGCTCGAACCCGCAACTTCCGCCGTGACAGGGCGGTGCTCTAACCAATTGAACTACAGTCCCAGATTTGTTTTCGCCCTGTTTTTCAGCGCGATCTTTATATTGCAGGATCAATTCAAATTTGTCAAACAATTTACCAAGGTTTTCTTGATTCCCAGATCGGTGATCCCCGAAAAATTTCTGCCCCGATCCTGAATTCCCTTGTTATCACTGAAGTAGGAAGATTGACGTAGGCTAGGCGGAACCCATGAAAGACATGAAAATCGGGCGGCATCCAGCGCTTAAAATTGCGTTGGCTTCGGCAGTACTGACCGCGATCGCAGGCACGATTCTGCTCAAACTTTTACCGATCGAGATTTCGATTTCTTCGAGTCCGTCGAATTCCGTTCCGGTGATCAAAACCGCCAGCCCACCTGCTGAAGCCGTGACTCCTCCTGCCATTGAGAAACCTGATTCGGCAGCGATCGCGCTCAAACAAGGAAATTTACGCATTCGCAATCGATCCGACCATGCGCTCCGAGTCGCGTTATTAGCCCGTCAGCCCAAAGAAGCAAATGCTAAATCAGGTGAGCCACCTAGAGGATTTGCACTCCCGTCTCACTGGGATTTTGCACCGCAAGAAGGCAGTGATTCGGGGTTATTAGTGGCGCTTCCTAACCAATCGATTCGACTCAAACGCGGTGATGTGCTGGTTGCCTTCGCTCAGGATGGTTCACAGCGCTATTGGGGTCCGTTTGTAGTGGGAGAAACCGATCGACCCGATTGGAATGCTCAAGCGGGTGAATGGGAGCTAATTCTAGATAATTAAACTCGGTATAAGCTCATTACTTCAGAAAGCGGTAACCGCGATCGAGCCGCGATCGACAATTCCGAAACATGTCCCCGATCCAAATGCTCCGAAGCCGCACAAGCAATCATCGCCGCATTATCGGTACAGAATTTCATCGGTGGAAACATCACCTTAATTCCATGCGGTTCTGCGGCAATCTGTAATTGTTCTCGTAAGCCTCGATTTGCCGCGACTCCACCACCGACCGCGATCGTATTTAATCCGTAATTTCGCGCACAAGCGATCGCCCGTTTCGTAAGTGCCCGAACCACAGTCGCTTGAAAACTTGCGGCAAGATCTGCGATCGGCAATTCTGCCCCCGTCGCCTCTAGTTTCTGAGTTAATCTCAATACCGCCGTTTTCAACCCGCTAAAACTCGAATCATACGGATGAAATCCGCCTTCAGGTAACGAAATCTGTCCTTCTGGCAGCGGAAACGCTTTCGGATTTCCTTGAGCCGCTAATTTATCGATAATTGGTCCACCCGGATAGCCCAATTTCAACAATCGAGCCACTTTATCGAACGCTTCTCCCGCCGCATCATCTCGCGTTTGACCCAGCACTTCATACTGTCCGCAGTCCTTCACATAAATCAGGCTCGTATGCCCACCCGACACAAGCAAACAAAGAAAGGGCGGTTTCAACTCTGGATCGCTCAAATACGAGGCGTAAATGTGCCCCTCCAGATGGTGAACGCCGAGAAACGGTTTTTCATGCACGATCGCTAACGTTTTCGCGGCGGTTAATCCCACCAGTAACGCCCCGACCAATCCGGGGGTGCAAGTTCCAGCGATTCCATCAATTTCTGCCCAAGATAAACCGGATTCTGTGAAGGATTGCGCGATCGCACTATTGACAATTTCGACGTGCTGACGAGATGCCACTTCCGGCACAACGCCGCCATACTGCTGATGGATCGCGATTTGCGACGATACAACACTGCTTAAAATGTGACGATTTTTTACGATCGCCACCGCAGTTTCGTCACAACTTGTTTCAATTGCTAAGACCGTTGCCATTTGCTGGTAGGTTTTGGGAGTAGGTAACTGTTACAGTTGCTCGAATCAGAGTGAGCGAAGCTAATTTTCTAGTGTAGCGTTCCACTCGATCGAGTTCCGCTTGTAGAACAGTGGAAAAATCAACTTGACACAATCCCGCTTTGTAATCCGTTTAATTAAGGGAAACAATTTCATGCAACGATTGTTTGCTCTAGTTCTTGCCATTTTCCTCTGGTTTGGCTTTGTCACTCCTCAGCCAGCCCACGCTTATAATCTGACTCCTTGTAGCGAAAACGAAGTGTTTGCACAACGAATCCAAGATTCACAAAATGCAACCGCTCGTCGTCGCTTAGAACTCTATGCAGAACATGGCTTGCTCTGTGGTAAAGACGATGGACTGCCCCATCTGATTACCGATGGCAACCTCAAGCACGTCGGCGAATTCACGCTTCCGGGTCTATTATTCCTGTACATCGCAGGCTGGATCGGCTATTCGGGTCGCTCCTACTTGATCGCAGCGAAAAAATCAGGCACACCAGAAGACAAGGAAATCGTCATCGATGTGCCGCTGGCGATTAGCTGCATTCTGCCTGCACTGCTGTGGCCTGTGCTCTCGCTTCAGGAATTTCTTGCAGGTACCCTCGTCGAGCGGGATGGTCGCATTCCTGTGAGTGCGGACTCTCTGTTGCTCGGTCAGGAAAACAAGCGTAAACCCCAGCCGTCTCAGTCCCGTTAATGAGCACACTTGCGGTAGCTTGCCGCGAGTGTTGATTGTCAATTTGTTTGGAGATGATTTATGGCGAGATATCTTTCTTTGAACGCTGTGTTAGGAGTTTTGAGCATTAGTGCTGCACTCACTGCGTTTATTTTGATCAACTGGGTTTCACCCGATTTGTTGTTCTTGTTCCAGTAGAACCGTTCTGGGCGGTTGGTTCGTTGCTAGAGCTTGTACTCTAGTTAATGTAGCCAACCGCCCATTTTTGTAATGAATCCCGAACCTGAAATCCGAAGATTGCTCGATGTCATGCCTGCATCGGGTCGGATGTTTGCCAAAATCGTGAGTAAACCCGATCAAAAATTCGTGATCGACGCTCCTCCTCCGTTTCCTTGGACGAGCGATCGACCAATCTACATTAATTTCGATCTCTGGAGTCGCTTAACGCGATCGCAGCGAGATTTACTGATTTTACGAACCATAAGCTGGAGCACGAATATTAAATGGTTCCAGCCTTCTCCGATGTTAGGACTAACGGCATTAGGCGCGATCGGGCTAGGAATCGAACTTGCACAACAGGATTTTGTCGGAGTGGCAGCCGCGAGTGGATTAAGCGCGATCGCACTCTTTCAAATTTGGCGAAATAATAAGAGTTCGCGGGTGGAACTTGAAGCGGATGAGAAAGCGCTCAAGATTGCCCAACGGCGAGGATATACAGAAACTGAAGCAGCAAGGGCACTTTGTAGCGCGATCGAGTCCGTGGCTCAGAATGAAGGGCGAATGCTGAGTTTTATCGAATTACTGCGATGTCAGTCACTAAGAGCGATCGGCGGACTGTCTCCAGTTGGAATTCCTGACGAACTGAGGCAGGAGTAGTGGAGATCGAACAGATTGACCACGATAGACTATTCAAAGAGCTAATTGCGACATTTTTTCTGGAGTTTCTGGAATTGTTTTTGCCGGAACTGCGATCGACGATCGACGCAAATTCAATTCGGTTTCTTCAGCAGGAATATTTCGCTGATCTGACCGCTGGAGAAGAAAAAATTATCGATCTTCTAGTCGAGGTGAAGCAGTCCGGTGAAGATGCCGCCTTTCTGGTTCACCTCGAAGCCCAATCAACCCCAGAATCCTTTTTTGCGCGGCGCATCTTTTTCTACTTCGCCAGACTGCACCAAAAATTTCTGCAACGGATTTACCCGATCGTCATCTTCTCTTTTGACAAGCCCTACCGAGAAGAGTCTAGTACCTATACCGTCGAGTTTCCCAATCGAAAAATTTTAGAGTTCAATTTTGAATCAATCCAGTTAAATCGTCTCAACTGGCGAGACTTTATCGATCGACCTAACCCTGTTGCAGCAGCATTAATGAGCAAAATGCGGATTGCACCAGAAGATCGAGTGAGAGTCAAAGTGGAGTGTTTGCGTCTATTGGCAACACTGCGACTTGATCCTGCTCGGACAAAGCTAATTTCGGGCTTTGTCGATACCTATCTAAAGCTCAACGCAACTGAGACTCAAGCGTTTCAGACAGAAATTAGTAGAATTGAGCCAGAGCGACGCGAGGGAATCATGGAGATTGTAACCAGTTGGATGCAAGAAGGAATCGAGCAGGGGATTGAGCAGGGGATTGAGCAGGGGATTGAGCGCGAACGATCGTTAGTTTTAAGACTTCTGACCAAGCGAGTTGGAGCATTACCGCCTGAGATTCGCGATCGCTGTGATCAGTTGTCGATCGATCAAATGGAAGCTTTGGGAGAAGCCTTGCTAGAGTTTACTTCTCTGACAGATTTGGAGACTTGGTTAGCAGAAAGCTGAGCCTCGTCGCCTGCCCTCTAAGGTTAATTTTTCTATCGCTTGGGAAATCTAGCAGTACAACCCCACCGGAACGTAAAGGCTTCATAATCAAGCCCGTGAATTTACGGAATGTTCCGAATTCGAGTTTCGCGGATACGATGGGTTTGTCGCGGAAATGACCGACAAATGAGCGGTTAGTGCCTCACGATCGCACCGGAAGTGTACCTTATGGCTCAAATGGCAACTCAGACTCCTCCCGTTCGCAGCGTCGATGCTCGTCTCGATGTCGAACTGCGAAAAGTCTTCAAAGTCTACAACGGTGAACCCGCTGTGCGCGGCATCGATCTGGGCATTCGACGCGGCGAGTTTTTTAGTATTCTGGGTCCTTCTGGGTGCGGTAAAACAACAACGCTGCGGCTGATTGCGGGGTTTGAGAATCCTTCGGCAGGTGATATTTTAATTCGCGATCGCTCGATGCTGAATGTTCCACCTTACAAGCGTCCCGCGAATACGGTCTTTCAAAGCTATGCACTGTTCGGACATATGACCGTTTCAGAGAACATTGCATTTGGATTGAAGATTCAGAAATGTTCTCGTGCAGAAATTCAAGATCGCGTTAGAGATGCGTTAAAGCTGGTTAAGCTCGAACAGTTAGCAAATCGATTTCCGGCTCAGCTTTCAGGCGGACAGCAGCAACGGGTCGCGGTCGCACGAGCCTTAGTCAATCGTCCAGCGGTGTTGTTGCTCGATGAACCGTTGGGAGCATTGGATCTGAAGTTGCGGAAAGAAATGCAGGTAGAACTTTCGACCTTGCATCGGGAGTTAGGAATTACATTCGTAATGGTGACGCACGATCAAGAGGAAGCAATGGCGTTGTCCGATCGCATTGCGGTGATGAATTTAGGCAAGCTGGAACAGATTGGAACTCCAGAGCAAATCTACGATCGACCCCTCACGCCATTCGTTGCAGATTTCATCGGAGATACGAACCTATTACGCGGCAAAATCGAAGGCGCACATCCTCAATCGTTGTGGATTAGAACCGAAACCGGGATTAAGCTGACCGTACAGCAGAATCCAATCAATCCGATGACTTCAGGCTGGGTGATGATTAGTGTGCGTCCTGAAAAAATTCAGCTTTCACGGACTCCAGTTGATTCAAACAATTGCTTTGAAGGTCGATTGCAAGATGTGATGTACTTGGGCACACATATCCATTGTTTAGTGCAGTTGCAATCGGGCGATCGCATTACCGTTCGTCAGCCTACTTCATCGAATCTCATAACTGCGGACACTCCAATCTATGTCTATTGGGATGCAGTCGATAGTTTAGCGTTGTCGGAATCGTAGGGGGCGAAAATGTCTTATTCTCGTCGTCGATTCTTGAAAACTGCCGTAGCGGGTTGTTCTGGATTTGCATTGTCTAGCTGTGGATGGACACTTGCGAAAGTTCAGACCGATCGAGCGATCGCGACTTCATCCGATGAACTCCACATTTACACTTGGGCGAACTACATCGATCAAGAAGTCGTCGATGCGTTTCGAGCTAAAACTGGAATCAAAGTGACCTTCGATGTGTTTGATTCTAATGAAACCATGTTGGCGACCTTTCAGGCGGGAAAAGCTGGTATCTACAGCATCATTTATCCGTCTGACTATAAAGTGACTCAGATGAGAAAGCTTGGATATCTGAGCGAATTAGATCATCTGCGCTTAGAAAGTTTGAGCAATTTACTGCCTCGATTTCAGGACACGATTCACGATCCGGGGAATCGCTTCAGCGTTCCGGTCAGTTGGGGTACAACCGGATTGCTTTATAACAGCGAGAAGCTGACAGATTCACCGACTGACTGGAGCTATCTTTGGGACAACAAAGACAAGCTAAATCGCCGAATTACTCTAATGAATGATGTGCGCGAAGTTTTGGGCGCAACTTTACGATTGCTCGGTTATTCTTACAATTCCAAAAATCCTGAAGAACTGAAGAAAGCTTACGATCGCTTACAAGAATTGAAGCCTGCGATCGCAACCTTCACAACGGACGCTTGGCGTGATCAATTAATCGCTGGTGATCTTCTCATTTCAATGGTTTACTCTTCAGATGCTGTTCTCGCCACTACGCAGAATCCAAAACTCAAATACGTGATTCCTGCGAGTGGCACGTCAGTTTGGAGCGATACGATGGTGATTCCAAAAACGGCTCCAAATCCTGATGCGGCTTACGCCTGGATGGAATTTATGCTGCAACCGGAAGTGGCTGCAAAGTTGACCGAACGATTGTCTTTTGCCACCACGAATCAGAAAGCGATCGCGAAACTTCCCCCCGAAGTGCAATCGAATACGAGTCTCTTCCCGTCAATGGAAACGATTAATCAATCTGAATCGATTTTGCCGATGGAGCGCGACGTTTTAGAAGCATACGATCGCTATTGGACGAAGCTTACGAGTTAACGTCAGTTTGATGAAATTTTTGCTTCGTTTCTGGGTGTTTCGCCCCCTAAATCCCCCATTCTGGGGATTTAGGGGGCAGAAGCTGCAAACAACGCAGCGAAATAATCCATCGAATTCACGTTACCAGTTAACGTACGACTGCTTCCGGCTGTTCAACTCGTCTCGGAATTTCATACGTCCAGAAATCCGAGGCTAATTCTGTATTTGGGAAAATTGCGCGGGCTTCATTGAGCAAGTCTTTGATCTCGATCGCATTTCCCGGCGCGTACCGAGGGCTGAAATGCGTCATAATCAGCGTCTTTGCTTGAGCTAGCAAAGCAGTTTGAGCCGCCATTGTCGAAGTGGAATGAAGTCGCTGAAATGCCATCTCTGCGTCTTGGTGGGCGAAAGTCGCTTCATGGATTAACACATCCGCATCACGGGCGAGGTCGATCGCGTTTTCACAGAAAACCGTGTCAGTACAGTAAACTAGCTTGCGCCCGATCTCCGTTTCGCCACAGAGCGTTTTACCATCGATCACCCGTCCATCCGGTAGCGTCACCGTTTCGCCCCGCTTCAATTTTCCATAAATCGGACCCGATGGAATTCCCAACTCTTTCGCCACCTCTGCCTTGAAGTGCCCCGGACGATCTTTTTCTGCCACCCGATACCCAAACGCTGGAACTCGATGCTTCAAGAGCGTACAAGTCACCGTAAATTCCTCATCCTCAAACACCACCCCAGGACTCACCGGATGAAATTTAACCGGGTACGAGAAATGAGTCTGTGAATAGCGCTTACACGCCTTGAGGTACTGATCGAGTTCAGGCGGTCCATAAATATCGATTTGCTCAGGATTTCCAGCCAGTCCACAGCTTGCAAGCAATCCCATCAATCCGAAAATGTGATCGCCGTGAACGTGCGTGACGAAAATGCGACGAATCTGACTCACTCGCAGATCGCTTCTAAGGAATTGATGTTGCGTTCCTTCCCCACAGTCGAACAGCCATACTTCTGCCCGTTGTGGCAAGCGAAGTGCGATCGCGCTAACATTTCGCGATCGTGTGGGAACCCCAGAACTCGTGCCCAAAAATGTGATCTGCAAAGCTGACCCGCCTCAACTCAATACACTATCTTCATACTGCCACAGGAACTTGCTTCACACCGAGGCGGTCTGAGCCAAAGAACGATGAACTTTTAAGCCAGATTACGTGATCCGAATTACAGGCAAAACAAAGTCGCGTATATTAACAAATGTTAGAAATTTGATAAATCGTGGCAAATTGATCCAGAACGCTTGGCGTGAGTGCTGTTAATTGTTGAGTGAAGACCCCGAAAGTGCAATGGTAAATCAAATGAAGTCTCGATCGCGCTTGAACTCAATTTCAAAATCCTTTGGGTTAACCCTTTTAATCTGGGCAGCAAGCATCGTGTCGGCTCAGGCAAAAGAATCTTTGGAGTTAAGAATCGCGATCGAACAAAATGCGCCGCAGGTGAATGTGGGTAGTTCCGTAGATGCTCAAGTGCTCGATGGCTCTCAGCGGGTTCTCGGTGCGATTCAAGGAATGAACGGCTTTGCAGCACAAGCAAAAGATGGCGGAGTCGCTTTGGATAAATGGAAATCTGGCGCGTTGTGGGTTGTGCCCAAAGATCCAAATGGTGTCGTGTGGATCGGAAATCGCTGGTATCGCGGTCGGGTTTATTTGGTTCCGACTGGCAAAGGGCTGACGGCTGTGAATTATGTCGATTTGGAGCAGTATTTATTCAGCGTCTTGGGCAGTGAAATGAGCGGCAATTGGCCCCAAGAAGCGCTGAAAGCTCAGGCAGTCGCGGCTCGGAGCTATGCGCTACACGGACGGCAGAAAGCCAGAAACGGAATTTTCGACCTTGGTAATACACAAGGATGGCAAGTGTATAACGGGATTCAAGCCGAATCGAGCGGAACACAAACGGCAGTAATGGCAACCGCTGGACAAGTTCTGGCACACAATAATCAGATCATTGATGCTGCGTTTCACTCGTCTGCTGGAGGTTGCACTGATAACTCTGAGGATATTTGGTCAGAACCTCGACCTTATTTAAGACATGTGAGAAACGATTTTGACGAAGGATCACCCGTCAATCAATGGTCGAGAAGCTTTTCAGCAGCGGAGATTGGAAATCGGTTTGGAGTCGGGAATTTACAGCGATTGGAACTTGTGTCAACAACTAAGAATTGTGCACGAGTGCAAGAAATTCGTGTGGTTGGCGATCGCGATTCTAAAGTGATTGATGGCGACAAATTCCGGGCAGCCCTCGGTTTGAGAAGTACCTTGTTTACGATCGCGAATCAGTTCCAGCCTGTGGCAAGTAACCAGGGACAAAAACAATCGCTTTCGGGTGTGGTCTTCAATGGTCGCGGTTTCGGGCATGGATTGGGAATGAGCCAATGGGGAGCGTTTAATATGGCGCGTCGGGGCTACAACTATCAGCAAATTTTGCAGCAGTATTATCTCAATACGGGAATCGTCCCGATCGATGTTCAGTAATGGTCTGAGGGATGGATGACCATCCCTTTTTATGGATTTGAAAAAGTATTGAAATTGCCGCCGCCGATCGCTCTTCCAGGAATCGATCGCGGAACGGTAAACGGTTGCTGATTCACAACGGGTGCAGGTTGCTGATTCACACCGAAATTTGAAGGCTGAACTTCAGCGGATTGTGAAGGTACGATCGTCGGAACCGGAGAATTTAGAGGCGGTGCGATCGGTAATGGAGCAGAAATCACCGGAGCGGTTCCGGGTGGGATCGGTTGCACACCTTCTACCAAAGCTGAGAAAGAATTTGTCGATCGAGGGGCGGCATTGATCGGGTTATCCAGGCGAATCGTACCTTCGATCGGAGTTTGAGCGACAACCGGACGATCTTGTGTGGCTAATTTGTCGATCGCTTCTTGGAGTCGATTTGCGGGCAACGAAGCAGAAGCGGTCGAATCAGGCTGAGGTAATCCAAGCTGAGTAGTTAACGCGCTCGTGAATGCCGCAAACACGCCTTGACCGAATTGAGTTTGAGCAGGCGGAGGAGTAACGGATTCAGTTGGAGCAGAAAAGAGTCGGTTCGTCGGATTCGGCGCAGTGGAATTCGATGGAGTCGTGGGTTTAATTGTTGGCGCGATCGCTTCTGGTTTAGATGAAATTTTGACATCGTTCATCAACAGCGGCAGAGAATCGATATCGGCTCCGATCGCTTGATCTTCCGCTGACAAGGTTTCGTCGGGGTTGGAAATACCGAGAAAGGTCGCGAGTTCGGGACGGCTGAAGAATTCCCAAGCGAATAGGACGAGAAATAAAATCGCGATCGACGGTGCCCAAAACACCGGACGACCGAGCGGACGCAACCGAGCAAGTCCATACCGAATCCATGACGAGTGACGCATAAGCCCAAATCCGTAACGCTCTACAGCCGATTGTATTCGATTGAACTTGATCGGCTTCTATTTAATCTTCCCCAACCGGAGTGAGACAATCCGGAGTATCGTGAGCTGGGCTATTCACGGTGAGCGAAACGGGGTAAGCCTGCATCGCATCGGTGTAGGGATGGAGCAGCGATCGAGCATCTTTGAAAGTGGGGTCGAGCCAGCGATCGTAATTCTCCTGGCTCAAAATGACGGGCATTCGATCGTGGACTGTAGCGGCGAGTGGATTCGCCTCAGTTGTAATAATCGTACAGGTTTCAACGGGTTCGCCATCGGGAGAATGCCAGCGCTCCCAGAGTCCCGCAAACGCGAAGGGCTTGTGATCGTCGAGTTGAAAATAGAAGGGTTGTTTCTTTTTCTCTTGCTTTTTCCATTCGTAGTAACCGTCTGCCACGATCAAACAGCGGCGACGTTTGAAGGCATCGCGGAAAGAGGGTTTTTCGCTGACGGTTTCGGCGCGGGCGTTGATGAGTTTGTTCGCGATCGCGGAATCTTTTGACCAGGATGGAATTAAGCCCCAGCGTAGAAGTTTGAGATGATGCGGTTCGACGATCGCGGGGATCGATTGCGTCGGGGCGATGTTGTAGCGGGGTTGCCAGTCTGGAACTTCGGTGAGATCGAACAGGGCAGATAATTCTGCGGCGGAATGGGTCTGGGTGAATCTTCCACACATAGGATTTTTTAGGGCAATCAATGACGATCGACGCTGCGTTTACCCGACGACGGATAGAGACGCGAACACCAAAGGTGCAGCGAAGCTCCTAATCGCGTCTCCACACGGGTTCGCGGTTGGACAACAATTTATCGCAGGTCGATCGTGTTCACCCATTCACGATAGCGTTCATCCCGATTTTCTGTAATCTTCGTCAACGCCTCGCGCAATCGATCAGTAATCGGTCGATTCGCGCCAAATTCAAACGTTTCAATCCGCTTCACAGGCGTAATTTTTGCCGCCGTTCCACTTAAGAAGACTTCATCTGCAATCAGCAATTCCGTTTTATCTACCGATCGCTCGATCGTTCTAATTCCCAAATCACGAGCGATCGTCAAAATACTATCTCGCGTAATGCCTTCCAAAATATCCTGGTCATATCCGGGGGTAATCAAATCCCCATTTCGTACCAAGAAGATATTCATGCCCGATGCCTCGCTCACCTTCCCTTGTGAGTTGAGCAAAATCGCCTCATCAAATCCGCTTGACACCGCTTCAGTTTTCGCCAGCGAGGACGTAATATACGCACCGCTAATCTTGCCTCTGAGCGGCAAACTGCGGTCTTCCTGGCGATACCAAGAACTAAACCGACAGCTTACCCCGTCCGGTGACAAATAATCACCCAACTCCAAACCGTACACAAAGAAATCCTTCTCGATATTGTGTAACCGGGGCGCGATCCCCAAATCCGACGTGTAAACAAACGGACGAATATAAAACGATCGCTCTGGCTGATTTTTCTTGACGAATTCAGTAATGATGCTCTGAATCTTATCTGCTGGCAAATCGTAACCGAGAAATTTCGCGCTGTTGCTCAACCGTTGGCAATGTCGATCGAGCCGAAATAACAACACTTGATCAGGGTTTTCGGGGTTGGGAATGCCGCGCAAGCCCCCAAACGCGCCCGTTCCGTAATGCAGTGCGTGAGTCGCGATCGACACATTCGCCTCAGCAAACGGCACGAATTGATTCTTAAAGTAGGCGGTGGGAAGGAAAGTGTGCATGGAATTGGGTAGAACTTCAGAGTGGAGCGCATTCCATTTTGCAGATAGAAAACGCAAGATAGATTACCTAGATTACCGCGAAATTTCGGTTCTAAGCTTGGATTGAGTCTCTAACCTAAATCGCTTCCAATACGATATAAGTAAATACTTGGAACTCTCTTTCCAAAATGTCCTTCTAGTTGTTCGTGCCGTGCGCGATTGTTAGTGTTATGCAGCCACCGATCCCAAACTCAACGATTCTACAGAGCCGCTACCGGATTCTCAACGTTTTGGGACAGGGTGGATTTGGGCGAACTTATCTCGCAGAAGACCAAGGACGCTTTAATGAACTGTGTGCGATTAAGGAACTCACACCGCCTCAAGATAATCCTTACGCACTAGAAAAATCTAAAGAATTATTTCAGCGAGAAGCCCAAACGCTTTATCAAATTCAACATCCCCAAATCCCGCAGTTCCGCGCCACGTTTGAACAGGATCAGCGGTTCTTTATTGTTCAGGATTATGTTGAAGGACAGACGTATCGATCGCTGTTAGATGAACGCAAAGCACGCGGCTATGTGTTCTCAGAAAGTGAAGTGACGCAACTGGTGAAGCAAGTTTTACCTGTGTTGGCGTACATTCACGGCAAAGGAATTATTCACCGAGACATTGCACCCGATAACATTATTTTGCGCGATCGCGATAAGCTCCCGGTTCTAATCGATTTTGGAGTGGTCAAAGATCTGGCAACCCGGATTCAGGCACAAGAAACGGTGAAGCAGCATACGACTGTCGGTAAACTCGGATATGCGCCTACCGAACAGATGCAAACCGGACGAGCGTATCCGAATAGTGATTTGTATGCGTTAGCGGTTACAGCGATCGTATTGCTCACCGGACGAGAGCCACAAGATTTGTTTGATGAAAACACGATGACCTGGCGATGGCAGCGATATGTCAATCTCGATCCAGGTTTTGCCCAAGTTTTAAGTCGAATGTTGAGCTATCGAGTCGGCGATCGCTTTCAATCTGCGACCGAAGTGATGCAGGTTTTACAAGCTCCTGCCACGATCGCACCGCTTCCCGCAACGCCGCCGCCTACAAGTGCTCAACCGCCACAGACGAATGTGTCGAGAGCCGAAACAGTTGCGATCGGACATCGAGGTGATTCGACAGTTGCACGAACGAATGTCCAAAACCCGAATGATCCTTCGATTCCTGCTCGTAGTTCTCTTTGGGACGATCCCTGGGCGGTATTCGCGATCGGGACAGGATTAGTGCTGCTGACAGGGTTAGGCGCTTGGACGATCACACGGGCATTGATGAATGCGAATCAACCGATCGCGTCTCCGACTCCCACCCCCACGATTACCGCGTCTCCCAAACCCACCACGAGTCCGACCACTCGCCCTTCACCGAGTCCTTCACCGACTGCCACACCTGTTACATTCAGTCAGCAGTTGGATTTATCGAGTGGGTCGGTGACTCGGAGTGGAGCATTGCGATCGAATGAAACGCTAGAGTTTATTATTCCAGCCATTCAGGGGCAACGTTTGAATACCAGTCTCGGTGGGGAAGGCGTTCTCTTGAGTGTATTAGCGCCGAATCGCGACCCGGTAGATAATGCGGCAAATCGGGTGACAAATTGGTCAGGCGAACTCCCTTTTACCGGAAACTATACGGTACAACTTAGAACCGTCAAAGGCATTCCCAAGAGTGACTTTAAGCTAAATGTAGCACTTGCAACCCCGACTCCATCCCCATCACCTACGGTTTCCCCGTCCCCGTCTCCTAGTCCAACCGTGACAGAACAAGTGATCGGCATTCCGCAAGGGCAAACGGGTGTACAAGTGGATGGAACCGTCAATCCTGCGACGATTCGCCGCTATTTAATTAATGTGCGACCCAATCAAACCTTAACGCTGAACCTCACTCAAGGAGCCAGATTTACCTTAAGATATCCAGATGGGCGACCTGTGGAAGATGCGGCTAGGCTTCAGAACTGGCAAGGAATTGTGCCGACTGGCGGTAGTTATGCGGTGGATGTGACCAGCGATCGAGAAACCAGTTTTACGCTAGGTGTCGATGTCAAATGATCGAAAATGCACTTTTAATTACCGGAACCGATACCGATGCGGGTAAAACCGTGTTGACGACTGCGTTGATTGCGTATTGGCAAAAGTATTGTCGATCGCGTTCTCTCGGTGTGATGAAACCGTTGCAGACGGGAGTAGGCGATCGAGAATTGTATCGTCAATTATTCGATCTCGATCAAACACCGGAAGAATTGAACCCGCTGCATTTTGAAGCTCCGTTAGCGCCGCCGATCGCGGCTGATCTTGAAGGAGAGCGCGTCAAATTAGAACCCGTTTGGAAAGCGTTTGAAGCGCTGCGAAGTAAACGGGATTTTGTTTTGGTTGAAGCGTTGGGCGGATTGGGATCGCCTGTGACGCATGAAACGACGGTTGCAGACTGGGCTTGGGATTGGCATTTACCAGCGGTGTTAGTCGTGCCTGTGAAGTTGGGCGCGATCGGGCAAGCGGTGGCGAATGTAGCGTTAGCAAGACAGGCGAAAGTTCATTTGCGCGGAATTGTTTTGAACTGTATTCGATCGAGTACCGATGAAGAGGTTGAAAACTGGGCATCGATCAATTTGATTCAGCGATTAACTGGGATTCCAGTGCTTGGATTAATTCCATATTTAAGCAATCCAACTGATGTGGAAAAGCTGGCTCAAGTTGCTGCACATTTGGATTTAGAGCGACTCATGCCTGAAGTTGTCTAGAGGTGGTTGAAAAGTATAAAAAGTCTTTTCGCTTCGATTGCCACCCGCCCTGAAATGAATTTCGGGCTAATGGTGGAAAGTCTACTGAAGTAGACTAAGAGAGAATTTCAAGTTCTTAGTCCTTTTCAAAGGACTTGCGTCGATTAGCCCGAAATTTATTTCAGGGCGGGAATTGCAGTGAGCGACTACACTAACCTAATACGATCGACGAACATCAGTCACAGTATGTTCTGCTCCAATCTCAAGCACTAAATCTGCACTCTCTAAAATCGGTGGAATAAACAATTCTGGATGCAAGGCTTTCCAGAAATACTCAACAAACTGATCAATCTCAGCATCACTCATTCCTGATTTACCTTGAGCAATCATTCGATGTTCGGCTTGTTTGCGCCATTGTTTGCTCAATTGATAGTTCGGGACATACATCACAATCAGTCGATCGAGCAATTTCCACAACGGTAAATAGTTCCGTAACTGCTCGTTCATATCCCCCGCAAATTGTCGATCGTCTTCAGTTACAATCGGCGCAATCTCGAACTCTGAAACAATCGGACGCGCTCCAATAAACCAACCTTCAAATAAAACAATGTCAGCTTGATCAATGGTTTCAGGAATGGTTCGATCGCCTTCTCCGTTGTGCAGCGACTTATCAAATCGAGGAAGCGCGATCGGAAAGTTTCCTTGCCGAAATTGAGTCAAAACTTCGATTCCAAGTTGAACATTGTGCGTTCCCGGCGGACCTCGACGAATCAAGCGCGGGTCGCGATTTCTCAGAGCGATTCGATCGACATACGACAGATACAGATCATCGATCGACCAACTAATTGCCCAATATCCAAGCTGATCCAAAATCACCGTTAATACTCGCGTCAAGGTCGTTTTTCCGGTTCCTTGTCCACCTAAAAATCCTTGAATTAAACCACGATCGAGCAATCTTCTCCAGTCTGCAATCTGCATTGCTAACGGTAGCCAGAGATTCCAGATAGTTTCGATGGGCGGAGATAGATTGAGTTCAGCGCAGCAATCTACGATCGCATTATAACTACGATCGAACAATGCTAAACGGGATTGAATGCGATCGCGAACATTAGCCGCATCAATTCCGAACGCTGGAGATTGAAGGGCAAGCGCTTCTAACTGCGGATCATTAGAACGAATCAAGTCTTCTAGAGTCATCGAACAATTATCGCACACAAAAAATCGGGAGATCAGCAACAATCTCCCGACTTAACAACCCCTTAAATCAAACCCTGATTTAGAAGACAGTCATTAATAAACTACATGCCTGCTGCTTGACGTTGCACTTCGCTCTTCTTCGCTTTGAACTCGGATGCAATTTGCTCCAGTTGTTGGCTGCTGAAGTTATCACGCAGTGCTGCAAAGAAAGTGCTTTCTTCTTGGCGAACGTGATCCATAATTTCGTCCATCAGACGTTGCAGCGACGACATGAACTGCTCAGACATCACATCCATTTTTTCCATCGCATCGAGTGCGGGGAACCAGGAGTTTTGCTCGTCATAAAGTTCTTGCAGATCGCTTTCTGCATACTTACCACGCACAGCGGGATAAGCCACTTCGTTTTCTGCGATCGCATGTGCACGAAGGTCGCCATCCAACTGCTGGAAGAATTCTTTGCGCTTCGCCGGATTTTGTGCTGCTTTGATTTCAGCAAATAGAACATTCACTTTCTGGTGATCCATCCGGAGCACGTCTTGAATGTTCATGTCAGACTTATCGGTCGTTTGAGTCACAACGCTACCTGCAACACCCGTGAGCGCTGCAACCGCGTCTTGGACTCGTGCCCACAGACCTTGATCGGCATCCATTCCAGTCAGTTCACGTACACCTAGAGTTTCGAGTACGCCTTTAAGCTGCTCTTGGTGAGCGCGGCTTTCAAAGTTCACTGTATTGAGCGGTCCAAGTGCTGCATCAATGTCCGCACCTACTTTTTGAGCAGCTTTGTGCAAGACAATTCCCGACATCGTTTGCTGGTGCTTCAACAGTTCATGTTGGAATACCTTTTCGTACAGCGTCAGTTCAGAACCAGACATCAGTTCCTCAAGCTTCTGCACAAACTCAGTGGTCGTTTTCTTCGGCTCAGACTGTACACCATATTGCACGATTACTGTGTCGATGATGCCCAAGTTCTTCTGGTCATCTTTCAACATATCTTGAAAACGCTTCACCAACTCAGAGTCGGTGGTTGCCGAGATGAACTTCTGTTCGTTTGAAATAATAAGTTCTTGGACAGCTTTGATGTCTGCAAGCTTCGTCGCGATCGCTAGACGCTTGGTATCATCCATTGTGGCTACCATTTTTGTGTTCTCCAAATTAATCTATAGGATCGGCATCCATTCAGTCTTAAGTTTCGCGCACACCATCTGGATCAACATCTTTCCCGTGGTTGACTTACAGGTGCGCTGAATTACCTCACAAATGTTAAAAAGATTAACCCTGAGATAGTGGAAAGCGATCGCGTTGTACTAGAGTCTAAACAATGGACGAGTCTCTTTCTCAGGAGCAAATCAGATGTCTACTTATGATGTGATTATTATTGGTGCGGGTCACAATGGCTTGACTTGTGCTGCTTATCTACTAAAAGCAGGATACAAAGTTCTTTTATTAGAAAAGCGATCGGTTCCCGGTGGAGCAGCGACGACAGAAGCGGTGATCCCGGAACTGCCAGAGTTTCGGTTTAATCGCTGTGCGATCGATCATGAGTTTATTCATCTCGGTCCCGTGGTCGAAGAGTTGGAACTGACGAAATACGGCTTGGAATATCTTTACTGTGATCCGGTCGTCTTTTGTCCGCATCCTGACGGAACTTACTTTTTGGCAAATCGATCGGTCGAACAAACTTGCGCGAACATTGCTCAATACAGTGAACACGATGCGCGAAAGTATGCTGAATTCGTGGATTTGTGGCAACGAACGATCAGTGCGATGATTCCGATGTTCAATGCGCCACCGAAATCGATCATTGATATTGCGGGTAACTATGACTTTAAGAAGGTCAAAGATTTCTTATCGGTGGTAGGTTCAACGAACAAAGCTTTAGATTTCATCAGAACGATGTTATCGAGTGCAGAAGACATCTTGCACGAGTACTTTGACACGGAAACTGTGAAAGCTCCATTAGCGCGACTGGCGGCGGAAATGGGTGTACCGCCATCGCAGAAAAATTTAGCGATCGGGGCAATGATGATGGCAATGCGTCATCATCCCGGAATGGCGCGTCCAAGAGGTGGAACAGGAGCCTTAACAGCGGCGTTAGTGAAGTTAGTTCAAAGCTTGGGTGGAGAGATTCTAACTGAGCAAAGTGTAAAACAGATCTTGATTGATGACGGTCGTGCGGTTGGGGTTCGAGTGGGATCAGGTCAAGAATATCGAGCCACACGAGGGGTAATTTCTAATATCGATGCGCGTCGAGTGTTCTTACAGTTGATTGATCCGAGTGATGTTGATTCAGCGGATGAACATTTGCGCGAAAGGCTCGATCGAAGAATCGTGAACAATAACGAAACTATTCTAAAAATCGATCTAGCAATGTCTGAACCGCTAAAGTTCATTCACCACGATCACAAAGACGAATATTTGATTGGTTCAGTATTAATTGCAGATTCCGTGAAGCATGTTGAAATTGCTCATACTGATCCAGCGATCGGTCGAATTCCCGATGCTGATCCTTCGATGTACATTGTTCAACCAACCATGCTCGATCCTTCAATGGCTCCTGAAGGTCATCACACCGTTTGGATCGAATTCTTTGCACCTTATCAAATCGAAAATGCGGAAGGAACGGGATTGAATGGGACGGGTTGGACGGATGAACTAAAGAATAAAGTTGCCGATCGCGTGATCGACAAACTTGCGGACTATGCTCCGAACGTGAAAACAGCAACCATTGGACGAGCTGTAGAAAGTCCGGCTGAATTGGGCGAACGATTGGGAGCTTACAAAGGCAACTACTACCACATTGATATGACCTTAGAACAAATGGTGTTCTTCCGTCCGTTGCCAGAGATTGCGAACTATAAAACACCGATCGACAATCTCTATCTCACAGGTGCGGGAACACATCCAGGCGGCTCGATTTCGGGAATGCCTGGAAGAAACTGTGCTCGTGTGTTTCTCCACACTCAGCAGCCAGTTCTACAAACTTTCCGCGATGCTGGCAATTCTGTTAAATCAATGTTTGAAGGCATCTTGCATCGTTAGAAGAAAAGGATTCCGATCGCTCGATCGGAATCCTTTTTACTCAAACCACAGACTTAATAGGAGTTCGATATTAGGGAGTGTTTGAAGTCCTCTTGCTTCGTTCACGTCCGCCCCGGAATAGAATTCGGGGAAGAGCGGTGCGAAGTCCGTTGAAACGGACTGAAGAAACTTGGCTTTTAGTCCCCTTCAGTGGACTTCGTTTGATTAGCCCCGAATTCCATTCCGGGGCGGGTGAGCAACGCAGCGAGAAGACTTCGATACCACACCTTAGCCTTCTTTCTTCGTGTCAGAGAACAAGCACTTATCCGAATCACATCCTGCCGGACCTGCTTCGATCAAGTCACCGCCATCGTGCTGCACTAACGCTGCATAGAAATCATTCGTCGATCGACGTTCCACTACTTCCGCTTGTAAGCGCTCGTAAGTTGCCTTATCAATCTTTTCAAACGGCAATCTAGGGAACGGTGCATCAAATCGAGCTAACAATGCTGCGCTAATGTAGCCTTCATTGTTCTCGATCGCTTGATGAATCCGAGTGGCTAAACCTTCGACCTCATCTTCACGAAGCTCGATCGTGGCACTGGTATTGTGCGCTGTGTAGTACTTCTGGACTTGCAGATAGAAATCCATCTGTGCTAGAGCCGAGAACTTCTCAATCTCAATCTGATCGGCTCCCGGAATGTTCGCCCAAGGCACTTCGACCGGAATTTCGACCAGCCATTCCGTACAACGCGAATCAAACGGATCATTTAACAGATTGCCGTTTTCATCTTTGTCAGACTGTGACGGAACAATGCTGTAACCATAATCCAAACAAGCCAGAGCAACCGGATCATTTTTGCGGAAAGTGATTCGACGGATGAAGCGCTGAGCTTTCGGAGGATGCCATCCAGAGCTTGCACCCGTTAACAGTGACTTCGTTCCTGCGGGCTGAACCGTGGTGCAGCGATTTGGACGACGAATATTGTGTCGATCGCAGTATTCACCCACGACGCGATGCACAATCTCTTTCCAACGCGATAGATATTCCTTCTCGCGCTCTTTGAACTGCATTCCAGTTAGAGTATCCGGTCTACCTGCTTCCCACCAGCGCAACCACTCTGTGCCAAACGCATGAACAAAGAAATCAAACAATCCGGTGAACGAAACACCGACGATCGGATCAACTTCCCGTGAGTACTGGTAGCGCGGCTCTTGGAATCGATGATTTAACAATGCTGCAACCGAGAGCGCACCTGCTGTAAATGCTTGCTCCTGAGCTTCATAGTCTAGCGGATCGATCTGATTTAAGTGAACCTCAGATAAGTTGCAGTGGAAATTTATACCAAGAATCTCTCCGCATGGGTTCAGACCATACCGCTCCAAGCGATGTTCAAGCTCTAAGATCGGCATTGATGGATACCTTTCTTGTATCCATTGCTTCCCATTGCCTGCTTCGTAAGCTTGAATGAATTCAGCTTTAAGCTCAGGAGTGGTCAAAATATCCGCATTCGATCGAGCAATTGCCTCCGGAGCATATTGAATCGCGCCTTCACCCGAATAGAACTGTTTGCGAACCGCATCGATCGATTCTTGCAAAGTTGGTTTGTGATGATAGACGCGAGTATGATTCGCCATTCTCAACACATCACGATCGGGATCAATCCGCCAGTTACCTTGATCGTCTTGCTGCCAGAGATTGTCCTTTGCACCTGCAAATTCTGCATCTTCGCTGCTCCCTTGACGCATCCCTGCTGATCTGCGTATGTTTCCAGCAACTACGCACGCTGCCGCCTCATCAATTAGCAAGCAGCATTCGATCGAAGATAATTTCCGTCCCACTGCACGATTCAAAACCTTCGTACAACGCGCATAAAGTTCCGGTAATTTGACTGGATTCGCAACACCGCCAAACCCTTTCAATCGCTCACCCGCAGGACGCACCGAACCCAGATCGATCGACACATCAACCTCACCCGTAAAGCGATCGTCACTCGATAGCTCTAACAGCGTTTGATACGACTTCACCCAACCTTGGCGACTATCCCCGACGCTAATCGTGACCGCATTACCTTCGATCGCAACATGAGTTTGGTCTTCTCTGAGAAAATCAGGAACCTCGCCAATCTCTCTTGTCACAGTCACGTTTAACCGATTGCGAATTGCCGGAAGCTGATTCGTGTACTTCGGCTCCAAAACTGCACCCGTACCGCTGCCCATCATCGCTAAATCCATCATCAGACCGAACGCCCGCCAGTCCACCACATTCGTACTGGTGCAGTTATACGATCCAGAGAAATTCTCAGGCTTATTGATCCAATTCGTGCCACCGACCCAGAGCCAGCGACCAGAGGGTAAACAGCGCATCGATCGCTGTGTTAATTCGATCAATTCCTGCTCTTCTGGCGTAAAATTGCCAAGGTCAGCGAGTCCTTGAATTGTGCGCTGACTCACCTGTGCCCAAGACTCGCGACGAGTTTCGCTCAGCTTACGGCTATAGGTTCGATAAAAAACTGGATTAGCGGCAGGAGCGGAAGCCGGAAATTGACTGTTGTTGGCGTCAAATTCTGGCAAATTAGAGCCGGATGACTCTTTTGGGCGTGTGATATCCTGAACCATGCGAAACTCCCTTTGTCTAGCGTCTTATGTTGGATTTAAGAGATGAGTGACGCTATATATAGCGTGTGTAGTTAGCGATCTACTCTACACCATCTTTCCGGAAATTGGATCGATCAATTTTTTATAGTTCGACCGTACCAACAAAAACTGTGGGAAAAGTATAGAGTAAATTTGTCCTATCCACAATGACAAAAAATTCACAATTCTCACTCTGTCTCAAGTTGCGAATCGCGCCGATTTTTCTCGTTTCCATTTCCAAAACCAAAATCCCAATGTCCGGCTTCCTGTCCTAAAATGCTGAATAACGTATCCGACAAGATTTCGACTGTCCCATTTTCAAGAGCACCATGTCTTCGATCGCGACTTTCTTCCGCACCCTACCCGAAACCCTTCAGCAACCCATTGCACTCGCGATGTTAGGGTCAGTCGGAGCGCATCTTATCGTCTTCGCCACATTGCCCGCGTTCACGTCTTCAACAGAACCGCGCCCAGAAGCCGAAGTGCGCCGCGTTCGACTGCTTGAACCGCCTCAAGGTAGCCCGAATTCGCAGATTGCTCGATCGCAGATTGGACTGCCCCCCGTTCCCAATACGCCCAACAGCAAAATTCAACTACCGATCGCGCAAGGCGGAAATTCTCCACTTCCAAATCCGCTCTACACCATTCCCGATTTGAATCCGGTTCCGGTTCCGAATCCCCCTCCTCAGCTTTCGCCTCAAGAGAGAGCTGCAATTCTGCAAAGAATTAACGAGTACAATCGCCGCATTGCTGAGCGCCAGCGGCAAATTGAACGCCAACAAGCCCAGGCGAATAATCCTCCGAAACCGCCCACGCCGCCCGCATCACCGACCCCTACGATCGCACCCGGTACAAACTTGACACCCTTCGATCCAAGCGTGCTGGCAAACCAACCAACGGCACCCCAGGGTACTGCAACCCCTCAACCAACCACAACGCCCTCTCCTACTCCCACAACCACCCCACAAACTCCAACTAATCGACCTGAGATCGATCGAAATAATCAACTTCTAGCAGCTACTCGCTACATTCCTGAAGGTACCTCGCGGAACGACTATCTCCAGGGCACAGCAAATCTCACCGCGCAATTAAATACGCGATTCCCGAATACTTGGGACTATACCCGCTTGCAATCCGAACCCAAAGAACTCGACTATCCTCTGCCGTTTGCACTGCAAAATTACCAGCAAAATGCGATCGCGGTCGCAGTCTTCGTGGGCAAAGATGGCAAGCCGTTACCCAATCAGCCCCCCGTTGCCTTGAATAGTACGGGATATAAGATTTTGAATGATAAAGCGATCGAGATTGCACAGAAAGATGCCAATCAGCCGAATCGATTCCCGGCGATTGATCAGGATCGGCTCCGAGTGTTTGTCTATGAATTTAAATTCAAAGCGCCGAACACTCAGCCTGTTTCGTAAACCTACGATCGACGCACATTCAGACAACACCAATCGCCGCGCTTCCAAAGTGCTGCAACAATCCAGCCGTTTGCCTCTAAAGTATCGGCAACAGGTTTCGCTTGTTCTAATAAAATCCCGCTCAAGATTCCCCAACTGGTAGATTTAACGAGCGGTGTCCACTGTGGAATCAAATCGATGATAACTTCCGCCAAAATATTACAAACTAAACCCTCGACAGGCTGATCAATAAGTTTGATTAAGTCTGCCACACTGCCTTGATCGACGATTAAACGGCTTGGATCAAGGTGATTCAGTTCGATGTTCTCTTTAGTCGCTTTGACTGCTAACGGGTCAGTATCAACCGCATAAGCTTTCTTTACACCCATCAACAATGCACCGACTGAGAGAATCCCAGAACCACAACCGATATCCGCGATCGTAATTTCTCCCGGATCAACTCCCAACCGCATCTCTAACGCTTCTAAACAGAGTTGCGTCGTCGCATGATCTCCCGTTCCAAATGCGACACCCGGTTCAAGCTGCATCACAATTCGATCGGTTTTCGGTACGGGCAACCAAGCGGGATTAATGAGAAAGCGATCGCCAATTTCTTGAGGCTTCCAGTACGTTTTCCAGCTACTCGACCAATCTTCCTCGTCGATGATGCGCCATTGTACGATCGGGGCGAGTAACTTCATGCAGAGCGCATCTTGCTTTAGCAACAAAGAGAACGCTGATAGATCTAACAACTGAGCTTGTTGCTGAGGCAAATAGCCAGAAACCACACAAGATGAACCCTGTGATTGACTCGCAGCACCACGACAGCCGAAGGTATCAAACCGCCAAATTGCCGTCTCTTCAAGAGCCGCATCACAGAAAACCTGAATTTCCCACCAACTGTTTGACATCGTGTTTAAGAATAAGGGTGAAATCTGGGATGTGTTTTTAATACCTTCTCACTGCGTTGTTCACCCGCCCCGGAATGGAATTCGGGGCTAATCGAACGAAGTCCACTGAAGGGGACTGAAAGGCAAGTTGAGTATCTTTAGTCCGTTTCAACGGACTTCGCACTGTTAGCCCCGAATTCCATTCCGGGGCGGATGTGAACGAAGCGGAGAACTTTAGCACGCTCTAACCTCCACCCTCAGCGAATCTACAAAGTAACGGTGTAAGCGTCTCGAATTCCAGAGACATCCTTAATTTGATTCAGAATGTTCTCTGGCAGCGGATCATCAATGCTCAGAACCATCACCGCATCGCCCCGAACAATCTTCCGCCCGACCTGCATACTGGCAATGTTCACATTCGATTCACCCAACAATGAACCAATTCGCCCAATGATTCCCGGTGTGTCTCGGTGCAATGTAAACAACATATAGCGATTCGGGGGAACGTTCACTGGAAACTCATTGATGCTGGTGATACGAATTTCATCATCTCCGAGCAATGCACCTGTCACCGAATGTTCTCCGAGTGTTCCCTTAGCTGATAGATGCAATGAGCCTGCATAGTCTTTAATTGAAGCATCGCGAGTTTCAATTACTCTGATTCCACGCTCTTTTGCTTCAATGCTGGCGTTCACAAAATTTACGCGCTCTTGAAGTGCAGGCGATAACAATCCTTTTAAGGCAGCAATAACGATCGGTTGACTTTGATTCGTTGCCAAATCCCCGCGCAGCCCGATGTTCAGCGATTCGATTCGTCCGCCTGCTAACTGTCCGACCATCTTTCCGAGCGTTTCTGCTAACAGTAAGTAAGGTTTCAGTTGCTCCATCACTTCAGGACGCAAGCCCGGAATGTTTACCGCCGATCGAGCAGGCTCACCGAGCAAGACATCACGAATTTGTTCTGCAACATCGATCGCCACGTTCACCTGAGCTTCTTCGGTCGAAGCTCCTAAGTGGGGTGTGAGAACCATTTCCTTACCCAAAGCTTTGAGCGGTGATTCTCCAAGAGGTTCAGCCGAGAACACATCGAGTGCGGCTCCGGCAATTTTTCCAGCCTTGAGGGCTTCCGCGATCGCAGTTTCATCAATGATTCCACCCCGCGCACAGTTAATGATGCGAACGTTCGGTTTCATTTTCGCGATCGCGGCTGCATTAATCAGATTCGCTGTCTCTGGAGTTTTGGGAATGTGCAGCGTAATGTAATCCGCAGATTGAAACAAGACATCCAATTCCACCAAACTACAGCCCAATTGTTCCGCTCGTTCAACTGAGATAAACGGATCATACGCGAGCAGTTTCATGCCCATTGCTCGTGCGACCGTCGCAACGTGCGCTCCAATTTTTCCTAAACCAACGACACCTAGAGTTTTGTTATAGACCTCGTTTCCGGTGTAGCTTTTGCGATCCCATTTTCCTTGTTTTAGCTTTTCATTCGCTTCGGGAATATAGCGCGACAGAGACAGCATCATTGCTAAAGTATGTTCTGCGGCAGCGATCGTATTTCCTTCTGGCGAATTGACGACAATAATTCCTCTTCGGGTCGCCGCAGGGACATCGACGTTATCGACTCCCACGCCTGCCCGTCCGATGATTTTCAAATTGCGTCCAGCTTCGATCACTTCAGCAGTGACCCGTGTTCCAGAGCGAATCATCAGCGCATCATATTCTGGAATCACTTCAACAAGCTGCGAGGGGCTGAGGTCAGTTTTGACATCAACTTGTGCGACTTGGGACAAAATATCGATTCCAACTTGGTCGATCGGATCAGAAACAAGAACCTTGGGCATAACGGCGGCGAAGAGAGTGACTATCTTGCGAAAAATTCTGTATCGGATTTTTCCACAAGTAGTCATTCTAGTAGATCCCGGCAACTCCCCCCTTCATTCTTTGAAAAGTTTTCGATTTGAGTCTTGACGCTGCCTTTAAGAGGATGGTTGAAAAGTTGTCGTTCGTTGCAATTCCCGCCCTGAAATGAATTTCGGGCTAATTGACGCAAGTCCATTGAAATGGACTAAGAACCTGAAACTGCCTCCCAGTCTACTTCAGTAGACTTTCCACGATTAGCCCGAAATTCATTTCAGGGCGGGAAGCAATCGAAGCGAAAAGACTTTCTATACGTTTCAAACACCCTTTAAGATGAAAACAGCGTTACTAGAGCCTTCGATTATGGTTCGTTTAGATGCGACTTTACCCCAAGCGGAAATTTCAGAAGACCTTGAAGCCGTTAAATTTCCGCCGCCTAACCTCTACAGCGACGAACCTCCTCTGGAATCTGATTTTCACCGAGATCAAATTAATCTGTTAATTCGATTGCTTAAATATTGGTGGAACGATCGCAATGATTTCTACATTTCCGGCAATTTGACCGTCTATTACAACGAACAGCAGCTAAGAAAGCGGGATTTTCGCGGTCCAGATGTTTTCGTAGTGTTAGGAGCCGAAAAGCGCGATCGACGCAGTTGGGCAATTTGGGAAGAAGGCGGCAAATATCCAAACGTTGTGATTGAATTACTTTCAAGTTCTACGGCAACGGTCGATCGCGGTAAGAAAAAAGATCTGTATCAAGATGTGTGGCGCGTTCCAGAATATTACTGGTTCCATCCCGAAACGATGGAATTCGCTGGATTCCGATTAATTGGCGGGACGTATATCGAAATCGAGCCGACCGAAAGCGGCAGACTCAAGAGCGAACAATTAGAACTTGAACTTGGGATTCACGATCGTAAACTACGCTGGTTCACGGCAGAGGGAGATCTCATTCCCTTACCTGAAGAAGCAGAACGCCAAGAAGCAGAACAAGCAAGGCAGCAAGTAGAACAGGAACGACAAGCGAGAGAGCGGTTGGAAAACTATTTACGATCGCAAGGGATCGATCCGGATCAGTTGACCTGATAAGATGCCTAAGACGAAAGATGGTGATATCAATGAGTACCGAAAATACGACGGGTGCAGATGCGATCGATGAAGCGATCTCCAGAGGCATCGATTTCGATGGTTCTCCGATCCCAACTGAGAAATTAGATTTGTACCACAAAGTCATGGCATTGGAAGCGGGACGGCAGCGCAGTGGAGTCTCGAATACAATGCGATCGCGAATTGTCCGCATCGGTGCAAAACACATTCCTCAAGCTGACCTGAATCAATTGCTCGAAGCAGCAGGATTCGCACCGCTCAAAGAGAAAGAAATCGCCTTCTTCTACAACAAATAATGTCTGTCACCTACTCGGATATCTTAGCGGCTGCCGATCGTCTCTCAGGAGTCGCACACCGAACACCTGTGATCACGTCGAATACAGTGAATCAAAAGACAGGCGCTCAAGTGTTTTTCAAGTGCGAGAACTTTCAGCGATCGGGGTCGTTTAAGTTCCGAGGGGCTTACAATGCGATGGCGCAACTGACTGATGAACAGCGAAAACGTGGTGTGATTGCTTATTCATCTGGAAATCATGGTCAGGCGTTAGCGTTAGCAGGTCAAATTCTGGATGTGCCAGTGACGATCGTGATGCCGAACGATGCGCCTGCGGTGAAAAAAGCTGCGACAGAGAGCTATGAAGCAGAAGTTATCTTTTACAATCGCGCCTTTGAGAAACGGGAAGAGGTAGCGCGATCGATTGCAGATGATCGAGGTTTAACACTCATTCCCCCATTCGATTTTGCTCCCGTGATTGCTGGTCAGGGAACCGCAGCAAAAGAACTCATCGAAGAGGTGGGCGAATTAGATGTTTTACTCGTGTGCTGCGGAGGTGGGGGATTGTTATCGGGATGTGCGATCGCAACCGATACTTTAGCTCCGAACTGTCAGATTATTGGAGTCGAACCCAAGCGGGCGGATGATGCGACGCGATCGTTCTACAGTAAAACACTGCAAAGAATTGACAATCCGAATACGATCGCAGATGGCGCGAGAACAGCTTCACTCGGAGAACTAACTTTTCCGCTAATTCTGCAATATGTTGATGAAATGGTGACTGTTTCCGAAGTAGCACTCTTACGAACGTTGTTCTTTGTATGGGAGCGGCTTAAGATTGTTATCGAACCGACTGGAGTTCTTGCGGCGACTGCATTACTCGAAGGCATTGTTTCTTTTCCCGATGCCAAAGTGGGTGTGATTATCAGCGGCGGGAATGTGGATCTTAAAGAAGTTGGAAAGCTATTTACGAAAGCGAACACACGAGAGAAGGCTTCACAGCGTCGTCCGCTTGCTCCAGAACTGAGTTAGGACGTGTTTTAACAACTCTTCGCTTCGGTCATGTCCGCCCCGAATTCCATTCCGGGGCTAAGGGTGCGAGGTCCGTTTCAACGGACTGAAGATGCTGGTTTTAGCTTTTAGTCCCCTTCAGTGGACTTCGTTCTACTAGCCCCGAATTCCATTCCGGGGCGGGCGAACACTGCAGCGAGAGGGTTTTAAAACACATCCCAAGAATTTTCGGAACAGATTAGACCTCCGTTGTAGCTTCCAGCAAGAGGAGTGGAACTATCGCTGGGTACGCTAATTCTATCCAACTCAAACAGGACAAATCTTTATGCAAGCATCCCTGAATCGTCGATCGATGATTCCGACAGTCGTTGCAGTTGCCCTACTCGGATTCGGTGGACTCGTGACCTTATTTCGCTCGGTCACTGTGATCCAAACTGGAGAAATTGGCATTGTTGATCTCTATGGTCAAGTTTCTGATCAACCCCTCACCCCCGGAATTCACCTAAAAAATCCAATGGCTCGATTGACCACGTTTTCCACTCAGATTCGTGAAGTCAAAGAGACACTGGAAACCCCAACCAAAGATGGTTTGATGCTCACCGTTGATGTAAGCGTTCTTTATCGCATTGATCCGAGTAAAGCAAAACAGCTTTATCAAACGATTGGCACGAACTATGAAGACGTGATTTTAGTGCCGCAGATTCGATCAGTGATTCGGGCGGCAACTGCAACTTATCAATTCAACACGATTTACACCAGCGATCGCGAAAAGCTTGCTCAACAGCTTCGGGACAATTTGAACAAAACATTAAGCGATCGCGGCATCATCATCGAAGAAGCTCCGTTACGCAGTGTCAAACTCCCAGACAGCATCTCACAATCGGTACAAGAACGGCTCAAAGCAGAGCAAGACAGTCAGCGCATGAAGTTTGTTCTCGACAAAGAGCGGCAAGAAGCAGAACGCAAACGAATCGAAGCTCAAGGAAATTCAGATGCACAAAAGATTTTGGCGCAAGGATTGACTGACCAAACGCTGCGATTTAAGCAGATTGAAGCGATGCAAGAATTAGCAAAATCTCAGAACTCCAAAGTGATTGTGATGAATGGCAATCAAAATGCTCCTGTAATGTTGCAACCTTAGAAAATTTCGGAAATATCTGGACAGATTTGTAATATATATGTAGTATAAGACCAGAGTGTACTACATATAATACACCGCTATGATTTACAGTCTCTTTTCTTTCTATCACCGCACCGATTCCAACCCGATCGTTTCGGGGAAAGGCGCGTGTGCGTCAGAAAACTGGCTGAAAAATCATCGAATAAGCGGGCGAGACAGGTAAATCCCAGTCTTTAGCAACATTTTCACGATTTCCCCGCTTCTAACACACCAGAAGCGGGGTTCTTTTTTAGGAGGAAATCGTCATGCAGGCAACTGAACCACACATATTACAGGCATCGATCGTCGTTTTTTCCAGAAACTATCTCCCGATCGGTCGCATCAACATCAAACGCGCCATTGTGTTAATCCTCACCGGACAAGCCGAAGCGATCGACTTTGATGATGCACGTCAGTGGGAAGTGCGATCGCCCAACGTCGTACTACAAGTGTCGGAACACATCCGTTTAACCGGAGCCAACCCAGAACGCCACTGGAAAACGCCCGCTGTCAGCCGCCGAGAAATCCTCCGCCGTGACAATCACACCTGCCAGTACTGCGGCAGCACTAAGCATTTAACGATCGATCACGTGATTCCCCGTTCCAAAGGTGGAACTCACACTTGGGATAACGTCGTAACGGCTTGCGCGACTTGTAATTCTAAAAAGAGCGATCGCTTTCTTTCTGAACTTGGGATGAAGCTCAAAGCTAAGCCAAAACCGCCGATTCACCCTGCGATCGCCTTTGCTGAACAGTTCTGGCAAGCCTCCGAAAAAAAGTTGTAGTACACCCCTTGACAATTTTGTAATACATTTTGTAGTATTAATGTAGTACGAAAGAAGACAAACCGGAGGCGACGAAATGATTCTGTTTCTGAGACATCCGAAATCAGATTCCTGGAACTTTAGCTGGGATCGTCGAAGAGAGCAAACCAGTGCTGAAATTCGCGATCGACGCAAACAAGCGGAAGCGATTTCAAAAGTGCAAAGTGAAAGCTTTTTGAAGTTCCGAACCTTGCTCTAACCAACATTCACACTGAACCATGAAAACTGAATAGTTCACGATCGAGGCAAGCTTTACCACCTTGCCTCACCCTTGAGGATGTAGCTCAGTCTGGTCTAGAGCGCTTGTCTGTCGAACAAGAAGCCGCGAGTTCAAATCTCGTCATCCTCGCCTGTCCGGGTAGCCAAGTGGGAAGGCGGCAAACTGCAAATCTGCTCAACGGGGGTTCGATTCCCCTCCCGGACTCCAATCTTTAATTTCAAACTGTGCAGTGTCCTGACGGTCAGGATCTTGATTCATATCCAAGACGATTCGGGGTTCAACTCCCCGCACTGCAACCAAGTAGGGATGGTGTAACGGTAGCATTTCGATCTCCAAAATCGACGATCTGAGTTCAAATCTCAGTCCCTGCGCCAAATCAAATTTTCGTGGTGCTGTAGGCAAATTTGGTAAAGCCACAGAACTTTCAATTCTGCGTTTGCGGGTTCAACTCCCGTCAGCACTGCCTCATGGGTCGGTATCCAAGTCTGGCTTAAGGAAGCCGTCTGTAAAACGGTTGCTACTGCGTCGTTGGTTCAAATCCAACCCAACCCACCAAATGGAGAGGTTGCTATAGGTAGGGCAAATCGTTTGCTAAACGAACACCTTCGGTGCAGCGAAGCTAGCGAGGATTAATCCCCTCTGTGGGTTCGATTCCCACTCTCTCCGCCTTGAGAACGTAGTGTAACTGGATAATACATCGGTCTACGAAACCGAAAAGTGAAGGTTCAAATCCTTCCGTTCTCGCCAAACATGGAGGTTGTCCGGCATGGACGAGGAAAGCGTCTTGAAAACGCCTGCGGTTGAAACCCGTTGTAGAGATGCAGATGATTTGGGATCGCTGCAACTTTGCACCAAAAGCTTGAACCTATTATCCTGTAGAAATTTGAGGCTATTGATTGAAATTGCAGCGAATCACATGAATTTAGATCGAATGCTGCAACTTGGTAGCAGCGTGAAGAAACTTAGACACTTGGTTGTAGAACAACATCCAAATGCATTTGGATCTCGCCTAACTTCTCTCTGTGAACTGGCAGGGCTACTTTAAATTATGCTAATTCAGAGCGACAATCAGGCTTTGCTGCTTTAGAGCAAGCTCCAGTAATGCAATCAACCGTGCAACTTACTTGCAACCAACCGTGCAACTTCAATTGAGCAAGAGTGACTGAGAATTATCGGCGCACTTCAATTGCTCGATAAGAAAAAGCAACTCGTTGAAGGCTGTGAACTAAGATTAGGTAGCAGAAATTATTGCATTCTGGTCTAGCTTCGCAAGCAAATCCTCCGGTTCTAGCGTGAGAGAGGCTAAAAGACCACGCCCCTTGTTAATACCCGTCAACCGTCGCATCCAATCCGCATCCTCTGAAGAAATCGCTTCTCCCGCCATTACCTGATTGCACAGTTTAATGAAATAGTTATCGTCGCGTCTGAGTGCTGGTAGCTCTTTTTTCGGGTCAATCTTTGACCGACTCTCTATTTCTAGTTCACGCGGCGTCAGTGGTTTTGGATCTGAAGGCTCAGGCTTCAATATCTCCAAAGCAGCTTTAAACCCTTCAAGATCTTCAGTCTGAATCGTTTCTTCCAGAGTAGGCGGCACACCAAGAGGGTTATCAGATTGGGGTACGTAACTGCTAGGAAGAACTGGTTTGCCATGCTTTGCCTCTAAATACCGTTTTGTTTGCTTGATGGTCTTTCTATATTCCGATTGCTTTATCCGTCTCTTTACAGCCATTTCTTGACGGCTTTTACCGCTTAATTCTGGATTGTAGGCGACAAATAAAAATTCTCGTGATTCGTTGTCAAATACCCAAATCTTGCCAGCGTCATCGTAAGGATCGTACTTGCAATATACCCAAGTACCGATCAGTTCTCCACATGCACCAGTCTCACTTGCATAATCGCGACTATCTACCCAAATTCCTTGTTTTCCGATACACCGAACACCCGGACCCCTGCCACTTGTAGCTGGAACAGGTGCTAATGCAAAATCCAGGAGGCGCTCGTCTTCAACGGCTCTAATAGCCGGTTGAAGGGGGTCTTGCCAAACTTCTAGAGGTGATCGACCACCTAATCCTTTTGTTCCTTCTCCGTGCGGTTCCCTTGCTTTCTTGTAAGAAAAGGCATCTAGTTCCTTCTGTAACTGCTCAGGCGAAAGGGGAATTTTAATTGTACTGCCTTCTCTAGAACGAATTTGTTGTCGTTCAGCTACATTGTGTCCACAGAAGCTATCCATTAACTCTAGTAGCTGCACAGAAATTGTTCGATGCAGGCGTTCGACGTGAGGTTTCGTCCAAGGACTCTTACCTGGACATGGATGGAACTCAATATCAAGTGCTTTGCAGAGTAGCTGTATGTGATGCGATTTTTCCGCTAAACCCTGATCCACCCAGAGTTCGCATGGTATGCCTAATTCAATAATCATGCGCCTAAGTCCGATTACGTAAGATTGAGCACTAGCAGTCTCGGCAACAAAGACGTGAAAAAGCCTTGTATTTACGTCAATGATCGTGAGCAAGCAGTATCTTTTTCCATCAGATAACTCAACTTCGAAGACAACAACGTCGCCCTTCGTCGCATCCATTTCCCATGCTTTGCCGCGATAGTCTGCGTGAGCAGAGGCATCTCCAAAGGCTGAAAGATAGTTGGAATTAAAAACAGTTTCACCCTGAAGAAGGGCATACTCTTGTGGGTTGTCTCTAATCCACTTCTTCTTAAACCGATCAATTGTTCTTAAGGAGGGTATGATATCAGTCTGTAACTTATGTTCTAGTTGCTCACGTATCTGTGGAGTACGGTACAGGATTAAACGAATTATCAATTCCTGCATTTCTACAGTTAGTTTGGTAGCACCTTTTCTATTGCCATAATTTCCGCGAAGTGCGTTCTTTTTCTTCTTTTTATAGTCAGACCGAATTTTTGCTAGATTAGAGCGGCTTAGTGAAGGAATACTTAAGCGCACCCATTCAGGAATCTCAACCTTACCATTGTTATAAGCTTCCGAGAATCTAAGGTCTTGGTCAACAATCTTGCTAATCTTGTGTTCGTAACAATATTCCTCTTGAAGATTGAAGATTTTTAGCCAAGCTCTTACTCGTTGCTCCGCTCGCTCCTCTGCTTTTGGGTCACCAAAAACATTGACATGAGCTTGAGAATTAGAACTTGCATTTTTAGCAACGTTTCCGGTTTTGTTCTGATTCTTGTCAGCATTATTGTGAATAGCAGTGTCATTTACTGAGCCAACATACTGGTTATTTTTCTGCTCATAATTCACAATCTTTTCCTGAATAATAGCCGGTAGATTGCCAAACAGATAAACAAACTCTCCGCCCCTCCCCGGCAGCTTTTGATGTGGCAGATTCTTTAGCTGTTTTTGAATTGCTTGGCGGGATGAACCAATTATCTTTACTAATTCTGTAGTAGAGTACTCAGACATCTGTTTTCTCGACACTTAATTCTGTTTGCCGTAATCTCACTTGAACATCTATTTTCAGACTTTCATACTCATGACCCTGTAACTGCATTCTTGATCCTGAAACAGTAGAAGAAAACGTTTTTCCCCAGCTAATACTGGAACTAGTTCTCGTCTTTAGCTTTGGTTGTTTTATTGACAGCGGTAGTAAGCTTTCCAGAGAGGTCAGTAGCCAAGCAATATAGGTATTTAACTAGCTCTATATCACCCGACAAAAGTAAATTCTTACCTATATTGCTGCAAGCACCACTTGTAGTATCAGATGAATTGGTTGAGAACTCCTGCTGGTCGGAATCCTTTTGTATCTCGTCAACACGACTAAGCGATCGGTGAAGAACCTTGAGGAGACCAGCCAGCTTTTTGGATGCAGCCAAGGACTCATTCAACGCTAGTACTTGATAGTCAAGAGATGATTGGTGCCTTGGCTGTTTTGGAACTAAAACAGATGTGGGGGCATTGTTGTCAGCAAAGTAAGCTTGGTGTTCGTCATTCGCCTCTGAGCTAGTTAGTAATTCTTCATCAGCTACCGGTAAATTCCTCTCTTGAACATTCGCTGCCCCTTCACAATCCATACAAGAGCTAGAATGAAGCCTTACTATATGAGAACTCATAGAAGCAACTTCATTTACTGATCCATTAGTCGTTGAATGGTCATGAACTGCCTTGATCTCATCAGCAAGATCAGCGTTTATTTCATGCTGACGGTAGTGCCCATTTTGTTCTGATAGGGTACGTATCTCTACCTCTGAATCTAACTGTCCACGCAAAGAACCCTTGTAACACTTGACAAAGGTTCTAAGATTTGCATCGTAAAGCCCTTCGTCGCAGGGAATTGGAGGAACTGGTCCAGTATACTTGTCTAGCTTAAATAAGCTCTTGCTATTTCTACCAGTAGCTTTTCTACAAATGTAACTTCCTCTTCTTAGAAGAAGCATATACTGTTGAACGACTCCCGCACTAACCCCTGAACATTCTACAACTCGGTCTAGAGTAAATGCGGCTCCCTGAAGAATCTTCAAAGCATCCCAAACTCGCAGTTTAGAACTGCGGGTCTGATCGTCAACAAGTTGACCGTCTTTCTGTTGATAGACACTGGGTGCAATAGGTCCTGTGTCTCTTACTAATTTATATGTTGTATGACCGTGCCAACCCGAATGTTTATAGACAATTTTTAGGTAACCAAGTTGCTGCAACTTGTAAACGTATTGCTGTAGAATTCTATAACTAATCTGTAAGCTGTCCTGAAGTTGCTCATTCGTAAATGACTTTGCTTCACGGATGGCTGCCCAAATACGGGCACGATGCACTTCACCCTGCATATCCTAATCACCCATTTCCTTTTTGGCTTTCTCATATTGCTTCAGGTTGATTGAAATCACCTGAAGCAATGCAGCGCAGGTTTCAACGTAGCTCAACTCTCCAATTATTTTCCTCATATTGCCTCCGGTTCGCTTTAGAATGTCCTTCAGCAAATCGTCTTCAACTCTGATCTCACAACAAAGTTTGGCAACTTCTATCAAATCGTCAAAGTCACACGATTCAAATTTAATATGTTTTCTAGCTCCGATTCTGCTTCGGATAGCTGCATTCTTTTCCTTATTGAGCATTGTCTCTAAAGCATTAGAGCCGATTAGGAAGATTGGTCTTTTCGCTAGATCATGGATTGCTTGAATTGTATTGAGAAGGTTTTTGTTTAGTGCCTCTCCATTGTCGATAAAGAGTACCTGTTGCGTTTCTTCCAACTTATCGATCACTAAGCATTGGGTGACGAAGGCTGAGTGTGAGGGAGTAATTGCCAATTCAGTGCAAATTTTGTCCAGGAATGCTTTCACCCTCATATTCTCTACTACCAGTACATATAGTCCACCAACCTTGGGGTATAGCTCTTCGACTGCTGTTGATTTTCCCGTTCCAAAGTTGCCTGTAACCAGAGCTAGCATTTCACGAATCAAAGGGCTTTGACTCACCATAATTTCGTATAAGATACGAAGCCGTCTTGAGTTTTTTGTTTCTGCTTTTTTGTCCAGCATGGGTAAACCAGTTTGTCTACACTTTTGAGTTAGCTATTACGCTTGAAGAATTTTAGTTAGAGGAAAAGGATTCTCAAATTTGTTTAAAGCGTCTTATGAACCAGTTATTTAAGCAATTTGATCAGGAGAATTGATAACAGACTTGCTGATTTCACTTTCAATGAATGTGTAAAAATCAGAGATTGCGTACCACTCAATTTCTCCGACACCGCTAAAGCCCAATGCCCAAAGGAGATCGAATAAAAAATCGTAATCGTCGGAGCTGTCAGGTTTATGGTGGTTTCGGATAGCTTGAAGTCCTGGGTGATTCCAGTAAAGGATGCAATAGTAGTGGGAAACCTCGATCGCGGACTGATCCAATAAATCGTGAGAATTCAGGTTCTCCCAGTCAAGGCTCCAGTAGTTGTTTTCGATATACACCCACGTAGGCACATCGTTGGGAAAGCTGCAGCAGGTGAATTCACAGAAAAGATCATCTTCATGGCATTTAAAGTTTGCATCGCTCTGAAAAAAGTGAAATATTGCAGAAATTAGAGCAACATAGTTAAAAGGTATATCCCATGTACTAGCATCGTCTGTTGTGCCGTCCAGCGTCATGCCCTCTTTATGTTAACTTCGCTAAATGCTGCTGATAATCGTCGTATATGGCAAAATGTACCGTCATATACGACGATATGTCAACGACGTTGAGCAGTGTCTTTAATTATCTTTACAATTATGCACGAGTAGAAGTGCCTCTCTAGCTGGTTTTTAGCCGTAATCAGGTAGCTGAGCGGCAACTGCAACTACGCCAGATTTCACCTAATAGAACTAGTGAAGGCTTGGGATGTGTAAAAAGGTCAGGATTTGCAGTTTGGACTCTTACGCCGCCTTCCGATTTGAGCTTTAACCCGGAGTTAATTGGAATTGACAGGTACAGTAGGAACGCAATTGCGCTCGACAAATCTTAATGAGTTCAACTGATCCCCTCTTTGTCGGCAAGGGTAGTTACGCTCGCCCTGGAACTTACGTGACAGGACGAAATCTCAACTTCTAGCGAGAAATAGTAACCTGGAAGACTTAATCTATTGCAGGCACATCCAGCTCAGTCCCACTTTGGCATGATTATGTAACCTGCGTTTGTTTCCTGTCGTCCCATTCTTACCAACCGTAACAAATTTAGTTATTGTTTTAACAATAGTAAGGATTGATACTGTACAGAGGTTAACTCGCACCCCGCCACATCAAGCTTTACTAATGTTAGAAAAGCTTAATGAAGTTACTGCTCGTGAACAAGAAAAATCACCGCATAATTGGTGATAAAACACACTTAGTTAAGCAGCAATTATTTACCCTCTAGCCAGCCGTGCTATGACTAGTCTTATGCTGTAGCTGATTTCAGTTAATTCTGGTTAGGAGGCAGCCCGACAAAAGTAAATCATTTTACCTAGGATAGAAAAGCCTTGTGGTTGATTAGATAAGTTTACGACTATGTTTGAAGCGTTGTAGTTGGAGTTATCGCTGACGGCTAAAATTTGATTATCTAGCATATGCTGAAGTCGTCGAATAACAACTACACCGTTAAGGACAATAGCGTATACTCCTTCCTCAAGGTCATTTGGTTCAACTGGTTTTCTATCAAAAATACACAAATCACCTGGATATAAGTTTGGTTCCATATTTCGACCGTCTACGATACGGACGTAGTAATCACCTAACCGCTGAAGAAGTTGAATATGCCTCTTAGCTACTTCCGGAGGTTGAGCAAAGAGATTTTCCACCAAAGTAAGTGATGAGTCAGCATTGCCTCCCCAACCGTTATCTTTGCCCTCAAAAAGGTAATCTTGCCGAATAGGTCCCTTTCCGGCAGCCAGCCAATCTATACTGACTTGGGCAGCCTCAGCCAGTGCAACAAGGCGATCACGAGATGGTTCAGAGGTACCGTCACGCCATTTCCTGATTGAACTTTCAGAGAGGTTTGCTGCCTTGGCGAGAGAATTAATACTTCCGTATTCCTCAATGACTAGCTTAAGCCGTGAAATAAAGCCTTCGTCTTTCACTGAAGGAGTTTCACTGGGTTGTACTGAACGATCTCTCATAAAGCTAATACCAGAAATATTGGAAAGCTGCAAGCCGTACTGATTGGTTTACATACAGTAGTCTAAACTGATTGGTTTATATACAGTAGTCTAAACCTAAGCGCAAGAAGCTGGGAGCGAAATGCCACTTTCACTTCCCACGATCCCAAAGTTTTGTGTGTTGTTTTGTGTGTTAGTCAGATTATCACTATAGCAGTACAGCGATACGTCGATAGGGCTGACAGGGTCATAACCCTTTTATAGCAAAGGCTCTAGCCTCTTGGAATATTTGCTAAATTATTTATCAAGCTCCTTGATTTCGCTTATTGACATCCTGAGACGCATCTATCACTAGGGGCTGAAAGCTTGGGGCAGTTGCTTCTCTATACTGAAAACTGTTCTTAGGGGTTTCCGTATTCTCGCCCATTGTGTTCAAAAATCAAGCTGGATTCCTACAGCAATCAATCCGTACTTAAAGAGAGTGGTAACTTCAGTTTGTGCCCTGACTCGCCCATGCATCAGAGTTCAAAAATGTGGTGGAAAATTTCTATAGCCCGGAAATTTGATGTAATATCGATTTTGAAACAAGATTTTCAAACTGTGAACGGACTGCCCGCGCTGCGATCGGATCGGCTAAAAGTACTCCTGCCTCAATGTTTCGTTCATGAGCCGCTTCTGTGAAGTTGGCGGACGTAACCAGCACACGCTCCTCATCTACCACCACGCACTTGGCATGTAGACAGGCTTTCGCTTCTACCCCGACTGTCAGGGAACGCGGATCGTAAAATACTTCTGGTAAGCGTTTTCCAGTCCAGATGTCTCGACGAAACGTATTTGCAAACTTTTGCAGCAATATTGATTCTGGTTCGTCACTCCCATGAGGACGTTGAACGTTCAGAAACATCCGTACCCGTAGCGATGGATCACTATCCATGCGGCTTGCCAGCCCCTCAAAGAGGGCACGCGCTTTCTCACCTCGATCGATCGCATAACTTGAGATCAATACACTCCGCTTGGCGGTACTGAATAGTTCACGCACCACAACAGCTGTATCACGACTCTCAGAGCCAATCACCTCCTGCCCCGTCCACACTAACTCAACTCGATCGCGTACCTGCTGTGATGCCGCTCGCTCTGATGCCAATAGGTTGAGTGTGTAGGCGATGTGGGTAGGAGATGATCCTATTTCAGTCATCCGATTCAGTTCATCAATCACATCCAGGCAGAGCCAATTCGGAACATAACCTTTGATCGCGGTAAGCAAATAAGGTGGGCATAGCCTGCCTGTTTCTAGGGCTGCCGCAAGTCCTACCAAGGCAGGACGGCTGAGTTTGAGAAAGGCAGACATCATAGCCTCCCGGTTTGGAAAAATTCTGCCCCTAAACCCTCAACGGTATCAACGACTAATGCCCGATCTAAAAACTCATTGCGGCGTTCGCAGGAAGGTTCTGCAATCAACAAGCAGCCATGACAGGCAGTTCCATGCAGCAACCGATCTTCCTGCCGATTACTGGGCTGGTGTTGAGCGCAGACGGGATCATTAGAGCAGAGCTTGCCCATTTCTAGAGCGGTTGTCAGGTGATATTCAATGCGTTTACCAACCTGGACTAATCCACCCAATGTGCCTTCAGAGCCAGATGTACCCGTGTAAAGCAAAATGCCATACCCAGACTCCCCGGCATAAATTCGCTCTCGAACTGAACTGGCAGCATAGCCACACTCCAGCGAAACTGCCGTGATCAAGAGGTGCGATAAGGAGTGCAACATAATGTAGGGCAGTCCGAGAAACTTGGCTTTATCTGGATCAATGCCTCGTTGACTCCGCCATTCTTCAAAGCCTTTATACAGGTCAAGACCTCGCTTCTGAACGGCATCTCGGTTACGCCACTGCTCGATCGCCGCTTGACGAAAGGAGATGAAAATTCCCTCTCCCTTATTTTCGATCGCTGGCACCCAAGTTGGTTCCAGATCGATCGCGGCTCGTCGAACATTCAAAGATAACTCACCATCGATATCTGGCATTGCCGCTTCAAACCGGGTAAACCCAATTTGAGCAGTCACCTCCCGCAATCGATGCACCAGTACAATCCGGTCAATTCGGGATGCTAGTAGCGGTTTCAGACCGTCAATCTGTCGCGTTCGGGCATAGAAATCCCCTTCTGGAGCATCTTCCCCGACTTCGATGGGTTGGGAGAGCAGCGTTTCAATCTCAACCTGTTTAATACTCTTCGGTTTATCGGACGTTCCATTCTGGCGACGTTTAATTTCTGCCCAAATTGACTCATTGCTAAATCCTTCGATCGCCGCGCCAACTTTCTGTTTTTTGCGATCGCGTTTAACATCACTAACGTCTTCCGCAAATTGGAGAAAGTCTTCGTAGACTAAATCCACCGCTTTCCGCAGGACTTCATCGGCATCCGGTAGCGAGATGACGCTCAAGACTTGAGCAAAATAGGCATTGCTGGCAGAGCGAACCAACAAACGATTCAACTCCGGCTTTCCTGTCAACGGTGAGACACACAGTTCTTTCGCCGCAGGTCCAAGCCAGGGACGGTGCCCTTCACACGATCCTAAAACTTTGCCATTCGGAACGGTGGCATCCGAAAGCGGTCGCCGTGCTTGGCAAGATTCACAACGAACAAAGATGTCCACAAAGTCGTTTCCCGAACCGCCTTCATCTAACCAGAGCTGCCCTCGACAATCTGAGTTGGCACTTTCGCTATGGACAAAACGGTACCAGTTAATGTCGCTGATATGACCATTTACACAGGCTTGGACAAACCGCACTGGGACAACTGGGACTTTTTTCTTTTCCAAACTGAGGTATCTTCCCTTCACCAGACTGCCCCAAGGCAACAAGGGACGAGTCCGGTATTGCCGCTTGTTCGGAGCCTGCCAAAACTCCTCGATCTGTGCCACAAACCAGGTAGGGAAGACAAAGGACGTAATTCCACTGCGGGAAGCTTTAGGGTCTTGCTCATCGACAGGAGGCGCATACAATGCGATCGAATTCACGTCCAACAGTTCGCACACGCGCCCTGCCAAGCGATCTTCATAAATTCGCCGCCGATCGCCTTTCCAGTGGTTCAACCCGCCAATCAGCACCGAATGATTTGGCAAGTCCATCATTGCCCCAGGTCCAAACGTCGAAAGAATCTGGCTCTGCCGAATCTCTCCAGAAGCAGGGCGTTTTCCTTTTCCCGTCATGCGTCGTCCTCCTCCACTTCAAAACCATCCGGGTTCCTGACCCACAGATTCACGGTTTGTTCAACATCCCGCAAACTGCGCTGCGCCTTGAATTTGCGTGCTTCTAAAGGCTGTCGTTCCAGTTCCGGGTCAAGTGGATCAAATAACAGCGGCGGGGCTTGCCCAACTTCCTGCTGATACTGAAGCATGATCTTCTGACTGGCAATATGCTCCCAGGTATCCAATAAATCTCGGACTCGCCCTTTTACCTTTTGCCGCAAGGCATCGGCTTCAACGGCATCTAACTCTTTGTCATGCATTTCTGCTCGTTGAGCAATCACATCTGCCACCGATTCCAACGCTTTGCGGTGTTGCAGAATATCGATCGCTCGAATCGGAGCCGTCATCCGACAATCGCCCAGTCGCGCCAGTGCCACCGTAATTGCAGCAATTCCTCGATCGATCGCACGGGGAGAGAAAGGCGTGACGCTGGTGGCTTCCACTGCCCGGTAAAAGGTCGTGTGCCAAGCTTGAAATCGTTCATAGTGGGAGCGATCGCGGGGACGGTGGACATTGAGCAGCGTAATCACCAAACCCGGTCGATTCTCATCTCGCCCCACGCGGCTCGTCGCCTGGATATATTCTGCTGCCGTTTTTGGCTGACCCAACACGACCATTAAACCCAGACGGGTAATATCCAACCCCACCGAGATCATGTTGGTTGCCAGCGCCACATCAACTCGCTCTTTCTCGTGGAAGGGCAAGGCTAAACGACGCTTGGTATCGGCAACCTCGTTCGTACTCACACGAGAGGTTAATTCTAGGGGCAGGTCACTAATTTTACGATCGGCAAAGGAGCCTTCCGGCTCACCTGCGCGTTGGCGCTGACTGTATTGCGTCAGTCGGGCGTTCACTTCGTCCTCAACGATTCGACGGCTGCCGCCGAGTTCTCTGAGCGAGTTAAAGTAGCCTAGCAAGGTCATGTAGGGATCAGCAGGATTATTGGGATTCTTCCCCCCACCTGCCAACTCCCAATCTTTCTGAGCAGCCCCTAGCAGTGCCAGGTAGGTTCGCAGCAGCACCACCTTCAAACTGCGTCCCTGAGCGGCAACACCGACATAGGCGCGGGCATGTTTCTCAGTCGCAGGAACGGTTTTGGCAAAAAAGGAATCGCGGCGATCGGGTCCGGGCGGCGGAAATACATCCACTGCGTCTCGACCAAACAAGGCACGAATTTGCTTAGTGGCTCGTCGTACCGTGGCAGTAGAGGCAACAATCTTAGGGCGAATGCGCTTGTCACCCTGGGTCAGCGTTGAGAGGGCATCGATCGCAGTTTCATACAGCCCGACCATTGTTCCCAGCGGTCCCGAAATCAGGTGAAGTTCATCTTGAATAATCAAATCGGGGGGAGGGAGTGCCTGACTTAAGGGCTGTCCCCGTCCAGGTTTACACGGACCATAGAAGCCGTCTTGATCAAAGCGTTCTACTTGTCCAAATAAGGCTCCGGTTTCACCGACCCAGGGCAAACTAGCGAACTTATCAACCGTCGCAATGATAAAGCAGGGTAGACGACGATAAATTTGGTCATCAACTGTCAGGATGGGTAGAGGTTGGTTGCGATTGAATTGGCACTTGCGGCTAATACATCGAACTCTTAGCTCATTGGGTTCGTTGGCATCTGGCAGAAGTTCAAACGAATTGCGCGTAAACCGGGTGCCACACCAGGGACAGTTTTCTAGGGGAATGGGAGACGACTTTTGCCGATCGTTATTCTGATAGGCGATCGTCCGAGTACGGGCACTGTGGGGGTCGTTGTCTCCCTTTTTGCCCATCTTATTGGGTGTAGCGGCTTGACCGACCCACAGCCCAATCTCAAACGGATGCTTGCCAAGCTTTTCTACGTCATTTTGCCGCTCCAATTCAAGGGCGCAGATCAGCGTTGCGGCTCGACCTAGCTGATCCAGGGTGAGCAGGCGCAGCGTATAGCGCATAAGTACACTTAACCCTGCGGAGTGAATGCCAGAATTGCGGAGGCGACGGAGTACCAGGGTGAAGGCAGCTAACCCCAAATAGGCTTCAGTCTTCCCGCCACCCGTGGGGAAGAAGAGGAGGTCTACCAGTTCGCGATCGCCATGTTCTGGATTGGCAATTCCAACAATGTTCATCAGTAAGAAAGCAAGCTGGAAGGGTCGCCATTTCGGAGCCGATAGGGATTCTGGGGTGACACCTTCCTGGTCATGGGTGAGTCGTTGGCGGATCGCCCGCGCCACAGATCGGTTGGCAATACAAAAGGCTTCAAACACCAGCGGATCATTCATTGCCTGTAAACCAGCCGCAATCCTTTGGTTGGCAATCACTGCCCGATTGAGTAAATCTTTGGCAGTTTCTGCCCGGTGCTTGGGTGTAGTTGGTGCTTTCGATCGCTGTTCAACTATCCAGGTTGCATAAGCATCGACCATCGGATGCAGCAGTTCACGTAGAGCGGCAGGTGTGGGGGCGGCAGCTAAATTTTCCATCCCCAGTTCCACACCCGGAACCTGAGTCGGAATGACCTTCTCGACATCAGCAGTGGGAATCCAGGCAGTCCAAACTTTGCGACAGATGCCACCCGGTTCCACGACAGCGATCGCCGAGACATTGTGACCCACCGCAAATTCATAGTCATCGCGATACTGCAAATCTGCGACGCTCTCATCCCAGTCTTCTCCGTTGCCACCCCGGAGGTCGGGTCGAGGAACCAGGGAGTCTTCAGTTTGAATGGTGAGGCTGGTCTGAAAAGCATGAGCCGCGTCAGGAGCTTTATTGGGCGCTGGGCGACGCTGATTGACCAAGAAGATAGAGACAGAGCGAGTACCCGCTGGCACCAGGTTCTCTGAAGAGACCGAACGGACAGAAACCAGGAGCTTCAACCCTTTGCTGTCGGGAATGTCTAGCTCTAGTGGTGTATCTTGAGCCTGAATTGGCACCACCAGTTCGGCATGGCAGGGGATACGTTGCCAGGAGCCGATTCGTAACGTCGTTTTTGTCGTGGCTTCCTCCGATGATTCGGTGGGCAAGGGCACGTAGTCTCCCCAACAAGCCGTGACCTGTAAAGTCTGAGTGTGAGGTGGCACCAGCAGGCTCACGCCCATTGAAGATGGGAAGAAGCCTTTACGGGCAGGGCTTTTTTCAGGAATTGCTTCATCATCTCCAACTCCCGCACCGCTAACCGCATCCAGTTCATCGTCTCCTGTATCGTCCGATCGCTGCGCTGCTGGTGCGTCATAGGGCACTAGAAACCCGGTGAGATACCACTTGGAAGGCGGTTGGGGAATGATCTCTGCGGCGTGAAGCTCGTCATCGGGAGCAGGACCGATCAGGTCAAGCTGAAGGGCATCAATCAGGTGCGATCGAACGTCAGTGGGAGTCGTAGATGGCATGAGTAGCCTGTCAGGAAGGAGGGCACTGATCTCAGAATGCCCACAACTTCCTGATAATCCCGGAAGGTCGCTCAGATTTCACAAAGCTTTGATGAGGCGATCGCAGAATTTACTGAGCGTTCACGATTTTCGCGACCCAATCAGCGTTTGTTTGCAGTTACAGCTTGCCTGCCAGGATTTGAGCGGCGGTCAGGTTGAGGTCTGGAAAGGTGGGGGATTGAATCAAGTCATCTCCACAAAACTCTGTAGAGTCATAAAATTGACTTTCCAGGATGCAAACAGTAATTTTTGCTTCCAGAGGATCAACAATCCAATATTCCAGGATTTCTAGCAGCCCATATTCAGCGCGTTTTGAGCGGTAGTCATCAGTTTTTGTGGAGGGGCTAACGACTTCGACGACTAGAATTGGAGGCGGCTCGTTGAGGTTGATCACGGCTTCGCGATCGCTCATGGCTTCCCACTGGGCAACCGTTAGAACGGTGACATCGGGAATGCGGGAAGTATCCCAATTTCGCCCACGGGGAGAGCGGACACCGACTAGGGCAGGCAGCGCAACCCAAGGTTGCCCGGATTGCGTCAAGGTATCCTCAAGCTGCCGGACTACAAAGTGAATGATTGCCCCATGTTTACCAGTTCCCAAACTCATGGGCACCAGTTCTCCATCGACCAGTTCATAGCGCGTGTCTGTGCCGTCATCGTAGGCGAGATACTCTTCAAAAGTGAGTTTTTGTGTGGCGATCGCCATAAACATAGCTCGTGGTGAAGACTGACGATTTGAGAAGTGCTTCTAGTATAAGTTATGCCTCTAGTCCAGGTAGAGTTGGGGTATTCGATCGCCCAGCCTTCTTTGATTTTGCGCCTTTCGATTTGCCTTTTTTCTCTGCTGACTTGCCGCCTAGAATTTCTTGTTCGTAACGTTTCTGATTGAGATCGAGCAGTCGCGCCAGCACTTCGTCGTGGGTGGCTTCGTTCCAACGATAGCGATAGGGCTTTTTGCGCTGTCGTTTGGTAGTTTCGTCGTCCTCTTCTTCTTCGTCTTCGTAGTCAAGCAGGAATTCACATTGGGATTGGATGTCGCTCCACCCGTAGGCATCCAGGACGGCGCGATCGCATTCTTCATGCAGTTGGCGCAGTCTGAGGATATCGGGATCGAATTCGTTGGGGTCGTGGAAGCGGTTGTAAGTTTGGGTCAATCCTTCGTTGTTGCGAACCATCAACTCGGCGCGGAATTCATAGTATTGTTTGCCGATCGCTTCTAGAGCGGGATTGGTTTCCCAATTTTCGGGGAAGGGGAAGGTTTCAAAGCAATCAGAGGGTGTATGGCGAAATCGATCTTCCAAAGATGAGCCAAAAAACTTGCACCAAATTTCATGCAGACGAGATTGAAGTGCCGCGAAGACGGAATAGGTATTGCTCGGCATGACTACCAGCGAATCAGAGTAAACCATCCCGCTTGGTAAAAATGCGAATGAGAAATGCTGGCTAACACGAGCAGTAACTAATACTCGATCGCACTCCGCGATCGCCCTAACCAATCCTGGTCTTTTCTCTGCATACTGCCACCACCGAATACGCAAAGCATCTCGCTTTTGTAAATCTCGCTCAGGCTTGACCTTTTCTTTCACAATTTGCATTAGATCAGGGTACTCCCATGCCTCCTCTTCGCTCATATCAAAAAAGTTGATTATATAGCGATGGTGAGCATGATTTGGGTTACTATTGACTTCTTCACCGCCGATGTAGGGAAAGATGCGTTCTTGATTGCGGGGAGCTTCTTCGATTAAACGATGCATTTCAGCGATCGACGTTGCATCTTCATTGGTGTCATCAAAGGTGAAACCCATGCCCAAAACATAGCTACCAACAAAACTTTTATCAGCGTTCGCCAGCACTGTATTTGGATTGTTGTTTCCACCTTTAGGAAATAGAAACGCAGAAATAAACGGAACTTCTTTACCGTCTAAAATTTTCGCTTCTTTATACAACCCCTTGTAGATATGAATCACGCTTACTACAACAGCCGCTTGTCCTGCCCACTTCACCCGTTTACGAGCGTTGTAGATTGTGCCACCCTGCTCACAAATCCAGCGTAACCCCGTGCTGCGCGTATCGCCTTGAGCGATCGTATTTGTGGCGACTAACCCCAGCGTGCCACCTTGCTTAAGCAACTTGAATGCTTGTCGAAAGAAATAGGCAACTAAATCAGAATTGCCGTGAGATTCGGGATATTCTTCCTTTAACCAATTGAGATAATTTTCCGCATTGCCATTGATGATAGTGTTCTTGCCTGCAAAGGGTGGATTGCCGATAATGCAGTCAAACCCTGGATTCTCACGCTCAAACACCTCCAGAAATTCATACTCCCAATTGAACGGAGTAACCCCACGTTTCCTATTCCGAAGTCGGTTTGAAGCTTGTAGTACCTCTTCAGAGTTTGCCCAACCCGTTTCGTAAGCGAGTAACTTGCCACCATAATCCTGTAGTTTCTGCTGCCGCTGTTTACTGGTCTTGCCTTCTAGCCCTGCTTGGATGATTGCATCTGCCTCTAGACCTTCCTTTGCCGGGTTTACATCCAATCCCTCTGCGTCATAAATTTTCAGAAGTGCTAAAAATGCTTGGAGTCTTTCATCCCGCTGCTTTTGGGTAGTTCCCTCAAAAAAGGCTGACACCATCAGATCGGCTGCCATTCTGGAACTATGAAGTAAATCCTCAAATACTCTTAAACGACAAAATTTTTGAGTCGCATCAGCATCCGTTTGAGTATCTGAACTTTGAATCTCTGACCGAGCATCTAAAATCCTTGCTGTCTCTGCTGCTTCTGCCGCTTCTGTAGCTAAACGTCGTTGATGATCATCCAGCGTTAACTGATAAAACTGCTCATTCCTGAACTTACGAATCCGCTTACGCGGCACTCCTACTAACGAATCACCCCATCTTAGCGAGTGATCCAAGAAGGTAAACGGCTGGTGCTTTGAGAGCGTAAATAGCCATAGTGATAGCTTCGCTAAATTAACAGCAAATAGATTTTTGTCTACACCGTACAAACACCGCTGCGCCACCAATCGCCGTGCAAATAATAACGGCTCCTCACCCTCTGGCAAGTTTTCCGGCAACCCATCCCGGTTCCACGCCACCTCAACCGCATCTGCCAACTGACGACAGGCTTCTACCAAAAATGCTCCACTTCCCATCGCAACATCACATACCTTGAGCGACAGAATCTGCTCCGCTGTGGGCTGTTCCCCCAATGCTTCTAACACTGGGCGCAAAGCTGTTCGCACAATCGGTTCTGTCATGACTCGCGGTGTATAGTGCGATCCCGTTTTTCGGTTTTCATCATTCGGCTGCAAATATAGTGCCCCAGCAGTTAGTAAATTCGGTGTGCGTGGTGAAACTTTTCGACCCAACGCTGCTGTTAAATCTGCCGCTGTTTTTGCTGACTTCAAGTCGCCTAAAGCCTTCCCCGTAACCTTACACGCTGCCCACTCTTGTAAAAGCTTGGGGCGATCGCTTGGTTTGGCTGCTAGGAGTGTTTCCAGATTGATCACGACGTGCTGTGGGCGCACTGCAATCGATGTGCCTTCCGCCCGCTCAACCGCATAACCCGCAACGCCAGTGTAAACAGAGCCGATTTGCTCCACATCCAGCGATCGATACGACAATCGCTCTCCTTTCAGCATCAACAGCCGATCAAGCATTCGATACACGACACCATCAGGAATGCGAGGTGGTTCGATCGGTTCTCCAGAGGTAAATTGAGTGCCTTGCGATCGTCCCTCCAAAAACGCATACTCATCCGGGTCAAACAATTGCCCATGTCTTGCAGGTAGATACTCTGGAGTTTCTCCACCGCCGTCATACACTAGCCGAAACAAACTCAACAGCCACGCCCACGCACCATATCGCTGATCGATCGTGTCCGGGTAGTTACCAGCATCAGCGCGGAGCCGTTCAAACAAACCTGAAACGGCATAGTTGTGCTGATACAGATCGTCCCCCGGCATCAGCCCCTCGTCTTCGGCATACAGCAGGAATACCAGCCGCATCAGAGTCGTGATCAGCCCGCCATAGATATGCTGTGGATTTTGAGTCGCCATTTCACCTAGCAGCCTGCCATTGGTCGCCGCATCCGCCATCTGAAAACCGCGCAGCAGTTCCCACAGCGCATCCACAACTTGATTTGCCAGCGTGGTCGAAACCTCTGCCTGATACTTGCGGCTCTCTTCCAACAAATCCTTTAGCCGCCGTCCCACAGGAGCCATAAACAGCCGATAGGCAGACAGCAGCATCTCCAGCGCACCTAGAATCAGCCGCCCCGATACCTCACACATTGCCTGCACTGGGAACGTTAGATGACCCGACGATTCACCTTTCGGTGCGTATACTAGTCGAACTTCTGTGCCGTTGCATAAAATACCGATCGGAACACCCGTCTCACGCAGCAATCGCTCAAACTTTGCCTCGGGACTGGCAGACCATTTCCCAGCCTTCTCGTGAACCGTATCTACTTCATCCAGGCTTGCCCCCGGAGCAATCACCTGAATCAGCATCAGCCAATCCTCACCGTCCTGCACCGCATAGCTGGGTGCAAGAATTTCACCATAATCTGGCAACGCCACTTTCAAATCTTTGAGGTCATCGCCGCTAACCAGATCGCTTGGCTCCCAGTCCAACACATTCACTGTGAATGCGGGGAAGTCAAAAATCCAGGCGCGATTATCGTCAACCAACTGCAAATCGCGGCTAATCACCGATAACAGCGATTGTTGCAGGTCTACCACGTTGCGATTGACGATCGCCTGTGCTTTGATCAAGGCTGGCGGCGAGACGACCAAACCGACAGGTTGCAGGAAGCCCAACCACTCTTTATGCCGCAAAATCTCTGGATCGACTGCCATTTTTGCTCCCCTCAACCCGAAATTGGATGCAGATAAACGATGCCGACAGGTTCAACTCGTGTGGCTTTGACCTGATAGGTAGCTTTAATTCGGGCGGGTTCACTGACCAGTTCAACTTCTAGCGCCTGCAATCGCCGTTCCCAATGGCGACGATCCGCTTCTAGCTGCTGGGCTTCTTCAAAAATGGAGAGCTGGCGATCGCCTGCGATTTCTGTTTGTCGTTTCACGATGCGATCGCGCTGTTCTTCTAAAATTGCCCGCATCTCCGCTGCCTCCTTCTGTCCCCGTGCCTCCAGCCTTTTCTGAACACGTTCAATCAGCGCGGTAGCACGGCGATCTAAATGAGACCTCAGCTCTTCGACATCCTGCGCTGCCGCTTGGCTAAGACGCTGCTGCACTGATTCCGGCACCTGACGCAAACGCGGACTCGCCAGCGAGGTTTCCAAAACTTTCAACACATCATCTTTTTCGCTTTCACCCAGCGGACGCAGTTTTGATCGCCCCCGCGCCTCTGGTGCGATCCACTCCGCTGCCACTGCGATCACTTCGTCATGCAACCGGGAAGCGCGATCGCCATATAGTGACAGCCGCCCCAGCACAATCACACTCGGAATTGGGCGATCGGTCAGGCAAACACAGGCGCGAGTCAATTCATCATGTAAAAATCCTTGCGCCAAAAACCGCGACAGCAATCGCTGCACGACGCGATGTTCCAGATGCAAATGCACCACCTCACCATCCAACGACCCCGGATCACGAAACACGACTGGACGAATCGGGGCTTCCCGCCGCCAATCCCACAACTTTTGACTGCGTTTGCGAGGCGCTCTTAGGGTATCCAGCGTCGTTGCCCAGCTTGGGTCAGCCCCAAACCGCTGATCAAGTGCAGGAATATTCCATTTTGCTGTCGCAGGCTCGTGCGCTGCTGCGTTTAGATCAATCGGTTGGAGGGAGTTAGCCCCTAAAATCTCCAGGGATGCAGAAATGGCATCGCGGAAGTGGCGATCGTCCAGTCCCAACCATTTCTGCGACTCGCTCAACATTCCTTGCAGCAAAGCATTCTGCTGTTCTAATTCCTGTCGCCGCAGCCTGACTTGCTCCAGTTCTTCCGTGATAATTTCAGCATTGAGCAATGGTTCATCAATCTGATCTGCTTTAGCGATCGCCGCTTCTAGCCGCTCTGCCTCCCCATGCCGAATGCCATCTGCCAACAATCGCGCTACATTGCGCTCCAACACAGGCGATAAGCTGCCTAATTCCCTTTGAATGACCTCAGTTTTTTTCACCAGCACATCCAGTACCCGGTCTTCCGTGCGCTGAGGCAACACAAAATAGTGGCAGCGGACAACGGGCGATCGCTGAAGTTTGCGATCGATCCGCCCATTCCGTTGCTCAAGCCTGGATGGATTGAACGGTAAATCAGCGTGAAACAGGTCAGCACATTGGTTTTGGAGATTGACCCCTTCTCTGGCTGCGTCAGTCGCGATCAGAATTCGCAGCGGATGTTTGGCAGGATCGCTGTTGAAGGCAAGCTTGATTTCTTCCCGTCGATCGTCTCCCATACCCCCGTGAAACACCGAGATCCGATAATGTTCTTGATCAGAACCTGCAATGATCGTCTGTAGCTGTTGCTGGAGATAGCGTTTGGTATCGGTGTATTCAGTGAAAATGATGACGCGGCGATGATTCCACTCTGCGCCAGCCGTGCCTAACTCAGGGCATTGGTGATCTCGAATCCATTGCGCTAACTTTTGAATGCGAGGATCGGGTAGATGACGGGCGGCGTTGGCAATCTGCGTCATTTCCTCCAGCAGTTCTAATTCCCGTGCGGATGGAACACAAGCATCTTGATCGGTTGCCATCCGCATCTGAGCGTTTTCTTCTGCTTCCACCTCGTCTTCGGTTAATTCGGCGCGATCGTCATCAGCCCCTGCTGGCTCTTGCAGCAAAGGAAACGATTGAGTATTTCTGCTTTTAGGCGCTGCCTGTGCGGCTGCGCTGGCTTGTTTGGTGTTCGCCGCTTCGCTGCTACGTTTCGCGATCGCCGTTTGATGAACCTTCAACGTTCGGGCAAATGCCTCGATCGACGAAAGTAGCCGCTTTTGCAGCGACAACAGCACTAATGCCGCTGCCCGCTGAGCCGATTTGGGCGCAGACTTGAGCCGTTCTTCCCGCAGTTGCCGATATTCTTGCAACAACCGGGACAACTGAAGCTCTGGAGCATCATCGGCTAAGTTATCAATGCTGACACGAACCACAATCCGCTCTGGAAAATCATCGCCAATCTCACGCAGATCACTTTTGAGCCGTCGCACCATTACCGCATCCAGCAGTTTGTGATTTCGCACGGGTACGCCTCGGCAGAACCGTTGTGGATCGAGAATTTCAAGCAAGGCGGCAAAACTATTCGAGTGACCGTTGTGCGGCGTTGCAGATAAAAATAATTTGTGTTCAAAGCGGGGAGCTAAATCCCGTACAGTTCGCGTCAGTTGTGAGTCGATCGCGTACTTGGCTCCACTTGCCGGTGCCGCGTTGTGCGCCTCATCCAGAATCAGCATTGCCCCTGCTGAGAATTCTCCTAGCCAATCTCGGAGCGGAGCTGCGTAAGTCTCATCGCGCAGCAGCGCGTGGGAGATGATGAAGCGAGTATGAGTTGTCCAAGGGTTAATACCATAGCCGCGCTCACGCCGCCGACTGGCGACAAACTCGCGATCGACAATCAGAAACGTCAGTCCAAATCGGCTCTCCATTTCTTCTTGCCACTGCCGCACGACTGAAGGCGGACAGGAGATGACGACCCTCCGTACCTTTTGGCGCATCAACATCTCACGTAGAATCAGCCCTGCCTCGATCGTTTTTCCCAGGCCGACATCGTCGGCAATGAACAGCCCGACTCTGGGCATCAGCAAGGCTTTCCGCAATGGTTCAAGCTGATAGGCTTTCACCTCGATACCTGCCCGGTAGGGAGCCTGAAACAGCTTTGGATCTGTAGAGGTAACGCAACTCCAGCGCAGCGTGTGAAGGTAAGCCGAAAACAGTTTGGGGTTATCGAACCCGCGTACAGCGACGGATTCCCAGGAAGTTGTGCCAATATGTCGGGCATCAACTTCGCGCTCCCAAAGCACTTCCAGCGCTTCGCTCAAGGCATCATCGTCCAGGCAGGCAAGCCGCACCCGCGTATCATCTTGAGGTGAATGCTTCGCTAGGACCTCCTCAACCAAATATTGCCGGGAGCGAACGCGCACAATACTTCCAACCGCAACAGCCGTCATTTGCACTCACCCAAAAAAACACGCAGCAAAATTTTCCGCATCCACAGCGCATCACATACAGTGATCCGCAGCGCACGGAACGTTCTTAATGGTTGGAACGATCACTAGACCCGTTGGCTGTCCTTTAGCCTCTGAGGTAGGCGATCACCAGATGTCACATGAGATATGATTCCCACAAAAAGCTTGACAATCCCAGATAGCGATTGTCAGGAGTAATATTTGTCACTTAGCAGAATCCTCATATTTGAACCAGCAACGATGAAGCGCAGCAATGCTGGATAGGAGGGGAAGCTAAGCTTATTGCGATAGCTTGTATAAAATTAATACTATTCCATTTCTGGTACGGTCGTTTCTACCAGAATCTCGCCTACTTTGACGACTCAGTTCTACCCCAAGCGACTTAATTCTGAAGAAGTATGAGGGTTGCAATAAGCAAAAGAATATAGCCTCGTTTTGGTTTAAAGGAGTCTGATTAAGCTGATTCAGTATATTCAAGCCAATCAGCTACCTGCTTAACACTCTCCCTTAGTAGACAATTGCTATCAATTACTAGATCAGCTGTGTGAGCTAAAGCAGCTTTTACCTGTTGTTCAGTAGAGTCTTGCTCTAAATGCTGATATTTCTCCATGCTGGTCACTCCCCTTTCGAGCAATCGAACTGACCGCGTAGCCTCATCAACAGCGACGAAAATCAGATACAGTTTCATGGGTGCAACGATCTTTCGCAAGCTATCAAGCGCTTTCACGTGACGTATGCCATCGATAATGATGGGCTGTCCAACCTGCCAACCTGCTTGGGCTAGAACTGCGCGACAAAATCCTTCCAAATCTCTTTCTACTAAATCTGCCCCGATCGCCTGAAGCACTTCTCGCGATTCTGTAAGCCCTTGACTACGGGCAACAGATCGAACGTAATCTCCAAAACTGACGCGAGACCACTGGAGAACCTTCGCGAGTTCTTCGGAAAGGGTTGATTTACCACTGGCAATACTGCCTGAAAAAGCGAGGACGGCTGGCTGCATAGAACTTAAAGCTCAAGTTTTAGCTGTTGATCGCAAGACTGTAGAACAACCCACCCCCGGCGATCGCGTTTCGCAAATGGGATTGGTTCAATGGCTTTAACAGATTTAATTCTCATGAGAGTTGCATAGCAAGCAGCCTGCCGCTGCTGCCAGAATTCTGGATTTTGAGCACACAAAGCCTGGGTAAAGTCGCGTCGAATCGTTTCCCAAGATTCTGGGTCAAGTTCGTAAAACCAGCAATGGGTCACTTGGCAAATTCCGACGATAGGCCCACAAGATTGCTTTAGCAGGATCACATCCCCTTGCTCAACCTGGTTATACGGTGCAAATCGACGGGTAGCAAATCGAGATTCAATCGTCTTTTTGCCTTCTAAGATGAACTGGAGATACGGCTCTACAAAAACGCCTAGATGTAGCGTGAATGGCAGCGCAGTCTGTTCCGGCAGGGGAGACAGGTAACTTTCCCAAAATACATCCCCTTCCACAGCGGACTGTAGCTCTCTAACTAGCGGCAAGAGCGAAGTTTGTATCGTTCCAGTGGTCTTCAAAGAGTAGGTTCTCCTTTTGTTCAGTGCTAATGAGGGACAAGATTTGTTCGGTTGTTTCGGAAATGAGTACCACTTCATTCGGATGCAGCGATCGCTTCAAAGACACTTCCACGACATCATGAGGTTGGTCTCCGGTCGAAATCGCCTGCAAAACTTGCCAAAGTATACTGCGCCCTCGACAAATGAAGATTCGATTTCCGGATGTCCAGATGTCGGCTAATTGCCGCCGGGGATCTCGACGACTAACGGTGGTGAGCACATCGCCCGGTAAGATTGGCACTAACTTGGGATTTTCAAACTCTGAGCTAGACCAAGGACGAACTCGAATTCGCACACCGAGCAAATTAACTTCTGCCCAAATATCTTCCCGCCTGACAACTTTGGGACGGGGAAGCTGAGTAAGTTTTTTGCGCGAAAAGATTGCTAAATCTCCTCGTCTCCAATCCCGTTCCACAGCAGGAATTCCTGCTACTCTGAACGCATTACGCTCAAATGCAGGTGTTAGGTAGGAAAGCGACAGTTCTTCTCGACGAACAAGCTCAAGTCCGAGTCGGTTTGCCCATGCCAAGGTATTTTTCCACTCCTGATCAATTCCAGGTCTGGTGCCAATTGGTGGCAGACTCGCAAAAATATGCCCACCCAAGTGGCAAAATTGGCAGGCGCTCCATAGAAATGACTGAATGTGTTCGGGATACCAGGGCGGATCCATCATGACGGCTGCCGCTGACCGCGTTTGAATCTCATCTTTCAACAGATCAGACTGCACAACCTGAGAGCGAGATGTTGATAAGTTTAAGTAATTTGTCATCGTTGCATTCGCCTCAAGCAAAATCATGGAGCGCTGCCAAGACAGTGTAAGTCCACCTCGAAATAGACTGGGAGTTCCAAGTAGTACTATCGTATCATTAAAAGCTGTGAGTTCCTCACAATATTTCAACAAATACTCAACGGATGCATCAGTAAATCGCCAGTCAAAATCGAGCGGATGCGGCAGCGGTAATCCGATTTGGTAGCGGGCGTAGAAAGATCTGGTCAACGTCCGCTTCACTGGATTCGTCAGTTGCTCTAAAGCACTCTGAGGCAGAGACGAACCAGCACTGAGTCGTTGCAGTGCGTTGAAAGCAACAATTGGATCAACGCTGGGGAGTGCTTTGATTAACTGATCAAACGTGTTCACTCCAGATGCGAGCGCATGTAAAATCCAGCGTTCAACTGACTGTTCAAACGCTTGTGATTCAATTTTCGTGATTGTCATTGCAGTTGGTTTGTGCGTAAAGGGATAGCTGTGATTGGTTGAGATCGTTCAATACTGGAGAAACGATTCTCCAATTCTGTTTTCCAGGCTTCGATCGCCAGGTACTGGTTCTTCAATGCTGCTTGGGTTGCATCATCCAAGCGTCCCTTGACCGGAGTGAACGTTTGAATTTCCAGCGGAACCGTTCGGAGTGGAAGGTTTCTATCGATTTCCTGAAGTCGATCAACAAAGCGAGCCATATCTACGGCAACTTCTGAGTCTACTGGTGTTGTAAACGTGGCATAGGCGTAGAGATCGATCCCTAAACTCAGTAATCGCTTCATCAATTGAAACTGCTGGTCAAAAAGAGCGGCTTCAGCACGAGTATTAAATGCAAAAGATTCGGAGTTAAACCCTTTAAAACAACAAACTCGACCGTAATTAGGGTAGGATGCCATCAGTTCGAGATCGGCATCTGACAGGAATCGCCAAAGGTAATCGTTACTGAGATTGTCGTCTGACCAAAGATAAACTTGTCGATCCAAGCCCCGCTGTTTCAATTCAGCCATCATCCAGGGAACCCATTCTGGAACCAAGTCAGGTTGTCCTCCTGTCAGGTCAATCATTGGGGGAGGCTCAGGCTGTCCGAGGTACAGATCGATTAGTTGTGATGGACTCATCCAGTCAGAATATTTGCGATTTGCAGCTAGCAACTCGAACGGTACGTAGCAATACCAACACCGCCAATTACAAGCTGCACTTTGAAAAACCTGCGCTCGAATCATGCTGGCTGCTCGTAGATCGAGTGCGTTGCAGGCTGGATCGATCGGTAATGGGTTGGACAACCATACATCGCTGCTTGATCGTCGAAAGTGTCGAATACGCCCAAAGCCTTTGCAGTTCGGAGGCTCGGTCAGATCATTTTCTTGCTGCGTATTGTGGAAGTTTGTGATCAGCAACTGTTTATTCCGCAAATTCACAGACGCTTCTCGATAGCGTACAGATAGAGCCTCAGTGTTGATCACCATTACAGTTTTTACTCCGTCTGTTTTGATGTTTAGTATCTGATTCACCGGACTGACTGCGAATGGCTGGAATCTTCTCTCCCTTGTCTGTCAGAAGCGGAAATCGTTCACCAATGAACCTCATTCCCAAGTTAGACAAATACGATATTTCATGTTCTGTGAGCGATCGATCTTGAGAAATGCCATACCAGTACTCCATACACTTGCGACAACAAGAAGCAGTCGCGTGCTGGGCAAAGTGAACTGCGTTGACTTTAGCTGAATCCTCCACAGGTGTCTGGCGACCATCAAAACCGTTGGCGGGTGAACCAACAGATTTGCGAATCTGCTTCTCTACTGCCGTCTCCATCCCGCTCACTCCTTTTCGTCGCGCATAGTTCTCGACTTTCTGAGGGATCTTGTTTGTCCAGTAGTGTTGACGGATGCGCTCATTTTTCAAGGCAGCGATCGTATAGTCAATGTCTCTAGGATCAAGCTTGTGTAATCGCTCCCAATCGAAGGGAGCCGACTCATCACACGATCGACACTGACCCACTGTGTTCGCTGCCTTTTGTTTTCGCGTCGGTTTGTAGGCGTGCTGCCCATTTTTGCAGTCTGAACTGGTACATTTCAGCTTGAGCGGTTTTAACTCCTCCTCAACGTTCCAATCATCCGACATTGCGTTTAACCTCCATAACTCCTAAAGTTCCTGCTGAGGCAAAGGATCTGACAAGGCTCTCATTAAGAGCGCTTGATCAACCTCATTCAAAATTCCAAAGTTGATTTTCTCTAGGAGTACGTCGCGAGCAATCTGCCACGGATCACTGTCTTCCGTTTGTAGATTGGTAGCAGCACCCCACCAGTTTTCACCCTGAAGCGATAGCCGATACGCCATGTAATTGGCTAAAGCTCCAACCGATACATTCTCTCTAGCTGCAACTTTAGGAACGACATTTTTGAGGCGTTCAATGCTGCCTTTCGCTTCTTGGGTACACATCTTAACCAAACCCTCTTTGCGCCCTTCAAGCTGAATGTGTTCTGCAAATTTTGTAGCGGTCTTCTCTTCTTCTGAATCTTGCCGATCTTGTGCAATGTCCCCTTCTTCAACAATCGTTCGTTCGAGGCGCTCTGGTTCTTGGGCAGCATGCCAGAGTTCGTGAAGAAGGTCGAGTAACCAACGATCTGAAGACTGGGTTCGCTGCTTCAAAACAATTACATTCCGACCATTGACACGCCAGAATGCACCATGAAATGCGCCTGCGTCTTTGAGCGGCAGCACAGGAATTCCCAGATTCCAAACATATCGCAAAGCATTTGAGAACGTTAGTTCACCGTAGGTTGAACAAATTGCTTCACGAACTTCTTTAGGATTTGTTGGAATCGGTTGCATTGGCAGATTTGCTGTAGTCTCCAGCACAAGCAATGCCAAGAAATGAGCATAGACTGTGTACGCGTTCAACCGTTGCTGATTTGCTTTTGCGGTGACCTTAAAGTGAACAGCTCCAAGGGGAGCCAAGTTAAGCTGAAGCGGTTTAGAACTGAACAAATCAGCCAGCGACCATCCAAACACGCGCCTTAAAGCAGTGGCTGTGCGAAGCACCAGACCATTCGTTGAAGTCTCGCCTTCATTTCTATCGTCAGCACTCAAAGCAGGGAAAAAACGGTTGAGGATTAGATCGCGATCGATCCCAGCCTGACTCAAGCGACTCAACAAGTCAGCAGGTGAAATTTTAGGTAGCAAAATCTCTTCCCGCATTTGAATACCGATTGCCCGACTGACTTCTACCAATCGCGCAAAACTGGCAGAGGTATATTCTGTCTCTTCGTAACGCTGGATCTGCTGCTCTTTCAACCCCAATCGCTCAGCCAAGTCTTTCTGAGTCAAGCCAGCAGCAATTCGTGCCTTAATCAAAGCACGCGGGAGTGCTTCAAGCGAGTCCAATTCCAACACTGCTTGTTGCCCCTCCTTCAATGCCTCATACTCTTCAAGTTGAGCACGCAGTTCGGCAAGCTGTGACTCCATTGCCTCTTTTTCGGCTTTCCGCAGCAATGGGTGAACGAATTGATCCTGTTGTGATGAAGCCGACAGTTGAGCAAGGGCATCTGAAAATTTTTCAATTTGAGCCTTGGTAATGCGGTATTGCCGCTCATTTTTAATCATGACCATATCTCCCACAGGTTCAGGGCAACAATGCCTTTAGGGTTTCCCGTTGCCTTATCAATCTGAAAAAACTCTAGAAACGTTTTTCCGCTCACCCCTTCAAAAATTTGTGCTGGAAAGAACTCGCCCAAATACTTCACCTTCTGGGCAATTCGACCGTTATCCAGCTTGAGTAACAGCGGATCAAGCAGATCGGGATCAACCCCCGTGGTGTCCCAGCAAATATCAAAGTCATTGGGATGCTCCTTCGCCGTTACAAAACTGCCATCCACGTAGACCACCCGACAGCCCGCCTTTTGCATCCCTTCTAGAGCAGACTTCATCCCTGACAGCAGATTCTGACGGTGCGGAGTGTGCCCAAACCGACGCGCAAACTCTTGCCATGAAGCCGCAGTATGAATTCCAGGGGGGAGCAGTCCGTTCTGATTGAAGGGTGGAATCATGACACAACAAAAATCTTGTGTTCTCATGCTATAGTGCTAACACAACAATTCTATTGTGTCAAATGCAGGTCTCGAATGTTCCCGATTCGGGGTTCGACTTTGAGGGCAGGCACTGAAGCAGAACCTTATATGAGCAACCGTGTGAGGAGATTTTTGAAATGGGCAAAATCTGGCTACCGTTCGCAAGCTATAATCTCTGGTCGCTATTTGCCCCAGCGGTCGGGCAGGAGCGCTGGCACTGTGACATGAAGCGGGGCTATGCCAAAGTTCGCAAGCGAGAATCTGACATTGCTGCGATCTTAGCTGAAGACACCGTTCCGCAAGCCATTGGCTTGTTCGCGCAACAGGGAGTTTATGAGTTTCATGCAGATCCCCAGCGGCTCAAGGATAGGGATGGAGTCGCACAAGTCTCCCAGATTTTGAAGCTCGACCAAGAATCTGACGAAGTGCGTGACCGCCTCAGCCGGATTTTAACCCTGTACTACGAAAATCCTGTTCTTCTCAAAAAAAGAATTTTTAGCTTGAGTCGAGGCGATGAGGGTTTCCCAGAACCAATCAAGCTTTACTTGGGAAACACTGCGTTTAACCTGTTCGCCGCGATCGACTGCATCTTGCTCGAACCAGACGGTACGCTACATATTCTGGATCTAAAGACGGGTCATTCGGATTTTGATGAACGACAGGCATTCGTTTACCTGCTAGCTGCCAGCTATTTGTTTCCCCGCCAACGAGCGATCGCTTCATTCTATAACCTTGAACTTTGCAAGTGGTCAGAACCCGTTACTGCGACTGCTAGCCAACTGAATGCCATTCGCATCGAGCTAGCGCGGCTGGCTCAACGGCATGAGATGGAGAAAAAGCAGTATCGCCGGAATCCTGCGGAGTTCGATCGCATTTTTCCACCTAATCCTGGTTTTCAGTGTCAACACTGCCCATTCAACCGAGTTTGTCAATTTGCTGCTCAGGAGATTTCTGCATGACCGCTATTAGTACGGCTCCCGCACAAGACCTTGTTTTCCTCAGTGAAGTATTTCCATTGTTGATCGCTCGACCCAACCTTGCTGGTTACGAGGTGATCCCTGAAATCGATCAAGAGACTGGTAATCGCTTGAGTTTTCATCTCTCGCAGAAATTGGAAGCAGCTACAGTCATCTGGCATGAGCGTCGATTGTGGTTGCTGACCCCAAGCCAACGACCTCGACCCACTCTGTCGCAGTGTCAGGCAGCCCTTTCAATCACTCAGCAGGATCTCCCCGACCTGTCTGACCAATCCCTGCGGCTTCAAGAAGACAATGCTGCAATTGCAACATCTACAGTTTTATCTAAACTTGCGTTCCAGATTCTGAGAATTAGGCGGCCCTTCAGACCGATCTTGGTTACAGCGATCGCAGGATTGACCGTGAATCGCAAAGTTAAATTCTGGGCGGAGACGATCGAGCTTCAAGGACAAGCTCGCCCAGCGTTGGCGTTGGCAGTTCAGACCGAAATTGCATTTGCAGGGAGTTTGGCGGATTTCTACGCCAGCAACCCAGGGAGTCCGGAAGATGTTCTGATTGGCTTACCGGTTCAAGATTTTGATTTGGGCGGTAGCGGCAGTATTGTCCGGTTAGTTGGCACTCTGCGGGAGCACCGCGATCGCCTTCTCAAGCTGGCAGCGGGTGGCGCAACGCGCCAGGCGATTCAAACTGCACCAGACGACCAGTTTGTGGTTGCGATCCAATTTGGCAAAGGCAAAAAACTCTTTCACTATCCACTCTCCGCACTTCGCCCTTCGATCACGGCTGAAACGGCTGGGCAGTTTGGGTTTGACTATGGGCAGTTTTTGCGGTTCACCAAAATTCCTCACACAGAGCGGCAACGGTTGCTGAGAACCTTTAAAGCGCAGGCAATGGATGTGCTCCTTAGATACGGCTTTGAGATTGAACGAAGTTTGAATAGTTTGGAGCATCCTGATCTCTTTTGGCAGCCAGCCGTTCCGCTAGATCAAACTCCACTGCTGTTTGGTCAAGGGGTAACGGGTGTTCGAGGACGCATTCTGCATGGACTCTCAACGGGCGGCGTTTACAATCGTCATCCCAATTTTCATCCTGGTATCATTCGGATTGCTGCCCTCAAGTTGTGTGATGGTAGTGTAAATGCCTTCTTGGAGGCGGTTCAGCAACGGTTGAGGCGCTATGGCTTTGAAAGCGAAATCATCGATCGTAAAGCATTGTCGGTTGCCGATCTCAGTGCTGCTGAAGCAAGGGCTGCGTTGGAAAAGGCTGTTAATAAGCTGATTACGGTTCCGGTTGATATTGTATTGACGTTTTTGCCACAGGGCGATCGCGAAGCCGATGGTGATGACGGTGGTAGCCTTTATCATCTCGTGTACTCACTGCTCCTGCGCCGCAATATTGCCAGTCAAGTCATTTACGATGACACATTAACCGGGGTTGAACACGGACAAATCCTCAACCAAGTGGTTCCAGGGGTATTGGCAAAGTTGGGAAATTTGCCTTTTATCCTGGCGGAACCCTTGGAAATTGCCGATTATTTTATTGGGTTAGACATCTCGCGATCGCCAAAAGTTAGGCTTGCTGGAACCCTGAATGCCTGTGCCAGTATTCGCCTCTACGGTAAACAAGGCGAGTTTATTCGCTACGTTTTGGAGGATGCGCTGCTGGAAGGAGAAGAAATTCCTCAGCGGCTGCTAGAACGCCTGCTGCCAGCAACGTTGGAAGGCAAAACAGTCTTAATTTATCGCGATGGACGATTTTGCGGTCAGGAGATACCGCACCTGTTGGAGCGAGCAAGGGCGATTCAAGCAAGGTTCATTTTAGTAGAGTGCCGAAAATCCGGCATTCCACGGCTATACAACTTGAATCAGAGAACCTTGGTTGCGCCCTTACAAGGATTAGCCTTACGGCTATCTTCGCGTGAAGCTGTACTCGTGACAACGCAAGTCTCTGAGCGAGTCGGGTTAGCGCGTCCCCTGCGTTTGACAGTTCATGAAGCTGGAGAACCCGCACCCATCGAACAAGTGGTAGAAACCACCCTGAAACTCACGTTGCTGCATCACGGGGCGTTGAAAGCGCCTCGTCTCCCCATGCCAATTTATGGCGCAGATCGGGTGGCTGGCTTACGGCTTCAGGGGATTTACCCCAGTAGTTTACTGGAGGGCGATCGCCAGTTTTGGTTGTAAACGGAGCGAGTAAATTTGTTGCTGCAATCGAGCGATTCAGGCACGATCCTTAACTTTCTGAAGACCTAGTAAAGATTAGAAGAAGAAAAGCGATTACTAAACTTTACCTAGATTAGCGCTGAGTAAGATCAATCTTTGTCATTAGGGAATACTGAAGCCGTGTTGACTCGTCACCAGTGAACTCAAGCTCGCGGTTTCAACCGCCTCGGTAACGTTTAGGAGAAGCAACATGGCAAAATGGTTTCGGCGATTGGCAGAAGTTCCTGGTGTTAAATATCAAGGTAGCCCTGGTATCAACCGATCGCGCTTGCCAGAACACAATGCCGCCCCCAAAATTAGCACGTATAATTTCGACGGTAAACGGCACGACTCCATGATGTGGGCAACTGCGGAAGGCAGCACTTCAGCTTCACCCGCACACCGCTGGCAAACTCATCCTCGACCCAATGAAACCAAAGGACAAACTGCTCTACGGCAACTGCACGAAACGCTGGAGCTTCCGGGTATATTAAGTGATTACCATTTTGCTATCCAGAATTGCCACCAAGCACTCTGGAAACAGCGCCGGAACAAACCGTGGGTGCTAGCTGAAATTGAGCGGCTGTGTTGGTTGGATATTCAACTGGTCGAGGCGCATCCCGCGATCGCTTCTCTCGAAAGAGAAGACACAACCCAATCCATTGCTATTCTGGCTTTTGGTCAGTTAATTCGACTGTATGAGCGCGAGGGCAATCTCTACGAAGCTCTTGCAGTCGCGCAGCGGGCAGAACGCTTTCAGCAAGGCAAGATCCATTTAGAAAATCTCCAGCCCCGAATTGCCCAATTGGAATCAGAGGATGCAGTCTGAAGTGCCACTCTACCAATCGCTGACTTCGGATTCTTTCCTAGAGTACGCCTTTCTGCGATGGGTTTTGGCACCTGCTGTCAAAACCTCCATCCGAGAATGGGTTGTTCCACAACAGAGAATTACCGTTGCAGATCGCACCTACCGCGTAGATTACGCCATTCGTGGGCAAGATTTGAACATTGCGATCGAACTCGATGGTTTTGCTTTCCACGCCGATCGCAGCGCGTTTAGCTACGATCGACTGCGCCAGAATGATCTTCACACGGTGGGCTGGCTCGTCATTCGGTTTTCCTACGACTCAATTCGACTCGATACTGCCCGATGCGTCGCTCAACTCCAGGGCATTCTGTCCCGTGATCCCCTGCTAGCGACTTCCCTAATTGAAAATCCTGTGATTGAACGACCTGATATGGAACCAACGCCGCTGTTTAGCTTTTCCCCATCACCGACTGCAATTTGTCAAGTAACTGACTCGTATTTTGGCTCTGTTCGGAACAAGCTAAATCTCAAGACGCTGCGTGACTGCCAGAATCAAGCATTAGCTGCCTTAGGTAACTACTTCAGCACCGGAGAACGTCGAGCCGCCTGTGTAATGTCAGTCGGCGCAGGAAAAACTGCCCTTGGCGTTGCAACTTGTCTAGCGTTCGCTCAACGTCGAGCAATGGTGATCACTCCAGGCAGCGTCATTCGAGGCACATTTGATAAAGCTTTTGATCATCAATCAGTTGGCAATGTCCTGTACGGTTTACACGGTGGTCCACTGATTCCAGGTTGTAAGCCTCCCCAAGTTTTGACACTTGATCGGGAAGATGGTCCAATCCGATCCGTGCAGCGTGAGGATCTACTGAAAGCAGATGTCATCATCACGAATTTCCACTCTTTGGGCAGTGGTGATGACGAAGACGATTTGCTGTTTAAGCTAGAATCCGACGACATCGATTTTATTGTTGTCGATGAAGCGCATATCGCTGCTGCGGAATCTTATCAGCGGGCGTTCCAACACTTCCCGAAGGCTCGTTCTCTGCTGATGTCTGCTTGCTTTCAGCGGTTGGATGGTAGACCCATTGATGCCGATGTTGTGTATCGATACCGCCTGATTGACTCGATCGCAGATGGACACGCCAAAAATTTGCGGGTTCAGCGGTTTGCGCCTGATGTCGAGCAAACTACTTATGAAATGCTTTGGTCTGATGGCAGCCGCGAAGAAATTGTGGGTCGAGAGGCACTGCTGGAATTGGTCAAGGATGAACGTAAGCTAGCGCGAATTACGGCTAAATCTGATGCTTCAATTCGTCAACTGATGCGCGTTGTTCGTGCTGCGCTAGATGAGCAGGTTAGTCTCTTGTACCCCGTCAAACCGAGAGTCTTATTTTCAGCGTTAGGCGAACGTCATGCCGAGCAGATCGCTCGTGTTGCTAACGAATATGGGATTCCCTGCGATTATCTGCACCACTCGATGACTGAATCGCGCATTCGATCCATTCGAGACCGATTTGAACAGGACTCTGGCGATCTACAGGGCATTGTTCAACTGAAAATGCTAGGGCAAGGCTACGACTTCCCACCTATCACGATCGTCGTCCCCATGCGTCCCTATGGCAGCTTCAGCGAATTCTACCAGTTCGTCGGACGCGGCATTCGTGTCCTGCAACACCCAGCATTGCTTGGACGGGTTGAACCAGGGCAACAGTTCCTCGACATTATCTATCACGCCGAGTTCGGGCTAGATCACCATATCGAAACGATTTATCGGGAAAACGATATGGACCCGTTGACCGTTCATGAACTGCCTGCTGATTGGCGATCGTCCACTTCTGAAGCGGAATTTCCAGGAATCCGTGGGCGGAATGTCGCAGCTCGTCCTGAAGCATTTGTTTTATTTGAGCAAGGTGAAATCGATCGCCGGATCGTGCATGACGAAGAGCGAATTGAACAACGCAAGGCGGAACGGGAAGAAGAAGCCCTTGCCCAACGCTATGCTGCCTACGCCCAATCCACTCTACAGCCCGTTTCGTTTGAACAATTTAAGCAAATCGTGAGGTTGATGCATGAGTCCTAACCTTGAAACCTTTGGGCGTAGAGTGAATCAAATTGGGTCGATCGCTGAGCTATTAGCGATGGAAACCGAAGAAGCCAGAAGCGAATCATTTCGCCAACTAGACAGAATCGTTGGTGAAGTTCTTGTCAGAAGTCTGCGAGGAGAACGAATCGCGACGATTGTGCAAGATCACTTAAATGTCAATACAGTGCTGATTCAAGGTCTCAGCAATGAGCATCGCGGTTTCTTGACCACCACTTTTGGATTGGAACATCAACAGTCACGGGGAGCCTGGTTTTTGCCAGAGAGTGCCAACCTGCGGGTTGGGATGATGAGTTTACCGTGGGCATTCCGAGAACACGATCGCTTCGCGACCGGGATCGCGCTAGAAGAGCGTGGCAAAGTCTTGCTCAACAGTTCTGCGGATGCCATCTTCACTTGGGCAATCTTGGAACCTTTGTTTAATGCGCTATTTCTGCCTTTTGAGCTTCGCGGTAATCTTTCTGGAACCCTGACTCGTGAAGAGATGCTCCAGCGTTGGGACGCGATCGAAACCCTCTATCAGACGCTTGGCTTTCAAGTTGCAGATGAATTAGCAGTCATGCGCTGGAGTGGAGGATGGAATCAACTGCGGACAGCGGAACAACTCGAAGCAAAACAGCGATTGCTCAAAGCTTTGGCACGGCAAGCACAACCCCAAATGGCTACCTGCTATCGAGCCTTTCGGGTACGAGAATTAGTCAATGGCTATTATAAAAAAGCCAAGCGAGACGGACAGGTTAAGCGTAAACAAGCTTTAACTAAAGGTTTAGCACCGTCTCTAACTGGCTTCTTTGGCGGTGATTGGCTGGTATTTCTGACCTACTTGGGTGAAAAGCCGCATCCAGAAGAACAAATCATAACAGCGCTACCTGAAACTCGTCCGTTCGTTGGTGGCGCTAGCCGCGCCACTGAGGTTGCCGCCCTGCAAGGAATCGCAGCCGAAGAGATTGAGCGCATTGCCGCAGCTTATTGGCAGCAGTCAAGCGGACAATCCCCTGTAGAACAGCGCGTAGCTACGCTTGAACGATATTGGTCTGCCTTTGATGGCATTCATGCTCGCCAAGCCGTGGGAATGCAGCCGCTTTGGGGACTGGTTGAAGATTACCGATTCTTAAATTTCAACGAAACAGTGCAATCGCCCTATCAACCTCAACTTTACCAAGCTCTCCTTCCCAACGACTTGCTAAGTGAAATTGAGCGATTGTGGGGAACCGTGATGCTTGTTAAGTTTCCCGACAGAATTGTTAGCGAGTTATTTCCCCATGAGCTAATGGCGGAGACCTTTGGGGCTGCCCTCAAATTCTGGCACGGCTGCGCCTTGACTGCCTGGTTTCTCTGCGAAGGTCCATACTCTCGCACCGATATGGCAGGGCTAGCTCATTATTACCGACGCGAAATTGCTGCTTTGGAAGCCTGCCAAACTCCGATCGATCCAAAGATTTTCGATGAGTTGATGCAGGCAGAAGCTCAATTGGGACCAGCCGAACCCATTTATAACTCTCAAGAATCATCACCAATCGCAGCAGGCGGCTTGTCCCTTACGATTCGCACCAGCCTCGGCAGTCGCAGAACCGGATTTGAGAAGTTAAGGGACATCATCACTCGCCATCGTCAAACTTGGTCAGCACAATATCTCGATCGCTATTTTCGCGCCCGTTGGGAGTCTGAAATTACGGAAGCGGGGCGGATTTATCATTTGCTGCTCCACGAACGAGGCGGAAAATCGCCCACACTCAAACAGTTTGCAAAGTCATCCGCAGTTGCAACGAACCACTGGTTTGGAGGAGATGTTAGTGGTTTATACGGAGCCATTCGAGAAAAATCGCCGGTTCAATCGCAACGCCTTGCACGAATGCCAGCCGACAGAGTTCTTTTTGCTAGAGCTGTCTATGAAGGAATGCCGCCGCATTTGCCCAAATTAGTTTCTGAAGAAATTAGAAACCAGAATTATCAACTTTTGCGGCTCAAGGAGGAATTAGCAAACTTGAGCCTGCGGTACGTCCAGCTAGAGGAAGCGCTGGGTCGAACACCTGAGCCTGCGGAATTAGGACTTGAGAAGTTGCAGAATTACGGTCAGATCCTGGGTCAAGATTTAAATGCCGTTTGGAATACTTATGCAGGTGTTATTCAAAAGGCAAAGCACTAAAGTTGTCCAAGTTTTGTGGAAAGACGGGTGAGTCAGATTAACGTATGTTTACTTTTAGGAGTACCTATGAAACTGAAGGTGGCGACCTGGAAACTGAAGCGGTAAGCGTTCTTTGATGACAGCAGAGTTTAATGTGCAAGAAATAACTGAAAGAGACCCTTATCCTGATATCGAGGTTCAAACTCGACGTGCTTATATCTTTGCAAGAAAGGTGTGAAACAATGCACTGTCCGACATTATCATTACTGTCACTCTACAGGGTATGGACCTTCTGCAAACTTGCGGCTGTGGTATCCTTTTGACCCAATGACACGTGCTAAAGAACTGCGTGGGTCGGCTCCCGATTTCAATCTGTCAAGCATCGATCGAAAATCATACTTTGGCTGCCAGCCAAGTTCGTTTCTTGCCTTTTCATTGACATAGACTCTTTCAATGCCAGGAAACATTTTCCAGCCGCGACGCGAGTACTCTTCTTCATAATCAGGAAATTTCCGCTGCACAACCTGTGGGGCATTGGCTCGCAATTCCCATAAATCATCCGGGGTAAAAGGGGTGGTCGCACTGATGATGTAGCGACCAAAGCCGATCGCTGGAGCCTTTTCAAGGGCAAGAAGATGGGCACTCACCACGTCTTCGAGATCCACTCTGCGATAGAGCAATTCGTTTGCCTTGATGTTGCTATCCGAGTAAGCCTGTCGCGTTTCTGGATGATCGTCTTCCTCCGGGAAAAACCGCGAGGTTCGTAGAACGAGGCAAGGAAGACGCTGATTTTGGTAAAACAGTTGGCACAGGTCTTCTGCCGCAGTTTTAGTCACGCCATAGATGTTTTTGGAAATGGGCGTGACCTCCTCAGTGATCCAAGCCGCAGGCGCGTGGGCAGGCGGTGTGAGCGCACTTCCGAAGGTGCTGGTTGTACTGGTGAAGATAAAAGCCTGTGCCTGAGCTGCCACCGCTTCCTCCAGCAGATTGAGCGTTCCTGTAATATTGGTGTCTACAAAGCTTTGGCGACTATGGGTAGAGACATGAGGTTTGTGCAGCGTTGCTGTATGAAGAACGGCATCCACCCCTTTCAGACATTGTTTGACCCGATCGCGATCGCAGATAGAACCAACGGTATGGGTGAAGTCTGTTTTGATCAGATCCATGCCGATGACATCGTGGTGTGTGTTTTGTAAGGTACGAACTAACGCTTCACCCAGATGCCCTGCACTGCCTGTCACCAAGATCTTCATACCCATACCGATTCTTATCGTAGATTCACTCCCCCAGCATCTTAATATGCAGTGTCTTTTCGTCCACTTCTTGCTGGCTTGCCGCTATTGCTTTCGCTGATAAGTTGCGGTCATGAAGTGCTGCCACTGCCCGTCATCCCTTAACACATGCGAGGTCATAACTCGATGATCGTCGCTCTTGAATTCGATCGCATCTTTGTACTTTGCCAGTTTTCCATCACCCGTCATTGCGGGTCCGTCGGAATATAGCGTGAGCGTTGTTTCAGCGGCATTCAGTTCGCCTTCGTATCGCCAGAGAAAAGTCATCATTGACCCAATCCAGGTGCCCACATACCGCTGTTGCTGGGGGTCATAGCCGATCGTCATTAGCGTGGTTGCAGGATCGCCCCCCGGCATCTCGCCCTGCCCCTCCGCCAGTACCCAAAGTCCACCAAGCGAGCGGACAGTCTCAGTTCCCGTCCATTTTTCGGGTGGTTGATCGGCTCCCATCGTCGCCTCGGTTTCATACGTCCACTCGCCAATCAGTTTTTGCAGCCACTGATGTTCTTTTTGGGGTTCAGAATGCATTGTTGATTGTTGTTCTGCTTGTGTTGTTTCCATTGCTTTTGCTCCTGTTGATCAATCATTGTGAGCTGCGATCGTCGCCGATACTAGCTAGTGCTGCTGCAATTCGCATTGGGGCTTTGGGTCGTTCATACATTCGTTCCAGATAAGCGACCAACGTGGGGAAAGGGTCGAGCAGTTGAGTTTCGTTTGCCCAATCCAACGTGTAAGCCAGGATAAAATCCGCCACTGTGACTTGCTCACCCACCACAAACTGCCGATTCAGCAGGTGGTTTTCCAGCACGATCGCCATGTTCGTGAAGTCTTGCCGAGCCAGCGGAATCTCATCCGGTAATCTCAATGCCTCTGGATACAAAGCGGTGTGGCGTGCGATTCGCCATAGCGGTTGTTCTAGCTCGGTGACCGTAAAGAAAAGCCAGCGATAAAGCTGCGACCGCAATAGGTCTGTGGGGATGAAGTGACGGTCTGGATACTTTTCGGCAAGATAGAGCGCGATCGCGACCGATTCAGTGATGGTATGCTCTCCATCGACTAACACTGGGAGCTTGCCCGCAGGATTGAGTTCCAGGAAAGCGGCTGTGCGGTGTTCCCCTGTGGGTAGACGAATGGAGACGGCTTCAAAGTCCACGCCTAGTTCTTGAAGCACCCAGCGAACCCGAATCGATCGAGTCGGCGTAAATTCATAGAATTTCATTCGGGTTGGTTCCATGTCTGCAAGTTCCCAAGCGGTAACAGGTCAAGCACCTTTTTCACAGTTCACCATCCACGGTGTACCAAATTGATCGACTAACATCCCGAATCGAAATGCCCAGAAAGATTGCTCAAAAGGCATCTTGACGATTCCGTTTTCTGCTAAAGCGTGAAAAATCCGTTCTGCCTCAGCGGGTTCGTCAATGCTGATCTGCACATAAAAGCCTTGAGGGGGTTCAAAATAGCCAGGTGGGCTGTCAGATCCCATCAAGAGGCGACTCCCCAAATCGAGGCAAACATGCATGATTTTGTCCTGCCATTCCGTAGGGATGTGTTCTGCTGAGGGGGCTTCTTTGTGCGTCATCAGCGTGACAATTTTGCCACCAAAACATTGCTCGTAAAACTTGAACGCTGCCTCACAGTTGCCGTTGAACATCAGGTAAGGATTGAGTTGCATTGGGTTCTCCTTTGTAATGAATGAATTGTTCGATGAGCCGATCGTTTGCGCGTCAGCTACTTTTGCTGTTGCGTCTCAATCTGGGTGCGAATGCGGTCTTCCTGCTCTCTCAATTCGGGGGTCAGTGCCTCACCGAAATCCTCTGCCTCGAATACAGGGCGGATCTCAATCTCGGATTCTCCGGGCATTGGGTTGGGGCAGCGTTTCACCCAGGAAATGGCTTCTTCGATCGAGTCCACCTGCCACAGCCAGTACCCGGCAACTAGCTCCTGCGTTTGAGCAAATGGTCCTTGGGTGACGGTGCGATCGGTTCCTGAAAAGCGAACTCGCGCTCCTTTTGAGCTAGGATGAAGCCCCTCAGCCGCGAGCAAGATCCCTGCCTTGGCTAATGCTTCGTTGTACTGCCCCATTTCGGTTAAGAGCTGTTCGCTCGGCAAGACTCCAGCTTCAGAGTCTGGGGTGGCTTTGACGATGACCATCACTTTCATTGTGAAATCTCCGGTTGAGTCGTTTTGAGTTGAATTGCTAGGGGTTTGGTGCGCTTACCGCTAACGAGCAGCGACCCGCTTGAGTTGATCAATCTCGATCTTCTTCATTTGCAGCATGGCAGTTGTGACGCTTTGGGAGACTGCCGCATCGGGGTGATTGAGCAACTCGATCAGAATGTGAGGAATAATTTGCCATGAGACTCCATATTGGTCTTTGAGCCAGCCGCATTGCTGGGCGGTTTCATCGCCACCCGCAGACAGTTTTTGCCAGTAATCGTCCACTTCCTCCTGGGTTTCGCAAAAGACTTGGAAGGAAATTGCCTCGTTAAATTTGAAGGTCGGACCTCCATTCAGGGCTGTGAACGGCTGACCATCCAGTTCAAAGCTCACGGTCATGACAGTTCCGGCTGGTTTTCCGTGAATTTCCTGTCCCGCTTCTCCGTATCGACTGATGTGGAGGATTTTGGAATTGCGAAAAATCGACGTATAAAACTGAGCGGCTGCTTCGGCTTGATCATCAAACCATAAACAGGGCGTGATGTTGGAATGGGTTTGCATGAGGGTTCTCCTTTTCAAGCGGTTGAGGACAGTCATGATTGTGCGGGTAGTCCCGCAACTTCAATCACCGGACGGATTTCAACGGTGCCGACTTTTGCTGCTGGAATTTGGGTGGCGATCGCGATCGCGTCATCGAGATTCCGAGCATCAATCAGAAAGAAACCGCCCAATTGTTCACGGGTTTCGGCAAACGGTCCATCCGTGACGAGCGATTTACCCTCCCGCATCCGGACGCTGGTTGCGGTTGCCACGGGATGGAGTGGGGCGGTGGCGAGATACTGTCCCTTCGAGTGAAGCTGCTGAGCGAGTTGGGCGGAGTCTGCATAGCATTGCGCTCGCTCGGTGTCGCTCAGGGCAGTTTCTTCCAGGTAAATCAACAGCACATATTTCATTCGGTTGCCTCCTTTGTGAGTGAGTCGAATGAGGCTGGCTCAAATCGACACTTTGCCAAAAAATTTGATCATTGAGTACGATCGCACTTAACCTCCTTGGGTTCCTTTCATGAGTTAGTCGAACGGCGATCGCCCAAATCGACACCCTGCCAAACTTTTTGTGTTAAGTATGATTACAAACACCAAAGCTGATGTAGACCAAGCAATCGCCTCAGTTTATCGGTCTGACTGGGGGCGGATTATCGCCGTCCTGATTCGATTATTGGGGGATTTCGATATCGCTGAAGAGGCAGCACAAGAGGCTTTTGCGGCGGCGGTAAAGCAATGGCAAGCGACAGGTATTCCCGATCTTCCGCGTGCCTGGATGATTCGCACCGCACGATATAAAGCGATCGATCGCCTGCGACGCAAAATCCGGATGACTGAAAAACTCGAATGGTACGCCGCATCCGGGTTAATTCCAGCCAGCGAGGAGCCAACGTATGACAATGATGAAATTCCAGACGATCGCCTCAGGCTAATCTTTACCTGCTGTCACCCGGCACTGGCGATCGAAACTCAAGTGGCTCTGACGCTGCGAATGCTCGGCGGACTCGAAACCGATGAAATTGCTCGCGCCTTTCTCGTACCCACTGCAACAATGGCACAGCGGCTGGTGCGTGCCAAACGCAAGATTCGGGATGCGGGCATTCCCTACAAAGTACCAGACACAACCGATCTTCCTGATCGGATCGACGCAGTGCTAGCGGTGATTTATCTGATTTTTAACGAGGGTTACGCGGCGACTCGTGGCGAGGCACTGATCCGAGCCGATCTTTGTGCGGAAGCGATCCGGCTCGGTCGCTTGGTGAGGACGTTGATGTCACCACAACTGCCTTCAGAAGCCACTGCGCTCTTGGCACTGATGTTGCTGCACGACGCGCGACGCGATGCCCGTTTGGATGAAGCAGGCGATTTAGTGCTGCTCGAAGATCAGGATCGCCGCCGTTGGCATCAGGCACAAATTGCTGAGGCGCTGCCGCTGGTTGAGGAGGCGCTGCGGACTGGGACAGGGTTGTTTGCATTGCAAGCCGCGATCGCTGCTCTGCATTGCCAAGCTGCACGAGCTGAAGACACCGACTGGGCACAAATTGTTCAGCTTTATGCGGTGATGGAACGCTTATATCCGTCCCCGATCGTGTCTTTGAATCGGGCGGTCGCAATCTCGATGGCAAACAGTCCTGAAGCCGCAATTGTTCTTATCGATCGACTTGCTCCTGAACTCGATAGTTATCATCTGCTCCACGCCACTCGTGCTGACTTACTGCGGCGGATCGGCGCATTTCAGGAAGCAACTCAGAGCTACAGACGGGCACTAGAACGAGTCACAAATGACAGTGAGCGTCGATTTCTAGAGCGTCGGTTGAGCGAAGTTCAGCCTTAACATTCGAGATGTCTCATTTCTTTAACGATGGTGAACTTGCAACTTAACAAAAGGCAAAAGTAACCAAGTTGATTTAGTCCAAATGTATTGCTATGATGCGATCGCTTTGCAGCTTTCTAACACGATTGGGACTCACCGACAGCAAGATTTACAACAATGGATTGATGCTGCTGAACTATCGATTGAAACATTGAGAAGAAATGGAGAACTCGCGATCAATGCGAATTACCGCTTCAGCAATCTCGCTCAACGTTGATGATGTCACCGCATCCGCTACATTCATCAAGCAACATTTTGGCTTCAAGGAAGAGATGTCAGCCGAGGGTTTTGTATCCCTCTCTCGACCCGATGCAGGATTTATTTTTCAATGAACAGCATCCGCAATCAGAATCCTATGTGCAAATTGTCCATGAGAACGCTGGAATCGGGCTATCATATTCGCTTTGCTTGTGCTGAAGAACTACCCCTGCTGTCTCACATCGAACGGTCAGCCGCTCGGCTATTTTTGGATACGCCCTACGCCTTTTTGGTGAATGCCGCTCCACTGCCACTCGACTTTGTGCAGCAACAATTTCAAGCAGGACAGGTCTGGGTTGCTGTGGATCGGCATGAGGTCATAGTTGGATATGCGATCACGTGTGAAGTGGATAACACACTCTACCTGCAACAAATCGATGTTGCTCCCGAATACGGTCGTAAAGGGATTGGCTCTACCTTGGTCGGTACGATTTGTACTTGGGCAAAACAGCAGGGCTATCGAATCGTATCGTTATCCACCTTTCGAGATATTCCCTGGAATGCTCCTTTCTATTCAAAACTGGGGTTTCATCCTGTTGATGAAGCTGAACTGTCCCTTGGTTTTCAGCAGATTAGGCGCAAAGAGTTGGAAGCTGGATTGCCAACAGTCGATCGAGTCATTATGAATTGTGTGCTTCAGCAGTCCTTAGAATTATCCTAAACATAGTTATAAAGGAGGTTTAGACATGAAACCCCGCATTACAGTCATCACCCTCGGAGTTGACGATCTAGAGCGATCGCTCCGCTTTTATCGGGATGGTTTAGGCTTAAAGACCGAGGGCATCATTGGCACTGAATTCGAGCATGGTGCTGTCGTATTTTTTGACCTAGCTACAGGACTTAAACTGGCTCTCTATCCTCGTCAGAGCTTGGCTCATGATGCGAAACTTCCCCTTGGGCAACCCAGTGCTACTGAACTATCGATCGGGCACAATGTCACATCCAAGCAGGAGGTCGATGATGTAATAGCACAAGCTCATAATTGTGGTGCAACGATTGTTAAACCTGCTCAAGACACCTTCTGGGGTGGTTATGGTGGATATTTTCTAGATCCCGATCAACATCTTTGGGAAATCGTATGGAACCCCCAGTGGTCGGTGGCAATTGAAACATAAGTGCAAATATGGGAGCGACGTAGAATGACCCAAGCGAGTTTCAACCGAGTATGGATACTCATACAGCCAGCGCTCCACCACGGGATTATATGAATCCTGATTTATCCAAGTTGACCAAGTTTCCATCCCCTGAGTGAATGAAAATTTGCAAAGTGACCCCAGATGATTTTCAAGAGTGGCTCAGTTTAGCACTGGAGTTATGGTCGGATTACTCTTCTGCCGAAATGGAAGTGAGTCTCACTGATATTTTGCATTCCGATCGAGAACAAGGCGTTTTGGTTCGGGACGATCGTGGATGTGCGATCGCGTTTATGAATCTATCACTCCGCTCTGATTATGTTCCGGACGCAACTAAAAGCCCTGTCGCCTATGTAGAAGGACTCTATGTCAAAGCTGAATACCGCAATCAAGAAGTCGGTAGAACACTCATTCAGTATGCAGAGCAGTGGGCACGTGAACAGGGATGTATCGAACTGGCTTTGGATGCACTTCTAGATAATCCTGCAAGTCATGAATTCTATGCAAAAGTTGGATTTCGAGAAGTAGAGCGAGTTGTATTTTTCATTAAGTCAGTTGTTGCTGGCGACCATGTTCCCAAAGAAAATTAATTTGTTGAAACGCCATTTTGTACTAGAAGATGTTGAAATTAGCAGGAACGTAGCTTGGGAGGTATCAGTGTTAACCATTCAACAGATTGTGCTGGAGGACATTGCATCAATGGAAGCTCTATTAGCAACCTTCGGTGAAGCATTTAATGAGGTGGAAACCTATAGCGGGAATCGTCCTAGTGCAGACTATCTGCGGCAACTGCTCAAAAACGACTGTGTCGCGTCAATTACTTTTGAGCTTCGCGTCAATTAGAATAAATGCTCAAATCCATGCCAATGCTCAGCGGTGGCTTCGCCTAGCCGCAGGCAAGGCATCTCAGTATAGTTGTCGCGAACCCGGTTTGTAATTGACGAAGAAAAACCGCACAATTAATCCAAGGTAGCCAACTCAAGGTATATGAAGGCGCGGCACATGGTCTGTTCATCACTCACAAAGAGTAATTCAACCGGGATTTGCCAGCATTCATTCAGGGATAACTTATCAGCATCAATTGGGTTGTCTTTAAACAAATGATTTTTAACAGGAGATAGCGGACTACCCATTTCTGAGCGACTGATGATGCAGTGCGAGGTGCTGCAACCTAACAAGTAAAACCGTAAACATGAGGAGTAAAAACGATGACCCACTCGATTCGATGTCATTGTGGCAAACTCAAGGGCACAGTTCACCAAAATCAAGCGGTCAATCGATGCGTGTGCTACTGTGCAGATTGCCAAGCCTTCGCCCGTTTTCTAAAACGAGAGCATGAAATCCTGGATGACATAGGAGGAACCAGCATCATTCAGACAATCCCTGCCAACATCACATTTACCGAAGGCATTGAGAATCTGACCTGTATGCGTCTTACCGCGAATGGATTGCTGCGATGGTATACAACCTGTTGTCATATGCCGATCGGAAATACGCCTCCAACCCTCAACCCATCTGTTGTTGGTTTAGTTCATAACTGTTTAGATTCAGATCAAACGTCATTAGATAACGCCTTTGGTCCTATTCGGATGTACGTACATACCCAATCTGCAATCGGGGAAGAGAAGCCAAAATCAGCAGGAGTTTTATCTGGCATCTTGCGCGTACTTGGCATGGCACTGAGAGCGCGTCTGGATGGCAGGTATAAACAAACTCCATTCTTTGTCGTGAAATCTGGGACTCCGATTGTTATTCCAAAGGTACTCAGCGATGACGAATTGAAGAGCATCAAGAATGCTGTATAGCAATCTGCTTGCACGTCGATCGTATTCAGTTGGTTAAGAACAAAAGGTTACTAGCGACGGGTGATTGGAAACGTCATACAGTTCAAATATTAAGCTTGATGACATGAAGATTGTAACCCTTTGTTAGGACTTGTGCAGGATCATACACTTCAGGAAAACTCATGTTTGACCACGTCAAATTCGGCGTCAGCGACTATGCCGCGAGCAAAGCGTTTTTCCTCAAGGCACTTGAACCGCTCGGTGTCGCTGTTGTCTCGGAGGGACCGCCGACGTATGGTGTCGAGCTTAGCCCACCAGCGGGTCAGGCTTCATTATGCCTGTACCAAACCGAGGAGAAGCCAGCGCATCTTCACTTGGCGTTTACTGCCGAGAATCGCCAGCAAGTCGAAGCGTTCTACCGCGCGGCACTGGCCGCAGGCGGCGAAGACAACGGTGCGCCGGGTCTGCGCCCGCACTACCACACGAACTATTATGCCGCTTTCGTCATTGGTCCGGACGGGCACAACATCGAAGTGGTTTGCCACGAATCCAACGCCTAACAAGCCCGTTGCACACCGACCGAGTTAGGTTAGTTGGTGAATCCGAAAGGTTACTAGCGGCGGGTGAACGGGGTCGTTATCCAGCACGACGACCCACAACGATGGGGTGATGCAGGATTCCATCCAACCGTTGAACCTCTGTAAAGCCAACTTCTCGAAAAAGAGCCATCAGCCGATCGACTGTAACTGCATAGTAGCGGGACAAACCAGCCGTAACACGAGCAGGAATCCCTTCTCTCACCTCGCGCACAAAGTACATCGCCACGTCGTAGACATCGTCATGCCAATCCCGCGTTTGAAACACAAAATAACGATCGCTGCCGTCATCGTGGAATCCGAATTTCCACATTTGTGGGGACGATCGATCTTCATCTGCCCGATAATCACGCAGATTTACGATCGCCACGCCTTCTTGCCTCAAGCACCTGTAGAACCCCTGAAGCGCAACTCGGATCTCATCTTCGTCAGGGAGATGGGGCAAGGAGTTGCCAGCGCTTAAGACGACATCAAATCCAGAACCATGAATTTCGGCACAGTGCCGCATATCTGCCACTTTGAACGTCACGTCAAGTCCGCGTGTTGCTGCTTCTTTGCGCGCCCGATTAACCGCTGCTGCTGATAAATCAGATGCCGTTACCTGATGTCCGAGGGCTGCGAGTCCCAGGGTTTGCGTTCCGATGCCGCAGGAAACATCAAGAATAGATAGGGGTGCTGAACCAACGAGATTGCTGACAACCCCGTTCAATGCTTCCCCCTGCTGTTTGATGGCTTCGTTCCAATTTGGGTAAACCAGGTGATAAAGATTGGCAATTTCGTCGTACATACCAAAATTGACTCCGATTAAACTAAGAACCGTAACACTCTGTTTCTGAGGATTTTATGTAAACGCTGTGTATTCCAGGTCAATCAATATCTCTTTGATCGTGCGTTTCGCGAGTGTGACCAATCCAGGGTTTGTCTCAGCATAGTACGGAACAATCAGCACGGCTTGGTGGAGCGCATAGCCCCGCGCTCGATTCCAGGCATCGTCGTCTACGTCGAGTGCAGCACGAAACACCGATCGCCCAATTGGATTGAATACACTCCAGGCAGCAATAACATCAGCAGCCGGATCACCAACACCGATGCCGCCAAAGTCGATAACTGCCCGCAGCCGTCCGCCTTCTACAAGCAGATTCGATCGCAGCAAGTCCGTGTGTATCCAGACAGGTCTTCCGTCCCAGGGTGGTGTTTTAAGGGCACTCCTCCACGCGAGTGCAACTGCATTGTCAATTACGCCTTGCGATGCCTCGAACGCCGCGCAGGTGACTGCATCGAGTTCGCGCAGTGGTCTACGTCCAGTTCGCGGTGCGTCGCGGGAATCAATGCGGCGAAGTTCGATGAGGAATTGCGCCAAATCAGCAGCAGCCTGACGTTCATCCTGAATCAGATCATCCCGATATGAATGCCCCTCAATCCAACGGTAAATTGCCCAAGGAAAGGGATACTCACTCGTCGGCTGACCCTTTGCAACTGGCTCAGGAATCCGCAGCGATAGATGGGGAGCAAGCTTCGGCAGCCAGTTCCACTCTTTCTCGATATCTCGCGCCCATGACTCCAGGAGCGGGAATCGCACACAGAAGTGGTCGCCGAGCCGATAAATCGTGTTTACCGTTCCTGTGGACTGGATTGGATGAACTGGCAATTTGGCGAACTGAAGGAACTGTGCAGCTACCAATTGTTTGACGAGGAACTCATCAATATCGACCTCCCCCTCATGCATCTTCATAGGCTTAAGCCATTAATTGGAATGCCACTGATAATAACACGTTGTATTATGTTTGTAGTATAATTCAGCAATTCTAACTTGACATTGATTGACTCGTTTCCAGGCAGCCAAGGCAATGTGCTGGATTTTTAGCATCAACTGGAGTGGATATGGAAGTGCAGATTGAACCTTATGGTGCTCAACACCTCGATGCTGTCATTCAGCTTTCGCTGCGAGCCTGGACTCCAGTGTTTGAGTCGATTCAGAACACGATGGACGCTGAAGTGTACCGAGCATTTTATCCCGCTGGTTGGCGGATAAGCCAGCAAAAGGCAGTCGAAGCGGTTTGTACTGCGGAGGATACTCATGTGTGGGTTGCAATTGACGCAGAATCTCCGGTAGGCTTTATCGCCGTTAAACTCCACTCAGAGGACAACATGGGTGAAATCTATATGGTTGCAGTCGATCCAGACGTTCAAGGTCAAGGCATTGGCAGTGTTCTGATCGAATTCGCGCTCTCCTGGATGAAAGAATCTGGAATGTCGGTTGCAATGGTCGAAACCGGAGGCGATCCCGGTCATGCTTCCGCCCGTCGTACCTATGAAAAAGCAGGCTTTGGGCTGTTACCGATCGCACGATATTTCAAGAAGCTTTAGCTGCCGATCACGCTCAATTTCGATCGATTAGCAAATTTTTGAATTTGTTAGCTTGAAGAGAAAGATCTGCATAGGTGACTCGTTCGGCATGATGAATCCGCTGCTTATCACCAAACTGTATCTTCCATCGCCACGCTCACACACTGCATTGATGGGACAGTCGCCCCTAGTGCAGCGAAAACGTTTGATGGAAAAATTAAATCAGGGGCTAACCCGCAAACTGATCTTAGTTTCGGCGACGGCTGGCTTTGGGAAGACTACGGTGCTAGGTGAATGGGCGCATCAACTCAAACTCCCCGTCAGTTGGCTTTCTCTTGATGAGCGAGACAATGATCCGATTCGCTTCTGGATGTATGTGGTGGCTGCCTTACAGCAACGTCATCAAAATCTTGGCGAAGCGACGCTAGCGATGCTGCGTTCGCCGGAACCGATCGCTGCTGAGGTGTTTTTGATACCGCTGATCAATGAACTCGCGCAGCTTCAAACCGACTTCGTTCTGGTTTTAGATGACTATCATCTCATTACTACTCCTGCAATTCATGACGCACTGAGTTTTCTGCTGGAGCATTTGCCGCTTCAGATCCATCTGGCGATCGCGACTCGGATTGATCCACCACTCCCGATCGCCAAACTACGAGTTCGAGCACAGCTCACGGAACTCCACGCCAACGACTTGCGCTTTACTGATGAAGAAGCAACCGCATTTCTGCATCAGTCCCTCGATCAGCCACTAACCGAGGCACAAATCACAACGCTACAAACCCAAACGGAGGGCTGGATTGCAGGATTACAGCTCGCGATGCTGTCGCTGCGGGAAGCGGCATCCGTAACCTTGATAGAGTCGTTTAGCGGTAGCCAGCGCGAGGTGCTGGATTATCTAGTGGAGGAAGTTTTAGCACAGCAATCCCAGTCCGTGCAGAAGTTTCTGCTGCGGACTTCGATTCTAGACCAGATGAGTCATTCGCTTTGTGCAGCCGTGATTGGAGATGCTGTAGCTGATAAAGGCGAGCCGCTCGAACAACTGGAGCGTCAAAATTTATTTGTCGTTCCCTTAGATCCCAATCGCACGTGGTATCGCTATCATCACTTGTTTGCAGAGGCATTGCGTCACATTTTGCAGCGAACAGAACCCGATCGCATCTGGCTCTACCACGATCGCGCAGCTCAATGGTATCAGCAGCAGGGGTATATCGCAGAAGCAATTCAACATGCCATTGCAGCCCGATCGTTTGAATATGCAGCCCGTTTAATCGAGCAGGAAATTCAGACCCGTGAAAATCCTCGTTTAGATGCAGTGGTTGTCCGTCAGGCTCTCGCAGCATTACCCACAGCACTTATCTCCGCTCATCCTTGGTTGCTGGTTGCCAAAGCATGGGTTGGATTTACCTCCTCGCAATTTGCAGAGGGAATTACGGCGATTCAACGCCTGGAACAGTGCGTCAACCAGAACCCTCCTGAGATTGAGCAGGTAGATCGGCTTCGGGGAATCGTAATCGCCTTGAAAGGAACACACGCTCGTCAGCAAGGCAACACGGTAGATGCGATCGCTTGTATGGAAAAAGCCTTGCAATTGTTGCCACAAGATCAGTCCTGGCTGCGATCGCTGATTCTGCTCAATCTCGGAGTCACCTATTTTGTTGCAGACAATTACAAAGCGGCAAAGCAGCTACTGCTAGAAGTCAGTCGGATTGGCAAGGCACAGGGCATGGCTGATCCGGCGATTGCTGGACTCTACTTACAGGCACAGTTTCTTGCCTTGCGAGGTCGGATTGACGAAGCCGTTTCGCTTTGTCAGCAAGGGTTAGAGTTAGCGATCGAACGACACTGGCTGGCAACTTACGCAGGCGTATTGGTTCAAGTCGCGCTCGCTGATTTGTTGCGAGAGCAAAACCAGTTAGAAACGGCTGCTGAACATTTGACTCAAAGTATTGATCGCGCCCTGCAAAACCGCCAGCCTGGATTGATGATGGGTTACATTACCCTGGCACGAGTGCGTCAGGCGCAGGGAGACTTCCCATCCGCTTGGACTGCCATTCATGCGGCTGAACGCTGTCAACCCTGGCTCTGGTCTACGATTCTTTCAGTCGAAGCGTGCAAAGTCAGATTACAGCTAGCAGAAGGAAATGTGGATGCAGCAATGGCTTGGGCAAACAGTAGCGGTTTGAGCAGCGAAGGTGAACTGCATTACAGCCCGACTCAACAATCTCCTCAAGGTTCTGAACTCGATTATTTCACCTTTGCCAGAGTGTTACTCGCTTATGGACGGCAGCATTCATCACCCGCTCATCTGCAAGCTGCAATGAGATTGCTGACTCGATTGCAGCAATTTACTCATGCAGGTGGACGAACCATTCGGGTTATGGAAACATTGCTTTTACAGGCGTTGGTTTTACAGGCTCAAGGCGATCAAACGCGATCGTTTAATTCCCTCAATCAAGCCCTGAACGTTCCTCGTCAGGGAAACTACGTTCGTTTATTTTTGGATGAAGGGAAACCGATGGCAGAGTTACTGCAAATGGCTGTTTCTCAGGATATTCATGCTGATGCAGCCAGACGTTTGTTAACGATGTTTAACTCAGTTGAAAAGAAAAAATCAACCATCATTCAACCATTCGTTGAACCATTAAGCGCACGTGAACTCGAAGTACTTCGTTATCTAGCAACTGGGATGCCCAATCAAGCGATCGCTGACCAATTGTTTGTCAGCCTTGCCGCCGTCAAATGGCACGCTCGCAATATTTACAGCAAGCTGGAGGTCAACAATCGAACTCAGGCAGTCGCAAAAGCCAGGGAATTAGGAATTTTGTCATAACTATCACAACCTATCCTTTCGGCTAGTGAAGCTCTAAAGAGAACGCGCCACACTGAATCAATCGGGTTTCGTCTAGAGCAGACAAAGCTCCGAGGCTAAGCAATTCTCTCAGGGCTTGCATAGATTCTTGAGGTGCCAAAGGCGAGAGGCTCTCAAAAGGGAGTTGATAAGGTCATGGACAGGAAACAGAAGTTGATGATGGCGATCCGGTCTCAGTTTATGCAACCGCGTGGGTTCGCGGGTTGGCTCGTCGGGTGGGTGATGGCACTGCGATCGTCGAACCGTGGGCGCAACCTGTGGGCAGTCGGACTCCTAGAAGTGGAGCCAACCGATCGCGTCCTTGAGATTGGCTTCGGACCGGGGATCGCGATCCGAGAGCTGAGCCGCCGCACGACACAAGGTCTTGTGTGTGGCATCGATTACTCGGAAGTCATGGTTCGGCAGGCAACCAAGCGCAACACAGATGCCGTACACGCGGGTCGTGTGGATTTGCGTTGCGGTTCGGTCGAACATCTTCCGGCGTTCGAGGAGCCGTTCGACAAGGTCTTGGTTGTAAACAATATGGGCATGTGGGGCGAGCCAGTCGAGCGGCTGAAAGAGATCCATAGCCTCATGCGACCCGGAGGACGGATCGCGATCGTCTCCCAACCACGATGCCCTGGTGCTACAACAGAGACAACAGTGGCTGCGGGACACGAGATTGTGGCATGTCTCACAGCGGCAGGCTTCACATGCATCCGGTCGGACACGCTTGCACTTAAGCCTCCCGTTGTCTGCGTGATCGGTGAGGCTATCCCTCATTTCAAAACTATCCTTTCAACTATCCCTTGAGTCAGGGATAAAACCGAATTTGAGAGCGACGTTGAAGAGACAGTTGCACATCAATGAGGTTTCACAATGGAATGGACGATCGGATGGTGGCAGGTTTCCGTTCAACGAGTTTATCCTACAGCAATGCAGCTATCCCAAACCTATAATCGTGCTGCTTCTGGATGGCATCAACAGCTTCGTCTACTGGGGTATCGCGATGCGTATCGGAAGCTGTGGCAGTCGCTCAAAACCGCCAATGTTCTGCCTGCCTGGAAAGACAACGCAACGATTTGTGATTATGGGATCGGGACAGCAGCGTTCAGTCTAGCATTTGCTCAAACCGTGAATTCTACAGTCCAGATTACTGGAGTCGATCTATCTTCTGAAATGCTGAATCAAGCCCATCAACAACTCAGCCACGCAAAGATTCCGCATCAACTTTGTCAAAGCGATGTGAACACTTTGCCGCTTGCAGATCAGGCTTTTGATGGCGGCATGAGTGCTCATATGCTAGAACATTTGCCCGACCCAGCCCAAGGGTTACGGGAAATGGTTAGAGTCCTTCATCTGGGCGCACCATTGGTTCTGGTTGTCACTCGATCAGGATTACCTGGAAGGCTAATTCAGTGGCATTGGGGAAACCGATGTTTTCGCTCGGAAGACCTATCAGCACTCATGCAAAAAGCAGGATTATTTCACATTCAGTTTTTCTCGTTTCCGGTTGGGCTGGCTCGCTTGACTAGCATCGCTTGTATCGGCTTTAGGAGGACATGATGTTTCTGAAAATTTGGCGCTTCATCACTCTCATTCTCGTCGCTTTGTTCATGGGCTTAGAATTTGCCCATACCTTAGAACTACCCGCCAAGATGCAGTACGATCGAACACTTTATATCACGATTCAAAATAGTCTATATCGATATTTTGGCGCACCCGGCCCCGGTGCATTTATTACCGTGGGTGCAGTTCTTTGCGCGATCGCCCTCACCGTTCTAGTCCGAAAACGCCGACCTGCTTTCTGGTGGACATTGGCAGGAACGCTTTGTTTAGCGATCGCGTTTCCTGCAATCTATTTTCTACGGATTGAGCCTGTTAATGTTGTGATAGAACAGGCAACTGCGGTAGTGTCAGCGGATTGGGTACGTTTGAGAAATCAGTGGGAATATGCCCACGCCATGAATTTTATTTTTAGTCTGGTGAGCTTCAGCGCATTTGTAATATCCATAGTGGTAGATGCGCCTCAGCTTGAAAAAGACAGGAGTTGATCTTGTAGAATTCGGTTTTGTTCAATGACTTCATAGGTTCACCACAGGATGCTCAAAAGAATTGACCACATTTACCTCTCGGTCTCCAATTTCTCTCAATCTGAGACCTTCTACGACTTGATCATGCGCGAACTCGGACAATACAAGGACAAACGGTAGTGGATGTTCATCAAGTTGTGCGCGACGTGAAGGGAAGCATGACTGTGGAGCAAATGGTGCAGCATGTGTATGGGATCGAGGATGGTCTAATCAAGCGAATGGAAATCGAGCCAATTGACCCGTAGAGAGATGAATGAGAAACTGATTAAACGCATCTTAAAGCAGGCACAAATTCCCGAACTGTTAGAAGTCCTCGCCCAACGATTAAGTCAGTCGGATTTACAGTCTCTGTTGCTGGAAGTCTACCGAGCCAGAGCGCAATCCCTCACACCGCAATCCCTACTTCAGCAGTATGAACAAAATCGCCTGGTGCAACCTGCCGCTGTTAGCCCGATACAACTGCTGGAATTTGATCAGTTGGCTTACTCGGTATTGCCGCCCTCATTTGACCCCTTAGAATTGTCTCCGGTTTGTCCGTTCGGCACGACCTCGAGCGTAACTCCCCTCGATCAGAACCAGAGTGTAACGACGATTCGCAACAGTGAGGTTTGTTCAGATTCTACAAACGTGCTGGCATTAGAATGTGCGCGACGGCGACGAGACAAAGCACACCGCGCAACAGAGATAAAGCTTTGTGCCAGTCATCGCTTATTGCGTCCCCAAGCTCCTAACAAGCCAGGAACATTTCCCCATTTCCGGATCTTTAGTTTAGTGACGGCAGGACGCGATCGTGGTTCTTACCGGTTTGAAGTAGCAGCACTGGCTGAACAATTAGAATTCTATCTACAGTTGTTGCAAACTACTCAGCAAAATGGATTTCGGCTCGGAATCATCCGAGTTCATCTGACAGTGTTTGATGAAATCCAGCGTGAGATCCTCAAAGCTGAAGTCATAGATAAACTTTTCCAAACATATGATGCAGTCGAGTTTGGTCACACCTGCGTCCAACAGCAAGAGCAGCGTTATTACACTGGATTAAGATTTGGAATTTACGCTCAAGATCAAGCTGGAACCGAGTATTTCTTAGCTGATGGTGGCTTCACCGATTGGACACAGCAATTGTTGAGCGATCGTAAGGAGCGTTTGCTGATTAGTGGAATTGGCAGTGAACGATTTATCACTTGCTTTGGAGAATTTTCATGATTGAAGTGAGGCGTATCCAATCGCATCAGGGTGAACTACTCAGAGAACTCAGACTGCGAGCATTGCAGGATTCACCGGATGCCTTTTTGGAGAACTATGACACTGCCAGCCAGCAGCCAATCGAACATTGGCAGGAGCGTGCCCAGAAACATGCCGCAAATCCCCAAGCCGTCAATTTCTTCGGGTTCTTCGAGGGTGAGCTTGCGGGAATGGTTGGAGCTTATATCATTGATGATGAACCGGATGTTGTAAATCTTTGCGCGATGTGGGTTGCACCTGCGGCAAGACATCAAGGACTGGGAAAAGCCTTAGTGAGCTTAGGGGGTGACAACGCAGCTGAACCGTAGAGAAGATGCCGGATAGCAGTATCGAGAGACAGAAAAAATGAGGTGATTCCAATTGTTTCACCTCATCGATCTAAAATATGTTGCCCTCATTCTATCAAACCTGTTTACAATCGCAATTAACCCAGACGCAATTTGTGACGCTAGAAATCTTGGTCGAACTGTTGCACAAAGAGCGCAGAATTACGATTGAACGCTTAGCCACTCTATTTCCGCAACCGATTCTATTTGAGAGCAGACGACGAAACATTCAACGATTCTTGAGCTTGCCGCAACTGACTCCGCAAGCGATCTGGTTTCCGATTGTCAAGCAGTGGGTCAAGCGACATCATCCCCGGAGCAAACCACTTCATCTGGTGATTGACCGTACCCAATGGCAAGACCATAACTTGATCATGGTGAGTCTTGTGTACAATAAGCGAGCGATTCCATTGCACTGGATGTGGCTGAACAAGCAAGGACAGAGTTCACTTGTTGAACAACGAAGAGTGTTACGCCCTGTGTTTCATCTGTTGAAAAAGCATCGCTTCATTCTGCTCGGAGACCGTGAGTTTCACAGCATTGAACTGGCGGCTTGGTGTGTAGAAAAGCGAGTCAAATTCGTGTTCCGTTTACCGAAGAGTACGACCGTCAAACCAGACGACAGCAGCAGGTTTACGCGCCTTGATGACTTGCCGCAAACGCCCGGAATCACCGAGCAATATCTGCAAATTCAAGTGACGCAAAATCGCGGGTTCGGCAAGCACAATTTAGTCTTGCGCCAAAAGCGTGCCTACCGTCAATCGAGTTCGGATGCTTGGTATCTTCTGACTAATCTCGTCGATGCCGAACAAACGCTCAACGCTTATGCCACTCGCTTCTCGATTGAACCCCTGTTCAAAGACTACAAATCCGGCGGCTATCACCTCGAAGATTGTCATGCCGATTTCGGGCGTTTTACTGCCCTGCTGGTCCTGATTGCCATTGCCTACTCGATCTCGACCCTACAAGGGCGGCGCATTCGCAAAAAACAAGTGCAGCGTTACGTCGCTCGTGTGACTGAGCCAAAGCGGACAACAAAGCGTCACAGTGCTTTCTGGATTGGCTTGTATGGCAAGTTATGGATTGAACCCTTGAATTTGTGGTCAACCTTGGCAGGTCAACTGATGGCACTCAAGCCGCAAAAACGCCTTTTCTTTCAGCGAGGTCTCAACGCCATTTCCCTGATTCAGTCTGCTCTCTAGCTTCGTTGTCACCCCTTAAGCTTAGTGAGTCAAATCATCGATTGGGCAAAGCAGGCTCATGCTAACAGAGTTCGCTTATGGGTGAACCGTGAAAATACGAATGCTGCACAGTTCTACCGTCGTTGTGGCTTTAATGACACCGGAAACACTGTCATCTTTCCTGCCAAACCCGATGCTATTGAACAGGAAATGGAATACAGCTTTTCTGCCTGTAGCGAATTTGCAACTTAACAAAAGGCAAAAGTAACTCAGTTAATTTAGTACTAGTGTACTGATATAATACGATCGTTTCATCAACTTCCAGCTAAAACTGATCAAAGTACCGCTCCGAATCTCTGATCTGCCCAGTCTCAATCTAACTCATGCAGGATTCAGATATGGACAATAATCCCAGCATTCTTTCGCACGTTTCGATTGGCACCAACGACTTTGAACGCGCGATCGCTTTTTACGACGCTGTATTGACTCCTTTGGGCTGCAAGCGACTGATGGAATACCCAGGGGCGTTAGCTTCGCTACACGGGTACGTGTTCGCATATGGCAAGCAGTATCCTGAATTCTGGATGGGAACCCCGTTCGATGGACAGCCCGCAACCGTCGGCAATGGAACTCATATCGGCTTTATCGCTTCCACCAAAGAAGCTGTCCATGCCTTTTACGAAGCAGCCTTAGCAGCAGGTGGCGTAGACGAGGGTGCACCTGGTGGCAGACCTGACTACAGTGAGCCGTACTACGGTTGCTTTGTGCGCGATCGAGATGGTCATAAAGTAGAAGCAGCCTTTTGGGATACGCAACTTGAGCAAGCCCTCAACCAAAGCAAGTCTGGATAAGCTGGACTCCTGAACAATTTCATTTAACTTGTAGAAGAGGAATTAACCATGACCGTCAAATTCATTCCCGATGGTTTTCATACCGTGACTCCTTATCTCACCGTTCAAGGCGCGAATCAACTGCTTGAGTTCATGAAAACTGCGTTTGATGCTGAGGAAGTTCTTTGCGTGAAACAACCGGATGGCACGATCAGACATGCAGCCGTCAAGATTGGTAACTCAATGGTTGAACTCTCTGAGGCAAAGGCAGAATGGACACCGATGCCTGGAGCAATCCACCTCTATGTCAGTGACACCGATGCGGTTTATCAGCGATCGCTTCAGGCAGGTGCAACTTCACTGCAAGAACCAACGGATATGGACTACGGTGAGCGGGGTGCTGCTGTGAAAGATGCTGTCGGTAATCACTGGTATATTGCTACTCATTTGGGAGATTTATCTTCACAGGAATTGGCAAGGCGAGAAGCAGGTTTCGCGAATCAGTCACACTAAACTCTTTTTGTCGTTTCAGTGAGTCATTGGAGGTTGTATGTCTGACATTCCCAACATTATCCACATGGACGATCTGGAATGGAAGGAGGAGAATTACTCTGAACATTACGCAGGTTGGTCAAAGCGTTTGTCCTCACCTGCAATAGATCGCAAATCAGGTCATATTGGGGTGAGAGTCGATCGGCTGCGTCCTAAAACGCTCTCCTGTCCGTTTCATTACCACATGCACGAAGACGAATTTTGTCTGATTCTCAGAGGCGAAGCGACACTTCGGTATGGTGATCAAACGATCGTTGTAAAAGAAGGGGATGCGATCTCATTTCCACGCGGCGAACGAGTTGCCCATCAGTTCTATAACCACACAGATGAAACAGTGGATATTCTCATGATGGGCGAAAATCTGCCGCATGAGGTGTGTTACTACCCAGACTCCGACAAATGGTTGTCCAGATCGATCGGCAAAATCGGCAAATTTGAGGGTACTGATTATTGGACGGACGAACCCGACCCGCCTGTGATCAAATCTCAGGGATGAAGGTTGATTACATCCATACTTTCTCATACTGGAGATTCACAATGAACAAGACCTATAAGGGAAGCTGTCACTGCGGCAAGGTTTCCTTTGAAGCCGACCTCGATTTGAGTGCAGGAACTAGCAAGTGCAACTGCTCAATCTGCGCCAAAACGAGGTTGTGGGGTGTGATTGTCAAACCCGAAGCGTTTCGTTTGCTGACTAGCGAAGCTGACTTGAGTGATTATCAGTTTGGCACTCGCAGCGTTCACCATTTGTTTTGCAAGCACTGTGGGGTGCGATCATTCGGACAGGGCTATGTCGAAGAAATCGGCGGGGCTTTCTATTCCGTTAACATCGCCTGCCTAGATAACGTGGATGACGAAGAACTCGCCAACACGCCCGTTCACTATCAAGATGGGCGCAATGATAATTGGCAGTCCTCACCGATCGAAACCCGGCACCTTTAACGTTGAAAATCAGATTTAGCTGGCCTGTCACAACCCAAGCGGCTACCTCGTCTTATGAGTGAACAGGTCATTCAACGAGAGGTTCACCATGCAGGCAAGACTAGATCTAAACGCCAACCCAGCGGCTTATCGAGCCATGTTGCAGCTAGAACAGTACGTCCAAGGCAGTGGGATCAATCCAACGCTGTTGGAACTGATTAAAATTCGAGCTTCACAAATTAACGGCTGTGCGTTTTGCATCGATATGCACACCAAAGATGCCAGACTTCACGGTGAAACCGAACAGCGAATTTATGCTCTCAATGGCTGGCGCGAAACGCCGTTTTTTACGCCTGAAGAACGGGCAGCATTGGCATTGACCGAAGCCGTAACGCTGATTGCCACCAATCCTGTGTCTGATGCGCTTTACAAAGAAGTAAGCCAGCATTTCTCGCCTGAGCAAATTGCTAATTTATTGATGGCGATCGTCACGATCAACGGTTGGAATCGGATTGCGATCGCCGCCCGCACTGTTCCTGGCACTTACGAGCCACCTACACCAGATCAACTAAAGGCTTTAGCAGTGTGATGCAACGGACTCATTTTGTAACCACGATCGTCGTCATTCACACGATCGTGGTTGCACTTCACGGTTTAGCACACCAGAAAATCCCTGTTCCACTTTCTCTGGCTCAAAGTCTATTTGTGGAGATTGTGATTGTGCTGGCTCCGATCGCTGCCGCGATTTTACTTTGGACACGGTTCTACCAAATGGGTCACTGGCTCTTCTTCGGTGCGATGATCGGAGCGCTTCTATTTGGGATCTACAATCATTTCATCGCAATCACACCCGACCACATTTCTCAGATTCCCTTTCAAAGCTGGGGGGTGTTGTTCCAAGTTACAGCCATCTTGTTACTGATCACAGAAGGATGCGGAGTGGCTCTATGGACACTGAACACGATTCAGCAGCAGATTCTATAAATTCGCTTGAGGCATTCAATCACCATCGCTCACTGCTGTTTAGCATTGCGTACCGGATGTTAGGCACGGTGAGCGATGCGGAAGATATAGTGCAAGAAACCTTTCTGCGCTGGCAACAAACCCCCAGAACTAGGGTGCGATCTGCAAAAAACTACTTAGCAACCACAATCACGCGCCTCTGTATTGATCATCTGAGGTCTGCACGAGTTCGCCGAGAACAGTACGTCGGACCGTGGCTCCCGGAACCCTTACTAACACATCAAGACCCAGCCGAGCAGGTGGAGTTAGCGGATTCGCTCTCAATGGCATTTTTAGTCATGCTGGAACGTCTATCACCGATCGAGCGAGCCGTGTTTTTGTTGCGCGAGGTGTTTGAGTATGACTATCCTGAGATTGCTCAAATCGTAGACAAAAGTTCTGAGAACTGTCGGCAGATTTTGCGACGATCGCGCCAACATCTCGCGGCTGAACGTCCTCGCTTTCCCGTTTCACCCCAACAGCAAGAACAGATCACAAGCCAATTTCTCGCTGCCTCAAGCCAAGGCAACCTACAAGATTTACTGACGCTTTTAGCAAAAGATGTTACTTTCTGGTCAGATAGCGGCGGTCAAGTTCCGGCTGCCTTAAAGCCGATCCGAGGCGCGATGAAAGTGGCTCGATTCCTGCTGGCGATTCAGCAAAAATGGCTACCAACCGCGAGTGCTGAGTTAGTTGAGATTAACGGGCAGTCTAGTCTGCTCATTCGGAACGGCAATGACATTCATAGTGTGATGACGTTTGAGATTGTAGAGGGCTATATTCAGACTATCTATAGTGTGCGGAATCCAGAGAAACTGAAACGATTGAGCGAGTTTGTCGAGTTGTAGGAGTGTTTGCAGGTTGTTGAAGCAAAGCTTGTCCACTCTGTAGTTGAAGGAGCGTTACAGATATGAGCGCAACAGAACACAACATCCTATCTGTGGGTCAAATTCTCTTAACAAGTTTTTATGTCCTGATCTTTCCAATTCTCGTGCTGTTCCTTTCTGGCGATTGGGACTGGCTGGAAGGCTGGATACTTGCGATCTGGTATGCCAGCGTCACGTTGTTAACTTTGATTTATCTCTATCGAAACGATCCAGCCTTGCTGCAAGAGCGGTTTAAGCCGCCAGGAGCAGAAAACGAAGAAAGATGGGATCAGTATTTTCTGTATGCGATCCAGATTCTTTTTTGGTCTTGGATCGTCATCATGCCCCTAGATGCGAAACGATTTGGCTGGTCGCCAGACTTTCCTATCTGGTTAAAAAGTTTGGGCGGTGTTGCTTTAGTGCCCGCTTTCTTTTTGTTTTATCGATCGTTTACCGACAACACCTTTTTATCTCCCTTAGTCAGAATCCAATCTGAGCGAAAGCAGCACGTCGTTTCCACAGGTGTTTATGGATTTGTGAGGCATCCGATGTATCTGGGTGGAATCTGTCTATTCATCGGAACCCCGATCTTACTTGGCTCTCAATTCGGTATTTTGCTGGGGCTTATCTTTTCGCTGCTGCTGGTCGCGAGGATTGTTGGAGAAGAAAAGATGTTAGTCGAAGAATTAGAAGGGTACGAAGCGTACAAAACCAAAGTAAAGTATAGACTTCTTCCTCTAGTCTGGTAATTCGATCGAAATCAAGGGAACTCTGACTGACTCTTCTCAAAACATGGTAGACAAAATCGTTGGAGGATGATCAACGTGACAAACCCAAACGCTTTCATCTTAAGAGCCGAGCAAATTGCTGCCGATCAACAAAGCTTTTCTCACCCCTGGAACTCGAACTCTGAACTATCAGGAACTCAACTGGGGCGTAAAGTCGGGCTGCAGCGCACAGGAGTCAATTTCATCCGAGTGCCGCCTGGTAAAGAATCGTTTATCTATCATTCCCACCATGCCAATGATTAGGTAAACGCAACGACCCGGTGAGAGAGAAGGTCACAATGATGGAGAGTAAAAGTGGTTTGCGTTTGGGATTGATAGTGTTCTCCTACTGCATGATTGCCTACGGTTGGTCTTGGTCATTCTGGTTTCTTTCGACGCTGGATCATGCTCAAGAAAGTTTTCTATACCTTGTCTTGAGAGCAATTGGCATCTTTGGTCCGACTGTAGCTGCAATCGTTGTGACTACTTGGCGATCACAACTGGTAGAAGTCCGTTCTCTACTCGTTCAGGGTTTACGTTGGCGATTTAGTTGGCAATGGTATGGCGTTGTTTTCGGCTTACCGCTTTTAATTTTTTCGCTGGCACTACTAGTTCACATCGCAATGGGAGCAACAGCATCGCGGTTTTTATGGATTGATAAACGGCTACTAGAGCCACTGAGTTTTATCCTGATGCTGCTGATTGATGTTCTACTAGCACTCGGCGAGGAGTTTGGTTGGCGGGGATTTTTGTTGCCAGCCTTGCAGTCCCGATACAATGCGCTGTGGGCAAGTGTATGTCTTGGAATCATCTGGGCATTTTGGCACTTACCTTTATTTTTCATTCCAGATGAAATACAGCAACAATTACCTTTTCCGTTGTATGTATTCCATGTTGTTGCGCTCGCAACTATCTTTACCTGGGTGTACAACGGCACTCAGGGTAGTGTGATTAGTGTGACTATTTTGCATACCTCAGTCGATTTCTGGGGAGTTCTTACTGTCCTACCCCAGAATACAGGGAGCCTGCGACCTTTTGTGATAGCTAATCTGTTTCTAGGGTGCATTGCTATGTTGATCGTTTGGCAAGGCAGAGCAACTCATAAAGTGGTTGGGCGAACACCCTTCGCGTGAGCCGCAGGCACCGATGCAAAGTTGATTTATCTGTACCCAGTTGCATCCGCAGGTTTGCCCATTGTTTCTACTTCTTGAATATAGCGCCATGCATCGGGCTGAGAACCATCAATGTCAGTAAAGCCATAAACCTGCGCCAGTTGACCACTGGAAAGCGACTGTCCATTCCAGCGATCGATCCTTGGATCACCTGCAAGATGAGCCACCGCCCGCCCGATATATTGCGGCGTTTCCGAAATCACGAAATGCGGTTCCTTTGCAGTTGCCTCCTGCCAATTCGCTTCACCCACACCAAAATGGTCGAGCATCAGCTCCGATCGTAGCCATCCTGGCGTTAACGCCACTGCCGTACCCTGATAGGGTCGAAGTTCTTGCGATAATCCCCATGCCATCCGAATAATCGAAGTTTTGGCAAGATCATAGAACAGCGATAGCCGATAGTTCTGCTGGTTATAGTCCGCCGTTCCGTCTGTTACTTCAATCACCAAGCCGCCAGGTTTCTGGATTAAGAGCGGCAGAGCAAAATGACTGGTGATCAAATGGGTGTCGATCGCGGTTTTTAGCAGTCGCAATCCCTTCTCTAGAGAAAGCTCCCACATGGGCTGGTTAAACAACTCTGTCCAATGTTCTCCACCAATATCGTTAACGAGAATGTCAAGACGACCTTGCTCTTGTTCGATGCGTGTAATGAGCGAGCGCACTTGTTCAGGGTCGAGATGATCCACCTGAATTGCAATTCCTTTTCCACCTGCCTGATTCACTAACTCTGCTGTTTCTTCAATGGTTTCAGGGCGATCGTATTCTGATCGCTGTATGGAGGTGCTGCGTCCGGTAACATAAACGGTTGCTCCGGCTGCGCCAAGTTCTACCGCAATCCCTCGACCTGCGCCGCGAGTACCGCCAGCAACGATCGCAATCTTATCTTTTAATGGTTGCATAATGCCTCCTCAAAATTGTTCTAGATAATTGCATTTGCTTGTCCAGCGTCAAGTTGGCTCATTAAACCGACAACATCATTTTTCACCCAACTCTCAGCAATCCGACCTTCAACAATTCGCACGATTGTTATCCCCGTCATTGTCACAGCTTGACCTGTTGCGGATATTCCAAAAATCTCGCCCTGATGCGTCCCGCGTGTTGTGGCGCGTGAGCAAACTTTGTCGCCCTCGGCAATCTGGTCGTCGATCGTAATCTCAAGATCGGGAAATGCAGCACGAAACATGGAGACAACCTGCTTGATTCCTTCAGCTCCTGGCAATGTTCCAGGGGGTGCCTCGTGATAGACATAGGACGGTGACAGAAGTTGATCTAGCAACTCCAGTTGCCCTTGGTTGAACACCTGTTGAATATATCGCTGGTAAATTGCTTTGTTACGATCGCTATCGTGCTTTGTCATTATCTGCTTTCCTCAACTCTGATACTGACAGCATAAAGGCAACTTCATGACACCCTTTGTCATATTTTGGCAATAGAGTAGAAAGGAGTTCTGAGCGCTGGGAGAATTGTGATGCGAGCCGATCGACTCCTCTCTATCCTGATGTTGCTGCAAGTTCATCCTCGGTTAACCACACGCGAGCTAGCAGAACGACTCGAAGTGTCTGAGCGCACGATCCACCGCGATATGGATGCGCTCAGCAGTGCGGGGGTTCCAGTGGTCGCAGAACGCGGCAAGGGCGGAGGTTGGGGATTGATGGAACACTATCAAACCACATTAACCGGACTCAACCTGGCAGAAATTCAGGCGTTGTTTTTGCCGAAACCCACGCATTTGTTAGCCGATCTGGGCTGGAGTCAGGCGTTTGAAGCCGCATTACTCAAACTTCTAGCCGCATTGCCTGCCGCCAATCGTCAGCAAGCAAAAGTGGTGAGCCAACGGATTCATGTTGACCCAACCGGATGGCATCACTGGGAGGAAGAGATGTCAGCTTTTCCGGTTCTGCAAACTGCAATTTGGCAGGAACGACAAGTCTACTTGAGCTATGAGCGCGGGAATGGTAAACAAGTTGAACGATTAGTCAATCCTCTTGGATTAGTTGCCAAAGGGAGCATCTGGTATTTAGTCGCAGCAGTAGAGGAAGAAGTGCGCTCTTACCGGATTTCACGAGTGCGAAATGCTGCCTTGACAGACTTTCACTGTGTACGCCCAACAGGATTCAATTTAGCCGACTATTGGCAGCGATCGGTGGTGGAATTCCAGGCAAATCTTCCTTCTTACCCTGTGATAGTGCGGGTTGCTCCAGAAGCAATGTCCTGGTTGCGGTATGGGGGTTACTTTGCTCGAATTGAACGGGTTGATGCTCCCGATGCTGAAGGCTGGATTCCTGTCTCGCTGCGGTTTGATATCGAAAAAGCAGCTTGTGCGTATGTATTGGGGTTTGGCGCACAGATGGAAGTGATCGAACCTTTAGAGTTACGCGATCGGGTTTTGCAAGCCGCTAAGGAAGCGATCGCGTTCTACACCGAAGTTGAATCAACTCGGATCAATGATGCTGTAGGTTCGCAGGATTGGCATAGGTTGAGCAAAGATTGATATAATCGCTCTTCATTAAAAACTTTTCTGCTTCTGAAATTGTCTTTTGCTACAACGAACGGAATTAAGCTACTGGCAATGCTTTTAAAATTATTTGCCGCTGCTGATTACAACCGTCAGATAGAATTTAAGCAGACGAACACGTACCCGTGTAGCAAAGCGATCGAGCATCAAGGGAACTATGACTGACTCTGCTCAGAACAAGCTACCTCTCGTTCTTCCCCAGCCGCCCATTCTGGCAAGTGATGGCGCAAACTGGAAAAACATTCAATTCGCGCATTTTCGGCAATCTCCTTGTCAGGTGCCGGAGCATGAATTGCCGTTTCATGTCATTTGCATGAATGCTGGCAAACCAGTTCGACTGGAACAAGCTGTCGATGGACAAAAGGAAACCGTTGACTCAGTGCTGGGAGATTTAGCGATTTATCCAGCTTATGCAACTCAGGCATTTCATTGGGACACAAATACTGAGTTTTTCAATCTGTTTTTAGAGCCAGCATTTCTGAGTCAAGTTGGGTATGACGTGTTTGGCAGAGATCGCATTGAACTCATTCCTCACCTCGCTGCATTGTTCGATCCATTTCTTCAACAAATAGGTTTTGCGTTAAAAACATCCTTGGAAATTGACGGAGAAAACAGCAATCTTTATGCTGATTCAATGGCGCAGGCACTCGTTGTTCATCTTTTATGTCGATATTCAAGCTGTTCCCGTCCAATAAAACCTGTCACAGGTGGCTTGACTCAGCAGCAATGGAGACAAGTTTCTAGTTTTATTGATGCAAACTTGGATAAGAATATTAGCTTAGCTGAGTTGGCAGCGATCGTCCAGTTAAGCCCTTATCATTTCGCGCATCTGTTCAAGAAATCAACCCATACATCGCCACATCAATATTTAATTAATTGCCGGATTGAACGGGCTAAACAATTGATGCTGATGGGAGATTTATCGCTTGCCACGATTGCTCAAACGGTCGGTTTTGCCAGTCAAGGACATTTCACTTACCACTTCAAACGGATTGTGGGCGTTACTCCTAAAGTGTTTCGACAGCAAGAACGTTGAAAACGATCGCAAGAACCTTGAAGAAAAGCAGTTGTACATTGCCACATACTGACTGCATAAGCTGATTTCAAGGTTCGCTGATGCAACACATCCTTCATATTGATGCGAGCTACAGCGGGGAGCGATCGGTATCACGAGTTTTGTCTCGTGACTTTATCACAGCTTGGAAGAAGTTCCACCCTGAAGCTGCCGTTCTCTACCGAGATCTAGGGCGTTTTCCAGTTCCCTACATCAACGAAGCCTGGATTGCCGCCACTCATTCGTCATCCGAAATTCGTACACCAGAGATGATTGCAGCTTTAGAAGTGTCTAACCCATTGCTAGAAGAGTTCTTGTTGGTCGATGGGTATGTTTTTGGAGTGCCAATGTATGGCTTTACAATTCCGGCAACCTTAAAAGCCTACTTTGAACATTTGATTCGGCTTGGACGGACTTATGAGGTCACGAAAGCAGGGGTTAAAGGGCTAGTGCATGGCAAGAAGGCACTGTTTATCACAAGCTGTGCTGGTGATTATTCTCCAGGTTCTACTTTTGGTGAAGATCATCAGGAACCGTATCTTCGGACGCTGTTTGAATCGTTTGGTATCAAAGATGTTCAGTTTGTCAATGCTGGGAAGCTGATGTTCAAAGATCGAGAGCAGTCTATTTCATCGGCTCAAGCAAGTCTTCAATCCCTTGCCACTCAATGGTAAGGAACGACCCTATTCTTTAGGCGATCGTGCTCGTTGTAAAACACGGCTACCAACATTTGTATGAAAGGAAGGAATTATCATGTCTCATGAGAATATTGAAACCGCTCGTCGTTTGTTCAAAGCGGTTGAAACACGCGATGTCGTTGGAGTGCTTGCTACTTATGATCCTGAGATTGTCATCCGCGATGCTGCTTCACTCCCGTATGGTGGCATTCATCATGGTTTAGAAGGGGCAAAACAACATGTTGAAGGGGCGGCTCTAGCATGGAATCATCTCCAGCCGGAGGCTGCCAGAAAGATGAATGGTGTGTTTTTGGATGCAGGTGAGTTTGTTGTTGTGCTCTGGCGGCTCAACGGATTAGAAGCGAGTAGTGGTAGAACACTAGATGCGCCCGTGGTCAGCGTTTATAAAATGCGGGATACAAAAATCATTGAATCCCAAATGTTTTACTCAGATACAGTTACGATCGTGCAGTTCCTAGAAGGAACGACCTGAGCTTAAAGGTGGGCAGTCGACAAACTGCGTAGGAAATACAATCAACTGTTTTTCCTGGCGATTGCCCCCTCAACTCATCCTACAATCCCAAAGGCAACCAGCAGAAAGCCTGATCCATTGATGAAGGTATGGACGATAATGTCTGCCCAGGTACTCTTTGTTCTTTGAACAACAAACGACGTAATGAAGATAATCGGGAGCAGTGTCACCAGTAACGCGCTGCCAAATGGGAGATGAAACATCCACCAAAAGCAGCCGTGAACGAACCAGGTGTATTGTCCAAATGCCAATTCTTGTCGGGGAAAAATATAGCCCCGCCAAAACAATCCTTCTCCAACAATGTTGAAAAAGAATAGCGGCACCCAGGCAGCTAATATCTATCGGTTACTGCTGGTGAGCGGAGACACAGACATAAATGAGGGTTGGGCTGACAAGCCAGGAACAATGGCTTGCCCGGCTGCAACAATGCCATAAGTTAAAATGCCGATTCCTACGATTCCCAGCCCAGTCCATCCCAATGTCTGCCAGGATAGTTGGCTCAGCCGAAACCGAGTCAAAATAGCAGAAGTTTGCCAGAGGTTGCCCTCCAGTCGATAGAACACCAAAGCAGCGACAAAGAGCGGCAGAAAGACGATCGTTCCTCCACAAATGAACCAGGACACAACAGGGGGTAATCCGGTTGCTTGGCTAAGGGCAGGGACACCGATATGGGTTGCAGTATACAGAAGCAGGGTGGGAATCATGAAGAAGATCAACGACTCACGCAGTCCCATTGCTTGCAGGGGTAGCTTTTCCATTGCCGACTTCTACATCACAGACTTGTTCTACAATACTGCTAGCCAAAGTCAAAAATGAAGAAATATTCGGCACAGCGTTCGATCGTCCAACCTTGATAGCAACGCTCAATTATCTCTAGCTTGGGGACGAGGAATATTGCAATTCGTTTTTCAAAAGTTACTGTGACTAATTGTAATTCAAAAGGTAAAGATGGAAGACGTATTAATCGCGCTCGTTGGTGACTTGAACCCTTCAGTAACGGCACACCAGGCGATTCCTAAAGCATTAGAGAGGGCAGCAACTTGTGTAACACCTTCTGTCAATTGGTGTTGGGTCGCCACAGAGACGATTTCGTCGTCTGCCGATCTAGAACCATTCGACGCGTTCTGGTGTGTGCCTGCGAGTCCCTACAAAAACATGGATGGCGCATTGACTGCAATAAGATACGCCAGAGAAAATCAGCGTCCCTTTCTCGGAACGTGCGGCGGCTTTCAACATGCTGTAGTAGAATATGCTAGGAATGTCATGGGACTGTCAGAAGCAGATCATGCGGAAAGCAATCCAAATGCCTCCCTGCTGGTCGTAACACCGCTAACCTGTTCTCTCAAGGGGAAATCCGGCTCTGTCCACTTTGCTGACCACTCCAGGCTTGCTCGTATTTACGGAACTCCTGCCGCTGTTGAGGCTTATCATTGCAGCTACGGAATGAATCCAAACTTTGAGAAAATGCTGTTGGACTCTGATATGAGGGTCTCCGCGAGAGATGAGGATGGAGAGGCGAGAGCGATCGAGCTTAGTTCTCATCCGTTCTTTGTAGCAACCTTATTCCAGCCGGAAAGAGCGGCGCTCTCCGACCTGAACAGTCCTTTAGTGGTTGCGTTTGTAGCATCTGTCCGTCAGCAGGAGTAGGATTCAGTCAAAGTTTATGAATCTTCGCTTTATGCAACTGTTCACGTGCCCCTTGAAATAAGTGTTGATTTGGTTGCACGAGGTTTCTGTCGAAATTGGAGGCAATATCAAGCAGCTCCATAAATTCATTGAGAGGCATTTTAAGTTGAGACAAGTAGGAGATCAAGGTTATAGAGCAGTAAGGGTAAATTGCAATGAGTCAACTCGGATTTTGGGATTGGGAAGACTGTCAAAGCCAGCTCAATAGGAAGAAGGGTTTACTGGTTCGACTCAATGAAATCGTAGATCGGGAAACGATTCGCACTCAACTAGAGCGAATTCATGACAATTCACATCAAGCGTCAAGCAGGACGCAAGCAGCTTGATGTGATGTTCAAGCTCTTGGTGTTGCAGCAGTTGTACACCATCAGCGATAACAAGACAAAGTTAAAGGTGGAAATATGACATCTACTCAATATCAGATTGGCCTTGTGCTTTATCCTGGCCTAACGCAACTTGATTTGACTGGTCCTTATCAGGTGTTCGCATTCATGCCAGATACGCAGGTGCATCTTTTATGGAAGACGTTAGAGCCAGTGAAAAGCAGCGAGGGCTTGAGTCTTTTACCCACCATGACGTTTGAGCAGTGCCCTGCCCTTGATGTGCTATGTGTTCCCGGTGGAGCGATCGGACAGGTGGAAATGATGCGCGATGAAGAAGTGTTGAATTTTTTGCGACAGCAAGGCGAGACCGCCAAGTTCATCACTTCTGTTTGCACTGGCTCTTTGATTTTGGTGGCGGCAGGGTTGCTGCAAGGTTATCGAGCCGCTTGTCACTGGGCATTTCGCGACCAGCTTGCCATGCTAGGCGTCGAGGTGAGAACAGAGCGAATTGTAATCGATCGCAACCGCATCACAGGTGGCGGGGTCACGGCGGGAATTGACTTTGGGCTACTTGTTGCCGCAAAGCTCGTTGGTGAAGAAACTGCCAAAGTGATTCAGCTTGTACTGGAGTACAATCCAGCACCGCCCTTTGATGCAGGTTCACCCGAAACAGCAGGAGAGGCAATCGTCGAAAAATTCAACCAGATGGGCAGACCGCTACAAACCGTATCACTCGCGCAAACTCGGCAAACAGCCGATCGCTTCGCTTGGGTTTATCCGTCTAATTGAGAAGACCTGGATGGGCAATTGGTGACAAGTCGCTTGTGTGCCAACTGTCCAAAATCAAGCAATTCAATCGAAATCGACGGTGGTGCATCAAAGAATTGTTGGATACGTGACGATGTCCTGCCAGATCTAAGCTCGCTCAGGAGTTTTGCTCGCCCCACTGCTGTAGTTTTCAATTGGCTATGTTGCCAGATCTAATTGAAGTAACCCACCCCTAATCGCATTGAGCAAGACACCGAGCGCGACTTCTACTTGTCGGCTCAGGAGGCGGTGGAGTACAGCTTGATTGACCAGGTGATCGATCGTCACTCGATCGAAACTGATTTCATCAGCAGTCGTGAAGTGACGACAGCACTCACCTCTAAATAGAACCTAAAAAGAAATGTCCCAACGATGCTAGTTAGTGTCCTTTAGCATCGTTGGGTACTCACTAAAAAGCGGGTTTATGCAAATGACGAAAATTCGGCTTGCGCAATTGAGTGATGCTAAGGCTTTATTGACACTTGCTCAAGGGTTGGCAACAACATTTGTTGTTGAGCCGCAGGCGTTTGATATCGCTCTGCCAGAAATTCTCGCTGATTCGTCAAGCTATTTGGCTGTGGCAGTTCACAATGACGACAACCGGGCAGGCGAAGTCGAACCTGTAGGCTATATCCTTGGCTTCCATCACTTCACGTTCTACGCGAACGGACGAGTCGCTTGGGTTGCAGAGATTGTCGTTCACGAAACGTTCCGCAGAAGAGGAATTGGAACATTACTGATGCAGAGTTTTGAAGCATGGGCAGCTGGTCAAGATGCAAAGATCGTTGCCCTCTCTAGCCGTCGCGCAGTTCCGTTTTATGAAGCATTGGGGTATGAAGAATCTGCACGCTACCTGCGAAAGTTTCTCTAAACTAGGAACACAGGCAACTTAATTACAACCTTGGTAAGCAGCGATGTCTCAACATCTAGCAACTGTTCAATGGCAACGCAATGGCGTGACATTTACCGACCATCAATACAGCCGCGAACATATTTGGCAGTTTGATGGAGGAATGGAAATTGTCGCATCCGCTTCTCCACAGAATGTTCGAGAACCCTATACCAATCCTGCCTGCGTTGACCCTGAAGAAGCCTTTGTTGCCTCGCTGTCAAGCTGTCACATGCTCTGGTTCCTCGCAATCGCCGCCAAGCAAAAGTTTGTGGTTGAGCGGTATCTCGATCGAGCCGTTGGCATATTGGAAAAGGACGAAGCTGGAAACCTTGCGATCACCCAGGTTCGCCTCCGTCCAGAAATCATGTTTGCTGGAGACGACCAGCCAACCGACCAGCAAGTTGAAGAAATGCACGAGGCAGCTCACGATCGCTGCTTTCTGGCGAATTCTGTGAAGACGCAAATCCTAGTGGAAGCCGTCACATCCTTACAGCAATGTGGGGGTTGTTCGAGCCGTTCTCTGCTATTCGAGTAAAGATATTTCAAGGCTTTGTTTTTTAGATGACTGTTCAGTCAGTGTTACAGGGCATCATGCTGATGTATTCGACTTACCCCAAAAGTTTTCCGCTTAATCAGGTTAAAGTTCAAGTCATTCAGGAGTTTTGCAACGATTTCTAAATTCGATAGGCAGGTATGATCATTGCTTATCTTCATTCTGTTCCCAATCTTTCTTGGTAGCTTCATTTGCGGGAAACAAACATTCAACTTTGGCGGAGTTCTGCCACCCGTCCTGCAATCGGTATTCGTTGCAGATTGGGATACCAATGAGTCGCGCTACAGTTTTTGCGATCAAGCCGCAATGACTCTGGAAGTGCAGTCATTGCGCTCAGATCATAACTTCGCCCCTGACACAGCCATTTAAGCCGTCGCCATAGCACTCAGGAAGAACATGATGAAGCAAAACTTGACCGCGTGCTGAATATCATCCTACCTCCCGCAGCCCGAGACTTCTGGTACAAATAGTTGTTACAGTTACAGTAAGCGATCACACGATAGGAGCAAGAAAATGAAACTACCATTTACAGGTGGTTGCATGTGCGGTGAAATTCGCTATGAATGTTTGGCAGAACCAATGGTGACGGCAAATTGCCACTGTCGAGATTGCCAACGGGTATCAGGGAGTGCGTTTCTCGCTGGGTTTATTGTGCCACTCAATGCAGTGGCGATCGTAGGAGAAGTTAGATACTACGATGTTATCGGAGATAGCGGCAACATCATCAGTCGGGGCTTTTGTCCAACCTGTGGTTCTCGATTATTTGGTAAGCGGGCAACGGGTGATCTGCTCAGCATTACAGCCGCGAGTCTAGATGATCCAAGCTGGTTTCGTCCCACGATGGATTGCTACACCGCCAGTGCCCAACCCTGGGATTATATGAATCCAGATTTGCCGAAGTTTGCTCAATTTCCGCCGCTTGATGCTTCTGTAGCAGACTGAATTCAGCAGGGCTAGTGGTATGAAGCAGACGGTAGTGCCATTTAGGAAAAAACAGGAGAAATCAGCAGACTTTGTGCCACGACTTCCCGTCGGCATTGTTCATTGTAGTCATGGATAAAGTTCTAAATGGCGCTGATATGATTGTCCAGCTTCTTCGAGAATGACAAGGTTTTTCGGACTAAGTGGGACACTCGTTGTCGTAAGGTATTGTTGAAGCGCTCAATGTAACTGGTCAGCCTGCTCTCTTTGCCGACGGCTCGATGTCGCTTGCTTGGCAGTGCAACCGGGTAGGACACCCAGAAATCGGTGTAACACACCGCACACTGCCGATACAGGGCGGGTAAGGACTGCCACAGGGCTTTGGCGGATTCCCCAGAACGATCGCCCACATAATAAACGACAATTTCACGAGTTTCGACATCAATGGCTAACCAGACCCATTGTTCGTTGCCTTTATCATCTACAAACGACCACATTTCATCGATCTGCACCGTCAATCGTCGTCGCGCTTTCGGTTGCACTTGGACTCGCTGAGGCACCGTGGCGTAGCAGGCATTGATGTACTGAGGTGATCCAGCTTCCACTGATTTGCAAGCTGCGAGCAATGCCTACTAGTGGAATCTTTTCGAGCAACATTCGCTTAATCGTGGCTTTGGTATCATCGCTAATTCGTCTCCAGTTTGGCTTTTCAACGAACTACCGTCCACAGGCGCAACATTTGTAATTCTGGTTGCCGTGGCGAGTTATTAGACGACAGCGACATTGGCGGGTTGGCGACAGCCAGGAATCCTGCCAGACAGTCGATCATACGTGTCGCGACAACTATGATCGGAGCCGAAAGCTATACATGGCGAGAGATCTACGGTATCAACATTTAGAAGTCTCATTTGTCGATCGTACTTTTAGAGCAGGTTTCCTGGCTGTCGTCCCGCCGATCATGGTTGTCATTTAACAGCGAGTCGTCCCATTCTTATTGATGTCATTCAAGCCACAGGTCGGACAAGTGAGTAAAGGTTTAATCATCAACGTTGTGAGGTCGTTAGTCTCCGTTCTTTATTCTCGCTCACTCTTTTTTCTACATCCTTCCCTAAATGGCACTACCCGTCCGTTTACGATCGCACATAAACGGTTGTCATGCCGTAAAGCGCTGTTAACCGTGCTTCCAGGTTTGTCGTGTGAGTTGCCATTCAATTGAGTGCCACCCTCGTTCTTGCATCCAGTCTGGGCTGGGTGGCGTTGAGATCGCCACCAATCCATAGCGTTGAGCCAACCGCGTTAACCCATCTATTGGCACTCACAGAAATGCCGCGAATCTCCTGGAGATCTAGATCGCGAAATCCAAACTCAATCAAAGCTGCCGCAATTTCGATGGCGTAGGCATAGCGTTCCCAGAACTGCGGCGCTAGTTCTATCCCCAGTTCAGCCCAATCAGAATTGTTCTGCTCGCGGCGCAGTCCAGCGCAGCCGATAAGTTGTGGCGATCGCCGATCGCATCGCGCTACGGCGCTCGCGCAGCGGGCAAGCCGATCGACAACTGCCAACTGATAGTGCCGACGAGGAGACTCTGCTGTCCATTGACTGAAAAGCTGGAGCAATTCATGGCTGAAGCTGCTGGTGACTTCTGCTGCTGCACAAAATTCAGCATAGCGAGGGTCTGCACGATAGGCAGAAAATGCAGGTTCATCTGCTGGGATAAAGTCGCGCAACAAAAATCGCTGGGTGACAATTTCCATAGTCAGTCCGTTTAGTGTTCACCTGACCCACTGGACAAGTTGAATCACAACACCATTTGGATCGCTCACCTGAAAGAATCGCTCTCCCCAGGGTTCGGTCTCGATCGCAGTAGTAATTGGTACACCTTCTGATTGGATTCGCGCATATTCTCGATCGATGTCATCGACCACAAAGACAACAAGCAGACCGTCCGCTCGATGTCCTTGCATCTGAATCGGTTTAAAGCTTGCCAGTCCCGTCCGAAGAAAGATCAAATTAAAGCCAGCATCGGGTCTGGAAAGAGAGATAAAGCCCTCGGCTGACATTTCTTCGTGGAAGCCAAAATGCTGCTTGACAAATGTTGCCGATGCCGTCACATCATCCACGTTGAGTGAAAGCGCTGATGCCGTAATTTGCATGAGATTTCAATGACTTTGCTTAGATTATTCCCTGTCAGCATGACACAGGACTCAGATCCAGGAATTGTAAAAAAGTGACCTTAATGGGGCAACTCCACATGGCAGGGATGAAAGCCTCGTTGGGATAGATACTCGGTCGGCGTACAATCCGCGAATGCCCGAAACTCGTGAATCAGGTGTGCCTGATCGAAATAGCCACAGGTGAAAACAACATCCATCCAGTCAACCTGGTTTTTCCCTGGCAGCAGATTCAAAACCTGCTGAAACCGCTGAATGCGACAAAACAGCTTTGGCGTTAATCCGACCTGGTTCCGAAAGAGCTGGTTGAAATGGCGGGTACTGAATCCAATTTGATCGGCTACGGCACTCATGGTTGGCAGCCTGGATCGCTGAAACTGCTGCAAGGCAAAATCGACAGCAGGATGGCGATTGGGCGATCCAGAACGAATCAGCTTCGCTGACCGCAGCATCTGCATCAAAAATTTTTCTAGCACCTGAAACCGAGTTGCTGGGGTAGATACTTGCAGTAGGCGATCGCGCAATTCTGCGGCATGACCTTTCCACAATTCATTCAATGAAATATTTTCATTATGGAGTTCACCAGCAGCTAAACCCAGGAATGCAATCCCTCCTGCGGGTCTGAAATGCACACCCATTGCAGATGTTTTGCGATCGACCTGGACAATAAAACTCTCAGAATGGGTGCCGCAAAGCATTGTGCCATTGGTGCTGCCGCACTGGACTCGATGGCGATCAAATAGTGGAATGCTGTCTTCACGGAGATTAATGACTAATTCCATTGTCCCCATGGGCAGCAATCGGGTCTGTACTACTGACGGATGCTCACCTTCTCTTAGCCAAAAGAATTCGATGAACTGTGAGAGGGGCGATGGGGGAATATAAGTTTGATAAATCATTGCTGTTTAGTCACCTGCTAACAATTGACAGTGTATTGACCAGACTTGCTCCTACCGCATCACCTTTTTGGCTTAACATCTCTATACCGTTTACTCATCGCACGCACCCGATCGATCATTGCTGGAACTCGGCAGAATGACTGAACGCCCTGATTGAATTGACAACGTTGTGCAGCCTTTCTACTGCTGTCGTTCTGCAAACTCAGAGAGCAGCGCTGGATAATTCTCTGGCAATGGAAGTTTGTTAAAGCTATGGATAGCAGGTGTCGTTGCCCAAGGCAGCTTTTCGTCCGTGTAGGTCTCAATAAAAGGACTAAAAGCTTGGGCATCCTCCATCATCGTTGCTCGGACATTGACAAATTCATCCATTCCTTCTGGACGTGTGAACAGCCAACTCATGCAGTGTTCACAAAAGTAATGACGCGTTGCACCCTGTAGTCCACCGATGACAGGTTCACCCAACGTTACGTTGAATCCATTGCTGGGATAAAGTGCGCTCAAGCTAAAGGCGCTTGCAGTCATGCGCTGGCATCCCGTACAGTGACACGCCATGGTCATTAGGGGTTCTGAATTGACTTCAAATTGAACCCGCCCGCACCTACATTGACCCGTTCGATGAGAATTACTGTTTGTCATCGTTGACTCCTTATCGCTGTCACGACACCATCATTATGCTTGACGTTCAACAGCTTAACGATCGAGCTAACTGAATGTAGGTAACCTCTACCACTCAAAGGACAATTCTATGCTCCGTTCTAGTTCAGCAATTGGGTGGGCAATAGGTTTGGTTACGGCTTCTTTGCAAATAGATAAGCGCGGCAAGTCTGAACCTCGACATCAGGATATGGGTCTCTTTCGACTGCTTCCTCTAACTCAAAGCCTGCCGTCCGAAGCTCCTCTTTATATCCGGAACCACACCCTAAATCACAGATTTCTCCAATGCTGTCTACCTTCTCAATGAACCAATCTAACATCTTGCGGTCAAACGGCTTCCTGTCCAACTCCGCATAAAACCGCTTGGCGTATGCTTCCGCCACACGGTCGTAACTGTTTTGCAACGCTGTCTGCGATCGTTCCATTGGTTCACCCTCCACAAGTTCAAGCAAAGCTGCTCAACGCCGCGTTTAGCCGCAACGCGAAGGGCGCGGTAACCCGATCTTAGTCGTCTTGCATCCAGATTCGACCGCGAATGCCTGCATCCAGCGCATAGAGAAGCATGTCCAACCGACTGCTCCCCACCTGACGAGCGGGCATCTGCTGCAAGACTTCGCACACTTCAGGGGTGGCGTGCTCGACCGCCCAACAAACCTCGCTATCACCGATGCTGGGATCGCTGGCGTGATTGAGTTCCAATGCCAGTGCGGCATAGGCCGCTGGGCCAAGAATGTGCTTTGTTTGGTGGACGGTCGCCAACGGATGCGTGTAGGCGATCGCTGCTGCAAGACTCGCGGCGCGAGCAGCAGCTACCGCAGCGGGATTGCTGGCTTCACGTGCAGCAGCATTTGCCCTCCAAGCAAGGGAGCGTAACTGAGCCGTGCGCTTTCCTCCACAGGCAAACTCCCGGATGCCTTCAATTGCCGCACAGGGTCGGGAATCTAAATCAACATGCGTCTCATACACCGACAGTGCCCGCTCAGCGCAATCCGCAGCCCAGCTTCCCAGGAACCTGAGGGACTCCAAGCTCAACGTGATCGGGTTGGACTCACGACCCATCCTTCACCTCCTGACAATGCGGGTATCACTGGGCTACGAGCGGTTCCACAAGGATGCTTAACGCTGCTCATCCACTGCTAATGAACTCTTAATCCCACAGACTAACCTGAATACGATCGGGTGTATGGACTATGTTAGCTGGATCAAACTCAGTCCTCGATCGCCTCAACACCCAGTTGCTTCAGTCGCTCAAGGTTGTCCTGCATGGCTTTGAGCTGTTCGGGAGAGTGCCCCTGCCAATGGGTGACCTCGCCCGTGACCCGCAGCGGTTCCCGCGATCGATACGACTTCGTTGGATTCCCTGGGAATTTCTTGTCCGTCACATTGGGGTCATCCTCGATTGCTCCGAGCGGTTCCACGATGTAGATTCTGCTGCGTCCTTTACCGAGAGCCAACTCAGCCCCCCAAATTGCTGCATCCAAGGTGGCAGCCAAATAAACGTAGGTCGCCTGCTTCCGCTGGCCATAGTTGGAGTGATAGCCAGGTTCGATCAGGTCTCCTGGCTTCAGGTCAGCCCGTGTGCCGTGATAAAGAGTCCACGCTATGACCTCGCCCATGACCCGCAACGGCTCGTGGGAGCGGTATGACATCGACAGATGCTTCGGAGCCTTCTGATCCGTCAGTTCGGGGGCAGCTTCAATCGAACCAATCGGCTCCACGAGGTAGACTCTGCCATGACCTTCGCCGATCGCCAGCTCTGCCCCCCAGATAGCCGCATCCAGATTGGGGGTGAAGTAGACATAGGTTGCCATTCTATTTGGATTACCGACATTCGGGGAATTGCCGGACTCGATCAGGTCTCCTGGCTTCAGGTCAGCCTTTGTGCCGTGATAGAACTGCTGCGAACTCAGGTCGTCGATTGCTGCCATTGGCTCACTCCTGATACTGTTTGGTGTGTTGTTGCACGGTATGGTTCTTCGTTTGCAAAGTCTCGCGTCGGTCTCGACCGGCAGTAGGTTGGACTCAGACTCAGATCCATCTGACGATCGCGCTCACTCAACACAGATAATCTTTGCATCTCAACCATTTTGGCGCGTTCTAGTGCAGTGCGATCGTTATCCAGCGGTACGACGCTCCCATTGCGCTCTGGTAATTCGCCAATCCATCTCGCTCCAACCTTGTTGAGACATCCAGGTAGAACCCGCACGGATGGCAACGACTTCTGCTCCAATCCACGCTGCCAACCGAGCAATCCGCACATTTGCACTGACTGTGGAGCCAGAGATTGCCTCTAACTTGAGTTCCCCAAATCCGAAGGCGAGCAGGGCGTGCCCAACCTCGATCGCGTAGGCATATCGCCCCCAATAGTCGGGCGCAAGTTCGATCCCCAGTTCCATCTCACCTGCATCACAACCTCTTCCCCGCAGTCCACAGCAGCCCACAAGCACGTAAGGTTCACGCCGTTGCACAATCGCAAGTTGGTAGTTGAGTCGAGGATGCTCAGAAGTCCATGTGCAAAATGTCTCAAACAAACGAGTTGAATAATCGAGATTCGCTTCACCCGGTTCGTAAAAGAGTTGACTGCGAGGGTCAGTTTGATAGTCCAGGAAGGGCGATCGATCTGCCTCAACGAAATCACGCAGCAGAAATCTTTTAGTGACGATTTCCATATCAGCAAACTGAAGGTTGCGGTCAGGGGCGGCAAGTCACTTTTGCATCAATACCAAGTTTATCAACCGTCCGCTGCAACAAGGCATTGTCCAGTGATGTGATGATCCCAGAAGCTACCCGTAAAATGTGTTCCACCTGTATTCAGACTTCTATTACGCTGACTCGCCCGTGCAGAGCAACTGCATCGCCATTTGTCGGTATTCATCCAAACCCGACCTTAGCGCAAATTCCGCAACGTCTATCGCAACAGTGGCGTTTAGTTCAATCACATGCTCTGCCATCTTTGACCCTGTGTGTCCGCCTGCCTCTGCATATGCCGAAATTAGCTTATTGAGAGCATCTTGACCAAATATGCGGTAAAGGGCAACAAAATCTCTGGCTGGGTCAGTGACAGATGCTTCAGTCCAGTCGATAAATCCCGTCACTTGCGCTTGTGCATTAATCAGAATGTGACCAGCGTGTAATTCACCATGCGTTAAAACCGTTTCTTGCGTCCACATTTCATCGTTATGAAGCCAAGACTGCCAGCGTTCCCATAACGTTTGATCTACAGCAAATTCCTTTTTGACGGCATCCATTCTCTGCTTCATCTCAACACGAACTTCTTCGGCAGTTTTCACAGGAAGACCCACTGCTCGTACTTTCTCAACGCTGACCTGATGCAAGGAAACGATTCCCTTGGCTAACGACTCATAAAATTGATTGGGTACGTTCGCTAGGTCAATCTCCCACACATAGGCTTTTGCTTCTGGATCGACCGTGCCCGCTGGTACACCGTTTAATGCCCGATAAGCAATCAACTCATCGGTGCAAATCGTCCAGCGTGGTACATCTACGCTGAGAAGCGGAGCAATCAGTTCCAGCGTTCGTTTTTCCTTGTCTACTGATGGTAGAACATCCTCTCGCCGAGGAAGACGTAGAATCCAGCGTACTCCATCTGCGTCTGTTGCCAACACGACTTGAAAATCAAGACCCGATTCATTGAATTGCATGGAGCTTTCCTCGATCGGCAAACCACTCCTATGAGCTAACTCCAGCACTTCTTGCCGTGATTTTACATTTTTGATCATGTCACTTACCCCATACCAGAACGCTCAATCTTAACTGTATAACGCCTGAACTCAGCCGCCAGCAGCTCGCACAATCAGATTGGCAGTCGGCGGCAGTGATTTATGTTAGGCAGCATCGGCGACGAACTGCGAAATTGCTGAAGGCTTCCCAGACCGTGAGGGCACGTTCACGCACCCCGCCGTTTGTGCGACCTACTCCTCAAAGCGACCCGTGCTATCCCGATCGCGATCGTATCGTCTTGTGAACGGAAACGACGGTAACCAGGACTCGCGACGGATGATCCAGCTTTCGTAGGTGGGCATCAGTTGGTTAGGGGCATCCAGCGATCCGAGGTTCACTTCGATTTCGTCTGCGGTACGGGCGAAAACAGATGAGCCGCAGCGAGGACAGAAAAACCGCCCAGCGTAGGATCGGGTTTCGCCCTCGATCGTGACTGCCTCCTGAGGGAACACTGCGGAAGCGTGAAACAGTGCCCCATGATGCTTGCGGCAGTCGAGACAGTGACACAGTCCGACCCGGTATGGGAGTCCCGATGCCACAATGCGGGTATTGCCGCACAGACAACCGCCCGTGAATTGGTTCATGCTGCGTCTCCTCTAAAATCAAGCGATCGGACGTGCTGTGTGAAAAGTTTTCCTGATTGCTGTATCAGTTCAAGACGTTGAATGCTTTTGATAATTCGCCGATAGTTTCTGGTAGGAGTGCGATCGCATCGCCAACAACGTCACGACCAACCCAATTAACCCGGTGAGCGTAAATAAAAGTGCAATGCCGCGATCGCTGCCTGTACCAAACCAACTCCCAATCAAATCGACACCCGTTCCCGTAGTCATAAACGGGATGAAAATGAATTGGGCGATCGGGCCAATCATGAACGCGGTCAGAGGTGATGCAGCCTGCTCGATACTTTGAGCGAAGCCGAAAACGCGCCCTTGCCTTTCCAGGGGAATGACGGCTTGCAGAATGGTTTGTTCTGAAGCTTCAACCACTGGAATCAGACAGAGATAAATAAACATCCCAGCGGTCAGCAATAGGATCGAAGCTTGAATTGTAAAGCCAGTCGCAATCACCCACATGACAATATTTGCCAGAAATAGGGTTTGTAATGGGCTTTGCCCCAAGCCTCGTTTGGCAACGACTAATCCACCGACAATAAATCCCAGACTTAAAAGCCCCCACAAAATTCCCCAAACCTGCACTGAAACCAGGGACAGACCATAGGCATCCATCAGAGACATAAAGACTCCGCCCAGGAAGTTGTTGAAGCAGTTGAAGAAAATCAGCCCAAATAATCCGGGGACGAGCGCGATCGCCCGAATCGTACCGCGAATGTCGATCTGTTGGGTGTGGTGTTCTGGATGAATCACCTTTTGTTCGGGAATGGGAAGGGTTGCCAGATGCAGGATAACGGCAACTGTCAGGGCGATCGCCAATACAAGCACCCAGTAAACGCCTAGAAACCCGATCGCCAGTCCGCTGAAGATGGATGCGATTAGAAATGACACTCCATTGGCAGTTCCCATCAGACCATTGGCTTTGTCTCTGTCTGCTTCGGGAATCAGGAGGGTGACAAGCGTAGGTAGGGCGATCGTGCGGATGTTTCCGGCGATCGCTCCCATCAAAGCCAGCACAATAAAAATCCACAGTGGAATGCTAGATACATCGGCAAAAACAGAGGGTGAGGTAGAACTAAAAATGATTTGAGCAAGTAGATATAGAACGAGAGAACAAACGCTAGACAGTAGCATCGCTGTTTTCTTGCGATACCGATCGACCAGCGATCCGAGAAAGAATCCAGACATGGCAACTGTTCCAACATACACACCCGCCATTACTGAGGTTGCCAGTACCGATTGAGTTTGCAGATACACCCAAAAGGTGACTGCAAACCAGACAAAGGTGTTGGTCAGTGCAGCCACCAGTGAGTTGACCAGGATGGCATAAAACGTTTTTGTCATTCGTTCCTACCCATACGTTGGCTGCTGTAGCTAGACTGAAGGCAACACTGCTTCAGCTTCAAGCTCGACTAACCATTCCGGTTCCGATAAACCACTAACAATCACCCAGGAAGTAGCTGGAGGATTGACAGGAAATCGCTTTAACAAAGCCTCTGTAATTTCTTGCTGGTCATTCTTTGCCGAGTCCACAATGTAGATACGCAAAATCACGACATGCGAAAGGTTAGTACCGATCTCAGCGAGGATTGCTTCTATGTTGTCTAGAGCTACCGTGATCTGAGTGGAAATGTCAGCACCTACAGTATTTTCCTCGGCATCAACTCCGACCTGTCCTGATAAAACAACTCGTCGTCCACTTGGAACAACTACAGCTTGACTGAAGCCGTATTGTAATGAGTTGAATACTGTTTTGGGATTTATTACAGTTCTCTGCATGAAGGCTCCTTGCTCAGGAATAAAGGGTCGTAGGTTGTGCTTGTGGCGTAGATCTTCAATGAAATGCTGACATGGTGAAAACAGTTGATGTATGGTGTACGGTTCACGGCAAGAGCCAACATTACGCTATGTATACTACAAATGTAGTATAGCAGGCTATCGATTCATTGAGTCAAGATTTCATCAAAGGTGGCGAGTCACAGTCGGAGGCGACTGCCAGTTATTGTTGCGCCCATCGTAGTAGCAAACCGATAAGTGAGCGAGTTCTTCATCGGTTACGTGATCTAGACAGGCAACATTAATGGTGTAGAACGGCCTATCTTTTTCGACGCTATATCCATGCCAGAAGGGTTGCACTCCACAGGTCTGGCAGAATCGATGATGAGTTTTGCTAGAACCATACTGGTAGTCACTCAAGTTAGCTTCGCCAGCCAACAACCGAAAGGCATTGGGTCTAACAACAACTCCCCAAAGCCTGACCTTGGAGCAAATTGAGCAGTTGCATTTACCCGTCCCTGCATCTAAATCGATATCAGCTTCGAAGCGAACTTTACCGCAGTGACAGCTTCCTTGATAATTTCGGATCATGATTGCACCTCCAGCTTGTGATCAATCTGTTTCCATCGCATAAACAAGCGTCGCTCCAGACTGTAACTGACTCTGGTTCTTTGATTGGTTTCTCTAGTCTGTTTTCGGTGGTGTTGAGTTGAAGAATCTTTACTTTTTCTCCTATTAATCTGCATCCAGAGGGTTGAATTTGCTATTTGGGTAAGTCAATTACAGTGCGATTGAGTAGATTAAACGGGCAGATCCTGAAATGCTGGATAGAGCGGTAAATCGGGGACATCTGACCAGCGGTGTCGCAGTAAATCTAAAAGCTGGCTAGAAGTGTTACGTAAACCAGGAAGCTGATTGAATTCTTGCGATGTTGTAATGAAAGCTTCCAATCGGGCTAAGATGCGCTGACGAATGGTAGAAGTTCCCCAATTCAAATCCTTTCTTAAAGCGGATTCAAGATGCCGCGTTAATGTGTATAGCAACCAAAAGCCACAGGCTTTGACTAAAGCGATTTCAAATCGCCGATCGTCTGCTGCGACTGGACAGCGTTGAATCAAGACCGCCCGATGAGTGTCCTCCATTTGCTGAACTACAGCATGAGGCAAGCGGTTGGCACACCAACAACTGGGAAACATCATCCTGCCATAGGCTGCATCAATCAGAGCATGACCAAAATGACCCGTTTCAAAGTCAATTAATCGTAACCCTGCACCAGTATCTAAAACATTATCAGGGCAAGCATCGGCATGAATGTAAGCTAGATATTCACCGGGATGATTGATTGTTTCGTTGATTGCTTCTAAGTCATGCAACCAACGATTTTCAGTGCAAATTCCCAAGCTTTCCAGCATTAACTGATGCTTATGAATATTTACAGTGTCTCGAATGGGTTTCACATTGGGTGCGATCGCCTTGAACATTTCCTCGAATTCTGCTGCTTTGCCGATTGTCTGGGCGTGGAGCTGACCCAAACATTCTGCGTACTGAAGTAATGCCTGTTCCGCTTGAGCGTAGTCATTTCCCAACAGAGATTCGACGAGACGTGCAGCATTCTGCACATCTTCTAAAATAATCAAGCCTGAATTGCGATCTCCACCATAGAAGCGAGGACTATGCCTGAAATTATCAGGCAGTGTGCTTAAAAATTGAGCACCGACCCAATCATGAAAGAAACGCACTGTATGCCAAGAGTTTGCATCTTCTAAGCGATGAGGATTTACTCTGAGCTGTTTAATCATCAAGCTGGATGGGAGACCTATTTCAGATGAATTGTGGCACCGAAGCAACAAGTTTCTTCTTGTTCTTTTAGAGAGGCACTCAATGCGTGTGAATTGAATTGAACTGCCAACCACAGTTGATAATATTCTCTCAGCAGTAGCGACAGTATGAGGATTGGCTTTTGCAGGGATAAGATTATAAGCGGACTCAATGAGCTTAAGCGGCGAAGTCTGTAGACAATGAAATTTTAAGAAGTTTTCTATCATGATTTTTTCTACTCCTAACACTCCTTAGATGCAAATTCTTCATCATTTCTCCGCTATTTTGCTAAGTTTGCATAGAACATCGCCATTCCTTGTGGTTCATGGCTGTATTTGCCACTATACGACGGTTGATAAGTTTCGTTATATAAACAGAGACTGTTGGGATTTTTCATCACAAACTGCATCATCTGTCGGTGGGGTTCCCCTCGAAAGAACTGTTTCAAGTCCTGTTGTGAAAGCCAATAGCTGACCATGATCACTTCGTTCGCACCACAAATCCCTGCTTTGACTTGCACACATCCTGTCGATGTCGCAGTCGCGCTCCTGATCCAGAGCAGATTCTTCCACATCCAGAAGAAACCTGCGCGATCGCGTGCCAAAAAGCCGTTGATAAAAACAACCGCCTGTGGGTGTTCCGGCAGACTGATTTGGTAAATGGAGTAAATCCTTTCCATATTCAGGCTCCTTTTCGTTTTCATTCGTGGGCTGTTACTCAACAAAAGGATTATTCATTTATTTGAATATACAAGCTAAGATATACTCAATTAAGTGAATATGTCAACCCATTGCCTATGTCTCTGACTTATGCCATTCTGTCTGCCCTGATTAGCGACCCTAGCAGCGGCTACGACCTTGCCAAGCGGTTCAATGCCTCGGTTGAAGGATCAGTTGGTTTTTTCTGGAATGCCAGCTTCCAACAGATTTACCGCGAATTGAATCGCCTGGAAGAAAAGGAGTGGCTGCAATCTGAATCCGTGCAGCAGGAAAATCGACCCGACAAACGCATTTATACTGTAACCGCGTTGGGGAAACAGCAGTTGTGTCAGTGGATTGCTGAATCAGAAGAGATGGCACCGATTAAGGATGAATTGCTCATAAAACTCTACGCTGGACATCTCGTTTCTCGTCAGACGATCGTGACCAAGCTAGAAATGCACTATCAGCAACATCAGCAGCGATTAGCAATCTATCAGGACATTAAGTGTCAGTACTTCAAAAATCCACAAACGCTGTCAAAAACGCTTAAGTTTCAGTACATGACGTTGCTGCGCGGCATTCACTACGAGGCAGGCTGGTTGGCTTGGTGTAATGAAATTACGCCGTTGCTGAAATAGACCTATCTACAGTCGTGAGAACATCGCGATCGGGATTCCTTGAGGGCGTTGTTCCACTTGGTTAAGCAAGCAATAGATTGACGTGATCGATTAGTCTGCTCTGTAGTCCTTCGGTGTTGCACAAGATGCCTGCTGCGGTGAATTGTGTGTACACCCCCCAGGATGGACGCAAGCATCGCCAAGTACAGTGCGTCGTCATCGGCGTCGGATTACAGGAGCGTGCCGTCTATATCGAAAATTGTTGCTTTCACTTTTGTACCGCCTGGGGATAAAGCTTACCGGACGCAGAGAACTCTTACTGTCCAACTCATTGTTTTGCGGCGTTCCGGCGCAGCGATTTGTTGGGCAGTGCGTTCGTTTACGGCTTCTTGGCAAAAAGATAAGCGCGACGGGTTTGAACTTCGATATCGGGGTACGGGTCTCTTCCGATCGCTTCTTCTAGCTCAAAGCCTGCCGTCCTAAGGTAATCTTTCATCTCTGCTGTCTCAAAAAAGTGAAAGTCCAAAAAGACGCTCTCACCAAGCCATTCTTCAAGGTGATTCGTTTGCTGTCCGATGTGAAATGTCAACAAGAGTACGCCTTTTGAATGCAATACCCGCTTCATCTCTTGCAAAGCGTCAGCGACCAACGAACGAGGAATATGAATAATTGAGTAGAAGGCAACGATCCCGCCGAAAAAGCTGTCAGCAACATCATTTAAGGAAAGCATATCGCCTTGTTGAAAAGTGATGTTTGGATTTAACTGTTGCGCCTGTTCGAGCATTCCCGACGACAAATCAATGCCGCACACCTCTAAACCGCGATGTTGTAGATAATTTGCAATGTGTCCAGAACCACACCCTAAGTCACAAATTGTTCCAACACCATTCACCTTCTCGATGAACCAATCCAACATTTTGCAGTCAAATGGCTTTCGATCTAGCTCATCATAAAACTGCTTGGCGTATTCTGCTGCTACACGGTCGTAACTGGTTTGCAATTCTGTTTGCGATCGTTCCATTGGTTCATCCTCCACGAGTTTAAGTGAAACTGCTCAACAGTGAAGTACAGCGGCAGATAACCTTGGCAGCACAACCAAGAGCTAAAAACCGTCTGCTGCAACACGGTTTTTAGGTTGTGCTGCCAAATACGTTGCATAGAACTATTCAAGTAGAGTTAAGACGAGTGACAATCTCATAGCCTCGTGGAGACAGCTGATATCCGCCACGCGCAATACTTTCAGTAAGTCCAAGCTCCTTCAGTTTACGTACTTTGACTTTGAACACTTGTGTATCTAGATGCGCCAAGGCTGCAAGCTCTGTGGCTCGTACACCTGGATGCTCTCTAATCAGTTGTAAAACTGTCATTGTCCAGGAACTGTCTTGACTTTTTATGTCAAATTGTCCTAGCTTTCGACGGACTTTAGCCAGTTCATCATCAGTGAGATTGACCTGCTCTCTCAGTACCTCACGAGGATCTTGTCCTGCAAAGTGCAATCTGATGCGATGTATCGCCCCATCTCCATTTTTGTTCAACATGTGTAATAGTTCTTGGCACGATGAGTAGCCTGCTCTTTGAGCATCTTCTTCCGTAATCTCATCAATACTAACTACATCAACTGCGTCAATTGCTAGAACACCCACTGCTGTCCGAAGTTGACCACCTTCTCGAACTGTTGGACGTTTCCAACGGCGAAATGCTAATGTCACACTTCCGTTTGCTATGAGTTCAAGAACTTGATGCTTAATCAACATGATGGCTAAAGGTTTGAGCTATTGATTCGATGTACCCACTTAGCTAAGTGATGCCCAAAGTGTTCACAGCTTAGGCGATCGCCAGGATGAAGTTCTGGTTCTTTTCTCTCGAAGTTCAAATAGGTTTGTCCCATCACCCCCAAATAAGATCCCAATCGATTCGTTTCATCCGTCGTACCTCGTGCTGTGTAGTCAATTTCTCCAGGATTGACCCAGATCATGCCATGTTGAGCAGCTAGAATGCTGAAGTAGACTAGTGTACTGAGTTTGTCACCGCTGAGTGCAGCTCCGTGAGTAAATCCACCAGCAAGTTTATCCTTCCAAGATTGCTGAAACCATATTTCACTGCTGTAGTCAGCGAACGCCTTGAACTGAGCAGCGGCTCCACCCATATAGGTTGGGGAACCAAATATAATTGCATCCGCCATTTGTAGACTTTCGATAAAACTTTCGTCAGACCAGCGCCCGTCTATTATTTGTGATCCTTCAATCCGCATCAGATCAACGCTAGTATTGGCACGACTGTACACTCCGGAGGCAATTGCTTCAGCCATTAGATGGGTATGCCCTGTGCTGGAAAAGTAAATAATTGCAACTTTGCTCATAGTTCTTTCTAGCCTCTTTAGCAACTGAAGCAAGACTAGTGCATTTGTATTTATCGGTCAAGTGAACAGTTATCTGCCACAACACAATTGCTAGCTGGCTGATCGCGTGAATTGCTCCCACTCAGCACGATACTTGTCTTTTTCGACTTCATCCAGAAATGTTGCTTCCAAAGTATTTAAATTGAGTTGCCAAAGTTCCTCCCAGCTAAATCCTTGTGCTGCAAGCGTTAAATACTCATTCGTCAAACTGGTTGAAAACATGGCTGGATCATCTGAGTTGACGGTGCAGTAAAGCCCAGCCTCTACCATTTTGCGAATCGGGTGAGGCTGACTTCGCTCGACAACCCCTAAACAGTAGTTGCTTTGGGGAGACACTTCTAAAGGAATTTGATGTTGGCGGAGGACTTCCACCAAGTTGGGATCGTCTAAACACCGAATGCCGTGTCCAATTCGCTCAGGCTTTAAAGTATTCACTGCGCCCCAGATGCTTTCTGCTCCCACAGCCTCGCCTGCATGAGCCACCAAGCGGAGTCCTTGCCGACGAGCTTGAGCAAACGTTTCTGTGAACAATTCTGGTGGATACCCAACTTCAAGTCCTCCGACCCCTAAGCCCACAAATAACCCGCGCTCTTTCCCTTTCACGGCAAACTCTAGAACTCGATCTTGAGAATCCGGAATCTCACGCGCAATATCGGGAATGAAATTAATCTGGCAGTGATAGTTGGCTTCCCCCGCAGATCGTCCTGCTGCGATCGCGTCTAAAATCTCGTCATCCTGAAACTTCTGAGTCAGAAATGACGCCCTCAAGAAAGCTTCCGTGTAGCGAATGTTTTCCTCAGCTTGTCGTTTGTAGAGCCGTTCAATCATCAGCGCATAGTCCTCTGGTGTTTGCAAGCACCGAACCGCCGCTGCGTAAACTTGGATGAAATGCGAAAAATCGCGAAACTCAAAAAATGACTTCCATTCGTCTAATGAACTCATCGGTAATTCAACGTGATTTCGCTTTGCTATCTGATAAAACGTCTCTGCGTCTGTTGCTCCTTCAACATGAACATGGATTTCAACTTTGGGCATCGCGCGAAGCCGAGCCGCGAGTTCAGGAGAAATTGAGGTCACTGTGTTAGTTTGTGGCATGAATTCAGCCTCTTACTGATAAAAATAACCTGCTCTGCTGATATTAACGAGTGCAATGAACGAGTGATTTCTCGATCAGAATTCAAATCTAGCTATATGCGGCAAGAGAGGGTAATGACAAGCGCGAGCAGGCTCACGAGCGCAAACCCCGCTCGCGCTACGTGCGAATACTCCCAGCGATCGCGAAACTCTGTCCATCCCGGCGGACGAGTTTTGTTCTCAAGCCGCGATCGATTTGCTCCAAACGAGAAAAAGCCAGAACTGAAGCGATCGAGGTTGTCGCCCTCAACCCAGAACTGATTAATTGGATGCGTGAAGAGCCAATACACAGCTTGCATTCCGAGCAGTCCAATTAATGCTACGAGCGTTAACCAGAAGTCCACGCTTCCTATTGGCATTAAGAACAACAGAATGATTGTCAGAATGATGCTAACTGGCTCACTAATCCCTCCGATTGTGAAACCGGGATAATAGATGGGCTGCATAGTGTAATACGTCTCCTGGCTGAGCCGCATTTTTCCCGGCAGTTCAAGGGCGTGCGCGAGAGCGAGAGCCATTCGCCACCGCTACAAGCATCACGGTCAGAATCTGTAAAACGCTGAGCATTGTTTGCCCCCTAACCAAATCAATTTAAAACTTTGCCTTTTAACAGCGAAGTAGCACAACAGTTCCTTTGCACCTGACCGTTTGAGTCTCTTCGCTAAGTTTGAGAAGTCGTTCGGCGATGAATAAGCGGAGACGTTGAACTGTGCGATTAGACATCACACTAGACAGAGTGTTAAGGCGAGTCTTTTAGCCATTCTTTATCTCGTTGTTGATTGCTCAGTATCAGCAGCGCAGGCGGGATAAACAGCCAAAATCCCGAAATCGGTTCAAGCGTAATGCCAACAGCAGCCGTTAGCAAAAGAATCCAACCCGGAAAACTGGGTAAGTTAATACCTTTTGTTTGTGCCCAACAACAGAGCCATCCGATGATCAGAAGAAAAGGCGTGACCATCATGCACCAAAATGCGGCTTCTCGGTCATAGAAAGGATCTAATGGAATCGGTGCGATCGTATTGAACCAGCCATCCTGCACAATCTCCATCAACGGTTGAGCAAACAGCCACCCGTGGATGAGCGGATGGAGAACACCGATCGCAATTAGCCAGTATCCACTGAGTCGAAGCATCTTGATCTCCTTGGTTCTAGATGATTTTGCCGTATCAAATTACTCTTGGATACGCTACCGTATGGTTATAGATTAGTGAACTGTCTCGCAAATGTCAATACGCCACCGTACGGTTAAGCAGAATGAGATTTCCAGGCTTGGACAGCAAGACTGGATCGACTTAGGGCTAAAGGTTTTAGCAGAGAACGGAGTTGAAGCCGTGCGAGTTGAGCCACTTGCTAAATTGCTAAACGTGACGAAGGGTAGCTTCTACTGGCATTTCAAAAATCGAGAAGAGCTTTTAGAAGCAATCTTGCAAGAATGGGTTAATCGTGAAACTGAAAGCATTATTCAGCAAGTTGAGGCAGCAGGCGGTGACGCTTCAGCCAAACTGCTTCACTTGTTTGAGCTTGCAATTCAAGATGATGGTCAAGTCGAAAATGCAATTCGAGCTTGGGCAGCGAATGATTCTAGAGTTGCTGCAATTCTTGACCAGGTTGATCAGCGTCGTCTCAACTACACCAAGAATCTGTTTTTAGACGTTGGCTTCACACCGTTTGAAGCAACCGTACGTGCTCGAATGGTTTACTACGCTCTAATTGGTGAACTCGTCTCGGGTATTCAGACGAGTCGGGCTGAACGATTAGCTGAGATGCACCTCCAGCATCTTATTCTCACGCGCCAAGATTAATGATTGGTAGAATTTAACTACTGAGAATGTGAAGCCTGCTAATGACTCGCTTTACCCGACGCTAACACCCTTTCGTTCTCAACCGACTATCTTTATACAGTCGGTGTGCAAGCGAATTGTGTCCGCCCAGCATAGGCATGAATCAATGAAGTTCAGGCGCAACTTTCCTGCTTATAGCTACCCATTTCGCTTCAGAATGATTGCCTTGTCATCGGAATATCTTACCCAAACGGGCGACTCATAAAGCTCCCCCCGCTGCTCTAACTGAAAACCACCGAACAATACGCCCAGCCATACTTCTACCCACGGCATTTCCAAGCTGCAACTGAGTTCGGCGATCGAAACCGGAAGCAGGGCGGTTTGGAGCCACTCCAAAATCGCTGCCGTCCAGCCAGCCACATCTTCTGAGTGGGTGCACAGCAGGGCTGATCCCTTCAGGTGCGCTGAAACAGAGTGTTTCTGCATTGCTTCGTCTTTTGCTTCTAGCTGGTCGACCATTGTCAGTACAGCAAACCACGTTCAAACCCTTCCGACCTTTTAAGTAGAAATGGCTTTGTTGCATGAAGAGGGGTTGCGGAGGGTAGAGACATGGTAGGTTTCAGTTACCACACCTAAACCTGCTATGAAACCTCAATACCGCATCCGCAACTGGTCTGAGTATAACGCCGGACTGAAGACGAGGGGAAGTCTCACCTTTTGGATTGATGAGTTTGTGCTGGAGGAATGGATTGTACATGACTTGAGTGGGAGACCTGGAGCATCGGTGTTGTATAGCGATTTGGCAATCATGACGATGGCAACCCTAAAGGCAGTGTATCGGTTAGCTGGACGGCAATGCCAAGGCTTTGTGGAATCAATTTTCGGGTTGATGGCGATTGAGTTACCTGTACCTGACCACAGCACTTTGTCACGACGATTGGGTCAACTATCGATTGAACTTCCGATAGTGCCTAAGGAGGAATCTCGCCCTGTTGTAGTGGATTCGACGGGGGTGAAAGTCTATGGCGAAGGAGAGTGGAAGACCCGTCAGCATGGCGTTAGCAAGCGACGCACATGGCGTAAGCTCCATTTAGGAGTGGATGAGGCAACGGGCGAAATTCTGGCAGCAGTGGTCACAACGCATGATTTCCATGATGGAGAAGTGCTAAACGAGGTACTCGAAGCAATTGAATGTCCAATCGATCAAGTCTCGACCGATGGGGCGTATGACCATCGCCACTGCTATGACGAGATTAAAGCCAAAGGAGCCAAAGCAGTTATTCCCCCCCGCAAGGATGCCAAGATTTGGCAACATGGCAATCGCAACGGCAAGCCGCATCAACGGGATGAGAATCTGCGTACGATTCGCAAACATGGACGCAAACGCTGGAAACAGGACTCCGGCTATCATCGTCGCTCAATTGCTGAAACCACAATGTTTCGCTTCAAAACGATTTTTGGAGGGAATCTCAGTGCGCGTCAATTTGACAACCAAGCGGTGGAACTGTTCGTCAAATGTGCTGCACTCAACCGAATGATTAGGATCGCTAAACCCGATAGTTACAAGGTTGAAGCTTGATGCCAAGACGACCTCAAGACAAGTCTGACCATTTTTTAATCATGCAACAAAGCCAGTAGAAATTAATGATTCAGCCGTCTGCTCGCCTAAAAACTGATGCACCTGACTGATGATGGCTCCCTCGCCTACCGCTGAAGCAGCCCGCTTTACAAACCCCGATCTCACAACGCCCGCCGCAAAAATTCCCGGAATGCTGGTTTCTACAGGCATCGGGTGTCGCTCCAGCGTCCAGTCCTGACGATTGATCAACTGGATGCCCGTACAAATAAAGCCCTTTTCATCCAGCGTCAGGCAATCTTGCAGCCATGGGGTGTTGCAGCCATGGGGTGTTGGAGACAGCACCAATCATCAGAAACACATGGCGAATTGGGTACGTTTCGGTCGTTTCGGTGTGGCGATCGTGCCAGGTCACTTGTTCGAGATGATGATCGCCTTGCAAGTCAGTAATTTCGGTTCCGGTGTGCAGCATGATTCCGTCTGAGGCAGCAATGCGGCTGATCAGGTGATCCGACATCGTCGCTTTCTAGGAATACCGCCGCCCACCACAATCACTCGCTCGCTCTAGCAGAACCCGCCCTCCATAGCGGTTGCCGCATAGGGTAGTCTTAATTTCTTAAAGGGTGAAGAATAATGGTCATTTTTAGGGTAGTGCTAAACAGGTAAGGATGCATTGTAGTGGTGAACAAAGTACCAAATTGCCGCGATATGGTTCTCCAACTTCTTAGAGAACGATAACGTTTTCCTGACTAAACGCGATACCCGTTGGCGCAACGTGCAGTTAAACCGCTCAACATAACTGGTCTTGCCACTATCTTTACCCACACTTTGATGTCGCTTACAGGGAAAGATTTCATCATAAGCTGACCAAAAATCAGTGTAAGCAACCGCACACTGCCGATACACTGCTGGCAATGACTCCCATAATCCTTGTGCGCCATCTTGACTGCGCTCTCCAACATACACCCCGGCAATTTCTCGTGTTTCTACGTCGAGTGCTAACCAAATCCACTGCTTGTTGGCTTTGCTGCCGACAAACGACCACATCTCGTCACACTGGATGGTTAAACGCCCCTTTTTTAGCTTGTACGTTCACTTGGACGGGGCAGGTTCTGATATTTCTCATTGACAGAATTCTGGAGCCAAGGTTCTGAAACACCCACGACTCTAGCAATTCCAGCTAAGGGAATCTTCTCCAACAGCAATTTATCAATCAGAGTTTTAGTGGCTTCATTAATGATTTTGTTTTGCGGGTCTTGCACAAACTGTCTGCCACACTCACGGCACTTAAAGTTCTGTTTACCATTGTGAATTTTGCCGTTCTTAACAATATGAGCAGAGTTACAGGTAGGACAAACAAGTGGAGCAGTTGACATAACGCAATTAAGTTAACTTCATCCTCTCTATCCTTACATCTTTAGAACTACCATTTTTAGAAGGTTCGCCAGATAAAGCTCTCAGAATTAAGCTTTTTTCTCTGTCCTTTACGTAAGGGGCACTACCGCCGCATAGTACACGCTCGTATTGTCAAACGGATGCTCAAAAAGGAGCTTGCGATAGCGCACCTTGGACGCGATGACGATAGCTTTGGTGTGAATTTGGGTGTGATTATCCAGCGTCAGCGTAAAGGGATGGTGCTGGCAATCAATCTGACTCACCGAGAAGGGTAGCGCGATCGTTGCGCCAAATTTTTGTGCCCGCGAGCGCCTGTCCAAAAATGCCAGTGGGAAACCCTAGCTAAGCACGTCTGTTTAATCTGAACGCTGCAACTCACACCAAGCTACGATTTTTATATAATTGCCAAAAGGCAATCGAGGTGGCTATGGGTCTTGCTCCGAGAACTCCAACTCAGGGACACTGGGATGCGTTAGAGGCTTATTTTCAGCCCGCAGCACCCTACTCGATGGAACTTGAGGAATTTCTCGCACACTGGGATGTGTCGCGGGAAGATTTGGCTATTGTTTGTGATTGCTCGTTAACCACTGTCAACCATTGGTTCTCACAAGGTGTCGATCGTAGAAAACCAAGTGCCCGCCATAAGCAGAGAATGGCACTCGCCCACCACATCTGGACTGCCATTGAAACCGAACCAGAGTATCTGCAAAAGTTGCGCGAAGTTTATATTCAACGCCTACGTCCTAAACGGCAAACTTAGTTCAATTGCCAAACGGCAAATAATCATTGCCAAACGGCTAAACAGAGTCTTACTGTAATTCTGGCTAGAGCCTTTTCAGAAACAGCAGGTGGGTTGCCGCTCAGCGTTTCTGATTTCGGCTCTTTGCTTTTTCATCAACCTTTTCAACCACAACCCAATTTCAAGATCTAGCACGAGTAATCGTGCCCAATGGTGATGGCAACTCCTAGTGAGCAACCAGAATCTCAGTTTTCTCGGTTAAATTTGCCGATGTTACAGGCTAAAGAGTTCGGTGGACTTGCGCTGCCCGCCGACTTTCCCAACACGATTAGCTTACCGAAGTATCCAGTGGGTTCTCGATGCCGCTGGATTCCCACGCCTGCTACCGATTGGGGAATTGTTATTGGGCAGACTTATATTCCCAGCAGGGCAGAGGCAGCATTGACACAGTGGGCTTGGTCGTACCTGCTGTTACTCGATGCCGATAGCCCTTCGCGGCAGTGGCTTGTGGCGGATTGGGTTGATGAAGCAGACCTAGAGTTTTTTCCTACTCAACCCTCATGAGTCGTCCCCCCAATCAACGCCCACTTGGAGAACCGGAGCGATCGCTGTTGCGTTTATACGCCAACTGTCAATGGTCGATCGCCCATCCCCGCCAACTCTACCAGGAGTACGCCTTCACCTACGACCAACTGGCACTCATCGCTGGGTGTAGTTTGCCGACGATGACGCGCTGGATGAACCGCGGCCAAGAACCCCGCTTGCTGAAGGACGTTTACACTCGTCGCTTGGGAGAGTTTGACTTCCTGCTGCACCATTACCACCAGATTCCGCCCGAAGTGTGGGAGGCAGTCTGCCCACTGCCACCGCGACTGCGAGCAATTCTCTTCCCAAACCCAGAGTAAAGCGTACAATTCCTATCAAATGATAGGAACCTGCCTTCACCCCTTGCCTGTCCAGTACGAGCGATCTATTGTTACCCACAAGCTGCGGTTAATCTCAGCCTTGATTACCGTCGCCCCCATCACCCCCACCCCTATTCCCCACCCCAGTCGGGCTAACCGTGATCACCGATGCTCACTCTTGATAAATTACTCACCGCCCACTCGACGCTCAAACAGCGCAATGGCACTCAAATCAATGCTCAACTGCGACAGTTGCAGCAGCACATCCTCGCCCAACTGCACGCCCTGCAACAGCAAGAAGAGATATTGGTGGCGGACGAATACGAACTGCTAGACCCGATTCAAGACCATCTTGCCCGCGATGCTCGATCGCTGACAGGGACAGATGCGTTTCAAGCGTTCGTGCGATCGCTGTTCATTGAGACGGCGGACGAACTGGTCTGCCGCTACCTTGCCACCCAGATTGATCCAGACCCCACGATTTGGCGCTTGCACCAGTTGAAAGAGCCACTCCAGATTCACTGCACCCAGCCATTCTGCGAGGAAGTGTTCGACGACGAGGGCATCTCCCACACCTTATATCTGGTGAAGATGGAGGTCCAACTGGGGCGGTGGCGGGATGTTGTTGATCTTGCCCCCCAACCGCTGATGGAAACCGCTGGTGAGTTCGACTTGCCGCTCTCAGGGTTCAAACAGTGGCTGAAGTTAACTGAGCAGTTGAAAGGGGCACTGCGGCAGTCGCCGCTTGGCTTCGGCACTCAAGAAACCCAAGGGAACAAGCGGTCTGCTCGGCAAAAAGCGGTTCCTTCGCAACGGGGAGTTGCCCAAGAGATGGCTTGTGTGCTGATGTTTGTCGGGGAATTGTTTCATTCCTACACCGTTGCCGATCGCCTGTGGTCACTTCTGTCTGCGGCGCACGGGATGCCGCAACCGCGATCCTCCCCGCCGCCAACCGCAGAATAGCCTATTTTTATTCCCGACAAGCTATGACATCACTCCCCTTAAATCCCGATGGCGATCGCCGCGATCGTCTCATCTTTGGAAAACCCCTCGATTGGCAGACCCAGGCCGCACAACAGCGACGAGTTAGCTTTGATAAACTGCCCCTTTGCACATTGGAACAGTTGATCCAGGAAGGGTTTGTGCAAGCTTCTGAGCAACCGCTCAGCGATCCGGATGCGCTTGAACTGGTTGAGGTTGCCCGATGTTTAAGCCGTCCTACCTTATCTGCTTGGGTTGAAGTCTTGGTTAGCCCACCTGCTTGCCAGGAGTGGGTGCGGATTACGGCAATCCGGTTCGAGGGCATGATTACACCTGTAGAGCGATCGTTCTTTTGGCGATCGTTTTACCACGTTCGCGCCTTAGAAATGACCCCTCGATTGCTGCGGGCAACGTTTGATTCTGCCGCCCTGCTCTTCGTCTCGCATCCCGTCGTGGCGTATCAAGACGTAGTGCCGTGGGATTTATCAGAACCTGGAGCTGACCATGACCCACGCCTTACTCACGGATAACGAGTCAGCATCAGCAGTGGCGGTTCTTTCGGAGTTGCGCCCTGCACTAATCGTCTCTCAACGGCTTGAGTGTCGACTGGATGATTGCAGCCTTGCCCGCTTGATTAGGAGAATCGCATGAACCCAAACAACTCTTTGCCTGAAGAACCTTCCTCAGAGCCGCTCAACTGGTTCCTGTCCGAAGCGCGTGTGCAAGAATTAATTCGTATCGAAGAAGAGTGTGGCTGCGACATTGGCGCAGGGCGGAACTGGGGCACCCAGATGGGGATGTTCCTGGAAGATCCTGTGGAAATGGAGTGCTTAGCGCAACTGCGCGATTGGATGCTGGGTGAATTCCGCTTGATGCTGAGCGAGTGGGAGTTGGGCCGAATCACCGACACGCTCCACTCCGTCGGGCGGCAACTATTGATTGAACGCTTTCGCCAACCGCCGCCGGAAACCCAGGAACGGCTTTGGCACCTGTTTGAGCGATCGCAAGCGACGCGATGGGATCACTCAAGCGTGGCAATCTCTCGTGCCAACGACGCTCGGACTGAAGTGCGGGCGGTGATGGCGAGAACGCTGACTTCAGCCGATTGGCAAGCGTTGACGCAAGCAGCAGTCTGGACGCTAGAACAATACTTGTCCACTGGGCAAGCAGAACTGAACCGAGAGGACTAAGCGACTCAATCTCGATCGCTGGTTTTGCTTGAGCCGAACGGCTGGAAAGTTCGCAAAAATTGCGAACATTGGTCAAATCTTGCTCAAGTCATTCTCCGGGTAGTCGTTGAGGTTGCGATCAAAAATGAGGGCGTTCTCTATTTCTGAAAGACAGCTTTTGATCTCGTTGGAGATAGGCGGGCAAGAGTGTGTGAAATCCGTCCTGCTCCGCTCAATGCGCCACTAGCGATCCCTGTATCTGAGATGGAGGCAGCAGTATGCCACACGATTTCTATTTTGGTCAGAGCCGAGAAATGAGTGCCCTGCACTGGTTGATGGAAAACCGCCCATTGCTGCCGTCGCCCCACGAGGATACGGTCGAGCTGCTTGTGAAAGCTGCCTGTCGGCAGTGTTTGATCGAAGCATCTTGGAAAGATGCGGCTGCGGTCGAATTGTGCCGGGAACTGATCGATCGCACTCATCCTCCAACATCGGCACAAAAATTACTGGAGCGGTGTCAGGCAGGGGAATTAGAAGCGTTTGAGCAAGCCCTTTTGAGACTGCAACAGCAAGTGATGGTTGAAATTATGAGGCCGCCCGATGCAGAGTAATGTGGTAGGACTGATTGGCAGTTTGGTTAGATGGCAGAAAAATCCTCCCAAAGAAGCTGGCTCTTCATGAAATTGCCTTAGAAGATAGTGAAACTTTGGCAGTGTTTTTGTGAGCGTCATGGCTAATGACCAATCTTCGCGACGTGGAGCTTTATTAAGCAACGAGACAACACCCGTTCTCCCAGAGACGGTTGTGTTATCGAGCCAGCCAGGGACATGGCGAGGAATTGAGGTCGTGCAACGCCGTCATACCGTGAGCGATCATGAGTTTCCGGCGCTTTCCTGCCACACGATAGGTATCAATCTCGGACACCCTTTAAGTGCGCGCATTGATGGACGGGTCTACGAAGGACACTTGAGTCAAGGGCAGATCAATGTGCTTCCGGCAGGTTTGCCCAGCTATTGGCGATGGAAGGAGCCAGGCGAAGCGGATGTGATTCACCTCTATCTCACTCCCGCCTTGCTGCGGGAGACAGCGATCGACCTCGGCAATCTCAACCCGGACCGAATTGAAATCGTGAACCATCTGGTGGCTCCCGATCCACAACTTGAACACCTGGGGTTAGCACTGTGGCAAGAACTTGTCACGGGTGGAATGGGCGGACGGCTGTTCGGCGAGTCACTTGCCACAGCACTGGCAGTGCAGCTTCTCCAGAAATATAGTGCAACCACAGTCGCCATTTCCGAATTCAAAGGGGACTTACCCAAATACAAGCTGAGCGCGGTATCGACTACATCAACGCTCATTTGGAGCAAAACCTCAGTCTAGAAGAACTGACCACAATCGCCCAAATGAGTCCGCATCACTTCTCGCGATTGTTCAAACAGTCCACAGGGCTATCACCGCACCAGTATGTGATTCGCTGCCGCGTGGAGCGAGCGAAACAATTGCTGCTGAAAGGCGAAATGACGATCGCGGAGGTTGCTGCGACCGTTGGATTTTACGATCAAAGCCATTTTGCCCACTACTTCAGACGCTTGATGGGTGTCACGCCTAAAGCTCTGCTCAAGTAATAGCAAGAATCTCCTCAAAATAGCGCAAATCTCCAAAATTGCTGCCTCGCTAGTTTTTTATGCTGACTTAAATCTGTGAAACAAAGGAGAAACGCACTAGAAAGTGCAAATTGATCGATCAAATATGCAAAGTCCAAAACAAGACGATTTGCAGGCAGTCTCGCTGTTTCTGTCTGACATTACTCATGCGATCGCAGCTTTCCGACATCGCTTGTAACTTTATACTTCTGGCAACGGCAAGCGCAACCACAGGGGCAAATGATCGCTGACCTCATGTTCAAACTTGCTGAAAAACGCTTTCTGTTGCGTCTTGCTCATCTGCTCAAGTGGAGGCAGATCTAATGCTTCTCGAAATAGCTCGACGAAGTTGACAATGCCATAATCAGGTCCGCGCAACTGAGTTCCCATCGTCGCGTTGTCCTTGTACGTCGGTAGGCGATCATCGTGACTGAACAAGCCAATCTGATCAAACGTCTCGCTCAACCTAGCGTTCGTGCGAAACTGTGTCTTGTATTGCGGATGAACGTCGAGAAACGGAAAGTTCACGTTCGCGGTTCTGCCCATCGACTGATTGAACGTTTTGATGTGTGCTTCGATGCGGGGACGGTCTCGTTCCGGGTCATCAAAGTCCAGGTTGAGATCGCCTATCAAGATATAGTTCGGGAAGTTGCTCGATCGCTCTTTCACTCTTGCTAGTAACCACTCCATCAGCGCATCGAATTCCTGTCGTCGATCCTCGATGCTGTCCCCGAAATAGAGATGAGCGTTGACTGCCATAATGTCATACGGGCGTGTGCCAGGATGTCCATTGGTGCGGAAGCTGGCACAGAACGGTTGACGCACGAAGGTGAGGAATACAGGCAGTTTGATATCGGCTCCTTTACGGAGATTCCCCTGTTCATCGAGATGTGGGGCGATCTCGCTGACGAATTCCGCGCTGTGTTCGATCATCGTGGTAATCAACTTGGTGCGATCGAAGGAAATATCAGAGACGACATTGCCGCGCTCAATGAGCGATCGGTTATAAAGCCCAAGCGTTCACCGAGTCCTGCTTCTCAAGGGAATGCACCCGTGACATCGGAAACGACTGCACCAAAGTTGTCACCCATTAGGGATTTGAGATAATCAAAGCCTTCAAGGTCGTCCATGATTTCCTGCACCGAGAGCAGATCGAACTGTTGGCAAAGCTGCGCGAGGAATTGCCAGGTCGCTTCGTTGCGTTGTTTTCTTGCGCCCAGCTTGCGGATGTTGAATGAGGCTAAGACGACCGAACCATACTCACGCTTGGGTAGCCCATATCGGTCTGGATCTTGAGCTAACCGCGTCTTGATTTTTTCCCATTCTGCTGTGGTAAATTCAGCCATCGTTGCCCCCGCTCATTGTCACGAACAGGTTGCATGATAACTGGAAAAAACCTAGCTGAGTAATCTGAAAGTGGCTAGGCGCATTCAGTGCTTTCATGCGGCACAAACTTGGTAAGGTCTAAACGCGATCACCATTGGATATATGAAACAGCGGCAAGTGTTCGGAGTTTGATTCAAATTTGATTGATAACTTCCAATCGACCAGCATCTATTTATTCTGAAGAATAAATAGATGCTGGTTAGCACAAAACCTCACCTTCCTGGTGCAGAGTATTTGCAATACTCTGCGGTAATGATAAAAAACAGGACAAAAACGCATTGATAGTAGCGTTTTGCGGATGTAAACTAATCAGCGTTTTGCAGTGACTTGAGTGCTTGTTTTGCCACCGTTTCTGCGCGTTGTGAAGTCACTTTTTGATAGCGCAGGGTTGTTTGAATTGATCGGTGTCCCATTAGCGCCCGCAGTTCTTCGATTCCCATCAGTCCCACACGCTCAGTTGCAAAGGTGTGCCGGAGATCGTGCAGATGTGCGTCTGCCAGTTCGGGAGCATCTGCGGTCAATTCACACCAGTTATCGTGGGCAGACCGATAGCTAAGACGGGAGACTTCCAGCGTGAACGGCTGTTGGGCTGTAAACAGAGCAGAGAATTTGGCGTGGCGATCGTATTTCAGGTAGTAATCGAGAGCGACCGCTGCATCTTCGCCATAAAAACACCACCGCTTCCGATTGCCTTTCCCCACGACTTGGAACTTACGCTCGCTCTGGTTCACGTCGCGCAAATCGAGTGCCAAAAGCTCTGAGATTCTGGCTCCGCTTCCGTGTAGCAGATGTACCAAGGCATTCATGCGGAGATGGTGCTTTACCAACTGGTAAAGCATCTCTAGCTGCTCTGGGGTGAGGTAGCGAATAATCTCGTCGCTGTCGTGTTCTCCCTTGGCTCGATCCGGCTTCCGCCGCTTCAAGCCGAGAATCGGGTTTGACTTGATGTAACCCTCTTCGACAGCAAAGTTAAACAGGGATTGGATGATCGCTTGATGGCGATGATGCGTCGTGTAGGCAATGCTTTCTAAGTCGTCGAGATATTCTGTAATCGCTTGCCGCGTCAGGATCTCAATCGGCATCGAGCCATATTCTTGTAGGAAAGGCAGCAACGTGCATTGATAAGATTTAAGCGTCCCTGGTGCTAACCCCTGACGACTCAGAAACGCAGTTGCGACTGTAGCTAAAGATGCAGCGATTTGAGAAGACATAATGGGATTATGACCTAGAAATATATTAATCAAACAGCGTTTTAGATAAACCTTTTTAGACAACGTTTTATGATGACTTTAAATCCAGACCTCGCTCCAAACCCTGAAGAATCGTTGGCAGAGTATGTGCGGCGAATCCGTACTAGCTTGAGTCTAAGCCAGAAAGACTTGGCAGATCGAGCAGGAATTCATCTTCAAAGCATCGGCAAAATCGAACGGGGGCAGACCACGCGATTGAAACACAAAGCCAAAACGGGATTGGCGTTTGCGCTCGGCATCTCAGTTGAGTATTTGGATGCGGCGTGTAAAGGTGTGACGGTCGATGCGATCGAGACGCTCAAATTCTGTCCCCAGTGCTGGACACCGGGAAGTTTGCCGGATTCGATGTGGACAGCAGTGCGAGCAAAGTATTGCTACGCTTGCGGGACTCAGTTGTGCGATCGCTGTCCTAATTGCAGCGAGAGGATTCTTTCATTCAAATTTAAGTTCTGTCCTTTTTGCGGCAAAACCTATCAGAAATAAATTTTGGTTCTGAAAGACTGATTAAATCAAAAGGTAGCAAGAACGGTTAAGATGACCCGTTGTCTTTTAACCCGAAGAGAGGCAGAAGAATTTCTATCTGGTGTGTCCTCATAATTTACTAAATTTACTAAACCCATGTCTCAGAGTCCTTCTATTCCCAACCTCTCTCAAGACCTTGATACGCTGAGTTGTGATGCCCGACTGACAGAAGTATTTAGCGGCAACTCGAACGAACCCTGTACACTTTACTTGTGGCTGCTTGAGCGAAAACAAGGTAAGAACGACCGCGACTATCAATTGCTATTCAGTTGGGTGCTCCCTCGATTAACAGGTGCAGTGGGTCAATGGGGATCATTCAACTCTTTATCCAAATGGAAATCAGCGCCCTATGAGTTTCGCATTCACAGGTTGACATTTCTGCATAGCGGTAGTGCGATCACCGATCTTGTAAAACGGCTTTGTCAGGGCGTAACACTAGGCGATGCCTGCAATCAAATGGATCTTCCTCAACCCAATGCGCCGCTTGATCAGTTCTGCTTGGGAGTATCGCCTAATCAAATTGCCCAATCTTTTCGGGTTCGTCCAGTGATTTTCTTGGAAACATCGTTTTCGACGCTGCCGATCTTTGATCAACTCAAGCCACCCACTAGCCCGATCGACGGTATCTCTGCATTTATGGGGTCGCTATACCGCTGCGATAAACTCAATCTTTTCTGCCAAGCCAACGGTGAACCGCTTCCGCAAGTAGACGAACTAGCTAGACTCTGCCTGAATCACCTTCGGGATGAAACGGGATTAGATTTTCGGAACGCAGATAACCAACGACTAGGAAACCTAGAATGGCTCTGCTTTCCGGCTGCTAATCAGCATGAGCAGTCTCAGATTAGCATTGATACTGATGATGCCCCAAATCAAGTAACAGTCCGAATTACACCTGGAGTGCTTCCAACCTCATCTGCTTTGATTCGCTGTCGCGGCAAGAATGGTGGCGTGATCGTTCTAGATCAATGTCAGCTTGTACAGGTAGCCGATAGCGCGGAAGTCCCGGTATCGTTTGAAGCAAAAGAACACATCAGTTCCGTTACGGTTACGATCTGGATTCAAGCACCTAATTCTACGAGCTGGGAGCTTTGGTACGAGCATACATCACCCACACGCTGGCAGGTTAATCTAAGTCTTGGTCTGGCTGGTCCTCAAATCGACTTACCTTCGGATTGGCTTGAGAAATATGCCAATTCTAGATTTCGAGACCAGGTTGAGCAATCTCAAAAGTTCAATCAGGTGAATTATGAACAGGTACGGATTGGTAAAACAGATACAGAGCCGTGGATTGTGGCGGCAAAGCAAATCCGCGAATTTGCCAGAAAGCTCTTCCCATTCAGCTCAAACGGAGCATTCTTTCCGAGAGGTTGGGCAAACGACGAGACGGGTCGATTTAGTTTTTTTAAGTGGTTGCAACAACTCACGAACGATCCAACAGCCAGCAAAGTTCTCCTGATTGACCCTTATTTTGACAGCGCTGGCATTCATGAACTGATTGCACGAGCGAGTGCAGTTCAGGCAGAGTATGTTGTTCTGACGACCACTCAAATTAAATCAGATGACGATGCACTGGAGACAGAAGATAGTCTGCAAGTGAGCGATCAATCCTCAGAACCACAACGCGCAATTCGACTGAAGACGGCTTGTAATCAACTACAGGTTTTGTTGAAAAATCTTAAATTCCGTCTTTTAGACGTGCGAAGTACAGAAGGGGGAAAGAATCAAATTTTTCATGATCGCTACATTCTTGTCTTCGGTCAAAACGGTGACGTGAAAGCTGGCTATCATCTTTCCAACTCGATTCAAGGTGCAACGAAGGCTTATCCATTGTTAATCACAACCATTCCAGCAGACGTGCTGCCTCTCGTTGAGACTTATATTGCGACTGAATTGCTTCAGCCTTCTAATCCTAGAAGAGAAGTGCAGACAATTTTCTCGACGATTGCTGAGCAAGCAGAATTCTCGATGAGCCAACATCCAACAGAAATTGCTGCAATTCCCGATGCAAATCAATTCTTTGCAGCACTTCTCCAAGATGCTAATTTGGCTTATCTAACGTTATCCGATCTGGGTGAACGCCTTCAAGAACGAGGTCTTTACAATACGACAACACAAGAGTTTGAGTTGCATGAGACAACAGCGAACCGGGTCGAAGCAATGCTTGAGCAATTGACTCAAACTTTACTGTGTGCCGATATGGATACTTGTACTCGATTGTGGGCTGGATTGGCAGCATGGTTAGATCGAACTTCAGAGCATGAAGCGTACTTGGCAAAAATCACATTGGTTGGGGGGGCAGCACTAGCTGCAAAACTGCACACATTTGTATTACAAGTCCCCCATGCCTTAAATCTTCCCGTTCAGTCATACCATCCAAATGCTCAAGCCGACGCACTGCAATTAATTGATTTCGTCAAACGAGACTTTGTGAGTGCTGTACGAGATGCCGACCGACTTCTGCAAATTACGAGTGCCCAGATGTGGCAGATGTGTTTGAACGATCGCGGTCTTCGTTATGCGGCACAAGCATTAATGACTCTAGATTCAGCGAAGTTGATTGACGCGGTTGAGACGTTGAACCAGTTTCTGGTAGATGATCGCAGTACTCTAGATTCATTGCAGTTCTGGTCTTTAGCTTATTCCCTCTCCTTCATCATTCAGCAGCTAGTGTGGCAACTGATTATTAATCGATTTCACAATCAACAGAATGACAATCTGACACAGAAGATGATTGAGAGCAATTTGCCGTCGATTCGCGCGCTCGCAGCCTATAGCTTGTTTCCATCAAATGCTAATCAGGCTGATCAATCGCCCTTGGATTTGCAAAAGATTTTTACTCGACTGACACAACTTTCAGCGATCGAGAGAATTCACGTTTTAGCCGAATGGGGATTTCACCTGAGAATCAAAGCAAATATCAATCGTGGAGAAACTGAGGCAGTTCGAGAACTTCGTTTAGCGGTTTTCAACGAAATGCGGCGGAATTTTCCGCAGGAATTATCGCTGGAGGAAGTTTCAAGCATTAGTCGTCGTCTCAGTGGTCCGAGTGAAGGCGCATGGGCAAGAACGACAACGAATAATCTACTACAACCCTTGGTCACTGAGAATAAGTTAAGCCAGGATTGTGTTACTGAAGTTTGGTTTTTAGTTTTATTGAATGGACTCAACAATAGTCTGATAATTGCTACGAAACAAGACGAGGCAAGCCCTTCTCTTGGCTTTAATCCTGATTTTACGACGGGTTTGGAATTAATTCAGGTGTGTGCAGAAGTATTCGCTCGTGCGAGTCCAGAACGTCGCACAAAATGGCTAGCTGAAACTTTAAAGCTTAGTCAAGCCGCGCGACGCTCCCTAAAGCAACCTTTTCTTCGTTCCCGTCATTATGAGAAATGGGACGCAGCACGAACTTGCGCTCTGTGGTTACAGAGTTTGATGCAACTGGTAGCTCAAACGAACAAATCGAATAATCAGTTAACCGATGAGGAGTTTGAAGTTCTACAGCAAGCTGCAACACACTTCGATGAAACTTTAGCAATCACTCGCGAAGCAGACTCGTTACCTGACAGAAAGTTACTGTGGGAATTTACGGCAAAGCTCTAGAGCAAGTAATCTAAGCAGGGAATCGATGGCTACTCGCTTCGTTGCAAGTATTACACGCAATTCTTCTATAACTCTGTTGCTGACAGGGACTGCGAATCCATAATTGATGTGCTTGATGCCGTTTGTAGTGGTAAAACTGTGCAATGCCTTGATGCTGCCATCGCCACATCGATCAATTCAGTCGAAACAGCATCGATTTCTTAAGCTCCTAAACGAGGCATCACAACAACTGGTAGGAGTTATGCCGCCAATGCTCCCAGTCCCACAAATTTTCAGATTCAGCCTGAGGTCCCCGGCATCATAGAATTGCCGGATTGCATATTGCCAATTCAGCAGAATTTCAGAAGAAATCGTTGGATGGCAAGCAGCTTTTGACGGTGCGCGGCAACTGTGTTGAATTGAGAACGCGACTGACAACCTTTATCGAGAGACTACTGAGGGACGAGAAAAGTTTTTTGGGACTTCCCTTGACACGTTTGTAGTACATTGTATTATAATGTAGTGAGACAAGGTTAAGGAGGAAAGAAATTTGGTCAAAGTCATAAATGGCTATTCAATCACAAATCCATTCAAGGTGCTTTAGATAAGCGGCTCTTATTGGATAACGCTGCCGAACCATGAAAACAGAATAAAATCCTTGATCCTAGACTAAGTGTCATTTTGTCGTAGATCCAGAACCATTTGTCACTATACAACCAGAATTTGTGGGTTCGACTCCCACCAGGGGCACTGTGCTTCTGTGGCGAAACGGTAGACGCACTCGATCGAGGGTCGAGCTTTTGTGGGTTCGACTCCCACCAGAAGTACCATAGCACAAGCACCGAAGGCGGAAGTGGTCTACGCGCACACCCGATAAGTGTGTTACTAGCAGGTTCGAGTCCTGCTCGGTGTACCAAATTTACGAGACGTTGGCATAGTGGCTGTGCATCGGATTTTTAATCCGACTTAGGTAGGTTCGATTCCTACACGTCTCACCTCAAGCCCCTATGATGCAACTGGAAAGACATCGCTTACTTAAAATAAGTGTTTTGCTGGTTCGAGTCCAGTCAGGGGTATGCAGAGACAGGGCAAACGTATACATTTCTTCATAGAGGCTGAGTTATTCTAGCAATGCGTGCAGAAGTAGCATCTACGAAAAATATGTCATTAGTCCCCAATCTCAAGGTCTCTCTGTTTTTGTTGTCTCTGTGTGTTCCCAGTACCTTGATTTTGAGATTGACAATCGAATGGTTCACAGTGATTCCACATTCACCAACATTCGCGTTTCTAAGCGGCAGTTACCCTGGCTATATTTTAAGGATGACATTCATTGGACTCATTTTTGGCATATTCAAAGCTGTGGTTGTCAATCTCATTGCTTTTATTCGTGCAATTTCTGGTCGAAAATCACTAATAATCATTACAGTTGTTCTTACTCTATTGGAAGTAGTTTTCTACTTATTTCTGATGACTCTCACACTGCCCTTTGGTTAGCTCAGAGTTATCAGCACTGATCTTCAAGGATTCGTACTCATCTAGTTGCACTGGAGAACCTCGAAAGATCCGTTTTTAAGTACAAGCATTCTGTAAAAACTGATTAAGCAAAGAGTTTTGCTCTAGAAGTGTCAAATTGATGAGTAAACGCATCCGTCTCTTTATGGTCGAGACAAATTAGAGGGTTGGGCAAGAACTTTCAGCAGATAGGTGTCGTCCCAACCTGCCTTGAGGCGCTTTGCCCGCATCCCGCCTTTCGCCGATTTCTCTTGAGTGAGTAGGTTAACGGCGAGATGACGAATCACTGCTAGATTCTCGCTGCTATAGCCTGCGGTTGAACGAGCTTTATCCTCTTGGAAGGCAACATCGAGCATCCAATGCAATTGGTTTTCAATCCTCCAATGTCCTCGAACGGCTTCGGCAAAGCGCTCTGCATCGAGTGGTAAACTCAGCAAATAGTAGCGGAGTTCACAAGTCGTTTTACCGTTAACTTGACGTTGCGACTCAACGCAGCCAACCGTAGTTAACTTTGCCCAGTTCTCGGCTCCAATCAGATAGTCTGTGTTGCCCATCACCCAGTAGCGACGCAGTTCGACACGACCATGCTTTTGGTCTTGCGTTTCATAGAAGTCATGTTCAACTCCGCGAAACTGCTTCTGACGAGCCTGATTGAATAATTGCTCTACGTCTTTATGCAAGTTACCCTGATTGCCTTTGAGCGCAAGGACATAGTCTCCTTGTTGTTCCACAATTTGCTGAGCAATTGCTGTTTGACATCCCATTGCATCAATACTCACGACAGACCCTGCTAGATTTAGCACCCGCAGTAACTCTGGAATGGCTGTAATTTCATTGGACTTCTCATTCACATGGCGTTGTCCCAGCACAATTCGATTTTGGCTTGCCCAAGCACTCACTCTGTGAATGACGCTTCTCTTGCTACCCCGCTCATGGCTCCCACGCAGTGTTTTCCCATCCACTGCTATCAATTGTCCGTCACTGATTTCAAACACCGCTTGCACCCAGTTCAAAAAACACTGCTGCATTTGTTCCGGTCGCAGTCGGGCGATTTCGTTCCTGCTCCGATGGGAAACTCTGATTGTCCGATCGGATGAAATTCAATTCCTGCGGCATCTGCGTTAATTTGAGTATCTAAAAGATTGATTAACGTGACCCGATGACCGCGCTGCTGAAGTTCGCGCCCCAAGGTGGTCATCGGGTTAAGGTGCCCAGAACCCGGCGGACAGAATAAGCCAAAATGAGCCATGAATTTGAATAACGAGCGACGGTATTTAGTCTTTATTGAACTACGAATCTCACGAATCTATACACGTTCCAGGGGTTGATTTAGACGAGTGAGGGATGGCAAGAGCGGAAAATTGTCGATCGAGATTGAACGCCTTTTTTTAGTAATCCAGAGCGGGAGCAGTTTGAGCGGAATATGAATCGTCTGAAAGCGAGGGCAGAACAGATTCCGATCGAGATTGAGCAAGAGACGGCACTGATTCGAGGCGGTTTGAAGATCAGACAGCGCGGCTATTTCTCTTGGCAGTCATGTTTTTAATTCCCCAAACTTTACTTGTTCCTAGTAGGCTAGAAAAGCTGATTTTAACGGCTGCTGATTTATGCAAAAGACTCATGCCTTCGCAATTCTCGCCCCAGTCCCAGAGATGCACTTGATTTCTGGATTGGAAGCGATCGCACTTCAACTCGATTCCGAAGAATCGGATCAATTGCCAAAGGTTGCATTTGGCAGCATGGATTTTGAAGTGTTTGGAGAGGTTGAAAAACTGCGGGGCGGGAAAGCGGTCGAGATTTTGATTTATGCGTCTCATGCGAAAGGGGATCAACCGTTGCAGCCTGAAGCAACTTGGCGGGGATTATATATCGGGTCTGTCGGATCGCGGCGGGGTCGCTATCCTGGAAAGGCAATTTTTCGCCCAAAATCGACGGCAACTGATTCTCCAACTTGGGCAGTCTTTTGGGAGGTGCAAGAATTAGAACGGCTAAAAACGCCGATTCCGATTAAGAGCTTAAAAGGAAAAGATAAGAAAGCGAATTATCAAACACGATTTATTCCCGAAGGTCCAGTTCTGATTGAATGTTCGGGCTACACTAGGGGCGCTTAAATTCGATGAATTTTTCCCACAAATCTGCCAGCGAGGTTTTTAGTGGCGCGTTGCCTCGGCTCACATGGAGCATGTTCGAGGTCGCTTTGGTCGCAGTACTCAGCGCAGATTGCAGCTTGTACTTCTCCAATGTTTCATCGAACCGCTCAGAATATCTTTCTCGATCTCCCCAGCTTTGAGTTGGGCAAGACGACGATTCGTCGAGGTATCAATCAAACCCGTCGATCAATAATTCCGCCTACCGTCGTAGCTAAAAACAAGCTGTAAACGACCGTCAGAACTCTTAACCTGAACCGTGCCCTTGAACGCTTTTCCTGGAGTGTTTGAGTACATCAGAATCTCCTGGGGCGGGGGTTTCAGTCTTACCCCAATAAACGACCGGAATCGCCTGAAAAACACCCAAACGCTAGTACTATCATACTAACTTTGCTGCCAAAGAAATATCACCGAGCCTGCTCAAAAGCCCGCGAAATCAGGGCTGTGAGAGACTTCTGTTAGAAAGCGGGTAACGCGATTCGAACGCGCGACATTCACCTTGGCAAGGTGACGCTCTACCACTGAGCTATACCCGCATTTAGTACTTTATCAATATCTCAGATTGGTTTGGAATTGTCAAGCGAGGTTGATAGAAAAGTTGGAAGCACGATCGCAAATCATTCCGTCAAATTCACGCCATCAGAGATAAGATTAGTATGAATATTCTTATTGTGATAGCGACATTCAATGGTTCAGTACACCCTGGCTCAAAGCCCCGAAATCATTCTTACAGTTCCCGGTAAAGATTCGTCAAAAGCGCGAGATAAGGCGATGGATCAACTGATGGAATTGATGGACGAGGGCAAACTGCCGACCGACTTAGCCGATGGATTCGGTCCACAAAATTTTATTGAGGTCAAAGATCCAGGGAGTCAGCCCGCTAGCGATGAAGATGCAATTAATCAGGCTGTGCAAACTTTGAGTAGCCTTGCCACGCTGAAATTGAAAGCACAAGAATCGCGATCGGAAGCCTTTCAAATTCGCAAACAAATTGATGTTCTTTTTACAGACGATCCGGTGACTGAAGAAGAAATTAACGGACTGAAAGAAGGCTTCAAGGTGCTGAAAAACTACGCACAAACGAATTTAAGATACCGTGAAGCGCGATCGCAAGCCGAAGAAGCGCGATCAATTCTCGATCGTGCACTGTCCGAGCCTGAAACGAAGAAAAAGTAGCAGAATCCGAACGATCGCGCCCTAGAATTTCTGGGGTCGCTCATACTATGATCAGGTTTAGTTAAGAAATCTTTACAAGAATGACGACTACTGATCAAGCAAAAACGCTTCCAACTCTGGAAAAACTGACCTGGGAATGGCAAGGGCATTCGATTCAGTACACGGTGATGGGTACGGGTCAGCCTCTAGTTTTGGTGCATGGGTTTGGGGCATCGATCGGGCATTGGAGAAAAAATATTCCGGTTCTGGCAGACGCTGGTTATCAAGTGTTTGCGATCGACCTTCTCGGTTTTGGTGGCTCTGCAAAACCTGCATTGAATTACACCGTCGATCTGTGGGTGGAATTGCTGCGAGATTTCTGGACTGCGAATATTCAGCGTCCGGCTGTGTTTGTCGGAAACTCGATCGGTGGATTGCTCTGCATGATGGTGTTAGCACAGCAGCCTGAAATTGCCGCAGGAGGTGTACTGCTCAATCCAGCAGGCGGATTAAATCATCGTCCAGAAGAACTCAATCCACCGCTACGGTTTGTGATGGGGACATTTTCTAAGCTGGTTGGTTCTAAGCAGTTTGGGGGCTGGATGTTTGATCAGGTGCGCCAAAAGCATCGAATTCGCAATAGTTTGAGACAGGTCTATCGCGATCCGGATGCAATTACTGATGAATTGGTCGATTTGCTGCATGAGCCGTCTTGCCATCCGGGAGCACAGCAGGTGTTTGCTTCAGTGCTGATGGCTCCTCCGGGACCAAGACCGACGGAGCTTTTACCGCAGATTCAGGTGCCGCTGTTGGTGATTTGGGGAGAAGCTGATCCGTGGACACCGATCGCGGGATCGAAAATTTATCAATCGCTGGTTGAATCTCAGCCTGTCGAATTCGTTTCGATTCCGAATACCGGGCATTGTCCGCACGATGAGCGTCCGGAGGTTGTGAATAACTTGATTGTTCAGTGGCTCGATCGACGGTTGGGGAAATAGTCAGTTTCACGGAACACCCTTATTGGTTAGAGAGGTTAGTCTCTAGATTGAAATCCTGAAACTCTGCCTAAAACAGTGAGGGTGCCCATGAGCCTAGAAACGAACCCCGGAGATCAGTCTGCATCGAACTCCTCGGAGCGCGACACATTAATGCCGATCGAAGCATCTCTCGACTTGATTGATTCTCCTGATGCCGATGTCACCGAGGCGAATCGCCTGTTGCAGCAAGGCATGGAACTCAATCAGCGCGGCGAGCTACAATCGGCGATCGCAACTTTGCAAAGAGCGCATCTCATCTTCTGGGAGACGGGCGATCAGCAGGGAACGAAACAGGCTCTAGAGGCTTTGGGATTGGTTTGTTACACGATGGGCGAATATGCGAAAGCGATCGAGTATTCGCAGCGGAGTTTAGTGTTAGCGCAACGGATTCGGCACTATCTCAGCAGCGTGAAGATTCTTGGGACATTGGGAAATGCGTATCGCCATCTCGCAGATCATGATAAAGCGATCGAGTATCAACAGCAGAGCTTAACTTTGGCGCAAGAACTGCGAGATCAGCGGAGTGAAATGGCAGCTCTGAACAATTTGGGGTTGGCATACAAAGCGGCAAATGATCCACAAGCAGCGATTCAATGTGAGCGGAAAGCTTTAGAAATCGCTCAAGAGCTGCAAGATTATGTGGCAACGAGTCAGATTTTGAAGAATCTTGGTAATGCTTACTATGCGTTAGGCGACTTTGAACAAGCGATCGCCTACTATGAACAGCGGTTAACATTGGCACGTCAGTCAGGCGATCGACGTTTAGAAATGCAGGTGTTAAGGAACTTAGGAAATGCTTGCAATGTGATGGGAGAGCATGAAAATTCGATTACTTACAACTTGAAGCGGTTAGAGATTGCGAGAGTGATGAACGACGATCGAACTCAAGAGCAAGCATTAGGTAGTTTGTGTGTGGCTTACGAAGCTCTGGGACAAACTCAATCTGCAATTCAATGTTATGAAGATCGATTGCAACTCGCTCGACAACATCAAGATGAACGGTTAGAACTCTACATCTTGACTAATCTTAAAGCAGCGTTTTCGATGTTGGGCGATTATGGAAAAGCCAGCGAGTATAGTCATCAACTAGCTTAACGAATTGCGGTTTTCACTTGCTCGAAAGCGAGATCACCTAATACTTTGTGAGCGGCGGTAGTCGGATGAATCCCGTCCCAAAATAGATAGCGATCGCAGTTTGCAGATGATCCCAGACAGGCATTGGTTACATTTGTGAAACCATACTGATCTGGAGTTTTGATCGCAGTTTGATAGAGGCGAAACACATCGAGTTCTGCGATCGACAAATCTGGTTTTCGGAGTTGATCGAGTGTTGTTTGCAGCGATCGATTGTAAGTCGCTGCAAAGTTCGATAGTTTCTGTGAGGCTTCAGTATTACGGGTTGCAGGTAGCTGTCCCAAATCGGGTAAGTTTGCAACTAACAATCGTTTTGCACCCGATTGAATCAGGGATTGCAGAGAGCGGTTGAGATTGTCGATCGAGGTTGTGGGTGTTTCGGTCGTGAAAAGGTAATCATTTGCACCTGCCCAGACGACAAAGAGAGCTTGAGGATCAATCTTTTGATTCTGCACGAATGTTTCAACTTGAGCGAGAACACCTGGAACCTGATTCAAGCCATTTCTCCCAGTGGTCGCTCCACCCCAAGCGAAATTTTCGACGCGATCGCCTGAAAGATTTAACCGACTAGCAAGCTCTTCCACCCAAACTTTTCCGTTTGAGTGTCGTCCTTCAAAATACGGCGGTGCGGGAACTTGTCCACCCGTTGCCCGAAAAACATTGCCCACATCAGATAAGCTATCTCCGAAGACATAGAGCTGATCGATCGGCTGAACGGTAACTTGAGGGGTCTGTAGTCGAGGCTGAATCATGATGACGATCGTGGAAACAATAAGCGCAGCAATGAGAAGAATCGCCAGATTGGGAAGTCGGAACAGTCGCTTCATTTCGATTTGCGGAAATAGACCGAGGACGAAAAAGAGGAGTTTCTCTATCGTTGGAAACTCCTCTTTACAATACTTAGGATTGAATATCGCTTAATCACCCTTTGGACTAATGCACCCCGGTTCAGCTTTGCTTACAGTGTAGTAGAACAATATGGGTCAGTAATCGGGGGTGTTGCACTGTAACACCCTTTTCTATTTCAAGTCGCGACCCATTCCTGCCGCTGAATCCGTTCCTTGATCGTTGCAAGATCAACATAGCGATCGGCAATATTTACCAAACTATCACTCGTCATCGATTGCAGACTGACCACTTCAACTTGCACACCGCGATAAGCGATCGTATTTACTACGTAAGTCAAATCGCCATCACCGCTGAGTAGTACCATTGTGTTGCAGTATTGTGCTAGTTCCAGCATATCGACAGCGATTTCGACATCTAGGTTGGCGTGTTTCGAGCCGTCTGCATTTTGCATCAAATCTTTAGTTATGACTCGATATCCGTGGCGCCGCATCCACAGGAGAAAGCCTTGTTGTTTTTCGTTGTGCGGATCAACGCCTGTGTAGAAATATGCTCTTAACAGTGGGCGACCCTGAACTAGATAGCTCAACAATTTCGAGTAATCGATTTCGAGTCCAAGCTGCATTGCGGCGTAAAACAGGTTGGAACCGTCGATGAAAATGCTGACGCGATCGCGAGTCGATTCTGATCCAGGCGGTCGATCGGGAATCGGAGGAACGGCTTGATCGATCGATAAAGCCGTCCGACGTTGTGGACGAGGGACAAGTTGCATAAGACTATAGTGGTGAGTTTAATAAGAGCCTGTCCGTTTCTGGGTGAAACCCTATCAGCAATCAAACGCAGGATTAAGCTGGCTTCGACCTTGCCAGAAGCTCGTCGTATAGAAGAAGTGCGTTGCTGTACCTTGCCTTCAGATACCAGAGAAAATCAAGACTATCTTTAGGTTTTATCGTGGTTTTGCAGGTTGCAGGCGGATTATTACGAGAGTCGATACGATTTTTCACGTTTGTTCTCGTTAGTTCAGACGACTACGAAATGGGTGGGGTAGCGGTTTCACTCTGATCGCGTAGAAAATCTGGAAATCCCTGATGTAGCGGAATCTAATACAGTAGATATTGTGTTCCAACTTGTGCAAATTACGAGCACGATCGCGTTTGGGGGTTGAGATGTTTACTGCGCTGACAATTGTAGTGGCTTTAGGAATTTTGGGATGGGGCTTTAATCGGGCACGTCCTTACGGCAAACTTGGCATTCTGGCTTGGCTTCAGTCGGTGGTGCTGATGGCTCCGTGGATTTTGTTCTTTGGCTTGTTTGCCGCAGGGATTTACCTCAATTTAGCAGGAATGCTGCTGCTGTTCGTGGTTTCGACTGGAGTTTACATCTGGATCGGACGGCAGCTACGAGCAGAGGGACAGGATTTCTTAGCGAAACGGGCGGCGGCGAAAGTGGCGATCGAGTCTGCTCTTTCTGATTCTTCGGAAACCGCTCCACCTCCTGCAATTTCTCAACCGGTTTCGATTCCGGACGAAGACTTGCAAACGATTAAAAGCATTTTCGGAATTGATACTTTTTTCTTGACTGAAACGATTCCGTATCAGGATGGAGCCGTTTTTCGTGGGAATCTGCGCGGAGAGCCGGAACCGACTTTGGCAAAATTGACTAGCACTTTGACCGCACAATTGGGAGATCGATACCGATTATTCCTGATCGAAAACCAAGACGAAAAGCCTGTCGTCGTGGTGTTGCCGAGTAAGAACGATCCGAAGCCGTTGAATGTGACACAGACGCTTTTATCGATCGTACTTTTTCTCGCAACGATCGCGGCAAGTCTCGAAACTGGAGGCATTCTTCAAGGATTCGACTTCTACAGCTCTCCGGAGCGATACAGAGAAGTTTTGCCCTTCAGTTTAGGAATTCTTAGTGTTTTGTTGGCGCATGAATTGGGACACTGGATCGTAGCGAAACGGTATCAGATTCGATTGAATTTGCCATTTTTTATTCCGACTTGGCAGATTGGATCGTTTGGGGCAATTACCCGGTTTGCCTCGCTGCTTCCGAATCGAACGGCTCTGTTTGATATCTCGATCGCAGGACCGATCGCTGGTGGACTAGTCGCGCTTGGAATGCTGGTCACGGGTCTGTTGCTTTCACATGAAGGAGTCGGATTTAAAGTACCGACGCAATTCTTTGAAGGGTCAATTCTCGTGGGCACTCTGGCACGAGTGATTATGGGTACTGCGATTCAGAAATCGATCGTCGAAGTGAGTCCGCTCGTTGTGCTTGGCTGGATTGGGTTAGTCGTGACCGCGATTAACGTGATGCCAGCGGGACAGCTTGATGGTGGGCGGATCGTGCAAGCCATCTACGGACGGCAAACGGCAGCACGGGCAACGGTGGCAACGATCGTGATTCTCGGTCTGGCTTCGCTTGTGAATCCGTTGGCGCTGTATTGGGCGATCGTGATTGTCGTGTTGCAGCGCAATCCGGAGCGTCCGAGTTTGAATGAGATTAGTGAACCGGATGACGCGAGAGCTGCGATCGCATTAGTGGTTCTGTTTTTGATGGTGATGATTTTGTTGCCGCTGACTCCGAGCCTGGCTGGACGGTTGGGGATTGGTGGATAGGTGCATCGCTTCGGTTTTGTTGGCTAATGCCCCCTAAATCCCCCATTCTGGGGGACTTTGAGGAGCTAAGAATCTTGAGATTTGAAGTTTCTTTTCTTGCCCCCGATTATGCTGGATACTCCTCAGATTTTTTTACTGATCGATCTCAATACGTTTTTTGCTTGTAAGCCTTACGAATGGTTGGAATTTAGTCGAGTGGGTCGCTGTTATGTGCCGCAAGTTGTTTATGAGGAGTTGGATAGCTGGGCAGCGAGTCGGAGTGAGTCAATGGAGTCTAGAATCGCTAGGGAATTCCGACGGCTCATGCTTGAGAGCGATTGGGAACTCACACGATCGTTGATCTCAACCGAATCTAGACCGATGACTCGTCGCGCTCGACTTGCCTTAGATGTGCGAAATTCGGCTGAAGATTTAGCTCGATCGAGCATTGGGCGATTAGTCGTCGTCGTGTCGAATGATCGCGCTTTGATTCAACAAGTCCAAGCCCTGAATCTAGAGAATTTAACCGGAATTCCGGTCAGTACGCTGCTGGCTTGGAGTCGGAGTAAGCGACAACCTCCGATCGTGCTGCAACATCTGCGATCGATGCAAACTCATTCGCTGCAATTACTCACGGCGGGCAGTTCTCGCCCCGGAATTTCTCGGCTCGAATCTCCGAAGTCTTCCCCGCGCCCGGTGTATCAAAAATCGTGGGTCGATCGTTTGCTCCCGTTATTGATCATTCTGGGTGGATTGGCGATTGGATGGACAGTCGCACATTCCTTAATTTTGAAAAATCCCCAGACCATCGAGCAGAAATAGCGCGGAAACCAACGATCGAGCTTCCTCGTCGTTATCCTAGAAAGAAATTGTCGGTTCCCCCTATGCGCCCCCCGTTGCCCTTGAAGCTTATTTCCTCGATCGCACTAATCAGCACTTTGTCTTTGATGAGTGGCATCCCACTCTTACAGGCAACTGCGGCTCCAACTCGATCGACGACTGAACTCCTCGATTACGCCTATCCTAAATCGCTCAGTTGGCGAGTTCGACGCGATTTAGCTCGACGGGTTGGCGTTCCGACAAAAAATCTACGAGTTGTAGAAGCTCAGCGGCAAACCTGGAACGATGCTTGTCTGGAACTAGCTGCACCCGATGAAATGTGCGCTCAACAATTAACGGAAGGCTGGCGGATTGTGCTGGCACATGGGCAGCAAACGTGGACGTATCACACCGATGCTCAAGGTCGATCGCTGCGATTAGAATCGGCAGATCGCGCTATTACTCTGCCGAGAAATGTTGTGTTTCGATCGCAGTCTTCCGGCGGATTCGCAGGACAAACCTATGAAACCGTTTTGTTTACTGATGGTCGAGTTCAGCAAAAGATTACTTTAAACGCTGGAAAAAACGCTCCAGTGCGCTCTTGGCGGGTTACACCTGAGAAAGTGCGAGAATTTCAGGCATTGCTCGATCATGAACAGTTCCAAACCTTCAATCAGCGAACTTTTCCAGCGACTCCCGGAGCGGCAGATTTCTTTCTCGTTCGGTTAACGAGTCCAACTGGAAGCGTTGAATATGCAGATATCGAGCAAGAGAAATTACCGCGATCGCTCAAAACCATTATTCAAGCCTGGAACTCCTTGCGGTAACTACAGACGAATCTCCCGTTAGTTTCTCGGATGCTGCGGGTACGTTTCGTAAAGACTTTACAAGGCATCCGAGGAATTGCATGAGGCGGGAATCAAAACCCAAGCTCAAATTGTTAATCGTGGACGATGAGCCAGATAATCTCGATTTGCTTTACCGCACATTCCGTCGAGATTACGACGTGATTCGGGCAAAAAGCGCGATCGAAGCCCTCAAAGTTCTAGACGAACAAGGCGAAGTGGCGATCATTATCTCAGACCAGCGAATGCCCGAAATGCTAGGAACTGAGTTTCTCAGTCGGACTGCCGATCGCTTTCCCGATACGATTCGGATTGTTTTGACTGGGTACACCGATGTCGAAGATCTAGTCGATGCGATTAATTCAGGCAAAGTCTTCAAATACATCACCAAGCCGTGGAAACCCCAACAGCTTGAAGTGGTCGTTGAGCAAGCCGCAGAAACGTATCAGGTTTTAAAACAGCGAACCGCCGATCTGCGTCGTGCTCTGCGACGCGAATCTTCATTCAATGCAATTACGACTGCAATTCGCGAATCACTCGACTATCAAAACATGCTGCAAACGATCGTCGAAACGATCGGCATTACCTTTGAAGCGAGTTGCTGCATGTTGCATCCGGTCGAAGGCGATCAGATACGATCGCAATCTGCAATGTATTGTGCAGAAGATGTTTTGATGGGAGACTGTGAGCGCGATCGCAAATCAGAACTAGTGCAGCGAGTGTTTCTCGATCGTGCGGCTCCCTTAAAATTTCAGAATCCGCCTCATCTCGTCTTGCCGTTAAGCTATCAGCAAGAGCTACTAGCGATTTTGTCATTGCATCGCACGATCGACAAACCGATCTGGTCAGCCGAAGACATTGATTTAATCGGAGTCGTTGCAGAACAAGCCGCCCTTGCGATTTCCCAAGCAAGACTCTACCGCCGGACTCAACAGCAAGCCGAACAAATTCGAGCAGAATTAGCCGTTGCGCGCCAGATTCAAACAAACCTGCTGCGCCAAACCCTTCCCACCCTAGACAATCTCAAAGTTCAAGCCTGCTGCCATCCCGCTCGTGAAGTGGGCGGCGATTTCTTTGAAGTCTACTACCATCCTCAGGGCGATTTGTGGTTAGCCGTGGGCGATGTCTCTGGAAAAGGCGTTCCCGCTGCACTATTTATGGCGAGTGCAATTTCGGTACTGCGGCGAGAACTGTCACAGGAGACTCCCCCAGAACCCGATCAGGTCATGCGAAACTTGAACAGCATCCTGTCTGATGATTTGATGGGCACAAATTGTTTTATCACGATGGTTCTAGCAAAATACACACCTGCAACCAATCAGCTTGTGTATGCCAACGCCGGACATATCTATCCACTCGTTTGGTCAAAACAAACGATCAAAGCAGGTATCGAACCCACCTATCTTAAAGTCCGAGGTGTGCCGCTCGGAATTCTACCAGACTGGAAAGCCGTCGCTGGAACCCTCACACTGAAAGACGGCGAAATCTTCCTGCTCACCAGTGACGGCATTACTGAAGCAACGGTACAACCCGATAAAGCGATCAGTCGATCGATCGACACCGCAGGAGCGATGCTCCGACAAACTGGACTCTGGAAAATGCTCCGGCAAGCCGGGGAATGCTTGGATCTCAAACTGCTGCTTGCCCAAATCCAGGCACACAATGCGATTCAAGAAGATGACCAGACGATTCTTTCTCTGGAGGTTTTGTAACCGATGCGAACTGAGCTTCATATCCCTAGCGATTTAAGATTTCTCGGCATTGTTGAGCGGTGGCTGTTGGATAGTTTGGCGATCGAACTTGGCGAACAGGTCGATTGGTCGCGCCAGTCGAGTCGGTTGCGGTTGGCACTGGTCGAGGCTTACTCAAATGTCGTACGACACGCCCATCGCAATCAACCGGATCTGCCTGTGATTCTGCGTTTAGAGTTGCGGGGTCGAGATTTAGCGATCGAGATTTGGGATCACGGTCAAGGCTTTGATCTTTCCACGTATCTCGCACCTTCACCGGAAGCAATGCAGGAACACGGCTACGGCTGGCTGATTCTCAATCGTTTGATGGATCGGGTGGAATACCAATTGCAGGTCAACGGTCGCAATTGTCTCAAGCTACAGGCAAATTTAATGAGCGTGGTGTAAAGGCAGCTTCTTATCTATAATTCGATTAGTCGATCGCAGTAAGACGCCGATGATTCAAGCTAAATTTGACCTAGACGAATCACAGTTTGAATTTCTGAATCAGTTTGAGCAGTATGGATTTCGAGACGAAAGCGAGTTGATTCGGACAGCATTGATTCGACTTCAACAAGAGTTACAGTGCGATCGTCTTGAAGAATCGGCAACCTTGTATGCCGAACTTTACGCAGAGGACGAGGAAGTGCGATCGCTGACTGAGGCGGGATTGTTGGAGTGGGCAGAGTGACGCAGTTACGCCGAGGTATGGTGATTGATCTAGATTTGAACTGAGTTTCATCAAGGAATGAAAAGCCGACCGACTCCTGAATAGTTTTCAATATAGAGAGCAATTTCAGCAAGACGAGCGGCGCATTGCTCACGATATTCCCGCTCAATTAACCGATCTAAACTTCCAATTGTGATGACAGGAAGTGATGTTGGTGTGCCCATTCGCTGAATGGTCTGCTCTAAAGAATCCTCGCCCTTTGCGTTGCGATTTGCTGTCAGTAGCAACATCTGATTCGCTTGGGCAAATTGCCAAATCAGTCGATCGCTACTGTCCATTGCTAATCCAGCTTCCTCTAATAAAACAAACTGAATCGATAAAAGATCAAGCCAACCATCCGCAGCAAGAGTTCCACGTAATAGAACCACATAGCCTGTTAGGTTGTAGTCCACCAACACAATCATTAAACAAGTCCAAGCTTTGCTTTCCAGGCTTGGAGTTTAGCATGAATCTCTTCTTGTTCTGGCTTCGGAGAAAAATTTGCGATTTCTGCTAATCGATCGCGGTTCTTGTCTTCCCAAGCTTGTCGAATTCTTTCACTTTCTTCTAGAGCGGTCTGATACTCTGCTTCGACTTCAACCCGGTTTGCTTCAATGTAAGCGATCGCACTATCAAGCTGTGCCTCGGTGAGCGGAAGCCAATTCCGAATTAAGCGGGGTGTCCATCCTGCCTTGAGATGCGTCATCACGTCGTAGAGAGTAATGCGAGTCCCAGCAATAGTTAACCCTTGCTCGGTGCGAATAATATCTACTTTTTGATTCGATGCCGCAGCCATGATGATACCCTTCTGTCTTTACCTGATTCTAAACCGATCGATGAACTTCGCGATCGTCAAATCAGAAGCTGCTTGTGGATTGGATTGAGCGATCGTACAACTCAATTTATCTGGGGCAATCAGGATTAATCGCTAATTGTTTTTGAAGTGTAAAACTACAATCTACTTATTCAACGAATTACGAATATAGCCCCACTTACCATTTATTTTCACGCTTGCTAATCCTTCGGAGAAAGAACTCATAGGGCAAGCTCCATTTTTATCAACATCAAGTGCTTGAGTAATAAATTTGCCACTTGTATTAATGTAGCTACACTTGTTTTCTTTCTTCACAAGCGCTAGTCCCTCAGAGAGGTCCTTAGCATTGTCAAATTGTGTTTGAACTACAAAATTGCCATCCTTATTGATATACCCCCATTTATCATTTATTTTCACCGCCGCTAATCCCTCATAGAAATCACTAGCTTCATCAAATTTCGGTTGGACTGCCCATCTACCAGTCTTATCAACATAGCCTTTCTTATTATTTTCGCCTTTTGCCATCAGTAAACCGTTGTGAAATGTATCAGATGTCTCCAATTTTACTGAACCTATTAAATTGCCTTTTGTATCAATGAACCCTTTCGTTTGAGAATCCAACTCCACAACTGCAAGTTCATCAGAGAAAGGGTAAGTGTTTTTAAACTTTAAAGGGATAGCTAAGTTGCCTGTTTTATCAACATAACCTCTATTTTTTTCTACATCAGAGCCGAACAACTCAAACAACTCATTACTAGTTGGTGAGGCACTTCCTTCTACTACTGCTAATCCGTTTGAGAATTCACGGGTGTAGTTAAATTTAGGTTGTATTATAAATTCACCACTTCTATTGATATGACCCCATTTTCCTCCGATTGAGATTGACAAGCCCTTGACAGGTTTTGCGTCTATTTCCACAGATGCTAGACCGTCAGAGAAGTCACCTGATGTATCAAATTTAGGTTGAACAACAAGATTGCCGCTTTGATCAATATATCCCCACTTACCATTAAGCTTTATTGCTGCTAACCCTTCAGAGAACCTAGGAGCAAAAATGTCGCCGTCAAATTTCAAATTGCTAATAGCTACATTACCGTTCTTCTGAACATAGTTCCATTGCTTGCCTGTTTTGACTGCTGCTAGCCCACTAGAGAAATCATAAGCAATATCAAATTGAGGTTGAATTGCAATCAGGCTTTCAATTGTGGCTGGAGAAGTAAAGTAATTGACAATCTGGGCTGCAACAAAAGCCACGAAAAAATACACAACTGGACTTAAACACGCTAGTGCGGCAATGATTTTCTGCTTCAGCTTTCGGGTGGTTTTTTTCGGCTTAGGCACAAGCTTAATTAGGGCTTGATGAGCCTCGATCGCTGACGGATACCGTTCGCTAAAGTGATACCGCACCATCGTACTCAGAAGCTCTGCTAACGGATTGCTCACATTCAGAGCGCGATCGCGCCAAATAATTTCGCCCGTCATTAGGTCTTCAGGCAATGCTTGAGGTGAAATGCCTGTTAATGCCTCAATTCCAATCATGCCAACTGCATAGATATCGCTGCTGAGTTTTGGCGTTCCTCCCGCTTGTTCCTTTGGACAATACCCCCGTGTACCAATACTGATCGTTAATTTTGTCTGTCCTTGCGGATCGATCGTTAAAGCACTGATCTCCTTCACTGCTCCAAAGTCGATGAGAAATAATTGTCCATCTCGCCGCCTCATGATGTTCTGCGGCTTTAAATCCCGGTGGATAATGTTCGATCGATGAACGCCTTCGAGAACTGACAAAATCTCAAGCAGTAATTGAATGACTTTCTCCTCACTCAACTGTGTTCCGGGTGTCAGTTCTACACTCAGATCATGTCCATCAATGAACTCTTGAACGAGATAAAACTGCCCATTCTCTTCAAAGTGTGCAAACAGCTTTGGAATATATTCGTACTGATTACCCAACTGGTACAAAGTCTTAACTTCCTGCCGAAACAATCGTTGTACGACTTCTATGACTCTCGGATCTGAATCTTTCGGCTTCAGATGCTTCACAACACACTTAGGGTGATCAGGGAGATGGCTATCTTCCGCTAAATAGGTATCGCCAAATCCGCCGCTTCCTAACGGTTGCAGAATCCGATATCGATTTCCTAGAGTTGCACCAACGATCATGATTTGCACTTCCCATCCACACGAGCAGTAATCACACGAAAGCTGGGCTAGACAATGCGCTGTCTGCCACTCAGACCTTACCTACAGAGCTACCTTCGGCTTTTACGGATATGCCTGATTATAAAACTATTTCTCTCAGAACCTAAATCCCAATTCTGCCTAAGAAACCTAGAATTATGCTGAGATTAGATGCTACTTTGCTACGATCGTAGAACTTTCACATCCTGGAATCATTTTGCACAATGATCGCAAACGTGATCAGCCTTCTGCAAAACTACGTTACTCTATGCTTTGACCAATTAAATTTGGAACACTACAGAGTGGATGCGGAACTCGTCACAGTTCAAATACCTGCAACGCTGTATGAAAAACTTCAGGCATTGGCGATCGAGCAGCACACCGATCCAATCAGCCTGATTGCCAATCTCGTCATTGATGCAGCCCAGCAATCGATCTCTCCCACCGAACCCAGTCCAAACAAAATCGATTTGGAATCATCGAGTACGATCCGAATGCCATTCCAATGTGGAAACTTGCGGCTCAGGTTCCTGACGAAGAATGGGCAAAAGTGCCCGCTGACTTGTCGCAGCGATTTGATGACTACCAGGAATTAAGGGACGAAATGATCGCGTTCTCAACTTGCAGAAGTACGCGAAAATCCTAAAAGCTTCCCTTGAGCAGACTCCAAAATCACATCTCGAATAAAGGTACTTGCCGACAGAATTTCAACACCGATGAGTTCTCCAGCCTCGTTGAGTTCTGCTGTGATATTGGGGGAAAGTTCAACGCTGCCAAACTCAGGCTCATCCGAAATGACAAGATGCAAAACATCCTCTTTCTCGAAATAGTTCATTCTTGCGGTGTTACTCATTGATGATAAATCTTCCAGTTCTGAGATAAAGAGTAATCTGACCAGATGATTTCGAGCATTTTTCAGAAGATGTTATCTTGCTACGATCGTAGAATCTTCGTAGGTCGAAATCGGTTGCTGAGAAATGATCGCATAAAGCACATCTGGATCAAGATCTGCACCACATGACCAAACGATCGTTCCTAACTCCGAATTCACTGCAACAGTCGCAAAATAGTTCAAATCCTGAAGCGGCGAAAAGACACCCGTGAAAGAGACAAGCTTACTAATATCGACCCTTCCTTCAACACCGTCTTCAAATTGTAAATAAAGCTGATAGTGCTCTAAAGGTTTAACCGCGACAATATCTTTCAGCATCGATTCTCCTAAGACCCTTTCAAACAAAAGTCCTCGATCGCGCAATCACGATCGAGGACTTTCAAACTATTGAGCGAACAATCTTAGCTTTCCCACTTCGCAGCAACGACTTCAGCTAAGTCAACGACTCGTTGAGAGTAGCCCCACTCGTTGTCATACCAAGCCACGACTTTCACCATGTCGCCGCCCATCACCATCGTTAGTGCCGCATCGATAATCGAGGATTCATCGGTTCCCGCGTGATCGCTCGACACCAAAGGCAGATCGCAATACTTCAGAATGCCTTTCAGCGAGGTTTCAGCAGCCTCTTTCAGAACGGCATTCACTTGCTCAGCGATCGTGCTTTTCTCCACGTTCACGACTAAATCCACAACCGAAACGTTTGGAGTCGGAACCCGCAATGCAATCCCGTTTAGCTTACCTGCTAATTCGGGAAGTACCAACGCAACCGCCTTCGCAGCACCCGTTGATGTCGGAACGATGTTAACCGCTGCTGCACGTGCGCGACGCAAATCCCGGTGGCTGGCATCGAGAATCCGCTGATCCCCGGTGTAGCTGTGAGTCGTCGTCATCGTACCTTTGACGATGCCAAAATTCTCGTGGATCACTTTCGCGACCGGAGCCAAGCAGTTCGTGGTACAGCTTGCATTACTAATAATGTGGTGCTTGTGATGGTCGTAATCCTCATGATTCACACCAACCACAAACGTACCATCTTCGTTCTTACCAGGCGCAGTGATCAGGACTTTCTTTGCACCTGCGTTCAAATGCTTGGTGGCTCCCTCTTTCGAGATAAACACACCCGTCGATTCGATAATCAGATCGATATCCCACGCTCCCCAGGGGAGATTTTCGGGATTGCGATCGGAGGTGCACTTGATCGTTTTACCGTTCACCGTGATCGTGTTTTCGTCCGCGCTCACTTCGCCAGCGAATTTACCCAGCATCGAGTCGTACTTGATCAAGTGGGCGTTCGTTCTTGGATCAGACGTGTCGTTGATTGCAACCAAATCGATCCCAGTCTTTTCCCGACCTGCCCAGCACCGCAAAAAGTTGCGTCCAATCCGTCCAAAGCCGTTGATCGCTACTCTAACCACTGCGTCTTGCCCTCTGAATATAAATACCTATTGATGAGTCACATCATACCGTAAAAGGCTCCTCACTTCTCATCAACAAATTTATTGGGATCAGCAAGCGCTGACAAATCGAGGGAGGTGCGATCGCGAATTCTGCCACTCCGAATTTCACTCCAAGGCAGGATGAAAAGAAGCGAAAAGACTTTTGTAACCGATTAGATTACTCTCTAGAGGTAGAGAGAGTGATAATCACGACTTCTACAAAATAGATGCCATTTCAAATTAGTTGTGGCAAAATCTGTAGCACTCTTATCGAAAAGAATGAAATTCCAGAGGTGATTTAGACAGCAAATTTAAGCAGCAATCCATGATAAGTTACTTGGTCTTGCAAACAACTTAAAGAGAGGTTCGATCGCTTTTCGCAAGTTTGAAAGGTGAAAAACGCGAGAAAGTGAACCTTTGCAGCAGTTTGAATTGCGGATTCTAGACGCGAATTAAAAAATCTGAATCTTGTCTGGAATCGGCAGGGATCAGCGTGTATCTAATTGATCAAGACGGATTCGATAGGAACTTTGCGATCGAGTTAGTTTCTCGATAGACTAAATTGCTTTCAATTCGTTTTAAAGCAACGTTTTCAAAAGTTAAATTGCCTATCAAAATGTTTCCGATTACCGTATCGGTAAAAAGAGATCCTTGATATGATAGCGCGTGACATTGGTGTGGTGTGTAAGGAGCAAAAATGCTGAGTTCAGTTGACTTCAGCGGCAGACCGTTTCATTTTATCGGTATCGGTGGAATTGGAATGTCAGCCCTAGCCTATGTGTTATTAGACCGTGAGCTACCCGTATCCGGTTCAGATTTGAAATCGAGCCATATTACGGAACGATTGCAAAGTTTGGGAGCCAAAATCTTTATCGGGCAAGATGCCGCAAATCTGGATCATTTTCGATCGCGTCCGGTTGCGGTTCAAACGGCGGCGGTCGGGTCGATCGCAACGCTGACTCCTCCCGCCACACACACTGCACTTTTGCCGCAAGTCGTCTGTTCTACCGCCATTAATTCGGCAAATCCCGAATATCGCGCTGCTCTAGAGCTAGGCTGTCCGATTTTTCATCGATCGGATATTCTCGCTGCACTGATTCAGGACTATAAAAGTATTGCTGTCGCTGGAACGCACGGAAAAACCACGACGAGCAGCCTGATCAGTTATATGCTGTACGGCGCGAATCTTGATCCAACTGTGATTGTGGGCGGAGAAGTGAAAGCGTGGCAAGGAAACGCCCGCATTGGTCACGGAGACTACCTCGTTGCTGAAGCCGATGAATCGGATGGGTCGCTCGTGAAGTTTGCGCCCTACATTGGGATTATTACAAATGCAGAGTTGGATCATCCCGATCATTACAGCAATTTAGATCAAGTTGTTGAAACGTTTCAAACATTTGCGAACCGCTGCAAAGTCACAATCGGATCAATTGATTGTGAAACGGTTCGCGATCGCATTCAGCCGACGATTACTTACAGTCTTGACTGGGCAACAAAAGCCGATTACACCGTTGATCAAATTCAGTACTGTGGCGATGGTACAACGGCGCGAGTTTGGGAACGGGGACAAGTCCTAGGACAGATTAAACTCGGAATTCTTGGACAACATAATCTAAGTAATGCACTTGCCGCGATCGCAGTGGGGCGGTTATTGGGGTTAGAGTTTGACATCATTGCGAAAGCGATCGCACCGTTCGAGGGTGCGCGTCGTCGTTTTGAGCATCGGGGTGACTACAACGGTATCCTTTTCATTGATGACTACGCACATCACCCGAGCGAACTGAAGGTGACGTTAGCCGCTGCACGATTGCAGGCAAGCAAACTCAATCCGCGTCGTCGGGTGGTCGCCATCTTCCAGCCGCATCGGTACAGCCGAACGCAGACTTTTTTAACGGAATTTGCGGAGTCGTTCGGGGACGCTGATGTAGTGATTCTCAGTGATATCTACAGCGCTGGTGAGCTGAATCCAGGAGACATTAGCGGACAGACCCTCGCCAACCTGGTCGCGAAACAGCATTCCAGTGTGCACTACCAACCATCACTGCAAGCAATGGGCGACTTTATCGCAAAAGTACTGACCCCAGGAGATCTTGTGATCTTCCTCGGTGCGGGTAATCTGAATCAGATTATTCCTGATGTCATGGCTTGTCAGCAAAGTCTTGAGAAAGCTGCATCCTAACTTTGTGCTCTAGTTTGTTGTGTTTTGTGCAATGGAGATCTGAACCCTATGAATTTGGTAATCGCGGTGACAGATCTCAGGTTGAAGCCATACCTGTAGAAACGTTATGACACTCTCTATTGATTCCCCGACTGTTCGTTCACCTGGCTCTGATTTATCTCGATCGATTCCTTCCACTTCGATCACTCAACCGATTCGGTCTAAGATACTCACGATTCCGATCGCTGGTACTGACGCTGTGTTAAAAGCTAATGTTCCTCTCGCTTCCTTGACTTCGTTCCGGGTGGGAGGTCCCGCAGAATGGTATGTCGCTCCCCGCACCCTCGAAGAATTGCAGGCGAGTTTGGAATGGGCGCACTCACAAGGCGTTTCGGTCACAATGTTGGGAGCCGGATCAAATCTGCTTGTCAGCGATGCCGGATTGCCAGGATTAGTGATTTCGACGAGACATTTAAGATTAACTGAATTCGATGATGCGACGGGACAAGTGACCGTCGGAGCGGGAGAACCGTTACCGCGACTTGCTTGGAAACTTGCCGATCGAGGATGGCAAGGCTTTGAATGGGCGGTGGGAATTCCCGGAACTGTTGGCGGTGCAGTCGTGATGAATGCAGGTGCCCATCAGAGCAGCATTTCAGACATTTTAGTAAAAGCAACGGTGTTGATGCTGGATGGCTCGATCGAGGTGCTCACGCCCGAAGATTTGCAATACACCTATCGTACTTCAGCGCTACAAGGCAGTTCGCGCTATGTGACTCATGCAACCTTCCAATTGCGACCGGGCGCAGATCCAACGGCTGTAAACACTGTGACCGCAAATCACAAACAACAGCGGCAGAATTCTCAGCCGTATCATTTACCGAGTTGCGGCAGCGTATTCCGCAATCCAGAAGCCTACAAAGCAGGTTGGCTGATCGAGCAAGTGGGATTAAAAGGGCATCAAATCGGAGGTGCTCAAGTGGCGCAACGTCACGCAAACTTTATCCTCAACTGCGGGAATGCCACAGCAACCGATATTTTCCAACTGATTCGACATGTACAGCAGCAGGTTCATCAGGAATGGTCGTTGCTGTTAGAACCGGAAGTGAAGATGCTGGGTGAGTTCTAATTAGGTTTGGTAGGTTGGGCATCCTGCCTGACCTTACCTCATACAGGAGAATCATTTGCCTCTCGCCTTCGTTCCCATTACCCCTGATTGCGACGCTCTTTGATTTGGGCTGCAATCTCTGCAACCGTCAAATTATCCTGCCACTGATGTCGATCGATTGTGTAATCACCCTTGCCCGAATCAAATTGGCTCAGAAACCTCACCATTCCAACATAACCAAGCTCTTTGTGCAGTGCGGCTAAACCTTGTCGTCTAAGTTCTATCGGGGTCATTGTCAAAGTCTCCTTGTACTGTTTTAATAAACCACGCGGCAGGATTTTCTACCACCACGATAATTGTTTTCTGGTATCGGAACGCTCTTCTTAATAATCGATCATCTGTCGATAAAAAAACATCAGCTTGAGCACTCTCAGCACAGGCAAGATGAATCGAATCAAACCCCTGAAACCCCAAGTTTTGCAGATATTCCCCCCGACTGATAACGCTGTCATCCACCGTAATATTTGAGCGTGCCATTCGCAATGCTCTCTCGATTCTCTGCCTTCGTTCTTCATCAACAATCTGAGCGACCTCGGTTTCAACCATCTCGCTAATGATGAGTTCCCATTGTCCAGTTTCGCAGTTTTCCAAAATTGCCAGAACAGCTTCGGTTTCGACTCGAATTCGCGGTTGTGTTTGGTCGTCAAATGGACGATTAAAGCAGCAAACGTCTAAATATATGCGAAACATAAGGGGCTACCCATGATTGAATTCACCGTCACTAATTATTAAGCGTCTGAGTATTATCACTGGGTAAGGAGTCTGTTCATGTTGTAACGATTCATTCCTCAAATTGCAGGTGAATATTATTTTCGCTTGGGTTGAAGCTTGGGGTAGGGAAATCCCTATGCGATCGCTTGTTTCCCAAATGCGTCGAATTTCCATCGCGGTGTCATAATGAAGCTGTTTGATTGTCGGATTCGGCAATCTTATTCCACTCTTAACTGATTTAAAACGTTATGTCACAAGGACAGGGATTTGGCTTCGGGCTTGGCAAAATGCGCGAACTCACCGATGCCATCAAGAAAGCGCAACAGGTTCAAGAAGGCGCAAAACGGCTTCAAGAAGAACTCGAACAGATGCAGATTGTCGGTGAGTCCGGCGGCGGGCTGGTGAAGGTGACGATGAGTGGAAATCAAGAGCCGCTAAAGGTCGAGATTTCGCCGGATGCACTGAAAGAAGATGCTGAAACGCTGTCTGATCTGGTGTTGGCTGCAACCCGGAGCGCTTACGAAACTTCAACCGCAACGATGCGCGAGAAGATGGAAGACCTCACAGGTGGCTTGAATTTACCTGGATTGGGTTAAGCGCTGTCAATATCGATCGAGCCGAGCTACGACCTCATAGCTCGGTTTTTCAATTTGCACTGATCACGATCGCTGTCCCTTTTACCACGGCAGGCAGACTCTCCAAGATTTGGGGCACTAAGGGCTGTAGGTCTGCTAATCGATTCGACGGTGCAGCTAGGACGACGATCGCGATCTCGAATTGAGCTAGATTTTGCTGAGATGGCAAATTGCGATCGACCGTGATAAACACATCGAATTCTGTGGCAGCCAGCGACAAGAGTTGCCCGTTTTTAATGCCTGCTCAGCCCATTTGAGGAACTGTTTTCACTTCGTGATCGCTCAATCCTCTGGCAAGTTTTCGATCGATACATTCATCAATCAGAATTTTCATGCAGCCCGATCCGCGATGCTGCTTCCGATTTCTTCGAGCAGTTTGATCACTTGCTGACGGCTGACGGTTGGAAATCCGTCGAGAAAGTCATCGATCGACTCTCCTGCTTTCAAATAATCTAAAAAGGTTTGGACTGGAACTCTTGTCCCTGCAAAAACTGGAGTTCCGCTCATAATTTCAGGAGAAACGCTAATGGTTGATGAGGTTCCAATCATTCGATTTCCGCTCCACAATTGCATATTCACATCTTACAGGGTAGGGCGGGAGCGTGAAAGCCCACTGGCTTTTAGTTGTGGAATGAAACGCGACACGGGCACTTAAAAGTGCCGTCCGTTTCTGGTACAGTTGTCTTGTCAAGGTGAAACTCCTTTGCCATCGTGAAAATTCTGCTGAAACAGTGCAGCACTTTGAGGCATAAAGTTTAGGGGCAACGTGGTCGCGAACACACGATAAACAGCGAGGCGATTCAAACGAACGCGAAAACTAAACAGCATTTGAGTACCGTGGGACACACGGGAATTCATGCCTGGAAAGCGATCTTTTAGTGGGTAACTAGATATCAAGTGATCTTCTAGCAGGCTCGGATCGGACATGGTGTGTAAGACCTTTGAAGGACTTGTCTAGAAGAGGCAACGGCAGTTCAGGAACCAACTGCGGTTGCGTGGGGAATCCCATGTGCTTCAGCCGTGGGAGGATGTCAATCGCTACTCTATACGTGCATGAATTTGAAGTAGAAACTGATGGCTTACCGCTTATTGTTTGTGTGTTTGGGAAATATTTGTCGATCGCCGTCTGCCGAAAATATTATGAATCACTTGATTCGACAGGCAGGATTGGAAAATGAAATTATTTGTGATTCTGCTGGCACGTCGAGTTATCACATTGGCAGTCCGCCCGATCGCAGAATGACCGCAGCGGCGAAATTACGCGGAATTGAATTAGTCGGACGGGCGCGACAGTTTGAGCGATCGGATTTTGAGGAATTCGATCTGATTCTGGCGATGGATCACGAGAATTATGAGGCGATTTGTTCGATCGATCCAGCGGGCACTTATCAAGAAAAAGTGCAATTGATGTGTAACTTCTGTACTCAGCATCAATTGAGAGAAGTGCCAGATCCTTACTATGGTGGCACAGAAGGCTTTAACGTTGTGATCAATTTATTACTCGATGCTTGTCAAGGATTGCTCGATCACATTATTCAGGAACAGAATTTAACACCGTCTTCCGCACAATCGAATCGATGATCGTGATAGACTGAAATAACACAATTCCGAGCGGTTTACCGGGAATAAATGCTTACGGCAGCTTGAGATCGTTCAAGCGCCGCATTGTTGTCTTTACACGATCGCAGCAGTCACTTAGTTCAATGGTTATTTCTTCTACTCCCATCGTCCGCAAACCCTCCAAAGTTGAAGGCATCAAAGAGCGCAGTAATTTCCTGCGTGAACCTGTTGCTTCAGAATTGCGGCTTGATACGAACGCATTCAGCGATGACGGCATTCAGCTCATCAAATTTCACGGCTCTTATCAGCAAGACAATCGCGATAATCGCGTCAAAGGTCAAGAAAAAGACTATTCGATGATGCTGAGAACGCGATCGCCGGGTGGATTCGTGCCGCCGGAATTATATTTAACGATCGATCGCTTATCCGACGAGTACGGCAATCACACGATTCGCGTCACAACCCGTCAAGCGTTTCAGCTTCACGGCGTATTGAAAAAGAATTTAAAAGCGACAATTAGCGCGATCGTCAAAAGCATGGGATCAACCCTAAGCGCTTGTGGTGATGTCAATCGAAATGTGATGTCTCCGCCTGCACCGTTTAGAAATCGCCCTGAATACGAATACGCTCGAAAATATGCGAATAACATCGCGGACTTGTTAACGCCACAGTCGGGAGCCTATTACGAAGTTTGGCTCGATGGTGAGAAAGCGGTAACAGGTGAAGAAGATCCAGAGGTGGTCGCAGCCCGGAAGCGCAATATTAACGGCTCGAACATTGAAGATTCACCAGAGCCGATTTACGGAACGTACTATCTGCCGCGTAAGTTCAAGATTGGGGTGACGGTTCCGGGAGATAACTCGATCGATTTGTTCTCTCAAGATGTTTCGCTGGTCGTGTTAACAAACAATCAGGGTGAACTCGAAGGCTTTAACGTCTATGCCGGCGGCGGACTCGGACGCACCCACGGGAAAGAAGAAACCTTCCCACGATTGGCAGATCCGCTCGGGTATGTGGATAAAGCGGACGTGTACGATGTCGTCAAAGCGATCGTGGCAACGCAGCGCGATTACGGTGATCGATCTGACCGCAGACATTCGCGGATGAAATATCTCGTCGAAGCATGGGGCGTTGAGAAGTTCCGCGCCAAAGTTGAGGAATATTTCGGAAAAGCGATCGAGCCATCCCGATCGTTGCCCGAATTCAAGTTCCTGAACTATTTAGGCTGGAATGCACAAGGAGACGGCAAACTGTTCTACGGCATTTCGATCCAAAATGGTCGAATCAAAGACGAGAGCGGTTTTAGACTCAAGACAGTACTGCGGAAGATTGTGAGCAAATACAATCTCCCCATGTTGCTGACTCCGAGCCAGAACGTTCTGCTTTACGACATCAAGCCAGAAGACAGACAGCGCATCAATCGACTGCTGCGCGAACATGGAATCGAGCGTCCGGACAAAGTTGATCCATTAGTTCGGGATTCGATGGCTTGTCCTGCGTTGCCGACTTGTGGACTAGCGACCGCAGAATCTGAGCGAGTGAGCTTACCTGTCTTGACTCGAATTCGGTTACTGCTCGATAAAGTGGGCTTGCCCAATGAATCATTTATCGTGCGGATGACGGGATGCCCGAATGGATGTGCGCGTCCGTATTTGGCGGAGTTAGCATTTGTGGGAAATGGTCCGAATACTTATCAAGTTTGGATGGGTGCGGCTCCGAATCAAACTCGATTAGCGAAAGTGTTTATCGAGAAGATGAACATGGATGATTTGGAAACGGTGTTCGAGCCAGTGTTTATCTTGTTCAAGAAAGAGCGAAAACCGGGTGAGAGTTTTGGGGATTTCTGCGATCGCTTCGGTCTCGATCGAATCCACGAATTCACTGAGGTATAAACTAGAGGGGCGTGAACAGCGCCCTTTTTTATTGAGTTTATGTTATCAACTTCAATTCGATTGCAGTTAGAGCCAGGGGAACGGGTGACACTTCAGCCTGTTTCGTGGCAGCGATTTGAGGAAATTTTAGGAGAATTAGGCGATCGAAGATTGTCGCGAATTGCGTATGCGGATCAAACGTTAGAAATTATGGCTCCACTGCCGGAACATGAGCGATCGAAAGTCTTCATCGCGGATTTAGTTAAACTCTTGCTCAAGGCTCAGAAACGACGTTGGGAACCGCTTGGATCAACGACGTTCAAACGTGAGGAAATGTCAGCAGGCATCGAACCAGATGATTGTTTTTACATTCAGAACTATCAAGCGGTGATTGGCAAAGATCGGATCGATTTAACGGTTGATCCGCCGCCAGATTTAGCGATCGAAACTGATGTCACTTCTAAAACCGAATTGTTCGCTTATCAAGCGTTAGGTGTTCCTGAACTTTGGATTTACACAAAAGGGAAATTAAAAATCAATGTTCTGGAGGCTGGAGAATATCGAGAAGTTTCAGTCAGCCCAACTTTTCCAAGTTTTGCTGTGATTGATCTGATTCCTCAGTTTATGCAACGTGCGAAAATTGTAGGTGTGAGTCAGGCACTTGAGGAATTTGAATTAGCGGTTTGCTCTTAGGAGATTAGAGTTATGAGTGTTATTATTTCTGATGATATTCTTCAGGCTGCACAGATTTCTGAGTCAGAGTTAAAGCGCGAGATTGCAATCTTACTATTTCAGCAGAAGAAGCTCAACCTTGGGAAAGCGCGAGAACTATCGGGACTTTCGCTAATTGAATTTCAGCAAGAATTAGCAGGTCGAGGAATCGATCTCTACAATGATGTCGCAGGCTTTCAGGGGGAGATAGAGAACTTGAAAGCTTGGGGTGATTTGTGATGATCGTCTGTGATACTTCTCTGCACTGTATCAGGCAATTCTGACCGCTGCTCAGGAGTAGAAACTATGTCACAACTACAACGATTAGTGATTGCTGAATCGCAGGGACAAGGCTCGATCGTCTCTTTGTCTTCAGAACAACAGCATTACCTTCAGCGAGTTTTGAGATTGAAAAAGGGCGATCGCTTTATCGCCCTTGATGGCAAAGGACAAACCTGGATTGCGATCCTCGAATCCGATCAAGCAACACTAATCGAATCGCTACAAGCATCGTCAGAGTTATCAGTCTCAATTACGTTAATGTTAGCGCTACCGAAAACGGGATTTGATGATGTCGTGCGGCAGGTGACAGAATTGGGAGTTGCTTGTATTGCGCCTGTGATGAGCGATCGTACTTTACTCAATCCGAGCGGGAATAAGCTCGATCGCTGGCGCAGAATTGTCCAGGAAGCCGCAGAACAATCCGAACGCCAAATCGTGCCAACGATTCTAGAACCGATGCCTTTTAAGGTTGCATTAGAAGAGTTAAAAGCTGATTCTCATTACATTTGTGCAGAGCGGAGTTCATCACAGCATTTATTGAACTGCGAGTTTGGAAATTCGGTGATTGTTGCGATCGGACCTGAAGGCGGATGGACAACCGGGGAAATTGAAAGCGCGATCGCACATCACTATCAGCCTGTCACACTTGGAAAACGGATTTTAAGAGCGGTTACGGCTCCGATCGCTGCGATTTCGCTCATTGCTGGACTGGTAGAAAGTCGCGCTGAGAGTGAAACCTAAAAAGGCAGATTTTCGTGTGGGATTATGTCACTGGATCAGATTGCGGCAGCCTTCGATCGCCAAGATTACAACCTAGCGGCACGATTGTTGAAAGAGTTTCTTCAAGCCTCGCCTCAGAACCCTTGGGGACATTTGTACAAAGCGAGACTGTACGAAGTGTCTGAGAATTTTGAGGGCGCGACCACACTCTATCAGCAGCTTCTAAAGTCTGTGACGCATCCTAAGATTGTGTCTCATGCTCGACAAGGACTTCAGAGAATTGCAACGAAAACTCAGGCACTCAGACAACAAGCGATCGAGCAAGCGAAATCTGCACCAGAGAACATTGAACCGGGCTTATTAATTCTCGAAGCAATTCCCCCTGAAACTCGGACTCAAGCAGCAAAAGACTTTGCTCGAATTTTCAATTTAGATGTGTATACGGCGCGATTGCAGCTACCGAATCGAGGCTGGAAAGTGTATCGATTAGGCGCGATCGGGGAACTAAACTTTTACCAGCAACAACTTAGAGCGGCAAACATTCCAGCATTCTGCACGACTGAATCTGCACTCAAGGAAATTCCAGTGTTTGAAGTGCTGTATTTTCTCGACTATGCGCCGCAAGCTGTCGTCGTTTGTCATAACGAAACCGGACAGCTTGGATCACTGACGTTTAATTGGTCAGAAGTTTTGCACAGAGTTGAAGGACAGTTACCGATCTTCGAGCGTGTGTTGAATGGTTCACTTAGAAAAATTGAGCGACAGCGCAAAGAGGAAACCTTAGATTATGTGCAAGTTTGTGATCTGCATTTGCCAAAGAGACGTTGCATTTTGCGATCGTGCGATTGGCGGTACCACTTTGACCAAGGAATTGGATTTGGTGCGATGGGGGATGCCACGATCGAGCTTGATCAATCGATCAATCGACTGCACTGGAATAGTTTGCTGAACTTTCTAAATGAGCAGATTTCTGAACAGCCAACGTGGTCAGACTTTGCCGTATTTGCAGAAACCGCGATCGAGTTTCCATTATTGCTCGATCGAATTCCCGCACATCTCGAAGCTTATGACTCTTCATTGTGGGGTTCAGCGTTCCATCTCTACAGTAGTCTTGCTTTTAACCGCGATTCTGCATAATTTCGATCCGCTGTTCGGGCGCAGTTTGCTTTAATTCTGTGGGTTGAATCACTGTTGCATCAACATCAGACCCCCACTCTTTCTGCAAAGCTTGGAGGAGTAGATCTTGCTGATGTCGCAGTTCGAGAATATCTGTACCGCGATTAATGATGGCAAACCAGACTAAACCGCGATCGCGAGTCGGAACAACGCCAGCTAGTGCACTCACTTGATTTAAGGTTCCAGTTTTAATCACAGAGTGTTTTGGAATGGTACGATTTTCCATTGTTCCGTCGAGATCAACTCCGGAGGTTGGGAAAAAATCAGCGATCGATAAGTTCAACGGGTGCATCATTCGCTCGATCGCAGCAAACATCGCACAAGCTGCATGAGGTGATATTCGATTGTCTGTTCCGAGTCCAGATCCGTTTACTAACCGCAATTCATCAGGTGAAATATTCGCAGCTTGAGAAGCTTTTTCAATCACAGTCTTTGCACCTCCCAGATTGTCCGCTAACAGTTGTGACATCTCATTCTGACTGTGAACATTGAGATACTTGAGCAATTGAACTAAGGGAAGCGATCGGTATTTCAATAAAACTTGTGTTGGATTCGCTGATCCAGTCTGCACATTGCCTTTTATTTCGATCGTCGGGCGGATCATTTCCTTAGCACCGAACTCATCTCGAATCTCCTCATCCCAAATTTTAGAGTTCAAAGCTTTTTTCAGAAGTTCACCGGATTTAGCGGCTTCATCTCGAAAGCTCATCATAAAGCTTTCGGTGATGATTAGATTGCCTGAAACGCGCTTAATTCCTTGTTTTTGAAGCGCGTTACCAATTGCGATCGCATCCTCCCACCCAAACAATGGATCACCGCCGCCTTGAATAATCAAATCGCCTTGAAGTGTGCCATTCTCGATCGTGCCTGTTGCACTAATCAGCGTCTCAAACTGATGATTCGCGCCCCAAGTTTGCAGTGATGCGAGTGAGGTTGCAATTTTTGTCAAAGAAGCCGCAGGAACCGGAGTTGTACCCCGATTGCTGAATAGCAAATTCGCTCCAGATTGCAGCCAGATTCCTTGTTCGTCAGATTTTAGACCTTGAGAATTGAGGAATTTGAGATAGTCTTTGACAAGCTTTTCTGCTGTTGGATCGTTCGATCGCCAAAAAGGAGTTTGAACCGTTGTGTGAGCGATCATTTCACTCGGATCAAACGAAGTGGGTAATCCGGCAAGTTTGAGCCACCCTGACACTAATCCTGCACTCAACAGATCCAGCAAATCCCTTCCTCCTGTACGGTAAAAGAGTATCGTTCAACAACTGACTATGGCAAAGCCTGATCCGAATCGAATTTTACGACTTTTACCGATCGCTGTCGGCATTCTCGGCGGAAGTTTGTTATTCACCAATCGAATTCTCACCCCTGATCTGACCAATTCTCAAGCGCGATCCGATGTGATGGGCGTGATTTTGAGCGCGATTCTGATTCTGACGGGCTTAATCTGGCAGCAAATTCAACCCCGAACCCCGGATAGTGTCGAGTTGATTGGCGACGAAGGTTTTGAGCTTGATCCAGATTTGCCAGAAGCGGTAAAAACTGAGTTAGCTTGGGTGTCCCATATTTTGCTGACGAATACCGTTACGCGATCGCTAATCGTCTACTATCGCGGTAGAGTTCTTCTCCGTCGCGGCATTCTCAGCCCAAACAAAGAAGTGAAACTAGGCGCAATCTTGCAGCGAGTTCTCGATAAGCAAAAACCAATTTATCTAGTCGCGTTGAATGTTTACCCTGGAAAGATTGAGTTCGACTATCTGCCTGAAAATACTCAAGGCGTGATTTGTCAGCCGATCGGGAAAGATGGCGTTCTGATTTTAGGAGCGAATGCGCCTCGGAGTTATACGCGGCAGGACGAAAACTGGGTAAGTGCGATCGCAGAAAAACTCGATAATACGCTTAGCCAGCTATAGAGATTGCAAGCATCGTCGCTTAATTTCTCTCTAGCTGTGAGCGCTGCAAAATAAAACGACAAGTTGTAGCATAGTGAGATTACTTGGATTTAGTAATTATGCCATCTGCCAAGCCTCACCCGCTCCAGCGATTGTTTAACTACGATCGCGTTTATCGTTCTCAAGCTCTCCGTGCCAGCGTCTATTCAGTTCTCAACAAAGTCTTTGATCTCGCGCCGCCTTACTTAATCGGGATTGCGGTTGATATTGTGGTGAGTCGCGATCGCTCTTGGATTGCTGCACTCGGAATCACCGATCTCATCGGACAACTGACATTCATTTCATTCCTGACGCTGTTGATTTGGGGATTGGAATCGGTATTTGAATATTTCTACGATCGACAATGGCGAAATCTGGCTCAAAATATGCAGCATGATTTGCGGTTGGATGCCTACCAGCATTTACAAGAATTAGAGCTGAGCTTTTTTGAAACTGAAACTACAGGTAATCTACTTGCCATTCTCAATGATGATATTAATCAGCTTGAAAGATTTCTCGATAGTGGTGCAAATCAGATTTTGCAGTTTCTCACCACGGTATTGTTAGTAGGTGGAACATTTATTGCATTTGCACCTTCGGTTTCGTGGCTGGCACTGTTGCCGATTCCATTTATTTTGTGGGGATCGATCGTGTTTCAGAATCGATTGGCTCCACGATATGCGGATGTCAGACAGAAATCAGGATTGATTAGCGCAAGATTGGCGAATAACTTGTCGGGGATTGCGACGATTAAGAGTTTTACGGCGGAAGACTATGAACTCGATCGAGTCGGTGTAGAGAGTGGAGCGTATCGATCGAGTAATCGAAAAGCGATCGATCTTTCTGCGGCATTCGTTCCCTTGATTCGATTTGTGATTTTGATTGGATTTACGGCAACCTTGTTTCTCGGTGGAATTGAAGCTGCAAATGGTCGCCTTTCAGTCGGAACTTATGGCTTCATGGTGTTTATTATTCAGCGGTTGTTGTGGCCCTTTACAACATTGGGACAAACGCTAGATCAGTATCAAAGAGCAATGGCATCGATCAATCGCGTGATGAATCTCTTAGATACCCCGATCGAGATTCCAACCGGAAACCGATTGCTTCCCACACATCAAGTCAAAGGTGATGTGGACATTCAGAACATTACCTTTGCCTATCGCGATCGCACTCCTGCACTTAAAGAGCTATCGCTGCACATCCCTGCCGGACAAACGATCGGAATTGTAGGGGCAACAGGCTCAGGAAAAAGTACCTTAGTCAAACTGTTGCTTAGATTCTACGAGATTCAGCAAGGTCAGATTCTGATTGATGGCATTGATATTCGAGAATTGCAATTACGTGACCTACGACGTTGTATCGGTTGGGTCAGTCAGGAAGTGTTCCTATTTCATGGAACCGTTGCAGAGAACATCGCTTACGGCAGTTTCGATGCTAGTCGAGCAGAAGTCATTCAAGCGGCGAAACTTGCAGAAGCTCACGAATTTATTGCACAGTTGCCACAAGGCTATGACACGATCGTGGGTGAACGCGGTCAGAAACTATCTGGCGGACAAAGACAACGACTCGCGATCGCAAGAGCAATCCTTAAAGATCCGCCTATCTTGATTCTCGATGAAGCAACCTCTGCGGTGGATAACGAAACTGAAGCAGCCATTCAGCGATCGCTTGAAACCATCACACAGCACCGAACCACGATCGCGATCGCGCATCGGCTTTCAACAATCAGACAAGCTCACTGTATCTATGTGATGGAATACGGTCGCATTGTTGAGCAAGGAACTCATGAAGAGCTACTTGAACTCGATCGAGTGTATGCAGGACTGTGGCGGGTTCAATCGGGAATTCGAGCTTGAACAGGTCGGAGCTTCTCAATCTCAGGTTTTAGTTTGGATAGGTCAACAAAGCGATCGCACACATTGATCAAGCTATCACTGGTCATGGTCGGTAAGCTCACCACTTCGATTTGTACACCCCGGTAGGCAACGTGATCGACTGCATAAGTTAAATCACCTGTACCACTAAGCAGCACGATTCTGTCACAGTGCTGTGAGAGTGTGAGCATATCGACTGCCATTTCAATGTTCAAATCTGCTTTTCTAGAGCCGTCTGGATGTTGGATCAGGTCTTTAGCAACGACTCGATAGCCGTTGTGACGCATCCAAAGCAGAAATCGCTGTTGTTTTTCATTGGTGCGATCGACTCCGGTATAAAAGTAAGCTCGAACCAGCAATCGACCTTTGGTTAAACAATGCAATAAGCGGGTATAGTCAATTTCTAATCCAAGCTGCATTGCTGCGTAGAACAGATTTGCACCATCGATCAAAACGACGACTCGTTCTGGAGCTTCAGATAAGGGAGCTTGTATAGAAGGTGAATGGGTAGACGGAGACGATTGGGTCGATCGTGAAATTAATTGCATCGGAACCGCTCCTAGGAAAAATAGGGGTTAACGCTGCATTAAGAACCATAAAAGGTGACTTCGGTTGCCGCAAAGTGACCTGCAAACGGTAGAGTGATCTTGTAGAGATTCTAATCGTTCTCATAATTCTTAACACTTTCTTTAGATTTAACCTGATTTTTCTCTTCTTTGCTAAACGAAATCTGACAAAATACACAAAACTTAGCATTCTTAATCTTTCTTCATACTAGAGGCACTCGCAGCAATCCTGTTTCTCTAGAGAGACGAGAAGGATTTTAAGATAGCGGTAGGATTTGCAGGACTGTTTCTGAGGATAGATCCTTGCAGCGAGAACTTTTGCAAACCGAGATGATGCTAGAGAATGCGGAAATTGCGGTCGTGATTCGTCCCGATCTGGGAGCACGCATCGATCGCTTACTCGATAAACGCACTGGGCATGATTGGATCTGGCATCCTTCACACTATGATTCGACGCAGACCAGATCGATCGCGATCGGGGAATCGTTCGATCGACATTGGACAGGGGGCTGGGACGAAATCTTTCCGAATGATGCCGCTGGTGAGTTCCAAGGGCGGCAATTAGTCGATCATGGGGAATTCTGGTCGCAGGCTTGGAACATCCTGGAGCAAGGGGAATCTAGCCTCCGATTAGGCTTAACTTGCCAAACGGTTCCAGTGAACGTGGAAAAGACCATCCGCATCGAAGGTTCTCAAGTCGATGTGAATTATCAATTTCAGAATCTTTCAGAGCAATCGGTTTCATTTTTGTTCAAACAACACGCCGCGATCGCAATCGAAGCCGGAGATGAAATCATTCTCCCTGACTGCGACATTGAACCTGTGGTGCTCGATTTCAGTCGCATCATCGGACAGCCTGGAAAGACCAAGTTTCCAACTGCGATCGACAAAAATGGTGAAGTGGTTTACCTCAATCGAACTCCAGAGCGATCGTCACAGCTTCAAGAGTTCTACTACAGTTCTGGACTCGCGATCGGGCAATGTGGCGTGAGAAATCCGCGATCGCGCTCCACTCTGATGATGAACTTTAATCTAATTGATTTTCCGTATGTTTGGATGTTCCAGAGCTACGGCGGCTGGAATGACTACTATGTATTGGTAATGGAACCTTGTACAACCATGCCGTATGATTTAGAAATTGCAGAGCGTAACGGCACGATCGCAACTCTAGAACCATTCCAGATTCAGTATCGTCAACTGAAAGTGAAGCTCGATCGAGATTGAATAGAGCACAGAGAAGAAAATCGGGAATGAATACAACACATTCCCGACTCCCCATTTCTTAGTGCGTGTCGTCGTGGGCGAAGCGGTTGTAGAGGAAGTCTAACGCTTCGTTTCGCAGATCATAATAGAGCGGATCTTCCATCACTTGAGCACGATCGCGAGGACGAGCAAACGGAATCGTGAGAATTTCACCGATCGTTGCTTCGGGTCCGTTCGTCATCATCACTAAGCGATCGGCAAGGAACAACGCTTCGTCAATGTCGTGTGTCACCATCAACACCGTACAACCGTGATCCAAGCAGATTTTCGCCAGTTCTTCCTGCAATTCCTCTTTGGTAATCGCGTCCAATGCTCCGAACGGTTCATCGAGCACCAGCACTTCAGGACGCAGCGACAAGGCACGAGCGATCGCCACGCGCTGTCTCATCCCACCCGATAACTGAGGCGGCTTTTTCTGAGCGGCTTCCGAAAGTCCCACCATCGCTAGGTGTTCATTCACGATCGCGCTTTTATCAGCGTGCGACTTCTGCGGAAACACAGAATCGATCGCCAAATAAACGTTCTCGAATGCAGTGAGCCAGGGCAGAAGTGCATAGTTTTGGAACACCATCATGCGATCGGGACCCGGCTTTTCAACCAGCTTTCCTCTCAGTTTCACTTCGCCTTCAGTCGGAGTCACGAAGCCTGAAACCGTGTTCAGCATCGTGGACTTGCCGCAGCCAGAGTGACCGATCACGCAGATAAATTCACCTTGTTGGACTTCCAGGTTGATCTCTTTGATGATCGTTTGAGGACCGCTGCGGGTGTTGTAAACTTTAACAACGTTTTCCAGCGTTAGGAACGGTTGAGCTAAGGATGACCGCACAGCATTGACGGTCGCGGTTTGTTGTGTGTTCATTGCAATGGGGAGATTCATAGTGGTAAGACTCTGAGGTTAGGAATTGACAGCGAAACTAGAGTCAATTCGGGGCATTTTTGTAGATGCCCCAATTCAAACTAAGCAACAGATCGAGCGGGTCGCAGATTGATTTCTGCCATCGTGTAGTCGCGCTTGATCGCCAAACTGTTGAGATAAGCGATCGGATCTTCAGAGTTGAACGGAACACCGTCGAACAATTCAATCTTGTTCCGGGCGTAGCTCAGTTCTGCTAGACCTAACTCACGTGCAGCGGTACTAAAGACATCCACACGGCAAGTTTTTTCTAACACTTCTACCCAGTTGCGCGGCAGAGGAATGTCTCCCCAACGCGCCATTTGCGTCATAATCCAAAGCTGCTCAGTCCGGCTCGGACGGTTTGCGCCTTCCCCAAAGAATAAGTGATGTGCCGGATCAGAGACTCCCAACCCAAGTTGAATATATTCTACCTGAGTCCCGACATATTCCTTACGTGCCAGAATCTGACGAATTTCGGTCGTGTTCGCAGGATCTGCACAATAGCGGCAAGCTTCGAGCAGCGCTTTTACCAGTGCAATGTGAGTGTTCGGATATTTCGCTGCCCACTCTTCGCGCACACCGAGAATTTTACCGACGTGACCACGCCAGATGTCGATGTCTGATGCGATCGTGGTTCCGACTCCTTCACGCTCTGCGCGCAGATTCCAAGGATCACCGACGCAGAATCCATCGATCGTGCCTGCTTTCAAGTCCACCACCATCTGAGCGGGCGGAATGATTTGCAGATGCACATCATGATCGGGGTCAATTCCACCTGCTGCTAACCAGTACCGCAGCAGCATATTGTGCATCGAGGACGGGTGAACCACGCCGAAGCGGTGCGGATTTTCAGGAGAGCGATCCACCATTGCTTTAAAGTCTTCCAAGGTGTTGATGCCTTGTTCTTTGAAGCGTCGATCGAGCGTAATTCCGTTGCCGTTGCGGGTCATCGTGAGCGAAGTCACAACGGCAGGATTGTCATTCCGCTCGTTGCCACCCAGCGTAATCCAAAGCGGCATTCCAGCAGGCATTTGAGCCGCATCGAGATAACCAGCAGTCATGCCGTCTACAATCCCACGCCAGCTTGTTTCACGAGCGAGAGACACTTCATCCAAACCATGCTTGGTGAAGAAGCCTTTCTCTTTTGCTACTGCCAACGGAGCACAAGCGGTGAGCGGCACAAATCCGATTTCGAGATTGACTTTCTCTAAACCATGACGGGCAACCGTTGCGACTTTCTGCGCTCGAATCTTCTTCACGCGCTTTTGCTGGTTCAAGAAGTAGATCAGTTCACTGCGTAAGCTGTAGTAGCTAGGGTGCTTCACCACTTCCATCCGGCGACGCGGGCGAGGAATGTCCACATCGAGGATGTTGCCGATTTTGGACCCTGGACCATTTGTGAGCATCACGATCCGATCGCTAAGCAACACAGCCTCATCCACATCGTGAGTCACCATCACCGCTGTGACTTGATTTTCCTCACAAATTTTGATCAACTGCTCTTGCAGGTTCCCTCTAGTCAACGCATCCAACGCACCGAACGGCTCATCGAGCAGTAACAGTTTCGGTTGAATTGCCAAACCACGAGCGATCGAGACCCGTTGCTTCATCCCCCCAGAAATTTCGTGAGGATACTTGTCGATCGCGTGTCCGAGTCCGACTAACTTGATGTATTTCTCGGTGAGTTCATTGCGCTCTGCTTGGGGTTTCTCGGTCAAAACTTCATCGACTGCCAAACCCACGTTCTCACGCACCGTTAACCAGGGTAAGAGCGAATAGTTTTGAAACACCACCATGCGATCGGGACCGGGTTGTTTCACCACTAATCCTTCGAGCGTCACAATCCCACCTGTCGGATTGTCTAAGCCTGCAATCATATTGAGCAGCGTAGACTTGCCGCAACCAGAGTGACCAATCAGAGAAATGAATTCGCCTTTCTTGATTTGTAAATCGATGCCTTTGAGTGCCAGGTACTCGTCCCCGCCAGGAAGCGGGAAGGACTTTTCAACCTGTTCGACTGAAACGAAACTCGTCATGTGCTTGTCCTCCCTCTAGTAATTACTGTTTAACGATGAGGGACTGAATCCAGCCCACGAAGCGATCAAGCAACAAACCGACTGCACCGATGTAGAACAATGCCAGAATCACTTCACTGATGTAGTTGTTCTGATACGCTTCCCAGATGAAGAAACCGATTCCTACAATCCCCGACATCACGATTTCTGCTGCGATAATTGCCAACCATGCAAGACCGATCGAGATTCTCATTCCGGTAAAGATGTAAGGCAGTGCAGACGGCAGCAAAATTTTGAAGAAGTATTTTTTCGGTGAGATTTGCAGTACTTTTGCAACGTTGTTGTAGTCCTGAGGAATTTCTTTCACACCCACAGCGGTGTTAATCAAGATGGGCCAAATCGCAGTAATGAAAATCACGAACAGTGCCGCAGGTTCGTTCTTCTGCAACGCTGCCAGCGAGATCGGCACCCATGCCAACGGCGGAACAGTACGCAAGAACATGAACAGCGGATCGAGCGCTTTTGAGATGAGCGGCTTGGTTCCGACTAGAATTCCGAGCGCGATTCCAACAATGGCTGCTGCGGTATAGCTAATTGCCACCCGTTGCAGCGATGCCCAGGTTTGCCAGAAAATCCCTTTATCGGTGCCCCCGCGATCGAAGAACGGATAGAACAATAGTTCACGTGTCCGTTCGTCTGTCCACAAGCTCGACGGCGGTGGCAACAGAATCACTTTCGAGGCAGAGAGCAATTCCCAAACGATCAAGAAAATTGCGATCGCGATCAAGGGAGGCGCGAGTTCTTTACCTAGCTTTGATAAATTGATTCCACCGAATCCAGGTCTGCTTTTACCCAACGTAGCTGTCATGTCGATTCTCCTTACTGCAATGTGAGACTGTGATTCACGCTGTTCCTAGTCGCGACTAGGCTTTCAAACTCTTGAACTTCAAACTATCGAGGTAAGCTTGGGGCTTGGTCGGGTCGAACTCCGCACCATCAAAGAACTTCTCAACACCACGAGTGGTCTGCTGCGGAATGTCAGACTGTGCCAAACCTAATTCTTGAGCGGCTTCTCGCCAGAACTTCTCGCCATTCACTTCGTTGACAATGCGATCGGCTTCACCCAATGCACCTTGCGGCAAGAATCCCCAGCGCACGCTTTCGGTCAGGAACCATAAATCGTGGCTCTTGTACGGATAAGAAACGCTACCTCTGCCGTCTTTCCAGTACTTGACTGCGAGTTCTGGATTGTTCTCTGTCCGCTTGGTATCGCCGAGTTGGTATTCGCCCGCATAAGGACCGCGCAGGAAATTCGGCGGAACATTGAAGTACTTACGCTGAGCCAAAATGCGCGAGAGTTCTTCTTTGTTCTCTGCCTTGTCGCACCATTGCTGAGCTTCCATGACTGCCTTAAGCACTGCTTTGGTGGCTTTTGGATTCTTCTCAATCCACTCTCGACGAACCGCGAGGTATTCTTCAGGGTGATATTGCCAAACTTGAGCCGTTAATACAGCCAAGAATCCAACACCATCTCGCACAATCCGATAGGGCCAAGGATCGCCAGTACTAAAAGCGTCCATTGTTCCGGTCTTCATGTTGGCAACTGTTTGCGCCGATGGTACCGCCATCAAGTTAATTTCAGTGTTGGGGTCAACTCCATTTGCTGCCATCCAGTACCGAATCCAGAAATCTTGGTTCGCCTTCGGGAACGTGTAAGCGGCTCTGAATGGGATTCCTCGCTGCTTTAGTTCGCGAATGTAATCTGCTGCTCCAGATTTAGCAAGGTTTAACTCAAAGCCTTTCCCAGTGTGGGTGTTTGCGACCGCAACCCCGTTTCCATGAGTGCAGAGTTGTGCTAAGACAACCATCGGAATCTTACGGTTTCCTTTGGTAATGAGACCTTCACTCAACAAATGCGGCATCGGCATTTGCCATTGTCCACCGTCAATCCCACCGTTTGCGGAACCTAATTCTGCATTATCGCGAGCGGCTCCCCAAGAGGGCTGCTTGGAGATTTCTACATCGCTCATGCCATGGCGAGCAAAGAATCCTTTCTCTTTGGCAATAATCAAAGGTGCAGATTCAGCGATCGCAATGTAGCCGAGTTTGATCCGAGCGGTTTCGGGTAGTTCGGCAGGCGAAAGCGAAAGTGCTTGGGCTTTTGGGGATAGATCGGACGGGGAAGGCGGGTTAATTGCACAGCCTTTCAGTGTGACGGCTCCTGCTGCTGCACTAGCCGTCCACAAAAACTTTCGGCGCGTCAAGAAGTTGAATTCGGTCATGTCGAGTCTCCAAGGATAGCAAGGCTTCTCCCGCAGCAAATCGAATGATTTGGGGGAGTTTCACAGAAGCAGTTAGCTCGTCACAAATTGACTTGAAATCGTTGTTTCAGCTTCTCTCTTTGTTGATTAAACAAATTTGAAATGGCTGAATCTTTGAGTGATTAACGGTCAGTAAGAACGAACCACGCTTGCGTATTTTTATGAGAAAATATCTGTCTTTTTGAACGCTGTAGAAACGATTGAGTCGAATCAATGGTTTCTATTTGTCCGGGCAACCATACGGTTGAATGTATTAAATTCAACTGTTGGATTGAAATAAGATTATCGTCTTTAGGAACGCCCGTCTACTAAAAAAGCGACTCGAACTAAAGGAATTCTAAATTCAAACAATAAGAAATTTAACTGCATTCAAATCGTATCTTGGTTTGGTATCGAGTTGAATAAATAGTCGTCTTAAATTTCGCCGTTTTTTCGGGAGTTTTCTAATGATTAAATCGACCAAAGTATGACTATAGATTCTCTTAATAATTTGATGTGGATCAATTCAATTGTGTCGATCGTTGACCCTTTTCTCCGAAATCCTAACTTTTTGAATAATTGTTGTAGGTAACAAATATGCTACTGCATCAGAGCGTGTTTCTAGATTCGCGTTCAAAGTGTAACTAATTATTAAGATAAATTTCGTAAATTTAATGTTCTACAAACTGTCTTTTGACGAGCGGAAATCTGCAAAGACAGCATGAGCACTGGCGAGTATTCCTCGCTGATTGATGTTTCAGAGATAAACGATGAAGACAATTCAGAGAATGAGAACACTGGTGATGTCGATCGCACTTTCGGTTCTATTTCTATTAGGGATGAACCAACCTGCATGGGCAGCGGATGCGGCAGCAGGTGCGAAAGTGTTTAATGCAAATTGTGCGGCTTGTCATGCTGGTGGCGGAAACGCGATTAATCCAGCAAAAACGCTGAAAAAAGATGCGTTAGTGGCAAACGGGAAAGATACGGTTGAAGCGATCGTGATTCAAGTCACGAATGGTAAAGGTGCAATGCCTTCGTTTAAAGGTCGCTTGAATGAGGATCAAATCCAATCGGTTGCACTGTACGTTTTGGATAAAGCTGAAAAAGGCTGGTAGGCGGATTTTGGGATTTGGGATTGAATAGAGGGTAAGAAGGTGTTTGAGAAGTGTCGTTCGTTGCAGCGTCCCGCCCTGAAATAGAATTTCGGGCTAATCGGCGAAAGTCCATTAGAAATGGACTAAGAACTTGAAACTGGCTCCCAGTCTACTTCAGTAGACTTTCGTCGGTTAGCCCGAAATTCATTTCAGGGCGGGAACGGAACGAGAGCGAAAGAACTTTCAATCGTTCTCAAACATGCTTTAAGGTGAAGAGGCTATCCGATATTTAATCCTGAATTCCGATCGTTTTTTATGTGGCGTAAATTGATTCTAGAGTGGCTAAAACAGCGTCCCTGGTTGCTTGTCCCATTCCTTGCACTAATTCCAATTGCAGGACTGCATCTGAACCAGCACACCCAAACCGAAGCAAAACCTGCTCCACAGGCTTCCACTGGAGGAATCACACCCACTACGGTTCCAAGTTCATTTGCGTTGCCTACTCCATCTCCAACCGTTCAGAAATCCCCTATTGCGAAACCGACCTTAACCCCAGTCGATCCGAAGAAATATACAAAAGAGCAAGCGGCAATTAATGAGAGAGCGAAAGCTGCGTTTGCCGCATCGGTCGGGACAGTGGATTCACTGATTGAAATGCAGGTTGCGATCGCGATGGGGCAACCAACACTATCGATCGTGGCTTCTCAAGGAGCCACGATCGTCGATTCAAATGGTCGATCGCTAAGTCAACTTGCTGCCGGAAATCCTTACGCTGTTCAAGGGACTGGCGATGAAATTAATTTCGCGGGTAAACAACTTCCAGGAATGGTGATGGTTCAGCCGCCTGCAAATGGGGTGTTGTATCTGGGAGACAAGCCTTATCGAGGAAGATTCTTACTCGCGGCACAAGGTGGGCGAATTTGGGTGGTGAACTATATTAATCTGCGCCACTATCTCTACAGTGTAGTGGCAAGTGAAGTATCACCGAGTTGGAATAAAGAAGCGTTGAAGGCACAGGCGGTCGCGGCTCGATCGTATGCGTTGACGTACTATTTCCGACGGGCGCAACCCTTGTATCACATGGGGTCAGATGAATATTTCCAGGTCTACAGCGGTATCTCAAAGGAATCAGAGCGCACAAACCAAGCGGTCGATCAGACAGCAGGTGAATTCATTAGTTATAAAGGCGGAATTGTTGAATCGCTGTATGCGGCTTCGGATGCGATCGTTGCAGATGCGTTTCGCGGTAAAGGAATGAGTCAGCTTGGAGCGTTGGAACTTGCGGAAACCGGATTTACTTACAAGCAAATCTTGGCGAGATACTATCCGAAAACGAACCTTGCGCGGATTGAGCAAGATCATTACTGAAAATCAGCGATCGCATCGATTAGGGTTTGCGATCGCAGCGGACATTCTGCTAAATGCACATTGACCGGAATCACCGTATTCACATTCTGAAGCATCGAATTGCTTGTTGCATTGCAAGCTCCTAAACTGATGACGAACTTTGGAGCAGACATCTGTTCGTATAATCGAATCAAAGTTGGGGCAAATTTGGGTGTGATCGCACTTGCGGTAATTAAGAGATTTGCAGAATGCGATCGAACTTGTGGAACTGCTAGAAGTGCCGCAATCTTTATAAAGCAGCAATTCGCATCAGGGTATGACGTGTAAAAATCAGCAATTCTAATCTGATTGTATAAATCATCAACCGTAGTAAGAATCGCATTCTCAAATAAATATTGCTCATTCGGTTGAATTTGCGTTGTTTTCAGCGTTACTCTCGACATATAAAGTTCCTGCCTTGTGATCGATTTTACACAAACAAAGCGTAACCTTTCCGATTCTCCGTAGTGTTGTGAATTGAATGTAGTCTTAGTGTGGCACGATCTCAGGGGAACGTACTGTTAAGATTGCGGATTTTTATCGAATCAGAAATCACCGCAACAAAAAAGGAGCCGCAACTGCGACTCCCATCAATTTATAACAATGAAACTTATGCTTCTTCAGCACCCGCTTCTAAAGTTCCGGTTGACTGTGTAAGGTTCAGCTTCACCACTTTCGCCTGTTCAACCTTCGGCAAAGTTAAGCTCAGAATGCCATCTTTGAACTCAGCCTTGACTTGATCATTTTGTACTTCAACAGGCAGCGGAATCACACGCTGGAACTTACCGTAGCGAAACTCAGAGCGGAAGAAACCATTCTCTTCGGAGCGATTCTCTTGATGATGCTCACCAGAGAGAGAAATCGCATCTTTCGTCACCTGCACATCGAGATCCTTCGCATCGATGCCAGGGAGTTGAGCGCGAAGAACGAACTCGTTACCTGTGTCCTTCAACTCGATCGCAGGAGTCCAGGGTGCGGTATCAACAGAATCAAACAACTGATCAAATTGACGACGGAGTGTATCGATTTCGCGCCAGGGTTGCCAGTATCTTACTAACATATCGTCACCTCTTGGAAAACGACTAAGAACTTGAAACTTCATGTTCTTATCGTGCCGCATCCAGCGTCGAATCGCAGTCAGGGGAACTGTACTAAGTCAGTAGAGTTAACCGATTATGCTAAGACAAATTCAACTAAAGAGTTTACGCCCAACGCATATTCAACATCATCAATATGTTCGCGATCGCGCCATTCATCAATCACACTCAGCAAAGAACGGACGGCTAAATCGCGCTGAATCAGTTCGGTGACGGCTTGCCATGCGTCCGGTGCGTTCGAGAAAAAGCCAAGCTGAATCATGCCGCCTTCGTGCCACCAAATGCCAATCCAGCCTGCATCTTGTTCGGTAATTTCAACATGCTGTCCTAGGTATGTCATAGCTGCTTTCTCTCTGAACTCTGCATTCTAATGAGTTACAGAATACGAGGTGTGTATGCGGCTTGACCTCTACTAAAAAGAAGGGATCGCCTACTGTCTCTCTGTCTCATGACAGTAACCGTTAGACGATCCCGCACACACAATGAAGAAGTCGATCGATGATTCGTTATGCAGCGCTTCGGGTGACGAGTCCCCACAGGAAGATCGCGATCATGGCTCCGATGACTGCGACGATTAATCCAGGTAAGCTAAATCCTGCCGCAGTGAGACTAATCGTTCCCTGAGTCAGAAGCGTGAAGAGGCTACCTCCCAAGAATGCACCAACGATGCCTAAAATCATCGTGCTCAAAATGCCACCACCTTGCCGTCCGGGGTAGATCAATTTTGCGATCGCGCCTGCCACAATACCAAGAATTGCCCATGCCAAAATATTCATGCTCGTATCTCCTAGAGCTTGTAAGCCTTGATGGATGCGATCAACTGTGAAGAAAGAGTCGATCGGGTTTTTTATCTAGGAAGGTAGTATATCGCCGTCTTTGTTTGGATTGGATTGAATAAATTTTTATTTAACAATTTCGTTCCGGGCAGGGAAAACCAATTGAATGGGATTTGGGGTCGATCGGGTTTTGTGGTTGAAGGGTCGTTCATTGCCGGACGGGTAGAGACGCGATTAGGAGCTTCGCTGCACTTCGTGTTCGCGTCTCTACGGTCGTCGGGTAAACGCAGGATTTACCGCATGGATTTACGGGGTGGGAATCGCCTCGCGGGAGGTCACCAATTGCGATCGCGAATAATTCATCGAATTCGCTACAGGGGTCATCACCTGCACCGCGTTCCGATCTTCGATCAATTTGATCGCCCGCGTCACACTTTCCGGCAGAATCACAACTAAACTTCCTGGAGTCGCACCTTCTAATGCAGCTTGAATCGCTGCGGTTTCATCCAGAATCGTTTCGTATCGAGCATCCGGTTTCGTTTCCTTAATCCCTTGCTCGATAAAGGTCGCCGTATTTCCGCGATCGCGTCCCCGGTTATCGTCATCTTCTTTGATGATGATGCGATCGAACAATCCCGCTGAAAGTTTTCCGAGTTGAACAAAGTCTTCATCTCGTCGATCGCCCGGTGCGCCAATTACCCCAATCCGCTCACCTTCTTTCCAGTTCTGCACAAAGCCACCGAGTGCTTGATAACTATGCGGATTGTGAGCATAGTCGATCAACACGTGGAAATGTCCTAAGCTAAACAAATTCATGCGTCCCGGTGTTTGCTTGCTCGAAGCCTGGAAGGTCATCAAAGCTGCTCGAATATCCTCAATCCGAACTCCTTGAGCAAACGCCGCCAAACTTGCTGCTAGTGCATTCGCAATCATGAACGGTGCACGTCCACCTAATGTGAGGGGAACATGGATCGCTTGTTCGATTCTCAATGTCCAATCGCCTTTTAGGATCGAGAGATAGCCATTCTCATAAACGGCTGCAAGTCCGCCGCGTTGAGTATGCGATCGAATCAATTCATTCTCTGGATTCATCGAAAAATACGCAATCTGAGCCGTTACCCGACTTGCCATCGCAGACACTAACGGATCATCTGCATTCAGAACCACATAGCCTTTGGGTAATGCAGATTCGGCAACAACGCTCTTAACTCGCGCCATTTCTTCGATCGTATTGATATCTCCTAGCCCCAAGTGATCCGCTGCGACGTTCAGAACAACACCCACATCGCACGCATTGAAGGCTAAGCCCGATCGCAGAATCCCACCTCTAGCACTCTCAAGCACAGCCACTTCAACCGTCGGATCTTGCAGAATTAATTGTGCGCTTTGAGGTCCGGTATTATCTCCTGGTTCAACCAAATAGTCACCGATGTAAGTTCCATCGGTTGTTGTGTATCCAACGACTTGATTGGTTTGCTTAAACAGATGAGCAATTAAGCGCGTCGTTGTCGTTTTTCCGTTAGTTCCGGTAATTGCAATGATTGGAATTCGTCCATTGCTCCGCTGTGGGAACAACATATCGACCACAGGTTCTGCTACATTGCGGGGAATACCTTCACTTGGGGAAACGTGCATTCTGAAGCCTGGAGCCGCATTGACTTCAACAATGACACCATCCACTTCACGCAACGGCTTCGAGATATCATCCGTGACAACATCAATTCCAGCAATGTCTAGACCGATAATTTTGACGACACGCTGAGCTAACCAAATATTTTCAGGGTGAATATCATCAGTTCGATCGATAGCAATTCCCCCTGTACTTAAGTTCGCTGTAGCTCTGAGATAACAAATCTCGCCTTCGGGTAGAACAGTTTCTAAGTCATAGCCTTTTTGCTCTAACAGCTCCCAGGAAGTTCGATCGACTTCGATTTTCGTCAAAACATTATCGTGACCAGTTCCCCGCCGCGGATCGCGATTTGTTTCGTCGATTAATTCCTGAATCGTCGATCGACCATTTCCCACGACATGAGCCGGAACCCGTTCAGCCACGGCAACGACTCTGCCATCGACGACCAGAACCCGGTGATCGCGCCCTTGATAGTACCGTTCGATAATCACCGATCGAGAAACTTCTTTCGCCGCATCATAAGCGATTTCGGCTTGTTCCCAACTGGTGATATTGATTGTAATTCCGCGCCCGTGATTTCCGTTTAGGGGCTTAATCACGATCGGATAGCCGCCGACTTCCTCGATCGCGTCTTCTAACTCATCAAGATAGTTCACAACCGTTCCACGTGGCACAGGAACACCCGCCGATCGCAGCATTTGTTTTGTGCCTTCTTTATCGGAGGCAAGCTCGACTCCGAGAATTCCAGTATGATTGCTCAGCGTGGCTTGAATGCGTTTTTGATGCACTCCAAAGCCGAGTTGAATCATCGCTCGCGCTCCTAATTCCATCCAAGGAATATTTCGCGTTTCGGCTTCTTTTACCAGCGTTTCAGTACTCGGACCTAACGAACATTCGGCTGCAATATCGCGTAAATCCTTTAAGTCCTGCTCTAATTCATCTTTCGGATAGCGTCCGGTTTCAACGATCGTTTGGCAAATTCTCACAGCGGCTCTAGCAGCATAGCGTCCAGCGCGTTCGTGCACATATTCGATCGCGACTTGATAAACACCTGGCTCTGCGGTTTCACGAGTCCGTCCGAACCCGACAATCATGCCAGCGAGTTCCTGAAGCTCTAGCGCGACATGTTCGATGATATGCCCCATCATCGTGCCTTCGCGCATTCGTTCCAGAAAGCCACCTCGATAGCCTGGAGAGCAGAAATGCTCCACCAAAGACGGCAACAACTCGACCAAACCTTCGTAAAACCCAGGAATCAAATTAGAAGGAGTCTCAGCTAGATCTTCCAAATCCAGGCGCATCAAAACAACTTTGTGGCGACGAATGCTCCAGTAATTGGGACCACGTAACGTTTGAACTTTGAGTATCTTCATAAAACTTTAATTCAGGGCTACTGGCTGGGAATCGGTTCACAGAAAAATCGAAATTCGGAAATTTAGTCTCAAGACCAATTTCCTAGTTTCAGGGGCAATCTGAGTCGGGGTTTGTTCATCATAAACAGTTTGTGTAAAGAACTGTTGCCCCTGAAAGTCGTAATTTCAAAGCGTATTTGTAACAAAGCGAAATGGTTTCTCACTGGCACCATACCAGAATTCGCACTCGCTCAACGGTGAGGAATTCCGTCTATCCTCGCTCCCAGAAGGCAGACTTCCGAGATTTCCGAATCAGCATCGATCGCTGACGCAAGTCAAATCGACAACCCGCACTTAAAACATGCAGCCGTAAATTTCCCATCGACAGCGGATCAGTTTTTTCAACTTCTGCCTGATTCGTGTAGGTCATTTCTCCGGGGTCGATAATCGTCACCGCTCCTTTTCCCAGCACCTGAAGAATGCCATCGCCTTCAAACATGGCACAGGTATCTTCATCAATGCCGATTCCAAGCAGAGTCGGATGCGCCACGATCGCACTCATCAACCGCGCCATCCGGTTCCGATTGTGAAAATGCTGATCCACGAGAATGTCCGGAATGATCCCCAATCCCAATGTCATATCGACCAGAGAATGATTGGGAGATTCACCACTTCCGCCGCCTGCGATCATGTGATATCCCATCACGGCTGCCCCCGCACTGGTTCCGGCAAGCGCGATTTCTCCAGACTGTGAGCGCGATCGCACAATATCCATCACGGGCGTATCAGAAAGCAAGCCACACAGCCGCAACTGATCGCCCCCAGTGAGAAACACACCGCTACACTCACTCACATACTCTTGTAATTCTGGCAAGTCGCCCTGAGCGCGATCGTCAATATTCAGCACCTTCGCTTCTTGAGCGCCCATGTCCGTGAAAATGGTTTGGTAGCGATTGCCGATCACCACGGGTTCACGCGAAGCCGATGGAATAATGGCGATACGGGCATCACTCCCCCCAGAGCGCCAAAAGAATTCACGGAGAATTTCTCGACCGTGGAGTTTATCTTCTGCACCGCCGATCACCATAATGGCGGTATTGAGGGACTGAGGCATCTGCGGTTTCAACGATTGCAAGACTGACTCTAGCATGAAGGATGGAGAATAAAGAACGGAGGGTGGGAAAACGAAAATTCAGTTTAGGATCAAACGGGTGAGGTTGGCATCGGATGATCGAAATTGTGCGATCGTCTTTATCTATGACTTTCAATCATGCCAAATTATTAATTCTTTGTTAACGCGATTTTGTCTTTTGTTATCAACATGCGCTTCGATATTGTGACGTTATTTCCCGATTTCTTTGAGTCGCCCTTAAAATCTGGGCTACTGGGGAAGGCGTTTGCGAAACAAATTGCTGAGGTTCACTTAACTAATCCACGCGATTTTGCCCTGGATAAACATCGCCGCGTGGACGATGAGCCTTATGGCGGCGGGGTTGGAATGTTGATCAAACCGGAGCCGATTTTTGCTGCGGTGGAATCTTTACCCGTACTGCCTAGACGCGAAGTAATTTTCGTTACTCCGCAAGGCGAGCCAATGCAACAATCGATGCTGAAAGAATTTTCCACAAATTTCGATCAGATTGTCATCATTTGCGGACATTACGAAGGGATCGATGAGCGCGTTATGGGTTTAGTCACGCGAGAGGTGTCGCTGGGGGATTTTGTTCTGACCTGTGGAGAAATTCCAGCCTTAGCGATATTAAATGGCACGATTCGGCTGTTACCGGGTGCGATCGGGAAAGAAGATTCGCTCAAGTTCGAGAGTTTTGAAGCAGGATTGCTCGATTATCCGCAATATACTCGTCCGCCTGTGTTTAGAGGATTAGAGGTTCCGGCAGTTTTGCGATCGGGTAATCACGCCGCGATCGATCAATGGCGGACTCAACAACAAATCGAGCGCACTCGTATCCGTCGTCCGGATTTGTACCAATGCTGGCTAGAGCAAACCGGGCAAAATAAACAAGATGAGGTCAATTCCGAGTGATGAAAAAATTTCCCCTTCTGTGTGCCACCCTTGCGAGTACTGCCCTGTTGAACTCGCTCCAGATTCCGATGCCATTACGATCGTCAGAAATGCTGCTCGATTCGGCGGCGTACGCAAAACGAAGTGGAGGACGCAGCGGCGGCGGATCGTTTAGTCGTCCTTCGTCGGGTAGCTCAAATCGCAACAGTGGATCAGAGAGTGGCGGATCAGTCGCTCCTCGATCGTCCGGGGGTGGAGTTTACTATGGCGGTGGTTATGGTGGTGGCACTTACTACGGGGGTGGCAGCATTGTCTTGTTGATTGTTGCCCTAATGCTGATTGGCGGTGTCGGCTTCTTTGTCTGGTATTTGCTCAAGATGGGTAAAAGCAACAAAGGACAGAAGGAACTTGATAATGATGTTGTCACGGTAACGAAAGTACAGGTGGGATTGTTGGCAGAAGGTCGCGCCATTCAACCGCAGTTAGCTGAGATTGTTCAACAAGCAGAGACTGAAACAATCGAAGGACTTCATGCCCAACTGCAAGAGGCAGCATTAGCACTGTTGAGAATGCCGGAGAACTGGAGTCATGTGCAGGCAAGTTCTGAAACGGTGAAAACTCGTGATGAAGCGGAAAAGCGGTTTAATCAATTATCGATCGCCGAACGCACCAAATACACGACAGAAACGCTAACGAATGCAAACGGTAAGTTAGTACAGAAAGAGTTCGAGCTTGATCCAGACAAAGAGCCAGCATCTTACATTGTGGTGACTTTGATTGTTGGCACCGCAGACGATCAGCCATTGTTTTCTGAAATTCGTACCACTGAAGCTTTGAAAGATGTGTTACATCAACTCTCAAGTCTCAATTTTGAATATCTCATGCGGTTTGAACTGCAATGGACACCGCAAGTAGAAGGCGATAGTTTAACCTATGATGAAATGCTACTGGAATATCCTGAAATGCTTCAAATATGAAACACTCAACAAACATTTGGGACTATAAACCGTGGTGGTGTCAGCCTTGGTCAATTTTGCTAACAGGCGTGAGTCTAATCAGTGGCAGTTGGCTATTGTTGCACTCGCTTTGGATTACTGCGATCGTGGCGATTCCGGTGCTAACCTGGATGATTTTTTTCTTACTAATTTATCCAAAAGCAATGTCCAAAAGTTTAGAAGACCTTACAAGCGATTGAATTCGGACAATAACCAAGCTCCAACTTGACTTTGATTTTCTTGGCGAGTGCGCTGTAGGGCTTGTTGAAGCAGTGCAATGGATAGATTCGGTAACACGGATGATTCGGTAATGCGGTGGCTGCCTTGATTCTCGATCGCAAATGCTAAAACCCGAACATTCTTCACATCAAAAATCCAATATTCTTTTACTTGCAAGTCTTCGTAGAGCAATCGTTTCTCACCTTGATCATCAGACAGAGAAGTATTTGCAATTTCAATCACTAGATCCGGAGCGGGATAACGATCGAGATCAATCAAGCTCGTTCCCCAGGGCACAACTTCTGCATTTTCATTGAGATAGTACGCTAAATCTGGTTGCGCTTCCCGAACCCCTGCTTTGCGGAATGTACAATTATTCAGTCCTTTTGCAGGAATGGTTTTCAAAGTGCAAAATAGCGTCACTGCGAAATTTGCGATCGTATTATCCGCAGCATGGTCGTGTCCTAATGGTGGCATTTCAATCCTAAATCTGTGATCGTGGTAGTAGCTTTTTGCTTTCTCAAAGTCTGGATGATTGATCGCTTGTAGATAGTCCTGCCAACTCGCAGTCACCCAAGTATCCGTTGGAATTTGAACGAGGTTCATGATTAACCCAGGAAAACATAAGCTTATGTTAGCGTTGATGAACCTGATTCAATGAGAAGATTTGCGATGCCAAACTATCCCGGAATTTCGAGTGAAGCCTTTCGCCATCCGCTTGATCGACAAGCGGAACAAGCCTTGAGAAGCGTCCCCGGTTTTGATCTGGTTGCTCGAAAATTCGTCGAATTTGTCTACGAACGCCCCCGCTACATTCACCTAATGGGCAATTCGATTCAAGTTGGCGTTCGACAGTTCTCTAGTGTCTATCAAATCTTTCGCGAATGTTTGCAGAGCTTAGATATTTCACCTGAGCCTGCATTGTTTGTTTCACAAGCTCCCTCCGTGAATGCGTATGCACTCGGACAAGAAAAGCCTTGTGTTGTATTAAATAGTGCATTGCTCGATTTGCTTTCGGAAACAGAACTACGATCGGTAATCGCTCACGAGCTAGGTCATCTCAAATGTGGACATACCACGCTGACTCAAATGGCAATGTGGGCGAATTTTGCGATCGCAGGTTTAGCCGATTTTACCTTTGGTCTAAGCAACTTTATTAGTACAGGTTTGATGTTGGCGTTCTACGAATGGATGCGAAAAGCAGAACTATCCGCTGATCGCGCTTCATTGCTCGTGATGGATGAACTCAACCCAACCTTGCAGGGCATGATGCGACTAGCAGGCGGATCGCTCAAATATGCTCACGAAATGAGCTTAGACGAACTAATCAAACAAAGCGATCGCTATCAAGCTCTCGACAATGATCAACTGAATCAGCTTTACAAATTCTCGCTGTACAACGACGTTTCCAATGGAGTGTTTCTCTCACATCCGTTTACGATCGAGCGCGTTCGATTTCTTCAAGAATGGGCGGCTTCTTCAGAGTTCCAGCACATTCGTCAAGGAAATTATGTTCGAGTCGGAGCAGAAGGAGCGGTAAACGTGGAAACGCAGAATCCAGAAGCCGACGAACTGAAACGGCAGATTGAGGAATTGCAGCGAGAAATTGAACGGGTCAAGCGATCGCAATAATTCTGACAATTCCGCATATTCTCTGATTTCATATTGTCCGTCTCAAAAATTACATATCAATCGATGAATGTCTGATACGATACACCATTGATTCTCTATGGTGTGAGGAAAAATGTTAAATCCTTCTCGCTACTGGAAGCTGTGGTTAGCAGCTCCAGCGGTTCTGTTTTGGATGCAGTCTGCTCAGGCATCGGAAAAACTTCAAACTCCAGAAGTAAAATCGGCTTCGATCGAATCGAAAATTAAATCGGAAATCAAAGAGGTCACACCGAATTTCGAGCAGGTGAGCGGCGTTGCATCTTTGGAAACTGCGACTCCTGCCTCCGGAATGGAGCAAGTCACCTCAGTTTCACAATTCACGGATGTTCGTCCGACCGATTGGGCGTTTCAAGCGCTGCAATCGTTGGTAGAACGATATGGCTGTATTGCGGGTTATCCCGATCGTACCTATCGCGGCAATCGGGCACTGACTCGGTTTGAATTCGCAGCGGGATTGAACGCGTGTCTCGATCGTGTGAACGAACTGATTTCCGCCTCAACCGCTGATTTGGTCAAAAAAGAAGACCTCGCCACCCTGCAAAAACTGCAAGAACAATTCGCCGTAGAACTGGCAACGATTCGGGGTCGTGTCGATGCCCTCGAAGCTCGCACTACAACCTTAGAAAAACAGCAATTCTCGACAACAACAAAACTGTTTGGGAACGCTTACTTCAATATCACAGGCGCAGGTGCAAGTGATGATGTTGTGTTTGAAGGTCCCGCAGGCAGCGGCGGCAACACCGAAGGACGATTCTTCGCTACCCGAACCGGAGGACTTCCGACTCGCGTTGTGGCTGAAGATCCCAACATCACCGCCAGCTTTTTAACTTGGTTAACGCTGGTGACTTCTTTCAGCGGACGCGATCAACTGGTGACGCAATTGGCAGCGGGAAATGGTCGATCGCCTTACAATCAGTACGCTTCCGCAGGTTTCTATAATGCGTCTGGCGTTCCTTTCACCGATCAAACCGCTGGAACGGAGAACGGTCGTAGCGATGTCGTCATTCGTGACTTGTTCTACAGCTTCCCGGTGAGCGATGCAATCAAAGTCACAGTTGGACCTCGCATCAACTGGTATCGTCACTTCGATGGCAACCGCTTCCTGAATATCTTTGCTTCGGGTGCAAGCTTCGACACCTCGAACAGCACACAGTCGAACTCTGTCGATCGAGGTTCTGGCGCGGTTGTCGAATGGGACATTAGCCCGCAATTGCGCTTAGCGCTCGGCTACTTGGGCGAAAACACAGAATTTCTCTCGCCCGCATTCGGTTTTAATACGTCGAGCAGTCCCCGATTTGGTTTATTTGGCGGAACGAACACCGCTTCAGCCGAACTCACCTTCGCACCGAGTACAAACTTCAATCTGCGCTTGCAGTATAACTACAGCCGGATTCAAGCTTACGGTGGACAAGTCGGCGGCGCGATCGGTGAACCGATTCCGTATGGCTACCTTGATGCAGGAGCTGGATTCTCCGAAGGCGGCGTTGGGGGCGGACTGCGATTTGCAACTGCGAGTATGTTCGGTGTGAACTTTGACTGGCTGATCACGCCAGGGATTGGATTGTTCGGGCGCTATAGCTTTGCAACGATCAATCTCAACCCGATCGATGCCAAAGTCGATACGCAATCGTTCCAGGTGGGCGCGGCTTTCCCAGATTTGGGTAAAAAAGGCGCACAAGCGACGATCGCATTCGTGATGCCAATGGATATTACACGCGGTCGGCGGTTCTTCGCATCCGGTGGCGGCGACGGTGGAACCCAGTACGAGCTTGAGGCTTCCTACTTCTATCCGCTGACCCAAAATATCGCGATCGTGCCCACGTTCTATGCGATTTTCAATGCGAATAATTTCGATAGCAACCCCACGGTTTACGTCGGTAACATTCGCACCCAATTCAGTTTCTAAAATGAATCCGGCGATCGATACAATCGTTGGGTAAACGCAGGAACCCCGTAGAGACGCGATTAATCGCGTCTCTATCCGTCATTGGATCAACGCAAAAATCCTAGGATTGCGGCACCCAAACCGAAACCGATCCACCATTACAACGGAATTCACCCCAGCCGTGTTCATTCGTGGTAACGGGTTCTTGAACGTGTTCAGTGATATCGATGTAAGTACGATCGCATTGTCCGACTTCCATCCATTTACTGCCCCCGTCTCCGTTGCTCAGCACGACCGCCATTCCGCCCGGATGCTCTTCGTTTCCTAACCGCGTCCAGCCCACAACATTCGGATGATCAAAATAGTTGTATTGATCCCCGTAAGCATATTCACGCCGCGCATATAAGAATTGGTCAATCAGCCAGCGATGCGAATCGAGCCAGATTTCATGTTCATTCCCATCCCCACCGTAATCGCGATAGCACGCTCCATAGTAGTCGGGGTAGAACACACAAGGATAACCCTCACACCGCAAAAGAATCAGGGCATAAGCCAGCGGTTTGAACCAGGATTCAACCGGAGATTCTAACGATTGTAGCGGTTGGGAATCGTGATTTTCGACCATCGTCACTGCTAAAGTCGGTTGCTGCTGCACGATCGTATTGTCGAAAATCTGACGCATATCGTAGCTACCTCCAGCCCGACTTGCGGCATGGAAGTTATAGTGCAACGGCGCATCAAACACCGCGACTTTTCCTTGCGTTGCCTCGATGAAATAGTGCAGGGCTTCCACTTCATACGACCAGTATTCTGCAACCGAGAAAAGTTCCCGTTGACTATAGTTCCGCATGTGCTCTAACCAATCGTGGAAGAAGGGAGCCGTTACATGTTTCGCCGCGTCAAACCGGAAGCCATTCACTCCGGTTGTATCGTAGTACCATTCACCCCAGCGCTTCAGTTCTTCGCAGACCTCCGGATTGCTCATATCTAGGTCGCAACCCATGAGATAGTCAAAGTTACCTTTCTCTAGGTCAACATTGTCGTCAAATTCCTTCCCTTTGAGCAGGTAAACGGCAGACATCTGCTTTTCGTACTCGTTGTAATCGATCGCATCAAAGTGCCACCAATGCCATTCCATTTTGGAATACTTGCCGCCCCGACCCGGAAACGTGAAATGCGTCCAAGCTTTGACCGGTTTGTATTCCCCAATCACTTCAGCGCGGTTGTCTTGACTGAATGGTGTTGCTTCGACCACTTCTTTTTGGTCTCCACCCATGCGGTGATTGAACACTACATCTGCGTAAACCTCAATTCCTGCGGCTTGCGCAGCTTTTACTGCTTTAATGTATTCGTCTTTTGTGCCGTACTTGGTGCGAACTGATCCTTTTTGGTCAAATTCGCCCAAGTCGTACATATCATATACACCGTACCCGACTTCATAAGAGCCTCCCACCCCTTTATAAGACGGAGGCAACCAGAGCGACGTGATTCCAGCTTGTGCTAGTTCTTCGGATTTTTCTGCAAGCTCATTCCAGAATGTTCCATCGCTCGGCAAGTACCAGTGAAAGTACTGCATCATCACGCCATTCGGTTCAGACATATTTCGATTATCCTTATCAAACTTAGACTAGAGGTGTTAAATGCCAGTTGTGCGATCGAACATGAGCCTTATGAAATGGGCTTTCCTTTTCGATAGCCTAAATTCTAAGCAACACCAACCTCGATTTCTATCCATCGCAAGAGAAATCTTGTCAAAACTTTCTCTAAGCCTGAGTACAGATTTCGGTCGAACATCTAGCCTAAGTGGTCTAAGGATCAGCCTTCAGACATATCTGCACCATTGCGATTTGCGACAATTCCCAGTACGGGCACTCGTGCAGTTTGCAGCGTATCAAGCATCTGTCTGAGATCACCTTGATCGGTTTTGCCCATTCCCGCCACGACTAACATCCCATTCGTGTAGGTTGCAAGCAAACTACTATCGGCGTAGCTCAAAACTGGGGGCGCATCGAAGATCACCAGGTCATACATTGCCTTGAAGTAGTCATTGAGGCGCTGCATTTTCTGAGAGGATAGCAATCGCGTTGGATCAAGCGGCATTCTTCCGCCCGTCAAAATCGAGAAATTCGTCCGTCCCAGTGTCGGTTCGTCGTTTCCTCCAGCCGTCACCATCGCTTCGAGTCGCTGAATCACTTCTTGCGGATTCAAACTCTGCGCGACCAGTTCAGTCAGTCCTCGATCGTTGGGCACTTCCAATCGCTCTGCTAGTTGTGGATGCCGCAAATCAGCATCTACTAATAACACCCGCTGTCCCATTGCTGCGGCAGCCTGCGCTAAATTCAGGGCTACCGTTGTCTTGCCATCTCCAGCGGTCGGAGAACTGACCACGATCGAGCGCAGCGGATGATGCGTATTGAGCAGAGACAGATTCGTATAGAGCGATCGAAATGACTCGGTGAACGCCCCGTCTTGAGCAAAGTCGATCGCATCGTTGTTCTGCATCGCTCCAAACACAGGTGCGATCGCACTGGGGCGGGAGGCGCTCGTTTCGTGTGGAATCGTTCCCAGAATCGGCAATTTAGAGATCTTCTTGATATCTGAAACGCGGCGGACTCGTCGATCAGCACGATCGACGAGCAGAGCGATCCCTGCTCCTAAAAGCAATCCAGCCAAAGCTCCCAGAATAATATTGCGCTGCGGAGAATCAACAGGTTGACCGGGACGACCTGGCGGCGTAATCAGTTGCCACGGAATGTCTTTCTGAGCCGCTTGCACCTGGAGATTTTCACGAGTGCTGAGCAAACGAGTCAAGCTGTCTGTCGCGACCGTACGTTCTCGATCGAGATCCGTATAGATCCGCGATAAGACGGGCAAGCGCTGTACTTCTCCGTTCCAGTACGCATCCGCTCGATTTAAGACCGCCCGCCGCGTCTCCAACACCGAGAGATCACCGCCCAACTTCGCTAACTGATTCCCTAATACCCGCTGCGCTTCTTGCCGCAAGACCGGGATCAGACTATTTCGCTGCTGCTGTAAGACGCGCATTTCATCTGAATCGGACTGGAATCGCGTCGATTCGGTGGCGATTTTTGCCTCAAGCTCCCGTACTTTGTTTAAGACTCCCTGATAGGCAGCATCCCCAGCGAGAGCCGCTCTTGCCCCATCACTATCTTGGAGATTACCATACTGCCGCTGCGCCTCAGAGATTGCTTTATCCACTTCGAGTCGCTGCTGCGAAATCGATTGCACCTGATCGGTGACTTGCCCTGCCAGCGATTCTGGTGCAATAAAATTGTTTTGTTGTCGAAAGGCTTGAAGCTGACGTTGCAGTGCATCGACTCGTCTCCGGGTTTCCCCGATTTGACGATCGACAAACGTAATTCCGTAGCTCAAGTTACTTTCGCGCTCTTTCTGGCTGTAGCGCAAGTAGCCTTCCGCGAGTTTATCCAGCACGAACTTGACGCGATCGGGATCAGAGCTACGATATGTGACTTGCAGCAGTTTCGTATCCGATGGACGTTCGATCTTGAGATTCTGCGCGAGATTCTCGTTCACAATGTCCGGATAGCGCTGCCTAATCTGCTCGACGATCGGCTTCATCAGCTTTGCGCTTTGCAGCACCGCAATCTGCGTTTCGTAGCTAAATTCGTCTTTATTGTTTGAATTATTGCTCTGGGGCGAAAGCGGATCTCGGTCTTGCTGAGTTTGAACGCTAACCGGTTCAATCAAAAGCTGAAATCCGCTTTCGTAGGTCGGTGGCTGATTCCAAGTGACTGCCCAAGTTGCGGCTGTTGTTGCGGCGGTCACTCCAGCGATGAGCGCGGCTCTGCGTCGCAGTGACTCCACCAGCTTGCCAGAGTCTTCCTCAGTCTGCGTGGTATCGATCGCGAGCAAGTATTCCGGCGGATGAGGAACCTTGCCGTTTTTTTCAGGGATAGAAAGCGTGGGTTTGGTCTGGTTTTCCATGGAAGCACCTAAACAAGGGATTGCAGAAAGAGCCGAACAAATGCCAGCAAAGCGGCTTCACAGGTGACAGAACAATCTAAGCAGCTATCGTCCAAAAAGGAAGCGGAACGGCAAGACCTGGAGGACTGGACCTAACACGTTTTGGATCGTGTCGCCCGTTTTCGCGAGTCCACTGCGATCGACGACCAGGACATCGCCGTTTTGCAGCAGCGGATTGCCTTTTTCATCAATGCCGCGTGATAGGTCGATCGAGACATCCCGATGCGTGACGGAGCCATTCGGGTTGAGTCGCACCAGTTCCACCCGACGGCGATTCGCTTGGCGCGTAAATCCGCCCGCTTGAAGCAAGGCTTGATTCAGCGGCGTGTTCATCGGGACTTCGACCTGACCCGGCTTGGTGACTTCACCCACAACCGTGATTTTGACCGACGACGGCGCAAAGCTAGCATCTCCCAGTTGTCTTGCTTCTTCAGAATTGAGCGCTAAAGCGGTCGGAATCTCGATCGTGTCGCCTTGCTGTAACACTAAGTCCTGATTGAGATCTCCAGATCGAATCAACTGCCACAAATCGACATTGATCGTTTGCGCTGTCCCACCGCGAGTATTGCGGCGAACTTTGACTTCTTTGAGGTTAGCAAGCTGTTTGATGCCGCCTGCTTCTCGAATCGCAGCGGACAGGGTGGGAATTTGATCTTTAATCGTGTAAGGTCCGGGACGGGAGACTTCTCCAACGATCGCAACATTCACGGGCTGATTTGACGCGACGCTAAAGTTTGCATCCGCCATCTGTGCCGCTTCCGCCAAATTAATCGATCGAGCAGCCGGAATAAAGATCGAATCGCCATCCCGCAGCGTCAAGTCTTGGCGAATATTTCCGGTGGTGAATAACTCCCACATGTCGAGGCGAATCTGCTGCTCTCCGCCACCGCGCTGAGGACGACGGACAACGACTTGACGCGCATCGGCAGAACGGCTCATACCGCCAGCTTCTCGAATCAGTTTCGTAATCGTTGGGAATTTACCCCCCTCGCCAAAGGTCAGAGAATAGGTACCCGGTTTACCGACTTCGCCCGCGATCGCAACATTCAAGGGGCGTGCTGCAAGGAGACTGACATCGATCGAGGGATTCCGCAGCACTCGTCTATATCTTGTTGCGATCGCATCTTGCGCCTGTCGAATCGTCATGCCTCTGACAGAAACATTGCCGACCCGCTGTAAGTTGACTGTGCCGTTGACGAGAACCTGATATTCCTTGCTGTACTCAGGCACATTGAAGACATCGATTCTAATGCGATCGCCTGCACCCAAGGTGTAGGAGTCGTCATCTGCCACATCCGCTTCAGGATTAGAGAAAACAGCAGGTGTAGCAGTGGGTGATGGCGGGGTTGCAGGCGGTAACGGGCGACTGGGTGCAGGGCTGTTGATAATCTGAGCCGGGTTGCTGCTAGCGAGTTTGGGCAGCGGAGCGGATTCAGTTGGGTTAACAGCGACCAGCGTTGGATTCGTGCCATTCGCTCTTTGCAATTGCCGATGAATATACATTGCGGCATCTGCGCGAGTTACGATGTCTTTCGGACGTTGCAGCGTTGCCAGTGTGCTGGCTTGTTTTGCTGCTTGTTTCGTAAGGCTTCTAAATTGAGCATCTGTAATCGGTGCGTTCGGTCGGAACGTGCCATCACTGTAGCCGTTCATAATTCCCTGCTGTGCTAAGGCAAGAATACTCGCTTGAGCACGATGCCCTTGAATGTCTTTCAGGGGCGAGGATGAGGCTGCTGTGGGAGCTTTCGGTGTTGCTGGCTTTTCATCGGTGCTCGAAGCGACCGCGATCGAAGGCGGGGGCGGGGGAAGCTTCAGCGTTTGCTCGATAATCGTATCGAGCGGGAGTTGGGAGACATCCACCACTTGAGGACTCGAAGCGATCGCGATCTTAGGGGGTGGGGGAGGTGCGATCGCTTGCGTTTGAGGTTTCGCCATTCCTGACGGGTTAGGAACGGTGGCAGCCGAGAACAAGCTTTCTGGCTGAGACAGCGCGATCGAATTCGGAAGCGGCGCGGGACTGGGTGATGTGCGATTCGCTTTCTGAGTCCCCGGATTCGGTGGGGTGGCGCTGGGCGTTCTTGCATCAGAGCGGGCTAACTCTTGAGCCACGACTGCCGCAAAAGCACCCAAAGCGAGAAAGGATACGCGAGTTGGTGATAACTTCAACTTCATAAGCTCACAGGGGGGGTCGAACTCTGCTACATAAAAATGCGGGTCCAGGAGAAGCGCAGGTATTCTCTGTGCTAGTTTGGCTGCCTACGAATACTGATACGGGAATCCTCCGGAGGAATCAGGATGAAATCCTAAATGTTGCAAAAACAACATCAATTTTTTTGAATTTGCTCAGTAGGAATACAAGGCTAGGCAGGCGTTTCCGCAAGTTTGGAGCGCTTTATCGATGCAAAGAATCCGTTGCTAGTGTTCCAAGGCGTTGATCTACGGATGCGTAAAGCCTAATTTGTTGAAGAGAATCATTAGAAACACGGAGAAAAGCGCGGAATATCCGTACAGCGATCGAGCAGAATCTGGTATTCCCTCCGTACAATCACGGCAATAGTTTTCACTGATCAGGGAAATCCACATTTCTGATCCGTCTCCTGGAATTCACGCTCTAATAAAGAAACGATGAAGCATTCGACTAAAATCGCGGGTCGTATGGCTTGTAGGGTTATGAAGTTGTTGTAAAGCTGTGTCATCATCAGGGGGAGCGATCGTGAAAGGATTGTGGGTCGCAAGTCTGGCTCTATTTGCGTCTGGCAGTTTGGGATTGTGGTTTGTCTATTCTCTAATTCCGTCCGCACCGGTTGCTTCAACATCGACTCCATCGCCAACCCCGTCTCCTGTGTCGGACTTACCGAAATATCAGCAGTATGCTTTGCCAAATAGTGAGATTCATACGGTGACCGTTTCACCCAAGAGTCGGTTTAAAGTGTCGATCGCAGTTTCTCCGACGCTCGAAACGATTCATGAATTTGCCAAATCCCAGAAGGCGATCGCAGTTCTAAACGGTGGATTTTTTGATCCGAAGAATGAGAAAACCACCTCATATATCACTCAGAAAGGCAAAGTTGTGAGCGATCCGAAGAAGAACGATCGCTTGATGACAAACTCAGATCTCGCTCCTTATTTACCGCAGATCTTAGAGCGATCGGAATTTCGGTCTTATCAATGTGCGAATAAAGTTCAATATGCGATTGCGCCTCGATCCGCCTCTGTTCCATCGGGTTGTCAATTAATTGATGCGATCGGGGGTGGTCCTCAATTGCTGCCAGAATTTACCGCAACTCAAGAAGGCTTTGTTGATCCGAATGTGGGGCGAGATTCGATCGGGATAACTCAACGAAATGCGAGAAGTGCGATCGGCATTAAAGCAGATGGTTCAGTTGTGTTAGTCATGGCAGCTCAGAAACCGGAAGTGCCACAGAATTCTGGAATGTCAGTGCAAGCAATGGTGAGCTTTATGCAGCGACTTGGTGTAACTCAAGCTTTAAATTTAGATGGTGGTTCTTCTTCTGCGTTAATTTTCCAGGATCAAACGTTCTATGGCAAAGTGGGTAAAGCGGGTCAACCCGTTCCCAGAGCCATCAAATCCGCCATTGTTGTGCATGAGTAATCTAGATTATGCAGTCGCAATTCAAACTTTAAAAACTGCTGATCCCAAACTTGGTGCAATCATTGATCAAGTTGGGGTCTGTACGCTCGATCAATCTCAGCATCCAGGGAATGTGTTGGATTCATTAGCTCGATCGATTATTTATCAACAGCTATCTACCAAATCTGCAACTGCTATCTATCATCGCTTTCTCAAACTGTATGAGAATGGGATGAGTGCAGAATCAATTTTGAATACACCCGATGAAATGCTGCGTGAAGTTGGATTATCACGTCAAAAAATTGTTTATGTGAACGACTTAGCGCAAAACGTATTAATAGGTTTACCAACGTTAGAAGAATTAGAACTGTTAGACGATGAGACGATTATTCAAACGCTAACGAAAATCAAAGGAATCGGGCGTTGGACAGTTCAGATGCTGCTAATTTTTCGGCTGCATCGCTGGGATGTTTTACCTGTCGATGATTTGGGAATTCGATCGGGAATTCGTCGAGTGTATGGATTAGAAGAAATGCCCGATCGTAAAACAGTGTTAGAGATTGGCAAAGCTTGGGAACCGTATTCGACGATCGCCAGTTGGTACTTATGGCGAAGTTTAGAACTCCCTGAAGTAAAATAATCAATTTCATCGTTACCCCTCGATTCGCCACTGTTCTGTTTACAATGAAAAACAACAATTGTGTCGAGACGGTGCGGGCGCATGGCTTGGAATCCGGGACAGCAGATTAAGCAGGGTAAGTATCAGATCATCAAGAAACTGGGAGAAGGCGGCTTCGGGATCACGTATCTGGCGCGGGACACTTCAGGGCGATCGATTGTAATCAAAACGCCCACGGATCGTGTTCTTAACCACCCGAATGCCAAGAAACTGTTAAATGATTTCTTGAACGAAGCCTTAAAGTTAGCGCGGTTTCAGCATCCGAATGTGGTTAATGTCATTGAGGTCATCAGAGACGATCCGCAAGATGCGATCGTGATGGAATACGTCGAAGGGCAAAGTCTAAAAGACATCCTCAATTACTATGGAGTACTTCCTGAAGCGAAAGCATTGAAGTATATTCAGCAGATTGGACAAGCACTAACAATCGTTCATGCTCAGGGATTGTTACACCGAGATATTAAGCCAGACAATATTATTGTGCGATCGCACACGGATGAAGCGGTGCTGATCGATTTTGGCATCGCTCGCGGTTTTAAGCCGGGTTCAACACAAACGGACACTCCGAATCTGACACCGGGTTATGCACCGTTCGAGCAGTACAATGAACCCGCGCAACGGGGACCATACACCGATGTGTATGCTTTGGCAGCAACGTTGTATGAATTGGTGACAGGACAATTGCCGATCGAGGCACTAGGGCGAGCCGTGGAATTTGCTCGATATAAAAGTGATTCACTACGATCGCCCAAATCGATTAATCCGAAGATTAGCGATCGGACGAATCGAGCGATTTTGAAAGGGTTAGCGATCAAAGCGAACGATCGACCTCAAACAATGCAGGTATGGCTGAACTTGTTAGAGCCGCCTGTAGTGATTTCTCCTGCGAAGCCGCTCGTCAAGCCTTCGATAAATCGTCAACAGTTTCTAAAATTAATAGGTTTTGGGGGAGGAAGCTTATTACTGACGGTCGGAGGGAAATCGCTTTGGGACTCGATTTCTAAAACTTCTTCAATTGATTTGAAAGATTTTAGTTTTGAGGTTGTCACGATTAACGAGCAAAAGGGAGTCCAAAAGGAAACGAAACAAGCAAAATTCTTTACTGAGAATTTAGGAAATGGCGTTTTGCTGGAGATGGTAGCAATTCCAGGTGGAACTTTTCCAATGGGGTCACCTACGAGTGAGAAAGATAGAGAAAATGATGAATCACCACAACGTACCGTCACTGTATCTGCTTTCTTCTTGGGGCGCTATGAAGTAACTCAGGCGCAGTATGAGGCAATTATGGGAAACAATCCCTCGACATTTAAAGGCAGAAAACGTCCAGTTGAGCAGATTACTTGGAACGATGCTCAGGAGTTTTGTCAGAAGCTTAACCAGAGAACCGGACGTAAATATCGTTTACCAAGCGAGGCTGAATGGGAATATGCTTGTCGGGCTGGAACGACTACTATGTTCCATTTTGGAGCTTCTATTGATGTTATATCCTTAGCAAACTATGGTGCTGATCAGCCGAAGAAATTTCGTCGAGATCAGACAACGGATGTAGGTAGTTTTCCAGCAAATGCCTTTGGATTACATGATATGCACGGAAATGTGTGGGAATGGTGTGAAGATACATATCACGCTAGTTACCAGAATGCGCCTATTGATGGAAGCGCTTGGATTTCAGATAATAAGAATGTAAATCGATTGAGACGTGGTGGCTCATGGCTTAATCCTGCGCGTTACTGCCGTTCCGCATTTCGCGGTAATAGTGAACCTAATTATCGTGATGGTAGTTTTGGTTTTCGAGTTGCCTGCACCATTTGAGGATTCTTCGGCATTAGAGCTATTGGGTGGGAGATCCAGTGGAAGTGCCTTGGAAGTCCAGACCTTACTCCTGTAATGTTTAGAAAGATATCCGAAAATCAACTTGGGTCGGGTGAGCTTAGTAGAGCGATCGACCTGTTGCCCGATCCACTCATAAAATAAAGAGAAAGTGTTGCCCGATCCACTCATAAAATAAAGAGAAAGCGCGATCGAGCCTAAAATAAAAGCAAATTGCGATCGAGATTTCCTCATGACAACTGAAGAACGAATCATCGAAACAATTCATCAACTCGACCCAGACCAACAACAAAAAGTCTGGGAATTCATCAATACACTACCCAAACCAACAGAAAAAGCGGAAATCAGTCCACTTGGTAAAAAGCTTCGTGAGATTCGTGCCCAAATCGTTGCTTCTGGTGAACCTCTCCTGAGCCGAGAAGAACTCGATCGAGAACTTGCAGAACGGCGCGGGGGCACAAGTACTTGACGCAGATAAGAACATTCGTAGATGCTGGAGTACTCATCCTTGCATCGCGTGGGGAGCCGATTGATTCTGATCTCGCGCTAAATATTTTGGAAGATACAAACCGCGAATTTGTCTCTAGCTCTTTCATCGCGCTAGAAGTTATCCCAAAAGCGACCTATCACAGAAAACAACAAGAACTTGAATTTTACGAGACATTTTTTGCAACGGTTGTTGATTGGGCGATCGCTCAAGAGGAACTTCTTCAAGCGGCACATCAGATTGCTTCGCTCTATGGTTTAGCTGCTTTAGATGCCCTACACATTGCAGCCGCGCTTTCCTGCAATGCAGCCGATTTTGTCACAACCGAAAAAACCACAAAACCGATGTATCGGGTTCCTAATCTCAATTTTGTTTCGATTTAGCTCGAAGTGCAGGACGGTTCTTGCAACGTTTCTTCAGAGCGCGGCGAAAACTCTCATCGAAAAGTAGCGTCCTCATTCCTCATCCCCAAAAATGTCCGCCATAATCTCGGCAGCCGTGCCCCGTTTAGCTGTTCCGTTTCGGACTGCTTCCATTGTCTTTTCTGCGTTCTGAGCAATCTCCTGCCGTTGTTTACTAATCCGTCGTCTCTGAATCAAATCGAATAATACATCTTGCTCTTCTTCCGAAAGCGCTTCGACAAATTCGATCACAGTTTGGAAAGAAACAGCTTGGCTCATAAATCACTCAATTACGGATGCTCCCTCAAATTATAGAGGCGCAAAGCTATCAGAAGTGTTTGAAGTACGATCGACCTAAAAAAGGCTGTGCCATGCTATCTTCTGTTTGCTTCGCATTCCTAAAAGCGGAATCACTCCATCCCGCTATAATTTGAGTGCAACCGTTGGGAATAACTGATGCAAGCCTCCACTAAGCAACTTCTGAACGCGATCGCGCAAATGCCCCAACCTGAATTAGAGATATTCATCGATCAGGTCTTAAAACTGCGTGCCCAACGTCAAGCCCCAAGTCTCTCTCCGGCTGAATCTCAATTGCTGCTCAAACTTAATCAAGGCATTCCTGCGGATCTTCAGCATCGGTTCCACGAATTGGTTGCCAAGCGTCAAGCTCTCACGCTAAGTGAGGTAGAACACGCCGAACTGATTCAAATCGGTGATTGCATTGAGCAGCTCGACGCAGAGCGCATCGAACATTTAGCAGCGTTAGCAAAATTGCGGCAGCGATCGTTGAGAGAAATCATGCAAGATTTAGGAATTCAACCGCCCGCCTGTGTCTAACGATCGCGTTACGGCTGAACAGCGACGCTTGGTGATCGAGAGAGCCAAAGGCTGTTGTGAATATTGCGTGAGTCAAATGGACTTCGCCACGCAATCGTTTTCGGTTGAACATATTTTGCCTCGTGCTAAAGGTGGCTCATCGGATCTAGAGAATTTGGCTCTAGCGTGTCAAGGCTGTAATAATCACAAATTTATCAAGATGGAAGGGCTTGATCCCTTGACCGAACAAACCGTTTCGCTCTTTCATCCCAGAACGCAGCGATGGCGCAATCACTTTGCCTGGAATGACGACTATACGATCGTGATTGGTACGACTCCCACAGGCAGGGCAACAGTAAACGAGCTATACCTGAATCGCGCTGGTGTGATCAATCTGCGGCGCGTTCTCTTTGCATCGGGTGAACATCCACCGAGCGAGACCTTACCCAAACGCGATGAGTGACCGTCTGAATGGCGCTACTGAGTGTGTTGACTTAATCAGCACAAAAAACAGCTTACACGTATGGTCTATCAGAATTGAGTGCACTCAGCGTTGCTGCGGCGCTCTCACTCAATGTTGATGAGTTCCTAATCCCCATTTCGTTCCAATCCAAAAAATCAATAACCACTCTTGAACCCGATCGCACAAACAAAAACGAAGCCCCTCAAACGTGGACTCCGTTCACCTCAATTTTCACCAAGAACTACGAAACTTTCGTCAAACTCTTCGCAGGTATCGAATTCACTCTCGAATATGCGACCTTTCTCGGAGCCAAAATAACCCCATCGCCCATAATTGATTCCGCCAGCGATCGACGATACAAATCACTCAACTGCGCCGAAACCCCAGTCCAGCTAAAATTCTGCTGTACCCGTTCCGATGCCCGTTTGCGTAACTTTCTCGCCCACAGTTCGTCATCCAAAATCCGCCCGATCGCCATAGCAAACGCCGCAGTATCTTGAGGCGGAACCAGCAATCCAGTCTCACCTGGAACGACGGTAAACTTCAGCCCGCCAACATCCGAAGCAACGACCGGAGTACCACACGCCATCGCTTCGATCGCGACTAATCCAAACGGCTCATAATGGCTCGGAATCGCGCACACGTCCGCCGCTGTGTAATATAGCGGTAAGCGATCGTGTCCCACTCTTCCCGCAAAGATTACATTCTCTGCAATTCCCAATTCGTTTACTAATTGTTCAATCCGTTGGCGTTCCTGTCCGTCACATTTATCAGAAGCGCTACCACCCACAATCATCAAGCGTAAATTTGATGGGTCAGCCGAATTTCGCTTGATCAACTCAAACGATCGCACTAGTGTTTCAATTCCCTTACGCGGGTCGAATCGCCCAACATACAATACAACTTCATCAGTCGGCTTCAATCCTAATTCCTGTCGAGCTTCTAGCTTCGGAATCGTATGGAATTTTTTCAGATCAGTCCCGCAGGGAATCACTTCGATACGCCCTTTGTCTGAAACCAGCGATCGCAACATCATTTCTTCTTGCGGACTCGTTGCCACAATACAACGTGCCTGCTCTAGAATTTGCTTCTCAACCGCTAAACGAGTTTCTGCGATCGCTGGACGATCAACAGCTTGATACTTTACCGCACCCAGCGAATGATAAGTGTGAATTAGCTCAACATTGTGCGTTTTCTGCACTTCCAAGCCTACCCAAGCGGACATCCAATAGTTGGTGTGAATTAATGGATAGTGATGCTTAGATTGGTACTGGAGAAACGATTCGACAAATTCCGGCATCAACTCAAACAATTGATCACGCGGAATAAACTTCTCTTCACCTGCTTTCAATCGAATTGTTCGGCAGTGTGGATTGTGCTGTACGATTTCTGGATCATCAGGATTCGCTTTCCTTGTAAACATATCCACTTGCCAACCCAAGCGAGAAAGCGCCTCTCCCACTTGGCGAACATACACATTTTGACCGCCTGCCTCTTCACGACCAATCTCAGCCGCTGGATCACCATGTTCAGAAATTAGCGCGATCGCTTGTCTCGGACGACTACTTTGCACATTGGCTACTGTTTCGTTGATCAAAACCATATTTCCACCTCTAAAATCTTGGGCAAGAGAGAACGAAGGATAAAAACTTTTACCCTTCATTGCTCAAACTCGTTCTCCGTTGCTTAATTCAGTTGCGTGACTAATCGCCCGTTGGTCCGAAACACCTTTTCACCGATTAATTCTCGGTACACCGCTTCGTATCCATCCGCCATTCGCTGAACGCTGAAATGCTCGATCACATGCTGGCGACAAGCAGCACGATCGATATTCTTCACTCGCTCCAGAGCCGCGACACATTCCTCGACCGTATCGCACAAAAATCCGCTTTTCCCATCACAAATGACTTCTGGTGCAGATCCCAACCGCATCCCGATTACAGGGGTTCCGGCTGCCATCGATTCGACCATCACCAATCCAAACGGCTCTTTCCAAGTGATCGGGAACAAGGTTGCAACCGCTCCTCCCATGAGCGTATTCTTCTGCACATGGTTCGCCTCACCCAGATACTGAATCTGCTCTCCATCAATCTGTGGAGCCAGAATCTCGTCATAAAATTCACGATCGACGATATCGATCTTGCCCGCCATCTTCAGCGTCATTCCCGTCCGCTTCGCAATCTCGATCGCATGATGCGGACCTTTCTCCGGCGACAACCGACCGAGAAACGCCAGATACGGCGGCTCATTCGGCTCTGCATAAAACTTGTAGCTATCGACATCAATCCCGTTGTACACGGTCGCCGCATAATTTAAGCCCAATTCGGGCTTTCGTTGCGCGTTAGAAATACTCACATACGGCTGCGATCGTGCATAGGAGTAAAGCTTCTCATTGTCTGGGGTGAATACGCCATGTAGCGTATGAACTGTGGGTGTTTTCACAAATTGCGCGTAGGGTAATGTCGCAAATCCCATGTGAGAATGGATGACATCGAATTCATGCGCTCGTTGGTATACGTGCCCAAGCTGCATACTTTCATAAATTTGGTATTCCTTCACGGTTGGGTCAGTCCGAATCGCACGCGGATGTACCGACTCCAAATTCGCTAACGTGATCGAGTCACCCGTCGCAAATAGCGTGACTTCATGACCTCGACGCACTAATTCATCAGTCAACAGGCTCACAACTAATTCAATGCCACCGTACGCTGGGGGCGGGACACGCTCCCACAACGGGGTCACTTGAGCGATTCTCATAAAAACCTCCTACAAGGTCAAACAGCTTGGTCGCCTCACACGTGACAGAGACTCTCGATGATTTGCTTCCTAGGAGAGCTAAGTCAGATTTAATAGAATTTTCAAAATATGCCAAGACGGGCATTTCGACTTGACAGCGTGAAAAACACCACTCTAGGCAAGCGAGTGCTACGTAAATACTACGAAATGATTTCGGCAAAAGTACCTATCCCCGAATGGATTGTCGAAGCGCTCAAAATATCCTTCGGTAGTAACTCGGCTCTGTCTATGGATCTATCTCTAGATAACGCTATAGAAGGGTTTAGGCTGCCTTATATCTAATTCAGGATTTCCATGTTCGGATATTACGAAATCTTCCAAAAGGACGATCAATTCTTCACAAAAGAGAAAAGGCTTCACTTTGTTACTTTTTCTACCAAAATTTAAAATAAATAAATTTTAATTTCGACACCTTTCTTCAAAGAAGCGTTAATCAAATCTATAGATTTGCCTCGAATTCGTAGGTTATCGCAAAAAAGGCTCTGCCGATCGATAGATCTACAGATTTTTTCCGAACTTCATAAAAGGGGTGGAACTTAGATATTCCACCCCTAACTCAATAGAGAAATATTCGCCCTAACTGTTCCCGGAATTCGGGGAAATTAAAATTTCTCCTTTCAGCATCCGTTGAGCCGCATCTAACAGCGCCTCTTCTAGATAAGGCTTGGTGAAATACCCGCTCGCGCCTAAAGAAGCTGCCATTTGGCGATGTCGATCGGCTCCTCTCGAAGTCAACATTGCGATCGGCAAGTTTGACAGGTTCGGATCTTTCTGAATCCGCGACAGCAGTTCTAATCCGTCCATTCTCGGCATCTCGATATCGCAGAACACAATATCGCAGGGCAGACCCGATCGCAGTTTCTCCCAAGCCTCTTGACCGTCTCGCGCCTGCTCCACTCGATAACCCACCTTGTTGAAGGTCATCGACAACAATTCGCGCACCGTGATCGAATCGTCCACGATCAGTACCATCGGCTCGGTCTTCGCTGCCACCGCTTCTACCACAGGCTGCGCTGGGACTGGTTCCCACATCGAACCCGCATCGCGTCGAATCCGACCCATCGAGAGATCAATCAATTCCAGCACATCCGCGATCGGCATAATTCGCCCATCCCCTAGCACTGTCGCACCCGCAACCCCGATCGGCTTCGGCACCGGACCTTCAAGCTGCTTGATTACGATCTCTTGTTCGCCCAATACTTGATCGACTTGCAGCGCCAGATAATTACCTGCACTTCGCAGAATGACGATCGACACCATATCGTCTTCCTGATTGCCGCCGTAAACCGTTCCCCGACTCAAATGGCGGCTATGGCTGAGCAATTCTCTCAAGGGTCGCACCGGCAGCACCGCATCGCGCCAAGTAATACAAGGCTTTCCTTCTGCGTCGGTTTGAAGCCGCTCTTTCGGAATGTCGAGCATATCTTCCACCCCATCCATCGGGAAGGCAATTCGGGCACGATCGCTAATACAGCACAGCGCCTTAGAAATACTCAACGTCAACGGCAATCGAATCGTGAACGTTGTTCCTTTGTTCTGAGACGAATCAGTGCTAATCGTGCCTCGAATTTCGCTCAGACTGGTACGAACGACATCCATTCCAACGCCGCGACCCGAAAAATCATCCGCCTGATCTTTTGTACTAAATCCAGGATGGAATAGAAGGTCATAAATATCGAGCCGAGAAGCATTTCTCGCTTCGGCAGACGTGATTAAACCTTTCTCGATCGCTTTCGATCTCACCCGTTCTACATCCACGCCCGCTCCATCATCCGAAACAGAGATTACCGTCTGGTTTCCTTGATAGAATGCCCGAATCGTAATCCGACCCGTGGGCGATTTCCCTGCGGCACGACGAATTTCTGGATCTTCGATTCCATGTGTGATCGCATTATTTACCAAGTGCGTCATCGGATCATAGAGATGCTCCAGAATCATCTTGTCGATCAGCGTGTCACGCCCTTCGATCACGAGTTCTGCCTGTTTACCGCACTTCATCGCAATATCTCGAACTGCACGCGGTAAGCGATCGGCGGTCTGAGCAAACGGCACCATTCGCGATCGCGTTAATCCCTCTTGCAGTTGGGTTGTCACCTGCCGGAACATTCGCGTCACTTGATCCGTTTCATCGACGATAAATTCGATATCAGAGGATGACTCTCGCACTCGCACAATTAACTCGATCATTTCCTGAGACAGCGAGTGGAATCCGGTGAAGCGATCCATTTCTAACGGATCATACTCAGCCCCGATCGAGCTTCCATTCGACGCTCCCCGCTCTGCGCCTCCAAACGGGACGCGATGATTTTGCCGACTTGCTAACAACGAGCTTTCTAACAGCGATCGCTCATACAAGTCCTGCATTCGCTGACCCACATCGCTCAACTGTTGCACCTGGTACAGCAAGTTATCAAGCGACTGTCTCAAGCGTTCCTGATCTTGTTCCAGGCTGTTCCGGTTTACGACTAATTCCCCGACCAAGTTGCTCAAGTTATCAAGATGCTTGATCGGAACCCGCATCGTTTGCTCACTAAACCCTTTAGCTGCACGAGTTGAGCGCCGACCTTGTGGAGCATTCGTCCGACTTTTTGCAGCGGAACTACCGATCGTCATGTCGGACTCTTCCAACATCTTCTCTAGGTCGCCAAATTCCGCATCTGTTTCACTCGTCGCAGCAAGATTCGTCTGAGGCGTTGCTTCTGGAGCATCTGCAAGCAGAGACTCTAGATCATCGAAGTTTTCACTGATTGCAACTTCGTCACCGGATGTTTCATCGAGTAACGAATCTAGCTCATCTAAATCTGTTGTCTCACTCATCGAAGCTTCATCTGGAGCACTCGAATTCAACAGATCATCTAAGCTGTCGAGTTCATCATTAAAGTGTAGTGCTGCGAATCCTGCGCCTACTGTCGCGATCGTTGCTGCTCCAATTCCAAGATTCAGCAGCATATCATCATTGGAAGGCTCAGACATAGTTTCGTCGGCAAGCAGTGAATCTAGCTCGTCCAAATCTGAATCACCAGAAGCATCGACGGTAAAATCATCTAGATTAAATTCATCTAGATCACTGGTTTCTTGAATGGGTGTTTCTGCCCCAAATAAATCCAAGCTGAGGTCTGAAAAATCATCTTCGGACGCACTTGAAGCTTCTACGAAACCTAGATCAAACTCTTCTTTTACAGGTTCTGGCTCTGCAATATTCAGATCGAACTCGTTCAAGAGGTCATCTTCAAAGGCATTTAAGTTTTGATGTAGGGGTGAACAGTTTTCATTGATCAGACTATCTAAATCGAGTAGCTCTTCATCTGTTGAAGTGCTATCTGCCTCTATGTCGATCGATAGTTCAGGAGCCGAGAAATCGAGAAGATCAGCTAATGAATCTTCTGTGTTTAGCTCTTCCGTCGAAAGGCTTTCTGTATCGATCGACGATTCCAGAGAAGAGAAATCAATCAAATCATCCTCTAGATCAATCGAGGATTCAGGAGTCGAAAAATCGAGCAGGTCAGCTAACGAGTCTTCCGTAATTAGCCCTTCGTCTGTCGAAGTGCTTTCTGCGTTGATCGACGGTTCTAAGGATGAGAATTCAATCAAATCCGAGAATGAATCTTCTGTGCTAGATGATGAGCCGTTTACAGTATTTAACTCCTCTTCTAGCAATGATTCAGAGTTCGAGAAATCGAGCAAATCTGCAAAGGGATTGACTATTTCACTTGGCGATCCCTCATCAGCAACCACTTTAAAATCTAGTGTTTCTACTTCTTCCGCGTTGAGTGCGCCGAATCCGTTTAGATTAAACTCACTCTCTTGAGCTAAATTCAGGCTTTCTGGCTCAGATTCAATTTCTGGTAAAGGCTCATCAATTAACAGGTCGATCTCTAAGTCTTCTGACAGCAATTGATCAAGTTCTAAACTTTCTAGTAATGAAGGCTCATCTGTATCGAAAGATAACGCTTCATCAGCCAAGTCCCCCTCAAACAGAGCGTTCAGGGCATCATCTTTCTGATTATCCAGCCCTAATCCTAATAGCTCCAAATCTCCAGCCGCAATGTCAACCACTTCCAAGTCGTTTGAATCTTTCGCAGCGCCGTTCTGTACCTCAGACTGTTCAAACACAGAATCACCGATCGACTCTTCTCCCAAGTCTAAGCTGTCCCAAAGACCAGGAGCGATTTCAGATGAATCACGAAGCTGAGGAGCTGCAATCGGTTCCTCTATCTCATCTAAAACATTATTCAAATCGAGTGCATCTAAGCTGAGTGTTTCGGAACTATTTGCCTCGAACATTCCATCTAGCTCAGCTGAATCAAATCCGTTTAACTGCTCAAATCCATCAGACTGACTAGATGCTGAAGAAAATCCTAAATCTGTATCATCTAGTCCCGCAAACAGTTCACCAAGATCTTCCAGAGAACTTTCATCTTCTGCCTCAAAATTGCTCACGCTCTGAGACATTAGATCTAAATCATCAAATCCTAGATCCCCTGCTGAGCTATTCTCTTCGACTGAAGGTGAAACAGCCATCACAGGTCCCGCACTAATCTCGGTAACATCTTCAGAGAAATCAGGCAACTCAAACTCATCTACAGTACTGAGCAATGCTGCATCAGTAGTATCTAGATCTTCTAAAAGATCATTGCCAAATAAATCTGCTAAATCATCTGTCTGGCTTGCCTCGCTTTCAGATGTAGCAGACAAGAAACTCGTGAAATCATCTCCTGCATTTCCAAATGCACCGCTCAGCATTGAGGAATCAATCACTTCTTCTTGTTCCCAAGTTCCTCCCAGTTCGGGCACTTCACTTTCAAACAAATCAGCCAGGCTGTTTAGCTCTTCCATGCCCATACCAGGACCATTCCGATTCTCGATCGCGGCTGGCACTTCTTCCATTTCCAGCGAATCGAACATTCCATCCAGGCTCAACGCTTCTGAATCAACCGAAAGCGCCTCCGATTCTGGTAAATCAAATAAGCCATCCAAACTCGAATCTTCAGCAGAATCAGTTGCTGCGAAATTCAATCCTGCAAAATCAAGCTCATCTGAAGAATCATTGTTTGCGATCGCAAAGAAGTCTGCCAACTCCAGATCCATCTCATCAGATTCAGAAAGAATTGGAGCCATCGCTTTTAGCTGCTCACTCGGCGCAATCTCTTTCGCCCGTCCTGCTAGAACGAGTCCTTGTGCTTGCTTGATTTCAGTAATGACTAAGGGTGCAAGCTCACGATAAGCGTTTTCAGAATTTGCGATCGCTCGACTTGCCGTCTCAATCAATTGGCTCCACTGCACCAACCCAAACGCATCGCCCAGTCCCTGTAAACCGAGGCAAATTTCCTGCAACCGTTCACGAGCATCGAGCGTCGTTTCTGCTTGTCGGAAGGTTTGCAGCATTTCGCGCAACTGCGTCGGAACATCGTTCTGGAAGATCAGCAACAGTGCATTATCCTGAATGCCGGATTCAGCCTGCGCTACAGTTCGATTGCCCACTGGAACGCTGGTTGCCTGCCGTTCTAACTGAGTCAGGTGCTGTTCGACTTCTGAAAATACAGGCTCTAGCTCTTTCAAATCTGCCTGGGCAGTTTCTTCATCCAATCCACCCGGTATTTGTAACTGCTCTAAGTGATCCTTTAGTGTGTCGAACACTTTGAGCAGCAACGTTTCTAATTTGCGATCGGGCTTAATCGTCCGGGTTTCCTTAAGAACCTTGAAATAGTCCTCTAGCCGATGAGCCGTTTTCTGAATGCTGTTGAGGCTCAACATCGCCGCGCCACCTTTGACCGAGTGGGCGGCTCGGAAGACTTCGTTGACCAGTTCTGGATCTGCCATCATGCCTTGCAGATTCAGCAAACCTTGCTCGATCGTATTGAGGTGGTCTTTTGCCTCCTCAATGAAATAGCCCATGATTCGCTGCTGTTGTTCCGGCTGCATCGCAATGTCCCTTTCTGTGAATGAGTAATCTCCGTCGAGCCTGGTTCAATTTGAACGCGGTAGCCTCTGGGATGAAGATGACCAAACTCGGTCATCGCGGGTAGTTGGGTCAACCCCAAGTTAAAACGGTTTCAGTCAATTGGATTCACTGTAACCGAAGTCCTCAAAACGGCGCACAAAATTCAGTACGATCGCTTACTTACGCTCCACTGTTTCGACTCGGAATCGTTCTACCGAGGTCAATAGGTCACGCGCAACGCCCACCAGATTTTGCAGTGAACCTGATACGCGCTGTGCTTCTTGCGAAGTTTCTTGCGCAGTCAGTTCCACTGATTGCATCACCTGTGCGACGTTCCGCGAAGTTTCGGTCTGTTCCACAGTATCAGCGGTAATCGAACGTACCAGTGTATCGATGACACCCGAAACTTGAATAATATCTTCGAGCGATCGCTTCGCTTGTTCTGCGAGTCGAGTTCCCTCAATGACCTGTTGAGTTCCTTCTTCCATCGCGGTCATGACTGAACCCGTTTCACCCTGAATTTGTAAAACGATTTGTTCGATTTCTTTCGACGCTTTCGCAGCTCGGTCTGCCAACTGTCGGACTTCATCGGCAACGATCGCGAATCCACGTCCGGCTTCTCCTGCCCGCGCTGCCTCAATACTCGCGTTTAACGCCAGTAGGTTCGTCCGAGATGCAATCTGAGAAATCAATGCCACGATCTTAGAAATCTCTTGAGAAGATTCTGCTAATCGTTTTACTTTCCGAGTCGTTTCTGCCACCGTTTCCCGAATTTCGAGAATCCCGGCTACAGTTCTTTCCACCGCTTCACCGCCTTTTAGTGCGGTCGAGGATGCAGTTCTTGCGACTTCTTCGGCTTCACGAGCGCTTTCTGCCACCCGCTGAATCGAATTGGTCATCACCTGCACTGAATTCAGCGTTACTGCAAGCTCTTCCGCTTGTCGTAATGCGTCCGAAGACAAGCTCCGCGCAAACATTTCGTTCTCGGTCGAACCTTTACTTACTTGACGGGCGGCTTGTTTCACCTGTTGAACGATTTCGCGCAGGTTTTGAATCGTCAAGTTAAACGAATCGGCAACCGCTCCCAGTACGTCTGCGGTCACTTCTGCCTGTACCGTCAAGTCTCCACGGGCTGCACCTTCTACGTCGTCGAGGAGGCGAATCACCTGACGCTGCAAATCTTCTTTTGCTTGCTCTTGCTCTTCTGCTTTGCGTTGCGCTTCGCTCGTCGTGGTCGAGATAATCCGCGTCATCTGATTAAACTCGGTGGAGAGATGACCCAGTTCATCTTCGGCAAATACGGTTGCATGAGCGTTGAAGTTCCCTTGTGAGACGGTTTGGAATTGCTTTCTCAGGTCTTCGGTCGATCGCTTCATATGCCGTGCTGTCATTTGCCCGACTGCAAGAGCGGTTCCACCCCCGCAAATTCCGCCCGCCAGCGCCATCATGATCCCAGTTGTCCGAAGCTGAGAAACAACCGCTCCATTGTTCTGCTGTGCGGCTTGATTTGCCGAAACAAAGCTAACAACTGCAACCGCAACGGCTGAAACAATTCCTGCTGCCCCTGCTGTAATCATCTGCTTAGTGGCAAATGAAGCATTCTCTAGCGGTGCTAACCAGCCTTGCTCAACAGTTGGTGTGGGTTCGGTTGCAGGGGCATCTAACTGAGTGGTAAAGCTCGGAACGGAATCAGTGGTGCTGGACATGCTGAAGAGTTCATCTTCACGCAGCTTTGAGTCTGTGCCGTTAGAGGCAAAGTTGCGATTTTGAACGAAATCAATTTCGGCACTGTCCGAGGCGGCTGACATATTTGAGGTGAACCCGAAGGCGCTTCCGACCGATGGACTGGTAAAGCCTGCGGAATCTTCGGATAAATCGAAATCCGAGAGATTACCAAGGTCGTCGAAGTCCTCAAAGTCGTCTAGAAAGTCAACGTTGCTTTGATTGCCAGGAGTTGAAACTGGAGTCGCTTGAGGCTCATCGTAGATTGGCGCAAATTTGTTTTGCTCGGTTGGAAAGTCGAATTCTGCCGCAGCTTTTTCGTCGTAGAAACCAGGGGCTGCCATGAAGAGTGTGTCTTCGCTGGTGTCGCGACTTGCGATCGAGCTTCGACTCGGAACCACATCACCCTCAGAAATTCCGGGGTCAGTTGAAACCGTGGTCATACTCCCATGCGAGGGTTCATCATCGGCTGCAAACACCTGATCGAAGTCATCCAAAACATTTGCGAAGTCACTGGATGGAGCATCACTGCTGAATGCGTTACTGTTTGCTGAGGCTGCAAACGGATCACCCGCACCGAAGTGATTTTGCTCTTTCCTGCCGTTTCCGTTTTGGCTTGCTCCAAACGGATCACCAAACGGAGAATCGTCTTCGGTGTCTGCGTTGAAGTCGTCTTGCAGCACGAAATGATCGAGAGAATTTTCGTCCACTGCATTGGAGTGATGAACTTCTCCGAATGCGGAATAATCAGTTTCTAGATTCGTGTCGGCAAAACTGTCAGAGCCACCAGCCGCGAACTGACCTGCATACGCAAGTCCGCTGTTGGCATAATCGACAAATTCGGGGTCAGAGGTGAGGTTGAGAACGGTTTGGTACTGTTCTTGAGCCACATCGTATTTTTGCAGTCCGTAGCAATAGATGTGACCGCGCAGTAATCGAGCGCTCGGATCGTCAGGATGGCGATCGACTAAACGATCGACGATGCCTGCCGCTTCTTCATACTTGCCCTGCATATAGGCGCGTTCTGCCTGCTGATATTCTTGGGCAAATTCATTTCCTCGTGCCATATGCCTCCTCCTGCGTGGTGCTGCTCTGAAAACCGAATTTGAAAATGGGAGCAGTTAGGGTAAAGTGAGAATAATATATGCTGTGACTGATCTTGGAGAAGCTTGTCGAAAAGTTTCTTGAGTTATCAGAGTTGTAGTATTCAGCATTTAAGTGTATCTCGACTGGGAACCCCTTCTTCTCAAAATAGTTCCCCTGTTCCTTTACGGAATCAACACAATTGACTGAGTTCAGTACATTTTGCCTTGACATTTTCATGCCGCCCACCTTGCCGATCGCAATATTGAAACCTGATCGAGCAGGCGCAAGGATTGACCGCCTTCTTTGTCCAAAATCCATTCTCCGCGCAGAAAAGGAGCCACACTGTCAGGAACGGCGGTTGCGGCTTGCACATTCTCGATGTCGAGCCATTCCATGCCGAGAATGCGATCGACTGCCAAACCGAGCATAATGTCCTGATCTTCGATCGCAATCACCGAAATTTCGGGGCGATCTGTATTCAATGCCGCCGCATCTCCTAAGAATTGACCCAGATCTGCAACCCAAACGACTCGACCCCGGACGTTCAGCGTTCCAAGTAGGAGCGGCGAAACGTTAGGAACAGGCGTAATTCGATCCGGTGACGGCGATAAAACCTCGCGAATTCCAGTCGCAGGTAACGCAAATTCAGCCCCGGAAGGCGTGTAGAAGCGCAAATGCAACTCACCTTCGGGGCTTTCTAGCTCCTGAAATTCTGGGGCTTGATCTTGCCCTCTTCCTGTTAAGAAATCTGGACTTCCTACCATTACGACTGTTCCTAACCGCGCAACAATTGTTTGACCGTACCGACGAGTTCGGTGGGCTGGAAGGGTTTGGCAATATAGGCATCTGCCCCTTGCTTCATGCCCCAATAGCGATCGAACTCTTCCCCTTTCGAGGAACACATCACCACAGGCACTTTTTGGGTCTTGGGATCAGCTTTGAGCCGACGACAGACCTCGTACCCATTCATTCGCGGCATGACGATATCCAACACCACCAAATCAGGACATTGCCCCTGAATATGTTCCAAGGCTTCAACGCCATCGGTCGCGATCGTCACCTCGATTCCACTCCCCTTGAGCAGATCAGTAATCATTTCACGCTGAGTGACGCTATCTTCCACGACTAAAACTGTACTCATAACCCCCTACCTGTGAGCTTGGCTGAACCGATGACGGGAGAAACTCGCCCCTGTTTACCTTGAATCATTACTAACTAAAGTACCCGCAAATACTGAATTAAACTGATACCGTTGCAAAAACAAGTATTTTTACGAGGCATTTAAATTTAACTCGGCTTCTAAGGCATCTAAAACTTGCTGTGTGGTCGTGAGCTGTTCGGGCTGACCGACCCCAATATACTTTTCTAATAGCATCAGAATTTCATGTTCTCCAAACGGTTTTGTTAGATAGTCCGTTGATCCGACCATTCGCGCTCGGACGCGATCGATAAATCCATCTTTGCCCGTCAGCATGATAATCGGAGTTTGGCGAAATGTAGTCGATTGCCGTAACATCGCGCAGATTTCGTATCCGTCGAGTTCCGGCATCGCAATATCACAGAGAATTAAATCGGGCTTGAGTTGGAAGACCAGACTGAGTGCCGTCAGTGGATTCTCGATCGTACTGATGTCGTAACCGTTGCGATCCAGCATTAATTCTACTGCCTTGCAAACAGTTGGGCTGTCATCGATACAGACGACTTTGGGAGCCTTTGGTGTGCGAGGGATAGAGGATTGAACCGTGGGATGACTGAGTTGGAGCCAGCCGCGTTGGACATACGGATAGATTGCCCTTGCAACCGTAGAAATATCGCGATTGAGATATCGAGCGATTTGGCGAATCGAGGTTTTCCCATCGGCATAGCGATCGAGCGCTTGAAAAGTAGTTTCGGGAAGGGCACTTTTTAGAAGCGTGGAATTCGCGATCGTGGGACACTGATCGGGCGAGTGCAAATACGGATGAAGCTGTTTCCAGTCTTGAACTTGCTTCAATATTTTCGTTGTTAAGGGCGCAATTTCTAGGGTCAAGAGTTGCGGAGTCAGTGGATTTCCTAGCTCGAACACAAATGAGCCTTGATGCAGACTGAGGAGATCAAACAAAGTCTCACGCACCATGCTTTGGAGAATTTTGCGTCCTTGGTCGGGTGTAACGAGGTGATTTTCCAGGAGTGCCCAGAGGCAGCCGTATTCAGGAGTACTGAAGGTTGTGATCGACGAAGCGGGAATTTGGTCGATCGTGGTTTCTGCCCGATATCGATGTAAGTAATCTCGCAGACGAGAGAAATCTGATTCGGTTTCGCCTGCGTAGACGATTTGCCCATTGAGAAAAAAGACGAACCAGGAAGGATGCGATCGCGATAAACGGTGCGGACTGCCCGAATAGGCTTCGACAAACAATTCTCCTGTTCGCTGACCGAGTTCGATCAGTTGCAGAATGCTTCTAATGTCAATCTCACTTAAGTGTCCCTGCATGAAACTACGTCATTTGCCTGGGTGAATTGTCCAAACATTGTATCTATTAATGCTTCGATGCACCGGATTTTTCTTAAAGCAAGATTTTGCAAAGCCGAAATTTCTTCGGGTGTGATGGGTAGAACGCGACTGATCCGGGCACATTAATCAAAGCATTGGGCATCGAGAAGGAGAGGCTATTAGTGTGCTGTATCTAGCAGAAGTGGTTCAGAAGAAAGGCGGAATCATGGGCGGCGGCAAGTCTGAGCTGAAATTGCTGGCTTGTCAGCGCGGGGAACAGAACTGGAGCGCGATCGCGGCTGAGGAAATTGTGGCGGCGGATGAAGCGAGCAAGTTTGGTCCTGGCACGCTTTTGCTCGTCGATCTGACTGGCAATAAGCAGGTGCAGCGGGTTCAAGAAGCGGGTCGCCCGATCGCGAATATTTTGCAGACGTTCTCGCGACTTCAAGAGAAGATCAAGACGAAAGAAGCTGAGATCGAGCAGTGGAATGAGTCGCTGACGTATCAAAGCCAAGAATTGACCCGTCGAGAAATGGAAATGGAAGCTCGGCAGGAAGAGTTGAAAATTCTTGAGGATGAATGTCAGCAGATGGATCAGCAGCGCCAAGAGTTTGTGGCGATGCGCGATGAGGTGACGCGCCAGCAGGAAGAATTGGAGCGCAATCGCCAAGAGCTACAAGGAGCTTGGGAGCAGTTACACGGACAGAAGCAGCAATTAGAAGAGCGGCAGGCTGAATTGCTTGGTGCTTGTGTGTTGGACGAAGCGAAGGCACAGCAGCTCTATCAATTGCTTGATCGCTTAGTGGAATCAGGCACATCTCCCGAAACAATGCAGCAGTGCTATGAGTTGCTCAACTATCAGCAGAGTTTGCTAGGTCATCATTGGCAAACTTTAGAAGAGCAGCGTCAATCGGTTGAACAAATGCAGCATAAGATTGATCAGCAGACACATCAGATCGCAGAACAATGGCAAGCTTGGTATCAGGCACAAGAAGCACTTGAACAAGCTCGAATCGAGGTGAATTCTCAGCGATCGCTTTTAGAAGGCAAGCAGGAATTAGCACGATCGCTCAATGCTCAGATTCAGCATCACAGCGAATTGCACCAAAAGATTCAGAACACGATCGACGGTGCAAGCAGTGATATGCCGCAGGCTGATGTTCAAGCGTTAGAAAATATGCCGCTTGAAGGGCTTCAATCGATCGTTGAAACTGTACGGCGTGAGTTTGATCAGTCTTCTCAGTTTGTACATGGACAAGAGGAAGAACTGCGGCTGAAAGAAAAAGAGATTCAGGAACTCAAAGACAAGAGTGCTCAGGCGAATGAATTCGATCGCATGACGATCGAAACGGAATTAGCCGATGAGCAAGATGCGTACGAGTTTCTACATCAAACCTTGATCGGTCAGCGTCGGAGCCTGAGAGAGAAAGAGTTGATTCTGCGACAGCACAAAATGATTTTGGTGCGTCGGGGTGGGGCTGAATCTGAGGGTGATGGGATGGATTTCTCAATCGTTTTTGCTCAGATCGAAGCACAACGCCAAAAGCAATCTGAAGAATTGCAGCAAATTGAAGCGCAGATTCGGGAAATTGAAGCGGCAATGCAGCAAGCTCAAGATCGAGTGAATGGTCAAGCTGGTGAACAAGATGCGAAACGCAATGAGTTGAAACAGCTTGAAGAAGCATTGCAGGCTCAAAGAGTTGCGGCAGCGGAAATTTCGGGTCGAGTTGCGCTGTATCAGGAGATGTTGCAGCCGATTCAAGATTCGATCGCAGCAATGGGTCAGCATCTAGAAGCGATCGCACAATCGGGCGGACAACATTCGACGATCGAGGAAATGAAAGGCGTGATTGCTAGTTTGACTCAGAAGCCAGAATTTGTAATGGCTTAACCCACTTGAATCAGTTGCAAGAGATCGTCGGTCGAGATCTTGCCGCTGATTTCTGTGCCTTCGAGTAAGCTGTCAGCAAGTTCGCGTTTGTGTTGGTGTAGGTCTACGATTTGATCTTCGATCGTATTTTTTGCCACAAGTCGGTAAATGGTTACGGGTCGCTGTTGACCGATGCGGTGAGCGCGATCGCTGGCTTGATCTTCGACGGCTGGATTCCACCAAGGGTCCATGTGGATCACGTAATCGGCGGCGGTGAGATTCAGTCCGGTTCCACCTGCTTTTAGACTGATGAGAAACACATCGCCTGTGCCCGATTGGAAAGCTTCAATGCGTTTCTTGCGCTCTGGGATTGAGGTGCTGCCGTCGAGGTATTGGTAAGCGATCGCTTTTTCGTCGAGAAATTCCCGCAGGATGTGTAAGTGATCAACGAATTGGCTAAATACTAGGACTTTGTGGCGGTTGTCTAATAGTTCTCCTAGGACTTCACCGAATAGCTGAAGTTTTGCGCTGGGTAGTGGAGATTCGGAGGTGACAAGGCGAGTATTGCAGCAGGCACGACGTAGTTTCATGATTTCTGCAAGAACTTGTAAGTGTTTTTGACCTGCAACAGCATCGGATTCTGAGAGTCGCTCGATCGCGCTTTTTCTCAGAGCTTCGTAGAAAATCCGCTCTTCGGCACTGAGTTCGACGTGCAGCACAATTTCGGTGCGCGATGGGAGTTCTTGAAGAACTTGGCTCTTTGTTCGACGGAGTAAGAAAGGTTGAATTAATTTTCTGAGGCGGATTCGGGCTTGCTTGTCCTCGAATCGTTCGATCGGAACGGAGAATCGTTCGTTAAATTGTTCGAGTGATCCGAGTAAGCCAGGATTGATAAACCGGAATAAGTTCCATAATTCGCCTAAGTGATTCTCGATCGGGGTTCCAGTTGTAATCAGTTTGAAGCCGCCTTGTAGATTCATGGCAGCTTGCGATCGCTTCGTAGCAAAGTTCTTAATCGATTGTGCTTCATCGAGAATAATTGTTTGCCATTCCACACTAGCTAACAGTTGCGCGACATCATCTTGCTGAAGTAATCCGTAGCTACAAATCAGAACGTCAAAGGGTTGGAGTCGATCGATTACTTTTTGTCGATCGCCGCTTCCGAATTGCACAACATTCAATGTGGGTGCAAATCGATCGATTTCGCTAATCCAGTTGAGACAAACTGAAGTCGGAGCAATCACTAACGTTGCTCCATTCATTGCACGAGTGAGAATTAATGCGATCGACTGCAACGTTTTTCCGAGTCCCATTCCGTCCGCTAAACAAGCTCCTACACCCCAATGCGCTAACTTTGCCATCCAGCGGAAGCCTTCGATTTGGTAGTCTCGTAGTTCTGCTTGTAGCGTCGATGGAACAACTGGATCAAGGGCTTCGACTTCTTTTAGTTTTTTGATGTGAGCTTGCCAGTGTTTATCGGCTTCGAGTTCTCCAACTTCCTCGATCCAATCCTCGATCGCGACGGCTGCAAGTGGATGAAACCGCGTACCTTTTCCATGCTTTTCTGCGATCGCTCTAAACTCATCTAGACGTTTACGAAATTCTTGGGTGAGTGCGAGAAATTGACCGTCTTCGAGCCGAATAAAACGGCTTGGAGTTTGACCGAGTAATTCCAAAAGTTGCTGCATTTGGATGACGGAATCTTCGTCTAATTTGATTTCACCGTTGGCAGCAAACCAATCGCGTTGACGTTGAATCTTAAGCTGAAAATCTCCAAGACCGACTTGTTTACGAATGCGGAATCTTTCGCCTTCGGGATGCGAGATGACGGCTCGATCGCCTAAGTCTTGTAGATCAAGCAATAGTTCTAAACAGGCTTCTGGGTCTGAAATCCACCATTCGCCGTCTTCTTCTTCGTAGTCGTCGAGCGTGTGACAATCTGCGATCGCGTTTTCTGCCAAGGTTCGTTCCTGGTTCAAATCACGAGTGGTTTGCAGTCGTTTTCCGTTGATTTCAGCAATCACGGTTTCGCCACCAATTCCAGGACGATAGTAAGGTCCATCTCCGAACGGGCGAACTAAGACGGAAACTTTTAGACCTGTTCCAGCAGGCAGCAAATGAACGTTTGGAGTGGGATCAGCGGGAACTTCTTCGGCACTCACACCGCCACCGATATCAGACTGAACTGTGACTAGTCCTGAGATGGCGTGAATTGCGGCGAGGACTTGATCTTTTGCGATCGAGGGCACTTCCAATTGATTTTTCGATCCCAGAATTTCAGCAATCCGGCGATGCTCTGGAGTCAGTTCGATGACTTTTAACCGCGTTGGGCTTTCTTTGAAGACAAGGATGTTTTGACTCTCTTTCGGGGCGGGCGAGAGTTGCAGAGTTAAGCGATCGTTCTTGCCTTTTTTCACGATCAATTCCGGTTCGCCTCGGACAATTTCGATTCGAGCGTTCGTATCTTCCCAGAATACGTAGGGATGCCCGATGAGAGCTGCGATCGCACGTTCGCCAAACTTGTAATCCATCTGCCCGTAATAGCCCTGGGGAGTTGCTTTGAGTTCGGCGCAGACTCGACGGTCTTGATCGGTCAGATAGGAGAATTCGTCGATCGACTTATCTAATCGTTTCAGTGCAACATTCCGACCTTTGCCCCATTCGCCTCTTGCATTTAAGGATTGTTCTTTGGGTTGTAATAACCAATGATTTTGGAATAGAGTGACAAACCAAGCTAAACGCTGTTTTGTCTCGGCTTTGGTCGGTTTTGAGGGTTCTTTTTGTAAGTTCACTAATGCGTTCAGGCAAAGCTCCCAAGATTCCTGAGAGCGCAGTAGATTAATCATTGGAGTAATGCCTGTTGATGCTCTTAATTGTTCAGCATCGTTACTGAAATTACTTCGAGGCTTGATCTTTGCTAAAAGTTCTGCTGCTTCTAGTGCTATCCAGTTGTAACCTGAAGTTGTGGCACGATCGTAAAAAGAGTCCATTGAGGACAATAGCTTCTTAGCACGACTCGCATCTGTCCAATAGACTGCTAGAGCATTCAAAACGGTTTCTAAACTATGCTGATTGCGATAAGGTGCAAGGTCGAGAATCCAATCTTTTTGAGCAATGTCGCCTTGTTGAAGTTGAATGACTTTTTCTAAGGTTTCATAGGTTGAACTGAGCCAATTTTTGGCTTGTTTCGCGATCGCAGCGTATCCTTGTGCTTCACTCAATCGTTTCGGAGAGCCTTCTTTGATTAGTGCTAGAACAAAGAACAATCCAGGAATGGTTTGAAAGTAAGCTTTACGTTTTCCAGTGCCTTTTCTCAGAGTGTTGAGCGCGATCGTGAATTGTGCGATCGCAGATTCAGCATCATTTTTCAGTAGATTGGACCATCCCCATAAAGCCGCACCGCTATCTTGATACTCTTTAGGCATGTTTTCCAGAACTTTCTCAGCTTCATCGAGTCGTCCTCTAAGCAACAATTGTTCTGCTAGTAGTAAGGGCTGCCAAGCAAACTTTGCAGATTTAGTAGAACAGTCTTCTTGTAATAGCCCAAATGCCTCATCAGCAGGAGCTAAATGAAGATAAGAATGGCTTAGGATACCGAGTAACGCAGATTGATAGATCTCTGTAGATAATGTGCGGAACCAAACAGGATCGAAAGGATTGTTGCAAATATTCGTGAGGACATCATCGATCGATAACTTCTGCTTTTGATGTGCGTATCGGTAATAGTTCTCGAATTGCTCTATTACAAATTTAAGGTTGTTCTTATACACGCCGATCCGAACTTCACGCAGGAATTGTCGCTCACTGGTGAAATACCTCGGTCCCATTTTTCCGTAAGTATGAATTGGCAACTGTTCATTCACATTAGCCGTGATCGTGTTAAATTCCTCTAGCTCAACCGCTTCACGGGTTGCAATTTCGATGATCAGCGGATTGCATCGGGGACCTTCGCCCGCTCCTTGCAGCAGCAATTCATCTTGAATTAAGCGATCGATGTGCGGCTTAATTCCAGTCGTCGTGTAGGCTTTTCCGGTTTTATCTTTTGTTCCCAATGGATTAAAGCAGCTCAAAAACACCGTTCGGCTGATCGGCTCATAGGCAACCGAAAAGACGCGGACGATCTGACGTTTGAGCGGGTCTAGCTTGCGATAGCGCTCAATTAACTGAGCTTGTTCGGCATCCATTGGCGTTCAATCTGAAGAAAACGGATGAACATCAGGATAACAAGAAAGCTCGATCACGCGCAGACTTTAGCGTGAAATTCTTGCAGTGCAAAATTCCAATTATTCAAGAAAGCCGATCACCCGCACTTTGGGATCTGGGAGGTGAACATATTGTTTTGATTTCTCCTCGATGTCTTGAAGTTGACCCAGTGCGAGTCCGCAGGGTCTACCGTATTTTGCTTCAACGCGATCGCTAGCGATTTTCAATGCAGTTCGCGATCGCGTAACAAAGTCTTCTAGCTCATAATCAGTGTTCGGGCTGAAGTATTCTTTGACAATCAATGAGGGTGAATAGCACGAGTCTTGAGTGCCATCAGACCAACGAATTTGAAAACGGATTTCAGGCATAAAGCAAGGTTTGATAGTAGTGAATATGTTGTTTGGCGGAAGTTTCCCAACTGTATTGAGAAAGAATCGACTGACTTTGCAACCGGAGCGAATCGGCAGATTGAAACACGGAACACATCGATTGAGCGATCGCATCTACTGAGTACGGATCAACTAAAAGCGCTTGTCGATCGTTCAAAAACTCAGTAAACGGAGCTTGATTAGAAGTAATCACAGGCAATCCGCTTGCGATCGCTTCAAGAATCACTAAGCCCCAGCCTTCTTTGACTGATGGAAAGACAAACGCATCTGCACTTCGATACAGGGCGGAAAGTTCAGCATCTGAGAGAACACCTGTTAAGATTATTGCATTTTCTAGGTTTAAGGATTGAGCGATCGCGAAAAATTCATCCCGGTACGATTGATAATCGAACAAGGTTGCGCCACCTGCAATGATCAATCGAGCCTTTGGAAACTGAACACGAACTTGATTGAAGGCTTGTAACAATCGGATAGAGTTCTTACGGGGTTCGATGCCGCCGATGGTGAGATAGATAGGTGAGCCGTCAAATTTTAATGATGCGCCGTTTGGTGAAAATCGGTTTAGATTCACGCCATTGATCACACGGGGAGCATTAATTTGATAATGCTGTTGGAGTTCGGATTGAACGCGATCGCTGACACACAAACAAAGAGAAGCTTCACGAATCGATCGATCTTGGCACTGTTGAAGATAGATGCTGCTGTAGTCGTCAATGTGATGAACCGTTCGGACAAAGTGCGGAATTTTCCCTTGCTTGAACAACGTTAGAAGAGCATTTGCGGCGAGACAGTCCTGAGCATGGTAACAATCATAAGATTGCTGCGATTGTTCCAGATAGCTGACAAATTCCTGAATGCGCTGATAGATTAGTTTATCGATCTCACCTGAAGCAGGTTTTGCAGGAATGAATTGAGCTTCACAAGAGAGCGGGTAATCGAAGCCTGTTCCATCTTTATCAAGTGCAAATACAGTTACAGAATGATCTAAATGATGGAGTGCGTTTGCAAGTTCCAGGGTATGAATGACGCTGCCTCGCGGCTTGGTTGAGTAGGTGAGGAGCGCGATTTTCATTTTGAGAATCCTGTCAGTTTTCGCTCAGACAAGTCCCAAAAGTCGATCGATGTTTCTTGCGATCGCAAAACTAATTTCGATCCCATCTCAATTGTTCCGACAATCTCACACACTAAATCTTGCTGCCGAAAATGCGCCTGAACCATCTTTGCATTATCCGGAAAGACGCTGAGCAAGAAACCATAGCTCGGAAAGCTAACTAACCATCGATCGAGTGCTAAACCAGGCGGACAAGGAACACGATCGAGATCCAAAACTGCCCCACAGTTTGACGCTTCTAGTAACATCAACAATGTTCCAACAATGCCGCCGTTGCTAATATCCTTGCCTGCATTGCACAATCCTGCTGCTGCAAGAATCGGTAAGATAGATAAATTCGATCGTAATTGAATCGGATCAGCTTTCGTTGCGGCATTCCAGAAGGGATACTTCGGGTGAGCTTCTCCGCGAAAGTCAGTTGCAACTAACAATACATCTCCAGGCTGAGCATCAAAGCTCGTGATCAGATGCTTCGATCGTCCTAAAATTGCCACCGAAAGCGCAGTGTAGGAACTATGGCAATTCGTGTGTCCTCCCACGATCGGAACATTGTAGGTGCTAGATGCAGCTTTCATGCCTGCCCAAAGTGGGTCAACCTCTTCAACAGATTTGCTCCAAAGTGTATCGACAACCGCGATCGGGGTTCCTCCCATTGCATAGATATCACTTACATTCACCATGATCGCAGACCATCCTGCGAACCACGGATCTTCTTCTACGAACTGTGGCATCATTCCTTCAGCCGCGAACAATAGATAGCCATCTCGATCAGGAATTGCTGCACAATCATCACCGAGTTTTACGCCTGTCTTCCGTTTCAACGCCTCCGCAGCAGTTTGAATGTCTTGTTTTTGGAGTAGACTTAGCGATCGCTGAAGCTGCTCAGCCAGTTCCGGTAACATTACGATGCCTCTTTGATCTGTAACACTGGGCGTGGTTCGGTTCCTGGTGGGTAAAAGTTCAAATCAGCTTCCATCAAGTGATGCGGTCGATCGCAGATGATTAATTCTTCCTGAGATTCCCAATGCAGTCGCTGAAAGAATCGGACGTTTTGAAGTTGAACTGTTGCAAGAAAGCGATCGCATCCCCAAGTACTCGCAGTTGTGACCGCTTTGTAGATCAATCCTTTACCAATCTGCCAACCTTTACGATAGTCGGCATGAGTTCCTAATCGTCCGCCATACCAAACTCTCGGTTCAATCTCATAGATTCTCACCACGCCAACAATGTTCGATTCATGCAGAGCAATGATCGGATAAGCAATGTCATCGAGTTCATCGACATCATCTTGAAATAGCTGTTGTTCTTCGGTAAAAATCGATCGACGTAACTCAAAATAAGCCTCAATTTCCGCCTGAGACTTTGCTAATTTGAACTGATAGGACATAGATTACGATTCAAAATTTGACAACGCTGAACAGGCTCCACACTTTCCGCAACCTGCCTTAATTTCTGTCGAAGATAAGTTCGATCGCTTTAATAGTTCTCCTACTTGTTCATACAGTGAAAACATAAAATCTGCTTTGGGTGCGGGATGCCCTTCAAGCGGTGTTCCCATAATCGGCACAAACGGCACGACGAATGGATATACGCCTAAATTAATTAAGCGATCGCACATTTCCACTAGCGTTTCTAAACTGTCTCCTAGCCCTGCCAGCAAATAAGTACTCACCTGACCCCAACCAAATACTTTTACCGAAGCTTCAAATGCCCGGTAGTAGTAGTCCAACGGCACCGAAGCTTTTCCTGGCATAATCTTTGAGCGAACAATCGGATCTGCTGCTTCTAAGTGCATTCCTAAGCTATCAACTCCTGACGATTTCATGCGATCGAACCATGCAAAATCGTCTGGCGGTTCGCACTGCGCCTGAATCGGTAAATTAACTTTCGCTTTAATCGCGGCTGCACATTCTGTGAGATATGCTGCACCTCGATCGCTGATATTCGGTGTTCCGGTGGTCATCACCATATGTTTAACACTATCTAATCGCACTGCCGCTTCCGCCACTTCTGCGAGTTGAGCAGGCGTTTTTCGGGCGATCGTTTTTCCAGCCGAAAGCGATTGTCCGATCGCGCAAAATTGACAAGCTGTTTCCGAATCGCTGTAGCGCATACAGGTTTGTAAAACCGTAGTTGCTAACACGTCGCGGCTATGAAGCAGCGCAATTTTCCAGTAAGGCACACCCTCAGCGGTCTTTAGATTGTAGAAATTAGGTTGCTGTGGAAAGCTAATCGGCGTGATTGGCTCTCCGTACAGTTCCAGAACCTGTGCGGTCTGATCAATGCCATACGGTGAAGTAGCAGCGGGTGAGTTAAAGACGGGAACCATGACTGTTGTTCCATCGATCGTGATTGCTTTGTGATCTGACGGTCCTGCGCCTCCTTTTCGTCCCGTTGCGCCAATGTCCGGATCAATCAGTTTTAACCCTTGGGATTGTAGATCCGCGATTAGCTGTTGTTTATTCATGTTAAGGATCAGAAATGAGCATCGATATCTGTTCTGGCGATCGCACTTCTAGATCTTCTTTAAGCACCGTTTGCGGCTCGAAATTTGCCTGCAAATGTAACAGATCCGGGCGGGAATAGTGCCCTACCGAATCCATCATGCGCTTGCGTTTTGTGATTAAAGAAAAATCGAGATCCGCGATCGCAATTCCTTCCCCTTCGGTAATCGGTGTACAAAGATGATTGCCTTCAGGCGAGATGATAGCAGTGTTGCAACCTCCACTTAGTACTTTCTGAAGCTTCTCATCGGGCGTAATTTGTGTGACTTGTTCTGGAGAGAGCCAACCTGTCGCATTCACCACAAAACAACCTGCTTCTAAAGCATGATGGCGAATCGTGACTTCGATTTGATCAGTAAAAATCTGACCGACCATCGAACCTGGAAACTGTGAACAATGAATTTGTTCGTGTTGTGCCATCAGTGCAAATCGAGCAAGCGGATTGTAGTGCTCCCAACAGGCTAAAGCTCCGAGCGTTCCGGCAGCCGTCTCGATCGCTTTTAACCCCGCACCATCTCCTTGCCCCCAAACCATTCGCTCATGGTAGGTTGGCGTGATTTTACGGCGTTTTAGCAACAGAGTTCCATCGGCATCATACACAAGCTGAGTGTTATAGAGCGATCCATTGTCCCGCTCATTTACACCCACCACGACAACAACGCCATACGATCGAGCAGCCCGACTGATTGCATCTGTAACCGGACTCGGAACCGTCACGGCTTCTTCGTACAATCGCATATGCTCCTTACCCATCAGCACCGGAGGCTGAACAAAAGAAAAGTAAGGATAGTACGGAATCACCGTTTCGGGAAAGACGACTAACTGTGCGCCTTCCTTTGCGGCAGACGCGATCGCAGTTAGAACTTTCTCGGTGGTTCCATTGCGGCTAAACAGTACGGGACTGAGTTGAACCGCTGCTGCTCGAACGATTTTGGCATCTGTCATTGTGGTTTAGAGCGTCCAAGTATCGAGGATAAACGCGCCATCTTTGCGGTGCATCAACACTAAGTCCAGCACATCCAGCGGATTGATCGGGCGAATGCCGGGAGTAAGTGACGGTTCACCATGTCCGTACAGGGCTTGGAGTGCAAATCGGCAAGCATAGACTTTGCCACCTTCAGACATGAATTTGCTGAGTTGATCATTAAAGTTTTGATGCCCCGGAAAAGCGGAGTCGCCTAGCTTTGGAAAGCCTCGTTGTACACCGAGGGTTACACCAGGACCATAAAGCAGAATTGAAGTCTCAAAGCCTTTGCGTAAGAGGCGAGTTGCTTGCAATAGGTTCACAAACCCGATCGAGCCTTCAAACGCCACCGTGTGAAACGTGACCAGAGCTTTTTCGCCCGGTTCCGCTTTGACATCAGGAAAAACTTTCTCTTCGTAATCAACAAAAAAGTCGCCAGCTTGATGGGCGGGAGCAGTAATCTCAGGCATGACGCTCTCCTTTTATGAGTTTGGTGCCAGATTAGTTGGGATTGGAAACAATCTTTTGTAATGCTTGATACCAAATTTTTAACTCTAACGATAGTACTAGGTAGCGCGATCGATTTCGGTGATTTCACTGCTGAAAGTTAAATGTACCTATTGATTTCAACAGGCGCGATCGCGTTTAAAACTACGTCAGCTCGATGAATTCTTTCGCTCCGTTGTTTGCTCGCCCCGAAATAGAATTCGGGGCTGACAGTGCGAAGTCCCTTCAGGACTGCAAGCCCTGACTTCATGCGTCTTTAGCCCCCTTTAGTGGGCTTCGCACGATTAGCCCCGAATTTCATTCTGGGGCGAGCAAACAACGGAGCGGAAAAACTTGTCGAACTGAGGTTAAAACCAATTCCCCACCAGGACAAATGCAGACCACAGGCGCGGATGCTGGTTCTGTCGATTCTCTGTTTGTTCAATCAAACGAACTTGTGCAGCTTGGAGGGCTTCGGCTTTGCTCAATTTACGATCGCTCAGCCCCTCGTAAAACAAATCAACTAGATTAGCAGTGCCTTGATCAGAGATAAACCAGAGCGAAGCTAACGCGCTCTTTGCACCGGATTGAACCGCTGCACCCGCAAGCCCTAGAATCGATCGACCATCCCCCACGGCTGTTTGACAAGCCGTTAGTGCTAAAAGCTCAATTTTACTGTCTTCACCAGAGAGATCCCGCAGCATTTTTTCGAGTTCAATCAGCGTCAAGCGCTCTTGACCACCCGTTACCAAAAACGTGTCTTCTTGCGGATCAGCCCCAAACTGACCATGTGTGGCTAAATGCAGAATCGAATAGCTGCGCTCTTTTAATGCCTTTTTCAGATTGGCTTTTGTGAAGTTTGAATCTGCAAGCACTCGGCTTCCAGGCAATCGTTGTTGAATACTTTCTGTTTCTCGGTTTGTCGCAGGTAGCTCCGGGTAGAATTTGCCCTCGATTGTTGCGGATTGACTGGCGCGGAGTGCCAGCGCCGATCGAGGTTCATTTTTGGGTACAGACAAATCGACCAGCGATAAGCTCGGCACTGTTGCGATCGCATAGTCCTGAATCAAAAACTTTTTACCATCGTGCAAAGCTGCCATCGGCATACTTCTGAGCAATCCATCCTGAGCAAAGACCAGAGTTTTAACGCCGTCTGGAATGAGAGGGCGAATGGGTTCGATTAGGGATCGATAAAGCTTTTGGGCATTCGATCGTTTTGGATCAAACGGGGCGAGACTATTGTCTTGGAGTTGATTCCGAAATTGATTAATCGATTCTGCTAACTCGATCGATGTGATCGGAACGAATCGAGTCTGAGAAGGCTTACCTTTTAGGTTGAGAATAATCACCAGTTCATTGTTCAGCACAATATGGTTAATCACTGCGGTTTTACCGTCTTGGGTAGCGGTATTGAGGGCAACTTGAACCGCTTTTGCAGTTGCATCTGTACTTAGATTTTCAGTCGGTCGCGCCGCCGCGAGAATACAGTCATTTCCGAAGTAGTTTTGCAGTTCTGCCAGTCTGAGCGAATCCATTACCCGTAGCACAATTTCAATATTGTTCGGGTCAGATAATGTATTCGGTTGAGCTTGTTTCAGGCGGGCATCACTGACTGAATTTTTGCTCATGTTCTCTAAGCCGACTCGCAGCGTGATCAAACTTCGATAGATCGGTTCAATTTCATCGCGGAAGTTGAATTGCAGCTCTCGATTGGCTTCGAGAATGTCACTTCTAATGATTTCTAGCGTCCGAATCGATCGTTCATAAGCTGCGATCGCGTTTTGAGTTTGTCCCTGACTTTCTAAAATTCGTCCGAGTTCCCATTCCCAAAGATACAAACTATCTTTAGCTTCGAGGTCTTGATCGGCGGTTGTAATCGCCTGTTTGATCAAAGGAAGGGCAGCTTCAGGACTGCGATCGCGTTTGTACAATCGTCCGAGTTCTCCGACCGCAAAAGATTCGGCTCTAAGATCTTTAATAGCTTGAGCCGATCGAATGGCTTCCTTTAACAATGACTCGGTTTGTTGAGGATTTTCTGTGCTCAGTAGTTTAGCAATGTCGATCGCGGCATACGATCGCACTCGATCAGAACTGACCTGACTCAATAAAGGAATTGCTTTCTGTAGGTAAGGCATCATCATTGCCGTTTCTTTTCTACGGTGATAAATCGATGCCAAACTCAAGAGCGATCGCAGTTCAGCTTGCGGATTATTTTGGCTGATCTTCAAGCTGTCAGATAGAAACTTAATCGCCTGCTGCGTGTCGAGTTCTGCTTCGGTTGTCCGTCGTTTTGCTTCTCCTGGATCTCGTGTCCGGGCGGATTCTGCTTGCAGTTCTCGCAAGGCAGCGCGGCTAGTATGAGCATTACCGAGACTGTTGAGCAATGATAAAAGATGCGTCGCTTGGTTCGTACGGGTTGCCAACTGGTAAGCGGTGGTCAGCGCTCTGATCGCTTTTTCTGACTCTCCACTTAAGCGATACGCATCTCCTAAACTGCCAAGCGCCGCAATTTGCAGATTCGGATCTGAAGTTTTCTCTGCAAGTTTGACGCTTCCGCGATCGCTACAACTGTCTTGGTTCATTTCTGGAGCACAAAGAAGCACGATCGCTTGTCGCGCTTGTCCGATGCCGCTATACAACTGAGCTTGTTCGGTTAATGCTTGACTGAGTTTTGCTGGATCGTTAATTCGTCGGTAAAGCTTGATTGCGTCTTCCCAAGTTTGAATCGCTTTACTACTGTGTTCCTGTTTGGCGTAAGTTCGGGCAATGTTTTCGGACGCGATCGCAGCATTGATTCGATCGTTCTTCGCTTCATAGCGATCGCGGGCTTGCTGCCAAAACTCGATCGCAGCCGTATAGTTCTTGGTTTCGTAACTTTCTAAACCTTGCCGCATCAATTGAGCCGGATCAGTTGCCTGTCCTACCATCGGAGTCAGAGCAATGAGACAACTCAGACAAGCGATCGCGATCCATTTCCGCAAACTCCGATTCCGCCCGAACAGTTTCATCATTGTTTTTCATCAGCGTTTTGACTGTCACTTTACCGAATTGCTTTTCCTCTGTCTACTTGTAAAATTTTTTGCGAACTGGGTAATGGTAAATTATTTGTGGGTGAAAAACAGGCTAGACCCAGATGTGATGAGCATTTTATAGTTTCGGGGTGTAAAAATGCGATGGATTCTATCGAGTTTGCCGTTTGTGGGATTGAGCACGATCGCGCTTTTTCTCTCTCATTCGGTTCAAGCTCAACTCCCTTCTAATGTGGTGCCCGATGTCGATCGCACTCTACCGAATCCAACTCCGCCGATTCAACCCAGCCCAACACCCACAGCCCCAATCATTACGCCTTCTCCCGCTCCACCTCAAGAAGCGGCTCCAGCATCGGGGGTGAAATTTCCCGTCAGAGATATCGAGATTCTGGGTGGAACGGTTTTGCAATCAGAAGTGGAGGCACTCAAGCGAGAATTTCTGAAAAAATTTGGCTCAGCGGCTGGATTTGAGGACTTGATCGAACTGCGATCGCAAATCACACAACTCTACATTCGCGAAGGCTATGTCACTTCTGGAGCGTTCTTAGTTAATGGTCAAACCTTTGATCCGAAGGTTCCGAATGTTGTTCGAATTCGGATTGTAGAAGGGATATTAGAGCGAATAGAAATCGATGGGCTGCGACGGATTCCTGAAGGCTACATTGTCAGTCGGCTGAATCAGGCGACTCAAACCCCGATCAATCAAGAGCGATTGAGAAATGCTTTAATTTTGCTGCAACTTGATCCCTTGTTTGCTCAGGTGAATGCAGAACTCACGGCAGGAACCGCTCCGGATCGTTCCATTCTTCGTGTGCGATTGACAGAAGCTCCAGCATTCCGGGCGGGTGTCGGGTTTGATAACTATCAATCACCGAGCGTGGGAGAACTCCAAGGCACTGCATTTGTGCGACACGAGAACTTACTGGGATGGGGCGATCGCATTGTCGCAGAATTTGGACGCACCGGAGGGCTTTCGCTGTATGACATTAATTATGCAGTGCCGCTAAGTCCAACCAATACGACTCTAAATCTACGCTACAGCAACAATCGCAGCGTGATCACAGAAGCGCCGTTCGATGATCTGGGGATTCGGAGCAGAGCCGAAACGATCTCAGCAGGAATTCGTCAGCCGATCGTGCGATCGCCTCAAGTGGAAGTGGGCTTAGGGGTGAGTCTGGATTTGCGGCGGAGTCGAACCTTTTTGCTCGATGACATTCCGTTTTCGTTTTCTGAAGGACCCGAAGACGGTCGATCGAATGTGACCGCCATTCGATTTTTTCAAGATTGGATTGATCGGACTCTGCCGAATCGAGTCATTGCGGCTCGATCGCAGTTTAGTTTTGGGATCGATGCGATCAATGCAACCGTGAACGATTCTGGAACCGATGCCAAGTTCTTTAGCTGGCTGGGACAGGTTCAATGGGTGCAGCGACTTGCCAATCAGCCGAATAGCCCGGTGCTACTGGCTCGATTGAATGCTCAATTAACGCCCGATTCTCTGTTATCGCTAGAACGATTTAGCATCGGGGGTGTGGATTCGCTCAGAGGCTATCGGCAGAATGAGATTGTGACTGATAATGGTGTGACTGGATTAGTGGAAGTGCGAATTCCAGTGAGTCGAAATCCATCGATCGTGCAACTCCAGCCATTTTTAGAATTTGGAACCGGATGGAATAATCGAACTGATAATCCTGATCCGCAATGGTTAGCGAGTTTGGGATTGGGGGTTCAATGGCAAATTACACCGAGCGTATTGCTGCGGGTTGACTATGGTGTGCCGCTGATCCAAGTGCAAGATGAACGCAACGCGATTCAGGACAGAGGCTTTTATTTCTCGATTCGCTACAACCCTTTTTAGGAGGTGCTTTGAAAGTGGCTCACTTGGTTCATTCCCGCCCTGAAATGAATTTCGGGCTAATCGACGAAAGTCTACTTTAGTAGACTCCGAACTTATTGCAATATTCTTAGTCCATTGAAATGGACTTGCGCCGATTAGTCCGAAATTCATTTCAGGGCGAGGTGCAATCGGAGCGAAGAGGCTTTACACACACTCTAGTCCTCGATCGTCACCGTTTCCACGCGGGAGGGTACTCTGGAGGTGAACTTCACCCCTTCATCGTGTCTTCATGAAAAACTGGTGGCAGCAAGTCCAAACCCGGATTCAGGCAATTCCAGAAGCGAAACCTGAAGAGTCGATTCTCTTCCGCGTCCTTACTCAGTCGCTCGTCAGTGTTGGAATTTTAGCGACGGATTTGGCAGCGGAAACACAAATCGCACTTTGGGCAATTCCGCTCAGCGCGATCGGGGCGTGTTGGAGTTGGCACCGACGCCGCAAAAAAAATGTTGGGTTTAAATTCCTACTAGCGATCGCAATGACGATCGTGCTGTTCAGCTTCTTTGGCAAAATGTTCGGCAATGTCCAATCCGGAGACAATCGACTGCTACTGGCAGAATTTTTAATTCAAATCCAAGTTCTGCATAGCTTTGATTTACCGCGTCGTAAAGATTTGGGCTATTCGATGATCATTGGACTTGTATTGCTCTCGGTTGCAAGTACTCTCAGTCAAACGATGTTATTTGGCGTGATGCTGCTGGTGTTTTTGGCGATCGGGCTGCCTGTATTAATGCTCGACTATTGTTCGCGCTTAGGGGTGGATGTCGTGAAGCTAGAGCGCACCAGTTTTAGAAAAGTGAATTTTCGGGTACTGCCTGCGATTTTTGCGATCGTTCTAGGACTTGGATTAGTCATTTTTGCGTTTATGCCGCGTTTACCGGGCTATCAGTTACGGATGTTTCCGGTCAGTTCTCCGGTTTCAGTGCATGAACGATTTGATAATCGAGTGATTACCAATCCAGGATTCGCGCAGCGTGGAGAACCTCAAGCGGGCATTCGTCGTGGTGGAACTGGACAAGGCGAAGCACCAAGCGATGATCCGAGTGACGAGTTCTATGCGGGGTTCGGGGACAAAATTAATCAAAACCAGCAGCGCGGCAAACTCAAGCCGAGAGTCATTATGCGGGTGCGATCGCAAATTGAAGGATTCTGGCGAGTGATGGCATTCGATCGCTATACCGGGCAAGGTTGGGAAGTGTCGCGCAATGATAAAACTCAGACGATCAAACGATTGCCCTGGTCGTATCGATTTCTGTTGCCAAATCCGGTCACACTGAGCCGAACTCGCGAAGTCGTTCAGACCTATACGATCGTGTCTCGGATGCCGAACTTGATTCCCGCCCTCGATCGCGTCAAAGAAGTCTACTTTCCAACCGATGAGATCGCGATCGATCCAGAATCAGGCTTACGTGCTCCGATCGCGCTAGGGGATGGCATTACTTACAGTGTGGTGTCAGAAGTGCCGTATCGCGATCGTACATTGCTCCGCTTGAATTCCTGGAAGGCGGAGTATCCAAAAAACAGCCCACACTTGCAAATCCCGTCCAACATTGCGGAACCAGTGGCAAAAGAAACAAATCGAATTCTAGCGACCTCCCAAACGCCTTTGAAGGCAGACTATGAGAAAGCGCTGTATCTCGGTCAGTATTTGAAACAGCGCTATCGAGTGCGGCAAGATTTGGAGCAACTGAAACCCGGTGAAGATTTAGTCTTAGCCTTTCTACAAAATCAGGGCGGCGATCGCGATCATTTCTCAACTGCGCTCACGGTGATGCTGCGATCGATTGGTATTCCTGCCCGATTAGTTGCGGGCTACGCACCCGGACAATTCAATCCGTTTACAGGACTGTACATTGTCCGAAATACTGATGCTTATGCGATCGCAGAAATCCTGGTGCCGCGGATGGGATGGTTTACGATCGACCCGATTCCCGGTCATGAATTAGTTCCGCCCTCGATCGAAGATGCTCAACCGTTTAGTCTGTTGCAGCGGTTTTGGAACTGGGTAGCGGGATGGTTGCCTTTACCTGTGACCGCCTGGATTACTGAAGTGATTCGGTTGATTGGTGGCGCGATCGGTTGGTTTCTCGCGCTGTTTACTCAAGGCTTACGAGGCTTCTTTACAGCGTGTTTGATCATCATTGGTAGTTTGATGTCTGTGTGGCTAACGGGTCAAGGTTGGCAGAAATGGCGGCGATATCGACGGATGCGAACTTTGCCACCGATGGAGCGGCTTTATCAGCATATGTTGTTTCAACTTGCTGCACAGGGATATCCGAAGCCGTCGGCTGATACACCGCTAGAATATGCGCGATCGACTAGGAAAGTTCAGGGAGCCGATCGATCTTCTGCGATCGCGGATATTTCCGAAGCGTATGTTCGCTGGCGCTATGGACGAGAACAACCGAAACTCGAACCATTACGGCAGAAATTGAAGGCACTGAAGCCCCGTCGAGGAAGGCGCTAGATCGGTGAAGCTGTGTTTTAGAACCTTCTCACTGCGTTGTTCACCCGCCCCGGAATGGAATTCCGGGGCGTGACTGAAACGAAGCGGGGAACTCATTGAACTCACATGCAACTAACAACCATAGCTGGCACCTGTGAACACAGATTTAAGCCGATCGTTTTGCAGCTCATAAATGCTGAAGTTGGTCAATTCATAGCCATTGTTCTGAATCAACACTTCTTGTTTGCCGTCACCATTTGCATCGATCGTACCCAGCACGTCATACATCGTAAAACTGTCACTTTTGGGAACATAGTAAGGCACAACTTGACTGGCTAACAGTGTTGGTTGTGATTCACCGTACTTGATCCAAACATTTGCATCGATCGAAGTGGCTCGATCGACCGGAGGCTTCACAGGTGTAGTTGGAGCTTTCCGCAGTCTGCTAAACACTTCAGGCTGACCGTCTCGATCGAGATCAAACACTTTCACATCTATCAACTGCACCGAACCTTGAACCGATTTTGCTTCTGAATTTTTCGCGATTTCGCTGGTTCCAATTCGGAGCAAATCTTGACGAAATTGCTCTAGTGGATCAATTGTATTGGTTTGCATTTTAAATCCACTCGTAGGCGCGGATTGAGTGGCAATCGTCGATCGCCAAGTTTCATCGAATTTGCGACCATAGGAGAACCCTCGCGATCCGCTCTGGCTCGATGCAGGAAGCTGATCAAATGCAGTCTTTAACGTGGATTGTCCCGTTAACTTGCCTTGTCCAACCAGCATTGAGGAACAAGCAAATTGTCCGACGTTTAAGCGATCGACACTAAACTGACTAAGCGGTAGATTAAAAGTCGGCTTAGTGTTTAAAACACTTTTTGCAGCATTACGTTTGACAATCTCAGCTTGGTTCGAGTTTTGTCGCATCTCTAGCGTGACATCTGTGCTGGCATCGGTGTATCGACCATTGCTGTAGCGTGCGATCGGGAAAATTTCTCCGCGATATTGTTGATTGAAATTGTTCCGCTTAACAATGAATAGACCAATGAGATTATCTTTAGCAGGTTTTACGGTTGGAGTTTGTGCGACTGTATTTACTGTATTTAAAGTTGTACAACCACTGAGAATCAGTGCAGCACCGATTCCAGCAAAAAGTTTTAAGTTAGCCATGTGTTGCGAAATTGGGGTGATGAATTTCAGGAATCAGGATCAGAGATTCATCACCGAAATCAACGATTCCGCAAACTAGCTCTCAGAGAGTTGCTGTCTGAGTCGATCGATATCGTTCAACAGTTCTGATTGTGCGATCGCACTTTGTTCCCCACTCTTCAACCATTTAATCTGCACGGTTCCATTCTCTGCTTCTGCATCCCCCAAAATCAAACAAGCCTTTGCCCCAGAGCGATCCGCCCGTTTGAACTGCTTACCAAATGCACTTCCGGTCATATCTAACTCAGTTGCAAATCCATTTCGCCGCATCAATTGAGCGAGTTTCAAGGCTTGTGCTTCTGCCTTTTCTCCACGAGAGACAACATAGAAATCAACTGTACTCTGACGATTTTGCTCTAGTTGTTGTAGCAAAATTACCAATCGTTCTAATCCCATTGCCCACCCGATCGCAGGTGTCTCCGGTCCGCCTAACTGCGACACTAATCCGTCATACCGACCACCCGCGCACACGGTCGCCTGTGCGCCTAAGTTATCCGATTGAATTTCAAATACAGTGTGTGTGTAGTAGTCCAAACCTCGAACTAATCGGGGATTGATATTGCAAGAAATTCCCAAATCTTGTAGAAGGGACTGAACGCGATCGAATCTCTCTTTCGATTCTGAACTCAGGTAATCTAAAACGCTCGGTGCATTCTCCAAAATTGCCTGTGTTTGTGCATTCTTAGAGTCGAGGATTCTCAGCGGATTTTTCGTTAATCGCGTTTGAGAATCCGGATCAAGTTTGTCTTTGAACGGGGTGAGAAATTCAACTAGTGCGGTTCGGTATTTTTGGCGATCGTCTGCATTCCCGATCGAGTTCAATTGCAACGTCAGATCCTTTAATCCGATCGCTTGCAGAATATCAGTTGCAATCGCGATCGCTTCTGCGTCGGCTCTCACATCTCCGCTGCCTAACACTTCCACCCCTAACTGATGGAACTGTCGTTGTCGTCCTGCTTGTGGATTCTCGTAGCGAAACATGGCACCCGTGTACCACAATCGCTGAAGCCCTTGAGTGTGCAGTCCATTCTCGATGAGCGATCGCACAACTCCCGCCGTTCCTTCAGGTCGCAGCGTTAAAGAGCGATCGCCTTTATCCGTGAACGTATACATCTCTTTCCCCACCACATCGGTCGCTTCTCCGATGCCGCGTTGAAACAATTCTGTATACTCCAGAATCGGAGTCCGAATTTCTTGATAAGCTGCACGTGCCAATATTTCACGAGCGATCGCTTCAATTCGTTGCCAGTTTTCAATCTCTCCCGGCAGAACATCCCGTGTCCCGCGAACCGCTTGAATACCCATGTTACCTAAAATCCGATTAGCTTAACAAGTTTACCGATAGAGCGTTTTTGTCACAACCCTTCACCCTAGTAGGGACTAGATTCTCTCCCGTGCATCACTTGCAGAATCAAAACGTCATCGTCACTCACCACATAGTAGAGACAATAACCATATTTGCCAAATGGAACAGGCATTTTCCTAATCACCGAATTCTGACGCACAACAGGATAGCGCTTTGGAAAAGTTTCAAGGCTATTCCCAGCGTGGATGATGACCTCAGCGAATTCATCAACTGCATCAGGAGCGGATTTTTGTAAGGTTTCAATATGCCGCTGAATATCACTGAGTGCTGACTCTAGCCAACTGACTTGGGACATGGCAATGGGTGATCAGTACTGAGGCTACGCAGCCATTCTGCAACTTGCTCATGGGGAATTCCACGATGAATCTGTTGTTTCAGTCGAGTTTCGCATTCTTCTAGAATCTCGTCTTCAGTGAGATTTGGAAATCCGACTGTTGTATCGATGTCTCTTGTACGGTGTGCGGTTTCTGCAAGTTGTTTGAAATGGCTCAAGGTCGCATCAGGTTGTTGCATCCATTCACGCACGATCGCTTTCACCAGATCTCCTGGAAGCGACTCGATATATTCTAAAATCTGCTGCTGTTCTGTCATTTGCTGCATCTTTTCCAGAAGTCGATGAGCTTGAGATTTCCCTTCATTCTATAGCGTTCTCTACTTTTCCAGTAAATCATCTAATTCAGCGTAACTTGGCAAGGTTGTATCGATCGCTTTTCCATCTCTCAACACAATGCGATCGTGCTGCGATCGTGATAACAATTCCCGATAGTTTCGCCCCTTAAACAACACCAAATCCGCAGGCAATCCCACCCCAATTCGCCCCACATTCGGTAAACCCATCAAATCCGCAGGCGTGGACGTAATCGCACTTGCCCAATCCCCAAACGGATGATCTAACTGAGCAATTTTCACTGATTGGCTAAACACTTCTAGCGCATCGTGATCGCCATAAGCATGAAACGGATCGCGGCAGTTATCAGACGCGATCGCCACCGGAACCTTAGCTTGCTTTAACTCATGTAATAACGTCACACCGCGCCATCTCGGAGTTTTTCCCGGTCGTCTCCCTTGCAGATAAAGATTGCACATCGGTAAGCTAACGATGCCGATTCCCGCTTTTTTCACGAGTGCGATCGTGCTTTCTGCCTCGCTTTCTTCTTGAACTGCCAAACTACAACAATGCCCGCAAACCGTTTTACCTCGATATTTTTGGCGAATCGCAGTTTCCGCAACTCGACGCAATGTATCAGAGTCTGGATCGTCGTTTTCATCCGCATGAAAATCTAGATTTAATTTCCGTTCTTTTGCCATTGAAAAAACGCGATCGATTTGCTGATCAATTTCTGGATTAATAAACGTCACGCCGCCTAAAATTCCGTCTGATTCTGCAACTAAATCAGCAAGTTTCTCTCCTTCAGGTGTTAGAAAATAATCTAATGAAACTAAACAAACCGCTTGCAAAATCATTCGATCTGCCCATTTTTTTCTCAGTTCCCGAAACACTTCAAAACTAATCGAGCCTTGTTTCCCTGCCGAATCTAAATGTGTCCGAATCGCTTTCGTTCCGTGAGCATAACTACATTTCAAACCGAACTCCATCCGGCGATACACATCTTCCGCATTCCAATTCTTCTGAGAATCTTTCTTCACCGCCATCAATGCGCTGTCAAACGTTCCATCAGAATTCGAGGCGCGTCCCCAAATATGACCTTTATCTAAATGCGTGTGCAAGTCTACAAAACACGCCCAAACCATCCCACCCTGTAAATCGATCGATGGCGACGCATAATTCTCATACGTTCCTGCTGCCAAAATTGCACTAATCGCGCCATCGACAATTTCTAAATCAACGTGCAACAAATTGTCATTTCGACCATTGCGCGATGTCCACTTATTTCCATTCACCACGATCGAAGCAGGCACATGAGCATTTCTAATCCAGTAGTGTCGCGCATCGAAAATCATAGAGCTTCCAGCAATGGCAATCCTCTGATTTTGCCATGCAATTCCACGAAATCCGAGTACACTGAAAAAGCTTGAAGCCAGTGTAAGAAAAGTAACATAAAGTCATTCACCCTCACGGAATTACAATCATGGAATGGCACCCGACCGACGCACAAAGTTTGGCAATCATCGATCGAGAAGTGGGCGATCATGCGCTATCTCCCGCTGAATACGAAATCGTTCGTCGTGCAATCTATGCAACCGCAGACTTCGATTACAAATCCCTCATTCATTTCTCGGATTTAGCGCTGCAATCGGGCGCGGCAGCCCTCGCAGCCCGAACCACGATTATCGTCGATGTGCCCATGGTTCAAGTTGGCATCAATACGAACATTCAAAACACGTTCGCCAATCCAATTTATTGCAGCATGGAGACGATCACTCGTCCTCAGAAAGAAAAAACCCGTGCAGCTTGGGGAATCGAAACGCTGGCAAGACGCTATCCCGAAGGCATCTTTGTAGTCGGACAATCTCAAACCGCATTGATGACGCTGGCAACCCTGATTAAATCAGAGGAAATCAAACCGACTTTAGTCGTAGCGACTCCCTCTGGATTCCTCGATGTCGAAACAGCGAAATCGCGATTAAGTGATTCTTTAGTGCCGCATATTCGGACTGGAGGCAGAAAAGGAAGTGCAGTTGTAGCCGCCGCGATCGTCAATGCACTCGTTGATTTAGCATGGCAAGCTTACGGCGGAACGAATGCAGGCTAATCGCCCCGATTGATTCCGGGGCAATTCACTCCTCAATTAACGCGCTCGACGTTTCGATTTGGGAATCCGCTTCCGGGTAGGCGGCTCTTCAAACTGCGCTTTAGTGCGTTCAGTTCGGCGAGGACGCTCCTCATATTCATCGAGATCGAGGTCGATTGTCTGTAATTTCCGGCTCACCGCTTCAAATTCATCGCGCCGCAGATACGGATAATCGCTCACCCAAACCCCAACCCGACTAACAAAAAGATCGCTCACCTTAGCGATTCGGCTCAAATCGGGTCGATCAGACATCACCAACATTTCCGCCGTGTCCCCGATCCGAATCGCTTGATGTTCCCGTTGCAGCGGCACTTGAATCCGGGTTGCAAATCCCGTTTCATCCCCGACTTCGACATTGATGCATCGTTCACGATTCTCAGTTACGACTAAATCGCCTCGATCGTTCACGCTTTCCTGAGTACTAACGACTTCATCAGTGACGAACACATCGAACACCTCACCCCGAAAAAATCCAGCATATTTGTAGCGCCGACACGCTGCATTTCTCATGCCTGCTTGCACTGCGGGACCCCAGAGCCAATACACCAGCGCGAACAGAGAGATAAAAAAGGTCACTGCCTGGAGCACGTCTTGGAGTTCTCCAGTGCCAAAAAAGGCTCGAATCAAGAGAACCACTGCCAAGGCGGTAATCGAGATCAAAACTCGTCTGAGCACATCGGGGAACTTGCCCCAGCAGTACTTATACTGGGCACCTGTGCCAACAAACGGAATGAGATCTTCAAACTTTTTACGGCTAAGAGGAACGAGCATAAATCGATCGATAAACCAGAATTCCTTTAATTTTATCTGCTCTAGCTTAAGACCGCCTGAATTGAATCGAGTTTCACTGACTGTGCAGGGAGAAATCACGGATTCTGCTGGGAAGCTCGACTTTTGTCGGACGTAAAAATAAGTACTTTTTGCGAGGGGATCGGGGGGGTATGTAACTGAGAATGGATTCAAATCTGAGGAACGCACTCGGAAAAGCTAAGCAACTAGGGGGCAACTAAGCTTGTTTAGTGTATCCGGTCAAGCGCGTCCTTACAGGTAGACTGCCTGATCCTGGGGGCTTTTAAGGATCAGGCAATTTTTTATATTTTGTGTTCATGCAACGGTTTCTTTGACCTATGTTTTCTCCTCATTCACACGAGCGTTGGTCATCTAGTCGAACAGGCTACTTAGAGTATTCGTAGATAGTCGCTCCACCACTGCGGAGTTCATCCAAGAACCATTTGGGATCTGAGAGTAGTTCGGGTAGGTAAAGCCCAGGGCGGACAGGAGAGCGGTCGTTCAGTCCCAATACTGACGAAAGGGAAAGAACGACGCTCAGACCTGTGAGTGAGGCTGTGCCATGCTTGAACTCTATCACTGATCTCGATCGCTTTGTTTGACCCTCAGACTCGCCCTCGATCTCGACGACGATCTCGGTCGCCGCCTCATCGCCCCGGCGGCGGCTGGACGATTCACCATTCACCAGGTCGAAGCGGATATCCGGTGCCCCAGTGGCGGCATAGAGACTGACGGTATCGAACGTGGAAAATGCGGTGGCATCGAGCGATCGACCGTCAATTGCTTCGAGCTTGCCCTTTGCGGCATCGCCGGACAGCCACACGCGCCGCCCACCCTCGAATACCAGTGCGGGGGGAGCAGCCCCGTGTACCCGCTCCATGTCTTCGATCGCCGCTGGACCGACTGAATCCTGCTCATCGACGATTGCGCCGAGCCTGATAGAGCAGACGATCTCGAAGTCTTTGGCGCTGTTCAGCGCTAGAAACGTAGCCGCACCAGCCATCCAGTGACTGGCGAGTACAACGGGTGCTGCGGTCGCACGATGCGCGAACAGTGCCAACTCGGGACCGCTTTCGGTGACAGCAGCGTTGATGTTCAAGTAAGGGACACCCAAGTCCTGCGCGTAGCTCATGCCTTTAAGCCCAGCTTCGGGAGCCAACATGACCACAGCAGCGATGGCGATGTCGTTACCGAGTCCCAAGCGGGGCTGATCGAGATCAATGGCAACGGCTTCGGCAGCACCCACCTCCTGGGCGACTTCGTTTGCCGCTTGCAGGTTCCGTCCTCCGATGAGGACTGGAATATCGGGATACCTCTGGCGGAACCACTTGACAGCAGTGCGCCCCACGAAGCCCGATCCTCCGGCGAAAAGTACCTTTGCTGTCGTTATAGAGTGAGAAACGCGTTCTTGGTCAGACACAATGGTTGGTTCTTTGGTTTTCATAATGCAATGTTAATGAGTGGATGAGATATACAATCGAGCGTACCTTTGCTTGCTGTTGGCGGTTTACCTGTTTACTGCGATCGCTTGCCAGTCATGTTGTACATTTGGTGCAAGCTGCACTGGATTCTCGTCTGAATTTAATTTGAGTGTAATGAGTGCCAACGCTCAACTTCTTTCAGATTCTTACGATGATTTGTCAACGATTTGTCAGATTCTTATGGTGTTAGCGAAACTGCTTTGGTGTCATTCCAGTAATTCGCTTAAACTGTTGTGTCAAATGACTTTGGCTGGAGAAGCCGACTTGCAGGGCGATGTCTGCGATCGCCAAATCTGTTTTCGACAGCATCACTTTTGCCTGTTCCACTCGCTGTTGAATCACATACTGATGCGGCGAGATTCCGATTGCTTGTTTAAACAAATTGGCAAAGTAAGTGGGGCTGATATTAACGACGTTTGACAGTTCAGCCAATGACAAATCTTGATCGAGATGAGTGTGAATGTAGTCGATCGCTTGCTGCAACTGGATATGAGTTAAGCTTCTATTCTCAGGTGCAATGATGGGCGCATCCTCAGAATAATGCCGCAAGAGATGAATGATTAATGCTTGAGACAAGGATTCAACATATAATCGCCCCATCATGCCACCGGATTTTACCTCTGCTAAAAGTAGCATGGCAATCTGCTGAAGATTCAAGTCTTGCTGACCGAAATGGTTGACCAGATTGACCCGCGTTGTATTGATTTCAGACGCTTCAGCAACTTGTTCAACCAGCTTTGGCTGCAAATGAATGTTGAGTTCCGTTTGGATAGCCTCACTGCCTGGACAACACCAGTAGCTCAACTGCTCAGCCGGAACCAAGAGGCTATCTCCTTCTTGAAAGATTGATTCGTGCCAGCGATTGTCGGACTTCTGGCTTAGATAAGTGGGATGCCCCTTCGGTAAGATTAGCCAATGATCGGACAGAGCAGGCAGTTCTATTTTCTCTATTTTGCCAGGAGTTGAAGTATAGTCATGCTGCTCAACTAAAATGCCATTCCAGCCCATCTGCCGACTGGATAAGGTCAGCGTTCTTTGGAGTCGTTGGTTCAGCTCACTGGGTTTAAGAAGGGAGTTTGTCATAGTTGCCTGCACCTACTCATTCACAGCTTGAAACATAAACGCTTTTGACCTTCTTAGCTTCTAACACGAGTTCATCTCAGGTCAATCCTCTTTAGGTCAACATCTTCTCTTTCACAAAAAGAATAGTATGCCAACTCAATGACGATTTTGCCGAAGAGATCTGGTAATGCCTCAAATAGATAGGCATTTTTAGCATCCTCAAAGCGAAACGACGATCGATGAATCTTGTGTGTTGATCGTCTGCACCAGAATTTCATGCAGAGGAGGCAGGAGTTTCGCGATCGCTTCTGCGTGACCTGCTGCAAGCCACTGATCAAAGGTCAACAAACCAGGATGCAATGCGCGTAAGGATGGTATATCCGCCCTGCTTTACCGTCGATCATCGCCTGCAAGAGGCGCGCGATCATCGAGTTCTGTGCGGCAGCTTCGGCTGTAACCTGCATGTATGGCACCTGCCGTGCCGTCGCCTGGCTTATCTTCGCTGCGATGTCGTTGTCCGATAGGGCATCGCTGGCAATATCAATGGTGCCACCTGTGGTTCAAAAATAGGCAAGGTCAAGCGACCCGTAACCGTTCAATGTCCCGAATGGGCGGTGCACCAAACATGCGGGCATATTCGCGGCTGAACTGTGAGGTACTCTCATACCCCACTTGATAAGCAGCCTGAGTTGCATCAGCATTCTCAGCCAGCATGATCTGCCGCGCTGTTAATAGCCTCAGTTGTTTTTGATATTGCAGCGGACTCATCGAGGTGACTGCTTTGAAGTGACGGTGGAATGATGCAGCAGACATGTTCGCTTGCTCTGCCAACTCCTCAACCCGGAGCGGCTTTGCAAAATCGGTTTTGATTTGTTTGATGACTTCAGCGATCCGCTGCATATTGCTGCCAGCGGTGGCAATCTGACGCACCGCCTCTCCTTGTTCTCCTATCAGCAGACGGTAATAGATTTCGCGGATGATCAGCGGTGCAAGAAACGAGATATTCTGCGGTGTATCCAAAAGCTGTGTCAGTCGGAGGGCACAATCAATCAACGGTGGATCGGCATCACTGATGAACCAGCCTCTCACTGATTCTTTTTGAGTGGTTTCTAGGCTCGTTTGAGCAATAATCTCACTGAGTTTGGCTGGGTCTAACTTTAGCTTAAATCCCAGATAGGGCTGATTGGAGGTCGCCTCTAGCACACGTCCACTCAGGGGCAAATCCACTGACACGACTAGATACTGGGCAACACTGTACCGATAGGTTTTCTCATTCAGCAACACTTCTTTTTTGCCCTGCACCACAATGCTGAGAAGCGGTTCGCTAACCGTCTGGATTGCGGTGGCAGGATTGCATTCTCGCATGAAGATCAGGAAATCGATCGCAGTGGCATGGGCACCGTTTCCCTGGTTGTCAGTGTGCCGAGCGACCAATGCCGCTAGTTCTTCACATTTATCGATCGTGCTCTTGTGGCTGAGTGTGTCAATCGTCATGCTGGATTCCTAATTGATGTAGCCCTGCTCATGCGCTTAATTATAGGAAATTTTTCTTCTTTGTCTGCGTCTTTTGAGAGAATTAGGCAATCATCTGCGAGGTTTGTGCATTTAACCTCCTGATTCTTGCTCATAGGATGAAACTATCCGAATACAGAAGTAGAAGGTTATGACAAACGACAAGAAAATCTGGTTAATCACCGGAGTTTCCCATGGTCTTGCCCAAGCGGTACTGCTGTATCTCCGACAACAGCGGAGCGGACATCTTGAGCAAGGTACTCAACGTTCCCGCCGACAAGGTTTGGAGCATCGTGCGGGACTTCGGAGCACTGCCAAAGTGGTTCCCGTTCGTCATCTTCCAGACCTGCCTTGATGAACTGGAGCGGCTTTTAAGATAGTTCTGCCGCATGAACCGATGCCACAATCTAAACTCATTACTGCAAAAGAACAGAGGAATACTCATGACTACCCAGGAAAAGACCAAGAAGGTTGTGCTGATTACGGGTGCAAGCAGCGGCATTGGTGAAGCTACCGCTCGTCTGCTCGCTCGTCAAGGTTTACAGGTCGTGTTGGGGGCACGTCGTACCGATCGACTCGAAACGATCGTATCTGAAATTCGCGACAAAGGGGGCGCAGCAGAGTACCGCACCCTAGATGTGACCAGCCTTGAAGACATGCAAGCCTTTGTCGAATTTGCCAAGGATAAGTTTGGTCACCTTGATGTGTTGGTGAACAATGCAGGCTTGATGCCGCTCTCTAAGCTAGAAGTGTTGAAGGTTGATGAATGGAACCGGATGATCGATGTCAACATTCGCGGTGTACTCCACGGTATCGCTGCTGCCCTTCCCACCTTTAAGCAGCAGCAATCCGGGCAGTTTATGAATCTATCCTCGATCGGGGGGCACAACGTGTACCCGACAGCCGCCGTGTACTGCGCGACTAAGTTTGCGGTTTGGGCAATCTCCGAGGGACTGCGGCAGGAATCGCCGGATATTCGGGTGACGGTGATCTCCCCTGGAAACACCGAATCTGAACTAGTTAACACCATTAGCGATGCTGAAGCGGCACAGTGGGTGGAGGAATTTCGAGGGTCAGCTATTCCAGCAGACGCGATCGCCCGTGCCATTGCCTTTGCGATCGAGCAACCCGCAGACGTGGATGTGAATGAGATCATTGTTCGACCGATCGGACAGAGCGGCTAAGCGCTAGCTGACTGGCAGAATTTCCTCCCACATCTTGAAAGGGCTGCACTTCTCATACTCAAAGTCGTAACCATGCTTCAAACGATACCGACATGAAGGGTTTCTTGTATGAAAACACAATTGATGCTCAACACATTAGCAGTGACGATCGGTTTGGGAGCTTTTGCATTGATAAGCTGTACTCCTCAATCGACGGCAGAAGCACCCGCGCCAGAGTCCTCCGTAGAAGCTTCTGCCACTGAATCTCCGTCAGTTGCTCCATCTCCTCAAACCTCTAGTAATCGCCAAACTATGAATCAAAATCAAGCTAGCACGGAAGCCTCCCAACCCACTAACCCTTACGTTGGAATGTGGGTCACGAAAGATGGTTATATCCGCCACGAACTTCTACCGAATAACCGTTACGACGAAGCTCGCGGTGACAGAGAGAGCGCGTATCAGGGACGCTATGAACTAACAGGAAATCGCATTAATTACTGGGACGATACCGGATTTACTGCGGATGGCGAGTTTCGTGACGGCGTACTTTATCACGGCGGCTATGTTTTTTACCGAAAAAGATGAACCCAAAACAAAGTTTAGGAGTGCAATGAACGAGATGAGTAATCAAGTCAGCGATCGTAAACACAGACAGGTTGTGTACTGGAAAAAAGCTGGATACAGAATAATCATTACCTTATTCTGCACTTTTGTTGCGTTGCTCATTGCGTTCTTGCCGCATGTGGTCACTGCACAAACTCAATCAGAGACTAGAACGATGACACAAACTCAACCCGAAAACCAGAGCCGTCGTGAAAAAGGTAACCAAGTCATCAATAAGCTGACTGGTGGCGCAGGGCAACCTGTACTCAATGCCTTACGACAGGATTTCCCGTTTCTGGCAGATGCGATCGTGGACTATTCGCTTGGTGAGGTTTGGTCGCGTCAGGGGCTAAACGATCGCACTCGTCAGCTTGCCACCGTTGCCGCCTTTGCTGCCACCGGAAATTTGCCACAAATGAAGGTTCACGCAGGCTATGCCCTCACTCTCGGCGTAACGCCAGACGAACTCAAAGAAATCATTTACCTGACGACAGTAACGGCTGGTTTTCCACGCTCGATTGATGCGGCACAAGCATTACGAGAAGTCTTCACCGCGCAATCAAAACCGTCCTGACGGCGTAAAGATGTCGCAGGTGCGGTCTGTCTAGATTTCAAAATAGCTTGATTGATCGAGATCGGGAATGAGCGCGGGCTGTGTTGGATGCCATCCTAATCGTTTCTGCGTTTGCACACTCGAAGCTGGACAGTCGGCACTCAGAAAATGCGCGAGCCAGCCGAAATGGTCGGCTGCTTCATCGGAGGACTTCGCGATCGTGGGTACATTCAAACGCCGTCCGACAACCTCGGCAATCTGTTTGACGGGTACGCCTTCGTCAGCAACTCCGTGATAGATTGCGCCCGCAGAACCTTTCTCAAGTGCCAGCCTGAACAGATGGGCAGCATCGAGCCGATGCACTGCACACCAGCGGTTGAGACCATCATTCACATACGCTGAAACACCCTTTTCACGAGCAATACTAATGAGCGCTGGAATAAAGCCGTGGTCGCCATCGCCATGCACCGACGGCGGCAGACGCACTACCGATGCCCGCACTCCCCGCGAAGCCATCGCCAGCACTGCTTCTTCCGAAGCGACACGCGGAGCCGCGACGGAGCTAGGATCGCCCGCGTCGTCTTCGGTTGCAATGCCACCCGGCGGAACGACCACGGTTCCGGAGGTGATGACGAAGGGGCGACCCGATCCCGCGATCGCATTCCCCATTGCCTCAACCGCCCGCCTATCTGTCTCGCCCGCCCCCGCATAATCCGAAAAGTCATGCACGAAGGCTGTATGGATGATTCCATCACAGTCGCGAACCCCTGCGATGAGGCTCTGTGTGTCCGATAGATCGCCTCGATGCACCTCAACGCCCATCTGCGCTAAAGCCTTGGCAGCAGCATCGTTACGCGCCAGTCCAACGACCTGATACCCCACGTTCAGCAACTCCTGAACAATGGCAGAGCCGATAAAACCCGTAGCACCAGTGATAAAGACACGCATCACGACTTCTCCTTGATTGGATGACGATGACTGCATTTGCAGACTCATGACGATCAAGATAAGCGATTGAGAAAATACGGTCTATGCTATAAAGTCCGTATTATCTTCGCGATCGTCCAGGATAGTTCATGGATCCACTCTCAGATGTGTTGTCACTGCTGAAACCTCGCAGCTATGTATCCGCTAGTTTGGATGCGGGTGGAACATGGTCGATTCAGTTCCCTCAGCATGAAGGGGTCAAGTTTAATGCTGTGATTTCGGGTCAGTGCTGGTTGTCTGTAGAAGGTATTCCCGACGCGGTGCGCTTGCAGTCGGGGGATTGCTTCCTGCTACCCAGAGGGCGACCTTTCTGCTTAGCAAGCGACTTAGCTTTGACCCCGATCGATGCTCATAAAATTTTTGCGATCGCACGCGAGGGTGGCATCGTCTCATACAATGGCGGCGGAGATTGCTTTGTTGTGGGTAGCCTCTTTGCTCTGGCTGGCAATCATGCTGACATTCTGTTGGGGGAACTGCCGCCGATCGTGTATATCCGGCAAGAATCAGATCAGGCAGCGCTGCGTTGGTCTCTGGAGCGAATGATGCAGGAACTGCGCGATCGACAACCAGGCTGCTTTCTAGTCATAGAACACCTCGCCCACATGATGCTAGTTCAGGCGCTGCGGCTGCATCTAGCGGAAGGGTTGAGAGGTGGCGTTGGATGGCTGTGTGCTCTGGCGGATCAACAGATGGGCGCGGCGATCCACGCGATGCACGATGATCCGGCGTATGGCTGGACATTACAGGAACTGGCGGAGCGTGTTGGCATGTCGCGATCGAGCTTTGCCCTGAAATTTAAAGCGACGGTTGGGGCATCACCGATGGCATACTTAACGCGCTGGAGAATGCTGCTAGCGGGGGACAGGTTGGCAAATTCTAGCGATTCCGTTTCCGTCATTGCTTTGTCACTCGGCTACGAATCAGAAAGCGCCTTCAGTACTGCCTTCAAGCGGATCATGGGCTGTTCGCCACGGCAATATAGCTGTAGACAGACTCCGGTTTCTCTTTTGCCCATCAAGGGATGAAGAGTACTTGATCGAGAACTAGGCGCAATGGATTGTCATTTCTATTACTTGGTTCAATCTTCTATAGAAGCATTGCTCGGAATCTAAGTTGCGATCGCACATTCTGACTCTAGAGAGTAGCTTTATTTTTTGATAGCTGATTCACTAGCAAAATTCTTGGCTTTTGCCTCAAAAGAATTTGCGATACAGCTAGAGAAACGACTTATGAAAGCAAATTCACTACCCCCTAAAATTTGGCGATCGCACCCACTTCACCAAAAACTGGAAAGATTCCTGGGCAGTCGGCTTTGACACGCCTCAGCAAGATTTCGTTCAATTCGTGTCATTCGCTTGACCGACAACACATTCCTCGATCGTCGCATACATCCCCTTTCTTGCTTCCGTGATGTGGTGGTTTACAGCCGATCTGACTCGTCGATCGATGCTGTGTCCAGGTCCGAGCCAACTGACTCGCGCTCGGGAGGCGTATTCACCGATGGGTTCGCAGTGTATCGCAATCCGTCGACGAGCAGAGCAACCATGCGGCGCACGTAGTCGGTTCGATCCCCGTCAGCCGACATACACAAGCTCGCAACCGCTCTCAGTAAGTCGTCTGGCTCGATATCGGTACGCACCTCACCCGCGCTAGCCGCTGCGTTGAGCAATGCTTGTAGCGCAGGACGGAGTCGCTTATCAAAGTAGATAGGCAAAGTGTTGAATGCCGGGTTTCCAGAGTGCAAGGCGGTTGCAAGTCCGCGTTTGGTTGCGATGAAGTCTGCATAGCGCTGCATCCAAAGCGCCAGCGCTTCACCCGGCGGATGTTTTGCTGCCAAGACCGATGCGGCATCCGCACAGGCATCGACCTGATGACGGAAGACCGCCACGATCAGATCCGAGCGTTGCGGAAAATGGCGATACACGGTGCCGATGCCGACACCAGCCTTCTCTGCAATCTCTCGTACAGGAGCGTCCACTCCCGAAGTTGCGAACACCGCCAACGCTGCCTCCAGCAGTGCATCAATATTCCGTTGCGCGTCAGCCCGCACAGGTCGCGACTTCGAGGCTTCGCGTCCGTAGTCACTGCCTTTCGCGTCCGTCTTCTTGCTCATTTTCACTCTCCACTTGACAAGGCGGAACATTGTTCCGTATTATGTGGAATATAGTTCCGCTTAAGCTAATTTAGCACAGCGGCGTAGACCAACATTGAGGCAAAAGAGATTACTATGCAAAACAACCGCATCGCCCTAATCACCGGGGCTAACCAAGGAATCGGACTCCAAATCGCCAAAGAGATGGCGCAACACGGCTTCACCGTGCTCGTCGGGTCGCGCAACTTCGAGAATGGTGAGACCGCCGCGAAAAGCATCGGGGCGAATGCTCACGCCCTTCAACTTGACGTGACGGACAGAGCGTCCATCGCCGCCGCCGTAGAGCGCGTTCGCAGTGAGTTCGGGCGGCTCGACGTGCTGGTGAACAACGCGGCCATCGCGCACGCGGGAGAACGGGGAAGGTCGCTCGAAGAGATGCTCCAGTCGAACCGCGCCAGCGTTGCGTCTCTGGACGAAGTGCGTACCGTTTTTGAGACCAACGTGTTCGGTGTTCTCGCCGTTACGCAGGCGATGCTACCACTGCTGCGCGAAGCACCTGCGGCGCGCATTGTTAACATCGGGAGCGGTGTCGGTTCGCTGACGCTGAACTCGGATCCGACCTGGGAGTATCGCACGGGGTATGGCGTGACTTACGCCGCCTCGAAGACCGCTCTCAACGCTATTACGCTGTCCTTTGCCATTGAACTGGAAGGGACAAACATCAAGGTTAACGTCGTCAGCCCCGGCTTCACCAAGACGGCTCTCAACAACTTCGCGGGCACAGACTCGATCGAAGAGGGTGCTCGTGAACCGGTGCGCGTCGCCCTGGAAGAGGACGGACCGACAGGCACCTTCTCTGGACCGAGCGGACCGCTCCCGTGGTAATCTTGCCTTCCCAGAAACGCTATTCAACAAACCGCTAACATCCCACTTGGACACGAGTTTCCAAGGAGAGACCAGAAGAAGTGTGACTATGCAAAAGCGCAAACTTGGAAACAGCAATTTGGAAGTCTCGGCTCTTGGTCTTGGCTGCATAGAATAAGCTTTTCCCATGCTCCGTCAAAAGAGGAGATGATTTCCCTGTCTCTCAGATCACGGTGCAGGGGGCACGCTACCCCGAACAACTGGAGCGCATAGCTGGACGCTGCTCTGCTATCGTCCCCGAATTGCTCAATGCCGTCCATCAGGTACTGGGTCTCGCCCAAAAGGTGCGATCGGGAATGGGGGCAATTTGACGATCGAAGCTCCGTTAATTGTGGGTCTGGGGAACAGTGATATCGTGGCGAGTGCGATCGCGGGCAATGGAGGTCGGATTCAGATTGCGCTCAGCGATCGACTACGACTGTGACTGTTCCCACCTCGATCGTTGAAGCGACCGCTTGGCATCGCAATGCTCAGACGGGTAAGGTTGAACTGACGGCGGGTCAGACTGCACCGGGAAGCACGATCTCAACTTGTAACCCGGTGTAACGTGTTTCTACAGTCGATCGCGCTGGGGTTCAAAAACAAGTAAGGTCAAGCGACTCGTAACCGTTCAATGTCTCGGATAGGTGGCGCACCAAACATGCGGGCATATTCGCGGCTGAACTGCGAGATGCTCTCATAGCCCACCTGATGAGCCACCTGGGTCGCACCCACATTCTCGGACAGCATGATCTGACGCGCTGCTGACAGTCTCAATTGCTTTTGATATTGCAGCGGACTCATCGAGGTCACTTGCTTAAAGTGGCGATGGAACGATGAAGCAGACATATTCGCCTGCTCAGCTAGATCCTCAACTCGGAGCGGCTGGGCAAACTCTGCTTTGAGTCGTTTGATGACTTCAGCAATCCGCTGCATATTGCTACCAGCCGTGGCAATCTGACGAATCGCCTCCCCTTGTTCACCAGTGAGCAGGCGGTAATAAATTTCGCGGATGACCATCGGGGCGAGAAACGGGATATCTTGCGGTGTCTCTAACAGCTTGGTCAGGCGGATAGCACAATCAATCAACGTTGAATCGGCATTACTGATAAACCAGCCGCTAACAGAATCTTTGTGATCGATACTTGGATTCGTTTGAGCGATGATTTCACAGAGCTGGGCAGAGTCTAGCTTTAGCTTAAGACATAAATAGGGTTTGTCGGGTGTCGCCTCGACAGCACATCCACTCATCGGCAAATCCACCGAAACAACCAAATACTGAGCAACGCCGTATCGATAAGCTTCTTCATTCAGCAGCACTTCTTTTTTACCTTGCACCACAAGACCAAGTACCGGTTCGCTGACACCGCGCATTGCTGTAACAGAATCACATTCCCGCATGAATGCTAAAGAATCGATCGCAGTTGCATGGGAACCGTTGCCCTTGCTGTGCGTGTGCCGAGCAACTAATGTCGCCAGTTCTTCACATTTGTCGATCGCTTCCTCATGACTCGTTGTCTCAATTCCCATGCATCCTGCCTGCTGTGATTGTTCTCATGCGCTTATTATAAGAACATTTTTTTGCTGCTTGCACCTTGCTTGGGAGGATTAGGCAAACATCTGCCAGGTTTGTGTATTTAAGCTCTTGGTTCTGGCTTATAGGATGAATCTATGCAAGTACAGCAGTGAGAGGCACTGGCTCAAGCGACTGATCTAGTTATCTGGGCAGATCGACACCCCGATATTGGACAGATTTGTGGCTAACGGGCAAAAAGTCCTTCGTGCCTTCCTCTTCACTAACCACTTCTCATAAACTTTTTGAACAAGGAGCACCCATGAAGACATGGTTTATTACAGGGACATCTCGCGGCTTTGGTCGCGAATGGACTCAGGCGGCACTAGAGCGAGGAGACAGAGTGGCTGCAACAGCGCGTAATCCTGACAGCCTCAATGACTTGGTAGAGCAATTTGGCGATCAGATCTTGCCTCTGCATTTGGATGTCACTGATCAAGCAGCGAACTTTGCAGCGGTGCAGGCAGCACATAAGCATTTTGGACAGCTTGATGTGATTGTGAATAATGCAGGCTATGGCTTGTTTGGAGCGATCGAAGAAGTCAGCGAGGCTGAAGCACGAGCGCAGATCGAAACTAATTTATTTGGGGCACTGTGGGTGACGCAAGCGGCATTACCCTACCTGCGATCGCAAGGCAGTGGACATATTCTCCAAGTTTCCAGCATCGGAGGGATCGGTGCATTCCCAATGCTCGGACTGTACCACGCCTCCAAATGGGGACTGGAAGGATTCAGTGAGGCACTCAGTCAGGAGGTCGCGCCCTTCGGTATCAAAGTCACGATTATCGAGCCGGGTGGGTTCAGTACAGATTGGTCGGGTAGCTCGGCGGTACACGCTACGCCGATCGCGGACTATGACAGCGTGCGGAATGCACGAGCAACTCGAAATGCGGATGTGAAAATTAGCGATCCCACTGCATCCAGTGCGGCAATCCTCAAGCTCGTCGATGCCGAGAATCCGCCGTTGCGTCTGCTCCTCGGCACGTTTGCAACTCAGATTGTCCCGCACATCTATGAGCAGCGATTAAAGGTCTGGACAGAATGGCAAGATGTGGCACGTGCTATTGACCAATAACGAATAGCACATTCAAGTTCAAGCAAGAAAAGTCGTAAACATTGATAAGGAGCAGTAACAATGACTGTACAAACAAATCTTGGCGGCAGCTTCACGCTGCCAAACACGTCGATCGCTTTAAATCGTCTAGGATACGGCGCAATGCAACTCGCGGGTAAAGGGGTCTTTGGTCCGCCGCGTGATGTCGATGCTGCGGTTGCCGTTCTGCGCGAGGCGATCGCACTCGGCATCAATCACATCGATACCAGCGACTTCTACGGTCCCCATATTACCAATCAGATTATCCAGCAAGCACTGCATCCCTATCCAGAGGATCTCGTCATTGTGACTAAGATTGGTGCCCGTCGTCCTGAAGATGGCTCGTGGCAACTTGCGATGTCGCGGCAGGAGCTGATTGATGCCGTTCACGACAACTTGCGAAACCTCGAAATTGATGCGATCGATGTTGTCAATCTTCGGATGATGGGTGACATGGCAAAACCATCGGAGGGTTCTCTCGCGGAGCCACTGACCGTTTTGGCTGAACTCAAACAACAGGGGCTGATCCGCCATATCGGACTCAGCAACGTCACGCCCAAGCAGTTAGCAGAGGCACAAACAATTACCGAGATCGTTTGCGTTCAGAACGAGTACAACTTAGTGCATCGTGAAGATGACGCTTTCATCGACGATCTGGCACGTCAGGGTGTAGCGTATGTCCCGTTCTTTCCGCTCGGTGGGTTTTCGCCGCTGCAATCGTCCACACTGAATGACGTTGCCGCCTCTTTGAATGCAACCCCAATGCAGGTCGCGTTAGCTTGGCTGCTTCATCGTTCTCCCAACATTTTGCTCATTCCCGGAACGTCATCGGTTGAGCATTTGCGCGAGAATCTTAAAGCCGCCGCTCTGCAACTTTCGCCCCAAGTGCTTGAAACGTTAAACGCGATCGCAACTCAAAAAGACAAATAATTGACGTTTCCAACTCTTCATTCACCTCAATCCACATTCACAAGCAACAAATAATGTCAAATTCTGATACTAAAGTTTGGTTGATTACGGGTAGCTCTAGCGGGTTTGGTCGATCGCTAGTTGAAGCGGTACTTAAGAAGGGCGATCGTGTGGTTGCCACGGCTCGAAAACCGGAACAACTCGATGATCTCGTTCAACAATACCCAGAGACAATCCATCCGGTTCGCCTAGATGTGACGAACCCACAAGAGATTCAAGCGTCGATCAAGTCGGCATTGAATCAGTACGCTTGTATTGATGTGCTGGTGAACAATGCGGGCTATGCCACACTGGGCGCGATTGAAGAATTTAGTGATGAAGACATTAGACGACAATTTGAGACGAATTTCTTCGGCGTACTGAATATGACTCGTGCCGTGTTACCAACAATGCGTAAACAACGCAGTGGTCACATTCTCAACATTTCTTCTTTTGCTGGCGTGGTTGCCTTTGGTGGACTCGGAATTTATAGTGCAACCAAGTTTGCTATAGAAGGAATTTCTGAAGCGTTAGTACAAGAAGTTAAGCCTTTAGGGATCAACGTGACGCTGATCGAACCAGGGACATTTCAGACGAATGGCGCTGCATCAGTCATCACTCCAAAGCAGCCGATCGCGGAATATGCCGCGACGATCGATTCAATGCAAGCAGCGATTGTCAGCCAACCGGGTGATCCAGCCAAAGCCGCTGTCGCAATGATTCAAGTCGTCGAAAGTGACAATCCACCTTTGCGATTAGCACTCGGCGAAGATTCAGCAAACGGAATTGCTCAAAAACTCGATGCAATGAAAGCTGAACTCGAAGCTTGGAAATCCGTTTCGCTTAGCACTGCATTTGAAGGTGAAACGGTAGGAGCAAGGAACTAGGAAACAACCAAAGGGTTGCAAAAACAGTAGTCGATCGCCGAAGCCGCATTTAAGCCCTAGAGTTTGGCGATCGCAGATTCTAACTCGATCGCAATCCCGAAAGACAGATGAGCGGCATGAGAAAGACCAATAATGTCAGTTATCCCTTCGTCGATCGTGGTTTCAACGCGGATATCCGGGTGAGCATCGAGGACACCACGCAATACAGGCTTATTATCTGGAAGAACGTTTATGAGAATTCGGTTAAAACGCCGCCGCTTCGGTCAATTAATGATCGTAGGTACGATCATGACAACAGCGGGGAACTGGATGAGGCGATCGATCGCTCAACCCAGTCCTAAACCCTCACCTATCCCCCCGATCGCTCAGCCCAATGGAGTGGCTGTGGCACTAAAGATTAATGGCAAACCTCAGTCACTTACGCTTGAACCGCGTGTGACGTTACTCGATGCCCTGCGCGAACATATCGGGCTGACTGGCTCGAAAAAAGGCTGCGATCACGGGCAGTGCGGTGCCTGCACGGTGATTGTAGATGGGCGGCGCGTGTTGTCCTGCCTGACGCTGATGGCAACGTGCGAAGGCAGCGAGGTGACGACGATCGAGGGTTTGGCACAAGGCGACGATCTGCACCCGATGCAGGCGGCGTTCGTCAAGAACGATGGATTTCAGTGCGGCTACTGCACACCGGGTCAGATTTGCTCAGCGGTCGCCATGTTGAACGAAGCGCAGAACGGCGGAGCGAGCTATGTCACCGCTGATGTGCGGCAGCAACCACGCCCGGTACAGCTCTCCGACGACGAGATCAAAGAAAGAATGTCGGGCAACCTCTGTCGCTGTGGTGCGTATCCAAACATTGTTGCGGCAATCAGAGAAGTTCACACGGGTGAGGCGGCGTAAATTATGAGACCTTTTCAATACACAAAAGCGAAGGACGCGAACACAGCCGTGCAAACCGTTGCAGCAAATGCAAATTCCCAGTTTCTAGCGGGCGGCACCAACCTGATTGACCTGATGAAGGAAGATGTAGCCCGTCCGGTTGAACTGGTGGATATCACGCGCTTGAACCTGACGCAAATCGGCACCGTTGCGGGAAGTGGCAATCTCTCGATCGGAGCGCTGGCGAAAAACTCCGATACGGCGAATCACCCCCTCGTGCGGCAAAACTACCCGCTGTTGACGCAGGCGATTTTAGCAGGCGCGTCGGGGCAGATTCGCAATATGGCGACCAATGGCGGCAATCTCAATCAGCGAACGCGCTGCCCGTACTTTTACGATACGGCGATGCCCTGTAACAAACGCGAACCGGGCAGCGGCTGTGGTGCGATCGCAGGCATCAACCGCAATCATGCGATTTTCGGCTGGTCGGAACAGTGCGTTGCGGTTTATCCCAGTGATATGGCGATCGCGCTTGCTGCCCTCGATCCGATTGTGCAGGTGCAGCGCTCAGACGGCACAGTGCGATCGATTGCCTTTACCAACTATCACCGTCTGCCAGAGAACAACCCGGAAAAAGACAACAACTTAGACCGAGGCGAATTGGTTACAGCGATCGAACTGCCGAGAAACAATTTTGCTGCTAAAAGTCACTACTTGAAAGTGCGCGATCGCAGCAGTTACGCCTTTGCGCTCGTCTCGGTCGCCGTCGCACTGGAAACCAGCGGCAACACGGTCAATCAAGTGCGAATCGCAATGGGTGGTGTAGCACACAAACCCTGGCGCGCCACGGCAGCCGAAACGTTTCTAGCGGGTAAAGCGGCAACCGAAGCGAATTTTCTAGCGGCGGCTGAAGCGGAAATGCGGAATGCTAAACCGCTCGAACACAACGCCTTCAAAGTCGAACTCGGTAAGCGGATGATCGTCCGCGCTTTAATCCAAGCGATGGGTAGCGATAGAGCTTGATGCGTAAAATTTTGGATCAAGGAGACGAATAAGATGGCATTAATCGGCAAACGCCGCTAAATTCAACCCGCCGCGAATAGTGCATTCTGAACGAGAAAACTGCTTGTCGCACATCATCGGCGGCGTGATTTTTGGTATCGGCTCGGCGCTGCTGGAAAAATCATTCAAAGGAGAAGGAGAATGAAAATGTCGAGACGTGGAATGTTGACTGCGGCTTGCGGCTGCTGTCTTGCCGCGCTGGGTGCAGCGGCATGTTCCACCAACGCGCAGGATTCGCAAGTCGTGACCCAAGCCAGCGGCTCTGATCGGGAGAGAAAATCAAGTGCACGCGGCGAACGTCGTGACGGGTCGGGATTGCCCGACTTGCATCACGTCGCCCTGATTGTGGCTGATCGAGACCGCTCACTCGCAAAGCTCCAAGACGGCTTCGGCTTCGGTCGTTCGCACGTCTTCGATGCCCAGTTTCCGAAGGCTCGCGTGTCGAGCGGCGTGACCGGATTCAATCTTCGCATTGGGTTCACCTGGATGGGGAATACGTTGCTTGAACTGCTGCAACCTGTGGACGATCGCTCTCCCCACGCGACTTTTCTCAAGGAACGCGGAGAGGGAATGCACCACCTGGGGTTTCTTGTGCGCTCGATCGAGCGTGAACTCGACGCGATGGCGGCGACGCGTGGCGGGCAACGTCCGCCCTTGTTGGTTGATGCGATGACCGCTGATGGCGTGAGCTGGTGCTATGTCGAGGGCGAATATGCGAACGGCGCAGTCATCGAGCTGATCGAGCGCAGCCCCGAATCCGAGAAGTTCTTCAAGCAGATATACCAAGCGACCGGCGGTCGGATGCCGGACTGAGGCGGGCGATAAACGACGATACGAACACACAAAATGCGGAAGCAAGGAAACCAATCAGATGGCAGTGACAGGTAAACCGATTGACCGCGTTGACGGGCGATTGAAGGTAACAGGCGCGGCGAAATACGCCGCCGAATTTAACCAGCCGAATATGGCTTACGCTTTTCCGGTCTGTTCGACGATCGCTAAAGGAACGATCACGGCGATCGATACGAGCGCGGCTTTAAGCGCGGCGGGCGTTCTAACTGTTTTAACGCATGAAAACGCCGTCAAATTAAAAGCCATTAATCCAGCGGAGCAAATGAAAGCGGGCGTTCAGCTCGTCGGCGAGGATTTGCCGCCGCTCCAGACTAATAAAATTTATTATTTCAAGCAGTGCGTCGCTTGCGTTGTTGCCGAAACTTACGAGCAGGCGCGTTTCGCCGCTGCGCTGGTCAAAATCACTTACGCCCAGGAGAAGCCCGCGAGCGATTTGAAAAGCGGATTGGCGAACGGTTATGTCCCGGAAAAGAATATGGGACAGCCCGCGCAGATCAACTCCGGCAAAGCCGCCGCGCCCTTTGCCGCCGCGCCGGTTAAATTTGAGCGGACTTACACGACCCCGACCGAGACTCATCATCCGATGGAGCCACACGCCGCCGTGGCGGTGTGGGACAGCGCGGGTAAGCTAACGATTTACGATTCGTCCCAAGGCGTTCTAAATATAAAAGCAACGGCGGCTTATTTTCTCCAAATCAAGCCGGAAAACGTGCGCGTACTTTCGCCGTTTGTCGGCGGTGCTTTCGGCGGTAAAGGATTGTGGATGCAGCCCGTGCTGGCGGCGATGGCGGCTCAAGCGGTTAAGCGTCCAGTCAAAGTTGTTCTCACGCGCCAGATGCTGGTGGCGCAAGTCGGGCGACGACCCGAAACGAGTCAGAAAATCGCCCTCGGCGCAGGTAAGGACGGAAAACTTTCTGTGGTCCGACACCACACCGACACCTACAACAATAATGTCTGTGACTATCTTGAGCCGTGCGGTTCTGGAACCCAGTCTTTATATAACGCTACAGTGCGGGAAATTACTTACAAAGTCGCCAAATTAAATCTCGGCTCGCCGACGTATATGCGCGCTCCCGGAAAAACACCTGGCACTTTTGCGTTTGAATCGGCGATGGACGAGCTAGCGCATGAGTTGAAAATTGACCCGATCGAGTTTCGCATCATTAACCATGCGATAAACGACCCGCTGACCAAAACTCCGTTTTCGAGCGAGTATTTGCGCGAATGTTACCGGATAGGTGCAGAAAAATTCGGCTGGTCGAAGCGCAAATCGCAGCCGCGTCAAACGCGCAACGGAAAATATTGGGTCGGTTACGGAATGGCAGCGGCGACTTATCCGGGAGTCCGCCTTGCCGCGAGCGCCCGCGTGCAGATGATGTCAAACGGCGACGTTAAAGTAATGAGCGCAACGCACGACCTCGGCACGGGAACTTATACGGTCATGGCGCAGGCGGCATCGGACGCGCTCGGAGTTCCACTTGAAAGAATCAAAGTCGAAATCGGTGACACGAACTTGCCGAACGCCCCGCTCTCTGTTGGTTCGATGACGGTGGCGACCGTCCTTCCGGCGGTGCTAGCGGCGTGCGAAATGCTCCGCAAAAACTTAATGGGGATGGCGACGGCTGACGGGAAATCAGAGTTAAGCGGCAGACGTGCTGAAGAAGTCGCTTTCGCCGACGCGAAATTTTTCATTAAAGGCGACTCTGGAAAATCGGATTCATACGCTGACATTATGCAGCGTAATGGCAAAACAATGATGGAAGCCTGCGCGACGACAAAACCTGTGTCAGGTCCGCCCTCTAACGCGCCGTGTCTGGTTGCACAGGCGGCACCCGAAGAAAACAAGGACGACAAAAAATACTCGTTTCATTCGTTCGGGGCGCAGTTCACCGAAGTTTGGGTGGACGAAGACCTCGGCATCGCGCACGTCAAACGGTTTACGAGCGTTCACGATGTTGGAATCATTATGAACGAAAAGACGGCTCGTTCCCAGATTATTGGCGGTGTGATCATGGGCATCGGCGCGGCTCTGATGGAAATCACCGAACACGATAAACGCTGGGCATATCCAGTGACGCGATCGTTCGCCGATTATCACGTTCCGGCAAATCTGGACGTGCCTCCGATCGACGTTTATTTTATCAACAAGCCCGACCCGCACATTTCGCCGATGGGGGCGCGCGGAGTCGGCGAGATTGGGATTGTCGGTGTCGGCGCGGCGATCGCGAATGCGATTTTTAACGCGACCGGCAAGCGTATCCGTGATCTGCCAATCACACTCGATAAATTGCTGTAGGGACGATTGATGAACAATTTACAAGCAATTCTAGAAGCATTTCAAGCCACTCACCAGCGCCGTGAACCCGTGTTTTTAGCTACTGTCGTCAATACTCAAGGCTCTACCTATCGCCGCTCCGGTGCGCGGATGCTGATGACGCAATCCGGCGAAACGATCGGCATGGTGAGTGGGGGTTGCCTAGAGCAAGATATTCTGGAACACACGCGGCAGATGTCGCGGAGTGAGGCGATCGTCGTTACCTACGACAGCACCGCTGAACAAGAAGATATTCTCTGGGGATTCGGACTAGGCTGCAACGGCATGGTGCAAGTTCTAATCGAATCTTTGCTGCCTGATGCCTGCAATTCACTCACGGTTCTAGATGAGTGCTGGCGCGATCGCACACCTGCCGTATTAGCCAGCATCCTTCAATCGGAAGGCTCGATCGCGCAAACATCAATCCGTCTAGGAACCTGTCTCGCCTTGACACCAGACAAACTGATTGTTTTTGATCAGTCTCACTCTGATTTAGTCACCGCGATCGTGGCAGAGATTCAAGCCGTTTTAGTTCAGCGAACGGGTGGATTCTTGAAACATCGCTCTGTCCCCATCCATTCCTCAAATGCGTTCAACCTCTAATGCGATCGGACTGGTTTTATTAGCTGCGGGAGCCTCTTCTCGCATGGGAACTGCTAAACAACTGCTGCCTTATCAAGGACGCAGCTTACTGCGTTACATGGCAGAAGTGGCGCTGGCATCAAGGTGTAGCTCGGTTGTCGTTGTGCTAGGTGCTCATGTCGATCGTACTCGATTAGAAATTCGCGATCTCCCGGTACAGACCATTGAAAATCCCCACTGGTCATCCGGAGTGGGCAGTTCAATTCAGGCGGGTGTACAGCAGATCACCGCACAGCCGCTAGACGCAATTATCGTGATGTTGTGTGATCAACCTTTAGTAACTTCCGCGAACCTCAATCAACTGATCGAATCCTATCAAGCCACTCAGCCCTCAGTGATTGCTTCTGCCTATGCTGATACGCTAGGTGTACCAGCTTTATTTAGTCATCAGTTGTTTCCAGACTTATTGAGGTTAAGTCCGAACGAGGGAGCAAAGCATCTGATTAAGCAATACCGCGATCGCGTTGACTCGATTTCCTTTCCAAAAGGCGCGATCGACTTAGACACCCCAGAAGACTATCAGCGGTTGCACTCTAACCTGCATTCACTCTAAGTTTTCTATACTACTAAGGGAGCCATAGTCTCATGTCTTCGATTGAAACTCAGTTTCTTAATATCAAAGCTCATCACGCGCAGTACTCCGCGATCAATCCCAAGACAACTTTAAAAGGCAGCGCGTCAGACAAGATCGTTTTCATTACTGGTGCATCACAGGGTATCGGTCAGGCTACTGCTGTAGCCTTTGCTCAAGCGGGTGCTAAAGCTGTCTATATCACGGCAAGATCAGAAAAAGCGCTTGAGGAGACGAGAACACGAGTGAAAGAGGCGAATCCAGAAACGCAATGTGCATACACGGTCTGCGATGTAACGAACGAGGAGCAGGTTAAAGCGTCGATCGAGGATTGTGCGACCCAATTTGGCGGCATCGACGTAGCCGACTCAAATGCAGGTTATCTCGATCGATGGCAGAAGATTGGAGAATCGGATACCACGAGTTGGTGGAACACTTGGGAGGTCAATCTAAAGGGCACTTATTATCTCATTCGGTACACGCTACCTTACCTGATCGAATCGGCACAGAAGCACTCTGCCAGAGGCTCTACGGGTGGTCATCTCATTCTCGTTTCTTCGATCGGCGCTCAACTGTTGACACCGACCGCATCTGACTACCAGACCTCTAAGCACGCGATCAACCGCCTTTGCGTTCGTTGACGTTGATCATGGCAACGATGGGGTGAAATGCTTTGCCATCCATCCCGGAGGAGTACCCACCGCGACAGCAAAGAACATGCCCGAAGCACTCCACACCAACCTTGTAGACGAACCTGAATTGGCAGCCGGGTTTGCGGTTTGGCTTTGTTCGGGCGCGGCTGACTGGGCGAAGGGTCGATACTTGAGCTGCAACTGGGATGTTGGTGAGTTGACACATCTCAAAGACCAAATCGTCCTTGAGGATTTGCTGGTTAATCGTTTGCGCACTAAGGCTTGATGCAATCATCAACACTCGAATGAATTTTTCGAGGTTCCCCACAGTATGTTCAGCGCCCAAAATACACCGCTCAATAATAATCGGTATCCTGATATTCGGTGGAAGAGCGCGATCGAGGTGATTTCAAAAATTTAACTTCAACTGATCATCGAATTGCGATCGCGCCAGAACCGAGCTACTGAATCTTAGCTCAGTCCGCATTCCCGATTAGGGCATCTCACAAACAACTCGAAAACCGAGACCAACGAGGCTGCTGTCGGAGGAATAGAGGTGGCGACTCGCAGAACGACAACGATCCGGAAAATGGCTCGAAGAACCGCCCCGCGCAACGTATATCACATCACTATCAGTGTTCCACTCGCTTGCGTCAGCGACTGCGCTGGCAGCGTGACTCTCATGATCAAATCTCCAAGCACTGCCGTCAGCGGCTGCACCCTCATAGTTACCCGAATAGTTATCCAAACACCATTCCGACACATTCCCGTGCAGGTCGTACAAGCCAAAAGCATTCGGCGGAAAAGCATCGACTGGAGTTGTATAGTCACGGTAAACCCCTTTTGAACCTTGATCGTAGGAACCCGAAAAGAAAAATTGCTCATTTACACTCCCAGCATCCCTCCCGCGATAATTGGCTAAATCGGTTGTAATGGTTTTGCCAAAATAAAAAGGGGTTTCAGTTCCCGCCCGACAAGCATATTCCCATTCTGTCTCGGTTGGGAGTCGATAAGTTCGTCCGGTCTCTCGTGATAGACGTTGACAAAATTCAATCGCTTCCTCCCAACAGACGCATTCTACGGGTAGATTATCGCCTTCATAGCCAGATGGATCAGGGTCTAACTCTCGCTCTACGGGTAGAGTATTCCCGATCGCTCGCCACTGTGCTTGGGTAACTGGATATTTTCCTATATAAAAGGGTTGTAGGGTGACTGGGTGTTGAGGGCTTTCATCTTCACATCGATCGTGTTCTGACTCTGGCGAACCCATGACAAATTGACCGCCAGGGATTGCTACCATCTCTAACCCAACTTCATCTGCCAAGGGTTCGCGAAATGCAAAGGCTTGACCCTGCTTTCGTTCAACGATCTGACCCTGTTCATCAACCTGTACAGTTTCAAATTCAAAGGAATATGGGTCGTTAACTTTGATGAGAGACATAAGATTGCGACTCTATTAGCCTAGTGGTTTTAGGACTACTAATTTGCTGAAATGTTTCGTCAATGGTTGCCCTCGATCGTGCCACGAGTAACCGTCACCAATAAACTCAAAGGCGACGAAAATGATTTCTCTAATGCCCGCCACCGCCAGCAACAGGTTTGATTTTCTTGAAGAAGAGTACCAGCACTGCACTGATAAACAGAACGCAACCCATAAATAAAAAGCAGTCGTTGAACGCCATCATGTTCGCCTCACGTCCAATGGTACGATCGAGCAACGCATAAGCTTAATTCTGAGCTTGTATCGGGTCGCTCGTGTACCGCAAAAACATCTGTGTGAGTTGATCAATGTGATCGCGCGTGATCGGACTTGACAAGGATACCGAATCGACTAAACAATTCGAGTGAAATCGTTCCTGCACCGACTGTAAGGTTCCAAGTGCCGCAATTCTCATTGATCCACCCAAGTTCCGTGCCATGTTGTATATTGCTGAGGCTGAGCCAATCTGCTTTGGTTCAATTCCTACGGTGGCAAAGCTAGAGAGCGGTGTCATCACGAGCGGTTGCCCCAACGCTCGGATGACTTGCGCTGGGATGAGTTCTATCACTCCAGTATCGTGCGTCATCGTCGTGTTCATAAAGCAACTAAGTCCGAATAGCGTAAAGCCGACCCCGACCAACAAACGCAGATCAAATCGCTGCATTAATTTCGGCACAAACGGCGTAATGATCAATTGCGGTATTCCTGCCCACAGGCGACCGCTTGCAGGACGTGACGCGACTCCTCGAAGACCGAGAGGATCGCAGCCTCTGCACCGAGTTGTGCGATCGCTTCTTGAGCAACATAATGCAAGAAGGCTGCAAGATCCGGTCGGGCTGCCAGTCGTTCAGAAACACGGGCGAGGGCTTGATTCGCTTTTGCCAGGTCTGCCATGCGAGATTCTGCGATCGCGAGCTGGCGGGACTGTTGAGCGAACTGTTCCTGTGTTGCCAGTTGTATTCGTATTCCTCTAGCATGTGGAGTCCGTAGGCGATGATTGCAATCCACAAGATGTATTCACGGGAGCTGGTATCACGAGACATAGCGAACCTCCAAAAGATTGATGTCAACGGTTATAGCGTGTCAAAAATCATCCAATTCTGAACATTTTGCGTTTTCAAAACCGTTTCGGCTTGATGAATTTCTTCATTCGTTCCTTCAACCAGAATGAGATACTCTCCTTGCGCTAACCGCTCTCTGTAGCGCTGCACTTGCTCGTCTGGAATGTTCGTGCCGATCGCGGCTCCAAGTAGTATGCCTGCCACCCCTCCATAAAATGCTCCGGCTGCGAGTCCTACTGAGGCTGCTTCAGCTCCAGCAACAGCGGTCAAACCAACGCCTGGAACTGCTAAAGTCACGAGTCCAGCTTCTAAAATGCCGACGATACCGCCCCAGATTCCAGCATCTAAAGCACCATGCCCTAAGCGCTCAAGCAGGCGGCGACGAGCAAAGTGGGCTTCAGGCTCTATCAATGGATCTAGCGTCGTATTGTCTGAAGTGACGTGTTGAGCAACGACTGAAATTTTGTTAATCGGAAAATTAGTGGCTTTAAGTTGGTTAAGGGCTGTCTCGATGTGTTGGCGATCGAGAAACGTCCCAGCAGCATTCTGATGTTCTAGCGCCATGTTGAATCTCCTGTTCATAGAACTGTCCGAGATATAAATAAAAGTTTTAGAGTGACTAGAATCCTCAAGGGTTACAACGCCAAGAATGCACCCTCAATTGTTGCTAAAGCGATAAATAGCGCTACCTAGAGGGTGTTATGCACTTTTGTTAGACTAGGAGGATGAGTAGAAAGCCATATCCGAGCGATGTGAGTGATGAAGAATGGGCATTTGTCGCTCCCTATTTAACCTTAATGACCGAAGATGCTCCGCAACGCGCACACAGGCTACGTGAAGTGTTCAATGGTACGAGATACAATGCAAGAAGCGGGGGAGCATGGCGACTGATGCCGCACGATCTGCCACCGTGGTACACCGTGTATCAGCAAACTCAACGCTGGATTAAAGCAGGTGTGTTTGAAGCGATTGTGCATGACTTGCGTGAGATCCTTCGACTCCTGAGTGGACGCAACGCCCAGCTGAGCGCCATGATCCTCGATAGTCGTACCTTGCAATCGACGGTTGAAAGCGGAGAACGAGCAGGTTACGATGGCGGCAAGCGCAAAAAAGGGAGTAAGGTGCATTTGGCAGTTGACACCTTGGGCTATCTGCTCACTTTGGTCGTGACTCCAGCAAATGAGCAAGACTGAGCACAGGTTGAAGCACTGGCAAGACAGGTGCAGGAAGTCACTGGAGAATCTGTTGAAGTCGCGTTTGTAGACCAAGGTTACACCGGAGAGCAACCTGCTGAAGATGCTCAAGCTCAAGGCATTCGATTGGAAGTGGTCAAGCTTCCCGAAGCTCGCAAAGGGTTTGTGCTCCTGCCCCGTCGCTGGGTCGTGGAGCGCAGTTTTGGCTGGATGTCTCGCTTCCGTCGATTAGCGCGAGATTATGAGCGTTTACCTGAGACGTTGGTAGGCTTTCATCTGATTGCCTTTGCAGCGTTAATGGTCAAACGCTTTGTTGAGATCCGGTTTCAAAGTGCATAACACCCTCTAGAAACCATCATCAAGGCGACCTACGAAGATCACGGCAAAATCAGCATCTTCAATAACGCCGCGCAAGCCTGGAACCACACCTTTTACTGGCACTGCATGAGTCCCAATGGCGGTGGCACACCAACCTCAATTCTAGCGGAGCAGATCGATCGCGACTTTGGCAGCTTCGAGCAGTTTAAGGAAGCATTTAAGTCGGCGGGTAGCACTCAGTTTGGTAGCGGTTATGCTTGGCTCGTGCTTGACAATGACACACTCAAAGTTATTAAAACTGCCAATGCTGCTAACCCAATGACGCATGGAGCCGTGCCGTTGCTCACCGCTGATGTATGGGAACATGCCTACTATCTCGACTACCAAAACCGTCGTCCAGACTATCTGCAAACGTTTCTCGATCGCTTGGTAAATTGGGAGTTTGTTGCTCAGCAATTTGCTGCAACGAAAGTCGCAGCAGTCAGTCAGTAAACCGTTGCAGGTTGGGCAATTCGTAAATTGCGATCGCCTTCAATACATCAACCTTGCACTTATGAACCCACAAAACAAGTCACAAGCTTTTGAAGTCAATCATGCCGAAGGTCGGGCATATTGGGGGATGGGCATTCTCTGGATTATGCTGGCGACTGCCGAAGATACCAACGGAGCGTATTCCTGTATTGAAGAGTTGATTCCACAAGGTCCGGCAGCACCGGCTCACATTCATGAGGCGGCAAATGAAACCTTTTACATCCTGGAAGGCGAAGCCACTTTCTTTGTTGAAGACCAGCCGATTAAAGCAACTGCTGGATCGTTTGTGTCCATTCCACAAGGCACCAAACATGCTTTTCAAATCGACTCGGAAACGGTACGGCTAATCAATACCTATGTACCCGCAGGGTTTGAGCAAATGATTATGGCGACGACTGTGCCCGCCGAGGTGCGAACATTGCCACCTGCTTCGATCGCTTTTCCAAATCAAGAACAGTCTAACCGAGCGATGGAGCAAATCATTCAAAAGTATCCTGCGGCTAAAACGGACTTCCTGCAAGGTTATGAAAGCTAAGGAATCTAACCTTATGAACGAGCAAAACGAACACGCAACAAGTGACTCGCGTCCGGTACTGATTGTCGGTGCGGGACCAACTGGAATGACGGCAGCGATGGAACTCTCGCGCTTTGGAGTTCCCGTTCGCATCATAGATAAGCTGTTGGAACCTTCAACTACATCTCGCGCCCTTGCCGTACAAGCGCGCACCTTGGAACTCTTCGAGCAGCGTGGGCTAATCCAGGAGATGCTCCAGATTGGGAATCCGGGTAAGGCTGCCACCATCTATGGAAACGGCAAGTGCCTGGGTAAAGTACTCCTTGGAAAGATCAAGAGTCGTTACAACTACATCTTGCTCATCTCTCAGGGCGAAACCGAACGCATTCTGCGCGAGCAGATCGATCGACAGGGGGTGGCGATCGAGCGCGGCACAGAGATGATCGATTTTTCTCAATTAGAGTCGTTCTCTGAGTCTGGGCTGAACGACGGTGTAAAGGCTGTACTCCGCAACAGCAAAGGAGAGCTTGAGGAACTCGAAGCATCTTACCTAATTAGCGCCGAAGGCTCACACAGCAAGGCTCGCCGCAACCTGAATCTTCAATTTCAAGGCAAATCACACAAGCAGAGCTATGCCCTCGCTGACCTTCATCTCGATGGCGATATTCCCGATGATGAACTCTCAATCTTTACCGCCGCACATGGCTTCTTAGAGGGTGTTTTAAAAGTTGAATCGGGTCAAATTTTATGCCAAACGCCTCACCATGATGCGAATCATCGCCAGATAAATAAAAGTCTCCGAAGTTTCCGGCAGTAGCTCATAGTCTCGCACTAAGCGACGACAGTGCATGATCCAACCGTTTGTCCGCTCCACCACCCAGCGCTTTTTGAGCAAGACGAAACCTTTGGTTTGCTCAGGACGTAAGACGACCTGGACAAGCCAATAGCAGATACTGATGACCCACTGCATGAACGGTGCGCCATCAAATCCGCCATCGACCCAGATCGTGTGCAATCGAGATACGGCTTTGCCTTGTTTTCGGACTCGTTGCAGCGCCGTTTTGCCGCCCTCGCGTTCTGGGGTGCTAGCAGCAGTCACAAACACGCGCAAAACCAGTCCCAGCGTATCGACGGTGATAAATCGCTTGCGTCCTTTAATGATCTTTCCGGCATCGAAGCCCACGGCTTCATGGACACCCGCAGCGCTTTTCACCGACTGACTATCCAACACGGCTTCCGATGGACTGGGCATCCGTCCCTGTTCAATCCGACTGCAACGATACAGACAATCATGAACGTTGATCCAGGTTCCATCTTTGCGCCAGTTGCGAAAGTAGGTATAGACGGTTTGCCATGCCGGAAAGTCTCCAGGCAACGATCTCCAACGCACCCCTTCAACCAGAATGTAGAAGATCGCATTCAGGACTTCCCACAAATCCACTTCTCGCGGTCGTCCGCCCGGTTTTGCTTCGGGCAGCAAATCTCGCAACAGTTCATATTGAGCATGGCTCAAATTACTCGGATATGATTTACTCATGTTGCTCTCTCGGTGCTGTGTGTTTTATGTATCTACAGCGTATAACCGGAGAGCTTTTTTACCCCCTTGATTGTCTTTTCAAACACCCTCTTAGGGGTCTTCCCGATGGGGAATCGTCACTTCCGCTTCATTGCGACTAATCCAGAGGAGCATGAAAAGACAGATGACGAACTGACTTTGGAAGAGTTGCAAAAGCTCTACGACGCGGACTCGCACATCCCTGTCAAGCTGAGAGATATGACTTGGAGTTCTCGATTTCGGATCAACAGCCGGATGCTTCACACGCTGCGAGAGCGCCGCATCTTCTTTGGTGGCGATGCGGCACACATTCATAGTCCGGCGGGTGGGCAAGGAATGAATACTGGCATTCAGGACATGATCGATCTGAGCTGGAAACTGGCGATGGTTTGGCACGGCAAAGCAACTCCAGAGCTGCTGAACACCTACGAGGAGGAGAGGCTTCCGATCATTCGCGGTATCGTGTCCAAAACAGAAACCGCCACCGATGTGCTGAACTCCGACAGCCCGATCGTGCATCAGTTGGTCACGCACATCGCGCCCGTTCTACTCAACACCCGTTTCGTACAGCAGTTGAGTACTGGACTGATCAGCGAGGTCGCGGCGAATTACCGGGAAAGCTCGCTCTCTCAAACTGATCAGGCTCGCGGCACTCTACGAGCGGGCGATCGAGTGCACGACTTAGATGTATTGGTGTGGAGCCGCGATGCTGCGAGCGACACACAGTTCCGCAAATCACGTCTTTATGAAATTCTCGATCCGTCGCGCTTTACGCTGCTGGTAGCAGATGGCGATAGTACAGCGGACATTGCTCCAACCTGGGAGGAGCAGCTCAGTCCTTGGTCTGGGATTTTGAAAACGTACCGAATCGCGCCTGCCTTTACCCAACCGGAGGCAAAGGTTCAATTCGACAGTTCCTTCGGCAGCGGTCAGAGCCTTTTGCTGGTGAGACCCGACTCGTATCTTGGTTTTATGGGAGATTGGGATGCTTTACCAGCACTGACAGAATGGCTCAGTCGATGGTTCTCACCGACTGCAAATTGATCTCATTCGCATCAACAACTTTAGGAGAACAACCATGACCGAACAACGCTACCTCAACTTCCTTAACGCTGAAGACTGTGCCCTACTCATGATCGACCATCAGACCGGCACGATGCTGGGTGTGCAGGATATCCGTCTAGATCAGTTCCGCTCCAACGTTCTGGCGCTGGCTTCGATCGGGAAAGTTCACAACTTGCCGACCGTGATCACGGGAAGCTATGTCGATGGTCCCAATGGACCGATCATGCCTGAACTGCTCGAAATGTTTCCAGACGCACCTGTAATCTCGCGCCCCGGCTGGATCAACTCCTGGGAAGATCCGAGCTTTAAGGCGGCTGTAGAAGCCACAGGTCGTAAGAAGTTAATCATGGCGGGCGTGACGACTGACGTTTGCCTTTACTTTCCGGTGATATCGGCACTTGCCGAGGGGTACGAGGTGTACGCCGTCTACGATGCGTCGGGCTGTTGGGACATGATGAGCCAGCTCACCTCCTGTATGCGGCTGCAACAGGCAGGCGCGATCGTTTGTAACTGGACGGTGATTGCCGCCATGCTGCAACGGGACTGGCGACGACCCACCGCTGAGGGCACGCTCAAGTACATCTTCGGCGGTCATCTACCATTCTACGAGTGGTTATCCAACAATCAGAACTACACCCGCACCACCCTGCAAAGCAAGAGTAAAACATCCTGAGCCTTCAAAAAGGAGAATGAAATGGATAAGTTTGCAATCTGGTCATACATGAAAGTCAAGCCAGGCAAGGAACAGGAAGTAGAAGAGTTCCTAAAATATGCACACTCTCTGATTGAGCAGGAGCCAGGCACAACCACCTTTTACGCCTTGAAAATTGGGCCGGGCACATACGGCACATTCGACACCTTTATCGACGAAGCGGCTCGCGATGCCCATGCGAACGGACCCGTCGCGAAGGCACTGCTGGCAAAGGTAGAGGAGCTATTTACTCAGCCACCAGAGATTGTTCAAACAACCATCTTAGAGGCAAAGGCACTGAGCGCTTAGTTCGTTTTGTATGCTGCTTCCCTGAAACCGTAAAGTATCAATTTCACGAATCAATTAGGAGGAATGAGCAATGAGCAATCCACCTGCTGCATCTCCGATACCTGAATCAGTACTCACCGTTTCTCAAGACAAACAAGACATCGTGACCGCGATCGAACGCTTCGACGTTCCAATGGATCAGCAAAAGGAGACTGAACCATGAATAATCAGCTTATCAACGAGACGACCAATCATTTCTACCAACTGATTTGGCGAGAAGTACGGATACCGATGCGGGATGGCTCCTATCTCGCCGCCAATCTTTACCAGCCTGATGGACCGGGTCAGTTCCCAGTCATAGTGTCGATGTGTCCTTATGGCAAGGACCTGCACTTTACAGAATTTGCACCAGCTAATCCGACGATAAAAGCTGAGTACGCTCATTCCCAGGATAAAGGACCGCTCCTGAGCTGGGAGACACCCAATCCAGAGTGCTGGGTGCCTCAAGGTTATGCGGTGCTGCGGATCGACGAGCGCGGGATTGGACACTCACCGGGCAAGCTCGACATCCTTTCCGAGAGCCTAAAGGAGGACTACTACGATGCCGTGGAATGGGCGGGAACACAGGAATGGTCAACTGGTAAGGTGAGTCTGCTTGGCATTTCCTATCTGGCTATGAGCCAATGGGCTGTTGCCTCTCTACAGCCGCCGCATCTTACTTGCATCATTCCATGGGAGGGCACGGTCGATTACTACGCCGAGTTCACTTACCCTGGTGGCATGCTGGCGAACGGCTTTATTGATTTCTGGTGGAAGAACGCCGTTCTGTCCAACCAGTACAATCCTGATGGCAAGATGAGTGATGATGATTTGCGTAGCAACCGCGTCGAGTTTCCCGAATTTGCCCGCCATAACCCGCTTCGGACAAAGGCTTGGACCGATCGATCGGGAGACATATCGAAAATTGAAGTCCCATTCCTCTCGTCTAGCAACTGGTTCAGCGCTGGCATTCACACGCGCGGTAACTTTCTCGCATTCCAAAATGCGCCCTCGCCGCATAAGTGGCTTGAGGTGCATGTCGGCAGCCATGTTGGCGAGTTCTATACTGTGGAGGGCCGCGAACTTCAGAAGAAGTTTTTGGATTACTGGCTGAAAGGCATCGACACTGGGCTAATGAAAGAGCCGCGTGTCAAGCTGGCAATTCCCACTGGCGGAAGCAACTTTACTTGGCGATACGAAAACGAGTACCCGCTAGCTCGCACCAAATGGCGAAAACTTCATTTGAGCGCATCTAGTCGATCGCTCGTGTCAGAACAGCCAGAGAACATAGCAACTGTCGGCTTCTCAGGTGACAAGGAGTGCGAATCCCGCGATTGGGGCAAGCCCTACCTGACAAAGCAATTTTTGAAAGAGGAGAATAGCAGCAAACGTGTTCTATTCGAGACCACGCCATTTGAAAGCGAAACAGAGATCCTTGGTCCAATCAAGCTAAGACTTTGGGTCTCCTCCTCAACCGACGACCTGGATATCTTTGTTTCGCTCAGACATCTCGATGCAGATGGACGGGAGATCGTCAACGAAGGATCGAATGCGAAGAACTATCCGATTAGCCAAGGCTGGTTGAAAGCTTCGCTACGCAAGCTTGATCCTGTGAGAAGCACGGATTGGAAACCCTATTACAGTTTCGACGAGGTCGAGAAACTTAAGCCCAATACACCATACCCGCTCGAAATCGAGCTTTGGAATTCAGCGATCGTCATCCCGAAAGGTCATTCGCTTCTTCTTGAAATCGGCAGTCAGAATCAGAGTGGCTGTGGTCTTACCCTTCAAACATCTAACGATCGAGTCTGGGATGCTGACGCAACCATTTACACCGGCGGTTCATTCGATAGCCATCTTTTACTGCCCATCATTCCGGCAAACATCAGTTGGTGACATCTTCTATTGAGAAGTACGGTCAACTTGATATTCTGGTCAGTAATGCAGGGATTGAGCATTTCGGAAAGCTGGAGGAGATTACTCCGCAAGATTTTGAGCGGGTGTTCAGTGTGAATGTCGCGGGTCAACTGTTTGCTACACAGGCTGCGGCTCGCTACCTTCCGTCTGGTGGTCGTGTGGTGCTGACTTCCTCAGTCAGTGCCCAGATTTCGGTTTTTTATCACACACTCTATGCTGCCAGCAAAGCTGCTGTTTCGGCAATGGTACGCAATTTGGCTCCTGAGTTGGGAGAGCGTGGCATTACAATCAATGCCATTGCTCCTGGCGGTACACGGCGACAGATATGGCTAAAGAAAACGCCAAGCTATATACACATCCAGCTTTACGAGAATCGCCTCCAGAGACTTTGCTCAAGAGCAAGACATCACTGCAACGAGTGGTACAGTCAGAGGAAATCGCCGCGGCAGTCACATTTTTAGTCTCTGACGATGCTTCCTATATTACTGGCAGCACACTCGCTGTGGATGGTGGTAGGCTCTAAAGTGGAGCTAGAGCGTGTTGCCAACGGCGAATCTCTAATTCTACTGATGCTCGCACACTGCCGTTTTCAAGGCTTTGAATTTGTTTTCCATAAATCAGCAGTAAGGAGCTGTTAGTGATGTTAAAATCAGACACTTCTGAATCGAATCAACAATTCATCAACGCTTGGAGGTACTTTGCTAGTGCCTGTCCTAACGGAGAAGTTTTAGAAGCGAATAAATTAGCCGTCACCTGGAGCGGTACAGGCAATGTCTTTGTTAATGCTGTCTTTCTTGCTGAACCTGTCTTTGAGGAGGCTGAACTAGAAGCAAAAGCAAAAGCAGCTTGCAATTATGCTAAAGAGCGCAATCAACCCTGGTGGATGGTAGTTGCTGAAGACTGGGTACCAAAATTCCTTCTCCCGCAGATCGATGAAGTGCTTGCTCGACAAGGGCTTGTTCCCTTACTCAAGATCACTGGTATGGCGACTGAGCAACTGCTTCCTTCGACAGCACATCGCTCGAAATTAGACTGTGTTAGCGTAAATAGCCTAGAGATGAGACAGGCTCTCGCTGACATTAATTCGATTAGCTATGATCTTCCTCTTTTACCTTTTCGCGAACCTTTCGAGCTTGACAACTTTTGGCAAGAGATGGTATTCGGTACAGTCGGGTATGTGGACAGTCAACCCGTATCAGCGGCAATAACGCTTCTGATCAACAATGAATTCTATCTAGCATTTGTTGCCACCTTACCGAATTACAGAAATCAAGGTTTTGCTGAAGCTGTTATTCGGCACTCTCTAGAGCAGGCAACGCAGCGCTATGGCAAGAAACGGACTGTTTTACATGCAACGCCTGCTGGTCTTCTAGTGTATCAAAGAATCGGCTATCAACCCACTGCTTGTTTTAGAACTTATGCCTGATGCATCAGCAGCTAGGATAAGCAGATGTTTTGAGATTTACTGGTTCAGACAATTCAATGAAGTGAGGATTTCAGCCTCGCTTTCTCGTTCTTAATCTTTGAAATAATTGAAAATAGGAGGCAGCCATGAAGATACTTGAGAATAAAGTTGCCTTGGTGACTGGCGGAACGTCGGGAATTGGAAAAACAACTGCGATCGCATTCAGCAATGCAGGCTCAAAAGTTGTGCTTTCAGGCAGGCGTGAGCAAGAAGGTGAAGAAACCGCCGATTTGATTCGTCGATCGGGCGGTGAATCTTTGTTTGTGCGCTCAGATGTATCGAGTGAAGCAGAAGTCAAAGCACTCATTGAGAAGACCGTTGAACAGTATGGTCGGCTAGATTGTGCCTTCAACGCTGGAATTGAGCCACCTCTAAAGCCGCTCCATGAGCAATCGGTTGAAGACTTCGACAAACTGATGGCGATTAATGTTCGAGGAGTGTTTTTGTGCATGAAATACGAAATTCAACAAATGCTCACGCAGGGAGGGGGAGTGATTGTCAACAATTCTTCAATGGGTGGTCTGATCGCATTTCCTGGAAATAGTCCTTATCACGCAAGTAAACACGCCGTGATGGGATTGACTCGTTCTGCTGCGCTAGACTACGCCAAGCAAAACGTTCGGATTAATGCGGTCAATCCCGGAATGATTGATACAGATATGATGGATCGTCTTGCACATGGGAATCCAGAGCAGATCACTGCTAGCAACGAAGCTAGCAGCAGCACTATCAGGAGTAGCTAACTGGAGGTGTAACTGCCCGTGATATCCCGCAGCCACCCTAGCAGTAGTGGACTGCCGATTACTGCGACCTGATTGATTGCCATGGCTAAACCCAGCGTAAACCCCAACAAACAATCCCAGCACCGGAACAATCTGGGCAGCCGAAACAAGCAATCTAATCTCGAAAGCATTGAGTTCAAGCGAGGCTTGCAGGTGACTGGATAATGCTCCCAATCCTTGAACCAAAAAGCAGGCAGTTGCTTGAGCGATCGAGAAATGGCAGGATTCATGCCAAACGATTCATTGGTAGTCAGTCCACAATATCAACTTGCTTTAACGTAGCAGCCAATTTTGTCATAAATTCAACAAAGACGCGAACCTTGGCTGAAAGGTAGCGTTTTTGAGGATACAACACAGCGATCGGTAATCCAGCTTGAGTCGCGTAGGATTGAAGAATCGGTTGCAGGTCTCCCCGTGCGATCGCTTTTGCGGCAATAAACTTAGGCAACTGAACGACACCCGCTCCTCCGATCACCGCGTCCAAAATGACTTCTGAGTTATCGAATTTTAGATAACTGTCAACAGCAAGCTCGATCAATTTTCCGTCCTGTTCAAACTTCCAGGTCGGTTCTCGCCGTGTCTGTGGAAAGATAAAGTTGACGCAGCGATGCTGTGACAGCTCTGTAAGTGTTGTCGGCTCACCGTACTGAGCAAGATACTGTGGCGAGGCACAAGTAATGTATCGCGCTGTTCCCAAGTGGTGCATGGCTAAACGGCTATCTGTGTTCAAGCCAATCCGCACCGTCGCATCAACATCGTCCTCAATTAAATCAATCACGCGATCGCTAAATGAAACATTCAGGTTTAGCTCAGGATATTGTGCGGCAAATTGCAGCAGAGCAGGAGCAATATGCAGTTTGCCAAATGTAAAGCTGAGGTCGAGCCGTAATGTTCCGATCGGCAGTGCTTGCAATTGTTTGACTTCGAGTTCGGCTTCTTCCAAGTCGCTGAGAATTTGCTGAGCGCGTTGATAAAATCGACTGCCCGCTTCAGTCAGCGTTAAATTACGAGTCGTTCGTTGAACTAGGCGCACCCCCAATTCATCTTCTAAGCGCAAGACGGCTCGACTCACGGCGGACGGAGCCATGCCTAACTGCCTTGCTGCCTCCGAAAAGCTGCCAGATTGAGCAGAGCGCATAAAGATCATCAGGCTTTTCAGTTTGTCCATTGCTGCACCCGCATCTTTGAATTTTTTGCACAAGTGTTTTGTAGTTTAACTGCTTTTTCTCTTTTCTTGTACAAGCTATCGTTTAGACAAAATTAAATTTCTAGATCTACAAACAGGATTGAGGAAGTAGACATGACACAGCAAACAGATTCAAAACAAACGATCTTAGTCACCGGAGCTACAGGCAACCAGGGCGGTGCAGTAGCACGTCAACTGTTGCAGCGGGGAAATTTTGCGGTTCGCGCTTTTGTACGTGACTTAAACAAGCCTGCTGCCCAATCCCTTCAACAAGCAGGTGCAGAACTCGCAGTCGGAGATTTTAGCGATCGCGCCTCCCTCGATCGCGCTTTACAGGGTGTCTATGGTGTTTTTTCATTGCAGACTTTTCTCAAAGAAGGCGGATTAGAAGCCGAGATCCGAGATGGCAAAACGGTTGCAGACGCGGCAAAAGCGGCGGGCATCCAGCACTTTGTCTACAGTTCGGTAGGAAGTGCTGAACGCAACACGGGCGTTCCCCATTTTGACAGCAAGTTTCAAGTTGAAGAATACATTCGGTCTCTGGGCTTGCCCTACACCATCCTGCGTCCGGTTTTCTTTTTTTACAACTACGCCTCGATGCGCCCAATAATAGAGCAGGGAACGCTGCCCCAACCACTCAGCCCTGAGACAAAATTGCAGCAGCTATCGGAAGAAGATTACGGGGCAATGGTCGCTGAGGTATTCGATCGTTCCACCGAGTTCTTGAACCGCGAAATTGAAGTTGCCAGTGTAGAGATGACCATGACTGAGATCGCGGCAGCGTTTAGCCAAGTTTTGGGCAGGTCTGTCACCTACCAGCAGATTCCGTTTGAAGCATTTGAGCAGCAAGCCGGAGAGGAAGTGACTACCATGTATCGCTGGTTTGAGCGCGTCGGTTATGCAGCGGATTTGGCGCAGTTGAAACGCGAGTTTCCAGCACCAACCGACTTTGAATCCTATTTACGCGGTTCCTTCGGAGTTGCGCGAGAGCGCTAATCGCGGTTGGGCAAAACCAGCCGAAGCCTGACTGATGATATGAACTGCCGCACGACTTGACCAGTATGCAAACAATTAGGAGAGAGCGATGAAAGTATTAATGGTAGGAGCAACAGGTCAGTACGCTAGCCTTGTTCTGCCTGAGCTGAAGCAACGTGGCGCTACCGTGCGGGCGCTGGTGCGAGATGAACGTAAATCGAACGCGGCGCGGCAGCAGGGTGCAGAGGAAACGGCGATCGCCGACCTCAACGACTCAGATAGTCTTCGTGCTGCTGCGACTGGCGTGGACGGTGTGTTTCACATTAATCCTGCCTTTACATCTAATGAAGCAGAATTAGGTGTGGCGATGGTTGAGGCAGCGAAGGCAGCGGGTGTGCAAAAGTTCGTGTTTTCGGGTGCGATTCATCCATCGATCTCGAAGATGAGTAACCATGCAGCGAAACGTTCGGTCGAGGAAGCACTGTACGAGTCTGGGATGGAGTTCACTGTCTTGCAGCCGACGATGTTCATGCAAACGCTTGATAACGGGTGGAATGCCGTGATCGCACAAGGACGCTTCTCCTTGCCCTACTCTAAATCTGCAAAAGCATCCTACGTCGATTACCGCGATGTAGCAGAAGTGGCGGCATTAGCACTGACGGGGAATCGATTAGGCTACGGCACATTCGAGCTATGTGCCCCTGGCATGGTCAACCGCGTAGAATTGGCAGCAATGATGAGTGAAGCGATCGGGAGCACGATTGAAGCGGGCGAACCCTCCTTTGACGAGTGGGCACAGGCAGCACATATTCCAGAGGGTTCTCGGCGCGAGGGCATGAGAACAATGTATGCTGACTATGATCAGCATGGGTTTCCGGGGGGCAATGCGCTGGTGCTGCAAGCCATTCTCGAACGAGAACCCCGGACGCTGCGGCAGTACATCCAAGAACTTGCAAACCGCAAAGTGGCTTCATGACTCAGCATCAGGAGGATTACCAATGCCCAAGATTGAACGTGTCCTCATTGTTGGGGCTGGCATTGCTGGGCTAAGCCTTGCCATTGCCCTTAAGCGTCAGGGACTGAATCCTGAAATCGTGGAGCGTCAAGCAGCATTGCCAACTTACGGTGCAGGGATTTACCTGGTTGGAAACGCGATGCGGGCGCTCGGATCGCTAAATCTAGACGATCCAGTCCTTCGCCAAGGAGCATTAATCCAGACTCAAACCCTGTTAGACGATCGAGGTCGAACGCTTGCCACGATCAACACTGAGAGCGTGTGGGCAAGTTGCGGTCCCTGCGTGGGTATCCGCCGAGTTGATCTCCAGAGCATCCTAGTTGAGGCGTTGGGAGCGGCACAACTTCATTTCTCAACAACTGTGGCTGCACTTGAGCAGCGTGAGAACTTCGTTGCAGTTCAATTTAGCAATGGAACTGAAGGTCATTACGATCTCGTGGTGGGAGCCGATGGTGTGCGATCATCGATTCGCAAGCTGGTGTTTGGGGACTTGCAGCCCCGCTACTGTGGTCAGGTAGGCTGGCGGTTCCTGGTGTCGTGCCCGCCATCAATAACAGGCTGGACTGTCTTTGCTGGGCATCGTGGAGTCTTCCTGTTTGTTCCAGTGGGCAGCGGTCAGGCATACTGTTACGCTGACGCTGTAATTGCTCAGCCGCTGGATGATCCGCTAGAAGGACGATTGGAGCGGCTACGATCGCGCTTCGGGTCTTACGCGAGTCCGGTGCCGGAAGCACTGGCAGAACTCCAGTCTTCAGAACAGATTCACTTTGCGGCGATCGAGGACATTCTACAAGAGCCGTGGGCATCAGGTCGGGTGCTGCTGATCGGGGATGCCGCTCATGCAACGTCCCCCAATATGGCTTCGGGTGCGGCAATGGCGCTTGAGGATGCTCTTGTGCTGTCCAAGCTGATTGCGTCGGAGCGAGATGTTACGCAAGTCCTGGATGAGTACATGACCCAACGGATGCCTCGAATTCGTTGGGTACATGAACAGACCCACCGTCGCGATCAGATCCGAAATCTCCCGCCGCTCATCCGAAATATCATGACACGCTACCTAGCGAATTCCGTCTATCGTGCAAACTACACTCCGCTCATCGCTGAGCTATCAGAGAGCAATTGAGGGAGTTCAATAGAAACCGATGTCATCCTAATGGTTGATTTAGGTTTACAGGTTCTTAAGTTAGATCTGTCACTTAAGCTGTACCTATCTCGCATTGCTCAGGCAAGTATGAAAATGAATTATTCTCGAAGTCGTCGAATATTTTTGCTAGCTGCTGTATCTATCCCGATCGCGACGGTTTGCGCCTCTTGGTCTACCAAGGGAGAAAATGCTTCTTCGGCTCAAACACAGTTTGCAAAACTCGAACGGACATTAGCAGGTCGGCTTGGAGTCTTTGCGCTGAATACCGCCAATCGTGCACAACTTAGCTATCGCGCCAACGAGCCTTTCCCCCTATGCAGCACTTTCAAGATACTCCTAACATCTGCCATCTTGAAGCGCAGCACACAGGTCGAGGGGTTAATGCAGCAGCGCATCAGATATCAGCAGCGCGATCTTGTCACCTATTCCCCGATTACTGAACAGCATGTCAAAGAGGGCATGACGGTTGCCGCTCTTTGTGCTGCGGCAATGCAGTACAGCGATAACACTGCTTCAAATCTGCTGATGAAGATCCTGGGTGGACCTGGATCTGTAACTGCGTTCGCACGTTCTATTGGCGATCGTCAATTTCGCCTCGATCGCTGGGAGACTGCTCTTAATTCATCGATCCCAGGCGATCGGCGAGATACATCGACACCCGCTGCAATGGGGCTTAGCCTTCAACAACTCGCCCTTGGGAACGCACTAGAACCGCATCTCCAGGCGCAATTACAAGCTTGGTTACGGGGTAACACGACTGGGGCAGCGCGCATTCGAGCCGGTGTTCCAGCGAACTGGCAAGTTGGAGATAAGACCGGGACTGGCGACTACGGAACCGCAAACGATGTTGCCGTGCTGTGGTCGCCACAGCGTTCACCCGTCGTTGTCGCGATCTACACCACTCAGGGTGAGAAAGACGCAAAAGCACGGAATGACATTATTGCATCAGCCGCTCGAATTGTTGTCGATTCGCTGGGCTAGTCGCATCACAAACTGAGTCCTTTCGACAAAAAAGGTGATTCTGAGGCTGACTTATTTAATTTGGCATTGTACAAATCACATTAACGGGTCGTTATCGCTGCTTCAGTTGAGGCTTGGCGCTGGCTGGGTGGCTTTGACTTACGACCCGAAATGTCCTGCAACAACCCCATCAAGGCAGGAACGACAGTTGGGGTAAGAATCGTGGAGAACGCTAATCCTCCAGTTAAGACAATCCCCAATCCCTGATATAACTCGGTTCCCTGACCTGGCAAAACAGCGAGCGGTAACATTCCTAACACACTGGTTCCAGCCGCCATGAAAATAGCACGGAGTCGATCGCGTGTAGCTTCATAAAGCGATTCATCGTAGTCCATTCCCTCTTCTTGAAGCTGAAGGGCGCGATCGACGAGTAAAATCGCATTGTTGACGACTACGCCTGTTAAAATCACAAATCCCAGTGCTGTGATCATATCCAGCGGCACAATGACACCTGGAATGCTGTTAGCAAGAACTAAGCAGAGCAACGCGCCCGTCATTCCCATTGGAACGGTTGCCATGATCACCCAGGGGTAAAGAAACGAACGATAGAGCGCAACCAACAGCAAATAGGTAATCAACAGAGATAACGCAAAGGCAGAAGCTAACTGAGATACAGCGGTAGCTAAACGGTCTGCGGAACCTGCTAGCTGAATTCGATAACCCGGAGGAAGATTTGCCCGTAGGGGAGCAAGTACCTGCGTTTCTGCTTGCTCCACCAATCGACCCAAAGGTGCATCAGCAGCCAGTGTAGCAATCAATGTCACTGATCGATCTAAATCCACATGGTTGACGACATCAGGACCGGTCGTCTCCCGCACCTCAGCGACATCTGAGAGTTGAAGGCGCTGTCCTCTGTTGGAGTAAAGTGGCAATTGGCGCAACTGTTCAGGGGTTTCCACAAAGGTATCCTGAAGTTCAACCGAGACATCTAGCTCTTCATTGCCATCCACAAATTCAGACGCTATCCGTCCACCCAGCGAGGCTTCCACAACAGTTCCCACATCTGCTTCAGCCACTCCCACTTCGGCTAAGCGTTCGCGATTAGGAATTACTTGAAGTTCACCTGCCCCAAACGCATAGTTTGAACGCACGTTTTGAATCCCACTTAACGATCGCAGTTGCCCGATCACCTGCTGATCAAGCTGACTCAACCGCTCTAAATCGGTACCAATAATATCCACTTCAAACTCTTTCCCCGGATCGCGAAAGATTGAGGATCGCGATGGCACCAAAAAGCGGTAGCCTGCAAACTGACTGCTGACACTTCGCATCCGATCGATCATGCTCGATAAACCACTGGTGGTCGCAAACTCTGGTTTAAGCACCGCGTTAATCGATCGATTTCCGCCAGGACGATCGACATGCAGTACCCGCTCAACTTCGGGTTGCGATTTGAGCCAGTCTCGGACAGGTTGCGACTGGCGAATCGCTTCTGGCAAATTGGTTCCAGGCATTGGCTCATTGCGCCAAAGCAGGTTATTGCGATTGCCTTCGGGCAAATAATCAGCGGGTGGCAACAGTAAGACACTCGTCACCAAGAGTACGATTGGAATCGCCAGAACGAATAACCGTCGCTTGAGTCGTCCGCGTCCGAGTGACCAACTCACCGTCATACATACTATGGCTTCCAGTCTGCCCTGAAATCCTCGAAAGACGGCTGAAGTTTTTGCTACCGATCGCTCTAACCAATTGCCCCCGCGATAGGTTCCACCTGTGATCATTTGCAGTGCCTCCGATTGCTTGAGAAATAAGCCAGAGAGCATCGGAACCAGCGTAAAGGCGGCAAACAGTGAGAACATTGTAGAGAAAGACAGGGTGATTGCCATATCGACATACAACTGTCCTACTTCTCCCGTCACCATGACCAAGGGAGCGAAAACCACGACGTTTGTGAGCGTTGAGCCGAGCATGGCTGCCCACACCTCTTGAGTCCCGTCAACCGCAGCTTGCAGTGGCTGCTTACCCTGCTGCATGTGGGTAAAAATGTTCTCTACTACGACAATGGCATTATCGACCATCATCCCAATTGCAAAGGATAAACCTGCCAGACTGATGATATTCAATGTGCGACCAAATAAATGCATCACAGTGAACGTCATGATCAACGATGTGGGAATGGTTAAGGCAATTACAGCAACCGTTCGCATGGAACCCAAAAACAACAGCAAAACTGCCGTTGCCAGCAATGCTCCTGAAACTAGGTTGCCTTGCACGAACGCAATTGCTTGATTGATGTATTCGCTCTCATCGTAATTGTAGACAAACTGAATCCCTTCTCCCTCCTGGTCAAACTGGGCTTCCAGTTCTGTAATTGCCGATCGCACTCCTCTAGCGACGTTCGGCACATTCGCACCCACTTGTCGAACAATGCCGATTACAACCGTCTCCATGTCGTTAAAGACGAGCGCACTATCCCTGGTTCTGCGTCCCATCTGAACGGTTGCCACATCCCGCAAATAGACCGTGCCAGACGCATCACGCCGGAGAATAAATGCTTCAATTTGCTTTACTTCTTGCGATCGGCTTAATGTCCGTACCCGATATTCACGCCGACCTAGTTCCAGCGGACCCCCTCGGATATCGCGGTTGTTTTCCTGCAAAACCCGCACCACATCTCCAATCGTCAGGTTGCGATCCGTTAGCGCCTGCGGATTCACCAGCACTTCGACTTCACGCTGTCGTCCACCGGCTGTGACAAATTGCCCCACGCCATTCACTTGTCGCAATCGCGGCACAATCACTTCTTCTACTAAGTCGCGGTAATGGTCAGGGTTACTTTCAAATCCCGCTTTCGGCTGCATGGGTATCCACATCATCGGAGAGCTATTGCCCCCGACCAATTCCACATTCGATTCATCGGCTTCTTCTGGCAAACTGTCTGCTTGCTGTAAGCGATTGATGACATCAACGAGGCGATCGTTCAGGTTATTGCCCTCCTCGAATTCCAATGTAATCACGCTCAAGCCCGTCCGAGAGATGCTGCTGACTTCCTGAACACCCTGAACTTGCTCCATTTGTTCTTCGATCGAGCGCGTCACCAACTCTTCGACTTCGACCGGAGCCGCTCCCAAATAAGGAGTAGTGATGGTAATTTCAGGACGATCGCCACCGGGCTGCAACTCTAGCGGCAAATTCAGCAGTGCCAGAATTCCGAGTAGCGCCAGCAAAACAAACAGCACGAATGTTCCGTGCCGCCAACGCACAGATGCTTCAATCAAATTCATAATCGCTTAACCTCTTCCTGCTTCTCTCACTTGAACGGCGGCACCGTTCTGCAATCCATCGCCGCCGCGGACCACGATCGGCTGACCCGCTTGCAGTTGTTGATTCGCAATGGCAACTCGTTCACCCATATCGGACACGAGTTCTACTTCAACTTGAGTAGCAGTGCCATTGGTAACCGTAAAGACATACCACCGACCCTGCCGTTGCGTCAGGGCATCTCGCGAGATTACAAAACCAGGCGTGTTGGATGGCAATTCTAAGCGACCTGTAATCGCCATCCCAGATAGTAATCCTTGCGGTGGATTGTTGAGTTGCACCCGAACGCGCTGTCGTCTAGATGCCGAATCAGCCGATGGCACGATGCCTGTCAGCGTGGCGCGTCCTTGCCATTGCGGTAAAGCACGGGCACTCAGCCCGATCGGTAGTCCAGAGGCAATTCTGCCGCTCAACTCCTCCGGTAATTCCAGAAATACATCCAGTCGATCGCCCGCCACCAGCGTCGTCACTTCCCCTGAGCTTTCGACATAGTCTCCGGGACTCACCCGACGCTCTCGCACTACGCCTGCTGTTGGTGCGGTAATTTGAGTCCGTTGCAGAGCTAATCGAGCCTGATTAACCCCTGCTTCAGCCGCCGTAACCGTAGCTCGTTGTGCTGCGATTTCTTCGGCAGTGGGACCCGCTTCGGCTTCGGCTAACTCAGCTTGGGCGGATAGCCGTGCACCCTGTGCATCATTCAGAACGGCTTGTGTTTCCACTAATAAACGCTGAGCGGCTGCCCCTTGTTGCACCAGGCTGTTGATCCGATTGAAATTATCTGCGGCGGCTCGTTCTCGTGCTTGAGCCGATCGCACCACAGCCTGACGTTGAGCAATAATTTCCGGGCGAGTGCCAACTTCCAATCGTGCCAAATTACTGCGTGCCTCAGCAAGCTCCGCTTGAGCTTCAGCCAGCGCCAACTGCTGATCACTGTCATTTAGAATCGCGATCGGTGTTCCAACCGTAACTCGATCGCCTGGTTGTACCAGCACTTGTCGAATCACACCATTGGTCTGAGCACGCACCGTTGCCTGTGCCGTAGACTCAACCTGCCCTAGCAGTTCGATCGGTCTTACCCCAGTTCCTGGTGAAAGTTTCGTTACCTCTACGGTACGAGGCGGTGTTTGAGGAGACTGAGTAGGTTGGGCTGCTCCACTGGTAGAAGCAATCCAACGCCAAGCTGTAACTCCACCCGTCATCAGAGATAGCGCCACTATTGCCCATACCCAAGGCTTCTTAAAGCGGAATGGACTAGGGCTAGACTGAGGACTGCTTGATGAATCAGTTTGCGAACTCAATTGTAAATCAGACTGCGAATTCGGTTGTGAATCCGAAGACGGGAACTGCGATTCAGATGCGCTCATAATACCTCTCTAATTCACCAAAAGATCGACATTGAACCGCTGCGCTCACAGTGTGAGACATCTTGCAATCCCTCACACTGTGAGCGTAGCTATCTAGCTGCTGATTGCTGATACTTGACGTTTATGCAGAAAGTTTCTTTTAGGGACGGAAACGGAACCCCATCCCTTTCACCGTTTCAATTCGATCGCTGCCCAGCTTCTTGCGTAAATGTCCGATGTACACATTGACGATGTTGGAATCTGGATCATAGTCATACCCCCAGACGTGATTCAGCAATTGCTCTTTGCTCAACACATGCATTGGGTGCCGCAGAAAGACTTCGGTTAAAAAGCATTCGCGGGCTGACAAATCAACGAGTCGATCGCCCACCCAGACCTGTCGAGTTTTGAGATCGAGCGCCACAGTTCCGACTTGCAGTAGTGTTTCTTGCCCTTTAGAAGAGTGATGAGTTCGTAACCGGACTCGAATTCGCGCCAGCAGTTCCTCAAAGCGAAACGGCTTGGTAACATAGTCATCCGCACCCCCCTCCAGTCCAGCTACCGTGTCCTCAACGCCATCCCGCGCCGTCAGCACAATGATGGGCAACGATTCGCCTTGACCGCGCAACTCTTTGAGTACCACTAAGCCGTCTTTGCCAGGTAGTCCCAGATCGAGAATCATCAAATCAAAATCCTCGCTGCACGCCAGGCTTGCTGCCTCACGACCATCTTTAGCCACCAGGGTTGTGAACCCGTTCGCTTGCAGTCCGGTTTCCAGAAAGTCGGTGATGTGAGGATTGTCCTCGGCGATGAGAATCCGATTCATCAGTAGCAATCTCCTTGGCGATTAAAGGCATGACTAGGGTAAAAGTAGAACCGTAACCGAGCTGGCTGGATAGCTCAATCCAGCCTCCGTGTGCGTTAACAATCGCTTTCACGATCGCTAGTCCCAAACCTGCTCCCTCAAAGCGATCGTCTTGATCAATATCGGTCGCACGGGCAAAGCGCTGGAAAATCCGCTCTTGGTCGGCAGGCGCAATGCCTTCTCCCGTGTCTTTGACCCAGAAATGCAGATACCCGTTCTTGCTGGTCGAACCAATCGCGATCGTATCTCCTGGCTGGGTATGACGCACCGCATTTTGCACCAGATTCATCACGGCTTGTGTGAATCGCTGACGGTCTAGTGTTACGGGACTGAGTCCCTTAGATTCTAGCTGCCAGTCTCGATCTGCTAGCAGTCTGGCTTTGAGGTAAAGCTCTTCGGTCAGCCAGTCCAGTTCGTCTGGCTTAGGTCTAAGAAAATCAGGACGTTCTGCTTTTGCCAACAGCAGCAAATCGTTTACCAGTCGCCCCATGCGATCGAGTTCATCCATCACCAGCTTGAGGGTTTGCGGTTGTCGTTCTGGTCGGTAGCTCAACATCTCTAGCTGCCCCTGAATGACCGTAATCGGGGTTCGCAATTCGTGACCGGCATCTCGAATAAATTCTTGTTGGCTATTGAAGGCAAGCTGAAGTCGATCGAGCATTTCGTTGAAGGTAATTGTCAGTTCAGCAATTTCATCTGAGCCTTTGACGACAATGCGCTGAGTCATATCTGACTCGGTGATGGAACGCGCCGTTTGAGTGAGCATCCGCAGCGGAGCCAGCACCTGTCTAGCTGTTCTCCAGGCGATCACCGCTGCGATAATGAAGACGACCGTAGCGACCTCAAAGACGATTAGTACTGCATTATTGGTTTGCCTTGTGGTGACTGCGTTGTTATAGAGAATCACTAGTACACCTGCTTGCTTGTTTCCTAGCTGGATGGGTTCCACTCTATAGAGCCAGCAGGATTCATTGACGAACGCAATTTCGCCGTGACGCGGTTGAGTTAGCTGTGACCAATCTTTGATGAGATCGGGTCTTTGGTTTAGCAAATCCAGTCGCGTTTGAGGCGTGCTACGGGCGATCTTTCCGTCGATCACGGCAATTGCTGAATCAGCTACTTCCACCGTGGCAGGAACATAGTAGTAACGCGAGAAGTACATATCTAAAGCAGCAGCAAGATCGTCGCTGAAAGGTGGTTGAGCCGTTGAATTTTGTTTTCGGGTGATGCTGCGAAACACTTCTACTTTGCGAAGCATGGTCTGTTCTGCCTGCTGTTCCATACGGTGCCAGAAAATTTCACGAGTCACTAGAATCGCCACCAGACCAGAGCAGGCGGTTAGTATGAAGTACCAAGCGAGAATACGGGTTGTTGCTTTGCTAAAAAATCGCCGCCAGTGCCCTAGCTGGGAATGCTTTACCAGACTGTGAGAGTGACGATCGACTGAAGAACGATGGCGTTTCATCCTGATACTCCAATACTGCATTGATATTCTGCGACTGTGATACGCGCTATACACTTGATACGAGAAGTATTTTTATATGATTGGCTTGAGCAGCAGAGTAGCCGTACTTGAGTTAAACAGTTATGTTACAACAAAAGTAAATGATTTTAATTGCTGGGTTATCTACCCTTGGGCATGAACGACAAACTATTTGAGAGCTGCTTTACTCAGCTTGAGATGGATTAGTTAAGTGTTAAAAAACAACTGCTAAAACCGAGAACACCGAATTCTGTAGGTAGGATGTGTTAGGGGCTAGCCGTAACGCCATCAATTCTAGACTTTGATACGTTGCGGCTAACGGTATCCTACGCAGAATTACAGGTTATTTGACCCATGGTCATTGGTTTATGTTGCCATAGAAATTGATACGTCCATAGCCTAAGAACTGCCCTAGCCCGTTCTCTCCATCTGGATAAGCAGTAACACCAAACAAGTAAACGCCACTCCCAGATGGATTCTTCTGGGCTGAAAGGGCGATCGTCACAGTGTTACCAGGCAAAACGGGTTGGTCAAACACAATTGTTGCTTCGCCTGGGTTAGCAGGCTGACCACCAACGCTTGCCAAACGAATTTCAGAATTGGCTGTAAGCTGTGTGCCGGTATAGGCTTTACTGCTGCTAACATCAAATTCGATAGTTTCTGCATTTTCATCCTGGACAATTGTCACCGCTTTGAGCGGTCGCTGAGCATCTTGGGGCACCGTTAGGGTGAATTCGTAGGTAGAAGGTGTGTCTGTTTCAGGTCGAGAAGGTACCACTTGAATGAGCGTTGGAGGACGACTAAAGGACGTTTGTCCAGCCTCAGTGCTTTCAGTGTTTGCTTTGGGTTGAACTGCTTGAGGTGCAACGACCTGAGATGCATCTGGTCGAGGTAGATCTGGTCGAGGTACAACGACTTGCAGTAGATCTGGTTGTGAGTCAAGTTGATTGATGAGATCGGATTTAGTTGTGGCGACAGACAGCAGTTGCATACTTAAGACGGTTGTGACTGCTAAAGTGGCAGGAATTGTAAATGTGTGGAATTGCATAGCTAATCTCCTTGCAAAATAAATGGTTAATGACAGGGTGGACTTTAAGAAGAGCCATGGTTATTCGGATTGGAGGAAGATAGCAGAAAGCCGTTAGATCTCATGTAGGACTGCCCCAGCCCGTGAAATTTAGCAACCGCTCAGTTGGCTGCTGTCGCCCGTGGGGTTGTTGGGGTCTTGAGGATTACGGTCACCCGGTAGATATCCAACCGCGATGATATTGCTGGTCTCAACAGTGCGGTTGCCGCGATCGCTCAGGTTGTTGTCACCAGAGGGGAGTCTGGCTGCATTCACTAGTCTGTCATCAATCAAAGGGCTGTTAGGGACTTGAGGGTTGTTGTCGCGTACCGGAGGTGTGGCGACGATTGTGCCTTGCACACAGGGGGCAGCGATCGTTAGAGCGAAAACAGAGAAACCAGTAAGCATTAGACGGTTCATGATATTCTCCTGGTTGAATCCTTTGTTTGATTCGATTACCAAAGCGATTTCTTTGTTGTCTAAGAGGGTGTTTGAAAAGTATAAAAAGTCTCTTCGCTTCGATTGCGTCCCGCCCTGAAATAAATTTCGGGCTAACCGTGGAAAGTCTACTGAAGTAGACTAGGAGCCATTTTCAAGTTCTTAGTCCATTTCAATGGACTTGCGTCGATTAGCCCGAAATTTATTTCAGGGCGGGACGTTGCAACGAACGACAACTTTTCAAACATCCTCTAAGGTTTATTTGCCTTACACTATTCAGTCTCGGAGGTTGAGATAAATCACGGATAAATCCTATATGAAAAAACTTTTATGTTGGTGATAGCGGTATGATTTGCTGATTCAAGTCAGTGTTGCTCTGCGATCGTGTGTAGAAGTTGTTCATAATCACTGGACGTATCAATATCAACCGTACCTAATGGAAACAGTATACGAGCGACAGCTTGAACATGATTTTGAATCACAAACCTTGCCCCTCGATCGGCTTGCAGTGTCATCAGCACTGGAAACAAAGCATGGCTAAAGAGCGCAGGTACACCCAGCGTATCGGCGTATTCTGAGGCAACAATCAGCGTGCCTGTACGATCGTATGCCTCAATTAGTTGATGAACTAGCGAGACAGAAACAAACGGTTGATCACACAGCAAGATAATGACTGCCTCGATAGTTGGCTCGATCGATCGCAATGTCTTCAGTCCTGTTTGAATCGAAGAACTCATGCCTTCAGCCCAGCGACTATTCCTAATGGTAGTAACTGGCAACTGCTGCACTTCTGCCTCCAGTTGTTCGGACTGTGCGCCCAGCACTACAACAATCGGTTGGCAACCTGAGGCAAGCGCTATTTCTGCGGTATGACGCAGTAAGCTCCGACCTCGATATTGCAGAAGTTGTTTCGGAGTGCCTAACCGAGTCGATGCACCTGCGGCTAAAATGACAATCCCGATCGTGGAGAAATCACTCATTTGTCTATCAAGCATTGGTTGAGATGTACAGCATCTGTTTTGTTAGACATTCATCAGCATTTCGTCTATCTGTACAACATTGGATTGAGGCTTAGGTTTAACCCGATCGTGAATGGGTGCTTGGCGGTTTCTTAGAAAACCACTTGATCGACTGGCTAAAACTGCTTGAATCTCAGAGACGATCGCCAGGGCAATTTCCTCTGATGTCTCCGCTCCGATATCGATACCAACCGGACTATACAACCGCTCCAGTTGTACCTCACCGTAGATTCTGCCTTCAGCCCGCGATTCTTGCAGCAATCGATCGGTTCGGTGTTTTGGACCCAGCACTCCAACATACCGCACTGGAGACGGAAGCAATAGCTGAAGCAGCTTTGAGTCATAGAGATAGTTGTGAGTCATCACCAGCGCGATCGTTTGATCGCTCAGGGCGACTTTCTCATGCACGTTTTCTAAACGAACTAGCAGCACACAATCTGCGGTTTGAAATCGAGTTAGAGAAGCTTCTGAACAACGCGGATCGACAACCGTGACGTGCCAACCCAGTGCTTTAGCAAACTGCATAACAGGACTGACATCATGACCTGCTCCAAAAATAACGAGCGGCACAGGGGGTTGAATCACATTGAAGAAAACTTCGATAACACTTCCTGCCACTGAATAAGATTTGCTGGCGGGTTGTTGATTTATGTAAGCAAAATGAGCATCAGCTAGAACTGCTTGACGCAGATTACTGTCTTCAATGTCGCTATACACTGCACGTCTGGGAGAGAGCATCAAATGATTGCCGAGCAGGGTTGCTTGCTCTTCAACTGAAAACACCGTTGCCAGAACTCCGACTTGCTGTTGATGTAAGCACTGGTCCATAAATGCTAACGGATTAAGTTCATGTTTGAGTTCAATACATTCAATCAGAATGTAAACAACTCCATTACATCCTAGTCCCAGTCCCCAGATAATATCGTCATCAGAAGTACTGTCATACTCGACGATCGCAGCGTTACCCGTTGCGATGACTTGCTGCGATCGAATCATCACATCATGTTCTAGACAGCCGCCACTAATCGTTCCCACACTGTGACCATCCTGCGTGATCAACATCTGCGCCCCTGGTCGTCGATAAGTTGAGCCGCTCACTTTAACCACTGTAGCCAGCGCAGCTCTCTGATCCGAATGTGTGGTTTGCTTGTATGTTTCAACGATCGCCTGCAATTCTCGCATCTGTTTTTTTCCTCATGTTGAGTCATTGTTCGTGTATAAGAGCTGCTAGTACCAAACAGTCGTTGCTCAAAGCTGGTCCGGGGACTAGCAGCTCTTACACTTATCCTTGTGGCGCTCGCCGTAAGTTCTCTGGAACTTGTTCTGGAACCGTCCAGACATAAATGGTGCGTCCATCAACTTCTACAACCTGCTCAGGTTTCCAATCGCCCATATCAAATGCGTGGGAAACAATGCGTGTCCCTGGTCGCAGTTGCCTTAGCAGTTGAGGACGCAGACGGAGATTGACTTCAGGCAGCAGATAGAGCGTCACGACCGTTGCTTCGCTAAAATCAGCTTGAAGCAGGTCTTGCTGGCGGAACCTGACGCGATCGGTCACACCTGCTTTTTGGGCGTTGGCGTTGGCTTCCTGAATGCGCTCCGGGTCAATATCAATCCCAACACCACGAGCACCATATTGCTGAGCCGCCGTGATCACAATCCGTCCATCTCCGCTACCCAGATCGTAAAGCACATCATCTGATCCCACCTGTCCCAGTTCTAGCATTCGTCTCACAACTGCCTCAGGTGTGGGAACATAGGGTACATCCCGCCTGACCACCCCTTGTGCTGGTGCATTAGGAGAGATTTGAGGAGATGGAGCAGTGGAGGGATTAGCAGCAGGAGCTTCCACAGAAGATCCTGGCGCGGGTGCTTCTGCTGTCGATTGAGGGACACAACTTGTCAGGACAAAACTTCCTAACCCGATCGTGACTGCCAATGTTTTGAGCATTGATGTTTTGAGCATTCGTTGCGATTTCATACAAGGTCTCCTTTGTCTTAATGTTGTTTGAGGTCTAGAATCAAGCATTTCAAACCATAGAACGACGAGCGATCAGCAAAACTGGAATGCCTGCCAGTAAAGCAGCTACCCCCACTAAGGCACCAACTCCGGTAAAGCTGAGACTGGAATACAGCATGTAGCCGCAAACCAAGCAAAACAGAAACGGAATTACGGGATAGAACGGCACTTGGAAGGGTCGAAGGATGTGCGGCTCCCGCTTCCGTAATACAAACAGCGACAACCCGGTAAGCAGAAAGAAAAACCAGAAGACAGGCGCGGTATAGTCCACCATCGCCTCAAAGCCTTGCCGCTGCAAGGTGGCGAGCAGCACCAGAACCGATGCGATCGCTCCCTGTACGAGCAGGGCTGAGGTAGGAGTGTTGGACTCTGAATGCCAGCGTCCGAGGACTGAGAAAAGGGGAAAGTCGCGTCCTAGAGCATAGTTCGTCCGTGCTCCGGTCAAGATAGTGGCGTTAATGGAACTAAGCGCAGCAATCGCCACCAGTACGCTGATCAATCGCGCACCGGGTTCCCCCAGAGCCTGTCGCATCAAATCAGCAGCAATCGCATCAGACTGTGCCATTGCGCTCAGCCCCATTCCGTGCAGGTAGGCTAGATTGAGCAAGACGTAAACGGTGCTGATGATGCCAATGCTCCAAAGCAGCGATCGCACCATGTTGCGCTCAATCTGCCGTAGCTCAGCCGAAATGTAAGCCGCTTCATTCCAGCCGCCATAAGAGAGCAGCACAAAGATCAGGATAGAACCCCAGTTGGTAGAGGCTGCTGGTTCTACAGAGGTTGCAGCGGGATTGCTGGGTGTCCAAACCAGACCCACGGCAATAATCAAAAGTAAGCCGAGAAGTTCTACGATTGCTAAGGCATTTTGAGTCCCTTTGCCTTGGCGAATGCCGAGCAGGTTGAGTCCTGTAAATAACGCGACCGTAGCAATGGCATAGAGTGAAGAGGAGTAGGCACCTAACGGTAGGAGTTGAGTCGCATAGTCACCTAATACAAAGGCTAAGAGCACGATGGAACCGGGTTGAATCACCACCATCCTCGCCCAGGAAAATAGAAAGGCAATCTTGTAACCAAAGGCGCGTTTGAGATAGTAATAGTTACCCCCCGCATTTGGATAAGCGGTTGCGAGTTCTGCAAAGCAGAGTGCGCCAATCAAAGAGATACCTCCTCCAGCGACCCATGCCAGGATCAGCGACGTTGCATTCCCGGAACTGGCTGCGACCAGGGCAGGAGTTTCAAAGATGCCTGCACCAATGACGACTCCCACAATCAGCGCGACAGCATCTACAAAACCTAAGGTAGGCTTTGGGGCTGTTGTGCTTTGAATGACTGGTGATGTTGGAGAATGAAGTTTATCCACGTTTTCAACCTAGAGTACGGTAACAGCAATCGGCTTCAATCAAGACACGATTTAAACTTTCTAGTCAGTAAACGCCGCTCTTCAGTAAGGTTTATTTGCCTTACACTATCCAGTTTCAGAGGTGAAGATAAATTACGGCTAAATCCTAGATGAAAAAGTTTTTATGTGGGTGTCTGGAGCTATAGCTTGTCGTGTCTTCAAGCAATTGCTCGTCGTGTCAACACCGTATCCGCCCTGTTAGTCATAGCAACTTGTCAGGCGTAATCGGTAAATTTCTAATGCGCTTGCCCGTCGCGTTAAAGATCGCGTTCGCCACTGCGCCTGCCACACCACAGATTGCGATTTCACCGAGTCCTTTAACGCCCATTGGATTGACTATCTTATCTTCTTCTGTCACAAAAACAGTTTCGATCTCGCCGATGTCAAGATTGACTGGCACATGATAATCGGCAAACGAACGGGTGATGAAATTGCCGTAGCGCGGTTCGATAACGGATTCTTCCGTCAGCGCCATTCCAATGCCCCAGATGACACCGCCGATGATCTGCGATCGCGCCGCTTTTGGATTCAGGACGCGCCCTCCGCCCGTGACGGCAACGAACCGCGGAATTTTGACCATCCCAGTTGCTTCATTGACCCAGACTTCAGCGAAATTGGCGTTAAAACTATGCGAAGAATACTTCTCCGCCTCAGGTGATGGTTTTGCATCTGCCCGCGTTTGATATTCGCTCAATTTGGCGGCTTCCATCAGTTGTACCAGAGTTGGCGGAGTCGCCCACTGCTGGTTTGATTTCGCCTGAAGTTCTTGACGCAGTTGTCCACACGCGGCGTAAACGGCGTTGGTGAAGCTGGCGGCACCGAACGATCCGACTGAACCAGCGGCGGGCGGCAGACTCGAATCGCCGATTTTGACGGTGACTTTTTCTAACGGCAAATCGAGCAGTTCGCCCGCCGTTTGCGCGATGATCGTGTAGGTTCCTGTGCCTAAATCTGATGCCGCAAGTTCAACGCTGGCACGCACATCCGCGGCTTTGCGGGTGAGTTTGACCATAGCGGACGAGTCCCGCGTTCGAGCCGGGTAGGTGGCGCTGCTGACCCCGTAGCCGATCAGATAGTTGCCTTGCCGAACGGTGCGCGGCTCCAGTCTGCGCCGATTCCAGCCAAACACTTCTGCGCCTCTGGTGAGACATTGCACAACCGAACGCGACGACCAGGGTTTGCCGTTTGATGGGTCTCGCGCTGGCTCGTTGCGGAGACGAAATTCGATCGGGTCGAGGCGCAACTGATAGGCGAGTTCATCCATTGCCGATTCGAGCGCGAAGCTGCCCGTGGATTGACCCGGACCGCGGGTGAAAGTCGGCAGGATAATGTTCATGGGCACAACGCGGTAGGTCACTAGCGAATTCGGCGAGTCATACATAATTTTTGCGCCCTCGCCGCAATCTTCGAGAAATTCGGCAGTTGTGGCGGTGTGCGTCGTTGTGTCGTGTCCGATCGCGGTGAGTTTACCGTCTTGGGTCGCAGCTAGACGCAGGCGCTGGTGATTTCTCTGCCGCAGTCCCACTGAGTTGAACATCTGCTGGCGCGAAAGAGCAAGTTTAACCGGACGCTTTACGGCTTGAGCCGCGATCGCGGCTATCACCAGATTGCTCCACTGAGAGCCTTTCGCGCCGAAACCGCCACCGACATGGGGCGTAACAATACGGACGTTTTCCGGCGGCAAACCCAGCGTCCCTGCCGCCGCTCTTTGCACGCCGTTCACAACCTGCGCTTCGTTGTAAAGCGTCAGTTTGTTGGGGGCTTCCCACACGGCAATCGTCGCGTGTGGAGCCATCGGGTGATGATGCTCGATCGGCGTTTCGTAAACCGCTTCGACTTTAAATTTGGCGGATTGAAAAGCTGTATTGAGATCGCCGCGCCCGTCGTCCTGAAATTCTTTCCCTGTGGGAACTACCGCTTCATTGATATGTTTTTCAAACTCAATTTTCGCTGCCGACTTTTGGTAAGAAACTTTCACTAAACGCGCCGCAGCCCGCGCCTGCTCGAAGGTTTCAGCAACAACGACACCGATGTGCTGCCCATAGAACTCAATTTTATTATCTTGCAGCAACGCCCCGCCACGGATGCTGCTATCCGGTCTCGCATCGGGCGCGTTTGCTTTCAAATTCAGCTTAGGCGCGTTTTTGTGAGTGATGACCGCCAAAACTCCCGCTGATTGTTCTGCCGCGCTTTGGTCAATCTCCGAAATTGTCCCAGCGGCAATCTCGCTTTTGAAAATCACGGCATATGCCAAGTTTGGAATTTTGTGATCAGTCGCGTAATTTGCCGCTCCGGTCACTTTCGAGATTCCATCAACCCGGCTTGTCGCCTCACCGATCAACTTTCTGCGTTTCATCTCTTGCTTAACCTCAATTTGATCTTGCTCATATCTCCGATCGACGAGCCAGAACGCGGTTGGGCGCTCGTTTTAACTCTCCATTGCCCTCTGCAATGCGCTGATGATGGCACGTTTGCCGAGTTCAACTTTGAATTGGTTATGTTCGAGCGGTTTCGCTTGGCGCATTTCTGCTTCAGCCGCCGCCGCAAAATTCACCTCGGTCGCCGCTTTACCCGTCAGGAATCGCTCGGCTTCCGTGGCGCGCCACGGTTTGTGCGAGACACCGCCCATTGCCACTCGCACCTGTTTGATTTGATTGCCGTCCATCTCTAACGCGGCGGCGACCGAGACGAGCGCAAAGGCGTAACTGCTGCGATCACGCACTTTCAAGTAGTGACTTTTAGCAGCAAAATTGTTTCTCGGCAGTTCGATCGCTGTAACCAATTCGCCTCGGTCTAAGTTGTTGTCTTTTTCCGGGTTGTTCTCTGGCAGACGGTGGTAGTTGGTAAAGGCAATCGATCGCACTGTGCCGTCTGAGCGCTGCACCTGCACAATCGGATCGAGGGCAGCAAGCGCGATCGCCATATCGCTGGGATAAACCGCGACACACTGTTCCGACCAGCCGAAGATCGCATGATAGCGGTTGATGCCTTCTAATGCGCCGCAGCCCGTGCCGGGATTGCGTTTGTTACAGGGCATCGCCGTATCGTAAAAGTACGGGCAGCGCGTTCGCTGATTGAGATTGCCGCCGTTGGTTGCCATGTTGCGAATCTGTCCGCTAGCACCTGCTAAAATCGCCTGCGTCAATAGCGGGTAGTTTTGCCGCACGAGGGGGTGATTCGCCGTATCGGAGTTTTTCGCCAGCGCTCCGATCGAGAGATTGCCACTTCCCGCAACGGTGCCGATTTGCGTCAGGTTCAAGCGCGTGATATCCACCAGTTCAACCGGACGGGCTACGTCTTCCTTCATTAAATCGATCAGGTTGGTGCCGCCCGCTAGAAACTGGGAATTTGCATTTGCCGCAACGGTTTTCACGGCTGTGTTTGCATCCTTCGCTTTTGTGTACTGAAAAGGTCTCATAATTTATGCTGCCGCCTCGCTTGCTTCCGTTTTCATTTCTGGCGTGTCGAATATCGCCTCTTCATTCGCAAACTGCCCTGCCTGTGCCTTGCCCGTGTGAACTTCCCTGATTGCTGCGACAATGTTTGGATACGCGCCGCAGCGACAGATATTGCCCGACATTCTTTCTCTGATCTCGTCATCAGAGAGTTGCACTGAGCGCGGTTCCTGCCGCACGTCTGCTGTAACATAGCTGGCTTCGCCGTTTCGCGCTTCATCGAGAACAGCGATCGCGGAACAAATCTGACCGGGCGTGCAGTAGCCGCACTGAAACCCGTCGTTCTTGATGAACGCCGCCTGCATCGGATGCAAATTATCGCCTTGCGCTAACCCCTCGATCGTGGTCACCTCGCTGCCTTCACAGGTCGCCGCCAAGGTCAGGCAGGACAACACGCGCCGCCCATCAACAATCACCGTACAGGCACCGCACTGCCCGTGATCACAGCCTTTTTTCGAGCCAGTTAGCCCAATCTGTTCGCGCAGGGCATCGAGTAACGTCACGCGCGAATCAAGCGCGAGTGAACGAGATGAGTTATTGATCTTCAGTGCCACATTTACAGCATTAGATGGCGATGGAACGGCTGGGGGTTGCGGACTGATTTGAGCAATCGATCGCTTCATCCAGTTGCTGGCAGTTGCGACCACCGTGCTCACAATTATCAGTTGACCGAAGCGTCTTCTTCTTAGCTTAATTCTCATATGCGTTCTCTTCCTCTATAAATCGTCTCTACAGCTCAATTGAGAGTCTTGAGTTAGTTATGCAGATAATGTTTGATCGCGATTCGATAACAGCACAATACGCCGTCGAATTCGCCAGATTAACCCAGTTTGCTCCAGTTGCTCCAGTAACCGTGTCACGGTCACGCGGGTAGTGCTGATTGTTTCTGCAAGCTGTTGGTGCGTCAGGGGTAGATCAATCAATGTGCCTTGCTCAATCGGGCGACCAAACTTCTGGGCTAACCAGGTTAGCAATTCAAGTAAGCGAAGTTGAATGCGATCGCGATGCACAATACTCAGGAGTTGTTCTACCTGTTGTCCATGTAAGACAACAGGCTCTAAAAGGTGGTGCCAGAGTGAAGTTGGCACTGCTGTCACTTTTACACTTGTTAAACACTCAATCTTGTAGGGAGCAATTCGAGACAGGGGTTGACCTACCACATCTTGCACTCCCCAGTAGCCCAATGTACTCTTTGTTCCTATTTCATTCCACGTTACTGTGCGAACGATCCCATGCTCAATTTTCCACAACAGATCGAGTTGGGGTGGAATTAAGCTTTGTTGGTTAAACACTCGCTGTTCTAGATTGAGCAATGCAATGGTCATTGATCAGAATCTCCATAGACAGACATTTCAAATCGTTTCGTTCATCGCTAGATTAATCAACAGAAGTGACACAAAAATGTCAGCCATTGATTCACTCCCACGTCGCCTGACTCTCCTATGGGCTTAACGCCCAATCACTGATATGCGGATTGTGTTCTTTCAGGAACTCAATGGTGATATTTGTGGGAGTATTGGTGCTAACTGGAACGAATACTCGACAGAATTCGTATTGGTATAGCGTCCAAAGTAGAGCGACGATCGGGGAGTAGTAAATTGGATAAATAATGGCAGCGAAGCCCTTGCGACAATTGCAAATATGCTTGCAATATAATCTTTCCTCCTACAATAATTCCACCTTCCTTTAGATAGATAAAGGTACATAGAGCTACCTACGCTAGCAATCATTGTTAATGAGTCAAGTCTCACGAAGCCAATAAAAACACTCACGGTGATGGTTTTTTGAAGTTTCATCCATTTTTTAGTTAAAAATGTGTTGCTGAAGACAGTAGTGGAGACGGTATTTCATCTAGAACATAGCCGCTCTTTCAATTCATCAGGAATCTGCTCCCACAACTCCCAAATCAAATCCATCTCTGCCAGTCTCCGCATGTAGATGAATTCTGGAACCTGTCGCGGGCTACCAAACCAACGACCCACCGTGGCAATGCTGCAACCACAAATGATAGCGATTTGTTTCTGAGTCACATTCCACTTGCGGTAGAACTCAAAGACATCCATGGAAAACTGACAGTTACTATATAGCGTCAGCAAAGTCAATTCTCTAGTCTCCAAACGGCGGTTACTTGTCATATCTAATTACCTTCGCTACCTCGACACCTGTATAGAATTAGAAGTGGGCAACGGTTCCAGATCGTCTTGCCAGCCCCAGTCGAATTGAGTCCACTGGGAAGAAGGGCTGTCACTGTCAAGCGCAATGTAGTACTGCCATTGCCAGCAGTTTAGGTATTCTGCCCACAGATATCGCATCCCCATAACCAAGCCCCTATCAGAACTTGACGTAGGCTTCCAACCTACTCTTGATATACCGATTTGAAAGATGGGTGTTGAAATGTCTTGAGTCTGAATTTGCACTGGTTGAGTTTTATCAGTAGACATATATTTGCCTTGCGTTAGTACTAGAGCCTGCGCTTCATTTGTCCAAGGTTTGACTGTTTACTGCTTGAGAAAAATTGAGATTCGATCGATAAAACGGGATAGGTTTATCCAAAACCAGTCTACTAAAGGAATAGCTTTTGATTCAGGCTATTTCGGATAGTAGAGATAAAGGCTATTGTCAACTTGAACAAGGTCTAAGCTACTAATTTACTGATGCTAGTGGACTGTGATTAAGGACTCCGAGCTAGGAATGCCTTGAGAACGTAAACCTGCTTGATAAGCAGATGTCACTAGACCGAAAGGTGAATGCTTTAGCTTGCCAAGAATGACAGTTTTTACTGCTCTATGTCCGTGAGAATTTCTCAAACGATGTAGTTTAAGTTTGCCAGCCTTGTTTGCCTGACACTATTCAGTTTCGGATGCTGAGATAAATTACGACTAAATCCTATATGAAAAAGTTTTTATGTGATTAACTGCGCTATGGTCGCCCATTCAAGTGAGTAGACCTCCTGCATGAATGCCCGCCGAATGGAATTCGCCAAGGCACAATGATTCGTGCAGGAGGTCTAGTATTGTTCTGCGATCGCGTGCAGAAAATGGCTGTACAGTGCCAAATAAAAAGGCACTGTACAGCATAGCAATCTAGATAGGCGATACTAGCACTTCGTTGACCGATGAAGTTGCATTTCCACCTGTTTTTGTTGAGCCACCAAACACAAAGATTCGGTTGCCAATGGTCGATGCTCCTAGTCCATGTCGGGGGGTTGGCAGAGACGGCAGTGCTTGCCATTGATTGGTTTGTGGATCGTAAACCCAACTTTCGGCGAAAACCTTCTGCTCTGGAACCCACTGTTCGCCGCCAAATACGTAAAGCTTGCCGTTGAGGGCGGTTGCCGCCAGACCTCCTTGGGCTTGAGGCATCGGCGATCGCGTTTCCCAACGATCGAGCTTCGGATCGTAAACCTCAAGATTTGGCACATTCACCTGCCGCGCTGTGCCATCGGCATTCTTGGCAAACTTGCGCCCCCCAACCACATAGATCTTGCCATCAATCACAGCCGACGCTGCGCTGTTTCGCGGGGTTGGTGCATTGGCACGGGTTGACCAACGCCTAGTTGTGGGATCAAAGACTTCGTTTCGCACACTATCAATGTGGTCATTGAACAACCGAGCATCGTCAGTGGCTCGAACGCGCCCACCGATCAGGTATATCTTGTCATCGACCACTGCGGATACGCCCTCGCCACGAGCCGCTGGCAGGTCAATCCCTCTAGTCCAAGTATTAGAAGCAGGATTGTAGATGAACATTGTTGGCAGCGCCCGCCAGTTGGGGAACCCACCTGTGAAACCGCCAACACCATAAAGCAATCCATTGACTGCCGATAGTGTAATGTGATGGCGAGCTTCAGGGAGTGGTCTTAATGCTGTCCATGCATTCTTGACTGGGTCGTAAGACTCGAAATGCGCAGTGAACTTAGTGAATGGATTGAGTATCCCGCCGACCACATAAATTTTGTTGTTCAAAACCTCTGGATAGAGTTCCTGCCGAGCGATCGTTGCGGGTGCAGCTTTAGTCCAATATGCCGTCTGGTTTTGTGCTTGACTGAATACGGACGAAGCTAGCACTATGAGCGAAAACACCAAAAATGACAGAGAAATCAAATATCTATGTCGATGTAGCATCATACACACTCCATTACTCGACTATTCTCAAGCTGAAATATTGCACCCACAGGCAGTGGCTGAAGCTATTCAGCCGATCGTAAAAGTATCTTACCGTGAGCGCGCCCTGAAGCACTGTGAGCAAGACCCTGCTGTACTTCGCTGAGATGGAAAGTGCGATCGACAATTACGCGAAGCTGACCTGCGTCACAGAGTCCGGAGATGAGGTCTAGACGTGCTGAGTGCGATCGATGACCGATGAAGGTTGCGATAACACCATGCGCCTCGGCTTGTTTTTGATCTGGCGGCATTACGATCGATACGAGGAATCCACCTGGCTTGATTACCTGATATGACTTAGATAGAGTTTCGCCGCCGATCGTGTCTAACACAACATCCACATCGTGCAACGCAACGGAGAAGTCTTCTGTACGATAGTCAATCACCTGATCTGCTCCCAAACTGTGAACAAGATCTGCATTCGCAGCGGACGCGGTGGAAATCACATGAGCGTCAATGTATTTTGCAAGCTGTACCGCAAAGCTGCCAACACCACCCGCTCCAGCATGGATAAGGACTGTTTGCCCAGACTTAAGATGGGCAGTCTCGAAAAGCGCCTGCCATGCCGTCCCTGCGGCAGTCGGCAGCCCCGCACTTGTTGCTAAATCCAGCTTTGTAGGAGCTGTCGTCAGAAGCTGTGCTGGAACGACTACGAATTCGGCGAATGCACCGCCGCGATGTTTATTCAAACTCGAACCGGGTTCTAGGCGAGCAATAACGCGGTCTCCCTGCTTCCACCGAGCAGCCAATAGACCCGCTTCAACGACGGTTCCAGACAAATCCGTACCGACTGTGTACGGCATCGTTAGCGGAAAGTAGTCCTTCATAGCGCCGCTGATCAATTTCACATCAAGCGGATTGATGCTTGCTGCTTCCACCTGAACCAATACTTCATCCAGTCCGATCGTTGGAACTGGAATCTCTTCAAGGACTGCGTTATCGATACTTCCATATTGATGAATTCGGACTGCTTTCATGATGCGTTTCCTTTGTAATGGGTTGAAAGTGAGTAGAAAAGTTTTCAAGTCTTATGACTGTTTTGGTAGCGGTTGGAGGCGAGAGCGATCCGCTTGCTCAGCCGGACGGACGATCGTAGCGTAGGCGGCAAAGGCGGCTGACGCGAACAATGACATCACGCTAGTCATCGCGATCGCAGTCCGTCCATCGTAGAAGAAGGCAACCAGCGCACTGGCAAGTGTGCCACCGATCGCCATCTGCGTGAATCCCAATACAGCAGCAGCGACTCCAGCAACTTCTGGCACTGGCTGAAGCGCTCCATGCTTCGCGTTGGGAGCAATTAGCCCGAAGCAGAACGTATTGAGAACTAGAAGCGGCAGCAGCGTTATGACGCGGACAGAATTACTGATAGACACCAGCACCAGCGCGATCGCGGAAACAACTGCAAGCGTGAGTCCGACTTTGAGCAAGCGCGACGGCGGCACACCGCGAACACTCAAGCGCCCATTCAAGAACGAGCCTGCCATAATCGCGAAAGCAGTTGCAGCGAAGAACCAACCGTAGAGCGTCGTTGAAATGCCTAAAACCTGAATCAAGATGAGCGGTGAGCCAGCAACGTAAGCAAACATACACCCAAAGCTCAACGCGTTCACGAGCGCGTAGCCCACACAGATTCGATCACTCAGAACTCGAAGGTAGTTGCTGATCAGGCGGCGAGGGGAGATCGCACTTTGATCGCGATGAGCAATGGATTCTTCAAACCCAATCGCGATCGTACCGACAAGAACTAGACCGCCAACTGCCAGCACTCCATAAATCGATCGCCAGTCTGCGATCGTCAGAACTAACCCACCAATCGTGGGTGCAATCATCGGCGCAATGCTCATCACCAGATTGATATAAGAGAACTGTGTTCGGGCGGCAGCACCTTCAAACAAGTCGCGCACGATCGCCATCTCTAGGACAGCAGCAGCACCCGCCCCGGCACCCCCAACCAACCGCCAGAGAATCAATGCGTGAATTGAGGGCGCGATCGTACACATGACATTCGCGAGGGCGAAGACTCCACAACCGATGAATAGAACCGGGCGACGACCATATCGATCTGAAACGGGTCCAAAAATAAGCTGCGCGATCGCAAAGCCAGCCATGAACAGACTGAGGGTTAAACCTGTAGCAGCAGGGGGAGCATTGAAGGATGTGCCAAGTGCTTTGAGGGCGGGCAATCCCATGTCGATCGCTAAGGGCGGTAACGCAGCCAACGCACCTAGCAGCAGAGTAAATCCCAAAGAGTTAGGTCGAATTCGCATAGTTTCTCTTCCGATTCCGATAGCTGCTGACTGATGATAAAAATGGGTCAGTTTCTAGCTCGGCAGTGCAGCGGGCGACCACGCACCAATTTGGTGCAGCATTCCGAACCAATCTTCCAAGTGCCAGGTGTGCGAAATGCGATCGCGATCGAAGTGATGAAACTCATGCAGCGCGATCGAGACTGGCTTTCCTGTCGGCTGCAAGCCAAAGATTTCCCCCTGGTGAGTCGCAACGATTCGCGCCCGCACACCTGCGCGATTCGGTTGTGCAATTACCTCGTCAATGATGATCTGCAAGTCGGGAAACGCAGTAAAAAACATTGGCATCAGCGGTTTCATACCCTCAGGACCAGGAGCTTGACCGGGCGCAAGCGGAATGTCCTGCCAATCTGAGGTCACCGCTTCGTCGAGAAGGTTAGGATTTTTATCGCTGAAGGCTCGGTAAAACGTTTCGAGTGACTGTTTTTGCGCCACTGTTAAGGCTGAAGTCTGAATCGTCGCCATAGAATCCTCTACTAATAACAAACGCGAATGAGACTACGACGATCATTACATGCAAAACATAATGTGTCCAATGCATATCTAGGATAGCCACTATACCAATGCTGATATAGCGTGAAGCTATAGCTTCCAACCGTAGAACAAACCCCTTGTTGCCGATAGTGTGATGTGATGCTGTGCTTCAGGAAGCATGGTACAAAGTCATTCAGTGGCTATGTGGGTGCGGATGCTGTTGGTAGTGCTGCCGGAGTAAATCTTTACCGTAGTCGTTGCCATTCGGCGTTCGCACCACGCTGTGAATATGTTCACGTGTAGGCTGACCCCGTTCTAAATAGCTCAGAGCGATCGGAGTCTGATGATCGAACTCAATCAAGATCACCGGGCTATGGATACGGTAGTAAAAGACGCTGTTCGGCTTCGTCTCGCCGATCCAAGCGAACCGGGTTTCCTCCAGATGCTGCCGCACCTCGGACATCTTGACCTCTGCATGCCCGTCGCGCATGTTCCCCACATACTCGCCGATCAAATCGAGTAATTGCTTCTTCTGCTCGGCTGTGAACTCCGCCGCGCGAATGCCAGCATAGTCGAGAACGATGTTGTCACTGAACGCTTCACCCAGGTTGTTGTTGCGGGTCTTAGAAACCCGGATGATAGCTTTCTGACGCTGTGCATCATTGAGCGCGTTGATCAGCGATAGACCCTTATTTTGTTCGTTTTGCATCACGATCGTACCTTTGTACCGACCGGAGTTAGCTATCACTGGCTCGGAACCCATGAAAGTAGGTGTCATCACCACTTGATCACCCAGCACGAAGTAGTTAACAATCAAATGGTGCCCGTCGAGCTGCCAGCCCCACGGCTCCGTATCTGAAGGCGTGCCCATCACCGTGAGCCAGTAGCGACCCTCGCCGTATTCCTCGAAGTTATTGTTCAGCTCGCCCAGCGTGTGGTTGAGCCGCATAATGTCGCGCGACTGTTTCAATCCCTTGGCGCTGAGCGAAGCTCGCAACAGATTGAAAGCTATCTCACGCTGGGATTCAGTCATCTCATAGAAGCCTGTGCCCTGACGGATGTAAAAGTGCTGGTTCATCCACTTACGCCATTCCGGGTCGTCAACCGAAAATACTGTCTTGGTGCGCTGCGTCGGAGTCAAAGCGGCGAGAAAAGCATCAGCAGACCTGCGGACGGGCGCAGTAGAAACTCCGGTCGAGCGGATGGGGAACAAACCTGAGACAACATTGCCGTTTGTGGTAACCCCCTTAAACGGCTCGGCTAGACCACGGGCTTCGGCTTCTTGCGACCTGCGCCGAAAGCTCTCAGCGAGAGCACCTGATAACTGCTGTGCATGAGATTTGACACCTCGTGTCAAGACACTAGCGAGACTGACGACAGCGCTAGTGCCTGCCATGATACTCAAGAATTTACGACGTTTCATGTTCATAATGACCTCATAGATTCGGCTTTAACGATCGCAATCGGGAAGTGCTGAAACCGATTCAGCCGGGCGTAGAGTGAACCTACTACAACCATTACAAGACATCTACAATGAATGTGTCCAATGCATATTATGGATAAGCACTATATCAAGGGTGGTATATATTCAGATCATGGCTCAACAGTTCCCCAACCTCTCGCACATCGACCTCAATCAACTTCTGGCTTTGCAAGCCATCCTAGAGGAGAGGCATGTCACTCGCGCCGCCGTTCGCGCCTCGCTCAGTCAGCCAGCGATGAGCCGAGTGCTCAGTCGATTGCGGGTAGCACTCGGCGACGACCTGCTCGTTCGGAGTGGCACGGGGTACGAGCGGACACCGCGTGGCGATCGCTTGCTGCAAGAGTTAGAAGTCCTCCTGCCTCGCCTCAATGCGGCGATCAGAGGCGATAACTTTGATCCTTCCACCACACAACAACAGTTTCGGGTGACAGGCACCGATTATGCCGCCGCTGCGATCATCAGCGGTACCCTGCAACTGTGCCGCAAATCTGCTCCCGGTGTTCGCGTCGAAGTTATTGGCTGGACAGAAGATAGCTACCGTTATGTAGAGATGGGTCGCTGCGATGTGGCGCTTGGGGTTGGCAGCGTACCAAGTTCGCCTAGAGGATTGAAGGTGGAAGTGCTGTATCAGGAACACTTCGTGTGCCTTGTGAGTGCGGACAACCCATTCAAGCACGAGCGTTTTTCTTTAGACGAGTACCTACGTCACCCACATGCAGTAATTGCAACCGCAGAAGGGCAGCAAACGATGATCGATCGTCCGCTTGCTGAGCTTGGGAAGGCAAGAAATGTCGTGCTTCAGTCACCCTACTTCATGGCAACGGCGCTCAATATTGTAGATACCGACTTAATCTTCACCGTCCCAATGCGTGTCGCACTCGAACTTTCAAAGTTAGCGAACTTTCGGCAGGTACTCCCTCCTCAAGAGATTGCTGGCTTTCCCTACACCATGATCTGGCATCCTCGGTTCGGTGGTGATTCTGGACAGGCATGGTTCCGTGACCAGATTCGGGCGGCTGTAAAATGATGGTGAGAACTAGCGATAGGGGCTATATTGTCACCTTACTATTTCAATAAATGTTGGGATGATTGTGAAAATCAAGAGCATCGAGATTAATCAAAAATCATGGCAGTCCATACTTTTGTTAGGCTGAAATTTGTTCTAGATGCTGCTAGGATTCATAGAGTAAATCTTGAGGGAGCGCAAAATGCAAAGTCAAAGCGTAGATTTAATCCGAACCCTCTTCCAAAGTCGCTTGGCGACTCTTGAATATCTTTTGAAGTCAGCTCAAACTCATTTTGGCGATAATGAGTCATTTCTTCAAAAGCGCATTGCGGCTGATATGTTTCCCTTCGGTACACAAATTGCTTTCACCTGCAATCAACCCCGCAACTTTGCTCTCTGGTGTGATGGTAAACCTGCGAACAATCTAGATCCAGATGTCACATCTCTCGCACAGGCATACGGGCACATCGCAAACACCAAGGAACTTCTTTTGGGTATTGATGTTGAAGATGCAAAGCTAGCTGAGGTGACGCGCATTTACGAGGGACAAAGCCTCTACATCGAGTTTTCTGGTAACGCCTATGTAAATGAATTTTTAATTCCAAACTTTTACTTCCATCTGGTCACAGCTTATGACATTCTTCGCATGGCTGGTTTGCCAATTGGAAAACGAGATTACATGATGCACTTGGTGCCATTAATTAGAAAGGAATGAAGCCTAACAATAAGCCCTAAGGCGGACTGTTGAGAGATTTTGGTGGTATTGCAAAGGTTACTCACAGCCGCTCAGCCGGGACGATAGACAGAGATGAGGCTGTAGAGGTGTAAGTTTAAAATCTCAATCATCAAAAGCGTTGCTTGAGATTGCAGAGGAAATGAATGTATGAATCAGTCAATGCTGCACACAGTCGATACGCAAATCTTGTGATTACGCACGCTGGAATGAATACGGTAATGGAATCTCTGAGTCAAGCGGTGCCGATGGTGGCAATCCCGATTGCCATCGATCAGCCTGGTATTGCTGCGCGGATTGCGTGGACGGGTGTGGGCAAGGTCGTGCCGCTGTCTCGTTTGGGGACTCCGATGCTACGCGAAGCCATTATTGAAGTGCTAACGCAGGAATCTTATCAAGCGAATGCAGCGCGATCGCAACAGGCACTTCAGGAAGCAGGAGGCGTGTCTCGTGCGGTGGATATCATTGAACAGGCAATCTCAATCGGAGATTGAACGCACCTATCACAACGATGTGCAATTAGGGATCTCCTGGATGTCAAATTTAACATTCACCATCAATCACAACGCTTTCTGTTGAAAGCACAAACTCGCAGCCATGCAAGTCAAGGAACTTTTCCTCGTCGGGGCGAATGGTTTGAAGATAACTCTCTGAGCCGAAAACCGCTTCAAGCCCCGCGACATCATCAAACCAAAGCTCGGTGACTCCATCGAAGGTAATGGATGGTAGTCCTGAAAGAGACGCTTGGATGGTATGGCATTGCACATAACGGCGGACGTGCTGCTGCACCTCAGGAAGCGAACAAAAAAGAGGTGCGTGCTTTTCACGGTGATACTCCACAAACTCCTGGTGCGTTAGTGACAGCTTTTGCCGCTGCGTGATCGAGGCATATAGAGCCTGCATCATGCTCTTCAGGCTGCTGTAAATCCGCATCTGTCGAATTTCATATTTCAAACACAAAAATCCTGTTCAAGCACTATATCCCGATTTGCAAAACAATTTTGCCGCGTGTGCGTCCGCTTTGGGAAAGTTGATGTGCCTTTTTCACCTCCGCGAGCGGCAAAACGGTTGAAACGTGCGCTTTTAATCTGCCTTCGTCAACCAATTTGCTGATCGCGGCTAATTGTTCCGCGTTGGGTTTGCAGTAGACCCGTGCGGCTTTGATGCCAAATTCCTGCGCTTTTTCTTCGGACGGAAACTGCACTGCTGTCACCAGAAAGCCGCCTTTTTTCAAAGTTTGGAACGCTCTTTCAAACGTGTCGCCGCCGACCGTATCGAAAACGACATCCACATCTTTGACGACTGCTTCAAAGGGTTGCTTGGTGTAATCCACGAACTCGTCTGCACCCAAATCTCTGACGAACGCTTCATTGCGACCCGAAGCCATACCGATCACGAATGCGTCTTTTGCTTTAGCAAGTTGAACCGCCAGCGAACCGACCCCGCCTGACGCGGCAGTGATCAAAACTCTCTGCCCGCTACTCAGATTCGCTAAATCGAACATCGCTTGCCACGCCGTCAACGCGCCGAGCGGAATCGCCGCCGCGTTCTCGAAATCGAGACTTTGGGGTTTGGGTGCCATGTCTCCAATTTTGGCGATCGCATACTCGGCATAACCTCCAGAGGTCACAATTCCGTAAACTGCATCACCTTCCTTGAAATCTTTGACATCATCGCCCACCTTTTCGATTGTTCCGGCGATCTCGCCACCGAGAAAGATGGGAAGTTTCAGCCCTAACCTTTCGCCCATTCCACCCCGGATTTTCCAGTCAACTGGATTGACCCCGGCGACGTGAACTTTCACCAAGACTTCGTCCGCTTTCGGCTCTGGACGATCGACATCGACATAGTTCAAAACGTCTTCGTTGCCGTATGTGTTAATTACAATTGCTTTCATTTTTTCTCCAGATTCTATTAATCGGTATGACAAAATCATTTCAGCACTGATCAAAACTTGCCGCACGTAGAAGCTACACACCGTAGCCCAAAGGCTAATGCAAATTAGCTTTGTCTTGTAATCGTCGCTTGAACTCACTCCAGCACGGCAAAGTCAATCGATAAAACTAACGGTTCAGGGCGTGCATGAGTGCTTCAGGATAACTGGTTCCGGCAGCACCGATCGGGACAACTGCTTCAATCTGTTGAAGTTCAGCGGCAGTTAACACCATGTCTACTGCCCGCACATTTTCATGTAACCGTGCTTGACGTTTCATGCCAGGAATCGGGATGATGTCCTCGCCTTTTGCCAGCAACCAAGCAAGGGCAAGTTGGGCAGGCGTACACTGCTTTTGGGTGGCGATTTGCTTGATTTTTTTGACCAGTTCTAGGTTGCGATAAAAATTTTCGCCTTGAAAGCGGGGACTGTGCCGTCGCCAATCGCCCGGTGGGAAGTTATCAGGCGATTGAAAAGCTCCCGTCAAAAATCCTCTCCCTAGTGGTGAGTAGGCGACTAAACTCGTTCCTAAGTCTCGGCAGACGGGCAATAGATCAGTTTCAGGTTCTCGCGTCCATAGACTGTATTCTGTTTGCAGCATGGCAATCGGATGCACCTGAGCCGCTCGACGCAGGGTTTTAGCGCCCGCTTCTGAGAGTCCAGCATAGCGCACTTTGCCGTCTTGAATCAGGTTTGCGATCGCGCCCACTGTGTCCTCGATCGGCACAGTCGGATCGACTCTGGCAGGATAGTACAGATCAATGTAGTCCACTCCTAACCGCTGCAAGCTATAAGCTAGGAAGTTTTGCACAGCAACTGGACGACTATCTTCACCATTAGAGTTGCCTTTGTGATCGCGCAGTGCCCCGAACTTCACTGCAATAAATACTTTGTCGCGCGGAACTCTTTTGATAGCTTCTCGAATCAACAATTCATTGTGTCCCATGCCGTAAAAGTCGCCTGTGTCGAGAAAGTTAATCCCAAGGTCGATCGCGGCTCGAATGGTCGCGATACTTTCAGCATCATCGTTTTGTCGATCGCCGTAGTAGTCGGACATTCCCATGCAGCCTAATCCCAATGCAGAGACTTGCGCGTCTGTTGTTCCAAGTTTGCGGTATTTCATGGTTTTGTTTGTTTGATTAACGAGGGCATCTAGTGAGATTGATTCAGTTCATCCTCTGCACGATTTTTCTGATTCAGACGCTTGAGTTTTGGAATTGCAATCAGCATGATCGCGACCGCGATCAGCACTTGAACAGTAGCCGACCAATAAGGCGCGGATTGACTCACCGCTTGACAGAGCCAGCCCGCCCACAGCGGTCCAATCACTTGCGCCAGCGCCATCACTGCAGCAATACTGCCTTGAACCCGCCCTTGGAGATCCGCACTCATGCTTTTTGACATCGCTCCCGTGAGACAGGTCTGTACGAGCGGTTGTCCGAGGGCATAGACGACCATTCCTCCATAAACCAGTTGCAAAATGCCTGTAGCTGGAAATAGACCGATTAGAAAGAATCCAACCCCTGCGATCGCTCCACCCACAATTGCTAGATGAATTTCTTGGAACCGTCGAAGCAGCAGCGGTAAGACGACAAGCTGAACTAAGACCACAATGATCCCGAAAGTGATTAATAAAGGAGAAATTTGCTCTGGAGTCCAATTGAGGCGATCAGAAAGCAGGCTCGGCAAGCTAGACGAAGGCAAAATCACAATCATCCAAAACAGCAGATAACTTAGCAGTAGCAGTCGGAGTTGCGGAAATTGCAAAATGTCACGCGCTTGAGTCAGTGGATTCAGATGACTGAGCGGAAGTTCTGTTGCTCGTTGTGCAGGCAGTAAGCTTTCCGGCATCGAGAAATAGCCCCAGACAGCAGCAAAAATAAGCACCGCGATCAACACATAGAGCGGTGTAGCTGGGCTACTCTGTGAGAAAAAACCACTTGTGGCGGGTCCAACAATAAACCCTGAAGCAATTGCAGCCGTCAAAAAAGCGAAGTAGCGAGTGCGAACATTAGATTTTGTTGTATCTGCCACATAGGAAAAAGCAGTGCCAATCCAGCAGTCAGATACACCTGCGATCATCCAGCCCACGAATAATATCCACAGTGCCCCGCCGATCGCAAACATCGAAAAGCCAAGGATTGCGCTACACAAGCTCACCAGCATCACCACTCGTCGCCCATAGCGATCGCTGATTGCTCCCAGGCTAGGCGCGCTGAGGAATTGTGCGAAAGAGTAGCTCGAAAACAACAGCCCGATGGTGAAGGCATTTCCACCATACTGCTCGACTAAGGTGGGCAGGATTGGACCAATGAGTCCGATATAAAACGTACTCAGAAATGCAGCAAAGAGAATAAATGGAGGCAACCGACGAGGCGGTTTTGGCGGAGCTGTGCTTCGCGTTAATCGCTCAATATTCATGTCTTACTCCCTAGTATTGATTGCTGAATGAGATTGGCTTTGCAGAGAGTCGCTCCACCTACGGGTTACGAGTCTGAAACATCATGTCAGCAGTCCCGTTTTCGGCGGCGAAGCGTAGAGGTTTGCATCGCTCTACCACGACCTCTTCTACGGTTGGATGGTTGACGAGTATGCCCATCACCTCGGTAATGAACTCATCGAGTGGCATAGCACGAGGATCAGTCATTTGGTGTTCGCCGCTGAGTGGAGTTTGGACATAAGGCGGAATAATCTCGATCACCTCGGTTGTGGTGCCTTTGAGCTGGTGGCGTAGCGATACCGAGTACGAATGGATTGCTGCCTTAGTCGCGCTGTAGGTTGGGGTCGCGGCGTTCGGGACAAAACCCAGCCCAGATGAAACCGTGAGAATGGCTGAGTATGGCTGTTTTTGCAGCAGTGGCAGGAGTGCTGCTGTCAGGCGAATGGGTCCAAGAAGATTAGTGGTCACGATCGCCTCGGCATCCTCTAAGTAATCCGGCGGCGATTTGAGAGCTTCTGCTTTCGAGATCCCGGCATTGTTGATTAAAACATTCAGTTTTGGATAGTCTTGAGCGACTTGCTGACTAAACGAACGGATACTGTCTCGATCGTTGATATCCAGTAGCAGGGATTTGATGCCAGGATTAGCAGATGTCACCTCATCTAGCATCTGTTGTCGCCGACCAGAGATGATCACCTGATTGCCCTTTTTGTGAAAGGACTCAGCGAGTCCGCGACCAATCCCCGAACCTCCGCCCGTGATCAGAATTGTGTTTCCGGTAAGTTGCATGATAGTCCCTAAGTTTTTCTGATGATAGAAATTAGGTCGCTTGCACTGCGTTTCCTTAATTTCCATTAAGCCAAACTCAGCCGGGAAAGGGCATGGATATTTTCTCGACAGGCTTGTTCATTTCTAAGTTTGCGAAACATCAAGGCTCAAGATTGAAACCGCTCGATAAGCTCTGCCGAAAGCTCACAGGGGACAGTTTCGTGTGTTTTTTGAAGAAACGGGAGAAGTGTCCTGCATCCTTAAATCCCAAGCGAAATGCAATTTCCTGGACTGATTCTGACGATCGCGCCAACAGTGCCTTCGACTCCGCGATCGTCTTCTCCGCAATCCAATGACTGACTGATTTACCTGTTTTGTATTTGATGACAGTGCTGAAATAGTTAGGATGTAAATACTGTGCTTGGGCATAGTCCTGCACTTGGAATAAGCGATCGCACTTGCCAGCGAGTAGATCGCGAAAGTGCGCTTCGAGATGACGTTGAAACGTCAGTGTAATATTAGAGCTGGTTGAAGCTTCAGTCAGTGGATCGTACGCCTTCCAAAACCACTCTTTAATTTTGAGTAGCAATACCACCGTTAAACATCCAATCACTTTGTATTTATAAGCAGAATCTGACTGATATTCCTGCAACAACTGACCGCCCAAGTCATCAAAGATTTGGAAAATTTCGCGATCGGGATAGTTCGGTGGCGCAACTTCAGCAATCAGAAATGGAAATTCATCCAGAATGTTCTCATGAACATATTGCTTCAAGAATGATTCTGTGAAGGTGATGAGGTATCCCCGTAGCGTTTCCTCAACCTCGAATCCCTTCAGATGCCCCGGATTTGTAAAATAAATGATGTTACCGCGCGTCACATAGGATTGGTCATCAACGAGGTAGCGACCTCGCCCTTCGCGCAGGATTAAAACTGAGTAGAAGCTTGTCCGAAACAAGGGAGACTTGACTGGAAAGTTGGGATAAAGCTCCTCATTCCGATGAATCGTAAAATCAACATCTTGATCTAGCTTGCCGCCAAAGGAAGCATAAAGTTCAGACATCGAATCGTAGGTTTCAATCGCGTCACTCATTCGGATCGATGTGGATTACAACCAAAGTTCAGTCATATTAAGTCAATACAATAGCGCAAAACCGCACTGTCTTGATGCTTGGTCGATTTGTCTGATCGGTCGAACGATGACTTCATTACATCCCCATCTTTTGGCTGCTCGATCGTAAAGGCAATTGGGAGCAAGCACAAGGCAGTGCCAGTAGTCCGTGCGGTAGTAGTCTGTCTATTTTCAGTAGTACCGTAGGAGCAACTATTGCAACTGCACCAAGGCACAAGATTTCCAGCACGATGATCGCACCCTCCTCAAGACGCATAGTCGGAAACAATCTCCCTATAAATTGAAAAGAATTTTCAACCCCTCTCTGAGCGATGCAGGCTTTCGCCCCAGAAGATTCTCCAGATCGGGGCTGACTTCTTCTTCCTGCCCGTTTTTAATATCGGTTAGAAACCCTGTGACCCGCTCAATCATCATTTCGGGGACACTGCGTTCTTTCATTTTCGCCTCAAAGGCTGACTTCTCAATCGGTGTATAAGCTACCGCTTTGCCTGATAAGTCAGAAAGGGTTGCTGCAACATCGTCAAAGGAATAGGATTCACTTCCTGTGAGGTTGTAAATGCGGTTATCGCAACCGCTTTCTAACAGGGCATTTGCAATGGCTTCTCCCATTTCGCTTCTCAGGGCAAAAGGGACTCTTCCTTGTCCAGTCGGGAAGTAAATACCTGTATCCAAAACTTTTTCCCCGACGAACTGCGGAATAGTGTCCATGTATAAGGCATTGCGAAATAGGGCATAGTTCAACCCGCACCCCTTGATATAGTCTTCCGTCTGAAAATGACCCTCCATCAGCTTGTTTGCCAAAGTGTTTCGGTCTTTCAGCGATCGACTGGTGTAGGCGACACATTGAACCCCTGCCTTTTTTGCAGCATTCACAACATTTTGGTGCTGCCGAAGACGATTCTCTTCATCCGTTCCGGCTATCAGTAAAACCGTTTCAATTCCCTGCATCGCATTATTGAGTGAAGCGGTATCATCGTAGTTGCCGACGCGAATGTCTACCCCTTGTTCTCTCAAGGCAGAGGCTTTACTTTCATCCCGCACTAGTGCAGCAATTTGGTTAGCAGATGTTTTTTTCAGTAGATTTTGGACGACTGCTGTACCTAACTGTCCGTTAGCACCTGTTATTAGAATCATGGTGGCTCTCCTTTCTTTGGTTTTGCTTGTATCTCGATAGGATCGTTGGCATCGTTCTCTTCTTAAAGCGCATCATCTTTTTATGCCAGCAACACTGGAAGCGCGATCGAGGCACGAAGAGCATGACGTAGGCTCTCTGGCACGATCGCATTGTCCCGATCTGTACCCAGTAATCTGTAGGAACTTGCTCAAAAGATGTCAAATGGGTTCTATAAAGCTTCTAAGATTTCTGACTTCGGGAATTCTTTTGTGAGTGCAATATCTGCTCTTTAGGCTGCTGTGTATCCGCCATCAACAACTATGGGTTGACCTGTGATGTAGCTGGCAGCAACAGAACACAGAAAAACAACGGTTGCAGCGATTTCTTCGGGCTGACCCAGCCGTCCCCATTGGGACGATCGATGCCATCTGCCCTAGATTCCCACTAGTAAGACGATTCAGCTTTAGCAACATCCGCATCAAGTGGCACGATCTCTGCAAACGCTACTCAGATTCCACGCCGAGCTGCCGACGGAGCGCCGGAATGTCGTACTCGACCCACTCCTCGGCGAGCCGACCGCTGTCGTTGTACCGGAAGATATTGTTTAACGCCCAGCTAATGGGCTTGCCCGTCGGCGGAACGAGTTCGTTTGGCGACCTCCTCCAGTCGTTCTTAAACGTGCCGGAGAACCGAGTTCGCGCACCAACGTAGTTGCTGTCGACGATGACATACTCGCGGACAATGGAGAGATCTGGGAAGGCGGCGCGCATCGAGGCGAAGCCATCGCGCACCTCCTCGTAAGTGCGATCGCCTCCGGGACCGTGGAGGACGAAGTCTGGCGCGAAGTAGTTTCGGAGCGCCTCGTTGTTCTCCCGTGCGATCCCCACCTCACCGATTTCGATGAGACCCCGCGCGCGCGGATCGTCGGAGACGAAGCCGGGCGAGCCAGTGGTAGCGATGCTGGCGGAGATCTTGTCGGGGGAGGTCGAGATGCCGACTGCGGGCTGGTAAGCGGTGAGGGTGAGGGTGAGCAGCACGAGCGTGGCGCACACGAATGCCTTTGTAGAGAACGATAGGCGGTTCATAGATTTACACAGAAGGTAAAGCTTTCTGTTCATAATGTTTTTAGAGATTTATGGAACTGTGAGTGCTTAAGGCAACGAGAGTGATACGGTTGGTGTGTCGCTAAAAAGTATTTGCGACACAACCATCAAAGTTTGTCATCCGTTTGCTACTTTCTACGGCGATTTCCTGAAAATCATGTCATGTAACGTCCGGCATTGATGTGGATCGTCTGCCCAGTCAGATATTCTGTTTCCAAGATCATCCGCACCGTTGACCAGATCTCTTCCGGTCTTCCAACACGACCCAGTGGCAGCTCGTCCGGAGGGGGTAGCTTCATCTCATTGACGATATCACTGGCGATCAGAGCCGGAGCAATAGCATTGGCTGTGATCCGGTAGGGCAGCAGGAAGGTCGCATAGTAGTGCATCAGTCCTTCAATCCCAGCTTTCGAGGCAGCATAGGCAGCAGAGACCATGCCGCCTGTTCGAGCAGCAATCGAAGACATATAGATTAAGCGTCCATCGATCGACTTCACCAGAGATACTGACATCGGCTTTGATCGCCACAGCTCGACCGCCCAGTTCAGTAATCTCGTGTACGACATCTTACGCCAAGCTGTCATTCGAGACGTAGTTGATGACAACGGTAAAACCGTGACGTGCACAATCGATCGCGAGTTGTCTACCAATGCCGCGCGATGCACCAGCAATCAATGTCACTTTGGAGTCTTCCATTCTTTCTTTTACTGCGCTCCTTTAGCCTTTCTAATGAACTACGATCCAACCTTGAATCAGGCTGCTGTGTATCCGCCATCAATCACGATCGGCTGACCTGTAATATAGCTGGCAGCATCAGAACACAGAAACACAACCGTTGCAGCAATTTCTTCAGGTTTACCCATTCGACCCATCGGGACGATCGATGCAAACTGCTCTGGGCTAGTCCCTGTGGCAGAAAGGCGATCCATCATTTCTGTAGCAATGATTCCAGGATTAATCGCGTTAATCCGAATGCCTTGCTTAGCATAGTCGAGTGCAGCAGAACGTGTTAGTCCCATCACGGCATGTTTGCTGGCATGATAAGGACTTATTCCAGGAAATGCAATTAATCCACCCATTGAAGAATTGTTGACAATGACTCCGCCTCCTTGAGTAAGCATCTGCTGGATTTCAGATTTCATACACAAGAACAGACCTCGCACGTTAATCGCCATCAGTTTGTCGAAATCCTCGATCGACTGTTCGTGTAGGGGCTTTGAGGGCGATTCAATCCCAGCGTTGTTGAACGCACAATCTAATCTACCGTAGCTTTCAACCGTCTTCTGAACCAGTGCCTTAACCTCTGACTCACTCGATACATCCGACCGCACGAATAAGCATTCAGCCCCAGACTGACGGATTGAGTTAGCAGTGTTTTCGCCTTCCTCCTCGCGTCTGCCCGAAAAAACCACCTTTGCGCCTGCAATTCCCAGTGCTATGGCAGTTGCTTTCCCAATTCCCGATGTTCCGCCAGTCACCAAGGCAACTTTATTCTCAAGTATCTTCATCGCTCTCCATTGCTTAGTTGTTTAGGTGTTGCAAAGAATTATCACTCAAGCATCAGACACACATCCGTTGTTCAACAACTATGCTTCAACCTGCAAAACAATTTTGCCGCGTGTGCGCCCGCTTTGCGAAAGTTGATGCGCCTTCTTTACTTCTGTGAGTGGCAAAACCGTTTCGATATGTATTTTCAACTTGCCCTCGTCAATCAGACAGTTGATTTCAGCCAATTGCTGCGCGTTCGGCTGACAGTAGACCATAGCGACTTCTACGCCAAATTCGCGTGCTTTTTCTTCGGATGGATGTTCCGGTGCCGCGACTAGAAAGCCACCCTTTTTCAGCGTTTGGAAGGCTTGCGTTGATGTGTCGCCGCCGACCGTATCGAAAACGACATCCACATCTTTGACGACTTCTTCAAACGGTTGCTGCGTGTAATCCACGAATTCATCTACGCCCAAATCGCGAACGTACTGTTCGTTTTTGCCCGAAGCTATGCCAACCACGATCGCGCCTTTGGCTTTAGCAAGCTGAACCGCCATCGAACCAACTCCGCCTGATGCCCCGGTGATCAAGATTCTCTGCCCGCTGCTCAGATTCGCTAAATCGAACATCGCTTGCCATGCTGTCAACGCGGCAATTGGAATTGCTGCCGCCGCTTCAAACGTAATGCTTTCGGGTTTGGGCGCGATCGCGTCCGCCTTTGCAACCGCATACTCAGCGTAACCACCGGAGAGGCTGGACACGGTTATTCCATAAACCGCGTCGCCCTGCTTGAAACTTTCAACGTCATCGCCTACCGCTTCGACAGTTCCGGCAATGTCGCCACCCAGAATGAACGGAAGTTTGAACCCAAACTGTTCGCCCATGCCCTCGCGGATCTTCCAGTCAGCCGGATTGACTGCTGCGGCGTGAACTTTCACCAGCACTTCGTCTGCTTTCGGCTCTGGGCGATCGACATCGGTGTAATTCAAAACGTCTTCATTGCCGTATTCATTAATCACTACTGCTCTCATCTTTCCTCCATGTTCAATTGCCATAATGAAATGGCTTTATTATTGCCAACTTCGACCAAAGCAATTAAGCCGCGCATCGCGGCACAACGGACTAAGGGCTGTTGGTACTCGCCCAGGATCGAACAGCTTCGTCAATTGTGGTTTTTCCTTGAAGCCTTTTTGTGCCGTGTTCCTCGCAAACCAATGTCCCATTGTTAAAAGCACTCAGCATCTCACTATATGATTGAGTGGCTGAGGGACTGTTACCCATTTGCGCCAACGTCGAAGTCCATTCGCTCTCAGGAATAACAACGGCTTGAACATCGCGCTGCAAGATTCTGCTAAAACTGGCGGCAACCTGATTAGGGCTTAAAGGCTGTGGTCCATGAAGTTCCCAGACCTGTGTGCCTTGCCACTCTTGCACCAAGCCGTCAGCACATGCCTGCCCAATGTCGATCGTAGAAACCATCGGCATGGCACGCTCCAGCGGAGTGTAAAAAGACGGCAATATGCCCTTTTGTTGCGCCACTGGCAAAAGCGACTGCCAGTTCTCCATGAACGATGCGGCGCGCACAAATCCGATTGCGACCTCGGCTGGCAAACGTTTGAGTGCCTCTTCCAAAATATGGGTTGTTAGAATGTTGCCAGTTCCTCGCGAGAGATGCGATCCGATCGAGGACAATGCGACAATTTTGGGCAAATGCGCCCGCTGTGCAGCTTCAACGATCGCCGAAGCGACTTGCTTGGCACGCGCAAACATATCATCTGAGGTGTAGTCAGGTGGATTCAAAACAAACGCTCCTGCCATGCCCTCGAACGCACAAGCCAGGGCATCAATATCGGTCACATCTTCGACAATCGCAACCTCGGCTCCTCGCTCTTTCCAAGCAGCACCTTTACTTTCACTTCGTACAGCTACACGTACAGTCGAATGTCCGATCAGGGCGTTTGTCGTCGCTGCACCTGTCTGTCCCGACGCTCCCAACACAAGGTATTTAGCCATTTTCGCTTTCTCCTTTTTTATCTAGAAACAGATGTTAAGCATCGCCGTCGCAGGCTCTACTGCTGTAAATTGCCATTTCGGATAACAATCGCCATCGGTATCATTCAAGATTCAGCCTTGTCTCCATCTGGTGCCTTAAGTGTCGCCATATCAATCACCAGACGATAGTGAACATCTCCTCGCTCCAGCCGATCGAAACCCTGATTGATATCCGCAGCCGAAATCACTTCGACATCCGCTGCAATCTTGTGCTTACTACAAAAGTCCAACATTTCTTGGGTTTCTAACGTCCCCGCTGACCCCGAACTGGTTAGCCGCCGCCGACCCATTGTTAAGAGGACAGGCGTGAAATCCATGCGATCGGGGATTCCCAGACAGCAGAGTGTGCCATCAAGGTTCAGCGCCAGCAGATACGGATCAAGTAGATGTCGCGCTGATACCGTGTCCAGGATGAAATCAAAGCGGTATTTCTGAGCCGCCATTTTCTCGGCATCCGTCGATAAAATCGCCTCGTCCGCACCCAGTTCCAGCGCAGTAGCAAGCTTCTGCTCGGAAGTCGTAAAGACAATCACCTGAGCGCCCAGGGCATGGGCAAATTTAATTGCCAGATGACCGAGACCGCCGATTCCAACAATCCCAACCGTCTTTCCAGGTCCAATGTTCCACTGATGTAGCGGCGACCAGGTTGTTACTCCCGCGCAAACTAGCGGTGCCACACTTGCTGGATCGAGACCGGAAGGCAGATGATAAGCAAAATCAGTTTTGACGACATACTCATTCGAGTAGCTGCCGCGCGTGATGCTGCCATCGTGCCGATCGATGCCATCATAAGTTGTCGTCGGAAATTCGCGACAATAGGATTCCTCGTGGCTTTTGCAGGGTGGGCAGTGTCCGCAGGAATCGACAATGTTGCCGACTACCACGGCATCGCCAACTTGGAATTTCGTCACTTCTACGCCGATTTCTGTGACTTCACCCACCATCTCATGCCCTGGAACTAATGGAAAGCGGCTATTGCCTCGAATCGCGTGCAAGTCGCTGTGGCAAACACCACAGAACTGAACTTTCACTGCAATATCGTTGGGTCGCAATTGCCGTCGCTCAAACGCCCAAGGAACGAGGCGATCGCCCTGAGTTAAAGCTGCAAGCCCGTAACAGAGACGCATGTTTTTCCTGGATTCAAGAGCGGGGCTACTTTGCATTTGCATTTCTTCCTTTTTGTGTTTTTTCAGACGTTCCTTAAAATGCGCTGGCAGTCGGACGAACAATAATTTCATTGACATCGACATCCTCTGGTTGAGCCACCGCATATAAGACGGCTCTGGCGATCGCATCCGACGTTAGCGCAGTTTTGCGGAGTTCTTGCAACAAGCCTTTTGATGTTTCATCTGAGATATCAGAACCCAGTTCAGTTTCCACTACGCCAGGAGAGATGATCGTCACGCGGATGTTTTTTGACTCCTGCCGCAGACCGTCCGATATCGCCCAAACCGCAAACTTTGTTGCAGAATAAACAGCGCTTGTAGGTCCGACCTGATGGGCAGCGATCGAGGCGGTATTGATAAACTGACCGCCGCCTTGTGCTTCCATGATCGGCAGTCCCGCAGCAATGCCATTCAGAACACCCTTGATGTTGACGTTAATCATCTTGTCCCACTCGTCAACTTTGAGTGCGCTCATCAGGGACAGAGGCATCACGCCTGCATTGTTGAAAATCACATCAATGCGATCAAACTTCTCTTTAGCAAAGTGAATGAACGCATTCATATCCTGGCGATCGGTGACATCGACCGCTTTGAATTCGGCGATTCCACCGGATGAGCGGATATCTTTCACAATCTTTTCTAGCTTTTCCGTGCGGCGTGCGCCCAAAACTACTTTTGCTCCATTTTGAGCCAGCAACTTGGCGGAGGCTTCACCGATGCCGCTACTGGCTCCCGTAATGGCAATAACTTTATTTTCCACATTTAACATGGTTGTTTTCCGACTGTTGAATTGAGTCTGAATTAAATCGACTGACCGCCGGAGACTTCGATACGCTGGGCATTCACCCATTGATTGTCTTGGGATAGGAGTGATGCGATCGCGCCCCCGATATCATCTGGCAGACCCACGCGACCGAGCGCCGTTAGGGAAGCAACGGATTTATTCATTTCTGGATTATCGCGGACTGCACCACCCGCAAAATCAGTTTCGATCGCACCTGGAGCGACTGTATTGACTGCGATTTGTCTCGATCCTAGTTCTTTGGCTAGGTAGCGAGTTAACACCTCGATCGCGCCTTTCATACTGGCGTAAGCTGCATAACCTGGTAGGCTAAATCGCGCCAACCCAGATGAAAGATTGACGATTCGTCCGCCGTCATTCATCAGTGGCAATAGTTTCTGAGTGAGGAAGAAAACGCCCTTGAGGTGAATGTTCATCAAATGGTCAAAATCTTCCTCGGTGGTTTCGGCAAAAGAGGCGTAAACACCCGTTCCAGCATTATTCACCAAAAAATCAAACTGCTCGGCTTGCCAGTTATCTTTAAGTGACTGCTGGACTTGTGCGGCGAAACGATCAAACGTTTTAGTGTCGCCAGTATCTAATTGCAGTGCTACCGCTTTAGCGCCAAGCTGTTCAATTTCTGCGACCACGTTCTTCGCTTCTTCAGCATTGCGATGATAAGTGACGATGACATCAACTCCTTTTTTAGCCAGGTTCAAAGCAGTACTTTTGCCCAGTCCTCGGCTCGATCCCGTTACTAATGCAATTTTGGTCATTGCCTTATCCTTCTGTGTTGTCCGAATACGTTTATCGTAGGGTTGCAGATTGGGTTCTTCAATACACAAACCTCGCCATTTATTGCCTAATCCTCCAGATTGTGGTTTTAGGACTGGATAAAAATGTTCTACAATCTGCAAAAGAAGATCAGCTCCAAAACCTATGACAGATGAACTCATCGCCGATCGATGTCGAGAATTAGCCGCCCTGATCAATCGCCATACCAATGGTGACGGTTATCATCAAACGAGGATCGCGCCGCTAGGATTTAGCCGTGAGTCTTTGACGAGTACGAGGCTGCATGGAGTCAGCACCCCAATGCTGGCGATCGTGGTTCAGGGCAAAAAAGGTGCCGCGCTGGGTGAGGAAATCTATCGATATGGTGAAGCGCAATATCTGGTGGTTTCAGTTGATCAGCCGATTAGCGGATTTATTCTCGAAGCGACTCCCGATCGCCCTTATTTAGGATTCAAGCTGGATCTTGACCCGCACGAACTTTGTGAACTTATTGCAGTTCAGACGACTGCGATCGCGGATAAAAAAGAAACTTCAGTCCGAGGCTTTTTCGTCAGCACCGCTAATCTATCATTGCTTGATTGCGCCCTGCGATTGATCCAGTTATTGGATACTCCTGAAGATATTCCAATTCTAGCTCCGATGATGATTCGCGAAATTTACTACCGCTTGTTGATCGGCGAACAAAGTGAAGCCGTTCGTCAGATTGCGACATCGGGGAGCAACATGCAGCGGATCGCAGCAGTCATTCAAAGCATCAAGGTAGATTTTGCTAAACCCCTGCGCGTTGCTGATCTCGCTGAACAAGCCAGCATGTCGCCTTCCTCTTTCCACCATCATTTTAAGCAAGTGACCTCAATGAGTCCGCTGCAATATCAAAAGCAGATCCGGCTCCTAGAAGCTCGTCGGCTCATGCTGGTGGAAGATTACAATGCGATTACGGCTGCCGATCGAGTCGGCTATGAAAGTCCATCTCAGTTCAGCCGGGAATATGCTCGCCTGTTTGGTGCGCCGCCCATTCAGGATATCGGGCGTTTACTCTCAGTTAGCTAAGTTGATAGTTGTCAAAGAGGCAATTAGGGCGCGGGTGATTTGCTCGTTCGGCGACTGCGCGGCTTTGATACTGTGGCAATATTCAATCGTGTAAAGTATAAATCGCGGCTTCATTCGCTTTCATTATGCAAAACCAACAGGCACCCATTTTATTCAACCAAAAGACTGCGTCTTCCTACGACAAGCAAAATGCTCTTTGGGAGGCGGGGCGCGAGGCGCTCTTTTCATTGATGCGCCTGATTCTCTCAGAGCTTCCGGCTGATGCACGGATTCTGTGCGTGGGTGCCGGAACCGGAACGGAAATGATCGCTCTGGCGCAAGCCTTTCCGCAATGGCAATTCACAGCGGTCGAGCCAGCATCTGCAATGCTGGACGTTTGTCGTCGAAAAGCCGACGAAAGCGACATCACCTCGCGTTGCACGTTCCACGAAGGTTATCTCGATTCGCTGCCCGCTTCGGAGGCATTCGATGCGGCGACTTGCCTGTTGGTCTCTCAGTTCCTAAAGCAAGCGGAAGAGCGGAGTCGCTTTTTCGGTCAAATCGCACAACGCCTTCGCCCCGGTGGAGTTTTGATCAGTTCCGACTTAGTTCTGGGTATGTCACCGCCAGTTTATCAGAGCTTGATTGAAGTTTGGTTGCGAATGCAAGGCTCAGGCTGGAGTGAGGAAGACATCGAAAAGATGCGCGCTGTTTGGAGTCTTCACATCACGGCTTTAACTCTGCCTGAAATCGAAGCAATCATCGCAGCGGGCGGCTTTGATACTCCAGTGTTGTTTTTTCAAACCCTTTTCATTCACGCCTGGTTTTCAAAGCGAACAGCACCGGATTAATAATAGATGCTGGCTCACGTCGATCGATGCGATTAGATTGACTATATTTTTGAGCTTCTATTAGTAAAAAATCAGTGGTGCTTGGTGCAGATAGAGATCGTCGCTAAGTTGATGAAGGACAAAATCCGCCACGTCCGATCGCGAGATTTTTCCGGCTGTCACCCCAGTTAAATCAGTCATCACTCGGTAATGCCCTTTGGCAGGATCATCGGTCAATCCTCCCGGACGCACGATCGTCCAATCGAGATTACTCTGGCGAATTTCGGCTTCCTGACGGTCTTTGTCGTCATAGATCCGCTGCAATATCAATGGCAGAATCAGCTTGTCATAGAAGAAACCGCCATGACCTTTACTATCCCCTGCACCCACTCCAGTAATGCAAATCAATCGCTTGACACCGTGCCGCTCCATCGCCTGAACTAAGTTTTTTGTGCCTTCCGAGAGTAGCGTCACTGGTTCAAAACTGATTTTTCTCGTGCCCAAGGAGCTGATGACTGCATCTTGCTGCTGCATCGCATCTAATGAGACGCGATCGAGGATGTCCCCTTGCACAACCTGGAGAGAGTTGTGCTGCATTTCAAACTTGTCGGGATTGCGAACAAGCGCAGTGATGTCGTGTCCTTAGGTTAAGCCTCGATCGACAATCTGCCGTCCTGTCGCTCCTGTTGCCCCAATTACGAAAATTCTCATTGATGTTTCTCACTTACAAGACTATGGGCTAGTTTTCGATTGTCCTTAATACTTTAACTTTGGGAACCAGGTAAAGACGGAAGGTGCGCCTTGAAAATACCACAACGCCAGAGCCGGGTCGCAAATGGCGCACCCAAACGATGACAATGGCACGAATGGAACGATCGGTGTCCCGTATAAATGATGGACTGTATCCCATGCGGTGTGCAACAGCCATCCAATTCCAATGAATCGGTAGTCCTTTAATCCCCAGTAGGCGACACCAGTCATCACAGTGCAGAAGGCGAATTCCCATCCCAATAAGCCACCATTGAGATACGCAGCCCCAGCTCCGGCAATCATTAGGGCACTGAAATTGCGACGGTTTGGCTCCTTAAATAAAGAACACAGGGTAATATAAATTAGAGCCACCACTAGCGGTGCAATTAGCTGGATAATCGTTATGTCGGGTCTGGATTGAACTTGCATAGTATTACTCCTACGTTACTTTGTTCAGTCTGTATGGAAACGTGAATATCTACGCATCCAACACTTTCTACATCTTTTGTTGTTGGTATTCCCATTTCTGAAAAGCGCGATCGTAGGTATATCCCTGACGTTGGAAAAAGACCCGCCATGCGTCCACACCGCGCACCAGACCCCAGGAAATGAGGACGTATAACGACCAGGGAACACCAAACCCAGTGAGTAAGTTTAATGCGATCAAGCAGGAATTGACGATCGCGTATTTAGTCAATCGCTCTTGAAGTTTGGAGCGTCGATAGGCTTGAAAGGCTCGATTTTTCTGAATGACTTTTTGTCGATCGAGCCACTGACTTTGAGCAAACTCGATTAGGTCGGGAGTAATGCTGAGTTCTTGGGCGATTTCTAGCAACTGATCATAGGATAGCTCAGTACTAACATGTGAGTGTTCTGCTAGCGCAATATTCAGAATCTCACGGACATCTTCTTGGCGATACGAGCGAGTTGATGATTGTTTTACAATGTTCATGTCAAGTGATTTGCTGATGAATTGACAACGGGATCTGACTGTTTAAACATCTCACGCCAAACGAGATGAACTAACGTCGTTGAGGCTGTGAATAAAGAGAATCCGACCAGTGGGTGAAGTACACCTAAAGGTAAGGGATGATTGAAGTGACCTGTGATAAATTGCAGCGCGAGTAGTACAACTAGAACTCCTGTCAGCCCTTTGATTTTGCGAGGAAAAGGCTCGATCAATAAATCGATGAATAGCAGTACTGCTAATCCAGCATAGCTACGAACTAACCAAACGTGAATGCTCCACCAAGTCGGATCATAGAAAACTGCTAACCCAACGGTTAAGAGTTGGGCAACCAGGCAGAGGTTAAATAAAATAGCGATCGCCAGAAAGCCAATTTGAGTCCAGGGTTTAGAGGATTGCTGGTGTTTAGAGGGAAGATTGATTGTCATAGTGAGCTACTCGTGTGGATTAATCCTGTAGATTGAAGGATGCTGTTTGAGAACAATCTAGAGAAACAGCATCCCCAATCAATTTGCTTATTTTGCTAGCTCTAAATTCGAGGCTCCCTGCATAAAGAGGAGCGCTTTATTCACTAGCTCAGGACCAGCTTTTTCGGGCGAACCGACATCAAACGGTGGAGCAGGATCGTACTCCAGCAATAATTGAACAATCTTGGCGGTTTCCTCACCGTAAAGGATACTCGCGATCGTCAAACCAAAATCGATCCCGGCGGTCACCCCTCCACCCGTGATGCGATTGCGATCGACAACGACACGCTCGGTTCCCACCTCAACGCCCAGATTTGCCATCATGTGTTCGCGCATTCCCCAGTGCGTCGCTGCTCGATACCCCTGTAGCAATCCGGCTTTCGCCAAAAACTCCGACCCGCCACACACAGAGGTGATAAACTTTGCAGTCCTGCCTTGTTTTCGGAAAAACTCAATCACCTCCGAATCGTCTACAATTGCCCGCTGTTCTAAGCCGCCGCCGACACAAATGACATCTAAGGACGGGCAATTTTCAAAGGTAGTGTCCGGCAAAACCATCATGCCATCATCGGTCTGAATGGGATCTAACGTTTTCCAGATCCGATAAATTTGGATACCCGGCAGCGCACTAAACACTTGCTGCGGTCCCACAATGTCTAACGATGTCATGCCGGGGTAAAATATCAAACCAATGATGTGTTTCTGTGAGTCAGTCATAAATTTATTTCCTTTAGGCGCTTGAGATTCAATCTGTTCTTATACTAGAAGTAACAACCGACCTCGCCTAGTCCTCGATCGAGTACTCTTTTCACCGCCATGAGCATTCCCTTGAAGCTTTTATTTGAAGAAATTCATCAGGCAGAAAATGAAAACAGCTTGCGATCGCACCTTGCTCCTAAGATCGGCGAGTACTTTGCAGCGAAGCGATCGGGAATCTTCTTTTTTGACCAGATTTTAGCGGATAAGAATCTTCAGAAAGTTCTGAAAGTTGCGCTCTCTGTCGAACATAATCCAGTTGCCCGTTACTTAACAGAGCGACATACGCCCGTCCATGAAGGATTGGTGACCTCCCCCAAAGCATGGGCGATCGTTTGTCCCCGTCCTGATCATTGGCACGTCATGGCAGGACCGATTGTGAGTCACGGTCAATTAGTCGGGGTGGTCGGCTGCACCCGTGATAAGTCGATGCCTGCTTTTGACACACAGAATCTAGCCGATTTGAGCGGAATTTGTCTGCATTTGTCCGCTTGGACTGCCACAACTCGTTCTCATGCTGATGTTAGCGTTCGTGAAGCGTATTCAGGCAGATCAGGCAACACAGGAAAGATACAGCACCCGTTATTTAGAAGCAATCTTTTAACGGCTCGTGAATTACAAATTGCTGAGTTGGTGAGTTTAGGGCGAACCAATGCGGAAATTGGTAACGAACTTTGGATCGCTGAGAATTCTGTCAAGCAGGCTCTGAAGCGAATGTTCCGTAAGCTTGGGGTTTCATCTCGTGCAGAAATGGTTGCACAACTTTATGCCGAGCGGATTGCTGTGTAGATCGGCATAAAGTTGCGGCAGTCGTTTGAAAGCGACTTGTCAGAATCAGAAGGTAACGATCGCATCAAGCACCAATTAGGTAGAGCAGGATCAGATTCGCCACCTCCTGCTCAAATTGATGCTTGCTTATAAAACCGGGTTGCTCAATCACGGCTGAATGACACAACGACTCGATCGTGCGACTCAAGATGAAAACCGTCATCTCAAGATTTTGGGGACGAATGCGATCGCTCCACCGTGCAAGATACGCCCGGAGTAATTCTGTAATGCGTTCATCTGCCTTCTGCACTTGCTGCGATCGTTCTGAACGCGGAATTTCTTCACTCAGAACTTGATGCAGAGCCGGATTGATCGCATGAGCCGCAATCACCGCTTTTATCAATGCTGGAATCGCGATTTCTAATGGCGCATCGGCTAGATCTTTCAGCTTTGATTCCACTAATTCAGCGATTTCATTAGAGTGTTGCTCGATTAAGGCAGCCATCAATGATTCCTTGTTCGGGAAGTATTGATATAACGAACCAATACTAATTCCAGCTCGTTCTGCAATGTGATTGGTGTTGGCTTTGTCGTAGCCTTCCTGAGTCAAAATGTGAGTTGTTGCCTCTAAAATCGCTTCAACCGTCAGGCGAGAACGGTCTTGCTGCGGTAGCTTCCGGGGATTAATAGAACGTTTGCGCGGCATCAAACTCTCTCCCTTAAATGCGAGTTGGCAAACACAAGTAATTACTCATATCATACAAGCAATTACTCATATTTAGCGGCTACTAGAGAGGCGGATGCCTACTCGATTTCCAAACGCGAGTCGCGCAATCAAAGCAGTCCACCCGGTTTGATGACTCGCTCCGAGTCCGCGTCCAGTATCGCCATCAAAATGTTCGTGAAACAGCGTCAAATCGCGCCAACCTAATGTGACATACTGTTGGCTTTCACCTTGCCAAGGACAATGCCCTGATTCGTCTGAGCGAAAAATTCGGTATAGGCGATCGCCCAATTCTCGCGCCACTTCTGCTAACGTTAGCCATTGTCCTGAGCCAACGGGACACTCAACTTTGAACGCATCACCATAAAAGTAGTGATAGCGTTCAAGCGCTTCGATGATTAAGTAGTTAATCGGAAACCAGATCGGACCGCGCCAATTTGAATTTCCGCCAAACAAAGCACTGTCTGATTCACCCGGAAGATACCCAACTCGGTATTCTTGATCGCCCGCCCAAAGCGAATACGGCTGATCTTTGTGAATGCGAGACACGGATCGAATCCCATAGGGCGAGAGAAATTCGGCTTCATCTAATAGATACTTCAAGACACAGACGAGGCGATCGCGAGATGGAATCGCGAGTAATAATCGATCGTGCCCCTGATCGCCGTGCATACAGGAGATGCGCTGTGCTAAGTCTTGACGATTCTCTAAAAACCACTGCATTCGTTTGGAAAAACCGGGTAAGCGATCGATCACCGATTTTTCCAGCACTTCAACCGCCAGCATCGGCAGCAATCCAACCAGCGATCGCACTTTCAATGGAATGGGATCTTGGTCATCGAGACGAATTTGATCGTAGTAGAATCCATCTTGCTCGTTCCACAACCCAGTGCCCCCGAACGTATTGATTGCATCCGCGATCGCAATAAAATGCTCAAAGAATTTAGAGGCAACATCTTCATAAGCTGGATCTTCGGCTGCAAGTTCGATCGCTATTGAGAGCATCGTGCCGCAGTAGAATGCCATCCATGCGGTCGCGTCTGCTTGGGCGAGTTCTCCACCTGTCGGAAGCGGCTGTGATCGATCAAACAATCCAATATTATCAAGTCCGAGAAAGCCGCCGGAGAAGAGATTTTTACCGTCGCTATCTTTGCGATTGACCCACCAAGTAAAGTTCAGGAGTAGTTTGTGGAAGGTACGGGCGAGAAAGACGCGATCGCGCTCACCTCTCGGAGCCGATAGCTTGTACACGCGCCAACATGCCCAAGCATGAACCGGAGGATTGGTATCAGAAAAGCCATATTCATAAGCTGGAATTGCACCGTTCGGGTGCATGTACCATTCGCGCAAGAATAAAATCAACTGCTGCTTAGCAAAATCAGGATCAATTTTTGCCATCGGAATCATGTGAAAGGCGAGATCCCAAGTGGCATACCACGGATATTCCCACTTATCCGGCATCGAGATCACATCGCGATTGTACAAGTGATTTGCCCAGTCTCGATTCGGATGAGCATCACGCTGCACAGACGGTTGAGTTGGATCGCCAGATAGCCAATCAGCGACCCCGTAGTGATAAAACTGCTTTGACCACAGCAATCCAGCACAAGCTTGACGTGCTACTCGTGCTTCATCAGCAGCGAGATTTTGACTTAAAACTGCATAGTATTCATCCGCTTCTTGAATACGTTGCTCGAACAGTTGATCAAACGATTCGCCAAAATCTGGATCAACTGATTCAGCAGATAAACGTAGTTTTAAGAGCACCGTTTCACCGGGTGGGACCTCTAATAGATAATGTGCGGCTGCTTTCGTGCCACTTGTCAAATTGATTGCATTCTGTTGATTCTGAATTAAGTAGGAATGAAAGGCATCTTTAACATACGGACTTGCATTTGCTGTACCAAACAAGCGATCGACATTCGTTTCATTCTCAGTAAATAGAAATTTCACGCTGTCTTGACCAGAGCGCGGCTGAGCGATGAAGTGAAACTGTCCTAGCGTTGAATGAGTTGCGACAATGCCACGATTGTTTAATTCAATGTGTGGCTTTGATTCATAGCCTTCGCCAGTTCTGCCCCATGACCAGGTATTCTTGAACCACAAGGTTGGTAGCACATGCAGTCGAGCTAGCTCAGAACTGCGATTCGCGATCGCAATCCGAATCAAAATATCGTCGGGTGCAGCTTTGGCATATTCGATCGAGACATCAAAATAGCGATGATCATCAAAGATGCCTGTATCAAGAAGCTCATACTCTCGCTCAGTTCTGCCACGACGTTGATTTTCTTCGAGCAATTGAGCATAAGGAAACTCAGCTTGAGGATACTTGTACAACGCCTTGAAATAAGAATGCGTGGGTGTGGAATCGAGGTAGAAATAGCATTCTTTGACATCTTCGCCGTGGTTGCCCTCAGTGTTCGTTAATCCGAATAATCGCTCTTTCAGAATCGGGTCGCGTTCGTTCCAAAGCGCAAGTGCAAAACATAAGCGACCTTCGCGATCGCAGATTCCCAGTAACCCATCTTCGCCCCAGCGGTAGGCGCGAGAGCGAGCATGGTCGTGAGGAAACGCGTCCCAACTTGATCCATCTACCGAATAATCCTCGCGGACTGTGCCCCACTGCCGTTCAGCCAGATACGGTCCCCAGCGTTTCCAATTCTGTTGACGTAACCTCTCTTCAATCAGTCGCTGTGACTCTGCATCGTTACTTTGTTGGCTCATGATTCTGAATTGGAATTTTTTGCTTTAGCGTTGATTAAGGTTGGCTATCCCCACGAGGTACGCAACCTGTGCAGAGATAAATGCTGAAACTTTCATCCCGTTAAAGCTCTAAGAGGGTGTTTTAAAAGTTGAATCGGGTCAAATTTTATGCCAAACGCCTCACCATGATGCGAATCATCGCCAGATAAATAAAAGTCTCCGAAGTTTCCGGCAGTAGCTCATAGTCTCGCACTAAGCGACGACAGTGCATGATCCAACCGTTTGTCCGCTCCACCACCCAGCGCTTTTTGAGCAAGACGAAACCTTTGGTTTGCTCAGGACGTAAGACGACCTGGACAAGCCAATAGCAGATACTGATGACCCACTGCATGAACGGTGCGCCATCAAATCCGCCATCGACCCAGATCGTGTGCAATCGAGATACGGCTTTGCCTTGTTTTCGGACTCGTTGCAGCGCCGTTTTGCCGCCCTCGCGTTCTGGGGTGCTAGCAGCAGTCACAAACACGCGCAAAACCAGTCCCAGCGTATCGACGGTGATAAATCGCTTGCGTCCTTTAATGATCTTTCCGGCATCGAAGCCCACGGCTTCATGGACACCCGCAGCGCTTTTCACCGACTGACTATCCAACACGGCTTCCGATGGACTGGGCATCCGTCCCTGTTCAATCCGACTGCAACGATACAGACAATCATGAACGTTGATCCAGGTTCCATCTTTGCGCCAGTTGCGAAAGTAGGTATAGACGGTTTGCCATGCCGGAAAGTCTCCAGGCAACGATCTCCAACGCACCCCTTCAACCAGAATGTAGAAGATCGCATTCAGGACTTCCCACAAATCCACTTCTCGCGGTCGTCCGCCCGGTTTTGCTTCGGGCAGCAAATCTCGCAACAGTTCATATTGAGCATGGCTCAAATTACTCGGATATGATTTACTCATGTTGCTCTCTCGGTGCTGTGTGTTTTATGTATCTACAGCGTATAACCGGAGAGCTTTTTTACCCCCTTGATTGTCTTTTCAAACACCCTCTAAGTTTACTGATTGACGATACCAGCATCAACCACAGTTTAGTTAGTCTGAGCGGAACACCGTTTTTCTAGTGAAGATTCGGAAGGATTTTGTTTTTGACAAACTGCTCAAAGGTTGTGGGTGTTACTGCTTCCGGAGTTCGTACTGTGGCATAAACTCCATCCGGATCGCCAAGCGCACGGAACAGATCGTCCATTTCGTGCCGAACCTCAGCAGTTGCGCCCATTGTGACAAATTGCTGCTGGAGCGATTCGATACTGACTTGAGTGTATTCGATCGAATAGCCCAGCACTCGCGACAAGATAGCAGATGCTTCAAGCAATGTTAGATTTTCGGGTCCCATCAGATTACGAATCCACTGTCCTGCCCATCGCTGATCCAGAAGATATTGTGCTGCTACATCCCCGATATCATCCGTGCTAATCCAGGGAATATCATGGTCACTCGGATAAGGAAATCGAACGGTGCGATCGCGTTGGATCGTCTCGATTTGCGCCAGGAAATTCTCCATAAAATAACCAGGACGTAAGTGAACGACATTGGCAGCCGTTTGATTGAAGATTGATTCAACCGTTCCACCAAATGAGACTGTACCCAGGTTTGGTTTTGCGCCCGCACCAATGCTGGAAATGTTCACGACTCGCGGAATGTTATTTTCGGATACTGCGATCGCGCCCGCCTCTGCGGTTTGAAGATACCAATCTCTCATGTTAGGCGCATCAAGCTTTGGTGGTGTTAGCCAAAACAAAGCATCTGCCTGCTGGGTGATCTCTATCAATCCTTGAGCATCGTCGCTGCTGATCGGTTGAACGGTCGCACCTTGAGCGACGAGATCCGCCAACTTTTCTGGATGGCGGGCTAAGAGAATCGTTTCGGCTCCTGCCTGGATGACTTTTTCTGCGATGCGTCGTCCAATGTTGCCAGATGCGGCTGCGATTACAATTTTCATCTTTGTTCTCTATGAGTTTGGATTTAATGGAAAAGCAGTTCCGCTGCTGCCCACTATTTCAAGTATCGGAACCGGATTCCAGTATTCGCGGTAGTGAATAATCTTTCCATTCTTTGTTTCTAGTCGCACCACATAGTCTTGCTGATAGGGCTGACCCGTCGCCACAAACATAGCTTCCCCATGAAATTCAGCAAATAGAACATTTGGAATCAGTGTTTGATATTGACGAACATCCGTAAAGACCCAATTTTGCAATTGCGCGACTGCGTTCTTCATGTGGCTGTAGATCGCAGGTTTGCCTTCTAATCGGCTCGGTGAACCTAGAGCGGGAGCATAGGGAAATTCTACAACTGCATCTTCAGCCAAGAGGTCAGACCATGCCTCAATATCTGTTCCGATTAATGCGAGATGAGCGGCAAAAACTTGAGCGATCGAATTCTGTTCCATATCTCGTGTCGGTTGGTTAAGCGAAAATGTGTAGGGCAGCGCTGTTGCTTATGCGGAACTTACGGAACAATTGCAGTCACGCGGATTTCAATCCGCATCGTTGGAAGTCCAAGAGCCGTGACTCCTACCTGTGTCCAAATTGGAGCGTGGTTGGGCATGTAATGGCGATATAGCTTGACCATCACATCGTTAACTTCTGGGGGAAACCCTCCAACATGGTAGGAATTGATATGGACAACATTCTCCCAAGCAGCACCGGCAGTCGCCAAGGTTCGCTCTATGTTCCGAAACGCCTGAGCAATCTCGTCCGCAAGCGATTCGGGAATTTGCAGATCGTCATTCCAGCCGCCTTGACCTGATGTTTCCACTCGATCGCCAATTTTTACCGCTTGCGAGTAATGCAATTCATTCAACAAGTATTCCCCATAACCAGGGGTAACAAAAAACTCTGGCTTGTTCATTGTGTTTCTCTACCTCTGATTCTCTCTTTATATACCTGAAGTGTAGAGAGTTCTAGCCTGCAACTTCTATCAGAATCTAACCCTGATTTATCAGATTCTTGTAATCTTAGAAACCTGTTTTGGTGTAACACCCGTGAGACGCTTAAAGTGCTGTGTCAGATGGCTCTGACTCGAAAAGCCAACTTGTAAAGCAATATTCGCGATCGCTAAATCTGTCGTCTTCAGCAGTTCTTCTGCCCGTTCAATCCGCTGTTGAATCACATACTGATGCGGAGAACGCCCGGTAGCGCGTTTGAATAATCTAGAAAAGTAGGTCGGACTAATGTTAACTGCTGCTGCAATTTCAGCCAGTGATAAGTTTCGATCGAGATGAGCCTGAACATAATCGATCGCTTGTCTTACCTGACGGGTCGTTAAACCGCTGGGCTGAGGTGCAATATTCTGCGTAGCGGTGGAGTAGTGTCGCAGCAGATGAATGACGAGCACTTGGGTTAGTGATTCCACATAAAGCTGACCCATGATGCCATCCGACTTGAGTTCAGCCAAAAGCAGCATCGCAATCTGATGGAGGCGCGAATCATGCTGCGAGAAACAAGTGACCAGATCAATTTGATCAAGCTCAAAGGTTTGGGCAACTTGCCTCACCAGTTCTGGATTCAAGTGAATATGTAGCATTGTCTCATCCGTCTCACTTGCCTCACCCCGCCAGTAGCTGGGTTGACCTGCCGGAACAAAGATACTGTGACCCTTTTGAACGATGGACTCATGCAAGCGATCGTCGCGCTTCTGAGTCAATTGAGTCGGATTTCCCAGAGGTAAGTTGAGCCAATGCTCCGATAAAGCCGGAACCTCCATCTCACAGACGGTAGAAGAACTTGGATATTGATATTGTTAAACTAAAACTCCACTCCAACCGAGTGAGTGACTGGAGGAGACGAGGGATTTGTTCAAGCGTTGTTGAAGTTCGATCGCGCTTATCAAGTTGCTTGTCATCGGCTTCCTGATTCATTGGAGATATCTTATGGTGCTTATCATCAGCTTCGGCTTGCCTGACTCATTGGAGATATTTTATGACGACCTGATCGCCGCTCAAGAACATCACTGCTTTTAACTCACGGCTTAGGACTTGGTAACGGCGACTGGTTTTACGATGGTTTCTGGTAATCGTGAATCTCCAAGGGATTATCAGCTAAATGCAGTTGCATAGTCACGAGCAAAGTCCTCAAATCGGCGAGGTGCTTTACCCGTTGCATCTTGTACGCCGGGCGCGATCGCCGATGCCTCATCCCGCCGATAGTGGGCGTAATCTTCTAGCAATCCGTCCGCTTGCCACTCTGGCATTCCGAAGCCAATGACCGCTTCTCGCATCGCTACGGGGGGAATGTCCGTAAACGTAATCTGACGACCCAGCGCGGTGGACAAGTGTTCTGCCATTTCAGCATGGGTCAACGCTTCCGGTCCGGTGAGATTGTAAATCTTGCCTTCATGACCCGATTCAGTTAACGCAGCGACCGCTACATCTGCAATATCGCGCACATCGACAATGCTCACCTTTGCATCCCCGATCGCAGCGTAAAAAGCGTTTTGGGTTGCGATCGTCGATCGAAAATTCAACAAGCCCTGCATAAACAAGTTCGGACGGAGAAAAGTATAAGGCACGCCAGAGGCTTGAATTGCCGCTTCAACGGCTGCATGGTAGCGCAGATAGCGTATCGAAGAATCAGCATTAGCGGCGTACTGTGAGAGCTTAACAATGTGTTTAACTCCACTTTGCTGAGCTGCCTTGACAAACGCCAACTGTTGAGCCTCGGCGTATTCGGTCGAGTTGGTCAGCAGAAACGCTCGCTCTACGCCTGCTAACGCCTTCAACAGAGTTTCTGGATGGTCGAAATCTCCCTCTATGATCTCAATGTTGGGGAGTGCGTTGATTGCAGTAGCACGATTACGATCGCGAACCATTGCACGAACGGGCAGGTCTTTTGTCACTAGACGCTTGAGAATCTCTAGTCCATTGTTTCCGGTAGCACCTGTGATCAGAATCATCGGAATCGTCCTCCTAGAATTTTCTGAGAGATAAGCTTGATCGAATAGAATGTGAGCGATAACTCATATTTTAAGTGCGTTATTCCAACTCAACAACTCGCATTTCATTCCTACACTCCAATGTCTCGCAAACCTCCCAATACTCCCCAAAGATTGCCGCGCTGAAGAAACCGTCGAAGCGATTCTGACTGCCACCACTCACATTTTGACCGAAACTGGATACGATACCGCCAACACCGATCAGATTGCAGAATGGGCAGGGATCAATATTGGTTCGCTATATCAGTATTTTTCAAGCAAAGAAGCGATCGCGACACAGCAGCAGGCATTAGCGATCGCGCGACAATTAGAAAATCGATCGGCACAAGCTAATATCTATAGAAACATTGGAGAACTACTTGGGCAGTTCAAACAGTACGCTGAGGGACAGCAAGCTTATCAGGTTTCTTCAAGCGAAAGCGAAAGCAGTTCTAGCATCTCTTTGGCAGGAAATGATGCCAGTACTAGCTTGCTGATGCAGCAGTTTTATCGGCATCTTGCAACCTCGAATCAGCCGATAACAAAATCCGAAGCGATCCGACAGGCACAACTCAGTTTATTGCAAGGTAAACTGACTGCGAAAGATGCGCCCCAACGAGCAGGATTAGAACGAGATACACCACCGTTGATCGTGCGATCGCGTTCAGACTTTTCGCATCCTTTCTACTGGGCACCCTTTATTTCATCGGAAACGGCTTGTAATTGCATAAGCGCTACTCCGACAGACAGAACTCGTTTTAACCGACGAATTCTAGAAGAAACAATTATGCCGCGCAATTTGGAGCATCAAGCTTACCAACAAATCGACCAACTGCGACAACAGCGAAAAAGTCAGTGATCGAAAAAAGTAGTATTCGTTCTGTTTTTCACGCTCTTCGCGGGTTTCCTTTACTGGACTCGTGATATGTCCCCGGTTCCCGATTCGCCTCAATCGATTACTGCAAGCCCTGAACCTAGCCCGATCGCATTTCCCTCAACTAGCATGATTATCAAAAAATTTGAACCGCTAGAGGAGTCTGAGAACCCAGTTAAGATCAAATTAGAGTGGTAGAGGTAGATTGCAATTGTGCCATGAGGTAGGCGGCAGAATTGCACCGTTATCTGCATTTTCACTGATCGCACTCCTTCCAATCGCGATCGCACTCTTCAAGCTAGAAACAATCAACCCATTCCAACTCTGCTTGATCGAACCGACTGCAACCCTAACGCTGGCGACGCTCCCATTGCGCTCTCGTAATTCGCCAATCCACCTCGTTCCATCCTCGCTCCATCATCCAAGCAGAACCCGGACGAACCGCAACGACTTCTGCACCGCTCCACTCCGCCAACCGAGCAATCCGCACATTCGCACTCACCGTAGAGCCAGTGATCGCCTTTAACTGGAGTTCCCTAAAACCAAAATCGAGCAGAGCGCGTCCCACCTCGATCGCGTAGGCATAGCGCCCCCAATAGTCGGGCGCAAGCTCAATTCCCAGTTCCATCTCCCCTACATCACATTCGCTTCTCCGCAGTCCGCAGCAGCCAAGTAGCACATCAGGTTCACGCCGTTGTACGATCGCAAGCTGATAGTTAAATCGAGGATGCTCAGAAGCCCAGGTGCAAAAGGTTTCAAACAAACGGGTTGAATGTTCAGAACTCGCTTCACTGAGTTCGTAAAAGCTCTGACTACGAGGATCAGCTTGATAGTTCAGGAACTGCGATCGATCAGACTCAACGAAATCCCGCAGCAGAAATCTTGGGGTGATGATTTCCATATCTGCTCTAATGTTCAGCCCATCCAATGTAGCGTGTTAGGCAACTGGTAGCGTGGGCAAATTGAAACTCTCCGGAATCGCTCTACGTTGAGATGTATTCCATAGCCTGCAATTTCAGGATCAAGAAACAATGCGTAGAATCAAAGCTGCTTTAGGCAAACGGCTCAAACTGGGGTTCCTGACTGTTTCTAGCCTTGCGCTGCTATTGCTTTGTAGTTTAGCAATTTGCACGCTCGCCACTCAACCTAATGCAATCGCAGTTACACGATCGCATCAAACTGAGCAAATTCAGATGACACAGGCTCCCAGTCTCAGCAAAGCCTTCCAAGATTTAGGCATCGACGGGGCGATCGTCATCTACGATAAAAACCGCGATCGCTTCTATGAACACAACCCCTCACGCAATACCACCGCTTTCTTCCCTGGCAGCACCTTCAAAATCCTGAATGCTTTAATCTCACTTGAAATAGGGACGATTCGAGATGATGTCACTGTGCTCACTTGGGATGGCATCGCGCGATCGATTCCAGCTTGGAATCGCGATACGAATCTGCGTCAAGCCTTCAAGGATTCTACGGTCTGGTTTTATCAAGTGCTAGCACGAAAAAATGGGCATGAACGAATGCAAAAGTTTGTGCAGCAAGTCAACTATGGCAACCGTCAAATTGGAGCCGAGAACCGGGTTGATCATTTCTGGTTAGATGGACCGCTCCAAACCACGCCCAAGCAGCAGATCGAATTTCTGCAACGCTTGGAGCGCAACGATTTACCCTTTTCACAACGCACGACCGATCTCGTCAAAGACATCATGATTATCGAGCGCACTCCAAACTATACTTTGAGAGGTAAGACAGGCTGGATCGATTCGGTGAAGCCCAACGTTGGTTGGATTGTTGGGTATTTAGAACAAAATAACAATGTGTACTTCTTTGCGACGAATATCATCATGCCCAGTGCAAAAGAAGCTCCTCAGCGATTAGAACTGACTCGCCGGAGCTTCAAAGCATTAGGACTGCTTGATTCTTTGCATCGCACGGCTCATGTACGCAGCTAAAGCAGTATCGACTGCACCTCGGCTGGCAGTTTCGGCTCTTTCTTGCTGATACATAGTGTTTAGCGATCGCGCAATTTCAGGATCGCCGCCTGTGAGTTCTTCGATTAGCGATCTGCATCGTCGCGCCAGAACTTGCACCGATTCATCGGATGGATCAATTCCGTTCGCCATTGCAGTACGGGCTTGCTCGTTCAGATCTTGCCATTCTGCCTCGACTTGCCGAATTCGCTCTTGTCCGATCTGTTCCGCTCTCGTTTTGAGATAGTCCTGTTGTTCTGACGTGTAGTATTTTCCAATCATGGTTGTCACCTTGATAATTTGGATAAATGCTTGAATTGAGATTGGTTCAGCCGCTTGTAAATGAGCCGAAATGGCTTCTAGCTGGGTGTAAAGCCGCTGTTGGAGTGCGATCTGTTCTTTCAATTGAGACAGATGCAATTGCACTACATGCTGCGGTGAAAACTGCTCTTGTTCTAGACAATCCCGGATCTGGTCTAAAGAAAAGCCAATCTGTCGCAAGGAAACAATTTGCTGTAAGCGAATGATGTCAGCTTGTCCATAGACGCGGTAGCCAGCCCCTGTGCGATCAGCTACCCTGTACACACATCTTGTGCTAACCTCCATCCTTGAAAAATCGATTCAAACTGTTGGAGTCCGCGTAGCATCGTGGCAATTCCAGGCGGGGACTGGCTTTGATAGCCTGACCATCCTCCCAAACGGGCAATGCACCACGCTGCCCAAGCCAGCGTCATCGGTGGATGCGGATTTTGCTGCTTGGCTGTGTGTCCAGAAAGCTTGGGTGCAATCTGAGCTAAACACTGCTGCTGTGGCTCCGACAGTACGCGATGAGCAGGCTGAGTTTGGTCTTGGCGACCTTCGACTAACTGAAGCACTCGCAGCGCCACAGAGAGCGCCATCACGCACAAACACTGGATCGCTTTGCCCGATTCGAGTTGAGTCTCTTCGATCTGGAGTCCGGGTTGTTTGAGTACCGTAAAGAGTTGTTCAATCCACCAGCGCCACCGATACCACTCAATGATTTGTAAGGCTTGCTCAAAGCAAACCACCGGATGCGTGGTGAGTAAGCGCCAGTGGATAGCAGATTGTCCAGCAGGCGGTTGGATTTCTTGAGCTTCCACCGCATACAAGCGAGTGGAAGGTGGGTACTCGCTACCGTGTAATCGGGCAGGTCGTTGCAGATGTACCGAAGCACACCGCACGGCGATCCAGGCTTCTCGCGCTTTGCGCCCTTGTCGCGGATCAGCAGCAATCTTTAGATTGTACGTGCCTTCACACGGTTGCTGACTCAAGTAGTCAAACAACATCAACTCCTGATTCGCAAGGGTGCGATCTTGGCAAGCCCGAATTAACAAATGCGTCTTTTCGGTTGTAACCGTACTCCACACCTCATAGATATCGGATTCACTGTCGCCGATATCCGTCACCTCGGTGGCAGTTTGCAGCGCTGACTTGCTTGCTGTCGCGGCTTTGACCCACTTGTACGATTCCTTGTCCTCAATCGCTAACTGTTTGTACTTGCGACTGCGCTTATCGAGTCGTTCAGTCGGACGATGCCAGACTTGCACCGCACTGAGTCCGAGTGGAAATCCACTTCCCGCATTTAACACTAAGGTCGGATGGATATAGAATCCGAGTTCTTCGTGATTGCCCACCCACCCGATGTCATCGGGTTTCAGTCGTCCCGCGTTCGCGCTTAAGTTAATCTCACTCGTGTCACTGATGGCGAGGACATGCTGCCCTTCAACTTGCTGCTCACACTGTTCAGCAAGGCTTTTGACTAACTCTCCAACACTCACCGCTTCATTCTCCAAAAATCGGTAGTATCCCACCTGTTCCGCTCGACTTGCACTAATCTGCCGGATGTTCACCGATTCGTGGGCGCACATCGATTCGTACAATGCCGCCCCCTTTTTTCCAACCGCACATCGCCAAATGCGGCTCCTCGTGTCTGTCGAGCATGAATCAGAATTGGGTTCTCCATTAGTCTTCTCGCTGAAATTTGATCATTTGTAGTTTAAGCCGAGTTGTGTGTACAGGGTAGGCGTTTACGCCGGGGATATAAGGCAGGGCGCATGACGAATTAATGTGTGCTTTTGCCCAAACAAAACATCAGCGACTCACACTGATGAGGAATCGCCAAAGCAAGAGCAAAATCGTAAGCAATTGCTTGATTTCAGCTTTTGTTTACGCTACAGTTCAAGCATAATCAAGGTCAAATTTAATGTTCCTAGACGAGAAACAACAACAAATGGCGATTGATGTCGGAAAGGAGTATCAAGCAAATTTATCTGTCATCACGCTGGGAGAGGCAAGGCGGTCTTTGAGTGACATCCTCGGAGTGGATCGCTGGGTCGATTTATCAACACTCGGCAGAGAGGAGCTATCGAACTTTTTTGAACAGGGACGAGAAATCGAAAGGCAGTATCAACTTTAATCATGCTAGTACTCGAATACAAGCTACGCGGAAAACAGGAGCAATACGAACGCATTGATAATGCGATTCGGACGGCTTTGTTTGTCCGCAATTCTTGTATTCGGTACTGGACGGATAATCAAGGCATCGATAAATACAAGCTATCCGCCTACTGTAAGGTCTTAGCAAAAGACTTTGAATGGGCTGGAAAGCTCAATTCGATGGCGCGTCAAGCGAGTGCAGATCGAGCGTGGGCTGCAATTTCGCGCTTCTATTCCAACTGCAAAAAGCAGATTCCCGGCAAGAAGGGCTTTCCCCGATTCAAGCGTAGAGGTCATTCCGTGGAGTACAAGACCACGGGCTACAAACTGTCTGAAGACAGGAAGTATATCAACCTGACGGACGGCTTTGAGATTGGAAAATTGGAGCTTGTCGGAACTCACGATTTGCACTTCTACCAGCCGAATCAAATCAAGCGGTTGCGACTGGTCAGACGTGCAGACGGATACTACGCTCAGTTCATCGTGGATGTGGAGCGCAGTATCGAACTAGAGCCAACCAAACAGACTCTAGGCTTAGATGTTGGATTGCTGCACTTCTACACGGATTCTAATGGCAATAAAGCCGAAAATCCGCGTTTCTTGAGAAAGGCTGAGAAGTCCTTAAAACGACTGCAAAAGCGAGTTTCTAAGAAGTTCAAGAAAGGACAGAAGCAGTCCAACAACTACAAAAAAGCGAGACAGAAACTCGCTCGTAAACACTTGAAGATCAGTCGGCAACGTAAAGATCATGCGGTAAAACTCGCACGATGCGTCATTCAGTCTAGCGACTTGGTAGCCTACGAAGATCTTCAAGTGCGGAACATGGTGAAAAATCATAAACTAGCGAAGTCCATCAACGATGCAAGTTGGTATCAGTTCCGAGAATGGCTGGAATATTTTGGCAAAGTGTACGGACGTGCGACCGTTGCGGTTGCACCGCACTACACCAGTCAAGAATGTTCTAGCTGTCATCGGATTGTGAAAAAGGCGCTCAGCACCCGCACACATCAATGCGTGTGCGGTGCGGAACTGTGCCGAGATCAGAATGCGGCATTGAACATTCTGAGAAAGGGATTAAATACGGTGGGGCACACCGGAATCAACGCTTGGGGAGAAACCGACCGCTATCTAGCCGAGGAAACAACGCTAGACAAGTCGATTCGATGAACCAAGAATCCCCGTCCTTTAGCGAAGCGGAGGGCGGGGAGTGTCAACGCTTCAGCAATTTCTCTTAGTGTTGATGATGTCACCGCATCAGCTAACTCCGTCAAAAAACACTTTGGTTTCAATCAAGAGATGTCAGCCGAGGGCTTCGTGCCGCTCTTCCGATCGGATGCAGGGTTCAACTTAATTTTTCTGCAAGTTGGACTGAAAAGTTTCAAGCCGATTCATCTAAGCGGACATCGGGCAGATGGGTTAGTGATTGTCTTTGTTGTAGATCACATCAACTCTGAATATGTTCGCTTGCAAGCTGATGGAGTAGAGATTACGACTGCGATCGAGACTGAACCTTGGGGCGAACGGTTCTTTCAAGTGACTGACCCAAACGGCGTTGTGTTCCAACTAGTTCAATGGATGACTGATCAAGCTGCATAAAGATCAACATTTGAATTGACCTCCATAAGTTCTTCAGTACTACTCTGAATGGTACGCTAGAATATTGAGCCGCTCAGGATCGGTTCTGTGAACTGAGGAGTCAGCAATCTGTGATGAACGAAAACGTCGCCTATCCGATTCACAAGCAGGTGGATGACCTCTACCGCACCGAGTCCCGTCGTGTCTTCGCCACGCTGATCCGCTTACTAGGCGACTTTGATCGAGCTGAAGAGGCACTGCATGAGGCTTTCACGGTGGCGCTAGAGCAATGGTCTCGTGACGGTCTACCTGCAAACCCGCGATCGTGGCTGGTTTCGGTCGGTCGGTTTAGAGCGATCGATCACATTCGTCGTCGCGCCCGCTTCGATGCGTCTTTGGCAGAACTCGCTCAACAGTTCGATCCCATTGAAACCGCTCAGGATGACGAGGACGTAGAGGACGATCGCTTACGCCTCATCTTCACCTGCTGTCATCCTGCCCTGTCACCAGAAGCGCAAGTGGCGTTGACCCTACGGGAAGTCTGTGGACTCACGACAGAGGAGATTGCGAATGCTTTCCTGATTGCGCCCTCGACGCTAGCCCAGCGAATTGTACGGGCGAAAGCAAAGATCCGCGATGCGCGGATTCCATATCAGGTGCCCTCGATCGCCGATCTACCAGAGCGGTTAGACACGGTGCTGCAAGTGATTTATCTCGTATTTAACGAGGGCTATGCTGCCTCGTCTGGCGAGGTGTTGACACGAGCCGATCTCTCCACCGAAGCAATTCGATTGGGGCGATTGGTGCTAGAGCTTCTACCGGATGCTGAAGGAATGGGACTTCTAGCACTCATGCTGCTGCAAGAATCGCGGCGGACTGCCCGCACCTCCTCGACGGGCGACCTCATCCTGCTGGAAGACCAAGATCGCTCCTGTTGGAATCAGGACTATATTGCTGAAGGTAAAGCGCTGGTGCAGCGAGCCTTGCGGCAACGGCAAAGCCGGGCGCTCTCGTCGCAGAAATTTGGCTCCTATACCCTTCAGGCTGCGATCGCGGCGGTGCATGCTGAAGCCACGAGTGCGACTGCTACCGACTGGGCACAGATTGTTGCTTTGTATGATGTGCTGTTTCAGATTGAGCGATCGTCGATCGTGGGCTTAAATCGAGCGATCGCGGTGGCGATGCGGGATGGTGCTTTGGCGGGGCTACAACAGATTGATGCAATCCTGGCACAGGGTGATTTATCGAGCTACCATCTCGCGCACGCAGCGCGGGCTGACTTGTGTCGCCGATTGGGAAGAACAGCAGAGGCTAGAGCATCCTATCAGCGGGCACTGGCGCTGGTGAAACAAGAACCAGAGCGAAGATTTCTGGAAAAACGCCTGCAAGAATTGGGCTGAAAAAGTTTTTTGCTGAGCTGTCGATTTCCAGTCTCGCCGAACGACTACTAGATAGAGGCAACGATGTCCGATTAAATCAACACTGTAGGAGAAAAACAATGCACATAGAACCTCAAAAACAACACCAATGGTTAGATCAATTGATTGGTGAATGGGTGAGCGAAGCCGAATACAGTATGAGTTCTGATCAACCGCCATCAAAGACTCAGGGGACTGAGGTCGTCAGATCACTCGGCGGGCTGTGGATCATCGCCGAAGGGGTGAGTGAAATGCCTGATGGGGGTGCTGGAAAGACAATGATGACGTTGGGGTTCGATCCGCAGAGCGATCGCTTTGTGGGAACGTTTATTGGCACTATGATGACGCATCTGTGGATCTACAACGGATCGCTGGATGCGACAGAAAAAGTACTGACGCTCGACACCGAAGGACCGAACTTCAGTCAGAGTGCGATGACGAAGTACAAGGACATCATTGAGTTCGTCAGTGACGATCATCGGATCATGACTTCGCAGATTCTAGGTGATGATGGCAACTGGCTTCAGTTCATGACCGCGCATTATCGCCGACAGCGGTAAGTTCTGATCAACATTCAGCAAAATTCAGGAAATGAACGATGAAATATATGTTGCTCATTTACGGTGACGAAAATGCGTGGACTCAGCGTGAGCGTGAGGACTGTTATGAAGAGTCTTCGCAGCTCGTTCAACAACTCAGGGCGAGTGGTCAATATGTAAGCGCTTCGCCGCTTCATTCTGTGGAAACAGCAACCAGCGTCAGGGTGCGCGATGGGAAAAAACTGGTAACCGACGGACCCTTTGCAGAAACTCGCGAACAACTCGGCGGTTACTACTTGATTGACGCAGAAAATTTGGATGAAGCGATCGCTATTGCCGAACGCATTCCCGCTGCTCGTAAAGGCACAGTCGAAATTCGCCCGATCGTAGAATTAACAAAGGAGAAACTATCATGACCCAGATGATTTTTGTGAATTTGCCTGTTGCCGAGATTGCCGCATCGAAGCACTTTTATGAAGCGATCGGCTTCACCAACAATTCGCAATTCAGCGACGACACAGCCGCCTGCATGGTGTTGAGCGACACTATCCATGTGATGCTGCTGACCCACGACAAATATCGGCAGTTCACGACCAAGACCATTGCTGATGCCCGGACAACCAGCGAGGTATTAATCTGTATCTCTGCCGACAGCCGCGCGGCTGTCGATGACATGGTCGGCAAGGCAAAGTCCGTTGGTACGGTCATCGATCCAACCCCAACGCAGGATTTTGGCTTCATGTACGGTCGCAGTTTTGAAGACCTGGACGGTCATATCTGGGAAGTGATGTGGATGGATGTCGCAGCCGCCAGTCAGCAGGTGGACGAACCCGGAGCATCCTGAGCAATACTCTTAAACCCATCGAGAACATCACAATCAACAGCCATTCAATCGGAGAAGCATCATGGCAACCCTTCAAAAGATCACTCCCTCCTTATGGTTTGACGATCGCGCCAAAGAGGCAGCAGAGTTCTACATCGGAATCTTTCCAAATTCAAAAATCGTCAATATCTCGCACTACGGAGAAGCGGGAGAAGAGATTCACGGCAAGCCAGCAGGCTCAGTTCTGATGGTATCTTTCGAGCTAGATGGGCAAACGTTTACTACCCTCAACGGCGGTCCAGATTTCAAATTTAATGAGGCAATCTCGTTTCAAGTGGACTGCGAAGATCAAGCCGAAGTGGATTATTTCTGGGATAAGCTATCGATGGGCGGCGATCCGGCGGCGCAGCAGTGTGGCTGGCTCAAAGACCAATACGGCGTTTCTTGGCAAATTGTCCCCAGAGTGATGATCGAGATGCTCAATGATCCCGATGCGGAAAAATCTCAAAGAGCGATGACCGCCATGATGAAAATGAAGAAGATCGACATTGATCAAATCAAGCGGGCTTACGAGGGATAGTCTTTCATCGACAAAAAGAGTCTGCTCAATTTGTCGATCTTGTGAACCTTCATTCGACGATTGAGTCGAGCAAGCGTTTGGTCGCAAGTCGATACCATCACTACAAAATCAAACAGGAGTTACCTGATAGAACCCTACCCGCAGGTCCGAGACTATTACTCGCGGGCACAATCTCGACCAGCTTGGCAGCAAACTCTCAATCTCTATGCACAACGGGTTGGCGCAAGCATCGAAGATATTCGCTAGCCCCCATTATCCGGCTGGAGCGGACTGCCGAAAGATTGCAAAAGCAACACCTGACCATTCGATGAAAGCGAGGTGCCATCCAACAATCCCGTTGCACACTAATCCTATCAAGTGGGTTGGTGGAGTCCGAAAGTTACTAGCGGCGGGTGAAGCGGGTCGTTGAGATGCTTGAATGTAACACTGCACTTCTAATACGCTTCTTTTGTACCCATCGTTCTTGATTTTTCTCATGCACATCATTCTTGAGTAATTAGGACTTCTCTCTACAAACAGCTAAACAGGCTGGTGTAATCAATACCTTCTTTCCAGCCGATTTTATATTGCCAATGGTCGCCCCACGCGATATCGGTCAACTGGCAGCGCGTCTGATGACAGAGCCGATAGAGAATGTAGGGTTACACAACATCGAAGGACCAGAAAGATATTCTTCGAGAGATGTCGCAGCAGCATTTGCCAAAGCTTTACGAAAACCAATCAATGTTACCCTTGCAGAGCGAACCGTCTGGGAAATACTGACTGACCCCACATAATCAGACTACCTCACCTGACCCTTGCTAAAATTTGTTGCAACGTATTGATACTTTGCTCCACGGTTTGACCAGATGTATCGATGACAATGCGCTCTGTATCCCACCGTTCATACTTCCGGTTCACGACAGCGTTCCATGTTGGAAGCTCAAACCCAGCAATGTCTGTGGAGCGGTTTTCGACTCGATGCTGGTGTTCTACATTATCCGAGCAGACAATCTCAATTTCAACAAACGGCACATGGGTTTGCAGGGCAACTTCGCGCCAAGCAGTCCGGGTAATTGGCAAAGGGTTGACAGAATCGGCAACAACACTCAACCCTAGGCGAAGATTGTCTTCAGCTAGACGGTAAGCAATTCCGTAGCCTTCTGAGCCTGCAATCAGACTTCCGGTTTGGCGAAGTAGATGCTCAATCGTATCAATCCGTAGATAAACACACCGTCGATCGCGAGCGAGGAACTGTGAGAGTGTTGTTTTACCCGTTCCTGGTAATCCACCAAAGATATAAAGCATATTCCCTAACACTGCATTGCTCGACTCATACATTCCATTAAAGCAGCATCGATTTCCTGTTGATACATCTAGTTCAACGATCGCTCAATTAATTCCAGCGTCGCCACCCGTGAATTCCTTGATTGAAGAAGTAAGGAATTGGCTTTGCACGCCCGCACCAACCGAGTTGTGAGGACAGATAGCCTTTGACGATCGCTTGGGTAATTTCCCTTGCTCGAATCTTCAATATCAGAATTGATTTGTATCGTATTGATTCACTGTATCCTCAAACGCTTGGGGAGCAGTCGTAATTCTAAGCTTCTGAAAGTATTCTTTCGGCATAAATTTCTCTAGAATCGGCAGGCATTCATCCAAATCGTTTTTTCTGATGCCGAAGTTACCGCCTGAAAGTAACGAAAACCCAAAATCTGAGTAAAGCTTGATTGCCCGAAAACTAGAGGGCTGTGTATGGAGATAAACAGGATAATCACGCAGTTCCAATTTCTGCATAATCATTGAAAGCAAAGCTCTGCCAATCCCTTGCCCTTCGTAAGCTTTCAAGACTTTAAACCATTGAATCGTATTGAATTCGTTGTACGCCTTCCAACTTAAGCAAGTGGCGATGGGGTTATCTTGCTGGTCACAGACAAACAGAGTTTTGGCAAAGAAAAGTTCTTCCTTTCCGCCATAAGTCGTGGTGAAATAATCAGACATAAACCCCTCATATTCTTTTGCCAAATCAGCATCATCAAAGGGCATCGTTTTCCATAGGTCTAGCTCATCAGGTCTGCAACTTCTGATAGAGTAGCTAGCTGGCAATTCAATCAGAGCATTGCGATTCAATGTCTCGCACATCATAAAGATATTTTTGTCGGGTATTTCTTCTTCTTTCATTGCCCAGCGATTCAGCTAGAAATTAGGATTAACAGGTGGTTGGCATAGAATTAGGTAAAATTAAGCTGCCTAACCCTTCGTTGCACCCGAAGGGTTAGGCTTCGGGTTCGTGGCAAACTACTTCAATGTTGTGTCCGTCTGGACCATTGACATCCTCACCGGGCTAAAGCCACGGTGATTCCAAGAATCACTTCTTAGATCTTTCTGCTTCTTTCCATTACTGGAATGCTCGCAACTGCCATCAGACTTATGCCTTTCCGGTCTTACGTTCGCTCCACAGACTTTCACCGCAAGCCCTGCGGCAAGAATGTTTTGTGCCGCGTTGATATCTCGGTCATGGTGCATCCCACAGTTTGGGCAGTCCCACTCACGAATATTCAACGACAACTTTTCAACGATGTGCCCACAGTTGCCACATCGCTTAGAACTCGGAAACCAGCGGTCAATCTTGACCAACGTGCGACCATACCAATCGCACTTGTATTCGAGTTGTTTGACCAACTCTCCCCAACTTGCGTCACTGATAGAGAGGGCAAGTTTTCGGTTCTTCACCATGTTCTTCACAGCCAAATTCTCGACGGCGATGGTTTGGTTTTCACGCACCAATCGAGTCGTCAACTTGTGAAGAGAATCTTTTCTCGCATCAGTGATTTCCTGATGCACCTTTGCGACTTTGAGCCGCGCTTTGTGTCGATTGTTCGACCCTTTTTGTTTGCGGCTCAACGCCTTTTGAGCTTTTTTCAGCTTGCGGTGTTTCGCTCTAAAGCCTTTAGGGTTTGCAATCTTTTCACCCGTACTCAGAGCAACCAAGCTCGTTACACCCAAATCAACACAATCTCATTGGAGCATAGGGGCAATGGTTCAATCTCGACATCCACCAACAAGGAAACAGTCCATCTTCCAGCAGGCGAGAGCTTCACCGTAATCGTGGAAGGAATTGCGCCTTTTGGCAGTTCTCGACTCCAACGGATTGCAAGTGGTTCAGCGCATTTAGCAAGGAAAACTTGCCCATCTTTCCACTTGAATGCAGACTTGGTGAACTCTGCACTTCCGCCATTGCATTTTTTCTTGAAGGTGGGATATTTCGTCCATCAAAGAAGTTGGAGAACGCCTTCTGAAGATGTCTCAATCCCTGCTGCAAGGGAACACAGCTCACTTCATTGAGAAAATCCAAGTCTTCTTGCTTTTTCCATTGAGTCAGCATTGCAGAGCTTTCAATGTACCCGATTCGCTTGCTCTCACCGTACCAAGCTTCAGTTCTTGCAGCCAAAGCACGGTTATAGACCAAACGAGTACAGCCCATCGTGCGTCTCAGCAAAGATTCTTGCTCAGGCGTGGGATAGAAACGGTACTTGAAGGCTTTCTGCGTCATGTCTCACACTATAGCGTTTATTCTGTGAGAAGCGTAAGAGATTGTAAAGCCGTGCTAGAAGCACGGGGTTTCTACCCATCTTTCTGATGACCAAAGGTTCCAAACGCTGCTCCACGTACTTTGCGGCAAATCGAACAATGACAGTGATTAGAAACGAGAATGCGATCCTTCGGAGCTTGGCGAAGCCAATCGTGCAATTCATAAGTCAATGAATATTACGAATACTCAATCTACTTTACGATAGAAGCTAGCCCTCTAGATTCGAGCTAGGATGCTCATAAAATTTATGTGATGAAGATTATTGACGAGGTGCAGTGATGAGAGACATTAGAGACAATACAGGTTTACCAAACAACACAGAAAGCGCGGACTATCTTAGAGGCTACCGAGATGGATTGAAAGACCGAATGGCGTTATCTCGACGGCGCTCGGGGACTGGCATTTTAGGAGCAGTGATTGCGATTCTAGTGCTTGCAGGGTTGGGCTATCTACTGTACAACTATTCCACGACTGGAAGACTACTTCCCAACAATATCGAGATCACGCCATCGAGACCTGTAGCTCCGTAGAGATGGTCTAAGGATGATTCGGATCAGTCTCCAAAAGCGTCCCTTCTAAGTTTGCACCTTCTAAATTCGCGCCAGTTAGGTTGGCTTCTTCGAGGGCAGCTTCAGCGAGATTGGCTTTGTTGAGATTGGCGATCGCGAGATCTGCCCCACTTAAGTCAGAGCCTTCTAGATTCGCGCCACTTAAGTCAGCTTGTTGTAGTCCAGCATTCACCAAGTCAGCTTGAGTCAGGTTTGCAATCTTTAGATCTGCTTGACTCAAGTTTGCACTGTCCAGAATCGTTGCTTCCAAAATTGCGCCATCTAGGATTGCATCGCTCAAATCGGCTCCGGTTAAATCCGCTTGGCTTAAATCGGCTCCATTCAGATTTGCACTGCTCAAATTCACATTGTTCAGCCTTGCTCGTTTTAAGTTCGCTCCATCGAGCGATGCCTCACTTAAATCTGCTCCACTGAGGTTGATGCCTTCCAGCATCGCCTCTTGTAGGTCAATTCTGCTAAAGTCTCTTTCACCTGCTTCATACCGCTCGATGAGTTCTTTCACGTTCATATGATTTCCTCCTGATTAACTCAGATTCTGCGATCGCTTCACCGATCTCACGCTCTGATTCAGATGAGCTAGTGTAACGCACCCGCTTGAGGTAGCTAGTACTTCTTAGGGCGTAAACGCTGATCTCCAAGGTTCGGCAACTGGAGAATTTTTGGGCAATCTCTCAAGCACAGCGACAATTTGAACAATCTCTAAAACGACTATCACGCAATTATATCGAAACAGTTCGAGTCTATAGTTTAGTCAATAGTGATCGCAATTCATCTTCAGTTGAACGATCGCGAAGCTGTTTTGTAACATCGGCGACATTGAATCCTACTATCTCTGCCCAAAGGTAGATCGAGATTGTTTTTAACTACCACCTTTGCCACAGGAGTATGGCAGAAAGCATCGTCTAACCTGTTACCCACACAGTACGCAAGGAGAAGACAGCATGATTCCACCTGCACCTGTTCAATCCATTTGGACAACACTTGCAACGGCAACATTACTTCCGCTCACCCTGCTTGGTCTGGGAATCCGAGAGCAAGCGGTTGAAGCCCGTCAGAGCCAATCTCAGGGTTCATCTTTACCCAATGGCATCTACCTCTACAGTGACGTGCCTCAACCGAATCAGCTTCAACATGAATATGTGTTATTTCAGCATCAGAACGGAAAAGTGGTTGGGGCTTTTTATATGCCGCGCTCTGAGTTCTCGTGTTTTGCGGGTGAGATGCGCGGGAATACGTTAGATGTGCAAGCAACAGTGATTGGGGAACCGCAATCGATTGAAGCAGACACAGCACTGACGGGATTCGATTCGATTCGGACAATTAGCGCTAATGACCAGCGGATTCTTGCTGCTTGTCAACAGTCAGAGATTGCTCGATCTGTTGAGTAATCGCGATCGATGCCTTTCTCAGTGGTCTACCGTAAATTGTTCCCGTTATTCCTATCGATGAATCGATGAGCGCATTGCTTGAGCAAATTCGGTCTAGCCTGCTGAACTTAGTCGGCGATGGTATTCGCTTGATGCCAGGGTATCTTTTTGCGATCGCCATTCTTCTCATTACCCGGTATATTGCTCGATTTATACAGCGGCTGGTGGCGATTGCAGCCCGTCGTACAGTACGAAGCTTGTCGCTTCAGTCGCTGTTCATTCAAACCAGCTATGTTGCCGCTTGGATTGTTGGGGTGCTGATTGCTTGTGTGATCGCGATTCCGAGTATGCGTCTAGGAGATATCATTGGCTTGCTCGGTTTGGGTTCAGTAGCGATCGGGTTTGCCTTCCAAGATATTTTCAAGAACTTTCTCGCGGGTGTCTTACTGCTGCTGAACGAGCCGTTTCGTTTAGGTGATCAGATTATTGTGAATGGTTTTGAGGGAACGGTGGAAGAAATTACCATTCGCTCCACTCAGATTCGTACCTATGATGGCGAACGAGTTGTGATTCCCAATGCGATCGTCTTCACCAGCCCGGTTCATGTATTGACTGCATTTCCGCATCGACGCACGGATCTAGCGTTGGGAATTGACTATCAAACAGCACTACCCGAAGCACTAGATCTCTTGCTTACAACAGTGCTCGAAGTGAAAGGAGTCCTATCTCAGCCTGCACCTGAAATCGATTTGGTTGAATTTGGTGAAAGTTCGATCAATTTGATGGTGCGCTACTGGACAAAGCCGCAAATTGCAGAAATTCGACAGACCAAGAGCCGTGTGATCCTTGCGCTTAAAACTGCTTGCGATCATGCTCAGATTGGGATTCCCTACCCGACTCGGAGATTGTATGTTGAACCGCAGCAAAACGGCTCTTCTACACAGCGATCGCCATCGTGAATAGCCTTTCAACTCCAGTGGAAAGACAGCTTAATTAAGTTTTATAACGAGTTTAAATCTGATTCACGGCTTTTACACGGATAGAACGAGATTTACGAATCTATCTAAAGGTGTATTCATCCTCACTCTTTAGATGGAAATGCTCGATCGTAATTCCTTCTATCTTGAGGACAAGCAAATCAATCACGGGTTTTCCTAGATACACTCAAATCCGTCCTGATATTTGTGTCAGTTCTTCAACCTTGAGTCCTTATGAATCTTTTGACATCACTCGACCTCGATCGAGCTATTTTTTCGCGCCGTCGTGCCCTGAAATGGGGAATGGTAGGCGTTGGTACTATGCTCCTCGCAACCGCTCCCAAAATGGTGATGGCACAAACTCGTGCGAAAACACTCACCTTCAATGCAGACGATATTGGTATCCTGAACTTCGCTTTGCTACTCGAAGAACTAGAAGCAGCGTTCTATCCAGCCGCACTCAAAAGTGGCAAGATTACCAACCCGAAAGAGCGTGATTACTTCAGCATGATCGGTAGCCATGAAGCTTCACATGTGACATTTCTGCGTCAAGTTTTGGGAAGTAATGCCCTGTTTCAGACTCGCGATCTTAGCTTAAATACTGGCGCACTCAATGCGCTGCTTACAAGCCGAGACAAAATTCTGAACACCGCAGTGACGCTCGAAGATTTAGGGGTTCATGCCTACAACGGTGCAGGACCAAGCTTAACGAATCCCACCTACATCTTGGCGGCAGGTTCGATCGTCTCGGTCGAGGGTCGTCATTCTGCGGCAGTGCGACAACTCGCTGGACGACCCAGCACCGAACCGGATCGCGATCGACTTGTGCAAGATGCAAACCTAACTGCAAACCTGAATCCCTTTAAAGGACGCGCCTACGACGAGCTATACACGCCGAAGCAAGTTGTGGCTGCGGTTAGCTCTTTCAAACTCTTGAACAATCCGATCACTGGAACGTTAGTTGCCTAGCTCAAGGAATTTCTGAACGATGAAACCTTTTTTGACTCAAATCATGCCCCAAACGCTTTCCGTACAACGACTGATCCTGCTCCTGAGAAGAAGTTTTATCAGCATTAGTCGAATTGCTCTAGTGCTGATGTTTCTCTTACTATTCTCAACGACTTGGATGACTGCTCCGGCTCATGCTCAAACTGCAACAATGACACCGCGTCAAGTTGTAGAATACGCGCTGACTTTGGAAAAACTAGAAGCTGACTTTTACCGTCGTGCGATCGCGGAAGCTCAGACCGGACGCTTATCTGGTGCTTCCCAAATTGCCAAGGCTGCACTGGTTTCCTACGGACAAGATGAAGCACAGCACGTCGTCGATCTTTCCACTGTATTGAAATCGATCGGGGGCGATCCGAATTCCATTCAACTGCCTGCAAACCCAAACTATAGTGCAATTTTGGGACGCGATCCGTTTGCTAATCCGACGGATCTGCTGCTAGCGGGGCAGTATGTTGAAGATTTGGGGGTCGCTGCTTACAAAGGGCAAGTGCAAAACTTACTGGCGGCAGGCGAAGCGGGTAAAGTCGTCCTGGCAGGCGCTTTAGAAATTCATTCGGTTGAAGCACGACATGCGGCTGGAATCCGATATCTGCGCCAAACGCTACTGGGTGCGGATGTGCGCCCGTGGATTAGCGATGCTAAAAGCGTGATCTACAATGAAAATCGCAGTGGGTCGCCGATTCCTTTTGGAACTGAAGCATTTGATGGCTATGCGACTGAAACGGAAGTGTTAGCGCTGGTGAAGCCGATTCTGACTCCCAACCAGCAATCCTCAGCCCCTAATCCATCTGACAATTCTCAAACCGATACCCAGGTTCGGGGATTATGGTAAACCGCCGATCGCGTTAATTCTGAATCGCGATCGTGGTTGAATGTCGGTATCCTTCTAAAGATACCGACGTTTTAAGCTGCCGGAGTGTAGCAGTAATGGCATGACGATCGAGCCTGCTTCCGATGACTTCTCTTTGATCAAGCGAATTGCCCAACAAGATCAAGCGGCGATGGCAACCCTGTACGATCGCTATGCACCGACTCTTTATGCCGTCGCCTTTCAAACTCTTGGCTCCGTGCAAGAAAGTGAAGAAGTCGTGTTAGATGTGTTCGCGCAAGTTTGGCGCACCGCCATTCGATTCGAGGCTGCCAAAACTCAGGTAGACACTTGGTTATTTATTATCACTCGGAGTCATACGCTGGCTCGATTGCGAACGATGCAGCAGACCGAAAAAACTTCGATCGTCGTCGAGGCTTCTATGAGTTCAGTCACTAGTGATCCGCTCCAAGACGTGTTAATTTCAGAACGGCGCGACCAAATTCAAGCGGCACTTGCCCAACTTTCTGCCGAACAGCGTCAAGTGATTGAACTGGCTCACTATCAAGGGCTGTCTCATTCAGAAATCGCGACTCAGCTAGAACTACCGCTTGGAACAGTCAAGACTCGGATTCGGCTCGGCTTGCATCGACTGAGAATCGCACTCAATACATGGAAGCCAAGTTAGTATGGGACTCTCAACGACTTAGATCGCATGAACCACGAAGAACGCTGCTTTTGTGAACTTGCTCCCCTTTATGTTCTCGCCTTACTGGACGAAGCAGAGCGGGCTTGGGTGGAGCAACAAGCGGCAGCATCCCCAGAGTTAGCGGCTGAGTTGGCAGAACTTCAAGCTACCGTTGGGGCAATTTCCTACAGCGCTCCGTTAGTCCCTGTACCCACGAACTTGAAAGATCGGCTGTTTGAACGGCTGAATCAATCTTCTTCAATTCCTGATGAGTCATTGTCTGAGGTCAGGCAAAATTCTGCTGAACGGGAACGAACCGCGCAACGAAGGAATCGTTGGCGATCGCGGTGGACACAGAAAACTGCAAGGCAGGCTGTTTTAGGCGCGGCTGCGATCGGGGTTGTGATTCTTGGAATTGACCATTATCGGCTACGGCAAACAGCACAAGTCAATCAGAATATTGTCAAAACCTTGCAGCAACCAAACACTCGTTTTTATACCTTGCGAGGAACTGACAAAGCAGCAAATGCTTCGGGTAGCGTCGTGATTAATTCGAGCCAAAATGCTTTAGTGGTATCGATTCAGAATTTGCCCGACTTACCAGCAGGTCAAGCTTATCGGCTATGGGCAATCCCCCAAGGCAGCACCCAACCCGCTCTGTGTGGGCAGTTTAGAAGTGACGAAGCAGCAACCGGGCAATGGTCGCGCCTGCAAGCAGACTGTGGAACACCTGCGACTCAGCTTTTGATGACAGCAGAATCAGTCGTAGCTCCGCCCATTCCGGCAGGTCCGCTCGTGATGAAAAGTTTGCTTTAACCCTTCCTAATAGCTTGCACTGAATTCTTCATAGGTCAGTCTTTAGATAGATTCGCGCATTCGCTTGTGAAGTCAGTCTCCTCTTTCCCTTCCTGCCGTAAAGAATTTTGTTCAACTTTAGGAATCCAATTCACGATCGACACCGTACCGCTATTGTCCAAGCTCAATCCTAGGTAAAAATGAATTCATACAATAGCAACAAATTTTCTAACCAGTTGGATCAAGTGCTGAGTCGCTTTGGAATCCAAGACACTGGAGCGATTCGCGATCCCATCAACCAGTTTTTATCTTCCTCAAAATTAGATTTGTCGGATAACACCATCGGGCAGTATCTTCGATCGTTAAAGAAGCCTTCTTCTAAGCCTGATCCAACCACGGCTGATTTTGTTGGACTGACTGCTAAAGATAACTTAGCCTTCTTCAACGCTGATAATTTAAGCAATGTCACGACTGTGAAAGTCAAAGGACTACAACAGGGTGAAACTCTATTGGGTGTTGATTTCCGCCCGAATACAGGACAACTCTTTGGAGTCGGGAGCAGCAATCGCCTCTATACGATCGATGCAAGTTCTGGCAAAGCGACTCAAGTCGGGAGTGGCACTTTTGCAGTAGACCTGAATGGAAAAGCTTTCGGCGTTGACTTTAACCCGGTGGTCGATCGCATTCGAGTCGTCAGCGATGCGGGTCAAAATTTGCGGATTAATCCTGACACTGGAGCGATCGTAGATGCCAATCCGATGCTGGATGGAGTTCAGTCAGACGGTAACTTGAATGGTGCAACGGATTCAATTGTTGCAACCGCCTATACGAACAGTTTTACAGGCACTCCTAACACAGTTCAATACGGCATTAATGCCGACACTGATCAACTCTTCATCCAAAATCCGCCAAATAATGGCACTCAAAGCTTAGTCGGTTCACTAGGCGTTGATTTTGCAGCAGGTTCTGGCTTTGATATTGTCTTCAAAAATGGTGTAAACTCAGCCTTTGCCGCGTCTAATTCATCGCTCTACTCGATCGACCTGCAATCCGGAGCAGCAACCTCGCTCGGTCATGTCAAAGACGGGAAAAAGACAATTGACCTCGTTAGTCTTGCCGCAAGAAGTCCAATTGTGAAACCTGATCCTGCTAAAGCCGAGTTTGTTGGACTGACCGATTCTAGTGACTTAGCCTTCTTCAACGCCAACGCGCTTAACAACGTCACTCAAGTCGATGTCAAAGGGCTACAACAAGGTGAAACGCTAGTCGGCATCGATTTTCGACCCAGTACGGGACAACTCTTTGGCATTGGAAGCAGCGATCGCCTTTACACGATCGATAAAGTCAGCGGTCTGGCGACTCAAGTTGGCACTGACCCGTTTGCAGTCGATCTGAACGGTAAAGCTTTCGGCGTTGACTTTAACCCGGTCGTCGATCGCATTCGGGTGGTGAGTGATGCAGGTCAGAATTTGCGGATTAATCCTGATACCGGAGCGATCGTAGATGCGAACTTGATGCTGGATGGAGTTCAGCCAGATGGCAACTTGAATGGTGCGACTCACTCAATTGTTGCCGCAGCTTATACCAATAACTTTGCAGGAACAAGTTCAACGACACTGTACGGCATTAATGCAGACACCGATCAACTCTTCATTCAAGATCCGCCCAACAATGGGACTCAGAACTTAGTCGGTTCGTTAGGGATTGATTTTGCAGCGGGTGCTGGTTTTGATATCGTCTCCAAAAACGGCTCGAACAACGCGTTTGCGACATCTAATTCATCGTTCTACTCTATCAATCTGCAATCTGGAGCAGCAACCTTGCTGGGTGGCATCAAAGATGGAGTAACGCCCGTTAAGTTGGTGGGTTTTGCGGCGACCGGACTGTAAGCGATAGTGCGTCAGGATAATGTGGGATAGACCACGATATCGTGCCATGTCCAAGCACGAGTTGTTCATCCTGCTCGTTGTGCAGCAGTGGATTTGAAGCGACTGTGCCACTTCAAATCCACTGCTGTTCGCTAACCTCGGTCCAATCCAACAAGCCCCGGCTTCTCGCTCTATTGAAAGTACTGCTAGACGATCCAGCTAATCTAGAACTGAGTCGGTTTATTCTCTCAGATTACGGCGTTCAGGTTACGACGCAATCATCTCAATTCCTACTGTACTTAACGCTTCAGCATTCCAAGCGCTGTAATAGTCACTGTTGTGAATCAACCTCTGTCGAGCGTCCAATAATTTCTGAATCGGCTGGACTGTGAAGTTGATAAACGGATCATGCCGAGTTCGGACTCCATTCACTTCAAACGGATCATCAGGATGTCCTCCAAATGCAATTAACCCCAAGGCGCTAAGTTGCTGATTTAGGGTTGCGATGAACAGATTGAATGTTTCAAAGCTGATTGCAGAGGGGTCTGGATGAAGCACGATCAGCACGTCTTTCTGAGGATTGGAGGTGAAGATCTCCCTTATTTTCTGATAAACTTCTGCATCTATGTCGTCGCCTATCTGAAAGGAATAAACCCAAAACTCCAATCTTTGTTGTAGTCGTGCAGATCGCACGAAGGGGCAAACGGGCAGCCCTGAAAAAAGTGGATGAGAAGCTTCTAATGAGTTTTGAATGTACGCAAGCATTGCATTACAGACCTGCTCGACCTCTGGCATAAATAAATTCTGATAGTCTTAATCGGCACCAATCTACTGGCTAGGCTTAATATTTGAAATACCTAATTCGGTAGATTTTGCGAAAATCGCCCTAACTGTGTGTGCTGTCACCCTAACCCCATCTACCTGTTCTAGTTCCCCAAATGTAAGACAACGATACCGGTAAAAGTTATTCTGAAATAGCCAGGCAGTATGCGGATGTTTAACCAGTTCCAAAATCGTTGACTAAACTACCAACAGCCGATAGCATCTTGTTATGAAACCCATTACTCGCCGCCAGTTCATTACCACTGCTTCACTTGCTACAGGATTTGCCTTGGCAGTGCAGCCTATTTCTAAAGCGACGATTACTACAGACGCAGCAGGATTAATTGCCGGAGCCGTCAAGATTCCAGTTCAAGATGGCGCAATCCCAGCATACCGGGCTGCACCTGCAATTGGAAACAATTTCCCGATCGTACTGGTGATTCAAGAAATTTTTGGGGTGCATGAACACATTCAAGATGTCACTCGACGATTTGCAAAATTAGGATATCTTGCGATTGCACCAGAGATGTTTGTCCGTCAGGGTGACGTTTCAAAGCTGAGCAGCATTGAACAGATTCGCTCGATCGTGGCAAAAGTACCAGATGCTCAAGTGCTTTCTGATTTAGATGCAACCGTCGATTGGGCAGTCAAATCCGCTAAAGGAAATGCAGACAAACTGGCGATTACAGGCTTCTGCTGGGGAGGACGAATCACTTGGCTTTATGCCGCACACAATTCCAAGGTTAAAACTGGAGCCGCTTGGTACGGGCGATTAGTTGGTGAATCAACGGCGCTCACTCCAAAGCACCCGATCGATATTGCTCCAACGCTCAAAGTTCCAATTCTCGGATTGTATGGCGGTCAAGATACAGGTATCCCGCTCAGTACCGTTGAGAAGATGCGCGACAACTTAAAGTCGAGTTCAAGCCAGTCTGAGATCATTGTTTATCCCAATGCGCCTCATGCGTTCTTCGCGGACTATCGTCCCTCTTATCGAGAAGCAGACGCGAAAGATGCTTGGAAACGTCTTCAGGCTTGGTTTAAGCAGCATGATGTTTAGTCAAAGAATGCTATTTTAATGCGTTTCCTGCCTCACTAAGCAACATTGCGATATCTTGAATCTTTGCCGCAGTTACTTCGTCATCTCCGACTTCACTACTTGCCGCAGCAGTGTTCGCACTTAAACTTAGCAAAATATCGGACAATGCGCGGTCTGTTTTACCGTCGTTGTGAATCGCTTCCTCAAGTTGACGCAGATCTTCGCCTAGCGAAGTCTGATTGAATTGCAAAGCCCAAGCTTCAACGAGCGCGATCGCTTCATCCGTAGGAATCGACTGAAAATCGCGTCCTAGCGTGGCAAGTGTCGTATCGAGATCAATGTTTTGGTTCATCCTTTGCTGAAAATAACGACTGAAGCAAGGTATCATTAGCTGCATCGTCCAAGAGAGCGCCTACTTTTTCTTCCGATTCTTGCGACGAGATCCGCATTGCTGTTTTTGCTTGGCTTTGCGATTCGACTGGGAGGGCTGTTTAGTTTGTCTGCCAAAGCCACTGATTACTGTGGAATGAGCATTCGTCTTGGGTAAGAAGTTGAGCAACAGGCTCCGAATATTATAGCTTCAATCCATCGCGTTGCAGTTTCTTCAGAGGATCGAGTGCAAAATCAATTACCCGACGCTCTCGTACAATGATTTCTGCGATCGCGCTTTGCCCAGGAGTCAGCTTAATTCGCTGGTTCTGACCTGAAATGTAATCTTGATCCAGACTCACCTCCACCTCAAAGACGTGGGCTTGTCCTTGCGGCGTTTCAACCGATTTAGAATCCGGTGCAATCCAGTGTAACCGCCCTTGAACCACTCCATAATCCTGAAACGGGTAAGCATCAAACTTAAGTTTAATCGGCATTCCCACTTTCACGAAGCCGCTTTCTTGGCTCGGTAATTGAGCACGAAGAATCAGCGGAGACGATTGGGGAGCAACTTGAGCGAGCAATTGACTCGGTTGAACCACAGCCCCCGTCCGTTGAATCGGCAACTCAAACACAGTGCCGTCAGCAGGCGCACGAATGGCACGCTGTTTTAACTGAGGTTCCAGCGCTCTGATTTGGTTCTGGGTTTGAGCAATTTCTGTATCGATTGAAATGAGTCTCGCTTTGAGTTCTTTGATGATTCTGCCCCGTTCCTCTTGCATCTGATGAAGTTCAGCTTTTGCCTGCTCTACTGCTTGTCGGCTGTCGAGTACGGTTCGTTCCATTTCCACCACTTTGACTTGAGGCACAGCCCCAAGCCTCTGTAGTTCTTTGTAGCGTTCCACTTCGTTGAGATCTTGAGCGAGTTTTGCTCGAAGTAGCGTATCGTTTCTGAGACTCGCACTCAGTTGCGATCGTGCAGCAGTTTCTTGTTGACGTTTGACTAGCTCAAACTGAACCGCTTGCCCTCGTAGCCCTCTAAGCTGCTCTTTCGTGCGCTGCAACTCATTCTGCACCATGTCCGAATCTAGCTCTAGCAGAACTTGCCCTGCTTTTACGGTTTGTCCGACTTTGACATGAATTCGGGTTACGGTTCCGGCAACCGGAGCATCTAATCGAAAGCTCTTGCCCTGGGGTTCAAGTTGTCCTTTTGCACTTCCGGTTTCCTCGACTTTTGAGAATGCTGCCCAGGGAAGTCCAATCGTTGCAAATCCTATTAGGGCATAGAGCAATCCTTTTGTCCAAGCTCGCGGAAGTGTATCGAGTAATTCTTGAGCAGAGTTTGACCAGCTTTGATCTGGAGCAATCCTTTTAGGAGCTTGAAGAACTTGTCCTTCGGAATCCACAGGTTTATCAAGGGAATGGGACTGTTTAGAGGTCAACGGAGATCGAGTATCAAAACGCTCAGGCATAGCGACACTGTGTTGATATCTAGAGTTTAACTGCTCTGTTCTGATGTCATAGTCAATTAACTTGCAAGGGTTAGCTGCTGCTGATTCAGGTAAAAATAGTGTCCTCGCTCTGCCATCAACTCGTCATGTGTGCCTTGTTCGATCAACCGACCCTGATCGAGTACGAGAATCAGATCGGCGTGACGCACTGTGGATAGTCGGTGAGCAATGAGGATTGTTGTACGATCGCGCAGAATCGTATTTAGATTCGTTTGAATCATGCGTTCAGATTCGGCATCGAGATTACTAGTTGCTTCGTCCAGAATTAGTAGTTTTGGATCACCCAGGAGCGCCCGCGCGATCGCCAGTCGTTGTCGCTGTCCGCCAGAAAGCATTCCGCCTCCTTCTCCAATGGCAGTTTCATAGCCCATCGGCAATTCCTGAATAAATTGATGTGCTCCTGCGAGTTGTGCTACCGGAATAATCTCTTCTAAAGTCGCTTCTGGATAGGCAACACTAATGTTTTCTCGAATCGTGCCGCCGAATAAGAAGGTATCTTGATCGACTACTCCAATCTGCTGCCGTAGTGACGACATTGAGAGCGTCGTCAGATCATAACCATCGATCGAAATCTTGCCTCCAGTCGGTAAATAGAGTCCAAGAAGTAGCTTAGAAATCGTTGTTTTACCAGAACCACTGCGCCCCACTAGTGCCACCATTTCCCCAGGTCGCACCTCAAAACTGACTTCTGAGAGCGTATTTTCACTACCAGCATGGTACTGAAACGTGACGTTTTCAAAACGAACCTGTCCGCGCATTGCAGGCAACACTTGACGATCTTGCTTCCAGAGATTTTCTTCGGGTTTTGCTTCTAGCACATCATTGATTCGCTCGATCGCAATCACGACTTCTTGCAAGTCATCCCATACGGTAATCAATCGCTGAAAGGGACTGATGACATTTCCCACCAGCAGATTGAACGCGACTAATTGCCCGATCGTGAGTTGATTTTGAATCACTTGCCATGCACCAAACCACAACAAAGCTGTTGTGAACAATGTTTCGATCGTGGCACTCAAAATTTCTAATCGATTGCCGAGAACTTGACCCGCAAAACTCGTCCTTACAGCTTTACTCAGTAGGTCTTCCCAACGCCAACGCACCGTTTGTTCGATCGCCATCGATTTCACCGTTCGGACACCACTGACTGCCTGAATGAGATAGCTACTTTCTGCGGTTTCTGCCTTGAAAATCTCACGCGAAATTCGTTGTAAAAATGGGGTTGCGATCAAGGTCAGTAAGAGCATCGGTGGCAGAATCGTTAAGGTTAGTAATGCCATTCGCCAGTTGTACCAAAACATCAAGCTCAGGTACACAAAAACAGTCATGACATCTAAGACGATCGATAAAGCATTCCCGGTGAGAAACCGTTGAATCTTATTGTTTTCTTGAACACGAGAGAGAATATCTCCCACATAACGAGATTCAAAGAAAGAAAGTGGTAGCTGGAACGTATGTCGAATAAAGCCGATAACTAAGGCGAGACCAATCTTTTGAGCGGTGTGATCGAGCAAGTACTGTCGGAGTCCGGTCATTGCGACTCGAAATAATCCGAAAATTAGCAATCCGATACCAACGGCGGTCAACGTCACCGAACTGCGTTGAACAATGACGCGATCGAGCAATAGCTGAGTGAGTAAGGGTGTGACTAATCCAATCATCTGAATTAGAACAGAAACCACAAACACTTCAAATAAAACAAATCGATGCGGTTTGACTAACTCAAAGAATTGCCAGATCGTCTGTGTGTCTTCATCGACTTCTTTCAGAAAGACCGTCGGTTGTAGTAGTAGGGTGTAGCCTGTCCAACCCGATTTAAATTCCTGATGAGTGAGACTCCGTTGACCGATCGCAGGGTCACAGAGAATCACGCGATCGTGCGTCACTTTGTAAACCACAACATAGTGATTGCCTTCCCAATGCACGATCGCGGGTAAGTCTTGTTCTGCTAGTTTTTTCAGACTTGCTTTCACAGGTCGAGCTGCAAACCCAATACTTTCTGCCGCGCTCACCAATCCTCTGAGCGAAGCACCCTCCCGATTCACGTTCGCAATGTCGCGTAATCGATTGATGCTGAATCGTTTGCCCCAATAGCGTGCCACCATTACTAAACAAGCTGCCCCACAATCGGCTGCACTCTGCTGCTGGAAGAAGGGATATCGCTTTGCCATGCCTCGCCAAAACTGATGAGCCTTGACTCTGGGACTTGGAAAGAAGGCTTGCTGAATCATCGGTGGTTTTGTGGTCATTGCAAGTTACTCCCGGCAAGCAGTGCAAGCAATTCGTAACGCTACTCGCTTGAAAACGCAGAGATGCATGAAATGCTTACACTACATACCATATCAATCAGACTTATGATCTAAAGAACCTCACTTTGGGACAAACTTAATCTTCACCCCCCCTGACCTTGTTGCTGACCTTGTTGCTGATCGTGACGGCTGCCGAGATAGTAGCCAGCAGCCGCTCCAGCACCCGTTGATACTACCGTTGTTGGTAGTGGATGATTCTTCACCGCCTCGTTTGATCTACGGTAACCGTTAGCGATTCTGCTGCCAGCAGCGACTGCTCCTCTGACAACATAGGGAGCAGCGAATCTAGCAGCAATATAGATCCCCGCTAGAACAGGAAATACGCCGCCTTGAATAGAATTTTGCTCATCCTCAGAAAGAGGAATCAAAACATCTTCTGAATTAACCATTTGCTGTGCTTGATTTTGCATGATTTTTCTCCAATTCAACTGATTCATGTTCAAAACTGAACCGGGCTATGCCTGAGAAGCTTCTGTGATGGATAGTGGAACGATCGCTCATTCGACACAATCTCGGCAAAAATAAATTGAGTTACGTAGTGCAGCATGGCTACCTGCCAACCCAGAGAAGTGGTTGAACGATCGCAACATTAATCTCGATCGCTTCCTAAGTTGAGAAGCTCATCACTTGCTTAAGAAAAAGGTTTCTCTGAAGGGTTTGTGTTCAGTGAAACTCACCTAAATGGTGGTCTGAATCTGACTGGTGTTCTGATTTTGACTCGTGATCTGGGACGTGAACACGCTTCGTAATAGGCTCTTCTTTCTCCAGGCGCAATAAGGGCATCTAGTGGATTCGGACGACATTGTCGCTGTTGTCGTCGGATGATTGCATCTATCTCCCTCTGAGAAAGAGGACGAGGCGGAGGTGGCTTAGGATCAAACCGTCCTCCTGCGATATGGTAAAGCTCTGTAGCAGCCCTAGCTGGCTCGATCTGTGTATTGGCAATCAGGGCGAATCCAACGATCGTAGTTGGGACAAGTCCAACGATCGCAGCAGAAATCCGAAAGTGACTTAAACGCATTCTTGTTTCTCCCGAAGTATTAGATAAAGGCTTCGTTGCTTGATTGCGAAGGGGTTGCTCTTCTTTGATTCACGGTACTGTTTAAGATGCGATGAACATTGACCGAGCAGTGAGAACGTCACTTGATTTTTAATTGTTTTCGGGTGAACAATAATTTAGGCAGATGATTCCTACCAATCCTATGACGATGCTCCAAACGAAATGATCTTGTGCAAGGCTCTCAGGTGTATCTCCTCGATCGATCCGCGCCTTGCTGACACCCGTCGGGTCATACAGAACTGGAACCGCTTGATTTTCATTCGCAGACTTGTAGCAAGAATCCCAAAATTCAGAGATTTTTCCGTTGCTTGTAAAAAACTTCACCTTCAGGTCGCAACTGGATGTGCAACCAGTTCCAAAGCCGCCCGTTGCATAACAATTCGTGACTTCTTTCCTTTGAGTGACAGTTCCAGATGTTAGAAGCGCTTTTTCGCGAAAAGCTACTTCAACTTGATAGAAATCGGGGAGCTTCACGAGCATCCATCCCGCCCCCATTAAGGGCAACCCACCGAACGGGACAGAACACAGGATTGCAAGCGTTAACTGTCTGATACGAGTCCCTGTGCCCCTCGTATTTTTTGTAATTAGTGGCTGATTCATCAGGTTGAAACTCCTTCAGAGTCTACTAGGGAATGAAAGAGCAAAGCTGTTGTCAGAAGTACCTATCACCGTCTCTATTTCACCAGAATATCTAGTCGTTGAGGCTTTGAATAGGGGCAGTACAGTGCAGTTAAGGGCAGATACCTTAAGTTCATCGATTTGCACTATTTTTTCGCATTCAGCCAGGTCTGAATCTCATTCACCAGCCAGATAGACTCTTCTTCAGTGAGTTTCCAATTCAATCTATAATTCTGGTCGGCTCGAATGATAACTGTCCAGTCCCGGTGCGATGTATGGGTGGTAGACACTTGAGATGAAGTAATCGAAAGATATCGAATGGCTGAGAGCCTGCCTGATTCTCGTCTTATAGAAAACCACGATCGAGTGATCACCATAAAGTGATCGCATCTCCTATCAAATTGAATCGAATTTCCACTTGCAGGAGAATCTTTTCTGTCTCTGGCTTCCCACAGAATTTTACCGATCGAGATCAGGTAAGCCAGGATGAACCCAAGGGTGAATGCGTAAGCTCCGTCAGCGAATGGCAACAACGTAAAGCTGATAAAAGCCCAAGCGAGGTAGAAGAGGTAGAACGCAAGCGGAAGAATACTATCACTAAGATTGGGTGAACGTTCACGAACCTTGATTTTGAGAATTTGTGGAGTTTGCTCGATGACAAGATGAGGACTGATGCGTTGAATTTTCTTCGATTGCTTAGAGGAAACAGTCTGAATTCTGTCCCGAATTGGAATCATTGAATCTATCCCTTGTTCCAGTGCTTCGCGGGCTTCACGGGCACTGGTAAACCGATTCTCCAAGGCAGGTTCGGTTAGCTTCTCTAGCCACCGGACAAAACTAGAATCTGTCATGCGATCGCGAAACTCAATCCGCAGATTGCGTTGGGGTAGATTAATCGGAGCAATTCCAGTCAGCAAATGAATTAACGTTGCTCCCAATCCGTACAAATCTGATGCGGCAACCGCTCGCCCGCCAAATTGTTCCAGTGGAGTATAACCGTAAGTGCCGACGATCGTAAACGTTGCGCCTTCGGTCGTGGCGCGATCCTGCACTGACCCAAAATCAACTAAGTAAACCTGATTGTTTGCACCCAAAATCAGATTACTCGGTTTAATATCGCGATGCAGCACCGGTGGCTTTAATTCGTGCAAATCGTGCAAAATTTGCAGAATGTCGATCGCGATTCGCCGCACTTCTTCTTCGCTAAACCGCTTACGGTCTTCGATTAATTGCTTTAGCGAGGTTCCGGGAATATAATCTTGCACTAAGCCCCACCAACAGAATGGAGAATCAGCCTGCGGATCAACCAAGAAATAGTTGCGATAGCGTGGAATTCGAGGATGGTCAAGAGACTTTAAGATTTCCGCCTCTCGTTCAAACAGCTTTAAGTCTTGCCATTGCTGAATCTCAGTAAATACTAAGAGCTTGATAACAACCAACTCGTAGACATCGGTAGCTAAGTCTGTGGCAAGCCATGTTTGCCTCGCTTGGAACGATCGCCCTAACGGGTGTTGAAGTTGGTAACGCTCTTGCAGAACCTGATTTGCTTGAAACATAACTTTACTCATGTTTTTACAATCAGCATAGGCAAGCTTTGACTGTTTAGGCAGGAGCAGATCGATGCAGTTGAAGGCAGATACATTAACTTCAGTGATGTGCATTACAACGGCTGTCTAAAACTCGATAAAGTGTGGGTAGCGATTAGTGCAACACAGACGGAACCGCTCAGTGAGGCTGATAATGACCCAAAGTCGTAAAAGTCGCGGCGTTCGAGCCACAAGGGAAGGCATCGAGATTCTGGAACAGAGGCGGATCAGCAAAGGCTGGTCTCCCAAGGCACTTGCGAACCGAGCAGGCGTTTCTCTAGATACAGTGGAGCGACTGCGCGATCGTGTAGAGAAGGTGGAACGAGAGTCAGTGCGAAAGATCGTCTGTCCCTTAAATCTGCAACCCACAGACATTATCGATCCGGATGAGTGGGATGGCAAACTTTCGATAGAAGCCGAATTAGCGCAACAGTTACGCATCGCATTGGTGGGACGAAATGTATTCATCTCTGAAGAAAAACTGCGACAGCGTGCAGACTGGTTTAAGCACTTTACTAAAGCATTAGAACAATGTGATTGTTATGTACTTCTGTTATCTCAAGCGGCGATCAGTGAGGTGGTCACAAAAGAAATTTACTTCGCTCTGGAGTTATACGATTCTCAAAATAGTCCCGCAATTCTTTGGGTTCAGGTTGGGTTAGATGTTGTGCTGAATCCCGATGTATACGACTCCTTAGCCGACTTCCCGTGGTGGAGATGGACATCAACAGAGGATACTTCTGCGATCGTTGAAGCCATTCAAAATCTATTGCCCCACTCGGCGGAGAAGAATTTGCTAACCCAAAAAAATATTTCTCCTACTGCCCCAATCGCATTACGAGAATACCCGACAGGTCAGGTGCCGCTTAGCTCTGATTTTTATATCGAACGTCCCCCGATCGAATCGAATTGTTATCAGGAAATTCTTCATCTAGGAGCGCTCATCAGAATTAAAGCGCCGAGGCAGATGGGTAAGACCTCATTGATGGCAAGGGTTCTCCATCAGGCGAGAGAGCATGACTGTCATACGGTTTGTTTAAGCTTTCAGTTAACCTCTAGTAGCGTTTTAAGTAATTTAGAGAAACTCATGCAATGGGTTTGCGGTTCTGTCGGTCAAAAGCTGGGTTTACCCAATCAGTTAGCCGAGTACTGGGACGACATTTTTGATGGCAACTATAACAGCACTACTTATTTCGAGAACTACATATTGGCAGAAACAACACGTCCCTTAGTCATTGGCTTAGATGAAGTCGATCGTGTATTTGCTTACCCAGACGTTGCGAATGATTTTCTTGGACTGTTGAGAGCTTGGTATGAAAAAGCAAGGTATGGCGATCAAGGCAGTTGGGAAAAGCTTCGGTTCGTTATCGTTCACTCTACAGATGTTTACATCCCGATGAATTCAAACCAATCGCCATTTAACGTAGGTCTTTCGATCGAGTTACCAGAGTTTACGCAAACGCAAGTTCAGAATTTAGCTCAGCGATACCAATTAAACTGGACAGATTCCCAGGTTGAGCAACTCATGAATTTAGTTGGGGGACATCCTTTCTTGGTGCGAATGGCGCTGTATCAGGTTGCTCACGAGAACATCACGCTGGACCAGATATTGAGCCAAGCGACAACTGAATCAGGATGTTATGGTGATCATCTCCGCCATCAGCTATGGAACTTAGAAAAGTATCCAGAGTTAGCAACAGCGTTTCATCAAGTTGTAAACACAAACGCTCCTGTTTCGTTGAAATCAGTCCTAGCATTTAAGCTTTACAGCATGGGGCTTGTGAGATTAGAAGGCAATCATGTTGTTACGCCTCGCTGTGAGCTGTATCTTCGGTATTTTCGCGATCGCTAACAAACGTGTAGGTATTTTTTGATGAGTTCAGCACAAACCCCAACCTATCAATACCAAGTTGGGGGCAGTTTACCCCCCAATGCTCCCACTTATGTTAAGCGGCAGGCGGATCAAGATCTCTATGAGGAGTTAAAGTCAGGCGAGTTCTGTTACGTGCTCAATTCGCGGCAGATGGGCAAGTCAAGTTTGCGCGTCCGAACCATGCGCCGTCTGCAAGCGGATCAAATCATCTGTGTTGTGATTGATGTGACCGCGATCGGAACGCAACAAGTCACACCCGATCGCTGGTATGCAGGGCTAGTTAGCACGATCGTAAATAGCCTAAAGCTCGAATTAGACTTCCGAACTTGGTGGCGTGAACATGACTATCTTTCTGCGGTAAGTCGTCTAGATCTTTTCATTGAGTCTGTGCTGCTCGTTCAACTCTGCCAACCGATCGTGATTTTCATTGATGAAATTGACAGCACTCTCAGCCTGGACTTTAAAGACGATTTTTTTGCGATGATTCGATCGTGCTACAACAAACGTGATCATGTGGCAGCATATCAACGCTTGACGTTTGCGCTACTAGGCGTAGCAACGGCTTCGGACTTAGTGCAGGACAAGAACCGTACACCCTTTAATATTGGTCGAACCATCGATCTAACAGGGTTCCAACTGCATGAAGCCCAGCCGCTCGCTGAAGGATTGACCGAGAACGTGAGCCATTCTGAAGCCGTGCTAAAAGAGATATTAGCCTGGACAGGCGGACAGCCCTTTTTAACTCAGAAACTATGTAGTTTGGTTCAAAAGAGTCCTCCTGAACTGAGCGACAACATTTCAGAGTGGATTGAGAACTTTGTCCACCAAAATGTGATTCAAAATTGGGAGACTCAGGATCAGCCAGAACATCTAAAGACGATTCGCGATCGCATCTTGAGAAACGAGAAACGGGCAGCCCAACTGCTCGGACTTTATCAGCAAATTTTGCAACAGGGTCAAGTCGCTGCCAACGGTAGTCCGGAACAGGTGGAGTTGCGGTTATCGGGCTTGGTGGTCAAGCAGCAGGAAACACTAAGCGTTTATAATCGCATCTATGCCACTGTTTTCGACCAAAAATGGGTTGATCAAGCCTTATCGGAGCTACGTCCCTATGCTAAGAAACTTACAGCTTGGGTCGCTTCTAAGCAACAGGATGCCTCCCATTTGTTACAAGGGCAAGCATTCTACCAGGCTCAAATTTGGGCAGCCGACAAAAGCTTGAGTGTTCAGGATTATCAGTTTTTGAGTGCGAGTCAAGAGCAAGAACAACGAAAAGCGAAACGGCAGATTCGGATGGGGTCTGCCATTTTAGCCCTCTCGTTTATTGGCACACTGGCAACGCTTATGGTGGCAGATGAAGCGCTTAGGGTTGAGAAGGAGGCGAGTAGAGCGTCTAAGGTTTCACGGATTCAAACATTGAACGCGACGGCTGAACGATTACTTGGCACAAATCAGCAATTAGAAACTAAACAACTCGAAGCACTCGTCGAAAGCGTCAAGGCAAGGCGAGAGTTACAAGAGTTACAAGCGTTACAAGGCACGATTGGAGTTCCAGGCGATCTGAAAACCAAAACAGCAAGCATTCTGCAACAGGTGGTCAGCGCGATTCAGGAGTCCAATCGATTGGAAGGTCATGATGGCTCGGTCACGAGCGTGAGCTTCAGCTCTGATAAACAGCCTGATAGACAACTAATCGCGTCTGCAAGTGAAGATGGAACAATCCAACTGTGGCACCGCGATGGTCGTGAGTTCAAAACGCTCAAAGGTCATAATGGTTCGGTCACGAGCGTAAGCTTCAGCCCTGATAGACAGACGATCGCTTCTGCAAGCGAAGATAAGACGATCAAACTGTGGAATCGATCGAGCAACAAAGTTAAGACACTTCACGGACATACGGGTGCAGTGACAAGCGTGAACTTTAGTCCAGACGGACAGATGATTGTTTCTGCCAGTAAGGATAAAACGATCAAACTATGGAGTCGCTCTGGCAATGAGATTAAAACATTTAAGGGGCATGAAAGCCCAGTCACAAGCGTGAGCTTCAGCCCCGATGGACAGACGATCGCATCCGCGAGCGAAGACAAAACAATCAAACTGTGGAATCGATCGGGCAATCAACTCAGAACGCTCAAAGGGCACGAGGACAAGATTTATCAGGTCAGTTTCAGCCCTGATGGGCGAACGATCGCTTCTACCAGTTGGGACTACACCGTTAAACTCTGGAACAGATCTGGAAAACTCAAGAGTACGTTGAAAGGACATAGCGATCGCGTGATGGGTGTCAGTTTTAGCCCCAATGGACAGACGATTGCGACAGCAAGCAGTGACAAAACGATTAAACTGTGGAATCGACAGGGCACACTGCTCAAAACATTGAAGGGGCATGAAGATCGAGTCACAAGCCTTCAATTTAGCCCAGACAGCCAAATGATCGCTTCCGCCAGTTTCGATCAAACGGTTCGAGTTTGGAAGATTGGGGACAGCCTGCCTTTAATTCTGCAAGGACATACAGGGGAAGTGTACGGGGTTAATTTCAGCCGCGATGGTCAAATTCTTGCAACTGCTAGTCAAGACAACACAGCTAGACTTTGGAGCCGGGCAGGAAGCGCGATCGCAACTCTCAAAGGGCATAACAATCGAGTCTGGAGCGTCAGCTTTAGCCCCGATGATCGAATTCTTGCAACTGCTAGTTGGGACAAAACGATCAAACTTTGGAGCCGAGAAGGGATATTGCTTGCAACCTTACAAGGACATCAAGGCTGGGTGATGAAAGTTAGCTTTAGTCCAGACGGTCAAACTCTTGCTTCAACTGGAAGTGATAGAAGTGTTATTCTTTGGAACTTAGGCGATAGAACAATCAAAAAGCAATGGAATAGCAACCATCAAGAGAATGTTGTGGATATCAGTTTTAGTCCAGATGGACGAACGATTGCTACTGTAAGTGATGACAAAACAGCTAAGCTTTGGGATCGAGACGGCAAACTTCTACGATCGCTCACAGGACATAAAGATGAGGTTAACGGCATCAGTTTTAGCCAGAATGGAAAAATGATCGCAACCGCGAGTGACGACAAAACGGTTAAACTTTGGAAAACGTCAGATGGCAGCCTTCTACGATCGCTTGAAGGACATAATGAGCGTGTGATGACTGCGCGTTTTAGCCCGGATGGAAGTTTGATTGCAACGGCTAGCTTTGATAAAACAATTAAGCTCTGGAAAACGTCGGATGGCAGCCTACTTCAAACTTTTTCAGGTCACACAGATTGGGTTTGGGATGCCAGCTTTAGCCCAGATGGGAAGATGCTTGCTTCAGCGGGTCGAGACAAAATGATTCGACTTTGGCGTTTAGCGAGTGCTAAACAACTGTCTGATGGGTGTGAGTGGCTCCATGATTATTTGAAGACAAATTCGCACTTAGAGGAAAGCGATCGTCACATTTGTGACAGATAACGACTCTTTCACAATTTTGGTGAAGCTGTCAAATGACAGTGACATTGGCGGCATGACAGCTATCAACCCTGCTTCAGAAAAAGCGATCGTAAAATGACACCTAGAAATGACAGCGATAAACCTACGACTGTTTGACATACTTCTCCGCTTGAAAGACCTAGTTTCGAGCAAATAAATGGTGAATTGCAATGGTGTTATTTCACGACTTGAGATGCTGAGATGCCCCGATTCCTGTTTGATTCTTCTCGCTATTGGGCAATGCCCAAACTCAAACCTGCATCAAGTAGAGCGGTTTTCAGTTGCGCGATCGCTGTTTTTCGTGCGGGGTCTGTTTCCTGCTGTAAAGTGGGCTGCTTTGAAAGCACTGCGATCGCTCGTGAACTTGGTGTACCAGCGGTTAATTGCTCAAGCTCTCTGGCGCTGAGTTGCTTTGAAGTCAGAATAATCACAGGAATTGTATCTGTCGTTGAATCGGCTTTTAGCTGAGAAAGCACTTCAAAGCCATCAATTCCGGGCATCAACAAATCAAGTACGATCGCATTGGGTTGCTCGACTTTGGCACGATAAAGCCCCTCATATCCGTCTTTTGCTTCTACCACAGTGCAGGACAATTGAGCCAGCATTCCCGCGATCGTATAACGTGTAACCGCATCGTCATCAATCACGAGAACTTTTGGCGCAAGTTGAAAGAGCGGATCTGAAGGGATGGGTAAAGGATTGAATCCCTGATCCTGATTGTTAGAGGATGAAGCGATCGACATTGTTGAAGCAAGGTGTGATTGATGTTGAATTGGGAGTATCAGACAAAATTGAGCGCCAGCACCTAAGCGACTACTAACACTGATACTTCCTCCGAGTAACTCTGCTAATCTTTTACACAGCGGTAAGCCTAATCCAGTTCCCTTAAATCGTCGCTGCATCGGATTGTCAATTTGCACGAATTCTTCAAAAATGCGTTTCTGGTCTTCGAGTGCAATGCCGATTCCGGTATCTGAAACGATAAAGACGATCGTGTGATCGGCTCCGGGTGCTGCACTAACTCGGACTTCTCCATGCTCGGTAAACTTGAGCGCATTAGAAACGAAGTTTCGCAGAATCTGAGAGACTTTACCTTCATCAGTCTGCAAAATCGGTAAATCGATGCCATCTTCAAATACAAGCTTGACTGTACTATGTTGGCTCAATAGTGGACGCAACAGTCCGCGTAGCGCACCAAACAAATCTGCAACCTGAAAAGCAGACAGATTGACCTCAACCTTGCCTGCTTCGACTTTTGCCAAATCAAGCAAATCATTCACTAACTCAGTCAGCGATTCTGCCGATCGATGAATAAAGGTCACTTGTTTTTCTTGTTCTTCGCTTAAATCTCCATCTAAGCGGCTTAGCAACATGTTTGAGAGATTGAGAATGCCATTTAACGGCGTGCGAAATTCATGACTGAGATCCGAGAGAAATCGTGTTTTGAGTTCACTGACTTTTTGCAGCGACTCTGCTCGATCGTTTAATTCTGCATACAGAGCGACAACTCCCCGATTTGTATCTTCTAGCTCTTGATTCAATTGAGTCAATTGCTCTTGTCGCTGACGCAGTTCTTCTAGAGTGCTAATCAATTCTTGATTTTGTTGTTGTATCTCGGTATAAGGATCTTGAGAATTTTGACGAAGTAGTTGATCGACTAATTGCCCGATCTGGTCTGGAGTGAAAACGGTCGTCTGATTTGGGAGATGCTTGATTAAGTCAACGATCGTACCTCGTCCTAGTTCAGACTCAATCTGCACAGCATCCATTAATCGCTTTGCACCGAGTAATCCTAACCCCATGCCCGTTGAGGATTGATAGTGACCGCTCAAAATCGTAGATAAATTGCGAATCCCCGCTCCGGAGTCTGAAACGCGAATTAACAGCGATTGAACTGGCTCTTTGACGATCGCGAATTCAGCTTTCCCGCCTCCAGCATAGATAAAAGCATTTCGAGCAATTTCAGAAATCGCAGTAGCAATGCGCGTTTGCGCTTGGGGATCAAAATCAAGCTGAGCGGCAATCTGGCGGGCACGTTGACGCGCTAAAACGACATCTTGTTCGTAGCGAATTTCGACCGTGAGAATCGGCAGTCGTCCTGGCATCTGATAAAGTCGATTCGACTGACCTTCAGCAGCGTTGCTCATAGATCTTCATTCCTCGGTTTTGCAACTAAGACAGCGACATCATCGGGCAATCCAATGCTGTTTCGGACAATCGGTCTGCGAAAATCCCGATAGAGAATTGCGGCAATTAAAGCAGGATGACGATTGAGCAACCCTGGATAGCGATCGAACGTCCATTGTGTTCCTAATCCGTCTGAGTGCATCACTAGAATCGACTGATTTGACCAAGGATAGGAAAGCTCAGCCACCTTGCGGACGGTTAGCCCTAGAGTCCCGTTGTAGGAAATCAGAGTGCGGCTGGTACTGCCTGTGAGCAGGGTTGCCGAAATGTTTCCGATTCCAGCATATCGAACTTGTTGTTCACTAGGGATAATTTCAGCGATCGCGGCAACTGCTCCTCGTGTACTGCGTAATGCTGCGTGAATCTTTTCTAAAATCTGCTGAGGAGACAAATGAGCATTGATTTGAAAGACTCGGATTGCTGCTTGTGATGCTTCGGCAGCTAAAGTGCCTGACCCTAATCCATCTGCCACTAATATCAGACATCGATCGTGCTGTTGTTCGATCGCCCAAGCATCTCCGGAGGGGTTGTCTTTGTGTTTTGGCAGATTCACCGCTCCAATTTCAAACGCTTTCATGGTTGGAGGGTCGCGCTTCGATTCTAATCGTGCGATCAAAACCGTTCCAACTTGGGGCTGCGAATAAATATCGAATTGGGTGGACAGTCTTTGAATCGCTCCTAATCCGGTTCCAGATGTTCCCGTTGTCGAGAAGCCATCTTGTAAAGATTGTGCAATGTTTTGAATTCCTGGTGCTGAATCGATCGCAATCATTTCGATGCTTGTTGCGCCTGAGATGTCGATCGATTGAATTAAAATTTCTCCATGCTTTGCGTGTTTTACTAAGTTCTTCGCGGCTTCGGTGACGACGATCGCGACTTTTCCTTGCTCGGTTGTATCAAATCCCAACTCGATCGACATCGCGACTGCAAGCCGTCTTGCTTCGCCTACTTGACTGTCTTCGCTGATGGGTAGTGCAATGGATTCTTTCATGAGCAATGTCCGGGAAGTGAATAATCAACGACTTGACCTCCGCCCTGAGCGTCGAACCATTGCTGATGTAAGAGAATGTTTGAGAAGTTCTTGTTCGTTTCCACACCTCGCCTTGAAATGAATTTTGGGCTAATCGGCGCAAGTCCATTAGAAATGGACTAAGAACTGAAACTCGCTGCTAGTCTACTTCAGTAGACTTTCCACGGTTAGCCCGAAATTCATTTCGAGGCGGGAGTACAACGAGAGCGAAAAGACTTTCCACACTTTTCAAACATTTTCTAAACAGTACTGTATCTCTTGCACAATTCAGCCCGCCTTCAGAAAGATTCACCGTTGCCAGCGAATCACCGTCACTTGTGTTCCTTTTCCCACTTCGGACACGATTACAAATTCACTCATCAATCGTTTTGCGCCGCCGAGTCCAAGTCCGAGTCCTTTACCCGTGGTATAACCATCCTGCAAGGCTAGTTCAATATCAACGATGCCAGGACCTTGATCTTCAAAGGTCAGCTTAAGTCCAACTTCACCGAAACGATCGACAATTTCGAGTGTCACCGTTCCGCCTTTGCCATAATCGAGTGTGTTTCGAGCCAGTTCACTCGCGGCGGTGACAATCTTGGTTTGCTCGATCAGGCTAAATCTTAGATCGATCGCCAAGGCGCGAACTCTTTGACGCACCACCACAATATCCGACTGCGATCGAATCTCAACAATCTCAGAATTGAACATGGTTGCCAATCTCCTCCGGTGGCAAACCAAAAGAACGTTGTAAAAGCGCCATACCCGTCTCGACATCCAGAGCCGTCCGAACTCCGGTCAGTGACAATCCCAACTCAACTAGGGTGATCGCCACCGCAGGCTGCATTCCCACAACCACCGTTTGGGCATCTAACAGTTGAGAAACCGTTGCAATGTTACTTAAAACCCGCCCAATAAACGAGTCAACAATTTCTAGTGAAGAAATGTCGATCAGAACGCCTTTCGCTCCGGTCTTAACAATGCGATTCGTGAGGTCGTTTTGCAGCTTCAATGCTAGACGATCGTGCATATCCACCTGAATCGTCACTAAGAGAAACTGACCCATTTTGAGAATCGGAATGCCTTCCATGGCGCTACCTCACTTGGAATTCTGCTTTACGATCGTTCGGGTGAGACTTTCAATCCTCGCTGTTTCAGTGCGATCGCAAACGCATCTGCCAAGGTTGCTTTAGTCGTGACCGCTGAAAGATCAACTCCTAAATGTACGATCGTTTGAGCAATCTGAGGACGAATGCCGCTGATAATACAGTCAGTGCCCATTAATCGAGCCGCTGCCACCGTTTTGAGCAGATACTGTGCGACGAGTGTATCGACGGTTGGGACTCCTGTAATGTCCAAAATCACCACTTGAGAGCCTGTTTCAACAATTTGCTGAAGTAGGGATTCCATCACAATTTGAGTCCGAGCGCTATCGAGTGTCCCAATCATTGGCAGTGCGAGAATTCCGTCCCATAGTTTCACAACTGGGGTCGAAAGTTCGAGCAATTCTTCTTGCTGGCGTTGAATCGTTTCTTCACGGGCTTTTTGATAAACTTCCATCGTCCAAAGCCCTAGCTGATCGAGCAGATGAGTCATTTCCGCGATCGCATCGACTAACAAGTCGCCTTGATGTGCAAGATTGTGGCGCAAGCGATCGAACATCGGCTTTTTGAATGAAAACACGAACAGCGCGACTTCAGACGGCATAAATCCTTGTTGAACCCGCGATCGAGAGACGTTCGCTAAAAATTGGCGCGTACTTCCCCATTCTGGCGCTTGGACATCGCTTAAATTTTGATGTTGAACTGCACTCCGGAGCAGTTGCAAGAATTCTCGACACTGCTGATCGAGTTCTCCTTGGCGAATTAATTCTGGGCGCAGTTGATTCGATGATTTTAATTCTGTCTGCCACTCTTGTAGGAGTTCGGCTTCATTCTGTTCAAGAATCTCTGCAATTTTGCTCGTACTGCTTACTGGCATTGTTCCCTTCCTTCCAAGTCCCGGTTCCTAGCTAACCGCAAATGCTCCATCCTACAGAATACGTCTAAGGGCAGATCTAATTGCATTGCTGAAAAACAATATACCCTCACGATCGCTTCACAAGGGCGGTAATGGCTTCAAACAACTGTTCAATATCTAACGGTTTCGATAAATGAATGCGATATCCGGCAGCAAAAGCTTGCTGTTTTGCATCGTCATTCACATGAGCCGTTAGCGCGATCGCAGGAACGGTTTGATCAACCGATAGAGCGCGAATCTCTTGCAGCAATTGATACCCGTCTTTATGTGGCATCGAGATATCACTGATCACGATCGCGGGGCAGAACGTTTGAAAAGTCTCGATCGCTTCATCCGCAGAAGTCGCAGTTGCCACGATCGCGCCCTCATGCTCTAGATAAAATTGAACAAATTCCAAACTATCTGGCTCATCGTCAATTAGCAGCACCTTTAGCCCATTCAAACCTTGAAGGTGCTGCGAATCTAGAGACGAAGCTTGAATCAGCGGCAAACGAACGATGAAAGTCGCGCCTTGTCCTTCTCCGCCACTCGTTACAGCGATGGTACCTTCGTGCAAGTCCACCAATTCGCGAGTGATTGCCAGCCCTAATCCTAAACCGTCTTGGGATCTGGGCGCGTTCGTTTGTGCCTGCCGAAAGCGATCGAAGACATACGGTAAAAAATCTACATTGATCCCTTTTCCCGTATCACTTACGCTAATCGCTGCTTGTGATTCTTCGTAGGTGAGTGCGATCGCGATTTTTCCCTGTTCAGGGGTGAATTTCACCGCATTGATCAACAAATTCCACACGACTTGCTGTAACCGATTCGAGTCGCCCAAAACTTCATTCGCAGTGTGGTCAATGTCTGAGATCACTAGAATCTGTTTCGCTTCTGCCAGCGGGCGAATCATATCGATCGCGGCTTCCACGACTAACCCTAACTGCGTCGAAACGCGATCGATTCTCAATTCACCCCGCACCATGCGGGAGATATCCAGCAAGTCTTCGATCAATTGCAATTGATTTTTTGCGCTGCGCTCGATCGACTGCAATGCCCGAATCAAAGTATCAGCATTCGGAGGTTTCGCTTGTAACAGCTTTGCCCAACCAAACATCGAATTGAGCGGGGCACGAAGTTCATGAGCGACAATTGCGAGAAACTCATCTTTACTGTGGTTAGCGGCTTCAGCTTCTGCACGAGCGATCTGAGCTTGAGATAAGAGTTGCTCTCGTTCTGTTTCTGCACGAACTCGATCAGTGACATCGCGCCATGCCAAGACCAGTCCATCATTCAACTTTGACGATCGCACATCATAAAATTGCATCAGCGAACCGTTATCGAGTAAGTCTAAAGGGAATGCCTCTTTAATGTTCGGTTCTCCGGTTTCGACAATCTGACAATGTTCTTTAAATACACTGCTGTCTCGGTAGCGTGGAAACACTTCAGACAAGGTTTGATCGATCGCAGTGTCGCTGAGCCAGTGGTTTTGAAGGGCAACCCGATTCAAATAGTCGATCCGAAAATCGATAATCTGTCCGGCATCATCACGAATTGCCGAAAAAATTCCAAAGCAGTCGAGTAAATTCTCGATCGAAGTCCGAAACCGTTCCTCACTTTGCTGCAATCGGCGGCGCAGTTCAGCGTTTTCGATCGCGCTTCGCATTGCCGATCGCATTTTATCCGGGTTCGTTTGCCCCTTCACAAAATAATCTTCAACGCCGTTCTTAAATGCGATCGCGGCAGTAGTCGCATCGTTATAACAACTCACGACGACCACAGGCGGACAGGTTCCCTGAATTTGTGCTTTCAGTCGCGATAAAAACTCAAATCCGTCGCAGTCGGGCAGTTTGATATCGAGCAGAATGCCATCTGGCAGCCGATTTCGACAGAGCGCTAATCCGTCGGCAGCGGAAGGACTTTCAAGAATCGTGTAGGAGACTCCAGGATCAGCCATCAGGTACCGTCTGAAGATGTAGCGATCAGTTTCAGAATCTTCGACGATTAAAACGGTACGATGCGGTATCATATGATCTCCAGCGTACATAGCGGCAGTGTTGCACTGTGCTAAATGGATTGGAACAGAGTAGAACAATCTTAAAGAAAAATGTCCTCTTTTGATGGGAGAGACACAAATCTCAGCTTTTTAGCAAAGTGCGATCGCCGCCCAGCGCTTGTGTGGAAAATTCAGCGGCAAAGTTCTTACCAAAACTGTCAATCAGTCTCTATCCTACAGTAGATTTCACATCGCGCGTATCAGCCCAGAGGCAGACCGGGCAACCGGAGTAAATTCAGCGAAATCTTGCACCCATGGCAGCAAGGCGATAGTGTTTCGTTCATTGCACTGCCTCGCCCCGGAATGGAATTCGGGGCGAGGCAGTGCAATGAAGGGGACTGAAGAGCGTAGATTCAGCTTCTTTAGTCAGTTTCAACTGACTTCGCACCGTTAGCCCCGAATTCCATTCCGGGGCGGGTGAATGCGATGAATGAGATGCCTGAAATAACCCTCGTTGATCATCGTGCAAGATTTCACTTAAACCAGGTTTAGAACTTTTGCTGTCCTCCACACTTGTGCTTTTAATCGCTCCGAGCAAGCCAAGCGTCTTTTCTTGAGCATCTGTAAGTCCAACGACACCTGTAATCTTCATACCCTCGTAGGGGCGCGACGATCGCCACGTTTCTGAACACGTCGCCCGCCCAAGATTCCAGAGCTTGATGGTTTCATCTTGACTACCACTAATCAGCGTTTGGCGCTTGGCTTGCGACACATCGGCGATCGAATGAGTCAAACAAATCCCCCAGACCCAGTTTTGATGACCGACGAGCATTCTGATATCGTCCGTGGACAAGTTCCACAGTCGAATCGTTTGATCCCGACCGCAACTTATAATCTGATCTCCCGTTTCTGTGTAAAAAAGATCTGAAACTGCTTTCGTGTGTCCGTTTAACGATCGTACAATTTTTCCCGTTGTGACATCCCAGATCCGAATCACTTGATCAAATCCACCACTGGCAAGCGTACAATCATCGGGACTAAAAGCTAATGCCCAAACCCATCCTTGATGACTCTGAAGCGTTTTCACACACTGCCAAGTGTTCACATCCCACAGCTTAATTTCTCCATCGCTGCCACTCGCTAAATATCGACCACTCCGGCTAAATGTTGCAGAAAAAATCCATCCCGTGTGATTCGTGAGCGTCTGAAGGCAACGGGAACTAGCAACATCCCAGACACGAATGGTGCTATCAGAACCGGCGCTGATGAAGTACGGTTGAGTTGGATGAAAGGCGACTTTAAAGATTCGACCGATGTGCGCCTGAAATGTTTGTAAACAGCGCTGCGTTTTGATGTTCCAGAGTTGCAAGGTTCCATCGTTACACCCACTTGCTAACAGAGTTCCATCCGAGCTAAAAGCAACCGAGTAAATTTCACCAGAAGCGCGATCGAGATGAGTTAGACACGTTCCAGAAGCAGTATCCCAGAGTGAAATCGTTTGATTCACAGCACTGGCAAGCAGTGGAGCCGTGGGACTCAGCGCGATCGCTCGAATTCGACCGTTATAGCCGTGAATTGTTCTTAAGCATTGTCCCGTTTTGACGCGCCACCATCGAATCGTTTGATCTTCAGCGCTACTGGCTAAATGCTGACTATCGGGACTAAATGCGATCGACCAAAGATGCCCGGTGTGCCCCTGCAACATTTGACAGATTTGTTTGGTCTGAACCTCCCAAAGGGTGATTAAACCCGAATCGCTGCCGAGTGCTACACTCTGACCATCTGGCGAGAAAGCGACTGTCCAGACACAACCCAGCCCAGGCATTTGAAAAAGGTGCTGACATCTTCCGCCTTCAATCTGCCAAAGTCTTGCAGTTTGATCTTCGCTCCCGCTGACTAAGCGCGTTCCATCAGGGCTAAATGCGATCGACCAGATCGGTTGACTGTGCCCACTTAGCGTCTGCAAGATTTGTTGATTGTGAACATTCAAGAGAACGATCGTGGTTTGGTCAGAGGCGACGATCGCGAGTTTTGTTCCATCAGGACTAAATGAAATGGATCGTCCGCCGGTTTGTTCGATCGTCGTTGCACAGCGTCCACTGCTGATGTCCCAAAGTTTTACGGTCTGATCTAAGCTTGAACTCGCAAGCAATGTTCCATCTGAACTAAAGCACACTGCCCAAACGCTACTAGTGTGACCGATTAACGTTTGTAAGCATAATCCAGTTGCTGTATCCCACAATCGAATCGTGTAATCTCCACTGCAACTGGCAAGCGATCGACCATCAGGACTAAATCGAACTGCCCATGTCCAACTCGAATGACCTTCAAGCGTGAGGATCTCTTGACCATCGGACAGGTTCCACAACCGAATGGAGCCGTTTGCATCACTGGTGACAAGCCGTGTTCCATCGGGGCTAACCTCGACCCAAACCGTATTAGTTAGAGCATTGCTAAATCTAGACTGTGACAAATCAGCATGGCTAAAGTTCACTTGATGCAGTTGGATGCCTTGAAGATCCGCTTGCCACACCGAAAGATGAGAGAAATCATATCCAGTTAGATCAAAGTTGAACTGTCGCAGTAGGTTTAGTAAATTTCCGCCTGCGTATCCAGATTGACCCTGATAGTTTGTGTGAATTGTTTTGAGGATTGCTTGGCAGTGTTGTTCTACGCTGGATGAACAATTGAAATGCTGTTGTAGCTGATTTGCGATCGGGTGCAGAATGAATCGAATTTGGCTTTCTCGGATGTAGTCTTTTGCGCGGGCTTTGATCAAAGCATACTGATTGAATCGGTGGATCTGTTGCGTGAGGAGTTCCTGACTGATTTGCTCGATCAATTGAGCGGTGATGTACTCCATTACAACAGGCTGCTGAGTAAAGTAAGCCTCATTGCTATCTGAAGGCTTTGCTTTCTCAATCAGCGATCGCCATTTCAATGATTCTAGCGCTTCGAGAATATCAGCTTTTGATCGCTTTGGAATGAGATCCGCTTGTAGATTAGTTGCAGAAACCGGTTCTCGATTGATTGCCAGCCAGTACATAATCTGGATCTCGATCGCTGACAGTCGCCGAATTTGTCGATCGAGCAAATTCCGAATGCCATTAAAGACGATCGCTCCTTGCTGTAAAAATTCAGCAATGTTGCCTGCAAATAAATCGAGAATTGAGGTTGCAGCAATTTTTAAGGCAAGTGGATTACCTTGGTAGCACTGAATCAAGGTTTCAGCTTCGATGCGGGTTCCTGAAAGTCCTTTTGCCTTAAGAATGTTTTGTCCAGCAATTAGATCTAGTCCAGTGAGAAACAGCGATCGTACCGGCAGGCTTTCCCCTTCAAGTGCTGCAACTTCAGCGGGTTTTTCTCGACTGGTCAACAGCAAACAGCTTCGATGCGAAATTTCTCCAATTCGCTGTAATAGTTCACCATACGCTTCATATTCTGATCGATAGCTTCCCGATCGCTGTCCATCTTCTAGCGCTGCTTCAAAATTATCAAGAATGATCAGACAGCGTTTGTTCCGTAACTGTTGAATTAGCTTTGAGATAAGACTGCCAGGTTTAGTAGGTAAAGACACCTCTTGATGCTGCGATAGAACTTTAATCAGGTCTTGTAAGAGTTCTTCGAGCAACGGTGCATCTTTAAGCGATCGCCAAATTACAAATTCAAACTGCTGCTGTACCTGTTGTGCAAGTTTGACTGAAAGCGATGTTTTCCCAATACCGCCCATTCCCAGAACTGCAATTAACCGACAGTGTGCTGATTCAACTAGCCAACTCTCAATCCGTTCTAATTCGAGTGATCGTCCATGAAAATTAGAGACATCGATCGCGTCGTTCCAATCTGTATGGCGAGTGATCGGTGATTCTAGCGTATTGGTTATATCTTGAATATTCAGAGGTTGAATCTTACGATCGCGTGTCTTTTCGATCACTCGATGAATGTTATTCTTGGTCACTTTCTCGTTGAGAGCGTGTGACAGCGATCGCCATAATTCAGCGCCAACATCTTTGAGGTGTCCCGCATCATATTTGCAGGCTTGCGCCATCTCTGAATAGGTTTTGCCTTCCCAGGTGTTACGAAAGACGATTTCTTGAACTTTGGTTAACCGTTTGTGATCTAAAAGAGTTTCAATGAGAGCGATCGCAGATTCAGAATTCATTTTTCATCAAAGCCGTATCAAAATTGTTTTTATTTTCAAACCAAATTCAGGGTTATCTGCAAAAAACTACGTAAATTTTCACACTTAAGTTCTGACTTTTTCCGACTTTTTCCGACCGCCAAGCCGCAGACAAATCCTCTAATCTGAGCACACAGAATGCAAAATTCTCACGGCAGTTAGGCGCAATTAGCTTTGCAATTCGGAGAATTGTTATGAATCGACTTGCTTCACAATCATTCGCGGTATTCCTTGTTCTGAGTGGCTCGGTGGGTGCAGTTTTACTAGAACACACTCCTGCGGTCGCCGGATGCAATGTGTTCGGCTGTTCTGAATCGACTGTTGCCGAATGTAATCCCTTTGGCTGTCCCAATTCACCTAGGGGACAAGCTTGCACTGCCTTTGGCTGTCCCCCTTCTCCCCAAGCTGCTCCGCCCCCCAATTCAGGAAGCTGGACTTCTAGTTCTTCGCTGCGGCAGGTGTGCAATGGAACTGGAGAGCGTGTCAATGTTGCGCTCGGCTATGAGAGCGGCATTTCTAGAGGATGGTGGACGTTATCCAATGGGGGATGCGTCACGCTTGAATCCCATCCGGTTCACGGTGCGGTCACTCACTACTATGCCAACTCCGTCCGCAAAGAAAATCGCAGTCGTTGGTATGGCGATCGCAGTCGTCAGTATTGCGTTGCCAATTCACAGTTTGAAATGGGTTCAAACGGTGGATGTCTTAATGGTGCAGAGTTTAGACCGTTTGGACTGATTAACGATGGTGTGACACTCACCCCGTGATCGTATGTGTTTCGGTGCCGTACCTGCCTTCATTCCCTGTCTGGTTAGAATCGTATGTGGTTTTTTAGAAGATCTGCCAGGATTGTCCTGAGCATTAGTTTAGCGATTTTGTTTGCAGCACTTTCGATTCTCAGGGTGCCACAAATCGCCCTGAGCCAAATGAGTCATGCTTTGATTGCGGCGAACACTGCTCAAGAAGTTGCAGCGGAGTTTCAGCAGCGATTTATCTGTGTCAAAACTTCGGAAGAGCTTTCACTCAAGTATGTGGGAGTCATGAGTGAAGAGCAGATTCGGACCTCGATCGTGCGTCCTTTAGCAGAGCAGCTAAAACCCTGCATCGAGCAAAACCGAAACCGTATTGGCACGGTAGATGTCAGCAAATTGATTAATGTCGTTTACACCACACGGAAGCTCAATGGTACAACCGCAGTAGTCGTTGTAGGCGTTGGTGTAAGTAATAGTTCTGGTCAACCCAATCCAGGTAGAACAAATCAAAATCCTCCGGGTGGTTCTCCTCCTCAAACTCCTTCAATTAATCCTCCAGGTGGTTCTCCTTCTCAAACTCCTTCAACTAATCCTCCGGGTGGTTCTCCTCCTCAAACTTCTCCTCCAACTAATCCTGTTGAAGCACCAGGTAAGCCTCGTCCTGGAGTGGTAAAACCTGTTTCGCAAGTTGAGGGAGTTCTGCAAATTTTTTCAAGCACATTGCCGACTTGCAAAGTTGGTAATTATGATCTTTCTGGTACGTTTGATCAAAGTTTCTCTCAGCTTACGCTCACGGCTGTAAAAGGAGCGGAAAACTGTTTTACTTCACTTCCGACTCAATTCTTTTCTGCTCCCGGATTATCAGATGGAGGAGCCGCGATCGCATTTGAAAGTCCAGTTGCACCTGGAAACCGTCGAATTGCAGGCAGCGTTTCTCGAATCTATGGTTCCTTTACGGTTCCGATCGCTTATGTGGAGAGTCCAGACACCTTTGGCTTGCTCACCCTCAACTCAAAGAATACAAAGGTGATCGACCCTAGTGGAGCAACGCTGAGCAATCAGACTAAAATTCTGTCTCAGATCCCCGCTCCACCGGGTCTAAAAATGTCAGAAGTGTTGCCAGATTTATTGCCGGATGAAACGAATCCGCCAATCTGGGTAGATGACGTGCGATCAGGGAGCGAAACTCAAGGACTCACAGTTGCTAGAAATCAAATTCAAGTCGTTTACGCGGATGATGCAACTGTTGATGAATTGAATGGTGGATTAACGGCAGTAGGTGGCGGGATCATTAGTTCTTATGAAGGTGGAACCGTTGTTACGCTCAAAATTCCAGATACAGGTGATCTAGACGGGCTGGATAATGCTCGGCGCATCTTACGACTTCAGCCTAAAGTGATTACCGCTGTTCCTATCATTCGCAAGGAAATACCGAAGCCACCATCGCTATCACTGGTTGATCCATCTCCAGCCCAAGCTGCTGCTCCAACCCAACAGTTTATTCCCCTGCCGCTACAACTTGTCGGTGCGATCGGCGCGGATGGACAGCGACCTGATGCGCCTCTGGGGCGAGGTAATGTCAATTTGTTCATCATGGATTGGTTTTCTGATCCAGTGCATCCAGATGTCAATGTGATTAATCCGCTTTTTCAAAAGACTGACCAGCTACCTTTTCAACCTTATTTGGGATTCTTGGAGCGGCTTGCATCCTCTAAAGAAAATACAAAAGCGACTGGGCTAATGGGTAAAACCTCAGACAGTGATAGAGGTTTCCTGATGGCAGGTTGGTGGTGTGACAATACTGGTTTTTTCTGTCGGCAGACAATTCAAGGAACCGGTGCTGCTCCAGTGTTCAAGTCACTTGATTCCACTGGGCATCGCAATGTTGCGCTTTTAGACAATTCCAGGGAACACCAAAATCAGAGGGATCAAAACCGCAATATTACGAACCAGAAAAATGAGCACGGTTATCTAGTTGCTGGGTTGATGGCAGCACGCAATAACAATCAAGGCGTAGTGGGAATGTATCCTGATGCGAATGCTCGTATCTTTGCCTTTAATGCAGTCGTCAGCTCCAGTCATCTTGACGATCGCTTACTTCACACCCTTCAGCACACGAATGGTCTTCACGTTATCAACTTTTCAGGTGGAGAAAAACTGACGGCAGAAGTTTCTCGTGATGAAGGAGCAGTATGGGCAACTAAGATTCGTCAGCGTAAGTTGGAAAATCGCGTTGTCTTTGTCCAATCGGCAGGTAACGATAGCAATCGTTTTAAGAACACTATCATTCCTGCTGAAAACAATGGAACTTGGACAGCAGCCGGGCTACGAGACGATTTATCTCAAGTCACTGAGTCAAAAGTTCGAGAGTGCGAAATCATAAGCATTTGGGACAAGATTTCTGGCAAAAATGCTTGTCGTACTATTACTAGCCAAGTTAGAGCAAATATTCCTCGGCTATCAGACATTCTGGTTGTAGAGGCACTCGATCTGACAGGAGAGTATGCGTACTACTCAAATGGCGTGAGCAATCCTAGATTAGCGGTGCGAGCAATTGGACAGCATGGACAGCGTCCACAGATAAATCCACAGACGGGGCGGGTAAGCGAAGACATTAACGGAAACCCAATCACTAATGGAATAGTAGATCCATCTGTAGTGGGTACTCAAACTTGTATCGATCCCCAAAATCAACGAAATCATCTGCCAGGATTTCCATCTCTCACCAGCGATCAACGAATTGTCTGCACGGTGGGTGGCGGTACTTCCTCCGCTGCTCCTCAAGTTGCAGGATTAGCCGCATGGCTATGGAGCCGAGAGCCACAACTCACTGCAAGCCAGGTAGCGCAACGTATTATTCAAAGCCAGACACCCTTTCAGGTTCTGAATAATGAAGGTCAGAGGGCTTTCAATCAGAACCAGGAACCCATTATGTCGCAACTGTCTGCAATTAACGTTCCTCGCACGCTCGGAATTGCTCAACTGTCTCTAACTGGACAACCCACAGCACGACCAACACCCAGACCAACGCCAAGCCCAGCTAGTTCTCTAGTAGTCAAGGACATTAATCTAACGGTTAATCTCAGGGATCGCACTTGCTCACCAGGCTGTAGTGTGCGTTCACCTGAAGCGGCTGAAATTCTCGTCGATCTGCCGATCGCGACCGTTCAACAGTTCTACACCATTCCACCAGGAGATGAGCTTGCAGAGTCTTTGACGTGGGAATTTTCTCAGAACTTTGCGACGACTCCGGAGCGTCAGACTTTTGTCGTGCCGAGGACGCGAAATACCTTCAAAGTTGCTCGGTTCACGGTGAAAACAAAGCGGGGCAGAAGCGGAACGGGAACCGTTTCTATCACCGTTCGATCGCGTTAGTTCAAACAATTTACACATGGAGAATGCTATGAAATTACGATCGCTATTTTCACTTTCCGGTTTAATCCTGGCTCAAACGCTAGTGATGACCACTGTTGCTCAAGCAAGAGATTTCTCGCTGGTTGCGCCGTTTGAATGTATCAAGCTGAAAAACGATCAGGGCGGGGCACGATTTGCCACGATCGCACTCAAAGCAAACAACGAACCCACCTCACCGCTCTTGCTGTGGAAAACTCAGGAATTCAGTGAGTCAGGCTACACCCCTGAGCGACGTTGTTATGAAGTCACCGATCGATTAAATCGCGCCGTGGCTCAAAACGGCGGAAATGTCGGCAATCTGTGGCTAACGATCGGCATGCTCAACAATCTTCCGGTGCTTTGCTATGTGAACAATACGAATGCAGGCTGCGATCGCAGTAATGTTCTGTTCACCCTCAACAAGAAGAATGGCACTGATCCGAGTAAAGTCATCGCAAGCTTAGTCAACTTCTCTTTGAGTGGGCGCAACAGTGCCATTGAGGAAACTTCGGGCTTACCTTATGTCAATCTGGGTCAATTAATCGAAGCGGCTTCTAAACCTAATCAATCTTCTCGCTAATGTCTCATGATCAACCGTAGAACGCTGATTGCGATCGCGATCGGTATCGCTCTATCTGCTCCTGTGCAGGCAAGAGAATCTTCAATCGAGCAACTTGCTAAGCAAGTCACTGTGAGAGTTTTAAGCGAATCTGGGAGCGGCTCTGGGGTGATTGTCGATCGCTATAATTCAACCTATGTTGTTTTGACCAATCAGCACGTTGCACCTGAAGCAATTGCTTATACGGTGTTGACTAGCGATGGCGATCGACATCCAGCCACTTTGCGGAAAATTGCTTTGTCAAATTCTTTAGATCTCGCTCTGATCGAGTTTGAAAGTCAGCAGGACTATCAAACCGTTAAAATCGGTCGATCGGAAACTCTAAAGACTGGAGATTTGCTCTACTCCGCAGGGTTTCCGAACTATCATTTTCCTCGCGATCGCAGCTATCTCGAATCCACTTACAACTGGGACATGAAAGCCTTTTTACTCACGAGCGGAACCTTACAAATGCAGGCTCCGAAACCGTTGTTACAAGGCTACAGCTTGGGTTATACCAACACCGTACGGGATGGAATGAGTGGTGGACCGATTCTCGATCGTCAAGGTCGCTTAGTCGGGATCAATGGCAGACTGAGCTATCCGGTGCAGGGCGATCGAGCCTTTCTGTTTGAAGATGGCACACAGCCTTCTAAATCTTTGATTCAACAAATGAAGCCGTTAAGCTGGGGAATTCCAGCTTCTCAGTTTCAATCTCTATTCGCAAACGCTCACTAAATCTCTCTGCTGTGGAGTAACTTCTATGCGCTTTGATCTTTCTCCGATTTTGGTCACCACAACCAGTATTGCCGCTCTGATCATTACCATTCCCAGCACATCCTGGGCAAAGTCTGCTCAAGAAGTTGCTAAACTCGCAGTTCCAGTGACCGTACAGATTAACACTCCGCTGCTTCCTGGCGGTACAGGTGTGATCGTTGGACGACAAGGCAATCTTTACACAGTACTCACAGCGAATCATGTGGTGAAGCGTCAAGACTTACCTTACACCATACGAACAAGTACTGGAAAAGATTACACGGTGGGTCGCGTTCAATCGCTTCAGTCTAGCGCGACTGATCCCGATCTCGCAGTCGTTACCTTTGAAACCGCAGGAAGCTATCCAGTTGCCACATTAGGCGATTCTGATCAAGCAGGAATGGGAGCCGATATCTATGTAGCAGGATTTCCGATTTCGGGCGATCGTACTGGCAGCGATCGCGATTTTGAATTTACTCGCGGATCGGTCACTAGCCGTCCATCTGCTCGACCCCAAGGCTATACGCTGCGCTACAATGCGACCACTCGTGTAGGAATGAGCGGCGGACCAGTTTTGGATGTCGAAGGGCGAGTTGTGGGAATTCATGGGCAAGGTGATATTGAAGGCTCACTGCAAACTGAAACGGGAGTCAATGTTGGCTTAAAGACTGGGTTTAACTCTGCGATTCCAACCAATACCTTTTTAGCTTTGAAGTCGCGTCTTAATGTAAGTGATACACAAATCGCGATCGACAAAACTCCGACCGAAAGTAAACCCGCTCAAATCAATTCGCCGCAAACAGCAAAAGATTACTATGTTCGTGGGTTAACTCAAAGTGATGGCAGAGATAGTCAGGCTGCGATCGAGTCTTATTCTCAGGCAGTCAAGCTTGATCCGACCAATGCTGACGTTTACTATCAGCGTGGATTGAGCCACTACAAACAAGTGCACTATCAGGACGCTTTGAATGATTTTTCCGAGGCAATTCGGCTGAACGGGCAATTTGCTGATGCCTACTATCAACGGGCAACCGTGCGCTTTTATCTCAAAGATGCTCAAGGCGCGATCGAAGATTTCACAGCTTCTCTGCGCCTCAATCCTGATGATGTGTATGCTCATATGAATCGGGGCATCATTCGTCGCAGTTTGAAAGATGCCAAAGGAACGCTGGAAGATTTTGATCAAGTGATGAGATTAGCACCGAGTTCTAGAGCGTTCTTCAATCGCGCTTTAGCAAGAGCAATGAACAGCGATCGTACAGGCACCGTTGAAGACTTCACTGAAGCCATCAAGCTAGAGCCGACTTTTACGGAAGCCTATATCAATCGGGCGTTAGCTCGTCGTCGGTTGGGAGATCGTGAAGGTGCGATCGCAGATTTGACCAAAGTGATTGAAATGAAGCCAGAAAGCGGTGTGGCTTATTACAATCGAGGACTATTTCGCCGGGATTCAGGCGACCGAAGCGGCGCGGCTGAGGATTTGAAAACCGCGATCGACTTGTTCAAACAACAATCAGATACACTGAACTATCAAAAAGCAACCGAAGTTTTGCAGCGATTGCAGTAGTCGTTTACCGATAGGAAGGTGGGGAGTAGGGAGTAGGGAGATAGGGAGCAATCCGAACGAGGACTCTCCCCACTCCCCACTCCCTACCCCGCAAACTCAATGCGGTTGACTAGTAGTTCACTTCCTCAGCCACGACCAAGGATTCTTTTATCAACGGTTGCGTCGTTGTCGAAACCATTCCTGTAGCTGTGCTCGACACGGTGCTTCTAAAATTCCACCCAATACTCCTAGGCGATGATTCGATGCTGGACTATCCGGCAAATTCAGCACCGTCCGAACCGCGCCCGCTTTCGGATCATCGGCTCCATACACCAGTAATCCTAATCGTGCTAAGACGATCGCGCCCGCACACATCGGACAGGGTTCGAGCGTCACATACAGCGTACAGTCGTTTAAATGCCAGCTTTGTAACACTTGCCCCGCTTGCCTCAGTGCGAGGACTTCCGCGTGAGCCGTCGGATCGAGATCGCGTTCCCGTCGATTTTCCGCCTCTGCGATGATCGTGTCGTCTTGAACCACGATCGCACCAACCGGAACTTCTCCCGCTTCTCCTGCTTGTTGAGCCAATTCCAGCGATCGCCGCATTCGATCGCAGTGTTTCAAATATTCTGCGTGATTCATTCCAACCGTCGTGAACTTCATGAGAGCTTTAAGGGAATACTGAGGGTCAGTTGCCTTGAATCATCATTTTGAGGCAATTCAGGGTCAACTGTTCTGTATCGCGTCGCTGCCCTCATGAGCTATTGCCTAAATCCCGTCTGCCCCAATCCCGAAAATCTCGCCAATACGGAGCGCTGTCAGGCTTGTGGCACTTCTCTATTGTTGCGCGATCGCTATCGTGTCCTTCATGCACTCGGACAGGGTGGATTCGGAGCAACGTTTCTGGCGAAAGATGAATCGCTTCCAGGACAGCCCTATTGTGTGATTAAGCAACTCCGCCCCACCGCTACGGCTCCTCATGTGATGCAAATGGCGCGGGATCTATTTGAAAGAGAGGCACAAACGCTCGGTAGAATCGGCAATCATCCTCAAGTGCCGCGATTGCTCGATTATTTTGAGGCGAATCAAGAATTTTATCTCGTTCAGGAATACGTCAGCGGTTCGACGCTTCAGCAAGAAGTGAAACGCTCTGGGGCATTTAGTGAAGCAGGCGTGAAACAATTCCTCAGCGAGATTCTACCGATCATGCAGTATGTCCACAGCCATCAAGTGATTCACCGGGATCTTAAACCTGCGAATTTGATTCGGCGATCGCAAGACTGCAAGCTGGTTCTAATCGACTTCGGGGCGGTGAAAAATCAGGTGAATGCCAGCGCCGCCAGTTTATCGGATCAAACTGCATTGACCGCTTATGCGATCGGGACTCCTGGTTTTGCGCCTCCCGAACAGATGGCGATGCGTCCGGTGTATGCCAGCGATTTGTATGCGCTGGGAGTCACTTGTATCTATTTATTAACTGGAAAATCCCCGAAAGATCTCGATTACGATCCCGCTACAGGCGAATTGCTCTGGCAGAAACAACTTCACATCAGCGATCATTTTGCGGGTGTGTTGAAGAAAATGTTAGAAGTTTCAGTCCGGCATCGATTTCAATCCGCGAATGAAATCTTAAGAGCGCTGGATTTAGAGCCGTATCTCGATAGTTTGGCGAACAGCATGAATAGTGTCAATTCGCGATCGACTCCTCCGAAGCGCGATCCCGATTCTCAGCCGAGTTCTCCTGCTGCTCGTGCTGCGATGGCGATTCGGGCACGCAATACGCGATCGGACTCGACGAATCTACAAACGGGTGCGGCACGCAGTCGAGTCATGGCAGCACGACCCCGTGACTCTGGAGGACGAACCAGCGGAACCACCGACAGTAAACCGCCGAATGAAGCGAAATTAGATGTCGTCACGCTGGCTAATCTTTATACCAAAGGGAAACGTGATTTTGCCTCTCACGACTTTTCGGCTTTGGTTGCACCAAAAATTAATTTATCTGGAGCAGTTTTTCATCAGTCGAATCTCAAGCAGATTAACTTACAGGGCGCGAATTTGTTCAATGCCGATTTTGGACGTGCCAGCTTAAATCGAGCAAATTTACGCGATACGAATTTGGCACAGGCGTATTTAAGTAATGCAGATTTAGAAGGGGCTGACTTACGCGGAGCCGACTTAACGCAGGCGTATTTATTAAATGCAAATCTACGAGGTGCGAATCTCTGTGGGGCAAATTTAACCGGAGCAAAACTGACCGAAGAGCAATTAGCGACGGCGAAAACAAATTGGCTGACTGTAAAACCGAATGGAAAACGCGGAATTTTGTAGCCAGGTCGCTATTATTAGAAAAATCATCGATCGACTTTATGTTAATTGGCGTTATTGTTCTCAATCTTGCGATTGCCCTTTACGGGTTTTATCTCACCTGGCAAATGTGGAATTTGAGACGGTCATTTTCTCAAGCCGCAGATACTTTGAACCTGGCTGAACAAAATACGCATAACGTCTTAAATGGCGCACCAGAAGGAATCGGGCGTACAGGCGGCAGTATTCGTCAATTTCACCAGAACTATCGCGCCTTAGAGCCAAGATTGCAGCAGGCTCAGAAAGCCTTGGCGGTGATTGGGATGGGACGATCGCTGATGTTTAACATGCGATTTAGCCAACGCTTAAGAAAATCTGCTACAAAACGAATGAACCGCTAGAGTGCAAGATCGTCTGGCAAAATGGGGATACGGTTTGCACCGTTGAGCCACTATTTTCGAGGGAACAACCGAACATTATGTCTAATCGATCCGGATCATTTTTAGGCGGCATGATTGCCGGGGCGGCGATGGGCACGATCGCAGGATTGCTGATTGCACCACGAGCCGGGAAAGAAACGCGGCAGTTGATCAAAAAATCAGCGGATGCGCTTCCTGAACTTGCGGAAGATTTATCCACCAGTGTCCAACTTCAGGCAGATCGCTTCTCCGAGTCTGCTCTGCGAAACTGGGAAGGAACACTCGGACGGCTCAAAGAAGCGATCGCGGCAGGTCTTGAAGCAACCCAACGCGAACATCAATTGCTCAATCGTGATGCCGAATCCGGGACTGACCCTAAGCCTCAAGTGCGCGATCGTTTGCGATGAGAGTGAGTTAAAGTGTGGCTGATCCGATTTTCTGGCTAGGTTTATCGATTTTACTGGTGGCGATCAGTTTGACCGCACTGTTGACGGTGGCGATTCCTGCGTTTAATGAGATGGGTCGCGCTGCTCGCAGTGCGGAAAAGCTGTTTGATACGCTGAATCGGGAACTGCCCCCGACGTTGGAAGCGCTGCGGTTGACTGGGTTGGAAGTTACGGATTTGACCGATGATATGACTCAGGGCGTTCAGAGTGCGACGCAAGTGGTGAAGCAGGTCGATCAAAGTATTACAGGCGTGAAGGAACAAGTTCAGAAAGCGCAATCGACAAGCCGGAGTGTTGCCGCAGGATTCAAGGCAGCGTGGCGGACTTTTACCCAGCCGAATCGATCGCGTCGATCGTCTCGATTGGCAGCGAGTCAGGAGCGACAGACCTTTTTTCGTGATGATGTTTATGCTGTCGATCGCAACGGCGATCGTCATGATCAAGCTGAACCTGTTTTAGAAGTGCATTATGAGCAGGACGAGATCGGGCGCGACGAACAATCCGAGTCGAAACTGCCTGAAACTCCCCGTCAAAATGTTCGCCGCGATTTGGATTAAAAGGTTAATTATCCGGTTCTTCAAAGAGTGCGGGCAAGTCTTGGTAGCCGCTTACGATTCTGAGAATTTCAATATTCTCATCTACTAGACGATAAAAGATCAAATACTGCTCATAAGCCAAACTGCGGGAGCCAGGATAAAGTTCGTCACGCTTCCGTCCAATTTGAGGAAACTGGGCAGTTCTCATGAGGATTGAATCAATCCCGTTTAAGAATTTTTCTGCATTATCGAGACTGCTGTTTGCCGCCCGATAATCTGCGATCGCTTCAATATCCTGAAGGGCACGCGAAGTAATACGGCAAACTCGACTCATGAGGATTGATACCGTTGACGAATTCGCTGGCGAATCACCTCGATTTCAGTCACCGCATCTTTTAGATCTCCACGGTTTGCTTCTGCAACTCCTAGCAGAACATCTTGCCGCAATTCATCAAATCGCCCTTGATAAATTCGATCGCGTTCGGCTAATGCTTGCAACCCAGCGACAAGAAGTTCTTCGAGCGAGGTGTAGTTTCCGATCGCAATCTGTTGATCCGCGAATTGCTGTAAGTCGGGGGGAAGGGGCAACATCTGCAATTCACCCTAGAGAGTATGACAACTCTACCTTAATTGCTGGATGCTCCCTTTGGATCGCAGAAGTATATTAGAATTAGTTAAACAAATGTAAACAAAAATGAACGTTAATCAGTTAGCGTTTCATTTACGATCGCTTTATCTGTTCTTTAGGAAACCGCCCATGCACACTCTTCGAGTACGCCGTCTACTGAGAGGGTTGATGGCTCTGATTGTTGTCGTTTCTGTTTGGACGATCGCGCCTGCGGCTCAGGCTTATAACAATCCCGACCTGCTGCCCGATCACCCAACGAACGTGATTGATCTCGCGAACGAATTGACCACCGTTCAGGAAGATAAGCTTTCAGAGGATTTATCGAAGTTTGAGGAAGAAACGGGCTGGAAATTACGAGTATTGACGCAGAACGATCGCACTCCCGGAACAGCGGTAAAAGGATTTTGGGGACTCGATGATAAGAGCGTCTTGCTGGTAGCTGATCCCCGTGGCGGAAATTTGCTGAATTTTAGTGTGGGAGATGAGTTTTACCCGCTGCTGTCTCGGACGTTCTGGATTGAGCTTCAGACTCGATTTGGTAATCAATTTTTCGTCAGAGAGAACGGCGGAGATCAGGCAATTATTCAAGCATTGGAATCGGTGAAAGGATGTCTGCGGCAAGGTGGCTGTAGTGTCGTTCCGGGATTGCCGCGTGAGCAGTGGTTATTGACGCTGATTACTTCGACGGTTGGCGGATTGGTGTTTGGATTTGCGGCGCAGCCTCGGAAAGAAGGACAGGTCTTCGCTTGGCAGTGGGCACTGATTTTCTCGCCGCTGTGGGGGATTTTGTTCCTAGCGTTTGGTGTGGGTCCGGTGGTGACGCGGACTTCGGAATGGTTGCCGCTGTTTCGGAATGTGGCGGGATTCGCGATCGGTGCTTTAGTGGCGTTTTTGGCTCCGACGATTACGCGATCGTCTACCTCAGAGACTTAAAATTAAGCTTGAAATGAATTCTACGAAGCGTCCAGGTTGGGCGCTTTTATTTTGAGTGTAACTGTTTGAATTGCAGCTTATCTGTACACTGTATTCAGATAAGGCGTAAAAAAAACAGCCTATTTACAAGGCTGCCGAAAACGCTCCGAAGCAAGTCTTATTCTATTCAAACAGATTTTTCTAAAAATGGCTATCACACAATTTAGTGAGTTTTATTTTCGTGGTTATTACGGACATTGCAAGTTAAAAGAAAAACATTTTGCGAGAATTGTAAATTAGGACACAGTTTAGAACGAGGTTCATCATTTTTGCAAGACCGATCAAATCGTGAATTTCGTAGAGATAGAAGGGTTTAGGGCGCGATCGAAGATCTTTCCTCTGAACTTCGCACCTCCGGAGCCGTTCCTGCTAATGTCATCACAGACAATAGCGTCAATTCCATTAGCTCGATGTACGCCTGAATTTCGACCTGATCGGCGATCAGCATTTCACGATATTGCTGCTTTAGATAGGTTAATTTCTGAAGTGCGGCTTGCGGATCGACTTGGAGCGAAGCTTGCCAATCATCCAAAATCAGCAGTGTATTGAGCACAAATTGTTTACGCTGTTGTTCTAGAATGTTGCGACATTGTTCCGCAAAAGTCTGAGTTTTGTGCTGTACCTGCTCGTACACATCAGATGTAATCGAGCCTTCGATAAACATGAGGCGATGTTCTTGACTCAGATCTTCGATCCCCAATAAAGCTTGTTGAGCATTTTGGGGGAGGAGTAATTTGAGTTCGTTGATTCGAGTAATTGTTGCTGCGATGAGTTTTTTACAGCGATCGCGTTTCCAGCGTTGGATAATTAAACCGATGCCACTTGTGCCAAGAAGAATTACTAAGCCAGCTTGTAAATCATTATTCGATTCAAAGTATCTCAGCCACGCATTTCGCGGATCAGCGTTTTGAGCATAGACATCTTGAGCGCCGGGATGAATATAGAGTAAGTTTTTTTGTAACAGCGATCGTGCTTCTCCGGTTTGGAGTTCAGGATAGAAGCGCGAGAACCGCCGAGAATTGTACAAAATTGACCAAGTAACTAAGCCAACAGTTTCAGCATTGACATCAGGACGAGTCACTAAAACGGTTGCGGTGGCGAGAGTAGCGATATCGCGATCGGGAATTGTAGGACGCGGACTGTAAATTCCCTGCGGAATGGTCACAGATTGATACGCCCCTGGATCACGATTGATTAAATAGTTAACTAGTTCAGGCTCGATCGACACCAGTTGGAGTGCAGGATTTGCGGTTAATTGTTGGCGCAGAAGATCACTCGCGCCGGTACTACCGACATAGATTGTGGCATCGAGTTGCCGAGCATTGAGCTTACGAAATGCTTCCCCAAACTGAGAACTATCTTCGCGAAGTTCAAGAGTAAAGGCTTGGCTGAGATATTCTGAAGTGAACCGAATGCCGCTACCTTGAGCACCTACCCCAACTCGTTTGCGGTTGAGATCGGTAAGCGATCGAATCTTCGCCTCTCTCGACGCAATAATGTGAATCGGTTCATCCGCAAGAATGGCGACCGCTTGAATTTTTCCCTCACGCATCGCATTGTTGGCAACATCGAGTTGCACCAAAGCAAAATCAGCTTGGCGATCGAGCAATCGTTTTAAATTCTCGATCGACCCTTGAGACGGACGATTTTCAACGGCTAAATCGCCAGTGCGAGAAGCCGCATCACCAATCTGACTGGCTAATCGACTGTAGTATCCTTGCGGTGTTCCGCTGGAGAGTGTGACAGATTTTGTCGATCGCTGACAGCCTGTGGTCAGTAGAACAAGTCCAACAGCACAACCAAACACTCGTTTGAATAGAGGCAGACGCGATTTCGGCATTGTTTCATTCCAGCGAACGCTCCTTTAATGATCTCTGGAATCTCTTGCTTTGGGAAATACTTGACAACTTTTTTACCGAAAAAGTCAGGCTGTGAATGTTTAGATGTTTGGAGAGCGAAAATTAAGGTTACAAAATCTGACTTAATTTTAGCGATCGATTAATTTAATTAATATGCTGAGAAAAGAAATCTTCGGTCAATTCATCAAATCAATGTGAGCAAGTACGGAGTGACTGTTACTTGAAGTGGCATATACGGTTATGAGTAATTGTGATTTTCGATTTGCGTATTTTTAGTTTGAATTCAAGGTTGAAGATCGTGTGTTAGTTTGAGCGAATTAGAAAGCTTGCTCTACCGTTGCCGAAATAAGAGAATTTAGGATTTAGGCAGCGATCGAGTTTTCTCGCTTAGAGGTGGAATAGCAGATTTTTTGATACTCGATAGATTTTGCGATCGGACTACAACGCGATCGTAGTTTCTGTCAGAAATTGAACAGGGGTTTTCTGAATACAGAGCCTGATAGGTCCATCCGGAGAATTTGTTAAAAATTGAATCGAACTGAAAAATTGCTTGACTTGACTTTAGAAAATGAATTCGTTTACTTAATAGATATTCTGGTGGTCGTGTGCGGTTCGATTCGGTTTTGTCGTGTGTTTTTTGCTGTGATTTGAGTGTTCCAGTATGTCAACTTTGGCGATTTTTGCACCGAATCTGCACGGTGGTGGTGCAGAGCGGGCGATGGTGAATTTAGCGCGTGGGTTCTCGGAACAAGGCGTGTCCGTGGATTTGGTGTTGGTGAGAGCAGAAGGGGCTTATCTCGGTCAGGTGCCGTCAAATGTACGCGTGGTGAATCTGAATCATCAGCGCGTGCTTGCAAGTCTGTTCGATCTGGCTCGGTACTTGCAGCGTGAACGTCCTCAAGTTTTGCTGTCAACGCTTCCAGAGCCGGGAATTGCTGCGGTTTGGACAAGGTTTTTTGCAAGAGTCTCGACCCGTATTGTGGTGAATGTGCAGAACAATACGTCGCAGGAGACGCAGAACGGGGTTGGACTATCGGCGCGATTGATGCCGCGATTGGTTCGGTGGTTTTTTCCTTGGGCGGATGCGATCGTGACCGTTTCCAAAGGGGTCGCAGATGATTTAAAGCAGATTGGATTGCCAGAATCGAACATTCGTGTGATTCATAATCCGGTTGTGACTCCGGAACTGATTGTGCGATCGCAAGAATCGATCGATCATCCTTGGTTTGCAGAGGGTGAACCTCCGGTGATCATTGCAGTCGGAAGGTTGACGAAACAGAAAGACTTTCCCACGCTGTTAAAAGCATTTGCACAACTGCGAAAAGTGCGAAATGCGAGATTGATGATTTTGGGTGAGGGAGAAGATCGATCGACGTTAGAAGCTTTGGTGCAAAAGTTGGACATTTCTGATTCTGTTGCACTTCCGGGCTTTGTGGCGAATCCGTTTGCTTATCTTGCTAAGTCCGCAGTGTTTGTGCTGTCTTCATTGTTTGAAGGGTTGCCGACGGTATTGATCGAAGCGATGGCGGTCGGAACTCCGGTTGTAGCAACGGACTGTAAAAGTGGTCCAATGGAGATTTTAGAGAATGGAAAGTATGGGAAATTGACGCAAGTTGGGAATGTCGATGAGTTGGTGAGTGCGATCGTGGAAATGCTCGATCGACCTACTGACACGAAGATGTTGCAGCAACGAGCTAAGGAGTATTCGTTGGAGAAGTCTTTGCGGGATTATGCAGAATTGTTTGCCCTCGCTTCCTCTCCTAGCGAATCGCTCAGTTAACGTGAATTCGATAGTTTTTTGCGCTTCGTTGTTCGCCCGCCCCGGAATGGAATTCGGGGCTAATAAATCGAAGTCCACTGAAGGGGACTAAAGAGCAATCATTAAGAGGTTTTTAGTCCTGAAGGGACTTCGCACTGTTAGCCCCGAATTCCATTCCGGGGCGAGTCAGAATCGAAGTGAGGAGACTCATGGAACTGACGTTCAGTTAAGTAGGTTGTTTACCATGATTCTTAGCAAGAGAGTTCAATTTTGGATTCTGATTGTTCTTGCGTTCGTGATTTCTCTGCTTTGGAGCTTCTATCAGTCTCAGTTGATTTATCCAGCAAATGCGGCTGTACAATCGATTCCAGCATTGGCACGAGGAATTGGATTATCCTGCTGGTTGTCGATGCCACCGGATCAAGATTTCTCGAAAGAACATTTAGATAGCTGGGTGACGGAAAAAGATTTTAAGCGGTTTGCAGATTGGGGATTGACTCATGTGCGATTACCGATCGAGCCTGAATTTTTACAGTTCAAAAGTGCACGATCCGAGCTAATTGAGAACCATATTGCTTATGTCGATCGAGCAATTCAATGGTCAAAAAAATACAATCTCGCGATCATTCTCGATATTCATCCGCTAGTACCGCTGAAGTTACAAGCAGGAACTCAATCGGATGACTACGATCGCTTAAAACAGCTTTGGATTGCTTTAGCAAAACGCTATCGGACTCAATCGAATGCTGTGTTTTACGAACTGTTGAATGAGCCGCAGCTTGAAAGTGTTTCAACTTGGAGAAGCATTGCTCAAGGGCTAGTGAATCAAATTCGATCGATAGATACTGAACATTCGATTATTGTTTCTGGTCACTATGCTGGAGCGCATGACTATGAGACAATGACACCGATTCAAGGCGACAAACTCATTTACACATTCCACTTTTACGAACCCATTTCGTTTACACATCAAAGTTCAGGCTGGATTGGTGGATTTGCAAAACTGCGAGATTTACCCTATCCATTCGAGCAACAGAAATTCGCGGCGGCGAAAGCGAGATCGGGATTTGATTCTGAAACTATTCGATTGCTCAATGCTTATCAATCAGAGCGATTCGATAAGCAAAAAGTCGAATCAAAGCTGCGTCCGGTGTTGAAATTTCGATCGCGCTACAACGTTCCGATTTACTGTGGTGAGTTTGGTGTGAACCGAGATGCGCCCATGCCCGATCGAGCAAATTGGAATCGTGATGTGATTGAAATGCTGCAACGCTATCAGTTTGAGTATGCGTTTTGGGAATATCGCGGGAGCTTTGGACTGATGTCCTTTGACTCGACTGCGATTGATCCGGCGATGTTAGATGCGATCGGGTTTCGACGAAGTTAGGAGACTGCTTGAAACGTATAGTCACTTCGCTGCGTTGTACTCTCGCCCTGAAATGAATTTCGGGCTAATCGACGAAAGTCTACTTCAGTAGACTAAGAGCAAGCTTCAAGTTCTTAGTCCATTTTTAATGGACTTGCGCCGATTAGCCCGAAATTCTATTTCAGGGCGGGCTGTAGCTACCAACAAAGATTGCTCAAACATTTTCTTGAAATGTCGTAATATTAAGAAATCGTGAATCTATGTAAATCTGTACGGCTTTAGATAGAGAATGCAGAAGAAAGAAGCAGAGACGAGAAAAGCTAGGCACTGAGTATTGGGTTTCGGTTGGTTGGGTTTCTAAATTGCTTTTCCAGAGTAGGTCTCGTTAGAGTTTCAGAAATTTTTGACTGATAGTTTTAGGCTCAATAGAGTCTGTATCAGTTCTTTGCTCAAAGGTGTGTTCCTATGCAAGAACGAATCTCACCTGTGCGATCGACACGGCACATTTCCTCGATCCTCGCTGGGTCAAATCTCGATCGGAAACCGTTTGTGTCTTTGATTGCACCCGCCTACAATGAAGCCCTGATTTTGCAGGATAATCTTTCATTGTTGTGCGACTATATGCGATCGCTAGAGTCGGACTATGACTGGGAGATTGTCATCGTGAATGATGGCAGTCGCGACGAAACGGGCTGGTTAGCACAGGAATTTGCTCAATCTCGATCGAATGTTCGAGTGTTGCACCATCGCGTCAATCGGGGACTCGGACAAGCCCTGAGAACGGGATTTAGTGGTGCTCAAGGCGATTACATTGTCGTAGTAGATCTTGATCTAAGCTATGCACCCGAACATATCGGAGTGCTGCTGAAAAAGATTCAGGACACGCAAGCAGGAGTCGTCGTTGCTTCCCCTTATATGACGGGCGGAGCAGTCTCGAATGTTCCCTGGCTGCGACGAGTGTTAAGCGTTTGGGCAAATCGATTTTTGTCGATCGCGGCGAAACGTAACTTAGCCACCTTAACCGGAATGGTGCGGGTGTACGATGCGGAATTTCTGCGATCGCTCAATCTGCGATCGGACGGTATGGAAATCAATCCAGAAGTCATTCACAAAGCGTTTTTGCTCAGAACCCGCGTCGAGGAAGTGCCCGCTCATCTTAACTGGAGAACACAGAAGAGCCAGCCGAAACAGAAACAACGTCGATCGAGCCTCAGTTCGAGCGCAAAACTAATGCGGCATACTTGGGACATTTTCTTCTCAGGTTTCCTGCTGCGTCCAGTGATGTTCTTCATTCTTCCGAGTTTGTTGTTTTTTGCAATGTCGCTTTATGCCAATGCGTGGGTGTTAATCCATTGCTGGACAAACTATCAACGCCTTGCCCAACAGGTACGATTTCCAGATGCAACCGAAGCAGTCGCGATCGCATTTCAGCAAGCCCCACATACTTTCTTTATTGGCGGAACAACCTTAGTGTTAGCAATTCAGCTTTTTAGTTTAGGTGTGTTGTCTGCACAAAACAAAAGCTATTTTGAAGAGCTTTTCTATTTAGGAACCGCAATTTACAAGCGCAACCAAGACCGTTGATTGTGATTTACGTGCAAACAGCCCCTCGTTTGCATTGAAGAAGTTCTACAGTTCCAAGGTTGAGCAAACCTTCTCAGTGGGTCTGAGTCCACGGAATTGCTTGCAGTGTTAGGAGAAAATCATGGTACAAGCACCCAGACAAACAGTTCGGTTAGAGTTACCTTCGGATCAAAATGCAAGCGGTCGGACGCTCGGCGAAGAAGAAATCGCATTGGTTGCAGAAGCGATTCGGAGCGGAACATTAACCAGCACCAAAGGAACGTTTGTGAAAACTTTGGAGCAGCGCTTTGCAGAAATGCTCGGTGTGAAGTATGCGTATGCGTGCTCTTCGGGATCAGGAGCCGTTCATACTGCGATCGCGGCAATCGATCCTGAACCCGGTGATGAAATTATCACGACTTCAATCACGGACATGGGCGCACTGACTCCAATCCTGTACCAAGGTGCAATTCCGGTGTTTGCTGATGTCGATCCGAAAACTTGGAACGTCACCGCAGAAACGATCGAGAAATGTATTAGCGATCGTACAAAAGCCATCATTGTGACGCACTTGTTCGGTAATCCTTGTGACATGACCGCAATCATGGAACTAGCAAATGCTCGTGGTATTCCGGTGATTGAGGATTGTGCTCAGGCGTTTTTAGCCACTCACGCAGATCAGCCTGTGGGCACGATCGGATCAGTCGGATGCTTTAGTTTGCAGCAGGGAAAGCACATCACGACGGGTGAAGGTGGCATTGTTACGACGAACGATGAAGCTTTGGCGCGTCGGATGTTCTTGTTTATCAATAAAGCATTTGGCTATGGCGATCCGAACCCAGATCACTATTTTATTGCATTGAATGGGCGGATGTGTGAGCTTCAAGGAGCGGTTGCAGTCGCGCAATTGTCGAAGCTGTGGGGCTGTGTGGAACATCGTCGGCTCGCAGCGAAAAAGATGACTCAGAAGCTGCAAGGAATTGCAGGAATTGAGACTCCGTATCATGACGATCGCAATACGCACGTGTACTGGAAGTATTGTTTGCGGGTGGATAGCTCGATCGTGCTCGATGGTGCGGTGGGACTGGCGAAGAAGCTGAAGGAGAGAGGCATTTTTTCGGCTCCGCGCTACATTCAGAAGCCTGCATTTCAGTGCATGATTTTTGAGCAGCAGCGGACGTTTGGCAATTCTCGTTTTCCGTTTACGCTGGCGCGTCCTGAAGCGGTAGATTACACGCCCTCGAAATTTCCGGGAACGTTTGCGGGATTGGAGGCGGTGTTGGTGCTGCCTTGGAATGAAGCGTACACGGATGAGCACATCGATTACATTGCAAATGCGATTCGGGAAGCGTTGGTGTAAGAGGATGTTTGACAAGTTGTCGTTCGTTGCAACGTCCCGCCCTGAAATGAATTTCGGGCTAATCGGCGCAAGTCCATTGAAATGGACTAAGAACTTGAAAATAGCTCCTAGTCTACTTCAGTAGACTTTCCACGGTTAGCCCGAAATTTATTTCAGGGCGGGAGGCAATCGAAGCGAAGAAACTTTTTATACTTTTCAAACACCCTCTAAGACCCTCACCCCCGACCCCTCTCCCCAGGGGGAGCAAGAAGATTTTTTTAGCTGTGAAATAGGTGGCAATGATGAACAAGCTTAAGTTTGGATTGATTGGAGCAGGTGGAATTGCTCAGTCATACGCGCAGGCATTTGAACAATGCCAGACGGCGGAATTGGTTGCAGTGGTTGATGTTCGGATCGAGGCGGCGCAAGCGTTGGCGGAGAGATTGAACTGTCAGAGCTTCAACAGCTATCAGACAATGGCTGAAAGCATTGAGTTGGATGCGGTGATTGTTTGTACGCCTCCGGTGACACATCGAGACATCGCGGTTTATTTCTTAGAGCGGCGCGTGAATGTGCTGTGTGAAAAACCGTTGAGCGTCGATGTGAAAAGCGCGATCGAGATGGTAGAAACCGCTGCCAAACACGGTGTGATCCTGACAATGGCTTCTAAATTCCGCTATGTCGAAGATGTGATTCGGGCGAAAAGCTTAGTCATGTCTGGCATTCTCGGTGAGATTGTTTTGTTTGAGAATGCGTTTACTTCACGGGTAGACATGGCTTCTCGGTGGAACTCGAACCCTGCGATTAGTGGTGGTGGTGTGTTAATTGATAACGGAACACACTCGATCGACATTATGCGCTACTTCCTCGGTTCACTCGCTGAAGTTCAAGTGATCGAAGGCAAACGGATTCAAAGCTTGGCGGTCGAAGATACTGTCCGAATCTTTGCCAAGAGTGCTAGTGGTGTGGTTGGTAACGTGGATCTGTCCTGGAGCATCAATAAAGAGCTAGATAGCTACATTCGGATCTATGGCTCACAGGGGACGATCTCGATCGGCTGGAAAGAGTCGAAGTATCGCCAGTCTTCTAGTCCCGAATGGATCAAGTTCGGAAACGGCTACAATAAAGTTCAAGCTTTTACGAGTCAGATCGAGAACTTTTCAAAAGCAATCTTAGGACAAGAAATTCTCTTGATCACGCCTCAAGACAGCATTGCATCAGTGGAAGTGATCGAAGCAGCTTACAAGTCGATGAATCGAACGCAGTGGACAGATGTATCTTACGAATCGCTGACACTGCTTGGATTTGCAACTTCACCGACAAATGGCGATCGCGCTTTTGCCACCACTAGAAAGTAAGTCATGAATTTACCTGTGAATCAGATCAAGGTTCATCCGACTGCAATCATTGAATCGGATGTGTTGATCGGTGATCGCACTTCGATTTGGGACAATGTGCACATTCGATTTGGGACTCGTATCGGTGAAGAGTGCATCATCGGCGAAAAGACGTATGTTGCTTATGGGGTTCAGATTGGCGATCGCGTCAAGATCAATGCGTTTGTGTACATCTGCAATGCGGTCACGATCGAAGATGGGGTCATGATCAGTGCGGGAACGGTGTTTACTAACGATCGTTTTCCGAGAGCCACGACTGTTGATCTTAAACAGTTGCGCCCTTCTGATCCCGATGAACATACCTTACCGACTCTCGTTCGAGAAGGAGCAACGATCGGAGCAAATTGCACGATCGGAAATGATTTAGCGATCGGGCGGTTTGCGATGATCGGAATGGGATCGCTGGTAACGAAATCGATTCCGGACTTTCATTTAGCGATCGGGCATCCTGCAAAATCTGTGGGCTGTGTGTGTCGTTGTGGTCAGTTGCTGACTCGATTTCCGGCTGACGTGAAAAGCTTTAGTGCTGATCTCGATTGTCCTGCTTGCGGCTTACAGTACACCGTTCGCGAAGGGGTTGTTACAGAATTAACTCCGCCGTAATGCTCTTTTATCTGGGGTGTGTTCTAAAGGCTTTTCACTGTGTTGTTCACCCGCCCCCGGAATGGAATTCGGGCTAACAGAACGAAGTCCACTGAAGGGGACTAAAAGCCAATTGCAATCTCCTCAGTCCGTTAAAACGGACTTCGCACCATTAGCCCCGAATTCTATTCCGGGGCGGGACTGCAACGAAGCGCGAAGCTCTAACACCCTAGTCTCATTCACTCACCTATCTTCCCGTTAGTTCTTTATGTCAGTAAAACGCTTCGCAGCAGGATCAACTCAACGATATGCCATTGTTGGCGGCGGAATTCTTGGAATGACGTTAGCACTCCGACTGGCTCAGCAAGGTCATTCTGTCACCTTGTTTGAAAGTGCACATCAATTTGGTGGGCTTGCGAGTGCTTGGAGACTGGGAAACATTCTCTGGGATCGGCACTATCATGTGACTTTGCTGTCTGATACTCATATGCGATCGCTGCTGACCGAACTCGGTTTAGAGCAGGAGATGAAGTGGGTTGAGACGAAAACGGGTTTCTTCACCGATGGCAAACTGTATTCCATGTCAAACACATTGGAGTTTCTCAGTTTTCCAGCTTTGGGATTGATTGATAAGCTGAGATTGGGGTTTACGATTTGGTACGCCTCGAAAGTTAAGAACTGGAAGAAGCTTGAACAGATTCCGGTGTCTACTTGGTTGAGAAGGCTATCGGGCGATCGCACATTTGAAAAAATTTGGCTGCCATTACTGCGATCGAAGCTTGGTGAGAACTATCAAATTGCTTCGGCTTCATTCATTTGGGCAATCATTGCGCGAATGTATGCGGCGCGGCGAACGGGTTTGAAAAAAGAAATGTTCGGTTATCTACCTGGGGGCTATGCTCGATTGTTAGCTCGGTTTGTTGAGGTACTGTCTGAACACCAGGTCGAGATGAAGGTCGGACACAGAGTAAGCCAAGTGATTCAAAGAAACGGCAAGGTAAAGCTTGAGTTTACGAACGGACACACCGAATACTTTGATCAAGCGGTGCTGACAATGGCATCCTCGATCGCGGCTCAAGTCTGTCAAGGGTTGACTCAATCGGAATACGATCGACATCGTGACATCGAGTATCAAGGCATCATTTGTGCTTCATTGCTGCTGAAAAAACCTTTAGCAAACTACTATGTGACGAACATTACTGATTCCTGGATTCCGTTTACGGGTGTGATTGAAATGTCCGCTTTAGTGGATAAATCGGAGTTTGATCAGCGATCGCTCGTTTATCTTCCGAAGTATGTTTCCACAACTGATCCTGCTTTTGAAATGTCTGATGAGCAGATCAAAGAAGAGTTCATCCAAACACTCGTCTTAATGTATCCGAACTTCGATCGCAATAATGTTCTAGCGTTCCGAGTGTCGCGAGTTCGGCAAGTGTTTGCAATCTCAACCTTGAACTATTCGGAAAAGTTGCCACCGATGCACACTTCGCTTTCAGGAGTGCATATCATCAATTCGGCTCACATTCTGAATGGAACCTTGAACGTGAATGAAACGGTGCTACTGGCAGAACGAGCAGCAGCAGAACTATCGACGCGATCGCGACACTCGAATCTGGTCAATGCGTGACCGAGAAAAAGCCCATGAAAGTCTTAGCCTATTTTCTGTACGGCAACGATCGAGAATATCTACAAGAGCTTGAATTTAGTGTTCTATCCGCGATGCGGTTTCTTCAAAATCAGGATGATATTGTAATTCGATTGATTTGTGATTCTGATGATGTAGCAGTCCAGATCGAGAGACTGGTTTTTTCTCCTGAAGAGTTTGCAAGCTGGACACATGATCGTACTTACTTTTTTCGTGGCAAAATTGGCGCGTTGCTCAAAGCGATCGATCATTATCAATGTCCAGTGATTTTGCTCGATACAGATACTTTTTTCACGGATCATCCAGCGAAACTATTCGATCGCATTTCTCCTGTTCGATCGCTGATGCACCAGTACGAATCAACCTTGAGCGAATCGCCAGAACCCGGATGGAAAAACATTCTTGAGCATAATACTCATGGCGTTACGCCCGGATCTCCGATGTATAACTCTGGTGTAATCGGGCTTGATCCAGCCAATTGGACTTTGCTTAAAGATGCGTTTGAAATTCTCGATCGCTTGTACAACATCTCTCCGGTGTTCAATGTTGAACAGTTCGCAGTCGGAGCAGCACTCGCGCAGGAAACAACGATTTCGACTTGTCCAGACGTAATCGAACATTACTGGGGAGCGCAAAAAGACTTTATTCGGGTACAGATTGCAAAAGCATTAGAGCACAATCAAGCAGAACGACTTTTAGCCCAGATTCCACCGTTTCAAAGTATTTATCCAAAAGTTAGAACATGCGATCGTATCTTCACAACGTTGTCTTATTTCAAACATTGGAACAATAACTATCGTCGCGCTCTCCTTTCCTACCGAAGTGCCTTGTTTTATGCCGCAAAAGATATTGGATACGCGAATGCTTGGGCAAGCAACGCCCTGCAAGCCTTAAAAATCTCGAATCATCGTTCTTATCAGGCTGATTTTCAGTGCTTCCGACAAGACTCGATCGAGACGCTCACCTGGCTCAGTCCAAGCGTGAAACGAGGCTGGCTCAGATTTTGGCAGCAGATGAACTCAGGAAAATTGCTATGATCACACGCTCATCAAAATCGATTACTCACGTTCATCTGTTCGCGATCGCGATTGTTGCCTTGCTGGTGATGATCCCGATTTTTGCGTATGGCATTTATGATGCTCACGATTTACCGAATTACCATTTGCGCTGGGCAAAACAGTTTTCAGATCAGTTCTGGGCAGGTGAGCTTTATCCGCGCTGGCTGTTGAATTTGAATGCGGGTATGGGAAGCCCGACCTTCTTTTTCTATAGTTCTATGCCTTACTATTTCACAAGTTTGATGCGTCCGTTGGTGTGGATGGCTGATCCATACGACTGGCATCAACTAAGTTTTGGGGCAGCGCTGGCATTAATGGCTTCAGGGATCACCGCTTATCTGTGGTTACGATCGCTGGTTTCGCCAACTGCGGCATTGATCGGCTCACTGTTTTACCTAGTTGCACCGTATCACTTAGCGATCGATCTTTATGCTCGATTTGCTTATGCGGAGTTCTGGAGCTTTGTTTGGTTTCCGCTGATTCTGTACTTTGCTCAGCGATTGGTGGAAGGTCGGAAAAAAGCCGTTGTGGGAATTGCGATCGCGCAAACTTTCCTGATCATGACGCATCTTCCGAGCTTCCTGATTTTCACGCCTGTTCCATTTCTCTATGTTCTGTGGTTCTCAGATACAAAACAGCGATGGAGAAATGCGATCGCTTACAGTTTGGCGTTTATGCTTGCAGTTGGACTTGCTGCGGTCTATTGGTTTCCGGCGATGACCACGAAAGAATTTATTGTGCTCAAAGCTGATCCAACCCAGTACGAATTCTTTCACTACGAAGATAACTTTCTATTTTCCGGTGTGTTTCGTAAGAACCTCGGAACTTATCTTGCTTTTCTTGAAATTTCTACAGTGCTCACGATCGTTCTCGCAGTTCTGAGCTATGTGATTGGACGGCGAACGGCAAAATCGAGTTTATTTTGGATTGTGATTGCGCTTTCTGCGGGGGCAATGATGTTCTCGATTAGCAATCCGATTTGGCAGATTCTTCGCCCACTCCAAACGATCGAGCTTCCTTCACGATTTAACTTGGTTTTGACGATCGCCCTCACAGCGTTGATTGCTTTCGCCGTAAAACCGATTCGATTTCCTCAAAAAACTATCCTGAAGCTTAGTGTTTTGCTTGTAGTGGGAACTGGGTTAGCTGTGTTACTCACACTGCCAATTCGAGGAGCTTGGCTCACTTGGACAGTATCTGAGAAAGCTTGGCTAACTTTCATAGTCGTCGGACTCGCGATCGCGTTCTCATTTGTTTTATACTCAGTTCGGCTCACTGATCATCGAGTGATTACGATTAGTCTTTTACTCGCGATCGCGCTCATGCTATCGAGCGGGTTAGTGATGAAGCGAAGCTTGTATCCCATTCCCGACCTCAATGCTGAACTTGAAATTAAACGAGATGCTGTTTTACATCGCCCGAAATGGATTCCTCCTGCGCTCTATACGACTGAAGCCCTGAAAACATTGAGCAATCAAAAATTTGGGAATAACTACACGATCGAAGCTCAGGATCAAGTCAAAATCACACAGTGGCAACCCCGAAATCTCGGTTTACAAACCAATCTCAGCACAGAACAATGGCTAACCCTAAAACAGTTCTACTATCCGGGTTGGACAGCAACTGTAGAACAGACGACGCTTCCCGTTCAAGCTTCTCCTGAAGGATTGCTACAGGTCAAAGTACCAGCGGGGAATTTGTCGATCGCCGTTGAATTAAAACCTTTACCTCAAGAACAAATCGGCATTTGGCTCAGTGCGATCTCCAGTGTTCTACTGTCTGTGCTGCTATTCTGGCGGCGTTCTCAATCTTCACTATTGAAACCTGTTCCAATTCGTTCATTCACATCCGTTCGATAGCTTATGAACAATCTTTCTGATTCCTTGCCTTATGGTGCGCCCTGTCGCCCAGATGGAACTGCCCCGCTGAAAATGACGCGAGTTAGATGCTGCGTTTGTGAGGTGGATGACGCAAGCGCGATCGCAGTCGGTGAAGATTTTGAGTATCGCACTAGTCCAGACACGTTCTTAGCGGTGCAATGTCGGGGTTGTGGATTGGTTTATCTCAATCCGCGTCCGGAGATTTTAGACCTCGATCGCATTTATCCGCGTGACTATCATGCTTACGAATTTTCTGCGGAGCGTTTCGGATTTGTTTACCGGGTGCGCCAACGATTAGAAGCCAAACGCTTGTTGTCTGCCTGTAAAGGTCTAGGAGCAGATGCACGAATTATTGATGTTGGGTGTGGTGATGGTTTTCACCTGCGATTGTTGCGCGACTTTGGAAAACCGACCTGGCAGCTTGAAGGCGTAGAGCCAAGCGATCTCGCTGTGAAAGCCGCAATGAATGACGGTTTAGAAATTCATCAAGGCATTGTTCAGGAATTAAATTTGCCGAAAGCCAGCTACGATCTGGCGTTTATGATTGCCACGATCGAGCACGTCGATCATCCTGCCGAAGTACTCAACGCAGTACGATCGCTGCTAAAACCAGGCGGTCGAATTGTGATTGTGACCGATAACACCGATACGCTGGATTTCAAACTATCTAAAGCGCGTCACTGGGGCGGCTACCACTTTCCGCGACATTGGAATTTATTCAATCCGAACAATCTCAGACTGTTAGCTCAAAAGACTGATTTGGAAGTTGAGCAACTGAGCACGATCGTTTCTCCAGTGAACTGGGTGTATTCGATTCGGAATGCGCTCGTCGATTGGAAAGCACCGAAATGGTTCATTGAGCAATTTAGTCTGCGATCGACACTCTCGCTCGGTGTGTTCACTCTGTTCGACATGGTACATCAAGCCTTGGGACACGGTGCCCTAATGAGAGCCGTTCTAAAACGCCCTTTATAAAGCCTTACACGCCTCGAACTTATGAATAACGAATCAAAACCCGTCGCGATCGTGGGAGCAGGCTTAGCGGGTCTTACCGCAGCTTGGTCACTCAGACAGCAAGGAGTCCCCGTCAAACTGTACGAAGCTGGAAAGCAAATTGCTGGTTTAGCAGGAAGCTTTCACGACCCAGATGGCTTTACGTATGACTTTGGTGCACACTTTGTCACCAACCGACTCGCAGCCGCGATCGGCGTTGGTGCCCTCTGTCGAGATGTCCGCTACTATGGCGAATCCGTGTTACTTCGCGGTAAGAACTACACTTATCCTTTTGGTCTGTTGCAAGTTCCGCGCTATGTCACCAGCGGCATTTCGAGCCGTCTTCGCAAACACAAGCCCAAATCCGCCGCAGAATGGTATCGTGCTCAGTACGGGAATGCGTTAGCCAATGAAGTCGCGATCCCCATCACCGAAGCTTGGTCAGGGGCGAAAGCTGAAGATTTAGCTCCCTCAGTCGGAGACAAGCTGCAAGCAGGAATTGCTCAAACGGTTGTGCACAAATTAGTCAGCCGTTTCACTCATCGAGCCGTCACGAATGGATATAGCCATGATATGCCCGAAAATCCCCACGTTTGGCATGTCTATCCGAAAGGTGGTTTAGGATTGCTCTGTCGCAAATTGGCAGAAGATCTCGAAGGTTGTATCGAGCTTAATTCACCTGTAGAAGCGATTCTCACCGAAAACGATCGAGCCGTAGCCGTTCGAGTCAACGGTCAAGAACAACCTGCATCCGCAGTCATTAGCACCGCTCCCTGTCACATTCTTGCCAAGCTCGTTCAAGGGTCGGATGCAGTCAAACCTCTATCACAGTTCCGTTATCGTCCGATGGTGTTTGTCAATTTACGCTTTGAAGGACGTGGCTTACTCTCTGACACTGTAGTTTGGACACCAGAACAGCACTTTCTCTTTTTCCGGCTGACAGAAACGCCGTTATCGATGCCCTGGTTAGCTCCAGAAGGCAAAACATTGATCACAGCGGACATTGGTTGTGAAGTCGGTGACAAGATTTGGCAAATGTCTGATGAAGAACTCGGAGAGCGATGTCTAGAACACATTGTCGAACTCATTCCCGATGCACGTCGTCGCTATTTCGGCTGTCGGGTTTTGAAAACGCCGATCGCTTATCCGGTGTTCTTAAACGATTACGAAGATCACCGTCAGCGATTAGCACATTCTACCGGAATTGCAGGGCTACACAGCATCGGGCGAAACGGTGAATTCGCTCACTTGCTGATGGAAGACATCTACTGGCGTACTACGGCAAAAATGCGTCACCTTGCTGCTACTCTCAACTAACAATCATCATGAAACAACGCAGAAAACCGATCGCAAGTTTGTCGCTCGATCTCGACAATCAATGGTCATACATGAAAACTCACGGAGACGAAGGCTGGGAAGAGTTCCCGTCTTATCTCAATGTTCTGATTCCGCGTGTGTTGAACTTTCTAAAAGAACGCGATCTTAAAATCACCTTTTTCATTGTTGGACAAGATGCCGCATTAGAAAAAAACCAAGCTGCTCTCAAACCGATCGCTGACGCAGGACATGAAGTGGGGAATCATTCTTTCCTGCATGAACCTTGGCTACATTTGTACAGCGAGGAAGAGATTGATACTGAGTTAGCGATCGCAGAAAAATACATCGAAAAAGCAACCGGAGCAAGACCCGTTTGTTTCCGAGGTCCTGGATTTAGCTTGTCCCGGACGGTTCTTAAAGTGCTTGCCCGTCGCGGTTATCTCTGCGATGCGTCCACTTTTCCAACCTTTTTAGGTCCGCTGGCTCGTGCTTACTACTTCATGACTAGTAAGCTCAGCAAAGAAGAACTCGAACAGCGTAAACAGCTTTTCGGACGCTTTCAAGATGGGTTTCGTCCCCTAAAACCGTATCGATTGCGCTTAGATTCCGGTAACTTGGTTGAACTGCCAGTCACAACGATGCCCCTATTCAAAGTGCCCATTCACGCGAGCTACATTCTCTATCTGGGTGTGTTCTCGCCAATGTTGGCAATGCTCTATTTCCGAAGTGCGATCGCGCTTTGTCGCTTGTTCCGAGTTCAACCCTCGATCTTGCTGCATCCCTTAGATTTTATGGGCTGCGACGACTTGCCAGAACTTGCTTTCTTCCCTGCGATGAACCAACCGAGCTACAAGAAAGTAGCGATGATGAGCAAGATCATTTCTGTGCTGACCGATAACTATACAGTGCTCACGATTTCTCAACACGCTCATCAAGTGGCACGAGTCGATAAGATGCCGCTGATGCACCCTAGCTCGATCGCACTTTAATTGTTTTTTCGGACATAAATGTTTCCGATAATAACGATTGTGTTACCTTCATTAATGAGTAGGGAAAATGCAGCATTCAAGGCTTAATTATGCTGCATTGGTAATGAGTAGAAGTTTCACTCTGATTTCTGTTTCTGATTTGGCTGCACCGTTCACACCAGAACGCTTCTAGGCTTTTATATTTTCTCTGAATCAACGGAGCCAGAACAATCATCCAGGGTCTGCGCGATTGTTCGCGTGGTTCATCACCCATGTCATAGCGCTGCTTGCAGCGGTGTTGTTCACTTGCATTGACTGCGCTGAACAATCCGCCTCAGAGTAAAGCGCGATCGTGCTGATACCAAGCAAATTCAGACACTGAAAGATACTCAGAAATCATGCAGAATGAATCTCCTCCGATCCGGCGAGTGATCGGCTGTCCCGTCACGGCAATGCCGTTTGATGATCAAATTTCGCTGATGTTGACTTGGGCAAAGCAGCATCTTAGTCGATCGGTCTGTGTTGCCAATGTTCATATGCTCGTTGAGGCTTACCGGAATTCGGGGTTTGCTACAGTTCTCCGGCAGTCCGATCTAGTGACTCCTGATGGCATGCCTTTAGTCTGGATGCTCCGTTGTTTGGGAGTGTCGAACCAAGACCGCATTGCTGGGATGGATATTTTAGTTGAGCTTTGTACTAGAGCACCTGAGCAAGATGTCAGCATCTTCTTTTTAGGGTGTCACGATGACATCTTAAATCGCATGAAGCAAAGACTATCTCGCGAGTTCCCGAATCTAAAAATTGCTGGAATTGAGCCGCTTCCCTTTCGTCCGCTCACCCCTGACGAGGATGAAGCGTTAGTTCAAAGAGTGAATGCGAGTAGAGCTGGACTTGTTCTTGTCGCATTGGGCTGTCCGAAGCAGGAAACTTGGATTGCTCAACATCGCGATCGCATTCAAGCTGTGATGGTTGGATTAGGTGGCGCGTTTCCGGTTTTTGCTGGAGTTCATAAACGTGCGCCTCGAATGATGCGATCGATTGGCTTGGAATGGCTGTATCGATTGCTGCAAGAACCGCGCCGCTTGTGGGGTCGCTACTTAGATACGATTCCTATTTTTGTGTGGTTAGCAATCAAACAGTTGCTGAGTCCTTCACAGGATATTCCAATGAAGGGTGAAGGTTAGGAGGCGTGCCTTGGAGCTTTTTCGCTGCGTTGCTTGCCCGCCCCGGAACGGAATTCGGGGCTAATCAAACGAAGTCCACTGAAGGGGACTTAAAAGCAATGTCGATCGCCTTCAGTCAGTTTCAACTGACTTCGCACTGTTAGCCCCGAATTCTATTCCGGGGCGGGAGTGACCGAAGCGGAAAGGCGTAAAATAAGCTGGGATGAGGGCAATCCTGAGCCATTCAACAGCAAGCAACTCTACCCCAAAAAGCTAATTCCCAAAAAGCTAATTGTTGTAAGCAATCACTCCATCATGCAGCCGAACTTGCCACGAAGGGACATTATTATCGTTCACTCTCACGTTCTCCGCTCGATCGACTAAAATGGCATCCCGATTCGCGATCGCAGTTGCGAGGTAGCCTGGACACTCATCGTGCCGATCGAAAACTTGCTCGATCGCACTTTCCAACAATACTGACCTGATCCCACTCCGGTGCATCTCTGGATGAAGATCAATAAATCAAAACAAAAGGAAGCATTTTGCAGCAGAAGATTACTTGAACATGACTCAATCGTGTTGTTAGCGAAGCCTTGTAGCAATTGCGGCTTGGGGTAATCTCGTGACTCGTTCAACTTCATAAAATTTTGGTTGATTTAAAGAGATGTCCAGTGAATCGCGATTTCACAGACCAAAGTATTGCTCTGACAAGATAGTTATGATAAACATGAAGGGTAAACGCAAATTTTCCGCGTTATTCCACTGGACAAATTTGCAAAAAGTTGCTTTCGACCAATCCCACCGTAAGAACACTGACTGGGGAAGGGTCAACAGCCTGTGAACCTTGCTCAAGCCCTGAGTGATTTCACAGTTTTTATCTCTTCTCACATCAGCAGCGCTCAGTGATCTCTTCGAGGGTGCAAGCTCGAAATGCTGCTTCATTTACGCAACTCTCTCAATGACTTGTCACTCATCTTATGCAACTGCAAATCGAACACGTGTGTTCCCGTCCCGCGCCGCAATCTTGCGTGATCTGCGCTCATCCCTTTCAACCGAATCTTGTCAGAGTGGTGGTCTATCTCGATGACCAAGCACAAGGCGATCTTTGTCCGACTTGTTTAGCTCAAGGTGCGAGTTTCGTCCGGACTCGTCTACAAACGCAATTGTCCGATCGCATCTCCAGCCACGCCGCATAGCTCAAAGTCGCACCCCCACCAAATTGCAATCTACATGCACTCTACAGCTTGCAATTTGCTGACCCGTTGAAATAGGAGAGGCAGTAATGAATTACCCCAAAGCGCCCGAAATGCAGTCTTTTAGGCTCTCGATCGAGCCGTCTATCCATCCCTCAACTCAATCTTGGCTCAAACGCAGCATTGATATTGTGGGCAGTTTAGTAGGTCTATTGTTTTTAGCACTGGTGTTTATCCCGATCGTCATCGCAATCAAGCTCGATAGTTCAGGACCCGTGTTTTACAGCCAAACCCGGTGCGGATTGAGCGGGCGAACTTTCCAACTGCGAAAGTTTCGATCGATGGTGAGTGATGCTGAACGATTAAAATCGATGGTGAAAAACGAAGGAAGTAAGCTTCTGTTTAAGAACACCAATGATCCAAGAATTACGAAAGTTGGACAATTTCTACGACGCACCAGTTTAGATGAATTGCCGCAGTTCTGGAATATTCTGATTGGCGAGATGAGCTTAGTTGGAACTCGTCCCCCCACGCTCGATGAAGTCGAACACTACAACGATCGACATTGGAAGCGATTAGAAGTGAAGCCTGGACTGACGGGCGAATGGCAGGTGAATGGACGCTCTGAGATCAAGGATTTTGAACAAGTGGTTAACCTTGATTTGCGCTATCAAGAGCGCTGGAGTGTGCGCTACGACTTGTTTCTCGTACTGAAAACGTTTCAAGTGGTGTTCGCTCGACGGGGAGCTTACTAATCATGCAAAAACCCGTTCTGACGATCTTCTATCAGTTCAATCCCTGGCGTAGTAGCATTGGTGGAATTCAGACGATTATCCGATCGTTTGTAAAATATGCTCCTGATGAGTTTGAGATTTGCTTTGTAGGTACGGGTGCTGATCCCGCAGAAAAACCGCTCCAGTGGCAAGAACGCGAATATGCAGGCAAACAGATTCAGTTCATGCCATTGTTCACGCTACAAGGCGACAATCATCGAAAGCGGGTGCCGATTTCAGTCGGTTACACTGCCGCATTGTTCCGCACCTGTCTCGAATCGGACTTTATGCACTTTCATCGCATTGAGCCAACGTTAGCAACTCGATCGTGGCGCGGTGAAAAAACATTATTTGTTCACAATGACATTCGCCAGCAAACTGCTAAAACAGACAAACGAGCCAGCCTTTGGCGTAACTTTCCTGCTGTTTATTCGCTGTTAGAGCGCTCACTGGTGAAACAGTTTGACCAAATTCTGTCTTGTCACACGGGATCACTCGAACTCTACCGCGATCGCTATCCAGAACTGAGCGATCGCATTTCCTACATCAACAATTCATTCGATGACGCAGTGTTTCAGCCGTCAAGCGATCGCATCATTCAGCGTCGATTGTTTGCCCAAAAGCTCGGACTATCCGAAGATACGCAATTCATTCTGTTTGCTGGAAGACTTCAGCCGCAGAAAGATCCGGTGCTACTGATCCAAGCGATCGCGGCTCTCGCTCATCCGAATGCTCATTTATTGATTGCAGGAGATGGAGAGCTTGCAACAGAGATCAAAGCCGAAGCAACTCGACTGGAGGTTCGCGATCGTATAACGCTACTCGGCGCACAAACACAGCCCGAAATGGCGCATCTCTACCAAATTGCAAACGTGTTTGTTTTGAGTAGCCGATTTGAAGGCTTGCCCGTTTCTGTTCTCGAAGCTCTCGGATCAGGAACCCCGATCGTCACCACTGATTGTGGAGATACGCCCAGATTGCTCACATTAAATAGCGGAATTGTCTGTCTCGATCGCTTACCTACCACGATCGCTGATGCTCTCGATCGTGTGCTGTTCAATCCTGATGATTTTCCATCAGATGCCTGTGTGCGAACGGTTCAGCCGTATAGTGCGCGGGTGATTGTGAGCCAAGTCTATCGAGAGATGATGGCGCGATGGGAAGTCCGATCGCACAAACGAGTCATGCTCTCAGAAGCGCGATCGTATACTTAACTTTTGCAAAATTGTCACAGACACGATTGCAACAAGTCACATCAGATAGCCCCATTTTGAACAAATTTTAGGTAGCAAAAGCAACACTAAGCAAATTTCATTGTGACACTCTAAGTACACGACTGTTGTAAATTGTGAATTCAGATGATGTAAGCTAAAGTTGCACAAAGTAGATCGTGTCTCTGTATTGAGCGATCATTAAGTAGCAGGGTTGTAGATACCATCAGGAACTGTCCTGGAATGGTTTAGAGAATTGTTCAACTTCACCCGATCCAAGCAATGAGATCCAAGAACAGTAGCGACTCTGGTGCGATGTCTCTCAACGCCCTAGAGCAGATTGACTTTCAAAATTACTGGTTAATTGTAAAACGCCGCTGGAAACCAACTGCTGCGATCTTTGCGGTAGCGTTAATAGGTTCAAGCATCATTGCTTCCCTACAAAAGCCGAGCTATGTAGCAGATGGCAAACTACTGCTGCGAGCGAATCGTCTTCCTTCACTAACCGGTCTAGGCGGCGAATCGGCTGGACGCATCTCGAATCTGACGATGCAAAGCAATCCGGTGCGAACAGAAGCCCAAACTGTTCTATCACGTCCGATTATTCAGCGCACCATTGATGCGCTGAAGCTAACCGATGCTTCCGGTAAACCGTTACATCCTGATTCACTCGCTCGATCGATTAAGGTCAAAGATGTTTCCGGCACAGATGTTCTCGAAATCACTTACGAAGATCAAAATGCTGCAAAAGCGGCGGCTGTGATCAATCAAGTGATGAAAGAGTACCTTGCCAGCAATCTGCAAGACAATCGCTCTGAAGCGATCGCAGCACGAGAATTTATCGCCGAACAGCTTCCAAAAACAGAAGCGAATGTTCGACAAGCAGAATCCGCCCTGCGTCGATTCAAAGAAGACAGCGGTGTGGCTGACATCAAAGGCGAAGAAGATCGCTTAACCGAAACAGTCGGTGAAATCGAAAAGCAAATTGCAGCAACAAACACAGAACTAGCAGAGACGGATACTCGATACGGTACGCTGTCTGGCACGTTAAACATGAGTCCAGAACGTGCGATCGACATCAATGCACTGAGCCAAGATTCTAAAGTTCAGCAATTGTCTAAACAGCTTCAAGAGACTGAAACTCAATTAGAGCTAGAACGAACTCGATTTACCGGAAAGCATCCGGCGATCGCAAATTTAGAACAACGAGTTTCTACCCTACAAGGATTGCTCCAAGAGCGAATTACTCAAACAGTAGGAGATGGTTCAGTCTCAGAAAGTGAGCTTGCACCCGGAGACATTCGGCAAGGCTTGATGAAAGATTTTGTAAACGCTGAAGTACAGCGTCTTTCTTTGAGTAGTCGCCTAGCTTCTTTGACGAACACTCGTGATGCTTACCGCAATCGAGTCCGACAAGTGCCCCGACTCGAACAATCGCAGCGAGAGCTTCAACGCCGTTTAGAAGCTGCACAATCGACCTATGAATCGCTGTTGAAAAAGCTTCAGGAAGTAGAACTCACCGAGAAGCAAAATGTCGGTACGGCGCGAATTATTGAACAAGCTGCTGTGCCTGACGCTCCCGCTCGATCGACCGCAAATCTGATTATCATGATGGGCGCGGTGATTGCGACTTTGATTTCGTTAGCAGCAATTACCTTCTTAGAACTGCGCGACAAATCGATCAAAACGCTCAAAGAAGCTCGCGACCTGTTTGGATACACCTGGCTGGGAACGATTCCTTACTTTGGTAAGCCTGTCCCGAATCGATCGAACAAACTCGAATGGTCGATTCCAGAACTTCCTGTTCGTGATGCACCGCGATCAACGGTGAGCGCTTCCTATCGAATGCTGCAAGCAAATCTCAAATTTTTGAGCCTTGATGAAAAGCTGAAGAGCATCGTGATCACAAGTTCTGTTCCGCGTGAAGGAAAGTCTACCGTTGCAGCAAATCTGGCGGCAACCATGGCGACTTTGGGACGCAGAACATTGTTAATCGATGCTGACCTGCATCATCCGTCACAACATCACATCTGGCATCTGACGAATGTTTCAGGCTTAAGTCACCTGATTGTCGAGCAAAATCGAGGACGCGACTCGATCGTGCCTGTGATGGATAATCTCGATGTGTTGACCTGCGGCGTGATTCCACCGAATCCATTAGCACTGCTCGATTCTAAACGGATGGCATCTTTGATCGAATCGTTCGAGCAGCAGTATGATTTCGTGATCGTCGATGCTCCGCCATTGATTGTTGCAGCCGAAGCGCTAACACTTGGAAAGATCGCTGATGGAGTGTTGCTGGTTGCGCGTCCGGGTGTGGTCGATCATGCAAGTGCAGTCACTGCGAAAGAACTCTTAGAGCAATCGTCTCAGAATGTTCTGGGGATGGTGATCAATGGTGCTATCTCTGAAAATGAGGTGCAAAAATCCTACTACGATCACGATGATTACATTGAAACCTCTGCGGCAGGAGTGCTCTAAATTCCATTCATGTTTAAGTGCGAATGGATCGTCCGTTGACATGTTTTGGAAGTGATGACAGGGAAATAACATGAGTTTGCGATCGAAAGTGATGCGCGGGAGTGCCTATCTCGTGTTTCGAGAAGGGCTAGGAATGTTAATCAGCATCGGGAATGTTCTTCTGGTGACTCGTAGCATTGGTCCAACTCAGTATGGATTGTTTGCGACCGCGTTTGGATTAAGCCAATTTATTCAAACTTTTGGGCATTTGGGTGTCGGAGTTTACCTGATTCGCCAAGAAGGAGAACAATCACACAGAGACTATCACCAAGCGTTCACATTGTTACTAGGCTTGGGGGTAGCGTTTGGCTCGATCGCATTTCTCTCTGTTCCCCTGCTGCAATCCTGGTTAAACATTGACGGATTTGCGCCGCTGTTTGAATTGCTCGTTCTTTTCTCGTTTCTCACCGTCATCGATCAAGCTCCACTGGCAAAGTTAGAGCGCGATCTAGAGTTCAAGCGAATTGCTTGGGTGGAACTATTGGGACAGTTACTGATGTTCATCGTTTCGCTCAGTCTAGCGGTGAAAGGGTTTGGTGCTTGGGCACCGACGATCGGCTGGTGTGCTCAACAATTTCAGACCTGTATTTTGCTGTGGGCAGTATCGCGATTGCGTCCTAAGCTGTGTTGGGATCGCGATCGCGTTAAAGAAATGTTGTCTTACGGGTTTGGTGTCTCTGCTTCGGGCTGGGTTTGGTATCTCAAAACGTTGATCAATCCGTTGATTGTGGGACGGTTTGCAGGTGAAACCGCAGTCGGGCAGATTGCTCTGGCGCTTCGGATGTTAGATGTTTTAAGCTTTGCAAAATCAGCGACTTATCGAATCTCGATCGCGGCTCTTGCTCAAATTCAAACCGATGGACAGCGATTGAAACAAGCCATTTCCGAAGGGATGGAACTTCAGCTTTTAGCATTAGGACCGATTCTCGTGATTGCAAGCTGGATTGGTCCGATCGTGTTCCCGATTTTGTTTGGAGCAGAATGGATACCTGCAATGGCAATATTTCCGCTGCTGGGTGTTACCTATCTCACAAATGCAGCTTTTAATTTACATTGTTCTACGCTGTATGTTCTCAAGCGAAACTGGGAAGTCACCGCGTTTCATGCCGCTTACGTGTTCTTATTTGGAATTCTGGCATTTTTCTTAGTGCCTCGGCTTGGAATCTTTGGGTATGCTTGGGCGGAAGTTTTCTCGATCGTGGCTTACTCGATTGCTCACTTGTACATTCATCGATTGATTGGAAGTCCGAACTATCAGATTGCTGTGATCTGGTGGGCTGCGTTTATTCTGGCAATGTTTAGCTATCAGTTAGGCTGGTGGGTGGTGGGCGTGTTGGGGTTTGTTCTATTGCTTCCAGAAACCCGTAGTCGTCTCACACTGTATTTCAAGCATTTCCGCGCTATCAAAACGGGGTGAAATCGATGAATCCACTCGTTAGCATTATTATCAATAACTATAACTATGCGGACTATCTCGGAGCCGCGATCGAGAGCGCTCTTTCTCAGTCTTATTCCAATATTGAAGTGATCGTCGTCGATGATGGTTCTACAGATTCTTCACGGGCGATCATTGCTCATTACGGCGATCGCATTCTTCCGATTCTCAAATCAAATGGGGGTCAAGCTTCCGCGTTCAATGCGGGATTTGCAGCGAGTCGAGGAGAGTTTATCTGTTTTCTCGATTCCGATGATGTGTTGATTCGCGATCGCGTTTCGATCGAGCTTCAAGCGCTAATTAATTCCCCTGATGCTGGATGGTCTTATCACCAATTGAGCTTTATCGATAAAGCGGGATTACCTTTAGCACAATCTCCAGAACCGTTGCCTGAAGCAATCTACAGGTTCGATTTTCGTCAAGAAATGCAGCAAGGAACACTCAATCACATTCCGCTGCCGCTTCCTGGAACTGATGGTTATTTATATCGTCGATCGCATTTACAGCAAATTCTTCCAATGCCTGAAGGTGAAGGCGTTTCGCTGAATGATTCGTACCTCCAATATGCCAGTTTTGCCCTTTCAAAAGGAATCGCGCTAACCGCTCAACTGCATCAACAGCGGATTCATGGAAACAATTCGTTTACCCTAAGACGCGATCGCGCCAAAGTAAAGCTTAGAGCTAAAATCCATCTCCTCAGCGCCTACTGGCTCAGAGCAAACTTTCCAGAAATTCATCGTTACACCGATAAACTATTTTCAGTCGGTCTTGGACTGTCCTGGAAAACAGGCGGCATTGCTCCGAACTATCAAGAGCTACCCGAAAAATACTGCACAAGTTTGCCCCTGCTCGATCGCATCAAAATTTACACCAGAGCTATTTACTACTTCTTAAAACCATGAGCCGACTCGATCGATTTGAATGGGGCTACGCGATTCTCGTTTTAATTTATTTCTCAGGCTGTCTCACCAACATCATGAACGGCTCGATTCTCTTGCCGCAAGAATCGACACCAGAGATTAACGTGATCGCGAGTCCAGTCGTCTCAGCCTTTCAGAATCTTCTGTTCCTGATTTTATTTGGCTTAATTGCGCTGCGGTTCAAACAATTTCTACCCGTTCTGATGACCCGAAAAATGGTTTGGGTGATTGTTGGAATTGCAGTGAGTTCCGTGATGTGGTCAGAAGTTCCAGACCAAACGTTTCGGCGCGGTAATCTTTTACTGTTTAGTACGCTACTCGCATTGTATTTCGCGATGCGATTTTCTTTACGGCAACAGCTTCACATGCTCGCACAAAGCTCTGGAATTCTAGCAGTATCAAACTTTCTATTTACTGTCGCGTTCCCCAGTCAAGGAATCAATCGCGTGAATCATGCGGGCGCATGGATGGGAATTACGCTGCACAAAAATGGTTTAGCGGGGTTGATGGTGCTCAGTGCGATCGTCTTTTTCTCGATCGTCACCGACAAACGCGAACGCACTCCAGCCGCGATCGGCGGTCTTGCTCTTTCTGTGTTGTTAGTCATTCTTTCTACCTCCCGCACCGGACTTTCAGTCATGATTTTGCTGATGGCGCTGATTTATGTGTTCAAACTGCTGCAATGGCGATCGACGTTTGCGCTCCCCGCATTCCTTTCTGCCTTTTTGACGATCGGAGCTACGATCGTGCTGCTCGTCGATAACTATGAGAAAATCCTGACTTCGATGGGCAGAGATGCCACGCTGACAGGACGCACAACGATTTGGGAAGTGGCGCTTGAACGCTGGGCGGAGCGTCCGTGGTTTGGCTATGGCTATCAGTCGTTTTGGATACCCGATCAAGGGAACTCTCTGGAAGTGCTTTACCGAATGAGTTGGCAACCTGCTCACGGACACAATGGGTTTCTCGACCTCTTAGTTGAGCTTGGAGCCGTTGGATTTTTAGCGTTTGCGATTAGTTTATTCGTAGCATTCAAACGTGCGATCGCTTGGTACAAACTGAATCCGAATGCCGTTGGAGCAATTCCCTTAGCTTCCTTTTGCTACATCATCATGTACAACCTAACGGAAAGTTCATTGCTGTTTACCCCGAATGGGATTAACTGGTTTCTCTATGTGTTAATGAGTACAGCAGTCTTAGTTCAACCCTTTCCAGTTTCCAAGTCCACAGAGTCGCATATTGCTTCATCCTTACCCAGCGTGTGATCAAGATCACAGCATCAGCGGGAAGAGATCGCAAAAGGCAACTGACACAACGAGTAAGCTAAAGAAAACGGACTCGCTTTATCTGTGTTAATCGCTCTGTGTGTATGAATTCGTCACCCCTCCGAATTGCTCAAATGACTGATTTGCACTTGTTCGCCAAATCAGGTCAGTGTTTGTTAGGAATGCCGACCTTACGATCGCTCAATGCACTCATCGAGCAATTTCAACAACTCCGCCCAAAACCTGATCTATTACTGCTCACAGGCGATTTGTCACAAGATGGCACGATCGAGTCTTATGATCGCTTACAGAGATTACTTAGTCCTCTCCAGATTCCGATCTATTGGCTCCCTGGAAATCACGATTGCATCGAAGTAATGGAGCGATCGTTAACGCAGTTCTTACCCGACAAAACCTTCGAGCAAAATGGCTGGCGGTTTTTGTTGCTCAATTCTCAAGATCCAGGCTGTGTGCATGGGCGACTCTCTGCGGAGAGTTTGAACTGGCTCGATCGACAACTCTCGAAGCATCCAAATTTCCCAACCCTGATTTCTCTACATCATCCACCGTTTGCCGTGAATTCAACCTGGCTCGATACCAGTATCTTGCAGAACACAGCGGAATTTTTGGAGATTGTCGATCGCTATCCTCAAGTCAAGCTGATTGTTTTCGGACACATTCACCAAGAGTTTCAGCGTCAACGCAACACGGTCACTTTCCTAGGAACGCCTTCGACTTGTATTCAATTTGCACGAGAAAGTGACGACTTTGCTTTAGGGCAAGAGCCGCCCGGATTCCGACTGATTGAGCTTTATCCGGACGGAACCTGGACTTCACAAGTAAAGCGAGTGCAATTCAGCCATGTCCTCGATTTAGCGGCAACGGGCTACTAAGATTTCTCAGTGATTCGCGAAAACCTCAGCGGTTGATCCGATCCTTCCACATCAATCAGCAAGAACGATCCGTCTAATCGAACTCGTTGCGCCTGCTGTAATGCCTCAAAAAATCTTGTTTCTTGGTTCATTAACGCGGGCGAACAGGCTTTTTTCGTTGCCCCGATCGCGCCAACTTTAAAGGCATTTCCCTGCTGTTGAAATTCTGCAAAATACTGATTACAGCCGCCTCGCCCAGTAAGCCGATTCGTACTATCAAATCGCAGCGTCGTTTGAGCACGATCGAGCACTCCAGTGCCGCTAAGATCTTCTAATAACCATTCTGTATTCGTTAGATTCATTCGATACCGATTACACCAAGCTTGTTTTGCAGGACTCCAGACTTCACGGGTGAGACAGTTATATCGCGGAACGCTTCGACTCGGTGCTGCCACACTGGGAGAAATAAGACTCATCACACCGAGGCTAGAGAGCGCTAATAAAATCAGTGCCTTCTTCATTTAAAACAATAGTAACAGTGAACAATTCTATGCTGTCAGCTTGTTAGAAATAGAACAGTACCGTTTCAAAAATTGATCCAATTGACTGATCAACTCAATCGATCGAACTGATACTGATAAAGCTGCTTCAATGCTCCAATAATTTTCTTCGCATAGCGCGGATCAGCAGAGTAATACGCTGCTAACTGCTCGATCTGAGGCGCAACCCCCCGCGCAATAAAACGAAACCGTGGAGTAACCGCTTCTTGTGCCAAAGGTTCGATACTGGCATAAGTTTTCAGCATCTGAATATGGGCGCGTACTCCCGTTCTCGCATTCGGAAAAGTCGCAGTTTCTGAAACTCCGACCTCTTTCAAAGCAGCAAAATTATTTTGATCGGGCTGTGCAGTTGTGCCAAAGCGGAAAAAATTAGTTTCTAACAATGCTTGAGTAAAGGCAATATCCGCATTGACTCCTTCGATCGAAGCTTCTTCCAAATACAAATCGATGATCTCAGGAAATGCTCTGAGTGCTTGTGGATTATTTTGCTGTAAAAAAGCTTGCAGCGTTGCTTTTGAAAGATAACCCCGCCCCATCACCCGCCCGATGCGGTTCGAGTTTGGAAGAACCGTTTCGACGACCAAAGTTCGCTCCGGCGAATTCCAACCGACAACCGCACCCGCACCCCGTAAATCGATCGCTCGAATATACGTCATGTTGCGATAGGTAATCAGTTGCGCCGCTCTGGGACGCTTAAAATCGATCGTTAGTCCATTGAGTAACGCGATCGGTAAATACGCATTTCTTCCTAAAAGCAGTCCTTGATTCTCAGAAAGCTGTCCATTCACTCGAATCCGAATTTGGGTCGTCCGCTGTTCGATGGGTTTCGGCACAATGCCTTTTGCAATGCCTTGAGCGATCGCTTGAGTTCGATTCAAAAGAATGGTTCGATCCTGCGGACTGGTCGAAAATCCGATCGAAAGCGCGATCGCTGGAATTTTCAACTGTCTTACAAATGGCAAATTTCCAAACGCCGTTTCTGTATCCGGTCGCGCTCCTCGATTCACCAACGTAGGCACATCCCCTAAAATTTGTTTGATCAAACTTTCGGCTTGCTGTTGAAGTTTCGGATTACCTGCACGAAAAAATGCTGCGGTTCCTCTCGCATCGGGATTGAGAAACGCATCCGTTTGAATCGACAATGCTAGACTGCCAGAACTTGCGCGACGATTAATCCACGCGATCGCGCTTGTTGAATCCAACCCGTTTGGAACTGTCTGAACCATGAGTCCTTTCGATCGCAGTTCTGCCGCTACTTGATTTTGAAGTTTGACTAACGCAGCTTGAATCTCTGGGTTACTCGCTCTAGAGGGCGTAAATAGAAAAACTTGTCTGAGTGCTTGAGTCGTTTGTGCAGGTAGTTTCGGGCGAGTTGAATCGGGCGATGCGGGGGTCACACGCTCTGGAGTGATGACTCGATCGACATTCGCCTGAGCCACCGTGTTCTGACAGAATTTGTTTTGGACATAACTATCATCCGGGCAGTGACTCGACTCGAAAATCATGTGGCATTTGTGGAATGCTGACCGTGTTTTTTGTCTTGGTAGAGAGACGAAAAAACCTGTCAACCGAAACGACGTGAACGATTACACCCTGTTCGATCGAAATCAAGGGATAAACCCTTAAAGATTTCATAGATTCTGACTCGAATTGCTTTTGATGCAATTCGATCGCGGTTTATTTTCGCGACTCTCGATCGCTGATGGGAAGAAGTCACGATTTAGACACAAAAAGCCTTTTATTCTACGACCTTCAACTGTCTAAATTGTTCCACCTCTCCTGTAGACGCACTGAGCGCTTCATCGATCGCGCTATTTCTAATTACGCCATTCTGAAGTCAAATCCGCGACGGTTTGACCCAGAATTTACGATCGCATCCCCCAAATTTGCCCAACGCTGACTAAGGCGGTGTCGCTTCCGGTGATAGAGGCGGTGTTGGCTCAGGCTCTGGTGCAAATTGTGCTGGAGAGTCCTCACTCGGTGCAGGCTGAGGAGCCGCATCTCGCTGTCGCAAAATCTCGGCTCGTTCTGCCGCCCATTGTCCGATCGCGCCTCGCGCCTCGCCATATAGCGGTCTTCCCGGAGCAATTCCCGCTGCCACGTCGATCGCTCGACTGAGATACCCCTGACTTGCCAGACTTGCCGCCTGATTGAGAACGGATCGATCCTCTGCAAGCTGAATCTGATAGACCCATCCCCCGATCAAGCCTTGTGCTTCACCATAAAGCGCTCGTCCCGGTCGAATACTGCCCGCAACCTCGATCGCCCGTCCGAGTTGTCCCGTCGATGCGATCGCTCGTGCGTTGTTAATAATCGGACGATCCTCGATAATCTCAATCTGATTCGTCCAGTTGGCAATATTCGTCTGTGCTTCGATTCTGAGCGATCGTTGAGGTTTTACAAGTGATGCCAGGGCGACCGCCGATCGCAAATTGCCGATCTTGCCGGATTTTGCCACTTGTTGAGCACGAGCCAACACGGGACGATCCTGCATGGACTGTAATTCCTTCCGCCACTGTGCCAAAAGCGTCTGAGCATGAACCCGACCCGGACGTTTCGGTGAAATGACTGCGGCTTGAGCGATCGCAATTTGCAGCATCGGAATCTGTTGTAAATTCGCGATCGTGCTTGCCACATTCAACTGCATCAAATCTTGGGTCTGCTGTTCTAATCGAGGAATCAGCGTTTTTGCCCGTGATGCAAATGGACTTTGCGGATCAATCTGTCTCACCAGATGAGTCGCCATCATTAATGGGGCAATTCGCTCTAATCCGGGTGCATTGTATCGATCGGCGGTTTCGATCTCTCTCGCTCTTACTAACCGAACGAGATCCTGATTTGCGCTTGTAAGCTGCACACTTTGAGGAATCGAATCAAGCAAGCGACCCGCAGCGGCGACATTTTGCTGATCGTATTGAGCGATCGCTAATTGAAAGATCGTGTTCCGCCATTTGAGCACTTCCTGATTCGCCTGCAAAGTCCAAACGAACGTTTTACGATCGATCGGATCAGTAATCGCGATCGCTTGTCCGAACTGTGCAGGTGGATTTGACTTAGCAAAATTCCGCGCATCTGTGAGCAGTTTCCAAGCTTTTCGCTCATTGTTCGATTGTTCGCGCACTTCACCTAATCGAGCTTGCCAGCCGGGATCTTCCACTAATGCCAGTTGTGCCATCTGCTCGGATGCTCGATCCCACTGTTGTTTTTTCAGAGCGTCGGTAATTTTGGCGTAAATCGCTTCTCCGCGACGGTATTCGGCTTGCCATCGGTCGATCGCTGCTTGCGCATCTTTATAAACCGGACTCGATTTCGGCACCTGGTTCGCAAGTGACACTGCGCCTTTAATATCTCGCTGCGTCACCCGATCCCGCGCCAAAATTAACAGCGCATTCGACCAATCTTGTAATAGCGATCGAGATTGTCCATACAGCGGGTGATCCGTTGTCCAATCCTTCACTAAATTAATCGATGAAATAATTTGCTCTGCATTGCCAGATTGAGCCGCTTGCTGAGCACAGAAAAGCTGTTCTGACTCGATCGATTGCGGCGTAATTTTCTGACAATCGACCGCTGGCGGAACTTTTGAGAGCCATAAAAACGCGATCGCTCCGGTTCCACCAAAAACCCCTAGAATACCTAACCAGATCAGTTGCCATCTCCACGCACGCGCAAACGATCCCAAATGTTGGGCAGTCGATCGCGTGGCGGAAGAGGCTGTGTTTGCAACCCGTTTTCCCAGTTTGGCAGCCGTTCGTTTTGGTGGACGGGGATCAGGGGGAGGTTCCGAGCTGGGATCGTCTTCGAGGAGCACCGTCGAATGATCGGGGGGGCTATCGATCGGGGTCGGCGGATGCTCTTGTTCAGATTTGGGCTTCTGGAAGGATGAAAAGCCTTGAAGCCATTGAGGAGTTTGTTTTCTAGCCATTTCGCAGGGAACCGTGAATCAGGCGGCGGGGTGAGTCTCGGCTATTTTACAGGCGATTTTGCCGATGGAACCCTCGACACAGAATGCTTTTACAAGTTCCGCTCAAGCGTTCCACATTTCCGGGAGCCATTACAAAACTTCGCCTACAAACCATCGAGGAATGTAAGCGATGCAACAACTGTAAGACCAAGAAAATTAGGTTGCTTCATTCAACCATGAATTTCTCAATCTGAACTCCGAAATATCGGGGAATTGCGTATAAAAAATTTCTGCCTCGCTGATTTCTACTTTGCTTTGTAGCCATAAAAATCAATGTGATATTCTGTGATTCTTACGCCTGTTTGCGCTTCTACCTGCTGAATGATTTCCTCTGGCAGTTCGATGTGAATGTCCAAAATCTGCTGAGTATCGAGGCAGTTGACATGGCTGTGAGCATCACTGATATTGCCATAAAGCCGCCCATCCGATCGCTCAATACATTCGATGATCCCCTGCTCAGAAAGCGCTTCCAAATTCTGATACACCGAGGTATGTCCGATATCTTTTCCTTGACGATTCAGGCGATCGTAGATTTCTCGTGCTGACATGTGTTCTTGATCTTGCCACAAGAGTTCTAAGATAAATTTCCGCTGACGGCTCAGGCGCATTCCGAGAGTTTGGCAGCGTTCGATCGCGTCGTCTAAAGAACGAATCGGCTTTAGGTCTGGGGTGGTTTCGGTGTTCATCGTATTGGGCACTTGCTATGGGATTTGTTGTTATCGAACCATTCGCGAATTTGTTAGAAGATGTTTGAGCAGTATGGAAAGTCTCTTCGCTCTCGTTCCGCTCCCGCCCTGAAATGAATTTCGGGCTAATGGTGGAAAGTCTACTGAAGTAGACTCCGAGCAAGTTTAAGATTCTTAGTCCATTTCAATGGACTTTCGTCGATTAGCCCGAAATTCCATTTCAGGGCGGGCTGTAGCAACGAACGAAGACGGCTCAAACATTTCTTTAGAAAATACAACTTTAATCGATAGTTTTATTCGTTCTCAGAGAGCTTTCATCCCTTACAGTTGACAGAAGTTAGCTCATCTGATCTATTTCTATCATACGCTAAAGCAAACTCGCTACAACTTTGCTTTAAGTTACCCAGCTTGCTCAACTTCGCCACCGCAGCGTTTGTTCTTTCACCGGATTGATGAACGATCGCTGTTCGGTTTGCGATCGTACAAATTCCGCCTTCAGTTGGTAATACCATCGCGCCTGAGTATCCGCATCTTTAATCAACATCAACCCCGGATTATATTTCAGCCCAATTTGCTGTTTAATCACCATTTCTCGATCCTGATTCAAAAAGGTTTTGGTTGCAGGAATTAAGAAGGGTTTCAATAGATTAAACCAAGGAATCGTCGAGTAAAACACTGTTGTCACTTCAGTTTCAGTGTCAGAAAGCGGGGTCATTGTGGTTAAGTTACACACCCGATGCTGTTTTGTGATCACTTGCTCAAAGCGCACACCGGGAAGCTGAAAGGAAATTTCAACCTCTGGATCGCCGCCGACTAAATCATATAAAAAGGTCGATCGCTCTAATTTGTGTCGCCGCATCGTAAACCCGAATGGCGACGGATCAAACGTTTTGATTTCTTCTGCCAGCGTGGGATCAGCCCGCCACCACCATGATCGGTGCACAAAGGGCACGTGCGCCGGGTCCATCAGTCCTGTCACCGCGTGATCGAGGTAAGCCGGAAAATTCATCACCACCACGGCTTGATAAGTTCGACGATCGAACCCCGGAACGCTTGGAGGCTCCTCTTCGGGTAGAAATCGTTCATCCTTGCCCATAAAGATCCAAACGTTTCCTTGAAGTTCGCGCACCGGATACGATCGCACTCGAAACCGAGAAAAATCGAGCGTCTGATCTTCCGTCAGTGCGGGGATCGCTGTACATTGCCCCGCTTGATCGAATCGCCAACCGTGATAAGCACATTCCACTTCAGCCCCGTCAAATCGTCCACAGCTTAGCGGCACTGCACGATGCGGGCAAATATCTCGAAGCGCGAAAACTTCACCCGATCGCGTTCGTCCAAATAAAATCGGCTCATTTAAGAGAATTTTAGCGATCGTTTGTCCGGGTTTGAGTTGCCCCCCCGGAAGCGCGTAATACCAAAGATTGCGAAGAAAAAGCGGTTTTTCCATGCCTACCGTGCAGCGCGTACTAATAGCCAACTTACCGCACAGAGTCCGACAACGGTGGGCAGCCAAGCGGCAAGAATCGGCGTGAAAATCTCCAATCGTCCAAAAGCATCACACACGAAGGAGAGTAAATAATACGTAAAAATGATCAAAATACTAATCGCGAAACTAGCTCCTTTGCCGCCCCGTCGGGGACGAGTTCCCAAAGTCGCACCCGCTAACCCAAACACAAGACAAACAAACGGAAAGGCAATCTTTTGCTGAATTCGCATCCGTAACTGATTGGCACGTTTCTCATCGCCGCTCTGTTTGACCAGTTGAAGATACTGCTGCACCTCACCGATATTCATCTCAGCCGAATCCGTTTTATTACTCGCCAAATCTAGCGGTGTGCGCGGAAGTTGAATCTGTTGCCGCTCGAATTTCAAAATGTTCCGATAAGAACCATTTGGATTGACAAGATAAATCGTGCCGTCGAAAAAGTCCCAGGTTTGCTGGTCGTAATTCCACTGAGCCGAATTCGCCGTAACGATTTGATTCACCCCTTCTTGAGAAAAATCCAGCACCGTTAATTCTTTCATCCGCGTTCCGTCGAATCGCTGCGCGTAAAAAATACGATCGAGCGCCTGCTGCGAAGTTCCATCCGGCTGCTTCACGTCGCGATACTGCTGAAACACGATATTTTTCTCATCGAATTTCGGTTTTTCTTGTTTCAATGCCTGTTCTAGGGTCAAAGTCGCCTGATATTTCGCGGCAGGCACGATCGCTTCATTAAACGCAAACGTCAACACAGACACCAGAAGACTCAGCACGATCGCAGGAGCAATCAATCGATAAACACTGATCCCCGCACTCCGCAGCGCAATCAATTCACTATCCGTTGATAAACGGCTGTATACCATCAGCGCGGACAGCAAAGTCGCCATCGGAAACGACAGCGCCACAAATTCCGGCATCCGCAGCAACAGAACCCGCCCCGCAATTCCTAGCGGCAATCCCAGTTCCGTCATTTGCCGAATCAAATCAAATACCGCTCCAACCGACACCAGAATCGACGAAAACGCCGCCACTCCGAAGATAAACGGACCTGCCAGTTGCCGAGCAATATAACGATCGAGCACCGTAATCGGCGATCGTAGAGGCGAGGAAGCTAAAGACATAATCTAAGGATGAAAATTATCTCCGAGATAATACTGGCGAACCAAAGGATTATTATAAAGTTCCTCGGCGCTGCCCGATGCGAGAATCTGCCCATCGCGCATAATGTAGGCTCGATCGATAATCGCTAAAGTCTCACGAACATTGTGATCCGTAATCAAAACGCCCATATGTCGATCGCGCAACTGAGCGATGATCTCCTGAATCTCGGCAACCGCGATCGGATCAACGCCCGCAAACGGTTCATCAAGGAAGAGAAATTTCGGTCCATCGACTCCGGTTGCCAGTGCCCGCGCTAGTTCTGTCCGGCGACGTTCTCCCCCAGACACTTGAATGCCAAGCGAGGAAGCGACTTTTTCTAATCGGAATTCTTTTAGCAGGCTATTTAATCGATCGTTCCATTGCCATTTCGGAACTTTCGTCTGCTCTAACACCAGCAAAATATTATCTCGAACCGTCAAATATCGAAAAATACTCGCTTCTTGTGCCAAATAACCGATTCCTAGGTGAGCGCGTTTATTAATCGGCAAATGAGTTACATCTTTATCGTTCAGCAGCACTTTACCGCTATCGGGCTTTTCCAGCCCGGTCGCAATATAGAAAGTCGTCGTTTTTCCGGCTCCATTGGGACCCAATAGCCCAACGACTTCTCCTTGACCAACCGACAAACTCACGCGATTGACGATTTGACGATCGCCAAACGACTTATGCACATTTTCTAGAACGATTCTCAAAACCCGCTCCTGGAACCTGTATGAGATGGAGACGTAACTAGCGCGTAGTCGATTGCTGAAACTGAGGTTTCGGACTGAAAGGAGCCGGAGTTGCAGGGGTTGGTGCGGTCGGTGCAGGCGGCGCTTCGATCAGATAAATTGCTTCGACTTGTCGATTCGGTCGTGGTTCTGCAACAAATCGCCCTTCATTGACTAAGTACGTAACTGTTTCGCCCCGTAAGCTGTTTCCTTGTTGCAATACGTAGACATCGCCAGACAGAACGATCCGCTGTTCGTTTCGATAAAAAATCGCCTGGGTAGAAGTCGCTTGAATTTGACGAGCGGGAAAATTGATTCGGACATTGCCTTTTGCAACGACGACCCCGGTTCTAGCATTCGCTTCAGCGGTATCAGCAGTAAGCGTCAGCGAAGAAGTCGCAGGAGCTTGAGCGATTGACGTGCCTCCGGTCGCGAAGATCGTGGCAGCAACAGCGGGAAGAAAGAAAAGCGATCGAAGACGAGACATGGGCGAAGACTGCATGAATGAGGATAACGAGACAGAAACCGCAATGACACCGAATATATCATTTCAGAAAGTTAATCCACCTCTACCGATAGATTCTTTGAATATTCAGAGCATTCTTGATTCAGTGTGCTGAATTTAAAGACGAACGACCAGTACCACAAGTTTCAGATATTGCTTTATTCAAGCTGAGGATTGGACTTTCTGGATGATTGGTGGACGGAGAAAAATTTGCCCTTCAGATGAAGTGGGAATAAGGACAATTTGAGAAACGCGATCAGTTCCAATCTGTTGAACTTGCCCCAGAAATTCTGAAGTTTCATCAATCAACTGTTCTACATCAATGCCGTGATAATCCGGCTGATAGTTGCTCAATCGATTCAGTCCTTCACCCATCAAAATCACCGCTCCACGCCAGTTGTGATTCCCTAAGTGATACAATCCCACAGCAATCTGCAAAATTCCCTGATAAAAATTTTTGTCGAGCACTGGCGCTTCGATCCAAATCGCTTCTAACGTATCATGGCAAGCGTAAAAATCGCTTTGATTAAATTGATCAATGCCCTGCCAAAATTCTTCTGGGATCTCTGTATCCATTCGTTTTTTTAAGAAAATGTTTGAAGATTTCTCGTTCGTCGCTGCATTCCGCCCTGAAATGAATTTCGGGCTAATCGACGCAAGTCCATTGAAATGGACTAAGAACTTGAATCTAGCTCTGAGTCTACTTCAGTAGACTTTCTCTCATTAGCCCGAAATTCATTTCAGGGCGGGAATCAAACGAGAGCGAAGAGACTTTCTATACTTTGTAAAGCATTCTCTAAAGATTCTCTTGCAACTGAGCCTGCAACGATCGCGCTTTTTCCACAACGATCCCCGCATTCATTGAACCTGTAGGCTTGCCTCCCCACAATACCCATCGGCTACCTGTTGGCAGTGTACCTAAGCTTTGTGAATTTTGAGTGAGCCAAACGATCGTTGCATCTGGCAAAGGTTGTGATTTCGATTCTTCATTCGCTTGAATTTCTGCCAGCGTTTCTAAAACCGTCTGCTGTCCCTGAATTAGTCCCGTTCCCGCTGTCCAAAGTTTCATCGTTAGCCTTTGACGATCGCCATAAAAATACAAAGATGCTGCCGTATTGACCGCTTCTTCAAACGCTTCTGGTTCCCACCTAGCAGCACTGTCGATCGCGATCACAATCTCTTGCCCGCTGGTGAATGTTTCTAGTTCCCGTACCCGTAATTCTCCGTACCGGGCACTACTGCGCCAATGAATCATTCGCATGGGATCACCCCAACGGTACGGTCTAAGCGATCGAGTCATTCCTTCATTTGCGGCTTTTGCTCGTTGCGCTTGAAATTGCAGACTGTTTTGCTGTCCGAGTTGATCGATGAGCGGACAGCGCTGAAGCGGGAGAACTTTCGGATAAATAAGCGCGATCGCATTCACTGGAAACGTTTTACGACACCAAAACAATCCGAGCGGAGCCGCCGATCGCAGTTGAACCTCGTACCAGCGATAAATTCCCCGTCGCGTATCCGAATGCTGATAAACCCAGTAGTAGGCATTCTTCGGATTGATCATCTCAACGATTCGCTGGGCAGGCGATCCGAGGACTGAAGGAATGCGATCGTCCGCTTGAATCAGCGTTTTACGTTGACGGGTTGAATTTTGGATCAAAAGCTCGATCGTTAACGGATCTCCCGCGCTAATCGGTTGAATCGGGCGACGAGTTACGGTTAATCCTTTCAGAGATTGGTGTGAGAGAAAAGCAGCGATCGTCATCAGTGCAAAAACGACTCCACTCATCACGTACAGCCAGCCCGACATCGAATTCGTCGCAGCTAGAAAGAAGAAGATACCCATCGCACCGAGTAGCCAACCGCTATAAGCCGGATTTATCCAGTGAGATTCAAGCCAATCCGTAATTCGGGTAACAGTACGCATAAACTGTAAAAGCTTTACAAAGAAGTGTCATTTCAGAATGCACCAGACTGTACCGAGACGGAACCACTGAGATCAAGCACTTCAGTAGATTTTAGCAAGTGCGATCACACCGTCCGTGATTTACGCATCCGCAAATTTTTTGCAAATCTTGAATGTCAGCATTTATACGATCCAGATTTTCCGCTACAGTCGTGAAAATCTGGAGTACTGTTCACCTGTACTTCTCCCAGTGCCCCCGCGTCGATTTGCCCATTCTTCACGATTCTGGTGCTAATGGAAGCCTGAGCTATGACCCAAGTAAATCTTTCTGACGAGTCGGTTCAATCCCGTCCTGTGGTTGCGCCTCCTCCTCCCCCTGTTGCGATCGGATCAAAGCGTCCACCGATGCGATCGACTTCACCTTCGATCACGATCCGACAGTTGGTAAAGGATGCGTACGCGAAACAGGCATCGGATATTCATCTGCGAGTGGGGGAACCTGCCCGTTACCGAATTCGCGGACAGATGATTCGTCAGTCTCAGCCTGCAATTACCCCGGAAATGTTCGAGCATTTTCTAGTAGAAGTGCTGACACCTGAACAACGCGATCGCTTTCAAGCCGAAAAAGAACTCGACACGGCAATCTACTATCCGGGGTTCCTTCGCTGCCGAGTAAACTGTTTCGAGAGTTTGACTGGAGGCGCGATCGTATTACGCCTAATTTCTCTAGAAGTTCCAACCATCGATCGATTGGGATTGCCATCGGTGCTGAAACATCTCGTGAGTCATCAGCAAGGATTGATTCTCGTAACGGGTCCGACGGGATCAGGAAAATCGACCTCGATCGCTGCGATGATTCGTCATCTGAATGAAACCGATCAGCGGCATATTGTCACGATCGAAGATCCGATCGAGTATGTTCATACCTCGCAGAATTGTTTGATCAGTCAACGGGAAGTTGGGTTACATACGCATGAATTCCAGCAAGCTTTGAGGGCAGTATTGCGGGAAGATCCGGACGTGATTCTGATCGGGGAAATGCGCGATCGAACGACGATCGATACTGCTTTGAAAGCTGCACAAACCGGACATTTGGTATTAGGAACCCTGCACACAAAAGGTGCAATTTCAACGATCAATCGCTTGTTAAACATCTACAGTCCAGATGAACAGCCAGCGATGAGAATTCAGATTTTAGAATCTTTGATTTCAGTTGTTTCTCAACAGCTACTGCCGACTACAGATGGACGTAGAACCGCAGTACATGAGATTTTAATCAACACACCTGCAATGCAAGATTACCTATTAAAAGGAAGTGAAACCGATGCGTTCCAGTTGATGGAAACGGATGCAAATGAAGGAATGCAGGTGATGAATCAAGCACTGTGTGAATTGATTCTGTTGGGTCGAATCACGCCAGAAGACGCGGTGAAGGCTTCTCCTGATATGGGTGATCTTCGTCGTCGTGTGCGAAATGAAGGATACGATCCAGGACGCTCTTCAAATCGTGAATTCGATCCTTCTGCAAGAGACTACCGCCCAAGTTAACTCTCTAGATAAGCTGCATTCGCTCAGAGTAGATGCAGCTTATCTGTTAAATTTCTCGATCGCATTCACCAACAAATCAATCTCATCCTCCGTCGTAAAGTAATGCACACAAGCCCGAACACAATTCGGATTCAGAATCACTCGCAAAAAGATACTTTGTTCTTCCAAAGATTGCACCAACGGAACGTGTTTCCCATTCTCTAACTGAAACGCAACTAATCCTGCTTCTGGAGCCGATCGCTTTAAGCATTTCAAATTCGACAATTGAGTCAATCGCTCCCACAAATAAGCACTCCGATCGCAAATCATTCGATACCGTTTCTCAGGATCGGGTGCGTGAAATGCGATCGCGCTTCTCAAAGCCGAATACAGCGGAATCGCAGAAGTCGCAATCTCATAGCGGCGACCATCCGACTGAAAGCGCTCAGGGTTTCCAGTTGCATCTGTAATCACACTGCGCCAACCGATGAACGTTGGATTTAGACTTTCTCGCGCTTCAGGACGAACATACAGCCCGCCCACACCCGCAGCACCGCACCACCATTTATGACCTGTAAACGCATAGAAATCAGCTTCCAATTCTGTCAAATTTAGCGGTAACACTCCGATCGATTGAGCCGCATCCACAAGAACTTGCACCGATCGAGCATGGCAAACCTCAACCATTTCCCTGAGCGGTAACACTTGTCCCGTATTCCAAAGAATGTGACTTACTACAAATAAACGAGTATTTGGTTTGAGAGACTGTTCGACGATCGCGATCGGATCACCCGAATTCAAAGTGTCCAATAACGGACAAATCGAAACTTCTAAATCAAATCGGCGCCGAAGTTCTCGAACTGCCGCCACAATTCCTTGATGTTCACAATCGCTGATCAAAATGTGATCACCATCTTTCCAATCAATTCCCCAGAGCGCGATATTACATCCGACCGAGACATCTTCGGTGAGCGTGATTGTATCTGAAGTAGTTCTTAGTTCTTTCGCGATCGCACTTCGCGTTAGATTCCCTTCTTCGACAATCCAAGCATTTGCCGCACTCGAAAAGGGTCCAAGTTCCTGAAAGCGATCGTGCGCCTCATGTAAAGCAGCGATCGCCGATCGCGGCATCGGTCCCTGTCCGCCATAGTTAAAATAAGTCTTACCTTTCAGAAATGGAAATTCATTGCGGTGCTGTTCGAGCATAAAGAAACGCGATCGAGTGCCTCCTCAAAATAACAAAAGGGGGCAACGATTCGCGCCCCCTGCCGATTCGGTTTTGTTCACACTCTATGCGGGATCTACAATTTCCTCTTCCACAGGCAATTCTTTCGGAGAAGTAGGCGGTGATTGAGGCAGCAACCAACTCAATAAAATCGCAGTCAATCCACCGGTTGAAGTTGCAGAGGCAAAAACATTTTTGATCACATCTGGCTTACCCACAAATAGTTCAGGCACAAACGCCGCTCCTAAACCCATTGCCAGCGAGACGGCGATAATGATCGTTGCCCGTCGATCGAGCGGTTCTTCTGAAACAATTTTAATTCCAGCAACGGCGATCGAGCCAAACATCACCGTCGTCGCGCCACCCAAAACAGGCTGAGGAATTGCCTGAAAAATTCCCCCAATCAGCGGCAAAAGTCCCAACAGCGCGAGAATGCCTGAGATATAAAATCCGACATAGCGACTTCCCACCCCCGTCATCTGAATCACACCTGTGTTTTGACTAAAAGTGGTAATCGGGAATGTATTTAGCATTGCTGCCAAAGACGAATTTAAACCATCCGCTAACACACCCGCTTTAATTCGACGGAAGTAAGTGCCGCCTCGAATCGGCTCTCCAGACACCATCGAAGTCGCCGTTAAATCTCCCACCGATTCGATCGCAGTTAACGGAAACAGAATCAAGAACGGAATCAACGCCGTAAAATCGAAGCTCATTCCATACTTGAAGGGTTGCGGCAAGGTCACGAGCGGTAACTGGCTCAGGGTGCTGAAGTTCACCATGCCCATAAACGCGCCTGCAATGTATCCCACAGCAAGACCCACCGCGATCGCGCTCATCCGAATCATTTGATTCTTCGATAGTGTCAGCAAAATCACAATCAAGAACACACCAAAACCAAGCGCCAAGTTTTGCGGATTAGCGAACGTTTTATTTGCGATCGCCGCTCGTCCCCCCGCCATACTAATAATTCCGGTCTGAATCAAGCTCAACCCGATTAGCATCACCAGCGTTCCAGATACGATCGGAGTCACAATCTTACTGAGCAAGTGCAGAAAACGACTCAGAATCACGTTCATAAACGCCCCGAAAAAGCACACCCCAAAAATGAGTGCTAGTGCTTGCTGAGGAGTTCGACCGCCCTGAATCGCCGTTAGTCCAACGCCTAGAATCGAGCCTAAAAACGCAAAGCTTGTTCCTTGTAAACTCAACAATCCAGACCCGACCGGACCAAACGTTTTACATTGAATAAAAGTACAAACTCCCGATGCAAACAGCGACATACTAATCAGGTAGCTTGTATCCGCAGGTGGTAGTCCCAAGTTTGTACAAATAATCAAGGGCGGTGTCACGATCCCCACAAACGAAGCCAAAACGTGCTGAATCGCCACAAAGATCGATTCCATTACAGGAGGACGATCGTACAATCCATAAATCAGTTCTGAAGGTCGTTGGACTTGCTCGGCGGCTTCTAACTCCGCCAAATCGGACGCTTGTTTCTGCTGAACCATCTTCGTTACAACCTTGTATCTTTACAATTCGTTCCACCAGGTAAAACAGGGAGCGGCTCATCGTCTGATTTGAGCGACGCTGTGAGTTCAGACGCAATATTACTCAAATCCGCAAAATCGAAGAAAGTGAAAGTATTCTGTATACAGTAGTGGTTCGGCAGATCTTAAAACTGTGACTTAATTTACACTTAAGCTTCTATTTATTTCGGATTGCTACGATGAGTAGGATCGAATTCAACATTGTTAATCGATCGTAATTTTCGATTTAGAATGAGACAGATTCGATACGTCTGATTGATGCCGCAGTCCGCCTAATTTTTGTTAAGTTGAAGGCATGATACTTACTGCTGATCTGCTGCTGAACTATCAACGCTGTAGTCGTCGGGCTTTTCTCGATCGATACGGGGATGCGGAACAAAAAGATCCCCCAAACGATTACCTGTTAAAGCTGATACAAGATAGTGCAGAAAATCGGCGGCAAGTGTTAGCAGACCAAGACCATCGCGCCCCTTCGTATAAGTCAGGCGATTGGCAGCGAGGCGCAGAAGAAACGTTAAGACTCATGCAGGCGGGAGTCGATCGAATTTATCAGCCTGTTTTAATCACCGAGGAAGAGAGCGTTACTCTCATCGCCAATCCTGACTTACTGATTAGACAGCCTGGTCAATCGATTTTTGGCGATTGGATTTATATTCCTTATGACATCAAATTGAGTAAGCGTCCAAAGCAGGAATATCAGATTGTCGTAGCTTACTTTGCCAAGGTGTTAGCGGCGGTACAGGGAGCTTGGGTCGAAGAAGCCTGGTTAGTTTTGAAAGAGCGCGGTGAGTTTGAGGTGGATTTGTGGGAAACAGTCCCACGCATGGAAGCGATTCTTTCAAGTTGTATTGATAGTTTGAAACACCGACAGGAACCGGAAGTGTTTATCTCTCGCAGTCGGTGTAGTTTGTGTCACTGGTTTAGTCACTGTTATGCGATCGCGAAATCCGAAAATCACCTTTCTCTACTTCCCGGTGTGACTCAATCCCGATATGTTCAACTGCAAGCCCTGAATTTAACGACTCTAGAAGCTCTCGCCGAAACGCCTCCTGCTCGACTCGAACCGATTCCCGGATTTGGCAGCGAAACGGCACATAAAATTGTAAGACAAGCTCGATCGACGTTGCAGAATGCCGCTCTTCTGGGTGAAAGTTTAGCAGCGCATACGATGGGAAAACGACCCTTCCGAATGCCTGAGATTCCCACAGCAGCGATCGAGATCTATTTCGATATCGAAGCAGAACCGAGTTTGAACCTGGTTTATTTACATGGAATATTGGTTGTCGATCGAATAAATCAAACCGAAACCTTCCACCCCTTGCTGGCAGAAACCCCCGAAGAAGAAGCGATAGTGTGGCAAAAATTGATTGACTTACTGTGGGCGTATCCGACTGCGCCCATTTTTCATTTTTGCCCCTATGAACTGCAAACTGTAGAACGCCTTGGAAAATTATTTGAGACTCCCGATGAATTAGTAAAACCTTTGCTGTCGCGATTTGTTGATTTGCATGATTGTGTGACTCAAACAGTTACTTTGCCTGTCGAAAGTTATGCTCTGAAACATATCGCTCGCTGGGTCGGTTTTGATTGGCGCGATTCGAGTGCGAATGGAGCGCAATCGATTTACTGGTACGCTCAGTGGTTAGCAACAGGCGATCGCAGTTACTTAGACTCGATCGTGATCTACAACGAGGATGATTGTCGGGCAACCTATCAAGTGAAAGAATGGTTGGTGAATTTCCTGGATCAGGCAATCGCCCACAATGAGTTGGGTTATGCAGTCTAATGACAAAGCTCGATCGCATTCTGATTTATCCAATCAAGTCTCTCGATGCTGTCTCGGTCAATCAAGCGAAGATTCTTCCGGGTGGATCTCTAGAGCACGATCGAGAATTCTGCATTGTCGATGAAAACGGGACTTGGGTAAACGGCAAACGAACGGCAAGAATTCATCAGATTCGATCGCAGTTCGATCTAAAAACGCGAATCGTCACGCTGTCGGTTCAGAATGATCAACCCGTCAGTTTCCATCTTGATCACGGTCGGAGCGGGATTGAAGGCTGGCTGAGTAATTATTTTGGGTTTCGAGTCTTTCTCAAACAAGATCTGAACACAGGATTTCCAGATGATCCGGTTTCTCCAGGACCAACATTAGTGAGTGTGGCAACGTTAGAGAAAGCGGCTTCTTGGTTTGAGGGAGTCACAGTTGAGAGTTTGCGATCGCGTCTCCGCTCGAATTTAGAACTTTCCGAAGTTCCCGCATTTTGGGAAGAGCAACTTTATTCAGCCGATGGAAGCCCGATCGCGTTTCAAATCGGGGAAGTTCAGATTCAAGGAATCAATCCTTGTGCAAGATGTGTCGTTCCGACTCGTGATGCAATTTCGGGCGATCGCTATCCACAGTTTCAGAAAGTATTCCTTGCTCAACGCAAAAAAGAATTACCCGATTGGGCAGCAAAAGAGCGATTCGATCATTACTACCGCATGGCAGTCAATACTCGAATCGCTCCTTCTGAATCTGGAAAGGTTCTCAAAGTTGGCGATACCTTGGAAGGTATTTGAAGATTCGTCGCTTTCCGCATGACCCGCCCCGGAATGGAATTCGGGGCTAACGGTGCGAAGTCCCTTCAGGACTCAAAACCATATCGCGCCTTCTCTTCAGTCCCCTTCAGTGGACTTCGTTCGATTAGCCCCGAATTCTATTCCGGGGCGAGACTGAATCGAAGCGAAAAGACTCGTAAAACTGACGTTTCTTTAACGTGCAGCGGGACGAGTTGAACCCCCCGCAACGACATTCAATCGCTGCGTCACCATCGTCATACCACCATGCCGAACCAGCACCGCAGACACCCATTGCGATCCAGCCGTACTCGGTGCTTTTCCAACCTTAAACAATCCACCAGAGTTCAACACATCTAAATCAGCGGTCGCAGGCTTGAGATATCCATTAGAATTCACAGACTCTTGAACGACCGCACCCAGTAACAAATCGCTTTCTAGCGGTTCTTGAACGATCGCATCAAAACTAAATTCCTGTCCGGTTCTCACTTGTTCGGGCAAATTCACTTTCACCGAAGGCGGTTTCTCTCCGGTTGTAACCTGATTTCTCTCAGAGAGAATGTCTTGCCGCACGATCGCTTGATTTTGGAACTGTTGGCGCGATCGCAGAGTAGCATCTAGTTTCACCTGCTGTCCATCTCGCGTCTGAGTTCCCGTAATCCGCGTCACGGTCACCGCCTGAAATCCATTCTGACTCGGCTCCCAGGATTGCAATTCTGTCTTATAAGTCAGCGTCGGATATTGTTTCCAAAGTTGCGTTAACGATTGTTCTAAACTCTGGCGATTCAGCCCATCAGAATGAGTGAAATTGGGACTGTAGAATTTGAGAACGTCTTGAATATTTCTGCGATTGGCAGCGGCATCAATTTGGGTGATTGCGCTTTTCAATTCTGCCGGAGCGGTTTCTGGAGTGGCAGCCGTCGCTCGATCGCTCTGAATCGAACCGGATGCGATCGCCAAACTCAATCCAAGCAGAAACAGAATTTGCAGCGGGGTAGACAATTTCAAGCGCATAGATACTCACCGAACAACAAGCTTCTAATCACTATACACGCGAATTCTCAGCCAGCCGAACGATCATCTACATTGAGGCTCTATTTTTATGCGATCGCACCGTTCTATACTTGGCCGACATTATTCAAGGTCTTAACTATGCTCACGTCGGCTCAATCCTCGCAGCTTCAACAATGTTTAGAACTCGCACGCGACATTCATCAGCATCAAGCAGCGATCGCGCAATTCACACAGTTAAGAGATTCGATCGTTGCCGATGAAGCCGCGAAAGCATTGATTGACGGCATTTGGGCAGAAGTGTTAGCGGCTCGTCGATCGTCTGCATTCTGGCAGCAAATGAGTGATGTCGAAAAAGATGTTTCAGAACGTCTCGCCCAAAATCATGTCCAACTTCAACAAAACTACCTTCGATTAATGCAGGAGATGTAAGCATCGACCGACCTCGATCCATTATGGGAACTTCAACCCCATCAATTGATAGATGAATTTCTGCGATCGAATTTCGATCATTGATCAATTGATGATTTGGGGACGCAAAATGGCTGTTGAAGAACAAAATAAAGCGGTTGTCCGGCGCTACTACGAAGAGGTGTTTAACCAAGGGCAGGAATCCGTCTTGGATGAAATCATTTCACCGGACTACTTGGATTATGGTCATAACCCACCAGGACGCGGCATTGAAGGCGCAAAACAAGATTTCCATAGTGGAGCAGCTTTTTTCAGTGATGCCCATTTTACGATCGACGATATGCTGGCGATGAATGATCAGGTCGTCGTTCGCTGGACTGGAACTCTAAAACACATCGGCGAATTCATGGGCGTTCCTGCCACAGGCAAAACTGTCACGCTCACGGGGATTAGTATGTACCGAGTCGCGGATGGCAAGGTGTTAGAAACTCGAAATGCCGTGAACTGGCTGGATCTGCTGCAACAATTAAATGCCGTTCCTGCTTAGTCAGGTGCAGGTACTCATCTTTGTGGGTCAGGCAAATTGCCTGACCTTTTTTGTGAATTAATTATTCCTACGAACTTTTCTAACCGTTTATCTCCCTTAGGAAATCTATCTGAATAAAATTAATAATTCGTTCAACTTTCTGTAACTACTATTTCATGAAGTAGTGTAAGTCCAAATGATTAAGAAGTTTATCAAAACAGGTAGTTAATCGCTGAAATTCCTAATTCTTCGTTGATTGAATCTTTATCTTAATACTTCTTAAGTTTTGGTAAATGCGATCGCTTCTTAACTACAAAATTCTGCGAAGAAATATTGCTAATTTTTGACATGTGCAGACACAAAATTTCATAAGCAGATACTAGAAAAATAAAGATAGATGTCCATAAAATGAGCGCAGGTAGATAACGAATTCCGAAGTCTACCGAATTTTATTTCTGTACATTCCAGTAATCATCAAAACCATGACCACAACCTTACAACGTCGCGAAAGCGGCAATGTGTGGGAGCGTTTCTGCAACTGGGTCACTTCAACCGACAACCGGGTCTATGTAGGCTGGTTCGGCGTGTTGATGATTCCCACCTTGCTCTCCGCGACCATCTGCTACATCATCGCCTTCATCGCTGCTCCTCCTGTGGACATCGACGGCATCCGTGAACCCGTTGCAGGTTCCTTGATGTTCGGTAACAACATCATCTCTGGTGCGGTTGTTCCTTCTTCTAATGCGATCGGTCTGCACTTCTACCCGATCTGGGAAGCAGCATCACTCGACGAGTGGCTGTACAACGGTGGACCTTACCAACTCGTGGTATTCCACTTCTTGATCGGCGTATTTGCTTACCTCGGTCGTCAGTGGGAACTCTCCTACCGCTTGGGAATGCGTCCTTGGATCTGTGTTGCTTACAGCGCTCCGGTGTCTGCTGCAACCGCAGTGTTCTTGATCTACCCGATCGGACAAGGATCGTTCTCCGACGGTATGCCCCTCGGCATCTCTGGAACCTTCAACTTCATGATCGTGTTCCAAGCAGAGCACAACATCTTGATGCACCCGTTCCACATGCTCGGCGTAGCTGGCGTGTTCGGTGGATCGCTCTTCTCGGCAATGCACGGTTCGTTGGTGACTTCTTCCTTGGTGCGTGAAACCACCGAATCTGAGTCGCAAAACTACGGCTACAAGTTCGGACAAGAAGAAGAAACCTACAACATCGTTGCGGCACACGGCTACTTCGGTCGGTTGATCTTCCAATACGCATCGTTCAACAACTCTCGCGCATTGCACTTCTTCTTGGGTGCATGGCCCGTTGTTTGCATCTGGTTCACCGCATTGGGTGTGAGCACGATGGCATTCAACCTGAACGGATTCAACTTCAACCAGTCGATCTTGGATTCTCAAGGTCGCGTGGTGAATACTTGGTCAGACATGATCAACCGTGCGAACCTGGGTATGGAAGTGATGCACGAGCGCAACGCTCACAACTTCCCGCTTGACTTGGCTGTGGGTGATCAAACACCTGTTGCAGTTCAAGCACCTGCCATCAACGGCTAATTAAAAAAGTGCGGGGGTTACTCCTGAAGCAACGCCCCACACCATAACCCTTGATTGAAAGAGATCCCTCGGCTTTGGTCGGGGGATTTCTGCTTTGATCTAGCTTACACTTAACAAAACTTAAAGTTAAGCCTTTTTCCAACGTTGAGCCGCGATCGCAATTCTTTCTCCATACAGTTCCGCAGTTTTCTGATCGCCTGGATCAAGCGTTGCAGGTGCGCCACTCATATCAGGAGTCGTCTGCCCCATCACGCCTAAATATGATCCCAACCGATTCACTGATCCATTATTCGGTTCTGCGTTTCCAATCCAGACCATACTGTGCTGAGCGGCATTGATTGCCAAATACAGTAATGTCCCTTGCTTATCACCGCTGTAACTTCCAGAGTGCGTGAATCCGCCAGCGACCTTATCTTTCCAGCCTTGAACGAACCAGACCGAGCTTGCCGCATCGATAAATGCTTTGAACTGAGCCGCGACACCCCCCATATAAGTCGGAGAACCAAAGACGATCGCATCTGACCCACTGAGTTTGTCTAACACCTCTTGATTCTGATACCGCCCTTCTACGATTTGATCTCCGGTAATTCGGATCAGTTCTGCGGTAGCTCCTTCGACTCGGTTAGTTCCTGCGGCAACTGCCTCTGCCATCAAGTGAGTGTGACCTTGCCCGGAAAAATAGACGATCGATACTTTTGTCATAATGTCACTACATCGATTATTTGAGTTCAAACAATACTATAAATGATTTTTCCGGGTTTGCAGATGGTGCGACCGCAAAAAACCTATTTTTCTGGTGCGAGTTTAACTAAGTTCTCAGCCTCTAAAGCTTGCCGTTGTTGACTTGTCAGAAATAGATAGCCTTCAACGCTTGAGCCGTCGTAAAGCTCGTAGAATTTTCCATCTGAAACAGTTTCAGCAACCGCACGATCAATCAGTGTCATGAACTCTGGGTCTAGCCAATCGCCATCAAATTTCAATTTGGTACTGTACCGAACTCCGTTCACGAAGAAAGATAGTCCTGCAACTCCTTTATCTAGATCGAATCCATCAGAAATTTGAGTTGGGTTAAATGCACCACGGGAAGCACTAGCAAATCGTTCTGTAAGAGCTTGATAAGGGTTCTCAAGATTTCCGGTTTCCCAATCGAAAGAAATCATAAGATCATCGAAAGCGGCGAGCAATTCGTAAGATGAATTGATGTACTGTCGTGCAATTTTCTGCTTTCCTTTTGCTTTTTGCTGTGGTGTGAGATGAGGGAGCAGACTGATTGCTTCAAATCGCTCAAGAATCGCTTGAATACGATCGCTAATTGCACCCGCTTCTTTCAACTGTTTCGCGATCGACTTTAATCGATTAACTTCTGCTTCACCCAGTTCACCAACAAAGACATACTCAGTAAAAGCTTGTTGAGGTAAATCAGGATTCAATCGACGTTCAGCCTGCCGACTCATAACATCTAATAGACTCGCACGATCCGATACGTTGCCTTGATTGATTTGATCCATCAAAATTTGATAATCCTGCTCTGTCAGAATTTTGTAGACCAGAAGCTTTTTCGCAATTTCGATTAGCTCTGTTCTCTGATGGCTCTTCATAGAATTGGATTGCGGAGGCGTAGACGCTTGGACAATCGTTGCACAAGTCGAAAGCAAGAAAAGACTGAGTACAAGAGTTCTAAACGTAAGTTTAACATTCAGCATCAGAGTCTAGAAACGCGATTGCATTATTCCTTCAATCTGTAGAGTTCACCGTTACGATATAGATATCAAACAGTAGCGTCAAATTATAAATTATGACGACATCACGAGCCTATGAAGAAGTGATTGACTTTATTGCTGCTGGGACAACTCCGAGCAATATTGTGAACTTCCAGCCTTCCAAAGAGACAAAGCAGCGCGTTGCAGAGTTGATTCAGCGTGAGAAGACGATCGGATTAACGCAAGACGAAACATCCGAGTTAGACCACTACATGCAGCTAGAACATTTGATGCGTTTAGCAAAAGCTCGCGCCCGGAAGCATCTTTCTGCACAGTCCTTTGAGTAATACTTACATCAGTGCAGAACTTCGTCGATTGGTGATTACAAGAGCAGAGAGACTATGTGAATACTGTCTGCTCCACGAGGACGATGTGTATTTCGGCTGCCAAGTCTATCACGTTATCAGCGAAAAGCATGGCGGTTTAACAGATGCAGATAACTTGGCTTTAGCTTGTACGACTTGTAACCGTAATAAGGGAAGCGATGTAGGCTCGATCGTACTGCCGCTAAACAGTGGAGTTTTCAGCCGCTTTTTCAACCCTCGAATCGATTTATGGCGAGAGCATTTTAGGTTAGACGATGCCGACGGAATTCGTATTGTCGCTTTGAGCAGTATTGGTGAAGTTACAGCAAGAATTCTTAAATTTAATGATACTGAGCGGTTATTAGAGCGGCAAACTTTGCGAGAGATTAACCGATATCCAACAAGAGAAGCGCTAAGCCGCCTTCGTTAAACAGGGAGAGATCGAGCTTTACACTGAGCTTAAAATTCTTATCTTATGAATTTCCCCAGCTCCAATCAGAATAACTAATAGCTATTTTTACCTAACAAAATTACAAATTCGACGATGAGAGAGACAGAAATTGCCTTAAGATTATCGTAACAATTAAGTTTGTAAAACTAGAACTTGCTGAGATAACCAGGAGAACTTGATATGGCGCTTGTCCCGATGCGGCTATTGCTGGATCACGCGGCTGAAAACGGTTACGGCATCCCTGCATTCAACGTCAACAACATGGAACAGATCCAATCGATCATGTTCGCAGCGAATGAAACCAACAGCCCAGTTATTCTGCAAGCTTCCCGTGGCGCTCGCAACTACGCGGGTGAAAACTTCCTTCGCCACTTGATCTTGGCGGCAGCGGAAACCTACCCGCATATTCCGATTTCCATGCACCAAGACCACGGTAACGAGCCTGCAACCTGCTACACAGCATTGAAGAACGGCTTCACCAGCGTCATGATGGACGGTTCACTCGAAGCGGATGCCAAAACTCCCGCCAGCTACGAATACAACGTCGCTGTCACCGCTGAAGTGGTGAAAGTGGCTCATGCGATCGGGGCTTCAGTTGAAGGTGAGTTGGGCTGTCTTGGATCGCTCGAAACCGGAAAAGGCGAAGCGGAAGACGGACACGGCTTTGAAGGTGAATTGGATCACTCGATGCTGTTGACCGATCCGGACGAAGCAGTTGATTTCGTTGAGCGGACTCAAGTCGATGCGCTGGCAGTTGCGATCGGTACCAGCCACGGTGCGTACAAGTTCACCCGCAAACCGACCGGAGAAATTCTCGCGATCAGCCGCATCGAAGAGATTCACCGTCGTCTGCCGAACACGCACTTGGTGATGCACGGATCGTCTTCGGTGCCTGAAGATTTGATCGCGATCATCAACCAATACGGCGGTGCGATTCCTGAAACCTACGGTGTTCCGGTTGAAGAAATCCAAAAAGGAATCAAATCGGGCGTTCGTAAGATCAATATCGACACTGATAACCGTTTGGCAATCACCGCAGCGGTTCGGGAAGCACTGCAAGCGAATCCGAAAGAATTCGATCCGCGCCACTTCCTGAAGCCGTCGATCAAGTACATGCAAAAAGTGTGTGCCGATCGCTATAACCAATTCGGTGCAGCCGGACAAGCAAGCTCGATCAAGCAAGATTCGATGGAACTCTTCGCGGTCAAGTACAAGAAAGGCGAATTGAATGCTGTGACCAACAAAACGGCAGCAGCAGTGTAAGCCTCGATACTAAATCTTAGAACTGGGTAGTTTCATCACTGCCCAGTTTTTTTGTGAGCAGTTTTAAGCGAAATTGCTGAAGCGATTTATTCCATTGTTCTGGATTGATAAATTATTATAATTTCGCTTCTGGAAATCTACTGAATTAGATTAGTAAATATCAAATTCACTGTACTGAACCTATCAGAAATTTGTATTGCATCAAGATGATGTGATGAATGAAGGTACACTCTTCAAAGTTTGTCTCACACGGAATTGAATGAGTTTGAATTTACACGCGAAACGGGCTTTCGCTCGATTTTATTTGCCTGAAATAACGAGCACGATCGTATTAACAATTGGACTCTCTAGTTGTGCAGTAACGGCGAATCCAGGAAGACTGTCGGCAAATCCGGTGCCAATTTCGTTTGATCAGCCGTTCAACGAAATTGAACCTGAGGTGATCTTAATTCGGCAGGCAATTATTGGTCAGGAAAGCGGCGCAAATTTTAGAGCAATTAATCCCCACTCTGGCGCTTTAGGTTACGCACAGATCATGCCGGAAAATTTACCGAGATGGTCGAAAGAAGCGCTGGGTTATGTGGTTTCAAAGCGGGATTTCTTAGCGCGTCCAGATTTGCAAATTGCGATCGTTGATTTCAAATTGAATCAATACTGGCAGCGCTCGATCGTTGCAAGTAATGGCAATGTGGCGATCGCGATTCAGCGAGTTGCATCCTGGTGGTACAGCGGCAAACCGGAGAAATATACGAATACTGCAACACAGTATTACAACGGGCATCGCTACCCGAGTATTGCATCTTACAGCAAATCGGTGTTGCGCCGATATCAGGCAATTTGGGATTCGCAGAACGCGATTCAACCAGGGGAAATGCAGCGCGATCGTGGTGTGTGATTTTGAACAATCAATCCATCCTGCGTTGACCCGACGACGTGTAGAGACGCGATTAGGAGCTTCGCTGCACCTTCGGTGTTCGCGTCTCTACGGGGGGTTTGCATCGGGGCGACGATTTATCGATCGGGCAGGATTTCCAAATGTTCAACCGGAATTTGATCGGCAAATGCAAACCGATTTTTTCCGGTTTTTTTGGCGTGATACATCGCCTCATCTGCGCGTTCCATTAATGACTCTAATTGATTGCCATGTTCTGGAAATAAAGCAATTCCGATACTTGTTGTCACCGATAATGTTTCTCCTGAGATGGCAAACGCTTGAGACAACGTACTCAGAATTTTTCGGGCAACTTGGGTCACATTATTCGTATCAGGAATGATGGGCAGTAATACGACAAACTCATCGCCGCCCAATCGCGCAACGATATCGCTAGTTCTCAAACATCCGGTCAAGCGTTTCGCAACGGCTTGTAAAAGTAAATCTCCGATCGCATGTCCCAACGTATCGTTAATCTGCTTGAATCCATCCAAATCAAGAAACATCAATGCAAAAATTTGATGGCTTGCTTTTGCCGTAATTAAGACTTCACTAATCCGCTCGTAAAGCAGAATTCGATTAGGTAATCCGGTCAAAGCATCATGATTCGCAATATAGTTCAAACGATCCTGAGATAAGCGTAATTCTGCATTTGATTGGGATAGTTCTTCAGCGGTTTGTCTGAGTTTTTCTTCGATCGTTTTACGCTGCGTAATATCCCGAATCACACCGACTAAAAATAAATTTCCTGCGGCATCTTTATGCAGCGATCGCTTTGTCGCAATCTTATAAGTTGTGCCATTGGTATCCGTAAATTCTTCTTCGTGTTCTCGTTCACTTTCATATCTCAACACCAGATCATCCTGTTGCCAGAACACATCCGCTTCATGTTCGGGAAAAACTTCGTGATCCGATTTTTCGATAATCTCCTCGATCGGCTTTCCCAGCAGTTTCGAGTATGCCTCATTCAGCACGATCCAGCGATGCTGTGAATCTTTGACGAACACCGGATCAGGAATCGAATTAATCACACGGTAGAGAAATTCTTTCGATCGCTTTAATTCTTCTTCAGAATGCGCGATCGCGGCAATCACCGCTGTCGATGAAGCCAATAGCGCAATTGCCGCTGGAATCAACGGCACAATCCAACCTGCTAAAAATAATCCATAGCAGATTCCAACCAATCCACTTCCCAACGCAAACACCGCAACTAGATTTCGTTGAGGCAGTCGAAGTCGCCAACTCACACCCGTTCCAATGAGTGCCCATGCCAAAATCCAAAGACAGTCGATCGACTCATTCCAAGATTTAAGCTGCGTCCGATTGTCCAGTACAGCACTCAAAATATCGCTGATAAAATTCGCCTGAATTTCAACCCCCGCAACGTGTTCAGGCGGATGATTAATACTGCCAGTGAACGGAGTCGCAGAATAATCTTTCAAGCTTGGAGCCAGTGAACCGATCAGAACAATGCGATCGCGCAGTTGAGCGGTCGAAACCTTTCCACTCATTACATCCTGCATCGAAACGGTGCGGAAATGCCCCGCTCCGCCCCGAAAATTCGACAAAATCTGATAGCCGCCTGCGTCCGCATTCACATAAACGCCATCACTGCCGCGAAATCGTTGAAATACAGCGCTCCCCAGTTGTAGCTGTTTGCGATCGTGCTTTGCCCCTTCTTCTTGAATGCCTTTTTCTTTGAGATACAGCAGCGCTAATTTCATTGAAAAACTGCGGTGTTTTTGTCTGTGTTCATCAAACCAGTACAGCAACGCTCGTCGAATTTTACGATCGCTGTCATACACCACATTGTTAAATCCCACCTGTCCCAGGCGATCTAGCTCTGGAGGTGGCGCGACTCCTTGCCAATCTGGATCATCAGGCATTTGCTGAATTCCGATCAGGTTCGGCATCGTTCTAAACGCCTGCACCAGTTCATCGTGTCCATTCAGCACGGGGACATCGCGATAGATATCTAAACCGATCGCCCGTGGTTGTGTGGTCTGAATCTTCTGGAGCAACTGCGCCAAAGTACGATCGCGAAAGGGCCATCCGTATTTTTGCAAATCTTCTTCTCGAACACCTACAATCACAATGCGATCGTCTACCGCTTCGGTTGGGCGCGTCCGGAAAAAGCTATCAAGCGTACTCAGTTCCCACGTTTGCAGCAGTCCCATCGATCGCAATCCGACGACACAGCCTGCGACTACAGTTGCAGGTAGCCAGATTTTGGCAGTGCGTCGGAGCTTGGTTGAAACGGTTTTCCACAATCCCTGATGTTGTTTCAATGGTTGCATCATTGCAGTTCACAGGTCAGACTTAACGGAACGCTTTGATCAGAAGCACGAAACGAACAGTTATCGAAACAACTCGGATCGGGGGGCGCGATCTGCCGTGTGTCGATTCTGTCATAACTTCATCGTCTAGCCGCAATTTCTTTATTTCACCTTTGCCAAACGCTTTGAGTGAGTGAGTTAGTTTGGGCAAGCAAGGGTCGGGTAAGTCGCCCTTGTAGGGGGTAGTCAGCGCAAGGGGGCTTGTCGTTGGCTACCCTTCTTTTCGGGAACCAACGCTGCCCAGAGAAATTGCTGAGAGGATTGTATCACTCAGATTTCAAGTTCTTAATCGATTCGATAACTTGCACCGCTAACTGAGTATTGTTGAGTCGATCGATTTCCCGAATACCCGTAGGACTGGTGACATTGACCTCAGTTAAGTACCCACCAATCACATCAATTCCTACAAAGTAAAGTCCATCTTTTTGCAAAGTGGGGGCAAGTTGGGCACAAATTTCGCGTTCGCGATCGGTAATGTCACACTGAGCGCTTCGACCGCCAACTGCCATATTGCCGCGAAATTCGTTGCCGGTCGGAATTCGGTTGACGGCTCCGAGGGGTTCGCCGTTGAGCAAGATAATTCGCTTATCGCCGTCTTTGGCTTGCGGCAGATAAGTTTGTACCATGATCGGTAACGTGCCTTGATGTGTACTGATTTCGATCATCGAATTGAGATTGCGATCGCCGCTCTGCAAGAATAGAATTCCTTCCCCGGCTTTTCCGCCTAGGGGTTTGAGGACTGCGGTTCCTTGCTGCTCTAAAAATTGCAGAATAACGCGCTTTTCTTGAGTGACGATCGTTTCTGGAATCGCTTCGGTAAATTGCAGCGCATACATTTTCTCATTGGCTGCCCGAATTCCCGCAGGCGAGTTGATCACCTTAGTTTTGGTTGAATCAATGTAGTCGAGAATATAAGTCGCGTAGAGATAAGCAGTATTGACCGGGGGATCAGTCCGCATGAAAACGGCATCCATCGTTTCGAGCGCTTGAAAAGTGGGTAGCTCGGTTTGGAACCATCGATCGACTGCGATCCAGCGATTTTCGCCCAGTGTGACCGGAACAAGTGTCACTTTTTCGAGGGTGGCGTAAGCTTTTCCCTGGACAACGCTGAGCCGATTGGCTTGGGTAATCCAAACCTCGTGACCCAACTGTTGAGCGGCTTCCATAAATGCCACGCTCGTATCGTGAGTGGGATCGAGACGCTCGATCGGATCGATGATAAATGCAATTTTCACGGTAGATCTGGGGGTAGAAGGGCGGGGTAGGGAGTGGGGAGTAGGGGGTAAGTCTGACGGTTGAGGGTGGCGAGGAAAGCAGCGATTTCACATCGTTCCCCACTCCCCACTCCCTACTCCCCACTCTATTAGGCAGTAAGTAACGGATCGAGCTTGCCCGATCGCTCTAACGCATGAATGTCATCACAGCCGCCGATGTGCTGATCATTAATAAAGATTTGCGGCACAGAGCGGCGACCGTTGGCGCGTTCTGCCATTTTTGCGCGTCCGGGTTCGTCTCCGTCTAGACAATACTCGGTGTATTGGATGCCTTTACGATCGAGGAGTGCTTTGGCGCGGATACAGAACGGGCAAGTCGTCCAGGTGTAAATTTCAACGTTTGGGGTCATAAGTCTCTCAAGCATTAGCAACGTTTCTTAATTTTAGTCACACTGTGACGCGACGAATCCAACCATTGAGGGTAAATCGGCTGTCGGCAAAGTGGCGCGATGGACAAATGACGGGCAGGACTTCGTGTAGAAAATGGCTTGGGAAGAAGACAATACTATTATTGAGCGGTTGAATTTCTTGATAGGATTCGGCTTGTAAATACAGTCCATTTTCGATGTTTAAGTCGTAAATTCTTAAGGCTCCACCCGAATAGTTCTTGGGTTCTCGATTGAAGTAATACACATAGGAAATCGTTCGATCGGCAGCATCTTCACTGCCGTTGTCGTTATGAATTCTGTAGTAGTTGCCGTCATTATGTGCGGTGAGTTGAGCCTCAATTTGAGAGATTGAAAACGGCACAATTTGCCATTCTTCTAGTAGTTTTGGCAGAAAAGATCTTACCTTATCGATGATCCAATGTTCGTATTCTTCAGAGTAGTAGAGAATTGTGGATTGTCGGTAATCAATTTCGCCTGTGGATGTGGAGGTTGAGACGAAATGATTTTCGCGATCGAGAACATAATTTAATAGATTCAATTGATCACGAGAGGATAGAACATTTTGGATTTGAACAAATTGTGCGGGTTGGTAAATAGACATAAGCAAAGCTCGATCGACATTTAGACATTATTCGATCGAGCCTTACTCAATGCAATGATGTTTATCAGATGCGCCGTTGTTCCTCAGATCGCTTAAGCTTGTCTTCTGATCGTGTCTTTTCTGAGTTATGCCTCATCCGATTCTCTATCTTGCGATTACCAATCACGGTTTCGGTCATGCGACTCGTGCGGCTTCGATCGCGGCTGAAATTCAACGGCTCGATCCTGAGATTGTTCTAATTTTGGTGACAACGGCTCCCCGATCGCTGCTTGAGGCTTACATTCCGGGCGATTTTATTCACCGTCCTCGTGCGCTTGATGTGGGGATCATTCAAAGCGATAGTTTGACCATGGATAAGCCTGCGACTTTAGAAAAGCTGCGGCAGATCAAACAACAACAGCGATCGATGATTGCTTCTGAAGTTAATTTCATTCGCCAAAATCGGGTTGGTTTAGTTCTCGGAGACATTCCTCCGTTAGCGGCTCCGATCGCCGATTCGGCAGGCATTCCAGGCTGGATGATGAGTAATTTTGGTTGGGACTTTATCTATCGCGATTGGGGAGGTGACTTTGTTGAAATTGCAGATTGGATCGGGGAATGTTTTGCACAATGCGATCGATTGTTCCGAATGCCATTCCACGAACCAATGAGCGCATTTTCAAACATTACTGATGTGGGTTTAACAGGGGTTGATCCGAGATTCGATACAGCCGAAATTCTAGAGAAGTTCAATCTAGCCGACACGCCAAAAGAGAAGATTATATTAGTAACTTTTGGAGGATTGGGACTCGATCGCGTTCCTTACGAGAATGTGACGCGCTGCCCGGACTACAAATTTCTCTGTTTCGATCTGAATGCTCCAGATTTGCCGAACTTGATTAAGATTGACGATCGCTTTTATCGCCCGATCGATTTTATGCCTGTCTGCGGTCGTTTGCTGACTAAACCCGGTTACAGTACTTTTTCTGAAGCTTGCCGCTATGACATTCCAGTTACCACGGTGACTCGTGAAGGCTTTGCTGAATCTCCGATTTTGCTCGAAGGAATTCGCGATTATGCTCATCATCAGATTTGGTCGATCGATGAATTTTTTAAAGGCGATTGGAATGGAATTACTCAGCCGCTGAATCCACCGCGTAAGACTGAGAAATTAGCCAGAGATGGAAATTTGTCGATCGCTCAAGCCGTCGTGGATTATCTGCGATCGTCTTAGAATGAAACCTACCGCACAACTTACCTTTCCTATGCTCAACACCTTTGAAGATATTATTCGTGCCGCGCTCACACTCCCAGCAAATTCTCGCGCCATGCTTGCTGAGCATCTTTTAAGAAGTCTAGATGCTCAGGAGCAATCGGAAACCGATGCAGCCTGGTCAGAAGTGGTAGAACAACGAATTGAAGCAGTAAAAAGCGGTGAAGTGACTCCGATTCCTGCAACTCAAGTTTTACAAGAGCTACGGAATCGGAATATCTAATGGCTTGCGAGTTTCATCCAGCGGCGAACGGTGAGTTATTTGATGCTGTCACTTATTACGACAGCATCAATCTTGATTTGGGGAATCAATTCATTCAAGAAGTTGAGCAAGCCCTTGATCGAATTGAACAGTACCCGCAAGCTTGGGCAGCGCTTTCGGAAAACACTCGGCGTTGTCGCCTCCAGAGCTTTCCCTATGGTGTCGTTTACCAGGTGGCTGCTCAAGGCATTTTGATTGTCGCCATCATGCACCTCCAGCGCAAACCCGGCTATTGGAGCGATCGTTTTACCTAAGCTAACAGTTCGCCCGTTTCCTGAAGCGAGTGTAAGCGTTGATACAGTCCGCCTTGTTGTAGTAGTTCTTCGTGATTACCAACCTCAACGATGTTGCCTTGGTCTAACACCACGATTTGGTCTGCTTCACGAACCGTACTCAATCGGTGAGCAATGATGATCAACGTTCGAGTTCCGAGAATCGATCGCATCGCTAACTGGATTGATCGTTCCGATTCATAGTCTAAGCTCGATGTTGCTTCGTCAAAGATCAGCACATCCGGATCAACAATTAAAGCTCTCGCAATTCCGATTCTTTGTCGTTGTCCTCCGGATAATCTGACTCCGCGTTCTCCCACGATCGTGGAATATCCAGCAGGCATTTGGCGGATAAAGTCGTCTGCCTGAGCGATTCGACAGGCTTCGTGAACTTGCTCGATCGGAGCATTCGGATTGCCATACAGCAAGTTCTCCATCAATGTGCCGTTAAAGATATCAACTTCTTGGTGAACGATCGCAAGCCTTTTCCGATAGCCACTGACATCCAAACGGCGAATGTCTTGACCATCAATCAAAATCTTGCCTTCGTTCGGTTCAAAGTAGCGAAACAACAGTTTGACTAAGGTCGATTTTCCTGACCCCGATCGACCGACTAACGCGACTGTTTGATAAGGCTCAATCAGTAAGTTGATGTCTTTCAGAACAGGTCGATCGACGTTGTACCCAAACCGCAGATGTGAGAATTCCACTTTTCCAGTAAATCGATACTGTGGAACCGCTTCAGGATGCGTTGCAAGACTGCTGGCATCTAAACCCACCGGAAGCTTCATAAATTCGTGAAAGCGAATCATCGGACCGTATCGACGGGCAAAGAATTCTGCTACCTGGGTAATCGGTTCGACTTCAGCAAACGCCATACTCGACACGGTAAATGTCGTGATGAAATGACCGAGTGAAATTCGACCCTGTGCAGTCGCAAACACCGTAAGCGCAAAAACTAAGAACACACAAGACTGTACGATCGTACGTTCGTAGGTTCCGAGAATAATGTAGCCTTTGTGGATGCGATAATCTAAGACTTTGAATTCTCGATCGAATCTCTGTTGTTGTCGCTTTAGCTCTGAAGTCTCAGTCGCAAAAGCTTTCACGGTTTTAATGTTCGTGACAATTTCAGAAGTCCGACTTTCTGTATTCTCTGCATACTTATCTAATCGTTCTTCCTGTTCGGATAATTTCTTTAATCCCCTCAGATCAAACGCTAGAACGCCAAGCAGTGAAACAAGCACTAAGATTGCGATTCGCCACTCGATAAACCAAATCACCAAAAAGATTCCAATCAGTCGGAAAATCTTCGGAAACAGTTGAGAAGTCAGCGTGGGATAAGTCCAAGTGTGATTTGACAATCCTTTCGCAACACGAGCCGCAACGCGACCTGCATTGTTTTCATCATAGAATTCTAACGGTAGCGTTAACACTTTCTTCAACGCTGCCTCAGCATTCTCTCGACGTGCTCGAAAGGCGACATCCCAAGCAAACCAAGGACCAATCCAAGGTTGAATCGGCGCACGACCCACCGAAACGACTCCAACTAAAACCAGTAAAACAGTCAGCGTAAACGATTGATTGATCTCGACTTGACCGATTTGAGCAACCGAGTTCACCATGCTTTGTAAAATGCGATCGAGCGGTTGCCCCGATAGCACGTTCAAAATTTGCCCGATCGCATAAGGCACGAACAGGTCAATTAGCTCGAACAAACTCATCATCGCAATACTGAAGACGGAAATTTTCCAGTAGTTGCCAAAGTATTTGAGAATGTCTACAAATTTAGCCATACATCCTCCCGTGTGGCTAGGTCGATCGCCCCGACAAAATTTCAAGCACAAACAATCCAATGAATTGAAATCTGACAACTTCACCGGACATTTATAATACTACAAATATTACAGATATTACAAAAGTTCCTGTCTCAATCGATAGATAATTGTTTTGGCATCGACTTGATCCAGAATCTCGCGAATCACTGTGTTTGCCCCTTGTGCGCCCCAAGTACAGCCATTTTCTAAGTAGACCTGTGCAGCGCGTCCCACCGAATACGAGCCATAACCCGCAATTCCCGCTTGCACGATCGCAGTTCCCGCCAGTGCCGAAAATCCCGCACTACCATCGACTCCAGTTGCTAGAGCCGCCGCACTCTTACCCATTCCTAAAACAATCCCGCTCCCCAATTCACCCAGTAGCAAACTACCTGAACTGAGCAAAATCGTATTTAATAACTTTCCAGCTTCGTACCGTGTCATCGGCAATCCGTAGAGATTTGCCAAAGCTTGAATCATTGCCAGATCCGAAACCGCACCACCAATGAGATCGAGAAATGCGATCGGGTTTAGGGCAATCGCGATCGCTTTATACCGCGTAAACTTCCAAATCAACGCTTCCGCTTCGGCATCTCGCAGTTCCATCACTTTCGTCGCCATTTCTAGTTCTGCGCTTCGAGCTTGCGTTAACGCATTTAGCGCTAACAGCGATCGACCTTCCCGATTCAAAATCGTCAAAATTTTCGCTTTCAATTCTTCAATCTGCGGGGGCGGCGTTTCCCATTCGTAACTCACGCGCCCATTCGAATACTCAACGCGAACTTGATACGGTGCAGGTTCCGCCGCAACCATGACAATTTCATCCGCCGTTAAAAGCTGCTCTAAATCTGCGCCGTTCCCTGTTCTCGCTCCCAAACTTTGAAGACTGTTAAAGATCTCTTGCCGAGATTGATCTGGATAAAGATCCACCTTGTTAAACACTAGAATCAATGGCTTCTGTGCTTGTCGAAGGTCACACAGCGCCTTGTATTCAGTGCGAGTAATGTCCCCAGAAATCACAAACAAAATCAAATCCGCTTGTCGTGCCACATCTTTAGCCATGTCTGCACGCGCTTGCCCATCAATCTCATCGAGTCCAGGCGTGTCGATCAATTCAATCCGAATCTTGCTCGAAGACTCCGGAATCATCGATCGACTTTCCGCAACTAGTCCACCACCCGGAGTCCACGTCACCAAACTTGGAGCCTGTGTCACTCCATTTAATGGACCCGTTTCAAACACCTTCTCACCAATCAGCGCATTTAAAATCGCCGACTTACCGCGACTGACCAAGCCAAACACCGCAATTCTCAGAACGTATTGATCGAGCTTTTTCAAATTGCTGGAAATCGTTTCGAGTTCTGATTTTAGAGCAGACTCGATGTTGGGATTTTTAGTCGATCGTAAAAACTGAGAATAGTTAGTGAAGGCTTGCCGCAAACTCGCCCGCGCTCGATTGAGGTGGGTGTCTTGCGAATTGGAACGGTTAGAAGGAGCTTGACTCAAGGCAATTTGACCAACGCTATCACAGTTCTATTTTCGATCAAATCCAGGCAATTGAGTTAACTGCTCAACGTACGGCTTCCAACATCCGCGAGAAATAGAATTTGGTACTAGTCATTGCGGTTCGTTGAATCTTGAAGCCGCAGCTTTCTAGGACTTTCACGATATCGGCTTCCCGATGTTGATAAGCACGAGTCGTCTTACTCGGACCTGGGAAGAATTCGCCAATTCGCTTCAGAATCGTGAGAAAAAATGTCTTCGGTGCAAAGCTGAGAATTAAGCGATCGCTTGCCAAACTCGCCAAATGTTTGATCATGTCGATCGCTTGATCAGCCGGATAGTGAATCAAGACATCGAGACAAACCACAGTGTGATATTTGCCGCTGAGCGTTTCTAAGTCCTGAACTGAAAAACTAGGATTATCCGTTAGACCCAGCCCGATCGCTCTTTCTTTTGCTTCTCCGACCATCATTTCAGAAATATCACTGGAGAACAGTTTCGCGCCTTCTTGTGCCAGCGGAATACTCAGACTGCCAACTCCACAACCCGCATCGCAAATCGTCAAATCGGCTAAATTTCCGTCACTCTTTAGCCAATCGATTAGCGTGTCTACCGTTTGTTGATGTCCGGTTCGGATATCGAGTTGGACTTTGTTGACTTCACCATCGCCGTAGATCCTGCGCCAGCGATCGAAGCCGGTTGCATTAAAGTACTCGCGCACTTCGGTTTTATCATCGACACCGTTCATAGTATTGCTTTGTGTTAAATCGCTTTTACTTATCGTATTACTCGATCGCACCCGTCCCACCAAAAAATAAAAAAGCCCCGTATCGGTACGGAGCGATTCTTCTCAGTAGAAGGTCAGAATTATTATCGGATTGCTAATAATTTGCGTAGATTCATGAGGTTCTTATGAAATTTTCATGTAGCCATGACTACGGTACTGAATTCTCAGCTATTCTACGCATAGGCAAAACCCCGACTACCTCAACAGTTACCCGTATTTTTACAGGTTCGTTCGAGGCTGTGAGGGAACTTTTGCTTTGACAAGTCAATCTGAGTATCTTGGGGGCACCTGAACCGTGCCCCGTTTTTTTTTGGGTATTGCTTTAATAAGGTTGGGCGGTGGTGCAATTCGCCCTAGGTTTGCTGTCCTATATCGGCAGTGTAAAAGGATTTTGTGAAATTTTCGGAACGTCGGCAGACAGAATCATATCTGTCACATAAAATTCGCTCGCGAATCAATTTTGAGCCGCTGTGGGGTGCTGTCCTGCCATCGAAGCAGATTTGCGGGCTGTTTGAGATAGAGCGGTAAATCGATCGCGGTTCGGGGGGCAGTCGTGGCAAGCGCGATCGCAGTTCCCAGATCGCAACTGTGCCATTTCACCAGATTTTCCACTCCAGAAAACAATGACCGCGTGGTGCCTGCTAAAGTTCCATTCGGTAATTTTGCTGTGCCATTTGTCACTTCTATCTCACGAGCATCCCAAGGATAACGACCGTCCAGTAATCCGAGTGGAGACAGGGCATCGCTGACAAGAAAGATACCGCGATCGTACTGACTCGCTCGTAAAAGAATGTCGATCATGATCGGTGTGACGTGCTGACCATCCGCAATTAAGCCGCAGTAAACAGTCGGGTTCGCGATCGCGGCTCCGAGCAATCCCGGTTCCCGATGGTGCAAACTTGGCATCGCATTAAAGGCATGAGTCACCATCGAAGCGCCTTGCTCAAATGCGCGTTGTGCTTGGGCAGCAGTGGCTTGAGAATGTCCGAGACTTACGGTAATGCCAAGGGATTTGAGATAAGCGATCGCGTTTCCACTCGGATCAAGTTCAGGAGCCAGCGTCATCACTTTCACAATTCCCGCATAATCTCCTAACACTCGTTTTACGGATTCAACCGTCAGCGGTAGTAGGAACTCTTCAGGATGTGCGCCGCGTTTTTCAACATTTAGAAAAGGTCCTTCGAGATGGACACCTAAGGTTTGAGGGAGTTTAGAATCAGCGAGAATAGAGAGCGATCGCTGAATTTTGTCGATCGAGGTTGTGACGATTGTTGGCAAAAATCCATCGATTCCCTGATTCCACAAGAACTGACAAATCTTTTCTAATTGATGGCTATTCTCTTGATCCAAATCGGGAAAGGCTAACCCCAACGCACCATTTATCTGTAAATCAACGCCACCCAGAGAAATCCAATCGCCTGCCACATCCAAGATCTGAGCATCCGTGTCAATTTGGGGCGCAATTTCTAGAATTACATCATCGATCAAAATTTGCTGCACACCGTCAAAACCGGGCACACGAGCATTGATAATCAGAAAGCGCATTTTACAGACTTGATTTTGTTCGTTTTGGATCTTCGCACAATGAATCAGCCGTTGATTGGAATCATTATGGGCAGCGACTCGGATCTGCCGACGATGCAAGCCGCGATCGCAGTTTGTGAAGAGTTCAACGTCCCGTGTGAGGTCGAAATTGTTTCTGCCCATCGCACTCCAGAACGCATGGTCGAGTATGCAAAACAGGCGCACACCAGAGGAATTAAGGTCATTATTGCTGGAGCAGGAGGAGCCGCACATTTACCCGGAATGGTGGCAGCGATGACCGCTTTACCTGTGATCGGGGTTCCGGTACAAACGAAAACATTGCAAGGAATCGATTCGCTTTATTCGATCGTCCAAATGCCCGCCGGAATTCCTGTTGCAACCGTTGCGATCGGTAATGCTAAAAATGCGGGTCTTCTTGCCGTCCAGATTCTAGCGAGTCATGATCCTGAGTTATTGATCAAAGTTCAAGCTTATCGGCAAAGTTTGGCAGAAATGGTACGCACCAAACAAGCAAGACTCAGCGAAATAGGCTATCAGCAATACTTGAGTGAAGGGTTATGACCGCTGATTGCATCAATGTTTCAGTAGTCACAATGAGCATTCATATCACGCTCTCCCTCATCTTCTGAAGCGCAAGGCAGAGCGCTACAATAATCAAATTCTCAATTTCAAGAGCGATCGCATTATGTCTGTTGATCAAACGCCTGTCGGTCAAAAACTCTACGAAGGCAAAGCTAAAATTCTCTACGCTACAGAAGAGCCAGAAGTTTTGCTGACTTATTTCAAAGATGATGCGACCGCTTTTAATGCTCAGAAACGCGGCAGCATTCAGGGCAAAGGTGAAATGAACTGTGTGATCGCCTCTCACTTATTCAAATTGATGGAGAAAAACGGAATTCCGACGCATTTTCTCGATCGCACTTCCGGGAACGAAATGCGAGTGAAGTCCGTCACCATTATCCCGTTAGAAGTTGTGGTCAGGAACATTGCCGCTGGCAGTCTCTGTCAACAAACTGGCATCCCGTTAGGAACGATTCTCAATCCGCCGCTCGTCGAGTTTTATCTCAAAGACGATGCGCTAGGCGATCCACTTTTGACCGTCGATCGGATTCGCGCCCTTGACCCCAACATGGCGGATCAAGTCGAACCGCTTAAAAGCATGGCAACGCAGATCAATACGGTCCTGCAAACCTTCTTTGAACAATGTGGCATTACCCTCGTTGACTTCAAACTAGAGTTTGGCACCGATGCTCAGGGTCAGCTTTTACTCGCAGACGAGATCAGCCCCGATACTTGTCGATTGTGGAATCAGGCAGAAACCGACCCCGATCGACGAGTCATGGACAAAGATCGATTCCGGCGCGATCTGGGCAACGTCGAAGATGCGTATCGGCAAGTCATGGAGCGGGTACTCGAACAAGCGGTATGATGCGGACGACCTGCCAGTTCAAAATCAGTCCTACCTGACGTGAGTATCCATACTCAGGGTGCGGTACAATTTTGCCGTTTAATCGGAATGAATTTCATGTTGTGTCTGCCTTGAGCAGTGAAGTGTGAGGACGTGCGAAAACCTGTGAATACTATGCGCTTATCTCCTGTTGTGATGGCGGCGTTTGCATTGACCGCGACGCTAGGCTTATCTCGGTCTGCTTTGGCAAAAACCCCCAATCAGCCAGTCCAACCGCAAGCAAAATCGACGGCTCGGTCAGGTTTCCCTGTGCCAAAGGCATCGACGGTTGCAACTGTCCAAAAATCGCAGCCGGGAAATGTGGTTGTTGAAACAATTCCTGTAATGCAAACTCGTGACACTGCGGGAATGCCTTCGCTGTCTCAGTTGAAAAAAGTGGCTCAAGGAACGATCGAGCAGGGAACTCCCGATCGTATTCAAATTAATACCTCGCCTGCGGCTCCAGTTCCGACCGCTCCGAACATTCCCACCCTTCCAAATCCGGGAACGACTCCGACCGAGGCACCGGGAAGCCCGAACGCCCCCACTCCCCAGGGAACGCCAACCACTCCAGCCCCAGAAGCCACCCCGACTCCATCCCCAGAGCAGCAAACTCCGACTGAAACGCCGCAAACCCCGACACAGCCGCTTCAGCCTGCCCAACCTCCTCAACCGCAGCAACCTCCCCAACCTGCTCCAGACGAACCGCGTGTCTTGGTGTCTGAAGTGTTGGTGACGGGAGCTGAAGGTGAATTGCAAAATGAAGTTTACCGGGTGATTCAAACGCAGGCGGGACGAACCACGACGCGAACCCAGCTTCAAAACGATATCAACGCGATTTTTGCGACAGGATTTTTCTCGAATGTGAGGGCGACTCCGACAGACACACCGCTTGGGGTGCGGGTAACGTTTGAAGTAACCGCGAATCCGGTGTTGAGATCGGTACAGCTTCAAGGCGGGACGATCGTGCCGCAAACAGAAGTCGATCGTATTTTCGGAGCGCAGTACGGTAGAACGACAAATTTCCGGGATTTACAGACCGGAGTTCAAGAACTGACCAAGCTTTATCAAGACCGTGGTTTTGTGTTAGCGCAGGTGATTAACGCCCAACAGCCGCAGGTGAATCCAGACGGAACCGTGATTTTGCAGGTTGCAGAAGGGCAGATCGAGCGGGTTCAGGTGCGATTTATCAACAAAGAAGGCAACGATCGAGATGCACAAGGCAACCCGATTCGAGGCAGAACTCGCGAATTTATTATCACTCGTGAACTTGAACTGAAGCCTGGATCAATCTTTAACCGAAACACGTTAGAACGCGACTTTCAGCGATTATTCGGGTTGGGACTGTTTGAAGATTTGCGTCCGTCGCTTGATGTCGGTGAAGACCGAAGCAAAGTCGTTCTCGTCGTGAATGCCGTTGAGCGAAACACTGGAAATATCGGGCTTGCGGGTGGTTTTAGTTCTGCCAGTGGTTTGTTTGGAAGTGTTAGCTATGGACAGCAAAACGTCGGTGGCAATAACCAAAAACTGAACGCTGAAGTGCAAATCGGTCAGCGTGACCAACAGTACGAATTGAGCTTTACTGATCCGTGGATTGCAGGCGACCCGTTCCGAACTTCCTACACATTGAGCGTGTTCCGTCGTCGAACGATTTCGCTCATCTTTGACGGGGGCGATCCAGAAGTGCGGTTGGGAAATGCCGATCGCGATCGACCGAGAATTAACCGAACCGGGGGCGGAATCAGCTTCTCGCGTCCGTTGTCGAGAAATGTCTTTGAACGGGCAGAGTGGGTTGCTTCACTCGGTTTGCAGTATCAGCGAGTCACAGCAACCGATGCTGAGGGGATTCGCCGCAGAGTTGATGAGTTAGGCAATCCGCTCACGTTTGATCCGTCGGGTAAAGATGATCTATTCAGTGGACAACTCTCGGTGAGGCGCGATCGCCGCGATGATTTTCTGCGTCCGACTCGTGGATCAGTGCTGCAACTGAGTACAGAACAAACGGTGCCGCTCGGTTCGGGTAGCATTCTGTTTAACCGACTCCGAGGCAGTTACAGCTTCTACATTCCCACTCGGTTGACGAAATTTACTCCGGAATGTCGCGATCGCGATCCGCGCCGGGTCGATTTACAACAGACACCACAAGGACGATGCGCTCAAGCGTTTGCCTTCAACGTTCAGGCGGGAACTGTTTTTGGAGATTTGCCGCCGTATGAAGCGTTTCCGTTAGGGGGAACGAACTCGGTACGCGGTTACGATGAAGGCGAAGTCGGAAGCGGTCGGAGTTTCATTCAGGCGACGGCTGAATATCGATTCCCGATTTTCTCGATTATTTCTGGAGCGCTCTTCTTGGATGCGGCGACGGATTTAGGATCGGGCGATCGTGTTCCTGGAAATCCGGGAGGGGTACGCGGTAAGCCTGGAAGCGGATTTGGCTACGGGATTGGTATTCGGGTGCAGGCGGGTCCGTTGGGTCCGATTCGGATCGATTACGGTATCAATGACCAAGGCGGAAGCAATATTCGCTTTGGATTTGGAGAACGATTCTAAATGGTCAAAACACAAGGGTGCATCACTTCGACAGTCCAGCGATCGCTTTCGTCGCCTTTCTCCTGTTACGGCATTGGGCTGCATACGGGAGAAACCACGACTGCAAGAGTTCTACCCGCAGAACCAGGACGGGGGCGATATTTCGTGCGAACTGATTTACCGGGACAGCCTGAGATTCCCGCTCAGATTGAAGCGGTGCGAGAAACGATGCTTTCAACCGAACTCGTGAACGGGGAAGCGGAAATTCGCACCGTAGAGCACTTGCTGGCATCGCTGGCGGGAATGGGCATCGATAACGCTCGGATTGAGGTAGACGGGTCAGAAGTGCCCTTGATGGATGGATCAGCGCGATCGTGGACAAGCGCGATCGCTCAAGCGGGAATCGTTGAGCAAACCGAAGCGAAATCCTCGATTCTCATTACCGAACCTGTGTTCGTTCGTAAAGGCGATGCGTTTGTTGCGGCGCTACCGTCAGATGAACTGAGGTTTTCTTATGGAATTGATTTTGAATTAAGCGCGATCGGGAATCAGTGGCACAGTTGGCGATTTGATCCGGAGACGTTCGCGACGGAAATTGCACCTGCGAGAACGTTTGGATTTGCCCATCAGATCGAACAGTTACGGGCTAATGGTTTAATTAAAGGCGGTTCGCTCGAAAATGCGCTCGTTTGTAGCACCGATGGATGGATAAATCCACCGTTGCGCTTTTCAAATGAACCAGCACGCCATAAACTTCTAGACTTAATAGGAGATCTCAGTTTACTGGGGACGTTTCCGACCGCTCACTTTTTGGCATACAAAGCGAGTCATGGGTTACACACTCAACTGGTCCGGCAATTGTCCAATCTCTAAGTCAGTCCTCTAGCCCTTTACCCCAACGCCAATGTCAACCTTGATTGAAACTCACACTGTCCCCGCCGAGACTCCCGAAACTCCGATCAAAACCACGTTTACCGTCGAAGAAATTCACCAACTCCTGCCGCATCGGTATCCGTTTGCATTAGTCGATCGCATTATTGATTATGTGCCCGGAAAAATGGCGATCGGAATCAAAAACGTCTCATTTAATGAACCGCAGTTTCAAGGGCATTTTCCGGGTCGTCCAATTATGCCGGGTGTGCTGATTGTGGAAGCGATGGCGCAAGTTGGCGGAGTCGTTCTGACACAAATGGCAGATGTGTCAGGGGGTCTTTTCATGTTTGCTGGGATTGACGGGGTGCGGTTTCGTCGTCCGGTTGTGCCAGGTGATCAACTGGTGATGACCGTGGAACTGCTCTCGGTGAAGGCACGTCGATTTGGGAAGATGCGCGGTCGTGCCGAAGTTGACGGACAGTTAGCTTGTGAAGGTGATTTAATGTTTGCGCTAGTCGATTAAAGACAGCGGGATTATTCATAACGAACACGCCGTGCAGCGAAGCCACCGCTTCTCTTTCTTCCTCTTCCCCTCCCTACCCCCTATCTATGACGACCACTTTGATTCACCCGACCGCTGTGATCCACCCGAATGCCCAACTTCATCCAACCGTCCAAGTTGGGGCTTATGCAGTGATTGGTGAACACGTCAAAATAGGGGCGGGATCAAGTGTTGGACATCATGCAGTGATCGAAGGCTGGACGGAAATCGGTGAACGAAATCAGATTTTTCCTGGAGCCGCGATCGGACTTGAACCGCAAGATTTGAAATACGATGGTTCGCTTGGGTTAGTGCGAATCGGGAACGCCAATCAGATTCGCGAATTTGTCACGATTCACCGTCCAACCTTTGCCGATCGCATTACGCTCATCGGCAATGGAAACTTACTCATGGCTTATGTCCACGTCGGTCATGAGTGCGTGATCGAAGATCAGGTGATTATCGCGAATTCGGTACAGATGGCGGGTCACGTTCATATCGAATCGAAAGCTAGATTAAGCGGTGTGTTGGGAATTCATCAATTTGTTTGGATTGGGCGACACGCGATGATTGGGGGAATGAGTCGCATTGATCGAGATGTTCCACCGTTTACGATCGTGGAGGGCAATCCTTCGCGGATTCGGGCATTTCATCAGGTCGGACTTCAGCGATCGGGCTTTACCGCAGAAGAGATTAGTTTATTGAAAAAGGCTTATCGAACCGTGTTTCGATCGGGCTTAACGATGAATGAGGCGTTAGAACGATTAGATCTGCTGCCGGAAAATGAGCACATTCAGCATTTTCAGCAATTTATTCAACTCTCTCTATCACCGGGACGTAGAGGACTGACACCGAGCGCAACTCTGAAATCCGAATGAAGAAGCGAATTTTTATCAGTACAGGCGAAGTGTCCGGCGATTTGCAAGGGGCGTTGCTGGTGAAAGCACTGTACCAACAAGCGGAAAAAGCGGGAGCCGAGATCGAGATATTGGCGCTGGGTGGCGATCGGATGGAAGCCGCAGGCGCGAAATTACTCGGAAATACGACGAAGATTGGCTCGATCGGAATCGTCGAAGGCTTGCCGTATCTTTTCCCGACTCTGAGCGTTCAACGTCGAGCAAAACGATATTTACAAGAAAATCCGCCCGATATTGTAGTGATGATCGATTACAGCGATCCAAACATCAGTATCGGGCTGCACGTTCGTAAACATTTGGCGAATGTGCCGACCGCTTACTTTATCGCGCCGCAAGAATGGGTCGTGCGGATTAATGAGAAAAAAACACAGTGGATTGTTCAGATTAGCGACTACATTTATTCGGTCTTTCCCGGTGAAGCAGAATACTACAAGTCGAAAGGCGGGAATGCAGTATTAGTCGGGCATCCGTTAGTTGATCGCATGAAGAACGCACCCGATCGCGCTACTGCTCGTGAAAAATTAGGCATTGCACCGGATCAAACTACGATCGTGCTTCTCCCCGCATCGCGCCAACAAGAAATTAAATACATGATGCCTGTGATCTTCGAGGCAGCACAGCAAATTCAATCGAAGGTTCCAGATGTGCGATTTCTGGTGCCGTTGTCGCTGGAGAAATATCGAACTGAGATTGCTCAGGGAATTCAGGATTATCAATTGCAAGCCGAGATTATTGAAGGATCGCCGCTCGATGCGATCGCAGCTTCAGATTTAGCCATCACCAAAAGCGGAACGGTCAATCTAGAGATTGCCTTACTCAATGTGCCTCAAGTGATCATGTATCGCTTAGCGCCGATTACGTTTTGGATTGCGAAGAACATTCTCAAGCTCAAAGTTCCGTTTGTTTCGCCACCGAATTTGGTTGAGATGAAAGAGATTGTGCCTGAGTTTATTCAAAACGAGGCGACTCCGGAGAATTTAGCGCTGTCTGCTTTGGGATTGTTGCAGCCTGAGAAGCGGGAGAAAACGATCGCGGATTATCAAGCCATGCGATCGGCTTTAGGCGGCGAAGGAGCTTGCGATCGAGTAGCGCGATCGATTTTGGAACAGTTAGCGATCGTAGTCTAACTCTCAGACGATGATGAAATCCTTCGGTAGTTTGAGGCGGAATACTTAGGGCTTAAACATATTGAAAGTAATTCAAATTTGTTTCAGTCCCGTTATGAACGTTCAGTCTCAATACCGTTTCAGTCTTGTTCTGGCTTTGCTCATTGGAATTGGTGCGGTGGTTGGCATCTTCCATTACCAAAACGTTTCGAGCCGATATATTTTCCCCATCGACAAAGGCACGCTCAGTATTACGTAGTGCGATCGTTCTGAAATCTAAATGATTTTGCTAATCTCCCTTTGCTAATCTGATTGAGGATTCACTGGGAAAAACGCGCTATGACTGAGGAATTATCAAACGCAGACGATTTACTATTGTCGCTGCGTCGTAAACAGGGTTCGTGGGTAGAGTGGGCACAAGCCTGTCAAACTCTGCAAAAATCAGGCTACACGCCAAACGCGATTTTTGAAGCGACTGGATTCGAGCCGATTCACCAAAATCAAATTATCGTGGCGGCGCAAGTTTACGATTCGATGCTGAAAGTCGGCGTTTCGGATGCGGTACGATCGCATTTTGGAAACAGAGCCAGCGATATTCTCTACGAATTGCGAGTGCTTTCTCAGACGGAACGGGCAGCCGCAGCCGAATTAGTCTTTGAAAAGGATCTAGACACCGATGAAGTGCATGAAGTAGCTCGTGCGCTAAAAGACTTCTCCCGGCTGAGTAAAGTGCCGGAAGCCTTCACCACTCATCCAGGGGATGCCGTGGCGTATCAGGCTTGGAAAACGGCGAAAGAGAAGACTGATTTACAAGAGCGATCGCGCTACATTGCCAGGGGTCTAAAATTCGCTCACAGTGACACGGCTCGAAAAGCGATCGAAGCGCTTCTCACGGATTTCAGTGTCACACCCAAACGTCCTGCTCCACGCCTTCCGGTCTACCGGTTGGAATCTGATGATCAACTCCCGCGCATTCTCCCGGTTGCTGGAAAACTTCCGCTGACCGTCTCAGATTTGAATGCGGTCCCGATCACCGAAGAAACTGGAGTATTCGCAATCATTCAATTTTCGGGAACGGGCGCATGGATGACAATTCCGGGTTGGCAAGTGATTCGGAGTGCGGAAGACCCGATCGCAATGTTGTGTGATAGCGATCGACTTCCGAATCCGTTACCGGGCGGGACAGAAGAAGTGATTGTCGTAGTCGATCGCGCTCAGCGAGACTGGCAAATGGATAGTTATTTTGCGGTTGCCAACGAGGATCAGCTTGAATTGCAGTGGTTTGAGGAAGCGCCCTCGATCGCGCTACTAGGACGAGTCATTTTAGTGATGCGCCCGAAAAAGGTTCTCGATGAGGATTACTCGACTGAACTTTGGCAAATCGACGAATAAAAAAAGCGGTTCCGATGCTGGAACCGCTACAAACCAAGGGGTACTTCAGGACTTATCGAACTTGTCCATGTTGAGCCGTCATGTCGATCGGCTTAATGAAATACAGTTTCGCCAGTTGAACCCCGTTCGAGAGGTAGTAAGGCACTTTCTTCAGTGTCTTGATGAATTTCGGTGCATTTGTGTTGTCGATCGCTCTTAAGTTCTCGTTGTTCTGGATGCAAGTTTCCAAGCGCTCATAGAACTTCGGATGCTTCACATCGAGGATCACCGGGAACACGCGACCTGCGGTTTCGTTGGTTTTCTCAATCACGGTGTACTCGAATTCGCGAGTATTTAGCCCGATCGCTTCATAGAAATCGGTGCGCTGAATGTCATTGAGATACATCGTCGCGAACACTGACAGCAAGAAGAACCGACACCACAGTTTCGCTTTCCAATCGTTCAAGAACTGGGGCTGAGTCCGCATCAACGCATCAAAAAAGTCACCGTGACGGTTCTCATCTTGGCACCAGTTATCAAAGAATTTGAAAATCGGATAGAGCCGATCTTCAGGATGAGCATTGAGGTGATGAAAAATCGTGATGTAGCGCCAGTAGCCGATCTTCTCAGACAGATAGGTTGCGTAGAAGATAAACTTCGGCTTGAAGAAAGTATATTTGCGGCTCTTGGTCAGAAAGCCCAAGTCGAGAGAAAGATTGAAATCCGATAATGCTTTGTTCAAGAATCCAGCGTGACGCGCTTCATCGCGGGACATCAGCGCGAATCCTTCAGCAAGTAACGGATTGCGGTCTTTCAGCTTGCGGGACAGTTCCTTATACAGCAAGAAGCCTGAGAATTCAGCCGTACAAGAGCGCTCTAGGAATTCGATAAAGACTTTGCGGGTTTCGCCATCAATGTGATCCCAGGATTGTTCAAACTCTTCATCGCGCACGAAATGGTGGCGATTGTAGTCGTTTCGCAATTCTGCGACCAATGCTTCAAACTCTTCCTCATTGACGGAGAGATCCATCTGCGCCATCTCGTCAAAGTCGGTGGTGTAGAAGCGCGGCGTGAGAATTGTTTCTTTTGCTGGAACCTTGATTCCGGGGCGCAGTTCTTCAAAGCCTGGTTTTTTAAGGGAATCTACCATGAGTTTTACGCGATGCGCAGTGTGGTCTAAGTGGGTTTGCATGAATGCGGCAAATGATTTTGCCATCAGCATTCTACGTTTTCATTCGCCTATCCAGTTTACCAAGCTTCCTGCAACGCTTTTTCGCAGTTTTATTAAGAGTTGCAACAGGTCTTTACAATTTGGAACAAGGTACGAGGGGAGGATTTCGTATCTGGTACTTGGAGGATATTTGAAACGTCTTCGATCGTTGCACTATCCCGCCCTGAAATGGAATTTCGGGCTAATCGGCGCAAGTCCATTAGAAATGGACTAAGAACCTGGAACTCCCTCTGAGTCTACTTCAGTAGACTTTCATCGGTTAGTCCGAAATTCATTTCAGGGCGAGAGTACAACGAGAGCGAAGAGACTTTCCATACTTTTCAAACATCCGATTACTCGATCGAGTCTTCATCCCCATACAACACAGGCAAGCTCACATGAGTCACCCGCTCAGTTTTGCTCAGTTTGACCACACGAGAACCGCGATCGTCTTTCAAACTCAAATCAATGTCATCGACATCAATCCGCGCTAGATGATTCTCATTCGTTAACAAGAACACGAGCGATTGAGGTAACACCGCAACAATTCCAGCAACAATATCGGTTTTATTGTTGAAGTGGAAAGATTGAGTTCCCAATTCTCCAGCACTCGCCCGCCTTAAGGCTTTGACTTCCATATGTTTCGCGTAGCCTTGTTCGGAAATCATCAAGAACGTATCATCTTCGTTTGCGATCGCCCATCCGACGAGCCGTTCTTTCTTGCTCACGCGCATTCCAGTTTGACCTTGAGAAGTTCGAGTTGCGATCGGAATCTGCAAATCATTCACCTCGAATCTCAACACGCGACCGCTCGAAGTTGCTAACAGGACTTGCTCTCCAACCTGTACCGGACTGACACACAGCAATTGATCGCCTTCTTTGAGCTTCAGTGCGGTCAATCCTCGTCCTGTTAAATCAGTAAATTCAGACAGCGGTAATCGTTTGATGCGTCCTTGTTCGGTGAGTAACAGCACAAATTGATCTTCGATTTCGTCGGGCAGGATGAATGTTCCTGCGATCGAGTCTGGTTCTGCTTGTGCAGCAGGTGGTAAGAGTGCAATCAGCGGTGTTCCTTTCGATTTGCCGTTGTTGGCTTGAGGAATGTCGCGAACTTTTACCGCAAACGCTTTTCCGCTTCGGGTAAACACAACGAGTGTTTTACCTGTGGTCGTGAAATCGGTTTGCGTCGCGAAATCGTCACCGTCTTCGAGTTCTTTCGTCGCTGTGTCATCGTTGCGATTTTTGCTGAGTCGATCGTATGTTTTTGGAACCATGCGCCGCACATATCCACGCTGAGTCACTTCGACGACTGCTTTCTGTTCTTCTTCCTCAAACTCAAAGGATAAGTTCACGGTCGATCGTGCAGGAGCATCTTCTTTCTCACTCACTTCCGCCGCAACATCTACAGCAGCAATAATCTTCGTGCGTCGATCGTCTCCGTATTTTTTCTTCAGCGCTCTGAGATCTCTCTTCAGTGATTTGAGCAATTCTCGTCGATCGCTGAGTAACTTATGCAAGTCCTCCATTTTCCCAAGCAGTTCATCATGCTCGGTTTGCAGGCTTTGACGTTCCATTCCGGTTAGTCTTCGGAGCGGCATCGACAAGATCGCATCCGCTTGTCGATCGCTTAAATCTAAGCTTTCTTGCAGCTGAACTTTTGCGGTGCCGCCATCGGGAGCATTCCGCAAAATCTCGATCACATCATCTAAGTTTGCCAGCGCTTTTAACCGACCTTCTAAGACATGAAGCTGATTTTCGGCTTGGTTGTATTCGTTGCGATACTGCCGAGTCAGTGTCTCTTCACGGAATACTAAGAATGAGTTCAATAGCTCTCTCAAGGTCATCTGTTTCGGTTGACCGTTATCGAGTGCTAAGAGAATCGAGCCGAAATTCGTCTGTAGTGGAGTTTGACGATAGATAGCATTCAGAATTTTGTGAGGATTCGCATCGCGTCGCAGTTCGATGACCACTCGGATGCCTTCTCGATCGCTTTCATCACGCAGATCACCGATGCCTTCAATCTTGCCTGCGTTCACCAGTTCGGCAATCTTTTCGATCAGTCCGGCTTTATTAACTTGGTAGGGTAACTCTGTGATGACGATCGCGGTTTTTCGATGTTTACCGCGACCTGTATTAATCTCTTCAACATTTGCAATTCCCCGCATCGGGACGCTACCTCGCCCTGTGAGATAAGCTTCCCGAATGCCGCTCGTATCAATGATTTCGCCACCTGTGGGAAAGTCAGGACCCGGAATCAATGCGAGCAGTTCATCATCCGATAGAGTGGGTCGATCGATCAGTGCGATCAGCCCATCAATCACTTCTCCTAAGTTATGCGGTGGAATATTCGTTGCCATCCCGACCGCAATCCCTGAACTACCATTCAGTAGCAGAATCGGTAATTGGGCAGGGAGTACAACGGGTTCTTGTTGTGAGTTATCAAAGTTACCGACAAAATCGACAGTCGCTTCACTAATTTCATTCAGCAGAGATTCGTTACCGATCGCGGATAATCGCGTTTCGGTGTATCGCATTGCAGCAGGCGGATCATTATCTACTGATCCGAAGTTTCCATGACCACCGAGTAACGGATAGCGACTAGAGAAATCCTGCACCATTCGCACGAGGGCATCATAGACCGCCTGATCGCCGTGAGGATGATACTTACCAAGGACATCCCCGACGACGCGGGCGCATTTTCGATAAGGGCGATCGGGAGTTAACCCCAATTCGTGCATTGCGTATAAAATACGACGATGGACAGGCTTCAAGCCATCGCGACTATCGGGGAGTGCCCGCCCCACGATCACGCTCATGGCATATTCCAAATAGGACTGCTGCATCTCCGTATGTAAGGCAGTCGTGATAACCTGTCCGGTTGGAAGAATGTTTAACTGTTCTGATTGAGATTGAGGTCGCGTCCGAGCCATGAGCCTGTTATCCTGCTGAACTTTACAATAGTGAGAAACCAAGCGGTTGCTGAATGTCGATCGCCCGTCCTGAAAATACTAATACAGTTGAGCTACATTACAATCGTTCTATTTTGCCGTATCCAGTGCGTTTCGTCTGAGGAATTTATATGCAAACCGTTTTAATTGTGGAGGACGATCTGATTAATGCCAGAGTGTTCTCGAAAATCCTGACCAAACGTGGTGGTTTGGCAGTGAAGCATACTGAAAATGTAGATGAAGTTATCCAGATTGCCCAGTCCGGTGAGGCAGACATTATTTTGATGGATGTGTCTCTCTCACGCAGTATGTACCAGGGTAAGGCAATGAATGGCATTCAGCTTACTCAACTCTTGAAAGCTGATGACAAAACTGCAAATTTGCCGATTATTTTGGTGACGGCGCACGCGATGGAAGGCGATCGAGAAAATTTCCTCAAGCAAAGTGGAGCCGATGGTTATATCTCGAAGCCAGTCGTCGATCATCAAGCGTTTGTCGAGCAGATCCTGGCATTGCTGCCGAAAGCATAGGGGCATGAGCTTAATCTGGATACATCTGTACTATTATTTTAGCGCAGATTTGCTCAAGGCTTTTCAAACATCTGCTAAAAGCCGATCAATTGAAATCGAAAGATCTGGAAATTCTAACGGTGCGATCGCGCCTGAGCTTAAAACCTGCTCTGTTTGGTATTTCCCATTCTGTGGATCTCGAAATACGATGATTCGCCGGGCGGCTAGGTTCAAAACCCAATATTCCTGGATACCCGCAGTTGCGTAAATTCCAGCTTTCAGATCGGTATCTTTCTTTAAACTGGTTTTTGCGACTTCAATCAGTAAGTAGATATCTTCAGCATTGGGATGCCGATCGCGATATTGTTCTTCTGGCAAACAGACGATCGCGATATCGGGTTCCGGTTCGGAATCTGTCAGCGTAATTGGACCATTGAACCGAACTTCTGCACGACGATCAAGGAGTCGTTCTAGATATCTCGCTCCTCGTTTTGCAGTGCTGTAGTGAAGTGGCGTTTCTGGACTCATTTCAACAATCTCACCTGCCAACAGTTCTACACAGCGATCGCGCAAAATTCCCGCTTCAATCATGCGGTGATATTCATCGATCGACCATTTCGCCAACGTTTTCATCGTTAACTTAAATGCAGGTTCGCCTTGATTGTAACTTTGTTTGATTATGCTACACCGTCTTCGTTCTGCATTACTGACTGTCCCAACTACAAAAGATTGGTCTGGGACGATCGCGTTACTCGTAAAGTTCTAATACAAAGATGAAAAAAGCCGAAAAAGTATCATAAGATACAAAATATCCCGATTTTCGCTTCAGAGGGTGGTGTTATGGCTCTTGATATTCCGAATTCTGCAACATGGGAAACGCTACGATCGATTCCCTGTGCCCCTCGTTTTACTCCGTCGATGTGGGTGCAATTGCTCAATCCACCCACTGCATATAGTTTTGATCAAGCTTGGTTACTGTGCCAATGTGCTGAAAATCAATGGCTGGCATGGGTTCCAGAGTACGGCGAACTATTGCTGACGACGGATGAGTTTAGCAGTTTGACCGATGATTGATTGCTATCGGGAGGATAGAGTTTACCATCCTCCATTTTTTTATCGCTGTGCGACTCCATCTTCTCTTGCGGCGCGTTGCACAGCGGCTGAAACCACAGACGCGACTCGTTCATCAAACACAGAGGGAATGATATGTTCGCGATCGAGATCTTCCGTCTTAATCAAAGATGCGATCGCGAATGCCGCCTGTAAATACATACTGGTCGTAAATGTCGAAGCCCGACAATCGAGCGCACCCCGGAACACTCCCGGAAACGCCAACACATTATTAATCTGATTCGGATAATCGCTGCGTCCAGTCGCCATCACTGCAACATCATCTCGAACTAACTCAGGCTGAATCTCAGGAATTGGATTTGCCATTGCAAACACGATCGGATCAGTCGCCATCGATTTCACCATTTCAGGAGTGACCACTCCCGGCGCACTCACCCCTAAGAAAACATCCGCACCGTTCATCGCATCGGCAAGCTTTCCAGATTGCTCCACTGCAAAGGCACGTTTTTGATCATTCAAATCGGGACGATCGAGCGACAAGATGCCTTTTGAGTCACACATAATAATCTGATTTGCGCCACTTTTTTGTAAAAGAGTTGCGATCGCGACTCCGGCAGCACCCGCACCATTGATTACAATCCGAATCTCTGACATGGTTTTCTTCACGAGCTTGAGCGCATTCGTTAGAGCAGCAAGCGTGACGATCGCGGTTCCATGCTGATCATCGTGAAACACCGGAATATTCAATTCTCGCTGAAGTCGCGCTTCAATTTCAAAACAGCGAGGAGCCGCAATATCTTCTAAATTCACGCCGCCGAACACCGGAGCAATTCGTTTGACTGTTTCTACAATTTCATCAGTGTCTTGAGTCGCTAGACAAATCGGAAACGCATCCAGTCCGCCGAATTCTTTGAACAGCATCGCTTTGCCTTCCATCACAGGCATCGAGGCTTCCGCACCTAAATTTCCTAACCCTAAAACCGCACTGCCATCCGTGACGATCGCCACCATGTTTTGTTTCACGGTCAGTTCATAGACTCGTTTGGGGTCTTGTGCGATCGCAGTACAAATCCTTCCGACTCCAGGAGTATACGCCATCGCGAGATCTGCCTGCCCTCTGAGGGGAATCTTACTGACAACGCTAATTTTGCCACCGCGATGCAGCGTGAAAGTTCGATCGTACACATCCAGCACTTTGATATGAGGTAAATCTTTCACCGCTTGCACGATCGTTTCTGCATGTTCGGTACTGGCAGCATCAACCGTGATGTCTCGCATCGAAATATCGCGGGTTTGCTCGATGAGATCAATCTGTCCCATACTGCCACCGAGCGTCGAAATCGCTTTCGTGACACTTGCAAGCATTCCTGGACGATTGGGAACCTGAAAGCGGATCGTCAAGCTAAAACTGGAATTGGGAGTTAGAAGGTCTGACATGTGAGGAGTGATTTGCGACTCGGCAAATCTTACCGCAATAAAGGGTCATGAACTGTAAATCACGAACGACTAGGGATAATCTCAGATGCCAACTTTATATACAGAAATTGAAATTCGAGCCGCACGATCGCAAATTTGGCAAATCCTGATCGCCAAAGACCGCTGGAAATATTGGAATACTTTTTTATATGACTGCGATCCGTCCCTACCGTTTGTAGAAGGGCGCGATGTGGCATTGTCTCTATTACGAAATCCGGGCGAAGAAGAAGTGCAGTTTCGCCCGATCGTCACTTTGGTTCAGCCAAATTACTGTCTAAAATGGCTTTCGACGATTCCCGGTTTACGAAACGAACACGTTTTAGAGCTTCAAGATATCGGCGTGAATCAAACTCGATTCTCGTATCAGCAGAATTTCTCTGGGACGCTGGCACGATTCCTATTACCGTTCATTCGTCGAGATGAGCGTAGAGGCATTCAGCGCATGGCGTGGGAACTAAAGCAATATGCAGAAAAGATTAACCGTTAAGCTGATCGCGGCGAGTTTTGGTACCGGAGCAGTTTGGATTGAGCGCGATCGCGTGATCGTAAGCTGCGATCGCGTCTGCATGTTGTCCCAGTTTCTGAAAGACTCCGCCCAAGTTGTACCAAGCTTCGTATAAAGTAGGACGAATTTCGAGAACCTGCTGGTAGCTTCTGATTGCTTCTTCGTACTGTCCTAAGCGGCAGAACAGATTGCCGAGATTGTAGTGAGCAGCGGAAAAATGCGGACGAGTCGAAAGGGCTTGATTGTAACTGTCGATCGCGTCTTCAAATCGTTTGAGTTGCGTTAAGACAATACCTCGGTTGTACCAAGCTTTCGTGTAGTTCGGTTTGAGGTTGAGCGTTTCTTCGTAGCTGTAGAGGGCTTCATAGCTTGATCCGAGCTTTAATAGAGAATTTGCTCGGTTATACCAAACTTTGTAGTTAGCAGGGCAGAGTTGAATGGCTTGGTCGTAGCTGGTGATTGCTTCTGCGTACCGTTGCAGTCGAGACAGCGTCATTCCTTGTAAATTCCAGGCAGGCTCGTAATCGGCTTTGAGCAGGATCGATTCTTTGAAGCTCTCGACTGCCTCGTTATAGCGTTTGAGTCCGTAGAAGGCTTTTCCGTGTTCAAACCAAGCGATCGATGAACTGGGTTGTCGCTGTAAGAGTTTATCGAGTGCTGCGATCGCATCGTCGTAGCGTCCGGCTCGACTCAGTTGGCGAGCTTGTCTAAGATAAAATTCGACCTGAGAATCGACAGTATCGCGCATAACTGAACAAGGGTGAATGCAATCCCTGTCTAGTATGGACAGAGAAAAACAAAAGCAGACGGGGTTGATGCCATCTGCTTTGAGAAATTCATCAGCGCTGGAGTGTGTTCTGAGACTTCTCGCTTCGTTTCTGTCCCGCCCCGGAATAGAATTCAGGGCTAATCGTGCGAAGTCCTTTGAAAAGGACTGAAGAGATTTCGTTTGGCTTTTAGTCCCCAGAGCGCGGACTTCGTTCTGTTAGCCCCGAATTCCATTCCGGGGCGAGTGAGCAACGAAGCAAGATAACTCAGCACACTCTAAACGTTGACGGGTTCTTCTTTGCGTGATCGTACAGACGGAGACTCGCCTGGAACGAGCGTCGTATCGGTAATAATCCGCGCTCCACGGGAACGAGTAACATAGTTCCAAACCCACTGAATCATTACAACCAGTTTGTTGTCGAACTCGATCAAGAAGTAGATATGCGCCACGATCCAGATGAACCAAGCAATAAAGCCAGACAGATGAACGCCACCGAGATTTGCAACGGCTGCATTTTGTCCAATCACGGCGAGGCTTCCGAATTCCTTGTACAGGAATCGAGGCAGCGATTGACCGCTTAATCTTGCTTTGATCAGTCGGGCAACATACTTACCTTCCTGCATTGCTACAGGTGCAACACCGGGATAAGGTTTACCTTCGGGATCAGCACAGTGAGCCAAATCACCGATTACGAAGATGCTGGGATGATTCGGAACGCTGAGATCGGATTCGACCATAACGCGACCCACACGATCGAGCGATGCTCCAGTGCGATCGCTAATCACTCGACCGACACCGGAAGCTTTTACACCTGCCGCCCAGAGAATCGTTTTTGCCGAAATCGTTTCGCGGGTTTCGTCGTATTCGAGCGTGAGATTATCGCCGTCGATCTGTGTCACTTTGGTTTTTGTCCGCACTGTCACACCGAGCTTGGTCAAAGATTCAGCCGCCTTCACAGACAAATCAGCCGGATAAGGAGGCAAAACGCGATCCAAACCTTCGATCAAGAGAATCTGAGCTTCAGTAGTGTCAATACTGCGGAAATCTTGCTTTAACGTGTGATTGGCGAGTTCTGCGATCGCGCCCGCTAATTCCACCCCGGTTGGACCGCCGCCGACCACGACAAAGGTGAGTAACGCTTTGCGCTTTTCGGGATCAGTTTCTTTTTCTGCTGCCTCGAATGCTGAGAAGATTCGGCGGCGCATCTCGATCGCATCTTCGATCGTTTTCAAGCCAGGAGCATCATCTTTCCACTGATCGTTGCCGAAGTAGTGATGACTTACGCCCGTTGCCACAATCAACGAGTCGTAAGGAATGGCTCCTCGGCTGGTCATGACTTGTTGCGTTTCGGGATCGATATCCGTTGCTTCTTCCATCAGAACGCGGACGTTTTTCTGACGGCTGAGAATCGATCGCAACGGCGAGGAAATATCCGCAGGTGAAAGGTTTCCGGTCGCGACTTGGTAGAGCAGCGGTTGGAACAAATGAAAATTGCGTTTATCAATCAAGGTCACATCAACATCGGCGTTTTTGAGACTTTGAGCGGCATATAAGCCCCCAAAACCACCACCGATAATAACCACACGATGCTTGGGCGGTTGTGTCACAGGTTCCATAGGTTGTCAACAATGCTTATGTGGGCGGGTGAAAGCTAGAAAAGCGCACTCTGAACAAGGAAAACAGTCCGAAGAGCCAAATGAATGATTCGGTGAAAGTCAACTCATCAAGTTTGGTTCCTCGCTCCTGGTTCAAAAATGCCCGGTCTCTACTCAAGTGTAATTAGCCCGTTCGTAAATTTGTGACAAATTGTAACTGAAATTGAAAGATTTTACTATCGCGTCACAAATCGATGATATTCGAGTCGTTTCTTTCATCTTCTACAGACTGTAAGAACGCAAAACAGGACAAATCTGAGAGTGTCTATTCTAGATACTTTGTGTCCGAAGTAATGGCTATCTTCTGAAGTGTTCAATTTCCGTCAGGAGAATCCTTATGCAGAAGTTCGATAGTACCACTCAAGCGCACAGTAGCGCGTGGATTTTTCAGGCTTGGGCATCGTTTGTAATTTCGGTAACGGCGACGACGATCGGGATTTGCTATCTACCTGTAGACGGTTGGGTGAAAGGGTATGTCGGAATGGGGACACTGTTTACGGTGGCATCTACGTTTAGTGTGGCGAAAACTCGCGGGATATGCACGAGGCGAAACGGATTATCTCACGGGTGGACGAAGCAAAATTAGAGCGAATGTTAGCGGAACACGACCCATTCAACAAGTAGTTATCTGCGTGGGGGTAGGGAGTTCGATACTTCCTATCCCGCATTTGACTAGAATATATCGCAGTCCCTCGATCGCTTGTTCCATGACTCAACCGCCTCTGCCCCCGCGTCGATCGCAAACCGTTCTCGGCAATCTCAGCCAAGCTGTTAAAACGACCCTCACGCGGATCAATTTTTCAAAGCTGAAACTCAAACCCAATGCGCGAGTTCCAGAATTATTTGTGCAGGATGCCGATGCACCCAAGGCACAGGTGTTTCCGCTGTTGGGCGATCGCTATTCGATCGGGCGCAGCTCCAAATCGTGCGACATCGTTGTGCGGAATCCAGTGGTGAGTCAGGTTCATGCTGTGGTGAAGCGCGATCGCAAGCGGAAATTTTTAGGCTTACCGACGCGATCGAGATTCATGATTCGCGATGAAGGTTCGACGAATGGACTGTATCGCGGCAAGCGAAAGCTGAAATCGAAAATTCTCTACAACGGTGATGTCATTTCTCTAGGTCCGCCTGAACTTGCCGCATCGGTTCGCGTTCAATATAAAGACCCGCTGCCCTGGTATCTCAAAGCGGTTCGATATGGATTGTTCGGAATTAGTGGAGTGACTGCGTTAACGGCGGCAGTGATTGGCATCGAATGGCAGCGATTTTCGGTTTATCCGTTACCGGAATCAGTTCAAGGTCCGGTTGTGATTAATTCGCGAGATGGTCAACCGTTGCGAACACCGAGAACCGATCGACATGTAGAGTTGCAAAGTCTTTCAGATTTTTCGTCTTTCTTGCCGGATGCGGTGATGGCTTCTGAAGATTCGCGCTTCTTTTGGCACTTAGGCGTTGATCCGATCGGGACTGCTCGCGCTTTATTTACCAACGTCCGAGGCGGCGAAATTCGTGAAGGCGGAAGTACCCTCACTCAACAGCTTGCGAGAAGCGTATTGCCGGATTATGTGGGGCGACAAGATTCGGCGGGGCGGAAGATTCGAGAAGCATTTGTAGCACTCAAACTCGAAACGGTCTACAGCAAAGATTTTCTCTTGAGACTGTATCTCAATCGCGTTTATCTCGGTAGCGGCATCTATGGGTTCGAGGATGCGTCTCAGTTTTACTTTGGAAAGTCATCCAAAGATTTGAACTTATCGGAGGCGGCGACGCTAGTGGGAATTTTGCCTGCGCCGAATAGTTTTAATCCGGTGACGAACTATAAAGCGGCAGTGGAATATCGCGATCGCGTTCTCGAACGAATGGCGCAACAAGGCATGGTGTCACAAGAAGAAGCCGATCGTGCTCGTCGATCGCGGATCGAAATTAGTCCGAGAGCGCGGCAAGAATTACAAAGTGCGATCGCGCCATACTTTTATAGTGCGGTGTTTGATGAACTCGAATCGCTGCTCGGTGGCAGTCTTGCAAGTGAGGGAAATTTTATTGTCGAAACGGGACTCGATCGACGAATGCAATCGAGAGCCGAAGCAAGTTTGAGAAATAGTGTCGAGACCAATGGCGCGAGTGCAGGATACTCTCAAGGTGCAATGGTGACGATCAATGCCAAAACCGGTGAAGTTCTCGCAATGGTGGGTGGAACGGATTATCGAGAAAGCCAATTTAATCGTGCCACTCAAGCCCTTCGGCAACCTGGATCGACCTTTAAAATCTTTGCGTACACCGCCGCGATCGAACAAAACATTTCTCCAGGAACCGCTTATTCTTGTGCACCGCTCAACTGGGGTGGACAAACTTACGCAGGGTGTGGAGGCGGATCGGCGGATTTTTACACTGGAGTCGCGCAGTCTTTGAACGTGATTGCGCTGCGAGTTGCTCAGGATGTCGGACTCGATAAAGTCGTGCAGATGGCACAGCGATTAGGAGTCAAATCGAAGCTCAATCCTGTTCCGGGTCTGGTTTTAGGACAAAGTGAAGTCACACCGCTGGAAATGACGAGCGCGTTTGGGGTGCTGGCAAACGATGGAGTCCGAAACCGCCCCCATACGATTAAGCGGATTCTCGATAGTGGAGACTGTAAAGATCGCAAAGACATCAATACTTGTCGGGTGATTTATCAAGCCGACCAAGATGGCGAAAATAATCAGAGAGTGCTTCAGCCAGAGGTGGCGGCAACAATGACGACATTGTTCCAAGGAGTGGTGCGATCGGGAACGGGACGCGCTGCCGCGATCGGACTCGGTGAAGCGGGAAAAACTGGAACAACGAACGATAATAAAGACTTATGGTTTGTTGGATATGTCCCAAGTCAGGCGATCGTTACAGGCGTATGGCTAGGGAACGACAATAACGCGCCAACGGATGGAAATAGCGGACTTGCAGCGAAACTTTGGGGCGATTATATGCGTCAGGTTGTTCGATAAGGTTCTGAGTTTATCTACGTGATTTCACGGTGTATTACTCTAAACTTTAACGGTCATCAAGCCCACCCAATTTACGCTATCAAAGAATTACGGAATACCTATTTCTGCTTTGATACGAATTTGTTAAATTGAGAGGCAAGGCGTTAATCTAACAGAAGCTACCTGATTTTGGTCTTTTTTCCGTAGTTGTACGGCGCATTTTAACCTCTGCCTGAAGGTGGATTGCTTAATATCTTTGCAAAATCTTTAATAGCTGCATGGATTGTTAAGCTACCTTTACCTATTTGGCAGACTCAGATGATTACGACCAGGGTACAACTCCGAAAGTCCTCTTCTACCGCGCCGAAGTCTGCGAAGTGTGATTCCCTTCTTGACGCTCACACCATGACATACTCCCTTTTAAATACGATTCCACCAGAGCGGATCGGTCTGAATGGCGAATATGACCATAGCGGTTTGGCAAAGCGAGTTTCTCAGGCTTTCCAGGCTCATTTCTCGATTCAGGATTTAGAAGGATTGCGGGTGAAGCAACGCGGCAAAGTTGTGATTCTGATGGGAAATGTTCGATCGAGCGAATTACTCAATCAGTTAAAGACGATCGCGCTAGGCATCGAAGGCGCGATCAATGTCGAAACGTACGGCATTCGATTCAGATAATTTCAAACTCAACGCCAAAGGTCGATCGCAAATCGCAAGTATCGTGATCGACGATATTGGTGTCACTCAGTTCGAGATTATAGAAATCAACGACATCGCCATCGAAATAGGGTCCAGCGTGCCAGGTTCCGATGTCGAGCTTGATGAAGCAATTACCGGGAATGCAGAATGCGGTGAGATCTGCGATCGTAGGATTTTCCTCAGTTCCCGGCGGCGCAACGACGATCAGCCATTCTTTGCCTTCAAGCGAACCGAGACATTGGGTACAGTGCTGATGTCGCGTGATTTTGTGGAATTTTCGCCCCCGATGTTTCAGGCGCATAATGTAGAAGCGGGGGATACCATTCTGTAGATGAAGTTGAGCATCTTCTTGATCAAAACTTTTCCCATCGTTTGAAGCTTGAATCAATTGTCCGAACGGGCGAAAATTCTCAGTCGTGATTAACTTGGCTTGAAGCTGTTGCAGGGTTGACGGCATGAAAATCTCTCCCACGGTTTATAGTGAACCTTTCTTGAGATTGACGAGCAATTTCTAAATTCTTTCTAGGATGCCATGAGTAACTCGTAATGAGGATATAACTCATGAATACATTAAAACGAATTCGTCAAGCCGTATTGTTGGTTTTATTGATGGCATTTGTCTTAATTGCTCCAATGCAAGCAGCTTTTGCAGCAGATCCTTCCTACTCGCCAGGTGCACCGGATAGCCCAGAGAAGAAAGCAAAGACGCTGTTTGAAGGTCGTCGTAACGTCAGCGCCGGAGAACAACCGCAAGCGAAAGATTTACCGGAGAAGATTCAGCAAGATTTGCAAAACATTGACAGCGATCGACCCAAAACCACGGGTCAATGGAATCGTGAAGCTCGTGAAACCGCAGGCGAACCGGGTGAACGTCTGGGACGGATTGCCAAGGAAACGGGTGAAGCTGTGAAAGACTTCGGCAAAATGTACCCCGATACCGCAGAGCGTAGCGGTGATGCACTGCAAGAGAGCCTCGATCGTTCTAATTAAACGCAGATTTGACGAGGCTTCTCGCTTCGTTGTTCGCCCGCCCCGGAATAGAATTCGGGGAAGAGCGGTGCGAAGTCCCTTCAGGACTGCAAGCCTCCAATTCATGCGCCTTTAGCCCCCTTTAGTGGGCTTCGCACGATTAGCCCCGAATTCCATTCCGGGGCGAAGCGCAATCGAAGCGGAGCGACTCACATTAACCAATCTCCACCGGGTGTTGACCGTAGTAGGGGAGTGCTTCCGACCAATGGGAGCGCTCCCCTTTTTGCAAGCGTTGATATGCGATCGCTAAAATCTCCTCGACAAATTGCCCCTGATTCGATCCCGCTTCAATTTGCTGATCGATCGGGTGCTGTTCTAAACGTTTCGCCCATTGTTCCGCTGACTGGACTGAATCAGAATGAAGCGCAATTCCATTTTGATAAATCGCTGTATAAAGTTCGCCTCGTTGAGCAGGCATTTGAACGGCAATCGTTCCAGAATGTTGATGTGCAATCGCGCCTAAGCTCGAAATTCCGAACAATGGAATCTCTAACTGTTGCGCTAAAGTTCGCGCAGCAACCACACCGATCCGAGTTCCAGTAAAGCCACCGGGACCGATCGCAACAGCAATAAAATCCAGATCTTTCCAGGTTTGCGGCTTGATAAATTCTAATAAATGCGTGTGTAATGAGCTAGATAAGTCACGACCGAGATCTAGAACAATCAATCGACGATCGCTTTCAAAATCAGAAATCGCCAATCCTAAATCCGGGCTGCTCGTGTGAATTGCTAAACCATACATCGTTACTTTCTCTTGATCTGCACTGAATAACATAAACGATCACCGCGTGAAATCGATTTTCCATGTACGATCGCACAATTTCCATCGGTGTAAGCCGTATGCTGATAAACAATCAACGGATGTCCGAGCGGCACTTCTAGCAGTTCACCTGTTTCGTCATCAGCCTGTGTACATTCAATCACCGCATCAATCTTTTCTGTAAAAATTCCATGTTTCTCTAACGCCGTTAAGCTTAATTGTTGTTTGAGATCTTTAGCATAAGCTTTTCCTAGCTCTGGAGCAATGTAAGTAATATCCACACAACCCGGAACACCATTAAATAACAATACTTTCTTTTGGAAATAAGCGATTTTTACCGATAGTATTTCCTCGACTTCTGGCGGAACTGTAACTAATTCAAACACTATCGATCGAACTGTAATGGTCACATCTTGCTGCGCCATCGCTGCCTCTAGCAACAATGGACTAGAGAGCGAATGAGTGACTTTCTGCTGACTTGCAACGAACGCGCCTTTTCCTTGTTGCACTACGACTAAACCTTGCTGCATTAGATTGGCGATCGCACGTCTTGCAGTAATCCGACTCACCTCAAACTCTGACATTAATTGATGTTCACTCGGTAGCTGATCTCCCGGTTTATATTGTCCATTGCTCATGCGATCGCGGAGTTTTTTTGAAATCATACTGTGCAGAGGAATTCCCATAATTTGTAGCTTGAAATACAGCGTTTTGGTGATATATTGCTATCTTGCTTGTTATAACAAGTCCAGCTTCTTGAGGAAAAAGACGATGAGTTCATCTGTTTTTGAGTCTAACTTGACTGAACCCGATTCAAAGCGTTGCTCACCCCTGAGTAATGAGGCTTTGAAAAATCTGAATACTCGATCGACTGCAAAAGGTGTGTTCCAACTTTCGGGACACTTCGCAATTCTCGGTATCAGTGGCTATCTTTGGGGTACGAATATCGGACACAATTGGTTGATCGCGATTCCTGCACTCGTTGTTTATGGATTCGGTTTTGCTGCAATGTTCGCTCCCATGCACGAAGCTTCTCACCGCACCGCTTTCGAGAACAATCTACTAAATGATGCGGTTTGCTGGCTTGCTGGAGTGCTGTCTTTCTACAATGGCGCATTTTATCGCCGCTATCACAAGTGGCATCACCGCTACGCGCAAGACTGGGACAATGATCCAGAGCTAAGTGATCCGATTCCTCAAAATTTAGTTGAGTATCTGATCATGTTGAGTGGTGTGACTTGGTGGTGGGGCAAGCTGAGAACGCATTTTCGTGTTGCAACTGGACAGCTAGAAGACTATCCCTACATTTCAGAAGAAGCGCGGAATGGTGTGATTTTTTCAGTCCGATCGCAGTTAGCAGTTTATGGAATCGCGATCGCCATTTCGATCATTGCTCATCAACCGTGGTTTATTACCTACTGGGTTTTCCCGTTGATGGTGGGGCAACCAATTCTACGGATGATTCTGCTGTCAGAACATACCGGATGTACGCACGATAACAATCCGTTGACGAATACTCGATCGACAAAAACCCTCTTTCCGCTGCAATTTCTGATGTGGAACATGCCCTTTCATGCTGAACATCATCTTTATCCATCGATTCCCTTTCATCAATTGCCTGCTGCACACCAACAGTTAAGAGAACATTTCACCTACAAAGACCAAGGCTATGTCGAAGTAAACTACAGCTTTGCTAAAAACCTGGTATGAAGTTCACTCTGAAAGACTTTCCGCTGTATTGTGGTGCAACATTGCCCGAAGCCCAGATCGTGTATCAAACCTACGGAACATTGAACCGCGATCGAACGAACGCCATTCTCTACCCAACCTCATACGGGGCGCAGCATCCAGACATCGATTGGCTGATTCGTCCCGATGGAATTCTAGATCCAACTCAATGGTTTATCATCATTCCAAATATGTTCGGAAATGGTTTATCCACTTCACCGAGCAATTGTGAGTTAGAAGGGGTTTGGTTTAGTCACTACGACAATGTTCGCGCCCAAAAACAGCTACTTGAGGAAGTCTTTCAGATTGAACAACTCGCACTAATCTATGGTTGGTCAATGGGCGCACAACAGGCTTATCACTGGGGTGCGCTTTTTCCCGATCGCGTTCTCAGAATTGCTGCCCTCTGCGGAACGGCTCGAACGACTGATCACAATCGTATCTTTCTCCAAAGCTTACGAACTGCATTAACGGCTGACCCCGCTTGGACAGGAACCCGATTTGAAAGATTACCCGATCGAGGATTTCGAGCCTTTGCCCATATCTATGCAAGTTGGGCAGCTTCCCAAGCCTTTTATCGCGAAGGACTTTACTATCAACTCGGCTACAGTTCGTTAGAGGACTACATCGCCCGATTCTGGGAAATGAGCTATCGCAAACGTGATCCGCACAATCTACTCGCCATGATTGAGACTTGGTTGCACTGTGATGTCAGCGATAATCCAACCTATCAAGGCAACTATATTGCAGCGATGAGTGCCATACAAGCCAAAACTTTTGTAATCCCTGCAACAACCGATTTGTACTTTACACCCGAAGATTGTGCAGCAGAAGCCGCGTTAATTCCAAACTCGGAATATCATCAGATCGAATCGATTTGGGGACATCGCGCAGGCAATCCGTATCAGTATCCGCCTGATGCCGCATTTATTCGATCGACGATCCAAACCCTACTCCAACACCCACTATGACGCTTTCTCAAACCGCGCAAACTCAAGGAATCCGCTACTTTCTGATTTCGTTTACTGACTTGTTTGGAGTAGCTCGATCAAAGTTAGTCCCGACAGAAAGCATTGATCAAATGGCAACCAGTGGAGCAGGATTTGCCGGGTTTGCAGCTTGGTTAGATATGACTCCCGCTGATCCAGATATCTTAGCGATTCCTGATCCAGATAGCTTGATCCAACTCCCTTGGCAGCCTGATGTCGCGTGGTTAGCAGCAGACTTACACACAATCACCGGAGAGCCGTTAGAACAAGCGCCGAGAGTCGTTTTAAAGAAGGTTTTACAACAAGCTCAAGAACTTGGCTATCGAGCAAAAACGGGCGTTGAATGTGAGTATTTTTTGCTGAGCGCGGACGGTGAGCAGATTTCGGATTTACGCGATCGACAATCTAAACCTTGCTACGATCAACAGTCCCTGATGCGTCGATACGATGTCATTCGTGAAATCTGCGATGCCATGTTAAACCTTGGATGGGGAGCCTATCAAAACGATCACGAAGACGGAAACGGACAGTTCGAGATGAACTGGATGTATGCCGATACGTTGATGACAGCAGATCGACAAGCGTTCTTTAAGTACATGGTGAAATCGATCGCTGAAAAACATGGACTCAGAGCGACTTTCATGCCGAAACCGTTCACTCACCTGACTGGAAACGGTTGTCACACCCATCTTTCACTTTGGGACAACGCAGGACAAGAAAACCTCTTCTATGATCCACAAGGCGAACTCGGACTATCCCAACTCGGTTATCAATTCATTGCAGGGGTACTACATTCGGCTGAGGCGCTCTGTGCAATTACCAATCCAACTATCAATTCTTACAAACGCATCAATGCACCTGTCACCTTATCCGGTGCAACTTGGTCTCCGAACACTGCTAGTTACAGCGGCAACAATCGAACGCATACTATCCGAATTCCCGATGCTGGACGCTTCGAGTTTCGTTTAGCCGATGGAGCCGCAAATCCTTATTTGTTGCCTGCTGCATTGATTGCAACCGGATTAGATGGCATTGTTCAAAAGCGTGATCCAGGCGTTCGACGTGATAACAATATGTACACTGAACCACTCCCTGAAGGTGAAGTGAAAGCATTGCCGAAAAACTTGCTGGATGCGTTGCGGTGTTTGGAGGAAAATGCAGTGATTTGTCGATCGCTGGGTGAATCTTTCACAAAAGCATATCTCAAACTGAAACACCAAGAATGGAATCAATTTACAAGCTGTGTGACACCCTGGGAACTGGAAAATACACTGGACTGTTAATACACCCGTAGATGCCAGAAGAACTATACGTACACAAACTATTTACCACCATCGGTATACCAATCTCACATTCTGTTAGTTAAACTAAGAATAGTTAAGCGAATAAGAACGATTTACTGATCCGCTTGATTTAACGATGTGTGGAGGTTTATTCCATGAATCAGACATTAAAACGTGCCCTCGCTCCTGGACTGATGGCAACGAGCTTAGTCGGCGCTACTTTTCTCCCAATGAAGCCCGCTTCAGCCGACCAAAACATCTGGCGTGACATCGGAATTGGAGCCGCTACGGGTGTTGTCTCCAGTGTAGTTACCCGTCACAAAGTTGTACCCAACATTATCAATGGTGCAGCCGCAGGTGCAGCGGTAAACCAATCTCGCGATCTGCTCACTCGAAAAGGTCAGCGTCCTGATCTGCTCAAAGATGCGGCAGTGGGTGCAGGTACAAGTGCCGCAGTTGGAAGAGTCACAAATCGCCGTCACGCAGTCCGAAACACGGCAAATGGTGCGGCAGTCGGTGCTGTGATTAACGTTCTCACACCGAACCCGCGTCGATAGTTCTCGATAGTAAATTTTGAGGGATCAGATCAACTCTGATCCCTTATTTAATGTCTTTAAATCCTCAATCAAACTTGTAAAGAATCTCGTAGCATCGACTTCGGTTGAAATCCAAGCATTTGAGAGTGGTTTTGCAGAATTACGATCGTCGATCAATGTCTGCCCTCGTGTCCATCCCTCTTTTGTTTCAATCTGCACTCTCGCCCGTCTCCACACCATTGTTTCTGGATAAAACAAATATCCCAACGTCGCCGCATCATGGACGAGAAACCCTTCGGTTCCACTCGTTTCTCGGTACTTTAGAGCAGTGCTAATCATGAACTCACAGAGATTCGTGAGAAATTTTGATAGTTCAGTGGTTGGGTTCGATCGAGCGATCGACAAACTCATCTCCCGTGTAAAAATCAACTTCCGCGTCACATCCAGCGAAGTAATTACCAAATCATTCCGACTGTTCAATACAATCTCTGCCGCTTCTGGATCAAACCACACATTGAATTCTGCATGAGGCGTAACGTTTCCGGGACAGCGAAACGCACCGCCCATGATGATAATTTCCTTAGCTTTTCTGAGAATGCCGGGATGCTTCTTTTCTGCCGCTGCAAGATTGGTAAGAGGCGCGATCGCAATTACGGTAATTTCTCCTGGCATTGTGTTTAATCGATCGATCAAAATCTCATTCGACGATCGAGCCGTTTCATAGTTGTGAACTGGCTCAGGAAGTTGTGATGACAGATTTCCCATACCATCAGAGCCGTGAATGTGTGAGGCATCTTCTGAAGGGTGTGAAGTTGCAACTCCTCTCCCCACTTCAACCTCTCCCAATCCCCCCAAGCTCAGAATCCGACTCGCACTAGAAAACGTCTTCTCAGTCGAAACATTCCCGCCCGCTGTCGTCACCGCAATCAGTTCTGCTAGTCCCTGTTTCACCAAGCTCTGAAGCCAGAGCAGCGCAAAGACATCATCACCACCCGGATCGGTATCGAGAATAACTTTAGGAATGCTGGAGAATGCAACCATAGTGGTTAAGTTAAGCGAATAATCACCTGAATTCTACGCAATTATTTTTTATTGCGCGATTTCACCTAAAACTCAGGTTTTCTACAGTGCTAGAACAGAGGAATCCAAGTCTTACGGAGATAGCCGATGGCAAAAACAAAAGGTGGTAAAAAGAAGGTTTATGTGCATGAGCACAAAAGAGGAGATAGTACCGTAAAAAAACACTATCGATCAACTTCAAACAAACCTACAAAAAGCTCTTCTTCTCTAGGTGCTGCAATTTTTAAGTTGTTTGGACTGTAACTAACCTGTTCCATACAATTGAATTATAAATCGCTAGGTGGGCACTTCTCGCTCACCTTTTTTAGTAAAAAGTTAATAATTCAAGTGCTGTAACAGCATCTCAGCTACGATGGGTAGAAGAAGAGAAACTCGAATACATGAACGCTCAACCACTTCGCTACAGCAAGGAAGAATTTGCTCAACGCGGCAACGAGATCTACGAGTCTCAAGTACGCCCCCAGATTGAGCAAGGAAACTTTGGCAAAATTGTTGCGATCGACATCGAAACCGGAGCCTTTGAACTTGCAAACGATACAATAACAGCTTCAGATCGATTGCTTGAACAGCATCCGGAAGCCCAGATCTGGTGCGTTCGAGTTGGGCACAAAGGGGTTCATCGCTTTGGCTTCGGTCGTCCGGTTTAACTTTATGATTCATGGAATCGTTGGTCAAAACTGCGAGGCAACAATCCGGTTGATTGTACGGAATGCAGGTTTAACGCAGTTAGTTGAGGCAATTATTGATACAGGATTTACAGGTTTTTTGACTCTGCCTTTGTCGGTTTTGTCTAACCTCAATTTGCAGCCTTACAGACGAGAAGCAGGCACATTAGGTGATGGAAGTACTTGCATTTTTGATGTGTATCGTGGCTCTGTCATTTGGGATGGAGAGTTTCGACAAGTTGATATTAATGCGTCTGAAGCGTCGCCTTTGGTTGGAATGAGTTTACTTTATGGGTATCGAGTGCAATTTGATACGATCGAGGGCGGTGCAGTCACGATTCAGTCTCTGATTAGTCTGAATTAATTCGCAAAAAACCATCTCACAATTTTGTCCACTCTCCCGAATGTTAAGAATCTTGAGAAACCTCAGATCCGTGTCACCCTTCACAGGTACATTCACAAATGGAATCATCTAACGAATAGGAAACTTTTCTTATGACAGGTTCATATGCAGCTTCATATCTGCCTTGGATTCTCATCCCCGTTGTCACCTGGTTAGTGCCAACGGTCGTCTTTGCATTGTTGTTCTTGTACATCGAACGCGAAGATCCGACAGGCATCTAAGCCACAAATTCCAAACGCATTAGCAAACTAAAAGCCGCCCAATCTTGCATCAGGCGGCTTTCTTCATTTGTAACGTTCGACCTACATCGACGAACCCACACTCGTATAGGAACCGTAAAAGAACAGCGCCAATACACCAATTGCGCCCAAGCCAGCGACCGTTGCCACTAACCACAAGGGAATTCTTCCACCAGTTTGCACAGTTTAATCCTCCTAAAAACGCAAGCTAAACGATCGAGAAATTAGTTGAAGAAATAGCTAGAGAACAAAATTCCCAGCGTAAAAATCATCAGCAAACCCAGATACAGCGAAGTCCGGTTCAATTCAACGGGCTGCTTATTTGGGTTTGGAGAACCTTTAATCCCTGCCATGATTCAAGCTCCTATCGTTGAATAAATTGCATTGAAGCGATCGCGCCAATGAAAAAGATCGCCGGAACTGCCAACGTGTGCACAGCCAACCAGCGGACGGTAAAAATCGGATATGAAATCGGTTCGTTCGGAGTGTTGCTTGTCATTGTTTTTTAACCTCGTTAAACTACTTGCCAACCTGCGATGCAAATTTGTCTACCTGTTGTTTCGCTTCAGATCGGTTGCTTACGATCGGCAACTGTTCTTGGCGGGCAGTCGGATAGTATTCATTCGGACGAGGCGTTCCGAATACGTCGTATGCCAAGCCAGTGCTGACAAACAACCAACCTGCAATAAACAATGCAGGAATCGTGATGCTGTGAATCACCCAATAGCGAATGCTTGTAACAATGTCCCCAAACGGACGCTCACCAGTAGTACCTGCCATTTAACTCTCTCCAGAAGTCAACGAACAAAAGCCTTATTTGTATCATACGGGACGGAAGAAACCCTCACAAGTGAATCCTTGAAAATTGATCCCCCATCCCTTTCAATCAAGCGGTTTGTGCGGGTTCGTACTTCAATAAAGTCCCGCGCTGACCCATGATGAACCCGGTCTTTGAATCCAAGAAAACAATCCGGTAAAGGTTCGCTGGAATGTTCTCGACATCGCGATCCTTTTGCCAAGTCTTACCGCCATCAAAGCTGGCTAACAGATTGCCGCTACCCCCGACAACCCATAGCTCTTCAGGGGTGCGATACGCCAAATCTAACAATCCCCAACTGGTGGAAAACTCAGGATTTTGAGGGTCTAACCAGTCCTCTGGATTGTTTGAAGCACTAAACTGAATCTGTCCACCTCTTGCCAACATCCAGAGATGTCCGTCAGGCGCAAATCCCATGTTTTGCAGCTTGCGTGAACTGTTGCGGTTGAACGGTTGCCAAACGTTTTGACCCGGTTCCCAAGTTGAGAAGAAGTTACCGGTCGAAGAAACGGCAATGTACTTTCCATCAGAAGTACGATCGATACTCCGCATTACCCCAAACGCCTCAGACACTAGCGCTTTCCAATTCTTGCCACCGTCAGTCGTGCGATAAATTGCACCCACATCAGTCGTCATCTCCGCTTGATTTTCACCAAGCGCCACAATCTTTTCCGGTGCTCCAGGTAGCTTAGTGCTCAAGGGCAATCGCGCCCAAGACTTCCCGCCATCGCCCGTGTGCAAAAGAATCGAAGGCTGTCCAGCAATCCAACCATCATTACCTGAGAAATTCACGGAAGTGAGACGATACTTCTGTTCACCCAAGTCTAAAACTTTTTGATTCCAGGACTTCCCGCCGTTCGTGGTTTCGAGCAGTGCGGAATTCGTGCCGACCATCCAGCCGTGTTGCTTATCCACAAAGCTGACATCGAGCATATTTTCTTCAACGGGTAGCTCAACCGTCTGCCACGGGTTATTCACAACAGCGGGCAAAAACCCTTTACAGCCAGTCGCCAGGAAGACAACCGCTAACAAAATCACAAACTGTTTCCAGGCTCTCAAAATCCGATACATCGCTCTTGATCTCAGTAAATAAAGGGTTCAATCCGTTGCACTACTGCAACCCGTAAAGACTTAGGAAGAAAATAAACGCTAAAATCAATCCGCCGAAAATTAGCAGGTTTTTCTGCCCTGGAGTCATCGTATTCACACCCAGCCCATATCCCAGATTCGACTTAAATCCAGACGGCGAATTGAGCGGACCGACATTTTGAAACCGCTTTTTTGGAACGCCGCAGACCGGACATTTCCAGATAATTGGCAAATCCTCAAACGCGACTCCAGCGGCAATCCCACTGCGATCGTCGCCCTTGGTCGGCTCGTAGGTGTATCCACAAGCGGCGCACTCATAGCGATCGAGATCTTTTGGATCTAACGGCTTAACCTCAGTCTCTACAGCGTTTTCTTGGGAGTTATCAGCTTCGGTACTCATGGCAAAATGTCAGGGAGTGACCCAAACCTTAAAGTGTTCGTTAATTATTATGACATTATGAGATCCTTCTCAAACGCCCAATAATTTAGCCAATTCACATATACTTTCTTCAGAACTGCCCCAAATCTGAATAGATTCTGCTCAATGGTTTCGATTCAGAACCAATTGTAAGTAATCCTTGATTTGGCGGGTATTTCAGCGCACCATGATAAATTGCGACACACTATAATAATGAAGTGTAAAGCAACGTAACCAGTCCATTTTTGTAGAACGAGAGGCGGCGAATACCTGTGTATGTCCTAAGCGGCTATGAATATCTTTTAGGCTTCCTGCTGATTTGCAGTTTGGTTCCGGTTCTGGCACTTCTGGCTTCTAAGCTAGTTCGCCCTAGCCGTCGAGGACCTGAACGCCGTACCACGTATGAATCGGGGATGGAACCGATCGGGGGTGCATGGATTCAGTTCAACATCCGTTACTACATGTTCGCGCTCGTATTCGTGATCTTCGACGTAGAAACGGTGTTTCTGTACCCTTGGGCAGTCGCTTTCAATCGTTTGGGATTGTTAGCGTTCATCGAAGCGCTGATTTTCATTGGAATTTTAATTGTCGGTCTGGTCTACGCCTGGCGAAAAGGAGCATTGGAATGGTCATGAATCCAGAAGCGACTTCGCTTAACGGCGGGTCTCTCATTAATCCGATCGAGCGTCCGGGTGTGACGCAAGAATTGTCCGAGAACGTCATTTTGACGACGGTAGACGATCTTTACAACTGGGCAAGATTATCGAGTCTTTGGCCCCTTCTCTTTGGAACGGCTTGCTGCTTTATCGAATTTGCGGCGCTGATCGGTTCGCGGTTTGACTTCGATCGCTTTGGACTCGTTCCGCGATCGGCACCCAGACAAGCGGATCTTTTGATCACCGCAGGTACGATCACGATGAAAATGGCTCCCGCTTTGGTGCGTCTCTACGAGCAAATGCCCGAACCGAAATATGTGATCGCGATGGGCGCTTGCACGATTACGGGCGGAATGTTCAGCGTGGATTCTCCGACTGCGGTTCGCGGCGTGGATAAACTGATTCCAGTTGATATCTATTTGCCGGGATGTCCTCCCCGTCCTGAAGCGATCATCGATGCGATCATCAAGCTTCGTAAGAAGATCTCGAACGAATCGATCCAGGAACGCGGTCAACTGCTGCAAACCCACCGCTACTACAGCACGACCCACAATATGCAGCCGTACAAAATCATTCACGATGGCACGTATCTGCAATCAGATAGCCGAAACGCGCCACCACGTGAATTAGCGGAAGCATTGGGTCTTGAAGTCCCTGCGGTTTTGGAAGCGCAAAAGGAGAACGTCGATCGTGGCTGAAGAAAAACAAGCGACTGAAACAACGATCGTTGAAGCGGGTAAAACTTCCAAGTGGCTGACTCAAAACGGTTTTGATCACGAATTCATGGGACCTGATGCCAGTGGAGTCGAAGTGATCAAAGTCGAACCGGAGTTGCTAATCCCGTTTTCGACTGCGCTGTATGCGAATGGGTTTAACTGCCTTCAGTGTCAGGGCGGCTATGATTTGGGTCCGGGCGATCAGTTAGTGAGTTTCTACCACCTGATCAAAGTATCTGATAGCGCCGATCGCCCGGATGAAGTTCGGTTGAAAGTGTACTTACCGCGTGAGAATCCGAAAGTGCCTTCGGTTTTTTGGATTTGGAAAGGCGCAGACTGGCAAGAGCGAGAAACGTTTGATATGTACGGGATTGTCTACGAAGGACACCCGAACTTGAGACGCTTGCTGATGCCGGAAGACTGGGTAGGTTATCCACTCCGCAAGGATTACATCTCCCACGACTTCTTTGAACTACAAGACGCTTACTAAGTTCAGAAGTACCATAATCTTGAAAAGCTCTCTTGGAATTCAAGAGAGCTTTTATATTTCTGAACCTGTTATGGCTCCTCAGTATCAGAAGATGAAGAAATTAAGCTTAAACCACTGAGGTCGAGTTGTTGCACTCGCTTAGCAAAGACAGAATGGAGCTTATCAAGTTTTTCAACTAGCCATTGATGTTGATTTTTCCAGTCGTCACGATCGCCCAACTTAACAGAAGTTCTGATGTAAATTCGGCAGCTTTTCCGATCAGGTTGACTATCCCAAATCAAAGCTTCACCAAATTCACGTTCGATTTCGGATTGTTGTTGTTTAAGCAAGGAAAAGCAGGCTTTCGAGGCTTTATTTTGAATATTTAATTCGGCGCGGGTTTCATTACTGTTGTAGTTTTGAGTTTCAGAATTCCAGGTTGACGCGATCGCAACTAAGATAAAGCCACTACGCCCCAAAGCAATATTCATCCAGTGCTGGTAGAGCGGTTTAGTAGGTTTGATAAATTGAGCGTTTTCTAGAGCATATTCGCGGAAGACAGTCCAGTATTCGTATTGAAGTTTTTTGGCTTCGGTTTGCTCAACTGTCTGTAAACTCTTTGCGGCTCCGGTAATCGTTTTGCTCCAATTATTCGGTTTACTAACCATGTTGAATTTTGGCGCGATCGCAGATGTCCCAATCCGCCAGAGTTCAATCTCAAGTCCAAAAAAGTTAAAATCTTCGTTTGTAATTTCGTTGAGCCAGTCCAGTGTGGCGCGATGTTCATCAGTGAAACGAGCGGCGATCCAAACGATCGTTACTGCGTTCAGTCCGGCTGCATAAGTGAGAAGCTGTCCAAGATGAATATGATCAGTCCGTTCTAATTGGTTTTCGATGAGAACCCATTGATCATTTGCAGTGTCCTTGCAAAGGATGTCAGCCCGAAAAGGACCTACTTCTTTTTCCTGAGCCTCAATTTCTAAATCTAAACCAATAGTGTCGCCTAGAAGTTGAATGTTCTCAGCTTCCGCAAGCCAAGGGGTGAAGTCAATAGCTTCTTTCTCCCAATAGGAGCGGAGATCAACTTTCTCTAAGCGTCCAAGGGGCAATTTAACTGCAATGTTCATAGAGATATACGGAAGGCTCTGATATCTTTTAACACATCTATTCAGAGTTTTACCCGTAGAAATTATTAGAATGCTGTTTGAGAAAGCGATCGGTAATGAAGCTGCATCACTTGATCTGCATTCAAAGTCTCTACCGCATAGGTTTTTCCTTGCAAATCAACGAATTCAACTTCAAAGGTATCAGAATCATATGCTTCTACGATCATTCCAACTTGCCCTTTGTAGATACTCTGTTTTGGTAAATCTTTGGTGAGTGCAACAACGTCTAAAAGCTTCATGGTTTTAATTATGCTTGCGAAACAAGATTAAGATAAGAGCAAATAGCGACGGCAGGGAGTTTTAACGATGCGACTCAAAGACTATTTCAACTTTCTAGCCCCGAATGACATCCGCATCCAAGGCACACGCATCGGCATCGAAACGATTCTCTACGAGTACATTTACAAATCCCGAACGGCTGAAGAAATTCAGCAAACCTACTTTGCTCTGACACTAGAGCAAGTCTACGCCACGATTCTCTACTACCATCACGCCAAAGAAACCGTAAGTCAATATATGGCGGACTGGCTCGAATTCAGTCACCAGCAACGCACAGCACAACAACTCAACCCTCCCGCAGCCGCAGCAAGACTAGAGAAACTTCGGCAAGAACGAGAAGTTAATGCGCGCTATTTCGCATAACCCATTTCTTTCAGAAATCTCCGCAGGCTGTCGAGGAACTCTTCTCGATCGCTTTTCCACTTGATCACGCTTCACCAACAATCTCTAAAATCTGGCTGTACAAAGCCGAAGATACTCTAAACTCCGATGTATCAATCAAAGCATCCATCAAGGGTTTAACAGCAGAAATCAGATTTTTCTGCTTTGCCTCAACCAAAATACCAAGCAGACCAGTAATTCTCACCCCTAAACGGTTTGCCTCTGCTCTGCCGCGACGCTCATCAATTAGAAGTAAATCTGCATTGAGTTCCAAGGCAAGGGCAATTGCTTCCGACTCTCCAGGATCTAACCGCACCTCGCTTTGAAGACGCTTGACAACTTCGACTGTCGTCACTTGACGAACATCAATCCAGGAAACAGATTGAACTTCTAGAGTTCCTGGGACAGGTGGATCAACTTCTGTAAGTTCACGATAAACGGCTTCGGGGATAATCACTCGATCGTAAAGTTGAGGCAAAAGATGCAGATGCTGAATTGCTGCTAGATTTGTGATGGCTGACGTATCACTGATAACGATCACAGCCGTCCCAACTCCCGCAAGTTTTTCAAATCTAATTCAAAATCCTCAACATCATAGGAGTAAAGAGGAACATTGTGTTTTTTAAGCAAATTGCGGAACTCTACGGTTGTCATCTCAGCTAACCGACTCGCATACCCCAACGATAACCGCCCAGTTTGAAACAGATGAATTGCTATTTCTTGACGAAACTCATTCGGGCTAAGCTGAGCGGCTTGCAAGATTTCCTCAGAAATAACGACGCTCATCGCGGCTACCTCAATGACAATAATCTCAGCGTAGCCGATTCCCAGCACTACTGCGCGTAGCCCGTTTCCTTCAGGAATTTCCGCAGGCTGCCAAAGAACTCTTCTCGATCGCTTTCTTGATAAGCCTCTCGTAACCGATTCCATCCATCTTCTTGCTGACCCAGCAGATATTTATCCGCCAAATAAGCCGCCAAAACACCCTTCACTTCAGCATCTTCTTCAGTTCGGATCTTCTGATAATGCTGCCACAGTTGATACGCATTGCTGTAGATCTCTTTTGAATATTGCCGTGTGACATCGATCAGTTTGCCATTCTCAAGCCGCCAAATTTGAGTTGGAAATGCTGAAGCAGCATAGCTTGTAAATGCGTAGGCAAAACGATCGTCAGCACTGTAAAACTCAGATTTGCCATCACGATCGAGATCCCGCAGTTGATAGCCCAAATTTCCCCAGAATGCACGCGACTCCACGTATTGTTTTTGGTCGCGATCGTATTCGTAAATCAGCGAATATCGACAGCAATGCGCTCCGCCTGTGTACATATCCGCGATCACTTCCGGGTTTTTGTCACCATCCAAATCGCGAACGACGAAACCGAGATTATCGTCAAACTCGATCAAAGGTCGATCGTATTCATTGATCGTTGGTGCTTGATCAAACGCCGATTGACTGTCTCTTAGAATTCTGAGCCGCACATTCTTCGTTTGTGGAATGCCATCGGTCAAAAGTTTCTCGTATGACAGTTCAGCCTTCACATTTTCTTGCTGTACAGTCTTCGTGATTTGTTCAGCTTGAACGGGTAAAGCCGCAAATCCTAACACTCCCAAACTCACTAAAGCGATCGCTCGAATGCTCATCATCGCAGTAAATCCATCACTGGATTTAACTACAGATTAGGAATTGGGAATTACGAAATCTTGTCGGTTTTTCGGGCGAAATTTCCAGTAGTCGGAAAGCGCAAAATGAACGGGTTTTAAGAGTGCGTGAAGGACGGTGAGAATGAGAAATGTAATTGCGATCGTCATCAGTGAATCTCTCGCAAACACTCCCTCAAATACACTACTTACGACATCGTTCCAATGCGTCAGGAGGTTCCAACTGTTGAAGCGGAGAAAGCGACCGAGATAAATGCCGATCGCACTTAATCCATGCAAAGTTAATTCAGTTGCAAAAACGTATCGTCTCAATCCTTGCTGTTTCAAGTAATGTCCCACATTCAGCAGTGACATCACATACGCCTCAAATCCAGCAGCAAGGAATAGAAAAAATAGCGGCACATAAACGAGTGCAACCGTCCAGACAGAGGCACCATCCCGCACCCACCGCACAAAATGAATAATGTCTGTAAGAATGTAAGGCGCATTCGGCAAGAACGCGACGAAGATTGCAACACCAAGCCACCAGAGCGGAGAACGATGGCGATTCAACGTTACAGTCGAATTTCCGAATTGCAGACGGCGGAAGAGGAACACGCTCAGAACGAAAGGCACGATCGCTAAAAATAAATTCCAGCCCATCCAGTCAGCATTGTGATACACGGTACGAAGCGCGTCGGCGATCAGAGATTTGAGCGAAAAATCCACCATCTGAAATGACTCCTCTCGATTATGAGTACTTTCTATTGCAAATCTAATCGCCCCGTTTGTCTTCTGTATGACATTGGCACAAAAAATAACCCCAGAAAGAAAACTCTCTGGGGTAGTTCGTAAGCTGGAAAAACTTAGAGGTTCAGTTGATTTCCGCGACGGTATTGGGTGTAAGCGGCAACAAACAGACCCGCTAAGGTAACGGGCACCAGTCCCAAAACAATGCCTAGCAAAATTGGCTCGACCATGTTTAATTCTCCTCGGTTTGTAAGATTTTGAAACTTAAATCATGAAGGTATCGTTATCTAATATCTTAGCTGTTCTTGTCCATTCCTCATCGAGCAACGCTGATGACACGGTGAATTACAGCAATTTTCTTGGCAAGATCACGAAATTTTCTTCGGCAGGAGTTGTCGAAATTTGTTAAAGTCTGTTTAGTATATGAGTGAACAAATTTTACAGTCCTTTCATAGAAGCCTCTTTTGAACCAGCAGCTTGTTAAATCTGAAGGGTCGCTCCAAAAATTGCTCACGATCGCGCTTGTTGTCTGTTTTGCGATCGTGTTGTCTGTTCTTGGCGTGAATCAATTTCATCGCACTGATCCCTATGTGCAAGAGGTTCTCTCACTCACCGGGGATTCAGTCCAAGGTCATGCTATTTTTCAGATTAACTGTGCAGGGTGTCATGGAATCATGGCAGACGGCAAAGTCGGACCGAGTTTGAAAAATGTTTCTAGCCGCAAATCGCACGTTCGACTGATCGAGCAAGTCATCAGCGGACAAACGCCGCCGATGCCGAAATTTCAGCCGAGTCCGCAGGAGATGGCTGATTTGCTGGAATACCTGGAAAGTTTGTAGTTAGCCTCTTGGTCTTCGAGCTTCGGTATCGATGCGACTCCGAACGGCGAGATCTGCAATTCCATTGACTCGTAATCCGTAGCGAGATTGGAACTGTCTCACGGCAGTTCTGGTGGCTTCATCGTAGTACTGTGCGATCGCAAAGTTACTTCTCAGAATCACCCTCAAATTGTTTCGCAGATTTCGCATCACGCTAGAGAACTTCTCTTCGGTGGCACGATCGATCGCTCCCGTTTCTGAGAGTCCATAGATTCGCTGAAGATCCCGAATCGCGCGAACCGTTGGCGGATCGCTTAATGAAGCTTGTGGATTGATGTCATAACCAAATCCGGTCAGAATTGCTTTGATTTGAGCCTCAGAGTAGATCGTTAACTGCGATCGAGGCGGATTCGTTACAGGCGAATTTGCAGGATTCGTTGGCTGACGAGGTTCCGCATCACTGAGAATATCGTTTAACCGCTGCCGAGTTTCGAGCGTCGCAATTCCCGTCGCAGGTAAACGATTCTGTTGCTGAAAGAGTTTCACCGCTGCTTCAGTCTGCCTGCCGTAAAACTGCGTCGCGGGAAGTTGAGGAGACGGTTTCAGCGTGCGATTGAGTGCAGATTGAAGCGTTTTAACAATGTCCGCTGCTCGATCTTGAGTCGGATTGTTCAACGTGCCATCCACAGGTAAGCGAAACTGAATTTGAAAATCTCGAATTGCTTGTTGAACACGCGGATCATCAATTCGAGCATCTAGCGGAACGGCGTAACCTAAACCATTGAGAACAGAAACAAACTGTTCGGGTGTATAGTCTTGCGATCGCGCTGCATTCACAGATTGACACAGCACAATACTTACCACACTTCCCCACACCACACTAGACACTAACCTTGCATTCCACATAACCTTTGCCTTTTTATCTGAGAAAATTATCGCTTGTTCTGCACTGTCACGTTGCATTTGCTAGAAGGGATTAATTGAGAAACATCTTTTGATCCGCTGCTTTATGTCATATTCGTTTCGTATCGCTGACTTGCCTGAAAGTGAACGTCCTCGCGAACGCCTCATCGCTCAAGGAGCAAGAACCCTTTCCACCGCCGAACTTTTAGCAATTCTCCTCAGCACTGGGTCAGGAAAGCTTTCAGCCGTGGGATTAGGGCAGTACATCTTACAAGAATTGAGCCAGCATCAGCGTGATCCTTTAAGCGCATTGCGAGAAGTCAACATTGCAGAACTTACCAAAGTTCCGGGAGTGGGAACGGCGAAAGCGACGACGATTATGGCAGCGATCGAGCTTGGTAAACGAGTCTACCAATCGCGCCCACCCGAAAAGACGATCATTGATGATCCGAATGTTGCCGCTGCTGCGTTGAGTCACGAATTGATGTGGCAAACGACCGAGCGATTTGCTGTTTTGATTCTCGATGTGAAAAATCGATTGATTGCCACGCAGGTGATTACGATCGGGACTGCAACCGAAACATTGGCACACCCACGAGAAATTTTTCGGGAGATTATTCGTCAAGGAGGAACGAGAGCGATCGTGGCTCATAATCATCCTTCTGGCAATACAGAACCGAGTGCCGAGGATATTACTTTGACTCATCAACTGCTTGAAGGCGCTCGATTTCTCGGAATTCCGATTTTGGATCACTTAATCCTCGGCAATGGAACACATACCAGTTTGAGACAAACGACTTCGATTTGGAATGAAGTACCGCAAGGCGTTTAAATTATGCAATTCGATACTGAATCGGTTTTTGATCAAGACTACTTGTACTTCTATGCTCATCTCACCCCGGAACGGAACCAGCGAGAAGCAGAATTAGTGAAACAGTTGCTCAAACTTGAACCTGGATCTACGGTGCTTGATCTCGCTTGTGGGCACGGGCGGATTGCGAATCTGTTAGCACAGCACGGTTGCAACGTGACGGGATTAGACATTACGCCATTGTTTCTTGATCTGGCTCGTGAGTCCGCTTCTGAATTGAGTGTTCACGTCAATTATGTGCAGGGAGATATGCGATCGCTGCCTTGGTCAAACCAATTCGATGCCATTTTCAATCTGTTCACCGCTTACGGTTACTTTGATGATGCGGGTAATCATCGAGTGCTAGAGGAAACTTATCGATCGCTGAAACCCGGTGGAAGTCTACTCCTCGATCTGATCAATCGAGATTTTATGTTGAGACAGTTTCAACCCAGTAGCGTCGTGAAACGCGATGACAATTATTTGATTGACCAAACACGATTTGATATCTTAACTGGACAAACTCATACAGAGCGAACCATTATTCGTGATGGACAAATTCGACGAATGCAGTACAGTGTTCGTCATTTTACCTACACTGAAATTCAAAGCTGGCTGATGCAAGCGGGATTTCAACAAGTAGAAGGATACGGAAGCAACGGCGATAATTTGACTTTGGAAAGCCGTCGCATGATTGTTGTAGCACAAAAGTAATCGGTGAAAGATCGCCGCGCACAAGCGACGATAGAAAATTTTGTTCTAGTTTTCTATCGTCGCTCAATTAAGTTTATAGAACGCCCGCGTTGCTGAGTCCAAGAATCACACCTGCACCGAGAACGTGACCAAAGCTCATGGTTCCAAGCAGTTCGGGGACTCCAAACCCTTCAAACAATGCGGGAGATTCGAGCGGCAGTTTCGGTCCGACTCCACGGTTTTTAATGGCAAAACGTCCGATCGCAACTGAAAACAAACAGCACAGCGTCATGGTCAATCCAACCGCAGGCGACCATTCCACGGTTCGGGGCATCGTTGCAAGTAGTGTTGAGTAAAGCAAAGTTTTTCTCCTAGATCTTGCTAAATCGAAACAATTCACAAGATCCATAGATACCTGTTTCCTCAATTCTCTGATCAACATTGTTGAAAGAGTTAACGATCGATGAACGATTCGCTGCATTCTTCAGTCCCCTTTAGTGGACTTCGCACCGTTAGCCCCGAATTCCATTCCGGGGCGGACTCGCAACGAAGCGCAAAACCTTCAGAGCAAAACCTTCACGCCCGATCGACAACCGGAGCCGCGACAATTCCCTTTGCTTCCAATTCCGCCGCCACTCGCAACACCAGCGCTTCTTGATACGGAGCCGCGATAATTTGTATGCCGATCGGTAATCCCGATCGCTTCACCGGAACCGAAATAATCGGCAATCCAATAAACGAGAGCGGCTGTGTGAAAATCCCCAAATTCGGACGCACTAACATTTCTTGCCCGTCTAAAGTCATCATCTGCTGTCCGATTCGAGGTGCAACACAGGGCGTAGAGGGAGCCAGAATAATATCGACTTCCTGAAACACTTCTCGAACCCGATCGCGAAACCATTGTCGAAATCGCTGCGCCTGTAAGTACCAATGTCCGGGTACTAATGCGCCCGCTAGAAGTCGATCGCGCACTGCAAAATCAAAATCCTGCGGGCGCGTCCGTAACTCTTCAAAATGCAGATTTGCGCCTTCGGTTGCAGTGATGATAAATGCTGCTGCTCGTGCCCGTCCTGCTGCGGGTAAGGTGACTCGCTGAGTTGCCCCCAATGCTTGCGCGACTTGTTCGAGTGCGGTGAAAACTTCTGGCTCAGCGCTTTTTGCAAAGTATTCATCGGCGATCGCAATTCTCAATCCCTCACTGCCTTTGGAAAGCTCCGGTAAACAAAATTCGGGCGATCGCTTCGTACAAACTGGATCACTCGGATCGTGTCCCTGCATTACATCAAATAAAAGTGCAATATCACGAACCGATCGAGCAAACGGACCGACATGATCCAAACTGCCAACAAATGGATAAGCCCCCGATCGCGATAATCTTCCGTAAGTCGGCTTCAATCCGAATACACCACAAAAGGAGGACGGTACACGAATCGAGCCATTCGTATCAGAACCGAGGCTAAAAGGAATGAATCCGGCTGCGATCGCGGTTGCCGACCCGCCCGACGATCCACCAGCAACGCGATCGAGATCATGAGGGTTGCGAGTCGCTCCATAATGCGCGTTCTCCGTTGTGAATCCATAGGCAAATTCATCCATATTGAGCGCTCCGACCAAAATCGCGCCCGCTTCCTTTAATCGTTTTACCAGCGTCGCATCTTGAGTGGCTGGAGGCTTTTCAGCGTTAATTTTGGAGCCTGCTAGAGTCGGAATTCCAGCTACGTCAAACAGATCTTTTACAGCAAATGGAACGCCTGCTAAGGCACCCGGATCTTCACCTGCCGCAATTTTTTGATCAATGCGATCGGCATCCTCTAGTGCTGACTCCGATAAAACCGTGGTGAAACAGTTGTAAGTTTGATTTTGCTCAGCAATTTTCGCAAGGGTTGCCGCTGTGGTCGATCGAGCGGAAACTTCTTGATTGCGAACCGCGATCGCAAGTTGAGTCGCATCAGGAATCGTCATGGTTCAAACACCGGAGCAGCTTCAATCTCATTGGGAAGGGGAAATTCTAAAACCACTTGCGCGACCGTGTGAATTCGCTCCAGGTTTGCGACAACTCCTTCGCGGTACTCTGCCGGGATGGGTAATGCGATCGCTTCAGACATGATTTCTACAAAGTCATCCATTTGCCTTTTCCTCGATATAAGCTCTCCAGCCGCCGTACTTCGTAATCTCGATTTGTCCTTCACACAGAAACGGTTCACCGAGTACGCCTAAAACTTCCTCGCCGTCCGCAAGTCGAACTTTTCCGATCGATAATCCGGGTGGCTCTTGCATCAATAATGTCGCTAATCCACTTGCGGGAACTGCCCAGACTTCGACCGCGATCGCAGTTCCGCCTTCTTTGACTTTCAGCATTGCCGGATGTCGATCGCCAATCGACCAGATTCGATAGGCTGGCTCAGTCTTAGTTTCCCGTAAAAACTGGGCATCGATCGCCAATAAATTCGGATTCAATTCTAAGCCGCGCATTAATGTTCCATTAACCGCTAACTTTACCGCACCTTCCATAGAGCCACATCAAGCTTGTCTCAAATAGTTTACAAGTGCATGGAGTCCTAAACGGTAGCTCTCGGCTCCAAATCCGCAAATTTGCCCAATCGCGACGGGGGCAATGTAAGAATGATGTCGAAATTCTTCTCGCTTGTGAATATTGCTGAGGTGTACCTCAACTGTAGGGAGATTCACAGCCGCGATCGCATCTCGAATCGCTACGCTCGTGTGCGTGTATGCGCCCGGATTGATTAAAATCCCTTGGTGTTCACCCATTGCGACCTGGATCGCATCGACCAGAACACCCTCATGATTCGATTGCAGCGTCGAAAGTTCAACCTTTAACGATCGAGCTTCTTGTACTAAACGCTGATTAATTTCTTCCAGCGTAACCACTCCGTAAACTCCTGGTTCTCTTTTACCCAGAAGATTAAGGTTTGGTCCGTGGAGAACCAAAATACTGTCCAATGAATTCGCCCCGCAGCATGTAGATTAGCGGTGACGATCACGCACCGGAATGGGAATCGGGATCATTTCACCCTCTGGCTCTTCTTCAGGACCTAACAGGGTTTCGATCACGCGTCGCGCCCATTCTTTGAGCTTTTCCAATACCTTTTCAATGTAATCCATCGGTCAGACGGCTCCTTTGATAGGGTCTAAACTGTACTAGAGTAACCAATCTAATAAATTGATTCTAGCAGGGAGCTTTTTGAAAACCAATGATCCCCAAGGTGGGGAAATCAGTATTCATTCATCATACCGAAAGACAGATTAAAATCAAGCCACAAAACTTAGAGGTTCCTTAACAATCTTCGTCTAAGTTGATCTAGAGCGCTACAAGCACTGACCTGCCGAATCCAATCGCGCCCACGATCGCCAAATCGATATCGCTGACTGACTGCCCCTTCTGGATTCGCCAATCCAATATAAACGAGTCCAACAGGTTTTTCATCTGAACCGCCTCCGGGACCTGCGACACCTGTAATGCTAATTCCCCAAGTAGTGTTGAGGCGCGATCTTACTCCTGCCGCCATTTGTTCAGCCACGATCGCGCTCACCGCTCCTTGAGTTGCGATCGCGTTCGGATCAACGCCCAAAAGATCCTCTTTCACCGAATTGTCATAAGAGATCACGCCACCCCAGAAGTAAGCCGAACTTCCAGCCACACGAGTCAGCATTTGACCCAATCCGCCACCCGTACAAGATTCCGCTACACTCAGCGTTGATTCTTGATCCATCAAAAGCTGTCCGACTACTGAAGCCAGCGAATCTTCATCGGCTCCATAACAATCAATCCCTGCAATTTCTCTTAAATGCTGTTCGATCGGGGCGATTAATTCCTGAGCCGCTTGATCTGAAGGCGATTTTGCTGAGATTCGGAGTTTCACTTCTCCGTAGTTGGCATAAGGCGCAACAGTTGGATTTTGCAGATCGAAGAACGTTCCGACCTTTTCCGCTAAGGCTGATTCTGAGATTCCCCAAAACCGGAGCGTCCGACTGACGATGATTTCTTTGCCCCATCCTTGCTGTCTGAGATAGGGCACAGCGACTTCATGCCACATATGCTTCATCTCAGTCGGAACACCCGGAAAGGTGAGAATCGTCAAATTTGGGCGAGGTTGCCAAATGATACCGGGAGCGCTTCCCAGTGTGTTGTAGAGAATATCTGCACCTTCGGGAAAGAGGGCTTGCTTGCGGTTATTGTCGGTCATTTGGCGACCGCGTTGAGCAAATTTTGCGGCAATATCCTCAACGATTTCGGGCTTTTCGACTAAAGGAGTTGAGAAAAAATCAGCGATCGTTTCAGTCGTTAAATCATCTGGAGTCGGACCCAAGCCACCCGTAAACACGATTAAATTTGCGCGATCGCTGGCAACTCCAATCGCTTGCTTCAACCGCTCCGGATTGTCCCCCACAACCGTTTGGAAATAATGAGGAATCCCCAATTCCGCAAACTGTTGAGCGAGAAACTGAGCATTCGAGTTCAGAATATTTCCTAATAAAAGCTCAGTTCCGACGCTGATAATTTCCGCATTCATCTTGCTGTCCGCCACACTTGCCAACTGGTCACGCTCAAGACGATCGTAGCAGCGATCGCATATCCGACTCCACTCGGCATTCCCGAAACCGCCATCGCTAAACTTCCCGCCCACAACGTCAGCGAGTAGATAAATAGCACCGCCAAACGCTGAGAAAGTCCCGCTTTCAGCAATCGATGATGTAAATGGCGTTTATCAGCCACGAACGGCGATTTCCCGCGACGTAAGCGATCGACAATCACCGCCGACATATCCAAAATCGGCACCGCCAAAATGACATAAGGCAACAATACCGCAACAGTTGTGACGCTTTTTACTAAACCAATCACGCCCACACCCGCTAGCGTAAACCCAATAAAATACGCGCCCCCATCACCCATAAAAATTTGAGCCGGATTGAAGTTGTAGCGCAAAAATCCGAAAGTTGCACCCGCCAGCGCAGCCGCAAACAAAGCCGCTTGAGGCTGTCCCATAAACAGGCAAGTCCAGAACATCACAAATGCTGCAATTCCTGAAACGCCCGCTGCTAATCCATCGAGTCCATCAATCCAGTTAATCGCGTTCGCCATTCCCACGAGCCAGATCACCGTAATTGGCAAACTTGCCCATTCGGGAAGCGAAACGAGTCCCGCGATCGGATTTGTCAAGAAATCAATCTGAACACCAGACTGCCACGCCAATCCAGCCACAACGAACTGCAAAAGTAATCGAGTTTTGGGTGAAAGGCTAAACAAATCATCTGCAAGTCCGATCAAAAAGAAAGCGATTCCACCGATCGCGACTCCCCACACTTCCGATTCTTTGCCCGGTTTGAGTACTCCAAATCCACCCGTTGACCAAACAATCAATAGAGCCACCACCACACCGATAAACATTGCCACGCCGCCCAGTCTGACCATTGGGCGCTTATGGACTTTGCGATGATTTGGTTTATCGACTAATCCCACTCGCTTACCGAGGCGATTAACGATCGGGGTTGCTACGAGAACAACCAGGAATGAAATCAGAAATGCAGCAAAGAACGGCATCAGAACTCGCAAGTAGGAAGGACAAAAGCTTCAGGCAGAGTGTACTACAGATTCAGCAATCCTCAGCAAAGAATTATGAACGAAATTCCTGGTTTCATTCATATTTTTTTTAGCTCGATCGTCATCTACCCAAAGGCAACAAAAAGAAAGGCACCCGTTCAGGATGCCCTCGTTACGATTATTCAGTGACGCTGCTCTCCATCGGGAGAATCAGCAAAATTTATACCAATGCTGGAACTTGAGCACTGAGATGAGGATAAAGCGGGAAGCGATCGCACAATGCCGCTACCCGACGACGACAATCTTGAGCGACGCTTTCATCTTCAGGATTGAGTAAGCGATCGGCAATGATATTCGCGATTTCGGTGAATTCAACCGTTCCCATACCGCGAGTGGTCATCGCAGGCGATCCAAGTCTCAGCCCACTCGTGACAAACGGCGAAGCTGGATCAAACGGAACGGTGTTTTTATTCGCGGTAATGTTCACGCCGCTAACAAGCTGATCCGCTACTTTTCCGGTCATGTTAATCGATCGCAGATCGACCAGCATCAAGTGATTATCGGTTCCATCAGAAACCAGTTTGAAGCCGCGATTTTGAAGCTGAGTTGCCATCGCTTTCGCGTTTTCGATCACTTGACCCGAATAGGTTTTGAATTCTGGTTTTAGAGCTTCTCCGAATGCGGCAGCTTTTCCAGCGATAACGTGTTCCAAAGGTCCGCCTTGGCTCCCGGGGAACACTGATTTATCTAACTGCTTACCGAGTTCTGCATCGCGAGTCAGAATCAATCCGCCTCTTGGACCCCGCAGCGTTTTGTGAGTCGTCGTAGTCACCACATCGCAATAAGGGATTGGGTTCGGATGATGTCCAGACGCGACCAATCCAGCAATGTGAGCAATATCAGCTAAGAGATAAGCTCCGACTTCATCCGCGATCGCTCTAAATTTCTCAAACTCGATCACACGCGGATAAGCTGAGTACCCACAGATCAAAAGCTTCGGACGATGTTGCAGCGCCAGATCGCGAATTTGGTCAAAATCCAAACGCTCAGTGGTTTGATTGACTCCGTAGTGCTGCACCTTGAACCATTTACCGGAGACGTTTACAGGCGATCCGTGGGTTAGGTGTCCACCGTGAGACAAGTCCATCCCCATGATCGTGTCGCCGGGTTGGAGCAGGGTGAGAAACACTGCAAAATTCGCTTGTGCGCCGGAGTGGGGTTGCACGTTTGCGTGTGCGGCTCCGAACAGTTCTTTAGCGCGATCGATGGCGAGTTGCTCAACGCGATCGACAAATTCACACCCGCCGTAATAGCGTTTTGTCGGCAGACCTTCAGCGTATTTGTTCGTCAGAACCGAGCCTTGAGCTTCCATCACCGCAGGAGACGTAAAGTTCTCGCTGGCAATCAGTTCTAGATGATCTCGCTGGCGTTGCAGTTCTTGTTGCATCATTTCAGCGAGCAGGGGATCGGACTTAGCGAGAAAATCAGAATGCGTCACAGTGCTTCTTCCTTTAAGTTCGTCGATCGGAGTTTCGTAATCAGATTGGCGCAATTGAGTAGAAACGCAATCAAGGGTACAGCACTCTGAGACGACTCAATCACAAATTACGAATGGGGTATCCGGGAGTTTTGATCATAACGCTGTTCGATCGAGACTTTGAGCGCGATCGCTAAACTTTTTGATTAAATCATTAAGGATTAGAATCTAGCCATCTTCTCAAATCATCCAGCCCCAAAAAATTCAACAACGCGATCGCCAATGCCTCTAATTGCTCAGCATTGAGGGCAGAAATTTCCGCGATCGTCCCTTCTGAAAGCGCTCCAAGCTTCTGATTGAGTAGAAGGAGAATCAGCGATCGACGTTCTTCTTCACGTCCTGCCTGAAGTCCTTCTTCACGTCCTGCCTGAAGTCCTTCTTCTCTTGCTTCCTGATAAAACCGCGTTTGTTGAAGTTCAATTCCAAGCATTTGTTCGATTTCCCGTCTTCCTAAATTGGTGAACTTGTAAGCCAGAATCGTTGTGATCATCTCCATGATGCCACGTCTATTTTGAGCGGAAAGCTCAGACTGTTGCACTCGATCGAGCAAATTCCGCGCCGCTTCTACCGCTCGACTTTCAGCGATCGTGGTTAACACCATCAGTGCAATCCCCAACGGGAGAGTTTGAATGTCTCCTAATCGATCGAGATAGATTCGGTAAACGCGGTTCCCATTCAGCAAATCCTCAAACGGGAGAATGTCTCGCTGTTCGGTATTAGCAGAAGGATAAATAATCACAGCTCGCCAATCCGAGAAGCGTACCCGATTGCGATAAAAATACAGAAACGATTCGCCAAATAGCCGTTCGTACAGTTGCTCATCTTTCTGAAATTGCACCTCGCAGAAGTAGACAATTCCAGGCAATTGATTCTCAGGCGGCAGAAACACACCATCAATTTCAAATTTTGGCTTTTTGACTGCAACAGAATCAAATCGATATTCCGCAGCATTGGACGGTGCAGACTCCAAAAACTCAAACAGCAAAGTTGGGGATTGCTGGAACAGGGCATAGAAGATCGAATCGCGGCGCATGGTTTCGGTTCAGAGAGTGAGTCAATTGTACTATTAGATCTCGATAAAAATAAAAAAGCTCCGGTGGAAGTCGGCTAAGAGATGAAGGAAGAAACCGACTCACGGTATACTCCCTCTCGTATTGAGAAATGAAAAAGCTATGGTAGCGGTGGCAATTCTGGCGGCAGGTCGTGGAACGCGGATGAAATCGGATTTACCCAAGGTGTTGCATCCGTTGGGCAGTCGATCGCTCATTGAACGAGTTCTAAACAGTACAAGCGCGATGCCTCTGGCGCACGGGGACGTGTTCGCTCCGTCTCGACGATTGGTGATTGTCGGCTACCAATCTCATTTAGTTCGAGAAGCGTTAGCGAACTATCCCGCAGAAATCGAATTTGTCGAACAAACCGAGCAATTAGGCACCGGACACGCGATCCAGCAGTTGATTCCGTCGCTTGAGAATTTCGATGACGACCTGATTGTATTGAATGGCGATTTACCGCTGATCCGTTCTGAAACGTTGGCGCTTTTGTTGGAAACGCATCGATCGAAAAAGAATGCAGCGACATTATTAGCGGCTCACATTCCCGATCCAACCGGATACGGGCGGGTTTTTTGCGATGAAAATCAGATTCTGACGGAAATTGTTGAAGATCGCGATTGCACGATCAACCAAAAACAAAATCGCCGCATTAACGCTGGAGCCTACTGTTTTCGCTGGAAAGATCTGGTTCAAGTCCTGCCCAAACTGACCTCGAATAACGATCAGAAAGAGTATTACATCACCGATGCGATTAACTTCTTTGATGCGGTGACAGTCGTAGATGTGCCGGATTATCAGGAAGTTTTAGGAATTAACGATCGCGCTCAACTCGCACAAGCCTATTCAGTTTTGCAAAACCGGATTCGCGATCGCTGGATGAAAGCAGGAGTCACGATTATCGATCCGGCGAGTGTCACGATCGACGATACGGTCGAACTCGAAGCAAATGTGACGATCGAACCTCAAACGCATTTACGCGGCAATACGATCATCAAAGCTGGAAGCCGAATTGGTCCCGGTAGCCTGATTGAAGATAGCCAGATTGGAGAAAATGTAACCGTCCTGTTTTCAGTCGTGACAGGTAGCGTGATTCACAACGATGCTCAGATCGGACCCTACTCGCATCTCAGAGCACCCGTTGAGATTGGTGCGGGTTGCCGAGTCGGGAACTTTGTGGAACTGAAAAATACGACGTTAGGAGAGCGGACAAATGCGGCTCACTTGTCGTACTTGGGGAATGCCACGATCGGGAAGCGCGTCAATATCGGAGCCGGAACAATTACGGTGAATTACGACGGCGTCAAGAAGCATCCGACAACGATCGGCGATCGTACTAAAATTGGCTCGAATAATTGCTTGGTGGCACCGATTACAATCGGCGAAGATGTCACCACTGCCGCAGGCTCGACGATTACCGAAAACTTACCAAATGATTGTTTAGCGATCGCTCGTGCCCGTCAGGTGGTCAAACCCGGATGGCGCAGAAAGGAAACCCCAGAGTCCTAGCGTGATGAATTGCTGAAATTTTTCAAGCAAAAGCGCTACAAGAAACGTTCTTCCTGTAGCGCTCTTTCGCTTCAAACTGATACTTACTTCAGCTTCTGCTTCACAAACGTCAACAACTGCCCCATTTGTTTCTTCAGACCATCAATCTCCGCCTGCATCTTCACAATCTTCTGATTCAGCGCTTGAATTTCCGCCGCATCCGCTGAAACCGTCGCCGCTGGAGTCGGAGGTACGATCGCTGCTGGACGACGTTTCGCCTTGGTCATCGCCAACTTGATTGCATCAATCAAGCCCTTCTGGTCAAACGGCTTTTGCACAAACTCGAAATATTCAAACGGCTCTTGCAGCTTCTCCGCAACTTCCTCTTTGCGCCCGGACATCAGCACCAAAGGAATCGTTTGCAGTTCAGTACTGCTCTGAATCTGCTGATACACTTCCCAACCGCTCATTCGGGGTAACAAGAAATCCAGCATAATCAGCGTCGGACGTTCCTGCCGAATCAAATTGATTCCCTGTAGACCATCCTTCGCTTCCAACACTTCAAAATTGCCTTTCGGCAACATATCGCGCACCATGTTCCGAATCACGGCGCTATCATCGATAACTATGACTTTGTGACTTGCCACAATTGAACTCCTCTAGGGTGATCTGCAAAATCGCAATGAATCGGGTAGGACTCGCCGGAAAACGATGCGACAGAAACAACTGCGCTCCTGACCGAATCTTTTCAATAGGAAAACGGATTGTCGCGTCGCAATCTCGTGATAAATGTTACTCGATATGAGCAAAACACGGACAGCTTTCGCACTCCACTCCAGTCAGTCTCTCTGCCTATAATGAGTTTGGATAAAGAAACTTCATACTTTCTGCTCCCGACTTGCGACAATCTTCATCGAACTGACCCTTAGCATTCCCCCGTTTATGTCCTCTCAAACTGATCGATCGGCACTTTCTGACCGTCGCGCCCTGATTCAATCGATGCCTGACTGGTTGCGGCGCTCGATGGGGAATGCCAGTGAAATTTCCACAGTGCAACAAATCATCAAACAGCGGCAGATTCACACAATTTGTGAAGAAGGACGCTGCCCAAATCGGGGAGAATGTTACGCCCAAAAGACAGCAACCTTTTTGCTAATGGGTCCAACCTGTACGCGATCGTGCGCTTTCTGCCAAGTCGATAAAGGTCATGCCCCGATGCCACTCGATGCCGACGAACCGCAAAAAGTCGCTGAATCGGTACAACTTCTCGGATTAAAATACGTCGTTTTAACTTCGGTAGCGCGGGATGATTTAGCCGATCAAGGAGCCGGATGGTTTGCCGAAACGATGCGACAAATTCGGGTCATGAATCCGGGAACGCAAATTGAAGTCTTAACTCCGGATTTCTGGGGCGGACGGCAAGACGGATTTTCGCCCCAAGAATTACAACAGCAGCGGATTGCCACGATCGTGAATGAAAAACCTGCTTGCTATAACCACAATATTGAGACGGTGAAACGGTTACAGGCTCCGGTACGACGCGGGGCAAAATACGATCGAACCCTCCAAGTCTTGCAAACCGTCAAAGCACTCAATCCAACCATTCCCACTAAATCCGGTTTGATGTTGGGGCATGGTGAAACCGAAGACGAAGTGATCGAAACGCTGAAAGATTTGAGAACCGTCGAATGCGATCGCGTCACGCTTGGTCAGTATATGCGCCCTTCTCTCGAACATTTGCCCGTTCAGAAGTATTGGCATCCTGACGAATTCGAGCGGTTGGGAACGATCGCGAAAGAATTGGGATTTTCTCATGTGCGATCGGCTCCTTTGGTTCGTAGCTCCTATCACGCAGGTGAGGAAACCTGAACAACGCAACCAATCCCTACCATTGGACAGATGTGATAGATCCTCATCAAAATTAATTTAGGGGTAACTAGAACTTCACGAAGGCAGGATCAGTAGGGTGCAGGGTGTAGCCAAGTGAGTTCTTAGTAATTAAAAGTAGGTATTGCCGTCAGTATTTGCAGCCTCACGCAGTTTTTTGCACCATGTAGGAACTCGATCGCATCTTGCAAGAAATCGCACCATTTGTAGAATGAGGAAGCTGTGAAAGCGCAATCGCTCTTCTTGCAGTGACAGCACGCATGGGTCAAAAGACCCATAGGTTCAGCGTGCTGGTTCTAATTAGCTACTCAGATTTGACTCAGATAGTTCGAGCGACATAATTCCCGCGAAGCCATCTGATCCCTCGTAGGATCGATGCTTATTTTGCATAAAAAATTTACGCTGAGCGGAAAGTAAAGTCGCGCTCCTCATAGCTGCCCTTGGCGAAGTCAGCTTACAGCAGTGAGCGCCAGGGCGTTGTTTATATAGTCCTTTCGCAGAGTCAGCTTTAGATGGTGCCAGAAGAAAGTCCTACTTCAAGGAAGTGTGTGAGGAGACAGCCTCAGTTCCGCTGTGCTCCTGTGGAGAACCTGAAAGAATCATCGCGTCGGCATCGTGGTAGCACGATCGCTCTCACGCTCTCACTTGGTTGGTTGACGAGCAGTTTGGCACTTCCAGTGCGGGCGGCGGATTTGTCGATCGGCAATGAAGGGGTGCGAGTGAATCGGGATGCCACCCTCGAATCTGAGTTCGTGGAGTCACACGGCGCTTACCAATCAACATTTGGAGTGATCAACCTAACGACCAAGGAGAAGACACCACTCCTGATCGAAACGAGACCCTCGGATAGTCCCGATACGATTTTCCGTCCATCTACCAAAATCGACGACGCTGGCACACAGCTAGACTTCCCCGGAACGCCCGGAAACGCGGTTCCTCAAACCGCAAACCGATACACGTTCCGCCCGAATAACGATTATGTGTTCTATTTAGAGTCCTCATTTAACGGTAGACCGACGGGTATTTTATATTCAACCGATCGCTTGAATCCCAACGCAGAACAGCACGTCCGCTTTACAGGCAACATTAATGCCTTGTGCCAAACCGGAGGAATGCAGATCGGCTGGGACGACACCGGATCGAGAATCGTCCGCAATCGTCCAGCCCAAGACCGCGATTTCGATGACTTTACTGTGCGCTTGCGCGATACCGCTTGTCCAATCGGACAGGGTGAACCGCCGCCAGTCGTCTCACCGATTTCACCCGGAACGCCGATCGGTCAAGTTCCCGTTGCGCCCATTGCTGGAGGAACGACGGGTGGCGGATTCTTGCTGCCTCTGGTGGCGGTTGCTGGCTTAACTGGATTAGGGTTTGCGATCGCGGGCGGTGATGATGGCGGTGGCGGCAGTGGTGGCGGCGGTGGCGGTGGTACGCCTCCTGAAGTCATTCCTGAACCGATGACCATTCTTGGATCAAGTGCAGCCGTTGGATTCGCGACCTTGATGCAGCGCCGCAGGGCAAAGAAGAAAAAGAAAAAAGACTAATTTTCTGTTCAATTGCAGATGCCTCTTCTCGATAGAAGAGGCATTTTTTTTCTCGGAACTCCGATCGCGCAATATCATGTCCAAGATAGAAGTCAGTCCCAGTGATGGTTTGAAAAGCTGGGGGAATGTTCGCGGTAGGTTAAAGCAGAATGTTTTGGGTTGAAATAGTGTTGGTGATCCTGATTCTGGGATCAATTGCGTTTTATTTGGCGTGTGCTTGGTTTACTTATCAGTTTTTTTCAGAACCTCAATTCAGTCACCCATCTCATCAAGAGCCTGTCTCGATCTTGGTTCCGATCTGTGGATTGGACGAGGGCGCGATCGAAAATTGGTCTTCTCTATGTACGCAAACCTATTCCGAATACGAAGTGTTATTTGGTGTTGTTGATCCGGAAGATCCAGCAGTTCCAGTTCTGCATCAATTACAGGCGCAGTTTCCCGATCGCGTTCAGGTTTTCGTCGGGCTTCCTCCGCGTGGGATTAATCACAAAGACAGTACCCTCAGCTATCTATTAGAGAAAAATAAGTACGAGACTTTGATTTTCGTAGATAGTGATATTCGAGTTCAGCCCGATTACATTCAAACCGTCACCGCGCCACTCGATCGTGTCGATGTGGTCACCTGTGCTTACATCGCGCACAATCCTCAGTTTTTCACTTCAGCGGTAGCATCGTTGGGACGGTGCTGTGATTTTATTCCGAGTGCTTTGATCGCACGGACAATCGATCGAGGATTACAGTTTGCGATCGGAGTCACGATCGCGGTTCGTAAAACAACTTTGATGAACTTCGGCGGGCTACAGCTCAATCGAATTGGCTCCGACCACAATTTAGGAAAACGAGCCGCAAAAGCAGGTTATAAAGTCGAACTTTCACACTTAGTTCTAGAATCGGATACCGGGAGAGAAACTCTTAACGAACTATTTCAGCGAGAATTGCGATGGTCGCGAACGATTCGGTTTAACAAAGGTAGCATTTATTACACAATGATCTTTTGTTACGGAACTGTATTCTGTCTTCCGTTGCTGTTAATTTCTAATTTTTCAGCTTGGGCGATCGCGCTTTCATCCGTAACGTATGTGATTCGTTATACTCAATCTTTCATTGCAGTATTTAGTATGAATAGTCCTGCACTATTGCGCTGGGTATGGGCGTTACCGTTTCGAGATTTCTTGAGTTTCATCATTTGGACGATCGGGAGTGTGGGACGAAGCGCTTATTGGAGAGGGCGAAAACTCCGAATTGAAGGCGATGGAATTATTCAACAAGTAGACGCTTAAAAGCACTCTTGAAGCTTTCATCAAGAAACGGGAAAACCTAACAATTGCGCGATCGCTCTGTGCTAAAAATTAAGCCATGTCCCAGGTAGGAAAAGTGCAATGTTTGGCTTAACGAAGTCGCGTACGATCGTTCTTGGCGTGTCTGGAGTCGTGTTAGCAGGTGTTCTGAGTCCGCTAGCGAATCGAGTGATCGCGCAGGTTGCCCCGCCCCCTATCGATCCTATTTCAGCTCCGTCTGCGCTCCCCGTGACCCCAGACGTGGTTCCGGCTGGTCGGATCATTCCGAGTCCGATCCCGATTCCGGTCAGACCTTCTGTGATCACTCCTACTCCAAGACCCGCATTACCTACGATTCGTCGTTCAATTCGACGAATTCCGATCGATCCGGTTCCGATGCCCGGAGAGCGGGGTCAACCCTTGCCAGCACTACCTGCTACTCCAGATCTCCGTACCATGCCTGGATCAGGAGCGGCATTGAATAGCGGCATTTCTGGCAGAATTACCCTAACTCCGATTTGTTCGATATCCGCTCCGGCTGCGTCTTGTGCGCCACGTCCTTACACTGGGTTCATCAAGATTTCAACTGCTGGACGAGATCGAGTGATTCGTCTCTATGCGGGTGAAGGCGGCGCGTTCCAACTCCGATTAGCGCCAGGGCAATATGTGATCGAGCCAGAAGGGTCAAATTTCCCGATCGGAACTCGGCAACCGTTTACCGTCGTGAGTAGCGTGATGCGGCAGATGGAATTCAACTTCCAAGGAACGCCCTCGACCGCAGCAGCACCTTTCCCTTAAGGATTCACTTCTTCAACCGTCCAGCCGTTTTCGTTGAGATGGTATTGATGGCGATTCTGCGGGTCGCCTCGGAGTTCTAAATGATCCACGTCGGTTGGATCGAGAAGGAGTAGACAGAACTGCGGGAGTGGATCAGTCTGACCTGGTGCAGGTGGCGAAAAGGTTTCACTCGCTGCACGAGGTTGTCCGGGATGCTCCCAAGCAAACTGAAGTTGGGCACTATCTGAAAGTTCTTGCCAAATGAGTTGGCGTGCTTTTTGCAGCTTCTCATCGGGATTCGTGTGATCGATTAGGCTTAATTTTCCTGCAAACCGAAACTGTTCGCGTGTATTTGGAAAATACCAACAAAGTTCAGCCCAGGGACAATGCTCGATTTGTTTGGGTTTTTCGCTGCGATCGTCGGTCACGAATTTAAGCTGATTGGTGTCTTCGAGAAAGCCGCGAAACACGATCGTACGATTAGCAGGTTTTCCATCGGGTCGGACGGTGGCGAGTTGAGCATATCGAGCATAAGGCAGCGATCGATTGCGATGAAGGGCACCTGAGAGAATCGATCGCCAGGGAGCAAGAGACATAAGCGAAACTGTGAAATACTTTAAGATCCTATATGAACTGTTTCGTTTCTTCGAGTTATGGCACTGCCGACTGTAATTTTGCCGGGGTATCTTGCAGGCGCGATCGACTATCGCGACATGCAGCAAACCTTGATTGATCTTGGAATTCCAGCGGTGACAGTGCCGTTAGTGAGACGGGACTGGTTGCCAACGTTGGGCGGTCGATCGGTATTGCCGATTTTAGAAGCACTCGATCGAACAGTGCAGCAAGTTCGGCAGACTTACAACACAGAAAAAGTTAATTTAGTTGGACATTCGGCAGGAGGGTGGATCTCACGGATTTATCTTGGTGAAAAAGCTTACGACGTGCATGGGATTGTAGATAACCGGACTTACGCTTGGCAAGCTCACCAGTATGTTTCAACTTTGTGCACGCTCGGAACGCCGCAAACAAGCTACGAGCGGTGGACGCTGAAGAATTTGAACTTTGTGAATTTCACTTATCCCGGTGCGTTTTATCCCAGCGTTCGATATGTTTGTGTCGCTGGAAAATCTGTGTTCGGAGCGCGTCGGTTAGGAAGCTGGTTAGCGTATAGCAGCTATCAATTGACAGGCGGACGAGGAGATGTTTGGGGCGATGGAATTACGCCGATCGAAGCGGCTCACTTAGAAGGAGCAGAAAATTTAGTGTATGAAGGAGTTTGGCATTCACCGCGATCGCCTGGAGGGAAATGGTACGGCACGGCTGAAATTGCCAAACAATGGGCAACACATTTGAATTGACGCAAAAAAGAGGGATGTTCAACGCATCCCTCTTCGCTGTTTAGGTCAGGTTACCAGAGCGCACGAACGCCACCGGGAGTGCCACTACCGCCGTCAGTGTTAGATGGCGTGGTGGTTGAGTCAGGAGTTGTTGAGTCAGGAGTTGTTGTGGATGGGGTTGTGTTTTGCTCTGGTGTTGTAGTTGAAGGAATTGTTGAATCGGGTGTAGTCGTCCCTGGTGTGGTCGTTGAACCGGGAGTCGATGTACCCGGTGTTGTGGTTGAATCAGGGGTCGTCGTACCCGGTGTGGTCGAAGGGATGGTTGAATCGGGTGTGATCGTACCCGGTGTGGTTTGAGTCGATGAACCTGGTGTGCTAGTGGGCGAACTTTGCGTCGATCCCGATGAAGGTTCAGTCGGAACGGCAACATCACCGGAAGAAGGTGTGCTGGTGGGCGATGTTGGACTCGTGGTTTCAGGAGTAACCGTTGGGCTGCTCGGAGTTGGGGAAGTTTGTGCGGTTGCTCCAGAAGTTGAATCCGTTGAGCTACTAGGAGTTGCACTGCTTGGAGAAATCAGCGAGGAATCTGACGAAACCGAGGCAGCCCGATTGTAGGGAGCTTCGTTGAAAATGCTTGGATTTGGATTAACTTTTGCCAGTGAAGGTGTAGAGTTGCGGGGAGTGCTGCTCGATGGAGTACTCATTGGCATCGAGCTATCTGGAGTTGCTTGCGCCAGGGTTCGATTGTAGGGTGCTTCGCTAAAAATACTGGGATTGGGGTTTAGCGGCGATTGTGCCATTGCAGGTAGAGTGAGCAACGATCCAAAGCCTGTGACCACGATCGTACCTGCAAATTTCTTAATCTTTCCGTTCATCGGTCTCTCCCTTGTTTGAATATTGACAAGTCCGGTTTGCGATTGAAACCCACCGAATGGGCGGAAGCGAGAATCCGATTTGGACTCACCACCACAGGTTGCAGTGTAGGAATTGTTGATCCCGAAAATGCTCCCTCTGTGGTTCGATTTGTTTGTAGGCGAAATTTCCTAAACCGTTTAATTTTTGACGATAACTTCTGTCCCTAGGCTGACTTTGCCAAACAGTTCTTCGACATCGCGGTTGTACATCCGAATACAGCCATGTGATGCCGCAGTGCCGACGGATTCTGGGTTTGGTGTGCCGTGAAAGCCGATCCAGTTCTTGCCGTCTGTCCAAAAGCCAATCCAGTAGCGTCCCAGTGGATTTTCGGGATCACCGCCGGGAACTTTGGAGCCGTTGAGTGGGTGAATCCATTCGGGGTCGCGAATTTTCTGCTTGATGGTGAAGTTACCAGTCGGAGTTTCCCATCCAGGTTTACCAACTGCGATCGCGTAACTTTTGACTTTGCGATCGCCTTGATAGATATTCACTCGTCGCTGTTTGAGCCGGATTTCCAATCTTAAAGGTTGTGCGGTCGGCTGAGATTCTCGTACAGGTTCAGCGACAGGATTAGAAAAACTGGGTTGAGGACTGAAGAACGTTGCACAGGTTAGTAAGATTCCTACACACCAGACTGTTTTTCGCTGCATCGGTTGTCAGGACAAAACTACACCCAAGACGAAACCAGATTGTGAAAGGTCGGTTCATCTGTCGAAAGTGAGAAGTTCGATCGCGCTAGTTGTTAGTCAGGTAGTCGCCTCCTCCAGTAGTAAGAAATAGCACCGTTTAATTTTGCGATCGCTTCACTATGAAGATTAAGCCTTGTGAGCACTTGCATAAATTCGCAATGCCGCCGCCATCCTTCTTTCGCAGTCTTCACCCTGGCTCCGGAACCATGCCAAAGTATCAGCATCAATCTCAACTAATACATTTAGCGAGTTAGCGGGCTTCCACCATCGAGATTTTTTGAAAAGCTCTTCAGTAATTGGAGGAATGTCAGAGGTATCAATTTCTTGTTCTGTGAGTGAATCAACTTTCTCCCAATTCGTTTCTGAGATATTGCTCGTAGAGTTTTCGCTCATAGGGTAAAGCTTTGCGAAGGGAAATAATTCTAATGGTGTCTTCATCGGGTTCGGTAAAGACTATCACTATGATACGTCCATCCAACATTCCTAGACCAATCCATCGCTCCTCTTCGTAATCTTGACGTTCATCTAAAGTGATCCGAAGTGGGGAATTGAAGATCCGAGGAGCGTCGGCAAAATCGAGTTGATGCTTTGCTAAGTTTGATTTGTTCTTCTCGTGATTCCACTCGAACTTCATACGATTTAGAGAGATTTATCTGTTCGTAGTATCTCATCAACCCGTAAAGCTTAGAAAGATTAGCGACGATCGCAGTCGTTTTCTCCGAATCAGATTGCGATATCATCGGAATCAGTGCAAAGGAGAAAGTTATGTCTGAATCCGTCAGTGAAGCCTTTTCGCCTGCGGTCAGCGATCGTATTTGTAATCACATGAACAAAGATCATAGTGATTCGGTGCTGGTGTACGCACAGTATTTTGGCAAAGTGAAGGATGCAACGGCTGCTGAAATGAAGTCGATCGATGAAAAAGGCATGGAATTGTTAGCACAGGTGAACGAAGAAACCGTTCCCCTGCGTGTGGAGTTCGATCGCACTTTGAAAGATGCTAAAGAAGCGCATATTATTCTCGTGGAAATGCTGAAGCGCGTTCGACCGAGTGACTAATTGTGCGATCAGGCTTTTATTTTGGGCATTTAAAAAGAGGGTAATCTGATGCTCTTCTGGGCGGACTGCGGTTCGCCCTTTTTCCTGATTTATGCCCCATACCAATCACGTTTTCGTTTTTCTTCAAGTCTTTTCCTGTGAAGGCGGGATTCAGTCTTACGTCAAAGACATTTTGCAAGCTTATTCGCAATTGGATTTGAGTGCGGATGTGTTTTTGCTGCGGGATGATGCGACGGTCGAGAATTCGCTTGTTTCTGAGCGATTTCGGTTCCACTACTACAAAGCGAAATCGCCGATCGTGGGACGCATGAAGTTCGCGATCGCGCTTTTCGCCCATCTCCTGACGCATCGCCCAGAGCGGGTCTTCTGCGGTCATATTCTGCTGGCTCCGTTGATTGAAGCTCTGTGTAAACCGTTGGGAATTCCTTATACCGTGCTGACTTACGGTAAAGAAGTTTGGGAGCCGTTACCAAATCGGAAGCAGAAAGCGTTGCAGAATGCCGATCGCATTTGGGCGATTAGTCGGTATTCTTGCGATCGGGCTTGTGCAGCGAATGGAATTGCACACGACAAAGCTGATTTTCTCTTTTGTGCAGTTGATGGAGCAGTTTTTCGACCTCAAACAAAAGATCTAGAACTCTTGCAGAACTATCAGCTTGAGAATTGCAAAGTGCTGATGACTGTGGCTCGTTTATGGTCGGGTGATCCTTACAAAGGAGTCGATGTGACGATTCGAGCCTTGCCGCAAATTCTGAAAGTCTTCCCGGATGTGAAATATTTAGTGATTGGGCGGGGAGATGATCAGCCGAGACTTGCAAAACTGGCGGAAGAATTGGGAGTGAGCGATCGAGTCGTCTTTGCTGGATTTGTCGCGACTGATGCACTGCCGAAACATTACTGTCTGGCGGATGCGTATGTGATGCCGTCACAAGAAGGCTTTGGAATTGTTTATCTTGAGGCGATGGCTTGCGGGGTTCCGGTGCTGTCAGGGGATGCGGATGGATCGGCTGATCCGCTGCAAGATGGGCGATTGGGGTGGCAAGTTCCGCATCGTGATCCGGATAAAGTTGCGATCGCTTGCATCGAAATGCTCAAAGGTGAAGATCAACGCTGTGACGGGAAATGGTTACGTCAAAAGAGCCTTGCAATTTTTGATAAACCTGCGTTTGTAGAGCGCTTGAAGCAACTTTTGTAGACTCGTATCACAAAGCACGAATTGCCCTCGAAAAAGTGTGATAAAGCTGACACACAATCATTCTAGAGGGCGGATCATGAGTGGGTTGGGTGGATTAAACAAGACTCCGAATGGCGTTGTTTTGGGGATGATGCAGTTACAGCTTCCGAATGTTGTAACGTCCGATGATTTAGCAGCGCAAACCGATCGCATTTGTCAGATGGTCGGCAAGGCGCGGCGAAATATGCCCACGATGGATTTAGTCGTATTCCCAGAGTATTCACTGCATGGATTGTCGATGGATACCAATCCAGACATCATGTGCCGCTTGGATGGCAAAGAAGTGCAAGCCTTTCAGAAAGCGTGTCGTGACCATCACATCTGGGGATGTTTTTCGATTATGGAATACAACCCCCACGGCAATCCCTACAATAGCGGCATCATCATTGATGACACAGGCAAACTCAAACTGTATTACCGCAAACTGCACCCTTGGGTTCCGGTGGAACCTTGGGAGCCTGGAAACTTAGGGATTCCGGTGTGTGAAGGTCCGAATGGAAGCACGATCGCTCTTGTCATTTGTCACGATGGTATGTTCCCCGAAATGGCGCGTGAATGTGCTTACAAAGGGGCAGAGATTATGATTCGCACAGCGGGCTATACGGCTCCAATTCGTCATTCCTGGCAAATTACGAATCAAGCGAATGCGTTCTGTAATCTGATGTACACGGCTTCAGTTTGTATGTGTGGTTCAGATGGCACGTTTGATTCAATGGGCGAAGGAATGTTTGTGAATTTTGATGGAATGCCGCTGGTGATGGGAAGTCACCGACCCGATGAAATCATCACCGCCGAACTGCGACCGGATTTAGTGCGGGAGGCTCGGAAGCATTGGAGTGTTGAAAACAATATTTATCAATTTGGACATCGAGGATATGTTGCAGTCAAAGGTGGGGCGCAAGATTGTCCTTACACTTACATGCAAGATTTGGTGAATGAGAGTTATCGATTGCCTTGGGAAGACGAAGTAATTTACACCGATGGAACTTCTTGCGGATTTGATGCGCCCACTCGATCGTATCGTGGTGAAGTGCCAACTGTAACTGGAGCGTAATCGAATGTTCGTCAAGGCTGACCCGTATCCGTATCCGTTCAACGGCGATCTGCGTCCTGAAAATACAGCGCTGATCATCATTGATATGCAAACGGACTTTTGCGGTAAAGGTGGATATGTAGACAAAATGGGCTATGACTTATCGCTCACTCGTGCGCCGATCGAGCCGATTCGTCAAGTGATGAATGTCATGCGATCGCTGAACTTCCACATCATCCATACCCGCGAAGGACATCGCCCGGATTTGTCAGATTTGCCAGAAAACAAACGTTGGCGATCGCAGCAAATCGGAGCCGGAATCGGTGATCTAGGACCTTGTGGGCGAATTCTTGTGCGCGGTGAACCCGGATGGGAAATTATTCCTGAACTTGCGCCTTTACCTGGAGAAGTGATCATCGATAAACCTGGAAAAGGATCGTTTTACGCAACAGATTTAGATTTGATTTTGAACCGCAAAGGAATTCAGAATTTGATCCTCACGGGAATTACGACCGATGTTTGTGTCCATACAACAATGAGAGATGCAAACGATCGCGGTTATGAATGTTTGTTGCTGTCTGATTGTACAGGTGCAACCGATTATGGTAACTATCTTGCCGCCTTGAACATGATCAAAATGCAAGGAGGCGTATTTGGGTCAGTGAGTGACTCGATCGAACTAATTACTGCGCTCAAATCGGGATTGTGATAGACAATACAAATCGATCGAAGAAAACAGACTTCAATCGATCGCATTTAATTCAATTTCTGAAGGAACCAGCGATGAGTAAGAATGACCCGCACCGTTCACGAGTTTCCCGCCGTCAAGTGATTCGGGGGCTACTCGCAACCGGAGCATTTGGCGCAACCTCGAAACTATGGACAGGATGCACTCCTGCGACGAACACCACAACCGCTTCAGGAGGCAGTCCAGCGGCAAGTCCGGCATCTGCGAAAGAGCTTGTCATGGGCTTTATCTATGTCGGACCCAAAGATGACTTTGGCTATAACCAGGCGCATTTTCAAGGCAAAGAAGGCTTGAAAGGTCTGAACGTTAAAACGGTTGACCAAGCAAGCGTTCCTGAAACGACTGAAGTTCAGGAAGCGATGCGGAACATGATCGAGCAGGACAAAGCCACCGTTCTGTTTCCCACCTCATTCGGCTACTTTGATCCGCACATTCTGAAGCTGGCAGCCGATTTTCCGGATGTGCAATTCTTCCACTGTGGCGCTATGTACGACGCAGCAAAACACCCAAAAAATGTCGGAAGCTACTTCGGCTACATTGACGAAGCCCAGTACGTGGCGGGTGTCGTTGCAGGTCATATGAGCAAGTCCGGCAAGCTGGGATTTGTGGCAGCAAAACCGATTCCACAAGTGCTTCGGAACATCAATAGTTTCACTTTGGGCGCAAGAAGCATTAAGCCGAACATTACGACTCAGGTGATTTTCACCGGAGATTGGTCGCTTCCGGTGAAAGAAGCTGAGGCAACCAATAGCTTAGTTGACCAAGGCGCAGACGTGATTACCTGCCATGTGGACAGTCCGAAAGTTGTGATGGAAACCGCAGAAAAACGGGGTGTGTTCTCGTCGGGCTATCACGCGAATCAAGCATCACTGGCACCAAAAGGATATCTGACCGGAGCCGAGTGGGATTGGACGAAGGTGTATACCGAATATGCCAAGATGATCCAAGAAGGTAAAACGCTGATGAATGGTGGAATTCCACATTTGCTCAGAGGTGGATACAAAGATGGATTCGTGAAGATTTCACCGTTTGGTCCGGCAGTCACGGCTGAGGCGAAGAAGTCGGCGGATAACATTGTCGCGCAGATGCAGACTGGATCGCTTGTCGTCTACAAAGGTGGACTGAAGGACAATACTGGAAAGACGGTTGTTCCAGACGGAAAAGATTTCGGGGCAACCGCGATCGAGCTTGAATCGATGAACTGGCTGGTCGAAGGTGTGGTCGGTAAAACCGCCTAGAAGTTCACTGCCACCGCTACACTCGTAAACGTGGTTAGCGGTGGCAACGATGAACGTAGTGGATTTAATCGCTGGATTAAGTATTGGTTTTGTGGGTGGCTGGTTTCTCAATCGGAAAAAACCAGACCCGTCGCTTGAGTTAGCGTATCGATCGCTACTCGAACAGGCGCAATTCAAAGCGGGATTTTTAGCGCGAACTTCTCATGAACTGCGATCGCCTTTAAACGGGATGATCGGCGCACATCAATTGATTCTTGCAGACTTGTGTGAATCACCCGAAGAAGAGCGCGAATTTATCGAGCAAGCAAATCAGTCAGCTTTGAAAATGGTGAAGCTGCTCGATGAAGTAATCAATGTTTCCAAAGCCCAATACGGTACGGGTAAATTAGACGTAAAAGCGGTTTCCGTTTCTGATGTGTTTGACAATGTGTTTTCTATGACACATCTATTAGCAGAAAACCGCAATTTACCGTTTCAGATTGTGTTGCCGGAACCGGATTTAGAAGTGATATGCGATCGCACATCGCTAGGGCGTATCTGCAAAGTCTAAATGTAAGGTAGTGCTTCATTTGAGCCAAATCAGAATTGCTGCGATTGTCAACATTGCTAGATAGTTCTCTGCGCGTTTTTCATACCGTGTTGCTACCCGTCGAGCTTGCTTGAGTCGATTGATCAAGCGCTCAATCCGGTTGCGCTCACGGTAGAGTCCCCGATTGAAACGCGGTCGGCGCTTGGCGTTCTTGCGCTTGGGAATCACTGGAGTCGTGTGCTGACGACGCAGCGATCGCCGAATCGAATCCGCATCATAGCCTTTGTCGCCAACGAGATAACGCGGACGTTGCTTCGGTCTGCCGCGTCCTTTGCGCTTGATGCGGGGTGCTGCTTCGTTGAGTTTGTCAAAGCCCTTGACATCGTGGCTTTGTCCCGGCAAGATGACAAACTGCATCGGTTTACCCAGTCCTTCCGCCTGAATCTGAATCTTGGTGCTGAAGCCGCCTTTGGATCGCCCCAGTGCTTCTTGTTCTTGCAGTTGTTCGGTCGTTAAACGCGGTTGTTCTGGGTTTTGATCCCCCTTTTTGCGCCCGCTGCATGTTGGTGGGCGCGAACTATCGTGCTATCGACGAAATGCACTTCCCAATCAATTTGGTGCGCTGCGTCTGCTGTGTGTTGCAATTGATTCAAGATCTGCTGCCACACCCCTTGGGCACGCCACCGATAGAAGCGGCTCGACACCGTACCGCGTGAACCATACCGCTCTGGTAAGTCTGACCACGGTGCGCCCGTCCGGTGTATCCACAAGATGCCATTGAGAACTTGGCGATGGTCATTGGCAGGTCTGCCTGTGGGCGCGGGTTGCGGCAGTAACGGTTGCAGTTTCTGCCATTGTGCGTCGCTTAAATCCCCTCGGTGCTGTGCCATTGTTCCCAACTCATCTGTTTCCAGACGTTAGAGTGCCCAGCACTGCTCGAAGATGCACGCTAGATTTAGGGTCGCTCTACAGTTTGCAGATACGCCCTAGAACAAGTTTTGATTAGTTTGATTAGCGGTGCGATCGGCACCATGCAGGATGGAACGCTGAAACTTTCTGCACAAGCGGATTCTAACTCTGTCTATATTGATTTAGAAGACGAACGCCCGATCGAGGTTTGGCGAGACGCGATCGACTTATTGAAAAAAGATGCTCCACCTGATTTGGAGCCACCGTCATTGGGATTTAGCTTATTACTGAATCAGAGCTTAATGGAGTTGATGAACGGTCGGTTAGAATTCGTGAAGATGCCCATCGGATCAGAGGAAACAATCACTCAAATTCGGTGTACGCTCCCTCGAAGTGCAAGTTGATTTATGGATTCTCTCATTGGTACAACGCTCTCAAACGGCAAGTACACCCTAGAAGAAGAAATCGGTCAGGGTGGATTTGGTGTGACTTACAAAGCAATTCACCATTTTCTTGATCAAACAGTGGTGATCAAAACGCTGAATGAATCGCTGAAATCAGAGCGAAATTTCTCCGATCTTCAGCGCAAATTTCAGGATGAAGCCCGCCGTCTTGCTTCCTGTGTGCATCCAAATATTGTGCGCGTCAGTGACTTCTTTATCGAGCACGATCGCGCTTATATGGTGATGGATTACATTCCAGGTAAGACGTTGGACGATCTGGTGTTTCCCGATCGACCTATGCCCGAAGCGGTTGCCATTCACTACATTCGACAAATCGGCTCCGCGCTTCAAGTGGTTCACCGCAATGGATTACTGCATCGAGACATCAAACCGCAAAATATTATTCTGCATGAGAAAACACAAGAAGCAATCCTAATCGATTTTGGAATTGCACGAGAATTTACACCGAATTCAACCCAAACGCACACACAAATGATGTCCGTCGGATATGCCCCGATCGAGCAGTATTTCGCTCAAGAAAAACGCAGTCCCGCAAGTGATGTTTACGGACTAGCCGCAACACTTTACGCATTAGTTACAGCAACCGTTCCCACCGCATCGATTCTACGCGATCACGAACGGATGCCAGAACCGCGAGAATTAGCACCGTCGATCAGTCCGGGAGTGAATCAGGCAATTCTTCGAGGAATGGCAATGCAGGCGATTCATCGTCCTTCGTCGATCGGGGAATGGCTTGCCCTTTTACCCGAAGGTTCGCCATCCTTCCAAATGACACAACCCCCGAAAGCATCGACTAAGACTGCTGAAACGGTTGTGTTCGCTCCCAAACCCGAACCGACTAAGCCCGGATTGCGGGCGATTTGGTTACTCGCGGCATTATCTGGATTAACTTTAACCGGAGTTGCGATCGCGATTCTCTGGCTCCAATCTCGTCAATCTCCTCAACCCGCCATCACGCTGAATTCTCCTAGCCCGCTCCCCTCTCTGCCACCTGAACCTTCTCCGTCGCCCAGTCCATCCCCGATTCAGAGCGCGTCCCCCCGTCCGAAGCCGAGTCCGTCTGTGACTCCATCTCCAACACCGCAACCGATTCCCGTTGATCCGTCGCTGCCCTCTCCGGATCTGCCAAAAGTCGTGACTCGATCGACCAGTCGTATTCCCGGATTCGCAGTTGGCACACCAGAACAAGAAGTCAGAGCCGCACTCGGTGATCCTGTTCGATCGGGTGCAGGCTATTGGCAGAATACGCGCAGTGTCTTATATGAGCCTGTACCCGATCGTATTAGTCTGGGCTATCTCTACGATCAATCCACAAACCAAATTCGTCAGACTGAGGCTTCGTTTGCTCAATCGATCGATGATTTAACGCTGCAAGTCACAGTGAATGGAATGTTAGGCAGTCGGGCGACTCCAGACGTGATCGAAGGATTAAAGCAAGTTTATCGACGAGAACGCGATCGCTATTCTTTTCAACAAGGCAACCTCAAAGGCGTGATCGAACGCAACAATCAAGACCGCATCTATGTTGGGGTTTGGGAAGCAGACTTACATGATTAGAACTTGAGTTGACCCCGATGAATCACACCAGATGTACCGCAAACATCAGTCGTGTACCAATCGCCTTTCAAGTCGTAGACATTGATATTTCTCTTTTCTCGGACTGAACAGAGAATCGCTCCATTCGGGGATACTCTCACATTCGAGGGCGGATTAAATACCGTTGCAACTCCGGCTTTTGAGATGGAATCGTTTGAAGCTGCGCCTTGAGGAGATTTTGCACCACAGATTCGCTCTAGCATCTTCTCAGTTGCGGGAGATTGAGGACGATTCACCTGGTTTTCTGGAAAGCTTGTCCACGTTCCACTGGCGCAATCGGTTTGAGCCTGAACGCGATCGGCATTGAGATAGTAAATAAAGCGAATCAAAGACGGGTTACTCGCATCGATCGAACAAGTATCCAGCGTTAGTGTTTGCGCTCTCAAAGTTGTTCCGGTCTGCAATCTGCAAGCTTGATCGATCGGCGGCTCGACAGGTTTCGCTGGCTGTTCGGGTGGTTTTGCAGGTTGCTGAGGAACGGGTGCAGGCGCGGAAGTTGTCGGCTCTTTGGGTGCAGGAGAGGGATCAACCGGAGACGATTTAGGAGATGCGATCGTATTCTTGATAGGGGAAGTTGATGCGATCGGGGTTGGAGTCGGTCGCATCGTGAAATAAGCCAAAAGTCCCGCAATCCCCGCAAGAGAAGCCGCTCCCATTCCAATGATTGCCCATTGCCACGTCCACGGCGATCGCGTCACCACAGAAGCTTGAGTGGAGGGAGTCGGAGCGCTCGGAACGGTCTGAGATGAATCGATTCGGAACTCAGACGCAATCACGGTTGAAGGAGGAACCGCACCCGACGATAACGCCATTGCCATATCTTGTGCGGCTGCAAATCGCTGATTTGCGTAGGGTTGAATGGCTCGATCGAGCACTGCGGCAAAATCAGGACTAAGATTCGGCACATATTGCTGCCAGAGAACCTTTCCAGTCATTGGATCATTGTCTAATTGCTGCGGCTGTCTTCCCGTGAGTAGATAGATTGCGGTTAGTCCCAAACTATACAAGTCACTCGAAAAGACTGGACGACCTGCCATCTGTTCTGAGGACATATAGCCCGGTGTGCCGATGACGATCGATTGACTTTGCCCCCCTTGAGAATTGAGCAAGGTACTCATCGTTTCTTTGACTGCACCGAAATCGATGAGAACAGGTTTGCGATCGAGTCGCCGCAAAATGATGTTATCGGGCTTGATATCGCGATGAACAATGCCTTGACGATGAATATCTGAAAGAAGCGGTAAAAGATCGAGTAACAGCGATCGAACTTCCGTTTCGCTCATCACCCCTTGTATCTCGACTCTCTGCGCTAAAGTTTCTCCCTCGACCCATTCTTCGACTAGGTAAAACTCGTCTCCCTCCTCGAAATAAGCATAGAGCCGAGGAATCTGCCGATGATGATCTCCCAAGCGTTCTAGAATCGCTGCCTCACGCTGAAACCGCTCTTTTACGAGTTGATGAATTTGTGGATTGTCGTGAATCGGCTTGAGTTGTTTGAGTACACATCTTCGAGCAGAAGGCATCTGAGTGTCTTCGACCAGAAACGTTTTACCAAAGCCGCCTTCTCCCAGAACGCCTAAAATTCGATAGCGATTGCTGACCAACTGAGACGGAGATCCACCGAAATTAGGAGTACCCATAGCTTCAACGTACTGAGAAATCAAAACAGGTGATGTTTCATTCTACAGCCCGACTCTCTTTCACTTCAGAAACTACCGCAAAAATAAACGGCATGAAAGGCTTCATCGCTCTCATGCCGTTGAATTTCTGAGTTAACCGAATTAATAGCGATCGCGGGTTCCCGATACATCTGCCGGATCACGATATGCAGTCGTTCCGGTTGTAGAGTACTCATCGCGCTTGCTCTTGCGTCCCAGCAAACCAAACAAGCCAAGCAAACCAAGCAATCCCCAGTAACCGTTGCGTCCTTCGTTGTTGTAGTCGTTATCGACTGCGGTCGTTCCCGTTCCAGTTGTGCCTGTTCCGGTTCCCGTTCCGGTTTGGCTCATTGCAGGTAGCGACATCGGAGCCAAAATCAAAGCAGACACCAGTGCGATCTTTGCAGCAAATTTAGTCATCGTTTTATCCTCTTTTGAAATGTTTGTGAACTCAACCTTGAACAGTTACACAATAGAAGTTCCAGAGGATTGCTTAATCCCACTAAAGCTTGAGACTTGTCTCTGTTAATAGAGCCATTCCGCAACGGCGAACACACTCCACTTGATAGAGGGAATATTTCAAAACCGTTACATTGATTGGGTTTGCGACGAGGAGCGATCCGCTCAGTGATAGGCTAGGAAACGGAGAAAACAAAAGGATTTATTAAGAGGCTTCTTGCATGACGGGTTCTTCGCAACTTCCACTTTTGTTACGGGCTGCACGGGGTGAAGTGTTGGAACGTCCCCCAGTTTGGATGATGCGACAGGCTGGTCGCTACATGAAAGCCTATCGAGATTTGCGCGATCGCTATCCATCATTCCGCGAACGCTCTGAAATTCCAGAAGTCGCGATCGAGGTGTCGCTGCAACCTTGGAGAGCATTTAGACCGGACGGTGTGATTTTGTTCTCGGATATCGTCACTCCCTTGCCAGGATTGGGCATCGAGATGGATATCGCAGAAGGAAAAGGTCCGATTATCGCTGATCCGATTCGCTCTCAGGCGCAAATCGATCGCCTTCATCCGCTGGTTCCTGAAGAGACGATGCCGTTTATCAAAACGATTTTGAAGTCTCTGCGCGAAGAAGTGAAGAACGAGGCAACCGTTCTCGGATTCGTGGGAGCACCTTGGACACTCGCGGCGTATGCGGTGGAAGGAAAAGGATCGAAAACCTATTCGATTATCAAGAATATGGCGTTTTCTGATCCAGCAATTTTGCATCAATTGTTGTCGAAGCTGGCAGATGCGATCGCGACTTATGCCTGTTATCAAATCGATTGCGGTGCTCAAGTGATCCAAATGTTCGATTCTTGGGCAGGACAACTCAGCCCCCAAGATTACGATACCTTTGCGCTGCCGTATCAACAGCAAGTGTTCCGCAAGATCAAACAGGTGCACCCTGAAACGCCGTTGATTCTGTTGGTCACTGGAAGCGCAGGACTGCTCGAACGCATGGCGAAAGCGGGCGCGGATATTTTAACGATCGATTGGACGGTCGATATGGCGGATGCACGGGCGCGACTTGGAAAAGAGGTAAAGGTGCAAGGGAATCTTGATCCGGGTGTGTTGTTTGGATCGAAGGACTTTATTCGCGATCGTATTCTTGACACGATTCGGAAAGCGGGCAACCGAGGACACATTTTAAACCTCGGACACGGCATTCTCCCGAATACCCCGGAGGAAAACGCGGCTCACTTCTTTGAGACGGCGAAACAGGTGGATCAACTGCTGACCGCCACTCGTTGATGAAAATTGCGGGATGAAGGGCAGTTAGGAGATCAGAAGTTGCAGAATCCGTTTATTCTGTTAATTCAAAGGGATTCCTCACACACGAATCATGTCCTTCATCCTTCATTCCCTCAATGACCAAGCGAATCTTTGTGACAGGTGCTAGTGGTTGCATTGGTCACTATCTTGTCGAAGCGCTCATTCAACAGACTCCGCATGAATTGTTTTTGCTCGTCCGAGATGCGAATAAGCTGAAAATCGATGTCACGGCTCGATCGGGCATTACGGTGATTCAGTCGGATATGAGTGAGATCGAGCAGCATCGAGAGTTGTTGAAGACGATCGATTGTGCAATCTTGGCGGCAACCGCTTGGGGTGGGGACAGCGTTCAATCGGTGAATGTGGATAAGAATTTGGAATTGCTCTCGATGCTGGATGCAGACCGGATCGAGCAGGTGATCTATTTTTCAACGGCTAGTATTCTCGATCGCCAAAATCAACTCCTTCCCGAAGCGATGGAGATCGGGAATGACTATCTGAAATCGAAGTATCTTTGCTGTGAAAAATTAGCGAATTTGGCGATCGCGCCCAAAATTACGAAACTATTCCCAACACTGGTAATCGGTGGTGGAGAACAATATCCTTACTCAGCGATCACGGCTGGAATTCCTGATGTGACGAAGTGGGCGAAACTGATTCGGCTGTTTCAAGCAGACGGCAGCTTTCACTTTATTCATGGACATGACATTGCTCAAGTGGTGCGGCATTTCGTCGATCGTCCGCCTGCTGAGAAAAATATTGTATTGGGGAATCCGAAGATCACGGTTAATCAAGCGATCGAAGAAGTGTGTGAGTATCTCGGAACGAAGCCGCTGATTGGAATTCCGCTCGTGTGGCTGGCAGATGTGATTATCTTTCTATTCCGGATTCAGGTCGGTGAATGGGATCGATTTGCTTTACGCTATCGGCATTTCACTCATTTGAATCCGGTCAGTCCAGCAACGTTTGGGATGGAGAATTATTGTTCAACGATGGAAGATGTGTTGAAACTCAGCGGCGTTCGGAAAAAGCCGTAATCAACTATCCTCAATCAAACTCAGTAGGCGTGTCTCGCTTAATCCTTTGACGCGCTTTCTCACATCAATGAGTGAAGTGAAGTCTCCGTTTTTGCGTTCGGATTCGATCGCAGAAATCACCTTTTCCGCAGTCTTGCCCGTTAATCCAATGCGCTTAAATCGAGAGGATAGCTCTCGAATCGGGGCTGTATTGAAAAAAATCAACGGTTCTAAAGGCTTTGGGAGATGTTCTTGAACTTCTCGAATGAGCGATTCTAGCTTTTTCTTTTCCTCAATATGCTTCTGATGAAGGTCACTGAATTGCTGTTCGATAAATTTCTCCAAATTCGCCGTTCGATCAGATGAATCGACAGGCGGAGTTACTGCGGAAGCCGTTTTAGGTTGGTTTCTGAGCAGTTTGATTTGGTCTAGAATCGCCTCTTCGTTTTCGGGCTGAACGACGATCGCATCAATCATTTCACCACGTCCTAGATCAATCTCACGGGCGCGAACTGCCGCGTAATATTCTAGATGTCCTTCAATGACTTCAAATTCACGTAGGCTCACTTGACGCACTACGATCGGATTAATCGTTCCTTCTGCTTCAAGAATTGCTTTTGCGGCTTGTTCGAGTACGTCTTGAGAAAAGTTTGATCGGGATTGATTGGATGTAATTTTTTTAACGGGAATCAGAGACGGATTTAAGCTCATACCATCATTCCTATTTTTTGCAAAACTTCAGTTGCAAGCGCATCGAACTCTTGAGCCGAGGGAGAATCAGGTTTAAAGTCAAAAACAGACTTTGGATCGGGAATTTCCTGGTCATCGATCGTATAACTCAGTTCAGCGCATTTCGCTAAATCTTCTCGCTCAGAAATCACGCTATCTAAAACATTGAAACCGTAGCGATTAATCGCTGCTTTTCGTTTAGGAAACGTGGATTGAAAGAATTTTGCGTTTGTTGAAATTTTACTCGGCAGTACTCCCAAAATCTCGATCGCAGGTTTGCCGACATATCGACGAAATGAATTTTGCTCTTTGATAAATGTACCTACATTTTGTAGTCCCTGATTAGCAAAAGGTTTGAGGTCAGAAGGAATGATTAGATAGTCACACGCAATTAGCGCGATCTTTGAGTAGAGATTCAGTGAGGGAGGAGTATCGATGATTACAACATCGTAGTCTGATTCAGCGGCTTTCAGCTTTTCTACCAATGTGCCTCTAGTAAAGTCCAGCCGCCCTAGTTCCACTTCTTTTTCCATCAGTTGAATGTGGGCTGGAATAACATGAATTGGCGGATCACAAAAATCTGCTTTTCTTGCAACCTCTGAAACTGAAAAAAGCTCTTCAGACTTTAAAAGATGATAAACGTAGCATGACTTTAGATTGTCAGATTCTTCGTCCTCAAACTTAATCAATCCAGCTGCAAACGTTGTGTTAGCTTGGCTATCTAAATCGATGATTAAAACTCGTTTTCCTCGTTTCCGAATCGCCGCTGCTAGATTGGTGACAGTCGTTGTTTTACCAACGCCGCCTTTGTTGTGATAAATCGCGATGACTTTCATTTCGTGTTTCCTACTTGCTTCTGAGTTCGCTCGATCGCTTGTGGTTTCTTCAGCCTGATTTTTCAGATTTTCCCGCCCGATTAGACTTCTTATTGTGTTTAATTCATTCTGAATCCCTCGACCTCTACATTGAAAAACCAGTTGAATTTTCTCCTGATTTCTCGCGTAAATTCTAATCTCCTTGCCATTGGTTAACAAGCCATATCTGATATTCAAACTGCTCAGATACCGACCCAATTTCCGGACGTGCAGATCCAAATTTTGCTTTGGACTTTTTGCCTCCATTGCCACGCTCAACGGTGAATTCGCATCTAATACAAATGGAATCACCTGTGCTGCAAACGCCAGAAAATCGAGCCGAATGCTTCCGACTGCCACTTCCTGATGCCAATCATTCGGACGATAGCCCAATGCAGGTAAAAGGTATTGCACAATCAATTTGCTTTCGACTTCGCTTTCGTTGCGGCACTGCTCCGGATCAAATTCTAACGGGGGATTTTCTTCAAACTCCTGCATTGCACTGCTCGACAACGGATTCGTAGTAATCGTGATAAATTCATTTTTAGATTAGTTCCGTACGATTACGTAAAATTCGCGATCGTGAAGTTTTCGCAGGGCATTTCAATTTGATTTTGTCACTGGTAAATCAGAACGCTGTATGATGTCCCAAATGTCCGGGTAGCGATTTTGACGAATCATCGGAGGCGAGCATGACGTATACGATCGCAATGACGAACATGAAAGGCGGAGTTGGTAAAACAACGCTGTCCGTCAATTTGGCGACTTGTCTAGCAAAATTCCACCAAAAGCGTGTTCTCTTGGTTGATCTCGATACGCAGATCAGCGCGACGTTGAGCTTGATGCCGCCTGCGGATTTCGCCAAACTGCGGAATGATAAGCGGACGTTGAGGAATTTGATTAATCGTGCGATCGCGTCTGACCCAAAATTGCCGCAAATCGTCCCAGATGCGATTCATAAATATGTTTGTCAGTTGAAAGGCTTCGATCTGTTGCCCGGTGATATTGATTTGTATGACGAATTTTTGGTGTCTCAACTGTTGCACAAAACGGCACTACAGAAAGGTGAAACCGATTTTGAGCAGGTTTGGAATATCTTCGAGAAGCAATTGATTCGGAAAGTGTTAGAACCGATCGAGAAAGATTACGATTTCATTATTCTCGATTGTGCTCCGGGCTATAACTTGATTACTCGAAGTGCATTGTTAGCGAGTAATTTCTATCTGATTCCCGCGAAACCTGAGCCACTTTCGTTAATTGGAATTCAGCTTTTAGAGCGTCGAATTAATAAGTTGAAAGAGACGCATAAAACAGATACGACTGAAGTTGAATTAGAAATGTTGGGCATTGTGTTTTCACTGTCCGGTAATAACATTTTGACGGGTCGTTATTACGGGCAAGTGATGAAGCGATTGAATGAGGATTTCAGTGAAGCGAAATTATTTAAGACGCGGATTCCGTCAGATGTGAATGTGTCGAAAGCGATCGATAGTTTCAGTCCGGTTGTATTAGCAAATCCGGGAACTGCGGGATCGCGATCGTTCGCGATGCTGGCTCAAGAAACACTCCAGAAACTCTCAATTTTAACGAAGACAAATCAAACCTTACAGAAGAAGATGTCGCTGGCAGCTTTGGATTGAGTCACACCAAATACATTCATCTAATCCCTCATCTAATGCGGGTGGTGCGCCATATAATCGACGTGCCATCCGATGAATGACTGCTTCTGGAACGACTCGCGATCGCGCTTTATTTCTCTCCAAACAAACCTCGATCGAGGGATTGATCCAAACTCCGGTAATCTTCGTAAATCCGCATTTTCTCGCTAATGCGATCGCGGCTCTTCGCTGTTTTCTCACCGCATTGGTCGCATCGTAAATCGCGAATTCGATTTCGCCTTGTTGAATCGAATGAACGGCTTGATCAAACTGCGATCGAACTTCTAGCCAAATTTTTAACCAACTGCCTTGAATCGCTTCTTCACCGAACAATTGAGCGCGAATGGCATCGGTTGAAATAATGTGCGAATGAAGAGAGCGGGCAAAAGTCGATTTCCCGCTCCCTGGTAAGCCGATTAACAGAATGAGATGAACCTTAGATGATGGTTCCGTCGGGAATAATTGCACCTTTCAACGTGACGACAATTCCACTGCGAATATAGAAACCCATATTTTCTCGATCGGCTTCCTCAACTCGATCTTTGTTCACGATTTGAACATTGCAGCCAATGTGAGCATTTTTATCAATAATTGCCCGACGAATGATCGTGTCAGACCCGATGCCTAAAGGAACTTTTGGAGTACCGCAATCAATTCCTGATTTCCGTTCGGCGTGACCTTCGTAGAAGTCAGCACCCATAATCAGCGCGTCCTCGATCACTGAATTCGCTTCGATTCTCGATCGAACTCCCAACACCGAATGATGTATCCGGCAATTCTTCAGAATGCAGCCTTCACCGATGATCGATTCGGTCACATGAGAATCGAGGAACTTGCTCGGAGGCAGGAAACGCTGGCGAGTGTAAATCGGAGATTGCTCGTCGTAGAAACTAAACGGCGGATAAGGTTGCTGAGTCAGAGCAAGATTGGAATCGTAAAAAGCCGCGATCGTTCCAATATCTTCCCAATAATCGTTAAACAAATACGCTTGAACGTTATAGCGATCGGATGAACTGGGAATGATTTCTTTGCCGAAATCGGTTTGATTGGGTGCTTCTTTTAACAGCCTTTCTAACACTTCTTTCTTGAAAACATAGATCCCCATCGAAGCAATATAGGGATTCTGAAGTGCTTCTTCTGCGGTTAAACCGAGCACCGTTGTATCGACCTGCATTGCTTTTAGCGCATCGCCTTTCGGCTTTTCACTAAAATCGATCACTCGTCCTTCCTGGTCGATCTTCATCAATCCGAAATCTGAGGCACGCTCATCATCCATCGGCACCACAGAAAGCGTAATATCTGCACCTGTATCGCGATGCCGCTGCACAAATTCGCGATAATCCATCCGGTACAAATGATCACCCGAAAGAATCAGATATTCGTCAATATCCCACTCTTGAAACAGCCAAACATACTGACGAACTGCGTCAGCAGTACCTTGAAACCAATTGGGATTTTCAGCGGTTTGTTGAGCCGCTAAAACTTCGACAAAGCCTTCATTAAAGCCAGAGAAATTGTAAGCGCGGCTCAAATGGCGATTAAGCGAGGCAGAATTAAATTGCGTTAGAACGTAGATCTTAAAAATTTCTGAGTTGATGCAGTTACTCACTGGAATATCAATCAGTCGATACTTTCCAGCAAGGGGAACGGCGGGTTTGGCTCGTTGCTTGGTCAACGGATACAAACGGGTTCCAGCGCCCCCTCCCAAGATGATTGCTAATACCTTTTTCACAAAATAACCTCGCACTTCCACTTCGACTCCCACCCTTAGTTTCTGTCTGGATGGCAAAGTTGACAAGGGGTTTCGGGCAGAGAATTCAAATTGGGGATCGATCGAGGAAAATTTCGAGGCGTTTGCAATCTAGAATACATTCACAAATCAAAATTGCGAGAAATGATAACTTTGGAATGATGTCTTTTTGTTGTGAGTTGCTCCCTTGAATTCTTTGCGCCGTACCCCGTTGTATGATTTAGCCGTTTCGCTCAATGCCCGAATGGTTGGGTTTTCTGGCTGGGAAATGCCTGTTCAATTTGGTGGCATTACTCAAGAACATCACGCTGTTCGATCGGATGCTGGAATGTTCGATATTTCCCACATGGGCAAATTCACGCTCAGTGGCAAAAACGTGCTGACTCAAATTCAGCGGCTGGTTCCGTCCGATCTGAGCCGTTTACAGCCCGGACAAGCTCAATACACGGTGCTGCTGAATGAACAAGGCGGCATTATCGATGATTTGATTTTTTACTATCAAGGAGACGATCACTGGACGGTGATCGTGAACGCGGCAACGACTCAGAAAGACCGCGATTGGATGTTAGCGAATTTAAACGGTGTTGACTTTCGAGATCTGTCTGATTCCAAAGCTTTGATTGCTGTGCAAGGTAAAAAAGCGGTTGAACATTTAAATGCGATCGTTGATCAAGATCTCTCTCATATCAAACCTTTTGGACATTTAGAAACCAAGATTCTCGGTCATCCTGCCTTCATCGCCAGAACGGGCTACACCGGAGAAGACGGATTTGAAGTCATGATTGATGCAGAGTGCGCGATCGGACTTTGGCGATCGCTACTCGATACGGGAATTGTTCCTTGTGGGTTAGGAGCGCGGGACACGCTGCGATTAGAAGCAGCAATGGCACTTTACGGACAAGATATCAACGATTCGACGACACCGCTCGAAGCGGGATTAGGCTGGCTCGTGCATCTGGATACGAAAGGGCATTTTATTGGTCGATCAATTCTCGAAGATCAAAAACAAAATGGAGTCAAAAAACGGCTCGTAGGTTTACAAATGCAGGGGCGGAATATTGCGCGGCACGATTACCCGATTTTTGTTGACGGTGAAGAAGTCGGAATCGTTACGAGCGGCACTCTGTCACCAACAGTTGGACAAGCGATCGCACTCGGATACGTGCCAACTGAATTATCAAAGCCTGGTCAACTTGTAGAAATCGGCATTCGGGGGAAAAATTATGGCGCGATCGTGGTTAAGCGTCCGTTCTATCGCGCAACCAAATAGAATAGAGATTGAAATTTGACCCCCGATCCGCTCATGGCATTCGATTATCCTGACACGCTGAAATACACCGACTCTCACGAATACGCCAAACTCGATGGTGATACTGCCACAATCGGCATTACTGCATTCGCGATCGACCAACTAGGCGATATTGTGTTTCTGGAACTCCCGGAGCCAGGAACTGAGGTGCAAAAAGGCGAGAATTTCGGCACGGTGGAGTCGGTGAAAGCCGTGGAAGATCTGAAATCTCCTGTCACTGGAACGGTTTTAGAAGCGAATACGGAAATGGTCGATACCCCAGAAAAATTAGTCGATGATCCTTACACTTCTGGCTGGCTGATCAAAGTTCAGGTGAGTGATCCGTCTGAGCTTGAAAGTGCCTTGTCTGCTGATGCTTATCGCGGTATGGTCGAAGGCTGATCGAGTTCAGTGTCTCCTAAACTGTCTGTCGATCGCTGCACCGCCAACCGCACGATCGACAACATCAAGATAATCAAAAACATCACAAGCCCGATCGTACAGGCATAGCTAATCTCCAATTTCGTGTACTGCTCATACACGTAAAACACGATCGTTTTCGAGCTATTCAACGGACCGCCCTGCGTCATGATGAAAATCTCTTCAAACACCTTCGTTGCAGAAATCGCTGAAATCACCGCTACGAGAAACAAATAAGGCTGCATTAGCGGAATCGTAATATCCCAGTGCTTGCGAAATCCATCAGAACCATCGATCGCAGCCGCTTCATAAAGTTCCACCGGAATCGATTGCAATCCCGCAAGATAAATCACCATGTAGTAGCCCAACCCTTTCCAAATGGTCACAACCATCACGCTGAATAGGGCAAGATTCGGATCAGTCAGCCACGGCACACCCTCAAAGCCGATCGCTCTGAGAAACTGATTTAGCAAACCGTTATCTGAGTAAAGCCACTTCCAAGCAATTCCCGCCACCACCATCGAGATAATTACAGGTGTGTAGTATGCGACTCGAAACCAGCGAATCCCCCGGATTTTCTGATTGACGAGAATGGCGAGAGCGAGAGGCGCGATCGCTAAAACTGGAACGACACACACCAAATACAGCAACGTATTTCGTAACGTTTGCCAAAATACCGGATCGCGGCTCAATCGCTGAAAATTTTTCCATCCGATCCACTGAGGCTCTCCGATCAAGTCATAGCTTGTAAAACTCAGATAAAACGCTTGCAGTGCCGGATAAAAAACCGTGAACCCCAACACGATCAAAGCTGGCAACAGAAACAGATAAGGCGTAGATCGCCGCTGCATCGGATACCAGCTTTTGAGAATTGCTTTATACATTGGGCAGTGAAGTTGCAAAAAGCCACTTCACACTGTACTACTAATCGATTTCCTCTGCTTCAACGCGACGAATCGATCGACGAGCAGGCAACATCTGAGTCCGGCGACGATTCGACAAATAGCCCGGATATTCATCGTGCACCACCTCGATCGTGCGGGAAGGTCGCTGCTGTTTGGCAAACAGGACGAACATTCCCACCAGCGCAATCCCACCTCCAAAGGTGAGAATCACACCGCCCAACATCCAAAGCAGATTCGAGAATACAGGATTGTTCTCAATTCCTTGATTGACGGGCTTCGGTGGATTCGCTAAAGCGGCTTTATTCTGAGCGTTTAGCGTTTCAATTAAAGCTTGCTGGCTCTGAAGTTGGGTTTTGAGTTGCTCGGTTTGAACTCGTTGCTGCTCAACTAATGCTTTGAGTTGTTCGGTTTCTGCCCGCTGTTTGTCTACATCGGTTCCAGTTGTGGTGGGGGGAACCGTGGGAGCAGGCATACCCGGCTGAACAGAATAGCCGTAGTTTGGGAGAGGCTGAGACGGAGCGAGAACGGGTGCAGTCGTGCTGCCCACTCCTCCTCGCAGTAAAATCACAGCCGCAAGTCCTGCGAGTGCTGCGCCTCCTAAAAATGATGTCGTCTCACTCATCTCCCCTTCACCTTTATGCTGGATTGCAACGCGAATCTTCTCCTAAACCGTATTCTGATAATCGTGACTCAATCCAGGATGTTTTGATCTTTTCAGTGATTCTACTAATATTCAAGATCAGATTTCCGGGTTTGTCCATATCAGTTTATATAGATTTTTCAAAAAAAGGGCAGTTTCTAATAAATTTAACCAGTGGAACTGCCCGATTTTGTCGAGTACTGGATGCACTTTAGAATGCCCAAGTCACGATCGAACACGACTTTTTCAACTTTAGGCACGTTGACACAGTAAAACGGCGAATGCAGCCGATGAATCTGTCCAAACTTGAATGCAGGGAAGTTGTTTTTCTGTCAACAGCTTTTTCATTTGATCGAGATCAAATTTTCGCGAGATTTCACTGAGAATCGTTTCACCCTGGGCAAATTCGACGGTCAAATTTAATGCTTGGAGATGGATGATTTGCGATCGCAAACTCCGCAGGTGCATTTCAATTTGTCGATTCGTTTCGTTGTAAATTGCAATGTGCTGAAACTGCGTTAAATCGAAATCTCCCTGAAATCGCTGGTTCAAATGTCGCAACATATTCAAGTTGAATTCAGCCGTAATGCCTTGTCGATCGTTGTACGCTGCTTCGAGTTGTTCGGTCGATTTGTGTAAATCAATTCCGAGTAGAAAATATTCTTTCGATTTCAATGCGTGGGTAATGCGATCAAGAAAAAGGTCACATTCTTCGGGGTTCAAATTGCCTAACGTACTGCCGATAAAGCCGATCATGCGACTCGGAAGATGCGTTTTCGGTAATTTCTCTAGGGCGAGTTCATAAGTTCCCACCAGTCCATAAACTTCAAGCTCCGGATAATCCTGGAGAAGACTGTGAGCGCTACTTTCGAGAATTCCGGCGCTAATGTCGATCGGGCAATAAACGAGCGGAAATCCCGCCGATCGATACGCATCTAATAAAAGTCGCGTTTTTGTCGAATTGCCGCTACCGAGTTCAATCAGTTCACAATCTCCCGTGATTTGGGCGATTTCGGGCGCACAAGATTTGAGAATTGCTGTCTCAGTGCGGGTGAGATAGTACTCTGGAAGTTCGGTGATTTGCTCAAAGAGTTGGGAACCTCGATCGTCATAAAAATATCGAGGCGGTAATGTTTTCGGGGTTTGGCTCAATCCGAGAACGACATCGCTACCGGGATGCAATTCGTCATCAGATGGCGTTGAACGATCGATTAAATAGGTTAAATGAACGCGGTCAGAAATGCCTTGCATCACAGCGAACTCCTCATACACCAGAAACACAGCGAAAGCCAGAGAAGATTTCTCGGACGTGCGGATAATACCAGTTTCGGAAGGAGTTTCGCATTGCCCACGGGAAAGTAACCCAGCTTCCACCTTTTAGAACCCGGTGCGCCTGATCAAAATAAGTTTGAGAATAGCCAGGGTACGGATAGCTTTCAAAGTTGGGATAGCTCTCAAACCAAGTCGCCGTCCATTGCCAAACTTCACCCAGCATAGTTTGAAATTGAGCGGCTTTTTCCCATTCGGCTTCGGTGGGAAGTCGCTTTCCGACAAATCGAGCATAGGCATCGGCTTCGTACCAACTTACACCGCAGACTGGAGAATTGTCGCTGCGATTTAGGCGGCTAATGCCCCCTAAATCCCCCAGAATGGGGGACTTTGAAGAGGATGACCAATAGAGGGGATGGGTGATTTGATCGTCCTGAAGCCATTTCCAGCCTTGCTTAGTCCACCATTGCGGATTCTGATAGCCGCCTGCTTCGATGAACGATCGATATTCTGCATTCGTGACCGGATGTCGATCAATCCAATAGTCTTCTAAATAAATTTCATGTGCAGGACGCTCATTATCTTGAGCCTCGATCGCATCACTCCCCTGCACAAACGAACCTGCCGGAATCAAAACCATTCCCCCTCGACTCTGAGCATCTTTCAATTCAAAGTCCCCCACTCGTGGGAGATTTAGGGGGCTTCCACCCGCCCCAATCGCAGTCCGTAATCCCACCAACGCAAGCACGATCGCGATCGTCTCGGCGTGTTGTGATTCATGCTGGATCAACCATTTCCACAATCGTTCCTGCTCCTCCAGAGGCGCGATCGCTAAGTAATCCAATACTTTCGATCGCACCGCTGCCAAATAGTCCAAAACGGTTTCAATCGCAGGCAACCCAACGCGATCGCACTTCGGCAAACCATCCTGAGCAAACAATCGATGATACTCAGGAAACACAGGCGGATACCCGGCACATCGCTGCAAAATCCAGAGCGCTTCAGTATAAGCAAGATGTCCCACATGCCACCCGATCGGACTGAAATCAGGATGTGCTTGAGTGCAAAAGGTTTCGTAATCGAGCGATTGAATGAGAGTTAGCGTGTTCGATCGACACTGCTGCATCGAATCGCGCAACTCAGATCGGAGTGACATCTGGCTCAAAATCATGATCAACGGTCAACAAACAGCGATCGGGCAATGCTTTCCACTTTCCCTCAAACATCGGCTCTGATGCAATCAGTACTGAGTCTGAAAACTTTGGATCATTCTGCAAATAATAGAGCGTCGGAGTCGGAATGCCTTGAGCATAGCGAGAAGCGACAAGCTGGTTGCCATCACTCAAAATCAGGTTGGCAGAAAACGGAACCTGATGTTTTTCACCTAATTCCGTCAGCACTTTCAGGGTCTGATGTAACGCATCGGTGAGACTAGCACTTGATTCCAATTCATCGATCACAGTGGCGAAGATATGTTCTGAATCGGTTAATCCTTGCACCATTTGATAAGCAAGGTCACTTAAGCGATCGCGCATCGGACGATACAAGGTGTGGCGAAAGTCTTTGATAAATCCGTTGTGCAATCCCAGAATCGACGCATATTGAAACGGTTGAGTATTACTTAAATCCGTCGCGAGTCCCGCTGTTGCACTGCGAACATTTGCCAGCACACAACCCGATTCGACATATCGCCCTAAACTTTGTAAATTCACCTCGTTCCAAATTGGTAAAGTACTGCGGTAGGTAAACGGTTCGGTTTCACGAGTGGGATGATACCAACCGATGCCGAAACCGTCAGCGTTCATCGTCCCTGCTGTCATTTCTTTGGGCTGATAGCTTTGGACGAGAAGAGAATGATCGGATTGAGAAACTAAACGATCGAGCAACACAGGCTGCCCTAAATAACCAAGCAAACGACACATAAAGATGGGGAGGAATCGAACTTCCTCAATCTGACACAAATTCTCAGCTTATGGTTTCAACCGCCAAGCCGCGATCGCTAAACAAACCCATCCCGTCATAAATGCCGCTCCACCGATCGGAGCTACTGCGCCTAAAATTTTCACGCCTGACAGTGACAAAGCGTAGAGACTGCCAGAAAACAACACAATTCCGGCGATAAATGAAATTCCTGAAGCGGTTAAAAGTGGATCTGAGAATTCGGATTGTCGGATAAAAAGAGCGACTAGAATTAATGCGATCGCGTGATACATCTGATATCGCGCTCCGGTTTCAAAGATTTCTAAAGCGCGATCGTCTAATTTGGCTCTCAGCGCATGAGTTGCAAAAGCACCTCCCGCAACTGAAATTCCTGCAAGAATCGCTCCAGCTAATAAAAAGAAACGCATCATTTTCAATCCTTGCAATTTGTTCTACTCAATGATTCTAGATCTGCGTTTCTCGATTGAATTCATAGAGATCGTAAAAATTAAGTTATGTAAATGAATTTGAATTGATTCTGATCTATTTAGAGAATCAATAAGCACGTAAATTCGAGTAGTTTAGACCTTTTCAAAAACGAAAGTTTAGAAACGAAACCTAAGCGATTAATAGACTCAAAGTAATCTCAATAAAAGTACTGTCTCAATTAATTTGGCTTCCTCAAAGCTTCTTTCAATCGAGCTTTCAGGCGTTTCCAGGATTTGTATCATTCAAAATCAATCCTGATAATTGCTCAACACAAGTGAGAAGAATTACCTAGAAAATCAACTTAAAATAAAAACTTATTGAATCGATTGGATATTACTCTTATTGTTTTATTCCTAACCTGTTCAAGATCACCATAAAAGGCTATAAACTGATTTTCATCAGAGAAGAAACAGCAAATTTCTTCAAGGTTTATTCCTTAATTGAATACTTGAACGCAGATACAAATGTCGTTCGGTTGCAGCTTCTACCTGTTCGTCCAAACATTAGAAAGCGTGAGATACTGTACGGCTTCGCGCCCACTGGGTCGCTGAATTTGTGTTGAGAATTCAATTCAATTTGTACTCAGTTTCACTTACTCAAAAAGCTGTCACTTTGGGATTCCTCCTGACGGCTTCTCATGTCAAAAAATAGCGATTTTGTTGGTTAGGAGATTTGTGTTATGAGTCAGTATTCTCGCCGTCGATTCTTGTTCACCGCGACCGCCACTGGAATCGGTGCGATCGCGCTCAAAGGTTGTGTTGGAAACCCTCCAAGCTCTGGAGGAGGAACTGCAACGGCTCCCACTTCCCCTGGTGCTGTTCCTGCGGTGAATCCAGGTGGCGCTGATGCTCCAGAAGTCACCACCGCTCGTCTCGGCTATTTGCCCATCTTTGAAGCGGCACCGTTCATTGTGGCGGTGGAAAAAGGCTTCTTCAAAAAGTACGGCATGACCGATGTGCAAGTTCTGAAGCAATCGTCTTGGGGTGCACTGCGCGATAACATCGTCATCGGCGCAGGCGGCGGCGGAATCGATGGCGCACAATTCCAAATGCCGATGCCCTACGCGATCGCAGACGGCAGAATCACCGATAACCGGAAAGTGCCGATGTACGTGATGATGCAAACTTCCACACAGGGAAATGGAATTGCGATCGCCAATAAGCACCTCGGCAAAAATCTCCACCTTGACTTATCTAAAGGCGGTGCCAATTATCTTAAAGAGCTTTCCTCGAAAGGCACACCGTTCACCGCAGCGTACACTTTCCCTGGTGCAAACCAAGAATTGTGGATTCGCTACTGGCTGGCAGCAGGTGGAATTAACCCCGATACCGATGTCAAACTCATCGTCGTTCCTCCAGCGCAAACGGTCGCGAACATGAAGACCGGAACCATGGACGGATTTAGCACAGGCGACCCTTGGCCCTTCCGCATTTTGTCAGACAACATCGGCTTTATGGGTGCTCTGACCGCTCAAATGTGGAAAGACCACCCCGAAGAATACTTTGGCATGAGAGCCGATTGGGTAGACAAGCACCCGAAAGCCGCTAAAGCTTTGTTGAAAGGCATGATGGAGGCACAGCAATGGTGCGACAATCAGGCAAACCGCAAAGAACTCGCTCAAATTCTCAGCGGACGAGAATTCTTTAATCTGCCCGTCAACATTCTCGAAGCACCGCTAGCGGGTCGGTACAACATGGGCGACGGTCAGCCCGAAATCAACGATGCGGCGATGGGTCCGCTCTACTGGAAAGACAGCAAAGGCAGCGTGTCTTACCCATACAAGAGCCACGATATCTGGTTCCTGACCGAGAACATTCGCTGGGGCATCATTCCAGCAGAAACCGATGTGAAAGCATTGGTGGATAAAACCAATCGGGAAGATCTTTGGAAAGAAGCTGCGAAAGAAGCAGGAATTGCAGATGCAGATGTCCCCAAAGAAACGACCCGTGGCGTTGAAACCTTCTTCGATGGCACGAAGTTCGATGCGGCGAATCCGACCGAATATCTCAAGAGCCTGAAAGTGAAGAAAGTCAACGTTTAGTGAAAGGATGCGATCGTGCAGGGCAATGGTGCGATCGCGCCTCAATCTAGCACTTAAAAAATTCAGCAGTTTGGAGCGTCGATACAATTTCTCCAAAGTGCGATCGAGTGTCCCAAAGGATAGCAGCAAGAGTGCGGAACATCGAAAGATGTCCTGTGCTCTTGTTTTCTTATCTTCCAAGTTTGTTCGGAATTCCTTCACATCCACCGGGAATGGTTCCGCGTGTGTTTGTCCCACCCCACGCACAACAGTAGTAGCGCTGCTCTTCAGTCATATCTTCCGCCCCGGTAAAATCGGCATTTTCAACGACTGCACCCGTATACGCTCCGGTTTTAAAGTTCGGGGGTTCAGTCCGGCTTCGAGGCGAAGCGGTTTCGACCTTGCCGTAGAAGAATCGAGTCCCGCTTAAGTCGGCTCCTCGCAGACTCGCACCACAGAGGACAGTGCGAGCAAAATTCGTTTTGACCAAATCGCAGTTGGTTAAATTAGCGCGGATTAGGTTCGCTTCACTCAAATCTGTCCAGCGTAAATCCGTTCCTGAAAGATCCGCTGCCGCCAACATAATGCCGAGATCGATCACGCGAATTCCATTCAATCGATCTTCTGCATATCCGCCTGTTCCGTTGAGAATTGCCCGTCCTAGCCGTAAATCGCGTTTGAGCGGAGAAAGTAACTTGGCACGAGACAGGAATCGAATGATTTTCGCCTTTCCAGAACCGTCAACGCTGCCGAGAATTGCTGCCGTTCGTCCTTCTGCGATCGCTCTTTCTTGGGGCCAATCTTCGAGCAATCCTTCTTCATCCAAGACCAAATCCGAAATTCCCTGAAAATATGTATCGATCGTTTGCTGCTGCGTAATCGTATTTTGCTGCACAGTGAGTTCGATCGAGATCACGTACTGTCGCCATGCAATATACACTGCCAAAACCGCAATCAAAATCTGTCCTAGCGCACCAAACACTTCACCGAGTGCACCGATCGCATCCCATTGAAGCGTGTTGTACAACTCTCCAAGTGCTCGATCGACTCCCAATAATTTGAGTACCCCAGTCAAGCCCACTAATGCCCCAATCGACCCTAAAACGATTCCTTGATCCTGCTCGGTGAGAATTTCCATCACCACGGGTTTCACCGTTGGATAAAGAATCTGAGCCGACAGCAACAGCGCCACGATCGAGCCTGCCAAAATCATCCAAAACTGATTCAGAAATAGCCCGATCGAAACCACCAACAGCGCCACGATCAAAATTAGCGATCGATTCAAATTCGGAGGCGGTGCGCCAAATCGAGGCGGGGATTGATGAGCCGCTGTGCGTTCTCTAGAGATTTCTGCGCGAGTGGGAATCGAAGAAATGTCAGAACCTGCGCCGTTATTCGTTCCGTTGGTCGTATGAGAGGAAGCCAAATTAGGATCAACAGACATGGGCATTTGTGAATACAGTCATCATGCTTATCCTACCCGCTTCGCGAAGTGGCGATCGGGGTCTGGTGGGTCTATAAATTTGAGCATTGATGGAAATATTGCAGCATCATGCAAAAAATATTTCTTGTAATGTGACAAAAATCGGCTTTTATGCCATAAAATTCGTTCAACTTGTCTGAATTGCAGTATTACTAATCTGTGACATGATGCGTGTGGAGTCGAAACAGTATGGGTTACGCAACTGAATCAAGTCAGCTCTCGATCGAGGAGAGGGCGCGATCGGGTGACTTTCAAGCGATCGCATACTGGCTGAATGTGTTTCTGCTTCCCCATAATCTGTTTGCTCAAGCCGAAGCCGCTCCCCAACCCGGCTGTATTCGCGTCTTAGTCGAATTCCATCCTTCTCCTGAAATCGATGCCTCCTCACCCGAATTTCAGCAGAGTCTAGTCCGTTTTATCTGTCATCACATCTGGAAACTGAATTCGGATGCGATCGACGGGGTTCAGGTGTTTGCTCGATTCATCGGTAAACCCCAACTCCTCTGGCGTAAAACGGTTCGGGTTGTTTCTCCAGCTCGTCGCGCAAAACTGGCAGAATCTTCAGAGCCGCAACCTTCACCCGCAGAATTGCAAACCAAGATTCGACAGGTGACCCGGCAAAAAGTTCAGTTCCGCGCTTTACGATCGCTTCTCCTCACCGGAACAACCGCCGCCGCGTTTATTTTCGGATGCTGGCTCGGTTACGCGGATTCCCCGACCGAACAAAAAACAGCCACCGCTGCGAATTCAGAAACGGTCGCTCGATCGAATACGGTTACGACCGCTTTAGAACCTGTGCAAGTAGAAACAACTGGCACAGCTCAGGATGGAACGGCGACGCTGCTCTTTGGGGGCGATGTGTCTCTGACGCAGCACTACACCGACCTGGTGAAAGACGACACAAAATGGGCGTTTGCGGCACTCCAGGAAACAAAATTGGCAGATGTGTCGATCGTCAATCTCGAAGCTCCATTCACCACCGCAACCGATTCTACGAAGAGCGATCCGCTCAAAGCGAATCCAGCCGAAGTGGAAGTGCTTAAAAATGGCGGAATTAGCCTCGTGAATTTGGCAAATAACCGCATCATGGATTACCAAAGCGCGGGATTAGAAGAAACGATTAAAACTCTAGATCAAGCGGGCATTCGGCACTTTGGAGCGGGACGAGATGCCAAAGAAGCTCGTCGCCCGGAAATTCTCGATGTTGATGGGCAACGAGTCGCGTATCTCGGTTATTTCGGAGCCGAAGATCAAGCCGCCAGAGACGCGCAACCTGGAACGAACTTGAAACAAAACGATCGCATTGCCGCTGATATTCAAGCGATTCGGGGTCAGGTCGATTGGGTGATCGTGAATTTCCACTGGGGCGATGACATTGCCAAGTATCCGAACGATGCTCAAATGGCACTCGCACGATTCTCGATCGATCAAGGAGCCGATTTAGTCGTGGGGCATCACTCCAATATTCTGCAAGGTGCAGAAGTTTATAAAGGTCGTCCGATCGTCTACTCATTGGGCAATTTCATTTTTGGTGGCAAGGCAGAAAGCGATTATGACAGTACCATGCTGAGAGTTGCCCTCAAAGATCGGCAAATGAAAGTTGAGTTGTTACCTGTTGAAGTGCAAGGATTTCAGCCACGAATTGCCACAGGCGATCGCGCTCACGAAATTCTGCATCAAATCGAATCTGTGTCCGATGTGTTCCAGCAACCGTTAAAGTCACCCACCATCATTGATGCTCGATCGAATACGGTGATGCCTCCAGAAGACTCGATTGTGAAACCTGATTCAGAGCAAACGACCCCCGATTCGCAGTCCACACCAGAACCTTCCACCGATTCGCAGACTGCTCCAGAGCCTTCCACTGATTCACAATCTACTCCTGCACCCTCGCCTGAGACGAGTCCGGAAGCTTCGAGTACGCCATCTAGCCCTGATCCCACTGCTCAACCCACTCCCGCTGATCAACCGTGGAATAACAATTCATTTATCAATCGATCGAACAGTCAATCTCCGACTCCGATGGTTCCTCAGTCTGCACCCAGTCCGCAGGCAATGGATCACAAGCGCGATCGTCAAACTCATGCGGGCGATGCGGATCGTCTCGTGCCCACGAATAGCATTGAACCGGGTCGCCGTCGGTATGCGGATCTGCCTGCTCATGCTGACCCCAATTCTTAACACCATTTATTCACCTGCCTGTGTTTTCTATTGAACGTCGTCGTCAACAATTCGACACCTATGTCCTGCTCGATCGAGCTTCTAACTCTAAGCTCGAAATCGTTCCCGATCGCGGCGGCATGATTACCAGTTGGCAAGTCCAGGGTCGAGAACTGCTCTACATGGATACCGCTCGCTTTGCTGATCCCACCCTTTCGGTTCGTGGCGGTATTCCAATTCTGTTTCCGATTTGCGGCAATCTCCCGAACAATACTTACACCTACAAAGGACAAACTTACACGCTCAAACAGCATGGATTTGCCAGAGACTTACCGTGGGAAGTCGTAGAGCAAAAAACCGATGGAGAACTGAGCTTTACGATCGGACTTTCCAGCGATGATCAAACGCTTGAGAAGTACCCGTTTCAGTTTCGATTGGAATTTACTTATTCATTACAAGGTCAAACATTAGTGATCGATCAAACGATCGAGAATCTGTCAGACGAAGCGATGCCATTCTCGATCGGCTTTCACCCGTATTTTCTAGCACTCGAAAAACATCAACTCCGATTTGAAATTCCCGCTACCGAAGCGCTTGACCAACGGACTCAAGAACGTTATCCCTTTTTCAACATGTTCGATTTTGCTCAAGATGAAATCGACTGGGCATTTCTCGAAACCAGTTGCCAAGTCTCCCATGTCACCGATTTGAGCCGCCATACTCGAATTACGCTGACAGCAGCCGATGAATTTCCGCTGCTCGTTTTCTGGACGGTGAAAGGGAAAGATTTCTACTGTCTGGAGCCTTGGAGCGCACCCCGGAATGCGCTGAATACGGGCGATCGCATTTTGTCGATCGAGCCTGGAGCGTCGCTGAATACGACCGTGAGTTTCTCGATCGAATTCTCATAAAAAAAGCGATCGTTCCAAAGAGAGCGATCGCGTACCTATAGAGTTAGCTGCATCAAATCATTTAATCTGCTTTTGCGACCTGACGGCGACGAGTCAATGCCGCCAGACCGACCACACCGAGACCGAGTAACGTCGCAGGTTCAGGAACTTTCGTCACTTCCACACGCGACAGCGCAAAATCAGAATTCTTAGAACCTGCCGGGTAATAGGGCTTGCCATTTTTGTCTTTCAGCAAGTTTCCGTCTTTGTCTTTCGCCAACGACTTGAACCCGGTCAAGCTGAATCCTTTAATTTTGAGGTCTCCAAACGGATTGACAATGCGGTAAGACCCACCGAAGCCGTTCCGGGAAAGAGAGAGATTGATCACGTCATCGCTGCCCCCAAGGCTCCAAATGGCAGTCGTTTCATTTTTTACCGTCAACGTTCCGCTTTGCGTTTTGTCATCTAAAGTGACCAGTGCCGCTTCAAATACATCGTCTCCATACTGTCGCGAACCTGGTTTGTACAGAAAGCTAAGATCCAGTGCGCTGAGCACTCCGACTTTTTTGAATCCAACATTCAAGATTTCATCGATATCGATCTCGCCCTGAGATTCAGTGCGACCCGATTCGCCAGCGGGGTTGCTGTTTTTGTTTTTGCTGCTATCAATCCCGATACCCAGGACGGCGTTTGCACCCAATCCGACTGTTTTTTGCGTCAGGACAGGAGCGAATGTGTTCCGAGCGGTGGTTGCTTCTAGAGAAAAGAAGTCATTTACTGTACAGGTCGTTTGTCCAACACAGCCCTCGGAAACGGCATCTTGAGCATTAAAGGTGAAAGAAGCAGCTTGGGCAGCGGGTTGATAAGCCGCGATCGCGCCACTTGCGATCATTCCTGTGAGCACAGAAAGAGAGAGGTTTTTCATGGTGAATATTCCAATCTGAGAAAAAACTTTATAAGTAGAAATGCACTGTTAGTCAGACGTAAAACTGAAAAGTAAAGCTGAGGAACTCAGTATTTCTGAGGGCGGCTTACGGTTCCTGTCTTCGATATATACAGGTTATTACGGATACTGCGTAGATGCCCTATCCGTACCTACTTATTTACTCAAGCTTCAAGTTCGCTACAAAGATCACGAGTTTTCTATAAGGATCTTGTCAGTCCCAAACTTGACATGTTACTGAGGTTAACCTGTCTTATTTAATACCATGTACGCAAAGATGCCCATACCTTCGCGAAGAAGATACGGGCACCGATCGAGGAATTTAACTTATTCTTCCGCAGGTTCTGATCGTGAATCCGGAGAACTACGCAGCGAGAACTTGTCTTGCTTGTTCTGCAACTTGTTCGGTTTCGTCGTGCGTTAGCGTTTCGAGCGTCGATCGAGCTTCCGGAGTATTCAACCGCGCTAACGCTTGCACCACCCGGAAGCGGATTTGCCAATCTGCATCAGTAGCATACGGAGTCAGTAATTCCACCGCACGCACATCGCCTAGTTCTCCGAGTGATCCGATCGCTGCGGTTTGCACCAGACCGCTATCCGAATTCAACGCTTCTTTGAGCAACTCGAACGATCGCGGATCGCCCAATTCTCCCAACGCCGCAATCACACTAAAACTCACCAGCCACTCCGGAGTTCTACGATAGAGCGATTCTAGTTCTTCATACGCTTCGGTGAGCTTCAATGCTCCAACTGAATCCGCTGCTGCTGCTTGAACATCCGGTTCGATATCAGCCAGCGCAACTTTTAATAAACTCAGTGCGGTCGAGCGATTTTGGCTCCCTAGTGAAGCAAGTTGACTCACTGCGGCGTATCGGACTCGGACATTGCTATCTGCGACGGGAATTTGAATCAGGTCAAATGCGATCGCGGGATCAATGTCTCGGAGTTGATTAATCCCACGTAAGCGATCGCCAAAATCTTGGGATTGTAATAAGTCTCGAATCGAATCGGGTGTAGTCATTTGCAATTCTCTTACTAAATCAAGCTTGTTCTGCCGCCATTGCGCGGACGATATCGCCACGAGTCAGAATTCCAACGACGTGACCAGCGGAATCCACCACAGGCAAACGGTGAACTTTGCGATCGTGCATCACTTTGGCAGCTTTGGAAAGAGGCGTATCTGACGTGGTGGTCACCGGAGCCGAACTCATCACCTCTCCGACGGTTTGTCCCAAGGCTTTGTGGAGTTCCTTTTCATAGCGCCCTGGGTTTTCTAGATAAATCACACTGTCGAGCAGCATGATGTAAGCCGGAGGAGTGACATCGGTTTCGCGCCACATCAGATCCGTTTCGGAAATAATGCCAATTAGGCGATCGTTCGCATCGAGTACAGGTAAGCCGCTAATATGCCGCTCGGCGAGGATTTTAATCACCTCATTGATCGGGGTTTCAGGATGAACCGTAATCGGATCGTGGCTCATCGCGTCTGCAACAGTTTTTGCCATGGAGATTGTCGATCGCGTTTATCAAAGGTATATGCGATCAATTATTCAAGAATTCCTGACCCAGACTCATCTTGATTCACTGGATTTAACAAACGGCTAAGCCTACCGGATTTCTAGAGATCTGCGATGATGAAGGCATTTAGAATTGCGATCGCAGTATGCAAAGTCCACTCAGGCGAATTCTTACCGGAGTCGTCTTCTTCCTGATTACTGTTTTCCTTGCGACGTTGGGTTATATTGTCGCGGGGTGGTCGCCGCTTGAAGCGTTCTATATGGTGGTGATTACGGTGTTCGGGGTGGGCTTTGGGGAAGTTCGACCGATAACTACGCCCGAACTGAGAATTTTTACGATGTTAGTGATTGTCGGGGGCACATCGTCTGCGGTATATGCCGTGGGCGGTTTTGTGCAGATGGTGACGGAAGGCGAAATTAAGCAGATTTTACAAAGAAAACGTATGTCGGAGACGATTAAAGCGCTCGAAGATCATGTGATTATCTGTGGCTTTGGACGAATGGGGCAGATTCTGGCAAAAAAGCTCACAGATGCCAAAGTGACGTTTGTGGTGATTGATAATAATCTCGATCGCATCGAGCAAGCCGAATCTCAGGGTTACCTAGTCCGAACAGGCAACGCCACAGATGACACGGTGCTATACAAAGCGGGAATTGATAATGCGAGAGCACTTGCTACGGTTCTACCGGACGATGCCGCGAATGTATTTATCACGCTGACGGCTCGTGAGCTAAATCCGAAGTTAACGATTCTCGCCCGTGGTGAACTGCCTTCAACTGAAAGAAAACTCCGATTGGCAGGAGCCGATCAAGTGGTGTTACCTGCTTCGATTAGTGCTTTGCGAATGGCGCATATGATTACGCATCCGGCGACGTTGGATTTCTTTAGCCAAGGGGACGATCGCAATACGCTAAACGAACTGCTCAATCAGATGGATATTCAAGTCGATGAGCTTGCGATTACTCAAAAGTCGGGCATGATCGGAGCCACGATCGGAGATATCGAGGTACGGGGAAAAGGTACGATCATCATCGTGGCACTCCGTCGGGCAGATGGAACGGTGATTACGCATCCCGGACAAATGACGGTGTTAGGGGAAGGGGATGCGGTGATTGTAATGGGGCATCAGCAGGATATTCCCCAGATGATGAGAAGTTTAGTCGTGCGGCGGAAAATGAAATATCGCGGATCACCCCGGATTTGGAATTGATCTAGAAGGGTGTTTGAAAAGTCTTTTCGCTCCGATTGCTTCCCGCCCTGAAATGAATTTCGGGCTAACCGTGGAAAGTCTACTGAAGTAGACTGGGAGCTAGTTTCAGTCTCTTAGTCCATTTCTAATGGACTTTCGCCGATTAGCCCGAAATTCTATTTCAGGGCGGGATGTAGCAACAAACGACAACTTTTCAAACATCATTTAATGCTGAGCACTGCTTGCAAATGAAGCTCTTAACTGCCCACAAGCCGCATCCGCTTCTAATCCGCGAGTCTTTCGCACACTCACCGCAATTTTACGATCGCTCAATGCCTTCACAAATTGCTGAATCCGTCGCTGATCCGGTCGCTGGTAATCGGCTTCACTGATTGGATTGTACGGAATCAAATTCACATGACTCTGAAATCCCCGCAGATGATCGGCAAGCTCGATCGCGTGTTCCACACAATCATTTACGCCCGCCAGCAAAATGTATTCAAACGTGACTCGCCGCCCGGTTAGGCTCACATATTCGCGACATTCATCGAGCAGTGTTTCTAACGGATACTGTCGCGCACTTGGAATTAATTGCTCTCTAACTTTCTGATTTGAGGCGTGTAAACTCACGGCAAGTGTCGCCTGTAAATGATGCTCTGCAAGCTTGTGAATGCGACCGGGAATGCCAACGGTAGAAATTGTGATGTAGCGGCGACCAATCCCGATGTCTTCATTCATCGATCGAACTGCACCCAAAACATTCTCGACATTTAACAGCGGTTCACCCATGCCCATGAAGACAATGTTACTCACCCGCTGCTGAAAAACTTCTTGAACAGTGAGCACTTGATCGACGATTTCATGGCGTTCGAGATTGCGCTTGAATCCGCCTTTTCCAGTCGCACAGAAATCACACGCCATCGGGCAGCCGACCTGAGAGGAGACACAAACCGTGAGGCGTTTATCTGTAGGAATGCCGACCGTTTCGACAATTTGACCATCATTTAAACGCAGGAGAAATTTCACCGTGCCATCGATCGATTTTGCCTCGTGATGAATCTCCGATCGACCGATCGCGCACTCTGACATCTCGGAGCGCCATTGTTTCGGAAATACGGAAATTTCGGAAAGCGATCGAGCGCCCCGCTGGTAAATCCACTGGTGTAGCTGTTGTCCTCGGTAAGCGGGCTGTTGCTGTTCTTTCACCCACTCGGTTAATTCGGGAAGGGATGCTCCAACTAAGGCTTTCATAGAAGGCTCGAAACGTATAGAAAAAGAGTATCAGGAGATTTCGCGGAAACTTCACCCAATCTTTACGGAAGCCAGAAAAATGGTGTGAATAGAGAAATACCTGAACAGTGACAGCGAAATCTGTTTGATTCAGTCAGAGTTCTATCTTAGACGGTCAACTCTTCTTTCTGGGATTCGAGATCGCTAACTTGCGTAGTTTTATTTAGTCTTTGTAAAAATACTTACTTGTTTTTATCAGATTAAAAGATCTACCCTGAGAATGATCCGTATAAATCCTGCTTTATGTTTTGCACTCATGGTACAAACTTCTATGAGGATTTCAGAAATTGAACTGTTCTCCTACCCTTTATAAAATCTCTGGTCTAGGAAGCCGAGACTTCTCTGTCGGTGTAGAACGTTGGTCTGTGGTTTGTATTAGCAAGCCGACGAGTCAATGTCTTCTCTCTAGCACTTTTTCTTCTCATGTTATGAGTTGTTGTCAAATTGATTCTTGTCATCAACAAAAGCCGTTATTTAATTCGCAGGAGACAACGCTTCTCCATCTATTGCTCGCCCCTATCGCTCTGTACTTCAGCCTGGTAATTCTGTGGAAATGTCGAATCATACACTTCCTGACAAACTCGTCCGAATTGGCTCCGTGGAAATTACTTTGAGTCAATCAGAAGAGTTATTCCGAGCCTATATTGAAACGGCTAATGACATGGTGTACACCGTCGATTTAGATGGCACCTTGACCTATATGAATTCGTACGGTCAAAAATTGCTGGAATCTTCTAGAGGCGAAGTCATTGGACGATCGTATCTGGAATTTGTCTCGCCTGCTCATCGCGATCGAACCAAGCAGGCGTTCGAGAATCTAATGCGAACAGGTGAATTGAGAGACTTTGAATTTGTCCTCATGACTTCACGCGGTACCGAGATTTATCTTGAAGTGAATGGCAAGCTTTTATTCCGGGATGATGAGCTGATTGGGGGCATGGGAATCGGTCGCGATGTCACCGAACGTAAGCGGATTGAAAAACAGCTTCAAATTTTTTCTCGTGCGGTTGAATCGGCTTATGACAGTACCGTCATTACCGATTTAGACGGCAAAATTACTTATGCAAATTCCGCTGCTAGTCGGATTTTCAATTGGCAAGTTGACATGCTAGTTGGAACTCATACAGCGGTTTTATATCCTGAGCGCAAACAAACAGAATTATTAATTTCTCAAGCGATCGCGGGGGGTTGGAGTGGTGAAGTCACTTGTCATCGTCGCAATGGCGATTCGTTCCTGGCTCTTGTTTCTGCTATTCCAATTTTGAACGAGCAGGGTCAACCAACCGCAATTTCGATCATCACTCGTGATATTACGCAGCAGAAACAAACCGAAGCGGAACTCGCGGCGAAAAACGATGAACTCGAACGAGCCTCACAGATGAAGTCGGACTTCTTAGCGAATATGTCTCATGAGTTGCGGACTCCACTGACTTCAATTTTGGGCTTTTCGTCGATTTTACAGAAGCAGATTTTCGGTATTCTCAATTCAAAACAGCAGATCTACGTTCATCAGATCTATCAGAGTGGACAGCATTTATTAGGTCTGATTAACGATGTGCTTGACTTGTCGAAAGTGGAAGCGGGACAGCTACGACTCGAACTTGCCCCGCTCGTCGTGGATGAAATTTGTGAGAAAACGCTTTCTCTAGTCAGCGAACAGGCTCGGACGCGGAAACTCACGGTGCATTCGTCGATCGAGTCTGGTTTAGAACCTCTGATGGCAGACGAATTGCGCGTCCGTCAGATGTTGCTGAATCTGCTCTCAAACGCGATCAAATTCTCGAACGAAGGCGGCGAAATCGGACTCGTGGTACAACGCTGCGACGATATGCTGCACATGACCGTTTGGGATCAGGGAATCGGCATTCCCGAAGACAAGCAGCACTTGTTGTTTAGACCGTTCCAGCAGGTGGATGGGTCGCTGTCTCGCAAACACGAAGGAACAGGACTCGGACTCGCACTGACGAAGAAACTGGCGGAACTTCATGCCGGTACCGTAACGATGTACTCCAGAGAAGGTGAAGGCAGTCGGTTCACGATTTGTTTACCGATCAATTTGCAGCATCCCGCGACGGTCGGAACGATCGCGATCGAGCCAAATCGAAGATAATTCGCCAGAAATGCTATCTTGATCAGTGCCCTGTCTCTCTCTGGTCTTATGCTGGCTGATGCTGTGTTAGCGTTTCAATTTACCTCGCCCGGACGCGGGATTGAACTCGGTCCGTTGTCGATTCGATGGTATGGCGTTCTGATCGCTTCGGCGGTTCTGATCGGGGTGAATTTGTCTCAGTATTTGGCATCCCGGCGGCAGGTGAATCCGGAGTTGCTTAGCGATTTGGCGATTTGGCTCGTATTAGCAGCGATTCCGAGTGCGCGACTGTACTACGTGATCTTTCAGTGGCGTGATTATGCATCGAATCCAGGATCAATTATTGCGATCTGGCAAGGTGGAATTGCGATTCATGGCGCAATTCTTGGAGGTGCGATCGCGGCTCTGATTTTTGCCCGATTAAAGCGAATTTCATTTTGGCAATTAGCGGATCTGGTGGCTCCGTCGCTGATTTTGGGACAAGCGATCGGGCGTTGGGGAAATTTCTTTAATTCCGAAGCGTTCGGCAGTCCGACTGATTTACCGTGGAAGCTGTTTATTCCACCGGATCGCCGCCCGATCGGTTTAGAAAATGTCGCTTATTATCACCCAACGTTTTTGTATGAATCGCTGTGGAATTTGGGTGTATTTGCAGTCTTGATGTTTCTTTTCTTCAAACGTCCTCGATTGAAAGTTGGAACGCTGTTTTTAACTTACATGGTGGCATACAGTGCAGGACGATTCTGGATCGAGGGATTGAGAACAGATAGCTTGATGCTGGGCTTTTTGAGAATGGCTCAGGTCGTGAGTTTGACCGGAATTGTATTGGGTGCGATCGGTTTAATTTGGCTATATGGATTTCGACGATCGCTGCCCGATGTGGTGCCTGATCCAAATCCCGATTCGCAGCCGTCTCGATAAAGAAATCCCCCAGAGGAAGTCCTCCAGGGAATTAGTCAGGGTGCATCTACCATTGTGTTTTCCGCTGGTAGTAGAAGTAGATCCGGGAAATTTGTTCGATCGTGTTTCTCCGAATCAAATTTGTTCTATCGATGCCTGCAATCCCTGATTGACCAAAACCTGTAACAGTTCATCCGCTTCCGTACGATCGCGAAATGCTCCCGCCTGCATCACACCGCGTCCTCGCAGCGAAAATGCATCCGGAGTGATCGATCGCACTTGTGACTGTTCCAAATCCGAATCGGCTCTCACAATCACCCGAAATCGAAATCCTAAACTCGCAGCCTGACTGACCCCAGCCGATCCTCCACGCCAAACCCGAACCGATGTTCCTTGCGTATTCCCGATCGGCGGTGTGACACGAGGAACTGGCAAAATTCCAGAAGGTGTCATCCGACGAGGAGCCGCTTGAGGAACCTGTACCGGAATCGGAGCCGTCGAAATCGCGTTGATCTGTAACGTTGGCATCGGGCGCGATTGGGCAATGGGTATTGGACGAGATTGAGCCACCGGAAACGGCGTACGCTCACCCAGTGGAATAATTGGTGAGGGGGCATTTGGACGAGGGAATGCAGGTCGCGCCATTCGACGAACCGGAACTGAAGCGGTCATCGGAACCGGAACTGAATCAGTCATCGGAGCCGGAACAGGAATTTCAACGCCACCCGCTGTGGGAGCATTCGGACGAGGCAGAGGGCGACTGATTCGAGAACTGGGATTAATTGCAATTGGGCTAAGTCGTGCCGTTACCGTTGAGGAAGCGACATTCGCGGGCATTACTGGAGTCGAGGCAATTCCAGAAAGATCCAATCGTCCGATCGTTCGGGCTGAAAGTTGATTCCCAAAAGCTGGAAGAATCTGCGAACTTCTTCGAGCGTTGATGTCAAATTGCCGATTGCCCAAAAACGTATTGTTTCCTGGGTCAGCGGAAGTTCCCAAATCCGGGCGAGATTGAGCGATCGACACAATGCCATCGCGATCGTTTCCATCGATTACGTTGTTGCGTAAAACAGGCTGAGCATTTCCCTGAATCACAATCCCGTCTTTGTTCTGCGTGATGCGATTGCCTACGAGTCTCGGAGTGGCATTCTGAGCAATATTCACGCCGAATCCGGTTCGCTCGAAAATGTTTTCCTGAATCTCAGGGCGAGATGAACCGAAAATCGTGATGCCGTTTGCGCCGTTTTGATAGAAATAATTATTTCTGAAAACGGGAGCGCTGTTTCCCACGATCGAAGCGCCATCGTGACTGCTTCCGGTAAACGTATTCGCCACGACCAGCGGGCTGCTTGATTCTGTCCACAGTCCGTACCCTTGAGGATTCGGATTTGTGACTGTGACTCCGGTCAGTGTTGCATTATTTGCACCCAGAATCGTTACATTCTGCCGGGCGAAGGTTCGACTTAAGAACACATCGCCCCCCCGGATAATCACACTTTGCCCGCGATCACGTGGATCACCTTGCACCGTGATCGTCGGCTTTAGTTGGATTGGAAACACTTCTCCGGTTTCAACACTGTAGGTTCCGGGAGAAAGGACGATCGTGGAATTGGGCATGGCGCGATCAAGCGCGATCGTTAGCGTTCTGAGCGGAGATTGCGCTTGACCAGAGGCGTTATCGTTTCCGATCGCGGGATTGACGTAAATCACCGAACCAGCCGACGACACGACCTGCTCCGGAATCTGATTTGCCACGACCGGAAATGCAGCGATCACGAGTCCCGATACACTGAATACAGCGAATACGGAGGAAAAGAAAGGGCAGTTGTTCACGAGTTGCGCTCCTACACACGGCTTGTATGGATCACAGGACGGGATGTAACGGGGTTCAGTCTACACCCTGAGTCACAATTGACCTCTGTAAAATCACTGGAACCCTGAATCCGAGCGGGTTTCCACGTAAATTACTAGAGTGAAACTATTTTCTCTGTAACTCCACGGAGATCAAGCAACTTCACAAAACTTTACACAAGCGAGACGATCCGCACCCCTGATACGATAAACAATCAACAGGACTGATCCCATGGGCAATTTCCAATCCTCTATGCAGCCAGCACTGTACCGGATTTTAGATGCCAACCTCGATCGCGCTCGTGAGGGCTTACGAGTGATTGAGGAATGGTGTCGTTTCGGCTTGGAAGAGGTCGCTTTAACCGAACAGTGCAAACACTGGCGACAAGAACTAGCTCAGTGGCATCATCCAGACCTGCGATCGGCTCGAAATACACCCGATGACCCCGGAACAGCGTTAACTCATCCGCAAGAAGCCATTCGGAGCAGCATCGAACAGGTTCTACAAGCGAATTTTGCCCGTGTGGAAGAAGCGCTTCGAGTCCTAGAAGAATACGGAAAAGTTTATCGATCGGAGATGGCAAGCGCGGTTAAACAAATGCGCTACGAGGTTTACACGTTAGAAAGTCGATTGCTCTCGATCCATCGCCGTCAACGGCTCGAATCGGCAAGGCTTTATCTCGTGACATCGCCGTCTGATGATTTATTCACCACAGTTGAAGCCGCTCTTAAAGGCGGACTCACTTTAGTGCAATATCGCGATAAAGAAGCGGATGACCTGGTGAGATTGCGGAATGCGGAGAAACTGCGCCAGTTGTGTCGATCGTATGATGCGCTGTTTATTATCAACGATCGAGTTGATTTAGCGTTGGCGGTCGATGCGGATGGAGTTCATCTCGGACAAGATGATTTGCCGCTAGAGTGGGCGCGTCGGATGTTGGGTCAGCACAAGATTATCGGTCGATCGACGCACAACCCAGAGCAATTAGAAAGCGCGATCGCGCAGGGAGCCGATTACGTTGGAGTGGGTCCGGTTTACGAAACGCCGACGAAAGAAGGCAGACCTGCGGCAGGATTGGACTACGTGCGTCATGCTGCCCAGCATTGTTCGATTCCCTGGTATGCGATCGGCGGAATTGATATTCAGAACGTTCATGAAGTGCTGAATGCAGGAGCGGAACGGGTTTCAGTCGTTCGGGCGATTATGCGATCGGATCAACCGACGTACGCGACTCAGTTTTTTGTCGCTCAATTGGATCAGAAGCGGCGATTTCAAACCCACTCTCTGAGCGATCCGTGGGAGGGATGATGATTACATTAGAAGTGAACGGTGAAACTCGAACTTGTGAATCGACGTTAACCTTACCGAAATTTCTCGAATCGTTAGGGATGAATCCGCGATTAGTTGCAGTCGAGTACAACGGCGAGATTTTGCATCGGCAATTTTGGGACGAAACCGAAGTGAAAAATGGCGATCGATTAGAAATTGTGACGATCGTCGGTGGAGGATAGAGCACTGCTTTTTAGAGACTTCTCGCTTCGTTCACTCTCGCCCCGGAATAGAATTCGGGGCTAATGGTGCGAAGTCCTTTGAAAAGGACTGAAGAGATTCCGTTTGGCTTTTAGTCCCCTTCAGCGGACTTCGTTCTGTTAGCCCCGAATTCCATTCCGGGGCGGACGAACAACGCAGTGAGAAAACTTTCAAACCTATTCTAAATCCAGTACGGGAATCTCTCCTAAAACCTATCGCTTAGGACGTTTGCAACCCCTGATGAACGCGATACAGTAGATCTGTTAGCTTAAAACTCTGTAACAAAGAGTTTACACAAACCGGACGAGTCACAAGCTCCGTCTGGATAAGCGCTAGGGATAGACTTATGAAGATTTCAAAACTGTTTAAAACTTTAATCCGTCCGGTCATCGCGATCGCACTTGTGCTGACTCTGGCATTTGGTCACGCAGATGGCGCATTGGCTGCTAGTGGTGGACGCATCGGAGGCGGATCATTCCGGGCACCCGCTCGTACCTATTCACCTCCTAGCCGTACTTATGCTCCCCCTAGAGGCGGCGGCTACTATCCCGGTGGTGGCGGTGGGTTCTTCCCCTTCGTCTACTTTCCGTTCTTTGGAGTCGGTGGCGGATTTGGCGGACTCTTTTCACTGCTGATTTTGATCTCGCTTGCTAGCTTTGTCGTGAATACCTTCCGACGCTCGAATAGCGATGGCGACGAACTCGACTACAGCACTCCCGCGGTGTCGGTCGCTAAAGTTCAAGTTGGATTGTTGGCACAAGCGCGGGAACTGAAAGCTGATCTCGATCGTATCGGTGAACGGGCGAATACAGAGACTGCTGAAGGATTAGCTCAAGTGCTTCAGGAAGTGTCGTTAGCGCTGTTACGCAACCCGCAGTATTGGGTGTACGGAAACGCAGAATCGCATCAAGCGCGATTAGAAGCTGCAGGTGCAGAATTCAATCGATTGGCATTGTCTGAGCGTAGCAAATTCAATGCTGAAACCTTCTCGAACGTGAATAACCAATTGAAGCAAGCCTCGTCGAGTGCATTGACGGTGGCAGAGAAAGGAGGCGCACTGGCAGAAAGTTCCGGTGAATATATTATCGTCACTGTGCTAGTGGGAACTCAAGGCAAATTGCAGTTACCGACGATTAATAGTGTTGAAGATTTACGTCGATCGCTGAGTCAATTGGGTAGCGTTTCGAGTGAGCAGCTTCTCGCACTCGAAGTGTTATGGACTCCGCAGGCTGAAGGCGATGTTCTGACGCGTGATGATGTCGTTGCTGAATATCCAAACCTGAAAATGGTTTAGTGAAAGAGAGGCGGGAGATTTTCCCGCTTTTTTCTTATCTGGCTTTTTTGGGAATTAAGCGACCCTAAAGTATTAAAGAATATATAGAATTACAGACATAATAATCACCAAGTTACGGAGACCTTCATAAAATTCGGGTTCTCTAGAATTAGCCTGATAATAGAAGAACTTTCTGACGAGCGATGCCCTGCACTTTGCCGTGCGCTAAATTGAATCGCTTGAATTCTTTCTTCTGGATATGACTCGCTTCCCGAACCTGCGTCAAACTTCTTCATGGGCTGTGTTTAACCAAGTCGGAAGCTTGCTTCAAGAAGTGGTTGGCGTAGACGCGATCGTGCAGACCGAAGCCGATTTCCCGCGGCTTCACGGGCGGTTTGTCCTGGTTGTTTCTTCTGACTTTAGTGCACTGCTGCTAGGAAGTTTGATCAATACCGAGCAGTGCAGTCTAGAACTCACTTTTTCTCCAGATGCGATCGCTGATTTTTGCCGAGTGATTGATCGCGCTCCTGATTTTGAATTGAAGGAAAATCAAAGCGATCGACAAAGTGAATTCACGCTGAAATTGATCGAACTTCTGTCACAGTCTCCGATCGAATCAGCGCATCAGATTGAACAAGAACGGCTTTTAAGTCAACTCACAACCTTGATTCGACACAGTTTAAATCTGCCTGTGATTCTCGAAACCGCAGTTCATCAGGTGCGAGATTTTTTGCAAGCCGATCGACTGATTATTTATCAATTTAATTTTCCGGCTCCGTCTTGTGCGATCGATCATGATCTTTCATCTTTCAGAGAAGTCACTCACAATCTCGATGGCATTACTTATGAATCTCGCAGCAGCGATCAGATTCCGTCGATTCTCAATGTCGTGAGCGAATACATCAGCCCAAAACAGTTGCAGACAAGACCCCAAGAATCGCAGACTTGGACGAACGGGCGAAAATCTTCTGAAGCATCCACCATGACTTCGCTGTTAAAACAATCTCCAAACGATGTGCAAGCAGAATTAGTCACACCGATCGTGGTGCAAGAGGAACTTTGGGGCTTGCTGATTGTGCATCAGTGCCAGTCACCGCGCCAATGGAACGATCGAGAAAAAATCTTGCTCCAGCGCATTGCAGAACATTTAGCGATCGCAATTTATCAAGCAAAACTCTACAGCGAACTTCAGCAGCAAAAAAGCACACTAGAGCAGCAAATTATCGATCGCACACAAGATCTTCGAGATACGCTGATCGCTGCCCAGTCCGCAAACCGCACCAAGTCCGAATTTTTAGCAACCATGAGCCACGAATTACGATCGCCGTTAACGACGATTATCGGTATGGCTTCGACTTTATTGCGATCGCTAGAAACCAACTATAAGATCGCTCCTCAGAAGCAGCAGGAATATCTCCAAACGATTCAGGAGCGAGGAGAACATCTACTAGCGCTCATTAATGACATTCTAGATTTGTCAGAAGTCGAAGCTGGGAGAATGTTTTTACGAATTCAGAAATTCTCGCTGGCGGAACTGGTTGAGCAAACAATCCAAATGCTTCAGGAAAAAGCAGATAGCAAACAAGTTGCGCTCATTCTGGAACTGTTACCCGATCGCTCTCAAAATTTCACCTTTCAAGCTGATCCGCAACGAGTCCAGCAAATTTGCCTCAATCTATTGAGCAATGCGATTAAGTTCACGCCAGCCCAAGGGCGAGTTATTATGCGGGTTCGAGTCAGCGGAGAGACGGCGATTCTACAAGTCGAAGATACAGGAATTGGCATTCCCAATCATCAGCGATCGTTTCTATTCCAAAAGTTTCAACAATTAGATGCGTCGTACCATCGCAAATACGAAGGAACCGGGTTAGGACTCGCATTAACGAAGCAACTCGTAGAACTACACGGCGGTTCGATCGAGGTTGATTCGACGGTCGGCGTAGGCTCAAAATTCACGGTGTTTTTACCCACACAAACGATTTCCGCGATCGAACACGCTCGGCAGGATTAGAGTTTCTTTGCAATAGAGCGATTCTAGGCGCGGACGGATGACAATTGATTCAGCTTTTCTGCGATCTGTTTTCCGACGACAGATTCAGTAAGCTGTGTATCCCACCACTCTAGAGTCTGCTGGTGCAATTCACGCATCTGCTCTTTATCTCTTAGAAGCTGCGCTAACACAGGTTCAACATTGTTCCAATCCTTGATCCGAACGACTGGAGCATTCCGATAAAAGTCTCGATCGGGTAAATCTTCCACAATCACAACGCAGCCATACCGCAGCGCTTCACAGATGCGGAAAGATTCCAGCGTCGTGCCTCTGGGAACAAGACACACTTTTGTATTCATCAAGTGTTTGCTGTAGCTGCCCGCATCATCCTCGCTCACCATGCCAAATGCCGGACGAATCGCTAACTGAATGTGAAATTCAGGATATTTTTGCTTGAAGCGATCGAGCTGCTGCAACATTAGCGATCGAGCCACAATTTTTGGAGTCTTTAAAACGTTCTTAATCGACCACTTAGAGTAAATATTGTTCTGCACACTGCCATCGAAAAAGACATCGTAAGCGCGATCGTCGATCGGCTTAATCGGTAAATCTTCCGAGTTATGATAGCCGCCGGGAATGTCATAGATTGGTGCAATTCTCACGTCTTTCGCGATCGCGGCTCTAAGCTTTTGAAATTTATAGTTTACTAGCAGCGGTAGCCGGAGCGATAAGTTACTGAAATATTGCACTAGTGTAATAAAGCCACGATAGGAAGGCTTCGTCACCAAAGTTTTCCATTGCATCTCCTGAGAGGTTCCATATGCTTTGAAGACGGCTCCGACTTGGTGAATGTAGCGCGGAACTCGATAATGCTCGTCCCCGATAATCAGTACCACAACATTGTCACCGTAGGACGGAAGCTTCTGCATATCACTCAAGGTGACGTAGAAGATTAATCCCTGTTTGCCTAAGTTTTCTTCAACCGCTTGCAGGACTTGTCCAAAATAAGTGACAAATCCGCGATTCTGGGGTCTGGGGTTATAAATATCCCACGGTTCCGGCGGGCGATTAGAATCGACATAGATGTAGTACTGATTCGCAAGCTGCTGGGTTAGAAGCATATCGTTGGATTCCCGGTGCAATTGGCTATTTCTATTTTCAAATAAACTGACAATTTCTACGTATAATTTCTGACCAGTCTTGGTGAAGCTTTGGTAAACATTTCGCACCCTCAGCAAAAACACAGATTTAAATCTCAGTAGAACAGTGCAAAAAATCTAAGCTATATAGCGAATACAATGATACTTAGAGTTTTAACTTATACTGAGCCGCGAATTCTTCAGCGGGTTCGGTTAATGAGAATCTTTATTAGGGCTGAAAGGAAACGTCATTGCCGCAAGAATTTGTTTTATGCTGAGTCAACAGGCGAAGTGGGCATTTAATCGATCGCAGTTTGTGAGAATCTAGTCTTTTGCGCTCAGTGAGTAACCCATGCGAACCCTCGATTTAGAAAAAACCACTCATCTGCTGAATTCGATTATGGAAGCAGAGTTAGCGGGTGTGGTGCGATACACACACTATTCGTTGATGGTGACAGGTCCAAATCGAATTCCGATCGTGGAATTTCTCAAAGCCCAAGCCAGCGAATCGCTGCTTCATGCTCAACAAGTCGGGGAAATTCTCACCGGACTCGAAGGACATCCAAGCTTGAAGATTGCCCCGATCGAAGAAACCGATAAGCATTCGATCTACGACATTCTGCTAGAGAGCTTAAACCATGAAACCGCAGCATTGAATCTCTACAAACAATTGTTAGACGTGGTTGAGGATGCCAGCATCTATTTAGAAGAATTCACACGCGGCATGATTGGACAGGAAGAATTGCACGGCATGGAGTTGAAGAAGATGCTGCGTGATTTCCATCCGAATTTAAATTAGGGTGAATTCGGTTTGAGATTTGATCCCTCAGCGATGTTTAGTAGATCGTCAGGGAGTCGATCGTATTGCCCGGACTATCCCACTTCACGCGGAATGTCTTTGAAACTTCTAGCGCGTGCAGACGATGATACCAACCATAAGCGATGAACTCTTCTGGATCAGTTGAAATCTGCAAAAAATTCGTGCCGTAAATTCCAGTTTTTTCGCTACCTTTAACGATGAAGTTATCGGGATCAATCGGTTTGTAAGGTCCGGTCACGCGATCGGAAATGTACCAGTACAGCGAAGAATTGGTGACACGCTGCTGTGTTTTCAGCCATTTCCGATTAAAAAACTGTTTGAAGCACGAAAAAAATAAATGATATTTTCCGTCTCGATAAATGACTTGTGGACGTTCTAAGTGATAGTAGAACCAGTTTTCTAATACAGATTCGGAAAGGTCGATCGCAGGCGGCAGTATTTTATAAGGACCCTCAATTCGCTCGGCTACTGCAATTCCAACACTGCCCTGAAAATCACCCGGAACTCGCACCGAGGCACAAATAAACAAATAATATTTGTCGCGCTCTTTAAACACATACGGATCGCGCCAGTGAAAATGTCCGCCCGAATTGCAGCGAGCATACCAAGGATCAGTTTCATCGGGGATTAGGAGAGGTCGATCGCTAACTCGCTCAAATTTCACGCCATCTTGAGAAACGGCGAGTCCAATTCCTTCATTTTTCAAGTGCGGCATTTCTGTTCCACCTGCTGAGTAAAACAGATAGTAGATTCCGTCTTCTTTGTAAGCGCAGCCTGCACAGACTCGCCCCGCTTCCCAAGGCTGATTCGGGTTTGGCTCTAGCAGTGTGCCTAAGTCTTTCCAGTGTTCTAGATCCGTTGAAATCGCGCCCCCGATGTTACTCACAAACCACCACGGAGTTTGTCCAGCGATGCCTTGCAAATAAAACATCCGGTACAGATCGCCGTCTTTGAGAATCCACGGGTCCCACACCATCGGAAGCTTGCCCCGCGATCGACGCAGCAAGCTTGTGATCAGGTGGCTGACTCTCAATTGACTGCGCTCAAGCATCGTTGCCTGAGCACCTTCTTTCAAATCAGCGGGTAAGGGTTCTAAATATCTCAGCACCCGTCCATAAAAAGGATGAATCTTCATTAGCCTGCGATGCTGAATTCCATTGCCGAAAGATTCGTGGTCGTATCTACAACTTGTTCAAGCCGAAAGCCGCACTGCTCAAACAACGATTGAAACTGTTTCTTCGTGCGCCAGCCACCACCAGGTACGGCAACGTTGATCTGCACAGCAAAAATTCCTGGCATAATGCCATCGGGTGCGGTTTTGGGTTCATCGAGATCTGGCACAAACGCCTGGAGCAGCACAATTCGACCGTGAGGCGGTAGGGCTTTTTTGCAGTTGTGTAGAATTTTGGCGGCATCTTCGTCGTTCCAGGCAGAAATGAAATACTTCATGACGATCGCATCTGCTCCGGTGGGAATTTCGACAAAGACATCTCCGGTGATAATGTCGATCGCGCCCGCTTCAACGCCCTGCTGCTCTAAATAAGCGGGAGCCGTTGCAGCTACATAAGGCACGTCAAACAAAATGCCTTTACAGCCAAAGCGTTTTACAATTCCAGCAATCAGTCCGCCCTGTCCGCCGCCAACATCCATCACTGTTTTAAAGCGGCTGAAGTCGTAGGCATCAAGTAAAGCCTCGATCGAATGTGCCGTAAAAAAGCTCATTGCTTTAATGAAGACATCGCCGCTCCAATCATCGCCTTGACAAAATTCGTAAACGCCCTGACCATTTGCCCGCTCGAACGGCACTTCTCCGGTGTGCAGCGATTCTTCGAGCATGTTCCAAGCATTCCACTGGGCGGGTTCGAGTAAGTGCATGGCTAAATGCCCGATCGAGGCTCCGCGATTTGTCACCATTAAGTTAGACATGACCGTTGGAGCAAAGACGCGATCGGGCTTTTCCTCTAGCACACCCACATGCGCCAATGCTCTTAGGACAAAGTAAAGTCGCTCTGGATCGGTCTGAGTCGTTTTAGCGATCGTGCTTAAGCTTTGCTCTCCTTGGTCGGATAGCAGGTTATAGATTCCTAAACGAGCCGCAACATAGAGACACTGGCTTTTAACAAACGCCAACATCATGTCAAATAGTTGCTTTTTTGCTTCTAGTTCTGAGGCTTGGTGGGTGGGGGTAGCTGTCATTGAATGCTGTTGATAAGGTTCTACGGGAGTTTTATCAAGTTACAGCTTATCTACAATCGACAAACTCTGCCACTGACCGCCCGATCCGGATCTTGTCTTACTTTTTGCGATTCGTCGTGGCGTTAAACTAATTTGCGAGCAAGGAAGCTGCCGAGTTCTAATCCCAAATATCCGATCGCGATCGCACCTGTGAGTTCAGAATTTAGCGTTGCGAATAGATTCACGTTAGTTTTGCTGATTACGTTGTTTAGGCGGATTCAATTCTATACACTTCGCATTCGCATCTTCATAAGCTTTTAGATATTCTTTGCCCCCTAACATGACATCACCATAGTATTCGTAGGGGGTTGAGCCATAAATCGGTAAAGGATCGTCTTCGGGATAGTCTTCTTTCGCTTCGTCGATCGCTTTTTTCAATTGCTTCGCGGTCAGCTTCTGCGCGGGATAGTAATAGACTTGTTCCGGTTTGCGATTTAAGTGAGGGAACGTGGGATCAAGAATGCGATCGTCTAACTCCAACCAGCTATGTTCAACGGGCTTGTAGGGTGAACCCGTGAACGCGATGAAGCCCTGAACATAAAGCGCACCATCTACGATAGCAAGGGCTTTCGCAGCATTATCAAAATTGGTTTTGGCTTTACTTTTGATGCGTGTGGCAACCTCGATCGATTGTTCCGCATCGAGTGGCTTATCCGTCATGAGTTAACCCCCTTCAAACATCTCCTCATTCTATCGAGATGCCTGGATTTTCTGAATCTGTTCGGTGAAGTAATCTACTCTGTCTTTGAATTTCAACCGCTGGGCAATTTCTAACCCCTGACGAAACGCATTTGTCGCTTCTGTCGCCGCTTTTCGCTGGAGTTGAATTTGTCCAATCTGGTCGTACGCTTCCATTACCCCAAACGAATCGTAAGCTTGCTGTTGCACACTGGCGAGATATTCATACACTTGCAGGGCGGCATCTAGTCGATTGTTTGATCGATATAATCTCCCCAATTTTCCCAGGGCATCACTTGCATAGGCAAGTTGACCCTGCGACTGTGCCCGTTCAAAGGCGGATTGATATGCGCTTTCTGCGGCATCGAATTGTTTTGCAGTGGTGAAATTATTTCCTTGTCGAATCTGGAGCGGTGCAATGAGTAACGCTTGCTGCGGATTTTTTTGATAAAGGTCGATTAACTGCTGTTGGAAGGTAACGGCTTGTGCAGGTTGATTGGCTTGTTCGTGAGTGTAAGCAAGCTGGACTAAGTTCGATTCGACGTTGGCAGCATCGTTGCGGGATTTTGACAGGTTGAGCAGTTCGGTGTAAGTCGCGATCGCATTTGGATAATCAAACCAACTCAAGTGAAGTTGCCCGATCGTATTGAGTAGATTAACTTCCGCAACGGCATCTTGACGCGCTCTCGCTTCGGTTAACATCTGCTGATAAACATTTAGCGCCAGTCCCGGAGATCTGACTTGTTGAAATGCGATTCCTAACGCTGGAAGAACCTGTGCCCGTTCGGGTAGAGCCACTTGATTTTTCAGAGGTTGCTGAAGCTGGGTTTGAATCGCTGACAGTCGATTCGTGATAAAGCGCACCTGAACCGATTGATTTTGTACCCAGGCAATGTCTCCGACTCGTCCGAGGGCTTGCACTTCTTCGAGCAATCCGAGCGCTCGTCTCAATCGAAGTTCTCGATTCCAGATAGTGAATGCACCGATCGTATCTCCGGCGCGTAATTTCGCACTCGCTTCATTATTTAACTGATCGAGTGCAGTTCGTAACGTTTGCTTCTCAGATTCAGAGAGGGGACGATTCAAACCACCGGGGAGCAGCGGATCAGGGGTTGTCAGTTCGAGCGGGTTAGAAAAGCGATCGGGTTGTGGCGGTTTTGGGGGTTCTGCGGCAGTTACGCTAAGTGGGAGCGAGCAAAATCCAATCAGTGCGATCGCGTTCCATTGAGATACCTTGGTCATCGTTGCGTCCTAAGTCTTATTCTCCAGAATTCCAGGCTACCGAAAAGTTTCCGTGTCTTTGAGCAAATTCGTCTCAAATTTAACGGATTCAATATCGAGAAATGGAAATTCATCATTTTTTGTTTATTGAAAATTTTGCAGTTGGGCTTAAGATTTGTACTGGACTCGCGGTGACAGCCATCATCGATTCTGTAATCCGGGTTAGTCTGTTAGATTCATTCACAAGCGAGGGCACTGTGAGAGTTTTGGTTGTTGGCAATGGAGGGCGTGAACATGCCCTAGCTTGGAAGTTCTTGCAGTCCCCGCAAGTGCAGCAAGTCGTTTGCGTTCCCGGAAACGGCGGAACGGCTTCACTGAAGAATTGTCGGAATTTGGGATTGTCGATCGATGATTTTGAAGGCATGGCGCGATATGCCTTGGTCAATAACATCGGCATGATCGTCGTCGGTCCTGAATTGCCGCTGTCGATCGGGATTACCGACTATCTCAGAAAGCACGATTTAAACGTATTTGGTCCGACTCAAGCAGGCGCACAGATTGAATCGAGTAAAGCTTGGGCAAAAGACTTAATGCGTGAGGCAGGCATTCCGACCGCACGATCGCAAGTGTTCACCGATGCGAATTCTGCTAAAGAATACGTTCGCGCTCAAGGTGCACCGATCGTGATTAAAGCCGATGGTTTAGCGGCTGGAAAAGGGGTGACGGTTGCAGAATTCGTTGAGCAAGCGGAAGCTGCGATCGAGGCTTGCTTTTCGGGTCAATTCGGAGCCGCTGGAAGCCAAGTTGTAATTGAAGAATGCCTTACAGGTCAGGAAGTTTCAATTCTAGCTGTGACCGATGGATTAACGATTCGCCCGTTGTTGCCAGCTCAAGATCATAAGCGAATCGGAGACGGTGATACCGGAGAAAATACCGGGGGAATGGGCGCGTATGCTCCCGCCCCGATCGCGACTCCAGAACTCATGAGCCGAATTCAGCAGGAAGTTTTAGAGCCAGCGATTCGAGTATTGCGCGATCGACAAATCGATTATCGTGGCGTTCTCTATGCTGGATTGATGATCACACCTGAAGGCGATCCGAAAGTAATCGAATTCAATTGCCGCTTTGGCGATCCAGAAACTCAAGTCGTTTTACCGCTGCTCGAAACGCCATTAGAGAAGTTACTCTACGCTTGCACTCAGCAGAAATTAGCAGATTTTCCTGAAATCGAATGGAAGTCAGGGGCGGCAACTTGTGTGGTGATCGCCGCAGGGGGGTATCCGGGCAGCTATCCGAAGGGTTTACCCGTGAGTGGAGTCGGAGCCGCAGAAGAAACGGGAGCATCTGTGTTTCATGCTGGAACCCAATTGAAGAATGATCAATTAATCACCGAGGGCGGACGAGTTTTTGGCGTAACCGCGATCGCAGATACGTTTAATCAATCGATCGAGGCGGCTTATCGAGCCGTCGATCGGATTCAATTCGAGGGTATGTACTATCGTCGTGATATAGGACATCGCGTAAAGAGTAGGTAAACACAGTAAGATGAAGAAAAAAGCAACAACACCAACAAACGTTTAAGTTTTGTTCTTTGTTCTTTAACCTTATTAACTTAACTGTGTCATCCTACGTCGCCCAAATTCCGGATGTTCTACGCCGCTGGTGGTCTGGTTTTAGCCTCCAGACTAAACTCATGGCGGCAGCTACTTTGGTTGTCTCGATCGTGATGAGTGGCTTAACGTTTTGGGCGGTGAATACGATCCAAATGGATGCCCGGTTAAACGATACACGCTTCGGGAGCGATCTAGGTTTACTACTGGCAGCGAATGTAGCTCCATTGGTGAATGAGTCGAATCGAACCGAACTCGCTCGATTTTCGCATCGGTTCTATGGCAGCACGTCTAGTATTCGCTACATGCTGTACGCTGATGCGGATGGCAGTATCTTTTTCGGCATTCCCTTTTCTGATGCTGAAGTGCAGAACTCGCTCACGATTCAGCGCAAGATTCAACTGCCCGAAGATTTTACCGATCGTACTGATCGCCCAATGGTTCGCCAGCACTTAACCCCCGATGGCGAAGTCACTGATGTATTCGTGCCGCTGGTTTACGAAGGAAAATACCTCGGCGTTTTAGCGATCGGGACAAATCCCAATCCAACGGTTGTGACTTCTTCGCATTTAACGCGGGATGTGACGATCGCGGTTTTCGTCTCGATCTGGGTGATGGTGATTCTCGGTGCCGTCTTTAACGCGCTGCAAATCACGAAACCGATTCGTGAACTGGTGATCGGGGTGCGGAACATTGCGAAGGGGAATTTTAAACAGCGAGTCGATCTACCCGTTGGCGCAGGTGTGGAACTGAGTGAACTGATTGCCAGCTTCAACGACATGGCGGAACGATTAGAGCGCTACGAAGAGCAAAATATTGAAGAACTGACCGCAGAAAAGGCGAAGTTAGAAACGTTGATTTCGACGATCGCAGATGGCGCGGTGCTGCTCGATGCCAATATGCAAATCGTGTTAGCGAATCCCACCGCTCGAAGAATTTTTGGTTGGGATACGAAAGCGATCGAAGGCGAAAATGCGCTTTATGCGTTCCCGGTGGCGGTTCAAGTTGAACTGACTCGACCGCTTTATCAAATGGCGCGGGGCGAACTGCGAGAAGAAGCAGAATTCCGAATTACTGCGATCGAGCCGAATAATCGAACGATCAGAGTCTTGCTTAATGCCGTGGTTGATCCCGTTCGCGACAACGTGAAAGGAATTGCTGTCACCGTTCAGGACATCACCCGCGAAGTTGAACTCAATGAAGCGAAGAGCCAATTTATCAGCAACGTTTCACACGAACTTAGAACGCCGCTATTTAACATCAAATCGTTTATTGAAACGCTGTACGAATACGGTGAAGAACTGACAGAAACGCAGAAACACGAATTTTTAGAAACCGCGAATCGAGAAACCGATCGCTTAACGCGCTTGGTCAATGATGTGCTCGATCTGTCTCGATTAGAATCCTGCAAAATCTATCAGTTTGAAGCGATCGAGCTAAATCAACCGATCGAACAAATTCTAAGAACTTACCAACTCAATGCCAAAGACAAAGGCATCGAACTGCTTCAAGAAGTCGAGCCAAACCTGCCCCCAGTTTTTGGACATTACGATCTATTGCTCCAAGTCTTTGCCAATCTCGTTGGAAATGCGCTGAAATTCACTGAAGCGGGCGGAAAAGTTGCGATTCGAGCCTATTCGCTGCCGTCCGATGATGTCCAATCCCAGCGATTTGTACGAGTTGAAGTGTGTGACACCGGGATTGGAATCGATAGCGTCGATCAAGAAGCCATTTTCGATCGCTTCTTCCGCGTCGAAAATCGGGTGCATACGCTGGAAGGAACAGGCTTAGGATTATCGATCGTTAAAAATATCATTGAGCGTCATCGCAGCCGAGTTCGTCTCGTGAGTGAAGTAGGCTGTGGTACGACGTTCTGGTTTGACCTCGTGGTCTTCCAGGAAAATGCAGTCGAAACGATCGTTGAACCGTCTGTACTCGTTGAAGCGGTAAATGCACCCTGAGTTTAGAGTTTCACGAAGCTGTAGATCGTTTGCGTCGAAAGTGACCCACAGATTTTAGAAGGTAGATGATGTAACGGGAATGTCTGGCGTTCAAGCTGAATTTGCAGCCCGGTCAGCGGATCAGTTCCGGGTGAAACAAGAAACTCTAATTTCTCCAGCGACAAACCGAGCGCGATATCGTCCAGGATTTTCCCGATCGAGGTCGTAAACGGATGCTCTGATGATTTGTACCACTCTACGTCGCTGACGATTTCTTGCTCGAATCCCAAATTGATGATCAATGAAGCTTGATCGAACAGCGCTAACGCCATCGGTCGAGTTTCTTCTTGCAGCATGAAATCGTGAGATTTTGCGACGTGGCGCAGTTTTTCGAGCAGGGCGTATCGCTCAGTCACCGAGTTCAGATCATCGCGGAGGTGTAGCGCGATCGTGGTCAGATACGTACGAAGAAACAAGTGCCCTAGTTTCTCTGCTTTGGTCGTGAGGTAGTTCGAGTTGTAAGTCGTGGCTTCGGTCAAGAGAGGAACGCGATCGACCATTTCCAATCCGTAGCCTTTCAACCCGGCAATCTTTCGCGGATTATTCGTCACTAATCGAATCTGCTTCACACCCAGATCATTCAAAATCTGAGCGCCTACCCCATAATCGCGTAAGTCTGCTGGAAACCCTAATCGCTCATTCGCTTCGACCGTATCGAGTCCCAGATCTTGCAGCGAATACGCCTTGAGCTTATTCACTAGCCCAATTCCGCGACCTTCTTGGCGCAGATAGACCACGACTCCAGAGCCGTTATGCTCGATCATCTTCAGAGCGGCTTCAAGCTGAACACGACAATCACAGCGGAGTGAACCGAGCGAATCTCCGGTCAAACACTCAGAGTGAACGCGCACCATCACCGCCTGATCTGGAAACTCTGCCGGATCGCCTTTGACGATCGCGACATGCTCCGTATTATCCAGGAGGTTCCGATAGCCGTAAATCTTGAAGTGCCCAAATTGAGACGGCAAATCAGCCACCGTTTCCCGATGCACGAACCGTTCGTGTCGCAGTCGGTAGCTAATCAGATCGGCAATGCTAATGATCTTCAGGTCGTGCTCTTTGGCGTATTCGATCAACTCTGGCAATCGCGCCATCGAACCGTCAGAATTCTGAATCTCGCAGATCACACCTGCTGGATACAATCCTGCCAACTGCGCCAAATCGACCGCAGCTTCGGTATGTCCAGCGCGTTTCAGTACGCCACCGTCTCGCGCCCGGAGTGGGAAAATGTGACCCGGACGACGCAGATCGGTCGGACGAGTGGCTGGATCGAGTACGACTTGGATCGTTTTTGCGCGATCGTCTGCCGAGATCCCCGTGGTTACACCGATCCGAGGTGAGGCATCGATACTAACAGTAAACGCAGTCTGATTGGTATCGGTATTGTCCCGAACCATCAGCGGAATATCTAACTCATCTAAGCGTTCTCCGGTCATCGCGAGACAGATCAGACCTCTCGCGTAAACTGCCATGAAGTTGATCATGTCAGCGGTGGCATGCTGCGCGGCGCAGATGACATCCCCTTCGTTCTCCCGGTTTTCATCATCGACGACCACGATCGCTTTTCCTGTTTTCAGGTCAGCAAGCGCATCCTCGATCGAGTCAAAGGTGAACGGTTGGGTGTATGTGGGTTGAGACGATTTAACAGAGAAGTTCAAGGCGACCACACCGTAAAGTTTCTTGAAGCGGACTTATCTATGATTGTAATTCTTTTGACTGCGGAACTTATCTTCGATTGTAATTCTTTTTACGCGGAATGCTAGGCAGGGCACAAGCATCGCGGGATACCGTTCAACAGGTTCGCATCGGAAGTAATGAAGAAAGTATTAAGTTTTGTTAAGTGTAGAGTGAGTCATCACATTTTGCCTAGGACGAAACTGGTATCGAGGCAAGCAGTTCTGTTCAGCCAGAACGCTTAGATTGAGAGGGACGAATTCTCTCAGGATCTGCTTTGAGAATTGCGCGATCGGCATTACAATGCAGCAAACATTTAGGTGATTCACGGAAGGTCGGGTATGGGTGATTCAGAACGGGTCTCCGTTGGAATAGTCGGGGCATCAGGCTATGGGGGCGTTCAATTGGTTCGCCTGTTGCTCGATCATCCGCGCCTGGAGTTGGCGTATTTGGGAGGCGAGAGCACCGCTGGTCAAGAGTTTGCTACTCAGTATCCGCACCTATTTCACGCGGTGCAACAGCAAATCGAACCAATTGATCTCGATAAAATTGCTGAACGTTGTCAGGTGGTGTTTCTGTCGCTACCGAATGGGTTAGCGATGAAAATGGCTCCAGTCCTGATCGAGAAGGGCTGTAAGGTGCTGGATCTGTCGGCGGATTATCGCTTCTCCGATTTGAACGTGTATAAACAGTGGTACGGCGGAGAGCGATCGGATAGCGCGATCGCAGAAACGGCAGTGTATGGTTTGCCGGAGCTGTATCGCGATCGAATCGCGCAAGCGCAATTAGTGGGTTGTCCGGGATGCTACCCGACGGCAAGTTTATTAGCATTGTCTCCATTGTTAAAACAAGGGCTGATAGTTCCAGAAACCGCGATTATCGATGCGAAATCCGGAACATCTGGAGGCGGTCGTGTACCAAAAACAAACTTTCTTTTAGCGGAGGCTGATAATTCTCTGGGGGCGTATGGGGTAGCACGCCACCGCCACACGCCAGAAATAGAGCAGGTTTGCAGCGATTTAGCAGGGCATGAAGTGTTGATTCAATTCACGCCCCATTTGATACCGATGGTTCGCGGAATTTTAGCGACAGTTTACGCAACTTTACGTGATCCGGGATTGGTCAGAGATGATCTGTTGACCATTTACGGAGCGTTTTATCGATCGTCTCCCTGGGTGAAGTTGCTGCCCAGTGGAACGTATCCGCAAACGAAATGGGCTTGCGGTACGAACCTCTGTTATGTCGGAATTGAAGTCGATGCGCGAACCGGGCGCGTGATCGTCATGTCTGCGATCGACAATCTCTTAAAAGGTCAAGCCGGACAAGCGATTCAATGCCTCAATATCATGATGGGCTGGGATGAAACCCTTGGATTGCCGAAGTTTAGCTTCTATCCCTAAAGAGTCGATCGTGGTTTGGATGATAAAGCTGCGATCGTGCTCCAGTGACTCGATCGATGCCTGCAAATTCATACGGCACTGTCGCAGCACTTAACACCGGACTAATCACATACATCGTTGTGCGAACTAGGTTCTCTTGCTGCGTCACGTCCGCCATTTGGCTGAGTGGGACGAGTCGAATTTTTTCATCCGACCAACCGAGACGGAAACAGATTGCGACGGGTGTTTCTGCGGCATAGTGCAGAAGTAATTTTTTCTGAGCAGATTCGATATGTTTAGCACTTAAATAAAGGCAAAGCGTCGATCGATGTGCCGCTAACGAAGATAATTCTTCAGATTCGGGTACTTGGGTTCGTCCACTAATCCGGGTGAGAATAATCGACTGTACTAAGCCAGGAACAGTAAATTCGACTCGCAATCGAGCAGAAGCTAACTGAAAGACACTAATTCCCGGAATCACCTCAAACGGGATATCAGCTTCTAACAATGCCTGCATTTGTTCTTGGATGGCACTGTAGAGACACGGATCGCCAGAGTGAAGACGAACGACGGATTTTTGCGATCGAACTCGCTCAATCAAAATCGGCAGAATTTCCTCTAGTGTTTTATCTGCGGTCGGAATGACCTCGGCATCTGAGCGAATGCCTTCTAGAATTTCTAGTGGGACAAGAGAATCCGCAAATACGATCGTGTCTGCCTGTGATAAAAGTTTCTGTGCTTTGACGGTCAGTAAATCTGGATCTCCAGGACCTGCGCCGACAATGTAGACGGCTGGCGGTAGCGAAAAATGAACGGTCATATTGATACAAATTTGGTCGATGAATGAGACAGATTCTGCGTTTACCCGATGACGTAGAGACGCGATTAAGAAAGTTGCTGAAATAATTGGGTGATCGTGGGGTGGGCATCCTGCCCGCCACCAAAAGCAGGCAAGATGCCTGCCCCACAGTTATTGCCCGATTTATTTTCAACTTCCATAATCGCTCTACCAACCGTTACCGCGATCACCCGTTAAACGCCGGAAAAAAATTCCCCCCAACCGATCGCTTTAATCGCCGCATCGCCCGACCTGCCATATCCGTAAACAACAAATCGCCACACAATAGCTGTGTTGCATACCGCGTACTCTTTTCATATTTCACGCCGTACTTATAACAAACGCCCGTCCATTGATAAAAAATCCGCGCCAGATTCAACGCCGCATCGAAATTCGCCGCAAATTCCGCATGAATGCGATCGCTATATTCCTCCGCCGCATCATCGATAATCGATCGAGCCGCAATCCCGCCACTTTTAACTGCGTGTAGAATTCCATCGCCAAAAATCGGATTGATCAATCCTGCCGCATCTCCGACTAAGAGAATTCTTTCTTCGTGCAACGGTTCTTTTCCGCCCCAAGTCGGTAACGGATGCGCGTGAAATTTCAACGCATCCGGATCATATTTCACCCCGATCGCATCCATGTAATCGAGAATCGTTTTCTGCAATCCTGCGCGTAATGTTCGATCGCTTCTTGCATCCTGATTGTCCGGTCGAAACACACCCGCCCCAATATTCAAATGATCCGCTTTCGGAAAAATCCAGGCATATCCACGCTTCACTGCCCCATATTCCAAGTGAGCAATCTCTGGACGTAAATCTGGATGTCCATCGCCCCAATGATGCGGGTGTTCAATTTCCATCGCTAATGCGATCGCTCTTTTTTTCCTCAACTGCGTCGCTTTCACCGTCACCCCATTCGCGCCATCCGCCCCGATCACATATCGCGCCTTTGCGGTGAACTCGCTGCCCGTCTTAATTCCTTGCGCTCGGACGATTACCCCATCCGTTTCAGGCTCGATCGCTCTTACAGCAATTCCATCTCTTAAATCGGTGCCAAACTTCGCGGCTCTCTCTGCTAGTGCATGATCGAAAATCGGACGCTGCACCATCCAGAGTGAAAGGCGTTCATCCGTCGATCGAGGATTCATCGAAACCAGATACGGATCTTCAAACTTCCAGGTGTGCCGCATCATCGTCACATCCGATTCGACAAACGCTTCTGGAGCCAGATCGCGCAATTGATTCTGCATCACCATCGGCATCCCGCCGCCGCAAGTCTTATGACGAGGAAGAAACTGTTTTTCCAGCAGCGCCACTTTCAGACCTGCTTGCGCCAATTCAGCAGCGGCAACGGTTCCCGACGGACCCGCACCGCACACAATCACATCGTAGGTTTGCATAGCGCGATCGATAAAATCTCGCTCTCTAGCCTAATCGAAAACGGCTCACTGCAAAAGTTGACTCAGCACCGATTCCAATCCTTGCACTTCAATCAAAAATTGCTGCTTCTCATGTTCGTCAATTGCATTCCAATGATTTCGCAGATTAATTCCTAACAAATAACGCTGTTTCGAGCAGCAAATAATCACCGAAATCCCGCGCTCAATCAGCTTTGAACCGAGGTCATAAGCCTGATCACGACGTTGCGAACTAAAACAATGAAACTGATAAAACAATTCGCCTTGATAGCTAATTCCGTCACAAACTCGATCGTGAAACCAAAACTTGAACAGGCGACAGTCCGATTCATTTGCAAGTAGCAGATTCATATTAGCGAGAGTAGGCGCGGTATTGATCTCTTCAAGATAAAAACTTGAATTCCTGATATATTGTGCCAGTTTTGTTTGCCGCTAAAGTAGCGATTCGATCGCGTCGATTTCTCAAATTCTCCGTGTTATTACTGAAGGTATGAATTACTATTGATTTAACTCAATGGCTAAATCGATTTACTTCTTTAAAATTTAAAGCATCTCTGTCTTAAGAGAGAAGAAAATTAAGAATATTGCCTGAGACGGACGATTTAAAATTTCTCTGACTATAGAGTTTATGTAAATTCCGCAGAATTTCTGTGAATAAATGATGGAGTGTCACAGCACGCTAGATTTTTCTCAGGGAGATTCGCTAGTATTTACGAATCATGCCGTATTTTTACGAGGGTGCTTTGCGTTCCGCTCCATGCTTTCACGGAAAACCGTCACAGTTTCACAGGCATGGCAGGTCGCTACCGAAAACACGCTGTTCCCTAATCCATTTTCGCCAACCGTAATGACTCGACAGATTAGCTCTCAACCGCTCCAGCCGCCAACGGGGGGAGATTTGATGAAGATCCTCGTGATCGAAGACGAAAAAGATGTTCGGCTCAACATCCTTGAAATCCTAACCTCTGGCGGGTTCGATTCGATTAATGCGGACAACGGATTGACAGGCGTTCAACTGGCAAAAGAGCGATCGCCGGATTTGATTATTTGCGATATCAAAATGCCCGATTTTGACGGCTACAACGTGCTTCAAGCACTCCGCCAAGATCCTAAAACAGCAATGATTCCGTTTATTTTTCTCACCGCAAAAGCTGATAAGGCAGATCAGCGACACGGTATGAATTTAGGCGCAGATGACTATCTCACGAAACCGTTTCGCCGTGTGGAATTGCTTGATACGATCGCGGCGCGTCTCAAACGCCATCATGCCCAAGTCGAGATTCAAAAAAAAGTTGACGAACTTCAACAAATTAATAATCAGAAAAACGATTTACTCAATACGATTACGCATGATCTACGTGCACCTTTAACCACGATTAAGGTTGCACTTCAACTCATGAATGCCATGCCAGAGAATCGGCGGCAATACGTCGAAATTGCGCTAAATGCCTGCGATCAAGGTGATGAACTGATTCAAAATCTACTCGATCTGTATCAGCTTGAATCCGGTGAAGCATTAGCACCTCCTGAACCGCTGAATTTAAGAGAACTTTTAAGAAAAACAACCGATGCGTTTCAGGTGAGAACTCGCGATTGTCAGCAACTTTTAAAAGTAAATCTTCCGGAAACCTTGCCCGTGATCGTGGCAGATGGAGTAAGTCTGCGCCGAATTCTAGTGGAATTGCTCAATAACGCTTGTAAGTACACAAAAAGTGGAGGAGAAATTTGTCTTAAAGTGCGGGAAGCAACGGATTTAGATCAACAACCCGTCCTTAAATTTACGATCGCCAACGAATCCGAAATTCCCGCTAGAAATCTCCCGCATATTTTTGACAAGTTCTACCGCGTTCCCGGCAGCGATCGCTGGCAGAAAGGCGGAACAGGCTTAGGTCTTGCCCTCGTGAAAAAGCTCGTCGAGCAACTCCGAGGCGATATCATTGTCAACAGTGAAACGGGCTGGACAACCTTCACGATCGAGCTTCCTTATGAAACTCTTTAAGTGAACTTCAGCAAGTCTGCATGAAGCATATGCAAAATTCGCGCAAAGATTTAAACCTGATGTCGATCGAGCAGGAGTCATGCAAGAAACCGACCAACTCCGGTTAGCTCAGCGCAACGCTGAACTAGAAGTCCTCGTGGGTGAACTGCGATCGCAGCTCGAAGCGCGATCAGTTCAGGAACGCACGACGGCTCCAAAAGCAATCGCTCCAGAGCGATCAACCGACGACGAAGCTGTGCTTGATGCTTGCACCGCGTCTAGCGCTCGCAAAGTTGCCCAACTCGAACACAAAATCGAGCAACTCCAAGCTGAAGTCAGCCGCCGCCGTCGAGAACAAGAAAGCTTAAAGCACAGTGAGCAGCGATATCGATCGGTGGTCGAAGCGATGCACGAAGCCGTGATCATGCTCAATTCTGAAGGCACGATCGAAACCTGTAATGCCAGTGCCGCTCAGATTTTGGAAAGTACGATCGAGGAACTCATCGATCGCAATCTGCTTGATCTTGGTTGGGAAGCCGTTCACGAAGATGGCTCACCGTTTGACCCGCAGGATTTTCCGGGTCTGATCACCGCAAAAACGGGAATTCCTTGTTCTGAAGTGGTTCTCGGCTTGTGTAAGCCTGAAAAGCAAATTACCTGGATTTCGATCAACTCTCAACCGCTGTTTCAATCCGGTCAGATTTTGCCGTATGCCGTGGTGGTTTCTTTTTCTGATATCAGTTTGCGGCGCTGGATCGAAGAAGAACGGCACCAGCTTTTAGAGCGAGAACAAGCTGCCCGCGCCGAATCGGAATTAGCCCGTGAGCAAATCGCTCAAGTGTTGCAGAGCATCACGGATGGATTTGTCGCCTTCGATCGCTCGGCTCGGTTCACCTATGTCAATCACGAAGCTGCCAACACACTTGGCAAACCCGCGAGAGATTTGCTCGGTAAAGTGCTCTGGCAAGAATTTCCAGACTTTGCAGAAACGAGCTTTGGGCGGCTTTATCGTCGGGCACTGGCTGAAGGTGTCCCCTTAGAACTGGTGGATTACTACGAGCCGTGTCAGCGATGGTATTCTGTCCGGGCTTATCCGTCAAAATCGGGCGTGTCGCTGTTTTTCCGCAACATGACCGATTCAGTGACGACTGCCCGCGAACGCGATCAGGCACAGGAAGCCTTGAAAGGAGCCTTACAGCGATTAGCGTTCCATGTCGATAATTCGCCGTTTGCGGTGATTGAATGGGATCGGAATCTGAGAATTACGCGCTGGTCGAGTGAAGCGGAATCGCTTCTTGGCTGGACGGCTTCAGAAGTGATCGGGAAACAGTTCGGCAGTTGGAATTTAGTGCTACCCGAAGATTTAGAACAGGTCGATCGAGCGATCGCCCAACTGCTCAACGGTCAAACGACTCGCAACCTATGTTACAGCCGCAACACTGCCAGAGATGGCTCGATCGTGCACTGTGAATGGTACAACTCGGTGCTATTTGACAGCAATGGTGAATTAATCTCGGTTCTATCGCTGATTCTGAATGTCGGTGAGCGGCTCAAAGTCGAAGATGAGCGCAAACTTGCCGCCGCAGAACTGCAAGAAAGTGAAGAACGATTCCGGCAGTTAGCAGAAAACATTCAGCAGATTTTCTGGATGTATGATGTCGAGCACAAAAAGCTCATTTATATCAGTCCAGCCTGTCACCAAGTTCTAGGCTATGACAGTCAAGCGTGTTATGAGAAATCGCTGAACTTTTGGATGAATCGATCGCGTCCTGAAGATGTGCCGGATTTGATGAAAGTGAGTCGGCAAGCGGTCAGAGGCAAACCCACCGAAGCGACTTTTCAATTCAATCGAGAAGATGGGACAGAACGCTGGTTGCGGGCGCGTGCCTTCCCCGTTCGCAATGCTCAAGGCAAGATTTATCGAATTGCAGGAATCGCGGAAGATATCACCGAAGCAAAACATCACGAGGCAGAACGCCGAGAACAAGAGCAGCGATTACGGTTACTTGAATCGGTGATTGTGAATGCGAGTGATGCGGTCGTGATTACGGAAGCAGAACCTGTTGAGCCACCCGGACCCAGAATCATTTACGTTAACGATGCCTTCACGAAAATGATGGGCTACGAGCGCGAAGAAGTAATCGGAAAAACGCCGCGAATTTTGCAAGGACCTAAAACAAATTGGACGGTCTTAAAAGACATTCGATCAGCGTTGAAAAATTGGGAGCCTGCGATCGCAGAATTAGTCAACTATCACAAAGACGGCTCCGAAGTGTGGATCGAATTGAGCATTTTCCCAGTCACCGATCAAACCGGACATTACACCTATTGGGTTGGCTTACAGCGCGATATTACTCATCGCAAACAAGCCGAAAACGAAATGCGAAGAGCACTCGAAAAAGAACGTGAACTAAGTGAACTCAAATCGAATTTTGTCACAACCGTTTCACACGAATTTCGGACACCTTTGAGTACGATTCTTTCTTCGGCGGACATGTTGGAATTTTATGCAGGAGAATGTTCGATCGAGAAACAACTCGAACATATTCAACGCATTCAAGCCGCTTCGCTGAATATGAAAGATCTTCTCAGCGATGTGCTTGTCCTGGAACGAGCAGAAGCGAAAAAGGTGAAGTTTGAACCTGCACCGATGAACGTTTTGAACTTCTGTGAAAATCTGGTCGAGGAGATGCGAATCAATGACCAAAATCAGCATCAACTCATTTTTGATCCGCAAACAACGCTGCCCGAAATTCGTGGCTATATGGATGCGAAATTGATGCGGCAAATTCTAACCAATCTATTATCAAATGCCTTGAAATATTCGCCCGATGGTTCAACTGTGACCTTCCGACTTGGACACGATGAAACGAATGCGTATTTTGAAGTTCAAGATCAAGGAATTGGCATTCCTGCATCGGATCAAGTGCGATTATTTGAAGCATTCCATCGGGCAACAAATGTCGGTATGATTTCTGGGAACGGATTAGGACTTGCGATCGTTAAACAATCCGTCGAGTTTCATCAAGGCAAAATCCACCTGATGAGCCGAGAAAACGAAGGGACAGTCGTGCAAGTCACTCTACCCCTTCAACCGAATGCGGAATTCGTGATTTGATGGGTAAATTTCTGACTAGTGCGATCGCCGGATTATTATTCATCGGTCTAATTATTGCGAGTAAAAAAGCGATCGATTCAATGGGTGGGTTGGTGCATTTCAACTGTCGTCCTCGATCGAATCAAGTCATCTGTGAACTGACTCGCGAACCGTTGATCGGCGCATTAGAAACTCAGCAGTTTGATAAAGCAATTTTTCAAACGACCAAAATTCAGCAACGAGGCGCGAATCAAACTCGATTAGCATTCGTGACGCGATCGGGTGAAGAAATTCCGCTAACTCATAATTGGTCGATGAGTAACAATCAGCAGCTATTTCGCCAGCGAGAAATGCTCGATCGCTTTCTTGCTGATCCGAGTGCAACGACGATCGAAGTTCGCACTCATCGCCCGTGGCAACTTTGGGCAATTCTTGGCGGATTGATCGGGCTGATGATTTTGGTAGGAGCGATCGCACTTCAGAAGTTACCGACACCCTAAACTTTCGCGGGTATCGGCTCCGGTCGTTGAATTGGTTCCAGAAGCTCGTTTGCAGAGTTGGGTCGTCGTGTAGCGATCGACGATCGCATCCGTAAAATCGGCTCCGGTAATATCCGCTTCATCGAGAATGCTATTCGATAAGGTAGCACCGATAAAAATCGCGTTTGTCAGATTCGCTTTGTAGAGCGTCACGCGATCGACTAGTGATCCCTCTAAGTTCGCCCCGCTCAAATTTGCTCCGAGAAGATTTCCTTTCGTCAGCATCGTATTTTTAAGATTTGCGCCTTGAAAGTTCGCCTCACGCATTTCTGCCGACACAAATACGCCGCCCTCAAAATTTTGATTTGAGAGATCTTTGCCCGTCAAGGTCGCATTGGAATAGTTGAGGAAAGTCGTTTCAGCAAAAGCGGGACTTGCTCCTAGAAAAATCCAAAACCAAGCGAGAGCGAGAATTAACAGCGCATAAATGACACGCTTTACGTTGCGGGGAACTGGGACAAACATAAAGTGCGATCGACAGTAGAGTTTTCTTAGAGAATACTTGGAAAATAGAGAGTCTTTTCGCTTCGTTGCGCTCCCGCCCTGAAATGAATTTCGGGCTAACGAAGGAAAGTCTACTGAAGTAGACTGGGAGCAAGTTTCAAGTTCTTAGTCCATTTCAATGGACTTGCGCCGATTAGCCCGAAATTCATTTCAGGGCGGGACATCGCAACGAACAAAGCACCTCCAAACCTCTCCTTAAGCCTAACGCTTATGGTTGATACTGCGGAAATCTCGTTTTCTGAGCCTTCCAGTCATTCCCGATCCGAATCGTCAAATCCGAATCCAACTCACCCGTCGAAGTCGCTTCCACTCTGCCAAACCCGATCGCACTTTGCAGCACTTTTGCACCTTGTAAATCGCCCCGCTGCACAATAATCTGCGTCTTCTGCTGCGGGTCTTTCCAGTTCTCCGCCTGATAAACATTCGTATATCCAAGCGAGACAAGGTAATCCGCAAACTGTTTTCCGGCTTGAGAATCGCCCGACGCATTCTGAATCGCGATTTTGAGATCAGCTAAGGCAGGTTCAGTTGCAGCAACGGTCGAGGAATCTTTGAAATACTCTTGCAAAACGCGATCGCGTCCTTGCGGGTCCATAATCCAGTAGCTTGCTCGAAACTCATTCGGAGCGCTAAATCGTCCCGGCAACAGCACCATCTTAAAATCGTCTCGATCGAGCTTCTGTCCAAAGCCTACCAGTGCCAGCATTTCCTCGACGCTGAGATTTGTATCAATGTATTTCTGCATCGCCCCGATCAAGCTCGGAATTCGAGGAATCACCATTGGACTCGTCAGCTTTGCTCGTAATGCTTTGATTAACGCCTGTTGCCGCTGCACTCGTCCAATATCCCCGAACGAATCATGTCGGAATCGCGCGAACTGTTCCGCCTTGTCGCCGTCCAAAGTCTGCCAGCCGGGTTGTAAATCGATCTTGAGCTTCTGAGTGTTATCGGTGTACTGCATTCGTTCTGGCACGTACACATCAATCCCACCCAACAAATCGACCAGTTCCCGAAACGCATCAGTACTGACTCGGACATATCGATCGATCGTAATTCCATTCAGCGTCCGACTGATCGTTTCCCGCGCTAACAGTGGACCTCCACTTGCATTCGCTTGATTAATCTTAGTTACGCCAACTCCCGGAATTTCCACCTGAGTATCACGCGGAATTGAAAGCATGTTGACCGAATTATCCGTTGGATCAATTCGCAGCAACAGCATCGTATCGCTACGACCAGAGAAGATTTGCTCTGATCCCGCAGGCGCATCTAAAACACGATCGATCCCCATCACCAGTACGTTCACCGGGCGAGACACTTTGTACTGAAACCCGCTCGTCCAGAGATCGCCTAATATTTTTCGCCCTTGCTCTGGGTTCGTTCCCGGTAAGGGTGCGAGTAGTGCCAGCGTCGTCCCAAGAGTTGCCGAAATCGTTGCGGCTCCTAACAATCCAGCGACCCACATGAGGGTTCGACCGAACGAAGGCTTTTGAGAGGGTGGAATCGGAACAGACGATCGAGATTGAGGAACAATTCTTTCAGTCGCGCTAGATGGCTCTAGCGTGGATTGGCGCTTAGACTCTTTCACTCCGCTCACACCTCAAAAACAGTTCGGTCAGTGTCTTCCGGTTGCTTGTCGCTAGTTTAGCTAGAAAGTTTCTGTTTTTCTTCAGCTTTGAGAGATATTTTCGTCTCACAACATCGATCAATTTCTCTAGTAGCCTGCAATACAAAACAACCGAAACAACGCTTAGACAGTCCCTGGGAATTCTACACTTGAACTTCGACATTCGGCTAGTCTTATCGATCGGAATCATTCAACAAGCGTCGAAGTCCGGAGGAAACCGTAAAATCCGCGACAAACTAAATGGCTTCTGGGAAAAATGAAAAGAGTCCGCGAAGATGCCGTAAGAATGTCCGGTGATTGATTAAAATCTGGGCACTGCGCGATTTAACTAGCCCCCACGGTGAAACGTATGACCCATTCTTTAGTTCCGATTATCCTAGCTGGCGGAAAAGGCGAACGATTTTGGCCCCTCAGCCGCAGACAGCGCCCAAAACAGTTTCTCTGTCTGGATGGCAGTGGAAAAAGTCTTTTACAAACAACTGCCGATCGCTTACTTGATATCGCTGGCGGCTGGAGCAATCTCTGGGTTGTGACGGCTTCTCATCTCGCCGAGGGTGTCCGCGAACAACTCCCCGAATTGCCAACAGAAAACATTCTCGTCGAGCCAGAAGGACGCGATACGGCTCCTGCTGTGGCATGGAGTACGATCGAGGTCGCAAAACGCTACGGTGAAGAAGTGGTCACCGGATTCTTCCCCGCCGATCATTGGATCGCAGAACAAGACATTTTTGAATCGACCTTGAAAGCTGCCGTAGATGCAGCCGTTCAAAATAGCGCGATCGTCACACTCGGAATTTCCCCGACTCACGCCGCGACCGGATACGGCTACATCGAGCAGGGCGAGAAGATTGGAGTATATGACGAATACCCGGCGTATAAAGTCGATCGCTTTACGGAAAAGCCCGATCGCGATACCGCAGAAGAATTCGTCAACAGTGGTCGCTTTAGCTGGAACGGCGGAATGTTCGTGTTTCAAGCAAAAGTGATGCTTAAAGAATTGCATCAACACGCACCTGAAATCATTGAGCTATTAGAAGCAAAAGGCATCGAAGCTTATTCAACGGTTCCGAAACTCAGTATCGATTACGCCGTGATGGAAAAGACCGATCGCGCTTGTGTGCTTCCGGTGCGATTTAGCTGGGATGATTTGGGCGACTGGGGCGCGATCGAGCGCTTAATGAAATCTGATAGTCCGAATGTGGAACTCGGTCAGCACGTTGGAATGGATACGACTGGCGCGATCGTTTATACTTCAGATGACGATGAACTGATTGTGACGATCGGTTTAGAAGACACCGTGATTGTTCGCGATGGCAAAGTGACGCTGATTGTGAAAAAGGATCGGACTCAGGACATTAAAGCGGTGCTGAAAACGATTCAAGCGCGATCGGAGTTTCAAGATCTGCTGTAGTAAAGTTTCAAGCTGTGGGGTGATTACACCATCTCACGGCTAAAGTTCCTCGATCGTCTTCATGGCAAATAAAGCTTCATCGGGTCTTGCTGAAACGTCTGAAAGCCATACTTTAGATAAAAATTGACAGCATTCTCATCTAGCGCTTCTGCAATAACCGCTAAAGATGCAATCTGAGTCGAAGCCTCTAACGATTTTCTAAGTGCATCTACCAACATTAATTCGCCATATCCTTTACCTTTCTGGGTCTGATCCACTGCAAGCCGACCTAGGAGCGTAGCGGGTAGCCGTGGATACCGTGGAAGCCGTTTTGCAAAAGACTCATCTAGGGCGGAAATGTCGATCGTGTACGAAGACAATGTGTAGTACGCTAACACACTGATTTCAGGCTCATTAACCAAAACAAACACAGTTGCTACCCGTCGCTTCAGGTCTTGAGATGCTTGTTTCCGCAGGTAATTGTCTAGGCTGTCTTTGCCGCAAGAAAAATTTGCTCGATCGTGCTTCTGGCTCTCCAACGGCTCAATTTTCAGCACGATTCATCACTCGTTGGTATCGTTGAGCAGCAGTTTTCAGGGCATCATTTGGCTTTGGCGGATTAAGTAACGCATCAACAAAAGCTTCACTTTCTTCCACACTTAGCTTCAGTGTTTGGTGACTTTCAATCACTCGAATCGCTTCCGCCTGAACACTAGTCACTACAAAATCGGTGAGAGTACGCCCTTGTAAATCGGCGGCTTTCTGAAGCAGTGCTTTGGTTTCTGGACTAATTCGGGCTTCGAGTCGCGCCATTAGGTTTGGCTGGTTGTCGATCGACATATCAAACAGAGAGCTATAAAAACATCCTTATTATATACGGCAAATTGCCGTACAGACTTTATCTAAACAATCGATTCATTGCTCAGAATTAGATTCGCTGATGGCGATCGAAGTCCATTACATCCTTGATGGTGAACTGCTTAAAGCAACGGTAAATTTTCTATCGTTTATGAATAGTCCGCTTCTGAACTTGCCAACTCTGTACCTTAAGCGTTTCAGGAGCGGATCGCATGAATCGGTTAGAAAAAAAATGCCTGATGGGATTGCTGGCTTTGCCCGTTGGAATTAGCACGATCGCGTTTATCGCTCTGAGAAATCCCTACTCGATCGAGTGTGCTCAAGTCGAAGACTCTTCCCCAGTTTCCACTCGGCTCCATTGCGCTCAACAACGCGCCAATCGAGACACTCCGGAAAGTTTAGCCGCCGCGATCGAGATGCTGCAAAATGTCGCGATCGATGATCCCTATCATCAGCAGAGTACGCAACTGATTCAACGCTGGTCAAATGCGCTGTTAATGAAAGCTGAAACCGAAGTGCAAGCTGGAAATTTAGACAAAGGGATTGAGATCGTGCGTTCTCTCCCTCAAGACGCGAAAGTACGATCGTGGAAATTGCTCTGGGAAAAAGGCGAAACGTTGATGAAAACGGCTCTCACTCAGGTTGAAAAACGCGAGTGGCATCAAGCGTTTGAAACGGCGAAACAGCTACAGAAGTTAGAAAATCAATATTGGGCAACGGAACAATACAACTCGCTGATTGATCAAATTCAAAACGATCGAGAATTTCGCGATTGGAAACTCAAAAATTCAGTCGAACCTCGTAAGACCCCGAAACAAATTGAGCTGAATTTACCGAAACCGGAGAAAGTAGCGCGTCAACCTCGATCGCTCTGGAAACCTCAAGAAGATCGCGCTCGTCCTGTGACCGCTGTTGAATCACCGAAACCTGAAATCCAGCCGACTCCAGAAATTCAGCCCCCTCAGATTCAACCTTCTTCTGATCCCGAACCTCCTGTAGAAGTCTTGCCTCAAGAGCAGCCAAGCGCTGAAGCTCCGATTCCTGCCCCTGAACAGGTCGATGACTCCGCTCCACTTCGCGATCGCACTCAACCGACTCGCCTTTGCAATTGCGCCTGAATTTGATCAGGAGCAATCGCCCCGAATTCAGTCACGATCGCGCTAATCAATTCTGCCGGAGTCACATCAAATGCAGGATTGTAATACTCAATTCCGGGCGGACAAATGATCGTTTCCCCGATTTGATAAATCTCAGCGGGATCGCGTTCTTCGATCGGGATCTGAGTGCCATCGGAGATAGTGAAGTCGATCGTTGAAACCGGAGCCGCCACAAAAAACGGAATGTTATGCGCCTTTGCAATTAACGCCACGCTGTAAGTTCCGATTTTATTCGCAGCATCTCCATTCGCAGCAATGCGATCGGCTCCCACAACGACCGCATCGATCATTCCACGCTGCATACAATGAGCCGCCATGTTATCGGTAATGACCGTGACTGGAATTCCTTCTTGAGCACATTCCCAAGCCGTGAGTTTTGCACCTTGCAATCGGGGTCGCGTTTCATCCGCGTACACTCGCTCTAAGCGATTTGCCGCCCAAGTCGATCGCACAACTCCTAAAGCCGTTCCATATCCTGCTGTTGCTAATGCTCCCGCGTTACAGTGCGTTAAAAGCCGCAGTTTCTCAGGAGTTGAAGGCAGAGCGGCAAGACCGTGATCGCCAATCGATCGACAAGTGTCTAAATCGTCTTCCTGAATCTGCTTTGCTGCGAGTAGTAACGCTTCTCTGAGATATTCCACCGATCCGAGCGTTTGACGAGCGGTTTTTAGCATTTGCTCGATCGCCCAAAACAAATTCACCGCTGTGGGACGAGTTGCCCGCAATTGTTCCGCGACTTTTTCTAGTTGGGCTAGAAACTGTTCGCGATTCGTTGCCTCGATTTCTCGCGCTCCCAAGTACATTCCATAGGCGGCTGCAACTCCGATCGCGGGCGCACCCCGCACAATCATCGTTTTGATTGCTCGTGCCATATCATCACAGCGATGAATATCAACCAAAGCGTATTCACTCGGTAAACGGGTTTGATCGATTAAGAGAACGCGATCGCGCTCCCAAACCACGGGATAAACCTGACTCGGAGACATATTTAGCATTAGTGTTGAGGTATTGATTATCTTACTTTGGGTTGGAATCATGCTGTCAGTGGCAGAAGCAGAAAAGCTGATTTTAGAGACAGTTCAAGCGATCGGGGAAACGGAAATCGTCGGATTAAAGGAATGTCACGCCCGAATTCTCGCGGCTCCCATCACGAGCAAACTCGATTTTCCACATTGGGATAATTCTGCAATGGATGGCTACGCAGTGCGATTCGAGGATGTGAAACAGCCAACGACTCTAGAAATTATTGAAGAAATTCCAGCAGGCTATCAACCTCAGAAAACGATACAACCTGGACAAGCCGCAAGAATTCTCACGGGATCAGTGATGCCTCTGGGTGCGGATACCGTGATTATGCAGGAAGAAACGAAACGAGACGGCGATCGCGTTTCCATTCTCACACCTACCGATCGTTCAGGTTCATTCGTTCGACATCGCGGCTCTTATTCTCAAGCTGGAGATGCTTTACTATCTCCCGGTACTGTTCTTAGAGCACCTGAAATCGCCATTCTCGCCGCTGCTCAATGTCTAGAAATTCCTGTTTTTCGTCGTTTACGAGTGGCAATTCTTTCAACCGGAAGTGAGTTAGTCACTCCAGATCAGCCGCTTCAACCGGGTCAGATTGTAGACTCGAACCAATATGCGCTAGAAGCTTTAGTCGCAGAAATGGGAGCCGAAGTCATTTCGCTGGGGATCATTCGGGATGATCCAACGGAATTGAAAAATGCGATCGCTAAATCTATCGAATCCGCTGATGTCGTTCTCTCGTCTGGTGGCGTTTCGGTCGGTGATTACGATTATGTCGATCGCATTCTCGAAGAATTAAACGCAGAGATTCGGATTCGCTCGATCGCCGTCAAACCCGGTAAACCTCTCACATTCGCCACATTCCCAAACTCGACGCTTTTCTTCGGACTGCCTGGAAATCCGGGATCAGTTCTAGTGACATTTCTAAGATTCGCTCAGCCTGCGATTCGGAAATTATCTGGACTCGCTCACGGTTGGAAACCGGAGTTTTTCAACGCGATCGCAACTCAGGATTTGAAATCAGACGGAAAGCGCGAACTTTACCTCGTCGGATCAGTGTCGATCGCAAATGGCACTTTCCAATTCACCCCCACAGGCGGCACTCGATTGTCAGGAAATCTAATCAATCTAGCAGGCATGAATGCGCTGGGAAAAATGTCGATCGGACAAACTCACATTTCCCCAGGCGAACCCATTCCAGTTCTAAAAATCGTCTAAAAACTCAAAGTCCCCCAGAATGGGGGATTGAGGGGGCACATTTCCGCTAAAAACGCAGCCTACTTCTGAGGTTTGCGTCTCGTTCTCAAGAATTCAGGAATATCCAAGCTCCCCGGTTTTTGCTGCGGTGCTTCTTGAACTGGATTCGGTGTCACTGCCGGAGCCGAAATCGATCGAGAAGCTTTCGGTTGTGGAACCGTCGCCCCCTTCGCCGTCACTTGCGGCTGCACCTCTTGAGAAAATCCGGTCGCAATCACCGTAATCCGAATTTCACCCTGCAATCGCTCATCGATCACCGCACCAAAAATAATATTGGCATTGGGATCAACCGCTTCGTAAATAATATCTGCCGCCTGACTGACTTCGTGCAGAGTAAGATCTGTGCCACCTGTGATGTTAAAGACCACTCCACGCGCACCATCGATCGACGCTTCCAACAACGGCGATGAAATGGCTGCGATCGCGGCTTCTCTCGCTCTCGACTTGCCAGATCCGATCCCGATTCCCATCAGTGCCGATCCTGCATCCGCCATCACTGCCCGTACATCCGCGAAGTCCACATTCACCAATCCAGGGATCGTGATGATATCTGAAATCCCCTGCACCCCTTGACGCAAAATATCATCCGCAGTTTTGAATGCTTCCTGAACCGGAGTCTGTTCTGAGACAACCGAAAGAATCTTATCGTTTGGAATAATAATCAGCGTATCAACCCGGCTTTGAAGTGCCGCAACGCCTTCTTCCGCCTGACCTGTCCGTCGCCGACCTTCAAACGTAAACGGACGAGTGACAATCCCAACGGTGAGCGCTCCTAACTCTTTTGCCACTTCAGCCACGATCGGAGCCGCACCCGTTCCCGTACCGCCGCCCATGCCAGCCGTGATAAACACTAAATCCGCATTTTCCAGTGCCGCCGCGATCTCGTCGCGGGATTCTTCAGCCGCTTTTTGACCGATCGCAGGATTACCACCCGCACCCAGTCCGCGAGTTAGCTTCTGACCTACTTGTAGCCGTTTGAGGGAAGTCGATTGCGCCAACGCTTGAGCATCGGTATTAATCGACCAGAATTCAACTCCAGCCACATCGCTTGCAATCATTCGGTTGACTGCATTACTGCCGCCACCACCGACCCCGATCACCTTAATCTTGGCAATACTCCCAGGCACGATATCACCACTCCTTGCATCTTCAGGAACCGTCTTAAGCCCCAGACCTTGGTTATGATACAGCCCAGAATTAAACGGATTGGAATTGTCCGAGGTTGAGAAGTTATTCATTTGCCCTTCCGTGTTCGAGGTGGCATAGCCAGATTCGGGCTGGTGATTCAGCGTCATTGGGTTGGCATTCGTCTCATTATGATTAAGCGTCATTGGGATTTCAAGCGATGGAGATGAACAAATAGAGAAGTCTATAAAAGACGACTGAACTCGATTAGGACATTAGCTTATCAGGACTCGCGACCGTTGGCTGGAAATTTTCCCACAACTTTTGCTCTATGGAGTACCTAATTTTACCGGAGTTTTCGTCTCATTCATTTGCAGAAGCGGTGAATTCGGATTTCTTAAGTCGATCGACAAAATTTGTGCCGCATTCACCCGACTGGGTAACCTTCGCATCTCGTCTAACACTTTGAGCTGCGTCGGAAAGTTCGGACTATAGACACCAAACTGTACCGCACCTAGTTCAGTTTTGAGAATTAAATTTGTCGGATCTTCCCAGTTCGCTTCCAAAATCTTGACTGGACTCTGGCGAATGGCGCGGTAGAAATTCGCCCAATACGGACGATAGCGCTCTGGAGTGCCGATAATTCTCAGCGACGGTAGTTTGAAATTTGGATTCAGTTTTGTGTAGCTGTCTTGCGGCATCCACACGCCTGTTTCATCGAGTAGTCCAGGTTGAGAAGCTTTGGAAACCGTTTGGGCGATCGGGATTCTCTCTCGAACTCGCACCGTCAAACTCGGCGGAAACAATTGTCGATCGACCGTTGCATCTGCGATCGGAGCTTTCGCTTTGAGCGCATCTGAGATCGACTGCGGCTGCACTTTTAAGAGCGATTGCGGATAAGCGATCGGTAAAAGTGTGCGAATTGTCTGCTCAGAGATAAATCGGTTGCCTTTGATTGTAACCTGTTCTGGTTTGCGAATCACCCAAGCGGGCAAAGTTGCGACCCAGACGGCTCCCAGTGCGAATGATGCGATCGCGACATTGCGCCAACTCGTTTGTAGAAAGCGGGTACGACGTTGGCGACGAAGGTTTTGACGGCGCTGGGAAAGTTCGGTGCGGGACACGGGGGCGATGCTGGTCATTGTGTGAGGATGCAAATCGCAAAGCAGCGGGACTGAGAATTGAAGCCATTCTGACAGGAGTTCTAATGGATCTCAAGCAACTGATAAATCTTGAAATCTAAAAAATTCTTGTCCGGGTTTAGAGGTCTACTCTAATCGATTTGACCAAAGTTGCAAGCTTTTTTCCGAAGTCTTTTAACTGGGTGTTTCTTGCAGCAAAGTTGCCACTCGTTCGCCAAATTCAGGATCGACGTTTGCCAAACTCAAAAGTTGCAAATATTCCTGCCGCGTCAGTCCATTTTTCTCGATAATCGCGATCGCGTCCGCTTCAATATCTTGCTGAATCCGCGCCGATTCCGAATCCGTTTCCGCCGCCTGCAATTCCCCTTCTCGCCGTTCAATCAGGGCGACGACTTGCAAACAAGCCTGCACAAATTGATTCAGTTTTTCGGATGGGATCGTGTTGACATCAAGGTTTGAGCTAATCGGGGGATCGCTGACAGGTTCCGCCAGAATTGCGCTAGGGTGAGCGAGACTGCAAAATAATGAAAGCGCGATCGCTAGAATTAATTTAAAAAGTCGAGTCATGTCAGATTTAAAAGCAGAACTAAGAGAATCCCTAGACGAAGCCGAATGGGAATGGTTAATGCCTCACGCCGATCGCGATGCCGTAATCCTGGTGTCCGATTCGCTGGATTTAGTCGATGTTGGGTATGCGATCGCAAACGATCAAACTACTTCGGTTCAGCGATGGATTCAAGACTGTTTGATTTATAAACCGTCGATCGAACAGAAGTCTGTCTGGAATGAAAATCAAACCAAACGCTTTCAAGCATTGATTCTTCAGCCTTACGTTCTGATTCAAGAATTAGCTGCTTAGAGAGTGGTTTAAAGGTTGATTGACTTCGTTCATTCCCGCCCTGAAATAGAATTTCGGGCTAATCGGCGCAAGTCCATTAAAATGGACTAAGAGTATTGCAATGGGTTCGGAGTCTACTTTTAGTAGACTTTCGTCGGTTAGCCCGAAATTCATTTCAGGGCGAGATGGAATCGGAGTGAAGGGGCTTTAAAGTACATCCTAGCGTTCTTTCGTCAGGGCAAAATTCGCGCCCGTCTCACCCGTCGCAACCCACAGCACAGCCCGCCCGCCATCTCGAATCGCTTTAGAAATCGGCTCCTCAATCTGATTTGACGGGATCGAAACGGGCTGAATATTGATCCCACGACTGCCGAGAACGATTTCACCGATCACCTGAGCGCGTCTCATGTGGTAGTCCGACGTGATCAAATAAACGCTGCGAACATTTTTCTTCCGTAATCGATCGACTAACGACGTGAAGTTCGTCACCGTATCGACCGCTTGATAATCCAGATTCAACCGCTGCAAATCGACCCCCGTTTTGGAAAAGACTCGCTCTGCATACTCAGGCGGCGCACCTGAAGAAATCCAAACGGGTAAATTTGGGTGCTGTCTGGCAAATTTGGCGCTAAAAATCTCTCGCTCTTCAGCGCCACCTAATACCAAAATGGCATCCGGTTGCTCAAAGTGCATTCTTGCCGATCGCACTCCCATCCACAGCACAAACGGCGTGAGCAGAAGCAACCAGGGAAATGAGCGTTTACGACTTTTGCGATGCTGATGAAATTGATTTGGCGAAACGGCTCTCAAACGCACGATGCCACCCCTGAACATTAGAAATCCATGCCTAACTTACCAGAAGCTCTGAGAATTGCTCAATGTTATTGACCACGACCTTCTTGGGCAGCTTGAGCCGATTGCGCTTGAGCGATCGCGGCTTGAATCCGAGGCACGGCAAAGAATTTCTGAGTGTCCGCCATTAATCTTGCACCCCAAAGATTTTCAGCCAAGAATTTCGGCTCACCGTATCGTGCATCGGCTTTTAGTGCGGCTTCTGCCAGTGTGAAGGCTTCCGTTTGATTGCCTTTGCGGAAAAGCGCAACTGCAATCGCTAATTGCGGTTCTGAGGTGGTTTTGGGATCGAGCGCGACCGATTGCCGCCAGAGTTTGATCGCTTCGTCGATCTTGCCTTCTTCGTAGCGGATTAAGCCAATGTTGTTAATTGCGGGCCAAAACTGTTTGTCGATCGAAACTGCTTTTTCGTAGTTCGCGATCGCGTCTCGATTGCGCTTCAACATCATATTGGCATTGCCCATATCGAAGTAAGCGCCAGCAACATCAGGCTTAATTTTCAGCCCTGCTTGAATTTGCTGAATCGATTCTTCGTATTGTGCTTTCTGAAAATGTGCGGTTCCCAATGCAAACAGAATTGCAGAATTCTTGGGATCAAGTGAATTTGCTTTTTTCAGTGCGGGGATCGCTTCATCCGCCCGCTTTGTCTCTAAATACAATCCACCCAACACTGCCCAAGTTTCGGGGCGTTTCGGAGCGAGTTGTACTGCCAATCTCGCCCGCGCTAGAGCTAATTGATTTTGATTAAACTGTGCAAGTTGAGACGCTTCTTGAATCAACCCAATTCCCTGCTGTTCAAGCTTATCAAAATCAACTTGTGGGGCATGAGGAATGAGTGCTTGAGCGAATGCGGGTTGGCTCGTCCACAGTCCGAGGATCAAGCAAATTGAGAGGAGAGAGAGACGTTTGGGCACAACAAAGCCTTTGAAAAAGAACAACAGCAATATATGGAGTAAGCTTAATCGATCTTGTTAACTTTGGGGCATGAGCTTCGATCTTAAATCGCCCTTTCTGATCTTTCACGCAAATTGGCTCGATCCCGGATAAACTAAATTCTTACTCCACATCTTGCACTTTTCTCAAACTGGAGCTAAATTAAACGCTACCTATAGCGTCACACTTTAATCCATCGTTTGAGGAATCTTTCATGGTTCAATCTATTGCTGTTCCGAATTTTACCGATATGTCTGATTCAGTGTTGCCGAGCCGCACAGCAGAATTTCCCTGGATCGATCCGCTCAACGATGGCAAAAGTCGGATCGCACTCTTGTCCCACATGGGTAGCGATTTAGACATTGTGAACGATGCCAGAGCCAGCTTCGATAAAATGTCGATCGACCTCGACGAAAAAGATATCAAACTGATTCGATACTTGATTCAACATCATCACACATCCCCGTTTCGGGGTGTCGTGTTCAAGTTCAAAGTCAAAGCGCCGTTGTTCGTGGCGCGTCAGTGGTGGAAGCACGTCATCGCTTCTTCGCACAACGATGAGCAAGTCGGCTGGAACGAAAAGAGTTTTCGATATGTGTCGATCGAGGATTCTGAAGATTTCTACGTTCCCGCAACTTTCCGTCAGCAGTCGAAATCGAATCGACAAGCCACGTTTGGCGAAATTCCCGAAGAGCAGAACCAGCAAGCGCTTGATATCTATCGTGCTCAATGTGAAGCCAGCTACAAGGCTTACAAAGACCTGCTCGAATTAGGAGTTGGACGGGAACAAGCTCGCGGCGTTTTGGTTCCAAGCGTTTATACATCCTGGGTTTGGACGGTTTCGCTGCAAGCCGTTCTGCACTTTATTGGACTGCGAAAAGGCGAAGGTGCACAGCAGGAAATTCACTTCTATGCCGATGCGATCGCTCAATTAATCCAGCCGATCGTGCCGCAAACGATCGGAGCTTGGGAAGATCTGAATCGATCGTTCTAACTGTTCTAAAATCATGTCGAGAACTCTGTGCCCAATTTCGGTTACAGAGTTTTTTCTTTTAGAAATGAACGGAAATACTGTCGATCGCACAGTAAGATTTTATGGAATCTTTAAAAACCCGATTCAACTAGATGCTACAAGGGACGCAAAGAAAGGAAGAGCAATCATGAACATTATCGAACTGTTTGAAAAAGGCGGCGTGACAATGTTGCCGCTGTTTGTTCTCTCAATCTTGTCGCTTGGAGCCATTATTGAGCGATCGTGGTTTTGGTTCAACGTTCTGAATAAAGAAAAAGAAGTTGCCGGACGCATTCTCGAAACCTCTAGACGCGATTGGGACAGCGCAGTTGAAATCGCTCGTCAATCTTATGATCAACCGATCGGACGCTTTCTCTACGCTCCGATGCGTCTACAAAATCCTGATCCCGAACTGTTCCGCCTCGCGCTGGAATCATCTGCGGATGAAGAAATCGCCTCAATGCGTCGGGGAGACAAAATTCTTGAAGCGGTGATCGCTCTCGCTCCATTGCTTGGACTGTTGGGAACTGTAATCGGTCTGATTCTGTCACTACGATCGATCCGAATCGGTGACATTGGAACCGCTTCTACCGCAGGGGTTACTACCGGGATCGGTGAAGCACTCATTAGTACCGCAACTGGGCTAGTCGTAGCGATTTTTAGCCTTGCCTTTTACCGAGTCTTTCAAGGACTCATCTTCAACCAAGCAAAGATCTTTCGTCGGACAGGCAACGATCTAGAATTGCTGTACCGCCAAAAATGGCAATTCAATCACGATAAATTGCATCGTAAAGACGAACTCTAATTCTTCACTCGACAAGAGCGCTATGAAAGTAAATCTCGACTCTCCCGCAGATGAAGCTCAGATCCAGATCGTTCCGCTGATCGATGTGATCTTTTGTATTCTGACGTTTTTTATCCTTGCTGCACTTCAATTGACTCGCCAACAAGGGATTGGACTAGAACTACCACAATCTCAAACGAGCAGCGTTCTGATGAGTGAAATGCTTGTGATTGGCATCGATTCCAACGGACAGACTTACTTATCGAATCAGGGACAGCGACAACTTATCGATCGCTCTCAGCTTTACCAATTGGTAGATTCTTACCACAGACAGCAACCCGAAGGATTATTAGTTCTCGAAGCGGCTCAAACTGCTTTCTACAATGATGTGGTGCAAGTGTTAGATGTCATGCGTGCTGTGGCTCCTGATAGAGTTGCGCTTTCCACTGCACCGGGCAACCAACCTGGACAACCCCAACAAGGACAACCCCAAGCACCCGGAACGATTCCACAGATTACTCCGGCTCCGAACCTTATTCCGAGTCCAACCGCTCCGACCAACACGCTGCCGACTAATCCAAATCTCACGCCGACCACTCCCGTTCAGCCGACTACTCCACTCCAGCCAACGGCTCCCCAAGTTCCCGCTCCTTCAAATACCGTTCCGACGGCTCCAGGTGGTGCTGTTCCACAATCTCCGTAAGAGCTTACTTTATCCAAACGGTTGAATACCGCCAAAAGAGATGTCTTCTGATCTGTACGTTTTCTAGGAATCGGGAGTACATTTCTTTCGCTTGAGAAATTGTTAGATACTCATCGGTGCGAAGATGTTCGCGCATGGCTTCGATCTCTTCTGGTGATTGCTCAATCTTCTGATTTCTCAACCTCTGATAGATCCAATTCAGCGGAACGGCAGCTAAATCTAGTAAGCGATCGAACCCTTCAGCCTCTACTAAATCTAAAACCACAAGCTTGCCACCTGGTTTTAATGCAGCTTTGAACTTTGGCAGCAGCAATTCTATCGGCACATGATGCAGGGTTGCGATCGACACAATCGCATCAAATTTTTCCGAAAAGTCCCATTGCAACACATCTGCAATTTGGAAATCGATGTTTGGTGAGGAGTACGATCGCGCAACTTCGATCATGTTGGGCGAGAGATCGATCGCGCAAACTTGCCATCCTCGATCCGCTAACATTCTCGAAAATTCTCCTGTTCCGCATCCAATTTCAAGCACTGTTCCACCAGAAGACGGCAACTGATTTAGCAGAAATGAAAAGTAATGGTTATTGTGATTCCAGCCGGGTTGTTCAAAAAAAGCAAGGCGATCGAAATCATTCCGAATCTTCTCAACTCTAGACCGCATGAATGTCTCGTAGTACTTTCCTCTTATTCCATTTGAAAAGTCGTACTCCGATCGCAATTCATCTTCCTCGTGCCGATTATTCCTCTGAGTCATGGCTTCTTTCAATAAAGGGAATGGGTGCTCAAGTCGCCCCTCATAGAGAACTTGCCGCTTGATAATCTGCTTTCAGCTTTGTCAGCATTTGATCGCGTCGATCGTACTCTCAACCTAACATTCTTGCCAAAAGCCCTGCATTTTGATTTCCTGACATCGCTCCACAAATACGTTAAAATCAGTCCCCCTACTGATTTGACTTATGCTCGAAAACGCCGACCAACACCGCGCCAAAATGCAGCGCCGCAAAGAAGTTCAAGACCAACGAATTGCAGAACGCACTCGCGAAAAAGGCTTGATCATCGTCAACACCGGAAACGGCAAAGGAAAGACCACGGCAGCTTTGGGAATGGTTCTACGATCGCTTGGTCACGGTTACAAAGTCGCGATCGTGCAGTTCATCAAAGGAGCCTGGGAACCTGCCGAAAAAGCAGCCTTCGAGCGCTGGGGCGATCAGCTCGAATTCCAAGCGATGGGAGAAGGCTTTACCTGGGAAACGCAAGATCGCGATCGCGACATTCTCAAAGCTAAAGAAGCCTGGGAAAAAGCACTCACCTACATTCAAAATCCAAAATTTCGGCTCGTTCTACTCGATGAGGTGAATATCGCTCTAAAACTCGGCTATCTAGAAGTTGAAACCGTTTTAGCGGGACTTGCTCAAAAGCCAGAAGACTCGCACGTGATTCTTACGGGACGAGGTGCGCCCGCTGCTTTGATCGAACAAGCTGATCTCGTGACAGAAATGACGCTTGTGAAACATCCATTCCGCGAACAAGGCATCAAAGCCCAGCCAGGAATTGAATTCTAATTCCGAAGTCTCACTCACAGGGCTTCAACTCCTGAGAAACCTTCAGTAATCGCTCGGAAGTAATATCAAATTTATATGTATAAATTTATCTAAGTATCCATCCCTCTGTTGACTTCGGCTGAATTGAGATTTGAACCCGCTTTTTGAGTTTCCTAACCGGGAACACTACATCAAAAGTCGATCGCAGTTTAGCCAAAGTCACTACAGTATGTCCTCACTCATCCAAAATCCGCTGATTCCTTCTACGCTCAGTGGTACCTTAGATGCCACCACACCCCGAAATACATTTCAACTCGATCTCAGAAGCTTTCAAGGTGCCGCCGCTGCGAACATTTCGCTCACTGGGCTTTCAGGTGATGCCAATCTTCAAGTCTTTCGAGAACCCACCGTTGCTGGAGGACAGAAAACTTCAATCGGCACATCCTCTAATCAAGGCAAGCTTTCCGAATCGCTTCTAATTGGTGAGCTTGATGATAAAGGCAATCTGATTAACGGACTTGCACCCGGACTTTACACGATCGAAGTTTCTCTCGCGAATCAGGTTTCCAGCGCTGTTTATCAACTCAATGTCGCGGTCAATGCAGACGCAAACTTAAACAACATTTTCTGGCGAAATGCGCCGAGTTCAGAAGCGATGAACTGGAAAATGAACGGGGTGACGATCGCAGGCGAACCAAAATACGGCGATCTCCCTGCACAGTGGCAAGTTCAAGGCGCTGCCGACCTCAACGACGATGGAGAAGACGACCTCATCTGGCGCGATACCATCAACGGGAGCGTCGTCTTCTGGATGTTCAAAGGTGGAGAAGTCATCGATGGGGGAGCTGTCGGTAGTTCAGTTCCACTCGATTGGCAAATCGCTGCTGTGAAAGACTTAGATGGAGATCTCCAAGCAGATATCGTCTGGCACAATGCCAACGGCGGTCAAGTCGCGATCTGGATGCTCAAAGATGCGAAAGTCGTTGGCGGGAACATCTTCACGGTCGGTACGGGTTGGAAACCTGTTGCAGCAGTCGATCTTAGTGGTGACAAGAAAGCGGACATCGTGTTTCACAATCCGCTCAACGGCGCAGTTGCGATTTGGCAAATGAATGGGGCAGCAGTTGTCACCGCGGCATCTTATGGACCTGGAACTTCATGGCAACCGCAATTCTTCGGCGATTTTAACGGCGATGGTCGAACCGATATTCAGTTTCGCAATACGTCTTCGGGGACATCAGCATTTTGGTTGATGGACGGTGTAAATGTCACGTATGGCTGGACAACGCCATCGGTTTCAGCAGATTGGCAAGTCGCGGGATTGGGTAATTTTGATGGCAGTGCGAACAAAGGAAACAAAGACCTGTTATGGCGCAACCGTCGCTCCGGAGAATTAGTCGTTTGGTTGATGAATGAAAGTGGACGCGACTTCGCGGCAGGGGGCGGATTCGTCAGTCGATCGGGACAAACCTACAACAGAGGTACAGACTGGACGGTTGCAGGCGTGGGTGACTTTAATAGCGATGGCAAAGAAGACATTCTTTATCGCAATGAAGCCCAAGGCAAGCAAGAGATTCTCCTGATGAACGGTTCCGCGATCGTCAATACTCAGTCCTTAAAAGACCTCGGTGGCAACTGGAAAGTCCAAGGACTGATGCAGCGGGAAGTGGAAGCCGTCCCGTTTGAAATTAGTGGTCGATCGCTTGCGGGTGGTTTTGTTTCTGCGACCGCATTTGACCTCGGTTTGATGGATGGAACCGCTACCTACAGAGATAGCGTCTCTCCTGGAAATCCTGATTACTTCAAATTCAGTGTAGGGTCTGAGTCGAATGTCACGCTGAGCGTGGCAGAAACAGGAGTCGCTTTGGAACTCTTCCGGGTCGCGGCGAATGGCTCACTTGAAGGAACCCCGATCGCGATCGCTCCTGAAATGCTTCTTAGCGGAGGAACTTATGCGGTCAAAGTGTCAGCTTCGATGCAAGCCGTTCGACCTTATGCGCTGAATGTCACAGGTCTGCCTAGAGTGACCGAGGTTTTAGGGGATGGATTTACACTGGTAAGCCCTTCGCTGGCACTTAATCCATCTTTGAACAACCCAGAGAACACAAAAGGTGTCTTCGAGAAGAACGTTGTGAATGCAACCTTCAAAGTTAAGAACGGTAGCTCCAAGGCAATTACCAATCTCGAAGTGGGTTTCCGCATCTCTCGTGATGGACAAATCAATCCAGTGAGTGGCTTAGATGCAACAGTGGATGTCGTATCGAATGATTCAACCTCTAGCGTCTTTACGATCGGTTCGTTAGGCGCAGGTGCAACAGGTGAATTTACAGTTCAGTTGCAGCTACCCGATACCGATGCTGCCTTCTGGTTTGTGGATGGTGAATACACGCTCGGTATGGTGGTTGATCCAAACAACAAACTGGCGGAAAGCAACGAAAACAACAACTTCAACGTTGATTTTGGAATTGACAAAGCGAGACTGCCAATCACCAAAACAGAGACGACCGAATTGATGGGAACGAGTCTGAGAGTAACGGGTGGAAGCTTCACGAAGCCTGCCGAGGAAGAGACGAAGACGATTACAGTGTCCTTCACGGTGAAGAATGCTGGAAACATTCCTGTCACCTCAGGAACCAGTCTGCCGATTCGCTTCTACCTCTCGACTGATCCCACGATCGACACGAGTGATGTGGGTCTGAGAACCAGAAATGCAGGAACAACGGACGGGTTCTTCCTCGACTACTTGTTACAGCCGACTGGCAATCAATCTGTTCTCGGTGCCAAACAAAGTAAGGAGTTGTCGATCGAATTGAGATTACCAGCTTTCGATTCAACTATCTGGGAGGAGAAAGCAGCAGGTAAACCGCTCTATCTCTCAGCTTGGATCGATCCGGCTGGTAACTCTGCAAAAGAAGCTGATACCACGAACAACAAACTTGATCCGGCTCTAGTCGGGGTGCCCGGTGATCTCATTGATCAGATTTATGTGATTCTCTAATCACTTCGCTCAACTGGGTCATATTCAGGGATGCTGTCACAGTGTCCCTGTTTTTTATTCTTCTTGAGCGATCGCGGGTAATGTACACTGCATCGAAATATCGTTTGTTTTTGGAAAAGTCGCTAGAAGTTGAGCAAGATACTGAGAATTAAAACTGCGGGGATCACTCCGCTGGCGCGATCGATCCACGAGTCGATGAGTCGTAATGCGATCGTTTGGAATACCTGTTTTCGCCACTAACCAAGCGAGCGATTGATACTGAGCGCGGGTATATCCACTATGTCTCGCTCCGTTCCCGCGTCCATCAGACGGCGTGACCAGCGAGATATGGTAAGCAAAATTATTAACTGAGGGTGGAAAGGCGGGATTTGTTTTCACCGCTTCGTTTCCTTTGTTGCCGTTGAAAGTGGAATTACCAGCACCGAAGGCACGTCGATTGGGCGGAACTAGATAAACAACGTTGCCGTTTTCACGAATCAACGTGTGATAGCTCACTTGATCATCGTCTCGTGGATGGGGTGTGCGGAAATAGTTAATCGCGGAACTTCCTGAGCCAACCGTTTCGTGCAGGACGATAATCGGTTCATTATTCACAGGGCGACCAGAGAGATCCTGCGTGAAGCGCCGTCCGAAGTTAGAGGGATGCGCGAGAGCAACCTCTTCTCTGGGTTGATAGATAGAATTTGGTGATGAGGCTTGCCGAAATCGGCTGAGGGGTGTTGTTCCTCGAATGGCAGGGAGATTTCTCAGCCTGCCTCCTCTAGGAATCGGTTTAATTGCACAGGCGCTGGAGAGGAGATTATTTGCCTCTTCAATGTCTTGCTGAAAACTCAGGAGTTGAGGCTCAGAGGGCTTGATCCGGAGACCATCGAGCCATTCAGCTTGCCCTGATTGAATGGCAATTAAAAATGTGGCGAATCCGGCAAGAACGATCGCAGAAACCTGAAAAAGCCTCTTCATGCGCTTGTGTGAGTTTGATCAGAGAGTGTTTGTAGTTGTGGAACAAGATAGAGTTTTTTTGGGTTTAGTTCCAGAGAGGAGTTAATCAGATTAAGCGTGATTTAGTATACGTTGTTAAGAGAAAAGTACGCAGAAAATCATCGTCTCTCCAGCTTTGCGACTCTATCTTCGAGTGCTTTAGTGCGATCGCGAGATTCGATCACTAAGGTCGCAAGTCGATCGAATTGGGCATCCGAAAATCTCGAAGGGCGAGATGGAATCGGAAGATTTGAGGGAGCAGGCACAGAAACACCTGGAGCGGAACGATTCCCAGAGAGTTGATTTAACTGAGATCGAATCCCAATCAGTTCAGATTCAACTCGCGTTAGTCGTGATTCGACCAGTCCAATTTGTGCCTGAGCGGGCGAAAATAGCTGAATGACGGTGAGGATCAGAGCGCTGATGCCTGCAATGATGAGAAGTCGTTTCATGAACTAAGGATTAGGCTTTCTTTGATCCAATGAAATTAACCTATCTCTGTCATCACGCTTGCGACAGAACACGAATGAATCAGGGCTTGAAACCGAAAATCCTGATGCAGTTTCTCAAACACAGAATCATTTGCAGCAATTTCTCGGTATCCAGGAGCAAGCGCGATCGCACGTCTTAAATGTTCTAACGCCCAATCTGGATTATTCTGCATCGCGTAACAGCAAGCCTCGTAATAGAAGACTCCTGCATCATCTGGCTCGATCCCTAACGCTTTGTCATAAGAGACGATCGCTTCATCGAATCGTCCGGCATTTTGAAGGGCAGAACCGAGAGAAACCCAGCCTTCCGAATCATACGGCTCGATCATTAAGGCGCGAATGTAGCTACCGATCGCTTCATCATGCCGCTGGATGCTGTCTAAGATCGTGCCGCGATACTGCCAAACTTTCGGGTGATTGAGATGAAGGAGAAGTGCACGATCGAGGCTTTTCAGCGCTTCTTCCACTCGTTTGAGTTCCCACAAGATCAGCGCACGAACCACCCAGAGTTTAAAGTTTTGGGGATCGATCGTTAATGCGTGATCGATGTAGCTCAGAGCCGCTTCGAGTCGTCCGAGTTTGCGAAGTACGATCGCTTGATTTAACAGCGCAGACATTTCATTCGGCTGCATTTCCAAAGCTTGCGTAAAACTTGCACTTGCTCGTTCAAACTCGCCCATCGAACCGAGAATCATTCCCCGCATACACCAAGGCTGGTAGCTTTTTGGTGTGAGTGCGTTTCCTTTGGGAAGCAAAGCTAGTGCTGTATTAATACTTTCCAACGCTTCAGAATGCTGATCAAGCTTCCATAATCCGTAAGCTTTGAAGTTCCAGAGATGAACATCGTCAGGCTCAAATCTCAGCGCTTGATTCACGCTCTTGATGGCTTCGTGGTATGAGCCAAGTTTGCCGAGAATTTGCGCTCGATAGCCCCAAGCTTTGTAATACTTTGGCTGCAATTCGACTGTTTTTTCTAAACTTCGGAGTGCTTCTTGATAGCGTCCCAAGTAGGCAAGGGCTTTTCCTCGCTGATACCAGGGTTTAGGATTCTGGGGATCGAGTTTGATCGCTTGATCGTATTGTGCGATCGCTGTGTCGTAGCGTTTCAGTTTGATCAAGGCTTGCCCACAGTTGTACCAGGCTTTTGCGTCGGTGCATCCGAGTTCAAAGGTTTTTTCATAGCAAGCGATCGCGGCTTCAAATCGTCCGAGTTTGCCCAGAACATAGCCGCGATACTGCCAAGCATCGGGGTCGGTGGTTTCGGCGTGATCGAGACAAGCGATCGCGGCTTCGTACCAACCGTTCTGGCAAAGTGCGATCGCACGTCCCAGCCAACCTTGAGAAGCGTTTTTGTTATCGCAGCTTATGTTTGTCATAGCACCTCCAAATCACACTAAACCTACGTTTAGTGGTTTCATTAAGTTATGTTTGATTACGTTGAAGGTGATGCAACCCGATTTTGGGAATTCAACCAGACCCCTGAGTGATGAGCTAAGATCAGCGTTCTTGCTGACCCCTGACTCGAAATCTCCGTAAGGTGATACGTAATGCTATACCTTACTTCCGTAATTCTGCTTAGATATCCGGGGAACGTCAACGGAGTTTACACATCTTTCATTAAGCGGCTGTGATTACGAACTCCAGACAAACGACTGATTCAGATCACTGAAGCCTTGCATTGCCTCTATCTATTTATCGTTTGTTGCTAGTCTTAATAATCTGTTACATAATAGGTGGAGCTAGATAAACAAAATGCTTATGTTCGGCGGATTTACTGGCTTTAAGCCCCCTTCCAATAAAACGGATTTTGGCGAACAAATGCTGAACTCTGTCCTGAGCCAATCGATTCGCCACTTATTTACGCAAAGTGAATCTGTGGATGTCGCCTTGAAATGTTTTCCATCGAGCAAGCTACTGCAAGGAAGTATTGATAGTTTCAAGATGAGCGGGCGTGGGTTGCTGATTCGCCGCGAGTTCTGGGTTGAGGAGATGTGGTTTGAAACCGATGCGGTGTCGATCGATTTCGGTTCTGTTCTCTCTGGAAAGATCCGCCTCAAACAAGCCGCGCAAGCAGTCGCGAAAGTGATTTTGACCGAGGCAGGAATTAACAAGGCGTTTCGATCGGAACTCGTCAAGCCTCGAATGGAAAATGTAACTGATCCTGCTTTGATGAATCTTTCTGGAGGCGAACCCGTCTCGTTTTCGGATGTCGAATTGAAGTTGCTTCCCGAAAATCAGATTCAGATTTTTGCAAAAGCAAGCTTACCGAATGGGTTAATTCCGATTAATTTGACTGCCACGATCGAGATCGAACGTCGTCGCCGCATTCTGTTCCAAAATCCTCAATTTGTCGGCGGTGAGATTCCTGAAGACCAACGGGGCGTTTCAGAGCTTTTAAGCAATACATTTGCTGAGATTCTGAATAACATGGTGGATCTCGATCGCTTTAATCTTGATGGCGTAACAATGCGCCTGAATCGATTGGAAACCGAAGGCGATAAGCTAATTTTCAGCGGTTATGCAGAAGTAACACATTTTCCAAAACAGGGTTAATATTGAGCCTCGTGGTTTATCATTCCGAATCGATGGAACAGGAAATCTACGAGTCTTGGAACCAGAAAGCTCAGGATTGGGACATTCAGGTTGGGGATTTGGGCGATCGTAATCGCATTCTCAATTCTGATCCGGTGTTGTGGCAATTTGTTGGCGATGTCAACGAGCGGCTTGTTTTGGATGCAGGTTGTGGAACTGGGTATCTATCGCGCCAACTTGCTCAGAAAGGTGCGATTGTCACCGGGATTGATTTGTCTTCTGAAATGATCGCGCTCGCTCAACAAAAATCGGCAGGATCATCGATCGACTTTCACCAAGATTCTTGCTCAGAACTCAGAACACTTCCAGATGAAGACTTCGATTTGCTTGTTTCTAACTATGTTCTGATGGATCTACCCGATTTAGAAGAGGCAATTCAAGCTTTCTACCGAGTCTTGAAACCGGGCGGAGTCGCAGTTTTAGTGTTTTCACATCCTTGTTTTGATCAAGGAGCGGCGGTTTTGCATGACGATCGATCCATCATTTATCACTGGAAAGAATCGTACTTCGGGCGGCAGAAACGTCAAGACCTACCGTGGAAGCACTTTACCAGCGATTTCATTTGGTTTCACCGACCTCTATCGGATTATTGGAAAGCATTTAAGGCAGCGGGCTTCGATGTGATTGATTTTGAGGAGCCGAGACTAAAGGGTGATCGAGCACATCTCGCCAAAAACGAACAAGAATTATTCAAGTGTCAGAATCTTCCTTATTCTGTCGTTTTCAAGTTGTCGAAGCCGTCCTGACCTTGGATAGAGTGCTCAAAAATTGCAAAACTACGAGAATCTGTCAGTTTTGAATTCTGACAATTCGCCTAGAATGACCCTGCTAAATATAGTTTGCAGAAAGACATGAGCAAAATTTTGCAGGGTTTGATTCGTCTGACACTTCTTTTTTCTTGCTGTTTGCTAGTTTCTAGCGCGTTTCCGCAGGCTATCGCCGCAGAACAGTATGACGACATCGCACAACAGGAAATTCCTTCACCAATCTACGCTTGCTGGCGGCTTTCTTATTCATTCAATGGCACGATCGCTGAAAGAGAATTGAAGCTAGAAGGCGATCGAGGAATGCTCTCGACTCTTACGGCAAAACCATCTGTCATTCCGGTAAAAGTCAGTGATGTAGACACGGATGGATGGTTACGGCGACAAATGTTTCTATGGTCGAATCGGTTAAAGCAGCGATCGACAACTGAGTATGAACTTGCACAAGTGAAGCAGCGAATTGAAAGTGGAAGTCTGAACGGTGAAGCGTTAGAGCGTGCAAAGAAAATTCAGCAAAATCTTCAGATGATTCTAAGCGATCCGAATGCTCAAGCTACTGTGCTCAAAGATGCCAAAGCGGATGTAGTTTTGGGATTTCGGCAGACACAGCAAAAGATTGAATCAGAATCAAAATTGGCAGAACAACAACTTGAAGAACAAATCAAACAGCGGACTGCACAAATTCGATCATTGCTAAGTGACGAAAAACAGCGATCGCAACTCGATGACCAAATCAAACAACTTAATGCAGCGATTAGTTCAGGTCAGTTGAAAGACGAACAATTGCAACAAGCCAAACGTACGCTGAGTGAGCTGCAAACGCTCCGATCGAATCCAAGCTCGATCGATCAACGCGCTAAAGAATTTCGGACTCTACAGCTTCAGAACGTTCAGCGCCGCAAGCGCGACCTACTTGATCAAGCGCAAACCGAGTTAAGCAAGCAAATGTTGATTTTGGACAATTCTGATAATGTCTTGATGCTTGTGACTGCTCAACCAGAGAAGGAGCAAAAAGCTGGAGGTTTCAGCCCTCAAGCTTTCTCACTGCAACTCAAAGACGGGAACTACAGCGCTAAGACTTGTAATGTTCAAGGCGAGTGCTTTCCGGTTGAAGTCAAAGCTTGTCCGAAGCGTTAATTTCTTAGACTTTGTACCAGTATTAATCTGGTACAAAGCTTTAGTGAATAGTGAACGATTGCACTAAATTGATACGACGAAGTTCATGCAGAGCATGGCAAGGAGACTTGAAGAATGACGACTGGTATCAAAACTCCTAGTGATTTTTACTTACGGTTGGTAATAGAGTTTCCGCCGCGCCCAATTCAAGATGAAGCATTGCTACGAGCAACGCAAGATCGGATTAATCAAGTCTTGAACCATCCTTTGAATGATGATACTCGCGATTATCTGCGGGTTCTAGGGATGTTGATTTATGAGTATGAAGAACAGACAGAAGCGTTTCCCAAACTAACGGATGAAGAGCGTATCCAGGCATTAGAGGAAGATTCAGCTAGTTAAGAATACGATCGCCAAAAAACACCCGCTTCAAACTGTCACGATCGAACTTCCTTCCTTCATAATGGGTGATTGTTCAAACGATCGTGATTGCTCATGCCCAATTGGTTGATTGCTGGTGGATTTGTGATGATTCCGCTGCTGCTGTTTTCGATCCTGGCAGTGGTACTGATTCTGGAACGATCGCTGTTCTGGGTTAAGATTTCTCAGCGTCAACAGCGAGTCGCGAGAGAAGTCCTGAGCGTGTATAAACGCAATCCGATCGCGGCATTTCAAATGCTGGAAAAAAATGCAGATTTGCCGATCGCTAGAATTTTCATTGCGGCTCTGGAACTCGAACAAGCGACCCCTGAAGAATTTCGATTAGCACTCGAAAGCGCGGGACTGGCAGAGATTCCATTGCTGAAACGATTTAATACAATCTTCGATACGATCGTCGGTCTTGCTCCCTTACTCGGATTGCTTGGAACGATCACAGGGTTGATCACTTCATTTTCTTCATTGGGAATCGGTGACATCGCTGGAACGAATACTAGAGGTGTGACAGGCGGGATTAGTGAAGCGCTTGTTTCAACGGCATCCGGCTTAGTAGTCGCGATCTTCACTTTATTTTTTGCCAATATGTTCCGGGGACTCTATACCCGCCAACTAGCGTTAATTCAAGAATATGGCGGGCAATTAGAATTGCTGTACCGCCGCCGTCATGCAATGTGAGGTTAAACAATGCGCCTACCTGAAGAACCGGATCTGCCACCCCAAATTTATATTGCACCGCTGATCGATGTGGTGTTTGCGCTGCTGACCTTCTTTATTATTTCGACTTTGTTTTTAACGCGATCGCAAGGTCTGCCCGTTGCACTTCCCAGAGCCGTTACCGCTGAATCTCAGAAAGCGCCTCAAATCGTGGTGACGATCGATCAAAAAGGAGAAATTGCCGTCGATAAAAAGTCGATCGTCATTGATACGCTTCCGGCTGCCGTTCGGGAAATTCTCACCCGCAATCCTAAATCGGTTGTTATTATCCAAGCCGATGAACGAGTTCCACATGGGCAAGTGATTACCGTGATGGATCGATTGCGATCAATTCCTGGGATTCGCCTCGGTATCGCAACTCGCCAACCATAACGAAAGCTGAACAATTCTGAGAAAAATCCTAATGTGATCTGGTTGACATCAAGCGCATCTTCTGGTGCAAATGAGCTGCTTAAAGATTTCTTAAGCTTTCATCCGCCAAACGTAACATTTCCACAGTTCTCATAACATTTTTTTATTAATGAACACAGATTCTCTTAAGTGAAGCTTATTGAAATCCTGATATGATTCAGATCGTCCGAGCCTATGCACCGGAGAACAGTCGGAATAAACAAACTGTCTCCAAACATGGGATCATGTATGGCAAGCTGATCCCCAGTGATTAGGTATGAATGCCGACCACATTCGGTCAGGGAATTTTCCTGGTCACTGTTGGTGATGTCTGCTCAAGGTTTTCCATCGTTTTTCATTACAGGAAGGGAGATATGTCCTACGCTCAAACCCAAACCCAAGCGAAAGCTGGGTATAAGGCTGGGGTACAAGATTACCGCTTAACGTACTACACCCCAGACTACACGCCTAAAGATACCGATATTTTGGCAGCGTTCCGGGTGACTCCTCAACCTGGCGTTCCTCCCGAAGAAGCTGCTGCTGCTGTTGCTGCTGAATCCTCGACGGGCACATGGACGACCGTTTGGACGGACTTGTTAACCGACCTCGATCGCTACAAAGGACGCTGCTACGATATCGAGCCTGTCCGTGGCGAAGATAGCCAATTCATCGCTTACATTGCATATCCGCTCGACCTGTTTGAAGAAGGATCGGTCACGAACCTGCTGACTTCGTTAGTGGGTAATGTCTTCGGCTTCAAAGCGTTGAAAGCGCTGCGTCTTGAAGATTTGCGGATTCCCGTTGCTTACTTGAAAACCTTCCAAGGTCCTCCTCACGGAATTCAAGTCGAGCGCGACAAAATCAACAAATATGGTCGCCCGCTGCTCGGCTGTACCATCAAGCCAAAACTCGGTCTGTCCGCGAAGAACTACGGACGTGCAGTGTACGAATGTCTGCGCGGCGGTTTGGACTTCACCAAAGACGACGAAAACATCAACTCGCAGCCGTTCCAACGGTGGCGCGATCGCTTCTTGTTCGTGGCTGATGCCATCCACAAGTCGCAAGCAGAAACAGGTGAAATCAAAGGTCACTACCTCAACGTGACCGCTGCGACCTGCGAAGATATGCTCGAACGTGCAGCATTTGCGAAAGAACTCGAAATGCCGATCATCATGCACGACTTCTTGACCGCAGGTTTCACCGCAAACACCACCTTGGCGAAATGGTGCCGTGCGAACGGTGTGCTGTTGCACATTCACCGTGCAATGCACGCTGTGATTGACCGTCAGAAGAACCACGGTATCCACTTCCGCGTGTTGTCCAAGTGCTTGCGGATGTCGGGCGGAGACCATATCCACACCGGAACCGTTGTGGGTAAACTCGAAGGCGACAAAGCGATCACCCTTGGTTTCATCGACTTGCTGCGTGAAAACTATGTTGAGCGTGATCCGTCCCGTGGTGTCTACTTCACTCAAGACTGGGCATCGATGCCGGGTGTGATGGCGGTTGCTTCGGGTGGTATTCACGTCTGGCACATGCCTGCACTGGTTGAAATCTTCGGAGATGACTCCGTGCTTCAGTTCGGTGGTGGAACCCTCGGACACCCCTGGGGTAACGCGCCGGGTGCAACCGCGAACCGTGTTGCGCTTGAAGCTTGCGTCCAAGCTCGGAACGAAGGTCGTGACCTCATGCGTGAAGGCGGCGACATTATTCGTGAAGCTTGCCGCTGGTCACCTGAATTGGCAACAGCTTGTGAACTGTGGAAAGAAATCAAGTTCGAGTTTGAAGCTGTTGATACCGTCTGATGACCAATTGATCGCGGATTTTAGAGTTTGGGCAGTCTGTCCAGGCTCTAAAATCTAAAACTCATCATCCACATCATGGATCTGAAGCGAATTGCGAAAGATACGTCGAAGACGCTGATTAGCTACTTGACGTATCAGGCTGTCCGAGTTGTTTATGCTCAGCTAGACGAAACTGATCCAAAAAAGGCTTACTGGCTGCACAAGTTTTCCTCACGGGAAAGTATCACAGACGGGGAAGCGTTTATGGAAGCAATGTTTCGAGAACGGCAAGATTTAGCGTTTCGGATTTTGACGGTGAGAGAACATCTTGCTGAAGAGATCGCGGATGTACTGCCGGAAATGTTGCGATCGTCAATGCAGCAATCGAACATGGAACAACGCCGCAAACAGCTCGAACGCATGACGCAAGTCGATTTAACGATCGAATCACAAGATTCCGACCCTGATCACTAACATTCTTGAGGATTTCATGAAAACTCTACCCAAAGAGCAGCGTTTTGAGACGTTTTCTTATCTGCCTGCTTTGACCGACGCTCAAATCGCGCGTCAGATTCAATATACGATCGACCAAGGTTATTTCCCTTGCGTCGAGTTCAACGAATCTTCTGCACCAGAAATCTACTACTGGACAATGTGGAAGTTGCCGCTGTTCAGTGCCAAAAATCCCCAAGAAGTCTTGAACGAAGTGCAACAGTGCCGCTCTGAATACTCAAACTGCTACATCCGTGTAGTTGCGTTTGACAATATTAAACAGTGCCAAGTGATGAGCTTTATCGTTCACAAACCGGGTTCTTCTAGTGGCAGCGGTTATCGCTATTAATTTTTGATTCGCAGAGTTAGTTCTGCAAATTCGAGGAGGTGGATTGTTCCATCTCCTTTTTTATTGTGAAAATGGGGATGAATCAAGAAATTCTAGAAGCAATAGCTTAAAGTAGTCTAGAAGTTCTTGATCCAGTGCCGTGAGAGATGATTTTGATTCAAAGACAAAGCATACACTTGCTCTTCGTGTAGGTCATCGCTGTTCTAATCCAAACTGCCGAAAGTCAACAAGTGGACCGCAAGAAGATGCCACAGGAGCAGTAAATATTGGAGTTGCAGCGCATATCTCAGCAGCTTCACCAGGTGGAAAGCGATATGATTTGCGTATGACATCCCAAGAAAGAAAATCTATAGATAATGGAATATGGCTTTGTCAAAACTGCGCCAAGCTAATTGATAGTGACGAAAGAAGATTTTCAGGTGATTTGCTCATTGCTTGGAAACAAACTTCTGAACGTGCTGCACTTCTAGCAGTTGAGAACTCAGCACCCTTGCCCGGATCAACGCAAGATGAAGATATTGAACTTGTAAGATTTTATTCGCAATGTTTTGATCGACCTGCTTTTCAAGATCCTTTTCACGAGGAGGGTTCGATGGAGGCGTTTGATAAAGCAATTGAAGATACTATTACTGCGATCAGTACAGGTTCTTTACGTGCAAGAGATGGTGTGGTACTGACCCAATCTAAGGGCAAGTCCTACATATCTAACCTGCAATGGCGAGAGAGAATGGATGTAATTGTTGATCTTCTACGCGCTACTCGTTCTAGATATTCCTTAGCAGTACAAAAGGGGCAAATTCATATCGGTCCCGAACACGAAGGGCGCAGATTCTATCATATTCGCGATTCTCAAGTAGGAGAGTGGATGAATAGTACCAGATCCGAAATTATTCAGCTTTTTTCTGGATTATGCGAAGAGGTAGGAATACCGCCTCTACAGTTTCCCAGACATTACAGAAAATCCAAATATTGGTAACACAGCTTAGTTAAAAATCTTCTTTGATAGCTCTGAGATCTCATTCTGGTTTCTCAGCAATAATTGAAGGAATGATTTAAGGGAGAATGCCATGCCAGCGATCGTCAAATTACAATTGAGCCTTGAAGAACTTTTAGAAGTGATTGCTTCACTTGACCTAGAAGAAAAGCGGCAACTTCAAGAAATGCTTGAGCAGAAAATCTTTGAAGATGAAGAAGCGGATTATGAAGATGATCCGGAGACTTTAGCAGAAATTCAAGCTGTTGAAGACGAGTATGCAGCAGGTGACTATTTGACTTACGATGAATATCTAGCGCAAAGAAAAAGTAAAGCATCATGAGTTACGTCATCATCGTTTCAAAAGCTACTCAGAAACAGATTGATGATTTACCTCAGGACATTCAAGAGCGCGTTGATGAGAAGATTCAATCCCTCGCAGATGAACCACGCCCTAGCGGGACTGTGAAATTGAAAGGCTCTAAAAATGAGTATCGGCTTCGTGTGGGTGATTATCGGATTCGATACAGAATCGATGATGCAGAGCAAACGATTCGGATTTCGCAGTGCAGACACCGAAGAGATGTCTATCGAAAATGAGTGATTTGATTCAGGAAATGAGTGATCCGTTTTGGAATCAAGTGAAGTCAACTTATCGACTCGGTGAACTGATTCATGGCAAAGTTGAGCATCATGCACCGTTTGGCATCTTTGTAGACATTAGTGATGAAAGGGTGCGAGGACTGGTTCAGATTACGGATTTTGTCGATCGTGGTGATATGACTCCAGAGATGTATCCGGATATTGGTTCGCCGATCGGTGCAGTTGTAATTGGGTATATCGAAGACGATCGCAATCAAATTTGGTTAAGCGTGAAGCCAAGCGTGTTGCAAAAAGCATTAGTTCGGCTCAAAATTTCAGCGACAAGTGAACAATCCTGATCTTTTCTCATGCGATCGCACAAAGCCAATTTCTCGATCGATGTGAGAAATTAGAGAAATCATTCGAGCAAAATCCGATGAGCGCGATCAACGATGAGCAAGCGAGAAAAGCTGCGTGAACGGTTAAAGAATAATCCCAACAACGCCACATTCTCAGATATTCGGAAACTTTTGGAACAGGAGGGATTCACACTCGATCGTATTACTGGTAGCCATCATATTTTTGTGAAAGATGAAATCACATTTGTTGTTCCCGTTCATAACAACAAGGTTAAAACGATTTATGTTAAACGAGTGATTGAACTCATTGAGCAGATAGATACTACAACAGATGAAGAGGAGCAACCGTGAATTATCCGATCGTGATCTATCCCGCTAACGAAGGTGGCTATATTGCAGAAATTCCCGCACTCAAAGGATGTTTAGCTCAAGGTGAGACTCTGCATGAAACCTTAGAAGAACTGGAAGTCGTTAAAGGATTGTGGATTGAAACCGCAGAAAAGCACGGTCAATCTCTACCGGATATTGAAGGTGCAATTCAAAAGGTGAAAGCTTTGAGCTATAGCAATTCTCGCTAATACAAGATCTGATCACAGGCGATCGCACCAAGCCAATTTCTCGATCGGTATGAGAGATTAGAGAAATCATTTGAGGAAAATCTGATGAGCGCAATCGCTTTCTAAGACTTTCCTGCTTTGAGAATCGAAACGTCGTATTGCTTAAATACAGAATCTGAGCTTACGAGTACCATTGACTCGATTTAAGCTTGAGCAATCAGCATTCGATCGAATGGGTCGTTATGATGTCGAGGAAGCGCAGCCGCACGTAGAGCATGAGCAGCACTAATTTCCAGTGATCGCGCACCCAATTGTTGCATTCGACTTGAAAAATAGGTTTCGGGCGGTTCAGGAAGAGGAAGCTTTGAGATCGCGAACTTGATACCAACCTCCCAAACGCTTGCAACCGAAAGCCAGACTTCATTGCTTTCATTAGCAATCTGATCAATCGCTGACGCACTTAATCGCTCAGGTTGAGCAAACCACCATAACTAGCACTGTGTATCGAGGAGAAGTTTCAAGCTTATTATTCCTCGAAAGCTGACAAGATATCGTCTGGTAAAGGGTCGTTGAAATCTTCTGGCACAACAAATTTGCCTTGATCGACTCCTAAGCTCGATCGACGACGTGAAGCTGTGCCAACTGGAACTAACTTCGTAACTGGAACTCCTTGATCTGAAATTACGATTTCTTCTCCCTGCTCTACACGCGACAACAGTTGAGATAAATTTGCGTTCGCTTGATCGATACTGTCCATTTTTCTTAGAGGGTTTGCATCATTTTTAATCTTAGATCCGTAAACTGCGATCGCCAAAAATAACCTCGATCGCTTCCCATCCCGCGCTACAGTAAAACGGTGATTTGCAAGGAAAGATCAATGCGCCGTTGGATTTCTTGGTTTGCTATGCTGCTCTGTGTTTTGGGCTTAACAGGGTGCAGTTTGCCGCGTGTGACCGCAGAGGATCGATTGTTTTTGCCGCTGTCGATCGAGTTTCTCGGTAGCTATACTCTCACCGATAAGCAGTTCAAAGATACAACAGTTGGGGGACTCTCAGGGATTACGTACGATCGCAAAAAAGACCTTTATTACGTCGTTTCGGACGATCGTAGCGATCGACAACCTGCCCGGTTTTATACAGTGAAATTGCAGATTGATCAGAACGCGCTTCAATCGGTTGATGTGCAGAATGTCACGACTTTGACCGATGAGAATGGTCAACCTTACGGGAAAAACAAAATTGACCCGGAAGGAATTGCACTTTCGCCGCTTGGTTCTGTGTTCATTTCGAGTGAAGGAGCGGTGAAAGAAGAGGTTCCAGCGTTCATCGGAGAGTTTGATCTGCAAACTGGGAAACTGAAGCGGAAACTGACCCTACCGGAATCGTACTCGCCGGATGCAAAGATTATTGGGCAGACTCGTGGTATTCAGGATAATCGAGCGTTTGAATCACTGACTTTGAATGCTGGGGCTTCGACGGCTCCACCTGCTGAACCGTTTCGATTGTTTAGTGTGGTTGAGGCTCCTTTAGTTCAAGATCTGGAATTGCCGAATACCAAGGAAAGCTTGATGAATCGGATGCTGCATTATCAGCTTTGGGAAGGACGATCAACACTTATTTCTGAACACGCTTACCCGTTAGATCCGAAACCGACTGGGATGATCGACCATGGATTGAGTGAATTTTTATCGATCGACCAAGGCGGACATTTTTTAAGTCTAGAGCGATCGTTTGGATTAGCTGGATTTCGGATCAAACTTTTTCAAGTGACCACCGGAACCGCAAGTGATATCTCGACATTTGGGACACTCCGCAACGCACAGATGAAACCTGCGGCAAAGGAACTGTTACTGGATCTCAATCAGTTGGGGACGCGGTTGGATAACTTGGAAGGAATGACGATCGGCGCACGATTTCCAGATGGGTCACATAGTTTGGTGATGGTTAGCGACGATAACTTTAACAATTTGGGACAGATTACTCAGTTTTTGCTGTTCAAAATTAAAGGTCTGAAAGGTTGATTTCTTGTTACCCGCAACACCGTACAATAAATTCCAGATTTCGATAGGACGACCATGACACACTCTACCGATATTGCAACATTGGCACGTTGGATGGCAGCTGATTTTAGCAATCAGCAACAAGCATTTGAAAATCCGCCGATGTATGCTCACATTCGCGTCTGTATGCGACCATTGCCGAAAGAAGTGCTGGGTGGAATGGGTTTCTTTATCGAGCAGGCGTATGACTATATGTTGAATGATCCGTATCGGTTGCGGGTGCTGAAACTAATCGAGAAGAACGATCGCATTGAGATTGAGAACTATCAAGTGCGCGATGAGAAGAAGTTTTACGGGGCATCACGCGATTTGAATCGATTAAAGGAATTGAACGCGGATCAATTAGAGAAACTTCCAGGATGCAACATGATTGTGGAATGGACGGGGCAGGGTTTTAAAGGACAAGTCGAACCAGGAAAGGCTTGTATGGTGACGCGCAAAGGGAAAGAGACTTACTTGGATAGTGAATTTGAGATTGATGCAGAGCGGTTTACGAGTCTCGATCGAGGACGCGACCCTGAAACCGATGAACATGTTTGGGGATCGGTGGCGGGACCGTTTGACTTTGTGCGGTGGGCGAGTTTTGCGGATGAAGTGCAAGTTTAGGTGATCTGTAATACACAGATTGAACAATCAAACTTAGTCCGTTAGATAGATATTTGCGCGAATTGGAAAATTACAGTCAGGAATTCGCGCAATGTCGTTATGAATTGCGATCTTCTCGGTGCCGAAACCTGGTAGATTTGGCAAAGTATCCGCAGAAAAGATTGAGCAAGCATGAAAGTCCTAGTTATTGGTGGTGATGGCTATTGTGGTTGGGCAACCGCGCTCTACTTGTCCAATCGGGGTCATGAGGTTGGTATTTTAGATAGCTTGGTGCGGCGGCATTGGGACAATGAATTGTGTATTGATACACTGACCCCGATCGCGCCGATTAAACAACGGCTGCAACGCTGGAAAGACCTTACAGGCAAACAGATCGATCTTTTTATTGGCGATATTACGAACTACGAATTTCTCAACAAATCAATGGAGCAGTTTCAACCGGATGCGATCGTGCATTTCGGTGAACAGCGATCGGCTCCATTTTCAATGATCGATCGTGAACATGCGGTGCTCACTCAGGTCAATAACGTCGTCGGAACGCTCAATCTGCTCTACATCATGAAAGAGAAGTTCCCCGATTGTCATTTGGTCAAGCTCGGTACGATGGGCGAATATGGGACACCGAACATCGATATCGAAGAAGGTTACATTACGATCGAACATAACGGACGCAAAGATACACTCCCATATCCGAAACAACCGGGTAGTATGTATCACCTGAGCAAAGTGCATGACTCGCACAATATTCACTTTGCCTGTCGCATCTGGGGCTTACGGGCAACCGATTTGAACCAAGGCATCGTTTACGGGGTTCTGACCGAAGAAACCGGAATGGACGAAATGCTGATTAATCGTCTCGATTACGATGGTGTGTTCGGAACAGCGCTGAATCGATTCTGCATTCAAGCTGCGATCGGACATCCGCTAACAGTTTATGGAAAAGGTGGACAAACTCGCGGATTTTTGGACATTCGGGATACGGTTCGCTGTGTGGAATTGGCGCTTGAAACTCCGGCTAATCCGGGTGAATTCCGCGTGTTCAACCAGTTTACTGAACTATTCGGAGTGGGCGAAATCGCGAACTTGGTGCAGAAGGCTGGAAGCGCCATGGGCTTAAAAGTTGAAGTGCAGAGCTTTGACAATCCGCGCATCGAGAAAGAAGAACATTACTTCAATGCGAAGAACACCAATCTATTAGATTTGGGACTGCAACCGCACTATCTATCAGATTCGTTGTTGGATTCGTTGTTGAACTTTGCAATTAAGTACAAAGGTCGCGTAGACAATGATGAGATTCTGCCGAAAGTGACCTGGAAACGGTAACTCAATTTGGAAAGCGATGGTTTTCGGATCATCGCTTTTTTTGCGATCGACCCCTGCACAGACATTTATGCGAATTGCTTTATTTACAGAAACGTTTCTGCCAAAAGTTGATGGTATTGTGACTCGGTTAAAACATACGGTTGATCATCTCCAGAGACAGGGCAATGATGTTCTGATCTTTTCACCGGATGGCGGTTTGACTGAGTACAAAGGTGCAAAAATTTACGGCGTTTCAGGGTTTCCGCTGCCGTTGTATCCAGAATTGAAGTTAGCATTACCGCGACCTGCGATCGGGGATGAAATTTCTCGTTTCAAACCGGATCTGATTCATATTGTGAATCCTGCTGTTTTAGGATTAGCAGGACTGTTTTACAGCAAGCTCTACAGCATTCCGTTAGTCGCTTCTTATCACACACATTTACCCGAATATCTTCAACACTATGGGTTAGGGGCTTTGGAAGGGTTGCTCTGGGAATTGCTCAAAGCGGGACACAATCAAGCTGTGATTAATCTTTGCACGTCAACCGCAATGATGCAGGCGTTGAGCGAACATGGAATCGAACGGGTGAATCTTTGGCAGCGGGGCGTGGATACGGAAACGTTTCAGCCGCATTTAGCCAGTTTGGAAATGCGATCGCGCCTTTCTCAAGGTCATCCCGAAGATCCGCTCTTGCTCTATGTCGGTCGATTGTCGGCGGAAAAAGAAGTCGATCAAATTAAACCTGTGCTCGAATCGATTCCGAATGCTCGATTGGCATTGGTGGGAGATGGTCCCAATCGCCAAACGTTAGAAAAGCATTTTGCGGGAACGAATACGAACTTTGTCGGTTACTTGGGGGGTCAAGAATTAGCTTCTGCGTTTGCGTCTGCCGATGCGTTTGTGTTTCCGTCTCGGACTGAGACATTAGGGCTAGTTTTGCTTGAAGCAATGGCGGCAGGATGTCCGGTAGTGGCGGCGCGATCAGGTGGCATTCCCGATATTGTCGAAGATGGGGTGAATGGGTATTTATTTGATCCAACTGATGAAAAGGGCGCGATCGCGGCAACGCAATTATTGTTATCTCGCCCTGAAGAACGTGAACAACTCCGACAAAATGCCCGAACCGAAGCGGAGCGCTGGAGTTGGTCAGCCGCTACTAAACAATTGGAGAACTATTACGAAAACGTTTTAGAAAAATCGAAGATGACTTGTGCTCGATGATTAGAATAGAACAGGTCAAAAATCGGTAAATTACTGTGCCTCCAGAGTTAGAGACAATTGAAGCGACGTGGAAACAAGGCGAACTGCTTGAAGTGACGATCGTGGATTTAAGCGATCGCGGCGATGGTGTGGGACGTGCCGGATCGCGTGTGGTGTTTGTGCCGGATACCGTGACAGGCGATCGTGCGATCGTCCGTTTGATGCACGTGAAGCCGAATTTCGCTCATGCAAAGATCCATGAACTCCTTGAAGCTTCTCCGTATGGGGTTCGTCCTAGTTGTATCGTGGCGGATAAGTGTGGCGGGTGTCAGTGGCAGCACGTCGATTATGAATATCAGCTTGAGGCGAAACGCAATCAGGTTGTGCAAGCGTTGGCGCGAATCGGAGGATTTGATCAAGCAGTGGTTGATCCGGTTTTCAATGTTAGTGAACCGCTACACTACCGCAATAAAGCGACTTATCCGCTGGGAGTCTCGCAACATCGACAAGTACAGGCAGGATACTATCAGAAAGGCACTCATCAGATTGTGAACCTTAATCAGTGTCCGATTCAGGATGAGCGCTTAAATCCATTTTTAGCTGAGATTAAACAAGACATTCAGCGGCAAGGATGGCGGGTTTACGATGAGAAATATCATCGGGGACAATTGCGACATTTGTCTTTGAGAATTGGACAGCGAACCGGTGAAGTTTTACTCACCTTGATCACGACTGATCCAGAGTTGCCGAACTTAGAATCTCAAGCGCAGGAATGGTTAGAGCGTTATCCGAATTTAGTGGGCGTGTCGATCAATCTGCAACGCGATCGCACAAACACAATCTTTGGTACAGAAACATACTGCATTGCAGGTCAGCCCTTCTTGAGCGAACAGTTTGCAGGGTTAACTTTTCACATTCGAGCCGATACCTTCTTCCAAGTGCATACCGAACAAGCAGAAGCGCTGTTATTCGCGATTGTGGAACAATTGAAATTACAAGGGAATGAAACCTTTGTTGATGCTTATTGTGGGATTGGCACGATGACATTACCGATCGCGCAACGAGTCAAAACTGCGATCGGAATCGAAATTCAACCCGAAGCGATCGAGCAGGCACAACAAAATGCAACTCTAAACGGCATCGAAAATGTCAGTTTTGAAGTGGGATCTGTGGAAAAAGTACTGCAATCTCTTTCTGTTGAACCGGATTTAGTCATGCTTGATCCGCCCCGTAAAGGATGTGATGGCATTGTTTTAGAAACGCTCCGACAACAGAAACCTAAACAGATTGTTTACGTCAGTTGTAACCCTGCAACACTTGCGAGAGACTTAAAACTGTTGTGCGCGGATAATGCGTATCAACTCACACGAGTACAACCTGCGGACTTTTTCCCGCAAACGGCTCATGTCGAATGTGCAGCATTTCTGAAACGGGTGGAGGAGTAAATGCGGTTTCAGGATTTGGTTGAAAAACTGGGCATATCAGTCACCAGTAGCAGTGACACACCGGAATTAGAAATTACTGGCGTGAGCGCGATCGCAGATGCCACTCCAAATACGCTAACGTATGCAGAAAGCACGAAATACATTGAGCAATTGAAAGCAACACAGGCGAGCGCAGTGATTCTGCCTGCGAATGAAACATTGCAAGGAATTGCAATCGATCGCGGTTTAGCGTGGATTGTGGTTTCTCAGCCGCGATTGGTGTTTGCAAGTGCGATCGCGCTTTTTTACCAACCCTACAAGCCTGCGCCTCGAATTCATCCCACTGCTGTTATCGATCCATCTGCTCAGATTGGCGAATCAGTTTCGATTGGTGCTCATGTTGTCATTGAATCGGGTGTTAAAGTTGGCAATCACGTTTGTATTCATCCGAATGTTGTTGTTTATCCGGATGTAGTGATTGGCGATCGTACAGTCCTTCATGCAAACTGCACCATTCAAGAACGGAGTCAAATCGGTGCGGATTGTGTGATCCATTCCGGTGCAGTGATTGGATCAGAGGGATTCGGGTTTGTGCCGACTCGTGAAGGCTGGCTGAAAATGGAACAAGCGGGCTACACCGTGTTAGAAGATGGGGTCGAAATTGGCTGCAATTCAGCAGTCGATCGTCCTGCCGTTGGAGAAACTCGCATCGGACGCAATACTAAGCTCGACAACTTCGTGCAGATTGGACACGGCGTGAAAGTTGGGGAAGCTTGCGCGTTTGCGGCTCAGGTTGGAATTGCAGGCGGATCGACGATCGGGAATCGGGTGATTTTAGCGGGGCAGGTTGGAGTCGGAAACGAGGCGAAAATGGGAGATGGCTCGATCGCTTCTGCTAGAACGGGCGTTCATAGCGATGTGAAATCTGGTGTCACGGTGTCCGGCTATCCTGCGGTTGAACATCGAACATTTCTGAGAGCTTGGGCGCTCTACACTCGATTACCTGAGATGTATCAAGCGATTAAGCAGATTCAGAAGCGATTAGATGAATCTTGACCGGACAGATGGGTTTTAACTGAATTGCCTGTCAGGAGCGGCGCAGTTCTTGAAGACTCTGGCGAATCAGGGGAATCGTTGAAACTAAAATCAGAACCGCGATCGCTAAACTAATCGCACCATCCGCCCACATCCAATGAAAGACTGCAACCGCGATCGCGGCAAAAATCACGCCAATTGCTCCCAACGCATCAGCAACGACATGCAGAAATGCCGCTCGTAAGTTCAAATCGTGGTCGCTGCCTTGGTGCAGAATCGTGATGTTGATGCCGTTGACAATCAGACCAACGATCGCGGTAATCAACATCGGTAAGCTGGAAATTTCAGGGCTTGCAGTTTGGAACCGCTCGATCGCTTCCCAAATAATCCACAGCGAGACGAGAACGAGTCCAAATCCATTCAATAGTGCTGCCCAGGTTTCCGGCGATCGACTGGGTTTAACGGAAACCGTATTTTCGCCAATCCAACCCCACTGCATCGGAGATTGGGCGATTCGGGTCGCGAGTAGTGCTAACACCAATGCAAAACAATCGGAAACGAGATGTCCTGCCTCTGCAACCAGTGCCAGACTGTGACTCGATACGCCGATCGCACCTTCTACACCTGCAAAAATCCCTACCACAATTAGCGCCGATAAAAGCTGACGCTGTTTAGTTCGGGGATCGTGGACGGGACAGGAACAGTTCACAGAATGAGGAGCGATCATCGGCATTTCACGTACACAGTGGGATCAATGACTCTGACCAGTGTAGATGAGTTTCCGATGAACGCCCTAAAAATCTACCACTTCTTATAAGGCAGGAATTTACCATTCATCGTGACTTTGACGCGATCGCCTTTCGGGTCTTCGATCTTTTCGATGTCGAGGGTGAAATCGATCGCGCTCATGATGCCATCGCCGAATTTTTCTTGGATGACATCTTTCATCGGCATTCCATAGACCTGCATGATTTCGTAGAATCGATAAATCAGCGGGTCAGTTGGGACAATGGGACCTAATCCTTTGACCGGGCACTGAGTCAATTCAGCAGCCAGATCTTCACTCAATCCCAGCGCATTTAATAATTTTGAGGCTTCGTCTTCAGTGGCAGTGGATTGACGATAAAACAATGAAGCGATCCAAACTTCATCGCGCCCTAGTACCGCTTCGAGGTCGGTGAAAGTCAGCCCTTTCGCTTTCTTTGCGGCTAGGAGTTTCTGTGTAATTTCTGGAATGGTCATTGTGTCTATCAAATTCGGGTCGGTTTTAGTTTTATGCGAATTCGATGACTTGAGATTGTTTCGATCGATACAAATTAGAGGAACGATTTCTCGCTCCTCTGAATCAATCAAGATTCGGATGTTGCTTCGTCTTTTGGAACTTCTGCTTTGGCTTGGGCGCGTTCTTCGCGTTTCTTGCGATCGGCTGCCAGCGCATCCGCCATCACAGCCTGGACTTGCGTCATTTTCTCTAGATTGCTGCGGTACAGTTCTAGGTCTTTCTGCGCTTTATCTTCAGAGATGTTCAACGCCTGGCAAGCTTGCTTCAGGGCTTCGGTCAGTTTAGCGGCATCTTTGACCGTCTCTGGGCTAGAGGTTTCGATCACGGTGTAAAGACCGACAGCAAAGAGGCGACTGTATTTGAATTTGGGATTGGATGCGATCGCGCTGAGCGTGTCGCGAAATTCTCCAGATTTTTCAGGAATCAAGACAGAATCCCAAGCGTTCTGAGATGCCGCAGAAACCAGACGCTGAGCATCTCCGCGATATTGCTGCGGGTCAGATTCGATCGATCGACACAGCGCATTGAAAATCGAGTCTTTATCCGCTTCAGGGCGATATCCCTGCATGAAGCGATCGAACGTCGTCACCACACCCAGTGCATAGAAGGGGTCGTAGCGGAAGTCCGTGTTGACGGCAAGCAAGTGCATTTCGACCATTAATTCCTCGACCACACGACGGTAAATCGAGTTCACCGGACGGGTGTGGAGGCTGTAAAACGATCGCTTGGTATCAGAAACGGTACGGACACTATTCACGGGATTTTTCGGTGATCTACGTTGAACCATTGTAAAGGGTAATGGGGGATCGATATTCTTTTTGCCAGGATTCGTCTGCGATCGGGAACTCGAATCTGTCAAAATCGTTCATGCCCCTCGTTCTTTCGCCTCAGAGATTCTATGAAAACGGTTGCGATGATCGCTTTTTCGGTTGTGGTTCTGGGTCAAGGAGTGGCTGTTGCTGCTCTTCCCGATGTGGAAACCTATAATTTTGTAATTAGAAAATACGATCTACTGATGCGTCAGAGTCGAGATGGTTGTGCGTTCTACGCTGATCCAGAATTCATCGTGGGACGCAGCGAGAAGCCGAATGGGACTGATAAGAACGTTCGGCAGTTGATTGTGCTACAAACAGCGGATAAAAATAGTGGATCGGGCTGTAGTGGCGTGTTTCAGTTCCTCTATGCGGATGTGAATTGCAGAACAAATCAGATTATCTATACGGATGGAATTGGTTCTCCGGCAGCTTGGAAAACGACTCGCTATTCTGATCCAGCCATGTCGAAAAAGATTTGTGCGCTGCCGACAGTTGAGTTTGCCACCCCTACTCAGAATCTGCCGCCTGCAAAGTAGTTTTCGAGACGAGTCGGGTGATTTTACGATCTGCTTCTGAGAGTTCCTCACCCGAATTCAGTTGAGTGGCATTGTTTTGTAAAACGGTTGCCGCTGTTCGATCGCCCATTTGTAGTGCCGTTTTTGCTGCTGTTTGTAGCATTGTGACGGCTCCGTGTCGATCGCCTTGTTTTAATCTCGTTTCAGCGATTTGAGTTTGACGATATTTCGCGAGTGCCAGAATGCTTTGCTGAACGTTGGCATCGATCGCGGGTTGATATTGCGCCTGAGAAGCAATTTCGATCGGGAATGTTTCAGACACTAACTCGGATTGTCCGATCGCTGGGTCGTCGTATTTGATTTGAATTTCAGCGATCGTATTTTTTCCTTCTGGCAATTGATTCATATAAAGATTCGCCAAAATTACACGCGGAGAATCGATCATCAAATCGCCTAATCGAACGATCGCTAAATCGCCTTCTTGCTGTACGAGAAGTTCGATCGTTTCCGGAGCCACTTGCGCGATCGGTTTCAATTCCGCTAGTCGAGTTCCGGGAGCGAGAGCCAATCTTAAAAAAGCATTCGTCAGACCGATCGACTGAACGCGATCGAATAATCGCCCAAATTCCTTGATCGCTTGTTCCGGTTCTTGAATGTACGAGAGCGCACCACAGCCTGCGTCAGCAATTTTTTCTAAAATATCTTGATTCCAATGATCGCCAAATCCGAGCGAATTAATGGATAAACCGTAGCCAGTCGCGACTTGAGCAAGTTTGACAGCGCGATCGTTATCTCCATGTTCGTTCTCACCATCAGTTAGCACAAACATTTGAGAAACGGTTTCTTTCTTGCCTTTAGCAGTTTCTTCGATTCCGAGTCGGATACCTTCATCGATCGCGGTTCCGCCTGCTGCTTCGAGTCGCTCTAAGGCAGATTTCAAACGATTTGGATCATCGACGATTTGATTTGGTAGAAGAACTTTCGCTTTGTGATTGAACGTCACGATCGACAATCGATCTCCGGGAGAGAGTCGATCGATTAATCTTGCTGCGGCTTGTTTGACGGTAGAGAGCGATCGACCTTCCATCGAGCCGCTTTGGTCGAGAACCAGGCAAAGATTGAGGGGAATATCGCGGCGAGTGGAATCGGGGAGGGCTTCGATCGCGATCGAAATCTGACGCTGACTGCTTAACTGCATTGCGTCTAGATGAACATCACTCAGCGCACATTTCAAACCGACTTGCATAAGAAAGCTCCGTCTGTCGAGAACTCAAACATGCCAACAACTACAGCTTATCTCGATCGCCCTCCGCATTCGGATAACCGAATCTTTAGAGGGTGTTTGAAAAGTACATAAAGTTTATTCGCTTCGATTGCATCTCGCCCTGAAATGAATTTCGGGCTAACCGACGAAAGTCTACTGAAGTAGACTGGGAGCCAGTTTCAGTCTCTTAGTCCTTTTCAAAGGACTTGCGCCGATTAGCCCGAAATTCCATTTCAGGGCGGGATGTGGCAACGAACGACAACTTTTCAAACATCCTCTTAGATCAATGCGATCGAGCGTATCTCAAGACTTCCTAGCAGTCTTGAAAATTTGCATTTTAGGCAAAATTGGCTTTTCTTCTTGATCCAAACTTCAGCCTAGCTAACGTTCTCAGGCAATTTTATGGTCACGTTGAACTGACCGGATAGAAATCGCACAGTTTCGATAAAGACCTCTGCCTGATCTGTCTGCTGGATTACAGGAAGGGCAGTTCCCACGAGCGCGAGAAAATATGCTCTAATCCGTTGCGGTTTGCGGCGATAAGCAACTTTGACTTCGTTCTGTAAATCTTCAAGATAAACCGAGGCAACTTCAGCCCGATCGCTGGGTAACTGTTCGACGATCGGCGCAATGCGATCGAGCGCTTCAATAATTAGCCCCATCTCATCAACGGGAGCGACAACCACTGGGGAAGGTATTTTTACGATCGTTGCTTTTCCCTTGTCTGTCAAATACGCCCGAACCACTTGAAATTCGCGGGTGGCATTGTCGTAGACTTTGGCAACTTTGAGATAGCCATCTTCGGACAGCGTATCGAGATAGTAGCGAATCATCTGCATCGAAGAGCCGATCGCGCTGGCAATACCCTCTCCTGTTGTATTTCCGGCATCAATGATTTCTAAAATGCGCTGTTGTTTTTCGTTCAATAGCATGGAGAGTCGCTCTATCCCTGGCAGGATGTTTACTCTAGCAAATTCGTCTGATCTTTAGCTAGTGCCAGAAAGCATTCTGAGCGATGTCTGTACAGTCTGTTAAAATTTGTAATAATTTCGTAATACTACTAAGAGATTTCTCATGGATTTATCCCAAATGGAACCTGCATTCGCGCTAAATATTTCGATTTGCGCGGCGATCGTTGGACTCACCGGATTCGCGATTTACACCGCGTTTGGTCCTCCTTCTGCCAATTTGGAAGACCCGTTTGAAGACCATGAAGACTAAAAATCAGAGGGTGTCAGGTGATGCCCTCTTTCTAATTTTGCCTCTTCTTAATTCTATAAGTCCGAATTTCCCAAGGTCGGATTTCGGCGCGAGCTTGGATAGGACGTTCGAGTAAATCAACCGATTCAATGATCTCGAAGTCGCCTTTTAGGTTGAGTTCTGCGGGTTCGCCGTGGCATTCGTAACAGCGCAAAATGTATTCGTTGGGGTTGTCTTCGGACTGCTTCAAGCTTGTGAGGATGAGATTGTCGGCTTGGAGGTCGAGGGAGGAATGAACGGGCGGGAGAGTGCCGTTTTCGGGGAGTTGGTCGAGTGTGAAGACTTCCAAGGGCTGTAGAAGTTCAAACGCTCTCCGGGTGGTTTGAGCAGTTTTCCAGGTTCCAGCATGAGGATACAGCGCGTACGTAAATTCATGAGAACCTAAATCGGCTTCAGAATCCGGAAATTCTGAGCCGCGCAGTAAGGTAAGCCGAATTTGGTCTGATTGGCAATCGAAACCATGTTTGCAATCACTTAAAAGACTAACGCCATATTTGCCATCATTTAGATCCGTCCATCCAAGTGCGGAAACTTCCCATTTAGCTTTTTCGGCTTCGGTTTCGGGGCGAGTCGTTCGCTTGATCGCGCCACCTGCCATTTCATAAGTCGCGAAATTGGCTTTTAGGTTAAGCGGAAATGCAGCTTTTACTAAAACGTGTCGCTCTTTCCAATTGACTGATGTATAAATCTTCAAGACGGGTGAATCAGGCTCCAAGTAATACCAATGCCGAAAGATAGATTCTCCGATCGCTCGTTTAACTTCAATTCCAGGAATCAGAGATATCCATTTTCGATATTTAATCTCTAGCAATCTAGGACGATCGAGAGGGTGAGCCGCGTAGTTCGGATCAATATTCCATGCGTCCCAGTATTGCCCACTATCTTGAAAAGCCTGAAGATCATTTCCAAGCCCGTTTAGGATTTCGCGATCGTTCACTTTATCAACGACACTAGACAAGCTACCTGTTTCAGGATCAACGATCGCTTTGATGAACTCATTCTCTAAGACGAAATCATCGGAAAATACATTCGCATCAAGTAACAGAGGCTCGCCGGGATAAAGCCAAAAGCATCGGTAGCCAATCGAGGGAATTGTCTCTGCCCAGAATGAGTAACAATAAATGCGAAACTCACCTGTGTTAATCCAAGATTTCTCGATTTGAACTTGAATATCTTCACCGTCCAAACTGCAAATCTTCCAGCTTCGTTCATCTGAAATAGACCTTACTAAATCTGCCGTAACAATTCCAGATCTTTCCCAGCTTGATGGATTAAAAACTACAACAAGCACCGCTTCTAGATGGGGCGGAATAGGGAGCTTTATTTGCATTCCAATATTCGACTTGCCGTAAACTTTATCGAGAATATCTCCAAACTCAAACTGCTTAACAAGTGCAGTATTGTAAACTTCACGAATCGATGAGCCTGGCAAAATATCATGGAACTGATTAAATAGAACAATTTTCCAAGCTTCTTCTAGATCTGTCTTCAAGTAGGTTGAGTTTGTCAAGCTCGAAGACAAAGAAGCATCCATTTCGACAAGGTGCAGCCGAGCTTCTGCTTCCCGATTAAACCTTTTTTGGTCGCCATGTGTCGTATAGCAACCGCGATGAAACTCTAAATAAAGCTCATCATTCCAAGTTTCTTTTGGAGCTTCTAAGCTTTCTAAATAGTCCAATGCAGTGGTAAATTCTAATCTTGGAAAAAAGGGCGATCGCTTCCATCGTTCCGCAATTTCCAACATATCCCGCGTCGGACCTCCCCCATGATCGCCCACGCCAAATAGCCACAGTGCATGAGGTTTCCCGGTTTTATTCACCCAGTCCCAAGCGAATTTCGCCATTTTGATCGGCTCGATCGCTTCCCCGATCGGCGATGACATCAAACTTTTAACCTGACTACCATCGGGTGCTTGCCAGTTAAACCATTCATACGGAAACTGTGTCGTATCGTTCCAGCGAAGTTTCTGAGTGACGAAGTAATCAATGCCTGCAAGTTTGAGAAATTGCGGAGTTTGCCAATTGAAACCGAAAGTATCGGGAAGCCATGCAACGCGGCAGATTTCACCAAACTTTTCTTGACAGTAGCGTTGCCCGTATAAGAGATGACGTGCGATCGATTCTGCATTGATCAAATTCATCTCTGGTTCTACCCACATTCCGCCCACAACTTCCCATTTCCCAGCTTTCACTTGTGACTGAATTTGAGCAAAAATCTCCGGTCGATTTTGTTCAATCCATTCGTATAAAGCGGGTGTGGTATGACAAAACGTAAGCTCAGGATAATCTTTCTGTAGGTTTAGAACTGAAATGAATGTGCGTTCTGCGGCTCTCCAAGTTTCTTCAACATCCCAGAGCCAAGCCATATCTAAGTGGGCATGACCGAGTAAGAAAATTGTGTGTTGTTTGATTCTTGAACTAATCGGTAGAAGGGCAGTTCTTAGGGATTCTAGGGATTGATGGAATTGATTGCGATCGTGAATTTTCCAGTCAAATTTGATCTCTGATATTGAAGATTTCTCGCTTCGTTTCGGTAACGCCCCGGAATGGAATTCGGGGCTGTCGGTGCGAAGTCCGTTAGAAACGGACTGAAGATCTGGTTCTGCGTCTTCAGTCCCCTTCAGTGGACTTCGTTCTGTTAGCCCCGAATTCCATTCCGGGGCGGGTGAACGCAATGAACGCGAATCTTCAAACACTTCCGCATCATTTTCTAATTCGGATGAGCACGAATTTCTAAATACTCCCTGAATATTCTCTAATCCAAACGCATCAATATAACTCTGAATAACTTCTAATTCATCCGCAACAAATCCCGGATCACTCTCATCGTAATTCGATTCATAAATAAGGCGCGATCGCATTAATCCCCCAATGTCATGTCCCGGACTGATCAATCGAATCGCAACCGCAACTTTTTCACCCGGAACCACACTAGAACTTAAAACTACTCGACAAGAATGATCAAATAAATCGCCTTCTTGAACTTTCTCACCATTCACGTAAACTTCTGCAAATTCCGCCCACCAAGTTAACGCCAATCTCAGCGTCAATCCTGCTAACGGATACTCATTTAATGCTTCAGGCAAAACGAACTCTTGATAAAACCAGCGGACTTTTTGCCCTTTTTCCCACACCAGATAGCGCTTCTCGTTCAGTTCAATTTTTGTAAACGACTGTGACGGAACATCGGAAATCGCGCAATCTTCGCAGACTTGCCAATGCTCGATCGCGTCTTGTTGGACTAAGTTGCGTAAACGCTCGATAAATGATGCAGTAAGAACGTCTGTCATACCGATATGATGAGGGTGAGAAATGCGATGTCCCCCAGTCTATGACTTCTCGACGCTACCAGAGCCAATTTTTTAAGTTTGTCACACAGCAGACTCAGAAGCTTGCTGACAAAAGCGCGACTCTCCTCAGACACGCCAAAGTGACCGCCATTTGGACAACTCAGATTTTGCTGTACCCAGTCTATGCCGCGTTTCAGGGCACAAGAGCGATCGGGCAACAGATTGGACGCACTGTGGAAAAAGCCGTGTTGCGCCTGCGAATGAGTCGAGAAGAAATCGCCATTGACTCCAAAAACCTAAGCGATGCACCGATTCAGAATGTTTTGACAGCGGTGAAACGGGCACTGGTTAGCGGTGGCAAGTTGCCTATTCTGCGCGATCGTCATCCACTGGTGTTGATTGGACGATTCATTCTGCGGCGAGAAGAAAGCTCGATCACGTCAAATCCTTATCAAATTCAAGCGATCGCTTGTGCGATCGATACTCGAAAATTCGTTCTCATTCTCGAAGGCAATGTCATTTTCGACATTCTCACCCCCGAACAACAACAGCAAATCGAACATCGGATTCGGTTAGAACTAGCGCGATATTGGCAGTGGAAACGGAAGCTTTATCTCAAATCTGCACCGCTCGGATTGCCAGAAGATCGAGAAACGTTACTGCCGCCGATTCGTGTGTTTCGACAATTAATGGCTTGGGTGCAATCGAGTCCAGTCGCGATCGCGATCAATCTGTTCCAGGAAGCTGAAATCATCGCGCAACCCGGAGAACTTAACTGGTTCGTTCCTTCTGTTCCTCTCTCTGCTTGGAATCCAGGAACTTTAATTCCAAAAGCTCCAAATCCAAGAAATGTCACCTCTTGGTTTGCTCAATTACCGAACTTGGCAGATCTAGAAGCCTTAATCTGGGCAGCAATTCACTACTTTTTTGGGGAACGCACTCGATTCGCTCCGGCACATGGCGCACTATCAGGAACCGCAGAAGCTTCGACGAATTTGGGATTCCGGGATTTGTTTCGCGTTTCAGGGCGAGATTCAAGAGCAATCGCAACTCCAGAAACGATGATCTTAGAAGGAACGGCGAACGGATTTGGCGAAACGCGATCGTTCTCATTCGCTCCCTCGTTAACCCAGAAAATTCGCGAGTATTTGCGAAAACTGTCGGGTGTGATCGTGCATCAAAAGAAAGTTGTAGTGTGGGAAGAGACTTCGATCGTCATTTCTCAAACTGAGGAAATCGTGACTGAAACGCGATCGAACTTGATTAGCATTGAATCTGATCTCATCAGCACCGAATCGAATCCTACCGAAATTACCTCAACTCAAACACACACGCTCACCGTAGAAGCTCCAGAACGTTTTGATGTCGAAACGGCATTCGACTGGATCGAAACTCCAGCAACTCATGTCGAATACGTTCTCACCCCGTGGCAAAAATTCCTGCAATGGATCGATTCTGGCTTCGTCTGGGTCGAACACCGAATCATCTTTCTCTGGCGGTGGCTCACTCGCAGCCATTAAAAACGATCCCGCACTCCTGTAAGATAAAAGGACGATTCCCAAACCTCTTCCATCGCCATTGGAGTTATTGACATGATCACGCTCAAAATTGTTGTTTATATTACCGTCGCCTTCTTTGTGGGTTTATTCGTCTTCGGGTTCCTCTCAAACGACCCTGCACGGAACCCCAACCGCCGCGACTTAGAATAATCTTTCTCGCATTTGAGAACGAGAGGGCAGACGACCTGCCCTTTTTTTATAGGAAAAACCAACGGAATCAATTTTGCGATCGCGCTCGTCATCCGTTAAAGTGCCTATGCGGTTCACTATTTTTAGCCTGAAGACGAATTTATAAAATATGCCTTATCCGGTTCCCCCTCCTGAACCCCCTGCGATCGTCCAACCTGCTCCCATGACTTCAACGAAGGTCGAGCTTGCAAAACCAACTCCACCTGAAAAAATGCCAATGGAGCAGACTTCTAACCGAGCAGAAGACTTAACGGGAACCGAATCGATCGCGGCTTCAGAACCCAATTGGAGTTTTGCAGAAACTCCGATCGCTCAAACACCCCCTCCGCCCACAAATACCCCTTCTAGCCCGCTTCCAATTCCAACACCTGCCCCAACACCCCCTCCGAGCAATATTCCAACTCAGCAATTGAATGCTGAAGGGATTCTAGAACTCAAAGCCGATCGACAGGAATTCGATCAGTTTCGTCGAGTGTTTACGGCTGAGGGTCGGGTGACGCTGCGGTTTCGAGGGGCGTTACTAACAAGCGATCGCTTACAAGTGAATTTGATCAATCGGCTTGCCGTAGCAGATGGAAATGTCGCACTCACTAGAGGCGAACAAGTCTTGCGGGGAGCGCGATTTCGCTACAACTTAGTTCAAGAAGAAGGAACGATCGATCAAGCCAGCGGTGAAATCTTTATTCCGACCGCAGGAACGGATCTTAATCCAAATTTACCTACGAATATTACGGCGGGCGTGGTTCCGGTTGGATCAGTGGGCGATCGCGCTTTGGCAACTCAGAATAATATTTCTCAAGCAGGCTCCGTCCGAATTACCGTCGGTTCGCAGCGAAATCCTAGCGGCATTCCAGGATTACCTCAAGAAGGGGGAAGTGTCCGACGATTGCGATTTGAGGCGGCTCAGATTGCATTCTATCCAGAGGGGTTTCAGGCAAATAATATTCGGATTACAAATGATCCATTTTCGCCACCGGAATTAGAACTGAGAGCTGAACGCGCTGAACTCAGAAGAGTTGCACCTTTGCGCGATGAAATTCGCACAACTCGAAATCGCTTGGTGTTTGATCAGGGCTTTTCTTTGCCCTTACCAAGTCGAACGCTCGTGCTTGATCGAAATCAGCGATCGCCTGCTTTATTCAATTTCGGATTCGATGGCAACGATCGCGGCGGTGTCTTCATCGAGCGCGAGTTCAATGTCTTACCGCAATCGCCCATTCAATTTACGATTACACCTCAGTTCTTTGTTCAAAGAGCAATTCAAGACCGCAGTAATATCGCCGATCTGTTTGGTGTCCGAAGTCAGCTATCCGCACGATTAACTCCTCGAACATTGATTCGAGGGGATGGCGTTTTGACGAGCTTAGATTTTAGTCGAGTTGAAGAATCACTGCGGGGAAGCTTGCGGGCGCAGCAGTTGATCGGAACGCATACCCTGAGTTTAGAGGCGAGTTATCGCGATCGCTTATTCAATAATTCGCTCGGTTTCCAAGATGTCCAAAGTAGTATCGGTGCTGTGTTCTTCTCGCCTGTTGTGCCGATCGCAAACACCGGAATTAATCTAAGCTATCAAGTCGGCTATCAATACGTCACCGCAGACACCGATCGATTAGATTTGCTAGAACCTGTTCGATCGAACAATCGCATTAGTCTAGGACGCTTTCAAGCAAGTGCGGCTCTGAGTCGTGCTTTTCCCCTCTGGCAAGGTGAACCTCTACCCGCAACCCCAGAACAAGGCTTGAAATATTCTCCAACTCCGATTCGTCCCTTTCTAGCGCTGGCGGTCGGTGTCACAGGTGTAGGAACGTCTTACAGCAATGGCGACAATCAAAATAGTATTAGTGGTGCGGTTAGTTTGATCGGTCAGTTTGGGCGATTTTCTCGTCCGTTCTTGGATTACACCGCGTTCAACATCACGTATTCTCAAGCATTTCGATCGGGATTATCGCCGTTCTTGTTTGATCGATTAGCTGACGATCGCATTCTCTATGCTGGCATCACCCAACAGATTTACGGTCCATTTCGCGTCGGCTTTCAAACTGCTTTCAACGTGGGCAACGGTCGAGAGATCAGCACCGACTACTTTTTAGAATACAAACGTCGCACCTATGGAATTACTTTGAGATACAATCCGGTGCAAGAATTAGGATCAGTCGGATTTGAAATTAGTGATTTCAACTGGAATCGTGGCAGTCGAGAGCCATTTGCCGGAAGTGGTGTCATTCCAGTAGAAAGCGGCGTGATCCGATCGCCACAATAATTTGAATCGATTACACTCAAATCATGTCGATTCTAAAAAGAATGGTTCTAGATAGAGGAAATCAATTCCGATTTTGCCCTAAAATAGCGGGTTATGACGACAGATCAGAACGGTTCTTCTGGCGATTCTAATGCGTCTCTGTGGCGTGAGACTGCAACCCAAGTGGTGGATTTATTAATTCACTACAGCTTTGATTTGGGCGGAAATAATGCGCGGCAGTTAATCGATCGATGGCAATCGACCTACGCTCAGAATTGGATCAGATGGGCAGTAATCGAAGCCCTCTATCAAGGTCGATATAAAGCCGTATCTGTTGAACAAATTCTGCAACTTTGGCATCGCCGTCAACAACCCCGCTATCACTTCAATTACGAGTTTGAACGGTTAGTTTGCAACAAATTTCCACGCGATCTATCGCAACCTCTATGCTCAAAATCACCCCCTGATACAACCCTCCTTCCGGATCTTCCAGCACCGAGTCGAGCAAGTTTCCCCACCCCGAAGCCATCAGCAAATCCTTCTATTTCAGAACCTCCTCCTTGGGCAGAGTTGGCAGAACAAATTCAACAAGAAGAACCTCCTGAACTTGTGCCATCAAATAGTGCGATCGTGCCTTTGAAGGTTGATCACATCGAAGCTCCAGAAATTCTTTTAAACCGAGTCGCCAAACTTCAAGCAGGAGTCGAAGCTTTAATCGAGCAAGCTACTTCAAGCTTGAATGCGTCGAATGAAGCAATGAAAATCAAGTTGCAGCCGGAAGAAACGAAAGAGAAATCGATCGCTCCTGAAGAAGTGCCTCTAGAAATCACCGAAGAAGTTCATCCACCAATCCATCAATTCATGCCAACCGCAGCCGAAACGGAGTTTCACAGCAAATTGAAATCGGTTGTCGAGCAGGAAACCGCGATCGATTCTTAATTGTTTCGGAGTGATGAAATTCGCTTGACTCGCTCAAATAAATCCTCTAAGCTTGCGAATTAAGTTATCCTGCTGCGTTGAAAACTAAAGGATAACGCTGCCCAACAACTGAGCCAGCGTCGCCCAAAGAAGATCTCACCCAACTTTGAGCGACTAACCCCCAACGCTGTGAACACCAGCGCGGAGGCTTGAGGGATGATAACATCTCTTTGCCGCCCTGCTTCACGCTGCGAACCGGGGCGGCTTAGTTTTTGGGCTTTTTTCCATTAGAATTGGTACTCACGTATTAAAGGCTAAGCGAATGTTCCCGTTTCCAGCGATCGCTCCAGATGTTCTACTTCAGCAAGAATTAAAACAAGTTTATGCAAGTAAGCATGGAATTTTGTATCAAGGAGATTGCCTTAAGTTGCTATCAATCCTGCCAGATGACTCGATTGATCTAATATTTGCTGATCCTCCTTTCAACTTAGGCAAAGAATACGGAAAAGGTGTAAACGATCAGATGCAGGTCGATCAATATTTAGCTTGGTCATATCAGTGGCTTGATCAGAGCATTCGAGTTCTTAAACCAGGCGGCAGCTTATTTGTTTTCAATCTGCCTAGGTGGTGCATCGATCACGGTGCATATCTCAATCAAAAAGGAATGCTATTCCGACATTGGATCGCTTGTCGGATGCCAAAAGCCTTTCCAAGAGGCAAAAAAATGTCTCCGGCTCACTATGGACTGATTTATTACACTAAAGGAGAACCCGCCGTTTTTAACAAAGTCTACACACCCATTCAAGTCTGTCGCCATTGTGGAGGCGAGATTCGAGACTATGGCGGACATCGCAAGAGCCTCAACGAAAAAGGAATTAACTTGATGGATGTTTGGGATCTGCCAGAGGATGTTTGGGAAGACGCTTCTGAAGCTGCTCCAAATGAAGTGTTATGGACGATCGCTGAAGAGATGTGGACAGATATTCCTCCAGTTCGACATCGACGACATAAAAAACGCATCCCAAACGAATTGGCTCCAATCATGCTGGAGAGAATTATCGCAATGGCATCCATTCCAGGTCAGGTCGTACTTGATCCCTTTGGAGGGTCAGGAACAACCTTTTATGCCGCTGAGAAACTACACCGCTATTGGATCGGTTCAGAGATCGGCGATGTTGAACCTGCGATCGAGCGACTGACCGACCTCGCAAATGGCATCGTCGAACAGTGGGAATCAGCAAGAGGCAGCAAGAAACAGAAGCCCCGAAAACCAACTCCTTCACAGCTTCCAATTCCCTATTCCTAAATCAGAGCACGTCCGTCTGTTCCTTTCACGATCGTCGGTACATTGCTATCGATGTGGTCGTGCTCGATGACAAAAATGGCTAAAAAACCTTCTTCGATTCGCATCGATCGCCAAACATCGAAGTATGGCTCTAATTCTTCATAGTTACCAATGCGATCGGTAAGGTAGGGATAAAGCTTTCGACTTGGCAGAACCAAGACAGTTCCTAGAAAAACACCTCGTAGCAATCCAAGCACCATTTTATTCATCGATCGATGACTTGAAGAAATATTCCCTGTTTCCCATTCGAGCGCAAAAAGATGACTATCAAGTGCTTTCGTCGCGTCTACTTTGCCTGGGGAGCGAGTTGCATATTGGACTGAAGTTTCCAACTGCCAGCCAAATCGATCCTTTAAGGCAATCATGCAGGCTTCTTTAATCGGCTTAACTCCATTGCCGTGTTTTGCTGGGTTAATAGTAAAACCTTCAGACCCAGGAGGATGCACGATTAAGGCAATTGCTTGGCGAATTTCAGTCCGAATGATAGCCCAATCATTTGACTCTTCAAAATTTCCAACGCTAACTAAGGCGACTTCCTGAACAATCTTCATGGCGATTATTTGATAAATTGCCATGCAAGAATAGAGCAATTTTGCTAATTTGCTTGATTGATGTTCTCACAATCGATAGATTTTCGTTCTGCAATTCGTAATTTTGCCGATCGAGATCTCACGTTTTCCTGAATCTCATCTTCTTGAGCCACGATCGGCTTTTTCGTAATCACGGTTAGAAGCTCCGATTCTTTCATTCGATGTTTCACGATTCGGTCTTCCAAACTGTGAAAACTAATAATCGCTAATCGCCCCCCTGGTTTTAACCAAGTCGGCGCTTTTTGCATCAACGTTTCTAAAACCTCAAGCTCTCGATTCACCGCAATTCGCAAGCCTTGAAAGACACGAGTTGCCGGATGAATTCGACCGTAGCGATATTGTTTTGGAACAGAGTGCGCGATCGCGTCTGCGAGTTCTATCGTCGTCTTAAACGGTCGCCGTTCTACAATTCGTCTCGCAATTCGTCGCGATAATCTTTCCTCGCCGTAGGTGTAAAAGATATCGGCTAACTTCGACTCTTCCCAATGATTAATGATCTCGGCTGCGGTTAATTCCTGCCGCTGATTCATCCGCATATCGAGCGCCGCTTCGTGTCGGAAACTGAAACCTCGATCGGCAATATCAAACTGAGCCGAACTCACCCCCAAATCCGCCAAAATTCCATCAAACTTCGCTTCACCCGGATCAAACTCCGCGAAATTCGTATGGAAAAAGGTGACACGATCGCCTAACTTCTCCCGCGCTGCCGAGAGCGCAAATTCATCTTGATCGATCGCGGTTAATTTCACATCTGAAGCCGCTGCCAAAATCAGCGAACTATGCCCCCCTCCGCCGACCGTCGCATCGAGATACTCCCCGCCGCTGTGAATCGCCAGCTCTTCAATCACTTCGCGACTCAGCACAGGAACATGGAAAAACTCAGAACTCATGATAATTTCGCGATCGAGCCACGCACGACTATTGATTTCATTCTATTCGCGTCTAAGTGTAAATTGAATCCTGCACAAATTGATTCCAAACCCTTTGATCCGGCAAGATTCTCTATAATTAAGAAAGTGCAACAAGTGCCCACCAAGCCTTATTCCACAAGCTTGCCCTGAACCGTGAATCGAGAGGCAGAACACCGATGGCAATGATCGAAACCAAGACAGAACCCATGATCCTCAACATGGGTCCGCACCATCCCTCGATGCACGGGGTGATGCGCCTGATCGTCACGCTCGACGGCGAGAACGTGGTCGATTGTGAACCTGTAATTGGCTATCTCCACCGAGGCATGGAGAAAATCGCCGAAAACCGCACGACAATTATGTTCGTGCCTTATGTCAGTCGCTGGGATTATGCAGCGGGTATGTTCAACGAAGCGATCGTTGTCAATGCCGTTGAAAAACTTGCTGGGGTTGATGTTCCCAAACGTGCTAGTTATTTGCGGGTGATCATGCTGGAACTCAACCGCATCGCCAATCACCTACTGTGGCTTGGTCCGTTTATGGCGGATGTCGGCGCACAGACCCCATTTTTCTACATCTTCCGTGAACGCGAACTGATTTACGATCTGTGGGAAGCCGTTGCTGGCTACCGCATGATCAACCACAACTATTTCCGCATTGGCGGTTTGGCTGCTGATGTACCGTATGGCTGGGTCGATAAGTGTGCAGATTTCTGTGACTACTTTATGCCCAAAGTCGATGAGTACGAGCGCTTAATCACCGAAAACCCGATCTTTCGTCGTCGAGTGGATGGTGTGGGTGTGATCACTCGCGAAGATGCGATTAACTGGAGCTTATCCGGTCCGATGCTGCGGGCTTCGGGCGTGAAGTGGGACTTGCGAAAAGTTGACCACTACGAAAGCTACGATGACTTTGATTGGGATGTGCACTGGGAAACGGCAGGAGACTGCTACGCCCGTTACATCGTCCGAATCCGGGAAATGCGCGAATCGGTCAAGATTATCCGACAAGCACTGAAGGCACTTCCGGGCGGTCCGTTCGAGAACCTAGAAGCGAAACGGATGGCAGAAGGACCGAAATCTGAGTGGAATGGTCCTGAGTATCAATTCCTCGGTAAGAAGCTGGCACCGACTTTCAAAATTCCGAAAGGCGAACACTATGTTCGTTTGGAAAGCGGTAAAGGGGAATTGGGCGTGTATATCATCGGCGATGATAACGTCTTCCCGTGGCGGTTCAAAGTGCGGGCAGCCGACTTTAACAATGTTCAGATTCTCCCTTACTTAGTCAAGGGAATGAAGGTGGCGGATATTGTGACGATTCTCGGTAGTATCGACATCATTATGGGATCAGTCGATCGCTAAATTTTTCCTCAACTCATCGCGCTCAGGCAGGTGTAACAAACCTGCCTGTTTTATTGCTGGGTGTAACGGGTTCGATAAATCACCACATAAAGGGACGCGATCGACTCATTTTGCGCTAGGATGAGTCTCAGTCAATCTTAAGCATTCAATAAACTCTTTTTAATCGCTCTGCATCGTCGCAGAGTCGATATTCAGTTCTGATCCAAAGCGAAGAACTGAGCGATAAAACATCAATGTGATCTTTGTTATCGTCTGCTCACGGATATTCCTGCTGTTGCGTTAATTCGCTTGTATTAAGCCATGAGAGCGCTTCAGGTGTGAATCTATCGGACGATCAAGATTAGCGATGATCCCAATTATCGGAATTTGGTCGAGGCGGTTCTATTCGATTGAGCGTGTTTGATTTAACACTCTAAACTTCTGCGGCGGTGGCTGACAATCCTACTTTAGTCGGATTTCTTTTTGACTGGGGATCAGTAAGCGTAAGCCAGTTTTCGACTGCTTGCGGTTCGCACTGTAATTTCAGCAAAAACACTGAGTGAATGCACGAACATGCACTCTTGCAGAAAAAGATTGACTTTTTCTAAGTTAGACGCTATCAATAGTATGTGAACTGAAACGAAACCCTAGATGTAGCGTTTCACCTCAAGAGACCGTTTGAGTGCTTATCTATTTCTCGTAATCCCACTATCCTCACTGTTGAACCATGAAGTACCAAGAGCAGCTAACTCCCTGGGTTGTCTATCAAATCACTCCTGATATGCAACGCCAAGTTGTGATCCGGTTCCGTCGTCGTAACGATGCAGATTCTTATCTGAAAGTTTTGACTCAGACCCGTCCGAGCGCCAAGTTTATCGTGGCTTTCGATGCACCTCCGGTTGCGGCTCAATCTGCCAGCGAAGCAGCATTAGTGTAGTTTAGAAACACTAGGCGGACTGTGGTGTGACTCTAGTTTACGCACGATCGATTTCCTGGACACTAGACATAAGGCTAGATCTCGCTTCGATGAAATGACTTCGATTCGATTATTCTTTCCAGCTTGTTCAGTTTAGTACAGATACTCTACTCTGACTGACTGAAAAATGCAATAGATTAGAAGCGATCGTTTCTAGTGTTCAGGTCATGTTTGCTCAAGAAAATCAGTTTGTGGATGATTCGAGTCCACTTTACAATTTCATATCGCAACATCTTCGTGATGTCGGGCGAATTACGTTTGCAGAATTTATGGATCTGGCGTTGTATTGTCCACAGTTGGGCTACTACACCAGACCAAGAGAGAAAATTGGGGCGCAGGGTGATTTTTTCACCTCGCCCCATTTGTCTTCTGATTTTGGCGAATTAGTTGCGGAACAGTTGGCGGAGATGTGGCAGATTCTCGGTCAGCCTGATCCCTTTACTGTGGTTGAATTGGGCGCAGGACAGGGATTACTCGCGGCGGATGTGTTGCGATATCTTGATTTTAAGTATTCGGATTGTTTTCATTGCCTCACGTACGTCATCGGGGAAAAAGCAGCCGCGCACGTGGTGGAGCAGCGGTATCGATTGCGGCGTTGGACGGAGGCGGGAGTGCGGATCGAATGGACACCGATCGAGGAAATTCCCACCAATTCGATCACGGGTTGCGTTTTCTCGAATGAATTAATCGATGCGTTTCCGGTGCATTTAGTCGAAATTCGCGATCGTACGCTCAAAGAAATTTACGTTCAGCTTGAAGAGAATCGATTTGCCGAAACGATCGGTGATCTTTCTACTGAGCAATTAGCCGATTATTTTAAGTTCATTGGCGTTGATGTTTTGAATTTTGCCGATGGTTACCGGACTGAGGTGAATTTAGCAGCATTGGATTGGATTGAGACGATCGCGCAAAAGATCGATCGCGGATTTATTTTAACGATCGATTATGGCTACCCTGCGAATCGGTATTACAATCCGATGCGATCGCAAGGAACATTACAGTGCTATTACCAGCATAGTCATCACAACGATCCCTATATATATGTGGGAGAGCAGGATATTACGGCTCATGTGGACTTTACCGGGCTGCAATTAGCGGGAGAGCGATCGGGATTACGAACAGAAGGATTTACGCAGCAGGGATTATTTTTGATGTCGTTGGGATTGGGCGATCGATTGATGGAAATTACGCAAACGGAAGCCACCAGCACCCAGGATTTACAAAACCGATTACAACGCCGCGACGCATTACATCAGTTAATGAATCCAATGGGATTAGGTGGCTTTGGTGTTCTGATTCAAAGCAAGAATTTGAGTCAAGACATTCAATTGAAAGGGTTGATGCAGCGAATTTGAGCGATCGTGGGTTGATAAATTTTTCGCTTCGCTTTGGGTGGGTTGCGCCCCCTAAATCCCCCATTCTGGGGGACTTTGAAGGATGAGCAAGTTCAGGTTTCGGTGGCATTCTTTTGGAGAAGACCATTCTGCTGTCTAAGCCCGAAAGCATCTGTTATGTGAGCCTTCCCTCGACTACAGATTTTTTCTGTTGTCAAAGTCCCCCACTCGTGGGGGATTTAGGGGGCTTCCCGGATTTTGAACGAAGCGAAACTCTACCGATCGCATCAAAAAGGAGTGAACGAATTAAACGATCGCTGCATCAAGTCTGCTGCTAGTTTCCTGCAACCCGTCTCGAATCTCTGATTTCCAAGCGAACGGGAGCAACGCCGCTATCCATCAGACCCAGAACACGAGCCGCACCTGCCGACAAATCAATCACGCGACCCCCGGAGAAAGGACCTCGATCGTTGATTCGTACTGATACTGTGCGCCCGTTATCGAGATTTGTCACTTGTACGATCGTGCCAAACGGTAACGTTCTGTGAGCCGCAGTTAAAGCATTTTGATTAAAACGCTCACCACTCGCGCTCATATTGCCGTGGAAACCGGGACCGTACCAGGATGCCATCCCTGTCACGCGAAACCGGATGGGACCCAGTGCAACCTCTTGAGGGGCGCGTCTGGGACGGTTCGCCACTTGGCGTAGGGGTTCAGCATTGCCGAGTAAGCGGCGGAGACGATTCGCGACTTGGAGCGCGTCTTGTTCTGGATTGCGGGTCGTATCCGGGAGCATCGTCTGAGGATCGACCGCAACGATCGTTTGTTTGTTTGCCTCGATCACGAATTGATCGCCGGACTTGGTTTCGTTCCATCGAACGGTGATTTTGCGGGCATCGACACCCTCCCGTTCGAGTTGATTTAAGCGGGCTGCGATCGCGGTTGCACGAGCGATCGGGTCTTGAGATGGATTGGAAGAATTCTGGCGCGGCTGGGTGCTGGATTCGACCGGGGTAGTGGCACCGTATTTGAGCTTCGCGGCTTGGGTAGGAGTCGCCTGCACTTCACCGACTTTCACTTCGGTAGAGGAGTTGCGGGACTGACCGACAAAGGTAAGAACTGGAATGTTTCGGACATAGAGGGTGGCGGCTTTACGCCCGTTGACCTCGTGCGAGTGGATGGTCGCGATCGAGTCATCGGCTTGAGTATTCTGTTGTTCGCCGAGCTTCACCGTATCGGACGATCGCGGGGAAGACGGTCGGGGAGTTTCAGGCTCCGTAGATCCTTGGCTGGCTGCTGGAGTAGATTCTGCGAGGACAGAAGCGACTCCGATCGTACTGGTTGCCAGTAACGCGGCAGTCAAACCGCTAATCAATTTCTGATTCATATATCCTTTGTGAGATTCACTTCAAACTTTGAGTCCGAGATGTGGCGGTTTGCCAACTGACACAACTTAAGCTGTGCTAACTCGTACTCGCTCCGTGTTCACTCCTGAGTTCAGAACTGCAACAGACTAGCATGAAGTTTTTACCCAGGGGATCAGGGTAATGTCTGTCTGAAATAAAACTTCACACTTTCTTTAAATTTTGATAAGGGCTGAAATCGTTGCTCTGAGGCACTTTTACCGCATAGTAGCGGAAATGAACCTTTTCTAGCTTCATCAGAACTTTACGATAACTTCATACAACTTGTGAGGTATGCTGATGTTTTGCAGATTTAATCGGCAAGCATGGATTATCGGGAAGCGGGCGTAGATGTTGAAGCGGGACGGGCGTTTGTCGATCGCATTCGCGATTCTGTCAAGCGTACATACCGTTCTGAGGTTTTAGGCGGGTTAGGTGGATTTAGCGGTTTGTTTCAGTTGCCTTCCGGGTATCAAGAGCCTGTCTTAGTTTCAGGAACCGATGGCGTTGGGACGAAGTTAAAACTGGCACATCAGTTAGATATTCACAACACGGTTGGAATCGATTTAGTGGCGATGTGTGTGAATGATGTTCTGACGTGTGGAGCGGAGCCGCTGTTTTTCCTTGATTACGTTGCAACGGGAAAATTGCTACCGGAACAGCTTGCAGCGGTCGTTGAAGGAATTGCTCAGGGCTGTGAGGCGGCTGGCTGTGCGCTTTTAGGCGGCGAAACTGCGGAAATGCCCGGATTTTATCAGCAGAATGAGTATGACTTGGCGGGCTTTTGTGTGGGAATTGCTGAGAAGAGTCGGATTTTGAATGGATCGCAGGTGCAGATTGGCGATGTCGCGATCGCATTTCCCAGTTCCGGCGTTCACAGCAACGGCTTTAGTTTGGTGCGGAAGATTGTGATCGATCGAGGTTTTGATTGGAGCGATCGACCCTCCGGACTGGGTGGCGCAACATTAGGAGAAGTGCTACTTACACCGACGCAAATTTACGTAAAACCAATTTTGGCGGCGTTAAAGGCTGGAATTGAAATTCACGGGATGGCTCATATCACTGGGGGCGGATTGCCTGAGAATTTACCTCGGTGTTTGGGTCCGAATCAGACGATCGACGTTGATCCGCACTCGTGGGAGACTCTACCGATTTTTCATTGGTTAGCCAGTGAAGGGAAAGTCTCACCCAATGCGATGTTCAATACCTTTAATATGGGGGTGGGATTCGTGGTGGTTGTTCCGAGTGAGAGCGTTGATCGGACTTTGGAATTTTTCCAGTCTGAAGGGTTGAAGCCTACTCAAATTGGAACGGTTGTTCCCGGATCTGGTGAATTATTAGGATTGCCTGAATAAGTGCCAAAAGCAAGAAAACAATTCGGTCAACATTGGCTAAAAAGCGAAAAAGCTTTGAATAAGATTGTCAGTTCTGCCGAATTGACAGACAGCGATCGCATTCTCGAAATCGGTCCCGGAACGGGCATTCTCACCCGTCAGTTATTGACACAAGCTGGTGCAGTGATTTCAGTTGAAATCGATCGAGATTTGTGCCCGATCTTAGTGCAGAAGTTTGGAAAGTTTGAGAATTTCCTATTACTTCAAGGCGACTTTCTAACACTTGATATTGATCAATTATTAGAGCCATTTCCCGCGTTTCAAAATCCTCGAAAAGTTGTTGCGAATATTCCTTACAACATTACAGGACCGATTTTAGAGAAATTATTGGGCACGATCGCTGATCCAAATCTGCATCCGTTTGACTCGATCGTCTTGCTGCTTCAAAGAGAAGTTGCACTCCGAATCTGTGCCAATTCAAATTCATCTCACTATGGCGCGTTGTCGATTCGAGTTCAATATTTAGCGGATGCTGAATTTATTTGTGATGTGCCAGCGAAGGCATTTTCGCCACCTCCGAAGGTCGATTCTGCGGTGATTCGATTGAAACCAAGAGCGATCGACAATCCCGCCGCAGATCCTCAAAAATTAGAAACCTTGATCAAACTCGGCTTTTCCAGTCGGCGAAAAATGCTGCGAAATAATCTGAAAAGCGTGATTGAAGTTGAAGAATTGAACGCTTTACTAGAGCAATTAAATATCAATCCACAATCACGGGCAGAAGATTTAAGCGTTCGAGAATGGATTGAATTAAGTGATGCGTTCGTTAGGAACACGTCCGCTCGTAATATCCGCTAACTCGTTCTTTCACACAGCGCTTTTTCTCATACCTAACACAATATTTTGTTTCTCGCCAAACTAATCTTGCATCTCGCTCCTGCTCAAACGTTCTGCTGTCAAACGTTGCGGAAAACTTGCCAGTTTCGATCGATTGTTTTCCGCGTCTAATTTCATATTCAAACTGATTCTCGCCTGGTCGAACTGCGAGAAATTTTCCTTCATGTCGATCGCCAAATCGAATCACAAACCCTTCAGAAACATCGCCGTTAAAATATTCTCGATCGGTAAACGGCTTTTGTTCCCCCGCAAATCCAAACGTGACATTCCGAACCACTGCCCGTAATTCTGGTGCAGGTTGAGTCGATTTCGAGAAAAATCGTGCACTGGTTGAAGGTGACAGTTCTCCCGGACATTCACCCGTGAACCGAATTCCAACTAAGGAAACCGCAGCCTGACGGGAATCTCCAGCGCTTCGACCATCAAATAAAAATCCTACCAGCGGTAAATCTTGTGCGTGTCCTGTTGTTACCGCAACCATCACCGCAACGATCGCTAAACTGATTAAGCCTAGAATTTTTTTCATTACTCTTACCGTTGTGAATGAAGCAGGATTTCTATCTATTTCTTTCTTCACGTAACCTTAGAAAGATCGGTGAAAAATGTCGTAAAAATTAACGGGTGAAATGATTCCAACCGTCCCTGATAATGAAATAGGTCTTGAAGCGGCGAAGTTATGCGATCGTATTCTCTAATTGCACCTGCCAAAATTAATCTCTATCTGCAAATCGTCGGCGATCGTCCCGATGGCTTCCACGAGTTGGTTATGGTGCTGCAAAGTATTGAACTGGCGGATCGAGTCACCGTACGATCGCGCTCGGTGGAAGGCGTTCTAGTGCATTGTGATCATCCTGCGGTTCCGGTGGATCAGACGAATTTAGCGTATCGAGCCGCAGAATTGATGATGCGAGAATTTCCAGATGTCTATGCGAAATTTGGCGGAGTTGAAATCGATTTAGAAAAGAGAATTCCAATGGGCGCGGGATTAGCAGGCGGTTCGAGTAATGCCGCTGCGGTTCTCGTTGGAATTGATCTGATGTGGAACTTGGGATTAACGCAGTCTGAACTGCAAGATTTAGGAGCAAAACTTGGATCAGACATTCCATTTTGCGTCTCCGGTGGAACAGCGCTCGCAACCGGAAGAGGCGAAAAGCTTGCACCTTTAACGGGGTTAGACAACTTCTATGTTGTGTTAGCAAAATATCGAGAGTTGTCTGTTTCAACGCCTTGGGCTTATCAAACTTATCGCAAGAATTTTGGAGAAACTTATCCAAAAACACCGCAGGAAATTGACGCGAAAAAAGCTCGATCGAGAGAAATCCTAAATGCGATCGCGCACCGTGATCTTAAACAAATCGGTCAGCATCTACACAACGATTTAGAGCAGGTTGTATTGCCGGAATTCGGCAAAGTTCAACAGTTACGGGAGCAGTTTGCACAATTAAGCTCAGTTGGCACGATGATGTCAGGATCAGGATCGACCGTGTTTGCACTGGCGGAATCGCGATCGCAAGCTGAGGAAATGAAGAACGCAATGCGATCGAACATTCCTGATTCAGATCTCGATCTTTGGGTGACAAAATTGAGTCAGTGCGGCGTACATTTAGCAAATCATTAAAAGGAAAACCGATGACAAATTCACCAGAAAAATCTCAAATGCCAACGCCGTTACGGTGTTTTATTGGCGCGATCGTGGCGGGCGCTTTGGCGTATGCGATGTATAACATGACAAGTGCGATCGGGCTTTCATTTGCAACAAAACCGATTCATGCTGATAGTTTAGTGGTTCAACGCCTTTCTTCAGCGGTTAGAACTTTGGTTGTTGGAATGAGTGCGATGGCAACTGGAATTTTCGGACTTGCTACGCTCGGACTATCTGGTTTAGGAATTCAGTTAATTTTTCAGAAACCTGAGAGTCAATCTGATAAGTAATCGCAATTCTGAAAATGATTCGGGATTGCGACAGTTCGAGATTAGGTGTTTTAGAAATCTTGCGCTTCGTTTATCTTCCGCCCCGAATTCCATTCCGGGACGGAAGATAAACGAAGCGAGTCACTCTAAAACGTGCTTTAATCCAAACCCCGATCGGTAACCGCACCCAAACTACTCGACGACACCAATTTGGCGTATTTCGCTAACACACCTCTGGTATATCTCGGTGCAGGAGGTTGCCACGCTGCACGACGCTTCTCTAGTTCCTCTTCCGGCACATTCAATTGCAGCAATCGAGCGTGAGCATCGATCGTAATCTCATCGCCTTCTTGCACAAGCGCGATCGTTCCTCCAACAAAAGCTTCTGGCGCAACGTGACCGACCACCATTCCATAAGTCCCACCAGAGAACCGCCCGTCGGTGATCAATCCAACCGAATCACCCAAGCCTGCACCAATAATCGCAGAAGTTGGAGCCAGCATTTCCCGCATTCCCGGACCGCCTTTTGGACCTTCATAGCGAATAACGAGGACATCACCTGCATTGATCTTGTTTGCCAAGATTGCGGTTAAACAATCTTCCTCGGATTCAAACACCCGTGCAGGTCCCGTAATCTTCGGATTTTTTACACCCGTGATTTTTGCGACTGATCCTTCAAGCGCTAAATTGCCCTTGAGAATGGCTAAGTGTCCGGTTGCGTACATAGGCTTATCCCAAGGACGAATCACATCTTGATCGGCTCTCGGTTCAGTGGGAATGTCTTTTAGCCGTTCCTCGATCGTTTCTCCCGTAATCGTCAAACAATCGCCGTGAAGCAATCCATGCGCTAACAGCATTTTCATCACCTGCGGAATTCCGCCCGCTCGATGTAAATCTGTTGCCACATAGCGTCCGGACGGTTTGAGATCGCACAGTACCGGAACCCGTTCGCGAATCACTTCAAAATCGTCGATCGTTAAAGGAACACCCGCAGAATGTGCGATCGCTAAAAAGTGCAACACTGCATTGGTCGATCCACCGACTGCCATGATGACCGAAATCGCATTCTCGATCGATTTCCGAGTAATGATGTCACGCGGCAAAATCTGATTCCGAATTGCCTCAACTAAAACCTTTCCAGCGAGTGCAGTATTTTCCGCTTTCTCAGGATCAACAGCGGACATCGTAGAGGAATACATCAAACTCATGCCCATCGCTTCAAACGCCGATGACATCGTATTCGCCGTATACATTCCGCCACAGGAACCCGCACCCGGACACGCACTTCGCTCCACCGCATACAGCATCGATTCTTCGATCTTGCCTGCGCTGTACTGTCCAACTGCTTCAAACGAACTCACAACGGTTAAATCTTGTCCGTCTAAATGTCCAGGTTTGATCGTGCCACCGTAGACAAAAACTGCTGGAATATTCATTCGCGCCATCGCGATCATGGCTCCCGGCATATTCTTATCGCAACCACCGATCGCTAAAACTCCATCCATACTCTGAGCATTACAGGCAGTCTCGATCGAGTCTGCGATCACATCCCGCGACACGAGCGAGTATTTCATGCCCTCGGTTCCCATCGAAATGCCATCGCTCACCGTAATCGTGCCAAACATCTGAGGCATTCCGCCTGCCGCTCGAATTCCAGTTTCAGCTTCGACCGCTAGAGGAGCAATTCCCATATTGCAGGGGGTAATCGTACTATGGGCACTCGCAACACCGACGATCGGCTTGGTGAAATCGGTATCACTAAATCCGACAGCACGAAGCATGGCGCGATTAGGAGAGCGCTGAACGCCTTGAGTAATGGCTTGACTTCTTAAGTTTTCGGGCATGGTAGTTCTCTCGATCGGAGGATCACAGATCGATCATTCTAGAGCGATTCTGTTCCAAACCGCAGAACTTACCAACGTCGTTTAGAAATCTGGCGGGCTGCAAAAATTCCACCAAGGAAACCAAATAAATGTCCTTCCCAAGAAATGCCAAATTGTCCCGGCAACACGCCCCAGATAATCCCGCCGTAGAGTAAACCGACTGCGAGAGAAAGCGCGATCGATAACGCACTCCGCTCAAAATAAGCCCGCGACAGTAAAAATCCGAAATACCCAAAAATCACGCCGCTTGCCCCAATATGCAAGCCCGATGCGCCCAATACCCAAACGCCAAGCCCACTCAAAACGGTTACGAGCGCTGTCACTTTGAAGAACTCAGGAATGCCGCGCAGCATGACAAACCAGCCCATCACAACGAATGGGATTGTATTGCTGATTAAATGCCGAAAATCGCGATGTAAAAATGGTGCTAATAAAACACCTCGTAACCCAACAAAGTTACGAGGATAAATTCCCAGATAATTCAGTCTGCCACCGAGGGCAATATCGACCACTTCGACGAGCCACATGATTCCAACGAGCGTTCCGAGGATTGCAATGTGGGCTTTAATTTCGTCTCCGATGCTGCTCGGATTGTTGGGATCTCGTCGCGTCATAAAGGGTTCTGTGTTAGAGGTAATCCTGTTGTAGCACAGACTTCTTAGCGGTTAGGACGCAATTGCTGGAGTTTGTATTTGTTGTGCATATTGCATCAATCGACGAATCCGTTCTTCGGTCGGGGGATGGGTGCGAAACAGCGATTGCAATCCTTGAGTTGAAAGCGGATTCACGATCAAGAGCGGTGACATTGCTGGATTACCGTGCATCGGAATTTCATGCCCGATCGTTTCTAATTTCTCTAGCGCACTCGCCAACGCTAACGGGTTTCCGGTGATTTCTGCTGATCCTTGATCCGCTGCAAATTCACGAGTCCGAGAAATTGCAAATTGAATCAATGCCGCCGATAACGGAGCCAGAATAATCAGAAATAACAGCCCGATCGGGTTTGAGCCGCGTCGGCTATCTCGATAGACCGGACCATACAGCGCTCCGAAGGTTAGTATCCGACCGAGAAACGTAATCGCACCTGCGATCGTGCCCACAACCGCTTGCGTTAACGTATCGCGATTCTTGACGTGAGTTAATTCGTGAGCCAGAACGCTTTCTAATTCTTCAGGCGATAACAGTTCGATAATGCCTTGTGTGACTGCTACAGCAGCATGATTTGGATCGCGTCCGGTCGCGAACGCATTCGGGGATTTGGTCGGAACCAAGAAAACTCGCGGCATCGGGAGTTCAGCTCGATCGCAGAGTCGTTGTACCATGTCGAACAATTCTGGAGCTTCGGAACGCTCGATCGGTTGTGCCGCATACGAAGCGAGAGCCACTCGATCCGAGTAGTACCAAGAGCCTAAACTGCTAAATGCCGCGAAAATAAGTCCTAGAATAAGACCTTGTTCATCACCCACGAGATAGTATCCGGCAAGTACAAAAATCCCGCTCAAGAGTCCGAGCAGTGCCGCTGTTTTAATCTGATTTCCACCAAACATATCTAAAGCATTACGTTTAATGTGCGCTCTGATTATCGGATTCTCAAACGTGGATGAACTCTATCAGGTGAATGAATCGCTGTTGTTCTAGAGGATGAATTTTAACCATGACATTTCGGATCGGCTGTGCAATTTGGGCGTATAAACCGTGGGTGGGCGATCTATTTCCACCTAAAAGTAAGCCGAGCGATTTTCTCAATCTCTACAGTCGGCGGTTTACCTGTGTCGAGGGCAATACGACCTTTTATTCAATTCCCGATCGCACAATCGTCGATCGCTGGAAGTCCGAAACGCCATCCGGTTTCAAATTCTGTCCGAAACTTCCAAAAACATTGACGCATTCTGGGAAGCTTGCTTCTTCAATTTCTGGAGCCTTGCAATTTTTAGAATTGATGCAGCGATTAGACGATCGCTTAGGCGTTCTATTTGCACAATTGCCTCCAAGCTACAGTCCCGCAAATTTCAACGATTTAGAAACTTTCTTACGCGGTTGGAAAGGTGCAAAGTTAGCGTTAGAAGTTCGACACCAGCAATGGTTCAAAGAGCCATACCGCGCCCAATTAAATGAACTATTAAAAGAACTCAATATTGGGCGGGTTCTGCTCGATACTCGTCCGATTTACGAATGCGAAGACGATCCGCAGTTAGAGAGTGAACGTAAAAAGCCGAGAGTGCCATTACAGCCAGATATCACTGCACCATTTAGCTTAGTTCGCTACATTAGCCATCCAGAGATCAATCAAACGTATTTAGAAGAATGGGTGAAATGGGTCGATCGAACTTTAAAGCAGGAAACTGAAGTCTATTTTTTCGTGCATTGCCCAGTAGAAGAGCGCTCTCCCCAGAATGCCCGTGAGTTCCAGCAACTCCTCGAACAAGCTTCAGTTTCGGTGCCTTCCTTACCTTGGAATCAGCTTGAACCCCCAACTTCACAGATGAGCTTGTTTTAACCCTGCAAACAGCGGATCGCCTCTAACAATCCCCGTGCCTTGTTCAGGGTTTCCTGATACTCGCTCTCTGGGACAGAATCTGCAACCAATCCTGCACCTGCTTGGACTTGGACTCGATGTTTTCCATTGCCCTGATCGCGTACGACCATTGTCCGAATCGCGATCGCGCTATTCAATTGCCCCTCAAAATCGTAGTACCCGTAAGCTCCAGAATAAACGCCACGCCGACAAGGTTCAAGAGTGTGAATAATCTCCATGGCTCGAATCTTCGGCGCACCGCTCACGGTTCCCGCCGGGAATCCCGCCTTCAACAAGTCCCAAGCCGTTTTATCCGGTGATAGCTGTCCGATCACATTACTCACAATGTGCATCACATGAGAGTAACGCTCAATCACCATCAATTCATCGACTTTCACCGTTCCATTAATGCAGACGCGCCCTAAATCATTGCGCCCTAAATCCACTAACATGACGTGCTCTGCCACTTCTTTAGGATCAGCCAGTAAGTCTTGTTCTAGAGCGAGATCTTCCGCGTGAGTTTTCCCCCGTTTGCGCGTTCCAGCGATCGGGCGAACGGTTGCGATCTTCGGTTCAGTCGGATCGATCGATTGTTCTGCTTTGACCAGAACTTCTGGACTTGATCCAATGATTTGCCAATTGTTGAAGTGAAAATATCCCATGTACGGCGAGGGATTGATCAATCTGAGCGATCGATATAATGCAAACGGTTCTCCGATAAATTCCGAGTTCAACTGTTGAGAAATCACGACTTGGAAGATGTCGCCCGCTTTGATGTGTGCTTTTGCGGTTTCAACACTGGCGCAGTATTGTTCTTTGGTCGTGTTGCTTGTCCAGGAAATCGCAGAATCATTGTTCGGCTGCCAAGAAAGCAATCGCGTTTTCTCAGGCAGCGGAGATTGCAGTTTACTCACCAATTGAGAAACGCGATCGCAGGCTTGCTGATAAGCAGTTTCTAAATCGGTATTCGGATCGCGCAAATCTGCATAAGCGATCGCCCAAATTTTCCGCTTCACCTGATCAAAGATCAACACCTGATCGATCTGCATCCACAATCCATCCGGCAAATCGTCTTCAGTGGCTTCATAAATCGGCACACGCGGCTCGATCCATTTGATTAGCTCATATCCCCAAAATCCGAACAATCCCCCAATTCCTGGCGGCAATTCTGGCAGTTTCACCGGATGATACGGCGCTAAACATTGGGACAATGCCGCAAACGGATCACCCTCGAAAACTTGCTGAGTTCCGTCTCGATGCGTTTGCGTTGTGCGATCGCCTTTTGCTTCCAAAACCCACAGCGGATCGCATCCCAAAAAACTATATCGCCCGATCGTTTCTCCGCCTTCAACTGATTCGAGCAAAAAACTATACGGTTGCCCATCACAGACGCGATACCACGCGGAAACAGGCGTATCCAAATCGGCAACCCATTCCTGATAAACCGGGACAAAATTTCCTTGCTGTGCGAGTTGTTTGAACTGAGAAAAATCAGGAGAAATCATAGAACTATTTTGAGCTTGGCTTTAAAGCATACAAGCTGACTTCGCTCAGAAACACAAGAGGAGCCAAACCTTAACCGGGTGGGCTAAAATCTGGCTCCTAAAAGCACGATCGAATTAGAAATTAAGGATCGTAGGGTTTACGACCGCTGAATTTCATCTTGGCGGGTTCGCCGTTTGCTCCGATGTTACGAGGAACGCTGTTCACCGCGACACGACCCGGATTGACCTTCTCAGGGAAGACACCATCATTGGGGTGCAGGTACTGGATTTCACCATCAGGGAAAATGCGATAGACCTTGTAGTTGGTGATCTTGAACTTCGTGCGAAGTTGTCCACCCAAGGCAAGGCAATGTTCCTTTCTGGCTAAATACAGCAAGTTGTCGCCTTGGCGCATCTTGGCTGCACCACCCATGGGCATTTCAAAGACTTGCTCTTTGGGGCTGCTCCATGTGATGGCATATTTCTCTTCAATTAAGGCTTTGGTCAGCAGTCCGCCTGTACTGCCTCCGAACAAAGGTGCTTGTCCAGTAAGAGTCTCTGACATAAGGTCTCGCTCTAAACGTTTTTAGGCATCCTATCACCGAGCGTTTACAGGTCGAACCAAACCGTTACAGTTGTTAATAGGGCGAATCTCATTGTTCGTGGAGATTGCGAAGGGTGAAGCGTAGTCCTGTAGATTGGGGCATAGTGACATAGTAAGTTGCTCATTTATTTGAGATGGGAAGACCTCGGAAATACGGTGGATTATACGATCGACAAAAAGCCTATAAAGCGCGATCAGGTTATGACAAGAAAGATGAACGCTGCGGGTATCGTGCGGGTTACAATCAAGCGAAAGCTGGCAGAGAAAAGCCTGATATTCGTGATCGTTCATCGGAGTATCAAGCAGGTTATGAAAAAGGGTACGCAGCAGGACAAATCGCTTTCAATAAAACAGCCGAACAAAAACGCGGCTCATTGATTTCGCACCAATGAATCAATTAACTGATCAGGAATTCGGTTTCGCTCAATGTAAGCATTGATTTCTTCTTGGTGATCGCTGTAATAGCTCAAGGCATCGAATACCTGTGCCAAGGTGAGATGCGGTAATCCCTTCGGAATTTCTTCGGGAGCAACACCCATGCGCCAGGTTTCTACGATCGCTCTAACAGGTGTGCGCGTTCCTGTGATAATCGGCTCACTGTTTAAGATTTGCTCGTCTCTGACAATGTATCGGTGTTCTGTGTTTTGAACCATGTTTATTCTCTCGATCGAGAAGTTTTCTTCCGCTGCACCGTTCGCTTACTCTCCCCACTCGGCACGATCGGAATTGTAAAGTGAAATTCACTGCCTTGATCTTTGCCGCTTGATTCTGCCCAGATGCGACCGCCCCAGTTGGTGATAATTTGGCGACAGATGGCGAGTCCGAGTCCGGTTCCGCCTGTTGTGCGGCGGAGTGCGCCTTCTTCTTGATAAAAGCGATCGAACACTGTTTCGAGTCGATTTTCTTCAATACCGCGCCCAGTATCGGCAACAATTACTTCGAGCATTGCACCTTCAATTTGTTTGGCTCGAATCGTCACTCTGCCTTGAGCATCGGTGAATTTACAAGCATTGTCGAGGAGTTTGGTTAGGACTTCCACGAGCCATTCGCCATCGACTTGAACGAGCGGTAATTCGGTTGAAAGCTGCGTCACAATTTGCGGTAGAGACGTTGTACTTCTTCGGGCTTGCAGGCTACTGAGTGAAAGATCGACACATTCCCACAACGGCACAGGCTCGATGCGCCATTCGACTCGTCCACTTTCGAGCCGCGACAAGGTGAGAAAGTCTTGAATTAGTTTCCGCATTCGTTCCGCGTCAGCTAGCGCAGAATTTAACATCACTTGCCGCAAGTCTTGAGACATATCCGGTTCGCTGGCAAGGCTTTCTAAACAGACCTGAATGGTTGAAAGTGGGGTGCGAAGTTCGTGTCCGGTGATGGCGATCAAATTGCTGCGAGTGCGATCGAGCGCTTCTAATTGCTGATTGAGGTCTTCTAAGTTTGCAAACGATTCGGCTTGAATTAATGCCACACCGACTTGAGTTGCGATCGCTTCGACCATTTCAACTTCATCGCGCTCCAAAACGTGTGGAGCCGTACCACAGTAATGCAATTCAACCATGCCCAAAGGTTGGTTTTGATGCAGCACCGGAACCATTAACCACGATCGAATATCCCATTCTTGAGTCAGGGATTTTAATGTGCGATCGCCGTCTTTGATCATAGAAAAGCGGGCATCGGTTTGTGTGTCTTCGATAAACACCGCTTCTTGTCGCTGCACTACTTCTTCAAACAGTGGGTTGCCTTGTAAAGTCCAAGTTCGACCCGCGAGAGAAGGAACCGAATCGAGCAAATATTCGTGATGCAAAGTGGCAGAAGAATCGGTCGATTTACAGCGATAAATCAAACAGCGTCCTGCACCGAGAACTTTTCCCAATTCTTCAGCCGCGACATTGAGAATGTCATCGGGATTGAGCGATCGACGAACTGCCGCCGTGATCGAATTCACTAAGCGTTCTTTGCGTTCTTTAGCGGCAATTGATCGATATGCTTTCGCGAGTTTGTACTGTCCGGCTTGCAAATAGGTGACTAAGCGATCGGCAAATGGAGCCGGATCGACTTGGTTCATTCCGGTGATCGATCCGGTTGAAATTTGTGCCAGCATCGGAAAAATCTTGCTTTGAAGCTCTGGGCGATATTGCACAATTCGATTCAGCAGGATTTCAGCCGATTTGAGAACGATCGTGCGATCGAATGTCCAAATTCCTTCAAATCTCCGGGACTGATCAACGTGAAGCAGCGGAACTGTCGGATTTTCTGCACTTAAATCGCGTTCGCGGCAAATTAGGCAAGAGGCGTACTGTTCGCCCATGACGATCAAATGCCATTCCTGGCTCAAACCATCTGTGGGTTCAAACGCGATCGTTTCATAATGCTCAGAGCGGTTCGTAAAATCGGTTTCGGGAGCCGCCAGCACATAGACTTGATCGGTACGATCGGAGATTCTCAGATACCGATGTGCTTCTTGACGGTAAAACCGTTCGCGCTGAAAACTGGCAATTACAAGCGGGCGATCATTGCCTGCTAAAACCTGGTCTTCCATCGCATGGGACAATGCCGTGAGGGAAGACTTAAAGTAAATTTGAGGTCGCACCTGGGGAAGTGCTTTGAGCAGTGCCTCCAGGACTGAATCAGGAATGATCATTGATAGTTTATTTACCCGCCAACTGTGAAAGATCCAGTAGGTCGAGAGATAGGGTCAATTGACTTAAGCCAATAACCAAGACCATAGTAGAGCTTTGTTTATGGAAGTAGAAATCACTTCCTCAGCTATTGTAAAGGGTTGGCGGGATCGATGACCGATTCGCGTTTCGTTTCTTAACCCAGAAGTATTTTCTAGAGTCAGCGGAAACCGAAGATACAAAAATTAATAGTTCTACCTAAAACAGTAGGGGTTTGTCCATTCAAGTCTTTCGGAATGATGACGGTGAACGGAATCAGAGTTTCTAGGGTTAAGACGATCGCAATTGTCCCTCACCTACTGTTATGAACATTCCGCTTTCGCCTTGGTCGTTGATGTCGGAAACTTACTTCAAAGTGCTTCCCGCTGTTCGGAGCAATTTAAATCACTGGAAAATTCAAGCACAGCAAATTCCTAATCCTGAATTGCGTCAACAAGCATTAGCAAGTCTGACAGATAAACAGTTTCATTGTGAAGGCGGCGCGATTTATGGATTGTTGGCAAAACGTCAGTGGCGGGAAGCGATTCGATTTATTGTGGCGTATCAAACGATTAGTGATTATTTAGATAATTTGTGCGATCGTAGTACTTCGCTTGATCCAGAAGATTTTCGTGCCTTGCATGAAGCCATGATCGCGGCTCTTACACCAGATGCGGAGATCAAAAACTACTACCGACTACGAGACGATCAAGAAGATGGCGGGTACTTACAAAATTTGGTGAGAACTTGCCAAGATGTTTTACGCCAATTGCCGAATCATTCCAATCTTGTGCCTGTCCTACATGAGCTTGCGAACTATTACTGCGATTTGCAAGTTCATAAGCACGTCACTGTAGAAGAGCGAGTTCCTCGATTAAAGCTCTGGTTTGATTTGTACCAGAAACAACTCCCAGAACTTTACTGGTATGAGTTCTCTGCCTGTGCAGGATCGACGCTCGGAATTTTTTGTTTAGTCGCTTATGCGTTTCATCAAGATTTATCAGAAACCTTTACCAATCAAGTGAAGAATAGCTATTTTCCTTGGGTTCAAGGGTTACACATTCTGCTGGATTATTTGATTGACCAGGAAGAAGATCGAATTCACGGCGATCTGAACTTCTGTTTTTACTACAACAGTTCTGATGAAATGCTCGATCGATTTAAGCACTTCATTCAGAACGCTAAGCAGAGTGTTGCCCACCTGCCCAATCCCCAATTTCATCAGTTAATTAATCAGGCGTTACTGGGAGTTTATTTATCGAATAAAAAGGTGAGAGGACAGCGAGAAGTTCAGCGCATGGCGAAACAATTGATTGAGATCGGTGGCAAACCTGCATCGTTTTTCTTCCGTAGTCGTCTCCTGCTTTCTCATTGAGAAGTCTAACTCTAGAGGGTGACACGGATTTCGGACTTTCTCTTAATCTCAGGACACTCTTAAAAAGGTGAACGATCGATGTTCATGCCCCTTGATTTTTTATTGCGATCGCTGACTGGTTTGCTTTCAGTGGCTCTTATTGGCGGAAGCGCTTACGTTTTGCGTCAGTGGTATGAAGGGGAATTGATTAGCGATCGCTGGTTGTATCTGGGCATTGGACTCTCATTGTGGTCGTTCTTAGGCTTTCTACCACTATTACTGTTTCGTCGGGCTGGACGCGATGAACCGAAACCGTTTCGCAGCAATCAAGTTCAACGCTTAGTCCGACCGGATGGCAGCGAAATTCAAGTTGAATTTTATGGCGCTGAATCCGCTCCGCCGATCATTCTCACCCATGGATGGGGACCGGATAGCACCGTATGGTACTACGCCAAAAAGCAGCTTGCCCAACAGTTTCGTGTGATTGTGTGGGATCTTCCAGGATTGGGCAAATCGAAAAAGCCGAAAAATCGGGACTACTCTTTAGAGAAATATGCGCGTGATCTCGATGCGGTTCTAGGTTTGGCAGGCGATCGACCTGCGGTTTTACTCGGTCACAGTATGGGCGCGATGATTTTACTCACCTTCTGCCGATTGTTTCCAGAACGGTTAGAAAATCGAGTTGCAGGTTTGATCTTAGTGGATGGAACTTATACAAATCCAGCGCACACAGCGATTTTGAGTCGGTTACTCCTGGCATTACAAAAACCATTACTTGAACCGTTATTGCATTTAGCGATCGTGCTTTCTCCGTTACTTCATCTCACCAGTTGGCTCAGCTATCTCAACGGTTCCACTTTACTAACCACTGAAATTTCCGGCTTCACAGGCAGAGAAACCCGTGGACAGCTTAATTTCTCTAGTTTGATCGGCATCAAAGCGCCTCCTGGAATTTTGGCGCGTGGTGTGCTGGCGATGTTCAGATTTGACGAAACGGCAACGCTACCGAAAATCTCAGTTCCAACCCTTGTGATTGTGGGTCAGTCGGATATTGCGACGCGACCGATCGCGAGTGAGCGAATCAGCCGGGACATTCCTCGTGCCGAACTCAAGATCTTAGCTCCCGGTGGACACATGGCATTAATGGAGCGCAATCCGCAATTTGCCGAAATGGTTCGAGCCTTCAGCGATTCACGCTTGCTCCAATAGCACGACCGCATGAGCGACGATCGCATCTTCACTTCCAACAGCATCCATTTTTTCATTCGTCGTTGCTTTGACTCCGACACAATCAGGCGGGAGATTAAGAGCGGTTGCGAGGCGCGATCGCATTTTTTCAATGTGCGGCTTCAATTTCGGACGCTCTGCCACGATGACTGAATCAATGTTGCCAATCTTCCAGCCTTTTTCTTGAATCAGTTGGTGAACTTGTTCGAGTAAAACGATACTATCGGCTCCTGCCCATTTCGGATCAGTGGGTGGAAAATAATGTCCGATGTCGCCTAAACTGAGCGCTCCGAGCATCGCATCCATGATCGCGTGAGTGAGGACATCCGCGTCACTGTGACCGAGCAACCCCGTTTCATGCTCAATTTTGATACCGCCTAGAATCAGATCGCGTCCACTGACAAGGCGATGAATGTCGTAACCGTTCCCGATGCGAATAGTCATAAGTTGAAGAGATCGCTGCGATTTCAGAGGATGTTTGAAAAGTTGTCGTTCGTTGCACCGTCCCGCCCTGAAATGAATTTCGGGCTAATCGGCGCAAGTCCTTTGAAAAGGACTAAGAACTTGAGACTGGCTCCCAGTCTACTTCAGTAGACTTTCCACGATTAGCCCGAAATTCATTTCAGGGCGGGCGGCAATCGAAGCGAATAAACTTTTTATGCTTTTCAAACACCCTCTTAGAATATCAATTTGAGCGATTGTTATATGATCGGATCGCTAATACTCTGTTTACTGTATGCCTCCGCTTCCAGAATATCGCCCGAAACAACTCTCGCTTGGTCCGCTAGAGGCTGAGATTCTTCGGATCGTTTGGGAACTCGAAACGGTCACGGTGAAAGATGTTCACGATCGCATTCTTTCAGATCCCGATCGCGAACTCGCTTACACCTCTGTCACCACCGTTCTAAATCGATTAGTGAAAAAAGGCTGGCTTGCCTGCGATAAACAGAATCGATCGTTTACTTGGTCGGCGATTGTCTCAGAGTCCGAAGCGAGAGCGCTTCACGCGGTAGAACAGCTCAATCAATTTCTCGCGGTGACGAATCCCGATGTCGTTGCTGCATTTGCCGATAGTTTAGATCAAGCGAGTTGTGATCAGCTTGACGCGATCGCACAACGCCTCAAAGCCGCTCGTCAAGCACGGGAGAATCAATAATGCACTTCACTTTATTAATGGTTTCGGTCAGTGCTGCGATCGCGTTTCGATTTGCTTGGACATCTAGATCCGCAGATTGGAATACTCGCTGGCAATGGGCTTTAGGTGCGTTTCTATTTTCGCCGCTATTGTTAATTACAAGCGCGATCGCGATTCTCTGGATGGGTCCTCGTGGTCGCATGGTTCACGCTTGGGACGGGTGGGGAAGTTATGGAATTGCGATCGCGTTTCTCACGATTGGAATTCTGCTTTTCTGGCAATTAGCGATCCAGGCTCGTCGATCGCTTCAGAGGATTTATCAACTGCCCCAAAAAACAATTCTGTCAACGCCTGCTCGATTCCTTCAGCATCCAACTCCATACATTGCTCAAATTGGATTATGGAATCCTGAATTAGTCATTAGCGAAGGACTTTTAGAAACGCTAGACGAATCACATTTACAAGTCGCACTCACACACGAAAAAGCCCATCGCCATTATCGCGATACGTTCTGGTTTTTCTGGTTGGGTGGATTGCGTCGATTAACGGCTTGGCTACCGAACACCGAAGCACTCTGGCAAGAATTGATTTTCCTAAGAGAACTCCGCGCCGATCGATGGGCAGCACAGCAGACCGATGGATTGTTGCTGGCTGAGGCGTTATTGTCGATCGTGTCTGCTTCACAAGTAGAATCCGAACCCTGGATCGCAGCATTAAGCGATTCTATGCCTCACTCTCGACTCAGTGAGCGGATCGATGCGCTGTTAGATGAATCTGAGCCTGTAAAAGAGAAAAATCCTGGAATTTGGATTGGCTTATCGATCGCGCTTTTGCCGCTTTTTATGATTCCGTTTCATTTCTAGGGCTAAAATCCCTCTTCGCGCACGTTCGCCCCGGAATAGAATTCGGGGCACGTGAGCACCGTGATCGAACTCACCTTCACTTAAAATCAAGCAGCAGCAAGCTGGAGTCGTCGATCGTTAATCAATAAAATCTGCATTTCGTCCGGCGGAACGGGTGGACTGTAGAGAAATCCTTGGATGGCATCACAACCTCGATCGCGGAAAAACTCAAGCTGATTCGCATCTTCAACCCCTTCAGCGACAATGTGCAACTTAAGGCTTTTTGCCATCGCAATGATCGCATTAGAAATTTTAGTGGCACGATCGTTGATGTTGATTTGTTTTGAAAACGTTTGATCGATTTTCAGCGCATCGATCGGTAGGCGATCTAAACAATACAGCGAAGAATATCCAGTGCCGAAATCATCGATCGAAATTTCGATTCCAATCTTCTTCAAGGCTTCTAAAGTCAAGATTGTTGCTTGAACATCCTGCATCAAACAGCTTTCTGTTAACTCTAGAATTAGTAGGTGCGGCTCAAGTCCAGTCTCCTGCAAAATCGCTTCCACCCGTTCCGGTAAATTCGGCTGCTGGAACTGTCGCATCGATAAATTCACCGATACTCTTAACGGCTCTAAATAGAGACTCTGCCAGCGTTTTGCCTGCTGACACGCTGTTTTTAGCACCCATTCACCCAGCGGCACAATCAACCCCAACTCTTCCGCGATCGGAATAAATGTCCCTGGCGAAACCATGCCCCGAATCGGATGGTGCCAGCGCATCAGTGATTCCATCCCGACAATCTGACCCGTTTGCAGATCAACCTGCGGCTGATAGTACACCTGAAACTCCGCCCGCTCGATCGCTTTGGTTAAATCCATCTCGATCAGTCGCCGCTCCATTTCCAGCGCATCTAATTCCGCATCATAGCGACGATAACCCGTCACTCCCGGCTGTTGACACCAATGTTGAGCCGTTTCCGCCTGCGTTAACAAATCCTGCGGCGTTCCTTGAAATTCATTGCTCCAAGTGATACCAGCACTCGCTTGGAATCGGATTTCGTTGCTATCAATCAGATAAGGTAGGGTAATGCGATCGAGTACCATCTGCGTATAAGCTTCGACCTCAGTTTCAGACACATCAGACAACACAACCCCGAACTGATCGCCACTTAGCCGCGCCAAAAATCCATTGGACTGCACCACCTTACTTAGCCGATTTGCCACCATTTGCAGCACAATGTCGCCCGTTGTATGCCCAAAACTCGAATTGATTGCATGAAATCGCTTCAGATTTAAGCACAAGACCGCAATGCTCGACGCAGATTGAGCGCTCAGTAAATTGTGGAGATGTTGATACAACAAACCCCGCGTCGGTAGATTCGTCAGAGGATCGAGCATTGCTCCACGTCGGAAGGCTGCGGTTGCTTGCTGTTGCTGTTGAGCAAATCGCTGAACGTACGCTGCCTGTTTCTTCAGCCGACAAGAAATGGCGCTGATCAATTCATTCACAGAGCAGGGTTTTACCAGATAATCATCGGCACCTAAATTCATGCCGCGTCGCATATCGCTCGATTCAGTTTTTGCCGTCAAAAATACAACGGGAATGGTCGAAGTCTGGGAAGTCGATCGCAAAGATTCGAGTACCGCGTAGCCGTCCATTTCTGGCATACAAATATCACACAGAATCAGATCCGGGAGAAAGGCGCGTGCTTTCTGAAGCCCGACTCGACCATTTTCTGCTTCGATCGCTCGAAAGCCTTCGAGTTCTAATATTTCCAGTAGATTCTGCCGAATCAACTCATCGTCTTCAATCACAAGGATGGTCTTCATTGGGTCTAGAGCAGCCTAAGCGAATCATCAACTGAACAGGTAAAGAATATTACTGTAGGAAAGAATGTAGTAAGTCAACACCCAAAAGATTAATTGACAAAGAATCAAAAATCTGGCTGATCGGGAACTTGCAGATGGGATTTAGGACTAAAGACTACAGTGCGGGTAATCGTTTTGCATTGAGCAACCGAAATACACGATGCAAAAATCAGGACACCGCGATCGTTTTCCTGCCAGGAGCGTCAGCGATTCCTCTACACGATCGTGCTCTTCCAAAAGCTGTTTGCGTTACAAATCGAGCTGGTTTCATAAACTCACCCCTCATGCCCTCTTGAGTATCTAAATTGGAAAGTGACCCTAGTCAGAACCCTCTTACTTGTATACCGGATTGAATTAAATCGAAACGGCATTTGGTTTCTTTCAGAGATATTTCTGAGAATGTCAGTATCGCTGGATTCTACAGAATTCGTAAAATTGCTGATGCGACTTGCCGACTATCTCTGATTAGTGTGCCCCGCAACTGAAGAATTGACTACGAAAGATCACAAATTAAGCGCACCACTTAAGTAGGCAGTATGCACGATCGCTTTAACACAAATCAAGCACGAATTATATACAGTCGTGAAAAACTACGATAAATCTTAGGTGAACTGTGTTTTCACTTGGCTCTTAATCGATCGCTCTGTGAAATCCAGTCTTTTAAGTTCTCCTTCTATCTTGTTATTTGTTGAGCTTAATTAAGCGAGTTCGTAACTTTAATCAGAATACAGTGCGAAATTTCACGGATAATTCGGATTACTGCTTTAGAAGTTGAGCGCGATCGTTTTAAATGGTGAAGCTATCTCTTCATCAGCAATTCAGCGGATTAGGCGTTGCGCCTGCATACTATTCTCGAAGAGAAAGAATCAATTTCTACGAAGTTTTACCTATAGAATCTGTAGATACCTTCCTATAGGTAAAGCACTTTTCCCTAGAGGTAGAATAGAAACCGCGACTTTCCTCTGCCTGAGTTTCTTATCTTTGTCACGCTTTTGTCACGCCTATGTTATCCATGACTTACTCTCAGCCTCCCCGCCAGCCTGCAAAACGAAAACGAGGAATCATTCTCAGCACTCGTGGATGGCAGCGCCTTCAAGCCGCCGAACAGCGATCGACGAATCAGCATAATTTTGGTAAACCGTATACACTCCAAGAACTCAGCGATCGCACTGCACTCAGTCCCAACACCTTAGCCCGTGTCCGTAGCCGCAAAGTCGCAGTTGACCAACAAACGTTAGAGAATTATTTTCGCGCCTTTGAGCTAACGCTGACCCCTGAAGACTATACCGACTCAGACAGCGCCACCTTCACCAGCCGACAAAACATTCTCCTAAGCGGACAGCTTCCGGTCGATTCACCGTTTTACGTCTATCGTCCCCCGATCGAGAATACTTGCTACGAAGCGCTGCTTCAATCTGGTGCCCTCGTTCGCATCAAAGCCCCCCGACAGATGGGAAAAACTTCGCTAGTCGCCAGAACCCTGACTCAGCTTAGAAATCAGCAGTACCAAACGACGATTACCAGTTTGCAGCTTGCGGATGCGTCTGTGTTTACGGATTTGCGGCGATTTTTGCAGTGGTTTTGTGCGATCGTGTCTCAAAATCTGGGACTGCCAAATCAAGTCGATCGCTTTTGGGATGACTTGTTCGGTAATAGCTACAACTGCACGAACTATTTTGAAAACTACATTCTGACTGAAATCGAGCACCCGATCGTACTCGCGCTCGATGAAGTGGATGCGGTGTTCGAGCATCCCGAAATTGCGACCGATTTCTTTGGCATGTTGCGGGCATGGTATGAAAAATCGCGGTACGGCGATGCGAAAAGCGAACTCTGGCAAAAACTGCGATTGATTTTGGTACACTCGACTGAAGTTTATGTGCCGCTCAATCTCAATCAGTCGCCGTTTAATGCAGGGTTCTCGATCGAGCTACCGACCCTGAGTGCAGAACAAGTGCTAGATTTAGCGCAACGATACGGAGTAGACGACCTAGAAGCCTCTGCGGACGCGATCTTGGAACTCACAGGCGGAAATCCCTATCTCGTTCAAGTGGGACTGCACCATCTAAGTACGCAGATGATTAGCGTCGATGAACTGTTACAAACGGCTGCAACAAGCGACAGTGTATACGGAAATCATCTTCGCAATCTGCTCTGGGATCTGCAAAAATATCCGGAGTTGGTCGCAGCTTTGAAGCGGGTTGTTTTATCGACAGCTCCGGTTGAACTGGAACCAATTCAAGCCTTTAAGCTCCAGAGCAAAGGATTGGTGCGCGTCAAAGATCCGATGATTTCGCCAAGCTGTCAACTGTATCGTAAGTACTTTCAGCAAGCTCTTTCCTCAACGTGACATCCCAACTCCTTAATTCGCGCTATCAGGTCGGGGGCAGCTTGCCACCGAATGCAGCCTGTTACGTGGAACGCCAAGCGGATGAGGAACTTTATCGTGCTCTATTAGCGGCTGAATTTTGTTATGTATTCAACTCGCGGCAGATGGGTAAATCTAGCTTGCGAGTGCGATCGATGGCACGGCTCCGAGCCTCAGGAGTGCAGTGCTGTACGATCGATATGACCGGAATCGGGGTGCAGCAAGTGAGCGCGGAACAATGGTACGCCTCGATCGCGGCTTCGATCGTCAGTAGTTTTGGACTAAAGATTCAATTCGGGCAGTGGTGGCGTGATCGTGCTCATTTAACGTTTGTGAATCGGCTTGAACTGTTTTTGGAAACGGTATTACTGGCGCAGATTCAGCAAGACATTGTGATTTTTGTCGATGAAATCGATAGTGTTTTGGCGCTGAAGTTTCCGGCAGATGATTTTTTTGCGTTGATTCGATCGTGTTATGACCAGCGATCAGAAAAGGCGGAGTTTCGCCGCTTGAGTTTTGCGCTACTAGGAGTGACGACCCCTGCCGAATTGATCAGCGACAAGCAGCGAACTCCGTTTAATATCGGACGAGCGATCGAGCTAACGGGCTTTCGATTTTCCGAATCGGCTCCGTTGCTCACTGAGTTAAAGCGCGTTGTCAAAAATTCAGACACTGTTTTAAGAACGATTCTGAACTGGACGGGTGGACAGCCGTTTTTAACTCAGAAATTCTGCGATATTGTGGTGCGCGAAGTTTATGAGCAGACGACACCTCACGAATTCGAGCCTGTGTCAATTTCAGCCCTGACGCTGGAGTATCTCTTTCAACTGCGCGTGATTGAAAATTGGGAAGCACAAGATCGCCCTGAACATTTGAGAACGATTCGCGATCGTCTTCTCGGTGATGAGTCGCAAACCGGACGCTTGCTTGAACTATATCAGCAAATTTTGCGATCGCCCAAACTCGAACCGGACAAAACCTATCCGCTCTTTCAACAGCGACATCAAGGCATTGAAATCGATAGCAGCGTTGAACAAATTGCACTACAGCTTTCTGGATTAGTCGAGAAGTCTGATGGATATTTGCGGGTGAAAAATCCCGTGTATCAAGCAATTTTCGACTTGAACTGGATCGATCGACAATTTGCGAAACTGCGCCCGTATTCCGAATCGCTGATGCAATGGAAGCGATCGGGGTATCAAGACGAATCGCGATTGCTGCGGGGACAAGCTTTGATCGATGCTCAAAATTGGTCGATGGGCAAGCGATTGAGCGATGAAGACTACCGTTTTCTCACCGCCAGCCAAACCGCTCAAGAACAAAGCAAGCTGAGAGATTTAGAAGCCGATCGCGCTCAAGTGATTGCTGCTCGACTTGCTTCCGAGCGCAGAAGTACCAAACTACAGCGGCGATTACTAGCACTGCTGACATTAGCGCTCGTTGCTGCGATTATGTCGGGACTCCTCGCATTTTCACAGTATCGAGGCGCGACCCGAAGTAGTGTGAGCGCGATCGCTAGCAATTCCGAACTGCTCTACTCGCTGGGGTATGGTATGGATGCGATGATCGAAGCGATGCGTGCTCGTGCCAAAGTTGAATTGTTTCAAATTCAAGATCCAACAACGCTGGCAACTGTCGATCGTGTCTTAGGACAAACCGTTTACACTGCTGCTGAGTCGAATCGGTTTTCGGATCACACCGGGGGTATACGCTGTGTCGGTTTTAGCCCGGATGGGGATTTTGTCGCGACCTGCTCCGAGGATCAAACCGTCAAACTTTGGCGCACCGATGGTTCACTCGTCGCGACACTGAAAGGTCATACGGGCAGTGTGTTCACCACCGCTTTTAGTGCAGATGGCAACCTGATCGCAACCGGAGGCGCAGACAACACCGTCCGGCTTTGGAGTCATGATGGTTGGTCAATGGCACGACTCGAAGGACATCAAGGCACGATTTACAGCATTGCATTTAGTCCAGATGGAAGCACGATCGCGACTGCCAGCGGCGATCGTACGATCAAACTCTGGTCGCGGGAGGGCAAGCTGATTCGCACCTTGAGCGGACATCAACAAGTCGTGAACAGCGTCGCCTTTAGTCCAGATGGAAAAACGATCGCGACTGCCAGCGGCGATCGTACGATCAAACTCTGGTCACTTGATGGCACATTGAGCCGAACCTTGAGCGGGCATTTAGACGCAGTTCAATCCATCGCTTTTAGCCCGGATGGAACTGAGCTTGCATCTTCTAGCTTAGATGACACGATCAGTCTGTGGAATCGAGACGGTTCGCTGATTCGCAAAATTGAGGCTCAAAGTGATGGAGTCACCAGTTTAGCGTGGAGTCCAACGGGAACGATGATTGCCACTGTAGGATATGACAAAGCGCTGAAACTTTGGCGACGAGATGGAACCTTACTACGATCGCTCCAAGGACATCAAAACACACCTTGGGCAGTCGCACTTAACCAAAATGGGCAACTGATTGCCACCGGAAGCGCCGATAAGACCGCCAGACTTTGGCGATTAAACAACGATTGGATGATTCGGCTAGAGGGACATACGAGCGATGTGAATCAAGTCGCTTTTAGTCCAGATGGTCAATGGCTTGTGTCTGCGAGTAAAGATCGATCGATCAAACTCTGGGCAGAGGGCGGAAATTTTGTGCGGGACTTCAAGAGCGATCGTGATTGGAAATTTGATGCGAAATTTAGCCCGGATGGAAAGGAGATTGCGACGACGGGAGCCAGCGGCATTGTTCAACGCTGGAAGCTGGATGGCACTCCGATGCAACCGCTAAGAGATGAATCAGGGAGTGCAATTGCGAGCCTTGCCTATCATCCAGATGGATCGACGATCGTCACTGGCGGACAAGATAAACAATTGCGGATTTGGAATAAACAAGGCGAACTTGTACGATCGTGGTCTGCTCATGAAGCTCCGATTCAGAAAGTGGTTTTTAGTCGCAATGGTCAATGGATTGTCTCATCGAGTTTGGATGGAGGCGTGAAACTTTGGCGGGCGAGTGATGGAAAATACATCGCTTCTCTAGTGGGACATCGGGGAGAAGTTCGGGCGATCGCGGTTTCTGATTCAATGATTGTGACGGGAAGCCTCGATCGCACAATTAAACTCTGGAGATTCGACGGTACGCTGATCAACACTCTCAGCGGACATCTAGAACAAATTTACGCGATTGCCTTTAGTCCGGACGGATCGCAATTTGCCTCAGCGAGTTTAGATAAAACGATCAAGCTTTGGACAGCGGATGGCAGATTAATCACGACCTTGAGCGGTCATACAGACGGCGTTCGCAGTGTGGCATTTAGTCCGGATGGTGAACTATTGGCATCTGCGAGTCGCGATCATACGGTGATTCTCTGGAATCTGGAGCAAGTTCTGCAAACGAATCCCACGATCGCGGCTTGTCGTTGGCTATCCGATTATTTATCGACGAATTCTGCACTCGATGAAGCGGATCGATCGATGTGTAAAGGTGTCCAATGAAAATCCGTAACGCTTAATTTACCTCTGTAGATCGATCTGACCGAGCGGTGCGAAATTCACAAGATAAGGGATAACTATCAAAAGTTTCTGCCCGTATTTCAAAGAGATTCACAGGTGCGTTTTATGTCTGATTTGATGTGGTCTGCCCCAACGCGTCAAGCCTTACCGATTATCTTGATTCGTGGATTTGCGTCGGGGGACAGTGCTGATGAGCGGCGATTAACTTATCAAGGATTTAATGATGGCAGTGTATACCCGCAAAAGCGCGGTGAAAACTATATTTATGAAGGGATGATTCTGCGCTTCATGAAGTCGGATTGGCGATACAACGATGCGACGAATGTCGTGGGGTATTATCCAAACCAGATGGCAAATCCGCCTGTGATTCCTGATGAACTAAAAGAGTTTGACCAAAGCTTTTTCAGCGGTCGAGTGATCATCGATCCTGCAATGGCGCTGCATTTCCTCAAATCAGACAATCCCTGGAAAAGTTTATGGGTCTTTCGCTATTACGATTTATGCGATCGTACTTTCCCAATCTACGGTGAAGCCTTAGTCCGTTTAATCGATTTTATTCGGACGCTCTGCGCTTTCAAGTCTCAAGGTGATAAACCCAAAGTCAACATCATCGCGCATTCGATGGGGGGTCTAGTCGTGCGTGAGGCAATTCAGAAAACTTACCCAAAACGCAGCGCGACTGCTGCCGATGAAGCAATCAATAAAATCGTCACTTTAGGAACACCGCACAAAGGGGTATCTTTCCAACTTTTACGAGAGTTGCGTTGGTTACCGATCGAGTCTACGAATGAACTGGAGCATTTCAATCCACAAAACCAAGCCGACCCGAACAATCCAGCTTCAGCGGTGAATTTCTCGCAGCATTTTCCAGTTGATCGCTTACTGTGTGTGGTGGGCACGAACTACCGGGCATATCGCAATCAAACCGCATCTTTTCTAAATCGAATTTCCCCGATCGAGGGCGAACTCGGTCTAAACTTCAACCGCAGTGATGGTTTAGTGAAACAGGCTTGTGCTCAAATCGATGGCGCACCCCGGACTTTCATTAACAAATCACATGGCGGATTTGACTCGATCGTCTCATCCCGTGAATCGTATGAGATTACGACTCGCTTCTTTTACGGCGATGTCAGAACGCGATTGAGACAAGTCCGGGCGCAAATCAAACGCGGCTTCGACTTCTTCGGCAAAAGTGAATTTTTCTTTGGTGTTTCGGTGAAACCTCGCGGAGTAGATTTTGAACTATTCCACCAAAGTAAAGAAGCTGAAAACTGTTACGGTCCGTTCCGCACCGGAGACTTTAGCGATGAGAATTTAGCGTTTCCTTGGGCAGACGATCAGAAGCTAATTTGGGAAGGCTATCTCAACACGGGCGCGAGTTTATCAAAGTCTGATTTTGTCATGCGCCTCGAATTCTACATCGGTGAGCGAGATGCTTTTGGTGTAGGCTTCTCAGATAACATCGTGTTCGCAAAACAATACTATATTCGTGCGGTGTTGCAACCTTCGCTGCAATTGTATTTGTATAACAGCGAAGAGTTTATGAGCGATGATCCGCTGCACAATGCGATGCCGATGAACTCAGTTGAGGGCGGATGGGAATTTGATGTGATCGGAACGGGTTTCTATGGCACGTATCGGATTGAACTCGATCGTATTCCTGAAATGGGATTACCAGAACCGTTTTCGCTCTAAGAGGGTGTTTGAAAAGTATAAATAGTTCCTTCGCTTCGATTGCCGCCCGCCCTGAAATGAACGACACTTTTCAAACATCCTCTAACACCCATTCAATCCAAATCAATCAGGAAGCGCAACGTTGCGCTTCCTTTTTTGCAATCTTGGTAAATCCATCTAAAACAGCGCTTTTGTTTTTGGTAGTTTAGACTATAATTATTGAAACTCTCTACTGAATCGATCGCGCTATGTTTACCACTGCTGCTCCGACAAAACCTGCACTGCCACGCGACTTATTTAGTGCGATCGCGGATCTCAAACGCGAACTCAATGCGGTAGTTCTAGCACACTACTACCAAGATCCGGATATTCAGGATGTCGCAGATTATCTAGGAGATTCGCTAGGTTTGTCGCAACAAGCCGCCGAAACGAACGCGGATGTGATTGTTTTCGCTGGAGTGCATTTCATGGCAGAAACCGCGAAAATTCTTAACCCAGATAAACTCGTTTTGCTGCCCGATCTCAATGCTGGATGTTCACTTGCGGATAGCTGCCCGCCCGATGAATTTGCCCGATTTAAGGCGAAATACCCAGACCATTTGGTAATTTCTTACATAAATTGCACCGCAGATATCAAGGCGATGAGTGACATTATTTGCACCAGCGCTAATGCGGTCAAAATCGTGAATCAAATTCCGGCAGATCAGCCGATTATCTTCGCGCCCGATCGCAATCTCGGTAGATACGTGATGGAACAAACCGGACGCGAAATGGTGCTGTGGCAGGGAAGTTGTATCGTACACGAAACCTTTTCCGAAAAGAAGATGGTGCAGCTCAAAATTCAGCACCCTGAAGCCGAAGTGATTGCTCACCCAGAATGTGAGGAAGCTGTTCTACGTCATGCCGATTACATTGGTTCAACGACCGCATTGTTGAAATACTGTCAGAAGAGCGATCGACGTTCTTTTATCGTGGTGACGGAACCCGGCATCATTCACCAAATGCAGAAAGCCGCTCCAGAAAAGCAATTCATTCCAGCCCCCTCGCTCAACAACTGTGCCTGCAATGAATGTCCTCACATGCGACTGAACACGCTCGAAAAGCTGTATCTCGCCATGAAGCACAAAACTCCTGAGATTACATTGCCAGAATCGACTCGCGTTGCAGCGTTACGTCCGATTCAGAAAATGCTATCGATGAGCGTATAATAATCAGCGATTTCTTGCACGATCGATCAGGGTGTTTTGCGGCTCGATCGTGCAACAAATTCCACGGTGTTGCAGTCAATGCCGTTGGAAATGTTACCCGGATTGTCTCTATGAAGTTCGCTCCGCTGCTGATTTCGGTTCCGCTGGCTTGGTCGATGGCATTTCAATCACTGTCCGTTTACGCTCAAACCCCGCTCCCCCTACCCCCTCGCACCCAGCCGTCACCGCTCCCGCCCCGCACTCCCGCGCCTGCTCGCCCAACCAATGGTGGAGTTTGTCCAGCGCAACTGGGAAATAGTCTCGATCGGATTGTGAATGGTTTACCTGCAAATTGGAGTGTGCTAGTTCAGACTCAAGCTGCCCCTGGTACTAGACGCAATCTTTATTCCCGCAATCCGTTTACGCAACTCGCGCCCGCCTCGAACAACAAGATTTTTACCACCGCTGCTGCTCTGGTTCGATTGGGAGCACAGTATCAAATTCGGACTCCTGTACTTGGTAATAGCAATACGCCTGATTTGGCGACGCTGCGAGTGATTGGTCAGGGTGATCCGAGCTTTGGAAATGCTCAGTTGAATTCATTGACACAACAACTTCGTCAGCGGGGAATTCGGCAAGTCAATCAACTGATCGGAGATGATACGGCGTTTCGAGGTGCGGAATTTAATCCGAATTGGAATCCGACGCATCGCGGTGAGCCTTATGCGCCGCTGATTAATAGTTTGATGTTGAATCAGAACAGCACTTATTCTTATGCGATTTCTAATCCTGGCAACAATTTTGTTGGAGAGTTTCGCAGTCGATTAGCGAGTGCAGGAATTCAAGTGAAAAGTTCAACGCTGGTGAAGCGGACTCCTGCACCTGTGGGAGAAGTGGAGCTTGCTTCTGTGATTTCGCCGCCGTTATCGAGTCTGATTTTTTCCACAAATCAGGATAGCGATAATGCGTATGCAGAAGCGTTGTTAAAAACATTAGGTCGCCTGCAAGACCCAAATAGTTTAGACACGACGACGAGCGGAATTGCCGCAGTGCGATCGATTCTCACTGAGTTGGGGGTCAACGCCAATCGATACAGAATGGTCGATGGTTCGGGACTGGCTTCGAGCAATCGTGCGAGTGCAGAAGCGTTTGTGCAAACTTTGCAAGCGATGGCACTGCGACCGGATGCGGCAACCTTTCGGAGATCGCTGCCGGTCGGCGGAGTGAGTGGCACCTTAAGTAGCCGATTTCGTGGCACTCCGGCTCAAGGAATTGTGTCAGCAAAGACTGGAACGATTTCCGGCGTGGTGGCGCTGTCGGGATATGTGACTCCTCGGAACTATTCACCGATCGTATTTAGTATCCTGGTGAATTCTGGGAATTCTGCTTCGACGGTTCGCGCTTCTGTCGATAGTTTGGTGGTGGCTCTAACGCGATTGCAGGATTGTTAGAAGATTCAGCGTGCATCGATCGAAAACGTATACGCATACCCTTTAAAGTTCGATTCAAACTGAAACGTGTATTCTCCAGTTTCAGGTAGTTCACCTGTCCAGGGACTCGGCTGATCCGGTGAGCCAACGATCGCTTTTCCATCTGGCGCGATAATCACCGGAAAGATCGAACCGCGTTGCCTTTGGCTCAGCGGAAGCTGCCCGCTAGAACTCGTCACGGTGATCCGCTGTCCTTTGTCGAATTTGAAGCGATAACTGTGAATTCCACCACCAATAAAGCGATCGCGAATTTCGATCGAACCCTGCCCTAATTCAATCCGCTCAACTCGTTCATTGCAGCTATGTTCGGTTCTCGATCGAGCAATCCATCCCGGAGTCTCGCCGCTGATTTTGAACCAGCCATTTTCTTCAGCTTGCACGTCTACGAATGTGCCATTTTTTAGCTGTCCTACGATGTTTTCTTTCGAGTCAGCGTTCGGAGTCGATCGCACGTTTAGCGGCGATTCTGGGTCATTCACTTTCACCATCCGAATCACACATTTCTCAACAGTGCGCGAATCTTTTTTAACTGTGGCTTGTGGTACTTCAGGACTCGATTGTAGGGACTGAGTACTGGGAGAGGTGGAGACGATCGGAGTAGGAGAAGTTGAAATAGTTGGAGATTGAGAAGAACAGCCTACAATGAGCGCGATCAAAGCAGCAGATCCGAGAAGGTGAAATGATTTGAGCAGCATAGATGAGAAGCGAGAGTCTCTTAAATTCAGCTTCAATCATTGTCGATCGAATCACGGAAAACTCTAGGCGCTAAACTAAATATTCAGGATTTCTTGGGGCTTATGTTGGTTGCGACGTTTTACAAATTTGTTTCACTGCCCGATCATGTCGAATTGCGATCGCCGATTCTCGAACTCTGTCAGGCGCAGAATTTGAGAGGAACGATTCTATTAGCGCAAGAAGGCATTAATGGAACGCTTGCCGGATCAAGAGACGCGATCGACACAGTTCTAGATCATTTACGCCAAGATTCGCGATTTGCAGATTTGAGCGTGAAGGAATCGGAAACAGACTTGCGCACATTCGATCGCATCAAAGTCAAGCTGAAAAAGGAAATCGTCACGCTGGGCTGTCCAGAAGTTGATCCGACTCGGCAAGTTGGAACTTATGTGAAACCGCAGGATTGGAATGAGATTCTTTCTGATCCAGACGTAACGGTGATTGATGTGCGGAATCAGTTTGAAGTCTCGATCGGGAGTTTTAAAGGTGCGATCGATCCGAAAACTGCTTCATTTCGACAGTTCCCCGACTATGTACAATCCGAGCTTGATCCGACTCAGCACAAGAAAGTAGCGATGTTTTGTACGGGTGGAATTCGCTGTGAAAAAGCTTCGTCCTACATGCTTTCTCAGGGATTTGAGGAAGTCTATCACTTAGAAGGTGGCATTCTCAAATATTTAGAAGAAGTACCACCCGAAGCAAGTTTATGGCAGGGTGAATGTTTTGTGTTTGATCAGCGAGTCGCGGTTACTCACGGTTTGAATGATGGCTCTTATGAAATGTGTCAAGCCTGTGGATATCCGCTTTCTCAAACTGATCAAGCTTCATCGCACTATCACCCTGGCGAATCTTGTCCCTACTGTGCAGAGACTTGAACTATCGGAGTGCAGTGTTTGCAAATCCCAGAGTCAGCAAGAAGCCGAGAATGTGACCGAAGCTCATGCAAGCTAGGAATCCTGCAACACTAATGTTGTTAAACAGCGATTTCGAGAACGGCAGCGGCATTCTTGCACCGGTATGAGGATATTTGATAGTGCGCGAACCGATTAACAATACGAGCAAGCAAGCACCGACGATAAAGGGTGTGCCTTGCCAGTTCCACAATTCACCCGATGGCGGTAGTTGAAACGCAGCAGCAAGTACATTCGACAGCATAGCGATTACTCCATAACAATACTGGAACTATCATTGGTCGATCGACTTCTGTTTTTCGTCTGTCTTAGTACCGGAATCAATCTCTACCTAAAGGTAGGGAACGAGATTGATGCTAATTTCACGAGCACGAATCTAAAATCTTCAACGCGCACGAGCATTGATGAGATGATCAAAGTCTCACACTCTGAAATGATGCTATGCAAGCTTGGGAACTACCGCGATCGACCTTCCACTGGGGACAAAGAACCTACATTATGGGCGTTCTAAACGTCACACCGGATAGCTTTAGCGACGGGGGACAGTTCAACACCTTGGAAAATGCGATCGCTCAAGCGGCTCAAATGATCGAAGATGGTGCGGACATTCTCGACATCGGTGGACAATCCACGCGCCCGAATGCTGATGAGGTGACATTGCAGGAAGAACTCGATCGCGTCGTTCCAGTCATCGAAGCGATTCGGCAGAAGTTTGAGATTCCGATCTCTGTAGATACGACTCGATCGCAAGTTGCTAAAGAAGCGATCGCTGCTGGAGCGGATATGATCAATGACATTTCTGGAGCGGTCTTCGATTCAGAGATGCTTTCAACCGTTGGTAAATTAGGTGTTCCGATCATTCTGATGCACATGAAAGGAACACCGAAAACAATGCAATCCCTCACGCAGTATGAGAATTTGATTCAGGAAATTAACGAATTCTTGCAAGAACGAATTGAAAGCGCGATCGCACATGGAATTTCTCAAATCATGATTGATCCAGGAATCGGATTTGCGAAAAAGTACGATCAAAATTTGGAGATTCTCAGACGATTAGAAGCCTTTCAAGCGTTAAATTGTCCGATTCTAGTCGGAGCGTCTCGCAAGAGCTTTATCGGGCACATTCTCGACCAGCCTGATCCAAAGAAGCGAGTGTGGGGAACGGCTGCCGCTTGTGTGAGCGCGATCGTCAATGGAGCCGATGTAGTTCGGGTGCATGATGTGGCAGAAATGCGTGATGCTTGCCGGGTTACCGATGCCATTTGGCGAGAAAAAAAGGAGGGCTAGGGCGTGTTTTGAAACCCCTCGCTTCGTTCACTTCCGCCCCGGAATGGAATTCGGGGCGGGTGAGCAACGGAGTGAAAAGGCTTTAAAACACGCCCTAGCCTCCTAATCTCTAAGCGTCACCGTTTCCGTCGATATTGCCGCGATCGCGAGGCTGGATCACTTCGGCATGTCCCATCAAATCGGTTACAGCTTCATTCAAAGCACGTGGGTCCATAAAGACGATTTTAGAATTATCGCTTCGACCCAGTTCCATACTTGCGGTGACGTAATCTTTCGCCACCAAATAGCGCAACACATCATCCGCGTTCATTTGTCCCTGGAGTGCTTGCGCTAACTGTTGAATCGATTGAACGGTTCCTTGAGTGCGGGTGAGTTCGGCTTGCTTTTCGCTTCGGGCTGCCCGCTCTTTTTCCAACGATTCGCGTAGAGATGGAGAAATTTGAAATTCTTGCACCTCGACTCGAATCACTTTTACGCCCCAGTTTGCCGTAGATTTATCAAGCTGACGCAGTAACGCTTGATTAATTGCACCTGCTGAGGAAAAAGTTTCTTCTAGCGTCAGTTGTCCGATTTCGTTTCGCATCGTCGAAATCACAATTTGCTTGAGCGATTCTTCGAGGTCTTCAACTGCGTAGTACGCCTTTCTCAGATCGAGAATCTGCCAGGAAACGACTGCATCGACTTCGATCGGCACATTATCTTTCGTGAATGCGCGTTGGGGTTCGATGTCTAGGAGCTGTTCCCGAATCGTTTCGATCAGCACCGTGTCCATCAGCGGAATCACAAAATTTAATCCTGGATTAAGGATGCGTTTGAATTGTCCGAGTCGTTGCACGATCGCTTGATCGCCCTGCTCAACAATGCGGACTGATCCAATGATGTAGCCTAAAACAATCAGAAATAATGCACCAGTAATCTCAAGCATAGATTGCGCTCCCGTCGGGACCAGACGTTATTAATGTGGAATTCAAAATAGAGGTGGCAAGTTTAGTCTAATCGCTCTATTTGAAAATGTTGCAGATTTGTGCCCGAAATTCAAGGTGTCGGTGCATTTTTGCTGATAATATTGTGCCGTTCTAGCGCGAATTTGTGCTATCCTTTCACCGATTTTCCAATGCCCTTGAGAATTCCGCGCCCGACTAGTCCAATTCCCCGTCCGATGATTTCGGTCAAAATATAGACAATTCCACTGCCGAAAAACGCGATCGTTCCTCTCAATCTTGGAGAGATCGCATCACGAGTTTCGAGTGCGAGAGTGACCGCGAACTGTACCCCTGAAAGCGATTCGAGTTCCTCGGTTCTAGGAAAATAAACCACAATTCGATCGATGCCATATTCCGTTAGAACGAATAATCGATAGCGACTTTCAAAGACTAATTTTGGGTCGGTAAAGTACCGCTCGACTCGAAATCGCCAGGATAAATCATTGCGAAATCGTTCAATTTCACGAGTGGATAACAAGCGTCGATCGTAGAATCCTTGTTTGATCGCTTCGAGATTGGCGAACCGATTCAGAAGCGGTTGAATCACCGCATTCGCCATCTGAATCATGAGATTTTCTAAGAGATCAATCGCACGATCGCGGGCTTCGATCGTGCCCACTTCGTACCGCATTTGATCGACAATCAAGGGCGTTTCAAACAGTAAGTGCTCAAAAATTGCCTGAGTTAGCGGAATTTGATCAAGGATTTGAGTTTGAACGATCGTGGATTCGTTGAGCAGTGAGGCGACAATTTCGATGTCTTGTCTTTTGACTCGAACCATCGAATATCTCCCGAAAAATTGCATCACGCTCGCTTGCCACAAATCGCGCAAAATATCGGATTGTTTTGCTGCGAATTGATCCGGTTGAATCTGAGAAAATCTCAACTCATCGAGCAATTCTTCAAACTGCCGCAGAATCGTAAAAAATAATTCCCGCTTCTTTTCGATTCTTAGAATGTCGATTTCCAGTGGAATATTCGTTAAGTTATCGAGATTCGATTGAAGTTTTGCGGCAATACGATCGAGAATTTCTCCCTGCCATGCCTTCGGGCGCGGCGCTTCTGGCACGACTTCTAAAGGTTCTGAAACCGTGAGCGCAGATTCTACAGGTACGATCGCTCGTGGATTCGGTCGAATTTCTTCAGACGGTAACGCTCTTTGAACCAGCCATCGAGCCGCTTTGAGTTCGCGTTTTCGTCCCGTTAGAAAAAGCCGATCGAGCGCGGAAAGATTACCCGATCGTAATTGTGCTTCGATGTCATTTAATGCCGCTTCAATCTGAGACAATCCCGACGATCGCCAATTTTGCCGAATCACTTTTGCAACACTAATCGACTGCGATCGCGTTCCTGATACGGTCAACTGCTGCAATACATCCGGTCGCCAGTAAGGTTGGCTGGAAGTGATTTCGCGAATCGCACTGACAAATTCAGCGATCGAACTTCCTTTCGGACAATAGCCTTCAATTCCTGCTTGAAATGCGGTTCTTAATTCCAGTTCAGTGAATGGCTCGATTAAGAGAATCGGAATCGTTGGATACTGCAATTTGACTTGTAGCGCGAATTCGATTCCGACTCCGATCAGAATGGCATCAATGCGATCGCGAGAGAATTCGGCTAAAGTTCGCCATGCGATCGGAATCGATTCCGCTTCTGCGACGACTCGAAATTCTGGAAATCGACTAAAACAGCCAAGCAAGCCCGATCGGAACACCGGATCTCGCTCCACAATAATCACTTTCCGAACTTCCGCTAAACTATCCATCCACTTGTCAAACTCTGATTAAACAGCTTAGCAATCTGTTGTACAACCGAACTGTATCAAGGTGACGGAGTTGGACTCGGAACAGGAGCCGCGTCTGCACTAGGCGGAATCTTATCAGCCACGATCAGCGCTTCCATCACCGCTTTGACGATCGGAGCCGCAACGGTTGAACCAAACGCATCTTCGCCTTTCGGTTCATCAATCACCGCCGCAACCACATAGCGCGGAGCCTCGATCGGGAAAATACTCACAAAACTGGTAATTTTCGCGCCTTCAATATAGCCCCCGTTTGGACCTGCTTTCTGTGCCGTTCCGGTTTTTCCACCGATTCGATAGTTGGGAATTTGCGCCGCTTTTCCAGTTCCATTCTTCACCACCGATTCCATCATCTGAAGAACGGTTTGAGCCGTTTGCGGTGAAAAGATTTGCTTCGGTTCCGCAGAATTCGCTTGCCAGTAGGGTTGTCCACGCTCATCGAATAAGCCTTGAGCGACATGAGGCGTGAGTAACTTGCCGCCACTTGCAAGAATACCCTCAAGCTGAACCAGTTGTAGAGCAGTGAGGGAGAACCCTTGACCAAAAGAACTCGTCGCCGCATCGATCGGAGATTCTAGAAACGTCTTTTGATCCTTTAACTGTCCAGCCGTTTCAAACGGTAAATCGATTCCAGTCGGCTTACCGAGTCCGATTTTTTGAAGCCAAGCGTAATAGGTCGGACGCGACATCTGTTGAATGATTCGCACCATGCCGACATTACTCGAATGCTCCATGATTTGGGTAATCGTGCTGGGTCCGCGTGCGCCTGCGGTCGAATAGTCAAAGTTTTGAATGGGCCACCCGTCGATCTGGATTGCGCCTTCGTCGTTGATCACTTGATCAGGTTTAATCGCTCCTGCTTCGAGCGCGATCGCAATATTAATCGGCTTAAACGTCGATCCCGGTTCATACAGGTCGGTTAACGCCCAGTTCTTAAACTGCTCAACGTTCGCTTTATAAAATTGGTTTGGGTCATAAGACGGATCAGATGCCATTGCCCGAATTTCCCCGGTTTTCGCATCCATTGCGATCACAACCCCACGTTTTGCGTTGAATTTCTTAAGCTGCGGTTGAAGGGCATCTAAGGCGGCTCGTTGAACCCGATTATCGATCGACAATTGCAGATGTAAGTTATCCACCTGCAAAAATCCGCCCGGAAGTCGATCGGGCATCATTACCCCCGATCCTGTCCGACTCAAGCGCACCGATTTCACCGATCGTTCCAGTAGATTTTTGTGAGCATATTCCACACCCGCTTGCCCGATGCGATCGATATCCAAATATCCGACAACATCCGCGACTAAATTCTGCTGTGGATACAGTCGCTGTTGTTGTTGAGCGAGTTCTAGCCCGTCAAGCTGTAGCGATTGAATGCGATCGGCTGCCGATTCAGATACCGCATATTCAACTCGAATTCCACTTTCGGCAGAATTCAAGCGCTGAAGTAACTCACCCGCAGATGTGCCGAGAATCTCTGAAAGTTTCGTTGCAATCTCGGTTTTCGGTTCTTTAAAGGCAATTGGATGAGCGTAGAGCGTATACACCGGACGATCAATCGCGAGCACATTGCCACTGCGATCGGTAATTGGACGACGCGGCACAAACGGACGCAAAAAAGTTGTTTGTTGAGCGCGTGCCTGTTTGAGTAAATCTGTAGATTGAAAGACTTGCAGCCGAACTAGATTCAGGGTCAAGAGCACCGTTGCGCTAACGAGAATTGCCCAAACGAGAAACAGCCGACGAGCACTAGGTTTCGCTTGTGCGGTACGAAAGCGCTCGATCAATTGTGCAGTTAGCGGAGTATCGAGAATACGAACACGAAACTGTTCTACGATCGATAAATAATTCGATCGACTGACAGAACTCGATACCGGACGACGCACTGAGGAGGTAGGCTTTCCTCGTTTTGACATAGTTAGTAACCTAGGGGTGCGACAGGCGAGGATTGCGAGGATGCACTCACGGGCTTTTCAGGACGAGCCGGAGCCGTTCTGAGAAAAATCAAATTATCAGGATTTTGCGGCACCAGCGTAGAACCGGGACGATTCGACTGATTCGCAATTTGATTCTTCAGAACCTCTCCGCTGGTTGTGATTTGACGCTCGTTGCGGCGCAACTGTTCGAGGCGACTATATTCTTTGCCCCAAAGCTGTTGAGCATAAACCGTCCAGCCATAAACGGCAAGTACCGCCCCAGCTAGTACAAATGTGGCAAATACGGAAACTTGCTGAGTGAGAAGCAGCGATCGTAACCATTGAGGCGGCTGTTCTCGGTTCGGTAATTGCCGCACAGAAGCCGCTGGTTTTTTCGATCGCTTTGAATTGAGTGCCGCAGACATATCACCCTCACAATGAACGCAGGAATCGCCCTTCAAGCGAACATTGTATCGGTAGTTTTCGGTTGTGAAGCTCAAAGGTTTGAATTTCCGTAATCTCACCCGATCGGGAGTACTAATCGGCTCATGATGCGTCCATCGTCGAGTTTGTAAAGGTTGAATTCCGATCCCATTTGTTGCATCAAAGCTTGACAGATGGCGAGATGAAGTCCGGGCGGTTTGTCTAATGTTGTCGGAGCAAGGAGATCCACGGCACGTCCGGCTTCAAGTTCTTCGATCAGTCGCGGCTCGATCGTGCCATCGTCAGTGATTGCAATTTCCATCCATTCAACATCGATCTGCCGACACCAAATATCAATCCGTCCGCCTGGGTTGGCTCTTTGACAAGCGATCAGTAGCAATTCATACAGCACCAATTCGATCTTGGTAATGTCCCCGAAAATCATCGGATTGATTTCATGGTGAACTTGTGACCAGAGTTGCCGCTGTTTCAGTAAATGTTCAACTCGATCGAGTGCTCTTCTCACGAGTCCAATCATCTGCACCGTCTCGTTTCTGACCGTGAGTTGCCATTGTTCATCACGAATCACTTGGCGCACAGGTTCGATCGCGTCATCAATTTGGCGGACAAATTGAGCTTGTCTGGCATCGTTTTGTGCCAGTTCACTCAAGCGAGACGCACTGAATTTTACCGATCGATACATATCTTCTAATCGACGGTGTTTGTACCAGCTCAAACGTTCTAATCGATCGCGATCGCGTTTCAGAACTTCCGCGACGATGAGATGCCGCCGTGACCAGGCAAGCTGTGCGACCAGTGTGTTTAAAACGGTCAATTGTCGATCGAGCCACTGTCTCCCTAAACTATCTGCTACGAGTAGAATCGCAGTCGGTTCATGTTCGGGAGCCGTTCTGAGTGTGATGGCTAACAGTTGACCGATTCCGGGCGCGTTCAACCATTGACGAGTTTCGATCGGGATTTCGTCGATCGACACCGATAAAATTCCGTCATGTGCCAGAACGCGATGGAGAAAGATATCCGTCTCGATCGAGACTTTCAGAACCGGATCTATGTTGAATTTGCGCTCTTGATTCGATTGCACGATTCGTCCAACTCGTCGCCCTGCTGACCAAGCCACCAAAACCGCCATCGGTGCTTCTAAAAGTTGAGCAATGTACTGCAATGCAGATTTTTCCAACAGATCCAAATGCTGCGTTTGCTGGATCGTATTCAATCCCCATTGAATGGTTTGGTAAATCTTTTGCTGTTGGTCGTTTTGCTGCTGGAGTCGCCACTGTCTGAGGACGATCCCGATCTGTTGAGCCGCAATTTTCGTAAATTCGCCTTCAGACTGGTTCCACGATCGGGGCGCTTCGTTTGCCAAAATTAACAAGCTTTCCACGGATTTTTCTGGAGCCGTATTGCACACTAACAGCGATCGCACTCCCATTTCGAGGAGCGGAGTCCGCCAAGCCGCAAATCGCAAATCGTCTTCCAAATTCTCAATCGCGATCGCCGTGGATTGTTTTTCCAACATTTGCCAATCGATCGGGCTGAGTGATGCAAACCAAGACGGTAACGGGCGCTTGTATTTTGGCTGAGTTTGGTATCGGACTTCAAACGCATCTTGATCTGGGTCATATGCCAAAGCTAGAACCCGATCGACTTTTAACCGCTGATTCAACAAGTTCGCGGCATTCTGAAGTGCGGTCACTCCATCGCCCGTACTATAAATCGCTTGAGCAATTTTTGCGGTTAATGCTTGATCGAGTTTGACTTGTTCGATCGTGGTTTCCATGCCTTCGAGCGGCGATACGAGTGCAAGCATCTGAGCCGCCGCTTTCATGAATTGTTTATCTTCATCCTGCCAAATCTTCGATTCGTCACTTTCCGCTGTGAGAAATCCGAGTAATTCGTTTTGATACAAAATCGGGGCAGCAATTAGCGATCGCGCTCGAATAAATTCCATGACTCGGAGCGTGATATCTGCTTTAATCAGGCTCATCGATTCTCCGATCGCGACTACTTGATCGGCTTGTAGAGCTTGATAAAAACTGCTCATTTCCTGAATGGTTAAGCCTGATGAATCGTCAATCAGTCGCGTTCCTTTCTGCGAAGTTGCTCTACGCCAGAAGTAACGACGGGTTCGCTCAAACCAATACACACTGGTACGAGCAGGTTGAACAAAATTCTGAGTTTGGTCGATCACGCGATCGAGGCGCTGCTCAAAATTTAGTAGCGATCGTAGTTCCGATAGCATTGACAACATCGGACGATCCAATTGCTTAATCTGTTGTCGCTTCCATTCTTTTTCTGCGCTTTCTAGTGTTGCTGCAAATTCACCGAGTGCGATTGAAATTAACGATTGTTCTTCGGGTCTTGGAAAGTTTCCCCACAGGCTTGAACCGACGATCGCGACTCCATAACACCGATCTTTAAACGAAATTGGAAAGACGACTGTGCCTTGAATATTCGCTTTTTCAGCAAATTTTCGCCATTCATTCGCACGTTGTTCCGCTCGTAAATCAGGCAGAGTGAGCGGATTTTGCTGAATCACGACCTGTTCGAGAATATCTCCGGGAGTCAGGGTAAATCGTTGTTTTAAGAACGGCGCATCTTTGATCGTGCTCTTACCCCCTTTGCCAAACAAGCGATGTTCTATACGATCGTATAAGCCAATCCAAACGAGATCGAACGCAAAGCAAGTCGTGAGATAGGCGTAAATGGTCTCGATCGCAACAGTGTCACCCTCTCGCAGACGTTGCAGGACGCGACTGAGGGCATTGAGTTGTTGTTCAGATTGCGTTGTCTCTTTCGAGTGACCCATGTAAATCAGCCGGGGGAATAGCTCTTCTGTGTCAGGCAGACGCGCCTACTCGTTTTTTAGAGTGCCCGGAGGAGATAGGTTTTGCACGAAATCACACAGCGCGAACACGCTTGGTGCAGCGAAGCTATCGTGGCTCAAAATGCGCTACTGTAGCGATGCTCTCTTGTTTTTACTGAATTTTTCTCCAGTGTCAGATTTTTATCGATCGATTCTTCGTCCAGTGCTGTTTTCGGGTTTGAATGCTGATCCAGAGTGGCTGCATGTTCAGACTTTACGATCGCTGTCTTGGCTAAATTCTGCCCAATGGATGCAATCGCAGGTTGATCATCTCTATGGCTATGAGTCCCCGAAATTAGCTCAATCGCTCTGGGGCTTGACGTTTCCGAATCCGATCGGGTTGGCGGCAGGTTTTGATAAAGATGGTGTTGCGGCGAATGTTTGGTCGAGTTTTGGTTTCGGATTTGCGGAACTGGGAACCGTCACGTTTCACGCACAACCCGGCAATTCTCAACCTCGACTGTTTCGCTTAACCGAAGATCTCGCTGCTCTAAATCGGATGGGATTCAACAATCAGGGAGCGGCTTCACTACGATCGCGTCTCGAACACCGAAAATCAGGAATTCCGATTGGGATCAATCTCGGCAAGTCGAAGATCACACCGCTTGAATCAGCCGCAGAAGATTATCTAGGCAGCTTCCGATTGTTGAAATCGCTCGGTGACTACTTTGTTGTGAATGTTAGTTCTCCAAATACGCCCGGACTGCGATCGCTTCAAGCAACGGATCAATTGGAGCCAATTCTGTCCGCGCTCCAAACCGAGAATCAGTCTGAAAAACCGCTGCTCGTCAAGATTGCACCCGACTTGGAATGGGAAGATATTTCTGCGATCGTTGATCTAGCTCAGCGTTATCAACTCTCTGGCATCATTGCGACCAACACCACGATCCGAAGAGATGGACTGAAAACGCAAACCGTTCGCGGCAATCCGATCACTGAGGAAGCAGGCGGAATTAGTGGTGCTCCAGTGCGGGTGCGATCGACTGAGGTGATTCGTTCAATTTGGAAACAAACGGGTGGAACTTTACCGATCATCGGAGTCGGAGGAGTCTTCTCAGCCGATGATGCTTGGGAAAAGATTACGGCTGGAGCAAGTCTAGTCCAGGTTTATACAGGTTGGGTTTATGAAGGTCCAACGATGGTGAAGCGGATTCTGCAAGGACTGGAAGAGCGATTAGAGCGATCGGAATTTTCTAGTTTTAAAGATGCGATCGGGTCAGATCATTTTAATCCCGCAGAGTGAGGTAGGGATTCTAGAACTTTTCTTTTAATATTGAAAAGTTCTGCGATTTTGCTCATGAAAACGGCGTTTCTCATTCTCGGCGCACAACGCAGCGGAACATCGGTTACAAGTCACGTTTTATCGGAATTTGGGATCGATTTCGGCTCAGATCAACACTTCATCCAAGGCGGACACAATCCGGTTTTCTTTGAACTCAAATGGATCAATGAAGCGAATAACCAATTGGTTCAAGCTTTGGGACATTGCTACACCGATTTCTTTTTCCCGACTGAACAAGACTGGGAGAGCGATCGCTTTCTCGAACACGAGCAAAATCTAAAAACTCAAATTCTTCAAGAGTGGGGCGAATCTACCTCGATCGGTCTAAAAGATCCGCGCTTTTCCCTCACGTTTCCGGTGTGGCAGCGAGTCCTGACCGAACTCGGTTACAGCTTGAATGTGATTTTGACATTTCGATCGCCGTCTAGCTTTCTCAAATCGAATCAATCGCTGTTTCTCAATTGGGAAGGTTGGGATGTCGATCGACATTTGCGATTCTGGCTGCAATTCAACTTAGCAGCAACGTATTTCACTCGCGATTTACCTGTCTATTTCTTGAGCTATGAGGATCTCATGACCAATCCTCATAGAGAAACCGAGAAACTCGCAGAATATTTTCAACTCGATCGCGCTTTGATCGATCGTGCTGCGGCTGTGATTGATCCCGCTCACTATCATCATCAAGCTGCCACTGAAACAGGTGTCACTTTGATCGATGAATACTATCAACGACTACGATCGCACACCGTTTCTGCGATCGACTATGAGAACTATGTGAGGAATTCCGTCTAATGATGCTGCAACCGATCGAATCGTTAGAGTTACTCGAACCCCGTATCGCTCAAAAAGGTTTAACCGTCTGGTTCACAGGATTAAGTGGAGCAGGTAAAACAACAATCTCCCAAGCGGTTTACAAAAAGCTCATCGATCAAGGCTTGAAAGTTGAGCATCTAGACGGGGACTTAGTGCGGCAAACCTTGACGAAAGGCTTAGGATTTAGTCAAAGCGATCGCATCGAAAACATTCGCCGGATCGGATTTGTCGCACATTTGCTCACCCGAAATGATGTGATTGTTCTCGTTTCTGCGATTTCACCGTATCGCGCCGCTCGCGAGGAAGTTCGCCAGCAAATCGGCTCATTCGTCGAAATCTTTGTCGATGCGCCTTTATCAGTTTGTGAACAGCGAGACGTAAAAGGACTGTACCAAAAAGCGCGAAACGGGGAAATTCAACGCTTTACCGGAATCGATGATCCGTATGAAGCGCCATTCGATCCGGAAGTCATTTGCTCGACCGCTACTGAATCGATCGAGCAAAGTATCGCTAAAGTGATGAACGCGATCGCTATTTTCCCCGCACGATAAGACGATAATCCCGATTCACATTCGGGGTTACAGTCCCTACCCAGATCTGGTAAGTTCCGGCTTCCCAGCCATCTTGCTGCACTCGCACATCGCCTCCTGATTCACCCGAATCCGCACAGCGCACACCCCCCGGACCCGAAATCAACAGCGTCGTATCTCCGCCACCGCTATCCACTCGCAGCGACACCGAAGAAAACGGACGCTTCAGCACCAATGTATGATCCGGAGACGGATCACCAAAGCCGAGACATCTTTGATTTTGTCGATCGTTATTACTCACCACCGCAGGTAGCGATGTTCTACCCCCGGTCGATCCCATCATCATGCCCGAACTCGTCTGATTATCGAGCGTTAAGCTTCTAAGATTATCAGACTGTGCGATCGCTGGAATCGCCACCAACATCGATAATCCGATTCCCCAAATTGCTATCTGTTTTGAATATCCCATGATTTAGAAGCTCCCCATAAATCAAAGTCGAATGTAATGAGAATCTTTGTGTCTTATTGAATTTAGGGCGTGTTTTAAGGTCTGTTCACTGCGTTGTTCACCCGCTCCGAATTCCATTCCGGGGCGGGCGCGAACGAAGCGAAAATTTCTAAAACACATCCAGACTCGTATTGTACGATCGAAGACATATCTGCACTTCCTATGAGTGTTCGCTTCATATAACTGACTCTCAGGATTTTTAGAATAAACGAGGGCGAAATGTTAATCGGGATCTTGACTGTGCTACTATTTCTGGGATTACTCACCGTGCGACTTGTTCTACTTCCTTCAGAAGTGCTCACCTACCTACAAGTTCCCACTTGGGCGTTTTGGCTCTTCGTGTTAGGAATGGTGACTTGGTTAATTCGAGACGAAACCTGAGCGCTTAACCCCCAGCGGTGCAACGATTAATACAATCGAGCAGCGTCCGACCTGCTATGAAAAGAGGAATGCCTGTTGCCCCCAGTAGAACTCTATGATGGCATCACCTGAACAAGAAGCAGCAAGGCTGACTACCCTTTACGGGTACGGCATTCTTGACACCCCACCCGAAGCAGCGTTTGATAGTTTGGCTCAGTTAGCTGCTCAGATTTGCGGGGTACCGATCGCGCTTTTGAGTTTTATGGATGTCGATCGTCAAGTTTTCAAAGCAAGATTTGGGATCGATGTCACTGAAATGCCGCGCCGCAAATCAATGTGCAATCACACCCTGACACAATCGGATGTGGTCGTTGTGGTGGATGCGTCTGGAGATGAACGCTTTATCACTCATCCGTTAGGGTCAGATTTGCCACCGATTCGATTTTATGCAGGCATGGCGTTGATTGATTCGGATGGGTATGCGCTGGGAACGCTCTGCGTGATGGACTATCTGCCGCAGAGTTTAGAATCATCTCAAAAAGAAGCATTACGATCGCTCTGTCAGCAGGCGATGACTCTCCTCGAACAACGTCGCCAAATTCGGGAGCTAGAACAATCCGCTAATCAACTGCGATCGACTGGAATGCAGCTTCAACTCCAGCTTCAACACGTCGTCACACGGGTTTTGGCGGAATCTGCCACGCTCGATGAAGCCACTCCTCGACTGCTTCAAACCATTTGTGAACACGCAAATTGGGATTTTGGTGAATTATGGCTTGCCGATCGCACCGCAGATCACATTCGCTGTATCGCTCATTGGAGCCGAATGGTCGGACAATTCACCGAGTTTGAAAGCTCGTCTCAGTCGTGGGTGTTTGCGCCAGGGTATGGTTTACCGGGACGAGTTTGGAGCAGTGGAGAACCGCTCTGGATGAGTGATGTCGTTTATGACAAATTATTTTTACGATCGCATATTGCCGCCAAAGTTGGACTTCATGCGGCGATGGGATGCCCGATTCTGAGTCGAGATGGATCAGTCGGTGTGATTGCGCTGTTTAGTCATCGAGTGCAGCCCCCGGACGAAGAAATGATGACAACGATGATGGTGGCGATCGCGTCGCAAGTCGGGCAATTTATCGAGCGCAAACAAGCAGAAGAAGAATCGCAAAGACAGAATGCTCGTGCTCAATTGTTGGCGGCGATTACGCTGCGAATTCGTCGATCGCTGCACATTAACGAAGTTCTTGAAACGACGGTGGCAGAAGTACGACAGTTTTTGCAAGCCGATCGCGTCATCATGTACCGCTTTGACGAAGCTTGGGATGGAGTCGTTGAAGTCGAATCGGTGAAAGAAGGCTGGATCTCAGCTTTGGGTGAACACATTGAAGATACCTGTTTCAAAGAAGGCTCTTGGCGACGCTATCAGCAAGGTGCAACCACGGCGATCGATGATGTTGAAATCACACCGCTGACTCCTTGCCATCAAAGATTGTTACGACAATTTCAGGTCAAGGCGAATCTCGTAGTGCCGATTTTGCAGAATCAAGATAACGAGGCAGAACCGAGCCTGTGGGGATTGTTGATCGCGCATCAGTGTGAAAGTCCGCGCCAGTGGCAAAGGTTTGAGGTCGAGTTTCTGACTCAGTTGGCGGATCAAGTCGCGATCGCATTAATGCAAGCTCGGTTACTCGATCAAGAACGCCAACAGAGATCGACGTTAGCCGAACAGAATTTAGCGTTAGAACAAGCTAGAGCCGAGGCAGAAAGGGCTTCCCAGATGAAGAGTACGTTTCTCGCCACGATGAGCCATGAGATTCGGACTCCGATGAACGCGGTCTTAGGCATGACTGGCTTGTTGCTGGATACTGAATTGAATGCGACGCAGCGCGATTTTGTCGAAACCGTTCGCACCAGCGGCGATAATTTGCTGACTTTGATCAATCAAATTCTCGATTTTTCAAAGTTAGAAGCGCGAGAAATGGAGTTAGAAACACTCGATTTTAATCTTGCTGCCTGCATTGAAGAAGTTGCAGATTTGTTTGCGCCTGCCGCCTTTGCGAAAGGGTTAGAGATGGGTACTTTGATTCATCACGGATTACCGATCGACTTGCGGGGCGATGTGAGTCGATTAAGGCAAATCCTGACGAATCTCGTGGGCAATGCGATTAAATTCACCAAGCAAGGCGAAGTGATCATCGAGGCTGTTTTGGAATCAGAAACGCCCACTTCAGCGACGATCGCATTTTCCGTCACAGATACCGGAATCGGCATTCCTGAAAATGCTCAAACCCGATTGTTTCATCCATTCGCTCAAGTCGATGCGTCGATGACTCGGCGATATGGGGGAACCGGATTAGGATTAGCAATTTCGCGTCAGTTAGTGGAATTAATGGGCGGAGAAATTGGAGTCGAAAGCCGTCCGAAAGCTGGATCAAAATTCTGGTTCACGCTCACTTTTGAAAAGCAAATTGACTGCGGTTTAACTCGATCGAAACCTGCAACCGACCTCGATTTAAGTCGTTTAAGATTACTGGTTGTCGATGACAATGAAACGAATCGAACGATAGTACGCTATCAAGTTTCCGCTTGGGGAATTGAAGTCGATGAAGCGGAAAATGCTGCGATCGCACTGGAGAAATTACGCGATCATGCTCGTTCAGAAAGACCGTACGATCTGGCAATTCTCGATATGCAAATGCCCGAAATTGATGGTGAAATGCTCGGCTCTCGAATCAAATCTGATCCGAATTTAGCCTCGACAAAATTAATTATGATGACTTCGGTTCACCGTTGGGGCGGCGCGAAACGGATGGCAGAACTCGGATTTTCTGCCTATCTGATCAAGCCTGTGAAACAGTCGCGATTGCTTGATTGCATCATGAGTCTGATGTCACCGACTGAACCTGTGAAAACGAATATTTCTCCGGTTCAAACAATCCCGAATCCTACAAATTCAAAGCTCAAAATTTTGCTAGTTGAGGATAATATTGTGAATCAGAAAGTTACTCTAAACCAATTAAAACATTTAGGCTACACTGCGGATGTCGCGGCGAACGGGAAAGAAGCGATCGAGATGCTTGATCAAATTCCCTATAATCTCGTCTTAATGGATTGCCAAATGCCGATTCTAGACGGATATGCCGCCACCAGAGCGATTCGAGCGCAACAGTCTCAACGCGAGAGCGTGATTATTGCACTAACAGCCAATGCAATGTTAGAAGATCGAGAGCGATGTTTGGCATCGGGAATGGATGATTATCTGAGTAAGCCGATTTCAAAAGAAAGACTGAGCGAAAAGCTAACCTATTGGGGTGAATTGTTAGAGCAACAAGCGGTGAAACAGCAGATGAATTTAGCGATCGATTGGGAACATCTTCATCAAATCTCCGATGGTAATGAAACATTTGAGCGTGAGCTACTCCAGATTTTCTGGGAAGACACTCAAGACCATCTCAATGCTGCCAAGACCGCTTTAGAATCAGAAAATGCAATCTCAGTTTCGCGATCGGCGCATCATGTAAAAGGCTCCAGCGCGAATGTGGGATTGTATGAAATGCAAGCGATCGCATCAACGCTAGAACAACAAGCACTCAACAATGATTTATCACAAGCAGCAACACTGATTTCGCAGCTTGTGGAAATGCTAGACGGATTGAAACAGTTCCTGAATGTCTGAAGTCAACGCTTAGAAAATGTTTGAAAAGTATGGAAAGTCTCTTCGCTTCGTTGCTGTCCCGCCCCGGAATGGAATTCGGGGCTAGTCAAACGAAGTCCACTGAAGGGGACTAAAAGCCAAGTTGAAGTCTTCAGTCCGTTTTCAACGGACTTCGCACTGTTAGCTCCGAATTCCATTCCGGGGCGGTTGAATGCGTCTCAACGATTACTCTTCAAACACCTTCTAAAGTCAACGCTTAACCGTGTGTTTTCTGTTTGATAGCCATTTCTTAATGTTGTTATGAAATGCTACTGACATGAGTAAACCGTTTTACCAAAGCTGGTTTGGGCGTTTAGCAATTGCATTGCTAAGCTTCTTTTTCGCCTTCAAACTTTCTGCTGCACCAAGTCAAACAACGCTGATCGGATTTGCTTCACTGGCTGCGGATAGTTATGCTCCCGGCAGTGATGCAGGCGCGAAAATTTCCGCAAACGGTCGAACCGGACCTTTCAAAGGGCAACCCGTCCAAGGATTTAGCGCGGTGCAATTTGCCGATCGCTCTTCTTTCTGGTTCTTAACCGATAACGGCTTCGGCTCGAAAGACAACAGCGCCGATTTCTTTCCTAGGCTATATCGTGCCGCTCCGAACTTTCGTGGTCAAGGTGGAGACGGAACGGTGACAATTATCAGCCTGGTTCAATTTGCTGATCCCGATCGTAAAGTTCCTTTCAAATTAACGAGAAGCGATCGCTCGCTAACAGGTGCCGATTTTGATCCAGAATCGTTTGTGATTGCCAAAGATCGATCGTTCTGGATCGGTGACGAATTTGGACCGTATCTCTTACATTTCGATCGCGATGGAAAATTACTGCAATCCCCGATCGAGACTCCAAATCAAGGCAGTTTTGTGCGATCGCCTCAAAATCCTAGTGGTGCGGCGAATTTAGCGAGTTCAAAAGGGTTTGAATCGATGGCGATGAATCCCGATCGCACAATTCTCTATCCCATGCTCGAAGGAACCGTCAAAGGTGACCCAGAAGGATTTCTCAGAATTTATAAAGCAGATGCGACTACTGGCAAATTTCAAGGCATGGTTGGATATTACAAATTAGAAGACCCAAACAATGCTACAGGCGATATAGCTGTGATTAACGAGAATGAATATTTAGTGATTGAACGAGATAATAAGCAAGGTGATGAAGCACAATTCAAAAAAATATACAAAATTAACCTAACAAAGCAAGCTCAAGATAGAACGATCGAGAAACAAGAAATTGTAGACCTCCTGAACATTCAAGATCCAAATGATTTGAACAAAGATGAAAACACTCGATTTCGATTTCCGTTTCAGACGATCGAAGATGTTCTCGTGATCGATGCGAATACGATTTTGGTTGCAAATGATAATAACTATCCATTCTCGATCGCACGACCCCCAGGCATCGACAATACAGAAATTTTATTGCTAAAAATTTCTCAATCCCTTAATCTAGATTCCCGAATCGGTTTACCCAATCGTTAGCTTATGTGTCATCTCAATCTGTTCAAACTCATTCCTCTGCTCGTTCTCTTTTCTCTAATCGGTTGCGGTAAAACACTTGATACCGCCAGCATTGAATCAACCATCAAAGATGGTATTGCTAAACAAGGCGGAACTTCGCTCAAATCTATCATCTGTCCAAACAACATCACACCCGAAGCAGGCAGAAATTTTGAATGCGTGGGTGTGCTCGATTCCGGTGCAGGTTTCCCGATCTCAGTCAAACAACAGGACAATCAAGGAAATATTTTCTGGGAAGCTGCCAGCGTCAAAGGGTTGATTAATATGGCACAGCTTCAAACCGAATTTGAGCAGGGATTAAAGAAAGAGATTGGGCAAGCCTCGATCGATTGTGGCAAAGCAACCGTTTATCGATCGGTCAAACCCGGTGAAACGTTCGAGTGCCAACTAATCAAGCGCGATGCCAAATCTACCGACAAATCCGCTCCTGAATCGGCAGAAAAACCCGCCGATTCATCCAAACCTGCCACCAAACCCAGCGATACAATCCAAGTCACGATTCAACCTTCCGGTGATATCAACTGGCAACGCATCATCCAAGTGGCAGACACAAAACTCCCAACGCCAACGACGACAGCCGCAGAAACACCAAAACCAACAGAATCAGAAACAGCAAAACCAGAAGCGACAGATCCGAGTAAATCTCCCGCTCCACCTGCCGCAAAATCACCTGAAGATTTTCTCAACCAACCCGGAGCCGCGAACGATTTTGAATAATCTCACCCCTGACTCGAATTAAAAATCTGTTTCACGACATTCAATCGTGAACAGTCCCAATAATCCACATGCGAAGCAATTAATCCCGCTGAATTCACTTTCAACTCAGTCCGCCCTGAAATCGCCATTCTCGGCTTCCAGGGTAACGGAGCGTTCCAACTTAGCGTCCACCGCATCTGAATATCATCGCCAATTTGCTCGATCGTATGTAAATCCATTCGCACATTGAGAAACGCTGTATCAATAAACTTGATCATGGCGCGATAGCGATCGACTCCCCGAAACCGATTCATCGGATCTTGGAAAAACACATCAGACGCATACAGGTCATAGCTCTGATCCTTCGGAAATCGCGCATAATCCTCGCGCAGTGCCTCAATTAAATTCACGATTCCACCTCGTCCCACAGTCGTCTTAATTGTCGCTGCCAAGCCTCCATCGTGTCAGAGCGCGACTGTGATCCCATCGCCAAATCGCCCATAATTCCCTCTTGATAAAAGCGATCGAGCGTTTGCATTGTGGCTTCGAGCGATTGCCCCTGGCGTTTTGCTGCCTGAACAATCTGTCGAATTCGCTTTTCAACAAACACATTAAAGGCTTCATCTAATCCTTGCTGCTGGAGGGAAATCAAGCGCTGAATCGCAGATTGCAAATCGTCGATCGCGAGTCCCACCATCGAATGCTGAAACACTCCCCAAAGTACCCCTTGATGCAGGGCATAACGAGCTTCCTGCGTCAAATCAAAGTTCGACTCTAAAAGCTGTTCCCAATACGGTTCAGCATCTTGAGCAGGTGCGATCGGCAATAACACTCTTAACCAAGACTGATCATCCGACAGCAAAACCAATAATCGAAACTGCGGTGTTTCTATCTGAAACGAACCCGCCCCTAACGTTTGAACTTGTTGATCAAACAATTCGCTCAACGTCGAGGTCAATTCATCTAAAGTCATAATTAATACATAGAGCACAAATCATTAGAGAGCAAACCGATTGTGACATCGATCGCTCCCTCTTAAATGTACGCCCAACGTTCCGATAAAAAAACCTGACCAATTGCTTGATCAGGATGGAAGGGAGAACTCAACCCACGAGATGAGCCACTCGGTTTGACACTCATCTCGCGACGATTAACTTAAGCTAGCCATTCTTCTACGGCTTCTTCTTTGGTATTTGTCCGACGTGCAGGCGTTTCCCGCTCGAACTTCATATGAATCTCACGATTCTGTTCACCGTCCGCTGCCACCGCCATGATCGGGAAGTCAATCAAGCCATCCTGGAACGACATCTGGAAGCGGAAGGTTCCATCCGAATTGAGCTTGATCGGACGACCGCCGATCGTCACCGTTGCATCGGGTTCAGTCGCACCATAAACAATCAGTTCCGCATCCGCAATCAACCAGAACTTACGCGGACGAATCGGAGGCGCAGAAGCCGAGAATCCAGCCCCTGACATCGTAAGACCCGAAACCGTTGGTAGCGCCCACATGCCCACACCCGACGGGAACACGTAAGAGCTAATCGTTTCGAGATGGGGCGCAGCAGCAGACTGTTGCATCGAACCATAAAGCGATCCTGCAATTCGCATCGCCTCAGTGGTTTGTGCCATGCCAAAGATTTCATCGTAAATCGCGTTTCCACCTTGGAAGCCCGCACCGACAGCCATTTCAGCTTTGCGGCTTGGGGGAACCAGTTCAGCAAAGGTCTTACCTTGCAGGTCTTCATCCCAAGACAGAGTGATGAAATGATCCTCAATCCAGTCAGACGGATAAACCGGAGGAACGCGCACCGGAGCCGATCGCGCTAACACTAGCCAGCGACCATCAACTGCCCGATACCCGACTTCGATCGCATAATCGCGATCGCTAACTGGAACAGGCAAATACCATTCCCGCGCCATTTCATCGCAAGGATATTCTTGGACGCTGTGTGGAGCCTGTGACCCGAAATTAATATCCGTCACGTCATACACACGCAGCGCTAACTGCTGTCCGCCTTGAGCACGTAACTCTTGTTTGTGACCGTTCGGGATATCCCAATACGTATATGCCCATTGAGGGTCACGCGGCATTAGGACAATGCGGCTTTCTCCGTAGCCTTCCGGGAGATCGATTAGATCTGCATCCACAGTCGCTAACACGTTTGTGCTGACAACGGGTTCTAATTGAGGGTCATCTTGTCCAACGTCGAATTTGGTTGCTTCCACGGCTTCTTGTGCCTCTAAGGTACGGGTCGGGGTCGGGGTTGAAGAAAATCGAGTCCGTTCAATCTCCTGAATCGATGCGAGCAGTTGATCTTTCCGCATCCGGCTGTAACGGGATACGCCATATTCGCTGGCAACTCGACGTAGTTGTCGCAGCGTCATTTCAGTGAGAGGGGGACGTTCTGTAGCCATATCACTTCTCCGTGATTTGTGTGTCCGTTCTCAAGCGGTCGGCATCTTTTTTTGATCGCAGTTTCGCGGTCAGGGGATCGCCGAGTTCAGGAATTCCTGAATTTGGGGATCGCAAGATGCTTCATATCGTGCAGGAAACTTTCATTTCGAGCAAGGGGGCAAAAGGCTTTATTGATCATAGTTTTACGAGTTTTCAGGCAATTCAGGGATCATAATGTCATCGTTTCATAACACTTTTAGCTATTTGGGATCGCTGTTCGGGATCAAGCTGGAACTATTTGTCAAATTTTTCTGACATTAGGAGAAGCCATGGGTTTCCTGTACACTGCTGTAATTTGACTTTCACAAACTGCGTATGACTTTGGGCGATCGCGAAATCCCTGAATTTGAAGAATCGACGGGCAAAAGAAGCCGAGTGATTAGTAAAGTACTCGCGCCAGCCGTCCGTTTGTGGTTGCGATCCCAGGTCGAGCAGGTGGAAGAATTACAGATTGAAATTACGGCAGGCGATCGACAAATTTTGTCTGGCTACATTCAACAAATCGCGCTCTCGGCTAAGAACGCAATCTATCAAGGATTAGCGCTGAATCAAATTCAACTGACCGGGCAAAATATTCGAGTGAATGCAGGTCAAATTGTCCGGGGTAAACCGTTACGTTTACTTGAACCGATTCGGATTGAGGGATCAGTTTTGTTAGAGGAAGCTGACTTAAATACCTCGCTCAAAGCGCCTTTACTCAAAGCAGGTGTGACGGAATTTCTTCAGACGCTTCTACGGTCTGGGACAGCGGGAATTGGCGGGGATCGTGATCTCAATTTGCAAAATCTCACGATTCAATTGCGATCGCAGCAAGTCGTTTTAGGGGCGACTCTAGTTTCAGATAGCGGGAATGAAACACCGATCGCGATTCGGACTGGATTTGATCTCGCGGCTCCGAACTTACTCAAATTAGTCAATCCTCAATGGTTGCCTCACGCCACAGCAAAACGAGGATTACCGCTTTCTGATCTCGATGGCTACACTTTTAATTTGGGAGATGAGACAGAAATTCACGCATTAGCGATCGATCCCGAAAAGGTAACGTGTCAGGGAAAGCTTATTGTCCTTCCTGCGTGAAGGTTAGAGGACGTTTGAAAAGTATTTAAGGACCCTTCGCTACGGTTCGATCCCGCCCTGAGCTAAACCTCTGGACTAATGGGCGCAACCCTGCTAAAGCAGGCTAAATTGCAATTTCTGCGGCGCTTAGTCCCGTTGAGGGGGCTTTCCTCTGTTAGCCCGGAGGTTCAGCTTCGGGCGGGTGAATGCAATGAACAGCTACTTTTAAAACACCCTCTTACGTCACAACTTTTCGATGCAGGGTCGCAATTCAACTGGAATGAGGCAGTAATGGCAGAACTAAAGTCACAAAGTAGTACACCAGTGGCGCGGTAAACACATAGCTATCAGCACGATCGAGAATGCCGCCGTGTCCTGGAATTAACTGACCCGAATCTTTCACACCTGCGTCTCGCTTCATCATCGATTCGGTCAAGTCTCCAAGCAGACTGGCAATTCCAACCAACAGACCGAGCGAAACTCCGGTGATGGGCCATCCCGACCAGCCCAGATACCAAGAGCCAATCACCGCCACTGTGACACTAGCGGACACTCCAAACACTGCACCTTCGACAGTCTTTTTGGGGCTGATGTCAGAAAGGCGAGTTCGACCAATCCAACGTCCAACTGTGTAAGCTCCGATATCGGCTGCCCACATACACACGAATGCGAGTAGAGTGTGAGTCAAGCCTTGAGGAAGAGCTTCTAAGCCTTGCCATGAAGTGATCCAGAAGCCATCGAGAGGGAGATTGCTTAAGTCGGCTTGTTCGAGCGATCGCAGTCTGATCCAGAAACTCGGCAAATATCCTACGTAGAACAATCCCATGATTGAGGCGGAAATATCTGCGATCGTGGCGAATTTTGGCTGAAACAGTAGATAGAAGCAAATCAGCGTTCCAGCGACCGGGAAAATAGCATCTGCGAGATTTGGATTGAGATTTGAGATGAAGAGCAGAATTTGAGTCACGACGAGCGTCGTTTTAACAGCGGGGGCGATTCCTTTAGCGCGAACTAGCTCGAAATACTCTAGCTGTCCGAGATAAATAATCACTGCGAAAAAAGCAGTAAAGTACCAGCCACCCAGTAAGAACATTACAAGAGCGACAACGATCGCGACAAAGCCACTGAGAATCCGAGACCAAGGCATAGAGTTTTCAGCGTTCATAACAAGAAACTTGGTCTAACTGTCTTTTTCTCAACCCGCGACGGACTCAGTATTGCTCAAAGTTAGATTCAGGTTAAGAAGGTTAAGCGTCATTTGGATCACTTTATCAGAGTGGTGCCTGAATTTTCACTCCAGCTTTTCACCACTCAGTACAAAGATCGGATCGACCGAGACAAAGGATTGACTGGTACCACGGGTTTCGAGCCGATTAATCGCTGACTGTACAACCTCAATATTTCGGGCATGAAGCTCAGCAAAACTTTCAGAAATTTTGTACAGATTCTCTAAGTTTGCCGCAGTGACAACGATTCGACCTTGAGGTTTGAGATGTTGCCAAACTTCCGCGAGAATTTCTTTAATCGATCGACCTCCTTCGATACAAACGCGATCGGGCATTTGTTTAAGCGTTTTCAAACACTCCGGAGCGCTTCCTTCAATGATTTCAACGTTTTTGACTCCGAAGCGATCGCAGTTTCGCTGAATCAGGGCGGCAACTTCTTCGTCTCGTTCGATCGCCACAATTTTCCCTTGAGGACAAAGCAATCCGGCTTCTACGGGAATCGTTCCGGTTCCGGCTCCAATGTCCCACAGCACCGAGTTCGCTGTTAGCCGAAGTTGACAAAGCAACAACAGCCGAATTTCACGCTGGCTCATCGGAATTCCAGGGAGATTCTCGAATAATTCATCGGGAATTCCAGGGGTGACATACGACCAGAGAGGAGAAGGCATAGCAATTTCAGCGGGACAGGGGCTTACCTCTATTGTGGTTCAGGATACGATTTTTAATCGATTTAACGTTGGATCGCTACATCCGCTGATAAATCCGCCTGCTTGAAGCACTGTTTGAAGTTGTGCGATCGCATTTTTCGTAATTCTTTCACCGGGTAGCAAAACCGGAATTCCCGGCGGATACGGACAAATTAACTCAGCGCTAATTTGATCGATCGCTTGCTCTAAAGGAACTAAATGAGAGGCAGCAAAGAAGGCTTCACGCGGAGAAAGTGACGGAACTGAGAAAGATTGCTCGATTTTTCCTGAAAGTGGCGTGATTGGCTCACTGACGGGAAGACGATCGCACGCTTCGATTAATCGATCAATGTCCGCTTCGGTATTTCCCAAACTCACGATGAACGTCAGATGTTGAAGTGATGGAAATTCTGCCGTTACCCCGAACGTTTGCAGCAATTCATCAGCGGCAAAGCCATCTAAACCGAGATGAGAAACGGTGATCGTGACACGAGTGCGATCGACGGCGAAACAGTTTGAAAATTCTAAAACTGATTGAATTTGAGATCGAGCACGATCGGCAAGTTCTAAAGTTCGAGTCATCAATGCTTTGCCCTCGATTGCCATTTGTGCGCGGGCAGCATCGAGAGACGCGAGCAGGAGATAATTCGGGCTAGTCGATTGCACGAGTTGAAGAGCACGAGAAATGCGATCGCGCTCAATTCGTGACCCCTGAACGTGCAGCATTGATGCCTGAGTGAGCGCGGATAATGTTTTATGAGTCGATTGAACGGTCAGATCTGCGCCTGCGGACAGTGCGGAAATCGGAAAATCGGGATGAAAGGCGAAATGTGCGCCGTGAGCTTCATCGACTAGGAGCGGGATTCCAAAGCTGTGAGTAAGATTGGCGATCGCGCTCAAATCGCCACAAACGCCAAAGTACGTCGGATGAATTACCAAAACCGCTTTGGCATCAGGATGCTGTTTTAGAGCAGTTTCAACTGTTTTAGGTGTGACAGAGTGAGCAATATCGAGCACCGGATCATATTCAGGCGGCAAAAAAATCGGAACTGCGCCCGACAAGATTAATCCAGAAATCGCGGATTGGTGAACGTTTCGAGGCAGCAGAATTTTATCGCCTGGATTACAAGTGGCGAGAATTGTCGCAATGATTCCACACGTCGAGCCATTCGCTAGAAACCAAGTTTGCTCGGCTCCGAAAGTTTCTGCCGCTAATTTTTGCGCTTCGTCGATCGCGCCTTGGGGTGCAAATAAATTATCGAGTTCGGGCAATTCTGGTAAATCGGCTCGTAAAGCTCGATCGCCAATTAATTCCTGAAATGCCGCAAAACTTCCCTGACCGCGTTTGTGTCCAGGTGTGTGAAATGCGGCATTCTGGCTTTGAGCGCAGTTTGCCAGCATTTCGAGGAGTGGGACTCGCATTAACCTTTCCTTGTGACAGATGTATTGTGATTCACTATTTTCTAAGTTGAGGGAGCCAAATTATCGTTAGGATGTTCTATGGTTTATTCGCCACCGAATCCGCTCCCGTCCCCGTTGCCGAATCCGACTCCAGAACCGAGTCCGATCCCAACTCCTGCTCCTGATTTGCCCCAAGAACCCATTCCTCCCGTTCCTGAGGCAAATCAGGAGCCAATCGAACCTGTTCCTTCTCCATCCTAATTATTTCAAACATCATGCTAAGAGCCGGGATTGTTGGCTTACCCAACGTTGGAAAATCAACTTTATTTAATGCGGTCGTCGCGAATGCGAAAGCCCAAGCCGCCAACTATCCCTTTTGTACGATCGAACCGAATGTCGGAACGGTTGCAGTCCCAGACGATCGCTTAAACGCCCTGACCACAATTTCAAAATCCGCTGAAACGATTCCAGCGCGAGTTGAATTCGTAGACATCGCGGGCTTAGTGAAGGGAGCTTCAAAAGGGGAAGGCTTGGGCAACCAATTCTTGGCAAATATTCGCGAAGTCGATGCGATCGTGCACGTTGTTCGCTGTTTTGAGAATGACGATATTATTCACGTTGCGGGATCGGTTGATCCGGTGCGGGACATTGAAATTATCAATCTAGAACTGGGACTGGCGGATCTCGATCAAATCGATCGACGATTAGATCGGACTCGGAAACAAGCTCGATCGAACAAAGAAGCTCAGCAAGAAGTGGAAGTGTTAGAGCGTCTAAGTGCTGCACTCAATGAAGGCAAATCTGCGCGTCAAGTGCCTTTGAATGAGGAGGAGGAAGCTTTGGTCAAGCCGCTCGGATTACTGTCGCGTAAGCCTGTGATTTATGGTTGCAACGTCTCCGAGGAAGATCTAGCAACGGGCAATGAATGGGTTGAGCAAGTTCGAGCCGTCGCAGCACAGGAAAATGCTCAAGTGGTCGTGATTTCCGCGCAAGTAGAATCCGAATTAGTAGAATTACCGGAAGAAGATCGGGCTGATTTTCTCGCATCTTTGGGGGTCGAAGAAGGCGGACTAAAATCGCTCATTCGCGCTACTTACGAGCTTCTCGGACTGCAAACTTATTTCACTACGGGACCAAAAGAAACTCGCGCTTGGACGATCAAAATCGGCAGTCTTGCACCTCAAGCCGCTGGAGTGATTCACAGTGATTTTGAGCGAGGATTTATTCGGGCAGAAACCGTTGCGTACAAAGATTTAGTGGCACACGGATCAATGAATGCTGCGAAGGAAAAAGGACTCGTCCGGAGTGAGGGAAAAGACTACCTGGTGCAGGATGGCGATGTGATGCTGTTCCGATTTAATGTGTAGTTTCCGTAAATCCACAGGAACTACTGTATAATTACGGACATAGGAATTTGCGGGAACTTTAACGCCCATCCCCAAAGAACTGCCTTGGTGTGACCCTCGATCGATATCGATCGAGGGTTTTTAATGGCTAAAAACGCTAGAATCAAGTTAACGAATGTAAAGCAATTCTCAGACAGGACTCGATCACCATGCGCGTAATTCTAATGACGGGAAAAGGCGGTGTCGGTAAAACCTCGGTCGCGGCTGCAACCGGACTCCGCTGTGCCGAATTAGGATATCGGACACTGGTGTTAAGTACTGATCCGGCTCACTCACTTGCTGATAGTTTTGACCTCGAACTTGGACACGAGCCGAAACAAGTTCGCCCGAATCTTTGGGGGGCTGAACTCGATGCGCTGATGGAACTTGAAGGCAACTGGGGAGCGGTAAAGCGCTACATTACCCAAGTCTTGCAGGCGCGAGGACTCGAAGGCGTTCAAGCAGAAGAATTGGCGATTTTGCCGGGAATGGATGAGATCTTCGGATTGGTGCGGATGAAGCGGCACTATGACGAAGGCGAATTTGATGTATTGATTATCGATTCGGCTCCGACGGGAACGGCGCTACGATTGCTGAGTTTGCCAGAAGTCGGCGGTTGGTACATGCGGAAATTTTACAAGCCGTTTCAGGGAATTTCTGTTGCGCTGCGTCCGTTGGTTGAACCGATTTTTCGCCCGATCGCTGGTTTTTCGCTTCCAGACAAAGAAGTGATGGATGCGCCTTACGAATTTTACGAACAAATCGAAGCGCTCGAAAAAGTTCTCACCGATCCAACTCAAACGACGGTGCGGCTCGTGATGAATCCTGAAAAGATGGTGATCAAAGAATCCCTCCGCGCCCATGCGTATTTGAGTTTGTACAATGTGGCGACTGATTTAGTGGTCGCAAATCGGATCATTCCAGACTCGGTTTCTGATCCATTTTTCCAACAGTGGAAAGAGAATCAGCGGCAATATCGCGAAGAAATTCAGAATAACTTTTCGCCGTTGCCGATCAAGGAAGTGCCTTTGTATTCGCAGGAAATGTGTGGATTGGAAGCGCTCGATCGCTTAAAAGAAACGCTCTATTCAAACGACGAAGATCCGTCACAGGTTTACTACAAGGAAACGACTTTGCGCGTGGTTCAAGAACAGAATCAGTACAGCTTAGAGCTATATTTGCCGGGAATTGAAAAATCTCAAATTGAACTAAGCAAAACGGGCGATGAGTTAAATGTCCGAATTGGCAATCATCGCCGTAATTTGGTTTTGCCTCAAGCACTGGCAGCATTACAGCCGAGTGGCGCGAAGATGGAAGAGGATTATCTGAAGATTAAATTCAGCGATCCGGCGAGAGTGTAGCAGGTGTTGAAAGACTCATGAATCAGTACAGTATGGTGGTTCAATGGTCAGAAGAGGATCGACTTTTCTTAGTGACTATTCCAGAGTTTGTCGATCGCGTAATGATGCCTTGCACCTACGGAAAGACGCGCTCCGAGGCAATCGATCGAGGTGAAGAAGTGATTGAAATGTACTTGGAAGCTTGGCAAGCGGAAGGACAACCCATTCCTGAACCGAGTGTGCTTCAGCTTGCTTAAAGTTTCCAAATGCGTTGATTGAGGTTGAGATCTTCAACGATCGACATCATCAATTGCAGCGTTTCAAAATACTCCCGCATTGGGTTAAAACTCAGCATCGTCTTGAACAATCGCGGCTCAAACAAATCCTCTTCAGACGGGACAGCGATATAAAGTTGACTATCTACTAAAGCAATGAATAGATCGCGATTTGCCTTTTTGCGAAAGTCAACAATTCGCTGCATCATAGAAGTAGAAAGAACGTATCTTGCACCGATTTGGTCATTACTATAAACCGAGAAGAACTTGCTAAATTCAGGATCTTCCAGCTTTACACGTTGCCCCCGATGCTGATTCAAAAAATTTACTTTTGAAGTCAGATTGTTTGGAACAATGACGGTCTTTCCTCGGAAAGTTTTATTGAAATCGGAAGTGAAGAAAATTCCCTTAAAAATGGGTTGTCGAGAAACAGCATTGAACACAATTTCGCTGCGGAAATGCTCGAAATCAATGCGCTGACCTTTTGCAATTCGACCGATACAATATGGCGCACCACGCACGATCGATAAAAGCAGAAAGATCAATGTTGCAATCAACAAAAAAGAGCGATTCTGCCAGCCAAGAAACAGAAATATCAGCGTTGCGATCGACAAAACTGGTTTACTCTTCCAGCTAAATTGACAAATATATTTGAATATATTGTGAATCCAGGAGTGAATCCAAGAGTGGGTAATCTCCTTCTGCAAGACAATTTCTGAGAAGACAACTTCTGAATGACTGATCTTCCCAGCAACACAATGATTTTGCTTAAGGTATACACCCTCGTCAATTTTACTGAAAAAGCAACTTTTCTGAAGAGCAAATAAAACAAAACTATTGTTGCCTCTAGTAAATGCAAGATTCTGCTCTGGATCAAGAAACTGAACGATTTCTCTGATTATCCTTCTCTGAAAGCCCTGTCCGTAAAACTCGGTGGAAGAAGAATAAAAAGCTATCCATAGAAAAGAAATAATTCCAATTATCAATAAGGAAGTCGTTACAACTATAGCTCCATCTCGTCTCCAATTCCTGTTATGAATAACAGTGCATTCTTGAACTACATAAGTATTAGGAACTAATCTGCCATCACGGTATTTTCCTACTGATCGATGAGGAGATTCGTGCGTTAAGTCACAATACTTATAGGTTGGCAATATTACCTTATCTATCATTGCTGGTGTAGATACCAGCACTAGCACAATCATGATTACGAAGATTGCTATGGAGATTTCAATTGCTGATAAAACTTTTTTCCTTAATTTTTCGATTTCTTTCAAATCTGCTATCAATCGTTGATGACAGAAATCCTTAAATTCTTTTAGAGATCTCTGCGGTAAACCTGAGCTTTTCTCTTGAGGTTCTAAGTCTTCCGATTGCTCTACACTCGACGCAGGTTGCTCAGTCTGCGAAGGATCTTTCTCTGCCATAGTGCTATCGGTTGAATAGAGCATTTACATCCACGTTCTGCCGATCTTGTTCAGTTGCTTCAAAAAATCGACGCGGTTGATAATTTACTAATCGTGCAATCAGATTGCTAGGAAACGCCTCAATTGCATTGTTATATTCAGTCACAGCGGAATTGTAAAAGCGTCTCGCTGCCGAGATTTGCTCCTCGATTTCGTAGATTGCTGCTTGAAGGTGCATACAATGAGTATCTGATTTTAGTTCGGGATAGTTTTCAGACAGTACCAGAATGTTACCGAGCGATCGAGAAATCTGATTTTCTAAATCAATTCGCTCATTGCGCGTTGTTCCGCCTGTCATGACTTGCGATCGCAATCTCGTCACTTCGGTTAACGTTTGCTGCTCAAACTTCATGTAGGTCTGAACTGAAGCGACTAAATTCGGAATCAGATCAATTCGTTTTTTGAGAATCACATCAATGCTGGAAAACGATCGCTCAACATCGTTCTTTTTCGCAATCAGTCCGTTGTAGAGAACCCAAATCGTAATTGCAAGCGCGATCGCACCGATGACGATCGTAGCCAGCAGAAAAAGCGCAACTTGTACCATCTGTTTTGGTGAATGAAAGTTGCGTGTAGTATGCCCCTGAACGATTTAAGAATCGATTTAGACTTCTAATTTTCGGTGCTGCATCAGTTTTAAGCCAAGCGGTGAAGTCAGATTGTAGTGGAGTGGAGTCACGGTGATGTATCGATCGCGATTCGCTTCCACATCGGTTGGAACATCATTCGGCACATCTGGATCTTCCACATCTTCGAGCAGTTCACCGGATAGCCAATAGTAAATTTTGCCTCGTGGATCAACACGCTTTTCAAACACATCGGTGTAACGACGAACGCCTTGACGAGTCACGATCGCACCTCGAATTTCTGAACGCTCGATCGCGGGCACATTCACATTCAGCAGCATCAATTCTGGCAACGGATCTTTCTCTAACTGTCCAATCAGCGTACAAGCATAATCCGCCGCAGGCTGAAACTCTTTTGATTCAAAGCTAGTCAGACTAAACGCAATACTCGGAATTCCTTCGATCACCCCTTCCATTGCAGCCGAAACCGTCCCAGAGTAAAGCACATCGGTTCCAAGATTTGACCCGTGATTAATGCCAGACAGCACAAAATCGGGTTTTTCCTTCAACAACGCCCAAAGCGCTAATTTGACACAATCCGATGGAGTACCCGAACACGCCCAAGCTTTAATTCCAGGACGAAAAACGTGATCCATCTGCACCACCCGAATCGGATCATGCAGCGTTAACCCGTGTCCTGTGGCGGAACGTTCTCGATCGGGACATACCACCGTTACTTCGTGTCCCGCTTCAGCCAAGGTATTCGCAAGCGTCCGAATCCCTAGCGCATAAACACCATCATCGTTACTGACCAGGAGTCGCATATCCACTACAATAAACAAGTTCGCAGTTCATTGTGACGCGAATTAGGACTTACAAAACACTGATTATGGCGGCTCAACCGAACGAACTTGAATCACAATTAGATGCCATTCGGCAAGAAGCGAAAACCGCGATCGTCGAAACGACCACACTCGATCAGCTTGAACAATTGCGAGTCAAGTATCTCGGTAAAAAAGGTCCCATCCCGCAAGTGCTGGGCGGTATGGGCAAACTCGATCCGGCAGAACGTCCGCGCATCGGGGCACGCGCCAATGAGGTGAAAGAAGCAATTCAAATCGACCTCGATCGCAAAAAAGACGAACTTCAAACCGCAGCGATCGCGGCTCAACTCGAAGCCGAAACGATCGATGTGACAATGCCAGGAGTGATGAAGCCGCAAGGACGATTACACCCGCTCAATAGCACGATCGATCAAGTCCTCGATATTTTTGTCGGACTCGGTTACACGGTGGCAGAAGGTCCCGAAATGGAAACCGACTACTATAATTTCGAGGCGTTGAACTTCCTGCCAGATCACCCTGCACGAGATATGCAGGACACGCTTTATCTTCCCGATGGCAATCTGCTAAGAACGCATACTTCTCCGGTTCAAATCCGCTATATGGAAGCGAACGATCCACCGATTCGGGTTGCAGTTCCGGGAAAAACTTACAGACGGGATACGGTAGATGCCACTCACTCGGCTGTGTTTCATCAAATTGAAATTCTCGCGATCGATGAAGGTCTGACCTTTACGGATCTCAAAGGCACAATCAAAGTGTTCTTACAAGAACTTTTTGGTGAAGTCGAAATTCGATTCCGTCCGAGTTTCTTTCCGTTCACCGAGCCATCTGCGGAAGTAGATGTGAAGTGGAAAGGACGCTGGCTAGAAATTCTCGGTTGTGGAATGGTCGATCCGAATGTTCTCAAAGCGGTTGGGTATGACCCAGAGGTCTACACCGGATTTGCTGCGGGCTTTGGAGTCGAACGATTAGCAATGGTACTGCACCAAATCGATGATATTCGTCGGTTGTATAACAGTGATTTGAGATTCTTGAAACAGTTCTAAAAGAGTGGTTGAAAAGTATAAAAAGTTTTTTCGCTTCGATTGCCTCCCACCCTGAAATGAATTTCGGGCTAACCGTGGAAAGTCTACTGAAGTAGACTGGGAGCTAGTTTGAAGTTCTTAGTCCATTTCAATGGACTTGCGCCGATTAGCCCGAAATTCATTTCAGGGCGGGACGCTGCAACGAACGACAACTTTTCAAACATTCTCTAATCGAATAGCTGTTGTACGGATTGAATCACTCCACTCACGATTTGGATCACAGGGAACCACAGCAAGCAAATCATGGCAGCCCGTCGAGTGCGAATATCTAAGCCTTGACGGACTGCCACAATGACCGCTAACAATGTCCAGCCTGACAGTAAAAGCTCGATCGCTCTTCCCAGTAACGGAATGACTGTCAAAAAATTGAAAATCTGCGGTGCGTAGGCAAACCCGATCGGACTCAGTAATGATCGATAACCCGGTGCATCCGTTTTCATCCACTGTCCAATTTTCCAAATCGTGAATGTCCAAACATAGTAGCCAATCACCACACTCAGCAAATCCAGCACGATAGCTAGTACAGCGGCGATCAAAGTGGTGCGCGTTAGGATCAAAATGACAACACTTCCGATCGCACGAGACAGCGCCGCCAAGATCACGATCGACAATGCCAATCCTTGTGTTTTTGGTGTGTTCTGAGCATCTTCGTAAAGTTGACCATTTAGTGTGATTGCATCCTTAACGGTGCGCCAAATTCCAGAATTCGCAGCCATTGTTCTATCTTTTGAGAGTGATGTCGATCGAGCTTGTCTGAGAAATTGATCAAAGACTATAGCGCGATTCGATCATGAGAGAATGGTTCAGAAGTGCGATTCAAGAATTGGGCGGCACAACCTCAAAGCTGATTTTTACGATCGCAGGATTCTTACTGCTCTGGGGAGTTCTTGCACCTGTTACCACGATCGTTTGGTGGCTCAATCACAGTGTTGAAGAGATAGGACTAACCGAGGAAAAAGAGCAGAATCCTGTCGCAAATTTGCCTCAAAACGGTGCGGCTAAGGAAGTCGATTGCTATATTGTCTTTCTACCAGGAGTGGGAAACTTTTCGCCTGATGAGATTGCACCGGGCGAAAAGTACTTTATCGAGCAATTAGCTAAAAAACATCCAACTTGTGCAGTCGTGCGTGATGTCTTTCCGTATTCGATCGCCAATCGAGGTCTAGGGAGTCAGCGATTGTTAGCTCCTTTGTGGGAAAACGCAAAGAACAGTGATGAATGGATCGGGGCGGTCTTAATTCAACTTCGGAATCTATGGCGATTTGCGATCGCGGCGGACTATCGCTACAGTCCGGTTTATAGCATGGGAATTGCAAATACGATCGTCGAACGCATGAATGTCGCTCATCCGATTTCGCGTTCTAAACAACCCATTAACTTAATTTTGATTAGCACAAGTGGCGGAACTCAAGTTGCATTAGGATCAACGGCGTATTTAGACAAGTGGCTAGATGCACGAATCACTTTAGTTTCGATCGGTGGGGCGTTCGATGGTAACACTGGGTTTAACCACTTTGAGCATATGTATCATTTCCAGGGTGAAAAAGACAAAGTTCCGACTTTAAGCTATTTGGTTTTTCCCTCGCGCTGGAATTGGAGTGTTAGCTCTCCGATTAATCAAGCCGATCGACAAGAACGATTTACCGTTTGTAATAGCGGCTCACATGAACATAGCGGCGATCAAGGCTACTTTGGAACAGATAAAGCGAGTGACGGAACTCCCTATGTTGAACACACGATCGATCAAGTTGCACAATTACCAATTTGGTCGATGGATCAGCCTCTGACTTCTCAGTGTCCCTCAGTCAAGTAGTGCTTTCAAGTAGCGACTAGTTCGCCCAGTATGCGATCGAATTCACACTAAAACAGGAGTCAGCTTGACACCATACCCCGCTTCAACGCTTTCCTTCTTAAATTCCAAGCTCCAAAGCTCCAACTCACAAGGATCATTCGGATGCGTCGGCTTAATCAGCAATCGCAGCTCTCTTGGTTCAGGTGTGAACTGACACTCGATTGATTGAATCGCTCCAATCTGACGACGATCGAGCGCCACAGCTAACCGAAGTAATGGATAGAGTTCTTCCACAACTCGACGATGCCGCTTGCTGGTCAAATTCCGGTAAGTCTCATGCCGCTTCTTCGGTGGATTTTTCCGGTGATAGCGAGCGAGATTCGCGATCGTTTCAATCTCCATCTCGGTAAAGCCTAACAGTTCAGCGTGTCGAATCAGATAGTAAGAATGCTTGTGATGCGAAGAATGTCCTACATGATGCCCGCAGTTGTGCAGAATCGCCGCCGCCCAAAGCAGTATCCGCTCTTCAGCCTCCCAACCGTGTAATTTACCTTGAGTCTGATCAAACAAACTCAGCGCAAATTCTGCGACTCGTTGACTATGCTCTAGATTGACCTGATATTTCTGAGCGGTTTTGATCACGCTGCGTTCTCGAACTGATCCTTGATACCGCAATCGATCTTCGATCAGTCCATGTGCGACCATCCAATCGACGATCACACCTTCTCTCAGCGATCGCTCACAAATGACGATCGATTCTGTTTTCAATTGCGTCATCACTTCCTGCAAAATCAACGCGCCCGCCAGAATAATTTCCGCCCGTCGCTCTGATAATCCAGGAACCGCTAATCGTTCTGCCAAACTCATTTTTCGCAGGCGATTGATCCACTCTTTCAAATCTTTGAGCGACAATTCACAGCCGTTCAGCGGAACAGGAACCGTTCCAAACTTTTCACGAGCATTCAGCGCGACTAAGGTTTCGATCGTGCCCGATGTCCCGACCAAACGCGGACGTTCTCCCGGCTTCAAATGCGCCTGAAGTTCGTCAATCGATCGCTCTAACATTCCGCGAATATGCGCCTGAAGCCCACCAAATTCAGTCAAACTAATCGGATCAGTCGTAACCTGTTCAGCGCTCAACCGAACGGCTCCCACCTTCGTACTACTCAGCGATCGCGGTTCATGCCCGTCTCCCAAAATCAACTCAGTCGAACCGCCCCCAATATCGACAATCACATGCGGCTGATTGTTAAAATTCATTCCCGACAGCACACCGAGATAAATCCGTCGTGCTTCTTCGGCTCCAGAGATCAAATTCACCCAAAGCCCTAATTCATCTTCAATCCGCTGCAAAAATGCCTGTCCATTCGGCGCTTCTCGAACCGCACTGGTCGCCACTGCGATCGTTTGTTCCGCATTGACACTTTTTGCAACTTCTTGACATCGCCTTAGCGCGACCATCGCCCGATCCATCGCTTCAGCGGACAATTCGCCCGTCTTTTTACAAAAATCGCCTAATCGAACCGTCGCTTTTTCGCGTCCCACGATCGTAAAAGCGGGAATCTGCGGCTGAATGCGGGCAATCACCATGTGAATCGAATTCGTTCCCACATCGATCGCGGCGAGAATGCGATCGCGATTCGGAGAAACGGTAGGAAGCGTCATCGAGCTGTCTTGAGGGGGTTTCGAGAGGGAATTCACCATGAGGATTTAGACGTACTGCTATCGGGGAGAGGAATGTACGAACAGGGAAACACCGGATGTGGAAGATGCAATTAACCGTAACAAGATAGTTTCTAGATCAAGGTTCTACCGCAATTCTTGAGCAATTCGGCGGATTTTTGCGTAAGAAAAACGCTAAGTTCTTCTTATAGACTTGCGATCGAGATCGATATGTGGACTCAGCCGAACCCCTCTTCAGAACCGACATGGCTCATCATTGCGCGATTGTTGCGCTGGCATAAACCCGAAGGGCGACTCATATTAATGATTCCAGCACTGTGGGCTGTGTTCCTGGCATCAGGAGGAACTCCACCCTGGTTACTGGTAGTCATTATTATTTTAGGCACGTTAGCGACGAGTGCGGCGGGCTGTGTAGCAAATGATTTGTGGGATCGCAATATTGATCCGCACGTCGAACGAACTCGCGATCGTCCTTTAGCTTCCAGAGCGCTCTCTGTCAAAGTCGGAATTGTAGTCGGCATAGTCTCGCTTCTCTGTGCGGCAGGATTAGCGCTGTTTCTCAATCCGCTCACTTTCTGGCTCTGTGTCGCAGCCGTTCCCGTAATTTTGCTGTACCCGGCTGCGAAACGAGTCTTCCCAGTGCCGCAGTTAGTTTTATCGATCGCCTGGGGTTTCGCCGTTTTAATTAGCTGGAGTGCGGTCAGTTGCAGCACTACTTCAGACGCCTCTTGCTTGCCACAACCGATGTGGTTACTCTGGGGTGCGACGGTGCTTTGGACGTTGGGATTTGACACGGTATATGCCATGTCCGATCGCGAAGATGATAAACGCATCGGAGTAAAATCGAGTGCGCTATTTTTTGGACGATATGCTCCTTATGCGATCGCTGCCTTTTACGTTGGAACTGTGTTGATTCTGGCAAAACTTGGAATCGTGATGCAGTTAAATGTCTGGTACTGGGTCGCATTGGCAATTAGCGCGATCGTTTGGGCATGGCAATCCTACAAACTCGCTCAGCCCTCAATTCCCAATCCCTTTTACGCTTTCAGCTTTAAGCAAAATGTCTGGATCGGGTTCCTCTTACTCGCTGGAATGATCGCGGGAAGCTAATCGATCCATTCAGTTTGAATAAAATGTGCGGGACGACCCCAGGAATCTTGCACGATCGACACCTCGCGAACCCGCAGATTAAACGGAATCGAAGTCGTCACATATTGCTGCACGAATCGCCCAAGTTCAGGGGCAAGCTGTGAAGCGGTTGTCGCTGCGACTCCTAATCCGACCAGTTGTTCGATCGGGTTTCGCGGCAAAATCAAATGAATTCCAAGTGCGATCGATGCCGTCAGCAACATCCCCACAGAAAGGTTTGTCCCACACCGAGGATGTACCGCTAAATTCCATTCGCCGCTGGTGATGCGCTCTAGAGCCTGATTCACGGCGCGTTTAATCTCAGCCGTATTCGTCTGCCCATACAGATAAAAGCCGTTCTCAGTCGAGAGTCCACCCAGTCCGCTGTTATCTGTCCAGTTCGGCGGGGCAATTCTACGATCGGGCAATCCACTCAGAATCCAAACGGTTGCATGTTCAAGGGCATGAACCTGCCGCACCATAAGAATTTCTCGTAAACCAGGAATAAATCCAATCTGCTGAAGCAACTCCGTATCTTGGGACGCTTGAGGAGTCGGCAGCAAGGAATTCAAAAACGTATCGAACTCAGAAACACTTGCAGTCATAACGGGACAACTTCGGGAAACCGCTTAGAGAATCAGTGTTTCAACTCTAGCGCCTGTCTCCCGAAGTTGTCTGGAAGCTGTTGCAAATCGTAGCGAGTTCTAACCAAAGAAATTAAAGCTCGGCATCGTTGCGGTCGGTCAAGCAGATTTACCTGGAGCAGCGGGCGAAGCTGGACTACCCACCGCACGAGCCACCTCGACTCCATTCTGTTCGAGAATCACGATCGGGTCAGAGCCGCCATTCATTTCGATTCGCTTAACTAAAACCTGTCCGTTTGAAATTCGCTGTCCAACTTGCACGTATCGGCTGGTTGACTCATTCGGAGCTTGTACGATCGCTTGAGGTACACCCCCAACCACAATTACACCTGTGACTTGTACAGCTTTCGCTAAGGTCGGATCGGGCAACGGAGGCAGCGATTTGATCGGTGATTTTGGCTCTGGTTTCGGAGTCGTTCTAGGCTCTGGACGATTCTGGCTTTGTGGCTGCGTTGCTTCGGGAGGTTGTGCGCCTCCAGGTGCCCCTTCACGGTTTACAACTGGAACTTTGAACGAAACCAGCGGGGGAACACTCGAAAATGGATCTTTTCCAGAAGTAATTCCGCGCTGAACCTGTCTAGCTCTTTCCTCCGGATTGGTGGATTGCAGCAAACCCGCAATCTTATTGCTCGTTTTTCCCTTCGGTGCATCTTTAGCGGGAACGGTCGGTTTTGCGAAAGATTGGGCAGGTGTTGACGAATTTGCTTTTGGAGATGGGGTGGCTTCGGTCACGACCGTTTCTTCACCGACCGTACAGCCACTCATCCAAAACGTTAATGCACCCGCACACACGACCAGCGTTCCGCGTGAAATTCGTCCTGTGATTCGCTTCGTGAACCGCTTGCTCATGATCACTCCCAAAAATTCGACTCTTGACTTCGCCTCGATCGCTGTTCACAGTCCAAGCTTGAAATGACCCACAACAGAGAACGATTTAGGCTAAGTGTGCCCCGATTGAATCAATCTGGTGCTCTGACCAAAAGATTTGAGTGAATTTTCGGAGCCGTTTCGGATTAAGCTTCGCTACAGGTCATGATCGCCTGAAGCTTTTGCAGTCCTTTTTTCACCTGACGTGAAACCGTAACTGCACTAATCCCCAAGCGTTCTGCGGTTTCCTTCTGAGTCAAATCGTATAGAAAGACAAATTCCAAAACCTCACGGGTGCGATGTTCTAACTGCACCAAAGCTTGCTGAAGTCGAATCTGATCTTCTTGAGCCAGTTGAAAGCTGCGATATCGAGAATCAGGAACCAAATCGCCCAAAAACGCAGAACCGTCTTCATCGCCGACTGGAGCATCCAAGCTGAGTAATGCTCGATTCTGAGCAGAAAGGCGGATTTCTTGCCATTCTCCGATCGAGATTTCCAACGCCGCCGCAATTTCTGCATCGCTCGGTGCTCTCCGTTGTTGCGTCTGAAAATCTCGAATGATCCAGACGGCTTGCCGTTGAAGGGCTTGCCAGCGTCGAGGAATTCTCACTGAGGGGCTTTTATCTCTCAAATAGTGCTGAATCTCGCCTCGAATATACGGAATCGCGAACGAGCTAAAAGCATGACCCTTTGACATATTGAACCGCTCGATCGCTCGAATTAACCCGATCGATCCAACCTGAAGCAAATCATCGTAATTTTCCGTACACTGATTCACCCAATGATGTGCTTCTTTCCTGACCAAGCCGATGTTTAACTCGACCAATTGATTCCGAACAGAAGCCGATCCCGACTGTTGATATTCACGGAGAAGTTGCAACGTTTCGCTTCTCAACTCGCTCGAAAGATTAGGCATGACGAAGTTCAGTAATTGCTTAAGAAGGTGTCAAACCCGATTTTTAGACTGCTTCTGAATCAAACTGTGATGGTAGAAATCACACCCAGAAAGCGATCGAACTTCGGAGAACAAAATGCTAGAACAGCTAAATCTCTGTTCAAATTTTTGTGACAAATCAAACTTATTTCCTGACCTAATTCCGTTCAACTGCATTTCCACTGAAGCTTTACCTACGGTGATTTGGGTCACTTTTCGGATTGATTTGAAACAGATCTCACTCAAGAATTTGCTCAATAAAAAAGGGGCGTTCTGCCCCTAAAAGTGAATATTTTGAGAACCGTCCAAACTGCGTCAAATTAAGAAGGTGTTTGAAAAGTTGTCGTTCGTTGCAACGCCCCGCCCTGAAATGAATTTCGGGCTAATTGGCGCAAGTCCTTTGAAAAGGACTAAGAACTTGAAACCGCTTCTTAGTCTACTTCAGTAGACTTTCCACGGTTAGCCCGAAATTCATTTCAGGGCGAGAGACAAACGAAGCGAAAAGACTTTCTATACTTCTCAAACACCCCTAAGCGTCCGGTGCAACTCTTGCGTAGAACAAACCGCGAATTTTCACATCGCTTGCTTCACGAGAACCCATGTCAGTCTCGGAAGGCTGTTCGCTTTCAAACGTGCCTGCGATTTCGCCCGATGCACTGTCAATCTTCGCGACTTGCAGCGAGATTGTCCCTTTATCAAGCTGGAATTGCTTGACGTTTTCCTTTCTCAGTTCTTCCGAATCTGCCGAAGCAGGAAGCGCGACCGCGTTATCGTAACCCGTGGTCAGACCGCGACCTTTCGGATCGAGGAAGTTAGAAGTCCGATACGACGGAACGCGGAAGTCTCCGATGAAGTCGGTCGAAGTGTTGATGCTGGATGAACCGGGTGAAGTGGTTGCGACCAGTCCTTTGATCGTGAACAAGAAGGGAACTCGTTCGCCACCCGGTAACTGAACGGTGATGGCTTGGAAGTCAAGACCGTCTTCTTCCTTGAAGGTCAAGCTACCGTCTGGTTTCGCTGTCAACGTTCCCGACACAGCATCGATCGAGGACGTGTAACGGGTCATCACTTTTGCCGGGACAAATTCAGCTTCACGGCGCTTGTTGGCTGATTCTTCTTTGACGAAGTAGGTGGTCGGTTGCAGGCACAATCCGGTGATCGAATAGGTTTTACCGTTTTCGATCGCGATCGAGCCGCGAGATGTTTCCTCGATTTGCGGGCAGCTATTGGCTAAGCCTGTTCCGCGAATCTGCTCGTACGTTAAGCCTTCCGCGCTTTGTGCGGGTTCACTACAAGCAGTTAGAACACTCAGGCAGAACGCCAGCAGTGTCACAAAGAATGCGCGATACCTCATGGTCAACCTCAAAGTAATGTAAAAATTCTGTCAGGGTGGTTTCTCACTGCTGTACAGATCTCATCCGAGTTTCTATAAATTCTGGGTGGTTCTGATCGAACCTCTCATAGCATTTTACAGATATTCGTAAACTTTTTAAGAATCGGGGTTAGAGGAACTGATTCCAGTACTGCTAATGACGGTCGGATTTACGAAAACGCGATACCGTATTAAAGCTTTGAGGTGTATGAGGAGCGAGGGGAATGGATGACGATGCGATGCTAAGAGATCACACCAAGAGTGCCTCCGATGAGATCACGTTAAGATCGCCGGAACTTGAAGAGTTGGCGCGATCGATTCGTGCGATCGCTGGTCGATCGGCAGGGGACGACAAGGCGCTTTTGGCACTGCTAAGAGTGCTCGAAATTTTGCATCGTGAGATTCGGGAAGGTCTATTTCAAGAGTCCCTTCCAACCAATCGCCAAGCGCTCTATGCGTTGTTAAAAGACATTGAGGCGACAGGGGGATGGCCCTATATTCATCGAATGCGGCTTCAGGATTTTCTGAAGAAGCTGATTGAGGAAGAGGAATCTCATTCAGAACTTGAACAATAGAGAAAAACGCCAAAGATTAAAAAATCTCCGGCGTTTTCTGAATGAAATTGTAAAGTTTTGTTACTCGTCTTTCGTTTGGCGGCTGGCAGTTTGGATATAGAGAATCAGCAGAAACACGCTCGGTACAAGCACAAACAAAATCGACGCAATAAATCCTAATTCGTTAACTTGCATAGAGCAAGACCCCTTCTAAACGTGGCATCAACATTCTTAAGGATACCACTAAGGTTTGGTCTTAACACTGACCGGACCGTTGACTAATGCCTGACAAGCGAACCGATAAGAAGCGGGTTTTTTCTTCAGTTTGCGCTCTTCAAATGCGGTACGAGGAGAAAGATTTTCCATGCCTTCAACGATTTCTACAACGCAGGTGCCACATTGTCCATTCCCGCCGCAGTTCATCAGCTTGCCGCCGAACGTGTAGAGATCCACTTGGTTCTCGATCGCTTTGATCCGCAAATTTGCCCCTTGTGCCGCAACCACTTCTTTACCTTCTTTCACAAAATTGATCGAGGCAGACTGAAACGTGGGTTTCGGCGCTTCTACGACGACTTCTTCAACGGGTTCAGTCGCTTGGATATCAGTGTCTGTCGGTTGCATAGTCAATGCCTCACGCAAGAGAATTTAGTGATTAAGATGCCTTCCTTAGTTGTACCGCATTTTGTTAAGAATTAAGAAATATTAAGAAGTGAAACGTAATTGAGACGCGGAATTTCAGACGATCGCGATTCGCTTGCAATCGCTTCTAACACTGGTTACACTTCTTTATACACTTTCATTTTTTATGAATCCCTTGTCACGGTCGCGATTCAACGCTCGTCTGAGCAGCGGGATCGCATTCACGGCGGGGTTACAGGATGCCTTGTCTGGTAAAGTTACCAATATGAGGCACTTTAACAAAAGGCTGAAAGAAGCGTTGCAGTAGACGTAATTTAGAGGAGGAGAGTAGTCAAATGGGACTACCCTGGTACCGCGTACACACAGTCCTAGTGAATGATCCAGGACGGTTGATCGCCACCCACCTGATGCACACCGCACTCGTCGCAGGTTGGGCGGGGTCAATGGCGCTTTATGAGCTTGCGATTTTTGATCCAAGCGATCCAGTTCTAAACCCCATGTGGAGACAAGGGATGTTCGTGCTGCCGTTTATGGCGCGGCTCGGAGTCACTTCTTCCTGGGGCGGTTGGAGTATTACGGGTGAAACCGTGACTGATCCAGGATTCTGGTCGTTTGAGGGCGTTGCGGCGGCTCACATCGTTTTATCGGGCTTGCTGTTCTTAGCAGCTTGCTGGCACTGGGTTTATTGGGATTTGGAACTTTTCCGCGATCCGCGTACAGGTGAGCCTGCACTCGATTTGCCGAAAATGTTCGGAATTCACTTGTTTTTGTCGGGTTTACTTTGCTTTGGTTTCGGTGCATTCCACTTGACCGGATTGTTTGGTCCGGGGATGTGGGTGTCCGATGCGTATGGGGTCACAGGACACGTTCAGCCTGTGGCACCGGAATGGGGTCCATCGGGATTCAATCCGTTTAATCCGGGTGGAGTCGTGGCTCACCATATTGCAGCAGGAATTGTCGGCATTATCGCTGGATTGTTCCATCTCAGTGTTCGTCCGCCTGAGCGGTTGTATCGCGCTCTGAGAATGGGGAACATCGAAACCGTATTGTCGAGCAGTATTGCAGCCGTGTTCTTTGCAGCGTTTATTGTTGCTGGAACCATGTGGTACGGAAACGCAACCACGCCGATCGAGCTTTTCGGACCGACCCGCTATCAGTGGGACGGCAGCTACTTCCGTCAAGAAATCGATCGACGGGTGCAGAATGCGGTTGCTGACGGTGCAAGCCTGTCAGAAGCGTACAACCAAATTCCTGAAAAGCTGGCGTTCTATGATTACGTCGGTAACAGCCCCGCAAAAGGTGGCTTGTTCCGTACCGGTCAGATGAACAAAGGTGATGGAATTGCTCAAACCTGGCTCGGTCATCCGGTCTTTAAGGATGGCGAAGGTCGCGAATTGTTCGTGCGTCGCTTGCCGAACTTCTTCGAGAACTTCCCAGTCGTTCTGCAAGATAGCGATGGCGTGATTCGGGCTGACATTCCGTTCCGTAAAGCTGAATCGAAATACAGTTTTGAACAAGCTGGTGTAACGGCAAGCTTCTACGGCGGTAAGTTAGATGGTCAAACCATCAGCGATCCGGCTCTAGTCAAACGCTATGCGCGTGCGGCTCAGTTGGGCGAACCGTTTGAATTCGATCGTGAAACCTTGAACTCGGATGGTGTCTTCCGCACCAGCCCGCGTGGATGGTTCACCTTCGGTCATGCTGTGTTTGCACTGCTGTTCTTCTTTGGTCATATCTGGCACGGTTCGAGAACGATCTTCCGGGATGTGTTCGCTGGGGTTGACCCCGAATTGTCAGAAGAACAAGTCGAATGGGGACGTTTTGCGAAAGTGGGTGACAAATCCACTCTTCAAAGAACGGAAGCGTAGATTGGTTCGCGGGTCTAGGCAGTGGTCTAGACCCGATACAACTCTTTATCTGAGGACACCATCATGGAAGCTGCTGCATACATTTTGATTTTGGCTTTGGCGATCGGCGTTCTGTTTTTTGCGATCGCGTTTCGCGAACCACCGAGGATTGGTAAGTAGTTCGATGATTCGATGAAACCCGCTTCAGATGAGGCGGGTTCTTTTTTGGAATGATGCACGTAGAATTCTTATATTTCTTGAGAGATTTTTTAATACATTCAAACTCTCCACCATTTGATGTAGAATCTTGCTGCAACGCTTTGAGATATCCCTCTACAGCCTGTTTTGAGTTGCTGGAGCCTCCACATGAACCAAGAGTACAGAGAGTAATCAATCCCATTCCAAAAAGAAGTCTTTGGCAATAAATAGTACTTTGATCGGCTCGGTTGGTAGTCTTGAGCTTTTGGCACAGGCTTTACTTTAGCAATTCAAAATATTACCTGCTCTTCTTAATGTGTCGAAAACATCAACTTCACTGAAAATCTATAAGTACTATTACCAGTGTCAATCTAGAAGCAATGTTAAGTCACTTTAAATATGAGAGGCAGAGTAAATGCAAATCACGATCGATTTACCCCCCGATCTTGAACAAGATCTGATCCGTCAAGCAACCGAGACAAATATTCCTATTCAAACGCTGATTATTCAGACCTTACGCCAGGCATCACAAGGGAATGTCACAGAAACGTCCCAATGGTCAGAGATCGTTTTATCTTATATTGGAACCTCTGACTTTCCCGATTTCGAGTCTTATCGTAGCGAACTGCTTCCGCCCCACGAACCGAAATTGTTCTAATGCGATATCTTCTTGACACTTGCGTAATCAGCGATTTCATCAAAGGCGAAACCAATACTCAATCTAGGCTTAGACAAACTTCACCTGCTGATATTGCAGTTTCTAGTATTACAGTCATGGAACTGCGCTACGGTTTAGCACTTAATCCACAGCGCGCCCAAAAAATCGAACCCACGATCGTTAGTCTTCTCACCTCAATTACGATTCTTCCTTTCACCGCTGCTGAAGCTGAGCAGGCGGCTCAAATCCGCGCCACTCTCAAAACTCAAGGACAACAGATTGGCGCTTACGATGTGTTAATTGCTGCAACTGCCCTTGAACACAATCTGATAATGGTCACATCAAATCAGCGAGAATTCGTGCGAGTGCCTAACCTACAGCTTGAGAATTGGAGACAGTCACCGTAGCCGCTGATCTTGAAGCGATTCAAACTGTATCAGGTGACTAATTTTTAACATTTGAATCACACTCGCGTTCCCACTCTAAATTGCATAGTATGTGGAAAAAATTGCAAGGAACCGCATTTGGTATGACAATCGACCTCAACCGCTTGGACTCGATTCGAGATTATGACGAAGCGATCGACGAAGAATTTGGAGATTTTCGCAAACAATTTCAGGTAGATATGTGGCGAAATGCGGCAGACAGAATGTCGATCGTGGAAAATGTGGACACCATGCTGGCTCAGCAGACGATTACTGAAACAGAGCCTGGAACGATTTTGAAAGATTTTCAGGCTTTACTGAATTTAATCGGTGCAGGGATTCCGGTTAGCGGAACGAATTATCTAATTCCTGCAAAACTACTCTCAGAATTCAATCAACAATTGAGCGATCCGGTTCAAATTGATCTCAAGCGTCCGGTACAGAAATCGTATCCGCCGATTAATGGACTCTATTTACTTCTAAGAGCAAGTGGACTTGGACAGATTACGACTAAAGGTAAAAAGCCATACCTGGTGATCAATCCCGAAGTTATACAACTCTGGAATCAACTGAATTCAACCGAAAAATATTTCACACTGCTTGAAGCATGGTTGATTCGGGCAGATGGGGAAATTTTGGGAGAACGTCGATCGGCATTAAATGAAGGGAGCAAATGTGTTGATTTCTGGTCGCGATTGTTGAACAAAGGGAAAAAGTATCGAAACTATGCAGAACAGCAAGAGATGAACTACTATCCAGAGTTTCACAATCTTGCATTGATGCGGATGTTTGGATTGGTGGCGATCGAGTCTGGCAAACCTGAAGCTGGAAAAGGTTGGCGAATCAAAGCAGTGCAGAAAACCAAATTTGGGGAAGCTTTGATGTCGGTTGTGATTCAAGCATTTTACGAGCAAGGAATGGAATGGGAATCTGAAACTAATTCAAGCCTTACCTTTGCTGATCTTCAACCTGTTCTACAACCTTATTTTCCAGAGTGGCAAACTGCTTTCAAACTCCCAGGCTTTGATTTTCGTCCGGGTGTGTATGTCTTTAAAGTCTTACTGGGGAATATCTGGCGACGACTGGCAATCTCCGGCAATGCGTTTCTAGATGAGCTTAGCGATTTAATTTTAGAATCGGTTGGGTTTGATTCCGATCATTTAGATTGCTATACCTATAAAAATCAAATCGGTCGAACAGTCGAAATTTCTCATCCTTATGCTGATGGTTCTCCCTCTACCGAGGAAGTTCGGATTGAAGAGTTGCCTTTACCGGAAGGGGCATTGATGAAGTATGTATTTGATTTTGGAGATTGGTGGGAATTTACGGTACAGCTTGAGAAAATTGAATTGGAAGATCCGCGATCGGACTGCGCTGAAATTCTCGAAAGTTATGGTGCAAGCCCTCAACAATATCCCGATTGAAACGAAGAGGAAGACGAAGAAGAAGGAGACTGACTTTGAAAATGCGACAGATTCAGACAAGCTGATTTAGGATGTGAGAGTTGGGTTAGTCGGTGCTTGTGAGCGTTTCTTCGCGTGAGACAGATTTTTCGAGTCCTACTCGGTATCGGATTCGGGAGGTGCAGCCTTCGGATTTGTATGAGATTGCGGGAATTTTAGTTGATAGTTTTCCGCTGTATCCGGCGTTTTTGCCGTGGTTGGCTCCGATTATTCGGGTTGGAATTCATGAGGATTTGCGGAGTCGGACCCGGTTTCCTGCGCCGAATTATGTTTGTTTGGTTGCGATCGATTCGAGCGATCGAGCAGAACGAATTGTCGGAACGGTTGAGACCGGTTTGCGAACCTCGAATCCTTGGCAACCGAGAAATAATCAGTATGTGTATTTGTCGAATTTGGCGGTACGGGAAGACGTGAGACGGCAGGGAGTCGCGCAGCAGTTGTTACTCGCGTGTGAACCGTATGTGCGGGAATGGAATTATCGCAATATTTATCTGCACGTGCTGGAGACGAATGAGCCAGCGAAGCGGTTGTATTTTAAGTTGGGCTATCGGCTGGAGGAGATTCAGCCAAGTTGGGATTGGTTTCTGGGTAAGCCAAGGCGAATGTTTTTACGGAAGGAAGTTGTGCGTGAATGAATTTCGGGAATGCTGATATTCTTTCTAATTTCTTCAAGCTTTGACCAATACAGCCAAAGAGCCATAGGGTAGGATAATTGTGCCATTGGCTCGATCGATAAACCATAATCACTGTGACACTTGCGATCGCGCTTTTCCGTCTCTCCCGATGTCGCCTTTCAATCGCTCTCATGTATTTCACAAGATTTTTTAGCGCCGCTTATCTCGGTCTGCTAGTTGGGTGTTCACGCTCAGCACCGACAGCCATTGCGCCAACACCACAAAATACAACACCAATTCCCGCACCGTCGCCCGTCATTTCACAGCCGAAGATTCTTAAGCCACCTGTAAGCGCACCGACACAATCAGGATTGAACTATCAGCTTGTGACTTATCAGAGTCGGGTGATGGGAAGTGATCGACAATATGGAATCGTGCTACCTCCGGGATATGAGAAACAGTTGCAAACTCGATATCCGGTTGTGTTCTTGTTGCATGGGGGACATGGTGATCCGACGGCTTGGTTTGTAAAAGGTCAAGCTTTGAAGGTGATTGAAAATTTGTATGCAAGTGAGAAGTTACCGCCTTCGATTATTGTGACACCAGACGGAAATGATAGTCGCGGGACGAGTCCGTATTGGGACCCGGAATATGTCAACGGGCGGTATGGGAATGTTGTTGACGCGATCGGGGATGAGCTAGTTCAGGAAATTAAGGCGCGGTATCGGACACAGAATGATTCAAGATATTGGGCGATCGGGGGATTGTCTTCGGGCGGTTGGGGCGCGTTGAATGTGGGGCTACACAATCCGCAGAATTTCAAAACAATGTTCAGTCATAGTGGCTTTTTCATCGATAAAAGCGGTGCGGAAAATAGCCCGATCGAGTATGTTCAAACGCTTGATCCGCAGACTCGAAAATCGATCGCGGTTTATCTTGATGCAGGGGAAGGAGATGGTCGATATCTAGCGGAATCGCGAGAATTTCACCAAGTACTGAAGCAGCTTCAAATCGAGAATCAATTTAATGAGTTTCCTGGTGGACATGGGGTGAAAGGGCAAGATGTCGGTTGGGGATTTTGGCGTAAACATTTGGCGGATTCGTTGAGCTATGTGGGAGAGCGGTTTCGGAATGTCGATCGTATTTCTAAACAATAAAAAAGGTGATTCAGATTGCTCTAAACCACCTCACTAATCGATATGACCACACTCTCGAAACTTAAATCATGCCGCTACCGTGTCCGCGCTGGTCGTCGTTCATGGTGAGCTTGCCTTCTTCATCTTGGTTCATGTCGCTGTATTCTTCGACGCGCTCTTGGTGAAGCTCCTCTTCGGCTTGACGAGCATCGCCAGGAACTTCGTAATACATTTCAGGCTCGATCGCGTAATTGTTCAGTAAGCCTTCCTTGTCTACCGTGTAGCCGCCTGTGGTGTGAATGCTGTCTGGGTCGGTTTGATCATCGGTCGGTTCAGATGCCTCACGTTCTTCGGTCGGAACCGTTTTGTATTCCCGACCTTCGCGCTCCATCCGAGCAGCAGTTTCAGCCGGAACAATGTGCGGATCGTAGACATCGCTTTGAACGCGATCGGAACCGTCGGTCGCAACCTGTCTTTCTTGACTCATCAGATTGTCCTCATGATAGGGTTTGCAGCGCGTAACCGAAACTTAGTAAGCGCGACTTGCGAACTTGTTGTAGATGAAGACTGCCAAGATTGCACCCAGTACTGCAACAAACACACCTGGAATGCTCAGAGAAGTGGCAGTGATGGCAAAGGTTCCAGTTTCTAATACGGTCGTGATTGTTCCGCCGATGAATGCGCCAACGATGCCTAGAATCATAGTGCTGAGCAGTCCGCCGCCTTGACGACCGGGATAGATTGCTTTTGCGATCGCGCCCGCTAATAATCCTAAAATTACCCAAGCTAGAATGTTCATAGTGATGTCCTTAACGTTTAATAATCTGTAAATAATTCATTCGTTTCAAGATTGAATCAAGCGTGTTTTTCCTTGAAACAATGTTTGATGTGATTAAACTAACAGGACGGGGATCGCATTCGTACCTTTCTGAAGTTAGATTCGCAGTTCGCAACAGTGAGAGGAATCGCGGGATTGCCCTCAATCGTTAGGTAGAAAATCATTCCAACTCCTGAGCGATGACGGGCGATCGCATTTTCCGGTAGCGTCATGCTGTCAGAATTATTTTTAAAACTAAGGCGATGAGATTTAAAACGATTGTGCGCTTGGTGCGCGAGACGGTGAATGAATGGAACGAAGATAATGTGCCATTATGGGCGGCGGCATTGGCGTATTACACGATGTTCTCGTTAGCACCGCTGTTGATTATTGTGATTGCGATCGCAGGTGCAATCTATGGTGAAGAAGCTGCACGCGGTGAAATTGTTCGGCAGATTCAAGGATTGGTTGGGCGAGATGGAGCCGAATTTATTCAGTCGATGATTCAGAATGCAAGCAAACCCGATTCAGGCGGCGGGATTGCGACGCTGATCGGGATTGGATTTCTGATCTTTGGTGCCTCTGGTGTGTTTGGGCAGTTGCAAGCAGCACTGAATACGATTTGGGAAGTGAAGCCGAAACCAGGACGAGCGGTGAAGAGTTTCGTCCAAGCTCGGTTTTTATCGTTTGCGATGGTGTTGGTGATTGGATTTCTGCTGCTCGTTTCATTAGTGTTGTCGGCAGCATTGTCAGGAGTTAGTGGTTACTTTAATGGGTTTCTGCCAGAAGCGTTTCAGATTGGCAGAATTCTCAATTTTGTTTTGTCATTTGGATTAATCACGTTACTGTTCGCAGCGATTTACAAGTTTCTACCCGATGTCGAAGTGCCGTGGAAAAATCTTTGGGTTGGATCGGCGGTGACTGCACTGTTATTTAACATTGGTAAATTCTTAATCGGACTTTATCTGGGTAATAGTGGTGTTGGTTCTACTTATGGTGCTGCTGGATCGTTAGTGGTTGTATTGCTTTGGGTGTTCTATTCAGCGCAAATTTTGCTATTTGGTGCAGAGTTCACCCAGGTTTATTCTAAATATCGCGGTAGACCGATCGAGCCTGCGAAACACGCGGTAGCGGTAAAAGAACAAACCATCGATCCGGCTACGAAACGCGATCGCTAGATTTCAACAATGCGTGAATGCTCTGGAGTTCTGCCAAGATTGCCTCTAGAACTTCCTGAGTTTTATTCGGTTGCGGTTCTTGAATCTCGATCGTCACTTGCTTAATTTTCAAGACATCTTTGGCAAATCGCGCTACTTCGTTCGAGTGAAACATCAGCGGATCATTCACTGATTGGCGTAGCTCTGGATTGAGTTTCTTTGGATCAAATGGCGGATTGAGCAATTCGGGGTCAGTGTTGGCATAGCGGTACACGGATGCTCTCGATCGATTGAGCGTTTTTTGTACCGCTTCGACCTCCATCAACCCCGTGGTTGCTCCAAATTCGCCTTCGGTTCCCATCGTTTGATTCTCGCAATTAGACGCGAAAATCTTAGCATAAGAAGCGCCGTTTAGAAGTCGTTAATGTCTTTGGCTTGCCAATCGATATCACGCACTGCCTCGATGAAATTCGACAGCAAGAATCGACCTTCGCTGAGATACCAAACTGTATTGGTGCCATTAGTGCGATCGCGCCAGAGAATATCGAGTTGATTATCCAGGTTATAGTCGCCGACTCCCATAATGTCCCAAGTCGGAATTGCGCTCGGCAGAATTAACCCGCCTGCGATTTGTGCTCCATTCATGAACCAAATTGTAGTTTCATTCGATACGTCACTGCGCCAGAGTAGATCTGTCTTACCATCGCGATTAAAGTCAGCAAACTCTTTGATTTGCCAGTTTGTCGGCACTGTTCCGACAATTGCACCATAGCGAACTTGAGTTCGATCGAACTGCCAGTAGGCAATCTCTCCCGAAATGGCGTGTCGCCAGATTAAATCAGGATTGCGATCGCCGTTGAGATCCGCAATGCCTTCAATTCGCCAGCCTGTATCGACGGACGCTAGCTCGAATCCATCGACCACCTGTGTCCCCTTGAACAGCCAGAGTGCATTGCCTCCATTTGCCTGATTGCGCCAGAGAATGTCTGGACTGCCATCCGCGCTAAAGTCCGCAATGCCGATAATTTTCCAATCACTCGGAACAACTACCCCAGCCGGAACCGAAACTTTGTTGAGGACGCGATCGTTTTCGATGAGCCAAATCGAGAGTTCGCGAGTGCGGAGATTGCGCCAGAGAATGTCTGCACTGCCGTTTTGATCAAAGTCTGCGGTGCCTTGGATCTCCCAATCGAGCGACTGAGAATCGAGCGATTGAGTGCGATTAAACAAGTCGCGATGAATTCGCCACAGGCGTTGTTCTCCGGTTTGTGCGTTCCGCAAGAAGATTTCGCCCTTGCTTTGATTGCCAAACTTGCCGACTCCTTCGATTTGCCAATTGCGATCGGGCAAGTTCGGTAAAAATGCAGCCGTTCCAGCTTGTTCTCGATTGAGGAACCAAATGACGGTTTCCTGGCTCACGCTTTGTCGCCATAAAACATCGAGATTTTGATCTGCATTGAAATCATACAGTTGCTCGATTTGCCAATTTGAATCAGGAACAGACGGTAGATTAACGGAACGAGTTACCCAGCCATTTTCCATCAGCCAGACCACATTCTCACCGCTGCGTCCATGTCGCCAGATCAAATCTGCAAATCCATCTCGATTCAAGTCGCCTGCTGAAACAACTTGCCACAGTACATCGGGCACCACGCCGAGAGAACGTCCGACCCGCTGAGTTGTGCCATCCATCAGCCATAGAGCCGTCGCACCGTTGCTTTGATTCGACCAGAACAAGTCTGCTTTACCGTCATTATCAAAATCAGCGATCGTCTTAATTTGCCAACCCGGTTGAACCACTGGAGCCGTTTCTGCCCCAAAGAAGGGAGTCATTCCGCGTAGTAACCAGACGACATTGCCGCCGTTTTTCACATTGCGCCAGAACAAGTCAGGACTCCGATCACCATTAAAGTCACCCACTCCTGCAATTTCCCAGTCTCCGTCAACTGAAGCCAAGGTCGTTTCTGTAAAGGTAAGATTCTCATTCGTGCGCCAGATTGCATTCTCTCCGGTCTGACTATTGCGCCAGAGTAAATCTGTTACGCCATCGTTATCGAAATCAGTTGTAGTGACGATCTTCCAGAGCGGATCTGGAACGGTTGTTAACGGAATTTCTCGATCGAGGAATGTGCCGGAAGGCATCCACAACATGTTTTCACCCGTCCGACGATTGCGCCAGAGAATGTCATATAGACTATCGCTATTGTCTGTGTTATCGGGTGTGTCGTCTTCGGTAATAGTTGCGATCGCTGAATTCGTCCGAATCGATGCGTTGCTTGGATTATTGAGCGTGACTTGGAACGTTTCATTTCCTTCAAACTGAGTGTCACCTAAAACGTTAACCGTGATGGTTTTCCTCGTTTCACCCGGTGCAAATGTCAATATGTCGGATGCTCTGACGTAATCATTATTTGCGAGTGTTGCAGTTCCATCTGTGGTGGAATAGTTCACCGTAATCGGCAGATAGCTTGCCTCACTAAGCGTGATTTCAAAGGTGAATGGAGTCAGACCACTATTGCCTTCAGCTTGGGTTGTCGGAACCGCAGCGATCGACAATTGCGGTACGGGGTCATCGTTCCGAATTGTTGCAGTGGTGCGGTTTCTCATCAGTTGACCGTTTGTAGGGTCGCTCAGTTCGATCGTGAATGTTTCATCGGGTTCAAGACGAGTGTCACCGATGATTTGCAGATTGATGGTTTGTTCTGTTTGTCCTGGATTAAATGTAAGTATAGTTGGTGTGGTTACTGCGGTGTAATCGGTTTCAGTCGCAGTTCCGTTTCGAGTGATGTAATTAACTGTGACCGTTTCAGTGCTGGGATTAGAGAGCCGCACGACGAAACGAGCAGACGTATTACCTGAGTTTCCTTCTTGAACGGGAAGAAGTGAGGTGTCATCGATCGAGATCGTCGGTCGGAAGTCATCGCTCAAAATCGTTCCGATACCTTGGTTTGGAGCATCGAAGAGGATAGCATTTGTAGGGGCAAAGAGACGAATCGAGAAGGCTTCATCGAGTTCAAATTTGCGATCGCCTTGAACTTTCACTGTGATTTGCTGCGTGGTTGTTCCGGGTGCAAAGGTGAGCTTACCGGATGCGGTTTCGTAATCGTTGTCATTAACTCGTGCTGTACCATCGACCGTTGTGTAATCGACGGTGATCGCTTGGTCGCTAGAATTCGATAACGAGATCGCAAACGTTGCATTCGTAAAACCATCAGTTCCTTCAGAAACGGCAACGTTACCAATACTGATCGTCGGTTGAGCATCATCGTTATTGATTACGCCACGGGCACGACTTACAGGCAAAACAGCTTCAGTAGGATTGAGCAGTTCGACAAAGAAGGTTTCATTCTGCTCGAATTTTGTATCGCCACGAACGACGATCGAGATCTCTTTCTCGATGTCACCGGGTGCAAAGGTGAGCGTTTGTGGAGCTACTACGCCAATGTAATCGTTGTCCTCGATCGTGGCGTTTCCAGCTTGGTTGGTTCCGTTAAGCGTTCGATACTGAACCGTTACAGTGTTGGTCGTCGCTTGGGAGAGTTTGACTTTGAAGGTATAGGTCTTGTCTGTGCTGCCTTCGGTGGCGATCACATCGTCGATTTGAATCGTCGGACGAATTGCGCCATCGTCATTGGGAATGGTTCCTTGTGCTTCGTTGCTGCCTGAGAGTTTGGCTCCTGATGGATCGCTCAATCGCACTAGGAAGCTTTCTAAAGATTCAAAATCAGTGTCACCGTTCACCTCGATCGTAATGATTTGCTCTTCTACACCGGGCGCAAACACTAAAGTTCCAGTTTTGGCATCGTAGTCTTGACCGGAAATTGCCGTGTCATTGACAGTCGTATAGTTAACGCGAATCTCCTCGCTGCTAGGATTGTTCAGCGTCACCACAAATTCAAACGGCGTTTTGCCAGAATTGCCTTCAGTGCGCGATCCGGGACGAGGCGCGATCGACAATTCTGGTTTTGCGTCGTCATTGTTCAGAACACCATATCCGTCGGTTGCAGTGTCAGAAAGACCAGCATTTACTGCGTTTTCAAGGTGAACGATAAAACGTTCGGTCGGTTCAAATTTGCGATCGGCATTCGCTTGAATTCTAATCGTTTTTTCAACTTCACCCGGATTAAACGTTACGGTTCCCGATGCTGCAACGTAATCGTTGTCGCTGCTCTTTGCTGTGTCATCGATCGTTCGATAATTGACTGTGACCGTTTGCGTTGTCGGATTAGATAACCGAATTGTAAACGGATAAGTTGCAGCCAGGGGATCGTCTTCACTTAAGGGATCACTCGAAATCGCGATCGTGGGTCGCTGATCGTCGTTAAGAATCGTACCGATGACCGTTCCGGTTCCCGCGATCGTGGCGTTGACTGCATTCAAGAGCGTGAGATTGATCGTTTCGTCGGGTTCGAGTTTATTATCGGCTGTCGTTTGGATCTCGATCGTTTTAGTGCGCTGGTTTGGAGCAAATGTGAGTGTCTGAAGTGAGATCGGAGTGTAGTCAGAATCATCTTTCAAAGCAGTTCCATCATCGATCGCAACATCGACTGTGATCGGCTCGTCGCTAACTTCAGAGAGTGAAATCTCAAACTTGAGAACGCCGCCTTCTGAAACACTCACAGGCGAAACGCTGAGTGTGGGTAATGTCGAATCATCAGTCTCGATCGTGCCAACTCCGATCGCGGTTGTTGGAATCGTAACTAAGGTTGGGGTAGTTGTCGTGAGTTCAACCGAAAATGTTTCTGATTGTTCACGTTTTGTATCACCTTTTGCATTCACAGTGATTATCTGACTTGTTGTTCCCGGTGCAAATCGGATTGTTCCTGTTGCTTGTTCGTAATCATTGTCTAAGAGGGTCGCAGTTCCATCTTTCGTCGCGTAATTTAGAACAATTTCTCGATCGCTTGCATTCGATAACGTGACCTCAAACTGCAGCGGAGTGTTACCGCTGTTGCCTTCTGGTTTGGAGACGTTCGCGATCGACACGGTTGGAATCGGATCATCATCCACGATCGTGGCTGTTACCGTTTCAGTTGTAATCGTTGCGTCTGTTGGATTGCTCAAGCGTACCGAGAACGATTCATTTTGTTCGCGGATTGTATCGTTGAGAATCGCGATCGGAATTGTTCCCGTCGTTTGACCCGGTGCAATCGTGAGAGTGCCAGAATTTGCGGTGAAATCTTCTCCAGCGATCGCCGTTCCAGCAATGGTTTCATAGTTCACCGTCACAGGACGACCTGATGCTTCTGATAGTTTCACAGTGAAGGGATAGGAAGTAGTTCCTTCGGATTGGTCTGGAACGGCTTCGATCGTAATGGTTGGCGCAGTATCGTTATCGATAATCGTTCCGGTGATCGAAGATTGCTCACTTAGAATCGCACCGACTGGATTTAATAGCTCAAGTTGGAATTGCTCATTAAACTCATAGGAGCGATCGCCTCGAACCTGGAGAGTAATCGTCTGAGTCGTCTGCCCTGCTGCAAATGTCAGTGTTCCGTTGGGTAATGCAACATAATCGACATCGCCCGTTGTCGTTAAATCTCGAATTGCATAATCGACTTTTACTTCTGTGCTGCTTGTTTCACTTAAAGTCACAGTGAAAGTATAGTCTTGTGTGTTGCTGTCTCCTTCTACGATCGATTCCGCACCTGCGATCGTGACAATCGGTGCAGTGTCATCGTTCTCGATCTTCGCACTGGCGGTTCCTTCTGCAATTCTGGCATTCGTACTCGGATTGCTCAAGACAACGTTAAACGTTTCATCTTGTTCAAACTGCGTGTCACCTTTCACGAGTACGGTGATAGTTTGTGTATCGACTCCGATATCAAAGGTTAGTTCACCAGAGGTTTCAACAAAATCGCTGCCGTCAGCAGTTACAGTTTGAGTTGCATATCGAACCGTAACCGGAGCCGTGATTGGGGTCGGATCGAGTTTGACTTGGAACGTAAATTCACGCTCACCAGAATCACCTTCTTTCGTGTCTGGACGGATATCGGTTGTAATATTCTCGATCGAGATTAGCACCGGAACATCATTATCGATCATTCGTAGCGAGGTAGTACCAAAGGTTTCAGAAACCGCATAGTCCGGAGTTGCAACGAGACTTAGATTAAGCGTTTCTTCTGCTTCGACCTCAACATCATTCACCGCTGCCAGGGTGATCACTCCTTCTGAGACTCCGTTTGCCAGTTGAATCGTCAGTTCAGAACCATTGAAACTCAGATTCAGACTTGGATCAGCCGAAAATGTGTAATCCGAAGTCATCATCGCCGTACTCGCGGGATCGATCGCTAATCTTACCGTTACATCTCCAACCGATCGATTGCGACGAATGCGGTATTGTACGGTCTCGTTCGGGCTATTTTCTTCGATCGTTTCTTTGCTCAGTGAAATGCTTACGGTTGATGCTAAGTTCAACCCGAAGACATCCGATGCACCATTAAGATCCCGAATCGTTAAATCTGGTGCAAGACTGTTAAAGGCAATATAGCTACCATTGCCGCTGATTACAGGATTAAACGACGCTCCACGACCGCTATTCGTTTCATCTGGATTCTGACTCACTAGCGTCGTGACTCCAGCGAGCATATCGCGAACGAAAACATCGAGTGCATCATTCGTGTCACCCGCAGCGAGATCATTCGAGAAACTGTTAAAGACAACAAATCGACCATCACGAGTGATGCTTGGAGCCGATGATCCTTTACCGGAACCCCCACCAGTTCCACCATCTGATCCGGGTGTACCTGAACCGCTTGCCGTTCCCGATCGATTGACGCTCACCAGTTGGGTTGTCCCTGCTGCTAAGTTTCGCCGGAAAATATCGTTTGCACCATTAGCATCTCCGGTCACGAGATCATCGAAATCACTGGTAAAGACTACAAACTCTCCATTGCCACTAATGACCGGACTAAATGCCCTCGCGTTAAAGCCTGCATTCGGTCCCGTTTGCGGCACAGTGCTATATCCGCCTGATTGATTCACACTCACATGAATCGTTGTATTCGTATCTAAATCCCGAACGAAGACATCTTCGTCGCCATCTGCGTCCGCTGCATTATCAATCAGATTCGATGCGGTGCTAGTAAAGGCAATCTTCCGACCGTTTGAGCTAATGCTAAGTTCAGAAGAATCGCCATCTGAAAGTGTGCCATTCGTCGATCGACTTACCAACGTCAAAGCGCTCGTGTTTCGATCCCACACAAACACATCCCGCCGCCCATTCGTATCGCCCGCCACTAGATTCGATGCCGCACTGATAAAGGCAACATAGCGACCATCTTGGCTAATGACGGGCTGTTCAGAAACACCATCACCTCGACTGATTTGCACGATCGAGTTATTGGCACTGTTCCAAACGAATACATCCTGTAGCCCGTTCGTATCGCCTGCCACCAGATTCGATGCGGTACTCGTGAAAGCGACCACCAATCCATCTGCGCTAATCACCGGATTCAACGAGGGAGCATTCGCGCCCTGACTCACCAATCGAATTTCTCCAGTTTGGCGATTGACCCAGAAAAGATCGACCTGATTATTGGTATCGCCTGCCACCAGATTCGATGCGGCACTGGTGAAGACAATGTAGTTACCGTTCGCGCTAATGATCGCATTACCCGAAGCTCCATTCGCGATCGCACTTCCCCGACTAATCAGCGTATTTTTTCCCGTTTGTCGATCGCGCAAAAACACATCCGAAACGCCGTTCGTATCGCCATCGACAACTTCAGGAGCCGCACTGGTGAAGACAATAAATCGCCCGTCTTCGCTGACCGAATTTGCGCCGACTGTGGAACTCCCGCTACCTGTACGCGAAACTAGATCCGGATTATTATCGCGGCGACTAATCAGCGTTGCGTTTCCAGTCGCGATCGGAATGATAAATCCATCAAATAGTGCATTGCTATCTTCTGCTGTCAAATTCGTTGCAAGACTGACAAAGGTTACAGTACTACCATCGTTACTGATAATGGGAACAGAAGTCGGAGCACCAATGCTACTCGCGATCGTACCTGAAGCGTTATTTCCCACTCCACCTGTTGAAGTTCGGCTAATCAAAAAGGTCGTATTTGTAGAAGTATCCCGCACAAACACGTCTTGCTGATTATTCGTATCGCCATTCACTAAATTCATTGCAAGACTGGTGAAGGCGATTCGGGTTCCATCTGCGTTTAAGCTGGCATTTCCAGAGGCATCATTCCCGATCGCGCCACTACTACTCCGGCTGACTAATGCGGTTTGATTGGTTGTGAGATTGCGAACGAAAACATCGATCGCGTTATTCGCATCATCAGTGACAAGGTTGCTAGAAGAACTGGTGAATGCGATCGCGTTTCCATTGCGGCTGATAATCGGATTTTGTGATCCGGCATTGCTCCCAAATCCACCGACGATATTTCCCGAATCATTTCCCGCACTATTGACGCTAACGAGTTGAATCGTGCCCTGGGGTGAACCAAATTCATCGACTCCTGTCCGCGTCCAGGCAAACACATCAGAAACAGTATTCGTATCCGTGGCAAATCTGCTGGCGGTACTGACGAACGCAACGCGACTTCCATCCTGGCTAATCACCGGATTGATCGAGTTTGCATCTCCTGAGGGTGTCAAGTTCACAACCGTATCGTTGGACGCTTGCCAGAGAAAGATGTCTTCAGAGCGATTCGTATCCCCGAAGCTTAGATTTGTGTAAAGACTGGAAAAAGCAACGTAATTTCCATCGCCGCTGATGACTGGAGAGTTTGCGCCTTGCGTTCGGCTTCTTTCGCCTGTCCGATTGCGGCTGACGTGAATCAGAGGTGCACTCGGTTGACTACGATTCCACACGTACACATCCGGGACTAATCCTGCGTCTGAGAAGAGCAGTTGAGATTGAGTCTGAAAAGCAATCCGGCTGCCATCATCGCTGATACTCGGTGCAGAAGAGTCTTCGATTCCACTGGTTCCGTCTGCGTTGCGGCTGACCAGGGTAATATTGCCAGACGATCGCTCCCAGACGAAGATGTTATCCGCCTGAGTGGTGTTGCCTGTCATCGAAGCGACGAGATCGTTTGCATCGCTGATAAATGCGACGTAGTTTCCGTCAAAGCTAATCACCGGATTGAATGAGGCTCCCGCAGCGCTTCCAGTATTGGTGGCGTTTCGGCTAATCAGCGTGACTCTTTCGGTTGTACGATCGTACAAAAACACATCCGAAGTTCCGTTCGCGTCATTCGGTGAAATCAAAGCGCTACTGGTGAATACGACAAATTGCCCATCACCGCTGGCTGCATTCCGTCCAATGTCATTCAGTCCAACGCTGCCTTTCACCAGAGTCGGATTGCCCATAGAAATCAAATCGACTGGAAGAATTGCGCTGTATTGAGTCTGAGTTTCGGGATTAAATGCGATCGTACTTGCAATCTCTCCAGTATTCACTTCAAGCATCCAATCACCATTAAGACTCGCATTTCCGGTTAGATCATCCGACGCTGCGATATCGGCTCCCGTTAATCGGCTGAAATGTTGAATAAATGCTTGTCCTACTTCTCCCTGAGCCACATCGCAGCCATAAATGAGAATGTCGGCATCCTCGGTGAGAGACTTCGCCCAGCGTTGAAATTCCGACTGATAGCGATCGAGATTTGCACGATCGAGCCAGGTTCCACCGAGTTGAATTCCGCCGGATGTGCCGTGTGAAATGAGGTGCAAACTAGAGATCCCACTCTGTCCCAGTAAGGTTTGGGTGATTTGGTCGATCGCGTCTTGAACAGGATCAAGAACTAGGACTTGCGAATCGGGTTGAAGTCCTGCGATCAACTGCTGATAATTCGGCATCGTTGGATCGATCACAATCAGGGACGAGGCTCGATTGTGAAGCTGTGGAGAGAGGGTTAAGTAATTCTGCGGCAGTGCGATCGTAGAAGCACGATCGAGGTCGGTTGAAAGGGGACGATTCCAGTTTGGTAATCCCGCGAATTCCATAAAGTTCTCCGGTAGGGGCGAGGGTTCTAGTTTGCTCAATCGGTAGATTGCCCAAGTCGGCTGCTAGAACATTCACACCCCTAAACAAAGCGGTGAATTCACGGATTTTTTCCACTAGGAAATTTACGGAATCTTTAGAAGCGACAAAATATCAGATAATATTCTCCAACGTGTGAGGGCATACAATGATTCAAACTCAGAACAATTTGAATATCATTGCGAATCGGTTTGCAAACTGCTCGATCGACAACATTCAATCATTCGGTAGCGGTAACATTAATGACACATTTTTAGTCACATCAAAAGAATCAAAATTTGTATTGCAAAGAATTAATACTCAAGTATTCCGTCAGCCTCAAGCTGTCATGCAAAATATTCGACTTTGCACACAGCATATTTGCGATCGCTTATCAAAATTGCCGCTCGATCGAAGATGGGAAACACCCCAAGTTATTTTTACTTCTGAGAATCACGATCATTCTGTGGATGAAAATGGATCGTTTTGGAGAGCGTTGAGTTTGATTGAAAATTCTCGATCGCATGACACGATTCAAAATCTCGATCATGCTGAGGAAATTGGCTGTGCGTTGGGAATGTTTCACAGCTTGATTAGCGACTTACCACCGGAACAATTAACCGATACGCTAGAAGGCTTTCATATTACGCCGATTTATTTACAGCAGTACGATCGCGTTTTATCCGAAACGACCGTAGCGCGATCGCCGGAGGTGAATTACTGCTTAGAATTTATTCGCGATCGACAATCCTGGGCGCATGTTCTAGAGAATGCAAAAGATTCAGGAAAGTTAACGCTTCGATTAATGCACGGTGATCCAAAGATTAATAATATTTTGATGGACACAACAACCGGAAAAGCTGTAAGTGTGATTGACCTCGATACAGTGAAACCGGGATTAATTCATTATGATATTGGCGATTGTTTGCGATCGGGATGTAATATCGCTGGCGAAGAAACTCAGGATTGGGAATCCGTTCGATTTGAGCCTGATTTGTGTGAAGGCATTCTACGCGGCTATCTCACTGTTGCAAAAACATTCCTCACTGAACAAGACTATCTTCATGTGTTCGATGCAATTCGCCTGATTGCATTTGAATTGGGCTTGCGATTTTTTACTGATTACCTTGCTGGAAATGTCTACTTCAAAACGACTTATCCAGAGCATAATTTGATGCGTGCCTTAGTTCAATTTGCGCTTACTAAAAGCATCGAATCACAAGAATCATCAATTCGTAGCATTATCAAAAATCTTCAATGATTAAGTTCTTTCTATCTCCATTCAATACTGTATGTGATTCAGCGATTCTCAACCTTTCAGGAAGTGTCGATCGCATTGATAATCGATTGATGCTCAAATTCGATCTATTCGATCGACTCTCACAGGTTCTCATTCCGGTTGCAAAATCTCCCAGCCGTCAAGATAATTTATGGCAAACGACCTGTTTTGAATTCTTCATCGGAGTCCAAAACTCCTCGGAATACTGGGAATTTAATCTCTCTCCAAGTAGTGATTGGAACGTTTATCACTTCGAGAATTATCGAGCTGGAATGCAGGAAGAGAAAGTATTTTTGTCATTGCCGTTTGAGATAGAAACGCGATCGCATCACACTTTTCTCTCGATCGATCTTGATCTAAATCTACTCAATCTTAATCAACCGATCGATCTCGGCATTACTGCGGTGATTGAAACAAATCAGCAAATCTCTTACTGGGCGCTCAAACACTGCGGCAAAGAAGCTGATTTTCACATCCGAGAAAGTTTCGCGATCGAACTCTAAAATAAGAAAAAATATTGTGTGAGCGATGTTGACATCTACAGACTTCAGCGGCTTAATCAATCAGCGGTTCTTCAAAAATTTCATGCCGATTCCAGCAACGAATTCTTTAGCGCTAGGACAAGCGACCCCAGAATTTGACCTGCCAGACATCAAGAACGATCGCCGCGTCAAACTCTCGGATTATCGCAACGATCGTCCTGTGATTCTCGCGTTTACTCGCATCTTCACCGAGAAACAGTACTGCCCGTTTTGCTTTCCGCACATCAAAGCCCTCAATGATCAGTATCAAGAATTTGTCGATCGACAAGTCGAACTTTTGATGATCACCAGCACCGACGAGCAACAGAGTAAAAAAGTCGTCGAAGATCTAGGTCTGAAATTTCCGCTTCTGAGTGATCCAAGCTGCAAGGTGTTTTGGAAATACCAAACAGGTCAAGCTTTGGGCGCACCGTTACCTGCTCAATTTTTGCTCGATCGACAAGGCGTTCTAAAATATAAACACCTCTTTTCATTCCTCGATCACAATGCCAGCGTTGAGATGCTGTGTGGTGAAATCGATCGGCTGATCAGGTAAGACAGGACGTAGTTCAAGCTTTACAAATTACCAAAGCCTTTCTTTTTCTTATCTTTACCGCCTTTCTTTTTCTTCCCGCCGCCGCCTTGATAGCCTCTAAATCCAGGTTGCGGAGGACGCATTCCGCCCCCCATCCCCCCAAACGGATTGCCGCCGCCAAACGGATTGGGAAGTCCGCCCATCGGCATCCCGCCCCCCATACCCGGCAAGCCCATTTGACCGGAACCCATTTGCTGCATCAGAGATCGCATTCTCTGGAAGTTACTCACCAACTCGCCAACTTCTTTGTCCGAATGTCCCGATCCTCTAGCAATCCGCTTGCGGCGACTCGGAGAATTTGCCAGCAAATCGGGATTCTTGCGCTCTTCAATAGTCATCGAGCCGATCATCGCTTCGGCTTTTTTCAGTTGCTCTTCGCCTTTGGCAAGCTGTTCTTCGTTCACCATCTTGCCCATACCCGGAATCAGCTTCATCACGCCGCCGAGCGATCCCATGTTCTTGAGCAGACGAGTTTGTTTGAGAAAATCGGTGAAGTCGAATTGTGCAGTGAGAATCTTCTCCTGCATTTTTTCGGCTTCTGCCATGTCTACTTCTTCACGGGCTTTCTCAACCAGCGTGAGGACATCGCCCATTCCCAGAATTCGGGATGCCATCCGCTCTGGATAAAACGGCTGTAACGCATCCACCTTTTCCCCGATCCCGATGAATTTGATCGGCTGTCCAGAAATGCGACGAACGGAAAGCGCTGCACCCCCACGAGTGTCACCGTCCATCTTGGTCAAAATTGCGCCTGTGACCCCGATTTGCTCATGGAACGTGCGCGTTAGATTCGCGGCTTCTTGACCCGTCATCGCATCCACAACGAGCAGCGTTTCGTGCGGTTGGATCGTGTCTTTGATGCGCTTGAGTTCGCCCATCATCGATTCATCGATCTGCAAGCGTCCGGCAGTATCCACGATGACGACATCCACGCCTTCAGCTCTGGCTCTTTCGACCCCTTGACGAGCGATTTCAACCGGATCGGCATCTTTCCCCATGTCGAACACGGGAATGTTGATTTGCTTACCGAGCGCGATTAACTGGTCGATCGCAGCAGGACGATAGACATCGGTTGCGACTAATAAAGCTTTCTTATTTTCTTTTCTCAGATGAAGGGCGAGTTTTGCTGTGGCGGTCGTTTTCCCGGTTCCTTGAAGACCTGCCATGAGTACGATCGTGGGAGCCGTTTCTGCTTCTGCCAAGGGAACATTCGCTTCCCCCATGACTTTGACCAGCTCGTTGTAAACGACCTCGATGAATTGCTGATCGGGACGGACTCCTGCGATCACTTCCGCTCCAAGAGCGTTCTGTTCGACTTCTGCGACAAAATCTTTGACGACTTGGAGGTTTACATCGGCTTCTAAGAGCGCACGACGGACTTCTCTCAAGGCATCTTTGACATTGGATTCAGAAATTTTGTCTTGACCGCGAACTTTTTTCCAGGCTTGTTCTAAGCGATCGGCAAGAGCATCAAACATAAGAGGAAATGATCAGGAAATATCTACTCCAGAGTAGCGTGTTTCTGCCCATCGGAGGCGCAATCTCACGGGCGGAAATCCCACCCAAATTCACGATTCCTTCGTCGCTGCCCGAATCGATCGCATTCCCCAAAACACCAAATCCAAATCCAGCCGAATGTGATCCGATTTCAACAATAAATAAATCAAATTCGCATCGCCTCCGGTGAGCACGATCGCACTTTCTCCAATCTGTTGATTCCAATCCTCGATAAAGCTGCGAATCCCCGCTAAAAGCGTGTTTAAGATGCCGCTCTCGATCGCGCTTTTTGTCGTTCTTGCCCAGCGATCGGGAAGCGTTTCAACCTGTTCGATCAAGGGTAGTGCAGCGGTCTGTTGTCCGAGTGCTTGAAACTGTAAACGGACTCCGGGCACGATCGCGCCGCCAACCAATTCATTTTTCTCGTTCGCGCCTGTAAACGTCATCGCCGTACCGCAATCGATTACGAGGGCTGGACTGCCATAAAGTTCGATCGCACCCCAGAGGGCTAAAGCGCGATCGATCCCCAAAGTAGGATACAGTTGCCGAAGGGGAACTTGATCTAAATCAATGCAGCGCAAGTTGGCAAAGTCGCGCCAATAATCGAGTTGATTCGGGACAACGGACGCAATCCATAGCTCTGAATCAATCTTCAACCCTGGAATTGATTGATAACTTCGGCTAATTCGATCGTTTGAAGAAGTCAAATTATTCTCACCCGGTGAAACTGCTGATCTTTCAGGCGAATGAGGGATATCGTATTTTTCTTGAATTTGATTGTGATTGAATGCAGCCCAGTGTAGACGGGAGTTTCCGATATTTAGCGCGATCCAGGCATCATTGATTAGGCTCATTTATAGGTAAGCTTACTTATTGAAACTTTACAAATCGAGATACAACAGGCGAAAATCAAACTATAAGAGAAATGTTTAACCGTACACACCACTTTTGGGAGATCGTTTATGGTCGCTTCTGCTTCTCGCCCCGCTCGATCGAGAGTTCGTCTCACCACCGAAACGAGCGACATCGCACCGGAAACCACCACGATTCGATCGCTCGACTGGGATCGCGATCGCTTTGATATCGAATTCTCACTAGAAAACGGCACGACCTACAATTCCTTCCTAATTCGCGGTGAGAAGATCGCACTCGTTGACACCTCTCACGCCAAATTTCGCGAACTCTACATTGATGCGCTCAACGAACTGATCGATCCACAGGACATCGATTATCTCATCATCAGCCACACCGAACCGGATCACAGCGGTCTCGTGCGTGATGTCCTCGAATTGAATCCTGACATCACCGTCGTTGCTGCCAAAGTCGCGATTCAGTTCCTCGAAAACTTGGTGCATCAACCGTTCAAGAGCAAAATTGTGAAGAGTGGCGATCGTTTAGATTTGGGCAACGGTCACGAACTCGAATTCGTCTCGGCTCCAAACTTACATTGGCCCGATACCATTTTCACCTACGACCACAAGACTCAAACGCTGTTTACCTGTGATGCGTTCGGAATGCACTTCTGCGACGATCACACCTATGACGAAGATCTGGACATTCTCGAAGCCGAATTTCGTCAATACTACGACTGTCTGATGGCTCCGAATGCTCGATCGGTTCTCGGTGCGATTAAACGTATCAAGGAACTGCCGGAGATTACCACGATCGCAACAGGTCACGGTCCGTTACTGCGCTACAACCTCGAAGAACTGGTTGGACGCTACCAAGACTGGAGCCAAACCCAAGCCAAAGCGACGACAACCGTTGGATTGTTCTACGTTTCAGGGCATGGATACGGCGATCGACTCGTCCAAGCGATCGCCACCGGAATTACCAAAACCGGGGTTGCCGTGGAAATGATGGATCTCCGAGTGGCTGAGCCGCAAGATGTCCGCGAATTGGTCGAACTCTCAAGCGCGATCGTGCTAGGAATGTTTCCTCAAACTGGCGAAATCGCAGAAAACGCTAGAGCCGCACTCGGAACGATTCTTGCTGCTGCAAACTCCAAACAGAACTTTGGACTGTTTGAAGTCGGAGGCGGTAACGATGAAGCCGTGTACCCGATTCGGAATCAGTTCCGCGAGATTGGACTCACGGAAAAATTTGAGCCAATCAAAATCGAAGTTGAACCGACCGAAGCCATTTACCAGCTCTGTGAAGAGTCTGGAACCGATTTAGGACAGTGGCTGACTCGCGATCGCACTGTGAAACAAATGAAAGCGATAGATAACGAACTCGATAAGGCACTCGGTCGCATCAGTGGCGGTCTGTACATCATCACTGCCAAAAAAGGCGACATTTCGAGCGCGATGCTTGCTTCTTGGGTATCACAGGCAAGTTCTGAACCATTGGGAGTCTCGATCGCGGTGGCAAAAGATCGAGCGATCGAATCGTTTCTGCACGTTGGCGATCGCTTTGTGTTGAATGCGCTCGAAGAAGGTAAGTATCAGACTTTGATGAAGCATTTCTTAAAGCGATTTGCGCCGGGAGCCGATCGATTTGCGGATGTCATGACGTATCCGGCGATGAATGGATCGCCCATTTTGGCAGAAGCGCTTGCATATATGGAATGCGAAGTCGTGAGCCGGATGGAATGTAGCGATCACTGGATTGTTTACAGTACTGTGACGGCTGGACGAGTCGCGAAGGCGGATGCGCTAACTGCGGTTCACCATCGGAAGGTGGGGAATCACTATTAGTGTGAAGTTGGGGTGAGAGTGGGGAGTACAGTTTTAGTTCTCCCGCTTGCAAACTGCCGCTTATCTCCACTCGAAACCCATCAACCCCCCACTCCCCTACCCCCCACTCCCTACCCCTCCTCCCCCATGCTTCAGACCAAACCCAGAGACGTACAAGTCGCCGAAATCGCGCAAAATACTTGGATTCTACGATCGCGCACTTGGGATCGCCTGAAATTTGAAGTCGAATACGCACGACAAAAAGGCACCACTGCAAACAGCTATCTGATTCAGGCAGACAAAAACGCCCTGATCGATCCGCCGGGTGGCTCATTCACCGATATTTTTCTCAAAGAACTTCACAATCACCAGTATTTTCAAAAGCTGGATTATCTGATTCTGGGTCACGTCAATTCCAACCGAATTGAAACGATCGAGCGACTGCTAGAGATTGCGCCACAAATTACGATCGTGTGTTCTCGTCCTGCCGCCAATACGCTCAAAGCAGCATTTCCGAATCGATCGCTAAACATTACGGCGGTGCGCGGTGAAGAAGTCCTCGATTTAGGCAAAGGTCATGAGCTACAGTTCGCCTTTGTGCCGACACCGCGATGGGTCGATGGCATTTGCACGTTTGACCCCGCAACCCGAATTCTTTACACCGATAAACTGTTCGGTGCTCACATTTGCGATGACGCGATTTTTGATGAGAACTGGAAACAGCTTGACGACGATCGACATTATTATTTCGATTGTCTGCATGCGGCGCAATCGAAACAAGTGGAAGATGCGATCGACAAACTCGCTCGATTTCGCCCGAAATGGTATGCGGTTGGTCACGGTCCGATCGTCCGTTACAGTCAAAGCCGCCTAAAGCTCGAATACCTCGAATGGTGCGAACAGCAGAAAACCCAGGAACTTTCAGTCGCATTGCTATATACTTCTGCGTACGGAAATACGGCATCGGTAGCACACGCGATCGCGAAAGGTCTGACTGATTCCGAAATCAAAGTCGAATCGATTAACTGTGAGTTAGTTGATCCAAATGAGATTACAACCGCGATCGAACAATGCGATGGTTTTGTGATTGGTTCTCCCACGCTCGGCGGACATGCTCCAACCCAGATGCAAACAGCGCTTGGATTGGTGCTTTCGACCGCATCGAAAACGAAAATTGCGGGTGTGTTCGGGTCGTATGGCTGGAGTGGAGAAGCGATCGACTTACTCGAAAGCCGACTGCAAGATGCTGGATTTGCGTTCGGATTCGATACGATTCGGGTCAAATTCAAGCCAACTGATGAAGTGATTCAACAGTGTGAAGCAGCGGGAACCGAATTTGCTCAAGCGTTGAAGAAAACGAAAAAAGTCAGAGCACCGAGACAAGGAGCCGTGGAAGCACAAAGCGATCGCACCGAACAAGCGATCGGACGGGTGATCGGTTCGCTTTGCGTGATTACTGCGAATCAAGGCGGCGCACCGTTTGGGATTTTGACTTCTTGGGTGTCTCAAGCGACCTTTACGCCGCCAGGAATTACGATTTCGATTCCGAAAGATCGAGCAGAAGGCGTTTTAGATCAAGCAGAAATCCCGTTTGTGCTGAACATTCTCAAGGAAGGGCGCAACGTGCGGCGGAATTTCTTAAGAGCGACTGCACCGGGAGAAGATCGCTTTGCTGAACTCAGTACCGAAACAGCATCGAATGGGTGTCCAATTTTGTTGGATGCGCTGGCTTATCTCGAATGCAAAGTCGAAAGCCGGATGAATTGCGGTGATCATTGGTTGCTGTATGCGACGGTTGAGAATGGCAAGGTGTTAGAGGCAACGGGTGTGACAGCGGTTCAGCATCGGAAGACAGCAACCGCCTATTGATAGATTGTGGAGCGGGCAGGATGCCCGCTGCTGGGGATCAGGCAAGATGCCTGCCCCACAGTTATTGCTCATTTTGGTTCTATCGTGCGGGTTCACAATTCAAAATCGCATCCAACAGAATATCCGCCCCAAATCGAACCGGATCGGTACAAGGCAGATTCGTTTCTTCCTGAATTAATGCGATCGCTCTCCATGCCGCATCTTGATCTAAATGTGCGGTATTGAGCGCGATCGCTGCAACTTTACAGGGCGTAAATGATCCACCTGCTGCCGCTAATGTTTCATACACTTGCACCACAGTTTTCAATGGCGGAATCGAAACATGCGGAAATGTCCGAATCTGTAGTTGTCCGGCTCGATGCACCAAAATTAAATGCGTCGGTTGCGATCCTCTCAGTAAGGGTAAGGTTGCAGTCGAAGCTGGATTAAAAATCGAGCCTTGTCCCTCAACGTGGAGCAAATCAAAATCGCCGTAACGCATCACCAACTGTTCAACGGCTCCCGCAGCAAAATCGACCCGAATCGCATCGAGCGGAATGCCATCACCAGAAATCATCATTCCAGCTTGTCCAGTGCCGAGAAACTTCGATCGTATTCCTCGCTTTTGAGCCGCTCGATCGAGTTCCAGACTGGTAGACATTTTGCCGATACTCATGTCCGTTCCGACCGTGAGAATTCTCAAATTCGAGAGCGATCGTGCCGCACCGCTGCCAACTTTTAATCCTGGTGGTTCTTGGCGAATATCCCAGATCCATTGTTCCGGTTTTAATTGGTCTTTGAATCGAGGAGATAAAGCGGTGTGTAGACCATTCACGATCGACATTCCTGACTCGATCGCCTGTTCAATCTCACCCAACCAAGCTTCCGGTAAAATTCCGCCCGATGGCGCAATGCCAATCAATAACACGGTTGGCTGATAGCTCAAAGCATCGTGCATCGAACTGACGATTGGAGCTTCACACGAAATCGAAGTTAAGGCTGAAAAAGACTGTCCAGCGGTCTGCTGATCAATGATGGCGACAACTGATTCAGACCGATATCGAGTAAAAGTCAGCCCGGTTTTACCTTGTGTCCCTTGAATGCCATCGTGTAATAAAACCGCAACGCGATCGCTTGATTGCAACATGATTATCTCCTCAGCGTTACGCCGATTCCCGGACGATCGCTAGGAATCACCCGACCGTTTTGGAAACTTGCACCGACGAATGGATCATCGATCAAATTCAAATGACTATCGAGATCTAAGTAATCTGCAAACGGGGATAATTGCGCGATCGCGCTATTCATCAAAGCACTATCGGAATAACACCCAAACATAACTTTCAAGTCATTCGCTTTAGCAACATGAATCATTCGGAGCGCTTCACTCAGACCACCGGATTTCATCAGTTTGATATTAATTCCGTGAACGCGATCGCACAACGCCGGAATCGATCGACTCGTAAAGCAACTTTCATCGACAAAAATGGGCAATGGTGAAAGGTAAAACAGTTTTGTGAGTTCTGTTTCTTGTCCTTTCGGTAGCGGTTGTTCAATGTAAGTCACTTGTCGATCGCTCAACCAATGCGCCATTTTCAGCGCGGTTTCAACCGTCCAGCCACCGTTCGCATCCACACTGATTTGCTGAATATTCGGAGCCGCTTCTTGCACCGCTTCAAACATCGCTTGATCTGCTTCAATTCCTTCAGGGCTGCCCAGTTTGACCTTCAGCGCTTGAATATCTTGGAGCGGTGATTCGACGGTTCCTTTACCAAGCCAGTCTTTGACTCGTTGTTTTGCACCTTCGGGGGTGTTGATTCCGATCGTGACTGAAGTCGGGACAATCCGATCGCGCTCCAATCCCCACAGTTTCCACAGCGGTAAATCTACCGACTTTCCGAGCCAATCATGGAGAGCAATATCGATCGCGGCTCGTGCGGCTGAGGGAAGTTTCGCTTGAGCAAACAAGTGATCGAGGCGTTGCCGTTCAAGCGGATGGATTGCTTTGAGCAGAGGCGCGATCGCTTGAAGAGAACGAGCAATCGTTTCTGTGGTTTGGGGATTTTCTCCGATCGAGAACGGAGAAGCTTCGCCCCATCCTTCGATGCCATCTTGCTCGATTTTGATCCAAATATTAGTTGTTTGAGCCGTTGTGCCTCGACTGATTTTGAGCGCAAACCGCTTGTGAACGGTGAAAGTCTGAATCTGAATTTGCATTGGGACTACAGTTGAACAGTTTGACCGACTTTCATCACTTGAAGTTTGGTTTTCACTTTTTGGCGATCGAGTTCGGTTTGAAACGCTTGTGGGGTTCCGGTCAGGGCTGGAAATGTGCCAAAGTGCATCGGAATTACCACATCTGGCTTGACGTAATTTACCGCAGTTGCCGCTCGTTGGGGTCCCATGGTGAAGCGATCGCCGATACACGCCAACATGACATTGACCTTCCGAAACTGCGGAATTAAAGACATATCCGCGAAAACGTCCGTATCGCCTGTGTGATAAATCGTCGGACCATTTTGCACTGTGATGAGAAATCCGCCTGGATTGCCCGCGAACTGGGCGGGACTTCCATCTGATGCCACCGCTGAACTATGAATCGCTGGAATAAATGCGATTCTGACCTCATTGTTTAACAGACTAATTTCCCCACCAAAATTACCCTGAGTGTTCATTGGCACGAGGTTTTGAGGATAGCCAACCGTTGTTAATGCACGTCCTAGATCGGCAGTACTCACTAAAGGCGCATTCGTTTTTTTAGCGATCGCGATCGCATCCCCAACATGATCAAAATGTCCGTGTGTGATCAAGATCAAATCCACCCGATTGAGATTTGCCAAATCTGTTTTACCGTTCGGATTCACTGGATTTGTCAACCACGGATCAACCAGAAGAATTTTCCCGGTCGGTGTAGTGATTCTGAATGCAGATTGACCGTACCAATAGAGTTGAGTTTTGCCAGTGGGGGCGGCTGTTCCGGGGATCGTCGTGCTGAAAAGGAATACGACGATCGCGATCGCTGCGGGGATCAGAACTTGAAAAAATCGTTTGAGCTTCATAACCGAATCTGTTGCTAATTCGAGACATCGGATTCTAGTCGAAATTCCGAGCGATCACGGAGAAATTTGCCAAACTTTACGGTTGACAATGGAACGAAACTTTTGATCTTTTCGTCGATCGAGCTATAATCTGGGGAAGTTAAGCGCCTCTGATGTCCGTTGCAAGTGGGTTTGCTACGTAAGTTCTTTCCTAATTGAGTGGTTTGCGGAGTCGAGGGATGAATCAGACCGTTGAAAAGTGGTTAATTGTTGCTGCGCTTGCGGGCTGGCTTGCCTCGCTGGGTAGTTTGGTCGGGTTGGCAATTCGGGCTGCTTCGCCAGCGGTTGCTTCTCGTCCGAGTCCTGCCATGAGCCTGTATTCTCAAAACCGTAATCTTCCTCTGAAGACTCAGACGTTGCCACCTATACAGGAGGTCGCGATGACGCGCATTCCGGCTGACACATCGAAAGGCTACTGGGCGGAATCACTGCAAGAGCGATCGAGCAGTTCGACTCGCTGGACGGGACAGCGATCGCCGTAGAGTGTGCTGAAATTAGCGTGTGCTGAAATTAGCGTGTGCTGAAATTCTTCGCTTCGTTGTCAGTCCGCCCCGGAATAGAATTCGGGGCTAATCGTACGAAGTCCTTTGAAAAGGACTGAAGAGATTCCGTTTGGTTTTTAGTCCCCTTCGGTGGACTTCGCACTGTCAGCCCCGAAATGGAATTCCGGGGCGGGTGAACAACGCAGCGGAAAAAACTCTAAAACACACCCTAATATTCCTGATAGGCTAAGGGAATTGAGCATTCTCGATTTCCCATATGATGAAGCTGACCACACGCGGACACTACAGCGTGAAGGCATTACTCGATTTGTGTTTTCAGCCTGACTATGGACCTGCTTCCGTAAAATCGATCGCCGATCGACAAGATCTGCCTGCACCGTATTTAGAAAAGCTCTTAATCGAAATGCGTCGATCGGGGCTTGTTCTCTCGATTCGCGGTGCACAAGGCGGCTATCAACTTGCCCGACATCCAGCAGAAATTTCGCTTGGGCAAATTCTGGCAGCGGTTGGTGAAAGTGTAGAACCTCTGTCGCGTCATACGCCCGATGATGCTCAAGCGGAAGATTGGGTCGCTTTTAGTGTGTGGAATCGCTTGTACAAGAAGCTACAAGATGCGCTGTACAGCATTTCGCTAGAGGACTTATACTACGATGCACGCAGTTGGCAGGCAGCGCAGGGAGAAGAGGCGAGCTTTGTGGTTTGATGCAGGCGGAATTTTAATCGGGGCAGCGGTACTCGATTTTTGCATCGGTGATCCGTGGGGATGGATTCATCCGGTACAGGTGATGGGATGGACGATCGAACAGTTCAAAACGATCGCGTTTCGCTTGACCAAGAATTCTGTCGCGCTTCGGATTTTGGGGGCTGGTTTAACGATCGCGTTAATTTTCGGCAGTGCTGCGATCGCGTTCGGAATGATCGAACTGGCGAAGTTGATTCATCCGGGATTGGGAATGGCGATCGCGATGGTGCTTTTAGCCAGTTGTTTTGCCGGACGCAGTTTGAGAAAAGCGGCGGAAGAAGTATTAGGCGTGTTGAATGATTTAGATGAAGCGCGATCGCGATTGCGTTTGTATGTGGGACGCGATACGGAAAATTTATCGCGATCGGAAATTCTCAGAGCCATTCTCGAAACGGTGACTGAAAATGCTGTCGATGGTGTGATGGCTCCATTGTTTTATGCGTTGGTTGGATCATTTACGCCTGTGGGAAGTGTGGGATTGGCGATCGCATTTAAAGCCGCGAGTACGCTCGATTCGATGATCGGCTATCGAGAAGCGCCTTACACAGATTTCGGATGGTTTAGCGCTAAGACTGATGATATTCTCACTTGGCTACCCTGTCGTTTAACGGTGTTTACGTTAGGCTTGATTTCGGGTCAGCCGTTCCGTGTGTGGAACGTGTGCCAGCGAGATGCTCCACAAGATTCGAGTCCCAATTCGGGATGGAGTGAATGTGTTTATGCTGCCAGTCTCGGTGTGCAGGTGGGCGGAGTGAACTATTATCGGGGCGTGGAGAAGCGAAAACCATTGTTAGGTGATCCGCTGCAACCGATTACGATCGACACCATTCACCAAGCGATGAACTTAACGCGATCGTGCTTTCTGGTTTGGTTATTTTTTGGATTGTTCCTGCACTATGTCATTTGAACGACTACACGCGATTTTAGGCGCGATCGAGCCGCATTATCAATCCTCAGAACGCCAGCAGCTCCAGCGGATTCTGGAGATTTGGCATGAGATCGTCAATGACGCGATCGCGGATCATGCTCAACCGACTGCGATTCAGCGCAACATTTTAGAAGTCGCTACAGAAAGCCCGGTTTGGACTCAGACGCTGGTGTTTGAACGTCCGAGGCTGTTGAAAAAAATTCGGGAACGATTAGCGATCGATCTAAGCGATGTCCGATTTTCGACGGTGCAATGGCGACCTCAAACAGCGGAAACTCCGGTAGAATCTGACCCCTGGCAAAGTCATCCAAGCCGCATTCCAGAGCAATCTTCGGAAGTTCAGACTCAGTTGGCATTGTTTAGTAATGCGAAAAGTTCGTTCGATCGCTGGTCGTCGATCGTGCAAAGTCGCGCTCAACATTTACCGCTTTGTCCTGAGTGTGGCAGTCCGACCCCGCCTGGAGAACTCGATCGCTGGTCGGTCTGTGCGATTTGTGCAGCGAAATGTTAGGCGATTAGAATCCGCGATACACTAACAGCCAAATGTTCCGGGCTTAGCGAATGTTTGAAAAGTATAAAAAGTCTCTTCGCTTCGATTGCCTCCCGCCCTGAAATGAATTTCGGGCTAATCGTGGAAAGTCTACTGAAGTAGACTGGGAGCCAGTCTCAAGTTCTTAGTCCTTTGAAAAGAACTTGCGCCGATTAGCCCGAAATTCATTTCAGGGCGGGACGGTGCGACGAACGACAACGTTTCAAACATCCTCTTAGCGAATGTTTGAAACGCGTCGTTCATTCCATGCCGGGGCGAGTCATGCGTCAAACGATCACGTATCAAACACTCTCTTAAAGCTGTGTTTCAAAACATTCTATTAAAGGTTTTCACGATCGCATTAGGTGGATGGATTTTATCCAATCTTCTCGCCCAATTTGGCGCAGAAATTTTCTGGTTTCAGGAAGTCGGATATCTCCCTGTTTTCCTAGTGCGAACTGCAACCCAAGGATTGATCTGGCTCATCGTAACCGGAGTGACGATCGCTTATTTTCTCCTCAATCTCCGAACCGTCGAACAGCTAAAAGACGACGCTGAAGCACCAAACACGATCGCCGCTCTCAAACTCAGAGCATTACTTCCGCTCACTGTTGTTCTGAGCGCTTTGATCGGATTGATGCTGATTCACTACGGTCAACTCGCTTGGCAATATTGGCAGAGCGATCTTGCAACCAATGTGTCACTGTTCAATCTCAGTGCAATTTGGCAAATCGCTCTGCAAGTGAGTGTAAATCTTTGGTACGTTGGAATCGCGATCGTACTCATTCTCGCGATTTTGATCTATCCGCAATTTTTTCTGACTGCGATCGCAATTGTATTCAGCATTCTCTTAGGTTTTTTAATCTCACAGCGTTGGATCGCGGTATTGCAAGCTCTTAATCCGACTGCATTTAATGCAACAGAACCTTTGTTCGATCGAGAAATTAGCTTTTATATTTTCACGTTTCCAGTTGCAGAACTACTATCACTGTGGTTGGTAGCATTGTCCCTGTATGGTTTAGTTTCCGTTGCTCTAAGCTATCTACTTGCAGAAAAAAGCTTGAGTGAAGGACGATTTCCAGGATTTTCACCGGAACAACAGCGACATCTTTTCGGAGTCGGTAGCTTATTTATGTTTGCGGTGGCATTCGGCTATTGGCTGAGCCGTTATGAATTGTTGTACTCGTCGCGTGGGGTCACTTATGGAGCAGGATACACCGATGTTCATGTCCAATTGCCCGCTTATATTGCATTAGGAATCACCGCGTTTGCGATCGCACTCTATCTTCTATGGCGTTGGATTTTTTGGCGATCGTACTCCAAACGTCGTCGCTGGGTCAGCATTGGATTAGTGATTTATAGCAGTGTGGCAATTCTCAGCCTTGTCGTGCCCGAAATTGTCCAGTATCTGATCGTTCAACCGAATGAACTTGTGCGTGAACAGCCTTACATCGAAAGAACGATCGCCCTGACTCGACAAGCGTTTGGACTCGATGCGATCGATGTTCAAACCTTTAATCCGCAAGGACGACTCAGAGAAGCAGACATCGAAGCAAACGAACTGACGATCCGAAATATCCGCCTGTGGGATCAAAGACCGCTGCTCGATACTAACCGCCAACTGCAACAAATCCGGCTGTATTATCGATTTCCTGATGCCGATCTCGATCGCTATACCCTCCAAACCGAAGCGCCTACTCAAAGACCCAACGCCCCGACCGAACGCCGCCAAGTTCTAATTGCTGCAAGAGAATTAGATTCCAGTGCCATTCCAGAACAAGCGCAAACCTGGGTGAATCGCCACTTAGTTTATACCCATGGTTACGGTTTTACGATTAGCCCAGTTAATACCGTAGGAGCGGGCGGACTTCCAGAATATTTCGTCAAAGACATCGGTGATGCGAACGGTGGCGCGTTAGTCACTTCTAGTGAAGCAATTCGCAACAGTATTCCGATCGGGCGACCTCGAATCTACTACGGCGAAATCACAGACACCCATGTGATGACCGGAACGCGACAGCGAGAATTAGACTACCCAAGCGGCAGCGACAATACGTATAACAGCTATGACGGGATCGGCGGAATTGGGATCGGTTCCTGGTGGCGACGGGCTTTATTTTCGACCTACCTGAAAGATTGGCGATTGCTGGTTACGCGAGAATTTTTACCTGAAACGAAAGTCTTGATCCGACGAAATATCAATCAGCGAATTCGAGCGATCGCACCCTTTCTGAAATACGACAGCAATCCTTATCTCGTTGCAGCGGATAGTACTCCGAATCAAACAAGTTCAACTGAAAACTATCTCTATTGGATTGTTGATGCTTATGCAACGAGCGATCGCTATCCCTACTCAGAACCGACTCAAGACCGCATCAACTACATCCGCAATTCCGTCAAAGTGGCGATCGATGCTTACAATGGCTCGGTGAATTTCTATATCGCTGACCCCAACGATCCGATCATCAAAACTTGGTCAAAAATCTTTCCAACCTTGTTCAAGCCGCTCAGTGCCATGCCCTCAAGCCTCAGGCAGCATACTCGCTTTCCGGTAGACTTCTTTAAAATCCAGTCCGATCGACTCATGACTTATCACATGACCGATCCCCAAGTCTTTTACAACCGCGAAGACCAATGGAAAATCGCTAGTGAAGTCTACGGCAACGAATCGCGGCTCGTCGAACCTTACTATCTGATTACAAGCTTACCGACTGTTCCATTTGAAGAATTCATTCTCTTACTGCCTTACACACCGCAAGCCCGCACAAATTTAATCGCTTGGTTAGCAGCGAGATCGGATGGCGAAAATTACGGGCGATTGCTGCTGTACACGTTCCCAAAAGAACGATTAGTGTACGGACCCGAACAGATCGAAGCTCGAATCAATCAAGATCCGGTGATTTCACAACAAATCTCGCTGTGGAATCGTCAGGGTTCAAGAGCCATTCAGGGGAATCTCTTAGTCGTGCCGATCGAGCAATCACTCCTGTATGTCGAACCGATCTATCTCGAAGCCGAGCAAAATAGTTTACCGACGCTCGTTCGTGTCGTCGTCGCTTACGAAAATCGCATTGTCATGACTCCAAGCTTAGAAGAATCGCTTCGAGCCATTTTTCGTCCGGATGTGACTCCTACCCCGGCGATTATTCGTCCTGTAGAACCTCCTACGAGTGCTCAGTAGACCGCCCGTAAATCTACGACTTTATCTGGATGAAGTTTACGTGATCTTTACCGATCGCCAAAATGACGTTGGTAAAATTACGTGGATGTGGTTTAAATCGTTCGCATCATCTGAAAATTTCACGATCAGGGAATTCGGCGCAGACTACCAAATTGAGTGAGTAGAAATTTGTTTTGCGTCTCTGTTGTATGACTTTTACTTCTAAAAAAATCGCGCTTGGTTCAGATGTCGAATCGTCTCGCGCCAAACGGCTGTGTCGAATTGTTGGGTCGGCTTGTTTAATTGCCTTTCTCGTTGATTTTCTAGTCGTCGTTTTCCCGGTGAATCTGGGTGAAGCGAGTTGGCGACTGGGAACGCTGCAACAAATTGGCGATCGCAGTATCGTTGTTTTATTCGGTCTGGCGCTGCTAATTTACGGAGTCGAACGGCGGAAAGTTTTGCGATCAATCGCTTTGATGTGTTTCGCGATCGGGATTGCCTTCTTACTGTTCTGTCCAGTTGTGGCACAAGACAGCCTGAGTTTACAGCGACAAGCCTTCGATCGCATTGGGTCACAAGCTTCACAAATTAGTTCCCGCCTGCAAGCGATTCAGGAAAATCCGAATGCGGCTGCAAAAGTGACTCCAGAACAACTAGAGCAAGCCTCGCAACAGTTAAATACTCGAACGACAACAGCAAAACAAGCCGCCAATAACAGCATTTTCAAAAGTGGCTTCTTGAGCGTGGGCAACTTTGCGGTGATCGGCGTGACGCTTCTGATGCTAGGACGCTACGGGCTGTACTTGTTTAGACACTAATGCGTAGAGACTTTTTGGAACTGCGATCGAGTTTGCGATCGATTCACAACTGGATTCTGCTACTGGGCGCGACCTTTGGAATCGGAGTCTATCTTCCCACCTTGTTCACTCGTGGCGCGGGAGTTCAGATCGGGGGCATTCCTCAGCCAATTTTGAGCCTTTTGGCGATCGGGTTAGCGGTTCGACAGTTGAAACATCAGCGCAACAGAAACGAACCGGAGATCGAAGATCAATGGCTTGGAAGTGGTTTAGTGCTGGGAGGTTTGGCGCTTTTCTACTCGTATTATCCTGCGATCGCACCTCAGTTTTTTAGCTGCGTTGTCATTCTGGTCGGTGGGGTGTTAAGCGATCAAGGATGGAAATTTCTGCGGCGATACTGGGTTGCGATCGCGTTACTTTCTGCGAGTCTGCATCCGAACTGGGAGCGAATCGCTCGTCATCTTTGGGCGGTTTTTGTGCCGTCGGATGCTCTAGCCGAATGGATGGCTTGGGGCGGCAGTTGGGTGTTAAAAGCGATCGGACAACCGATCACACGACAAGAGGAATTCTTGATTTTGCCTGCGGGAAGTGTTGAAGTGGCTTCGGGCTGTGATGGGTTTTCGATGTCGCTTGTAGTGGCAATTTCGGCGGTGATGATTGGGTTAGCGTTTCGAGTCCGGGGATGGGCGATCGCTCAATTAATTGCGATCGGGATCGGAATGGCGGTGATTTTGAACGTGTTCCGCATTGCAGTGATGGTGTTAGCAGCGGTGTATTGGGGAAAAGAATCGTTTGAATTTTGGCATGGCACGATCGGCGGACAAATCTTTTCGGGGATCTTGTTCACGCTTTATCACTATGCGATTCAGCCGATTTTAGACCCCAAGAAGTCTTAATCAAGAATTTTCCTGATCTCTTGCTTGTCTTGCTGCCAGTCGGGCTTGCCAGGCTCGAATCGCCATCGCAGTCCTGACCAGTGGCGAAATAAATTCATCACTGCCCGAAACCGATTCAACTTGAGACAACGGATGATGGCTTAGACAGGGACGTAAGGTATCGAGATGGGCTTCGAGTTCCAAGGCTCGGAACACATCATCAGCGGATTGAAAGCGATCGCGCATTGCCGCTTTTAGCATCTTGTCGAGAATTCGCCCAAAATAATCGCTCACGTGAACGAGATGCTGCCACAAAATCTCACCCGTATAAGGATCGTAGTCTTGTTCAGATGGAACTCGCCCTGATAACAGATATAGGCAAGTGACTCCAAGCGCGTAAATATCGCTGGCATACACCGGACGCATGGCAATCTGTTCGGGAGACGCAAACCCGATCGTGCCGACAAAATGCGTCGCAAGCGATCGAGAATGCGGGTCAGAGAATGCAACGCGCTCTTTCACGGCTCCAAAATCAATCAGAACCCAGCGTCCGTCTTCTCGACAGCGCACAATGTTCGAGGGTTTGATATCGCGATGAATCACTCGCTGGCTGTGAACGTATTGCAACAGCGGCAAAAATTCCTTGAGAAATTCCTTCACGGCGGCTTCTGTCCAGACACCGATCTTACTCACGTCTTGCGCGAGTGTCCGACCGCGAATAAATTCTTGAGCAAGATAGAATTCTCCATCGATCTCAAAATAGTCGAGCAGTTGAGGAATTTGAGAATGGCTACCGAGTTTTGCCAAGGCTTTAGCTTCTTGCTCGAATCGTTGACGAGCTTTTTTCAGGGCTGACGGACTTTGGACTTTGGGACAAAGCTGTTTAATCACACAGCGGGGCGTTCCGGGAAGGCGAACATCACGGGCAAGATAGGTAATTCCAAAGCCACCCCGACCGAGTTGGCGACTGATGCTGTATCGATCGTGCAACAATTCACCGGATTGCGTCAGATCGGCTTGCAGTGGGGAAGGGGTTGTAGAAAAACTCATGTTGCACCATGCAAATCAGCGATCGGAGTGTTTAATACCAAAGTGATTCTTGAGCGTCACAAATCTTGGAAGCCCCCTAAATCCCCCACGAGTGGGGGATTTTGAGTGTGAAATCTCTCTAGAAGTCAAAACTGTTTTAGGTTTCAAAGTCCCCCAGAATGGGGGATTTAGGGGGCGAGAGATCTGTAGCATTAACAGAGTGATTTGGTCTAACCATTCGATATTTCTCCAGTTTAGGAGCGTTCTTCGGCATGAAGGCAAATCTTTAAACTTCGTGCTCCGCTCGATTTCTCTCCCTTGACAGAGACGGAAATTCACAGAGTTTTTCACACTAAGGCGCACCTATTATCCAATCAGGTTTATGACCGTTGCAAATTCCGCTCCCGTCAAGACTCCACTGAGTCCGGATGAACTGCGTCAGATGAATGCCTACTGGTGTGCTGCGAACTATCTGTCGGTTGGACAAATCTATTTACGAAACAATCCTTTACTCAAAGAACCTTTAAAGATTGAACATGTGAAACCCCGATTACTCGGACATTGGGGCACAACACCGGGATTGAATTTTATCTACGTGCATTTCAATCGCTTGATCCGCCGTTATGACTTGAATGCGATTTACATTGCTGGACCGGGACACGGTGGACCCGGAATGGTGGCAAATACTTATCTAGAAGGAACTTACAGCGAGTTTTATCCACACATTACCCAAGACGAAGAAGGACTCGATAAGCTATTTACTCAGTTTTCCTATCCGGGTGGAATTCCGAGCCATGCAGCCCCAGAAACACCGGGATCAATTCATGAAGGCGGAGAGTTGGGATATTCGATCGCTCATGCCTACGGCGCGGCGTTTGATAATCCGGACTTGTTCGTGTGTTGTGTGATCGGAGATGGAGAGGCGGAAACGGGACCGTTAGCGGGAAGCTGGCACTCGAATAAGTTTATTAATCCAGAACGAGATGGGGCAGTGTTGCCGATTCTGCATTTGAACGGCTACAAGATTGCGAATCCGACTGTTTTGGCGCGACTAAGCGATCGAGAATTAGAGCATCTTTTCATGGGTTACGGCTACAAGCCTTATTTTGTTAAAGGTGATGATCCCGCAACGATGCACCAATTGATGGCGGCAACGCTCGATGAAATTGTGCAGGAAATCCAAGGGATTCAACGAGAAGCGAGAACACACGGATTTAAGCAGCGTCCACAGTTTCCAATGATAGTTTTGAGAACGCCGAAAGGGTGGACGGGTCCGAAAATCGTCGATGGGGTTCAGATCGAGAATACTTATCGAGCGCACCAAGTTCCGCTGTCTGAGATGGCAAGCAAACCGGAGCATCTGAGAATGCTCGAAGAATGGATGCGGAGCTATAAGCCAGAGGAACTCTTTGATGAGAAGGGCAAGCTGGTGCCTGAACTCGCAGAACTTGCACCAAAAGGCGATCGCAGAATGGGAGCAAATCCTCACGCCAACGGTGGCGTATTACTCAAAGCGCTGAAATTGCCCAAATTCGAGGATTTTGCAGTTCCGGTTGATTCTCCTGGACAAGTGGAAACCGAATCGACGCGAGTTTTGGGAAAATTCTTACGCGATGTAATGCGTCTAAATGCGGAGCATCGGAATTTCCGGGTGATGTCGCCGGATGAGAATAATTCCAATCGATTGAATGCCGTGTTAGAAGCAACCGATCGCGTTTTCACAGGCGAAATTCTGCCGAACGATGACCACATCGCGCTCGATGGTCGCGTGATGGAAGTCTTGAGCGAACATCTGTGTCAAGGTTGGCTAGAAGGCTATTTGCTCACAGGACGGCATGGATTTTTCTCGTGCTATGAAGCGTTTATTCACATTGTCGATTCGATGTTTAACCAACATGCGAAATGGCTAGAAGCGTGTCGGCACATTCCCTGGAGAAGATCGATCGCGTCGTTGAACTATCTGTTAACTTCACACGTTTGGCGACAAGATCACAATGGATTCACGCACCAAGACCCCGGATTCATTGATGTAGTGCTGAATAAAAAGCCAACGGTGACACGAATTTATCTGCCACCAGATGCAAATACATTGTTATCGGTTGCAGATCATTGTTTGCGGAGTCGTCACTATGTGAATGTGATCATTGCTGGAAAACAGCCGCAATTGCAGTGGTTGGATATGGAAAACGCGATCGCACATTGCACGGCAGGTGTCGGAATTTGGGAATGGGCGAGTAACGATCGGGGCATTGAACCCGATGTCGTGATGGCTTGTGCGGGAGATGTTCCGACTCTGGAAACGTTAGCAGCAGTTGATTTTCTGCGCTATCACTTTCCAGAATTAAAGATTCGAGTAGTGAACGTTGTGGATTTGATGACATTGCAGCCGCCGAAAGAGCATCCACATGGATTATCCGATCGCGATTTTGATTCGATCTTCACGACGGATAAGCCGATCATTTTTGCGTTTCATGGCTATCCGTATTTGGTTCACCGTCTCACGTATCGCCGCACGAATCACGGTAATCTGCATGTTCGCGGCTACAAAGAAGAAGGAACGACGACGACCCCGTTTGATATGGTGGTGCTGAATGATTTGGATCGGTTCCATTTGGTGATGGATGTGATCGATCGTGTGCCTAACTTATTAACGAAAGGGGCGTATGTCAAACAAATCGCCAGAGATAAACTGACGGAACACAAACGTTATATTGTCGAACACGGGGAAGATATGCCAGAGGTTGAAGAATGGAAATGGGGATATTACAGTCGTGGTAATACTGGAAAAACGGTGATTCCGCAAACTAAAAGCGGTTCATCCACCCAAGGTGATGACGACACGACCAAATCTGGACGTTAGGAAATCTTGGTTCAAGATGGTTTAATGAATCCCCTAGGGTCTTCGATGATCGGAAAATTCGGAGACCTTTTGTGTGAAATAACACTTGTATTTCTAACCCTCTGCGTATGATCAACAAACACGATCGCGCTATTCTTGCGACACATTCACGATCGTGGAACGTCATTACAAAATCTTATACTGGTTGACATAACTTCTCAAAATGACGCAGAGTGTTAGGTCTTAGGGTGCCATGGCTTCTAAATCTCAAATTTCGCGTACTTAGCAATTCTGGAAACGATTTCTGCGTCTTCCTCGTAGGTTTTACCCCCCGACAGAGTGATATGAAGCAGCAACGCACAATCCTGATCGTCGATCGCTCTCTGGTTGACCGACAGACCTATCAGCAGTATTTATCTCAGACGGGTGAAGTCGATCACCAATTTTTGCACGCGGATTCTGGTTTTTCTGCCCTGCAAATTTGCCATGATTCCAGTCTCCATGCGGTTTTGCTCAGTTCAGATCTCGTCGATTTTCCTGCTCTAGAACTCCTAACCAAGATTGAACCGTTTTTGCCGATCGTCGTGATTGTGCCTGAGATCGCGATCGCGCATCAGTTTCTACAGTCTGGTGCGAAAGATTACATCCTAAAACACCAAATCACGCCCGAATTATTACAACACACCTTACAAAGTGCAATCCTACGACAGCAATTTAGTCATCCGGATCTGACTCAACAATTACGCCGAAACCAAATTGCGCTGAAACAAAGCGAAGAGCGATTGAGACTCGCGCTCGAAGTCGCTCACATGGGAGCCTGGGAATGGGATTTAGTCACCGGAGTACTATCTTGGTCGCCGAACTACGCAGAACTCGTTGGACTTGATCCGAACCACTGCCCGACCACACTCGAAGGATGGGAAGCAACTATTCATCCCCACGATCGCGCTCAAGCCCAAACTCGATTAGACGATGCACTAAAATCGGGTGCTGAGTTACACAACGAATATCGCATCGTTAAGCCAACCGGAGAAATTCGCTGGTTAAATTGCAAAGGACAAATCGAGCGCAATGACCAGGGCACACCGATACGAATGCTAGGAGTCACACAAGATGTGACAGAAATGAAACGTCAAGAGCTACACCGTTCTCGATTACTAAAACAAGAAAAAGCAGCACGAGTTGAAGCAGAAACCGCAAATCAAAATAAAGATGAATTTCTCGCAGTTGTAACTCATGAATTGAGAACGCCGTTAAATGCGATTTTAGGTTGGGCGAAACTGCTGCGAACTCGAAATTTAGATTCGGATTCTATCGATCGAGCTTTAGAAACGATCGAGCGAAACGCCGAATCTCAATCGCAACTGATCGAAGACTTGCTCGATGTCTCGCGGATTATTCGCGGACGATTGGCGCTGAAATTGATGTCGGTGAGTTTGTATGCGGTGCTTTCTGCTGCGATCGAGGGGGTGAAGTTATCCGCCGAATCGAAACAGCTTCAACTCGATTTCAACGCCATGGATCTCGATGCAACCATTTCTGGTGATCCAAAACGATTGCAGCAAATCTTTCTGAATCTACTAACCAATGCCATCAAATTCACACCGCAAGGTGGAAAAATCATTGTGCAATTAACCAGTACCGATACAACCGCACAAATTCGAGTGATGGATACTGGAATTGGAATTCAAGCAGATTTTCTGCCGCATGTGTTCGATCGATTCCGTCAAGATCAATCGAATGCTGCTTCTGAGCAAGGTTTAGGACTGGGACTCGCGATCGTGCGTCAATTAGTCGAACTTCACAAAGGTTCGATCTCGGTCGCAAGCGCAGGCGAAAATCAAGGAACGACTTTTACCGTATGCTTTCCATTGCGAGATTGAACTTTGTCCACCCCGATCTCAGCAAAGTGCTGTAAATTTTCTATACAAGTAAAGTGTATCGATCGCGAATGGGTCGATCGACAAAAAGCCGTATTTTTTATTTCTGTCTATGCAAACTTACGATTGGATTGTGATCGGTGCAGGTATCACAGGCGCATCGCTCAGCTACGAACTCACACAGCAAGGATTTTCTGTACTGCTACTCGATGCTGATCCTGATCCTCCTTCTGCAACTCGATTCAGCTATGGCGGAATTGCTTACTGGTCAGGAACGACAGATCTCACTCGTCAACTGTGTGCAGAAAGTAAAGCAATTTATCAAACTCTATCGGCTGAACTCGGTGCGGATACTGAGTTTCGCGAAATTGACCTACTATTATCAATTTCTCCCGAATCCAATCCTGAAGCTCTGATTCAGAACTATTCCCACTTCGCAGATCCACCGAAATTTCTCACTGTTGAAGCCGCTTGTGAACGAGAACCTTTGCTTGATCCGAATGGAATCGCTGGAGCATTGACAGTTAAACACGGACACATCGATGCTGGAAAAACAGCGCGGGCATACATCGAAGCAATGCAGCGTTCCACGGGAGTTTACAAGATTGCAACGGTAAAAACTTTAATTTCAGGCGGAGTGAGTACAAGCGACGGAGACTTCTTTGCAGCGAATACAGTGGTATGTATTGGAGCATTGACGCGGCAGTTTTTGAAAGATGCGGGATTGTTGATCGCTCAATATTTCACCCACGCTGAAATCATCGAAATTCCCCGAAGCGAGTTACGGCTCAATACCTTAGTTATGCCTGCGGAAGCGGAACGATTCAAGCTCGAAGCAGAAGCAACCCGTGACGATCGCGTTTGGGATCAACCTGGACAAGAACCCGCCCCCGCGATTCTTGATGCTGGAGCGGTTCAGTTTCTGGATAGTCGAATCCTCATCGGGCAAGTCAGCCGCACCTTGACTGATCCAAATGCTGCGATCGATGCGGTTCAAAGTGAAGCCGATTTGCGAACTAAAATCAGCCAGGTCATGCCGAAAGTTGGGGAACTTAAAGGAACCTGGCAGCACTGTTTGATCGCATTTAGTCGCGATCGCTTGCCGTTAGTCGGAGCCGTTCCCGGTGCTGAAGGGCTGTATGTCTTTTCTGGGTTTAGTAATCCATTGGCGCTCGTACCGCCTCTCGCTCGACGATTTGCGATTCAAGCGACATGCGATCGCGATCCACTTTTGCAGCAGGTGTTACCAGAGCGATTTATCTAGTTTGAGGCTCGCTCATTTGAGCGGTCTCGCCACAAGGTAATCGAGTTGTTAATCGGTTGCAGTTGTGTACCAGGGAAATAGAAGCTAAGAATGCGATCGCTTGTCCAGCCCAATCGACCTAGATTGTATGATCCAAACTGGCTCATTCCGACCCCATGCCCGAATCCGCCGCCTACAAAGACAAAGCCTCTGAGCGTTTTGTTTTTCTCTCTCACCGGATCGACGTAGAACAAGGTACTAGCAGGCGCTTCAAACACCGTTTGAATGTCGTCTTTCTCAAGCTTGATTGTGCCTGCATCGGTTGTAATTTGCGATTTCAGAATTCGTCCACCGCTCGATCGCTGTGTCACTTGAATGTTCTGAATCGTTTTGAAATTCGCTATTGGGTGACGAACCGCTTTGAGATAGTCTCGTAGCTCTCGATTCAAGTTAGCTAAAGACACCTCATACCGCCAGCGGAACATATCGGTGCCGTCTTCGTTAAAGCCCTTCTTCTGATTGATAAACGCTCGGAAATTGCGTTCATCGGCTAAGTTCCGCGCCTGAAGATCCCAGATCGGATTCACCGAGTCAACGACCGCTTTTAGATAAGGGCGATCCCAGCCGTGCCAAATGTCGTTAAAGCCAGCAGTCACACCGCCACTTGTCGAGGAATAGACCGCATCCACGAGTTCATTTTGGTAAGTCAGCACCAGTCCGCGAGTTGCCGCGATCGCTCGATCGGTCGAAGCTGCCGCTCCCTCTAATCCGCGATAAACCTGGCATTGTGTGGTTGCACAAAGTTGATAGTTATCAATCACAAACCGCCGCACATTCCGCAGTGCATAAGTTCGAGCGAGAACTGCCTGAGCTTCTAAAACGGGTTGCGGTGCCCAAGTGCCAATCTCATGCGGTACAACGCCTCTGAGATACGTTTCCACCCCAACAAAATTAACGAGCGTGAAGTTACCGTACGCATTCGGTTGAATTCGTAGTACTCCACCGTATGGGCGATTGGGCAGATCGTCTTTTTCTCGATCGACTTGAATCACGCCTGATCCCGAAGAGACATCGACCACATCGCGGGTATACCGAAACCCGTTGAGTACCCAAGTCGGACGTGGCACTTCTTGAATCACGCGGCTTTCAATTCGGGCAGTTTGAATGCCTTTTGCCTGCAAGCTTTTTAATAACAATCGCCGCACGAGTGGAGTGTTATACACATCGCGTTTTGCCCAAACTTGCCAGCGATCGGGTTGAGCAATTTCGACCTCAATGCCTTGTGCTCTCCATTCTTGCGCCTGATCTTCTGCCGACTCAAAACTTCGATGTGTACTGAAGATCACCCGCTCTTCTACCACAGGCTGAGGGAGTTTTTGCAGCGTGGTTTCAAGCTTTACTTCCGGTGCGGTGAGCGTTTGCGGCTTACCGTTGGTATCAAACCGAATCGTTAAGCGATCGCCCGAATTTGCTTTTAGCGTCATCGTATCTTTTGTGCGATCGCCAAACCGCTGCATAATTCCGATTTGAATCCCTACATCTTGCTGCGCCTGTGCAGATGTCGCGAATCCGATTATGCAAGCAATACCGAGAATGAATGGATTGAGTTTAGCCAATGTGAGAACCAAGGGAGTCGAGCCTCTTTCTATTCAAGGAAGGCGGGTGAAAACCTGTGTCTGATTGTAATGGCAATTTTACGAATCAGAGTGTGTCGATCGCGCATTTTTACGGAATCAATTTTTGCCCCAGCTTGCGCGATTCCGGAATCAATTCAATGTGCGATCGAGTCCAAAATCAATTTTCAGAAATGGTTGCAAGTCGAAGTCATTATGAGTATGATATAGAAGTCGGGTGAAGAGAAGGTTCATGAAAGTTGAAGAAATCCCTATCAGTCAGATCCGCCGCCCCTTATTTCGGCAGAACGACCAAGAGAAAGTAAAAAATCTCATGGAATCGATCTCCGAAATCGGGCTGCAAGAGCCGATCGATGTCTTGGAAGTAGACGGACAGTATTACGGATTTTCAGGCTGTCACCGCTACGAAGCCTGTAGTCGTCTCGGACACGAAACGATTTTGTGCAATGTCCGCCGCGCCCCAAGAGCAGTTCTTAAACAACATTTAGCTTAAATTTCGTTCTGGCTACGAGATAATAGCCAGTACTGGAGCGCTCACTCTTTCTCAGTATTTAGTAGGAGAACACAATGGTTAGTCAAGTTGCAATTGGCATCGAAGATACAAAACGGCAACAGATTGCAGATGGTCTGTCTCGCTTGTTGGCAGATACTTACACGCTGTATTTGAAAACGCATAACTTCCACTGGAATGTCACAGGTCCGATGTTTCAAACACTGCACACGATGTTTGAAACGCAGTACACCGAGCTTGCTTTGGCGGTGGACTTGATCGCAGAACGGATTCGGGCATTGGGATATCCCGCACCGGGAACCTATAGCGAATATGCGAAGCTCAGTTCGATCGATGAAACTCCTGGCGTTCCAAAAGCCGAAGAAATGATCAAGCTTTTGGTGCAAGGACAAGAAGCGGTGGTGAGAACGGCTCGATCGTTGTTCCCGCTGGTGGACGAAGCGAATGATGAACCGACGGCTGATCTGCTGACCCAACGGATGCAGGTACACGAAAAGACCGCATGGATGTTGCGGAGTTTGCTAGAAGCGTAATCTTTTACGCTTGAACGATCGCTCGAATGCTGGTTGCATTCGGGCTTTTTTGTTTAACAAATGGCGATCCGCCGAAACGAATTACGATCGTTCTCTACCCTCTTGTAGTTTGGTTCAATCCGATGGGAGCGAAAGATTTATTTCACCATGCTGTAAAAAATGCGCTTCTAAAAGAGCAGTGGTTAATTACAGCAGATCCACTGAAGATCAAAATTGATGGAGTTAGACTTGAGATTGATTTAGCGGCTGAAAAGGTTCTTGCGGCTGAAAAAGCAGGACGCAAAATTGCAGTTGAAATCAAGAGCTTTTTGAATGCCTCCGTGATTACTGATTTTCATGCGGCACTAGGACAATTTCTCAACTACCGATTAGCGCTTCAAATGACGGAATCAGAGCGAGTTCTGTATCTTGCGGTTCCGGTTGAAACATTTACCTCATTCTTTCAAGAGCGTTTTGTACAAGAATCTGTCACACTTTATCAAATTCGGTTGCTTGTTTATGATTCAGAAAGCGAGAGGATTATTGAATGGAAAGACTAGAACAGTATCGCCAATCAATTCGCCAAATGCTTACGACTCAAGCAGATGTAGAGCAAGAACAAGGATCTGTCGAATGTCAGTTAGTATTTGATACAGAGCGTGATCATTATCAATTGCTAGATGTGGGTTGGGACGGTCTGAAACGGGTGTATCACTGCTACATTCACATTGATATCAAGGACGGAAAAATCTGGATTCAGCGGAATATGACTGAGCGCGATATTGCCGCGGAACTGGTAGAGATGGGAATTCCGAAGGAAGACATCGTTCTTGGATTACATCCTCCTTACAAGCGTGCCCTGTCAGGTTACGGAGTTGTATGACTTAGAGCAGTGCTGTGCAGTTTAGAGATCGCACTTCCATCGCGTCCGAAACGTAGCACGACCCACCAAAGCGATTTAGGATCGGGCGAATTTTCTCGATCGCGTCCTTCACCTGTTCGGGTGCACAGAACGCGATGATATACGCCATCTCGATCGCATCATCGGTTCCAGAAACGCCGCTACTTTCCACATTGCGAAAGATGGTATAGCGATCGATATTCGCTTCCTTTAAACTGCGAATAATTTTGGGAAGCTCGATCGAGTCTGTGATCATTTCAATTCGTTTAACGCTGTGCATACCACTACCAAAGCAAAGTAATTCCGTATTCGTACAATGGAATTCCGATCAGAATGTTGAATGGAAATGTGACCGCTAGTGCAGCAGAAATATAGAAACTTGGATTCGCTTCAGGAACGGTTAAACGCATCGCTGCGGGAACTGCGATATAAGATGCACTGGCACAAAGAACTGAGAATAGAAGTGCATCACCGGAAGAAAGCGCGATCGCTTTTGCTAAAAAGATTCCAATCGTTGCATTCAATAACGGAATCAAAATACCAAACGAAACGAGGAATACTCCAGATTTCTGCAATTCTTTAATTCTCTTCGCTGCGACTAATCCCATATCAAGTAAAAAGAAAGTCAGCACCCCGTAAAACATATCCTGCGTGAACGGTTTCAGAGTTTGCCATCCATGCTCACCGGTGAGAAACCCGATCGCAACACTCCCGACTAAGAGAAACACAGAACCGTTAAAGAATGCTTCTCGTAACACTTCACCCCATTGAATCGATTCGGAATCACTAGCGCGATCGGTAAACACATTCACTAAGATCAATCCGATGATGATTGCAGGCGATTCCATTAACGCCAATGCTGCAACCATGTAACCGTCATACGGAATTTGCAACTGATCGAGAAATGATCCAGCCGTAATAAAAGTAACCGCACTGATTGATCCATAAGTGGCAGCGATCGCAGCAGAATTATAGGGATCTAAGCGCGATCGCAGAATGAAAAACGTATAGATCGGAACCAGAATCGACATCGCGATCGCTGCCAGCAAAGTGACGATCACTGCTTGATTAATTCCGCTGCGAGAAAGTTCGACTCCCCCTTTAAACCCGATCGACAACAATAAATACAGCGAAAATAGTTTTGGAATCGGTGCAGGAATGTCTAAATCCGATTTCACCCCTACCGCCAGCATTCCTAGAAAAAAGAACAAAACAGGCGGATTTAGAAAGTTAGAAACGATCAGGCTAAAGTCCATTCAATCGGAGAAATAACGGTACTCTCCATTCAATCGAGGAACGGCGATCGACGCAAGCGATGTCAAATTTTAAACACTCTTCAACTCAGCTTAACCTCAAGTTCAAAGCGAATGATTAGGATCGCGGGTGTTCTTTATTGCTTCTCACCATGTCCCAAACCCTGAATGAATGGAACGATCGTATTTCTCGATCGCACATCAACGCGCCAAATAGTCCGACCTTCAATTTCGAGCTTTGGGCGAAACAGTTACGCCCTCAACTCTTAGCATCTTTGAATAAACGCAAATAGTTCTTTTGCCTTGGTGAATAGGATTTACCAAGGCAAAAAACCGATGTTCTTTAACCTACAGTGCTGCCTAACAGTTCCTCGACGAACTGATAAAGCTCATTCTCCGGTCGCGCTTCTAACTGCATTTCTTTCAGTCCAATCAATCCTTTAGCTAACTCATTCGCTCGACTCTTATAGTGATTGTGTCCTGCGAGTAGATCAGTAAAAACTTCCTGCTCGATTTGAAGTCTGCTAGCATCTTCCGCGATCGGGGAGGCATACTCAACCGAATCCGCCTCGTATTTCAGCAAGAAAATCAAGGCTTGACTGAGTTGTTTTAGATTCTGCTGGAGGGTGCGGACATCGAGATCTAAGCGATCGAATCCGACTTGTCCTTCGATTCGCAGTTCGACCATCGGCTGAATCTCTGGATTGAGTTGACCGGATTGGATTGCTGATTGTACAAGTGCGATCGCGCTTTGTTCAATTTCTTCAGTGCTTTCTTGTCCGCGTGCTTTAAGTTTCAATCTGACCCAAGGACGCTGGTAGTAATCGGTTTTCAGTTGAGCATCAATGCCTTGATCACTCAATTCAACGAGATAAACACCTCGATCGTAGTTTGCTTCCTCGACACTGTTCGCTTCAGTTGATCCAGGATTAAAAATCCATCCTTGCTCGGTGTAGCTCTTGTGAATGTGTCCGAGTGCGAGGTAATCAACTCCAGCTTCTTTGAGCGGCAGTAAATCGATGTAGCGCATGGCTCCTTGATAACGAGCGATCTGACCTTCTAGCCCTTGGTGGAACAACATTACAGTGTGTCCGGGACTGGGGGGAAGTTGCTGCATTGCTTCTGCGAGTCGCTCGATCGCTCTTGGTGCTGAAGCGCCATACCACCGCGACCCTAACACTCTCACGCCACAATCGAGATCAATATATCCGCCTGCTTCTCCGTTCCACATCTCATACACCATTCCGCCTGCTTCGTCGCGATCGGGTTCCAGCAAGATTACTAATTCATCATTCGCTAAATACTTGAGCCAATTTGTGACAGTTCCATAGGGACGGTTATCGTGATTCCCTTCGATCGCAATCACCGGAATCTGAGCTTCTTTCAATAGCTGAAAACAGAGCTTGGCTTGGTTAAGAATGTTCGGCTGAATGATGCGATGTTCAAACAGATCGCCTGCAATGATGACAAAATCGACTTGAGCTTCAAGCGCATATTTCCGCAACGCATCTTCAAACGCGAGATAAAAATCTTTCGTGCGTTCTTTGCTGTCGTAGCGATCGAATCCTAAGTGAACATCGGCAAGATGAAGAAATCGCGGCATACCAGTCACCACCATCAGCAAGAACAAGTTTACTGCTTAATTCTCGTTTAAATTCAATCGGTTTTCGAGCAACATCGTTCTGCCACATTGGGAAAATGCTTTTGCAGACAGACATCGCAAATTCCGTGAGTAAATTCGACATCTGAATGCTGCTTGATGAACTTCTCAACCGTTGACCAATAGCCTTGATCATCTCGAATGCCTTTGCAGTAAGAGCAGATAGGAATTAATCCTTCCATCAGTTTGATTTGGTCGAGCGCTTCCGCTAAATGGGCGGAAACTCGTCGCCACTCTAATTGGATGACCACCTGACGCGCTAGGGCAATGAGTGCGGTTTTCTGAACTTCGGATAACTCACGCGGTTTACGATCGATCACACAGAGCGACCCTAAAATGTGTCCCTCAGGTGTAACGAGCGGTGCACCTGCATAAAATCGAATTCTCGGTTCATCTGTGACCAGCGGATTAGTTGCAAATCGTTGATCTAAAAGGGCATCGCTGACGATCAGTATTTCGGGACTTAAAATCGTGGTATTGCAGAACGCAACATCTCGCGGCGTTTCGTTTACTTCTAAGCCCACTTTGGATTTAAACCACTGTCGCTCTGAATCAACCAGACTGATCAGCGCGATCGGAACTTCGCAGATGTACGAGGCGAGTAAAGTAAAGTCATCGTATGTCTGCTCTGGTGGCGTATCTAAAATTTGGTATTGCTTCAGAGCTTCGAGCCGATCAGCTTCGTGCGCTAGTCTTTGTGCTTCCATCGCATAAACCTCGATTTATTAAGCAGTTTAATGTTGCCGATAGGGTTTTTATAGTGTTTAGCGATCGCTTAAATACAGCGAATCTTCTCTTTTATGACCTTAGCGGTTGAGCTAAGCCAAAGTGGTGAAATGTGACAGTGCTTAACATCGCTCAGTTAAGTTCGATCGAAATATCGTTCGCGATCGTGCCTCAGATACGGCATAATTAGGAGGTTTTCTAATTTTCAGCCCCTTTTTTTAGCGATATGCGTACCCTGTACTGTGGTCAAGTTCGATCGAGCAATATTGGTGAAACGGTCACTCTTTACGGATGGGTGGATCGACGACGTGACCACGGGTATGTGATTTTTATCGATTTACGCGATCGTGAAGGAATTGTTCAAGTTGTCAGCGATCCCGATCGCACTCCGAATTCTTACAAAGCAGCGGGCGAACTGCGAAATGAATATGTGATCAAAATCGTCGGACGAGTGACAAAACGCCCAGACGAATCACTCAATTCTAAGATTCCGACTGGAGAAATTGAAATCTACGCAGATGAAATCGAAATTCTCAACGCCGTTCGTAAACAGTTACCCTTTCAAGTGTCGGCGGCTGAAACTGAATCGGTGCGTGAAGAGTTGCGCCTGAAATATCGTTATTTGGATCTCAGACGCGATCGTATGAGTCGCAATCTTCAGATCCGTCATCAATTGATCAAATCGATGCGCCGATTCTTAGAAGATACAGAAGGCTTTGTCGAAGTGGAAACGCCGATTTTGACGCGATCGACTCCTGAAGGTGCCCGCGATTACCTCGTTCCGTCACGAGTCAATGCGGGTGAATGGTATGCGTTGCCGCAATCTCCGCAGTTATTTAAGCAATTGTTGATGGTATCGGGACTCGATCGCTATTATCAAATCGCTCGTTGTTTCCGCGATGAAGATTTACGCGCCGAACGTCAGCCCGAATTTACCCAGCTTGACATGGAAATGAGCTTCATGTCTCAAGAGGAAATTCTGGAGCTAAATGAACGATTAGTGTGTCATCTAATCAAGACAATTAAAGGAGTCGAAATTCCTCGTCCGTTCCCGCGTTTGACCTATGCCGAAGCAATGGATCGGTATGGAAGCGATAAGCCTGATACTCGATTCGGTTTAGAGCTTGTAAACGTTTCGGATGTAGTCGAAAATTCCGGGTTCAAAGTCTTTTCTGATGCCGTGAAAAAAGGCGGACTTGTCAAGATTCTGCCGATTCCCAATGGAAACGATGCGATCTCGAATGTGCGAATTAAGCCCGGTGGCGATGTGTTCAAAGAAGCATCAGAAGCGGGAGCGCGAGGACTCGCTTACATTCGGGTTCGAGAAGATGGCGAGATTGATACGATCGGAGCAATCAAAGACAATCTCACCGATGCTCAGAAACAAGACATTCTCACCCGTACTGAAGCGAAACCGGGACATCTATTATTGTTCGCGGCGGGTGATACGGCGACGGTGAATAAAACGCTCGATCGCTTACGTCAATATCTCGGCAATGAACTTGGCATGATTGACCCTGACAAGATGAATTTGCTCTGGGTTGTCGATTTTCCCATGTTCGAGTGGAATGCCGACGAGAAGCGCTTAGAAGCCTTGCACCATCCGTTTACGGCTCCGCATCCTGAAGATGTCAATGATCTCAAAACGGCTCGTGCTCAAGCATACGACTTAGCCTTTAATGGCTTTGAAGTGGGTGGTGGCAGTGTGCGGATTCATCAACCCGAACTGCAAGCAAAAGTGTTTGAAACGATCGGCATTTCCCAAGAAGAAGCACAGAACAAATTCGGCTTCTTGTTAGAGGCGTTTGAGTATGGTGCACCACCGCATGGGGGACTGGCTTACGGAATCGATCGCTGGGTGATGCTGTTATCTGGTGAAGAGTCGATTCGCGATGTGATTGCGTTTCCGAAGACGCAGCAGGCGCGGTGTTTGCTCACGAGTGCACCGTCTGGTGTAGATGAGAAACAATTGAAGGAATTGCACGTTGCTTCTACGGTGAAACATAAACCGGGCACGCCTTAGACCCTCTCCCATGTTAAGAGTCTAGATATTTCTCCACCAAGCGTTCTTCACGCATTGTTGCAATATCTGCATCAGTTGGTGCTGGTTCACCTGATCGCTTTAAGCAGCCCCGAAGCTGTTCGACTAAGGCTCGCTTGTCGGGTTGCATCGGGCGTTGGGTTAGGTCTTGTTGTAGCGATCGAGTAATTGTATTGAGTAGAGATAGTCGCTCTGAAACCGATAGCTGATAAACTTTTTGCTCGATTTCTTGCAAGGTCATGGCAATGTCTAGTGTAATTTGCTGATTTTAGCGTAGCACTGCGATCGCACTTCAGAATTTAGCGAGTTTGGTCACGGGCAATCGAGAATTTGCCACGATCGTAAATTGGTAGCGATCGCAGTTATCTCCGCAACCATGCGATGAGAAGCACGATCGCTTGGTTGCTCATGAAGCGATGATTTTGGCGGGTTGCGGAATGACGATAAACTGTTCGGGCTGAAGAATGACATTTTCATAAGTTGCTTCACCAATTAAGGCAGGGTTAGCGATTCTGAGGTCAACCGCGTAGCCTTCTTCGGGATGGGTGTAACATTCGACAATTGTACCGATCGTGCCGCTTGGAATGGGTCGATCGTTGAAGTCAGATGACACATCAACAAGGGTTTGAATTTGATCGTAGAGTTTTACTTTCATGTGAGTTAAGCAGGGTCTTGATAAACTTCCAGCCAAGTTGTGATTAATCTCGGTACATCTCTATTGTGATCGATTTGCCACACACAGACCAACTGCCCTTGTCGCTGATTAAGTCCTTGCAGATTGATCGAGACTGTGAAGCGCTGCCCATGAGAATTGAGCTTGCCAGAGGTTGCAGGTGCGGTGAGAATGGCTTGTTTTAGCTGTTCGATAATCATTTGGGCGGCGATCGTACGATCTTCTTTGGGATGTAGCGGGTAGCCAAGTGCTTCAAATGCAATCCATTTTCCCTGGTTGTTTGGGTTGTCTGGACTCATCGAGTACTCGACAAATTTGCGAGGATCAATTTCTGCATTTTCAGCATTGGGCAACGGGTCGCCAGATGTCCAGTTCACGAGTTAGAGACGCTTCTATTGGTGATTGTGCTGTTGATTGTTGCATTAAGCGATCGATTAAAGAGGATGAACTGCGATCGCGCTCTTCCATCGTTGCCTATTTCCGAAGCCATGCGATGAGAAGCACGATCGTATACAAAATCGATGTGCTTTGAGCGGCTTTAGATTCTAAAATGAAACCACCTTCACTCATAGCCCTGCGATGGAAGTTCTCAAACTCACCACGACGATCGATGAATCTGGACACTTGCACTTGGATATTCCGACAGCACTATCGTCTGGGCAAGTAGACATTGTGGTGATTCTCAATCCAAGTGCATCTGATTCCACTGAAAAAACTGCTTACGATTTTTCGGATTTGGCGGGACAGTTAGAGTGGCAAGGAGATGCGGTGTCCATGCAAAGGGCGCTGCGGGATGAGTGGTAAGCGATATTTGCTCGATACGAATGCAATCTCAGCATTACTGAAAGGCGAAGCCCAACTGGTTCAACTTTTGCAAGGTGCGGATTGGGTTGGAATTTCTATCATCAGTCAGATCGAATTTCTAGCGTTTGTTGGGCTGAGTCGGAGTGACCGCAAGCTGTTTCAGCAGTTCCTGCAACGAGTGGAAGTGGTGGGTTTGATTGCAAGCGATACTTTGTTGATTCAGAAGATTATTGAGATTCGCCAACAGTATCGATTGAAGTTACCGGATGCGATGATTGCCGCGATCGCACTTCAGAATTCAGCGAGCTTGGTCACGGGCGATCGAGAATTTGCCAAAGTAAAGGAGTTAACGATCATAAATTGGTAGCGATCGCAGTTATCTCCGTAACCATGCGATGAGAAGCACGATCACTTAAGCAATTTTTTCTGCTCTGAGTTGTCCTTCGACGCGCTCGTACTCATCTTCTAAGAGCCAGAGTTTCGCGTCTTGATAAGACGAACTGGTATGGACGACTTGATAGTTTTGAGCCGGATCGTAGATGCTACAGTTTTCCTTCTCGTCGCAGAGCAAGATCAAAACGTATGGGGGCGAGGCGGTTGGATCAACCCACAGTTCTGTAAAATCCCAATTATCGACTAGGGCGAGTGCGGGGGATGACATGATATTTGTCTCCTTTGATCTTCATTTCTCCATAATAGAGCGGAGTTTGATTGCCGTCTGCATCGAGGCGATAGCCGATCGATTCTGGGAAGTAAAGCCCGTAACGATCGTGTCCCCGAATTGTGCCTGTGAATTCGCCGTTTTGCAAGATTGTTTCGGCAACCTGTTCGAGCGTGGCGCGATCGTTGAAAAGATGAACACTGCCTTCTCGTTCCAGAAGTTTCTGCATTTGTGGAGTGTTGGGAAGGTGTTTTGCAATGTGTCTTGCATCAAGAGTGAGTTCGCGATCGATCATGTTGTGATTAAATCATTAATCGCAGTTATCTCCGTAACCATGCGATGAGAAGCACGATCTCAAGTCCAACGCAGAACCAGACAACCCAGTTAATTTTGCGGCGAGGTAGGTCGAAGTTCGCTATCACATCGCTCAACCATGTGATCAAGTCCCATTTCTTGATACAGACCACGGGCGCTTTGGAGGGCTTCGATCGATTTCTTCTTCCGCTTGAGCTTTGCAAGAGTAAGTCCTAAGTTAAATCGAGAATTAGCTTCACCCCGTCGATCTCCAATCTCGTGTGCGATCTCCAAGGACTGTTGATAGAAGTCGACCGCGCGTTGATGCTGTCCTAACGAATCGTAACCATTACCCAAACCACCGAGAGAAGCAGCTTCACCCCCTCGGTCTCCAATCTCGCGTGCAATCTCATAGTGCTGTTGATGAAACTCAACCGCGCGTTGATGCTGTCCTAGTGAATCGTAAGCAATACCCAAATTACCGAGGGAAGCGGCTTCACCCCCTCGGTCTCCAATCTCGCGTGCAATCTCATAGTGCTGTTGATGAAACTCAACCGCGCGTTGATGCTGTCCTAGCGAATCGTAAGCAATACCCAAATTACCGAGGGAAGCGGCTTCACCCCCTCGGTCTCCAATCTCGCGCTTAATCTCTAAGGACTGTTGATGAAAGTCGATCGCGCGTTGATACTGTCCTAACGATTGGTAAGCAACACCCAAATTACCGAGAGAAGCAGCTTCACCCCCTCGGTCTCCAATCTCGCGTGCAATCTCTAAGGACTGTTGGTAGGCTGAGATTGCTGCTTCATACTGCGATTGACCGGATAGAAAGTTACCCAATCTGAGCAATACGCCGATCAGATCAACTTGATTGTTGAGTTTCTGATGTTGATTGACTGAACTCTGAAAAGCAGCGATCGCTTGTTGTCTTTCTTGCGCTAAATCTCTTGCTGCTCCGTTAGCAATTCGCGCTGCATAAACCTGTCCTAGCTGATCATACAGCATTGCTAAATTCGCTGATTCCGCTGAGACAGCCTCTAACTGTTGAATCTCTGAAAGCAACTCTTCTAATGGCGGCAAAAACTTGTCATCCGATCTCTCTTGAATCGATGGTGATCGAGGCTCCCCTTGCCAAAGCGCGATCGTCGGCTCTTCTTCTTCAGAAGCAAACCGCAATACCGCTTTCCGCCAACTCCAAAAATCCGGCGCTCGTTTGCTCATCTCCCGCAAAATCCGATGCGTCACCCACAGCACAATCGGATAGCAAAACTCTCGCAACCCTTCCCGCGTCCACTGCAAATACCCGAAAAACTTATCCAGATCGCTCTGTTCCTCAGCCTCCCGCATCGTCACCCGCAACAACCACTCCGTCCCCGTCACCGTCACCACCGCTGGATAACCTTCTCCAAGCTCCAAACTCGCCAACCCCGATCGCAAACTCGGCTCTGTTTCTAGCACAATCCGAAACGGTCGAATCTTTGCCTGTTTCGCCTCGGACTCATAGCGATCGATGACCTGCTGCCTTAAGCGCAAATCATCACACGCCACCACAATCAACGCTAAGCGATCCTGACTGTTCTCAATCAGCGAGATCAAACGCTCATACGTTTCCTCATTCTTTAACGTGAAAGCCTTAAGCGGTTGTCCCATCCAAAACCCCCTCCCGCACTAACAAATCGCGCACGATCGGATTCAAGTCATACCAGAGCAACGCATTACGATACTCCAACACATACAGCCCATGCAATAAATCTAACAGCCGCTGACTCTCCATATCTTGCAGTTTAAGCTGCTCATAAATCAACTTCAACGCCTCAAAATCAGCCTGCCCCAACACTTCCGCTGCTTCAATCTGCAACTCCGTCACGACTTCATCTAAAATCTGCTGATTCACAATCACATCAGGCTGCTCGAACTGTTGCCGCCGGATCTGTCCGCGAAGCTTTAGCATTGCCTTATCACAACAGCGATCGCTAATCCGAATAAACTCCCGCAACACGCCCCCACTGAGCAGAATAATTTGCTGCCTCACATCCTCGTCAATTAAATCTAGAGGTACTCGTCGCGCCAAAATTTCTTCAAACACTTCCACACAAGCGACATCTGGCACTCGATCCAATCTTCTCACCGTCGCTTTACTAAAAAACTTTGCCACGCGCATCGTATGAATCTTGTTGACATAAGTAGTAATGCTCGTCTTGATTGCGACCTCACGCAGTATCGCGATCGGAACCGTGTAGAGAATCCGACAGTTTGGGTCAAGCAACGACTGAATATTCTTGCGAAACATCGTTTCTGTCACGCTCAAATCCAACTTATCCAGATCATCGATAATGACTAAAACTTGCTGCTTCGTGGCATTCTCAATATAAGCTTGCAATTGATTGATCTGAGCAACTAAATCTGAAGTGCGACGAGCAAACTTAATCGAAATCTCCTGACGAATGACCGAATTGATTTTTAACTTGGATCGAACCTTCGCTAAAAACTCCAAAATCACCGGAATTCCTCCTTTGACCGTCGCTTCTGTATTCGCCTCAATCTCGGCTTCGACTGCTTTTGATTCCGTCTCAGTGTGTTCGCCAAGCCAGCGATAAAACCCTTTTTTAATTCCGGGTTGCAGCCGAATCGAGCGACGTTCAGCGTCTTCAAGTAACTGCAACGCCATCGAAAACAAAACATTGACATGATCGACCGCCGATCGCTCGATCGTGTCTGCGATCGAAAACATGACAACGAAATATCGATTCGTTTCCCCCAAACGAAAGCCCAACTCGGCTAACAGCGTCGATTTACCACAGCCTCGATGTCCCGTGAAAATCAGCTTATTGTCTTGAGAGACACTATCCTCGATCGCCTGTTCTAGTTCATCGACTAACTCCATCTGATACTCCACTCCTAGTCGAGCCAAAGCTTGACGAGTGACGAGTGGATCAAGTTGGAGATTGCGCCCTGCCTCGCGAGACTCTTCCAAACGGCGTTGCAGCGCTTCTAAACTGGGCATACGAGGCATCTCTACTCAACGGCTTTCCTATTGTATTCGGTTGCAAAGCAGCAGAAACCTGATCGACAAGAAAAGCGCCATATCGGGCGAACAGGGGCGCGATCGTCGTATCTCCTCACGCTGTCACCCCATCCGCCCTTCTCGCCACCGCAACCGTCCTACTGTTATTCGTGAAAACCGCAACCGATACCACGAACCTTCAAATCTTCACCGCAAACGTTCAACCATTTGCCACAAATGACGAGGTTTTCACCGTGAACCTACTCACCTTCTCTGTATCGCTGCGGAAACCCCTGAAACGCGATCGGGCAAAAGTGCCGAAACTCGGACGAAAAACAGCACGAAAAAGCTCGCCCTAGCTGCTATCAACTAACAAAATAACCGGGAGCAGTCGCACACTGCTCCCGGTTGAACAATTCCTGAGTTAGATGCTATTTCACGGACTGTGCAACGTTCTCCGCTCTCACCACATATTGAGAAGCTGGAACATTCTGGTCCAGTGCAGGTAACTTGCCTTGATTTACTAATGCTTGATGCACGATCGCGGCAATTTCTCCACGAGTTGCAGGGCGTTGTGGATTCAGTTCGCGCACATTCGGATGATTCACGACAACGTTCGATCGCGTTGCGCTTTCGACCGCCCAATTTGCATATTGAGGAATGCGATCGGCATCGGTATAGAACTCATTTAACTGAAGCGATTTGCTGCTTTGAGGTGTGGTTGCTTTTGCAATAGCAGTTTGAGGAGCGGCAGGCGGTTGCTGAATGGGGAGAGCGGCAGCAGCTTGACGAATCGGTGCAACAAAAGGCTGAAGTAATGCAGCACTCGCCAGCGGTAACATCATTCTGCGACGGGGTTGGCGAGTGGTTTGGGCTGTAGCTTGATTGTTCTGAGGTTGGGCGGTGGTTTGATTGGTTGAAGCGGCTTGAATATTCGCGGGCACTTTGGAATTGAGATTCAGTGTCTGAGCTAAGGAAGCTAATGCTTCGGCTTTCGTGACTGGTTGCTGAGGACGGAAATTTCCACCCGGATAGCCGCTCATAAATCCAGCTTCGTAAGCTTCTTTAATGGCAGGAGATGCCCAGTAGCCTTCGGGAACATCGCGATAGTCACTGCCACTACTGATTCGACGTTTCGCAGGTTCGTTGAAAGCGGCTCTTAACATGGCGGCGAATTCATCTCGATCGACGGTTTGATCCGGGCGGAATGTGCCATCGGGATAGCCTCTTACAATGTTGCGGTTTGCTAAGGCAGCGATAAACGGCTGTGCCCAATAATTCTGAGTATCTGGAAAGTTTGCGTTTTGTGCTCGACCGGGATTAGAAAGTGTAGAGAAAAGGGCGACAGAACTGGTAGTGATGCCGACGACAGCTAAGGTAACATTTCGCACCAAAGCATTGTTTTTCACATTAAACATACGATTTCTCCTAGTAAGTCTCTTTCTTTGCAATATCGTGTTCATAGTAGTGATCGTTGCAATCAATTTTCTCTGTCGCCTGATAGAGAACTCTAAGGTACATAGACGGGCATCGGTTCGATTCCAAGCTGCGATCGCCATTCTGCAAGCGGTCGATCCCAGTGTTCTTCCCAACGTTGTGCAAGGAGCGGTTTTGCTTTGGCTCCCATGCGGTACCCAGAGGCAACACGATCGAGCAATCGATCTAATTGTTCAGGGTGATTTAACATCGTGCTCACAAATGCGCCTGCAATCAGAATTCCAGCTAACGGGCGACGAGTTTGGGCAAGTTCAAACGCTTTAAGTCCAATTTCGCCGGGAACATCGACGCTCATTCCGGTGACGACGTGCCAAATATCGTGCGTTTGGCGCAATCGAAATAAAAGACACGTTTCATCATCGACCACTTCGATTTTGCGATAGAAGCCAGGATCAAAGCCTGATGAGGAAATGTATTGAGCAAAGGCGTATCCGAGAGAATTCGCGGGATGAGTCATCAGTTTGGCTAAATCGGGGACGGGCGCAGAATAGCGATCGCTCACCAATTTTGCCACGTCTGGATCTTTCAGCATGTATTTCACCGATGCTGCCATCGTTTGCGGATGCGATCGCACTAAAGCATCCTCGACATCGTAAATTGATTCCGTTTGTGTGGGATCTCTTAATAAACCAAGAACGGATTTCAGCGTGTTTAAATAATCTAAATTGAGCCGACGCAAATCTTTAAAGTTCATAACTTTTAGTATTCATTTAAACGTCATGCTCACCATAATCGATCTCAATTTCGATCGCGTTAATTATTTAGATTTCTTTTTGCCCTTCTTAGGCTTCTCATCTAATGCGCCTTCGATTTTGGCGTTGAATCCGTAGACTTGGCGAGATCCGGCTAATGCAACTAAAGTGACTTCTCGATCGTCTCCCGGTTCAAAGCGAACGGCGGTTCCGGCAGGGATGTCTAATCGCATTCCACGGGCGCGATCGCGATCAAATTCCAAAGCCGCATTGACTTCAAAAAAATGGAAATGCGAACCGACTTGAATTGGTCGATCGCCTCGATTTGCGACCTTCAGCGTTACTGTGTCTCGTCCTGCATTCAGTTCGATTTCACCGTCTCCGATAAACATTTCACCTGGAATCATGACTGCTTTCTCCTATCGAATCGGGTGGTGAACGGTGACTAATTTTGTGCCATCTGGGAAAGTTGCTTCGACTTGAACTTCGTGAATCATTTCCGAGATTCCATCCATCACGTCGTCTTGTGTGAGCAGCGTCGTTCCATAGTTCATCAATTCTGCAACGGTTTGCCCATCTCTTGCCCCTTCGAGAATTGCCGCAGAAAGATATGCGATCGCTTCTGGATAATTTAGCTTTAAGCCTCTTGCTTTGCGACGTTCTGCGACTAAAGCAGCCGTAAAAATGAGTAATTTATCTTTCTCTTGCGGCGTAAGTTGCATCGAAATCCCTCTGGTCGAATCGGGACTATTCTCGCAGCTTTCTCGATGATTCCGGTGCGGTTTTACAATTTATTCCAGTTCAATGAGTTGAAATGGGTTGAATTTGATCGAGCACTGCGGCTTCGGTTTGATGAGCATAGTACAATTCCCAACAAAGCTGACTGTTTAGCCAAAAGTCAGGAGACATCTGGAAGTATTTTGCGAGTCTTAGAGCAGTACTGGGTGTAATGCCTCGGCGACCGTTGACAATTTCATTAATGCGTTGGTAGGGAACGTGGATTGCCTCAGCAAGTTGACGCTGAGTAATGCCCATTGGCTGTAAAAACTCGTGAACGAGTAATTCTCCAGGATGAGTCGGTGGACGATGAGTAGGAATGCGAATCATTTGAGTTCCTCAGTGATAGTCTACAATTTCGACATCTTCAGCACCATCCTGTGTCCAGATAAAACAGATACGGTATTGCTGATTGACTCTGATGCTGTGTTGTCCTTCACGATCGCCCTGTAAAGCTTCTAGCTGATTGCCAGGAGGAATTCGCAAATCATCGAGATTGACGGCAAAGTTAAGTTGATCTAGTTTTCGTCGAGCAATGTCCCAACGATTTTGAGGACAAGCTTTAAGGGCTTTTTTTGAGGCGATACCGTTAAAAATATCTGCGGTTGCTTCCGTTTTGAATGAGATGATCATGATAAGTCGGTATCCCGGATACCATGATATCAAATCAGCGAAATTTGATTACAACTGCCACACACGCGGAATGCAGATCGATCGACCTGAGATCACTCTCACCATTCCCCACACATCAATTAACCAGCGTCGTGCTTCTGTGCTCGAATGCCCACGATATCGACAAAGTAAGCCCAAAGGCAAACGTGTGACTCCAATCTCTCCAGAAGTCCCGCTCCAAAGTAATCTCGCTTTTTCCACACAATCAGAATCAACCGCTTTTCCAATCCAGACAAAGCTTGCCACAATCGGACAACCTGCTAAACCGTGAGGGCTATTAAATGTGGTTTCACTGCCCGAAAGCCATTGTCGATCGATCCAAATCGGTTTTCCTGATTGCCAAACTTCGGTACGCGATCGCCAATTCCCTTCAATGAATCGTTCTCCTCGCGCACTGCGTCCAAATCGCGTCAGATCCCAGCCAATATACTCACCACCCGGTGCGAGATTTACGGTCATTTCCTGACGAAATGAAGCTTGATTGAACACGATCGCATCGAGCGGCAACCATTCTAAACAAGCTCTTTCTGCAATGTCGATCGCGATCGTTTGACGAGCTTCGCGCCCATTGGTGCGATAGATCTTACTGGCTGCCGGAGTCGTAATCAGTGCTTGACTATCGGGAGCAAGGCGGAACTCGAAGGATAAGCGATCGCCTCCCACGATTCCGCCCGCCGTGTGCATGATCACACTATGACAAACCTCGCCGCCCTCCGGATAGAAAGGGCGCTGCACCTTGAGGGGAGCCTGTCCTTGATTTTCAATTAGCTGTGTCACACCGCGTCGATTTTCAAAACCCAGGCGCAATCTGCCATGCCAATCGCTGGGGGACAAATCAGAAGAGACAGAACGAGGTAAGTTCACGGAATAGAGCGGCTAAAGGACAATTTCCTTAGCTTCCCTGAACAATAGCACAACCCTCAAAATTCTTCACAAGCTTTTCAGATTTAGTTCTAGATGGCACAATACGTTGACTACGAATTGTTAAAAACCACTCTCAGAGGAACTCGATCGTGCAAAAGACGATGTTTGCTGCTTTATCTGTCTTGGTTGGTGTGATGATTCCGACGATCGCACAAGCAAATACCGCCGGAAGTCTGAGAATTGTGGTAGACGGAATTCGCCAGCAACAGGGACAAGTCTGTGTCAGCTTGTTTGCTGGAAGCCAAGGATTTCCAGATCGAGGCGATCGAGCCGTCCGCGCTCAATGTGTTCCCGCCGGAAAGCGCACTGCATTAACGTTTCGGAATGTGGCATTTGGTAATTACGCGATCGCGGTTTATCACGATCGCAATGGCAACGGAAAGCTTGATCGTAATTTTTTAGGAATTCCGACCGAGGGATTTGGCTTCTCGCGCAATCCGGTGATTCGGACGGGTGCACCGAGATTTGGGGAGGCAGCGGTGTTTGTCGCGGGAACGGAAACGATCGCTCAAATTCAATTGCAGTATTTCTAGAAGCGGTGGGTCGGGCATCTTGTCTGACCTACTCTAGTGACCATTCTGCCGCAGCTTCCCAGCCTAATCCTTTTCGGACGATCGCAGGTTCATCGCTGGTAAAGTCCAAAATCGTCGAAACTGCTTGAGCTGGCTCTTGTCCGGTATCCACGATTAGATCAACAATTCGATCCATACTGTCAAACAGCTCTGGTAACGAGAGATTCTCTGGGTCGCGAACTTTCAGCGGAATGGTTTCATCTTCGACCGGAACATGAGCAGAAGTTGAAATGATCGGATTGCCTAACGCTTTTAACAGCGCTTGGCACACCGGATGATCTGGAACACGAATCCCAGTTGTTTTTCGCTTGGGACTCATCACAAGTTTGGGTACGAGTTTTGTCGCAGGAAGTAAAAATGTGTAAGGTCCCGGAACCAGACTTCGCATCATCCGGTAAGCCTGATCAGTGACGATCGCATATTGAGCAATATCCGAAAGCGACGGACACAGGAATGTTAACGGTTTGTCATTTGCTAATTGCTTAAGCTGGCGAACCCGTTGAACTCCCGATTTAGAGTTGAGATCGCAACCGATCGCGTAAACAGTATCGGTTGGATATAGCATCACAGCCCCGTTTCGTAGTTCTGCGACAACTTGATCAATGGTGCGAGCTTGCGGATTTTCAGGATGAATTTTGTAGAGTGTTGCCATGTTTGAGTGCGGGTGTATTGTGGAGAAGTATTTACCCTTCTAGAAGTGTGATGAGCAAGATCGCTTACCTGGATTGCCCCACGGGGATTGCTGGAGATATGTGCCTTGGGGCGTTGGTGGATTTGGGTGTTCCTCTAGCGTATCTAACGGAGTGCCTCGATCGATTAGGAATTTCTGAAGAATACGAACTTTCGACAGAGACGGTTCACCGGAATGGGCAAGGTGCAACGAAAGTTCATGTGAAATTAAAGTCTGAAACACAGCATTCTCATCACCACGATCATTCTCATGAGCACCATCACGATCATTCTCACGACAAGTTGCGCCGCTTACCTGAAATAGAAAAGATGATTCAGGGTGCAAAACTTCCACCACGGGCAGAAACTTGGAGTTTAGAAGTCTTTCGACAATTAGCGATCGCAGAAGGTGCCGTTCACGGAATCTCACCCGCAGAAGTCCATTTTCACGAAGTCGGCGCGATCGATGCAATCGTGGATATTGTCGGAACCTGTCTCGGTTTAGATTGGCTGAAGGTCGATCGCATTGTGTGTTCTCCTCTTCCCACCGGAGGCGGAACTGTCTGGGCAGCACACGGACGCTTACCTGTTCCTGTTCCAGCCGTTCTAAAGTTGTTTGAACTGCGGCAGGTTCCAATCTATAGCAATGGTATCGAGAAAGAGTTAGTCACTCCCACTGGAGCCGCGATCGCGACTACACTTGCAGCAACGTTCAGCGCTCCCCCCAAAATGACGATACAGAAAATCGGTTTGGGAGCCGGAACGATCGATCTACCGATTCCAAACATGATCCGCATCTGGCTTGGAACGACTGAAGAATCAACTCCTGAAACAGTGACAGTGCTCGAAACTCAGATTGATGATCTCAATCCACAAGCGATCGGCTATCTCTTCGAGACGTTACTAGAAGCGGGTGCGCTCGATGTGTTCACTCAAGCGATCGGCATGAAAAAGTCGCGTCCTGGAATTTTGCTCACTGTGATTTGCTCTTCAGACCGAGTTGCAGACTGCGAAACCATCTTATTTCGAGAAACAACGACATTAGGCATTCGTAGAACAATCCAACAAAGAACAATTCTCGATCGACGATTCGAGCAAGTTGAAACAGAATACGGCTTAGTTCAGGTAAAAATTGCATCGCGCAAGGGTACGATCGTCAATGTTCAACCAGAGTACGAAGACTGTGTTCGCATCGCTCGAAAGGTAAATTTGCCTTGGAAAGAAGTGCATCGAATTGTGTTGCAAACCTGGTATCAAGCTCAGATTTGACATTTTCTCGTAGAATAAAAGCGGATTTGATTGCGTAATTTCACATAAGTCTCAGAGAGCCAGATCTATTGAATCAACAGGAGTTTCACAACGCTGGAGATCGATCATGTGCTGGCAAGCAGGGGGAAACTACGCGGGACAGAGTCTTCGAGGGCAAGACTTTAGCGGACTCGATTTAAGTCGATCGAACTTTCAAGGCTGCGATTTAACCAGAGCTACTTTTGTAGGCACTGATCTCACCGGAGCAGATCTCACAGGTGCAATGCTCAAGAATGCTTACCTTGAATCCGCCATTTTGATTGATGCGGATTTACAAGATGCTCGACTGTATGAAGCAAACTTGCGAGAAGCAAATTTATATCGAGCAAATTTAGCGTTTTCAATGTTAGCAGGAGCCGATTTCAAACAAGCGCGTCTCTGTCGTGCAAACCTCACTGGAGCAGCGTTACAGGGTGCTTTTTTGAAATGTGCAGACTTGAGTGATGCCATTCTCGATCGAGCAAATCTCCGCCGCGCTAAACTCTGTGGAGCCATTCTCAATCGATCGCGCTTTGTCGAAGCGATTCTACAAAATGCTGATCTTTGCTTCGTCGATCTAAGACGAGCAAATCTGCAAAATGCAAAGCTAGATGGTGCGGGACTCGATAACGCGAACCTTTTCAAAGCGAACTTATCTGGAGCGAATTTAAGTCGAGCAAGTTTAGTCACAGCAATGCTCTGTAAGGCAGATTTGAGCGATACGGTTCTACGCGGTGCCGATCTGAGTCATGCAAATCTGACAGGCGCAAATTTAAGTCGATCGAGAATCGGAGGTGCAACTTTAATTGGAGCAACGTTAAACCATGCGAACTTAACCGATGCAATGTTTACGCGATCGAACCTCAGTGATAGCTCATTTCGAGAAGCTGATCTAACTAACTCAAAGCTCAATCGAACTTATCTTAGTGGTGTCTCGTTTGAAGATGCCATCATGACCAATGTTCGCTTGAGTGGTTCGGTAATGTTGAGAGCTTACTTTCACAATGCCCGCTTACAGGGAGCATTGTTGAATCGAACTTATCTGAGCTATTCGGATCTCAGTTTGGCAAGGTTAAATAGTGCGAACCTAATGGCATCTACTTTAGTGCGAGTGAATTGGGAAAGTACGATCGTAGATCAAGCTCGGTTTGGAGGTAATCTGGGCTTATTGCGTCCTCAGCGCGAGTGGTTACAGTCCCATGGAGCCGATTTTAGTTTGTCACCGTTACCGGATGAAATGCCTGCTTCGATGCCGTTGCTCGAATCCTTTCAAAGTGACTTACACGATCGCTTAACGGATCTCGATGATGCAACGGAGCGACTCAGAGAAGCGATCGAGCTATTGAGCGAAAGCTGTGAAACCTTAACGAAACAAGCTCGATTTAAATCTATTACAAAGGTGCAAACTCAGATTGAACTGATCGAAGCAGAATGCGATCGTGCGGAAGAAAGAAGCGATCGCTATCTTGCTCAAATCCAGTCGCTGAGAATGACTGATCCAGGCTCAAGAGTCATTGAACTATTAGACGGCATTCATGCTCAAATCTTTCGATTGAGCCAGCTTCAGCGATCGGCATTTGAGCGAGTGCGAATGAACAATCCCGGAGAACCAGAGCGCTCGATCGATTTAGAAGAACGAATGAATGAGATTGATCTTACGATCGATGACGTTATCGATTTGCCGGATGAGGAAGATTAGAGCGTATTTTAGATCGCTCTTTCATAAAACGCTTTCATCTCTCCAAACCATTCTTGCCGCGACTTTTCCCAAGTGTAGAACATGTGCCCACCCAGGTAATGTTTCAGCGTTAAATTCGATCGCACATCCGAATGCAGTTTCATCAAATCCGCCAAATGATTCGACGCAAAATAAGGAGTCACTAAATCAAAAATGCCGTGACAAATATAAACCTGCATAGACGGATTCAAGGTCATTCCAACCCGCAATTCATCGACTGATCCAACAAAGCCCTGCTTAAAATCCCCTTGCAGGTCATACTTCCAAGCTTTGAAAACCTCAAGACTCAGCAAATGGTAGGTTAAGTCTGTTTCGACCCCAAGCGTATCGCGCAAATGACTATTAATGCCGCCCGTGAACAATCGATCGAGTCCATCTAATGTTGGATCACTGCCTTCGTACGAAGTGCGATCGGGAAACGGATCGATCGCCGTAATCGAAGCATCATACAATCCCACGATCTTTTGCTGATCTCTGAGCAATTCCCGCGAAAAAACTTCTAATCCAACTCGTCCACCTTGCCGCTCAACGATCGATTCCGACAATCCAATCAATCCCGCTAACTGTCGATACACCGCCTGCCGCTCTTCCACATCCAACGCATCGCCCAGTGCTAACGCTGGTATCAATTTCTGACGGGCGAACTGTTCTGCTGCGGCTTGATGGGCTTGGACATCTCCGGGTGCGCCTGCCCATTTTGCTCGATCGTGGTGTGCGGCTGAAACTGCTAACGAGGGCACTAAAGTTGCCCAAGAAGTCAGTGTGTAATCGCTTTCATCCAGCAAACTAAACTCCAAAGCTGGCGAAATTAGAATTGCTCCGGATAGTCCAATTCCAAACTCTTGCTGAAGTTTCTGAGCTAACTTTGCGACTCGAAATCCCCCGTAGCTTTCACCTGCAATAAACACCGGAGAAAGCCAACGTTTTTGACGAGACAGAAAGCGCTGAATGAATTCGCCGATCGCTCTTAAATCTCGATCGACTTGCCAAAATTCGGTTTCTTTAGGTTTCTCTTCTTCTTTTGGTGTGTCTGTCGATTTCTCGGACTCTTTCGGAATGCTGCGACTAAAACCCGTTCCGATCGGGTCAATAAACACTAAATCCGTAAAGCTTAACCAGCTTTCTGCATTGTCTACTAATCGCACAGGTGGCTTCGGTAGATTCCCGTTTGCTTCAAAATAAACCCGTTTCGGTCCTAATGCTCCGAGATGTAAATAAGCAGAAGCCGCTCCCGGTCCACCATTGAAAACAAAAGTAATCGGTCTTGGCGAGTTACTTTCTGCTAGATAAGCCACATAAAACATTTCTGCGATCGGCTTTTCTCGATCGAATAACGTCTGCCATTGTGCCGATGCCGTGTAGTGAATCGTGCGATCGTGAAGCGCGGTGGAACCATCGTCAATTTGCAGCGAATGTTCAGTCGTATTGCCTTGGCGCGTCGTTGGAGTCGTTTCAGACATGATCAATCTCTATCCAGGTCTGTGTCTTTCTCAGCATACCTGCCACAACAGCAAGGTCAATCTTTCGGATTAATGATCAGGAGTCCATAAAAAGAGACTCAGCTTGCAATATTCTTGAAACCCCAATCGAGCATACAAGGGTGTACCCATCGGAGACGCTTGCAGGATTGCTAACTGGTAGCCCAAGTTCTGTGCTTCCTTTAAAGCAGCTTGAGTCACGGCTAGAGCGATTCCTTGTCGTCTTGCTTCTGGAATCGTTGCAACAAAATAGATTCCGGCAATTCCATCTTTGGGATACAGCGCTGAAATTCCGGCTGGCTGCCCGTTCCAAAGTGCGAGATACCGACTGTAAGGCATTTCTAACTCTGATTCTAGGACAAACAACGAGTCGAAGAGGTTCATCGGTGTCTCGAATCCAATCATGGCAACTTTGACCCACTGTTCGAGCGTTGCTGCATCTTCTACCTTCAAAATTTCTATCGTTTCACGCTCTGAAACAGGACTAAATGTAGAAAGATCGATCGCCATCCCAGGAAGCTCCATGATCCGAGTTAATCCATGAGCTTCTAGCGATGTTTCGAGGATTGAAGGTTCTGCCAGTGAAGTTGTCCACCAAACAAACGGTAATTGTTTTTGAGCAAAATGGTCGATCGTTTGATCGATTCGTTCATCGATCGTGCCCAACCCAAACTGAGTCCGGATTACGCCGTTATAAAGCGGAGTCGGAACAATTGTGCTAAATCCAGAACAATCGAAATGCTCAAATAATTCTCCGTGTGAAGTGCGACCATAGTTGAGCCAGTAGCTTTCTAGATTGGAAACGATCGCAGCTACGATGTCTTTCGATTCCATGTTCTTATCCTCGCTCGTATAACACCCGAAATCGCCGTACCGTTCCCGGTTCAGCAAAATCCTCAAATTCCACCTGAGACAGTCCAGCTTGCTCGAATCCCGCTAATTCTGCCTTAGTTAACGGAAATGGAACATCTGTTAAAGCTTGCTCTGGCTCTCGACCACGACAAATTACTAATAACTGTCCCGATCGCGTAACCAATTGGGCAATCTTTGGAATCGCTTTCGCTCGTAATTCAGGTGGCATCGCTTGAATCGTGTAAGACTCCAACACAAAGTCAAACGCCCCTTTCCAGGCATCAGGGATTGCGAACAAATCAGCAACTTCATAAGTGACCGACGAATTTGGAAAGCGCTGATGACACCAAGCGATCGCACTCTCCGAAATATCAAACCCAGTCACGTCTAATCCCCGTTTTGCGAGTTCTTCTGCATCATCGCCCAAACCGCAACCGATCACGACCGCGCTCTTACCCCGAATTAATCCCCGCTCCAACCAGTCCAACACCATCGCATTCGGAGTTAACCGCGCCCAAGGAACCGCAGCCGGATCACCGTTTGCAGTCGCATAAAGTGTTTCAAACCATCCCAACGGATCGCCGTTTTGAATGGCTTCCGTTGAGAGTTGAACCGTTCGGCTGTAGGCATCCGTCATACTGCGATTTTTGCTTGTCTTGCGATGACTCCACGATCGAAGACTAATCCATCCGCCCCGATGCCCTCGATCTTCAGATGATCCGGATACACCTCGATCGCGCTAAATCCATAGCGAGACACTGAATATTCCGTCATCTTCGATCGACCGACCGGACGCAAACTTGCGCCTCCGATGCCCGTCACTAAATACGTCGTGCCCTCGATCGAAGCCGATCGCTCATAGTGATGTTCGTGCCCGTTGATATAAAGCTGAACCTGATGCTTCTTGAACAACGGCGAAAACTTCTGAACCATCACAGCATCGGTTCCGTAATGTCCAGATGAATAAATTGGATGATGCCCGTACACAATTTTCCAAGGTGCAGTGCTACGTCCTAATTCAGCATCGAGCCAAGCCATTTGATCCTTCCAGTCTGCATTGACATTCGTATCCAACACAAAGAACTGGACATCTTTCTCGCGGTAAGTATAGTAGCGACCGTTCATGTTGAAATTCGCGTACTGCACCTGTGGATCACCGTTTTCTGTACGGATGTCATGATTACCGAGACAAGCCCGAAAACGCACATTCTGACTCAATAGCGGCGCATACGGTTCTTCAAATGCAACGCCAATCCGCTCCATTTCACCGCTGTTATAAATGTTATCGCCTGCTAGCGTGACTAACGAATACGGATTCTTGCGGTGATACTGTACCATTGCATTCGCGGATGCCAACTGATTGCGATCGCCCGCTCCCGAATCCGCGACCGCTGCAAATCGCAGCATCAATTCTTTCCTTGCTGGTTTGGGCAGTTCAGAAACCGTTTGCGGCATCCCAGAAATTTGCTCAGACGGGCGACTCAGGGTTTTTCCAGCAACGGCAAGCCCCAGAGAACCTAATCCTCCTAACACCAGAAGTTGACGACGCTTTAAGCTCATACAGATTTGTTCTTAAACAACAGTACGATCGACAAATGATAGATTGATGATGCGATCGCTTTTCACTTTACTAGACTCAACGGGCTTTCTTTTGTCGAGGAGATAACATCAATGTCACAACCAGACGCTAATTCACCCACAGAATCCCAGTCCAGTGTGACACGATCGCAAGCGACTGCAACAAAATTTCTCGAAACCCTGAGAACGGGGACGATCGGGACGCTTCGGTCAACCAGTCGCTTTCTCGAACAAGCCGCCACTCGTCTCGAATCCGCTCAAGAACCAAATCCGCTCTTATTGAAAATCACAACCGGAGCCACGATGCTTGCAGCGCGCTTCGCGTTCGCGCTCGAACGAGTCGCCCCGCTTTGGAAAAAGCTACTGACGCTGATTCGAGATCGACTTCCTGCCGATCTAAACGGCAAATTCGGCGATCGTACGCTCAGCGGCATTTTGATCGGCTCGATCGTCGTTCTCTTCTGGTTCACATCTTCGCTCTTTTCTTCAAAACCTGCTCAACCTGTTCAAGTTGCGACTCGTCCCCCCGTCACGATTCCCGCTGAACCGACCCAATTTCCGACTGATCTTTCTGCTCCCGAAACCGCGCTTGAAGTCGTCTCGGCTCCCGTAATTGAAGAACCTGTTGCAGAAATTCCCGTCGAAGAACCAATCATAGAAGCACCTGTAGAAGAACCGATCGCAGAAGTTCCTCCTGTGGTCGAACCGAGTCCTGAACCGATTGTAGAGCTATCTCCTGAACCGTCTCCGGAGCCAGAACTCACTCCAGAACAAAAACAGATCGCCGCGATTCAGACGCAAGTGATGGAAATTAGCGATCGCTTTATTGGCGGGTTAGTCACCTCAGTTGAACCGCAGATCGATCGCGATCGACTCAAAGTTCGTGTGTCCGAAGATTGGTATCGATTTAGTTCAGATCAGCAAGACCGATTTGCGAATGAACTCTGGGAGAAATCACAATCGATCGAGCTACCCAAACTTGAAATCACCGATGCTCAAGGAGCTTTGATCGCCCGTCCGCCGATCGTGGGTGACTCGATGATCATTCTCCAGCGCAAAGCCGTTTAGAACTCTTTTTTTAACTGAAAGAAACTATAGCCTGACGGATAATCATCGACCTGGGCAAACATTTCATAGCCCAACTTCTCGTAAAATCCCTTCGCCTGAAAACTAAACGTATCCAAAATCGCCTCGGTGCATCCCCGCTGTTTGGCTTCCTGTTCTGCTAAATGCATCAATCGTTTACCAAATCCTTGATGGCGCAGCGATTCTTCAACCCAAAGTGTTTCAATCAACAGCCAATTCCAGCGAGTCAACCCCACCAATCCCGCTCTGATCTTTTGTCGATCGTCCAACAGAAAAATCTCTAACGGTATGCCCCGTAGCGCTCCCTGTTCAAACAATCCATCCCTAAAAGCGCTTTCGGTGTTGTACTGCCGTAATTTCGATCGTACATACCCTCGATAAGACGGATGCTCCTGAGAGAACATCGCAAAGTGATAAGTCTCATTGTGATCGACGAGTAGTGCGGGCAGCTTATGACGCAGAGCGCGATCGAACGCTTGCACCTGAGCTTCAATTCCCGTAATCGCCGTTCCAACGACAACCGCAAATGCTCCTAAATCGAGCGCCTGTCTTGCCATCTCAGGAGTTGCAATTCCACCTTCACAAAGGACTGGAACACTCAGCTTTTCAGCAACTTGGCTCAAAAGATCAAATCCGGGCGGCGAGTGTTCCTCGGTTTCTTTGGTATAGCCGTAGAGTGTTGTTGCAATCAAATCAGCTCCCGCTTCAGCCGCAGCGATCGCAGCTTCTAAACTATCAACATCTGCCACCACGGGCTTCTGAAGTTCCGTATGAATGCGATCGATTAAACTTGCTACGGATTCAGGGCGATCGCGTAAAGTCGCATCGATCGCGATCAAGTCGGCTCCCGCTTCGGCGATCGCGATCGCGTGTTCAAATTTTGGAGTGATGTACACTTCAGAGTGCAGAATCGCTTGTTTCCACAGTCCAAGGATTGGGGCGGTTGTGCATTGGCGAACGGCGGCGATGTGTTCTGGTGTATCAATTCGGACGGCGGCTGCGTTTTGCATCAGCGCAGCTTCCGCGATCGCGGCAATGATTTGAGGATGACGAAGCGGAGATTCGGATGGGGCTTGACAAGAGACAATCAACCCATATTCAAGTATCTTTAGAAGCTGGGCGAAATCTTTTGTCATAAATTAAATTGCTACCTTTGATATCACAGTATTTAATCAGATTAACCAGAAGAAGTTTTGTGCAGTTCTTTACCAGCGTATTGATATTAAACTGACCTCGGTGTTTAATCAAATTTCTGATTCCTTGTTTTTGGTAAAAGCTGTTTAATAACACATTCTTATTTCAGGCTTAAAAACTTAAAGCATCAAGATAGGAATTGATTTAAACAAAATTTAATCCAATCAATTCTTCTCAAGAACTCAAGTTTTATACTCTATTTTTTGCCAGTAATTAATCACAAGCAAAGGATGTAAATCCTCTTTTATCACTAAATTATCTGTGAATCCGGAGAGTTTAGAAGGCTTCTTGCTATACAAACTTCACCAAAAAAATCCTGGTGTGTAAAAGCGGGTAGCTTCTGGTACATCCAGGATTTGCTTTAGCGGATTTGCAACTGATAGCTAAGAGGATGTTTGAAAAGTTGTCGTTCGTTGCAGCGTCCCGCCCTGAAATGAATTTCGGGCTAATCGGCGCAAGTCCATTGAAATGGACTAAGAACTTGAAAATAGCTCCTAGTCTATTTCAGTAGACTTTCCACCATTAGCCCGAAATTTATTTCAGGGCGGGAGGCAATCGAAGCGAAGAAACTTTTTATACTTTTCAAACACCCTCTAAGACCGAACCTGAACAGGCATTACGAGATAAGTCATCTTCAAGTTACCCAACGGCGACAAGACAACTGGACTCGTTGCCGTATTCAACTGCATCTGAACTTCTGTGCTGTTGATTGCTTTCAGTCCATCGAGCAAGTACCGAACGTTAAACGCAATATCCATCCCTTCTCCAGAAATCTGAGCTGGAATTGCTTCTCGTCCACTGCCGACATCTTGAGCATCCACCGACAAAGTAAGCTGCTCAGTGATGGGATCAAGCTGCACTTTTACAATGTTATTTTTCTGGTCAGCTAACACTGAAATCCGCTCCAACGCACTAAGAAACGCTCGTCGATCGATAGTCATCTGATGCGTAAATTGACGCGGAACAAGCTGACGATAGTTCGGATATTGTCCTTCTAACAGGCGGCTCGTCAGACGCTGATCCGTCCACTCGAACACCACTTGACCTTGATCAAATTGCACATTGATCGCATTTCCATTTTGGCGATCGAGCATTTTCATCAACTCCTGAAGCGCTTTCGCTGGAACCGTCACATCCAGATGCGTCTCTGCTTCTGGAGCATCTTCTTCAACGGTTGTGACGACTGCCAATCGATGTCCATCAGTGGCTGCAAACTCCAAACCATCCTGCTGCATACTGACATGTACACCCGTCAAGACCTGCTTCGTTTCGTCCGCACTTGCCGCGAACAATGATCCGCGTAGACCATCGACTAAGCGATCGGCTGCCAACTGAGTCTGCTCCCCTTCGTCGATCTTCGGTAGTTCAGGAAACTCTTCAGCTCCCATTCCGCGAACCTGATAGCGTCCTGATGCTGAAGTAATGGTCGTGATGTGATTGGCATCGATATCGCTTTCGATCGTAATATCACCATCAGCTAATCGCGATACAATGTCGTTCAGCAGTTTTGCGGGAAGCGTGAGAACGCCACCAGTTTCGACTTGGGCTGGAAAGCTTGTTTGAATGCCCAAGCTGAGATCGAAAGCGCTGAGAATCACGCGCTGGCTTGCACTGTCCGCTTTTAGTAGAACGTTGGCAAGAATCGGATGGCTGGGGCGCGAAGCAACCGCACGACTAACCAGCGATAAGTGGGAGTTGAGGTGAGTTTGGGCGCAGACCAGTTTCATAGAAGTTGCCGGAGTATGGGACAAGAAAGCTGTGGAAAAGCGAGACGTACTCTATATAAGGCGAATCTTTGAAGTTTTAACCCTACATCTAGCGTTTTTGATGGCGTTTGAGCATATTAACACTCTTTGCAGAATAGATCGATTCTGATGAAAAAATCATTGTCTTCAGTACTATTGTACGACTTGTGGAAAATGTGGAAAACTTAGCAAAAGGCGATTTTTGCGGACGAAGCGCGATCGTGCCCTGTGGAAAACTTTGACTCAGGCTGTGGAAAGATTCGGAATTTCCGCAGATCGATCGAGGTTTTCGACAGGTTTTTCACAGTTTTTCCACAGGAACGATGCGGTTTTCCACAGTCCGAACTGAATCGATAAGCAGAAATAATCAGTTTCTCGGAATCATATTAGCCCAGCCTTTATTGCATCCTTTTTAGGAGAAAGTGAGGTTGCACTCGCAAAAAGGGAACGTCAAACCCACCGATTGGTCATAACATTTACTGTAATTGCTTGTGATATGACCGCCAGTCTCAATCGCTCCGCCTCGCGCACTTCCTCCACCCTCCGTCCTATGGCATCGATCGCCCGTAAAAACCTCTTTGAAGATATCCCCCGGTTTATCGTCGCCCAAGCTGGAATCGTTTTCGCCGTTAGCCTCGTCACCATCCAAATCGGCATTCTTCGAGGCTTCAGCCGATCAACCGCTCGCCTGGTCGATCAGTCCAGTGCCGATCTCTGGGTCGCCTCACAAGATATCGTGCATCTCGAATTGTCTTCACCGATGCCCGCTCAACGCGTAGAAGAAGCTCAAAAAGTGGCGGGAGTCGATCGAGCCGAAGCTCTAATGATTCGATCGAGCATTTGGCGCGATAGTAACGGCAAAATTAGCCCGATTCGGATCTACGGCTTTGATCCAAATAGTCGCATGTTCGCAGGTTGGCAAGTCACACAAGGCAAGCTTTCAGATTTGAATCAGCCGTATTCAGTGATTGTTGATGCAAATAGTTTGAAAGGGTTGGGATTAAAGCAATTAAACGATCGCGCAACGATCGGAGCTTTTAACGCGCTCCCCGCCCGATTTGTTGGAAAGACACAAGACACTCAATCGATCGCATCGAGCGCATTTATCTACACTTCTCTAGAAAATGCCAACGCTTACGGTCTTGGCGGCTCAGACACTGGCATCACCTGCAAAACCGACTCTAGCGGCAGAATCGACTGCCTGAATCAAACACCCAAATTTGGCGACCCCGAACCGAATCCCCCTCCACCGCGTCGCGTCAACGTGCAAGATCCCATTTCATTCGTCCTGATCCGCGCCAAACCGGGCGAAGATCTTGACCAACTCAGACAGCGGCTCAAATCTGCCTTACCCAATACCCGCGTGTTTACCCAAGCCGAAATTGCCGACCTCACCCGCTCCTACTGGACCACTCGAACCGGAGTCGGCTTTGTGCTTGGACTCGGTGCCACCGTCGGCTTTATCGTCGGAATGGTCATCGTCGGTCAAATCCTTTACTCATCGGTTTCTGACCATATTCGCGAGTTTGGAACTCTCAAAGCGATGGGTGCGTCAAACTGGGTAATCTACAGCGTGATTCTAGAACAAGCGCTTTGGATGGCGGTCTTGGGATATCTTCCCAGCATTGCTCTGTGTCTTGGTTTGGGTGCGTGGACGCAAGCCTCGAATGGCATCATGATTCTAATCACACCTGCGACTGGAGTCGGAATCTTCGTCTTAACCGTCGTGATGTGCGTTGGATCTGCCCTATTTGCGGTGCAAAAAGTGACCAGAGTTGATCCCGCGATCGTGTTTAAAGCATGAGCTTGCTGGAAACTGCGAAGATCAGCGTAAAATTTTGAATTATCTTTACGCATCTGCACATGGATAGAAATCTTTCTCAATCCAAATGCACGACAATCGTTCACACATCTGTCACATGAATTCATCCCATAGCAGAATTTGAACTTCTAAAATAAACGTAAGGTCTAATCCCACAGGGGATGAAACGCCTGTCTTGACTCACTAAAGTTAGGGTCTGGTGCAATTCGTCTGGAGTTTAGTCACCTACGCTTGAAGTCATGAATGATTGGAACGTTTTGATACTGCTCCCCACACACCCTTTCTCATAAACTGTTTTCCTACCGTCTGTTAAACGAATGACTGCAACCTCGATAGATTTGATGTTTCGCGCTGAGAGTCGGGAGATCGAACCCGGCTCAAACAGCTTGGATTGGACAGATAAAGCGATCGCTGCTGGTGGGGTGGAGATGGTGTACCAGACCGGGGGCGAGCGCTATCAAGCATTGCGCCAGGTGGAGTTGACGGTGCGCTATGGCGACATTCAGCTTCTCATGGGTCCGTCTGGGTCGGGTAAAACGACGCTCCTGTCAATCCTGGCGGGAATTCTGACTCCGACAGGGGGTTCAGTTCGCCTGATGGGTCAAGACATTGCCAAGCTCTCTAGTGCAAAACTAGCTCAGTTCCGACTCAATAACATTGGCTTCATTTTTCAAGGCTTTAATTTATTTCCCGCCCTGAGCGCGATCGAGAACATTGAAGTTGCGCTCAATCTCAAAGGCATTCGAGGAACCGCAGCCCGCAAGGAAGCGTTAGAGCTATTGAATCAAGTGGGACTTGCCGATCGAGCGAAGCAACTTCCGAGAGATCTTTCCGGTGGACAAAAGCAGCGAGTCGCGATTGCTCGTGCGCTGGCAGGCAATCCGTCGCTCATTATGGCGGATGAACCGACAGCGGCGCTCGATTCTCATAACGGTCATGCAGTGATCGAACTTCTACGATCGCTAGCGAAAGAGAAAGGGCGGACGGTGCTGATTGTGACACACGATCCACGAATTGCCGATGTTGCAGATCATATTGCTTATTTGGAAGATGGAATTTTACAGAGGGATGGACGATCGGAAATCGATCGATTTCGAGAAACCCTAACTCGATGATTCAGGAAGCGGGAAATTAAGCCCGCTTTTTTGATGAAAAACCAACAACCTATCTTCAGGTAGATCGACTTTGCTGGTAGAACTTGATAGTTTATTCATGTGAGCGAAACGCAGCAAAGACTTCTTGAAAAGCGAACCGCTCACCCGCTGTTTCTATGATTGCCTCCTATAACGAAACCGAATTATCGGGAAAAGCCACTGCTTTTTCATAACCCTATCTAAACCAGTAAGAGCGCTACCAAGTCGGCAGCGCTCTTATTATTTTCGTGCCTGAATTACTTGTAAACTTCCGCCTGCATAAAGCCGCGATCGCTGCACTTGAAATCCAATTTCTTGCAACAATTCTTCAAGGTTTATTTTGATTAATTGCCATGCCGTTTCTGTCTCAAACAACCAGAAAAAGATCGCCAATCCAGGAATAAAAATTGGATTTGTTGGCTGATGAAAATCAACCATTGCAAACACGCCACCCGGTTTCAAAACCCGATACACTTCTTGCAAAATTTGCCGCAGTTGATCCACTCCCATTTCGTGCATCGCTGCACTGGTGTGAACTAAATCAAATGAGCAATCCTCGATCGGCATTTTTTCCGCAAACGCTTCAACGTATTCAGCTTCTGGAACATTCTGTTTTGCTCGACGAATCGAGAGCGGCGACGCATCTAATCCGGTGACATGGTGCGATCGCTTGACTAAAAATTGCGCTGTCTGTCCGCTTCCACAACAAAGATCGAGCACGTTAGTCTCAGGCTCGATCGATAATTCCTCCAGTGCCAACTGTCGAAATCGAGCTTCTCCGCCCACACTCAACGCCGCCACCCTCGAAATCCCGTCATACAACCACTGATACTGATAACTCCAATCTCTTAAAATCGTTGCCATTTCAATCCCCTTTCAGCCTTCTCAGTGCATTATCGACTGCAAGCTGTTGATCTCGCTGCGTAATCCACTGATGATACGTTCGCGTGTGCACCAGTACCGAATGCCCCATCATCTTCGCAGCAACCGTGTCAGATAGCCCGATGTGAATCGTTCTGACTGCCCAAGCATGACGCAAGTCATAAGGAGAAAAGGGCAACTCATAGCGGTGAAATTGCGTCGTGACTCGTTTTCCAACTTGCTGCAATGTGGTTTTACTTAAATCGGTTTCAACAGACGGCAATTGAACATCACGCAAGTTAAACGCCTCGATCCATTCAGGGTGAAATGCCCACACTTGGTGACTTCCGGTTTTCGTCGTGGGCAAAACTTCGATCGAGGTTTCCCCCTTGTTCAAGCCGCTTAAATTACAGTAAAACACCTCATGATTTCTCAGCCCAAAGGTTGCCATCATGCCATAAACAAACTGCCAAGCCGAATTCGGAATCGTTGCCCAAATCGCTAAAATCTCATCATCCGAAGGCAATTGACGCATCTGAGTCTGACTTGCCCCGTAGCGACCCGAAAGCGTTTTCAAATCTTTCGGCAGCGCTAAGTTGAGAAATTCGGCAAACGCGCTCAGAGTTGTACAACAGAGTTGGCGGCTGCGGGAATGATTTTTCGTCGCATCGATCGTTTTATAAATCACTTCAGTCAGCGTTAAAGATGGAGAATCGGCAGCGATCGCGCTTAACTTTCTCAAGTAGGGCGCATACGCACTCGTCCAAGTGGTTTTCGTGGATGCGGGATTGATCGATCGTTCTGGTTGCTCGAAAAAATATTGCTCGAATGCAGCAATTTGCTGATTCAAGGTTTGCTGACTTAATCGTTTTCCATCGGTAAATGTGAGATATTCTCGCCAATCAAACTTGTTCTGAATTAACTGCGCCGCGACGATTTTTGCTTCTTGTTCAATCTGTTTCAGCCCTGCGGGAGTTGCCGGAATTCCTAGACTTAGTCTCTGCTGATAAGGACGCAATCGAGAACTGTCTGGACGCGGTGGCAATGTTCCTCTAAGTGCCAATTTCACGCCTCGACGTTCCACTTGTAGACCCAATTGAGCCATCTTGAGACGCTGATTGAGTTGAACAATTCGGGCATCTAATGCCGCTAAATCTGCCATCGGTAAGCGGTACAAAAAAGTCAACTTGATACATTGATTAAACTCAGCGAGATTGTCACCAACCCCGCTGGTCTTCAAAACCGTGCTTGAAGGTCTTTCAGTTCACACGGCTCCTCAATATCTTGATACTTGTCACATATACCTTAACCTGAGTTCGGGATAAGGTTAGGTGCTTGGCAAATAGAACTCGCCCAGGCGTATGCGCCTCATTTCTTAACCCGAACTCAGGTTAGGATAAGAATAGGGAGCTTTACAACGTTTGGTGAAGTTCTGAGTCTATCCGCGATCGCCCCTGCACAAAATTATGGCTTTTTTCCGTCAATACATCGCCCCGCTGATCGTCGTTTTAGTGTTTGTGTTCTCGCTTGTGGTCGTGAGTGCACGAATTTTTCTACCGAATGATATGGCAGCGCCCGCCCCGATCGAAGAGGCGAATCCGACAAGCGATAAGGCTCAAACTCCGGATGATGCTGCGGTTGCAGGATTGCCTCCGAGCCTTGCTCCGTTTATTCAAGGTTTGCCCAACGACCCAGCACAGCTATAAATGACAGAGTGGGTGGAAGGATATCGGCTCGATCGTGGTTCTGGTGGAACCAAGGAACGCGATCGACTTTTGAATTTTATGCACCGGACTTACGCTGAACTGTTTCCGGGGGGCGAGTTTCCCTATCTTGAGCATGCCGTTCATCGATTTTTGTCTCCAGAAACGCCGCTGTGGTGGGTGCAGAAATCCAACGAAGCGCAATGGAATCCGGTAGCTGGATTGTGGCTAGGAAGCGCGATCGATCAAGGAACGGGGGATAGACAGGCGCATATTTTATTACTGTATGTGATGCCAGATCATCGACGAAAGGGCGTTGGAGCGGCGCTAGTGCGCTACGCTGAAACATGGGCAAAATCACGCGGCGATCGACAAATCGGGCTGCAAGTGTTTGAAACGAATTTGCCTGCCTTGGGACTTTATCGCGCTTTGGGTTATGAAACTCAGTCGCGGTGGATGACCAAATCGATCGAGAATGCTGAATAAGATAAGACCTATGTATAGCGACGACGAATTAAAAGTTTTAGATATTGAAGCTGATTTAGCCGATCCGTTAGACGAAATTCCTGCGATCGAAGATGAGGTTGCGCCGAAACCTGATCCCGATGAGATGCTTCCGCTACTGATGGCATCGGATATTCAACAGCGAATGTTGGCGGCGCGGGTGTTTTGTGATATTCAAGACGATCGAGCGATTCCGCAGTTGATCAATTTGTTGAGCGATCCTTGTCCGTTGGTGCGGGTGAGTGCGGCGTATGCGTTGGGACGAAATCCAAGTCCGGATGCGGTAGAACCGCTGATCGATCGCTATAACCAGGATTGGAATGGGTACGTGCGGAAGGGGATTGTTTGGGCATTGGGGAATTGTCGCGATCGTCGATCGCTCAATACGCTCACGGATGCGGTGAAGAACGATATTTCTGCGGTGCGTCTGTGGGCAGCGAGTTCTCTAGCGCAGATGGCGAGTTTGGGATATGACACGATCGTGGCTGCGGTTCCGCCTTTAATTGAAGGGCTGCGGCGTGATCCGGTGGCGGCGATTCGGAGTAATTGCGCTTGGTCGCTGGGTGAATTGTGTCGGGAAATGCCCTCGAATGTGGTGTATGCAACTGCGATCGATGCTTTGATCGAAGCGTTTGCGGAGGATGAGGATACCGGAGTGCGCGAGGATGCGAAATCTTCGATGTTGAAGGTTGGCGATGCACGCGGGTTGCAAGTGATTGAGACGCTGGAGCAGGAAGATTGGTTTTGATTTAAATCGGGCTACATATTTCAACCAGAATGCCGTCTAGGTCTCGTACATAAGCTACAATTTGTCCCCAAGGTTTTATTTTGGGTTCGACAACTGCGATCGCTCCCGCTTGTATGGCTTGGTCAAAAGCGGCGGGCACATCCTCTGAAACTAATCCGATTTCGATTCCTGCTGGAGGAGTCGATCGACTGTTGGGTAAGAATCCTTTGGGTAAGTTCGATTGGGCAAGGTCGATCGCAGCAAACGCGAGTGCTGTTCCACCCGTTTCCATTTCAGCATATTGATTGCTCTCATGAATGAAGCGCGGTTTTAAGCTGAATGCTTTCTCGTAGAAGGTGACGGATTCAGGAACATTCTGCACATAGAGAATCGTATAGGCGAATTTCATCTTGTTCCTCCTGGATGAAAATCAATTGAAGCAAGATTAGTACATGCGCTCGAATTAAGCAAGGGTTAGCTTTATTTCGCGCTCTGGATTGCGCTGTAGCATTGTTCGATCGATTGTTTCTCCCGTAACGCCTCAACTAATGCTTCATACGCTGATTGATGATTTTGCAACAGTTCTTTGGCTCTCAGAATCGAGAGTCTTTCTCGCTGCGGGAGTTCGGAAGCGGGAATGCCTAATTTAGTCAGAGTCTCGCGGAATTTTTGGCGATCGTCGTTTCCGCCTTGAGAAGTGCCGTACGCAATCTGTTCTGCTGCAATTCCCGACATCCAAACCGTACAATAGCGCTCGACTAATTGAGCCGATAGCTTGCCTTGCTTTAATTCGGCTTCGAGTTCTTGGGTGTCGAATTGTACGCCGCCTTGCCCGGATTGTCCTTGTCGAAAGGTTTCCCACGCGCTGAGGGTGTAGCCGACGACGGGAATTTCGAGCTGTTGGGCGGTAAGAAAATGTCCGGCTTCGTGGCGTAGAACGCGATCGCGATATTCAGGAGAGAATCGAGCAAACCAATCGAGCGCGATCGAGCCGAATTTGCCTTGCCATTGAAATGAATCGAGGGTGGCGAGTCCGAGAATGCTGAAGGTTGCGAGTGCGGGAATCGCAGGGGAAATGTGTAGTAGGGGACTGAGGAGCGTTGAGAGGGTCATCGTGAAGATGGCGATCGCAACGAGATTCAAAGCGGTTTCGTTCATGGTGAGGCGGGTTTGAATTCTTTGGCGCGGTAGAAGGTTTCTAGACTGTTTTTATCTCCGACAAATCGCCAGTGCCACGGTTCATACGTTACGCCTTGCTTGTTACCTTTGGGAAATGACATCTCAAAGTTATAGCGGGCGGCGTTGTTTTGGAGCCATTTGAAAGCAGCGGTTTGGTCGAAATCGGGACTGAGATTAGTGGCGGGGACGTTGCCGTCTCCGATGTCGATCGCGTATCCGGTGTGGTGTTCGCTGTGTCCTGGAGGAGCACTCACGAGTGCCCGTTCTTGCGGGGTTTGTTCACGTTCTGCTTTGACATCGAAGTAAACTTGCTCTTGTTCTTTTACCGAACGGAATCCAGACAAGGGATTGAGTGCGATACCTGCTGCGCTTGCCGCTTCTGACATTTCCTTAAATGCTCTTGCGGCGGGAATTCGCATTCTGATACCGCCATCGGCTGTGATCGCTTCTAGCTCGGATTGGGGGGCTTCTTCGTAGGGGAAGTGATTGAGCAATCGCCCATCGCTAGACGGTGAAGGAGAGGTAGACGCGATCGGGCTTGGAGAGGAGCTGACTTCGGGCGGGCGAGTTTGAGCGGCTTGATACGCAAACCAACCGCCAATAGAAAGAAGTGCGATCGCGCTGAGTCCACCGAGCCACCAAAGCCAGGTCAGTGAGCGCGGTTTTTGCACCGTTTCGACGACGGTTTCACGTTCTGCGATCGGGATGTCTTCAAAGGTGGGGGGATCTTGCGGAGGTTTTCCGGGTGGGCTTGTGTTACTCAAACGGTCATCTCCTCAACTTCACTTTATTTAGTATCTCAGGCGAATGAGCGATCGAATGTTATTTGCCAGTATATTGAACGCGGTAAATTCGATTATTGGCTTCATCGGTGAAGATGAGACTGCCATCGTTGAGAACCAATAAACCAACGGGTCTACCCCAAGTGGTGGGAGCTTTCGGATCGAGCAAAAATCCGGTGAGAAAATCTTCATATTGTCCGGTGGGGCGACCGTCGCTGAAGGGGACGAATACAAGTTTATACCCGGTTCCTGAAGAGCGATTCCACGATCCCCGGAACGCAACGAAGGCTCCATTTCGATATTTTTCTGGGAAGGTGTTTCCGGTGTAAAAACGTAGTCCTAATGCGGCAGAATGCGCCTCAAATAAAACATCTGGGGTGCGCGTTTTGGCGGCGAGATCGGGACGGGTGCTTTTTCCATTTTCTTTTACATGTCGGGGATCGAGTCGATCGGGGGTGAGATAGGCATAGGGCCAACCGTAGAAGGCGTTTTCATCGACTTGAGTGAGATAATCAGGAACGAGTCCATCTCCAAGCTGATCCCGTTCGTTGACTGTGGCGAAAAGTGCTCCGGTAGCTGGATTAAAGTCGAGTCCAACGGGATTACGTAAACCAGAAGCGAAGGTGCGTCGATCGCTGCCGTCTAAGTTCATCACCTGAACTGAAGCTCTGGGTAATGGTTCTTCATCGGCATTCGATCGAGATCCGATTGAAACGAATAATCTTTGTCCATCGGGAGAAGTGACCACGTTTCTCGTCCAGTGCTGGTTGTAGCCTTGTCCGGGAAGTTCCGCGATTTTTTCACCGCGTCCTGAAATGCGATCGTTCGCATAGGGGAATCGCAACACGGCATCGGTATTCGCGACATAAAACGAGTCGCCCGCAAAGGTCATTCCAAAGGGTAAATTTAAGCCGTTTTCAGCGGTGGCGAAGGGTCTACGGCTAAAAACCGCGCCGTCTCGATGCTGCAAGCGGGTGATCTGATTTCTGCGAGTTTCGGTCACGAGAACATCACCATTGGGAGCCAGCGTCAGCCAACGGGGTCGATCGAGTCCTTCTGCAAACACATTGACAGTAAAGCCAACTGGAACTCTAAGAATGGGATTATCAGGAACCGGAACGACTGTAGGCGGTTTGGAGGCGGTATTCGACTCATTCGGTTGAGGGAGTTGGGCGAGGTCAATGCGAATCGGTTCGGGGTTGAGAACTTCTGTGCGGATGTTGCGGTTTGGTGTGGAGGCTTGTGCCGAATGCGGTTCGGACGTGCTTTGAGAAGCCGGAGCCGTACAGGAACTCAACGTCGCGATCGCGAACAGTGCAGCGATCGCACCTTTAGAAAAACGAGTCAGCATGGGGCAAGAGAGGCAGGTAACTTGCTACTAGAGTACAGACTGAAATCAAATCTGACATCCTTGGGAGAGTAGATCTTTCTAACTATTTCATTACAAAACCGCGTAAATCGCTCAAGAAATCGGAGATACTTATTGCGATCTTTGACATTCCTCGATAGGATGAAGGTCGTGAAAAATACGGCAACACCAGTGAGAAACCGTAGAACGAAGGAGAGCATATGAGAGGTTGGCGGTTTGAGATCGATTGGGCGAGATTTGCTCAGGCATTTCAGAGGATATGGGCGAAGCAGTCGTTGAGAAAGTCGGTTTCGCTGTTTGTGGTCGGAGCGACGCTGAGTTTTGCGATCGCAGCGTGCAGCAGTGGTAATAATGCTTCAAATCCAACGGCTGGAGGAAACGCGAGTCCGGTTGCAAATCAGAGCCGAGATGTCGAATTAACGCTCGTGGGATACGCGATTCCGAAGGCGGCTCATGATGCAATTATTCCAAAGTTTGTCGAGCAGTGGAAACGCGATAAAGGTCAGAACGTGACCTTCAAGCAGAGCTACGGCGGTTCCGGTTCTCAAACTCGTGCGATCATTGACGGTTTGGAAGCAGACATTACTCACTTGGCATTAGCAGCGGATACTGGAAAGCTGGTGAAAGCAGGACTAGTAAATGCTGATTGGGAAACTAAAGCACCGAACAATGGAACGGTTGCGAAGACAGTTGCCGCGATCGTGACTCGTCCTGGCAATCCCAAAGGAATTAAGACCTTCCAAGATCTAACTCGCAGCGACGTGAAGTGGGTGACTCCTGATCCGAAAACTTCGGGCGGTGCACGTTGGAACTTCTTGGTGCTGTGGAACGATGCACTGAAGCGGAACAACAACGATGAAGCTAAAGCAAAAGAATTTGTGGCGCAGGCTTACAAAAACGTAGCAGTGTTGGCGAAAGATGCGCGTGAAGCGACCGATGCGTTCTCGAAGCAAGGTCAAGGTGATGCGCTGATTCAATATGAGAATGAAGTGATTCTCGCCAAGCAGAAAGGTGAACAGCTTGATTATGTGGCTCCGGACACGAATATTTCGATCGATACTCCGATCGCGATCGTGGATAAGAACGTGGATAAACACGGCACTCGCGAAGTCGCAGAAGCATTTGTGAAATACTTGTTTACTCCAGAAGCTCAGGCTGAATTTCTCAAGCTCGGCTTCCGTCCGCTCGATGCCGCTTCCGCAGCGAAAGCGGATACAGCTAAGTTACCTGAAGTGGAGACCTTGGCATCGATCAAGGACTTTGGCGGTTGGGATGCCGCGCAGAAGAAATTCTTTGAAGATGGTGGCGTGTTTGATCAAACGTTAGCCTCCGCGAAACAGTAAACTAGTTCAACCGCGATCGTGATTTAACGATCGCGGTATTTTCATATCGGAGTAAGGTCGCGATGGTTGCTTCCAGTCCTACGGGGTCTGAGAAAATCCCAGCTTGGAAAGTATTTTTGAGGTCGATCGTGCAAACGCCTTGGACGTGGCGGATTATGATCGGCTATCTCACGATTATGCTGTTTGTTCCAGTGATCGCGATGTTGTTGAAAGCATCGACCACGGGATTTGAGCGATTTTGGAGTATTGCCACAAGTCCGATCGCGTTGGCGACGTATGACATTACGTTTACGACTTCACTGATTGCAGCTTTGATCAATGGCGTGTTTGGCACGCTGATTGCTTGGGTGCTGGTGCGGTACGACTTTCCGCTGAAGCGATTTGTCGATGCGTCGGTGGATTTGCCGTTTGCACTTCCGACAGCAGTTGCGGGTTTAACGCTGGCAACGGTGTATAGCGAAAATGGATGGATTGGTTCGCTGTTTGCGCCGTTTGGCATTAAGATTGCCTTCACTCGGTTGGGGGTTGGGATCGCGATGGTCTTTATCTCTTTGCCGTTTGTGATTCGGACGGTGCAACCTGTCTTAGCGGAAATGGAGAAAGAAACTGAAGAAGCGGCTTGGAGCTTGGGCGCGTCGGAGTGGGAGACGTTTCGCCATGTGATTTTGCCGCCGTTGCTGCCTGCGATTTTGACCGGAGTTGCATTAGGGTTCTCTCGTGCGGTCGGTGAGTATGGCTCGACTGTGATTATTTCTTCTAATACACCGTTTCGAGATCTGATCGCGCCTGTGTTGATTTTTCAGCGGTTAGAACAATACGATTATGCGGGTGCAACTGTGATCGGCGTTGTTCTATTATTCATTTCGCTGTTGATGCTGTTGGGCTTGAACTTTTTGCAAGCTTGGGGCAGACGATATGACAATAATTCTTCGAGTAGACGGGTAGGACATTAGGCATGAGTACGATCGTAGAATCACCCCGGACAAGAGAGAAAGCAGCGGGGAAGAAAATCGAATGGGTTCCGGTCGTGCTGATTACGATCGCGATCGCGTTTCTCGCACTGATTATTTATATTCCGGCGATCAATGTCTTTTATCAAGCGTTTAGAAAGGGCGTTGGTCCGTTTCTGGCAAATATTCGGCAGCCGAACTTTCTTGTCGCCGTGAGATTGACGGTCTTGCTGGCTTTGATCTCAGTGCCGATCAATACGATTTTTGGACTGTGTGCAGCTTGGGCACTGGCACGAAAACAGTTTCGAGGTCGAACTTTACTGCTCAGTATCATCGATCTACCGTTTGCGATTTCTCCGGTAGTTGCGGGTTTGATGCTGGTTTTGCTGTATGGGCGCAATGGGTGGTTTGGCCCACTGTTGGATGCTGCGGATATCAGGATTATTTTTGCGTTTCCAGGGATGGCACTCGCAACGATGTTTGTGAGCTTGCCGTTTGTGGCGCGTGAAGTGATTCCGGTGCTTGAAGAGATTGGACCGGAACAGGAAGAAGCAGCGAGTACTTTGGGGGCGAATAACTGGCAGACATTCTGGAGGGTGACGCTTCCGAGTATTCGTTGGGGATTGCTGTATGGTTTGATTTTGACGAATGCGAGAGCGATGGGCGAATTTGGTGCGGTGTCGGTTGTTTCCGGTAACATCGCGGGTAAAACTCAGAGTTTGCCACTGTTTGTGGAAGAAGAATACAAGCAGTATGCAACTGAATCAGCTTATTCGGCTGCGGTTTTGCTGGCGTTGTTGGCTGTGGTGACGCTGGTTGTGAAAGAGATCATGCAGCGTAAGACTAAAGGACAAGAAGAATGATTTATTGGCGCGATTGTAGTCCGAGATAGTGAACGGTGGGAAAGTCTGCTTTCAAATCTTGCCAAAAGCGATCGCGCAATTCTTCGGGATAGACAATGATTTGATTGAGTTCGTGCTGCTTGAACCATCGAAGCTCGGTGATCCAATCGGAATCGGGTGAAGTGGGAGGAAGATGTTCGATCGTAGGCGTTCCTGAAAAGCGATCGACGACACAAAAGAATTCACAGCTTCGGGTGTCTGATGGAGCGTGGTAAAACTCTCGGACATAAGCAATTCTCGATAAGCTTGCGGTGAGTCCCGTTTCTTCAAAGATTTCACGAGCGGCACAGGCAAAAATGGATTCGTCTTCCCGCTCGATGCCGCCACCGGGAGGAACCCAGGTTGTTTCTCCGGTGATGGGAGATTTGTGCGCGACTAATAGGATTTCATCGGCTCGGACGACTAAACCTGCCGATCGAATTCGGTGTTTCATTGTTCTTCTGAAAATTCAGCAAATAGTGTAGGCAGATCGCGTGACCCTTGCACGATTTTCAAAATTTCGATTCCGCCTTGAATAGGTCGATAGAAAATCAGGTAATCATCGAAGCCTTTTGGTTTCCATGATCGCATTTCAGCAAGAGCAGTGACACCAAAATCTCGACGGACTCCAAGCTTTGGTTGCGATGCTAATAGGGAGAAAGCTTGATCACAGGCATCATAAAATCGCAGTCCCGCATCGACTCCTGCATAGGTCGCGATATTCACTGCTTCTCGATCGAGGTCTGCACTCGCAGTTGGTCGAATTCTAATTCGTCTCACGATGCACCATTGCTAAATCGCTGTAACAAGTTTTGGCGTTTATTTTCCCAGTATTCGGGTGTAACCTCGATCGAATCTCCAGATGCCAAACTCTCTTGCACCATTGCTTCTAGCTTTTGAGTTTCACGCCGTTTTTGGTCTTCTTGGATCAGCGTGCGAACATACTCGCTAGGTGTGCTGTAATTATCTTCCTGCACTCGTGCTTCGATAAATTCTCTGAGTGATTCGGGTAGAGAAATATTTAGTGGGATCTCCATACGTACCTCAAGCTTAAAAGAGATAAAACCTTATTTTTTCACGATAACCGGAGTTCCGACCTGGATCTCTTTATATAGTGCCATCACATCAGCATTTTTCATTCTGAGACAGCCATGTGAAACGGCTTGCCCGATCAGTGAATAATCTGTTGTGCCGTGAAATCCGATGAGTAGCTTGTCTTGTGAAGTGAAGCCGATCCAGCGTTTACCCAATGGATTATCTTTACTGCCGGGTGGAATTTTTTCGCCTGTAATCGGATGGAGCCAAGCGGGATTCTCGTACATTTGCTGCACTTTAAATGTGCCTATGGGTGTTTCCCAGCCTTCTTGCCCGATCGCAATTGGATAAGTCGCTTTCAGTTTTCTGTTCTCGTACAGCCGGACTCTACGATCGCTCAAATCGACAATCAACTTCGTGTCAATGACCGGAGTGGGTTTGGGACTAGGGGCGATGATCGTTTGGAAATTTGGCAATTCGATTTTCGGAAGCGCGATTGCAGGTAATCGGCGCAATTGTAAAACTGCGATCGTACATCCCGCTAATACACAGAAGGTCATTAGCGCTCTCGGAAGCGATGGATTTTGAATCCTTGCTGGCATATCCGACTCGAAAATTTCTGCAACTTTTTTATTTTGCCTGGAACTCCTTGAGTCGTCTGTGAATCTTAGGACGCAAGTCGGTTCACTCTATAGGTATACCATTGTCAAAATCGTAACTACTACGGAGATTGCTTCTAATAACCGGAAGATCTAGGAATTTTAAGATTCTTACCAAGGTTAGATGAAGTGTCAATTGAAAATGGTTCAAGCCGAAGAACGGAATCTACAATGCTGGCAAACGTGGTGTTTCGGTGTGAGTAGAGCAATGCAAGAAAAATTATTTTTAGCGATCGTCATCACGATCGCTCTAAGTTGGCTCCATAACTGGTCAAACCCGACTCCAAACAGCTTGAGAACTTCAAGCGAGACGGAGCCGCATCATTTGGCAAGCTTTTTTGATGAAAATCTATCGGAAAGCGTATTTCTGTTGCAGGATTCTGTCAGGTAGAACGGGCGCGAGATATCCTGGATCAGATCAGTCAACAAGATGGAACTTATTCTTGGCGGTTAGAGTCATTCACAACGGAACGTCAAACAACACCGTCATCCGCCCATGAGTCAGTCCCTTCCTGTATCCTGGTCATCGATCGAGCCAAAGGTTCTTCAGAGTCCAGTGCAAGCAGAAAAACTCTCCAATTACGATCTAGTGTTGCAGTGTCAGACCGGACATCGCCCGGAGAAAGCCGTCTTTTCGGAACTCATGCGGCGGTACCAGTCTCATGTCGATAAAGTTTTGTATCATCTTGCTCCGGATTGGCAAGACCGCGCTGATTTGGCTCAAGAAGTCTGGATTCGCGTGTACCGCAACATTACCCGCCTGAATGAACCGGTCAAATTCCGTGGGTGGCTCAGCCGGATCGCCACGAATTTGTTTTACGATGAACTTCGCAAGCGCAAGCGGACAGCTACGCCGCTTTCACTCGATGCCCCGTTGTCGCTGGACGATGGTGAAATGGATTGGGAAATTGCCGCCGCAACCCCTGGACCCGATGAAGATTTGACAACGCGGGAATTCTACGATCAGTTGAATGAAGCGATCGCGGATTTGCCTGAAGTTTTCCGCACGACGATCGTGCTCCGGGAAATCGAAGGCATGGCGTATGAAGAAATTGCAGAACTGACTGGCGTGTCGCTTGGAACCGTGAAATCGCGGATTGCTCGTGCACGTCATCGGTTACAGTCTCAACTGCAACAGTATCTTGACGGAGCGTAGAATTTAAACTCTCCGTAAGATTACAAAAACTTCAGATTGGCTTTGTTAATATACTTCCAGACGTAGCTCCAAATGAGAATTGTGCTTTGAGGAGTAGTTGATTACACTGAAAATCGTTCGACACCTTGCAGGCATTCTCAACTACAAGATAGTGAACTCTCGATGAACTCCAATTTTGACTCGCTCAATAACGCTATGCCTCCTTCGCCCGATTCCCAGTTAAACGCCCGCGATCGCTTTGAGTTGCTTAGTGCCTATTTGGATGGGGAAGTGACTGCAAGTGAGCGCAAACAAGTTGAAGAATGGTTATCTACCGATCCGTCTGTCCAACAGCTTCATGCTCGCTTGTTGAAGCTTCGTTCTGCGTTTCGATCCCTTCCTGCTCCGGCTCCGGTTCAATCGGTTGAGAAGACTGTGGATCAGGTGTTGGCAAAGGTCGATCGTCGTCCAAGATTTCGATTGGTTTGGGGTGGAGCTGCGATCGCGGCTGCTTTTATGGGTGCGGTGTCGCTGTTTAGTGTTCGCCAGCCTCAGATTGCTGAAGTGAATCCGCCTCAACAGCCTGCGGTGCAAGCGCAAAAACAGCCGACGAATCCAGATGATTTGATGGTAGCGCTCGATCGTCCAGTAGTGTCGATCAAGGTTGCCAATACTCAACCGGGTTCGCGTAGTCGGAATTAAAAAGGTATGGATTGGAATTCTTAGGAATCGAGGTTACAGTATCAAAAACTCTTACCTCGCTGACCTATGAATTCTGCTGTTAGTCTACTTCGCGCAACCTCCTACGATTTAAGTGAACTCCGGGCGGCGCTCGAAACCTTGCTTGAACCGCTAGGAGGGATGAGCGCAGTTGTGAAACTGGGCGATCACGTTTTACTCAAGCCGAATTTGCTCACGGGTGCACGTCCGGGAAAAGAATGCGTCACTCGCCCTGAAATCGTCTACTGTGTGGCGAAAATGGTGCAGGAAGCAGGCGGAAAGCCATTTCTCGGAGATAGTCCTGCATTTGGAAGCGCTCAGGGAGTGGCGAAAGCTAGCGGGTATCTGCCGTTAATTGAATCGATCGAGCTACCGATCGTGGAATTTAAAGGAAACCGCTACGAAACGGTTGGCGAAGAATTTAATCATTTATTGCTTTGTAAAGAAGCGATCGAAGCGGATGTCGTGATCAATTTGCCGAAGGTGAAATCTCACATGCAATTGACGGTCACGATGGGCGTGAAGAATCTATTTGGTTGTGTTCCAGGCAAGATGAAAGCTTGGTGGCATATGGAAGCTGGAAAAGATCAATCGCGCTTTGGCACGATGTTAGTCGAAACGGCGCGAACGATCGACCCGGATTTGACGATCGTCGATGGCATCATTGGGCATGAGGGGAATGGTCCGAGTGGGGGTGAACCGAGAGAATTAGGAGTGTTGGGAGCATCGCGGGATGTATTTGCGCTCGATCGCTCGATTGTGGACATTCTCAAGGTTGCTCCGGCGACTGTTCCCACGATCGTGGCAAGTCAGCGATTGGGATTGTGTTCAACGATCGACGAAATTGAGTTCCCGCATCTTCATCCGAATGATTTGCAAATCGCGGATTGGCGGTTGCCCGATAAGATGATGCCGATCGATTTTGGTGCGCCTCGTGTGCTGAAATCGACCTTCAAACATCTTTACATTCGATTTATCAAAGAACCAATGACCGCTTATCGCTAACTTAAGAAGCTAACGGATGAGCCGACCGTAGCAAGCGGTCATTGATCGTAGTTTCTCTGCCAGTTCATCTGCTAGCAACTCAGAGCTAGAATACCGCCATCGCCAATTCCCAGCATATTGACTCGGATCATTCATGCGCGATCGACCATCGAGTCCAAGAATGTCTTGCAATGCTGGAATCGCCCACACCGCTACAGAAGCAAATGACATTCTGACCAGCAGCCAATGAATTGTGGATTCATCAGGATGAGAGCCGATGTATTGAGCAAAAAACTCTTTTTCCTGGGTGGGTGCAGTGTTCCACCAGCCGATCGCAGTATCGTTATCGTGTGTTCCAGGATAAACGACGCAGTTTTGCACATAGTGATGCGGCAGATGAGTGTTGGTAGCATCATCACTGAAAGCAAACTGTAGAATTTTCATGCCGGGGAAATCGAAGCGATCGCGCAATTCTTCCACTTCAGGGGTAATGATTCCAAGGTCTTCAGCCAGAATCGGCAATCGACCTAAACGCTCTCCCAACGTTTCAAAGAATTCGGCTCCCGGTGCTTCGATCCATTCTCCATTGATAGCGGTTTCTTCGCCTGCGGGAACTTGCCAATAAGCTTGGAAGCCGCGAAAGTGATCGACTCGAACAATGTCTACATACTGCAAGGTGGTTTGAAAGCGTTGAATCCACCATTCATAGTTGCTTTTTTGCAGTTGATTCCAGTCGTACACTGGATTGCCCCAAAGCTGTCCGGTCGCACTGAAATAGTCCGGAGGAACGCCCGCGATGAAGGTCGGCTCAAACGTTTCCGGGTCGAGCTTGAAAATCTCTGGATGCGCCCAAACATCGGAACTGTTATGACAAACATAGATTGAGATATCACCAATAATTTGAATGTTCTTCGCATTCGCATATCGACGGAGTTTCATCCATTGTTCAAAAAACTTGAACTGTAGAAACTGATGAAATTGGATGGGGGTTTTTAAGGTTTGGGAAATCGTCTCGATCGCAGTTGGATCACGTCTTGCAATTTCTGAATCCCATTGATTCCAATTCTTACCCGGATTCGCTTCGAGCAATGCCATGAACAACGTAAAATCATCGAGCCATGCCGCTTGTTCTTCGCAGAACTGATCAAAATCTGCGTCAGGTTGAAAGCGATCGAATGCAAGCTTTAACAGCTTTGTTTTGTAGGGAATAACGCGATCGAATTCTACTTTTTCTAAGCTACCTTCAAGCGGAATCAGTTCCTCTGGTTTGAGTAATCCGTTTTCAGCAAGCTGTTCTAAGCTAATCATCAAAGGATTGCCAGCGAACACACTAAAGTTCATGGTGTAGGGCGAATGTTCGTAGCCTGTCGGTGCTAGAGGTAAAATTTGCCAAAGAGACTGACCACTTTTGGCTAAAAAATCAACAAATTCATACGCCGATCGTCCCAAGTCTCCGATGCCAAATTGACTCGGTAAACTGGTCGGATGTAGAAGGATTCCGCTCGATCGCTGAAACATCACCCAAACTTCTCCACGCTAATCACGGTCGCAGTTTAAGAAAGTTCGATCGTAAAGTCATGATTCTAAAGATGGAACTTTGATTACAGAAATTTATCGTAAAGAATCAGTCTTAGGATCATGATGAAAATAGCTGGGATCAACTAGCGTAATACCGTAATTCCAGGGAAATCAATGCTGACGATGATGCAGTCCTCAATGCTGAACTACGATCCCCAATGGTACAAAGATGCCATTATCTACGAAGTTCCAGTTCGCGCATTTGCCGATAGTAATGGAGATGGAATCGGGGATTTCCGGGGCTTAACTGAAAAGCTAGACTATCTGCAAAATCTCGGTGTGACTGCACTTTGGTTGCTGCCATTTTTCCCGTCCCCGTTGCGCGATGATGGATATGACATTGCAGATTACAACAATGTAAATCCAATCTACGGCACATTAGAAGACTTTCAAGCGTTTCTCGATGCTGCCCATGCTCGTGGAATTCGGGTCATTATTGAACTGATTATTAATCACACCTCTGATCAGCATCCTTGGTTTCAACGTGCTCGACGTGCTCCGGAAGGGTCAATCGATCGAGATTTTTATGTCTGGACCAACACTCCTGAGAAGTACCAGGAAGCCCGAATTATCTTTCAGGATTTCGAGATTTCCAACTGGACATGGGATGCAGTTGCTAAATCTTATTTCTGGCATCGCTTCTACTCGCATCAACCCGATCTGAACTATGACAATCCAGCCGTTCAAGAAGCGGTGTTTGAAGTGCTCGATTTTTGGTTGAAGATGGGTGTCGATGGCTTAAGAATGGATGCTGTGCCTTATCTTTATGAGCGGGAAGGAACGAACTGTGAGAACTTACCGGAAACTCATGCGTTCTTAAAAAAGCTGCGTCAGCGAGTCGAAGAGAATTATCCTGAATGTATGTTGCTGGCAGAAGCGAACCAATGGCCCGAAGATGCCGCAGCTTATTACGGGGATGGTGATGAGTGTCATATGAACTTTCACTTTCCATTGATGCCGCGATTGTTTATGTCGGTGCGAATGGAAGATAGCTTTCCGATTAGCGATATTTTGCAGCAAACACCCGCGATTCCAGAAAACTGTCAGTGGGGAATTTTTCTACGAAATCACGATGAATTGACTCTAGAAATGGTCACGGATGAAGACCGGGACTATATGTATCGGGTGTATGCTCAAGATCGAGAAATGCGGGTCAATCTGGGCATTCGGCGGCGATTAGCTCCCTTGCTCGGAAACGATCGACGACAAATCGAATTGCTCAACAGTCTCTTACTCTCACTGCCGGGAACTCCTGTGCTGTACTACGGTGATGAGATTGGCATGGGGGACAATGTGTATGTGGGCGATCGTAATGGCGTTCGGACACCGATGCAGTGGAGTGACGATCGCAATGCTGGATTTAGTCGAGCAAATCCACACAAGCTTTATCTACCACTGATTGTGGATTCTGAGTACAACTATACGACGGTGAATGTAGAAGCTCAACGATCGAATCCTAATTCTCTTTTGAACGCAATGCGGCGGTTGCTTGCAACTCGTAAACGATTTCAAGCCTTCGGGCGTGGAGAGTTTCAGCTATTACACCCCGAAAATCGTAAAGTTCTAGCTTTTACTCGTACGTTTAAAGATGAATGTATTTTAGTCATCGCGAACCTTTCTCGATTTGTCCAAACTGTGGAACTGAATTTGTCTGAGTTTTCAGGCTCGATTCCAGTTGAAATCTTTGGTCGAACTGAGTTTCCACCCGTTCAGGATTCGCCTTACTTTCTGAGCTTGGGAGCTTATGCGTTCTATTGGTTTAGCCTAAAGCCGCAGGAAGTTGAGCCAACCGTCGAGGGACAGTTACCGACGATTAAACTAACAGGGGATTGGCAGACGGCATTTACTCGATCGACGAGCAAAGCCACTTTAGAAAATGTGCTCACCCGTCACTTAATGCAGCAGCAGTGGTTTCGTGCCAGAACGCGATCGATTCAATCGACACAAATCACTGAATCGATCACGATTCCTTACCAATCGAATGAAGCTCAGATGATTTGGCTGCAAGTCAACTATCTGCAAGGACAACCAGAAACCTACATTGTGATGGTTGGTCATGCTGATAGCAATCACACGCTTCCCAGTGAATCGATTATTGCTCAAATCGAAGGTGACGGCGCGTTATTTGCTGCGATCGCGGATTCGTCTTTTCTCCTTGGACTTTTGGAACTATTCTCTAAAGGCGATCGCTATTCTGGACAGCTCGGACAATTGAGCGCGACAGCGATTGAGCCATTTTCAGCTTTAGAAGCCAGTATTTTTAAGGGTGAACATGACAATACTTCGATCCTCTATGGTGAATCGGTTAAAACCAACGCAGAAGCAAACTTAATTCTGAAACTGTTCCGCATTGTTGAAGAAGGGATTAATCCAGAGCTTGAAATGCGGCAGTTTCTACAATCGCGATTCACTCAGGTTCCAAGAATTGTAGGGACGCTAAACTATCGAATTCCTGGAAAGCCCGCTTCAACGATCGCGATTCTACAAGAATTTATCTCAGATGCTCGTAACACTTGGGACTATACGCTGGATAGTCTCCGTACCTATTTTGATTCTGTAATTACTTCTGAAGCTGAAGTTCCCACCACACTCGATGAGATTCCTGAAAGTGCTCAAACTGCGATCGCGACTTATCTGGTGAATATTGAACTACTCGCACAGCGAACCGCAGAATTACACATTGCATTAGCATCCGATCACGAAACTCCTGAGTTCAAACCAGAACCCTTTACCTCGCTGTATCAGCGATCGATTTATCAATATGCTCGAAATCTTACGGGTCAGGTCTTCCTCGCTTTACGAAATGCGCTGCATCGGATTGATGATCCACTGCTTGCTCGCGAAGTTTTAGAACGCTATCAGCCTTGCCTCGATCAATTTCGCACTATCTTAGATGTGAAAATTACGGCACTGCGGACTCGGTACCACGGAGACTATCATCTGGGACAAGCACTTTACACCGGAAAAGACTTTTTATTGATTGACTTTGAGGGTAATACTTTGCGGAGTTTAAGCGATCGACGAATGAAACGATCACCGCTGCGAGATGTTGCTGGAATGCTTCAATCGATTTCTGATGCAAGTGTGATCGCGCTAAACAATGAAGTTAGCACTGCGGAATTTGCACCTGAACAACTGGAAAAAATGAAGCAATGGGCTGAGCTTTGGAAACATTGGGTTAGTACAACGTTTTTGAATGCTTATTTAGAAGTGGCGCGTCAGGATAGCTTTTTACCACAGAATGATCAAGAGCTACAACCCTTGTTAGATCATTACTTGTTAGAGAAAGCAATTTTTGATTTAGGAAAAGCGTTGAATGACCGATCGCCGCATCTCGAAATCGCCATGCAGCGGATTCTTGAGCTTTGTTCTGAACCATCAGCACAAACAATTTAGATCGAACTACAATATCTGTCTCAAGAAGGAAACTTTGCATTGACCTGAATTAAGTCGATCGAAGTTCTATACGATAAGCACAGCTAGAATATCTCTTCTATTGTTGCTTTTTAATTGCAGTGGTTTCTATTCCAGACTCTAAATCTAATACTAGCCCAGTGTTCTCGAACAGCATTGCGGGCGCAATCATGGGCTTGCTGACTGTCACGAGTGCCGTGTCTTTCGGTACTCTAATTTTTTCAGGAGAACTTGCGCCCTTTATGCCATTTGGAATCGGGCTACTATTATTTAGCTCGGTGATTATTAGCGGTGTGATCACGGCTTTAAGTTCCTATCCTCCGATCGTTGCCACGATCGCAGAAGTGACAGTTCCAATCTTTAGCCTAATTTCGCGACAGGTTGTGGCAGCAATGCCTGATGCTCCTGTCGAACAGAAACTCATGACCGTGATTGCAACGTTGATTTTCAATAGTTTCATGACGGGTGTGATCTTTCTGGGGTTGGGTCGGTTCAAGCTTGGAAGCTTTGTTCGATTTATTCCTTATCCGGTTGTGGGTGGCTTCCTTGCAGGAATTGGAGCATTGCTCTTTGTGGCAGCGTTTCAGGCGGTTTCAGGACTGAATTTGCAACCCTTTTCGCTGGCTGCATTCTTTGAGTCGAATGTTTTCTGGCAATGGTTTCCGGCTGTCTTGTTTGCGGCGGCAATGTTTGTTGTGCCTCAACGAATTAAGAGTGTGCTAGTTTATCCCAGCATTCTGTTTGGGTCGATCGCACTTTTCTACGTTGCACTCATGCTGTTTGGCATCCCGATCGAGCAAGCCAACGATCGAGGCTGGTTATTAAACAGCGTTCCCGCAGGCGGACTTTATCGCTTTGTCACGCTTCAAGCGCTGCAACAAGCAGACTGGAGCGTGATTATTCAGCAGATTCCGACTCTGGCGGCACTATGGTTAATTAGCGCGATCGCACTTTTACTTCACGGAAACGGGGTTGAACTGGTTGCCTCTCGCGATCTCGATTTGAATCGAGAACTCAAAGCGGCGGGAGTTGCGTCTTTAATCGCTGGAGTCGGGGGCGGAGTTGGCGGATTTCTGAGTGCTGGAGAAAACTCCCTGGCTTATCAATTAGGGGCGCGAGGGCGATTAGTCGGATGGATGATTTCAGCGATCTGTCTTGCAATGTTGTTGGGTGGTGCATCGTTACTGTCGCTGTTTCCAAAGTTCATTTTGATTGGAATGCCATTGTTAATTACGGCTGAGTTTTTTAACGAATGGCTCTATGAAGCTTGGTTTCGCTTCGATCGTGCAGAGTATGCAATCATCGTATTGATTGTGCTGACGACGATTACGGTGGGATTTTTACAAGCGACTGGCGTGGGTTTAGTGAGCGCGATCGTGCTTTTCGTGATTAACTACAGTCGTCTCACTGTGACTCGTCGAACTAGCGCAGGCGCATATCATCACAGTAATGTGTTACGCACCTCTGAAGAACTTGAGATTTTAGAAGCTCAAGGAGAACAGCTTTATATTGTTGAGTTGCAAGGACTAATCTTTTTTGGAACAGCAAATAAACTGTTGAATCAAATTCGCGATCGCATTAACGATGATCAATTACCGCCTGTTCGCTATGTGCTTCTCGATTTTCGCCTAGTCAGTGGACTCGATGCTTCAGCGGTTCTCAGCTTTGCCAAGCTCAAACAAGTCGCACATCAAAAACAGGTACATTTCATTTACACCCATATTTCTGCTCAAGCGAAAGAACGTTTGAAACAGGGAGAATGTCTCGATGAAGCTGATCCACTCTGTCACCTTTTCCCCGACTTAGATCGAGGGTTGGAATGGTACGAGCAGCAAATTTTGCAACAGTATCGATCGCATGATGAAAACCCGTCTCAATCTCCCGAATCGGCTCTAACAGCGTATCTCAAAGCAGATTTTGCAGATCCGAATCAAGTCGATCGCTTAATGCACTGTCTAGAAATGTGTCAGGTAGCTGAAGGTGAATTTCTATTTCATCAAGGCGATCTGTACAATGGCTTGTACTTTGTGGCATCGGGTCAAGTGAGTGTGGTGCTCAAACTCAAGAATGGAGACAATAAGCGAATTCGGACGTACACGACGGGAAACACGATCGGAGAAATGGGACTTTACCGCCGCACAGTGCGAATGGCTTCTGTCGTCGCAGATCAGCCAAGTACGCTGTATTTTCTATCGTCTGCTACTTTTGAACAACTTGAAACCACTGATCCAATGCTGGCAGCAAGCATTCATCGCTTTATTGTGACGCTCCTAGCAGAACGGCTGCAACATCGGGAAAAGGAATTGAGCTATTTATTAGAGTCGGTCTGAGTTTATGGAAAATCGATCGCACTCCCTGGCTAAGAGGATGTTTGAGAAGTACAAAAAGTCTTTTCGCTTCGATTGCGTCCCGCCCTGAAATGAATTTCGGGCTAACCGTGGGAAGTCTACTGAAGTAGACTGGGAACCAGTTTGAAGTTCTTAGTCCATTGAAATGGACTTGCGCCGATTAGCCCGAAATTCATTTCAGGGCGGGACGTTGCAACGAACGACAACTCTTCAAACATCCTCTAAGAAACCACCCCAGAATCGATCGATTCAGGAATGTCATCGATCGCTTCATCGCCCGGATGAAAGTATCGATAAATCTGCTTTGCGATCGCGATTCCAATCCCCGGAACTTTCGCTAATTGTTCTGGACTCGCTTCACGGATGTAATCGATCGACCGAAATTCCGCCAGTAACAACTTCTGCCGATGATGTCCCAAACCGGGAATCTCATCTAAGCTCGATCGCCGCATTCGAGTCGTGCGCTGCTGACGATGGAAACTCACTGCAAATCGGTGTGCCTCATCTCGTAATCGCCGCAGGAGTTGAACTCCAGGCTGTTCCGCATCCGTTTCGAGCGGGAGCGATTCACCCGGTAAGAAAATCTCTTCTCGCTGTTTTGCCAAACTCACGACTTTGATATCTTCAAGCAAGTTCATCTCCCGCAGCACATTCACCACGGCTGAAAGCTGACCTTTTCCACCGTCGATCATCACCACATCAGGAAAATCTGAGAGCGCATTCGATTTCAGACTCGAACTTTGAGAAGCAGGAACTAACGTTTCGCCTTTCGCTTTCGCCGCTGCGTACTTACGGAATCGACGAGAAATCACCTCTGCCATACTGGCAAAGTCATCCGATCGACCCGATCGCACTTCTGGATTTTTGATCTTATAGTGGCGATAATGCTGTTTCGCAGGCAGTCCATCGACAAATACGACTTGAGACGCGACCGCATCCGAGCCTTGAATATGCGAAATGTCGTAGCCTTCGACGCGACGCGGCAACTCTGGTAAGTCGAGAATTTCTGCCAGATCTTGCATCGCTTGAGTATTACGATCGGCAAATTTCTGAGTCCGAGCAAGCTCGATCGACGCATTGCGCTCAACCATTTCGACCAATTCCGCCTTAGTCTGACGCTGCGGAGCCACGATCGAGACTTTCCGCCCTTTCGATTGGCTGAGAAATTCCGACAGCATTTCGCTTTCCGGTAACTCATGCTGCACGAGAATTTCCGCTGGAATCTCGACCGGATCAACGGTTTGATAATGCTCTTCTAAAACGCGCTGAAGAATCGCTCCCGGTTCCGCGTGGGCATCCGCGAAGAATCCTAACCGCCCGACTAAGCGACCTGCCCGAATTTGGAAAAGCTGAATGCAGGCATGTTCTTCATCGGCGGCAAGCGCGATCGCGTCTTGCGAAACAGTATCATCCGGCAAAGCAACTTTTTGCTCTGCGCTCAGACTCTTCAATCCCGCAATCTGATCTCTCAATCGCGCCGCATACTCAAAATTCAGATCTTCCGCCGCTTTCTCCATCTGAGCCGCCAACGATTCTTCCAATTCGCGGGTTCGCCCTTGGAAAATCATCGCCACTTTCTGAACCGTCTTGCGGTAGTCCTCCGAAGAAATCATCGACTGACACACACCCGGACAGCGACCAATATCGTAATTCAGACAAGGACGATCTTTGAATAACGGCTGTGGACGTTGGCGCAGCGGAAAAATTCGCTTGACTAAATGAAGCGTCGTGCGGAGTGTACGGCTATCCACATACGGACCATAATAGCGATCGCGCTCTTTCGCCATTCGCCGCTTGCGAGTGATAAAAATCCGAGGATACGGCTCAGACCAAGTAATACAAAGATAGGGATACTTCTTATCGTCTTTGAGCAGCACATTAAAGTGCGGCTGATGCTGACGAATTAAGTTCGCTTCGAGCGCTAACGCTTCCGCTTCGGTATCCGTCACGATCACTTCGATCTCGACCACCTGACGCATCATCAGCGCGATTCGAGGACGAGTATCGTGACCATTGAAATACGATCGCAGTCGAGAGCGTAACCGTTTTGACTTACCAATGTAGAGAATTTGATCGGTACGATCGCGCATATAGTAAACCCCTGGCTCTTGAGGAATTTCTTTGAGCCGAGCTTCTAATCGTTCCGAATCGTCGATCAGCAGAGTCTGGGGGGAAACAGTCACTTAAAACTTTATGTAAAAGGTTGATATTTAAATTTTAAATCAATCCTCGCGCTCGAGGGTGACGATCACCGAACTCGCGTGATTATAGTCAGATTACCAGTACAGACTTGTCAAACCGTATGAATCTACAAGAGTTTGAGAGCCAAACTCGAAACAATATCGAAAGAGCGCTCACCCAATTACAAACAGCAACTCTATTACTTTCTGCGCTCGAAATTCAGATTCTCGAATCGGGCGACACCGTGAAAAATTTAAGTTTAACGATCGAACAATTTATCAATACCAATCAAGACAACACCTCGGTCTAACTTTTGGCGAAACTCAAGCGACTGATTCGGGAGCGCAACCGCTCTCGAATTTTTTTTATTCGATCGATCCCCTCACTTCCTCCTGAATCACCTGGAGCAATTCTTGAAGCCGAATCGGTTTGACCAAATACCGTCTGGCACCGAGATTTAGCGCCCGTCGCTGGTCTGCGATAAAAGCACGAGCCGAAACAACAATGACAGGAATCTGCCTCCACTCTGGATTCTGCTGCATCTGTTCTAAAATGTCACAACCATCAATATCGGGTAATTTTAAATCGAGTAGCACTACTTGAGGCTGAAAATCGATGAGTGCTTGGTCGAAGCCAATTCCAGTTGCCAACGCTAACACGGTGTAACCCTGGTAAATTAAATAGTCTTCGAGCAGTCTTCGATTCGGCTCATTGTCCTCAATTAGCAAAATTCGGATCGATAAATTCGATCTTGTTTCTCCTTCAGTTGTCATCGCGTATGCACCCTTGTTGACTATCATTTTCGGTCAACGTGGAGAAACAGCGGGAGCAATTCACGAATTCATCCTACTTAAAAAGCGGGTGAATTGTGCAGGACGCTCTATGTATCAAATTTCACACGGTTCTTTCAGCAAATCAAGTCTTTGCTAGAAATTTTGCAATTCTGATGCCACAGATTTAACTCGGTAGAAAGATTGTACGATCGACGACTTCCGGTTCACCCAGTAGCACGATCGATGCCTGAATCTGAGGCGCAATTTGAGCGGTTAAACTATTCAGGGGCAAGCCTCCAGCACTCATCAACCGTTGACTAGAGGGCAAAACCACTAAGTCCACAGATTGAGCCGCGACTGCGATCGCTCGAACTCGATCGTCGTCGGGCACGATTTGAACTTCAGCCGTGAGCGGAAGTTTTGCCACCAATAGCGCAATTTGAGATTTAATCCAGGCAATTTTACTAGAAGATGTTGCGCGATCGCACACATGCAGGACGGTAATACGTCCACCCGTTGCGATCGAAATATTGTGAGCGAATTCCAGCGGAAACAGCGAGCGCGGTGTGAGATTCTCGATCGGGATGAGAATGCTCTGAAATTTGCTTGGTGATTGAACCAATCGCGCCACCGCAACCGGACAAGGAGCAGTACTCAGAACGCTGCTGACGATCGTTCTAAACAGGCGCTCTCCTAATCGACTTTTGCGCCCCCATCCCATCACAATCAAATTCGCGTGGGCTTCTCGACTTGCACGAGTGATTCCCTGAGCCACGTTGTCATCGATTCGGAGCAAGGGCGAAACCGTCACGCCGTAATCCTGAGTTAGTTCAGCCGCAAGCTTTAGAAGCGATTCACTGCGATCGAGGCGATTCTGCATTTCCGGTGAATTGAGCGATGCTTGAGAAAGCGCGATCGCCAATGGAATTAATTGTCCAGAATGCGATCGAGTAATCAATGCGGCAAGTTCCAGTAAGTAGGCTTCTGTATTTGGGTTATAGACCGGAACTAAAACCGTTGTTTGACGTGTCCAAGTTGGAGCAGAAAGGGTAGGTTCGATTTCGCTTAAAGTTTCTAGCCGCAATTCATTCGCAAATCGCGCCGTTAGAATCGGTCCCAATATCGAAGTCACCAGCATTAAAACGATGACACTATTCAAAACACCTTCAGTCAGCAAGCCTGCCCGGTATCCAACGAGTGTAGCTGCCAACGTTGCCGCAACTTGAGGCAAAGAAAGCGACCCCATCACCATCATTTCTCGCCAACTGTAGCGATACGTAAGTTTTGCTAAGACAGCCGCTCCGAATTTACTAGCAATCAGACCAAACACGATCGCGATCGTCAATCCCAACAGTTTCGGATCAGTCAAACTCTGAATAAATGCCGGAACGCGAATTAGCAATCCCATATCGATGAAAAAGATCGGGATAAACAAAACGCTGCCCACGAACAAAACTTTTTCTTTAACTGGGCTATCTCCGACCACTCGATTTACTGCCAGCCCAGACAAGAACGCCCCGACAATTTTTTCAACTCCGATTAGCTGCGCTCCCACTGAAGCGAGAAACACAGCCAACAGCACAAATAGAAATTGATTGCCTTCATCGGTACCAGAGCGTCGAAAGAATTCGCGCCCCGCTTTGTCGAATCCGAAGAGAATCACGATCGTATAAATCACCAGCGATCCTAAAAGCGTGATCAGTTTCGCGATCGTAAAATCTCCCGCATGAATTCCCACACAAATCGCCAACACCAATAGCGCACCGATATCTGTAAAAATCGTTGCCCCGATCGTGACTGTGACCGCTTCATTTGTCACGATTCCTAATCGACTAACGATCGGATAAGCCAACAGCGTGTGAGACGCAAACAGTGAACCGATTAAAATCGCTGGATTCCAATCAAATCCAAAGACTCGCCCAACGATCGTTCCAGTAATCAGCGGAACTAAAAAGGTGTAAGTTCCGAATCCAATCGATCGATTCCGAGTGCGCGTAAATTGCTCAATATCAATTTCTAAACCTGCCACAAACATCAGATACACCAATCCGATGTCTGAAAGCAGATTCATCGTTTCCGAGTCACCGTTAATGATTCCTAATCCATTCGAGCCGAGCGCGACTCCAGAAGCTAACAATCCGACCAATCCTGGCACTCGAAACCGCTCAAACACGATCGGCACAATCAAGATCACCGCCAGCAGAATCACAAACGCAACGATCGGTTCTTGCAACACGCCAGCAGTTAATAGAAACATTGGAAACGCCACCAAAGCCAGATCTTAACAACTATACTGAGCGCAAAATTCACCTAGAGGTGAATCTGGCTCAGGATCACTCGTAAGCGATCGTAATCATCTTTGAGCAATAAACTCAACATTCGCCCCGCTTGCACAAGCCAAGTGCGATCAGCTTTTCTCAGTTGATAAATTTCTCGAATAGCGGCGGCAGTCAACGCATCCACCGGAGCGCTCCCAACCTGAAGCAACGTTCTCAAGAAATCAAGCCCTTCGCTAAAATCAATAATTTCTTTAGTATCGCAGGCATAAACCGCTTGGTGAATTTGAGGCGGGCGAGGCGGCAAATGCTGATAAATCGTTCCACCTGTCGCACCGTTCTTTTTATTTCCACCTGCTCGATATCCCACGATCGCGGATCGAAATTCTGTTCTCAGCATCGCGAAAATTTGCGGCTGTTGTTCACGCAGTTCAGAGAGCGACATTCCAAGTGCTCTTGCTCGATGAACCGTATCGATCGGGCTTGTAGTCGCATGATACACGACCGCATAAATTAGATTGTCGGATTCTTCATCGATCGCTTTGACCCAACTTCCAAACGGCGGCATCACTGGAAACGACAGATCATCTGGTTCCAGACATTGAGAGAGAAATTCAGTCGTTGCCGTTTCGATCACTTCAGCGATGTGATTCGCTGGGCGATTTTGGGCGGAAAATTGGGGAAGTGGAAGGCGCATAAAAATAGTACAAATCCACCTCCACAATCTACCGCATTCAAAGGTTTATTTTGCAGCTTTCTTCTTAGTTTCGACGATTTCCAGTTCTGACATTCTAAAAGTCACGAGCTTATCCCAGTTGCCGCCCTCGAACAGCACCGCAACTTTTCCATCGGTAATTCGCTGTACGAGTCCTTGAAATCCGTAATACGTATCGTTAACGTTCGTCACGCGAACGGCTGAACCTGGTAAAAACATAACTCTTCGTGAAGTAGCTTCACTTATCAGTGTACAGGTGGGATCGAACGCTTTGACATTGATTGTGATCGATAAAGCGATCGCGCTTCACCAATGGTTCAGAATTTCGGCTTCTGTCGGAAGTTCGCTACCGATTCGACTAAGCCGATCGCCATAAAATTCATCAATAGCGCCGCGTTTCCGTGACTCAACCAAGGTAAAGGAATTCCCGTCACAGGTGACAGATTAATCGTCATGCCGATATTGATCGACACCTGAAAAATAATCATCGAGAACACACCCACTGTGATCAATGCGCCGAATTCATCTTTCGCGTTTTGAGCAATAATCAGCAATCGATAGCAAATCAGTAAATAAGCACCGAGCACAAAGATCGAACCGAGAAAGCCGAGTTCTTCACCGATCGCGGTAAAGATAAAGTCGGTATGCTGTTCAGGAATAAAATCAAGCTGCGTCTGAGTGCCCCGAAATAGTCCGCGTCCGGTTAACTCTCCAGCCCCGATCGCAATTCTCGACTGAATCAAGTGATAGCCTGCTCCTAACGGATCTTGGTCAGGATCAATAAACATCAGAATCCGCGCCTTCTGATAGTCATGCAGCACAAATTGCCATAGAACTTGTCCCAAACCACCCGCAATCAGATTAACCACCACCGGAACTAACGTTCCGTAAGTCTTCCACGGCAGCGTTTTCCAGGCAACCAATCCAACAACGACAACCCAAAGCCCGATCGCACCAATTCCAAACGCCCCTTTTGTGATCAGCGTTGTAAACAAAACCGCTGAAATCACCGGAGACAACAGCAATAAAAGCCATCCCGGATTCGCATTTCCCCAGTACAACATCCCGATCGTAATCGCCCCAAACACAAGCGATGTTCCTAAATTCGGCTGCAAAAAGATCAGTACCCAAGGTAAAGCCGCAATACCCAACACCTTAACCATCATCGGAATCGTCGAAGCCGATCGCTGATGTAACACTGCCGCCAGCGTAATAATCGCGCCCAACTTGGCAAATTCCGAAGGCTGAATCCCAAACCCGAACAATCCGAGCCATCGCTGCGCCCCTTTCGCCTCTAATCCCATGATCATCACCAGGAGAAGCGAAACATTCGTGATGCCATAAATCCACCACTTCCAGGGAAGCAGGGCATCATAACGCAACCGCGCCAGCACGAAGACGAGAACCATTCCGACACTGCCAATCAAGAGATGAAAAATCCAATCTTGACGCTCGGTATGTGCCAGTTGAACGCTGTGAACCATCACTCCGCCTAAAGCAGTCAGCGCCAGGACTGCCCCAAGGAGGTACCAATCCATTCCTTGCCAGGGTTGGAGCCAGGGACGAAGCGGAGAAGATTTCTTTTTCCGAAACATAGAAAATGACTTATGCGAGGGCTGCAACCGATACTTTAGCAGCAATTTGCTGAGCGATTTGGGTTAACGCCTTCGCCGAAGCAGAATCCGGATCACCGACCACGATCGGCACTCCTTGATCGCCGCCCTCACGCAAGGGAATCTCTAACGGCACACAGCCCAACAGCGGGATATTTAACTCATTTGCAGTCTTTTCGCCGCCTGCGGAACCGAAAATATCATATTGTCGATCGGGCATATCCGGCGGAATAAAGTAGCTCATATTCTCAACAATTCCCAGCACCGGAACATTGAGCTGCTGGAACATCTTTAAGCCGCGTCGAGAATCAAGTAAAGCGACCGTCTGCGGAGTCGTCACGATCACCGCGCCCGCCATCGGAACCGCTTGCGCTAACGTCAATTGAGCATCTCCTGTTCCTGGTGGCATATCCACGATCAGATAGTCCAAATCACCCCAGGTCACTTGATAGAGAAATTGACGAATCACACCATTCAACATCGGACCGCGCCAGATCACAGGCTGATCTTTGTCGATCAAAAATCCCATCGAAACGAGCTTCACCCCGTGATTAAAGGCAGGCTCTAACACTTCACCTTGAGCCGTTTGCCGGACTGCAACACCCGAACCTTCTAGACCCAACATCATGGGCGCATTGGGTCCGTAAATGTCCGCATCAATTAATCCAACTTTCGCGCCTGCTTGAGCGAGTGCAACCGCGACATTAACCGCGATCGAGCTTTTTCCAACTCCCCCTTTCCCACTCGAAATCGCGATGATATTCTTCACGCCATCGATTCCAGTCCGATCGGGCAATCCTTTCTGATGCGGCGTTTCTGCGGTCACTTCCACTTCGATTGATTCCACACCGGGAAGCGTTTTCACGGCTCTTTCGCAGTCTTCCACAATGAATTGGCGCAATGGGCAAGCGGGAGTGGTGAGAACCAACGTGAAGCGGACTTTACCTTGGTCGATCGACACATTCCGAATCATGTTCAACGCCACCAAACTCTTCTGAAGTTCGGGGTCTTGAACAGGTTTAAGGACTTCTAAAACGGATTCTGCGCTAAGGGTATCTAACATGAGCGTGTAAAAGTCGATCAGGGTTGTATGTCGATCTTACCGCTCTTGATCGTTAGAAATCGAAACAGCTTTGTTGAGTCGATTTTGAATTGTCGATCGGTTGCTCTGCCGCGTGTGCCAAATCTTCCGCCACTCGTGACGCATACGGCTTAATAATCGACCAGATCAGCGGTGAAAGCCACCCTTGCAGCGTCACCGAATAAGCAATACTTGTCCCCGAAACCGTCGATTTCACCTCGTAGCGAATCCGCTCTTCAATCCCTGGAATCGCAATAATCCGCACACTTAATAATTCTCTCGGATCAACTCGCTCCACAAAGATCCGAATCGGAAGCGGACCCAATCGCGTCACCGCTTCATAAATCAATCCCGGTTTCGCCACCTGACCGCGTGGGACATTCGTTCTCGAAATCAGCGGATGCCAAGAGACATCGGCTAAATCGATCACCTTTCTCCACAAGTCATCCACTGATGCCGAACTCACCGCTTGATACGATCGCGCTAAGGTAGACCGAACGCGCCGCTGTTTGCGGTAGAAAAATTTCCAAGGGAAGTTCAGCATAATCCATCTCCTATAAGGGAATCGGGTTCATCCGTACCCTGTAGCCGGGGTGTCTGATCTTAGCGAGATTTGAGTCGCGATCGCCATCCTTCTTGAGGCGGTTTGACCCGTGATCCCCAATGAAAGTTACACAATGTTATAAACATTTACGATCGCGCTTTGCCGCATCAGATGAGACGTTTTGAGCTTCGAGAATCGAGAGAAGCGTATGTGAGTAACCGTTTCGCGATAGTCTAAATGAACCGTCTCGTTTCGCGCAATCCGAACTGCCAGAGACTGACGGAAACTTTAAACTCCTTTCACTGCATAGTAAGACGACTCGTTCCAGGAACCGACGTTTATGACTGCCTTCTTTACCTCCAACGCGACCGAGACGACCCAAGCACACCCGCCCAGCGATTCCCGCGAACGGGTGCGCCAGTGGCTACAATCTTTTCAGGATAAAGTCTGTGAAGGCTTAGAAGCCGCAGACGGAGAAGCTCAATTTAAACAAGATAGTTGGACACGAGAAGAAGGCGGCGGCGGTCGATCGCGAGTCATGCGCGAAGGTCGAGTCTTCGAGCAAGGTGGAGTCAATTTCTCGGAAGTTTGGGGCAAGGATTTACCGCCTTCGATTTTGGTTCAGCGCCCGGAAGCACAGGGTCACAGCTTCTACGCGACGGGGACTTCGATGGTGCTGCATCCGCGCAATCCTTACATTCCAACGGTGCATCTAAACTATCGCTATTTTGAAGCGGGTCCGGTTTGGTGGTTCGGTGGCGGAATCGATTTAACGCCGTACTATCCGTTTGAAGAAGATGTGATCCACTTCCATCAAACGCTGAAAGACGCTTGCGATCGTCATCATTCTGAGTACTATCCGACCTTTAAACTCTGGTGCGACGAGTACTTCTATCTGAAGCACCGTAAGGAAACTCGTGGAGTAGGCGGAATCTTCTTCGATTATCAAGATACGAGAGGCGATCTTTACCCAATTTCGTATCCAGGTTCGCAAAGTGATACTCCTGCGGCACTCAGAAGCAAGGAAGTCGGAACGGTTCAAAATCGCACCTGGGAAGACCTATTCGCGTTTGTGCAGTCTTGTGGCGATGCGTTCTTACCTGCTTACACCCCGATCGTAGAACGTCGTCACAATACAGAATATAGCGATCAACAAAGACAGTTCCAACTCTACCGCCGTGGGCGATATGTGGAATTTAACCTGGTGTACGATCGCGGAACGATTTTCGGACTGCAAACAAACGGGCGCACCGAATCGATTCTGATGTCGTTGCCGCCGATGGTGCGCTGGGAATATGGCTACGAACCCGAACCCGGCAGCCCAGAAGCGCGGTTGTATGAAATTTTCTTGAAGCCGCAAGACTGGATCAATTGGTCAAAAAACGGGGCACACTAAGCGCGATGGTGAAGAGCCATTGATATCCATTTGTTAAGCCTTGCAATTTGAGGGAAGCGTTTATTGAGCGCGACCCTCTTTTTATTTAGAGCATCGTTATCCAATCTATCTCTTTGGGCATAACTGATCGAGTAGTCTCCGAAAAGATTGCACGAGGCAGGTCATGGTTCACATGGAGCGAAAGACGATTCTCATGGAGCAAAAAATTGTTAATACCCCGGATGGAAGCCCGATCGTGGTATTTAGTCCAACTGGGCGGTTAGATATTACGACTGCATGGCAGTTCCGCACTCGGTTACAGGACTGCATCGCGAAACAAAGTCATCATGTCGTGGTGAATCTGAGTCAGGTGAATTTTATCGATAGTTCGGGTCTGACCTCACTGGTGGCAGGAATGCGGGATGCGGACAAGGCGCGTGGAAGCTTTAAGCTCTGCAATGTCCACCCGGAGGCGAAATTGGTCTTTGAAGTGACGATGATGGATTCGGTGTTTGAAATTTTTGAGAGTGAAGAAGAAGCGTTAGCAGGCGGACAGTCGAAAGCACCGATACCTCACAGTTTAGCGAGTTAGGATCTAACAAGAAAATTGAAACAGCGATCGAAGTCTAACCCTCGATCGCTATTTGTTTGGAATCATCGATCAGGCGATCATTTCGGATCACCCTTCAAAATCGCGTTTCCGTCTTTGAAATCAATGTCTCTCACGGTTAAACCGCGCAATTTCAGTTCAAGATTGAGTTGGTCTTGCACTTTTTCGGGCGGTACCCCTAAACGGCTGGCAACTTCAGCGATTGTAAAACTCATATTGCCAACCTGAATTCGGGCATTTTCATCAAAGCGCAATTTGCCATTTTGAATTTGTGGTTTGCCCTCGACTCCGATGTAAACTTTGCGATCGCTCATCGGAATTTTCTGAGTGATTTCTGATAGAAATTGCTGGTGTTGTTCGCCTAATCCGCTGTTTTGCAATTCCTTGATATCGACAACTGCACCCGTTTTTAGCTTGTCATTTTTCACCGCTGCATTGAATCCTTTGACCGAACTTGGAAGCGGTTGACCGTCTCTTTTTTCAGTGATTTTTGTCACTAGTAAATCATTCAATTCTTGAGAACTTAGTGCCACTTGGACATCATCTGAAGCGCTAGAAACTTCGTCAGATGGGCGATTCACAGCAGCATTTACTTTCGCAGCTTGAGGACTTGCCTGAATTTGCGCTTCAATCTTTTCCTCTACGGTTGCACCCGATTTCTGAATTTGAGCATACGTTTTCGGATTATTCTGTCCAGTGCTATACCACTCTGGTAATTGAGTCAACTGTCTCCAGAAGTAATAAACACCGGATGCCGTTCCAATGACGATTCCTGTTGACAACAACAGAAATAAAACACTCGATTTTTTCACAGCTACCTCAAGTCAATCTTTAGGATCTCTCAGCCAATCTATTACGATCAATTTGTATAAGCAACCTGTTATGAACCGCAAACATCCCAACGAGCTGTTCGATCGTTCGCTAAAATGAAAAAAATTACTGGGCTGGATTCATGATTCCTACCGTTATTGAAACTTCCGGACGGGGCGAACGCGCCTTTGATATCTACTCCCGACTGTTGCGGGAACGAATCGTGTTCCTCGGTAGCGCGATCGATTCCGATGTCGCAAACCTCGTCGTGGCGCAATTGCTTTTCCTTGAAGCGGAAGACCCCGACAAAGATATCTATCTCTACATCAATTCGCCAGGTGGCTCGGTGTCGGCTGGCATGGGCATCTTTGACACAATCAAGCAGATTCGCCCAGAGGTGTCTACGATTTGTGTCGGATTCGCTGCGAGTATGGGCGCTTTCTTACTGAGTGCTGGAACAAAAGGCAAACGGATGAGCTTGCCCCATTCGCGGATTATGATTCACCAGCCGCTAGGTGGCGCACAAGGACAGGCAACCGATATCGAAATTCAAGCAAGAGAAATTCTCTACTTGAAACAGCGATTAAATTCGTTCTTGGCAGACCACACCGGACAGCCGTTAGAGCGGATCGAACGAGATACCGAGCGGGATTTCTTCATGTCGGCAGAAGAAGCGAAGGAGTATGGATTGGTTGATCAAGTGATCGATCGTCGTCCCTCTGCGGTGCGTCCTGCGGTGGTGAAATAAAGTAGCCGTAGTTTGTACGGATCTTTTCGCTGCGTTGTTTGTTCGCCCCGAATTCTATTCCGGGGCTAACGATGAGAAGTCCGTTAAAACGGACTAAAGATACTGATTTTGGCTTTTAGTCCCCTTTAGTGGACTTCGTTCGATTAGCCCCGAATTTCATTCCGGGGCGGGACTGAATCGAAGCGAAGAACTCATCAAATTCGTGTTAATCAAGAATTCGCCTGAAATGGCATTTCTTCATTCAAGCGCCGAATCGAATTGTCGATCTGGCGCTTTTTCTCGCACTCAAGCGCGATCGCATTCATAATTCTTGCGGTGATCTGCTCCGGGGTTTCGTCCGGCAGCACTTGAATATGGATATCTGCTTGGGCATAACGCGATCGACGTTCTTCTGAAAGTTGCGTCAATCGAGCCGTCAAATCCTGACTCTGCAACAAGGGTCGGGTCGTATCTTGGCTTAATCGCGCTTTTAACTGCTCTACGGGTACATCTAGCCATATGATCACACCGTGCCTGAGATAGCTCCAATTCTCTTGAGCCAGCACAATACCGCCACCTGTCGCCACAACGCGCCGTAATCGAGCAGACACCTGAGAAAGGGTTGCGGTCTCTAATTGCCGGAAGATCGCTTCTCCTGACTCTGCAAAAATTGTCGAAACCGTTTGTCCAGTTGCTTGCTCGATAAATTGATCGACATCGAGAAACTCATAATCGAGTTGTTTTGCTAACAATTGCCCGATCGTGGTTTTTCCGACACCCATCATGCCGATCAAGAACACACTCACTCCGTTTAGCATCTATTCATCCTCATCCAATTTCCGTACCGGAGGGCGAATCACGCGGTAGTCTGCATCGACGACATCGGGCTGTTTTGGCTCTGGTGCTTCGCGATACGTATAGGAATAAGTAGAACCCGATCGCGTTTCTGATGTCGGTGCTTGTCTCGCTTCAAAATCGCGTTTGGGCTTATCTTTTGGCTCACTTGTCCAATCGTCATCATCACCGCCAAACCAGTCATCCTCATTGGCACTAGAGCGGGTTTCACGAGGCGTTTCTGCGTAAGCATAACTATTTGTCGGGGTCGCTTGGCGAACCGTTTTACGCTCCGATCGACGGGCAGTAAATCGTGCTAATCCAAACATAGCGGTAATCACGAAAGTTGTGGCAGCACCAAGGGCGATCGCGCCCAAAATCCACACCGGCAGCGGAAGTGCAGGCGACGGAACACCGAGGAACACGAGCGGCATCGATACGCCCCAGTTTGAGAGCGCAAAAATGACGAGAAAACCAGCGATCGCACTCAGCAAAACAAAACGCACAAGAGACATGAGCAAACCCCACGTTGAAATCACCCAACAGGGTACACCGATCCAGCTTAGCGTATTGCTCGATCGCTCAGGCAATTTCCAAAGATTACGACACTTGAACGGAATAAGTGCGGCTTGTCAATGATCCCGTCTCTCATCCTTTAGATAGTCGAACCTACGGACGATCATGACTACCTTGCTAGTAGTAAGCGATTAGCAATAACCAGCGCCCCGATCGCTAATATCGCTGCTTTTGACTTGAGCTTCATCTTTTTTAACAACTTTGGGATACCTGACCTCGATCACTGTGCGGGGTCTGTTTTGATTGATATTTATGGTGAGGACTGATTCATGAAACCTGGTTCATTGACCTGTTTTGCTGCATTGGTAGCAAGTTCGATCGTGCTTGCACCCGCAAGCCTCCGCGCTGCTGAATTATCTGCTTCCAAGCCCACTTCAGAAGTGACTCCTAAACTGGCTCAAGCCGTTTCCGATACATTCACGCTCCCTTCAGTAGAAGTAACCACAACACAAAAATCGACTGACACTGCAAAAGATTCGACACCGAAGCTTGCTCAAACTGCTCCAGTTACGATCGCGCAACAAGTCCCCGATGTTACTCCAGTCGTACCTGCAAATCCACAACTTACGGATAGCTCAGGACAAGTCACTTCGGTTTCGCAGCTTTCAGATGTTCGTCCCACGGATTGGGCATTTCAGGCGCTGCAATCGTTGGTAGAGCGGTATGGCTGTATTGCGGGATATCCCGATCGCACCTATCGCGGGAATCGGGCACTGACGCGGTTTGAGTTTGCTGCGGGATTAAATGCGTGTCTCGATCGAGTGAGTGAACTGATCGCTGCTTCCACGGCTGATTTAGTGAAAAAAGAAGACTTAGCAACCTTGCAGCGACTTCAGCAAGAATTTGCAACGGAACTGGCAACGATTCGCGGTCGGGTGGATGCGTTGGAATCCAGAACAACCACGTTAGAGCGACAACAGTTCTCGACTACAACGAAATTGCAAGGTGAAGTCATTGTTGGGGCAATCAGTGTTCTTGGGGGCGATAACGCAGTCACGAGTACTGAGGCTGAACGCAATCCAACGCTCTCTTATCGGGTGCGATTGAACCTGAACACGAGCTTCACGGGTCGAGACTTATTAACCACACGACTTCAGGCAAACAATGTTGTACCGCTCGGAGAAACGACGCAAGATGCGACGAGTCCGACGGGGATTCGCGGCTTGGGCGTGTTGGGCACGAACATGGGACGGGTCGAGTTTGACGGAGATAGCGGCAGCGCAGTTGGATTGGCACTGTTACGCTATCGATTCCCGCTCACGGATAGTACTGATGTGTACTTGGCAGGAACCGGAAACGGTTTTGTAGACTTGGATGCGTCGTCTCAGTTGAACCCTTACTTTGATGGGGGTGCGGTTTCACTGTTTGCTTTGCGGAACCCGATTTATAACTATTCGTTCGGGGCGGGGGTTGGCATTCGGCAACGAATCGGAACGGCAGCAGAAATCAACTTGGGTTACTTAACACCGACTGCAAACAATCCCGCAAATCGAAATGGATTGTTTAATGGTCAGTATGGCGCGTTGGCGCAGTTGATTTTGAATCTGAGTCCGACTTCTCGGATTGGCTTTACTTACATCAATGCTTACGCGCCGTTTGGTGCAGACCTGCAACCCGATGATCCGTTTAACTTGAGTGCAACGGGAAGTAACCTGGCAAATAGTAACTTCGGTAGTCCAGTTAGCATTAATGCGTATGGTATTTCTGGGACGTTCCAGATTTCTCCGAAGTTTGCGATCGGCGGTTGGGTAGGTTATGCGAATCATAACTATATCGGTCAAGGTCGCGGGGACGTGTGGAACTGGGCAGTGACGCTGGCATTCCCCGATTTGTTCAAGCGGGGTAACTTGGGTGGACTGTTTGTGGGACAAGAGCCGAAGCTGAGTCGGAGTGATTTGGGCTTTCGCGATCGCGATACTTCTTTACATCTGGAAGCATTTTATCGCTATCGCATCAATGACAACATCGCTATCACACCGGGCGTGATTTGGATTACGAATCCTGATTACAATACAGCTAACCGTGATGCAGTCATCGGAGTGATTAGAACCGTATTTGCGTTCTAAAACAACGGATCTCCGGTCGTGCGCGGTCGGAGATCTTTATTTACTTTAGCTATGCCAAATCGCTTAATTGAAGCTCAAAGTCTTTACTTACGAAAGCACGCTGAGAATCCGATCGATTGGTGGGCGTGGAGTGATGCGGCGATCGAACAAGCCAGACGTGACAATAAGATTATTTTTCTATCGGTTGGCTATTCGTCTTGTCACTGGTGCACAGTGATGGAAGGAGAGGCATTTTCAGATCCTGAGATTGCTCGATATCTGAATGAGAATTATTTGCCGATAAAAGTCGATCGAGAAGAACGTCCGGATCTCGATAGCATCTATATGCAGGCGCTTCAGATGATGACCGGACAAGGGGGATGGCCCTTAAACATTTTTTTAACGCCGGCTGATTTAGCACCGTTTTATGGAGGAACTTACTTTCCGATCGAGCCAAAGTACGGAAAGCCTGGATTTCTGCATGTCCTACAGACGTTGAGAGGATTGTACGATAGCGATCGCTATCGATTAGATGCGGTGAAAGCTGAAATTCTCACAAACTTACAAAACTCAGTGTTACTCCCCAATCAAACATTGAGTCAGGAACGATTAAAAGACGGTTTGGAATATAGTACGGGAATCATTTCGGCAGAGATGCCGGGAACCCGATTTCCAATGATTCCTTATGCGGATGCGGCGCTTCATGCGATACGGTTTGAATTCGATCGATACAATGCTCGTGAAGTAACCAGAAATCGAGGATTGAGTTTAGCACTAGGTGGCATCTTTGACCATGTTGCGGGTGGATTTCATCGCTACACGGTAGATTCAACTTGGACAGTGCCACACTTTGAAAAGATGCTGTATGACAATGGGCTGATTGTTGAGTATCTTGCAAATCTTTGGGCAGCGGGAGTGCAGGAACCCGCGTTTGAAAGAGCGATCGCGAAAACGGTTCAATGGCTCAAACGCGAAATGACTGCACCAGAGAGCTACTTCTATGCGGCGCAAGATGCAGATAGTTTTGCAACACCGGAAGAAGCAGAACCCGAAGAGGGCACATTCTATGTGTGGAGCTATGAAGAACTACAGAATGCGCTAACTTCTGAAGAATTGACTGAACTATCAGAACAGTTCGCGATCGAGCCAGTCGGTAACTTTGAAGGTAAGACCGTACTTCAGCGCAAACAATCTGGTCAGCTTTCTGATACGGTTGAATCTGCCTTGAATAAACTATTTGAAATCCGATACGGTTCATCGATCGATGAAACTTTCCCACCTGCTCGGAATGCTGATGAGGCGCGATCAATCGCGTGGACAGGTCGAATTCCAGCCGTGACTGATACAAAGATGATTGTCGCTTGGAATAGTTTGATGATTTCGGGACTCGCTCGATCGTATGCCGTTTTCCGAGATTTAGAAGCTTTGGAACTTGCAAGTCAAGCCGCAACATTCATTCTACAAAATCAGTGGATTAATCAACGTTTTCATCGAATTAACTACAACGGTTCGGTTGAAGTACTTGCCCAATCCGAAGATTTTGCTTTCTTTGTCAAAGCCTTGTTAGATTTGCACCAAGTGACTCGAAGCATTCAATCAGATGCGCCAGAGAATCAGATTGATTGGTTAGCAGAAGCAATTCGGATTCAAGCTGAGTTTGATCAGTATCTCTGGAGTGATACCTTAAGTGGGTACTACAATACTGCGAGTGATGCGAGTCGCGATCTACTAATTCGAGAGCGGAGCTATGTAGACAATGCAACCCCTTCTGCAAACGGAATCGCGATCGCGAACTTAGTCCGTCTCTCATTACTCACTGAGAACTTAGATTACTTCGATCGAGCAGAACAAACCTTACAAGCCTTTGCATCAGTGATGGAACAATCCCCGTCTGCTTGTCCCTCATTGTTTGCTGCTTTAGATTGGTTCCGCAATCAAACTTTAATTCGCAGTACGGTTGAGCAGATTGCAGCTTTAGAAACACAGTATTTACCAACGACTGCGTTTATGGTGATGGAGACTTTGCCGGAGAATGCGATCGCGCTTGTGTGTCAAGGTTTAAGCTGTAAAGAGCCAGCGAAGACGCAAGAACAATTCACCCAGCAGATTCAACAAAGTCAAATTAGAAGCCGATAAGCTATCGAAGCGGGATAAATGGAAACACAGTTTTGATGAATCTTCGCAGACGTAAAAGTCCGATCGTTCTTCTGAGTTGAGGTGAAACTTGGTCGCGTGGATTCTCTGGCTGACCTTGCTGAAGTTGTTTCTGAAGTGCTACATATTCGGCGGCATTCAAAGGCTTATTGTCAATCGGCGATCGCGCTTCGGTAATAATCTCGGTTCGCGCCACTTCTTCGGGCTGATCCTCTGGAGGTGGAAGCGCCATTGCAGGAGTCGCGATCGTCAAAACTAAGCAAGCTAAAAGCGTCGATTTCATAGTGCTTGGTAGAACGTCAGTGCAGTGTTACCGTAGCGTTTTTCGCGAACAATCGTTAAAGACAATTCAGGCAAGGTAAGACCGGGACGATGTTCGACTGCGAGTTCGCCACGGGGAGCGAGCAGGTTCAGAGATGCGATCGCACTCAACACCAAAACATACAAATCACTGTCATATGGCGGATCAAAATAAATGCGATCGAACTGTTGCCCAGCAAGTTTTTCCAACCGTTTCACGACATCGCCCCGCAAGACTTGATAAGACTGTTCAGGCTTTGCAACTTGTTTCCAGTTTTGTTCAATGATGCGACAGGCAGCGGTCGATTGTTCGATTCCGATTACGATCGAAGCGCCTCGACAAAGTGCTTCGGCTCCCATCGAACCGCTTCCAGTACAAAGATCCAGCCAGCGACACTGTTCGATCGAGCCTTGCCAAATGTTGAATACGGCTTCGCGAACTCGCGCTAGAGTTGGGCGGGTTTCTTGTCCTGGAAGCGTTTTGATCGATCGATTGCCGTAGATTCGGAGGCTCATACGTTTGTTAACTGGCGCTGATTCACCAACTGAACAAAGTTCGATAAAAGCTGCAATCCAGCAGTTGAAGATTTTTCTGGGTGGAACTGAACCGCCATGAGATTTCGACGAGCGATCGCGGCTGTCACGGTCTGAGTTCCATGTGTAATCGTTGCGGCTCGAATGTTCGGATCAGTTGGCTCGACGTAGTAGGAGTGCACAAAATACACCCAAGGATCAGTTCCTAAGTTTTGCCAGAGAGAACAATCGGGCTGAGTGAATTCAAGTTGATTCCAACCCATATGAGGAATCGTTAATCCAGACTCAGGCTGAAAGCGTTTGACGGTTCCGGGAACAATGCCTAAACCGGGTTCTTGACCTTCTTCGCTCGATTCAAACAGGATTTGTAAGCCTAAACAGATTCCTAAAAATGGTTTCCCACTGTCGATCGCATCTTTGATCGGTTGAACGAGGTCACGCGATCGCAGATGTTGAACGGCTGGATCGAACGCTCCCACACCCGGAAGCACCACAGCATCCGCTTGTTCAATTTCTTTTGCCGAATCCGTTACAAGAGTAATCGCGCCTGCATTGTCGAGTCCCTTACAAGCAGAGTGCAAATTCCCCATGTCATAATCGACAACAGCGATCGTTGGCATTTTTCAATCCTCTAGTCTAGCTCTTAAATTCTAGATGAAAATCTTACTAACTTCATTTACAACTTGGCTGGAACATCATCGATCGAATGCGTCGGATGATTTGCTTGAAGCAATTGTCGATCATGTTTCCCCGGAGTGTCACTTTCTCAGATTGCTTCCAGTCGATTTTGAACTGGCTCCAAAAATTGCGATCAGGAAAATTAACGAACTTCAGCCAGAGATGACGATCTGTTGTGGTATGGCAGAATCGCGGCAAAAACTGTCGATCGAATCGAATGGGAAATTTCAGAGTGATATTCTGCGATCGCGTCTTGATTTAACCCAGCTAATCGAATCAACCAACATCACAGAAATTAGTCACGATGCTGGAAATTTCGTGTGTAATTATGTTTACTACTGCGTTCTCAAACATTTGGAGAATTTGAATCAGCAATGTTTGTTCGTTCATGTTCCAGTGTTGACTTCAGCGAATCAAGAAATGATTGTTCAGGACTTTTTGACCATTCTCGATCAAGTAACAAAATACAAATAAACTGCACGATCGTGCTCTCCAAATGCGATGGTATTTCACGAGCATTAGAGGTGAGATATGCGACGCGCTTGGATTTTCGGACTGCTAACTGTTCTGATTTTGACGATCGTTCCTCCAGCATTTTCTCAGTCAAAATTCACAGATATCCAAAATCATTGGGCGCGATCGTGCATTGAATCTTTGACGCAGAAATCGATTATTCGCGGATTTCCAAACAATCAGTTTCGACCGGATGATCCAGTGACGCGATCGCAGTTCGCCGCAATGGTGGTCAATGCGTTTCCAGATCAAATCAATTCACCGACTCGTAATTTAGTTCAATTCAAAGATATTGCAGCGAATTATTGGGCAAAAGACGCGATCGAGAAAGCTTACCGATCGAACTTCTTTTCTGGTTTTGATGATGGAACATTCCGCCCAGAGTTACAGATTCCAAGAGTACAAGCTTTAACTGCACTCGCAAACGGACTCAAGCTAAAACCGACAATTGAACTATCCAACAAGGTATTTGCTGATCTTCAGGATGTGCCGAACTATGCGAAAAGCGCGATCGCTGCCACAACCGAACGTCAAATTTCAGTCAGTTTTCCCAATGCTCAACGGCTGAATCCAAATCGGGTCGCCAGTCGTGGAGAGATCGCGGCATTTCTTTGTCAGGCGTTACCGGACACGAAAGGATTGATTAGCGATCGCTATCTTCCCAAACCCGAACTACAAGCAAGAGAAATTCGCGGCGTTTGGTTAACGAACATTGATAGTGATGTCCTATTCGATAAAGCTAGATTGAGCAATGCTGTGAGTGAACTTGCACGATTGAACTTTAATACGCTTTATCCAACTGTTCTAAATTGGGGCTACACCCTCTATCCCAGCCAAGTGATGAAGCAGGAAATTGGGTTTGCGGTTGATCCGCGACCTGTTGCCGCAGGACTTCAAAATCGAGACATGCTCAAAGAAATGATTGCAGAAGCGCATCAGAAAGACATGGCTGTGATTCCCTGGTTTGAGTTTGGGTTTATGGCTCCGAAAGAGTCAGAGATTGCACAGAAACATCGAGATTGGTGGACACAGAAACGAGATGGATCAGTCGATTATGAACCTTCTGCGTTAGATGGTAAGCAAATCCCTATTTGGTTTAACCCACTTAAGCCTGAAGTGCAGCAATACATTCTCAACCTCGTGTCTGAAGTGGTCGAAAACTATGATGTTGATGGCATTCAGTTCGATGATCACTTTGGTTTACCGGTGTCGTTTGGCTATGACGATTACACAGTAAATCTTTACAAGCAAGAACATAGCGGAAAAGCTCCACCTGATAATGCTCAGGATGCAGAATGGATGCGATGGCGATCGAATAAATTACAAGCCTTTCTCACACAGCTTTTTCAAACCGTGAAAGCGAAGAAAAACAATGTTCTCATCTCACTTTCGCCGCTCGATTTGCCTTATGCGTATGAAACGTTTTTAGTCGATTGGCACAAGTGGGAACAAGCAGGACTAGTCGAAGAAGTGATTCCGCAGATCTACTTTCAGGGGCAGAAATTTGTCGATCGTATTAACCCCAACACCTGGGAAACATTACGGGCAGCAAGAGATCATATTCCAACTGCGATCGGTGTTCTCAGCGGACTTTCTAGCACACCCCGCCCGATCGATGAACTGCAACGACAAGTCAAAGCCGTTCGCGATCAAGGCTATGATGGCATGTCATTCTTCTTTTATGAAACCTTGTGGAACAAGTCACCTGAACCCACTGAGATTCGGAAAGCAGGATGGCAAAGCTTGTTCAAACAGAAAGTTCAAAGAACTAGCGTGATCAATCGATAACTGGCTACTTTTAGCGATCGACTTTGCAGCTTTCAGCAATCTAAGGGATATCTTTTCCTGACAGTATAGAGATGTCTTCAATCAAACCCCTTAAACCGCTGCACAGAAAGGAGATCGACCATGAAAGCACTCACTCAAAAAGCAACCATCTTAATGCTCGGTGTATTTCTAAATGTGGCTGGAATTGGTGCATTGATGCCGCATTCCGCTTCGGCTCAACGAGTCTGCCAAACCTACCGAGTGACACGCAATTTCGGATTGTATGTTTATGTCAATGGCGGTAAGCGCATCATTGCAACGCTTCCCTACAACCAAATTGTTGGGGTCATTGGACTGAGCGATGGCGGGGACTGGGCGAAGATTCGCTATTTGCGGGTCGATGGACGTTATGGAGAAGGATGGGTTTCTTCGCAATTCCTGACCTGTTTCCAAAATTAGTCGATGAGGGAGAGAGTAAGTTACTTTCTCCCAATCCTTTTATTTCTGCAAGGTGGGTGAGGGTGATGAAACTGGAGCGCTCTTCACATTCACCACGCCCAAATATCCGAGAAAAACAACGACTCCGATCAAAGCCGCAATTTGTATCGATCGTTCGATCGTAATAAACCCTTGCAGTAGTCGATTCATGTCAATTCTCACGCAACTTGATTAGCTTCAATCCTAGCAAGAAGAATTTCGCAAATCTGCATATTCCCTCTTTAGAAAGAAGGAAACCGCCTAAAATTGGTTAAATTAGTAATATAGGACACAGAAAAAGATTCGGACATACCCTTGTTGAAGGGATGGTGACAGGTTTGATGTGTCTCCTGATCATTCAAGGAGGCTCATATGCAGCACATCGATCGCGAAACCCAAAATTGGTCACTTTACCAAGAACTTGAACTTTTACCCAAGACAGCACCCAGCCCAGAAGTGATTCCTACTTTCGGCTTAAATCACTTGTGGCGTGGGTTAGTCAGACTTCTAACAGACGAACTCGTTGACGAACAGCGATCGCAGTTTTTAGAACGCTGCTTGCAAAAAACGCCCTCTGAATCAAGCGGCGTTAAGGAATTTCTCAAGCTGATTGAGTAGTCCGTTTTCGACTGCAATATCGCACCAGTGCAACGAACAACCCGATCCCAGCAAAATACTTCAAGGGAGCGGGAACGATCGGACTCGGCGAGAAAAATCCTTCAATCACGCCTGCAATTACAAGCATCGGAATCACACCAAACATTAATTGTGCAGCTTTCAAGCTATACACTTTAATCGCATCAATACGGCGATACTGTCCTGGAAACAGAATTCCGCGTGCAATTAACAATCCTGCACCACCCGAAAAGAAAATCGCTGGCAGCTCTAACGATCCATGCGGAAATACAAACGCCCAAAAGGGAAACGCGAGATTGTTCTGAGCAACTAAAGTTCCAACGCTTCCAATTAGCAAACCATTGAGAAACAGAATGACGATCGTATAAATTCCCAGCGTCATTCCTCCGGCTGCTGCTCGAAACGTCACACTCAAATTATTGGTCATAATCTGACTCGCCGCAGTCGGTTCACTGCCCAAAATCGACCCCATCCAGAGTTTCCCTTCATCGCGCACCGTTCGGATCAGATGCTCCGGTACAACCATTTCAAGAAATTGCGGGTCACGCCACGAAAACCACCACGCAATCAAGCCACCGAGCAGAAATAATCCAGTTGCGATCGCGCTATAAGCAATGGTTTCCTGAACGACTTCCGGTAAGCCCCATTTGTAAAACTCGATCGCGTTTTTCCATTCTTGTTTGCGCGATCCTTGGTAAACCTGACTGTATCCGCGAGAAGTCAACCGCTGAAGATCTTGCACGATCGTATTTCCGACTAATTTCTGATTCGTTCGTGCTCTAGCAAGATCCGCAGACACGGAGCGGTACAGGCTGGCAAGATTTTTAATCTCTTCGGTGGAGAGCGATCGTAAGCCGCGCTTTTCGATTCGGGTGAGTAAATCGTCTAACTGTTTCCAATTTGGCTCTCGTCGAGCAATCCAGCGGTTTACGTTCATCATTTTGTGAAAAAGAGCGTCGTGATTGAGTGAACCTCGCCTAAGATAGCCTCAGCCCTTATGGTTCAGAATCATTCACGTTGAGCTATGACTAATATTAGTCCGGAACATTCATTTCAGCCCCTCAGTGTCGGAAATGTGGTCAGTGCAGGAGTCCGCCTGTATCGATCGAACATGAAACGCTATCTGATTCTCGTTTTGCGATCGTATCTCTGGTCATTTGTCCCGATCTACGGCTGGGGAAAAAGTATCGAGATCACAGGTCGAATGTCGCGACTGGCATATCAAGAATTGATCAATCAGCCTGAAACGATGACCGAAGCGTATCAAAAGACCGATCGCCAAATCTGGAATTTTCTGGTTTCTGGCTTGCTGATGGGCTTGATTAATTTCGGACTGTTCATGGCTTTTTTCATCGGCTATTTTATATTTACGTTACTAACTGTCTTGGTGCTATCGGCACTGGGATCTGCAAGCCCGTCTGATACCGTTGGGATCGTGGTTAGTGTCTTAATCGGACTAGGATTTCTCGCCTACATATTGGTGGCGTTCTTCATTTGGTTGCGGGTGTTCTCTCGATTGTTTATTCATGAAGTGCCGCTTGCGATCGAAGAAGGCATCGATGGGGTAACCACGATCGGGCGCAGTTGGACACTGACAAAAGGATCAGTCGGACGGATTCAATTGATCATTCTGGTCGCTGGACTGATTACTCTAGTCATCATGCTGCCTGCAATGTTCTTTGTTCTGGGAATTATTGGAGCGGGAGCCGACCCAGAAAATAACCCAGTATCAGGACTCTTTGTGATTCTGTTCTATGCTGCGATTTTGCTTGGAAATGCGTTGATTATTCCTTTCTGGCAGGCGATCAAAGCGGTCGTTTACTATGATTTGCGATCGCGCCGAGAAGGTTTGGGTTTGGAATTGCGCGATCGCGGTTAAAGTGAAATATCTTTCATTGATTCCCCGGTTATGAGTTTGTTTAATCGCATCAAAATCCGCACCCCTGAAAGCGTTGAGCTTGAATTTACGCTGGCGGGCATTGGCAATCGAACGATTGCGCTCGTCGTGGATTATTTAATCTGGGGTGCGGTGCTGATTGGCTTGCTCATTTTCTGGGGACTACTATCTGTTCAGCTTGAACGCTACTTACCGAACAATCGAAGTATCGAGCTTTGGATTTCTGCAATCTCGCTCTTGATTTCATTCACGGTGTACACCGGGTACTTCGTGATTTTTGAAACGCTATGGAGAGGACAAACGCCCGGAAAGCGATACAGCAAAATTCGAGTGATCCGCGATGATGGACAGCCTGCGGGAGTCACTCAAGCCATTCTCCGCGCTCTCATTCGTCCGATCGATGATACGTTCTTTATCGGACTGTTATTGATTGTTCTCACCAAACGAGAGAAACGCTTAGGAGATTTGATTGCTGGAACGTTGGTCATTCAGGAAGAACGATCGATCATTTCCTCGAACTTTGCAATTTCTCCCGAAGCTGAATCCTTAGCAGATGAGCTACTAGCAACTCAAAGATTGAATACACTATTACCCGATGACTTTGCAGTAATTCGAGAATACTTGCAGCGTCGATCGATGTTAGATACGAAAGCTAAAACAGATCTGAGTCTGAAACTTGCACGTCAAACCAAAGACCTGCTTGGAATGCAGGAACTTCCGTATCAAATGACTCCTGATTTATTTCTGGAAGCAATTTATCTGGCATATCAAAAGCGCGATTGATTGGCTGATGTGATAAAGTTTGCAATCAAGCTGTGAAGGGGTTCCTGATGAAATCGATCTGTGTGTTTTGTGGCTCAAGTATGGGGCGAAATCCTGACTATGAAAAGGGTGCAATCCAGTTAGGGACTGCGATCGCAAACCGAGGAATTTCGCTCGTATACGGAGGTGGCAATGTCGGATTAATGGGTGTGATTGCGGATGCAGTCCTTTCTGCGGGCGGTGAAGTGTTCGGTGTGATTCCAGAGTTTCTCGTATCAAAAGAATTGGCACATCAAGGACTGACGCGACTGGAAACGGTGGAATCGATGCACGATCGTAAAGCAAGAATGGCAGAACTCTCTGATGCTTTTATTGCATTACCCGGTGGCTATGGAACGCTTGAAGAATTTTGCGAAGTTCTCACCTGGGCACAACTCGGTTTACATCAGAAGCCTCACGGATTGTTGAACATTGCAGGTTACTACGATCCACTCCTGCAATTTTTTGATCAAGCGGTGAGCGAAAAGTTAGTGCGTCCGGTGCATCGTGCTTTAGTGATTGAGGCGACAGAACCGGAAGTTTTGCTCGATCGATTGTCTGCATACGAGCCGCAAAACGTCGATAAATGGATTAAAAAAGAGGGAATCTAAGAGAATATTTGAGAGATCTTCGTTCGTTGCCATAGCCCGCCCTGAAATGAATTTCGGGCTAATCGACGAAAGTCCATTTCAATGGACTAAGAACTTCAAACTATCTCCCAGTCTACTTCAGTAGACTTTCCACGGTTAGCCCGAAATTCATTTCAGGGCGGGAGTGTAACGAGAGCGAAGAGACTTCCCATACTTCTTAGTTATCTTCTAAACAACGTCATTTCCTGGTTTTAACAAGCTAAATGTATCCTGATTTACCAAGTCCTTGAGCTATCTAGTTTTTAAGGATGATTTACGATTTTAATTCCGGGTTTTCTGTTAGCGTATCGGCAGTCAGACTTTGCTGTTCATCCTCCTCCGTTATGCAAGCCGAAGATATTCAAGTTCAACCCCAAGACGATCGCACTGATTTAGATGTCGAATCGCTCAAACAATCGATCCTGAACAATCTATTTTATATTCAAGGCAAATTTCCAGAGATTGCGACGCTGAATGATTACTACATGGCGTTGGCGTACACGGTTCGCGATCGCTTACTCCGAAACTGGCTGATCACCACGCAAACTTATACGAAAGTTCAGCCGCGTGAGATTTGCTATCTTTCGGCAGAGTTCCTCATGGGACCGCATCTCGGCAATAACTTGATCAATTTGGATATCTATGAGGAGATGCGCCAAGCCGTTCAGGAATTGGGCTTGAACTTTGATGAACTATTAGCACAAGAAGAAGAACCCGGACTGGGTAACGGTGGCTTAGGACGATTGGCAGCTTGCTATCTCGATTCGATGGCGACTTTGGAAATTCCCTCGATCGGTTATGGAATCCGTTACGAATTCGGCATCTTTGACCAAGATATCCGCGACGGTTGGCAAGTCGAAATCACAGATAAATGGCTGAAAAACGGTAATCCCTGGGAATTGGCGCGACCAGAATGGGCAGTTGAAATTAAGCTGGGTGGACGGACTGAAAGCTATGTCGATGAACAAGGACGGAGCCGAGTTCGATGGATTCCCGATCGCATTCTCAACGGCATTCCTTATGACACTCCAATCTTAGGCTACAAGACCGACACCGCAAACACGCTGCGCCTTTGGTCTGCTCAAGCGGTTGATTCTTTCGATTTTGCCGCGTTCAATTCTGGAGATTACTATGGGGCAGTCGGAAGCAAAGTTATTTCTGAGAATCTCTCGAAAGTCCTGTACCCGAACGATGAGCAAATTCAAGGAAAACAACTCCGATTAGAGCAACAATACTTTTTCGTCTCTTGTTCGCTGCAAGATGTGATTCGGATTCATCATGAGCGGCGCGGATTGCCTTTAGAAATATTGCACGAGAAGTTTACGTTGCAGTTAAATGACACTCATCCCGCGATCGCAGTTGCCGAATTGATGCGATTGTTGCTCGATGATCACGGTTTGGATTGGAATACCGCTTGGAACATTACCCGGAATACTTTTGCTTATACGAATCACACCCTGTTACCGGAAGCTCTAGAACGCTGGACAATCAAGCTTTTCGGCTCATTGTTGCCACGACATTTAGAGATTATTTATGAAATCAATGCGCGATTCTTAGATGAAGTGCGATCGAAGTTTCCGAAAGATGTCGATCGAGTTCGTCGAATGTCATTGATCGATGAAGCAGGTGAACGATATGTAAGAATGGCGCATCTTGCAACTGTGGGTAGCTATTCGATCAATGGTGTCGCTGAACTCCACACCGAACTATTAAAGCAGGATGTATTGCACGATTTTGCCCAGATGTATCCGGAACGATTTAACAATAAAACGAATGGCGTGACACCCAGACGCTTTATGGTCTTGAGCAATCCAAGACTGTCGAATTTGATCACCAGCAAGATCGGCGAAAACTGGATTAAAAACCTTAATGAACTTCGCGAGCTAGAACAATTCATTGATGATCCACAGTTCCGAGAAGACTGGCGACAGATCAAGCAAGCAATTAAGCAAGACCTAGCAAACTACATTCAGAAAGAGAACGGCATTGAAGTGAATGTCGATTCTATCTTTGATATTCAATCCAAACGCTTCCATGAGTACAAACGTCAGCACTTGAATGTTCTGCACATTGTGACTTTGTACAATCGCTTAAAAGCTGATCCTAGTTTAGAGATTACGCCTCGTACTTTCATCTTCGGCGGTAAAGCTGCACCAGGGTACTACATGGCGAAGTTAATTATTAAACTGATTAACTCGATCGCGGATGTGATCAACACCGATCCAGCGGTTCATGGACAGATCAAAGTCATCTTTCTCAAAGACTACAACGTGAAATTCGCTCAGCGAGTCTATCCTGCTGCTGACTTGTCTGAGCAGATTTCGACCGCTGGCAAAGAAGCATCGGGAACCGGAAACATGAAATTCTCGATGAACGGCGCATTAACGATCGGAACCCTCGACGGTGCAAATATCGAAATCCGCGAAGAAGTCGGGGAAGAAAACTTTTTCTTATTCGGGTTAACGGCTCCCCAAGTCGCTGATCTCAAAGCAAAAGGCTACAAACCCATCGAGTACTACAACGAAAACCCAGAACTCAAACAAGCGATCGATCTCATTTCCTCCGGCTACTTCTCCAAAGGTGATGCGGTTCTATTCAAACCTTTGGTGAATTCCCTCCTGTATCAAGATCCTTATCTACTTTTGGCAGATTACCGATCGTACATTGAGGCACAAGATCGAGTCAGTCAAGCCTACCGCGATCAAGATCAATGGGTGCGGATGTCGATTTTGAACTCGGTACGGATGGGTAAATTCTCTTCCGATCGCGCCATTCGCGAATATGCCAAATTAATCTGGGATGTTCCGCCGCTCAAAGTCTGTCCGCCGGGTGAAGCTTGCTCGATCCACTGTCCTGAATCTTTGATGTAAGTTATGGCTCTCACTGTTTATTTCATGCGTCACGGCGAAACCACATACAGTCAGTCTGGAGGCTTTTGTGGTTCGCTCAATCCCGATTTGACCGATGCAGGGTTACAAATGGCGATCGCATTCGGCAAGGCGCACTCTCATCTCGATTGGACAGCCGCTTATGTCAGTCCCATGAAACGCACGATCGCGACTGCAAAACCGCTCTGTGATGCCGTTGGATTAGAAATGCAATTGCGAGACGGATTGCGAGAAATTAACTTCGGTGAATGGGAAGGAAAGACTCAAGATGATGTGAGAGAAAACGATTCAGAGAATTATATTCATTGGATGACAGAACCTGCTTGGAATGCTCCACCGGGCGGAGAAACGGCGATTCAGATTGCGAGTCGAGCTGAATTAGTGATGACTGAGATTACACAAAAGCACGAAGACGGAAATGTATTTGTGGTTTCACACAAATCAACAATTCGGATCATACTGTGTGGACTGCTTGGGATTGATCTAGGGCGATATCGCGATCGCATTGATGCGCCTGCTGCTTCAGTGAGTATCGTTGAATTTGGCAAGTATGGACCGAAACTGAAGATTTTGGGCGATCGATCATTTATGAGTGACGAACTGCGATCGCGCCCCGGAACGTAGCGCTAAGCTGCTTTAGAATAAAAGGTGTACTATTTAGAGCTTCCAAGATGAGCTATCGCGACATCATCACGATCGAACCTGATAAGCGAGGTGGCAAGCCTTGTATCCGACGAATGAGAATTACGGTTTATGATGTCTTGGGTTGGCTGGCAGCAGGGATGTCACATGCAGAGATTTTAGAAGATTTTCCTGAGTTGACGGAGATGGATATTAAAGCATGTTTAGAGTTTGCGGCTGATCGAGAGCATCGTCTCGTTACATCGGTAGGTGCTGTTTGAAGCTACTGTTTGATCAAAATTTGAGTCGTAAGCTTGTATTTCGGTTAGCAGACATCTTTCCTGATTCTAGCCATGTTCAGTCTCACAGTTTACAAGAGAGGACAGACACCGAAATTTGGGAGTTTGCAAAAGTAAACGGTTTTTGTATTGTCACTCAAGATGCCGATTTTGGGGAGCGGAGCCGTTTATATGGTTCACCCCCTAAAGTTGTGTGGTTACGTTGTGGAAATGCTCCAACTAATCAAGTAGAAGCTCTAATTCGTGCCGGAAGTCAAGCAATTCAGGAATTGTTAGACAATCCTAATCTTCACTGTTTAGAGCTTTACTAAGTACATCAGCTTTTTCATGCAGAACATTTTAGTGTGAGCTTTACGATCGATCTTTTATGCGTTAAAATCAGAGACCTCATGTTTCTGCGTCATCCAGAGATTGACGCAGTTCTGCAATTACACTCTGGGATGATTGAGGTCGAAATTTACCTGCACGGAAATCAACCAAACTTTGCTGAGCATCCGCAGCAATTTCTGCTCGACGGCTTTGATGATGTCGATTTTGTAGAATTTTAATCAGCATCTCTTGTTGCTCGTAGGAGAGTTGCAAAGCGGTTTCCAGCACTTGGTCAAGTGTACTCATAGTCAAAGCTGCTTGTGAGACTGAGTAAATTGTAACGCTTACTCTTAAGGTGCTGAGAAAACCTAACTGAGACTCGGAAGCCTGCCGCGATCGAACTGTGTTACACACTACGCTAATCGTCTCAGAAGATCTTCCACGTTCAGCTTGCAACTGTTGTTGCCTGAATCTTCCCAAAATCCTAGATTGAGTAGTTATGCAGAATGTTCTCAGTTTAATCTTCAAAATCAGGAATTAGACAGAAAATCATCGGTCTAATCTTCTTAATTGGAGTGTTAGACGGACTATTTCTGCCTAACTCCTGATTTAGCAAAATACCTCAACTAGCATCCTGCAATTCCGCAGGTTTCACTGCTAATTGCTGCACCTGACCATTCCGGCGAACTTGAACTTTCAGCGTCTGACCCAGTTTAGTCGTTTCAACCAATTCTTGAAGCTGTTCGGCTTTCGTCATCGGTTTACCATCAATTTCTGTGATCACATCGCCGCGACGAATTCCCGCGATCGCAGCAGGCGAATTTGGCAAGACTCGGACTACAATCACGCCATTCACTTCTGGCACTTCAAACGCAGAGTTCGGATCAGTGTTGTTCTGACGTGCAATCTCAGGGGTAAGCGTCGTCATCTGAACGCCCAGATACGGATGCGGAATCTTTTCACCTCGCGCTAACGCATCTTTAATCGTTTTCGCTTTATTGATTGGAATTGCAAATCCGATTCCCATCGCATCAGCGCGAATTGCGGTGTTAATTCCGATCACTTCACCACGATCGTTTAACAATGGACCTCCAGAATTACCCGGATTAATCGCGGCATCGGTTTGCAGAAAATCTAATCGCTTATCGGTTAAACCAACTTGAGCACTCGATCGATGTAAGGTGCTGATAATTCCCAAAGTCACTGTGTTATCGAGTCCGAGCGGATTGCCAACCGCGATCGCCCAATCTCCCACATTCACTTGATCCGAATCTGCTAATGGCGCAACGGGTAAATCTTTGCCGTCGATTTTTACTACAGCTAAATCGGTGACTTCATCGAATCCGCGCACTTTCCCTTCAAAGACGCGCCCATCTTTTAGCGTCACCGTCACCTTATCCGTTCCGTTGACGACATGAGAATTGGTTAAAATCACGCCGCTTTTATCGATTACAAACCCTGACCCCTGACCGCGCAACGTTTCCGATCGCGGCGCAGTGGAGAAATCTTCACCAAAAAACTGCCGGAACATCGGATCATCGAGCATCGGATTTGCTCGACGAGTCACCGTTTTCTCAGTGTCGATTCTCACGACTGCCGATCCCACTTTCTGAACCGCTTCGGCAACAAAACTACCGCGCTCGATCGCTTTTTGCGCTTGAGCCACTTCAGTCGTCGGTTCGGCTAAAGCTGGAACTGGGAAAGACATCAAACCGAACAGCATCGCAATCGTAACGATCGCGAATTGCAGTCGGCGGAAACGATTCAAAATCTTAGAGCGTTGCATAAATCATCATCCGTGGAAATGCCGCATAGCCATTATTCCTATCCTACGAGTGGAAACAAAAACTTGCTGTGTAGAGATTTCCCGACATTTCCCCACCGAGCGTAAGAAAGCACTAAGATCAGTACACACTTCAGCACGATCGAGACGATGGCAACTTCAGATTTACCTCGCGACCTTGAGCCGATTCACGAACACGATCCAGCGCATCCCCACGTTCACAGCGAAGAATCGGTGCGCCGAGTGATTAATCGGTTGTCACGGATTGAAGGGCACATTCGCGGTATTAAAACGATGGTACAAAGCGATCGACCTTGCCCCGATGTGCTGATTCAGGTTGCCGCTGTTCGAGGAGCACTCGATCGAGTGGCACGAATGATTCTAGATGAGCATTTATCGCAATGTGTGTCGCGTGCCGCTAAAGAAGGCAACATCGATGCGGAGATCGAAGAATTGAAGGCGGCACTTGATCGATTTTTACCCTAAGCAACTTGTGCAAATAATTCAGAGAACGGTTTGGGAGCCGCTTCTGGATTTGCTACGATTTCAACGATTTTATTTCGCGCCGCAGGTTGAAAAATCGACTCGATACACACTTGAGCCACTTTCGTCCGGGGAATGCTGCCCTCAGAAAGCGTATCGGCGGACGACATGACGACCGCATTCTCATTTTCTTCGTTTTTCAATCCGCCCGGACGTATGATCGTATAAGTCAGCCCGCTTTTCTGTAGGTATTCTTCCGCCTGCTTTTTCCACACCAGAATCAACCAAAACAAATTCAAGGGGTGGAATAGCTTTGACGTACAAAGCGAACTTACAAAAACGAAATGCTCAATCCCTTTTGCTTTTGCGGCATCGACTAAATTTTTTGTGCCTTCGTAATCGACCTTGTAAGGCTGAGTGGGATCAAAACTCGGTTTCGCTCCGGTCGCACAAAACACCACTGTAGAATCTCCCATTGCAGCGATTAACTGCGATCCCTGCAACACATCCCCTTGAACTAGCTCGACCTCGATCGGCAAAATTGATCGAGCCGCGTCAGGATTCCGTACCAATGCCCGAACGGGAATTCCGCGATCGACGAGTTGTTTCACGATCCGCCGTCCTGTTTCGCCCGTTGCGCCTGCGACAAATGCTTTCATACACGATCCCCAAAAATTCAGTGTCTACAGTTATGATCGCTTTCTTTTCACTTTACATCTCGCGGCGGAAAGACTTGATCCCGCCCGATCGCTGAAATTTTTTGCTATAACTTTCCAGAACCCTTGTCCACAAAGTAAGATACAAAACAGTATTGTTTTAACTTTTGTAACGTAAAACACAACCTCCCACCTTCCGCAGAAAGATATTAATTCAATAAACTTTCAGTAGCCGCTCTGCTGAAATTGAATCCTATCTGTATCCTTTAGGGAACCTTGACCTAGACCCACGGCAAACGGTGTAGAGTGAATGCAATCGCAACCGACCGATCCTTCAGATTTCGCTAATCCTAATTTTGTCCGCACGGATGCCGCTCATCCGAGTGAAACGTCCGCTCATCCGAGTGAAATGTTACTAAACGAGCCGACGATCTTTTCTAGTCAGTTTATCGACTGCATGGAGATGAATGCGGATGCTCAAACAGTGGCGCAGTATCTCGATGTGCATCAGGACTGGTTTCATCGTTGCGCTCACCCGATGCACGTTGAATCGATCGGGCAAAATAGCTATGCGCTGACCATTGGACATTTCGGGGCGTTTGGGTACGATGTCGAGCCGAAAGTTGGTTTAGACCTCCTGCCGCAGCAAGAAGGCATTTATCGGATTGAGACGGTTCCAGTTCCGGGTGAGGTGCCGCTGGGGTATGAAGTCGATTTCCAAGCGGCTTTAGAGCTAGTTGAACATCCGAGCCAGTTTGATCCGGCTGCAAAAATGACTCAGGTGCAGTGGCAGCTTGATTTGAAAGTGGCGATTCAGTTTCCCAGATTTATTCATGCACTGCCAGATTCATTGATTCAGAAAACGGGCGATCGCATTCTTCGTCAAGTGGTTCGCCAAGTCTCGCGCCGTCTAACTCACAAGGTTCAAGAAGATTTCCATTCTTCTCGCCATCTCTCGCTACCCAAACGAAGCCGTAGAAAGCTTTTATAAAGTGATTTCACGCCAAGATTCAACATCGTCGCGGGTTTGGGGATGAGTTGGAACTTCAATTGCAGAAAGTCGATCGAAGCGAATCACGCGATCGCGTAATCGAATTTTTTCAGACAGCGATCGTTTTTCCGCTTCATTTAAGTGCGCGTAAATCAGACTGAGATGCGGATCAAGCGAATACGGTGAGCCAAAATATTTCTGAGTTGATTCGCTTAATTGCTCTAGTTGCGGATTCGAGACAAGCTGAATGAACAGCGTTTTAGTGAATTGATCAGAATGAGTGATGCGATCGACTGCTAAAACAAGATCGATCGGGGTTCGGAGAAATTCCAAGATTTTAGTCCGCTCAAAGTTGCCGCTGTAAAGAGTTACATGCGGTTGGAAAATTGGAGCATCGTATCGCTGAGCAAGATCGTTAATCAGAGATTGATAGAAAGCTTGCTCGGTTGGAATGAGCCAAAATGCAACTTTCATGAGAATCAAAAAAGGGCTGAGCAAAATGCCCAACCCAAAATTTTCTAACTGTTCAACTTCTTCGCCAGCAATTGATTTGTGAGCTTCGGATCTGCTCGTCCTCCGGTTTCCTTCATCACCTTACCGACAAAGAAACCGAGCAGTTTCGTCTTACCCGCGCGGTACTGTTCTAGCTCGTTCGGGTTAGCGGCAAGAACGGCATCGATCGCAGATTCGATCGCGCCCGCATCCGAAATCTGAATCAAGCCTTTCTTCTCGATTAGCTCTTTTGCCGATCCGCCTGTTTTCAACAATTCCGGCAAGACATCTTTCCCGATCTTGTTGCTGATGGTACCGTCTTCGATCAGTCCGATCAGTTCCGCCAACGTTTCGGGCTTGAGTGCTAGTTGAGTGATACTTAATCGCTCATTGTTCAGATAAGCGCTGATATCGCTCATGATCCAGTTTGCTGCCAGTTTCGGATTGGCTTTCGCAGCGATCGTCGCTTCAAAATATTCGGCGATCGCTCGATCGTCGGTCAAAATCCGCGCATCATACGCCGACAGTCCCAACTCTTCCTCATAACGGTGACGCTTTTGGTACGGCAATTCGGGAAGCTGCGATCGCCATTCTTCTAACTGCTCCGAAGCAACCTCGATCGGTCCCAAATCTGGCTCAGGAAAATATCGATAATCGCTCGATCCTTCCTTCACCCGCATACTGATCGTACGTTGTGACCCTTCTTCCCAAAGGCGCGTTTCTTGAACAATCTTTTCACCGTTCTCGATCGCTGCGGTTTGCCGTTCGATCTCGTAGTCGATCGCTTTTTGGATCGCACTAAACGAGTTCATATTCTTAATTTCGACCTTTACGCCGAATTCCTCTTGTCCCACCGGACGCACCGAAACGTTCACATCACACCGCAGCGAACCTTCCTGCATATTGCCGTCACTCACACCCAAATAAAGCATGATTCGGCGCAATTCTTGAGCATATTCGGCGGCTTCTTGTCCGGTTCGCATATCAGGCTCAGACACGATTTCGCATAGAGGAATGCCCGCCCGGTTGTAATCCACCAGTGAATAGGTTGATCCCGACAGTCGATCGCTGCCTCCATGCACCAATTTACCCGCATCTTCTTCCATGTGCAGGCGAGTAATCCCGATTCGCTTCGTTTTCGCTTTCCCGTTTTCATCGAGAAGTGGCTTACCTTTGTCATCGGTAATTTCAATTTCTAACCAACCGTGTTCAGCGATCGGTAAATCATATTGCGAAATTTGATAATTCTTCGGCAGATCCGGATAAAAATACTGTTTGCGATCGAACTTACTGTAAGGTGCAATTTGGCAATTGAGCGCGAGTCCTGCCTTGACTGCATATTCCAGCACTTTCTGATTTAGAACAGGCAGGACTCCCGGCATTCCCATGCACACCGGATCAATATTGACATTAGGATCAGTCGTAAACTTGGTTGAGCTATCCGAAAAAATCTTCGTCTCGGTATTCAACTGACAGTGAGTTTCGAGTCCGATAATCGCTTCGTACTGAGTTTTAACGGGAGCAGCAGTAGTCATGAAATCAATCGCCTGTGAAAAAGCTGGATTCCATTTTAAAGGATCAAGGCAGAATGGGACTGCAAGGACTCAGATCGGATTTCTAGAATTCGGTTGAACCTGAGCTAAGATTGCTACACCCGCCTGAAAAATCACGACCGTCTTGCTGAATCTACGTACCATTGAAGAAAAAACTCGATCGGGAACCGAGGAACTTGGAATGCTGGTCTGCCCTCAATGCCAATTTGAGAATCCAGAAGATCATAACTTTTGTCAGGCGTGCGGAACTTCGTTAGTTGAGAAACCCTGTCCAAATTGTGGTGAGCGAGTCGATTGGAGTGCTTACGACTGCCCGAAATGCGGCACTGTCACAGGCACGATTCGATCGCTCTGGATGTCCAAACCTTCCCGGACTTTCCAACTCGATGCCCGGTATGAGCTTTTAGAATCGTCGCAAGTGCTCGATCGAGAACCCTTAAAGCCCGCCATCCTCGACACGCCACCGGATAGCGCAGTGCCTTATCTCGAATTAGAGCCGTACCTACATCAGATTTTGCCCTTATTGTTCAATGCGTGGCAGGACGACGATCGCGATGTGCTCATTCTCGAAGATCGATCGCACTTCACCATTCTGAGCGACTTTCTCAAAACCAGTCAGAACGTGCCGCTGCTGCAAATTCTCCACTGGTTCTACGAAATGATTGATATTTGGGAAGCGCTGGAACCCTATCGCTTGTGTCAAAGTCTAGTAGAGTCTGCCAATCTCCGATTAGACGAGGATCAGCTACTCTGTTTAGAACGATTGATTCCTAACCTTGCAACTGCGCCCACGCTAAAAAACTTGGGTACAATCTGGCAAAACCTTCTCGCTCAACTGTCTCAAACGCAATCCGCATCTTTACATATCCTGATTGCTGATTTGCTATCCGACTCTGTTTCGACCCTCGACGACCTACGATCGCGACTTAAAGCGATCGCGCACGATACCCAAGCCGATTTTACTGACTCTGAGATCATGTCTGACCCGCAATTGCCCGATCTGCCCAGTGCCTCTACTTCCGAAGAACCCGAACAGGTGATCACGGTCATCGCTGAACCGGATCACGACAATGATGATATGCCGACCGTGGTTTTACCGATGCAGTTGTTTAATCTCGAAGATGCGGGACGAACTGACATCGGACGACAGCGAGATCATAACGAAGACTGTTTCGGGATTGATACGCAGATTGATAAAGTGCACTCTCCAGCGAATAAAGTTATTCAAGCACGAGGGCTGTATGTGCTGTGTGATGGCATGGGTGGACATGCAGGCGGAGAAGTCGCGAGTCAAATGGCACTCGACACGTTAAGAACGTACTTTCGACAGTATTGGCACGAGATTGATAATGGAGTCCATCCGGCAAAGTTGCCTTCTGCGGATGTGATTCGGACTGCGATCCAGCAAGCGAACAAAGCGATTTATAACGTGAACCAAGAAGGACTGCGATCGGGCAGTGGCAGAATGGGCACGACCTTAGTGATGGTGATAGTTCACGATACCGAAGCCGCTGTCGCTCATGTGGGTGATAGTCGCCTGTATCGCTACACTCGCAAACATGGACTCGAACAGGTCACGCTCGATCATGAAGTCGGACAGCGTGAAATTCTGCGCGGAGTCGAGCCAGATATTGCTTACGGTCGCCCGGATGCTTATCAGTTAACTCAGGCATTGGGTCCGCGTGATGAATACTTTGTGAATCCCGATGTGCAGTTCTTTGAAATTAACGAAGACATGGTGCTGCTGTTGGCATCGGATGGCTTGACCGATAACGATTTGCTTGAAACCTATTGGCAGAGTCACGTTGATCCGATGCTGAGTTCGCAGAACAATCTAGACCATAGTGTGAGTAATTTGATTGATTTAGCGAATCAGTATAACGGGCATGACAACATTACCGCGATCGCAATCCGCGCTAAGGTTCGCCCAAATCTCGATCAATTAAAGTAACTCTGAGTCATCCAAATACGATCGCAAATCGCAAAAAGCGGGAGAGGTTAAATTCTCCCGCTTTTTGAATTAATCTTCTTCCCAGCTATCGACTGCTAACAGTTCACTGACGGGATCTTTCATCGTAAACTCGAATGCTTCTAATTCTTGTTTCCAATAGCTCCAATCATCGCCGTAAAGCAACGCAATTTTCCAAAGACTATCAGTCGGTTTAAGCAGCTTCGAGTCCACCAATTTTTGAACTTGACGCTGCAATTTTTCCATCGGATGGGCGACCTGTAGGTTCATACCAATCATCTACCAATAATTTAGATTGTGAATTAATTGTGCGAATGTCTCGTGCAAGCAACCGCTCTGAACACATTTCACTGTGGAGGTGTCTGTTTCTCGCGGTGCATCACCGTTTCAGTTACCAATGTTAGCGTACTTCCATTGATTTTTGACAAGTCGTTTCAACATTTAATTGATTCGGATTGCCGAACCTGTGATCAGGATGATTTATCAGTTTAGACACCTCTAGTTCTACACATTAAATCAATCGAATTACGTCAATCTTGAGTAACATTTTATCTAAGGCATAAAGCAGAACTTGAATACAGTCGATCGCAGTCTGCATTAACCAAGTTGCGATTCTTTGTCGTCGATATGTCGGTTCTGCATACAGTCCCCGAATGTCCCTGTAAGGCAACCATTGAGAGTCGATCGACGATTTAACAGGGTTGCATTGTTTTAGCACGATGCTGCAACAATAGCCCATACTCCAAACTTTCCACGACCGCTTGGTAAGACGCTTCCAGGATATTTCCTGAGACTCCCACAGTTGCCCAGCGTTGACCACCGTTACTTGACTCAACCAGCACACGAGTTTTAGCGGATGTCCCAGCCGCACCGTCAAGAATCCGCACCTTGTAATCGGTGAGGTAGAAGGTCGCAATCTCAGGATAAACATTGATCAAAGCTTTTCTTAGAGCAGCATCTAACGCAGAAACGGGACCATTCCCTTCAGCCACTTCGAGGATTTCTTTGCCTTGAATTGCCACTTTCACAGTTGCCAGCGATCGAGCCGTTCCACAATAGCTCCGAGCAGGTGCTGATTCTGCCATCATGTCGTAATGCACTTGGAATCCTCGGACTTCAAACGGGTAAGATCGCTCTCCCAAAGCTTCTCGAATCAACAGTTCAAAACTCGCTTCCGCCGCTTCAAACTGATAGCCATCCTGCTCTAGATGCTTAAGGGATTCGAGAATCTGGCGACAGGTCGGATCGTGCTTATCGAGATTGAAACCGAGCGATCGAGCTTTTGCCAAAATATTACTCATCCCCGATTGCTCGGATATCACAATCCTTCGAGTATTGCCTACTAACTCAGGCTGTAAATGCTCGTAAGTGATTGGATTGCGCTGAACGGCTGAAACGTGTAGTCCGCCTTTATGAGCAAACGCAGACAATCCGACAAACGGTGCATGATCATCGGGTGCAAGGTTCGCAACTTCACTGACAATTCGACTGACTTGGGTAAGCGTGGATAGCTTTTCAGCGGGTAAACACTGATAGCCAAGCTTTAATTGCAGATTGGGAATCAGAGAGCAAAGATTTGCATTGCCGCAGCGCTCCCCGTAACCGTTAATTGTGCCTTGAACCATGGTTGCACCAGCATTCACAGCGGAGAGGGCATTCGCGATCGCTAACTCACAATCGTTGTGGGTGTGAATGCCGATCTGAGTCGGTGGAATCGCATCGATCACTTCGCGCACAATGCGATCGACTTCGTGTGGCAGGGTTCCCCCATTTGTATCACAGAGCGTGATCCATTCTGCACCCGCCAAAATCGCCGCCTCTAAAGTTTTCAGCGCATAGTCTGGATTGTGCTTGTAGCCATCGAACCAATGTTCGGCATCGTAAATGATTCGTCGATCGCAGTGTTTGAGATACGCGATCGTATCTTGAATCATCAATAGATTTTCATCGAGCGTTGTTTGCAGTCCTTCGGTGACGTGCAAATCCCAGGACTTGCCAACGATCGTGATCCATTTCGTTCCCGCTGCCAAAATCGGCTGCAACATCGGATCAGTTGCGGCAGTTTTTCCTGGACGACGAGTGAAGCAGAACGCCACGATTTCCGCTTGACTCAAAGGTTGCTCCTTGAGATGCCAGAAAAATTGCACGTCTTTAGGATTGGCTCCGGGCCATCCCCCTTCGATGAATGGAATGCCTAACTGATCTAATTGACGTGCGATTCGGATCTTGTCTTCAACCGAGAATGAAATGCCTTCTCGTTGAGCGCCATCGCGCAGAGTGGTATCGTAAATCGACAAAAGAATCTGAGCCATGAGGAGATTGACTCGAAAGAATAACTCTAGAATTAAGACAGTCTTCTATTGTGAAAGACCGTGGGAACAAGCACGATCGCAATTCGCAAATCGTAACGATGAGGGATAAGAATGCCGAAGATTACAGCTCAGGGAAAAACGATCGAATGTGAATCCGGTGCAAATTTACGTCAAGTTTTGCTCAAAAATGGAATCGATGTGTACAACGGCAATTCAACCGTGATTAACTGTCATGGAATTGGTACTTGTGGCACTTGTGCAGTCGAAATTGAGGGCGATGTCTCCGAAATGGAATGGCGTGAAAAGACGCGATTATCTCTACCGCCTCACAGTGCTGAAAAGTCCCGCCGCTTATCCTGTCAAGTTCGTGTCCTGGGTGACATTCGCGTGACAAAATATGGGGGATTTTGGGGACAAGATGACACCGTACAGTGGAAACCTGAAGCCTAATCGGTATACTTGACGAAAAAGGCGCTTTTGTCGGGCTTTCTAACATGAGAACGTTATTAGGCAAATTGTTATGAATCGAAACGGAAGACTTGTTGGCGGCGTACTCGTGGGGATTGCCCTGCTGTGGTTATTGAGAATTTTAGGAGCATTGCCGTTTAGCGATCGCACGACTAACCAAATTGGTCAAAATCAAGCCTCCGCCCAAACTCCTCCGGATCGTCCCCCGATCGCTGATTTTGATGCGACCCGAACCAGCATCGCAAATTTTAATCCTGGTACCGGAACCGAAGATTTCAATACTCCCGGCTCTGGAACAGTGGCACAAGATCCTGGCACCGGAACCACAACCGGAAATGGAACCGGAACAGGCTCCGGAGCTTCGACCCGTCCCGCCCCTGCGGTTCCGGGAGCTTGGTAGAGCATGACCGAGAGACGCGAGATTTTGATCATTGGAGGCGGAATTATCGGTCTCTCGATCGCGATCGAGCTAAAGTCTCAAGGCATTCCGGTGACGATTCTCTGTCGCGATTTTTCCGAAGCTGCCACTCATGCCGCCGCTGGAATGATCGCCCCGCAAGCTGAAGAAATTCCACCGAGTCCGATGCTCGATCTTTGTCTTGCCAGTCGCGCTCTTTATCCGGATTGGATTCACAAGTTAGAATCGCTCACCGGAATGAGTGCAAGCTATTGGGCTTGTGGCATTCTCGCGCCTCGGTATCAGGCTTCAGAAGGAATGCTCGATCGAGCTTCGATTCTCTCCCACCAGCCCGATTTGAGCGATGAAGTCGTTGGCGGATTCTGGTTTCCTCAAGATGCTCAAGTCGATAATCGAGCATTGGCGAAAATGCTCTGGATGGCGGCACAAGAGTTAGGAATCGAAATTCAGACAGGCGTTCACGTTGAGCGATTTATCTCTGATTCAAACATTACCCATCTGGAAACGACTCAAGGAATTTGGAAAGCCGATCGCTACATTTTAGCAACCGGAGCTTGGTCACAGGATTTACTACCGATTCCGGTATTTCCGAGAAAAGGACAGATGCTATCAGTGCGGGTGCACGAAACTCTCCCGCTCAAGCAAGTTCTCTACGGGGAAGAATCGTACATTGTGCCGCGGCAGAATGGGCGAATTATTGTTGGTGCAACAAGCGAGAATGTTGGATTTCAGAAAGGGAATACAGCGATCGGGGTTCATCAATTACTTTCTGCTGCAATCCGCCTTTATCCGCCGATTCAAGAATTTACCCTCGAAGAAACTTGGTACGGCTTTCGTCCTGCAACTCCAGATGAATTACCGATTCTCGGTTCTAGCCCATTCGCAAATTTGACGCTGGCAACTGGACACTATCGAAATGGGATTTTGCTGGCTCCGATTACAGCGAAATCGATCGCTGATTTTGTTCTCACTGAGAAATCTGATTCTCAACTTGCAGCGTTTCACTGGTCGCGGTTTTGTTCTAACTAATTTGCTATTTCTCAAGATTGGGAGCGCGTGATTTTCGTCATAATGAAAATCCGCAATTGAATCGAGGCGACAAGCAATGCAAACTTTAGACAAGCCCCTAGAAAAATCTTTAGATGATAGTTTAATCATTGCAGGGCGCAAATTCCAGTCTCGCCTCATGACGGGAACCGGAAAGTATCGGAATTTTGATGAAATGCGTCAAAGTATCGCGGCAAGTGGCTGTGAAATTGTCACTGTTGCCGTTCGTCGAGTGCAGACCAATGCCCCTGGACACGAAGGACTCGCAGAAGCGATCGACTGGAGCAAAATTTGGATGCTGCCCAACACCGCTGGCTGTCAGACCGCAGAAGACGCGATTCGGGTGGCAAGATTGGGTCGGGAAATGGCGAAACTCTTGGGACAAGAAGACAATAATTTCGTCAAACTCGAAGTGATTCCCGATGCAAAGTATTTGCTGCCTGACCCGATCGGGACACTCGAAGCTGCTGAGCAATTAGTCAAAGAAGGTTTTGCCGTGTTGCCTTACGTGAACGCTGATCCGCTGTTAGCGAAACGCTTGGAAGAAGTGGGATGTGCTACGGTGATGCCATTGGGTTCTCCGATCGGATCAGGTCAAGGAATTCGCAATGCTGCCAATATTGGAATCATTATCGAGAATGCGAAGATTCCGATCGTGGTCGATGCCGGAATCGGAACACCGAGCGAAGCCGCTCAAGCGATGGAAATGGGAGCCGATGCGCTACTGATTAATACTGCGATCGCACAAGCTGCAAATCCGATGCTGATGGCGCGGGCGATGAATCTCGCAGCGGAAGCCGGACGATTAGCGTATCAGGCGGGACGAATTCCTGTGAAGGAATATGCCAGTGCAAGTTCTCCGATGACAGGCAGAATTAATTCGTAGGAAAACCATTCCAAAATATTAAGTTTTCATACTTAAGAGTGAGAGCAATTGCCCTAAGATTGTTAAAGTTAACAAAACACTAAGGGAAATTTGCTCATGCGATATGTCAAGGAAGAAGGTGGTTTGCTAAACAATTTCGCGGTCGAACCGAAAATGTATGAGGCAGAACCACCCACTGCAAGCCAAAAGCGTAACTTCATCATTCTCGGCACGGTTGGTGCGATATTGGTCGGAGGCTTGATGTTTGTTGCGGTTTCCGTATCCTAACGCTGGCACAAAGTTTTCACTCACAATAAAATTCAAGCAAAACCAGGTTACTTCGAGATTGAGTAGCCTGGTTTTTCTAATTGGAAGCAAAACAATAGTATTTACACGGAAAAATTAGTTTCATCCTGAACACCAGTAGAAACGGACGAAGAAATCAGTATCTCGTTTATACTGCGCTTATTGCCCGGTTCCTGTAATGCTGATGTCTGTTGTCGATCGTCACTTTGCTCCTGATATTCCCGTGACTGAGATCATCGCTCAGGGTTCTCCAAGCCTGAATCAACAGATTTACCTCCGCTTACGGTTGGCGTTGAGTTTGAATCTTCGTCGGCAGATTTTGATCGCCGTTAGTGATGACCCAGCGCTGCGGAGTCAGTTGGCAACTCAGCTCGAAACCGATTTAGCGATCGAGTTAAATCCGCACGGTTCACGGTTTACCAGTTTTGCGCTGAATTTAGACAATCCAGATGTACTGGATCAACTTCAGCCGTATTTGAATCCTGAAAGTGGAGTTCCGAATTTTCAGATTACAGGAATCGATCGATTAACGCGCCAACCCGTTCACATTCAGCGAATTTTTCTAGAATCATTAACCACGATCGCGCAACAACTCGGAAATTTAGAATTCAATCTGGTTCTCTGGGTTACTCGTCCCTGGTGTCGAGCGATTCAGCAATCGGTTCCTGAATTTTGGCAGTGGCGGACAGGTTTATTTGAGTTTGAAGGTGATCCATTCGGGCAGGATCAAATTCAATCTCAACCTGCACCGAATGGATCATCAAACGGGTATCGAAAATTCAAGCTGGATTCTGAACTGGCTGATTTTGTCGTGGCATCCGTGATGCAAACCGTCAATCTCGATGATCAAACGGCACTGGTGAACGTTTTAGAAACAAATAATCCCGATTCTGAACCGCTGCGAATTTTGCAACAAATCGAGGACTTACACCAAGCGCGATCGTCGGCTGCCTCTCTCGCTGTTCCTTATCGTCAACTCGGAGATTGGTATCGCGATCGACTTGATCCGGTTCGCCCTGCGGCTGAGCATTTAACGATCGTGATTCGCGCCTATGAGCAAGCTCTAAAGCTTGTAGACATGAAATCCGATGAAGTGCCTGATCTGCTCAATGACATTGCGAATTTGTACTGGATCAAAGCGCGGAGCGGTAGCGGCTCTGTTGTCACCAATTTAGAAAAAGCGCTCAAAGCGTATCAGTTTGCAGTCGATCGTACGAATCCAGAACATCAGCCGCAAACCTACGCGATGATTCAGAACAATTTAGGATCGGTTTATAGCGATCTTGCACTGCATCAATCGCCTGAAGAGAATTTACAATCAGCGATCGATGCCTATCGTGCCTCGATTCAAGCTCGTCCGTTTGAAACTGATCCAGCCCGATATGCTGCTACTCAGAACAATTTAGGCACCGCATACTGGAACATGGCGCAGCATCGCGCCCCAGTGCAGCATCTTCAAGCAGCGGTCGAAGCTTACAATGAAGCACTCAGATATTACACGCCAGAGCACGAACCGCTTTACTACGCAATGCTTCAGAATAATTTGGGCACCGCATACTGGAATTTATCGCGCTGTGATCAAGCCGTTCAAGAGTTGGCAATGGCAGAGGACTTTCTGCATTTAGCAATCGGCGCTTATCGAGTTGCATTAATCTATCGCACCCTAGAAGCCGCCCCACTCGCTTACGCTGCCACTCAGAACAATTTAGGAACGGCTTACTGGCACTTAGCAAACCAACAAACGACGCATTACGACGATCGATCAATTCATCTGCTTTGTGCGATCGATGCTTATCAAGAAGCCCTCAGTGCAGTGCAATATCTCGAAGCTGCAAGCACCCCTCACGCACCACCTTTAAGCTTTGATCTGTCTGCGACGCATCATCATATTGGATTGGCTTACTATCAAACTGCGATCGATGCCCGAACTGAATTGAGCCTTAGCGATCGGACGAAATTTCTTCATCATGCACTGAGGCATCAAGTTCGAGCGGCGCAAGGATGGGAAAATCAGCCGGAATTTCAAAAAAGTGCGGTCGGGCAGTTCAGTCAAATTATCCGAGGTATCTATGAGCGCGATGGCATTCAGGGGCAAACTCAAGCACTGTCGCAGATTCCGCCCGCATTTTTAGGGCAAGTGATGCGCGAGCTTTGAGCAAAAAAGATTAAGTTGTGCCAAACGGTAACTTAGATCACGATCCGAGGGTGGTAAAGTACGCGATCGTAGGTCAGATCACTTTTACCGATTGGTTCCATGCTCAAAGACACCGAATACCTTGAAAGTGCCGCAGAAACTCGCGTTCGGATTCTCAGCGAAGCCCTTCCCTATATTCAGCAGTTCACCGGACGCACGATCGTTGTGAAATACGGCGGCGCGGCGATGAAAGACAGCACCCTCAAAGAAAAAGTCATTCGCGATGTGGTGTTTATGGCGTGTGTCGGGTTGCGTCCGATTCTGGTACATGGTGGCGGACCTGAGATTAATTCTTGGCTGAATAAGTTGGGCATCGAAGCTCAGTTTAAGAATGGATTGCGGGTGACGGATGCCGCGACGATGGATGTGGTGGAAATGGTACTCGTCGGGCGCGTCAATAAAGAAATTGTCTCGCTGATTAATCAAGCGGGTGGCTCAGCGGTTGGACTGTGCGGAAAAGATGGGGGATTGTTTGAAGCGCGTCCCGCAGACGAGGAAGGGATCGGATTTGTGGGAGAAGTGACGCGGGTGAATCCTCAGATTTTGGAAACCTTGGTAAAGAATGGTCATATTCCAGTGGTTTCGAGTGTCGCTGCCGATGAAACCGGACAGGCTTATAACATTAATGCAGACACAGTTGCAGGTGAGATTGCAGCGGCGTTAGGAGCCGAGAAATTGATTTTGCTCACTGATACAGCGGGAATTCTGCGCGACTACAAAGATTCATCGACCTTGATTCCCCGATTGGACATTCAGAAAGCGCGGAAGCTGATCGATGATGGCATTGTCTCAGGGGGGATGATTCCAAAGGTGAACTGTTGTGTACGATCGCTAGCACAGGGTGTGAAGGCGGCACACATTGTCGATGGACGAATGCCGCATTCGCTTTTACTCGAAATTTTCACCGATGAAGGCACAGGTTCAATGATCGTCGGATCAGAGTTCATGCTGTAAAGTCGGGCATTCTGACTGTACTGTTTGCATCTCCTTGTTATCATGTCCACCAATTCTTCAAGCGGCTATTCGATCGCGGCACGATCGATCCCTCAGCAAATCAAACAGCAGGAAGATCGATTGCCGATTCGGAATGAGTCGTGTCGATCGCAGTTTCTTTTGCATTCTGCGCCCACCTCAAAAGTCTGCCTGTTCTTTCACGGGTTCACCGCTGCTCCTTATCAGTTTGCTCCGATGGGACAGGCATTTTATCGAGCAGGCTATAACGTGATCATTCCTCGATTGCCGGGTCATGGTCAGGCAGGCGATTGGAACGGGCAAAATCCGCCCCCGCTGCCGATCGATCCGCAGGTGTATAAGGATTTCGCGCTGGACTGGTTGCAGAAGGCTCAAGGATTTGGCGATCGAGTTATCGTGGGCGGGCTGTCTGGGGGCGGCACGATGGCAGCGTGGTTAGCACTGGAGAAACCCACGCAGGTCGATCGCGCTTTATTGTTTGCTTCCTATCTCAGCAGCAGTAATAAAGTCGTTGATCTGTTTGTCAAACTTTTCAATGGTTATTTCAAGTGGCAAAGTGATCAGCCTGGAGAACCGCTCGGTTATGAAGGATTCATTTTTCCACAACTCCGAGTCTTTCTCGATATCGGTCGTGAGGTTTTGAATGAATCGAGAACGGCTACGACTCCCCCGATGTTTATTGTTTCGACTGATGCCGATCGAGCAGTGAGCAATCCGGATCACGAAGCCTTGTTTGAAAATCTCTTACCGCGTCAGCCAGAAACCTGGTACTACAGCTTCGATCGTGCGCTCAACATTCCCCATTCGATGATGACGAAAGCTGAGGGCAACAATTGGGTTGATTTGCTCAATGTAATGACCAAAGCGTTTGTCGAGAGTGATCTAACTTGGGCAAACATCGAAGACATTGCCTACCGAATGACCGAAGGTAAAACGTGCAATCAAGCCGTTGCAGAATTGGGATTAACGAGTAAAGCTTCACCGGATCTACCTGCATTTATGACAATGGTGGATAAGCGCGAAATCGTGCTCAAGCGGAATCCGAGTTGGGATACCGATATTAGCTAAAGGAGAACAGAAATGTCGATCGCCATCGCGCCCCCAATTTCACTGGAGGCTTTTTTAGAAGACCCGATCGATCACACCGAATGGATCGACGGGCAGTTAATTGAAAAACAGGATATGAATGCAAGAACGGGACGAATTCAAGCTAGACTCGCTCGGTATTGGGGCAACTATCAGGAGTCTAGTCAGCAAGGTGGAGAGATTTATACAGAAACGCCTTGTCGGACTATTGAGAGAGTCCGCTGTCCTGATGTTGCTTACCTTTCGCCTGATTTGGTTGCTCAACATGGTAATTTCAAGGTTCTGCCTCATAGCTTTCTGCTAATTGCTGAAATTATTTCTCCAACCGACAAAGCAGAGGAAGTTTTTACGAAAGTTCGCGAGTACTTAGCTTCTCAGTGTCAAGAAGTTTGGCTGGTGTTTCCAGAAAGCCAGTATGTTTTGGTGATTACGGCTGAGAATCAAGTCCTCAAAACGTTAGGTGAAACAGTCAGTACTCAAAAGGTATTGCAAGGATTTAGTGTTTCTGTTGATAACTTACTAGCGTGAGCTATTCTATTAATTTGGAAAAATCAGGATTGGACTATGAGCGATCGCTTACAAACGATTCGAGACAGTTGGGCAAATCAACACGCCCAAGCTTATCAAGCACAAGAGACTGAGGTTCAATCGTTTCAGGCGAATCCGGCGATGAGTTTGGATCTGAGTGATGAAAAAGTGCGATCGACTGTTCCCCAGTCTGTTTTAGAAGCTTACGATTATTACTTGAATCAAATTTCAGATTGGGGTTCGGTTGCGGTTGCTCAAGAAAAAATTCAAAATCAAGACATCTACGCGGTGACGGTTAGTACGGATGGCGACGATGGCTGGGCGGAACTCTTTGATACTGAAGGACAGGAGCTAGGAGCCGCAAGGACGCTGTGTGAAAAAGTGGCTTGGGGTGAGATGAATACGGTGCGATCGTATACCAAAAATTCAGAGTTACCTTCAGAACTCCAAGCCAAGGCAGATGAACAGAATGTCTAGGATTTCGATACTCTAAAAAATAGGCGTATTGATCCTTTCAGCATGACGACAGAACAGCGTGATCTCGCAGTCCGAGAATATCAAGCCGGAAAAGCTGCCTTCGAGCGGGGCGATTATCGGCAGGCAGTGACGTATTTAGAGCGATCGAATGCTCTGGTCGCTCCAGGTTCCAGATTGAGCGGCGAGATGCAAATTTGGCTAGTGACGGCTTACGAAGCGGCAGGACAGCGATCGGAAGCGTTAACCCTGTGCCGAAAAGCTTGCCAGCATCCCGATTTAACCACTCGTAAGCAAGGCAGACGACTGTTATATATTCTGGAAGCTCCGCGATTGAAAACGCGCCCGGAATGGCTGACGGAGATTCCAGATCTAGGTGCGATCGACGAAAACGAATCCGATCGCGATTTTGGTCGATCGAAATTCGCGCCAACGACTCCTCGAAAGCGACCGGAGAAAAAAGTGTCGATCGTGCCTGAAGAAGTTGATTTAAGCCAGGTGAATACCAAAGACAATGGCTTTATCTGGGTTGCGTTGATTGCGGGAATTGCGATCGTCGCTGGATTAGTTTGGTTTAGCTAAGACCCATCACAGAGCGATATCGGGCTTCGGTTTCGGCAACGGCGATCGATTTGCGTTTCGGAGTCCATTCGCTTTGATCGAATAGTTTTTCCTTCAGCTCCTCAACATTCACATTGCAGATTTGATGATCACTGATCGCAGATTTACCATTGACCCACGCATGACTGACCACATTCACAGGACGACCGAGCACTAAAAGCCCGATCGGATCAGTTCGAGGCAGTAAAGATAGTGATTTCAAGTCATACATCACGAGATCCGCTTTCTTGCCCACTTCCAAAGAACCAAACTGATCCGATCGATTCAATCCAGTTGCACCTCCAAGCGATGCCATCTCTACAGATTGCCGTGGTGTGATCCAGTGTTGATAATCAAAGTCTGTCACCGAATGCAAAATCGAACCAATTTTGATCGCCTCTAGCAAATCTTGAGAGTCATTGCTTGCAGAACCATCACACCCAAAAGCAACATTCACGCCAGCTTGACGGTACTTCAGAATCGGAGCAATTCCACTGCCTAAACGTAAGTTGCTCAGTGGATTGTGAACAACCGTCGATCGCGTTTCTGCCATGAGTTTAATGTCATGCTCATCCAACCAGACACAGTGAGCGAGAGAAGTTTTTTCACTCAAAAAACCAATGTCTTTGAGATGCTGTACTGCACTACAGCCATACTTTTCACTCGCTAATAACTTTTGTGCTTTGGTTTCGAGTAAATGAGCATGACGACTGAGATCATAGCGATCGCTTAATTCAATGCACCCCTCAAACAACGCATCTGAACAAAGCTGAATGCCCGTCGGAGCCACCATAATTTCAACACCTTCCTCCGGGCGATGGAATTGTTTCACCGCTTCCTCAACTAGTTCCAATGTGGCTTGTGTCGGTCGCACATAGTCCCCGCGACTGACTTCATCGCCACCTGTGGGAATGCCTGCACTTAAATCCTCATCTTGAATCAAAGGAGCAATAAAAGCACGAATTCCAACATCTCGATAGCCTCGATTTGCAGCCGCGATCGTTTCAATCTCTAGTCCTGGAATCAGCACTAAATGATCAACAACTGTAGTTCCCCCGGTCATCAATGTTTCGATCGCAGTTCCAACCGCACTCAGATAAGCTTGCTCTGGATTGAGCGGTGTGAATTCATAGAGTTCTGCGAGCCAAAGTTCGAGCGGCAATGGCGGAATGATGCCGCGCTGCCACATCTCAGAAGAATGGGTGTGAGCATTGACAAATCCGGGTAGTAGTAGCTTGTTTGTGCCATCGATCGCGGTTCCGATGACTTCTAGCTTCGGCGCGATCGCGACAATCCGATCGTTTTGAATCTGCACATCAACCGCTTCATATCCCTCACCTTTCGCAATCAAAACGTTCTGGATTGTAAAACTCATGAATCAGCCCCGATTAAAGCAGACATTGTTATTTAACTCGATCGCGCAGTTGGTTGAACCAAAATTTCGGATGGTCATCGGGACGTACTTTTAAGCTACTCATAGATAATAAAAGCGTTACGCCTCCGACCTTTGCGCTCATTAATAGATGTAGTGCTAAACACACCAACATTGTCGCCCACGAAAGTAAATGTAGAGAATACGCCAAATGATGCAATTCTCCAGTTGGCAACCAGGTTTCATCCATCAATTTCCCGCTAATGGCTGCAAATGCGATCGCACCTAACATTCCTGTATTAACCAATCGCTGTAGACTAATCCACCAAATCGGTTTTCTCACTTGCGATAATTGTCCGATCGAGTCTTTCTGAATCAATTTCTTCCGACCGAGCCAAAGACTATAAATCACAAAGAGTGGCGCAAACAGAAAAAACATCAATCCGATCGTGCCGTGGTAATCAATGATCGGATTAATTCTTGGTAGCGGAATCTTGCCAAAACGCCCATCGAACGTGTTGTACGCCCAGTAGCCCGTAATCAAAGCACCAATCACAAACAGAGCATTCACACCATGTAGAAACCGGAGTAGTGAAGATTGATAAGGTTTGGTGCGCGACATTTTTTCTGCTCCAAAAAAGTTCTTTTATTGATATAGCGCACAATGCTTAAAGAAGTTGGAGCATAAGCAATGAAAAATCCGCGATCGAAAGTGAGCATTCGTTAACAAAATGGCTCAACCGTGAGGAAAAGATTACATCTATCGAACTGATTAGATAAATGCGATAGCGTGAGGAAACACCAAAAATTTGACGTGTCTCTTCTCTTAAAATTTGGAGTTTTTTCCAATGGCTACTGTGAAAATAGGGATTAATGGTTTCGGGCGGATTGGTCGCCTGGTGTTTCGTGCAGCGCTTGAAAATCCAAGTATTGAAGTTGTCGGAATTAATGATCTCGTTCCGCCGGATAATTTGGCGTATTTGTTGAAGTACGATTCTACGCATGGTGTCCATTCCGCCAAGATCGAAGCAAAACCGGATGGCATCATGGTCAACGATCGCTTTATTCCCTGTTTTGCGATGCGGAATCCGGCAGAGCTACCTTGGGGCAATCTGGGAGCCGATTACATTGTCGAATCGACCGGACTCTTTACCGATTTTGACAGCGCCTCAAATCATGTCAAAGCGGGCGCAAAGCGAGTCATTATCTCTGCTCCGACAAAAGATCCAGAGCGGGTCAAAACCTTGCTGATGGGGGTAAATCACGATTCGTATGATCCCGAAAAAGATACGGTTGTCTCGAATGCAAGCTGCACCACGAACTGTCTTGCTCCAGTGGCGAAAGTGTTGAACGATCGATTTGGTTTAGTCGAAGGTTTGATGACCACGGTTCACGCGATGACCGCAACACAGCCGACGGTCGATGGTCCGAGTAAAAAAGACTGGCGTGGTGGACGCGGAGCCGCTCAGAACATCATTCCTGCCGCAACTGGAGCCGCTAAAGCGGTCACATTGGTTCTTCCTGAATTGAAAGGAAAACTGACTGGAATGGCGTTTCGTGTGCCGACTCCGGACGTTTCGGTGGTTGACTTAACCTTCAAAACTGAGAAAGCGACGAGCTACAAAGAAATTTGTGAAGCGATGAAAGAAGCTTCAGAAACATCGCTCAAGGGTGTTTTGGGCTATACCGATGAGGAAGTGGTTTCGACTGACTTTCAGGGCGATCGTCGATCGAGCATTTTCGATGCAGGTGCAGGAATCGAACTGAATTCCAACTTCTTCAAGATTGTCTCTTGGTACGACAACGAATGGGGCTACTCAAACCGCGTGATCGATCTGATGACCACGATGGCGAAGAAAGACGGCATCCTGAACTAAGTTGAATCAAAATGGGGATCATGCGATCCCCACCGCAATATCGCTAAAATAGTCAGCAGCGACATGGTTTGCACGAATGAACCAACAGACGAGACAGGTTATTTTATCTAGGGATGAAGACGGCGTTTGGATTGCAGAATGTCCAAGCTTGAAAGGTTGCAATAGTCAAGGACAAACGAAAGAAGAAGCATTATCGAATATCAAAGAAGCGATCGCTGGATATGTCGCTGCTCTGGAAGAAGATGGCTTGCCTGTCCCAGAAGATCATTTTGAAGCGTTTTTGGTGGTTGTGTGAGCAAGCTGCCGAGTGTTTCCGGGAAAGAATGTGTCAAAGCGCTAGAGAAAATCGGCTTCTATCAAAAACGACGAGAAAGCAGCCACATTATTATGCGGCGAGATGAACCTTTTGCTCAAATCGTTGTTCCAGACCATCCAGCGATCGCAAAAGGAACATTAAGAGCAATTATTCGAGATGTTGAGTTGAGCATCGAAGAGTTCGTCGCATTGTTGTAGCGAAGAAGTTGGGAAAGTATCTTTGTACTTACTAACAGGCTCCTAAAAAGTTTTTTATGCTTCGAGGCAGCTAAAGATTTGTCCAACCGTTGGAGTAAGACCTTTGGCAAACTTTGGAACATCAATCTGTTCGTTGGGTGTTTCCAGGTCGTAAAGTTTAACGAGTCGAGAGGGAAAGTAAACAAGGATTGCGTTCTCTTCAGGATCAATAATCCATGTCATTTGTGTTCCATGCTCTAGAGTGTGTAGCGTTTTCTTGATGAGTTTCGTGCTTGGAGTCTGAATTTCGATCGTCCAATCTGGAGCAAGACAAAACTCTTTTGCTACTTTGCCATCTGGATCACGAGGAATACGATCCCAAGTGAATATGGCAATATCAGGAACAATTGCTCGATCGTCGAAGACACAGCGCAATTCGAGAAAAACACGAGCAATCTTCTTATTCCTCAATTCAGAACCAATCATAGAACTCAATTCGCCCTGAATTGCACTTCGCTTTCCCGTGGGCGTTGGTTTCTGAATGATTTGACCATGAATAAGCTCACTTGCAGGCTTAGTGTCTTGCAGCTTTAGAAACTCTTCTAGCGTAGTTGGGGTAGGAGTTTGAGCCATGATTGACATCTTGCACTTCTAGAACTCTACATCATCTTCCTCTTCGTCGGTTTCGCCAATTACTGAGAGCGGGAACTGCTGCTTTAAAGCGGGGATCACAGGGCAGGGTTTACGATCGTCTAAATTTTCCGGTTTGTTCCAACTAAACGGCGCTTGCTTTGCCGCAGACATCCACAACAATCGTTTTGCTCGTGTCATGGCGACATAGAGCAATCGAAACTCTTCAGCGGTTTTTAAGTATCCCGCTCGTTCCCACGCTTCTTCGGTGTTGGGAATGGGTTCTTGATGTACGATCGCTCTAATTTGCGCTCGTGCGACTTCAGAAAGTGTGAAATCGCCTAAAAACTGCATTGCAGGCGGAATGTAGAGTGAACCCGGAATCATGTTCTCGTGCAGGAATGGAATAAATACATAGTCCCAGTCCAGACCTTTCGCTTTGTGCATTGTGATCACTGTGATCTGACTGGGGCGAACATAGCGATCGTCATCTTCAGCTTCGACAGGTTCAAATCGCTCTGAACTCACAATGTCGTTGAGTACTTCTAACAATGCTGTGAGCGAATTTTCTCTAGTTTGCTGCATGATGCGCTCTGCGAGTTTATCCGCCGTTGCTAGTTCGGTTTGCTCATAGTTCAAGGTGTAAGCTAGAAATGAGATTAACTGATAGAGGGGAAGTTCTAATCTGGCTCTCAGTAAACTGGTACAAAAACGGCTGGCTTGCTGAACTTGCGGATCTTGAGGGGGATCAAGGGGAGCAGGATAAAGAAACTGTTCTGGGAAAGTGATCAGTGCGTTGAGATCTTGATTGGGAATGATGCGACGACCGACGAACACAGATAAAGCAGCTTTGAGATTGTCTGGGGAATGAGGTCGATCGAGAAATTGCAGCAATGAAAGCATCTCTGCTGGAATGTGTGATTGTCGATCGCGCATTCCCACTTCAAAGACAGACAGTTTCTCATCAAACCAGCGGGATAGTTCTCGAGCTACAAATCGCCCTTGATCATTGGTACGAACTAACACAGCAGCGGTTCGTTCTGGATAAGCGTTGAACAATGCGATCGCTCTTTTTCCAATCCATTCCACGCTTTGATGCACATCTTCTGGCGTGTGAATCTCAAAGCCTAATCCTTCAGGGTTGGGATTTGCATCGGCTTGTGGATCGTTTGCTGAAACGGGATGGATCATCTGCGATCGAAAAGGTGCTGTTTCTTCTTTGCCGTAAGTTCGATTGACCCAATTTAGAACATAGTTTGCGGCTTCGAGAATGATGCGGCTACTGCGACCTGCTTGGTTCATTTCGGCTAGACGATTCTCGATCGAACAAGTCTGACAAAATTCTCGAAAGAACACCGGATCAGCGGGTGTAAAGGTCGAATTAATGGCTTGATTCGGATCGCCAACCCGAACTAAGTTTTGATTGTTCGATTCTGGCTCAGCGGCTAATAGTTCTAGTAGCTTTGTCTGGAGTGGGCTAGAATCCTGTGCTTCATCTTCAAACACAGCAAATACTTGAGATTGCCAACGAGCACGAACGGTTGGGTGCTCTAACACTCGTAGCGCACCTAAAACCATCTCATCGTAATCAATAAAGTTCCGGTTCTGTAATTGCAGTTGATATTGTTCGTAAAGTCCTGCTGCAATTGACAGAATTGAATACTCATCTGATGAAATTTGATTGCGTAGCTCGTCCGGTAGCAATCCCGAACTTTTCGCTTCTCGAATGACTGTCTCTGCTAATGCAGGTAAGACTTCAGTTCTCAAAACGGCTTGTCTTCGGAGTCTTTCGGTTTCTTCTCCGTCGAATTGTTGCCCTTCTAATAAGCGTTGATAGAGATTTGGATTGAGTCCTAACCACTGTTCTACGCTGGTGCGAATCAATCGACTTCCTTGAGTTGGAGTAATCAGGATTGAATCGGGACTGAAGCCCGATCGCTCTGGGGCACTTCTCGCGATCGACCAAGCTAATCCATGCAACGTATGAACGACAAAGCCACCTTGAGGTAAGCTGAGTTTTTTCAAATACTCGCGAATTTTCGATTTAATATTGGCGGCTGCCGATCGCGTAAATGTAACCACCACTAATTGGTGACGGCTGTGGAGTTGATGACGTGCGATCGCAACGGCTGCCGCGACTGCCATCCCGGTCGATTTTCCGGCTCCGGGAACCGCTGAGACTGCTAATCGCCCTTCTTGCCAATCTGCAATTTCTCGCTGTCCGGGGCGTAACGTACTTCGCAGCGATTGGAGCAGCTTTTCGCGCAGTTCTAACACATTGGAAACAACAGGATCGGCAGTCATAAGATAAATAGAAAACTTGTACTACTACTTTAGACGGTAAACTAATTCGATCGTAGACCTCAAACCGAAATTCATGACGCGATCGCAAGCTGAAACTATTTTGCGGCAATTTATCTGTACCGAACGATCTTCTGAACCGCTCGATTATGCCGCAATTCGAGAAGCAGTCTTCATCGTGGCAGATTTGTCTGATTATCAAATTCTCGGAATCTGTGCAGAAACGGCTGAAGAGGGATTGAAAGCGCTTTCGAGCTATACGAGTGCGTTGAAATATGATGTACCCGAAACGCGATCAATTCCCGGAACGATCTATATCAAATTCAATCCGTTGACGGGTCGATCGCACATGGAACCGTATGCTGGAGAGCATCGCGGTGCATTAGTATCCTGTCAGTCCGCATTTGACGATGGCGTGAATGAAACGTTTGGACATTTGCCGCTGGATTTGTTCGACCAATAATAAACCCAGACCGGAAACCGATCTGGGCTTGGGTTTTTATGAACCTGCCTTAATGAAGTTTGGCGGGCGTTTTTGGTAACTTGGAATACCTTTCTTTAGTAATTTCATCTTACAAAACACATCTCAGATCTGGTGGAAAATCACATTCTTCTTTAACAATTGATACGTTGCTTAATAACTCCGCTAGTTCATGAAAATCAGATCTAATCGTTGCTGTGATGCTTTTAGCGCGTCTTCAGGGGTGGCTTGATCGAGTAATGTGGCTTCGATCGCTCGCCCTAAATTATCCGAAATCCGGTTGTAGCCTGGAAAAATCGGACGCGATCGCCCAAATTGCGCTTGACTCAAAAACACATCGACTGCTGGCTGTTTGGAGCGAAATTCCTTGTAAGCCTGACTTTCTCGCGATTTCAAGTTCGTGGGTAGGTAACCAGTCCCGATCGCCCATTCGGTCTGAAACTCCTCGCTCATGACGAATTCCGCAAACTTAAACGCAGCTTGTTCTCGCTCTGGAGTCGATTTGAAAAAGAAGAGATTTTCGCCCCCGATCGCGGTTCCGGCTTGCGTCCCTTTCGGAATCGGCAACACTCCAAAATCAACTTTGGTCGCTTGCAGTTGTCCGAGCGTCCAAGGTCCTGAAAGCTGCATCGCGACTTTACCTGCTAGAAATCCATCGAGTTCATAGCCGCGTTCGGGTTGAGATAGAATTGCAGAGCCGTCTTGCATCAAATCGCGCCAGAACTGTAAAGCTGCGATCGCGCCTGAATTTGCAATATTGACTCCGGTTTGTGATTCCAATACGCCACCCCCACTAAACATAAAGGGCAGCCAAGTAAAAACCGTCCATTCTCCTTTTCCTAGCGGTAGCAGCATTCCATATTGATCCGCTTTTCCATCATTGTTTGTATCGCGGGTCAATTGTTTTGCTACTTGCCGAAATTCCGCCCAGGTTTGCGGTAGTTCTTTCACGCCTGCCGATGCGAACAAACTCGGACGGTAATAGATACCGACATTGTTTGTGCTAAAAGGAATTGACCAGGCTTTACCCTCAAATTGCATCGTATTAAGTAGAGCCGGATCGAGTTCGGATTTGAGCGGGGAAGCGGCGAACAAATCGTCGATCGACCTTAGCGCATCGAGTTCTATTAATTGCCCGGTGATCATCGGCGCAAACCACAACATATCCGGTGCAGCATTTCCAACCACTGCCGCGAGAATTTTCGGCATTTGCTGGTCGCCCTGTCCGACATAGAGCGATTCGACTTGGATGTTGGGATTTTGTTGATTAAAGCGATCGACCAATTTCTGCAACACGTCCCGATTCGGCGGCGGGTTCACCCCTTGCCAGAGAGTCAGCCGAATCACGTTCGAGGATTGGGCAGGCTGACAAGCGACGAGGGTAAGACAAAGCGCGATCGTAAAAACAAATTTCAGCAAATGGGCAAACCGTAGCGACATGATTAGGATGAAGAAATCACAATTCACTGAATAGTGTATGAGAAAGTTGATTCCAAGTTCGATCGCGATCGCGTTACTTTGCTTCACGGTGGGTTGTCGATCGAACAATACAAATCAAGTTGAAATCACTTTAAGCGGGTGGCAAGCGAATCCAAACGAAGGTAAATTACTCGATCAAACAATTCGAGAATTTGAAGCAAAAAATCCAACGATTAAAGTAAAACGAGAAGTAATCAATAGTCAATATATGGATGTGATTAGAACTCGTTTGATCGGAGAAGTGGCACCCGATGTTTTTTATCTAGAAGCGTTTGAAGCACCAACTTTAATGAAATTCGGTGTATTAGAGCCGCTGAATTCTTATATCAAACCAGACTTTAAGCTGAATGATTTTGAACCCAATTTATTAAACGCATTCAAGCGCGATGGAAAGGTTTATGGCATTCCAAAAGACTTTTCAACGCTGGCATTATTCTACAATTCAACTGCTTTGAAAAACGCAGGCATCACTCAACCACCGAGAACGTGGGACGAATTGAGAACAGCCGCGAAGAAATTAACCAGTGACAAAAACGGCAAAATCGATCGCTACGGAATGGGTGTTGTTCCAGAATTGCCTCGTCAGACTTTCATGATCAAAGCCTTCGGTGGGCAGCTTGTAGACCCGAATAATTATGCTGCATTTGCCAGTCCAGAAGGGCTGAAAGGCTTGGAGCTTGTGATTGATCAATATCGGCGCGATCGTACTGCGGCTCAGGCATCCGATGTCGGAGCGAACTCGAATAGTGAAGCCTTTGGACAGGGACGAGTGGCGATGACGCTCGACGGCGCTTGGGCGATTCCCTATCTCAAAGAGACGTTCCCCAAGCTGAAGTTTCAAACCGCAGAAGTTCCGAAAATTAACGATCGACAAGGCACAATGCTTTACACGGTTGCTTATGTGATGAATCGCCAATCAAAACAGAAAGATGCAGCTTGGAAGTTGATCCAATACCTAACCGATGAAGCAGGAATGAAACGATGGGCAAATCAAGGAGTCGCATTACCGTCTCGGCGATCAGTCCTTGCGGGATTGAACTACGATCGTAATCCGATTTATTCGCCGTTTGTGTCCGGTGCAAAATACGGAACCATTTGGCAGGCGGGCGAAACATTGCCAACCATTGTGACCAGTTTTGATAATCAATTTGTGAGCGCATTGCTCGGACAGCAACCGTTACCTGAAGCGATGAAACGTGCTCAAGATACTGCAAATCGAGAAATTTATTTATCAAGATGATCTCAAAACAGAAAAATAGAGAAGCTTTATCCGGTTACGCTTTTATGACACCTGCGATCGTGATTCTAGGTGCGTTTCTTGTATTGCCTATTATTTGTGCGATCGTCCTTGCCTTTTATCGCGTTCAACTCCTCGGAGAAGTTGATTTTCGCTTTGCTGGATTACGCAACTTTATCCGAATTCAAGACGATGAACGAGTTTGGATCGCGCTACAGAATACGATTCAATATGTCCTGATTGTTGTGCCCTGTCAAACGATTCTTGCGCTACTTCTTGCCTTATTACTGAATGCTAAAATTCGCGGCAGAAGTTGGTTTCGAGTTGCATTCTTTTTGCCTACTGTGACCTCTTCAGCGGTGCTTACTCTGATTTTTATGTGGATTTATAACTCGAACGGGTTATTGAATAATTTTCTGAGCTTTTTAGGATTACCAACTTACAATTGGCTCGGTGATCCAGAAGTTGCACTGAAAGGAATCATGCTGATGAATATTTGGGCAACCGCACCTTTATTCATGGTGATTTATTTAGCTGCACTGCAAGATATTCCAGAAAGCTTGTACGAAGCGGCTTCAATTGATGGGGCAACGACTTGGGAAAAGTTCTGGTGTATTACATTGCCGTTTCTAAAACCTGTTACTTTCTTCGTAATTACGATCGGGATTATCGGCACGTTCCAATTGTTTGATCAATCCTACATTTTCTCGAATGGATCAGGTGGACCGGATAACTCAACATTAACGATCGTACTTTTGATTTATCAATATGCGTTCAATCGCTTGGATATGGGATATGCACTCGCGCTTACCCTAATTCTTGCCCTCACGATTATGATCGCAACGTTGATTCAACGGTATTTCTTTAAAGAAGAGAGCTTAGATTAATGCTAAAAACACAGAATTTTCGCTGGTGGATTTGGTTGATGTATGGAGGATTGACCCTTTATGCGATCGTCACTTTTATCCCGTTTCTCTGGGCGCTTTCTGCCTCATTCAAACCACTTTCTGAAATCTCAGCCAGCGGTACAAACTTTATTCCTCAAGAATTCACGCTTGAGAATTATCGGCAGATTTTCTTACAAGAACCGCTGTTTGGCAGATGGTTGCTGAATAGTGCGATCGTGGCAGTTTTCGTCACCCTTTTCAATCTCTTATTCAACTCAATGGCAGGATACGCGCTGGCTCGAATTCGATTTCCTGGAAGTAGTTTACTATTCTTCTTAATTCTGGCAGTTCTCGTTGTCCCTGCTCAAATCACATTACTACCTAGATTTCTGATTCTTAGATCATTAGGCTGGCTGAATTCTTATCAAGGATTAATTGTTCCAACAATGGTAAATGCCACCTTCATTTTCATGATGCGGCAGTTTTTCATCAACTTTCCAAAAGAATTAGAAGAAGCCGCACAACTTGATGGGCTAAATCGATTTGAAACTTTTTTTCAAATTGTTCTACCGTTAGCAAAACCTGCTCTAGCAGCTCAAACAATTTTTATTTTTATGAGTTCGTGGAATGAGTTTCTATTGCCGCTTGTTGTGATGTCGAATCCTGAAATGTTCACGTTACCGATCGGCTTAAATGCCTTCAAAGGTCAATACGTAACGTTCTGGAACTACATCATGGCGGCTTCGATGGTGTTCACGCTTCCCGCACTTGTGATTTACGCCTTTTTCAATCGCTATTTCATTCAGGGAGTCACCTTTACCGGAGGCAAATCTTAACTTTTTCGATATCCTATTAATCGCACTCGTTACGACTTGTAGGTATGGCAGGACATAGTAAATGGGCGAACATTAAACGCCAAAAAGCGAGAGTAGACGCAAAACGAGCGAACGTTTTCACCAAAGTTTCCCGTGAAATCATTGTTGCGGCTCGAAATGGCGTTCCTGACCCGGCAGGAAACTTTCAGCTTAGAACCGCGATCGAGAAAGCCAAAGCCGCAGGCATCCCCAACGAAAACATCGATCGTGCGATCGCCAAAGGTGCGGGCAAACTCGGCACTGATGCCCCACTTGAATCGATTCAATATGAAGGCTACGGAGCGGGCGGCGTTGCTGTTTTAATCGAAGCCCTCACCGACAACCGAAATCGGACGGCTGCCGACCTCAGAGAAGCCTTTAGTAAGAACGGCGGGAATTTAGGAGAAACAGGCTGCGTCGGCTGGATGTTCGAGCAGCGGGGCATTGTAGAGTTGTCCTTCGCACCCCAGAAACGGGGACGCAAAATCGAAGAAATCTCGATCGACGAAGAGAGCCTCCTCGAAGCCTGCCTCGAAGGGGGAGCCGATTCGTACGAATTGATCGAAACCGAAGACGGACAAGCCGCAGAAATTTTTACCACCGTTGAGAACTTAGAAAATCTGAGTCAAAGCCTCAAAGATCAGGGCTATACCGTTTCTCAGGTTGAACTGCGCTGGATTCCGCAAAATACGATCGAAGTCATTGATCCTGATCACGCCCGATCGCTTCTGAAACTCATGGACGCACTCGATTCGCTCGATGATGTTCAAAATGCGACCGCGAATTTTGATATTGCAGAAGAACTGATGATGGCAGCGATCGCATAAAAAAAGCCCCGTAGGATCTCTGGATGCCCCCATCCATTGTCCTTCGGGGTGTCTGTGCTCTATTCGATTCTTAGAATAGAGTGAGACTGATCTCACCCGCTTCATCCAAACCGCTCACCCAACTGGGTGAACTTAAGATCGCTAAACCCCTCGCAAATCAGCACATTGGCGGAATTTCCCTCATAAACTCAGCGGGCGAAACATATACTCTGATTGCTCGGATCAGAAATTTACGCGAGAATAGACGTAAAGTTTCGTATCGCTTGACAGCTATGCAATTCCCGGAGCCGAGAATTTCTGAATACGATATCGCGATCGTGGGCGGCGGTGTGGTCGGAACGACGTTCGCCTGTGCTCTAAAAGACTCTGGATTTCGAGTCGCACTCATTGAAGCTGAACTCAAATCACAGGCGGTTTCTCGTTCTCAGGCTTATTCGATCTCGCTGTTATCAAGTCGGATTTTTGCAGGAATGGATGTCTGGCAGCAAATCCGCTCTCAAGTCGAAACTTATAAGAAAGTTCGCCTTTCCGATGCGAATCACTCCACCGCTGTTCAGTTTGCACCACCGGATATCGGAACGGAAACATTGGGCTATGTGGCAGAACATCGGGTATTGATTTCTGCGCTTCAGGAACAGTTGCAAACTTGCGCGAATGTGGATCTGCTCTGTCCTGCAAAAGTCATTAAAACGGAGTATCACACCGATGATGTAGTGCTCGATGTGCTGCTGGATGGAGAAGTCAAACAAATTCGATCGCGGTTAGTTGTCGCTGCGGATGGATCGCGCTCTCCGCTGCGTCAACAAGCGGGAATCAAAACCTTCGGCTGGCAATATTGGCAAGCTTGTGTGGTGGCGACGATGAAGCTCGAAGTCCCCCACAACAACACCGCTTATGAGTGGTTCTGGCATACCGGACCCTCTGGAATTTTGCCCCTGCCGGATAATCGTTGTCGGATTGTTTGGACGGCTTCACACTCAGAAGCGAAAGAATTGTTAGCAATGGACGATCGCGAATTTGTTGCAGCCTTCAAACAGCGATACGGTGCTCATTTTGGGACACCGGAAATCGAAGGCGATCGCTATCTTTTTCCCATCCAATTGATGCACAGTCGTGAATATGTTCGATCGCAGTTAGCGTTGATCGGAGATGCGGCACATAGTTGTCATCCGTTGGGCGGTCAAGGCATCAATATGGGAATTCGAGATGCTGCCGCATTGGCGCAAGTCCTTCAAACCGCAAAGGAGCGCGGCGAGGATATTGCGAGTGTGCGGGTGCTAAAACGATATGAACGCTGGCGACAGTGGGAAAATCTGATCATCTTGAGCATTACCGATTTACTAAATCGAACTTTTTCAAATCAGATTTTCCCGATCGTGCAGCTTCGCCGCTTCAGCTTGTGGTTTTTGCAGAACATTCAGCCAATCCGATCGATCGTCTTTCGCGTCATGTCAGGTTTAACAGGACGTGCCCCGCAACTCGCTCAACGATGATCATCTGAGCATCGGAGCGAGGGCGGGAGGAAAAACATTGCGATCGGATGATTCCACGGCGATCCGCACATAAGCCGAAATCCATCGGAAATGTCCTGCGGTGGCAAGCGAAATTGGCACCTTGCTAAACAAAATCACCGCAAATAAATTGCCAGAAGGCAACATACCGCCAAATCCTAAAACCGATTGGATCTTATAAGGCACGACAAATTGAGCTTGAGCGGGAATGTGAGGGCTTCCGACCGCCTCCGGGACATAAAACACATTGAAGGCTTTATGCGAGACTTTCGTAATTAGCGTAGGGGCGGTGTCAACGACCGCGCTGATTTCTAAGCCGAACTGTTGAATCAGTTGCAAAATCATTGGAGCGCGATAAACGAAATCCTCATCGATCAGAGGAATCGCTTGATGCCCGGTGGAATCTCGTCGATCGTTCCAGTATTTTTCATCGCCTGCGGTGGCGAGTAGCGTTAAACATTTGGTCGCTCTGATAATCGATCGACCTTTCAAAATCGCCTGTGCTGATTCTTGTAGCTCTAGACTGAGATCGCCATATGGATGAGTTTTGAAGAATCGCACTAATGCACAAGCACTTTGCCCAGTGCGGGGATCGATCAAATTCTCATACAGGTAGCGCACCATTCGATTCGCTGTTTCTTCCATACTGTGCGATCGCTCATCCATATTGCGGAGTTTGATCGCACAGTGCCGCATATCGTCTTTTGTGAAATTTGCGAGGTCGTACATCGGAATTCACTCACTCAGGTCGCCTAGCTTTTATTCTTTCATGTTCCTAGAATTCTCGGTTGTCTCCGGATGCTTTTTCTGTATGATTTTCAGCGATTCACTACAATCGTGTTTGAACCGTGAATTTTCAGGGGTGAAAGTGTTTAGGATGAACTTTTATGCGATCGAAATTAATTCTCGAATGCCCGGATCGACGTTAAAATCGATTCCATTCCCGATTGTGGATCAGAACATCTGATCTGCCGTAAAATCAACAGTATGGAAATTCTCTCGGTTAGCCTGACCAACTTCAAGTTTCATCGCGATCGCGCTTTTTCGTTTCAACCGGGGACGAATGCGATTTGTGGTGAGAATGGAGCCGGAAAAACGAGCATTCTTGAAGCGATCGCGTGGGTGTTGTTTGACTATTCGGGCGCGTACACCAAAGAAGATTTGATTCGCAACGGTGCCAATAGTGCTCAAGTGCGGGTGAGCTTTATTTCGAGTCGAGATCAGCGGACGTATGATATTAATCGCTGTACTCGATCGAGCTATACGATCTACGATCCAGAACTCGGCGAAAAGCTAAGCTACACCAAAAAAGAAGATGTGCTTCCTTGGTTGCGCGAACATTTGGGAGTACCAGCGGGAACGAACTTATCTCAATTGTTTCGCAATACGATCGGAGTTCCACAAGGAACATTCACTGTAGATTTTCTCGGAACTGCCGAAGAGCGAAAGAAAGTTTTTGACCCGATTCTGAAAGTCGAAGAGTACAAGAAGGTTTACAAAGAGTTAGGCGACTTAGAAAAATTTGCCAAAGCTCAATCTGAGAAGCTAGAACGTGACATTCAACAGTATGATGAACTGCTCCTGGAATGGGACGACCTGAGCCAACAGAAGCAAACCCTGAGCAGGACAATCCAGCAGATTCAAACCGATCTGAAGCAATGGGAAGAACAATACGATCGACTAAAATCTGATCAAGAAAAGTACACGGCAATTGCTTCTCAAGTTCTTCAACTAACAACCAATCTCGAATCGATTTCGAGTCGAATTCGTTCTGAAGAACTGAACGTCGAACGTCTCAAAACTGAACTAGAAGCGGCTGAGAAATCTGTCAAAATTTGCACAGAGCGGCGTGATAGTTATCAAGCTTACTTACAAGCAGAACAAGCCCTTCGAGAATTCGATCAAAGTCGATCGCAACAAGAACAACTGATGCGCGATCGTGCAAAACGTGCGAATGCTCTCGGTGCGTGTGAATCGAAAATTGCAGTACTCGCGCAAAAAGAAGAACGTCGATCGCAGCTTGAAGCCGACCTAAAACAGTTAGAACCGCTGATCGAACAACAATCTGAACTTGAGCAAAAACAAAAACAGCTAAGCGAACAACTTCAAACTTGTCAAAGCTGGAAACAAACCCTTCAACGCGACGAAAAACGACTTGCACAACTTCAAGCTAGTCAAAGACAACTGAGCGATGAGATCGAGCGCTTAGAAGGATTAGGCGCGATCGTCAAACAAATTCCCCAACTCGAAGAACAACAGCAACGCTACCAGCAACAACTCAGCCGCATTGAAGCTGCTACCCAATTTGAGGCGGACTTGCGGCAGATCATGTTGCAGGCTCAAAAGCGTGGAGACATCCAGACTCAACAAGTACAAGCGGCAACCGCCACCCTAAAAGAGTTGCAAGCCACACCGATTTGGCAACCCCGAATTGAAGCAGTCCTAACCGCACTCGAAAATAGTTCAAAGTTTAACCGTCATCTGATGCAAGACCTTCAAGGTATTCTGGATGATTTATCTCAGCAAACAGTTGTCGATCGCTTAAAACAATCGCTCAAAGAAACTCAGAACCAGCTTAAACTCTATCGAGACCACGAAGCTCAGTATCGCGGACTAGAGGCTAAATTTGATCAAGAAGAAAAGCTTGATGCTGAAGTTGTAGAACTACGATCGCTGATCGCTGAACATCAATCCCAACTGATTGCAGAACCGGAACTACAAGCACAGTTAAACAAAATCACAGAACAGTTAACAGGTTTAGAAAATCCCCGCGATCGCAGTCGTTATCTCGCCCGCGACCTAAAGAATCTCTCTAGTCTTGAGACTGAACGCGCCCTATTGCAAACTGAATTTGATACTGCTCAAGCGGCAATTACCAAGATTGACTCCGATTTGCAAGCATTCGAGAATTTAGCAGAGCAGATTCAAGAACAACAGAATTTACGCGATCGCGATCGATCGGACTATCAAATCTATCTCGAACATCAGAAATCTGCCAACAGCTACAAAGAGCGCAAAGCTCAACTCGAAGAAGCGATCGCACAATTAGAACACTATCAAGACCAACTCAAATCATTCACTAATCAAAAAGCGCAACTCGAAGAAACCTATGATCCAGAAGAAGTAAAACGAATTAACACAGACTATCAAGAAGCCAATCGCCAAAAGATTTCGCTCAGTACAACACTCCCGATCGAGAAGCAGCGTCTAGATGAATGCGAAACTAGACTGGCTAAGCTACAAGTGACTCAACAGAATCGATCCGAAGCTCAAACGCAACTGAAACAAAAACAGAAAACCGATCGATTTATCAAATTTGCGCGGAAGTCCTACAAAGAAGCGGCACCAAGAATCACTGAACGCTATGTTCAAACCATTTCTTATGAAGCCGATCGCTTATTCCGTGAACTAATCAATCGTCCGAATGTTGCCCTACAGTGGACACGAGACTATGAAATCGTGGTGCAAGAAGAAGCACATTCTCGCAGGTTTATTAATCTCTCTGGTGGTGAACAGATGTGTGCTGCGTTAGCAGTTCGGTTAGCATTATTGAAAGTTCTAGCAGACATTAACATTGCATTTTTTGATGAGCCGACGACGAACATGGATCGACCGAGACGAGAAAGTTTAGCAGAAGCGATCGGTAATATTAAATCGTTCCGTCAATTGTTCGTGATTAGCCATGACGATACTTTCGAGAAAGTCACTGAAAACGTGATTCTAGTCGAGCGAGAAACGTAAGCAACAAATTTTTACAGTACGATCGTTGAGAAAATCTGAAGAGTAGCAGGGACTTCATCAGACATCGCGACAATAGAAACAGCGATCGTGTCCCCAAAATTCACTGATCGATCGGAAATGAGTGCATCGAATCGTGTAGCTTCCCCTACGCTATCTATTCTCCTGCTCTTAACCATTGCATTGAAATGATTAACCAAACACCCTCTAGCCTGCTCAGCCATCGTTACAAAGTCCTCGGTCTTCTAGGCGACGGTGGTTTTGGTAAAACGTTTTTAGTCGAAGATACGCAAATTCCCTCAAATCGCCGTTGCGTCGTCAAACAACTCAAACCGATTCACGATAATCCTCAAATTCATCAAATCGTTAAAGATCGGTTTCAGCGCGAAGCAGCAATCCTAGAGCGTTTGGGTGATGGTCATGATCAAATTCCCCAACTCTACGCTTACTTTTCCGAAGATGAGCAGTTCTACCTCGTTGAAGAATGGGTCGAAGGAGATACCTTAGCTCAGAAAGTTCAAAACGAAGGCATCCAGTCAGAAGCGACAGTGCGATCGATTCTGATGAAGCTCTTACCGACGATCGCGTATGTACATCGTCAGCAAATCGTTCACCGCGATATCAAGCCTGATAACGTCATTTTACGGCGGCGAGACAGTCAGCCTGTCTTGATCGACTTCGGAGCCGTGAAAGAATCGATGAGCACGATCGTCAATAGTCAGGGCAATAGTACAAACTCGATCGTCGTGGGCACACCCGGTTATATGCCTGCGGAACAGTTAGCAGGTCGCCCCGTGTTTGCCAGTGACATCTATAGTTTAGGAATGACTGCAATCTATCTTCTCACTGGCAGAATTCCCCAACAGCTTGATACCAACCCGATGAACGGAGAACTAAGCTGGCAACAATACGCCCCCTCGATCACGTCAGAATTTGCAGCCATCATTAATAAATCGGTGCAGATGAGTGCTCATCTGAGATTTGCCACCGCAGTAGAAATGCTCTCTGCACTTCAAGCTTCATCGGTTGCCGCAACGATTCCCCCCACGGTTGCTCCTCCGATTACTCCGCCTCCGATTCCTGCTCCCTCAGACATTCACACTCAAGCGATCGCATCTATACCGACTCAAAATTCTCAACCTGTTTCAGTCGCCGCCGCTCCATCTGGAGAGTGGAAACGCTCTGTCATGATCGGGTGCATCATCGGCTTGAGCATTTTAGGAGGAGCTTTCATGCTGCGATCGCAACTTCCAGGAACGACGATCGCATCGAATCCTACCCCGTCCACCAGTCCCACTCCATCTGTCAGTCCTCCCACCACGCAACTCAAAGAGACACCGGCTCAACCTCTAAACAACAATCCACAACCAACCGCCCCTGATCCGGCTCCCGCTAAACCCCAACAACCCCAGGTTCCCTCTGCTTCAGAAGGCAACCAGAACGGAGATAGCAACGCCTCAATCATCGACAAAGATAGTTCAACCAATGTTCGCTCTGGTGCAGGAACGAACAATCCCGTCACCTACACAGCCCGATCCGGCGATCGCGTTTTCATCTCCGATAGTGCGCTTGATTCAGGTGGCTACCGCTGGTACTCTGTGCGATTTGCGAAGTCGGGTGTGACGGGATGGGTTGCAAGTCAGTTATTGAAGCTCGATCCGATCGCTCAGCCTGATCCGCCACAGAACCCAAATCCTCCTAAAACTGATGACACAAACGCCATCTTAGTGGGTGAGGCAGGCAGCAAGAACATTCGCAGTGGACCCGGAACGAAATTTTCCACCCTCCACATGGCATATCCCGGCGATCGCGTCCGAATTCTGGAAACGGCTCAAGATGCGGGCGGCTACACCTGGTACAAGGTTTACTTCCCCAAGTCCGGTGCAGACGGATGGATTGCAGCCCAATTAGTTAAGGTAGACTGAGGACGTTGATCACCGAGCAATCATGAAAGTTCAGATCAGTCTTGCTCAACTCCGCAATCTTGGAATCGCGATCGCGACCGCTGCGATCGTGATTGCGATCGGCTGGGTGATGCAACCCGAAGAAAACGCAGTCACTCAAGTCCCGTCTCCGGTCGCTGCCTCTCCCGCTCCGACCCTAACGACTCCAAAACCCACGATTCCTGCTGCAACCGTGTCTCCTTCTGTTGCTCCAACAGACCCGATCGTCAAACCTACACCCGTCGAGAAGCCTGCTCCTGTGGTGAAAACGCTCTACGGTCATTTGCCTTATCAAGAAGATGATCCGGCTCGATTGATCACGTTTGGAAAATATGTTCGTGGCTCTTATGAGCGACCAGAATCACTGGATCTTGAAGCAGCGGAAGCGTTCAAACAAATGGTAGCACTGGCACAATCTCAGGGTGTGAGCTTGATGCCGATTTCGGGATTTCGGACGATCGCGGATCAAAAAATTCTATTTGCGCGACAAATTGAACGGCGCGGAAGTGCGGAAGCGGCGGCGCGATTGAGTGCACCACCGGGACACAGTGAACATCACACCGGATACGCGATCGATATTGCCGACCAACAACAGCCCGACACAGATTTAAAGTACAGCTTTGAGCAAACGAAAGCTTATCAATGGTTGAATGCGAACGCTTATCAGTTCGGTTTTGAGCAATCGTTTCCGAAAAATAACTGGCAAGGCGTGAGTAATGAACCGTGGCACTGGCGATATGTAGTATCACCGAGAGCGGCTCAAATTTTTGCGATCGCGAAAGGGGGCGATCGAGCCAATTAGATGAAAAGTTGTCTTCAACGACTGGTGTAGTAATTGCGGGTGCCTTTGGCATCAATCGCTTCTCCTAATCGTTGCAGTGCGTGAACATAAGCCGCCGTTCGAATTGAGATTGAAAGTTCTTGCGCGATCGACCAAATTCGCTCAGCTTCCTCGACCATTTTCCGCTGTAGTGATTGATTGACTTCTCCTAATGTCCAGTACAATCCATTCCGGTTCTGTACCCATTCAAAGTAGCTCACCGTAACACCGCCCGCATTCACGAGAATATCTGGGAACACATAGATGCCTTTGTCCTCTAAAATTGCATCTGCACTAGATGTAATCGGACCATTTGCAAGTTCAAAGATGAGCTTCGCTCGAATGTTGTTTGCATTGGTCTCAGTGATCTGATTTTCTAAGGCAGCAGGGAGCAGAATATCAACATCGAGTTCTAATAGTTCTTCGTTGGTCATGCGATCGTGGTCTGCAAGATTACAAACACTCCCTTCACAGTACACCGCTTGAATTTCACGAGTCGAATTCTTATGCTGTCGGATACTCGGAATGTCTAATCCAGCTTCAGAATAGATTGCCCCTTTAGAGTCGCTCACCGCAACCACTTTATAGCCCGCCCGGTAGAGCAATTCTGCGATCGTAGCTCCCGCATTTCCAAACCCTTGAACAGCAACTGTAGTATCTTGCGGCTTCCGGTCAAACTTCGGTAACATTGCCTCAATCACAAACAGTGCACCCATTGCAGTCGCGGTATCTCGTCCCAAACTCCCGCCCATTGCGATCGGCTTTCCAGTTACGACTCCCGGTGTGTTCTGCCGTCGAATGATGCTGTACTGATCCATCATCCAGCCCATCACCATCGCATTCGTGTAAACATCTGGCGCGAGAATGTCGGTATCTGGTCCGATGAAATCTGCGATCGCGTCAATATACCCCCGACTCAATCGCTCCAATTCCAACTTTGATAAAGCTTTCGGATTGACTGCAATACCGCCCTTAGCTCCTCCAAACGGTAAGTTTAACGCAGCACACTTAAACGTCATCCAAAATGCTAACGATTGCACTTCATCTAGAGTGACATTAGGATGATACCTGACACCTCCTTTGCCTGCTCCACGCGAATCGTCGTAGCGCACTCGATAGCCTTGAAACACTTTCAGCGAACCATCATCCATCCGGACTGGAATTGCAACAGATAAGGAAGCTTTCGCGTATTTTAGAGACTCGATCGCATCTTCGGAAAGGGTCGTATATTTCAAAGCTTGCTGCAATCGTTGTGAGGCATCCGCTAATAGAGAAGACATCGCGACCTCCAGAAAAGGTACTATCAGCCTAGCAAGTTCGGTATCACGGCATACGGTTTTGATGCAGAAATTAACTCCGAAAAAATGAAGCGCAATCAAAAGCGGAGTTTGTCTCGGTGAACTTGTAGAGCATCTAAACTATTATCGATCGCACTCTAAATCGTCATGAAAACTGCTGTTGTCTTTGTCAGTTTATTTCTGTATGCGATTTCTCTTGCTAACCCTGTCTTTTACTTTATCCGCTCGGAATCTTCGGGCTATACTTCGCCTGAAGTTCAGCACGGAATCAGTGTGTTGCTTACAGCTTGGTTAGGAATCTTTTTCAGTCAATTTGGTTGGTTTGCTAATCCGCCCTACTTTCTGAGTCTTTTGTTTGTTTGGATGCAACATCAGCGAATCGCGATCGCGTTTAGTGCCCTCGCTCTTGTCGTCGGCATCACGAATACGATTTGGCTCTTTCACCAGACCCTACCCGCTGATGAGGCATTGATTAATAAAATGAAGCTACAGCACCTAGGGAGCGGTTATTACTTCTGGATAACCGCACTGATCATTCCGTTTGTTTGGAGCACAGTTCGATCGTTCTACTCGAAGCCAAGATGAACTCGTAACGATCTCCGCATCACCACATCAGGAACAGTCTGCTCTGTCCAAATTTCCAAAGCTGCCGCGCCTTGTTGGACGAGCATTTCTAAACCGTCGATCGCTTCAATTTCCCGCTGTTGTGCCTGTTGTAAAAATTTCGTCGGATTTGGCACATAAATCAAGTCGTAAGCGATCGCATTAGGTTTGATCAGATTCGCTTGCTCTTCAGTTAAAGGGGATTGATCGGAGTTGGGTGACATTCCGATTGGCGTAGTATTGACCACCAAATCCGCACGAGGCAGAAACTCAGAGAGTTGCTCCCAAGTGTGAACTGACAGCGAATCGAGTGACCAAGATCGAGCAAATTCCTGGATCTTCTCAGCATTGCGTCCGACTACATGAATTTCTGCAAATCCTAACTGATTGCAACCTGCTACAACGGCTCTCGCGGCTCCACCATTTCCAAGAATAAGCGCGATCGAGGATTTCCAATCTCGCTCTCTAATCGGTGCCATAAATCCAACAATATCCGTATTCGTGCCACACCAACCGCGATCGCTGTTCCAAACGGTATTCACGGCTCCGATCGCTCTTGCCACATCGGTAATCTCAGATAAGAGCGGCATGATCGTTTGTTTGTGCGGAATCGTAACGCTGAAGCCTCGGAGATCGATCGCACGAAAACCCGCGATCGCAGTGTTTAAATCTTCAGGTCGAATGTGAAACGGAACATACGCGAAATCGATTTGCATTTGAGCGATCGCCGCATTGTGCATGATCGGAGACAAGGAATGTTCGATCGGATCACCAATCACACCCAGCAGCTTTGTTTTACCCGTAATTCGATTCATTCTTCGGTGGTGCAGGCTTAGCGGGTTCAGTCTTGGGCGGATCTTCGGTTAAAACGGCTTCGGTCAGGGTTAAATCAAGCTGAATCCCATCTTCCGCAGGCTTATCATCCGTCATTGTCCGAATTCGTCGAATCGGAAGATTGGCGATCAAAGAAGTCGATCGCTGATGATTTTCCAGCGAAAACTCCATCCCTTCATCGAGTTCCACATAGCGCGACACCACATCGAGAATTTCCTTTCGCAACTCCTCAACCATATGGGGCGGTAAATCTGCTCGATCGTGTGCCAAGACCAACTTGAGCCGACGTTTAACATCCGTGCGGCTATTGTCCACAGTTCGAGAAAATAAGCGATCGAGAAATTCGGTGATCATGAGCAACAGATGCAAACAGTGAAATGAATTTAATTCTTACCTGAAAATCGACCAAACAATCGAGCAAAGAACCCTTCTTTTGGCGGTTCTAAGTTCATTAAGGGTACCCGTTCTCCTTCCAAACGGCGCACAATGTTATCGAAAGCCGTTGCCGCCAGCGAGGGTGTTTCTGATAATACCAGCGGTTCGCCTTTATTCGTCGAAACAATCACTTTCTCATCGTCCGGAACTACTCCGAGCAGTTGAACCGCCAGGATTTCTTGCACATCTTCGACCGACATCATATCGTTCGCTTGCACCATATTCGGTCGAATCCGATTCACAATCAGATTAATCCGTTTAATGTTGTTCGCTTCGAGCAGTCCGATGACCCGATCGCCATCTCGAACCGCTGCAATTTCGGGGGTCGTGACGATGATTGCTTCTCGTGCGGCAGCGATCGCATTTTGAAAGCCCATCTCAATCCCTGCCGGACAATCGATCAAGATGTACTCATACACTCGTGACAAGGCATTTACCAATTGTCGCATTTGATCCGGAGTGACGGCTTCTTTAGTGCGATTTTGCGCCGCAGGAAGTAAGACCAAATTTTGGAATCGCTTATCTTTGACTAAAGCTTGTTCTAACCTGCATTGTCCGGCTAAAACTTCAACCGCGGTGTAGACCACGCGATTTTCTAGCCCTAATAATAAGTCTAAATTTCTCAATCCAAAGTCAGCATCAATCACAGCAACTTTACGCCGCCGTTTTGCCAGTGCCATACCGAGGTTTGCGGTCGTGGTGGTTTTGCCGACTCCACCTTTTCCCGAAGTGATAACGATGATACGCGCCATTAATAAAAATCCGCCTTGGAGATGAACGGAATATCCTAATTACAGGTTTTATAGGATATCAGAATTCGGAATTTGAAGCGTTCAGAATCTAGCACGATTTGGAAACGAGATAAAGAAAATTCTCTAAATTCCGGGGTCGATCGCCCACTAGCATAGCGCAGGCAACAATTCGCATTCGTTCTGAGCTACAAAGCTTTACGGCAGATATGAACGATCGTGACGAATTTCAAATTGAGGATAAGAGAGTCTTTTCGCTTCGATTGCCTGCCGCCCTGAAATGAATTTCGGGCTAATCGTGGAAAGTCTACTGAAGTAGACTCGGAGCCAACTTGAGATTCTTAGTCCTTTTCAAAGGACTTTCGTCGATTAGCCCGAAATTCCATTTCAGGGCGGGATATGGCAACGATCGACAACTTTTCAAACATCCTCTAAGACTCATTCCAGAGGGGTTCTTAATTCTGAAAAATACGATCTAATCCTCTCTCCGGATGACAAAATCTGCTGCTCTCGCGATCCGAATACTGCCTTGCGGTGACACATACGCCACTTCTGGAAAATATTGTGCAGGCGGCGTTTCTGGGGCACGCGCTACATAATCCGCAATCCGAATCTGGGTCGGCTCCAATTGCAGCGCCATAATCAAACATTTCGCATTGCCCTTACACCCCGCGTGTGCCACTCCCCGCAGCCGACCCCAAACGAGAATGTCGCCTTCTGCGATGATCGTACTTCCCGGATTCAGATCGCCCATTACAAGCACGGTTCCGTTGTGGCGAATTTCAGTGCCCGATCGTAAAGTCATCTGAATGTAGAGCGGCTCCTCCATTGCGGTTGCAGCTTCCTGCTTCACCACTAACGGATCAGCCGCTGTGATTTGCTCGACTGAATAGCCCGCTGTTGCCGCGACGACCGCAGTTTGGCGGCGACGAGTGTGGACGGATTTGAGTTGCAGTTGGACATCGGTAAGGGCTTCAGCGATCGCGCTAAGTTGCCGCGTGTCGAGTAAGCGATCGTCTGAGTTTAGATGCACGATCGTATTCGGTTGCCATTGCCGTTCGCGTCCGGCTAAAAGCTGTTTCAGTTGCTGCCAAAGTTCTCCCCATGCTAGTGCCACTTTAGAAGTTGCCTCCGATTCGGGCGGTAAGATCAGATGTAGGACTCCCTCTTTGGATTTGAGGCGGACTTGGAGATCCTCGATCGCAGTCTTCGGTACATCGGGTGTTTCGAGCGGGGGGAGATCGAGTAAGTTCGCTTCGATATCGGGGCTGGAGACGGGTTCCGGGGTGGTTGGAGTCGAATCGTTCGAAACGGACGAGACAGAAGTATCAGAAGTCATGCCTTCACTGGGGGCTGCAACGGATAGATCATATTCACTCATTGGGCGGTTTGCAACATTGTTTCGATCGACAGACGCGATCCCCAAGTTTTTTTCATTAGGGTGTGATGGCGATTTTCTGACCAATATTACGAGGAGCGGAGATGTCAGACCTAATTCAAGCAGTTCTAGATAGCGATGAAAAGTCCGATTTACGCAATTTTGCAAGTGTGTTGCGATCGGATGGTAAACAGTATTTTCTCAGAAATGAGATTTTGCAACTGTTTGAAGAGTTCGCGCAGCAATACAACAAACAAGATTCATTTCGATTGGAAAAACTAATTAGATATGTGCAAGAAATTATCGTCGAAGATCAAAGTTTATATTTAGTAATTCGTCCGACCATTGCGCGACAAGAGGCGTATCGTCTGTTGGAAGATTTGACGATCGAGCCGATTACGATTCAAGAATTGCTAGATATTCGCGATCGCTTTGTAAATCACTATCATCCTCAAGATGGTGATGTATTTGAAATTGATTTTGCGTCGTTTTATGATTACTCGCCTGTTCTGCGCGACCCGAAAAATATTGGAAAAGGCGTAGATTATTTGAATCGCTATTTGTCGAGCCGATTTTTTCAAGATTCAGGAAAAGGACAGGAAACACTGTTTCAATTTCTGCAATTGCATCAATATAATGGGGTGCAGCTATTAATTAATGGACGAATTCGATCACCGAAAGAATTGAGCGATCGCGTAAAACAAGCGCTGGGATTTTTAAGCGATCGAGATCCGAATGAATCTTTTGAATCATTTCGATTTGATCTGCAAAATCTTGGATTTGAACCGGGTTGGGGAAATACAACCGCACGAGTCAGAGAAACGCTAGAAATTTTAGATCAATTAATCGATTTGCCCGATCACCAAATTTTAGAAGCGTTTGTTTCTCGAATTCCGATGATTTTCCGAGTGGCAATTATTTCGCCGCATGGATGGTTTGGACAAGAGGGAGTGTTAGGCAGACCTGATACAGGCGGACAAATTGTTTACATTCTGGATCAGGTCAAAAGTTTAGAGAAACAATTGCAGGAAGACATTCGGCTGTCTGGATTAAATATAAGTCCGAAAGTCATTGTTTTAACGAGACTGATTCCAAATAGTGATGGAACGCTTTGCAATCAGAGACTTGAGAAAATTTATGGAACAACAGATGCCTGGATTTTACGAGTTCCATTCCGTGAATTTAATCTAAATTTGACTCAGAATTGGATTTCACGATTTGAAATTTGGTCCTATTTGGAGACATTCTCGATCGATGCCGAACACGAACTTCGAGCCGAGTTTCAAGGCAGACCTGATTTAATCATCGGAAATTACACAGACGGAAATCTCGTAGCATTTCTACTTTCAAGACGTTTGAAAGTTACATATTGCATTATTGCTCACGCTCTTGAAAAATCGAAATACCTATTTAGTAATCTTTACTGGCAAGAATCCGAAGAAAAATACCACTTCTCACTGCAATTTACAGCAGATTTGATCGCGATGAACGCTGCAAATTTCATTATCAGCAGCACCTATCAGGAAATTGTAGGAACGCCAGAAAGCGTTGGACAATATGAATCTTATAAGTCCTTCACGATGCCCAATTTATATCATGTTGTTAATGGAATCGAGTTGTTTAGCCCTAAATTTAATGTCGTTCCTCCGGGTGTAAATGAAGCGGTTTATTTCCCCTTTAATCAAACCGAAGAACGATTATTGAACGATCGACAACGCCTAGAAAATCTCTTATTCACCGATGAAGATCCAGATTCCATCTTCGGCACACTCGACGATCCAACGAAGCGCCCTTTGTTCTCGATGGCGAGGCTCGATCGTATTAAAAATCTCACCGGACTTGCAGAAGCGTACGGAAAAAGCGAAGCGCTTCAATCTCGCTGTAATTTAATCTTGGTGGCTGGAAAGATTCGAGTTGACGATTCCGATGACTATGAGGAGATTAGTGAGATTGAGAAACTCTACGAAATTATCGATCGATACAATCTCAAAGGCAAAATTCGCTGGCTTGGTGTGCGACTGCCAAAAGGCGACACCGGAGAAGTCTATCGAGTGATCGCCGATCGACAAGGCATTTTCGTGCAGCCTGCCTTGTTTGAAGCGTTTGGATTGACCATTCTCGAGTCGATGCTCACCGGACTGCCAACCTTTGCGACTCGATTCGGAGGTCCACTCGAAATCATCCAAGATAAAGTCAACGGTTTCTACATCAATCCAACCGATCACGAAGAAGTTGCAGACGTGATTCTGAAATTTTTGGAGCAATGCGATCGCGATCCGAACTATTGGAATGAAATTTCTCGCAAAGGTATCGATCGTGTCTACAGCACTTACACCTGGAAGATTCACACAACTCGACTGTTGTCGCTGGCAAAAATCTACGGTTTCTGGAACTACACTTCTCAGGAGAATCGCGAGGATTTATTGAGATACGTCGAATCGTTGTTCTATCTCCTATACAAACCGAGAGCGCAACAACTATTACAGGAACAAATGCAGCGATAAGCGAAAGCGCGATCGCATCTCAAGATCCGGGCAACTGATTCGGATCGAAACCTTGCGATCGCAAAAATGCTTCTAGCTGTTCTCGACGTTCCCGTTCTTGCTCTGCCCGTTCCCGTTCTTGCTCTGCCCGTTCATCTGGGGACAGCAGCAAATTGCCCTCACTATCCCACCAGCGCAACCAGGGGGAAGTCATATTGCCATATCGCCCTTCCCAGATGCCCAACTCCACGCCCAGTGGAGCGATCAAGTAATGTCCCCGCTCATTCGGTTGGCATCTCTGGTAGCGATTCGCAATCAGTTCGTACACTTCTACAGAAGCCCGCTGCACTTCATAAATGGCATAAAACGGAATGTGGATCGCTTGCTCATACACCCAAAACTTTCCAGCCTTAGCGGACTCGCTGCTAAACGGAGACGTATAATCTCGTTCCTCTGTCCCATCACCAGAGACAAATTCGATCGCAATCAACGGCGCAATAATTTCTTTCCACATCACATAAGACCGTCGCCACTGCCCATTGATTAGGGGCGGCACATTTGGCACATAAAACCAGTCAGGGGCTTCGGCTCCTCGCTCTGGTGGGTCAGTCAGTTGCCAGTAAATCCCGCAATCTTGCCCGATCGCAAACTGTCCATCGGGGTGCAGCGCTTCTAGAATCGGTTGAATCGATGTAGTGAGCAAAATGCTCTGAGGATGTTCCTGGAAGTTTTTCACGAACGTACCATCGGACTCTGGCAATTGGGTGTGATCCGGTAAGCTAAGGGCGGGTTTGGCGATCGTCATAGCGAATATTTCCCAGAGCGAAAAGCGATCGATCCTATTCTATCTGCATCGATCAAACATTAAAAAAGAGGGATTGCTCCCTCTTAGCTTTGATTTAGATTTCCGATTCGAGTTCTTGTTTTTTGCGGTACTTCAGTGCGACCGCGCCGACTAAGGTTAATGCAGCGATCGTGCTGGGTTCCGGTACTTTTTTGGGCTTCGGTGGTGTGATGACTTTGGGGGGCGGAGTGGGTTCACTCGGCGGTGTGGGCGGTGTTGGATCGGTAGGTTTCGTTCCATCGATCGGGGTCTCGAACAGAGGCGGATTCGTGACCGGAGGATTGGGGTTAACTGGCGGATTGGTGACGGGGGGATTGGGGTTAACCGGAGGTTCGACGATCGGAGGATTGGGGTTAACCGGAGGATTCGTGACTGGAGGATTGGTGCTAGGCGGATTCACGACAACAGAGGTACTGCGACCTGTACCGCTTGCACCATTGAGACCAAGAGAAGCGCTGTCGATACTTTGATAGCGAACACCAAAATTGCTGAGGCTCAGAGTGTTGATGTTGCCTGCGAGTGCCAGCGTGAAGCTGAAAGTTCCAGCGTCAAAGGTTCCAGGCAGTGAGGCGTTATTGTTCACTCCTCCATTGGTTCCACCTTGGCAGGTGTTTCCAATATTGAAGCAGACACCGATATCCCCGAACTGATTCGGGAAGGAGCCGCCTAAATGCGCTTTGTTGTAGACTCCGCTTGTTGTAGGTGTGGTTGCGCTGAGAAGTGTTCCGCTGGTGTTGAAGCCAAATCCCGAAACCCGCGAGAGAATGTCCCCGCTAGAAGTGTTGTCGATCAGGGCATCGAAAGCCGCGATCGTATTTCCGTTCTGTGTGGTGAAGCCTTTGAAGGTCAGATCAACGAATGAGGTCAATCCGCTGACTGTTTTCGTGTCAACATTTCCGTCAAAGTTGATTCGGAAGATTTTTCCTAAGTCTGCAAGTCCAACCGTGAAAGAACTGGTTTCAGGGGAGGCTGTCTGAGTTGGGGTGACAACGGTCTGAGTTTGGGTCTGAGTTTGGGTCTGAGTTTGGGTCTGAGTCTGCTCTTTGTTTTGGGAAGCCGAGTTGCCATTCCCATTGTTTGCTTTCGCGAATGCTGGATTTGAGGCAAACAGTAAGCTTAAACTTGCGATCCCAGAACAAAGCATTAAAAGCGTAGGCGACAAGTTTTTGGACATCTGAGTAAATTGAGACTACATGTATAAGTTATTACATTAGTCTATTGAAGATTCATGATGATTTCGCTGACTTATAGCATTCTTCATATGAATCTGGCATTTCAGTAATAATACGGTAAACTTTGCCTCAATCTAAGCCTGTTTCTGCTGAAAGAAAAGCTGAATTGCGTATCTTACTCAAGCTTTACCTCAAAATTTAATGAGCCGTTGAAGTAATCTCAGTAAAATCGCGGTCTCAAAAAATGCTTCTACGGACAAAATAAGTCAACGAACCTACGCTTGAGTGTTCTGCATTTTTACCGAGATCAATTGGAAGGAGAATAGTGGCTCCTGTTCTCAAGAATGTGAGATCGTTGTCTTTGCTCAAAAAGCTGCTGATTGAGTTGTGCTGTAATCTGCTGACAGCAAAATCCGTGTTCAGAAACTCAATAAGCGTACTTCGAGCTTCTGAACACGGATGTCATGGTTTTGATTGCTCTGTTACCTGATTAAAAAAGGTCAACCAAACGACAGCCCTTCGTATAGAGTGGAACGGGAGCAGAACCCTGACGTTTCGCCGTTGCTTCCGCCATCGTTTCATCAAACACAATCATGAGATCGCGACCCACCTTGAGCCATTCTTCATAAGGAATGCAGTTGTCTTCCTCAATGCCAGACTCCATCGCTCCAGATGGAATCATCGATCGGTACGCTTCATTGAACTTTCTGCGGAACCGAAAATCGATCGAGATTCGTACACCCTCAGAAACTCGTCGCACCATTTGATGCAGTCCGCGTGCATCATTGAAGTACATTTTGCCGTGCTGAAGCTGAGCATCCGAATAAGCAATCACTTTGGGAATATCACGCCCTTCATCGAAATCAGACATTACCCGCATTGCTCCGAGTTCCATCTCACGCGGCATTTCACCCGCTTCGATCGTAATGTTGTCGATATCTCCAAACACAGGCAAAACCACTACAATCGCATCAGAATGAACCCCCGCCCAACCATCACTATGCAACTTCGTGCTGGTAAAGGGTAGCTTCAGATTTGCAGGATTCATCTGTCCGTAAACCATGCGAACATTCACAGGTAAATCGACCGCATCAATCAAATCATTCCCGCCTAATTGAGAAAACGCATCTGCAACACTTTTCTGCCCCAAATTAAACGCCAATGCCTGTCCGCGCTTTGGCATCAAAAGTCCTGTTCCTGTGTGATTGACTAACTTGCCCCTGACTGCCATCAAGCGCTCAATCAGTTCAACTTCAGAAACAATCAACGGACAATCAAGACACGCAGATACATAACCAGCAACAGCCCGCTGGACTTGCTCGAACAACTCTGGCTTCAGCTTGTGTTCAAACAGCAAGCGATATGGATGTGCAGTTACCATTTGCTCAGCGAGTTCATTGAACAATCGGTCTCCCATTTCAGAGAATGTCATCGCTTGTTCAACTGCGAACTAGAAATCGTGAACATGCTATACAGCCAGCTCTACACAGGAATTGCGGGTGCAGGAAAATTCTTGTCTGACGATCTGCTGTTCTTTGATGTTCATATCAGCGTCGATGACAGTCACGCAGCGAACCTGGCAGCTTTATTAAAACCTCGAATCATCAATGATGAGATTGCTGGTGAGGTCAATCGTGCAGTGCTTGAGGCAATGGATGCTCGTCGCAATTTCTTTGATGGAGTTCAGCGGCAAATTGCAGAGGCTCCTCAGTCGCGAGTTCTGGTCGCTTAGTTCCTCGATCGTACGTTGCCAAGTTGCGTTTTCTCAGAGGTGTTGCTGCTGCATCTCTGAGGGCATCCTATTATCAACGCTTTAAGAGATGGAGGTGGAGAATGTACGGTCTTGTCAATAAAGCAATTCAGGATATGGTTTGTTCGCAGTGCGGGGAAGAGATTTGGACGCAGATTAAAACGAAGGCTGAAGTGCAGGACGAGGTTTTCGTGAGTATGGAAGCTTATCCTGATGATCTCACGCATCGATTGGTGAAGGCTGCAAGTCATGTTTTAGGTTTATCAAGTGCTGAGATCATGCAGGCATTTGGAGAGTTTTGGGTCAAGTATACGGCTGAAGAAGGGTATGGTGAATTGCTAGAAATGAGCGGTGATACGCTGCCCGAATTCTTGGAAAACTTGGACAATCTTCATGCACGGGTTGGCGTAACCTTTCCCAAGTTACAACCTCCCTCGTTTGAGTGTACGGATACAGAGGAGAGGTCGTTGCAGTTGCACTATCGTTCTGAGCGGGAGGGACTTGCACCGATGGTTGCAGGCTTGGTGAAGGGACTAGGCGATCGGTTTAACACTGAAGTGGATGTGGTACAGACGGAAAGTCGGGAGATCGGTGCAGACCACGATGTGTTTGTTGTGAAATACAAAGAGAACTGAGAGGAGACAGTCGCTCGGTATAGCATTTGACGCTCAATGAAGTTACCGAGCGACTGTTTCGAGGCATTTAAACTTTTTCTTCAACGCGCTCCGAAGCTATGAACGCTCTAAATTTGACGTTTACGCCCGAATTATTCTCGAAATTTTTTCCGTTCCATCTCGTTTTCAATGATCAGCAAGAAATCATTCAAGCTGGAGAAGTGATTCAGAGGGTTAATCCAGTAGAATTGCTGAACAGTGACTTTGACCAGCACTTTTGTATTAATCGCCCAAAGATTTCTTTTGAAATTGGTGCGATTAGGAAGCACGAAAAATCTCTATTTCTACTGGAATCGCTTCATACTGGAATGCAGCTTAAAGGGCAGATGATCTGCTTGAATGATCCAGCAGTCGTCTTGTTCATTGGTTCACCTTGGGTCACAGAAACGAAAAGCCTAGAACCGTTCGGGCTGAAGCTCAAAGATTTTGCAATTCATGATCCGGTTGTTGATTTTCTATTTTTGCTACAGTCACAGAACGCAGCTCTAGCAGATACCAAGAAGTTAGCAGATGAGCTTCGCAATCAGCGGGTTCAGCTACAATCGGCGCTGCAAATTAAAGAAAATTTGGCGACGCTCGCTGAAGCGCAAGCTCGAAAATTAGAGCAGACTTTGATTGATCTTCAGAAAGCTCAAGCGCAGTTAGTTCAAACCGAAAAGATGTCTAGCTTGGGGCAGCTTGTTGCAGGAGTTGCTCACGAGATTAATAACCCAGTTAGCTTCATTTTTGGAAATTTACAATACGCGGAAGACTACATTGAAGATCTCGTTCACCTGATTCAGCTTTATCAGAGGTATTATTCAGAGCCTTACCCGCTAGAGTTGCAGCAGCATTTGGAAAGAAGCGATTTAGACTTTGCTTTGCAAGACTTACCAAAGCTTCTGCATTCGATGCGGGTTGGTTGTGATCGCATTCGGAACATCGTGCTTTCTCTCCGCACGTTCTCCCGTTTGGATGAGGCAGAAGTGAAACCGTTCAATATTCATGATGGCATTGACAGTACGTTGATGATTTTACAAAGTCGCCTGAAAGCAGATTCGCATCGTCCAGCGATCGAGGTAATCAAGCATTATGGAGATTTACCTCTGGTTGAGTGCAACGGTGGACAACTGAATCAGGTGTTTATGAATCTGATCAGTAATGCGATCGATGCTTTGGAGGAGCAAGATCCAGAGCGCTGGCAAACTTGCCCAGGTCGCATTTCGATTACAACAACGGCGGCAGGTGAGCATGTGTTGATTTGCATTGCTGATAATGGGACTGGAATGACCGAAGAGGTGAAATCACGGCTTTTCGACCCATTTTTCACCACGAAGCCGATCGGCAGGGGAACAGGATTGGGGCTATCGATTAGTTATCAAATCGTTACGGACAAACATGCAGGTGAATTTTGGTGTGAGTCGGAGTGCGGAAAAGGTGCAGCATTTTGGATCAAGTTGCCACTCACGTTTGAGCCAGTGAACACCCAAGCGACTGCTGTACAGGAGATTTTATTAGCGAGTGTGTAGCGTTTTGAGTATTGATGCGGTTTTGGTACAGGGATATTTCTGCACGATTTAGAGATTGCCCGTAATTTCAGCATGGTCGATCGATGAGTTCTCGACATAATGGTTCCTGTTTTGACAGTGCTGTGAGTCAAGAATATGAGTGCGATCGTTCAATCGTTGTCTTCGCTCAAAAAGCTGCTAATTGGATTATGCTGCGTTGTTTTGCTGTGTTTGCCTGTTGCGGCGCAGGAGATTGATCAACTCAAACAGCAACAGCAACAATTAGACCAACAGCGATCGCAGATCCAAAAAGAACGCGAGAAAGTTCAACGCCAAGAGCGATCAGCACAAAAAGACCTCAACGGCATTCGTCGGAACATTCAAGCGACCACAACACAGATTCAAACGACTGAAGCAAAACTAAGTAATGCGAATCGAGTGCTGAAAAAGCTAGAAGCTCAACTCGGAGAAGCAGAGAAAAGCTATCAGCAACGACAATCTGCAACTGTTTCCCGCCTGCGATTTTTGCAACGTCAGCAAAGTAGTAGTGGTTGGGCGGTTCTATTGCAGAGTGAGAACTTGAATGATTTTCTTGATCGTAGATTTCGCCTAAAGCAGATCTACAAGAACGATCGGCGCAATCTAGCAGAACTAAAAACTGAAGCGGAAACGGTCGATCGCCAACGTCAACAAGTCGAGCAGCAAAAAATTAATACGACTTTGTTGGCTCAACAATTGATGGGACAGAAAGCCCAATTCGAGCAGCAGGCAGAATCGCAGAAAGAAATTGTCGATCGACTCAGAACGAATCGTCGTGCGCTCGAAGCCGCAGAAGCACAACTTGAAAAGGATTCAAAGAGCATCGGTGAACTGATTCAAAGACGCATCGCTGAAGAACGCGCCAAAAACGGCATTGTGATTCTAGGAACTGGACAGTTTAACTTACCGAGTGATGGACCCATTACCAGCGGTTTTGGCTATCGAACTCATCCGATTCTGGGCTATCAGCGCTTTCATGCTGGAGTCGATTTTGGAGCGGATTATGGTGCGCCGATCTTGGCTGCCGATCGCGGAACGGTGATTTTTGCTGGATGGTACGGCGGCTATGGAAATACGGTCATTCTCGATCATGGAAATGGCATTACGACGATGTACGCTCACGCTCAGGAATTGTCTGTTTCCGAAGGGGAAACCGTCGAACGTGGGAAAGCGATCGCGGCTACAGGTTCAACCGGATTATCGACCGGACCACACTTACACTTTGAAGTTCGAGAAAACGGCGAACCTGTCGATCCGATGAACTATCTCTAAATTGACATCAGTTCGATGAATTCCTTCGATCCGTTGTTCACTCGCACGGAATGAAATTCGGGGCGAGATCGAATCGAAGCGGGAAGATTCATCGAACTGACTTAGAAACGGGATATCGCGATCGCTCAACCTCAGAGGGTGTTTGAAAAGTATAAAAAGTCTCTTCGCTTCGATTGCCGCCCGCCCTGAAATGGAATTTCGGGCTAATGGTGGAAAGTCTACTGAAGTAGACTCAGAGCCAGCTTCAGGTTCTTAGTCCATTTCAATGGACTTGCGTCGATTAGCCCGAAATTCATTTCAGGGCGGGCTGTGGCAACGAACGACAACTTTTCAAATATTCTCTCAGACGAATCCGCGTACCCTCGTTTATTGCAGCAGTTTAGAACGGTTTGAAGATGCCGCGTAATTCACCTGTACGATTCTGCCGGGTGTGAATATCAACGTACAAATTACCGCTTGTTAATGCTGCTACCTGCTCACTTGTCAGCGTATATTCTCCCGCCAATCGACCGCGAAGCCCGTTTTCGCTTGGGCTAACCTGCAACGCATACTGAAATGGACCATTGGCAGTCGGTTCACCCCGGTGAATGTGTACGCCTGATGTAATGTTGGGATTTGGTGGGCTGGCGGGGTCAGTGGTATAGTCCCGCAACGGACTGGACAGATTACTAAAATCGCCGCGTACCACTAAGCGATCGCCAATTAAAACTGCACCTGCCGCCCCAAATGCACTACTTGTCGTAGCGGTCGGCACAACTTCATCTTTAGTCAGCACTGCTACATAGCGCGTGATCGGGCTGCTCTCTGCTCCTTGAGCCATCAAGACCGTTTCAGCTTCCTGTAACATCGCTTGCGAAGTTCTTAATGTCACCGTCTCTTGACTATGAACTGGCTGAGAGAAAACAGAAATGCTGACGAGCGTTAGACAAGCGATCGCGCCCAGTAACCCGTACTGGAGCCATTTTTTGAGTGTGTTCATGATAACTGTTGTAGACAATAAACCAGCCCGACGAATTAATATTGCTGTATCAATTGATCTGGCTTATCCGATAGTACGGACTCAGTTTAGAGTTAGATTCACTTGATTGCAAGAATTTTCTGCAACAGTAGTGCTTGCTACACAGTTTCTGCCACTCGCCGCGCCTGAATCTCTAGATAAATTAACAGCGCATTGATATCTGCCGGGTTAACTCCACCAATTCGACTGGCTTGCCCGATCGTTAAAGGACGAACTTTTGATAGTTTTTCTCGCGCCTCTTTCGAGAGCGTTTCGATCTGGTCATAGTTCAAGGTTTCGGGCAGCTTGCGATTCTCTTGCTTGCTGATTTGATCAATCTGATGCTGTTGGCGCTGAATGTAACCTGAGTATTTGATATCGATCTCAGCCCCTTCTTTTTCAGCTTGATTCAGGCTCGGATTGCCTAAGTTATACTGCTCTAGATCAACATAGTGAAATCCGGAACGGCGCAGCAATTCAGCAAGCGTGATTGAACCTTTGATCGCTTGTTGAGTAGATTCGGTAATCGCTTTTCCGACTGGATCGTGTTCCTTTACCCGCGTTTCATGCAGTCGTTCTTTTTCTGCTGCGATGTTCTCTTGTTTCTGAGTGAACAGTGTCCAGCGTCGATCGTCAATTAATCCAATCTCACGTCCTAGCGGGGTTAAACGCTGATCGGCGTTGTCCGATCGCAGAATTAAGCGATATTCCGATCGAGAAGTCAACATCCGATAGGGTTCGCGCAAATCCTTAGTACAGAGATCATCAATCAAGGTACCAATGTAGCTTTGTTCACGTGAGAAAATGACCATTTCCTTGCCCTGACACAATCTTGCTGCATTGATCCCTGCAACTAATCCTTGGGCGGCAGCTTCTTCGTATCCGGTTGTTCCGTTGACTTGACCTGCACAGAACAATCCACTGATTTTTTTAGTCATCAAAGTTGGATAGCACTGTGTTGCCGGGAGATAGTCATATTCGACCGCATAAGCAGGACGGAGCATCGCGCAATTTTCTAGACCGGGAAGCGATCGCAACATTTGCAGTTGAACTTTTTCCGGTAATCCCGTTGAAAATCCTTGGATGTAGAGTTCTGGAATGTCGCGCCCTTCCGGTTCGATAAAGATCTGATGGCTTTCTTTATCCGCAAATCGCACAATCTTATCTTCGATGCTCGGACAGTATCGCGGTCCTTTCGCATCAACCCAACCGCCGTATACAGGCGATAGATGCAAATTTTCGCGAATGATCCGATGTGTCTCTGCTGTCGTGCGAGTCAGATGACAATCCATTGTTTCCCGATCGACCCAAACTTCTGGATCAAAGCTAAACCAGCGGGTTTCTGAATCGCTGGGCTGACGTTCCAAAACGTCGAAGTTTACAGAACGTCGATCGACTCGTGCGGGAGTCCCAGTCTTTAATCGTCCGGTTTCAAATCCGAATCGATTCAGCGTATCCGTTAAGCCGATCGCAGCAAATTCTCCCGCACGACCCGCATCCATCGACTTATTCCCGACCCAAATCTTCCCACCGAGAAACGTTCCGGTGGTCAGCACCACCGCTTTGCACTCAAACGCAACACCGAAGTAAGTTTCAACCCCGATCACTTCATCATTCGAGTTCAAAACCAGATCCGTTGCCATGCCTTCCCGGATCGTCAAATTTTCTTGATTCTCAACGATGTTTTTCATGATCGCTGCATATTCGCGCTTATCGGTTTGTGCTCGGAGCGCCCACACCGCAGGACCTCGCGACGAATTGAGAATTCGCTTTTGCAGATAAGTCCGATCTGCCATTTTGCCAATCTCGCCGCCCAATGCGTCTGCTTCATGCACCAATTGAGATTTTGCCGGACCGCCAACTGCCGGATTGCAAGGTTGCCAAGCGATTTTGTCGAGATTTAACGTCAGGAGTAACGTCCGACAGCCTAAACGTGCAGTCGCAAGCGCCGCCTCACATCCTGCGTGTCCGGCTCCGACCACAATCACATCATACGAATCAAGAAACTCTGCGCTCATATCTATCTCGGCGGTTCGGTGCAATCTCCATTCTAAGGGTGAAGTTGGAACTCAGGCAGGATACCGGGAATGTTAGAGAAATCTAGAATTATCCATAAAGATCAGATATTCTAATAAGTACACTTGTTCTAAATCGTCATGGCTGACCTCTCTCCTCCCAAACAAAAACTATTAGACTGGCTGGAAGATTACATCGATCGACATCATTCTGTGCCGTCTTACGGTGAGATGGCAGCGGCACTAGGCTACAAGTCGAAAGATACAATCCGCTTTCATTTAACCGATCTCAGAAATGCGGGGTATGTTGCCTGGAAAGAGGGTTCGGTAAAGTCGCTCGTGATTTGTAAACCTCGATCGAAAAACATCCCGATTCTTGGCGTAATCGCAGCGGGTGGACTCGTTGAAACCTTTTCTGATTCTGATGTTGATGAGTATGTTGATATCTCAACGTTGCCGCATTTTGCTGGGAAACGACGGCAGCAAATCAGTCAGTATTTTGCGCTGCGGGTTCGGGGAGATAGCATGATCGGAGCCGCGATCGCAGATGGTGATGTCGTGATTTTGAGAAAAGAATCGGAACCGAAAACGATTAGAAACGGCGAAATTGTTGCAGCCCGATTTGAGACGCAAACGACTTTGAAGCATTTATTTTGGAGCGGCGATCAGATTATCTTGCAGCCTGCAAATCCGAGCTATCCAGTAATCGAAAAACAGGCGGAAGAAGTCGCGATCGAAGGTGTGTTTGTCGGCTTGGTGCGTGGATTAGTTTAGTTCTCAAGGTAGAGATTTCCCAGAATCGAAACTGAAACAATGGAGCAGTATTCCGCTTTAGGTTGTTCTATGACTTTCAGTTTCTTTGACTTAATTTGGGTATTTTTCATTTTTTCGTCCCTACAACCTTTATGGCAACGTCGCCAAACCGAGACTCGACGGTATAACACACTCAAAACTATCGAACGCAAGCGAAATAGTCGCGTAATTTTGCTCGTTCACCGTCAAGAATCGATTAGCTTGTTAGGGATTCCATTGTCTCGCTACATTACGATCGAAGATTCTGAACAAATCCTTCGCGCCATTCGATTAACTCCGCCTGATGTACCGATCGATTTAATTCTGCACACTCCAGGTGGATTGGTACTTGCAACCGAACAAATCGCCCGCGCTCTGATTCGTCACCCTGCAAAAGTCACCGTTTACGTGCCGCACTACGCGATGAGCGGTGGAACGATGTTAGCGTTGGCAGCCGATGAAATCGTCATGGATGCAAATGCGGTGTTGGGTCCGGTTGATCCGCAATTGGGTAACTTTCCGGCAGCAAGTGTGCTGAAAGTTGTGGAAGATAAGCCGATCGGGGATATCGACGATCAAACGTTGATTATGGCGGATTTGTCGCGTAAAGCGATCGCGCAAGTGCAGCGATTTGTCCGAACCTTGTTAAAAGATGCTGTTCCACAACCGAAGATTGATCCAGACAAGATCGAAAACGTGATCGATGCGTTGACGACTGGAAAGGTGACGCACGATTATCCGATCACGGTTGAGGAAGCCTCGGAGCTAGGATTGCCGATTACGGTGGGACTCGATCGAGAGATTTACGATCTGATGGAATTGTATCCACAGCCCCAAGGCGGTCGTCCATCGGTGCAATACATTCCATTACCGTATGAACGCCGTCCGACGTTGCCAGAACCGAAAGGTAGACCGTTGCCAGAAGGGGCGCGGGCACGAATGGATTGATTGGTCATTCGGGCGGTTATATAGATTGATCGTTTATCCCCGATCGATCCGTAGAGACGCGATTAATCGCGTCTCTACCCGGATTTTTGCGATCGCCCAATTCCTCCAAACAACCCGAATTTACAACACCTTCGCCCGCAACCAGGAAATCGGCAACAACGACATTTTCCGCATTCCCGGCACATATGCCCGCCGACTGAAATTGTCGTAGTTGTTATTCTCGATCGCGTTTAAAATTCGGCTATACAGCATTAATGCCGACCAAACGGGCCAACGTGCATCCTCATTAAGCGATCGAATTCCCCGTTCTGCCTGGTTATAAAACTGCCGCGCTCGATCGATTTGAAATTTCATCAATGCTTTCCATCGATCGTCATTTACGCCTTTGAACAAATCGTCTTCGGTATATCCAAATCGCTCCAGATCTTCCAAGGGCAAATAAATCCGACCTCGACGCGCATCTTCACCGATATCGCGCAGAATGTTCGTTAACTGCTTCGCCACACCGAGCGCGATCGCATCATCGAGTGGTGAATAGCCCGACTCAGGACGATACCACGGCACACTCGTATCAGGTTCCGCCAATCCCATCACATTCGTAGACATCAGCCCCACCGTACTCGCCACCCGATAGCAGTACAAATAAAGCTCATCAAAAGTCTCATAACGGCTGCGATAGAGATCCATGCGTTGACCTGCGATCATGTCGCGGAACGGCTGAATCTCGATCGGGAATCGTTCCACCGCATCCACCAGTGCCACATCGAAATCATCTTCGGGATAGCCCGCGAAGATTTTTTCTAAGCGGGTTTCCCACTGATCTAGCGTGTCATCGGTTGCGTTTTTGCCATTTAAGCCATCGACTAATTCATCAGTACGACGACACCAGACATAAATTGCCCAAATCGCCCGTCGTTTTTCGGTCGGAAATAACAGCGTCGCCAAGTAGAAAGACTTCGTAAAGTGTTCCATCAATTGGCGGCACTGTTCGTAAGCCTCATCGACAGAAGCCAGCGATCGTACAAAGGAAGAGGGTTGTTCGGGCAATTGCAGCATTCGGATATGCAGATGGAAAGGTTGACAAAGCGCTAATTGCTACTGGTGACTAAGGGTTTTGCCTTGGTCGCGGTAGAGACAGGCGCGTTCGTAATTGCCTGCGCTGTCAGCTTACCAGAAAGGACGGCACCTTCCATACTCCCCAGATACTGTTGCATCGTGTAACTGCCCGAAAGATAGAAGTTGTCGATCGGGGTCGCTTGATCGGGTCGATATGCCTGTCGTCCGGGTGACGAGGTGTAAACCGATCGAGGCGTTTTCACGACTTTGTATTTCCGCAGTTTGGCAGGATTTTCGCCCGTCAAATGCTGCGGGAATAACCGCTCTAAGTCCTTCATCGTGGCTGCGATAATTTCCTCTTCGGATTTGTCGATCCAATCTTTTGCCGGAGCTAGAACGAGTTCTAACATCGACTGATTTGGATCTTCATACGCTTTGCAGGTGACGCTCATATCGGCATACACGCTGAGCAAGTCCGATCGGGAAAACAGAAGCTGATCGATGTCCGTCAGTTTGCGATCGAACCACAGATGCAGGTTAATCACCGGAACGCCTTCTAAGCCTTCGAGCTTTTGGAAGAAGGGCATTTCTTTCCACGGTTGCGGCATCAGGACTTTCATCACATCGACCGACATGGCGGAAACATAGCGATCTGCCGTGATCAATTCATCCGGTGCGCCATCTAATCCGCGAATGAGAAACCCTTTGACGGTATTGTCATCGTTTAGCAATATTTGCTTGAGCGGTTTTTTCAGTTGGACTTCGCCACCGTTTGCCACGATGTGATCCACGATCGGCTGGCAGAGTCTTTCTGTCGGTGAACCGTCGAGAAAAGCGATCTTCGAGCCGTAGCGTTCTTGTAAAAATTTATTGAGCGCGGTCAGAATGATCGTTGCGGAAACTTCGTCAGGATTGATAAAAGTCAGGGCTTTCGAGGCTGCGATAAAAATATCAGAGCTAACCCGTTCGCCAATTCCTTGACGACGCAGCCATTCGAGCAGGCTGTACTTGTCCATGTCCTCGACGTATTTCTGACCCCTGAGCACACCGGGCCAAAGTCCGATCGCAAATCGGATCTTTTGCTCCCAGGTCAACATATCGTTATTATTCAGAATCGACATGATGACATTGAACGGAGCCGGGATGTCAGGCACTTTGAAGTAAGAATAAGTCTCCGGCTTCTCCGGCTGGTTAAAAATCAGCGCGTGTTCTTTCCACTGAAGTCGATCGAGGATATCTAACTCGCCCATTAGTTGCAGCATATTCGGATAGGCTCCGAAAAACGCATGAAGTCCGGTTTCATACCAATCGCCGTCTTCATCTTTCCACGCTGCCACCAGTCCACCCAAAACATCGCGACTTTCCAGCACGATCGGCGTGTGTCCAGCATCGACTAAATATTTCGCACAGGATAACCCTGCTAAGCCGCCTCCGGCGATCGCTACTCGCATTCGTTCGTTCACCTAGTGATCGACAATTCGCTTCAATTATACGTTGCGAACTGTTACATCTTGAGATTTTTTCGGAAAGTTGGGCAACGAAACCGCGTATCCGTAAGGCTTTGTATCACTTCTAACTCATTTATTAAATTTCTAAAGATTGCATAAAGATATGACAGCGATGCGGTCGAGTGTAAATTCTCGCTGTACTGGGATAAGTAAACCTACTGAGAACAGGTTAGACGGTGCGGCGCTATGAAATTCTTGGAGTTCTTCGATCGAATCTATGTGATCAACCTGCCCGAACGCCACGATCGTCGTCAACAAATTACACAAGAACTGGCGAAAGCTGGAATGCCATTTCAACGGGGAAAAGTGGAATTATTCGAGGCGGTGAAACCAGATCATGCCGGGATTTTTCCCTTGATCGGGCTGCGGGGGTGCTATATGAGCCATCTCGCCATTTATCGCCAAGCGAAACAACTCGGACTTCAAAACGTTTTAGTGATCGAAGACGATTTAGCGATATCAGAGCATTTCAAGCGTTACGAAACACACCTGATCGAGCAGCTACAACAATCCGATTGGGATGTGGTTTTATTTGGGCATCTTCCTGGAGTGGGCGACCCGCCTGAAACTCGGATACAACTCGACGATCCAAGTTTTGCCACGCTGCGATCGATTGAAAAGCCCTTCATTGGTACTCATTTCTACGCGGTGAATGCGAAAGCGTTTGACCCCCTCATTGCGACCTTCGAGCATACGCTATCACTCCCGGATAACTACTCAGCGCCTGTCACGGTTTACTCGGATGGTGCACTCTTCGATGTATCCCGCGAAGAAAATCTTTGCTTGCTTAAGGCGGTTCCCAGTTTTGGAGGGCAGCGCAGTTCTCGAAGCGACTGTGCAAATCTGAAATGGTTTGACCAATTACCCGCGACCCGACGACTTGTGGAAATTGTGAGAAATTCTGGCGCGATCGACAAAGCAAAGGCAATTCTTCAACGATAGTGAATCTGCGATTTAGCATTTATTCTTCAGTACTGGGGTGATCGATCAGCCAGCGATCACCCCGGTACTGTAAGCAACATAGAAGTCTAAATTTGTGTCAAATAAACTGTTCGTCATGGAAGACATTGAGAATACGAGTGCCTAAATAACAAAAGAATTCACTAAATAAAATAAAGCTGCGATAAGATACGGAGCGAATTCCATCAGAAACATTACAGCCTTACTACTTAAGCGATTCGCTGATTGTGTGATGCTGAGTGATTAAAAGATCTTGGATGCTTAACTAGGAAGAACGTAAAGAATCTGATGAATTTGGTGTGCGTTGCTACCTTGATCGATTGAGTTTGTTTGATATGTATGTCTCGACGAACAGCAAGTGTGTGTTCTGGCTGTAACTGATTAATGACTCGTTCCTGACTTTTACAAAATCGTCGCCGTTGTTGAAATTACGGCTGATTTTTGTTTGTCAAATGACAGAGGAATCTTGAATGGTGTTAGACCCGACTTCCACGCAGGGAGAGATCGGTAGCTTTAGTTTGCCAAAAAATCTTACGGCTGCTCTATCCACTGACCCGAACCCCGATACCCTTTTTCCATTACTCAATGTGGTTGCTGCTTCGAGTTCAACGACTTATGGGGCAATCGGACTGAAAGCGGAATACTTTAATGATGCGGATTTAAATCAGCGATCGCTCATTCGCACTGATCCGACGATCGACTTCAACTGGGGCGGAAACTCCCCAACTCAAGCCGTAAATCGTGATAATTTCTCGGTTCGCTGGACGGGACAAATTTCGCCTTTGTATTCCGAATCTTATACATTTTCCGCAGAGGCAGACGATCGCATCCGTGTGTGGATTAATGATCAATTACTGATCGATCGTTGGGATGTACCGAGCGATCGCAATTCCACGATCAATCTTGATGCTGGACAAAACTACGATCTTCGAGTGGAATATGCAGAATTCGGAGGAGATGCCAGCGCGAAACTATATTGGGCAAGTCCAAGCCAGACGCGAGAAATCATTCCACAAAGTCAGCTAAAATCACCGTTTATCAGCACGAATACGAATTCGGGCGCGGCTTTGATGGGAGATGCGCGAGACATTGATATCAACAGTCTCACGTCGATTAACGATAGTTTAAGCTCTGAGAATCTTTCGGATTTCTACCGATTTACTCTGACACAATCGACGGCAATCAACGTCACCATTGGAAATCTAGCTGCTAACGTAGATCTCAAACTGCTCAATGAGCGGGGCGATATTATTAGCACATCTGCCAATGATGGAACCATGATGGAATCAATCTCCGCAGTTTTGAGCGCTGGAACGTATATGCTCCAGGTCTTTTCCGGTCAGCCCGTGAATACTCAGTATGTGATGACTTCCGCGATCGCAGACACAATTCGAGAGCGTGCGCGACCTGCTGATACTTTTATCGACTCGATGGGAATTAATACCCATTTACGCTACACCGGACTCAGTTATGGACGCTTTGATGATGTGGTCGAGCCGCGTCTAAAAGAATTGGGACTCCGACACATTCGCGATGGTGGTAACGATCCGAATCTGTACCCCAAGATTCGACGATTGGCACAGAGTGGAATCAAGACGACGTTGATCATGGACCCGCGTGATGGAGTGACACCAGATAATGCAGTCTCGCTGATTAAGGCAGGAATGCCCGGAATCGAGGCGGTCGAAGGTCCGAATGAATGGGATGTCGGGAATATGACCTATAAAGGTGCAAACTACCCGGACGGACTGCGCTTGTATCAATCGGAGCTGTATCGTGCAGTCAAAAATGATCCCGTGACTGCAAAATTGCCTGTGTTGATTCCGTCGATGGCACAGCCAGAACATGCTGAAAAAATCGGATCACTGGGCGAATACAGTGATTACGGCAATATGCACAGTTATTCGGGGGGTCGAGTTCCAGCGTTTGACTTCGATCGACGTTGGTTGCCGTTGACGCGAAAATATTCGGACAACAAAACGATCATCGTGACCGAAACGGGCTATCACAATGGGATTAACGATCGAGAAACGACACACAAAGCTGTGACCGAGCAAGTTTCAGCAAAGTACATTCCACGCACGTTTCTAGAATTCTTTAATCGAGGTATCAAGCGCACGTTTCTCTATGAATTTCTGGATCAGCGCCCCCTGCCTGATTCGGAAAATAACTACGGGATTATTCGGCATGATGGCACTCCGAAGCCTGCGTTTTATGCGCTGCGGAACATGATTCGTGTGTTGAATGATAAGCCTGGAAGTACGGCAAGTGGATCGCTCTCCTACTATTTCAGCGGCGATGTCAAAGATCTGCGTCATATGTTGCTGCAAAAGAGCAATGGTGAGTTTTATCTAGTGATGTGGCTGAATTCTGAAAGTACAGAAGCGACGAAAACGCAACGGGTCACGGTGAATTTGTTAACGCCAACAAAGGAAGCGGCGACGTTTTTACCGAATCGATCGGATTCTGCGACGGCGACGTTTTCGACTCCGAGCCGGGTGACGATGGATGTTCCGGATGCACCGATTATTTTGAAGGTGGTGCCGAGAGCGTGATAGGTATTGTGTAATGGGGCAATTGTGGGGCAGGCATCCTGCCCGCCACCGGGAAGCAGGCAAGATGCCTGCCTCACAGTAATTACACAATTTATGATTCAACTTTCATAATCGCTCTACCCGGATCTTCCGTTGCAACGATAGATTATCGGATCGATCGCAATAATTCCAAATGTTTACCCACAGGCGCGATCGTATTTGCCGCGATCATTCCACTCGCAGCCACCGCAGGTAATCCAATGCCTGGAAATGTCGAATCTCCACAGCACAACAATCCTGAAATCGGTGTCATCGCACTGGGGAACAATCCATCGGTTGCGCGAATTGCTGCTCCATAAGTTCCTCGATATCGACGTAAAAATCTTTCGTGAGTGATGGGTGTTCCGACTAACGATAGTTCAGTTCTCGATCGAATATCCGGTATCACTCGCTCCAAAGCTTTCCACATGACCTCCGCCCGTTGTTGTTTTAGTTCCTCATAGTTCTCACATTGCTCCCAAACTTCATAAGGTTCATTGCCCGGTGTGTAGACATGAATGGCATGTTTTCCATCAGGTGCAAGGGATGGATCAAGAATGGATGGAATCGAGATCAGCACAACATTTTGAGGCGCACCAATGCCTAAGTTCCAATCATTGACCACAATGTGATGACACGCGATCGAGTCTAATCCCTGTGCATCAATGCCTAAGTGCAAGTGCATGAAACTCTCACAGGTCGGTGTTGCTTGTCGTGCTTGCTGAAATCGTTTCGGGAAACTATCGACTAACTTAAGCGTGTCCCAAATCGAAGCATTGGAAACCACATAGCGCGATCGCAGTTCTTCACCGTTTTGCAATCGCACCCCGATCGCTTTCTGATTTTCAACTAAAACCTTTTCTACGGGTGCTCTTAAGCGAACTTTACCACTATGCTTTTCAATGCCACGAACTAACGCATCGACGATCGCACCACTCCCACCCGCTGGATAGTCCAATTTCACATTCGGGCGATACCAATCGGCAAACATAAACGCCACTTCAGCGGCATTAGTGCTATCTGCTGGAAGTCCCGATAGTAAAAAGCACAATAGATCTAACCAATTGCGAATGAATGGATCAGTAATCACCTGATTCATTACAGGCGCGAATGCTCCAGTAAGCTTGGAAAACCCGATCGCATTTTGCACCATTGCAGGTAAGTACTGTCCAACGCTTAAAAGTGCTCCTAAGTCATAGCGCACCGCAGCGGGGGGAAGCGCGATCGCGGCTCTTGCTAACGGACTCATTACTTCTTGCAATCGTTGCCATTCTGCAACCGCAGATTCTCCTCGAAGTTGCTGTAAGACTTCGCAGAACTGAGAAGCTCCGACTTGCGTATCGAACGTTCCTTCTGGCAGACAACAGCCCCACGTTTCGTAATTTAGCCACGAGATATCTTCGTCGATCGCGTCTAAAACTTGCCGTAAGGGATTCGGAGAAGGACTGTAAGACATTCCCGAATACAAGGAAGGACCCGAATCGAACGTATATCCGTTGCGCTTAAAACTATGGGCGGCTCCTCCAGCGATCGAATGACTCTCACACACGAGCACATTAAATCCATATTTCGCCAGAATTGCTGCACAACTCAAGCCACCGATTCCGCTACCAATCACAATGACATCAATCATAGTGAAATTCCTATCTATCATCCCCGTATTATCACGAATCTACCTCTCGAAAATTAATCGTGCTGTTTTTAAAATCGCGTGTAGTATGCAAAATTAGGTGTGCTATTTCTTACATTGAGGAGGCTTCCGTAGCGATACTTAGTTGAACGAATTACACCCGAAAAGATTGTAATTTCTGAGCAAAACAATTGGCTCAAACTGAGCAATTTAGAGTGATTTCTAGTCGAGATTCGCTCTGTTTTCAGTTGCTCGAAACGTTTAGGGGCAACCGTTTTAGAAATTTCTCTAACTTTCTTGAATTGAGTTGTTTATTCTTGTAAAAACCTGGGCAGTCTAAGTTCGTTACACGAGAAATAAATCACGATCGATGCTCAATAGAGTAACAGATTTTTAGATAAATTTCCGTGTGATCACCCAAACTTTTTCAACATCCCAAGACTGCACTTCTCGAATGCAGACACCTGTTACTCATTCACTTACAGCGGGCTAACAAACAGTGGTTAACGTCAAGAGTTTATTCTCAAAAAAATCAAGGGGGGTTGGCATTGAGTTAGCCGCCGATCGCCTAAACATTGTGCTCCTGCGGAAACAGGGGCAAGGCTTTCGACTCGGTTCTTATGCGACGGTTCCCGTTCCTGAAGGTGTGTTTCACGAAGGGCAAATCACCGATCCGCCCGCGATGGCAGAGATTATTCAATCTGCGTTAGCCGAACACAAAATCAAAGTGAAACAGGTGGCAACGGCGGTTCCTGGTGGGCGCGATACGGTGACGCGGATTATTCCCGTTCCGGCAGAACTCGACGATCGAGAACTGCGCGAAATGGTGCTCAATCAAGAAGCGGGCTTGTATCTGCCTTTTCCTCGTGAAGAAGCCGATGTTGATTACCAGAAGCTCGGTCTGTTTGTGGATGAAGACGGGATCGAAAAGGTGCAAGTTCTCCTAGTTGCGACCCGCAAAGAAGTGACAGATACCTATCTCAATACATTCCAGCAAGCGGGGTTACAGGTTGATGTCCTGGAAGTCAGTAGTTTTTCGCTGATTCGGACGATTCGAGAACAGTTGAGACAGTTTGCCCCTCAAGAAGCGGTCGCACTGGTCGATATCGAGTTTGACAATACCGAAATTTCGATCACGGTGGATGGTGTGCCTCAGTTTTCGCGAACTGTCCCGATCGGAACTTATCAAATTCAATCGGCGCTATCGAGAGCGATGAATTTACCGCCCTCGCGCAATATTGATTTACTGCAAGGAATGACGATTCCGACCGGGGATTCTAACCGACCGGGTGGAAATCCAGGAGCGGCGGCGATGCTGCGAGTGTTAGGAGAACTGAGCGATGAACTGCGGCGATCGATTGATTTCTACCTGAACCAAGGCGAAAACCTCGAAGTCGCGCAGGTGATGTTAGCTGGACCCGGAGCCGCGATCGGGCAATTAGACGAATTTTTTACAACTCGATTGAGTTTGCCCTGTAGCTTGGTTGATCCGGTCACGGCTTTATCGCTCAACGGTGATGAAATTCCAGCGAACTTGCGCCCTGGTCTGGGTGTGGTACTCGGTTTAGGACTGCGGGAGGCGTGGTAAATGTACAGTTTAGATGTCAATTTTCTCAACGATCGACCAGAGATCAAGCCCGATAAACGGCGCAGCAGTGGAGGACGCAAACCCTCGATTTCATCCGACGATCGTCGCCCGCTGTATCTTGGAGTTGCAGCGCTGGTCTTTTTTCCGACACTTGCGGCGGCGCTCTTGGGAATTCTCACCTTGCGAAACGGTGATTTAGAAAAGCAGAAAGCCGATTTAGAGATACAGCTTGGCAATTTAGAAACTGAGAAGAAAAATCTCTCGAAGATTCAGGAAGACGCGAAACAAGCGACCGCAGAAGCAGAGTCGCTGGCTTCCGTGTTTAACCAGATCAAACCTTGGTCAGCAATGACTCAGGACATTCGCGATCGCTTGCCTTCGACGGTCCAGCTTGCCTCGATTGAGCAGAAAGCTGATCCGGCTGCTGCTGGAATCACTCCCGCAGCCTCGACGACTCCCGTGTCAGGACGCATCGAGATTAAAGGAACAGCGAATTCGTTTAATGATGTCAATGATTTTCTATTGACGCTTCAGCAATCGAATTTTCTCAGAGCCGATCAAACCAAAGTCATCAGCGCGGAGTTGGGTGAGGAAAGAACGCTTCAGCTACCAGAATTTCCAGGCGTGAAGCGGGAAATGGGTGAGTTCAAACCTCCTCGCCTACCGCGACGAGTCTCGTTTGCGATCGCAACTGCGATTAATGATGTTCCGGCTTCGGAATTGATTCGGGAACTCGATCGTAAAGGGGCAGTGGGTCTTGTGACTCGGATCGAAGCCTTGAAAGAACGCGGTGTGATCTCGGAGTCGGCTCCGAAATCTCCGACCCCCGCAGCGAAACCAGACGGAGCGAAAAAACCATGACGGCTGACTTTATTCCTGATTCGGAGTTTGAGAGTACTCCAAACTATCCCACAGCGTTTGGGGTCACATTTACGCCAACCATTAGCGGAATTCTGCTGGGTCTGCTGGGTTTGCTCGGTGGCGGTGCGCTGATCTACTATCTGGTGATGCCTGCATTTGAAACGAATCAAACCTTGAGCAAGTCTGTCGAAGAGAAAACGCAACAGCTTCAACAACAAGGCGCGATTCGTAAACAGATTCAGGATGCGAAGGATCAGTTAGAGAAAGCAAAACAGAAACGAGATCAGGTTTACAGCTTGTTTGCCAATGAGAAAACCTTGAATACGCTGATGTTTGATCTCAACCAATTGATCGAGCGGAACAATGCAGGGTTACTCGCTGCAAGAAATACAAAGCTAAATGCTTGTCCAGCGTATGTGCGGCAAATATTCGCGACTCCGGGCGGTGCTCAAGAGTTTCAAGATCAGTTTGGTCCGCTAGTGTCTGAGGCAAAGTTAAAACGCTTCAAGCCGGACGATAAAGGAGCCGCAGTGATCAACGATAGTTCGCTGGGTGCGCCAATTAACAACAAGCTAAAGCGCCAAACGATCGATATCGAGATTCGCGGCAACTTTAACCAAACGCAGTCGATTTTTAGAACGATCGAGCGGCTTCAACCGCTGTTACTGGTTCGCAATCTAGATGTCAAAGTCGTGGATCAAAAAGTAGCAGAAGGCTTGTACGAAATCCAGCCCGACGGCACGATCCGCTATTTAACCAACTGCCAACCGGATAACCAAATCGCGGCGACCTTCCAGATGGATGCACTGTTGCCGTTGACCGATGTCGATCGACAAGCGGTACAAGCGGCTCAGCAATCCCCTGAGAAAAAATAGCGATCGCTGATGAACTTCTGCGCTGCGATTGCAAATCCGGGAAGCCCCCTAAATCCCCCACGAGTGGGGGACTTCAAACCAAAAGAGCTTTAACGCTCAAAGTCCCCCAGAATGGGGGATTTAGGGGGCGAAACCCACTTCCAACGCAGCGAAAAACCATCCATATAATCCCCAATTCCCCCTAAGAGGAGTGTCCCCCGTGAAAGAGCTTCGATCGATCACTATTGCAACTGCCGCGACGCTTGCCCTAGTCAGTCCTGCGTCTGCTAACCCAACCCAAGTCACCAATGTGCGCGTCAACCCGAATGGTGCTGGTTTTGATGTTGTGCTCGAAACCCAAGGCGGCAAAGCGCCTCAAGTGTTCAACGTCAATCGCGGCAATACGTGGAATGCGTATGTGTTCAATGCCCAAATCAGTCAACCGTTCAATCAGAAAAATCCGGCTCCTGGAATTGCTCAGATTTCAGTGATTCCGTCGGGTGCGAATGGTGTGCAAGTGACGGTCGTGGGAACGAATGCAGCCCCGATCGGTCAAATTGCTTCCCGGAATGCTCAAGGTGTGATCTTCAATGTTGCGGGTGCAGGTGGCGGAAGTGCTCCGAACACTGCCCCTCCGATCGTTACGGCTCAAGCACAGTCGGCTCCTTTGCCAACGGCTCCCGTCGCTCAATCGATGCCAAATTCGACCACTCCGATCGCTCCGTTTGTTCCGAGTGCTCAGGTGCCGAATCAAGGACAGCCAGTCGTTCCAGTTGCCCCAGCTCCACCGTTGCTCAGAAGAGCCGTTGCGCCTCCAGTCGGTGATCAAGCGATTTCGCAGATTGATACCTCAGCAACAACGATCGATCTCGGCACAAATGAGCGGATTCCTCGGTTGGTGTTGCGTGATGCTCCAGTACGAGAAGTGTTGTCACTTTTGGCACGTGCAGCAAAATTGAACCTAGCTTATGTCGAGCCGCCTAGTAACGGACAGCAGGGACAGCAAGGTGCTAAACCGAATGGTCCTACAATCTCTTTAGACATTGAGAATGAATCTGTCCAGGAGGTATTTAACCACGTCTTGCGAGTCACTTGCGTAACGCCAACGTTTGCAGTGGTAAATGGTGGCAGTACGGGTCAATGTGCGTCTTTGGAAGCAAATCGAGTTGGGCGAACTCTGTTTGTTGGACCTCGCCTCCCTGACGATGCGAGAAATTTCATCACTCGAACCATCCGTCTCAATCAGGTTTCTGCGTCTGATGCTGCTGGTTTTCTAACAACTCAAGGTGCTGAAACCCAGCAAGCTGGTACAAGGAGAACAGTTGTCAGCTTGAGACGATCCGATAACCAAGTGCGAGAGGAATTAGTTGAAGAACCTGCAATCATTTCTCTACGGGCAACAGAGGGGACGGCTCCGCTATTGCTCAGAGGAGTAGCGATAACCGCTGATCCTCGTCTCAACACAGTTACTCTTGTTGGATCACCCCGTAGGATTGAGATTGCAACTCGCCTGCTCACTCAACTTGATGCTCGTCGTCGTCAAGTTGCAATCAATGTAAAAATTGTTGATGTGAATTTGCTGAGAACGGATGACTTTAACACCAGTTTCTCTTTTGGCATTGGCAACAACTTCTTTAACGTCGATCGAGGTGCAGCAGTTTTCAACTTCGGTCAGTACAGACCACCGACTAGTGCTGAATCGACCGATAGTTTAGCTGGTCGTCCTATCATCAATAACCCCTACACGGATTCTAACAGCTTCATTAATGTCAATGGCGCTGGGTTCCCAGTTCCTAATACGTCTCCAGGAGAGCGAGTCATTGTTGATGGACGAGTGTTAACGAACATTCCAAATGGATCTGCAACATTCTTTGGTCGATCGGTTCAGACGAACAATCCTCTGCAACCGGGTATTACCGACATCACTCCAGCGACTCCTAATGTGACAACGTTCACCACTGATCCAACCACTGGAAGGGTAACAGGAGCCTTCTCACCTGGAACGGTTGGAGCACTTACTGCTGCCTTGCCGACTTTGTTCCAATTCCCAACGCGCTTTTTGGCACGATTGCAGTCGCAAGTTACGAGCGGAAATGCAAAAATTCTGACTGATCCAACTGTTATTGTCCAGGAGGGTCAAAAAGCAAATGTCAACCTGACTCAAGATGTAGTCACGAACACTAAAATCACCCGTACAGATACGGCGGGTGTGAGTCGTGAAACTGTTGAGCTAGAAAGACAGCAAGCAGGATTGAAGCTCGATATTGTACTGGATCGAATTGATGATAATGGCTTTGTCTCTCTTAGTATCAATCCCTCTGTGACGGCTCCGGTTAGCACCGTAGACACAGGTGCAGGTCGAGTCGTGCTGTTATCAAGACGGGAGATTCAATCTGGTTTAATTCGGTTACGCGATGGACAAACATTGATTTTGTCTGGAATCATTCAGGAAAGCGATCGTTCTTCTGTAAGAAAAGTTCCAATTTTGGGCGACCTTCCTCTGTTAGGTTCGCTTTTCAGAAGCACGAGTCGCGATAATCAGCGTCAAGAAGTCATCGTGATGCTGACCCCTCAAATCCTGGATGATAGTGATCAATCCAACTTTGGTTACGGTTATGTTCCCGGTCGCGAAGTGCGTCAGTTCTTGCAGCAGCAAGAAAACCGCTAACGCAAACCCACTCTAGATCCACAGCGCCAGAGTTCCCCTGCGAATTCTGGCTTTTTTATTGCACAGTTTGAGGATGCACAACCATAATCGGAGCGGTCACTGTAAAATCATTTGGATTCAAGGTGAGTAGATGATCGATCCCATGCGCCAGCATCACAGCGACCAGGCGAATATCATGTGCTCTCTTGCCTTGAATGTTGTTTTCTGTGATTAACCGAAACCAGAGCGGAAAAATTTCTGGTCGCTCTTCAAGTAAGGCAAATCCAGTCATCAACTCATTAATTCTATTTTGTGTTTGATCAACACTCCAACCTAATCCGTTCACACTGGTTGGACGAGTTGCAACCACCCAAAACTCAATAAGAACTTGTGGAGTCAGAACACATTGATTTCCCTGCAATCCCAAGCGGGATATTGCATTAATGGTGAGGGAGTGCTGAGCATCAATCGGATTGGAAAATCGTAAAACGATGTTTGTATCTAATAGGTATCGGGTCATTGATCGCTGATACTTCCCCGATCGCCGTAAATACTTTCTCGATCGAAAGCCTCATCCGGTAGACTCACGCCAGTTTTAGGAAGGTGTGCAGTCCATTCTTGGAAGCTTTTCACCCATTCTTCTGGAGTCACAGCATTCCAAGATTGCAGCAACGCTTGCGGTTTCTCAGCCTGATGCTTAATCGAAGCAATGAAACCTTCAACTTGCTTGAGTTGGTCTTCATTCAATCGATCAATTTCTTGCTTTACTTTATCTCGCAGCATAATTGCAATGAGTTCTTTCTTCTATCATATAGGCTCTTCTTCGTCTAATTGAATCACTCCGATTAGGCTTTGAGTCCAGGGATCAAGACTGGTAAAAGAATTCGTACTTGGAGTTGAATCGCTAGACACCAGCGTTTCTTGTTGAATTGAGCTTAATAATGACTGCACCAACCGCCAGCGATCGCGAATCGGCAATTGCAATGCCTGATTCTGAAGTTCCTGCCAAGTCACTCGCCTGCCTCCAATAACACTACTCGTCTATCGTAAGCGATCGCCATCCCTGCTTTGGTTACGGTTATATTCCCTTCTTACTGCACCATTTGGGGATGAACAACCGTAATGAAAGACGTGACAGCGAAATCACTCGGATTCAACGTGAGCAAATGATTAACGCCATACGCCAGCATCACAGCAACCAAGCGAATATCGTGTATTCTCTTTCCCTTGAGGCTACTGATTGAAACTAGCTCTAGCCAAATCGGAAAAATTTCTGGACAGTCTTCAAGTAGTGGAAAGCGATCGAGCAATCTATCGACAGAAGCTTTCACTTGCTCTACGCTCCACCCGAAACCATTCACATTTGTAGGACGAGTTGCAACCACCCAAAATTCAATGATGACTTGAGAAGTAATGACACACTCATTGTTTTGGTCTAACAGCTTGCGAATCGCACTTGTGACTAGAGAATGATTCACATCTAAAGTATTTGCAAATCGCAGAATAACGTTCGTATCCAATAGATATCGCGTCATTCGTCGCCGTCGTCGCCGTAGTAAATGTTTTCTCGATCGCAGGCTTCATCGGGTAGACCTCCACCTGTTTTTGGAAATTGCGAAGCCCACTCTTCTAGATCTCTCGCTCGTTCTGCGGGTGTTGTTCTCTTCCAGAGTGGAACCGATGATTTTTCAGTCTCAAGCTTAATCGAAGCAATGAAGATCTCAACTCGTCTCAACTGGTCTTCGTTCAGCTTGTCGATTTCTTGTTTGACTTTTTCTTTCAGCATGGCTTTATGAGATCGCTATTCTTTTATCGTAATCGAATTCACTTTCTTAAATCTTCCCGTCTCTCTATTCCTGACTCCCCCACGGCTTATAAACTAGCAACAGAGCTACACTTAGAGGGACGACGGTATGACTGCTTCAGCACTTTGGCAACGCTATCAAGACTGGCTGTATTATCACGACGGCTTATCGCTGTATCTTGATGTCAGTCGAATGCGGTTTGACGATCGCTTTGTCGAATCGATGTTGCCTAAATTCGAGCAAGCCTTTGTCCAGATGAAAGACCTCGAAGCAGGCGCGATCGCGAATCCCGATGAAGATCGGATGGTCGGTCACTATTGGCTAAGAGATCCCGGTCTTGCGCCAAATGAGGATTTGAAAAAAGATATTATCGACACGATCGAGGCGATTGAATCGTTTGCGGGTAATGTGCATTCCGGTCAGATTCATCCGCCGAACGCCGAAAAATTTACCGACATTTTATCGATCGGCATTGGGGGATCGGCTTTAGGTCCTCAATTTGTGGCTGAAGCGCTGGGTGCAGAGTCGCCTTTAGCGATTCACTTCATCGATAACACTGATCCAGCGGGAATCGATCGCAGAATCGAGGAATTGGGCGATCGATTACGCACAACGCTCGTGATTGTGATTTCCAAATCGGGGAGTACGCCAGAGCCGCGAAATGGAATGCTCGAAGTTCAGGCTGCATTCAAGCAGCGAGGGTTGGATTTTAGTAAAAATGCGATCGCGATTACCGGAAGAGAAAGCAATCTCGACCAACTTGCAAAGTCAGAAGGCTGGTTGGCAACCTTCCCGATGCACGATTGGGTGGGGGGTCGGACTTCGGAACTTTCAGCCGTGGGTCTCGTTCCTGCGGCACTTCAAGGAATTGCGATTCAAGAAATGCTAGAGGGGGCGCGAGAAATGGACATTGCCACTCGTGTACCGAACCTGAGAACGAATCCAGCGGCGTTACTTGCGCTGAGTTGGTACTTTGCTGGAGACGGCAAAGGCAAAAAAGATATGGTAGTACTGCCGTACAAAGATAGTTTGCTGCTGTTCAGTCGGTATCTGCAACAGTTGGTCATGGAATCGCTCGGCAAAGAAAAAGATCTCGATGGCAACATCGTGCATCAGGGGATTGCAGTGTACGGAAACAAAGGCAGTACTGATCAACACGCTTACGTGCAGCAGTTGCGTGAAGGAGTGCCAAATTTCTTTATGACCTTTATCGAGGTGTTAAAAGATCGATCGCAGTCCTCGATCGAAGTTGAATCGGGTGTCACTTCCGGTGATTATCTCTCTGGATTACTTCAGGGAACTCGAAAAGCATTGTACGAGAACGATCGCGATTCGATCACGGTCACGATTCCCGAAGTCACTCCGCGTCATGTCGGTGCTTTGATTGCGTTATACGATCGAGCCGTCGGCTTCTACGGCTTCTTAGTTAATGTCAACGCTTACCACCAGCCGGGTGTCGAAGCAGGGAAAAAAGCGGCGGCAGTTGTTCTAGAGATTCAGCGTAAAGTGATGGAAGCGTTGCAGCAGGAAAAAACGCCGATTCCACTGCAAACATTGGCGATCAATGTTGGAAAACCCGATGAAGTGGAATCGATTTACAAAATTGTGCGGCACTTAGCGGCAAACGATCGAGGTGTGAAACTTCACGGTGATTTATCAAAACCGGGAAGCCTAACCGTGAGTGCGTTCTAACACCTGTTCTAGAACCATTTGATGAAACAGGGCGCGATCGATTAATGAATGAATCTGATCATCAGAAAGCGCATCTCCGTTCGCATACAACTCGATCCACATTCGACTCAACTCGTTTGCATGAGTAGGCAAATCAGCGATCGCGCATCCCGCCATGTCTAATTCGCTCATGAGTTGAGTCACTTTCGGGTCATAGCTCAATCCAAAACAGCGACATCCTTCTGAGGCTGCCATGATCAATCCGTGGAGTCTCATCGCGATCGTCATTTCCACACCCCGAAACACCCCTTTCAATTCCTGCGGTTGTTTGATTTGCAAAATATGACTGGTTTCGGGTAACTGTTCATGGAGCGATTGAGCGATCGCAAAATCCTGACTCGCTTGAAACGGCAGTAATAAGATGCAGGTCTGAGTCGCTCTCTGGAAATCGACTAACGCACGAGTAAAAATATCTAAGCGTTCTGGAGTTAAATGACGATGCGATCGCAGATTTACCGCAACTCTCGGAGCCGGTAAATTCCATAATCCTTCAACCGGACTCGATTCCATTGCCCAAACCGGATCAGGCGCGAGGGTGAATGGAATTTGCCAATCGTGCAGCAAGGCAGCCGAAGCACGATCGCGAACACTGACTTGAGTACAGTGCTTAAAGGTCGATCGCGTCAAGCTCGTCACCCACGATCGTTTTAGCGGTCCAATGCCTTGTGCCCAAGCGATCGTTTTCAACCCCATAATCTGAGCTAATCGCATTAACCCACCGTAATAGACCGGATTCATCGCGCTCGTGGAATCCTGCATCAAACTTCCGCCACCCCAGATAAAGGCATCTGAAGTCCGGATCGCATTCAGCACCGCAGGCAGAGATTTACGATCGCACACTTCAACTTGATAGCGATCGCGGGTTTGGGCTGGATCGCCAGATAATACGATCGGTTCAACATCATCCGGCAACATTTGCAGCAGTGAAGCCAATAACGCCTCATCGCCTCCATTTCCCATACCATAGTATCCACACAGAACTGCCCGCATAAGCGCTACTGCGAACCTCTAGAATTAAACAGGTGTCATTAACTGTACTATGGCGGCTCTCTCGATTCCCACTTGAATCAGCCTTATTTTCGATCGCTATCATAGTGAGATACCCCAAATCTACTACCTAGATGGAGTCCCAACCGATGCAAACCCAGGAACCTGGCACACAGCCCCTCTCAACCGAGCAATCAGTTCGAGAGCAGTTGATTCAGGAAACTGAAGAAATTTCAGATGAGCTTCTGAGGGAAGTTTTAGATTTTTTACTTTTTATCAAAACTCGTCAGGTCACTCGGACAGAAAAACTGATCGCATCTAAAGCCCCCTTCTCATCAGCCAAATATGTTTTAGACAACCTGAGCGACATTGGCACTTGGGAAGGTGATGACTTTGAAGAGTGTTTGCAAATGGTAAAAGATACTCGCAGTCAGGTAGATTTTTTCAAGCACGAACCGTTTTAGAACATGTATCTATTAGATACTAACCACTGTAGCTTTATCCTTAGAAGAGAGCCTAGCGTTATTCAACGATTAGATGAGTTGGGGTTTGTGCAGATTATGACTTCTGTGATTACACAGGGAGAATTAATTTACATGGCTGAAAACTCAGAGCGTAGAGAATATAACTTGGGTTGCGTTGATGCGTTTCTAGAAACGATCAGGGTATTTAACATAGACGGGGCAACCTCTAAGATCTACGGGCGATTGAAGGCTGATCTCATAAACCAGTTTGCTTCTAAAGAAAAGAGGCAAAGGCGAAGAACCAAAATCACAGATATTGGTTTTGATGATAACGATGTATGGATTGCTGCGGTCGCGCTTCAACACAACCTGACGATAGTTTCTTCAGATAGCGACTTCCAACGTCTTCAATCTATGTGCGGTCTTTCCCTAGAAGTTTGGTATCAACCCTCTATAAAAACTGATTCATAACTAAAATTTATATTGCACTATCAAAAAGTCGTCGTGCTCAAAGAAGCGATGCAGCGAATAGAAGAAATTGCTCAACTCGTTCCTGGGTTCCCGATCGAGTAAAAGCAATCTCGGTCTTAGTCATCTTCAGAACCTCGATAGTACACTAAAGTAAGAAATCACCGTTTGGATCTTTCATCATGAGCACAGAACGAGTTGCCGATATGACAATCGGTGAGCTTAGAAGATTCGTCACGCAAATTGTGGATGAGAAGCTACATGACTCACCAGAAGACGATCGTACCCTTGAAGAAGTTTTAGCCTCAATGGATCGAATTCGTTGGACACCCCCACCCGGAGCACGAACAACATTAGAGATGATTCAAGAGGATCGAAACGCTTAATGGCTGATTATGTAGTTGATGCAAGTGTTGTGATTCAGTATGCAATTACTCAACAGTACACACCAGAATCGAGAAATCTAATTTCGCAGATGTATCAGGGAAGCCAATTACACATACCTGAATTCTGCTTATTGGAATGTACGAATGTTCTTTGGAAAGCGGTTCGCTTTGACAATTTAGCAGTCACGATCGCGACGCAAATTGTTAGAGAATTACAGCGATTGCCATTCCAGATAGAGTCTGTTGCTTCACTTCTGCCGGACGCATTACAAATTGGTTTGACCCACCAGTTAGCGATTTACGATTCACTTTATATCACACTTGCCCAGCAGCTAGACATACCGCTGATTTCAGTAGATGAACGACAGGTTAGAGCCGCGATCGCGCAAAACGTAACCATCAAGTTAATTTCAGATTTTTCTCCTAGCTAAAACTCTCAAATTCCTCAATAAGTGATGCTCAGACCTTCTAGAATTGAACGAGTGTCTCTCACACAACTATGACGGCTCTCTCAATTCCGACTTGGATTATCCATATTTCCAGCGTGATCGAATGGATTGCGGCAATTTGGCTAATCTGGCGATATGCAGAAATTAGCGGCGATCGAGTTTGGCGATCGCTCTCCTTTGGAATGCTGCCCGCGCTCGTCAGTGCAATGTGCGCTTGCACGTGGCACTTCTTTGATAATCCGCCTGCACTCGAATGGCTCGTGACGCTTCAAGCCGCGATGACTGTGGTAAATAACTGTACCTGCTGTGCGGCGGGCTGGTGGATTTGGCGTTCTACACAAAAAGCGGAATCATGATCTCTAAAGAAACTCTGTTTGCGATGTCGCTGTTTCCGTACTTGGGATTTTTGTGGTTTTTAACGCGATCGCAAAAAACGCCTCGTCTCGCGCTCATCGGCTTTTATATGACGCTCGTTTTTGTTGCGGTCACGATTCCAGCGGGAATCTATGCCCAAGTTCACTATGGCAAACAATTGGCAGATGTCGATTGGCTGCATGGCAGTGCAGAATCGTTTCTCACCCTGTCAAATATTTTGATTGTTCTGGGATTTCGGCAAGCTGCTTCTGAAGCGTCTCCCGATGCTAAGAAATTAAAAACTTAGAACAGCGGCACGCTAAACACCAAGCCTGCCCCAAAGATAAAGCTATTAAAATCAATGCGACTGTCACTCGAATGTCCGAAGCTATATCCAGCAAAAAGATTCGCTTGGGTGCGTGGTGTGAAATTGTAAGTCACACGACCGATCAATTGATGATAAAGGTCATCCCGCGCCTGTTGAGTGAAATGTGACCATGAGAATTGGTAATCGATCGCGGTTTGCAGCTTTTGAGAAAAGTTGTAGCCGAGGGTTGCAATAAATGTGTTGAGGATTCGACTGCGATCGTTAGGATTTGCCAAACTCCAACGAAACTGATAGTACGTGTTCAAGGAAAGTTTGGGCGATAGCGCATCTTGTCGGCTCAATTCAAATCGGATCGAATTATCACCAAAGAATTCTCGACCGCCAAAAACCTGTTGTAATCCACGAGCGGACGTAAACAGTTTTTGATTACTCCAGCCTAGTTCCGCAGATAAACGGCGCGTGATGCGATGAAATACGCCTGCTCGGAATCGCAATTCGTCATAGTTGAGCGATCGATTCGTGCCATTGACATCTTGGTATTGTCCAAGTCGGGTATAGCGAATCAAATTGGCATCGATCGACGTAATCAGAAAGGTTCGAGAACCAATCGGCGGTGCGTAGAAAAACGTCAATCCCGTTCTAAATAAGCCATCATCCACCGGATCAATATCAGAGAAGACATTTGACGACCTGAAATAATCCGCTCGTGCTAGTAAATACGCAGTCGGTTGACGCGGGCTAGTGGGAAGCGCGATCGGCGGTTGTGGAGTCGTACGCTCCTGAATTCGTAACGTTCCCAATTCAGGATCAGCGCTCCCGACGGGCGGATCGGTTTCTAGCGGTTGAAGCTGCAAAATTCCCAGTTCTGAATCGGGAACTGGGCTTAAGCGCAAATCACCTAACTCAGCATCGGATCTCGATTCCGGCGGCAATTCGGTTTCCTCAGTCACCTGGACGTTACCCGTACTGTACGTGCAATCTGTCGGAAGCGATCGCCAGCACTGGCTTGAAGGTAAAACTGGTGACTCTACTGATCTCGGTAGCTGCTTTTGAGTGGTTGTGAGTGATTCAAGGTTTTCTGGCAACGACGATCGCACTGAAACTGACTCAACGACAAGCTGACTCTCTTCTGAAACTAAATCTTTTGCTTGACGAGAAAAATTTGAAGGATTTGCCTGCGGGATCAGGAACTTTTCTGAAGATTCTTTAGTCTGCGATCGCGGTTCTATCGATCGAACTTCAGACGGCTGATTTCCTGAAGCAGAATTTCCAGCCTGTATAAAGGTACACAAGCCTTTATTCGTAAAACTAAGGATTACCCAGAACCCAACTTGACTGAACAAGTGGCACTGTAATTTCCACGGTAGTTTCGTCTGATGAAAACGTGCTGGAGTCGTAATCAGGGAGGTCACAACACTAAATCGTCTCAAAGTCAATCGTTTCACAATCGTCCCGCTCACCACTCAGCATCCATACTTTCAACTAATTTCAGCACCTTGACAGATAGATTCCGGACATCTTTAACAACTGTTGCATATACGATCGATGCTAGTATCTTCACGGAGATTTATGTGAAGTCTCTTTAAAGCTTGAAGGGAAATTCCTTGTGTTTTTCCATGGGAGTGTAAAGTATTTGTGAAGACTAAATTCTGTAATTTCACCTAATCATCTCATACGAGTAGAACTGGGTTTAACTTGTTCTAGGCTGACCCGCCTCTGATCGCGCCGCTGCGCTATCTGTCCTTTTGTTCTTGGAGCGTCTATGTCCCGCAATTGGTTCCTCGCAATCCCGTCACTGGCGCTAGGAATGAGTGCCGCCCTGACCGCTGGTGCTGCTCATGCCCTAACTCCCATCACTTCCGCCGAAATCCGGGAGATTGTGAGAAAAGTTGAATTCGTCCCGAACGGGCAAATCGCTCGACCCGCTATTCTCTCTGAGATGATGCGTCCAGAGGATGCAATTCACACCGCAAGAGCTTCACGGGTCGGCTTACGGTTCAACGACGGCTCTTGGGCACGAGTCGGCGAAATGGCAGTGTTTCGCCTCATCCCAGGAACGCGAAATTTTCGCTTGAACAATGGGACGGTGCTGCTGCTGATCAAACCGGGACAAGGCAGAACCACGATCGATACACCGAATGCGTCCGCCGGAGTCCGGGGATCAGCGCTATTCGTCCGCTACGACGAGCAAACCGAAACGACCGTCGTCGGTGCCCTGACGAATAACCCAAACGGACCGATGGAAATCATCGACAATACCACCGGACGAAAATTGCCCTTAGAAGCCGGACAAATGGCGATCGTCGATCCGTTGGGCATCCGATTGTTCAATTTTGACATGCACCGCTTTTATGAAACCAGCGATATCGTGCGCGGGTTAGATTTGCAGCGTCGAGAAGCACAACCCAGCCCAGAGCCTGGAATCGCTGCTGTACAAGCCGAAACTTCTCAGGCATTACAGGAGCAAAAACCACTCAGCGGACCGGTGATCGAAAATCCTAGAATGGTGCAACTTTCCCAGCCTGCGGAAACTCCTGTTGCTACGCCTGCACAGACCCCAGCAACTCCTCCAACCACAGGCACAACAACATCGACCGAGGCGACCAAAACGACACCTACCGAAACGACCACAACCGAAACCAAGCCAGACACCGGAACAGGAACGACTACAGGCGGTACCACTGGAGGAAGCACAACCCCTTCTACGTCCACAAATGGTGGCTCAACAACAGGCGGATCTTCAACCGGATCTTCGACAACCGGGACTAGACAAGTCGTTCCGCGCACTGATGTACAGGGTGCAACGAAAACTGACACCACTAGCGGTACTCAAACGCCCACTACTTCCAATACTTCTACAGGCAGTACTGGAACGACGACAACTGGAACCACCCCGCCCAGCAATACCACTACGCCCAACACTTCCGCACCGCCCACAGGCAGCACTGGAACCACCCCGCCTACGACCTCTACTGGAAGCACAACCACCCCTGGAAACTCCACAACGGGTACACCCCCTTCCACCACTCCCAATGGCTCCAGTGGAACCACGAATTCAACCCCTTCATCCGGCTCGACCACGCCCGGTACAACCCCAACGAGTTCCGGAACCACACCTGCTACTGGAAGTTCAACAACCCCAGGAACTTCAACCCCTATCAATTCCGGTTCTACCCCTTCCCCTAGCAATACAACTCCCAATGGTTCCACACCTGTCACGCCTACAACTCCCACGGGCAGTGTCGTAGCTCCAACTTCTGGCAGCTCTACTCCGACTCCAAACCCGATCGTCACGCCCTCGCTCAACCCAAATCCCACAACTAACACCCCTGTTAATCCCGCTGTTACCCCAACCCCCAGCCCCAATGCTTCTCCCGTAACATCTCCTACGCCCACTCCGACTTCTCCCACTCCGACGACTTCGCCCGCACCCTCCCCTGTGCTGACAACTCCGCCGAGCAATGCCACTCCAGCTCCAGAGCCAGTCCAGAACTCCGGGCAGCCTACCCCCACTCCTCCAGTAAGGCAGATTCTAGAACTCAACCCGACACGTGGCGCAGTGCAAGAGCAACCCACTCCGGTCACTCCCCCTCGTGTTGAACCCAGTCAACCTGTTCCTGCACCTCCTGTGCAGCCTGCTCCACCAGAACCCGCTCCACCTACACCCGTCACTCCACCGATCGATAACTCGACTCCACCTGTGCAACTCCCATCACCACAACCGCCGATCACTCCCGTTCCACCAACACCAACTGCCCCCATCGAGCCAACACCAGCACCTCCCGTACAGCCTGCACCCGTTCAACCGATAGACCCACCCATTCAACCCCCAATTTCTTTACCGACACCTCCGGTTGAGCAGCCCCCAGCTCCTCAGCCTGCGGAACCCCCACGCAATTCCGCTCCGAGCACACCATAATTGAACCAATGGAAAGAGAGGGGAGCGATCGACAATTGTCGATCGCTCCCCTCTCTTTTGCACTGCAATAAAAAACTCCCGAACCACTGTTCGGGAGCGAATCAAACATGAATTTATCGGGCAAGCGTTCTGCGCTTCGTGACCATCTTGTAAGCCTCGACGATATCGCCTTCAGCCCAATCCTTGAAGTCATCCAAGCCGATACCGCACTCGTAACCGAAATTCACTTCACGCGCATCTTCTCTCATCCGCTTCAGCGAATCTAAGTTGCCAGAGTGCATCAGCTTACCGCCGCGATGAACCCGCACTTTGCAGTTCCGTACAAGCTTACCGGACTGCACATAACAGCCTGCGACCGCTCCACGTCCCACAGGGAACACCGCACGAACTTCTGCCTGTCCGAGTCCTTCCTCGACCAGTTCCGGTTCCAAGAGACCTTCCATCGCGCCTTGGACATCATCCAAGAGATTGTAGATGATGTTGTAATCGCGCACATCTACACCTGCTCGATCGGCAGCTTGACGCGCACCCGGAGCCAACGTAGTGTTGAATCCGATAATTACGGCATCACTCGCCGCCGCAAGGTCGACATCTGTTTCGGAAATTTCACCCGGAGCCGAGAACAAGACACGTACTTGGACTTCGTTCTGCGGTAACTGGCTTAATGCGCCTAAAATTGCCTCGATCGAACCCTGTACATCCGCTTTCAGCACCAAATTCAATTCCTTGAGTTCGCCTTCTTGCGCCTTGGCAGAGAGCGTATTCAAACTCACTCGACGCGATGACATTGCTGCCAACAGTCGAGAAGTCCGCTGCTCATCTGCCCGATCTGAAGCCACAGCACGCGCTTCTTTCTCTTCGGTGTAGACCTGGAACTCGTCTCCCGCTGCCGGAACATCCGCCAAACCGAGAACCTCCACCGCAAACGATGGACCTGCAACCTGGACACGCTGTCCTCGATCGTTGACCATTGCCCGCACTTTACCAAGCGCTGATCCGGCAACTAGAACATCTCCCACCCGGAGCGTTCCATTTTGAATCAGCAAGGTCGCAACCGGACCCTTCGCTTTATCCAAATGTGCCTCGATAACGGTTCCTCTTGCGGGTCGATCGGGGTTCGCAGAAAGGTCTTCCACTTCCGATACCAGCAGAATCATTTCCAGCAGCGTATCGAGATTTTCACCCGTCAACGCACTCACTGGAACCATGATTGTGTCGCCACCCCATTCTTCCGGCACAAGATTGTACTCGGTCAACTCTTGTTTAACGCGATCGGGCTGTGCAGATTCTTTGTCAACCTTGTTGATTGCCACAATAATCGGCACCTCTGCCGCTTTTGCGTGGCTAATCGCTTCAGCCGTCTGAGGTCGGACTCCATCATCCGCAGCGACCACTAGAATCGCAACATCTGTTACCCGTGCCCCACGCGCTCTCATTGCTGTGAACGCTTCGTGACCCGGCGTATCGAGGAACACGACTTGCTGCATTTCGCCATTGTGTTCCACATCGACGTGGTAAGCCCCGATGTGCTGAGTGATTCCACCCGCTTCTCCGGCTGCCACTTTCGTCTTCCGAATTGAGTCGAGCAGCGTTGTTTTACCGTGGTCAACGTGACCCATGATTGTCACAACTGGAGGACGACGGTGCAGATAATCTAAGTCACCCGCATCGATCATTTCTGTGACTTTTCTCGCAGCGGCTGCTTTCTCACCGACTTCGACGAGAATACCGTACTCTTCAGCCACCATCGTCGCCGTTCCCGCATCTAACATTTGCGTGATCGTGGCGGCAATGCCCTTCATAAAGAGCTTGGTGATGATTTCAGTCGGAGAAACGGCGAGTAGATTCGATAGCTCTTGAACGGTGAGTCCACCGGTGAGCGTGATGATTTCTGGACGCTCAGGTTTGTCGGATTCGTTGCGGCGATCGCGGCGATCGCGGAAGTTATTCCGTCTACGCTGCGTCGGTGCCGCAGTTGCTACAGGTCGCAGTTGCTGCTGTCCTGGTAATCCCTTCGGTTTTGCAGGACGAGCCAATGACAAACTGACCTGAGCAGAACTGACCGCTCCCTCTTCGTCTTCGTTGAGCAGATCGAGATCCTCGTCTTCGTCATCCTGAATCTTGGGCTGTCCTCGGCGTTTTCCTTTGCCGAGTTTTGCTGCTTTTTCAGGAATCTCTTGAGTGTCTTCTTCCTCGTCTTCCCAGACCTTTGTGCGGCGCTTGGGTGGAGTGGGCTTGTTCAGCGTCAAATCTGGAGACGCGATCGCATCGGGAGCAGTCGGCTTGACTGGGCGCGATCGCAATACTGGAGTCGTGCCATCCTCTGTCGCGCCGTCTTCTGACTGGACGGGCTTTGGTCGCCGAAGTTCTACGATTTGCTGCGACCTGGGGGCGGCTTCTCCAGGTTTCGACGGCGCACCCGGACGCTTATTGATTGAAGGACGCTGCGGTTTGTCGCCTCTGGCATCACGCGAGGGTTGCTGATTGTCGGACTGCTCTGGAGTCGCAGGTTTGTCCCGCTTCAGGACGGGCTTGCTCACGGTTGAAACAGGGCGAGCAGGCGACGCTGGACGAGCGGCAGGCGTTTGCAGTGTTGTCTCAGGTTTCGACGGCGCACCCGTTTTCGCAGCTTTTGGAAGTGCTTCCGGTTCGACGGGCTGCGCGACTGGAGCGGGTTCGGGAGCTGAAATCGATTCAGGGACAGCCGGAGTTGACCGCTCTGGAGTCGGGCGCGTTGGACGCGGCGGCTCCAGAGATTTCGCCGCTGGAGTTGCAGTCTGAGGAGACTGAGGCGGCTGAGGAGGAGTGCGAAGTTCGGAAGATTCCTTTTCGGCAGTCGATCGTGTAATCGGACGGCGAATTTCTAAGATTTGCTGTTTCTTCTGGATATTCAAGGGCGTTTTCTTTCTTGATTCAACAGATTGGGGGGCATTGGGACGGGCAGAGGCACTGCGACTAGATTGGCTGGCAGCGTATTTTTCAGCGGCGGCGCGGATTTGTTCCGCTTCGGTTTCCGTGATGGTGCTGCTGTGGCTCTTGACCGCGATATTTAGTTGTTCACAGATGGCGAGAATGTCTCGATTGTCTAGGTTCAATTCTTTGGATAGCTCGTAAATTCTGACTTTGCCGTTATTCATCCACTCTTTCCTCGTGCGACTTCGATGTGTTACATAGTGACCTTCTGTTTTGTACTAAAACGACAGGTTAGATCGGGTTATAGCAGAGTTTCTGCCTTGGTAATCTTGAAGAAGATGTTACCCCCTTGGTTGAATGGTAGCTTAGAAACGGAATCGTCGATGCGTGGATCGACGAATTTGCTCGTAATGCAGTACCGCGAAGGGTTCGCGGTTTCAGTGTGAAATAGTGACTGATGCGTTACTCTCCCTCGATGTCATGCCTGAGGTGCTCTGGAGCAATAGAACTGAAGAGAGGATACAGATAACATCTCAGAGCAATGGAATAGGATTCTCCTACGACAGTACGGGGGGAGTAGACTGGATCGTGAGCGTTGCATTTAACTGAGAGACGCTCGACTAGATTGACACTAGATCTAGTATAGCTTAGGTGAGTGAAGAAGTTTCTGCCTGTTTTTGTTTCAAAGTTTGATAAATCTGTGGCGGAACGGGCGCTTTGAGAACACGACTGAGGCGGTCTTTTTTCTGAGCGGCTTGGATGCAATTAGAATTTGGGCAGAGGTAAGCAGAACGACCCATGCCGTGATCGATCGAGATTTCATGAGAGGGGTAAAGGCGCACGACTCGGAGAAATTCGGTCTTGGGTGCGATTTTGCGACAGGTGAGACAGCGACGAAGGTTTGAGGGCATGGTGCTTGGTGGAGGAAATTTAGGGATTGCCTTTTATCGCTTCGCTTGGATGTGTTTTGAAATCTTTCGCTTCGTTTACTCCCGCCCCGGAATGGAATTCGGGTCAACAACGCAGTAAAAAGACTCTAAACACATCCCAGGAAGGAAGACGGAGCAAAAATTCAATTCCTCTTCTTCCCAGGAAGAAGAGGAGATGAGGGCAACCTAAAGAAATTGCAGGTCGATCGAGTTTTACACTTCCTGTTCTTCGAGTTCCGGCTCCGGAGCGGTTATAGGTTCTTCGTCCTCGTAATCTTCGTCTTCGTATTCATCGATCGCAGGTTGAGACTGGCGGCGGGCTTCGATCACTTCTGCAATCTTCTGATTTTCCGCGTCCGCATCGTATTTACGGCTGTCTTTGATGTCGATTTTCCATCCGGTAAGACGAGCCGCGAGGCGGACGTTTTGACCTTCTTTACCGATCGCTAAACTGAGTTGATCTTCACCTACGAGAACGTGAGCCTGACGACCTTCGGGATCAACGAGGCGCACTTCGTCCACCCGCGCAGGACTGAGCGCATTCGCGATATAGGTTGACGGATCAGGCGACCAGCGAATCACATCGATTTTTTCTCCGCGCAGTTCGTTCACGACGGCTTGAATTCGAGACCCTCGCGCACCGATACACGCTCCAACGGGATCAACATCACGCTCTAGCGTGTCTACTGCAATTTTGGTTCGAGGTCCAACGTGGCGAGAAGGCGGATTCGCTTCACGCGCAACCGCGACAATTCGCACTACATCGTCTTGAATTTCAGGGACTTCGTTCTCAAAGAGATAAACGACTAGACCTGCATCGGCTCTCGATACGAGCAATTGGGGTCCACGATGCGATCCTTCGCTAACTTTCTTGAGATAAACGCGGAAGGTGGCGTTTGCACGGTAGTTGTCGTTCGGGAGTTGATCGCGTTTGAGCAATTCGGCTTCGACTTCAGGCTGTCCAAATCCGCTCACGACCGCCATAATCACGGATTGACGCTCGAATCTTAGGACTCTTGCCTGTAGGATTGTGCCCTCAAGGTCTTGGAATTCTTCTTGAATCAGTTTGCGCTGTTGATCCCGGAGTTTTTGCGCTAAGACTTGTTTGGTTTGGATCGCTGCCATCCGACCGAAATCGCCTTGCTCTGGAGTCACATCTAGAACGACCGTATCGCCTGTTTGTGCTTCAGCGGCGACTTCTTGAACCTCGGTTAGAGAAATCTGGTGATCGGCGTTGCTGACTTCTTCGACGATCGTTTTAGTTGCCAATACTCGGAAGCCTTCTTCCTCGGCATCGAGTTCAACTTCAAAATTGTCAAAATATTCTTCGTCGAAGCCGTCACCGTCAATTTTTTGCGTCCGGCGGAACCGCTCGTAGCCTTTCATCAAGGCTTCTTTGAGTGCGGCTTGGACGGCGTGCTTGGGTAAATTGCGTTCGCGGCTGATGCCGTCGATCATGTCTTTGAGTCCGGGCAGGGCGACCATTGACATAGGGAAAATCTCCGTAAGTATTGAGTTGTTGAGAAAATCAGTCTTCGCTTTCGGTCAGTTGAACGCTGGTGATCAGCGATCGTGGAATTGCGATCGTGCGTCCTTTTTTGCTGATGTAGACGTTTTCTTCGTCTCGTCGAATCAGCTTTCCTTCCCAGTAAATGTGACCTTGGAACGGCTCAGAAGTCGTGACCATTGCCGGAAATCCCCGGAACGAGATGAATTCTCGATCGCTAGTCAAGTGTTTGGAAATACCAGGACTAGAAACTTCTAGGACGTACTGATCCGGGAGCAGTTCATCTAAGAGTGGCTCTAGGGCGCGGCTCATTCGTTCACAATCATCGAGTCCGGTATCCTCTTGCTTATTTCGCACATCGATCCGCAGCACGGGCGGACTCTGGTTCGTTTGCAACACGGCATGAACGACTTCTAGATCGATCGACTCCGCCACCGGAGCCGCCACTTCTAAAATTTGAGGAATCAAAGGATGCGCCATCGAACACTTCTCCAAATAAAAAAAGTGGGACAATCTGCCCACTTCTCATGAAACGACTGATTTCATGGAGTTCGGTCAAACAGAGATTGCTGTTCTTCCTTCCCCAAGTTTAGCGAAAAATTTCAGAGTGGCTCGTTTTTTCCACGAGCTACCCTGAAATCTAGAAGGTGAAGGTCGAACGAATCACGGGCACGATCGCGGTATCATTCGCGCTCAGTCCTTCTGGATTGAAGATTGCGAACACACCGGGTGTGATGCTCAGATTGTCGTTCACGCGGAAGTTGAAGAACCCTTCAATTTGGTACGGCGTTCTGTCTTCAGGGTTGAAGGCGATTCCGCCTGTGCTCACCCGTTTGAGCGGCTGACCGAAGATGACCCCTGCTGCGTTGCCTTTCTTGAATAAATCGGTGACATAAAGCCCAACTAACCAGGAATCGAAGTTGGTGCGGGCATCGACATCAACTAAATTCGAGAAGATGTACGAATAAGAGCCAGCCAGCGTGATGTTCGGTGACAGTCGGAAGGAAGCCGATGCACCGAGCGTGTTCAGCCGAATTCCTTCATCTAGAGCGGTCGCGAACGGAACACCCGTCAAGGCGATCGCGCCAATATCTGAACTGCTCAAGCCCGCTCCTAAAATATTGATTTGGTGATAGCTGTTGGCGTAGTTCAGACCGATATTAAACGCGGGAGAAGGCTTGATCGTGACTTGTGCCGCTGCGACATAGCTACCGCCACCGATCCCGGCACCGAGAGGCGTTCCACCTGCAAGACCTCGGTTTCCAGGAAGGTTTGCGTTGACGGAACCGTAGAGGGCGCGAATGTCGATCGCATCTGAAAGATTGAAGATCACACCCGCTGCGGCTGCGAGTCCAGTCTGCGAGGTTCCACCCGAAACCCGTTGAGCCGCAGGTAGCGAGGCAAATCGAGACAGCGCTCCTTGCCCTTCACTTGCCCAAGGCAAAATCGAGGGAAACGCATCAGAGACTTCTGCGTTGGTTCCCGCGAAAGTAGTGAAGCGATCGGCAACGGGGAAAATGTACAACAATTTGTAGATTGTCGCGCTGTTTCCTGCACCTTTCGCAGTCAGGGTCGAAGGATCAACGGTTGGAAACTGCGGCTCGTAAGCGAGTCGAAGATTGCTGGAAGAACCGAATACGGGATCAGCCAGTCCTAAAGTTTGAGCAAGGCTGGAACCACTTCCAACTAAACCGCTTGCTCCAAAATTTTGAGATTGAATTCCGGTGATCAGCAAATCTCTGCCGCTGAAACTGGTATTGAAGTTTAATCGAACGCGGTTGTTAAAAACAGTATTTGCATCTGATCCAGCAGGAGAGCCACCGTATGCACCTGCAACACTGAAGATCGCTTCTCCTTGAAGTTTCGTCGTGGTTGAAAATTGTTGTTTTTCTAAGGTGGTAGTTCTCGCTTCGAGTGCATCCACACGTCCGCGAATTGTTGCCAATTCTGCTGCGAACTGTTCTTGCAGTTTTTGCAGCGTCGCCAGGTCTTCTTTCTTCACCAGGTCAGCAGTCGATGCGGCGATCAGTTCGTTGACGCGATCGAGACACGCATTCAGACCTGCTGCAAATTCAAAGCGAGTGAGCGCACGATTTCCCCGGTAAGTGCGATCGGGATAACCCGCGATACAGCCGTAGCGTTCAACGAGAGATTGAAGCGCCTGGAAAGCCCAATCGGTGGGACGAACATCAGAAAGCTGGGACACTGAAGTGACTTGTCCCATTGAATTCGTCGTACCGCTGCTGAATTGAGCCACAGACGGAATTTGGCTCATTGTGGGACTGGGTTGAGCCGTTGTGCCAGCTACTGGGGGGTTCGTTTGGGCGGGTTCTGAAGCGATCGCACTTGTTGCAATCAAGCTCAAAGAACCTGCAAGCAGGCTAATCAATCCGAACTGTCCATTGAATTTAAATCGATTCACAGTCATTACCTCACCACGCAAAAGAATTCCGAACAATTAACCGTGCCCAAAACGAATGATTTGGCAAGCGCAGTTCATTCTCTTCAACGCTAAGCTTTTAGGGCATCGAAACGGAATAGCAATGACTTCGGAATTTCTCGCGTGTGTGGATAGAGATGAACTTATGGCTGTTGAATTTCTGATTAGGTTAATTAATGTTTCGGATTGAATAGCGAGAGAACTTGCCCGAAATCTACAAGTCATAGTAAGATTGAAAACTGTGTCGAATTAGAGCAAACCCATGCCGAAGCTGAAAACCCGTAAATCTGCACAAAAGCGTTTTAAAGCAACTGGTGGTGGCAAGATCCAACGCCGTCGCACTCACGGAAATCACTTGCTGTTTCACAAGAGTATGAGCCGCCGCCGTCGAATTGCGGGCGGAGATCTCGTGAACGAACGGGACGAAGCGAATGTTCGGTTGATGATGCCTTATCTCTAAGATCAGACACGCTTTACATACAATTTAGTCAAGGATAATTGAAACATGGCACGGGTGAAGCGCGGCAATGTGGCTCGGAAACGCCGCAAGAAGATTTTGAAACTCGCAAAGGGCTTTCGTGGCTCTCATTCCCGGTTGTTCCGGACAGCGAATCAGCAGGTGATGAAAGCGCTGCGGAATGCGTATCGCGATCGTCGTAAAAAGAAACGGGATTTCCGCCGTCTGTGGATTACCCGGATTAATGCGGCTGCCCGTCAACAAGGAATCAGCTACAGCCAACTGATCGGGAAGCTGAAGAAGGCGGATATTTTGATCAACCGGAAGATGCTGGCTCAATTGGCAGTGCTTGATCCGGCTGGATTTGCGAAAGTTGTTGAAAAAGCAGTTCAGGCTTAGATGAAACGGCGATTCGTCGCACTTTTGATACTGATGGGGATGCAATTGATTGTGTCCCCTTCTTTGTTTGCGGCAGATTTAAGAACGATCGCACAACGAAATAAGCTAATCGTCGCGGTGAAAGACAATGTTCGACCGCTAGGATTTCGAGATGCTCAAGGCAAACTACAAGGCTTTGAAATTGAAATCGCTCAACGATTGGCACAAGAATTATTTGGGCGATCGATTCCGATCGAGTTTCGACCTGTGACGAATCGCGATCGTCTTTCGGTTGTCACGGATGAAGAAGTCGATTTCGCGATCGCTCGTGTGACGGTGAATTCTTCTCGCGCTCGAATCGTGGCATTTAGTGAACCGTATTATTTCGATGGAACGGGGATCGTGACTAAGAGTTCAGCGATTCAGACTCAGCGAGATTTGAACAATCAGACGATCGCGGTTTTGAATAATTCCAGTACGATCGCGGCTCTGCGATTTCAATTTCCTCAAATTAAGCTGGTCGGTGTAGATTCGTATCAAGCTGGAAAGCAATTAATCGAGTCCGGTCAAGCCGTTGGATTTGCGGCTGACGTGAGCGTTTTAGCGGGTTGGGTGCAAGAATTTCCGGAGTATCGAATTTTGCCGTTTCGGATTGCAGCGGAACCGTTAGCGATCGTTTTTCCGAAAGGACTTGAATCGGATGAACTGCGACGGGCAGTCGATCGACTCTTGCTGCGGTGGGAATCAGAAGGATGGCTCGAACAACGGGCTACCTATTGGGGACTTCCTTGAGATACGCTGGGGAATGGACTTAAAATTCGCGATCGACAAACTCTTATGGACAGCGTAGCCTCTCCCGTTCTCTACATTTCTCTTTTGCTTGTCTTGCTTAGTAGTGCTGCTTTCTTCGTCGCTCGACAAGTTTTGAAAACGCGCAAGGTCGAAAGCGCTCTGTCGCGTCTGCAAAGCAAACTCAACAAAGAGAAGGGCACCGCAGAAGAATATTACGAACTCGGTAGTATTCTGCTCGATAAACGATTATTTTCTCAGGCAATCAATCAGTTTCAAAAAGCGATCAAGCTCGAAACGCTCGAAGGTCAGGATCTCGCGGCTGTTTATAACGCGATGGGATTTGCTTACTTTGCTCAGGAACAGTACGATTTGGCGATTCGGCAGTATAAAGAAGCGCTCAAGTTGCTGCCTGAGTATGTAACTGCGTTGAATAATTTGGGTCATGCTTACGAACGCAAACAGTTAGCGGCTCAAGCCTTGGAAATGTACGATGAAGCGCTGAAGCTTGAACCTACGAATCAGACTGCAAAACGACGAGCGGAAGCGTTGAGAAAGCGATTGGTTCCGACTGCACAAAATTAGAGAGCGATCGTAGCCGAATTCTATCAGACCTGATAGGAACACCAATCACTCCAGCTTCCAGGGTAGAGTTTGGCTCGATCGATTCCCGCATCTGCCAGTGACAACAAATTCACGCAAGCCGTAACCCCAGAGCCACAATAAACTAAAATTTCTTCTTTTGATTCAAGATCTGACCAGTCTTGGGATTCGAGAAAACCGCGATCGTCCGTCACAGCTTGCCAAGGATAATTCACGGCTCCCGGAATGTGACCTGCGATCGGATCAATTGGCTCCCGCTCTCCGCGATACCGTTCGGCTTCACGCGAATCAATTAAGGCAACATTCGGCAAATCTTTTTTAGCTTTTACAGCTTCAATATCGACAATCCAATCTGTACGAACTTGAGGCGTGAAATTTCCAGATTTGGCTGGAGGCTCGATCGTCGTAACCGGATAGCCTAAGTTTTTCCAATTCGTGAAGCCACCATTGAGAACAAAAACGCGATCGTGTCCCAAATACCGTAACAGCCACCAAAATCGCGCCGCAAATCCAAACTGCGAATCATCGTAGGCGATTACTAAAGTTGAAGACGTGATCCCCATCCTGGAAAGTTTGGCAGAAAGTCGATCGGGATCAGGAAGCGGATGCCGTCCGCCGTGTTTTTGAACAGGGCTGGAAAGATCTTGATTCAAATCAAAATAGTAGGCACCTGGAATATGTCCGGCTTCGTATTGTTGCCGTCCCAGTTCCGGTTGCATCAGCGCGAAACAACAATCCGCGATCGCGATTTCTGGAGCGTCTAAATGTTCGGCTAACCAAGCGGGATCGATCGTCACTTCAGGCATGAGAATTCGACTTTTGAGGGGTGTTCAGATCCTACCTTTGGAAAGACGGCGATCGCGTTGAATTTCAAGAGAATAATGATGAACCGTTAAAACAATTGATAGAGAAATCCTATGAACTTTTTACGTTTAGTATTTGCGATCGTGCTGCCGCCTGTTGCAGTCTTTATGACTTCGGGAGTTAGTTCTGCATTATTTGTAAGTATTTTGCTGACTTTGATCGGTTGGGTTCCGGGTGTGATTCATGCGCTTTGGTATCTGCAAAAAACTGACGAGCGTCGGGGCGCTTACTAATTAAATTTAGACAAAAAGAAAACCGCTCGATCGACAATCGATCGAGCGGTTTTTTGCTAATGCTGTTCAGTGAAACTTAGTTGTTCGGAGTCTTGACGGTTTTTGCCATGTCAAGGAATGAACCCATATTCGCACCGGGGCGACGACGGGTATTGGTTGGTTTCGGCGCTAGGTATTCAGACGCGAAGCTGACCGTCGGTTCGGGAAGGTTCAGCGTTTCGGCTGGAACGGGTGGTTTTGCTCCATTCGATGAACCATTGGTTTCGGCTTTCTCAGCCGTTACAGGTTCAGCTTTCTTTGCTTTTGCTTTGACCGATTTTGCCGCAGGTTTCGCGGCTTCTTGTGTGGTCGCAGTCGCTTCTTTCACGGTTTCAGCAACAGAGTCAGCCGTTGATTTTGCCGCCGCTTCGACAGTCGCAACCGCAGATTTAGCATTTTCGACCACGGCTTCTTTCGCTTCACTTGCTTTCGCTTTCACGGAGTCAAGTTTTGCGACTTGCGCTTCATCGAGTTCCATAAAGTAACCCGATTTTTTGCCGCCGAAGATTCCTCCGATGAAGGAGAGAATGCCGCTAAAGAGGTTTTTAATTAAGTTAAAGACACCGCCCATTGAACCATACTCCTGGGTTTTTGCTGAATCGTTATGCTCGATCGCTCATCAATACGGACAAGCTCGTGAAAAGTAGTCGTTAACACGATTATCCGCCCGCGATGGAACTAGATGCAAGCTGATCCCAGATTTTTTTATCCATTTTGCGGAATACCCCATCCACAATGCGGTGGAGATGGTTAGCAACGGCGCGATAGCGCCAATCTCTTAGAAATCTTCACAAAATCACTCCTCGTTTTGTCGTACGTTTGAGTCAATAGCATCGGTGTATAGACGTGCATGTGACGCACCACCACCGGGCATAGGATTCAGGCAGTTTAGCTTTTAGCCATATTGCTCAGGCGTTGCGGGACTGTACCACACACGTTTTCTGTCACATCCCACTTCACAAACAGGCTCTTGTCCCCCTTCTCTTTCGAGTTAAGGTTAATTATTCGCCTTGGAGTCAATTGCCTTGAACTCCAGCCAACTGAGTTGGCGATTCAATCACTGCGTACCACGGCGCACAGTCCCCCAGAATGGGGGATTTAGAGGCATTAGCCGACTGAAACGAAGCAAAACACGACTTGTGTGTGTGCGGTAGGGGCGTTCATACGATGGCTTGGAATTATTTCACAAACAGCATTTCTTGATAAGTTGGCAGGGGCCACAAATCGTCTGCAATCTCACCTTCGAGAGCATCAGCATACTCGCGCACTTTATCCATCAAAGGACGAAGCGTTTGAGCACAGTACTGCATATGATCTTCAGGAGTCTCAAAGTCATGCTTGCTTAAAGCTGCACTGAGTTTACTCACGTTATCGGTCATCGATTGCGTCAGAGTTGCGACTTTTTCAGCGGTTTCTTTGTCGAGCGATAGTCCGATGTTGCTCAAATTCGCGATCGCACTTCCCAAATCGGACAGATACCGCACCGCTGCTGGATAGATGATCGTCTTCGCCATGCTGATCACCAGTTTCGCCTCAACCGCGATCGAGTTAATGTACTGTTCTGCATAGACATCGAAGCGGCTTTCGAGTTCAACTGGAGTCAGAACACCGAGTCGATAGAACAGTTCTTCGATCTCTGGCTTTTTCAACACAGGAAGTGCATCCGCAGTTGTCCGCAGATTCGGTAAACCGCGCTCTTCGACTGCCATCTTATGCCATTCTTCAGAGTATCCATCCCCTCCAAAGATCACGGCACTGTGATTGTCCATCACTTCCTTGAGGACAGTAAACACAGCCGCGCTCAATTCAGTTCCTTTCGATAGTTCAGCTTCGAGCTTGTCGCTCACCCAGGTCAGCGAATCAGCCAAAATGGTGTTCATTGCAACGAGTGGACCTGAAACCGATTGTCCAGAACCGACAGCGCGGAACTCGAAGCGGTTTCCGGTAAAAGCAAACGGAGAAGTCCGATTGCGATCGCCCGGATCTTTCACAAACACAGGCAGTGTATCGACACCAAGATCCATGAATCCGCTATGGGTAGAATCCTTCACTTCACCTTTTGCAATTTGATCGAACACTTCTTCTAGCTGAGTTCCGAGGTAAACCGAAATGATTGCAGGCGGCGCTTCATTTGCACCTAAACGGTGATCATTGCTTGCGGTTGCAACCACTGCGCGTAACAGTGATCCGTAGCTGTGCACACCCCGAATCACAGCACCACAGAACAGTAGAAACTGTAGGTTCTTGTGCGGGGTATCACCGGGATCAAGTAAATTCCCTTGGGTCGGATTACCAACCGACCAGTTGACGTGCTTTCCAGAACCATTCACCCCGGCAAACGGTTTCTCATGCAGCAAGCACATAAAACCATGTTTTTTCGCAGTTGTTTTCAGAATGGTCATGATCAACTGTTGGTGATCACTTGCAACGTTCGCGGCTTCAAAGAATGGAGCAATTTCAAACTGTCCGGGTGCGACTTCGTTATGTCTCGTTTTTGCTGGAATACCAAGCCGATAAAGCTTTTCTTCTACGTCCTGCATAAAGACTTGGACGCGCTCTGGAATCGCTCCAAAATAGTGATCATCGAATTGCTGACCTTTTGCGGGAGACTTACCAAACAAGGTGCGACCTGTTAACAGTAAATCTGGGCGATTGTGGGCAAAGTGAGCATCCACTAAGAAATACTCTTGTTCGGCTCCACAGCTTGAGTTAACGGGCGCAATGTCGGTATAGCCCAGCAGTTTAAGAGCGCGAGTTGCGGCTTTGTTCATTGCCGAAATCGATCGCAATAATGGCGTTTTCTTATCAAGTGCTTCGCCCGTCCATGACACAAACACAGTCGGAATGCACAGCGTCACACCGTTATCGGTTTCCATCACGTACGCTGGACTCGTCACATCCCACGCGGTGTAACCACGAGCCGCATTCGTCGCTCTAAGTCCACCATTCGGAAATGATGATCCATCGGGTTCACCTTGGACTAGAACTTTTCCGGTGAACTCAGAAATCACAGAACCATCACTTTGAACCGAGATGAAACCATCGTGCTTTTCAGCGGTTGCATTCGTCAAAGGATAGAATACGTGAGCATAGTACAGTGCGCCTTTCGAGATTGCCCAATCCTTCATTGCAGCGGCGACAATTCCAGCAACGGACACATCGAGCTTTCCACCTGTTTTGATCGTGTTTTGCACCGATTTGAACACATCTTTCGGCAAACAAGCCTGCATCTTGCTCAAACTAAACACATCGGTTGCCCAGATTGCTTCTAAGCGCGGCGGAACCTTCGACGGTAACGGAGTCCGATCGGTCACTTGTGAAATGGCTTGGACTCTCAATTCATGACTCATAAAAAACTATCCTCAAGATTAGTAGGTCTGGGGTACAAAAAACTGCTCATTCCGAGGCGGACGAACATAATCTTCTGGAGCAATCCGGCGCGGGGGTAACTCCATTGCTTCGGGAGTCATATCGGTGTAAGGCACTTTGCTCAAAATGTGGCTGATACAGTTCAATCGAGCACGTTTTTTATCATTCGCTTCAACGGTGAACCACGGTGCTTCAGGAATGTTAGTGCAAGCAAACATAGCATCTTTTGCTCTAGAAAATTCCACCCAGCGATCGCGAGATTCTAAATCCATTGGGCTGAGCTTCCATCGCCGGGATGGATCAGTCGTGCGAGATTGAAATCGCCGCTCTTGTTCGTCATCACTCACCGAGAACCAGTACTTTAGCAGCATAATCCCCGATCGCACTAACATCCGCTCGAATTCTGGACAAGAGTGCATGAACTCCTGGTACTGAGCATCGCTACAGAAGCCCATTACATGTTCGACTCCAGCGCGGTTGTACCAACTGCGATCGAACAAAACAATCTCACCCGCACCCGGTAAATGCTCCACATAGCGCTGGAAGTACCACTGTGTTTTCTCACGATCCGAGGGCGTTCCGAGAGCAACCACTCGACAACCACGGGGATTGAGCGGTTCAGCAATGCGCTTGATCGTGCCTCCTTTTCCAGCAGCATCACGACCTTCAAACAGAATCACCACACGATATCCAGTGTGCTTGATCCAGTACTGCATCTTCACCAGTTCAGCTTGTAATCGCCCTAGCTCGATTTCGTAAGCTTTAGAGTTCAGCTTCTTCGGCTCAGGCGGTTCAAGCTCAACCTTTAAAGTCTGGTTGGGTAAGTGAATTTGATGTTTTTTGTGTTTCTTATGTTTTTTATGGGGTTTCTCCTCGAATAACTGCTCTCTCTCTTGAACGGCAGTTGAGCCATTCGTAAGTGGGCGTTCCATGACACAAGATCTCCTGGTGAAAGTTAAAGTGTAGGAAGAGAAAGCATCGTTGCGGTTTCCCTTCCTACCGCCTTCCGCTTAGGAAAGGTCTGAAAAGGTAATGCAAACAAGCAAGCTAAATTTTGTCAGCACAGTAATGGAAACTCTAGCGACCCCGTGAGGGAAAGCTTCCACGATCGAGCAACTTCCTTCAACCTGTTAGAGAGCGCTTCCCAGACACAACTCAATGCTTTAACCTGACCGTGAACTACACAGATGTAACAAGTAATAATCCTCAAAATCTCAACCTTCAATGTTTCAGTACTATCGAAGGTTCTTCTACTCGACTCATAGTAGAAATAGAATAATGAGTTGTTTGTATCGCAAATTACCGTTCTTCAGGAAAAACGAAAAAGTTTTCATAAGTTCATTGTTTCAGCACAGTTTGAAACACTTGTCACTAAAGACAAATTTAATAATTCTGCAAAAGCTTTGCTAGGCGGTAGTTTTAGTTAGCAACAAAAGAAAATATTTTTGATCTTGTAGCAAGTAATACCAAGTAATCTTGCAGTCTGTCTAAAGTGTTCTGTGCAACCTCAGAGGGATGTAACAGAAAAAATGTCTAATTCGAACGGCAGCGAACTAAAGCCAACACTCGGTTTAGTCGGGATTACGATTAATGCAATGGCGCTGATCGCTCCTGGAGCTTTTTTATGGACGACGTATCAGCTTCAAGCTCCTCCGGATTCTGCCAAAAATATGTGGGCAGCGATCGCGCTTGCAACTTGTATCGCTTTATTGACCGCGAGTTGTTATGCAACGCTGTCAAAAGCTTACCCTGAAGCGGGCGCAGGCAGTTCTTACTATTATGCTGAAGCTGCAATTCTCGCTAAAGAAGCACACAAACACTTCCGATTAGCGCGGCTGGCAAAGTTCGTCACAGGATGGGCAGCACACCTCTACTACTGGGTGTATCCGGGCATCATGGTGAGCTTTATGGGAACTTTAGTTGTTTACATTGGACAATTGTTTAATCCAGATTTTGGCTCAGACTGGCTCACAAAAGCGCTGATTTGTTTTGTGTTTGCTGGCATTATTGGTGGGATTGCGCTGATGGGTGTGAGTGGCTCAACGTTGGTCAACATCGTTATCAACATTGTGCAGATTGCATCTCTGACTTTTCTAGGGTTGCTGATGATTGTTTATCGGTTGGGACATCCCAATGTGAACTATGAACATGCAAATGCACTGAGTGTGGTTTTGCCACATGACTTGAGTGGTTTGATTTATCAAGCTACGATCGCGATTCTACTATTAGTCGGGTTTGAATCCGCGACTGCAATGGCAGGTGAAGCGGTGAATCCGCAGCGTGATATTCCGAGAGGAGTGATTTTATCGTTATTTATTCAGGCTTGTATCTGCTACTTTTTTGAGTATTTTGCAGCAAACTTCTTTATCGGGGATCAATACACTGCAACCGTCGATGGTAAAACGGTGACTGGATTTGCAGCCGCGCTGTCGTCTGGAGCACCGATCGGTGATATCGCGAAAATATTAGGAGATACATTGCTGTTTGGAAATGGCTTTTTGCTGCAACTGATCATGGCAAGTACTGTGGTGATGGCATTGCTTGGAACAGGACTTTCTTCACTGTCTACGGGGGTGCGAATTAGTTTTGCAATGGGAGCCGATCGAGAATTGCCCGCAGTGTTTGGATTCCTTCACGGTCGCTACAATACGCCTTATCTTGGAATTTTCTTTCTGTCTGGACTGTCTGCGCTGATTGGTGCTTATGCTGTCCAAAGTGTGGATAATGTCACGATCGTGACTCTCGTTTCTAACATTGGCACATTCATGCTGTACGGCATTACTTGTGGAGTCACATTGATTGCAACACTAGAGCATTTACTCGATGGTGAACGCAATCCGATTAAGACGATTGTGATTCCGTTACTAGGTTTGGTGCTGAATTTAGCAATGGTCTGTGGGATTTTCTATTACGGTTTAACCGGAAGCGGAAATGCACAGGTTAATTCAATCACGGCAATTGGAATCGCGATCGCGTTTTTCGTGGCTGGATTTGCTTACCTAGTTGGCGATAGTTTGTTCAAAGGTAAACCGCTCTTCTTGCCGCCCGACATGCAGCAACGATTGCGCGATCGTGTCAGTGCTGCAAAATCTCGCTAATCTCACTTGTAAACGAGGCGACTTATGAATTTAATTCTTGCTGTGATTCAACCTGGAAAGCTCGATGCCGTGAAAGAGGCACTGGTAAAGTTGGGAGTTCAGGGTATGACGGTGACAGGTGCGAAAGGTTTTGGACGGCAGAAAGGGCGACCTTTGGCATTTCTTGGATTGCTGGATATGGAAGGTAAGCCGTTCACCATTGATTTTATTCCTAAAGTCAGGCTCGAAATTGTCGTGAATGATGACATCACCGATCTGGTGGTAGATGCGATCGTCAATACTGCCAGAACTGGCACGATCGGCGATGGTAAATTGTTTGTGATTCCGGTGAGTCGCGCTGTTCGGATTCGTACAGGCGAAGAGAACGAAGTTGCTCTGACCGTGGAAGAACCCACAGTCGTGAAAAAATAATGCTTCAATCTCTTCTGCTCTTTGTGTTAGCGGGTCTGTGTGAAATTGGTGGCGGCTATCTCTTCTGGCTGTGGTTGCGTGAAGGGAAAAGTGTCTGGCTTGCCGTTGTAGGGGTGATGATTCTGGCGGTTTATGGTGTGGTGCCGACATTGCAGCCTGCGAATTTTGGACGCGCTTATGCGGCGTACGGCGGCGTTTTTATTGTGCTGTCGATTTTATGGGGTTGGGGAGTCGATCGCGTTCAACCAGATAAATTCGACTGGCTCGGTGGCTGGATTGCGCTGCTCGGTGTGTTGGTGATCATGTACGCGCCTCGGCATTAAATTTGTTCTTTATACCGAATCCATCTGTTAATGCTACAGATTCTCGCCCCCTAAATCCCCCATTCTGGGGGACTTTGAAACCTGAAACCGTTCTAACTTCCAAGGAGATTTCATGCTCAAAGTCTCTCACTCGTGGGGGATTTAGGGAGCTACGAAGATCTGTGGCACCTAAAGATCAATTTGGTATTACTTGGGTGTCGATCGTAGATTTGAAATCTGCGATCGATTTTCGTGTCAAAGTTTAATCACATCAGCACAACCGCCCCTAGATTTTTTCCAACAAATCGATAAACTGTAGTTAATGCTACAGAAAAATTCGGTTTTATAGGAAAAAGACATGGTTAGGGAAGTATTGACTCAGCGCCGTCAAGTAATTGGAATGTTCTTAACCCGTGAAGAGGCAGGACAATCACTCGATCGACTAGTTTTAGCTGGATTTCCGATCGCGCAAACTTTCCTGATTGGTCGCGACTCTAACCAATCTACTGTGCTGACCGAATTCTCTGCTTCTGACTTTGGAGCGATCACAGGGACAGCGACCGGATTGAAGAAAGGCTTTGTGCTGGGAAATCTGATTGGCGGAACCTCTGGATTGCTGCTCGGTGCTAGTTTGTTAGCGCTGCCAGGAGTTGGAGCAGTGTTGATGTCTTCTGCGATCGCGTTTACCTTACTAAGCGGTGGTATCGGTACGGCGGCAGGCGGTATTATTGGCGCAATGATTGGTTTAGGACTAACCACTGAGCAAGCCAAACAATACAGTCAGTATGTTGCAAAAGGCTATATTCTGCTAATGATTGAAGGGACGACACACGAGATCGATCGTGCTCAACAACTCTTGAAGAAATCAATTGTTTGAAACACTGAACTTGAGAGAGAATGACAGCATCTCTCAAAACTGTTATTTCAATAAAGCAAGTAATTTTAATCTCTTACCTCTGATCTCTCTAGGTTGATCACATAGACGATGGTTGCCGAATACGATCGAGAACGCGAAATTTGGGAACGGCTAGAGCAAGGACGCAGAACAAAAGCGGCACAGGGTGGCTATGTCGGTTACGGATCGCCCGCGTTTGGACAGCGATCGCTCAATGGTGAATTGGTTGAAAATCCCGATGAGCAACAGATTATTGAACTCATCCGCCGACATCATAAATCGGGCAAATCTCTGCAACAAGTCGCGGATTGGCTGAATCAAAACGGCTACCTGACAAAGCGCGGTCAACAATGGCAGCGAATTTCAGTCAAGCGCGTTTTGGATCGCCTGTACGGACGGACACCGAGAATTTCTGGAATTGAACACTCAGACGAATCTTAAAAATTTCCAGAGATTGGAAAATCCGTGACGCATGGCGCAGAAACTAGAGCAATAAATTGCATACCTTAAAAGACTGCTCCACTGCGTCAGAGTTTTATGGTTACCTCCTTCGATCGTTCCATTGGCACACCGCCGATCGCTGAGGCTGTCGATCGCTATCCGCTGATCGTTTCACCCGATGCCCGACTGAGCGAAGTTGCTGCATTGATGTACAAAACGGCTCATCCATTCCAGCCTGATCCGCTGTGTGGAGCGCGATCGAGTTGTGTTTTAGTCATGCAAGACGAGCAGCTATCCGGCATTTTTACCGAGCGGGATTTAGTGCAACTGACCGCACTAGGGATTTCAATGGAATCGACTCGGATTGCGGATGTGATGCACTATCCCGTGTTGAGTATGACCGAAGCTTCGTTGCACAATGTTTTTGCAGCATTGTTTCTCTTTCGGCGGCATCGGATTCGGCATTTAGCGATCGTGAATGATCAGAGTCGCTTAGTCGGTGTGATCTCGCTTGATAGTATTCGTCACATTCTTCGACCCACGAACTTACTGAAAATTCGTCGAGTTGCAGAAGTGATGTCGCGCAATGTGATCACGGCAATGCCTAATACTTCAGTCTTGCAACTCACGGAACTGATGGCAACGCATCAAATTAGCTGCATTGTGATTGTGGAGTCGTTTAGCGATGAAGATGAAATGCAGCATCCGATCGGAATTGTGACTGAGCGCGATATTGTTCAGTTCCAGGCATCGGGATTAGACATTGAACACACGCAAGCAAGTAAAGTGATGAGTACGCCGCTGTTTGTTCTGAGTCCTGAAGATTCGCTTTGGACTGCTCACCAACAGATGGAACAGCGACAAGTTCGACGGCTGGTAGTGTCTTGGAACTGGGGCAAAGATTTGGGAATTATTACTCAAACGAGTTTGTTACGAGTGTTTGATCCGATCGAGATGCACGATGTGATCGAAACTTTGCAGCGGACGATTCAACAACTCGGACTTGATCCAAACAAAATTTTGGAAAGCGCGATCGATCATGATGCTCATTTGCCTGCTCCGAGTTGTTCGCTCCATCAGACCGAAATTCCGAATCTCAATGAGTTTTTGAAGGGAATTGAATCCCAGGTTGAGCATTTGATCAAAACTCCTGAACTCACTGCGGAATCTCGATTTTCTGTATTGTTGAACATGCTTTCAGAGATTCGACAAACTCAGGGCGCATTGCAGCATTAAAAAGCACGATCGAGCATACGATCGTGCTCTCCAAAAAATTCAAAAAACCGTTATCGCTGCAAACTCCGAGGATCGAGCGCGTCGCGCAACCCATCCCCAAGCAAGTTAAACGCCAATACAGTCAGCACAATCAAAATCGCTGGGGGCCAAACTAACCAAGGTTGCAGCACCAAAATCGACGCATTCGTCGCCAGTGACAGCATATTCCCCCAAGACGGATCAGGCTGTTGAATTCCCAACCCAATCAAACTCAACACCGATTCCGCGATGATGAAACTCGGAACCTGAAGCGTTGCCGAAATAATCACATAAGTCGCAGTTTGCGGTAGAACGTGCCGAACAATAATGTAGAGCGGCTTTCCACCCATCGCCCGTGAAGCCTGCACAAATTCGCGCTCTTTAATCGAAAGCACCTGCCCCCGAATCACTCGCGCCAATCCTGCCCAACTAATAAACGAGGTAATGAAAATAATCAGTAAAAATCGTTGAGCGCTCGTCAATCCAGGCGGCAACACCGCAGCCAACGCGACCAACAGATAAATACTTGGAATCGTCATTAATACTTCGACAATCCGCATCAAAACCGCGTCAACCCATCCGCCGATATAGCCTGAAATTCCGCCGATCAACATCCCGATCGGGAACGATAGCGCAATTCCCACCAGTCCAATGCTGAGACTAATTCGACCACCGTAAACTAAACGGCTAAATAAATCCCGCGCTTGCTCATCGGTTCCAAGCAGATTAAATTTTGCTTCGCCTGTTGTCCCGAATAAATGTAGATTGCCAGGAAACCCCGGAAAGAGTTCAATCTCTTCAAAGCGGGGATCGCTGAGAGAAAACCTTGTCGGCAGCGGGAATCGGAGTTGAAGAAAGCGATAGGGTTCGCCTTGAACAAATAAACGCAACCCAGAAGGTTTAGATCGATCGACGCGCAATTCTCGATTGCCTGTATTCACATCCACCGGACCCTGAGTGGTGGGATACACATGCGGACCAATAAAGCGACCACTCTGATCCGCCCAATAAATCTGCGTTGGGGGCAAAAGTGCGCCGTCCGTTTGCGGTTTACATGCCCCACTTGTAATTGAAACCGTATCACACGGGCTATAAGGTGCGACAAATTCGGCTGCAATCACCGCTAGGTAAAACAACACCAGCAAGAACGCTCCAAACTTGGCTAACGGATTTCGTTTGAGTTTCAGCCACCAGTCCATAGGTCAACAGAAGATAAAAAGGTTTAATGCGAGTCAGTCACAATCACGGTTACTTTCGGTTCTTCGGGATCAACCGATAGCATGGGTTCTAAGATACTATTCTCCACAGTTTCCGAGAAGATTGATCCCGTTTGTGGAGGCAGATCAGGATTGAGCATAATTTCTACGATCGTTTTCACCACACTAGTGAGCGGAATCGCCAAAATTACACCTAATAATCCCGCTACTCTAGCACCCACCAGCAGCGATGTGAGAATAATCACGGGGCTAAATCCGGTCAGTTCTCCCAAAATCCGGGGCGCGATCGCATTATCTTTCACTTGCTGAATCGCGACTGAGATGCCTAAGACCTCGATCGCTAACCACCAATCAATAAACGCCACCAACACACAAACCGTTACAATTCCCAGCGTTGCTCCGATAAATGGAATCACTTCCATCACGCCAATAAACACGGCAAACACGAGGAAGAATGGAACTTTGAGCCACCAAAACGCGATCGACAACAGAATCGCCATGAAGAGTCCGAGCAACAATTGACCCGATGCAAACCGCTGAAGACTATCACGAGTCGAATTGGTCAGCGCGTCTCGAATCGGTTTGGAAAAAATCCCGGTCAATCCGTTCCAGATCTTTTCCCCGTCCAGCACGAGATAAAACGAAATCACCAGAATCAGGATGAAATCGAGCACCCAGTTAAACGTGCCCAGCACAAGACCGATTCCGGTAGACGCGATCGATTTCGTTTGGTCTTGCAACTGAACAGATAACTGCTGCTGAAGAAATGACAAATCAACGCCTAAATGCCGATCCTGGCTCCAAGCTTGAAACTCAGAAATCTGTTCTTGTCCTGACGTGATCAGATTCGGGAGATTAGTGGCGAGTTGTTGCGCTTGTTGAAAAATCGGCGGCGCGATCGTGACTCCAACAACTCCTAAAATCAGACCCGCAAAGAGATAAACGATCGCAGCCGAAACCGCTCTCGGTAGAATTTGACTGAGCCGCGCCACTGGATAATTCAGCAGGAACGCGATCAGACTTGCCGTAACGATTACGCTGATCAGTTCACCGAAATAAGTCAGTGCATTGAGTGTCAGCCACCCAGAAACTAGGATCAGCAACCAGGTGATCAGAAATTGTTGAATCGGGGAGAAAAAACGATCCATGACAGCAAAAAGCACGATCGAGTACTTTTCAATTCTGCCGTTTGATTCGACAATTGCGCTCTTTGCGATCGTGCTTTTCGTCCAGAATCAGGCTAAATACTCGTCTGAAGGCTCGTGTTCAACGACGAAAACATTCGAGTAAAGATTAGCAACGATTTGTTTTCCCTGCTGAGTCAGCGACAAGTAATAAAGCGCGTGCTTGATATACGGATAGACTCCCTGCCAATAAAATTTCGGGTAATTCTTCCGCAGATCCCCAGGATGGCGATACCCTAACGCCTTATTCACGCCCGTTTCCTCGAATTCGTAATACAGAGCGCTGATCTTTTTCAAATAGCGGGGATCGCTCAACTGCCCGATCAAATCTGAAGCCCGAATCAAACCTGGATAATTCTGCGTGTCCTGGTGATCTTCAGCCGCTGGAACCGGAAAGCGCGTCAGTTCGATATTTTGTTTGACCTTCTCGGCATCGATCAGTTTGTGTCCGCCGAAGCGCTCATCGATAAATAGTTTTGCTCGATCGACATGATACGGAGTCATCGCGGCATCAGATGATCCGGGTTGAACCGACACCATCGCACCATCGCGCCCTGTTGCGTACAAATGATGGGTATCAGCGCGGCACACTCCCCGCACATAGCCGATATCGTGACAGACCAGAGAAATAATGAAGTGCAACCAGTCCTCACACGAGACTCCGCCATCGCGAATATGCCGTCCGCGTAAAATTTCCTGACCCACCAGCGTGACTAAAATCGAATGCTCAACGTTGTGATAGAGCGCGTCACTGTTGGCGATGTTCTCCATTGCCATCGACCCCACCCAGCCGATGATATCTTCATAATCCGACTTCCAGCCGCCGTACGTCCGACGATAGCCTTCCTTTAGTTTGTGAACAAAATCATCGATCAAGAGTTCTGTGGCGTTAAACATTTTTGGGGCGGTTTCACTAGAGAGAACATCCCTAGTTTTCCCGCCCCAACTTCATAAATTGAATGCCGCGCTTGATTCAAGCTTTACTTTTTCAAGACTTCGACGACACAGCCTTCGACTATTTCTTTGAATCCTGCGGGTGGCTCTTTTCCTTCACCCAAGGTGGTTCCAATTCGCACGAATTCCTCAAACGTGTAGGTTTTTTGAATCTCGCGGATGTTGCAGGAACAGATTTCGCGCATGATTGCGGTCGGGACTCTGCTGGGATCACCTTGCGAAACGCAGGTATCAGTAAAGATTTGTACTGCTTCAGCGGGGTAGGGAGTCGTGTTTTGTGCGATCGCTTTCGGAGCGGCGACGAATGCGAAACTACTAGCTAGCGTGAGAAAGCCGATCGACACGGAAAGAACGCGCATAAGCAATGAACCGGGTAAGGTACTTACGCCATCGTAGCTTTTGGCACTTTGAAAGTCATCTGATCCTATCAAACCTTCATCGAACGTTGGGTCATCCGGATCGAAATTGGTTCGGTTAGAAATTATCTGCCTGCGTGGGATGTGACAAGATGGGGATGGTGTTTACCAGATCTTGTCGGATGTCTTTGACTGAGTTTGATTCTACGCTGCAACGGTTGGGGCAAGTCCGTTTTGCCTTGTTGCGACTGCATAAAGCGCTGCTCGATGGGGAGCGGATACGGTACGAGCAGCAACATGGACGGATTCGATCGAATACTGAGTTTTTCCAGTTGGTGCTGGAGAATGAATGGTTTGCATGGTTGCGTCCGATTTCGCAGTTTATTGTGCAAATCGATGAGGCGTTGAGTGCGAAAGAGCCGATTACGATGGATCAAGCGATCGATTTACTAAAGCAAACCCGCCAGCTCATGCACCCGTCTCAGACTGGATCGACGCTAGAGCAAAACTATTATCAAGCGATTCAGCGCGACGCAGATATTGCCTTTATTCATGCAGAACTGACAAGTATGCTATCTGCAAGTTGATTCTACTTTCGTCTAGGCGATTTCTGGCACTGATGCGGCTAAAATCACGATCGCAGAGCTGCGATTGTTCTATGAGAATGCAGTTTCGATTTAAGAGGGTGTTTGAGAAGTATAAAAAGTTTCTTCGCTTCGATTGCATCCCGCCCTGAAATGAATTTCGGGCTAATAGTAGAAAGTCTACTGAAGTAGACTAAGAGACTGTTTCAAGTTCTTAGTCCATTTCTAATGGACTTGCGCCGATTAGCCCGAAATTCATTTCAGGGCGGGAGTTTGCAACGAACGATAACTTCTCAAACATTCTCTAAGTGCCGTGGATCATCAAGTTATAACTGGACAGTAAATCAATGTCGCTGTTGCACGATCGCTTAAAGCAAATTTGGGGTTATTCTGAATTTCGTTTTCCCCAAGCTGAGATTGTTCAAACGATTCTCGACAGGCGGGATGCGCTGATTGTTCTGCCCACGGGTGGCGGTAAATCTTTGTGTTTCCAACTTCCAGCCGTCATGCAGTCAGGATTAACGATCGTGGTTTCTCCGTTAGTTGCACTCATGGAAAATCAAGTTCAAGAACTGCGCGAAAAACGAATTCCAGCAGCGATGATTCATAGTGAACTTCCAGTATCAGAGCGACGACAGATCTTAGGCGCGATCGCGAACTATCGGTTACTGTATCTCTCGCCTGAAACATTGCTCAGTTCAGCAGTTTGGCAGCGATTGTTAAATCCTCAGCTTAAGATTAACGCGCTGATCGTGGATGAAGCACATTGTCTAACGCAGTGGGGTGAAACGTTTCGCCCGGTTTACTACCGCTTGGGTGCCGTTCGATCGGCATTATCAAACAATCGAAATCGAGTTGCGATCGCGGCTTTTACTGCAACTGCAAACCCATTGACACAAGAAACGATCCAGCGCATTCTCCAGCTAGAGTCACCCAAATGCTTTCAAATTAGTCCGTATCGCTCTAATCTGACATTGAACGTTCAATCGGTTATGACACCGAGACAGCGTAAACAGAAACTATTGGAGGTCATTCGATCTCAATCTGGTTCAGGTTTGATCTATGTGCGATCGCGTCGAGACGGGGAAGAGCTTGCTGTGTGGCTCAATCAACAAGGCTACCGAACAGCGGCGTATCATGCCGGATTGAAATCGATTGATCGTCGAGCGATCGAGCAAGCTTGGATTAGAGATCAACTCCAGTTCGTCGTGGCGACTTGTGCATTTGGAATGGGCGTAAACAAATCTGAAACTCGCTGGGTTGTTCACTATCATGCGCCGTTCTTGATGAGCGAATATGTGCAGGAAATTGGACGAGCGGGAAGAGATGGAAAAGCTGCGATCGCAGTTCTCTTAAAAAGCAGTTGGCTTGATCCAGAAGACCAACAGCGCTGGAATTTCTTTGAAACTCAGGAACGCAATCAAACGACCAAAGCACGGAAACTCATTCAGAAGTTACCAGAGCGCGGCAACATTGATGCCGTTTCACGAGAGTTCAAAGGAGCCGCGATCGCGCTTTCTCTCCTGCATAGTTCTAAGCAATTAATCTGGACTGATCCGTTCCACTATGAAATTCAATCGAGACAGAAGCTATCTGCATCACTCAACTCGACCCAATCGATGAGAACTTACCTCAAGACTAAAGACTGTCGGTGGAAGTTTGTTCTCGAATCGTTTGGGTTTGAGGAAATTTCTCACTGCGGTCACTGTGATGTCTGCTTCAGAGGAATTTGAATCATAAACTCTGCACCTTCATTGACGATCGAGCGACAGGTCAATGAGCCTTGATGCCGTTGGGTGATGATTTTGTAGCTGATGGCTAATCCCATTCCAGTGCCTGTACCAATTGGCTTCGTGGTGAAAAAGGGATCAAAGATTTTTTGTAGCGTTTTCTGATTGATGCCCATGCCGTTATCGCTAATCGTAATTCTGACAGCGCTTTGATCGAGCATTTCAGTGGTAATCAAAATCAACGGAGTGGATCGTCCCAGCTTTTCAACGGCTTCATCGATCGAGTCGATCGCATTACTCAAGAGATTCATAAGCACCTGATTGAGTTGCCCAACATAGCATTCAACTAGCGGTAAACGGCTGTAGTTTTTTACAAGCTCGATCGCGCCGCGTCGATTGTTTGCTTTCGTGCGATGTGTCAAAATCATCAGTGTGCTATCAATCCCATCATGAATATCAGCGGGTTTGACTTCAGCTTCGTCTAACCGCGAGAAGTTTCGCAGCGATAGTACAATTTCTCGAATGCGATCGGCTCCGGTTTGCAGCGATTGAAGCAGTTTTGGTAGATCGGTTTCCAGAAAATCGAACTCAATGTCTTCTAGCGTTTCAAGGATGGCATCAGGCGGATCAGGATAGTGTGACTGATAACATTGAATCAGCCTCAGCAAATCATTTACATAGATTTGAGCGGGATGAAGATTACCAGAGATAAAACTAACCGGATTGTTAATTTCATGAGCGACTCCTGCGACTAACTGACCCAAAGCAGACATCTTCTCGCTCTGAATCAGTTGTACTTGAGCTTGCTGTAATTGCTCTAAAGTAGCTTCTAGCTCAGCGGTTCGATGCACTCGATCGGTCACATCTTGCTGCACTCCAACAAAGTTCGTAATCTTGCCGCCTGCATCAAAAATTGGCGCAACAGTTAATTCAACCCAGACCTGAGTTGCATCTTTGCGATAGTTTCTCAGAATAATCGTGCAGCGCTCACCCGATTGCAGCGCCGATCGCAGTTGATCTAGACTCGGTTGATCGCGATCGCTGCCTTGCAAAAAGCGGAAATTTCGCCCGATGACTTCTGAAGCCGAATACCCTGTTTGCTGCTCGAATGCAGGATTGACATAGACGGCTGGACAATCCGACTGTTGAGCATCAGCAATCACGATGCCAACTGGACACGCCGCGATCGCTTGGCGAGTTTGTTCGAGTTGGGCGATGGTGTGCTCTAGTGCTGCGGTACGATCGGCGACGCGCTGTTCGAGTTGGGCATTGGCGCGTGCAAGCTCAGATTCTAGCTGTTTGCGACTCGTAATATCGCGAACGCTCCACCGTAACCCCGTCCATTGCTTGTGTTCATCATAAATAGCTGAAACCGCGATCGACACAGGAAAACTGTCTCGACTGTGCGGCTGGAATTCAAGTTCCCAATCGTAGATTTCAGCATTCGCCTGAAATTGATTTAACTGAGTGCGAAACGTCGATCGAGAAGAAAGCGCGATGTAGACGCTGAGCGGTTTATCGACGAGCTGTTCAGCCTGAACGTTGAGAAATCGGCAAGCAGTCTGATTTGTGCGTTCAATTTTACCCAGTCGATCAGTGATGAAATAGGCATCAGGAGCAAAGTTGAACCAGTCTTGATACTGGCGACGTTCGGTGAGAATTTCTTGCTCAGCATTGATCAGTGCGAGATCACACATCTGGACTTGTTCGATCGCAACCTGAAGTTCTTCGTAAGAGTCGCTGAGTTGTTCGAGCGTTTGAGCCAAAAGCTCTGGTGTTAGCTCAGGGTTAGATTTGAGCAGAGTCTCTAAGCGGCGCTGTGCAGATTGAACGTGTTGTTCTAGCTGGAAAGCAAAATTCATGGCAAAACATCAGTCAACTTTTGCCTAGTTTGCCCTTTCGTTTATTCTTTCTAGAGAATAGTGCTATTTTTTTAGGAAATGTGGTCATGAATCCAGTGAATCCCGCCAGGATGGAGCTAGACGGGATCAAATCTCTAAAATTCATCCTGCTCGAAGTCCGGTGATTAAATTCCGCACTGAGGAATAGATTTTAGTCCGCATTTTCACGCCTTGCTGATGGCTCAGATAGCGTTCTCCAAGCGCGATCGCGCACATCACTTCAATCACGCTCAAAATCGCTCCCGTTGCCTCGAAAAAGTGCAGATTCAAAGCAATTCCAACTGTAACCAGAATGTAAGCGGTTGCAACCTGGGCATGACTCCAGCCCGATTGTTGAAGTCGCTGATAAAGGTGCGTCCGATGCGGCTTAAAGATGTTCTCTTTGCGAAGTAAGCGACGGATCAGAGTGTAGATTGCATCTGCAATCAGCGGGAGTGTAATCGCTAACGATGACCAAGCTTGCACAGTGTTGTTAGCTTGATGCAACAGTGCGATCGCAATCACTGCTCCCAACACTGTACTTCCAACATCGCCCATAAAAATTTTTGCAGGCGACCAGTTCCACCACAAAAATCCGAGCAAGGCAACGACTAACAATAAAAGAATCGGCTGATTGATCTCAATTGCTAAATAAGTGAGTTGTACTGCTGAAACACCAGCAACTAAGCCATCTAGCCCGTCCATGAAATTATAGAAATTGATCAGCGCGGTCATCCCGATCATCGTTAGCCCGATCGCGATCGCAATTCCAACAGTGCCAAACTGAGTCAGCCAAGGTTGAGGAAACGCGCCGTAGAGCACGATCGCAATTCCAGCGGCTCCAAGTTGAACCAAATAGCGAATCCGAGCGGGAACATCACCGCGATCGTCGAAGATACCCACAATCACCAGCGGAATCAACGCAGCCCAAATCGAGAGAACATCACGAGAGCCGACAGATTGCCAATCAAGCACCGCAACAGTGATACTGGTCAGTGCAAACGCAATCACAAAACCGAGACCGCCGCCACGGGGAGTAGGTTGAGTATGAGAACTGCGATCGTTGGGAATATCCAACAGAAAGCGGCTAAGGTACTGTCTGATCGAGGCAACCAGCAGAAAACTCAGAAACCCACTCGCCAGTAAAAAACTGAGAGAGATATTCATAGGTGAAAGGAACCGAAATCGATTCTCAGAAGCCGTTCAAGGCAGAACCTCTAGAGCGACCGTTACTTCAACAAGTCATTGAGTGTCTTGGAACCATCTCGCAGTCTGATCCAGACCTTGAGCGAGGGTAAACGGAGGTTGCCAATCGAGTGTTTGGCGAATCTTAGAACTCTCAATCGTCAATGAACCAAATAGTCGATCGAGCGTTGCCGTTTTACCAAAGATCCGGGCGAGTATAGTTAGTAATACGGGCGAAATCTTAACTAACCGGATAGGTTTATTCAGAGAATTTGCTAAATTCTTCACGAGTTCGGCAGTCGAAAGATCCGTGCTGTCACTGATGAGAAACGTCTGACCAGCGGCATTTGGATGAGTGGCGCATTGTGCGATCGCATCGACGAGATTTCCGACGTAAACGAGACTACGCTGATTGTTCACTGATCCCAGCGGCAGCGGAACACCTTTCTGAACGAGTTTCATTAAGCTAAGAAAGTTCGCTCGGACTCCAGCCCCATACACTAATGGCGGACGTAAAATCACAACTTCTAAGCCTGTTTCAGCCGCAATGTCTTTTAGTGCACGTTCCGCTTCCCATTTGCTGATTCCATAGGGGTCATTCGGCTGGGGTTCGCTTAGTTCTGTGTACGGTTCGGATTGTCCATCGCCGTTCACTTTAATCGAACTGAGATAGACAAAGCGCTTTACTCCTGCGGCTTGTGCTGCGATCGCGATCTGCTTAGTCGCTTCGGTGTTGATGGCGCGAAATTCACTCAAAGGATCAGCACTTGTATCTTTCATTTGATGGACTCGTGCAGCTAAGTGAATCACTACATCGATTTCGGATAGGATCGGATGAGTGGAGAGAGCTGCAATTGATGAAACGAAAATCGGTTTCACCGAAGCAGGTAACACAGCATTAGACCGACGAACGACACCATAAACCGTGTGTTCTGATTGTTCTAAAAGCTGACAGAGTGCCAATCCGACAAAGCCAGTTGCACCAGTAATGAGATAGTTCATGCGGGACGTGCGACGAGTTGAAAGACTTTGACAAAATACTTAGAGAGCACCTTTGTCATGTTCGTTTGAATGCCATTTTCAAGACATCCTCGAACAATTTCACGATTCAAGATCCAATTACTGGATAGATTCGCGGTACTTGCTCCTCCAGTTCGCATCTTTACAAGCACTTGGGGAATGTAGTGATAGCTCAATTTGTGAATAGCTAGAAAGCGAATCAATAGTTCGTAATCTGCTGCAATTTTGTAATCGGTTTTGAAATCGCCATAGCGATCGAACGCCCACCGTCTTACAACAAACGTGGGATGAGCAGGCATCCAGCCATAAGCGAACTTTCCTGGATGAAAGCTGGCTGAACTGTAATAGCGCACAATCTTATCTGGATTGTCATTTTTCACATAAACCAAGTCTCCAAACACCGAATCGACCTGATGCTGTTCAAAGTGTTGAACGATCGTTGAAATTACAGTCGAATCAATGTAGATATCATCAGCATTCAGAATCGCAACCACATCTCCTGTAGCGAGTTTAATGCCTTTATTCATGCCGTCATACATACCGCGATCGGGTTCTGAGACATATTGAGCAATTCGCTCACCATACGATCGCACAATTTCCGCCGTATTATCCTTCGAGGCACCATCGATGATGATATGTTCAATGTCTGGATAGTCTTGTGATAGCACTGACTCGATCGTGTCTCGAATCGTTGCGCCTGCATTGTAGGCGACAGTAATAATAGAAACTTTCATGCGTTTAGAACTGTAGAAAAGCTTTCGTCTTTGATTACGCGAGGTTTAATCGCAATAGCAGGATTGCCAGCATAAATCGTCCAGGAATCAAGATTCCGAACGGCGACACTGCCTAAGCTCAAAACGGCTCCTTCTCCGATTTCGACACCAGGCGCGATCGTGGATCTTGCCGCTAACCAACTCTGCGATCGCACCGTAATCGGAGCCACTCGCAAATCGAATGTGGGCGCAGTCCAGTCATGATTTCCAGTGCAAAAATAGACCGATTGAGACACACAAATCTGGTCTTCAAGCACGATCGGGGCGAGGTTATCAATCCAAACATCTTCACCAATCCAGCAATGATCCCCGATCGTTAATCGCCAGGGAAACTTTACCTTTAGACCCGGTTTGATGTTGACCCCTTGCCCGATCGATGCCCCAAACACTCTCAAGATCCAAACTTTGAGACTGGACAGGGGAAGTAGACGACTTTTGACGATCGCATCACCGATGAAAAACCAGAGCAATTGTTTCCAAATCGGTGCACCAGGAGAATAGTCTTTGATGGTGTATTGATTCAGGTGAATGAAGGTCACAGTTCTTTCTCAGAGTGATTGTTTGAATTTGACAGTAGCTTGCCACCAGTCCGATCGCGGATCGATCGCGTTAGGTTTAGAGCGATCGAAGCCAAACCAATCCCACAGCACAACGCCCTCAGCACCGCTATCCCGAACGGTTTCTAGCTGTGTTTTCCAATAGTCTCCTTCGATGTATTGAAGTTTCCGTAAGCGATTGCTGACGTGATATCGAGTCCAGAGAAACGGGTATACAGGCTTTCCGAAGCGTTGTGCTTCCTCTATGTTTGCACTGGCATACTTCACCCATCCGGGAACATCATCATAAAAGGCGTAGAGCGATGGACAAAGAAAATCGATCGCATCCGCGATCGGCTTCAAGGCATCATTTGCCCGTTGCCAATCCCGAAGCACTCCTGCATTTCCCCGAATCGGTCCCCAGTAGTCCCGATGCGGCGGCGATCCATAAAACCCAAGCTGTAATTGGGGGCGTTCACTTCTCATCCAGCGAATCACTTGCAGAATTTTATTCATGCTTTCTTGCACTTTTTCCGTTGAAGCGCGTCGAACATCAAGCTGCCAATGTTCGATATTGACCACAACTTTTGAGTACTTTTCAGCCGCTTCACGAGCGAGCTGCCGACAAGCTGCTTCATCGGGTTTCGAGTAGTCTTGTCCTTTCCAGTAGCCTCTACCCGTAACCAAGATGGGTGTAAGACCGATCTTGGGCTTCTCGCCGTACATGAGTGAATCGTAGACCGCGAATTTTGACGATCGAGTAACCCGCCGTTTCGGATCTGACGCATTCTCTGGCTTCGCCAGCGATGATCCTTGCAGTTTGGGTAGCGATGTCCCTTCGGATGAACAAGAAAGCGCACTAACCACTGAAGCAGAAGTCAGGAGTCGCAGTAAAAAGCGACGTGAGTATCGAGTATTCATAGGCTTCTTAAAGAAACAGCAGTGAAACATCAGATTGAATCGTTGTTCTCTATGTAGATGGCAAATCACTCAGCAAAAAATCCGTGTCATTCTGATCAAAATCGATCGAACAACACGGATTTTCAAGATTGATTCGCTTAGCTGCCTAGCAAGCCGTTCTCCGATTAAAGCTCGCGCCCGTTCGTCCAGTCAGCGTCCAGACCACGGAACGCCCCACATCCCGCGCAATTCGGAGCGGCGATTCCTCCGGATACGTCGAGGGCACATTCACCGGAGTGTAAGCGATGTTTTGAGAGCCAAAAACAACATTCGCGATCGCGGTTGCTCGTGTCATATGACCCGCTGAAGTAAGCACATAAACATGCTCGATTCCTTTGTGCTTAAAATCGGTTGCAACAGTTGTAAAATTTGTCACAGTATCGGTCGCCCGACAATCTAAGTACACACGCGATGAATCAATTCCAGCCGATCGAAAAATATCCGCTGCTTGATTCGTTCCCGTCGAAACCCAAATCTTCAGATTGGGATACTGTTGAGCGAATTGAGCCGCAAACTGTTCTCGCTCAACACCGCCCCCCAAGACCAGAATAATCTCTGAAGGAGAAGCTTCTTGGCGGGCGGAACTCGTCCAACCCGTACCGTAAATTAGTCCGATCGCGCACAGCAAACTGAGGCAAGCCCAGCGTATTCCTGACCGTTTCATCACGTAAATGGGTAGATTGCAAGATGATCTCTACCAATTTACTCTGCCCTGAAGTGGTCTGGGAAAACACAAAAGCAGACAATCCTGCTAAACCGAATCCACACAAGACGCTGAACGTAATTCTCGATCAATGAGATCGAGCAGACGACTCGATTTTTCTGTTGTCACTTTTCTGACAAAGAGTTTATCTGAACCAGCAATTTCATCAAAATCGCGATCGTCGTAAATCTTACTCAACGTTGGATGAATCAAATGTAGATTCGCCATTTTTGCAGATCCACGTCCCAAAAAGGGCTGTAATCCATTGCTGCGATGCAAAAACGGAGAGTTTGCCACGATCGTGTGAAAGAAATGTTCATCGGGTGCAAACGTGTATTTGTAAGCCTGCTGCACTTCTGGATGCTGCTGAAGAAAATCGAGAATGAATGTGGCACAGTTTGGCGTGAGTGCCCACCATTGACTTCCAAAGCACGGCAGAAAAGATTGCTCGATCTTCCGCCGTGTCAATGGCTTGAGCAGCATTTCTAAACCGTATCGTATCGCCTTATCTAGCTTCGAGTAAGAAAATAAAGCATCGCGAAACCAGTAATAGCGAATATGGTGCAGATAACAATCTGGTGATTGCCGCATATCAAAAAACTGAATCAATTCGCGATCGCGATTCGCAACCAAAAATTGATAGATCACTTTAGCAGAACGAATCGGATAATCTACTCCTGACAGCAAAACAAAGTGGCTGTAATCGCTGTTGCGATCAAGTGCCGCCTGCATCAAATTCAGCGTTGCCGAAATCATTGAAAAACCCGCCCAGCTAATTGCAACCCGCTCTGAAATTAAAGTTGCTGATTCCGGCAAATCTAATGCGCGAAACGGTTCAATCGCTGACTTAGCATCAATGTGAATGAAGATATCCGCCTGATAATCGATCGCTCTAGCTAATCGTTGTAACTGGAGCGGGTCGGTATGAGCCAAAATTAAATAAGCAACTTTCATAAAGCAGTCGTGCGATACGCTTTAAGTAATTTGGCGGCGGAGCGTTCCCAGGTATAGTTCTGAAACACAAACTGTTGTGCCTGATATCCCGTGTGTCGAGCGTCGGAATGAACCACGATCGCTTGACTCAAGGCATCTGCGATCGCGGAACTGGTCGCCTGAACAATATAAGCAACTTGAGCGGCTTCGGCAAAATTGCAGGCTTCGGTGACGACGCAAGGAAGCCCCGCAGCCATCCCTTCGAGCACCGACATACTAAAGCCTTCTGAGTAGGAAGGACAGACATAAACACTCGCAGCAGCAAGCGCTGATAGCTTCAGTTTGCCAGACAGCATTCCTGTAAAGGTGACTTGCTCAGTAAGATTCAAATCCGCAAAAAATGTTTGAGCCGTTGGTAGATAGCCGATCAGGTCAGGACCTGCAACCACTAAATGGGTTTGTGGAAACTGCTGATGAATTGCTGCAAATGCAGGCGCAAGCAGATCGAGACCTTTTTTCGGATCTAAGCGTCCGAGAAACAGAATTAGCACTTTGTCGCGGGTTTGTGGAAACTGCTGATAAAACAACTCCACGTCCGGCAGAGATTCAAATTCTCGTCGATGAATCCCATTAGGCACAACGACGGTTTGATTTAGTCCCAAAGATTTAACCTGTCCTGCTTCGATCGGAGTTAGAACATGAATCGCTTTTGCTTGCTTCAAAGTCGGTTGCTCGATCGCAGTGTAGTAGAGTCTTTTTTTCCAAGCTTTCTGCGAGAGCGCCCAAGGCTCTAACATGCCGTGTGGAGTCATGACGAATGGAACACGATGCCAGCGACAGATCCAATTCGTAGCAGACGCGATCGGCATAAACAAACAATGGGTATGCACGATATCATACTCACGTACATGCTGAAACAACCACGTTAACAGCGAAGTACTCCAGATTAAATCCTGTTGATTCCAGCTTGGAAAGTACTGAACTCGATACCCTTCGCGATCGTGCCAAACTTGAAGCGGCACATCTAGTGGCGTGTCAACGTTAGCATTGGTCGTCACCAGATCGACTTCGATGTCGAATTGAGCGAGTGCCTGAGTCAGTTCGACCACTACTTTACCCGGTCCGCCGTAAGTTGTAGCAACATAAGGAGCAACCACAAGAACACGCATCTTTTTCATCTTCTAAACTAGTTGTAGTGCTCGATTCACGGCATTGCTGAGTCCTTGAGCAAAGCGATCGGGTGCGAATTGTTGAATCTGTGCGATCGCAGCTTGCCCCATTTTGTCTAAATCAATGGCTCGATCGCTGACTGTGACCATCAACGCTGCAAGTTCACCTGTATTGTTCGGATCAAATCCAAATCCATTCACTCCTTCAATCACAAGATCTTCAAAGCAACCACAACGATTTGACACAATCACTGGAAGTCCTGCCGCCATCGCTTCATTCACAACTAAGCCCCACTGTTCCTGTAAGCTGGTATGCACAAAGCATTCCGCATATGCGAGATAAGGTAAGAGTTCTGCTTGCTGCAAAAAACCAGGAAGTCGAATCGATTCGGTCAAATTCAAGGTTGCTATCTGCTGTTCTAATTCGCTGCGGAGTTCGCCATCTCCACACAGAACTAACTCCCAAGCAGCTTCTCCAACTTGATTACGATAGGCAGCATAAGCATCAATCAAAACAGGAAGATTCTTTTTGCTAACAAAGCGATTAATCGCGAGAAAGTAGGGTTTTTCGTTTGGACGGGGCAGTTGACGGATACGATCGGGATGAAAATCAGCGTTCCCGACAGTATTGTATCCGGTAAAAATCTGCTCGGATGCTAAACCAAGCTTTTCTAGATAGCGTTGTTGAGGTTTACCTCCGACTAAAGCAGATTGATACTGCCGAATAATTTGACGTTTGATTCCTTCACCAAAGCGCGATCGAGGTGCATCATCTTCTTTTGTAGCAGACATTAAGATCGTAGCTTTTCGATGCCATCGGCTCCAAGCTAAAGCAGCTAACATCGTCGGTTCAGCATATCCCATGATCGCGATAACATCAGGTTGGAGTTGATTGAGCAGTGCAATCAATCTCTGGCTTGCTGTCCAAGCAGGAATTTCTGCTAAGGTACGATCGCTAAATACCGTGTGTAATTCACCAGGAAAAGCATCTAGCTCAGTTCTCCAAGCATAAACATGATCAGTCCGTGTAAGTTCAATTCCAACAAAGTGCCAGTTTTGACGATCGCACTCTTCCTGGAATGCGGCAAGACGTGCCAAGTGATACGGTCCAAAATTCACAAATAAAACAGCTACTTTTAGCATGACAAACATCAAACGTTAGCTTTGTTTTACGCCGACCACACAGACCGCTCCGGACAGCAAAGGCGGATAGAATTGATGCATCACACCGAGCTTGCCAAATCCAAACGTTTGAATCGGATTGATGTTGTATTTTCGATAGATCTTTTTCAGCGATGAAAAGGTGAAATAGTGCAAATGACCGCCATCGAACAGTTCACCAGGTCTAACTTGTAAGCCTTCGTTCGTTCCGGAGGTCGAAGGAAACTGCCCGCTTAGCAGTGTTAATCGATGTCGCCAAGCTGCGATATTCGGAGTGACGGTTACTAACCGACCTTGAGGAGCGAGTAAACGTTCAATTTCCGCCATCGCTGCCCACACATCAACGACATGTTCAATCACGTCTGCCCAAAGAATCACATCAAAGTAGCCATCTGGAAACTCTAAGCCCGCCTCGATATTTCCGGTAATCGCTTGTAGGTTTAAGTTCTGCGATCGCGCCACTTCGGAAAGCTTGTTCGCACGAATCGGAGAAATCTCGACTCCATGAAGTTCAGAAAAGCGATCGCGTAAGTTGTAGAGTACATTCCCATCTCCACATCCAATTTCTAGCAAACGCTGTCCGGTTCCTGCTAATCTCACCAGCGCTTCATTTCGGTGCTGGGGAAATCGATCGGGAAAGTCTGCAAACTGGATCGTGTCGTCAGCGTATACGCGATCGTAAGCGACTGCAAGCACATCTTTGCTCATGCGATGGTTCTCCTGAAGTAAATTAATGAATCGATGATTGACTAACTCGGAACGGTACCCTAGAAGTAGTAGAGGCTTGCTTTTGATACTGGTAAACAGTGACAAGCATCGCGAGTGATAGAAACAAATTCTTGTGTTGCCAGAGCGTAAAGCTAAATTGCGACACTACCAAACAAAGAATGTTCCAGGATGAAAATAGATAAATTACTGGATAGGTGCGTGCAAGTGGATTAGCTTTGACCATCAAATGAAAGGCAAGACCCACTAAAGCTAGAAAAATCAGCAAGCCTATCATTCCCTGTTCTGAAAGCAGTTCTAAAGTGAGGTTGTGAGCATATCCGATAAAACCACCGCTGGCAGTACTAAAGTTTCCAGTTCCGACACCGAAAACTGGAGACTTTTGAAACAGGAGCAACGCAGCATCATAAGCATTAAATCGATCGTTTACAGATGCTCCCTTGTTGTCCTGCCCGATGAGAGAGAGCCGTTCTGACCAATCACCAAAGAGTTCTGGTTGCCACTGAGCAATGCCAAATAAAAGAATGCTGATGCCGATGACAGCAACGAGGACGGTTGAGATCGATTTAACCAGAGTTTGCTGCCGGACAATTTGAAACACCATCACAGGCAGAGCAACAATTAGAGCAATCACCATACTTCGAGTGTTGCTTGCCATTAGGACAACCATGAGCAAACCCAATGACCCATAAAGCACCACTTTTAGCATCGGTGGAATTTTTCGGCTACCCAGCAACCAATACGCATTAATAATAATGCCGCTGGCAATAATCAGCGAAAATGGAATCGGGTTAATCGTTCCAACGCTTAACCGTGTAAAGGTATAGCCATATGCGAGTAAATTAATCAGCGCGATCGCTCCAAGCACGATCGCCATGATCCAGTAAGTCGCGACGGTTGCTGTAACATTTTCTTTAATCCGCTTCGGATCAACAAGCGGAATTAATCGAGCTACAAAATAAAAGCTACTGCCTAACACAAAATACCGAATGGTGATATCGATTCCCTGTGCCATTGCTGGAGTGTTCAGACTGCTGAAAAACATCCAAATCCCCAAGACAAGAACAATTGCATCAAGCGGATGAAACTGATAATACCTTAATCGTGGAAAAGCCCGAATGATAATCAAGGCAAAAACCGCGATCGGTAAAAGCACATTTAACAGATTATTGTTCTCGATGCCTGCGGTTTGAGTGAATAGTGCGCCTGTAATCAAGTAAGCATTGGCAGCCAGTGCAAGTCCGACTCCCGGTCGCCACCATGCCAATGGAACGGTCAGTAATGTAATCAGAATCGAGAACCAGGTCATGATCGCTTCACCCCTAATTGAGAGATTGACACACCACAGAACGCAGCGTTTCTTGAGCCTCGGTAAAGACATCGAGAAAGTACTGTTGTCGTGCTTGTGATTGTTGAGAAGCGATGCCCGTTTCATACAGTTGAGTCAGGCGTTCTGCGATCGCTTCAGCATTCCGAACTTTGACGATATATCCATCGAGTTCGTGCCGAACGAGTGAGCCTGCATTGTAGGTCGTAATAATCGGCAGACCACACATCAAGGCTTCATACGTCACCATGGCTGATCCTTCCACGATCGAGGGCAGCACAAACACGTCTGCCCAGTCATACAGTTCACTCATCTGAGAGCGGGGAACTCGTCCGAGAAACTCACAAACATCGCTGTACTCTGCCACTCGCTCTGGCTTGATCTCAATTCCTCCTGCTGCTCTACAGGTAAAGGGAATTTTCAGCGATCGTAGTGCCGTTAACAGATACGGAATACCTTTTCGTAGATTGACGGCTCCCGCGAATAAGATTCGGAGTTCGTCGCCTCGTGCTTTTGGAGCAAGCCTTTCACGACGCTGAGCGGGCACAATCTCACCTTTGAGGCGACCGAGCGGAACAACTGAAATGCGATCGTGATTCATTCCCTTCGCAATCAGCGATTCTTTCACGAATTCAGAACCGCAAACGATATGATCAGCCAGTTTTTGCTCTTGTTGCTCTCTGGCGATTAGTTCTCGTTCAGCCGCTTGAATCTGAAACGGTGTGATCGACCAATTTGACCATAAAGTTTCTTCTTGTTCGAGTAGATCGTAGGTAAACGCCCGTTCTGCAATGATCTGATCTAAGATACAGTGCAATCCTTCTGACTTGGCGTATTCAAATAGCTCTAGTGAGGACACTGGGAACCCATAGAGTGTGTTTGCATCTCCCAAGCCATGTCGAATAATCCGGCGACAAAATTCTTTGCCTGCCCAGTTGTAAATCGAACAGGCTTGCTGCGGTGAGCTATTTTTGAGCTTCTGAATATATTGATAGCCAAACGCGGGAAAGTGCGTCACTGGGGCTTTTTCCAGAATCGGATCATATCGATCGAGTCCTTTTTTGAGCGCACCGGGAAGCTTGGGGAAAACAGTAGACGATCGCAGAAGTTTTGTCATGCGACCGTGACCTGCATAAAAATCGGTATAAAACCGCTCTAGGACTCCCCACTCATGAAACAGAATCGGTTCTTGATAGTGTTTTCGGGCACCGAGATGTGCGATCGCAACTTTAGCAGTCATGTGATAAAACGCTCACGAGTAGCTCATTACTTTCTCGACCGAAGTGGATCGGTTTCCGGACATCTCTGCATATCTCGGCTTGTACGCCTCGATCGCGATCGAGAAATAAGGATAGCTCATCCAATTCGTTAAACTCTGGTCGAACAATGGAATAAACCAGCGAAACGGAAACAGCATCAGCCAAGCGAGGATCGGGTGAAGTTGGGAGAATAAACGATGCAAGTAAGTCATTTTCTGACTCAAGAAGCCACTACAAAATGTTTGTTCTTCTAGCATCAATCCTGCCTGTTCACACAGTTCGATCAGCATCGTTTTGGTGTATCCACGTCGAACGTGGCAGCCATTTTCTACGGTTGCAAATGGACCGTTATCTCGTGCCGTAATTGCTTCGTAGTGATAATAAGGAGTGGTCAACAGCAAGCGCCCTCCAGGCTTGAGGCAGGCTGCCATATCAATAAATAGCTTGCGATCGTTTAAAATGTGTTCAACATTCTCGCAGCACACTACTACATCAAACTGATCGGCTAAATCTTCTCTGGTATGAAGCTCACGCACATCCAACACGTCAAACTCAGCAGATTCTGCATTGCATAACTGAGCACGTTCCTGAGCAACACTCTGATTTCGCTGATCCCAACTTAATCCAAGTGCGTCATAGCCCAATTTTGCCGCTCCGATCGTGAAAGCACCCGTTCCACAACCAATATCAATCAGCTTTTCGCCGTTGAGCGTTTTGGGCAGTCGTTTCTTTAACCAGTTCCAGCGATCGAGGACTAAAGTATCTCCGTGCGTTAACGTTGCTGAAAAGCCAAAAAGTCTGACGAGAAAAGATTTGTTCATCGTGAAAGTCCTGAATGAAATACAAGCGGGAGTCAGAATCAATCTTTAAAATCGGATCAAGCAAACAGAATGAAATCTATCGGGTAGGTTCTCTGACTCCTATTTCGCTAAAAATTTTTGCTGCAAACTTCTCAGTCTGATGCTGCTGGACGAGCGCTTGTGATTTGGTGAGGTGAATGACTGGAGCCGGATACGAGGATAAGAAGCGCATCATTGATTGAGCAATCGCGTTCGAGCAAGAAGCGTCTACGGTAATTCCAAGCTCATACTGTCGCGTCAATTCGCCCATTAGTCCATAATTTGTGCACAGCGCAGGCTTTTTTAGTGCTGCTGCAATCAGCAAAATGCCACTCATGCCCACATGCTTTTGATAAGTTGCAAGCACCACATCAGAAAGCTCAAAATATTGTCTAACTTTCAGTTCAGAAACATACTGATCATCAATAACAACCTGAACCTGCTGAGCTTGAATTTTGCAAATCTCTGTTTCTACGAAGGTTCGTTCTGCGGGAGCAACTTTTCCAACAACTAAAAGACAGAGCTTTCTTGCTGCCTCTGGCGGAAGTTGTTGAATTGCTTCTAGAATTTGATGGATTCCTTTTCGTCGATCGATCGCTCCAAACAGAAGAAATACACACCTTTCTTGCTCAATCTTGAGTGTTTCTCTTCGCAGATCATCGATTTGCTCAGAGTGATCTTGCACGAACTTTGGGATTGGATCAGGCAAGACCTGCATCTTCGAGCTGTTCGCATTCGACTGAGAAGCCTCTACTGCATAAGGATCGAGACAAAAAATATGACTAACTTTTGAATGTTGAAGAACCCGTGAGAGAATTTGCTTCTGACGGATGCTTTTGATTCGCTCTTTCCAGGATGAAACGTAACCCTCAAAGTTCTGATAGTGAAAGGATGGTCTGAGATAAATTCCTGACATCGAACAGCTTGGATTCAGCCCGATTGCTAAAAGCGCCTGAAAAGGATCAATAGCAGTCAAAAAGCAATGATCGGCGTTTAGCTGTTTGATATATCGATTAATGATTTTCCATTCCATCCACGCTTTGAGCAACAGACTTTTTTGTTGAACGATCGCAGTATGTTCACCCGCATCGATCGCATAGTACCGAATATTGTGATCGCTTGCTTCTGGCGGGCAAATCATGTCTCGATGTTGCTCTAACATCAAAGGCGAAACGACAAAATTTAATTCTCCAACTAGCTTCTCTTTGCACCAGTAGTCGATCAGATGACGCAAATAAACGGGATGATGTCCGCCGACACCATTGCTGAACACCATCAGCCGACGAATTGAGTTTTCAGGATTGAGGGAGCTTTTTAGCGGGTGAGTCAGCATTCGGTGATTCAGGCAGATTATGACAATTTTGAGAGTTGCTGGACAGATTGAATGAAGCGGTTTTCTTCAGCTAGAGGGCGTTTTAATTCGGGGGGAGGGGGAAGCGATCGCGTGATCAAGTCCCGGAGTTCGATCGCGTCTTCATAGCAATACACACCGCTATATCCAAACGCACTTCGACCAGCATTGAGATTTGCTACCACTGGGATTCCAGCGATCAGCATTTCTGGAATTCGCGTCAGTGCGCCAGAGCTTGCCGTTTGGTGAACGAGAGCCGCTTTGGTATGCGTTAGAAATTTCGTCAAGGCTGCGTCTGAAACGGCTCCGTGAACTGTAAAATCTGCGTCGCTGTACTCCATTAAAGTTTCCGTTGCATATCCCACAATATCAACTTGAAATTCGCTCTGTTGACGCAGTGTTTTTAACCAGGTAATTTGCTCGATCATGCCTTCACGGGTGGGTGGATTTCCAGCACTGCCAAGAATGAGGTAACGATCTTTTGTCATTGTTTCTCGCTGCTGTCGAATCCTTGCAAGCTGTTCGACGATCGCGCTCGGTGGATAATACGGCAAATAAAACGCATTCACGCCTTTTAGCCGCAAAAACCACATCTCTTCATAGGCAATGCAAAAAACGGTATCCGCCTTTGCTAAAGCTGCAACCTCAGTCGATAAACTCTCATGAAACGCCCGCTGATCTGGAACCAGTGATTCTAGGTTGTGCGGCATTGCAATCACGTTGAATCCCTGATCTTTCGCAACATACGGAGCGACATAGTTCTTAGTGGCTTCCCAAATTAGCAATGAATGTTCAGCATGTTGCGCTAATACTTGGTGATAAAGCTGACGCTGGAAGCCACAGAATGCCAGATTGTTTAGCGATCGATGAGTTCGGATTTGATGATTTGCAATGAAAAAGAACGTTTTCGGATTCGCGATCGCACTTAGTCCCGCAAGATACCGCTTGCTCGGCGTATCTAAAATCTGTCGTTCAAACTGAACGATTTCGAGATTTGCCCGCGCAATTAGTTCGGCAATTTGTGCGGTTCGACGGTTGCCGCCATGACCGCTTGCGATGTTAGAAAAGAAAGTATCAACTAAAACCTGCATACTTCTGATTACGCGGTAGAGCAGCGAGAAACCGGACAAAAAACTTAATCCCAGCGAACTTCTGTTCTTAAATGACTATTGCGTTTGACAAAGCAAATATCACAGTGTCCTAACGCTCGATCGCAAGGGTGCCGCGAGAACCCTGGAAAATCGTAGACAACGTAACTGCGATCGCGATTTGAGGCAGCAATTTTTGAGGCAGCAATTTTAGGAATCTTGGGTCGTGCTTAAAGTCTTAGATGAAGGGTTAAGAAGCCCGGAGCAAAGGACTTCTGCAAATTTCTCTGCTAGGTTGAGTTGTACAAGTGCTTCCATTTTCTGGTGATTGCAGAGCGTCTCCGGAGATAGACTGAGGATTCTTGCAATGCCGTTGGCAATTTCAGAGGGCTTTTCGGAGTCGATGGTTAACCCTAACTCATGTTCCTCAATCAACTTGCCCATCACACCATAGTTTGAGCCGAGTACAGGCTTTTGCACAGCCGCAGCTTGGACAAGAATATTACTCATACCTACATGACGTTGGTAAGGCGTGAGAACTACGTCTGCGAGTTGAAAATAGGGTTTTACCTCAGATTCCGCCACATATTGAGCCTGCAAGATGACTTGAACAGCAGAAGACTGTTTAATCGCTTGCATTGACTCCTGAAGTTTGGATTGCTCTTGAGCAGGAACTTCACCCACAATCAGCACACATATTTTTTCAGCGACCTGAGCAGAAAGGTACTGAATGGAGTCAAGCAATTGAGCAGTTCCCTTGCGGTATCTGACCCGCCCAAACAGCAGCAATACTTTGCGGTTTGGTTCAATCCCCAATTTTGATCGAAGCCCTATGACTCGTTGTGAAGCGATTTCTGAAGAGATTGTATCGAGTTCAATTGGGTCGGGAATATGACAAACTCTGACCGAAGGAGACAGAGCAACGATTGCAGGAATTGCATAGGGATCTAAACTGAACAGTAAATTGACCTGGCGAGATTGAAGAACCCGCTGCAATAAGTTTTTTTTGCGCCATTGCCGAAGTGCTTCCTTCCAAGTGAACCGGAAATTGGGAAATTGAGCATAATGAAAAGTCGGTCTAAAGTAAATGCCTGCAACTGGACAAGGCGCTTTCTGTCCGAAAGCAATCGGCAATTGTAGATGATCAAAATACAGCAACAATATTTGAGTTGCTTGAAGCTTTCGAGCCACTTGGCAAAGCAAATTCCACTCCGCAAAGAGTTTCGTATAAAGCGATCGCTTTTGTTGTACAGTACGAAACTCTGCCTCGGTGATCGGGATGAAGCGCACCCGTTCTTTACAATCCTCTGAGACTAGTTGAACGATGTCGGGATGTGCTTCTAGAAAGGCAGGCGCAACTACAAAATCGAGATAATCCGGAAATTTATGCTCACAGAAATATTCAATGAGGTGCCGAATATGAGTTGGATGGTGCCCACTTACTTTTAGACCAAAAATCATTAAGCGGGTTAGCTGACCATGACTGGGAACGTTGTATTCCTTTGGCACGGACTTAGAGAACAACATATCAATGGTTAGCTAATTTTTGTAAGCAGTCAATGAAATGCTTTTCCGCTGCTATCGGAGGTGGTGGAATCTCAAAGACTTCTAGGGGTTGCTGCATTAGATTCAATAATTCGATGATGCTTTCATAGCAGTGAATTCCAGCATAGTCGAATGCACTACGGCAGGCATTACGATTGGCGATAACCGGAATTCCTGCAACCAACATCTCTGGAATGCGGGTTAATGCCCCTGAACTGGGCGTTTGATGCACGAGGGCTGCTTTGGCATGAGTCATGAATTTTGACAATTGTTCAGTTGAAACTGCACCATGCACTGTAATGTTGACATCGCAGTAGCTCGTGAGTGACTCGGTCTTAAAGCCGACAATGTCTACCTGAAACTCAATCTGCTGGCGAAGCTGTTTCAGCCAAGTGATCTGCTCGATCATACCTTGTCGAGTTGGCGGATTTCCAGCACCTCCGACGATTAAGAAGCGATCGTTTGACGTTGTTTTTCGAGCTTGCCGAATTTCGATTAGCTGGTCTACGATCGCTTTCGGTGGATAGTACGGCAGATAGTGAGCATTCGCGCCGCTTAACCGCAAGAACCAGGTTTCTTCGCGAGAAATGCAAAAGACAATATCTGCTTTCGCCAGTGCATTTGCTTCAGTACTGAGACTCTCGAAAAATGCAGCTTGATTGGGAACGAGTGACTCCAAATTGTGCGGTAAAGCACACACTTTGAAGCCTTTTTCCTTAGCAACATAAGGCGCAATATAGTTCTTTGTGGCTTCCCAAAGCAGCACAGGACTTCCCGTGTGTTTTTCTAAAACCTGCTCATAGAGTTTTCTTTGAAATCCGCAAAAAGAGAGTCCTGTGAGTGATCGCGCTACGTTCAGGCGATGTTTGGCAATAAAAAAATACGTTTTGGGATTTGCGATCGCGCTGAGTCCTGCTAGATAGCGCTCACGCGGAGTTTTGAGAAAGGTGCGTTCAAATTGCACAACCTCAAGATTCGCTCGCTCAACTAATTTGGCAATCTGCGCGGTTCGACGGTTTCCACCATGTCCGTTCGGCTGATTGTCAAAAAAAGTATCAACTAGAACCTGCATATTGATTACTGCACCTTAGAGGGTTGAGGAACTGGACAGATTTGAGCTTTCGACAAATGAATCCACTTTGTGGATGCTTCAAGCGTTGACGGCGAATTCTCTAATCCCAACGAGATTCAGAGCGAAAATGACCCTCGCGTTTGATAAAGCAAACGTCACATTGTCCTAACGCTTGATCGTAGGGACGGCGCGAAAATCCTGGAAAGTCATAGACTACATACTCGCGATCGCTCATAAACCGAATCACGTCTTCAAATACAGGTTGTCCCGGTAAAAACGCAAAGAGGGAGACTTCTAAGATCAATACTTCAGTTCGACCAAAAATCTGAGTCGCTCCTTTCAAGGCTTCGAGTTCAAAGCCTTGAATATCGAGTTTGACAATCTCTGGGATCGAGAGCTTGCCAGCATTGAGCAAATCATCGATCGTGACAATTTCGACCGTTCGCTGCTTACCGGATTGTTGCAACTCAGCTTCAGAAGCAGGCAAAAACGATGATCCCGCTAAATCATCCCAAACCGTGAGATCAAGTTTTCCCGGTTCCGCTCCTGCTCCCGATAAAATCCATTGACTTCCCGGAAACTCTTGGCAAAACTGCTCTAGTGCAGATTGCATTTCAGACTGCGGCTCAATCATAAAGCAGTGTGCCTCCCGAAATACGCTCTTTGCAATGCGGCTCCACTGACTATTGTTGGCACCGATATCTAAAATCCAGGATGGCTTCAGTCCAGATTGCTGTAATCGAGTTAGTAGAAAGCGCATATCTCCGGCTGGACGCAGGAGAGAATTTCGGCTCCGAATATCGTAACCTAGCCAATCCGTAACGGTTTTACCTGCTCGTTTTGCCTGCAAGAGAAGTTTGGAGTGTCCCATGATGGTTTTAGATTGAGGTTTGGAGAGTAACTCTTAAGTTACGGAGCGATCGCAGTCCTTGAACAATCCATCGCTGCGTCAGGGGTAGCTTGTCGGTGTAAGTTTGCAAATAAGTCTGATAGCGTTGTTTACTCAAGCCAACTTGAGCATCGATCGCTGTTTTTGTATTGGCATAGATACGATAGCGACCCAAGTTCACATCAATGTATTTCAAATGTGCGATCATTGACGCTTTTAGGACAAAATCGACATCCATTGCATAGTGTTCCTCGACTTTGTAGTCGCCGATCTGTTGATGGAGTGACGCATGGTAAAAATAGGCGGCAGGGTTAGCAAGATGCGTGCGACCAATCAGCAAATTCGTTAGAGAAAGGGCATTGGGGCGATTGAGAAAGGTTCGATCGCTTTGTTCATCCCAAACCCAACAGTTTCCCACGAGCAGACTCGGAACGGGTAGAGTTGTAAACTGCTCTAGAACGGTGTTGAGCGCGTTCGGCTCATAGAGATCATCGATATTGAGAACGCCGATAATTTCTCCCTCAGCAATTTTCAGCGCTTTGTTCATCGCGTCGGATTGACCGCGATCGGGTTCTGAGAACCAGCGAATATGGGGGTATCGCTCAGCATATTGGCGAATGATGGCAACGGTATGATCTTTCGAGCCACCATCGGCAATGATATGCTCAACATTTGGGCAGTTCTGAGCAATCACATTCTCGATGCACTCAGCAATAAATTGCTCTCCGTTATAAACCGGAGTTAAAACACTAATTTTCATCTTTAACGATTCAAAAGGGCGCAGTACAGTTCCAGATATCGATCGGCTTGTTGGTCTAAGCGATATTCTTCGATCGCGATCGCTCTTGCGTTTTGCTGCATTTGATGGCGCAAATCCGGATCTTCGAGCAGTTCTACAATGCCTTGACCTAAATCTTCCGCATCATTGGGACTTGCTAGATAGCCCGTCACCCGATGCCGCACAACATCAGGAACGCCCCCAACTTTGAACGACACCATCGGAGTGCCACAGGCAAGACTTTCTTGCAGGACGAGCGGTAAGTTATCAGCACGTGTGGGAAGCAAAAATAAATCAGCAGCAGAATACGCGATCGCTTTTAATCGATCGTTGCTCACATGTCCTAAATTGACCGTGGGCATTCCGACGACTTCAGACAAGGTTTCGCTACCCGTTCCAATCGTGAGCAACAAAGTTTCTGATTTGAGGCTAGACGGTAAAGCTTGAAGTGCTTTGACTAAGACATCACTCCCTTTACGACTGTCGCTCAGCGAGAACGCAGCAAACATCAGCACCTTTTTATCTTGAGGAATGCCGAGCAGAGATCGACAATGTTCTTGATCGAGCGGTTGATAAGCTTCTGTATCAATCCCATACGGAATGTGATGCACATCAAAGCGACCGAGGAGTCCCGCTTTTGCTTGTTCGACCAGCCAGCGACTCGGAGCCACGATCGTTAAATCACTGCGATCGTAAATCCAGTTTTTTAGCTTCCATTCGGTGCGGGTATTGTCGAGCTTGATGCTTGGATAAGTTTCAGGATAAGGACAATTTCCACAGCCTGTTTTCCAGCGATCGCAGTCATAACTATAGCTACAGTGCCCGGTAAAACTCCACATATCATGCAGGGTAAAGATTGCAGGTTTTTTTCGAGTGAGCTTGGGTAATGTTAGATAGTTAAAATAGCCAGAATGTAAATTGTGAAAGTTCAGAACATCAGCGGCTTGATAAGATGGATGCTGCTCGATTTTGAAGCTACTGAGGATCGAGACATAGCTGAGTCCTAAATCTTGGCTCAAGGTTGCTATTTTCGTCTCGATGTAGGATCTACGGGGCACCTTGGTGACGGCATCACTCCCTGAGTCTTTTCGCCCGACGAGTAGTTTAGAATCGATTCCCTGAGCGAGTAAGCCTTGATGCAGTCGATATCCTGCGATCGCGGCTCCTCCATAGACATCAGAGAAATTGAGATGTAAGACTTTCATGCCTTGTGAATTGTCTCCAAAATCAGCGACATCACTCGTTGTGCAGCTTGTCCATCACAGTCACCTGCATGAGATTGTAAAAAGTCACGCTGTGCCTCGAATAAATCAGACTGCTGCATCGCGGTTAACTGTTGAACTTGATTCAGCGAGTCACACAGCATCTCCGGAGAATAACCGGGAAATGCTGCGCTCGATCGCACAAACGATAACACCGGAGCCGAAGCCGCAAAGTGAGCATGAATCACAGGCTTACCAAAAAACATCGCTTCTAAGCCTGCGGTCGAATCTTCCGAAATCACGACACTCGCTTTAGCAATCAAGGTCTGAACATTTGTGGTACTGACTTCGACTCGATCGCTCAATGAATGCTGCTCAATATAAGTTTGATACCGCTCTACATAGTCGGCTGGATGCGGTTTGATCACCAAACGAGCATCGGGAAACTTCGATAGGGCAATCATCAGCGCTTCTAAAATCTCAATCCCTTCGTCAGCGTATCGAGACGGAGCGTAACATTTCTCTGGACTGTGAGGACGAGTTACCCAGAGCCAGTAGTTTCCTTCTGGAGCTAACTTTTCTGGGTATCGAAGGCGATCGTATTCGGGATTTCCGGTGATCACGATGCGCGGTTGATAGCTCGAATCTTGCTGATAGCGATCGCGGCGATGCGTTCCCCAAACTGCTAAATCTGACGCATACGCCTCATCGAGATAATAGCGCTCACAATCTAATCCATGCTGAAGCATCACCGATGGAATTCCGTCGCGCTGAGCAATCAAGGCATATTCCTGAACCGGATGATGATTATCGGCATACAGCAAAATCGCATCGGGGCGAGTCATTCGCATTTCGATTTCTGCGACACGAACATATGCCAACTGCTGAATGATCTGAGTTTGGAGTCTTGGCGCATCTTCAGAAATTAGTTCGATGTTAAACGCTTTGAGTCCTTCGGTAATGCCTTCATATAACTGAAATGCGAATGCTGCTTCGTCAGAAGTTAGCGGAGGTTGTTGTCCTAACTTGTTGATTTCGAGAAAATAGCTAGATTGCAGATAAGAACCGCGAAGTAGAATTTGTTTCGATCGCATTAAGGTTTCCAAGCCCTGTTTTAGTCGGGGACAGGGACGAGGAACAAACAAAATCGGGAGATTTTGGCGGTTGGAAACTGATGTTTGACGAATGGCGCGAATACGATCGTAAGTTGGGCGAAACGGTTGTTTGAGCAGTTCCGCGATCGGGTTGCGGTTTTGGCGAAACTTTCCTTGCAGGGGTTGAATCAGCGATCGTTCAAAGGCGAATTTCTCAGGGTTGCGATGTTGGCGGATAGCTCTAGAAGCTTTGTCCCAGAGAAACGATCGGGTGAGTTCCGCATAGTTTAATCCGTTGCGAATCGGATCGATTGAACTGTGATCCTGCCAGTGACAGATTGCAGTCCAAGCAAGCTGATCAACGACTTCGACGCTGAGAGACTGCCAATCGACAGAGCTTTGTAACAATACCATGATCGTTCCTATACCAAATTGATCTCCGATCGCTACAGATTGACTTGATATTAAATCTCAGCATTTCCAACCGAGGTCGATCGTGCTGTGAACCGAGACCACACAAACCTCACTCGCTTGATTTGATGCGTGACAAATCGAGCGATCGCTAATCTAATTCGACTCCAACGCCGCCAAATCTGATTAATCGACTCTGGATAGGATTGATTCTGGATCGCGATCGCTTTCATTCGAGCCGTGATCCAACCATTCGCATAAGCGGTTTTAACCGTGTCCTGCGAAAGTGCATTTTGGGCGATCGCTTCGAGAAAAAGGTCTTCCCAAAATTTCGCGATCGGGTGATGATGAAACCGCCAAGGTTGACTATCCAAATTCGTAAAGTGAACCAGCTTCGAGGTTTCATCCACATAGTCCAAATGATTCCATTCACTCGGCAACGTCTTCACTTCAATGTTTAGATACTGTCGAAACTTTTCGCCCAAATACATCAAATCCGACATCGAAAATACTTTGCGATCCATCTCATCGATCAGCGAAGACAAGCTAAATTTAGCGGCTTTCTCACAATCGATCAGCATCACACTCGCAAGATAGTAATCATCATTCACATTGAGATAAGTTTGCAAGTAAGAATCAATGTACGCACTCGCGCTTTTCGCTTGTTTGACGGGAACCGCAGCCAGCGCACAACCCGATAAATCAAAGTTCCAAAGTTCAGCTAAATCAGCAAGTAACACCTGATCGGAATCACAATAGATCGCTTTGCCACGATAGCCACACCATTCAGGAATCGCCCAGCGCCCCAGCGAAAAAGCGGTCGCTCCTGGAATCCGATTGATCAGATTGAGCGGCAGCTTTTTGACTTCACCTGTGGTTAAATTCGTTGCCGTCCCAGCTTGACCATTGATCACATGAACTTCGATCGCGCTTTTCGTATATTTTTGCAGCGTGTATCGAAAGACCGCTTCTTCGATCGTATTTTTAGGACTCGAACCGATGAAAATCCGAATCGGATCAGGGGTCGAATTCATCATAAATCTCTCCGAACAAGTTAGGGCATCTGACTTTCTAGCAGCAGGTCGCAAATTTCTCTCACTGCGCCCTGTCCACCTGCTTTCTCAGTGATATAGATTGCAGCCTGTTTTGCGGCTTTGACCGCATCCGCGACTGTTAACGGACAGCCGACTGCTTCGAGAATCGGCAAATCATTCACATCATCTCCAACATAGGCAACTTGAGAAAAATCAATTCCAAGCTGATCACAGAGCGATCGTAAAATCGTCAACTTATCTTCCACACCCACATACACATGCGAAATTCCGAGCTTTTTCGCTCGGTGAATCGTTGCGGTAGAAGAACTCGCCGACAGAATCGCAATCTGAATGCCTGCTTCCATCACAAGCTTCATGCCCTGCCCGTCTTTGACATTGAATTTCTTGAACTCATCGCCGCTATTGGTGAAGTAAAGTCCACCATCGGTTAACGTCCCATCGACATCGAGCGCAAGGAGTTTGATTTGAGCAAGGCGCGATCGCAATTCATCTATCTGCATACACTAAGACCGAAAGACTTCTAAACTTTGACGCACTGCGAGAATCTGTTTCAGGACAGTTTCAAGCTGCGCTAACGGAATCATATTCGGTCCGTCGCTCAGGGCTTCATCTGGATTCTCATGCACTTCCATAAACAGCGCATCGATGCCAATGGCTGCGGCGGCTTTAGCAAGATATGGCACAAATTCACGCTGTCCTCCTGATTTTTCTCCCTGTCCTCCCGGCATTTGGACGCTGTGTGTGGCATCAAAAACGACCGGATAGCCCAATGCTCTCATCTGAGGTAATCCCCGAAAATCCACAACTAAAGTGTTGTATCCGAAGCTTGTTCCGCGTTCTGTGAGCAAAATGCGATTGGTTCCAGAAGCTTCCAATTTCCGCACCACCTGTTTCATGTCCCACGGCGCGAGAAATTGTCCTTTCTTGACATTCACCGTTCGACCCGTTGCCGCTGCTGCGACCAGTAAATCAGTTTGACGACAGAGAAACGCCGGAATTTGTAGCACATCAGCGACTTCTGCCACGATCGCGGCTTGATAGCTTTCGTGAATATCGGTCACAACCGGGACACCGACTTTATCCTTGACCTTCTGCAAAATCTCTAAGCCAGTGTCGATCGATTGTCCCCGAAACGAACTCACCGAAGTCCGATTCGCTTTATCAAACGAAGATTTGAAAATTAACGGAATACCGAGGCGATCGCAAACTTGCCGAATCTCATCCGCCATTTTCAGCGTAAAGTCCTCCGATTCGATCACACAAGGTCCAGCAATCAGCGTCAGCGGTGAACTGTCTCCGATCGTATGTGTTTCTGTAACTTGAGTTTGAATCATATAGCAGGACTCGCAGCAAGAAAGGACTGAGCAAGCAGAAGATCTTCAGGGGTATTAATTTCGGGGACTGCGATCGCGGTCTGACAAACCGTGATGCGATAGCCGTGTTCTAAAACTCGAAGCTGCTCTAACCCCTCACATTGTTCGAGCGGCGTTGGAGTCAGCTTCGCATAATGCGCGAGAAAATCTCGGCTAAATGCATACAATCCCAAATGATGATAAACCGGAACGGCTCCCGGATTGCGAAGATACGGAATCGCAGCGCGAGAAAAGTACAGTGCTTGATCGTGGCGATCGCAAATCACTTTCACCACGTTTGGATCAGCGTAGCCCGTCTCCGAATTCAACGGACAAGCCAACGTCGTCATTTCCGGCAATTCTCCGCGCAGATACGGACTGACAAGCTGAGTTAGCATCTCTGGAGTCGCGAACGGTTGATCTCCCTGAACATTCGCGATCGCGATCATTTCGGGATAGCGTTCGGCAACTTCTGCGACGCGATCGGTTCCGGTAGCGTGGTCGCTGCGGGTCATTTCGACTACACCACCAAATGATCGCACACAGTCTGCAATCTTTTCGCTGTCAGTCGCGACCACCACTTTTGTAAAAGCGGAACAGCGTTGTGCTGCTTCATACACGCATTGCACCATCGGTCGATCGCCAATTTTCACCAGCGGTTTACCGGGAAATCGCACCGAATCGTACCGCGCTGGAATTACTGCCAAAATTTGCATCAAAGTCCACTCCGAATAATGTCATGCAAGCGAATCAGTCCGAGATACTGCTGGTCTTGATCCACGATCGGTAACACTGAAATCTGTGACGGGCGATTTTCCATCAGTTGCAGCGCATCATACGCAAGCAGATCTGGCGAAACAACGGTCGGATTTTTTGTCATCATGATCCCAGCGTTCAGCGTGTGTAGCTGACGCGGATCAATCTTTTGAATCCAGCGGCGTAAATCCCCATCGGTAATGATGCCGATCAATCGATCGGCTTCGTCTACCACACTTAACGCGCCAGCACCCCCGATCGTGATTTGCTGTAGCACCTCTAACCAAGTCGCTGTCGGTCGCACTGTGGTGGTTTTAGGTTCGTTGAGCATTAGATCTTGAACCCGCAGCGTGAGCCGTTTTCCAAGCCGTCCCGCTGGATGATTGATGGCAAAATCTTCAGGGGTTAAAGCTTTCACCTGCATCAAGGTCATCGCGATCGCATCTCCGATCGCCAGCGCCACCGTGGTGCTCGTCGTGGGAGCGAGGTTAAACGGACAGGCTTCTTGATCCACCGAAGCATCTAAGGTTGCATCTGCCGCCCGTGATAGTGTCGAATGCGGATTACCCACGATCGCGATAATCGGAACTCGACGCTGTTTCAGGTACGGAAGAATCGCTAGCAGTTCATCGGTTTCGCCACTGTTGCTCAGCGCGATCGCGACATCCTGACTTGTGACAATTCCCAGATCACCGTGGAGCGCATCGGCTGGGTGTAGATAAATCGCGTGGGTACCAGTACTCGTCAACGTTGCCGCAATTTTACGACCGACGATTCCCGACTTGCCAACCCCGATGAGAATGACCTTACCAGAACAGACTGTCAGCGCGTCGATCGCTCGTTGCACTTGATCGGGTCGGAGTCGATCAGCCGTTTGCAAAATGGCGTTCGCCTCCAGTTTCAGCAGATCTAGCACCTGGGAAACACAAGCGGGTTGAAGTTGTTGCTGCATAGAGTTAGAGCAAATAAAGGACAGCGCAACCGTCGATCGTTATTTCACCGCAATACCCATTCTCTTGCAAGCGATCGGATCGATTGAAACGGAACAAGTTTACGCGCCAGCTTACCGACTGAAGAATTCAAAATCGTTCTAGCTTGGGGATACTCGAAGATGATATTAAACAAGCGTCGATAGCTACCCTCTGGACAACTCAGCGGCTGAACTCCATGCCACGCATGAGGTTTATTTCTGAAAAAGAAGCTGCTATTGCCTGTAATTTTCACGGGAGTGATTGAGCCAAAATCGCTGTACTCCGGATTGATCACTTCAGTTTGTCGATCGCCTAACACCAAAATCTCACCGCCCCAGGACTGATTCCAATCTTGTTCGGTGTTGAAGTACAGAATATGGGTTCCTACTTTGTCGGATGAATCGACGTGCGGGGACACCTCGCACCCAGAAAAGCCAACATGCCAAGCATATCGAATCTTAAACTGGGACACACCGAGCGCAGAGCGAACGAACGCATGATAATCCGAATTGGTTTGTAACTCCTCGATAAATGCCTGCCAAATCGGAGGTAACTCGGCATGAGTAATGATGCCTTGCCCTTTCTGTCCGCTGCGGTAGATTGATTCCCCATACGCGAGATAGTACCGATTATGCGGACGCTGACCGTTGCCGCGATCGATGCCTGAATGCTGCTCAAATAGCTCAAGACTTGGAAAATCCTGATAAAGCTGCTCAAAGGCTTCGGGTCGCAGAAACTGATGAAAGTGATGCCAAGGAAACGGAGTGGTGGATAAGAACGTATCCGGTGAGAATGCAGACAGGAGGTCAGAATTGATGAACTGACGCGCTACAAGTGAATGAGCCTTCATAGACTGATTAAATGATATGAATTGAGTAACTAAAATCAGTCAACTGAGTATCGGATAATCAGAACAAGTCAACCTAATACCAAATTGATCTGTAGCATTAACAGATCAATTCGGTATAAGAAAAAGAGCGATCGCTAAATCAAGCCTGCATAGTCCTGGATGGCTAGGGAAAAGTTTTCCCAGGTAAACGGTTGAGCTGTTGCCCGAATATTCGTCTCAAGCTGATAGGCTTGCTCGATCAAATCACAGATCACATCGATTGAACTATCGACATCAAACAAAAAACCATTCTCACCATGCCGAATCACATCCGGCGCAAACCCGGTTCGACTGGCGACTGGAACAATATTACACATCATCGTTTCCAGTAAAGGAATGGGACCACCCTCTAGCTTTGCAGGCGACACAAAGACATCCATCTGAGCATAGTAGCTAGGATACTCTGCATAAGAAGCTTGAACATAAGAGAAGTGCTCCATCGCCATCATCTCCGGGAACTTCTCGTACTTCTCCCAGTACCGCCCAATCAAGATAAATCGACGATGCGGCATCGATTTGATCAAGTCGTACACCCGGTCTGGGTCTTTTCGAGGTTGATAAGCACTTGATAAACCGATCGCACCCGCACCTCGATCATGAGGTTGAAAAATTTGCGGATCTGCACCGCCGACCACGTAGGTAACTTTATCTGGATTCACTCCTTCTGCAATCAACAGATTGGCAAACTCTGAACACATGCAAACCACTTGAGTTGAAGCATTGAGCGCCTCGTAAAGTTCTCGATCGCTCACGCCCATTTCAGCCGGATTTTTCGGATGAGTGTGAAAGACAATCAGTTTACGATCGCGAATTTCTGGATTTGCTCTCAAACTCAGCGGCAACAAACAATAGTGTGAAAAGAAATAAGCTTTTGCAGACGGAAGATTCTCAGTCGCATAGTGAAAACAAAAGCGTCCCGAACTATACGCTGCAATCTCTTTGCAAATTGCTTCCAGAATCCAGCCTCGATTGCCTGGATGAATTACAAAGACTAAATCATATTCACCAAGTAATCCAGTGCTTCTGACTTTTTCGACTGTTCGCTGCTTTTTCCACCACAGCTTTTGTAGCGTCTGATTCCCGAAGGGTAAAGTGACAAACATACACCTCTCACATACACGGCTTCTTTGCTTCTTTGTTGAGCGATTGCCCTACTGAACTAAAAGACATGCCATTCTCGCGGTTGGTAAAACATACAGCTTGTCATGTTTTCCGATCCCGCCACTGCAAACCTGAACGATTCAACCCCATCTAGACAGTGCAGTCGGTCTTGACGAATGATAACCTTCATCAAATAAACTCCTGGCTTCAAACCGCAGTACGGCAATCGCACTCGAACTTCGTGATCTCCTGGCGGTAATGTGAGATTCGGTTGGTCCTTCTCACTCGTCAACCGCAGCATCCATTCGCCTTCTCCGATCTGATCTTTAATCATCAAATCTATGCTGGCATCTTGAAGTGGCTCCTCGGCTCGATAAGCGATACAAAAATCAGTCGGCTTGCCGCTAATCGGAGCATCGGTCATTTCGCCAGATTCATCTTTAAAGCAGAGTGAGAGAATATCTAATCCGGTACTCTCTCCCGGTTTTTTCGACGACAAGAACAGCCGTCCTGCACTTTCCTGAACTTCGATCGAGAACAAATCTCGCTCATATCGAGTGACCACATCATCAGCTCTGCCAGTCGTGACGACCTGTCCTTGTTTAAGATAAACGGCAGTATCACAAACAGAGAGAATCGCATTCGAGTTATGAGCGACTAAAACAAACGCAGTTCCGTCTTGGCGAAGCTGATTCAGCATTCGATAGCATTTTTGGCGAAACTTCAAATCGCCCACAGCTAACACTTCATCGAGCAGCAAAATGTCTGGCTTTGTATGAATCGCGCAAGCAAATCCTAATCGGGCTGCCATTCCAGAACTATACGTTTGCACAGGTGCATCGATCGCGTTTCCAATCTCAGCAAAATCAATCACTTCATCGATCAGATTGCGAATCTCCCGCTTCGATACGCCCAGAATCGACATATTCGCATAAATGTTTTCCCGTCCTGACAGAATCGGACTAAATCCGGCTCCGAGGGCAATCAACGGCGCGACTCGTCCAACGACTTCGATTGATCCGGCATCGGGCTTGATCAAACCGGAAATGATTCGCAGCAGGGTCGATTTACCGCTGCCATTTTTACCGATCAATCCAACCGCTTCGCCGCGCTTGAGTTGAAAGCTGACCTTGTTCAGTGCCCAGAATTCCTTGTGTCGGAGTGTATCAGTTCCCTGACGGGTTCCACTGAGTTCAGAGACAATATCCTTAACACCATAAATCAGCGATCGCTTGAGATCCCGACAAAATTTCTTCGAGACATCATCAACTGACAGAATCACCTCAGACTCTGAGAGCGGAGCTTGTGCGGTTTTCGGTTCTAATGTTCTCATGCGCTCAATTAGGAACTAATTTTTTCAACAACGAAAGGCATTGCTAACCGATAGCTAATCCAGGCAAGCAACAATCCCACAGCACCAATCAGACTAGCAATCCAAAAGCTCGTCGGGTCTGAAATCACTCCCGTGGTCGCTAACTCACGAATCGCCACCAGCAACGGAGTCACCGGATTGAGTTTAACGATCGTGCCAAACAGTCCTTGAGTCGGCACAGGATACACAACTGGCGTGATAAACAACCAAAGACTCGTTGCTAGCGTCAATCCCATTGTGAAATCCTGATACAGCATTCCAGCGGGAGCCAGTAAAACCCCAAAGAATGTTCCAAGCAAGACCAGATGAATCAGCGCAACTGGAGCTAGAATCACGCTTGCTGTTACCGGAATTTTGAACCAGAGGAACAATCCGATGATCAATATCAGCTTGATGCCAAAGTTAAAGAATACTTCACCCAATTTCGCCAGCACCAATGCTTCTCTGGGAAAATTCACCCGTGCCAGCATCACCTTAGCAGAAGTGACCGCCTGCACCGGACCATTGAGTGCTTCTACAAAGGTCTGCCAGAGCGTCATGCTGAACATGACATAAGCGGGGTAAGGAATGCTCGTCTTGCCGATGTTCACGACTCCAGCACTCTGAGCTAAGGTAAATCCGGTTGCCATGACGATCGCGGGTAAGAATGCCCAGAAAAACCCCAGAATCGACTGGCGATACTTAGTATTGATGTCCCTGACCATGAGTTGCCAAGCGAGTTCTCGTGATGCTAGAAGATCAAGCCACATCATCTGAAAAAGCCGCAGAGGATGACGCATTAAGCTCTCAGGACGATGGACGACACGCTGTGTACTTCGTTGAGAGGATTGTAAAGACGATTTTCGGATCATGCAGATTCACTCACTAAACACCAAAATCGATTAGGGTTGCTCTAAACGATACACGATCGATTCACGTCGGGGATCTTGACCCGCAACGCGACGCAGTTTGCCTGATTTCTCCGCCTGTAAAAGACGCTGATAGATTTCCGCTCGATCCATGCCTGATTCATTGATCAATCGACCCACTGCAAGGGCTTGAATTTGACGATCGCGAATCGAGTTCAACCACGCAGACACAGACTGATTCCGCTGAAACGGAATGTGCACCCCTTGACGATCAAAGTTCTTTCCATAAAAAAGATATGTTTCGTGACTCGATAGATAGCCAATTGTTTCCCCCGGCTTTGTTGCGGTGTCAATATAAGAAATCGCATCACTATACAATCGAGTCCGGGCAATTGCCCGCTGTTGTCTTGCCCAAAATAGCCCGCCTGCAAAGATGCTACTGACAGCTAGGGTAAGTCCGATCGCTTTCTTGTTCATACCCAGATATTGACGAGAACAGTAACACTCGACAGCACACAGCCCGCTGTGATCAACGGTTTGCGGAAGTTCGCGATCGTTGATCCCACCGCACTGAGCACCCCCAACAAAGCAACGCCCGCAAATCCATATCTCAATCCTTGCCCCATCCAGTTTGTGACTCTGGGCGGGAACTCATTCGAGCCGCTGTAAGGGGTATAGACGTAGAGAATGACGATCGCAACAATCAGCATTCCCGGCAGCATCGTTGCCTTCTTAAAATCCTGTGGACGCAACGCCATTATCACCGCACAAATCACCAATTGCAGCCCGATCAGTCCAAACGGTACTCCGAACTGAAGAATCACTTGCTTGATCACAACCAGCCAATCCGAAGGATTTAACCAGCGAAAAGCCGCGGCTAATGTAGTGATCTTCACTTTACTGGGATCGACAGTTCCAGGAAAAAGCTGAATTCCTGCAATTTGCACCCGCAGAAGTCCTACAGGATTCCCGATCGACAAAAAGTTCTTCAGATACCAAAAGCTCCCCAGCAAAAGCGCGATCGCACTTCCAAGCCACGCAAACCCTTTTGAGAATCGATTGAGATGAACAAACCAAGCAGCAGCAGGTCGGGGAAGCAAGATTGGGAAAAGCGCGATCGAGAGCACTAACAACACACCATAAGGAATCGCTGAAGTTTTAATTCCTAGCATCATCCCGGTTGAAATGATGGCTAAAACAAAATCCGAGACAAAGCGACTGTTCCACCAAACCAGTAGAAAGTAAAAGGCACTCAAAAAGAATGCAGCAAACTGAATATCTACATGAATCGAGTTCACAAGTTGGGTCAACAAAGGCAACGTCAACACAAACAATGCGGCTGCAAGACTATAAATTCGCTGTGCTGAGAACTGCTGCGCGATTAAGTAAGTTGCTCCTCCTAGAATCAACCAGGCGACAAAATTTGGAAATGTCACCAAAACATCCTCGCGAAACGGAAACATAAAGAGTAAACATAGTGCTTCCCAACTGTAAGGATAGTAACCGATCAGCTCCAGCTTGAACTCATCCAACACCGCAAAATGACCGACTTGATACCATTTTGCCATTGCAGGTAAGTGATAAGCGAGCGAGTCATAGCTAGTAATCGGAGTCAGAATTGCGTAAACAATCAGATTCAGAAAGACAACAACAAACGCGCCTAAAATGATTCGCTCTTGCAACGTGAAAGATTGAATCGTTTTCGAGAGTGAGAATCGAGGAAACTTGTTTTGCGTCGTTCTCAGTAAGAAGCATCCTAACGAGAACAAAAGAATTTCACACAGAATCACAGCGCTCAAATTCAGTTGATGCAATCCTCCAAGTACAAGCGCGATCGCAGTTTGTAAACTACACCAAACCGTGAGAATTACCAGTCCAGCATGAGCAAGTCTGAATGTAGATTGATGCGTTGTGATGGCAACGATCCACAGGCAAACAGGGATCGCACCCACCACAACGACCAGGAACAACAGCAGATCCCATAGATGCTGTACAAAAGTCATACCACTAACCACAACTGTGAGTGAATCCTACTTACTTGATGCGATCGCAAAAATCGCACTCATCATCAATCCAATTCCCAACCACTGAGACACCGAAACACTCTCTTTCAAAATCATGCCGCTCGAAATCGTCGTCGCGATGATGGTTAGCCCAATCACAACCGGATAAGCGATCGACAAGTTCATCTTCCCCAGCACAAACAAATAGAGCAGCGTACTCACTCCATAAGCAACAATGCCAGAAATTGCATAACTATTGAGCAAACTTTGATTTGCGCCCAGTTTTAATAGCGTTTGAGCTGTCGTATTGAGCAATACAGTTAATCCAATCAGACTGACCAATAAGATAGCGTTCACGTCGATCGTTTTGGGGGTAAAGATTCAAGATTCCATAGTGCTCGGTGTTGTGGATAAGGTCGGTGCAACCATCGCCCAGCCAGTTTTTCCCATGATCGCGGCGGATGTGGCAAGCTTGCGACCTGAACACAGTGACACCCGACAAGCCAAGCTCCTAATACATCGGTGTGATAGCTATCGCCAACGACAACCACCTGCCAAGCCGCTAACCGCATCGATGCGATCGCACGTCGAAAGTTTTTCGGAAACGGTTTCTTCGCTCGACTGATTCCAGGAACATTTAAGCGGTGTGACCAATACTCAAATCGCTGGAGTCGGCGACCATTCGAGAGCAGAAACAGTTGAAATCCGAGAGCGTGAGATTGAGCGATCCAGGCTTCCGCGTCGGGTGATAGATAGCGATCGTCTTCGGACACGATCGAATTATCAAGATCCAAAATAATGCCTTTGATTCCTCGTTGTACTAGGTCACGATGCTCAATTTCTGCAAGCAGATCCGTCTGCTGAAAAGAAGGCAAACAAAATTTCAAACCTAAGCTCCGAGGTCATTGCAAAACAAACGCTCATTCGATCCATTGTTGCTGTTTGAACCACAGCACCGTAAAGCAAGTCAGTGCCCAACCAAACACCGTCACGAGAATAGCGCGATCTCTGAGCAAGACTTCTTCAGGGCGTTCACTGCGGTCGCTTTGTTGCTCTTCGGTTGCCTGCGGATCACTAATTAACTGATACCGAAACACACCATGCAGCACAAATGGTAATGTCAGCAGCATCCAGGCAGTCGGTGCACCTCGAAAGTAAGGACCTGAACTCCATAGAGCGTAGGTCATCACAGTCCCAGTTGTCACCACATTTTCCATCCGATCCAACACGGCTAAAGAGTATCGTCTAAGCACTGCACGCGGCTTTGTTCCTTGGAGTTGCGACAGTCTCAATTCTGCTTTGCGCTTTTCCACAGCCAGAAACAACGCCAGCATTGCCGTACAAAGCAAAAACCATGGAGAAACAACAATCTGAGTCGCCGCACCGCCCGCACAAGCCCGCAGAACAAACCCCGCTGCGATCGCACCAATATCTAAGATCACCATACGTTTCAGGCGAGCATTGTACGCGACTTGCAACGCGGCATAACTTAAGAGCACTACACCTAATTGAGGAGATCGCAGCCAAGCGATCAACAAGGCTCCCAGTAACAGCACGATCGACATTGAAAGCGCGATCGGGATTTTGACGAGTCCTGCTGCGATCGGGCGATATTGTTTGACGGGATGTTGTCGATCGGCTTCGACATCTAGAATGTCATTGAATAGATAAAAGCTACTAGAAGTAGCGCAGAAGACAGCAAATGCAATAAGGCTGCCGGTTAGGGATGAAACACTGAGATTAAACGCAAACAGAGGTGCTGCAAAAACAATCAGGTTTTTTGTCCACTGCTGCGGTCTTAATGCGACAAGATAAGCCCGAAATTGAGAAACTTGAGAGAGCTTACTTTCTCTAATAGGCGAGGGCAAGTTTGTGGGCATAACTGATCCTAATTGAGAAGCTCATAAGAATAAGTTCGATTAGCCGATCGCTCTGAAGTCTTTCACTGCTGGATGATGTCCCATTCGAGAATGATCGCGAGTGAATTCGCTCACCGAGGGGTTTCCGTTTGGATGAACGACTCCGACGGCTTGCTGCCACAGATCTTGAGGTGCGATCGCGACTTCATACCTAGATTCACGACGATGCACGTGATACCACTCAGTAGATTGACATTCATCGCACCAGAACGCTTCGAGCCATTCTCCAGGTAGCGGGACAGTCGATCGAGCGGAAATGGAAAGGCGGGCTTGACGCTGCCCCATGCCTCGTTGTCGGAGTTGTTCTACTTGATCGGCATACAGCGGAAATTTTTGGCTGACGCTGTGCAAGTAACACCCATGTTTCGGGCAATAAATACTCCGCCGTTTAGAGCGTTTCCGATTTCGGTCACACCTTCTCTGCAATTCGACCTCCTTGAAGACCAGTCCAAATGAAGGTTACGGCGGAGAGACTGAGATCTAATTCGACCATCGAAGCCTACTCCATTAAGCTGACATTAAGTTTTTTGACTGAACTATATAGAACTACGAGGGTGAGTACTGATATCAGGAAGAAACCGACATTGTGGGTATAACTTAATCTTTTAATTTTTTGTGTGAAATTACGACACTAAAGCGCTACACAACCCCAGTTTTAGAGTAGGGATGCTCGAAGCAATCCGTATTTTTTCATCTCACTAGGAAATGCACGTAAGTCTTTTCCTTACAAAATTTCCGCTGTTGTGGTTTCCACTAGTAGTACGGAGATTTTTCTCAGTATTTGACCGTACTTCTACATAGAAAATTCAGCACTGATTTTATTGACTTAGAAGGTATCTTCTAGAGAAAGCGAAGCAGACCAAGCAATAAGATAAACGTCGATCGGAAGAATCTTAGTTTGTGTTTTAGTGAAATTACGGAAACAGCTTCGAGTAATATCCGTAATTTCCAGGTCACGTAGAAAATTTAGGACAGACATTTGTGCTGATGACAACCCAACAAGTCCCCGCCAGTATGAAGTATAAGTAAGATACTCCGGAGATTTGCGGAAGCGCGATTTAAATTAGGAACATCGACAACTATGCTGGGTACAGAACCAAAAGGCGCAATTCTGTTAGTAGACGATGACGTGAACTTCGTGACATTGATGAGCGGGTACCTGTCTTATCAGGGTTATGACGTAACCACTGCTGAGACGGGCACAGAAGCGATCGAGCTTTTGGGCGATGTGAAACCGGATCTGATCATCTCGGATATTGTCATGCCTGAGATGAATGGGTATAAGTTCGCGGAAACGGTTCGGAAGTCGCCAGAGATTAACTGGATTCCGATTATTTTTCTATCGGCGCGGGATCAAAGTCAGGATCGGGTGCGGGGGTTGAGTTCGGGTGCAACGGTTTATATGATCAAGCCGTTTGAATTGGCGGAACTCAGTGCTCAGATTGAATCGGCTTTGCGATCGTCTCAATTAATGCAGCAAAATCGATCGAAGCGGGCAGAATCGAAAATTTCTGTCCCAGAAGGAGTCAAGCTGACTAATACAGAATTGACCGTGGCGCGATTAGTCGCACAGGGCTTGTCAAATTTGGAAATCGCGACTCGGTTGAATGCGAGTAAGCGGACGATCGAGAGTCATATCAGCCACATGTTGAAGAAGACGCTGCTGAATAATCGAACGGAACTATCACGCTGGATTATTGAGAATAATATGGAATGAGTTTGAGGAGTTTGCGAACGGCTCTGAGGCTAAACGATTTTGATTGCGTCCAGGTTCGCCAATAGCACCACTCCACCCATTCGATCGGGGTTAGATGCTTGCGATATTTTCGGAGCAGGTGGCGGACTCGTCGATCCGAACTTCCATCTGCCATTGCGATATAGGTTTTTGTGCCTTCGATTCTGCGATAGTTGCCCCAAATTTGATCGACATATTTAATGTGAGCGACTTGAACGGCTCGGAGAATGAAATCGAGATCCATCGCGTGATGATCGTCGATCGCATAGTTGCCAATTTGATCATGCAGCGATCGGTGATAAAAGTAAGCGCAAGGATTACAAGGATAGGGATTGATATTGAGTCCAACTACTAGAGCGGGCAATCTAAGCTTTGCGGGTTTGTTGATATCGATCACTTGATTGCGATCGTTCCAGATGCGACAGTTCCCGACCACGAAGCTCGGTTCGGGTAGCGTTTTAAATAGTTCAATCACTTGGTTTAGAACATTCGGTTCATAGTAGTCATCAACATTCAGGAACGTGATGATTTCTCCGGTTGCCATTTGAATGCCTTTGTTCATTGCATCGGATTGACCGCAATCGCGCTCCGAAATCCAGCGAATATGAGGATAGTGCTGTGCATATTTTTTGACAATCGTCACCGTATTGTCTATTGAGCCACCATCAATAACGAGATGCTCAACTTCATTGCAGTGTTGAGCAATTACGGTTTGGAGGCAGAATTCGATGAATTTTTCTCCATTGAAAACAGGTGTAACAATAGTGATCATACTGGATGCACGGAACCTGACAGAAAATTCATACCACGTTGGGCTGAAAAATCAAAGTTGCGCGATCGCATGATTCAAAGTCTCTTCATGTTCGAGTCGAGCTTCGATGAAGTCTGGATCGAAATAGCGATGGGTCAGATCCGCTCCGAAGCCGATAAAACTAGGAACATTGAACAAGAGCTTTAATGACAGACAGGCAGAACTCACCGCAAACACTCGTACATTACTATTTTGAAAGGCTTTGAGAAAGAAGACCTCGAAGGGTAGGAAGAATAGATTCGGATCGCTCAGCAGAACAATGTCTTGATAGAGATCAGATAGATTTTCTTTGAGTCGAGCAATCTTATTGAGATCATCTCTCGGATGAGGTTTGATCACAAGAACGCTGTTTGATGGAATCTGATAGGAAGTGAGAAATTCTCGATAGGCTTGAATTTCAGCATCTTGGGATAAGCGTTCTCCTTCTGAAAAGTTGGAAGTGAGCAAAATCGATATGGGAGAATTTGCGATCGTCGCTTGCACCTTTCTGACTTGAGTATCATCAACAAAATGAGTGAACTGTTTGAACACCGCGAGGAGATGATCGGGATCGAGTTTGACGATCGACATCGGCGGCGTTTCTCCAAAGATTTCTGGTAGCACAAAGTAACCGATTGCAAACGGCATCGAATACAGCTTAGTTTTTAGCTTTAATCGTTCGCGGCTTCGATGCCAAAACGATCGCGCTTTCCACCAAGTCCAATCGAAGAATTGATCCGGAGTGGGGGGTGGGGTGAACGGGCGACGAACGACCGCAGAATTTTCAGAGAAGTACAATCCGATTCCGTCACCGTAGCAGATGCGGCTTGCGGTCGCATAAGCATTGCTCAAGAGTTGATTGGTAAACTGCCAATTGCGACAGAGATAAAGCTCATCGGTTTGCTCTAAGCCAATCCACTCGTGAACTTGATGATAAATGCGATCAGGCGGTGTGGAGTCTAATCGATGCCCGATCGCGTCGAGTTGTTCGGGGGTGAGATATATGATCGCTTCCCATTCAAAGATCGATTCTGCCATACGCTGAATGAATTTTGCGAACTCGTGGTGTTGTCGATCGGGTGCGTACAGTTCGTAAATCACCAGATAGTTTTGGTAAGAATTAGACTGCAATCGATAAAGCATCGCTGATAGAGCCGCGATGAGTTGAATGCTTCCCTGACAAGTGATGATTCGCTTCATTTTGGTAGCAGGCGGAATAGTTGTTGTTTGTAGATGGGTTGCAATTGATAAGACTGTTGGAGGGTTTGCTGAAGGTAGCTTAAAGGCTTATAGACATAAATATCTGACTGGTTTGGAATAATTGGAATTTGTGGTTGAATCACAAGCTGAAATCGGGTTTCAGGGCGAACGAGGTGGCTGAGCGCTAAAACATCCCCGATCGTACCTGCTCCTTGATAAGAAACTTCGTTACTAATGACGATCGCGGTTTTTGACTGATTAATTATTGCAGCCATGGTTTTATCGTCATTGATTTGATTTTGAAAGATTTGTGCTGAGCAAGATAGCACTCCTGCTGTCAAAATTGTTAGTAGCATCAACTTCCAATAAGTTTGATGAGAGCCGCTTTGAATTCGAGTGGCTAACCAATGCGCGACTGCAATTTGAATTCCTAAATAAGTTGGCACAAAGTAGCGGCTGTTTGTCGATCGTAGCCCACCCAAAACGAGATCTGGCACTGCAATACAAAAAACAAGCGGCACCATCAGAAGTAAAACAAAGCTCCAAACGGTTTTGGGTGTGTGTTGAATCAGAGATTTGATTGATAAGAAAACTAAGAGTACGATCACGCTTGCAAACACGAAATTGAATCTTCCAGTTAAGTTCCCGGTTAGAAAAAGAAACTGAAGATTCACTATCCAATCGCTTACAAGATCTTGAATCGGAATCGATCTTGCCATCCAAGCATTCATCTTTTGGGCTTGTGATAGATTGAGTCCGACGACAAGCAACCAAGGAATCGATAAGCTAAATCCCCAGAGGAGTGCTTTACGATTTTTAGTTGAATAAAGCGCGTGGCTCACGACTAAAGGAATAGATAGAAGCATCGTGTACAGTGAAACCACGATCGACATTCCATAGAGACTCCAAGCCACTTTTGTTTGAACTCGAATTGCTCTAAGTAGTGCCGCAGACATCACTAAAATCGTAACTGTCCAGAAAGCATATTCTCTAACTTCCTGAGCATAGTAAACATGAAACGGAGAAACCGCCATCAGCATCATTGCAATCCAAGCAATTAGGGGCTGGGCGAATAGTTCGATACAAAGCCAATAGAGCGCTGGAAAGACCAACAGACTGAAAAGTGCAGACAGCGATCGCAGTACAGCGACATCATTTCCGAATAGCTGCATCCAGAGTCGTACGATCGCACAATACAGCGGAACACGATGCGGCTCTTCTGCAATTAATGAGCGAATCATATCGATCCAGGTTTTTTCGGGTGTAATCTGTTGAAACTGAAGCAGATTGGAACGCTCAATTAATTGCCCGTTAAAAACCTGTGTCGTGATTTCAGCGATCGTATGTCCTGATGCTCTTAGCAAGGTGTAGACTTCATCATGCCAATAAGGGCGTTCTGCCAGTGCAACAAACCGAAAAAAGACTCCGAGCAGCAATAGAACTAGAACTAAGAATCTGAATGCAGGACTGTACCAATATTGGAATGATTTTGTGATCATGGGTGACGCAGCAGGAAGCGAATAGAACGCAACACCTTGATCGCAAGACGCACGATCGATAGGTGCTTGATCTGTTGGTTTATCACTTTTTCCGAAGAAATTCGATTCACTGCTAAACTTGCCACACCTTCATTTATCTGTGTATCCCCTTCAGGAATTATTTTTTGATAAATAATGCCATGTTTCTCAAGTGTTAAAGGATACAATTGCTCAAAGAGTTTTACAGATAGCTCGATCGGGAAACAACGATGCTGTTCTAGTTGCTGGTTCAATTGCTGAATCGTCATGAATCGAGGTTCAATCACAATCAGAAATCCCAGCGGTGTTAGATAAGAAACACACTGCTCGATCGCTTGATCAGCTAAAACAATTTGAAATGTAGCATTCTTGTCTAAATTGGCTTGTGTGTTGGGTTGCACGTAGGTTAAGCGCGATCGCGATAAATCACTCAAATCTGAAACAATCTCAGGCGCGATTTGATAACACAGAATGTTGAGAACAGGATAGAGTCGCTGAAGCTCTTGGATAAATTCATATAGCTGGATGCGAGTTTGAAGTTTGAAGGCAGTTTGCGATCGTCGATCATGTTCTCCTCGAAATGGAGCTTCGATCTCATTCTTGAAAATATAGTGATATAGCTTTTGCTGGATCGATTCGGGTGAATAGCAGTCAACAAACTTTCGATGACCCGCAGCAGCGATTTGAGCGGCTTTTTCAGGATGAGCTAGATAGAACTGAATCTTTTCTGATAGCTCGGTTTCATCGCCGTAGCATTCTAAGTGAACGCCTTCTTCAAAGAGTTCAAACAATCCCGTTTCGGGACGAATGCGATCGCTCAATAAAAACCCGCCTGCCATTAAGACTTCAAATACTCGTCGATTTAAGTCACCATTCAAGCTTGTATTAATCACAATCCGCGCTTCGGCATAGTCTTGTAGTGAGGTAATGTAGTCTTTTGTTTGAACGTCAATGTTAGAAAGCTTTTCTAAGACATAGTTCCGGTAACAGTGAAGCTCTGATTTTGAGCCTCGGAAGATCACATCATCGGTCTTCTCAGAAGCAGGTGGAATGTAAGAATCAAGCACGATCGAGGCAGGCAACCAAAAGACATTCTTCAAGCCTGATTCAGCAAAAAAATGGAGATGTTGTGGGCTTTGGTAAGTCCAGTGATAGTCACAGTTAAGCTGTTGACAGTATCGAATTATTCGACTCAAGCCACCATCGCCCGGATGAAAAGTATCTCCTAGCTTCATCACGGTTGGACAGTTCAGCGCATCGAGTCCACGCGGCTCAAAGGTCATCACTCGCGCTGATAAGCTCACTAAATCCGGCTCGAATGGCAGTTGTTTGAGGATCGGACGCACGTCAAAAGAACTGCTTGGAATTGCGATCGCCCATCCACGTTTAATCGCTTCACTCGGCGGATTCGGACAGGCAATAATGCGATCGCCAGTTTGATCAAATTCAGCAAGCGGAACGGGTTTAGGTCGTAATATTAGTTCCTTCATTGACGATGACGGAGGAAGTAAAGAGAGATAGAAACTAACATAATCGCTTTTCGTAACTTAGAGAGATGAGCACAGCGAATGATTGAGAAAAATGTGTCAAATTCTTGCTGAGTTGGCTGAGGAATTGATCGAAATTCTCGATCGGCAAATTGATCAAGGTTCTCTGCATCGCTGAATTTAATCATCCAGAAGTTGAATAAGCGATCGAGGGCTTGATCGTATTGCTCTAAATCGCTTTGCGATCGCGTTTTCAATTTGCCGTAATGCCCATTGTTTCCGTGTACCCGATACTTCACTAACGGCTGATTGAGATAGTACTTATGAGCATTTGCGATCGAGGCTCCATAACATAAACAATCATCTGCCCGAATTCGCCAATCTTCTAAATAAGGAATTGGAAAAATCTTCTCTAAAACATGTCGCTTGATTGAAACGGTAGAAGTTCGATGCCCGATCCAAGTTCTGCGGTAAAGAGTACTAATTTTTGAAAAGCCGAGATCGCGAGTACGATCGTAACAAGCAGCGAGCCGTTCTTCGTTGCCAAAAAGCTCTGCACTCGTAAATAAAAAATCGCAGTCAGGATGATTTTTGTAGAATGTCAATGCAGTTTCAATATAAGTTTTTGTATACAAGTCATCCGCATCTAGAAAAAGGAGAATTTCACCTGTTGAGGCATCGAATCCAGCTTGAAATGCAGAAAGTTGCCCCTCGTTTTTATCTTTCAGAATTAGGTGAACTTGATCAGATTTAGCTTTTAGAATTTCAGCAGATTGATCAGAAGAACAATCATCGACAACGATAATTTCATCAGCAGGAATCGTTTGATTGAGTGCGCTATCGATCGCTTCGATCACATAATTTTGATAGTTATAATTATTAATCAAAATCGAGGTTCTCATCGCAGCAACTCCTTGACCCAAGATCGGAGTGACTTCTTAGAAAAATTGCCTTGACGAATATCAGACCGAATATACGATCGTAGAATACTCAATTCAATGTCTCTCTCAGTTAAAACTCCAGCTTCTAGCGCTTCTCTAAAGTATTGAAACCAGAGTTCACCGAATGGATGATTGTGAGCTTTCCAGGGTTGGGTGTAGAGATTTGTATAATGAATCAGTTTTGTTTCAGAATTGCAGAAATCAAACTGATTCCAATTCGGATCAAGTTCAGCGATCGAGAATGAATGATACTGTAGAAATCGAGCATTCATTTGATTGAAATCAGAATAACTGTAGAGGTTTTGATCGATTTCTGCACAGTAATTCTCTAGATCAAATCGACAGCGATCGCAGTCAATCAACATAACACTCAATCCCCAAGCATCGTTCGCTTCTCGCTTTGCAAGAAAATCACTTTCATGCAATTCAGTTTCAAATAATTCCGCAATGTCGGTTAAACAAATCGTATCAGAATCTAGATAAATTGCGCGTCCTTGATGTTTGCAAAGTTGCGGAATTAAATAACGATATAAACTAAACTCGGTTACGTTTTGATATTTAATTTTAAGCGACATTGGAGCTAGAAATGGCTCATCGTCGTTTCGCTCGATCGCATTATGAGTTCCATTCAATACGTAAATATCTAATTCGCGCTGAGTATGTTTTTGCAGCGAGTAAATCAAGACTTTCCGCTCAACTAAGCTGGCTTCTCCTGAACCAATAAAAACGCGAATCGGATGAGTCATACCGAACCTCCGACGATACTCCACGCTTTACGAATTCGATTCGTGTCTAAAACGGCTAATGTGTCTCGTGGTGTTGAAATAAACTGATAGCCAAATTCTTCAAGATATTGGCGGCAAGCTGCTTGGTCTGACTGACTAAGATGTTTATGTTCGTAAAGCACGATCGACGGACTAAACCTTCTAAAATCAATGAGCTTGATAATCTCAAAATCATATCCTTCCGTATCGATATGAATCACATCAATTTCACGAACATCATATTTATAACAAAGCTGTTCAAAGGTTTGGCAAACGACATTGCAAGAGATTAATCTCTCTTGTAAATCAGGAATCCATTGTTCATGTTTTAAGATTGTCGGAAGTGAAAATGACCCAAGCTGGCTATACCATTCAGGCGCATTTTCATCTTGTCTCAAATAGTAGAATTTCTGCGCGTTGCTTTCTTTGGCAATCGCGCTATTCTCCAAAGCAATATTAGGAAAATCTCGAAAATTCTTCTCTAACTTTTCAAACACATATCGAACAGGTTCAACCTTAATTCCTGACCAATTCCATTTCAAAATGAATCCGTAAATTGGATCGCCATTGATCCCATCATTCGAGCCGATTTGAATAAAAGAGGGTTGATGATTGAGCGAATAAGTATAAAAAATGCAATCGATCGGATCTTGAAATGCAAAATATCTTAGAAACGGCGATCGCACAATTTTCCAAGGACACCTTTTTCTCAGAATTTGACGAATTCCCATACGCTACAAACTCCGCCATTCTGCTTTAGTCAGAATCTTACATTTCTTCGGTAGCCCAATCTGCCCCGTTCCGAAAAAATCTCCGCCTTCAACTACGATCGACACTGCATCTTGAATATAATCCAGCACCTCAGATTCTCGATAAGCAAAATAGATGGGCAACCGGTAAGTTCCATTCGCCAAAGGCAAATTGTTCAGCCTACATCGAACAAACCCTGACTCTGAATTCAACACAACATTACTATCAGTGAAATTTGTTCTGAGTAATAAGATTGTTTGCCCTTGATCATCTAAAACCGCAAAACTTACAATCACATTGTCTAACGGTTTTCCTGAATCATTCACATAGCCAAATTCAAAATCATAATTAAATCCAGATTTCAGCGTTTCAACTTCTTTTCCAGCAGTATCTAAGACTCGAAAATTTGAGACTTTCACTCTACCCGATCCCGTCCGATCGCGTCGTTCTAATAACGGAATTTTGCTCATCAACTGATCAGAATGCTTCGAGTAAACCTCGATCGCTTGTTGCACGTTCCCGTTAAACACAACGCTGCCGGACTCTAATACAATTCCTCGATCGCACAATGCGCTAATCGTCTGCATATTGTGACTCACAAACAAAACCGTCCGCCCTTCTTTGCCAACATCCTCCATTTTGTTCAAGCATTTCTTCTGAAACTGCACATCACCGACCGCTAAAACCTCATCCACAATCAAAACCTCCGGCTCTAGATGTGCCGCAACCGCAAACGCCAATCGCACATACATCCCCGACGAATAGCGCTTCACAGGCGTATCAAGAAACCGTTCCACCTCAGCAAACTCAACAATCTCATCAAACTTCCGCGCAATCTCCGATCGACTCATCCCCAAAATCGCACCATTGAGATAGATATTCTCGCGCCCCGACAGTTCCGGATGAAATCCCGTTCCCACTTCCAGCAGACTCGCCACTCGTCCCCAAATTTCGACCCTGCCGCGTGTTGGTTCAGTAATGCGGCTGAGAATTTTTAACAGCGTCGATTTTCCGGCTCCGTTGCGCCCAATAATACCAACTCGTTCGCCTTGATCGATCGTAAAAGACACCCCGTTCAATGCCCAAAACGCCTCCGATCGCATTCTTGGTTTACGCTGAACGATCGATTTCGCGGTATCAACGATCGCATCTCGCAGCGTCACCGTGTTCTGATGCGGCAGACGCGAGACTTGGTAACATTTCCCCAGATTTTCAACGCGCAGCATGGGCATCGATCGCACCTAGATAATATCGGCAAACGTTCTTTCAACGCCACGAAAATAATAAATTCCTGTCCACACAAATAGCAATATGACAATCAACGCTAAAACGAATCCTGGTAAATATAGCGCTTGATCATCATTGAGAATCGCCCAGCGAAACCCGTCGATCACACCCACCATCGGATTTAGCGAATACAATAATCGCCAGCGCTCAGGAATAATATCAATACTATAGCCAACTGGAGAAACGTATTGTCCAAGCTGAATCACAAACGGAATCACTTGAGCAACATCACGAAATTTGACATAAATCGAAGCAAACCACAATCCGAATCCAAACGCGGTTAATGCTGCCATCAACGTGAAAAACGGTAAACTAATGATTCGCCAAGATGGAACATACCGATACCAAATCATCAACGCCAGCAGCAATAGTCCAGATACAAGAAAGTCCACGAAATTTACCACGATCGCGCTGGCAGGAACAATCAGCCGCGGGAAATAGATTTTAGAAATTAAATTGGCATTGTTCACCAGACTGTTACTGGTTTGAGACAGTGAACTCGCGAAGAACTGCCAAGGTAAAAGAGCCGCCAATACCAAAATTGGATAAGGTGCCGTTCCTTGAGTTGGCAAGTTCGCAAGATTGCTAAAAATCACCGTGAACACAATCATTGTTAGAAACGGTCGAATGATTGCCCAAGCGATCCCGATCGCAGTTTGCTTGTACCGCACCAAAATATCGCGCCAGGATAAAAAATAGAACAATTCGCGATATTGCCACAAGTCCCGCCAGTATTGTTGTTCTGTCCGTCCCGCTTCAATCACAAATTTGGGTTTTGGCGATCGCTGCATTCTCGATGCTCCTCAATTTCCTGATCAAACGCTATCGTAAAAGAATGCAGATTCGACGATTTCAACGCTCAATTGGCAGCGTTACTCAATTTTTATCGATTTTTCGCTACTGTGGACGGGCGATCGAGCTTGTTTGGTCAACGAACCGCAGATTAACGATCGTGCTTGCATTGTTCACCTTGATCGGGGGTCTAGTTCCCGCGGCGATCGCGTATGTGGGGAAACTGATTGTCGATGCGGTTGTACTAGCGTCGAGAACAGGACTAGAAAGCGATCGCTGGATGGCACTTACTTATCTAGGGTTTGAAGCGCTCATGGTCGCGATTCAGTCCGGGAGTAAGCAAGGACTTGCACTCGTTCAATCGCTACTCAGAGTGTTGCTCGGTCAGAAAGTCAATGAACTGATTCTTGAAAAAGCACTGACGCTGAATCTGACGCATTTCGAGGATTCAGAGTTCTATGACAAAATGACTCGTGCTAGACGAGAAGCTTCGAGCCGTCCGCTGAGTTTAGTCGGTCGAACCTTCGGCATTGTGCAAGATTCGCTCACGCTGATTACTTACGGCGGATTGTTGGTTCGATTCTCGGTTTGGGCAGTTGTGATGCTGATGATTGCTGCTGTCCCTGCCTTTATTGCAGAAACTCGCTTTGCAGGTGAGGCGTTTCGATTGTTCCGCTGGCGCACCCCTGAAACTCGCGAACAGAACTATCTCGAATGGTTGATCGCAAACGAGTCACCCGCAATGGAAATTCGACTCTATCAGTTGGGCGGATTGTTGCTCGATCGATATCGCACGATCTTCCGCCGCCTGTACTCTGAAGACCGAGATCTCACCGTTCAGCGCGGCATCTGGAGCTATGTGCTTGGACTCGTTAGCTCTGTGGCATTCTATGGTGCGTATGTTTGGATTGTGTGGGAAACGATCGCAGGTCGAATCTCGCTCGGTGAATTGACGATGTATCTAGTCGTTTTTCGTCAAGGACAAGGCGCATTTGCTTCGATTCTCAGTTCGATCGGCGGCATGTACGAAGATTCGCTCTACCTTTCAAATCTCTACGAATTCTTAGGGCAAGAAATTCCGCGATCGCAAGGCAGCGCAACTCGTGGAATAGTTCCCGGTGATGGTTTGCGCTTTGAAGAAGTTACTTTTTACTATCCCGAATCCGACAAACCCGCACTCAATCAAGTCACATTCCATCTGAAGCCTGGGGAAAAATTAGCGATCGTGGGTGAAAACGGTTCCGGTAAAACGACATTGATCAAGCTCCTCACACGACTCTACACCCCCACTTCTGGACGAATTCTACTCGATGGTTTAGACCTTCAAGCCTGGGATATCGGAGCCTTACAGCGGCGAATTGGTGTGATTTTCCAAAACTTCATGCGCTACCAATTTAGCGTGGGGGAAAATGTCGGCGTGGGGGATGTTTTGAACTTAGACGATCGCGATCAATGGGTCATTGCTTCTGATAAAGGTAACGCGCTTTCCTTTATCAAAGACCTTCCAGAAACCTTTGATACGCGCTTAGGGCGATGGTTCAAAACCGGGCGAGAACTCTCTGGAGGACAATGGCAGCGGATTGCCTTATCCCGCGCCTTTATGCGAATTAGTGCAGATATTTTGGTGTTAGATGAACCGACTTCTGCGATGGATGCAGAATCCGAAGTGCAAATCTTCGATCGATTCCGCGAAATGACCCCGGATCAGATGGCGATCTTGATTTCCCACCGCTTTTCAACGGTTCGCATGGCAGATCGAATTCTCGTGATGTCTGCTGGTGGGGTCGTTGAGCAAGGCAGCCATGAACAATTAGTCAAATTGGGAGGACGGTACGCGCATCTATTCTCGATTCAAGCTGCTGGATATCAATAGCTATCGGTACAACCAAACCCGCAGCAATGACAATAACTGCTCTGTATCTACAGGTTTAGTAATATAGTCAGATGCGCCTGCTTCAATACATTTTTCTCGATCGCCCTGCATCGCCTTTGCCGTTAGCGCAATGATCGGCAGCGATCGAAATTGTTGCTGCTGACGAACCGATCGCGTCGTCTCATATCCGTCCATTTCCGGCATCATAATATCCATTAACACCGCATTGATATCTGGGTTCGCTTTCAGTGCTTCAATGCCTTCACGCCCATTCTCAGCGTAAAGAACTTCCATCTGGTGACGCTCCAGTAAGCTGGTTAATGCAAAAATGTTTCGGACATCATCATCGACAATCAGCACTTTCTTATTTGCCAACACCGAATCGACTTGATGTAAGTCTTCGAGAATTTGACGTTTTGGTTTGGGTAAATTGGCTTGAATCCGGTGCAGGAACAATGCAGTTTCATCCAATAAGCGCTCTGGCGATCGTACATCTTTGATAATGATCGTTTCTGCCAAACGCTTTAGTTGAGTTTCTTCGGGTCTTGTGAGTTCTTTTCCGGTGTAAATGATGATCGGAATTTTCGATAAAGCTTCGTCTTGTTTAATCTGCTCGATGAGGTCAAAGCCGCTCATATCCGGCAATCCCAGATCCATCACAACACAATCAATCTGTTGTGACTGTAGAGTCTTTAGAGCATCTTTCGCGGTGTAAGCTGCAATGCTCTTCACATCTCCATTGCCAATCAAATCGATGATGCTTTGAGCTTGCACCTGATCGTCTTCGATCACTAATAAGTTCTTCACTCGTCGATCGATAAACGTCTGAATCTCATCAAACAACTGATTGAGATCATCCGACGACACAGGTTTCTGAAGATATGCGATCGCGCCAAGCTGCAATCCGCGCTGCTTCTGATCATCGCTCGATAAAATATGAACCGGGATATGTCGCAGTTCTGGATCGTGTTTTAAGCGATCGAGGACTGTCCAGCCATCCATATCCGGTAGATGCAAATCGAGCAGAATGGCACGCGGTTTAAACTGTTGAGCTAGTGCAAGCCCGGTTTGACTTCTCAGCGCTGACAACACTTTGAAGCCTTGTTGACGTGCAATATCTGTGAGAATTCTGACGAAGTTCACATCGTCTTCGATGATCAAGAGAACGCGATCGCTCTGATGAATTGAGGCGCGATCGTCTGGAACTTCTGAAGGGAGATTTGGCGGCACCAACGGACGAGGAGCAACGGGAACAGAACTTGTGGTTACAGGTGCAACCGATCCCGGATCTGAAACTGCTATCTGAGGTAGGTAGAGCGTGAATGTACTTCCTTGATCGACTTCGCTACTCACTTGAATCGAGCCACCTAAGCGATGCGCTAATTCTCGACTAATCGACAATCCTAAGCCTGTTCCGCCATATTTTCGGCTAGTGGTACCATCGACTTGCTGAAACGCTTCAAAAATTAACTGCTGCTTTTCTCGCGGAATACCAATTCCCGTATCTTTCACCGCAAAGAAGATTTTTTGATCTGGCGTTGACCCGATTTGAACAGTTACACTGCCTTGCTCAGTGAACTTAAACGCATTCGCTAATAAGTTCTTGAGAATTTGCTGAAGTCGTTTGCTATCGGTCGAAATCACTTCTGGAGTCTGCGGATCACGCTCGATCGAGAAATCCAATCCTTTACCACTTGCAATCTGCCGGAATGAGCGATCGAGATTCATCTGCAAATCCGTCAGATTCAGCGGTTCAACATCAAGCGTAATCGTTCCCGATTCAATCTTGGCAAGATCGAGAATGTCATTGATCAAATTCAGCAAGTCATTACCCGAAGAATAGATCGTTCTACTATATTCGACTTGTTTTTCAGTTAGATTATGCTCGGCATTGTCGCTGAGAATCTTTGCCAGAATCAGCAAACTATTGAGCGGTGTTCTTAATTCGTGCGACATGTTCGCGAGAAACTCAGACTTGTAGCGAGATGAGATTTCTAGCTGTTCGGCTTTCTCTCGCAGTGCCAGCATTGCTTGATCGATTTCATCGTTCTTTTGTTCAACTTCGCGCTTCTGTGCTGCTAATAGTTCAGCTTTTTCTTCAAGCTCTTCATTCAGTTGCTGTAGCTCTTCGTTAGAAACTTTGAGTTCTTCTTGTTGTTCTTGCAAACGCAGTTCTGATTCTTCTAAGGCGCGGGCTTGTTCCTGAAGCTGACGATTACTCTGATGCAGTTCTTCCTGCTGGCTTTGCAGTTCTTCTGCCAGTGATTGGGATTCTTGAAGAAGCTGTTGAGTTTTCGCATCTGCCGCGATCGCTCTTAACACCACCCCGATCGTTTGCGCCAATCGATCGAGCAACGTTATCTGAAGTTCAGTGAATGCCTGAAACGATGCCAGTTCAATCACTGAAACGACATCGTTCTCAAACAATACAGGTAAAACAATCACGTTCAAGGGAGCCGCTTCTCCCAAGCCCGATCGAATCCGAATATAATCGCTTGGAACATGCGTTAAAAGAATGCGTTGTTTTTCTAAAGCACACTGTCCGACCAAGCCTTCACCTAAATGAAACTGATTCGAGAGTTGTTTGCGCTCTTGAAACGCATAGCTACTTAAGAGCTTTAACACCGGAGCCGATTGCTCTGCATCCATCACATAGAATGCACCATACTGTGCACCTACGAGCGGTGCTAAATGCGACAACATCAACCGCGAAACCGTTTCTAAACTGCGCTCTCCCTGAATCAGATGCCCGAATTCGGCTAGATTGGTTTGCAGCCAACTTTGTCGATCGCTCTTTTCCAAGCTCACTCGCAAGTTCTCAACCATCTGATTGAACGATCGCGTTAGAATCCCCACTTCATCTTGGCGATCGAGCGCTGGCAGTTGTGCCGATAAATCTCCATCTGCGATCCGTTCTGCCGTTTGTGACACTCGATCGAGGGGTTTGGAGATGTGACGATTCAGCAGAAATGCCAGCACTGCAAGCACTGCAAATCCTAATGGAATTCCATACAGCAAGCTATTGAGCGTATTTTGTCCAGCGAGACTGGCGGCGTTCGATCGCTGGTCGAGCAAAATTTGTTCCCGCCCTTTCATTTGAGTGATGATGCTTTCAATCTGTTTCATCACTGGAATGGCATTCGGAATCGAGTCGGTACGAATTGATGCTTGAAATCCTTGAGTATCTCTTACTTTTAGCCGCTGTTCCATAATGGACATTCGTTGATCAATCAACGGCTTTAACTGTTCAAGGCTTCGCTGTTGGGCGGGATTATCTGAGGTAAGCTGCCGAACTGAAGCAACTCTCTGATCAAGCACGGATCGAGCCGTATTGTAGGGAGCCAAAGACTGAAGATCGGGTCTTAGAAGATACCCTCGCTGAGCGCTTTCCGCGTCTTTAATTACAGAATAAATTCCGTCTAGCTCATCTAGAACCCGGTAGGTATGTGCGACCGACTCAGAAGTATCAATCAGTTGCCGCGTTCCTCGATATGAAATAAACCCGATCGCTGCGAAAACCGCCAACCCAATCCCAAAGGTCGCACCGATCTTTGTGCCAATTCGTAAGCGTTTCAACATTTCTGATTCATATCGATCGTGCGTCCGATGATGATTGTCTAATGCACAGCAAAATCGATACATCTAGCCACAGACAGAGGGATGAGATTGTCTCATCCCTGAGCCTTTATTCGGGCTTGAATTCAAGCGCGACACCATTCATGCAGTATCTCAATCCAGTCGGGCGAGGACCATCTTCAAAGACATGTCCCAGATGTCCACCACATTTTGCACAATGAACTTCGACCCGCGTCATAAAGAGCGATCGATCGACGTTCGTTTCGATCGCTTCTTCTAATGGCGCATAAAAGCTGGGCCAACCTGTGCCACTGTTGAATTTCGTTTCAGATGAAAACAGAGGCGTTCCACAACCTGCACAGGCGAAGGTTCCTTTACTATATTCCTTGTCGAGTGGACTCGTTCCCGCCCGTTCTGTCCCGTGTTGGCGTAACACTCGAAACTGGTCTGGGTTGAGTGTTTCTTTCCACTCATCTTCGGTTTTATTAATCTCAAACTGATTGTTTTGAGTGTTCATCGTGGCAATATTTTTTCTATTGTTTCTTTCTTAATTTTAACAAATTTCCCCCGAAAGCCAGAAGTAAACCGAAGTCCGATCGCGCTCTTTATGAAGTGATTTATTTCGAGTATCGTTATGTTCAAAAGACTTCTAGGATTGCTCGGTGTGTTGCTGCTCGGTTTTGGGTTGCCTGCAAATGCGGCTCCGTTTGGGGCGGATGAAAATTTTGTCACGGCTGCGATCGATAAAGTGGAAGCAGCGATCGTTCAGGTGAATGTGTCTCGTAATTTGGGCGGAGAAGTACCGGGAGCCTTAAGACCGTTTTTAGGAAATCCTCAAAACGGCGCATCTTCACGAGTGTTACGGGGATTAGGTTCGGGCTTTGTCATTGATCAGAACGGCAAGGTTTTGACCAATTCGCATGTCGTCGATAATGCGGACACCGTGACGGTTTCATTTCAAGATGGACGAGTGTTAGAAGGAAAAGTGTTAGGCAAAGATCCGGTGACAGATGTCGCGGTGATTCAAGTGCAAGCGGATAACTTACCGACTGTGAGGCTGGGAAATTCAGATAATGTGCGTCAGGGACAATGGGCGATCGCGATCGGGAATCCGCTAGGTCTGCAAGAAACGGTGACCGTGGGCGTAATTAGTGGAACTGAGCGATCGAGCGTTGATATTGGGGTGCCTGATAAGCGGGTCGGATTTATTCAAACCGATGCGGCAATCAATCCCGGAAATTCAGGAGGTCCTTTACTGAACGCGAATGGTGACGTGATTGGAATCAATACCGCCATCATTCAAGGAACGCAAGGATTAGGATTTGCAATTCCGATTAATACGGCTCAAAAGGTGGCACAGCAATTAATTGCAACCGGAACCGCAACCCACCCCTATATCGGTGTGCAATTGGTAGCACTCGATCCGAATGTGAAGGATTTTATTAATCGTGCGCCGAATAGCAAGATGAAAGTAGAAGACGATCGCGGAATTTTAGTTGTGGGAGTGGGTCGCGGAACTCCAGCCGCCAAAGCAGGATTGAAAGCCGGAGATGTCATTCAATCGATCGACGATCAGCCGATTCAGAATGTGAAAACGATTCAGCAATTGGTTGATGACGCGGGAGTTGATGGCAGATTGACGATCGAGGTGAAACGCAGCGATCGAACGGTGGCATTAACGATTTCACCGGAACAATTACCTGCGGTTGAAACGCAATAAATCGAATTGCCCGACGATTTCCATCCAACGATTTCGCGTTTACCCAACGCCGTAGAGACGCGAACACGCAGTGCAGCGAAGCTCCTAATCGCGTCTCTACCAGGGTTTTTGTGATCGCCAAATTTCTAATTACCGTAATTCCGCCGCCGCCTGTGCGATCGCGCCTAATTGCAATCCGGGCGGGTAGGCTCCTTCTTCCTTAATTTGTTTGATCGCCGCATCCGAAATTCTCAAATTCATCTTCAGCGCGATCGCTTTTACAATATCGCCCCGATCAATCACACCCGAAACGGCTCCCGCTGGCGATAACACCGTCACCCGCGCCAAACTCTGGTTCTCCAACATCTGGATAATTTCAACGATCGAGGTCGATTCCTGCACCGTTGCAACTTCCGTCAACGGATGCACAATGTCCAGAAGCGTTCTCGTTTCCCATTCGCTCCGCTCGATCCGCTGAAGATCCTCAGCATTCACGACTCCCCGATATCGCCCATTCGATGCCGCATAATAAATCGGGGCGCGAACATCACTAATCAAATAATCATCCGCAAATTTCCGCAGCGGCATTCCCGCATCCAGCACCCGAAAATCACGAGTCATCGCATCTTCAGCCTTCACCTTCAGCATCGCTTCTTGCAGTTCTGTAATGCGATCGTAGGCACTCGCATTCTGCACTACAAACCAACCGATCAACGCTGCCCATAATCCAGTTCCAGCCCCTAAACCGGGCATTCTCACAAGACCAAACACAACCGCTGTACCCCAGACGATCGCGATCGTTCCCAAGAATCGACCGATTTTCGCGGCAGTCCGAATGCCTTTAATCTGGCTACCGGTCAGTTTCCAAACGATCGTTTTCAAGACCTGTCCCCCATCCAGCGGCAAGGCAGGGATCATATTAAACAGCGTCAACAGCAAATTAAGCGCCGCTAAATCTCGCACCATGACACTCAGCGGCATTTCTGTATTCGGAGCGAATACCGTGACCAGAGTCAGCAAAAGAAAGATTGCAAAGCTGACGGCTGGACCTGCGATCGCCACTTGGAACGCTTTGCCGGGAGTTTTCGGCTCTTGAGCGATCGAGGCAATTCCGCCAAAGAAGAACAGTGTAATCGACTGTACTTGAATGCCTTGAAATTTCGCCACCAAACTGTGACCTAATTCATGCAGCAGCACCGAGGCGAATAAAGCCAACGCCATTGCGAATCCTGTGCCCCAAGCTACCGGAGTGCCCCAGTCGGGATAGCGCACTTGCCACCGGAGGGCATTGCCCAAAGTGACAATCACAAGGATAAAAAACCAGGACGGGTCAATCAGCAATGGAATGCCAAAGAGTGACCCAACTCGCCAACCGGATTGCATGAATGGTTATTCCAAAAGCATCTATATCCAGCATAAGAGAAGAAAAGAATGTAGCGCGGGTGAGATAACCCAACCTCGCAAAAGTTTAAATTCAATTCAGCTTTCAGAGACTTTGGACAGTTCATCAGAGCGCGAAGCACTCATCGTCAGCGCATCGCCAGAAACAACGATCGTAGAATGAGGTGCTCTTAAAGACACCAATATACTCTTGACGACAACCGCGATCGGCACCGCAACGACAACCCCCAGCAATCCACCGACCCGCGCCCCCATCAAAATCGAGATGAATACCCAAACTGGATTCAGTCCGGTAAAGCTTCCCAAAACTCTTGGCATAATCAGATTTTCAATAATCTGCTGCACGATCAGCGCCGCAATTAAAACCTCTACACCCAATCCAATATCGCGCAGTGCCACCAGCAACGAAACAACCGCAATTCCAACCGAGCCACCGAATGGAATCAGCGCCATTGTCCCGATCGTCAATCCAAACAGTAATCCAAACGGAACGCGCAACGTGAGAAATATCACAGTCAGCACAAATCCCATCGAAGTCGATGAAATCAACTGACTAAAGAAGAAATTCTGAAAACTCAGGCGCAATGTTTCTGTGAATGAATCTCTGATGCGATCGGGCAACCATTCGACCAAACTTTCCCACAGTCGATCGCAATGCTGGAGTAAATAAAACGTGAGGACTAACGTTAATAGAAAATCAAGCAAACTCGTAACGGTAATGACCGCTAACCCAAGAATATCTCCGGCTAATCGCTGTAATTGAGTCTTGACCGGGGATGTGATTTGATCTGCCAACACATCGAGACTCACTGGAAATCCAGCTTTTTCAATTTGATCATTGAGTAGAATCAATTGTCGCTGTCCCGAATCGATCCAATCTGGCAATCGAATCACGAGTTGCTGAGCTTGCTGGAGGGCTAATGGAACGAGTGTCACCCCGATCGCTAATAGGACTGAAATGGTGAACAGAAAGACGATAATAGCGGCTCGTCCTCGTGTTGTGCCATGTTGCTGCATGTAGCTGACGGGATAATTCAGCAGAAAAGTCAGCAACGATGCGCCAACGACGATCGCTAAAAGCGAATGAAAGTAGCTAAAAATCGACGAAAACGCCCACGCATTCAGCACCACTAGCGGTACGAATGTGGCAACGAGAATCGCTTTTGACACGGGAGATAAGGACTCCCACCAAATCCATAGCTTATTGCGATGAGGCATGATGCAACAACGAACGACAGGAATTCACGAGAGCGTTTTGGGCAGTCTCTAGATATTATTATCGCGCTTTGGTTTCGGTTCATCTTCCTTTCGCCGTGATTCCTTGTGTTATGAATGACTTCGATCGCTTAGAACCAGATGCAATTCGGCATCTGCGGCTATTTTTCTATCTCTTGCCCGTGTTTGGATTTTTCCCAGCGGTGTGGACGTTGTATCGTCGATCGGGAAGTCGGCAAGAACGGGTTTTGAGTCGATTTGTGGTGAAATTTGCGCTGGGCTGGTTGATTCTCTACGGATTGATGGGCGCGAGTGCGTTCACGTCCGAATCTGCTCAGTTGCCGCTCCTTTTAACCGCGAGTTTTATGACTTCGGGTTATTTTGTGCTGAATCTCTTTCTGATGGTGCGACTGTGGCAACGAAAAACGATCGCACTTCCACTTATCGGGAAAGTCGGGCGATTGCTTTAAGAATGTGATTGAGTTCGATCGTGGGTGAATTTTGAGATAAGGCTTCGATCGCTGAAATCTGAGCAATTTCTCGAATTTCTCCACCTGTGAGCGCGTATTTCTTGGCTAATGGTTTCCAATCGATTTGAGCGATCGAAGTTTCTTTCGGAAAAGCTTGCTGCCAAAGTTGAATTCGGGCGGTTGTATCGGGCTTGGGAAATTCGATCGTAAAATCAATCCGTGACCTTAAAGCGCTTGGAATCGCCAATCGATGCCGCACACTAAAGCAAGTTAAACCATTTCGAGATTCAATCAGTTCAAGCACTTTTGCGATCGGAGCCGATCGAGTTAACCATCGTTCTGCTGATTTGATCAATAACAGCGGTTGATCGATTAAATCTTCCGTCGGTTCATCAACGATCGCTAAATCAATCTCAGTTAACGGCAATCCTAATTTTTGAGCGATCGATTGAATGGCGATCGTTTTCCCGGTTCCACTGGCTCCAATTAATAATGCTGTGATTCCTTTTGATTGTCTAAATCCCCATTCTCGCAGTTGAGACGTAAACCGAATTTGATCATAAATCTCTTCTAACTGAGCTTGAACCGTTTCAGGCAGCACGAGATTGATCGATTGTTTCTGCGATCGATTAATTGCTACAGGTACTTCCAGCGAAACTAACTCCTCTAGTGCCGCTAAATCTACAGGTTCGCTCAAAAGATAATTCACGCACTCATTAGAAAGCTTTAACGATCGGGATAAAAACATTGATCGATCATTCTCTTCCACTTCAATCAATCCCGATTTCATCAATCGACTCGAATCAATCAAGTTCGATCGTACTGTCCGCCATTCCGCATCATTTCGACAAAGCAACCGGAGAACTAAATCGATCGTCGGTCGTTCCAAGACATCCTGACCGCTCTGCAAATATCCAAACAATTGAGCGTAACGGCGATGCACTTCAGGCGCGAGCGCAATCAGGATAATATTTTTCTCAGATGTCGTGAGATTTAGGCGATCGCATAACAGCGGTAACGCGAGTCCAATCCCTCGTTGCCGACTCGCTTGGATTCGGGCTTCTAACTGCTGCTGATAACTTGGAGACGGCTTCGACGGTTTCACTGGAGAATCAAACGCGATCGAGTCCTCCAAACTAATCACGCCCTTCCACCAATGACTGGTTGCGTGATCGGCTTTCGTTTGTGCCACTCGCTCGATCGTTTTCGCTTCTTTTTTCTGTTTCGCTACAGCGGTCAACAACAACCGCTCTAACCAGTTAAATTCAACTTTGAGATACGTCCAATTATCAAGAAAGGGTTCCGCAGGCATGTCTCACCGAATCGATCGCAAGTTAGAGCATGGTACTCTACTTCAGCCGATTCAGAAATTCAATTGGTAATCCATCCATATCCGCAATAAACGCCACTTCATAAACGCGATCGCCAATCATCTGTTGCGTCGGTTCCAATAACACCATTAACGCCTGATCTTGCGCTTCTAATTTCGTCTTCAGCGACTCAATCCACTGCGGCAATTCCTCGGTCAATTCCGTTACATCGAACGACAGATGATAATACCCGGTGTAATGCTCATCATTAAAGGCATCTGGAGCGGGTTTCGGTTCAGGAATTTGCAAGAGTTCAATCCGCCCGCCCAAACCTTCCATCCAGCACGCTAATGTGTAGCCCGTCTGGAACCGTTCGCACACGGTGAATCCAAGCTGTTCGTAGAATGCGATCGCCCTAAAAATATCAGCCGTTCTAATCGAAACGTGATGCAAATCTGGCTTGCTCAATCGTTTGGTAAATTGTCGCAGCACTGAGTTGATTGCAGCTTTGTATTCGTCACTGTGAGCTTGAAACCATTCTAAAACATCCGCATCAAGCTTCACCCATTGCTGAGCTTGTTTTGCCGGAATAGTTAGCGTTGCATTCTCGAAGAATTCATCCGTTAGAGGGGGAATGTCAGAGTAATCGATCGATTCATCACTCATTAGCTTGAGTCCTCCTGATTCGCTCAATCACGATTCAAATCTTTAAGCGTCAAATATCCAATCACTCCGACCAAAATCACTTGGGAAAGCTGCATGATCGGATCAAATCGCCAGCCGTATAGCAGCAAGCTCCCGCCTGCGAGGAAATAGAGCACCGCTAACACAAGGCTTTGAATGACTCTGCTTCCCTCGATCGGTCTTCCGGTAAAAGTTGAGATCAGCAGCGTGATTGCAAGCACTATCAACCCCAAGCCCATCAAAGTCGCCAAGTTAATCGCGATATTAATCATTGTTACTCGAACAATCGGAAATACGGGTATCTCACAGGCGCACCGGGTTCTTTTTCCAGATCGAAATTGATCACATCCCAGCAGGGATCGTCTTTTGGATCAGGACTGAACTCAACTGGAAGCCCATAGAGTCTAGGTTTGGGAGAATCCGCCTGCCCGCGCCAAGGCGTACTGCGCTCTAAATAGGTACTAATCAGTTCCTTATAGCGCTGAGCGATAATCACACGAGTCGCACGATACCCCTGGGTGTAGAGCCGATCGAGCGCTTCATGAATCTCAAATCGAATTCCGTCGGGGTGCGTGTGTTGGCGATACCATTCATCGTTCCAGAGTCGCCAGTGACGCGCTGATTGGAGATGAATTAATTCGCCCGTCTTCGGATTCGCCTCGAATGCACCGTGGCGCGGACACAAATAAGTATCAGTCAGTGTCAACGCCGGAATTGTCTGACGACAGTGGGGACACTGGATTTCGGGACCAAAAATCGGATACTGAAAGCTGGGATTAATCATGAAGTACGGGCACTCAAATCATTCATTAATGTGAAGCGCGATCGTGAAATTATTATAACGGTCAACCTTTGCGCATTCTAGAATCATTATCACCGTGAATCCTTCTGATTTTCCAACTTTTACACCATCTTATTGGAATCTCCCTGATTTCTCGCGCTCCGCGTTCGTTGCTCCGAATGCCACTGTGATCGGCAATGTCGAAATTTCGTCTGGTGTCAGCATTTGGTATAACGCAGTCGTTCGGGCGGATGTGGAAAAAATTCTCCTTGGAGCCAGTACGAATATTCAAGATGGCGCGATTCTCCACGGCGATTCAGGTCAGCCAACGATCCTTGAGGAATTTGTCACCGTTGGACATCGAGCCGTGATTCATAGCGCTCATATTGAAAGAGGTTGTCTGATTGGGATTGGCGCGATCGTGCTCGATGGCGTTCGAGTCGGTGCAGGGAGCATTATCGGGGCGGGATCAGTCGTAACGAAAAATGTTCCACCTCGATCGCTTGTCGTCGGTGTTCCGGGCAAGCCGATTCGCGAACTTTCAGATTCAGAAGTTGAACATCTCATCGAACACGCTCAACATTACGAAAAGTTAGCACTTGTTCACGCAAATAAAGGAACCGACCTGGGGTTTCATGTACAAATGTGAAGTGCCTGAGAGAAGTACTTTGAAACCCATCCAAAATACGGTACAAATTTAAATAATTGAAACGTCTGATTAAACGAGAGAACTGGTATGGATTTTGACTTTCGCATCTTAATCGTGTTATTTCCGATCATTCTTGCAGGTGGTTGGGCTGTTTCCCGTATTCTTCCTTACGCATTGCAGCAAGTGAAAGGCTTCCTGGCGAAATAATTGCGCGATCGAGCCTTCTTGTGAAAGCCGACTTTTCTAGCGATAGAGAAGTCGGTTTTGTTTTCAGTAATTGAAACCATAAGCGAGGACAAAATCAATGAACCAATTAACCGACCGACAAGCATTTGAAGCGATGGTTTTATTTCTGGAACAGTTTTACGATCGTACTCAATCCGATGACATCGCTGGGCTACTCTCGGATTTGATGATTGCGGCTGATAATCAGACCGCTGATCCTGCCGCATGGCAAGACTGGCTCTGTTGTATTGAAAAAGTCAGTCCTGCAAACATCCCCGCATCTCGACAGTAAATCTTGATAAGCTTATCGATCGACAAACGATTTTAGGGAGTAGCCATGCTCGACGAACAGGCAAAAAAAGCAATGTTGCTGAAAATTCCTCACGGTTTGTATATTTGTGGGGTCAAAGATGGCGAAGACGTGAACGGCTTTACTGCAAGTTGGGTGATGCAAGGATCGTTTAAACCGCCGATCGTGGTGAATTGCGTTAAAGCCGATTCTGGCTCGAATCAAATGATCCGCAAGAGTGGCGTATTTGCGATCAGTTTCCTTGAAGCAGGACAGAAAGACCTCGCGCAAAAGTTCTTTAAACCTCAGCGTCGTGTAGGAAATAAATTCGAGGATGTAGAATTCTATCTCGGTGAGACGGGCTGCCCGATTATTTCTGATGCGTTGGGCTATGTTGAATGTCAAGTCGTTGGAACAGTCGATCATGGTGATCACACCGTTTTTGTGGGAGAAGTGATCGCGGCTGGAGTCCATCGAGAAGGCGACCCCTTACGGCTTGAAAGTACAGGCTGGCAGTACGGCGGTTAAATCCCGAAATTTAGATCGTGGGGCTTGAAGCTGATTTCTGAAGCAATCCCGGAAATTTATGAAGCGTACAATTTTAAGTTTGGCTGTGGCGATGTTCTCAATCTCGCCTGTGATTCCTGCGATCGCTCAAGCCCCTCGACCCGCCGAACTTCCCGCCCAAGGTGGAACCCTACAATCGCTCGTTCCGAAAGGCTGGAAAGTTGAATCAACGACTCAAGGCGATTTGAATGGCGATCGCAAACCTGATGCAGTTCTCAGATTGATCAAAACTTCCGGAGAAGATCGCGATCGTGCGCTCCTCGTTTTGCAGCAACAATCTAACGGTCAATGGCAACGAATCGGATTCGCTCCGAATATTTTACTCTGTTCAACTTGTGGCGGCATGTTGGGATCGATTCAAATCAAAATCGAAAACGGTGTGATTTTGGTCGATCAATTGCGCGGTTCTCGTGAGGCTGTTAATACGCTGCACCGTTTTTGGATCGACAAGGCTTCTAATCGAATCGTGTTGATCGGGCTGGATGTGAATGTTCGCGATCGCGCTACCGGAGACGAAACCCGCGAAAGCAGCAATTTCCTAACAGGTCAGAAGATCACGGAGAAATATCGCCCAAATCAACAGCGAACTGGGATTGAATTAGTTTCGAGACAGCGATCGACGATTCCGAAAACCACAAGAGCGATCGAAACCGTCAATATCGCTGAAACCCAACTTTGATATAGATTTTTCGCTTCGATTACGTCCCGCCCTGAAATGAATTTCGGGCTAACCGTGGAAAGTCTACTGAAGTAGACTAGGAGCCAGTTTCAAGCTCTTAGTCCTTTTCAAAGGACTTTCGTCGATTAGCCCGAAATTCATTTCAGGGCGGGCATTGCAACAAACGAAGACTTTTCAAACATCCTTTTGGATTCACACCTACCAAGGCAAGCGAATCCGAACCGGGATCTTGACCGGGATCTTGTCTTGGACTTGATCCACAGCTCGATCGATAACCCGATCGACGACTCCCCGCACCAATGCGGTCGCCGCTGCTTGAGCAAATCCAGGCTGATTCGTGAGTCCCACATCAAAAATGCAGCCTTCGAGCAAATTCGCTTCAACGCCTGCATTGCGGCAAACGGTTTCAGCCGATCGCAGTTGAGACGGCATCAACGATCCGAGGGTCAGATAACGACGGGGGAAACGTCGATCGCTAAATGTTTCGGTCGATTGTCCTGCGTCGTAATCAAACAAAGATTCGCTTTGCTGAATGCGCCAACTGTCCCCAAATTCCCGGTGAAGCTGATCGAGAAAAGCAGTTTCGATGCTGGATAACGGAATCGGTGTTGGCAGTAAATTGCTCAGTGCGCTGGTTAGTTGTCCGTAGCTCGATTTTGTCGGAATCACTTTACCTAAGCGAGTTTGCAAGTCATTTGCTGCATTGCCGTCTAAGTTACCTAATAAGCCAGCGTATCGACGCGATTGATCGGGAACATTGACCGTGACATTGAGAAACTTGAGTTTTGCAACTTCGATGAGTCGAAGGGTTGCTTGCTCTTGAGTATTCCATTGCACTACATATTCTTGATCGCTCTGTTTTTGCACAGAGCCACCCGTTAGAGAAATGCGATCGCCCGAATTCACCTGACCATTCACTTTTACGACAGGCGTTGATCCTTGAATATAGAACCCGATGCGATCAGTACCGACTTTCATCGCGATCGCGGTATTTAGCGTTAATTCTTGTCCTGGAACTTGAGCTTGGCGAGTTTCGATCGCGAACTTGCCATCTTGAGACTGAGCGAGGAGAAATTCCCCGATCGTCTGGAAGCTATAGCGGAATCCATCAAACGTGATTAAATGTGGATCACCGTAGCTGGCTCCTGATTTCGTGCCGCTTCCTCCAGAATTCGATGAGCCAGAATTGCTGCCAGAATTACTGCCAGAATTGCCGCTATTGGGCTTGTCTTTCTTACAAGGATTGTCTTCCGCTGTGATATCGATGAAGGCTGATTGAGTCGTTCCTGTGACTGCAAGCAATACTTGATTCGAGGGAGCTGTTTCGACACCCGAAGGCGAAGAACCATTCTCACAGCGACACGTTTCACCAACACAGTAACGCCTGTTGAACGTTTGGCTAAATTTCAGAATGTCGCTCTTTCCGCCTGTCCAGCGTAGAGCGCCATAGCCTTTCAAATTGAAATTGATGATTTTTCCATCTGGAACTTGGACATCGTAAAGGACTTGAAGACCGCGAGTGATTTCGCGAGAAATCGGATTGCCTGAAGAAACCGCGATCGAGCTTGGCGATCGTTTATCGGTTGTGATTCCAGGTCCCGTTGTATTCCAATCCGGTCCCGCCTCAGATTTTCGAGCCAGCCCAGATGCCCAATTCGTTAGAACAGAATCGCCAGTTCCTTTCACAAGCTGGTTAAAGATCGCATCAGAATCTTTTGCCCCTGATTTCATCACTGAATCGAGCAGTTTCCAGACATTGGCTCCGCTGTTTTTCAGATGGGCATAAAAGCCGATCGCATCATAAAACCGATTAAACAGCGATTTCTCATCGGTTAAGTAGTCCTTCCACATCGGATTACTCAGTTTGGTTCCGCCTGTGTATTCCTCACCTGCCCACATCGCCGATCCTTCAATGAACCAGTTCGGCAAGTTGTGAACCCCAACGATTTCGTTTTGAAGACAGTGATAAATCTCGTGGGCAAGCAGCGATCGATCCTGAGCATCATTCGTATAAGACGAAAGCCAGACAATCCAGCAGGTGTCCATCTTTTCGCCTAAACCTTGTTCTTCCCATTTGCCGCCGACCCTTTTCGCTGGAATCGTCACCGCACCATGATTAGCCTTTACCGCTTTGATACTTTCAGCAAAAGCAGCCGGAGCCTTCTTTTCGTCAGTCACGATAATCGGACGAGTCGCTTTCCGTCCGATTAGGGTTCCGAGTTCTGCCGTTATCTTCGTCACCGTTCCGGGAGGAGGCGCGATCGAGAATGCAGGTTCCGCTTGACTGATGACGATTAGCAGCACGCTACTAATTACCAGCCCCAAAAACGTAATCCATTTTCGTTGCATATTTTTTCTCTGTCGTTTGATCTTGAGCCGCTCATGTCAGCACTCTCAAAATTCACTACGACAGAGAAAAGCTTGAAATCCGGAGAATTACCCGAAACTTCATCAATTAAGTCCAGTCGTCATCGTCCCAAACATCAGCAGGCGCTTTCGAGGTTTGGGGCGGTTTTACCTCTTGCTTCTTGGGAGGTTCATCTTCCCAATCGTCCCACGGGGCAGGTTCCGACACCGGAGAAACATAAGGTTCAGTTTCATCGAGTGCAATATCCTCGACAAATTCGTAAGCTTGTTCGGTGAACGATCGCGCTTTTTCCTTTAATTTCCGCGCTCTTTCACGGGCAATTTCAGCCAGCGATCGAACTTCTTGCGTGACCTGAACTTTCTCATCGCTCAGCAAATCTTTGACTTTCGAGAATCGTTCCTGTACTCCGCCCCGGTACACCGCAAACGATTCAACCGATTCTTTCGGAACCATCGCCCGACGACTTCCATATCTCAAAATGTAGTTCGGTGGCAGCAAGTAAACACTTCCGACAATGCCACCCCAACCGTCTGAGATATACAAGTAATGTTGAATTTCGCCTGTTCGTAAATCGAATAAGTAATCAACAATCTTTCCAACCTGATCGCCCGAATCCGTCCAAACTTCGCAGCCCACAAGCGTTTCAAGTTGTTTCACTTTCTCCGCATCGGTTTCGACAGGCTCCGAATTGACTAGAACGCCATCGCTCCCGATCGCTTCAAGTTGCTCTAGATTAAATGCTGTTTTCCGCTTGCCAAGCCAGCCCGACTTACAGATAAAGCCCAACACCCGATGCACTTTCGGGTACATCCACAAGACTTCGACCTGTCCCACTTCTTGCATCGAACCTTGATCGAGGACAGTCTGATTTAAAAGCTCACTCTGCTTAACGATTTCTGCCATAGCATCACAAACGCTTTCCTTACTTCAAGTGTATCTTGCACTCGCAGAAAATGTGACTTGACAGTATTTCGATCCATTCTGCATACTAGTTAACTGACTCATGCTCGGATCAGGTATGAACTGCGACTCGATCGCGACCTGTACGGCAACTACTTGGGAAAAATTCATGGCTTACGCAATTATCGAGATCGCAGGGCAGCAGATTCGGGTCGAACCGAGTCGCTTTTATGATGTCAATCGCCTTGTGGGAGAAGAAAACTCACAGATGGAAATCGATCGGGTTCTCTTCGTCAACAACGAAGGCGAGATCACGATCGGTGCGCCCGTTGTAGAAGGGGCAACCGTTCAAGCGACCGTGATGCGCCATCTGCGTGGACGGAAGGTGATCGTCTACAAGATGCAGCCGAAAAAGAAAACCCGCAAAAAACGCGGTCATCGTCAAGAACTCACTCGGATTATGATCGATTCGATCAGGGTGGGTGGCAGCACAATTGCAACCAAAGACGACGCGCAAGGTTAATCTAGAGACCAGTTAATCTAGAACTAGAGAACGCAATTTCAGAGGGAATTATGGCTCATAAGAAAGGGACAGGTAGTACCCGTAACGGACGCGATTCTAATGCTCAACGATTGGGCGTGAAGCGTTTCGGCGGTCAAGTCGTCAAAGCAGGAAACATCTTAGTCCGTCAACGCGGCACAAAGTTCCATCCTGGAAACAATGTCGGACGCGGCAGCGATGATACGCTGTTTGCTTTGATTGCAGGCGAAGTGAAATTTGAGCGGGTGGGCAAAGACCGTCAGCGCGTCAGCGTTTATGCGGCTGAAAGTGTTTCAGCTTAGGCTGAATTTGAGTGATTGAAAGCCGCCCGATGCTGGACGGCTTTTTTGATGAGTGGTCATGATCGAATCTTTTGGCAGTTCTGGCACTGATACCAATTCAAAACAACAATGCGACAAATCATGCAATTACCCGACGACCGTAGAGACGCGATTAATCGCGTCTCTACCCGGATTTCGCGGTGGGACGACGATCGTTTGATCTGTTGCATTAATTGATCGAATTGGTATGACGACATTTTTAATGGGCGGGATACGAAAGCCGCTCGGCGTACCTGTCCGCAAACACTCTGGAAAATCGCAGCGCGAAAGTTGGATCAATTAGATTCAGCGACGACCCTAGACGATCTACGAATGCCACCTGGGAATCGATTAGAAGCACTAGAAGGCGATCGAGCAGGACAACACAGCATCCGAATCAACAATCAATATCGAATCTGTTTTGTTTGGAATGATGCTCCTAGCGATGTCGTGATTGTTGATTATCATTAACTTAGTTTCGATCGCTAATCCAATGATTCGAGTTCCTACTCATCGGGTTCCAACTCATCCAGGTGAGATGCTGCAAGAAGAATTTCTCTTGCCTGCAAATCTAACCATTCACGAATTGAGCGCGGCAATTTACGTCTCTGAAGAAGAGATTCAAACTCTCGTGCAGGAACAGAGGGCGCTAACGCCCGGACTCGCTCTGCGACTCGCTAAATACTTCGGGACTTCTGCTGATTTCTGGATGAATCTCCAGTTGAGATGGGATTTCTATCACGCCCAGAACGCAGAAGCAGCAATTCTATCGAACATTCAACCGCGTTCTGCATAGCACAAAAGGCTGCCCCACAAAGAGCAGCCTTTTTGAAGCCTAAACTGTTGCAGTGACGGCGGGAGTTGCGATGATGAATAGATCGATCGTTTCTTCCGCAGGCTGTTTCACATCCACTCGTACACCCGGACCGAAAAAGCTCGTCATCTTTTCAATCTTCTTTTTCCAGGTTTCCAGAGTGATAAACGGTGAATCGAATTCGAGAATCATTGCGTAGGCTCCATCGATATTCTCTTCGCGAATGCCCACGATCGTCGGTCGATCGTCATCGGTCGGAGCGAGTCCTAAGAATTTCAACGCGCTATCTAAATGCGCTTCTTGCCCGTAGCGATACCGAGTCAGATCATCAAAAATCTGTTTTTGCGTGTCGGTCGCTTGGGTTGTTTTGAGCGTTTCTACTTCGGGAGTGGTCGGAATCGTCAGCGGTACCGGACGCAATTCGGTAATCTTTAACGCAATTCCACCTAAGACGAGCGGAATACCATAAAAGAACCCGATCATATTCAGAGCCGCATAATTGAGCACGTAGGCGGTGAATCCGATGATGGTAATTACGATTCCACCCCAGAAACACAAGGCACCGAGGGGCGGCAATCGACGAAGTAGCGATGACATAGGCTGACTCTTTTCAACGTTTGTTAAATTTTATTATCGCTGATCAGGGGTGGAATCGCGCTCGTTCACAGAGTTTTACGCAAATTGGAGCCTGAATCTTTTACGCTGGAAACAGCATTCAAATCAAAGTTTCAGTATGACTCGTGCAGTAATCAAGTTTTCGTCTGAAGATTGCGGAATCTGTCACAAGATGGCGTTTTACGACCAAAAAGTGGCTGAGGAATTAGGCTTGCAGTTCGTGGATGTGAAAATGCAGGACACCGCAACCTACCGGAAGTACCGGAAGATTTTGCTCACTCAATATCCCGATAAAGCCGAAATGGGATGGCCCACCTACATCATTTGCGATTCACCCGAAGATGACTTCAAAATCTTGGGTGAAGTGAAAGGGGGACATCCGAAAGGTGAGTTTCGGAGTCGATTACAGGCGGTCTTGGCAGAATCTAATTAATTTGAGAGGGCGCGGCTTGAATCAAGCCGCGCCATTTCTAACGCACGATCGCTAAAGCACTTTCAACCGTCGAAGGCAATCGTCTCAAAATTTTGCCTTTCACCATATCCACCGGAACGAGAACCACTCGACCGCTGACATAGACGATCGCATTATCGAGCGATCGGATTTCGTATTCGACAGGAAGCTTTACGCCCTCGATCGACATTAGTCGCGTTTTGACGATCGCTTTCATACCCATGCGTAATGATTGATGATAATGAATCGACAAATCAATCACAGGCAAATTACAGCCCATTTCGACTAACTGCGCGAAATCGATTCCACGCGACTGGAGAAATTCGATTCGAGCTTCTTCGAGCCAAGCAATATAGGCTCCATGCCATACCACACCTGCATAATCCGTATGGTGAGCATAAACCGTAATCGGATAGTCAAACCAATCGAGCGCGATCGTTGACGGAACAAGGTTTGAGGTTGGTAATTGAGGAGATTGAGACACGATCGTACTTCACAAACCATAATGAACACAGGGTCGCCCCGAAGCCTAGACTTAATACAGACCGAGAAAATACGCTCGATCGAGAAACAACCCTGCTTTAAAGTCTACGCAGAAACGAGGCGATGCGATGATAGAAAAAATTTTATTAGCCGATTCTGGAACGGGGCGTTCAGAAGATATGCTGAACGCGCTGATGGCGATTCCGTCGGTTCAGCGATCGATGGTGACAGTGCTTCACGTCGTTCCCCCACAAACGAGTTCCGATGCGATGACGGAAAAGTGGGAAGAAGGCGGAAAAGTTCTAGCGAAAGCGGTTCAATCGTTGAAATTAGAGCCGAATCATGTTTCGGCAATGCTGCGTCAAGGTGATCCAAAAACGGAAGTGTTAAAGGCTGCCGATGAAATTAACGCCGATTTGATCATCATGGGATCGCGTGGGTTAAAGCGGTTGGTTTCGATTTTAGAAAATTCGGTGAGTCAGTATGTGTTTCAGCTTTCATCACGTCCGATGCTGTTGGTAAAAGATGATATTTTCGTGCGGGCGATCAATCGGGTGACGGTCGCGATCGACAAATCCGATGCCTCGAAACAAGCATTGAAGTTAGCGCTCTTTTTGCTGCGAGATATCAAAGGGGGACAGGTCACGCTTGTGAATGTCGATAGTGATCCAAAAGCGACTGAAAAAATGGGTGCGGAAGCTGAGAAAGTGCCCGCGTTCGCTGATGCGATCGCTCAAGCGAAACAGTACGGGGTCGGTTATAAAGCAATCGTGACGACCGGAAAAGCGGGCGAGGCAATTTGTCGCGTTGCGGATGAGGTCAAAACGGATTTGTTGGTATTGGGATCACCCGATCGAAGACCGTCGATCGCGAAAGGATTACCGGATCTCGATCGATTGTTGGGTACGTCGTTATCGGATTATGTGCGGGTGTACGCGAATTGTCCGGTGTTGTTGACGCGGACGGTGGGGTAATTTCGTCGATCCGATAACAACGAAATTTCCCGACAACGCGTATTTTCCAAAACGACGGGTAGAGACGCGATTAATCGCGTCTCTACGATCAACCCCACAACCAAAAACCAACCCCACACCCCAACGGATTTTGGAATTATTTTGGATCAACGTGGGCAATCGAACGAAACCCGATCGATTAATCCTCGATCGCTTCTCCCCCAACCACCACATCGCGGATTCTCAAACTCGGACCACCACAACCGACCGCTAACCCGCTTTGTCCACCTTTGCCACATCCCCCCGATTCATCCCAGAAGAAGTCATCGCCGATTCCTTCAATATCCGCCAAAGTCTTAAACGCATTTCCTGATAAGGTCACATCCCGTACAGGTTCCGCTACTTCACCATTTCGGATCATCCAAGCTTCACCAGCAGTAAACGTAAACATCTCGCCATTGGTCATTCCGCCGATCCAATTTCGGGCATACACCCCTTCTTTGATGTCCTGAAATAGATCCTTCACGGGTGTTTTACCGCGCTCGATCCAGGTGTTGGTCATTCGCACGATCGGTGGATAGTGATAGTTCAAACACCGAGCATTCCCGGTCGGCGCTTCTTCTAATTTGCCTGCGGTTTCACGCGAATGGAGTCGCCCAACTAAAACACCATCTTGAATCAGTTGCGTCGTGGTGGCTGGAACGCCTTCATCATCGTAGAAATAACTCCCTCGATGACCCTCGATCGCGGCACCATCATAAATCTGCAATTCCGGCGATCCAAACCGTCGTCCGATACTCATCACTTCCAGAATATCGGGATTCTCATACGCCATATCCGCCTCAGATAAATGCCCAAACGCCTCATGTACGAATAATCCTGACAAAATCGGGTCAATCACAACCGTGTAGGTATTTCCCTTCACAGGCGGAAGTGCTAGAGAATTCACCGCTCGTTGTGCTGCCTCTTGCACTTGTCGATCGAGTCCCAGTAAATCCTCGTAAGCTTTCCGTGATCCTACGGTTTCACGCCCTGTCTGAACAGTTTCGCCATCTCGCGCAGTCGCCGCAAACCGCATCTCCAGATCGACCCAAGACTGCTCAATCAGCGTACCGTCTGAAGTCGCCAAAATGATTCGTTGATTACTGTCTCCATATCGAACCGAAATCGTCGCAACTCGGGGATCAACGCTGCGAAGAATTTCTCCGTAATGCTGGCAAAGCGCTTTCTTTTGCGCTAGAGGAATCTGACGGGGATCGCTTCCAGTTAATAACAGCGATCGTTCATCCTGAACTGGAGCCACCGGAGCTAAAACGGTTTCATCGGTTCCGACTAATCGCGCCGCCGCGATCGCATCTTCGACCCGCGCTTTCAAACTCGATAACTGATTGAAGCTAGAAAAACCCCAGCCACCCTTATAACAGGCTCGGACTTGTCCCCCGATCGAAATCCCTTCGCTGAGTGTCTCGATCTTATGACCCCGCAGCAAAATATCAGTGCCTTCTGCCGCTTCCAGACGAATTGCCAAATAATCGACACGATGACGATACTGGCTGATCAAATCGGAAATTAAGTTTTTTGCGTTGGATAATGCTGAATTCATGGAGGCTTTTAAGATCACTGTTTTTATTGTGCGCTCGATCGACACGCACCGCAAAAAAGGAGCCGCAAACACGACTCCCCCTTGAAATATTCATTTTTCTATTAATTATTCTTTTGAATTGCGGAGACGAATCAACTGACGGCGCATCTGCGGAGATGCCGTAAATTCAGAGATTTCTTCTGCTTTCACCGTAGATTCGATGGGTTCTAAAAACTCATCTACACCACAAGAATAAGCATCGAGCAGCAATTCCAGCAGTTGTTCTGGATTGCTTAATGCACCTTTCTCCTCGATCAGCCTGAATTTCAGGCGAACCTCACACTCGTAAACTCCAACTTCGGGAGTTGTGACTTTGAACTCTAAAGGATCGTAATTCATCTACGCAAGCAGTCCCATGACGACGCGGATAGTGGATTGGGTTCAGACTGGACTTGACGACGGCACAACGCCAAGACACGTATCGCACATTCGATGCACCTAAAACATGTTCCAGCGCGGGTCACTCCGAAGAGCGATCGAGCCAGAGTCAGAGAAGCTCTCCTTTTCTGCTCGAACCTAACACTTTTAGGAAACAAGTCAGATCAGCTAAATCGCTGAATCAAATACACAAATATCGCAGCATTGTTATGAATTCAGGCAAGAGTTTCTTGCAGTTCACAACTCGCGCTTAAGCCCATTTATAAGGGAGTGAATTCGGAATTAGTACCGTAATAACACCAGTATTTCAAATACTTTGACAAGAAAAGCCAAGCGCTACGAAAGCGAAATTTTTGATCAGTTTAGTATTATCTTCAAAGTAAGTTTATATGTGATGAATTGATGAAGTATTCCTTGAATTGAACACCGAACGATGAGCTTTACGCAGCAGTTCACCAGCTTTGTAATCTGAAATACCCTTTGTAGACGACATACGGAAGCGCACTACAAGAGCTTAAGCATTGAGGTTTTGCCAGGTTCTAATCGCGAAATTTCTAATACAAGAGACTTTTATCAAAAACGATGAACTTTGATGACTCAGTTTAATTGCTGGCATGAGAAAAATTGCTTCAGTGATTTCTGTATTCCGTGTAATATTTTTAACAAATGCAATTACTGAGATGCCGCAATCGATCAAATCAATCAATGTTTGAATCATCTCCGTATTTAGATTTCACAGAGAGAAGACTTTAAAGATTCAGTATAGTGAAGATGCGGGCATAACGAATGATTGAAACCAATGCAAAGTCACGATCGCACTATCAAAACCCACGTCGATCGCACTCTTGTAATTCGGCGGAATTCATCTACCGTACAATCACTGAAATCTCGGTAATTACCTCAATTTTGTAGAGACTAAGAGCGAAAAACTGGCAGTGTGAAATGAAAACAACTACCCTGATCCAAGCCTGAATCGACCCAAATTTGCCCATAGTGCGCTCTAACAATCCGCTGACAGAGCGATAACCCGATACCGTATCCTTCTTGAGCCGCGTCGCGCTGCAATCGGTAGTGATCTTCAAAAATGCGATCGCGATTTTCCAGCGGCACACCCGGACCGTTATCACAAATACTCACTTGAACTTTTTGTGTGGTGCGATGCAGAATCGAAACCTGAATGGTGCCGTGATCGGGCGTGTACTTGATCGCGTTATCCAAAATATTGACAATCACCTGCCGGACTCGTTCAGCATCCGCGTAGACGATCGGTAAATCTGAAGGAATGTCGGTTTTGAGTCGCTGCTGTTTTGCCTGAACGCGATCGCTTAGATCGGACATAACATCCTGACAAAGCACACCTAAATCTAATTTTTCAGGATGAATGTGCAGTTCAGCGCTGGTTCCTCTTGCGGCTTGGAGAATATCGGTGATCATGCGATCGATGGTGCGAATCTGGGTTCGACCATGTTTGAGCAGATTTGCTGTCATCTGTGGAGTCAAGCGAGAGGGTTGTCCATCCGCTTGCTTGTGGGCGATTTCTAGCGTTTCGATCGCGATCGAGGCAGCGGTGAGAGGATTGCGAAGATCATGTGCCAGCATCGAAATGATTTGATCTTTGAAATGCAATTGCGCTTTGAGATCTTCGTTTTCGCGATTGAGGCGAAAGATCTCATCGCTGAGCTTGATCACTTCAGTTGAATGTCCGATCTGAGAAACGGGATTTTCGGAGGGTTGCGGCGTGTTGGCGATGAATTCTTCGACCGATCGCTGCCAGCGGGGCCACCAGCTCTTGAGTTGAACAATGAGATCACTTCCGGTCAGCGTTTGGCGCGGCTCTGGATGCAGTTTGATCAGGGTCGGAGTCGCTACTAATCGATAATGTTCGGCAAGATACGGTTGTTCACCGACATCGATCACTTCGAGTTCAAAGGGGCATTCGGCACTGCGATCTTTCAGATAGTCGCGAATTTGGCGAATTTGTTCTCGCGATGCTGGACGCTGATCAACGAACAGCAAAATCTGGAGTGGCACTTTGGTATCTGGGGTGGAATTGGAATGTGCCTGCATCGTCATGAGTTAGCACTCTCAGAACTGGCGCGAAACAAAGCGATCGCAGATTTAGGAAACCTTGCGTTGCATCAGTGAGATGCAAAACATCGATCGAAATGCAAGTTGCTTCTTATATAGATTACCGTATCGCCTGCATTGTGCGATGCGATCGTGCGGATTTGCATCACGGGTTCTCCACGAAGTTCCCGATTCCCTGTAAAGTGATGTTAATAGACTGTGATAATTTTCTAATAATTCATAAGAACCCGTGCAAGAAGACTTTCGGTTAATCGTTGATCTGGTTTCAGTGTTAGCGGCGGCGGCGGCGGGTGGATTGTTAGCTGCCCTGTTGAAACAGCCGGTGCTGTTGGGGTATTTGGTCGCCGGGGTAATTGTTGGACCAACGGGGCTGGGGTTGATTAAAGAATTAGTCCAGGTGGAAACGCTGGCGCAGTTTGGAGTCGCGTTTCTCCTGTTTGCGCTCGGTGTGGAATTCTCATTTTCAGAACTGAAGAAAGTTAAGGTCATCAGTCTCGGCGGCGGCGGGCTGCAAATTGCGCTGACGATTTTGGGAACGACCTTAGTGGCGTTGACGATGGGTTGGGTGGATTCTCCGACTCAAGGCGTGTTTTTGGGCGCAATTCTGTCGCTTTCTTCGACTGCGGTTGTGCTCAAGTGCTTGATGGAGCGCAACGAGACGGGGACTCCTCATGGACAAGTGATGCTAGGAATTCTGGTCGTTCAGGATTTGGCATTGGGTCTAATGCTGGCGGTGTTGCCTGCACTGGATAAGCCGATCGAAGAAGTGGGATTGGCGATCGGGTGGGCGTTGATTCAAACGGGACTCTTTGCACTGGGAGCCGTTGCTGCTGGAATTTGGATTATTCCGCGACTCTTGAGATTATTGGCAAAAACGGAGAGCCGCGAATTGTTTCTGCTGGGTGTGGTGGCGTTGTGTCTGGGAATTGCGCTACTGACCGAGCATTTAGGATTGTCGATCGAGATGGGTGCGTTTGTTGCAGGTCTGATGATTTCAGAAGCGGAATATGCGGATCAGACCTTAACTTATGTCGAACCGCTGCGCGACATTTTTGCGTCGTTGTTCTTTGCGTCGATCGGGATGTTGATCGATCCGGTGTTTCTCTGGAACAATCTCGAACTGATTCTAGGTTTAGTGGCGCTGGTCTTTATTGGTAAGTTTTTGATTGTGACTCCGCTGGTTCGGATCTTTCGCTATCCGTTGAAAACCGCGCTGATTGCAGGGTTAGGACTTGCTCAAATCGGAGAATTCTCGTTTGTCTTAGCAAGTGAAGGACAAACATTAGGCATTGTTTCGCGTCGAGTTTATCTACTCATTCTTGGAACTACCGCCGTTACTTTAGTGCTGACTCCGTTTGTGTTGCGACTGGTTCCAAAGCTATTTGCCTGGGGTGAATCGATTCCGTGGTTAGCAAAATATTTAGATCAGTCAGATGAGCCGTTAGCCGTTTCGGAAGATTTGCCGATTCGGGATCATGTGATTGTGTGTGGCTATGGTCGGATTGGGCGGAATATTGTGCGGTTGTTGCGCGATCGCAATTATCCGGTGCTCGTCATTGACCAATCAGAAACGCAGATTCAAAAAGTTCGAGAAGCCGGAATCCCTTACATTTACGGCAATGCAGCGAGTTCGTATGTGTTGGAAAAAGCGGGAGTTGCACAGGCGCAAGGAATGGCGATCGCGCTTCCGGATGCAATGAGTACAAGATTGTGTGTGAAGCGATCTTTGGAAATTGCGCCTGAGCTTGATTTGGTCGTGAGAGCGAACAAAGATAAAGACATTGAAGTCCTTTATCAGTTAGGGGCGCGAGAAGTTGTACAACCAGAGTTTGAAACCAGTTTAGAACTCTCTGCCCACTTGATGGCAGGCATGGGTTTACCAACTCCAGCGGTTCAGCGCGAAGTTCAACTGATTCGCAATTCGCACTATTTAGAGATGCGACCGGATCAACCGTCTGAGCAGATTTCACGCGATTTGAAAGCCGCAGCAAATGAGATGAATAGTCGGTGGTATGGACTACCAGAAGAATCACCGCTGTTGGGAATGTCGATCGAAGAAACTGATGTTCGTCGCTTAACTGGGGTGACGGTAATGGCAATTCGACGAGCAGGCGGAGCCGAGATCGATTATCCGGACGGTCAAACTACATTAGAACAAGGCGATCGCTTACTGATTGTGGGTGAACCGGATGAAGTTGCTGCATTCGATCAGTTAGCAAAAGGAGAAGCTGCGGTTCCTTCGACGAAGTCTTGTTGTCAGTGGCTTCAAGTTCCGTTAGACAGTTCTTTGATCGGTAAAACTCTAGCAGAGTTAGATTTACAGCAGCGGTATAACATTTCGGTGCAGACGATTCGACGTGATAGTAAGCTGATTCGATTCCCGCAGGAAGATTTAGAGATCCAGGCAGGCGATCGCTTATTGTTGTGTGGTGGGTTTCATGCGTTGATTTTGGCGCAGGCTTCGATCGTGCTTAAATCAGAATTGATCAGTGCAAATGGATCAGTGTCGGAAGAAGCACCGCATTCTAATCTGTAGTTGATAGAAGTACTCTGCTTCGTTTCGATCGGCTTATGCCCCCTAAATTCCCCATTCTGGGGGACTTTGAGCAAATTGAATCTAGTTCAGATGGAGAACCGCTTTACCGATGAATTGTCGATCGCTTAACTGTTGCGCTACAGATGCAATTTCTGTCCAAGATGCGGTTCGATCGATATGCGGTTTGAGGCGTTGATCTGCTAACAATCGCACTAATTTTGCAAGTCCGATCGCAGCAGGTTCGCGCTTGAGTTCGTGGAACAAAATGAAGCCATACAAACTCGCGCCACCTGCACCATAGAAAGATTTCGCATCAAAGGTTACGGTTCCATCTGCGGTCGTTCCGTAAGTGACACAAATTCCATCTTTGGCGATCGCGCTAATTGCATTCGATAACAGGGTTCCGCCTGTGGAATCTAAGATCACATCATACGGACTGAATTCTCCCAGCGATTCACCGACGATCGTTTGATGTGCGCCTGCTTCTTTGATGAAATTGATCCAATCAGAGCGGCGGAGTTGTGCGGTGACGATCGCGCCTGCTTGTCGAGCCAGTTGTACCGCGAAATATCCGACTCCTCCGGATGCTCCAGTGATTAACACAGATTTGCCAAGTAACAGTCCGCCTTTTGCGAGTCCGTGCAATGCAGTGAGTCCAGCAACTGGAAGCGTTGCGGCATCTGCGAAAGAGACAGAATCGGGTAAAGATGCGATCGCATCTGTTGGAACCGCGACATATTCCGCCCAAGCTCCCGACGGGACGAATCCGACGACGCGAGTTCCAACAGGGAAGCCTGAACCATCGGCGGCAGGAGTTTCAATGGTTCCTGCTAAATCCCAACCAGGTCGCCATCCCGCCGCAGCCGTTTGAGCGCGTCGGACTTCGCCTCGATTAAGAGAAATGGCGGCAACTTTGATCAATGCTTCTGAGGGAAGAAGCGAAGGTCGATCGACTTCCTGAAGGATCAATCGTCCTGAAACGGATGGATCAACGGCAACTGCACGCATATCAATCTTTTTACTCTGCCCTCAGAATCATACTTAGAATCGTAGATTAAATAAACCCGGCGAATGGAATTCGCGACTACACAGACAAAACCTGCCGTTGCAGGTTAAGAAAATAGCTGTCAGTCCGCGTCAGGCGGACTTCGTTTGTATAGCCGCGAATTCTATTCGCCAGGAATTTCGGTATTGATAGACCCGTATTTCTCAGAACTGATAGCGCAGTCGAGCTTGAATCGCATGATCGCTCACATCGCGTTTGCCAAGAATCGTTTCGTATCCGATTCCGATCGACAAATTATTCACAAATTGCGTTTGAACCCCAGCACTGAGTCTGACGAAATCTCGATCGGGTTCATCGGTGCGAGTACGATTCGGGATTCCAGGCTGACTCACCAACTCTGTAACGATTTCACGGCTTCCATTTGCAAATTCATGCTCATAGTTGGCGGATAGATAAGGTGTGACCGTCGCAGAAGGGAGACGAAAATCATAAGACACTTGTGCACCAACATTTAGAACTACAGAATCTGCTTCTTGATCAGCAACATTCAGATTTAACAAACTTCCATCGCGTTCTGTGTAGCCATCAATCTTCACTTTGGTATAGCGCACACCCACCATCGGACCAAATGCCAGTTGATTTTCTCCTAAGTTGTATCCAGTGTTGAGCCGAACTGAGAACTGATTGCCATCAGTGCTTGCGTTTGTCGATCGAAATCCGGTGACCCGAATGTTTCTTTCAATGTCGAAGCTATTCCAACCGTAGTTAATCACGGCATCCGCGTATAAGCGATCGCGGTTATAGCTGCCATAAGCAGAGAGCGAATAGCTATCGATCGAGACATTGCCGCGATCGTTGTTCAAATCCGTATTGTTATTAAAATAATTGAATGCTAATCCCAAAGCTAGATCATCGGTTACACGATAATCTGCGCCAACCGTGACTCCTTTGGTATCAAAATCGAAGCCAGAAGTGCGATCGCTCTCATCTCGATTTCCGAAGTTAAAATCTCCATTCACAAACACACCCAATCTTTGATTCGGATTCGGGTTTCGCAATGTGACTAATCGACCATTCAAATCAGTCGTTGGACGACGCGCCACGCCCAATGCAATTTCGGCTTGAGGCACGATCGTTAGAGGAGCCGTTAAGATATCAAAGGCAAAGTCCGAAATGATTTGATGTGCTCTAGCAGTCGGGTGAAGTGCATCCCAATATAAGAATTGATCACAGTTCGCACCCGTTCCGATACAAGGGGTCGTCACATTCGTAAAGCCAAATCGCGCTGGGTCAGTCGTAGCTTCATTCACGAGGGCAGCGACATCGATCGGAATGATTGTGACATTCGGTTGACTTTGCGCCAATGCTTGTAATGAAGCTCTCAAACCTTGATTGTGTGCGGCTGAGAGCTGGGTCAATCCTGCACTTTGAGCTGGATTACTGATTGTCCCCGGAATTTTGCCTAAATCGGGTAAGTTCACAACAATCAGCTTTTCTGCACCTGCGGCAGTTAACCGCTGCAAAATACTAGAGATATTGCCGACCGGAATGGCAGGATTGGTAATACCGCCACCGAGATAGTCGTTTGCACCCGCCCAGACGACAAAAGCGCGATCGGGACTCAAACGTGGCGAATTTTGTAAAAAGAGATTAGCTTGCGTCGTGACTCCAGGAAATAACGGCGAGGGAATGGGTAAGGTGTTTGCAGTTCCGCTAGTTGCGCCACCGAAAGCAAAATTAACGGTCGTTGTTGTTAAGTTGAGCCGAGCGGTAAGGTTTTCGACCCAGACGGGTCCATTGGTGAAGCGACCATCAACGTAGGGGGGACTGGGCGGAATCAGACCGCCTGTGGTTCTGAAGGCATTGCCGTTATCAGAAAGGCTATCTCCGAAAATTGTGAACCCTTCGATCGATTGAGCCGACACAGAAACAGGCAGTAAACTTGCCGCGATCGCAAACAAACCTGTAAAAAATTTGCGTTTCATCGTATTTACTTACATTCCATCACACTTAGCTTTACAGTTTAGAGCAGATAAGGTGTGATGATTCAGTCAGCAATTATTATTTGCAGAGTTAGAATTCAGAACAATCGCGCTCTAAGAATGGATTCTGCGATCGCTAAATCCATCGGAGTTGTCACTTTCAAATTCGTTTCTTCACCTTCGACAATCTGCACTGCTAACCCGCATTGTTCAAATAACGCGGCATCATCGGTCACTTCCCATCCGTTGTCGCGTCCTTCAGCATGACATTTCTTCAGCAGCGGAACCGAGAAGCCTTGGGGAGTTTGGGCTGCCCAGAGTTGCGATCGGTTCGGTGTACTGTCAATCACACCAGTTGCATTCACGACTTTGATCGTATCTTTGACGGGAATTGCAGCAACGAAACCGTCACAGGATTGAAGCGCCTGAGAACAGCGATCGAACAGTTCCGGAGTGGCTAAACATCGCGCTCCATCGTGAATCAAAACATGTTCCGCTGCGTCTGGCAGTGCTCGAAGTCCGTTGTAGACCGATTCTTGACGGGTTGCACCGCCCTGGATGAAGTGAACAGGTTTCGTGAGATTGAGCGAGTGAACGATCGCTTTGAAGTCATCCCAATCGATCGGTTGCCCCATAATGCCGATCCACGCGATCGTTTGTGAAGCTTCTGCGGCGAGAAGTGTCCAGGCAAGCAAAGGTTTTCCGAGTAAATCAAGCAGAAGTTTGTTCCGGGGAGCTTTGCTCTGGCTTTGCCACGCGCTGCCCATTCGTCGTCCAGAACCCGCCGCAGGAATTAGTAAATACACAAGCTATCTCGATATCACTTCGGATTTAAAGTGTATCAGCGACAGCCTAAACTTTGACGAGTTTGCACATTGGTGAGCGTGTTCGTGCCGCTAGCAATTTGACAGAGTTGAGGCACGATCGCGGCATCTAGCTGTGCGCCCGTAAAATCAGCATTCGTAATTGTGGTTCTCGTGAAGGTTGCACCTCGTAGATCTGCACTGTTCAATACCGCGTTGGTTAAATCGGTCGTGTCGAACTGTGTGCCTGCAAGTTGTGCTCGATCGAGGCGGGCATTTCTCAGATAAACACTAATCAATCGCTGATTCGCCATGTTCGCACCCGTCAAATCTGCTCCACCAAAGAACGCGGTTCCGAGTGTTGCTCCCTGGAAGTTTGCTCCAAGAAGCCGAGACGAACCAAAATCAGTGTTTAACAGATAAGCATTGGTGAAATTTGCGCGATCGAGAATGGCACGACTCAACGAAGCTCGACTGACATCAGCGTTGGTGAAATTGGCTCCAGTAAAGTTGCTGTTTCGTCGATCGCTCGTTCGTGCATCTAGAACCAGTTCGCCCGCCTGAATTCCGCTGAGATTCGCCCCTGTCAGATTCGCATTGCTAAAATCACTACCAAACAGCGAAGAATTAATCAGCCTTGCATTGCTCAAATCCGAATTTGCCAAGCTCACATTGGTTAAACCACAGCCACGACATTCTTTTGTCGATCGGACTTGTTGCAGGGGGTCGGTTTGGGCTTGGACTGAGAGCGCAGAAAGTAGAATTCCAGTGAGAGTCAGCAATATTTTCATAGCGATCTTAGGGTAGAGGTGATTTCTCGATCGTACTCCAGTGTTTGCCTTAAAAATTTTCCGCTTCGTTCGATCCCGCCCCGGAATGGAATTCGGAGCGGACTAGCAACGAGCGCGAAAAGCCTTTAAACACGCCCTAGGGCCACGAAGACTCTTGCATCGGAATCACCATTACTTCTGGAATCACGGTTTCAGGTGGCTGAGTCAGAATGTACCGAATCGTATCCGCGACATTCTTCGGATCTTGTAGCTTATCCAATGGCGTGTCAGGAAAGCGCTCAAGAATAAACGGCGTTTGCATTCCACCTGCGATCACAGCCGTGACTTTCACCCGTTCAGGACGAGCTTCAACGTGCAAAGCATGACTAAATCCGACCAATCCCCATTTACTCGCATGATACGCGGTGGCATTTGCCCAAGTGCGTTTGGATGCGGTTGAAGCAATGTTGACAATGTGACCCGATCGACGTTGCTTCATGTGAGGTAAAACAGCTTGCGAGAGAATGAATGGAGCGCGGAGATTCACCGCCATGATTCGATCCCAGTCTTTGATGTCGAGTTCTTCGATCGACACGGTGACATCAATTCCCGCGTTGTTAATCAGAATGTCTAAGTGTTCATAGTCTTCGATCACTTTGGTAATGCTGGACTGAATTTGAGCTTCATCGGTGACATCTAATCTAAGTGCGCCCGCTTTTCCACCTTCTGAGCTAATTTCTGAGGCAACTTTTTCAGCCAGTTCTTCGCGAATGTCTGCCACAATCACGGTCACGCCTGCGCTGGCAAGAACACGACAGATTGCTTCGCCTAATCCTTGTGCGCCACCTGTAACGAGTGCAACTTTTCCAGTTAAATCGCTCATGGTATTTCTCCTAATAATTTACAGTGAGTGGAAGTTCCGAAGCTGTATTTCGATTCTGTAATCTCAATCGTTGCCGCTTCGGTTTCTGTTCGTGATTCACGACCCATGCTTCAACTAATTCACACAGCAAATGAATCACGATGATTTGCACTTCCTGAATATGTTGTGGATCATTCGCAGGAACAACGATCGATAAATCACACAGCGATCGAGCATGTCCCCCATCGCCGCCCAGAATCCCAATACTCGGAATTCCCAAGCGTTGCGCCGTTTCAAATGCTTCTAGGATGTTTCTCGATCGACCACTGGTGCTAATCCCAATCACAAGATCATTCGGTTGTGCAAATGCCTCAATCTGACGAGAAAAGACGTGATCGTATCCCACATCATTCGCCCAAGCGGTCAGCAAAGCACTATCCGCCGAAAGCGCGATCGCTGGAAGTGCTCGGCGATTCGGAATTTTGAACCGTCCCACAAATTCCGCTGCACAATGTTGAGCATCCGCTGCACTGCCCCCATTTCCACAAATCAGCACTTTGCCGTTTTGCAAAAAGCAATTCGTAATCAAGGTTGCAGCTTGGGTGAGTTCAGTTTGTAGACAACGATGTGCAGATTGAATAGCTGTAATGACGGATGTGAAACCGCGATCGATAACCGCCATCGAATCTAATGCACCGGATTGATCAATCAGAATCGATTGATATAACGTTGCCATCGAATCAGCAACACTTTGCCAAGTAAAGTGATCGTTTGCGCGTCGAATGGCTTGCTTGCTCAGTTTTTCCATCAATGTAGGATGAGCGTACAAATGGGAAAGACGATCCGCGATCGCGTCTGGTTGATTCGGTGGCACTAAGTAGCCCGTTTCACCATCTGCAACTGAGAATTTAACGCCGCCCACATTCGAGCCGATCACCGGAGTTCCACACGCCATTGATTCGAGCGGTGTGATTCCGAATGGTTCGTACCAAGGCGCAGTGATAAATACATCGGCTGCACTGTAGTAGTATCGCAATACCTCGCGACCTTTACGACCGACAAAATGAACCCGATCAGCCACTCCTAATTCAGTCGCGATCGCATTGAGTCGATCGACTTCTTTCGCAATTCGCGGATCACTATCATTCAACTCACCTCCAACAATGATCAGCTTTGCGGGAGTAGATTGGCAGAATTTAGCAAAACCTGCGATCGCAGTATCGACTCCTTTACGCGGAACCATTCGACCAAGTTGGAGCACAATCCGATCGTCTGGATGTAACCCGATCGCAACTCTCGCGAGTGCTTTATCTAAACACCAAAACTCAGACGGATCAAAGCCACAAGGAATGATTGTAATCTTATGCGGATCAGCGTTGTAGAGTTGCACTAAGTCAGTCTCATCTTGGGGACATTCGGCAACAATGCGATCGGCTTCTCGAACTAAGCGATCTTCGATTTCAAAGCGTTCATCTGGAAATTCATCATTGCCGCCTTGATGAAATCGTCGCACCCGTCCCAACGCATGAAACGTAATCACGAAAGGAATTTGCAGCATTCGCTTTAATTCAGCAGCCACCAGTCCAGACATCCAAAAATTTGCATGAACCAGATCATAGTGTGTGTGCTGACAAAACCGCAGCATATAGGCAGTAAATTCCTGCATATGAGGAAGTAAATCCTCTTTGCGAATTTCCACCGGATCGCCCGCAGGCACATGAATCAATCGAACCCCTTCGCTCCACTCAGCAACTTCTGGAAGCAAAGCGCGATCGCGTCGGGTAAAAATATCAACCCGATAGCCCCGTTTTGCTAAATGCTTTGCTAACTGACCTACATAGACATTCTGACCACCACTATCGACACCACCGAGGATGCCAAACGGCGAAGCGTGCTCACTAATCAAAGCAATTCGTTTCATACGACAGAAAGAGTAGGTTTACGATCGACAACTCGTGCAAATGCCTGATTCCAATCGCGCACAAATCGATGGATATTGAATCGTTCTTCAGCGACTTTTTTTGCACCCTGACTCAACCGCTGTGCTTCCTCCGGGTATTGCTGTAAATGCTGCATCACTTCAATTAAGCGATCAATATTCGTATCGACATAGCCTGAAACGCCATTCTCGATCACCGTCGCCATTTCAGTCGTCGCAAGTCCCACGATCGGCATTCCGATCATCATCGCTTCACACACAGATAAACCTAAGCTGGTGTAGCGAATCGGATTAAAGAAAAATCGATAATGCGAGGTAAATTCAGCTAATTGATCATGCGGAACTTCACCTTTACCACCGAGTTTTTCCGCCTGCATTCCAACTAGCTCTAATGGCACTTGAGCACGAACGCGATCGAACACATCCGCCCCCAATCGCCGCCCTCTCGACTGCAAACCATTCACTACAACAATGCCTTTCTCTAGCTCACCCTGATATCGAACCTGCTCCGGAACCATTACACCGTGCTCGATCACACAGGTTGGAGTCTTGCCACTGTTCCACATCAAATCATTGAAATGCGTCACATGAACCAAAAGAACATTCGGATCATTCACCACATGACAGGTATCAGTCGGTTGTTCACGGGGCGGATCATGCTCAAGATAAAGACGCGGTAATTGGCGCTGTTTATCTGAAAGAATTTCGTATTGATCTTCGAGATAGTTCTTGCGGGACTGGAACAGAATGCAATCGAATTCTAAATTTCGCACTTCGTCCGCTGAGACATTATGTACATTGTCACCCCAAGGAAAGCCGCCTAACTTGCCGCCGTATCCTTCTGGAAATCCAGGCTTAACAGGCAGAAAAAATTGATGCGGGGACTGGACTAGATAATATAAATAGCTCCCGTGGACATGCCAAGTGAGAATCCGAAGAGGTTTCATAGACAAGATTCCGAATAGTGCGATCGCGAAATGCTCACAGCAAAACAAACATACTTAAGTGATTGAGTACTATCATGCAAAACTTAACGAGAGAATACATTGGGCATTTGCACAAGATGTACAGGAATTGAACGCTCAGAGATTGTGCAATCGCCCAATTTAGAATCATTCCCTGGATGCGAATTGACAAGGGAGCGCAACAGTAACGCTAATCGAATCTGAATCGCATCGTCAAATAGACGGGGATTTAGTCCAGTCAACGATGTAATTTTATCAAGGCGATAACTTAAAGTATTCCTGTGGATAGATAGACGGCTTGCTGTAGAAGAGGGATAGCAATTTTCAGCAAAGAAAACTTGCAGAGTGTCGATCAATTCCGGCTCTTGATCTAATGGACTTAATAAATGCTTTGCCAGATCAATTTTTGTGCTTTCGTCTGAAATGCCTACGAACGCAGCGACTCCTAAATCGTCTAAGCAATACACTTGATTGTCACCCGAAAAGTGATGACCGAGCGACAATGCCGCTCTCGCATCTTGATACGATCGCGCTAATCCCTGAATCCCCGGATGATACCGACCGATTCCAACACTTAGATCCGTTTGAGTTTGCGATCGCAGTTGATTCAACAATGCGGTACTCGCTCGTTTCAATGCGGCTAAGTTCGCCCAAGATGGATTTCCTGCTGGATCTTTGCGATCTGCCCAAGCTTCTAAATCTTGAGTGCTACTTGCTTTGAGTACTGCAATTTCACTACCGCCAATGTAAGCGCAGATTGTATCATTCGGTAAATGAAAGAATTTCACAATGCTTCCAATGATCACCTGAATGCTTCTCTGAGTTTGAGCATCGAGCATTTCAAAAGGTTTAGTCGGGCAAGACAACAAATAATGAGCCGCATCAATCAAAATCACCGCACGCGGACGAGTGAAATCTAAGCCGAGAATTTGAGCTTCTCTGAGCACTTCAGACTCATCACGATTTGGAGAACGCAACAGATCATGAATGAACTTATTTTTGAGTTCAGGCTGTACAGGTTGCTGTGCGATCGACAATGCCTGATTCACGATCAGTTCCACTAAAACCTGAGCCAACCGCAACGAGATTTCATCCGATTCCAACTGACTCAGAATCACTTCTCCCCGCTGCTGTCCCACTTGAAACGGAAGCCTCAGATTCGAGGGCGCATCAAAACATCGATCGATCGCTTGAACCTCAGTACTCGCAACAATCATTTCGCGATCGTCCACGACAAACACTTGTGCATTAAGCACTTCTTGAATGCGTTGAACTATCCCTCTAGCCACTCGCTTAAATCGAGTCAGCGCTGTTCCTTCTCGTATCACGCCGCCTCCTGAACTCGATTGAGCACTTCCTCAACACTCGCTCCACACTCCGACAACACTCCGCCCCCGAACTCGCAAGACACCCCAAGCCGCACCGGAATTTCTGCAAGATAGCAAGCATACGCAAACGGATACGGCGATCGATTCTCATCCGGTAACACGATCGCACTAGCAAACTGTTCCGCTTTGAGAAGCTCGATCAAATTCAACAATCGCTCTGGAACATCAGACAACCCTGTTTGCGCGATCGCGCAATGCACCAAAACTTGATTGATATCCTTGAGCGATAAAGCAACCTGACTCAACGACGCTGTACACAACAAATCAATCTGAGCCATTGGAAAACGCGATCGCACTTGTTTAATTCCCGATCGCAAATTCTCAGCATTGTTCCCCGGTTGAATCACTAAAATCTTTTGGTCATGCCACATAAAGCGACTCCTGCTGCAACACGAATTCAACTTGTTCTACAACATCACTCACCGATGCAGGCGGAACAATCGATCGGTGTCGCTGTTTGTCCAAAGGCGACCATCGCTGCGGGTCAGAACCACTAAAAATCACAACGCTCGGAACTTTCAGCGCGGCTGCTAAATGCGAAATTCCCGTATCATTGCAAACGAGCAATTTACAGCCTTCCAACAATGCCGCTAAGGTTCCTAAGCTCGTTCGCCCTGCTAAATTGATGGTCGGAGCTTTGATCAGTCTAGCGATCGATTCAGTCAATCCCCGCTCTGCACAAGTTCCAGTCAAAACAATCTGCCATCCTCGCTGACTTAGATACTCTGCAATCTGAGCAAATCGATCGCTTGACCAACATCGAGACGGAACACTCGCGCCTGCATGGATACACGCATATCGCTGTAAGCCGTGGATTTGAGACAGCGTTTGAAATTCTTGTCGATCGGCATCCGCGATCGGAAATTCCATCTCCGAATCTGAAGCAGGAATCCCGACAAACTCCAACAGTCTGAGATACCGCAATATCTCATGTTCTGTCTCGACGAATGGCAAGAATGAAGCTGGATCAGGACAAGGCTGACTCGGTTGAAAAAAGCCGATCGTTCGAGCCGCTCCCAATTCCAATGTGAGCGGATTTGTTACGATACCGCTTCCGTGCATCTGAACCGCGAGATCAAATTGGCGCGATCGCAGGTGTTCAAAAAATTCTGGCAGTGCTTCCAAGTTCGCGGGCTGCTCTGGTAAACCTGGATAACCCGGCAACGCTACAAATTCATCAATATATTGTTCAAATCGCGCCCCTAAGCTCTGTGAATTGGGCAGACCGATCAACGTAATCTTCGTTTGAGGAAAAGCCGTTCTCAAGGCGCGTAAAGCTGGAACAGCGCATAAGAAATCTCCCAAACCCGGTAACGCCCGGACGATCGCAATTTTTTCTAAGTTTGAAATCGCCCCACTCACGCTTTTTCTACTGTTGACATCAAGAAGCAGCGTAGAGCTTTCAATCAATGTCGTCGTCCACACAAAGACAGACGTAAAGAAAAGCACGATCGCACTTTCGGTAGATGTTCATAAAGAAGCGGGTCAGATTCCCGCTCATTCTAAAAGCGGTAAATTCTTTGGATCTCGCTAATGCGGCATCAATCAACGCTGCGATCGACTATCAAATTTAAGTCAGCTCGATCGCGTCTTGTTCTGATGCACTTTCCCAAACGCTTAAAATCACAGCATTGGCAACATTACTAATAATGTTCATCACCGTTTTGAAGCCATCAGTTAAACGATCGACTCCTGCCACGATCGCAACGCCTTCCACAGGCAATCCTGAAGCAGTTAGCACCGTTGTCATCATGATAATTCCGGCACCTGGAACACCTGGAGTACTAAAGGAAACCAGAAAAGTACTGAGTACGATCGCCAGTAACAGTGAAGGAGTTAACGGAATGCCATACATCTGAGCCACGAACACCGCATTAAAGCCTTGCAAAATAGCTGATCCATCTCGTTTCAGCGCTGTTCCTAATGGAATTGCAAAGCTGGCAATATCTTCTCTGAGTCCATACACCTCCTGAACATCCTTGAGCACGATCGGAAGTGCCGCATTAGAACTCGCCGTTCCAAAGGCTAAGGATAAAGCTGGAATCAGGCTTTGAAGTAGTTTAATTGGTTTAGCTCTCAGTAGTGCAAGAACGAACACATAGAACAGAACCATGATCAATGATGAAACGAATAGCGAAAATACATAAGCAAATAGCTTGACAATTAACTGAAGTCCTTCAGTTGCAATCACTGAACTGACTAAAGCAAACACTCCGATCGGCGCAACATAAAGCACGATCGATAAAACTTTTTCACTAATCACATAGCAACTTTCAACAAAGCTGACAAAGCTGGCTGCCTTTTCACCGACTAACTGAATTGCTACTCCAATCAATGCAGACGAGAAAATTACCTGTAATAGATTGCCTGTGCTGAGTGCTTCGATCGGGTTCGTCGGAATCAAACTCACAAGCCAATCAATTAGCGATTGTTGTTCCGCGATCGTACTCACCTGAACACCGCTAGCACTTGACACCCCAACTCCAGGCTGAACGACGACCGCCATGACCAAACCCAACGCAACCGCGATTCCACTCGTGACGCAGTAGCTCAAAATCAACTTCACGGCATACCGTCCGACCTGTGCCGCATTTTGAATTCGAGTTAACCCCAAAATCAGCGAAGAAAAGACGATCGGCACCACCACAAACTGAATCAGCCGCAAAAACGCCGTTCCAGCGGGAGTCAATAAATAGCGATCGAGCGGAACAATGACGGTCGGAAAGAAATCATGCAGCACTGATCCAAATCCAATTCCCACCGCCATTGCGACCAAAACCAGCGTTGATAAGTTCATACCTTGCATCATTGAGCGTCACGCTTCAATGTAGCATCCTCGATCGCTGGAATCTGTTCAGTGTTTTACGGCAACACTCCGTTATTTACCAGCCATCCGATTCTTCGCCGCGCCACACTTCTAAATCGAGTTCATCTAAATAGCTCAACGCTGCTTCAATATTGGCGCTACTGCCCTGGAGATTCAAATCAAACCATCCATCTCCATTCGCATTCGCGCCTAAAATCGCCGCCACAATATTCACCGTTAGATCATAGTGCGAAACCAGATGAGAAATGACGGGTTCTTGGTGGTAATGCTTGGGAATGCGGAGTCGAATGCGCTGTTCAGTGGTACGCTCATCGGTCGGTGTCTCGGTTGGCGATCGCATTTCTTTTTCTCCCAATATTCAATCTACAAAAAACCGATTGGATAACCGTAAATTGATTCTACCCGATCTGACCTCGATCGAGAAGAGTGGTGAAAATACGGATTTTATTTGTTTTTTCTGCGAATAGATTAATCTGTGCTCGTAATGTCAAGCGCAGTTATTCTACTTTGATCTAAAGAAGGTAATAGAGATGAGAATGCGGTTTTAAAGGCTTGACAATTTCCTATCGCTGATATTTATACTGATCGATACTGAAATCGCACTGGCACAATGATGGTTACTCGCTCTACTGTTGAATTTTCTGCACGATCGCTATCTCGTAGTTGGGCGAGTCGTTATCTCCCGGATCTTTCTGCTTTGATGTCGGAACAAGCGGATTTGTCGATCGCACATTTATTAGAGTGTTCATCAGATTTTGGGCGACGGAGAACCGTAGAGCAAGTTCAGCGACACTTACGAATCTGCTGCGAATTAGCTGGATTAGAAGTGAATCAGCTTTTTTCAGGCTCCTCGAACTTAGTCAATCTTGCCAAGGTGAGACAATTAGCAAAATCGGTCGAAGCAGTCTATGAAAAGGTTTTACAGTTCTATGAGCAACAATCGAATATTAAACAGAACCTTGCAGATAGCTTAAATCCCGTCAGCGGTTGGGTGCCCGAAATCGAAGCGTTATCGATCGAGCTTCAACCCGTTCTCTATCAAATGCAGCAACAGCATTTAGCCGATGAAGATCCACGAGCGATCGGTTTTGTCACAACTCAGTTTCATTTCAGCACACAGATGATTTTGAAACGGTTGAATCCGATCGAAAAAGCACTCCTCGGCTCTTATTTTCAGCTTGCAGAAGAACAGGTTTGCACACCGTGGCAAGAAATCTGTGAACTCGCGAACCGCTCCGATCGAGCTTCACGAGAAGTTTTACTTATTGAGCAACTGTTATCTGAAGGAAATGCGATCGCACAAGCAGTCTGTGAAAAAGCGCGTCAACAATTCCCACAGTTCAAAAGTCGGCGCGGGAGTTGGGACAATGTACAAATCACAACATCAATGAAGCGCGATTTGAATATGTTTCAGTGCTATCTCTGGCTCTGTGTGTTGCATCAAGATCTATCACCCATCACGGTTCGATTGTTACCACTTTGCTTAATGGTCTTTCCGAGCGTGAATATCTCTTGGGAGTTTATTGATCAAACGGTTCGATTATTAGTAGAAGAAGTGCGATCGCGTCTCACTCAAAATCAATGGTCAATTGTTCAACCTTATGCGGTGGGACTCATTGATACTTTTTCAGTTCAACAATAAAAATCGGGGCTATCACAGGTAGCCCCGATAAATAAAATTTCAATTAGTTGTTACTCAGTGATCGAGTTATCGAGTCCGATCGCATTTTCTGGCGGTTGAACGGCGATTTCCAACAGTCCAGGCGGATCAATAAAGCCAAAATAGAACGATACGATCGACATCAATCCATATAAGACTGCATTGCTACCAAACAGCGGCATGAATCCGAAAAAGGTGTTGGTTGGTTCTAAAGATCCTAGGAATGCCAATACTGCGAAGAACTGGAACAATCCGCGACCGTAGAAGCGACTACCGCCAAGACCGATCGAGCTAACTAAGCCTAAAATTCCAACAATCGCATAAACGGTGTTCAATACCGGAGTCGTCGGAAATAAACCGAAGACGTAGCCGAGCTTAATCGAAAGACCGTTGTGAACCTCGATCGCATTAATTGGATTTTGCAGTTGAGGAATAAAGCCTAGAATTGACAGTGTTAAAAAGAAAATACCTGTAACAAAGGCGTAAAGTTGTCCGCGTTTCATGACGTTTCTACCTACTAAACAATCACAAGATTTGTGAACTAAATATTGAATTTGATTAACAGTAAACACAGAAGATCGAACTTCCCTCACGATTAAGAAAGAGTCTTGAAAATTTTTTCAATCAGATCTGACGATTTCCTTAAGACCTTAGGGGTATTTCGCAAGTCTGTAAGAGAATTTCAAGAGAACTAGAGATATCTTCACCGAAGCTCTAGCTGATACTCTCTTTTGCCACTGAATAGGGTAATGATAATGACTAGATACGGACTGCCCGCGAAGCAAGGTTTGTATGATCCGCAGTTCGAGCATGATGCCTGTGGGGTCGGGTTTATCGTGCAGATGAAAGGAAAAGTGTCTCACGCGATCGTGCAACAAGCGCTTACCATTCTGGCGAACTTGGAGCACAGAGGCGCTTGTGGTGCAGAAACGAATACGGGAGACGGAGCGGGCATCTTAATGCAGGTTCCGCATCGATTTTTTCAAAAAGTTGCAGCAGATTTAAACATTGCGCTTCCCGATGCAGGACAGTACGGGGTGGCAATGATTTATTCGTCTCCCGATCGCACGTCTCGTGAGGCTGGACGGCGCGAATTCGAGAGAATTGTGGCAGAAGAGGGACAAAAGATTCTCGGTTGGCGCGATGTTCCGACGAACAATTCGACTTTGGGCGAAACGGCAAAATTGAGCGAACCGTTTATGCAGCAAGCGATCGTCGGTCGTTCTGCGGATTTGATCGATGATTTGGCTTTTGAGCGAAAGCTGTACATTATTCGCAAGCGATCGCATAGTGCCATCCGTTCGACTGGGATTGATGCGTATTGGTATCCTGCCAGCATTTCTTGCCGCACGATCGTCTACAAAGGGATGTTAATGCCGCTGCAAGTTGGGGAATATTATCCCGACTTGAGCGATCCCGATTTAGAAAGTGCTTTGGGTTTGGTGCATTCTCGCTTTAGTACGAACACATTCCCAAGCTGGGAGCGATCGCATCCGTATCGCTACATTGCTCACAACGGCGAAATCAATACGTTGCGCGGCAACATTAACTGGATGAATGCGCGACAAGCTTTGTTTGAATCTGATTTATTTGGTGACGATTTAAGAAAAGCTCAACCTGTCATTAACATTGACGGCAGTGATTCCACGATTTTTGATAATGCTTTAGAACTGTTGACGTTATCCGGTCGATCGCTGCCTCATGCGGTGATGATGATGATCCCGGAACCGTGGACAGCGCATGAATCGATGACCGCAGAGCGCAAAGCATTTTACAAGTATCATTCTTGTTTGATGGAGCCTTGGGATGGTCCAGCCTCGATCGCATTTACCAACGGTCGAATGATGGGAGCAGTGCTCGATCGCAATGGTTTACGCCCGTCGCGCTACTATGTCACGAAAGATGATTTTGTGATCATGGCATCGGAAGCAGGAGTCTTACCTGTGGCTCCTGAGAATGTCGCTCTGAAGGGACGCTTAGAACCAGGGCGAATGTTCTTGGTCGATATGGAGCAAGGTCGAATTGTCTCGGATGAAGAGATTAAGGAAGAAATTTCTACGGCTCATCCGTATCAGGAATGGCTTGATCAAAATATGGTCGGATTGGCAGATTTCCAAGACGCACCAGAGACACCGCAAACTGATCTCAAAACCGTCCTTCAAAGACAACTTGCATTTGGCTATACCTTTGAAGAGTTGCGATTGCTCATGGCTCCGATGGCAAAAGATGGAGTAGAAGCGACCGGAGCAATGGGAGCCGATACACCGTTAGCGGTGTTATCCGATCGACCAAAACTGCTTTATGACTATTTCAAGCAGTTGTTCGCTCAGGTGACAAACCCGCCGATCGATTCCATCCGTGAAGAGATTATTACTTCAGCAGAAACGACGATCGGATCAGAGCGGAATTTATTAAAGCCTGAACCCGAAAGCTGCCATTTGATCGAGCTAAAAACGCCGATTTTGGGCAATGAAGACCTCGCCAAACTGAAGCACATTAATGAGCAAGGCTTTAAATCGATCGTATTATCGATCGTGTTTGATCCGAAGTCTGGTGTAACTGGACTGGAACAATCGATCGATACTCTTTGTAAGCAAGCGGACGAAGCGATCGAATCGGGTGTGAACATTCTGATTTTGAGCGATCGTAGTGTGAATGCTCAAAATGCTCCAATTCCCGCGTTGCTGGCTGTTTCTGGCTTGCATCATCATTTGATCAGAGCAGGTACAAGAACGAAAGTCGGCTTAGTGCTTGAATCCGGTGAACCGCGTGAAGTGCATCACTTTGCCATGTTGATCGGCTATGGATGCGGTGCAATCAATCCGTATCTCGCTTTTGAAACAATGGATTCGATGATTGCTCAAGGTTCGGTCGTCGGTGTGGATTACAAAACGGCTTGTAAGAACTACATCAAAGCTGTCACCAAAGGCGTGATTAAAGTGGCTTCTAAGATTGGAATTTCTACAATCCAGAGCTATCGAGGAGCGCAGATCTTTGAAGCGATCGGGCTAAATCATTCGGTTGTCGATCGCTATTTCACTTGGACGGCTTCGCGCGTTGAAGGAGCCGATCTAGAAGTGATCACTAAAGAAGCCTTGCTCCGTCATCATCATGCGTTTCCCGATCGCGCCACCAACGGACATACGCTCGATGTCGGTGGTGAGTATCAATGGCGCAAAGAAGGGGAAGCACATCTATTCAGCCCGCAGACGATTCACACTCTTCAAAGAGCCGTTCGCGAAGGAAACTATGATCTGTTCAAGCAATATGCTGCTTTAGTAAATGAGCAAAATCAACAGCATTTCACGCTGCGCGGACTGTTACAGTTCAAACAACGCGAACCTGTTCCAGTTGAGGAAGTAGAGCCGATTGAAGCGATTATGCGTCGATTCAAAACGGGTGCAATGAGCTATGGATCGATTTCTCAAGAAGCCCATGAAGCTTTAGCGATCGCAATGAACCGCATCGGTGGCAAGTCCAACACCGGAGAAGGCGGCGAAGACCCAGATCGCTACACCTGGACAAACGAGCAAGGCGATTCTAAAAACAGTGCCATCAAACAGGTTGCTTCTGGTCGATTTGGTGTCACGAGCTTGTATCTATCGCAGGCGAGAGAACTTCAAATCAAAATGGCTCAAGGTGCAAAACCGGGAGAAGGCGGACAGTTGCCCGGTCGTAAGGTTTATCCTTGGATTGCGAAAGTTCGACATTCAACACCGGGTGTCGGCTTGATTTCGCCACCTCCACACCATGACATTTATTCGATCGAAGATCTCGCCGAACTAATCCACGATTTGAAAAACGCCAACCGAGCCGCCCGAATCAGCGTCAAATTGGTGTCAGAAGTTGGAGTCGGCACGATCGCAGCGGGAGTTGCAAAAGCTCATGCGGATGTGGTGTTAATTTCTGGCTATGACGGTGGAACGGGAGCATCTCCGCAAACCTCGATCAAACACGCGGGCTTGCCTTGGGAATTGGGATTAGCTGAGACGCATCAGACCTTGGTGTTGAACAATCTGCGATCGCGAATTGTCGTCGAAACCGATGGACAAATGAAAACTGGACGCGATGTAGTGATGGCTGCATTGCTCGGTGCAGAAGAGTTTGGATTTGCAACCGCACCTTTAGTTACTCTAGGCTGCATTATGATGCGCGTTTGCCATCTCAATACCTGTCCGGTTGGAATTGCAACCCAAGATCCGAATCTGCGCGAAAGCTTTACGGGTGCTCCACAGAATACGGTGAACTTTATGCGGTTCATCGCTCAAGAAGTTCGGGAACTGATGGCACAGCTTGGATTCCGAAGCTTAAATGAGATGGTCGGACGCACAGACGTTTTAGAACCAAAACAAGCGATCGACCATTGGAAAGCGAAAGGCTTAGATTTCTCTAAGATTCTCTATCAGCCGAATGTTGATCCGTCTGTTGGTTTGTACTGTCAAATTCCACAGGATCACGGCTTAGAAAAATCGCTTGATTTGTCTGTGCTCTTGGAGCTTTGTCGAGACGCGATCGAACACGGCAAGCCCGTGAAAGCGACTTTACCGATTCAAAACACCAATCGCGTCGTCGGAACCATTCTCGGCAACGAAATCACCAAACGCCACTGGAACGGATTGCCTGAAGAGACTGTTCATCTACATTTCAAAGGAAGTGCTGGACAAAGCTTTGGGGCATTCGTACCGAAAGGAGTCACTCTCGAACTCGAAGGCGATGCCAATGACTATGTAGGTAAAGGATTGAGCGGTGGAAAAATCATTGTTTATCCATCGAAAAAATCAACCTTCAAAGCCTCAGAAAACATCATTATCGGTAATGTTGCCTTTTATGGCGCAACGAAGGGAGAGGCTTACATTAGTGGTATCGCGGGTGAGCGCTTCTGTGTTCGCAACTCTGGAGTCAATACCGTTGTTGAAGGAGTTGGCGATCATGGCTGTGAATACATGACAGGTGGATCAGTCGTAGTACTGGGAAGAACTGGGCGCAACTTTGCAGCGGGAATGAGTGGCGGAACGGCTTATATCTATGATGAAGCAGGAGATTTTGCAACTCGGTGTAACACGCAAATGGTCGCGATCGAAGCCTTCGATGATCCAGAAGACATCGCGATCGTGCGTCAGATGATCCAAAACCACGCCAACTTAACCCAGAGCGACAAAGCGAAAGAACTCCTAGAACACTGGGACGAAGTGCGATCGCGTTTCGTGAAAGTCATGCCGAAAGACTACAAACGAGTGCTACAAGCGCTAAAACGAGCGGAACAATCCGGTTTAAGTGGCGATGACGCACTGTCGGCTGCCTTTGAAGAAAATGTGCGAGATGTAGCACGAGTAGGCGGCAGCTAATTCCCCCTCTCAAATCCTGCTCTTGCTCCCCTCTCCTAGCTTGGGAGAGGGGTTGGAGGTGAGGGCATCTCAATCCAAAGCAATTCACTCAATCACTATTAATCTCATGGGAAAACCAACCGGATTCATCGAATTTCTCCGCGAACTACCATCTGAACTAACCCCGCTCGATCGCATTCACAACTGGGACGAATTCCACCTCCCGATGCCCGAAGAAAATCTCCGCACTCAGGGCGCTCGCTGTATGGATTGCGGCATCCCGTTCTGTCATACTGGAACTCTCATCAGCGGTATGGCAAGCGGTTGCCCGATTAACAATCTGATTCCTGAATGGAACGATTTGATCTATCGCGGACTGTGGAAAGAAGCCCTCGATCGCTTACACAAAACCAACAATTTCCCCGAATTTACCGGGCGAGTCTGTCCCGCTCCCTGTGAAGGCTCTTGTGTTCTCGGAATGCACAATCCGCCTGTGACGATCAAAAACATTGAATACTCGATCGTGGATAAAGGCTGGCAAGAAGGCTGGATCACCCCAGAACCACCAGAGAAACGAACTGGGAAAAGAGTCGCGATCGTGGGTTCAGGTCCTGCTGGACTCTGTGCAGCGGCTCAATTGAACAAAGCGGGACATTGGGTAACAGTCTACGAACGTGCCGATCGTCCCGGTGGATTGCTGATGTATGGCATTCCAAACATGAAGCTCGACAAAGAAAAAGTTGTGATGCGGCGCTTGAATGTTCTCGAAACTGAGGGTGTAAAGTTTGTTTGCAACACTGAGATTGGCAAAGATATCTCCGCTGAGGACTTATTGAAAAACCATGATGCGGTCGTGCTTTGTACCGGAGCAACCAAGCCGCGTGATTTGTCGATCGAAGGTCGTCAACTCAAAGGCATCCACTTTGCAATGGATTTTCTCACTGCAAATACTCAATCAGTATTAGACCAAACAAATCCCGAACTTTCCGCTGAAGGAAAAGACATCGTGATTATTGGCGGTGGTGATACTGGAACTGACTGTGTTGGAACTTCAATTCGACATGGCTGTAATAGTGTTGTGCAATTGGAAATTCTGCCTCAACCGCCCGCAGAACGCGCTCCGAACAATCCTTGGCCCGAGTATCCCAAAGTCTACAAAATGGACTACGGACAAGAAGAAGCTGCCGCCAAATTTGGTGCTGACCCACGAGCTTATCTACAAACAGCAACGAAATTTGAAGGGGACGAAAACGGGAATGTGAAAGCGATTCACACCGTCGAGGTTCATTGGGAACGCAACGAGCAGGGACAATTCATTCCGAAGCACGTTCCAGGCACAGAGAAAATCATTCCCGCACAATTGGTTCTGTTGGCAATGGGCTTTTTAGGTCCTGAGCAACCGTTACTCGACGCAATGGGACTCGATCGAGATGCCCGCAGCAACATCAAATCCGAATACGGCAAGTACACAACCAGCATTCCAGGTGTGTTTGCAGCGGGGGATTGCCGACGCGGACAAAGCTTAGTTGTCTGGGCATTCAATGAAGGTCGAGGCGCTGCGCGAGAATGCGATCGCTATCTCATGGGCGAAACCGATTTGCCTTAAACAAAAAAGCCAGGAGCATATTCTGCTTCTGGCTTCACTGTGGGGTAGTCATCTTGACTGCCCCAGATTTCTATTGAGGTGCGATCGACAAGGTGTAAGGCGCTCTTGTTCTTCCTCGATCTCCCACAAACACCGAATAAGTCCCTTTTGTCCAGCGTCCCGGAATTTCGACTTGCCCATTTGATAATCGATCGGCTTGAACACAAAAAGTTTGTCCACTGCCAGTAATCAACAGCGTCGGTTCTCCGCTGCCTTGTAGCGCAAACTTTAAGTTACTATCAGCGGTCACTTGCACCGTATGATTCGGGCGATCGGCAATAAAGCCTGCACAACTCGTATCTTTTTTCTCGCCGCCCGATGTACCGTTTAGCGTAATCGGTTGGGTATTCGGTGCGATCGATACCACTTGACTTAATGCCATACTCGACATCGCGACCACTGCTGCGATCGCAGTCGGTAAAACTGACCAATGTAGAGAAGCCTGCATAATGTTCACTCCTGGGGACTCGTAGCTATCTTCAGTATGAACAGTAGCGATTGAACAATCCGTGAGATTGTTCCTGTTCTGTAAGTGGCACGGACGCGATCAGAGATTACAATCTTTCTCGTTGAGTTTGAGATCAAATCGATGCCCCTGATCAAAGTACAAACCTCGATCGAGAATCCCGATTCCACCCAAGTGAACAACCTCCTTCAGCAACTTTCTGCTACTCTCGCAAAACATACTAGCAAACCCGAATCCTATGTAATGACTGCCTTGGAATCTGGAGTCCCGATGACCTTTGGTGGCACAACTGACCCGACTTGTTACATCGAGGTCAAAAGCGTTGGCTCAATGACTCCAGACCAAACGAAATCAATGAGCCAGGATTTTTGTCAACAGATCGAGCAGTCTTTGAAAATTCCAGTCGATCGTATCTATATCGAGTTTACAGACGCAAAGGGGTATCTGTGGGGTTGGAATGGTACAACCTTCGGTTAGCGGAGAAACGGTCCGAAAAAGACCGAACCTCGATCGTAGATGGAAATCCGTCCGAACCCAAGAAACTGCCCATAAGCTGGCTCACCTTGCGGAAACGCGGTCACGCCAAAAAGATAAACACCACCAATACTTGGATTTTGATAGGGTGACAATGCGATCGTGACTCGTTTTCCCGGTGGAACGGGTGGATTGAAGTTCACCTTAATTGCTTTCGTTTTGTCATCTTGAGTGACATCGCCCAGACCGATCCGGGTATTAGAGCGACTACCGCCATCAAACGCTTCAGTTTCTTTGAGATTGAAGCGAACCCGATCGGCTCCTTCATTTTGAGCGATCGTCACTCGCTGTAAGGGCACTCCCGCATTCTCTAGAACATCTAACGTAAAGTAATACGTTGCACTCCAAGCATAAACATAGTTCTGAGTGCTGGAAGCCTCAACCAGTCGAGGTGGAGACACAAAGTAAGTCGTCCCGCGAACTTGAACGGCTTCGGCTGGAAGAACAAACGAACCTGAAGTTAAAGCGATCGACACCACCGAATTACGAAGAAAGCGTTTCATAAAAGGGTTTTAGAGCAATATCTTCAGTGTAGTCGATTCTTCTTAGAGCCAAATTCTTCATCAGATTAAGAGAAGATTAACTTGTATTAACTTCGGTCTTTAACTATTAAAAGGGCTTCCACGCTCAGTGAGGAATGCTAAGTTAATAACAGACGCAGCAGAGACATCTCCTCAGTCTCCACACCACCGCTTTGAGATCTGTGTCTTCTATCTCAGAGCACCTGCAACTCAAATTAGTTCCACGATTTCGATACGTTGCTGATTAATTTCGTACTGTTTGATTTCAGGGAGGAATTTCTATCTCTTCAATTCCAGAGTTGCAGAATTTCAGTCCACCTCGATTCACATTACTTTCGTTTCAATAAAGGGTCTAGTTTACTTTGCTAGACCCTTTGTTTTGATTGAACCATTTGCTAAGTTTTTTATCTCAACTCAACTGCTCTAAGAGAGATTTGTTAGTCTGAATTTAGAACACTTCAAGCATGGGTCTAGAGAATGGCTATCGCTTCAAGAGCCAACTTCAAATCAGTTAATTGGCACAAGACTTTAATCCTCGTTTTGGCATTCTGGATCAGCAGTAGTGTATTGCTTGATTTCGTAGTAATGCCCAGTCTTTTTGCGGCTGGAATGATGACACAACCGGGGTTTGCATCGGCAGGCTATGGAATTTTCTGGATTTTTAATCGCCTGGAATTGCTGTGTGCGGCTTCTGTTTTAACGGCGATTTTAGTGCGTCAATCGATCGAGAAAACGCCAATTTCGCTGAGTCTTGCAGGAATCCTTTTCGCAATTACGATCGCACTTACTTATTTCCTTTCTCCCCAAATGAGCGCGATCGGCTTAAATCTCAATTTATTTGAACCTGCACAAATTCCTACTGGCATGGATCAACTCCACATTACCTACTGGGTTCTCGAAGCGGCGAAACTCCTTGCAGGTGGATGGCTGATCAAACGCGAATTTTAACAAAGTTTGGATGCGGTGAACTCCATTAAAAAAGCCTCCATTATCTGGAGGCTTTTTTCTATTCCGTGATTTCTTCTTTCTCGCCAAACAAAAGTAATCGAACGGCAAGAATCGCAAAGCCGATCGCGGCAACAATCTTTGTCCATTTCGTCGGTAACAATTGCGCCGTTCCTTCTCCCAACACAACCCCGATCAAACTTGCGAGAATTAGAGCCGCAACGGTTCCCAGAAAAATTGCTTTCGTCGGCTTCCGACAATCACTGCTAAGTGCGATCGCGGCAAGCTGACTTTTATCTCCCAACTCCGCCAAAAACACCGTCACAAAGCTGATTCCTAAAAGTCGCCAGTCCATCGTCTACATCCCCACCACGTCTAGAACTAACAAGACCGACACCAGAAGCAAAATTCCGCCCGTCGCTTTCTCTAAAGTCTTCGGTGAAACGTTCTGACACAACCAGCGTCCAACCAGCACACCGACCAAGCTCGTCGCCACCAGCGCAGAAGCCGCACCCGCAAACACAGTCCAGGGTGCATGAGACTGAGCACTCATTAATAAAGTCGCGATCTGGGTTTTGTCTCCGAGTTCTGCGAGAAAAATGGTGATAAACGTCGAGCCGAACACACTCAGGAAACTTGATTTCGCTTTTGCGGGTTGGGTCTGTTCGAGAATCAGCAATTCCTGGGTTTCAGTAACGGGTAGGTTGGTGGAAGACATGAACTTGTTTTCATTTTCTTTTCATTATCTAGCACTATAACCGGAATTTGGGATTTTTGCTAGACACCGATTTCCCGCTCGAATTTCAACAGTTCTAAACTGCGATCGCCATATACGGCTTCAATTTGTTCCCGGCAACAGTCGATCGCGAAATCATTCAATTCTTCCGGCCCCACGCCAAACATGTCCTCAAACGTCTCAGGAGTCACGCGACAGAACCGAGGTCGATTGTCATAAACCGTGCATTCCCGCGTCATTTGATTGAAATTGACGCACCAGCCATCTTCGCCCACCATGCTCAGGTAAAGGTGAAGCTCTTCGGGGTTGAGATACTCTTCCAGGTCAGGTCGATCGCTTGGATCGAGATTGCAGCAAGCCCCACAATATTTCACACAGCGCCAAGTCGCCATAATTGCCGCTCAAAAAGAACCTCTCTATCTTCTCGCTTTAAATTAGGTATTGCAACTTTTGGGAACTTATGGTTATACTAGATGAGTTGGGAAAAGCAACGCGGGGTAGAGCAGTCTGGTAGCTCGTCGGGCTCGGATCGAAAGTCAGTTATACGCTTTTAAGCTGATTTTCTAGATGGGCGGCATATTGAGAAACCAATATGTGTTTACTTGTCTAAGTCGGGGAAGCCAATAGCGCGGTAATCCCGAACCAAGCTCCGAAAGGAGAAGGTGTAGAGACTGGTTAGGCAAGCACCTTAACAGGAAAGCTGAAGGTGAAGGGACAGTCCAGACCACAAACTGATTGATTCAGGCAGTGAAAGCTGTAGTGGTAAGCATAACCCGAAGGTCCATGGTTCAAATCCATGCCCCGCCACCAAACGGAAAGCTCTAGAGTAAAATCTAGAGCTTTTTTGCATTTCGGGCATTCTAGAGCCAGTCAATTATTTCGTGGGGCGTTGACATGGCGGGTTCTAGGAATGAAGCAAAACGAAATTTACTGAATGCTCTAAAATCCCTGGCACTTGAAGGCAATTTCCAAGATTGGATTATCGTGTTGCTTGTTCTGACAGTTCCACTCGTAGCAGCGTTCAGCATTGCCAACTTAATAAGCTCGGTCATCGCGAACTTTGTCGCACCTGTCATCTTTACACCGATTCTAAGAAGTATCGGTATTGATAGTATGCAAAGTCTCGTTATCGGAGGTTTGCGGATCGGTGCATTTGTCTACGATCTTGTTGATTTTATCTTTGTAGTACTCATTCTATTTGTGATGACTCGATTTTTACGAAGAATGATTTAGAGAAGATTCGTCACAGCGAGAAGCCCCAGTTCTTAACTCAGGAATTGGGGCTTACCAGCTTTTAAGGTCGATCGCTAAATTTCCAAATCGCCCCAGACACAAGATTCGTCAGAACATGAGCCACGATCGGCACAAGTAAATTCCCTGTCCATACCGCACTCATTCCAAGCGCAATTCCGACGATCGATGCCCAGACCACATAAGACCATTGTTTTAGATTGCTCATGTGCAGCACCCCGAAACAGAGACTAGAAATCAAGACCCCGATAAAATCTAGTCCAACTTCCGGCAGCATCACCCCTCGAAACAGCAATTCCTCGCTCATTCCGGGTAACAATCCAAGCCAGAGAATATCAGGGAGCAACAACGGTTTAAGCACCATTGCGAGATACTGATCAGCACTTCTGCGGTACTCGCCCCAAACGCGGTAAACGATCGCACTTGCAACCGAAATTCCAATACCCAGACCGACCCCTTGAAGCAGCGCAGGAACCGAGAACCGCACCGCCAGCAGCGGAACAGAACTGAAATGTAACCAGACTTTGGAAATCACTAACAAGACAATCGCAGTCACACCCATCGCGATCAGAACTTGGACACGGGTGAGTGGCTGCATCTCCGGAGTATCAGGAATTTGTTCTGCCACAGGAATCTATCCGACCTAGCTCTCGTGAACAAGAGGCTACAGTATAACTCAAGACTCAGAAAGGAAACTAGGGCATCAAGTTCCTAAAAATTGGGACTGAATCGAGGTAATTTCCGGACTTAAAGCCGCAGCATTGATCCCCGCACGATCGCAAATCAAAACGCCGATCGCTTCGAGATAAGACTTTACGATCGTCGATCGCATTCCCAATGCTTCCGGTGGAACTTGTATCTTCGTATGATTCTCTTCAACAGCAATAATTCGTGTCTTCGTTTGGCTCAAACTTAAGGTCGCACTTCCCCCACAAGCCGAAGCGGGAATGATTAAAGCATCAACCTCATCTGCCCAAATCGCATGAGGATTTGGAAACTCAGTAAATCGAGGAGCGCGACTTAAACCGACTAAGACACAAGGTAGAAAGGTATACCCTAGTTCCTCGGCAGCCGATCGAGGAGATAGATTTGGATCAAGCGGTAACGGTGACAAAGCGGGAGCATGAGCGCAAGGAACCCGAAACGTTCGGACAATTAAATGACTAATCACAGCTTCGGCACCCGCTAAATGATCCACACCTTGTCCATGTCTATAGTTTTGTAGCGCTTCGCTGTCTGGATCGTCAGGAAATCGGGCAACGACTGCGATCACATCGGCTCCCCCGATTTGGATTAATTTCTCAGCCGCTCTGAGTAAACTATCTGGATGTTCGATCGTGCCCCAAGTCGCTCCGGATTTTGCCGTTTTTAACGTCACATTCAACGGCTGATCTGTCACGATGTAATCGGTTAGATTCAGTCCTAAAGTGGCTCTAGCAGCATCCGCGACTTGTAAATGTCTCAGTTGCAAATCTGGCTCAATGCCACGATCGAGAATCAATCCAATTCGATTCGATCGTTCCGGCAACAATCCCCAATGTCCTGCCGCGAATTGATCTAATCCGTAGCCTTCAACATAGAGCGCATTCGGAATATTCCAATAAAGTTGTGCGCCATTGAGCACATTTGGATGCGTGATTAATCGATCGGCAACTTGAGCGATCGCGCGAGCAACCGGAAGCGCATCGCCCGCATAACCTCCGATCGCCGCTCCGATTCCCGTTGGAATAATTAATCCAACTGTGTAGGGTCTAGTCACGAGTCACCACCGCTTCAATCTCAACGGTTTCTGAAGTCACCCGCGTAATTGCCCAGCGTAACGGCTCTCCAAATGCGCGTAATTCTTGCTCGATCGCTTGATGCAATTCTCGAACTGAAGTTTGGAGTGGAAGCGCGATCGTAATAAAATCCGTCGTCATCCCTGCTTTCCGAATTGTTGCTTGTACACTTCTTCTTCTTTTTCAGTCACAAGTTTAATGTTTGATCGCGGATAAGCCACACAGAGAAGTGCATATCCTTGAGCCTGAAGCTCTGTGCTGACACCCATTCCGTCAGCTTGATCGACTGTACCTTCTGTAATTAATGCAGCGCAGGTTGTACAAACACCCGCAGTACAAGAAACGGGTAAATCTAAACCTTGCTCCTCGTTTGCAACTTCGAGAATTGTTTGGTTTTCAGGAACCTCGATCGTGTGAGTTTGTCCTTGATGCAGGATTTCAACCGTGTATGTATTCGCCATATCAATGTGCGGGGTCTAGTCAAAGATCCCCATTATACGGTCTTCGGTTAACGCTTCGATCAATCCGGGCATCCTATCGAAGTGTGAAATGGACGGAAGATGATGCGTGATTCGATAGCTCTAACTCGGTTGACTGTACCGCTCAATGTGATTCACCAGTTTGAACAAGATCCTAATGCAGTTCGCATTCAAAAGTTACTGCTTTATGTGTGTAGAAATCGTTGGGAAAGTGATATTCCACGATTTGATGCTGCTAGTTGGCGATCGCTAATCGAAGAAATCCAGGCGCACTATCCCACGATCGAACAATTGCGATCGCGGTTAACTCATCAAATTGGGACGTTGAATAAATCGGCGGAATATGCCCTTATCGGGCAAGTCATTCTGTCAGTTCTAGAGCGGGTTTATGCTCAGGGTGCAACCACGATCGTCACCGCTCCAAAACTCGATCAAGATGTTAATTTAAGCCGAATTAAAAAGCTTCTTATTTACACCTGTCGGAAATATTGGGAAGCAAACTCTTATGTCATCGAGCAGATCTCAACTTCAGAATTGCTCGACGAATTGATGGAGAAATACACAACGCTAGAAGAACTGCGATCGGGCTTAACTAGAATTGTTAAAACGCTCAATAAACCTGCTGAGTACTCGTTAGTTGCTGAAATTATTTTGCGGGAAGTCGAATCGCTTTACGGCAAAGAAAGTTCCAATTCAGTTGTTGAATCCATCCAGCACATTGATCTCTTTGATATTCGTCAAGAAATCTGCAAGTACACGAATCCATTGAAAGCAAAAATCTTACTATTTTCATCGGTTTATTACCAATTCGATTTTTGCTCACAAGACTGGTCAAACTTGAAACTTTATAGCTTAGATGGGTTGCTCCGAACTGTTTTGACTCAAGTAGAAACAATCGAACAATTCGAGCAGCTTCTTAATGAGAAAGCAAGCTGTTTAAAAGAGCCAGAATTGTACTTAGAGATTGTGCCAATTTTAGTACGATCGCTTAAATCAAATTACAACACTCTTCGCCAGAATCTTTTAACTTCTCTAAGAACCAGTAGCGCCGCCGATCGCACTTTAGCAAGCTCCACGAAACCCGCTTTATAAATTAGAAAATTCCATGAACGCTCAAGAATTGCTACAACGATACAACTCAGGTCACCTAGATTTTGTCGGCAAAAACTTGGGAGGAATTGATCTAACCCATGCAGATTTGATCGGCTTAAATTTGTCTCAAGCTGATTTGAATCATGCAACTCTAATCTTTGCTTATCTCAATCGGGCAAATCTAACTCAAGTGAATTTTGCCTATGCAAATTTGAGTGGTGCAAACCTGAGCCAATCGAATTTATTCAACGCAAATTTACGCGATGCCGATCTGCATGGAGCAATTCTTTGTGGTGCGGATTTACGAGGAGCCGATCTTTCCCTGGCACTGATTCTAGATGCGAATTTAAGCGGGGCAGACCTGCGAAACGCGAATTTTAGTGGTGCGGATTTGCGGGGAGCCAATCTGAGAGGGGCGAATTTCCGCGAAGAGAAACGCAGCTATGAAGGCGCAAATTTACGCGGAGCAGATTTACGTGGAGCCGATTTACGCGGTGCAAATTTAACAGGGGCGGATTTAACACGATCGAATCTCGCCGGAGCCAATTTGAGTGAGGCAAATCTTCGAGAAACCACACTCACCCAGGCAAATCTCAGTGAAGCCATTCTGACCGGAACGTTTTTCACCGATGCCAATCTCACAGAAGCAAACTTGAGTCACGCGAATTTGAAAGATGCGAAATTAAATCGAACCACTCTCGCTCATGCCAATCTCCAATCCGCAAATCTGACCGAAGCCACTCTAAATCACGCAAAATTGCACAAAGCAGATCTCTCATCTGCTACCTTGATTCGCGCCAAATTAAACCACGCTGATTTGAGCCGCACGAATCTTCAAGCCGCGCTCTTGATCGATGCAGTCTTAGTCGAAGCTTATCTTGGACGTGCCGATCTCCGAGAGGCAAATCTCACTCACGCCAATTTTACGCGGGCAGAGATGAGTAGTGCGCTCGTGAGAAATGCGATCGTCCAAGGCATGATTCGACCCGATGGCACCGTTGAAAATTAACGAGTCTTGGGAACTTGCGCCACCTGCATCGATTTGACCAATTCCGCCATTGCCGTTTCGAGGACAACCCCTGCATCCATCGCGACCCAACCATCTGTGGTCTGCTGCCGGACTTCAAAGTGCAGATGCGGACCCGTCGAATTTCCAGTACTTCCGACCCGTCCAATCACAGAACCCTGCTTCACAATGTCCCCAGGCTTGACAAAAATCTCAGACAAGTGAGCGTATAAAGTTTGCTGTGCGCCTGCGTTATGTTCTAGCCCGATCGCTAATCCATACCCACCAAAGAAATCTGCCATGATCACCCGACCTGTCAAAGCGGCTAATACGGGCGTTCCGAGTGGTGCACCGATATCCGTTCCAGTATGCAGTCGAGCATCGCCTGTAATCGGATGCAGTCGCCAACCGAAAATCGACGTGATCGGAGCCGGAATCGATAACGGAAAGATCAGTTTCAGATCGCCGTTGCCAATTCGACCGATCGGGCGAACGGTGCGATTGTAATAATTCTGAACGGTGCCATAAGCAGACCCGACTGGATTCGGAGGGGTCACAGTGCTCCAATCAATGCCTTTGACCGACAGCTTAAAGCCACCGACTTCGACCGGAGCCACACTCACAGAATCTGTCGCTGCATATTGTTTGGGTGCAATTGGTTTCGCGATCGTCGTTTCCGGTGCAATTCGTTCGGTCGCGCCCAAACCGTAATCGGTACGATCAATAAACGCATCGCTGCCCGCTGGAGTCGTTGGAGTTTGGGCAGTGGAAGGGTTAGGAGCAGGCATCGCATCGATCGCACTCTGAGTTTGAGCCTGACTGATTCCGCTAAACCCAATTAAACTGCCACATCCTGACAGCATAAGGATAAAGGTGGCTCTGAAGAAAGGTTGAGTCATAAGACGATTTTAGAGAACAACAGCGAATCGAGAGGCTCAAGTTTCATTTTGCCGGGAATTGCCAAAAATGGATCAGGGACTGAGATTACTCACAGCGCGTCGGAGTTGTGCGAGTGCCAGATTGTAATTGATAATCGCACTGACTCGGTTACCTTGTGCCTGAGTGAGAGCGGCTTCAGCGCTAATGCGATCGGTCTGGGTTCCGACACCCGCCTGGAATCGGAGAATTGCCAGTCGTAGGGCTTCTTCTGCCTGTGCCACCGATTGCTGAGTGGTATTGATATTCGCCAGGTTCGCTTGCAAGTTGGAAAACGCTTGCTCGACTTGGAAGCGGATCAAATTGCGGTTTTGGGCAAATCGGGCTTCGGCGATTTCGCGATCGCGCTCTCGCTGGCTGATCACGGCATTCGTCGCGCCGCCATCGAACAAATTCCAGCGGGCTTGCAGTGCCAAGTTGTAGCTGTCTGCGTTGTTTGTGCTGGTGTTGGTGGTTCCCGATCTCTGAAAATTGTAATTGCCTACCAGATTCAGCGTCACTCCGTTTTCTGCTCGTGCGGCTTGGATTTGCGCTTGGCTCACTTCTCGCTGCACCAGTTGTTGCTCTAGCTCTGAACGGTTTTTATAAGCCAGCACAATGCTGTCTTCGAGTGGAATCGTCCAACTGCCCGCAGGTTGTACTGGGTCGGCAGTGGTGAGGGTGGCGGTTTCTGAGATACTCAGAACCTGCGCGAGTTGCCGACGACTGACTTCCTGAGTGGCTTGAGCGTTGCGTAAGAGTTGTTGAGCGTTTGCCAGGTTCACTTCTGCCCGCAGCGTATCGAATCGGGTTCCTAAGCCAGCAGTTTCTTGCGCTCTAGAGTCTCTCAAGTTGGCTTCTGCGTTTCGGACTGCGGCTTCGTTGATCGCGACTTGAGCATCTGCGTTCTGTAAGTTGTAGTAATTCGTCGAAACCGTAAGGCGGACTTGTTCGCGGGTTTCTTCAAGCTGTAATTCGAGCGATCGCGATTGTCGTTCAGTGGCACGAATCTGCGCCTGAATCAAGCCAGACGTGAACAGACTGTAGTTGAGTTGAACACCCGTATTAAAAGCGGTACTGGTCGAATTGGGATCGATCCCAGCAAGTTGCTGTGAGAAAGATGGCGTTTGTGAAATGAAGACGTTGCCCGATCGAGACAGGTTGGCGGTGAGTGCCAAGGTCGGAAAATTTGCGGCGCGGGCTTGACGAATGGCAGCGCGACTTTGCTCGACCTGTAGGCGTGAGACTTCTAAATCGCGGTTGTTGCGTTCTGCGAGTTCTAGCGCTTGCTGGAGGGTAATCGGTTGGACGTTGCGAACCTGGACTTCTCCGGGTCGGGTGGGAAATTGGAGGCGATTCGCAGCGGGATCGAGTCCAGGGGGAGTCGGAACGATTTGGTTCGCGCCGCCAGTTCCGGGGGTTTGGGGGGCGGGGGTGCTACCGGATGGAGGCTGTGGAGTGGGATTGCTGGGGGCGGGGGTGCTGGGGGATGGCGGTGATCCGGTTGTGGGAAGCGGGGCAGAAGGACGGGGTGACGGGGTGCCCTGAGCCGTTTTTGAAGTGGGTTTAGCGGGGGTAGGCTTAGCCACAGGGGGCGTTTGGGCGACGGTTCTTGGGGTGAGCGCAATGGCAAACGGTGGCGTTGGGTCGCCGTCGCGATCGTGGTTGGCTCCAAGCGTCAAGGGAGGCGCCACGGGAGCAGGGGGTTTGGAGGAAATGGATGAGGTGGAGGATTCCGGTTCGTCTTGAGTCGGGACAGGATTGGCAGATGCCGCTCCGATCGTTCCGACAGTCATGCAAACTCCCACACCTAAAGCTAGTAATTCAAGAGACGGTTTCATACGATTTCGGTTCGCCCACGGTATCACGATCGATTAGAACTGTGTTGTAGCACACTCGTTCTGAATTCTTTAGTTTTAAGCAGGATACCGCTTCTGGATGTCGATCGGCAAAGTTCCGGAGTTTCTTCAGACGAAATCCGCCAAAAAATCTAGAGATTTGGCAGATCGTCGATCGATAAAACTCGTCCGGATCGATACCGTTTTACTTCGTCTCCGAATCGAATTAGTAGCTGTCCTTCGTCGTCGATTCCGGCTCCTTTTCCGGTGCACTGCTTTCCCCCAGACTCGAAGACAATTGAGCGATCGAGGAGCAAATCTCGCGATCGAATTTCTGGCAGCAATGTTGAGAAAGCGCGATCGCAAAAGTTCATTAAATTAGTCCGAAGTTGCGCTAATAATTTTTCGCGATCGGGAACGTCGGCGGAAATGTCCTGTAGGCTAATCGCGTTCTGAACGAATTCAGGTACCGTTTCGCAGTTCAGACCGATTCCAACCACAACTTGGGCTTGATCGGCTCGAATTCGAGATTCACACAAAATTCCCGAAAGTTTTCGACCCGCTGCAAAAACGTCGTTTGTCCACTTGAGGCGAAGTGCGCCCTGCTGATCGGGGAGTAAAGTTTCGATCGCATGAATCACGGCAAGACCAGCAATTAGACTAAAACCGGGCAACTGAGAGATTGATAGTTCTAGGACAAAACTGGCAGTCAGAACACCGGAAGAAGAGATCCAACTGCGATCGAACTGTCCGCGTCCTGCGGTTTGATTGTGAGTAAAAATCGTGTCTCCGTGATGTAACTCAGAAAGGTGCTCTAATGCCCAAGTATTTGTGCTTTCGCAGCTTTCTAAATTGATCAGCCAGGGTTGCATTGTTTGTTCAAGTAAACGCGAATTGATCATACTCTGAAGCGATCGCGTAATTTTGGGTAGAGCGTGAACCAGGTTTTTTCTAACAATTCTCGATCGCGATTGGTTGTTGACAACTGCACCCACAAGCAGCGTTCATCTCTCAAATTGGTAGAGCTAAATAACCATAAAGCAATGCGATCGGGTCGAATATCGTACAGATTCCGATTGCGAGCAAACTGAACTCCAGTAAACGTACTTTCGCCTTTTGGATTGATACAGGTACTAAGATAAGTGCGATTCTGATGGGTAAACAATCCGTAGAAGCCGTTTTTTTGCTGAATAATCGGCTGTGTTGGCACGATCGACTGATAAACCTGGAAATAATCCCGCACATCGCCATCGGTATTGATGATATGACGAATTTCGATATCGATCGTCGTTTGCTTCTGTTGATATTGATAAGTTCTACCACTTTGAAACGTCCTTTGATTGTCGTTGATCGGGCTGCTAGATTTTAATGACCAGTCCGGTAGATCCAGAGTTTGCGGGACTTCAAAGGTGGCTTGAATCGGCTTGTTTGGGTAGAAATGCGCTTTGATTAACACTGCGATCGTTCCCGCAGTCAGCACACAGATGTAGATGAACTTAAAGCGATCGTGCTTCATGAGGAAGTAAAACCTGTGAGGATAAACAGAAGATCACAACTGCGATCGTTGAAAACACAAGAGAACCATTGCCCACATGCCAATACTCGAAAGCAGCTTGATCGCCGAGTGCAACGAGCACTGCCATCAGAGCAACTCGAAAGGCATTCACTAAAAATGCGATTAATAACGCAAATCCGGGAATGAGAAATTTCTGATAGTGCTTTGTAGGCTGAAGGAAGAGATACATCAGCGCAACCCCGAAAAGCTGTAGCATTGTGGCAACTCCAGCACAAGCGGAATAAACCTCGATCGAGCCTTTTGGTAAGCTGACTAACACACCCTGAATTGAAACCTGAAACCCCAAAGCAGATAAGATACAACCTGAAACTTTTGCAGTGATTGATGAAGGATCTAAGAACAACAAAATTAAACCTGGCGGAATCGCGAAAATGCACAGAATGAATAGTTCTTGCCAATGTTGTTTTAAGCCGCTAAAGCCTGACCCGATGAGGACTAGAGCCGCGATCGACAAAATCGGAAACACTCTGAGAAAAATATCATTTCCAGAAATCGAAGCGCTTTTACTTAACACAGAAATGAGCATTAAACTACCAATACTCATCGAAGCTAAGTTGTTTGAGCATTTAAGCTGAATCTGTTTTTGACGCAATACGAGAATTGCCGCCGACCAGTATAGAAGACTAGAACCGATTAAGTCTGTGTTTTCGCTTCTCAGGACAAGGCTGAAATGTAACGTAATCAAAGCAGAAAGCAAGCTGAGCAGTCCGTATTGCATTGATTTTGATCACGGATGGAATAAGAAAAGGGCACTTTGAATAGGCAGCTATCAAACACACTCAACCCTACTGCAACAGTACCCTAGCAAAATTTAAGGTTTTACCACCTTTGCCCGTCGCCGTCCAAATCGCCACCACAGAAGCGCGATCGCAACCAGACTTCCCGCAATTTCCGCAGGCTCAGGAACTTCCTCGGTTTGAGTTCCATTGTTCGGCTGCATATTTGGGGGAAGCTCAACCGGAACATTAACTTTCTGACCTGAATTTGGTTCGACCCGCTGATTTTGGCTGATGGCAACAAAGGAGGTATACTTCGACATCAAGCGATAATCAAGTGCAGTTTCAGTAATCGCTTTCACACCTGCATCCGTTTCTTTCGCAAACATTTGATTGGATAGTTCTTTGATGCGCGATCGACCCCATAATTGAGCAATCCCACCCGATAATGAGTTCGTAGAGTTCTGAGCAAAATCGACGGGAACCCGTTTCTCGAATCGTGCGCCGCCTGCCGCTGTTCCGGTAATTTTGAGAGTGCCATCTATACGATCGCGCTTTTTACCAAACAATACGATCGGCTGATTTGCGAACAAGTCAGGAATCTTTTGCGGATACATTTCTGGAGCTTCCCCGGTTCCTTCCCAGGTCACTTCAATGTTTGTTAATACCGGATTGTTGATTTGCTGGAAGAATTGTTCGACCACTTTATCAGAGGGTTTTCCTGGAATCACAATCTGAGAATTTCCGCGACCGAGTTCAGCCACTCGATCGATTAAAAATCGATTCACCGAGAAACCCACTCCGAAACTATACAAGCGATTTCCAGGCTTGAGATTTTTCTGCACTTCAGCAATGACGCGCTCATCATCCCCGACTAATCCATCGGTTAGCAAAACAACACTGCGTAATCGCCCTTCTGGAGTCGGGGGAAACTTCAGGACTTCTTGAATGCCGTTAAATAGTTCAGAGCCGCCGTTTGCATCGATGTTGTTGATATAGTCGATCGCTCGTTTTCGATTCTCTGGAGTGTTCGCCAGAGGCTTAGCTGAAAGCTTCTGAGTGGTGCTTGCAAAATCGATAATTGTGAAGGTGTCATCTGGGTTTAGCCCCTTGATAAACCGTCGCATTAACTCTTTAGAAGCTTGGATCGGTTCACCGGATTGTGAGCCAGAAGTATCAATCAGGAAAACAATATCTTTCGGAACAATCTCGCTCTGCTGATAGTTCACCGCAGGAATTAGATACGTTGCAAAATGCCCGCCCCGCTGATCAACATCGGTTAGAGTTGTAGACTGTGCTTTGGTATCTGAAACCTGATACTGCAACACGAAATCTTTGTTCGGAATAGTATCCTCGTTCTTCAGTTGAATTCTTGTCGATCGACCTTCTTGCTGTGATTGAATTTGATGCGTTGTGGATTGGAGTCCTTTGATTGGCACACCTGCATCGATCTCGATCGTCATTCCGATATTTTGTCCGGGTCGCGCTGCTGGAGCGGATTTTGCCGGATTTTTCACCCCATTCATTGGATTGTATCGAGGCGCGACTACCATCGGAAACGCAAACTCATAGCTACCTTTTTCAAACTTCAGATTTTCGGTATAGCGAATTTTAACATCAATTTTTTCGCCAGGTTTGATGTTAGCAAGTGATTGAGTAAACACATTGTCGCGCTCTTGTTCTAACAGTCCTGCGGTTTTCCCTTCCTGCTTTGCGGCTTCAAATAGCTGCTTTGCTTCTTGACGCTTCTTGATCAAGCCGCGAATAATGCGATCGCCCACTCGAATTTCCATATCATCGACTGCGGCTTCATCGGGCAGTGGGAACATATACACCGCTTCTAACGGGGTCTTAAAGGGATTCGTAAATGTTTGCGTAACTTCCACACGCGACACGTTACCCGTAACTCGCGCCATGACTTCCGTATGTTGCAATGGAAAGGATTGCTTCTCTCCGCTTTTGGTGCTGTATAACCCTGCGATCGTTGATTCTGATGCTGTTGGTGTGATGATATCCGGCGAAACTCTCTGAACGACCGGGGCGACGAATGTTCTTAAACCTCCGAAAGCTGCGATCGCAATCACTCCGGTAATACCAGCAACCACATAGCGTTTTTTGAATCGTCGGGGCTTCGATTTCAGGTCTTTTAGAACACTCTCAGCATTGGTGTATCGTTTGGTTGTTCCACTTTCTAGCAACTTATCGAGAATTGTTGCAAGCCAGGAACTAACAACGGTTTTGCGCTTCGGTTTGATGAATCCATCGCGAGTGGTTTCTTTGTTTAGATAGTGTCGCCACACCCACTTATTCTCACCGCTATCGAACAATTCAAAGGGCGGCATCTGAGTGAGTAAATGAATGCAAGTTACACCTAAGCTATAGAGATCACTTGCATAAATCGCTTTTCCTCGAACTTGTTCGGGTGCAGTGTACGCCGCAGAACCGATCATTGTTCCAGTTTTGCCTAAAGTTGTCTCAGTCGTGTACTTTGCTGCACCAAAATCAACGAGAACGAATCTGCGATCGCTCATTCTCCGCACAATGTTCTCAGGCTTGATATCCCGATGAATCACTTGATGATCATGGACAAACTTGAGAATCGGTAAAATGTCCTGCAACAACTGTCGAATCTGAGTTTCGTTGAATGCTCCGACTTCTGCGAGTTCTTGCGCTAAGTTGCGACCATCTACAAATTCTTGAACTAAATACTGATTGCCTTCAACCTCGAAATAGTCCAGTAACTTTGGAATTTGTGAATGCTGTCCCAATGTTTCCAATCGCTGCGCTTCGAGTCGAAAGAGTTCAGCCGCTTTTTCAGAATTTCCCTGGGACTGTGGAAAGAACTGCTTAATCACACAGCGAGAATTTTCCGCTTCATCGGTTACAAGCAGTGTTCGCCCAAATCCGCCTTGACCGATTAAGCGAATGGCGCGATATCGATCGAGTAACAATAACGGTGTTCCACAATTCTTGCATTGAGTTGCATTGAGTGGATTTTCAGGCTGCTGACAGGTGGGATTAAAACAATGTGCGGTGTAGGTTGAACGGGTGGCTTGCATAGTCGAGGAGAGAAACGACAATTGCGGACTACACACACCTTATTCAATGTCCAATGGTCGCGCAATACAGCGATTTCAAGAATAGTTCAGCCTGATTTTTGTCAGAGTTCAGGAAAGTTCAGCGTTGATCGATTGCCGCTCTGGAAAAAGTGAGTTTTAATGGGAGCGATCGTCTTGCGGGTGTTCGATGATGGATGTGGAGAGTGCGATCGCGCTTGCGGATGAGTTGATTCTCAAATCGAGTGGAAAATCGATGAATGACCTTCAGCGTATCGTGTTTCGGGGGGCGTGGCAGGGAAAAAGTTTTACTGAGATTCATCAAGATTGCCGCGATCGCTGTGGACTCGATCATTTGATGCGAAATGTGGGTCCTGAATTGTGGAAATTGCTCTCAGAAGCGACAGGAAAGAAAGTAACGAAGAATCACCTTCAAGGGGCATTCTCGAAGCTCAGAAGCGAATCTGTAAGCGATCAAGTTTATATCGATCGATTTCCGGTTGAACAAGATTGTTACGCTGAAATTCTCAGACCTGGAGCATTGATCCGAATCCGAGCCGCCCAAGACATGGGAAAAACTTGGCTGATGGAACAAGTTTTAAGCCATGCTCGGCAGAATAGCTATCGCACTCAAGTCTTTAACTTTGAACTTTGCGATAGTACAGTTCTGACCGATTTGAATAAATTTTCTCAATGGTTTTGTGCAAGTATTGCTCACGCTGTTGGTTTACCGAACCGTTTAGCTGATTATTGGGTAGACATCTTCGGATGTAACTATAACAGCACCTTGTATTTTGAGAATTATCTACTTCAGCAAATCGAAACTCCGTTTGTTCTGGCACTGGATAAAGTTGATATTGTGTTTGAACATAGTGCGATCGCGACTGATTTCTGTGCTCTACTCAGAGGCTGGAATCAACGCGCAATGCAGGGAGACGAGACTGGCGCAATTTGGAAAAAACTGCGATTAATCATTGTTCATTCCACCGAAGTTTATGGCAATTTAGATATCAATCATTCACCGATCGGGGGGGTTGGCTTGATTGTGAAATTACCAGAATTTAACCGCGACCAAGTTCAGGAATTGTTGAACCGCTATCAACTCGATTGGAATGTCGATCGCTTAATGAATCTGGTCGGTGGTCATCCTTACTTAATCCAACAGGCAATCAAACAAAAGCTACCCTTTGATGAATTGCTACAGTCTGCTCCTACCGAATCGGGAATTTATAGTGATCATCTGCGGAGACATTGGACACAATTACAGCAGAGGATGGATATTGCGATCGCGTTCAAGCAAGTGATTTGCTCTAGTAAGCCTGTTGCGCTCGATCCGTTCCAAGCCTTTAAGCTCGAAAGTATGGGATTAGTTCATTTACAGGGAAATGCAGCGATTCCGCGATGTGAATTGTATCGGTTGTATTTTGTCGATCGACTTTAACCAAATCGTTTCCACTGGCTCGGAGGAGGTGTCAAAAACTCATATGTTCCCGCTGATGTTTCGATCGCTGTGATCACAATGTCAAACGATAACGACACTCGCAGTTCCTCAGTTTCATTCATCGTAACGGCATGACGCTGCTTTGCTGGAAAAATTACTAATCGACCCTCAATCGGTGGATAAGCGGCATAAAGCTGATTGAGATAGTTATCAGCATCAACAATATCTGTATTCTCGCTTCCCAACCCCGGACAGACCTCATTCACCCGCGCATCATTAAAAAACACTAAAGTTCCTGGATCGCCCATCTCATCGGTTGGAACTTGAATGTAATAAACTGCGCTGATATGAGCCGTATTGTGAGAATGAGCGCCAACCTCTTCTTCGGTGCGAGAAAGAATTGACCAAGCCCGTTGAATGTACAAATCAACTTTGCTCAAATCAACGCCAATGTCTTGTAAATAAATTAAAACATGCCGCTCCACTTGTTCTACAATCCAAGCGAAATCTGGATGAGTATGAATCTGATTCACCCCGTGAATATCGCCCGTCCAAGCCATTCCAGGATGGTTTCGAGATTCAGTCACTTCGCTCTCTAGCTTCAGAACTGCTTCTGTCAAACTTTGTCGATGTTTCTCGGCATCTGGCAAGTCTTCATAGTAAATCGCTAAGGGAAACCAAGTCTCGATCGGCATTTCTCTATCTCTTAATCTGTGCGATCGAGTTTATCAGTTCGCCAAGCGAGTAAGATAAGAAATCATCTTTTGCGGCAGCATGAGCCACCTTTATCAAGTCGGCGGCAATTTACCGATCGATGCTCCCACTTATGTCAAAAGAAACGCCGATCGTACGCTTTACGAGCATCTCAGAAACGGCGATTTCTGCTATGTACTCAATTCCCGCCAAATGGGAAAATCGAGCTTGCGAGTTCAAACGATGCACAGGTTACAGAGCGAAAATATTGCTTGTGCAGTGATTGATTTGACAACGATCGGCATCGAGCAAATTAGCTCAGAACAATGGTATGCCAGTTTGATCGGCAGTTTAGCGAATCGATTCAAACTAGAATTTAATTTAGTGAACTGGTGGAAAGATCGACAAATTCTAACTCCTGTTCAACGCTGGAGCAGCTTTCTAGAAGAGATTTTGCTAAAGCAAATCAATCAGCAAATTGTTATTTTCATTGATGAAATTGATAGTGTTCTCAGTCTTCCTTTTCCGGTTGAAGATTTTTTTGCCTCGATTCGCGCTTGTTACAACCAACGAGTTGAGAATGCAGATTACGATCGATTAACCTTCGCGCTGTTAGGAGTCGCCTCGCCTTCTCATTTAATGCAGGATAAACAGCGAACTCCGTTTAACATTGGTTATGCGATCGAGCTTTCCGGCTTTCAATTACACGAAGTTGATGTTCTCGCTCAAGGTTTACCCGTTGCTAATCCAGCGATAGTGATCAAAGAAATCTTGTATTGGACGGGCGGACAGCCTTTTTTGACTCAGAAGCTTTGTCGATTGGTTGAGCAAACAGGTGATGATATTGAAAGAATTGTGCGATCGCGCATCCTAGAGCAATGGGAATTTCAAGATGAACCAACGCATTTAAAAACGATTCGCGATCGCCTACTCAATAAACGCACTGGAAGACTACTCGGACTTTACCAAAAGGCACTCACACATACACTCAAAATAGACGGTAGCCTTGATCAAATTGAACTGAGACTATCTGGATTAGTCGTGGAACGTCAGGGCTATCTCGCCGTTTATAATTCGATTTATGCGGCAGTATTCAACCTTGAATGGACTGAGCAAATTTTAGCGAGTATTTGCCCCTATTCTGATGCGCTGAATGCTTGGATGGCATCAGGGCAAGACGAATCTTGGTTGTTGAGAAAACAGGCATTACAAGAGGCTCTGGCTTGGGCAACTGGGAAAAGTTTAAGCGATCGAGATTATTGGTTCCTTGATGCCAGCCGCGAACTTGAAACCCGCGAAGTTCAAAGCGCTCTGGAAGCTGAACAAAAAGCCAATCAAATTCTGACTGAGGCACGACAAGAAGCGGAAGCCGAAGAGCGAAAAGCCAATCAGCGACTGGCAAAAACTCAATGGAAAGCGCGTTGGGTATCGCGAATCGGGTTTGGCATGTTAGCGCTGATATCGATCGCTGCGATTACCGTTAGCCTCGAAGCTCGAAATATTCTCCGCAATGCTGAAATTGCTCGAAGGTCGGTTGAAATTGAGAGTTTTAATGCTGCGGCACAACTGCGATCGCTCAAAAACGATCAGCTAAATGGACTTCTCGAAAGTGTTAAAGCTGTTCAAAGCTTTTCAAACCTACCACCCGATGCACAGTCTAAATTACTTTTGGAAACTAGCAATACATTACAGCAATCGATCTATAGCATTCACGAATGGAATCGCTTACAAGAACATCAAGATAAAGTGAATGGCGTTGCTTTTAGTCGAGATGGAAAACGAATTGCAACTGCAAGCGATGATACCACTGTGAAGCTTTGGACGGTTGAAGGGGAATTGCTCAAAACACTGTCATGTGAGCAGGATAAGCGCTGTAGTGCATTTACTAGCGTTGCGTTCACGGAAGACGATCGCTTATTAGCCACAAGCCAAAACGGTAAGATTTACGTCTGGAATCAAGCAGGCGAACTGATTAAAACACTATCAGGACATACTCAGGGAATTGAAAACGTCACAGTTGGGAAGAGTGCAATTGCATCCGCAAGCTGGGATAATACGATTCGACTTTGGAACTTGAACGGCGATCCAATTAAAACTCCTTCTCTCAGGCATAAAGGAGCCGTTTACACGGTTAGCTTTAGCCCGAATGGACAATCATTTGCTTCGGCAGGTGAACATGGAGATATCAAGCTTTGGACAGTCCAAGGTAAATTACTGAAACAATGGAAAGCCCATGATACTCAAATTAATAGCTTAAGCTTCTCCGGTGAACTATTAGCTTCAGCAAGTGGTGATGGTTCTGTAAAGCTTTGGAAAGATGGAACTTTAATTAGAACCTTGAGTAGTCGAAATGGACAGGTTTACAGTGTGAGTTTCAGCCCGGATGGACAAACGATCGCATCTGCACACCAAGACGGAACGATTAAACAATGGCGTGTATCTGATGGGCGCGAAATCAATGTTTTTACAGGTCATAAAGGTGCGGTTTACAGTGTGAGTTTTAGCCCGGATGGTAAAGTTTTAGCATCATCGAGCTATGACAATACTGTAAAGCTTTGGAAATTGGAGAATCCACTGCGCCGAGTCTTGCGGGGACATACTGCTGAGGTGAACAGTATTCGGTTTAGTCCGAATGGTCAACGGCTTGTAAGTGCAAGTCAGGATGGAAGTATTAAACTTTGGGATGTGAACGGACGATTTTTAAGCACGATCGCTTCTCATCCCAACTGGTTTCAAAGCGCAGTCTTTAGCCCAAATGGTTCGATGATTGCAACAGCCAGCCGCGATCGCACAATCAAACTTTGGAAACCTGACGGAACTTTGCTAAAAACGCTGTCAGGTCACACCGGGCGCGTCTACAATATTGCCTTTAGCCCCGATGGTCAAACTGTATTATCCGCAAGCTATGATTCTTCAATTCGACTTTGGAACCTTCAAGGAACAGTGTTAACAACACTTCGGGGACATAGCGGCAGGATCTACAGTGCAGAATTTAGCCCGGATGGAAATACGATCGTGTCCGCAGGCGGCGATGAAACGGTGCGATTGTGGGATCGACAAGGTAAGCACCTCCAGCAAATGAATGCTCATAGTGGCAGAGTGTATAATGCGGAAATTAGTCCAGATAGTCAGGTCATTGTTTCCGGTGGAAATGATGGAGTGCTGAGGTTTTGGAATTTTCAGGGAAAAGAAGCGATCGCAGCAAAAAGCGATGGTGGATCAATCTACAGCATTGCGATTAGCTCGGATAGTCAAACGATCGCATCCGGGCATCAAGATGGAACGATTCGACTCTGGGATCGAAAAGGTAATTTACTTAGAACTTTAAGAGGACATACCGGAATTGTTGAAGGACTAAGCTTTAGTCCGAATTCTGATCAATTCTTAGCTTCTGCAAGTCGAGATAAGACGATTATTTTATGGCAATGGCGATCGAGTCTTGATCAACTTCTCACCCAAAGCTGTGATTGGCTTCAGAACTATTTGAAAAACAATTCGACTGTGAAAGAGCGCGATCGAACAGTCTGCCAAAACTCCGGAGAACCATTACCTCGATCGTACTAAAATCGGCAGTAAAAACATGAGCACGATCGCCAACACGATACCCACAACCACACGACTTCTGTTGATCTCTTTGGAAGTTAGAACCATCTTCCCATAAGCATCGAATGATAATAGCACCGTGAAAAAAGGTCGAACGACAACAACAATCAATAACAATAACCAATACAACGCCCGAAACTGTGGAATCAGCAACAACGCCATCCAAGGACCTCTTACCATTCCAACCCGAAATCGATCGACACTCAGCACAAATCGATAGATACCATTCTGAGCTTTTAGAGCTTCGACCAGTCCTTGTCTTGCCCATTCTAAGTCTGGCTTCAGTCTCAATGCCGTTTGAAAACTCTCCAAAGCAATAGACATCCGATGCTGACGAAACGCAATCCATCCCCGAACTGCATGAGCAAAATGATTTTCTGGAGCAATTCCCAGAGATGCGGTAACCTCTTCTTCTGCTTGAGATAGCTGTCCCAATTCCGTCAAAGACAATACTCTCAAATTCATGCAGCCGATGTTTTCTGGATCAATCTGTAAGCCTTTCTCAGCCGTGATCAATGCTTCTTTTGGCTTCTTCTGATCGAATTGAATTGCAGCAAGCCGAGCATAACTATCGGTATCTTCTGGATCTAATCGCAAAGCTTCTAAAACTGAACTTTTCGCCGCTTTCAAATTCCCCTGATCCCGCAGAATACCCGCCTTGATATAGTGAGCACCGCCATGATTCGGCTCAAGCGCGATCGCTCGATCAATTTGTGCGATCGCGTCCTTCTCTTGATTCAATTGAGCAAAACAGAGCGCTAACAGTCTATGACACGAAGCATCATCTGGATCGATCGCTAATCCTTGATGCAATTCCTTTACAGCTAAATCAAACCGTCGCTGTTCAAACAACAATCGCGCTCTTTCAAACTGATTGCTCATTTCAGATAGTCCAAAATGTCATTATATGTACCGTCCTGATTCGCATGAACCGCATAGTTTCGAGCCGAGCTAAACCATTCTCGCGTCGAAGGCTTAACCGCTTGAACTGCATTGATCAAATCCTTTGTGGTCAAAGGTTGCGGTCTTCCGGTCTTCATCGCTTCTTGCAGCTTTCTTTCAACGGCAACATCGACGATCGCTTTCAAATCTGCTCCAGAAAAATCCTTTGCTTTTTTAGCGATCGGGTCAAAATCAATGTCCGAAACGGGCTTCCCTTTGCATAACAATCTTAGAATTGCCGATCGCGCAATTTGATCAGGCGGCGGAACAAACAAAATGCGATCGAACCTTCCCGGACGACGAAACGCACTATCCAAATGCCACGGTGTATTCGTCGCTGCTAGAATTAACACCCCTTCATTCGAGTACTCAACGCCATCTAGCTCCATCAAAAACTGATTGATGATCATTCTAGAATTAGACTGCCGAAAGTCCGATCGACTTGCAGCCAACGCATCCGCCTCATCAAAAAACAACACACAGGGCGAATTTCGTCTTGCTCGATCGAACAATTCATGTAAGTTCCGCTCACTATTGCCAAGCCACATATCCAAAACATCATTCAGCCCCACTGAAATAAAGTTGGCTTGAATTTCCCCCGCTGTCGCTCGTGCAATGTGAGTTTTACCGCAACCCGGAGGACCATACATGAGAATTCCGCCCCCGATCGCTTTTCCATAAGCTTTGAACAATTCAGCATTCGCTAACGGATAGATAATCTTGAGCCGAATCTGTTCTTTCAACTCTTCCATCCCGCCCACATCTGCAAAGGTGAGTTTCGGACGTTCGATCGATTGATCCTCTGCTTGCTGTCCAACTGAACCAAACACAGGAACCGCCGCTAATTGATCCGCTAAATCTGAGGAGTTCAAACTTTCATCTTGCTCTGCTGCCCGTCGAAACTGTTGGGCTGCCCGTGTCATGTCTTCAGTCTGTAACAACACTCGTGCGTGCAATGAGAGCCATGCCGCTTCGGGATTCGGTTGTGCTGTCAGCCTGTCCAGGAGTTCTAATGTGGTGGAAAACTCTCCAAGCTGAAACAGCGATCGAGCAAGTCCAAACTGTGCTGCTGTATTTCTTGGATCAAGCTTCAGTGCTCCTTCGTACTCAGTTTCAGCCGCTTCAGCCTCACCGCGATTCAATAACGTCTCTGCCAAATGTAATCGAAGTGGCACATTATCGGGTGAAAATTTCAGTGCATCCCGGAGCGCAGGAACCGGATCAGAAAAAGTCATGGCTTAATTTCTCCACTGTGAGACGGCACATGGTTACTTCTCTTTTATACGGTTTCCCGCTGGTTAATTCCGAAGAATTTTGGCGATCGTCTTTAGCCCCCTTCAGTTGGCTTCGCACGGTTAGCCCCGGAATGGAATTCCGGAGCGGGTCAACATCGAAGCGAAGAAACTCACCACACTCAACGCCCTAAGTCATGTAGCGCATGAATCGCGATCGCACACCGCTGCGTAATCGCTTCGAGTTCTGCTCGATCGCTACTTTTCGGTGCTTCAATCACTTCCCCGATCCGAATCGTAATCGGCACAGGTCGCGGAATCGAACTTCCCGGCTTAAAAATCTCATGCGTTCCCCACAAGCTGACGGGAATCAAGGGCGAATTCGTTTTCGCAGCAATCCAAGCCGCTCCTAATTTCGGATCAGCGATTCGTCCATCAGCGGTACGAGTGCCATCGAGAAAGACACCCGTTGCCCAGCCCGATTCGACCGATGCCATCGCTGCTTTCATCGCGGCTCGATCGCCTGTTCCCCGCTTTACCGGATACGCCCCGTAAGCTGTAATCGCTTGCTTGAGTACTGGAACTTTGAACAATTCTTCTTTTGCCATGTATGCCACGGGTCGCCCGATCGCACAAGACAGCAACGGCGGATCAAAATCGCTTGCGTGATTGCTCACTACTAAAAGCCGTCCTTGTTTCGGAACATTCTCAGCCCCGTAGATGCGACCCCGGAAATAGGTATGTAGCACCGGAGACACGATCGACCATTTGAACAGGTGATAAAGCACCAAACTGATCAACGGTTCTCGATCGCGCACAATTTCAGCATCTACAGGACGGGACGGCGTTTCTCTCATGTCGAAATGTCCGCAAGACTGCTCACATTTTCTAACACGAGATCGGGACACGTGCGCTTAATAATTCCGGTCAGCACTTTTCCAGGTCCGACTTCGATCACTCGATCAATGTATTCATCTGCAAACTTGAGCGAAATTTCCCGCCAGCGAACTGCTCCAGTCATCTGCCGACTGAGCCGAGTTTTCAACTCTCCCGCATTGCGACTCGGAATCGGATCAACGTTCGATAGTACAGGTACGTCCGCCGCTTTGAAGTCCACTGCATCCAGAACGGTTTGAAATTGCGCTGCCGCATCCGCCATCAATGGAGAGTGAAACGCACCGCTTACATTGAGTTTTACGGCTCTCTTCGATTTCACTTGAGCCATCACCGCTTCCACCGCTTCCGGAGCTCCAGAAATGACAACTTGACCTGCATTGTTATCATTTGCCAGCACAGCACCCGATGTTTCAGCTAGCACCGATTCAAGCTGATCGCGATCGAATCCCAATAACGCCGCCATCATGCCATCCGATGCACTATCCATCAACTGAGCGCGTTTCTGCATTAGTCGCAATCCCGCCTCAAAGTCGAACACACCCGCCGTATACAGCGCTGAATATTCTCCTAAACTATGTCCTGCTACATAGTCGGGATATTGCCCTTTCTCTTTGAGCAAATCCGCCAAAATCGTCTCAATCACATACAGACAAGGCTGAGTGTAAAGTGTTTGAGAAACTTTATCCTCTGGGTTTTGACAAATCTCAACGACTGACCACCCTAGAATCTTTTCTGCCTGGTCAAATCTCGTTTTCGCCGTTAGAGTCTCTAGCAAATCCGAACCCATCCCGATCGCCTGAGAACCTTGCCCAGGAAACACCCATGCCGTTGTTACCATTGTCTTAGTGATGTAATGAAACTACCGTCCCCATTGGAAAATCGCCGCACCCCAAGTTAAGCCCGCTCCAAACCCAGAAGCCGCGATCGTATCTCCAACTTTTACCGATCCACCCCGCACCGCTTCATCGAGTGCAAGCGGAATCGATGCGGCTGAAGTATTGCCGTATTTTGCCAGATTACTGATTACTTTCTCGGAAGGAATCTTTAATCGATCGGCAACTGCATCTAAAATTCTCTGATTCGCCTGATGTAGCAACAGCCAATCGACTTGATCGACACTGACATTCGCCCGAAACAATGCTTTTTCAACAATCTCCGGCACTCGTTTCACGGCAAATCGGTAGACTTCCTGACCGTTCATGGTTAACGGTGCAAATTGTCCTTCACTGATATCACAGTCATTGAGTAACGCTTTTGGAGAACCGGAATACGCCAAGTTCAAACAATGATTCTGAGTGCCATCGCTTCTAAGTTCAAAACCGAGTAAGCGATCGACTTCATTTGCCTGAATCACCACCGCACCCGCGCCATCTCCAAACAAGACACAAGTTCTACGATCGCTCCAATCCACCCACCGCGACAAGATATCTGCCCCAATCAGCAACACATTCCGGTAAGTCCCTGTGCGAATATACTGCGCTGCGGTCACCATTCCGAACACAAAGCCTGAACAAGCCGCCGTTAGATCAAACGCTACCGCTTGAGAAGCTCCTAATGCGGCTTGAACTTTACATGCACTGCCGAACATATCATCGGGGGTCGAAGTCGCCAGCAGGATTAAATCAATCTCGATCGCATCGAGTCCCGACATCTCGATCGCTTTCTTTGCCGCCTCAGTCGCAAGCTGTACCAGCGAACCATCTGGATCACTTAATCGCCGCTGTCGAATACCTGTTCGAGACGCAATCCACTCATCGGAAGTGTCCATCACCTCACTAAGTCGATCATTGTCGATCGCTTTTTGCGGTGCGGCTGATCCGCATCCAGTGACAGCGATTCCGATCCCTGAGTAATCCACCAAAATCTTCAACTCCGTGGTATTGGGTTAGCTATTCGATCGAACTGCCACTGTTGGATCGTAGCTAGAGCGAATCCGGTCTAAAACGTTGTTGTCGATCGCGTCTTTTGCCAATCGAGCCGCATTAAAGATCGTCGGAGCCTGAGAACTTCCATGACTGATGATGCACACACCATCCACCCCAAGCAGCAATCCGCCACCATGTTCCGCGTGATCCATCCGCTGCTTGATCCGCTTCAGATTCGGTTTGAGTAAAGTCACACCTGCTTTACCATGCAATCCACGCGGTAATTCTTCGCGCAAGATTTGGAGCGCCACTTCTCCGACCGCTTCCGCAAATTTCAGCAAGACATTCCCCGAAAATCCATCGCAAACAATCACATCAAAGTCACCCGACAGCACATCGCGCCCTTCTGCATTGCCAATGAATGGAATTAATGAATTCTCAGTCAGCAATTGATGCGTCTGAATCGCTAATTCATTGCCCTTATTCGGCTCTTCTCCGATGTTGAGCAAGCCGACTTTCGGTTCAGAATTGCCCAAAACATACTGAGAATAGATTGTTCCCATCAAAGCAAATTGCTCCAGGAACTTCGGGCGACAATCTACGTTTGCGCCAACATCTAGGATTAACACAGGCTTGCCCGCGATCATCGTCGGAAGAACAGCCCCGATCGCAGGTCGATCGATTCCCTTCAACCGTCCTAATCGCAACAACGCCGCCGCCATCGCAGCCCCAGAGTGACCCGCCGAGACGACCGCATCCGCCTCTTTTTTCTTCACCAAATCCATCGCCACATTAATCGAGGCTTTCGGCTTGCGGCGCAGTCCCACCAGCGGTTCTTCTTCCATTTCGACCGTGCCTTCCGACGGCACAATCTCGATATCTGCCGATTGCGAATGCTGTTTTAGGGCAGTTTCCACCTGTTGCGGATCACCCACCAAGACGACATCGACATCGAGTTCAGCCTGTGCCCGTACTGCACCCGCGACGATTTCATCGGGAGCATTGTCTCCACCCATTGCATCAATAGCAATTCGTACCCGCGTTGATCCCATTGGCTCTTAAAGTTGAAAAACCTTCCAAATTTTATCAGAAGCGGATGATGCCCTCACCCCGTCTTTTGATTGCTCTATTCTGCCTTAGAAGGGGGACATCTTGAGAAGTCTAGAACAATACCTTTGCGGGAAACATCGCTTCGTATTGTTAGATTCACTGGGATTGTGCAAGTTTCTGAACCGCTGAAAATTTTGTTGATGTGTTTTCCTAGAACATTTATACTCTATCGCTCGGTAGAGATTGACCCACAATTTCAAAAACCGTCCTGATCCGCTCTGATGCTCGGTGTAGAGGAAGGCAGTGTTCCCAGATTGTATCGTTATATCCGTAAATACCGAAACATCGATATCAATACTGGATGCGAAATGATGCTGAGAGTTCACAAAAGTTTAAAGAACCCTTTCCGTAGCCGAATCCGTATAAAGGTTGTAAGAAGAGCGATCCCAAACCATTGCACCTGGTGGAAATGTAGTGTTTATTCTACGTAGTTCCGTGCATCTCACCCCTAGGGGTGATTGTTTATTTCCAAACTTCTGAATTCACCCGCACTGGCGAATTGCAGTTAATTTGCGACCCGTTGTGGCTGAGTCGGAGTTTCGAGAAGCGTCAAATCGTCACAGATAATTTCCACATCCTTCAACGGTTTATTGCTCGGACACCAGTGACTATGCTAAATTTTCCGCCATCAAATAACAGTGGCGATCGTGCACTCCAATTTTTGAAAAGCTATCCTGCGATTTCTCGATCGCTGCTGCTCGATTGCGGTCACGACATAGACAAAATTTCTACCCTCGTTGAGCCGATTCTGGATGCTCCGAAGCGTTGTGCTGCGTCCTACTATATTCAAGCGGTGACAACCGGACGAACTGCCTTTCTCACCACGAATCTACCGAACCCAAATCAGTCACAATTAACCGCGATCGCGTCTACTTGGTTAATCGGCAGAAGTCGAAATTGCGCGATCGAGTTTCCCCATCCTTCTGTGTCGCGCTGTCATGCGGTGATCGGTCACAGTCCGGCTGAAGGCTTCTATTTGATGGATGTGGGCAGTAGTAATGGAACTTTCTTAAACGGTGAGCAGTTGCCTGTTTTGGAACGTCGATCGCTCTGTGATGGAGACTCGATCGCGCTGAGCCATCTGCCTGTCGAATTTTTCGTAGTCAGCATGAAAGATGGCTTTACCGATTGGGGTGAGCCGACTTGTGCGGGTTAATCCGGGAGTTCACCGAAGCGCTCTCGGTATCGTGCCAGTTCTGCTGCAAGTTCTTCAGCCCGTTGGCGTTCGGTTTCTAGCGCAACCACTAACTCATCGGGAATGAGAAGTTTTTCGCCCGTGTCTAAACGGTAGAACGCAATGAGTTTTTCTTCTACGGTCAGTCGCAGCTTTAAGGGTTCGCTTTGACAGTCCATAATTGGCTCATAGATTTCACCTTGCAGTCTGTATCCGCGTAGTTTCTCTGGTATCCATTCGCCTCTAGGGTCGAACTGCCAGTATTCTTGGACTCCTAACTGTTCGTACAGCGTTTTCTTAAAGCCTTCATCCTGGCTTCTGGTTCCGGGTGAAGTCATTTCAAAAATCACCGCTGGAACTTGTCCTTCTTCCCAGATTTTGTAGTTGTCGCGTCCGCCCGGTTCGACATCGAAAATCACCATGACATCTGGGGCAGTTCTCAGTTTTGGAAAGCCCTGAGCGTAGTAGAGAAATTGATTGCCTAAAACGGTTGCTTGCTGACCGGATAGATATTGTCGTAAGACTTCGATCGCGATCAAAATCGCATAAAAATGATCAAACGTTTCCGCCACGGGTTCACCGTCACCAGTCGGGTAGAAGATTTCTGCGGTTTGCGAAGGAGAACAGGTAGTCACGATCGTTACTCCAGTGCATCTGTTCTGAAATTATCGCAGTCAGAGCAGAAATCTTCAAGTCTGGGATTATCTCAGGGCGATTCTTTGACTGGATTTTTGAGCGAGTTGTTTTGCCCGCTGTAAATTTCTCTGAGCGGCTTCATAGTTGAGGTCAGCATCTACGGCTTTCTCAAATTGAGCGATCGCTTCTTTCATTTTCCCCTGACGTTGCAAGACTGCTCCCAATCCGTTGAGCGCGATCGCATGACTATTTCCTAGGTTGCTTCTCCGTTCACTCGGCTGGCTCAAAACTTGTCGATAGGCTGCGATCGCGTCTTCTAACTGATTCTGATTCGCCAACGCATGACCGAGAAAAATCTGCGCCCACGTATTTTCTGGTGCGACTTCGGTGGCTTTACGGAAAAGCTGAAGAGCTTCGTCATCGCGTCCCTGAGTCTGAAGTGCTCGACCTAATCCGACGTAAGCGATCGCTTGTGCGGTTTCGGTCTGTTCTGGAGCATTCAAGGCTTTTTGATAAGATTCGATCGCTTCAGGAGTTTTCCTTTGCTGTGCCAAGACGTTCCCTAATCCAGCATAGGCGTTCATCTGTTGAGGATTGATTCGGATTGAACGGCGGTAGGCAGCGATCGCTTCTTCGAGTCGTCTGCGATCGGCAAGTGCGTTTCCGAGTCCGGTATAGGCTTTGGCGTTTTGAGGATTGATTTCGATCGAGCGGCGATAGGATGCGATCGCTTCTTCGGTGCGGCGTTGGGCGGCGAGAACTTCACCCATTCCGGTATACGCATCGGAATTTTCTAAATCGAGCACGATCGCTTTTCGGTAAACGGCGATCGCTTCGTCATATTTGCGACTCTGTTGCAGTTCGTTCCCTAGATTTACGTAAAAGGCTGGATCGCCCAGTGCAAGATCAGTTTTAATTTCAGGTGTTGAAGCGCGAACGGCATCGTAACCATCATCACATCCCGTGGTGAGTGCCGCAGCAGCTAGAGTCAGAAGAATTGGAAGAACTGAGTGCTTGGATACTTGCATACTTGGGTGCCTTAATACGTGGATGACAAGTCGTAATTCGGTATCTACCGCACCCTGATCTGTTTCATTCTGTACTAACTGAGTGCCAGTACGGAAGAGTATTCTCTAAATTGCTGATTAACTCCTAAGTTTTATCATGTTTTTGTAAAGAGTTCATTTTTGATCAGTGCAATTACTTTGGGTAGGCATTGGATGTCGTCGTGGAACTTCAAGAGAACTGATCGAAAGTGCGATCGCTCAAGTTCTCAATCAATACGGACTTTGTGAAAATCAAATCGTTGGAGTCGCTACGGTCGATCGTAAGTCTGACGAAACCGGACTATTAGAATACTGTGAAGCGCATCAGTTCCCGTTATCGCTGTTTTCCGTAGAAGAACTTTCTGCGATCGTGGTTCCAAATCCTTCTATCGATCGCATCGGAACACCGAGTGTGGCGGAAGCAGCGGCGATTTTGGCAACCGGATCAAATCGATTAATCGTTCCAAAACTGGTGATTGAGAATCGAGTAACGATTGCGATCGCTCCAATTCTCGATAAGCTGAAAAGTATTGATTTGGCGGCAGAGCATGAAGCGAATTGCGATCGGTTTACTGACTTTAATCTGTAGCGTTTGGATGATGTCGAGTGCGATGGCTGATCCGATCACCGGAAAACGCTACGACCAGCAGTATCGTCCACCACTGTCTTACAGTAATGCAGATGTGCGTGGACAAGATTTTTCGGGTCAACCGTTGAGATTTGCCGAATTTACAAACGCGAATCTGACCGATGCGAATTTCTCGAATGCAGATTTGTCCGGGGCGGCGATGAGTGCCTCGAATATGACCGAGACGAATCTACACGGTGCGAACTTACAGCAGGCGATGGTCGATCAAGTTCCGATGGTGCGCGTGGATTTGAGCGATGCCAATCTCACCGATGCGATGCTGCTAAGAAGTGCGTTTTTGGATGTTAATATCACGGGGGCAGATTTTACTGGGGCGATTCTCGATCGCGCTCAGATCCGCGAATTGTGTCAGGTGGCGCAAGGCACAAATTCCAAAACGGGAGCAGACACGCGGAAATCGCTCGGATGTCCTTCTTAGGAGAAAGGTATGCGGGTTGGGGTCATTGGGGGCGGACAATTAGCCTGGATGATGGTCGATGCGGCGAAAAAATTGGGGATTGAGTTGGTGATTCAAACGCCGAATTCAGATGATCCAGCAGTGTCGATCGCGAAAGAAACCCTCTTTGCTCCGGTCAATGATGCGAATGCTACTCAGGAATTGAGCGATCGCGTCGATGTGATCACGTTTGAAAACGAATTCGTTGATCTTGATGCGCTGTCAAAAATTCAAGCTTGCTTTCGTCCAAGTCTGTCCGCGCTCAAACCGCTTTTAGATAAATACGATCAGCGATCGTTTCTCAAAGCGAACCATCTCCCCACTCCGAATTTTTGGCTTCCCGGAGAGCAACCTGTTTCATTTCCGATCGTCGTTAAAACTCGTCGCTTAGGTTATGACGGTCAGGGAACTTTGATTATTCGAGATCAAGCGAGTTGGAATGAGGCGATCGCAAAACTCGAATCAGTTCCGATCGTGATTGAAGAATTCGTTCCGTTCGATCGCGAATTAGCAGTTATGGTAGCCCGATCAACGAAGGGCGAAATCGTCGTTTATCCGGTAGTCGAAACTCAGCAAGAAAATCAGGTTTGTCGTCGAGTGATTGCGCCTGCTGAAGTTTCAGAATCGGTTGAGCGAGAAATTTCTGCGATCGCTCATACGCTTCTCGATCGTTTAGAAGTGGTTGGAATCTACGGCATTGAGTTCTTTTTAACGAAAGACGATCGCGTTTTAGTCAATGAGATTGCACCTCGGACTCATAATTCGGGACATTACACGATCGAAGCTTGCGAAACTTCTCAATTTGAACAACAGCTTCGAGCCGTGAGCGGTTTGCTGTTAGGAAGTTCAGCATTGCTCAGTCATGGAGCGTTGATGGTGAATCTGTTGGGATTTGAGCGGGCGGAGAGTGATTATTTGGAGAAGCGGGAAGCGATCGCGAAACTACCCAATTCTTTCGTTCACTGGTACGGCAAATCAGAATCGCGTCCGGGTCGCAAGTTAGGGCACGTTACGGCTTTACTAGATTCGGGCGATTCGGCTTTGGAATTAGCGAATACGATAGAATCCATCTGGTATCCAGAAAACATTTAACTCTAATAAATTTATGCTTAAAACGATCGAAGGCATTTATCAAAATGGTCGGATTGAAATCACTGACCTGCCGCAAGACGTTAGCGATCGCACTCAAGTTCTGATTACTTTTCTAGATCCTGATAAGGTTGACCCAGTTAAACTTCGCCAATTAATTGATCAATTAGAAACCATTGCAGGGATTCAGCAAGGTTTTGAAGAAGTGAATGCTGGACAAACGCGCCCAATTGAGGATTTTGTCCAAGAGATGCAGCAAAAGTATGACATTTCAGGTTGAAATTACGTCGATCGCGGAAGCTCAAATCGAGCAAGCTTATCAGTGGTATCGCGATCGTAATTCTGAGTTTGCCGATCGCTGGTTTCGGGGGTTAATGAATGCGATCGCAACGCTACAAGAGAAACCTCAACGCTGTAGTTTAGCCGTCGAACATGAAATTTTCTCAAAGGAAGTACGGCAGCTTCTTTACGGGAAAACAAAAAACATACACCGAGTGCTTTTCACAGTTCGCGGTACAACTGTTTACGTGCTGTATGTTCGCCATAGTGCCCAAGCACCACTGACAGTGGATGATTTGGAGAGCCAGACGGTCGAGAGTAAGTTAAAAAATTCAACTTGAGGAGCAATTGCGAAATTACCCAATTCGTTTGTTCGCTGGTAGGGCAAATCGAATCGTGAGTTTTACTGAATTCGGGCGACTCGGCTTTGGAAGTGGGAAATGCGATCGGATCTATTTGGTATCCGTAAATCGGCTGCATTAACTCTCTGGTAAAGACATGAAGAATGTCTGTCAGTCTAATAGATTGTTAGCTGGCTTCGGTTACGGGTTGTGGCAGTAGTTTGAAACTTACTCGTTGGTGTTCAAGATACTGTTGTAATATTGTGTCTTTTACACGTAGGGAGTTCACAATGATCCGACCAATCACGCCAGACGACACAGTTGATCTGATTAACTTAGCTAAGTCGATCGGGTTTTTCTCGCCTGATGAACTAGAAGGGTTGCGTCAGATGTTGGTTGATTCGTTGGGTGAAAAGGGCGATACTTACCCGTTTTGGATTACAGACGACGATGATGATGGGCTTGTGGGATTAGCGTATTGCGAACCGGAACGCATGACCAGTGGAACCTGGAACCTGCAACTGATCGCAGTTCATCCAACTCATCAAAAGCAAGGACGTGGTAGGAAGCTGCTACATTTTGTAGAGGAGACTTTGGCGGATCGGGGCGCACGGGTCTTGTTAGTTGAGACGATGGGTACGTCAGATTTTGAGTATGTGCGGGCATTCTACCGAAAAAATGGGTATGACGAGGAAGCACGGATACGTGAGTTCTATGCAGAAGGAGCAGACAAGGTTGTTTTTCGCAAGGCGCTATCTAAGCAAAAGTAATTGAGTTTCACAGTTGTTCAATTGAATTCGCTACTGCCAGCCAGCTAACAACTGCGCTGCACCGGAACGTATCAATGTGGTTAGTTGATTTGAACACCTAGCGATCGCTGCATAACAATCCGTTTGTAACCCGACTGTAAGCGCTTTAAAGCAGGTGAAGCGAGTCGCCATACCGCAAAATTTAACTCTTCTAAAATTAAATCGATCGCGCAGGACGTACAATTCTACTATTTCTCATGTACGACGATACCTGCCGCTTCCTCGCTGAACACTTCTCCTCAGACTTTGCCAGTTGGCTCCTAGGAGAACCTATCGAACTGACAGAACTTAAACCCTCGGAACTCTCCCTTGACCCGATTCGCACCGATGCCCTGATTCTGCTGCAATCGGCTGCCTCTTTTCTGCATCTAGAATTCCAAACCCTACCCAAGGATAACGTTCCATTCCGGATGCTGGATTATCGCGTTCGTGCGTATCGTAAAGACTCAACTAAACCGATGCGGCAAGTGGTGATCTACCTGAAGCAAACGGCATCGGAGCGCGTCCATCAGACCTATTTTGAGATGGAACACACGCGCCACGAGTTTGAAGTGGTCAGAGTTTGGGAGCAACCTGCCTCACGATTTCTGCAATATCCAGGATTGATTCCCTTTGCAACATTGGGTCAAAGCGCGGATGCAGAGGAAATATTGCGGCAAGCGGCGCAACGAATCGATCAAATTGCAGACCCTGGAGCACAAGCGAATCTGGTTGCAGCGTCAGGCATTTTAGCTGGGCTAAGATTAGAAGATGAAGTCGTATATCGCATTCTACGGAGAGACATTATGCAAGAGTCTACAGTTTATCGTTCAATTCAAAGAGAAACTCAAGCAGAAAATTCGCGTACGATCGCATTAAATCTGTTGCGTCGAGGAGTCGCGATGAATATCATTGCCCCTTCCACGGGCTTATCGATCGAAGAAGTTCAACAACTCCAACAGCAACTGAACGAATCCGCACAAGGCTAAAAAAAACCGACCAATCAAACGATCAGTCGGCTCTTCAAAAATTTCAATCAGTCTTAGCCGCGAATTTCGATTCGAGGAGCGATCGCAGTTTCTTGACTCGGTTTTTTCGCAATCGGTTGTGGTTTGACGATCGCTTGCTGTAACACTGGCGATTTCATTACTGAATCATTCGCTAGCGTAAACAGCGGATTCGAGAGAATTCCAGCGATCGAGGTTGCAATCAAGGTCAGAATTAAGCCCACCTGCAACGGACGCAAACCGGGAAGATTCCACACGATCGGCGGATAGTTTTTCACCACATCCGACATTTCTTGTGGCTCTTTCACGACCATCATCTTCACTACTCGGATGTAGTAGTAAATCGAAATCACGCTCGTCACCAAGCCGAGAATGACCAGAACGTAGGCACCCGATTGCCAAGCTGCCCAGAATAGATACAGTTTTCCGAAGAAGCCTGCTAGGGGCGGAATACCACCGAGTGACAACAAACAAATGCTCAAAGCTAAAGTTAAGAGCGGGTCTTTCTGATACAAGCCAGAGTATTCGCTGATTTGATCGGTTCCGGTTCTGAGTGAGAACAGAATAATGCAGGTAAACGCACCCAAGTTCATGAATAGGTAAATCATCAGGTAGAACAGCATACTGGCATATCCAGCATCCGAGCCGATGACCAACCCGATCATCACAAAGCCTGCTTGACCGATCGACGAATACGCTAGAAGTCGCTTCATGCTGGTTTGTGCCAGTGCAACCACGTTACCCAGCACCATGCTCAGAATCGCCAGCGTCGTCATCACGAGATGCCACTGATCCGTGACTTGGGGGAACGCCGTGACCAAAAGACGAATTGCTAAACCAAATCCAGCCGCTTTTGAACCGACTGAAAGGAAAGCGACAACCGGAGTCGGAGAACCTTCGTATACGTCGGGTGTCCACTGGTGGAAGGGAACCGCTGCGATTTTGAAGGCAATTCCGGCAATCACAAACACGAGCGCAATCACAAGACCGATCGATTGATCCAAACCAGCGATCGAGATTTTTTGAGCGATCGTGCTCAGTTGCGTTTCACCACCAGACAATCCGTACAGCAGCGACGCGCCGTAGAGGAAAATTGCCGAACTCGATGCGCCGATTAATAGATATTTCAGAGCGGCTTCATTCGATCGAGGATCGCGCTTCGTGTAGCCCGTCAATAAATAAGACGAGATACTGAGGGTTTCTAGCGAAACATAGACCGCGACGAACTCATCTGAGCCACAGAGAAACATCCCGCCCAACGTCGCCGTGAGTAGAATCGTGAGAAACTCAGCGAGTGCGGTTCCTGACTGCTCGACGTAGCGCACCGACATTAGAATCGTCACGGCTGCGGAGAGCGCGACGATCCCCCGAAGCACGATACTCAAATCATCGCTATTGAACTCACCCAAAAACCCGATCGGGCTTGAGCTATCCCATAGCGTCACCAGGGCACCCACCGCCGTGAGCAACCCCCCGATCGCGAAATAAGGAGTCCATTTCGCAGAATTTTGTCGCCCCACAATCAAATCGCCTACCATGACGACGAGTAGGGTGGTGATGACGATCACCTCTGGCAGAATCGTCCCAGCATTCAACTGAGTTACGAGAGAAGCAAAATCCATAGCGCGAAGTCCGTAGGAGCAGGATTAACAAAAATTTATGCTAGGCGCACGTTTATTGGAGGCGATCGTATACTTCGCCTTTTAGGGATTCTAACGCGGGATGCAGACCTGTTCTCGTCAAATCTGCCTTCTTAGGGTGAAACCTCCGATTGGGATCGTTATGATTCATTCATCAAGTCTGATCTATATTGATCAAACAACGCTTGGAAGACGGAAGTTAAAACGAAAAGATAGACGATTGTGATTTGATCGTCTACAGTCTAAAACTTAGACTGATTTGCCTGACTTCTGGATTTGGATCATTTCCTTGTGAATCAACTTGGACAGTTGGGTATGGTTATAAGTTAGAAGCGGGTGACATAACGATGACCACGCGCCTCAGATTGGTTTTCCGTACTCGCCAGATCAAACCACGATCGAACGAATTGAGTGATATTGATAGTCAGTACTTCCCGTTTCCTTGTTGAATAGCGATTTCTAGACAGACTCATGCCAACTCTTGTCATTGTCGAATCTCCGACGAAAGCCCGTACCATTCGTAACTACCTGCCCCGCAATTTCCGCGTTGAGGCATCAATGGGTCATGTGCGCGATTTGCCGCAGTCCACCAGCGATGTGCCCGATTCGGTAAAGGATAAACGGGTGCGCGAATTAGGCGTGGATGTGGAAGCGGGCTTTGAACCGATCTATTTGATCCCCAAAGATAAGTCGAAAATCGTTAAGACTTTAAAAGATGCTTTGAAAGAAGCGGATGAGTTGGTACTGGCGACTGACGAAGACCGCGAAGGGGAAAGTATTAGTTGGCATTTACTTCAGCTTCTGAAGCCGAAAGTGCCCGTGAAACGAATGGTGTTTCACGAAATTACGGAAGATGCGATTCGAGAAGCGATCGACAATTGCCGCGATATTGATGTGCGACTGGTTCGCGCTCAGGAAACCAGACGGATTCTCGATCGCTTAGTCGGTTACACGCTTTCACCGCTACTTTGGAAAAAGATCGCCTATGGTCTGTCTGCGGGGCGGGTTCAATCCGTTGCAGTGCGGCTTTTAGTGAATCGAGAGCGAGAACGTCGCGCCTTCAAAAAAGGGACGTACTGGGATTTGAAAGCGCTCTTAGCGGTCGATGCGGCTCCCAAACAAGAATTTGAAGCGAAACTGACCACGTTGGCAGGTCGGAAAGTCGCGACAGGTGCGGATTTTGATGAATCGACTGGACGAATTACCGCAGGTCGAAACGTCGTTCTGTTGAGCGAAGAAGAAGCGCGATCGCTTCAAGCTCGATTAGATGGTAAAACCTGGACTGTGACCGACCTCGAAGAACGTCCGGTGACTCGCAAACCTTCACCTCCGTTCACGACTTCGACCCTGCAACAGGAGTCGAACCGGAAATTGGGCTTATCGGCGCGGGATACGATGCGAACGGCTCAGAGTTTGTACGAGCAAGGGTACATCACCTATATGCGGACGGACTCGGTGCATTTGTCGCAGCAAGCGATCACTGCGACTCGGAGCTGTGTTGAGGCGATGTATGGGACGGAATACCTCAGCCCTCAGCCGCGCCAATACAACACGAAGAGTAAAGGCGCACAGGAAGCACACGAGGCGATTCGTCCCGCAGGTAGTACGTTCCGAACTCCAAGAGAAACTGGACTGCGCGATCGTGAATTGAAACTCTACGACTTGATCTGGAAGCGCACCGTTGCGACTCAGATGGCAGAAGCGCGTCAAACTCAAGTCACAGTGCAAATTCAGGTTGAAGATGCAGGCTTTAGAGCAAGTGGCAAGCGGATTGATTTTCCGGGATTCTTCCGGGCGTATGTGGAAGGATCAGACGATCCGAACGCAGCGATCGAGAATCAAGAAGTGATTTTGCCGCCGATGCGAAGCGGGGATCATCCAAAGTGCAATCATCTTGAAGCGATCGGGCACGAAACCCAGCCCCCCGCCCGTTTCACCGAAGCTTCTCTGGTCAAAACGTTGGAAAGCGAAGGAATCGGGCGACCATCTACCTATGCCAGCATCATCGGCACGATCACCGACGAGCGGAAGGGATACGCTCAACTCGTTGGCAATACTCTGGTTCCGACCTTTACCGCGTTTGCGGTCGTGGACTTGCTAGAGAAGCATTTCCCCGACATTGTGGATTTGAGCTTCACCTCAAAGATGGAGCAAACTTTAGACGACATTGCTACAGGTGAAGTCGATTGGTTGCCGTATCTGAAAGCGTTTTATCTAGGGGATCAAGGGCTAGAAACTCAAGTTAAAGAGCGAGACAGCAACATTGATCCGAAGGAAGCTCGAACGATTCATCTTGAGGATCTGGGTACCAAGATTCGCATCAGTCGCACTGGAGCTTACATCGAATCGGAAAACGGCAATATCAACTTACCGAAAGATATGCCGCCTGCGGATCTCAATCCTGAACAGGTGGAAGTCCTGCTCCAAGGACCTAAACAGCTTGGAACGCATCCTGAAACTGGAGAACCGATTTACGTCAAATTAGGACCTTATGGGCATTATCTCCAGCTTGGAGACAAGACCGACGAAAACCCGAAGCCCAAAAATGTCTCGATCCCGCCAAAGGTCAAGCCTGAACAGGTGACGCTTGATATGGCAGTTGGCTTATTAGCGCTGCCAAGAACGTTAGGCGTTCATCCAGAAACGGGGCGGAAGATTCAAGCCGCGATCGGTCGATTTGGTCCTTATATCGTCCACGACTTGGGTAAAGGCGAAGACGGAAAAGCGGCGAAAGATTATCGATCGCTTAAAGCGGGTGATGATGTTACGACGATTACGCTCGATCGCGCTTTGGAACTCTTTGCTGAACCGAAAGCCGCCCGTGGCAAACGAGGGACTGCTACCCCGATTCGAGAATTGGGCGCACATCCGAGTGACGGCGAACCCGTGAATATTTACAACGGACCTTACGGCGCTTATATCAAGCATGGCAAAGTCAACGCCTCACTACCCGAAGGTCAAACCGTTGAAGAGATTACGATGGATGTTGCAGTTCAAGCGTTAGAAGCGAAAGCAGGCACGAAGAAAGCGACCAAATCGAAGAAGGCGACCACAACCGCGAAGAAAACGACTGCGAAGAAGACCAGCACGAAGACTGCGACTAAAACGACTGCTAAGCGATCGACAACCACGAAAGCTGCCGCCGCCAAAAAATCGACAGGTACGAGCAAGCGGGTCAAAACTAACGATTAACTCCGGAGAAAATGGATGAAATCGATCGAGCAACTGACCGAGGAAGTTCTATCTCTACCGAGTACTTCACGGGCACTGCTGGCTGAAAAGCTAGTAGAGAGCTTGGAATTTGACACTGACTCAGCGATTCAAGCGACTTGGACAACTGAGGCGAAACGGCGACGAGATGAAGTACGAACGGGTGAGATTCAGCCTAGTCCAGGCGAAGAGGCTCTCGCTCAGGTGCGCCAACTTCTTAATCCATGAAGTTCGTATTTCATTCTCGATCGATTTTCTTCTGCATTGCTTCTCCAACAACAGAATTGAACAATCCACCTAAGAGCATCGAAAAGGCACTGAAATAGAGCCATAGCAGCAACACGATTACAGCCCCGATCGCGCCATACACTTGATTGAAATTGCTAACTCGTGCTACATAAAACCGCAGCAGTCCAGAGAGAATCGCCCAGAGTATTGCCGCCAAAATCGCACCGGGCATAATCGGTCTACCGTGTTTCCAGTGGCTTGTGCCGTGTCGGTAGATGAAGCCGAGCGCCAATGCCACGATCGATAATGCGATCGGTAAACTCAAATGATGCCAAAGCTGGAATAGAACATGAGCAAAACTTCCACTCTGAAACGCCACAATCTGAACGGTGATATCGCTGAGAACTACGATTAGTAGAGCAGCAACGAGTAGAAGAACGGTTCCTAATGCAAGCGCGATCGCGATTAATTTCATTTGCCAAAACGGTCGAACGCGATCGCGTGGAATTCGATAAATCTGATCCAAAGCTGCCATTGTTGCACCCGTCACGCTCGAAGACACCCAGATTGCAGCAACGAAACTCAGCGAAAATAAGCTCTGACTGCTCCTCGATCGCAAGTATTGAAGGGCATCGCTAGTCAGAATCAGAGCCTGTTCTGGAATCACTTGGCTGACTTGATTGGTGAGTGTTCTGAAGTTGTTTTCTGAAAGCTCGAAAAGCCCGATCGCGCTTAAAACTGCCAACGCTGCCGGGAATAGCGCAAATATTGCATTGAAAGCAATCTCAGCCGAAAGTCCAGGAAGCCGATGATATGCTGCTCGTCGAACAATCTTGATTAGTGTTTTGAAGTTGAGATATTTGAAGACTTGAAAGAAACGGATGAGCAGATCAAACCCTGAGTGGCTGAGGCGTTTCAGCATTGTGAACAAGTATGAAGACTATCTGAATTTTAGAACAATCCTGCTGAAATTCATGCCCCTGAAGAGCGATCGAGGGCTATCCGCAGAGGAACTGTTACACTAAACCCATACTATTTCTTGAGCGGTTATGGTTGCGATTCAGCTTCGGCAACTCATCGTTTATCCTGGTCAGCGGATTCAGCTTCAAGAGGTAGATTGGCAAAAATTTGAAGCTATTCTAGATGAGCTTGGAGAAAAGCGTGCTTGTCGGATCGCTTACAGTGGTGGCGTGTTAGAAATTCGGATGCCGCTACCAGAACATGAAAAAGCGAAAGGTTTGATCGGGGATATGGTCAAAATTTTGCTAGAGGAGCTTGATATTGAGAATGAATGTTTTGGCTCTACCACATTCAAGCGACAAGAGATGGCAAAAGGAATTGAACCAGATCAATGCTTTTACATCGAAAACGCTGCGGTGATGATTGGTAAGAGGCGGGTTGATTTAACCATCGACCCACCTCCGGATCTCGCGATCGAAGTCGATGTGACTTCCAAAACTGGACTCGATGCGTATCAGGGTTTAGGAGTTCCAGAACTGTGGCGATTTGAAGAAGGGCGTTTGCGGATTAGCGTTTTAGACGATGGGCAATATCGCGATTCAAACGTTAGTCCGCACTTTCCAAACTTAGCGATCATGGATCTCATCTCTGAGTTTGTCGATCGCGCCCAAGCAGAAGGGCGCAGTCGGGCACTCAAAGCATTTCGTCAAACGGTTCGATCAACCCCCTGCACTTCCCAGTAAGAACAATGTTAACAACATTCCACTGTTCCAAAGGGCATGAAGTAGCACTGAAGCCATCAGATTTTGAGTTCGGGTGTACACAAAGCCTAAGATAATTCCGAGAACAGTTAAAGGTAAGACTTCGGATAAGCTCAGGTGAACGATTGCGAAAATTAAAGCACTAATCAAAATCGCTTGCCAAGTGCTGAAATAGCGAGTGAGTGAAGGTAACAGGAATCCACGAAAGAACGTTTCTTCAAAGAAGGGAGCCGCGATCGCTGCCGTGACAAAGAAGAGAATAATCGCGATCGAATCTCGACCTTCAAGTGCGATCGATAAAAGTGGATTACTTCCCCCTCGACCTTGCCAAATCCGTTCATTGATCCAAGAAATTCCAGCAACTAATGGATAAGCTGCGGCATATCCGCCAATTCCCCAAAGTAGCCAGCGACCTTTGAGACTGAAGCGAAACCAATTATTCTCAAGCGGTAGATATCTGCGGATTGAATAATACAGAACGCCTAATCCGCCCGCTGCTAAGAGAATGTAAGTGAAGAGTGCAAAAACAGCGCGATCGCGAGTTGTAAACATGGCGGGATCAACTTGGAAGGCAGATTTGACAATCAACAGCGACAGCGGCACAACAATCTGACCGAGTAAAAGCTGTCCAACTGCAAAAAATCCGACCACTAAAACTTGCCAAGTGATTTCATAGTCCCAAGGCACTGTCCACCGAATCGAATTTGTCCCAACCAATAAAGCATTCTTTCGATTGAATAGCCATTGTCCGCCTAAGAATAGCAACACTCCAAAACCAAGCAGAATTGCAACGGTTGGAACTGCATTTGCGCTGATCCATTTTACTAATGCTTGTTGTGCGGCTTGCTGTTCTGCGGTGCGAAGTTCGGTTAACGCATCCGATCGCTGTTCTAAGGTATAAAGCTTTTCTAATCCTCGATTGCGAAACCAGCCTGTGAGATTTTGTTTTAAAATCGGTTCGGCTCTAGGTGGTAATGTATTTTGCCAAAGTGCGCTTAAGGTATCCGCCGTTAGTTTTAGATTGCGACTAGTCTGAGTTTGGGGAGCAGTTAAATTTGCCCAACTTTTCAAAGCAGCATCGACTTGATTCTGCTGAGCCTGAAGAATCCCAATTCGCACATCAAGTTCATCGCGTAAGGTGACTTGTTTTGCCAGTTCCACAGTTAGCGGTTTAGCACTATCCGGAGCGGGACTTGCCTCGATTTGGGTTTGGGCTGAGGAAATTGCTTTTTCGACCGACGATCGCGTTTTTTGATATGCCTCTAATGCGGTTTTTTGAGGATTGCGATCGGTTAATGCTGCGGTGTTTGAATCGCCTTGATACTGGGCTGCTTGCAGAAGCAGATCGGTTTGCGAAAGTTCTAATCGGCTTTGGAATTGGGGCTGATTCCAACTATTGATCAGATCGAGCGCGATCGCAAAAATCGCCACTAAGGTCAGTCCCCACAATAAAATCCGCTTCGGTGTCATGCCAGTTTTACAAATCATCTCTTCGTTATTGTAGGAAACGAAGCCACGATCGCACTGCCTTTCTCACCCCCTACTCCCCACTCCCTACTCTTTTAAAATTTCGCAACCCGAACACGATAGAATCAGGCTGACTTTTCGCCCTAAACAATTTCTATGACGACTCGTGTAATTCTTGTGCGCCACGGTGAGAGCAGCTACAACGTTGAAAAACGGGCACAGGGACATTGTGATCTCTCCACGCTGACCGAGAAGGGCGAAAAGATGGCAGCCCAAGTTGCAACCGCTCTGAAAGATTTGAAGTTCGATGCGGTCTATAGCAGTCCACTCCAACGGGCTAAACGAACGGCTGAAATTATTTTGAATGGGTCAGACAATCCGCCAGCACTCCAAACCACCGATGATTTGAAAGAAATCAATATCTTGCTTTGGGAAGGGATGCTCTTTAGTGAAGTGGCTGAGAAGTATCCAGAAATGTATGCTCACTGGCATTCTGAGCCGCATAAGGTGAGAATGACTTTGCCGGATGGGAGTGAACTGGTTCCAGTGTTGGATTTGTATGAGCAGGCGGAACGACTTTGGCGATCGCTCATTCCCCAACACAAAAATCAAACGATTCTAATCGTCGCACATAGCGGGATTAATCGAGCACTGATCAATACTGCGATCGGACTTGAACCCGCTGATTACCAACGCTTCCATATTTCTAATTGCGGCATTAGTGTGCTGAATTTCTCCGGTGATTTTGGCGATCAAGTGCAAATCGAATCGCTGAATGTCACCTCTCATTTAGGCGAAACGATTCCCAAGATCAGACCGAATCATAAAGGCGCACGTCTTCTACTAGTGCGACATGGTGAAACCGAATGGAATCGGCAGGGACGGTTTCAAGGTCAGATTGATGTGCCGTTGAATGACAATGGACGAGTGCAAGCTGGACAAGCCGCAGAATTTCTAAAATCGGTGCAGATTGATTCCGCTGTGAGTAGTTCGATGGCGCGACCGAAAGAAACCGCAGAAATTATTCTCAAATATCATCCTGAAATTGAACTGAAATTGCGGGACGACTTGCGCGAAATCAGTCACGGACTTTGGGAAGGGAAATTTGAATCTGAAATTGAGGCAGGCTATCCAGGTTTGCTGCATCAATGGCAAAGTCAACCGGAAACCGTACAGATGCCGGAAGGTGAGAATTTGCAGCAGGTGTGGGATCGGGCGGTTGCGGGATGGAATGCGATCGTACAATCCGCCCGACCCGGAGAAACCATTCTCGTCGTCGCTCACGATGCCATTAACAAAGCGATTCTCTGTTATGTTTCGGGTTTAACCTCTGCTGCATTCTGGAATTTCAAACAGGGCAATGGTGCGGTGAGCGTGATTGATTACGTAAATGGAGCCGATCAACCTCCGATGTTGATGGCGATGAATATCACGACGCATTTGGGCGGCGTATTGGATAAGACGGCAGCGGGTGCACTTTAATTTACAACTTTAAGACCTGGTGACATTGACGCGCCAGGTTTATCCAATTCGGGCAACCGATCGCACATTCTCGATCGCGCTCACCACCTGCTGCAATTTCCGCTCCGCCTGTCCCAATTCCAAAATCGCCTTAGCTTGCGAAAATCCCGCCTCAATACTTGTACAAGCCCCCGCCCGCCACAGATAAAATCCACTATTCCAAACGATCGCCTGCAACAATTCCGAAGGTTCACCCTTCAACGCTGATTTCATTTCATCGGCAAATTGATCGAGAGGCACTAACGGCAGTTCTTTCGCTGCAAACCCGTAATCACGCGGGACTAAGGTTAATCGATCGAACTTTTCCCCCTGACCCATGCCAATAATCGCAGTGCGATCGCGGGGTAAATCACAACTCCCTTCCAACCCTTTGACACTAGTAAAATTCGTAGTCCCCCGGAGCGCAAACGCATCTCGGAACATCCCTTCGGTCGGTGGATGCACATAGCCACAGACTAGATGTGATTCGCCTGCATACGGATTCCACATCAGTTCTAAAGTCGCAAACGGCGGACGCTTACCGATTTGGTCGCGATAGGGAACTAAGCCTTGAGCTAAGGGAAAATGAGTCGGGAGATAAACAAAGCCTAAACCTGTACTTTCTAGAACTTGATGAACTTGGGAAATGGATAAGGGTTTCCAATTTACGCCCAATCCATCCCAGAGTTCGATCAGCGGAACACCATCTTTTGTCGGCATTCGATCGCCTCCATGCAGCACTACTGGAACTCCTGCCGCAGAGAGTACCAGCGCAATTAATGGACTAAATGGAGCCGTACGCGATCGACCATCGTAAGGATTGCACATCACAGTTACGGGAATTTTTGATGCGATCGCTGGTAGTTTCTCGCTCAACGCATCATACGCATCTAACATTCCTGCCAGTTCTTCCCCGGTCGGACGTTTGATCCGGTGAGAAATCATAAAGGCTCCAATCTGTGCGGGAGTTGCTTCTTGGAGCAGCATTAATCGAGTCGCGGTTTCTGCTTCTTCGCGGGTTAAATCCTCGCTCGTATGAGGTCCGCTTCCAACTTTTCTTAGCAACTCCCGAAACTCGATGCTCATAGCTCTTAACCTAGAATGAATAGTTGCACAGGGCAAAGTGTTTTATCATATCAAATCAATTTAGACGATCGCTTTTGGCAACCGTGTGAGAAATGCAGGGTGCATCACCTCTCGGACTAACTCTCGGAATCGCTGAATCGGCGGAATCTGCAATCGATCTTGAGTCGTCACAAGCACAACCTGGCGAACGAGTGTCGGATCAGCCGTCGATCGCACAACTAAAGTCGGATCAAGATGAATGTCATGAATTGCACCTTGAGGCAGTAGTGCAATCAATTCTCCTTGCCTAACCACTCCTCGAAACGCATCTAATGTGTTTAGTTCTAGTGCAGCTTTGAGAATAGCTCCTTGGCGTTGGAATTGTTCTTGCACCAATCGCTGCATTCCGTAGCCATCTTTGAATACCACTTGCGGATAGTGAACCAGTTCCGACCACGGCACAGATTCAAATTGAGTTAATGGATGATCGGCTGACATTAAGATGCGAACTGGCTCATCGTAAAGCACATCAACAACCATTTCTGATCCAGCGGTGAGAAAACGATTGTTCATCACGATCGCAATATCTACCAGTCCATCTTTGAGCACTTTCAAAGCGCGATCGCTGCCCAATGAAGTCACCCGCAACTGAACTTCCGGATAGTCCTGACAAAATTGCTGCAATACGGGCGGTAAATGAAACGCACAGACGGAATGAATTGCAGCAATACACAACTCTGGCTGTTTGCCTAATCGAAGTTCTTCGAGTTCAGCGATCGCATTTTTCCACTCTTGGCAAATCTTTCGAGCGCGAGGTAAAAATTGCTCACCCGCGACCGTTAATTTTGCTTGTGCGGTTCGGTGGAAAAGCTGCATTCCCAAATCCGTCTCCAACGATTGAAGCTGGCGGCTAATCGTTGATTGGGTCACATCACATTTTCGGGCAGCTTGTTGAAAACTTCCGGTTTCTGCGATCGCTAAAAATGCCTGCAATTGCTCTAGGCGCATGAATTGTGGTCTGAGTCACATTCTAGTGACGGTAGCGGATCTGCAAAACAAGTTTCGTAAGAGTTGATACAGGAAAATTATCGCGGTTGAAAAGATTTTGAAGTACAGACATTTTACCTTGAGAGGGTTGTCAAGTTCTCCAGATTACTTTTCTTTGAAAAGACGTAGATTCAAAGTTCGCGATAGAGTGATAAAGCTGCTGAATCTACACACTCAATACCTCCGAATATGCTTGAATCTTACCGTCAACACGTCGCGCAACGGGCTGAATTAGGAATTCCACCGCTTCCCCTGAGTCCGCAGCAAACTTCGGAACTGTGCGAATTGCTCAAGGCTCCGCCTGCGGGTGAAGAAGCGTTTTTATTGTCTCTGTTACGCGATCGTGTTCCGCCTGGAGTTGATCAAGCCGCTTATGTGAAAGCGAGTTTCTTAAGCGCGATCGCAAAAGGTGAAACGACTAGCCCGCTGATTTCGCCTCAGGAAGCCGTCGAACTGCTCGGTACGATGATGGGCGGCTACAACGTGCATTCTTTGATCGAATTGCTCAAGTCATCGAATCCTGAAATTGCAGAAACGGCAACAGCGGCTCTAAGTAAAACGCTGCTCGTGTATGATGCCTTTCACGATGTGCAAGAACTGGCAGAGAGCGGAAATTCTTACGCTCAGAATGTGCTGAATTCTTGGGCAAATGCGGACTGGTTTACCAATCGCGCTCCGTTGCCTGAAATGATTACGGTGACGGTGTTCAAAGTTCCGGGTGAAACAAATACAGATGATTTATCACCCGCTACTCATGCCACGACACGCCCAGACATTCCCCTTCACGCGCTGGCAATGTTGGAAACGCGACAACCGGGATCGCTCGAAACGATCGCGCAATTAAAACAGAAAGGTCATCCGCTGGCGTATGTGGGCGATGTCGTGGGAACGGGATCTTCTCGAAAATCCGCGATTAACTCGGTACTATGGCACATTGGCGAGGATATTCCGTTTGTGCCGAATAAGCGATCGAGCGGTTACATTCTCGGTGGCAAGATTGCGCCGATCTTCTTCAACACGGCGGAAGATTCGGGTGCTTTACCGATCGAATGTGATGTCACGAATCTCAATACAGGTGATGTAATCACGATTTACCCCTACAAAGGTGAGATCACGAATGGATCGGGCGAAGTGGTTTCGACCTTCACCTTAAAACCAGACACGATTCTAGATGAAGTTCGTGCGGGTGGACGGATTCCATTACTGATTGGGCGAACGCTGACCGATAAAATTCGATCGGCAATGGGCTTACCGATTTCCGATCTGTTTGTGCGTCCCAAAATGCCGACCGATACCGGAAAAGGATTCACCCTCGCTCAAAAGATGGTGGGTAAAGCCTGTGGACTTCCCGGCGTTCGTCCCGGAACTTCTTGTGAGCCGATCATGACCACGGTTGGATCGCAGGACACAACCGGACCCATGACCCGCGACGAACTCAAAGAACTCGCTTGCCTCGGATTCAGTGCCGATCTAGTGATGCAAAGTTTCTGTCATACGGCAGCTTATCCGAAACCCGTAGACATCAAAACGCATAACGAACTTCCAGACTTTATCAATTCTCGCGGCGGCGTTTCTCTGCGTCCAGGTGATGGCATTATTCACTCCTGGCTGAACCGAATGCTGCTACCTGACACGGTTGGAACAGGCGGCGATTCGCACACTCGCTTCCCGCTTGGGATCTCGTTTCCGGCGGGATCGGGTTTAGTCGCGTTTGCGGCGGCGCTCGGTGCAATGCCACTTGATATGCCGGAATCCGTTCTAGTTCGATTCAAAGGTAAATTGCAGCCCGGTGTCACTCTACGTGATGTAGTGAATGCGATTCCTTATGTTGCGATGCAGCAAGGAAAACTCACGGTTTCTAAAGAAAACAAGAAAAACGTTTACTCTGGCAAAATTATCGAGATGGAAGGATTGCCAGATTTGCAGTTAGAGCAAGCGTTTGAATTGACGGATGCCACGGCTGAACGATCGGCGGCGGGATGTACGATCGCGCTTTCGGTTGAGACCGTTTCCGAATATCTGCGATCGAATGTGGCTCTACTGAAAAACATGGTTGCCCGTGGATACGGCGATGCTCGTACGATTCTGCGTCGCGTTCGTCAGATGGAAGACTGGCTCGCTGATCCCCATTTGTTACAAGCGGATTCCGATGCCGAATATGCGGACATTATCGAGGTCGATTTGGATCAGCTTAAAGAACCGATCGTCGCCGCTCCGAATGATCCCGATAACATCAAGCTCATGACCGAATGTGCAGGCGATCCGATCCACGAAGTCTTCATCGGTTCCTGCATGACCAACATTGGACATTACCGCGCCGCTGCCAAAATCCTCGAAGGTGCAGGAGTCGCCAAAGCCAGACTTTGGATCGCTCCCCCGACTCGCATGGATGAACAGCAGCTAAGAGCCGAAGGCGTTTACGACATCTTCCAGGCGACCGGAGCTAGAACCGAGATGCCGGGATGTTCGCTCTGTATGGGCAACCAAGCACGAGTTGATGACGGTGTAACGGTGTTCTCAACTTCGACCCGGAACTTTAACAATCGGATGGGCAAAGGAGCACAGGTCTATCTGGGTTCTGCGGAACTTGCAGCAGTGTGTGCCCTTCTCGGTAAGATTCCAACCCTTGAGGAATACATGAGCGTCGTGCAAGCGAAGATCGATCCATTTGCGGCAGATCTGTATCAGTACTTGAACTTCGATCGTATTTCCGGCTTTGAAGATGAAGGTCGCGTCTTGTCGAAAGAAGAAGAAGCCAAACTGGTTTCGTCGATCGGCGCTTAGTGTGCAAAGTAAATGAAGGGTGAACAAGGCTTCGCCCTTCTTTATTAATCAACTTCATGAGTTTCTATATTTCTCGACACGCCGCAGAGAAATTGCAGCAGCGAAGAATTCCAGAAGATTTACTAGACGCAGTACTACAAAATCCTCAGCAAATTATTGACGATAGTGATGGAGCAAAAATCTATCAGTCGCAAGTCTTGTTTCCTAACGGTAAGCTTTATCTACTTAGAGCAGTAGTGTATGAGCGAACGCAGCCCTTGATTGTATCCATGGTTTACAAAACGACTCAAATTTCTCGATATTGGAGGTCAGAATGAAAGTTACCTATGATTCAGAAGTCGATATTCTGACGATTCTGTTATCAGATGCTGCTTCTGAGGATAGTCGTGAGGACAGTCCTGGTGTGATCTTGGACTATGACATTGAGGGAAATTTAATTGGTTTGGAGATTCTTAATGCCTCGAAGCGCGTCGAGAATCCACTCCACCTAGAACACGTCATTACTGGAATTTCCGCACAGATTTGAGAAGAAAGCTTTATTTTGACTGGTTTAAGTGAAGGTTGATTTGTATCGGTACTTGAACTTCGATCGCATTTCCGGTTTCGAGGACGAAGGACGAGTGTTATTGAAAGAAGAAACTGATTGTCAGTGTTTGAATTTTACAGTAGCGATGTCAATAACACTGCGATCGTGTCTCCTTCTCTAGTATTCTCAGAGTAGTCAAGACTTCAGAATTGCTTTAATCACCGCAAAAATACTGACTTTTGTGAAGCTCTGTCAAAAAATCGATGTAAGTTTTACGAAGTTCAGCGAAGGGGGTTACACCCCTCACCCTATCAATGGCATACTGTGATAAGTAGATGCACCCTGATGACAGGGGGGAATCGCCCAGCGCGACCCTCCTTTTTTCTTGTTTAAACCCCTAGCTCCAAATCGCGACTCTCGATATAATCGCTGTTTCAGGAACTTAGGAAGGGCATATCATGGCAGACTGGCAGCAAATCGAAGGTGGAGTGACCGCCCCCAAAGGCTTCAAGGCAGCAGGAATTACCGCTGGACTCAAACCATCTGGTTTACCGGATTTAGCCTTAATCGTCTCTGAAGTCGATGCGATCGCGGCTGGAGTCTTTACCGTATCTCAAGTTCGCGCTGCCTGCGTCGATTACTGCCGCGAACGCCTTCAAACGAAATCGAATACCCGTGCGATTCTCTGTAATGCCGGACAAGCCAACGCTGCCACAGGCGCACAAGGCATGATTGACGCGCTCGAATCGGCTCAACTAGTCGCCCAAGCGTTGAATCTTGCCTCAGACACGATTTTGCTGGCTTCAACTGGAGTGATCGGTCAGCGGATCAAAATGGATGTATTGCGATCGGCAATTCCAAATTTGGTCGCAAGTCTAAGCGACACCGGAAATGCCGCGGCTTCCAAAGCAATTACGACTACCGATTTAGTCACGAAATCGATCGCGCTCGAAACCGCGATCGGCGATCGCCCGGTTCGTGTCGGCGGCATTGCCAAAGGTTCCGGCATGATTCACCCAAACATGGCGACGATGTTAGCGTTCGTTACTTGTGATGCAGCAGTTTCTTCACACCTCTGGCAGGAAATGTTAAGTCGGGCTGCCGATCGTAGTTTTAACCAAATCACCGTTGATGGCGATACCAGCACGAATGACAGTTTGATTGCATTAGCAAATGGACAATCAAGAACGCCAGCGATTACGGAATCCGGAGCTGAAGCGGACAAACTCGAAGCGATGCTAACTGAGGTGTGTATTTATTTAGCGAAAGCGATCGCACGAGATGGCGAGGGAGCAACCTGTTTAATCGAAGTTCAGGTCACAGGTGCCGTAGATGATGAATCGGCGCGAAAAGTGGCACGAACGATCGCAGGTTCGTCTTTAGTCAAATCTGCGATCTTTGGACGCGATCCGAACTGGGGGAGAATTGCTGGAGCCGCAGGACGAGCTGATGTGACATTCGACCAGGAAGAATTGCAGATCAAGCTCGGTGAGTTTGTTTTGATGCAGAATGGACAGCCGCAGCCGTTCGATCGAGCAGGCGCGAGTGAGTATTTGAAGCAACAAGCGGCGAAAAGTTTAGACGGCGATCGACAAGTGCTGGATCATCCTGTAATTATTGCCGTCAGTATTGGAAACGGGACAGGAAGTGGAAAAGCTTGGGGCTGTGATTTGAGCTATGACTATGTGAAAATCAACGCTGAATATACAACTTGAGGATAAGAGATGAGCAGTATGCTATGAATTGATGCGCTCTAGAATTTGATTGAGACTGAGCTGTAATTCGGGGAAGACTTTTGATGCGATCGCTTGCTCTCCCCGAAATTGTCTCAGTTCGTACTCCCCTTCTTTGTTTAATTGATAGACCGAGAACGTGGGCTGCTTGGGTGAACCGATGTAGCGCTTTCCGCCTAATCCAAGATAGTCACAAATCCAGTATTCCTGAATGCCTAAAGCCTCGTAATCTTCCAGCTTTAAAGCATAATCATCACTCCAGTTTGTACTTGTCACTTCGATTACAAGTTTGGCGGATTTACCCTGAGTGATAGTAGATTCTTTTTCCCATCGCGGGTCATCTTCAAGTGCCTGCTCGTCGAGAACAATGGCATCTGGTTCATATCCAGACTCACGGTACTTCACGACGCAATCTTTCGGTACAAAGTAAGGGATCTGCAATCGTTCAATCTCATTCCCTAGCTTCAGAGCAATGTAGCCGCCCAAATTTGAGTGTTTACCAGTTGGTTTAGTCATTTGAACGACATCGCCGTTACGCAATTCATAACGATGCTCTGACTGTTCTGGATACCAAACGATAAATTCATCAAAGGTAATTTGCTTGGGAAGAGATTGAAACATGCAACTTACTGCGATTGCAATTGAGCATCTAGAGCTTTTGCAATACGATCGCGAGCTTCTTCTAGATGTGCCTTTGTATAAATCTCCTTTTCATTAACGCGGCGCATGGCTCGATCGATTGCCTGATGAAGCTGTTTTAATTCGTACCTTGCAACTGTTCGCGCATCATCAGGAGCATCCGCCTGCCGCAACATCATTGCAATCATGGCTTCCATGTATTGTCGCTGCAAGGCACGACGTAACCCGGATAGTTTGAGATTGTCTTGCGGCTTGATCACATCGCCCCAAATGCTCGATTGCAGCGTATCGAATAGATCAGGAATCGTCATTCCTTGTCCGGCTTGGGTTCTGAGTTCCGAATCTCTTAGACGGGCTAAGCGATCGTAGTCCAACAGCGAATACAACACAAAGCTTTGGAGAAACAGAATGTTGTCGTGAATTGGATAATCTAAGTTCGAGGTTGGCTCAGTTCCCCAGTGTGACCAGCGAGAAGGTGCTAACTTGTTGAGGAAATCAGGTGAGAACCGGAAGGGATCTTCACTAAAGACGTACTGCTGAATTAGGGCGAGGGCGCGACGTTGTTGATCGATCGGCACTGATTCAAACGGCAATCGTCCCTGAGCATCTCCCGCTTTGAATCGATTAAAGTACTGTCCTCCGATGTACTCGCTCAAGAAAGTGGAGAACTGGAAGTAGTAGTCAAACACCGAATTGAATGCGACTCGAACTTCGTTGAAGCTATCCCCTTGGAATGGGAAGCGTTGATCGACGCGATTCCACATTTCACGGGCATTCTTTAGTTGCCATTCGCTGTAGGTGAGCAAATCGTCGCTCATATCGAAGACATTCGTTTTCGGATCAAGATAAGTGAGATCTTCATCAGTCGCGTAGGTGAGTTCAGGCTGGGGGGCGCGTTGAGCAATTTTATCGAGTTCGCGGCGTTCAGCTTGTGGAACTCTGGCATCTAAGAGCGTGTAACCGTATTCGATCGCCCATTCGTCATAAGGTCCGATCGTGTGTGAGAAATAGTCTCCCTGCTTGGTTCCTTGCGGTGCTAAGTTCACAGGTGCATAGTCCATCACTGATCCGGTTAGTCCTTTGCTCTGGGTGATGGCTGTGTTATTTAGCTCTTCTGGTTTGAGCATTGCGCTCGATCGGAAGTTGTGCCGCAGTCCCAAAGTATGACCGACTTCATGAGCAATCAAATTCCGCATGAATTCCTGAGCAAAGGCTTTCATCTCAGGACTACTTGGTAAAACGTTTTGCATCAGAGATAAAGACATATTTCCGACTGCAAACTGTTTCGCGGTATCGACTCCAAAGCAAAGGTCTTGATAGTTGCCGAGATGCGAACCAAACCGTAATCGAGGAGCTTGCTTTTTCGCGTCGGTTTTTGCTTGTTTGCGGATTGCTTGAGCAGCCATTCCATAGCTACAGAGGTTCGGATTGCTCGTTAGTTGAGCAACAAATGGAGCCGATCGCATTTGATTCTGTTCAACCAGGGTGCGATAGTCTTCTTTCATTGCTCTAGCAAAGTCAGCCGAAACAATGATATCTGCATCGAGAATTTCACCTGTGAGTGGATTGACGCGGGAGGGTCCCATCGCGAAAATCGCGTCGTTGGTATTGAACCAGCGAATCGTGTTGTAACGGACATCTGCCGGGTCCCAATCGGCTTTATCGGGCATTTGTTTGACTTCGATCGCATTTTTGAATCCAATCTTTTCAAAGGCGCGATTCCACAATAAAGCACCTTCACGCACCGCATCGCGATACTCTAGCGGAACACTGTTTTCGATCCAAAAAACGATCGGTTTTACAGGTTCAGACAATGGAGCGTTTGGATCTTTCTTTTGTAAGTTCCAGCGGTTGATGTATCGGACAAACGGTCGTCTGGACGTATCAGTCGTATAGTCTTTGTAGGCAGTGATAAAGTAACCAATTCGATCGTCTGCTAATCTTGGACGATAGCTATTGTTTTCGGGCAGTTGAGAGAGGCTGTATCGCACTTTTAGGCTAAACGCTCGACTGTCCGGAAGGGTTTCGATATAGGTCGGAAAATTGTCACCGTTGCCGCTTCCACTAAAAGCAAAGACGGATTCAACTTCGATATTTTCTGGAAAGGCTTTGATCCGATCGAAGTAAGAATTTCCAGACTCCAGATTGTATGATCCTTGCAGCGAAGCCGATAAGAAAGGCATCAATCCAGGTAAATCTGATAATAATAATGGATTGAGTTCAACCAGAAAGCTTTTCCGTTCTGCGTGAATGCTGCGAATCGGCAAGGTTTCTAGCACAGAATCACTGAACGATCGCTGAATCGATCGCTCGATCGGAATGCCTTGATCCGCTCGGAAATAAAAATTTGGAACTACAAACTGAATGCTATTATTGACGCGGCGGAACGTGAAGAGAAAATCGCCGAGTGGTAAACCGCTATAGATTCCGCGTTCTCCGACTCCGGTTTCGAGCGTCATCGCTGCAAAGAAATTGCGATCAAGTTGATTCGGCGAAATCTCTAGTAGAACTCTTCCTATTTTTTCGTTCTGATACAGCGTGAACAATCCTTTGAGGGGTTTAGTGTCTTTAATGACTTCATCAAAGGGGCGAAGCTGTGATCGATCGACTTCGGCATTGGGTCGCTGAGCGGGTTTTGATTGAGCCACTCCGGGCATCACCCAATTGGTGCTAATCGGCAATATAACTAGCAGGAACCCCAACAGAAAGGCTAGGAAGCGCGATATTCGTTTCATTCGTGTCGTTCTACTCAGTGAGATTGTGGGAGCGTAACGCTTGGAACACAAGGGAATCGATCGATACTATCTTGCCAATAGCACTCTGATCGGAATTTAAGATATTTTTAATCCGTTTGTTGAGTGTACACGCATTGCCCGATCTTGACATGGCGGTTTTATGTCAACGTCGATCGAACATCAGAAGCACCGCCCAGATTGCCATTGCTCTTAAATAGTGGCTGGCTCGAAAGGTTCCTGCTGCTGTGATCGCTTCTGGTGTTCTAAATTGCAGTCCGTTGTTGTAAATTTGTTGCACAACGGATTCTGTTAGCGTCCAAGCTTGCGTTTTCATTTCCATTTGCATTAAAAATGCTGCGATTCCAAAGTTAATGCCTGTCCAAACTTCTAACGGATGAGTGGCATTCGGATTTTCAGGGGAACCGTCAGGTAAAACGCCGTTTGCGGCTCCGATTTGTACGCCCATTTTCTGGCTAAATCGTACAAAACAAGCATCGTAAACGGTGTGAAGTGCGGATTGTAAACATTCGATCGGTACAATGTCGGGTAAGTTCAACAATCTGGCATAGAACTGTCCGCAGAGTTGATCTGCCATGACGACCTCGGAACCGCTACCACTGTCTAATCGATAGTAGGTTCCATTCCAGAGCTTGTCTTGATAAATTGTGCGAGATTGAGCTAACCAGGATTGATAAAGATCAACAGGTCGATCGAGAATTTTACCAATTGCGATCGCACTTTCGAGTGCAGCAATCCACAAGCCGCCACAATAAGCGCTTACTCCCTGTAACCGCCAGTCATCAAAGGTTTGATCCGGTGCGCCTGAGTTTTCTGGAATGCCATCATTATCGAGATCGAACTGTTTGAGATAGAGGAGTGTTTCTACGATCGCATCCCAACATTCTTCTAAAAATGCTTTATCCGTTGCACCTGTGAGTAGATAGTCCCGATAAACTTGCAAAACAAAATCAGAGCCTAAATCTTTCCACAGATTGCAATCTTGATACGCGGTATAGTTCGTTTTCTCCCAAACGTGTTCATTCGGTGCACCTAGATCGTGTGGAGTTGCACCTTTAGCTTTTCTCAGCGCCATCGGAATATCCGCGCCGATCGTATAGTAATAACCGATGACACGAGTGCGATCGTCTTGTTGAGGAATGGCACGAGCAAACGATCGCATGACTGATTTTTCAAGTTCTGCCCACAGCATCAACAATCCAAACGATCCATACAATCGCACATCTAAGCTTTCATACCAGCGATAATCGATGCACTCTAGCACCGCAAATTGTCCCACCGGATCGCGCTCATCGGCAGCACTCCACACGGTTCCACCTTGAGTGAGATCATAGAGTTCGTTGAACAATGCCATCTTGAACCAATCGGGAAGATCCGATCGATCGAGAATCGGAGCTTGCCAAGTCTGAATTTTTTCCTGCCACGATCGATGATACTTCAAAGCAGTTCGAGCGATCGACACAGCATTTTGACCGTTGCGACCAAAGAAATCGGTATAGCGGCGAAAATACTCGACACCTTCTGCAAATTCGGTGATCGGAAAGTCCCAACTGAGGACGAATGGGATTTGCAATGTTTGACCGGGCTTTAAAGTGAAACGAACTGCGATCGCGCTTCCGATTCGTTCTCCGGTCGATCGTGTTTCATCATCTCGATCGCTTAATGATCCATCGCGTGAAAAGCTTTCCCATAGTTCCGAACCGTCTTCGGGATTCCAACGAGTGTGATAGAAAACTTCCCAAAGGTACGGATTGAGCGAAGTTGCGATCGCCCATTGTCCGTCACCTTCTTTCGGTTGATCTACATCGCGGGACATGACGATCGCTAATTGTTGCTCATTTCCCGTTAGCTGATTAAAGTTACCCGCACTTTGATACATTCGGGGCTGGTATTCATACACGGGGCTACCGTCATCCCTGATCCGAATTTCCGGCGATTTGAGCGTATTTGTAAACCATCCCACCATATTTTCCCAAGTCAGCATAATGCTGAGCGTGATGGGCTGATTTGTAGGATTGTGTGCTGTCCATTGAAACACTGCAACTGGATAGCTCGTTTCTTGATAGTTATTAGCAATGATTGGTGAAAGCTGCTCACAAGTTAATTGAGCTTGAAAGACATTCTCATATTTGAACCAACTGCGCGGATACAATGCGGCATAAGTTCCAGAATTTTGAGGATACGATCGCCAATTTGCCAACGTTTGATCCGTCGTGAGTGCACACGCTTGTGATTGTTCTCCCACCTGTTCAAACACACTGAACTGACAAGCGCTCATCGATTCAAAGATATGTTCTCCGCCATCAATGTGCCACAGATTAAAATCACCTTTTGACGATCGACCAATACATCCTGCGCCAAATCCGCCCAACGGTGCACCATGCCACGCGCCATCATCTAAATTACTCGCGTAGCGGACGGTATAAGGCTTTTCCCACCCTTGCCCGATCGGGCGTGTCCAAGCACAAGCGGGAATCTGAACAGAATTAGATTGACTCATCGTTAAGTTTGGCGAACGCGAAGCGCGGTGCAAGCATCGGCATTGCCCAATATACTACGATCGATCAACCTCAATTACTGATTTCCATGACTGAAATTCCCGCGCTAACCGATTTAGAATTCCTACCGTTCATCGATTCAAACGGTCAACTTTTGGAACAGTTTCAAGGCAAAGTTGGCATTTATGCAATTTTTGATCAAACGAAGACATTAAAGTATGTTGGTTTTTCTAGAGATGTTTTCTTGAGCTTGAGACAGCATTTAGTTCGATGCGTTTCTGAATGCTATTGGGTGAAAGTTCAAGTTATCGATCGACCCAATCGCACCATTCTCGAAACGATTCGTGCTGCTTGGTTGGAAGGGACAGCGATCAGCGATGAAGCGAAATGGACGCAGCCGATTCAGGTTAAAGAATTCATGACTGATGAAGAGCGATCGACTTACGAAAAAGCGATCGACGAACTTGGACAAATCAAAGCACTGAAAAATGCTGCTCGGCGTGTGGAATCTGAAATCATGACGCAACTCAAAGCGCGAAATGTTCAAGCCGAAATTCGATTTAATCCAAAATTGAAAGAAGAAGGATTGCTAGATTTGAAGTGAATTAAAGTTGTTCTCTGATCCCAGATCTAAGCGATCGTTTTGCTGCTGTTTCTCCTTTCTGAGCGCAATTTCTAAGAAACTGGTACAGACGCTCTTTCTGTACCCAAGAGAAGGTTGGACTTGCTGCTACCTCAACATATTGACCTTCTTGCAGTTGATAAATTGTTAGGATTCTTCCGTTGTAGCGCCAGAATTCACCAACTCCCATTTCTGCGTATAGTGCGTTCTTGTTAATGTCAGTGTGAGTGATATCGACTTCAATCACTAGATCAGGCGGCGGATCAATATTGAGGTCAACTCTCCTACCCCGCACTAATGGTTCATTTGCAATGTAAAAAGCACTATCTGGCTCTGCTCCTACGGCTAGATCCTTTCGATTTAGCGTTGTCGATGCCATACTCTTAAGATTCTGATCGAGTTCCTCAACCAGAATTTTGATGAAATCGCTAACTAAGGCGTTTCCATTTTCGTGTTCTTCGCGTGGAGACATGATCTCTAACGTACCGTGATAATAAGCAAGGCGCGGTACAGAACGCTCTCCAAATGCCGCTAACAAAGCTTCATAGGTGTCCCATTCTACGTTATGAAGCACGACCCGATTTTCACCGAGTTGAATTTGAGACACTTCTGGTGTGCTGACCATAAGAATCCTCCGCTTTGCCTTGCCCTAATCATAACGATAGAAGTAGCGATCGAAGTTTTCACCCCGATCGCCCTTCTATCAATGTCGATCGCGCTGCAAATCGTACTTCACTTTCTCAATACACCACTGCCGCGATCGTTCGGGGTGTTTGCGCTGCATTTGATCCACGAGCCGTTCCGCCGCTGCCCGATCTTGGTGCATCAGGAGCAACAGTTGTCGATCGATTTGACCGTAATGGACTCGAGAACCAGACGGCTTTCTCGATTGCACCCAACCGTAACCAACAGCGCCCAGACCTAAAGCTGTAAGCACGAAAGCAGCCGTCGATCGAGTGTCAGCGTCTGGAGCTTCGACTTGAATCGATCGAGGTTCAGAAAATTGAGCCGTGGTCACTGGACGTGAAGCGAGTCCAAAAAATCCTTGAGCGGTCACCACACTCCCGACCAGTGCCGCCATCCAAACTGAGGAACGTTTAGCGATAGAGAATTGAAACATCGTAGAGAAGATGAATCAGAAACGATATTTTTATGATGATGAAGATTTATGACACCAGAATGACAAAAAAAGAAGGGTGTGCTGCCCTTCTTTCGTTTCTAAATTCAATGCTGATTAATCTTCGCGTTTGTCAAACGGATTGGAAATCTGTTCCGCTTCGGGGCAATCGTCCGACACCAGCGGATCAACACATCCTTTCGGCACAGAGGACAACTTTTGAGTCACAGCCCCAATACTTTCGAGGCGAACCATTTCTTCCCAAGAGCAGTTTTCGTCTTCCTCATCGGTTTCATAGCGCAACGTGACCAAATCTCCTTCGATGTCGAGAATTTTGGCGCGTTCGATCCAGCGCTGTTGATCCCGCAAGAAGATCCAGACTTCGCGACCATCACAACAGAGTTGATAGATCTTGCGGTGTAGCATTATGCTTCTCCTGAGCGAATTACTCGAATATCACTAAATTAGACCGCAGCTTGGCATCTGCCACAGTCTTCCATCAAACAGAATCGATCGCACTTTCACGGATTAGAAGAAAAGCGATCACGAAACAACAGGTCTGATCCAAAGTTAGTAGATTCATGGCATTAAGCGTAACGTTGGATCAGGAAAAAACTCTCTCGCCAAGGACGGGATCTGAAGCGCAACACGGTCGCAGTTTGGGAGTTGGGACTGAGGAGACACTTTTAAAGTCATTGTTGAGGCAGTAAAGGGACTTGGCGCAACGCTTGAAGGGAGCATAGAGCTTCGATTCAAGTGGGTAGAGAACACAGGGGATTGGGATCAATCCGATGTCCGAAACGTTTCCATAGGCAATCTGCCCATTGGGTATTCGATTCTACTCTCATTTTAGCGAACCCATCGCTGTTTGAATAGAACATTTTTACTATATTTCAATTGTTCTGCGCGTTCCTATCAACAAAATAAAAGGATGTGGCAGAAACGTCACATCCTTTAAGAAATCTTAATTTTTGTCGCAAGGAATTACGCTTTTGGCGGTCCGGCAGTCACAATAATCAGATTTTCAGGTCGGATCAATTCTTGAGCCGATTCGTTGACTTGCGCGGGTGTGACGGAATTGATCTGAGTCGGATACTGACGGAGTTCGGTCGGATTCAATCCATATAACTCGTTCATCAGTACGACTGAGGCAAGCTGATCGGGATTCGCTAAATCGACCGGGTAGCCGCTGGTAATTGATCGCTGTGCAGTCGTGACTTCAGTTGGACTCACGCCTTTTGTGCGAACTTGATCTAGAAGTTTAACGGTGCTGGCGATCGCTTTATCGGCATCTTCAGGTGCGGTTTGCATTGAGATTACAAACGGACCCGGACGATTTCCAGCTTGGAAATAGCTGTAGATGCCGTAGGTTAATCCTTGTCGATCGCGCACTTCTGCCCCCAATCGACTCGATAACGTATCGCCTCCAAGGATTTGATTCATCACCGAGGCGTTATAGAAGCGTTGATCGCGTCGATCGATACCCGCTGATCCGATCAGTGTCACCGATTGCGTCTTTCCAGGAATGGGAGCATAGCGACGAACGGTCGAAGTCGGAGCGGAAACGGGCGGGAAGGTCAAACTCGGTGCTCTACCTGTCGCTTTCCAGCCGCCCAGTTCTTTTTCGATCAGCGCTTTTACCTGAGTTGGATCAAAATCGCCCACGAGAGAAACGATCGTGGTATCTGGTCGGTAATGCGTTTGATAGAAATTGAGCAAATCCTGACGCTGAATTGCTTTTAAGCTAGATTCAGTCGGGAAACTGTGGAACGGGTGATTTTCGGGGTAAACCGTTTGCTGAAAGACGCGACGAGCCAGAACCGCTGGATTATCTAATTGGATTTTGAGAGCGGTTAGCGATCGAGCACGAGACAGTTCTAATTCTCGTTCTGGAAATGCTGCATTTTGCGCCACATCTGCCAGCGTTTGCACCAGAATCGGAAGGTGTTCAGAAAGCGCGTTCCCGTTCACCAAAACGCTTTCGCGATTCGTATCAATCCCGAAATTAATACCGCGATCTTCCAACGTTTTCGCCAAAGTCAGCGCATCTTTGGTCTTTGTTCCGTTGGTTAAATTATCTGCGGTGAGTTTTGCGATTCCAGCTTTTGCAGTTGAATCGAATTCTGAACCTGCTTGCATTGCGGCAGTGAGCGACACCGTTGGGGTACTGGTATCACGCATCAGTAGCACTTTCAAGCCGTTCGGTAACACGTATCGTTCTGGTAGCGCTTGCGTGGTTCGATCGCCCGATTGCACCGCAGGCAGATATTTTGCCACTTGAGCCGGATCAACTGGAGGACCTGCATTAAATTTCTCAGCAGTTTGACCTGCATTCACAGAACCGCCCGCTTTTCCATCGATCGTCGTCGGTTGGAAAAATCCGATCGTGGCTTTATCTGGCGCAAAGTACGTTTTCGCGACTCGCTGTAAATCGGCGGAAGTGACTCGATCGACATTTGCCAAAAAGCGATCGGTAAACTTGTAATCGCCTGTGACGGTTTGATCATCTCCAAGTTGAAATGCTTGGCTTGTGATGTCGCGATTTCTGAGCAGAACCGAGGATTTTAGCTGAGTTTTAGCGCGATCGAGTTCTTCTTGGGTCACACCTTTCGATCGAACATCTGCTAGGACTGCTTGAACTGTTTCATTGACTTTGTTCAAATCTTGATTCGGGGCAGCGGTTGCAGACAGGTCATACCAGCCACCAGAGATCATATTGGCAGGATAGCCGCTAAATCCGCTGACTAATCCCGTTTCAACCAACGCTTGATACAGTCGAGAACTCCGCCCCTCAGTCAGAACGAGATCTAAAACGTGCAGTGCTGGAACATCTGGATTAGTTGCTTTTGGTAATGGGTACACCACATTCAGCAAGGGAGCGCTACCCGCTTCGCGAAGCACGATCGGTTGAGTTGGCTTTGCAGGTGTTGCACTCGTTGAAGTCGGTTTCTCGGTGGTCGGTTTTGCCTTTTCTCGCTTCGGCACTTTGCCAAAGAGTTCTTTCACCGTTTGCAAAGTCGGCTCTGTTTTAAAGTCGCCCACCAGAATCAAAGTTGCATTGTCGGGGCTGTAATAGTTGCGGTAATAGTTGCGAACTTGCTCAACTTCAAACTTTTCGACATCGGCTTTCGTTCCGCCCACAGGCAAACCGTAGGGAGAGTTTGGAAAAGCGGCTTTCATCACTGCTCGATCGAGTCGATAATCGGGGCTATTCTCATACCCTTGCAGCTCTGAAATGACGACGCGCTTTTCGCTGGTCAATGAATCGGAATTAATCAGTGCACTTTGCATTCGATCGGCTTCGAGTGCTAGAAGCGCAGATAATTTCTCCCGCGCAACGGTGCCATAATAAGCGGTCTGATCGTAGCTAGTAAAGGCATTCGATTGACTACCGAGCGCATTAAATAAGCGACCGAATTGAATGGGCCGATCGCTCGTTCCTTTGAACATCAAATGTTCTAATTGGTGTGCGATGCCGTTCACGCCTTGCGCTTCATCTCGTGATCCAATGCGGTACCAAACTTGTACCGTTACTACCGGAGCCGTCGGAACTTCTTTCGTCAGAACGGTTAACCCATTTTCGAGCACTGTTTTACGAACGCTATCGGTCGTGGTCATCGAAGCCATCGGAACAGCAGACGCGGATTGCAAGAAAGGAACAGAGTTCGAGAGCAGTACCGCGCCTAGACAGAGCACGAACAGAATGCTGGCAAAGCGATGTTGCCGAAGAAATTTCAGAAAAAACATAGGAATAATGGAAAGCACCTATGGAAGAAAATACTCGGTCTGTGAAGGGTTGACCCCAGAATTTCGAGCAAGTTCCACTCTAGCTTTTTGATGAGCGATCGAGAGAACGATCAATACAATGCTGTCAAGAAATGTAAACTAGAGAAGTAGTTTCACATCAATGGTTATGACTACACAAACATCGCCATCTATCTATGACTTTTCGGTGAATACGATCGAAGGTCAGTCTGTTTCACTCAGCACCTATCAAGATAAAGTGCTGTTGATTGTGAATACTGCAAGTCAATGTGGTTTTACGCCTCAGTATCAAGGTCTACAATCGGTTTATAACAAGTACAAAGATCAAGGCTTGGAAGTTTTAGGATTTCCTTGTAATCAGTTTGGACAACAAGAACCTGGAAGCGCAAATGACATTCAATCCTTCTGTGAAATGCGCTTTGGTGTGACGTTTCCTCTGTTTGAAAAAATCGATGTGAACGGTGCAAATGCACATCCGTTGTTCAAGTATTTGACCAAAGCGGCACCCGGAATTTTTGGAACGGAAGGAATTAAGTGGAATTTCACGAAATTTTTAGTCGATCGTTCTGGAAAAGTGGTGAAACGCTATCCTTCGACGACTAAGCCTGAAGATATTGAGAGAGACATTCAGGCTCTGTTGTAGGACGATGTTCGAGGATTGTTGTTATTAGAGGATTGTTGTTATTTGAGGTTTGTCGTTCATTGCATTCACCCGCCCCGGAATAGAATTCGGGGCGGACTGAGAACGGAGCCGACAAACCCAATCAAGTTCCCCTCAAGCATCCTCAATCTGACAGTAAGGGCGACTGTAACTTAAAGGCGGCTCTAATGCATGTTCCGTTAATAACTCTGGATCGCTCATAATCCGCTCAGTCGCTCCATCGAACACAATTTCCCCTTTGCTAAGCACGATCGTTCGACTACACAATTCCAAAGCCAAATCCAAATCATGCGTTGCAATCAACTGTGTGAGCGGCAACGTATCGAGTAACTCAATCAACTGACGACGCGATCGCGGATCTAACTGTGCTGACGGTTCATCGAGTACGAGAACTTGAGGCTGCATTGCGAGAACTCCCGCGATCGCAACTCTTTTCTTTTCTCCTCCTGATAAACCGTTTGCGCTTCTTGGTCCATATGCCTCAGGATCAAGCCCCACACAGCGCATCGCATGAACACATCGATCGATTAATGCCTGTCCGGTCACGCTTTGATTGAGTGGACCAAAAGTAATATCCTCCCAAACCGTCGGCATAAACAATTGATCATCTGGATTTTGAAACACAATTCCCACAAAATCACGAATCTGTTTTAAGTACTGTGTTTCGACTGGATATTCACCCACAATCACTTGACCCACTTGCGGTGTAATTAATCCATTAAAGTGCATCAATAACGTGGATTTTCCAGAACCGTTTGCGCCCACGATCGCGACTCGTTCAGTAGCGCGAACTGAGACAGTCATACCGTTTAAGGCTTGAGTGCCATCAGGATAAGAGTATGAGAGATTGTAAATCTCGATCGGATTATGGTGCATGAAACAAATACAGTGCCTGACCGAACAATAAAACTGCAACCGTTAAAGTCAACGCTAGAATATCGCGCCGTCCTCCTTTCTGAACCTCTGCTAATGGAGGTAAACCTTGATACCCTCTAGATAACATGGCTTGGTGCACTCGTTCACCCCGCTCATACGTGCGGATGAACAACGAGCCGAACATGTTACCGATGATAATTCTCTGCCGTTTGGGATTTCGCATGAGATTTCTCGATCGAGCTGCTTTCTGCATCGATGCAAATTCTTCACCCAACACCGAAATATACCGATACATCGACGCAAGAATCGCTACGAGCAACGGCGGCATTTTCAAAGCGGCTAACGCATGAAGCAATGCCGGAATCGAAGTCGTTAAAACTAATGTATTCAGAATCAGTAACGATAAAAATGCTTTAAGCGCAACACTACCGAGAACAGTTAAGCCCTCAGTCGTAATTTGTATCCAACCCCATTGAAATAAAACATCACCGCCTCCTCGAAACAACGTGCCAAGAATGACGACACCAATAAAAACAAATTCAACAGCAACCCGCTTTAACAGAACCGATAATTGAACGCGACTCGCGAGAATAATTAGCGCGATCGCGCTTCCATAAATTGCCCAAGTCCACCACCGACCATTCGGAGTCAGCGCGATCGCAAAAACTAATAGCAACACACACAATACCCGCGATCGAGGGGTCAACCGATGCCAAGGAGTTTTCTTTTCCTCAGCATCAGCTAAATGAAGTGCGCCAATGTGCAGCAAGATCATTGATGCTCACGATTCCGTATAAGAACTTTGCCAGCACCCCAAGCTAAGCCAAAGGTGGCTAATGTTCCAAGTAAACCTGCTGCGGGAGTGGCAATCTGCTCTGGAACACCCCGCAATTGGTATTCTTCAAAAATTTGATAAAACGGCAGCTTGTGCGCGATCGGTTCCTCAGTCGCTTTGTTCTCAAAGCCCTGATCTTGAGCAACCCGATCAAGTCCATCTGGATTAGAACTCGCAAACGGGGATAAAAACACTGCAACGAGTAAGGCAATTCCTAATCCAGAGATAACAAAAGCACGATTTCGAGTTTGTGAAGCTTGAGACATAATCAGTTTCCTTTAGCGTGAAGAGTACGATCGCGACATGTCCTCTCTAGCAGCGCGAGGTGCTCGGTGAATCAAATCCGGGCGAGTTTTCAAGATGTAGCTCAAAGCAATCACTGTGATGACTGCCTCACCAATCCCGATCATCAAATGCCAGAACGTCATTGCAGACAAAGCAACCGGAAGCGGCACCGCACCTGAAATGGCAAGCTGAAATGCACACACGATCGCCGCAATCATCACACTGACCCAAGCCGCGATCGCTGCCCCAGTCAAAATTGCCTTGGAGTCATCACGTCCCATTGCATTCCGAATCGATCGGTACAAGTAATAGCCGCCAAACGTTCCGATCAATCCCATATTAAAAATATTGGCTCCCAGTGCAGTCACGCCGCCATCCTGAAACAAAAACGCCTGCACGATAAACACAACCGTCATCACCAGCGATCCCGCCCAAGGACCCAGCAGCACACCTGCCAGCGTTCCACCCAGCAAATGTCCCGAAGTTCCACCCGGAATCGGAAAATTAATCATTTGAGCTGCAAAAATAAACGCAGCACACACTCCCATCAGCGGTACAGTGCGCTCTTGATACTCCGCTTGAACGCGATTCAAACTCACTGCAATGAGCACGATCGCAAATATCCAAGTCAGCAACGTTACGGGCACATTCAAGAAACCATCTGGAATGTGCAGCGCCAAATGATGTGGAAAAAAAACCATAGATTCATCCTTGAGAGAGACAATCTTGAAGCGGATCAAGTCGTGAGTTCTAAACGTTCAGTAGAGTTGATCCATCTCTCAGAATTCAATCCCAGGTAGGGGGATAATCGGCGGAATTTAAGCCTGACTTAAGATTCAAGCCTTTCTGCAAAAGAAACTTCAGAGTCTCTATAGACGAAGTGGCAGTTCATACGTTAAGATACGCGATTGTGAGTTTTGTTACCCCTATGAACGCGCAAGAAATCATCCGCTCGATCGAAGCGGAGCAGCTAAAAGACAATATCCCCACGATCTATATCGGGGATACGGTTCGTGTCGGCGTGATCATTCAAGAGGGCGACAAGGAACGGACGCAGCCCTATGAAGGTGTCGTGATTGCAAAAGGTAGTGCTGGCATCACGAAAAACATCACAGTGCGACGTGTGTTTCAGGGCGTTGGAGTGGAGCGGGTTTTCCTGATTCATTCTCCGCGCATCGAAAGCATCAAAGTGATTCGTCGGGCAAAAGTGCGTCGGGCGAAACTGTACTACCTACGCGATCGTGTGGGCAAGGCAACTCGCTTGAAACAGCGTTTCGATCGTCCTTTGACCTAGTTTTTTCAGGTTTTAGACGCAAGTGTCCATTCCCTGATAAACTAGATACAGAACGCAATCAGAGTCGTTCAGCATATGCGCTCTTAGTTCAGTTGGTAGAACGCAGGTCTCCAAAACCTGATGTCGGGGGTTCAAGTCCTCCAGGGCGCGCTGAATTACTCTGATTTTGTGTGTGAGTGCGATTTTGATCGGATCGTGTGCCGCGATCGAGAAAAGTCTTTATGATAGGAATTCGGTCGAGCGCAAATTTGGGAGTCAAGAGCGGTGGCAAAGACAGAAGAGGTCAAAAAATCAGGATTCAACCCCAACGAGTTCGCTAAGGAAACGAAAGAAGAACTCGACAAAGTGGTGTGGCCCAGCCGACAGCAACTGATCGGTGAATCCATTTCAGTAATTTTGATGGTCACGCTCTCCGCAACCACAATCTATTTCGTTGATCAACTCTTTCATTGGGCACAAGTGAAGGTGTTCGGATGACATACACTTCAGACGAAACTCAGAACGATCGCACTGATGACAACCCGGATGATCAGTTGACGAGAAGTGCCCGTTGGTACGCCGTCCAGGTAGCATCGGGCTGTGAAAAGCGCGTCAAAATGAATTTAGAACAGCGCATCGAAACGCTCGATGTCGCGAATCGAATTTTGGATGTTCAGATTCCTGAAACGCCGATTCTGAGGCACCAAAAAGACGGACGACCCAAGGAAGCCGCTGAGAAAGTATTCCCTGGATACGTCCTTGTGAAAATGGTGATGGACGATGAAACGTGGCAGGTAATTAAGAATACTCCCAACGTGATCAACTTCGTCGGAGCCGAACAAAAGCGGCGTTATGGGCGGGGGCGTGGTCACGTCAAACCAATGCCATTGGGACATGGAGAAGTCGAACGCATCTTCAAACAATCCCAAGAGCAGGAGCCAGTCAGAAAAATCGACATGGCAACAGGCGACAAGATTACGGTGCTTTCGGGTCCGTTTAAGGACTTTGAAGGGGAAGTGATCGAAGTTAGCCCAGAGCGGAACAAGCTCAAAGCACTTCTGTCTATCTTTGGGCGAGAAACCCCGGTAGAACTCGAAGTAAACCAAGTAGAGAAAATTTAACCGACTTTCACTAAAGTCAAGAATCGATGGCAAAAAAAGTAACCGCAGTGATCAAGCTGGCGATTAATGCTGGCAAGGCGAACCCTGCGCCGCCGATCGGACCTGCGCTCGGTCAGCACGGGGTCAATATCATGATGTTCTGCAAGGAATACAACGCCAGAACCGCAGACCAAGCGGGAATGGTCGTTCCTGTAGAAATCTCAGTTTACGAAGACCGCAGTTTCACATTTATCCTCAAAACCCCGCCTGCATCGAAACTGATCGCAAAAGCGGCTGGAATTGAGACCGGTTCTGGTGAGCCAAACAAGAAGAAAGTGGGCAAAATTTCCCGCACTCAATTAGAAGACATCGCCAAGACCAAATTGCCTGACCTCAATGCAAATGACATCGAGGCAGCAATGAAAATCATCGAAGGAACCGCTCGTAACATGGGCGTGACCATCGCCGACTAAACCTTTATTCGGGGGAGAGACTTTCTCGCGATTACCCCAGGAGACACATGGTAAAGAAACTATCCAAGCGCACGAGAGAACTTCGTGCCAAAGTCGAAGATAAGGCTTACACTCCTTTAGAAGCCTTAGAACTGCTAAAAGAGACTGCAACGGCGAAATTTCCCGAATCCGCAGAAGCTCACATCCGTCTCGGCATTGATCCGAAGTACAGTGACCAACAGTTAAGAACTACCGTTGCACTACCGAAGGGAACCGGGCAAGAAGTCCGAGTTGCGGTGATTGCACGAGGCGAGAAAGTCACTGAGGCAACAAATGCAGGTGCTGACATTGCAGGTTCGGAAGAACTGATCGACGAAATCCAAAAAGGGCGGATGGATTTCGATCTGTTGATTGCAACCCCGGATGTGATGCCGCAGGTGGCGAAATTGGGTCGGGTATTGGGTCCGCGTGGTTTGATGCCATCCCCGAAAGGCGGCACTGTGACCTTTGACCTACCGCAAGCGATCGCTGAATTCAAAGCAGGGAAACTCGAATTCCGGGCAGATCGTACCGGAATCGTTCACGTCCTGTTTGGCAAAGCAACCTTCTCGGCTGACGATTTGCTCACCAACTTGAAAGCGCTGCAAGAAACGATCGACAGAAACAGACCATCCGGCGCAAAAGGACGCTATTGGCGTACAATGTATGTGTCGTCAACGATGGGACCTTCGATCGAGGTCGATATCAACAGTTTGCGCGACCTCAAGGTTGGAGATGCTGCCTAGACAAAAGTTTTTCAACTGAATATCCAAACCAAAGACAGCGGGTGTGAGTTTTTCACTTAATGTCCTGCCGAGGTTTGATTTTTGCAAGACACAGCTTTTTGTGTTCTCAAGAAATCATGCGAACTCGGCTTTTCACAAGGTCGAGTTTTTTGTTTTTGGATATTCTCATTCGTCCCAAATCAGGAGGTGAGAAAGAGTGGGAAGAACGTTAGCGAGCAAAAAGGAAATCGTTGCGGATCTGAAAGAAACGCTAAGTGAAACACAGTTGGTGTTTATCATCGGCTACAGTGGCTTGTCGGTCGCAGAAATCACAGATTTACGGAATCGCTTGCGTCCAAAAGGTGCCATTTGCCGCGTGGCGAAAAACACCTTTATGGAGAAAGCAACCGAAGGCGACGATCGCTGGCAAGCGGTGAGCGAATTACTCAAAGGTGATTCCGCGTTTGTCATGGTCAAAGACGATCTGGGTGGTGCAATCAAGGCATACCAAGAGTTCCAAAAGGCTGCCAAGAAGACCGAGATTCGCGGCGGTGTGATGGATGGCAGAGTGCTCAAAGAAGCGGATTTGAAAGCGATCGCTGATCTACCGTCGAAAGAGCAACTCATTGCCCAAATCGCCGGAGCAATCAACGGAGTCGCGACCCAGTTGGCAGTCGGTATCAACGAAGTGCCGTCTGGATTGGCAAGAGCGCTTCAACAACTGTCCGAAAAAGACCAAGAAGCAGCGTAAGCTGAACATCATTCAATTTAGGGAGTTAGTTCCATGTCTGCTGTAACCGATGAAATTGTAGAAAAGTTAAAGGGTTTGACCCTGCTCGAAGCGTCTGAACTCGTCAAACAAATTGAAGAAACGTTTGGCGTGAGTGCTGCGGCTCCGGCTGGTGGCATGATGATGATGGCTCCTGGCGGCGGCGGTGCTGCTGCGGCTGAAGAAGTCGAAGAGAAGACCGAATTCGATGCAGTCCTCGAAGAAGTTCCGGCTGATAAGAAGATCGCGGTTCTTAAAGTCGTTCGGGGTATCACAGGTCTGGGTCTGAAAGAAGCGAAAGACCTGGTGGAAGCTGCACCGAAAGCGGTCAAAGAAGGTGTCGCGAAGGCTGAAGCTGAAGATATCAAGAAACAGATCGAAGAAGCTGGCGGTAAGGTTTCGGTCAAATAGTTTCGTTTGATTCTGATGATGTTGGGAGTCTCTAGTTTGAGGCTCCTTTTTTATTAGACAAATTTATTCCAGATTGACCGAAATCCTAACCAAACCGCGCAAAATCCGCCAACTGCAAAAGCAATCAGACCATCCCAACCTAAGCATTCCTGTACTTTCTGAAGTGTGAATGCTTGATGGAGTGATTGAAATCCAATAATCGTACTTCCAACTCCAAAAGCTAAATCTGCAACTTCTCCAAAAGGTGGAATCTGCTGACCTCGAAGTGTTTTGACGGTTGCAAGTATTGCGATGAATATGGCGGTGCAAATTCCCCAAACTGTAAATAGCAAATTCATCGACGCATTCCATCTGGTCTAAATTTGGCGGAGCTAGTATACCATCCGTAAATTGCAGCTAGAACACTGCCGATGATGGCTCCTGGGACTTGTCCGATCGTTCCTCCCAAGAAGGCTCCCCCTGCAATGATGGTAACGATTCGATCGCCTTTTTCCCAAAAATCAGATTTAGCAGAATCGCGTTTTGAAGGATCGGTAAATAGTTCACGAGTTCGATCGCTGAATCGAGTGAGCAACAGAATTGCGTCTTGTTCGAGATCAGTACCCGTTTTTTCGAGCGTGGCGATCGCGCTTTTTGATCGTTCTTGTGCTTTGTATTGGCGTTTGAGATCGAGCCGAGCGGTATCGTAGCGTTCTTGCAAGTGTGGGTTACTTTGGGTTAGTTCGTGAATGATGGCGATCGCTTGGTCGAAGTGTTGTTGTGCGATCGCAATTCCGATTTGATTGATTTTGGCATAATCTTCAGCGGCTAAAGGCGGATCGAGACGGTCGATCGCGAGGAGAAAGGCTTTTAACGTGGTTTCGTCGTTTGCTTTCATTGGTGTGTACCTGTGAGCGTGAAGGCTGCCCAATGATAGGGATCAGAATAGGGAGTGTCTTGTAGCTCTATCTTACGTGCGTTGAGGTTTTCTTGAATCAGTGTAATTTCATCTTGAATGTCTTGGTGATAATCGTGATTTGGAGAAAGTTGAGTGAGCCAACGATCGAGCCATTCGAGCAGGGCTTGATAGGTCAGCGATCGTAACCAGGTTTGAGCAGTTTTGAGGGCTTGGGCGGCGGGAATTTCGGGATAGAGTTCGTAGAACTTGAGAATGAGCCAAGTGTTTGAGATTTCGTTGACGTTCCAGAGGGTGCTAAGGACAGCGGTGGCTCCAGCTTGTAAGAAAGCGCTAACGAGTCCGACAAATTCGGTGTCGATCGATTGGTTTCCAGTGAGTGCAGTTTCGCAGGCTGAAAGGGTGATGAGTTCATAAGCAGTCAGATTGAGATGACGAATCGTTTTAGCGGTGAGAGGTTCGTCATCGGTGAGGATGAGGGCAGAGTGTTCGGGTGGAGTGTTGTAACCTGCGTGTCCGGTGAAGTGGAAATGCGTATGCTGATCGCTCAATGCGTGAATGACGTTTTCTGCGGTTGCTTTAGTTTCGTCGAGTCGCGTGTGGTGTGGAAAGAGATAGCAAGCTAGGGCGGATTCAAGTTGTGCGTAGGGCATCTGAGCGCGATCTGTTTTCGGGTCTTCGACGCTGAGTAAGTTGAGATGTGTCGATCGGGGTTTCTTTTGCAAAGTTAAGCCGATTTGAAGGCTCGGAAGGTAGCTAACTGCGAGGGTTTCTGAGAATAGAGCGTGAAGGGGAAAGCGATGTAGATCGCGATGGGGTAAAAGGATCAGGTTTTGGATATTGGAGAGATGGGATTCGATCGCGCTAATTTGCAGAATTTCTTTTAGCTTTGCAAGTTGCGTCTTTAAACTTCTACGCCAAGGATGATCAGATTGATTTGCTTTTTTGTTTCGATAATCGTTGTATTGAGTATTCCAGGATTTGATCCAGGACTGGAGTTTTTGACATCGATCGTAAGGCAAAGCATTCTCTAAAAGGATTGGATCTTCTGAAGTTGGGGTGAGAATGAAGGTGGCGAGGGAATCATCGCTGAAATGCCAGTAAACGATCGCGGTTTGCGGGTTGAGCAGTTGGCGCATTTCTGCATAGCTTGGACTGACGACTTGTTCTTTCCATTCGTCGAGAATCCAAGTGAGACAGCGATTTTTATAGCGTTCTGCGGTTTCGAGAGCGGTGATGGTTTCGTCTTGGGCGATTAAGCGATCGACAGCGATCTGGCTAAAGCCTGAGAATTTTGCTTCGAGGTTGCGTTTCTGTAAGGGTGTCGATTGAGCATTAATCAATTGCCGAAACACTTCTAATCCTGTGACGTGCCATTTATCAGCAGCTTTGGGATTGCCTAAGCCAAGATAGGCTTTAATGAGGTTTTGAATGAGTTCTAAATAATGCTTCGGGAATGATTCTAATGTCTGTCTTGCGGTGTTGTAACTCGTGATTACTCGACCGTAGTAAATTTTGGCAGCTTGAATATTTTGTTCGCGTTGTGCTTGGTAAAAATAGGTATTGCCTTTGCCACGATGAAGATTTCCCCATCCTTCAGGGTCAGCTTCTTTTAGAACATGGGTAAGTCCTTGATTGTAATTCGCGATTGCCCCTTCGTATCGTCCTAAATTATCGAGTGAAATGCCGCGATTGTACCAAGCTGCGTGAAAATCCGGTTTGATTTTGATCGCTTTGTCACAACTTACGATTGCGTCTTCGTACTGTCCTAGATTATGGAGTGAATTGCCACGATTCGTCCAAGCTGAATGGTTATCTGGTTTAATATCGAGCGCTTTGTCGCAACTTACGATCGCATCTTCGTACTGTCCTAGATTATGGAGTGAAATACTACGATTGTTCCAAGCTTCATTCTTACCTGGTTTAATGTGGAGCGCTTTGTCAAAGCTTGCAATCGCATCTTCGTACCGATCTAGATCATTGAGTAAAATGCCGCGATTGTACCAAGCTTCATCAAGATCTGGTTTGATGTCGAGCGCTTTATCAAAGCTTGCAATCGCATCTTCGTCCCGTCCTAAATTGTGGAGTGAACTGCCACGATTGCACCAAGCTGCATGAGAATCCGATTCGATGTCGAGTGCTTTATCAAAGCTTGCGACCGCATCTTCGCACCGTCCTAAATTGTGAAGTGAAATACCGCGATTGTACAAAGCTTGATAATTTGGTTCGATGTCGAGTGCTTTATCAAAGCTTGCGACCGCATCTTCGTCCCGTCCTAAATTGTGGAGTGAATCGCCGCGAATGATCCATACTTCTGGAAGATCCGATGTGATGCCGAGCGCTTTATCGTAGCTTGCAATCGCATCTTCGTATCTTCCTAGATTATCAAGTGAAATGCCACGAATGATCCGTACTCCTGGGAGATCCGGTTTGATGTCGAGCACTTTGTCATAGCTTACGATCGCCCCCTCAAAATTCCCTGCACGGTAACATTCATTTCCCCGCTCAAACCAAGCCTCCGCTTCATCGTTCGGAGCCTGCGATCGATTCTCTCGCTCTAACCGTTGCCCGATCGACTCCGCCACCCAACACAACTCCCCCTCCTGCAACCGCCCCAACCTCAACAACCGTTCCCCTAACTCCCGATGCTCCTCCCCACCCTGCAACCGCTCTCCAAACCCACGCAACCACTCTGCCAAACCCTCCCGCGTCACCCCTCGCTGTTGCAAAAATCCCCGAATCCATCCGCGATTAAACTCCGATCGCCGTTCCACTTCATTCAGCAACGCAAAAAATACCGCTTCATACTCAGCAGCAGAAAGCGTCTGTTGAACCGGAGAAATAGCAGGTTCAACTTGAGAACGAGTACCAAACCAGTGACGAAACGATTGCTTTAACCAGCGCCAGAGCTTTGCAAACATCGATCAATCTTGACACGACATCTCATTCTACAGAACGAAAATTTGGAGTCTGCAAAATTTATCGATCGATTTTATACTTGTTGTCGCAATCGTTCTAGTGTTTGTCGATCGTCTTCCAGATCCGATTCATCGTAATGTAGATATACGTTAGACTGCTTTAGAAAGGTATCAACGGCAAAGCGCGATCGTAATCCTAAAATTTGTCTGACTTGAAACCGAGTGATAATATCATTTCGATAGGCTTCAATCACCAAAGCCTCTAAAGCTTTGCGCGACAAATCATCACCGTTACGTTGCAGAGTTTCGGCAAAGTCATCAGGAATATTGATCGTTACTTGCATAAAGATACAGGATGATGCTTTGACTCTAGTTTACTGGTAGATGTTCGATCATGTCGGTAAAGACATTGCGATCGCACTTCCAAATAACTCATTCCACAACTCGAAGAAAAGTACGATCGCTTAAAACATCCGCTTTCCTTCTATGTCAAAATAGCCTTAGCAGGAAAAGTTGCATTTTATGACCGTTCAAGAAACCCTACAACGCTATCATCTTGTTCACTCTGATCCAGAAATCATGAGTGGGATGCCTGTTTTTGTAGGAACCCGTGTACCCGTTCAGACCTTTTTCGATTATTTGGAAGGCGAAAATGGGTTGAACGAATTCATTGACGATTTTCCACACTTACAGCATCAAGCGATCCAAGTGCTAGAAGCGATCGCGAAATCCACAATCGAACAAGAACGGAAGGCGCGTGCAGGTTCTACTTGACGAAAATCTCTTGAGTAAAAAACTCAAACGCCCTTTGATAGAAGCTGGCTATTCGGTCAGTAATGTAGACGACATGGGTTGGCGAGGCTTCAAAGATCGCGAAATCCTGAATCTGGCAGAAGCACATCCTTTCGATATTTTCATCACGGCTGATAAAAATTTGGTCTATCAGCAAAATCTTGTGCAGCGATCGCTTAGACTCGTTATTCTAGATTCCAGCAGTACTCGCCCTGATCATTTACTGCCGCTCATTGTGCAATTGAGTACGGTTCTTTCGCAACTCTCAAGCGGAACTGCAATCTCAATTAATGACGCGGCTGAAATTGCTCAAATTTATCCTTAACATCAGCGACGATTGATCGATTGAGTCTTTTATCAGGTTTGGACAGTCTGAAGTGAAATGCTAGATTGGATTCACCGTTGTGAGTCTGCCCGTATGTCGAACAATCTCTTCACGACTTCAGAGCCATCTTCTACGCCGATCGTCATTTCTCCGAATTCGCCCATCGTCGGTTGGGGCATTGTTTTAATTGCATTTGGAATTGCTCTAGGGAGTCAAGCATTGCGAAAAGATCGATCGCAGCCCGAACTCGATCCTTATCAACCGTTACCGTTTACTCAACCGCTGCAATGGCTCGGATACGGCAAACAATTGGAAAATGCGAAGAATCTCGAAGGCGCGATCGCAGTTTACGAACAAGGCTTAAAACAGCACCCGAATGATTTTCGACTGTGGCACGAACGGGGGTTGGCATTGGCGAAACATCAGCGATTTGAAGCAGCATTAGAGAGTTACGATCGCGCTTATGAACTGCGTCCAGACTGTCGGGATTTGGCACATGAGCGGGGAGATGCACTCTTGCAGCTTAGACGATATGAAGAAGCGATCACATCACTGGAATTTTATTTGCGGTATGTGCGGGAAAGTGCTCATATCTCAAGTGATATTGGTATGGCGCAGTATCGGTTAGGACGGTATGAAGACGCATTACGATCGCTCAATGCTGCCATTAACAGCGCTCAGCGTGATCCTTATTCTCTGACTCAGGCAAGATACTATCAAATTGAAAGTTTGCGGCAGTTGGGGCGATTGGATGAGGCGATTCAGGCGGCGGTATTGGGAATGAAGGAAAGTGCTGACCCGTACTTTAAGGCGCAATATGAAGCATTGCAAAGTCAGATGGGGATTCACTAGCAGCGTACCTCTACAATGAGAATCAGAAACGTAACGCGCAGATTCTCATGACACAGCAAGTTCTTATTCTCGGTGGCAGTGGACGCATCGGGAGCAAAGTTGCCGCTGATTTGATTGCTCACACTTCAGCCGAGATTACGATCGCAGGACGCAATTTAGTCACGGGAGCAGAAGCTAGTCAGCGACTGGGAGAACGGGTGAAGTTTAGCGCGATCGATTTGTCTACAGGTTCGGGATTGAGAGCCGCGATCGATCAGGCTGATTTAGTGATTCACTGTGCGGGACCGTTTCACTATCGGGATGCGAGTGTGTTGCAGGTGTGCATTGATCAAGGTGTGAACTATGTTGATGTCAGCGATCATCCTTCGTTTACTCGGAAGGCGTTAGCTTTTCGATCGAATGCTGAATCTGTTGGTGTTACTGCAATTATTAACACTGGCATTTTTCCTGGTATTTCTAATAGCATGGTGCGGCGTGATGTCGAACAGTTAGACCATGCGGAGAAAATTCATTTAAGTTATGTGGTGGCAGGTTCGGGTGGTGCGGGTGTGACGGTGATGCGGACGACGTTTTTAGGGTTACAGCGACCGTTTGAGGCTTGGATTGATGGCGACTGGAAGAGTGTGAAGCCGTATAGCGATCGAGAAGTCGTGGAGTTTCCCCAATACGGTAAAGTCGGCGTTTACTGGTTTGATATGCCCGAAGCGTTTACCCTGCCTGATACGTTTCCGGTCAAGACTGTCGTGACTAAGTTTGCAACAGTTCCCACTTTTTATAACTATCTCACTTGGAGTGTGGCGCGTTGGTGGCATCCGCGATTGTTGCAGACCAAAGCGGTGATTGAGTTTCTATCGCACGTCAGTCACTCGATGACGGATGTCAGCGATCGCTTTAGTGGCATTGGAGTTGCAATTCGATCGGAAGTGATTGGCGAAAAAAATGGTCGATCGATGCGCTGTATTTCAACATTGACGCACCCAGATACGGCAGTTTCAGCGGGAATTGGAACGGGAACGGTCGCGGAAATGTTGCTGTCTGGAGAATTGAAAAAACCGGGAGTTTGGGCGATCGAGCAAGCGTTACCGACTGCATTGTTTGATCAAGCGATGCAAAGTCGAGGAATTGAAATTCAACAGCAGTTAGTGGAGTAAAGTTTTCTGGGCTGATCGCACCAATTGTTTAATGTGGTCAAAATCCGGTGATATTGTTTCAGAGTCCGATCGCATCCACAGCAAAAATTCAATGTTTCCCGCTGGACCCAAGAGCGGCGACCATGTAAGACCTTGATAGTACCAACCAATCGATCGAGCCGATTCCAGAACCTGCACGATCGCATCCGTCTGATCTTTCACATCGCGCACTACGCCTTTTTTTCCAATGCGATCGCGTCCCACTTCAAACTGAGGTTTGACGAGCAAAACAGCTTCTTTCGGTGACTGCAACAGTTCCCAGAGTGCAGGCAAAATCTTAGTTAATGAAATAAACGAAACATCAACTACCGCCAAATCGGGAATTGGTTGATCAGGAGCATATAACTCTTCAGGTTTAAGATGCCGAATATTCGTCCGTTCTCTCAAAATCACACGCGGATCTTGGCGCAAACTCCAGGCAACTTGTCCATACCCAACATCAATTCCATAGACCAGTTTTGCACCCGATTGCAGCAAACAATCGGTAAAGCCACCTGTTGAAATGCCACCATCAAGACAAACGCGATCGCGAATCTCGATCGGGAATTCCTCCAAAGCCTTACTCAGCTTTTCACCGCCACGAGAAACAAACGGCGATCGCGCTTTAATCTCGATCGTGGCATCGATCTCAACTTCAGTTCCTGGTTTATCAACTAACTGCTGATCGACCCGAACTTCACCCGCCTGAATCAGTCGCTGAGCTTGTTGGCGAGACGTGCAAAGATCACGATCGACGAGAAGCGTATCAAGCCGCTGTTTAGGCATTGTTAAAATGTCACCTTGTATAACTGAAACAATTCTCCAGGCTGTGTTTTTACAAGTTTACCGCCTTCAGATTGAATCAGTTTTTTCCAGTCTTCTAAAGATTCGAGAAACACTTCTGTACCTGAATAGGTTTCAAGAATTGCCCAACTTTCCGCTAGAGGTGCATCTGGGTCAAGCACATCGAAAATGAAGACTCCACCAGGTTTAAGGACTCGTTTTGTTTCGGACAACACTTGTGACCAGTAATCGATCGACGAATAGCAACTCACTCCCGTCGAAACCACATAATCAAACTGGTCTGCATCGTATTGCAACTGATGAGCGGCTTCGAGTTTCACGCCCTTGAACAGTTTGGAATTGAGTTGAGGCGCACGAGCATTCATCGCATCACAGGCAACTTTGCTGACATCCTGACCGAAATAGTAAGCATTCCAATCGCGCCAGTTGTAAATCAAAAAACCAACGCCGCAACCGATATCGAGACAGCGTTGATTCTTTTGAGGTTGCGCGAGTTTCCAAAATGGAGATGTCACTTTCTCCTGAAGTTGTCCAGAAACCCGATCGCGGAAAATTGGCATCGATTCGACTTCTTCGGGCAGCGCGATCGCTTCACCGCGATATTCTCGGTTAAAGCGATCGGCAATTGCCGCAATGTGCGGAGTCCAGTCTTGTACAGTCAATGATTTAGCCTTTGAGTGCGCGAGTGAAGTTTTGACGGTAAGAACGATTAAACATCAAAGCGGGCCAAAGTAATGCTAAATACATCCGACCTTGACTAAAGTTTGTGCGTCGAAAGCCTTTCCAAAAACGATAAGCGCCGACGACATAAACCGCTAAAGCAATAATCAGCAATAGATTGCCCATACCAAACTTCCTCGATCGATATAGTTCAAATTTTAGCAATCCAGATTCAGAGTCGGGGGAATTTTTCGATTGCTAATAATTGTGAGGTTCCTTGTCCGAAAAAAGCGAGCACTGTCACATTAAGTGAAGAGCGATCTAATATCGAGAAAGTAAGAGGGAGACTGTATGCGTGCGGTGTTAATGGCAGGGGGGTCAGGAACTCGACTTAGACCGCTGACCTGTGATCTACCTAAGCCAATGGTTCCGATTCTCAATCGCCCGATCGCGGAACATATTATCGATCTGCTCAAACGTCACCAAATTCGAGAAGTGATCGCAACGCTGCATTATTTACCCGATGTGATGCGCGATCATTTCCAGGATGGAAGCGAGTTCGGGGTGCAGATGACCTATGCCGTTGAAGAAGATCAACCGCTCGGAACGGCGGGCTGTGTCAAAAATATCGCGGAATTGCTAGACGATACATTTTTAGTGATTAGCGGCGATAGTGTCACGGATTTTGATTTGAGTGCAGCGATCGAGTTTCATTACCGCAAAGGTTCAAAAGCAACCTTGGTTTTAACTCGTGTGCAAAATCCGATCGAATTTGGTGTGGTCATCACCGATGAAGAATATCGAATTCGTCGCTTTCTAGAGAAACCTTCAAGCAGCGAGATTTTTTCGGATACCGTCAACACCGGAATTTATATTCTCGATCCAGATGTTCTGAAGTACTTGCCCGAAAACGAAGAAGCGGATTTCTCGAAAGATCTTTTTCCGCTGCTGCTCGAAAAAGGTGAACCGATGTATGGCTATGTTGCAGAAGGCTATTGGTGCGATGTGGGTCACTTGGATGCGTACCGAGAAGCGCAGTATGCAGGACTCTCGCGCCGAGTTAAGTTAGAGTTCGATTACACGGAGCGATCGCCCGGAATCTGGGTAGGAGACAACACTTATATCGATTCGTCGGCTCGCATCGAAACGCCTGTGATCATTGGCAACAATTGCCGAATTGGATCGCGAGTGACGATCGAGGCTGGAACCGCGATCGGGGATAACGTGACGATCGGAGCCGAAGCCGATTTGAAGCGTCCGATCATTTGGAATGGGGCGATGATCGGGGAAGAGGTGCATTTGAGAGCCTGTGTGATTGCGCGGGGGGCAAGGATCGATCGACGATCGCACGTTTTAGAAGGCGCAGTCGTCGGACCGCTTTCGACCGTGGGCGAGGAAGCGCTGATTAGTCCGAATGTAAGGGTGTGGCCCAGTAAGAACGTGGAAGCTGGGGCAACTCTAAACACGAATTTGATTTGGGGATACACTGCCCATCGAAATTTATTCGGGCAGCGGGGTGTTTCGGGACTTGCGAACGTCGATATCATTCCAGAATTTGCGGTGAAACTAGGGGCGGCTTATGGCTCGACTTTGAAACCTGGATCGCAAGTGACGGTTTCACGAGATCAAAGAACGATTTCGCGGATGGTTTCTCGATCGATGATTGCTGGCTTGATGTCCGTTGGTATTAATATTCAAAACCTTGAAGCAACCGCAATTCCGGTTTCGCGATCGGTGGTTCCTACGCTCGGTGTCGCGGGTGGGTTACACATTCGGATTCACCCGGATAAGTCGGATCATATTTTGATTGAATTCTTCGATCGTAATGGGATTAACGTCTCGAAGGCGATCGAGAAAAAGATCGAAGGCGCATTTTTCAAAGAAGATTTTCGTCGTGCTCCGATTCAAGAAATTGGCGGCGTGATCAATGTGCATCAAGCAACGGAAATGTACAGCCGTGGATTTGAGCGGCATTTGAACATTCAAGCAGTTCAGCACAGTAGCTCGAAAGTCATCATCGATTATGCTTATGCGGTTTCGGGTGCAGTTTTGCCGCAGTTACTTGCGAAATTCGGCTGTGATGCGGTTGTGCTCAATGCGAGTCTGACGCAAACGGCTCCATCGGTCAACGATCGAGAAACGCTTCTCAACCAACTCGGTCACGTCGTCGAAGCCCTCAAAGCGACGTTTGGCGTACAAGTTTCGGCAAACGGTGAGCAGTTTATCCTAGTAGACGAAACAGGCAGCCCGATTCGCGGTGAAACTTTAACTGCGCTCATGGTCGATATGATTTTAACCTCAAATCCACGTGGGACGGTTGTAGTTCCGGTTCATGCGTCGAGTGCGATCGAACAAATCGCTCGCCGCCACGATGGAAAAGTCGTCCGCACAAAAGCAAATCCAACTTCATTGATGGAAGCGTGTCATGCTCATGCTAGTACGGTCTTGGGAGGCAGTGGCGAAATGGGCTTTATTTTCCCACAGTTGCATCCTGGATTCGATGCGATGTTCTGTATCGCGAAACTGATCGAGATGCTGACATTGCAAGATCGCACCTTGGGTCAAATTCGGGCAGAGTGTCCGCGTGTGTCTCACAAAACTTATTCGGTGCGCTGTCCTTGGACGGTGAAAGGGGCACTGATGCGGCATTTAGTCGAAAGTCATCCCGCCGAAATGTTAGAAACGTTTGACGGCGTGAAGATTTTTAACCCCGATCGTAATGATAGCTGGGTGCTGATTTTGCCGGATGCGACTGAACCGCTGATTCATGTGTATGCAAACAGTCCGAATCGCGGCTGGGTCGATGAGATTTTGCGCGAATATCGACTGAAAGTGCAAGAGTTTGTTTATCAGGAGCAGGGCATTGAAGAGACGAGAATAGAGCAAGTGTACTAAAATAAAAATAGAAACTCGCTCGAAACAAATCAGCGATCGGCAGTAGAATAACGTTCACTCACTTCTCAATAAGCTCATGAATAGCATTATTTTGTTAGCGGACATCGTACAAGAACCGCAGCTTCGATTCACTTCAGACAACCAAACCCCGATCGCAGAATTACGAGTCGAGTTTGCTGGACTGCGCCCTGAAGATCCCACGACTCAACTCAAAGCGGTCGGCTGGGGCAATTTGGCTCAAGAAATTCAGGCAAATTATCATGAAGGCGATCGTGTCATTCTCGAAGGTCGGCTGACGATGAACACCGTCGATCGTCCTGAAGGCTTCAAAGAAAAGCAAGCCGAACTCACGATTCAAAGAATTCATTCGCTCAATGGCGCGACGATTTCGAGTTCGGTCACGACTCCAACAGCAGTTCCCACTCGCGCTCCGAGTACTCCTCCACCTGCCGCATCCACGCCAAAACGAACCACGAAAGCGCCTGCCGCTCCCGCACTCGAATCGCAGCCTGAATTAGACGACATTCCGTTCTAGAATCAAGGTCTGATTTTAAGAGAGACACGGTATGGAGCGCGATTTTCGGCAATTGGCAGACCAGTACAGAACTGCGCTCCTCGATAACGTGTTGCCGTTTTGGGAGAATCACTCGATCGATGTCCAAGGCGGGTATTTCACCTGTCTCGATCGAACAGGCAAGGTTTACGACACCGATAAATTCATTTGGTTGCAAAACCGTCAGGTCTGGACGTTTTCAATGTTGTGTAACCGATTGGAAAAGCGATCAGATTGGATGTCGATCGCTGAACACGGTGCGAAATTTTTAGCCCAACACGGACGAGATGCCGAGGGAAACTGGTATTTTTCGCTCGATCGTTCGGGTCAACCGCTGATCCAGCCGTACAATATTTTCTCGGATTGTTTTGCTGCGATGGCGTTTAGTCAGTTTGCACTTGCTTCAGGGCAAGATTGGGCGCGAGAGGTGGCACTTCAGGCATATCAGAACGTATTGCGTCGCCAGGATAATCCGAAAGGAAGTTATAACAAGGCTTATCCTGGAACGCGATCGATGAAAGGCTTATCCGTTCCAATGATTCTGGCAAATCTCACTCTAGAGATGGAATGGTTATTGCCAAAGGAAACTCTCGATCGCGTTCTAGCCGCAACCGTTCAGGAAGTCACAACCGATTTTCTAGACGAGAACTTACTTTATGAAAACGTTGCTCCAGATGGTTCACACATTGATAGTTTTGAAGGGCGATTAATCAATCCAGGTCACGGGATCGAAGCAATGTGGTTCATGATGGACATTGCAAGCCGCACCAATAATCTCGGTCTGATCAATCAATGCGTTGATGTGGTGTTGAACACTTTGGAATTCGCTTGGGATCAGAAGTACGGCGGGATTTACTATTTTCTAGATATCAAAGGCTATCCCACTCAACAGCTAGAGTGGGATCAAAAACTCTGGTGGGTGCATGTTGAAACCTTGGTCGCGCTTTTAATGGGATATCGACTGACTGGGCGCGAAGAATGCTGGAACTGGTATGAGAAAGTGCATCACTATACCTGGTCACACTTTGCGGATTCGGAATATGGCGAATGGTTTGGGTATCTCGATCGACGTGGAGAAGTCTTGCTCAATCTCAAGGGCGGCAAATGGAAAGGCTGTTTTCATGTGCCGCGATCGCTCTATCTCTGTTGGCAAGAGTTCGAGAAACTGGCGATGTGATCTTCTATTCCGGCTGTCGTTCTAACGTCGCCTCCATTACGCTCGTTAACGCATGTCCCGTTAGCATCGTACTCGCTAAATAATATCGATCGTCATTCAACCGATAAATCGTCTCAAATCCGCTGCGCCGCTGTCGATCGCCTAACACCCAATGTCGCTGCACTAATGATTCTGGCGCGATCCAGCCTTCTCCTTCAATTCGCCCTAACACACTGTGCTGCATCACAAAGGCATAGCGCTGATCACCCGAATCTAACCGCCCTCGATATTGCATCGTGATTTCTTCGCGATCGTCATTGAGAAACGTCAGTTTGGTGATCAGCGTAAACCAATTATCTCGGCTCCAAGCGACGAGTAATTTTCCTTTGACTGGGCGCGGGAGACTCTCCCGATCTAGCCAATTTCCCTGGAGCGTCCAACGTCCTGATTCCATTAAAAACGTGTGGTTCACGGCAAGTTCTCGGCTCAGTGGCTCCCCATGCTATCACGGGGATCTTTTAGCCTACGTGGTAGATTTCCCCTAAAAGTACAGATTTGGGTGCGCCTGTCACCTCCGGGAGATTACCAGGCAAATCGTGATATCGCCAATACGCGAGAATTGCGAACGCGATCGCTTCTTTAAAGTCCGCATTCAATCCCGCTTCATCCGTTGTTGTGACAATACTATTGGGTAGTAATGCTTGAATTCGAGATTTGAGATAAGTGTTTCGACTGCCACCCCCGCATAGGAAAACGCGATCGGGCAACTGTGGCAAAAATGTTTGATAACTTTGAGCGATCGAAGCTGCCGTAAATTCCGTCAGCGTTGCCAAAATATCCGCAGGACTGAGATTTATAGCATCACTCAAGCAAGATTCTAAATACGCTGCTCCAAACTGTTCTCGCCCCGTAGATTTAGGTGGTGGCTGTTGGAAAAAGTCTTGTTCTAACCAGCGATCGACTAATCTTTGATTCGGAGTTCCACTCGCTGCCCAAGCTCCGTCGCGATCGTATTTTTGGTCTGAAAATCGTGCCACCGCCAAATCAATCAGCATATTTCCAGGTCCCGTGTCCCAGCCTCGAATCGCCAATCCCGATTTCACAGACGGCAAATCAGTGACGTTTCCAATTCCCCCAATGTTTTGCACACAGCGATGCTCGATCGAATCTCTCAGCAATGCCGCATCGATCGGCGGAACCAGTGGTGCACCTTGTCCCCCGATCGCGATATCTGCGGCTCGGAAATTACTAATTGTTGCAATTTTGGTTCGCTGTGAGATTGCTGCTCCGCGTCCAAGCTGCAAACTGTAGCCCAACTGATTCGCAGGCGGACGATGAAACACGGTTTGCCCATGTGATCCAATCAGAACGGCTGAAGTTTGATTCGCCTGAATTTGAAGCGCCGCTTGCGCGAATTGTTCTGCAATCTCGTCATCGAGTGCTGCGAGTTCTGCGATCGACAATGCGGCTCCGCTACAAACTGCAAGAATGCGATCGCGCAATTCTGCCGGGTATGCGTACGTTTCACCTGCAATTAACGTCGCTTGTAAATCATCAGTAGACCCTGTAATCTCAACTAACGCCGCATCGATTCCATCGATCGAAGTCCCGCTCATTAAGCCAATGACACGCATAGATTTAACCTACCTTACCGCCGCCCATCAAATATAACAGCGCCATCCTAACCGCCACGCCGCTTGTGACTTGTTGAGAAATCAAACTTACCACTGGATCATCCATCAAATCCGAACTAATCTCCACCCCCCGATTCACCGGACCGGGATGTAAGACTCTCACATCCGGCTGACACAACTTTAAGCGATCGCGGGTAATGCCAAACTGCTGATGATACTCCCGCAAACTCGGCAGTAGATAACTCGTCATCCGTTCTTTCTGCAATCTCAGAGTCATGACAAAATCTGCATCGATCAAAGCAGGTTCCAGCGTCCAATGAATGAATAGTTGACGAGGAATCTCTGGGTCGCTCTCTTTAACGAATGCCGCGAATTCTTTGGGCAACAAGGTCGGCGGTGCAGCTAAATGAACTTCTGCCCCACTTGCGGTCAAACTCCAAATATTCGATCGCGCCACTCGCGAATGCAAAATATCACCGACGATCGCGATTTTTTTGCCTTTTAGTAATGTCGATCGAGGTTTCTCCGCATCCATCAGCGAACAAATCGTAAACAAATCTAACAACGCTTGCGACGGATGTTCATGCTGTCCATCTCCCGCATTGAGAACGCCCACTTTCACATTTAAACGATCCATCTCATCTGCGATCGCTTGTGGCACTCCGGCTTCTTTGTGCCGAATCACCATCATGTCCGTCCCCATCGCCAAATACGTTTTCGCCGTGTCGAGAATCGTTTCACCTTTAGTAATCGAAGACGTACTCGCCGCAAAATTTAGTGTATCCGCAGACAATCGTTTTGCTGCTAGCTCGAAACTACTCCGCGTTCTCGTCGAAGGCTCAAAAAACAGATTTGCAACCACTTGCCCTTGCAGCGTCGGCACTTTCTTAGTGCGGCGCGTCAAGACTTCTTGAAAGCTACTTGCTGTTTGCAGAACCGTGTCGTATTCCGCAGGTGTAAAATCCGCAAGTGACAGAACGTGGCGACGATTCCAACTCATATCTCGCGTCAACTAGGGACAGGACTCACTATTCATACCGCAAAATGGCGCAGTGTCAATCATCTGTTCTGCACTGCGGTGCTGTTTAAGCAAGGAATTTGAAAAAGGTTCAAATTGCACCGAGTTCTGCTATGATATGATTCCTGTGGCTTGTGAAAGTCGCGCATGTTGGAGAGATGGCCGAGCGGTTTAAGGCGCAGCACTGGAAATGCTGTGATGGGGTGACTTATCCGAGGGTTCGAATCCCTCTCTCTCCGTTTTAAAGCATTGACATAACAAGGCTTTCAAAGAACCCCCGAAGTTTCGGGGGTTCTTTTTTGCGCGATCGATCGGGTATTTTTAGAGGTCTTTGGACACCTTTTGACTATCAATTGACTGCTTTCGACTCGGAAAAAACTGGGGAAGCGTCTTTCTCTTAAAGCCTGAAACCGAATGGGCGATGAGGGACTCGAACCCCCGGCATCCTCCTTGTAAGGGAGGCGCTCTACCAACTGAGCTAATCGCCCGGATTTGATTAATATAGCAGATAATTCAGAATCGATTACGATTTGATCCAGATTCTTTTTTTATCTGCAATGCCTTCTGGTCGTACTCATGACAGCATTACCTTGTGGAGTTTGCCGATCGTGGCTCTCTCCACATTCGGACTCACCCAAAGCAGCAATCTGACTTTGCTTGTTTCGGGTGGATTTCTTTTTGCTGGCTTAATGTTTGGACCGGATTTAGACATTTATTCGCAACAGTACAAGCGATGGGGAATTCTGCGCTGGATTTGGCTGCCGTATCGTCGGAGTTTGCGACATCGATCGATCTTTTCTCACGGCGCAATCATCGGCACAATCGGACGAATTCTTTACCTCGGAATTTGGATTGCCTTGTTCGGAATGACCGGAATTTTAATGAGTTCGATCGCTCAACAGCTTCTTGGCATGACTGCTCAATGGCAAACAGTTGCACAATCGACGATCGCAACAACCTTTCAGCAGACTGTGAATTTCGCTCAGAAAGCCTCGATCGAATGTTTCACGCTCATCATCGGATTAGAACTTGGTGCGATGAGTCACAGTTTGAGTGATTGGATTGGCTCTACGATCAAACGCTGGAACAAGCGACGAAAGCGCTAAAGTGTTGAGTGGAATTTCCAGAACAATCTATGAATGCTTCACTGTCTGAAACCCTGAAGGCACTACAAGAATTGATCGAGGTCGTTGCTCAACTGAGAAATCCAGAAGGGGGCTGTCCTTGGGATTTAGCGCAAACTCCACAAAGTTTGATGCCTTACGTGATTGAGGAAGCGTATGAGGTCGTAGATGCGCTTCGGAGTGGGGATGAAACCGCGATCGCAGATGAACTCGGTGATCTACTACTTCAAGTCGTCTTACAAGCTCAAGTTGCAAAAGATCAAGACCAATTCGATCTATCTACAGTTGCCCAAAATATCACCGCCAAACTGATTCGTCGCCATCCGCACGTTTTCGACAATCTCGAAGTTCAGAGCGTGGATGAAGTGCATCAGAACTGGGAAAAAATTAAAGCGACCGAGAATGGTGCAGAGCCGAAATTAAGCGACAAACTGAGAAAATATGCTCGATCGCTGCCTCCATTGATGGCGGGAATGAAAATTTCTCAGAAAGCGGCGAAAGCTGGCTTTGAATGGGACTCGATCGACGGAGTTTGGGACAAGTTTCACGAAGAATTAGCTGAATTCCAACACGCACTCCAACACGAGAGCAAAGAAAATCAACAAGCAGAACTCGGAGACTTATTATTCACAATCATCAATTTGGCGAGATGGACGGATCTTGATCCAGCGGAAGCACTTCAAGGAACCAACGATCGCTTTATCCAGCGATTAGTGCAAATGGAAAATGTCGTCGATCGACCTTTATCCGAATATTCGTTAGAAGAACTAGAGCAATTCTGGCAGCAGGCGAAAGCAAAATTGGCAAAAGAGCGATCGTAAACCGTCTCTTTCTCCGGTATGATAAACACAGTTTGAAGGGGAGTAGCTGCTGACTGGTTCAGCCCGCTTGAATCAACATACTGGCGATGAGCCTGGTTCAAGCGACAAAGACACATCTTTGTAAGCGAGACTTTCACGAAGTTCACGAATTGGCGTGAGCTTGGTGGAGTCTTTTAACTCTCCAACATCAAGCTCACCTCAGTTCATCTCTATACCGATCTGAGGAGAGCATATGTTAGCAGCATTTACGGCAGGTTTGTTACTAATCACTGTGTCAGAGTTGGGCGATAAAACGTTCTTTATCGCCATGTGTCTGGCAATGCGTCATTCACGCCGATATGTTTTCCTCGGATCGATCTTAGCCTTGGCAGCGATGACCCTTCTTTCTGTCGTCATTGGGCAGTTCGCAACGTTTTTGCCAAAACAGGTGATTCACTATGGAACGATTCTGCTGTTCATCGTGTTCGGTTTCAAAATGCTCTACGATGCCAGCAAAATGTCGATCGCATGCCGAGAAAAATCTTTAGTTACAAGTACAGATTGTGCTTCTGATGCGGAACGAGAAGCCCTCGAAGCCGTTTCGCAAGCGGAAGGGAATCTGCGGAAAAAGACACCGTTTGCGATTTCCTTGGAGGCTTTTACGCTGACCTTTATCGCGGAATGGGGCGATCGGACTCAAATTAATACCATGGTTCTCGCTGCGTCTAATCATGCGATCGGGGTTACGATCGGCTCAATTGTGGGTCATGCGATTTGTTGTGCGATCGCGGTCTTCGGAGGTCGCCTCATCGCGTCTCACATCTCAGAACGAACGGTCACACTCTTAGGCGGAATCCTATTCTTCGTGTTCGCGCTCGTTACCTGGTTTGAGAAGGTATAGCGTAAGAAATGGGCGATACAAGATTCGAACTTGTGGCTTCATCCCTGTCAAGGATGCACTCTACCACTGAGTTAATCGCCCGTAGATACTTAGAGTATCAAACCTGGGAGAAATTGTCTAGTCTATTGAGAACTCCGAGATCGATCGAAGTTCTCAAATTTTTCTAATCCGGCTTTCGTACTCGTTCTTCAATTTCTTGCAAAGTTTGCAGAACCAGTCGTTTTGCTTGAAGTCGCCAGCCTGTTTTCTGAATCTGAAATGCGATCGCGCCTCCTGCGATCGTGGCGATAAAATCCAACGACTGCGACATCGAAATGCCAAAGAGTAACCCCAATCCCGCAATTCCCCAGAACGGTAGAGCAACGGTCTGACGCTGTTCGGTGATTAGTTTGTTAATCGGATCAGTCGGCATCTCTGCTAAAAGTTGCTCTTTGACTTGTTTTTGTTCTGCTGCTGAGACGGACAATCCAATTTTTTGCCGCAATTTCTCGATTTTTCGAGCATCAGTGCTGTACTGCGTCAGTTCATCCTCTGCCATTAGAATTAAGCGATCGTACTGTCCCATGCTTTTTCAATAACTCGCCTCTTCTATTGTTCATCAAATTCCTGCGCTAACAAATTCTCAATTTGGATTTTTAACGGCTGTATTTTGTTCTGTACCGTATCCCAAATGATTTCATCTCTAATTTGAAAATATGCGTGGGCAATAATATCTCGCAAACCTGCAATATTTCGCCATTCTGTTTCTGGAGAACGATTTCGTAAATCTTGCGGAACTTTCTTCGCCGCCTCACCTAAAATTTCCAAGTTCCGAATCACTGCATCATACCGAAGTTCGTCTGAGAGAAATTCTTCAAAGGTCATTGCGTTCGTATACCTCAGAATCTTCTCACAGCTTTTCACCATATCTTCCAAGTACAGACGGATGTTACGAGACATAGATTGCCTCTCGTTCAACCGTTTCTCGGATTTGAGGTCTTAAGCCATCTTGCATCACCAAATCAACCGAAACTCCTAAGTTATCCTCAAGAAAAAATTTTACATCCATGTAGCGATCGAGCGTGTAAGGCGGTTCCAAATCCACGAGAAGATCGACATCGCTATCAGGACGCGCCTCATCTCGTGCCACCGATCCAAAAATGGCAAGCGATCGCACTCCCATTTCTCTCAAAGTTGCCTCATGTTCCTTTAATGTTGCCAAGACCTGATCACGCTTCATCTCAATGCCTCAACTCAGTGCTTCTATTGTGCAACGCCCTTGATCGCATGAAGAACGCGATCGCACTCAGCGCCGAAATTCCCACGATCCCCGCTAATGGATTGCGATCGATCCCCGTCACCCAAGCCGGAACTTGATTTGTAAATGTGACCAGTTGCCCCACGTTTACCAGGTAATAGCCCCAAACAACACCCGCATGAAAGCCGATCGACAATCCCAATCGTCCCCGTGTTGCTCGTTTCGCCCACACCAAAATCGATCCCAAGATAACGAGCGCAAAAAATTGCGGACGAAATCCATGTACAGCGGCGTAAACGACACTACTAACAAGCAGCGAAATTTGAGGAGAATAGTCGCGATCGAGTTCGTTCAACAACCATCCGCGAAACAGCAATTCCTCAACAAATCCAACCGCGATCGCCATTAGCCCCCCTTCTAAAGCGATTCGCGCAAACGTGCTCGACGGAATTTGCCACTGTACCCAACCGAAAACGCCCTGTAGCGCAAACATCAGAAGCAAACTTCCAAGACCGATCGCTAACCCTTGCAGAAAATTCCGAAAACTTTGGCGCGGCTGGCTTAATCCATAAACTCTAAACAGCGGCTCATGGTAAACGAATCGTCCCCAGAACTTCACAAGAATGATGAATTCTAGATACAAGACGATGTAAGTGAAAATCGAAGCCAAGTTTCGAGCCGCATCGTTTACGCCATAGATCACGCTGATCGCCCATTCGATCGGAATCTTCAGCGGTAACCACATCAGAAACAGCATCAACACAAATAGCCCAATCCGGATCGGAGTTGGGCGGTGGGAAATTGCAGCAAAATTGAATTTCAAGCGGATTTTGGGGGTTATTCGTCAGGCTCGATCGTACTCTCCAAGCCCTTCATTTTCAGAGTTTCGCTATAAAACTCTGCGTGTTCCTGAGCACAAGTAATGACCAGCCCAACCCCACTATTGTGAGTCTCCATCATGATGTCGACGGCTTGAGGCTGAGTCAGACTCGGAACGGTTTCAATCAACGCCTGCACCACGTATTCCATTGTGTTGTAGTCGTCGTTATGAAGCAAAACACGGTAACGCGGTGCAAGTTTTCGGGTTGTTGAACGCTTTTCAATAGTTTCAACAGACACAGTTCTATCCTCTCCGTTAGCGATTAGGGGACAATTTAGGGATTTTCCACCCCATTGATTGTAATGATGATCGATCGTGAACTGAGAGTTTCAGTCCAACCCTTCGTCCGGGTAGAAAATCAGGGTGGCACATCGCGTCTTAGCGTTTCTTCACGATGCACGTCATTGTCATTCTAGCCAAACCCTGAAAAATCGATCAATCCGAACGGACAGTAGCAGGTTATTGCAACCGAATTTTAGAATAGAAAATGCTTTGATAAAACCTTCATAAAGTCTATGGCTGCCGAATTTCAGCAGTTTCACTCTTCCCAAATCGTCTTTCTTGAACACAACGGCGTTCGTCTTTACGCTGAGGTGGTGCAATTCGTGGAATCCAGGCGACTGTGCTGGGTTCGTCCGATCGCACTTGTGACTTCCGAAGGCGACTGGACTGATGGCGATCGTCTAACGCTACAGGATTTGCAGGACGGCTCTGATCTGATGTGTCCTGCTGTGCTCTTTCGAGAAGCCTTGGATGTTGAAGTGTTGCCGATCTTGGCTCGACTGGGAGCCGAATCAAAAGAGAAAAATCCGCTTTCTCATCGTCATCTACACCAATTTATTCAGCAGATTTGGCAAGCGCGTCCAGAAGTCTTCGAGAATCGATCGACCCAACATTAGTGTTTTGAATGTTACATAAGGAAGAAGCTGATTCTATGGTTTGATGAAGCTGCGCCGGATGCGATTATGTATATTTGCATACATTATTCGTAGATCTACTTACTGAAAACTTTAAACAAAGCTCTGAATCGAATAAAGTTTCTGCGAACCCACGAGCCTGCCCTAGGCGTTCTTTAGTCAGTCCAGTTATCGTCAAAACGTCCACCAGAAAACCTTGTTTGAGATCGGTACATTTATGCAGAGTTTGCTCATTCGTTCACAAGCTGCCATCCTTCGCCCGTGCGGTGCTCTCAATGCTGCAACTGCCGCAGAATTTCAATCCCAATTTCATTCTGCGATTCTCTCCGAACAAAACAGCGCTCTCCTCATTGATATGAGCCAGGTTGAATCATTAGACAGCGCAGGTTTAATGGCTCTGGTTTCGACGTTGAACTTGGCACAAGCGAACGGAAAACGATTAAGCCTCTGTGCAGTTTCGGTATCGATCCGAATCGTATTTGAACTGACGCAGCTCGATCGAGTCTTCGAGATTTTCGACAGTATGACCGCGTTTGAACTCGCGATCGCTTGAATTCATTGATTCACCTTGCTTTTCAATCCGCCATCGTCGCTATACTGGAAAGTCGATCGCGCTCAAAAAGGCAAGGTGAACTGTGACAATTGCAGTTGAAAATCTCTTAAATACTGATATTCTGCGTCCGGCTCGATATCTTGGTAACGAACTCGGAGCCGTTCACAAGCCTTGGACTGATGCGAGTGTTCGATGGGTGTTGACCTATCCCGAAATCTACGAAGTAGGAGCCTCGAACCTCGGTCACATCATTCTTTACAGCATTCTGAATACCCAGCCTCGGCAGTTATGCGATCGAGCTTATCTCCCTGCACCCGATCTCGCCGCCAAACTCCGAGAAACGAACACGCCTCTATTTGCGGTGGAGTCCCGTCGTCCGCTGACTGATTTCGATATTCTCGGATTCAGCTTGAGTTACGAACTCGGCGCGACGAACATTCTCGAAATGCTCGATCTTGCGGGAATTCCCTTGACTTGGAAAGCGCGATCGGAGTCTGATCCCCTCATTTTTGCAGGCGGACAAACCGCAACCTCAAACCCTGAGCCGTATGCTGATTTCTTCGATTTCGTGGCACTGGGTGACGGAGAAGAACTTCTCCCCGAAATCGGCTTAGTCGTCGAAGAAGGCAAAGCCGCAGGATTGAGCCGTGAGGAATTATTGCTTGATCTAGCTCAAGTTCCGGGCGTTTATGTGCCCAGATTCTACGATATGGCTCCAGATGGTTCCGTCCATCCGAATCGTCCAGACGTGCCACAACGGATTCTCAGACGGGTAGCAACTCCGATTCCGGCATATTCGATCGGGCTAGTTCCGTATGTGCAAACAGTACACGATCGATTAACGATCGAAATCCGTCGCGGTTGCACTAGAGGGTGTCGATTCTGCCAGCCGGGAATGTTGACTCGTCCCGCTCGCGATGTCGAACCGGAAGAGGTTGTAGACGCGATCGAGGCGGGTATGAGAGCGACCGGATACAACGAATTTTCGCTGCTGTCCCTCAGTTGCTCGGATTATCTTGCTTTGCCTGCGGTTGGAGTCGAGATCAAAAATCGGCTGAAAGGTGAAAATATTTCGCTCTCCTTACCGAGTCAGAGAGTAGATCGCTTTGATGAAAATATCGCCAATATCATCGGTGGCACTCGTCAAACCGGACTCACGTTCGCGCCCGAAGCTGGAACCCAGAGAATGCGCGACATTATCAATAAAGGTCTGACGAATGAAGAACTACTGCGAGGCGTGAAAACCGCTTTTGAACAAGGTTGGGACAAAATTAAGCTGTATTTCATGATTGGGCTTCCGGGTGAAACCGATCCGGACGTGTTGGGAATTGCAGACACGATTCGCTGGTTGCGTCGGGAATGTACGAAACAAGGACGCAGACGGTTAGATTTCAATGTGACGATTTCTAATTTCACGCCGAAACCTCATACGCCGTTTCAGTGGCACTCGGTTTCGACGACGGAATTTAAGCGGAAACAGGCATTACTCAGAGAAGCATTTCGATCGATCAAAGGCGTGAAAATCAATTTCACCGACACCCGAATCTCAGCAATGGAAGATTTTGTCGGTAGAGGCGATCGACGTTTAGCCCCGGTCGTTCAACGCGCTTGGGAACTTGGTGCAGGAATGGACTCTTGGTGGGAGAGTTTAGAAAAAGCGTTTGGAGCGTGGACGCAAGCGATCGAGGAAGCGGGTGTTACTTGGAAATACCGCCAAGTCGAAAATGGTGAATGGAATATTTTCGAGGCGGATGAATCCAGTACACTCGATGCCCCGTTGCCTTGGGATCACTTGGATACAGGAATTGATAAGAAATGGCTGAAAGAAGATTTACAGAAAGCTCTAGAAGCCGCAATCGTTCCCGATTGTTCGTTTGAAGGCTGTTCTCACTGCGGTGTCTGTGGAGTCGATTTTGGTCACAATATCGTGATTCCGCCGCCTGAAATTCCTGGATTTACAGGACATTTCGAGCCGAACCAGACACGGGCGCAACGCTTACGGGTACGAATGGGGAAAGAAGGGGAAATGGCACTGTTAAGCCATTTAGACATTATGCGATTGTTCGATCGTGCGGTTCGTCGCGCTTCGATTCCAGTCGCATTTACGGGTGGATTTCATCCCTCGCCCCGAATTGTCCCCGCGAGTGCGTTACCGCTTGGGGTCAGTAGCTCCGGAGAACTGGTGGATTTTGAACTGACACGATCGATGAATGTCGAAGAGTTTCGCGATCAGCTTTCTGCCCAACTTCCCGCAGAGATTCCGATTTACTCGATCGAGGAAATTGACCCACAACAACCCGCGACCGCCGTTCTCCTGCAAAAAGCAGAATACCGAATCGAAGTCGAGTCTGAAACCGAAGCAGCCTGGGAGACTTGGATCGAGGAAACTTTGGCAAAATCTGAGATTTGGTTAGAGCAAACCACGAAGAAGGGTAAAACCTACCCGCTCGATGTACGCGATCGCTTATTTGATCTGCAAGTCATTGAGTCAACCGTGCAGAAAGCAACTCTGCAATACATCGGTAGCTGTCAGAATGATGGAACGCTATTACGTCCAGAGCAAATGATTACGATTCTTGAACAAGTTTCTGGACAAGAATTACATCTATTAACGATTCATCGCAATCAGCTATTTTTGGCGTAATTAAACTTTCCTTTCTGACCCTACACAAAATCAAATCGTCAAAATTGGTACGGATGCAAATTCGCACGTTATAATGCTTTGCATCACAGACTGTGGTGAGCTAGGGAAACCCGTAGATGCGTCGGGTGTTGGTCTTAGAAACTCACTCAGGCTGTTAGCCAGATTTTCGCAATTCTTCATCCAGATGCAGCGGACGAAATATCTCCGATCGCTGCCTGCTTGATCGAAGTTCACTCATTGACTGTCCAAAGTCAGAGTGAGGATCGGTTTGAGGTCGTTTTTCCAAACCTCTCACGTCGAGCACTACTCAGACTTCATCGTGATAGAGCGTTCACGTTTTTGTGTTATCTGCGAAAGAAGCAAAACTTCAAAGGCTTCGATCGCGCCCCGTTTTGAGGAAATTGAATGCCAAAGCAAATTGTGATTGCTGAGCAGCATAGAATCGCTGCTGTATTTTCAGAAGATCAGATCCAAGAATTAATTGTTGCTACCGGAAGTCATCAGGTCAGCGACATTTATCTAGGAATCGTCGAAAACGTTCTCCCCGGAATTGATGCCGCATTTGTCAACATCGGTGATTCTGAACGAAATGGATTTATCCACGTTTCAGATTTAGGTCCACTAAGACTAAAGCGATCGGCAGGTTCGATCACAGAACTGCTTGCCCCCCAGCAAAAAGTTCTTGTGCAGGTGATGAAGGAGCCGACCGGAAATAAAGGTCCGCGCCTCACCGGAAATATTTCGATGCCGGGTCGCTATTTAGTGCTGATGCCGTACGGTCGGGGAGTTAATCTCTCCCGCCGAATTCGCAACGAAAATGAGCGAAACCGTCTCAGAGCCTTAGCGATTTTGATTAAACCCGCTGGTATGGGAATTGTGATCCGTACCGAAGCCGAAGGAATGCCCGAAGAGGCAATCATGGAGGACTTAGAAGCCCTTCAGCGGCAGTGGGAAGCGATTTTACAAGAAGCAGGTTCGACTCGTGCACCTGCACTTTTAAATCGCGATGACGACTTTATTCAAAAAGTTCTACGGGATGTTTACAGTTCTGATGTCAATCGAATCGTTGTAGATTCTCACACCGGATTAAAGCGAGTTAAACAACAGTTATTAAACTGGGGTGGGGGGAAATCTCCGCAAGGAATTCTGACCGAGCATCACCGCGATCGTATTTCCATTCTCGATTACTTCCGCGTTAATGCCGCGATTCGAGAAGCCCTCAAACCGAGAGTTGACTTACCTTCTGGCGGTTATATCATCATCGAGCGAACCGAGGCGCTGACTGTAATTGATGTCAACTCTGGATCATTTACGCGATCGGCAACCGCGAGAGAAACGGTACTTTGGACAAACTGCGAAGCGGCAACCGAAATCGCTCGACAGCTTCGTTTAAGAAATATTGCCGGGGTGATCATCGTAGACTTCATCGACATGGAGTCGCGCCGCGATCAGTTGCAAGTTCTGGAGCATTTCAATAAAGCACTGCGATCGGACAAAGCGAAACCGCAAATTTCCCAGCTTTCCGAACTCGGTTTAGTCGAACTCACCCGGAAACGTCAAGGAAAAAACATTTACGAATTGTTCGGTCGTCCCTGTCCAACCTGTGGCGGTTTGGGTCACGTCGTTCATCTGCCAGGTGAAACTGAACCCGAAGAAGGCAGTGAAAGTCTCGATTCCCGTCCTGCCGCTCGATACGAGAGCACTCCCCGACGCGCTGAACCTCGCCGCGATCTGACTCCTTCCCCCGCAGCAGAAGCCTTCTGGGAAGGCGATGATTTAGAAGGGGAGGCAGGCGAAAACGATCTCGAATTGCTGCATCATCCGAGCTATCAAGAACGCGGTCGATCGGCAAGAAATCGTCGTCAACGTCGTCCTCGCATCGGTGAAGAAGCTCCACGCGCTGAGTTTCCGCGCAGTGATGCTCCAGTCCGGGAAGCACCCCCCAGACCGAGCCGTTGGGAAGAGTCCGGCACACGTCCGAATGGCTCAACTCCTGCACCAACGCTAGTGAACCGATCGCTGCCCGAATTCGCACCCGAACCCGCGATCGATGCTGCCCCCGTCGAGGAAGCTCCTCGCGAAAATCGGTACGAAGATCGGCGCAATAATCGCAATCAAAGACGCGATCGGTTCAACAAAACCCCGGCTGAACCCCCAGAAGTGGTTTATGTCGAAATGACTCCAGACGAGCAAGATGTTTACGCTTGGATGGGAATTTCGCCGCTGATCCTGTCGGGTCAGGAAGTGAAGAATCCGAAATCTGCGATCGTGTCGATTCTCCTTCCCGGTGAGGCTCCCCCACCTGAGGCGGCTCAATCTGCACCGACTGAGGAACTAACAACGATCGACGTTTCCTCACTCGAAGAACCCGTCGAAGTGCCCGTCGAAGCGGATTTCCCTGAACTTGCTGCACCTGAAATTGTCGCAGCAGTGGAAACACCAGAACCGGAAGCCGCATCCGCCGAAGAACCAGAGGAAGAAGCCCCGGTCAGAAGAAGAAGAAGACGATCGTCTGCAACCGCAGGCGAGTAACGTGCCTCAGAATCCGACTTTAGAAATGGAGCAGTCCTTGTGGAAACAGGGACTGCTTCGTGTTGCAGGTGTGGATGAAGCGGGTTTAGGTTGCCTTGCAGGTCCGCTCGTTGCCGCAGCCGTCCTTTTACCGTCTTACTGTGAGATGATCGAAGGTGTTCGAGATTCTAAACTTCTATCTGCGTCCGCTCGATCGCGTCTTTTCAATCCAGTCAAAGAGAACGCGATCGCAGTCGGAGTCGGAATCGCAACTGTCCAAGAGATTGAACAGATCAACGTTCTTCGCGCTTCCTATCTCGCAATGCAACGGGCACTGAAGCGAATTGCACCTTACGATCATGCTTTGATCGATGGTCGCCCGATTAAACAGGCCGATTTAGGTTCACACACTGCAATCATTGATGGTGACGCGACTTGTTACGCGATCGCGTGTGCCTCGATTATTGCGAAAGTGAGACGCGATCGATTTATGCAGCGACTTGCAATGCGATATCCTCACTACGGATGGGAACGCAATGCAGGCTACGGAACGAAACAGCATTTGGAAGCGATCGACCAATTCGGCATCACTCCTTATCACCGTCGAACTTACGCACCGATTCAGAAAGCGATCGAGCAATTAGAGCTTTTTCGCTAGATCATTTAAGCTATGTTTATCTAAATCTAGGAGCCTAAATATGAAGGCGAATTCGATTAAACAAGAAGCGCAGCGGCTGATCGACGAACTCGACGAAACCGCAACTTGGGAAGACTTGATGTACAAAATTTACGTTCGACAAGCGATCGAAAAGGGCATCAAAGACAGCGACGAGGGAAAAACGCTAGATGTCGAGCAAGTTCGCGCTAGATTTGGGCTGAATCCGTGAGAGTTGTCTGGACAGAAATAGCCATAAATCAGTTACAAGGCATTTACGATTACATTGCTCAGACCTCAATCGCTTATGCAGATCAGACTGTCGATCGACTAACTCGACGCTCTCAACAAATTGCAAGCTTTCCGCGCTCAGGAAGAATGGTTCCAGAATTTCAAGATGATAGTATCCGCGAAGTGATTGAGAATCCGTACAGGCTGATCTATCGGATTCTGCCGGAGCAAATCGACGTGATTGCAGTCGTACACGGCTCACAGATTCTATAACGGGTCAATTCAAAGGATTAACAGCGATCGAATCAGTTGGCGCATTATTTTCCATCTGCACAGCCACCCAGTTTCGATAATCGTCTAACAATTGCTGCATCAAGCGCTGTTTAATCGTTGATAACACACTCATCAGCAAGCCATTTCCAGCAGTTTCGAGCAGCGGACGCGGCATAAATGTAAATGGTGGCGGAAGTTCAACCTGCACAACCAAATCAGCTTTTCCCTTCAAATAGGTGATTCCATGTTGCTGACACGGAGCAAGTTTTCCGTTCAAGTCTAATGAAAACTTGTCTCGGTTGTACTCAATCCCGCGCACATCACAAGCGATCGACTTTAAATTAATCGTTGCAGGTTCCGTTAACCAAACCTGCATATCCACCACAGGTTGAATACACAACGTCATGAAGTTAAGTTGACGCATTTTCAGTCGGTAAACATCTTCGCCCATCGGTTCAATCTGGCTAGATGCGGCAAGTGCATTCACGACTCGTTGCGGCTGTCGTAAATAATTTGTGATATGAATGGGCTGTTCTGGAACAACCAGATCGACTCCCAGCGAGGCAGAAAACCGAATATCCATCAGGGAAGGTTTGTGAGAAGGTTCTTACTAATTATGAACTGATTTTAAGGAGCTTATTCTGATTGCACGTTCACCTTTTGAAATATAAACATATTTAGTTGAGCAAAAGATTACGGTTTTACAAAATGCAGCAGATTATAGAAATGACGGGAGTTTGAAAGCTGGGGACTTGACGATGACACAGACGATCGCACATTTAGGACCACACGGAACGTATACAGAATCTGCGGCACTAAAGTATCTAACTTGGCTGTCACAGACTCAACATGATACGGCGTTTCTTTGTCCTTATCCCAGCATTACCCAGACAATTGAAGCTGCCGCCAAAGGTCAAGCACAGTTTGCCGTCGTTCCGGTCGAAAACTCGATCGAAGGAAGTGTAACGATGACGCTCGATGCCCTCTGGCGATTGGACACTCTGAGAATTCAACACGCGATCGTACTTCCGATTCATCATGCGTTGTTATCGATCGCAGAACGTTTAGACGAAATTCAAACCGTTTATTCTCATCCTCAAGCGCTGTCTCAGTGTCAAAATTGGCTCGATCGTAATCTTCCAAACGTTCAGTTAATCGCTGCGAATTCAACCACTGAAGCACTACAGCACTTGGGAGAAGATCAAACGATCGCAGCAATTTCCTCACAAAGAGCCGCACAACTCTACAGCTTGCCGATTCTCGCTTCACCGATTAATGATCATCCAGAAAACTGCACTCGCTTTCTCGTTCTGAGTCTAAACGCTTCGTCGGGTGGAAGTCGGACTTCTCTAGCCTTCAGTGTCAGCGCAAATCAGCCTGGAGTCTTAGTGAAACCACTCCAGATTTTTGCAGAACGAGGAATTAATTTAAGTCGAATTGAATCACGACCGACAAAGCGATCGCTGGGAGATTACGTCTTTTTCATGGATTTAGAAGCAGACAGCCGTGAAACTGCAATGCAATCTGCACTAGCAGAATTAGCAACTTGCACAGAAACATTAAAGATCTTTGGAAGTTATAACGTTCTTCCTTCGATTAATTCAGGTTCTTGATGAGTCACCAAGACAGGCTCAGGAACCGCTAAAGGTGGAAGCGGTTTTGCATCTTCAAGTTTTGCACCAATTTCTAAAGGCGCTTCTTGAGGAGCAGGTAAACCGTCCAGCGGCTTAGATACTTCTGGAGCAGGAGTGGAACTTGCTTGAATCGTGGGTTTCACCAACTGATCGACTGCCTGCTTTACAAACGCTTGCAGGAAGGGCAAACGCCGATTTTGCTCGAAGACTTTCTGCATTACTTGTTGCAGCACGTCCTGTTTAATCTCTCCGCTCGGCTGCCCTTCAAAGTATTCAATCAGCGTCAATCCAGCCATCCGCGTCAGATAAGCGGCACTCACCCCTTGCATCAATCCACCTGCAACAAACGTAATCGCGTTCGTTTTGAGAATCGATGCGATCGCTTGTGTGGAAACTTCCACCAGTCCCAATTTCACCATCACACTCGCCATCGTTGCCGCAACCGTTTTCGCCTGCTCTACTGTGAATTTGCGCTGATATAAACTGCTCAGGTCGTAAACCATTTGTCCATTAATCGCTGCGGTCGCTAACAAATCCAAGGCTGGAAACGGATTTGCAAACGCGGTTCCCGCCACAATCCACTGAGCTTGATCGATTTTCGGCGTTGCTCGATCGCGTCTCACTCGATTCAATGCCATTTTCGCTTCAGCTTGAACCGCCGTTACATTGCTGAGCGAACTGCTTAAAACGAGTTGCTGTCCCTCATTTAACAGAATTTGATTTAAGCGATCGAGCAATGGCAAAATCTGCGGATCTGGTTTTTCGAGCCATTCTTTAACTGTGCCATCCGATCGATGTTGTCTGATTTTTAATGATTTTGGATTTGTTGCGATCGCAATCACATCTTGAGGCGCAAGAATTCCCGTCATCCGTTCCCGCAAATGATTCAAAATCGTTTGCTGAACTTCAGGCAAATATTGATCTTGCTTGTTGAATACAAGAACTAATCGCTTTCCAACTGAGGTGATTTTTTGAATTGCTTGAAATTCAGTGGCAGTTAAATCGCCATTTGTCACGAACAGAACGACATCCGACGATCGCGCTAATTTCCAAGCATCTCTTTCTGCAATAATCCCACCATCGGTCGCTGCAAATAATTCTGGCGTATCTTGCAAAACTAATTTCTGTGAAATGCCTTCCGCCCAGCGATGTTGTAAGAGATTCACGAGCATCGTTTTACCAACGGACTTTCCACCCATGACCGCAAAGCGAATTTCATCACGATTAAGATCTGAAGTGATGGATTGAATCTGCGATCGTAGATCGGACAATTGTTGAGCGCTACCATCGATCGTTAAATCCTGAGACTCGATCGCCAGCAGATCTAATAAACTTTTTGCCTCAACTAATTCGGTTTGAACCCGATTTAATGTCACTGGCTCAACTTTAATTTTCGGCGTGTCGTCTTTCTGAAATTTCAACGCCACCCAAGCAATCCCGCTTCCAATGACGATCGCGGGAAGCCAATCGCCCAGAGTATGCGTCAAATTCTCTAAAAACCACAGGGAAAGGGACGCACCAATACCACCGAAAATTAACGATCGCTGCCAGCTAGACATTTCTGATCCATTTTGCAAGTCACTGATTCCCAGGATAAGCGATAGTTCTTCAGTTGACTTGCCCCAAACGAATCAAATTTAAACGCGAAAAAGCCCCCCAGTCGTGGAGGGCTTTGTGCTAGCTCTGTTGAGAATTAGCCGTGGATTGCAGGTGCACTCAGTGCAACCGGTGCCGCTTCACCTGCCGCCAAGTCGAGCGGGAAGTTGTGAGCGTTCCGCTCGTGCATCACTTCCATACCCAAGTTCGCACGGTTGATCACGTCAGACCAGGTGCTGACCACACGACCTTGCGAGTCGATGATCGATTGGTTGAAGTTGAATCCGTTCAGGTTGAATGCCATCGTGGACACACCCAAGGCGGTCATCCAGATACCAACCACGGGCCATGCTCCCAAGAAGAAGTGCAATGCGCGTGAGTTGTTGAACGATGCGTATTGGAAGATCAACCGACCGAAATAGCCGTGTGCTGCAACGATGTTGTAGGTCTCTTCTTCTTGTCCGAACTTGTAGCCGTAGTTTTGGCTTTCTGCTTCGGTGGTTTCACGAACCAACGAGGAGGTGACCAACGAACCGTGCATTGCACTGAACAAGCTGCCGCCGAATACACCTGCTACGCCGAGCATGTGGAAGGGGTGCATCAAGATGTTGTGCTCTGCTTGGAACACCAACATGAAGTTGAAGGTTCCAGAGATTCCGAGGGGCATACCATCGGAGAACGAGCCTTGTCCGATCGGGTAGATCAAGAAGACTGCGGTTGCGGCTGCAACAGGGGCAGAGTAAGCAACGCAGATCCAAGGACGCATGCCGAGACGGTAGGAGAGTTCCCATTCACGTCCCATGTAGCAGAAGACTCCGATGAGGAAGTGGAACACGACCAGTTGGTAAGGTCCACCGTTGTACAGCCACTCGTCGAGTGATGCTGCTTCCCAGATCGGGTAGAAGTGCAAGCCAATTGCGTTCGATGAAGGAACGACTGCACCGGAGATGATGTTGTTACCGAACATCAACGAACCTGCAACGGGTTCGCGGATGCCGTCGATGTCCACGGGGGGTGCTGCGATGAAGGCAACGATGTAGCAGATGGTAGCAGCGAGCAAGGTGGGGATCATCAACACGCCGAACCAGCCTACGTACAGGCGGTTTTCGGTGGAGGTGACCCAGTTGCAGAACTGCGCCCACAGGTTGGCGCTTTCGCGTCTCTGTAAGGTGGTTGTCATGGTTCTGTATGAGTGCTTAATTGGTTTACTCAAAGATTAGATTGACGAATCAATCTATGAAACTAGATTAAGCGAGTTATTTCGTTTTGTAAAGGGGTGAATTAAGTTTCTGCTCATTTTCTGTAACAGTGAATTTACTGTTGCACAGGTCGATCGTTAGAACTCGTGCCGTTTGGGGTTCAAATTTCAGGAATGAGAAGCATCTCCAATCCTGAGATTCGCCAGTGCTTGCTTCATATCGGTTTCTAAGAATCGATCGACAGAGCCATGAATCCAAGCAAACGACTTCTGATGGTCTTCACAAATTCGCTCAAATCCAAGAACATGCCGCAACCTCTCATAAATCGGATGAACGATTAGCGAATACAAGTCACAGATTTCTGGATAGTCGTTCCGAATCTTTAGTAAAGTCTGCTGTGCGTCTTCTAGAAGCTGGCACAACGTCGCGACGGTCAGATAAGGCTGATCGATGACCCAGGCTCGAATGTGAATTGATAGGCAAGTTCGATCGCCTGGAACCGCCATAATGAACGGATCGACTGGATTATCAGTGGTGAGGTAGAAACTTTTACTTGGCTGCTGGAAGAAGTAACCTTCCGATTCTGATGCCACCGGGAAAAGCACAGAGGCGGCGACGACTGTGTGATTGTCAGACCGTCGTAAAACTCGCATTCCAGTCGCGTACTGTTGCGACCAAATTCTTAAAACTTTCGCAACCTTCGACATGGCAGCACCATCGCGGATCATCGGTGCGTAGTTGCGGGTATACAGATTTGCGATCGAGATTGCATCAGTCCGTGGATTAAACGCGTCGGCAAAAAGTTCGATCGATTTTTCCGGTTTGGGCAGTTCCAAATCAGGCAGAGAACGAACTTGTAAACAGAGCGAATTTCCGTCGTACTCTTTATCGAGGAGTCCGAGGGAAACTAAGCGATCGATCATCATTCCAGCGGCTCGATCGCTGCCTCGATCTTGACCTTGGTAAAACAGTTCAGCCGCTTCGCGATGAGTGCAGCTAATCAGACCGTCTGGAGCCTGAAGCTCTTTTAGATTCGTGGGAAGCCGCCCATGTAATTCTTCCTGCTGCTTTAGAAGAAGATAAGCCCACAACCGCACAAAATATTCTGCTTTGCGTCGTGTGAGTCCGCCTCGACGCTGAATCATTGATACATACGGACGTTGGATCTCGATCGGGAACAAGCGATCTACGAGTTCTGGAAGCATGACAGGTGGGGGCTTTTGAAGATTTAGGAAAACAACCCAATTGGGTGATAGTCAAGCGAATGCTAAATCAACGACAATCTGAGATAAGAAATTACGGATGCTTTTATTTAGTTCGATTTGCAATAGGAATATGCACATTCGATTGCGATCGAATGACTGAACACGCACCTTCTAATTGATATCGCTCTGTCTTAACCAAAGTTATGCACCATCAATGGTTTCAGAGCTGTGCTCTTATTATGATGAGTTCTTCCTTTCAGACTGATAAAATTCCTAAAACTTCAAATTACTTCAGTCTCGTTCGCTGTTGTTCAGGTTAATTCAGTATGCTTCAGTGCGCTCATTGTGTGTTCAGAAGGACAGTTCGCACAATGAGGCAGTGCTTAACAATTCCGAAGCTATGACTGTTCCCTTCTTCTCTGTGCCTCCTGCACGCCATGTCGCCTGGGTCAATGTATACGCTCAACAGCGATCGAATCGTCGCTCTCGCCGCAATCACTCAAACGAAGGAAATCAGGGGGATTTTTCGAGTTTGTCTTCTTCAGAGGGTGATTTTGTGAGTCAAGACGCGCTTTGGGGAGTGTTGCTAGAAGCGATGCCCCTCGGTGTAATGGTATTGGCTTCATCGCTGCAAATGGTTTACTGCAATGAGAAAGCGAAAGATTTGTGCGATCGTTTACGAAATGAAGCGAATGAATTACCAATCAGCATTTGTCAGCTTTGCCAGCGATTGATTCAAGAAGATTCGCCAGAGCCGCTGATTATGGAGTATCAAGAACAAGAGCAGTTCTTGCGCTTACAAGCTCGATGGATGAATTTGTCAACGCCACAGCCGTTACTTCTGGTTTTGATCGAGGATTGTCATGAATCGATGCGGAATGAATTAGCGATCGAGCAAGATAAATATGATTTAACCGATCGAGAAGCCGAAATCTGGTTCTTACTGCGTCAAAAATATCCGTATCAAGATATTTCTGCGTTGCTCAATATCAGCTTGAATACGGTAAAAACGCACGTTAAGAACATCTATGCAAAGCGGAAGAACTTAGCAAAAGAGCGCAAAATTTGGTATTCCAGATAGTATGTCTATTCTGGTGCGCTGATGCGATCGATTACTTACAGTCCGGCTTATACGATCGTTCCAACTTACGAATGCTTTAATCGCTGTACGTATTGCAATTTTCGGGTTGATCGAGATGAATGGCTGAGTTTGTCCAAGGCAGAAAAGACTCTAAAACAGCTTCAATCTCAGAACGTGATTGAAATTCTAGTTTTAAGTGGCGAAGTTCATCCGCAAAGTTCGAGAAGAGCGGCTTGGTTCGATCGCATTTTCGATCTTTGCGAACTTGCGCTTTCAATGGGATTTCTACCTCATACTAATGCTGGAATTCTCAGCTTTGATGAGATGTCGAAACTGAAAACGGTGAATGTTTCAATGGGGTTAATGTTGGAACAAATGACGTTTTTAGAAGAAGTTCATCGCCATGCACCGAGTAAAATTCCAGAAGTACGATCGCAACAATTAACCTGGTCAGGAGAATTACAGATTCCATTTACAACCGGATTGCTGCTAGGAATTGGGGAAAGTGAGCGCGATCGTATCGACACATTAGAGAAAATTGCTCAGATTCACGATCGCTTTGGTCATATTCAAGAAGTAATTCTACAGCCCTACAGTCCAGGTCACAAAGACAGCCTCTCTCAAGCTGCTTTCAGCCCACAGCAATTAATCGAATTAATCAAAATCGCGCGTCAGACTTTACCAAAATCAATTTCGATTCAAATCCCCCCAAATCTCGTTTCAAACGATTTAATTGCTTGCTTAGAAGCAGGTGCAACTGATTTAGGTGGAATTAGTCCACATGATGAAGTAAATCCTGATTATCCGCATCCCAAAGCTTCAGAATTAGAAAAATTCTTGCGACCTCACGGATTTGATTTAGTTCAGCGATTGCCTGTTTATCCACAGTACGATTGCTGGCTTTCTAATCGATTGAGAAGCGCTGTCCAACGTTATAGAACTGCGGGACTTGCCACACCTAAAAACTCTGTGACGTGTTGAAGATACGTTTCTGGATCTTCCAACATTGGAAAATGTGCGGTGTTTGGAATCGTGACGTGCTGAACTCGATCACTTAATACCGCAGCATTTTTTCCCAATTCAGGAGGAATAATCTTGTCGTATTCACCCGAAATTAACAACGTTGGAACCGAGATTCGAGCAAATTCACCGGGCATCGTTTTCGCTGCTTCTTCACTCACAGCGGAATACATTGTGCCGAGTGCAGCCGCTTCATCTGCTAGTAAGAAATCCGCTAAAAATGCGCGACTTTCTTCACGCGGGACAGGCTGATGAAGAAATCGCTGCATAAATAAGCGATCGGTAAACGGCAAACTATAAAGCCACGGCAGACGGAATTTCACCACATAGCCACCAAACTGATGAAAGGCTTTGAATGCTCTTTCTTGATATTCAAAAATGCCACTACAGGTGAGAACAGCTCGATCGACGAATTCCCCGTATCGATTAAGGAATAAAACCGCGATCGATGCCCCAGTCGAATGAGCATTCAGACAAACTTTCTGAAGCCCTAGTGCAACTAACAGCCCCGCCAAATCTCTGACGTAGATATCTAATTGATAAGTAGACTCAGGCGCTTTATCCATCTTTGAGCGACCGAATCCGCGCATATCGTACAGCAAACAATCGAAATGATGAGACAGCGATCGAGCCGTACTTTCCCAATATCGAGCAGAACCACCCCAACCATGAATAAATACTAAAACTGGCTTACCGCTCGGTTCATTCCCCGATTCAGTAATCCATTCGTAATAGTGATTAAATCCGTTCACTGAAATGTAAGCCATGCCGTTTAGCAGATTGATGTCTAATGCTTAGGGTATCATCGGACTTTCAATCTGCTAATCAAGCTTTATGCTGATTCCGGTTTTGGAATCGAGGACGGATGTAGGAGCAGTTCAGCCGTCGATCGCTTCTCAACCATTTCGCGAGTAATCGTACAGCGAGTCACATCCTTACGGGAAGGCAACTCGTACATGATATCGAGCATCATTTCTTCGACAATGCTCCGAAGCGCCCGCGCTCCGGTCTTCCGACGGTATGCCTCTTGTGCGATCGCTCTTACCGCATCAGGCTTAAATTCAAGCTGTACATTGTCCATCTTCAGCAATTTCTGGAACTGCTTCACCAGCGCATTCTTCGGCTCTGTGAGAATCTCAGCGAGTGCATCTTCATCAAGTGGATCGACCACTGCCATCACTGGAATCCGTCCGATAAATTCAGGAATCAGACCGAATTTCACTAAGTCGTCCGGTTCTAAGTGTTGCAATACATCAGCAGTGCGCTTTTCTTTCGATTGTTCGCCGGATTGGACAAATCCCATCGCTCGTTTGCCCATCCGCTGTTCGACCGCTTTATCGAGTCCCACAAACGCACCACCGCAAATAAATAAGATGTTGCTGGTATCGATTTGAATGCAGTCTTGATAAGGATGTTTGCGACCGCCTTGAGGAGGGACATTCGCGATCGTGCCTTCCAACATTTTCAATAGTGCTTGCTGAACGCCTTCGCCCGATACATCACGGGTAATCGAAGGATTCTCGCTCTTCCGCGCAATTTTATCGATTTCGTCAATATAGATAATTCCGCGTTGCGCCTCTTCGACATCGAGATCAGCAACTTGAAGCAACCGGAGCAGGATGTTTTCGACATCTTCACCGACATATCCCGCTTCAGTTAATGTTGTCGCGTCAGCTACCGCGAACGGAACATCAAGAATTTCAGCTAAAGTCTGAGCGAGAAGCGTTTTACCGCATCCAGTCGGACCAATCAATAAGATATTCGACTTCTGAAGTTCAACGACATCGTCTGGGGACGACTTGCCGTTGCTCTTCGCCTGTAGAAAGCTCAGACGCTTGTAATGGTTATAAACCGCGACCGAGAGGACTTTTTTCGCCTCATCTTGACCGATGACGTGTTCATCCAAATACTTCTTGATCTCTCGCGGTTTGGGCAATTGATTGAGGGAAATATTTGCAGAACGCGATCGACGTTTTTCTGGGGCTTGCTCTCGGCGCGGGACAGGTTGCGGGGCAGCACTGGAGTCAAACAACTCCTCATCCAAAATCTCATTGCACAAATCGACACACTCATCGCAGATGTAAACACCTGGACCAGCGATTAGTTTACGGACTTGTTCTTGAGACTTGCCACAAAAAGAACATTTTAGATGGGAGTCGTACTTTGACATAGCTGCCTCTTATCTTGCTGCGGCGACAGGTTCGTTTGCTTTAGGGAGATTTTGCCGAGTGATCACTTGGTCAATCAATCCATAAGCCTTTGCTTCTTCGGCAGACATAAAGAAGTCGCGTTCTGTGTCTGCTTCGAGGCGATCGAGCGGTTGTCCGGTGTGCTGAGCGAGTAACTCATTCAGCTTGCGCTTATGATAAAGGATTTCTTTCGCTTGGATCTCGATGTCCACGGCTTGCCCTTGAGCGCCACCCAACGGCTGGTGAATCATAATTCGAGAACTCGGCAAGGACATCCGTTTTCCAGGAGTTCCACCGGACAGAAGGAACGCTCCCATACTAGCAGCGAGTCCAAAACAAATGGTCACGACATCACAGCTGACTTGCTGCATCGTGTCATAGATTGCCATTCCCGCTGTGACAGAGCCACCCGGAGAATTGATATAGATTTGGATATCTTTTTCAGGATCTTCGGCTTCGAGAAACAGAAGTTGAGCCACGATCGAATCGGCAACCGTGTCATCGATCGCGCTTCCGAGGAAGATGATTCGTTCGCGCAACAGACGCGAGTAAATATCAAAGGCACGTTCACCGCGCCCAGACTGCTCAACCACCATCGGGACGACATTGGTTGGAGCGGCTTGGGAGACGACATCCAGCGTGCTGAGATTTTGAATGATGTAGTCGTGAGATTGGGAGTTATACATGAGGCAAGCGGCTACGTTCCACAAGTTCAATTCTAGCCAACAAACGATAAGTTATCAGGCTTACATCTGAATGCTTAATGATTTGCTGGATTTATAAATCACTTGGGCAGGTGAGACACCTACCCCACAGCCATTTATAGCCCTACTCTACAACCTCAACTTCGACTGCTTCCGCTTCGGTATCGTCGGATTCCTCTACTTCTTCAGGTTCGTCTTTTTTCAAAGTTCCTTCGGGGACAAGCTCGATCGTTGAGTTCGCAGTTAGCCAATCCATGATCTTTTCTTTGAGCAAGTCTTCTTCGACGGCACTTCTGAGCCGATCCATGTCAATGTCGCGTCCCGCCAATTCGGTCAGCAGTTCTTGAATTTTGTTATTGAGTTCGTCTTCTTCGACTTTGATCGATTCTTGTTTGGCGACTTCACCGAGGGCGAGAGTGCGCTTGATTCGCTCGATCGCATCAGGGCGTGATCGCTCTTTCAACATCGGAATCGTGTCCTTATTTAAGAGCTTTTTGATATCAATGCCTTGTTGCTGAAGCTGCATCGCGGTCTGCGTCACCATATATTCGACTTCACGTTCGATCATGGTTTCGGGCAAGTCCGCCTCAACTTGATTCAGCAATTCGTTTAGAAGCGCTTCTTCTTTATTCGATTTGGTTTGCTCTTCAGCTTCTTCAGCAAAACGCTTTTCTAAGGATTCACGCATTTGGGCGATCGTTTCAAATTCATCACCGCTCGCTTCTTTCGCAAAGTCATCATCGACTTCCGGAAGTTCTTTGCCCTTCAGTTCTTTGAGGGTAATTTCAAACGTCGCAGGTCGTCCGGCAAGCTGCTCTTGGGGATAATCTTCTGGGAACGTGACCGAAATTTCTTTCGTTTCACCCGCATTCATGCCGATAATTCCTTCGATAAATCCCGGAATAAAGCGACCTTCTTCGAGTTCAAGCTGGAAATCAGCGGCATCACCGCCCGGAACTTCGATTTCTTCCTCACCATCCACAGGCGTAAACCGACCTTTGAAATCAACAACCGAAACATCACCTTTTTGAGCGGGGCGATCTTCGATCGGAATCAAAGTTGCCATTTGTGTCCGGTAGTTTTCGATCACCGAATCGACTTTTTCTGGATCGGGCTTCACTTCTTCTGCTTGAAGCGTGAAATCTTTGTACTGCTTTAGGGTCACTTCAGGCGACACATCCACTGACGCTGAGAATGTCAGCGCTTGACCCGGCGTATACTGAGCAATTAAGTCATCGAACGACGATCGCAGTTGGAAATTTCCCAATGCTTCGATCTTTTCTTGCTCGATCGCTTGTTTTAGCGCAGCATCAACTAATTCTTCGATCACCGTGGCTTTGATTCGCGCCATTCCGAAGCGCTGAATCAAGACTTGGCGCGGTACTTTGCCTTTACGGAACCCCGGAACATTCAACGATCGCGTAAAATCCTGCAACACGCGATCGTAGGTTTTCTGAGACATCTCTGGCGTAATTTCAATTTCCAGCCCGATTTGACTGGCGGGAAGTTTTTCCTGGGTAACTTTCATCGGCGTAAGTGACAAAGAATGCGAATTTCTATCAAGCAGTAAGCTATACTAACCGATTCTAGTCACGGTTGCGCGATCCGTTTGGGGGAATCTTAAGGATCAAACTGTGAAGAGTATTGAAATCCATTTGAAAAATCTCTTTCTTAAGAGCAAGTTATAGTGAAACGAAGCTTTCCAGGAAAGATAATTTAGGCGAACTTTTCTCCGCTAAAATCACGCACATCGTAAGCTGTGGCTGACAACTTATTCACTAATTTCAGATCTAACGTCAGCATTGGTGCAGAAGCTTGCTGCGATAGAGCAACATAGCAAGCATCATAGGCACTAATCCCCTGAGCTACTGCGATGTTAATCGCATCGCTCATCAAATCTGGCGCAGAAACCGCTAAAAATGGAAGCGATCGTAGCTCCACCATATCATCTGCCAAATCAGCAAGATCATACTGCCCAGCTCGAATATACTTCCACAATACGTTTGTACATTCAATGTAGAAAAGATCAGGAACAAATAACGCTGTACCCGATTGCGGTATGTAGGAAAGCAATTCATCTACCTGGTTAGACAATGGATCAGGAATCAGATGCTTCATGTAAACACTGCTGTCTATCACGTATCTCAGAGATAAGCTCATCGGTTGCGATCATCCTGAATCATTCGGGTACTATCTAACTCTGGTGGCGGCGCGGAGCGCTTCTTTCGCCTACTCTGACTGCGCTGCAAAATCTCCGCTACAGATTTAGATGGATCTCGTTGAGCTACATCTAGCCAATCCTGAAGCTCGTTTTTGACCGGAAGAATGTGCTTATTTAGCTGACTGTAAGAAAGTCTGCCTTCCCAGCGTAATCGTCCTACGACTATTCCAGGGTGGCGCATTTGATGAGTGGCAAAGCTGATAATTTTGGATTCAGAAAAAGAGGGTTGAGCCTGTTCAAGAAATTGATTGTATGCGATCGGATCTAATAACCAATTCCGACCCATTTCATTTGCCGCAACTTCGTTTTCATCCACATCTTCTTCATCCAAGTTATCCAGAATCAGTCCTTCATGACCTAATACGATGTGGGCAAGTTCGTGCATTAACACAAACCAGAAATTATCGTTGCGGTTGTGGCGCAACGTCAGCGCGATTACGGGTTGAGCTATTTGATTGTCGAGATGTAATGCTGCACCATCTAAATAGGTTTTAGAGAGGTGTGGAACAATCACAAATCTCACTCCATGATCCATCAGAAATTCAGGAACCCGTGCAACATTCGCAAGCTGAAGACTCATCTTGGCGAGTTCTGGAATCGCTTGAATTAGATTTTGTCGATCGTAAACCGCAACCCTTTGCTGACGAGCCAAATTTTCTACTCTCTTTGCCCATGCCGTCTGAGCGCTTATTTTAGGTTGACGCTGTTCGGAGCGGCGCATACCCATTGCAACTTGAGGAGTTTCATCAATATTAGAAATTCCGTAAAACGTACAAACTTGCTGCTCTAACTCATCAATTAATTTCGTCTCTTGCAACCAACCCAACTTCGTCATCTCAGAAACTGGGGCACGATTATAAATTTTGCTTTTCCGTGCGATCGGCTTCTCTACCTGCGTTTGTCTTGCTAGGAAAAGTTGATAGTTTGCTTCAAGATTAATCCAAAATTCCGCAGATGTTCCAAACGCCGCGGAGAGTTCTAGAGCTGTCTCTGGCGTTATTTGTTTTGTTCCTTTAATAATTTCGTTAATTGTTTGAGGTGGGCGACTCATGATTTCTGCGAGATCTTTTTGTGTCCAATCTCGCGCCTCCAGTTCTTCGCTAATTACCCGCCCAGGTGCAAATACCTTAGCGGGCTGCAATGGTTGAGTCATAAGCCTACTTCCCCGTGTATCAGTTATGTTCTTCGATACCCATAATCTGGAGATACTCTCCTAGCAGATCCCTTGTCAGTACTAACAGTAAGCACCATTGACCATTCAACCTTATCGAATACTGCCCATCACGCTCACCCGTTAGTGCTGCCAAACGACAGCTTGAGAGTTGCCGAAGATCCCGTTCGTCGGCAGCAGCATCAATTCGAGCCATGATGTCAAAGAACGCATCGACCACAGTGGCTCCATATCGGGTCGAGCCTTTCTTCTTCTCGTAAAGAAGTTTGAGTTCTTTAGACTTAAATCCCCAACGCATTAAAATCTTCTCACTGTAGCGATCGGGCAAACCTACCAAGATGGGCAAGATTGATTGGATCTTACAATACGAAATTCGGCTTTGGGGTGAATCAGTGAATTCATTCTATCTGAATGTGAGAGTTACTGTCTATACACTTTGTAAGGTCTTGTAAGCGTAGAGAAGGAGGGATGATTCAATACGCTAGATCAAGCGTTCTAGAAGTTTTTGGGTCAGATGAACTACCATATATAAATCATTAAGATTTATGAAGTTCGATCTGAAGACTTGTGGCTTCCTGCTCAAATAAACGGAGGATTACAGTCCTAGCAGGTGTTTAGTCTCTTCTATGAATTTTTATCTATTGACTTTAAGTTCCGAGCTAATAAGAATGACAGTGTTTTCAAATATTGCCGCTGTATGAGAATAGTTATTCTGACGTATCGCTAATCTGCGATAATTTGGGGAATATGTACGACGAAACGGTTTCCGTCTGAATACTTGAATTCATGCCCAAAGCGCGTTAGTCTCTGAAGGAACCGAACAAGAGCAAAATCTTTATTATTTTTACTAAGTTTCGCGTAGACGAAATCCTATTGATGCTTTTCTAACTTGAAGCCTGTGTGGAGGAATTTATTTTGGGTCAATCCTATCGAGTAGCGATTTTAGGGGCGACAGGAGCAGTCGGAACTGAACTATTAGAACTGTTGGATCAGCGTAATTTCCCGGTTTCTGAATTGAAGCTGTTAGCCTCTCCACGATCGGCAGGTTCAACGCTGACCTTTCAGGGCGAGAGTTTAGCGATCGAAGCCGTAAACGAAAATTCGTTTAACAATGTTGATATCGTGCTGGCTTCAGCAGGCGGATCAATCTCGAAACAATGGGTGAAAGATATCGTGGCAGCGGGAGCCGTGATGATCGATAACTCCAGCGCGTTTCGGATGCAGCCTGATGTGCCACTAGTTGTGCCTGAAGTGAACCCAGAGGCAGCCGCAAAACATCGAGGCGTGATTGCCAATCCGAACTGCACGACGATCTTAATGTCGATCGCGGTTTATCCCTTGCATCAAGTGATGCCGATTCGTCGAATTGTGGCAGCGACGTATCAATCGGCTTCGGGTGCGGGGGCGCGAGCGATGGAAGAGGTGAAGCATCAATCGATCGACATTCTTGAAGGCAAATCTCCGAAAGCCGAAATTTTGCCGTATCCCTTGGCGTTCAACTTATTTCCGCACAATTCAAAGCTCGATGAATCCGGGTACTGCGAAGAAGAGTTGAAGATGGTAAATGAGACTCGCAAAATCTTCGGAGCGCCAGATCTGAGAATTACTGCAACTTGTGTACGGGTTCCCGTCTTACGGGCACACTCAGAAGCGATTAACCTGGAGTTTGATAGTCCGTTTGCAGTTGAAAAAGCGCGAGAAATCTTACAGCAAGCACCGGGCGTGAAGCTGGTCGAGGATTGGAACGCAAATTATTTTCCAATGCCGATCGATGCCAGCGGCAAGGACGAAGTTTTAGTCGGACGGATTCGCCGAGATCTTTCTAATCCCAACGGTCTTGAACTGTGGCTGTGTGGGGATCAGATCCGCAAAGGAGCCGCCCTGAACGCGATTCAAATTGCAGAATTACTAATCGAGAAAAACTTGCTCAAACCAGCTTTAGCAACGCAATCGTGATCATTAGAGGAGTTTAAATAGAGTGTGGTAAATTTTGGAACTGTTTTGACTGCCATGGTCACGCCATTTACAGCGGATGGAGCAGTCGATTATGCCGTTACAGAAAAATTAGCAGATCATCTCGTCGAGACGGGCACCAATACGATCGTGGTTTGTGGCACGACCGGAGAATCGCCCACGATATCTTGGGATGAAGAGTTTGAATTGTTCCGAGTCGTGAGAAGTGCGGTTTCGGGTCGGGCGAAGGTGATGGCGGGAACTGGATCGAATTCGACATCAGAAGCGATCGCAGCAACGAAAAAAGCGGCTAAAATAGGGTTAGATGGCTCTTTGCAGGTTGTACCCTATTACAACAAGCCACCCCAATCTGGACTGTATGAACATTTTAGAGCGATCGCTGAATCTTCGGATTTCCCTGTGATGCTCTATAACGTCCCAGGACGCACCAGCCAGAATCTCCAGGCAGAAACGGTAGCACGACTCTCAGAAGTTCCAAATATTGTTGCAATTAAGGAAGCGAGTGGCAATCTAGATCAAGTGAGCCAAATTCGACGGATGACCCCGCCCGAATTTGAGATTTATTCTGGAGATGATTCTTTGACTCTGCCGATGTTAGCGATCGGTGCCAGAGGGGTTGTCAGCGTCGCCAGCCATTTAGTCGGAACGCGATTGCAGCAGATGATCCAAGCATTCGAGAAGGGTCAAGTTCAGAAAGCAACCCAAATCCATTTAGAGTTATTGCCGTTGTTTAAAGCCCTATTCATTACGACGAATCCGATTCCTGTCAAAGCTGCATTGAGCCTGCAAGGGTGGCAAGTTGGCGCAGTTCGCCTGCCGCTGTGCTCACCGGATGAAGAGGTGAAACACCAAGTCAAGCAAGTCCTAGCTGAACTGAACTTGCTGCAAACGGTACACGCCTAAAGTTTTCTGCACAACTAAATATTTCCATGTTCACAGGAATTCTTTACCTGCTGAACTCCCAATTTTTCTCTTAAATCTGAAGGATACTGATGACTCAAAGTAACTCGTCTAATGCTCTCAAAATTATTCCGCTCGGCGGACTACACGAAATTGGTAAGAATACCTGCGTGTTTGAATACGGCGATGAAATTATTCTGCTTGATGCAGGACTCGCCTTTCCGACTGACGGAATGCATGGCGTAAATATTGTGCTGCCGGACATGACTTATCTGCGCGAGAACCGCGAAAAGATCAAGGGCATGATCATCACTCACGGTCACGAAGACCATATCGGCGGTATCGCTTTTCACTTGAAACAGCTAGACATTCCGGTGATGTATGGTCCGCGTCTAGCTCTTGCACTTCTCGAAGGCAAGCTTGAAGAAGCAGGCGTTTCGGATCGCACTGAACTTCGCACCGTTCGCCCTCGTGACATTGTTCGGCTCGGTACGCATTTCTTTGTCGAGTTTATTCGCAACACGCACTCGATCGCAGATAGTTTCACCGTTGCAATTCACACTCCGGTTGGCGTTGTGATTCACACTGGAGACTTCAAGTTCGACCATACTCCGGTTGATGGTGAAAAGTTCGACATTCAGCGCTTAGCCGAATACGGTGAAAAAGGCGTTCAATGTTTGATCAGTGATTCAACGAACTCCGAGATTCCGGGCTTTACTCCGTCAGAACGATCGGTGTTTCCGAATCTCGATCGCGTTTTCACCCAAGCTAAAGGACGCTTACTGATCACGACGTTCGCTTCTTCTGTTCACCGGATCAATATGATTCTGGAACTTGCTGAGAAGCATGGTCGCGTGGTTTCGGTGTTAGGTCGATCGATGCTCAACGTAATCGCCCACGCTCGAAATCTTGGCTATGTCAAGTGTCGGGATGATTTACTTCAACCGCTGCACGTCGCTCAGAAGACACCGGATGAGAATGTTCTGATTCTGACTACCGGATCGCAAGGTGAACCGATGTCAGCGATGACCCGAATTGCCAACGGCGAACATCGTCAAGTGAAGATCCGCGAAGGTGACACGGTTGTATTCTCCGCGAATCCAATTCCTGGAAATACGATCGCCGTAGTGAATACGATCGACAAACTGATGATGAACGGCGCAAAAGTCGTTTACGGCAAAGATCAAGGCATTCACGTTTCTGGTCACGGTTGCCAAGAAGACCAAAAGTTGATGTTAGCTCTGACTCGTCCGAAGTTCTTCCTACCTGTCCACGGCGAACATCGGATGCTAGTCAAACATTCCCAAACCGCTCAAAGCACGGGTGTTCCGGCTGAGAATATGGTGATCATTGATAACGGTGATGTGGTCGAATTGACAAAAGATTCGATCGCTAAAGCTGGCAAAGTTAAGGCAGGCATCGAACTGGTGGATACTTCTCGGTCGGGTATGGTTGACGATCGCGTTCTGAAAGAGCGTCAACAGTTGGCAGGTGATGGAGTTGTTACAGTTGCAGCGACTGTTACAAACGAAGGGCGATTGTTCGCAAAACCTGATGTGCATTTGCGTGGTGTCGTGACTTCGGTGAATCCGGAGCAGTTGAGAGGCAGAATTCAGGATTCGATCGAGACGGTGTTAAGCGATCGTTGGAATGAGTTCTACAGCACGTTCAACGGTCAAATTGAGATCGATTGGGCAGGTTTACAAGTTCAGATCGAGCGCGAAATTCATCGCTTGCTGCGTCGTGAACTTCAGAGCAATCCGCTGCTGGTGTTTCTGATGCAGAATCCTGACCCTGCTGCGGTGAAAGCCGCTCCGACTCGTCAACGGGCGACCGCGAAAGTGGCTTCGTGAAAAAGTAGGGAGTGGGGAGACGCAAAATCTATTCTCCCTACTCCCTACCTCCGAGGCGCAAATCTTAAAACGTTAGGTTGTGATGACTACGATCGGCGCGATTCTTGCTATACTCACAGAGTAACGAGTGGGCATGTAGCTCAGGGGATAGAGCACCAGATTCCGGTTCTGGGTGTCGCAGGTTCGATTCCTGCCATGCTCGTTTAGTCGAACCTCTTGAAAGTTAATGACTTTTGAGGGGTTTTATTGTTTCTAAGGAGGTCAAAATGAAAGGCAGAGAATTTTATGTGGTCATTGAACGCGACGAAGATGGAATGTATGTCGGTGAGGTTCCGCAATTGAAGGCTTGTTATAGCCAAGAGGAAACGATCGACGAACTGATGCAGAACATTCAAGAAGTAATTGAGATGTGTCTTGAGAAACTAGATATTCCAGAAAAATTACGTAGCTAGTTTGCCTTGAGTAGTTAAAATAAGTTCTGAAGCAATACGTTCATAGTTATTAATGGCTAACCTGTCAAGCATTGATAAAATTAAGCTCGAAAGATTGTTCGGTATGGAGAGCGGTTATATTCTTGACTTTTCAAATAAAAGCTTCCAAGAATTTGTGATTGAAAATACGAGAATTGATATTTACGATAGCAAGTATGACTATGCTAGTGGGTCTAAAGCTAACCGATTAAGAGCTTTCTGGAATAAGGAACCTAACAATATTGTTGGAGAATTGCTTTTAGACTTACTGGAGTATTGGAGAACTCAAAAACTTATAAATGGTAAAGAAATTGATTTAGCAGAACAAACTTTATTTGATGAATGCTATGCAATAGCAGAGAGGCTAAAACAAGATAGTTTTGTCGAAAATATCGATGCAATTCAATCCTACTCTAGTGAAAAAGACTTTTCTGTACTAGCAAAGTCTATAAGAGAAAGTATTGAGAATAATGAGCCAGAAGTAGCCCTAGATAGATTACATACCTTTGCAGTGAAGTATACAAGAAAGCTATGTGACAGACACGAAATTATTTACAATAGAAGCAAACCACTACATAGTCTTTACGGAGAATACGTTAAATATCTGAAACAGAATGGCTTCATCGAATCACAGATGACAGAGAGAATTCTGAAGTCTTCAATTTCAATTTTAGAGTCTTTCAATGAGGTTAGAAATAATAGAAGCCTCGCTCACGATAATTCTGTCTTGAACTACCATGAGAGGTTCTAATATTCAACAACGTTTCAAGTGCAATCAAATTTATAGAATCCATTGAGAAGGAAATCTCAGGAATTAAAGAACAAGAAGAGATAGAACCAGAGTGGGAAGATGTTCCATTTTGAGAAATTTGTTTAGGCTACAAAATCGGTGGATGACGCTAATAGTTAAATGTAAGAATTGTTGCTGCTTTCTTCAACGATCTCTACTTCAGTAAATAAGCTGGCTTTCAGGTTCTGTTAAAATAGCGCGTACTGGTTGAATGCTGTAGGAAGAAGCTGATGTCGATCGAGATTACGCGAATGCCAGCACTAGAGAAGCCAGGCAAGAGGGCAATCGCACTTAATGGAGGGTCAAATGAATTCATCGATTCTTGACGAGGTAATTGAGCAATTACGCAGGATGCCAAAGAATTCCCAGAAGAGAGTTTTAGAGTTTGCTAAGTCTCTAAATCATTCAACGGTTCAAGGCGTTCCTGGATCTCAACTTCTACGCTTTGCAGGCGTGATCGCACCAGATGATATTGCGCTGATGCGGAAAGCGATCGAGCAAGACTGCGAACAGGTTGATATGAATGAGTGGTAGATATTTGTTGGATACGAACATTATCATTGCCCTGTTCGCAAATGAAGAAAGTGTGAGAAGTCGCTTTGAACAAGCGGATGAGGTATTTATTTCGAGTATTGCGATCGGAGAGTTGTGCTACGGTGCAAGAAAATCAACCCGAACAACGGAAAATTTAGAACGAATCGATGAATTTGTTGCTGAAAATGTTGTATTGCACTGCGATATAGAAACAGCTCAGTACTACGGAGATATTAAAAATGTATTGCGGCTCAAGGGGCGACCACTCCCAGAAAATGATATTTGGATTGCCGCGATCGCGCTTCAACACAATCTGATACTAGTGACACGCGATGCTCACTTTCAAGAAGTTGAGAATTTACAGACAGTTGCCTGGTAATCAATGTAGATTTCAGTCTTCCAATAATTCGCTTGGCTCACCCGGATAAAAACGATCGCTGAATATTTCTTCCAAACTGTAAGGACAGTCGGTCGGAAACATAGAATTCGGTAAATCTGTCTCTCTAATCGCAAGTTCCACGCCTCGAAGATATGCTTTCCGAAGCGCTTCTTCGATGTAAGGCTTTAAACTTGGATTCTCTTCAAGCAGATCATTGATATCTAGTCGTTGAATCCGAAGGGTCGATAACCAGCTACGACTCCGCTGTTGAGGTTGATACTGCCATTTCAGCAAATGCCCAATCAAAACACTCAAGCGATTCCGAAGTTCTTGACGCTGCTGTTTCCCCAATGACTCAATCTCTTCGATAATGTTTGGCAAATCAATTTGATTCCATCGTCGATCGTGAAGCAGCTTTGCTTGTTCTTGTGTCCAAGCATAGAAGTCAGATTCGTAAAGATTAGAGATTGCTACGGTGTCTAGATTCGCTTCTGGCAGGTTCATCGTCTTGCTCCATTCGTAATGATGTAAATGGCGCTCTTTTGCGATCGCGCTAAACTCAATCTGAAAAGGGAGCGATCGTAAGATGTGCGATCGCTCCCTTCCTCATCAAGCCGAAACCGCTACTTTCTCAACATCCGGATTCGCTTCAGGTGTATCCTTCTCAGACGGTGGAACAACCTGCCAGAACTTCGGCAACGACTCTGACCAGTTCGCCAAAATCGCTTTCGCTTTCGGGCTACCCGTATGTTCTACGTGCGCCTCAAGCAGTTCTCTTAGCTGTTGTTCACCCGCAGGGGCACTGACTCGCTGAACTTTGACGATCTCAGCATTGACTTTCTCTTGGAAGCTACCATCTTCATCGAAGAAGTAAGCCAATCCACCCGTCATACCTGCGCCCACGTTCCGACCTGCACGCCCAAGAACGACCACCACGCCGCCTGTCATGTATTCGCAACAGTGATCGCCAACACCTTCGACAACCGCTTCAGCAAGTGAGTTTCGGACGGCAAAGCGTTCTCCGGCTTGTCCATTTGCGAAGAGTCGTCCACCTGTTGCGCCATAGAGGCAAGTATTACCGATGATCACGTTTTGAGATGGATCATAGGTTGCTTCAGATGAGGGTTTGATCGCGATCGTACCTCCGTGCATTCCTTTACCTACATAGTCGTTCGCTTCACCGACTAAGTTCAGCGTCATACAAGGCAGGTTAAAGGCTCCGAAGCTTTGTCCAACGCTTCCGGCAAAGTTCAAGGTAATTTGACCACCGAAACCGGAGTTACCGTATTGTTTTGCGATCGCTCCTGCAATTCGAGTTCCAACCGTTCGATCCGTGTTGATCACATCGATCGACTGACTCGCCTCACCTTGATCCTGGATTGCAGCTTGAACATCCGCATCACTCAGAATTTGATCATCGAGAACAACGCCGTTACTGTGAACTGCTTCGTGATTCAGCCAAGAGCGATCGCTGCGCGTATCTGGTAGCTGAGTCAAACAATCGAGGTTCAACATCTGAGTCTTGGTTAAACTCACACCTTCACGCATCTTCAGCAGATCAGCACGTCCAATGATCTCATTCAGGGACTTGTAGCCTAAACGAGCTAAGAGCGATCGCACTTCTTCCGCAACAAATAAGAAGAAGTTCACCACATGATCCGGCGTTCCAGGGAAGCGCTTACGCAGTTCTTCTTTCTGGCTTGCGACTCCGACCGGACAGCTATTCGTGTGACAGATCCGCGCCATGATGCAACCTTCGGCAATCATTGCGATCGAGCCAAATCCAAATTCTTCGCCGCCCATTAATGCCGCCATCAAAACATCCCATCCAGCTTTGATGCCGCCATCGACTCGAAGAATCACGCGATCGCGCAATTGGTTCTGCATCAAGACCCGATGAACTTCAGTTAAGCCCAATTCCCACGGACTACCCGCGTGTTTGATCGAACTTAGTGGAGATGCACCTGTACCGCCATCGTGACCGGAGATTTGAATAATATCTGCGTTTGCTTTGGCGACTCCAGCCGCGATCGTACCAATTCCTACTTCTGCCACCAATTTCACTGAAACTTGAGCCGTTGGATTGATTTGGTGCAGGTCGAAGATTAGCTGGGCGAGATCTTCGATCGAGTAAATGTCATGATGCGGCGGCGGAGAAATCAAAGTTACTCCAGGCTTCGATCGACGCAGCATCGCAATATAAGGACTCACTTTCGGTCCTGGCAATTGTCCGCCTTCACCCGGTTTCGCGCCTTGAGCCATCTTGATTTCGATTTGCTTCGCGCTCATTAGATACTCAGGTGTCACACCAAAGCGACCAGACGCGACTTGTTTGATAGCAGAGTTCGCGGTATCTCCGACCTTCAGACCTTTCAGATGAGGTAAGAGCGGCGAAATTCCTCCTTCTACTCTGTCGAGAACTTTGTACCGGACAGGATCTTCACCACCTTCACCAGAGTTCGATCGACCCCCCAAACGGTTCATTGCGATCGCTAACACTTCATGCGCTTCACGGGACAATGCACCAAGCGACATTCCACCCGTACAGAAGCGCTTCACGATTTCGGTTGCGGATTCGACTTCATCGATTGAGATAGATTCTCGATCGCTCTTGAAGTCGAGCAAATCCCGTAAAGCCGTAATCGGGCGATTCGCGAGATGCTGTTGATACAGTTCGTAGTGATCAAAACTCTTGGTTCTGACAGCTTGGTGTAAATGTTTTGCCAGTTCCGGGCTGTTCATGTGGTACTCGCCACCTGGACGGTACTGAACAAAGCCAAAGTTTTCGAGTTTCTTGGTCGTTAACTCTGGGAAAGCGCGGCTGTGGAACGAGAGAATTTCTTGGGCAAGTTCTGCGATCGTCAATCCACCTAATCGCGATGCAGTTCCAAAAAATCCTAAGTTGAGCAAATCGCCACCGATGCCTATCGCTTCAAAGATTTGAGCGGCTTGATAGCTTGACAGCAAGGAAATGCCCATCTTCGAGAGGATTTTGAGCAATCCATCCTCGATCGCTTTACGGAAGTTCGCTTGCACTGCGGTTAAACTTGCCGCTTTGATCTTTCCACGCTCCATCAAGCTTTGAGTCTTAGAATCTGACCACCATTGGCGCACCGATTCTAAGGCGAGATAAGGACAAACTGCACTTGCGCCGTAGCCCATTAAGCAAGCGAAGTGATGAGTACTCCAAGCTTGAGCGGTATCCACAATCAGAGAAGCTTTCATCCGCAATCCTTGACGGATCAGATGATGGTGAACGGCTCCAACGGCTAAGAGCGGCGGAATGTAGCTTTGGTCAGGGTTTAATCGAGTGAAATTGCCGGAATGATCTAAGCGATCGCTTAACACCAAGATCTTTTTACCCGACCGAACCGCTTCTGCTGCTTGTTCACATAGAGTTTTAACCGCAGCTTTTAGCCCTTCAGGTCCAGCAGCAATCTCAAACAAGGTCGAAAGGTTTGCGGTTTCAAGACCAGAATTACGAACTTGATCCAATTCCGGTTCTGTTAAAACAGGCGACTCTAGCAAGAACAGATTCGCGCCTTCAGACTTGGTTTCAAGCAGATTTCCACGCGCTCCGAGTTGCATCGTCAAAGACATAACGAGTTTTTCGCGGAGTGGGTCGATCGGGGGATTCGTCACCTGAGCAAACCGCTGTTTGAAATAGTCGTACAGCAGGTGAGGACGCTCAGACAGTACCGCTAGTGGAATATCATCACCCATACAGAAGGTCGGCTCTTTTCCTTGTGCCGCCATATCTTGGATGACCATTTCCACATCTTCCAAGGTGTAGCCGAATGCGGTTTGGTGGGTCAGAAGCGCTTGCTGATCCATTTCAGTCGCTTCTAGATAGTCCTGAGAGTGCAACGTCTTCCGATTTTGCTTTAGCCACTCTCCATAAGGGTGAGCATTTGCGACACGTTGCTTGATTTCCCAGTTCTTCAGCACTTCTAGCTTCTGCAAATCAAACGCAATCATCTGTCCAGGACCTAAGCGACCTTTCTCAAGCACTTCGGATTCTGGAATATCAACGACACCTGCTTCTGATGCAACGACCAAGTAGCCATCGCGAGTGACCGTGTAACGAGCGGGACGAAGACCATTTCGATCGAGCGTTGCCCCGACAACTTTTCCATCACAGAACGCCAGCAAAGCCGGACCATCCCAAGCTTCCTGAATACCGCTGTGATACTCATAGAAGTCCACAATTTCAGGGTGATCGGTAAGCTCTGGCTGATTCTTATACGCTTCTGGAACCATCATCATCAACGCTTCAACCGGGCTACGTCCAGATCGAACGAGCAGTTCCATCACGTTGTCTAAGTTAGCAGAATCGCTATTGTTCGAGTTCACGGTAGGCTTCAGGGCAGTGATGCGATCGCCCCAAAATTCGTGTGCCAAGTCCGCTTCCCGCGCTTTCATCCAGTTGACGTTTCCAAGCAGCGTATTGATTTCGCCATTGTGACCCAAAAGCCGCATCGGTTGGGCAAGGGGCCATTTTGGCATTGTATTCGTGCTGAAACGACGGTGATACAGGGCGAATGAAGTCTTATAGTTCGGATTTTGCAAGTCTTGGTAAAACTCGCCCAAAATTGCCGATCGCACCATGCCCTTATAAACGATCGTGCGAGTCGAAAACGAACACACATACAGTTCATCAAATCCAGGTTTCGCCTGTTCTGCCAAAATTCGATGAATCTGTTTGCGAGTCAGATACAGTTTGCGCTCTAACTCTTCGCCACTCAGCGTGTCAGATTTCACTAACAATTGCTCAATTTGCGGCTGATTTTCCCGCGCTTGAACGCCAAGAATTTCAGGTTTAACCGGGACAACTCGCCAGCCCAAGAACGTTAAACCTTCTTCAGCAACGATTTTCTCTGCGATGTCTTTTACAGATGCTGCGATCGCGCTATCTTGCGGCAAAAATACCATTCCCACACCGACTTGATCGGGGGTTAAGGTAACTCCTCGCTCACCCGCCCACTGATTCAAGATCTCCCACGGAATCGCCGCCATCAGACCCGCGCCATCTCCGGAGTCCTGATCCGCGCTACATCCGCCCCGATGTTCCAAGCAAGCGAGTGCAGATAACGCCTTTTCCATCAAATCGTGGCTATTTCGACCTTTTTGATCTGCGATAAAACCGACACCGCAGGCATCCCGTTCTTCGACGAGCCAGCGCTGACCTGCATATCCATTAAATTCATGACACTCTGACGGAACACTTGCTTGACTCATGGAAGGACTCATTCGATTCATTTCAAGAAGAGATTTTGGGGGTAGACCGGAAAACAAGCTGGGCTAAAGGGAAAGTTAGCGGGAGATCTCGGAGAAGCTTTTGTGAAGAAAAGAGACTAATGCTCACATAAATTTAACAATCAAGTAAAAAATTCTGTGCGTCAAGCGATTTGGTCATCGTAGAAGATGCTCGGAGACAAAACCGCCAACTCTGTTGCAAAATCTCAAACCTGGGAAACAATTTGCCCGCGATCGCTTCAGGTTCAACAGAGTGACATCGCTCCCCGATACTTGCAGGGAGATCTAGCTTAACTGAATTTTTACAAAGACTGGGATAAGAATAGTATAGAAAATTTTGCGCTCTGGCAATCCCCATAACATTGCGGAGATTCTCTGATCGTAAAACCCTTTAATCCTTTCCGTCGCTGCTTTCGAGTGCGTTAGACAGGCGCGAATCTGTCAAAATGAGAAAGTTACGATTTCTTGATAGACTGCGGCTTTTTCTATCTAGATTTAGCGATCGCAGTAAAATAACCTGCGGATTTTCCCCTAAGCTTCGTAAATTCTTGTCAGATGGCTTCTCTTAAATTCGGTTTCTACGGACTTGCTTTACTGTTGATGTCATCTCCTGCGTTGGCGGATGCTCCAGCAGCTCTCGATTTCAATCTCGCTCAACAAAGTCCACCTTCTAGCCCTGCTCCTTTGAATTTCAATCCAATTACTCAAGGAACCCAAATCGTTCTCAACGGACAAACCTTCGGCGGTAACTGGAGTCAATGGCAAGCAGATGGAGCGACGCGAATCGGATTAAGTGATGCACTCTTGACACAGCAATTTGGGGCAGAGCTTCTCAGTACAAACGATGCAAGCCGTCAACCGATTCAATGGTTTTCCGAAGCAGTTTTCCCAACTCGATTAACGCCGCCACTACGATATTTAGATGTCACCGAATTCGTCCAGAAAAACGGTTGGCGAACTCAAATCAGTGGAAATACGCTACAAATCACGACTCCGATCGCAAACCTGACTGCAATTCAGCAAGAACAGCCCACACCGAATATCGATCTCATTTCGATTTCTTTCGATCGCCCTGTCACCTGGCAAGCTGATCCACAACTTAATGAGCTTGTTCTAACGCTTGATGCTCAGGTGGATCAAGCTCAGCTAGAAAAATTTAAGCCCACTGCCGCAAGTCGAATCCGATCGCTAAAAGTCGAACGGAATGGCAATCGAACGATCGTCAGAATTGGCGTTCCGTTGAGTCTACGATCGCGAATTACAACGGCATCGAGTCCCGATCGCATCGTGATCGAAGTCGGCGCGAATTTCCTTGCTGATAAAGAAATCTTGTGGGCAAATGGTTTGTTTTGGAGACAGCGATCGTTAACCGTAGGAACGAACCAATTTCCGATCGTTTGGCTTGAAGTGAATCCTCGCCAACCTGGATTAAGCATTCGTCCAATTTTGCCTAATTCCACAACGCTAGTCGGAACTCTACCGCTATTTACTACGGCTCAACAATCTTTAGCAACGGCTGCCATTAACGGAGGTTATTTCAATCGGAATAATCAATTACCGCTTGGGGCAATCAAGCTAGAGAATCGATTCGCATCCGGTCCGATTTTGAGTCGGGGTGTCGCTGGATGGGACGCAGCGGGAAATTGGAAGTTCGATCGCTTAACTCTTCAAGAAACGATCGTTCTCGGTTCCGGTCAACGTTTCCCCCTAACCACGTTGAATTCTGCCTACGTTCAAGCCGGAATTGCTCGCTACACCGCCGATTGGGGCAGCACTTACACGACTCTGACCGATAACGAAATCCTGCTTCCTGTTCAAAATAATCAAACGGGCACACAGCAACTTGTTCCAACCGCAGGAACAGCAGTGACAGTCCCAACCACAGGCTATTTATTGGCATTTCGATCGAACCGTACCGCCGCTGCTTCCTTCACTCCAGCTATTCCCGTTCAGCTTCAAAGCACCTTCAATTTGCCCGATTTAGCGGCATTTCCAAATTTAATCGGAGGGGGACCGCTTCTAATTCGTAACGGTCAAATCGTTTTAGACGGTCGCCTAGAGCAATTCAGTACAGCGTTTATTCAAGAAAGAGCGGCGCGAAGTGCGATCGGACAAACCGCAGACGGCAGAATCCTCATCGTCACGGCTCAAAATAACGTCTCTGGTGTCGGTGCAACCCTGAGCGATATGGCGGTCATTATGCAGCAGTTAGGAGCCGTTAACGCTCTTAATCTCGATGGTGGGAGTTCGACGACGCTTTATTTAGGAGGGCAAATTCTCGATCGACCTCTCCGATCGTCCGCACGAGTTCACAATGGGATTGGCGTTTTTCTTCAGCCGTAACATTGGCTACCACTTCTTCACTGATTTTGCAATTCAAATCAAGACTTCGTAAATTCTTCAGAAATCGTCCACCATAAGCAAGCGTGTCCTGGATTGGTTTGTTAGTCTTTTTGGTTGGGAATCCAATCTGCGAAATCTATTACTTATTGAGGAGAGAAACGGTGGCTCAGGCTCAAGAAAAAACTCAAACTCCCGCTCTAGTGCTGTCTCCGACCCCTGGTAAAGCGGCTGCAACTGAACTTCGTCCCTGGGGTTCGTTCACGATTCTCGAAGAAGGTCGCGGCTACAAAATCAAACGGATCGAGGTCAAACCCGGTCATCGTCTCAGCTTACAGATGCACCACCACCGCAGCGAACACTGGATCGTAGTCTCTGGCACTGCGAAAGTCGAATGCGGCGATGCCCAAATTACCCTCGGCAGCAATCAGTCTACCTATGTGCCTCAGTGCACCACGCATCGTCTAGAAAATCCTGGTGTGATTCCGCTGATTTTAATCGAAGTTCAGAACGGCGAATATCTCGGAGAAGATGACATCGTACGCTTCCAAGACGACTACTCTCGCGCTAACTAAATATTTCTAACTCGATTTTCAGATGAGGCAGTTCTTACGGAATTGCCTCATTTTGTTTTTCAGCAGGGGCACTCTTGAGCCATATTCAGTCACCTTGCTGCGCTTATGCCAGACTCTACCTATTCCCGTTTTAGTCAAACCTTGCCGCGCCTCAAAGGTTTGGCGATTCTCATGGTCGTTACTTATCACCTGTGGGGCTACACCCGCGGTTATCTCAACTGGGCGCAAATTTTAGAACAGGCTCAACGGCAGGGAGTCAAAGGCTGGCTCGAAGCGATCGCGAATTTCGCCTGTCTACTCGGTGAACAAGGTGTTCATTTTTTCCTGATCGCAAGTGGATTTGGTCTAGCGGCTTCCTGGTGGCGGCAGAATCAAGCCGGAAAGCCGTTTCGAGCCGTAACATTTTGGCGACGACGAGTGCTTCGATTACTCCCGCTCTACTGGGTCGCGCATGGGTTAGCGATCGCTCTCTTTTTCCTCAATCCCGCCTGGATTCCATTCGGCAGCGAAATCTGGACTCAAGGAACTGGCTCGATCGCATTCGCAATATTCGCCAGCCTCACAACGCTCCGAAATTTTCTCATTCAGAACTACTCGTTTTTGAATGGTGCTTGGTGGTATGTCGGGCTTTCGATCCAGCTTTATTTGATTTTTCCGGTGTTGATTTGGATCGGTCGGCGTTGGAGTTGGTCGGTTTTGTTATCCGGTGCGTTAGGTGTTTCGCTGATTTACCGGAGTTTAGTCGTACTAAGCAGCGGAATGTTAGAGCCGCGAATCGTCGAAGTTCTGTTGAAAGGTGCGTTTTTTCCTTCGCGATTATTTGAGTTTGTGTTTGGGATGATTTTGGCGGTTTCGCTTCTCGAATCCCGTCCAGTTTTTCTACTCAAATCTCGGTGGCTCCCGTTCACTGCTGGTTTGTGGATCTTCGGTCTTGTTTGTGACGGACTCGCAAGCACTGGACAACTCGCATTTTCAATTCCTGCGGATGCACTGATTGGAGTTGGAGAACTGTGTGTCTTCTATCAGCTTTTAAGTTTCAAACTTCCTTCGCTGAATTTCTTAGGCGATTACTCTTACGGGATTTTCTTAACGCACATGAATTTCTATGTGCCTGCATGGATGATCACGACTCGAATCATTCCCAATTATTGGATTCGCTTTGTCGCTGTAACCCTAGTGACATGCGGTTTAGGGTATTTATTCGAGTGGAGTTATCGACGACTGCAACGGAAGGGGACGGCTTAGACGTACGATCTAGCTTGAAGATTTTTACAAGCGCATGATCGAACTCAGTCCTTCTGCGATCGCAGAAATCCAACGCCTGCACCACCGTCATCCTAACCCGTCCGCTTTTTTTCGGTTGCAAATCGAATCTGGCGGATGTGCAGGACTGTCATACATCACCAGATTTGAAACTGAATTAAATTCGAGCGATCGCATTCAACAGTGCCACGGCATTCAAATCGCGATCGATCCACACAGCGCTCAATATCTGGAAAATTTAACGATCGACTTTTCAGAAGACTTGATGGGTGGGAGTTTCCGCTTCCACAATCCGAATGCGAAAAAAAGTTGTGATTGTGGTGTCTCATTCTCGATCAACGAGAGCTAGAATAGGTAGGCTTTACATTCACAAAGATCGATCGACTTGTCAAACAATTTGACAGGGGTATCGATCCATTGGTATGTTTAGTGATCGTTGAAAGTCGGAGCAGCCCAAAAGCTGCATTCTCTTATACATTAGAAAATGCCCACCATCCAGCAACTCATCCGTAGTGAGCGCAATAAAGCTAAGAAGAAAACCAAATCCCCGGCTCTGAAGAGTTGCCCTCAGCGTCGTGGAGTTTGCACACGGGTTTATACCACTACGCCTAAAAAACCGAACTCCGCTCTTCGTAAAGTGGCACGGGTGCGCTTAACTTCAGGCTTTGAAGTCACAGCTTACATTCCCGGCATCGGTCACAACTTACAAGAACACTCCGTCGTGATGATTCGGGGCGGACGGGTAAAAGACTTACCTGGTGTTCGCTACCACATCATTCGCGGAACACTCGACACCGCTGGCGTGAAAGACCGCAAGCAAGGTCGTTCCAAGTACGGTGCGAAACGTCCGAAACCCGCAGCCGCGAAATGACGACTGCTCGTTAGAATTAATTTGCCAAATGAACCTCGTCGCTCAAGTACTTGAGTCAATGAGGTTCGTTTGTTAGCGATCGAATAGTATTTTAGAGAATCTTCTCACGACACTCTTTTGAACTCCACGATCGCGCCTCGGTTGTCTGATTTACTGTTCTTTTTTCCTTAAGGCTAATTATGTCTCGTCGCGTCGTCATCAAAAAGCGTCCCATTCCCGCCGACTCTGTTCATAACTCGCGTCTTGTCACAATGATGGTGCGGCGGATTATGGAGAGCGGTAAAAAATCTCTGGCAACCCGTATCGTCTACGATGCGTTTGAGATCATCAAAGAGCGCACTGGATCTGATCCGCTGGAGACTTTTGAGCGGGCAGTCAAGAATGCGACTCCTTTGGTTGAAGTGAAAGCGCGTCGGGTTGGGGGTGCAACTTACCAAGTGCCGATGGAAGTCCGTACCGATCGTGGAATTGCTTTAGCGTTGAGATGGTTAATTCAGTTTTCTCGCTCTCGTGCAGGCAAGTCAATGTCAGCAAAACTGGCAAACGAATTGATGGATGCTGCCAACGAAACGGGAAGCGCGATTCGGAAGCGCGAAGAAACGCACCGGATGGCAGAAGCTAATAAAGCATTCGCGCACTATCGCTATTAAAAAGTATAGAATCTTAATAGACGCAGTAGTGTGATTTAAACCATGCACAGATGCTAAGGAGGTAGCTGTGGCTCGTACCGTCCCGCTCGAAAGAGTAAGAAATATCGGGATCGCCGCGCATATTGATGCGGGCAAGACAACAACAACAGAACGGATTCTATTTTACTCCGGCATCGTCCACAAGATTGGCGAAGTGCATGAGGGGACAGCCACAACGGACTGGATGGAACAAGAGCGGGAGCGGGGCATTACGATCACCGCTGCTGCGATCAGTACTCAATGGACTCGTCGCGATGCCGACAAGCCGAACCAGCCCGCTGAAGGCGAACTCGAACACAAGATCAACATTATTGACACTCCAGGGCACGTAGACTTCACGATCGAAGTTGAACGCTCGATGCGAGTGCTCGACGGTGTGATCGCGGTGTTTTGTTCCGTCGGTGGCGTTCAGCCTCAATCCGAAACCGTGTGGAAGCAAGCGAACCGTTACAAGGTTCCTCGCATGGTGTTCGTGAACAAGATGGACAGAACTGGCGCGGACTTCTTTAAGGTCTATGCTCAGATTCGCGATCGACTTCAAGCGAATGCTGTCCCAATTCAAATTCCGATCGGCGCTGAAGATCAGTTCAAAGGCATCGTTGACCTCGTTCGCATGAAGGCTTACATCCACAAGGATGATTTAGGTCGCGAAATCGAAGTCACCGACATCCCCGAAGATCTGAAAGACAAAGCTGAAGAGTTTCGCACCAAATTGGTTGAAGCGGTCGCTGAAACCGATGAAGCTTTGTTAGAGAAGTACTTCGCGGGTGAAGAACTGACCGAAGACGAAATCAAAGCCGGGATTCGGAAAGCAACGATCGAAGGAATTGATGGCGAATTTTTCGTTCCTCTCCTTTGCGGCTCTGCCTTCAAAAATAAAGGCGTTCAGCAAATGCTCGATGCGGTGTTGGATTATTTACCTTCCCCGATCGACATTCCGCCGATTCAAGGCATGATGCCGGATGGAACAACCGCTGAGCGTCCGCCGCAAGACACGGCTCCGATGTCTGCTTTGGCGTTCAAGGTCATGACTGACAAGTTCGTTGGTCGTTTAACTTTCGTGCGAGTTTATTCGGGTGTGCTTTCAAAAGGAAGCTACATCTACAACTCCACCAAAGACAAGAAAGAGCGCGTCTCTCGTCTGATCATCTTGAAAGCGGATGAACGGATCGATGTAGACGAACTCAGAGCAGGCGACTTGGGAGCTATTCCCGGACTGTCTGACACGCTGACCGGCGATACGCTTTGTCCTGAAGGCGACAACATTGTGCTGGAATCGCTGTTTATTCCTGAGCCTGTAATCTCGGTTGCAGTAGAACCGAAGACTAAGAGCGACATGGAAAAACTCTCCAAAGCGCTCAAGGCACTGTCTGAAGAAGATCCGACTTTCCGCGTCAGCATTGATCAAGAAACCAACCAAACTGTGATCGCTGGAATGGGCGAATTGCACTTGGAAATCTTGGTCGATCGAATGCTTCGCGAATTCAAAGTCGAAGCGAACGTCGGTGCGCCTCAAGTGGCTTATCGTGAAACCATTCGCAAAGCCGTCAAAGCGGAAGGTAGATTCGTCCGTCAAAGCGGTGGTAAAGGTCAATACGGTCACGTTGTGATCCAGCTTGAACCGGGCGAAGTGGGCACTGGATTCGAGTTCGTCTCGAAAATTGTCGGGGGTACTGTTCCGAGAGAATATGTCGGACCTGCTGAGCAAGGCATGAAAGAAGCTTGCGAAACGGGGATCGTCGCGGGATATCCATTGATTGACGTGAAAGCCACACTCGTCGATGGTTCGTATCACGATGTAGACTCTTCTGAAATGGCGTTTAAGATTGCTGGATCGATGGCGATCAAGGATGGCGTAATGAAAGCCAACCCGGTACTCTTAGAGCCGATGATGAAGGTTGAGGTCGAAGTGCCAGAAGACTTTCTTGGTAGCGTCATGGGCAACCTGATCTCGAAACGTGGGCAGATTGAAGCTCAAGGTGTCGAGCGCGGAATTGCCAAGGTCACAACCAAGGTTCCACTGGCAGAAATGTTTGGATATGCTACGGATATCCGATCGATGACTCAGGGACGCGGTACTTTTACAATGGAATTCAGCCATTACGAAGAAGTACCCAAGAACGTCGCTGAAACCATCATTGCGAAAAACAAAGGGAACGCTTAATCAGGAGAGGAATTGTAATTCATGGCACGCGCAAAGTTTGAACGGAATAAACCCCACGTCAACATCGGCACGATCGGTCACGTTGACCACGGCAAGACCACGCTGACGGCTGCAATCACGATGACCCTTTCAGCTCTGGGTCAAGCGGCAGCCCGGAAGTATGAAGACATCGACGCAGCTCCGGAAGAAAAAGCACGGGGTATCACGATCAACACCGCTCACGTGGAGTATGAAACCGAATCCCGTCACTATGCTCACGTGGACTGTCCCGGACATGCTGACTATGTGAAGAACATGATCACGGGTGCAGCTCAGATGGACGGTGCGATCCTCGTCGTTTCGGCGGCTGACGGTCCCATGCCCCAAACTCGTGAGCACATCCTGTTGGCTCGTCAGGTGGGCGTTCCCCGTCTGGTTGTCTTCTTGAACAAGAAAGACATGGTAGACGACGAAGAACTGCTCGAACTGGTTGAACTCGAAGTTCGTGAACTGTTGGATTCCTACGAATTCCCCGGCGACGAAATTCCGATCACTGCTGGTTCTGCACTGAGAGCGGTTGAGAAGATGACCGCAAGCCCCAAAACCAAGAAGGGCGAAGACGAGTGGGTTGACTGCATTTACGCTCTGATGGATTCGGTTGACGAATACATTCCGACTCCTGAGCGTGATGTTGACAAACCGTTCTTGATGGCAGTTGAAGACGTGTTCTCGATCACAGGTCGGGGTACGGTTGCAACAGGTCGGATTGAACGGGGTGAAGTCAAGGTTCAAGACGAAGTTGAACTCGTTGGAATTCGTGACACTCGTAAGAGTACTGTCACCGGAATCGAGATGTTCAAGAAGAGTCTCGATAAAGGGATGGCAGGCGACAACGCGGGTATCTTGCTTCGGGGTATTCAAAAGGCTGATATTGAGCGCGGTATGGTGCTGGCGAAGCCCGGTTCTATCAAACCTCACACTCAATTCGAGTCTGAAGTGTACATCCTGAAGAAGGAAGAAGGCGGTCGTCACACTCCGTTTTTCCCTGGCTATCGTCCTCAGTTCTATGTGCGGACAACCGACGTAACCGGAACCATCAGCAACTTCACGACTGACGAAGGCGGCGAAGCTGAAATGGTGATGCCCGGTGACCGGATCAAGATGACTGTGGAACTGATCAACCCGATCGCTATTGAACAAGGAATGCGCTTTGCAATCCGTGAAGGCGGTCGTACTGTTGGTGCAGGTGTGGTCTCGAAGATCCTCAAGTAAGCACCTAGCTAATTGAGATGGAGCGATCAGTAGATAAGTCTGCTGATCGCTCCATTTTTTATGAATTTTGAGTAAACAATTGTTCTGTTAAAAGTGAATAGCGCCACGGGAATTCTTAGGTAAAGCCAAGAACCTGAGAACTGTAATCATGCTAGATGCCAACAGGTGTTACGCAATTCTAGAACTTAAGCCAGGCGCATCCCGTGACGAAATCAAACGAAGTTATAAAGAGTTAGTTCAAGTTTGGCATCCTGACCGATTTGCACATAATCCTCAACTACAACAAAAAGCACAAGAAAAGCTTAAAGAAATAAATGCAGCTCATGATTTTCTGATGCAATACAGGCAACACTCTTTAACTCAGAAACACTACCAAGAAGTGAAGAATCTTAAGGGGTGACAACGAAGCTAGAGAGCAGACTGAATCAGGGAAATGGCGTTGAGACCTCGCTGAAAGAAAAGGCGTTTTTGCGGCTTGAGTGCCATCAGTTGACCTGCCAAGGTTGACCACAAATTCAAGGGTTCAATCCATAACTTGCCATACAAGCCAATCCAGAAAGCACTGTGACGCTTTGTTGTCCGCTTTGGCTCAGTCACACGAGCGACGTAACGCTGCACTTGTTTTTTGCGAATGCGCCGCCCTTGTAGGGTCGAGATCGAGTAGGCAATGGCAATCAGGACCAGCAGGGCAGTAAAACGCCCGAAATCGGCATGACAATCTTCGAGGTGATAGCCGCCGGATTTGTAGTCTTTGAACAGGGGTTCAATCGAGAAGCGAGTGGCATAAGCGTTGAGCGTTTGTTCGGCATCGACGAGATTAGTCAGAAGATACCAAGCATCCGAACTCGATTGACGGTAGGCACGCTTTTGGCGCAAGACTAAATTGTGCTTGCCGAACCCGCGATTTTGCGTCACTTGAATTTGCAGATATTGCTCGGTGATTCCGGGCGTTTGCGGCAAGTCATCAAGGCGCGTAAACCTGCTGCTGTCGTCTGGTTTGACGGTCGTACTCTTCGGTAAACGGAACACGAATTTGACTCGCTTTTCTACACACCAAGCCGCCAGTTCAATGCTGTGAAACTCACGGTCTCCGAGCAGAATGAAGCGATGCTTTTTCAACAGATGAAACACAGGGCGTAACACTCTTCGTTGTTCAACAAGTGAACTCTGTCCTTGCTTGTTCAGCCACATCCAGTGCAATGGAATCGCTCGCTTATTGTACACAAGACTCACCATGATCAAGTTATGGTCTTGCCATTGGGTACGGTCAATCACCAGATGAAGTGGTTTGCTCCGGGGATGATGTCGCTTGACCCACTGCTTGACAATCGGAAACCAGATCGCTTGCGGAGTCAGTTGCGGCAAGCTCAAGAATCGTTGAATGTTTCGTCGTCTGCTCTCAAATAGAATCGGTTGCGGAAATAGAGTGGCTAAGCGTTCAATCGTAATTCTGCGCTCTTTGTGCAACAGTTCGACCAAGATTTCTAGCGTCACAAATTGCGTCTGGGTTAATTGCGATTGTAAACAGGTTTGATAGAATGAGGGCAACATATTTTAGATCGATGAGGTGAAACAATTGGAATCACCTCATTTTTTCTGTCTCTCGATACTGCTATCCGGCATCTTCTCTACGGTTCAGCTGCGTTGTCACCCCCTAAGGTGAAGAATACAAGCCCAAACAATCATCAACAGATTGATAGTGAAATGCTTGGATGCCTAATTTATATGGCGTTCTTCATGCTTGTGATTGCAGTTGTGTTACTGATAAAATTTCCGGGTCCAGCCATTATGGCTGTGTGCTGCACCCTTTTTGCTTTGTCTCAAATGCCGAGTAAGCAATGAGATGCACTACAAAATTTCATCCACAATGCTGTACCGCTGTCGCAAAAATCAATGCCAAGATGACAATCTTCAAGTAGAGCAGTTCCAATTAGGGGACGGCGACCAATGCCTAACACAGCAACTTCCCGCTCTACACCATTCCAAACAATCCTGATTAGATAAGCGTACGCTGCAACACTGGAGTCATCCGCAAGATTTGCATCAATTCGAGCAACGTAGGGCAACTTTAACTCACGGATCATCGCAGGCGGCAAAGTTAAGAACCCCTCGAATCCTGTATCTACGACACATTCAACTTCAAGCTCTAAACCTGGAAGTCGAAGAATCACATTCATCTGAGCTTGTAGCCCAATCACCGTTCCATGAATCACGCTCTAAACCGTCCTAATTAACGTTCCGCCGATCGCATAAACCGCATTAAATCCAATTCGCCCCGCCCAGATTGGTGCATCAGGCTGTTTCGCTTGTAATTGACGACTGAGAACAATTAAATCATCTCCAATCTCATAATCACCAGTTTCGACATTGATTGAGACCAGTTTGCCAATGTTCTCTTGTGTCTCGATCTTGGAACGAAGTCGATCGTAAAGTGCTTTCCCTTTCTGGGTAATCTCTTCACCGCTTAGCTTGGGGTAAGTCATATTCGTTAAGCTTCAAAACCAGAGTCTATTAGTATTGTAGGTCAGTTGTTTCGCCTTCCTCGATCGCTCTTTCCATCGCAATATCTTCGATGATTTCGGCTAGAAGATCAGAAATTTCTTGACGGTTTTCGTGGAGCAATTCGACGATCGCGCTTTTCAAAACGGCTTTCAATTGTTCTGAATCAAGAATCATCTCGGACATCGTAATTTCCTTTGATAAGGTCTATCGATATTGTAGTTCGCATGATTTCTTCCACCTCGATCGACTGCCGGAGAAATGCAGTTAAAATCTAGACATCTTCTTAGACAAGGTTTGAATGCTGGCGAACTATTTTGATCAAGCGATGGAGATCGCCATCTACGAAATTATTGAAGACGATCGAACATACTGGGGAGAAATTCCCGGTTTACAAGGCGTTTGGGCACAAAATAAGACACTAGAAGGCTGTCGTCGAGAACTGCGTGAAGCATTAAGTGACTGGATTGCATTGCGCTTACGATTGAGATTGCACGTTCCAGAGGTAGCAGGTGTCTCAAATTAAGTTCTCTACTCGATCGATAGTTTTCGCAAACGGATCGAGAGTAAAACAGTTTTAGCGCTACAATAAGTGACTGGCGCACAGAGCGCACCTTACCGAACCACTGACAACTTGGGAACTTGATATGGCAACGATTCAACAGCAAAAAATTCGCATTCGCCTCAAAGCTTTCGATCGACGTTTACTCGATACGTCTTGCGAAAAGATCGTCGATACTGCAAATCGCACCAATGCCACCGCGATCGGTCCGATTCCGCTCCCGACTCGCCGCCGGATCTATTGCGTTCTGCGCTCTCCCCACGTTGACAAAGACTCGCGTGAGCATTTTGAAACTCGAACCCATCATCGCTTGATTGATATCTATCAGCCTTCCTCTAAGACGATCGATGCTCTGATGAAGCTTGATCTTCCCGCTGGTGTGGATATCGAAGTCAAATTGTAGGATTTTAAAGGGTGCGATCGCATCCTTTATTTTTTGGATTTGCTTACATGTCTTAACAGTAGATCCGTTACAGTAGAGGAAAGCACCCTCAACGTTTTCAGAGAATGACTTCATCGATCGCGGTTCGTGAACTCCCCCTATTTCCTTTGCCTGACCTCGTTTTATTTCCAGGTCGTCCTTTGCCATTGCACATCTTCGAGTTTCGTTATCGAATGATGATGAACACGATTTTAGAAGGCGATCGACGATTTGGCGTGTTGATGTGGGATCAAGCAAAAGGACAGCCTGCACCTGTGGGATGCTGCGCGGAGATTGTGCAGTTTCAGCGATTGCCTGACGATCGGATGAAGATTCTGACGCTGGGACAGCAACGCTTTCGAGTGTTGGAATACACCCGCGAAAAGCCGTATCGCGTGGGTTTGGTGGAATGGATAGAAGACCATCCGCCGACGCAAGATTTAAGACCGCTGGCGAAAGATGTAAATCAGCTTTTACACGATGTCGTGCGGCTCTCGGAAAAGCTGTCGGGTCAAGACATTGAACTGCCTGAAGAAATTCCAAGCTTGCCGACTGAGCTTTCGTACTGGATTGCCAGCAACTTACATAACGTGCCGGATGAGCAGCAATCACTTTTGGAATTGCAGGATACGCAAGCGCGATTAGAGCGAGAAGCTGAGATTTTGACTTCGACTCGAAATCACTTAGCGGCGCGAACTGTTCTGAAAGACACCTTGAAGGATGTTGCAGAATAAGCTCGGCTGAAGTGAATGTGAGAACTGCTAACCGACGCTTAGTCGCACAGTTGCTCCTCGATCGCGAGTCAGCTATAGTCTGAGAACTCGCACCATTGCTTGTGAATGCCTACACTGCTAAATATTGGTCCTTATCGGTTTTTCTGCTATGCAGGCGATCGAGATGAGCCACCTCATGTGCACGTTGAACGGGATAAAGATGAAGCTAAGTTTTGGCTTGATCCAGTCCGCCTTCAAAATAATAGAGGGTTTAGCCGTACAGAGATGAATCGCATTCAGAAACTGGTTGAGGAACATCAAGATCAACTGCTGGAGGGTTGGAATGACTTCTTTAACGATTGAAATTCTTGAAGTTCCGAAGATTCAAAATGTAACCATCACAGAGGATACTTTAGCGGCTGATTTATCAGATGGGCGTACAATCTCTGTTCCGTTAGCCTGGTATCCCCGCTTGCTGAACGGTTCAATCGAGGAGCGGAATGATTGGCGCTTTATTTCTGATGGACAGGGAATCCATTGGAATCAATTGGATGAGGATATTAGTATTAAAAATCTAATTCTTGGGCAGCCATCTGGAGAAAGTCAGCGATCGCTTCAACGCTGGTTAAATAATCGAGCAGCAGGATAAAAAAATCTAAGCGTAAATCTACCCTACTGCTTGCTGGGCTTCTTGTTGAGTGACTTCTTGGAAGCGGATTTCGTCTCGACGTGGATCGACTAGGCTGACTTTGAGGCGTAACTGATCGCCTGGACGTGCTAACCGCTGAAACACCATCGGCAATTCTAAACCCAATTCTTCGAGCAGCACTAAGCCTAATCCTTCATGTTCTCGCAACCATCGCAACATCAGCGCATCCCAAATTTCGCCTGAGTGTCGCCGTAAGTACTCTAGACTCCAGTAGCGATTCGTTTGACGCTCGACAAAGACAGCTTCTTGGACGGCTAGACCAATATTGATCATTAGTTCTTTGACTTCCTCAACTGAGAAAGGTAGAACATCGCCGCGTAAGTGCGCCTTGATTTGGAAGTGAGCGACTAAATCACTGTAGCGGCGAATCGGAGAAGTGACTTGAGTGTAAGTGTCGAGTCCTAAACTGGCGTGACGGGCAGGCGTGATTGTGAGTTCACTGCGAGGCATACAGCGACGAATCGCACACGATCGAACAGGTCCCGCTGGAAGCTGCAAGAGTTCCTCATCGGAAGGTAATTCGGGTTGTGGCTGACCCCGAAACGGTAACGGGACATTGTGGATTTGAGCGTAACGGGCGGCGACTTCTCCCGTTAGAATCATCATCTCAGCGACTAACTGACGGGAAAGCGAATCATCGAGAACTTCGATCGTAACTTCCCCATCGCTTTTTACTTTAATCGAAGACTCCGGCATATGAATGCTGATTGCTCCTTGAGACTGTCTCCATGCAGTCCGAAGCTTTGCCCACTTTGATAACGCTTCGATTTCGGGTTCACCTTGAACGCCTAAATGCAGCATTTCATCGACATCTTCATAAGTCAGGCGATAGGTCGATCGAATCGAACTCGCGTGAATGCTGAAATCTTCGACTGCGCCTTCTGCGGTCAGAATTACAGCGAAGCTTAAAGCACAACAAGTTTTACCCGGATTCAAGCTCATCGGTCCCGTTGCCAACTCAGACGGGAACATGGGAATCATCCCGGTCGGTAGATAAATTGTTGTAATCCGTTTGCGGGCATCAAGGTCTAATTCGTCACCGGGAACAACCCAGCGAGTGGGATCAGCGATATGAATCCAGATTTTCTCGCGTCCGTCGGGTAGCACTTCGACGCTCAGACCGTCATCGATTTCGCGGGTGCTTTCGTCGTCGATCGTATAAACCTTCAGGTGCGTCAAATCGAGGCGATTGACATCGAGATCTTCGGGGGGGAATTCCAAACGGTGGTGCGACACTTCCAGAACCTTATTAGAGAATTGAATCGGAATCTGAGCACGCCGCAGGAACATATTTTCATGTGGACTCCAGATTCCCAGATCGACGAGAAGCTGAAAAGCGGCTTGGGACGTTTCAGGGCGTTTTAGAGCAGCAAGGATCTCGATCGCGCTTGATCGAGTCGGCGCTTCTTCCACAGTAGCAAATCGCTCCAGTGCATCCAGTCGAGTTCGATCGCTCGGTTGCCATTCCACTGAATTTCCCTGCAACACGGATTCGATTCGCTCTAAGAAGCTCTGCCAGTCGCGCTGACGTTGAGCCTCCATCTCGATTTGATGTTTGAGATCTGCCACTTGCGTCGCGGATCTTGGCTCATAGCGATCGCCTTTCTGCTTAAAGTAAAGCTTATCTTCCGACAATAAGTAGTAAGCGGCGTAACACATCACCGGACTCTGATCCGAGAACAGCAGCATCGCTAATTCTTTCGGGTCGGTGCTGTCTCCGCCTTCGATCAGGATTTCCCAGGCAACTTCTAAGCTCGAAGGATCAAGAAAGGGTTTGACTTCTTTGAAAAAGTTTGGAATGTCGGACGGTTTGAACGTCTCGTTTGCGACTTCGTAGGTGATTTGACGGGGGTGAAGGGTGTGCGACTGAGAACGGTCGTCGATCGCGATCCAGTGTCTTTTTCCTTCTGGACGATCGGCGACGGCAAGCCTGCGCTCTCCGTTGATGCGAAATTCGACGAGGGTTCCCTTCTCCATTGAAGTCTGCGGGGTGCGATGGGTGATGAAAAATAGAGCAAATGGCGGGGGTTTTCGCCCAGGATTGCTCACACCCTACACTAGCACCCCCACAGCGTTGAAGGGGTTAGCCTTCTTGATTGACGAACGGTAGTAAAGCGATGACACGAGCACGTTTGATCGCGACGGTTAAATCACGCTGCTGTTTTGCAGTTAGTCCGGTAATCCGACGCGGCAGAATTTTACCGCGCTCGGTGATAAATTTGCGGAGCAGATCGACATCTTTGTAATCGATCGGATCACCTGGTTTAATCGGGGAAACTCGACGGCGAAAATAGGTCATGAGTGTATTTGGTAAAGGGTCAATGGGCGGTAGTTGTGTGAAACTACGGGCAAAAACTTACCAGCTTTTGCTGACAAAGATTATTTGATTTCTTTGTGGGGAGTGTGTCTGTTGCAGTGCGTGCAGAACTTTTTGAGTTCTAGACGTGCGGTGGTGTTCCGGCGGTTTTTCGAGGTGGTATATCGAGAAACTCCGTTAGAACGCTTTGCCGGGTTGGTGCGGCATTCGGTACATTCCAGCGTAATGATCAGCCTTACGCCTTTATTCTTTGCCATAGTTTTGACGCAAACAAATAAGAGGGATAAACGTGTGAAGACACGAAGATCTATTATTTCACACTTGTTGGGAGATGGGCAAAAAATTGTCGGGGAAGTGCGATCGCAATGTCTAAGTGAATCAGTTGTTAGTTGTTGATATGTTGAGTTGGACTCTTGGCAAGGGCTTAACATTTTGCTCCCCAATGTGTCCAACTTGATTATGATATACATTGTATTTACACTGTAGGTGTAGACGAGTTGAGATTTGAATGGGGTGAGCGTAAAGCACAATCAAACGAGAAAAAGCATGGCATCTCGTTTAGTGAGGCAGAAACTGTCTTTTACGACGAGAATGCACGTTTGCTTTATGATGCAGAGCATTCTTCAGAGGAAGATCGATACATTTTGTTAGGCATGAGCGATTCGCTAACTCTATTGGTGGTTTGCCATGTGTACCAAGAAGATGAAGAAACCATTCGGATCTTCTCTGCTCGTAGGGCAACTAAGCGAGAGCAACAACAATACCAGGGGTTTCTTTTATGAAAGATGAGTACGATTTCTCCCAATCTGTGAAAAATCCCTATATCAAGAAGCTGAAGAAGCAAGTTACGATCCGACTGGAAGAAGAGGTCGTTGACTACTTCAAGGGTTTAGCTGAGGAAACGGGGATTTCTTACCAAAGCTTGATCAATTTGTATTTACAGGACTGTGTAAAATCACAACGCAAGCCAACATTGGAATGGGTTGGTGAAGTCTAACTAACAACGCAGTGGAACATAGCGCAGAGTCTTCGCGCTATGTTCCAGTTCTTTCGCCACCGCTCACTTTCGCCGTTGTAGGGCTTCGTTTTTCGGTTGTGGAAGTCCAGCAACATTATCTGTTTGTGTTCTAAGTTGAGTAAGCGAAACAATTGTCTATGAACCAAATTGTTTACCTTGTAAGGCATTGCCAAGCAACAGGGCAAGAACCGGATGCACCATTGACTGAAATTGGCAAACAACAAGCGATCGCATTAGCCGATTGGCTGAGTGAAGTACCGATTGAACGCATTATCTCCAGCCCATTTAGTAGAGCATTGCAATCTATTACGCTGCTATCAGAACGTCTTGGATTAGCGGTTGAGGCAGATGAACGATTAGTTGAGCGTATGTTGAGTCCAGTACCATTAGACGACTGGCGTGAAAGCTTGGCGAAGACATTTATAGATTTAGACCTGAGTTTTGAAGGGGGTGAGTCAAGTCGGACAGCAATGATGCGAGGTGTTGCTGTCGTTCATCAGGCAATACAGCAAACGACCCATCCTGTTGTCATCGTCACCCACGGCAATTTAATGACATTGATTCTCAAACACTTTGATGAACAGATTGGGTATGCGGAGTGGGAGAGGTTGCAAAATCCTGACGTATATTGCATTGAGTTCAGGAGCAAGGGAGACGGTGTTGAGCGAGTAGAGCGAGTTCCGCTGCCAGCCGTATAACGGTCGCAATCACCGGAACAGGGCAATCTGATCGGTTGGTTGCAAAAGATACGGGTTCCAGGGATTGCGGTCGTTAGCCTGCAAGTTATCTGTTGAGGTCATTAGCTAAGAGATGATATCAGATTCAGTTTTAGATTCAAGAGCGCTGCTATGGAAAGTACGAATCTTCTCACCCTGCCCGACGATCGACAATTAGCCTACGCAGAGTACGGCGACCCAAACGGGCATCCTGTTTTCTACTTTCATGGTGGCGGAACTTCTCGGTTAGAGCCATTGTTGTTAGGCGATGATGTCTTTATCCGATTAGGCTTACGACTGATTGCGCCAGATCAAGTATTTTCCGTGGCTGTATCGAGCCTCAATGAAATTGATGCAGCGATCGCCAAAGCGCTTCTAAGTGAATAAGAACTTTGCATTGACAATTAAGCAAATGCTAAAGTATCCTTCAGTTAAGCATTTGCTTAATTGTTTTTATGAGTCGATCAACCGTCAGCACCGACATTTTTCATGCGATCGCCGATCCCACTCGTCGAGCGATTCTGGATCATTTGCAGCGAGGTGAACAGCCTGTCAAGCACCTTGCTGAACCCTTTGCCATGTCTTTACCCGCCATTTCACAACACTTGCAAGTCTTGTGCGAAGCGGGATTAGTCACCCAGCAACGCCGTGGACGACAGCGCATCTACCGACTCAATCCAGCGTCTCTTAAGCCAGTATCGGACTGGGTCAGCCAGTATGAACAGTTTTGGACAGCAAAACTAGATGCTCTAGGAGAGTATCTGGAGGAACAACCATGAGCCAGGAGATTGTGCTGGAAACGTTTTATCCTCATCCACCTGAGCGCGTTTGGCAAGCGTTGACCGATCGCCGTGCTCTGAGTATCTGGATGATGAACAACGATTTTGAAGCTCGCTTGGGGCATCGGTTTCGGTTTCAGAGTTGTCCGCTACCAGGGTTAGAAGTCACAATTTACTGCGAAGTGCTAGAGGTGGAAGCACCAAAACGTCTAGTTTATAGCTGGAAAGAGCATCTCTTAGATACAGCGTCACGAGTGACATGGACACTATTTCCAGTAGAAGGCGGCACTCAAATCCGACTTCAGCATCGATCGACAGGTTCTGCGTCGATTCCTGTATTCGGGCTTCCAATCTTCGATCGATCAGTGCGTCGGACAATTGACTCTCAACTCACCTCTACGACAGCGATCATCCATTCCTTACAGACAGCCTCTTCTGCCTCAAAAGACGGCTCATATCGATATTCAGAATTCCTGAACTACCAAACCAAGTGGCATTACTGGCTGCAACAAAAATTACCTGGAGTATTAACGATGAGTTCAAATCAGCAGTTTCTGCAAAATTTATACGAAGCCTTCAATAAAGGCGATTTGGAAACCATCATCTCGGTGATGCACCCAGACGTGAAATGGGCGAATGGGGTAGAAGGCGGTTTCGTTTATGGGCGCGACGCGGTGCGCGAGTACTGGACGAATCAATACAAGGTGATTCAAGTGCAGCTTGAAACCCTAAAATTCGAGACGGATGAAAACAATCGAAATGTCGTGACCGTTCATCAAATCGTCAGGGATTTGCAAGGCAATTTGCTCGTGGATGTAACCATTCAGCAAATCTTTACCATTGAGAATGGTTTAATCAGTCTTTATGAAATTGGCGAAACTGAAACAATCCAAGAGATGATTCAAAAGACAAGAACTTCCAACGAGCAATGATGTTTCGGCTATCAATGTTTCGGTTGTAATTGGTAGGGTGTGTTATCCCATAAAGGTAACGCACCCTACCTTCTGTCTAACAATCTCGTTGTACACCGACCGTAGCAAATTAGGTTAGAACATTGTGAATAAGACTGCTGTACTGCCACCGTTTCTACTGCTCGATCGCTTACTTCAAGATTGGCTGCTTGAAGATATTGGGCGGGGCGATCGCACGACGCAAGCGTTGATTTCGCCGGGAACTCGTCAAGCGGTTTGGATTGCGAAAGAAGCAGGCGTGATTGCGGGATTACCGATCGCGGCTAGAGTGTTTCAATTGCTCAATGCTGCTACGGAATTTACGCCGCTGGTTAAGGAAGGGGAAGCAGTTGAAAAAGGACAAACGATCGCACAAATTCAAGGGGCTTACGATGCGCTACTCACAGGCGAAAGAGTTGCATTGAATTTAGCCATGCGTCTGAGCGGAATTGCCACGATGACGCGGCAGTATGTGGAAAAGATCGAGGATTTGCCTGCTCAGTTAGTGGATACGCGCAAGACAACGCCTGGATTGCGATTGCTAGAAAAGTATGCAACACAGGTCGGCGGCGCAATCAATCATCGAATGGGATTAGATGATGCGGTGATGATTAAGGACAATCACATTGTTGCAGCGGGGGGAATTGGGAATGCGATCGCCCAAATTCGCGCTCAGATTCCCTATCCGTTAACGATCGAAGTCGAAACCGAGAATTTAGACATGGTGAAAGAAGCGATCGAGCATAAAGCCGATATCATCATGCTCGATAATATGCTGCCAGAGTTGATGATTGACGCGGTTCAGTTGATTCGGACTGCAAACGATCGCATTAAGATCGAGGCTTCGGGAAATGTGACTTTGCAAACTTTGAGAGCGATCGCCCAAACGGGAGTCGATTACATTTCGAGTAGTGCGCCGATTACGCGATCGACCTGGTTGGATTTAAGTATGAGAATTAAGCTTTAGCGATTCATGCTGTCTAGTGGATCATTTTGAATGAGGTCAGCAATCGTGGGACAAGAAAATCCGTGAAGTTGATTGAGTCACAGAATTAAGTTTTCAAAGAATTGTGTATCATTCCATCGGTAGACTGAAAAATCACGTCGATCGACTGTCAGGACTCGTCCATGTCCGAGATGCTCTGCTAACACAACGAGGGAAGCATCAGCAAAATCCATTGGAAGATCAGCGTCGTTCCATGAGCGTAATCATTCGATCTAGTTGAGTCGATTCTAAATTGAAAACATGGATGGTGCCGTTTACAACTTGGCGAAGAAAGCGAACTGGCGTAGTCTGACTGCTACGAGCAAGCAGAAAGTAACAGGTTTCTGTTAGCACTGGATAGGTTGTAATCAGGGGTTCTTGAATCGAGCGTAATGCAGTTTGAATCGCTTGGTGATTTGGATCGCGTTGATTAAAAAGTGCAAGAAAGGCTCCTGTATCAATGATGATCATGCCTGACCTTGCTGATGTTTCTGCGATAGATACTCTTGAATAACAGATTGATAGGGTTCAGTCGGATCAGCATCGATAAAACCGACTAATCCCGCATCTTCAAATGCTTGCAAGGCATTCGTAGAGGTAGGCTTTAGCTGTTCGTAATACAGATCGATCGCTTGTCCCAAAATTTCAGCAATATTCTGCTGAGTTTGCTGCTGAATGAATGTCAGTTTTGCAGCGTGGTTTGGGTCGATTCGTGTTGTGATTTCCATATTGTAATCTTTTGCTCCATGTTGGCAGGACGCTAGTACTTCCGCTCTTGAGGCTGAAATTGATTGATCATTACAGGCATGTAGTTGATATCAATTCCAGCCGCAGAATAGTATGCCAAGGTATGTTTTAGGAATGCAGCATCATCGCGTTGGGCATAGTCTTCTCGGAAATGTGACCCTCGGCTTTCTTTGCGGTTGATCGCGGAAAAAAGAATCATTTCACCGACGACAAAAAGCGATCGCAGTTCCAATGCTTCAATTAGTTCTGTGTTCCAACTCGTTCCGCGATCGTCGAGTCGAACCTGAGTATATTTCTGCTGCAATTCGCGCAGCTTAGCAAGTCCTGTTTGCATCACTTCTTCGGTACGGAACACGCCACAATGTTCAGTCATGCAGTCTTGATAAGCTTGACGAATTTCTTGGATGCGGTACTGTCCGGGTTGATCGAATAACGCTTGGATTTGTTCTTTCGCGTCTTGGATATAGCGATCGGCATTTAATTCTGGGAGTTTTCGATTTTGGACATATTGCGCGATCGATGCTCCCGTTCTCCGCCCGTACACAACACATTCCAACAGCGAATTACTACCCAAACGATTCGCGCCATGCACCGAGACACAAGAGGTTTCACCCGCTGCAAAGAAGCCATCGACGAACTCATCGGCTCCCGCTCGAACTCGTCCATCGGTGTTGACTGGAATGCCGCCCATACAGTAATGCACTGTAGGACGAACGGGCATCGGTTGAGTGACCGCATCGACTCCCACTAAGCGATGGGCTTCTTCCCAACAGAAGGGAACACGGCTCATGATTTTTTCTTTGCCCATGTGCCGCAGGTCGAGGTAGACGTGATTGCCGCCAGCACTACCATCGGGATTGATACCGCGTCCGGCTCGAATTTCGGAGACGATCGCACGAGAGGTAATATCACGCGGTGCAAGTTCCATTCGACTCGGAGCATACCGCTCCATAAATCGCTCTCCCTCGCTGTTAATTAAATACGCTCCCTCACCTCGAACGGCTTCCGAAATCAGCACACCGACCGGATATAAGCCTGTGGGATGAAACTGCACAAATTCCATATCTTCGAGCGGTAAGCCTGCCATTGCAGTCATCGCGAGTCCGTCACCGGTCGAGGCGTAATCATTAGAAGTGGTGTTATAAACGCGCCCATATCCGCCTGTTGCGAACATCACCGCTTTGGCGCGTACCACTTCGATGTGTCCATCAAGCAAGTGATACATCACAACGCCTTTCGCCTGTCCGTCTTCGAGAATCAGACGCATCACGTACCATTCTTCGTAGATCTTGACTCCGTACTTCATCAAGTTACAGATTAGTTCGTGCAGAATCGCGTGTCCGGTTTTGTCTGCGGCGTAACAGGTGCGATTGTGCGAATGTCCGCCGAAAGCGCGTTGGGCAATTCGACCATCAGGAAGGCGCGAGAATAATACGCCCATGTGTTCGAGATCGATCACGACATCGGGCGCTTCTTGGGTCAAAATGGCGACTGCATCTTGATCCGCAAGATAGTCTGAGCCTTTCACGGTATCGAAGGCGTGGGCTTCCCAAGAATCGGTTTCATCGACGTTTTTAAGCGATGCTGCCATGCCACCTTGAGCGGCGACAGAATGCGATCGAATGGGGTGAGTCTTTGCTACAACGGCGATACTGAGACTCGGATTCGCGCGGGCGATTTCTAGCGCGGCACGCGATCCGGCTAGTCCACCACCCACAATAATGACATCGTAATCAATCATGGTCGCTCATCGGGAATGTTTCGCATCTCCCATTTTCACCTGATTTCGCCATTCTGTTAGTTTTTCGTGGTTCTTTTTACAATCCAAGCGCCAGCACTGAGCGCGATCGCACCGAAAGCGATCGGTAAAATCCATCCAGCTTGATTCTGCTCAGGTTGGGTAGCGGTGGGAACTTGAGCGACGGGACTCGGTTGTGAAGTGGTTCCGCCCTGAACGGTGACATCGTAGGCGAATTTGAAGGTGTTAAAGTCGTTTTCAGCTTTGGGAGCGCCGCTAATTTCGAGCGTGTAGATTCCAGCTTTGGAGAAAGTAATTTCTGCGCCCGGAATTCCCTTGTATTGTTCGGCTGAGATCGCTTTTAGTTCGGGTTGTTTGATTGTTTGATTGTTTGATTTAACGGTGAGCTGACAGTTACATCGATCGAGCGAAATGACTTCGCCGCCTGCTTTGGTCAGAGCAAACCAAGCTTGTGAAGGTTCTCCAGCTTTCGGATTGTGATTCGGTTCGATGTGAAAAGTCGATGCGACGTTGCCTTCGGTCTTGACGTTGTGAGCCAGAACAGGCGAGGCAATGAGCAAAAACGGAATGAGATAGAAGGATCTATTTTTTAGCAGGAACATAGAGTTTTTCTAACGACAACAGCGACCAGAAAAAGCGCGATCGAACTAACAATACGCTAATCACCAGAAAAATAAGAATCCCCACTCTAAAACGATTATTAAAATCAACACTAATTTCACCCAAGTAATTCGATCCAGAAAAACTTGTATGAATTGCTGCAAGAATCAAAGCTGGAATACTAAATAAATGAATTTTTCGCCAAACCGTACCAAGTTTAGAAACCGCTTGATCAAAACTGGTCAACGCTGCGGGAATCATCAAACCAAATGCTGAAATTCCTGCCCACATTCCAAATTGTTGAGCGGGAAGCAGAAAGACGATCGCGCCTAAATTCCAATTAAACGTGTGATCGAGATAATGTCCGATGTGCGCCACAGATAAGACAAACGCCCCCACACCTAATGCCCGTCGATACCGCAGCGGAGATGCCCAAATTCGGCTAATCGGTCGCGCAATCAGCGCTAACATCAGGCAAATCAGGGCAGCATGTCCGGTGTAATCGACCATATCGCTGCTTCTGAGCAAAGTCAAAAGACCGATCGTCAAAGTTACCCAGCCGCCTAATTTGAACAATTGGCTTCGTCGATCGCGACTCAATGCTGACGCAAATAATCCCGTACTAATCATCATCGGAGCCGTTCCCAACCCAAACGCCAACATCGTGATTGCGCCGTGTGCCGTGTTTCCGGTTTCTGCTGCTTTAATCTGTGCAGTGTAGAGAAATCCACAGGGAATCAAACCCCAGATCATTCCGAGTAAAGCAGGCGTTCCCCAATGGTGCGATCGCGATAATTCCGCCATCCACGCACTAAAGCGATCGTGCAATTTTCCCTGAATCGGATGCAAAATCGGAACACGCGGTAGCCAGCTTGCATTAATGTTCGATAGACCAAACCAGATTAAAAGCAATCCGGTGACGATCGCTAAGGTTCGACGCAACCCGCTATCGATTCCGGCAAGCTGTCCGCCTGCGATGAGAACTGAACCTAAAGCACCGATCGCGGCTCCTACGATCGCATAACTGAGAATCCGCCCTAGATTCAGCAGAACATTAAATCGAACTTGCTGCCACTTAGAGCGATTGTGATGCGACAAGGAAAACGCCACGGTCAGAGGGCTACACATTCCCAAACAGTGCCCGAAGCTTCCCAAAAATCCGACGCTTGCAATCAACAATAAATCAAGCATTCTCAACCAAACCGCATAGGTAAGCCATCTTGAAATGCTAACAATTCTCCTGGCTCAATCGTTGTCCAAGTTTCATTATCAGTTAAGGGTGTTGTCGCAATTACTGCTACTCGATCGTTTGGTGTCGTTAATTCTTGAAAATCCACAGTCAAATCTGCATCAATCAAATGCGCTGCTGCAAATGGAGCTTGTCGCACAATGTAGCAAAGCTTTGTCGAACAATGCACAAAAAAGGTTTCACCATCGGAAAATAAATAGTTAAACGTGCCATAATTCGCGATCGCGCTAGTCACCGATTTCAACACCGGATACAATTCAGCCGCACTCGGTTTCTCGATCGGAAATGCTTGTCGCATTGTATTCAATATCAAGCAAAAGGCTCGTTCACTATCGGTCTGACCCACAGGGCGGTAGATTCCTTCTGGTTCTGGCTCAAAGTTCGGCAAATCTCCATTGTGAGCAAACACCCAATACCGCCCCCAGAGTTCTCGCTGAAACGGGTGACAGTTCTCTAATGCCACTTTGCCAAAAGTCGCTTTACGAATGTGTGCGATCACATGCGTCGAATGAATCGGATACTTGCGAACCAGTTCCGCCACCGGAGACGCGATCGCCGCTTGAATATCGATAAACGATCGACATCCCGCCCCTTCAAAAAAAGCAATGCCCCATCCGTCTTGATGCTCATCGGTTCGACCGCCCCGCGCCGAAAACCCCTCAAACGAGAAGCAAATATCCGTGGGCACGTTGCAATTCATTCCTAGTAATTGACACATTTCTCACGCTTCAATCCCTGCCTTATTCTGAGTGTAATTGGTCGATTTTGGGCTAGTTTGGCTGAAGAGACTGCCACGGGAACACCAATGCGCCAACCGCCCGCCCCAAATTTTGCCCGATCGCTGATCTTGATGCTGTTTGCAATCGTGATTCTGCTCGAATACACCACACCCTCAAATTATGTGTTTGGGTATCTCTACACCGGAGCTATCTTAATCGCGAGTTCGCGACTGAGCCGTCGTGCCACCTTTTACATTACGCTGATCGCATCCCTTCTGACTTTGGCAAATCTTTGGTTTCCGAGCGGGGAAATCAGTTCACTGGCAACGATCGCGAATCGAATGATCGCGGTGATTGCCCTGATCGTGACGGGAATCTTAGGCGATCGCAATCGGCTGTATCAAACCGCATTGCTTCAACAACAGAGTCAACTGCGATCGCAAGAACAACTTGCCCGACTGCGCGAAGATTTCATCTCAACCCTAACGCACGATCTGAAAACACCCCTGTTGGGCGCGATCGAGACTTTGAATTCGCTCGATCGGGCTGAATTTGGCACGATTACACCCGCACAAAAGACCGTGTTCAATTTAATGAAACGCAGCCATCAAACGACCTTGAAAATGGTTGAAATGCTGCTCGATGTGTATCGCAACGATGCGGAAGGATTGCAACTGAATCTAGAGCCTATTAATCTGGCAAATTTGGCAGAGGAAGTGCTGTTAATGCTGCGGGAATTGGCAACGACTCGCCGCGTTTATCTCAACGTCAGATATGGAGACTCTGAATTTCGACAGGATCTATGGGTGAAGGGCGATCGCTTACAGCTTCAACGAGTTTTCACAAACTTAGTCACCAACAGCATCAATCATTCACCTCGTGGAGAACGAGTCTCGATCGTGCTTGACTCGAATTCGTCTTATCAAACCGTGAAAGTGATTGATGCGGGATTCGGCATTCCCGCTGATGTCTTGGCGCATTTATTCGAGCGATTTTATCAGGGACAAAGCGATCGACAAGCGACCGGATCAGGACTCGGCTTATATTTGAGTCGGCAGATTATCGAAGCACATCACGGTACAATCTGGGCAGAAAACCTTTCTCCACACGGTGCGATGTTTGCCTTTCGACTAGCAGCCATTCCACCCGAACGCATGTCATAGTTTTCCTCATGCCCTCTCCCTCGATCAAACTTCTCCTTGCTGAAGACGATGAACTGTTTCGCCTGGGTTTACGAATGCGACTCCAACAAGAATCCGATCTCGATATCGTCGCCGAAGCCGAAGACGGTGAAACCGCAGTCGAACTGATCAAACAATCGGAAATCGATCTGGTTCTACTCGATATCGGACTGCCCGGAATCGGAGGCATCGAAGCCTGTCGCCAAATCAAAGCCGCGATACCTGACTTGCCCATTTTGATTCTCACTTCGCATTCAGAACAAAGTTTAATTGCTCGACTAATTGGTGCGGGCGCACACGGATATTGTCTCAAAGGAATTCCCGCTGAAAAGCTGATTCTTGCCCTGCGATCGGTGGCTTCTGGAGCTTCTTGGTGGGATCAAACCGCAACCAGCATGATTCAAACCCAATTCCAGCATCCAGCTCCCGCTCAATCCGAAAATCCCTTAACCAAACGCGAACAGGAAATTCTCAAGCTTGTCGCCCTTGGCAAATCGAACCCCGAAATCGCTGACGAACTCTACATTACACCGGGAACTGTCCGCGTTCATATCCATGCCATTTTGCACAAACTGAACGTCCGAGATCGGACTCAAGCCGCCATTCTCGCGCTGCAAAAACATTATGTTGAGCCGGATGATTCTGAGTGAAAATCTATCCTGAGCTGCTCGAAATCTCACGCAAAACTAAGTAACCTAAGCCACAACTTTTCTTGTTGAATTCGTCCTCGATGAAAGAGTTCTTCAAAACGCCCTATCTTCTTCTTGCGATCGCGGTTGCCCTCACCACGATTCATCTTCAACTGATCGATCGAGTCAATCACAAGGGACCCTTTCTCGAAGCTGCTTTAATGTGTTGGGCAGCGGCTTGGTTTCTCGGCTGGCGCAAGCGTCAAGATCTCATGCTCAAGAGTAATGCGACCGCTAGCACGATCGGATTGGGGCTAATCGCTTGGCTCCTTTTTCGCAGTCTTAATCTGGTCGAGTATGATGCCTTTCTGCGATTCTTTCCGGTGCTGTCTGGTGTGAGCCTTGCCCTCCTAGCGTCAGGATTTGTGCTCAAACCGTATTGGCGAGAATTGGCTGTGCTGGGATTTATGACGATTCCTACGACGACGATATTGGGGCTGATTGATATTTCACCGCTCACCGCCGAATTTAGCGGCAGCTTGCTTTGGTATACGGGCTTTCGAGTCGTTCAAGAAGGCGTGATGCTGCACCTGCCGACGGGAAGCGTTGAAGTGTACCGAGGGTGTTCAGGGATTCAACTCATTTGGCAACACATTTCGCTGGGATTTCTATTTGTTCTGCTGTTTCCGATCGGATGGATACGATCGCTGATTGTTTTCGTTGCTGGAGTCCTGATCGCCTTTATCGTGAATTGTCTCCGAGTCGGATTAATGGCGATTCTTGTGGCTCAGAACAATCGAGAAGCATTTGACTATTGGCATTTGGGAACGGGATCGCTAATTTTTTCGATGATTTCCGTCTCGCTGTTTGGATTGCTCTGCTATGTTCTGCTCGAAAACGCCGATCGTGCAGCCGAAGAAGAAGAGGAGGCACAAGCTTGAAACCCTGGGAAAATGTTCGGAATCTTTGGTTAGCAACTGCGCTTGTGAGCAGTAGTTTAGTCGTGTTCAGATTGGCAGTCACTCCCGCTCAAAAGCCATCTCCGCCGAGCTATACGTTTCCTGAATCGGTGCCTTTGTCGCGCTGGGAATTCATCAAAGCGACTCCGATCGGCGTTCAAAAACTCTATACACCCTCGCTGGCAACGAGTGCCGATGATTTAACGATTTCCGGTCAATCGTATCGCTATCTTCGCAACGGTCAGCCGCTTGAAGTTGAAATGCGCTATTTCAATACACTCAATCATGTGCCGGATATTTTGCGAGAAACAACGATTCGGCTCGATCGGATCGATATCACCTCGCAGCGTTCAGACTTAGGAACTTATGCCGTGTATGGGCGATCGGATCGGCTATATCTCACTGCCTGTATTTCTGCGACTGGAGAGACCACGGTAGATCGTAGTGAACTTCACAGCGTTCAGCTTCAACCCGCGATCGTAGCGCGTCGAGTTGTGCCTTGGTTTCTCGGTCAAGCGCCTCTTAGAGATATGCGCTGTCTTTGGACGCGACTCTCGATGCCAATGAATTCCGCTGCACCACAAGCGACTCAACAAGAACTAGAGCAAGCTTGGGGCGAATGGGTGAACTGGTGGAGAAATCACTATCCGCCCGAACCATAAAAAAATCGCGAGACTCAGGGATTGAATCTCGCGATCAAATGGTATTACTTGCGTTTGCGCCGTCGTTGCATTAGGGTTGCGAACGCGATCGCGCTTCCTGACCCCAGAATCGTTAAAGGTTCTGGGATGGGTTGGCAATTGCCGCTTGGACAAGACGGGGGCACAGGCGGAATCACAGGCGGAATCACAGACGGATTACCACCACCGCCACCGCCGCGAAACAAAAAGGGCAGCAAGGCGAGTGGGGCTGCCCAAAGCAGACTGCTATTTCTGCCTCCGGGTGCAACGACCGCGGGCGATTCCGGTGCTGCAACCTGCACCGATGGAGGTTCCCCACCGCCAACGCCGCAGCTTAAGCTCTTCATCTGCACAATAAAGTCATCGAAATCGCGGTCTTGCTGTTGGCGATCCCGCACGATTTTCGAGCCGGTATCGTCCCATCCCACGGTCACTCCACCGCTACACAGGTCGGTGAGTCCGCCTGCAAATTGAACTTGCTGTTCTCGATTGGGGTTGAGCACATCGGTCGAGTAGATGATCCCGGTCGGACGACCGTTATAGGTAGATTCTAGATAAAGCACATATCGTTGATTCGCTTGAAATCGAAACTGAGCCGTAGGTTGAGGCACTGCATTGCCGGGGGTGCCTTTGAAGTCAGTATTCGTACCGATGTGACTGCGACGGGTCGAGGGTTTGAAAATGGATTCGGGGCTGTCTGAAGCTCTGGTCTCGGTAATTAAAGGCGTTTTCTCTTTGGTTTCTAAATTGATTACGCCGAAGGTCGATTGATAGGCTCCGTGGGATTCAACGAAATTTGATTCGATCGTTGTCTCTTGGTCAAATTGCACACCTGAATTGTTAATGAGGCTCACAGCGTAGGCTGGTAAGGCAATGTGACTCAAAAGCCACCCACCTGTAATAGCGAACGTGAGCCGTACGAACGCGGCGCGTCGAGAGGAATCACGCGATCGCGATTCCGGTTTTTGTGCGAACACAGATTCAGCCTCAGCTAAATTTGAATGATTCGCTGAGACGGAATGCGGCTTTGGGAGAATCCAAACACCACGAGAATGAGTTGCCATACAAGAAGACCTTACAGTTGAACGGAGAGTAATTGGTTGATGCCCCCGTAATCCTGCTTGGTCGCAGAATTGTCAAACTCACTGTAAGAAAGTTAAGTATTTCTATCAGAATTTTGCCGTATTTTCTAGATATCGATGCGTTATTTTACACAAGCTTAAATATGTAGCCCACAAGTTCACGTAATTCTGCGGGGTTCCTCATTGAGGCTTCACGTAATTCACGGCAAAACCTCAGAGAATTTCCTATATACCGTTTAAAAAATAAGATGGGGAGCATGAATTGCTCCCCGATTTGACATATTTGAGTCTGTATAAGTGTTTAACTTTATGATTTAAGAATACGCGGTGGGTGGACTCGATCGTGCCCCTCGTGAGATTGAATGTTTCCTCTATCGGTCGATCAGTCTAACGGCATCAAAAGACGGATATTAGTGTTACTTATCAGGGAGCAAAGCGCTACAATTTGCGTCTGATTAAGAGCAGTCGGGGCAAAACTTTGCTACTCTACGAGACTGCGACATTAGTTCCCTGAATTTTTATGATCGAAGTCGAACAACTCAGCAAAGTGTACGGCTCAACGGCAGCGATCGAGGATGTGACGTTTTCGGTTGAGCCGGGTGAAATTCTTGGTTTTTTGGGTCCGAACGGGGCTGGCAAAACCACGACGATGCGAATTTTGTCGGGCTATCTTCCTGCCAGTCGTGGAACTGCAAAAATTGCTGGGTTTGAGGTGCATGAGAATTTAATGCAGGTGCGGCAAAAGATCGGATATTTGCCGGAGTCGCCGCCGCTTTACCCGGAAATGACGGTGCAGGGATTTCTCAACTTCGTGGCGCAGATTAAAGGAGTGAGTGCGGGCGATCGCGCTTCCCGAATTCAAACGGCATTAGAGAAAACTGGCTTGGTCGAGAAGCGCAAAACGATCATTCGCAAGCTGTCGAAAGGATATCGGCAACGGGTGGGAATCGCTCAAGCGATCGTGCATGATCCGCCTGTGATTATTCTGGATGAACCGACGGTCGGACTTGATCCGCGCCAAATTATCGAAGTGCGGAACTTGATTAAGCAATTGGCGAACGATCATACGGTGATTCTTTCAACTCACATTTTGCCGGAAGTGAGTATGACCTGCGATCGCGTCACCATTATCAATCGTGGTCGAGTCGTGGCAACGAATACTCCTAATCAATTGATGGCGCAACTCAATCGCAGGACGGGCTATGAATTGGAAGTTGAGGGGAACTGGAACGCGATCGAACAGTGTTTGAATCTGATTCAAAATGTGCAATCGATCGAACAACTTGCAAGAACCGAAAATCGCTATCGGGTTCGCGTCGTGTCAGAATCGGGAACGGAACCCGGACGAGAGATCTCAATGGCACTCGCGAGCTATGGGATTGAATTGTACGAAATGCGGCGAGTGCAAGCCAGTTTAGAAGATGTGTTCTTGGAATTGACGACCGAAGAGAAACCTGTTGAAGATCACGCTGAGGAAGAGTCATGAAGACGGTTTTGTATAACATCTTGGCAATCTATCGACGGGAGCTTCTGAGTTATTTCACGTCTCCGTTGATGTATGCGATCGCGGCTGTCTTCTGGCTGGTTTCTGGCTTTCTATTCACAGTGACGCTCGACGGTGTGATTCAACAAGCCGCACAGTATGATCAGGCAACGGCAGCCGGAATTTCAACCGCTCCGATCGATATTCCTTACGAATTCATTCGGACAATCTTAGGTGTGATTGGTTCGCTATCACTTTTTGTATTACCAATTCTATCAATGGGACTGTACGCGGAAGAACGTAAACGCGGCACATTAGAATTGTTAGCGACATCACCTGTTACAAATTGGGCGGTAGCAGTCGGTAAATTACTCGGTGTGATGACATTCTTCTTTACGATGTCGTTACCGTTGTTGTTGTACGAAGCGATCGCGCTTTCTAACGTCAATCCACCGATTCAGATTAATGTTCTATTACTCGGTCATTTAGGATTACTGTTACTTGCTGGATCAGTGTTATCGCTCGGAATGTTTATGTCGTCGCTGACCGATAGTACGATCGTTGCTGCAATTTTCACGTTTACGTTAGTTCTTGCATTGTGGGTTGTGGATCTCATTGCTAGAAATTTTGGCGGTGTGGTGGGAGAAGCGATCGGGCATTTATCACTGTTAAAGCACTATACAAATTTGATTCAAGGCATTGTAGATACGAGTAGCCTTGTTGTGTTTGCAAGCTATATCTTTCTTGGGATTTTCTTGACGGCTCAATCGATCGACGCATTCCGTTTCCAGCGTTCTTAATCTTATGAAAAGACGTTTTAGCTTTGTAAAATTTCTCATTCTGCCGGGTGCGATGCTGATTCTAGCAGGCATTTCCGCTGGCATTGTCTCTGGAACTTGGGGATCGATTCCGTTCGGATTGATTATCGCTGGAATTGTGTTGATCGGACTGTGGATGGTTTTGATCGGGCGATTTGAAGATCCGTTAGCTCCGACGTTTTGGAAACGACGATCGACGCAAGCCAGCACGAATGCGTTAGTGAGTACGATCGCAGTTCTAGTCATTCTCGGATTGATTAATTTCTTAGCCGTCCGAGCGGCGCAACGCATTGATTTAACTGAATCTCGATTGTTCACGCTCTCGCCTGAATCGCAGCAAGTTCTACAAGAAATGCAGCAAGGCGTGAAAATTTGGGTGTTTTCTAGCGATCGTAATCCTCAAGATGTCGATCTACTCGAAAACTATCAGCGTAGAACGCCAAAATTTAGCTTTGAATTCGTTGATCCTCAAGCCAATCCTGGACTCGCTCAAGCCTTCGGAGTGAAGAATGCAGGCGATGTCTTTATCGAACTGCAATCGAGCAAACGGCGACAATTTTTGCAAAGCATTTCTCCGCAAGCCCGACTGTCTGAGAGTCGAGTCACGAATGGAATTTTGCAAATAACCAGCGATCGACGTTCTAAAGCCTATTTCCTTCAGGGTCACGGCGAAAAGTCGCTCACTGAAGGCGAAGGTGCAATCTCCAATTCCGTCAAAGCTTTAGAAGATAAGAATTTCACAAACGAGCCGCTGAATCTCGCTCAACTCGGAAGAGTTCCTTCTGATGCTTCCGCTGTTTTGGTAATTGGACCCACTCGCACATTACCAGAAGGTGAAGTGAAAGCGCTCCAAGACTATTCCAATCAAGGCGGAAATCTGTTGATTGCCGTTGACCCGAATGTCAAAGCTGGACTCGATCCGTTTCTAAACACTTGGGGTGTGAAACTTGACGATCGCATTGCCATCAACGCACCCGATCAACAGTTAACGAATGCAGGTCCAGCGGTGGCAGTCGTGACTCAATACGGTGCACATCCGATCACGAAAGATTTTGGTAACGGGATTTCGTTTTATCCGATCGCCCGCCCGATCGACATTACTCAAATCTCCGGCGTTCAAGCCACTCCGCTCCTTCTAACCGATCCAAACAGTTGGGCAGAAAGCAACATCAAACAGCAACCGCTCAAACTAGATGGCGGCGATCGACCGGGACCTTTAGCGATCAGTGTTGCCCTCGATCGTACCGTTACCCCAACGCCTTCTCCGTCTCCAACCGCTTCTCCCAGTCCGAATGCTTCTCCAAGTCCTTCACCCAGCCCGCTCGCTTCCAAACCCGCTCGCCTAGTCGTCTTTGGCAATTCCACTTTTATTGTGAATGGCTTTTCTAATCAACAGCTTAACGGTGATGTCTTTCTCAACTCCGTTACTTGGGTGAGCCAAGATCCATTGCAACCCCTTTCGATTCGTCCAAAAGACGTGAAGAATCGCCGCATCGTGCTGAATAATGAGCAAGCCTTGTTAATTGGATTTCTAGCATTAGGAATTGTGCCGCTCTTTGGTTTTATCACCGCTGGAGTCGTTTGGTGGCAACGTCGCTAAAAAACCTGGAAGTAACATGACTTCCAGGCGCATAACGATAAACCCAAAGAGAGAATTACATCAAGCCCAACTGAGCCAAGATGCCTTTTCCAGTCATCAATTCAGTTGCAAGACCGATCGCTAAACCGAGCATCGCTAAGCGACCGTTCCAGTTTTCAGCAAAATCGGTAAAGCCGAACGTTCCTTTCTTTTCCATGTCGCTACCTCTGTCAAAAGATAGAATGTTATAGCTTAAGTTAACATTTCTTAACGGAATTGACCATAGTAAAACGCTCGCTCAAGGAATTGAAGTCGATCGATCTCCGAATCCTCCTAAAATTGAAGCAATCGATCGAGTGACTTTTCCATGTCTTATACCCCGCTTAGACTACTGACGGTTGAAGAATTCGTTCAACAGTATGGCGATCAAATCCGCTACGAACTTGCGAATGGAGAGTTGATTGATATGGAGCCAACCGGACCTCATGAAGCGGTGGCGGGAAAAGTCGCAAGTCGGATTAGTCTAGAAATCGATCGACAAAACTTGCCCTTCGTCATTCCTAAAAGCTGTATTCTGCGTCCGTCTGGAGATGAAGCAACGGCTCGCCGCCCGGATGTGATAGTGCTTGATGAAGCTGCATTGATCGATGAACCCTACTGGCAGCAAGAACCTGTGATTGTTCAGGGTCGATCGATCAAATTGGTCGTTGAAGTCGTCAGTACCAACTGGGAAAATGACTATGCGCGAAAAGTGGAAGAATATGCGCTGATGGGAATTTCTGAGTACTGGATTATTGATTTTCGTGGATTGGGTGGCATTCGATTCATTGGCGATCCAAAGCAACCGACCATTACAGTCAATCGGCGAGTCGGGAGACTTTACGAACAACAACTATTTCGACTAGGAGAAAACCTTAATTCATCGCTATTTCCTGAATTGAAATTGAAGTTAGACGATGTGATGCCGCGTCAATAAGAAACAGCGGACAAGGAAACCCTCATCCGCTGCGACCTGAACAGAGCGAAACTTCAAAGTTTAGATATGAGCCGAAAGCACTTCGCGGTAGTGGCTCTTTTGCTTCACGCCTTTTAATTCCGCCACCTTATCTTTGTTCTTAAAGAGATGAACGGTCGGCGTTCCCATCACACCCGCTGCTTCTGCAATATCTGGATCTTCTTCGATGTCAATCTCGACAAAGTGAATCTGACCATCAAACTCATCCACAACTTTGCTGAGAATCGGTTTCAGCGTGTGACAAGGACCGCAACTCGGAGACGCATATTTTACCAAGATAGGTCGATCGCTTTCGTGATACAACTTCCGCAACGCCAATCCGCCCCGATGCCGGGTATGCTCCAAGCTAAATTCCACAACTTCACTTTCACTTGCAGCATGAGCCGTATTCTCTTCATTCGGCACATCGGCTTCAATTCGAGCAAACTCCTGCACCAAGCCATTCACCGACAACCAGCGTTCCGCTAACATTGCCGCCATACATCCGGTTCCCGCTGCGGTGATCGCCTGCCGGAATTCGTGATCCTGCACGTCTCCCGCTGCAAATACGCCTTCTAAGCTGGTTTCCACTGATCCATGCTTCGTCTTGATGTAGCCCACTTCATCGAGTTCGAGCTGACCTTTGAATAGAGAAGTATTTGGCGTGTGCCCGATCGCGTAAAACAATCCTTTCGCTTCTACGACGGTTTCTTCTCCCGTCTTACGATCGCGAAGTCTCACGCCCGTCATGTGCTTTTCATCGCCTACCACATCAGCAGCTTCCGAGTTCCAATGCACTGTAATCCGAGGATTACTCAACACCCGATCTTGCATTGCTTTCGAGGCACGCATCACATCACCCCGCACGACCATGTGCACATGATCGCCATACTTCGTGAGATAAATCGCTTCTTCGGCTGCGGTATCTCCCCCACCAATCACAACCAGCGGCACTCCTCTAAAAATCGGAGTCGCTCCATCACAGATCGCACAAGCGGAAATCCCACGGCTCCAGAATTCATGCTCACTCGGTAAACCTAACCGTTTCGCGGTCGCTCCAGTGGCAATCACAACACTGTGCGCTTGCACCTCGCGAGTCTCTCCTCGAATCGTAAACGGACGCTGGGAAAAATCAACTTCCAGCACATCTTCTGTCACCAATTCCGCACCCCAGCGTTCAGCCTGCGCTTTCATCTGCGTCATCAACTGAGGTCCAGTAATCCCTTGAGGAAAGCCCGGAAAATTCTCGACTTCGGTCGTGGTCATGAGTTGTCCACCGGGTAGCCCTCCTGCCTGAAAGCCCTCAAACACCAGCGGTTTGAGATTGGCACGTCCTGCATAAATCGCCGCCGTATAGCCAGCCGGACCCGACCCAATGATGACCACATTTTCTACAGTTGGGTTTGTCATAAGACCTGTATTACAAACTCATAACGACTATGAGTAGTATAACCCAAATCTAAAAGAAAAAGGAAGTCGGTAAAATACGGATTGTAATTCTGCGATCGATTCTATGACCCTCGCTTCAAACCCAATGACGCTTGCCGAATATTTGACGTATGATGCCGGGACGGAGCAGCGCTATGAGTTAGTGGATGGACTGTTGGTTGAGATGCCGCCGGAAAGTACTCGGAATAGCCGAATCGCGCTGTTTTTGTTGTCTGAATTTCTCAAGCTGCTGCCGTTTCAGAAAATTAGCCACAAAGATTATGAATTGGTCGTTAGTGGGGCACGGGCAAGAGTTCGCTTTCCCGATTTGATGGTATTTACAGACGAATTAGTTGAAGCGTTGAGTGGTGCAACGCGAGGCACAATTTTGCTGGAGATGCCGCCGCCTGCGATCGCGATCGAGATTGTGTCTCCGGGTAAAACGAATCGCGATCGTGACTATCGATATAAGCGATCGGAGTATGCGGCACGAGGCATTGCAGAATGTTGGATTGTTGATCCAGACGAAGCGCAGATTACTCTTCTGACATTAGTAGATGGATTTTATGAAGCGGTAATACTGCGAGACGACGATCGAATTCAATCCGCTCAACTTCCTCAATTGCAATTCACTGTAAATCAAGTCATGCAAGCGGGAGAATAGACTGTCATTCCACAAACTTAAGATGAAAATTGCGCTTTGAATGGGCAATCTGGATCAATCAATTGTTGCTTTAGAGCCATTGTGTAAATGAACTTATCCAAAAAAGAGTTACTAAAAAGGTACGCTTCTGGAGAACGCGACTTTTCGGACGCATCCATATATGATGAAGATCTTGAAGAAGAAGAGTTAGGTGGTCTTAACTTGAAGAACGTGGTTTTTCGCAACGCGGAACTACTATGTAATTTGCATGGAGCAAATCTTAGGGAGGCTGATCTCAGCGGTGCAACCTTGTCAGGAGACTTGAGAGGAATTAGTCTACGGGCAGCTAATCTCAGCAATGCCGATTTATCGGAAAATGACATGGCAGGTGCTGATCTTAGAAATGCTGATTTAAGCAATGCTCGGTTAGCACAATCAACTCTGAATGGAGCAGATTTAGTAAATGCCAATTTGAGTAGTGCATATCTAGGCGAAGCTTCTTTTCGTGGAGCCACTCTCAGAAATGCCAACCTAAAAGATGCAGTGAAATTCGACTCATACATGGCAATTCTCTGCAACACCGTCATGCCAGATGGCAGTGTTGCGAGTACTGAGAGGTAGAAATTCAACGTTACAAAGAAGCGATCAAACTGATACAAAAATCGCCCTTCAGCAAAATGAATGATTATTAGCGATCGCTTCGCAACAATCATCAAACTTTATATTTGCTCAAAACTAAATCTGGCGTACAGGGCGTACAATTTTACTATTTCTCATGTACGACGATACCTGCCGCTTCCTCGCTGAGCACTTCTCCTCAGACTTTGCCAGTTGGCTCCTAGGAGAACCTATCGAACTGACTGAACTTAAACCCTCGGAACTCTCCCTTGACCCGATTCGCACCGATGCGCTCATTCTGCTGCAATCGGCTGCCTCTTTCCTGCATCTAGAATTCCAAACCCTGCCCAAGAATAACGTTCCATTCCGAATGCTGGATTATCGCGTTCGTGCGTATCGTAAAGACTCAACTAAACCGATGCGGCAAGTGGTAATTTACCTGAAGCAAACGGCATCGGAGCGCGTCCATCAGACCTATTTTGAGATGGAACACACGCGCCACGAGTTTGAGGTGGTCAGAATTTGGGAAGAACCTGCTTCACGATTTCTGCAATATCCAGGATTGATTCCCTTTGCAACATTGGGTCAAAGCGCGGATGCAGAGGAAACGTTGCGGCAAGTGGCGCAACGAATTGATCAAATTGCAGATTCTGAAGCACAAGCGAATCTGATCGCAGCGTCAGGCATTTTAGCTGGGTTACGATTAGAAGACGAAGTGATTTATCGCATTCTACGGAGAGACATCATGCAGGAATCGACGGTTTATCGTTCAATCTGGAGAGAGGCTGAGGAAGAGAAGACACGAGCGATCGCACTCAACTTCCTACGCGAAGGCTTGTCGGTTGAGATGGTTGCTCGTGGAACTGGGCTATCGATCGATGAAGTCCAACAGCTTCAACAGCAACTCAACAATCTTCCACAGAGCTAAATTTCGGGAAACCCACTCACATTATCGGAACACCGAACAGAGGGCAGTTTTACCCATCGGCAACTACACCCACACCGTTACGGTTCGCCTCAATGCGATCGCACTCCATTCTTCTTACAGTAGATACATCAAGAGCGGACGAAACAAGCCGCTAATCACTCCTCTCTCTTCAAGCACTGATTATGATGACTACTCGTTTGAATCCTTGGCAAGAAATGGAAATGGCTCGTCGTCAGTTCAATCAACTCTTTAATGAAGTGATGCCGACCCGCGAAGCACTATGGTCGCCTGCGATCGAATTTCATGGCACTGACGAAGCCTTCACTCTGCGCGTTCAACTTCCGGGCGTGAAAGCAGAAGATGTCGAAGTGCAAGTCTCGCAAGATGCGATCGCAATCTCCGGTGAGCGCAAGTTTGAGCAAACCGATGCAAAAGGATTCCGCTCAGAGTTCCGCTATGGCAAGTTCCGCCGCGTGATGTCGCTGCCTGCTGCCGTTCAGAACGATCAAGTTAAGGCTGAATTCGTGGACGGTATCTTGACGCTGACTCTGCCCCGTTTGCAAGCGGTGAAGCCTGCCGTGGTCAAGTTGAACTTGGCAGGTACGACTCAGGAAGCCATTGCGCCTCAAGCTGAGACTGCTCCTGAAGCGCCTCAGACCGAAGCTGAAACCGCTGATCTCTGGAACAGCTAAATTATATTGAGGGGAAGAATTGAAATCTTCCCCCAACCGTCCCCCGATCGGTTCGGTAGGTACGGTAAATACCCCTTCATGTAACCTCTGAAGCCGAACAGTATATAAGGTAGGGGATTGAAGGATGCTTTGGTGGCACTGAACTGATACCCGTTTGAGTCCCGCCGCCCCGAACTGATTCTGGCACTGATGCCAGTCCCCTACCCCTGATAAAGCATTTGATAGTGATGGAGCCGAAGCACCAATATGGCAAAAGTTGTTGGAATTGATTTAGGAACGACGAACTCGTGTGTCGCCGTGATGGAAGGTGGTAAGCCCACTGTGATTGCAAATGCAGAAGGGTTTCGGACAACTCCTTCCGTGGTTGGATACGCGAAAAATGGCGATCGCTTAGTCGGTCAAATCGCCAAGCGCCAAGCCGTGATGAACCCAGAGAATACGTTTTATTCCGTGAAGCGGTTCATCGGTCGTCGATTTGATGAAGTGACGCACGAAGCGACTGAAGTGGCTTATAAAGTCCTGAATGTCGGTGGCAATGTGAAACTCGATTGCACCGCTCAAGGCAAGCAGTTTGCACCGGAAGAAATTTCGGCTCAAGTCCTCCGCAAGCTGAAAGAAGATGCAAGTAAGTATCTGGGCGAAGATGTCACCCAAGCGGTGATCACAGTTCCGGCTTACTTTAATGACTCTCAGCGCCAAGCGACTAAGGACGCGGGTAAGATTGCAGGTCTCGAAGTTCTCCGGATTATTAACGAGCCGACTGCGGCATCGCTGGCATACGGTCTCGATAAGAAGAGCAATGAAACGATTCTCGTCTTTGACTTAGGTGGTGGTACGTTCGATGTCTCGATCCTAGAAGTAGGCGATGGCGTGTTTGAAGTACTCGCGACTTCGGGCGACACTCACCTAGGTGGAGACGACTTCGACAAGAAGATCGTAGACTTTCTCGCGGATGGTTTCGCTCGTGCAGAGGGCATTGACCTTCGTAAGGATAAGCAAGCCCTCCAGCGTTTAACCGAAGCGGCTGAGAAAGCGAAGATCGAACTTTCTAACGTGACGCAAGCGGATATTAACTTACCGTTTATCACTGCAACTCAAGACGGTCCGAAGCACCTAGATACAACTCTGACCCGTCAGAAGTTCGAGGAATTGTGTGCAGATTTAATCGATCGCTGTCGCATTCCCGTCGAATCCGCGCTGCGTGACTCGAAACTCGACAAGAGCAAGATCGATGAAGTCGTTCTCGTGGGTGGTTCGACCCGAATCCCTGCGGTGAAAGAAGTCGTGAAGCGCGTTCTTGGCAAAGACCCGAACCAAACGGTGAACCCGGATGAAGTGGTTGCGGTCGGTGCTGCGATTCAAGCGGGCGTGTTGGCGGGTGAAGTCAAAGATATTCTCTTGCTCGACGTGACCCCGCTTTCCCTTGGTGTTGAAACCTTGGGTGGTGTGATGACGAAGATCATTCCTCGTAACACCACGATTCCGACCAAGAAATCTGAAGTGTTCTCGACTGCGGTAGATGGACAAAGCAATGTAGAAATCCATGTGCTGCAAGGTGAGCGCGAAATGTCGAACGATAACAAGAGCCTCGGAACCTTCCGCTTGGATGGAATTCCTCCCGCTCCCCGTGGCGTTCCTCAAATCGAAGTGACCTTTGACATCGACGCGAATGGTATCTTGACCGTTTCTGCAAAAGATAAGGGCACAGGTAAGGAACAGTCGATCAGCATCACGGGTGCATCGACCTTGCCGAAGGATGATGTCGAACGCATGGTTCGCGATGCTGAAGTCAACGCAGCAACCGATAAAGAACGCCGTGAGCGGATTGATCTGAAGAACCAGGCAGATTCGCTGGCATACCAAGCTGAGAAGCAAATCAGTGAATTGGGCGATAAAGTGCCTGAAGCGGATAAGACGAAGGTGGAAGGCTTGGTCAAGGATCTTAGAGATGCGATCGCGGCGGAAGACTTCGATCGGATCAAGACCTTACAAACCGATCTGCAACAATCGCTCTACGGCATTAGCCAAAACCTCTATCAGCAAGCGGGCGGCGGTGCTGACCCAGGTGCTGGTGCTGATCCAGGTGCAAGTGCTGGCGGTTCGACGGGTTCGACGGGTGGCGATGATGTGATTGATGCTGACTTCACCGAGTCGAAGTAAGTTCTAGTGGATTGTGATTGAGGCTGGTAGATTCCTTTGCTGAATCTGCCAGCTTTTTTATTAGTGCGATTGCGAATGTGACAAACCTTTTGTAGGCACAAACACATTATTCTGCCACTCACGCTATCGTAAAGAGCAGTTGTTTGGAAATTGTAAGAACGACCGATGAGCTTACCAGAACCAATCAAGCGCGTCATTATTGAGCAATGGTCATTTCTAGCTGAGGCGACTCTTGAGCCAACAGCACAGGGTTCAAGTAATACAACCTACTTTGTTCACGTACCACCAGACAAGCAGTTTGTCTTAAAGCTTCATTCGGCAACAACCAAGACTGCTCAAATTTACTACGAACATTCGCTTCTCACTTTTCTCCAGCACACTGAACTGCCTTTTTCGATTCCGGTTCCGATTCATGCAGCTTGCGGAGAGACTCTTATTCCAGTTGAAGTTCATGGGCAATTTCTCATGATTGCCTTACTGCCCCGTCTCGTTGGACAAATAATGGATCGACGAAATCTTAATCAGATTCAGTCGGCGGGTTCTGCCTTAGCGAAATTGCATGACCAGCTTGCTAAATTTGATCCCCAAGGGCAATTAGCACAATTACCATTTTGGGGAGAGTTGGCTCAGATTCATCCGAGAGTGAGCGATCCTTTGGCAATTCCACAAATGCTGAATTTGGGATTAGAAGAACAGCAGCAGCTTGCTCAACTGTTGAATGAAACAATTGAAGTTGCTCCTCATCTTTACAAAACGCTCCCCATTCAAACGATTCATGCAGACTATATTGCTCCGAATATTCTTGTTGAAAGCGATCGCGTCGTTGGAATTTTAGATTTTGAGTACGCCACGCGAGATCTGCGGTTGTTGGATTATTTGAGTAGCTTGGATCAGTTTGCGTCTTTTCCTTGGAAAGAAGTTCGATTTGGTGACATCGTTCGAGCCTTCAGTATGGGCTACCAGGTCTATTCTTCGTTGACTAAAGCAGAAATGGAAAGTGCAATTTCAGTTTGGCAGTTGCAACGAGCTAGTTCGCTAATTTATTGGACAGGTTGGATGATTGAAGGAAAGGGAAATCGTCAGAAGGTTACTGATGCGGTGTTGGAGACACTGAGATTTGAACCATGGCTCAAATTCAATCAGGAGGCATTGCTTATTAATACTTTGGGCTTTATTTGAAGTCTAAATTCTTGAGCTTTTGCAATTCAACAAGGAGCTACGCCTATTGTGAACGAAGCACGATCGACGGGGATGAAAAAGTTAGGGCTATGACCAGGTTTTCAAATTTGTTTGTGTGTTGCTGCGATCGCGTTCCTGAATTAGCAAACTTCATTTTTTACCTCGATCGTGTATCCAATCCCAGAAATCTCGCCTATAATCCAGCCAATTCTCTCGCTTTGTCCTTCTCATGCTGAACGCTCACAAACTCGAATTGACGGTCTCGATCGCGCTTCTTCTTGCCGCTCCTGCCACCGCTGCCCCACTGGAAAACTGGCGCTTCGATCCAAATACCAATCAACTCGAAGTTACCGTTCCCGCAGGTATTAAGCCGCGCTATACCCTTCTGGCACAACCGACCCGCATCGTTCTCGATTTGCCAGAGACGCAGATTGGAGCCGTCGCACCGAGAGGCAGTTATTCGGGAGCCGTGCGAGAAATTCGAGTGTCACAGTTTCAGCCAAATGTTGCGAGAATTGTCATCGAACTGGCTCCGAATGCGGTTCTAGACCGTCAGCAAGCACAACTTCAGCAAGTTCAGGATTCAGATCAAACCAGCGATCGCTGGATTCTTCGCCCCCTTCTTGCCGCGAGTGCCCCTTCTCCTACCACTCAAGCGGTGTTTAATCAGCTTCGTCCGATTCAGACTGCACCTGTTCAAGCCCCACAAGTGGCACAAACTCAGACCAACTCCGCGAATGATTTCGGATTGCCGCCTGCGCCGCCCACGATTGAAGCCACTCCCTCTACTCCCGTAGCCGTTCCCCCACCTACCGAATCTCGTCCTTTACCGACGGCTCCAGCGGTGATGCCTCCTTTGCAACCTGCACCGTTACCCGCTGCTGGATCAGGCAATTCTCCGGGTAGTAGTTTGTTGTTTCCTGATGCTGTTCGACCCGCCACACCCTCGAATCCGCTGCAACTGCCCGAAGTGAATCCGAGCTTAGCAATTCCGAATTCGTTCCCACCAATCAATGCTCCAACGGCTCAGCCGACAGTGACGGTTCCACCGCTCGATCGCAGTTCTACCCCGTCACAACCGACTGAACCGCGATCGATTCCCGCAGAACCTCGCACAACTGCCCAACCGATCGAAAATACTCCAGTTCCCGCACGAGCAAGAACGATTCAATTTGGTCAACCTCTTCCAACCTTGACGAATTAAGCACCAAGCGTGTTCATGATGGTTTGGGGCGAAAGTTACGAAGGCGTAGCGCATTGGTCACGACTGAAACGGAACTAAATGCCATTGCTGCGCCAGCAACGATCGGGTTGAGTAGCCAGCCGAACAATGGATAGAGAACTCCAGCCGCGATCGGGATTCCTACAATGTTGTAGATGAAGGCAAAGAATAGATTTTCTCGGATGTTGCGAATGGTGGCTCGGCTGAGTTGAATTGCTGTTACGATGCTGTTTAAGTCACCGGAAATCAGAGTAATATCACTCGCTGCGATCGCAATATCAGTTCCTGTGCCAATCGCCATTCCCACATCGGATTGGGCGAGTGCAGGCGCGTCATTGATTCCATCACCGACCATTGCAACAATCTTTCCTTCGCGTTGGAGAGATTCAACGATCGCAGCTTTTTGATCCGGTCGAACTTCGGCAAAGACTCTATCAATGTTGACTTCTCGTGCGATTACTTGTGCAGTCCGGCGATTGTCTCCGGTGAGCATCACGACTTCTAAACCCATTTTTTGTAGCGATCGAATTGCAGCGATCGAGGATGGTTTTACTGCATCTGCAATTCCCATGATCGCCTCGATCGAGCGATCCACAGCAATCCAAATCACAGTTTTACCTAAAGTTTCTAACTGCTGTGATTGTTGTAGGGCGTGAGTATCAATGTTTAGTTCAGTCATCCAGCGATCGGTGCCGATTTGGATAAGCTGCCCGGAAACATAGCCTTGTACACCGCTTCCAGCGATCGCTTCAAAGTCTTGAACTTCAGCAATGTCCACGCCTTGAGACTGAGCATATTGAACAACGGCTTCTGCTAATGGATGTTCAGACTGATGTTCGATCGATGCTGCAAATTTTAATAGCTCGAATTCGTTTTGATCTATTGTTCCTCGAACGGTGAAAAAGTCTGTAACCGTTGGCTTTCCTTTTGTGATTGTTCCCGTCTTATCTAAAACAATGGTTTGCAGTTTGTGTGCGAGTTCTAAACTCTCGGCACTTTTGATCAAGATACCGTTTTCTGCACCTTTTCCAGTACCAACCATGATCGATGTCGGTGTTGCTAATCCTAATGCACAAGGACAAGCAATGATTAAGACACCAACCGTTGTGATTAATGCGATCGATACATTGCCTGTGAAGGTGTACCAGACAATGAAGGTGAGAATCGCGATCGCAAGCACCGCAGGCACAAACCAACCTGTGATCTGATCTGCTAATCGTTGAATCGGTGCTTTTGATCCTTGAGCTTGCTGCACCAGTTTCACAATCTGAGCGAGAAAAGTATCTTTTCCGACTCGCGTTGCCCGAAATTTGAAGCTTCCAGTTTGATTTAATGTTGCTCCGATCACTTCATCGCCCGCTTGTTTCGTCACAGGTAAACTTTCGCCCGTCACCATTGCTTCGTCGATCGTCGATCGACCTTCTAAAATCTCGCCATCCACCGGAATCTTTTCACCCGGACGCACTAAGATCACGTCACCGACGATCACTTGGGCGATTGGTAAATCTATCTCTCGCCCCTGACGAATCACTCGCGCTGTCTTCGCTTGTAGCCCAATCAATCTCTGAATTGCTTCTGAAGTTTGCCCTCTTGCTCGTTGCTCTAACAATCGACCCAGTAACAACAGTGCAATGATGACCGATGCTGCTTCAAAGTAAACATCCGGGCTGAGTCCCTGTGCAATGAACCACTGCGGAAAGAAGGTGGGAAACAAAGAATAAAGGTATGCCGAGCCAGTCCCGATCGACACTAAAGTATCCATCGTAGCAGTGCGCCGTTTCAGAGACTTCCAAGCATTCACGAAAAACTTTGCACCACACCAGAACAATACCGGGGTTGTGAGTAGCCATTGTACGATCGCAGAATGCAGCCACATCGGAATCAGTGGAATTGATAGTCCCGTCATGGCTGGCAGTGAGCCAAGGACTAACACTGCACTAATCACACCCGCTGTCCAAACTTTGCGGTGTAATGTCCGATTTCGAGCGGGTTTAACCTCTACCAACACATTTTCTGGCAGAGGTTCGGCAGAATAGCCCGCATCACTGACGGCTTGTTGAATTTTAGCGATCGATGTTTTCCGCACATCGTACGAAACCGTTGCCTGCTCTGCACCAAAATTAACCGCGCAGGTTTTCACACCTTCAACGGCTTGAATTGCATTTTCAATATTCTTGGCGCAGGCAGCACAACTCATGCCCTGAAGCTTCAGAGTTGTCGTGTCCATAGGAATGTTAGGCAACGGTATAGCCCGCGTCGGTAATGGCTTGTTTGATCGAATCTTCTGAAGCTTGCGTCTCGATGTCCACCCGCTTTGTTTTTGGGTCAGCGGTAACGGTTGCAGCAGGATCGATCGACTTAATTGCAGTGGTAATCGTATCTCCACAAGCAGAACAAGCCATGTTTGGCACTGTGAGTTGTAGCGTCATGGGGGAACTCCTGAAGCGAATCATGAATCTCTACAACTTTATTGTGAACCCTCCAGTTAGCAGGAGAGTCAAGCAATGGTCTGGGAATCTGCTTTTGGGCATAGACAAAAGCGACCGATTTGTCGATCGCTTGATGACTTGACATTCTCGATTGAACGGGACTGGCGGGACTTGAACCCTCGACCTACCGCTTCAGATTTGTGTGAGTTTCCCCACTCTCTGGACTATACCTTCACCTTAAGCAAGTCTGCTTGTAGGTGGTGATCGTCTAGTCTCTACACCTTCCTAAATTGATTTAGGCTTGGCTCGGTATTCCCGTGACTGGCAAAATATGCTTTAGGGTTCACCGACTTTGACCACATTCACACGTAAAGTTTCCCTTACGGTGCCCGATATTTCAGGAGGCGGTTGCTCTATCCAACTGAGCTACAGCCCCGGATGAGTCGCATTATAGCAAGTCGATTTCAAACGGAATCAGTGATGAAAGAAATGTCCAAAAAAGTGCACAATGTGGGAGCCGATCGAGCCAAAGAAATGTGAAGTGTCACTCGGTTCAAATCCAGACAAACCGCTACCAATCGCGTCTCCCACTCCGTCATAATTTAGCGGTTCAGAACTGCGGGTTTTAAGCGATCGTACAATCATTTCCCCGACCGAAATCACGCCCAAACTGATTAACGACATGACCCCAAACGCCAATAATATCTCCATTGTTTTGACCTCCTCAAAAATTAAGTCCACATCCAGATGCCCAAGTTTCGTTCCAGGGAGCACCACCCGTTTCTAAACCGCATAAATCGCTCGTGGCGCAAACGATTAGACGTTCAGCCCGATCCCACAGTTCCACGGTGACAGAACCGCGCATCGTATCTTGGCAAACAAACTGCATTCCATCGATCGTGGGTGCACGTAAAGAGGTACCTGGTAACTCAGTCGTTCCCGTAACTGTCACGCGATAGTGTTGGTTTCGAGCATCCATCCGCCAATATCCCCAAGGACGAATCACCCAATTCACTTCAGCATTCCAGGGCACGAATTCGTAAAATTGACCCCGATAATGAATCCCGATCATGGCAACCGATTCCATCCACCAGAGAACGCCTCGTCTTCCGCCCCCTGCCGTAAGAGCGAAATCAGGCTCATTATCGAATGCGTTGCAGTTGAGCCAAAACCATTTACTCGGAAATGCTCCGCCCCAGTTCTTTTCACCGTATGCGGGAGCATTGACGAATTCGTATCTTTTTCCATTCCAATTGATGTAACCTGTGGCGTGTCCATGAGCCATCAGGACTTGCCAACCGGGTTCAAAGATTTGAAGTGATGAAAGAATTCCAGCAGTCGATTGTCGATCGCCCCATCCATACACAGGCGCGATCGAGTATTGCCACTCGGCATCATTTCCATTCGGCTCTTTCAATCGGCCCTGATGCCAAGTATTTGTGGCTTGATAGCCTTCGACGATCGTTTGATCGAATCGTTTTGGATCTAACAATTTCGGAGTTCCTGATTGTCGCCAATGTCCGAGAGCAAGCTGATCCGAATCTGCCCAAAACCGATCGACATTCGGAAACGTTCGACACAGGTATTCATCATCAGGACCCAAAATCTGAGCCATGCCGCCGCTGGTCGGTTGACCGCCTTGAGGATCTTCGATCGAATACATAAACGCGAACGTTTGCCGAACGTCTGGCAACGTCACACGGTAGTACCATCCCTCAAAAAATCGTCTCGGAATGCGATTCCAGTGATAGCCACTGTGGGGAGTCGGAAGCGGACTAGTATTTTGATTCATACGATCGACAAGTTTCACAAGGACCCGAAGGATTGACCGCGCATCGAACATAAGGCGATCGAGCATTATAGACGCAGGTAAAATCGCCAATCAGAGCGCCAACACCTTCGACATATTGATAATCAGGAGGAAGACGGAGCAGGGTTTGGAGTTGTCTTCGTTCTGCGGCTGCCATTGCCGCCTGAAGTCGTTCCTGAGCTTGAAGCTCCAGTCGATGCCGGAGCAGAAACGCCAGGAGCGAGGGAAGAAGCGCGATCGCAAGAATCAAAAGGACTGAAAACATGATTCTATTTTGAGCGATCGTTAAGGAATTGGGTATTGATTTCTGCTTAAGTTCAGCGAAATTTTCTTAGCCTGTTCTCGTTCAAGTTTTACAGCCTGTCGTTTGAATTCAAATTTAGCTTGTCCTAGAGTGAAAAGGACTTTGACTGAACAGGCTGTTTTATGAAGTTGCAACTCTCTTTGATGGGTAGTGCCATTGCTACACTGCTTTCGTCTGCGATCGCAATGGCACAATCGACTCAACCTGTAGCGATTCAATTTCGTGGAGTTGTGGGCGATCGATCCTTTCAATGTACTTCGACGTATTCCCTTGGTACGTCTGCAACCTCAGTCGCTCCTTCTGATTTTCGCTTCTATGTTTCAGAAGTTGCGCTGATCGATGCTCAAGGAAAAGCCGTTCCAGTTACCCTCACGCAAGACGATCGCTGGCAGTATCAAAACGTTGCGCTGATTGATTTTGAGAATAAAACGGGAAGCTGCACCAATGGAACCGTTGAAACCAACGATCGCATTGTTGGCACTGTTCCCCAAGGCAGCTACAAAGGAATTCGGTTTACGTTAGGCGTTCCGTTCAATTTGAATCATGAAGATGCCACGATCGCGCCTTCTCCGCTGAATCTGACTTCGCTTTGGTGGAACTGGCGAGGCGGCTACAAGTTTGCTCGAATTGATTTCGTTCCGCCGATGTCCGGGATGAAACATGAGGGTGCTCATTCACCCGGTAAGCAACCGCGTGAAAGTTTTGCGATTCATCTAGGAAGTACTGGATGCAACGCAAATAACAATCGTCAGAAACCAGAAAGTTGTACGAATCCGAATACGTCAACCATTACACTAGATAACTTCAATCCACAAACGAATGTGATCGTGGCAGATATTCGGTCGTTAGTCAGCAACACCAACATGAGTAAAAATCAGCCCGAAACTGGAATCGGCTGTATGTCTGAACCAAAAGACGGTGACTGTGCTGGAATCATGACGAGCTTCGGACTACCCTGGAATAATCAACCTGCTCGTCAATCTTTCTTCCGCGTCGCACAGCAACGATGAAACGCTGGTTCAATCTCGCCGTTCTCACGGTTCTCTCATTTTGCCTCGCGATCGCTCTAAGCGCTGCATTTTCCAGAAGTGATGCAGCTTCACCTTACACTTGGCAGCTACCCGCCTGGACACCGCCACCAAATGTACCGACGAACAATCCGATGAGTGCTGCCAAAGTGGAACTCGGACGGCATTTGTTTTATGAAAAGCGGCTGTCAGTCATGGGTGAATTCTCCTGTGCGACTTGTCATGATCAAGCGCGGGCGTTTACGGAAAAGAAATCAGTGTCGATCGGCGTAACCGGAGAAGCTCATCCCCGCAATGCGATGAGTTTAGCGAATATTGCTTACAATTCAGTTCTCACTTGGGCAAACCCATTGATGACTGATTTGGAAACTCAGTTGTTGGTGCCAATTTTTGGTGAGCACCCGATCGAGATGGGCATGGCAGGCAAAGAAACCGAACTGATTGCCATGCTGAAGGGTGATCCGAACTATCAGAAGTTGTTTACAGAAGCATTCGGGAATGAGGAAATTAGTATCAATACGATGGCGAAAGCGATCGCAGCTTTTGAGCGTTCCTTAGTTTCATTCAATTCGCCCTACGATCAATATCGCTACGGCGGCAACGATCGAGCAATCTCTGAAGCTGCAAAACGCGGTGAAGCTCTTTTTGAAAGTGAGCGGCTCGAATGTTTCCATTGTCACGGCGGCATTAATTTCTCTGATTCGATTACTCATTCTCGATTAGCATTCAAAGAAATCGCTTTTCACAATACCGGACTCTACAATTTAGATGGCAAAGGCGCTTATCCTCCGAACAATACAGGCATCAAAGAAATTACGCTGAAACCGTCTGATATGGGACGCTTCAAAGCTCCGACCCTGAGAAATATTGCGTTAACGGCTCCTTATATGCACGATGGCAGCATTCCAACGTTAGAGAAAGTAATCGAGCATTACTCAGAAGGTGGAAGAACAATTCATGCCGGAAAATGGGCGGGAGTGGGCAATCAGAACCCGTTAAAAAGTTCGTTTATCAAAGGATTCAAACTCAGCGACCAAGAAAAACAAGATCTGCTAGAGTTTCTTCGCAGTCTCACCGATGAATCCTTTATTCAAAACCCTGCATTTCGCGATCCGAATGTCGATCGAGCACTTACTCGGTCGGACTAAGGCGTTTCATGACCCAGCTACTTGCCCCACTAATCAGCGCACCTGCCATCAAAATCCCCAATGCAGGCTGCATCACAGGTGTCCAGAGTGAAAGCCAAACCTCTAATCCGAGTGGCACTTTAGCCGCACGACCGAGAAGCGCGATCGCAAACCACCCAAAGCACAGCAGCACAAAAAATAAATTCCACATCAAAGCCGTATTTAGCCACTTAAAAAACGTTTCTTTCATCGAATCAATTAAAAGATTTACAGTACTAACTTAGCAAAAAGCGGGCTGCAACTAAAGTCAGTGCAACCCGATCGTGAATGATTGAAATCTAAGGCAAAATCGTTCTAAAGTTCATGAACCGATGGAAAGTCTTTTTCGCGGGCGAATTGTAGATTTTCAGGATCAACATAGTGGCAAACAGCATCATTAAGACAAATCACTGCCCAGCCCGAATGGTGCATCTCAACGAGTTGATAGCCCGATGCGTGTTGCACAAAATAGCCTTTGTGATTGCGAGTTCCAGGTTTGACTCCGACACGATCCATAGACATAATCATCCGCTCCTTAAGCTACAAAAAATAGTCGATCGACACTGTTCCAAGCAAGCTAGAATTGTCCATGAAAACTCAGGACTTCGCTTGTTGAATTCAACAAACTCGATTGAATGCAAGCTCGTTTCTTGCTGTTGTGAAGTGACGAAAAGACTGTTAAATAATGGGGAATGTATCCCAGTTATCAAATAGTATCATTCCCTTTCTAAGACGATGGTTAAATTATTTGATTTTGTATTGCAGTTTATAAATGAGTTTGATTGTTTTACCCTCTAAATTGCAACAATTTTGTAGTGTGAATAGATAATTTGATTACGTACACTTCATACGGCGAAATTCTGAATAAAAAAGAGCCAGAAACCTCTTCTAGCTCTTAAAAAATGTGAACAAAAATGTAGCGATCCTGAGAGGATATTTGAAACATAATCGTTGGTTGCATCGCCCGCCCCGGAATGGAATTCGGGGCTAATGGTGCGAAGTCAGTTGAAACTGACTAAAGACTCAAAATCTAGGCTCTTCAGTCCCCTTCAGTGGACTTCGTTCTACTAGCCCCGAATTCCATTCCGGGGCGGGTTGCAATCTTGCAATCGAAGCGAAGAAACTTCTTACACTTCCATCCTCTTAGGATTCAAAGAGCCAAGCTTTCACTTTTTGCAGACTTTTCCAATCCGGTTTTCTAGCTAGTCCATCTTCGATGTTTTGTTGCACTTCATCGCGCAATTCTTCGACCGCAAACGTAAGCTGCTGTGCCATTTCAATGTGCGATCGAACTCCCGGTTTCGACAAATCCAACATTGCCAGCACGAGATTGATTCGAGCTTGGGCATCTTGAGGCACGAGTTTCACCGCTTTTTGAGCCGCAGGAAGTGCCAGTGCAGGCTTACCCGCCAGCAAATAGAGCCACGCTAAACAAGTCCAAGCCGCACCCGTTTTGCGCGATCGATCACAGATTTCTTTAAACACTGGAATTAAAGTTTCTGGGTCTTCTCCCGCTTTATAGCGCTCTAATCCCTCTTCAAAAAGAGTTTCAACCGTTTGAGTCATGACATTGATTACGATGCGAACAGCTTTTCATTTTAACCTGTTGTAGCGAGTCACTTGATTGACTTGCGATCGCGATAATCCCAAAACTTGTGCGATCGCTTTTTCAAGCTGGTCGCGTTCAGTGTACGGAAACCGAAACTCTAATCTGCTCAAGGGCTGATTGCGCGTGAAAACGGTGACGATCGAAAACTGTTCCTGAATCACCACCTCAACCGATCGCACCAAAATAACCGGGGAATCTGAGGCGGATTCGAGAATGAAGGCTTTATCTGAAACGCTCGATCGCGTCAAAATCCAATCGGTCGCCCAACCGCTGACCATCCAAGCCAATCCACTTAAGACAGGCAGCAAGAGCCAGAATCGAAGACCCAGCGATCGAATGAATTTAAGCGATCGAGGTTGCATTTTTTTCAATCACTTGAGAAGACAACCTCAAGCATACTCTGTCTTTTACAATCTTTCTGGCGCTGCAACCTGCATTCCTGCACTCATTTTTGCAGTGGGTTGAACCTCAGATTTTGCAGCAGGCGAAACTTGAGGCGCATTCAATTCACTCGACGAAGTCGGAGCCGATTGATGCTGAGCCAGCCAAACCAATCCACCGCTCAACACTGCCGCATATCCGAGATACAAATGGACAGGCTTGAGATCGACTCCTCCAAGTCCGATCGTGCTTTTCCGTGGATGATACCAAGTTGGCAAAACGGCTTTCACCGGATCAACGGCAGGCAGTAAATCCAACAATTGAACACTATCGAGATTGAGCACCTTGGCGATCCGCTGAATAAATCCGCGCAAGTAAACATCTTCGGGTAAGTGCGCTCCGTGACCTGCTTCGATCGCCTGGAGTTGATGAACCGGAACGAGCGTTTTGCTGTGCAGTTCTGCGATCGACATCGATCGAGCGTGTCGAGCGGCTCGAATCTGAGCACCTAATCGGGCTAAACATTCTTGACGACGTTGTTCCGTTTCGGAAATGGGCTTTCTAGGGCGAACAGGTTCCGCAGGTTTCGGTTCCGGTGCGGGTTGAGGCAGCATTTCTCGCAGCGCTAATCGAATCGCTTCGCGTCCGACTGCTTTGAGGCAGAACTGTGTAGAAGTGCCTTCGGGAGCCGTTTCTTCTAAGCTTTCTAGAGCACGACGAAACACTTCACTCCGATAGAGTTCTGCTTCGAGTTGAGACAGCAGAGCGCGGAATCCTTCGGAAGATTCTGCACCTGCTCCGGTAACACTGACCATCATCGAGTCTTGCGCTAACATTTCCAGTCCTCGCCAAAATCAAAAATTGCGATCGACTCCGTAAAAAGTTCGAGCGATGTTTTTTAAGGTACGTACGAACAATTTACGCACGATTGTTTCGTTCTTCCGGATTGACGTAGGAAATCTGGATGATTTTACGGAAATTATCCCAATTGATTTGCTTTAGTTGCCCACGCTATGTCTTTTGAGGTAATCCCTCCCGCGTCATGAGTCGTCAAATCGATCGTGACACGATTGTATACATTGAACCACTCCGGGTGATGTCCGAGCGCTTCGGAAACGAGTGCCAAACTTGACATGAATCCGAAGGCTTCAACAAATGAAGGAAATTTGTATTCGCGATGCAGTTTGCCGTTCTCGATCGTCCATCCGTCTAACTGTTTCAATTGGGTTTCAAGTTCTTGCAGGGAAAGTGGAGACATGATGACACCTCGAAAATGTGCTGCTTTTCTCATTGTCTAGAAAGGCATTTGAAAAGTATAGAAGGTCTTCTCCGCTGCGTTCCGCTCCCGCCCCGAAATTCATTTCAGGGCGGGATGTCGCAACGAACGAAAAGCCTCTAACTCACTGCCATGATCGCAGGTTTCTCACTGCTTGATTTCGGAATCACACATCCTTTGATCAAGTCGCTCAGCTTTTGAAACACCGATTCTTCATCGAATCCGCGACCTGTCTCCGCCGCTTGACGAACGAGAGTTGTAAGTTTATCGCGATCGCGATCTAGTGCCTCAATTTGATCGGCTAATGCAGCCTTATCATCCAACGGTACAAACACGCCGCCCCCTTGTTGCGCGACTAATGTTTTCGGGTACGAACTCTCATATCCAACGAGCGGCAACCCGCAAACCAAGGATTCAATCAGACATCTCGCGGATTCTGGCGTTTTGTGGCAGAACATGAACACGTCTTGTTGCTGCATCAGATCGAGCGTCGATCGATGATCGCTCATAAATCCAGCAAAGTGAATCAAATCAGCAACCCCAAGCGTTTGAGCTAATTGCTTCATGTCGTTGAGCAAATTGCCTTCCCCGATCCAGGTCGCTGTGAAATTCATGCCGCGCTGCTTCAGGTCGTGAATCACTTCAATCCAATCGATCGCACCCTTCATTTCGGTGGCGCGTCCGGTGTAACACAGTCTCAGCGGTTCACCCTGCCGAATACGATCGAGCTTGGTCGCCAACCGTTCTGGACTGATTTGATCCGATTTCTGCGAATGCACGTAATAGATTAGGCGCGGATTCCGACTCGCTGGCGCATAGGCGTTGTAGCAGTCTTGTCCCTGAAACAGTCCCAGATCTGCTTGACGCATGAAGTTCATGATGTAGCGTTCAATGATTGGAACTGTCAGCGTGTCTTTGATTCGGGTTTTTAGCTTCAGCGATTTATCTTCTTTCAACATCCGTCGAATCACTTCATGTTCAACGCGATCGGCACGAATCGCATAAGAGCGGTTTAATCGAATCGCTTCTGAACACGCGACCCCCGCCCACTCTCCGATCCAGACGCAAGGCATTAAACAAAGATATTCACACTCCTGAATCTTTTGGCTCAGCAGTTTGCGAACGCGCTGATAGTGTCGCAGATAGATCAAAGGCTTGAACGCATACGGCAGGGGAACCAATTCAATGCGATCGAATCCGGGTAATTGCTCGATCGATTTCCAGGTTTCCAGTTTGGCAAAGTCGTGAGGCTCATTGTCTGGGAGAACTGGAGCAGCGACCACAATGCGATCGAAATGTTCTAGCCACCGCATTAAGCCATCACACGCTTGATAATCACAGCCATATTCTCCGTTCACAATGCGAAATGGAACGGGTACGACAAGAAACAAACTGGTATCCATGTTCAGATAATCCCTGCTCTACAAATGGCGATCCGATCGGGTAGAAGAAGCTTACGTCAGTATGTTCCACGATTACCACTGAAGAGGAGGATCAACGATCGGTAAAGCGTTCAGGCACACTTTTTATCAAACTCACATGAAAAAGCAAGATTTTTGAAGTTTTTTGTGATTATTATTTGATCGGCGTTGTGCGATTTGCCCGTATTGGTACGGAGCCACCATTTACTTGATTGCGCGATTGCAATACTGAAAGTTCCTGTTTTTGTGTGGAAGAAAGCGGTTTCTTTAAATACTCGATCGAATTTCGCAAGAATTTCGTGAACTTACGGACAAGACCCCCGCTTCCAGGCAGAATGAGTTAGGAAATTTACGGAAATCTGACGTGATGCGGCTGCAATCTCTCTTTCCGGTCGGTCTTGGACTGTTGCTCACAGGCTGTAATGTCTCTGGGGTCGATGCAGGAAATACGCCTCAAATCAAGGCAAATCAGGCTTATCTCGTCAAGCCTGATATTCTGGCAGTTCAAATCAACACGGGTGAAATCATTCACGCCAAGCAGTCCCCGTACAAACCGCAGTCAGGCGATCAAATTCAGCAGCCCCGCCCGCTTGAGGAAGATTGGGTGATTCGCAACGGAAAAGCGATCGGCTCACTCGTAGGCAAGCAGCGCAATATTTTCTATCCTCTCGATCAATTTGTCGCCTCGCCCTTTGATCCTCAGTGGGCAGATCGCAATACCAGCTATCGAATCACGTCTTCGGAAGATTCGACTTATTCATCGATGCTGAATCCGACATCGGTTTATCGCAAATCCAAACCGACGGACATGGCACGAGTCGGACAGTGGAAGTTTGAGTTTCCAATGGCACACACCCTGTACCTCAAGCTGCCCAGCCCGCTCAAGCCTGGAAAAACCTATCAAATCAATTTTCCCAATAGCAAAGTTGCACCGCTGAGCTTCAAATATCAGCCAAATGTGACCCGAACCGAAGCGATTCATGTGTCTCACATTGGTTTCGCGCCTCAAGATCCAGCGAAAGTTGCCTTCCTTTCAACTTGGATGGGCAATGGTGGACGAGTCGAATATGGAGCGGGGCTTGGATTTTCGGTGATTGATGAGAAAACGAATCAGAAAGTATTCACCGGAAAAACGCAGCTCTCGCGAACCAGTCAGGAAAACGAAGACCTGCGGGAACGAAACTACTCGCACACGAACGTTTACTGGATGGATTTCACGAACCTTCAAACTCCTGGAAAATATCGAGTTTGTATTGACACGATCGGTTGTTCATTTGCGTTTGAAATCCGCCCAGATGTATGGCGAAATGCGTTCTACACCTCAGCACGCGGACTTTATCACCAGCGTAGCGGCATTGAACTAAAAGAACCGTATACGAAATGGACACGCCCTCGACCCTTTCATCCCGATGATGGAACTGTGGTTTATGAATCGACCGCACCCCTTTCGAGCGTCGATCAAGGGATTGGGTCAGCCGAATTCGTCAAGAAACTATCTGAATCGGAAACGAAGCGCGTCGTTCCGAATGCTTGGGGCGGCTACTTCGACGCGGGAGATTGGGATCGGCGGATTCAGCACGTCGAAGTATCGCGCCAAATGCTCGAACTAGCGGAATTATTCCCGCAGTATTTCGATCGCGTTTCTCTCAACCTCCCCGAATCCAAAGACAGCTTACCCGATGTGATTAACGAAGCCCTTTGGACGCTCGATTTCTTTCGTCGGCTCCAAACGGCTGACGGTGGCATTCGAGGTGGCATTCAATCACAGCGTGATCCGCGACTCGGTGAAGCCAGTTGGCAAGAATCTTTTCGGGCATACGCTTATGCTCCCGATATGTGGTCGAGTTACATGTATGCTGGAGCCGCCGCACGAGCCGCAAATGCGCTGAAATCTAGAGATCCAAAACTAGCGCAAACTTATCAAGAGAGCGCATTGCGAGCGATGGCTTATGCCGAACGAGAAGCCGCCCAAAAGTCGATCGGCAAGTTTGAGCGCGATAGTCGAAATCTTGCCGCCCTAGAACTGTATCGACTGACGGGCGATTCTTCCTGGCATCGACTCTTTTTGCAAACGACCGTGTTCATCAATCCGCAGAAAGATGTCTTTGTCTGGGACGAACACGATCAGCGAGATGCAGCGTTTCTCTACGCCAGACTGCCGAAAAATCAGATTGATTCCACCGTGCAGCAAAATGCAATTAACGCACTGATTCGGGATGCTGATGTTGCCAAATCGGTTGGTGAACAAACCGCGTTCAAGTGGTCGAAAGAATTGCCGTATATGCCGCTGGGCTGGGGAACCGGACTCGGAGCACCCAAGGCGATGTCGATGGTTCGTGCTCATTACTTGACGCAGAACGGTAAATATCTACGATCGGGCGTTTTAGCGACTCAGTTTGCGTTAGGAGCAAACCCGGATAATATGACTTACACCACGGGAATCGGCTACCGCAGCCCTAAAAATCCGCTCGTTTTCGATCAGCGGGTTCAGGGCATTGAACCGCCACCCGGAATTACGGTGTACGGTCCCTATGATCCGACGTTTTACAGTGATGTTTGGACGATCGAGTTATTTAAAGATGTGATTTTTCCAGCCCCGATCGAGTGGCCCGCCACCGAATCGTATCTGGATATTTTCCTGTTCCCAATGGCGGCAGAGTTTACCGTGATGCAGTCGATTTCGCCGACCGCTTATCTCTGGGGCTATCTCGCCGCTACCAATACAACGCCAGCCAGAACCAACAAATAATATGACCAGTTCGCTCAAACAGTTAGCCATCCGGGGTGCATTTTGGACGATCGCAGGTTACGGCGGCAGACAAATTCTCAGACTCGGTAGCAATCTCATCATGACGCGCCTGCTCCGCCCAGAATTTTTCGGGCTGATGGCGCTTGTCACCACGATCAAAATCGGGATCGAGCTTTTCTCGGATTACGGCATTTCCCAAAGCGTGGTCAATAACAAGCAGGGAGATGATCCGGTGTTTCTTGACACTGCCTGGTCGTTGAAAGTAATTCGCGGCTTTCAAATCTGGGTCTTGAGTTTTGTCTTGGCATATCCGTTCGCGCAATTTTATCGCGGACAAGATCCCCAAGGTGAACTGCTGTATCTCCTGCCGCTTGTCGGATTTACGGCGGTGTTAGATGGATTTAGCTCGACGGCATTACTCAGTTGGGAGCGTCATCTCGAAGTTCGTAAATTAATGATTTATGACCTTGCGGTGACGGGAGCTTCTCTGGTTGGCTTTGTGCTGTTGTGCTGGTGGAGTCCGACGGTCTGGGCACTTGCGATCGGGAATGTACTCAGTGGCGGCATCAACATGGTCGCGAGTCATTTTGTCGATTCACGGTATCGCAACCGATTTCGCCTCGATCGAGAAGTTTTAAGGGAAATTCAAAACTTCGGGAAATGGGTAGCGGTCGCCTCTGCGATCATGTTTATGGCGGATCAAGCCGATCGCTTTATTTTGGCGAAGCTGCTGTCGTTTGAAAAATTAGGGGTTTATACGATCGCGTATACGCTGGCAAGTATTCCACGCGATCTGATTCGAGAATTAAGTAGCAAAGTTATCTACCCAACGATTTCCAAGCAGTTAGACATACCTCGCTTGCATCTGCGCGAAAAGATTGTGAAACAGCGCTGGCTATTATTGATCGGTTTAGCGGTTTCGCTGGCGCTCTTAACGACCTGCGGCGATTGGGTGATTATGCTGCTGTATCAAGGCAGAAATAAGCACTGGGATCAATATCAGCACGCGACTTGGATGATGCCGATTCTGTGTTCTGGAATTTGGTTTTCTGTGCTGTTTTACACAACCAGTCCTGCATTGATGGCGATTAGTAAGCCTGTCTACTCAGCGCAGAGTAACTTCGTACGGTTCGCGATGGTCGGGATTGGGATGCCGCTGGCGTTTTCGCAATTTGGGGAAGTCGGCGCGATCGTCATGGTTGCCTTAAGCGATTTTCCCCTGTATGCGGTGAACCTCTACGGACTCAAGCAAGAAAAACTATCTTGTACAATGCAGGATTTGTACTGTACCGCGTTCTTTGTCGCGATTTTGGTGTTCTGTTTACTCACTCGTTATTCATTAGGATTCGGGGTTCCGATTCATGTCTTGCTGCAACACGCTTGAAGTCTACCAATCGACGTTTTCCCGCTCGTGTAAAACGCGCCCATAAACGGCTTCGGTTTGTTGTGCCAATTTGAACCAGTCGAAGCGACGGGAAAGATCTTCATAGGCATTGTTGACTAGCGATCGCGCAAAATCCGGGCGTTTCAGAACTTCCAAAATGCCCCAAGCGATCGACTCTGAATTATTCACCCAAGTCACAATCCCAGTTCTGTTGTGCCGCACAACTTCGGGAAATCCACCCGCATCAGAAACGACCACCGGAACTTTTGCCGCAAAGCTCTCAAGTGCAACGATTCCAAACGGCTCGTAGAGGCTGGGGAAAACGGCGCAATCGGCGATCGTTTGAAAGCGATCGAGATCTCGATCGGGCATAAATCCCGCAAAGAAACAGCGATCCCAAATTCCTGCCTCTCTTGCCTGCTGTTTGAGATGTTCCGTATGCCCGCCGCCAATAAAGACGAATTTCACCCGCTGCTTCATCTCGTGCAGAATTCTTGGAGCGGCTTGAATCAAACCTGCAACGCCTTTTTCATAAGTCATTCTGCCTACGTAGTACACAATTTTTTCGTTGTCAAGCGCAAACCGACGGCGAAACTCCCAATAATCGAACTCTGGGTCAAGCTGCTTCTTCTCGCGACGAATCCCGTTGTACACGACATCGATCTTGTCCCAAGGTGTACTCAACGTATGCTCCACCTCGCGCCGCATAAAGTTTGTACACACAATCACGCGCCAAGCTTCGTGTGTTAACACCCGTTCTTTGCCGTGAATATACTGCTGTACCGGATTAAAAATTCCGCCATGTCGCCCGTGTTCTGTCGCGTGAATCGTTGCCACCAAAGGCACTTTGAAATGATGTTTTAGCGCGATCGCAGCATCCCCAACGAGCCAATCGTGCGCGTGAATCACATCGAATTCGCCTTCTTCTAGCATCAACTTGCCGCCATGCTGTCCCATGCTGTCATTCATCGCCGAAACCCACTGGAAAAAATCCTCATGTTTCGGCACCGACACGCGATGAACTTCTACGCCGTCAACCACTTCAAACCGCGGAGCCTGCCCAAACTCCACTGTGATTAATTGAATCTGATGCCCCAGTTTGACCAACTCCGAGTAAAGCTCCCCAACGTGGCGAGCGATCCCGCCCACGATTCGCGGTGGAAATTCCCAAGTCAGCACCAAAATCTTCATCGCTCCCAATGCCCTTTTACCATGCGGTATGTTTCACTGTACTCGCTTTACGTCCCTACATTCACCCTTGTCCAAAGTTGCCAAATTGAACGAACTCAAAACAGAATTTTTATCTAAATTTGAAATCTGTGAGATCTGATGCTACAAAACAAACTCCGTGTGATACAACATTGACGCGAATCGACATTTGTCCCAAATTGTTACAAACAAAGGACAGAATGAATCTTCTCTACTGTCGTTGTGCATTAACAAAGGTTTAATCAAAGTGTTCTTGGACACCCAAACTAGGGCAAAATGATGTCGGGGTTATCTATAAACTATCTGCTGCGATGGAGTTAAAGAGGCGATATGAGCATTGAAAAGATCGTTGATCAAGCCCTTCAGGATGGCTATTTGACACCAGCGATGGAAGCCGAAGTAGGGCGCATCTGCGATACTGCCTCGGAGTTATCGATCGAGGAATATATGGCGCTCGATCGATTAATGGGGGCACTACTGACGGGTGAAGTCGTCGCCGTTCCCCGGAAGCAGTTTATCAACGTCATGGAAGAACTGGTCTTGACCGAGGCGATCGCACGAGTGGCAGAAATCGAAGCCACCAGCGATCGCACTTTAGATCTAGGTGATATCGCTGCGTATGCGTTGAACCGTCTACCGCCGCTGTATGCGACAACCGAGGAAGGAGCAAACTACCAGCGCCAGCACGCGAAAGAAGGATTGCAGGGTGTGATTTCACAACGAGTCGGAGAAGCGATCGCGAAGAACCTTGACAAACCCGATTTTTTTCCAGAACGACAAATTCTTGGAAAAAGCTCGAAAGACGAAATTCTTACCCAGGTCAGCAGTCTCTTGCAGGCGTATGCACCCAGCTTCGAGCCAGAACCACGTCGATAAGATTTTGATGATTCAAATCGATTCAGGGGCAAAATGCCCCTTTTTTCTTGGGAATGAATGCTGACGAATTCTGAATTCGATTCGGCTCAATGGGTCACAAAAACCCCAGGATTAATTCGCCTACCATGTACACACAAGCCGATTGATCGGTCGTCGCCGAAATCTTTCGCCCCCTAAATCCCCCACGAGTGGGGGACTAAGAGTAGAGCAGATCCTTCCAGTTGAGAGAATCGCTTCGATTCAAAGTCCCCCAGAATGGGGGATTTAGGGGGCACAAGCCGCCCAAAACGAAGCAAAATACGGATGTATGTACACGGTAGAGATTGATTCACTGGGGTTTTCTGTTCATTTAGATTTTCGTGCCACAGTGCGGACAGAACTTATTGCTTGGAATGTTCTCAGCGCCGCAGTGACGACAGTTGATCGTTTCTGCTGCCCGTTCTAACAATTTCCGCTCCGGTAAACCAATCATCTGAGCATTGCTCTTACCCGTTGGCACCATCGGATAGCAGTTCTCATTTTTCTTCACCCGCACATCCATCAAGACTGGACCGGGATGAGCGATCATTTGGGCGATCGCGCTTTTCAATTCCTCGCGGGTTTCTACAATCATGCCTTTGATGCCAAACGCCTCCGCCAATTTGACAAAATCAGGTGTGCCGACCTGCATGTTTGAATTGGAGTAGCGCTCATCATAGAAAGCTTCTTGCCATTGGCGCACCATGCCCTGCCAACCGTTGTTAATAATCACGGTTTTGACATTGATTCCGTACTGCGCCAGAGTTCCAAGCTCCTGAATGTTCATCTGAATGCTGGAATCACCACTGATACAGATGACTTCTTCGTCTGGAACTGCGACTTTTGCCCCCATTGCAGCGGGCATTCCAAAGCCCATCGTTCCGAGTCCCGCGCTCGAAATCCAGCGACGCGGACCGTTTTTGAGGAATTGAGCCGCCCACATTTGGTGCTGACCTACATCGGTTGTGTAGTAAGCGTTCGGGGCTTGCCGTCCGACTTCTGCAATCACTTCTTGAGGAGACAACACACCTGGATACTCAGGCACAACCAGCGGATAATCTTCACGCCAGCGATCGATTCTTGCAAGCCATGCTTCAGTTTGATCCGGGTTCGCGGGATCGCCTTCTTCGGTGCTGCGCTCTAACAAATCAGTCAGAACTTGCTTCACATCTCCCACGATCGGCACATCCGGCAAGCGAACTTTACCCACTTCCGCTGGATCGATATCGATGTGAATCACTTTAGCGCGGGAGGCGAATTCGTCGAGTTTCCCGGTGACTCGATCGTCAAATCGTGCCCCGACTGCAATCAACAAATCACACTCGGTCACAGCAAAATTCGCATACGCCGTTCCGTGCATTCCGAGCATGCCAACCGATAACGGATGATGCTCATCGAATGCGCCGATTCCCATTAGCGTTGTCGTGACAGGCAGCTTAAAGCGTTCTGCAAGTTCTTTCACTTCCGAGTGTGCGCCTGCTGCGATCGCGCCTCCCCCGACGTAAAGCAGCGGTTTTTGAGCCTGACGAATCAGTTTCAATGCCTGTCCAATTTGGCGCGGATTGCCTTTTACCGTCGGGCGATATCCAGTCAATCGGACAGAACCTGGATCAACCGGAACATAATCAAATTGTTCAACACCGACATCTTTAGGCACGTCGATCAAAACAGGTCCCGGTCGTCCAGTGCTGGCGATATAGAACGCTTCAGCAACAATTTTCGCCATGTCACGCGGATCGCGGACGACATAGGAATGTTTCACGATCGGTAAGGTAATGCCGTAAATATCAGTTTCCTGGAACGCATCACTTCCGATCGCAGGACGCGGAACCTGTCCCGTCACAATCACCATCGGAATCGAATCCATGTGTGCGGTCGCGATCCCCGTTACCAAGTTTGTCGCACCCGGTCCCGAAGTCGCGAAACAAACGCCGACTTTTCCGGTGGCGCGAGCGTATCCATCGGCGGCGTGGGCAGCTCCTTGTTCATGGCGCACAAGAATGTGCTTGAGGATTCCAGCTTGTTCAGCCCGATAGAGTTCATCATAGATCGGCAGAATTGCACCGCCGGGATAGCCGAAAATGTGTTGGACGCCGTGGCGACTGAGACTATCGATTAAAGCAAAAGCACCCGTCACCTGTTGGACTGCTGATCGTTGCTGCAACTGCACTGGAGTAACCTCTTCGAGTATGCGCGATTTGGATAGTTTAGAAGATTTTTGTATCGTAGGATGCAAGCGATAAGAATATAGTGTAAAACTGATCCCTATTTGTGTCGAGAGACTGTCTCACGGATTTTTTCAAGATACCTACGATACAAAGCATTTGAAATGAAATCTGGAAATAAGTGTGTCAGAGAACCTTGATATTGCTTTAGATTCCGCAACTTAACTAGAAGAATCCTAATCAATCGAAACCGTTTCTGAAGCTAGACCGAGGAATGATTTGTGTCTTGACTTCATGACGTTGAGCAATGAACTAACTCAGAAATAAACACGGCGGCGGTCACGGTACGATTTGAAGATTCAATTACACCTTGGACTGCTCCGGGAGAATGCCAGAGTGTGAGGTGGTCAACAGCAGGATCAGCATAAAAGTGAGTTGCATTTCCACCCAGCATCAGAGAACTCCAATGAGTAAAGCGATCGTGGCTCACTCGATGAATCGGAAATTCTCCAAACAACGGAACGCCCCAACCATCGATTGCGATAAATCGATCGATCCGAATTCCTTGACGCTGCCAGATTCTTGCTGCTGCGATCGTGCCCACAACCCCGGCACTAAACGCAACAATTAAAACAGATTTGTCCGGCTGGAAGAACTCTAGAATATGCTGAGACGAATAAGCGGGCTGTCGATCGGACGGGAAAACTGCACACTGATTCTCAGAAAGATTCACCTGAGCGATGAAAGCTTCTGTCAACTCAGCGGAGTGCATTCCTGGGCAAATCAAAATCTTCATTACTTAGGTAACGATATTTCACTCATCGATCCTTTCCCCCGGTAGGGGATGTTAGCCTGAAACTAAACCGAAAAATTGATAAAGGGGTTTTTACACTGTGGTTGCGACTCCAGACAAGCTCGAACACACTCACCATCATCATCACACTTCTTCAAACTCAGAACGAATCGCCGTTCTTCTCATGGGATACGGCGAGGTCGAGAGCTATGAAGACTTCGCCAATTACAACGAACAAGCGCTGAATCTCCTCACGGCAAAATTTGCGCCCGTTCCAACCTGGGTTTATCCACCCTTGGCAAAACTATTAGCGATCTTCGATCTGCACGAGTGGGGACACCAACACGGACAGTTCATCTCGCCGCACAATGAAATTTTTGAAAAACAGCGTGCAGGTGTGGAAGCCGCATTACAAGAAAAGTGGGGCGATCGCATTCAAGTCTTCAAAGCCTTCAACTTCTGCAAACCATTCCTACCTGAACAAGTCCTAGCTGAGGTTAAAGACCAAGGCTTTACCAAAATTCTGATTTATCCCTTGCTGGTGGTCGATTCCATCTTCACGAGTGGAATTGCGGTTGAACAAGTGAACAAAGCCTTGGCAACCCTAGCCGATGAGGGCGAACACTGGCTAAAGGGAACGCGCTATATTCCTTCGTTCTTCGATCGACCTGAATACATCAATTTGATGGCGCATTTAGTCGAAGCTGAGATTCAATCTAATCTAGCTGAGAACTATCTCCCCTCTCAGGTCGGAATCGTTTTGATGAATCACGGCTGTCCACACAAAGCAAAAGGCTTCACGTCTGGAATTACCGAGAGCCAACTGCTTTACGACAAGGTGCGCGATCGCTTAATTGATCGTTATCCCTTGATTTCTGTCGGCTGGCTCAATCATCAGACCCCGCTAATTGATTGGACGCAACCGAATGCCGATCTTGCAGCGAGAAACTTGATCGAACTCGGAGCAAAAGCGATCGTGTTTATGCCGATCGGTTTCGCGACTGAAAACCATGAGACGCTGCTGGATGTCGAACACATCATCGAAAAGCTTCACCGCAAGTATTCTGATGTGAAATACGTCAGAATGCCCTGTGTGAATGACCATTCTGAGTTTCTAAAAATGGTTGCAGACTGGGCAACTCCACAAATTGAATCGCTTCTATCTGAGCAAGCTTTGGCGGTTGTTCCAGTGCATGGAGAAGTGCACCATCATCATGATCACGGACATCACCACGACCACGGACATCATCACCATTAATTGGTAAAACTTTGAGAGGGAGGCACTTCTGAGCCTCCCTTTTAATTTTGGTAAATTGGGTGAGTCACGCTGTGTCAGAACGGGATCACTGCATGGATACATTAGAACGCTTTCGAGGATGCCTGTTAGGACTTGCGACAGGGGATGCGATCGGTACAACCGTTGAATTTCAGCAACGCGGTTCATTCTCGCCGCTCACGGACATGGTAGGCGGAGGTCCATTTAACCTCAAGCCGGGTCAGTGGACTGACGATACCTCTATGGCATTGTGCCTCGCCACAAGCCTCGTCACTATGGGCACATTTGATGCCGCTGATCAAATGAATCGATACTGCGATTGGTACGAACAGGGATACCTTAGCAGTACAGGTAAGTGCTTTGATATCGGTAACACAGTGCGGCAAGCGTTGCAGCACTACAAGCACTCTGGCAATCCATTTAGCGGTTCCACTGATCCAAAATCTGCTGGTAACGGATGTTTGATGCGGCTGGCACCTGTTCCGATGTTTTACTTTCCAGAACGCGATCGCATTTTACATTTCTCGGCTGAAAGTGCTCGGACAACGCATGGTGCATCAGAATGTATCGATGCCAGTTGTTTATTTGGAGAAATGTTATTCCGCGCTTTGTCGGGAATGAGCAAAACTGAGATTCTTTTTAGCAGCAGTCCAGAGACGATCGCATCGCCATCAATTCAAGCGATCGCTTGTGGCGAGTATCAACGCAAGCAAAGTCGTGAAATTCGTGGTACCGGATACGTCGTCGCAAGCCTAGAGGCTGCGCTTTGGTGCTTTTGGACGACAGAAAGTTATGAGCAAGCCATTCTTAGCGCTGCAAATCTTGGTGATGATGCAGACACGACTGCGGCAATTTGTGGTCAAGTTGCTGGCGCATATTACGGAGAATCTGGTATTCCGGCGCATTGGCTGGAGAAGCTGACGATGCGAGATGAGATCACCAAGCTTGCTGAGCAACTCTATGTTGAACGCTAATTCACAATCAGTTCAAGCAAGATGGGTTTGCAAATTGACGAAACTTCGCTACAATATCAGAGCTTAGTTACGGGATGTAGCGCAGCTTGGTAGCGCGCCTGCTTTGGGAGCAGGATGCCGCAGGTTCAAATCCTGTCATCCCGATTGGTTTCGGAACAAAATATTAATAGAAACGATTTATCATAAGTCGTTGGAATTTTCTGCAATGCGTCACGTCAAAATTGTAAACATCATCAGTTGCCTCTTGATCGGAGCAATGACCGGATGTAAAGAGATTCGAGAACAGTTTCCTGAATTACCCACCTTTGAGCGTCCTGCTCCACTACCCCCCAAACCCGCACAATCGCCGACCGCCGCAAAAATTGAGACCACCATCTATCAGCAAATCAATCAGGTGCGGCAACAAGACGGACTCAAAGGACTGAAAAAGAACGATCGATTAGCAGAAGTGGCGCGACGATATAGTCAGCAAATGGCAGAAAAAGAGTTCTTCAGTCATACCGGAGCCGATGGAACAAACGTTGCCGATCGCGTTGAGGCAGGACAAATTTCTTTTCAAATTGTGGGCGAGAATTTGTACATGGGAACGAACATTAGACAGCCTGCGGATAATGCGGTCGAAGGCTGGATGAATAGTCCCGGACACCGAGAAAATCTTCTTCGTCCTGTCTATGCGGAGACTGGAATTGGAGTTTGGAAAAAGGGCAATACCTATTACATTACGCAACTTTTTCTCAGGCAGTAGATTAGTTTCGATCGACAGGGAGACCGAGCCATTGACTTAACTGTTCTGCTAACCAATCAATTTCTGGAGGGGTCAAAGATTCATAATTGTTCGTGCCGCCCCCTAAAGTAAATTTTCTCGTTCCTGCCCAAATGTTAAGGTGTGCAGGAATTCTGACGTGACCCCCTTCGGAATCGTGCTTGTAAGTATCTTGAGTCCTATCAATTCGGCAAATCGATCGACGATCGGCAGTTAACGGAAAAATTCCGATGCCAAAGAGTTCATTCGCGCGAAAAATTTTGGATTCAGTGATTTCTAATCTGACTTGCCCGAAGAGATCGAACAGAATTCCCCAAGTCATCCATAAACCCGCAGCCAAGTGCCCGATCGCGAATAAAGCCATAAACCAACCGCCAGAACTCCAACTGATCAGCGCCATGCCGTACCACATGATGAGAAAGGAATTCCAGAAGAGCGCGAATCCAAGCAGGGGAATCAATCCAAGATGAAATCCTCGTGACGGAATGACGATCTCTAGAGTTTGGCGCGATCGTGCAAATTGAACCTTGCTACCAACGGGTTGCCCTTTTGCTAAAGTTCGAGGTGCATCTAGAGCTTCTAGAGCTTGTTTAGCGGATTGCAATCGTAAATCTAAACTGGGTTCTGTCAGCCACTTGAGCCAGTCGATTAGATCCGGACTGAGATTGACGTGTTTATCGAACAAAATCCGCATTTCCCGCTGTGGCAGTTGATCGGGATTCTGTCCGGTTGCTATGCAGATTAAAGTCGCACCTAACGCATAGAGATCCGAAGCTGGAACGGTTTGCCCTCCAAATTGCTCCGGAGGCATATAACCGTAAGTTCCGACGATCGTTCGAGTGCCATGATGTAGTGCAGTTTGAACAGAACCGAAATCAATTAAATAGATCCGACCGGGATGATTACCTGTTCGATTTCCGAGCAGAATATTACTCGGCTTCAAATCGCGATGAACGACTGGAGGCTGGCGACTGTGAAGATAGTCAAGAATGGAGAGTAAATCTTTTGCGATCGCTCTAAGTTCTTCTTCGCTAAAGGTTCGCCCGGATTGTATCCAGTCTTGCAGCGATCGCGCTTCGATGTGAGTTTGAACAAGTGCAAATCCTTTACCGAGGTCAGTTTCGACTTCAAAATCATCAAGGTATTGAGGAATTGCACGGTGATTGAGCGATCGTAAAACTGCTGCTTCTCGCTCAAACAGTTTGAGATCCTCCCAGGTAAACTCTGGTGCAAACAGGAGTAGCTTCACCACCACGATCGCGTCAGACTGTAAATCCTTTGCCAGAAATGTTCTTCGTCCGGTTTGACGACCGAGTAGCGATTGGATCTGATAACGATCGCGCAAAACTTTCCCAATGAGTTGATCCATGATGCCTCAAGTGATTCATCGGATGACACCATTATCTCTTTAGGATTTTGCGATCGTCACTGATGCAGTCGCTACATTTTTTTACCGACTAGCCAGAGCAGTCCCGCATCAATGAAGGTAAAAGGACTATCCAGGGTGCCTGCCAACAGACTGAGGAGAAGAAAGTAACCGAGCGAAGCGATCGCGACAAATTTGATTAAAACGAGCGTTGCCATAGCCAATGTAGAGAAAACTAGGTTGGTGTAGAATAGTACGCCAAACACGACGTGTCAAATCCTTGGCTCTAACTTGTGAGGATAGAGCAATATTTATAAGTTTTATAAAGATACACTACATTTTTTGGATTTTCATAGAGTCATTCTGCCTATTGCTAGGAACTGCCCAATCTGCCCAGAGGAATACATAGGCAGATTTCATACCTTCCTTACTGATAGAAGTTCGATGAGTTTCTCGATCAGATTCAGATTTTCACGACTCAATCCCGCAAAGAAAGCAGCTTGGATTTTTCTGGCACGATCGGTAAACAAAATCGAAACGTACTTCCCTTACCGAATTCGCTTTCGACCTCGATCGTACCTTTTTGCAGCTCGACTAAGCGACGAGAAATGGCAAGCCCGATTCCAGTTCCGCCAGAATGCCGATCGCGCGATCGATCTGATCGCCAAAATCGCTCGAATACATGCGGCAGATCTTCAGCTTTGATTCCCCGCCCCGTGTCTTTGACTGCGATCCATAACTTATCCGATTCTGTCCAAGCCTGTAGGGTAATACTGCCTGCTGATGTATAACGTAGGGCGTTTCCCACTAGGTTCACTAAAACCTGTTCTACTCGTTCGGAATCCGCCATCGCAGACGGGAGCGATTCAGGACAGTCCACTTTTAAGGTCGGACTATCATCGAGTAATTGATCGGAAAATTTTTCCACGATCGACACTAGTAAAGGTCGAATTTGTAGCGGTTGGAGATGAATCGGTAAATAACCTGCTTCTGCTTTCGAGAGTTCTTGCAGGTCGTTGACCAATCGACGTAAGCGAACGGTTTCCCTTGCAAGGCGTTGATACACATCTGGAGTTGACTCGATCGTGCCATCTGCCAATCCTTCTAGATAGCCTTCGATCACGGTTAAAGGGGTGCGTAGTTCATGAGTCAGATCGCCGACTAAATCGCGTCTGCGCTGTTCTACTCCTTCGAGATCTTGAGCCATTCGATTAAAACTTTCTGCCAATTGATTGAGTTCAGGAATCTCGTTTTCAGGCACCCGTTCTTCTAAGTGTCCGGCTGCAAACCGCTGAGTGATTTCTTCCATCTGAATCAAAGGCTGCATAATGCGTTTCGACACCCAATAGCTAAGCCCGATCGCAGTGGTTCCCCCGACAATCACCGACCAAAACGCGCCCCGACTCCAAGCCGATTCAAACCCATCGATCAGCCGACTTTTTACCCGAACTACACTAAAATCGATGCCCTGCAACTGTTCGAGATGCACCAGAAACAATCGCGGTGTGTAAACCTTTCCTACAGTCAGCAGCGTACTAATCCCAACCACCATGACGATCATGTGGGACAAAAACAATCGGGTGCGGAGGTTGGGTTTACTCATGCGGCAGTGTCTTCAAATTTGTAGCCGACTCCGATCACCGTTTTAACAAAGGTTGGATTTGCCGGATCGGGTTCGATTTTCTTTCTCAACCGGGCGACGTGTGTATCGACGACTCGTTCATCTCCGAAAAAGTTACTGCCCCAAAGTTTGTCGATCAATTGCGTTCGGTTCCAAACGCGTCCCGGATAGCTCATAAAAGTCGAGAGCAAATCAAATTCGAGCGTCGTTAAATCTAAAGGTTCTGTGCGATCGCCGTTTTGTCGAGCTGCCGATCGCTGATCTACATCCAAGACAAAATTCTGTGTCCGGTACACCTGAGACTGTCCGCCCTGTCGCATCGTTCGTCGCAATAACGCCCGGACTCGCGCTACTAATTCCTTCGGGCTAAAGGGTTTCACCATATAATCATCTGCGCCCGTTGACAGTCCGATAATGCGATCGATTTCTTCGCCTTTGGCGGTCAGCATCAGAATAAATGGATCTTTCGCTCCGGGTTTTTGGCGCACACGGGCACAAACTTCTAGCCCATCGAGTCCCGGAATCATCAGATCGAGAATCATCAGGTCAGGTTTTTGCTCTTGGAAGACTTGTAAAGCAGAAATACCATCGCGACAAGTTCGACAAGAAAAGCCTTCTTTTTCAAGGTAAAGTTGAATCAGTTGAGCGATTTCGGCTTCGTCTTCGACAATCAAGATTTCCATAACACCGGGGGTCTAGAAGGTCACAACCTGTATAGCTCTGAGTGTATCAATTTGACAACTCGAAGAACGTCGAATTTTCAACTGACAAACTTTTATCGCGATCGTTTTGCGGATTGTGGAGTTTTGTAAACTTCCTTAAGAATGCAGCGATCGACCGATAAAATAACTTGTATCGAAGCTTCACGAATTTCTATATAGGGCTAAGCGCACACGGGGGGACAGATGGAGTTTTTAAGTTTTCTGAACGACGTTAATTTTGAAGCGATCGTTCAATTGACTTTGGTTGCCATGATCATGTTGGCAGGTCCAATCGTGATTTTCTTGTTGGCGTTCCGAGGCGGCGATTTGTAAGCTTCCGATTGGTGTGACATCAAAGTTTTATCAGGTTTAAGAGAGAGTAGCTCCAAGGCTCGATCGTGTTTCGCGATCGGGCTTTTTCATTTAGGTTGAATTCCTAGCAGCGGTTAGAATTAAAATCATTCGCTAGGCTCTTACACCTATGATTGCAGCAAAAGAAAACGTCCCAAAGCTTACTCCCGAAGAATACTTCGCTTGGGAAGAAAAGCAGCTAGAAAAGCACGAGTACATTGATGGTGAAGTTTACGCCATGAGCGGCGGCAGCAAAAACCATAGCTTAATCTCTGTCAGATTCATTACCTTGTTTTCCAATCACCTAGAAGATAGTAGCTGTGAAACTGGTAATTCAGATCTAAGAGTTAACATTGTTGAGACAAACGACTACACCTATCCAGATGTCAGCGTGACTTGTGACGATCGAGATAAAGCTACAACTCAGTACATTACCTATCCCTGCCTAATCGTCGAAGTTCTCTCACCCAGTACAGAGGCATACGATCGAGGCGGCAAATTTAGAATGTACCGCAATAATCCGAATTTTCAAGACTATCTATTAGTCAGTTCTACCAGTATCGAAATAGATTTGTATCACAAGAACGAAGCAGGAGATTGGCTAATCATCAACTACAAAGAAGGCGACACTGTAGAACTAAAAAGCATTAACTTAAAATTCTCGATCGAGCACGTCTATCGTGGTCTTGTTCTCACCCCAGAATCTGAAAACTCACAAACCGCTTAAAACCACACCCCCACTATCGCCAAGTCTGATGAAAATGGGGGTGAATTTGAAAAAGATTAATGCTCGTGGTGTCTGCCGCCGACCGTTGAAAAAATAGAGCTAACATCATTCCGCACAAGTTCTATCTGTTGGAAGCTGAGTCTCAATTTCTATCGTGGTGTATTTCAGCTTTGTCAGGATTTCTGTTAACAATTGCTTGGCGCTCGTGTTAGCGGCTTCGAGAATGTTACTGTCACAGGCTTCTTGTCGGATTGCTGCGATCGCTTTGAGTTGAGCTTCTTCTTGGAGTTCAGGAGTCGCTTTTGGTGCAATCCACTCCTTGTAGTTTGCTAAAATTGTCGATCGTCCAACATTCAAACCGATATCTCGAATGTAAGGAGCAGGCAGAACCAGGTGAACTTTACCGGGACTGACTGATTTGACTTGTAGCTGTTTGAGGTTGATGCCTGCTTGGATTTGACTTACGCCTTCATACACAAAGTTGGTTTGTCCGATTTTGACTCCGAAGACTTCGCTTGGTTTTTCGACGCGGATAGTTGCCTTCGCATCGATCGTGACTGCGGTGAGTTGATCCGCGTTCTTTAATCCTGAGAAGATTAGGTTTCTCACCTCGATCGTGCTTGAACTAGTGTGATGCAAGAGCATGAACACAATGAGAAGTAGCGGTGCGATCGCGCTTAAAACTTGCCACTTATGTTTCTTGGCTGATAAACTGATTGTAGATTGAACACCTTGTTCAAGTAACGTTCCCCAAAATGCCATCCGGTTTCTCCTAAAATCGCTCTCTGTCGTTAGAATAACAATTCTAAAATTATCCCTCCACAGCATGAAGCAACAAACGCTTCGGTTTGCTACGTTGCAGTAGTTTATTGCTGATTTAGATGCTTGATGAGTGCGTGGAGGAACAACCGTGGTAAAAATTGGCTATCACGCTTCCCATGAGCAGTTTAAGCCAAGTGCATTACTGCAATACGTGCAACTGGCAGAACAAGCAGGATTCAATGCGGCTTTGTCTTCGGATCATTTTCATCCTTGGAGCGAAATGCAGGGACAGAGCGGGTTCGCTTGGTCATGGTTAGGAGCAGCAATGTACGCGACTCCAACACTTGACTATCGAATTGTGAATGCACCCGGTCAGCGGTACCATCCCGCGATCGTCGCTCAAGCGGCTGCAACTCTAGCAGAAATGTTTCCGAATCGATTTTGGATCACTGTGGGAAGTGGTCAAGACTTGAATGAACACATCACGGGCGATCGCTGGTTGGCAAAACGCGATCGCAATACGCGACTCAAAGAATGTGTGGATATCATTCGAGCACTCTGGGCAGGGGAAACCGTGACGCATCATGGTTTAGTGACGGTTGAAGAGGCGAAATTGTACAGCCGTCCCGAAGTGCAACCGTTGATCATTGGAGCCGCAGTCACGCCAGAAACAGCAGAATGGGTAGGAAGTTGGGCAGATGGATTAATTACTACCTCGCGTCCTCATGATGAACTGAAGCAAGTCGTCGAGGCATTTCGACGGGGCGGCGGTGACGGAAAACCGATGCTCTTGAAGGTTCAACTAGCATACGATCGTGATGATGAAACCGCGCTACACAAAGCACATGAGCAGTGGCGCAATAATGTCTTTAAGAATACGGTCATGACCGAACTGAGAACACCGCAGCAGTTTGATGCAGTTGGGGAATTGGTGCAGCCCGAAGCATTACTTCAGCATGTGCGTGTTTCATCTGAGCCACAGCAGCATATCGAATGGTTGCAGCAAGATATCGAGCTTGGATTTGATGAGCTACTGCTTCATCATGTAAGTCGTGAGCAAGAGCAATTCATTGAAGTCTTTGGTGAGAAAGTTCTTCCTGCATTTACCAAAACCTAACAATTAATGCTCAAACACCATCTTTGATCTTAAGCTGTAGTGCTAAATTCCCGGAGTTCTTTCTGGTAAGCGATCGCGCCCTCTCCCTCGACGCTGCTCCATCCGCTGGGCAAATTTTTGTCTTTGCTCTGGACTTAGCACATTGCGAATCTCTAACATACTGTTGAACTGAGCATCTGCAATCTTTGTTCTCAGTTCTTTAACTTGGCGAAACTTCTCCCGGATTTGGTCATCCGATGCAGTGCCCGCCATCAGAGTTCGGAGGTCTTGTTGAGCTTGACGGGCAGCATCTCGATCGCTCTTCATCTGATCCCGATAGCGCGATCGAATTTGCTGAATCCGACTCATCTGATCCGCTGACAAATTCAACTCTCGCAACAATCCCATTTCACCCCTTCCAGGACGATCACCCGCTGGTGGAACTTGCGCGATCGAATCGGAGTAGCGAAAATCGATCGCTCTTAAAACCGCTGCACTTCCAAATAGCACCAGAACCGATGAAGCCACCACGATCGCAACACGCCGCAACATACAATCAAACTCCTAAGGGGTAGTAGAATCAACAAACGCAAAATAATCGCTAGTACTGTCACTCGTGCCATCGACGACCGTTGACCAGTTACTTTCCAGATAAGCCTCCAAAGTTGCTGGATCAGCAGAAGGAGATCGAACAGGCTGAGCAATCAGAATCCCGATAAACGAAGCTGCGATTCCCGACATCAAAAACACGATCGGACGCGACATCCGCGATCGTCTTGGCAAAGATTGAATAATTCGATCTTCTAAATCGGGTGATGCACTGGGTGGATGAGAACGATACTGACGCAGAAAGCTTGTAAGCTCCTCGTCCTCTTCGGGAGGTCGATTCATAACTGGACTCCTTGACGATCGAGAAATTGACGCATTGCCCCGCGTGCATGAAATAATCTTGACTTCACTGTGCCGATCGGGATTTCTAAAATCTCAGCGACTTCTTTTTGCGGCATTCCTTCAAGATCATGTAGTACAAGAATTGTGCGGTGATCAAAGCTCAGTTCTTTTAATCCTCGCATGACAATATCTTCGTAGTGTAGCTGGATTAGATCAGGGGCTTCTTGCTGTTTCGGTGCGTGTTGGGTGAGAATTTCGAGCCGCGATCGACGCACTGCCGCTGCTTGCCGATAGTCTGATGCCACATTCCATACAATCCGATACAGCCAAGTCGAAAACTGGGCATTCTGCCGGAATTTGGGCAATCCTTTCCAGACGCGGAGAAACACTTCTTGAACGAGATCATCGATCGCGTCCGCATCACAGAGTTGAAAGAGCAATGCTCGGACACGGTTTTGGTAGCGCCTGTAAAGACGGCGAAAGCTCTGAGTATCTCCAGCAACGCAAGCCGTGATCAAGTCGCGTTCCGACTGATCCGGAGAATTCGATGAGGGATTCACTTGCACCGAGAATGTAGAACCAATCCAAGAAATCGCTGCCGTTGTCACTGTTGGGAGTGCCCTTCAATTCAAGATACTGCTTAGACCATGACTCACTCAAAAAGGTTCAACCGCTGTGGAAAGAAGTTAAACTTGTACAACAAGCTGTACAAACGAGAAGCAAATGGATATTGTCTCTTTTAGCGAAGCGAGAAGTAATCTTAAGGCTGTTTTGGATCGTGTGGTCGAAGATGCAGACTTTACGGTGATTACGCGACGAGATGCAGAGGATGTTGTGGTGATGTCGCTGGAATTGTTTAATCGCTTGATGGAAACCGATTACTTGCTCAAATCTCCAGCAAATGCAGCCCATTTAGAACGGTCGATCGCTCAATTTAAGCAGGGAAAAGTGGTAGAGCGGAATCTGTTGGATGAGTAGAAAGCTTGTTTGGACAGAGGAAGCTTGGAGCGATTATGTATATTGGCAAGGTCAAGATAAAAAGACGCTAAAGCGCATTAATAAGTTGATTGATGCAACGATGCGATCGCCCCTTGAAGGAATCGGAAAACCAGAAGCGCTTAGTGGAAATTTGACCGGATTCTGGTCGCGTCGCATTGATGAAACCAATCGATTAATTTACGCCGTTGATGATGACTATTTGACGATCATTGCTTGTCGCTACCACTACTCCGATTGACATTAAGATGAGATTAGCAACCCGGTAAGCCAAGGAAGCGAGATAAATATGGTGGAAAATGATTTCCCGATCGGTGCGCCACTTTTGAATATCGCCGCGATCGAAGATCAAGTAATGACTTCTCTAGAATTGTGCCTTGATCAGGTGCAGTTCATCTTCGAGACGCAAACGCTAACGGTAAATGTCATTGCTGACACCGATGAGGTGGAATTAGTCCAAACGGAAACGGTTTCTACGTTTGATGTGACTCCGCCAGAATGGAGTCGATCATCGGAAAAAAACTGCAAACCGTTTGGCAGTGTGAAAATGCTCAGGGGTATCAAGACCAAATCATTTTTGCGTTCGGTCAATTGCAGCCGAGTGTGACGTTTTTAGCAGAAGGATCGGTGCTAAAAGTGTTTCAAAGTCAATCGCTGACAAAATCGCGATCGACTCGGCTTAAACAAACTTCTGTTTAGGGATTCGTGGATTCTGGTATCGTATCTGGGCGCTTTGAAATAACATCATTTTCCTCTTTTGATATGTCTTCTCAAGTGATTTTAATTACGGGTGCTTCGGCAGGAATCGGAGCCGCACTTGCCCAAACCCTCGCCGATCGCTTTCCCAATATCAAACTCATTCTTGCGGCTCGAAGCATCGATAAATTAGAACGCATTGCCGATCGCGCTCGTCAATCTGGTGCAGAAGTTCTCGTCGTTGCAACCGATATGGGAGAGCCGGATCAGGTGCAAGCGCTGGCAAAAACCGCGATCGACAAATTTGGGCGAGTCGATGTCTTGGTGAATAACGCCGGATATGGACAGATGGGACCCGTGGAACTCATCCCGATCGAATCGGTACAGCGTCAGTTTCAGGTGAATGTGATTGGTGCGATCGGGCTGATTCAGGCATTTATTCCAGTCATGCGCGATCAAGGTGGCGGAAAAATTATTAATGTCAGTTCGCTGGGGGGTCGAATTGCGTTTCCCTTCTGCGGCATGTATAGCGCTTCTAAGTTTGCCTTGGAATCTCTCAGCGATAGTTTACGACGAGAATTAGCCCCGTTCAATATTCGGGTGAGCGTGATCGAACCGGGTCCTGTGAGTACGGAATTTTTCGAGGTGGTTGAACGTGAAGTGGATACCACGATGCCCAACGGGAAGAATACACCGTATCGCGCCGCATTTGAGAATCTAGAAAACTTAGATAAACTAACAAAACGTCAGGCTTGGAGTTCGGAGCGGGTAGCAGATGTGATCGTAAAAGCGATCGTTGCCAAGCGACCCCAGCCCCGATACATTGCAGCCACGGCTGGAGGCTTGACTGTGTTCATGATGACAAAGGTACTGCCAACATGGATCGTCGATCTTTTCTGGCAAAAATTCTACGCGATCGACCGCGTTGCCAAAGATTGGAAAACTCGCCAACCCTCCCTGTAATGGATCTCCTGGAATATCAAGCTAAAGATTTGTTTCGAGAAGTCGGGATTCCGGTTCTGCCTTCTCAATGTATTCAGCGTCCAACCGATTTGAAAGCTCTGAAAATCCCGTATCCGATCGCGCTCAAATCCCAGGTTTATATGGGTGAGCGCGGTCGAGTTGGAGGAGTGCGATTTGTCTCGAATACAATCGATGCGATCGCTGCTGCTCACTCGATTTTTAATCTGCCGATTATGGGCGAATATCCGAAAGTGCTCTTAGCAGAAGCGAAATACGAGGCGCAACAAGAACTCTATTTAGCGATCGCGCTGAATCAATCGATTCGCCGCCCGGTGATTCTGGGATCGGCAAAGGGCGGGATCGATGTGCAAACTGCGATCGATGAAATGCAGCACGTCGTAATTGATCAAGAATTCTCTTCGTTCTATGCTCGTCGTTTAGCGCTGAAGATGGGACTACAAGGGAATTTGATCAATTCGTTTAGCGATATCGTTGAGCGAATGTACCGATTGTTTACTGATAAAGATTTAGATTTGGTTGAGATCAATCCTTTGGGAGTCAATGCCAGAGGGGAAGTCATGGCACTCGATGGCAAGATCACCGTTAACGATGCGGCGTTAGGACGACATCCAGCTTTAGCGGCATTGGACAATCGACCTCAGAAATTTGTGCTCGATCGCTTACCGGATTCCTTAACCACAATCGATCCCCAAGGACAGATTGCCGTTTTGTGTAACGGTGCTGCGCTGACGATGGCAACGATGGATTTGATCAGTCAATCGGGCGGAAAACTGTTGCATTACCTCAATATTGGCAGCGAGACGCATCACACTTGGCAACCGGAAATTTTGTGCGATCGTCTAGAGCAAGGCTTGACGATGTTGGCGAAAAATAAGCAAGTCAAAACAATTCTGGTCAATATTGTGGGGGGAGCGGTTCCGAGCGATCAGATTGCCAATGCGATCGTGCGATTCCTCCGTCCGCCTGCTCCCACAAGAGCCGTCAGCCAAGAACTGAAAATTAGTCGGGGCGCTCCTTTGCCCAAAATCGTTGTTCGCTTGTTAGGAGCGAATATAGAAGCCGCAAAAGAGCACCTCTCGGTTACTCCAGCTCTAGTGATGGAAGACTTGGATAGTGCGATCGCGCAGTTGCTGATTTTGACAAAGAAGCGGGAGTCTTAAAGAATGTTTGAAAAGTTGTCGTTTATTGCAGTTTCCCGCCCTGAAATGAATTTCGGGCTAATCGACGAAAGTCCATTGAAATGGACTAAAAACCTAAAACTGCCTCCGAGTCTACTTCAGTAGACTTTCCACGGTTAGCCCGAAATTTCATTTCAGGGCGGGAAGCAATCGAAGCGAGAAGACTTTTTCTACCTTTCAAACATTCCCTTAACCTGGTATTAACCCGATGTTAATTAAAATATAATCAAGTACTTCTACGGATCTTTTTCAGAGCGCTTAAGTTACGTTTATTGACTTTGGCAAATCTGGGGATTTGTGTTCTGGCTAACACCCCTATAATTTGGGAATGACCCGGACTTCACCTGTTTAGGACTTGGCAGACTAATCCGTCTGAGTCCAGATTGTTCATGGTTCCGTAACTTGTACGATCGTCTGAATACTTAGTAGCCCTTCCCACTGTTTGATCGTGGGTTGCAGTGCTTAGATTCACCGTTTATAGTCCTAGCAAAAAGCTCACCTTGAACAGTACCGAGCATCATTCCTCGGAATGATTTTCACTTAATACGTGCTTACCTATTTCTTATGAATTTTACGCCAGCCAGCAAAGTCATTGTGCAGGGCATTCTAGAGCCATTGGGAAAACTTTATGCACCGCTCATGCAGGATTATGGCACACAAATTGTCGCCGGAGTCAGTCCGGGACAGGGGGGTCAGGTGCTTGCCGGAATTCCTGTGTTTGACATGCTTGAACAGGCGTTACCGAAAGTAGGCGCAGTGGATACGACAGTGATTTTTTCGCCTCCTTATGCGGCGTTGGATGCAGCACTCGAAGCGATCGCGGTTGGCATTCGTCAAATCGTCCTGATTAGTCAGGGAATTCCCCCTCTTGATATGGTACACCTGATCCGTAAAGCTGAGGCAACCGATACGTTGATTGTCGGTCCGAACAGTCCGGGCGTGATTGTTCCCGGACAGATGTTACTCGGAATTCATCCACCGGAATTTTATAGACCGGGATCGGTCGGGCTGTTGAGCCGAAATGGAACGCTCACGTATGAGGTAGCTTGGACACTCACACAAGCGGGGTTTGGTCAGTCGATCGCGGTGAGTATGGGCGGCGACCAGATCACGGGTTCGACTTTTCCGCAGTGGCTCCAGATTTTAGATGAAGACGATCAGACGGATGTGATTGTGTTGGTCGGTGAGATTGGCGGCGATTATGAAGAAACAGCAGCCCACTATATTGCAGAAGCGATCGATAAACCTGTGATTGCGTATGTTGCGGGTCGGAGTGCACCTCGAAATCGCAGAATGGGACATGCAGGAGCGATTATCGAATCACAAGCTGCGAATCTAGGACCTGATTTGGGCACCGCAGAAAGTAAAGTATCGGCATTTAAACGGGCAGGAATCCCAGTAGCCGATCGACCCTCTGAGATTCCTGAGATTGTAAAACGAATTTTGAAAACGCCTGCGAGAAGAGCGATTTAAGACTTATCCAAGAGAGGGTGAAGTCTTTAGAATCTACGCCTCGGTTGCTTTTGCAATTTCCGCAGGCTTGACGAATCCGGCGTATGCTGCCAACACTGCGGTCAGGGCATTGAACCAGATATTATTGCCATAAATCGGCATCAGTCCAAACGTGGTATTCGTTGCGGGGATCAAACCGAACAAGACGATCGCAGTGTATACGATCGCGAATCCTTGGTTGTACACCAATGAACCACTAAAGCTGGTAGCGGCTGCAATTCCAAGCAGTCCAACCACGATGTGCAGTGCATCATGCACATAGTTAGTGGGGAACAGTCCGAACAAATGACCGTAACCATCAGACGAAGAAAGGCGAGGAATATACACACCCGTCACAGGCGCGTCTCCTGGAAATGCCATGAACGCGGGAATAAAACCAGCAATACCAATGGTCAAGAAGATGACACCGAGAATCAGCGCGATCGCTCTTTCGGTGTCGGCTAAGCTCTTAAAGGAAAGTTTGAATTTGTCTTGCATGATGTGAGTGTGGGTTCATTAACAGTCGCATACTCCTCATTCAACTAACTTTCACTCACTAAACATCTATCGAAGGACAATGCTGTTAGCAGAACTTTTTAGGTAGCAATAGTCTCGGTTCATCTGTCTTAAGCCGCATTCTGATTTTTTTTAGCTCCGACATAATAGAACGCAAATTCTTATAAGTTGAACTATGACGGATGGAATAGAGTTACTCAGAGCGAATCGCGATCGCTTAGTCGAGTTAATCGATCGGTTTGCCCAAGCAACGGTGCTAGTCGTGGGAGATTTGACGCTAGATGAATTTCTCAATGGAGAAGTCGAACGAGTTTCGCGTGAAGCTCCGGTGTTGATTCTGCGACACGAGGAAACCCAACAGATTCCCGGTGGTGGCGCGAATGCGGTTTATAACTTTGCTCAATTAGGAGCCAAAGTGAAAGCGGTTGGACTACTCGGTAAAGATATTCAAGGAGAAGCCCTAGCGCGATTGTTTAGCGCCGCAGAGATTGATACGGATGGAATTTTTTGGGATGTCGATCGACCCACTGTAACGAAGACTCGAATTTCAGGACATTCCCGCCAATCGGTGATGCAGCAGATTGTGAGAGTCGATCGTAAATCGAATGAGCTACCTGCACTAGAACTTCAACAACAGTTAGCTGCTTATATTCGCGACCAGATTGATCAAGTCGATGCTGTGGTTTGTTCTGACTATGGGGATGGAACATTGACACAACCGGTGATCGAAGCCGCGTTAGAACATCCAAGAACGATCGTTGATTCTCAGAAGCAGATTCCGCGCTATCAAGATGCAATGATTTTCACCCCGAATCTACCCGAAGCGGAATTAGCCGTGGGATATGCGATCGAGAATGCTGAATCCTTGTCGAGAGCAGGACGGGATTTGCTGCGGCTCACTCATGCTCAGTATATTTTGATCACTCGCGGCGAACAGGGGATGGCATTGTTCGATCGATTGGGAAATGAACAGCATGTTCCTGCTTTTAATCGAACGAAAGTGTTTGATGTGACGGGTGCAGGGGATACCGTTGTTGCAGCATTAACTTTGGGATTGATCGCGGATGCAACGGTTTGGGAAGCAGTGGTTTTGGGGAATTTGGCGGCGAGTATTGTGGTGAGGCGATTTGGAACGACAACGACGACAGCAGCGGAAATGAAAGCGGAATTGGAGAAAATGATTGAGCGATCGGAGTTAAGCGCAGTTCCGAATCGTTAGGGCTTGAGAATTGACTTAGCGTTAGTCGATCGATTTGTTCGCTTCGTTGTTTGCCCGCCCCGGAATAGAATTCGGGGCTAACGGTGCGAAGTCAGTTGAAACTGACTAAAGAAGCTGAATCTAGTCTCTTCAGTCCCCTTTAGTGGACTTCGTTCAATTAGCCCCGAATTCTATTCCGGGGCGAGTCAGCAACGAAGCGAAGAGGCTTGTCGAACTGATACCAAATCAACGCTAAGTGCAGACACAACAAACGGGAAGACGATCAAATCATCTTCCCATCCGTTTTAATCAATTAGAAATCTTACGGTTGAGCTACGTCAGCTTGCTTTTGCTCGGCGCTAGATGCTTGATACGCTTTCTCTAAACGCATCAGTCGCTTCGCCTGAATCGATAAAGAACTTGCATCTAACCAGTTTGCAATCAAAGCATCGGTTGAGAACAAACCTCCGCCATTCACAGCAAAGACGAGGAAGCAGGCTGCATAGATTGCGGATAGCTCCAGATAAGGCAGATTCAAGCCAGCGACGAGAATGTGGTGATACATTGCAACACACATCGTGCTGAACAATCCGAGAGCCGCCGGACGAGTCAAAAAGCCGATCGCGACTAATGGCGCAGCGACCGTTTCAGTTAGTGCAGCGAGATAACTGAAAAAGATCGGGAAGGGCAGACCGATGACTTCAACATAACCTTGTGCAAAACTTTGGATGTCTCCGAACTTGTCGAGTCCATTGTGAACCATCATGATGCCAAGAACGGCGCGCAGAATCGCCCAAGTTGTTTGTGACCAGAAGTTGGGAGCGACAGTTGGCTTCAGTAGCTTTATCAGGAGGGAAGAGGTCGCCATATTAAGAATCTGCAATGTGAGCAGGGTGAAGTATTAAGATATCTAAATTATAGCATTAATAAATGTGAAGCATTACCCATGAATTCATCTATTTTTCACGGCTTGAGAAGATGATCGGACTTCTATTTCTTCAGGAAGAGTCGTGTCATTATCCCGCTCCAACCCTTAAAAATCGGTATTTCAAACGTTTTTTAATCGATGCTGTTGTCATGAAACTTTCATTTCGGACAGCGTAAGCTATATCTTTAAGCGGAAAATGTAATCATCTTCTTTACTGTTCTTAACGTTAAGAACAGTAAAGAAATTCAGCTAACAGAATGAGAGAAAGCCGAAACGCTGTGATCTTAAACAGTGTGGTATCTGCTCAGGACAGTTCTCGACTTCCTCGATCTAACGAACTTCCCCGGTTGCCAGCATTTGAATCAATCGGGGTGTACCCGGATCGAATCCTGCAATATCCCAAGAAAGCGGATCTTGAGGATCAACCAGCGAAATATTGTACGGAGCTAGCGAAATGTAGATTGCTTTTGCATTCGGATTCACCTTACGGCGATAGAGTGCTAAAGCTTGACTCGGATGTTGTCTTCCTGCCCAGCTTTCACAATCTGTCCAGAAGCAGAAGAGATCGGCTTTGAATCGCTGCTTGATTGCCCACTCATAAGCAACTGAAGCATCCGTTCCACCAAAGTTTTGATCAGTCGCTTTCGCGATCGCTTCACCAAAACTATCTCGCGATGTGATCTTCAAGTCGCGGAACTCCGTTGCAAATCCACGAATCTTAGAGTATTTCTCTGCTTTCGCGGTTGCGAGTGCCATCACGGTCGCAATCTCACAGCAAGTTAATCCGATCGAATCGACGCTGTAGTAAGACATTGATCCAGAAACATCGATCGCATGTAAAAACACTTGCTCAGTTGCAGATAGAACATTGAATGAGAGTTCTAACGCTTGCTCTAAGATGTGGTTCACACGAGAAACTGGTGTCCAAGTTTTTTGGCTGCGTCCGAGTTGTCCACCAGATTTGTAGGTTTTCAGCGCTTTGAGAACATCGATCGGGTGAATTCGACCTTTTCGCAAGTGTTCTGCATTGTTCAACACAGAAGCGACTCGCTCTAAGTTCTTTTTGTGGTCTGCGTTTAATACACCTAATTGAGTCAATGATCCTAAGTTTCGCAACATTGCCCCGATCGGCATTTCTTCAAATAGAAGTTGCCAAGCTTTTTGATCCATGTTGCCCACTGGAGCAACCATCTCATGAGTTAAACGCCCTTGCTGAATAGCTCGGTGTGTTTGATTGGGATTGCGCTTGAGCCATTCGTACCACCAAATCTGAGCTAAGACATCAGAATCGATTTGCTTCGGTAAGTTGTCCCAGCCCTGAGTGACCCATTGAAATAAGCGATCGTGGTTTTCAGTTGGTGGCTTCACATGAAACAATCGCAGCGCGTCTCGATGTGAAAATCCTTGACGCTGTTGGTATTTCAACAATTGATACGTCAAGCCTTTCACATCATCGCGAGACAGCCAAGCTTTCCCCGCTTCGCGCACGACTTTACCAAATCCGCGCATCGATTTTGTATAGCTCATCCACTCGTAGAAATGGCTTCCAGTCCGAACGACTTGCGGAAAGATTTCGGTAAAGGCGCGTTTTGCTTCGGGAGTTTCACCCATTGAAAGTAAGACCAAAGCGAGAATTGGAGCGCTGTTGTTAATCGATCGACCATCGCTGGCGTAGAGAATTTCTTGGGCAACCTGAGCGGAATTTTGCTCGATCGCGCTTCTCACCACATCAATAAATTCGCTCGTTAGTTCATGCTTACCCGCATAGTAAGTACTTTGAGCGGTTCCAAGGAGTAAGCATCGACGTAGAACTGTCCAAATATCAGTTTTGAACATCCAGCCACCTGATCGACCTTGGATCATTTCGGTTTCGCGACCTGGAATCGATCGAGTTTGAGGCGTTTTGTTTTGGGTATAAAACTTGTATGACATGGCAACCTCCAGCCTGATCTAGGCAACATTCGGTTAATTGGCAGAGTGGGAGTTGCACCCACATCACCCGCGTTACAAGCGATAACCCTCATTCTTCGTCCCCGAAAGGCAAGGTGTGAACAAGGATGTTTTAGGTGTCCTACTGTTAGACGATCTGCCAGAATTCTTTGGTGTAGCGGAGCGGGAGTTGCACCCGCACCTCCAGCGACAAAGGGATGATTCGATTACAACGATAACCCTCGGTCTGCGTCCCTTTCGGGCAATAATTTGGTGCTCTACTGTTGAGCTACCCGCCACATAGAAATTTTAGATTTTAGATTGAGGATTTTAGATTGAGAAGCATGAGAGCAATCTCAAATCTAAAATCTCAAATCTAAAATTGTTTCACCCTTTCACACACAACACTTGTTTCAAGGTTGCGACGACTTCAACTAAATCGGCTTGGTTTGCCATGACTTGCTCGATCGACTTATAAGCTCCCGGAATTTCATCGAGAACACCTTCATCTTTGCGACACTCAACGCCTTGAGTCTGCTCGATGAGGTCATCGAGCGTGTAGGTTTTCTTCGCTAAGTTCCGAGACATCAAGCGACCTGCGCCGTGAGAACAAGAGCAATAGCTTTCGAGATTGCCTTTTCCACGCACAATGTAGGACTTTGCACCCATGCTGCCGGGAATGATGCCGAGGTCTTCGGAACGGGCGCGAACGGCTCCTTTTCGAGTCACGAACACGTCTTCGCCAAAATGCACCTCTTTTTCTGCATAGTTATGGTGACAGTTCACTTCGAGCAGCGGCTTCATCGGTTTTCCACCTGCAAGATGCTTTTCGACGACGCGCTTAAACCGAGTCATCATCACTACCCGATTGAATCGAGCATAGTCCTGTGCCCATTGGAGATCGTGCCAGTACTGGTTGAACTCCTCAGTGCCTTGAACAAAGTGAGCTAAATCCGGATCAGGTAGCTTCGTATCCGTCATTTTTGCTAGCGTTTTCGCGGTATCAATATGACGTTGAGCCAGAATGTTTCCGATGTGTCGAGAACCAGAGTGCAGCATCAACCAAACGACGTTATTTTCATCCAAACAGAGTTCTAAGAAGTGATTTCCACCACCGAGCGAACCCATTTGGCGTAGTGCTTTGGTTTCAAGATCTTTTACACCCGGATGGAGCGTTTTGAACTGTTGCCAACCTTGCCAGTTGGAGACTTGTCGATCGCTTTCTTTGTTCTCATTAAATCCAGTCGGAACTACCGCTTCGAGGTCTAACCGAATTTGCTTCAGTTTGCCTTCTAGCTGATCTCCGGTGTAAGGCGTTTTGATTGCCGCCATTCCACACCCGATATCGACTCCCACGGCTGCCGGAATAATTGCATCTTTGGTGGCAATTACGGAACCCACAAGCGCCCCTTTTCCTAAATGCACATCTGGCATTAGAGAAACGTGCTTGAACACAAACGGCAGAGAGGCGACATTTTTCGCCATCTTGGTTTCAGCGCTTCCGAGTTCGTGATTTGCCCAGGATAAAACAGGTTTGTCAGTTGAAAGATTTAAGGGTTCGTAAGGCATGGTTTCTTGTCCTTTTGTTTCGATGTCCCTAGCTTATGGCGTGAGTCTTCCCCGAAGCGAATTGAGTTTTGATTGTCGAAAAGCTCTGTGATCGTTGAATTTTAAGCCTGGGGGAACGCGATCGACCTAGGGGATTCCCTCAGCTTTTCGCAAAAAAAAAGGAGCCTCAAAGAGACTCCCAGGCGTGAAGAGTAAGTAAGAAATTTAAGCAATCTGACGGCGTTCTGCCTCAAGCAGTGTCAGGAGTGCGTTATCGCCTTTCTGACGAGCAATCTCAATCCGACGCTGCAAATTCCGCTGCAAGTTCTCGCGATGCGTGCTGTTCAAGGTTGCGACTGGTTGCGATCGAGTTGCATTGGTCAACATTGGCTTGCCATCTGGATAACCCACCCAGTAGCGATTGCCACGATAAATCAATTCACGCGGCTGTAGTTCAACCGTTGATCGAGCGGGGCGGTTCGGATCGAGTTGATAGCGGTTGCCACGGTAGGTTAGAGTGATCGGCTCACGGAATTGGGAAAAGCGATCGTCGCGTGTGCCTTGAGTCGGGTCGTATTCGTATTCGACACCACGGTAAATCAGTCTCATAGTCGCCTCGAAAATCAAATGAAGTGAAAGAATGAGGCGCGTTCCTTCAGGAAATCTCCTTACTTCCGTCCTTGGCACATACCAAGGATGAACGTTCATATCTGTATTATACTATACGGTTTTGCAAATTTCCGAACTTCTATCGGGAGTTAGAGAGCGATCGACGTGGGGATCAGTACCGTTCTATTTGATGTGATTCTCAAACGCTATGGAGATTCAAACGCCAGATTGGGTAAAACACGCCGTTTTCTATCAAATTTTTCCCGACCGGTTCGCCCGCGCCAAACAACCTCATAAAAAACTTCTCAAATCGATGCGTTGGGAAGATTGGGATGCGACCCCGACGCTACAAGGCTACAAGGGTGGCGATCTCTGGGGCGTAATGGAAAAATTAGACTACATCCAGGATTTGGGCGTGAATGCAATTTACTTTACGCCGATCTTTCAGTCTGCGAGCAATCACCGCTATCACACCCACGATTATTATCAAGTCGATCCGATGTTGGGCGGAAACGAGGCGTTCCGGGATCTGCTCGAAGCAGCACACGCACGCGATATCAAAATCGTGCTCGATGGCGTGTTCAATCACTCTAGTCGTGGTTTCTTCTTTTTTCACGATGTTCTAGAAAACGGTAGTAATTCTCCTTGGGTGGATTGGTTTCGCATTCATGACTTTCCGCTACATCCGTATACTGGAGAATTTCCGGCAGGGTATGAAGGATGGGCGGGGAATCGTGCGCTGCCTGTGTTCAATCACGATAATCCAGAGGTGCGCGAGTACATTATGGAAATCGCTGAATATTGGATCAAGTTCGGGGCGGATGGCTGGCGGTTGGATGTGCCGTTTGAGGTGACGACTCCGGGATTTTGGCAGGAATTTCGCGATCGCGTCAAAGCCATTAATCCCGAAGCCTATATCGTCGGTGAAGTGTGGGGCGATTCGCGAGAGTGGCTCGATGGCACCCAGTTTGATGGCGTGATGAATTACTTGTTTGCGGGACCGACGATCGCATTTGCGGCAGGCGATCGAGTCGTTCTCGATCAAGTGCAAAATCGGGATTATCAACCCTATCCGCCTATGTTTGCGGGTGAATATGCCCGGAAAATGCAGGACTTGATAGAACTGTATCCCTGGGAAATTCAACTGACGCAATTAAATCTGTTAGCAAGTCATGACACGGCGCGATTGATGACGATTGCAGGCGGCGATCGTGCCAGCATTGAACTTTCTACTTTATTGCTGATGACGTTTCCGGGTGCGCCGAGCATTTACTATGGCGATGAAGTGGGATTACCGGGAGCGATCGATCCAGATTCTCGACGCGGTTTCCCACTTGAATCGAATTGGGATTACGAAATCTACGAGTGCCACCGTCAACTTGTAAAAGTCCGTCATGCTCATCCAGTCCTGAGAACGGGCGATTACAAAGTGATTTATGCCGAGGGAACCACTTATGCGTTTTCTCGAACCTTAGGAGATCAATCTGTAATCGTTGCCGTGAATGTGGGGACAGTTCCAGCGAAACTGTCGATCGATTGGTCAACGAATCTAAAACTCGTTTACGGCAAAGCAGGATTGCATCGACATGACAACAAGCTAGAGATTGAATTGTCAGAGCGATCGGGCTGCATTGCGATTTGAGGAGTTGTTATATTGAAGTGTGTTTTGAGAGTGTTTCACTCCGTTGCAAGTCCGCCCCGAATTCCATTCCGGGGCGGGAGCGAACGAAGCGAGTGGCTTCAAAACACACCCTAAAACTTTGCTCTTTTCTCGATCGCGCCCTATGTTCCCGGTGATCTACTCTGATGAATTTCTCCTACACGATACAGGTTACTTTCACCCCGAAAAACCGGGACGACTGACCGCGATTAAAACTGCACTCGAAGCCGCACCTTGGGCGAATCAGCTCGACTGGAGACTTCCCACTCCCGTAGAAGCGCGATCGCCTTTACCGCTCGTCGAAATGATTCACGATCGAGACTATCTCAACCAAATTCGACGGTTAGCCAATCGCGGCGGCGGCTTTATTGATGGCGAGACAGCCGTTTCTCCGCGTAGCTATGAAGTTGCACTCCTCGCAGTCAATGCTTGGATCGATGGAGTCGATTTTACAATGACATCCGGTCAGCCTTGTTTTGTTCTGGCGCGTCCACCAGGGCATCATGCGGTTGCTGATGAAGGAATGGGCTTTTGTCTTTTGAGTAATGCCGCGATCGCGGCTTACTACGCGCTAGAACAGGGACTCGATCGCGTCTGCATTCTCGATTGGGATGTGCATCACGGCAACGGTACACAAGCGATCGTTGAAACTCATCCCAACATTCGATTTTGCTCATTGCACGAATCACCGCAATATCCTGGTACCGGACATCCTGCGGAAACAGGCTTTCATCAGAATGTCTTGAATTTGCCAATGGCTCCAGGAAGTACGATCGAGGACTATCAGCCATTGTTTGAGAAAAAAGTGGTGCCTTTTCTAAATGAGTTTCAGCCTGATTTGCTGATCGTGAGTGCGGGCTATGATGCAAATCAAGCTGATCCGCTGGCAGGACTATCATTAAAGCCAGAAGATTACCGATTGTTCACCGAGTATTGTTTAGGCGTGACTCAGCGCATTGTGTTTGGATTAGAAGGCGGCTACGACTTCAAAGCTTTGGGAAACTCTGTTGTCGAGACGATCGCCGCCTGCCTGTAATCGGTGGTGAGCGATCTAGGGCGTGCTTTAAAGCCTTCTCACTGCGTTGCTCACCCGCCCCGGAATGGAATTCGGGGCTAATCAAACGAAGTCCACTGAAGGGGACTGACAGCCAATTTGAGTCTCTTTAGTCCGTTTCAACGGACTTCGCACCGATAGCCCCGAATTCCACTCCGGGGCGAAAGTGAACAAAGCGAGGGGTTCTAAAACACGCCCTAGGGAAGGATCATAGCAGCGATCGCTTCTAAATAAACCCGGCTAAATCCTTCCGCTTCACCGAGCGAATACTGTTCAATCAATCCTTGATATTGCGTTGAAACAGTACTACCTTGTTTGATCACGACTTTGGCATCTTCAAAGACATCTCGCGTTAACATCATTTCGGTTTCAGTCGGATCATGCAGAATCACTAGATTGCTTCCGGTGTAGAACATGCCAGAACGTTCCAGCACTGATTCAGGATATTCAGCAATTAATAGATCTAGCTTCGGATGCCGCAATAGATTCTGTACATTCGTGTTGTAGTCCGAATGTAAGGGCTTTTCAGAATGATTGATCAGAACCCCATCTTGACACACAGCCCCGATCGTCCAATGGGGATGATGCCGGAGAATATAAGCGATCGCTTCTTGTAGCTCTGGAATCGTAACGCGATTGAGGGTGATAATCGGAATCCGACCATTATCACCAGAATGAAAGAACGTTTTGAGAATGTGAGCCGTGACATCGACACTCTGACCGACAGCGGGTTTCATGTGCATGAACACACCCGGAGCCGCGTTAATTTCAATGATGGCAAAGTTGCCTTCTTTCCAAGAGCGACTCAGATCGCGAGTCATAATATCAATGCCTAAGCAAGTGAGTCGGAAATGTTGAGCAACATCCTGAGCTAAAACTACATTATCTGGGTGAATGACTGAAGTGGCATCAATGCTAAGACCCCCAGAAGACAGGTTTGCAACTTTGCGAAGAAAGACTTCTCGATCGCGTTCCAATACACTATCCATTGAGAGTGCTTGCTCTGCTAAATATCGCTCCATTGCATCGTCAATCTTGATTTTCCCCATCGGTGAGGTTGGTGTATCACTGCGATCGCTAGAACGATTGGCACGATCAATTAATTCTGCAACGGTTGAAGTGCCATCTCCGATCACCGAAGCAGGACGGCGTTCTGTCGCAGCCACAAACTTGCCATCAACACACAGCAATCGATAGTCACTGCCTTCGATGCTTTGTTCGACAATAATATCGATCGCATGATCTGGCTCAACCGCATCGACCGCCCGATTAAAGGCAGCTTCTAAATCATCATCGTTGCGAACATTGGCTGTCACCCCGATTCCTTTATGTCCAACAACGGGTTTTACGGCAACTGGATAGCTAATTCGATCGACCGCACTAAACGCTTCTTTCAAAGTGCCAACAATTCGACCTTTCGGGACTGGAAAGCCTAATGTACTCAAGAATGCTTTACAGTCATCTTTGCGTGTGGTGAAGTCCGAATCGATATGACTATCCCCATCGAATGTGGTTGCAATACCGCGAACTTGTTTGCGACCGTAGCCGTATTGCATTAAGCCTTCATCCCAAAGATAGAACGTCGGAATGTCCTGAGATTGAGCAGATTTTAGCAGCGCATAAACCGTCGGTCCACCATAAACCGATCGACGAAATTGAGCTTGTAGAACTTCGATATAATCGCCGATCGCAAAATTTCGCCCTTGAGTAATCGCTTCAAACCAATCCCATACTGCGAAAATAATCTCGCGACTGGTACGAGCGTGCAAAGTCTCGAATGCAATGCGATCGAACTTCGGATAAGGCTTCAAACTCCATTGATGTAGATGCAAATCCATGTCAAGCTGGCTGACTTGCGCTACTGTTTGAGCAAAGAGATCCGCGTGAGACTTGAAATCAATCTCATGAAAATGAGGATAGCGATCGCCGATCACCTCCACATAGTTTTTTAAGGGTAGCGGGTCTTGGTTTCCAAGCTGGGCGAAATCGAAAACGGTTGCTGCTGTGGGTAAATGTGGATTCGCGCCGGTGTAATAGCGGATGTTAAATACATCAAATACATCCGTTTTTCTCGCGTTCACGCGGCTCACTTCAGAGAATTGTTCGACCACCATAAGACGTTGTGCCCCTTTCTACGTTGCGACTGTACTGAAGGAAGCATCTCGATCGCGTCTATCTCTAGATGTTTCTTCGCATTCTCAAGACGTAGAACTCTGGCAGGGTGACAGAAGTGCCGAGAACGAATTAAAACCAAGCTAAATCAAGAAAAGCTAACATTATGAATACCTCTACAGAAAACCAACTGCGTGAAGAAGTCCATGCCCTAGCAGAAGAAGCCTTTCACCTGCATCTCATCTCTGGCTATGGCGATGGTGAATACGATGGCGAATATCAGATTGTTTACAAAGGCAAACCGAGACATTTACCCTTAGAACGCGCTAAAGCATTTTTGATCAATCTCATGCAGCCTGAAGTTAAGAGTTTTAATCAGTTCCGGCTCGGTTGGATGCTGCTATTAGAAAGCTATCGTCGTCGATCGAACACCTCAAGATAGATTCAATCTCGTTGCATTTCTTCATTCAAATTGTATTGAAATCTACCGTTTGGTTGTGATGTCCGTTTGATCAAATGTGGTTCAGTAGGTTGAATATAGCGACTGGAGCAAAGTTATGGTGAGTCAGATTGACACCCAAAGTCAGGACAGTACCCAAAATCAGGAGAGTGTAGCACTGCCTGAAACACATGGAGAGCTGGTGATTATTGGGGGTGCAGAGGACAAAGAAGGCGAGTGCCGAATTCTACGGGAATTTGTTCGGCGTGCTGGCGGATTACAATCGCGCGTTGTGGTGATGACCGTTGCAACCGGATTGCCTGGTGAAGTGGGCGAACAGTATATTGAGATTTTTAAGCGACTGGGTGCAGCAGATGTTCGAGTGGTGGATACGGCACACCGCGACGATGCGAGTGATCCAAAAGCGATCGAAAATGTTTCTCAAGCCACCGGGATCTTTTTTACTGGAGGCAACCAAGCCCGAATTACTGAATTTATCAAAGATACCGAACTTGATGCAGCACTCCACAAACGATTTGAGGAAGGGGCTGTCATTGCGGGAACGAGTGCAGGAGCCGCAATGATGCCAGATATGATGATCGTAGTCGGTGAAGGTGAAACAAATCCTCGGCGCGAGGTCGCACAGATGGATCGCGGCATGGGTTTCCTGCCGAACGTGATTATTGATCAACACTTTGCTCAACGGGGACGGTTAGGACGATTGCTTTCTGCTCTGGCACAACAACCTGCAAGTTTGGGATTTGGCATTGATGAAAATACGGCGATCGTTGTAAACGGCAAAATCCTTGAAGTTGTGGGTGAAGGTGCAGTAACGATCGTAGATGAATCGACTGTCACGCATAACAATATCAATGAACTTCTACAAGATGAGGCGTTAGCGCTGTGTAATGCAAAGCTGCATATCTTACCGCATGGGTACAAATTTGATTTAGAACAGCGATCGCCGATTTTTGAATAGTTCAGTTGCAGCCGAATTCAACTCAAGACTGTTTCCATAAACAATCGCCAAATCGGATTTGGTTGCCAAATTCTATTCAAATCTGCTCTCGCTGCCTCTTCACTAATCTTTTCATGCGATCGACGATACAAATAAACAAACGCGGACACCCGCATATTTTTCGCACAGTGCACAAAGATCGATTGATCTGCATGAGTCTGCATCACGTCTGCGAATTGGTTGAAATCGTCGATCGTTGGATTATCCCAAATCACCGGAATGTGAAAATACTGCATTCCTAAACTTTCTACGATTTCGCGTTCGTTTGCGATCGCACCTTCAGAACTGGGAACTGCGAGATTGATCACAACCGTATAGCCTGCGTCTCGAATCGCCTTGAATTGCTCGATCATGGGTTGTCCAGCGGTGGCGAGTCGATCGTGAATTTGAATAAAGTTTTGAATCGATTCCATGTTAGAAGTGGTTCCTTTTTTCACGAAGAGCGGCGAACGTTGCGATCTCGTCTCGCTTTCCGATCGCGCCTTGAATTTCAGGTTGATCCCACCGCAAGAAAGGATTAATTCGTTTCTCTAGCCCCAAATCTGCCGGAATTGTTGGCTGATTATTTGCGGCTTGCACTTGGGCGAATCTGGCTTGTAAATCAGGATTTTCAGCGTCGATCGTCAATGCAAATTTTAGATTCTTCAGCGTGTACTCATGAGCGCACCAAACCCGCGTATTGTCTGGTAAAGCGCGAATCTGACTCAGCGACTCTACCATCTGGGCGGGGGTTCCTTCTTTGAGTCGTCCACAGCCAACCGAGAACAATGTATCGCCGCAGAATAGTTCTCCTGGCTGATTAGCCACCGAAGGAAAGTAGTAGGCGATATGACCGCGAGTATGTCCAGGAACAAAGAGAACTTCAGCAGTCCGATCGCTAAACTGCACTTGATCGCCCGCATTCAATTCCACGGATTGTCCAGGAATACGACCACGATCGTGCACTCCGGCATACACGATCGCTTTCGGAAAGTGCTTCAGTAGTTCCGCATTCCCTCCTACGTGATCTCGATCGTGATGCGTAATGAAAATTGCGACTAAATCTGCACTCAGTTCTTCCAGCTTTTTCAAAACTGGATCAGCATCTCCGGGATCAATCACTGCCGCCACTCGCTGAGCCGCATCGAACAATAAAAAAATATAATTATCTGAAAGGGCAGAAATCCGATAAATTTGCATAGGGATTAAAATTCCTCAAGTTCCGTGTTTGTTCCGATCCTGAAGTCGTCAATACTGAATTTCGTAGAGAGAACTGCCTAAGATTTTACTGAGTCTTGATAAAGTTCTCATCTAACCTTTGTGTGTCTCCCGAAAAAACGCGCAACAGTAGAAGAAGTAAAAAGCCTGTGACTTTTTACTGAAATTTTACTTGTGTTTGACCAGCCCCCGTTAGACTACAAAGCGACGATTTTTATGGTAAGAGCAGCCCACAATCGATTCAATCTACCCACGCAGCGCATTCTCGATCGTATTCTCGAATTGCGCCAACTCAATCGCCACGAACATTTACACCTCGCCTCTCTGTTGCTTGCCAATCATCGCTTGTCCCCAGACGAGCGGCAACAGATTAACCAAATTTTTGATCAGATCCAATCGGGTCGGATCAAGCTCGTAGACGAAGGATTTTCGCCCACATGAACGTGATTCAAGCTAGTGCTTGGTTTCCACCCGATTCGTTTGGTGGGGTCGAAGTGTATCTCGATGGGTTGGTCGAAGATTTACGCACGATCGACTTAAATTGCAAAGTCGCAGCGGCTCGAAATCAAAGTCAGCCTACAGTCGAGCAATACAACGCAACCGAAGTGTTTCGCTATCCGAATCTAGAAACGTTTCAGGCTTGGTTGCGTGAGAATCAAAGCGACATCTATCATCAGCACACGTTGCGATCGAGTTGCGGTCTGCCTCATTTGCAGAGCGCGAAACAGTTGGGCATGAAAACGATCGTAACTGTTCACATGCCCGATGTTTCCTGCCTGCGTGGAACGATGATGCAAGGCGGCAATTCTGCCTGTGATGGCAAAATTGAAATCGATCGCTGTAGTGCCTGTTTGGGTGTGTCTAAGCGGGTTCCGAGTTGGGTCACGGAAACCTTGAGCGATTTGCCGAATTCGATCGCGGATTCAATGCGCGATCGTTTGCGTCACTCTTCAGATGTACGACTGCGGCAATTAGGAACAACGATCGCGACTCCGAGCCAGATTCGTCATCATCAGCGGCAATTTGATCAAATGGTGGAACTGAGCGATCGAATTGTGGTGGTCTGTCAATGGCTCTATGATGCGTTCGTTTTGAATGGTGTACCTGAATCAAAATTATTGCTAAGCCGTCATGGAGTCGTAAACTCAGCACAACCGATTCAGAAATCTGTAAATTTTCCAATCCGGATTGGGTTTCTCGGTCGCTGGCAGGAAACAAAAGGTGTCCAAATTCTCGCTCAAGCCCTGCAACAAATTCCGAATGTGCCCGTCGAACTGGTGATTCATGCGACTCATGCGGATCAACATGGAAATGAAAATCGCGAGAACGTGTTAGCCATTGCTCAAAATGATTCCCGGATTCAAATCAAGCCACCGTTAACCCGATCGCAAATTAGTGACGCGATCGCGCAATTCGATCTCCTTGCGGTGCCCTCACAGTGGATGGAAACCGGACCGCTCGTAGTGCTGGAATCGTTTGCAATGAGAACGCCTGTGATCGGTTCAGATTTGGGTGGAATTGCAGAATTGGTGAAGCACAAAGTGGATGGGTGGTTGGTGCCAGCGAAAGATGTGAACGAATGGGCGAAGGCGATCGCGTTTTTGGTGGAAAATCCAAGTACGATCGCGCAATTGAAACAAAATATTCAACCCGTAAAAACACGGGTAAGGGTCGCCGCAGAGATGTTTGAGCTTTATCAAAGCTTGATGCGGGAATCCTAAGAACATTGGGGAATTGCATCTTTTTGGTTGTGCCTCCGTTCCCCATTTCTTTTTCTATGAAAGTTTCTATTCTCACACCCAACTTTTCTAAAGGTGGAGTCGATCGCGCTTATCTCCTCGCCCAAGTCCTGAAGAAACTCGATCACGAAGTCGAAATTCTCGGTTTTCTGTTTGGTGAGAAGATTTATCCTGAGCCGCCTGCGGACTTACCGATCGTTTGTTTACCTGGTTGTCAGTTTCCGCAGTTCTTCAATTCTGTGGGTCAATTGCTCGATCGAATCGATGGTGATCTGATTTATGCCGTGAAGCCGAAACTATCGAGTTTTGGGGTCGGATTGTTGAAAAAGCTGCGATCGCGTGTCCCCGTTCTCTTGGATGTGGATGATTGGGAATTGAGCTGGTCAGGCGGTGATGAAACGCGCTACAGACCAGGATTGAAACAATTTGGACGGGACTTAGTTAAACCCGATGGAGCATTACGATCGCCGGATCATTTTCTCTACTTGCAATGGATGGAGCCGCTGACGGGCTACGCAGATGAGATCACGATCGATACGAACTTTCTCCAAAAACGCTTCGGCGGAACCTATCTTCCAAACGGCAAAGATACCGATATGTTTGATCCGAGTCAGTTCGATCCGGTCGAAAGTCGGCGCAAATATGGCTTATCGGATTATCGGGTGTTGATGTTTCCGGGGGCATCGCGTCCGCATAAAGGATTAGAAGATGTTTTAATCGCGCTCGATCGCTTAAATCAACCGGATCTTCGGCTCGTGATTGTGGGTGGTAGTCCTTATGATGACTACGATCGACATCTAATCGAAACTTGGGGCAAATGGGTGATCAAACTTCCGCCTGCTCCGTTTTGGCAGATGCCGGAAATCGTCGCTGCGGCTCATCTGGTGGTTGTTCCACAGCGAGATACTGTCACCGCTCAGGCGCAATTTCCGATCAAGCTGACCGAGGGGATGTCAATGGCGAAACCGATTCTGGCGACTCGTGTGGGTGACATTCCAGAAATTTTGGGTGAGTTCGGTTACTTAGTCGATCCAGAATCGCCCGAACAGTTGGCGAATGCGATCGAAGAGATTTTCCAAGATTGGAACCAAGCAGAACAGCGAGGGCGAGAACTGCGATCGCGTACGGTAAAACACTATAGCGTGACGGCAATGGCTCCCATTCTGGCGGATGTCCTCGATCGCGTGAGTTCAATTAGAAATCGGGATAACTAGAAGCAGTTCTTTATCAGAAATTCGTAATGTCCTGCGTATTTCTGCTTGGTCGTTTCCCCCTGCGTTCCGTATGTCCCCAAATCGATTGCTGCTTCAATTTGCTCTTCGTCGTCCGCTCTGGATTGGATTAACGATCGCGTTCGGATTTTCTGGCGCATTGTTCAATGGTGTTAGCACGATGCTGATTATCCCGGTTGTGCTCGGATTGTTAGGCGAAGAAGTCAACCTCAGCGGTGCTCCCCCAATTCTACGGAAAGTATTTTCGAGCTTGGCTCAGTCAGGTGGAGAAGCACAGTTTTTATGGATGATGGGATTCATTCTGCTGGCGATCTTGCTCAAGAATGTTACGAGCTATCTGAGTACGCTGACTTCGAGTTATTTGTCTCGATCGCTGGTCAAAGACATCCGTAAAGAAGGCTTACAGCTTTTGCTCGATGTCGATTTTGACTTTTACATCAAAACCAAAGCGGGTGATTTGATCAATCGATTAGGTGGTGAAGTCGGCTCAACCGCAACTGCAATTCGAGTCGCAGTCTTGATGCTGTGTACGATGATCACGGTTTTAGTGTTCACGGGTATTTTGCTCTCGATTTCTTGGCAGTTGACTTTGATTACAACGGTGCTGTTGGCGATCGTGTCTCTGTCGAATGGCTTTTTTGTGAAGCGGGCAAAGCACTTTGGACAGCAATTATCTGATCGATCGCGAGATTATTCGGTGGCTGTGCTAGAAGTGCTGACTGGAATTCGATTAGTCAAAGCAACGGGGAGTGAACCCTATGAGTATCAGCAAATTGCGCACTTGATTGATGCGCGAGAAAAAGCGGACTATGATTCTCAGACGAATTCTGCACTGATTACACCTGCAAACGAAATGGCAGGTCTAACAGTAGTTGTCGCGATCTTGTTGCTAGGTAGAGTGTTCTTCCGAGGTCAACTCGAATCGCTTTCGACTGTGTTATTAACTTATCTTTTGGTCTTGTTCCGAATGTTGCCATTGGTGGGACAGTTAAACAATGCTCGAAGTGTGTTTGCAAATCTAGCTCCGAGTGTGGCTGTCGTAACGGACTTTCTGCGGCGTGAGAACAAGCCGTTTATGTCTAAAGGGCACGTTCCTTATAGTGGACTGCGCGAAGGGATTCGATTTGAGAAATTAGAGTTTACTTATCCGGGGCACGATCGACAAGTTCTAAACCAGGTCGATCTCTGGCTTCCCAAAGGAACGACACTTGCATTAGTTGGATCATCTGGAGCCGGAAAGTCAACATTGGCGGACTTACTCCCGCGCTTTTATGATCCAATCGCGGGACGAATTTTGATCGACGATCGCGATCTCAAAGAGTTTGAAATCCGATCGCTGCGTCAATCAATGGGCATCGTTAGCCAAGACACATTTCTGTTCAATGATTCGGTGCGGAACAATCTCGCCTATGCTCGCAGAGATGCAACCGATGATCAAATCATTGAAGCAGCAAAACGAGCGAATGCTTATGAGTTCATTGTGAAATTGCCGGAAGGCTTTGAGACATTGATTGGCGATCGAGGTGTGATGCTATCGGGTGGACAGCGGCAACGACTCGCGATCGCACGAGCATTGTTACGTGATCCAGATATCTTGATTCTCGATGAAGCCACTTCCGCACTTGATACGGTTTCAGAACGATTAGTGCAAGGTGCGATCGAGGAATTGAGTCGCGATCGCACGACATTAGTGATTGCTCACCGACTCTCTACGATTCAGAGTGCAGATCAAATTGCAGTGCTAGATCAAGGGCGCGTTGTGGAAGTGGGAACACACACAGAACTATTGAGGCAGGGTGGCTTGTACGCTCAGCTTCATTCGATGCAGTTTTCAGAAGAACCTCAGACGGTCTAGGGGGCAAAGGCGATGAATGGGATTTGTACACTTGCAAACGATCGCGTATTTGATCAGTTAGTTGCTTTGCTCAATAGCATTGAGGTGAACATCGGGCGAGACACTCCGGTGTGTATCTATCCGTTTGATGACAAGCTCGATCGCATTCGGGCTGAGATTCAGAATCGTCCAAATGTCAGCATCTATGATGACCAAGACTCGATTCGCGCTTGGGATGGGTTCATGCAGCGAATTGCTCCAGAGCGATTAGATCAAAAACTGCGATTGTATGGGGCACATCGGCGGTTTTGTGCGTTTGATGCTCCGTTCGATCGCTTTATCTACATGGATGCGGATACCTTGGCAATCAGTCCGATGAACCACATCTTTGAACTGTTGAATGAACACGATTGGGCAGTTTACGATTTCCAGTTTCTTGATCCAAGCAAAATCTACAATCTCGATGCTCCAAAGCTGTACGAGGTTTTCTCAAAAGAGAGAATCGATCGAGAAATTTTCTGCTCTGGATTCTATGCAGCGAAGCGGGGATTGTTCGATCGACATCAGCGAGAAACAATGATTGCTCAGTTAGTAGCAGGCGATCGAGAAATCCTCTACGGGGGTGCAGGAGAACAGCCTGTTTTGAACTACATGGTGATGAAATCAGGCATTAAGTCCTGCAATCTCGCTCAGCTTTTACCGTTTGGACAATCGACGGGTTGTTCAGTCACAAGCAATCACTTTGAAGAGAAAGATCATGTTTTATACGATCGAGGACAGCGCCTGACTTACATTCACTACATTGGTGTAAAACCGCAGCGCATGGAAGAAGTTTGTCGTAGCGGAATGGGACATTTCCCGTATCGTGATTTGTTTTTGCACTACCGATTCTTACATGAGCCAGAAAAGCGCCCTGTGTTGAAAGAAGCACCGAAACCGACCTTTGTTCAGAAAGTTCTAACCAAATTGAGACGAGCATGAAACGCGGAATTTATATTGTTGCCAATGATAAAGTCATCGAGAATGCGATCGCGCTTCTCAACAGTATTCGCTTGTATGATCCGGAAGTTCTAGTCTATCTGATTCCGTTTAATGATGAGTATCAGACTGTGCTTGCAACGCTGAATCGGTTGCACAATGTTCAACTGTTCCCGGACTTAGAACTACTGGAGCGATTGACTGATCGAGTGGGGGAAATCTTCGATCGAGATTTTCTCAAGCTACCGAACAAGATGCGGAAGTTAGCAGTTTGGTTTGGTGTGCTGGATGAATTTCTCTACATTGATACAGACATTGTTGTATTTGAGAAAATTGCAGACACACTAAACCATTTATCAAACTGCGATTTTTTCTGCTGTGACTATCACTATTCGAGCGAAGGACTAAGAAACATCTTTTCGCCTGTGGTAAAGGACGCGATTTTTAGCAATGAACAGCTACAAGATGTATTTAACAGCGGGTTCTGGGGATCGCGTAAAGGTGTAATTACAGAAGAGAAGTTGTACGAAGTGCTAAGAGACTGTGCTCAGCATCGAGAATACTTCGACTTTACTCAAGGCGTAACCGATCAACCCGTTTTGAACTATCTGATCTTGAAGTGCTTTGAGCAGCGCATGAACTTAGTAAAACCGCCAGAGAATGCTCCGGGAAGTTGGGCAGGCTCGAAGCATTTTGAGAATCGACAGTATGTTTTATACGATCGAGGTCAAAAACTAAAATATCTCCACTGGGCGGGCATTTCCATTTGTCCGGGTGCACCGTATTGGGACTTGTGGGAACACTACCGATGTTTGCATGAACCGAGTTCTGCCTTCTGGCGTAAACTCTCGCGCCTCGTACCATTCAAAGCTTAATAGGAGATCTGATCGATGAAAGACGGAATCTATATCCTTGCAAATGATGTGGTGTTCGATCAGTTGGTCGCGCTCCTGAATAGCATTGAAACGAACATTAGTTCAGAGATTCCGATCTGCATCATTCCGTACAATGATCGACTTGATAAAGTGCGATCGGAGATTGCTCATCGTTCTCAAGTTTCATTGTTCGAGAACCAAGAATCGATCGATCGCTGGGAAACATTCGCCGCCCAAGTTTGGAAATCCCACGATCGCGCTCAGCAAGCATGGCGAGAGCGTCAACTTCCCGAAGTGTACCGGATTGAAATGCACCGGAAGCTTTGTTGCTTTGATGGGGAGTTCGATCGATTTGTCTATTTCGATGCGGATACTTTAGCACTTGGCTCACTTGATCCGATCTTTCAGAAGCTAGAAGAATATGATTGGGTGACAAATGACTATCAATACAGTTCAGATGTGAAGTATATCTTTGATGCACCAGAGCTATTTGAAGTGTTTGATGAGGAAACGCTGCGATCGAAGATTTTCTGTGCAGGTTGGTTTGCTTCAAAGAAGAATGTTTTTACTGATGAAATTCTACGATCGCTGCTCACTTCACTGCATTCTGGCGAAGTCGATCTACTGGCACTCTGGGGAACTGACCAATCTCTGATGAATTACATGGTGCTGCGGAGTGGAATCTCTTACTACAACTTTGCTGCAACTGGAACAGCACCCGGTTCACACTGGTCATCGACCTTTGAAGAACGCGATCGCATTCTCTACGACAAAGGGCGACCTTTAACCTACTTACACTACATGAGCATTCCTTCTTCTGCCTTTACACGCTTGTGTCAGGGTGAAGAAGCATCGATTCCGTATCGAGAATTATTTCTGCACTATCGCTATCTCAAATCCCCGCATGATCGACCGACAGAATTCAAATCGCCCGATCGCATTTCTCAAACTCGATCAATCATCGCTCAATTCCGCAAACAAAAGATTAGTAACCTGAATCATCGCTTTCGCAAGCTTCAACAACAATTGAACAAACTGCGCTCCTAAAACGTCATCGCAAACCGACACCCACGATCGAGTAAGATCAACCCTTTAAGGCGTGAGGAATCGGTTAGAAGTATGACTCTTAGCGTAGTGACCGGAGCGGCGGGATTTATTGGCTCTCATTTAGTTGAGGCACTATTAGAACGAGGCGATCGCGTCATCGGAGTTGATCAGTTCAACGACTATTACGATTCCGCCCTGAAATGGAAAAATCTCGCTCACAGCCTGTCACACCCAAATTTCAAACTGATCGAAGCAGATATTCAGACACTCGACTGGAACGCGCTTCTAACCGATGTCGAACTGATCTATCACCAAGCGGCTCAAGCGGGAGTGCGATCTAGTTGGGGCGCAGGATTTCGCACCTACACCGAGCAGAATATTAACGCGACTCAAATCCTTTTAGAAGCCGCAAAATCCGCCAAACATTTACAGCGATTCATTTACGCCTCTAGCTCCTCGATCTACGGCAACGCTGAAACACTCCCAACCGCTGAAACGCTTTGCCCTCAGCCTGTTTCGCCTTATGGCATTACCAAACTCGCCGCAGAGCAGTTGTGCGGACTGTATTATCAAAACTTCGGTGTACCAACCTGTTCGCTGCGATATTTCACCGTTTACGGTCAGCGACAACGCCCCGATATGGGATTTCACAAATTTCTCAAAGCGGCTCTACGCGATGAAGCGATCGTGATTTACGGCGACGGTCAACAAACTCGCGATTTTACCTTTGTCAGTGATGCGATCGCAGCAAATCTGGCAGCCGCAACCACTCCCGATGCTGTTGGACAAATCTTTAACATCGGTGGCGGTAGTCGAGTTGTATTAACAGACGTGATCGCAACAATGGAAACGATTATCGGTCGATCGATTCGCCAAGAAAGAATCGAAACTGCGATCGGCGATGCCCGTCATACCTCTGCTGATGTTTCCAAAGCGAAACGAATTTTGAACTATCAACCGGAAGTGTCGTTAAAAGAAGGACTCACACACGAATGGGAATGGATTCGATCGCTCTATCAGTAATCGCTCCTGTCTAAATCAGCGAAACTCAGGACGATTCTACGAGTGACGATAAAAAAAGCGCTCCAAATTAGAGCGCCGATACAAACTAAAAACTCAGTTTAACCAAGCCGTTTTTGCTTGAGTCGTCCCAGTGCGCCCACAGCAAATACTCCCAAAGCAGCAGCCATTCCAGGTTCAGGAACAGATTTTGGCGGAGGCGCATCTACGATCGCACGATAGATGGTGGCATGAGAAAGATCTTGAGCAATCCCTCGTTTATTAGTAGAGACTCCATCGGTTTCCCAGGTTCCACCAAATACAGCTAGAGCATCCGCATTCTCGAAGAAATAAGCGCTCCAGGAATTCGCCGCCTTTAAACTGAGCACAAACGGGCTGTTGATGCTAGTTGCAATGTTCCAAGTGCCAGAACTTCCTCCTGGGGCGTTAAATGCTCCTTCATCAGATTTGCCCACAAACTCCCAATTCGTCAAACCATTAAAAACACCTGTGGACAATTGGTTGAACAATGCTCCGGTTCCATTTCCTTGAGCATCATTTCCCTCAAATGCACCAATACAAGACGTTGATGCACCTAAACCAAAAGCAGTCACAGTTCCTGCTGTGCAGGACACTGCTGCATGAGCCGGTAAAGATGATACAGAAAGCAGACCCGCTGCCACTAGTGATGCGGGCAAGAATACCTTGGATTTCATCGTGATTCCTCTTCATCAAATCAAGCTAAAAAGATGTCTACCTCAGTGCTAGATACGTTTTTATACTGATGCTGGTAGACAACACTAGGATAACAAGCCCAAAGAGAAAAACATTGAATACCGAGTAAAGCTCATAAATCTCCGGCTTGGGATGAATTTTCCGTATTCATACGAAAGGCGATATTTACACTTACATTTTGATGTGCGAATCGCAAGCGTTTGTCAAGGTTTACACGTAGTAGATTTTGTGTGAGGTCGATCGCTAAGGATACAGACGCACCCCAGAAATCGAGTCAAAAAGAAACAATCGATCGACATCAAACCGCAACGGTAAGCGATCGCCCAATTTCAAGTTCATCGCTGGATCAGTCTGCAAATTAATCGATCGACCTTCCAACACCGCACGAACCAAAACTTCTCGCCCCAATGGTTCAATCACACTCACTTCAGCGACGCAATGCGGCTTTTGAGTATTAACTGAAAGATGTTCTGGACGAATGCCTAAATCGTATTGACCCGGTAAAAGATTGAGCGTCATCGGAAACGATTGATTGCCGATCTGAAGACTCGACCCGGTGAACGTCGCTGAAATTAGATTCATTGGAGGACTGCCGAGAAAAGACGCAACCATGCGATTTTTAGGTTGATCGTAGATTTCCTGGGGTGTACCGATTTGCTGAATCTTGCCGCGATCGAGCACGACAATTCGATCGGCTAACGTCATCGCCTCTACTTGATCGTGAGTCACGTAGATTGTCGTAATTCCGACTTGTTGATGCAATTGTTTTAATTCTGTTCGAGTGCCATCGCGCAACTGAGCATCGAGATTCGACAGCGGTTCATCAAGTAAGAAAACTTGAGGCTGACGTGCGATCGCTCTTCCGAGTGCAACTCGTTGCTGCTGTCCACCGGATAACTGTCTCGGCTTACGATCGAGTAAGTGCCCGATTTCGAGAATTCTTGCTACTGACTCGACCCGCTCTTGAATCGTTTTCAGTTCGCAAGAACGCATTTTTAGCCCGAATGCAATGTTTTCTGCCACGCTCATATGCGGATACAGTGCGTAATTCTGAAACACCATTGCCACATCGCGCTGACGTGCTGGAATCTGATTTACTAAGCGATCGCCAATATACAAATTTCCAGAAGTCGCGGTTTCGAGTCCTGCGATCGTTCTTAAAATCGTCGATTTTCCACAGCCAGACGGACCCACCAACACCCAAAATTCGCCATTGGGAATCTCGAAGGTGATGTCCTCAATCGCTGCGGATTTACTAAAACGTCGAGTAATGCGATCGAGTCGAACGGCTGCCATAAAAAAGCTGGATTCTTCCGTAAAACGGATGCGAGATTAGAGAAACGACTCTATCTTAAGGTGCATTATTTTAATACCATTGTAATTTAATGTTGTTTAGTGATATTCACCTGAATTGTTTTGGTTATCCCGACTTCTGTTCTTAATTCGTCAAAGGTTTTGATTGTAGAGGATGAAGCGGTCACGCGAACCGCATTAAGTGTGCTTCTAGAGTATCAAGGCGCGATCGTGGTTTCAGTCGGTTCAATTCAAGAAGGCATTCGAGCGATCGAGTCTGGATTTCAGCCGCATCTATTAGTGAGTAATATTCGGTTGCCCGATGGGAACGGGGCGCGAGTGCTCGAAGCGGTTCGACAGCAAGATGCAGCACTTAAACGGCAAACAGCCGCGATCGCACTGACTGGAGAAGCAATCGAAATGATTCGCACTGACCCGGATTCAGCCGGATTTGAGATTTATCTTTCTAAGCCTTACGATTCTGGAATTTTGTTGAATACAATCGCTCGATTGATGAGCACGAAATAAGCTACTCTCCGGGAAATTTGCCCGATCGCACATCTTCACAATATTCCTGTATCGATCGAGTAATCAACCCATTCAGGTCGAGATAAGTCTTAGCAAATTTTGGCTTCCAGGTTCCCAATCCCAACACATCCGAAGTCACCAGAACTTGACCGTCACAGTGAACCCCTGCACCGATGCCGATCGTCGGAATCGTTAACCGCTGAGTAATCGTTTGTGCCAGTTCAGCCGGAACGTGTTCAATCACGATCGCAAAAGCTCCCGCTTCTTCAAGTGCGATCGCTTCTGACAGAATTTTTTCTCCCGCTTCCGTCGATCGTCCTTGCTGACGGAATCCGGTTTGCCTCACCGATTGCGGCGTTAGTCCCACATGTCCCATCACTGGAATTCCTGCCTGCACTAATCGCGACACGGTTTCAGCGATCGCTGGATAGCCACCCTCTAATTTCACTGCACCTGCACCCGTTTCTTTTAGAATGCGTCCTGCCGAGTGCATCGCTTGTTGGATGCTTTCCTGGTACGTCAAAAACGGCAAATCCACAATGAGCAAAGCTTCTTTAACTCCGCGCCGGACGGCTTGGGCATGATGAATCACTTGATCGAGCGTGAGCGGCAGAGTCGTGTCATGTCCCAGCGCCACCATCGCCATCGAATCCCCGACTAGAATCGCATCGATTCCTGCACGATCAAGAATCGACGCGATCGCATAATCCCAAGCGGTCAGAACGGCAATCGATCGCTGTTGTTGTTTCCACTGAATTAATTGTTGCGGCGTGACGGGCATCGGACACCAAGAGTAGATAGGGTAAATCTATTCTACGGCTTCCTATTCCACCCTGCGGCTGAACAGAATATGCGGTCGCGTTTCATAACTGGTCATGCTCACCCAAGCGAGTCCTTCAGTCGTGCCAACCCAGAGTTTGTTTCCAGTGTCGGGAGCCAAAGACAAGACGCGATTTGAAGGCAAATTCGGCACTTGACCGACGATCGCACCATTGTAAGGATTCACCCGCAGCAGTCCGGTATTCGTTCCGACCCAAATACTACCCGCCGTATCGAAGCCTGTGGAAATCACTTCCTGACCTCGGAGCGAAGTCACCGATCGTAAACGGCGACGATTCAGCGGATCGATTTTGACCAGTCCGCTAGTCGTTCCTGCCCAGAGTGAACCATGTCGATCGAGCGAAAGCGACTGAACCGCTCCTTCATCTAAATTCGAGGTATGTAAAATTCTTGCGCTTGCGGTATCGACTTGCACTAATCCTTCGAGCGTTCCCACCCAAAGCTGACCCTCCGGATCTAACGAGAGCGCATTCGCACTCACGCCCGGTAGATTTTTCAAGGTGGTCATGCGTAACCCTTGATCAGGACTCACGAGCGCTAAACCCGAATCGGTTCCAACCCAGAGAAAGCCACGTCGATCGACTAACAGCGACAAGACGCGATTCGACGGTAGAAATAAATTTTGCGCCGTGACTTGGTTCGTTTTCGGATCGATTCTCCAGAGTCCTTCGCTCGTTCCAACCCAAATTCGACCCACTCGATCTTGAGCGATCGCAGAAATCGGTAGATTCGGCATTTGTGCTCGTGAAATCAATCGTCCGGTATTCGGGTCAATTCTCACCAATCCTTGTGGAGACGCGATCCAGAGATTGCCTTGAAAGTCGCGCTGAAGGGCTGCCACTCGAAAATCGGGTTGAACCTCTTGCGGTAACGGGGGAGCCACCGGAGGCGGAGCAGTCGGCGTAAAGGTAGGAGCCGCGATCGATCTGGGCGCAACGATCATAAGACTCAGGACGACAGAAGCAAACCCGAAGCGATGACACACGGAAGACATAGCCAATCTCGGTAAAAACTGGTTTATTGTGCCTCAGAAGAACGCGATCGCAACGGGGGTAAACGCGGAATTGCAGCCAAATCCACGCTCGATCGACAAAAATTGCTAGAGTGGGAAATGCTCAACCTCATGTGCAGCGACTTGGAACTGAGCCAACCGTAGAAACTCAATTTCTCAATGCAAACTGATCCGATCGTGCAATGCCCCAACTATTTCTGTCAGGCGCTCAATCCCGAAAGCCAGGAGTTTTGTCATCACTGCCAAACGCGGATTCCAAAGCGGTATCTCTGGGCAGTGGGAGCCACCGAGCCACCGGGGACATTGATCGACGATCGCTTTCTCCTCAAATCGGATCAGATTGCGCTTGACACTAAACCAGGACTTCCACCGACCGCGATCGAGATTCCGCCACCGCTTGAGCCTTATTTGCATCTGATGGGAGAACGTCCCGCCATTCCTCAACCGTATGCGGTGACAGGTGGAATTCTCTTTCTAGAATCGGCTCCAATTCATCCGAGTGGGGCGCGATCGCAGCGGGGAGAAGATTTATCCGGGCAATTGATGCCGCGATTAGTGCAAGTGTGGAATTCGAGCAGTGGATTTCGTCAGCTTCATTTTCTGCAACAACTCGCGCAACTTTGGCGATCGCTGGCGATTGAAAAAGCTGCCTCGACGCTGTTAGATCCCGATCTCATCTTTGTAGATGGCGATACCGTCAGAATTTTAGAACTCGATTTCAATTCGGCAACGCTGGCAGATTTAGGAAAATTCTGGTCAACTTGGCAAGCTCAACCTGCGATCGCGGATTTCTTCGAGCAGCTTTGTCAGAATTTGATCCAAGGAACGAGCATCGATGAATTGAATCAGGTGTTGGATGCTGCGATCGCGTCTCAGGCATCTCAACAATCGCGCCAGATTCAAATCGCTACATTGAGCGATCAAGGTCCAAGCCGCCAAACAAACGAAGATGCTTGCTATCCATCGAGCGGAACCAGCGGGAATCAGCCTCTAATCATTGTCTGTGATGGAATTGGGGGACACGAAGGCGGAGAAGTTGCCTCAAATTTAGCGATTCAAACGATCGTTGATGAACTGCGATCGATCGAGCCAAACCACTTGGAATCGAGATTAGAAGAGGCGGTCTGTGCAGCGAATGATGCGATCGCGCAAAAGAATGATGCTGAGCGGCGACAAGAACGGCAACGTATGGGAACGACCGTTGTGATGGGATTGGTTCAAGGACATGAACTATTTCTGACGCATGTGGGGGACAGTCGCGCTTACCGAATTACTCGCCAAGGCTGTTATCAGGTGACACTTGATGATGATGTTGCCTCGCGAGAAGCCCGATTAGGCTATACCTTTTACCGAGAAGCGTTACAGCATCCGTCAGCCGGATCACTCGTACAGGCTTTAGGAATGGGCAGTTCGAGCTATCTGCGCCCAACGGTGCAGCGATTTGTGCTCGATCAGGATTGTGTGTTCTTGCTGTGTTCGGATGGATTGAGCGATAACGATCGCGTTGAAGAATACTGGCAAAGCGAGATCGTACCCATTCTTGATGGAAAAACGAATCCGGCAACGGTAGCGCGACGACTGGTGGAAATTGCCAACACGCAGAACGGTCACGACAACGTAACGATCGGGTTAATCCACTGTCAAACTCGCGAAACTGGAAAATCAACCGTGGTGAAATCGGTCTTAGCAAAACCAACTCAAGTGGTTGTGCCTGCGACTTCTCCACCTGGACTGAGAACCGAACTGCAACCGCGTCGAACTCCTTGGCTAAGAGCCGGATTTGTTCTCCTAGTAATGTTCGGAATTGCAGGTGCGATCGTCGCTCTATTTGCGCCTGAATTAATCGCCCGACTCGGAACGCAAGCCCCAACCACGACTGCTCCAACCGTTCCTCCCGTTCCTGCTTCCCCAGAACCCCTCACCTCTGGAACAATTATCCGCATCGATCAAGCGGGAGCGAGACTCTTCCGTAAACCGGAGGCAACCGGAGCCTTTGTTTCGATTCCGCCTGGAACAGTCTTGCAGGTTGAGACACAACAGCGATCGACTTCTGATGCTGCTCCCTGGATTCGATTGAAGGTCTGTACGGTTCCGGTCAATTTACCCAATGGAGTCAGAATCGGGAATGCGGGGTGGCAACAAGAAGATACGCTTCCGTCTTTTACTCGTCCGACGCTTTCGGCTGAACAGCTTAGAGCCTGTGCCCCGACGAAACCGACCACCCCACCCGCACAATAGACTAAGATTAAAATTCCGGAGTTAACCCACCTGCTGATTCATGTCACCGTCTGAACTTCCCTGTTTAAGTCTCGCGATCGAACGGCTGCGTGCCTCTCAAGCTCAACATTTTGCGATTCATGTGATCGAAGCTCCGTATCGCGGTGGGTACTTATTACGAGATTGTTTGTGGACGGATGAATCAACGCATCATTGGCGATCGTGGCAGGAAATGTTTTCCTCACGCGGTCTTCCGAATGTACCGCACGTTTCGCAAGTAGTGGCTCCTCCAGTAGAAGCGCTCGAACCTCCGATCGGTCAGCCGCTCCCCCGTAGTACCCGGTTGATGCAAAATTTGGGGATTAATCTCTGGCAGTGGCTGTTTGATGGCGTGATTCAAGGAAGTCTCAATCGCAGTCAGGGAATCGCTCAGGGACAAAATAAAGCGCTGAGATTGCGGTTAGATGTGCGCGATCCTGAGCTAATTTCGCTTCCTTGGGAAATTATGCAGAGCGATGCTGGAAAACAGGCAATTTCTCTGAGTCAGCAGCTTTTATTTAGTCGGACTACGAGCGATGTGGACGGGTTGCCTGCTTTGCGATCGGAAACTAGCTTAAACGTGCTGCTCGTTCTCGGACAAGATGCGGCTCCGGATTTACCAAGCGGATTCGATAACCACAAGCGCGATGAATTGAAGCGGCTGAAATTAGAGCAAGAAGCGATCGCATTATCGAGAATTTTACGAGAGCGGCAAGGGGCGAATCGGTTGGCGGCTCCGTGTTTTGTCGATACGCTGTTGCAGCCGACTTCGGGAGAACTCATCGATCGATTAGAAAACGGTCATTATAATGTCTTGTTTTACGCGGGTCATGGGGTTCCCGCTGCGGATGGGGGGTTGCTGTTTCTGCGCCCAAATCAGCCGATGAATGGAACAGAACTCGCGCAAGTTTTAACCCGCTGTCGAGTGAAATTAGCGGTGTTTAATGCCTGTTGGGGAGCGCAGCCAGAAGATCAGGGCGGAAAATCGATTCCCCGGAGTAGTTTGGCTGAGGTGCTGCTGCATCACGGAGTTCCGGCAGTGTTAGCGATGCGGGATTCGATCACCGATGAAGAAGCGCTCAGTTTTATTGCAACGTTCGCGCAGGCGTTGACCGATCGAATGCCGATCGATCAAGCGGTCGCGGTCGCTCGTCAGCATTTACTGACTTTATTTCGGTTCAATCATCAGGCTTGGACGCTTCCCGTTCTATACATGCACCCGGAATTTAACGGGGAATTGATTAAGCCGATCGAGGAAGGCATGACCCAAATTCCGCACACTCCAAGCCAGTTGGGACTGCAAAATCCGGTGGCATCTTTGCGATCGCTAGAAAATTCCAAAGTATGGACGATTCGCGGCGGCATTATGAAAGTCGGCATGAGTGCAGAAAATGATTTGGTTTTAGCAAACGAACCTGGAGTTTCCCGTAGACACGCTGAAATTATTTATCGGAGCGCTGACCAGATGCAGCCGATGTACATTTTGCGGGATTTCTCGCGCTATGGGACTTGGGTTTCGACCGTGAATGGCTGGCAGAAAGTTCACAATTACGAAGTGCCACTTTATTCAGGGGCACAAATCAAGTTTGGCGGGTCGCAGAACTCGATTTTGGAATTTTTGGTATCGCCAGCGGATGGGCGAAATTAAGGATCTACCCTGAGAAATACGGATCTCGATCATAAAGATTTGGAAATTCTAGGCGATTTAGCGTAAATTGATAGGTCAGTTACGGAACTGGCAACAATCGGGTTGAAGCTATAGCCATCAAACACACCCACCCTAGTTCATTACAGATGCGGATTATTGTCATGGCACACGAAGCAGGTTCTTCTAACTCTCTTGAAATGCAGCAGGCGCTTTTAGATGCGTTGCTTGAATCGGAAGCGGTGTCGGTGCAGTCTGACAATGCTGACGTGGTAAAGGTCGAAGTGGCGGAAATTCCCGATAGCGCGATCGCTTATCCTTGGAATCCGGCTGACCGAGAATCGGAATCGTTTTTCAACACGTTAGAGCAGAAGTTTTCGATCGATTCACTTTCCGATGACGAAATTTCGGATCGGGCGGATGCGTTTTTTGCTCATCTCGATTCGCTGTTTGCGGCTCCTACCCTCGAATCGTCTTTGGCTCAGAAGTTCGCGACAGTACCGCAATCGATTCTAAATGCGATCGCTCGTCAAGCTCAGAAACTGGCAGATTCTTCAGCGAATTTGGCGGATCAACTCGTGCTCTGTGTGCAGGAAGCATTGCCGCAGTGGGCAGACGAGGATTTACAAGTATTGGCGCGTCCGTTGGCGTATTCGATGCGGGGCGAGCAACCGGCTGTAAAAGCAACCGATTGGGCGAAATTGTCGGAAACCGAACAGGCGAAATTGACATTAGCGATCGCTCGATATGCGTTGAGTGAAGTTCAGGATTAATCGATTCTTCAGACGTTTGGAAAGCTCCGGATCTTTGCAGAATCCGGAGCTTCTAATTTTTTGACAACTCACGGCAAATTAAAGTGAATTTGATGGATTTTTGCGCTTCGTTGCTCATTCGCCCCGAATTCCATTCCGGGGCGGGACTAAATCGAAGCGAGAAGACTTCTCAAACTCACAACAAATTAAACCGCTGCAACTGAGATTCGATCGCTTTCGGCAACGCTTTCCGCAACTGCGTTTTATCCTTGAACACTAATCGGTTCTGGCTCGGCATATCGAACGGAAATTGTCCCGGCATATCCGATCGTTCCATCTGCACTAGAAGGATTTGATCCGATCGCTTACTTTGTAGCGCGTACCCCATCTCGACACAGACTTTCGGGCTGGGAATTAATAACGGGGGCGTATCGGGAATTTGCGCGATCGTCGTTCCATCGCCGATAAATAAAAGACACTGACGAATCGATCGCATCAAAGAGCTATTTAACCGAATCGCGCCTTCACTCAATCGATGAGATTCTCGTAGCGTAATTGGGAGACGCGATCGACGATTTAGGCTATCAATTACCGATTCGAGTTCATCGCGCAGCAAATCGCCGGAATCTGTAAACTCGGTCTGATATGAAAAGAAGATTTCAGGCTCTAAATTCGCCATCACTTCTTGTTTTGAGAAATAGATTTCGTGGCTCGATAGATCAATATTAGAAATCGCGTAACCGCCACTTCCCTCGATGTAGAATTCAACCACTTCACCTTGAAGATAGCGTTGAAACCACGTTGATTTCTTCACTTCATCGCTATCTTCTAGAAAATCAGCCCTTAATCCCGATTTCAGCAGACTATTTTTGCTCAATCTCAAATCGTGGGGACGTTTTTCAAGTTCCCGAATGGGTTCATACTGTTCCAAATACCACGCCTTCAGCGCAATGATCGCCATGCTGAAATCTGCCTTTTCGTTTAAAAGTACAACAGCACCCAGTTGCCTAATCTCTGAGTGATTTCCTCAAGTAAATCCATTCTAGATAGAGTTGCACAAATTGAACACAAAATAATTTTTAGCGCCAATTTATTGCAGGACTCCCTGGTATGCCAGAAGAGGAAATATCAAATTTCGTGCGTTGGGTGCTGTTGCCGTCGAACGAGACAGATGTAGAGTAAAACAGCGTCTTGACCTCATTGAATTGAACTGGATTTGGCTGTTTGATCTGCCAGGGAAGCAGTTACTTGCTTCAATTTCAAACATACCACTTCGTCCCCAAGAGATCCGCGATCGAGATGAAAGTTTATCGATGTGAGAGTGGCATTCTGCTAGTTTTTCAGAATGTAAATTGATCGATTTAGAAACGTGAATTGCGGGTTTGTTACAAGCGCAATCGATCGCAATAAAAAAGCGGTTAGAGAAACCGCTGCTGTACAAGATTAAATTTAGGTAACTTCTAACAATATTGGCTGATATCTTCGCCACATTCATCCGCCAAATAACACAAAGCACGAAAGCGGAGTGCGACGACTTCATCGTAAAGCGGATTCAATTTGCACATCGGCGGAATGTGGAAAAGTGTCCGACCAAATAATTTTACATCGCGCTCAAACGGACACTGAGCGGGAATGCGTTCTGCTAGAAAATGAGCAAATTTTGAGTCGCGGACTTCAAGATTGTCAAGTTTGCGACGCAGGGGAGCGAGGGGAGCAAATTTAACACGAGTCTGGTGAGGTGTAGCGAGTGGGTGAGCTACCCAACTAGAAAAGGCAATTCTATCGTGACGATCGCGCTCTTGGGCGGAGCCGTCGAGTTTCCGAAAGCTCATGCTGAAACGTTCCTCGAACTGTGAAGTGAACTATGTCGGGAGGTCGTCCGTGAAGGGTACTACAACAATGAATGAAGCCATTACGGGCGATGTCTTTAGATTCTGGAGAGACAAATCCAGCTTCTACATTTATGTATCGGATTTGCTTCATATATTGTAACAAAGCTTACGGACTAACTACGATTTTTTGAAAATTTCTCGTAATTTTTTTAAGCTTCGTCGAACAGTTTTATGAAGTAAACTTGACACTCAATATTCTAATCTTTCTACCTAAAGATGGAAGTGCATTTAAATCACATTTACCCGATCTTTATTTGATCCCCGGATGCGATCAATGCAATTCAGGAATCGATAAAAATCGAGTTCAAAACTTTAATAAATAGTTTGAGATTTCTGTATCGAATATGACGAAAATATTTCTACTTTCCTAAAGCAAAGAAGTTGTCTTCAGCTAGAACGATCGCCAAATTTCTCTCACGACTTGCCGCGCAACTTCAAACGGTTGACTCGCAGGCGGCAGCGGAATTGCCTCATTTGAGAACACATAGTAAATTTCACCCGCGTCACTCACCTCGAAATTCGCATCATATTCACGCGCCCACAGATCAAGATGACGACGAGCGATTTCTGGCTCAAGTCGAGTGGCTCTGGAAAAATCAAGCAGCGAAATCCGTCCCTGCTTGAGATGGAGTAATTGAAAAAATCGATCGCGAATTGCGTGACGGTTCGCCTTAGAGCTGGCGTAGAGCAGTAAACCGCCGATCGCACTTGGAGTTAGCCCGAAAAATACGAGTAGAATCACAAGAATCGTGGAAGCCCAAACTGGAGGTTGCAGCGCTAAAATCGTCAGCGAAAGCGCGATCGACACTACGCCACCACCGCATAGAAAGACACTTCCCAAGGCTTTACTTGCCACGCTCCAGAATCGATTCATGCGCTACTCCACGGAAAAACTCTCGATCGCGATTAGTCATAGCCTAACTTGTTTTTTTACGATCGATTTGATCGGTTTTCCGACTCTCTTCCCTCTGAAAGTAGATAGCTGAATTTCCTTGCCGTACGTTACTTTAGAAATCAGCCCTGTTCCCATTTCTTCTATGTTTTCTAGACTTGTTCAAACTAGCTCTCGTCAAGGTGAAATCGTAGAAGTCGTTTTCCGAAATGGATGGGACTATATGCGGCGACTGCTCACAGGTGGTAAGGTCGATGAGCCGAAACTGCCCCCGCCCGCTGTCCTACGAAATATCCTGGTTGATCTCGGTCCGGTCTACGTCAAACTCGGACAACTTCTTAGCACTCGTCCCGATCTTTTACCTGCTGAGTATATTGAGGCGCTGTCTACTCTTCAAGCTGAAGTACCTCCGATAGATTGGGCTGAAGTCGAAGTGATGTTGCGAAAACAATTCAGCCAGCCGATCGAAGAAATTTTCGCCTCGATTAACTACAAGCCAGTTGCGGCAGGCTCGATCGCGCAAACGCACCGAGCCGTTTTAAAAGATGGTCGAGCCGTGGCGCTAAAAGTTCAGCGTCCGGGACTGAGTTCTGTTGTTGAGCAAGACATTTCTCTGATTCGTCTGGTTGCGCGGTTAGTCGCTCAGACGGAATTCGGGCAGTACTACGATATTGTGTCGATCGCTGAAGAATTCGCGGAAGCTCTGAGAAATGAACTCGATTTCACTCAAGAAGCGCGATATACCGATCAACTCCGGCAGAATTTAAGTAATACTCGTTGGTTTAATTCCAATCAGCTAGTTGTGCCGCAAATCTACTGGGAATACACCACTGATAAGCTGATCACAATGGAATGGTTGGATGGTGGGGCAATTCTGTCTGCTTTTCCGCCGATCAGCTTTGATGGCACCACAGATTTACAAGCGCGAGAAGAGATTTCAACCCTATTACTTAGAGCATTCTTCCAGCAGATTTGTTTAGATGGCTTTTTCCACGCCGATCCACATCCGGGAAATGTCTTTTATCTCAATGATGGTAGAGTTGCATTGCTTGATTGCGGCATGGTCGGGCGACTTGATCCGAGAACACAGCAGCTTATTTTGGAACTGGTGTTAGCGATCGTCAATCTCGATGCTCAAAGGTGTACTCAATTAGTGCTCCAACTTGCGCCACCTGTACAACCCATTAATCGCGTCAAGCTCGAAACAGAGTTCGATCGATTATTGCGCCGCTACTATAGTATGAACATTTCGCAAGTCAACTTTAGTAAGTTGGTGTATGAAGTGCTGCAAGTGGTTCGAGATAACAAAGTGCGCGTTCCTGGAAACTTAGGACTTTGTGCAAAAGCGATCGCGAATTTAGAAGGGATTGCTCGATCGCTTGATCCGAATTTCAACATTCCAAATAAAATTCGCCCAATGATGACCGAGGTATTTCAGCGGCAGATTGTTGGGGAAGCTCCGCTCATTGCACTATTACGAACCGCGTTAGATGTGAAAAATCTATCGCTGCAATCTCCGCGACAGGTGGAATTGTTGCTCGATCGCGTTACTTCTGAAACGTTGCAGTGGAATTTCTCGATTCGTGAAGCAGAACCTATCAGACGCACGATCGATTCTTCAGCGAATCGACTGTCCTTCAGTATCGTTGTTGGCTCGTTGATTATGGGAGCCGCAATCATCTCTTCCAATACTCAATCGAGTCAGGTGTATTGGGTCAGTGATGTACTGTTCGCAGCGGCGAGTTTTCTGGGTCTTTGGTTGATTCTGAGCATTCTGCGATCGGGTCCACTCCGTTAGAAGACTAACAGCGGTTTTTGTCCGTGATCAGGAATAATAATTACCTGGACTTACAATAATTACTTGGACTCATAATAATTATCTGGACTAGGTAATAGTTATCTGAACTAGTACTTTATGAGAAAACCTTTAAGATTTGTGAAGAACGAGTTAGAAAAGCTTCTCAGAATTATGGGTAATTAAAAAGTGTATAGTTCAGTAATACCCCGTACCAATTCCAAGCAGAATTGGGGCATAGCGAACGGCAACGGAGTGTCCTGAGTAGGTTAATTCTGCCTAAAGATCGCAAGTCCAATTCAGCCAATGGCAGAGTTAGACGACAGCTATTTTTAGTTGCCGTGACGATTGGAACAACAGTAGTCTGCTAGTGCCATAAGTATTACTGTTTGCTAAGTGGTTGTATGCCATCAGGGCAAAGCGCGACTTTGTAGGAAGTGCTTATTCATTTGCTTGATCCAAGAGAAGTGCAACGCGTGAATTATGAAGCAAGCGATCGCTTGTGCCTATGTTAATTTTGCTTTTGAAGCTGCGTAGGAGCTAATCATTAACCACCATAACCATGCTTGAAGCTTCAACCAGTACCACTGCAAGCAAGCTCACTAATGCTACCGCTTTACCGAAATCATTCCCAAGAAGCACTATTTTGCGCCGTTGGCTCCACTCCTCATTAAGCTAAGTGTAGAGAGTGCTGCTGCGATCGCCCCTTGAACTACATTTGACTGCTTAACTTTAGGATAAATGCCAGCCCGTCTCTCGAACTGATTTCTTGTCGGAAAAACGTTCTCCTCGCGATAACGCTCTGTGACCCAATGGATACGACGCACAGCTATCTGTTCAGGTGTTTCAACAACTTCAGCCAAAGCCTGTGTAGTAAGCGGTAGCTTGTCAAGATTACCTCTAATTTTTGTTAACTCTCCGATCTCCCGACCCAGCACAGATGCCGTAATTTGTTTAGGACGACTTGGGGAAAATAGAAGAAGATTTGCTGCCTCTAGAATAGCATTTGACCAATCAGCATCTCGCTCAGACCAATTAATCTGACCAGAAGTGCGAGGTGTGGCAACCCTTGTCGATGAAGGGCAATGCTCACTAAACCACTTTGCATCGTATCTACTTAATCGATTGTAGGCACGAGGAGCTAACATCCTCAGTTCCTTCAGCTCTGCCTCTGGACATTTTTCTCTAATAGCGAGCCACTCGTCTCGGTAAAGCTGTTGCTCATCTACTTTTGAAGGTTGGCATCGCCGACGAGTAATCTCTGCACCAATTCCAATTGGAAAGACTGCCTGTCTTGGCAGCGGTAAATTTAATCGAGCAGCTTGCCGCTTCACAGTCTTGTCATGAACACCTAATCTTCGCGCCATTTCATGTACGCTAATGTATGGATTCGCCCAAAATGTTTTTAGAGCTGTTTCCCAAACGATTCCATAGGACTCTACCCTACTAAAGCGAAATCCCGCCTCACTGCTGGAATCAGGACCCAGACGAGCATACGTAAATCCACATGCACACTGAAATCTACCCACTGGTCTATGACCAGGTGTTATGGAGTAATCTAACGAAAATTCTTTAATACAGATCTGCTTAAAATTTTCACATACAGGGTTTAGACAAGGCCAAGGTCCATAACCAAATGGACGAAATTCATGGGATAGCTGAAAAAACTCCTCAAGTGTATGGCCGAGAAACTGAATAAATAGTAAGTAATGTGTTATCGGCTGTAATTCCTGCTTGTTCCTGTAAGTTAACCTATGTACCCAAGAATGTCTATCCATTCCATCCTTTCCGACACGAATTTCGCAGTTGAGTAGCGTGAGTATTTCTGAAGGGTAATAGTTTAGAAATTCACTGCTTAACTCCTTACGACGGCTAGTTGTTCCTTGATAGGTTGCCCACCCTTTATCTACTAGTATTTTGATCCATCTTGCGTGGAGTTGTTCAGAACTAGAAACTAAACCCTTTTGATTGAGAAGCCACAAAGCATCACGAGAAATTTGTAGAAGGATTTTGTGAACTAGCTTGTTTAAGCTAAGAGGGCGCGGAGTAACATCATGAGTACCTTTTACTGCTGAAATGAATGTGTCAGCCTTTGCTGGGTTTTGAATAGATACATGACTTGCCTCTAAAAAAACAGCATGGATTGGACAGACTTTTACACCAAGAGCTTGATGAACACGATGCCAGTAGGGTTCGCCAAACAAATTTGTATCATCTTCTACACAGAGAGGACAAAATTGCAGGAATTTTAATTGTCGCATATATAAAATTCCTAAAAGGGAATGAACGCTACCTCTCTCTGAATGCTGCATTACTTCTCGAACACGTTGAATGCGCTCCTGAGGGCAAAATGGACTGTAGAAAGGCAACATCGTATGATTGTCAATAAGCTCGTCAACTGTGTAGCTGTGTCTAGGCGGTAGATTATTAACTAAGTACCCTAGTCGATTTGGCAGATCGTAAGTTGCATGTCCCCATTTAGAACCAAATAGCGCCTCCATTGTGTAATGAGGTCTAGGAAACTGCATATGGTCTTGAAAAGCTGCACACATGCTATACAGAAGCTCATCAGGACGACCTGTAGGGAAGTAGGGAATTACTGCGTTATGAGAATTCATGAGACCTCTTACTTGCACTTCTCAAAATCGGAATTCTGCATCTGAAAGCCCTGCTCTTAATTCACTACAAAACTTGCAATACACTGATTAAACGGTTTAGTAAACGTAGACATCAAGGTTTTGGATGTGATTGGCTTGGAGTAAAGATTCATAGGGAGTGACATCATTGGTTCGTCCAATCATGATTACTTCTAATATTCCCCCTTTGTAAATAACAGTCTTCTGCTTCTTTGCCTTCCTTGTTTTTTTTGGACTTCCACCTTCTTTACTTGTGGAGATGTTATTTCGCTGGTCACCAGTCTGCTGACCAGTTCTACTCAAGGATGTTTCTACTTTCACCGTTGAAACAGGAAGTTTGAGCAAAGCGTCATTTACATGTCCCTTAATATCAATTGCATCGTGAAGATCCTTGTAACGACTCAATGCACTCTCGTCTCCAGAGCGAAGTGCCTCCAACATGGGTTGAAGAAGTGAGAGTGATTCGCGAACCGAACGAATTGCTTGTAGAGATAGAACCTCTTGCATTGCCTCCTCTTCGGTTGTCATTGCCCTAATCTGAGCAAGTATGAAAACCTTGATCACTAGATCAGTAATACCCTGCGACTCATCATAAAGTGCATCCCGCAAGTCAGAAGTTAACTTAGTAAAGTTTTGTAAATACTGGTACTGCCACAGCTTTTGGACGAAGATCTCCCAGTCAAGCTCGTCTTGCTTCATTCTCTTGACTACACAGTCTCCTTGACCACTTACACGACGTGCATCACGAAAAGCCCTACTCAGGACTTCAATGGCTTCTGGAGTTCCCACTGGAACAATTGGTAGGCATAGTTCGTTTACGAATTCTACAAAGGTGTTAAGCATAATATCAGCATCGTTTGCCTTTGCGTCTATTAAATTCTGAATTTCATCAATGACTAAAACACCGATACCATGTAGCTGAACAACCGTATACATATGACCAATCATTTCACCTATTGCCGCTCTTCCATTACGGGTATAGATTCGGTAGTAGTTAGTTCCCAGAATCTCGTCCACTTTACGAAAGAATCGATGACAAAGGGCTACTAATCCTCCACCTGGTGGACACGGAACAACTAAATAAACAATTTGTTGACGGTTGAACGTTTGATCACTGTATTCACTGTGAAGGATAAGTTGAGGATAAAGTGACAATGCGCTTTTTACACCACAAGTTTTTCCAATACCACTATCACCGATTACAGCAAAAGAACTGGCGGTAGATTCCATTGTATCTGGTAAAGGGGTATCGTCAGTCAAGAATAGTCGACCTGCCCGCACGTTATTCCAAAAATCCCTATGTATCGGGTTACGTCCTCTATATCCAGGACGAATAATGCGATCGAAGAGATAGTACAAATCAATGTTAAATGTTAGAGGCCAACGCCATAGCAGTATTTCTTGTAGTGTTTGCAATCGCTCATGAACTGGTAGAGAACGATCTTCTGACTGAAAGTCAATAGCGTTTTTGAGCAGTTTGGCAACCACAGAATACTCAAGTGTAGGTGGCAGAGCTTCTATGAAAGGGTTTCCTTTATACTTTCTATTAATTGGCTGCGAATATGTGGCGTATTGAATCAATGGGGGGCGTTTTTGCATAATCAATCCTCCTCCTCAGCTAACTGACGTAATAACTGTGAATAAGTGGGGCGGGGAACAAAACTTTTCTGATTTGAGCTTGACTGTCCCCTCACATCAGAACTTTCCTGATTCGCATTCTCCGCTATAAGTTCGGCTTCATTGTTTTGGGCATCAATTACAGCATCTGAACTAGACTGCAACTGCTGAGCTTCAAATTCTTGTTCCGCCTTGGTATTTTCGCGTATGTTCTTCAGGCGCGCATGGGGACTCAGACCGCTGTCCCTAATTGCCTGCTCTGCAATTTTTGTCGAAGTCTCTACCTCGCTATCTCGATGTGCATGAAGTTCAGCGCGTCCCTGATGCTGTTGACCAATCTGAGCGTTTATTCTCTCTGTTTCTGAAATATTGTAATTATCTACCTCCTCAAATGAGAAACCAGGAAATACTTGAGTTTTAGGATTATTCGTTCGCTTACACAACGCCGTTTCTCCCTTACCTAAATGCAGGTAAATTTCATCTATTTTATCAAAAGGATGATGAGAAATAGACAGAGATTCGCGCTTTTTAGTAATTGCAATTCGATCAATCCTGCTTTGGATTTCGGGAATATCACACTCATAGTAAATGCCCTTAAAGTATATGCCGTCACGAGTTAAAGAAGCTTTACTTCTCGGTAATAGGTTCAGGATAAGGGCTTGATTGTCTATTCTTCTGAGTAACCCACCACGGTTAGCAATGCCCCAGTTCCAAAGCTTTATTGGAATCTTCGGTACCCCATCGCTAATCATGAATAGATCAACAGGATAGTTGCGTATGTATTGATACTGGTTGTAGTACAATATCGCTCGTAAAACAAGTCGTCTAAATGCCTTGATGTCAAGTCGAGCATTTAAACGGTAATCACTATCACCGCGAACTACTTCGTCAGGAATTGAGCCGGGCAACTCATCGATTAGAATCTCGTTCATGATATTCATGAGTTGTTCAATGATTCCTTTCATGTCTGCTCGATATGGGCTGGCATTTGAAAAGTTTACGTCTAATGCGGTTGTGATCGATCTGTTTTGCAAGTTATTACCTTCACCTCGATCAGTCAGGAGTTCATCAAAGAGATTGTTGCAGGGCCATTGGTTTGGAGTAATGTTAATGCCATGCTGCTTACAAAGCAAAACTTTGTCCGTTGCTGCACTTGAAAAAGCAACTTTAAAGCCTTCCCAACTCGCTTTTCTCAGACTGATTTCTACAGCCGCAATCATGTGGCTAAAGACATCGACTCCAAGATAAAGTGTTACTCGGCTGATGATTCGAGAAGGATCGATTTGGCTTGTAAGATAAACATCGACCGGAGTAGAATCGAACTGAGCTAAAGACCCTGTTGAAAAGGCCATAGTTGTAGAGTCGCCATGCATAGAGCGGCAATTGGATTGAAACCGTTTCTCGCCTATAGTGGCTTCTGTCATTTTGACGATATCTAATTCTTCGCGTAAGTAAGTTCTAAATTGGGAGATCTTGGGGCGCTCATGTTCAGGCGGCAATATGGCAACAGGTTGCCCTTCTTTTATCTCATATCCCAATTTAAAGAAGTTTTGATTTACTGCATCAAAAGCCGCCAGTTGAGTTTTAACTTCTCTTTTCTCAAGCAGTTGCTTTCCAAAATCGAAATACTGACGAATTTCGTCTGTTATGTTTACTCCTGTAGTTTCACCATTTTTATTTGGTCGTCCTCTTTTCTTTTCTCCAGCCGTCTTACGTTTACCTGGACCACCCCTGTTTTGAAAATCGGGAGCCAATGTATTAGGCGTTTGTCCACGCTGGAAATAAATACGCACCTGCGTGTACAGCGTTTGCTTTGACTTGTGAGTATTACGTGCCACCTCTTGAATCAGACTGCCTCGTTGGTGTGGATCAAAAATCTGAGGGATGCTATCAACTACTAGGGGTTTTATTAGCTCATATGCAGCATCTCTCTGTTGACGTGCTGCTTCAGAAAACATATCGTCAGGACGGCTATACAAGGCAAAAGGGTCGTGTTTAAGTAGACGAATTTGATGATTGTCAACTGCCTGCCTAAAATCTGAAACCTGAATCACTGAGGTTTCTAGCCGCTCAACCCAAAGCCGGATGATCGCCATTTGCGTCATTGATGGATTGAGCCATAGTATTCGGTAAGTTTCAGACTCGTCAGATAGAAGCCAATCAAAGAGACTATTGATGAGAAGATCCATGAGTTTTATAGATTTTGAACAATCAGAATGTTGCCAGGTTCAATAGGAGAGTGCATATCAATGATCCAGCGTCGATTAGCAATGAGGTGATAAGCAACCCTGAGACTAGTACCACATTCAAATCCCAAGCTTGTATCACACATAGTTGTCAGATGTCTCAATGCTGTGTCTCGCAATTGTATTCTTGGAGTCAGCCAAGCATTAATGGCTTCAACTTCATCGTAAATTAAGTTGAAGCCTGTCAAATCAAGCGATTTGTGGATAATCTCCACATTTTTGGCGAGTTGAATTGGTAACTGGCGCTCGGTAACAAGTGACCAAGGGCAATTTCTGACAGATTGCCAGTAGATGCGCTCAATCTCCAGTTTCTCTGCCGTACGCAAACCTTTAACATTCAAGTCTATAGAATATTTGAAAGACCACGGATGAAAAACCCTTTGATCGCCTTTCTGGACTGTTAATAGAAAATCAGTGGTCATGATAGTTGAATGCTTTGACGTTGGGTGTAAAGGATGTTTCACGCCCATCGACTCTGCAATCTCCAAAGTTGCCTCCAATGGAAGTGGATATTGCTCTCGAATGTCTACAACGTTTCTCGCCCACTCAAAGACATAGAAACAATGGAGTTCTCCGTCACTCAATAACTGGTGGTCACGCTTGTCTGTCTTCCAGCCAGCGGCTTGGTGGGCACGACCATCTGACGGTACCTCATGTATGGTCAGCCAGGGTAGATAACTATGTCCTTCTCCCTGTCCTCTTCCCTCCCTACGCTTTCTGTCGATCGCTTCTTGAGAGATTTCCCCCTTATATTTAGCCATGTTGCTGTTACCTCAAGAATCTGAATACAATCGTGAAGTGTGCAGTATTAACGCCAATTAGCTCTCCAGATGGATCAGAGCCTGCTCTAGTAACCATCACGCTCGTACTGAAGAAACTAAAATCAATTTTTTGATGCAATTTAGCTCTATTGCTTCTCCAACCAAGACAACGGTATGATTTGCTGCTGCATGGTACATGAGAGACGAATCGCCAAGATAACTTATCGAGGTTATGGTTTCTACTAGATACCATTTAGTTATCTCCTGAAGTGTGTGTCAGTTCAAACGATGACAGAACTGCAATGATAGCTGCTTGCACCTGCGGTATTTCTGCTATGTAAGGTTTGAGGTTTGCCTGTTTCACAATCTGCCAATGTTTGGGTTGAATGCCTTCTTGACGAAAATAATCGGCAACCCATTTGATTCGCCGTATCGCAAATTCTTCGGTTGTCTCAGTTATCTTGAATAAAATACTCGCCGTCACTGGTAGTCGATCAAGTTGCTTACAAATAAGAGATAAATATCCGCTATCGCTACCGATCGCTGTTTTTGTAATCCGCTGAGGTTTTCCGGGTAAGCTTCGTAATTTGTCTGCCGAGGCTCTCATGGCAGTTGCAATATCAATATCTCGTTGTTGCCAATCAATAAACGCTAACTGAGGGCTACGCTGCTTATAAAGCGGAAGGTGATTTTTTAGCCAGTCTTGATCATAGAAATTTAGCCAGCTATAAACGCGTTGATTATCTCTGGACAAATCTGCTCTACCAGCCTCTGGATTCTCTTCAAGGATGGCTAGCCAGCCAGCCCGATACTGCATCGTCTTGCTTGAAGCGACCGCTTTAGCTTCGTTTGACTGTAGTTGTGGCGTAGCTGTTCTTTGCAGTTGTTTAGCGGTTCGTCCTGGTCTAGGATAGACCAGATTGAGGCGAGCTGCTTGATACTTAACTGTTTCGGGATCTACGCCTAGATAAGCAGCCATTTCTTGCAAAGTGACGGTTGAATCACCCCATAGTGTTCTAAGATGCTCTTCCCAAACATTTCCCCAAGACTTGATTTTGCCAACCTGAAACAGATTCTCTCTCGAAGGATCAGGACCCATACGGGAGTAAGTGAAACCACATTCGCACTTAAACGTGGCAGTTAAGCGATTGCCATGAATTTTATCGTATTTAAGCTCGTACTCATTGATACAAAACTGCTTGTAGCATTTGCACACAGGATTCAAGCAAGGCCAAGCTCCAGAACCAAAAGGACGAAGCTCGTCTGAAACTTGGAAGAAGGTCTCCACTGTATGCCCAAGAAAATGAATTAACAAGAGGTGATGCAATGGTTGCTGTGAGTGTTTCGGAGGTCGCACTAATCGAAACAACCAGTTGCTAGTTCCTTTAAGTTCAGATTGAAGCGATCGTAGAAACTCAGGAGAATAGTAATTTTCAAAAGCATTGAGCAGTTCCCGATTGCGAATAATGCCTCGATAGTTTGCAAAATCGCGATCAATTAGTAGTGCTATGTATCGTCTATGGATTGATTCTAAACCTAGCGATAGATTTGGATGATTGAGTAACCACTCTGCATCTTCTGCAATCTGGATGTAATGTTGATGAGAATGATTCAGCAAATCAAGCGATCGAGGTAGCGTTGCTTGAATAGCTTCTTCAGCGGAGATTAACTGATAGCGCAACCGACGACTTTGTGCTTGAATCGTACTCTTTTCCAAAAAGACTTTATGCAGCGAGCATACTTCGTTGCCAGGTATCTGGTGTAGGCGATGCCAATAACATTCTCCATAACGCTTCTTGTCTTCAGTCACACATATCGGACAATAGCGCAGGAAACTGGGTAGACGAATACAACCACTTGCGATCGCAGAACGCAAATAGGCGTTTAGTCCTCGATCACTTTTCATGTCTTCGCGCAGTGCCTGCTCTCGTCCTACAGGGTAGAATGGAGCGAAGAAAGGTAGACAAGTGTGATAGTCAATAATTTGATCAGCACTGTAGGGGTGACCCAGTGGTAAAACAGAAATCAGTCGATTCAAATGGCTTGGCAAAGCATTAAGTGTTGCGACACCTGATGTCCCCAGCAATTCTTGAATAGCAGATTTAGGATTTGGATGATTTAGATGGCTCAAATGGCGTGATAGCAAGCTTTGCAGCGTTTCGTCTGAATACCCGGATGGAAAATAAGCTAGGCGATTATTTTGAGGTGTGACATTGCTTGACTTTCTGTCAATACAACTGTTGGTGCTAGGCAACGGCATCACAAAGTATCCTTCATACTAGAAAAAGCCTCCACTAAGAGCCAAACTCCGCTTTTCACTTTTCTGCGCGACGAGCATAACTCGGCACCTACAATTCTTCCTGAGTTTTGATCGACAAGAGTTATCAAGTGTGCATGATCAGGATCTGCTAATTTCCACATTCCCAGAAAGCTGAATAACTTTCCAAAGCTTTGACCAACCCTTAGGCAAAACCCACCCCATGATTGCAGCAATTTAGCCATATTCTGATCAACTTGCTGCATTACCCTGAGTTTCCTGTAACCTGAAGATTTTTTCAGCGAAGAAGTGCAATCTGATGAACCGCTGATTATTCCAGTAGGGTGGTTATTAGCCCTTAGATAAAGGTCAATCTGGGTTGAATCAACATAGTAGTGGCGAACTTTAGGCAGTTTTGACGGATGGTCGCTCATGAATTTCTCTACCTACAATTTAGGTTAATTAGTGAAATTTTTGGAACTATGAGTTTTGCGCCATTTAACAGCGCAAGCACTGTTAGATGGCTTCGATAGCTGTACCGACGAGTGAACTAGAATGCTAGGAAGTACTTCTTCTGAATCCGGGTCAGAAGAGGTGCCATTGTAAACACTCATCAAGGTCGGTAAAAAGCGAAAATAGTGAAATAGCGTTGTCCTCTAATCGGAATGAAATTTAAGCACTAATTCAGTCGAAATATAGCTCAATTTTCATTCCAGTCGTTATATTGATACTTCTGTTTACTAAACTTAGAGTAACTTCGCCATGAGTTCATTTAACTTAAAAATTGCCCTTGACCAGTTCAGTCAAGCAGAGACCGTGAGAGTTAAAAAGCGTCTTACAACAACCTTGAGATTTGTACTCAAGCAGTACGTTTTACCTTTATGGATAGGACAAAAATATACATCTGAACAGATAGAGTCAAACTTTGAGGAGTGTCTTGCTAATGTCTCAATCAAGGAATTTAGGCAACCTCCATTAGTTGAAGATGCGATCGCGCAGCAGCTAATGACACTTGTAGCTGACGGTAAGCTCAGAAGAGGCACTGCTGATAATTATCGATCTGTACTGAATAAATTTATTAAATGGATTCAAAGTCAAGAATGGTATGCTCGTGCAGGGTGTCTTGAAGGCGACGAAGGCTCAACTGCTAAAGGTAGAAATTTGAGGGCAGCACGTAAGGGGCAAAACAAGCGAACACGAGAGCAATCCAAAATATTAGAACAAAGTATTCCTGTCATAAGCCCCGCTGACTTGCCTTTAAGACTGCAACGCCAAATTTTTTCTGAAAGAAATGAGTTAGGAGTTAATGACTTCGGGTTGCGGTTCCGACAAAGATTTCAAGAGAAATATAAAAAGTTGCCTGCTGTAGGGTTGAAGAAATTTTACTTAACATGGGAAATGCCCGGACCTTTAGAGGTAACAGGAGTATCCTCTCTCCCATCTGAGTCGGACTCAGATGAACTGTTGAAAAATATTTGCCACTTCATGTGGTGGCTAGATCAGGTTAAAAAACGACCCGTACACGAATTGGAGATAGAAGATATCATCGACCCCGATTTACTGTGCGAGTTCATCATATGGGGATTCATTGAGCAAGGATATCGCGGAGGTTGGGATTTTCATATTTCCAGTTCTGCTATTCAGGTTTCACAATGGCTATTTCATCTAAATTCAAGCGACCCCTTTCTTGCAGATATTGAAGAGCTTGTGTTGCTAAAGAAGATGTATCGGAAAAGAATTGTAGCCAATTCTATTCTTAGAGGAGGTCTAGATTACTATGTGACTAACGAAAAGTATCTGTCTCTTCATGAGTGTGAAGAAATCCTTTCACAGTTATACAAAGAGTGTGAAATCAAGAATTCTAGAGGATTGGCACGAACGGATAGAGCAATTATGCAGTCCTGGCAGCGATATTTGATTTGTGCAATAATCTACTACTCAGGGTTAAGAGTTAAAGAGGTCTGCCATCTTAAAGTAGAACATTTAGCAATTACGGAGAGAATTGCCGATTGTGCAGTGATTTATTTTGAATTTGGGAAAAACTCGCGCCGTGTGCTTCTCCCTAATGTCTTAAGCAAAGATTTAGATAGATGGGTAAAGGAATGGAGATCCCAAATTCATGTCGAACACGGTCTCGTTTTCTTCTCCCTAGGCTCTAATAGTAATTTAAGCACTGTAGGGCAACCTCTTGATCACGCAGCAATCTATTCAATGATTTCAAAAGCTATTTATAAACATAGTGGTAAGGTTGCCTCACCAACTATGCTTAGAAGATTTAGTTCCCTTCGTTTAATACCCCTTGATAAGTTTGCAAATGATCTCTTAAATGAGATGGCTGAGTTCTTCTGGAGTGACGAAATCTTCTCTAACCCGCAGGAGGCTAGAGGATTTCTTGATGGATTCAGCACAGCGATTCGCATTCAGAAAGATTTAGGTTTGTGATGATGACGATTATTCCATATCCAAACTACGAATGTGATATCTCATTAGTCAATTACTCTATTTTAAGATGAGCAATTCGATTTTATTTTTGCGGGCATCCATAACAAAATGTTCAAAGTGGAACTACTTTTTCAGTGAATTTCTTTCCTTCCAGAAACAGCTTCAAGCTAGGGCAGTCCCGTCTATTCAGCAGAATCGTGATCGCGGACTTCTTGGTGATCGATCCCATACTGCACAAATAACTCAGAAACGGTCGTGTTCAAGGCATCGGTGAGCTTTTCAATCACCTCCAGTGAAGGATTCACGATGCCACGTTCAATATCCGAAATATACGTGCGATGCATCTCTGCACGCTCCGCGAGTTCCTCTTGAGACAAATCGAGTTCGCGTCGCCGTCGCCGGATGGCTTTGCCGAATCGCTGTTTGATGTTGGGGTGTTGCTGATTTTCTGCCACTGCATCATCGTCACCAAGGCCAGTTGACAGATCTACAGGCGATCGTCTAAGTTTTGTCGGTTATCGCCTACAATCTAGAATGCTTCATCCACTTGAACCCACTGAAGCAGTGCGATTGGTCATAACCCAGCATGAATTCTGACGCTCAACCTCCAATCGATGCCACGACCGCTCGGACTCCTGATGCGATTGCCGCATTATTCGAGTTACTGATGCTGCATCATCGCGACTTCAATTCGGCTTCGCCAAATTCCACAGACGGAATCGTGTTGCCGATGCAGTTTCCAGACGCGATCGCTCGTCCTCAGTTTGCGATCGGCGATCGCTGTCGTTGGATACCGAATCCTGCGACCGATTGGGGCATGGTGATCGGGCAGGTGTTTGTGCCGATCGAAGCAGATCAGTCAGAGCTGCAACAGTGGGCATGGGTGTATCTGCTGCTACTTGATTCAGATAGCCCATCCCGCTCATGGCTGATTGCCGACTGGGTTGAAGAAGCAGATTTAGAACTTTATGAGAACGATTGAAACAGAGAAACGGATATGAGTGATTCGTCGGGTCAACGTCCGCTCGGAGACATCGAGCGTGTGTTATTTCGCGTCTTCGTCAACTGCCGCCTATCAAAGCATCCCCGTGAGCTGTACGAAGAATATGCGTTTACATATACGCAACTCGCTCATATTGCTGGTTGTAGCCTTCCTGCCATGACGCGCTGGATGAATATGGATAAGTCACCGAGTAGTCTTAAAGCCGTTTACCTACGGCGATTAGGCGAGTTTGATTTCTTGCTGCATCACTACGACCAGATTCCGGTAGAACTGTGGGATCTCACCTGTCCACTTCCGCCGAGAATTCGTGCCGTTTTGTACCCAGACCGGGAATGACTGTTTGAACCTTACTATCAATTGATAGCAAGTTGACTCAAGGACTTGTGAAATGAGTACGAGCGATCTATTGTTCCAAGAGGTTGTTGGAGGACATTTCCGCTTGAACACGATCATCTCCACCTTCGATATCACCAAGGAAGCTTTGCCGGATTTGTTGCTGCGGGTCAAACAAGGCAAAGTACAAATTCCTGATTTACAGCGCAGTTTTTGCTGGAGTGATGAATTGATCATTGAACTGCTGGCCAGTGTTAGCCTAGGCTGGCCAGTTGGCTCGATCATGCTGCTAGAGCAAGGACAGAGCGATTGGAGTTTTCGTCCTCGATCTGTTGAAGGCGTGTGCCTCCATTCCCAAGTCCAGCCCACTCACCTAATTCTCGATGGGCAACAGCGCACGACTGCGCTCTACATGACTCTATTCTCCGAAAATTCAGTCCGAACTAAGGGCAAGCGCACCCAGAAGCTAATCGATCTCTGGTACTACATCGACATCACGAAAGCGCTCGATTCGGAACTGGATCGCGCTAGTGCGATTCTCAGCTTGCCCAAAAACCGAATCAGGGTTGGGGCGCAAGGAACGATCGACTGCACCACTCCAGATCAAGAGTATGCCAGCGGACTATTTCCGATCGCACAAGTGTTTCACTATCCGCAGTGGCGACAAGGCTACTCCAGATTCTGGCAGTACGACCCTGTCAAATTAGAACTGATCGATCGCTTTGAGCAAGATGTCATCAAACGCTTTGAGCATTATCAAGTGCCTGTGATTCAACTCCGGTCTGAACTGCCCAAAGCCGCTGTCTGCCGCGTCTTCGAGAAAACGAACACCCAAGGCACTGAGCTAAATTTCTTTGATCTTGCCACCGCCTGTTTTGCGAGCGAAGACTTTTCACTTAGACACGATTGGGCAATCAAAGAGCAGCAACTGAAACAGAACACGCTGCTGCAATCGGTGCGAGAAACCGATTTCCTTGCCTGTGTCACGTTAGTGGCAACCTACTTCCGACGACAAGCTGCGAGGATCGCTGCCACGCCGTTGAAAAAGTTACCTGGTATTGCTTGTGGTCGGGCTGAAGTACTGGATTTAAGTGTGGAAGAATACCGGCACTACAACGAAAAAGTGATGGTGGGGTATGAAACGGCAGCTCGCTTTTTACACGGTCAACGTCTACTTAGTACCGAAGATTTGCCCTACCAAATTCAACTCGTGGCGTTAGCTGCGATTTTTACGGTGGTCGGACCGCCGCACGAACAACTGCGATCGAAACTCGAACAGTGGTTTTGGTGTGGAGCCTGCTGTGGAATGTACACCTCCTGGCACGAAGTCCGCGCCGCCCGCGATATGTTGGAAGTCCCTGATTGGCTACTCAGCGATGGTGCAATTCCCGCGACCATCCGGGATGCTCATTTCGGTGCTAACCGATTGCTCAGTTCTCAACAACGCCGTGGAGCGGTCTACAAAAGTGTGAGTGCTTTACTACGACAACATGGTGCGATCGATTTTGCGACTGGCGAAGCCTTGTTCGATGTGCAATTTTTTAACGACCCGATCGAAAGTCATCACATCTTCCCAGTCGCCTACTGTAAACGGCAAGGGATTGCGCCTGTACAGTACAACTGCTTGGTCAATCGCACTCCCTTATCACAGTTGAGTAATCAGAAAATTGGCGGTCATGCACCGAGCCAGTATCTGCAAATTCTGGTCGATCAAGGCATTCCACGATCTCGCCTCGACGCAATTTTGCGATCGCATCTGATCGAGCCAGAAACCCTGTGGAATGATGACTTTGAAGCATTTGTAGAGCGCAGAACTGAGGCGCTCCTGTCCTTGGTGAGTCAGGCGATGGGCAAAGCACCTCCCGATACCCGACTCGAACTGGATGCTCCATCAAACCGAGAAAGCGCTTGATTGTAACCGTTCCAGATGAATTCTCTACTCATGTTGACCCTTAACGATTTGCTTTCCACTTACGATGCCTGCACTCAGCAGAGAATGAGCGACGTGACCGAGCAACTGGCACGATTGCGTCAAGAGATCGAGACCCAATGTCTGAGTATTAAGCAGGCGGAGTCCGAGTTACTTCAGGCGCAACAGCACTGCCTCGATCAGATGCGTTCCCACTTCGCGGCGGATGCTAGAGCGTTACTCAAAACCCCACAGTTCTCGGCATTCATCGAATTTCTGGTGGAAGCTGTGGCAGGCGACCGCATTGGTTCCGACCCGCTCCTCGTGCCACCGAGTCCAACCTTCTGGCTGCTCCAATCGAGGGAGATTGCGCTGCACCTGCGCGACATTGAAAGTATTCAACTTGACAACCTGGATGGAACACCTGGTGCTGCTGTGATTCGGATGCAAGTTGCGATCCAGGATTGGCAGCAACCCGTCCACATTTTTCCACAAGGTCTGCGGCAGCAGTCCCAGGTAGCAGCAGTGCTGAACCAGATCCAGTCCCAATTTCCCCAGCCTGATCCTCAGGGTGATGGAATGGCTTACCTGAACCGGGTCGTGATTCAAGAACTAGCGTGTGTGGTGCTGTACGTGGCTCGACTGTTTAGCCTCAATTGGGTCATCGCGATCAATGAAGGCTTTGAACTTTAAGGAGGTCATCGGGATGCGGAGTTTAACCTTGCCCAACCAGCGTTGCCAATGGATGTGCCGCTTCTGGGGTCGCGGGCTTGCCTTCAATCGCTGGTGCCTCCAACAAGGTTGGTTCAGCTTCGATCTTGCCTTAATGATTCAAAGCAGGTTGATCGATCGCGTCGCCCACGAACACAAGCTGGCATGTGAAGCCCATCTGCTAGTCCTGGAATCTAGCTTTTTGATTGGAGAAATCGCTGCCACTCCGGAGACGCTGGAGTACTTTTACGATTTGAGATCGCTCTATCACGAAGGCAGATACGAGACGCTATTGATTCAACTTTATCAACTGGATCGCAAGGTTACTTCTGAGCAGACCCACAATGCTGGAATCAGCCTGGACGAGGAGTGACCGACTGAAGTAAACCATTACACCTAGTACTACAAAACGAGAAGTTTAAAGCAATGAGAGAACCCAGATTAAATTTAGATAGCACACTCCGCGACACCTTGGTTTTTGGTGAACCCTTGGATTGGTCAGGACAGGAAGGGATCAAGCGCCGAGCTACCTTTGACCAACTCCAAGTACAGCAACTAGAGCAGTTGATTGCTCAGGCATTTGTTGAGGGCGACGATCAACAAAACTTGTGGATCACCCCGCAAAATCTAGTTGCGTATGCACGATCTCCCACTTTAAAAGCATTGAACTGCTACTTCGAGGGCTTTGTAGCATCCCCGGTCTGGGAGCAAGCTGTTGCGATCTGTGGCATTCGGATTGAAGGCAACATTTCCCGTGAGCTACGCCAAGCGTTCTATCGCCGATTTGAACCTGCTGGAACGATCGAGCTTTCCACCATTCGACTGCGAGCAACCTGGCAGTGGGGGGTGCAAACGCTCAATTCCGATTAGTCCCTAGAGGTGAAGATGCTAGACCCAACGAAACCCATCAGTGCCTGCACTGCCCAAGAAATTGCGATCGCTCAACTGATAGATGCCAGTTCCGGACGCTTTGATGCGACTCAAGTGTTGCGCGACCTCGAAGCGCGTCGCTCCCTATGGCGAGCGTTCCTGATGGGGCGACCGTTTTTGCACTGCGATGAAGCAGGACTGCCAGCCTGCGGCTTACTGCCGCTACGGGACTTAGAACGACACTGGAATCTAGACATGCTGTACATCCTGGCACAATCCGAAGCGAGTGTTGCCCCACTGCTTCACGTGGCGGATGCTTGGGGGTGCGAAGCAGGGCAATATAGTTTGGCGCAAGCAGAACGATTGTTGGGAACAGGTCGCCCTGCTCCGATCGTTTGGGCGTGGTGGGATTAAATGACTCAGACCCTTGCCCGATTACGGTTGATCTGATCTCAGAAAAGTAATACAAATGTACGATATCTACTTTATTCTCCTACTATGACGCTTTCTCTTAACCTTGAGGGTTACCAAGCCTTGCGCCGCTCCCATCAAGCGCAAATCGAACCCCGTCTGGCTCAACTGAGTCAAAGCATCGCTCAGCAAATCCAGGCATTAGACGCAGAGGAACACAGTTTCATTGAGCAGTCTGCCGTTGCGATCGCACAGTTGCAGTCCACGATTGCCCCCGATGTTCGCTGTGTGTTGGGTGAAGTCGCTTTTCGCACCCAGATGACGGATGGGTTTTCCACCCAATCGCGCTTAGCAAGTGACAAACCGGAACTGAGTGCAGATTTCGATACTTGGATCTTGCATGATTTACCGTTTCCCGTTGTGCTGATGGAACACCGAGCCGATGTCGATGACTGGGCGTACAACGACGAGAATCATTACACAGAGTACCGCTATGAGTTGGTGATCACGATGGGGAATTGGACGACATCGATCGGAGCCGCGATCGCTCAACTCAGTCCAGGCAATCCGATGCACTATCGCCGTTGTGAATTCGAGCAGCAGCAGTATGAACTGGCGTATCAATTGAAGCCGACTCACCGTTGGAATGAGCCACCCACGCCTCAGTTTCCCGAATTGGATTGGTCGATCGAGCAACAAGAGCAATTACGCCAAGAACTAAGTTGTGTCTTGGCATTTGTCGGCGACCTACTGATGCTGCATCCCTTAGTCGCAACATTCCGTTATCCGATGCGACGCTAGATCGCGCTGATTCACCGATTATTAGCTCTTGGGCTGCGCCGTTCGCCCGCCCGTACAAGTGCAGTTGAAGTCCCTGATGGAGGCAAGTATATGAATGATTTGTGGATCAGTTTATCGACCTATGGGGGAGTGACGACGCGCACCGCGCTTGATGTGTTGTGGGCAGCAGGCATTCGGCAAGTGGAATTAGCGATCGGAGTCAGACCCAGTATGGATACGATCGCGGTACTCCAACACTATCAGCAACTGGGAATGCAGTATCGCGCGCATCATGCGATCGTTTGGCAGGAACATCGATCGTTTAATCTCGCTGAACAGTTCGACTTGGACTATTTTGAGCGGTTGACCGATTGGCTGGCAGCGATGCAAATCTCAGCCTATTCCGTTCATGCAGGTCGGATTGATGCCGAAAATTCAGATGCCCAAATTGCTCAGTTTTTTGAGCATCTCGCCCAGTTAGCTCAACTGTGCCGCGATCGCTGCATTCGGCTTGGAGTCGAAACAATGTACCCAACGTTGCTTGATCACCCTCAGCGCTACTTCATGCAAAATAGGGCAGAAATCGAGCAATTTCTCACAGTGATGCCCAACGTTGATTTGGTGATTGACCTAGCTCATCTCAACTTGTGGCACGATTGCTCGATTTCAGAGAAGTTACAAGTCTTGCAAAGCGCGAAGAATCGCTTACTTGAACTGCATATCTCCGATAACGACGGTATCCGGGACAACCATACCCAAATCAGCGAAACAACCTGGTGGTTGCCCTATGTCGCTTATGCTCCGATCGACATTCCGATCGTGCTGGAAAGTCGGATGAATGGGCAGACAGTCGAACAAGTCCACCAGCAAGTGCAGCGCGTCCAAGCCATTTTCGCTGCGACGAACGCCTCCCCGACATCTATCGCAATGGGAGAACATCATGACTGAAGACAAATTTTGGAATTTGATTGACCAGAGCCGACAAGCATCTAAGAACTGCAAGACACAGACCGCTCGCTTGCAGCAGATCCTCTCCACGTTACCGCCCACGGAGATTGTTGAATTTCAGCAGGTTTTTGCTGACAAGATTGTGGAGAGCTATCGCTGGGATTTGTGGGGAGTCGCTTGGTTGATTGGCAAGGGTTGCTCCGATGACGGCTTTGAATATTTCTGCCGCTGGCTAATTGGTCAGGGTAAGACCGTTTATCGCCAAGCCCTAGTTGATCCGCAGAGTATTATGAATTGCCTGGAGGGAAGTCACCCAGACATTGAATGCGAGGAATTGTTTTACGCGGGGATGGAAGCGTATGAAGCAATCATGGGCGAGATGCCTTTTATTGAGATTGCCTACCCAAGACACCCAGTGGGCGAACCGTGGACGAGCAAAGAGGTCGTGGAGCGCTTTCCTCAAGTCGCGCAACGCTATGGGAAAGAATCCTAGCCCATCGCACAGGGAGCAAGATTGCAAACCCCTGGGCGCAAAGCACCACATCAACCAGCGGTGCAGCGAAACTCACGAGATGCATTCAGTTCCCAAGCAAATTTTTCAGGGTCAGCATTGAATTATTTTCAACACAACACGAGGTCAGAACAATGGCATGTCAAGGAGCAGTTCCGCCCACCGAGCCAGAGGTCAAACAAGCCGTACAAGAGGTGATGGCGCTGCTGTCCTCGAAGTACCACGTCTATCGAGAACCGATCGAGCAATACAAAGCACGGATGATGACCTGGGCAGGATCTGAACCCTTGATCGAAGACAGATGTCCAGCGACTGCAAGAGCAGCGCCAAGCCGCCGATGAGGCGCTGGAACGAGGAATTTATGAAGTGCTATGGCAAGATCGCTGTGAGAGTTTTTAGCTGCTTGGTGGGTTACCTATCCCCACAAGATGCAACCTGTGCAAGGGCAAAGGTAAAGCCCTTCTCCAGCTAGAGTTGCAGGCTTACTTTTGTGTTAGAACTTTGCGATCGACCTTGTTGTTAGAACCCTTGACCCTACTCACCAAAGCGCTTGGAGCAGCATCAATTGCTCGATCGCTGGAAGAATGGAAATCGACAACGAGTTGTGCGCCTGTAATTGCGTTGTGGTGGGATTGAGTGCCGATTCGATGGGAGAACTAGATCATGACCGATTTGCTTCAAGAACATCGCGCTTGGACACCCGGATCAAGAAAGCTGGAATTGATCCACGGACAATTGAGGGTGGGCGATCATGCCACCCATAGTCTGCGACTTCTGAAGCAGATTTTGCGCGGTTGGGGGATGGATGCGATCGTCGCGCTTGCCCCGGAACGGTTGTGGTGGCAGGCACTCTCCGAAACGTTTGGCGCTCCCCCGATCACGGGTTTGGATCAGTGGGATGAGATCGCTCCGCTCCCCGCAGTGACCGCGCTGCAAACTTGGGCAAGCACGATCGACTACACGCCGTCCCACCCACCGCATCTTGGGCAGTGGCAATGGGACGATACCCATCGTCGACAAGCTCTGCAACTGGCTTTTTTCGAGTTGAGCCGACGACCTGAAAAACTGGGAAGCTCGACTGGCATTGGCGTGGTGAATCGCTTGGGAGAAACGGGACTGATGCCAGATATCGTGTTCTACTGTGGAGAACCGCGCAATCGCCTCTATGACTACTATGTTGAGGGAGCCGCCGAAGTAGTGGTGGAATTCCTGCAACCAGGTTGTGAGGAGTATGTTCGCACGGTCAAGCAACCGATTTATCAAGCGGCAGGAGTGCCGGAACTCTGGATCGTGGATCTCAGACAGCGACATCTTCAGTTCCTCCGACTGATCGATGGAAGCTATCAAGTTCAAACTCCAGATGCGGATGGATGCTACGCCATTTCCAGTCTTCCGGGCGTGACCTTCTTAGTGGAGCGCCTATGGCAACCAGACATCCAGGATCTCAACCCTTGCGCTGAGCCGTGGTTTGAAGTCGCTGCCGACACTCCGAAGCGACCCAAGTTGACCTCCGTGGGGGAAGGGTTGGATTGGAGCAAAGCCCTGCTGAAATTTCCGGTCGGACTTGATCCCGTGCCAATTCGGTTTGAGGATTACATCTACTGGTGTCCGCCGACCAAGTTTGAGTTGGTGAACGGTCAGATCAACATTGGTGGACAAGATGGCATCAAGGGCTTAGCAGGGATGTTGATGATGACCTTTGGGCTGCGGGAAGTCGTCAAGCTGGCTCATTCCCAAGCCTGGGTGCAGGCATTGGTGAACTCTCGAACCCATGCGATCAACCCGAATCATAAAGCAGCAGTTTGGCACACGGCTCAAACCGTCGCGACCTTTTTGCGCCATCACTACCAGTGCGATCGCATTGCGGTTGCAGGCGATCTGATTGCGCCGGTGCCCTGGAGTCTATGGTCAGAAATTGTCGTGGTGATCTGGGGCTTGCTGCCCCCCAATGACGAAATCGACCTCAATCGCTATACGGCTCCAGAGCAGGTGGTACAGCAATTGGGAGGTGAGTACCGAATGCGTTTAATCGATGCGAGTAGAGCCTTAACCGAGGCGGAGCAGGAAGTCTTAGCAGCAGGCTGGATCGACCTATAGTCCTAACGAAATGATAGAGGTAACCCATGACCACCCTAGAAGAGAGCGATACGCTACTCGTTCCACAGTCTTCCCCCTTAGCAAATATTAAGCTGTGGAACCCTATCAAGCCAATTGGCGATCGTCCGAAGGAGAACTTGCTTCGCAAACCGCTTAATTGCTCGATGTTTCTAAGCAATTTTTGCTTCCAGAGAGTGAACTGATGAATGAAGCCAATACACATCGCTTGTTTGAACGGTTTGACCAGTTGTATCGCGGTCGGCATCTACCGGATACGCAGAACTTGATGTGCTACGGATTTTCGTGTGAGGATGGCTGGTTTGCCTTGATCTGGGAATGGTCTGAACAGATCGAAGCATATTGCCAGATGCATCCCGACGCTGATGACCTGATGGTAGTGCAAGTCAAACAGAAACTTGGGGAACTGCGGTTCTATACACAGCCCAAAATTTGGGATATAGAATATTTGATCGAAGCTGCACGAATTCGATCGCTGCAAACCTGTGAACTGACAGGAGCGCCAGGAGCATTGTGTCAGTTGCCATCTGAGGTCGGATCTTATTATCAAACACTGTCGATCTCGTTCATCTGAAGAATTGGGTTTTGTGCTTGCGACTACAACTCGATTGCATCCGCAACTGCCACCCCGTTCATCCGGCTGAATCAAAAGGTATTGCTTAAAGATCAGAAAGATTACTCCTCGTCGAATGGAATTATGTCACGTTCACCCTTTTCTCTCTTTAGTCAACAATACTTCGCTGCCTTACTAAATAGTTTTGGCACGGTCTACTTGAATGAGCCAGTCCCGCGCAATCCAAAGCTGAGAATCTACAAGCATCCTGCTCGCTCTGATTTTGGCACTGCGGTTCTGGGTGCGCTGACGGAAGGCAGCCCTCAAGTTTGGGTTAATCCTGAAATTATTGCCGAAGCAGAAGTAGTGGATGTTCTGTTTGAGCCAGATCCGACAGCCTCAAAAGCCGTGCTAGGCATTTTGGGAGACTTGCTGATTCAACCCTGCATTATCGAGTCGCTCCGATCTCTACCGACGAGTTGGGAGTTCAGGGCTTGCTTGGGACACTGGCTCAGATGGCAAGTCGAATCGGACGGCAGCATCATTCCGGTTGATGAAGCAGCGCCAATCGACAACGAGGATGCGTGCGAAGAGAACGACGAGGCTGAAGAACTGGAGTGCGATCGACGTTTGCTAGTAATCGTCCCCCAGATGACGGCTCAGCAACTCGAAGGATGGGGAGCAAGATTATCTGGTTGCCAGATTGCGGGTCTTTACGAGCTACCGCCTATTTACGCTACAACGATCGTCTGCACTCGCGAACTGCCAGAAACGGCAGAGACGCTATGGTTGAGGTTGCTGAGTCGTGGGTCAACCCAGCGAAAAGCGATCCAAGACCTGATCAAATTAGAGCCAAATCATCCGCTTCGATCCGTCACGTTACACTCGTTACAGTCTTGGTATCAACGTCTGTCTGAAGACACCCAGAACCGAGAAAGCAAGCTTCTGATGCAATTGCTGAGTCAGATCGAACTTTGACTCAAGATGCCGCGATGAGCTAGCTAAGGATACGTCCGGTGGAAGCAACGAGAGCACAGACAAACTGCCGAAGTGCTGGATCGAACCTTGAAACTCCATGCGATCGCAAATCAACGGGTCGATGATTTGCTCAATGATTCAACGGACTAATTTTTCAATTCTCGAAGCGCCTTCGATCTTAGGACTTTCGCCGTTAGGGGTAAGACAACCTCAAACAAGCTTGCTTCATTTTGGTTTGCCGTGATGGAGTTGAGAAATCATCGTGAAGTCACTAGAGTGGAGATGCTCATTAATTCAGAACAGGTTGAGAAATAGTGACTTTTGCAGACACCGCAAGCAAATCTCGCACCATTCACATTCTTGCTATCTCAGGCAGCTTGCGTCAGGTTTCCTCTAATACTGCTCTGCTTCAGGCTGCGATCGTCCTGTTGCCAGAAGGAGTCGAGATGAAATTATACAGTGGACTGGGGGATTTGCCCCATTTCAACCCTGATCTTGAACCAACGGAACCACCCTCCGTCACAGAGTTACGATCGCTGGTGAAATGGGCAGATGGGTTAGTGATTTCAAGTCCAGAATACGCGCATGGTATACCAGGTGTGTTGAAGAATGCGCTGGATTGGTTGGTGAGTGGGGAAGAGTTTGTCGGAAAGCCAGTTGCATTGTTTAACGCATCGCCGCGAGCGATTCATGCCCAATCCTCACTGACTGAGATTGTGACTACGATGGCAGGACACATCGTGCCTGAAGCCTCCGTTACGGTTTCTCTGCTGGGTAAAAATCTAGATGCAGCAGGAATTATGGCTGACCCAGAGATTTCAGGTGAGCTAAAATCTGCAATGATTTTATTCGCCAACGCGATCGAGCAATTTTCGTAGCAGAACCAAGCACATCTCGAACGGTTACTATCTATTACACTTCCTGTGCATTCTTAACTTTTGCTTACAGTTCCGCCCTCTAACGAGGGGATTTGCTCATCATCAGAAAGAGTTAAGCAAGAGTTGGCAAGGCAACAATGGCAACTGCTGCGATTTCAGCACAATTCCTCCGATGACTTCCTTAACTATGGAGGCTGCGATCACCAAAACTGTAATTGAGGAGTCCTCTTGTGGAGAGCAAAGACACAGAGCCGCAGTCTCTCGCGGCTAACCTAGCTGAAACGGAATCAGCTTCCCAAATCTTTCCGCGATCGCCCGTCCAAATGAGTGATCCGAGTGCTTGGCAGAATATCTTTTTGGTGCATCATCGTCAGCCCGCCTGGGAGATGCCAGAAAACTATTTGGCTCAACCCATCGTCAGCGTCAATATTGGTGCTGCTCAGAAGTTAGAGCGCGTGATCGAGGGGCGACTGCAACGGGAGAATTTCTTGACGGGAAACATTGCGCTCTATCCCGCAGAAGTCGATTACTGTCTGCGGTGGGAGAAAGAAGCCGAGTTTTTGCTTGTGGGACTCGATCCAAACCATCTATCGCAACTAGCAGCGGAAGTCTCCGGCAAAGAAACAGTAGAACTGCTGCCATTGCTGTCTGCCCCTGATCCCCTGATTCATCAGCTTGCACTGGCGCTTAAATCTGAACTAGAGTCGCCCCAGGTCGGTGGAAAGCTCTATGTCGATACGATCGCTCAAACTTTCGCCCTGCATCTCTTACGAAACTACACTTCCAGTCAGCCTAGAAGTGTGCCCTCAACGCTCCACGGACTGCCCCAACATAAGTTACAGCAGGCAACCGACTACATTCAGGATGCGCTCGATCGCGACCTCAGTTTGGCAGAACTGGCGGCAGTCGTTCAGATGAGTCCATTTCATTTTGCTCATTTGTTCAAACAATCGACCGGACTCGCACCGCATCAGTTCGTGATTCGATGTCGAGTGGAACGTGCTAAAGAACTTCTCCTACACAGTTCCCTCAGCATTGCTGACATTGCGGTTGAAGTGGGCTTTGCCAATCAGAGCCATTTGACGCGGCATTTCCGGCGAATTGTTGGGGTCACACCTCGCACAGTTCTAGCCAATCGCAAGAATGTACCAAATTCCGCAAAAACGTAGCAGACTGATTTTCTCGATCAGCCTATCGTTGGCAATGTGATGCACACTCAAGTGAATTAAGGGAGGGGAGTTAAGAGCATTTGCTCATTGCTAAGCGCGATCTGGAGTCCTCAAGTTAGCCTCTTGCACAACTCTCAAGAAATTAGGAACGGCTGGGTGTGTCGAGCCAGAATGCCAAGCCACAACCAATTCTAGAGTTGGGGTTGGTTCATGAAGCGGCTTAAATACTACTCCTGAATGTCCAATATTGGACAGCGATCGCTGCATCAGTGCGAGTCCAATCCCGACTGATACTAAGCTCAAAATCGTTTGCTGCGGAATGACTTCTTGCACAATTTTAGGACTGTACCCTGCTTTTTGAAACATGGCGAGGATGCGATCGTATAAAACCGGACCAATGCGCCGAGGAAATAGAATAAACGGCTCGTCTACTAACATTTGAAGCGATATCACCGCTTTGTTCGCAAGTGGATGATTGGTAGGCAGCACCAGAACTAGATCTTCTTGATAAATGGTTTCTGTATTCAATACGTCAGTTTCTAAGGGGGGATGGAGTAGCCCGACATGCAAGCGTCCCTGGATCAGTTCTGTGATCTGTTCCGGGGTACGAAGTTCGTTCAGCATTAGTTGAACGTTGGGATAGGAGTCGCGAAATCGAGACACGATTTGAGGCAGCACACTGCTGAGTGCAGGTCCGGTAAATCCGACTTCGAGATGACCAATTTCTCCGCGCCCGGTTTGTTGGGTGAATTGAATCGTTTGTTCTGCTTGCTGCAAAATTTTGGTGGCTCCTTCATAAAAGATGTGTCCTGCTTCTGTAAGTCGCACGGTGCGCTTGGTGCGGTGAAACAAGGATGTGTCGAGTTCGAGTTCTAATTGACGAATTTGCTGACTGAGGGGTTGTTGTGTGATGTTCAACCGCTTTGCGGCTCGTCCAAAGTGCAGTTCTTCTGCCACCGCAATAAAGTAACGAAGATGACGAAGTTCCATTTGAATGTTTTAGGTGTTAGTTGCAATAGAAAAGAGTGTTAGACATTGATCTTTGTCTGTGTCTAAGATTAGCGTTAATGTTCGGAGTGTCGATGGGGTTGTACGTTGAAAATAGACAAAATGACAAGTAGATTAGCGAATCAAGTTGCGATCGTAACGGGTGCATCGTCAGGAATTGGAGAAGCAACCGCGATCGCACTTGCCGTAGCAGGCGTAAAAGTTGCCCTTGCTGCCCGTCGAGTCGATCGATTGACCACTCTCAGTCAGCAAATTCAAGACCAAGGTGGAACTGTGATGGCGATTGAAACTGATATCGCCGATGAAGTTCAAGTCCGAAATTTGGTGCAAAAGGTACAGACGAATTGGGGACAGATCGATATTCTCATCAACAATGCTGGAGTCATGTTGCTCGGTCCGATTGATGGTGCAGATACTGAAGATTGGCGACGCATGATCAATGTCAATGTATTGGGCTTAATGTATGCGACTCACGCGGTTTTGCCAGTGATGAAAGCTCAGAAATCAGGGCATATCCTCAACATTTCTTCTGTGGCAGGTCGAGTCGTTCAGCCCTATGGAGCAGTTTACTGCGCGACCAAATTCGCAGTGGGTGCATTTTCAGAATCCCTGCGCCAGCAAGTTTCCAGCGACAATATTCGCGTCACGATCGTTGAACCGGGTGTCGTTGCGACTGAGCTAGTTCAGCATATTACTCATGCTGAAACGAAGGATATGGCAGAAACATTTTATGGCTCGATGAAAACGCTGGATAGCGAAGACATTGCTAGTGCAATTGTTTACGCATTGACTCAACCCGCTCACGTCAATGTGAATGAACTGCTCATTCGCCCTACTCAGCAAGAACGTTGACGGTTCAACCAGTCTACCAGGTTAAATTTTAGGCATCTGACAACAAAGGAATGAATCACGATGACAGCTAACTCTAATCCCCCTGAACAATTGATGAGCCATTTGGTTCTTCCAGCTAGTTTTTTTGCTCAACGTCCATTAGTGACAGCCGATGGCTCTGCGGTGACAGCCGATGATCGCTTTGCGCTCATGGATTTAGTCAATCGTGTTGAGTGGTGCATTGGCTCCCGACAGAAAGAGGCTTACAAAAATCTCTTCACAGAAGATGCGGTGTTTGATCATGCAGCAGGGCGTGTCCAAGGAAATCAGAACGTAGCGGATCTCACCTGGCAAATTCCCTACTACGGGCTGCGGCATATGTTCTTAAACCATGTGCCATTCATTGATGATCAGGGTTATTTAGCAATGCTCAGCCACATTCTAGTCGTTCAGGTTGTTGCAGAACATTCCATCTCTGTCCGCTTTCCCGCGATTCTTGATCAAGGAGTTGTGCGATTTGTATTCCAGAAGCAAGCCGGATCGTGGAGAATTTCGGAAATGGTATTTGAGCAGCAGAAGCTTGCCGATTTCAGTGGCGCACCCCCAGAAATGCTCCACAGTATGGCGCAAACTCAGACACAGCGACAAATGAGCCGCACGACTGGCGAAGTAACACCATCCACTCTATGAGAGGACTTTTTCATGTCACAACTGCTTCATCTTGACATTCCTAGCGAGGTTTTTGCTCGCGGTGAACTGGTCACACAGGAGGGCTACCTTTTAACTGTTGAAGATCGCATCAATATCATGCAATTGCCTGCTGAATATGAATTTGCGATCGGAGCGCAAGATATTGATGCGATCGCAGCCTACTATACCGATGACATCATCATTGATCATCCGCTTGGGTCTGCCAAAGGAAAAGCATCTGCGCTTGACCTCGCTTGCAGCGGCAAAATTCCCATCACGGGTTTACGCCATCAATTCTCAAATCAGGTCGTGTTCATTGATAAAAGCGGCAACCCTGCTTGCATCAGTTACATGACTGTGATGCAGATTGCAACGGAAACTCCTTCAAGCGTAAGTTTGCCAACAATCTTTGGACATCTCGTTCTGCTGGATGTGGTTCAGAAAGTGAATGGCAAATGGTGCTTTGCAAAGCGAATTTTTGACCAACTCAAGGTAGCCAATCATCTAGGTCTAGATGAAGCGACTCGTCAACAGATTGCTCAAACTCATGCTGAGCGTGCTGCAAGCAATGGTGTACCTGCTTAACTGCAAAATAATATCGTTTCCCTGAGAGAACTGCGATCGAACGAGCCAAAGAGCAGGGGCGTTAGTACCTTATCGATCGCAAGAACGTACCAAATTCCGCAAGAACGTAGCATCTTTTTAATTCACGTTGATCTACCGTACTAAACAATGTACGAAGCGAACGAGTCTCTATGAAAGCGATTCAAGTTAGCCAATTTGGTTCTCCTGATGTTCTCCAACTTGTAGAACTTCCCGACTTGACTCCTGCCGCAGGACAAGTTGTGATGCAGGTTCATGCCGCAGGGGTCAGCCCACTTGATACCTATGTGCGGGAGCAAAGTCACGGCGCACCTACCCCGCCTTTGCCTTATATTCCTGGATTTGAGGCGGCAGGGACGATCGCGGCTCTCGGTGAAGGAGTCACACAATTTCAGGTTGGGGATCAAGTCTATGCCAATACCTTTTTAGGCGCTTATGCCGAGCAGGTTGTACTAGATGCGACTACCGTTTATCGATCGCCCAACACCGTTTCTTTTGCCCAAGCAACGATGCTGTCTAATTCTTATCCAACTGCCTACTATGCGCTCTATCATTTGGCGAAGGCGAAACCGGGTGAAACTGTCTTTGTGCATGGAGCCAGTGGTGCAGTCGGTACGGCAGCAGTCCAAATGGCGCGGGCAGGTGGTCTGAAAGTTGTGGGAACGGCAGGCAGCGATCGCGGCTTAGAATTAATCAAATCTGAAGGCGCACATTATGCTCTGAATCATCGTGACCCAGATTATCTGAAGCAGGCACTAGCAATTACAGACGGTCAGGGATTTGACATCATTCTGGAAATGAATGCAACCAAGAAACTGGCAGATGATGCAATGCTGGTCGGCAAGTTTGGGCGAATCGTCGTGATTGGTGGAACGAATGGTGCGGCTCCCTTTGATGCAACGCCGATTCTATGGAAAGGAGCCAGTATTATCGGATTGTATATTGGGTTAGCAACACTCGCAGAATTAGCACAGATTCATGCTGCAATTTATGCGGGACTAGAGAACAAAACCTTGCGCCCAACCGTTGCTCAGGAGTTTTCATTAGTCGATGCAGCAAAGGCACATGAAGCGGTGCATCAGAATAGTAGCTCAGGAAAAATAGTGCTTTCGTTTTAGAACAAGTGAATTATCAAGCGATCGAGGCACTCAGATTTACTTAAGCGTGCCGCTGGTTTAAGCAGACCTAGCACAATGTCTAGGTGAAAAACGCAACAGTCGTCCAGTCCTATTTTGATTCATCAGGAGTACTCTTGAGGCAGTGACAACTCATTCCTTCGCTCAAACTGTGGAACGTGATGCAGAAAGCATTAACCAGGATTCGATTTAGGATGGCATTCGTCTCGCTCACCATGAACAACCGCAGCACCGACTTCATGGTTTCACCGTTCAATCTTTTTTGGATACCAAGCACAACTTATGTTGACCTACTCACTGGAACCAATTTTTTCTTATCACCTTCAGTTAGACCCTCCGGAGATTTTGGGACCTGTCCCCGATGGCTTTCGAGCGAATGCCTATGTTAAATCTGGAACGATTACAGGAGAAAAATTACACGGCATTCTTCGTTCAGGTGGCGGTGACTGGTTTACGATTCGTCCCGATGGCGTTGCGATTACCGATGTGCGAGGGACGATCGAAACTCAGGATGGAGCGCTGATCTACCTCACTTATACTGGGGTGATGGATTTGGGGGAGGATGGCTATCAAAACTTCCTCAACGGTCACTTTCCGCCTACTGCAAAGATTCACACAACGCCTCGTCTTCAGACTGCTCATCCGACTTATCAATGGTTAAATCGGGTGCAATGTGTGGGTGTTGCCGTCTTAGATTTTGCCACGTTTGAAGGCGATTTTGAAGTTTATGCGCTGCGCTGAAATCGTAGAACTGGCAACACCTTTAATCTCTTACGGAGAAGTCTCATGTCGAAAATTGGTGTGATTGGGTCTGGTGGAATCGGAGGTACGATCGGAACATTGTGGGCAAATGCAGGGCATGACGTGTTCTTTAGTTCTCGCAACCCGGAGAAGCTGTCTGAGTTAGTAAAACGCGAGAACACCCAAGCTGGAACAGTTGCAGCCGCAGCTAAGTTTGCAGATGTGATTCTACTTGCTTGTTACTATTGGACGATCGATGATGCGATCGCTGCTGCGGGTTCGCTCGATGAAAAAATCATTGTCGATGCAACCAATCCTTACAGGCTCAATGAGGGCAAAATTCATCGCGTTCCTGATGTAAGTTCAGGCTTAGAACTCGCATCAAAAGTTCCGAATGCAAAAGTCGTAAAAGCTTACAACACCTTGCCAACTGCGACCTTTGCGAATGAAGCGCATCGTTCTGATCCCTATGCGTTGTTCTATTGTGGAGACGATGCTGCCGCGAAAGCGATCGTTGCTCAACTCATCTGCGATAGTGGTTTTGCAGATATTGACACGGGCAACCTCAACCAGGTGATTCACCAAGAACCGGGCGGCGTACTTTACAACCATCCCATGTCTGCAACTGAGGCTAAAAAATTGCTGCCTTCTCTACAGTGAAATAACGTGAGGAAATCACATGACAGAACTGAGCCATCATGTCGCCTCGATCGAGGGAATCAACCTCCACTATCTGAAAGCCGGACAAGGGAAAGCCGTTGTGCTGCTGCATGGTTGGCCGCAAACTAGCCATGAATGGCACAAAATCATGCCCAATTTAGCCGAACACTATACTGCGATCGCCCCCGATCTCCCCGGTTTAGGCGATTCTGATCCTTTAAGCGATGGATACGATAAACGCAACATCGCCAAATACCTACATCAGTGGATTCAGCAACTCGGCTTTGACTCTATTTACTTGGTGGCTCATGATATGGGAGTTCCAGTTGCCTATGCTTATGCAGCACTGTATCCTACATCGGTCGATCGACTCGTCATTCTCGATGTGCCTCCTCCCAATCCAAACTCACAAATTGCACTGTGGCACATTGCATTTCACATGATTCCAGAGTTGCCAGAAGCCTTAATTCAGGGACACGAAGAGCAATATTTGCGCTACTTTTACGGGGATGCTTACCCGACAGCGATTACGATCGAAGATGTACGCGAATACGTTCGCTGCTACAGCAATCCGGCATCGCTCAAAGCGAGTTTAGACTACTATCGCGCCTTTCCGCAGGATGTTCAGGACAACATTGAGTTTGCAAAAACGCCGCTCACAATGCCCGTTTTAGTGCTGGCAGGAGCACGATCTCCACTAGGAAATGCTGCTTATCAAGTGATGCAAACCCTGGCAACAGACGTTCAAGGCGAAGTCATTGCGGACTGTGGACACTGGATTGCGGAGGAACAACCGGATGTATTGCTCACTCACTTGATGAGCTTCTTTGCTAAAGCAACCGTTTCTGTTTGATGTCAACCTTCCAGCATCGGTAGGAGAATTGGATTATGCCAACTGTCAAAGTTTATGGACAAAGCTACACCTGTGAGCCTGGTAAAAATCTGCGCGAGTTTCTGCTGAGTCAGCAGGTTGAACTATACAACGGAAAAGCCTCGTTGATTAACTGTCATGGTCATGGCACTTGCGGAACTTGTGCTGTTGCAATTCAGGGAGCAGTGTCAGAGCCAACGTCGATCGAGAAATTTCGGATGAATGTACCTCCGCACAAAGGTTTGGATTCGGGTCGCCGTCTTGCTTGTCAGGTTAAAGTTTTAGGGGACATTGAAGTGACTAAGTATAGCGGCTTTTGGGGAGAAGGAGAAACCTCTGTGCAAAGAACGGCTGCTGAATTCTAGTACTATTTCACCGACCCATGTGCCTGAACACAAGTCGTTTTTTGGAGGAGAATGTCGTGCAGTTTCTAATTCTTTTTCGGGTTGTTACAGGTACCCCAATGGATCAGGTCTTCGCCCTAGTCAAAGAAGAATCTGCTCGAAATTGGGAGTTTTATGCAGCGGGACTATTTCGACAGTCTTTTTACTTCGATGATTATAGTGGTGCAGTAATTCTGGCGGAGGCTAATACTCAAGATGAAGTTGAAATGGCGACTCAGAGCTTTCCAATGGTCAAAGCAGGGCTACTCACAGTAGAAGTTATTCCCTTAAGACCTTATATCGGAATTGCTCAACTTTTCGCTAATCCAGTTTCGCTAAGTGCTTGAACAAATGGGGAAATGAACATGACGCAAACGATGAACACGACTGAACATCCATCCAAGCGGCAGATTGCTGAATTATTCTATGCTGCAATGAGCACAGGAGATTCTAGCTTACTGGATCGATCGCTTTCCCCAGATTGGATTGATCATACGCTTCCTGCGGGGCGGCAGCCCGGACGGGAAGGCATTCGACAGGCATTGCACATTCTTCGCACAGCGATTCCCGATTTAGTCTGTACGGTGCAAGAGATGTTCTTTAGCGAAGATAAGGTGATCACTCGTATTGTGTTTAGCGGCACTCATACGGGCGAGTTTCTAGGGGCACCTCCGACGGGTCAGCCAATCCAATTTATTGCCTTCGACATCCATCGGGTGAGCCACGATCAGATTGTTGAAAGCTGGCATCTCGAAGACAATCTCACCCTGTTTCAACAAACCCGACTGATTCAGTTTCCCAGCTAATCAAAAGGTGAAAAGTCATTCGCGCGGTCGCACCCCTAACTTTCCGCTCAACAGGAAAACTAAATGAAAGCGTATCAGATTAAAACAGCAGCAGGCATTGATGGGTTAACAGTCAGTGAGTTGCCCATGCCTGAACCCAGTGCAGGACAAGTGTTAGTGCGTGTCCGAGCGACTTCCCTGAACTATCGGGATACGGCAGTTGTCAGTGGACGGTATCCTGGGCAAACGCTGCCTGTGATTCCTTTATCGGATGGTGCAGGCGAGGTCGTCGCGATCGGGGAAGGAGTAACGCGGGTGAAGGTCGGCGATCGCGTTGCGGGCATCTTTTTTCAGGACTGGATTGCAGGCAAGCTGACCCGCGTGAAGATTAAATCGGCGTTAGGCGGCGCGATCGATGGAATGTTAGCGGAATACGTTGTCCTAAATCAGGAGGGGGTAGTGCTGCTCCCCGAAAACCTATCTTACGAAGAGGGCGCATCCTTACCTTGCGCGGCGGTCACGGCTTGGCAAGCACTGGTGACAAGAGGTGGATTAGCCGCAGGAGAAACCGTCTTACTGCTAGGCACAGGTGGTGTTTCCATCTTTGCACTGCAATTTGCCAAACTCTTAGGAGCCAAAGTTATTATCACCTCTAGCAGCGATGAAAAACTAGAACGCGCACGATTGATGGGAGCGCACGAAACGATTAACTATAAGCAGTTTCCAGAGTGGCAGAAAACCGTTTGGGAGTTGACTCATAAAGAAGGCGTAGATCAAGTGATCGAAGTGGGTGGAGCAGGGACGCTCGATCGATCCCTACAATCTGCCCGTGTCGGTGGACGAGTGAGCTTGATTGGAGTATTGGGGGGCGCAGGCGAGGTGAACTATGTCAATATTTTGCAGAAAAGTATTGATGTTCAGGGCATCTATGTTGGAAGTCGAGAAATGTTTGAGGCGATGAACCGGGCAATCTCGCTTCATCAAATTCAACCTGTGATCGATCGCGTATTTCCATTCGATGCAGCACCAGACGCTTACCGCTACCTACAAAGTGGCAGTCACTTTGGTAAAGTCGTCATTCAACTTTAACGATTCACCTTTATCTGATTGAGGCGATGTCCGATGCCAAACTTAGTTCGAGCTGTTGTTGTTGACCCGACTGTTCCTGGGCGGTTAGCTCTTCAAACTGTAGAGCGATCACAACCTTTACCGAATCAAGTCATTGTCCAAGTCGAATCGATTTCGCTCAATCGTGGCGAAGTGCGACGCTCTCAAAGTGCTGCTGCCGGATGGCGACCCGGTTGGGATTTTGCTGGAACAATCGCTGAAGCTGCCGTTGATGGTTCTGGGTTTCCAGCAGGAACTCGGATTGTCGGATTCTTGCCCGAAGGGGCTTGGGCAGAACAAGTGGTCGTGCCGACTCATGCGTGCTGCTTCGCAGATACCGCAAGGGTCGCATCTCTCCCTGATTCAGTCGAGTTCAAAACTGCCGCAACCTTACCTGTAGCAGGACTAACCGCATTACTGTCTTTAGAACGGGGTGGACTGTTGCTAGATCGATCCGTGCTGATTACGGGTGCGTCGGGCGGCGTTGGATATTTTGCGTGTCAGTTAGCGGCACAAGCAGGCGCGATCGTCACGGCTCAAGTGCGTCGTCCTGAGTTAGTCGAGTTTGTCAAAGCTGCTAGAGCACATCAGGTGATTGTAGGAGACGATTTTGCTGCCTATGCTCCTTATCATCTCGCGCTCGATTCTGTCGGTGGAGAAGTTCTACCTGCTGTACTAGAGCAGCTTGCGCCAGATGGAACCTGTGTTCTGTTTGGTGCAACATCTGGCACGAAAATTACATTCAACGCTTCTAAGTTCTATGGGGGCGGCGGGCTGAGTTTGTATGGCTTTATTCTGTTTCACGAACTGAAGAAGCAATCTGCTGCGACTGGATTAGCTCGGTTAGTTCAGTTAGTTGCTCAGGGTGTACTTGCTCCGCACATTGATCTAGAAGCTTCGTGGAGTGAGATTGCACAGGTTGCACAGCAACTCACCGATCGACAGTTTCTTGGTAAAGCGGTTCTCCATATTCAACCCAGTTAAGAGGATTTTCATGATGCACGCTCTCGAAACCTATGCTGCAAACTATGCTCATTTCGCTAAACTAACTCGGCAATCAGGCATTCTCACGATTCAGTTTCATACCAGCGACCAATCCTGGGAATTGATGGGTGAAACTCGTGACCTGTTGCCTGATTTGTTTATCGACATTGCCCACGATCGCGAGAATCGTGTTGTGGTGATTACTGGAACTGGAACTGAGTTTTGTGCTACGCTCAATCCCGAAAGTCTTCAACGAGAGCTAGGAGGCTGGGGAGCCGATGTTGCTGACCGCTGGCGCTTTGGCGGCAATCATGCGGTGCGTAAAATGCTAGAGATTGAAGCACCTGTAATTCTCTGTCTCAATGGGGCGCTTCTGCAACATGCTGAAATCTGGATGTCTGCGGACATTGTGCTGGCGGCTCCAGAAGCAACGGTGCAAGATTTCCATATTGCAGGCGGGCAAGTACCGGGCGGTGATGCTTCTGTCGTCTGGGAAACGCTGTTGGGTCACAGTCGAGCGAAGTACTTTCTACTTACTGGACAAATTCTCACTGCTCAAGAATTGCATCAATGGGGGATTGTGCATGAATTGTGCGATCGTACTGCTCTGCTCGATCGCGCTCAAGAACTCGCCACTAAGTTTACAGGCTTGAATCGCCACGTCTTGCGCTACGCCAAAGCTAGTGTGACCGAACGATTGCGACGCAATTTAGCGATGGAGCAACCTTATACACAAGCCTTGGTCATGCTGGGCGCTCAATCTGCGGTTCCAGAACTGCTGGCTCAACTTCAGCCGTAACAAGCATAAACTTCAAGTCATCGAACTGTCGTGTTTAAATTGGAGAAGCTCATGAGTCAGAAAGTATGTGCGATCGTAGGTGTTGGAAAAGGATTGGGGTTAGCAATTGCTCAACGATTTGGACAAGAAGGGTATGCGATCGCAATGCTGGCTCGAAGGGCTGAAGCTCTAACAACTTATCAAGCTGAACTGGAACAACAAGGAATTGCTGCTCAAGGATTCAGTGTAGATGTTGCAGATAGCACTGCGCTAAGTCAAGCGTTTGAACAAATTGCTCAAACAATGGGTGCGCCAGAAGTACTGGTTTACAATGCGGCAGTGATGAAAGAATCCGATCCATTAACGATTCCCAATGATGAATTTGTGACTGAATTTAAGGTGACAGTTGCAGGTGCTTTGACCTCGATCCAGCAGGTTGCTCCCGCAATGAAATCGCAGGGTCGCGGCACGATTTTGCTCACGGGTGGGGCACTTGCTTATGACGAGTATTCTTTCCCGCCGTATGTTTCACTCGCTGTCGGTAAAGCTGGCATTCGCAAACTCTGTTTTGTGATGGCAAATGCACTCGCACCCGACAACATTCATGTTGCGACAGTTACGGTGTGTGGCACGATTCAGCCAGAGACGCACTTTGCGCCTGACAAAATTGCTGAGGTGTACTGGCAGTTGCACACTCAACCGAAAGCAGACTGGAAAACAGAGTATGTTTATCGATAAGCGGATCGAAGTCAGCGATCGACCAGCACGACACCTGAGCAAAAGTTAACGGGTGAGGATCAAGGCAATCTGAAGAGCTTACCGCCTGCTTGACTTATCCCGACAAAGTGGAGAAAGAAGGTTCAAACTTGAGGGAGATGCTGCAATCCCTGTAGAAATAGAGTTGCTGAAGGACTGTTTTGTTCAGGATGCCATGCGGCTGCAAGTTCCAATTCTGGTGTGAGTTCAGACAGCGATCGACAGACGACCCCTTGAGGCGCAACCGCACAGGCTGACGCATGAAGCAACGACACGCCTAGCCCAGCCGATACTAACCCCAAAATTGTTTGCTGCGGAAAAACTTCCTGGACAATGTTTGGGCTAAAGCCTGCTTGTTGACAAAAACTGATCATTTGATCGTAGAGAACTGGACCGACAGAACGCGGGTAGAAAATGAAAGACTCCTGAGAAAGCGATCGTATCGAGATGACCTGGCTTTTAGCCAAGCGATGACTATCCGGTAAGAAAACCATCAGCGGTTCCCGGTGTAGTGTTTCTAGCCTCAGCGCGGATTGAGCGATCGGCGGATGTAGCAAGCCAATCTGAATGCGATGCTCGATCAAGGCTTCAACCTGTTCATTCGTCGTTAGTCGCTCTAGCACAAGCTGAATGTTCGGATGCTGCATTTTGAACTGACGAATGGCTTGGGGTAGAACACGATTCAAAGCGGCGCTCGTAAAGCCAATTCTGAGTTCACCGCGATCGCCCTGTTGAGTTCGCTGTGCTAGGAGGATCGCTTGATTCGCTTGCTGGAGTGTTTTTTGCGCTTCAATGAGAAATACTTTTCCGGCTTCCGTTAAGCGCACTGTTCGTTTAGTGCGGTGGAACAGTTGCACCTCGATTTCGGCTTCTAGCTCTCGAATCTGACGGCTCAGGGGTTGTTGTGCCATTTGCAAGCGTTGCGCCGCACGACCGAAGTGCAGTTCTTCTGCCACCGTGACAAAGTAACGCAGATGCCGCAATTCCATTTGAACCTCTAGAGTGTCAAGGTTGAACTAAATCGGTGTTGGACAGTTCTAATCTCACTTTTTAGCATGAATGGAGACGGTGTAGGAGGAAATGAACCATGAGCAATGGTCGATCGCTCGGAAACAGTGTTCAAATCAAAGCTCTCTCCTTATGAGGGTGAAACCAGCCTGAATGCTCTCATGAAACAGAAATACATTTGAAGGACGGGAACGGCTCAATCTTTAAAGCTCAAAATTCAATTCAAACCTTTAATCATCATGTGGCAAAGGACAATGAAACGGCTGAAATGGGTCATCATTGCCGCGATCTCGCTATTCATGCTGGCGGTGACTTTAACAATTCCGCATGAGTCTGCGATCGCAACTGATACTTTGCAAGCGATTGCACAAAATCCTACTTCAACTGCCAGGAGTAAACCTGCCCGCATCATCTTCTTTCATATCGACGGCTTGCATTATCAAGCACCAGAACGATTAAAGATGACGAACTATCAATCCTTAGTAAAGCAGGGAACTTCAGTCGAGGAAGCCTACATTCTGATTCCGTGGCATCAAACCGAGAACGGCTATTGCAGTCTCAGCTTAACTTCACCCCCAAATCCAACTACAATGGCAGGCTCGATCTTTCTCGATCCGTGGTGGGAAGAACGCTACATTCAGCAGACCTTCTATCCACGCCAACTCACTCCACACATTGCTAATAGCATTGCCTACTCATCGCTCAATCCAGGTTTTAACTTCACCAAGCTGGAATACAGCACTGATGAAAGTAGTGTGCGATTTGCACTCGATCTACTTAGACAGCATGACATTCGATTCATGCGACTGGTGCTACAAGATACAGGTTCAGCAAGTCAAGATGTCGCGGATGGACGATTGAAGAATGAACCGTGGGCAGAAAACATTTGGGCAAATGGTTCACCTTACATCAAAGCAGCGCAAAACGCCGATCGTTTACTGGGCGAATTTGTCGCTGAACTCAAACGCATGGGGAAATGGGACGATACCTTGCTCGTTCTTCTCACCGATGGACAAGCCTCAACTGGATGGCATCCGATTCAAAATGAAGAGAGTTGGCGCATTCCGCTTGCGTTTGTCGGTACTGGGGTAGCGCAAGGTCGTACGATTCCTTATGCAGAAAGCATCGATATTGTTCCGACGGTACTCAATCTCATGGGAATGCAACCCTTGAATACCGACGGTGGCTCTGGGCGAGTGTTAGAAGAAATTAAGGCGAACAATCCTGCCTCGGCTCAACCGCCCCGCCGACTGCTCGAACTAAATCGGCAGATTAAAGAACACTTGCGCTTGAAATCTCAGATGCAGCTACTCGCCGATCGCTATCCGCTCATCGATACTTCATTGATGCAAGCCGAAAACCGCTTAGAGCGACCCGGAGCTAATTTCTACAATTTGGAGCGCATGGATCAATGGCGCGAGGCAGGCACGCTCGACAACATGCTGCGCGTGAATCGAGAAGCGATCGCTTTCCTACGAGAACGTCTAGCCCTCAGTGGCGCACCCAAATCTTAAATCCTCTTTATAACCAAGGAGCTTCGCTTATGACTCGATCAGTTCAAGTTCTTAGTACGTTGTTATTGCTTGGAAGCTTATTTGTTGGCTGTACTCAAACTTCCCAACCTCAAACCATGCCTCAAACGTCAACAACGCCTACAACGCAGCAAACTGCTACTCAAGTGACACGAGAAGATTTTTCAGTCAGCAGTGACCCGAACATTCAACTATTTGTGCGAGAAGTAAAGCCGACCGGAAACACCGATCTGACTCCGATTCTGCTCTTGCATGGCGGTGGTGGTGGCGGACTTGCTTCTTATGATGTCAATGTTCCAGGGTACTCGCTGGCTGAAACGTTCGCCCAAGCAGGACATCCCACTTACCTTATGGATGTGCGCGGTTGGGAGAACTCCACTCGTCCCGCAGGCTTAGATCAACTGCCCAGCGCCAATCCGTCGTTAGTCACCTCCGAAGAAGCAGTTAGAGATATTAGTGCCGTGGTTGATCGAATTCGGCAGCGCAATCAGAATCGAACCATTGCCTTAGTCGGTCATGCGTCTGGAGGGCATTGGGCAGGCATGTACACCAGTCGCAATTCAGGTAAAGTTAGTGGTCTTGTGATGCTGAATAGTTTGTATGGGGTGAATGCGCCGTGGAACTACCGCAGCACCTTTGAGCGTAAAGATGGTTCAGAACAGTTTGACTCCAGTGCTGCCGCTTTCCGAGAAGTGACGGCTGAGGGATTGATCGCCAATTGGACACGCGCCATTCCGGTAGAGGATAAGAATCAGTGGCGCGATCCAGCCGTCGTGCAGGCACACCAAACGATCGCACTTACAAACGATCCCACCAGCAATACTCGCAAACCGCCAAGCATTCGCGTTCCGGGCGGCTTTCGCCTTGATGCTTACAATCTCTCACGCGGTCAGAAGCTTTGGAATGCAGCCGATATTCGAGTGCCAACGTTGTTTATCCGAGGCGATCGCGATCATTGGTCGAGGCAGGCTGATCTTCAGGCATTGGACGCTGAACTAGTGAATGCACCGCGCAAAAAGACCGTGACGATCGAGAATGGGACGCATTTTCTGTTTCTGGATCGACCAGAGCGAGGACGAGATCGCTTTATTCAGGAAGTTTTGTCCTTTCTTGAATGACATTTTAGAAGCTCGTCGATCGCGAATTGATTGCTTGAATTGAAATCGTCGCTCAGTTCATATGGGCAAAAGCGATACAATTGTTCGCTAAAGGCTAGCAGCGAACGAATATGAAACTTGCAGAGTTACCTCAGGACGTGCTGGATGATTTATGCCAAGAGCAGCAGTGGCGATTAGATATCGATCCTGGCTTTGATAGCAAGCACGAATTTTGGATGCAGTGGCATCATTTCCTCAAGTTACCGGACGATGCTTACTTTCCTCGCACCGAAGACAGTTTGGCAGAGTTTCTGACGATTGAAGAACACGATCTGCTGCTCCCTGTTCCGCGATCGCATCACGGCAGCATTCATCTGATTCGCTTGATTCCTAGTGCCGATCAACAAACGCTGACTCTGTTTCTACAAGATTCATATCATCGGGATTGGTTCACGGAGCCAAGTGATGCTCGGTATGGATTCATTGCGATCGCGGATCGTTACCAAAAGTTCGGCTGCGATTTCTATCTTGCTAGTTACTACCATTTCGCCTATCTGATTGGAAGAGATTACGAAGTAGCAGTGACGATCCTGGCTCAGAAACTGGGATAGCGATCGCGACGTAGAGTGTGAATCAGCAGCGATCGCGCTGTTCCAAATCTGAATCATGCAGCGATCGCGCTCTTTGCTTTCGTTGACTCTAATTGATTGCAGGAAAACTCAAAGATTTAGAAATGAAAGATTCTCGATCGGCATAGCTTCTTTGATCAGAGTATTATCTGGCTTAAAATCGGTATAAATCCTAAAAAACGGGGAGGTCATACCGATTACAAGCGGGATAATATGCCTTGAGAGAGCAGTTATGCCGATTGCAAGGGCTTTAAACGGCAGAAGTAATTGTTATCCTGCTTCGTTTTCGGGTGGGGGAGTAAATTTATTAGGTGCTTGTCAATTTCCAAAAGGTGGCATGGATGAGCAGTTTAGATTTGTTCGCACACTGTTTGGATTGTTTGGCGTAACCAGTAGTTTACATCATCTTGATCAGCTAGTTTGCTCCACATCATTGAAACTGTCCAAGATTGCATTTCAATTGGAAGTTTAAAGACTTCGATGTTATCTAATGTCGAGAAATAGCTGGCTGTACGAGAAGGAATAGCGGCAACTAAATCACTAGACGCGATGATGGACGGCAGAACCAACATATGCGGAACAGTGATTGCAATACGGCGCTTCAAGTTGTGCATTGCAAGAGCGCGATCGACTTCGCCAATTGTGTCTCGTCGAACAGTAACTAGCGCATGAGACAAATTTGCAAACAATTCTAGAGAAAGCGGTTTCCGAATCATTGCAGGATGATTTCTACGAGCAATGCCAACAAAATGTTCTTGAAATAAAGGAGTACAGGTCATTTGACGTGGTGGATTTGGAAAAACACCGAGTGCCAGATCTGCTGCGCTCTTTTCTAATAATTCGCCTACGCTATCTTTCTCAAATCCGATCATTCTGAAGTTTAGCTTTGGTGCAATCTGGCAACAATACGCGATCAGTTTTGGCACAACGACAAAGCTTGTGTAATCCGTACTTCCAATCGCAAAATCCCGTTGATCAGATGCAGGGTCAAAGGCTTGACTCGTTTGAAGGGTCTGGCGAATTTGATGGAGTGCAGCAAAAATACCAGGCGCGATCGCAATCGCTTTACTGGTTGGCTGCATCTCTCGCCCCACTCGAAGAAACAATTCGTCGTTAAATAAGCCTCTCAACCGTCCAAGTGCTGCACTCATGGCAGGCTGCCCCAAATAGAGACGTTGAGCCGCAGCCGTGACACTGTGTTCTTCAAAGAGTGCCTCAAAGGCAACTAGCAAATTCAAATCAACCTCAGATAATTCAATTGATCTCATTAATATCTATTATCTCTACAATCGATTTGATTAATTTATATCATTTTGGTACGGTGGAATCCAGTGTTGGACTGAGCAGGAAGCATCATGATAGAACAAACGAAAATTGCAGTAGTCACAGGAAGCAATCGAGGGTTGGGCTATGCGATCGCTAAAAAGTTAGGTCAGATTCAGGGCATTCAAGTTGTTTTGACCAGTCGTAACGAAGCGGAAGGGCGCATGGCTCAAGAAAAACTAGCTCATGAGGGTGTAAATACGAACTATCACAGCCTAGACATCAACAGCGATCAGAGTGTTCAGGCTTTCGCGGAATGGTTGAAGCAAACCTATTGCAAGATTGACATTTTAGTGAATAACGCTGGCATTAATCCTACAGCGCAGATCGAGGAATCTAGCCTATTGACGGTACAACTAGAAACAATGCTTTCAACCTTTACAACTAATGTTCTCGCAGTTGCCCGTATCTCTCAAGCATTGATTCCGTTGATGAAAGCGCAAAACTATGGGCGGATTGTCAATGTTTCAACTGAGATGGCATCCTTCAGCACTTTGTCTGATGATGATTATCCGCTTGCCCCATCTTATCGATTATCCAAAATTGGGCTAAACGGACTCACTGCAATCTTGGCAAAAGAACTACAAGGAAGCAACATTCTAGTCAACACTTACTCGCCAGGTTGGCTGCAAACCGATATGGGTGGCGTGAATGCCCCATTCACGGCTGAAGAAGGCGCGGAAACTGCGGTTTATCTTGCGACATTGCCAGACGGAAGCGTTCAGGGTCAGTTCTTTGCTGAGATGCGGAAGTTTGGCGGAGCGATCCAATTAAATTGGTAATCCCTCGACAAATTAAACATCACTGAGTATTGACCCATTTAACTCAAAACTAAGGAGTGAAAATTATGACTGAGATGGAAACTCAAAACCTGGGTGTTGCTCGTCAATTCGTTGAGCAGTTTTTAGGTCAAGGTAATGTGAGCATTGCTGAAGAGATCCTAGATGAAAATATTCAAGTTACAACTGGACTTAAACCCGATGCTCCAATCGACGGGAGCGAAGAGTACCAGCAGATTTTTAGTTCATTCTTTGATGCGTTTCCACCTGTTTCACAACTGATGATCGAAGACATTTTTGCAGCGAATGATCGAGTCGTTGTACGGTTTCGGTCAGAGCAGAGACACGCAAAAGACTTTTTTGGAGTTGCAGCAACGAATCGAACAATCGTATTTATTGAAACTCATGTCATGCGTCTTCAGTCTGGCAAGATCGTAGAGAATGTAGTTAGCGCCACAAATCTTGAGTTTGAGATGCTGATGGCTCCAGTTCTCACACCACTCATTCTTCAGTAAAGGTAAGGTGCAAAGTTGATTGTCCGTTGGCAGCCAGCAGGATAATCGGGTAGCTAGGGAATTTTCTTCCCCAGCCTCCACAACACCCTATATGTGGAGACGCATATAGGGTTTCCCCAGAGCAGTTTAGAGTTCAGCTCGATCACTACAAGAGCAACCTCGATGTTCTCCAGGATTGGTTACGCAATTAAGCACCGACAATTTAGCTCCCCTAGCTGGGGACTCCTTTAGCCCCTAGTTCTGCGATATCAACTTCTCGTGAGGTTAGACATTAATTGAAGGATGGGGCGATCGCAAGGCGAAGGATTGCTAAACGAACGGAGAAATATTGGCATAGAGAACCCAGTCCTTTCAAGGTAATCAGCGAACTTGCTGGAATTCGGGCATTGCAACCAGCGATCAGAATCTGAAAAAGAGTTCAGAAATGGGAACGAGAAAACAAGGATTTCGATTATTCTCTGTTCTTTATTTAATACTTTGAAAGGGTTGACCTCAGAGAATTACACAGCTAGAAACGTTGTTTCCCAGGAAAAATATGCAAGATTCGCTCGAAGCAATGCAACATTGAACGATCACAAATTGAGATCGCCGATCTCAAAAACCGACGCACTTATGCAGTTTTGTCGAATGATTTTTCTTGCTCCGATACTCTTAAATACTCGGCTGTGTCTGACCTTTAGGGTCGCTCAGACTGCAATTCTAAGGATATTGTCGGGAACCTTAATACCATCCTCTATTCTCCACGCTGGTTATGAAGTGTTCTTACCTGTGGTTATGCAGCTTACTTGGAAGTCTTGTAGTAAATGCTCCGGTTGCTGCTCAACTGATTCCAGATAGCAGCGCTGGCACGACCGTCATCACAGAGACCACGAGCCGAGATCGCATCGACGGCGGCATTATTCGTGGAGCGAACTTGTTTCATAGTTTTGACCAGTTCAATGTTCTGAACGGTCGCAGCGCCTATTTTACCAATCCTACAGGCATCAGCAATATTTTTACCCGCGTTACTGGAGGCAATCTCAGCAGCATTGATGGAACACTAGGGGTTTCAGGAGCAGCAAATTTATTTTTGCTCAATCCAAATGGCATTCTGTTCGGTGGCAATGCAAGACTTGATGTCTCCGGATCATTTGTAGCAAGTACTGCTGATCAAATTCAGTTTGAGAGTGGCGTATTTGATGCGACGAATCTCACTGCTCCTCTGCTAACGATTAGTGTTCCGCTCGGACTTCAGTTCGGGAGTAACCCTGGTATGATTACTAACCGATCTACCGTAGGCTTAGGCACACCGAGCGGAAGCACGATCGCACTGATTGGAGGAGATTTAGCGATCGTAGGGGGTCGCATTATCACTGATGGATCTGTGGAGCTTGCGAGTTTCACACCTAACAGTAGCGTCAACCTCATTCCGAATGGAACTGGATATCGTATCAACGCCAGTTCCACTGCTAGCTTTCAAGATATTCGCCTGACTCAAAGGGCGCTTGTTCAATCTCAGGGCAATTTGTCGCTACAAGGGCGCAATATTAGTCTAGAAGAATCTTCTCAACTGCAAACGATCTCAACTGCAAATCCGGGTGGAAATCTTACCATTCAAGCCACAGGTATCTTTAGTCTCAGTGATACTATCAACCGAAGGGCTAGAATTTCGACGATAGTCCCAACTGGAGCAACTGGAAAAGGCGGCGATATTACGATTCAGGCGGGGCAGGTCTGGATGCAAGATTCTGCTGATGTCTATACGATGAGCGAAGGATCGGGGGCAAGTGGCGCGATCGCAGTTCAAGCCAACCGCCTAGAAATGATCGATCGCAGTTACCTCTACACCGAGGGCTATAGTACAGGACGCACAGGTGATATTGATATTTCGGTCGGCGATTTGCGACTCTTTGATGGTGCGGGCATCATTGCCTATGCTGAGGGTGATTCTCCCGCAGGCAACGTCACCATTCGTGCCAATCAAGCCGATTTGATTGGTACAGCAACCAATCCATACACCGTGATTGAAACAACCTCATACGCTAGCAGTCCTGGTCGCGGTGGTGATCTGACAGTCAATGTTGCAGGTCGCCTACAATTGCTCGATGGCGGCAGACTGCAAGCGGGATCACTCACAGCTAGAGATTCTGGAACTTTAACCGTTAGAGCTGGAGAAATCATTGCAGATCACGGTGGCTTCGACCAAACAGGGATCAAATCCCGAATGGAATGGGGTTCCTCTGGACAAAGTGCGCCTGTGATTGTGGAAGCGGGTCGAATTCTGGTGCGGGATGGGGCTGAAATTGCGACCGCAACTCATTCAGTAGCTGGCTCAGATGCAGGAAGTTTAACGATCAAAACAGATGAACTCACCGTTTTTGGAGGACTGAATGAATACGGTCAAGGTGGGATTTTCACAAAATCTACGAACGGTACTGGTCGAGGCGGCGACATTCGGTTAGAGGCGGGGAGTTTACGGCTGCTCGACGGTGGAGAAGTGACAACCGATGCTCAAGATAGCGGCAATGCAGGCAATCTCACCGTCAAAGCAAATACCGTTCAGATTGAGGGCATTGATGCAGTCCGTCAACTTCTAAGCGCACTACGCACGAGTACCAGTGCGGGCGGAAACGGAGGAAATGTGACGATCGAGAGCGATCGCTTAGCCTTACTCAACGGTGGACGCATTTCTGCCTCAACGACTGGCGCTGGACAGGCAGGAAATGTAACATTAACCGTCAATGACATCGCGCTACGTGGACAGTCTTCTACATTCACCAGTCAAATTACTGCCTCATCGAATACGGGTGCAAGTTCTGGATCAATTCAAATCAATAGTCAACGACTGGTGATCGCAGATCAAGCCCAAATCTCAGTAAGCAATACCAGTACTGGAAAAGCTGGAGCGATCGGAATTAATACAAGTGATTTAAGCTTGACTAGTAACGGTAAGCTTACGGCTGAGGTCAGAGACGGCGACTCTGGCGAGATTCGCATTGTCAGCCAAAGAGCGCGACTTGATGACAGCATGATCTCTACCAGTACTTCAGGACAGGGAAATGGCGGACTTATTACTTTAACAGCTAGAGAAAGCTTACAGCTCTCAAATCTGGCTCAATTGTCATCTCAAACAAGCGATCGCGGCAATGCAGGCAATATTCAAATTCAGTCTCCAACGATCGAGTTACAGTCGGCTGCGGCAGTCACAACCGCAACAACAGGAACAGGCAATGCAGGAACACTGAATATTCAATCCGAAATCTTGAGTCTCCGAGATCTGGCACAGTTCTCCACAGCAAGTAGCGCAGCAGGCAAAGCTGGAAATATCACGGTGCAGTCGGGCGCGATCGCACTTTACAACAATGCCCAAATCAGTAGTCGCAGTACAAGCAGTGGAGAGGGTGGAACGATTAGAGTGACTGGGCGATCGCTTGACCTATCGACAGAATCTGATATTACTAGTGCCACATCCGCCGGAAATGGCGGGAATCTTAGCTTCAGTCTTTCTGAACTTCTGCTACTGCGCGATCGTAGTCATTTAAATGCCGAAGCGGGCGGGAGTGGCGATGGAGGAAATATCGCCATTCAAGCTCCATTTATCATTGGGTTAGGTAACAGTGACATTATTGCGAATGCCAATATGGGACGAGGTGGCAACATTAGCATTACGACGCAAAGCCTCCTCGGATTGCAGTTTCGTTCGCAACTGACTCCTGACAATGACATCACAGCTAGCTCACAGTTTGGAATGAATGGATCAGTTCAGATCGAACTGTTAGCGATCAGTCCTGCCCAAGGCTTAACGGAATTTGCACTAGATATTCTTGATCCCAGTCAGCGATTAGCTCAGTCTTGTGTGTCTAATCAAGGCAGTCGTTTTATCATCACCGGGCGGGGCGGTGTTCCTGCCAACCCAACTGAGCAGGTTAGATCAGATCGTACCTGGGTCGATTTGCGCGATTTTTCGGGTCAGGGAAGAACAATAGCTGCGGCGACTGCTGTTGCTCCTGCTTTGATAGAAGCAACCGCTTGGCAGCGTAATCCACAGACAGGCAAGGTGGAATTAATTGCAGACTATCCCTCCGTTTCAACAAATCCTGCTGCAAGCTGTGCGCCGTGAAGCCCTTGAGGATAATCTCTACAAAGTCCTCGATCAAGGACGATGACCCTACCACTCTTTAATGCTGGATCACCCGAAGAAACACAATCTGAGCTAGTTCAGAAAGCCATAGATGTCCAGATTACAGCATCGGTGATGACCCTGTAGACCGATATCAAGCAACCCAGAATCGATCTCACTGACTCTGCCGGAAATGCTTTCCGGTGTAATCCTCAAGGTTTTCGACTCGATGCCAGTGTTCTAAAAGATCCGAGCAGATCATCTCAATCTCAAACAAGTGGCACAGGGATTCGCAGGGCAACTTCGCGCCAAGCAGTACGGGTGACAGGCAAAGGATCGATAGAGTCGGCAACAACACCCAATCCAAAACGAAGCTTGTCTTCAGCTAGACAGTAAGCAATTCCGTAGCCTTCTGAGCCTGTAATTAGACTTCCAGTTTGGCGAAGTAGCTGCTCGATTGTATCAATCCGTAGGTAAACACACCATCGATCGCGAGCGAGGAACTGTGAAAGTGTTTTTTACCCGTTCCTGGTAATCTTCCTGGTGATCCATCTAGTCTAACGATCGCTCAATTCCAGCATCGCCACCTGTGAATTCCTGGGTTGGATGTCTGCTCACGAGACCTAATCCTCAAAGCAACTCGTGGGGTTGCGATCGCGCTGGTATCGTCGCGTGGGCGGAGACAGCAGCAACCAGGATTCGCGACGGATAATCCAGCTTTCGTGAAGCAGTTTGATGCGATCGCCGAACGCTCTGACTTGCTCGATTCTCTACAATAGGGAAAAGACTCTTCCAAGCAGAGGCACGATCGTGATCGAGGAGGGCAACCGCATGAATGAAAAGGGCACAGAGCCAGAGAGAATTGCAGCTTTGGAAGCGGAACTGGCTCAAGCGCGATCGCACCTCGAAACCCTTCAGCAAGAAAACGATCGCCTCCGCAAATCTGAATCGCGATATCGTCAGGTGTTTGAGAATGCACCAATTAGCATGGTGCTAATTAATACTGATGGCTACTGTACTCAGATAAATTCGGCGGCTGAAGATTTATTTGGACTATCGATCAACCAGTTAAATCAGCAAGCAGCTCCCGTGTTTGACAATTCTCAATTGGCGGAAAATGGGACGTTACCTTATATGCAGAGAGCATTTGCCGGAGAAGCAGTGATTGAGCCGCCAACGACTTATGATGCGTCAAGGGATTTTGAAAGTGGAAAATTTGATCATGGGCGCGGGCATTATGCCCCGATTTGGAACGCTGCGGGTGTGGTCGAGGAGATTGTAGAAATCACGGCTGATATGAATGTTTTCTTTGCAGTACAGAAAGAATTGCTGCAAGAGAAAGACCGTGCTACTCAAGAACGCGCCCGACTACTTAGCACGATCGCTGAAGTTGCCAATCTACTTTTACGATCGCCGGACTATATCACTGTTCTTCCGGATGTCGTGCGGCTGTTGGGCGAGGCGGTGGGAAGCGATCGATGTGCCCTTACCCAAGAAACCACTGAGCCGCAGTCAGACAAGCCTGCGGTCAAACTACTAAATGAATGGTGTCGAGCAGGAATTCCTAGCGTTTTGGTCGGTTCTCCAGAGTTTCAAGCTGGATTTATGACCGATAAACTTGCTGCTTTTGAACAACAACTCTTGCAGGGAGAAACCGTTAACTTTCTCGTGGCAGACGTGGAAGAACCTTGTTTGAGAGCATTCTTTGAGGCTCATGGCTGTATATCGCTGCTAATTGTGCCAATCTTGGTGCAAGGACAGTGTTGGGGACACATTGGCTTTGATAATTGTGGAGAAGCACGACTGTTTGATGAGGCAGAAATTGCAATTTTGAAGATTGCGGCGGATAGTATTGCAGCGGCGATCGAGCGTCAGGCAAAAGAGGACGAACTGCGAAAATCGGAGGCATTGTATCGATCGCTGTTCGAGATCAGCAGCGAAGGCATTTATCGCTGGCACTTGGATCAGCCTGTCTCGGTCAATTTAACGCTTCATGAACAAGTCGAGTTAGTGTATCGCTATCATTCTTTTGTTCAGGCGAACGATGCTTTGGCAAGAATGTACGGACTAGAAAAGGGAGAAGAAATCGCAGGGCTGAGACTTGCTACTGTGCATCAACAATCCTCAGAAAAAACGTTAGCGATGATGCAGACAATTTGTAGAAATGGATGGCAAATTCGCAATGCAGAATCTGAGGAAATGGATGTCAATGGAAAAAAGCGGTATTTTCTCAATAGTATCATTAGTATCATTGAAGATGAGTGTGTCAGCACAGGTTGGGGCACTCAAATCGACATTACGGAGCTGCGAGAAACACAGCAAGCGTTACTTCAGGCAGAACAAGAGCAAACTACAGAACTAACCAGAGCGAATGAGGCTCTGAAGCGATCGCTGGAGGTTTTGGCAACCGAGCCAGATTTAGACAAGTTCATTGACCATGTGCTGGGCGTGATTGCTCGCCAGATGAATGCGCCTGCTTCTTTACTATGGCTGTTTGATGCCTCGCTGCAAACTGTGACGCTGCACTTAATGCACATCAATGACCAAGCCTGCCCCTCCGCTCAACTTCGGGCGAATGCTGCACACTCTCAGCAACTTCGCTTGCAGAAACCGAACTGGGTATTTCGCCTTGACCAACGGCAACCCTATCTGCTGGAAGTGGTGACACCGATATTCACCCAAGCAAGTTGTACCTTCTTAAATGGGATGGGCATTAAAGCGATTCTCATTATTCCCTTATGGTTTGGGGAGCGACTGATTGGCTCGTTTGCATTACGTTTGTCAGAAGCGCGAACCTCTCAACCGAGTGAATTAGAGTTTGTGCAAGCCCTAGCGCATCAAGTTACTTTAGCCATTCAGCTATCACGATTAGCAGAAGAGGCACAGAAGACCGTCTTGTTAGAAGAGCGTAACCGTATGGCGCGTGAAATTCACGACACCCTCGCACAAGGATTTACAGGCATTGTGGTGCATCTCGAAGGCGCAGAAAGTGTCATGAGCGAAGATCCCGAAAAAGCCCGATCGCGCCTGGATCGTGCCCGTCAACTCGCCCGCGAAAGTTTAGCCGAAGCGCGACGTTCTGTTCAAGCCCTACGTCCACGATCGCTCGAAACGGGGAACTTGTGCGAAGCGATCTCACGGTTGATTCAAATCATGTCTGACGATACACCGCTACAAATTCAATTTGAGTGTTACGGGACAACGCAACCGCTACCAGATCACCATGAAAGCCACTTGTTACGAATCACTCAAGAAGCCGTCACGAACATTCTCAAACACGCGGATGCCACTCACGCCACAATTACCCTGACGTACACTCAGGCTATCCTTTGCTTACAGATCCAAGATGACGGACAAGGCTTTGAGATTCGATCGCTAAAGACAGACGGCTTTGGCTTGGTGTGTATGCGCGATCGAGCCAAAGAAATTGGGGCAGATTTCAGCATTCTCAGTCATCCTGGAGAAGGCACAACCATCTGTGTCACGACAAGATTAGATCCGGAGGCAGAACAACATGACTAAGCCAATTCGCGTTCTCGTGGCGGATGATCATCCGATCGTGCGCGAAGGCATTGTCAGCTTGATTACCGATCAGCCCGACATGATTGTGGTAGCTGAAGCAGAAGACGGACAAAGCGCGATCGAGCTATTTTCTCAACATCAGCCCGATGTGACTTTGATGGATCTGCGAATGCCGAACGTTTCTGGCAGTGAAGCGATCGCCCGGATTCGTCGGGATGCTCCCAGTGCCCGAATCATCATTCTTACGACCTACGACGGCGACGAAGACATCTATCGCGGCTTGCAAGCGGGAGCGATGTCCTACTTGCTGAAAGATGTGCCGCGCCAAGAATTGATTGGCACGATTCGCACAGTTTATGCCGGACGCAAGCAGATTTCTGGAGTGGTGGCAGAAAAACTGATCGGGCGGATGGAGAGTGAGACGATTAGCGATCGAGAATGCGAGGTGCTTCGCCTCATTGCAGCAGGTAAAAACAATCGCGAAATCAGTCAAGCGCTAAAAATCAGTGAAGGAACCGTAAAATCGCATATCAATAGTATTTTGCACAAGTTTGAAGTAGACGATCGGACTCATGCAGTCGTGCTAGCTCTGAAACGCGGCATTATTGGTCTCTGAGCCGCTCAGAAGCCAGGACTCTAACGAAAGTTAGATCGGTTGCTCGATCGTTTGGATGGCTCAACGCTCCACTAAAATGCAGAAGCAAAAATTGATAGAAAGCTAGATGAAAAACCATCATGGCTTCTTTACGGTTAGAGGTGGGATGAAACTGTGCTGTGACTGTTCCACTTTCGTCATGCTTTAGAGAGGAGAAGCGCGATGCCGGAGTATGACTACATCATTGTTGGGGGTGGTTCTGCTGGAGCCACGATCGCTGCTCGGCTTTCCGAAGATGCGAGTGTCTCGGTCTTATTGCTGGAAGCGGGACAAAACTGGCGGAGTCAGGATGCTTCCCCAGAGTTGCGAGGGTACAACTTCTTTAAGATGCTGACTCAGGAGGGCTACTACTGGGAAAGTTTGCAGGGGACGCTGACGACTCAGAAACAACCAGAACCTTACATGGTCGGCAAAGGATTAGGGGGTGGCTCCTCGATTAATGGTCAAATTTGGATGCGCCCACCGATGGATGATTATGATCATTGGGTGTCGCTCGGTTGTTCGGGATGGTCAGCAGATGAAATGCTGCCGTATCTGAATAAAAGCGAAGCGGATGAATTGGATCGTCCCTATCATGGCAATGCAGGTACAATTCCAGTGTGGCGACCGCAAGCACAGGATTGGGGATACGTCGATCGCGCTTTTCAAGAGACCGCGATCGCATTCGGACACACAGAATCAAATGCAGATTTAGACTTAAATGCTCCCGGTGCAACAGGCTTATCGAGGATTCCTCTGAATGTGCGTCAGGGTCAGCGCGTGACGACGAATGATGCCTACCTCGAACCAGTGCGCGATCGTGCAAATCTAACCATTCTCGGCGGAGCTTTAGTCGATAAAGTGCTGTTTAAAGGTCAGCAAGCGATCGGGGTCAAGGCGATCATTAACAATGAACAACGAGCGTTTCGTGGGAGTCAAATTGTACTGTGTGCGGGAAGCATCTACTCGCCTGCAATTTTAATGCGATCGGGAATTGGAGCCGCGAATCAACTCAAAGCATTAGATATCAGCGTCTTAGTCGATTTACCTGGTGTTGGTGCGAACCTAAAAGACCATCCCATGCTGTCCGTTGTTTTTCCACTCAAAGAACAGTATCGAATGCCGAATTCAGATAGCTTACTATCAAGTTTTTACTTGCAATGGAGTTCAGGCATTGAAGGGGGACGGGCGAATGATTTGGTCATGTTCCCGATGAATTTAATGGGTGCAACTTCGGACGCGGTTCGGACGGGTGGAATCGTGCTGGATTTGTTTGATATATTTTCGGTCGGTAAAGTTGAGCTAACGAGTCTTGATCCAGCCAAAGATCCTTCAATCTGGGTAGGAATGTTAAACGATCGACGCGATTTGGTGCGTCTAAAAGCGGGAGTGCGACATTTATTTGAGATGGTTCAAAGTCAAGCGATTTTAGAATTAGCTGCCTCTGACCCTCAGTTTGCTCCTCGGATGCAGTCGGGTCGCCCGATCGCTGATTTTGCAGACGATGCCACTTTAGAAGCTGCAATGCTAGAGTACTGCGCTCAATTCTTTCATCCAGCGGGAACCTGTCGTATGGGATCACCTTCTGACTCAATGACCGTCGTTGATCCAAAGGGTCAAGTGATTGGAACTGAGAATCTATTTGTTGCGGATGCCTCGATCATGCCAGATATTGTTCGAGCCAACACGAACGTCACAGCAGTTTTGATTGCAGAAGTCATGGCGGATCAACTTAAACTGCGCTTTTCTAGCTCAAAGCAGAGTGCAACAACGCTCATTTACTAATGTTTCGCGAGTCGTCCGATGTCCTGCTTAAACCGTTCTCAAGTCAATGCTATCCCTGCAAGCCTCTCGATTTTACTATTTTCTCTAATTATTGTAGAAATTAAGACTAGCTCTGCTTCTGAAGCAATTGCTGGGGACTCGTTCACCCAAGTGACAGGTGTCGATCAGCTTTCGGATGTGCAATCTACTGATTGGGCATTTCAGGCGCTACGATCGCTCATCGATCGATACGGCTGTCTTTCAGGCTCCCCAAATCAAACCTTTCGTGGCAATCGTGCGCTCACTCGTTACGAATTTGCAGCGGGATTAAATTCTTGCCTAAACCGCATCAATGAGCTTGTTACCGCAAGTACGAGTAACATTGTGAGTCAAGAAGATTTAGCCACATTACAACGGCTACAAGCTGAGTACAGCAAAGAATTAACGGTCTTGCGCGGTCGTGTTGATCAGTTAGAAGCCCGCACAGCAACCTTAGAAAAACAGCAGTTTTCGACTACCACAAAACTGACCGGGCAAGTTGTTCTTGCAGCAAATGCAGGTGGCTTTAGGGGTGAACGTATTCTTGATCCGACAGGCAGAGTTATCACGAATACCAACCCGAATCCAACGGTCTTTTATCGTGCAGCACTCGATTTCGATACCAGTTTTAGCGGTCAAGACTTGCTGAAATTGCGGTTAGATAGTCTCAGCGCTCGTGGTCGAGAACAGACCGCAGGTTTTTTAGAACCCAACTTTGGCAGCACTTTGGAGTATACGGTGCGAGGCACACCTAATCAGCGATTGGGCGTTTCGCGGCTCTACTACGCCTTCAATCCAGTGCAAGATTTGAAAGTGACGGTTGGTTCTGCGATCGTCAGCACTGATTTTGTCGATCGCAATCGCTATGCCAATAAAATCACAGATTTTTCCACTCTGGCATTTGTGAATAACGATTTGCTGTTTCCGATTAATGCTCCATCAGTGGGAGCCGCTTTAGATTGGAGTCCGGCTCAAAGTCCATTCAAGTTACGAGCCGTTTATTTAGCGGCTGACGCTGCGAACCCAGATCGAGAAGGACAGGTGAGCGAGATCGCGCCTTTCGCTCAACTGCTAGTTCCCAGGCTTACAGGTCGTCGTGGTCTATTCGGTGCGCCGTATCAAGGAACTATTGAACTTGAATATGCACCCTCACAGGCTTTCTCAGTGCGATTGCAGTATAGCGGCGGAAAACTATCCGAACAGCGCTTTGATGTGTTTGGGGTCAACGTTGAATTAGCACTCTCACAACAGGTTGGGCTATTCGGTCGATATGGCTACAGTAACTATGACGGTACAAGCTTCGGAAACATTCAACCGAACTACTGGATGGCAGGAATTGCTTTTCAAGATCTGTTGATTCCGAAATCGATCGCAGGTCTTGCAGTGGGGCAACCCTTTATCGAAAATGCCGTTGGTGATGCCACTCAAACCAATATTGAAGCCTTTTATAACCTTCCCTTAAACGACAACATTAGCCTCACACCATTGATTCAAATCATTACTCATCCGGGTAATCAAGACAGCAACGGCACGATCGTCACTGGAACACTACGCACTGTATTTTCATTTTGATAGTAGGAGCAAGCGAATGGCTGATACTTATATCCTGATTGTGTTTCACTCCTTGCAAGGACATACTCAGCGCGTGGCTGAAATTGTGGCAGAGGGAGCGCGATCAATTCAATCAACAAAAGTTGTGATGAAGTCGGTGGATGAAGTCGATCGAACGGACTTCAAAGATTGCGATGCCTTGATTATGGGGTCTCCAGTGCATCAGCGATCAATGAGTTGGGAAATGAAGCGATTTGTCGATCTCGTGTGTGAACCTAGCTGGTTTTTTGATGATATGGTCGGTCGCGTGGGCGGCGTATTTACTACCGGGGGCGGACATGGCGACTGTGGAGCAGGCTGCGAACTTGCACAATTAAGTATGTTGGGAAATCTCGCATCTCTTGGCATGGTGCTTGTGACCCTTCCTAAAACCACTCCCGGTTTCAATGCCGCCGGAATGCACTGGGGAGCACACGTTCGCACAGGTGGCAGACAAATGGAGCCTGCGACACCCCAACAACTCGATCCAGAAGCATTAGAAGCCGCTTTTCATCACGGTGCAAACATTGCGCGAGTTGCGGTGAACTTGCGAAACGTTCAATTGATGGCTCAAGGCAATGTTGTCCCCGCACAGCCTGAACGAGAGCAGCGAACTCAGATGCAGGGCATCATCCCGCAGGGCGTTCCTCGGTAAACCAGCCTCAGCACGAATCTTTCTTTTGACAGAGCTTTCGCTTCGATGTTCTTCGCATAATGACCTTAACCTGAAGGAGTACTTTGATGGATTTGAAGTTGGCAGGGAAACGCGCTCTAGTCACTGGGGCAAGCAGTGGAACTGGAGCCATCATTGCAAAGACGTTGGCACAGGAAGGTGCTTTCGTCATCGTGCATGGACGGAATCTGGAGCGAACTGAGGCTGTGACTTCAGAGATTCGCGCCGCAGGTGGCAAGGCAGAAACAGTCCTGGGAGATCTTAGCACTCAAGATTCGACAGATCACATTGCTCAATCTGCCCTTCAAGCGTTTGGTGGAATTGATATTCTGATTAACAATGCGGCTCTGATTGGGCATTACGAAACCTGGGAGGATGTAGGAGCAGACGATTGGGCACAGATGTATGACGGCGTTGTGCTGGTGATTGTTCGCCTAGTAAGTGCATTGCGATCGCACTTAGAAACCCAAGGTTGGGGACGCATCATCAATATTGCTAGCGCCCAATCCCTGCAACCCTTCGCGATGATGCCCGATTATGCAGCAGCGAAATGTGCAGTTTTGAACTTAACCAAAAGCTTATCGAAACGCTTCGATCGTACTGGAGTCACGGTGAATGTCGTTAGTCCCGGCATCATTGTCACCGAGCAAATTCGCCAGCGATTAACTGAGGCAGCAGAGAAAGAAGGGCGTACTACTGAGTGGAGCGCGATCGAACAACACGTCTTAACCACCGAACTCGATAATCCTACAGGTCGGCTTGCTCAACCTGAAGACGTTGCTAATGTTGTAACTTTTCTAAGTAGTCCTCTAGCTGATTACATCAATGGAACCAATGTGCGCGTTGATGGTGGCAGCATTCTTACGATCTAGAACACGAGGAGCAACTCAATGTTACGACTTCATCACTTTGGAATCACAGCACATAGCTTAGAGGAGACGATTCAGTGGTACAGCAAAAATTTAGGGTTCACCTATGACTATACCTATGAGGTTGAAGCCTTGAAGATGAAAGCTGCATTTATGAGCTTGGGAGAGTTTCGACTTGAAATCTTTGAAGTTGAAAATGCTGAGCCGATGCCTACCTATCGAAATGAAGTTGCAACCAATATTCAAGTTCGAGGCTTAAATCATATTGCTTTAGCGGTAGAAGATATCGAAACCACAGTTCACACGCTCAAGCAGCAAGGAATTGAGTTTGTGACTGACCTTGCCGAGATTCCCAATTCTCAGGGGGAACGCTACACCTTTTTCAAAGACAACAATGGAGTTTTGATCGAATTATTTCAACCCAATCCCAGTAATGACAAAGGAGTAACCTGATGTCTGAGAAAATTGCATTTCCCAGTGTTGCCCATAAAACGCTATCTGAACTGATCTCGCTTGAAAATCGCGTTGTTGTTGTCACGGGTGCAGCACGCGGAATTGGTCAAGCGATCGTCAACCGTCTTCACCAATCTGGAGCTAAAATCATTGCGGTCGATCGCAGAACTGAACCGTTTGAATCCTCTAATGGCATCCTCTCCGTAACGGCTGACATTCGCCAATCGGATCAAGTCGAGCAAGTGGCAGAACGCGCCATGCAGGAGTTTGGCAGGCTTGATGTTTGGGTAAACGATGCGGGATTGCTGCCGATTCATACTGCAATGGATCTGACCGATGAACAGTGGCAAGAGACGATCGATACCAACCTCACCGGAACGTTCTACGGCTGTCGAGCCGCAGGACGCAAGATGAAAGCCCAAGGCAGCGGCGTGATCATTAATATCGCGTCTAGCCTTGCCTTTCATAGTGTGCCTGAACAGCCCCATTATGTGGCTTCAAAGTGGGGTGTGCGAGGATTGACGGCAGCACTCGCGAATGAATGGGGAAAGTATGGCATTCGAGTGGTGGCGGTCGGTCCTGGATTGACGGATACACCTGGCGTTGAAGCAAATATGCAAGAACTCGATCGATTGCAGGGCGGTGATGCAAGAGGTGCAACGGCAAAGATGTATCCATCGAGACGTATGGGCGAACCGGATGACATTGCTCGAATGGTTCTCGTACTAGCAAGTGACTTAGCAGCATTTGTCACAGGTGCAGAAATTTTAGTAGACGGTGGTGAAGTGTATTCCAGTCCTGCGGGTTGATAGTCATCGTAAATTGGAGAATCAAGATGGTCGGACGACTGACAGGTAAAGTTGCATTGATTACCGGAACGGCAGATGGTCAAGGGCGGGCTGCTGCTCGATTGTTTGCTCAAGAAGGCGCGATTGTGGTCGGTTGCGACCTCAAAGGCGACGAGAACCAGAAAACGGCTCAAATGGTGACTGGATCAGGCGGGCAGATGGATGCAGCAACGCTTGATATCACAGAGGCTCAAGCTGCTAAAGATTGGGTGAATGCTGCTGCGAAGCGTCACGGCGGTATTGACATTGTTTACAACAATGCTGCTTTAGAATGGTTTGCGCCTTTCGCAGAGATGAGTGCAGATGATTGGCATCGTACTATCCGTTACGAACTTGATGGTCTTTTCTTTGTCACACAAGCAGCTTGGTCACATTTGATTACGCGAGGCGGTGGTTCGATTATCAATACCGCTTCAGTTTCGGGAATGCGGGCGAATGAGCATATTGGCTCGATCGCTCATGCTGCTGGGAAAGGCGGAGTCATTGCCCTCACTCACCAGCTTGCACTAGAAGGTGCGCCTCATAACATTCGGGCGAATGCAATTTCACCTGGTCCGATTAATACGCCTGCAACTCTGCCTCAGCTTGACAAAGATCCGAGCTTTCGTCTGACTTATGAGGGTTGGACACTCTTAAATCGAACAGGAGAGCCTGAAGACATTGCTTACTGTGCTTTGTGGCTTGCCTCTGATGAATCCTCGTTTGTCACCGGAATTAATGTTCCAGTTGACGGCGGATGGAGCGCGAAAGGGGGACTGACCGCGAAATCAGGCGAGCTTGCTGTGAATCAACGCCCATAGTAGGAGATATTCGATATGATTGCAGAAAATATCATTGTTCAAGGAACTGGGAAAGACATCACCGCAGAGTGGGTCTGGAATTACTTTCGAGATGTCGATAGCTTTGATCCTGAGAATGTAGTGAAGCACTACACCGAGGATGGACAGTTTCGCTTTGGCAATCAAGAGCCTGCTCGTGGAAAAGCCGCGATCGCACAAATGCTCTCTGAGTTCTACAAAAACCTACAATCAATGAGCCATCGCAATGTTGGACTCTGGTTGGGTGATAATTCAGCCGTATTTGAAGCAGAAGTCACTTTTACTCGCAAAACAGGCGATCGTATTGTTCTACCCGCTGCCAGCATTATTCGACGACGTGGAGAACTGGTCGAAGATTTTCGCATGATTATGGACGGTTCTCCCTTGCTCAAATCATCATGATGAAACTATTCTACGCTCCTGGAACTTGCGCCCTCGCGCCTCACATCGTTCTCGAATGGATTGGTCAACCGTATGAGCTTCAGAAAGTAAAACCCAGTGACCCAGAGTATTTGAGGCTCAATCCCTTGGGGCAAGTTCCTGCGCTGATGGACGGCAATAGTAGCGTGATGAATCAGGCGGATGCTGTGCTGAAGTATTTAGCGCATAAGTATCCAGAAGCCCAATTGAATGATGACGGAACACTGGAAGGAGCGTATGAACTCGATCGCTGGTTAGCGTTCCTGACTGGGGACGTGCATCCTGCTTTTTTCCCATTCTTTGCACCACAACGTTACTTGATTGATGACTCTGAGCCAGCGCGAAATTCGGTCAAAGAAGCTGCTTACAAATTGATCGATCGGGTCTACCGCCATTTAGATCAACACCTCGAAAACAAAGAACATTTAGTCGGAGATCGGCGAACGATTGCTGACCCTTATGCCTTTGCCATGATTCGGTGGGGCAATCTGTTACCGAATGGACTCTCGAACTATCCGCAGATCGATCGCTTCTACCAGCATTGGCGCAACGATGAAGGAGTACAACGAGCAATGCAGCAACAAGGAATCCAAAAATGATCACGCTAAGTTCAACCTTTTCCCATCACACCACTGAGGCAAACGGCGTAAAGCTGCACTATGTCATAGGCGGATCGGGTGAGCCGATCCTGCTCTGGCATGGTTTTTTAGAGACTTGGTACTGCTGGCGAAAAATCATGCCTGCGCTGGCTGAGCGATACACCGTAATTGTGCCAGATATGCGCGGTTATGGCGATTCTGATAAACCGGAAACTGGGTACGATGCACGATCGCTCTCCGAGGACTTCCGCCAACTCATTCAACAGTTAGGGTTTGAGAAAATCCATATTGTTGCTCACGACATGGGTGCGCCACCTGCTTTGATCTATACAAACGACTATCCGGATGAAGTCTTAAGCTTGACCTATTTAGAAGAACCTGTGTTGCTCCAAGCCCATCTTCAGCAAATCTTTCAGTTCTCACCCCAATCGACCCAGAACGGTGGCTTGTGGTGGTGGACATTCTTTCTCGCGCCTGAGCTACCTGAAACTTTGATTGCCGGACGTGAGCAAGAATTCTTGAGCTATTTCTACAAGACCTACTGTGTTGATTCAAGCGCGATCGAGCCTGAAGCGATCAACGAATACCTCCGCACTTTCGCCACTCCCGCAGGCATTCGAGGCGCATTAGGGGTCTATCGCGCCATCTTTGAATCCGTTCAGCAAACCGAAGCAATTGCAAACCATCCAATTCAGACTCCAGTTCTCGCGCTGGGTGGGGAAAAGTCGATCGGAGAAAAGGTCAAACTGATGATGCAATCTGTTGCGACAGATGTTCGCGGGGGGAGTGTCGATCGCTGCGGACATTTCATCCCCGATGAGCGTCCTGATGCCCTGATTGACCAACTGTTTACGTTCTTTCAATCTGTTGAGAACAAGCGTTTAAGAGGTGTTGTATGACTGGCGGCTTCAAAGGCGGCATTCCCACGGCTCGAAACATCGACCATGCGGGCTATACCGTCCCAGATATCGAGCAAGCAATCCACTTTTTCACGTCAGTCCTCGGCTGTGAATTGCTTTATCAAGCAGGACCGTATGGAGAACCAGAGCCAAATTGGATGCAAACGCATCTAGGAGCCAGCCCAAATGGAGAAGTTCGATTAGCTTTGTTGCGCTGCGGTCCCGTCAACAACATCGAATTGGTGGAGTTCAAGGCTCCCGATCAAATAACAATACCACCGAGAGTCAGTGATGCAGGTGGGCGGCATCTTGCCTTTTATGTGGATGATATGAATGCGGCAATTGCCTACCTAAAAGCGCAACCTGATGTTCAAGTTCTAGACTCGATCGTTCACACTGCCGATGAAGGCGAAGAAGCAGGCATCATTTCCACCTATTTTGTCACGCCGTGGGGAATGCACATGGAATTGATTACCCGCCCTGCTCACGCTCCTTATGAACAGCGAACTTCAGCCCGATTATTTCGTCTAATGTAAAAATACGCACCAATTAAGCGCCAAGATGAAGACCACCACTAATCATTAATCCAATTGATGCGGAAATCATTACCGTGAATGTCACTCCCATACCAATAACTCGATAGCGAAAGTTCTCTTTGACTTGGCTGACCCCGATCGCATGAATAATGCGTCCGATTACCAGAGCGCTGCACAAAAGGTGAATCCAAAGGCTTGTCTGCATCTGAATTTCTGAGAAATAGATCAAGATGAGTGAAAGTGGAACATACTCTGCAAAGTTTGCGTGAACGCGAATCGCTCTTGCCAGTGCCGCTTGGTCTCCGTCTCCGATCGCGACTCCGAGTTGCCGTCTCAGCAGAAGTGTGCGGATACTCAGCGCCGCAAACACAAGACCCAGAATGGCAGCATAGATTGAAGTTATCAGCATTCGTTTGTTAAGGGGTATCGTTTCCTGGCTCACATTACCTGCGATCGACAAGTGCGAAACGTTAAAGTTCAAGACGATTCTTTTCTTGCTCAACTGCTTGACGCTTCACAGCTTGCTCGATCGCCTGAATCGCCTCATCACACCAAGCGACCCACTCTTCTTGATATCGGATACCGCGACGAATCACTAAGTGCATATAAATATCCTTGAGTTCAAGTGAATCGAGATGTTGGGAGAAATACTCATCTAATTTTTTGACGTGTTGCACCATTTCAGAATGCAGTTGTCGCCGCCGTTCAATTTCGCGTCTCACGGTCTGATGAGGAACGAGGTGTCCAGCCAATCCCATCACGCCTAAATCCTCACGAATTGCAGCGGGTTCACAAGGTTTTGTCAGCCAGTCGGTTAGTTCTTGCTGTCCTGACTCGGTGATGGAATAGATTTTTTTATCAAGTCGTCCGGGTTGAGGAATCGCCTCATAGGTGACACTACCCTGCTGCTCTAGCTTTGTGAGTTCGGCATAAACCTGCTGCTGACTCGCTTTCCAAAAGCAACTGCCAAACCCTTCGGCAAATTCTTTGGCGACCTCATAGCCGCTGAGCGGCTGACGAGACAGAAATGCCAGGATGGTGTGCTTGAGTGCCATAACAAAATTCTACTTGACGGATTCAATAGGTTGAGTATACCTTAATTATTGTACTCAAAAACTTGAATACAATAATTCGAGTAAATAGAGTCAACATTTGAGGAAACTACAATGTCGGAAGAAACAGTAGATAATCCTGGAGTGATTGCATTTCCGCCCGCGCTTTTTGCCGGAACCCTCGCGATCGGACTCTTGCTTCAATTCATTTTTCCGGTTCCCTTTCTGCCGCGATTGGTCGCGATCGCATCAGGCATCGTCGTCCTGATCGGCGCAGCTTCGATCTCAATTTCGGCGTTTCGCGCTATGCACCGCGCACAGACTGCCGTTAATCCTTCTCAACCCACCACGGCAATTGTCTCCGACGGAGCGTTTAGTTTTAGCCGCAACCCGATTTACTTATCTTTAGCAATGCTTTACGGAGGCATTGCGCTACTGGGGAACGCACTCTGGGCATTGTTGCTGCTGTTGCCGTTAATTGTTGTGGTTCAAATCGGTGTAATTGAGCGCGAAGAGCATTATTTAGAGCGAAAATTCGGCGATGAATATCTTCGCTACAAGGCGAGAGTGCGGCGCTGGGTATGAGCAATGAGGCAAAACATGAACCAAGCTAAATGGCGATCGCCGCGTTTAGGTGCGATGTTTGGAGTCGGTTTTCTGCTGCTAGTTGGTGGTGGTGTTTATCGAGTGTGGTTGAGTTGTCCGATTCAGCAACCGAGTGCTGTCGCTGCTGCGCCTGGGGTTGAAACCGTCTCTGCTTTGGGGAGATTGGAGCCAGAGGGTGAGGTGATTCAAGTGTTTGCGCCGACTTCCTCAGAAGGTGCGCGAGTCGAAGCGCTCAGAGTGAGTCACGCTCAGCAGATTCGCAAAGGTGATGTGATTGCGGTTCTCGATACTTACGAGCGGAGACAAGCAGCGTTGCAGGAAGCACAAGAGCAGTTAAGGGTTGCTCAAGCTCGGTTAGCGCAGGTCGAAGCGGGTGCAAAGTCGGGAGAGATTCTGGCACAGGCGCAAGTGGTCGATCGCCAACAAGTAGAACTTCAAACTGAAACAACTGCTCAGGAAGCGACGATCGCCCGTCTAGAAGCAGAACTTCACAACGCAGAACTTGAAGATCGGCGCTATCAAACACTTTATGCTGAAGGAGCCGTTTCTGCTTCCTTGCGGGATGGCAAGCAATTGACTGTTGATACTGTGCGGCAATAACTCAACGAAGCACAGGCAAATTTAAGTCGAATTCAGTTGTCTCGACAGAAGCAGGTCGCAGAAGCACAAGCCACCCTCGATCAAGTTGCAGCGGTGCGTCCAGTCGATGTGAATGTAGTGCGATCGCAAGTCGCACAAGCACAGGCAAGTGTCGCACGGGCACAGGCAGAATTAGATTTGGCAACGGTGCGATCGCCCCAAGCTGGACAAGTTCTCAAAATTCACACTCGTCTTGGCGAATTAGTGGGGACTCAAGGCATCATTAGCCTGGGGCAAACCCAGAGCATGGTAGCAGTCGCAGAAGTTTACGAACTGGATGTGAGTCGCATTCGAGCCGGACAGACTGCAACGGTGGTCAGTAAGAACAATGCGTTTCCAGATGTACTCAGGGGTTGGAGTTTCAATCGAGATGTATCTATACAGTAGCATTACTGGCAGGGGGCAATTTCAGAACAAAGGTTGTTCCTTGCTGAGGTTCTGAGAAGACTGCTATTGTACCCCAATGTTGTTGCACGATAATTTGGTGTACGATCGCAAGTCCCAGTCCAGTTCCCTTGCCGACTGCTTTAGTGGTGAAGGCATGGTCAAAGACTTTTGCTCGCACTGCTTCTGTCATACCAATGCCGTTGTCCGCGATCGTAATCTTGATATCGTTATTCTCAGTGCTAGTACAAATTGTAATTTGAGGAGTATTAGTAGTTTCTACGGCATCGATCGCATTTGCTAGTAGATTCATAAAGACTTGATTGAGTTGTCCTGGAAAACAATTCAGCATTGGAATCTCGTCATAATTCATCACTACTTCGATCTCTGGTCGATGTTCATTGGCTTTCAAGCGATGCCGTAAGATCAGAATCGTGCTGTCAATTCCATCGTGTAAGTTGAAGAATTGCTGAGTCTCCGTATCTGAACGCGAGAAGGTGCGAAGACTTTTGCTGATTGACGTGATGCGATCGCTGCTCGATTCAATCGCTTTGATGACTTTAGGCAAATCTTCTCGCAGAAAATCTAGGTCAAGTTCCTCAAGTTTTTCGATCAAGTCAGGATCGCCAACCCTAGCAAGGCAAAGATCGATCGCTTTGAAGAGATCCGCCATATAGTTCTGAACGGCTCCAATATTACCCACAATGCAGCCGACTGGATTGTTAATTTCGTGTGCCACACCCGCAACGAGATTGCCCAATGCAGACATTTTCTCGCTTTGGATCAACTGAAGTTGAGATTGTTGTAGATCTTCTAGTGCTTGTTGCAGTCGCAGCGTTCGATTCTGCACTTGCTGTTCGAGCGTTTGCGTTAGTTGTCGTAGTTGAAGATGGAGCTTGACGCGAGCGATCACTTCTTCTTGCTCAAATGGTTTAGTAATATAATCCACAGCACCCAGCGATAAGCCTTTGACTTTGCTAGTGGTATCTGAAAGGGCGGTCATGAAAATGACTGGAATTGTAGCAGTTTCCGCATCTGCTTTAAGCTGCTGACAGACTTCAAATCCATCCATTCCAGGCATTTGGACATCTAACAAAATCAGTTCAGGTCGCTTCTGAGCCACCTTGTTTAGTGCATCCTCGCCATCCACTGCCATACGAACTTCCCACCCCACACTTCGGAGCGCTTGCGAAATCACCGACAAATTATTGGGATTATCATCGACTACTAAGATAAATGCACTGCTCATGATTCACCCTCCAAGTAGCCTTGCAGCAACACAATCATTTTTTTAGCTTGGAAACTGCCTGCTAGTTCGATCATGATTTTTGCGAAGGCAGCACACTCAGGCTGAGCTTGTGCAAGGGCACGGGCTTCTGCTTCGATTTTGAAAAAATCGCCCTCCTCCACTAACTCGTATAGCTGTTTAAGTATTTCGATCGACGGTGGAATGATTTCGGTTGTCTCCTCAACCTGAGCCGCGATCGCTTGATAAATCCAGGTCAGATTTAACTGCTCCTGTATCTTTTCTAGCAATGTTTCTGCTTGCACAGGTTTCGGTAAAAAAGCATTACCACCCGCTGCAATACTCCGGTTCTGGTCAATGTCGAACACACTAGCGGAAGAGACAATCACAGGCAGCGATCGTAACGCTAGATTTTGGCGGAGTTGCTTCAACATCTCAAACCCATCCATTATAGGCATGGCGAGATCCGTAATGATTAAATCTGGGTGAGCGGCTTCGAGTTGCGCTAAGCCTTCCTGTCCATCGCAAGCTTCGAGCAGCGTAAATCCAACAGGTTCAAGCAGGTTCACTAAGACAGCGCGATTTTCCCAGCGATCGTCCACGACGAGAATTTTCCGCTTTTCGCCTTCGTAAGCAATCACGGTTCCTTGGCTACTTTGCCGAGCCGCGATCGCCCAGTCTGTCGCTTCTGTAAGTTCCACTTCAAACCAAAAGCAACTTCCAGTGCCAAATTCACTCTCAACTTGAAGCGGACTTCCCATCAGTTCCACAATCCGCTGAGAGATCGACAATCCGAGTCCAGTTCCTTCTGCTTGTTTTTTCGCGCTCCCAACTTGCTCAAAGGGCAAGAAGATTTTGTTTAACTGCTCAGGTGTCATGCCGACACCTGTATCCTTAATGCTGAATCGTGCTTTGAGTTGCCCTGCCGTCGTCGGTTCAATCTCAACTAAGAAAGTAACACTGCCTTGCTCTGTGAATTTAATCGCGTTGCCCAACAGATTGATCAACACTTGACGCAATCGCTTTTCGTCGGTTCTGACTCCGGTGGGCAGATGGGTCGGTGCATAGATAAATTCAATGCCTTTTTGTTCCGCTCGAATCCGGCAGATTTCAGCAACGCTATCGAGAAACGAGGGGAAATGGAAATCGCTACAGTGAAGTTCGAGCTTGCGTGCTTCGATTTTTGAAAGGTCGAGAATGTCGTTAATCAACGTGAGCAGGTGTGAGCCGCATTGGTAAATAATATCGATGCCTCTGTCAGCGCGATCGCTCAGTGGCTCATTGCGCTGAAGAATTTGAGCATAACCTAAGATGCCATTCAGCGGTGTTCTGAGTTCGTGGCTCATGTTCGCGAGAAATTCGCTTTTGGCTTGATTGGCACTATCCGCGATGCGTTTGGCTTGAGCCAGTTCAGTCGTTCGCTCAGCCACGCGTCGCTCTAAGTTAGCGAATGAGTCTTCTAGCTGAGTCGTCATGCTTGTAAACGCTTGCGCTAACCGTCCCAGTTCATCATTGCGCTCTGTGTCGAGTTGTACCTTGAAGTTTCCGCCTGCGACTTGATCAGCAGCACCGACCAGTTGATTCAGCGGATTTGCAATCTTACGATCGAGGACAAAGAACAACAGGACAATCTCAATGAGTAACGCAATCAGACCCGAAATCAGAATAAATCGAGCCGCATCCAAGGCTTGTCCAGTTAGCAAGGATTTGGGATAAACCGTAACGAAATACCAGTTCGGTCCTTGCACTTTGCTGATTGCTAAAAATTCGCGATCGCTTTTATTTTCGATAACTGTATCTCCGTTAGCTGAGTTCTGTACCAGTTGATAAATGCGTTTGAAATGCTCATCACCTGCTTGCAGAATCTCAAACTCTCCCCCACTATTTTCTAAATCTTGTTCATGCTCAGGATGAGCAATCAAGCGTCCATCAGCTCGAAAAATAACGTTGTACGCGCCGACTAAATGATCCTGAATTGCAGTATCAATCAAGTTGCCGACGGGAATATCAGTGCCCACCGATGCCACATGATGTCCCTGAAAATCAATCGGAGTCGAAAGCGTCGTCATGAAGACCCGTGTGACTCCTTCGTAGAATAGGGCAGTCCATTGCGGAGTGCGATCGCGGTTGTGTTCGGGGTCAGTATAGTAATACCAATGCTCTTTGCTTACATCGGTCTCTGCTGTGATGTCATTGCCCCAATTGGTTCCACTCCAATAAATCAGCGCAGAGTTATAGGGGCGAGGCGTAGTGTAAAGATTCAGGACGCGATGATCCCAGGCAGGCCCATAGGTTCTCAGCATCTCGTAGCTAATTACAGCAATGCGGCGATAGTTTGCATCCACTACTTTTGATGAACCGAGAAATCCACTCATCCCACGTTCTGTGAATGCTCCTGTCTCAGAATTACCCTGGTAAAACTCAGGGCGAAGGCGAATCGTGTGATCCGCTTGCTCAAAGTAAAGTCGATCGAATTCAGCTTTGGGATCACGATCGCCCATTGCTGCTAACCGAGAGAGGAAATCAGCTTTGAATCGCTTGTGATTTTCTTCTTGTTGGAGGAAGAAGTAACTTTCTTTTGCCCCGCGCTCAATGATGTATTTGCTGAGTTGCTCTCTGGTTTGAGTTTCCAGATTCGCCATGATGTGCAAATAGCTCGTGCCTGCCGAAAGTAACACGACGAGCGTGATCCGAATCGACATATTGATCAATGTTTTGAGCGCAAGCGACCCTTGATGCCCCAATCGAGCAGCACGATTCCAGAACATTATTCCTTATCCACTATTTTAAGTCGGTGCATCACAGTCAAGTGAATTCGTCTTCATGATTCCCTCACAGATGTCAACTCAAACAAATAGCACAGCAGCATGAACCCTCTCTGTAATTCCGAAGCATCCCCATACAATCGATAGAGTTAGCCCTTCTCAATTAGCCCACGATGTACCAATGCGAGATTTTTATTCACCGATCAGTGCTTTAGCGATCGTCTCAAACTGATTGATGCTCAGCGAGAAGTGCCCCTCCTCTGCGTAACTGACAAATTGCGCTGTGGGTAAGCTCGTTACCATTCGCTTTACAGGAGCGATCAGCACATTCTGATCCTGTTCGCCATGAAACACAATCAGCGGCACTAGGCTAAATTTCGGCGATCGTAGAGCTACTGCCGAGACTGTAAATACTGCTCGTACTGTCGGACGATCAATCTTTGCAGAGCAATAATTGCTGGATTGATTTCAACATACCGCCGAGTTGGATTCTTGAGGTAATTTTCCTGCTCACTCTCGATCATCTCAATGTCTTGTTTGAGAAATCGCAGAAACAATGAATGGACAATCAATGGCTGCAACACTGGACGAAACGCACTCAGTAACCAGGGTGGCACAGGCAATCTCAAGAACAATAACGATATGGATCGACTCTCTGTTTTTCCAACAGGTACTCGCATCAAATATATTGTCGAAACGTCTTCCAAGCGATTGACAAAATGCGGATAGCAAAAATCAATTGACATCACTTTTGTCGTCACATTTCCATCACTTAGTCCTAGTACTTTTGCAATTAGATTGTTGCAGGACACTTTGTATTCTGCTGTCACGGAATCTGCTGTTTCTTGTAGTTTGATCAAGGCTGGCGCAAACCAACTCTGCAAATTCTGATGTAAATGTCCGTGGAACACGTCCATCGTATTTTCATTGCAAATTGAGAAATGGGCGTTAAATTCTGCCTGTCCTTGCATCATCAGATAGTGACGATCGCCGTACTCAGGAATCTGGGGTAAAGCGTGATGCTCGGCTAAGGTTGGATCACCAGGAAACAACCAAATGATGCCGTACTTTTCCTGCACTGGATAATGTTGCGCTGGAAGATTCGATTCAACTCGTTCGACAGCTTGAACTTGATTCCGATCGTCTCGAAACAGATTAATCTTCTGCTCCCAAATCTGCGTGAGTAAGGTGCGATTGCGTTTTACATCCTTTGAGCGGGCGATCGCATACCAATGATTCGCATTAATCCCGACTTCGCGCACTGCATTCTGGACGGTCTGCCCTGACAAGATAGGGGACAATTCCATACGCACCTCCACCACAAAATCCCGCTTCAGCATAGCTGAGCGCTGCGACGCACCCAGAGTGATCAGAGTCATGATTTGAGCACAAAAAATTATGACAGGCGTAATATTCCTAAAAAGCGCACGATCGCGTATGATGCCTGGGAGTCTCTTTGATTTGAGGCTGTTGCCATGAACCCAATCATTGATTTCTCTGCACCGTTTCGCAGTAGATTGCGCCACATCGAGTGGCTGCTGGTTGCTGCTTTCGGGCTGGTTTATGGATTGGAGGCTTTAAATAACGGCGCGTGGGCTGAATTCTTGAAGATTGTGGCTTATGCGATCGCCTTTCTTGGATTGAGTTGGCGTTTGCCCACTCATCGTCCGATTTGGCAACGGCAGATTTATGTGGTCTGCGGACTACTTTTGGCAATGTCCATTCGATTCGTTGGGCTGGAGTGGGATTTGTTCTTCTACTTCTACATTGCCAAAAGTTGCTTCTTACTAGAACGGAGAAGACTGACACTGACAATCATCAGCAGCATGGCGTTGAATGTCTGGGTCTATTATTACGCGATGCTACTGCAACGATCGACTGACTCACAGCAGATCGGAGGATGGATGCTTGAGTTTGTGGCGACCTATTCTGCGATTCTGGCATTTGTCGTCTATCTCAGCTTGATGGTAATCACAGAACAAAAGAGTCGCCGCCGTGCTGAAGCGTTAACGCGACAGGTTGAAACGTTAGCAGCAACGCTGGAACGAACACGCATTGCTCGTGATATTCATGACTCTTTGGGGCATTTATTAACCGATCTGAATTCGAGATTGTCGATCGCTCAGGCAATGCGAGATCGCGATCCTCAAGCCGCATCCACAGCAGTCAATATGGCAAAATTGCTGGCGCTGGAAAGTATGACTGAAGTGAAGCGATCGCTGCAAATTATGCGATGCTCTGATTTCGACCTAGATCAAGCCCTGACGACTTTAGCAGAACAACTCCGACACAACCAAGCGATCAAGGTACAATGGCAGCTCAATTTGCCATCCCTACCACTCCCGATCCGTCATCATCTTTACTGCATTGTCAAAGAAGCCTTGATCAACGTTCAGAAGCATTCCCATGCCTCAGAAGCGCAGTTACGCAGTGATTTTACACCGCAAGAACTTAGGGTTGAAATCGAAGATAATGGTCAGGGCTTTGATCCCGCTTATTCCTATGATGGGTTTGGCTTAAAAGGAATGCAAGAGCGAGTTGACTTGTTGAATGGGACGCTAGCAATTCGCAGTGCAGCCGATCTAGGAACACACATTCAGGTAACTATTCCGCTATGATTCGTCTGTTGATTGTGGATGACCAACCGATTTTTCGCCAGGATCTTGCTACACTGCTATCTTTAGAGGCAGACTTGGAAGTAGTGGGACAAGCTGAGAATGGGCAGGACGCGATCGCACTTGTGCCTTCACTCCAGCCAGATGTCATCTTGATGGATGTAAGAATGCCGATCTGTGATGGCGTGACCGCGACGGCTGAAATTCATCAACGCTACACCTGGATACGAATTTTAGTCCTCACGACCTTTGATGATGATGAGTACATCGAGCAGTGTCTCAAAGCAGGGGCATTGGGCTATTTGCTCAAAGATACGCCGCCTGCTCAGATTGCGATCGCGATTCGCTCGGTCTACCTTGGATACAGTCAACTCGGACCGACGATCGCGCCCAAAGTGTTTGCCCAGCTACAACGAGACGACCCACCGCAGGCACCCTCATCACATCCTCTGAGCAAACGAGAACAGGAAGTCGTGAGGTTAATTGGACAGGGTAAAAACAATCAGGAAATTGCTCGATCGCTGTATTTGACAGAAGGAACGGTGAGAAATTATGTCACTCGAATTATGATGCTACTGGGAGTAAGTAATCGGGTGCAAGCAGCACTGTGGGCGAAACAGCATTTGCAGGACTAAATCTCGCTCAGCAGAAAGCAAATCAGCCGCGATCGTTCCTGGTCTAATCTCTGCGACCTCTCTGAATTCAGAAGTCAATCACAAATCCCAGCAGCCACTCCGGTGCCCCATCCTCGGTCGAAGCTAACACATGGTATCGAGATGCTAAGGGTCAGATTCAATTCGCTGCGACTCATACAATGTTAACTATGCCGTCAAGTGCTTGTACTATTAATTAGCTAGGCTCGGACAATCTGAAGAAATAGATTCACGCTCGAAATACAGCGTCGAACCCTCTCATCAAGAATGTTACCTGCATTAGCTGTGAATCAAACAGAGTCTGAATCAATGACTGCTAGAGATCCGAATGCCTAAACGATTGCCAAAGGCTAATCGAGCAATCAGGGCAGTCCACCCGGTTTGATGATTCGCACCGAGTCCCCGCCCCGTATCACCATCGAAATGTTCGTGAAACAGTGTTAAACTCTGCCAATACGGGTCAGAGGCATAGTGTGGAGTGTCGCCATGCCACGGGCAATGACCTGATTCATCTGGGCGAAAAATACGATATAGACGATCGCTGAGTTCTCGTGCAATTTCGGCAAGGGTCAACCACTGCCCTGATCCGGTTGGACATTCGACTTTGAACTCATCGCCGTAAAAGTAGTGATAGCGTTCGATCGCTTCGATGATCAGATAATTGATCGGAAACCAGATCGGACCGCGCCAGTTGGAATTGCCACCAAACAAAGCACTGTCTGATTCACCCGGAAGATACCCAACTCGGTATTCTTGATCGCTCGCCCAAAATGAATACGGTTGATCTTTGTAGAAGCGTGACATGGATCGAATGCCGTAGGGCGAAAGAAACTCGTTCTCATCGAGGAGGTACTTCAACACGCACACGAGGCGATCGCGAGACGGAATCGCTAGTAACAATCGATCGTGCCCCTGATCACCGTGCATACAAGAAATTCGCTGTGCTAAGTCTTGACGATTCTCTAAAAACCACTGCATTCGCTTGGAGAAGCCCGGTAAGCGATCGATGACTGATTTTTCTAGCACTTCAACCGCCAACATCGGCAGCAATCCAACCAGCGATCGCACTCGTAGCGGAATTGGGTCTTGATCATCCAGACGAATTTGATCGTAGTAGAAGCCATCTTGCTCGTCCCAGAGTCCCGTGCCTCCAAATGTATTGATGGCATCTGCGATCGCAATGAAATGCTCAAAGAATTTAGAGGCAACATCTTCGTAAGCTGGATCTTCAGCAGCAAGCTCGATCGCCATTGACAGCATTGTGCCACAGTAAAATGCCATCCATGCCGTGGCATCGGCTTGGGCAAGTTCTCCGCCGGTCGGAAGCGGTTGAGATCGATCAAACAATCCAATGTTATCGAGTCCGAGAAAGCCGCCGGAAAAGAGATTTTTACCGTCGCTATCTTTGCGATTCACCCACCAAGTGAAGTTTAGCAGTAGTTTGTGAAAGGTTCGGGCGAGAAAGACGCGATCGCGCTTACCTCTCGGAGCCGATAGCTTATACACGCGCCAACATGCCCAAGCATGAACCGGAGGATTGGTATCGGAAAAGCCATATTCATAAGCGGGAATTGCGCCATTTGGGTGCATGTACCATTCGCGCAAGAATAAAATCAACTGTTGCTTAGCAAAATCAGGATCAATTTTTGCCATCGGAATCATGTGAAAGGCGAGATCCCAAGTGGCGTACCACGGATATTCCCACTTATCCGGCATCAAGATCACATCGCGATTGTACAAGTGATTTGACCAGTCTCGATTTGGGTAAGCATCCCGCTGTACAGGCAGGGCTAGTTTATTGGCAGAAGGAAAAGAGGCGGTCGATGTCATGCGCGATTGCGCGAATTCCTTTTGTCATGGAGGCAAAGCCGTTCAGCCGGAGTAGGTTCACCGCGATAGTTCGCAAGATTGCCATGTTTTCTGGTGCATGACCGGAACAGAGTGGGGCAGCGTCTTCTTTGAAGACCACATCTTTGCCCCAATGCAGTCGATTTTCGATGTGCCAATGGGCGCGAATCCACTCGCCGAGTTGTCGAGCATCAACTGAGCGTGAACTGATGTAGAACAGGGTTTCGTGCATGGCTTCGGTTGCTCGAATCCCTGTGCGTTCGACGCGAATCAGGCTTTGTACGCCATGCCAAACGGCATCTAGGTCTGAGGTCGCTGCTAGCACACTTACGGTGCGCCTCGTGATGCGGTCTCGAACCTGCTCAGTTTGGTCATCGACGCTATCGGGGATGCGAGACTCAAATTGAGCTTGAAGATGCTGATACAACTTTGGTTGGTTACCTTTGACGGCGATGAGATAGTCATTGCCGCTCTCAATGATTTGCTCCACTGTTTTTTTGGGTGTGCAAGGCATCGAAACTGAAGCAAACGCCTTGGATGTCGAGAATCTCCAGCAATTGCAGCACGGTCTCAATCTCGCTCTGTTGGGCATTGTGCATCGGCATCAAGCCCACGACCACTCCAGTCCGCACGGAAAAGGCAGAGACGACATTGACGAAATCTTGCAGATGCGTGTCATACGCCACCACACTGGCTTTGATGCCTTTGCCATCAATGGCGAGTTGTTCTCCACTTTGCAGGTCTATCTGCGTGATTGCCCAAGCGTTAAAGGCTCTTGTCAGCGACTCAAACGGGACGCGCTCAATCACTTTGCGGAGCGTGGAGTACGACGGCAAGCGGGTGTAGGGCAGTTTCAGTAGTTCAAGTAAAGCCGCTTGATGTCGTCCCACAAACTCTTCTAAAGCACGATAGCTCGTACAACCACTCAGCACACCCATGAGGATTAGCAACAGGATCACCCATAGCTCATAGCGCGGTTGCGTTCGGAAGTCCCGCACTTGCTTGAGATGCTCAATCAGGCTCATAGTCAGATGAGGAGAGAAACAACAGTACGATTATGCTTTTTCTCTCCTCAATAAACTAGCCCTGCGCTGTACAGGGGGTTGAGTGGGATCGCCGGAGAGCCAATCGGCAACTCCGTAATGATAAAACTGCTTCGACCACAACAGTCCAGCACAGGCTTGACGTGCCACTCGTGCTTCATCAGCGGCAAGGTGCTGGCTCAGATCTGAATAGTATTCATCCGCTTCTTGAATGCGTTGCTCGAACAGTTGATCAAACGAGTCGCCAAAGTCTGCCTCAACCGATTCAGCAGATAATCGCAGCTTTAAGACCACCGTTTCACCAGGCGGAATCTCTAGCGGGTAATGTGCGGCTGCTTTCGTACCGCTTGATGAATTGACCGCATTCTGCTGATTGTGAATTAGGTAGGAATGAAAGGCATCTTTCACAAATGGACTGGCATTTGCTGTACCAAACAAGCGATCGACATTCGTTTCATTCTCAGTAAATAGAAATTTCACGCTGTCTTGCCCAGAGAGTGGCTGAGCGACAAGGTGAAACTGTCCCAACGTTGAATGCGTTGCGACAATGCCTTGATTGTTCAATTCAATATTTGGCTTTGATTCATAGCCTTCGCCAGTTCTGCCCCATGACCAGCTATTTTTGAACCACAAGGTGGGTAGCACATGCAGACGTGCTGCCTCAGAACTGCGGTTCGCGATCGCAATCCGAATCAAAAGATCATCGGGTGCAGCTTTTGCATACTCGATCGAGACATCAAAATAGCGATGGTCATCAAAGATGCCTGTATCGAGCAGTTCATACTCGCGCTCAGTTTTGCTCCGACATTGATTCTCTTCCACGAGTTGAGCGTAAGGAAACTCAGCTTGGGGATACTTGTACAGCGCTTTGAAATAGGAATGCGTGGGTGTGGAATCGAGGTAGAAATAGCATTCTTTGACATCTTCGCCGTGATTGCCTTCAGCGTTGGTTAATCCAAATAATCGCTCCTTTAGAATCGGGTCGCGTTCGTTCCAAAGTGCAAGGGCAAAACAGAGACGACCTTGGCGATCGCAGATTCCCAGCAGTCCATCTTCGCCCCACCGATAGGCACGAGAGCGAGCATGGTCATGCGGAAACGAGTCCCAGCTTGAGCCATCCGTCGAGTAATCCTCGGGTACCGTCCCCCACTGCCGCTCAGCTAGATAAGGTCCCCAACGTTTCCAGTTCTGTTGGCGTAGATTCTCTTCAATCAGTCGCTTTGACTCGGCATCATTGCTGTATTGGGTCATGATTCTGACTTGAGATCCTTTTCTCTAGCGTTGATCAAGGTTAACAAAGTCTCTTTCCAATCTCCATCACATACAATTGCAGTAGCGAAAAATACTGAACAGTGCTAAGCCTCGGCATTTTGCGATCGAATGTTGAACGCTTGAGCAAGCTGCGGAAACGCAGGGGGCAAGCTCGAAGCACTGAGCTACTGTGAGATGTAATTGATTTCGTGTTTTTGCCCAGCGGCGATCGTTTTCTTCATCGAGGAAGCTTTTACGTTCTTTGCCTCGGACTTTGATTTTACATTGCAATAAAGTTTTTCAAGCGAAGATTGGCGCAACATCCATAAAGAGCCTTACCGAAGTGACCAGTCCTTCAGAATTTCTCTCGGTGATTGCGACTGCGGGAATTGTTACTGTTTTTCCATCTTTCAGCTTAAACGTATTGAACGCTTCCAACACGAATTTGCTATCGTCACCAAAAATGTTCTGAAGATTATGTTCATCTCCGTCAACCGTTGCCCAAAAGGTCTTCAAGCCTTCTAAAACGTTGTTCTTGCCTCTGACAATTGGATTATTGCCGAATTGCATTTCACACTCTTCTGCTAGGAATGAAGCATAGGCATCAATATCAAGTTTGTCCATCGCGGTTAAGTAAGTAAGGTACCACTCATACGCTTTTGAACTAAGTTGATTCACTTTCAGTTCATCAGTTTTCACGAGACTATCCTTCTTGTTTGTTGAAAAAGTCAGCAATTGGTCTGTCAGGTAGTCAGGGCGTTCTGTTACAATCCAATGTCCACAATGAGGAATTACACTACCTTGAATATTGTTTGCTACTCGCGTTTTTGAGTGATTCAAGTGAGACTTTATTCAGTTGGCTCCGTAAAGACTACCTCGTAAAGATTGAACTCGTTTTCCGCTAACCCCTGCCAATACTCTCGCACAGACTCATACTTTGCTTCCTTCAGTAAGGCATCAAAGTGATCAAGACTGCGCCACTGTCCATAGTTAGCAGTGCGTGTTCCATCCAGCGATCGATGAAAGTTAGCAGAAATCAAATCTGGATGTTGCAGCGCAATTTCAACGTTCTCACGCTCTAAATCAACTAATTGCTGTTGGTGTTCTGGCTTGACTCGAAACTCCGCAAAATGAATGCGATCGCCCTTCGTAATTTTGAGCAAAGCCTCATCAGGCTTTGAAATGACAACCTCATAGATATGCGAATCAAGGAGTTGAAATTGAGCAAGTTTGGCAGCGATAGCTTCGCTACACGGGTACGTGCTCGCTTGGTCTTGAGGACTTTGAGCAAAGGCTTCGTACTCTGCCTGTGTTCTCCACTGAGCATAGTTGAACACTCGTGTGCCATCTAAGCTTTTATGAAAACTGGCAGAGATAAAACCGGAATGATGTTTCGTAGTTGTTTCGAGCACATCAATCATTAAGTCAATCAGTTCTTGCTGACGGTCTGGTGCAGTCGCAAGACTAAAAATGACTGTGATGACTTCGTTATCTTTGGCGATCGTCGGCATTGATTTCTCCAGGAGTGACGGGATTATGCAAAGCCGCCCGTAGCGTGCAGGGTATGCCCAGTTACGTAAGCCGAATCATCGCTGACTAAAAAAGCAACCGCATTGGCGATATCTTCAGCTTCTGCTAGTCGTTGGAGCGGAGCCATTTGCTTGAGTTGCTCTTGCTCCTCAGCAGAAACCATACTGGAAAAAGAATCCGTTGTCGTCGGACCTGGCATAATTGCATTCACCCGAATTCCCCGCACTCCAACTTCTTTTGCGAGGGCAAAGGTAAAGGCTTCGATCGCGGCTTTGCTCCCTGCAATCACAGATAAATTCGGTTGAGGCTGCACAGTGTAGGGGGTTGAAAAAGTGACAATCCGCCCGTTGTCTGCCAGGTGCTTTGCTGCTTCTTGCAGGGCAAAAAAGTTGCCTTTAGCATTGAAGGTGAAGATAGAATCGAATTCGGCTTCGGTCGTTTCTGCGATCGATTTCGTCAATCTCGGCGCACCGCCACTAATCACTAAGATATCGACTTTGCCGAACTGCTCGATCGTCTTCTGAAACAGATTACGAATGTCATCAAGCTTGGTTAAATCAAGCGGAAGAGCGATCGCATCTGAGCCATTGGCTTTGATAGTCGAAACAACCGCTTCGGCTTTCTCTCGATTGCCAGCGTAAGTAACCACCACATTTGCTCCGTCTCGTCCCAAGCGTTCGGCAAGTGCCTGCCCAATCCCGCGAGACGATCCAGTCACGATCGCAACTTTTCCTACTAAAAATCCCATGTTGAACTCTCTCTAAACGAATCAAAAGAACACAATTTTGATGAAACTGGAACTAGCAATCAGTCAACGCGATGTTCTCATAAAGACTCTTACACGATGCCACCATTGGCGCGAATGCTTTGACCTGTAATCCAATGAGCCTGATCCGAAACCAATAGCGCGATCGCATCTGCAAGGTCAGAGGGCTGTCCCAATCGTCCTAATGGCGTTTGAGCAACCATTTGATCGACTTGCGCTGGATCGAGGACTAAGCCATCCGTTTCAGTTACACCGGGAGAAACCGTATTGACTGTAATTCCGCGAGATCCCAATTCTTTGGCTAAAGCTGCACTGAAATGCTCGATCGCTGCTTTACAGCCCGCATACGCGCCACCTGCTGGAATTGCCATTGCGGTTCCACTGGTGGAGATGCTGATAATGCGACCGTGATCAGCCAAATGATGCGCGGCTTGCTGAAGGGCAAAGTAAACCCCACGAGTGATGTCAAACATGCTGTTGTACTCGTCTTCGGTCATGTCAGCCGTGGGCTTAAAGATATTCTTTCCTGCTGCATTGTTAACTAAGATATCGACTTTGCCAAACTGATCGATCGTCTTCTCAAACAGCGATCGCACTTCTTCAAGCTTTCGCACATCGACTTGAATCGCCGTTGCTTTCGAGCCTTTGGACTCGATCGATTGCACAACTTCTTCTGCTTTATCTCGATTTCCAGCATAAGTAATTACCACGCTTGCACCGTCACGTCCCAACCGTTCAGCAATGGCGCGACCAATGCCGCGAGATGAACCTGTAACAATCGCAACTTTTCCTTGCAGCGACATTCGATGATCTCCTTGCGAGTAGAGGAAACAATTTCAAGGTAAGCTAACACTTACTTTTTTGAAAGTACTTACTTTTTTGTAAGTGCCTTGAGTGGGAGAACGACAGCAATGGCAGAAGAAACCGAAGGCACTGTATTTGTGCAAGCAACGCTGAAAGTGTTAGGAGGGAAATGGAAGCTCTTGATTCTGTGGCACTTAAAAGATCAAGTGAGACGATTCAGTGAACTGAAACGACTGATGCCGGAAATTACAGAGAAGATGTTAATTCAGCAGCTACGAGAGTTAGAGAAAGATGACATTGTGCATCGCAATGTTTATCCAGATGTGCCGCCGAAAGTGGAGTATTCTTTTACGGAATACGGCAGAAGCTTAGAACCCGTGTTGCAAGTCCTCTGTAATTGGGGTGAAGCGCATCTCGATCGAGGTAACTCCCCAAATTAAGAGCGGCATTTTTTCATACCCAACTTTATAAGTAGAAACCCCAGCACTGCTTAGGGCTTCTACTGCTTATGAATGGGTAAATTCAAGTTGTGAGTAAGTTCCCCCGAATAAGCGATCGCGAATCATGTCACTTGCTAAAAAGTCATGCGGGAATCCGGGTTCAATCTTGCTAATCTCATCCAATCGCTGCAACTGTTCTGGCGAAATCTCAACGCTGAGGCAATCGAGATTGTCCTGGAACTGAGACAGCTTTCTTGCACCAATAATCGGAATGATGTTATCCGATTGTGCCTTGAGCCAAGACAGTGCAAGCTGAGACGGACTACAGCCCACCTCTTTTGCAACCTGCACCACGGTATCGGCAATCTCAAGCTGATGCGGCGGAACTTGATCGCCCAAACGGTTGCTGTCCCCGTTCGAGGATTGATTGTATTTTCCAGTTAACACACCGCCTGCTAAAGGCGACCAAGGCGTAACCGACATCCCAAATGCTTTCGCCATCGGCAACAAATCACGTTCTGGCGTGCGCTGAACTAAATTGTATTCCACTTGCAGAGCTACGAAAGGAGTCCAACCATAGCATCGCGCTAACGTGTTCGCTTCTGCCACAATCCAAGCGGGCGTGTCAGAAATGCCAACGTAGAGAACTTTGCCTTGGCGCACGAGATCATCGAGCGATCGCATGACTTCTTCAACAGGCGTTGTAAAGTCCCAAGCATGTAGCCAGAACAAATCAATATAGTCAGTGTTTAATCGCTTCAGGCTACCTTCGATCGATTGCATCATGTTTTTGCGATGATTCCCGGAACCGTTCGGATTCGCGCCGTTTTCATTCATCTTCAAGGGAAACGAATACTTGGTTGCAACGACAAAGCGTTCTCGATCGCGGTTGATCAACTCACCCACAATCTTTTCACTGCTGCCGTCGGTATACCCATTTGCAGTATCAATAAAGTTACCACCCGCATTGACGAACGCCTCAAAAATTTGGCGGCTTTCATCTTTCGAGGCTCCCCAGCCCCAATCTTCACCAAATGTCATTGTGCCAAGACAAAGTTCGGAGACGCGCAGCCCACTTTTGCCTAATAGCTTGTATCGCACGATTAATGCTCCTAATGGTTGAAATTTGTCAATTGAAGCGGTTAAGTGGATCTAAGACCTCTAACACTAGGTAGAGTTAGATAGAGAATTCTGCCGCCTTGATTTCCTCGATCGAATTCGTTAGGCGGTATACTTCGCGTTTGCACCTGCGGCAACATCGATCGTCATTCCCGTCACATAACGCGCCTGCGAAGAAACGAGATAGACAACACTATCTGCAATGTCTGAAGGCTCTAACAGTCCAATTGGAAGTGCATTATAAGCTCTCAAGGTTTGTTCTCCTTGCTTCGCTTGTTCGGGTGTTTGCGAACCGCCTAACCCTGTGCGAACTCCAGTAGGCGCGATCGCATTCACCGTGATGTTATGCGGCGCGGCTTCCAAAGCGGCTGATTTGGTTAATCCCACTAATGCCCATTTCGAGGCAACATAGTTGGCATTGCCTGCATTGCCCTGTCGCCCAAACGTAGAAGTCACCACGACAATCCGCCCCTGTTTGCGTCCGATCATGTGTGGCATGACTGCCCGGAGTGTATTTGCCGTTCCGATCACATTCACATCAATCACATTCCGCCATTGAGCATCGGTTGATTCAGCAATGGGGGAAGCATCATTGATCCCAGCATTGGCAATCATGATGTCAACTTTGCCGAGTTCTCGAATGGTACGATCGACGACTCCCCGCATCTGCTGCATCTCTCGAATATCTGCCTGAATCGCCAGACCCCGTTGCCCTTCTGCTTGCACCAAGCGCACCGTTTCCGCTAAATCTTGGGCGGTTGCAAGTGGAATCGGATGCCCCGAAATGTTTCTGCCAATGTCTACCGCAACCACATCAGCGCCCGCACGAGCAAGGGCGATTGCACAGGCACGTCCGATGCCCCGTCCGGCTCCGGTCACGATTGCAACGGTTCCATTAATGCCAGTGTTAACAGGTTGTGAACTAGACGAGTTTTGAGCGATCGCTGGAGTAGATTGCTCTGGATTTTGCAAAGCAGCGGCGGCTGTTCCTGCAACCGCTGCGGAGCCGCCGAGGATAATGTTGCGGCGTGTGATTAATTTTTTGGGTTTTGCTCTGTTCATAGAAGTTGTGTTGCTTAGACAAGGGTAAAGGTGCGATAGCTAATCCAGCATTCCACTGGTGACATCAATCAATGAACCGTGAAAAGCAGTAGCATCGTCAGACGCGAGAAACATCACGGTTCGCGCCATTTCTTCGACCGTGTTGGTGCGCCCGATCGGAATTGCTTTTGAGCCTTCCTCGAAGGAGAGTCCACGCTGTTCACGGACTCGGCGTAGCATTGGTGTATCTACTCCTCCGGGTGAAATGGACACAATCCGAATGTTGTCTTTGGCATATTCGAGCGCCGCAACTTTCGTCAGTGCTAAAACCGCATGTTTGCTCGTGCTGTAGGGACCGATTTCGGTAAATCCTTTATGTGCAGAAATCGAAGCCGTATTGACGATGATGCCAGCTTTTTGCTTGAGCATGTAAGGAATCTCATACTTCATAGATAGAAATGTGCCCAGTGCATTCGTGTTGATACTATCCATGAAGTCTTCGATCGATTGGTCGTGCAATCGCGCAATTTTAGGATTGACAATTCCAGCGTTGTTAAAGGCAATGTCGATTCGACCATATTTCTGAGCGCAAGCATTCACAAGCGCTTGAACGTCTTGTTCACGTCGAACATCGGCTCTCATGTAAGTAGCTTCACTACCAAACTGCTTAATGTTGGCTTCGACTTGTCTACCTAAGTTCTCGCGCCGTCCGCAGAAGAAGACTTTTGCCCCTTCACGCGCAAAAGCATAGGCTGTTCCTTCACCAATTCCAGAGGTTGCTCCCGTGATCAATACAACTTTGTTCGCAAATCGACCCTGCGAATTGGCAGTTCCAGTTGCGGGAGCGGGTGGCTTTTGAGTGTTCGCTTGAGCATATCCTGCTGCAACGGTCGCAGCCACACTCGCAACACTAGCACCACCAATCAAAATGCGTCGTCGAGATAATCTTCTGGATGGCTTCTGAGAGTTAGAATCTTGTGTCATGATTTTTTCGTAGATCCGATTACTTTTAAGTTAAATAAACTCAACTGTTTTTTAGGCTCAATTTCTGCGCTAAAGTATCGAAATTCTGCTCACTCAACAACTATCGCGGTAGGCTTTCGGGCTTGCACCTACTGACTTATGAAACTGAGCGGCAAAGTGACTTTTGTTCGTGAAGCCAACGGAAAGCGCAACTTCCGCGATCGGTAATCGAGTTTTCACAAGGAGCTGTTTTGCTTTCTCAATCCGTTGCTGCATCACATACCGATGCGGCGGGAGTCCGATCGTTGCCTTGAACGATCGCGCAAAGTGGGCTGGACTAAAGTGAGCCAGCGCTGCGAGATCGGCAACCGTAAAATCTTCGCTCAGATGCGTTTCAATAAAAGCTCGAATTTGATTAATCTGATGGGCATCGAGTGGGCGATCGTCGATCGCTAGCTTGGTCGAACTGCCGCGATAGTGACGGAGTAGATGAATCATCAGCGCAGTGGTCAGCGATTCAATGTAAAGCGATCCTCCGATGCCCCCGGTTTGTAATTCAGTCTTAAACAGCACCGCAAGGTGAAACAAGACCGGATCATCTAACACCAATCGATGATCGAGGGTTGCTGTTTCCCCCATACCACAGTCGATCGCAATCTGAGCCATCAAGATCGGATCTAGCGCGAGATGAACGGTATCGGCGGGTTGCTCCCATCGCCACCAAATCTGCGGAACGGTATAGAGACAGACACTTCCGGTTGGAACTGCGACAATTCCACTGCCACCCCCATCAATGCACCACGTCGATCGCAGTTGTGGCGCAAACACGGCTCCAAGCACGGGACGATCCAAAACATGATTCGCTTCACCTGGCGGTTCTTGTGCCGATGACGCTGTAATCCCGTTCCAGGTCGCTTTTATGGGTGAAGCTTGTGGATCATTAGGAAGGAATAGCATAGCTCAAATTAGAGAAAAGTTTCAAACTGAACATTGGCGCTTCTGCTCAAAGGTGAATAGATTTAAGCTTATGAAAAGCCCGGCAATTTCTCCTCCTTAGTAGGGTGAGTTTTTAGGCTCGACTCAAGTAGAAGGCAAACTGAATCGATCGATGGGGCTACTTCCTCAACTTAAGTACAGGTCAGTCAAACAAATCGTATGGAGTCGAAACTGTGGCGCAGAAAATCTGTACTGAGATAGGTTGTCATTTTGCAAGATTGTTCTAGCTTCGGGAAGAGATGCGCTTTGAGTTGAAATCGCAGTAGTAAAAATCTATGTCCCAGCTTGATCAGAAGATGCAATGCGATTCGCCAAGCCTCGAAGGAGTGCGTCAAGACCGCATGACAGTTTTAGAGCAGGAAAATGCTTTACTGCGATCGCAATTACAGCAAGCTCAAGCCTCAGAAGCGCGGTATCGGCAAATTTTTGAGAATGCACCGATTAGCATCATGTTCATCAATGCTGAAGGCTACGTGACCGAAGCGAATCAAGCCTGTGAAGCTTTGTTTGGGGCAACCTCTGAACAACTCAACGTGCGATCGATTTTTGAGCGACCGGAGTTAGTTGAGAATGGGACGCTACCTTATATGTTGCAAGCCTTTACAGGTAAGTCAGTCGTGGAGATACCGACTTGTACTGATTACACTGACGATGAAGGGGGAATTCTTTTTTTTTCTCAAGGGCATTATGCGCCGATTTGGGATGAGTTGGGCAATGTTCAAGAAATTGTGGAGATTGCCCCCGATGTCTCAGCGTTGTTTGAGGTAAGACAAGCGCTACAGAAAGAACAAGAGCGAGCAGCCCAAGAACGCGCTAATCTTCTGGGCACGATCGCCCAAGTTGCCAATCTCCTTTTACGATCGCCCGACTACACCACTGTTCTTCCTGATGTGGTGCGGCTGTTAGGCGAGGCGGTGGGAAGCGATCGATGTGTGATTACGCAAGAAATGATCGATCCGACAACTCAAAAGCATGTGGTTCAGTTTGTGACAGAACATGCTCTGATCGCCATTCCAAGTGATCTTAATAACGCTGAGTATCAAACCGTTGGTGTGATTGACGAAGATCCAGCCTTCGTACTACGAACACAAATTCTCCGAGGCGAAGCGGTCAACTTTCTTGTCTCAGAGCTACCTCACTCTTTATGGAAAAAGATTTTTGAAGCGCAACAGTGTACATCATTACTAATAGTGCCAATTATGGTGCAGGGCAAATGCTGGGGACAAATTGGTTTTGATAATTGCCGTGAGCCACAACTGTTTAATGACGAAGAGATTGCGATTTTGAGGATTGCAGCCGATAGTATTGCAGCGGCGATCGAGCGTCAACGCACCCAAACCGCGATGCTCGAAGAACAACTCCGCAGCGAAACCGCCATCCTCGAAGAACGCAACCGCATCGCCCGTGAAATCCACGACACGATCGCCCAAGGCTTCACCGGAATCCTGATGCAAATCCAAGCCGTCGATCGCTTTCTCACGACGAATCCCACTCAAGCTAAAGCCTGTCTGGATCACGCTCAAACCCTCGCTAAAACCGGACTCCTCGAAGCCCGTCGAGCCGTCTTTGCGCTCTACAAAGACCCCAACGAAGACTTATTTCACCGCCTCACCCAAGCGATTCATTCAGTTACAACAAATACTTTGCTTCAAACTCATCTTTGTCTCGATGGCGACCCTTACCCGCTCACACCTGATGTCAGTCTCAATCTCTGCCGGATTGCTCAAGAAGCCGTTATGAATGCGCTCCGTCACACCGAAGCAACTCAGCTTGATCTCACCTTACGGTACGAATGCGATCGCGTTTGCCTCAAGATTCACGACAATGGGCAAGGCTTCGATGTCTCACAATCTAGTGCCGGATTTGGCTTGATGGGAATGCAACAACGCGGCGATCTTATCGGTGCAACCTTAACCCTCAGCAGCCAACTCGGACAAGGAACCGAAATCAATGTTGTGGTTCCAGTTCCTGCAACCCAACCTTCAGGAGGAACAGTATCATGACAAACCCATCGATTCGGATTCTCCTCGCCGATGATCACCCGATCGTCCGTCATGGTCTGGCACTGATTATCGACAATGAGCCAGACATGACTGTGATTGGACAAGTTAGCACGGGTAAAGCTGCTGTCGAATTTTACAGGCAGCACCAGCCAGATGTTGCTCTGCTCGATTTGCAAATGCCAGAAATGGGAGCCGTTGATGCGATCGTTGCCATTCGAGAATACGATACCAATGCGAATCTGATTATTCTCACCACCTACGACACCGACGAAGACATCTATCGCGGACTGAGAGCGGGGGCGCGATCGTATTTGCTCAAAGATACGCCTGTCGATGAAATCTTAGATGTGGTTCGCGCGGTTCATGCGGGCAAGAAGTTTATTCCGACGCGGGTTGGAATGCGACTGGCAGAGCGGATGGATGCTCAAGAACTGAGCGATCGCGAACTTGAAGTGTTGCGCCTGATTGCCGCTGGAAAAAGTAATCTAGAGATTGGTATAGAACTGGGCATTGCAGAAAGTACGGTGAAGTTCCATGTGAATCATGTTTTGGAAAAGTTAGAGGTGAGCGATCGCACTCAAGCGGTGATTCAAGCCGCAAAACGGGGCATTGTCAAACTCTAGGCGTTGCTACCTCTTAAGACAGATTTTTGAAAGGATGAACAGAAGTAGCGCTCGGTTTATGGCAGCCTTGGCGCTTTCAAACCGATCTCGATTATCAAGACTGGATTCTATGAACACTTTAACGGCGAAAATGGTACAGCACATCAGATAGGATGAACAGGATTAGTTGCTTATCTGATGCAGCAATGTGATCGTGCTAGCTAGAAAAGCTTCTACTCAAAGCAAGGCTGCTTTTTTTAATGTTTTGCCTTACGCTATATGCTAAAAGCAGCAATTGGTTTGATGCTGAGAGGACTATGATTGAGTAAATTCAGAAACGCGGCTACAACAAGCTATCAAGAAAATGAAGATGAGATAAATTTGAACAATGGATGCGAATTTAGAGAAACCGTTTGATCCCGCTGATCCCTATGTTCGGACTGCTCAAACCTTCCCCACCTTGACCCCTGAGCAAATTCAGCGGGCGAGCGTCCTCGGTGAAGAGCAATCTTTGTCTAAAGGCACAACGCTATTTGAGCGAGGGCAGCGGAGCGTTGATTTCTTCATTATCCTCAGCGGCTGCATCGAAATCTACGAGCATCGTCAGAGTGAAACCAATGTCGTCACTGTTCACCGAGAACATCAATTTACGGGAGAAATTGATCTGTTGAACGATCGACAAATTCTCGTTGGCGGTCGCATGGGCGAAGACGGCAGCGTATTGCGGTTTTCTCGCCCACAGTTCCGTAAACTCATGAGTGCAGAACCCGATATCGGAGAAGTGGTGATGCGGGCATTTATCTTGCGACGCATGGGGTTAGTCTCCCATCAGCAAGCGGTGGTGACGTTGATTGCCCGCGAAGATTCTGCGGACAAGCTCCGAATCGAAAAGTTTTTACGGCGCAATGGCTATCCGCTCGAAGTGCTCGATTACAACACGGCTCGTCAAGAGACCGCTTTTTCGCAAGACATCGAAGCCGCACAACTCCCGGCGGTGTATCTTCCCCTTGACGATCGAGTCCTGTCCAATCCTTCTAACTTCCAGCTTGCGGACTGTTTGGGGTTGATTGAACCGCTGTCGCCAGAGCATGTCTATGATATTGCGATCGTCGGTGGCGGTCCGGCTGGCATGTCTGCTGCGGTCTATGCGGCTTCAGAAGCATTAGATACGGTGCTGATTGAATCAGAAGCACCCGGAGGACAAGCGGGCACTAGCTCAAAAATTGAGAACTATTTAGGCTTTCCCACTGGAATTTCAGGCGAAGCCTTAGCAGGCAGAGCGCAGGTACAGGCTCAGAAGTTTGGAGCCACGATCGCGCTGCCCTTCCCGGTTCAAGCGATCGATTGCCAGTCTTATCCGTTTGTGTTGAAGTCAGAGAACCAAGTTACGATTCAAGCAAAATCGATTGTGATCGCATCGGGTGCAACCTATCGCAAGCTCAATTTTGAGCATCCGTTTGACAATGCTGGGGTACACTATGCGGCGACGGCAATGGAAGGCACGTTCTGTCAGAATGAGCCGATTATTGTCGTTGGGGGCGGGAATTCTGCGGGACAAGCTGCCGTTTTTCTGTCTCGTCATGCCAGCCATGTCCATCTTTTAGTCCGAGGACAGGATCTCAAAGCTACGATGTCCGATTATCTCATCGGTCGGATTCACGCGTCTGATCGCATTACCCTCCACACTCAAACGGAAATTACAGCGTTGAATGGCGATCATCATCTAGCAGAAGTGACTTGGCAGGATAGTCAAACAAACACGACAGAAACCCATGCGATTCGCCATGTCTTTCTAATGATTGGAGCCGTTCCCAACACCCAATGGTTAAAAGATTGCTTACTATTGGATGAAAAAGGCTTTGTTTGTACCGGTATGGAACTGCTCGATCGTAACGTTTGGACACTGGAACGCCATCCGACGATCTTGGAAACGAGTGTGCCAGGGATTTTTGCGGCGGGGGATGTGCGATCGGGTTCGGTAAAGCGAGTGGCTTCAGCCGTTGGGGAAGGCGCAATCATCATCAGTCAAGTTCACCAGTTCTTGAGTGAACAGGATGGGCTGTAGTGAATAAGCAGAAGATTTGGCACAATTCGCAAATTATTGGCGCAACCCGTCAATGTTTCTCTGGGTGAGCGTTTTACCTTTCAATTGCATACGATTGTCTTCTTAAGCAGAGCCAGCAGCAGTAGTCCAAAAGCCTGGGCTACTTGCAAATTTTAGTGCTGTAAAACACTGCTACTAATTTGCAAACCACGCCAGATCTCTTGCTAATTCACATCTGCCCTAACAAATTTTTGTGGGGCATACAGTAGTGACATCTTTTATCACAGAATCTTACGCACCAAAACGATTTGTAAAGTAATATCTGCTACTTAGTAAAACAGATAGCTGATTTACTTCCTGTTCTATACAATTGCTGTCAGATTATACGAAAATTGTTTAAATGACTGAAGCAGTTGATGCTAGCTGCGTTCAATTTCGGAAATTCTTCTGCAATTGGGTTAGAAATTCGCTCTAGAATTTTGGAGTACCGTAGTGAGATTTGCGACAATATCACCTGAGCAACTCTATCTCGCACTCTCAGAAGATGCAGTTCTTCTTCTGGGAGCGGGTGCTTCATTAAAATCAGGAATTCCGTTGAGCGGAGATATTGTAGAGCGTGCTGCAAAATGGTCATACTGCCGAAGCAAGGGGTGCTATCCTGATGACCCCACTGTTCGGCGAAGTGATTGGCTGCCCTGGTTGGAGCAACAACCCTGGTATAAAGTCGGGCAATCAACAGCCGATAATTATTCTGCAACGATCGAGAATTTACTTCAGCCCAAAGAGAACCGAAGAGATTTCTTTCTACACATTCTTAAGCCTAATGTTCCACCTAGCTACGGCTATGAGTATTTGGTCGAGCTACTGGCAAAAAAAGTAATCAAAACTGTCTTAACCAGTAACTTTGATGAAGTGTTACCAGACTTATGTCGAACTCGCTCTAATCTCCACCATATCGAGGTTATCAAGACTTCTGCGGATTACATCAAGCTTTCAACCTCACCGCGTTACCCACAGCTTATTTATTTGCATGGGTCAGTCGAACATTATACAGATAAGAATCTTATTGATGAGATACAACGACTTGATGAGAAATTGGTCACTCGATTGGTTCCAATCTTGAGAGATCACCCGCTGATTGTTGTTGGATATCGAGGAGCAGAACCCTCTATTATGCACCATCTGCTGATCGAGCAAGCAGAAGCTGCTGACTACTTTCCAAGAGGCATTTTCTGGTGCGCTCGATCACAAAGCATCGCAAGTGGTTTGCACCCAATGGTTAGACAACTTGCAGACACAATAGGGAACAACTTACAAGTTGTTCAAATTACTGGATTTGATGAACTGTTTGCTGATTTTCAGCAGTTTTATGAGGTTCGACAACCTTCAGTCAGTTTTGCTCTCACTTCATTGAACTCGGCAGAAAGCGCGTTCAGCGCATTGACCTTTGATATGAAGCACCTCAAGATATTAGTGTCAGATTTAGACTGGTTTCGAGTTCAAGAGCAGATCGTTACCTACTGTCAAAATTTACAAATCAACGTGCCTTCTCCCGTTACCCGTGAATGGTTAATTCAGCAAATGTGTAAGTATGATCTTGCCGTCCAACAAGATGAGGAAATTCAGCCCACGATCGCAGGGTACTTGCTTTTTGCCACGAATCCAGACAATCAGATTGCTGGTGCAGTAGTTCGATTACAAATTGACGGTGAAGAATCTGTTCGAGTAATTCGTGGAAATTTATGGTATCAACAGGAGTTGATCACAGATATTTTAGAAGAAATAAATCGACCTTTCCGACTCAAAGGAACTATTTCAGAAACAGTTCGCCCTTATCCTGTGATTGCGCTCAAAGAATTGCTGGTGAATGCTCTAGTTCATCGGCAATACGAAGATAGCAGAACGGTAACGATTCACATTGGCGCAAATTTTATCAGGATTACTAATCCAGGAGGGCTGGTTGCAGAAATCGCCAAGTTGGTTGAAGAACGGGGCCGACCCATTCAAGAAGAAATTGAGCGAAGCGGTAGAGGAATTAAAGGCTACCGGAATCCAGTGATTGCTGATCTGTTTTACGGATCTGGTGCAATGGACAAACAAGGGTCAGGACTGGCAGATGTTCAAGAAGAGGTAAACAAAAGCGGCGGTAAGGTTGTCTTTGGCCCAGTTGAAGATAACTCTGCTTTTGAAGTGATCTTATATTGTAGACCTGAAGCAGTTGATATCAAGACAGGCACTGCCGTGCCACTAGTTAGTACTGAGCGGTATATTGCTAATCTTATCGAGATTGTGAGTACGCCCCCCTACATTTGGCACGCTAGCACCTCAGCCCGTCGAGTGAAAGAAATCTGGGAAAGAACCGGAGCGAAATCACTCCCGCCTTTCGTTCTGTATGATGAGCGACTGTACTCAATCTCTGATCTTGCTAACCCAAATAATCCGCTTAGCACACAGATCGATCATGGTGATTTAGAACAACTCTCTCTGGAAGAATTTGCAACTGGATCTGACGGAGAACGAAGGTTTGTCCACCTACTGAACGAATGCTTGTATCGCCATCTACAAGCTTGCGATTTAGAAGTTGATAAAAAGCGAAAACGTGCTTATTTTGCTCGTCCTGAATCAGGTGGTTCCCGTGAAATAACTTATCAAGCTCGTGTTCGGCAAGCAACCCGAACCGTAACTAAACCGATCATCTCTAAAACAACACAGCGACTACGTTACTGGGAACATGAAGCAGTCTACTTCAGTGTTGAACGATATGGAGATGTTTGGGCAATACAACTGGTCCCAAGCTATGTCTTTACGGTAGATGGAAGGCGCAAATTAGTAGATAGCGCCAAGGTTACAGCCTTAGTGACTCGTCGTGCCTCGCATGATTACAATGCTCAGGTACAGAACCACATCTTTTTCTGGGCTTGGGTGCTTGGTCGCAGCCAAGATAGTTTTACGCTCAATGCAGGCTGTGAGCATTCATTTCAGTTACGCGGCAGTTTGCCCTTCTGCGAAACTCATGATGTGTTACCTATGAACGATGAACCGGAAGAAGACGATGCCTTAAAAGCAGCATCGCTGGAGGAGGTTGAAGACGAATTATATGAGTTGATTGAAGCAGAAAGATTGTTTGAGGAAGCTACAGGCGCAGCATCAGAGAACGGCGAGACTTTGCAGGAGGAAAACGATGTCATTACCTATTGAGCTTTGGGATCTTCCTTCTCCAAAATTAGAGTTTGGAGATAACGCACAGTTTACTGATCCAAAAATCGGATTGAGAGAAAGTGGTCCTTACAGCTTGAGATTTGGCGCTGCTCATCGATCTCAAGTTCGTGTAGGGTTAGTTGGACCGCTTGAAATGCTGGAAAAAGCTGATAACTGGTTTTCCCATTGCCAACATTTCATCTCATCAGGTAAGTCGAATCAAACAACTTATCCTGACTTTCCCGGATTTCAGAAAACATTTCGAGCCACCTTGGATCTTGCTCCACAATGGCGGCTCGCGATCGACAATCATGAACTTGAACAAGCGCTTCAATTAAAGCCGATCGATCGATTTCAGAAAGTGCTAGAGCTTTACGTGCATGGTATTGAGCGAATTGCTAACCTAGATGTCCGTCCTGACGTAGTAGTTTGTTGTTTACCAGACGCAGTTGTTCGTGATTGCTGGAGCGTCACAAACCATAACTTAACTCCTCATGAATTGAAAAAAATATGGCAACAGCAGCGACAACCCACAGTGCAACTCTCTCTGTTTGAAATTTCAGACGTAGAGGAAAAAGCTGAGGATTTACTAACGCGAAGTTTTCGTCGGGCACTGAAGGCGGAAGTGATGAAACACCGAATGCCAATTCAGATTGCGACGACAAATCTTTTAGTAGACGGTAAAGCCAATCAAGATGCAGCAACTCGTGCTTGGAATAGCTGTTTGGGAATTTTCTACAAATCTGGTGGGATTCCTTGGCGACTAGCATTAGATGGACCAGAAACTTGCTTTGTAGGGATTAGTTTTCATCATTTGAAGACGAATAAGCGCCATTTGGTCTATTCCAGCTTGGCGCAAGCCTTTTCAACCGAAGGAGATGGATTCGCTTTGCGGGGTGATTTTGTGCCTTGGGACGAGGATCAGGGACGAACACCGCATTTGTCTGAGGAGCAAGCTGCGTATCTTGTAAATCAAGTTCTCGATGAATACCGTGAGCGAACTGGGCATCTCCCAGCACGGGTTGTCTTGCATAAAACTTCTCATTACGATGCTGCTGAAAATTTTGGGTTTGAACACGCTTTGCAGCAAATCCCGATCGTTGAATTCGTCAATTTACTTCCGACTAAATTTCGGCTAGTACGACAAGGAAGCTATCCTCCTAAACGGGGTACTCTATGTCGAATTAATGGTGCAGTAACCTACTTGTTCACAACTGGCTACATTACTGAATGGGAAACTTATCCAGGCGCTCATATTCCTGTTCCAATTCAAGTGATCACGAACCACAGTAGTGAGATTTATCGCACTGCTGCTGATATTTTGGGACTATCGCGGATGAATTGGAATACTGCTCGTGATACCAGCGGATACCCAGTTACGCTACGTTTCTCGCGTGAAGTCGGCGGAATTATGGCAGAAGTTGGTGCAGAAGCGAAACCCAATCCATCTTACCGTTACTATATGTGAGATGGATCGGGGTTAAGCCTGTAGCGGTTGAATTTAGAAGTTGAGTGGCAGCGTCAATGCCACTCGAAATCCAAATGAATGATGTCGGTTTCTAGGAACGCAACAGTATCGCGAAGCTGAACGGCAAGAATTGGGATGGTTTTGCCATGAGCCGCCCCTCAAAATTCCAGTCTGTTGCTGACGATTGAATAGATGTTTTTCATCTGCTGCTGGAGTTCCACAACACCATTCCCAAACATTACCGTGTAAATCATACAAGCCATAAGGGTTAGCAACACCGAAACTGCCAACAGGGGATGTTTCTTGCCGATAGATTCCTGTCACTCCAGATCCATAGGCAGAACTGCCATCGTAGTTTGCCAGCTGTGATGTGATTGTTTCCCCAAAGTGAAATGGAGTTGTTGTTCCGGCGCGACAAGCATACTCCCATTCTACTTCTGTAGGGAGTCGATAAGGTCGTTCTGTAAGCGCTGCAAGTCGAGCGCAGAATTCTGTTGCATCGTACAAGGACATGCTCTCTACAGGTCGATTCTCTCCTTTAAATTGAGAAGGGTTAAGTGACAAGTCCCGCTCTACCTGCGGCATAGATGCAATTACTGCCCATTGTGCCTGACTGATTGGGTATTGACTCAAGAAGAATGAACTAACGGTGACAGAGTACGGAAGAACTTCAGTGTCCAAGCGTCCTAGCTCAGTTACTGTAGAACCAATGTGTCCAACTCCTTCTGGAATCAAGATCATATTTAAGTAGCTATCTCCTAGATCTTCTCTTAAAAGACGCGTTTGCTGATTGTGACGTGAAACTTCCTCACCTAAAGCGTTGAGATAAACAACATCAAAATTGCACTTCATGAATGCGATCGAAGGCTCAAGTCCCCTGGATGATTGTGACTGCGCTTCATTGATTGAATAATGCTCTGGCACGCTTACCACTTTCGGGTGATGCTCTCGATAATCAGCGAGGATCATATCTCCAAGTCCCTCAGCCCGAAACGTCGGCTCTTGAATGAGTCCGCCTTGAGTAACGCCCCAATGCCGCAGTTTGTTGACAACATACTTTTGAAGTCCACTCACTGTTACAAATTGCTGCTGATTGTAATCTGCTGCGCCTTGCAAACCTTCGATTAAGTAATATGTGTAGACCCCATGCTGTTTATCAGGGCATTCACGCGCACGTTGTTGAGCTGTACTTGCTGCAATTAAAGCAAATCCCTCCGCTAAGTCATATACATTTCGGATAAATTCTAAATCCTCGATGCTTCGCCCCATTTCAACTCCAGTGTGGCACGCATCCAGAGATAAGAACAGCCGCTTGGCTTGGCTGTTTCTCATGTATTGCTCGATCAATGACAGTGGGAGCGATCGAGAGTTGACAAGATGATAACGAGTGTCTTGAGCGATCAAGACAGGCTTGTGATCTACAAGCTGACCATGACAGGAAAAGTGAACGAACAAGAGATCATTCGATTGAGCGACTTCACATAATTGAATAAGTGTTGCCTCAATATTGTCGCGTGTGGGAGAGTAAAGGTCGTCTTTCCCAGTGTGCAAGCTAATGACCTCATATCCTAATTGATTGAGAACTTGCTCTAAAACTGTGACATCGTTTGTACTATATTTCAGGGTCGAAAAATTAGGATCGAGATATTGATCGATGCCTACCAACAAAGCCCAACGATCGCCAACTGTCTGAGATACATCCGCCATAGAGCTACTTGAACTTCAACTGCGATTTTCAGTCCGACTTCCGCTTTTGCAGATACCGTAGAGTCAAAATTTTACCGCAATGTTCTGAGATCGCAGCCGAAAATAATTTTGCTGACGTACCGAAAAACTACTTTGATTGACCTCCAAAATTTAGCCCTGGCAGCCTTGACTCGCGAATCACCTGAGTCACTGATTCGCGAGTCACCTCGGCTCCAAATCCCCAAGCCAGTAGGCTGAAGTAGTCGGTCACGCCGTTTGAACCAAAGGTCGCATTGTTAGAATACAGTTCTCTAAATCCCAAGCCAGCAAGAAGCAAAGTCGCAACGACATAACTGAGGAGCTTGAATCCGCCGAGGCGTCGACGTGCAGTTTGAGTGATATCTGAACTTGCTCCAATCATAGGGACAGGTTCAAGAAATGCAGCGGAGAACTTTGTGCTTCCGCGAGTCGCCGTGAGTTCAGGCAGAACCATGGTATCAGCAGCTTCAGCAAAGATCGCTTGATTAAGTTCAGCGATCGCACCATCAAGTTCATCTTGCCACGCCTTGAGACTCTCATTATCCTGTGGAGAGAGTCTGTCCAATTTGGCTTGTAGCTGTTTTGCTTTCCTTTTCCAAGGTTGATCATTAGCTAGTTGGCTCATTTGCTGATTGAACTCGTCTAGCTGGTTCCTAGCTGCTAGGTAACGACCTAGCTCCCGCTGAATACAGATCACAATTTCGTGCAGTTGCTGTGAATCTTCTTGATTTACCGCAGTTCTGATCGTACCATCGATTCGATGATGTACTGCCTGAACATATGGAAGTTGACCAGACGGATCTTCCGCTTTACAGCGTTCGTCTAACTGAGCTAAGTACCTCAATTGAATCAGCCAATCTTCTCGATTTTTGCGCCATTTGTCCCAAACCGCTTGCGCTAATGCCGTTGATTGTTGCGCTGTGTCCCATCGCTTTGCTTCGAGCGCTGTTTCAATGTCAACTAGGTGCGCGTTAATCTTGACTTGGAAAGACTGCGCTACCTCTGAATCAGCCCGCATCTGATTTCTCAGTCGCCCAACTTGAACTACGACTTCATCACGAGGAATTCCTTCAGCACGGTAGCGCGAGATGCCGAACCCCAAAATTACGCCCCCAAAAAGCACAATGAATGGGAGCAGCCAAAATGCTTTAATTCGGACAATCAATGGAATTCGGAATTCTCCGGTTGAATGGACGGCTAGAAGTTCACCCGTGAATTCGCCACTTGTGACATTTTGCAAGTCAAATGCAATGGGGAAACTTAAGGGTTGATCGGGTCGAATAGAAGGGGTTGGCAGCTTCGCTTGAATCGAACTTGCAGGAACAACAGTTGCTCCATCAGCACGATTTAGATCTGAGGGAATGACTTGCAGTGCTGATATCGGCTCATTTGTTTGAAGCAATACATGGCGAATGATAGGGGTACAACCCAATGGATTGAAAACACAGTTCGTTCCTGAAATGGTTAAAGTTTGAGGACTGCCCGTAAGCTTTGGCTCAGCATTTGCGGATGACATTGCCAGGACAAGAACAAGTGTCGAACAGAATAGTTCTGCCCCAAATCTACGATCGCGTCTCACCTCAGTTGTCCTCATCGTTAGTTTCTCGATAATCCGCCAAAATCATATCGCCAAAGCCTTGTGTAGATGCCGTTGGTTCTTGAGGTCTTTTACCATAATTGACCGCCCAGCGACGTAGACCATTGATCGTGTAGTTTTTCAGGTCATCCACGGTCACGAATTTCTTCTTGCTCAAATCAGCCTGCCCCCGCAATCCTTGAAGAAGATGATAAGTAAATGCTCCATGCTGGTTTTCTGGATCTTCGTGAGCAATCTGTTGAGAAGTACTGGCGGCAAGTAACGCAAATCCTTCTGCTAGTTCGTGAGCATTCCGAACAAATTCAGGATCAGCGATCGAGCGTCCCATTTCTACGCCAGTTCGGCAAGCGTCCAGAAACAGAATAAGCCGTCTAGCTTTACTTTGTCGCATTTGCTGCTGAAGTTCGGTTAACGGTAATCCACTCCTTTGCAGTGTTGGTAGACGAGAATCTCGAAGGACAAGAATGGGTTGATGATTGCTCAGTTCTCCATGACAGGAAAAGTGAACTAATAAAAGATCATCTGACCCTACAGCTTGAATGAGTCGAGTTAGTTCAGCTTCTACATTGACTTTTGTTGGGTAACGAGAATCATCTGGAGGAAGCTGGTCGTGTAGGCAAACAACCGTGTAGCCCAGTTCTTTTAGCAGTTTTTCAAGAGCTAAAACATCCTTGACGCAGAATTTAAGGCTATCAAAATCGCTACTATAGCGATTAATGCCGACTAGAAATGCCCATCGTTCTTTGATAGGTGCAGCTTGTGAAGACTGAGAGGCTAAAGTGATGGGCTGCGGCTCTTTTAGGATAGTTCGAGATTTGTTCTGGTTCTGAAGGCGATGTTTGAGGTCTTCGATCAGCGCTTCCTGAGATGTGTTTTTAGCTTGATGGCGATGAATTGCTTTCTCGATCGCATCAATCCTTGACCGATAGAGTGCATCCACATACTGTCTGCACTCAGCGTATGAGCCTATTTCTGCTTTGTAGAATCCATACCAGTGCCAAAGGTAGCGAAACGGATTCGGATTATCGATCGAAATTCCAATGCCATCAAAATCTCGAATTAAGTTCAATGTTTCTTGATAAAGCCGCGTATATCCTTCGTCTTCATGGTCTAAGTTGCTTTTCTGAGTGGCAACAGCTATCAAAATTTCTTGCAATTCTTGAAAATTTTCGGTTAAATGGTGCAGCTTTTCGACAAGACAACTTAGAAAGTTCTCGCGCTGTGGCGCGGTTTGGGATTGGTACAAAGCGTGGTCAAGTTCGTTGATTAAATCCGAGTACAGTTCATAAATGTATCGTCTGCGCGGAACATATTGACCTGCAACGCTGAATAAATGATCTTTGGCTGCCCTCAATGATGAAAATGGGTTTGGATTGTTGATTAGAATTCCTTCTCCTGGAAACTCTTCAATCTCTAGTTCAACCTTTCTGTAGAGACTACTATACTGCTCGTCTTTCTCATGCCAAGGTGTACCTGTAGCAACCTTCAAAAGAATGGATTGCAATTCTTGGGCGTTATTGAGGAGTACCTGTATGCGAGTTGTATTCACAGCAAGATGAGTGTAGGTTGAACGTGGATGTTATGAATTACCGTATTTACGAAGAGCTTCAATTCGTTGGATGAGCCGTCTAACCTGCTGGTCGCGATCGCGATACCACTCACAAGCCCAAATTCGATGAATCTTCCAATCTAAGCCCTCTAATACTTTGCGACGAAGACGATCTCGATCGCGTGCAGTATCGTACTGACTGTAATTCACCTCATCACATTCAATGCCCAATAGAAAATTGTTACTGTCTCGATCTGCTTTGACTGCAAGATTGATGGGGAATTTCGATCGCCCAATTTGTTTCTCAACCACATAGTTGTGTTTTTCTAGTACATAGCAAATATCCTCTTCCAACAAACTGAGCGCACGAGATGCTCGATAGTTTTGTTGTTCTAAATGCTGTCCATTGCTCTCAACATAGGCAAAATAGCGTCGTAAAATCTCCAACTCTGCATTGGTAATATTCGTTTGAATTAGATCGATCGCATGAATTGAAGCAACTAAAACGAGTTTGTATCGAGCGCGAGTAATCGCAACGTTTAATCTGCGCCGTCCTGTGTCTTGTCGATTGAGAAGTCCAAACGCTCTACTCAAATTGCCTTCTACGTTTCTGCCGTACCCAAAACTGATAAAAATCACATCAGCTTCGTTGCCTTGGACATGCTCAAGCGGCTTGACGAAAAACTTGTTCGATTCTTCCTGACAGAACGTTTCTAGCTCAGGGTTACTTCGCCAGATTTTCTCTAACTCCCGTCGAATTGCCTGCTCTTGGGACTGCCCGAAGGTAATAATCCCAAGCGATCGATCGAATCGTTTCAGGTGAGGAAATTCTTGTTGAACCATTTGAGCGATCTCTCTTGCTTCGACTGGATTCCCTTGCTTCTGATCAAACGTGCCATTCTCCACAAACCGAAACTGAACCCCTCGATGCTCATCCGTGCTAGAACTTGGAAAGTAGATGAGTCCATCTGCTGAGTAGAAGTTCTTTTCAGAAAAGGCAATCAAGCTTTCATCCTGGCTACGATAGTGCCATTTCAGGCTGAAAGACTCCATAAAAGCACAAGCATCTAACAAACTGCTGTAAGTGTTGTCCTCTTCGTCATCCTCTTCAAGAATGCCAGTAAACTGCGATTTTGTCGGAGGGAGCTGTTCACGATCGCCGACAATAATCACTTGCTTTGCTCTCATGATGGTTGGCACTGCATCCGCAATCTGAATTTGCGAGGCTTCGTCGAAAATAACTGTGTCAAACTGAATGACTTCAGGATCAAGAAATTGGCTGACTGCCGAGGGAGTCATAAACCAGCAGGGCTTAAGCGTCATGACTAAATCAGGAGCATTGGCAATAAAGGGTCGAATAGGCCCTCTCGCTTTTCCGCTTTCTGCGTTAAACAATTGAATTTGCTGTTGAACCTTCAAATCCGCACGACTCGACCAATCGCGCCATTGTTGAGCGTGAAGTTGTTTGAGCCGAGTTTGAGCATGATCGAACTGTCGCTCGTCTGCCTTGCAAAATTTCTGAACTCGCCCTTCATGAGTATCAGCACGAAACATCCGCAATGCTTCATCACTGTCTAAGAGATGCCGTAACCAACTCTGATAAATGCCTTGCTGCAACGTTAAATCCCACAGCGATGCAGTCAATTTTCGAGATCTCAGCGAAGAGAGAAAGTCCTCCAACCCTATCTCGGTCAGCCGTTGTTCAGTATTTCGGCAGTCAATGACTTCTTGAAGGTTGTCTAGATCAGACTGCGCTCGTTCCACGAGGTCACGCAGTTCTTGGATGGATTGCTCTTCAAGCTCTTGTGTGGAGGTTGATACCAAATCAAACAAAAGATGCTCACGAATAAAGTCAAAGCCTTCTTCGATCTGTGGAACAGTGCTGTCAATTTTCTGAATTAAAGCCTCAATTTTCTGAATGTAAGCAGGAGAGCGAAGTAGAGTTGCGACTCTTGTGATCGAAACAGATGATTTCCGGCGTAATTCTGCAAGCCAGTCTAATCCTTGTCGAAGCTCATCAAAACGCGGATCGTCCAAGCGATAGTCCTTGCCCAATAGAACTTTAGCGGCGTAAGAGGGGTTCCTGAGCCGATTTTGAGTGTGTTGAAGCTGTGCTAAGTCTTGAAGATTTGCGACCAGTGTACGATCGAGAACCCAACATCCTCCTTCCCTAAAGCGTGTCACAGCATGACGATCATCCCGGTAGGTACGCTGGAAAAACCGTCGCCACCCTTGATAGTTCTTGAACCGATTCAACAAGTCTTCGAGTGAACGAATGGACTGCAAGATTTGGCGATCGTAAACACGCCACAAACTGGATTGATTCAGATCATGATAATCTTGCTCAAATTGGCTGATAGCACTCTCCAATTCCGTGATGTCTCTTGTAATCTCCCAGTTTGCCACAGTTGCAGGAGCATCGCTGAGATGAACGAGCGTCTTTCTTAATTGACTTAGATTTCTCAAGCTTCCCAGTATTTCAAGGTGAAGCAGTCCCTTGACTCCGATCGCAATGTCATCTGCTCGCTGAATTGCCTGACGCAGCTTTGCTAATTCTTGCCGTAGAACACCGCTTGTTTCTACTGACCAATCTTGAATATCAGGTTCAGACCAAATTGTGGCTTTTTCGCCTAAAAATATCTCACTGAAACCACTCAACCGTTCTAATAGCGTTCTCGCATCAGCAAGCCGTTGCTCTGACCAATCTCGTATCTCTGAAATATGAAACCCAAGGTTAGGAACTCCCTCTCGACTGAACTTTAGTAAAGTCCCGAAAAGCTCAAACGGAGATTTATTGAGCGAAGATTGCTTCCAATGTAGGCGTTGAACGTGATCTGTCAGCAACTGTCGATCGGTCTCAAGACTTTTGAAAAATACTTCCAAAGCAGAAATCTCTACACCTTGCTGAAGTTCGTTCTCCGTTCGTTTCAATTCTTCCAAGAATCCTTTCTTCTTGGCAATGCCTTTGTCGTAGAAGCTGAGACACAAATTGCTTAACCCCGACTCTGCTAAACGCTTAGCAACAACTTCCAAAGCAGTTTGTTTTTCAGAAACTAATAAAACTCGCTTCTTCATTCCCACTAATTCAGCAACCATATTGGTGATGGTTTGACTTTTTCCAGTTCCAGGAGGTCCCTTAACAACAAAGCTTTGCCCTGATTTCGCAGTTTCAATCACAACCTGTTGGCTAGAATCTGCATCCCGAATTTGAAAAACCTGGTTGGGATGGATTTGATCGATCAACTCAGGAGAAATAGGCGGACGAAGCGTTTTTGTATACTCGGACGAATCACCTGCTAATGCTTGCAGAATCGGGTGATTTGCGATTTTTTCTGTACACTCTTCAAGATCGCGAATCAGAGCCGCCTTAGGGTCTTCAAATAGCGCAATGTAAGCTGTCTCTTCTAACCGGACGTTAGCCTGCTGTTCCAGTGATGGTTTGACAGCAGCGATAAACTGCCCATAGTCCCAATCACGGATACTTCTACTGTCAGGTAAACAAATTCTAAAGTCCTCATCTAGTTTGCTAGCAATTAGCGGATTAATCAATACATCGTCATCTAGAGCTTGCAGCAGTTCGGTGCGTTTACGAACTTTTTGAAGCTCGATCGGAATCAGCAGTAGAGGAGCGATCGTAAAATCCCGCTCCTTCGGGGTTGCCTTTGTCGTCCATTTAATCGTTCCAACGACTGCAAAGAGTGTATTCACGCCTTTTTCTTCTAGCGCTTTCTTTGCTGCTAGTCGCAAATCATTAAAGGATTTGGCTTGCTCGTCTCTCGTCTGGAGCGTTCTCAATTCATCCAGGCGAAATTCGGGGGGTTCACCATGAATCAAAGTCTCGTAAATCAGGGACGCGGGGGTAGAAAGCTGGATGTGAGGTTTTGTGCCTTTACTTTGTAGCCATCTGATTAGAGGATTATTCAGCGTTGTATCAGAAAGCGCCTCTTTCCACTTTTCAATCTGCTGCAATACACTCGAATTGACCACGGTGACCACTGACGATTCCCTGATTTAAGGTTAAGCAAAGACTGAGTACTGAGATACATTCGTTTCTCAGTAGAATCCATACCACTTCTCTCTCAGAGGGTGTTTGAAAAGACAATCAAGGGGGTAAAAAAGCTCTCCGGTTATACGCTGTAGATACATAAAACACACAGCACCGAGAGAGCAACATGAGTAAATCATATCCGAGTAATTTGAGCCATGCTCAATATGAACTGTTGCGAGATTTGCTGCCCGAAGCAAAACCGGGCGGACGACCGCGAGAAGTGGATTTGTGGGAAGTCCTGAATGCGATCTTCTACATTCTGGTTGAAGGGGTGCGTTGGAGATCGTTGCCTGGAGACTTTCCGGCATGGCAAACCGTCTATACCTACTTTCGCAACTGGCGCAAAGATGGAACCTGGATCAACGTTCATGATTGTCTGTATCGTTGCAGTCGGATTGAACAGGGACGGATGCCCAGTCCATCGGAAGCCGTGTTGGATAGTCAGTCGGTGAAAAGCGCTGCGGGTGTCCATGAAGCCGTGGGCTTCGATGCCGGAAAGATCATTAAAGGACGCAAGCGATTTATCACCGTCGATACGCTGGGACTGGTTTTGCGCGTGTTTGTGACTGCTGCTAGCACCCCAGAACGCGAGGGCGGCAAAACGGCGCTGCAACGAGTCCGAAAACAAGGCAAAGCCGTATCTCGATTGCACACGATCTGGGTCGATGGCGGATTTGATGGCGCACCGTTCATGCAGTGGGTCATCAGTATCTGCTATTGGCTTGTCCAGGTCGTCTTACGTCCTGAGCAAACCAAAGGTTTCGTCTTGCTCAAAAAGCGCTGGGTGGTGGAGCGGACAAACGGTTGGATCATGCACTGTCGTCGCTTAGTGCGAGACTATGAGCTACTGCCGGAAACTTCGGAGACTTTTATTTATCTGGCGATGATTCGCATCATGGTGAGGCGTTTGGCATAAAATTTGACCCGATTCAACTTTTAAAACACCCTCTCAAAGTATGCAGGAACTCCAAAGAACCGACAATGATTCAAATGTGCTATTCAAGATGCGACCTCATTTGACCAAGACTTTTTTGTAGCTCTAGGACTATTTCTGTAGCTTAAGCTACAAGAAGGGCGTAAAGTTATTTCTTCAATAAATTATATTTTGAATTCTTATTTGACTGGTGCAGAGTATCTTACATACTCTGCGGTAAGAAAAGAGAAGTTAAATAAATATGTGTATAAACAGCGTTCTATGAGTAGCTTTTCAATCAAGATTTTGCAGCGATTTCAGAGCCTGTTTTGCCACGATTTCTGCTCGCTGTGAAGTTACTTTTTGATAGCGCAACGTGGTTTGAATCGATCGATGTCCCATCAGCGCTCTTAGTTCTTCAATCCCCATCAGTCCGACTCTCTCAGTCGCGAACGTATGCCGCAGGTCGTGCAGATGTGCGTCCGTGAGTTCCGGTGCTTCAGCGATTAGTTCGCACCAATTGTCGTGAGCGGTGCGATAGCTTAAACGCGAGACTTCCAGTGTGAAAGGCTGTTGGGCGGTAAACAAGGCAGTCGATCTTGGATGGCGATCGTATTTCAAGTAGTGATCGAGCGCCAGTGCTGCATCTTCGCTGTAGAAACACCAGCGCTTCCGATTGCCCTTACCCACGACTTGAAACCTGCGATCGCTCAGATTGACCTCGTTTAAGTCCAGCGCCAAAATCTCTGAAATTCTGGCTCCAGTTCGATGTAGCAGATGCACTAGAGCATTCATACGGAGATGGTGCTTAACGAGTTGGTACAGGGTCGCGAGCTGGTCGGGGGTGAGGTAGCGGATAATCTCGTCGCTGTCATGTTCTCCCTTGGCTCGATCAGGTTTACGCCGTTTCAAGCCCGCAATTGGATTCGCTTTGATGTAGCCTTCTTGAACAGCAAAGTTAAACAGGGATTGAATGATCGCTTGGTGGCGATGATGCGTCGTGTAAGCAATGCCTTCTAAGTCGTCGAGATACTCGGTGATGGCTTGCCGCGTGAGGATTTCAATCGGCATCGAGCCATACTCCTGCAAAAACGGCAACAGGGTCGATTGATACGATTTCAACGTTCCTGGTGCTAAACCTGAACGACTTAAAAACGTGGTCGCTACTGTAGCTAAAGAGGCAGCAATTTTAGAAGACATAATGAGATTGTTATTTCGGTAGAGTATTGTTGAGCTACCAAATTAAATACACCGTTTTAGACAGCGTTCTATGGCAGCTTTAAATTCAGAACTAGCTCCAAATCCCCAAGAATCGTTAGCAGACTACGTGCGACGGGTGCGAATTAGCTTGAGTCTAAGCCAGAAAGACCTGGCAGAGCGAGCAGGCATTCACCTTCAGAGTGTCGGAAAGATTGAACGGGGACAAACCACGCGGTTGAAGCATAAAGCTAAAAAAGGATTGGCGCATGCACTCGGAATTTCGATCGAGTATCTGGATGCTGTTTGTAAAGGGGTGACGATTGATGTGATCGAGACGCTTAAATTCTGTCCCCAGTGCTGGACACCGGGAAGTTTACCGGATCCGATATGGACATCGGTGCGGGCGAAATACTGTTACGTTTGTGGGACTCAGTTATGCGATCGCTGTCTCAATTGTAGTGAGAGAATTCTCTCACCTAAGTTTAAGTTCTGTCCTTTCTGCGGCAAAACTTATAAGTAATGCTACATAATGCAGTTCCGACGAACGACTCTCATAGTGGGATGAGTGTATGCTAAGCATAGTTTTGCTTCACGCATCTTAACCTTGCTCTAAGTAAACTCTGAGGTAAGAAAAATTTGTTATAAAAATTAGTTGGACTAGAATGCCATCCTGCTAATTTCAGTCCAACTAATTTTTCGATCAAGAGAACCGTGAAAGCCTTGTTTTCTCGTTCTTACAGTCCAGCTAATTATTATTCTTGATCAGTCCGACAACAGTCGTTATTTTCTGTGAAAATTCCGAAATTGCGTGACGCATTATTGTAGGTTTATAAAATCTGTGTGTGTCGCCCATCGAGTTTGTCGTCACGAATTCTAATCTAGTCGAGGTCTTCCCCATGCAAGAGCATCCACGTCGTTTTCCGGTTGGAATTGTCATCGGGCTATCTACTCTCGTTGTCGCAACTGGAGGCGCAACCGCCTTTTTTACTTGGCAAAATGCTCAGAAGAGCCAGCCCGTTCCGGTTGCGGTTGAGCCGCCTTTGGTAAACGCACCGCGATCGGCTCCTCCGACTTCCCAAAATTCGATTCAGGCACCCACAACAGAAAAAACGGCTCGAGTGTACTGGCTCAAAAATAGTGCTACTGAGCCAGCCGTCGTGTCAGTTCCGGTTAAAGTGAAATCGGTCGATCGAGAAGAAGCCCTCCTCACCGCAGCCGTGAATACCCTCTTAAGCGAAGCACCCAATAAAGAGGTCACTTCAGAAATTCCCAAAGGTACGACGCTGCGAAGTCTGAAAGTACGATCGAATGCGGTTTATGTCGATTTGTCCAAAGCGTTCGTATCGGGTGGCGGCAGTTTCTCGATGACGGGTCGCCTCGGTCAGATTCTCTACACAGCGACGAGTCTGAATCCGAGTGCAAAAGTGTATCTCTCGGTTGAAGGACAGCCCTTGACCGTTCTGGGTGGAGAAGGACTAATCGTGGATCAACCGTTGACGCGATCGCAGTTCGAGCAAGACCAAAAAACGAATCGGGAATAATACCAATTCGATTATTTAACGCAACAGATCGAACAATGGTCGTTTCATGCCGAAACCCTGGTAGAGACGCGATTAATCGCGTCTCTATGTCATTGGGTCAACGCGAAATTCATTGCATCAACGTCTGTACAAATTCAATACGGTATCTCAATCAATATTGATTGAAGTCGGAGCCGATCCACTCGGCGGCGTATAGCTCCCGATCGACGCTTTGCGGAAATCAGCATACAGCTTATCGCGCCAGTTAAAGAACGGATCAAAGATGCTGACATCTGCAATTCCAGTTACACCTTGACCTTTTAAGGATTCTGGAATATCTAGATAAGCGCCAGTCGGAAACTTTGCATACATCGATAAACCAGCAACTGCAAAATCTGCCAGCGTTGGACTATCTCCCACTAGATAAGGCTGATCAATCAAAATGTAAGACAGTGCCGTAAAGCTACGCTTGAGATCAGCGATCGCTTCTTTCACCGCATCGGGTCCCATTCCTACTCCGCTCCCCAAGACACCGAGCAAGTCACTTGGAATTGCACTTACTAAGTTCTTTAAGATATCTGGCGTGGAAGAAGGCAGCACAGCAGCACGGAAATTCTGATTTTGCGAAAGTGATCCAATCAAACCTTTTCGAGCATTGAGTCCTAAAGATTCATCTGCCCATTGTTCAATCAGTAACACTTGTCCTTTTAGCTTTGGATCAGCAGGAATGATCGGCTTCTCTGGATATTTACGATCGAGATACTCCGCGATCGCAGTTGAATCCGCAATAATTTCACTACCATCTTTTAGAACGGGAACTTTTCGCTGTCCGGATAGTTGAAAAAGCTCAATCTGTCCGATTCCCGGTGTGACTTCGATTTTGCGATACGGTAATCCTTTGTAGTCCAAAATCAATCGCACTTTTTCGACATAGTGCGACATCTCAAATTGATATAACTCAAGCATAAATGTCTCCTCAAAAAATCGAGTAGCCACCCTCTAACATAGAACTAAATTCCTCGATCGAACACGTAGGGATATCCGTCTTTATGCCATCTGAGCTTGACGCATTCGGCTGAGAAAGGTGTGCAATCGTTCGCTCTGTGGATTCGTTAACACTTCCCGCGCATTGCCTTCTTCCGCGACGATTCCTTTATCGAGAAACATCACTCGACTCGCCACTTCCCGCGCAAACTGAATCTCGTGAGTGACTACCACCATCGTCATGCCGCGTTCTGCTAATCGGTGCATCACAGAAAGAACTTCACCAACGAGTTCAGGATCTAAAGCACTGGTTGGTTCATCGAATAGCATCGCTTGAGGTTCCATACAGAGACTTCTTGCGATCGCGACTCGTTGCCGCTGCCCGCCCGAAAGTTGCTCAGGATACATTTGCGCTTTGTCAGCGAGTCCCACTTCTTGCAAATAGTACCGTGCTCGCTCTGTGCTTTCTTGACGCGATAGTTTGAGAACTTGCTGGGGTGCTAACGTCAGATTGTCTAAAACGCTCAGATGCGGAAAAAGATTGAACTGCTGAAACACCATACCGATTCGGGCGCGGACTTGTTTAAGTTCGCGACTAGAAAGATTCGCTCTCGAAATCTCTAAATTATCAATCATGATTTGCCCTCGATCGATCACTTCTAATCGATTCAAGCACCGCAGCAAAGTACTTTTCCCACAGCCAGACGAACCAATGATTGAAAGGACTTCACCCGCAGCGACATAGCCACTAATGCCTTTCAACACATGCAGAGAACCGAAACTTTTCTCGACCTGGTTAAATTCAATCGCGTGTTTCATGAAAACTAAAATATCCGCGATTGGCGATCGAGACATGCCACCTCAGACAGAGTTATCCTTTGCGAAACTCATTCATTAATTGAAGATTATTCAAACGAATTCCTATGTTTAAGCGCAAGTTGCGATCGCTCTGGATTGCTCTGTTTTGTACACTGCTGATCGTTTTAAATCCGGTACGAGTCTTCGGTCAATCAACGCTGACCGTTGCCGTTGAACCTGTGTACGCTCCGTTTGAATTTCGCAATGATGCTGGAGAAATTCAAGGCTTTGATATCGATATTATTCGCGAAATTGGTAAAGCTGCGGGTTTTGGTGTGAGATTTCAGACGATTACCTTTGCTGGCATTATTCCAGCGCTGCAAGCTGGAACCGTTGATGCGGCGGTCGGTGCAATTACCATTACTCCACAGCGATCGCAGGTGGTGGATTTTTCGCGTCCGTATTTCAAGGCAGGATTAGCGATCGCGACTCGCACGAATACGCAGAACATCAGTTCGATCAACGATCTGCAAGGAAAAAGAGTTGCTGTCCAAATCGGAACGACTGGAGCGCTCGAAGCTGAGAAAATTCCAAACGCTCAAATTCGTACCTTTAATGCGGCAGTGTTAGCGCTCCAAGAACTGAGCAATGGAAATGTTGATGCAGTCGTCCACGATGCTCCAATCTTGCAGTATGCGTTGAACTCTGGAGGCTTGAAAAATCTTCGAGTGAGTGACCAATTACTAACTTCTGAGTATCTTGGAATTCCGACTCCCAAAGGTTCACCAAACTTAGCCAAAATCAATCAAGGACTAGGCACGATTTTAGGCAATGGCACTTATGCGAACATCTATCGCAAATACTTCAACGCTGATCCGCCACAACTACCCGAAACCGTTCCGAACGGTGAGCAGCAGACTCGATCGACAAACTGGTTTACTACAATGCAGAACGCTCTACCCGCGTTACTGACCGGAACTTTAGTCACAATTCAACTTGCGCTCATTTCAGCGGTGATCGGTTTAGCGCTCGGAACATTGCTAGGGATCATTCGACTATCCAAAAATCGGTATTTGCGGTGGTTCGCCAGAGCTTACATCGATTTCTTTCGAGGTACACCGCTGCTCGTTCAGATTTTTATGATCTACTTCGGCATTCCCTCGGTGATCAAAGAACTCGGCTTGGAATTTAACCTTGATCGCTTTGTGGCTGCAATCTTAGCTCTGAGTTTGAATGCGGCAGCGTACATTGCGGAAATCGTCAGAGCGGGAATTGGCTCGATCGATGTCGGACAAACTGAAGCAGCAGATTCACTCGGTTTAGATTCTCGGCAAACGCTCCGATATATTATCTTTCCGCAAGCATTTCGCCGGATGTTGCCGCCACTAGGAAATCAGTTCATCTCCTTGCTCAAAGATACGACACTTGTTGCAGTGATCGGATTTGAAGAACTATTCCAACGGGGGCAATTAATCGTTGCAGTGAACTATCGACCGTTTGAGCTGTATGCACTCGTTGCCCTCATTTATTTAGCCTTGACGCTGCTTTCGTCACAGGTCTTTAGTTACTTAGAGCGCCGCATGAATCCAGCACAGCACAAACCAAAAGAGAACAAGCGCGATCGAGTGTTGGTGCAACAATAACCAAGTTTCACCAATATCGAATGACAGAATAAGAATCAAAGACTTGATCTGCACTAATGATGGGAATCTCTTCAGTGATGGCTTGAGCGATCAGAAGTCGATCAAACGGATCTTTGTGATGAAAAGGCAATGCGGCAACTGTGGCAGTATGAGCAATCTCGATCGGCAAAATTTCTAGCTCATTCACTTGAATCTGTTGCTGCATCCAATTTTCAAACGAGTCGGGTAACTGATACTTACCGATGCTAATTTTGATGGCGATTTCTCAATGAGAAGCGGGACTAATCAACAAATCATTCTGCGGGTCAATTATCAAATCATGAGCAGCTTGGCTGAGTGCAGAATCGTTCAACACAAACCACAAAAATGCCTGAGTATCCAGCAGCAGTTTCATGGCATGTAATCACCAAAATCTTTCAAATGAGTCTCATCGTCTGCCAGAATCACAAGTGTCCCCACAGCACTTCCAGGTTGTCTCGGTTTTCGAGTAGGTGGTGCTTCTGCGATGAGTCTTGCGACTGCTCGATTCTTTGAAAAAATTTGCACTTCTTCACCAGGCTGTAATCCTGCAATCAACTCCGGTAAGCGCAGTTGAGCCTCTTCTAAAGTAATCTGTGCCATTCTGTTTAATCGTCCTGCAACACTACCGCCAATTTTACAAGATAAACTCTAGCTGAATCTGTACACTTAAGAATGTCGATCGTTGGAGGCGAAACTATGGTGCGATTGCGAATTTGGCAATGGATTGTCCTAGCGCTCCCGATCGCGCTGGTGGTCGGTTTCCTCCTCGTCGCAGCGGGCTTTCAAATTCACGAATGGCATATTAACTGGATTTGGGCGATCGTGGCTCTGATCTTTCTCGGTTGGCGTTGGCTACTCGTTCAGTGGACACAGCCCGCCCTCAAAGAAGTGGAAGCGATCGTTACTGAACTGTCTGAAGAAACTCCTGAGCTAACCGATTCACCCGCAACTGAAACGACGCGAAAAGTTGAAATAGAAGTTCAAAAGATTCTCGTTGAAGCACAATCTGATCCGCCACTTTGGGAAGATTGGAATACATTTTGGCAACGCTGCTTAAGTTTGATTCGAGCGATCGCATCAATCTACTATCCTGAAGCCAAGAAACCTTTGTTAAACATCTATGTTCCGCAAGCTTACACCTTGGTACGGGGGACAGTGGATGATTTAGATCAATGGATGACAAAGCTTTCACCTGTACTCAATCAAGTCACTGTTGGGCAAGCAGTTCAAGCTTACGAAATCTATCAAAAACTTGAGCCTTCTGCACGTAAGTTTTTGAAAGCTTGGAGTTGGGCGCAATGGTTTTTAAATCCTGCGGTTGCAGTTACAAAAACAGTTACACAGCGGAGTGGCAGTCAAGCAACGCAAGAACTATTAGGAAATCTAAGCCAATTACTAAGAGAAGCTGCATTACGAAATTTAGCTCGACAAGCGATCGCACTTTACAGCGGCACAACTCCACCTGCGCTCAATACGCTTGAACCTGCAACACCGAAGTTTCAAACACTCCGAGAGATCATCAATCAAGCGAATCCAACCGATGAAATCGAACAAAAGCCTGTGAGTTTATTGCTCGTCGGTCGAACAGGTGCCGGAAAAAGTAGCGTGATCAATACCTTGTTTGTCGAAGCTCAAGCACAAGTAGATGCACTGCCTTCGACCGATCACATTCAAGACTATCGCTGGCAAACCGAAACCGGAGAAGCTCTAACGCTGTGGGATACTCCGGGATATGAACAAGTTGGACAACCGGAATTACGTGATCGAGTTCTAGAATATGCTGCTAACACCGATTTAGTTCTATTAGTCACGCCTGCAAATGATCCTGCACTACAGATGGATTTGGACTTTCTAAACGAACTACGATCGCTCTCTTTACCTACTATTACACTCGTGACTCAAGTCGATCGCTTACGTCCGATCCGTGAATGGAACCCGCCGTACAACTGGCAATTTGGCGATCGACCCAAAGAAGTTTCAATCCGAGAAGCGATCGCCTATCGTCAAGAAGTGCTTGGAGAGGTTTGCTCTTTAGTGTTACCGATCGTCACTACAGGAGACAATCGAGCCGCTTGGGGGGTCGATGCGTTATCAATGACGATTCTGAACACGATCGACCCTGCAAAACAAGGTCGATTAGCTCGATTTTTGCGCGACATTGATGCGAGAACAACCACCGCTGCAAAAATTATCGATCGCTATACGTTTCAAATGACCACCACGCAAGGACTCACCGCATTTCTCAAAAGTCCAATTCTGCGATTTATTTCCACGATCGCAACTGGTTCCCCCACGCTTGCATTTCTCTTAGCTGAACAGATCCCGATCGAACAATTACCGATCGTGATTGGCAAATTTCAGATGGCGTATGATCTCTACACATTACTAAAACCCAACACACCCTTAGATCTGAAATTGCTTTGGAATTTAGCGATCGACAATGGTTCTACGCCCGATCGTGTTGCTTGGGCATTTGGTCATACGTTAACTGAATATTGGACACAGAATTTAGCGATCGAACAGCTTGAAACACGCTACCACCACTACCTTAATCAGTAATCTCAAACTACAGCATATTCGTTCTAATTCGTATGTTTTTTACACAACCAAAGCGATTAACAATGTGATTACAAATCACCAAACCTTAATTTAGTTTTAAATCAGTTTTAACCTTTGGCTGAGCGACTTTGTTTATTGTATTGAAGGGTTTAGTTTATCAGCCAATCTAATAAATTTGATCGCTGATCTGAACCGTTGTTCGTAGGTCATATATGCGATCGTCCGGGTCACAATTTAGCTCTAATTTCTATCAAGCGACAATTTTAGCGATCGATGATGAAGCCGCAATTCTAGAATCGATTACCTCTGCCCTCACCCAAGAAGGATATCGCGTTCTGACTGCTTCCGATGGACGGCAAGCTTTAGACATTATTCAAGCATTACAGCCAGAAGAGCCGCCGATCGATTTGATCATTTTAGATTTGATGTTGCCTCGGTTAAACGGGCTGGATCTCTGCCGAATTTTGCGGCAACAAGGAAACACTGTACCCATTTTAATTCTGAGTGCAAGGGCGAGTGAAACCGATATTGTGGTCGGGCTGGAAGTGGGTGCAGACGACTATCTGACCAAGCCCTTTGGACTGAGAGAATTAATTGCGCGATGTCGGGCATTGTTGCGTCGTCGATCGCAAGACCTTCCCGAAACACAGCCGATTTTGCAATACCAAGACATTACTTTGTATTTGCAGGAGTATCGCGTGATTGTTCGAGGAGAAGAAACCAATTTATCGCCCAAAGAGTTCTCTCTACTAGAACTGTTCATGAGCAATCCCCGCCGCGTTTTTTCTCGTGAGCAACTGTTAGAGCAAGTTTGGGGAATGAGCTATTTAGGCGACTCTAAAACGGTAGATGTCCATATCCGATGGTTGCGGGAAAAATTGGAGATTGATCCGAGTGCACCACAATACATCATTACGGTGCGGGGTTTTGGGTATCGGTTTGGGTGAATGATATCGGCTGGCAATGCGATGAATGATGCGTTTATCCAACGACGTAGAGACGCGAACAGGCAGTGCAGCGAAGCTCTTAATCGCGTCTCTACCCAAATTTGGCGGCGATCGATTAAATTCACATCCATGTTCCAATCTGTGGCGCGATAAATGTATTAATCAACCAACCCACCCATAACCCTTCCCAACCGACGATCGCTAAAACCCACTGCACCGAAGACCGCCGAAATCCCGCCCGTTCCATCCGGTATCTCGCGCCTCCCGATGCCCACAACCAAATTCCAGTCAGTGCAAGTGCGATCGCACCCCACCGAATCAAATCCGCATTCTGTCCCCGCACAAATCCCAATGCAACCGCCCCCACCCCCGCCAGCACAAACGCAATCAATCCCCCTCGTCCCAATAGAGTAGACGACGCAAACGTCACCAACAGAGAGATTGCTCCCGCTCCAAACCAAAACCCGATCGCCGCTCCTGAGATTCCTAAACCCAACCCGATCAGCACATACACAACAAACAGCAACACCAATCCAGACAACGGAACTCGATCGAGTTCCTGTCTCGGAATCCGAAACGCCAAAATTGCCGTCAACACTCCACCTAAAATCGCGATCGCTGCATCAATCTGTGTCGGAACCATTCCCGCTTTCCCAAAACCCAGCACCTAAAACCTAACACCCAAAGCCTTCTCCTGTGTTACCCTAGATAAGCTGTCAAAACTCACACATTCAGGATTTCGGGTGGTGAACCTCAAATCACTGCTCCTGAATGGAAGTTAAACCCGAATAAGGAGAATATCGAATGCCAGTTGTTTCCTTGGCTCAATTGCTTGAGTCTGGAGTCCACTTCGGTCATCAGACCCGGAGATGGAACCCCAAAATGAGTCCCTACATCTACACCGCCCGCAATGGTGTGCACATCATCGATTTGGTGCAAACTGCACAATTGATGGATTCCGCTTACAACTATGTGCGGACGGCTTCAGAACAAGGGAAAAAGTTCTTATTCATCGGCACCAAGCGTCAAGCCGCAGGCATCATCGCTCAAGAAGCAAGCCGCTGTGGTGCGTACTACGTCAACCAGCGCTGGTTGGGTGGAATGCTCACCAACTGGTCAACGATTAAATCCCGCGTCGATCGCCTTAAAGAGCTAGAACGCCGCGAAGAAACAGGCGGACTGGATCTTCTCCCGAAAAAAGAAGCTTCCGTTCTGCGTCGTGAACTCGAACGGCTTCAGAAGTATCTGGGCGGTATCAAGAATATGCGGAAACTCCCGGACGTGATCATCATGGTCGATCAACGCCGGGAATACAACGCCGTTCAAGAATGCCTCAAGCTGAACATCCCGATCGTCGCTTTGCTTGATACCAACTGCGACCCCGACACCGTTGATATTCCGATTCCGGCAAACGATGACGCGATTCGATCGATTAAATTGATCGTCGGACGGTTAGCGGATGCAATCTACGAAGGTCGTCACGGTCAACTCGAAGCCGAAGAAGAATTCGACTACGAAGGCGCAGAAGAAGAGTACGAGTACGACGAAACCGAAGTCACCGAAGGCGAAGAAGAAAGCGCAGAATAATAGGACAATATGGAGAAGATTTCGGGTCTTCTCCATTCTTTCTAAAACATTGGGAACTCAGGCAAATGGCAGACATTTCAGCAAAAGCGGTGAAAGAACTGCGCGAAAAGACTGGCGCAGGCATGATGGATTGTAAAAAGGCGCTGTCCGAAAATGACGGCGATATGGAAAAGTCGATCGACTGGCTTCGTAAAAAAGGCATCGCATCGGCAGGTAAAAAAGAAGGCAAGGTCACGGCTGAAGGTCTGGTCGATAGCTATATTCACATCGGTGGTCGGATCGGTGTACTCGTCGAAGTGAATTGCCAAACCGACTTTGTAGCGCGTAACGAAGCGTTCAAAGAACTGGTTCGCAATATCGCGAAACAAATCGCTGCCAGCGCGAATGTGGAATATGTCAAGGTTGCGGATATTCCAGCGGATATCGTCGAGCGTGAAAAAGTGATCGAGATGGGCAAAGACGATCTCGCAGGCAAGCCGGACAATATTAAAGAAAAAATCGTTCAAGGTCGGATCGATAAGCGCCTGAATGAAATGTGCTTGCTGCCGACTCCTTACATCAAAGACCCGAACATCACCGTCGAAGAATTGGTGAAGCAAAACGTGGCGCAACTGGGCGAAAACATCCAAATTCGTCGCTTTGTGCGGTTTGTCTTGGGCGAAGGCATCGAGAAGGAAGAAACGGATTTCGCGGCAGAAGTCGCGGCACAAATGGGCGGCGCGAAGTAATTAGCGCGATCGTGATTCAGAAAAGCGAGGAGTTGAATGCTTCTCGCTTTTTTGTGTTTTAGTGTCATGACGAACCAACAACAAAGCGAAAACATTATGGAGCGATCGCACACGTCACCCCGCTACCACGCGACATCGGTTGTGCTGCAATTAATTCAATTGCGCCTGTGACAGCGTTGCGTCTCCAGCCCGTTGCTTCGAGCAGAACAGGTGAAGATGCTTGAGTAACAGGAGCTTCCGTTTTGTTCGATCGAGGTAAATCCCGTAAATCTGACCAAGTGAGATCGCCCCAAAATTCTTCGCTCGGATTAGTCGGAAGTCCGCCACGCCCAGAAATGATAAAACTACTGTCTTGGATTCCAGCGCAGCCCGTCGCAATCTGCTGACTCGAATCAACGACATCCGTTGGCAGATTTATTAAACCTGAGTTCGGATCAACGCCGAGCGTGGTAATTTGCACGGTTCCATTCACTCCAAACTGTGAACTAGCACTAATATCATTGTCCGGAGTAAGTTGCGGACGAAACTGAAGCCCAAAAATACTCTGAGTCGTGATGTCGATATTGCCACCTCTACCCTGAAAAGCGTTCGCAATAATATCGCTATTTTCCAACCCCAAAATGATCGGAGCCGCGATCGCGATATTACCGCCGTTCCCAGTCCCCCCCGCTTCAGCCGTCAATTGACTGTTATTTCTCAGCAGCAGTAACTTTGATAGGCTCAGACTAATATTGCCGCCGTTGCTCGATGTGGTCGTTGCATTGATGCTAGAACGATCGCTTAAACTCAACCGTTCTCCACTCACGCTCACCATGCCACCGTTCCCAGTTCCTCTACTGCGGCTTGTGATTTGAGATTCATTGTTTAAAGCAATTTGCTCTGCTTCAATGTTCACGTTCCCCGCGCTGCCTTGACGACTCGATGCGGTTGAAATCTTTCCTCGATCGAGTGTGAGAGAATTTGCCACGATTCCAATCATTCCAGAAGTTCCATCCCTAACTTCTGCCTGAAGACTTCCCCCATCGGTGACTTGAACTTCATCTGCTTTCACCATCAGATCGCCCGCGTCACCTGCCGCTGAACTGGTTACTGTCACCGTAGCATCTTTGCTAACGCGGACTCGATTGGCTCGAATGTTGATCGAACCCGCAGCAGAATTACTAGTTGAGGTCGCAGAAAGGCTACTCGGTGAACCGTTTGGAGTCGTGCCTTGAACCAGTAACGTACCGACTTGTGCAGTAATATTGCCTGCATTTCCTCGCCCAGCGGTACTGACCGAGAGCTGTCCTCCGTTTGTAAGCTGCAATTGTCCGGTTTGAACCGCGATCGATCCGCCTTCGCCGATCGCGACTCCAGCAACGTTGGATGAAATATTGCTGATCGAGTTGCCCAATAAACCGACTCCATCAATTTGGACAAAATCCGAGGCTTGAACCGAGATTCTTCCAGCATTGCCAACGCCGAACGTTGCGCTACTGATTTCTGCACCTTGACGCAGTTGGAGACGATCGGTCTGAATGTCTAGAAGTCCTGCATTCCCCTTGGCTGTAGGAGTGACGACAGTAAAGATGCCACTCGGCGTTGCTCCATCTTCAGTCGCCCCAGTTGCCAGAATGTCCGTTGCGCGAATCGTCACGCTGCCTGCATTTCCAGTTCCGAAAGTTCCTGCAACAATCTGACCTCCATCCAGATTCAATCGATCCGTGACGATCGAGACCGCGCCTCCATTGCCCACACCGGTATCTGCGACTGATGCTCCAATGAGACTGAATTGTCGAGACGCATAATCACCCCGCATCTCGATCGTTCTGGCACGAATCGCTACATTTCCGCTAGTGCCCGTTCCCGCAAGGGATGCCGAAACTTTGGCACCGTTGAGCAGGGTGAGCGAGTCAGTCTCAACTGACAAGTTCCCTGCGTTGCCCGTGGCTCCTGAAAACGAATTCGTTAATAAGCCAGCGACAGCGCCAGAGACAGTCCCCCGACCGTCGATCGTGATATCTTTTGCCTGTACTAAAAGACTTCCGGCATCACCAGATCCGAAAGTACCCGACAGTGCGTAAGCGCCATTTAAGCTTAATTGTTGCGTCTCAAGTGTGAGTTTGCCACCGTTCCCGGTCGCATCTTGCAAAACCACACTCTCGAATCCGGTTCGAGCAAGATCGGTCGATGCTGCGACTCCTTGGATTGTGGTTGCCCGAACGGTGACATCGCCCGCATCGCCTGCACTATTGGTGAGTGCAGTGACTTGTGCCCCATTCAGTAGGGCGACTCGCTGGGCATCGATTGTGATGTTACCGCCTCTTCCCTGAGAGCCAGCAAAAGTGTAAATTGAAGTACTGTTCTCGTCGGGATCAGTCCCTCGAAGTTCGACTTGATCCGCTTGAATGGCAATATGACCCACGTTGCCATCTCCAGATCCGACCGAAGCGATCACGCCGCCATCTGATAGCTTAAGCGTGGGGGTGTGAACAGAAATATTTCCTGTGTTCCCCGTTGCACCAGGAGCGACAATAGTTGCCAGAGCACTGATTAAAGTTCCGGTTGAATCGACTCTCGTGATCAATAAAGAATCTTGAGCGTTGACGGTGATGCCGCCACCAGAGATCGCGCCAGCGGTAGCAGTATAGGCTTGAGACCCGTTCGTGAGTTGAATTTGTCCGCCTTGAAGCTGAATCGTACCGCCGCCGTTGCCGCTCACATCCAGATATGAACTTTGCAGCAAAATGTTTTGAAATGCAGTGACTCCGGCATAGTCAAAGCGCCAACCTGAACCATTGGGAACGAGAGAAACGAATTGATCGCTGCCGACACTCCCTAGTTCAATGTGTCCGTCAGGAACATTGAGGTAGCTATCTCGCAGCAGGAGATCGCCGCCGATGAATGCCAGCGTTTGTCCAGGATTTACCACAGGGGAAAACGCCTGACTGACAATTGCTCCCGGATTTTGTCCCATTTGTAGCCCAATCGGTGCACTGATTGTTAATAAAGGTGGACTACCGGGATTGACAGCACTAAATTCTGTACCGTCCGCAAATTTGACACTACTGGCTGTTGTCCCAACAAACGATCCTCCAATATTCAAGGACGCATTGGAGCCGAAGAGAATGCCGTTCGGATTGAGCAGAAACAGACTGGCACGCCCATTCGTTTGCAGTAAGCCATCAATCTGAGAGGTTGTGCCTCCAGTGACGCGGCTGAAGATTGTTTGAATATCGAGAGCGTTATTGAATCGCGCAGAACCGCCCGTGGGAACAGAGAATTCTTGGAAGCTATGAAACAGATTAGTGCCTGCTGTCCTGCCGCCTGTGATTGTAAAGTCGCGAGTGTTCGGGGTGTTGACGATCGTACTAAGCGTTCCATCTGGAGTCACGGTTTGAGCATGACTCGGTGCGATTAGACTGAGATTTACCAATGCTAAACAGAACAGAGCACGTTTCATTGGAATAACTCTCTGGAATAAATTACTTCTGCCAGAGTGCCCCTTGCGTTCTGTATTCAAGACAGCATCAATTTGAAACTATGACAATTTCAATCAATCCTTATCCTCGATCCGCAATCCCTTCGTAATCCGCGATAAATCGCTCTTCTCATCGACTGCAATTCGTGTCGGCGATCCGCTAATAATTCGCTCAAAATTCCGGAACGAATCCTTAATTTCAGGACCTTTAGCGCTGATCGTATATTCGCGAATTCCCTTATCGTGCCAAGATCCACGCATCTTAAACACATTCAAAGCCCGCGACATTTCACCGCGAATTTCGACGTATTGCAGCATGATAATCGTGTCGGTAATCGTCGAAATGTGCGAATCCGTAATCGAATGCGATCCCATAAATTGATCGGTCGTATTCGTAAAGAATCCGGTGATTTCTTCTTGTTTCGCAAATCCGGTTACACCGATTACGAATTGGCGAAAGGCATTGTTACTCACTCCACGCGCTAGTGCGGAAAGAGAATCGATCGCAATTCGAGAGGGCTTAAATTCGCTAATCTCAGACTTAATAATCTGCAAGTGATCCTCAAGCCCCGCCGCTTCAGGATAAGCACAGATAATTTTGAGCATTCCTTTCTGCTCTAAATCCTCGAAGTCAATACCCCAAGAGTAAGCATTTCTCGACAACTGAGCGCGGGACTCTTCATAAGCAAATAAAATGGCTCGATCGCCTCTTTGACAAGCCTCTTGCAGAAACTTACTCACAAGAAGCGTTTTCCCAGTTCCGGTCGCTCCAGTCGCGAGAATAATCGAATCTTTGAAGAATCCGCCGCCGCACATTTCATCGAGCGTTTTTACACCCGAAGACACACGAACATTCGACGATCGCTGAGTCAGTCGCATCGCACCGAGCGGGAAGATATTAATGCCCTGATTCGTAATCGTGAATGGATACTCACCTTTCATGTGAGTCGTGCCGCGTAGTTTCAGAATCTCGATCGTTCTTCTGCGTCGTTCGCCTTCGAGCACATTTCTGACGATCGCGACGTTATCGGAAACGAATTCTTCCACACCAAATCGCGCCACCGGACCATATTCATCGATGCGCTCAGTGGTCATGATTGTGGTTGCGCCTACTTGTTTTAAGCGAGCGACAAGGCGGAAGATTTCGCGACGAACGACCGAAGCGGCATCATATTGTTGAAACACAGCGGTGACAGAATCGATCGACACCCGTTTCGCTTTGTATTTCCGAATCGCATATTGAATGCGCTCGATCAGTGCAGAAAGATCAAAATTTCCGACGACATCTTGCCCTTCAGGATCGGGGGAAGCATCAAGAATAAAGAGTTTCCCTTCATCGACAAATTTTTGCAAATCCCAACCAAAACTAAAAGCATTCTTAATAATATCGGCGGGTGATTCTTCAAAAGTGACAAACACGCCAGCCTCATCAAACTGAGTAATGCCGTTGTAGATAAATTGCACCGCGATTAGCGTTTTTCCGGTTCCAGAAGTGCCGCTGACTAATGTCGTCCGACCGATGGGTAAGCCACCGTGACTAATATCGTCAAAGCCCTCAATCATCGTGCGGATTTTGTGGACACCCGCAAGTTCGGATGGATTACGTTGTTCGGTTGAATGGCTCGAAGTCATAGGGTTAGGATGTCAAACAAACGGAGCAAGCTCCTTAATATGAAAAAGGATTGGACAGGATCGTTTCACTTATTTACCATAAAACTGCAAATAAAGCGGTTCAGTAAATCTAATCGAGTCGTTTTATTCTGCCTCCAGTTCTTCTTCACGCAGTTCTTCATAGAGAAGATCAAGTCCAATCAGCACCTTTTCTCGATCGGATAAATCTCCGATAATTTTACGCACCGGAGGCGGCAGAATTTTTGCCAGTGTGGGAGTCGCGAGAATCTTATCTTCCTCGGCAAGCTGAGGATTTTTCAGCACATCAATCACTTTCAGCGCATATACACCTTGAAACTCTTTTTCCAAAATGTTGTTTAGCGTCTTTAGAGCACGTATTGAGTTTGGGGTATTCCCTGCCACATACAGCTTTAGGACATAAGTTTTTTTCAGAGGACTCATGAATTTCATCGTCGATCGCTATTGTTCATTAGAGTATCGTTCTAGCTGCCGAGACAATCCGAATTCTAAGTTAAGATTCGCGCGGAATAGAGCGGCGGTACATTTCACACAGGTGCGCGATCGTGTCAATCAACGTCAATCGATAGTCAAGCAAAATCTCTTCACTGCGCCCTTCTAATTTTAGCTGTTTGGCAAATTCGTCCATCAGTTCCATGTGGATCTCAACAATTTGTGAAACAGGCACGTCAGCAAAAAAAGCGGCGTTGACAAAGTTATCAATCTGCTGATTGAGATCGCCATCGTCTTGAAAGTAGTTAAGAATAATCAATCGATATTCGACCCGCAACTCGTCTAGAAACTCTTGCTGTTCCTGGGGTGGCAGATTTTTCAAGAACGCTTTTGGACTGCGCTTGTAATAGATTCCCAAATAGCCTAGTCGCTCTTTGAGCTTGTCGGTCAATCGTCGCTGTTGCAGCATGAGGAAGTTTTGGGCGATTAAATCTTGCGTGAAATCGGGTGGCGTAATCGTATCAGGTAACTGGCAGACTGGGGAGAGTTCGAGGAATTCTTCGATCGAGCGATCAATCCACGTTTCAATCTGATTCAATTCGTTGAACGGCACCCACAATTCAGCAGTGTGATAGAGAAATCGCAAATCAAGCTGCCGCTGATCCGCATGGAAAATCACGATCGGGAGAAGAATCGCTGCGGTTCTAAGCCGATTTAGCAACGCTTCTAATTCTTTTCCGTCCTGCAAAATCAGACAATCAAGCTGTTGTTTTTGGTGTTCGATCAGTTGGAAAAAGTCTGCTTCGGAAGGCGCGATCGACAACGTATAGCGATCGCCGTGTACCAAAATTTCCTCGATCGAGCGAATCAGATCGGAAGATTCGAGGTACACACCGATCGAGAGTTGGGGACGAGCGATCGAAGAAACTGAGGCTGTCAAGGCAAAAACCTGAGTATTGAAGAGCTAAACCGTATTCTAAAGAGTCTTAGATACCGATGTGTGGAAAATGCCGTAACAGAAAAACAGAATTTCGATGAGAGTGTTTGAAAAGTAGAAAAAGTTTCTTCGCTTCGATTGCGCCCCGCCCTGAAATGAATTTCGGGCTAACCGTGGAAAGTCTACTGAAGTAGACTCGGAGGCAGTTATAGGCTCTTAGTCCATTTCAATGGACTTTCGTCGATTAGCCCGAAATTCATTTCAGGGCGAGACGATGCAACGAACGAAGACTTCTCAAACACTTTCTTAGAATTTTAAAGAGCTTATCAGACTGTTAACTATGATTGCACAAACTTCTTCTCTCTTTGCACAAATGATTTGATGTGCGATGATTTAGGCGACATTCCGCTTAAATTCGCTGCATAAGAGTGCTTACACTCATCCTTATTAATTTCCATTTCAGTCAACGATTTTGTAGCCCTATTGACCATGATCAGCCGTTGACAAGCGACTAAGATTAAAGGCAACGCTGATTTACGTCCTTTTGCCGATCGTGCAGGATAAAGCGATGGTGACATCCACAGCCTCGATTCGTGAATTCGTCGAGTCTGCCCCCGTTTGCTTACAGTCGGCAACCTTGGCTGAAGTAATCGAACTGATGGGGCAGTATCGATCTGACCGTTTAGTGTTCGTCAATGAACGGCAGTTTCCCATTGGCATTCTTCATGCCCATTCTCTATTGGCTCATGTCCGATCTGAAGAGATTGATCTAAAACTGTTCGTCGAAGCGTTACCGACGATCGATGATTCGATAGATCTACTAGAGATCGAATTCTCGAATCCAATGCGATATTGGGCGGTGATCGACCGGGCTGCTCGATTCGTTGGTTTAGTCGATAGTTTTGCGGTGCGATCGTGGTCGGAATTCATTCAAGCCAATTTCCCCAAACCGCTCAAACAGTCTTCTGAGTCGCTGTGGCATCGAGCGAAAGCGGAAACTTGCGCGGAATTAGAGCGCGTTCCGGTCAAGCTGAATCGATTGAGACTTCAGTTTGCAGAAGCGGGATATGTGAACTCACAGGAACCGAAATACGATCGCAAATCGACGCTTGTTCAGTTTCTCGAACATTTACCGTTACCGTTGATGCTGCAAACGCGATCGGGTGAAGTGATCGCCCAAAATCGGGTTTGGGAAGAACAACTCGGTGACGTGGTTGATCCAGCCTGGTTACAACGAGATGCCGCTGCGTTTTTGGAATATGTCACGCCGAGCCAGATTTCGATGAAATCCGTCGCTTCTAATTTCTGCGAGGTGGGTGCTACTCCGAATACTTGTGTGTGTGTTTGTCCGTTGAAAAGTGGACAAGAACGAATTCTTCAATTCGCCAAAATTCCATTGGGAGATTTACTCTCAGATGAGACTGATCTGATGTTCCGGCTTGCTAGTTTCGAGCAAGGAACGACGAAGTTTCATCAATCTAGCGAAGAAAGCATCTGGCTAGTTCTGGCTCAAGATGTCACTGAACAGCAGCAGCTATCTCGCGAATTAGCTGCGAAAAACGCGGATTTAGTACAACTGAATCGCCTAAAAGATGAATTTCTCGCGTGTATCAGCCACGAATTGAGAACGCCATTAACCGCAGTTTTAGGACTATCGAGTCTGTTAAAAGATCAGCTTTCTGGATCGTTAACCGATCGACAAGTTCGATACGCTCAACTGATTCACCGCAGCGGACGGCATTTAATGTCGATCGTCAATGACATTTTGGATCTCACCCGAATTGAAACCGGACAGATCGAATTAACGCTCTATTCAGTCAGTGTGAAATCGGTTTGTGAAAGAGCGATCGAGCAAGCGCGACAACTCTGTTTAGAAGAACAAAATCCGGAAACTAGAACGAATCTAGAAGCAACCGAAGGCTTAGCCCATTGCACTTTAGAGATTGAAGCAGGACTCGAAGCATTAGTCGCGGACGAATTACGCCTGCGTCAAATGTTGGTGCATCTCTTGTCGAATGCGCTGAAATTCACCGATTCATCCGGTCGGATTGGCATGAGAGTGAATCGCTGGGAGGGCTGGATTGCTTTCACCGTTTGGGATACTGGGATTGGAATTTCCGCTGAAAAGCAACATCTAATTTTCCAAAAATTTCAACAGCTTGAAAATCCCATGACTCGCCGCTTTGAAGGGGCAGGATTGGGACTTGTCCTAACCCAACGATTAGCCAGACTTCACGGGGGCGATGTCTCATTCGTGTCTCGTGAAAATCAGGGCAGTGAGTTTACTTTGCTGATACCGCCAACTCACCCACAACCGACGAGTAGAATTGCAAATTCGCGGGTGAAAACGTCTACGGATAATCGCCTTGTGCTAGTCGTCGAAGCGGTGGTGAAATCGATCGAGCTTCTCTCAGATCAACTCGCAGAACTTGGATATCGCGTCGTGATTGCGCGATCGGGCACTGAAGCGATCGAGAAAGCTCGTCGTCTCCAGCCTTGCTCTGTTTTTCTCAATCCACTACTACCAACGCTATCCGGTTGGGATGTCCTCACCCTGTTAAAAGCTGAACCCGAAACCAAAGATATTCCAATCATTGTGACGGGGACTCGTGGCGATCGAGAACAAGCCCAACGTAATCAAGCCGATGGATTCCTCGCATTCCCGATCGTACAAAAATCGCTCAAGCAAGTTCTGACCCAACTTACCCCCGATGAACAGTCGGAAATCTCGATCGCTGAACCCGATGCCCAAACCTTAGTTATTTTGCGCCTCAGTCCGACTCGATACGGCGAACTTCAGCGCTTAGGCACTCCCACAGAAGCTGATCTCAATGCCCTACTCCACAGTCACAATTATCGAGTTGTCGAAGCAGACGATTTAGATCAAGCCGAACTGCTCGCCCAAGTCTGGAAACCGAATATTGTGCTGCTCGATGCCGCTGTACCCGATCCAATCGGCTATTTGAAACTCTTAGGTGACTGTAGTTTTCTCGCCTCCTTGCCGCTGGTCACGCTCGATCCAGTCACCACGCAAGCCGCGAATCAGGTTCCAGGATTGTCAGTTTTCCCTTGTCTCGCGCCCGTTTCCGAAACTTCAGAGGCACTGCTACAAGTGATTCAAGTGGCAGCGGGATTTGCGTGGCGACCGTTAGTTTTAGCGATCGACTCTTCCAAACTCTATTCCCCCGATGCTAAACGGTCGGACTGGCTCCAAGCCGCGATGCAATACCTGCAAACGGCAGGATTCCGGGGAATGATGGGTCGATCGTGGCAAGATGTCCTACAAAAACTCGACACCCAAAGCATCGATTTACTCCTGTTTCATGCTTCTGATCTCGATCAAGCAAGTCTGTCGCAAATTTCCACGCTCAAGCGCTTCCGCGATCAAGTTGCGATCGTGATTATCAATCATCAGCCAGAAAATACGCCATTATTAGAACCGATTGCAACCGCTGTTCTCCCTCCGATGCCGATGGAAGAATTACTCGATCGTATGAATCACATTCTAGAAGCGTGACGATGGAAGACTGGATACAAGAAGGAATCGAGAAACTGATCGCCGAATATAGCGATGTTCCCCCTCCTTGGGTGATTTTCGATGAACATCCCTACAGCCTGTGTTGGCGAATGGGCGGAGGAGAAGCGCATATCGAGATCTGGTCAGCCTGGTGGGAAGAGAAAAACTACAGCGAGGCTGAGCGGATCGAGTATTTTCGTCGCTGGATGCCGCCTCCACGCTGGCTCGAATGGACGATCGACGCAATTTGGGAAGATGACGAAAGCGATTTCGATGAAAACGCCGCTTTTGCACGAATCGAAGCGATCGGACTTGGAACCAAAGCCGAGTTTGAGAAAGACTTCGACGATCCAAAGTGGTACAACGTTGAGGATTAACCTGCTGACTGATCGCCCTCAGTCTTTTGAGTCGTGCGAATCAAGTCTGCAAGCTGCTCCATTGACTGCACCCGAATCCGAGGCGAAGCATACACCTTGTCTGCAAGCGCATAAAATGCTTCATCATCATGACGATGCTTCATGACGTAGGATGCAAGTTCTTCGCGGCTCATCTCTGAAAAATTGGGTTTGCTCATGATGGGTAATCCACAGTGCCATCTGGTTCGATTGTAACGATTAAATTCTCACCTGCAAGGATAAAGACGTTGCTCGTTCGCTCATCGATTCGTACCAGAGAAATGTCAAGAAACAGGTTAGTGAGTTGATAACAGATGCGAAAACATTTGAATGTTTTCGCAGAAGTCGGTAAAAGCGGGCTGGACATTATTATCTGTGTTGGCATTAAAGCTGAGTCACTTTAGCATTTTTCAGTTCGTTGCTAAAAACTCCAGGTACGAACTGCTGATTTCTTTCACTGCCAACTCATACAATTGTTTTCCGTGTTCGGGGGTGGCAAGGGCGGGATTTGAACCCATGCGACCGTCGGGATAGCGATCGCGAAAATCGATCGCGCCATAAATTCGATGCCCTCGCGCCACAGGTTCAATCAACGGCGCAGTTTTGATCGAGTCAGGATACACATACTGAGTTAACGCCACCTCGCTTGGTGTGGCATGAGATCCTTCTTGATCTCCATATAGCTCTTTTGCCAATTTGTAGACCGAGCCGCACATATACCAATTGCTCACAACACATTGAACACTGTGCGAAATGCCCAAATCTGACAAATAATCATACGTTTCCGAAAATGCCGCTTTCAATGTCGCCACATTCCCGCCGTGTCCATTGATGAAAAAGAATTTCCGAAATCCCGCTTTCGCCAAACTCGTCACATAATCGCGAATCACCAGAATCATCGTACTCGGTCGTAAACTCATGCTACCTGGAAACGCTGTGTGATGCAGTGCCATCCCGACATTAATTGTGGGAGCCACGATCGCATCCGTTGAATCTCCGACTCCTTTCGCGATCGCTTCGGCACAAATCGCATCGGTGCCAATTAATCCCGTCGGACCATGTTGCTCAGTCGAACCGATCGGGATTATTATCCCGGTCGATCGCGCTAAATACGCCTCTACTTCTTGCCAAGTCGATAAGTGCAATAACATACGGTTTAAGCTGAGTTGAACGTTCTAATTTCAGTTTCGCATTCCGAATCGCGTTATCATTTTCTTTATTGATGTTGCTTAGAAAGTCGGTTTAGTGGGCGCTGTGGACTTAAAACAAATATTCAAAACTTCAAATCCAATTATTGGTGTCGTTCATCTCCTGCCCCTGCCGACCTCTCCGCGCTGGGGCGGTAGTTTGAAGACCGTTGTCGATCGAGCGGAACAAGAAGCGACCGCACTCGCAGCAGGCGGCGTAGACGCGATTATTGTCGAGAATTTTTTTGATGCACCGTTTCCAAAAGATCATGTTGATCCCGCTGTCGTGAGCGCGATGACTGTGATTATTCAACGATTGCAGCAGATGGTGACATTGCCGATCGGGATTAATGTGCTGCGAAATGATGCTCACAGTGCATTAGCGATCGCAACCTGTGTTCAAGCCCAATTCATCCGAGTGAATGTCTGGACAGGCATTATGGCAACAGATCAAGGCTTGATCGAAGGACGCGCCCACGAACTGATGCGCTATCGTCGCGAGTTAGGCAGCGATGTAAAAATTTTCGCAGATGTATTAGTGAAACACGCTCGTCCGTTGAGTTCTACAAATCTGACCGTCGCGGTGCAAGATACGATCGAGCGGGGACTTGCCGATGCGGTGATTCTCTCTGGATGGGCAACAGGCGATCCTCCCAATTTAGAAGATTTAGAATTAGCGAGAGACGCGGCGCAGGGTACGCCTGTCTTTGTCGGTAGTGGGGCGGATTGGGAAAATGTGCCTCAAATGATGCAGGTCGCGGATGGCGTGATTGTATCGAGTTCACTGAAGCGACAAGGAAAACGGGAAAATTCGATCGATCCGATTCGCGTCAGTCGATTTGTGGAAGCGGCACGAAGAGGGGTTCCGCTGCCGAAAAATGAGAAATCAGTACCACCTGTGAAAATCCATAACTTCTAATTCGATGACAACTGCGATCGCCAAACCCCTTCAGCACCCTCTCAGTTTTGAGGAATTTCTCAGCCGATACGGTGACGACGATCGCTATGAGCTAATTGATGGAGAAGTATTCGACTTGGAACCAACAGGTTTACACGAGGAAGTCGCTGCCTTCATCACGACAAAACTCTGTGTGCAGATTGATCAAACCGATTTACCTTGGTTTGTGCTTCAGCGAGGACTCTTACGCCCCTCGAATGTAGGAATGACAGCATTTCGACCGGATGTAGCAGTCATCGATCGTACTGAACTGACCAAAGAGCCGTTTTGGTCTGAGCAATCGATTCTGACACTTGGAAGCTCAATTCGGTTTGTTGCAGAAGTCGTAAGTAGCAATTGGCAAAACGACTATGCGCGGAAGGTCGAGGATTACGCTGTTCTAGGAATTCCCGAATATTGGATTGCAGATTACGCAGCTTTGGGTGGAACGCGGCACATTGGAAAGCCGAAACAGCCGACGCTTTCGATTTGTACGCTCATTGATGGAGAGTATGAGATCCAACAACTTCGGGAGGATCAATCGATCGCTTCTCTCACCTTCCCGGATTTGAAGCTGACGGCTGAACAAGTTTTAAAGGCAAGTCGATAAATATTCTGCTTCAACCTGAATCTAGGGATGTCAGCAATACTTGACACTCCCTATAGCGTTTCATCGTTTGTATTCTGTATTCTGTATGGTGAATACTCGTTTAGCATTGAAAATTGGAGAATCTGAGTTTTATGCTCAAACCTATCGTTCGTCGTCTTAGTGTCACAGCGATCGCGCTTTTGCTGTTTCTCAATCTTTCACTTGGATTTGCGGGAGCGGCTCGTGCGATCGAGATCTCTGGATCGATCGCTCAAGTGCAAGCTGCCCCGACTGCCCCGACCGATTCACCAGCAGTAGAAGATCCAGCGGCAGTGAAAGCAGCGGAAAAAGCAGCAAAGAAAGCGGCTAAAGAAGCAGAAAAAGCAGCAAAGAAAGCGGCTGAAGCGGAAGAAGACAAGCAGAAAGAACTTCTGAAGGCTGAGAAGAAGAAAGCGAAAGAAGCAAAGAAAGCTGAGGAGAAAAAGGAAAAAGCAGCGAAGAAAGCAGCAAAAGAAGCAGAGAAAGCAGCGGCAGCAGCTAGTACAGCATCCGAATCAGCGGCGGCTTCAGCGTCCGAAGCAGCGGCGGAATAAACGGTTTCCACCGATCGGTGCATCGCATGGTGCACCGACAATCGATCGAGTAAATTGCTATAGAATTCTCTTAGTTTTGATCTGTAATGTTAGAAGTTGATTCGGATCAGTTTTATGCAAGTTTAGTGATTGAACATATTGTTTCAGTCGGTGCAGAGTCCGCCTTCAAACGGTGGCATCAGACCTATGTAAAACATGCGAAACGCTTTACAGGATTTATTCGGACTGATCTTTGTTTACCGTTGAAGTGCCCGAATGCAGTCGTAAAGTGGTATTCGATCGTGCATTTCGACACGCCAGAACATCTAAACGAATGGGTGGAATCGAGCGATCGTAAACAGCTTGTCGAATCGGGGCAGCAGTTTTTTCGCGCTTATCGCTTCAAATCGTTTACGACTGGGTTAGAAGGTTGGTTTTCTAATACAGTTGGTCATGGAGAACAGTCTAGGCTCGGACCTGCGACCTGGAAACAAATTTTAGCGGTTGTGTTGGGACTTTACCCGATCGTGATGCTGCAATCTAAGCTTTCTGCCCAGTTTAATTTTCTGAATGCTTTACCGCGTGAATGGGTGACACTGATTAATATTTTGATTAGCTCTACGCTGCTGAGTCTGGTGATGATGCCGTTGATTTCAAAACAATTTAGCTTTTGGTTGCAGCCTGCTTATCGATTAACATCGCGAAAAAATGATGTAGTTGGAGCGGGATTAATTGCGATCGCGCTCTTGATCATGATGACCGTATTTCATCAGTTCTAAAAAAGCTCCGGTTGTTCTAATCAACCGGAGCTTTTTCAATTATTTATCGTTGTAAGAGCGGAACGATTGGTAAGCGTAGTCTGGGTGATAGAGATGACAGCGATCGGTAATCTCTTTCATCAGTCCCCAAGAAAACTGATGCTGTCTCAGCTTCGTTCCCCAATTCTGAACTAGGCTTTGATGGGCTAGTCGTAAGTTGTAGGACGGAATCGCGGTAGATAAGTGATGCGGAATGTGGACATTGATATCGTGACAGAGGAATTCGATCCATCTCGGATAATCACAATGTACTGTTCCGAACAATTGCGCCTGTGCAGCGTCCCATTCCTCCGGCTCTTTAAATTGGATGTCCGGTAAGGTGTGGTGAACGAGCGTGAAGGTGCTCATCCAGAAGTGATACACCAACCAGGGCAAGAGCCAGAATTTGACAAAGCCCCAAACTCCAACCGTGAGAAATAACGTCGGAAAGACGATCGCAGCAAAACCGACGACAACCGCGATCGACAATTTCACTTTGCCATGATCTCGCTTGTTATAGTTCGACAAATTAAAGTGAACGATTGCCCAGTGCAGCACCGAAGCTAACCACCAGAACCGCCCACGAGTCGTTTCATAAGCGATCTTTGTGATCGGATCAAGCTGGTCGTACACTTCTGTTCGCCAAGGTTGCCAAGCATTATCAACATCCATTTTGTTGGTGTGATTGTGATGTTGATTGTGCAGAATGCGCCAGCAGTGGAACGGATAAATCAGCGGAGCCATGAAAATGTGACCGATCAGATCATTGACCCATTTACGCTGAGCAAACGATCGATGTCCACAATCGTGTGCGATTACGAAAAATCCAGTTAATGCAGTTCCGGTAAAAATCCACGCAAACGGTAACAGGAACCAGGGAGCGGCTTGAATACTCCAGTAGCCAAGACCCACCATCGCAACATTGACGATAACGGAAGTCCAGGCTTTTTTCATGTCTTTTTGAAAGCACTCACGCGGTAGCGTCTTGATGATGTCTTTCAGTCGAAGGTTTTCAGAACTCGTGAGAGTCACGGAGTCGGGCGTGAGCGATGCTGTCATGAACGATCTTTCTCTCCTGGAAGGACGGTAAAAATCATGCCGATCGAAACAAATTCTCGATCGAGAATTTGTCACATAAAAATCAGGCTCCAAGCAGCGGTAGCCCGACCTCAGCTTGTAAAATTACGAAGATTTCTGTTAAGAAACCTTAATTGTTATACCACGATCGCTGAAAACGAACTCAAGATTCGTCTTTTTCGTCAGAGGGTAATCGTCTTCCTCGTCGTTTTCGCGCTTCCATTGCCCGCTCTAAAACCGTGAGCAATCCCGGCGCTTCTTCTTGGAGTGCGAGCAGTAAGCGTTCGCCTTCTTCGAGGTCGCCCGGATCTTCTCCGGTTTCCATCACGGCGTTTAATCGGGGCAGTGCTAATTCATCGACGAGTTCGACGAGGCTATGTAGGCAGCGATTGAATTGCCGCTCGGTGAGGGTGGAATCTTCGAGGGGAAATTCGATGATGGCGCGAATTTCACCATCGGACGGGTCATATTCCCACTGCAACATTTTGGTTTCCCAAGAAATCGCCAGCATAGTTTGTAAAATTGCGGCTTTGTGTGGGTGATCTTTGACTCCAGATAAAACTCGTGGAGCAAACATTTCAAAGAATTCACCTTCTTCGTCAAGCTGAATCACAATGAGAAAATCTTCTAGGTTCTCACCGTACACACCAGTAAGAATGCGGCAACCTGCTTCATCAATGCGGTACTTCCATTCCTTTTTATCGAGATAACTTGCAATTTGTTCTAGAGTTGCTGCCATAAAATTTTCTTTTTGTCATCCTGAACAGTCTAGCGGTCGAGGTCGATCGATTTCAACCGCTGAGGTTTAAGGCGCGATCGACTTGTTGAATCAAGCTCTCAGGCGTAGTGGAATTATCCAGAACGATGTTGGCGCGATCGCGCTTTTCCTCGATCGACATTTGACTGCGAATTCGCGCTTGAGCTTGTTCTAGCGTTAATTTTTCTCGCTGCATGAGTCGCTGGATTTGTTGCGTTTCTGGGCAGGAGATCACCCAGATTTCAGTCACTAAATCGGTCATGTTGGCTTCAAATAAAAGCGGGATCACTAGCACGATTGTCGAATCAGTCTGTGAAAGTCGATCGCATTCTGTTTGCAAAACGGTTCTGACAAACGGGTGAATTTGTTGTTCTAACCAGGTGCGTTCAGTCGGATCGGAGAAAATGATCGATCCGAGTTTTGCTCGATCGAGCGAACCATCGAGACGCAGCAGGGCGGAACCATATCGATCGATAATTCGCGACAGAATCGGTGATCCGGGTTCTACTGCCTCTCGTGCAATCAAATCTGCATCTAAAACAGGTAAATGATGAGCGGTGGCGAGATAGTTTGAAACCGTTGTTTTTCCCATTGCGATCCCGCCTGTGATTCCAATGATTCGCATCGAAAATTTCCCGAAGTTCCCGATCTAGTGTAGATTCAGGCTGATGTCTCGATCGATCTGTTCTCTTGGCTCCTGTGCTTGGTCTGATTACGGCTTTGCTGATTGGCGCGATTCTCAGGTTCTGGAATCTCGACCTCAAACCGCTCTGGATGGATGAAGTCATCACAGCGATTTTCAGCATGGGACGCAACTATTTAGAAGTGCCCGTCGAGCAGTTTTTTAATCTTTCAGCTTTGGATCAATTGTTTCAACTGAAGCCGACTACTTGCGCGAATATTGCTCAAACCGTTTCAGTGCAATCTGTTCATCCGCCGTTGTTTTTTTGCTGGCTGAATCAATGGCTGCAATGGGTTCCGGGGGACTGGGTCTGGAGATTGCGATCGCTGAGTGCGGTCGCTGGAATCGTTGCGATCGCGCTTGTCTACTGGCTCAATCGCATTGCTTTTTCTTCGAGTGCGGGAACGATCGCGGCGTTTGTAATGGCAGTTTCGCCGTTTGCGGTTTATCTGTCTCAAGAAGCGCGGCATTACACCGTTCCTATCTTGTTTGTGATTGTGGCGCTGGTGGGATTGATTCGGATTCAGCAAGACTTATTGAAGGGTCAGCGATCGCTTAAAGTTTGGATCGGTTGGACGATTGTGAATGGTATTGGGTTTTATGTTCATTACTTTTTAGTGTTAGCGATCGCGGCTCAGTTTTTTACTTTATCTGTCTTGCAGATTCGATTGCGGCATCCGTATCGATTTTGGTGGCGGACTTGGGTCGCGATCGTACTTTCAGGTTTAGGCATTCTTGCCATTTGGCTGCCTTGGCTTCCGACTTTTATCAGTCATATCACTCGTCCTGAGACGGATTGGTTAGCGACTTCGGAGGCGGCATGGTGGAGTTTTTTGATTCCGCTGTCTCAGTTTGCGGTGGGGTGGCTCGTGATGGTGGTGTCGTTTCCGGTCGAGTTTCAGCCTGTTTGGATTATTGTGCTCAGTGCGATCGCGATGGTGTTGTTTGCAGGTTGGATGATTTGGTGTGTGGTCAAAGGATTAAAAATGCTCTGGAATGATCCAAAAACACACTGGGAAACGTTGATTTTGGTGAGTTTTGTCGTCGGGGTTTTGATCGAATTTTTAGCGATCGTCTACATTCTCGGCAAAGATATCACACAAGTTCCACGCTATAACTTCATTTACTATCCGGCAGTTTGCGCCCTGATTGGAGCTTGCTTTTGGAAGTTGCAGCCGTCAAAATTTGAATCTCCAATTTTGCTGTATTTTGTGGGTGCATTAAGCTGTATTTTTGTCGTTTTTAACTTGGTATTTCTTAAGCCATACACTCCGGAGCGCGTTGCTCAAAATATTCTGTCTCCGAACTGTGCGGCGGTTGCAATGAGCTACAACGATTTTCAAGATATTGCTTTGGGTTTAGGATTTGCTTTAGCGATTCAAACGGAAGCGAGATTACAACCTTGTCAGCCTGTTTTTGCGCTCTTTTCTCGGACTCAGGGATATGAAGCGTTTTGGCAGAAAGTTGCAGCCTCGAAGATTCCATCTGTACAGCAGTTTTGGGCGATCGCTCCGGGTTTAAGAATGCGCGATTTTCCGAATCAGGTGAAACTTCAGGGGAAAATCTGCGATCGTAATCCACAAGCACAATATCGAATCGGAATTCCATACGTCGGTTACGATTGCCAAAATTAATTCCTACGGTTTACCTATCTCGATGGGCGATTATTATTATCAAGTCACAGATAATAAAAAGGTTTTCTGTAGGATAAAACCGCTAGTCATGAATTCTAGAGTTTTAAAGCAAGAAGCAAACGCGCTTCACAAAGCAGTTTCGCCGCTGTTGGCATTGGATGCTCGATTTGCAGAAGTGATAGTGCGGGATTTGGCTCGACTCGTTCAACAGTGTGCGCGGAGTCGTGGAACGGTACGACCGCCGGAATTGCTTGCGTTTCTCGTGGTGTATGCGCTGATCAAGCAAGATGCAGAAAAATTAAACGCAGCCATTCATCTTTGGGAAACTCCGGAGCGATCGAAATATGAAAAGATCACGCTGCAAATTATTTTAGACTTGACTCAGGATCAGTCTGAAACGTTTTTATTACCTTCGATCGTCAATCGATTCGATGAAGAGAAGGGAACGAATTATTTAGGTACAGTAATTAATGCCGTTTATAAATTTGCTCAAGCGATCGTTAAATCTGATGGCTCAGTAGATCTACAAGATTTAGAAACACTTTCGCAGATTTGGCAACGACTTCATACTTATCAAAAACTAGAAAATTATCAATCAGGATTCGCTTCAATTCCAGGAATAGAATCGACTGAAAGCCCTGAACAAATTTTAGAAGAGGCACTTTCTGAATTGAATGATTTGATTGGACTGGAAAATATTAAAGAAGAAGTGAAAACGCTGGCGAATTTTCTCAAAGTGCAAAAGATTCGAGTCGATCGCGGTTTAGCAAAAACTTCTGTTTCACTTCATGCGGTGTTTTGTGGACCTCCAGGAACCGGAAAAACAACGGTTGCGCGATTGATGAGCCGAATTTTTCACGGACTCGAATTTCTAAATAAAGGTCATTTAATCGAAACCGATCGCTCAGGGATGGTGGCGGGATATGTCGGACAAACTGCGAAGAAGGTCGATGATTTGGTCGATTCTGCGCTTGATGGAGTTCTCTTTATCGATGAAGCCTATGCGCTAGTTCCAGGAGAATCAGGACGAGATTTTGGGCAAGAAGCGATCGATGTTTTGCTCAAACGCATGGAAGATTATCGCGATCGCTTAGTCGTAATCGTGGCAGGATATACCGATGAAATGGCAACCTTTATCGAGTCGAATCCAGGTTTAGAATCGCGGTTTAATCGATATTTTTATTTTAATGACTATAAGCCTGAAGAATTACTCGCAATTTTAGAAAAAATGTGCGGTAAAAGCCACTTTAAGTTATCGAATGACGCACGAGAAAAACTACGATCAATCTTTGAAGATCTGTACGTCAATCGAGATAAAAACTTTGGAAATGCAAGACTTGTACGGAATTTATTTGAGCGAATGATCGAACGTCAGGCGAATCGATTGGCTGTGTTAAATTCACTCAGTGATGAGACATTGACAACGCTTTTACCTGAAGATATCCCGGCTCAAGTCGGCAGTCGATACGCGGGTCAGCGTCGATCGTAGAAAGAGATTTGAAAGTTCTTTCGCTTCGATTGTCTCCCGCCCTGAAATGAATTTCGGGCTAACCGACGAAAGTCTACTGAAGTAGACTAAGAGCGAATTTCAGGGCGGGACGTTGCGACAAACGAAGACGGCTCGAACATCTCTAACTGTCACGTTTCTTAAGAAAGGTTTGTCGATCGAAACGGGTGGCAATCGAGTGTGATATGCTGCATGGGCTAAGGATTGGGGAAGTCCGGTGCGAATCCGGTACTGTGGCGCAACTGTGATGAGCGGCGATCGTTCGAGTCAGAATGCCAACCTGAGCAAGTCGATGAGATTCTCTGCGATCCACGGAGATGAGGCGTATTCATGAGTTGGTTGGCGGCATCAAATCCTTGTCCTGGTTTATTCTACGGGACACCTGCACAAGATGGAACTTTGATTCGGATTCGGGTTCCGGGTGGAATCTTGAATCGAAAACAAGCGATCGCAATTTTAGAACTGAGCGATCGCTGGCAGACTTCAAACATTCAAGTCACCAATCGGGCAAATCTTCAATTCCGCGCAGTGCGATCGATTCCGACTTCTGAAGCTTATACAATGCTGCAATCGGTCGGACTGGCGGCAAAAGATCCTGAGTTGGATCATTTGCGAAATATAATGACAAGCCCGACCGCAGGCATTGATCCAAGCGAATTGATCGATGTGCGATCGATTGTTCAAGCGATCGATGATTACATTCAGAACACACCAGAACTGATTGGATTACCTCCAAAGTTTAGTATCGGGATTGATGGCGGCGGCACAGTTGGAATTGGGGCAAGATCTGGATCTCAATGGCAGCATCGATACAATGAAATTCAGCTTTCGGCAATCAGCCGCGATCGATTCAAGCTCACACTCGGCAGCAATCGACAGTTTTATGAAACGAACGTAGAAACATCTGATTGTTTAGGTGCGATCGCAGCTTTATCACACGCTTATTTAGAGTATGTTCAACAGTCGCATAAGAAAAAACCTCGAATGCGCGATTTGTTGAAAGAATGGGGAATTGAAGGCTTTTTGAATCGGGTTCCTTTTGAATTTAACCCTTCAAATACTTCAATTTCAGAGGCACAATCACAGCATTTAGGAATTCAACCTCAGAAACAATCTGAACGTTCTTACATTGGAATTGCATTAAAGCTGGGGTGGATGTCGATCGCGCAACTCAAAGGATTGATTCAACTAGCAGAAACTTACGGTTCAGGGGAACTTAGGCTTACTCCTTGGCAGTCTATTTTGCTTCCCGACATTCCAACCATACAAGCTGCAAAAGTTTTGAGCGAAATCAAAGCATTAGAGCTATCGACTGATCCGATTGATTCAGCGATCGTAGCTTGTGCTGGAAAACCAGGATGTGCAGCTTCAGAAACACACACTCAAATTCACGCCCTTGAACTTATGAAGCTTCTAGAACATCCCATGAACATTCATATCACAGGTTGTAATAAAGGATGTGCTCAACCGAGTCCCGCAGAGCTTACCTTACTTGGAACGACCATTCAAGGAACTGAAGCTTATTCAATCTATGCAGGCGATCGCTTATTAACAGATCAGCCGATTCCAGCTACAGAGATTTCCTCGATCGCACATCTTATTAACACGCGGCATGATTGACTATATTCGCAACGGCGACGACATCTATCGCAAATCCTTTTCGATCATTCGTGCAGAAGCAAACCTCGATCGCTTACCTGCGGATTTAGCTCATGTCACAGTGCGCCTCATTCACGCTTGCGGCATGACTGATTTAGCTAACGATATCGAAGCGTCTCCGAATGCCGTTCAAGCAGGAAGACAAGCCCTCGAAAAAGGAACTTCAATTCTCTGCGATGCTCAAATGGTCGCGAATGGCGTAACTCGAAAACGTTTGCCTGTGGATAATTCGGTCATTTGTACTTTGAATGATCCAACCGTTCCAGAGCTTGCAAAAACAATCGACAATACCCGATCAGCCGCTGCTCTAGAACTTTGGAAACCGGTGTTAGCCGGATCAGTCGTGGCGATCGGGAATGCTCCAACTGCATTGTTTCGATTGTTGGAATTGTTAGACGAAGGAGCACCCAAACCTGCAATAATTTTAGGCTTTCCGGTGGGATTTGTCGGAGCCGCAGAATCAAAAGCAGAATTGGCGGCAAACAGTCGGGGTGTGCCATTCATTACGCTGCATGGGCGACGCGGAGGAAGCGCGATCGCAGCCGCAGCGATTAACGCTTTAGCAAAACAAGAGGAGATATAACGATGACCGGTCGGCTTTATGGAATTGGTATTGGTCCTGGAGATCCTGAACTCCTGACGATGAAAGCGTTTCGCGTTCTGCGATCGTCGCCCGTAGTGGCTTACCCGATGTCCGATAGTGCGCGAAAATTAGCGCGATCGATTGTGGCGGAATATCTTCGCCCTGAACAAATCGAAGTGCCAATGTATTTTCCCTTCAAGCTCGAAGAATCCGCACAGCCCTACTATGACAAAGCAGCAGAAACACTCGCAGAACATTTAAATGCTGGCAGAGATGTGGTTGTACTGTGCGAAGGTGATCCATTCTTTTATGGTTCATTTATGTATTTGTACAATCGATTATCCGATCGATATCCAACTGAAGTGATTCCGGGTGTGTCTTGTGTGATGGCAAGCCCAGCAATTTTAGGAACACCGTTGACTTATCGAAATGATGTGTTTATGGTTGTCTCTTCGATTCTTCCAGCCGAAGAGTTAGCGGCTCGATTATCAGTCGCAGATGCAGCAGCGATTATCAAACTTGGTAAGCATTTTAGCAAAGTGGTCGAAGTGCTAAAACAGTTGGGACTATACGATCGAGCAAAATACATCGAACGCGCCACAATGCCCGGTCAGCGAATTATTCCGATCAGCGAAGTGAATCCCGCTGAAGTGCCTTATTTTGCGATGATTGTAATTCCGAGTCAGTGGCAACCGTAATGTCGATCGCTGTTGTTGTTTTAGGTCAAGCGAGTGTTCCCGTCGCTCGTCGAATTGTCGATGCTCTACCCAATGCAGTCTTGTACGGCTTAGAGCATCGAACCACTGGAGTCGATCGTACTTTTACTCAATTCGGTGAAACGGTTCGCGAATTGTTTAGTCGAGGAACTGCGATCGTCGGAATTTGTGCTGCGGGAATTTTGATTCGCACCGTTGCACCGTTGCTAAATAACAAATGGAAAGAACCTGCGGTGATTGCGATCGCAGAAGATGGTAGTGCGGTAGTTCCGTTGCTGGGTGGATTACAGGGCGTAAATGATCTTGCTCGTGAGATTGCTACGGTATTGGAGACTGTTCCAGCAATTACAACGACCGGAGATATTCGATTTCGGACTGCATTGTTATTGCCTCCGAATGGTTATCAACTATTAAATCCTGATGATGCTAAGACTTTTTTAGCGGATCTACTCGCAGGTGAAACCGTCAAAATCGAAGGGTCTGCACCTTGGTTAGAAAATAGTCAGCTACCGATCGCTGAAGATGCCAGATTAACCATCAAAGTCACCGAGCAAGCAATCGAAGGCGGTTCTGATTGTTTAGTGTACCAAGTGATTTCAACTCAACGATTGGCGATTATTGGAACGGGACCCGGATCAGCAGAATGGATGTCGCCGCAGGTGAGAGAAGTTTTGCGATCGTCTACAGATTGGATCGGCTATCAAACCTATCTGAACTTAGTTGAACCACTCCGCACAACTCAGCAAATTCATGTGTTTGACAATCGTGAAGAATTAGAACGAGCAGCATTGGCGCTAAATTTGGCGGCTGAAGGGCGATCGGTAGTCATGGTGTCTTCCGGTGATCCAGGCATTTATGCGATGGCGGCGGCGGTATTTGAAGTTCTAGAGCGCGAAAATAAACCGGAATGGAGCGCGATCGACATTCAAGTCTGTCCGGGTATCTCCGCGATGCAAGCGGCGGCGGCTCAGGTGGGCGCACCTTTGGGACATGATTTCTGTGCGATTTCCCTCTCGGACATTCTCAAACCTTGGGAAACGATCGCCGATCGCATTTGTGCAGCGGCTCAGGCAGATTTCGCGATCGCCTTTTACAATCCCATTTCCAAAACTCGCACTTGGCAACTAGAAAAAGCAAAACATCTGTTATTGAACTATCGCACTTCTGATACTCCGATTGTTCTCGCTCGAAATCTCGGTAGACCTGGACAGCAAACCCAGGTGAAACGATTGGGAGATTTGTCGATCGAGGATGCTGATATGAGAACCGTGATCTTGATTGGCTCGAGTAAAACGCGATCGATTCCACGCTCAGATGGCGGCGTCTGGGTCTATACGCCTCGTCGGTATGATAGTTAATCTGCCATTGCAAAGATTTGAGCCGCAGTGAGTTCTAGCTCCGTCAGAATCGAGGACACAATGCGATCGTTCTCTCGAAACAGTTGCGATTGATATTCTCCATTGATCAATCGATTCAGTGTAATGGTCGGTTGCTTGGGCTTGCCGATATAGCGGATGCCACCAAACGCCCCATAATCCACGATCCAATACTCTGAAATGCCCAACGCTTCATATTCTAGGAACTTTGTATCGTAGTCATCTGCCCAGTTCGTACTTACCACTTTAATCACTAAGGGTGGAGGAATATAGGCAGCAGCAGACATCGAACTTTGTCGCATTCGTTCCCATTCCGATGTCGCAAATACAACGATATCCGCTTTCCGACTTTCTTCACGTCCTGTCGTTGGATTGTTGCCTAATCGAATCTGCTTTGACTGACGTGGAACATAGGGGCAATCTTGCGCCACACAATGATGATCTAGAAAAGCACAGAGTCGCTGAATCAGATCTTCGTGTTTGGCATTGGGTTCAGTGATTGGCATCGGCATCCCATCTCGCAGCTCGAAGCTTCTGCCTGTTCCGTCATCCCAAGCAAGAAACGCTTCAAATGTCAGTGGCTCAGCTACAGTAGCAAACATTACTTCTTTACGATGGTGGGACATTACCCCCAGTATACGGTTTTGGCTGAACATGCAGCCTTGGCACGATCGCATCATACAACCGATTCGCGATCGCACTGTTCGCACTGTCTGTTAAATGAATCGCATCCTGAAACACTTCGCCCTGAGCCGTATTCACGGTTTCGGTTAAATTCAGCGTTGCCGTATTGGGCGTTTCGCGTTTGACTTGTTCGATCGCGCTCTGAAGTTTCGTATAGCCCGTTTTAATCTGCTCTGGGTAACGTGCTCCTAACTGATCGAGAATTTCCTTTTCACGTCCCGCAGGTTTGGCAGCACGTGAAGACACTTCAGGCTGAAGCGCAATGAACAACGGAATCTTAGAAGCGGAGACAAGCCGGGAAACTTGCTGAAGATTTTGCCGATAGCGGGTTGTCCGTTGATCTAGCTCTTTTGTATCCGTCGTTAACCGATCTTGCACTGGAGCTTCAGTGGGTGGAATTAATTGCTTGAGTGCAGTTTGGGGACGAAATACCCAGTACTGAACGCTTTTAACAAGATAGAACTGATGGAAAAAGTTGTCTAAATGATTGCCCCAGCTTGCTATCAAATGCCGCGGTGCACTTGCCATCAACGATTCGACTTCTGGAACATCAACACCTTCGTTGGCACTTGGCAACAAGAGATCAGAATAGCCATTCATCAGCACGATCGCATCTGGCTTGTAAGGCAACACTTCAAACGCTAATTGCGCTAATTCATTGCCAGACGCATATCCAGGAACTGCGGCATTAATCACTCGATAGCGCGTTTCTCGAATCCGGGGAGGAAGTTTCAGCGCTTTTTCTAACTCATCCGCAAAATAAGGCAGCGTATCTGGTCGGAACTTATTCGGAGCAGATTTTTGAGCCGCGACTTGTTGATTTAGACGAGTTTCAAGCTGAGCCGCGATCGTACTTTGATTGTTAGAACTCAGTTGCCCGAATGCCGCTGATCCACCCAGTAGAAAAATTCGTACCTCATCTCTGGGTTTATCCAAGCTGACCGCTTGATCGGCTCGAAATCCTTGTTCATTGATTTTCCAGGCGGGATTTTGTTGATTGCCCATCAGCCGATAACCCAACATCGGGCTACGTTTGACCGTTAGTTGTCCGTGATCTGGCAATCCGGCAAACGGTCGTCCTTGCTGATCGAGAAACTTCAAACGATAAGCGGTGATATTTAGGGGTTCACCTCTAAACGCATCTAATTCTGCGGTTTTGCCTGCTGCGCCCACAGCTAAACGGGCAAACAGTTCCAATCCAAGCAAAACCAGCGGAATCGAGAGAAAGATCCACCGTTTCGGCAATGCCTTTTTCTTCTGATATAGCGAACGACTAGACCAGGAAGACTTTCGGCTAGACCTAAAAAACATTCACACTTTCCTCTTTTACGATCGCAGTTCGGGTAACGCAGAATCCGTACTAAACCTGGTAGATGAAATTGATCGAACCGTTAGACATTCAAGTTTGCTCGATCGCACCTGACGATTTTTCAACAGTTGCAGACGGAATTTGAGTCCGCAAGGTCTTAAGATATTGGTTTCAAATCTTACTACCATACCGTACAACGAAACCGTTTTTTCTGACATTTCTCAACATTTGAATCCGATTTGCCATCGCCAGATTCAATCACAAAGCGGGAATTCTGACGGAGAAAACAGATGATTTTTTCCGTTATGAATAAGTTGTCGCTTGAGCAATGTTACGCGCTGTTAGACGTGCATCCGGGAACTTCGATCGCAGAACTCGATGCAGCGTACTCGAAAAAAGTGATGGAGAAAATTCAGCAAGGCGCAAAGCAGGAAAAAGTCTTGCTCAAAGCAGCTTACGATCGCATTCGAGCAGATCTTTATCAATCAACTGAGGAACTTCCGCTAGTTCAACAGGTGACAGACTTGCTTCAACACCTCAGTCCAGAGCCATTTCACGTTAAATTTCAAGCAAATACGCTGCAATTGTTTTTCAAAACGAATTCAACAGCGGACTATGCAGATTTTATTTATGAAAATCTGAGTGAATTAAAATTGCCTGAAACTAAAACGATCGTGATTTACGGAATGCGATCGACAAAAGCGGTCAACTGGAAAAAACAATTCCAGCTTGATGCAATTTCTAAGGACGATTTGAATCCTTATTCTTTCAAGAATCGCTATATTTTGCTTCTGGCATTTCCGATCGCGATGTGTAGCTCAGTTCTGTTTCAATCGCTTGGCTTTACGAGAATTTTGCTGCTTCCGTTGCAGATTTGGGTGCATGAAGTCGGTCATGCAGTCGTCGCTTGGTTTTCAGGACGAAGAGCAATTCCGCTTCCCTTTGGTTGGACGAATGTGGCATTAGAGCGATCGCTGTTTGTTTATTTTGGCATTCTCTTTTTACTCGGTTTATCGTTCCGCGCGGGTTGGAAAGAGAAAAAGCGATCGACGATCATTTTCGCGATCGTTTGTGCAATTCTTCAGTTTGTGATGACCTGGATACAGTCGGCTGATCACTTTGAAATGTGGCTATCTTTTGGCGGAATTGGCGGCGAATTCTATCTCAGTGCGTTAATGATTGCCGGGTTTTATTTTCAACTTCCGAACTATTGGAGATGGGATTTCTGGAGATATCCGTTTATCGTTGTCGGTGCGAATACGTTTTGGGCAGCATTTTCACGCTGGCAACAGATTAAGAAAGGGACAGAATCGATTCCTTGGGGGTCGCTTTTATTTGGAAATGGGGACGCTGGCGGTGATATGAATCAACTCAGTCAAGTGTATGACTGGAGCGATCAGAGAATTATTGCAACTTACAACACACTTGGTAACGTCTGTTTTATCCTCTTGCTCAGTCTCTACATTTTCTTTGTGGTTAAACATCGGCGTTGGATACTTGATCGCATTAGCAGCAAACCCTTCTAATAGAGTTGAACTCAACAAGTACGATTTATGCCAGATTACACGCCGCAGATTCGGGAATTCATGCGATCGCACAATCTCAAAACGTTCCGAGAACTCCGAGATCGCACTGGCATTTCTGAAAAACAACTCCTCAAACTGCGCCGTGGAGAACTTCAACAACTCCGCTTAGAAACACTCTCTCAATTTGCAGCAGGTTTAGAAATTTCACTCGCTGATCTACTTGCACTGTTCGACCTGATGCCAGCCATTCAGAAAGAATACGATCGACTACAAACCCAACTATCCGAACAACGCGACACACTGTTGCAAGAGTTCCAACAATCGAGCTTACAAACCTTAGAACCGTGGTTGATTCAATGGTCTGCGGCGGCGTATGCAGCTCAACAAAATCCGCAAGCTCCAGCCGTGAAACTATTACCGTTAGTGCGTCCGATCGAGCAACTACTACAACAATGGGGAATCGAACAAACTGCGATCGTCGGTTCTGAAATTTCTTACGATCCACAGCAGCATCAATTAATGGGCGGAACAGCGGCACCGGGCGATTTAGTGCGAGTTCGGTATGCGGGCTATCGACAATACGATCGACTGTTGTATCGTGCCAAAGTTAGCCCAATTTAGTAGTGCAAAAATACTAAACGTAGAATATAATTATTTTCTAACGGCAATTAGGAGTCTTAGTCTGATGATTCTCCAAACCGAAACTAAGCGCAAATACACTCCGGAAGAATATTTAGAAGCTGAGGTGCAATCCGATGAGCGCCATGAATACAACGATGGTGAGATTCTTTTAATGACAGGCGGACTTCCCAATCACAACAAAATCGCAGGCAATCTTCACACCGTGCTAAACGTTGCTTTGAAACGCGAACCATACGGCATCTTTGTAGCAGATCAGCGCCTATGGATTCCTAACAAGCGAATTTATACTTACCCAGATGTAATGGTGATGACGGAACCGCCTCAATGTCAAGAAGGTCGTAGAGATACTTTGATAGATCCATTGCTGATTGCAGAAGTATTGTCAAAATCTACTCGTGACTATGACAAAGCTGGTAAATTCAGCGCTTATCGCACAATCTCAGCATTTCAAGAGTATTTATTGATTGATCAATACTCAATTCATGTTGAACATTACACAAAGGATGGGAATCGCTGGATTCTAGTTGATTATGAAGATGAGAATTTAGAGATCTCACTTTCATCTGTACCTTGTCAGATTTTGATTTCTGACCTTTACAACAAAGTCGATTTCTCTGAACAGCAGAACGAGGAAAGCGATCGCACTTAAAACGCTCTAGAGGTAGAATTCGCGATTTCTCCGTTCCCACCTTTGACTGATGCCACTCTTGTCTAAATTTGGTGAACTAGCAAGAGAAACCCAATAAGGTAGAGAGTGATTGTCATGCGTAAAATCAATATTGGATTAAGCGACGAACAACGCCAAGGCGTATGCGAAATGCTAAACCGCGACTTGGCAGATGAGAACTTGCTTTTGATTAAGACCAAAAAATACCACTGGGATGTCACAGGTCCCGAATTCCGCTCCTTGCACCAGATTTGGGAAGAGCAGTACACCATTTTGAATGAAGCGATCGATGCGATCGCTGAGCGGGTTCGTCAGTTGGGCGACTATCCTGTTGGAACCGCAAAAGGCTTTATCGAATACTCCACGATCGAAGAGCACACCGGTCAAGTTCCTCCTGCCTCGAAGATGGTCGAAAACCTCGTCGAAGACCACGAATTGATCATCCGCAACTTGCGCGAACACATCGATCGTTGTTCCGAAGAGTTCCATGACGAAGGAACGGCTGACTTCCTCACCGGAATGATGGAACAGCACGAAGAAATGGCGTGGATGTTGCGCTCGTTCATCCAAGGTAAGCGCGTTGAATCCGATGGCGAAACCCCGAACGAAGTCAAGTTCCCCGCAGGCGTCGCAAACTAGCGATCGACTAATCTAAAACAGCGCCCGGAGCCTTCACGACTCCGGGCATTTTGCTATCTAATATCACATTCAACTTCTACAGGAGTCGGCGGCAATTCTAACGGCTGATTGAAATACACCATCGTTGTCGTCTGGTTCACCTCAAATCCAATCCGCTTATAAAATTCCTGCTGATTCGTGGTCATTAAATAAAGCCGTTCCACCTTCGACACATGCGGATGGCTCAAAACGGTTTGCACTAATTTCCTTCCCAAACCCGCCCCTTGATAATCCGGATGCACAACAACATCCCAAATCGTGGCGCGGTAAACTCCGTCTGAAGTTGCACGAGCAAATCCAATTAATCGATCGCTATCCCAAGCCGAAATCACCGGATCACTATTTTTAATCGCGATCGCTAAATCCTCACAGGTACGATCGCTTGCCCAAAATGCTGCAACTTGAAATAACGCTTGAAGTTGAACCAGATCGATTTGGCTTTTACGATCGCAAAGTTGAACGTGACTACAATCCATCCTGATGTCCCAAAATGTGCGTGAAACCTTGTTGTATCTAAAATCGATTTTGATATCCGTCGCAAATGTATCACTCTGGCTTCAGAAAGTTTTTTGAGCTAAAGAAACAAAGTCATGCGATCGCGAGTCAGTGCCCACGATTGCCGTATTATCAAAGTCAATCTAGTTCAACCGGATTCGAGTCGTATGTCTAAGTTAGTTCCGCCCAAACCCCGTCGAATTCGGAGACGTTCTCCCGTCATCTTAATTGGAATTCTCTTGATTTGGAGTTTAATTCTCGGTTGGGGACTCGCTCAAGCCGTTGAACCCTCAAAGAACTCGGCTGAGATTGGTACGGTCGATGTCGTCGCTGGCAATCTCAAATTAGGACAGCAGGCTTATCTAGAAAACTGTGCGACCTGTCACATTGGAATTCCACCCGCTGCTTTCCCCACACAAACTTGGCGAGATTTGCTGAGAGATCCTCAACATTACGGCGCAACGCTGACCCCGTTGGAAGAGCCAACTCGATCGCTCGTTTGGACGTATTTAAGAGCGTTTTCCCGCCAAGTCGTTGAAGGAGAGCGAATCCCTTTCCGATTTGGAGAATCGAAGGCGTTCAAGATTCTGCATCCGAAAATTGAATTATCTCGATCGATTCCAATCTCTAGCTGCGTCAGTTGCCACCCCGGAGCAAACCAATACAATTTCCGCAAGCTCACCGCCGAGTGGGAGAATTCACCCTAGAACACTGTGCTACTCTGAGTAGTAATCGGAGTAGCATAAGCTTTTAAGAGAAGTTCAATGAAAGTCTCGATTTCTTTGTCAGATGATCTGGTTGCTTATCTTGATCAAAAAGTTGAGAACCGCAGTCAGTTAATCGAAGCACTTTTACAACGTTGGCGAAAGCAGCAAGAGCAGCAAATTCTAGTCGAAGCTGCGATCGCGTTGGACGAACTGGAATGGGATGAAGAATGGCAACAAGCAGCGATTACCGATTGGGAAGCATCTGGCTAATTCGATTTGATCCCTCGATCGGTTCAGAAATTCAGAAAACTCGTCCTGGAATTATTGTCTCTGCAACCGCATTCAATCAGCGCAGCCGAGTCACTGTACTTCCCATCACTTCTACAACTCCCAAGGCGAAAATGCTGCCTGTCATGATCGCGATCGCTCCTTCTGAAACAAATGGACTTGATGTGGAGAGCTACGCGGTTTGCATTGATCCGGCAACATTCGATAAAAAACGCCTGGTCAAACGTCTGGGACAGATCGAGATAGAGCAAATTCAACAGATCAAGCAGATTCTCGCTACGTACTTGGATCTAGAGCCGCCAGAATAATCGCCTTTTGTTCGGCTTTCCCCCGATGCCTTTGCCCGTTCAGGTTTCGTTCTGAGTGATAGGATTGGAATACTTATCGGGATCGAAACAAAAGCGTAACTCTGCACGTTTTGATCACCGAAGCCACAACCCACATTCAGAAGCTCTGATTTTCCCCTGTCATGCTTAAAAACCTCCTGGGCGACCCCAATCAACGCAAGCTCAAGAAATACAAACCGCTGGTCAACGACATCAATCTGCTCGAAGAAGAGATTGAGCCGCTTTCAGATGACCAACTGAGAGCGAAGACCACTGAATTTAGAGAGCGACTCGCCAAGGCGAAAAACAAAGAAGAAGAGAAGCAGATTCTCGATGATATTTTGCCGGAAGCATTTGCGGTGGTACGAGAAGCCGGAAAGCGCGTTTTGGGAATGCGGCACTTTGATGTGCAGTTGATCGGCGGGATGGTGCTGCACGATGGACAAATCGCGGAAATGAAAACTGGGGAAGGAAAAACTCTGGTTTCGACGTTGCCTGCTTATCTGAATGCGCTCTCTGGGAAAGGGGTTCACGTCGTTACAGTAAACGACTACCTGGCAAAACGCGACGCGGAATGGATGGGACAAGTTCACCGCTTTTTGGGTCTGAGCGTCGGACTGATTCAGCAAAACATGAGTCCGATCGAGCGTCAGAAAAATTACGCCTGCGATATCACTTACGCCACAAACAGTGAACTCGGCTTCGATTATCTGCGGGACAATATGGCGACTTCGATGGAAGAAGTGGTGCAACGCCCGTTTAATTATTGTGTGATTGACGAAGTAGATTCGGTGCTGATCGATGAAGCCCGGACTCCGTTGATTATTTCTGGTCAAGTCGAGCGTCCGACTGAGAAATATTTGCAAGCTGCGGGAGTTTCTCGTGCGCTGAAGCGGGATGATCACTATGAAGTCGATGAGAAACAGCGAAACATTCTTCTGACGGATGAAGGGTTTATCGCCGCAGAACAGTTTCTTGGCGTTTCCGACTTGTTCGACCCGAATGATCCTTGGGCGCATTATGTGTTTAACGCGATCAAAGCAAAGGAACTGTTCATCAACGATGTGAATTACATTGTGCGAAACGGCGAAATCGTAATCGTGGATGAATTCACCGGGCGTGTGATGCCGGGTCGTCGGTGGAGTGATGGATTGCACCAAGCGATCGAAGCGAAAGAAGGGGTCGAAATCCAAAACGAAACCCAGACTTTAGCAACGATTACGTATCAAAACTTCTTTCTGCTGTATCCGAAACTCGCCGGAATGACCGGAACGGCGAAAACTGAAGAAGCGGAACTTGAAAAGATCTACAAGCTTGAAGTCACGCTCGTTCCTACAAACCAACCGCGTCGGCGGGTTGATCTATCAGATGTCGTTTACAAAACGGAAGCAGGCGATTTAACCGTTTTTGCTCGTGAATGCGCTGAGAAGGTCGCACAAGGTCGCCCGGTTCTCGTCTGGGTGATGAACCTCGAAGCGATGAGTAACCTGTCTCAATTGCTCGAAAGACAGGAATTGCCGCACAATCTTTGTCCTGGTTTGCCTCAAAGCACCGAGCAAGCAAGAGAAATCGTACGGCAAGCGAAGCACCCCGGAATGATTACCGTGACAAACAGTTACGAAGTCTACCGGATGGTTCGGCAAGCGGTTCCTGAAGGCGATGAAGGTTTATTTGTTCTGAGCATTACCGGAAAGTGGAGTGCGATCGCGCTTGAATGCGAAGAGATGCACCGCACAGGTCGCCCGGTTCTTGTCGGTACGACCAGCGTTGAGAAATCAGAATTGCTGTCTCAACTGCTGCAAGAATTAAACGTGCCGCATAACCTACTGAATGCGAAACCGGAAAACGTCGAGCGGGAATCGGAAATTATCGCTCAAGCGGGTCGGCTGGGCAAAGTAACGATCGCGACCAACATGGCAGGACGCGGAACCGACATTATTCTGGGCGGAAACTCCGATTACATGGCGCGTCTGAAGATCCGCGAGTTCTTCATGCCGCGAATCGTTGAGCCAGAAGATGACGATGATTTTTCAGGAATGGGCTTCGGAGAATCGCGGGATGGCGGGCAAGGTTTCGCACCCGGACGCAAGATCAAAACCTGGAAAGCAAAATCGGATATTTACCCGACGGAACTTTCTGCGGAAACAGAGCAAGCCTTGAAGGATGCGGTTCATATCGCCGTTCAGCATTATGGTGAGCGCAGTTTGCCAGAGTTGGAAGCGGAAGATAAGATCGCGACCGCAGCGGAAAAAGCGCCGACAGACGATCCGGTGATTCAAAGTCTGCGGGCAGTCTATAAGATGATTCGGAAAGAATATGATGTCTTTACCGATCGAGAACACGAAGAAGTGGTAAGTTTCGGTGGGCTGCATGTCATTGGTACAGAACGTCACGAATCGCGGCGGATTGATAATCAGTTGCGCGGACGGGCAGGACGACAAGGCGACCCTGGATCGACTAAGTTCTTCCTTAGTTTGCAGGACAACTTATTGCGGATTTTTGGCGGCGATCGCGTTGCGGGTATGATGAATGCCTTCCGCGTCGAGGAAGACATGCCGATCGAATCGAAAATGTTGACTCGATCGCTTGAAGGCGCACAGAAAAAGGTCGAAACCTATTACTACGACATTCGGAAACAGGTATTTGAGTATGACGAAGTGATGAATAATCAGCGTCGTGCCATTTATGCCGAGCGTCGTCGGGTGTTGGAAGGTCAAGATCTTAAAGAGAAAGTGATTGAATATGCAGAGCGCACAATGGACGACATTGTAGAGGCGTATATCAATCCTGAACTGCCGTCGGAAGAATGGGAACTCGATAAGCTCCTGAGCAAGGTGAAGGAGTTCGTGTATTTGCTCAATGATCTAGAGCCGAGCGATTTAGAAGATATGACTTTGGGCGAGATTAAAGCGTTCTTGCACGAACAGGCTCGGATTGCTTATGACCTCAAAGAAGCAGAAGTCGATTCGATTTCACCGGGTCTGATGCGTCAGGCGGAACGGTTCTTTATTTTGAATCGGATTGATACTCTGTGGCGTGAACATCTGCAATCGATGGACGGATTGCGCGAATCGGTGGGTCTGCGGGGTTACGGACAGAAAGATCCGCTAATCGAGTACAAGAGCGAAGGGTATGAATTGTTCTTGGAAATGATGATCAACATTCGTCGGGATGTGGTCTACTCGCTGTTCCAATTCCAACCGCAGCAACAACAGCCACAGGTTGAGGTTGAGGTGGTTTAGATTGAGATGAAAAAAAAGACGATCGCATTAAAACCGCGATCGTCTTTTTTTGTGATTTATGCCCGAACCGAACTCGGTAACACGCGACACAAAATCACATACAATACCGCCGCCGAAATGACACCATTGATCGGCGCGATTCCGAACCCTGCGGAACCAGAAAAATATGCGATCGCAGCTCCCACAATATAGGAAATCACACCCGCCCAATTAAAGGCAGGCAACGGATCATCCAGCGAGGGAAACCGCCCGCCTCGATTAAACCAGAAGTCCGCCATAATGATGCCACCCACCGGAGGAATCACCGTTCCGAGAAATAGCAGGAACGGAATCATATTTCCATAAATGCCACCGAGAGCCAGAACTAGCGCAAAGGTTGCTCCACCTAACACGAAAGCAGTTCGTTTCGAGGTGCGGAAAAAGTTACTCCCTGCGATCGAGAACGCATAAATCGTATTGTCCTGCGTCGTCCAAACATTCAGAATTAATAGAACTAATCCACCGAGTAGCAATCCTTGTCTTGCCATTGCTTCGATCAAGTCATTCGTGCCGTAAACCAGCGTACAGAACGCGCCTGTGAACACGAGCAAGCCATTGATGAAGAGAAAAGCAAGTAAGGTACTTCCAACTGCATTTTTGGTCGAATCTGCATATCGGCTCCAGTTCGTTGCTTGAGTTCCACCAGAAATAAAGGTCGCAATCACAACCCCGATCGCTTCTGTCACGCCGATCGATTTCTGCGGCGCGATCGCGAATAAATCACCTGCATCGCGAAACCCGATCGCTAAACTGAGCGCAATCAGAATCAACATTGCCGGAACTGCTAATCGGCTCAGCCAATCCATTGCGGTGTAACCCATGTAAGCCGTGACACAGAAGGCATAAGTGAAAAATACGATCGCGAACCACTCAAACGATGCAGGAATGTTCAAGAGTTTCAAGAGGGCGCTAGCAATAAAGGCATTTGTCACGGCATACCAGCCAATCTGAGTAAAGCCGAGGATAAAATCAACCCATCGCGATCCAATTGCTCCAAAGCTAAATCGCGCCATTAGCACCGTACTCAGTCCAGTTTTTGCCGCAATATACGCCAATGCTGCACAGTATGCACCAAGCGCTAGATTTCCGACAATCATCACCCAGAGCATGTCTGCAAATCTGAGCGACGATCCGAGTGTTCCACCTGCGAGGAGTGTGGTGGAAGTGAGTGCAAACCCCATCAATAAAGGAGCCAATGACCAAATCGGACGGCGATCGGACATCGGTACAGCAGACAGCGGATAGTCCTGATTGGCTTGAGATGAATCAGCGACTTGTGGTTCCCCAATAAGACTCATAAGAAATCGCCTAGTAGAAATTCCTGATATTGTCCAATACTCAAGCAAACCTAAAGGTATTGCACGTTACGACCGGGTGCTTTTATAGTACAATTGATCTAAATTCTTTTTCCCTTAGTTATGTCAGCCAAACTCACGATTTCTGGGAAAGTGATGGGCAAGACGCGCCCCACGTTTGCGAATTGGGAACTGTTATTGCCGGAAGAATTGGCAGCCAAAGGAATTACACTGCGATCGCTGCTCACGCACATTGTTCACGCGGAAGTAGAAGCCTTTCGATCGCGCCAAAGTCAACGTAGGTTACTCAACATTCTCAGTCCTGAGCAAATTCAGGCAGGACTTGCACAAGGAAAAATCGAATCGGGCGGAAGTGACCTCGATCAAGCTGTAGAGGTTGAAGAGGCGGTTGAGACTGCGCTCCAAGCCTTTTTGGATGGTTTTTATTATGTGTTTTTGGATGAGCAACAGGTTGAGGATTTAGATACAGAGGTCGTTTTGAGTGAACAATCTGAACTGCTGTTTTTGCGGTTGGTTCCCTTAGTAGGCGGTTGAACGGGTGGTCTGCGAAATTGTTGTTTTTGGAGCCTTTTAGGAATGTTGAACCCCGAAATCGCACAAGCCCAACTCAAAGAAGTTTTAGATCCAAACTGTTCAAGACAGCGAATGGAACGGATTGCAGCGCTGCCAGAACCTTATCGCTCGATCGCACACGATCTAATGGGAACTAATGACCCAGCGCGATCGCAGTGGGAGTATTTACAAGCGCATCAATATCGCACTGCGGCACTGAATCAATTAGCAGAAGTGAGCGATCCCACTGTAATTTTTGACTGCTTGTTTCCAAAGTTTGGGGCAGTTGTCGCCAGTGGCTGGGGATTGTTCGATCGATTACCGTATCAGCAGAGCTATCATCGTCGATCGTTTCGCGTCCCAAATCATCCTCAGTTTCAATCAAAACGCTCTGCCTGGTTACTTGCGCTAATTGATGCGACGACGGGCTATGATCATCAATCACTAGAATGGTTTGCGGCTTGGGTGCCTTATTTTCAGTATTATTCGATCGCTGATTATTTCGGCATTTTGTTTGCAGCCGCAATCGAGCAAGGAAATGAAACGATCTTTCAAATTTTGCTAGATTCAGCGCGAGGTGATCACGAAATCGGCGCAATGGGAAGACACATCACCCGCGCTTTTCTGATTAGCGATCGACCGGAAGCTTGGGACTTTATCGAACGATTGTTGTTAGCGGCACAGCGACAGGAAGGATTAAGACAAACCATTTTAGAAATGGTCGATGAAGCGCACTCGATCGCGTTTGTGCGAATGTTGCGATTGATCGTAGCGGAGAAATTGACTCGATTTAGCTCAGTGATTCGGGCGATCGATGTTTGGTTTGGATTCGGGTTAGAGTCGCTAAATGAGAAGCTTGCTAAGCAGATTTTGACTCAGGTGAGCGAACTATTAGAAGATGAAACGGCTCAGCAGCAAGCTCTAGAAAGCTCTGATGCTCAGACGGTTTATCTAGCGCTTTGGACGTATGGATATCGAGACGCGATCGCTGCAATTGATATCGCGATTTCATTATTCAACCATTCTGAAGCCTCTCATCGTTTTGTTGCAGTACATTTTCTCGCACAGTTAGATCTTGCACCTGCACGACTTGCTTTGATCGATGCCATTGATGATCCAGATCTTACAGTTGCAACTCGCGCCGTTCAGGAATGTAGAGATGAAAATCTGAAAGATTCGGATGTGTTTGAGCGGTTAGAGCAGAATTTAGCTCGATTTTCTCAAAAGCCGAAAACAGTTTCGATCGTGTGGGATTGGGTCAAATTAGAATCTAGCCAAGAGCTTGTTGCCTTCATGATGGTAGAACAGTTAGGAACGCGATCGCCCAAACGATTGATTCCGTTTCTTCCAGTGATGGACTCATACAAGCGTCATCGAGTCGTGGAACTGTTAGCAGCAGTCGATCCTTGGGATGATGAGATTCGCGCAACCTTGTTCAAGTTAACCGGGGATGCGACGCAATGGGTACGAGAAACGGCAATTCGAGCATTGCATCGCTGTACGATTACAACCGATGAGAGCATCCAGATTGAACAATTGCTGACTCGAAAAGCAAGTGATTTGCGACGTGGTGTTTTAGGGTTGTTGTTGAATCAATCAGATGAAAATGCGATCGAGTCTGCGGAAAGATTACTCAATGCAAAACAAGCTCCACAGCGACAAGCAGGATTAGAACTATTACGGGAATTAGTTCTAGGAAAACGATGTGTTCAAAGATCTCGAATTCTAGCGGCGAACTATCAGCAAGAGCGATCGAAGCGTTCCACAACTGAAGATCAGCTATTAGCAGCGATTTTAGAGCCTGAAACGAAAGAAGCAACCTTAACCGATGCGCTGGGATTAGTTGATATTGATGAACTAACACCGATCGTAAAACCAGAACCGCGATCGACGATTCAATTCACGACACCAGCCGCGATCGCTTGCCTTACCTCACTCGATGAATTAATCCATGAACATCGCCAAACCCCAGTTAAAACCCGGACTTGGGAAAGCAACGAAGAAGAGCAACTTCTTGGAAATCTTCACTCCTGGCAATTGTATTGTGACAAAAACACCTTTGTTTTAACTGATGTTTGGGAAAATTGGTGGCAACAGAGAACACCAAGATTGCGCGATGAAGATGGCTTAGAATTGCTGCGGATGATTGCTCCTAGATTCCAGCCCGCAACATCACAAACTACTGATGTGGTCGAGGTCGTTGAACTTGACAACGAGCAGCAGGGATTGATCGACGCATTGGAAGAAATCCCTGATCAACTTACAGCACTCATTCGATCCTATGTGCCTGACTATGTTCCTTATGATGAAATTGCTAATCAAGTTGAACGATCGCTAAAAACCATTTCGATCGAGCTTCCTCAGCTTCGTTATCCAGAGCTAGTCAACGAAATTGCACGATGGTTGATGCGACAACATCCACCAGAGCAAGCTTCAAATTTTGCGCTAGATGCGCTGGCTCAAATGATTCAACTGATTCCAACCGAGAAGCTGCGAGACTATCCCCGATGGAATCAGTACGAATATCAGGGATTGCGATCTCGCATCGAAACTTTTCTTCAAGGCTGGATTTACCTTGCTCAAGCACACGATCATCTGACGCTTGAATGGAATGACGATCGACAACTTTGGTGGCAAATCACTCGCTGGTTTGACCGCTGGATGACATTTCATAATTCCATTACCACAATTTTCAGCACTTACGCGGCTTGGGAAGCTGGAGCAGCAAAAGAAGCCGATTTAATTTTTCAGATCATTGGCTCTTACGAAGAGGTGAGACCACAAGAGAATGCAACAGCAGCAACGATCGCGGAAGCCAAAGCAAGAGTGCGATCGTACTTTAATGAACTCTACAACCTGACTCGACGCAAGCCACAAGCAGAATATCAGCAGCTTCCGCGATTAAATGAAATTGTGGATCGAATTCGTGCTCGAATTTTGTCGATCGAACTTCAGCGCGGCGATTTTCCGACTGCGGCTTCGTATGCGGCGAGACAACTGCGATCGATTACTGGAATTTCTACTGTAATTCAGTTAATTCAAGGATTAGGACAAGAAAAAATTGTTCGAGGTTATAGCTACGGTAGCTTGAGTAAAGCTTCTGTGTTTAGTCACTTGATGCGGGTGAGTTTTCCGGCTCCACAAGATACCCCCGAAGAGTTCAAGCAGCGAGTGATTTCGGCACAGATTCCAACCCAAAAATTGATTCAATTTGCATTCTACGCGCCGCAGTGGGTGAACTATGTCGAATATGCACTAGGCTGGTCGGGGTTTGCGGATGCAGTGTGGTGGATTCATGCTCACACCAAAGATACAAGCTGGTCAGTCGAAGAAGAGGTGCGAGAAACTTGGGAAGCTCAGATTAGTGAACGAACTCCGCTTTCGACTCGAAGCTTAATGGATGGTGCGGTTGATGTGAGTTGGTTTCTAAGTCTTCGGAAGCGATTAAAACCGGAACGCTGGCAACAGTTATATGATTCGGCGCAGTTTGCATCGAGTGGTAGTGGACATCAACGGGCGAAACTGTTTGCAGATGCAATGTTGGGAAATCTCCAGATCGAAGCAGTTCGCGATCGCATCAATGAAAAACGCCACCAAGACTCAGTTCGTGCAATCGGATTGTTGCCGTTACCGAAAGGGAAAAAGCGCGAAAAGGAATTACTCGATCGATATACCTTACTACAAGAGTTTCTCCGCTCTAGTAAAAAGTTCGGTTCACAGCGTCAAGCGAGTGAAAAATTAGCAGTGTCGATCGGATTAGAAAACTTAGCCAGAACAGCAGGCTACATTGATCCACAGCGATTACAGTGGGCAATGGAGGCTTCTTTAGTTGCGGATCTTGCAGGTCAAGCACAAACGATCGCAATCAATGATGTAAGCGTAAGTCTCTCAATCAATGAATTGGGAGAGCCTGAAATTGCAATTTCTAAAGCTGGAAAAGCTTTGAAATCGATTCCTGCAAAACTTAAGAAAGATCCGCAGATTCAAGCTCTGACGAACCGCAAACAAGACATTACAAAGCAAGCCTCTCGAATGCGGATTTCGTTAGAACAGGCAATGTGTCGGGGAGATCGATTTACAGTAGATGAATTAATGCAGCTTCGGACACATCCGGTACTTGCGCCAATGTTATCTCAATTGATTCTTGTAAGTGATCAAGATATTGGATACCTGACCGAAACTGGATTGCGATCGCACAACGGAACCATTCAACCCATTCAAGCAGATAGTCTCAGAATTGCTCATCCGTATGATTTGTTGCAATCGAATGAATGGCATCTCTGGCAACAGGATTGTTTTGAGCGATCGCGTTCTCAACCCTTCAAGCAAGTGTTCCGTGAATTGTATGTACTGACGGCTCAAGAACAATCGGAAAAGCTTTCAAAACGGTATGAAGGGCATCAGGTGAATTCTAAACAAGCGATCGCGCTTTTTGGACAACGCGGCTGGGTTGCAACACCAGACGAAGGCGTAAGACGCACCTTTCATACTGAGGGAGTCATTGCAGCAGTTGAATTGCAATATGGCTACTACACACCGCTCGAAGTTGAGGGATTAACTTTAGAAGGGGTGCGATTCTACCGTCGTGATGAGTGGAAACCTTTGCCGCTAGTCGAAGTTCCGCCGATGTTGTTAAGTGAAGTGCTGCGCGATCTAGATTTGGTCGTGAGTGTAGCGCATCAAGGCGGCGTTGATCCAGAGGCGACGGCTTCCACTGTAGAAATGCGATCGAGCTTAGTGCGTGAAACTTGTCGATTGCTAAAGCTTCCTAATGTTCATATTCAAAGCAATCATGTGCTCATCGAGGGACATTTAGGAAGCTACTCGGTGCATTTGGGGAGTGCAATGGTACATCGTCAGCCAGGAGGCGCACTTTGTATCATTCCAGTGCCTTCTCAGCATCGTGGGCGCATCTTTTTACCATTCGTTGATAACGATCCGAAAACTGCGGAAGTCATTTCTAAGGTGGTGCTGTTGGCGAAAGATAAAGAGATTCAAGATCCGACGATTTTGGAGCAGATTCTTTAACGTGAATTCGATAAGTCTTTGCGCTTCGTTGCTCACCCGCCCCGGAATAGAATTCGGGGAAGAGCGGTGCAAAGTCCCTTCAGGACTACAAGCCTCATGGTCTTTAATCTTCAGTCCCCTTCAGTGGACTTCGTTCGACTAGCCCCGAATTCCATTCCGGGGCGAGACTAAATCGGAGTGAGAAACCTATTGAATTCACGATCCTTAGCGTTTCGATCGCTCTGCTAATCCGTAACCGATCGCGATTCCCGCAGAACTTGCAATTAAGTCGATCGCGTCTAAACTACGATTCGGTGACAATCCCTGTGCGAGTTCTTCTCCAAACGTAAACAGCGTGAATAATCCGGGAAAGACTGGCACAGGAATATTGAAAATTCTAATCTGCCGATGATTCATCGCTTTGTGTCCGAGAAACGTCGCAATGCCGTAGAGAATCACATGAGCGAGTTTATCGTTTTCGGTGAGGATGGTCGGAAGTTTGCCTTGGTACGCGAAGAATAGAATCGTTACGAAAATGGCGGAAAAGGCGATCGCACAAACGATCCAAATCCAACGGGAAGCGGTGACGGTTTTCATAAAAATCGCTCTGGAACTTCGATCGACTACAACAGCAAAGTTGCTGACTTCTGGAGCTTTGCGAAATTCTTACAGGCGAAACTTTGTAGGTCAAGAAACCCTAATGTACATCTAGGGACTTATGGCAAGATTTGAAAACATTTTTTAACATATAGTGCATAATGAACTCACAAGCTATTCCACGGCACTATGATTCGTAAACCCTCCGCTGATTTGGTTACGTTTCTTTCACGGCTCCGATCTGGGATTTGGATTTTCGGGATCTCGTCCTGGTTGTTTGGTTTAACCGATCGCTCTCTTGCCGCGTTTATGGACGGTTATCTTTCTGCGATCGATATCGCTCAATTGTTTACTGCCTCATTTTTCTTCGTGGGTTGGTTGTTTTTGAAGCCAGCAAAGCTGTTCTAAACTTGCAAACTCCAATATGGGTAATTCAACCGTAAAGGTTGCCCCACGTCCTTCTCCCTCGCTTTCGGCATGCACCGTTCCACCGTGTAACTCAGCGAGATGCTGCACGATCGCGAGTCCAAGTCCTAACCCACCAAATTGTCTTGTACTGCTGCCATCTGCCTGCTTAAAGTGATCAAAAACATAAGGCAGAAATTCAGGATTGATTCCGATTCCTTGATCGCGAACGGTGATTTGTGCGATCGGTCCGGTTTGTACTAGCGAAATTTCAACCCGTTCATTTTCTGGTGAGAACTTGATTGCGTTTGAAAGTAGATTCCAGATAATCTGTTGCAATCGATTCGAGTCACCTAAAACCATACAGGAAGCATCAGGAATGGTGGATTCGAGCGTGATCCCTTTTGTATTCGCTGAGAGTTGAACGGTGTCGATCGCAGATTGAATGACATCTCTCAAATCAATTAGTTCTTTTTTGAGAACTAACTTCCCTTTCAGAATGCGCGATACATCTAATAAATCATCAATCAAGTTGATCTGAATCTTCGCATTCCGTTCGATAATTTCTAGCGCTTTCTCTAAACCTGCTTGATCAAATTTACGCTGTCTTAGAAGTTGAACCCAGCCTAGAATTGGATTCAATGGGGTTCGTAACTCATGTGATAGAACCGCTAGAAATTCATCTTTAATTTGATTTGATTTCGCTAACTGTTCACTTCGATTCTGAAGTGATTTCATCAGATTTGCTCGATCGAGCGCGATCGCAACTTGATCGGCTGCTGCTTGCATCAATTCCTGTTCTTCTTGGGTGAAAAAAGTTCTCGATCGACTGCCAAACGACAATGAGCCTAACACTTTTCCTTTAGTGATTAATGGTTGGCATGAGTAAGCAGTAATGCCGATTGATCTTACTAAGATTGCTTGCTCTAATGTCGAATTTTGAACATCAGCTAAGCAAATTTGTGCTCCATTCTTTACCGCTGTTCCACAAACTGCCTGCCCAATTTCTAAGTGAGCAAACTCCGCCTTTTGGTCTGTGGTTAATCCATAAGATGAAGCAAGCTTAAGGTAGGAGTCTTCCTGTCTGGGTGTCACCAGGTAATTGAAATACAGATCTAACTCTAACTGTACAGAAAGCCGTTCATACAGATTATCAAGCAGCGCGATCGGGTCTTCCGCTAACAATAAATCTCGCGTTGTGTCATACAGCAAATTCAGCTTGTCATTTTGTTTTTGAAGTGCTTGTTCTGCGGTTTCTCGTTGAATCAAATTCCGTCGTAGCTGCCAAACGAGAAGTTCTAAAAATAATGCGATCGCTAAACAACTCGGAAGCGTTAACCAAACGATCAGATTTAATCGTCTTTGTTCTGCATTCGATCGCTGATCTAATAGCTGTCTTTCCTGACTTTGCATCTGATTAATCAGACCGCGAATCTCAATCATCAGAAATCGACCGCGATTGCTTTTCACAATCGATCGCGCTTCATCCATTCGGTTCTGATCCGCTAACTGAATCGTCTGCCGTAACAACGACAATCGATCGGTCATTAACTGGTCAATCTGCGACAATCGTTGCTTCTGGCTCGAATTATCTCTTACCAACTCTTGCAAGCGATCCATCGTTTGATCGACCACTTGAATCGCATCATCGTAAGGCTGCAAATATTGTCGATCGTTCGTCAGCAAATAGCCCCGCTGCCCGACTTCCGCGTCTTTCAATTGGGATAAAAGCGATTCTGTCGTTAATAAAACTTGCTGCGTATGGCTCTCCCAGTGTTTTGCCTCTCGATAGCCTGTCAGCGTCGAGTAAGAGAGCATTCCGATACCGATCAGTGCCGCTAGAGAGCACCAAACCCCGATCGAGGCTTTGCGTGAGAACGATCGCTTCATGTATCGCGCCATATCAACCGTGCGGTAGATTCTATCTAGGCTAACGCTTTCTTCGCTCTACTGAATGATAGATCTTTTGTATCCTGAGTAAAAATATTACAAAATGTTGCGAAGTAACTGAGAAGGTGAACGCAATGCCGCACAATAATTTCGGAAGGTCGCTAAGTCAAACCGCCAAGAGCCAATAAGCTCCGAGCGCAGAGACTTACTAAGCCATTTGGGGAACTCCCGCTTTTAAACACACTCGGTTACATTTCCTTGGAGGAATCCATCAATGAGTATTGTCACGAAGTCAATCGTGAATGCTGACGCTGAGGCACGCTATCTCAGCCCCGGCGAATTGGATCGGATCAAAAGCTTCGTCACCACAGGCGAAAAGCGTCTTCGGATTGCTCAAACCCTGAGCGACTCGCGTGAGCGCATCGTGAAGCAAGCAGGCGACCAATTGTTCCAAAAGCGTCCCGATGTCGTTTCTCCTGGTGGAAACGCTTACGGCGAAGAAATGACCGCTACCTGCCTGCGTGACCTCGACTACTACCTGCGCCTCGTGACCTACGGAATCGTTGCAGGCGATGTCACCCCGATCGAAGAAATCGGTGTTGTCGGCGTGAAAGAAATGTACAACTCCTTGGGAACTCCGATCCCCGCAGTTGCAGAAGGCGTTCGTGCAATGAAGAACGTTGCAGCATCGTTGCTGTCGTCGGATGATGCGTCTGAAGCTGGTGCATACTTCGACTACTTGATCGGTGCAATGCAGTAATCGCTGCAAAGCTCGATTTCCTCCTTTATTCATTAAGACCACGCGACTTACGGAACTTTAATCATGCAAGACGCAATTACCTCGGTAATCAACACTTCTGATGTCCAAGGCAAGTACCTGGACGGATCAGCACTCGAAAAGCTCAAAGGCTATTTCTCGACTGGCGAACTGCGCGTTCGTGCAGCAACCACGATTTCGGCTAACGCAGCAGCGATCGTGAAAGAAGCCGTTGCGAAGTCGTTGTTGTACTCGGATATCACCCGTCCCGGTGGAAACATGTACACGACTCGTCGCTATGCAGCTTGCATCCGTGACTTGGACTACTACCTCCGCTACTCGACCTACGCAATGTTGGCGGGCGACCCTTCGATCCTCGATGAGCGCGTTCTCAACGGATTGAAAGAAACCTACAACAGCTTGGGTGTACCCATTGCAGCAACCGTTCAATCGATCCAAGCGATGAAAGAAGTCACCGCTGGTTTGGTTGGTGCTGATGCTGGTAAAGAAATGGGCGTTTACTTCGACTACATCAGCTCTGGTTTGAGCTAAGAGTTGGGTAAGGAATAAAGGTCTGCTTTGTTCTTTAGCTTTTCTCGATCGGTTTGGAAGTCTGGAGTGAGTATTAAGTGGTTGAGGCTAGTTTTGGCTTTTACGATTTAATATTGACTCTTGGCTTCCAACCTTTTAAACGAGGTTTGTTTTATTTTGTTTGATCCATTTAGATTTGTTAAGCCGCTATCATTTAGCTGAATCTAAAGTGCGATCGACATTTTTGAGATTTTTCTAAACTCGACCTGAAAGGCACTCGTTGCGCTGTGTCCTCTTTCTTCATCCTTTAGGAGAGATTCCAATGAGAATGTTCAAGATCACTGCTTGTGTTCCGAGCCAAACTCGGATTCGGACACAACGCGAACTGCAAAATACCTTCTTCACGAAGCTGGTTCCTTACGAAAACTGGTTCAAAGAGCAGCAACGCATCCAAAAAATGGGTGGAAAGATTGTGAAAGTTGAACTCGCGACAGGTAAGCAAGGCATGAATACAGGTCTAGCGTAAGCGAGTTCGCAAGGTTTGCTAACTCTGAGCATTAGCAGGAGGTTTCTGACCTCCTTTTTTGTTGGTCGTTTGTAAAGTCGTTCACTTATATTTGATGTCATCTGGTTAGAACATGAAAACAGAATTGTGCAATTAATACCCGCAGTACCTATGTCTACGAGCGACACAATAGCCGCTCTGGCTTTACTACTTTCTGTTTCTTCTTTCGCTGTGTCTTTGCTTACTCTGTATTTCCAATTTCTACGAAAGACACGAGTAGTAAAGCTTACTCTACTTAATTGGTTTTCAGAAATTAGTTCAAGTAGTGAGACGATCTTGGTTCTACATTTAGCCTTTGCAAACTTGGGTAATCAGCCTAGTGTCTTGTTGAATGTTGGATTAGCCTTTGAAAGTAGCAGAAAGAGCCGTGTACTACTTCCAGAGCAAGAAAGCAAACGCGAACCAATGCTCTTGAAACCTTCAGATATTCAATCGGAAATCTACAAATTTGCGTGTTCAGAAAGTCTCCTTTCATTTGTTCTAGACCACGATTCGAGTCGGCAGGAAATTAAGCCGATTATCCGTTTTGAAATTCTTGATTCTACCGGGAAACACCATGAGAGAAGTTTATACGGTTGTATTGTCAAGGTTGAAAACTTCAGGGTATGTGGTACGCAGTATTCACGATATGCACAAGTAACATTGAACTCGTAAGCCCATCAGTAAATAGTTATGGCACGATACCAAAAATACAGCCTTGTGCAAGCAAAACAGCAAGAACAAGTTTCTCGCACTGATGCCGAATGAATAAATAAGTGGTAGCACGATAAATTTATGCAGTTTGAATGGGATGAAGTCAAAGCAGTACGCAACTTATCGAAACACGGAGTTTCGTTTGAAGAAGCAAAAACGGTTTTTGACGATCCTCTTTATGTTGACTTTTACGATTCAGATCATTCTGAGGAAGAAGATAGATATCTTATTATTGGGCAGTCGAAACGAGGACGATTGTTGATCGCTTCGTATACTGAAAGAGAAGGTTCAATTCGCCTGATCAGCGCAAGAGCAGCAACACGAAGCGAGCGAGAAGCTTATGAAGAGTGATAATTCAGAGATGGAAGACGATTTGCGCCCAGAGTATGACCTGAAGAAACTACGGGTTAGAAGATTAGGTGCTGAAAGAAAAAGTTTTGGAAGCGCGACTGTCCGCTTAGAGCCTGATGTTGCAGAGATGTTTCCTGATGCTGATGCAGTTAATCAAGCATTACGGTTTTTGATTCGAGTGATGCGAGATCAACAGCCTCCTAGTTCAAATGTGCAAGCTAATTATTCAGATCCAGCTAAATAGTTAAGGACAATGGATAACCAACGCTTAGATCCAGCGATCGCACAAGTCATTCTCAATGCACTGCCTGAACACATCCGTAAAGCATACCTCGCTCATGCCGCAGAGATTGAGTACCCGGTAGAAGCCGTTATCGAAATGGCACTTGCAGGATTTCTTGATTCAGAAGCACTCAGTTTTGTCGATTGTAAACCTGCTGCTTACGATGTTGCACAGGCTTAGTATCACCGCTTCAAAGCGAATGCTATTCACACAGATCGACGACCGTTCCTTAGAGGCTGACATCGTTATGGTTGAGGTGAATTTGATAAAGCGAGCTTTTGTGATGCCTCTGCTTCTAGGCGGGCTAAAGTTGTGGCGGCTTCGGCGAGATAAAGCGCGATCGTCGCTCTCATGGCTGGATTGGTTTCACGCTGCAACTCTTCGCAGTGAAATAAGACTCGAATGCGGTAGGCTTCGATTGAAGTAGGCTCAAGTGCGTAGCGTTTTGGTTCAGACATCTAATCACCTCTCTAGTATTTCTACAAACTCTACTTACCATAATGCTTGGAAACACTCCGTACAATGAAGGGGAGTTCTTTTTCTCAACCAGTATGAAGCGAATTGTTTTGATCGCGGGATTTGAGTCGTTTAATGCGGGACTGTATCGGCAGGCAGCGGAACTGGCTCAGGGGCGGTGTCCGGAGTTGGATATTCGCGTGTTTAGCGATCGCGATCTCAATACAAGTTCTGCTGAAGTGGAAGCGGCGTTACAAACAGCGGATGTGTTTTTTGCCAGCCTCTTGTTTGACTATGATCAAGTGCTTTGGTTGAGAGAGCGAGTGTCAGAGATTCCGATTCGATTGGTGTTTGAATCGGCGTTGGAATTGATGAGTTTGACGCAGATCGGGAAGTTTGCCATTGGTGACAAGCCGAAAGGAATGCCGAAGCCTGTCAAGTTCATTCTCGATAAATTTAGCAACGGGCGGGAAGAAGATAAGCTTGCGGGATACATTAGCTTTTTGAAAACGGGACCGAAATTGTTGAAGTTTGTGCCTGTTCAGAAGGTTCAGGATTTGCGGAACTGGTTGATTATTTACGGGTATTGGAATGCGGGCGGAAGTGAGAATGTTGCGGCGATGTTTTGTACGATCGCGCAAAAATATTTAGGGTTGTCGGTTGGGGAAATTGCAGAAGCGATCGAGACTCCCAATATCGGACTTTTACATCCAGATTATTCTGGTTATTTTGACTCACCGAAGCAATATCTAGAGTGGTATCGTCAGCGGTTTAATTCTGATCATCCAACTGTTGGGATTCTGTTATATCGGAAGCACGTTATTACAAAACAGCCGTATATTCCGAAGTTGATTCGAGCGTTTGAGAAAGCGAATTTGATTCCGGTTCCGATTTTTATTAATGGCGTTGAAGGTCATGTTGCGGTTCGGGATTTGATGACGACTGAGTATGAGATGGAAATGCGCGATCGAGGAATTAAAGAAACGCTTTCACTCTCCGATCAGGCGGTAAAAGTCGATGCCATTGTTTCTACGATCGGGTTTCCATTGGTCGGAGGTCCCGCTGGATCAATGGAAGCAGGGCGACAAATTGAAGTCGCAAAACGGATTCTCAGCGCGAAGAATGTTCCTTATATGGTTGCAGCTCCATTGTTGATTCAAGATATTCATTCTTGGACGCGGCAGGGAATTGGCGGATTGCAAAGTGTGGTTTTGTATTCGTTGCCGGAATTGGATGGGGCGATCGATACAATTCCGCTCGGTGGTTTGGTTGGAGAAACAATTTATTTAGTTCCAGAACGAGTCGATCGATTAACTGGAAGATTGAATCAATGGATTAAACTACGTCGAACTGCGCCTAAAGAGCGGAAAATTGCGATTTTGCTGTATGGATTTCCACCGGGATATGGGGCAGTTGGGACAGCGGCGTTATTGAACGTTCCGCGATCGCTACTCAAGTTACTTCAAGTCATGAAAGCGCAAGGATATGAGCTTGGAGACTTGCCCGAAGATGGGGAAGCTCTGATCCAAGCTGTGAAGAATGCAGATGAAGGAGATTCGATCGCAATCTCAACTCAAACTTTAGAACAATGGTTAGGCTATCTGCTGACTTCGAGAGTTAAGAAACAATGGAAGTCTTTATCAAATAGCGGCATTAAAACATTAGGTGATGACTTAGTTTGGGGCGGCGTACAGTTAGGAAATGTTTGGATCGGAGTACAGCCACCGCTTGGAATTTCTGGCGATCCGATGCGATTGATGTTTGAGCGGGATTTAACGCCTCATCCGCAGTATGCAGCGTTTTACAAATGGCTTCAGAATGACTTTGGAGCAGATGCGATCGTGCATTTCGGAATGCACGGCACAGTAGAATGGCTGCCCGGTTCACCGCTCGGAAACACAGGTTATTCCTGGTCAGATATTCTACTTGGCAATCTTCCGAATCTTTATATCTATGCTGCGAATAATCCTTCTGAGTCGATTTTGGCAAAGCGTCGAGGCTATGGAACTCTGATTTCTCACAATGTTCCGCCGTATGGTCGAGCAGGATTGTACAAAGAGCTAGTGAACATTCGCGATCTAGTAGCAGAATATCGGGAAGATCCAGAAAAGAACTATGCGCTTAAGTCTGCGATCGTTCAAAAAATCATTGATATTGGCATCGATGCAGATTGTCCGTTTGAAGATGCGAAACGGTTAGGAATTGCTTTTAGTGTTGAGAACATTAGTTTATTTAGCAATGATGCTTTCAATCACTATCTAATCAAGCTGTATGAGTACTTACAGGTTTTAGAAAATCGATTGTTCTCGTCGGGCTTGCATACGTTAGGTGAGAAACCATCAGCGGAAGCGATCGAGAGTTATCTAAATGCTTACTTTGACAATCAGAGTTCCGAGCTTACTAGAATTGCTCAAGGTGAAGATTTAGCAGAGTATCAAGAAGCGATCGACATTCGCAATTTGCTTCTACAAACACCAGATGAACTTACGAATCTATTACGGGGTCTAAACGGTGAATACATTCCTCCTGCTCCGGGTGGCGACTTGCTACGAGATGGTTTAGGAGCATTACCGACAGGTCGAAACATTCACGCGCTTGATCCCTATCGAATGCCTTCCCCAGCAGCATACGAACGCGGTCGCGAAATTGCTCGAAAGATCATTGATCAGCATTTGAAGGAACATCAAAGCTATCCTGAAACAGTCGCGGTAATGCTTTGGGGATTAGATGCAATTAAAACGAAAGGCGAATCACTTGGAATCTTACTAGAGTTAGTTGGTGCAGAACCGACGAAAGAAGGAACAGGGCGGATTGTTCGCTATAGTTTGAAACCGCTTTCAGAAGTTGGACATCCTCGAATTGATGTTCTCGCGAATCTTTCGGGAATCTTTCGGGATAGCTTTGTGAACATTATTGAACTATTAGATGATCTCTTCCAAAGAGCCGCAGAACTCGATGAGCCAGAAGATCAAAACTTTATTCGGAAACATGCGATCGCGCTTTCTCAAAAAGGCATCGAAAACCCCACAGCCCGTTTATTCTCGAATCCCGCAGGCGATTACGGTTCTTTAGTCAATGATCAAGTGGTTGCTTCAAATTGGGAATCAGGCGAAGAATTAGGACAAACTTGGCAGAGTCGGAATGTCTTTAGTTATGGTAGGAACGACAAAGGAGAGGCGCGATCGCAAGTTCTCGAAACATTGCTCAAGACTACCGATCGCATTGTTCAAGAAATCGATTCGGTTGAATATGGCTTAACCGACATTCAGGAATACTATGCGAACACAGGCGGACTCAAACGCGCCGCAGAACAACAAAAAGGTGCAAAAGTTCAGGCAAGTTTTGTCGAAAGCTTCTCGAAAGATACGACTCCTCGGAATTTGGAAGACCTCTTGAGAATGGAGTATCGCACGAAGTTACTCAATCCGAAATGGGCGGAAGCCATGACAGCACAAGGATCAGGCGGAGCTTATGAAATTTCGCAGCGCATGACCGCTCTGATTGGCTGGAGTGGAACAGTCGATTTCAAAGAATCTTGGGTGTACGACCAGGCGGCGGATACTTATGCGCTCGATTCAGAGATGGCGAAACGATTGCAAGAAGCGAATCCTGAAGCGTTTCGGAATATTGTGGCGCGGATGCTTGAAGCGAATGGGCGCGGGTTTTGGAATCCGGATCAGGAAAAATTGGAAAAACTGCGATCGCTCTACGATCAATCTGATAGCAAAATCGAAGGAGTCCCAATCGCGTAGATTTGTTAAGCTATCTTAAGCACTCCATCGAAGTCGTTATGACCACCGAAACCGAGAAACCACAAACAACTCAGGAAAAAACTGAGCCACCCACTGAAAAAATTCTATGTCCTCATTGTTTGAGAACAGCAACGAATGGAATTAAATGCCAGGGAATTTGTGTTGCTGATGATGGTTATTAAGGCATCACATCGCTGAGGCGCAGAGATAAATCTGGAAATAATGGAGATGCGATCGCATCTTCTAATCTATATTGCTTTTGCTGATATTGATCTTCTACAAGCTGATAAACCGTGAAAGTCGGTTGCTTTGGTTTACCGATGTACTGAATGCCACCTAAAGCGCGAAAATCAACAATCCAATATTCAGGAATTTGAAGCAGTGCATATTCTTCAACTTTCCGCGCATAGTCGTCTTGCCAATTCTTACTTGCCACTTCAACCACAAGCTTTATAGCTTGCCCACTCATTAATATCGGTTCTCGTTGCCAAAGCGGTTCACGTTCTAACCGAGATTTGTCTAGAACAATCACATCAGGGCGCAATGCTGTTGCTTCTGCTGCGGGCGGTTTGATCAAACAATTCTTTGGAATTGTCCACTTTAATCTCAACCTTAAAATTCCAGCGAACAACCGACCTGCCACTTCTCCAGACACAGCCTCGTGTGGTCCAGTCGGCTCCATATCTCGCAATTCTCCATCAATTAGCTCGTAACGCGGATTGTCACCATACTGAGCGACAAACTCTTCAAAAGTGAGTTCCTGAGAAGCTACATAAGTCATAGGCGAGCAATTCCATTGAACTTATCTTTATTATCCAACATTTAGAGAACTTGAATTAAGATTGCAATAATCATCTAATTATTATCAATAATTTGTAGGTTTATTTAACTAACTTAATATTATTTCTCATCTGATCCATCTTAAAGAAGATGAGGCGGGGATCAAACGATTCCTATGATTTAGAACGCTGGAACTTACAGAGATGTTTTGTTTTAGCAATTTGATACTGTGTTCAATCCAACCACTTACTAGCCGAGACGCGATCGACAAGTAAAAGCGCGATCGTGAGGTGATTTGCTTATGGAAATGCTACAAGAATATCGCCATAAATTCGTGCAGTATTGGCGACGATCGCTGACCTTTCGGATGGTTAGTTCGTTCGTTGCCTTTGCGCTCACTGCACTGCTGATCGTTCTTCCGTTGAGAGCACAGCAACCTGTTGTGTTATCGGTTTTGATTCCGGCTCCAGATGTGAAACCGTTTCCGCCTGTAATTGCAGAGTTTGAGCGGCAAAATCCAGGGATTAAGATCAATATTGTTGAAGGTCCAAACGCTTCTAACCTGGTCGAGGATTTGTATTCTTCTGCATTTTTGCTGGGGGACTCACCTTATGATCTCCTGAACATGGACATCACCTGGGTTCCAAAGTTTGCTGCCGCAGGTTGGCTACAAGATATTTCAGACATCATTCCACAATCGGAACTGGCTCAGTTTTTGCAGGGAGATATTGAAGGTGGACGATACAAAGGAAAGCTTTATCGCTTGCCGTATCGAACGGATGTCGGAATGTTGTACTACCGCTCAGATTTGCTGCAACAAGCAGGATTGAAGCCGCCGGAAACCTTTCAGGAATTGATTCAGGCATCGAAGACGGTGCAAGGAAAAAATGCGGCGCAGTGGGGTTATGTATGGCAGGGTCGGCAGTATGAAGGACTGTCTGCAATGTTCACAGAAGTTCTACAAGGCAACGGGGGCTTTTGGATTAATCCACAAACGAATGAGGTGGGACTCGATCGACCAGAAGCGATCGATACCGTTAAATTTCTCGTAAGTACGATTCAGCAAAACATTTCACCGCCTGGCGTGAACACCTATATCGAGGAAGATACTCGGCGCTTGTTCCAGAGCGGTAACACGCTGTTTATGCGGAATTGGCCCTATGCCTGGGACTTGTTGAATAAAGATGATTCTCCAGTTCGCGGCAAGGTGGGAATTAAACCGATGGTTCGCGCACCGAATGAACGGAGCGGGGCGTGTCAAGGCGGTTGGGGAATGGGCATCTCTAGCAGCACTCGACATCCAGAAGAAGCACGTAAAGCGGTACGGTTCTTTACCAGTCCTGAAATTCAAAAGCAATTATCGATCGCTGGGGCGTATCTACCGACTCGACGGGCACTTTACAACGATCAGGAACTGCTTCAGCGCTATGAGTATTTCCCATTGGTGCTGAAAATCTTGGAAAATCCAGCCTTGCGTCCTCCGATCGCGCAATATGCTCAAGCTTCAGACATTTTGCAGCGCTACTTGAATGCGGTGCTTTCGGGTCAATCTTCACCGGAAGCAGCAATGCAGGCGGCAGCACGGGAAACTCGATCGTTGTTAGGAGTGTAAGCCGATGAAAGATGTGATTCGAGAACGAGAACGCCGCACAGGTTGGTTTTTAACCATTCCAGCATTGGTGATTTTAGCGTTGGTGTTTGCTTACCCGATTCTAAGAGCGTTTTGGCAAAGCTTGTTTGCTCAGAACTTAGGAACTCAATTAAATTCAGAGTTTGTCGGGTTGGCGAACTTTGGGCGGATGGCTCAAGATGGGCGATTCTGGCGAACGTTGATCAATTCAGCGATCTTTACCTTTGTATCGGTGTTCTTTGAGCTGATTCTGGGAATGGGGATTGCTTTGGTGTTGAATCAGCAGTTTCGAGGACGGGGAACGGTAAGAACGATCGCGATTTTGCCTTGGGCGTTACCCACTGCATTGATTGCACTCGGTTGGACTTGGATCTTCAATGATCAGTACGGCATCGTGAATGACATTCTGATGCGGTTTGGAATCATTAACACCGGGATTAACTGGCTCGGAAATCCAACGCTGGCGATGATGGCGGTAATTTTTGCAGATGTGTGGAAGACAACGCCATTTATCAGCATTCTGCTACTGGCAGGATTGCAGTCGATTTCAAATGATCTGTATGAAGCACAAGCGATCGATGGCGCGAGTCCGTGGCAAAGTTTCCGAACAATCACCCTGCCGCTTTTAATGCCGCAAGTCGTGATTGCATTGTTATTCCGGTTGGCACAATCTTTTGGAATCTTTGACTTGATTAGTGTAATGACGGGCGGGGGTCCGGGCGGTGGAACTGAAACGGTTTCACTGTACATCTATTCGACGGTGATGCGCTATCTCGACTTTGGATATGGTTCAGCATTAGTTGTTGTAACCTTCCTGCTGTTGGTGTTGGCGGTTGCGATCGCGTCGTTTTTCCTCACCCGATCTAGAGCTAGAGCAGCAGGAGAAGTATAATCATGACCACTGTATTTCCAGATTCTGTCGATCGACGAATGCCGGGAGGAAAAGCGACCAAAATCGGACGCAAACTGATATTACCGATCGCGGTTGCATTCACGGTGATATTTTGTCTTGCACCGATCTTGTGGCAGTTGCTCACATCGGTCAAGGTGAATGCTGATATTGCTGCAATTCCAAACGTTTACTTCCCCACGCGCTATACGTTGGATCACTATCGCGAACTGTTTCAGCGTCGCCCGTTTTTGAACTACATCTTTAATAGCGCGATCGTATCGTTTGCATCGACGATATTAGCGCTGGGGGTAGGCGCTCCAGCAGCGTATGCTCTGGCGCGATTGAAGCTTCAAGGAGAGCGATGGATTCTTGCTGGTATCTTGATTGTGACCTTGTTCCCGCCGATTCTATTGTTTATCGGATTGTTAGAAGTCGTTCGCTTTTTTGACTTGGGTAACAATTATCTTGCGTTGATCATTCCTTATACTGCGATTAACTTACCGCTGACGATCTTAGTGATGCGGAGCTTTTTCCAGCAGTTACCGAAAGAACTCGAAGATGCTGCAAGAATTGATGGTTATAGTACGCCGCGAATGCTGCTTGAAGTCGTGTTACCGATGACGATTCCCGCATTGGTTACGACTGGAATTCTCACATTCATCTCCGCTTGGAATGAATTCATTTTTGCACTGACTTTCATTACTCGCGAAGACATGAAAACAGTTCCGGTGGCGGGCGCTCAGTTGGGTGGAGCTTCGCCGTTTGAGATTCCCTATGGACCGATCGCGGCTGCAACTGTTTTAGGTACGATTCCCCTCGTTTTACTGGTGTTGTTCTTCCAACGCCGCATCGTTCAAGGTCTAACTGCTGGAGCTGTCAAAGGATAATAACAATCATGGAAAGAAACTTAGAACTCATTGATTTAAAAAAGGCTTACAGTGCGACTGTTGTTCCTGTAAAGAACATGAATTTGCAGGTGAAACAAGGTGAGTTTTTAACCTTGCTGGGTCCGTCAGGGTGTGGAAAGTCTACGATTTTGCGGTTGATTGCAGGATTGGAACAGCCAACTAGCGGACGAGTGATGATTAACGGTCGGGATGTGAGTCGGTTAAATCCGGGCGATCGTAATATTGCAATGGTGTTTCAGAGCTACGCACTGTATCCACACATGACCGTGTACGACAACATTGCATCCGGGTTGAAGCTCCGTAAGACTCCACACGCTGAAATCAAAGACCGAATTCGTGAAGTTGCTGATTTCCTAGGCTTGCATGAACTGATGGATCGTAAACCAGGTCAGCTCTCCGGTGGTCAACGTCAACGGGTTGCAGTTGCAAGAACTCTAGTGCGTCGTCCGGATTTGTTTTTGTTGGATGAGCCGCTCAGTAACTTAGATGCACTGTTGCGGGAACACGTTCGAGCAGAGTTGAAACAGTTATTTGGTTCGCAAAACGCGCCGATCGTCTATGTGACTCATGATCAAACGGAAGCAATGACACTTTCGACGAAGGTCGCGGTGTTGAACAATGGTTATCTGCAACAGTTCGATCGACCCGATGTAATCTACAGTCATCCGGCAAATCAATTTGTGGCGGGCTTTATTGGCAGTCCGCAAATGAATTTTCTGCGGGTGCCTTGTAGCAATGGAAGTGCGATCGTAGGAAGTGCCAAGATTCCAGTTCCACGCGGATTTTCATCAAAAGAAGTGGTGTTGGGAATTCGTCCAGAGCATGTTCACCTAGCTGAAGGGCAGAATGAACCAACCTTAAACGGCGAAGTGTTCTTGCTTGAGAACCTAGGGATGCACGATTTGGTAAGTACTCGGATTAACAATGGTGCTGGGGAAACGATGAATGTTCGGGCGATTCTGCCTGTACATTCGGGATTGAAATCTGGTAGTGCAGTGCGATTAGGGTTCCCAGTCGATCACATTCATTGGTTTGATGTCACGACGGGCGATCGGATCGCGACGGCTGACTCACGGGTGATGGCATAGGGGTTTACCCTTCTCCTATAGCAATCCTAAGTTAGGTGGGGAGTGGGGAATAATTCCCTTTTCTTACTCCCTACCCCCTACTCCCTACTTTTCTTAGCATTTACAACTCAACCAGGATTGCTACAGAAGAGAGGGACGTGAGCAAAGCTAAGCCTTTAGGATATTAGAACCTCTATCGGTGGAGCGATATGGCGTGTTCGTGAGTTCGGGTAAAACGTAAGAGGTTAAATTTTTACGGAGACTGTATCCTATGAAACCAAACTATTTTGTAAAACGCTTAATCGCTGGATTATTTGCTGTGTTGATGATGGTGTCGGCTTGGGTGACGATGCCTGCTGCAAATGCAGCTTCGAGTGCTGAAGGTGCGGCTCAAGAGACTCAAGACAACTCGAAAGGCTTTGTGCGCGATGTGAGAGACAAAGTGAAAGATGCTGCAAAGAGCAATTCGATGAAAGTCGATGAGTCAACGGACAATGGTGCTGTATCTCGCAAAGCCAGAGAAGACGCAGCAACGATCCTGGAAAGAGCGGACAAAGATGCTGAACGGACGCAAGACGCGATCGATAACAACATGGGTGCAGTGAAAAAAGCGGTTGAAGGCATCAAGGATGCTTTTAGCAAGTAATCACTGAACAGTCATCGAATCCACCAAGAGCGAAGTTCGCTCTTGGTGGATTTTTTTATGCTGGGCGAATCTTTCTTTTGGGGTATGTCAATCGATCAAGATTTAAGAGCCGTTGCGGTTGAGAAAAATCGAGCGAATTCTGACCTTCAAGCCATTCATAGTGATGGAAGTGGTCATTACTATTGGGTGGAGCGGGATGCTGGATTTAGTTCACAGGATCAGACGGATTTAGTACAGTTTTTATTGTCGATCAATGATGATCCAGCAGTCACGATCGGAGATTAGGTAGAAAAATTTTCGCGCTTTTTTAAGGGGATGACAATGATTCAGGTTTTACAGAATTGGCAGGAAGTTGAGACAGCGACCCAAGCTTTGAAACAGTCAAATTTGCCTACGCACATCACGATTCAGAAGAATTGGGATCAGTGGTTATTGGCTCAACTTCTAGAGGAATATCATGTCGATCGACAATCGAAAATTCTCGATCTCGGATGTGGTGATTGTTGCACATTAGAATTCCTATCTGCGCTTGGTTTTCAGGATTTACACGGCATTGATTTGAACATAAAAGCGGATTCCTCGAACTATCAGCTTTATCAAGGAGACATTACCGCGACATCTTTCCCAGATAGCTCGTTTGATGTGGGTGTAAGTGTTTCTGTGATTGAACACGGTGTTGATTTAGATGCGTTTTTTCGTGAAGCTTACCGGATTTTGAAACCAGGCGGATTATTGTTTGCCACAACTGATTACTGGCAGGATAAGATTTTGGTCGATCCTGCGATTCAGCCGTTTGGATTGACTTGGACAGTGTTTTCAGGTGCAGAGATTGAAACTGCGATCGGACTTGCTAAAACTCACGGATTTGTTCTAAATAACACGAATGAGATTCCTGCTTGTGCTGAAACGACTGTCTCCTGGTACGAGAAGAACTATACATTTATTGCACTGACGTTTCAGAAACCGTAAGGGTATCTACAAGCTTCAGCAATCGTTGTTCTAACTCTTCTAAACCCATTCGCTCTGTTGCAGAGATGAAAATCGCATCAGGATAAGATTGCTGCACTTGTGATAAGGTTTCTGGTTTGACGCGATCGATCTTATTAAACACAAGCACCGCATCGGGTGGCGTTGCAGGCAGTTCGGATAGTACCGTGTTTACTGACTGTAAATGCTGTTCCCACGCGGGATGAGACAGATCTAAAACGTGCAGTAATGCCTCTGATTCAGTCACTTCCTCAAGTGTTGCCCGAAACGCATCCATCAATGCAGGCGGCAAATCGTGAATAAATCCTACTGTGTCGGTGAGTAGTAGATTTTTACGATCGTGAGTATTCGGATCAGTGATTGTCAATCGTCGAGTGGTGGGATCAAGAGTCGCGAATAGCTGATCGGCAGTGTAAACTTCAGCGCGAGTTAGTACATTCAGTAATGTCGATTTGCCTGCATTGGTGTAGCCGACTAAAGCAATGGTTGGGGAGTCTTGTCGATCGCGTTGTTGTCTAAGTCGCGCTCGGTGTGCTTGAAGCTGATTCACTTCTTGCTGAAGTTGAGTGATCTTGCGTTGAATCGTGCGGCGTTCGGTTTCAAGCTTCGTTTCACCAGGTCCACGGGTTCCAATGCCTGCACCTAGACGCGACATATCTTGCCCACGTCCACGTAATCTGGGCAGTGTGTATTCTAATTGCGCTAACTCGACTTGAAGTTTTCCGGCTTGCGATCGCGCTCTTTGAGCAAAGATATCTAAGATGACCTCGGTACGATCAACGACTCTCAGCCCGATTTGCGCTTCTAAGTTGCGGGCTTGTGTGGCTGAAATATCCTGATTGAAAACAATCACATTTGCTCCAAGGCGCTGAGCTTCTAAGGTCAGTTCCTCGACTTTTCCTTGTCCGATCACCGTTTGAGGGTGAGGATGCGATCGCTTTTGTTGAACAACTCCGAGAACTTCGCCTTTAGCACTTTCGACTAAGCGAGTAAGTTCATCAATGCTGTCTTGAAAGCGCTGATCAGACATTTTATCAGTTTGTAATCCGACCAGTAAAGCGCGATCGTGATCAAATTCAACCGTCTGCGATAGATCAAATCCAGCATCTTGAATATCTTTTTCCCAATCCTCGATTAGTTGATCGGCATCCTGTTCGATCAGTGTTTTGAGTGACATTGATTCGACTTGCCAAGGTTGATCAATATCGGGAACGAGATGCAGGAGATAGGACTGTTTGATCGATTTGTCTTGTAGCGTGAGAACCACGATCGCATCAAGTCGCTGACGTAACATTGCAATGAACGCGCTCGTATCCGGTGGCTGGAATTGAGCGACAGTGCAGCGAATTCCACTAAAGCGATCGCGGCTCCGACGCGGTAACTCTGATTCGGGCAGTCTTGTTTGCATCGGTGTACCGATTCCGACTCGGAGCACCTGTCCACGTCGATTGACATAACAGCAAATCGGCTGATGAATCAGGTGACTGAGAGCGGCAAGTTGTTCCGCAAATTCTGAGGTGATCAAGCTGTCACTGGCGAATCTGGTGTCGTATAGCTTTTCAATCTGTTTGATGTGAGTCGATCGAATGCCTTGTAGCTGACCGTAGACTGTTGCCATTGAAGATCCCTAATGCGCTATTTCTAAGTTAGAAATTTGCAGCGTTTTGATCGTCTGACTAATGATTGACATTGATTAAGGGTTGTGCGAGATTTTGTACAACCCTGTTGGGTTTAGGCGATGTGCTCCAATCATTCGAGACTTCTCAGTTTTCCATTGTCGATCGCGAACGGAGAGCGATTTCATGACTACGCTTGTTCAATCTCCTAGCTCAGTTGAACAAAAGAGCCGATACATTCCCACGAATCACCGTAAAATTCTCTGCATTTTTCCAACCTATAGCCGCTCTTTCGGCACGTTTCATCATGCGTTTGGGCTGAAGGGTGTAAAAGCATTTATGCCGCCTCAAGGATTGCTGATTGTGGCAGCTTATTTGCCCCAAGAATGGGATGTGAGATTTATTGATGAAAATATTCGTCCTGCAACGGCGGCAGACTATCGATGGGCAGATGTCGTGATTGTGAGTGGAATGCACATTCAGCGATCGCAGATTCAACAAATTAACGAACGCGCACATCGAGCCGGAAAAATTACGGTGCTGGGTGGTCCTTCAGTTTCGGGCTGTCCGGAGTACTATCCTGATTTTGATATTTTGCATCTGGGAGAGTTGGGCGATGCAACGGATCAGATGATTGAATGGCTCGATCTCACGATTGAGCGACCGAGTGAGCAAATTCGCTTTGAGACAAGCGATCGCTTACCGCTGTCCGAGTTTCCGACTCCGGCTTATCACAAGTTAAATTTGAATCAGTACTTTCTGGCTAACATTCAGTTTTCTAGTGGTTGTCCGTATCAATGTGAGTTCTGTGACATTCCAGCCTTGTATGGACGTGATCCGCGATTGAAGTCGCCCGCACAGGTTCTACGCGAATTGGATGCAATGTTAGAGGCAGGCAATCCAGGAGCGGTCTATTTCGTTGACGATAACTTTGTGGGAAATCGTAGAGCGGTGATGGAACTATTGCCGCATTTGATCGAGTGGCAGAAAACGAATGGCTATCCGGTGCAATTTGCTTGTGAAGCCACATTGAATTTGGCACAGAGTCCGAAGCTGTTGGAAATGATGCGAGAGGCTTATTTTTGTACCGTGTTTTGTGGGATTGAAACACCGGAGCCAGAAGCATTACGAGCGATTTCTAAAACGCAGAATTTAAGCTTGCCGATTTTGGAAGCGGTGAAGACGCTGAATCGATATGGAATGGAAGTCGTATCGGGGATTATTTTGGGATTTGATACAGATACACCTGAGACAGTCGATCGCATTTTAGAATTCGTTCGAGAGTCGCAGATTCCGATGCTGACGATCAATTTACTGTATGCGTTGCCGAAAACGCCGCTGTGGGAGCGATTGAATGCAGAGGGGCGGATTATTTCAGATACAGGGCGAGAGTCGAATATTGATTTTCTAATGCCGTATGAGCGAGTTGTTGAAATGTGGCAGCGCTGTATTGCGATCGCGTATGAGCCTGAGTTTTTATACGATCGATTTGCGTATCAATGCCAGCATACCTATCCGAATCGAATCAAAGTGCCGAATAGTCCAGCGAGAACGGCTCCGGATAAAGTGCGGCGCGGATTGATGATGCTGGCGAAGATTTTGCTGAGAGTAGGTGTGTTTAGTCACTATCGTGATACGTTTTGGCAGATGGCTTCACCTGCTTTGAAAAAGACAAAGATTGAGCAAGTGATCCACATTGGATTAGTGGGACATCATTTGATTCAATTTACGCAGGAATCAACGAAAGGGTTGGAATCGGCTTCGTTTTATTCGCAGAGGTTTCGAGGACATTGATTATTCGGGACTTATTCAGGTTCGTCGCAATAAGAGGATGTTTGAAAAGTTGTCGTTCGTTGCAACGTCCCGCCCTGAAATGAATTTCGGGCTAGTCGGCGCAAGTCCATTTCAATGGACTAAGAACTTGAAACCGCCTCTTAGTCTACTTCAGTAGACTTTCCACGATTAGCCCGAAATTCATTTCAGGGCGAGAGGCAATCGAAGCGACTTTCTATACTTTTCAAACACCCGCTAAGAATGTACCGGATTAGTTTGTCATTAACCTGGTATATGCGAATCTTAGTCCTGGATATAATCTCGATCGCTAAACAAACACTGTTCAGCCCGCACAAATTCCCGCCCCAAATACGCCGCATGATCCAGCCGACTCACACAGGAATTCTCCGGCTCTTCAAAAATCTCGATACATAGTTCCTTTGCCGTTCTACCTTTGAAAATCGCGATCGGCTTCCGCTTCAACTCACCACTACAAGGCAACGGTTCCCCCGTCTCTGGATCGCAAGCCAAACCCTTCTCGTTGATCGTGTTGCTGTAGTGTTCTGCACAGATCAACCGAGAAGCTCGATCGACATAAATAATAAAGTAGCCGTTGGGATCAAGTTCGATGTAGCGATTTGATAATTTGTCATCGAAAACAACGGGATCAAAAACAGCTTGAGTCATGTCACCTAAAAATATGGATCTGCTAGATTATTCTAAATTTTGAAGTCGATCGTTTGCTGCTTAAACGGCAATTCTTGATTAATTGCATCAATTTCTTGCTGTTCGAGATCATTAATTTGATCAATGTGCGATCGCAAAATCTGCGACAAGCGACTGTTATAAAATCGATGCAAAGAATGATTCGGAGTCGCTGGAAATCCGCGCCGCTTCTTGTGTCTGCCGCCTGCACCCGGATCAAACAGTTGAATTCCGTTCTGAATTCCCCATTCGATCGGCGCATAGTAACACGCATCGAAATGTAAGCAATCGATTTCCTCAGTACAGCCCCAATATCGACCGTATAAGCGATCGCCTTTTGTCAAACAAAACGACATGCCGATCGGGTAATCATTTCCTTCTGCATACGCCGCAAAAAACACAACCCGATGCCGATACGTCAAATAAAGCTGCTCAAAGAACTTTTTAGTAAGATATTTACTGCCCCACCAGCCGAATTTATCGCACGTATCGCTGTAGAAGCTGTACATCGTCGGAAACAACGATCGCGGAATGTCATCCCCTGTAAACGTCTTAAAAGACAGTCCCGCATTCACAACTGCTTTTCGTTCCCGCTTAATGTTGCGCCGCTGATTCGCATTAAACGCATTCAAATAATCATCAAACGCCTGATAACCATCGTTCGCCCAAATAAAACTGTGATGCAGCCACGAGCTAAAACCATGACGCTCCATCAGCGATCGCCAATCGGGATCAACATAGAGAAAATTACAGCCCGAAATCCGATTACGCGAACAAAAATGATCGATCGCGCCCACCATTATTTCAGTCAGTTCATCCTCATCTTCACCTGGTGCAATCAAAAATCGATAGCCTTCCGCTGGCGTAAACGGCGACATTCCCAACAGCTTTGGGTAATACTGAATGCCTAAACGATCGGCTAAATCCGCCCATTGGTGATCAAACACGAATTCACCGTAGCTGTGACCCTTGATGTACAAAGGAGCCGCTGCAATCAGTTCACGATCGCGCCACACGGTTAGATGGTTTGGCATCCAGCCGGATCGAGCCGTCGTGCTGCCAGAAGTCTCCATCGTGTGCAACCAGTCCCACTCTAAAAACGGCGTTTTGAGCGGCATCGCTAGTGCATCCCAAGCCGATTGTGGAACCTCAGAAATCTTATTAATCCAAGCGATCGAAGTACGGGGCTGGAATTGTTCAACCATAACCAGGAATCAGTAGCTTCATACAGCGTAATAGATTTGTCTGAATCTGGCACAGCAGCACAAAATTCCCCACAAAATTCCCCTTTGAGGGAATGCCATTTAGAAAAATTCCGTGAACAATGGCAAGAAATCGATAACCCCGTTAAAGTGAGAACAGATTTTAAGCGTAAACTCGCTCAAAATCACTGATCTAGCGGATGAATCTATCGTTTTATATCGATAAATTTATCCATTGGCGTTCTAGAACATCACGTTCACGATCGCGGTAAGCTTTGACTAGGCGTTACTTTTATCATCGGTCCTGCTCTACTTGTGCTAATCCGTTCCCTTATCCGGTAATCAAGGGCTTATGGCAAAGTCACGACAATCTTCATTCCGGCGCATCCTGCTGAGACGCTTATTATTGCTCAGCATTCCGGTGCTATTGACGGGTGAAGTGGTCGCTTATAAAAAAGCAAGATCTGGACTGCTCGAAACCGCTCGCCAAAATCTCACTGCCAGCGCTGCTCGTAAAGCAGAATCGCTACAAACCTCGATCGCGAATCTGCGATCGAATCTCGCGCTTGCGGCAACCTCTTCATCGCTGCAATCCGACTCTCCCCAATCCACCTACAACTTTCTCGAACAGCTTCAACGCACTTCTCCGATCGCGCTTCAGTGCATTCAACTCATCAATATCAAAGACAGAACCGTAAAAGCGAGCACTTGCGGCAATCAACCAATCGCCCAATTTCCGCTTGATCCCTGGGCAAGTTTAAAGGCTTCCAGTATTGCTGATGCCAAAAATATCCAAGTGTCGCTTTCTCAACCGACGCGAGTCGCGGGTGAACTCTCGGTCGATCATCAACTTAATCTAGTTTTGAGCGCTCCGGTCACGATCCGATCGAATAATCAAGACACCCGATATGCTCTGAGTGTCCAAGCCTCGCTTTACTCCAAGCCAGAACCCGCGCTTAACGGCATGACCACGGGTTACACGGTTGTAATCGACGATACAGGCGTAATTTTGGCACATCCGATCGCAGAACGGGTGAACAAGAATATTCGCCAGGAAGCGAACGCTCAACAGCTTCAGCAAGTGTTTGAAACTGCGATCGCCAATAGTACAGTTGGCAATCGCGCCACCAACCAGCAAGAATCGCTTGCGCCCATTCCATTTGAAGAAAACGGTGTGGAATGGATGGCAGGAGGCAGCACGATTCAAGTCGCCCTCAAAAACGGAGAATCTTCCACCTGGGTTGTTTTAGCGGCGACTTCGGTCGATAGTGCTCTTTACGGTTTAGGTGAGATTAAGCAGGTTCTGATCATTCTCACACTCGGACTGTTGACCGCGATTCTCCTTGCGACCTTGTATCTGACTCGTGATCTTGCACTCCCGATCGAACAATTGAGCGAATACGCGCTTAAGATTCGGCAACGCTTCGACGGCGAACGTGCTCCGAAGAATTTCAAAGTGCGAGAACTTAACTATCTGGCTGAAGCGCTCGATAACATGATCGATCGCTTAGAAGAACGTGCCAGTGAACTCGAAGCCGCTTGGCAAGAAGCCCAATCCGCTAATCAAGTCAAAAGTGAATTTCTCGCCACGACCTCTCACGAATTGCGAACGCCCTTAAACGGCATCATTGGCTGTATTCAACTGGTGCGCGATGGTTTTTGTGACAGTCGTGAAGAAGAACTCGAATTTCTCAACCAAGCGGACAAATCCGCCAAGCATTTACTGCAAATCATCAATGATTTACTAGATTTAGCGAAGATCGAGGCTGGAAAAGCGGATTTGAACTTGCAGCCGATCGATGTTCGGAATCTCTGCCAGGAATGTCTCAAAATGGTGCAGCCAACTGCTGATCTCAAGCGGTTGAAGCTGATGTTTCACTTTAATGCAGAGTGCGATCGCGTTTCGGTGGATGGTTTGCGAGTGAGCCAAATGGTGATCAACTTACTTTCAAACGCAGTGAAATTCACGCCTGAAGGTGGAACCGTTTCGCTGGTAGCTCGAATCGGATACGGCTATCAACTCGCTCAAGATGTCAGACCCGATCGCAGTCCGATTAATCAAGAAACTTCTTACCTTTGCCTTGAAGTCGAGGATTCCGGGATCGGCATTCCTAAAGACCGCTGGCACTTACTATTCAGACCGTTCCAGCAAATCGATTCCTCGATGACCCGTAAACATGAAGGGACTGGTTTAGGATTGGCACTCACCAAACGACTTGCAGAAATGCACGGAGGCACTCTTTCGTTTTGGTCAGTTCCTGATAAAGGCAGCACGTTCAGAATTTGGCTCCCGTGGACAGAGCCGACTGCTGGGAAACAGAAAACGACGATCGATGAAAGCTCGATCGCTTCACCGCTAGAACAGCCATTGAGAAAAATTGAAGAATTAGGAACACGCGGCTGACGTTTTTCAGATTTATAAGTTTTCTATACGACTGGAACAAATCCAACGCGGGTAGCGACGAATACTTATAAGTCACGATTTCCAGAATTGAAGTTTTTGATTCTGTAGCGTTCCTTAAACCTATTCGATTTACCTGCTCAATCTATGAAACCCGCGATTCTTGTTGCTGCTACTGTTGGAATTGCATTGAGTTCTATTTTGCCTGTTCGTGCGGAGGGTGCTGAGTCAATTCGGCAACTGCTAGAAACTCGATCGTGCATCAATTGCGATCTCCGTGATGCCGATTTGCAAGGAAAAAACTTGCGGGGTGTGAATCTACGCGGTGCAAACTTACGGGGTGCAGACCTGAGACGAACAAATCTCAGCGGTGCAAATCTCACAAATGCAGATCTTCAGGAAGCGAATCTTAGAGGTGCAGATTTGCAGAGAGCAGATTTATCGAATGCCGATTTGAAAGATGCCAATCTGCGGGATGCAATTTTGACTTATGCGGAGTTGTTCGGCGTGAACTTGCGCGGGACGAACATCGAAGAAGCTCGATCGAGTCAAATTTCCGAAGAGATTCGCAGAATTTACCGCGACATTACCGGACGCAATTCGGATAGCTACAAAGTGCGGGAATATGTTCGAGAACTCGCAGAAGGTCGATCGTTGTCGCATATTCGACGGGAGATTGCTCGGAGCGATGAAGCCAGAGACGCGATCGAGGAACTATACGAAGATATTTTTGGACGTAGAGCCGACGCAAGCGGATTGCGGACTTGGACTCGATATTTAGAAGGGGAATCTCGATCGCTGTTTGATATCCGCCGCGAATTAGTTCGCAGTCCAGAAGTCCGTGATGCGATTAATCGGATTTATCAAGAGCTTCTAGGACGCGATGCCGATGTGCGGGGAATGCGGACATGGCTAGATCAGCTTCGACAAGGACGATCGCTTTCTGATGTTCGATCGCGCATTGCCAGCAGCAACGAAGCAAAACGCAAATAGTATTATTTTCTCAGCGCTTCAATGATTTTGATGTTGGCTCTGGGAAAGGGGAATGCGGAAAGTTCATCGATCGTGACCCAGCGAATCTCATCGCACTCGATCGCTTGCGGTTCTCCAGAAATGTGCTGACAATGATGCACATTCAATGAAACGCGAAAATGCGTGTAAGTGTGATCAACCGTGATCAGATGCTCACCGACTTCGATTTCGATACCCAGTTCTTCTTGAATTTCGCGCTTGATACAGTGTTCGATCGTTTCACCCGGTTCCACTTTCCCGCCCGGAAATTCCCACAGTCCACCGAGTAGCCCTTCGGCTTTTCGTCGATCGATTAAAACCTTTCCTTCATTCCAAATCACCGCCACTCCAATCACTTTGTGTGGAATCGGCGCACGAGTTTCTGACATAGGAAGCTCCGCCTGAACTCCTCGATTGTACGCCTCACAGTGCGATCGCCAAGGACAAATTAAACAAGCTGGATTTTTCGGAGTGCAAACTGTCGCTCCTAAATCCATCAACGCTTGATTAAAATCGCGCCCATTCTCTGGATCAATCAACGTCTCGGAAAGCTCCCAGAGTTGCGACATCGATCGGCTCGGTGGCACGTCCAATGCAATCAATCGGGCTAAAACTCGCTTCACATTGCCATCTAAAATCGCTAGAGGTTGATTGAATGCAGCACTGAGAATTCCGCCTGCGGTGGTGCGTCCGATCCCCGGAAGTTTCAGAACCGTTTCTAAATCGGTTGGAAACTGTCCCTCATAGTCTTGTAAAACTTGTTGCGCCGCTCGATGAAAGTTTCGGGCACGAGCATAGTACCCCAGACCTTCCCAAGCTTTCAGAACCGTTTGAAGATCGGCATTCGCGAACGATTTGATCGAGGGAAATTGCCGCATCCACCGTTCAAAATACGGAATTACCGTTTTCACCTGAGTTTGCTGAAGCATAATCTCAGAAACCCAGATCGCATAAGGATCGCGTGTATTTCTCCACGGCAGCGACCGACCCGATTCGACATACCAAGATAACAACGACGATCGCAGTTCTGACACGACAAAATTCGGCAGAGAGAAACTCCCTGCCGATGACTGTTGATTCGACGATCGATTATTCGGCATCGATCGATTGAAAGGACTTCTCAAACGCTAACCGCTGTTCTGCGCTCTTGAGAAAATAGCCGCTCATCATCGCAGAAGCAAGCAGGCGACCGAATGCTTCACGGCTCGTGGTAATCGTCACTTCAAAATTCTCTGGCGGCAGACCCCCCAACAAACCGATAATATTGCGCTCCATCACTTGCAGAACTTCGGGCGATGAAGGCTTTGAGAGTTGAGCGATCGTTTCAGGATCGAGCGATTGAACATACTGTAAGAACTTGCCGTTCAATTCGTCCGCGCCTTGAATAAACTCAGGAAGTTGATTAGATGTCTCGTTCACGGTGCCTACCTCGCAACTGAGGAATTTGATATACATACTGTAACAAAGCCAGATTTCCCCCACAGTCGGTAGAACCGAACCATCCATGTTCGGAAATACTGTAAGTCGCGATTCTAAAGCACTATCCTTAAAAAACGCAAAGCGCGATCGCCAACTCCACATCTACCTCATGATAGATAACGTATAAATGCAGATCATTGATTTGATAGATTGTATCAAAAGTCACCTTTAACTGATTAAGATTGTTTATGGATAACAGTTCTAGTGAAAAGATCAGCTAAAATTATTTATGCAGTGGAATCTTTCCGCTGATCCCTGGGTTAACTAGGAAAGAATCAGGGCTTCCTGCTAATCCGTGTCGAATTGGTTAAATTCATCTATGCACATCGGGAGTGAGACCGCCGCTCCGGGACGATCCAGCAAACCTTCGAGCCACGCCGTGGCGAATCTCGTCGGAACTGCGATCGCGCTGATTACACTTGTTCTACCTCTATTCGTGATCGCTCATTACACACCGGAAAGTCCCCCACAAGCGAGTCCCACCCGAATGAATAACTAACCTTCAAAAGATCGGTTCATACGACTTGCTTGATAAAGGTTTCATCAGGCAGAATGAACATTACCTACCCTTAATCCGTGGAATCGCGCTTGATCGTTTTTAGAGGTTAGGAATTCATTTCTGAGGCTGATTACATGACATCTTATGCAACCTCGTCCGCTAGAGCCGATATGAGCGAGTTACGTCGCTTGAAAACCCTGCTGCCTCCAGAACTGCAAAGCTGGGTGACGATCGAGACGACAACCGCCGTGAATCCCCCTTTGATTACCAGCGAAGAAATTGGTCGCGACGAAGTGGAGATCCAAATCGATATGCCGAAATGGGATCAACTGGCGATCGACCAGCGCAATCTCTTGTTTTGGCACGAAGTTGCACGTATCCAAGCCGACACGATCCCCAAAGACGGCTGGGAAATGGCGGCGTTAGCGATCGGCTTAGGTGGCGCGGTCGGTGAACTTTGGGTTCAAGATGGTCTGCTGCTGCTCTTAGCGATGGGATTGTCTGGGGTGGCAGGCTGGAGACTGTACCAGAAAAATAACAGTGATAAGACGGTCAAAGAAGCGATCGAAGCTGATGAACGAGCGATTCAATTGGCGACCCGATTTGGTTACACGCTGCCGAATGCTTATAAAAGCTTGGGGAGTGCGTTGAAAACTTTGATCGATCAAACTCCGAAGAAGAAATTGCGATCGTGCTATCAGGCCCGCCTTGATGCCTTGAAGAAGAGTGCAGCGAAAGCGAAAGCAAAAATGCGATCGGCGGCTCCTTCTGATTTCTAATCTACAAGTTATTTCAATTCAACGCGCTCCAAGTTGTAATGAGAGAACAAGAAAAGCCGTCCTTCTAGGACGGCTTTTCTGACCCATTTTTCTGATAAAGCCTCAATATGTAACAAATTCAGAATAGGCTTTGATTAAGCGTTACATCCGTTTTTTGTTGCGGTCACTATGATAGATTGCGAGGCGTTCTGAGGAGTGCCAGCATCGGGTTCAGGAGACAGACATGGCTTTTAATATTAATGCGCTTAACCTTCCAACGATTCAACGAGGGTCAACCGGGGCAGCCGTGGGTGCATGGCAGCGATTTTTACAAGATCAAAATTTCGCGATCGGAGCCGTTGATAATGGCTTCGGCAATGTAACCGACAAAGTAACCAGAGATTACCAGCAGAAAAGTGGGTTAGTTGCCGATGGCGTTGTCGGTCGAGGAACTTATGTCAAAGCGCTATCACAAGGATTTATTTACCGGGTTGCGAATCTGACCGCAGCAACGTTACTCAGGTATTTGAACTATGGAATCGCAGAAACGCAAGATTTACAGCGTAGTCTCAATGCGATCGGGCGATTGAATCCGCCGTTAACGATCGATGGAAATTTCGGCTTGGGCAGCACCAAAGGCATGTCCGAGGCTTACAAAATTCTCGATGTCAATTTTCGTCCGCGTTTGGATGCTCAACTGTCTACCCAAACGAAACAGCGATTAGGAGCCGACTATGCGCCTGGATTGGCGATTCTGACCGAGTACGCTCGACGACAACGATCAAGATTGAGCGGGGCGCAGTGGGTGAGATTTTTTCCGGCAAGTAGCTCGATCGATGATTTAGCGTCACCCTTTCGCCAACGAGTTCGCGCCTTTGAAAAAGCCTTACGAGACGGAGGCGCATCGATTACCGTCGTCAATACCTACCGCCCTCCTCAACGGGCTTACATGATGCACTATGCAGTGCAGTTGAACAATCGCGACATCGCGCCGTGGGATGTGCCGCCGATGGTCGGAGTCGATATCGACTGGGTGCATTACACCGATGCGGCTTCTTATCAGGCGGCGCGAGACATGGTGAATGCCTTTGATATTGGGAGCAATCCAGCCGCCTTAGTTTCTCGACATACTCAAGCACTCGCGATCGATTGGATTGTGACTTGGAAGCCTCCGATGCGGATTCGGAATGGCAACGGGCAAACGGTGACGATCGGTGCTCCGGGTGAAGCTTACGATAATGCGGACTTGTGGCAAGTGGGTGCAAGTTATGGGGTGTACAAGCTAGAGTATGACCCGCCTCATTGGTCAGTCGATGGATTTTAACTTGGAAGATCAGGCACAAATCTCGATAGACTGGGATTTGTGCAGTTGAGCGATCGTAAAATTTCATGAGTTCCACCGAGTACGATGTCATTGTGATTGGGTCAGGGATTGGCGGATTGGTGAGCGCCACCCAACTCGCAGCCAAGGGAGCAAAAGTCTTGGTGTTAGAGCGCTATTTGATTCCGGGAGGGAGCGCCGGATATTTCGATCGTGATGACGGATATCGCTTTGATGTCGGTGCCTCGATGATTTTCGGATTCGGAGATAAGGGAACAACGAATCTGCTCACTCGTGCATTGGATGGGGTGGGAATGTCGATCGAAACGATTCCCGATCCGGTTCAGGTTCACTATCATTTGCCCGATGGTTTAGATCTCAAAGTTCATCGTGATTACGAAAAGTTTTTGCAAGAACTTATCGCCTATTTTCCACAGGAAGAGAAGGGAATTCGGCAATTCTACGATGAATGCTGGAAGGTGTTTAACTGCCTGAATGCAATGGAGTTGCTCTCACTCGAAGAGCCGCGATATTTAACTCGCGTATTTTTTCAGCATCCCTTCGCTTGTCTAGGTTTGGTGAAATATCTGCCTCAAAATGCAGGAGACATTGCCCGAAAATACATTCGCGATCCGCAGCTTCTAAAGTTTATCGATGCGGAATGTTATATCTGGTCGGTTGTGCCTGCCGATCGTACTCCGATGATTAATGCGGGAATGGTATTTAGCGATCGACATTACGGCGGAATCAACTATCCAAAGGGCGGAGTCGGTCAAATCGCTCAAAAATTAGTCGAAGGATTAGAAAACGCTGGTAGTCATATCAAATACAAAGCGAGAGTGACAGAAATTCTCACCGAGAACGATCGCGCAGTGGGTGTCAAGATTGCTTCCGGTGAAACATTCCGAGCAAAGCGAATTGTTTCAAATGCAACACGCTGGGATACATTCGAGAAGCTACTTCCTTCAACGCAAAAGCCAACGGCTGAGAAAAAATGGAATCAACGCTATCAGCAATCTCCTAGCTTCCTCAGCTTACATTTAGGCGTGAAAGCAGAATCACTACCTGCCGGAATCGAATGCCATCACATTCTGTTAGAAAACTGGGATGACATGGAAGCAGAGCAAGGAACGATCTTTGTATCAATTCCGACCTTGCTTGATCCGAGCCTTGCACCAGAGGGACACCACATCATTCACACTTTCACACCGAGTTGGATGCAGGAATGGGAAGACCTTTCTCCGAATGAATACGCCGAGAAAAAAGAACAGGCGGCGAATCGGTTGATCGATCGATTAACTCAAATTATTCCCGATCTCGATCGCGGTTTAGATTTCCAAGAAGTCGGAACACCGAGAACACATCGCCGCTTTTTAGGACGAGACAACGGGACTTACGGACCTGTTCCCTCGCGTAAATTGTTGGGACTGCTGGGAATGCCGTTTAACCGAACTGCGATCGCGAATCTCTATTGCGTTGGTGACAGTACCTTCCCCGGACAGGGCTTGAATGCAGTCGCTTTTTCAGGATTTGCCTGCGCTCACCGAATTGCGATCGATTTGGGATTATGAGTTGTATGCTTCGCTGCGATGGGCGATCGCAACAACCGAAACCTGCAATCGCTCATCATCTACTGCATAAATCACCCTGTAATCTCCAATCCGATAGCGAAAGTAACCGGAGTACTCGCCTTTGAGCGTTTTAATATTCGGATGTGAGCGCGGAGACTGCTCTAAGTTCTCGAAACAGCGGGCGATTTTTTTGGCTAAAGCCTTGTCAGCATTAATGTAAAATTCTTGAGCGTCAGGGTGAAGGTTTACTTCATACATCAGAGCGCAGATTTCTCCAATTTCTGTACTCAGTTTTAGATGTAGATTGATTCTGCTGAATCCGTTCTAGCAATCCGGTAATTGCCAAAAGTTCTTGAGTTGCAGATTCACTCTCGATATCTGCTAAGTAAGCCGCAAAATCAACCAACACCTTGAGACGCTCTACCGACAATTCCTTTAGGGAACGATCAAGCTGATGTTGAAGTTCGTTCATCGATACCAAATCCAACGCTTCTACGTCATCGATCAAGGAATCACTCATATTGTTGGACTTCTAATCTCAAGCGGTTGCATCCATTGTACCAAGTGGTAAAAATTGTTTATTTCTTCTGGGGCGATCGACAAGCGTATTCCATCACCTTATGGCTACTACTTCCCGGTTTCGGCTGAATCAGCATTCCATCATTGCCATAGTCGAACTTCTGAATCAGCTTGCGATTCGTGGTGTAAGCATTCACTTTTCTGAGGCGTTGCGATTGATTCGAGCAATCGGCTGACCAGCGAATCACAGCACCATGTAGAGGCTGATCGACTTTCACATCGAGTAGGGCATTGTTCGCTTCTGGAAACTCGCGATATTCCCAATACCAAACGATCGAGCCATTGCGCTGAATCGAACTCGCATCGACGAAGAAGCGATCTTTCACCGAATTCTCAGTAATTCTTGTCCATTGAGCCGATTGAGCGAATGCGCCATTGCCCATCAGCAAAACAGCACTGCTTAGGAATGCAGCAGAAAATTGAATCAGTTTCATAGCGGGATTAGCGATTAGGTTTTTCAGTGATGGGGGTCGTTCGATTAGATCCGCCTTGTGCAGTTCCAAGATTGCGGAGAGCCTGGAGCGCGAATTTATCCTGTGGGCGTTCGTCTAATGCTCGTTGAAAATAGAGTCGTGCCGTCTTCTGATCCTTACGCTGAGCGGCATCATAGCCAGCATTCATGTAGCGCTCGTAAAAAGTTTCCTTTTTCGCTGGTTTTTCAGTCGAGGCGGTTTGGTAGGCACTGAGCGCTTTTTGAACATAAGGCGCAATTTCGCGGGCGCTGAACTTGTTCGAGTCTCCGGTCATCCACCACGCCGCAACTCGTTGAACCGCGATCGTTTGATTATTCCCGATCGCTCTTGCATCTTGTTTGATCACATCTCGCACAATGCAAGTGACAATCGATCGAGCCGTGTCTGGATTTGCCTGAAATTCAGCCGGGGTAATTTCTCGACCGCCGCACGCTTTAGACCAGCGGGGAATATTGGAAGGTTTCACTTGCCAATCGCTATAAAGTCCAGTATTTGGCTCCTCTGGCTTTGAGGCTTGGCGTAGGGCTTCGACGATGAGATCGACCTGCGTGTCACTTAATTGGGCGGAGACAGGAACCGCGATTAAACCGAAAATACCGATCGCGATCGAGCTTCCGATTAGCTGTTTACAAACGTGCATGGCGGTAAATTTTGCATTAAATGGAAAATACGATCGTAGACTTCGTTTTGATTTGAAAGTTTCAGTTTGACAAGGCGCATCTTGTCAACAAATTAATAGAGCGATCCTGACATCAAAAAACTATGAAGGATGAGTGCAAAAAGGTCAAGCGGGAACAGGAAGAGCGATCGCGTTCTATTTCAAACAAAAAGAGGGGTAGAATTCTACCCCTCTTCTGTCGCTTTTATGGGATTTTACTGGCTGACACGCCCGACCACTTGGTCTTTTAACTTGTTGAATTCTTGCCCTAACTCCTGACGGTTCGAGGCTTTGAGCAAATAGCGATACACAAACCAAATGCTGTAACCGAGTCCGACGAGTTCAAAGGTCGGCTGTAAAAGGGGCACATCGTTGATTGCGCCCAAGAGTGCGAGGGTGAGCTTGACCGATACGATCGAGCCAAAAATCAGTCCAACTGTCACGAGCGGCTTGCGGTACTCGGTAAAAAATTTGCCAACATATTCCGGTAGCGTTGCCAAAACCGAGTAGGTTTTATCAGCAATTTCGCGCCATTGTTCGTTGCTCGAATCAGAAGACATCGGGGCGAGCGATCCGGCTTGATCCATTTTGATCGTCGAGGGAGTTTCAACGACGGTGGGGGTTTCCACTTCTTTCACTTCAGGTTCCATACTAAACACCTTGGAAACAATAACCTAGTTGGGTTTTGCTGGCAGAAAAATTTCCAGCATTTGGACAGTAGCAGAATTCAAATTCGATTTTCGCTATCTTTCAAACATAGCGAAAGTTCAGGGCTGAACTTGTCACTTGCAAGATAGATAATCACTCACAAATCTGAATTCTGTAAACCCTACCTTTGAGGAGATTTACCTCTAGGCTGAAAGATTCAGGCTTAAAATAGTCTCTTTGTTCTAGTGTGATTAGCTTATCACGTTGAGTCACGATCGGGAAATCACAAATTCTTTCACAAATCACAAAATTCTTGAATTGCTTGCCAGATCGATTCTTCTTGATCAACCAGGCTATGGTCGCTGTCGAGTTCAATCAATTCCACCCACGATCGCGCTCTTGCATACGATCGACTTTGCTCGATCGGAATTGTTTCATCTCGAATTCCATGTACGACCAAAGTCGGAATCGGTTTCTGAAGCTCGTTTTCGTCGTATCTTTCTAAATCTGAAATAATGTCGTAGTTCAATGGTAGTGATCCACCTGTCCCGTATTGATAAATCATGATTGCCTGCCCGGATCGCCATTTTTCTAACTGAGCAGGCGCAAACGTGGGAAGCCAGTGATTTAAGTAATTGAATGCGGGGGCGAGGAGAACAATACGATCGACTTGCTCACACTGCTGAGCGATCCAAGCCGCTGTTAATCCGTCAAAGCTAGAGCCAATCAGTGTTATAGGTCCTTCTGAGATTAAGCTTTTGACCTGTTCGACCTGCCGAGTGAGGGTCAAATGTTGAAAATCGTTTTGATTGAAATCGGGAATTTCAAGGGAGAGATGAAGGGATTGGAAGCGATCGCGCAATTGGCGGGCTTTTGTCGATCGAGGACTTGATGCAAATCCATGCAAGTAGAAATACTTCATCTCTCCAATCTTTTAGTAACTAATCTGCAAGGTTACTGAACCTTCGACGCGCTGTTCGCCACCTACGACAGGACTTGGACTCGGAGCTGCTGCCGCCTGCATTCTTGCTCTTGGAGCCACATCTTGGAAAATGGGTTGCGGAGCGACTGCGTTATTGATTTGAACGTTGACGATTTCCTTACGAGTCAGATTCAAGGCGCTAAAGACGGCATCCGCTTGAGCGTTGGCTTCTTGAGTTGCTTTCTGGAGCGCACGTTTTTGAGCCGCTGCTGTTGCCTCATCGGTTGCCGTAAAGCTCACGCTATCAATCCGACTCGCTCCCGCTTTCACCGCTTCATCGATAATTTCTCCGGCTCTCTCAGTCGGAACTCGGAACGAAACATTATTCGAGCCGACATATCCGACTAAAGTTTGGCGATTGTTGGTGTAGTCGTAGCGCGGATTCAGATTGATTCCAGTGGTTTCGAGCTTATCAACTGGGCGCGATTTTAAGAAACTCACGACCGAATTCGATCGACGAGCCACTTCTCGCTGGACATCATTCGCGGTTTTGCCTTCGACTTCCACCCCTAATCGAACTTGCGCGATCGTCGTTTGAATGTCCTCAAATCCTCGACCAGTCACGGTTAAAGTTCGCACCAATTTCTCCTGTGCATAAACGGGGCTGATCATTGAGAAGCCAACGATTCCAAGCGCGATGGGAACTGCACTTAATCGTTTCCAAGGTGATTTTTGAATGGTACTCATCATCTGAATTGCTGTACTTAAGAATGTACCTACTCTGCCATCGAACTTGGGAAATAATGCGATCGGTTACGCTTTTCGCAACTTAAGTTTGATTCTGTTTGCGCTCATGAAGCTGTAATAAGATTTCGGCGTGCTTCTCCTTCGTAATCGGGTAGAAATATGCCAACACTAACCCAATCACCAAAACGACGAGCGGAGCCGGACCGACTAAAATCCGAATCGCCCATAATGCTGATTCTGGCTGAATGGGAGCGGGTTGACCTGCGACGCTTTCGGTAAAACCAGATTTTTGCAGCACCCAGCCGACGATAAATAAGCCGATCGCTAACGCCACTTTTTGCAGCAGCACCATAAAGCCGTAAAATACGCCTTCGCGCCGTTGTCCAGTCTGCAACTCATCAAGTTCAATCACATCTGGAATCATTGACCAAGGAATCAAATAAGCGGTGGATACCCCAAACCCAGCTAACACCGCCAACCCATACATCAGAATGATCTGTCCAGGTTGCAGAAGGAATAATCCGATTTGTGCGATCGTCCAAACCGTCATTCCCATAAAATAAACCGCTTTTTTTCCATACCGCTTACTCATCGCACTCCAAACAAAGAGCATGACTAATGCCGTCACTTGAACGGCAATGATCACCTGTGTAAAATCTGAATCACCCAACCCCATCCAGTTTTTGACAAAGTAGGGAATCACCGCCACCGTGTTTTGAACTGCCAACCAAGAGCAAAGGTAAATCCCAATCACATACAAAAATGGACGATTGCTAAACGCGATTTTGAGTTGCTCCAAATAAGGAAGGGGTGTTTCAACAGGCAAAGCGCGACGCTGACGTTCCAATGCTTGAACCCGCTTCCGCGTTCCCCAAACGCACCAGTACAGGGGCAGCACCGAAATCACCGCACAAACCCCACCTAGCACTAAATATTGCTGAATCGGATTTTGCTTAAATGCCTGAAAAATCAAGAGCGCCAGAATCAGCGAAAGAATACTCCCGCTAATCGAGAACGCAAATCGGTAGCTACTCAAGCTAGTCCGCTCATCATAATCCTGAGTTAATTCTGCGGTCATTGCGGTATAGGGCAAATTGACCGCTGTGTAAAAGCTATTGAAAAACAGCCCGATCGCGACATAGTACAGAAACAACGCCCACTGATTGATCTCAGGATTGCCACTAAACTGAGGAACAAGCCACTGGAGAAAAAAGAATATGCCAAAAGGGATCGCGCCAAAAATCATCCAGGGATGCCTTCGTCCCCAACGACTCTGAGTGCGATCGCTCCACATCCCAATAATGGGATCATTGATCGCATCCCAAATTTTGCCAATCATCAGAATGCTGCCTGCGATTCCAGGTTTGAGTCCCGCGACGTTTGTGAAAAAAATCAGCAAAAAAACGCCTGTGATATTTGCGGTAATCGCAGGACCCAGATCGCCAGCTCCATAAGCTAACTTTGTCGGAAAACTCAGTTTTTCAGAAAGAAACGATCGATCATCAGCAGAATTATTCATAACAAGGTCGCGGAATCCGGGGTAACAGTTGTATTATTTTCATCGTCTTCGTCTGCGATCGTGCACGATGAAGAAAAACTTATCTATTTTGACTCCACTATGCCGGATTCCACTCAGTCCGATCTTCATGTCAGTTGGTCAGATTACCACCAATCCATCGAAAAACTCGCGGCGCAGATTTATCGATCGGACTGGCAGTTTAACCAAATCGTCTGCTTGGCAAAGGGCGGCTTACGAGTCGGTGATGTACTTGCCCGAATCTTCGATGTCCCGCTTGCGATCTTATCGACTTCCTCGTATCGAGGCAGTAGCCAGTCAAGAAGTTCTCTCGTGTTCTCAAAAGATTTAACGATGACTTCACTGAGTTTAGGAAGTCATGTGTTGCTCGTTGATGATTTGGTCGATTCTGGGGTGACGTTGCAAAAAACGATTCCTTGGCTCGATCGACATTACGGTTTCTACATCGAAGAAGTTCGCACCGCTGTACTCTGGTACAAAGCCTGCTCCGTGATCAAACCTGATTACTATGTGGATTATTTGGAGCATAATCCCTGGATTCATCAGCCGTTTGAGAAATACGAGAAGATGGAGCCGTCAGAACTCCTTAATCTGTCTGAGAGCGACTGATCATGTATGGAGCAGACCCAAAAGATAAACACCCAATGAAGGGATTTCCGCAAATCTGCTTCATTCAAAACACGGTGTCAAATCCAAATATCATCATTGGCGACTACACATATTACGATGACCCTGAAGATTCAGAAGATTTCGAGCGCAATGTTTTGTACCACTTTCCATTCATCGGCGATCGTCTAATCATCGGAAAGTTTTGTGCTTTGGCAAGAGGTGTCAAGTTCATTATGAACGGCGCAAATCACAAATTAGATGGCTTCTCGACTTATCCGTTTTATATCTTCGGCAATGGCTGGGAAAAAGTGGCTCCTCAAACTGAAGAACTTCCCTACAAAGGCGATACTGTCATCGGTAACGATGTGTGGATTGGTTATGAAGCAGTGATTATGCCAGGGGTGCAAGTCGGAGACGGAGCGATCGTTGCAGCAAAGTCAGTTGTCGTTAGTGATGTGTCACCGTACAGCATTGTTGGAGGTAATCCGGCTAAATGTATTCGATCGCGCTTTAAGCATGAAGTGATCCAAGCACTGCTTGAAATTGCTTGGTGGAACTGGAACATCGAGAAAGTGACTCGCAACTTAGAGAAAATCGTAGCGGCAGATATTGAGGCTTTAATCAATTGCAAGTAGAGCAAAATAAGCAGGCTTGAGTTCGCCATGCCCAAATCTAAACACAAAAAAACGGGTTAACTGTGAGAAGTTAACCCGCCAGCTTGGGAACGCGCAGAGAAACTATTTTTGAACAACCAATTTCACGTTTGCATTGTTCAAGCCAGGACGCTTGACTTCAGCCAAGGTCTTGTTGACAGCGTACTTCTGGTTGATCGAGTTGATCAGTTCGGTTTGATTGTGCTTCTTCGCCACACCCCAAAGGTCAGCGATCAAATCAAACGAACCGTCAGCATTGCGCGACCAGCCCAAATCGTATTCGCCATCGAGAACTGCAACGATGTCAGAGCGAACCCGCTGTCCGTTGTAGCCACGAACATCAGCTTCAGTCTTAACCGAAATGCCCAGATCGCGGAGCGAGGACTTCAGGATTTCAGCATCAGTGATCTTGGTGCGAAGAGTGCTAAAGTGAGACATGTTGGGTTTCCTCCGTGGAAAAGTTGATAACAACGACAACGTTTAGGTTTAAGACGTTTTGAACCCGGAGCGTACTCAAGCATTCAAAACGGTTCAGACTGCTAGCTGATGATGCTAGCCCTTCATCCTGTTGGGAAGACAGGAGAAAGCTTGTTAGAACTCAAGCCGCTGATATTCAGCAACTGAGGCTGCCGCAGGTCGCGCTCGCTGCCTAGCCCAATCCCGAAGGGCTGTCACCTGCTCAGTCATTGTCTTGGACAGCGGCAATGTGGCTCTCGATGCCGCGATAATGTCCAATTGGGTAAACTCTCGATCTTGAGCGAATGCTTCGTACATTGCTGCGACTAAAGCTTGCTCAATTTCTGCTCCCGAAAAGCCGTCGCACACGTTGGCGAGTTGGTCGAGGTCGAATCGCTCGATCTCTCTGCGGCGTTTCGCGAGATGAATTCTGAAAATCTCTTTGCGCTCCTCCGCGTTCGGCAGGTCTACGAAGAAGATTTCATCGAATCGACCTTTTCTGAGGAATTCTCCTGGAAGCCGCTCGACTCGGTTCGCGGTTGCCATCACGAAGACCGGAGAAGTTTTCTCCTGCATCCAGGTGAGGAATGAACCGAAGATCCGACTAGAGGTTCCCCCATCAGAATCGGCTGATCCAGTGGTTCCGGCGAACGCCTTGTCCATCTCATCAATGAACAGGATCGCGGGTGAAATCGATTCCGCAGTTTTGAGAGCGTTGCGAAGGTTGGCTTCCGACCGACCGACCATCGAGCCGTCATATACTCGACCCATATCGAGTCTCAGAAGCGGCAATCCCCACAGTCGGGAGGTCGTTTTCGCAATCAGCGACTTTCCACAACCCGGAACCCCTAGAATCAGCATCCCCTTCGGTTGGGGCAGTCCATATTCTCTGGCTCTTTCGGTGAAGGCATCCGATCGCTGTCTCAACCAGTGCTTTAATTCGTCAAGTCCACCGACCGAATCGATCGTTTCATCTTCTTCGATGTACTCTAGAATGCCGTTGCGTCGAATTAGCTGCTTTTTCTCAGAGAGAACGATATCAACTTCTTCTTCGGTCAAGCGTCCAGCGGTGACTTGCGCTTTGCGGTAAACTTTTTCTGCCTCGTCGCGGGTCAGACCTAACGCAGCTTTGAGGAGCTTTTCGCGGGTTTCGGTCGTAATCCGGCGAGTGCGGACGAGATCTAACTGTGCAGTGAGAACTTGATTCAACTCGGTCATGTTGGGAAGCGGGAAGTCAATGACGACGACCTCTTTCTCCAACTCGATCGGGATGTTCTGCATCGGAGACATGAGCACGATCGCTTTTTGAGTGCCTTTGAAACTGGCAATTGCATCACGCAACCACCGAGTCACCGCAGGCGAATCAATAAACGGGTGCAAATCTTTGAAGACGAAGATGCCGGGTTCCCGTTGGCGCATCACCCATTCGATCGCAGCTTCTGGTGAAACTGTATTGTGTTGAGTCACGCTACGGGGCTGACCATATTCGACAATCCCGTGTGTCACTGTCCACAAATACAACCGCTTGGGGGGCTTTGTTTGAGCAAGAATCGAGATCGCTTGCTCTGCCCGCTCTTCTTCCGAAGTTACAAGATAAATTAAAGGATATTGAGCCTGTAACAGGATATTTAGCTCTTCTTGCATAACCGCGACCCACTAAAAACGGTGCAGATGTGTAAAGCGAACCAGGCTGCGGACTCTGAATCGGGATGACCCTAGCAGGGAACGACCACCTTTTCTTCGATTGAAACGGTCGATAGCTCATCTTGAAGAACGGAGCTTTGCCCTAAAGCGGTTAACTCGCCGTTCCGTAATACAACCGGAGTGGTACAACTGGGACAGTCATAAATCCGGTGCGTTTGTCCATGAGCTTCTTCTTGCTGCTCAACTACCTCCGGGTAAGTGAGGTAAAAGCTGAGTGCCCTCTCTGCGAGGATTGACATCGCCTCGGAACTCATCGCCGCTTGGATTTTTAGCTTGCGGTGTAATTCGGGCGGGAGATACAGCGTAACTTTCTGCTTGTCTTGCATAGAACTTTCAGTCGTTTTACCCGGGTATGCAAATACAATATCTGCCAGATTCAGGGCTGTCAAGACGGTAAGCCAGCATAACAGCATTATTGTTACAATCGTTTACATTATGAAGTATGGTTTGAGTTGGATTTTAGTCGGGGTGTTGGGGCTGACGGGCTGTGATGGCTTGCCGTTCGGACGCTCTGAGCCGCAGCAAAATCGGTTGCCCGATCGATGGCAGACGTATCGGAATCCTCGGTTTGGGTTCGAGTTTTTGTATCCGGAGGGCTGGGTTGATTCGATTCCGCCAGAGAATCAAGATGGAATTGCGTTTAGTGATCCGAGGAATAACGGGTTTGAGATTCGGAGTTGGGCGAAGTTAATGCGATCGACGACTCCTGCAAAAAATTCCCCTGCGAAACCGACTCCGAACTTTACAACGGAGCAGGGAATACCGGGACGCTTAGAGGTGAAGGTGGAAAAGCAGACGAGTACGATGATGCTGACGGTTTATCACAAGGACGTGGAGTATCACTGGCGCGGCGTGGCTCCGAGTTCGCAGTTTGGTAACTTTTATCGATTTTTCTCGTTTATTGCGAGTCGGTATCGGGTTCCGGAGTGAGAGAGGAAGTTTGTCGATCGGGTTGTATCGACTTGCAAGTCTAGATAAAAAGTATCTTCAAAATTCCCGTATATTCATCTGTATAAACGTTCTTTGTAAAAATTTTTGTATACTATTCCAGATTGCTGCGATGACCCAAAAATCTTCTGCATAGTGCGTCAATGTGAATGATGTGCAGAAACTTCCGCATGATTAGACGGCGCTACTTGCATCTCAACCTAAACAAACCTAGGCGATATCTTTACTAATAACGCAACATGGACGAAGACCTCGAACAACTGACCCGCGCTGAGCTTGTTGCTGAGATTAAAAAGCTCAGGAATGGCATTCGTAAACATCGTGATACCTCTAGCCATGAGTTATGTTGGCATCATCCTGACCTATGGGGACTGCTGCCAGAAAAGACTGACCCTACTCCGGTGGTGCCGGAGTGGTCAAAGTTTCTTGAAGGCTGCTTGAAATATCGGCAATCGCTCGACGAACAAGCTCCGAACGCACAACGCACTAACCAATCTTATGGTGAGTAGTCATAGGACAAACGTCTAACAAACCGCTGCTTTGGAACAACGAGATTGGTCAGTTGAGTTGAAACGGTATCGTATCCAGTGAGCCTTGTTCTCAAGCTAATTTATCGCGAATCTTCACAAAATCGCGATCGCGCTTTAACTACTCAAGCTAAAGTAAAAAGACACTTTTGCAACAAACTGAAGCCGATCGCAATTCGACAACCCCGCTATCCCAAAGAAGAATATGTTCGGTGCGGCAATGACATTTACGAGACTCAAGATTGTCATTTTGCGATAATAGACTTGAACCAATCGGTGCTTGAGTTAGCAGAGCAGTTTTTGGAACGCAGTAATCTTCCTGCAAAAGCGGATGTGGATGCTGTTCACATTGCTGCTGCGACCGTTCATGGTATGGATTACTTGCTCACATGGAACTGCAAGCACATTGCAAATGCTCAAATTCAGGGCAAGTTAGCAGAGATTAGCCTTGATTTCGGGTACGAGTTGCCGATTCTTTGTACAGCCTATGAACTTCTTGGAGGTTAATGATGTTTCAGGATGAGATTGTCGAAGAGATCCATAGAATTCGTGAAGAGTATTCACGTTCATTTGACCATGACTTAAAAGCCATCTTCGCTGATTTGCAAAAGCAACAAGCTGAAAGCGGCAGAGAAGTTGTAAATTTATCGCGCCAGCCAGGTTCGACAACACGTTGGAGCGGACGGAAGAGAGACTTAGGCGAGGATGCACAAAGTATTACCCACTCAACTTAGCCGTTGAGCGATTTGACGATCGCAAATCTCCACAAAAGCGCGATCGCACTTCAATTTATCTGAAAAACTAGAGCAATGAACAAGCTTGAAACCTTTCCTTGGGACGCGGCAGACCATCTAGAAACTAAAGAGGATGTTGCGGCATATCTTGAAGCTGCCCTTGAAGACGGTGATCCTGCTCTGGTAGCCGCAGTACTTGGGGACATTGCTCGATCGAAAGGAATGACAAACATTGCCCGTGAAACAGGATTAGGACGAGAAAGCCTGTACAAAGCTTTATCGAGCGAAGGGAACTCAGAATTTGTAACGGTTCTCAAGGTAGTGAAAGCACTGGGTTTACGTCTACAAGTTGTCGCTGGATAGGTGAAACACTCAGGCTAATCGAGTCGTGAGGTCGCGATCGCAGATTTCCACAGAAGGGCGATCGCACTTCAATCTGCTGAACCACGATAATGGTACGATTCTCTCTACTGAACAGAGAATCGGTCATGCTGGCGAAACGAATTCTGCCTTGTCTAGATGTGAAAGCGGGGCGTGTGGTTAAAGGAATTAACTTTGTAGATTTGCGGGATGCGGGTGATCCGGTTGAACTCGCGCAGGCTTACAACGAGGCAGGGGCGGATGAGCTTGTGTTTCTAGATATCACTGCCACGCATGAAGACCGAGACATTATTTACGATGTGGTGTACCGGACAGCGGAACAGGTGTTTATTCCGTTGACAGTTGGGGGCGGGATTCAGAATCTCGACACGATTAAGAAATTGCTGAGAGCGGGAGCCGATAAAGTCAGTATTAACTCGGCGGCGGTGCGTGACCCGGATTTGATTAATCGGGCAAGCGATCGATTCGGCGTTCAATGTATTGTGGTGGCGATCGATGCTCGAAGAAGAGAAGACCCGACGAATCCAGGATGGGATGTGTACGTGCGCGGCGGTCGGGAAAATACGGGGATTGATGCGATCGCGTGGGCGAAAGAAGTCGCAGAACGTGGAGCCGGAGAATTACTGATTACCAGCATGGATGCAGATGGAACGCAGGCGGGGTATGACTTGGATTTGACGAGTACGATCGCGAATCAAGTCGAAATTCCTGTAATCGCGTCTGGCGGGGCGGGAAATTGTGAACATATTTATCAAGCCTTAACGAATGGGAAGGCGGAAGCGGCATTGCTGGCTTCTTTGCTGCATTACGGGCAGTTGAGTGTGGAACAGATAAAGACATACTTAAGCGAACGGCAGGTTTCGGTCAGACAGTCCTAGAATGACGAGACTTGGAGAGATTCAGCCGACTGATAAGAATTTGCTACCACCAAAATCAGAGAAACTGTTTACTCGATCGTGCTCTTACCGAGGTCTACTTTTCTGAGCGTCTGTTACAATACGTAAACTATGGTGATAACAATCTTATTTATTGTCATTGCTCTTGTGGCTTGGGCGCTTCACCTCATGCAGGAAGCGATCGAGCAAAAAGAGTTTTCCCTGATGCTGGCGGGTACATTGGTCGCAATGTCCGCGACAGCACTTGTTGGCGTTTACTTTGTGATGGGCAATTACATGGGCTATCTCAGTCACCTTTCGCCTCAAGAAGCAGCGATGAATCAAGAGGCATACGAATCGGTGGCGCGATATCTCGAAGAACAAGATCAGCTTTATATGAGTGCTTCGGCTTCTCGATCGATTTCTCAAGTCGTGCGAAACATTTCGCCATAAGATACGATCATAGTTATCAAGTTTTAACAAATGGGGTGAGTCAAACTTGCCCCATTTTTAGTGAGCCGCTATGAGTTACTACATTTCTCCGCGTTTTCTCGATAAGTTATCGGTTCATATCACTAAGAATTTTCTATTGCTGCCAAATGTGAAAGCGCCATTGATTCTGGGAGTTCACGGACGCAAAGGGGAAGGAAAATCGTTTCAGTGTGATCTCGTGTTTGAACGGATGGGAATTGAAGCCGTTTATATGTCGGCGGGAGAGTTGGAAAGTCCTGATGCGGGAGATCCAGCGCGATTGATTCGATTGCGATATCGGGAAGCTGCGGAATATGTGAAAGTGCGTGGCAAAATGTCGGTTTTGCTGATTAATGATTTTGATGCGGGTGCGGGACGGGTGGATCAGTTCACTCAGTACACCGTGAATACGCAGTTGGTACACGGAACGCTGATGAATATTGCGGATAATCCGACGAATGTTCAGCTTCCGGGGAGTTATGATTCTGAGCCGATACAGCGAATTCCGATTATTTTGACGGGGAATGATTTCTCGACGTTGTATGCGCCCTTGACTCGTGACGGGCGGATGGATAAGTTTTTCTGGGAACCCGATCGAGCAGATCGAATCGGAATTGTCGGCGGAATTTTTGAAATCGATCAGGTGCCAAAAAGCGATATTGAAAAGCTAGTCGATCAGTTTCCAAATCAAGCGATCGATTTCTTTGGTGCATTGCGATCGCGCCTTTACGATGAGCAAATTCGCCGCTTCATTAACGATGTGGGCATCGATCGGATTTCTCAGCGCGTGGTGAACAGTACTGAAGCACCTCCAGAATTCCGCAGACCCGACTTTAGTTTGTCGCATTTGATCGAAGTCGGAACCGCGATCGGACAAGAGCAAAAACGACTTCAAGAGTTGCGCTTGGTTGAGGAATACAATCAGACGGTTCGCAATCGGGGACTCGGTGAAATTAAGAGGAATCCGCAACCTGTTCAAAATAGTGCAATGGTTTCGGAGCCTGTTCGATCGCCCGCGGTTCCAGCATCGAGCAGCTATAACGGTCAGCCTTCGAGTACACGATTGACTCCGGAGATTGTGAGCGAAGTTAATCAAATTCTGCGACAGGGACAGCGGTTAGGCATTGAAGTAGTCGATGCCCGACGGTTTAGAACGAATTCTTGGAACTGTTACGGGATGTTTGAAGGAGATGGAGCAGCGGCGATTTCTGCGTTAGAAACTTGCTTAGATGAGAATCAGAAAAATTATGTGCGGATTGTGGGAATTCGCGATCGACAACGGGTGATTGAATTGATCGTGCATCGCCCTAACCAATAGTTCGCTAAGTTTTCGGGGTGTAGTAATAGTTCCAAGTGTAGGTATTTATGTTGTGTTTGCAGGCGGGAAGTTACGACATTGTGATCAATGACAATCCTGCCTACATAGTGGGATCAGTTGATAATGTGCGAACCTATAGTCATCAGTACTGGTTGGGTGAACAGGAATATTATCCATCTGCAAAGTATGAGGTAGGGCTAATAAAGCATGGTGCAGAAATAGCATCTTGTATTGTGCTTGGTACGCACGGAGCGACTGGAGTGCACGAGCATTCAGCCCTATTACACAATCAGTCTTGCATCGTTGCAGTGAGTGCATTCATCTGCGCTTTAGCTATTCCGTCTTTACAGCTTGAATGGCAAGTGCAAGTAGACTGGGCAACTTGCTTTGGTATATATCACGCAGCAAGGCATGACTGCTACATCTCGCACGGCGAATGCGACATCGCCTGTGTCTCCTGCGAAGGAAAATTGCTTTAGAGTGTCAGTGGTAAAGACATATTCACTAACGGCTTTTATCTAGATGATGACTACGTTGAAGTCATTGATTGGAACGATGAAATGTATCGCATTGACATACGCTCAGGTGATAGCTATCTTGTTGCGAGCTAACCCTTTATTGCACAGAGTACTAAAATCTGTTGAACTAGATGTTCGATCGAACAAATCTGGAGCGATCGACAACGGGTGATTGAATCGATCGTGCATCGTCCTGACTGATAGGAATAGAGCAATGACATTAATGCAGAGTCAGAATTTACAGTTCGAGCCACTTACTGCCATCCATGCTGACGCTCTCTTTCCCATTCTGAATACATCCTCCGTCCTCGCCTTTATCGATCCAACAGGAGAACCACCATCGTTGGAGGAACTTAGGGCGGAATACGCCGCCCGTGAGCGTGGTCCGGTGGATTTGATAACGCCTGCCGAGAAATGGTTCAACGTGGCAATCTATTTGAAAGCTGATTCTCCTACAGTGGTCGGTCGGCTTGAGGCAACAAGCTACGGCGAGTGGGGCGAGATTGCATACTTGTTGGGTGAAGCTTGGTGGGGAAAGGGGTTGGCATTTGAGGCAATGTCTTGGTGGCATGACTATCTTGAGTCACTTGTGCCAGAAGCTCAGTGGTGGGCTACAGTACACCCGGAGAACCAAAGGAGCATTCGGCTTCTGACACGTCTAAGGTACGAAGAGATCGATCCGAGCAGGCGACCGAACCTGCAATCCTATGACCCAGGAGATCTCTGCTTCGTTCGATCGGCTCCTGCTAAATCACAATTACAGCGATCGCCAATTCATAAGTGATAATACGACTACGATTCTTGAAACATGAATTCTATGAATACTCGATTAGAAGTTGAGTCAGCAATCAAGCAATTGCCAGAAAATGAAGCGCGTGATCTTGCAAGATGGCTGCAAGAGTATCTCGATGAAATGTGGGATCGACAAATCGAAGCCGATCTTGCATCAGGAAAATTAGATCGTCTGATTGCGAGGGCAGAGTCAGATATTGCAACTAACAACGTGAGGGATTTGGATGAAGTCCTTCGCGACGGCTGACTTTTGGGAAGCTTATGCCGAACTGTCACCTGAAATGAAACAGCAAGCGCGGAAAGCTTACAAGCTCTGGAAGGAGAACTCACTTCATCCATCTCTACGTTTCAAGAAAGTCGGTAAAAAGCTTTGGTCTGCTCGAATCAGTGGTGAATATCGGGCATTAGCCTTGAAAGAAGGTGACGATTATTACTGGTTTTGGATCGGTGAACATGATGAGTATGAAAGTCTTTTGAACTAGGTGTTCGATCGAACAAATCTGGAGTGATCGACAATGGGTGAGTGAATTGATCGTGAGCGTCGGTTTATCGAGCATGAAGCGGCGCTGTGGAAGTCTCATAGGCTTACAAGGTAAGATTAAGCATCATATGACTGGTCGTTTTCCTGGATTAGTTGCAGGAAGCAGGAAAAGCCTCAAGATTTCTCAACTCTATCAAGCTATGGAAACAAAACAAATCACCGTTCGCGTCAATCTAGAAGCTGCTCATATCTTTGAAGCCGCATCGGAAGAGCAAAGGCGTAAAATTGAGGCGTTACTCAGCTTAAAACTGACCCAAGCAACTCGTAAGAAACGGGCGCTAGAGGAAGTCATGGATGATATCAGCCAGAAAGCACAGGAGCGAGGATTAACCCCAGAAATCTTGGACGCAATTCTAAATGAGCCGTAAGGTGCGTTACGTATTTGATACAAATGTAATTGTAAGTTCGTTACTGTTTAAGAGCGGTAACCCCTCGAAAGCATTTCGGTATGCTCTAAAACACGGAGAGATTTTGGTATCGCTTGAATTGTTAGAAGAGCTTAGCGATGTACTTGGGCGAGAAAAATTTGATCGCTTTGTGACGAGTGAAGAACGTGACGAGTTTTTGGAGACGTTTGTTGAGCGAGCAACACTGGTTGAGATTATTGAAAGGGTGCAAGAGTGCCGAGATCCTAAAGACGATAAGATTTTAGAACTCGCATTGAACGGACAAGCAGAGTACATTGTGAGTGGTGATAAAGATTTACTGGTGCTTAATCCGTTTCGTGATGTGAAGATAGTCACGGCGGAGGAATTCTTAAGAGCCGTTGAGATTGGTTGAGCTATCACAGTAGCACGACGCGTCAATGCAGGAGACAAATAGAGTCTTCGCGCTTCGTTTCAAGTACTCTCGTCGCCGCAGTTCGCGCTCTTACGGAGTGAGGATTGCGATCGAGACTGAGATCGTACACCCACTCTTAATTCGGCAGGTATTCAGAATTCAGCACCTGCTCAGAAAGATAAGGACAGCTCACAGGAAAAGTCTCTAAGAGCAATCCAGTTTCATCTGCTGCCTGTTCACGAGCATTCGCATAACATTCATCAAAGACTTCTTGAAGGTAGGGAACTAAGCTTGGTGAATCTTTCAAGTCATCATTAACACGCCGCCGATGTTCTCGAATACTGCCGCGCCAACTGCCACTTCTATACTCTGGTTGATATTGCCATTTCAGCAGGTGAAGCAGAATGACGATGAGGTTACTTTTAAGGCTTTTTCGCTCCCGTCTCGACATATCTTCGATTTCTTCGATCAGGTTTTGCCAATCGACACAAGCATAATTTTGATTTCGTAATTGCTCCGCTGTTGTCTCAATCCAGCAAACAAAATCGATTTCATAAAGACTTTTTTGGCTAGTTTCTAGTTCAGTTGACATCGCTTTGCCTTATGGATGTTAAGTGTTTAATCGCACAAATCCCTCAATACTTCCCACAAATTCCTGAGTCGATTCGTAAGGTAAGACATTTCGACCCGGAATAATCACACCTTCGCAATTCGGGAATTTTTCGAGGTAATCATTTAAGCGATCGCTGACTTTTTCCCCTTTCCCCTCACGGCTAATACTCGAAGCTTTATCACCAAACACCGCTAAAACAGGTTGCTGAATTTTCGACATTCGTTCGGTGTAATCTTGCCGCCAAAATCCAGATAGAAACGCAAATACCGCATGACGACTTTCTAAATCGTTCGATCCTTGCTTCAACATCGCTAACCATTCCGAATCGACCTGAGCTTCATCAGCAAACAATTGACGAATCGAAAAATTTCTCAAAAATTCGCTCCGACGAGCATATCGATAAAAGGCATTTCCGAAAGGGGAATCGAACAGATTCCAGGCGATTCGATGAGAGGTTTCTGAAGTGTCTCGGCTCAACAGCGACATTGCAGGAGAACCGCTGAACACGATCGCTTTTACCAAAGTCGGCTCGATCGTGGCAAGTTCGATCGCAACCGGACATAACGCACCCTGAGCAATGACGATCGCAGGTGTTTTGACCACCCGATGCAGAAAGGATTGCAATTGTTGTGCCCAATCGATCGGAGCGTAGGCAATTCGCGGCATATCAGACTCGCCGCAGCCTAGTAAATCGGGATTGTAAATCGAATTCTGCTGCCCAGCGTCGATGAATCTGCGCCAAAATTGCCGCGAGAGTCCAACGCCGATCGGATGAATCAACAGTAACGGAACGCCCTGACCCTCGTGAAAGTCATACGCACATCGATACTGATTCCATTGATAAAACTGAGTTTTGTTTAGCTGCTTCATGTCTCCATCTTAAAAGGAAATTCAGCGTGAATTTGCCAACGTTGTCCGTCATGTTTGAGCAACGTCAGATGAGAAGCGATGAATTCAAAGCGAAGCGATCGATCTTTGAACTCTTGCCATGCGAGTTTGAAATTCTGTTTCGTCAGATCCCGGAACGCAACCGTCATATGAGGCGCATACGGGCGGGATTTTTCTCGTGAGTCAACCAGCGCGATCGACCTTTCTAAGTGTTCAATGAAACGGCGGTGGAGCGTCAGAAGTGCATCAGTGCGATCGACGTTGATATAAATCACTCGTGGCGGAAACGCGCCGAAACCATCGAGAATAATCGGGATTGGGCATTGAGACTGCGCGAAAGCTTCGATACACTCACTCAGTATCGCGAAATGTTCATGTTTCCATCGAAACGGCGGCTGTAGCGTGATATGCGGAGGTGATTTGAATGCGTGGCGACTGTCATAATACTGATCAAAATGGCATTTAACTCCGGTAGCATGTTGTTGAATTGCTTGTGGGGGAAGCAGCGCGATAAAGAAAAGTGGCTCTGTGTTCATAGATTGCTTCGGGTACGAAAAATCAGACTTACACCCCTTAAGTTCTTGTAAAACTTTACTCTAATGCTGTAGGCATCCGTTTTAAGCTACAGCATAGGTTCCTGTTGATAAAAATGATAGAGGAAATGGGTCAATGCCTTGGTTCGTCAAAATTGAAGAAGGAATCGTCGATAAAGCGACGTTTGATCAATACGTTCCAGCCCATAAAGCATTTGTCAAAGACCTGATCGATAAGGGGTACGAGGCAAAAACTGGATATTGGGGCTGTTTTGGTGGGGGGATGTTGATGTTCAAGGCAAAATCGATGGATGAAGCCGAAAAAATCATTAAAGAAGATCCGCTGATTCGCAATCAGTGTGTGCATTACAAGCTCTATGAATGGAAAGTCGTGGTCGAATGAGTGGCGAAAATGTCATCACTCGATCGAGAAGAGTGCTATGCTAGAAAGCGACTCGGATCTATGCGATTGTAACGCCCAAACTTTGTCAGGACCGGAAGGTAGCAGCAATACGGGATGCTTATGATAGGCGTAGTCTCCGGGTCACCTTTGTTTTAAAGGTCGGTTTTCCATACCGAATTCAGGGAAGTTTTACACTGGGCAACTCACGAATTTCTGCCTATCTTGGAGAAAAGAGTACCAGGAGCGCGATCGTTATGGGTTTGGGTGATTTAGTTCAAAAAGCAATGTATCTGGGCATTGGAGTTGCTTCCTATGCGGGCGAGAAGGCGGGGGAGAAATTGACCGAACTCCGGGCACAGGTGCAGAAGGTGGCTGATGAGATGGTCGAACGGGGCGAGATGAATGCGGAAGAAGGTCGCAAGTTCGTCGATGACATGATGAAACGAGCGCAGCAAGCCAATCCAAATGTTGCTGTCGAGGAGAATCGCCCGACCGAGCCGCGCAAAATTGAGATTTTAGATGAAGAAGAGCCGACCCCAACGCAAACCACGGTGAATGACATGCGGCAACAGGTGGCGGATTTGCAGGAAGAATTGCGGCGATTGCAGAAAAATTAATGTTTGAACGATTTGTCGGGTGTGGAATGTCCGATTAAATAGAATATTTGAGTAAACGAATCATCCTCGGTGCGTCATTCATCGGGGATTCGTCATTTTTTAACAGTCGTTGAAAAATCCTCAAACCATCCCCTCCGCTTGAAATAAAGGATGAGGGAAACCGCGATCGTAATCATTACGCCCCAACACATCACATATCCCCAATACCAATTCAATTCCGGCATATTGAACGGTGATTTTTCGGGATTAAAATTCATTCCATAAATTCCAGCCACAAAGGTCAACGGAATAAAGATCGTCGAAATCACCGTTAGAACTTTCATGATTTCATTCATCCGATTGCTCACCGAAGAGAGATACACATCCATCAAACTCGCGGCAAGTTCTCGATAAGTCTCCACCATATCCAACACTTGAACGGTGTGATCGTAACAATCGCGCAGATAAACTCTGACATCATCGCTCACTAAATCTGAGCTGCTGTCACGCACCAAGGAATTAATCGCATCTCTCAAGGGCCAAATCGATCGACGTAACGCCAACAGTTCCCGCTTAATCGCGTGAATTTTTTCTAACGTTTGTCGCGTTGGACTGGCAACCACTTCGTCTTCAAGCTCTTCGATATTTTCTCCATAAACTTCGAGGATCGGGAAAAAGCCATCAATGATTGCGTCTAATAGTGCATAGGCGAGATAGTCCGCTTTACGTTTGCAGATTGTGCCTTTAGCGGTACGAATTCGATCGCGCACCATATCAAAACAATCATGCTCCGGCTCTTCCTGCACCGTCAGCAAATAGTGTTTTCCAAGAATGAAACTTACCTGCTCAGAGTAAAATCCTTTACCCGATTCTTTCAGCACCACCATCCGAGCAATGATCAAAAGTTGATCCCCGTATTCCTCAGTTTTCGGACGCTGAGGAACATTGACCACATCTTCTAACACGAGTGGATGTAAGCCAAAAACGCGCCCTAACCTGAGTAGAATGTCTTCGCTGCCTAATCCTTTCACATCGACCCACGAGACCGATTCTGTATCGAGGTAAGGCGTACACTCTTCCGGTTCTTCGATCTGAATGCGAACGGCTTTTCCGTCGTTGTAATCGATCAAAACGATAACGGGGGGTTCGGCATCGTTGTCGATCGTCAGCGTACCGGGAATGGTGCCGGGGGCATCGTAGTGATAATCGATCGTAGAATCATCGTCAGGCTGAGTGATGAAGCGAGAAGGTTGAAGACGCTTTCCGACCATGCAGAGTCCCCTTACAATTTACGGTGAGTCCGTCACAATTAGTTATAGACGAAATTTGATATGCTCTTATCGAGTTTGAAACAGGTAGTGTCCCTTTGACTGAATCGCCCCAGCCTTCTCCGTCTGCTCTTGGAACTTGGAGTCGTCGTTTAATTGCCGCTATTTTGTTAGGAGGGCAGGTGATTGTGCATTTGCTGTCCGGCAAGATTCATCGTCGAAATACGATCGAGCAAATGGCAACCGTCGGACCCGAATCATTACTGATTGCGTTGGTGACAGCGGCGTTTGTGGGGGCAGTGTTCACGATTCAGGTAGCGCGAGAGTTTATCAATCTGGGAGCGGGAACGGCAGTTGGGGGAGTGTTGGCGATTTCATTATCGCGTGAATTGGCTCCGGTGCTGACGGCGGTTGTGTTGGCGGGACGAGTCGGCTCGGCGTTTGCGGCAGAGATTGGAACGATGAAGGTGACGGAGCAGATCGATGCCCTGTACATGTTGCGGACTGATCCGATCAATTATCTTGTCATTCCTCGCGTGGTAGCTTGCTGTGTGATGTTGCCGATTCTGACATTGCTCTCGCTTGTGACCGGAATGCTCGGCGGAATGCTCGTTGCCAACTTGCTCTATGGAATTTCAAATACTGTCTTCCTCAATTCAGCGAAGAACTTTCTCAGTGTTTGGGATTTGTGTAGTTCGCCGATTAAAGGATTAGTGTTTGGCTCGATGATTGCGGTGATCGGGTCGAGTTGGGGACTGACGACGACAGGCGGGGCGAAAGGGGTTGGACAATCGACGACGACAGCGGTGGTGACTTCGCTGCTGGCAATTTTTATCGTGAATTTCTTTTTGTCCTGGCTGATGTTTCAAGGTCCGGGGAGTGCGCTTGGTAGGGGTTTATAATGGGCTGCAAAAATTGATTGAAGCGGTATTGGCGGGTGGCTCGATCGCTAATTTCAGAAACCAAGATGTAACACTAACCAAATGCCTTATGAGATTGCTGGTTGCTCCAAGTAGCCTCTGCTTTAATCTTGTAAGCTGAGTGGAGTATTGCGAAGCCCGACACACGTCAAAATCTCAATACAGCCATTGCTCTCTCCAAGCTAAAATCGAAGAAGCAAGACACATTGAGGTTGACCCTATGACAATTCGCCAACGACGTTACAGCAAAGAAGAGTTGGCTCAACGTGGGCAGAAACTCTATGAGTCTGGCATTCGGCAGCAAGTCGAAGCGGGAAATGAGGGCAAGATTGTGGCGATCGACATCGAAACCGGAAATTTTGAGGTTGATGAAACAGTGATAGCGGCTACCAATCGGCTATTTGAGCGCAATCCTGATGCTCAGCCTTTTGGAATTCGGATCGGACACCGCGCCGTGTATCACTTTGGTTCGCGGAGCTTGAAAAAGAATTAATGATACATGGAGTGGTGAATTTACGCCGGGAAGCCACGCTTTTCCTTGTGGTTGGTAACTCATTTGGTCAACGAGAAGCCATCAATACCGTAATTGATACTGGGTTTGATGGCTTTCTGTCTTTGCCATCTGAAATTATCGTTCGCCTTGAAGTACCTTGGACGATTTCCAATCCAGCGACTCTGGGTGATGGCAGCGAAGTCTTATTTGATTTTTACACTGCAACAGTCATTTGGAATGGACAATACCGCGAGATCGATATCGCAGCATCAGAGACAGAACCACTCCTCGGAATGGCGATGCTCTACGGTTATCGATTGCAGGTTGATAAGGTTGAGGGCGGTATCGTTAAGATCGAAGCATTGTGATTCCATTGAGAAGCTTCGATTTCTTGGCGAGTGCGATCGCTTCAAAAGTAGGTTGTGATTCAGCTAGGACGAACAATACGAATCAATTTGCCCTGTAGAGATTCTTCTTGTGCGATCGCTGTATCAATTCGATGTGCCAGTGCTTCCCAATCACGATCGTTGGTGCAGGCGATAATTCCGGCGTGATCCGTCTTGAGACGATGGAGTTTGAAGAAGTCTTTGCGGTTTTGGGTCAGGATAGCACGCTGTTCGAGGGTTGCAAAAGCAAGCACTTCTGAATCAGGAATTCTCTGATTGGCTTTGCCTGCGTCCTGAACGGTCAAAACGTCGTGTCCTAGAGTTCGCAGGAATTCTACAACTGGGTAGGGGTACTGCTCATCAGCATAGAGACGAGCCATCTGCTTACAGTTCCTCTTCCATTACGGCATTGTTCGCTTGAATTTCTGCTTCAATCTCGCTGGGGGCGGCGGCAGCGTATGCCCAGGCATGAGCCAGGTCAGTGGCGGTGAGAGAGGGATAGCTGGTCAGAAGGTCAGCTTCGCTGTAACCTAGACGACGAGCTTCGACCAGTCCCCAAACGGTGATTCGAGTTTCTGCAATGCAAGCACTACCCCCACAGACTCCTGGCGTTTTCTCGATGCCCTCGATCGTCGTTTTGCCCTGGGAAAGCAGTTCGATCACTTGTGCTTTTTCTTCATCAGACAGGGCAAGCAATTTGGGTTTGAGTTCCTTCAGCGTCATGGCGGAGTCAGAAAGCTATAGATTTCATTGTAATCAGTCTGCTAATCTCCACAGGATGTTGTCTTCGATTTGTTGACGGGTGCGATCGCCACGAATGCTTCAAGTTAATGAATGAGTAACGGGTAAAATAGTGTTTATTAATTCAAGCTAATTCAATGACGATTACGACGAATGACCTTCCTGAGGCTCTGCAAGCAATCCTGCTAGAACTTCAACGAACCAATACACCTCTTACCGTGACTCATGAGGGCAAACCTATCGCGATCATTACTCCAGCGCAATCTCGTAAACCCCGTCCTGCTGCTGGATGTATGAAAGGTCGCGGTGAAATCTTAGGTGATATCGTTTCTCCCCTGGAGCAGCCTTGGGAAGTGCTGCAATGAAAATCCTGTTGGACACACACATTTGGCTATGGTATCTCTTTGATGACCCACAACTTTCCCAAAACTTGAAGAATGTGATCTCAGATTCTGACACTGAATTATGGCTGAGTCCTATCACCATCTGGGAAGTCATGCTTCTTGCGGAGAAAGGAAAGCTATCGTTGCCACCTGATCCGATGACTTGGATCAATCAAGCTTTGTGGGAATTGGAAAGCCAGCAAGCTGTACTCAATCATGAAATTGCGATCCTTAGTCGTCAATTGGCTTGCTCTCACCAAGACCCAGCGGATCGCTTCATTGCTGCTACTGCAATTCACTACAATCTACAGCTAGCAACAGTCGATCAAACTTTAATCAGAACGCCTTCTTTGCAAACGATTCATTGATCTGCGATCGCGCTGTCCAAAATTCTTTACTCTCCATACAGGTCTGGTAGCCGTTCTCGCAGTGTGGCGATCGGTAACAGCAGATTGTCTTCGATTTGTTGACGGGTGCGATCGCGCCTATGATTTTTGTTCGGGTGGCAAGCCTAGCTTTTGTCGAAAGTCTTCATCGTAGTCAGCTTTTTCCCAGTTTCGGGCAGTTTTGATTTGATCTAGAGTTAGACCTTGAGCATTTTTTAATGATGCGTTAAAGAGATTTGCTCTGCGAAATTTTGCCCTATTCAGGTTTGCCATATCGAAACATACCTTTGACAAGTCTGCACCTGTAAAGTCTGCCATATTAAGATTGGCTCCGATAAAAGATGCCCCAGTAAGATCTGCATCTATAAATACCGCTCCAGTTAAATTTGCTTCATCCAGGGTTGCACTGTATAGCTTTGAGTTGAAGAAACGAGCCAAGGAGAGTTCTGCTTTTCGTAATGTTGCCTCTTGTAAATTCACGTTTGAAAGATTTGCTCCAGTGAGATTTGTATTGCGGAGGTCTGCTACTATCAGCGCAGTAGATGTGAGGTCAAGACTTACTCCCTGCGGATCTCTTCTTGCATCCCGTCGCCCAATTACCGTCAGAGCAGTTTGGATAACTGGATCGAGGATTCCATCATTCTCAATCTCTGAAAACATTTCTCCCGTCTCTTCGTCAAAATACGAATCACGCATAGGTGACTTCTCTCGAACAAACGAAGTCAGAATTTCCATGACTACCCAATGATCTTCCAAAGAATCTCTTGCAATTCGTTCAAGAGCATAAATAGCTCCTAATTGAATGTAGATACTTGTTTCATTGCCCAACTGATTAATTGCCTGAGTAAATCGCTCTGTAACCTGCTTCTCTTCAGCGACCGATACATTACGCTGAGTCGCTTTTAGATTCTGCAATGAGACATAAGCAGTGACAAATAGGAGAAGTCCTCCAACTGCTTGAACTAAACTTCCATCAATCGTGTTCTCTAAACCGATGCGGTCTTTCACTAAAGACACTTTATCCTTACCGTTTGGCAATTGAGCAATTTGCTGCTGAAGGTTATTCACTCTCTGCTGCTGAACGTACCAGTATCCTCCTAAAAGCGCCGTTGCACCCAGACCAAGGAATACACGAGCAACATTCCGCCAAACTTGGTTTCTTCGCATCCTCGTACAGTTTCCCAAACCCTACTATGTCTCAATACAACAGCAGGGTCACGGAAATCGGTAATTTTAGAGAAAACATTACCTCTCAACTTTCCAACTGACGATCGAGCAATTTAAGAATCTCAGCCCTAACCGACTCTAGTGGCTCTTCCCATCGATCTAGACAACCAAAAATAATTTTTCTTCTCAGAACGCCTGTACTTCTGAGCAGTTTTTTTGTATTGTATTGGCATTCAGGGAAAAATCACTTGCAAGTCAGAGGCGCGATGCAGATTGATCCGCCAAAATGATCTTGACGCTTTTCTACATCTAGTGTTTCATAGTGAAGCGACTCAAATAGAGACGCTACATCTAAAAAGTGAATTGCCCTTATCTGAGACAGTCCTATGGTTTCGCAAGTAGAAACGCCTGTGTTTGATGCTTCACGATCGCGCAATCTTAGCGTTGAAGGATTAGTGCAGGTGTTTACCACGTTTCACCGCAGTTTCTTTACGGGTGTGCTGGCTCAGGCGATGCGAATTGCTGGACAAGGAACCCCCGTTTTAGTGGTGCAGTTTCTCAAAGGCGGGATTGGTCAGGGATACGATCGACCGATGCAGTTGAGCCAAAATCTCGATTGGATTCGATGTAATGTGAATCGCTGCATTGATAGTCCGCAGATTAGTGAGGAAGAAGCTCGATCGTTGTTAGACCTCTGGCAACATACGCGCCGGGTGGTTGAGCAGAATCGATACGATCTGGTGGTGCTGGACGAATTGAGTTTGGCGATTCACTTTGGATTGATTCCAGAAGCGGAAGTGCTCGACTTTTTGCGATCGCGTCCGCGTCATGTGGATGTGATTCTCACAGGTCCCAATATGCCCGAAGCGATTTTAGATGTAGCCGATCAAATTACAGAACTGCGTCGCACTCACCAACCCTAAACTACGCTAAGCATCATGATCAAGAACGATAACTGGATTACGCAAATGGCACAGCAGGGAATGATTGCGCCATTTGAACCTCAGCTTGTACGCCGGATTCATGGTTTGCCTGTGATTTCGTATGGGTTGAGTAGCTACGGTTACGATCTGCGGTTGTCTCCGTCTGAGTTTCGCATCTTCAAACACATTCCTGGAACCGTCGTTGATCCGAAGAATTTTAGCGATGCGAACTTGGAGCCTGCACCGCTACATCAAGATGATAATGGCAGCTTTTTTATTTTGCCTGCTCATTCGTATGGTTTGGGCGTTGCGCTGGAACGGTTGGAAGTGCCGGACAATGTAACGGTGATTTGTATCGGAAAATCGACGTATGCGCGGATTGGACTGATTGCGAATCTGACTCCAGCCGAAGCAGGTTGGCGGGGACATTTAACACTTGAGTTCTCGAATTCGTCGAGTGCTGACTGTCGGATTTATGCAAGCGAAGGGATTGTTCAGTTGTTGTTCCTTGAAGGTGCACCTTGTGCGGTGAGTTACGACGATCGACGCGGTAAGTATCAAGACCAAGTTGAGCGGGTGACACTAGCGCGAGTTTAGAAAGGAAAGCGATCGCATCTTTGAGGGTACGATCGCTCTATTTGCTAAATCGGTAAGCGATCGATATCGCGATTCGCACCAATCACAACGATCGCGGTTCCTTTCGTTAAATAGGTGTTGGGGTCAGGGTTAATCACAAACTTACCTTTGTGGCTGAAGGCAAGTAGGTTTAAACCGAAATGCGATCGCAATCTCAGTTCTGCGATCGTTTTTCCGTGGAAGTTTTCGGGTGCAATTAATTCGACGATGCTGTTTTCCGGATCAAGCTCGAAGCGTTCTAGAATTCCGGGTTTGGTCAGCGATCGAGCTAATTCACAGCCCATTTCATGCTCTGGAAACACGACGTGATCCGCGCCTACTTTTTTCAGTAGTTTTTCATGGATCTCTGACGAAGCTTTTGCCACTACGTGTCGTACACCGCCTTCTTTGACGTTCATGGTGGTGATGATGCTTTCTTGAACGTAATTCCCGATCGCGACAATCACCGTATCCTGCTCGAAAATTCCGGCTTCTCTCAGTGCAGCAGGCTGAGTCGAATCAATTTGACGCGCATGTGTGGCAATGCGATCGTTCAAGGCTTGATCGACTTTGTTTCTATCAGAATCCACCGCCAAAACTTCGTAACCGGAATTGTGCATACTAGAGCAGACTGCGCGACCGAACCGACCTAAGCCGATCACTGCAAACTGCCGATTTCTCTGGTCTGATCGTAAACTATGAAAAAATCCTAGAGAAGATAAATTCACGATCTGTTATGCCTCTTAAATGTCTCGATCGTTCATGATAGTTTGAAAATGTTATCCAACGAGTAAATTTTCTTCAGGATAATTTACAAAACTCGGTTTTGGGTCGCCTAAGATCGCACCCATCAACATCAAAATCCCGACCCGTCCGGTATACATGACCATGACGATCAGCAATTGACCTGAAACTGATAAATTTCCAGTTCCAAAAGCAGTTAAGCCGACGGTTGCAAAGGCAGAAACCGCTTCAAACAAAATATTAATAAAGTTCAGTTCTGGGTCAGTGAGTGCGATTAAAACGGTGGCAGTGATGACGGTTGCGATCGAGCCAATCAAGACGCTAATCGCTTTGAGAATGAGCGCCATCGGGATTTGTCGCTTCGATGTGAGTACGACTTCTTTTCCTTGCAGTACTGCTTTTGTGCAGTCGAGTAATATTCTTAGCGTTGTTGTTTTGATTCCGCCGCCTGTACCACCCGGACTCGCACCGATGAACATAAACGCGATCGTAATAAACAATCCCGCTGTTGTCATTTTCGTAATGTCGATCGTGTTAAATCCAGCAGTTCGAGGTGTGACCGATTGAAACCAAGCTGCCATCAACTTTTGAGGAAAATTCAAAGGTCCTAATGTGGCAGGATTGCGAAACTCTGTGGCGAAAAATGCGATCGTTCCCATAATCAACAGCGCGATCGTGGTACTGGTTGCGACTCTAAAATTCAGCGAAAACATATGTCTTCTGGGATTGCGACTCATGCGATCGCGTCCCCACAAATACAGTTCCATGATCACCTGATAGCCAATGCCACCAAAGATGATTAATCCCGTGATGGTGAAATTGACGATCGGATTTGTCACATACTGCACCAAGCTATCCGAGAACAAGCCGAACCCCGCATTATTAAACGCATTAACGCTATGAAAAACTGATTGCCAGAGTGCGACAAGCGGCTGATCGCGAAACTGCGGTAGAAAAACGGTCATCAGCAAAATTACGCCTGTGAGTTCAAATAAAAGCGTCGTAGCAATAATCGATCGTAGTAATCCCGGTAATCCTGACAATTCCTGCACATCGAGCGATTGTTGTACCGCAATTTTGTCTCTTAATCCCAATCGCTTACCCAACACTAATAAGAGAACCGTTGTTGCAGTCATGTAGCCGAGTCCACCCACCTGCACCAACAGCATGATAAAAAGCTGTCCCCAAAATGAATAAAACTTGCCGACATCGACCACAGACAATCCAGTCACGCATACGGCAGAAGTCGCGGTAAATAGAGCAGTGACCGGACTATTCCAAGCTCCTGAAGCAGTAGAAAACGGCAACATGAGTAGACAGGTGCCGATGGAAATCATCGCGAGAAAACCAAGACAAATCGTACGGGAAACAGTCATAAATCTGGAACGAGAAAGAGACGATCGAGCGTTACTTTAATCAATTGTGCTGTAGATTTTTTATCTAAATCAATCAAACTTTGGATTTAGTTTCCCACGGTTCGATCGCTTTCGATGCAGGATCTGATTGAAGCAGGCAGTCTTTTCCAGTAGTTAAATGAAAAAGTGCTCGGTGAAGTCTTAAACAAACCTAATAGCAGTAAGGGATCAAGCAATTCCAGTGCCAAAATTAAGCGTACTTTTTCTACTGCTTTAATTAACGATTTTTGGAGATCTACTTATGCCCGCTAAGTTTCGATTCCTGCAAGTTTCAACCCCGATCGCGAATATTCAGGTTGAAAGTGATACCGCCATTATCTCTGAAGGGTTGATCGCGATCGCGCTTCCACTCGGATTATTTCTCGGCGTGCTTGTGCGTAAAACTCAACAACGTCGTCTTCTGAGATACCAGATTGAACTCCTCGAACGACTTTGGCAGAAAAGCAGCGATCGTGTTTAGTCGATTCATCCGAAGAGTAAGTAATGCGGTTGTGCTTCATCTTTCGAGAGTCAGAGGTATTTTTATTCTGTGCGCCCTATAGTGTCGATAAAACAGTAAAACGTAAGGATAGGGCGCGATGACACAGCAAGCTTGGCTCTGGATCGGTTGTCTTAGTATGGCAGCGGGAGCAATTTTCTTCGGATTTGGAGCAGAACGCGCTAAGAACGATCGCTGGCAAGTTGTTTATGTTCTGAACTTCTTTATTTGTGCGATCGCGTCGGTGCTCTATTTAGCGATGACCCAGCGGCAAGGATTTAGCGTGATCTTCGATCGACCGTCGTTTTGGGTGCGCTATGTGACGTGGACGTTTTCAACGCCGTTAACGATCGTACTGCTGAGCTATTTAGGCAGAACGAAACCGATTATCCTGGCAAGTATGGTCGGTGCGGATGTTTTGATGATTGCGACCGGGTTCGTGGCGGCGATTTCTCCCAAACCGATTACAAATCTTTGGTACATCGTAAGCTGTGGGTTTTATTTGGGATTGGCGTATTTGTTGCTGAAACATTATCGAGGGCAAGCGATCGAGCATTTCCCGCGTTCTAAATCGGTTTTTAATCGATTGCTTACAGTGCACTTGGTAATCTGGTCGCTGTATCCGGTGGTTTGGATTCTAGCGGGAACTGGAATCAATGTGATCAACAGCACGACGGAAACAGCGTTGTATATGATTCTGGATGTCTCTGCAAAAGTGGGATTTGGATTTTTAGCGCTGAGTTCGTTGCAGAAATTAGAGAAGGCGGGAATTCAGGAATTGGGATTCGATCGCGTTCCCGTTTCGCAGTAGTCTACACCGCCAAAAATCGCTGAACCACTTCATTGCTCAATTCTTGGGTCGAACCCGATGCCACGATCCCGCCTTTCTGCATCGCATAGTACCAATCGGCTTGGCGCACAAAATGTAAATGTTGCTCAACCAACAACACTGAAATGCCAGTCGTCTCAACAATCCGACGCACAGCGGCTTCGATTTCGAGAATGATCGAAGGTTGAATTCCTTCGGTCGGTTCATCGAGTACCAGTAAGCGAGGTTGACCCATCAGAGCACGAGCGATCGCTAATTGTTGCTGTTGTCCTCCGCTCAAATCGCCGCCCATCCGTCCTAACATCGTCTTCAGCACCGGAAATAGCTCGAAAATTTCATCGGGAATTTCAGCGCTTTTATTCCGTTTCGGTAAGGCTTCGAGTCCAAGAATCAGATTTTCTTTAACCGTGAGCCGTGGGATCACTTCTCGTCCTTGGGGAACGTAGCCAATTCCCAGACGGGCGCGTTGATCGGGCGATTTAGTCGTGATTGGTTGACTTGCGAGAACAATCGAACCCGATCGCGGTTTTAACAATCCCATGATCGTTTTGAGCAACGTCGTTTTACCGACACCGTTTCGCCCGATTAAACAGACCATTTTGCCCGGATGAACGGTCATATCTACGCCGCGAAGAATGTGACTTTCTCCGTAATACACATTCAGACCGGAAACTTCTAGCATTGGATCTGCTGTACTCGATCCCATTGGTTCTAGCGTGGTGTTGGTATAGCTCATAGTATTCTACGCTGCGTGATCTTCTTGTTGTCCGAGATATACTTCGATGACTCGCGGATCGTTTTGCACTTCGTCCATTGTGCCTTCGCACAAAACACTTCCTTGGTGAAGCACAGTAACTTGTCTCGCGATTTGTCGAACGAATTCCATATCGTGTTCGATCACGATGATCGAATGACTTTCCGCCAGTGCTAAAAGTAAATCTCCGACTTTCTCAGTTTCTTCATCGGTTAATCCCGCGACAGGCTCATCGACGAGAAGCAAATCAGGGGATTGAGCCACTAACATTCCAATCTCTAAGCGTTGTTTCTCACCATGAGACAGCAATGCGGCTTTGATATCTGCTTTGAGATCTAGCCCGATCGTTTCGAGTAATCCCGCGACAGTCCGCTGTTCTGCGACGGGACGTTTACCCACGATCGCATTCCACACCGTCTTATTCCGATTGCACGACAGTTCCAAATTTTCGCGCGGGGTGAGATTGAGATAAACACGCGGCGTTTGAAACTTTCGCCCCACTCCCAACTGAGAGATCTGATGCTCTTTCAAGCCTTTGGTATTTCGACCTTTGAAATGAACTGTCCCGATCGTTGGTTGCGTTTTGCCTGTGATCGTATCGAGAAAGGTCGTTTTTCCGGCTCCATTCGGACCAATAATCACGCGCAGTTCGCCTTCGTTCAGGTCGAAATTGAGATTATTAATCGCCTTGAAGCCATCAAAACTAACCGTCAGATTTTCGATTTGCAAGATTTTCCCGCTCATATTGCACTTCCGGATCTTCTTCTAAGCTTGGATAAGTTGCGAGTTTGCGCTTGCCCAGGAACTTCGATCGCACAAGGTCTACGCCTTCATTGCGAATCCAGCCAATGATTCCACCCGGCAAGACCGTCACCACCGTTAAGAACAGCGCACCTTGGAAAAAGTACCAGATCTCTGGAAACTTTTCGCTAAAAAGGCTCTTAGCAAAGTTCACAATCAGCGTTCCAAGAATTGCACCAACCAAACTGGCACGACCCCCGACCGCCACCCAGATCACCATCTCGATCGAGAATGCAATATCCATCGCTTTCGGTGAAATGATCCCAGACTGTACCGTAAACAGTGCGCCCGCAATCCCCGCCAGTGCTGCCGAAACCGCAAACGTGAGCACCTTAAAGCCCGTCGGATCGTATCCCGAAAATCTCAGCCGAGGTTCATCATCCCGAACCGCGACTAAAAGCTTTCCAAGTTTGCCGCTAGTCAACCACCGACAGAGCGCGTAAGCTCCCACTAAAAACCAAACTGTCGTCATGTAGAATATCCACTGCATGGAAACATCACCGACAGTCTGACCAAAGAAAGTCGCCGTATCGGTCTTCAATCCATTCGTTCCATTGATCAGTTTTTGCTGACCGTTGAAGAAATTGAAGAACACGATCAAAGCAGCTTGCGTCAGGATCGAAAAGTAAACGCCTCGAATCCGGTTGCGAAACACTAAGTAACCCAGAATTGCGCCCACAATTGCAGGCAGAGCCACGATCGCAAATAGCGTAAACGGAAACGAATAGAACGGAATCCAAAACGCCGGAAGCTGATTCACACCATACAGCGTAAAGAAATCCGGTAGCTGTCCAGCGGGAATCTGCAACTGAAGAAACATTGCGATCGCATATCCACCCAAAGCAAAGAACAATCCATGTCCCAAGCTCAAGATTCCGGTGTAGCCCCAGATCAAGTCAATTCCAAGTGCTACGATCGCTAATGCTAAAAAGCGCCCTAGCAAGTTCACCCGAAAGGCTTGACCGATTCCAATCAAAACATTCGGCACAATAAAGATCAGCGCAAGCGCGATCGCGACAACAATGGCAGCTTCGACTAAGATCGATCGCTGCTTATACCAAGGCGCTCCTGTGTTCACGATAATTTCTCCCTAAGCATCCACGGTTCTTCCTTTCTGCGGGAATAGTCCAGCCGGACGGAATTGCAGAAACACAATGATGAGTGCAAATACCATCACTTTTGCCATGCTGATCGTCGAGAAAAATCGGAAGAATTCAGACAATGGCGGAAAGAAGCTAAACGCATCGACTAACACATTCGATCCAATGATGTAGCTGGCAGTCCCGATCGCGAGTGCTGCAATGATGCTACCAACTAATTTTCCAACTCCGCCCACAACGACGATCATGAACGTATCCACGATGTAGTTCTGTCCGGTATTGGGTCCAACTGATCCGAGTAAGCTTACGGCACAACCTGCAATTCCAGCGAGTCCCGACCCGATCGCAAATGCCAACGCATCAACTTTCTGAGTCGGAATGCCCAAACACGCACTCATATTTCGGTTCTGGGTCACGGCTCGAATTCGTAAGCCCCAAGGCGTTTTATTCAAGAACCAGAACACACCGAGCACCGCAGCGATCGTCAAAAAGATAATGAAAATCCGGGCGTACGAGAACTGAGTTCCCGCGATCGACAATCCGCCCCGCAACCATATTGGAGCGGTCACATCCACGTTTTGCGCTCCGAACCAAGGTTTAGTCGCAGCTAGTCCGTAGAGTTGTCCAACAGTGTTACTCACCGCGAGTGCAACCGCAGCCGAGAGCGGTAACAGAATAGCGATCGACCATCCTCGAATCTGCTCATAGTTCGGACGACGCGCCAAAATCCACATCGCGCCAAAGTACAAAGCACAGAACACAGCAATCAGAGTGACTAGTTGCCAACTAATACTTCGTACCAACTGTTGCAAAATCAAGCTCACACCCCAAGTTGCCAGCAAGGTTTCGAGCGGTCGCCCATAGAGATAGCGAATGACTCCCCGCTCTAGAATGATCCCAAATATTGCAGTGACGATAAAAGCAGCAATCAGTGCAATGAAAATGTAAGCATCAAACAAAGGCGTACCTTTGAGCGCATTTTGTATCACGAAGGTCGTGTAAGCACCGAGCATCATAAACTCACCGTGTGCCATGTTGATCACACCCATGAGTCCAAATACGATCGCTAACCCCAATGCCGCAAGCAACAACACCGAGCCGACGCTAATCCCACTGAAAATTCCGTTTAAGAGTCCTGCTAGCAAAGCTTTCTCCGTGTTTTGCTAAATGAACCAACTCGTAGGGTTAATCAAATTAGCCCTACGAGATAGCGTACTAATTTGATTGGCTCTAGGTGGTCTTGAACTTACCGCCTTTTGCAGGATCAGACCAATCACAAGAGAAGCCCTTCGTTTCTGCAACGAATTGGTTCCACGGCACAGGTTTCACCGCTTCCTTGGACTCAGACACAATCCTGAATAGTCCATCTGCTGCGACTTCACCAATCCGAACGTATTTCGATAAGTGGTGATTCGAGTTCAATGTCACCTTACCTTCAGGCGCATCGAAAGTCTGTCCGTAAGCTGCGGTTTTCACTTTATCGAGATCATCCGCAGTACCCGCTTTTTCAACTGCTTGCTTCCACAGATAAACCATGATGTAAGCCGCTTCCATCGGGTCATTCACCACGCGATCGTTGCCGTATTTCGCCTTGAACGCTTCGACGAATTTCTTACTTGCAGGCGTATCCACGGTTTGGAAATAGTTCCACGCCGCATAGTGACCTTTGAGATAGTCAACCCCGATCGCTTTGACTTCTTCTTCCGCGATACTGACCGACATCGACGGATACTTATCAGGAGACAATCCCGATGCTTGCAACTCTTTGAAGAATGCCACGTTGGTGTCACCGTTCAAGCTGTTGTAGATCACGCCACCGTTCGGCATGGCTTGCTTGATCTTGTCTACTACAGGCTTGACTTCGGTGTTACCTAGAGGAATGTAGTCTTCGCCCTTAGTGGTTCCACCTTGTGCGCCCAATTGTGCCTTGATAATGGTGTTTGCGGTACGAGGGAAAACGTAATCTGATCCCACCAAGTAGAAGTCTTTGCCTTTGTTCTTCAGCAACCATTCAACTGAAGGTTCAATCTGTTGGTTCGGGGCTGCACCCGTGTAGAAGACATTGTTCGAGCATTCTTGTCCTTCATACTGCACCGGATACCAGAGCAGGTGTTTCTTCGACTCGAACACAGGCAGAACCGCTTTACGACTGGCAGAAGTCCAACAACCAAACACAGTCGCAACTTTGTCTTGGTCGATCAATTTCTTCGCTTTTTCCGCGAAGGTGGGCCAATCGGAGTTTCCATCTTCAACGACGGCTTCGATTTGTTTGCCCAACACGCCGCCTGATTTGTTAATTTCTTCGATCGCTAATTGTTCGGCATCAACGACACTCTTTTCAGAGATCGCCATCGTGCCAGAAAGCGAGTGCAGAATTCCGACTTTAATCGTGTTACCCGATGCAGTGGTGTTAGCAGCAGGAGAAGCAGCAGGAGCACTGCTCGTTGATCCCGTGGTTCCTTGCGGCGGAGTACAAGACTTTAACAGAATGCTCCCCGCAGCGGTGGAGCCAAGGATGATAAATTCGCGCCGTCCAAATGATTTTGTCATGTCCAAAAGGTGTAGTGACGTGTTGAACCAAGCCAAAGCGATCGACAATCAAGAGACTGTCTCTGCAAAGGAGCGATCCGCAGATTTATCGCAGTTTCAAGCTTCAGTAATATCTCTGAAATACTAGGGCTTGGATTTTCAGCGAATTGTATACCAAGTCACTTTTTAATGATTGTTTTGTTATTTTTGCTTCAGATTCAGTCCTGCGTAGGTTGACACAAACTCAATGATTTTATCTAAACCGTGACGATTTTTGAGATTTGTAAAGATAAATGGTTTTTCTCCCCGCATTCGTTTTGCATCTCGCTCCATGACTTGCAAGTCTGCGCCGACAAAGGGAGCTAAATCAATTTTGTTAATGACTAAAAGATCGGACTTCGTGATACCCGGTCCACCCTTGCGCGGGATCTTATCACCACCAGCAACATCAATTACATAAATATTGAGATCCACCAGTTCCGGGCTGAAAGTTGCTGCTAAGTTATCTCCGCCACTTTCCACAAAAATCAGTTCTAAGTTTTGGAATCGTTTTTCGAGTTGCTCGATCGCGGCTAAATTCATCGACGCATCTTCGCGAATTGCCGTATGGGGACAGCCTCCGGTTTCCACTCCAAGAATGCGATCGGGATCAAGCGCTTGCGATCGCACTAAAAATTTCGCGTCTTCCTGGGTGTAAATGTCATTGGTGACCACGGCGATTTGATAGCGATCGCGCATTGCTTTACAAAGTGCATCGACTAACGCCGTTTTACCAGAACCCACAGGACCCGCAATCCCGACTCGGAAAGCAGTAGAAACTAGAGTTTGTGTCATGAGAACTTCTTAAAATTTCGCTGATCTTAATGAGATACCACGGGATTGATCGATTACGGTGAAAGAAAATCATCACTTTAGAATTATGTTGATTGACTTTGCTAAAGAAGGAGTCAGCGGATATCAACGAGTCTTCGATCGTGCTCCCGAATTAACGAGTGTAGCGACGGGTTGGGATGGAATCGGCTTTGGGTATGACTACATGCCACCCGGAGAAACGACCGAAGTGATATCCATGCAACATACGCTTGCTATCTTTACGCATACGAGCAAATCTCAATGGGCAGAGCGATCGATTGATGGCAAGTTCCACCGCGAACAAGTTGCGAACGGCAATATGATTCTGGTTCCGGCTCAGGTTGGCTGTCAGAGTCGCTGGTTTGATTGGGGTGGAGTGATTTTCTTTAGCTTTGATCCCTTCAAAGTGCATCAAGCGATCGAGCATTCTCACATTGAACTCATTCCACAATTTGCACTCAATGATCCGCTCGTTCATCAAATCGGACTATCACTTAAACTGATTTTAGAGCGTGATAGTTTTGTAAGTCGCCTGTATGGTGAATCGTTAACCAATACGTTAATCATTCATTTAGCAGAGTACTATTCAACGCGGCGAATTTCCATTCAAGAATATACAACTGATTTATCTCGATTTCGTTCTGTAATTGATTATATTTACGCTCATTTGGATCAGGATTTGGGATTGAGTGAATTAGCTGCGATCGCGAAAATGAGTCCACACTATTTTTCTCAGCTATTCAAACAAGCAACTGGATTGACCCCGCATCAGTTTGTGATTCGGGCGCGGGTCGAACGGGCAAAGGAATTATTGATTCGAGGAATGTCGATCGCAGAAGTTGCCAAACAAGTCGGATTCGTCGATCAAAGTCATCTGCATCGACATTGTAAAAAGCTGCTGGGAGTCACACCGAGAATGATTCAAAAATCGTAGGAAGAATCTACAAAAAACGGACGAATTTACAAGACTGATTTGAATGAATTTCTGATAGTGAAAATAAATATCAGGAGTTCAAACAATGGGCTGGATCGAAACTAAAACTGAACCGATGGTGATCAATATAGGACCTCACCATCCTGCAATGCACGGTTGTTTTCGCATCATTGTCACGTTAGATGGCGAAGATGTGATCGATTGCGAACCTGTGATCGGTTATCTTCATCGCGGCATGGAAAAGATCGCTGAAAACCGCACCACGACGATGTTTATTCCCTACACGAGTCGATGGGACTACTACGGCGGTATGTTCAACGAAGCAGTCACAGTGAATGCTGTGGAGAAACTTGCTCAAATCGAAGTTCCAAAACGCGCTCGATATATTCGGATGATTTTGCTCGAACTTACCCGGATTGTGAATCACTTATTGTGGCTCGGTCCGTTTGTGGGAGATGTGGGAACGCAAGCATTGTTTTTTCCGACGATGCGCGATCGAGAACTCATCCTCGATCTCTTTGAAGCGGTTTCTGGCTACCGCATGATCAATCACAACTATTTTCGCGTGGGAGGAGTGGCAGCCGATTTGCCGTATGGATGGGTTGATAAGTGTGCGGATTTCTGTGAGTACATGCCGCCAAAACTGGATGAATATGATCGATTAATGAGTGATAACCCGATTTTCAGACGGCGGACTGAAGGGGTGGGCGTGCTCGATCGAGAAACTGCAATCAATTGGGGAGTCACTGGACCCATGTTACGGGCTTCGGGCGTGAAATGGGACTTACGTAAAGTGGATCACTACGAATGCTATGACGAACTCGACTGGAACATTCAGTGGGAAACCGCAGGTGATTGTTATGCCCGATATCTTGTCCGAATTCGAGAAATGCGAGAGTCAATCAAAATCATTCAGCAAACTCTAAAAGCTTTACCTGGTGGTACTTATGAAAATTTAGAAGCGAAACGAATGGCAGCAGGTCCGAAATCTGAGTGGAATAGCACTGACTATCAATTCATTGCTAAAAAAATTGCACCTACTTTCAAAATTCCGAAAGGTGAACATTATGTGCGAGTGGAATCGGGTCGAGGCGAACTCGGAATTTTCATTATCGGGGATGACAACGTATTTCCGTGGCGGTGGAAGATTCGTCCTGGAGACTACAACAATCTGCAATTGCTACCTCAATTAGTGCAGGGAACCAAGGTTGCAGATATTTTTGTGATTTTAGCGAGTATCGATTTAGTCATGGGGTCAGTCGATCGCTAAAAAACCCGCCATAATGAAACCAATCAGCGAAATCGATCAATATCGACCCAAATTTCACTGTATCCTCATAGAGAGTTTTAAGGAAATCAGCGATCGTGGCGACAAAAGGACAACCCGTTTCTAAAGGCTTTGGGGTAGGGCTTCAAATCTGGCTCTTGTTCCTGATCAGCCTCTATGGATTGGGTTATCCAGCACTTTTCAGTATTGCGCTCGGTGCGATCGGGGGGACTGCCAGCGGTTTTATTGTCGATTGGTGGCTTTCTAAAGAAGAAAACATCGAACCGACCCGCAAACCTGCCAGCGACACAGGCGTTGAAGAAGAAACGCGACTCCGCAAACGTCGCCACAATTCTGCCCTGAATCACCGCAAACGCCGCAAAGAACGCGAACCTGTGACGCTGAAAACAATTACGAAATTCTTCCAGCGTCCCCAGGAAGATCGCAACGAGGACAACAGTTAGTCACCTGGATCGAAAACGATTTCGTAGATGGCTTCGGCATTTAGTCGGTTTAAGGCTTGAACGTGGTCGATCGCATCATTTCGCTTGCGACATCGGCACACGACAATTCGCTGCATTTTTGGCAACAGTTGAACAACGCACCAGGGAGAAAGACGCTCTTGATAAGTCATCGTCTACCTCCGCGCCAAAGTGCAGAAGTTTCAACGCATGACGAAACTCTTGGTATCATGTCTGTACCTCATTTGTGGGTGAGATCGTTCTTGAGTTTTCCAGGCTGGGGGACGATCTGTTTGGTTCATTAGAGACTCAATCGAGTCTTTCCAACTTTATTAAAGGACTCAATTGAGTCTTTGTCAATTGTTTCGATGGGATTAATCAGGCTAAGAATTCGCGAGTTTGCAGATGAGCGAGGATGGACACTGAAGGAAGTTGCAGAACGCTCTGGACTAAATTACAGCACTGTAAAAAACTACGTTCAACGTGACGCAATGACGATGACGGATTACACAGCGATTCTTAAATTGGCGCGTGCATTTGGAGTGTCGATCGAAGAACTCGTCGAAGTGTTGGAAGAGTAACATCTTCGAGAATATTTGAGCACTCTTCGTCGTTGGCACAGCCCGCCCTGAAACGAATTTCAGGGCGAGAGTCCAACGTAGCGAAAAAACTCTCCATACGTCTGAAACACCCCCTTAACCGCACTGTCCCCGCTGTCGCAACAGATGATCACACAGCACCAACGCCACCATCGCCTCAACCATCGGAACCGCTCTCGGCAACACACACGGATCATGTCTACCCTTCGCCGCTAACGTCACCGCCTCCCCCGTATTCGTCACAGTCTTCTGTTCCTTCCGAATCGTCGCAGTCGGCTTAAACGCCACTCGAATCACAATATTTTCCCCGTTCGAGATGCCCCCCTGCACCCCGCCCGATCGATTCGTCACAGTCCGAATTCGTCCTTCCTCATCGGTGTAAAACTCGTCATTATGTTCGCTCCCAGTCATCAGCGTTCCAGCAAATCCCGAACCGATTTCAAATCCCTTCGTCGCTGGAAGAGACATCACCGCTTTCGCCAAATCCGCCTCTAACTTGTCAAACACAGGCTCACCCAATCCGATCGGAACTTGACGCGCTACACACTCGACCACGCCGCCGATCGAGTCTCCCTGTCCGCCCATTTGCTGAATTAGATCGATCATCCGCTCTGCACAATCCGCATCAGGACAGCGAACAATATTGCTTTCAACTTGTTCTAGAGTGACCGTATTCGGATCGATCGCGCTTTCAAGGTCTTTAATCCGTTTCACGTATCCAACAATTTCGACACCGAACTGGTTAAGAATTTTTTTCGCGATCGCACCTGCCGCCACCCGTCCGATTGTTTCTCGTGCCGACGATCGACCGCCACCCGCCACCGCTCGGATGCCATACTTCGCGTCGTAAGTCGCATCTGCATGAGACGGACGATACTTTACTGCCATATCGCTGTAATCTTGCGATCGCTGGTCTTTGTTGCGAACCAAAATCGCGATCGGCGTTCCTAATGTTTTCCCGTCCACAATTCCAGACAAAATCTCGCACTGATCCGCTTCATTTCGAGGAGTCGTAATCTTGCTCTGACCCGGACGACGACGATCGAGTTCGACCTGAATTTCTTCTGCTGAGAGTTCGATCAACGGCGGACACCCATCGATCACCACCCCAACGCCGCCACCATGCGACTCACCAAAAGTACTAATCCGAAATAAATGCCCGAACGTGCTACCCATTGTGAATTTTCTGCTTGATTAAGGTTTCGATCGTACCGGAAAAGTGCCTACCTCAAGATAGATCCTCTACTTTTATGAATCTTTAGCCCTTCAATCTCGTCTTTTATAGAAAGGGGAATTCAATTAACAATGATGTCTTTAAAAACTACGCTTCTAGGTCTTGGAATGGCACTCTTGCTCAGCACACCTGCATTAGCGGCTGAGCGAGTCATTTTCAAATATAAAATTCTACGCGAATCCGTTTCGGTGCCAGAACTGACGACGTTCGCCCAAACAGGTCAAGTTTCACCGGATTTGCAAACTTATTTTCGTTTGTCGGGTCAGCGTCCTGAAACCGTTCGTCAAACGCTGACTCGTCCGATCAAAGTTGATCCGGTCTTGCTCGATCGCGTTCTCAATAGCCCACTTGGAAACGGTGTTCTCGATCAGCTCGGTCAAGCAATCCAAACTCCAAAAGGTGGAGCCGAACGCCAAGCCCTCCGAGCCGCTCTAACGCTTTCTGCCAGCGGTGACAGTACGATCACAATTTTAGAAATTCTGCAAAACTATCCGACTCAGGAAGTGGTGGTCGATGGCGATCGCATTGAAACGGCATACCGTCGATTAAATGAATTTGTCGATCGCTTACGAAATCCGCTGGGTCGTATTTTCCGCTAAAAAACAAAGCAGTTGATCGTATGATCAACTGCTCAACTAGAAATCAAAAAAATCTTAGTAAGCCAAGGTTTCAAGCGTCTCGCGCAAATATTGGTGTACCAGAGCATCCAAATCGGTTTCCTGACAAGTCCGATCGATTTGCCAGCGTTGAAAGCCAGAACTTTCTGCGATCGCTAACTTCAAACTGTTCCACATCTGAGAGTCACTGAGTTGGGCAGAGTCGATTGAATTAGAAGAATTTGCCATGAGATACCTTAGTGTGAGAGAGCAACAGACGATGTGGAGCATTTTATCAAACGCCTGCAATACATCCAGGATAACCTACATACCTGTAGTGTCTGTACTCCTGAAGACATTTTGAGCCAAGCCATCGGTATGTCAGAATTTGGCAAATACCGAAAAATTGTATGAAACGCTTTTTCTTTCTGAGTTTGATCGCGATCGTCACCGTCGTTCCAGTTGCCCGATCGTTTCCGCTCGATCAAACCTCTCAAGGCATGGTGACATCCGCCCATCCCTTAGCGTCCGAGGCAGGTTTATCGATGCTCAAACAAGGCGGAAATGCGATCGATGCTGCTGTCGCGACCACGTTAGCAATTTCAGTCGTAGAACCTTTCTCAGCGGGAATCGGGGGCGGTGGATTTCTCTTGTTCCATCAAGCTCAGAAGCAAGAAATGAAAGCGCTTGATTTTCGGGAACGTGCGCCGATTAAAGCGACCCAAAATATGTACTTAGATGCTCAGGGAAAGCCGCGTCCGAATGCCAGTACAGATGGATATTTAGCGGTTGCGACACCGGGAACGATCGCAGGACTTTATCAAGCGCATCGGCAATATGGAAAACTGCCCTGGAAAACCGTTGTCGCTCCCGCGATCGCAATCGCGGAATCTGGCTTTCCTGTGAGTCATCGATTCACCGAAGCTGTGGAATTTCGCAAACTTCAGAACCCGGAAGCCCGCCGGATTTTTACTCGCAATGGGCAACTCTACCGACCGGGTGAAATTCTCAAACAGCCCGATTTAGCCGCGACTTTGAAAGCGATCTCGACTGATCCAAACAGCTTTTATCAAGGCAAGATTGCGAGTGCGATCGCTCAAGATATGCGCTCGAACAACGGTCTAATCACTCTTGAAGATCTCAAACAATATCGTCCAATCTGGCGCACTCCGGTCTGTGGAAATTTCCGCCAGTCGCGGGTTTGTTCGATGCCGCCACCTTCTTCAGGTGGAGTTCATCTCCTGCAAATTCTCAATCTCATCAGCGACACCGATCTTAAATCACTCGGTTGGCGCAATCCTGATGCCCTGCATTTATTCGTGGAATCGATGCGAATTGCTTACGCCGATCGCGCCACTTACTTAGGCGATCCCGATTTTGTCAAAGTTCCAGTGAATGCCCTAATCAGTCCCGAATATGCCAAACTGCGACGACGAGAAATCGATCCGAAAAAAGCGGCAACCCAAGTTAAACCGGGCGATCCAGCCATTATTCAGAAACTTTCACGTGAATCAACCGAAACGAGTCATCTAACCGTTGTGGATCGCGATCGCAATGCCGTTAGTCTCACATTTACAATCAATCTCGGATTTGGTGCAGGCATTGTCGCCAAAGGGACCGGAATCGTTCTAAACAACGAAATGGATGATTTTGCGATCGCGCCAAACACTCCCAATGCGTTCGGATTAGTTGGAGGACAAGCGAACGCGATCGCACCCCGAAAAACGCCGCTTTCCAGCATGACTCCGACGATCGTCACCGAAAATGGCAAACTCCGAATGGCAGTCGGCGCACCGGGCGGCAGCACAATCATCACCACTGTTTTGCAAACGATTCTGAATGTCTTGGTATATGACATGGATGTGAGAAACGCGATCGCGGCTCCTCGAATTCACCACCAATGGCAACCAAATCAATTGAACGTTGAGGAGCGCGGGCTTGACCCATTAACGATCGCAGAATTAGAACGGCGAGGACACAAGATTCGACAGCGCGGAAAATGGGGAAATGCAAATGCGATCGTCGTTCTGCCAGATGGTTCGCTTGCAGGAGCGGCTGATCCACGCGGTGAAGGGGTTGCGGCTGGATACTAGATCAATTCAACGTTGATGATGCTGTGTTGTTATCGTCGAATTAGTTTTGCAACATCTATTTGAATATCTGGGAAACATACAGGGCTAATGTTGCCGCTGGTTAGCGTTGACTTCTGCTGATACTTTCCCTGGACTGGTTCACGAAAGACTATCAGTTCTCTAGTTCTAAGATTAATCACCCAATATTCAACGATGCCTGCTTCCGCATAAACCTTACTTTTGATCTTCAAATCCTTCTCTAGACTTGAATCCGAGTATTCAATCAGCCAAAAAATGTTTTCGGGGTAGGGATGATGATCGAAGTAAATGTCCTCTTGTGGGTCAACAATGGCTAAATCGGGTTCAGGCTCCGAGCGGTTGGACAATGTGATCGGATGTCCCACGCGCACGATCGCCCGTTCATCAAGAAGGCGCTGCAAATAGCGAGATGAGCGATCGCTAAGTGACGAGTGAGGAACGCCTTCAGGGGACATATCGATCAATTCTCCATCCAATAATTCAACGGGCACTTCATCAAACACACCCGCCTCTACCGCTTGGTGATAACGGTCGATTGTCCATTTGTGAATGATGTTCATCTGCGATCGTGCCTCCCGTGTAGATTCTTCTGGGCGCTACTTCTGAAGCGTAACATCAAAAAAAGGAGCATTTAATCAAATGCTCCCCTTTCAAACTTGATTCAGTTCAGTTATTCGCCCCAACCATCGTTTCGATTCGTGTCGATCGGGCGATAGTCCACATACCCCCCATCATCGGGCTGGTTGATATCTTCGATCGCATTATTCCGGCGCGGACGAGCATTATTTCTAGCGGAACTGCGACGAGTCGGACGAGCCTCTTCACGCGGCTCCTCGAACGACTCATCCCGACGCGATCGAGGATTCTTCGAGGCAGGTCTTAAACGGGGTTCTTCTGCGCGGCTTGAGCGCTCCCGAATTGGCGGACGATCGTCGTACTCATCTTCACGTGCAGGTCTGCGACGGTTGCCTTCTCGTAATGGAGTCCGAGATTCGCGATTCGGAAAGCTCACGGTGTAAGGCTCATCTTCAAACGCTGCCGTATATTGAGAGCTAACAGGTCGATCGTCATCTACGATCGGGGTCGTACGTTTCGCCTGCTCGGTCGAGATCTGGCGCAGTCTCAAATTCTCAAACACAAAATAGATCGCGGCTCCACTCAGCAGCACTTGACCAAACTGCATAATCGGATCAAACCGCCAGCCATAGAAGATCAAAATCAATCCACAGAGCAGCCCGACTGCCGAAAAGAAAATATCGGAATCACGGGCAATTTGGGGACGAAAGGATCGCACAGCGTAAAGGGAAGCCCCGCCCACCGCTAGGACAATCCCAGAGATACTTGCCAAATTGAACTGAAAATTAACCATGTCCGGTCTCCAAGGATAAGTCCATGTTAGCGGCTTCTATCCAATTTCTCCACGAGAATCACACTTTTGGATAAGCGAAAACCTCAGTCTGAGCGACAAGCGTCAGGCTCTGAGGTTTCACTCCAATATAACTGGTCGAATCAAGTTGACCAGAGTTTCTATCCAAAATTTCTAGGAACGTTGAATCTTATCTTTCTGACTGACGAAAATGAGAAACGCAGTCGCAGGAATCACAACGATCGCAACACCTGCTGCCAAACTAAGTAGAAAATTCATCAAAGAAGGGGTCATACTGCTCCGTCCTTATCAACAACACGCAAGTCATCATAATTTTAATGGTTTGTCATGTTTTTGTATAGCGCAGAGATCCAGCAAGAGACAGCATTTTCTAGGGTGCGCTTCTCGGTAGAATGAAATTAGAGTTACAAAGCTTAAGAATTTGGCGGTAAAAGTGTATGGATGTGACCTCGATCGCGCTTCTGTCTCTCAGTATTCTGCTCGGTGCGATGACGTTTCTGTTTATCTTCCGAATTGTGCTGACTTGGTATCCACAAGTCGATCTGGAGAAATTTCCGTTTAACTTGATTAAGATTCCTACTGAACCATTTTTAGCGCCGACTCGGAAGGTGATTCAACCGTTGGGCGGCGTGGATATCACCCCGATTTTGTGGGTGGGAATTTTCAGCTTGCTGCGCGAATTGTTGCTCGGTCAGCAAGGCATTTTCACGATGATGTTCTAAGTGGAAAATTTAAACGAATGCCGCCCTGAGTCAACATTTGGGCGGATTTTTCTTAACGCTAATCTTTGCCCGACATCATCACTTTATCGACAAAGTTTGTATAGATATCGCCTTTCTGAAATTCCGGGGTTTCGAGAATCCGTTGATGAAAATTGATTGTAGTTGGTAATCCCGTCACCGCACATTCTCTTAGAGCGCGTTTCATTCGCAAAATTGCAGAAGGTCGATCGCTGCCCCAGACAATTAATTTACCAATCAGTGAATCGTAGTACGGCGGAATCTCGTAATCGGTGTAAACGTGAGAATCCATCCGCACACCGGGACCGCTCGGAGGCAGATAACCGCTAATCCGTCCGGGACTGGGGCGGAAATTGTGATCGGGATCTTCGGCATTAATCCGACATTCGATCGCATGTCCGCGTAGTTCAATTTCGTCTTGGGTAAATCGCAGCGGCTCCCCTTGAGCGATCCGAATTTGTTCGGCAATCAAATCGATGCCTGTGATCATTTCTGTGACTGGATGTTCGACCTGAATTCGGGTATTCATCTCCATAAAATAGAAGTCACCCGATCGATCGAGCAAAAATTCCACCGTTCCCGCGCCGATGTAGCTGATCGATTTTGCGGCAGTCACGGCAGCATTCCCCATGCGCGATCGCAGTTCCGGTGTAATTGCCGAACTCGGTGCTTCTTCTAGTAATTTCTGGTGTCGTCGCTGAATCGAACATTCTCGCTCACCCAAATGCACTACATTGCCGTAACTGTCTGCAAGAATCTGAAACTCAATATGTCGCGGATTTTGGACGAATTTCTCCACATAAACACCCGGATTACCAAACGCCGCTTCTGCTTCTCCCTGAGCGGCATGGAATAACTTATTCAGTTCATCATCCGACGGAACCAGCCGCATTCCTCGACCGCCTCCGCCAGCGGTTGCTTTAATAATGACTGGATATCCGATCGCTCTTGCGATCTCCCGCGCTTCTTCTTCACTGTGAACTAATCCCTTACTGCCCGGAACCGTGGGTACTCCGACCTGCTGCATTGTTTTCTTCGCGGTCGATTTATCGCCCATCGATCGAATCGCGTCAGGAGTCGGTCCAATAAATGAAATCTGGTGATCGGCGCAGATTTCCGCGAATCGAGCGTTCTCGGCTAGGAAACCATAGCCCGGATGAATCGCAGTGGCATTCCGAGTCAGGGCAGCAGCGATAATATTGGGAATGTTGAGATAGCTTTTGCTGCTGGCAGGTTCTCCGATGCAAACGGCTTCATCGGCTAACTGAACGTGAAGCGAATTACGATCGATCGTCGAGTGCACCGCGACGGTCGAAATTCCGAGTTCTTCACAGGTGCGAATGATTCTTAGGGCAATTTCCCCCCGATTTGCAATCAGAATTTTTGAAAAACGCATGTTCAGTAGCCTAGATCCGTAAATGTAAGAATAGAGCGAATAGGGGTACAGTGCGTAGATTTTTGCTCATGGGCAGTTACAAGTCGGGAGCTGACGCATCACCGCAGGCGCGATCGCACTCCACAGCGGCGTATTGATTCCGGCTGTATCAAGCGCCTCGGCTGACCAAGTATTACAAGTTCGCAATGCAGAATAATAGCCAGTCGCAGCGAAAAAACCGTCAGTGGTTGCGGCTCCCGCTTTCACGTAAATTAATTTGCCTTGAGAATCTCGTGCGAAAGAGTTCTGAAGAAAATTGACAAAGCGCAGATACTGTTCTCGATCGACTCCCACACATCGAATATTTTCTGGCTTTGCACTGTAGCCCTGAACATACATCACCGAAGCGTTTCCGGGTTTCAATAAAACTCGACCGATGTCCAAGACATTCATCTGTGACCAATCGGAAACTTCGGTATACCAAATACGATCGCCCCAGCCCATTTTGAGGTAACGATAGTTCTCATTCGTATCACTCCCAATTCGTTGAAGATTTAAGAACTGTCGCCAATCGTAAACACCGTTATCTACTGGCATCACTAGATTGACGTGCATCGCGTCTCCTTGAACATAAAGGCGATACGGCTGATTGTCACAAGATGCAGTTTGAGTCCAGCGGCGCGGTGTGAAAAAGCCGATCGTCAATCCACTTGCTAGTAACAAAACTCCACACAAGACCCCCTTACCGAGACGGACAAACGCAGTACGATACTTCATAGACTTTTAAGGGTAAACATTATGGGCAGAAAACCCACTCCCACTGAAAAAAGAGTGACGCTATCGGGGGTGAGTTGGCAATCGTTCGAGGAATTGCTGGGCGAACTAGGGCAGACTCGGACAGCGCGTTTAACTTATGACCGTGGCAAGCTCGAAATGATGACACCGCTCGAAGAACACGATCGCTGTTTGCGATTGATCGAGTCTCTCATTTTGGTGTTAGCAGATGAACTGTATCTAAAAATTTATTCACTCGGTTCTGTGTTGCTGACACTTCCCGATCTGGGACGTGCAATTCAACCCGACGCGATGTATTCGCTGCAAGAGGTACGACTTCAGAAACGGGCGGAACTCGATATGAATCGAGCAGAGCCGCCGGAATTGGCGATCGAAGTGGCGATCGGAAAAGGAGCACTCGATCGAGAATCAATTTACGTATCGATGGGTGTTCCTGAAATTTGGCGCTATACGACCACCGTTGGCGATGATGTGCTAAAAGGCAGTTTGCAGATTTATCAGCTTGAGGGTGATAGGTACATTGCGACTGCCAATAGTAGATTATTTCCCGCCTTGCCAGGAACGCGAGTCCTAGAATTTTTAGAGCAGAGTGATACGATCGGGCTTGCTCAAGCCTTGATCGTGCTACGAGAATGGAGCAAAGAGCAACTTTAAAGTTTGCTATCTCAGCTTTAGACCAAACAAAAATCGCGCCCCGTTGAAGCGTCGAATGAATACCTCATACAGCGCGATCGTGGCAATGATCGAAGCTGTGCTGATGATCAAGAACTTTGTCATCACATCTGCATTCCAGCGCACGACGTAAAATGCGATCGTCACTAAAACGGTTTGATGTAGCAAATACACCGGATAAGCTGCCTCGTTTGCATAAGAGAGCAGCTTACTGTTAACGTTCAAAAATTTTCGTCCCAATCCTAGCACCATCAATACCCAGAACCAGCTATTGCAGCCTCGAAAGCATTGATACAGGACATAGTTCACCGAGTAGGCGCGATCGGGAATGAGATCACTTTGCCATAGACCGAGAAACAATGCCATGCAGAGAATTGCTAATCCTGACGCGATTCCTAAATGTTTGTCGATCGCATCACCGAATCGAGCATCTGAGCAAATCAAATAGCCATAGATAAAGTACAGCAAATACAAACAGACATTTGCCCAGTCGTCATATAGGTTTTGAAACCCGATCCAATGCGGTCGTAAACTACCTTCGATCGCAGCTAAAGGCAATGCCATCAGCAGAATAACACCGGGTTTTTCAATCCAATTGGCGAATGTCGATCGTAGTAGTGCATCGGGTCTTCGCAAATGCAGCAATAGCGGTAGTGCAATCAATGAAAACGTCAACAGATAGACCAGAAACCAAAGATGTCCCCATTCAAAGTTGCCATAGGGACGAATTCCATTGAAGAACTCTGGATAGAATCGCCAGTACGACTGTTTGTAGGTGGACTGATCGAGCAGTCGCAAATACACTTGAGGCGGAATCAGCACCAGCGTTCCAAACACAAATGGAATGAGGAGTCGCTGACAGCGTTCTTGAACATACTGCTTCGCAGAGCGATAAGACAGTGCGAACCAAGTCCCTGCACCAGAGATCAGGAAAAATAGCGGCATGTGCCACTGATGCACAAATAGCACAAAACCATTCATCACCGGACTCGATCGAGCATTTTGAATGTAAAACTCGCCTAAGTCCCCTCGATAGAACACGGCAGCCGCATGAAAATAGATCAGTAATACAACTGCCAGCACTCTCAGCCAATCAAAGTCATAACGACGCGACTGAGTGAATTGATTATCTTCGGTTGCTTGCATAGAATTACAACGCTCTAATACCAAATCGCTCCTTGAGCATTACAGATCTTCAAGCCCCCTAAATCCCCCACGAGTGGGGGACTTTGATGGTAAAAGTTTCTCAGAGACAAGGAACTGTTTTAGGTTTCAAAGTCCCCCAGAATGGGGGATTTAGGGGGCGAAGGATTTGTAGCATTAACAAACTGATTTGGCATAACCTTCCTCAGTTTAATCAGGAACCTGAGTTTGCTCGATCGACATTTTCGTGGCGGTTGCAATCATTAATTCCCAAGCTAGACCGATCCGAAATCGAGTCGCACGTTGAATTTGAAAGCCTGTTTCATTCAGAAGATGGTGAAATTCAGCCTGGGTGTAACAGTGTTCATGAGCAGAATCGAACCGCTTCAGAACAAAATCGTAGATGCGGCAAAGCCAATCATCTTTACACCAATCAAGAATAATCAATTCACCGTCTGGTTTAAGAACTCGTTTCATTTCGAGCAGCGCAGCAGACGGATTCTCAAAGTAGTGAAAAGCACTGGCAGAGATGACCGTATCAAAAGTACGATCGCTAAAAGGTAATGCCGTAACCGAAGCAATGTGAAACGAAACATTCGGATAATCACGGCACTTCTCTTCGGCAATTTCCAGCATTTTCTCAGACAAATCAATACCTGTGATCTGTTGAGTCGGATGCTCCAGAAGTACTAAGCGCTCAAAGGTTCCAGTTCCACAAGCAACATCTAGCACCGTACGAGTTGAGTCAAGCTGCGCCCAGTCTTTGAGAAACGACAAGGATTTAGAAATATAACGACTCCAAACGCGATCGTAGATCCTCGCCATTCGGTTATATTGTTGACGCACATTCGTTTCCATAAACCCAGTTAAATTCGTGAACGATCGCCTTGTTATTTTTACTCGTTATCCAGAACCGGGCAAGGCAAAGACGCGACTGATTCCGGCTTTGGGCGATGTAGCCGCCGCAGAGTTACACCGTCAGATGACTGAGCGGACGCTGACACAAGTTCGATTGTTACAGCAAAGCTATCCGGTGAGTGTTGAAGTCTGGTTTGCGGGCGGCGATCGCGATCAGATGCAAACCTGGTTAGGAGCAGATTTATACTATCAACCTCAGCCCGAAGGCGATTTAGGCGATCGTATGTCGCAAGCGTTCCAAGTTGGATTCGATCGAGGTGTCAAAGCAACGGTGATCATTGGTACTGATTGTCCAGAGTTAGAAACTCGATTGCTTACACAGGCGTTTGAGAACTTACAGCAAACTGATCTTGTGTTAGGTCCTGCAACGGATGGTGGTTATTATCTGATTGGACTGCGAAGATTTGAGTCTGGTTTATTTCGCTCGATCGCGTGGAGTACCGATCGCGTCTTTGAGCAAACAGTAGAAATCGCGACCCAGGTGAATTTATCGATCGCTTGTTTACCGATGCTGACTGATATCGATCGACCCGAAGATTTATCGGTTTGGCATCAAGTTAAAACATCCTATTAAATTGAGGTTCATGGCTAACTAGAAACGATAAGCTAGAGCAGAAACGGTAAAGGACTTGAAGATGAATATCGAGCAGAACCGTCAACGGAATCACACCGCAACATTGTATGGACGATCGCGCTTAGCCAACCCACAACAACAGCAGGCAACTTTAGCGGCGATCGATTGGTCACAAACTCCGCAGCAAGGTGATTTCGCTCAAACTTTAGTGGCTCATCAATGGCAACGTTTTCAACCGAGCAAGCTAGAGATTTTTCAAATCAATCTTGGCAAGCTTTGCAATATGACGTGTAGCCATTGTCACGTCGATGCAGGTCCCACACGCACCACTGAGAATATGGATCGATCGACGATCGATGCCTGTTTGCAAGCATTGGATCAAACCGAAGCGCATACCGTCGATCTCACGGGTGGTGCGCCTGAACTGAACCCGAATTTTCGCTATCTCGTGGATCAATGTGTTGCACGCGGTAAGCATGTGATCGATCGCTGTAATTTGACGGTGCTATTGTTGCCCCGAATGCAGGATTTGCCGGAATGGTTGGGCGATCGCGGTGTTGAAATTGTGTGTTCACTACCGCATTATCAGCAGCAAGGCACCGATACTCAGCGTGGCGATGGGACGTTTGAGAAGTCGATCGAAGCGTTGCAGCGATTAAATGCGGTTGGCTATGGAAAGGGCGATCCACAACGCCAATTAGTACTGGTGACGAATCCCTTGGAAACTTGCCTTGCCAAAATGAATCCCTGCATCGAAAAAGAATGGAAATCAGGGCTAGAGAAAAACTATGGCATTACCTTCGATCGCTTAATTGCCCTAAACAATATGCCGATCGCTCGGTTTCTCGAATGGTTAGAAACATCGAATAGCTTACAGGCGTATATGGAACGGCTTGTGAATGCCTTTAATCCGGGGACGATTTCAGGCTTGATGTGCCGTAACACACTGTCAATCTCTTGGGATGGTCGCATTTTTGACTGTGATTTTAATCAGATGTTGGACTTAGAGGCGCAACCGTCAGACGGTCAGCGACCCCACATCCGTGATTTTAATCTGGCGCAACTGGCTCAGCGTGAGATTGTAACGGGTCATCATTGTTTTGGCTGTACGGCTGGTGCTGGAAGTTCTTGTAGTGGCGCGATCGTGTAATTCTATGACTCGCTCAATTTTCGATGAACCTGCGGTTCAACCTTTCGACGAATACAATCAGGCATTACTCGCTCAGGTGCATCCTCCCGATTGGGTCAATCCTGAACCTGCTCCGCTCTATGACCTCGTTGTCATCGGGGCAGGTACGGCTGGTTTGGTCGTAGCGGCTGGAGCGGCTGGATTAAACCTAGGATTAAAAATTGCCTTAATCGAGAAAAGCCTGATGGGGGGCGATTGTCTGACGCTCGGCTGTGTGCCTTCTAAGACGGTGATTCAATCCTCACGAGTCGCGGCGACTATCCGAGATGCTGCAAGGTTTGGCATTCGTCCACCGGAATCGGTAGAGGTTGATTTTGCCGCAGTGATGCAGCGAATGCGGCGAGTTCGTGCCGAGATTAGCCCGCATGATTCAGCCAAAGAATTCAGTCAATTGGGCATTGATGTGTTTCTGGGTCGGGCAGCGTTTCTCGATCAGCGAACCGTTGAGGTAAATGATCGTCGTTTGCGTTTTAAGAAAGCAGCGATTACGACCGGGGCGCGGGCTGCTTATCCGGACATTCCTGGGCTGGTAGAAGCTGGATTTCTCACGCATGAAACGGTGTTTTCACTTGTCGATCGACCCAATCGTTTAGCGGTGATCGGCGGGGGTCCGATCGGGTGTGAATTTGCTCAAGCCTTTGGGCGGTTGGGGAGTGAAGTGACGCTGATTCATAAAAATGCTCATTTGCTCGATCGAGAAGATGCCGATGCCGCACAAATCGTTCAAGAGCGCTTTTCACAAGAAGGAATTAACCTGGTTCTCAGTAGCGCAGTGAAACGAATCGAGCAGACAGATGCAGGTAAGGTGATTTACTACGAGCAGCAAGGCGTAATTCAAACCGTAGTAGTCGATGAGATTTTAATCGGTGCAGGACGATCGCCGAACGTGGAAGGGCTGAATTTAGAAGCAGTGGGAGTTGAGTACAATGCTTCTGGCGTAATCGTTGATGATTATCTTCAAACGACGAACTCTCGTATCTATGCGGCGGGCGATATTTGTCTCAAGTGGAAATTCACTCATGCGGCTGATGCTGCGGCTCGGATTGTGATTCGGAATGCTTTGTTTGCTCCATTTGGAATCGGGCGTAGCAAATTCAATACGCTTGTGATGCCTTGGGCGACTTATACTGATCCCGAAATTGCTCATGTGGGACTCTATGAAACGGAGGCTCAAGCGAGAGGAATCAATACAGAGACGATTCATATTCCGTTTTCGGATGTCGATCGAGCCTTAACCGATGGCGAAACAGACGGCTTTGTGAAAATTCTGCTAAAACGCGGCTCAGATCAGATCCTCGGAGCGACGATCGTTGCCAATCATGCAGGCGATTTGATCAGCGAAATTACACTCGCGATGGTGACAAAACAGGGACTAAAAGCACTATCTCAGGTGATTCATCCCTACCCGACTCAGGCAGGAGCAATTAAACAAGCAGCAGACGAGCACTATCGTAAAACCTTTCTCAATCCCACTCTGCAATTTCTGTTAAAGCTTGTAGCAAAACTTTCGTGACTCAGCGAATATCCTCATAAAATTTCTTGAGGTAGTCCGCAGAGACACCAACTCCCCATAAAACACCGATGTACAGGTAGATTGCCGTTGCTTTCCAGGCTCCCCAATGCGCCACACGACGATCGGAAGATTGCACCACTCGATTGACCTGTCGAAGTCGCCCTTTTTGCACTAGGCGCAAGCACAAATCACAGTCTTCCATGATCGGAAGTGTCTCGTCGAAGCCACCACACTCCCAAAAATCACTCCGCCGACAAAACATGACTTGATCCCCGAATAAGAGGCGTAATCCTCGAAAGAACAAATGTGGTCTAAACAGCAAAGGTGCATAGTAAGTTTTGAGGTAGTTATGCAGCGAAATTCCCCAGCGAGTGGTTTGGCTTCCAGCCATTAGGGAAACAAAGCCGCCACCCGCAACGCTTGGATCAGCTAGAACGCGATCGATAATCGCAACTAAATCATCGGGCACACTCGTATCGGCATGGAGAAAACAAACCACATCCCCGATCGCTGATTTTGCCCCGTGATTCATCTGAACTGAGCGCCCACGTCGATCGCAAATTAGCACCTGCATTCCTGCTGCTTGTGCAAGAGTGACAGTTTGATCTTGACTGCCGCCATCGACGATCAGCACTTCGACGGGTGGCGGATCAAGGAGTGCAAGTTGCCGCAGTGTGCGTTCGATGTGATTGGCTTCGTTTAAGGTGGGAATGACGATCGAGACTTGCAGCATTTTCCCTAAAATAGCAGGCTAGTTGAGCGAAAAGCGCGTTAAGCAATCAATCGCTCTAAGGTTTGAAGCAGTGCCTGTTCATTATAAGGCTTCGGGAAATAAGCTTCGGCTCCAAGCTGCGTCGCTAGTTGTCGATGTTTATCTCCGCTGCGAGAGGTTAACATGGTCACCGGAATATGATTTAACTTGCGATTGGCTTTGAGCTTGGTTAACAATCCGAATCCATCGAGTCGCGGCATTTCGATGTCACAAACGATCGCTTGTACAGCAAGTCCGGCTTCGAGTTGTTCGATCGCGTCTTGACCATCTTTGGCTTGTTCCACCTGATAGCCCGATTTCGAGAGCGTCAAGGCGAGAAAACGTCGCACATTGATCGAATCATCAACGACGAGAATACTTGGAATCGTCGGTAGTGAAACGCTCGTTGCTGCACTGAGCAATGCAGGAAGAGAAGGCTGAACTCTGGGCGGACTAGTAACCTCATGCAGAAATTCTGGCACGTTCACCAATGGAACAACTCGCCCATCTCCTAAAATTGTACACCCGTTGTAGCCCGTAGGGAGTGGGAGAAAGCTACTCATCGATCGTGCGGTCACTTCTTGATCCGTCCAACAGCGATCGACTTGTAGTGCAGTCAGTTGCAAGCCTTGTCTGATGAGGATAACGCTATCTGATTCCAACATCGGCGGCGTTTCATAGCTATGTCTTGTTCGGATGCAGTTGAAGTGCAGTTTATGTTGCAATCGAATCAGTGAAACGGGCTGACCTTGATAGTCGATCGCTTCTCCGACTCCGGTTGGAATCACGTTTTCTGGCTTGAATAGAATCACTTCTGCGATCGCTTCACTCGGAATTGCTAATAGCACTCCATTGCTTTCCGCTAACACAACTCGCACCGTTGAAAGAGTCGCAGGAACAGATAAGGTAAACGTGGTTCCAACTCCAACTTGAGTGTTGATTGTAATTTCACCCCGGATTTGCTGGAGATGGGTGCGAACCACATCCATTCCGACTCCGCGACCTGAGAGATCAGACACTCGATCGCTGGTACTAAATCCGGGTTCAAAGATCAGCGATAACAGTTCGGCTTCACTCGCAGAAGCTAACAATGCAGGATCAAGTCCAATTTCGGCAGCCCGATCGCGGATTTTGTCGATCGCGATTCCTGCTCCATCATCTTGAATGGTAATCACCGTTCGATTTCCTTGCTGCATGGCTCTTAGTTCGATCAAGCCTTCAGCAGGTTTACCTCGCTCCATGCGAGTTTGGAAATCTTCAATGCCGTGATCAAACGCATTCCGAAGCAGATGAAGTAATGGATCTTGAAGGGTTTCTAGAATATTACGATCGAGCAATACCGCTTCGCCTTCAATGTGCAATCGCACCGATTTACCGTAGTCACTGCACCATTCTTGTAAAGCACGCGGAAAGCGATCGACCAGTTCGGCAAACGGGCGCATTCTCAATCGAGTAAAGCCTGATTGCAGTTGTTTTGAGGTCTTATTAACGTTTCTTGCACTTTGATCCGTGTCGTCGAGGCTAATACCTAGATCATCAGTGACTTCTTGCAGTTGCACAATCGTTTCAATCACCTGCTGTGAAAGCGAATGTAGGTCAGTGTAGCGATCCATCTCTAGAATATCGAATTCACTCGATGAAGAGAGGACACTGGTAATCGATCGACCACTCATCGCGGGTTGTGGCGTTGCAACTCGATCGTAAATGGTTCTTAGCTTATAGTTCACTTGCTGCAAGATTTGGAGCCGCTGAGCGAGTTGGCGAGTTAGACCGCGAATTCGTCTGAGATTGAGGTCTAAACCATTGCGATCGATGGTCAATTCGCCAAACAAATCTTGAATCCGATTGAGTTGACGCACCGAAACCCGTACGGTTGTGTTTGAGTCTTCTGTAATTTCATCGGTTGCCGTGATTGTTTGTACAACCTGAGCGGAAACGGTTTGAGTCACTCCGATCGGATCAATCTCTGTCGGAACTTGGTCAAGCTGTCCTGTGAGAATCAATGCTTGAGTGCGTCGCCAAGTCTTTAGCGCAGTACGAGTGACATCAGCAATCAAATGCTGAGGTGAAGTCAGTAAAGATTGTTCGATCGAATCACAAAGCTGAGTGAAATCTTGCAGTTGCAGCATTTCGCCCAGTCCGCCTAGTTCTTGAGCAAGTAAGATCGCTTCTGCTTTTAATCCAGATTGATTGGAAGTGGCGAGTAATTCTTCAAGCCGCTGGAGGCTCTCTTCCACCTCGGTTTCAAACAATAATGGGACAAGATCTTGATGATTGTCGATCGACAATACGGATGCTGCTGTTTCTGCTTGCGGTTCACCGAGCCGCGATCGTAGTTCTGCAAAAGTTGGTTCAACTTCTTTGCTGATCCAAGTTGGATTAATCGGTTCACCGTAGCGCTCAAAGCCGATGATTTGATAGAGACAGTTTACACAAAGCAGCAAGAGGTGATTCGTTTCGGAGTCGATCGCGATCGACTCACGCATCTTTAGCACTTTCAGCGCATCTTCTAATTGATGAGCTAACTCGCTGAGGAGCTTAAAGCCCATCATTGCGGCTCCACCTTTGAGCGAGTGTGCAACTCGTAGAGCCGCATTGATCGTGGGTGAGTTGAGTCCTTGAGAAAGTTCTACGATCGCAGTTTCTAGGCTAGCGATGTATTCTTGCGCTTCGTCTAGAAATTGCCGACGAATTTCTAGTTCCTTTTCGTTTGACATAGACTGTGAGAAAAGAGTAGAGGATAGAAGAGACTGTTTAGACTAATTCAACGCACGACGAAATTTTTCGCTCCGTTTCTGGGTGTTTCGCCCCCTAAATCCCCCATTCTGGGGGACTTTGAAGTAGAAGCGTTTCTCAAATCGAATCATTTTTCCAGGCTCCAAGTCCCCCACACGTGGGGGATTTAGGGGGCAGAAGCCGCAAACAACGAAGCGAAAAGATCTATCGAATTCACCCTAATTCACCTTGAAGGTTCCAACCGATTGTTGAAGTTCTTGAGCAATATCCACGGTTTGACGCAGCGAGTTTGAAACCTCGATCGACGAATCCGAAGTTCGTTCTGCAATCTCAGCAATGTTCTGCATTAAGGTTGTAATCGTGTGCGAAGTTTCCACCTGTGACACGGTTGCGATCGAGATGGATTGCACGAGTTGATCAATTTGATGAGACACAGCAACAATCTGCTCTAAGCTTTGTTTCGCATTCTTGACAAACCTTGTCCCTTCCACGACTTGTGTGGTTCCTTCTTCCATCGCCTCAACCACATCGCTCGTTTCGCGCTGAATGTCTGCCACTAACTGTTCAATTTCGTGAGTTGCATCTGCTGCACGAGCCGCTAATGCTGCGACCTCTTCAGCGATCGCGGCAAATCCTTGACTCTCATCTCCCGCCCGCGCCGCTTCAATTCCCGCATTGATTGCAAGCAAATTCGTCTGTACGGTGATTTGATTAATCAAAGACACCGCTTTAGAAATCTGCTGCGAAGATTCTCCCAATCGTTTGACCTTCTTCGCAGTATCTCCGATCGTGTGTCGCAGTCCTAAAATCTGCTGAACGGTTAGATCCATTGCCATCCCGCCACTTTCAGCGGTCATCGAAGCACTACGGCTGACTTCTGCGGCTTTTTGAGCACTTTCGGCAACTTTCTCAATCGATTGCATCATGTGTTGCACAGAATCGAGTGTGGCAGAAGTTTCTTTAGCTTGCTTTAAAGCATCTTGAGCCAGATCCCGTACGGCGTATTCATGCTGACCCAGTGAAGAATTGACTTGTAAGGAAGCTTGCTTGACTTGACCGACTAAATGCTGGAGATTTTCCACGATCGAGTTAAAGAAATCAGCCACCGTTCCAATCTCGCCTGGAGTCACATCGGCTCGAACGGTCAAATCTCCCATTGCTGCCCGTTCAACGTGACGTAATAGTTGCAGCAGTTGAGATTGTAAGGCATCTTGAGTGCGTTGACGCTCTTCCGCTAAAGCCTGAATGCTCGTCACTTGCTGACGTTGCTCGGTGAGCTTCACTTGCTCTAGCGCATTACCGAGATGAACTGCAATCTGAGTAAATAAATTAATTTCCCAAGATTCCCAATAGTGCGAACCAGTACAATGATGACCCACCAGCAACCCAATCAGCTTGCCTTCGACGACCATCGGTGCAACAATGTTCGCCTTTACCTGAAAGGCTTCAAGTTGTCCCCGGTAGCAAGAATCAAGATCTGCATCTTCGACGTTTGAAATCGTTTGCACATGCCCATTGCGGTACTTCTCAACATAGCGCTCTGAGAAGCAAGGATCATAAATGTTGGTTCCCAGTGCGGCTTGAAACTCTAAACCAACTGACTCTGCCACAATTCGACCCTTCCAGGTTTCATCGAACAGATAGACGATCGCTCGATCGACATCAATCAGCTTCCGAACTTCATTCACACCCGACTGCATGATCAAGTTCGCATCGAGCGTTTTACGAATGTTGAATGTTGCTTCGTTCAATCGCTGTAAGTTTTGCGAGGTTTGGGTTTGCTCAGAAATTAGCTTCTGAAGCTGTCCCGCCATGTAGTTGATGTTGCTACCCAACAGTGTAATTTCATCATCTCCAACGATTCGCAGTCGGGTATCAAGCTGTCCTTGCCCGATTCGTTGAACCGCTTTTGCAACAGAGACAATTCGCCGAGTCAAGCGATTTGCTAATAATGTGGCTAACCAAGCGACTAACGCGGCTGCAATGATGGTACTCGCTCCTAATAGAAGCAACAAGGTTCTTCTAGCTCGAAAAGCGTTTTGGGTATTGTTGCCTAACATTAATTGCCAGTTGAGATCAGGCAGATTGTCTAACTTTGTCCAAGGGCTGTAAGTGAAAATAAACTGATCGCGTCCTTCATTGAGCGATCGCGTATTGACTTGTGCCGTAGACTTCATCTGAGGAAATTCAGGGAACAAGACTGGCGCTTCTTGATTCAATCGCTCTGGTCGAGAACTGAGAATTACACGATTGGTTGCTGGATCAATGATGCTATACTCACGCCCAATCAAGGTGTAGGTTACAAGCTGTTCAGAAAGCTTTTCCAGCGGCAATGTCGCTCGAATCACCGCGATCGTTCTTCCGTTTTGAGTGTCACGAACCGGAGCCGTGAGATAAATCTGAGAACTTTTGCTGTCTGCGGTGACGCTCGATTGACTGAATGCAGCTCGATTCGCTCGGATTGCTTCTTTGAAATATTCCTGACTCGATTGGTTCGGATCGGGTCGATCGCCCGATTGCAGAATTGCATTCCCTTCCAAGTCGAATACTGCAATATTACTGTATTGAGCATACGATTGAGTAATGCGATCGAGTGCTTCATTTCGCTCTGCTAAAACTCCTGGATTCCGAATCGTTGCTTCAGTCAGCATCGGAAAGTTTGCCAAGGCTTGAATATCTGCGTATCGCTGCGCCATATAGCGACTGATCAAATCACTCAAGCGGGTTGCTGCTAACTGTTGTGCGCCTGTGACTTGCTGTGTGATCGCTTGATTGGCGAAAAAGTAGCTGGTAAGTCCCATGACAGCGATCGGAACTGTACTGAGAACTATCGCAAAAATGGCTGTTTTTTGGCGTAAAGTCATGCGATCGAGCCAGTTTTGAACAGGTTTAGGAGCAGAACGAACGGGATCACTAGCACGATAGGCAGGCGGTGTGATAAACCGCTTGGAGTTGGGAGAGAGTTGGTCAATCATGAGTCAGCGAGTATCTTGGGGGAACGTGAACAATTAGAACAATTCATTGTGCTGAAAGCTTGGAGACTGCACGATCGCTTCTGCATCAAGCACAAACATTACTTCTTGTTTTTTCAGCACACAGCCGCTGAGATAGTGTGAAAATCGTCCAGTAGCATGACTCAGAGACGGCTGAATCTCTTCGGATGAAAGCCAAGTCGAGCCATGAATCTGATGCACTGCGATCGCGAAAGCAGTCGAACCGACTCGCAGAATGATGAAATCCTGTTCGGCTAAATGCGCATTGATGCTACCGACCTCTAGCAACTGTGCAAGATCGATCGACCACATCACTTGTGCCTGTCGGTGCATCAATCCCAGTACATACGGCGGCATCTCTGGCATCGGAGTGAGATGTTGCAGCGATCGAGAAATGGCTTCTCGCACATAGTTCATCGGCACCACGACCGGAATTTTTGCGCCGAGATCGAATTTGAGATACACCTGACCCAAACTTCTAGGAATCGAGGATCGCACAGCGATCGCGGAACTTTTCATGTTTAACCTCCCACAGATTGAACCGCTCGAATCAATTGGTCACGAGTAAACGGTTTTGTCATATACAAATCTGCGCCCTGTTTCATGCCCCATAGTCGATCGATGTCTTGGTTCTTCGAGGTACAAATAATGATCGGAACATCTTCTGTAATGGGATGCCGTTTAAGAGCGCGACAAAGTGCAAATCCGCTCATTCCGGGCATCACCACATCAGTCACAACCACATCGGGCTTATGTTCCGCGACTTTATCGAGTGCTTCTTTTGCACTCACTGCTTCAATCACCACATAGCCGCCTTCCTGTAGATAATGGCTAAGCAGTTCTCTTTCTGAAGCAGTATCTTCGACAATCAAAACAGTATTGATTAACATTGAGTTCAACCTAGTTCAGAGCGTTCAAATCGCATGAATGGGAATGTATTTCGCGATCGTGTCGAGCAGTTCTGTGCGCGTAAATGGCTTGGTCAAATAGCCAGATGCGCCAACCAGTTTGGCTCTTGCTCGATCGATAAATCCGGTGTGACCCGTGACCATGATCACGGGAGTTGCTCGAAATCTCGGATGCCGTCGCAACATTGCACAAAGCTCATACCCATCGAGATTCGGCATTCCAACATCGAGCAAAATCACATCGGGGTTGTGTCTCATCACTTGCATTAACGCTTTCAGTGGATCAGCAATCATCACCACATTAAATTGCTCATCTAAATGAGTTTGAATTGCTTGCAAAATCGAGGGGCTATCATCAATGCAAACAATTTTGTACGATCGTGGCTCTACTGCAATCAACGTTTCAACAGGTCGCTCGATCACGGCGGTCTGGCTGCCAAACTGCATTTGACGAGTGCTCGATCGTGCAGGCTGATGGTTCCTTGCTAGTAGTGGTAAAAGCTCCATCCGGCACAGTTCTGGATAAGGATCGAACTTAGCGCGTTCAATCACTTCCGACTGTCCTTCATAGAGCATCAGAAATCCATTCAGAACTTCCTGAGCCACTTCTTTGATCAACTGTTGTGCTTGATCGATCGTGAGATACTGCTGCTCGACTAATCGCAGAATCGCTTGGTAATCGGGGCTAATCCGGCTCTGCGGCGGTTTACGATCGAACAATGATCGAATCTGCGATCGCATCGCGCCACCCAGATTTGGAACTCGCTGGCTCAATCTGCCGAGATGTCGATCGAGTCGCTCAAAAGGAGACAGCGAACTGGTCGCAAAGGTGAGTTCTCCTTCGCTGAAGTAGATTGACCAATCTGCAAGGTTCGTTTCAACTTGAAGGCATCCCGTTAATCGTTGATGCACTAATCGAAGCAGTAAACGATGCGGATGCAGGCTCGGATAGGATTTCACCATAGCGCTCCGTAAGGGTGGATCGGTTTCGCCCAGATCCGCCAAAACTTGGGACGTGCACAAGTTTTTCAATTGATAACTGGGCAGTGAGGTAGTGCAGCCCGTTAAACTCCCTGAGATGCGGACAGCCGCTATTGATCGCACTGATTCTGAACGGTAGGACAATCGATAGATGCTGATTCACACGGTCTGAGTTATTTGTAGCTTACTGGTATTTACGGAGAAAGACAAGCTTCTTAAGAGAATCTTGAAGATAATACCGAGAGGTGAAAAATTTAGATTTTTTGAGAGTGTAACTTCTGCGACTCAGATATCATCGGAATTTCAAAGCTTTATCAGCGAAATCAGGACTGAAGAGATTAAATTTGATACTAGAATTTTAAGTTTTTCTCTCGGCAATTACGCGGAGAATACCATCCGTAGATTCACGGTACTGGATTACTAGAACTTCATGAAGCACGCAAATTTAAAAAATAAAGGGTGCGTTTTGGCAAGTAACGCACCCTCGATTGTTGTTATTGACTTCGCCCAAATAACTAAATGCCCAGCCGCTGATAAACCTGATCTAAGTTCTTGAGGTGAACTTGTGGATCAAAACATTCATCGAGTTCAGCAGGCGACATTGTTTCAGTCACACGCGGATCGTCGCTCAAAAGCTTGCGGAAGTTGCCATCATCTTTGTTCCAAGCTTGATGGGCACAAGATTGCACGATCGCATAAGCATCTTCACGGCTCAATCCTTTCTGCACTAATGCCAGCATCACTCGCTGACTGAACACGACTCCGCCGTAAACGTTCATGTTCCGCGCCATGTTTTCGGGATAAACCAGCAGATTTCTCACTAAATCTGTTGTTTCAACCAACATAAAGTGAGTGAGAATGCAGGCATCAGGCAGTGCAACTCGTTCTACAGAACTATGAGAAATATCCCGCTCATGCCAAAGTGCGACGTTTTCTAAAGCTGCAACTGCATATCCTCTCAGTAAACGTGCCATTCCGGTCAGCCGCTCCGATCGAATCGGATTTCGCTTGTGGGGCATTGCTGACGATCCTTTCTGTCCTTTTGAAAAGAACTCCTCGACTTCTAAAACATCGGTTTTTTGCAAATTGCGGATCTCAACAGCGAATCGCTCGATCGAGGCTCCCAACAGCGCCAACCCATTCATAAAATCCGCATGTCGATCGCGAGAAATCACCTGAGTCGATGCTGTATCCGGTTCCAATCCCAAATGCTGACAGGTCAATGCTTCGATGCGTGGATCAATATTCGCATAAGTTCCCACGGCTCCAGAAATTTGACCGACCGCGATCGATTTTCTCAACGCACAAAGTCGATCGCGATGTCGCAGCATTTCTGCTAACCAGCCTGCAAGCTTAAATCCGAATGTAATCGGCTCCGCATGAATGCCATGCGATCGACCAATCATTACTGTATTGCGATGTTGTTGCGCCTGATATCGAATCGCCTGGATCAACGCTTCCACCTGCGTCATGATCACGTCTAAGCTGGCGACCATTTGGAGTGCAAGCGCGGTATCTAACACATCGGAGCTGGTCATCCCTAAGTGAATGTAGCGTCCCGCATCACCCACATGTTCATTGACATTCGTTAGAAATGCAATCACATCATGACGAACTTGTGCTTCGATTTCCAGAATCCGACTGACCTCAAATTTGGCTTTCGATTTAATTTCTTCGACCGCTTCAGCCGGAATATAACCTAGCTCGGCTTGTGCTTCACACACTGCAATTTCAACATCGAGCCAGGTTTTAAATTTGTAGTGATCCGTCCACAAATCGCCCATCTCAGGCAGGGTGTAACGCTCAATCAAGGTAGGTTGCTCAAATTCAACCGTCACATTGTAGCGCCTCGTGCTGACGCTTTATCGATCGATCTTTAAGAGGATGTTTGGAAATCGATCGTTGATTGCAGCACTCGCCCCGGAATGAAATTCGGGGCGGGAGTACAACGCAGCGAAGGAACTATCATACTGTGTTCAAACCTTGCCTAAGCTCGTCCGGTACAAGAAAGCCCCTCAACGATCGCGGAAGGCGTAAAGCACGATCCATTCCACTCACCATCGCCTCCCAACTCCACCAAATTCTTCAACGCGGTATAAACGCTACCTGCAACCATCGTGTCTTTAACTCTGCCCACGATTTGACCATTCTCAACTCGATATCCCAAATCGACATTGATCGAAAACTCGCCAGAAATCCCCGCGCCCCCTCCAAGCATTTGATCCACGATTAAACCGTTGTCGATCGACGAGATTAATTCCTCTAAAGACTTCGTTCCTGGTTTCACTAAAATATTGAACAGTCCTGGTGTTGGATAGCTTCCTAAACCCGATCGAAATCCGTTCCCAGTCGTCCCACTGCCCAAGGATTTCCCGGTTGTACGATCGGCGTAAAACAGTTGCAGTTCACCTCGATCGATAAACGTAATCATCCGAGTCGGTGTCCCTTCATCGTCAAACGGACAGCTAAACGGTCCTACATTCGGCTGCTGTGAAAGGGTGATCGCTTCAGAAGTCACAAGCTTTCCTAATCGATCGCTCCAAGGGGATGCCCCTTCGATCACTTGCTTGCCATTGAGTGCCGATTGCACCGTTCCCCACAGCATGTCCATCGCTTTCGAGGTAAACAGAATCGGCACTTTTCCGACTGGGGGCGCAGTATTTTCTTTCGCCCAATCCAGTCGTTGTAAAACCTGTTGTGCGATCGCGATTGGATCAAGTCGATCGCGTTCCGTCTGTCCATCCGCCACATTGAGAAAGTCATCGCCCCGAACCCATTCGACTTCGAGAAACCCGCTCAATGTCGTATCCGTATAGCCGCAATCAAGACCATTGGAATTAATTAATCGCGTCGTTTCCGCTTCACAATCCCAACCACACGAACAAAGCACCTCCGGATAACGATCGCGCACCAGTTCGATCGCGATTTTGCCCCATTCAACCAACTGCTCAACCGCAACTGTCTTACCCACATCTGGATAAGACAGTTGTGAGGCAGGTGAAAGCTCTATGTCTTCGGGTTCATTGAGTTGACTAATCGCGATCGCTCGATCGACTAATGCTTGAGGTTCAACATCTCCATAAGCTACCGCTAATCCTGGACGACCTTGTTTCCACAACCGTAAAGCCGTTCCTTCCGCCTCAGTGCTTTCCAGTTGTTTCAAACGATTCGCTTCAAAAAAGACCGGACGAGAAAGCGATTGCGATTGAAACACTTCAGCAGACTCGGCTCCATCGCGTAAAGCCAGATCAAGCAATTGTTCGGGTAGGGGCATAGAAACTTGGGAGACAGACAGCAAGAGTTCGGGAAACTGGACGATACCCAACTCTTGATCACTGTACGCTAAATTGATTTCCTGTTCGCGATCGACTTTGAATTTCAAAGACCCAGCAAATCATCCAATTCGTCGATCGCTTCACACGGAACCGACTGACTATCTCGATCAATCACAGGTTGCGATCGCTGAATCGTTACAGAACTTCCCTGCAATCGTCCATACAGATAATCATCGGCATACTTACGAAACACAGCTTCGATCGCGGCTCTGGCATTTTTCAACCCCCATTCCGCTGCAATCAGTTCTGCCTTTTCGATTACATCTTTGCTGAGTCTCACTTTGTTGTCATACATAGCTGCCACCCCTCAGCGATCGGAAACAATCCACGCACATTCGCGAACTGCGGATCAGGCATCACCGCAAACAATTTCCGCCCGGCTAACCGTTCAGCGATCAGATGTGAACTGCCTCCAGTGACCAGAAATCGAGTCACACGCGGCATATATGGAGTGTACTGAGCTTTAATCGTTTGAAAAATCCCCTTAAACCAAGGATCGAGGTACTCTTCGAGCCACAGCGACCAGGATAATCCGGTGTCTGCATAACAATGACCGGATTTAAAGCCATCCATGACGATCGCGGGATCAACCGTCGTTCCCAAGCCATCGATCAACCGTCGATCGAAACTAATTGCTGTCGCCAACTCGTACGATCCACCGCGATCCATGACATTCTCATCAATCACATCGCCCTCAGCATCAATTAGGCGAGTCAACCACGTTCCGCCACCGATATCAACCACGATCGTATATCCACTATCGGGAATGAGTCCTAGCTGTTCAGCATAGCGATAAGATCCGATTCCTTCGCGCTCTACTTCAACATGCTCAACTGTGATTCTAAATGAAATTCCATTCCGTTTAAACTCGTGCATTCCAAGCAGTTGAGATTTGATTGCATCTGCGTTACGACTTGGATCAGGAGTCGAAGCGTAAACATGCAGCGGAAATTGACTGAGTTCTTCATCGCGCTCTGGTTCCAGACAGGCATAGAGATGCAGCCTTGACAAATCCACTTTGTTCTCGACGACGGTTTGCTGTTGGCGGCGATATTTGTACGCTTGTGTGCCAAAATGATAGCGAGTTCCATCCGGCAGCTCGATCAGCGGCGACTGGTCGGAATAACGCACCGGGTCACGTCCTTGAGGCAGTTGGAATCTGACCGATCGAATGGCTCTGGGATGTCCTGCACCGTTCCAAAACTTGAGGTCATAGTTTCCAGCATCCAGTGCGATCGTGCGGTGTGTGACGATTCCGGTGGTTTCTTTCCGAGGTCTACTGCGAGTGCCTAATCCGTTCATGGCGTTGTCCTCAACAAGATAGGGGCAATACGAATGTTTTTAGTACCTACGTACTATATTGGGTTTCTGGCTCGGTGTCAACCTGGGGACAAACAAATTTGCAAAACTTGATTTCGCTCTAGCTGGGTCAACCTGTGATATGGTGATAAAAGCTAGGGCGATTGGCACAGGGGTAGCGCACATCCTTCACACGGATGGGGTCACTGGTTCAAATCCAGTATCGCCCATAGAAATTGAGCATAAGTTTTGATAGAGCTTCCGCGTGTGCGGGGTTCGATTTGTAGTAACGATGTGAAAAGTCTAGTGATCTCGAAACTCCAATTCCAAGTCATAATGAGTTCAGCGTTAACACGACCCAACACATGATGGACGCTTTTGAACCTGTTCCGCCTGCATGGACACAAACGGCAGTCCATTCCTACTCTTTCTCTTGTCCAACCTGTCACAAGTCTTCAAAAGAAGCAGATCGCGTTTGGATCAATCGTCGATCGCCTGTTTTTACCGAGGACTACCGCAAAAAATGGCAGGAGTTCTATCACTGTCAATGCGGGCAAGTGTGGTGGGCTTGGAGTAATGAGCGCCCCCCCAGCGAACTCGGCAATCGTGAAGATGAACCCCGCCGTAGTCGCTTCGATTCGTTCAACCCTTTTGACGATTTCTAGGCATCAAGTCTCGAATTTCACGCAGTAATGGCAATGACGGAGCGGTTTTGGCTCTGGGTTGGGTGAGAATGCCGTGTCGCGGGCTGAGGAGAAACGCAAGGAAAAACAAACCCGATGCGACCATGACGATCGCGGCTCCTGATGGCAGATTGTAAAAATAGCTGAGATACATGCCGCTGATACTGGAAAGAATCCCGATCGCGGCTCCCAGAATCATGACATGGTGCAATCGTTTGACAAGTAGATAAGCGGTTGCACCTGGAGTGATCAGCAGCGATAAAACTAAAATGACTCCAACGGCTTTCATACTGGCGACGATCGTGAGTGCGATCAGTACCATTAAGCCTAAATTCAATAAATTCGTCGGTAGTCCTGTGGCTTGTGCGCCGAGTGAATCAAAGGTGTAGAAAAGTAGTTCTTTGTAAAAAAGAAAGACGACCGCTAAAATCACCGTAGCAATGATCGCTGTATCTCGAACATCGCTAACGGTAACGCCTAAAATATTGCCAAAGAGAAAATGGTTTAAATCAATCTTGTTATCTTTTTGAATCACCGTGATTAATGTGATTCCCAATGCAAAAAATGCACTAAACACAATGCCCATCGCAGCATCTTCTTTAATCGGCGATCGCGCTCGTATCCAGGCAATGATTACAGTACTTAAAACGCCTGCGATAAATGCACCAACAAAGATATTAAATCCGAATAGAAACGCGATCGCGAGTCCCGGTAGGACAGAATGACTAATCGCATCCCCTAGAAGGGCTAACCGCTGAACGATCAGATAGCTTCCTACGATCGCGCAAATCAATCCGACAAGAATCGCAATGATTAGCGATCGCTGCATGAATCCGTATTGTAAAGGCTCAATCAGGGCATTCATGGTTAAGCAGCTTCCGAGAAAAAGACGACTCTACCACCGTAAGCCTGTTCGAGATTTTCTTGGGTCATGACTTGCTGACGGGTTCCACTGGCAACCAGCGATTTGTTCAGCAAAATCAAATCATCGAAGTGCGTGATCGATTCGCCAAGATCGTGATTTACGACCAGAATCAATTTATTTTCACGAGTTAATTCTTTGAACACATCAAACATAATCGACTGTGTTTTCTGATCAATTCCGACAAACGGTTCATCAAAGCAAAACACTTCTGCTTGTTGTGCCAGTGCGCGAGCGAGAAAGACTCGTTGCTGTTGACCGCCTGAAAGATCTGAGATAGCTCGATCGCGAAATTCGATCATTCCGACGCGCTCTAGTGCCTGAGTTGCCAACCGCCGACTAATCGAAGAATACCGCTGAAACCAGCCCGTTTTCTTGGTGCGTCCCATCATCACCACATCCCAAACCGTCACCGGATAGCTCCAGTCAATTTGTGATCGCTGCGGCACATACGCGACTTGTTCCAATTGATCGACTAACGGTTTTCCTTGATAGAGCACCTTGCCGCTAATCGACGGGATCAATCCCAACATCGCCTTGATCAGCGTACTTTTCCCGGCTCCATTCGGTCCAAAGATGCCAACTAAGCGACCCGGTTTCACCGAAAAGCTGACATTGCTCAAAGCTTCGATCGAGCGATATTTCACGCTCAAGTTATCGACTACCAAATTCGATGCGGCTTGTTGTGCTTGTGTGTGCACCGTGAATCGTGGATTTGGGCTGGTGTTGTCAAAAAAGGAAGCCGACTGCATAACGAGATCTCCAGTCAAAAATGAAAGAAAAATGAAAGCCGTAAATACTAAGTTACCGCAAAAAATGAAAGGAATATGAAAGCTCGGAAAAATAATTTGATTTGTGAATCCTGACTCTGAGTTTAGGCAAGGTAGGATCAAGCGCAATCAGCTTTCAGGAAGACGATCGCATTCGCCTCTCGACACATCTATGATGGAAACTGCGTTTATTTCGGAATCTCAGCTTTGAATCAGTTTTCTTTTCAGTGCCAAGCTCGCTGCAAACACACTCACGCCCGCGCTGGAGTCTTCCACACACCGCATGGAATCGTTGAAACTCCTCGATTTATGCCTGTGGGAACCCTAGCGAATGTGAAAACGATGACACCTGCCCAACTCGAAGAGACGGGGGCACAGATGGTGTTGTCGAATACGTATCATTTGCACTTGCAGCCAGGGGAGGACATTGTAGAAAAGGCTGGAGGTGTTCATCGGTTTATGAATTGGTCGAAACCGATGCTGACTGATTCTGGTGGGTTTCAGGTGTTTAGCTTGAGCGAAATGCGATCGATTACCGATGAAGGTGTGACGTTTCGATCGCCTCGTGATGGGCAAATGATCAAAATCACGCCAGAAAAGTCGATCGAGATTCAAAATGCGCTGGGTGCAGATGTAATTATGGCGTTCGATGAGTGTCCACCACCGGGAGTGGGACGCGATGCCACCGAGAAAGCTACAAATCGAACTTATGAATGGCTGAAACGCTGTATCGAGGCGCATCAACGATCGGATCAAGCTCTGTTTGGAATTGTTCAAGGTGGAGAATTTTTGGATCTCAGAGCCGAAGCGGTTCGACAGTTGACTGACTTAGATTTGCCCGGATATGCGATCGGGGGTGTCAGCGTGGGAGAAGCTCCTGAAGTTATCGATCGCGTGGTTCAAGCGACTACACCTTTATTACCGGAACATAAACCGCGCTACTTGATGGGAGTGGGAACCTATCGGGAAATGGCAAGAGCGATCGCCGCAGGAATGGATTTATTTGATTGTGTGATTCCCACTCGATTAGCAAGGCATGGAGCGGCACTCGTGCAGGGAGAACGCTGGAATTTGAAAAATGCGAGATTTAGAGAAGATTTCGCGCCGATCGATGAAAGTTGCCCTTGCTATACCTGTCAGAATTTTAGTCGGGCTTATGTGAGTCATTTACTGCGATCGCAAGAATTGCTGGCTTATACACTAATCTCAATTCATAACATCACTGAGTTGATTCGATTCACCCAACAAATTCGAGCCGCGATTTTTAACGGCACGTTTCACACTGAATTTGCAAAGTGGATTGAACCTGCATAAGTTACTCTGCAAAAATTTCAGTTAACTTATCGAGAATGGCTTTTTGTTCTTCTGAACTCACCTGAGCGAGAAATTGAACGAGTCGAATTTTGTCTACTGCCCGAATTTGATCTAATACAATCTGCCCTTCTTTTCCTTGAAACTGACAATCTACTCGAAAGGGAAAATTTCGCTTGACCGAAGTTAAGGGCGCAACTAACACTGTTTTTAGCGATCGATTCATCTCATCAGGAGAAAGAATCACACAAGGGCGAGTTTTCTGAATTTCGGCTCCAATCGTTGGATCTAGCTGGACTAGAAAGACATCAAATCGACGAGCTACCACTGCCATTCGGTTTCGTCCCATTGCGTTGGAGTTGCATCATCTAGCAATCCCTCGTCACCGTGTTCCGCAATGACCGCCCGGATTGCATCTTCCCATCCTGCTCGTGGATGAGTTGCAGGACGGATGATCAAGCTATTTCCTTGCACTTCGATTTCTACTTCAGTTTGAATGCCGCTCTGTTCTAGAAGCTTTTTCGGAATGCGGATACCTTGAGAATTTCCGACTCTTACAATCTGCGTCTTAATTGTCCTACTCATATTGCTTCTACAAGATGCAATCACATTGTAATTACATCGGCAAAATTTGATCAACTTCAGACGACTCTCGAATCATGTTAAAATCCGTATCAATTATGAGTCCTGTGTTGGAGAGGTTATCGCGTCATGGAAGCAGTAATGCTACTTGCAAAGTTGCCCGAAGCTTATTCGATTTTTGATCCGCTGGTGGATGTCCTGCCTGTGATTCCGGTTTTCTTTTTGTTGCTGGCGTTTGTGTGGCAAGCGGCAGTGGGTTTCAAATAAATCACTGGAACAAAACGATAAAAAAAGAGGGGGCGATTTTGACCCCCTTTTTTGTTGAGTTTATTTTCGCCCACCAATCGCTTTCTGAAACGCTGGACGTTCTGCAAGTCGCTTCATGTAGTTCACCACATTCGGGTATTCGCTCAAATCGAGTCGTAACATCAGCGGAATGTAGGCGAGAAGCGAACCGACTGCGACATCAGAAACCGTGAATTGATCGCCTGCAATAAATTCACGCTTGCCAAAAATCTCGTCAAGCGGCTTCATCAAGCGGGGCATTTCTCGTTCTCGATTGGCTTCGACGAAAATTCCGGGTCCTAAAGTGGCATTCGCAAAAAGAACCCACTGAGCTGCGATGCCTCTGGCGCACGCGGACGTGTTCGCTTTTTCATTTAGATCCGCCTTGCCATATCGATCGAGCAAATACAGCAAAATTGCGCCCGACTCCCAAAGTTTGAGATCGCCGTCTACGATCGCGGGAACTTTGGCGAACGGATTGATTTCGCAAAAGTTCGGTTGTCGGTGTTCTCCAGCTTGCATATCGAGCAGGATGAATTCGTAGGGTATCTCTAATTCTTCGAGATACCATTGCACGATCGAGGCTCGACTCCGCGCACCGCCATACAGCTTCAGCATATTTACAGAACTTCGTGAGTGTACTTATGTTGTTTTACATTATCTTCGGTTTTGACAATGCGCTGTGAGTTGAGGACGCGCTTACGATCGATTGAAAAATTAAAATCGGTGCGGGTTGTGCCTGCGGGAATGTAGGATTGAGCGCTCGTTTTGGCTTTGTAAGTCCGAGCGGATGAAGTGGCGCGAAAGGCGAAATCATCGCAAAACTGCACGTCAGCGGGGAAGTTCTCCGGCAGGTGAAGTGAGTCTTCAGTAATTAAAGTGCCGATCGTGGTTGCGGTTGCGAGTTCGTAAGAGGTGGGAATGCCTTTGACGATCGCTTCGAGAGCAGCGGACGGAATGGGTTCGACGACGTGAACTTCATGAACACCGTCATCGTCTTTGATAAAACAAGTAGCTAAACCGACGACAAGGTAATCATCGCTTGCGAGGTCGGCGGTCTGTGGGTAGGAAATCGTTGCGGTCATAATTTGAGGAGAATAGTCATATTGGAACGATCGTATCAAGCGCACCTGACCCAATTTTTGGAAAGACGTAATTCTTAACTGTGGTTCTCGCAGCGTGCGAAAGTAGAGGACAATGATTTTGCCAGCAAAACTTTGACGCACAGAAGAGAGCTACTGGAATGACCTTTAACACCGTGACAACACAGCCGTTTTCTGACCAAAAGCCGGGGACTTCTGGCTTACGAAAACTCGTAACCGTCTTTCAGCAACCGCGCTATCTCGAAAATTTTGTGCAAGCGATTTTCGATAGTATTGGCGATTTTGCGGGACAGACTTTAGTACTGGGCGGCGATGGTCGCTTCTACAATCGGCAAGCCGTTCAAATCATTCTCAAAATGGCGGCAGCGAATGGATTCGGGCGGGTGAAAGTGGGTCAGGGTGGGATTCTTTCGACTCCTGCGACTTCTGCCGTGATTCGGAAGTACAACGCTTTTGGCGGCATTATTTTGTCTGCGAGTCACAATCCGGGCGGTCCTGATGGCGATTTCGGGATTAAGTACAACATTGGGAATGGTGGACCTGCGCCGGAGAAAGTCACTGAAGCGATTTACGATCGCAGTAAAACCATCACCGAGTACAAAATTTCTGATGCTTCCGATGTGAATTTAGATATTCTCGGAACGACACAGCTTGATGGAATGACCGTTGAAGTGATCGATTCGGTGATTGATTACGCGGCACTGATGGAATCGCTGTTTGATTTCGATCGTATTCGTCAATTGCTGACAGGTGGAAAGTTTCGGATGTGCATGGATTCGCTCCATGCGGTGACGGGTTCTTATGCTCACGCAATTTTTGAAGGTCGATTAGGCGCACCAAAGGGAACGGTTCAAAATGGCACTCCGCTGGAAGATTTTGGCGGCGGACATCCTGATCCGAACTTGGTTTATGCTCATGATTTGGTGGAAGTTCTTTTTGGTGAAAATGCTCCGGATTTTGGGGCGGCTTCGGATGGAGATGGCGATCGTAATATGATTCTCGGTCGTCACTTTTTTGTGACTCCAAGTGATAGTTTGGCGGTACTAGCAGCGAATGCAACTCTAGTTCCGGGCTATCGAAATGGACTGGCGGGAATTGCTCGATCGATGCCCACTTCACAAGCGCCCGATCGCGTGGCTGCAAAACTCGGAATTGATTGCTACGAAACGCCCACGGGCTGGAAGTTTTTCGGTAATCTTCTGGATGCTGGCAAGGCGACTCTCTGCGGTGAAGAAAGCTTTGGAACCGGATCAAACCACATTCGAGAGAAAGACGGTTTATGGGCGGTCTTGTTTTGGTTGAACATTTTGGCGGTCACTGGAAAGTCTGTTGAAGAGTTGATGCGAGAACATTGGCGGACGTATGGACGGAACTATTATTCTCGACATGACTATGAAGCGATCGATAGCGATCGGGCTAATACACTAATCACGCAACTGAGAGAAAAGCTCCCAACGCTGAAAGGTCAGAAGTTTGGTAACTATGAAGTCGAGTACAGTGATGATTTTAGCTACACTGACCCGATCGATGGCAGTGTCAGTCAGAAACAAGGGGTGCGAATCGGATTTACCGATGGTTCGAGAATTGTTTTCCGATTGTCGGGAACGGGAACACAGGGCGCGACTTTGCGACTGTATGTAGAACGGTATGAGGCTGATCCGTCGAAACATGAAGCTGATCCACAGGTGGCATTGGCGGAATTGATTGAAATTGCCGATTCGGTAGCGCAGATTAAATCATTGACGGAGATGGATCAACCGACCGTGATCACCTGATTTTGGATTCGATATCGATCGATTTAGGGATCACATCGAATTGCGAAATAATGGGGTAATTGTGGGGTGGGCATCTTGCCCGCCTAGGGAAACAGGCAAGATGCCTGTTCCACAATTGATTCAAATTAGGAAAACAAACCATGCAATGGCGCGTTATTGCCATCGGAATCACGATCGCGAATCTCCTGACAATTTCCCCCGCCCAATCCGCCCGAATCGCCTGCCCTACCGAGGTCGAACCCCTCGTGCAAGCCCTTCTACCAGATTTACCTGGATACGCCAATCGAATTACTGTTCGATCGCGCCTCGGTAACATTCGCCTTCCTAGAAATTCGGTTGTACTAGCAGGACGACCAGAATTTGCACCGTTGTCATTGAACAGCGATCGACCGATCGATCCCACCCTAAAACAAGCCTTCATCACCACGCTAGAACGAGAAACCGTTAGCGGAAAAGCGATCGACCTACAACAATTTCACTGGCTCTTTCTCACCCGCACCTCAGAAGGTTGGCAGCTTGTTTTAATGTTTACTCGTATTGGTACGACAACCCCCGATCAACCAATCACTCCCCCACGAAACAGCCGTGAAGGAGCGATCGGACAAGCGATTCAATTGTGGTTACGCGATTGTAATGTTCGCGGGATTCGAGTGAAACGTTAGTGAGCCATCATTGCTGCTTCTGCTATCTCTTGCCTGGTTGCCTTCGGTTCTCTGAGCAAAAATGCACACAAGAATGCAACCACGATTCCCGCCATTCCTAACACTTGGAAAAACAGTTGATTCCCCTGTACGGTTTGCGGCAACAAACTATAAGTTGTGGCATAAAGGACTGATCCAACACTGCCATAAGCGCCAACGTTTCCAGCAATCTGACCCGTCACACTGCGCTTAATTAATGGAGCAATTCCGAAAGTTGCACCTGCACCACCGAAGACAAAGAATGCACAGCCCATTGTTAGCAGAATCGCGATCGGTAATGGTAAGTCTGCATGAATCTGACTCATCACCATATAGCCAATACCAACACCCGCAATCATTGCGGTGAGCGTCCATTTCCGGCTACCAATCTTATCTGAAATCAACCCTCCCGCCGGACGAGCCACCAAATTCATCAATGGATAGGTAGCAGCAACTGGACCTGCAATGTGATGACTGAGGTTAAAAGTATGTTCAAAGAACTCTGGCAGCATCGATACCACTGCTAATTCTGATCCGAAGCTCACAGCATACGCCAGCTCTAACACAAAGACTTGCCCCATCTCATAGCGATCGTTGTTCGGATAGCTTTTCTGACCTAGGACTACTTCACGATTGACTCGAAACGCTTGATAAGCTTGTAATGCAAACAACAGCGCCAAACAAACCCAAACACTATACATCGCAGACGGTGTAAGGAATTTCACAAGCTGTAAGCGCCATGCAATCAAACCCATTGCACCAAACAATGGAATATTAGTGAGAATCAATGCACCGAAGCTCTTTCTCGAAGTCACTTCCATGCCACCATCACGGGCAGGACGCTGATACTCTTTACCGGGTGGTGTATCGCGAACATTGATGTAAAACAGAATGCCGAAAATGAGTGAAACTAAACCGGAAAGCGCGATCGCGAATCTCCAATTCTCATGTCCTGAATAGAGAAACGCTGATCCAAATGCAACGATCGGCAAAAATGCTTCCGATGCAAACGATCCAAAGTTTCCCCAACCGCCGTAGATCCCTTGTGCAAGTCCAATCTGCTTAGAAGAGAACCATTCGTTAACTAAGCGAATTCCCACCACAAAGCCTGCTCCGACAACCCCCATCGCTAAGCGGCTCCAAACCAGTTGATCAAAGGTTTGCGCGGCTGCAAATGCCCAACAGGGAAGGGCGGCATAAACGAGCAATGACGAATAAGTAATTCTCGGACCAAAGCGATCGAGCAACATTCCGATGATAATCCGAGCGGGAATGGTGAGCGCTAAGTTACAGAGTCCGATTGTTCTCGCTTGAGCCACAGTGAGATGCAGATCCTCGCGAATCACTGTCGAGAACGGAGCATAGTTAAACCAAACAACAAAGGTGAGGAAGAAAGCAAACCAAGCAAAATTTAAGATCCGATACGGACCTCGAAACGACAATAATCCGCGCAGCATCGTAGAATACCTTTAGAAAAGAAACAACTGACTAACCTTGCTGGCGACGGATGCGGAAGTAGCAAGGTTTTTTCGTGAATGTCGATCGCAAGATAGATATGCGATCGCACAATGAAGTGAAACAACGACTACATTTATAGAAGCCATCAACTCCCATAAATGTATTCATTGCAACAAAATCACGATCGAGTTGCAGGGATCAAATCGATGTCATGCGGCTTTTGCATTCTGAAAGTATTAGTGCCTTCCCGATAGAACAGGCTGCTGAATTCGCCAGTTCAGAGACTGCGATCGCTCTTTTGCTAAGGTTGGAAGATCCGCCGCTACAAACTGTTGATGTAATAGCTGCACACTCAGCAGATGATTGATCATGCCATCTAACTGAGTTCGTGTAGAAAGCGGTGTGTTCGGATCAGCATGACGTTTGAGAACTTGATTCACCGCATCTACATCGAGTAATCCTGCTTCTGCGATCGCACTTTTAGATAGATACAAATCACAGAGCGATCGTAATGCTCGCTGTTTCTCTACATCAGTGTGAGAAGGCGGAGCCATGAACGCGAATTTTTGTCGATCGTACAAAGCTTTCGGCAACAGTCCTTTCATTGCTTCTCGCAAAACATACTTATCGCGCTTACCTCGAAATCGCATCAATGGCGGTAAAGTGACTGCAAATTCCACCAAGTGATGATCGAGAAATGGCGGACGAGCTTCCATCGAATTCGCCATATCAACGCGATCGCCTGCCCAGCCGAGTACCTGAGATTCAAACTGAGTTTTGATCCAAATGTATTGAACTTTATCAAGTGGGTGTCTACCTGAGATTTGAGATGGATCGAGCGTAGCCGCGATCGCTTCTCCCGGTGAATAGTTCAAAGTTGCAGCCCGAAGATCAGGATGTAGCAATTCTGGAACCTGCGAACCCATTGATAACCAAGATTGTAAGCAACTCGGAGTAAAACCCACCAATTGAGTTAAAGCTGGATCGTCTAATGTTTTTTGAGCTAGTAAATTCCCTTGAAACAATCGATTACTTTCTTGTAACCAAGCTTCTAAATCTGCACGTTCTTCTGGAGTGGCATCATTCATTCCATGCCGAATCATATCAAGTCGCAACTGTGGATAACCTGCGAATAGTTCATCCGAACCTTCTCCGGTCAGAATTACCCGGTAGCCTGCTCGATGGACATGATCACTCAGGAGCATTTTAGCGATCGTAAATGTATTATAAATACTCCGCTCTGTATGCCAAATTGCACGAGCAAAGTGATCGTATAATTCTCCACCTCGCGTCATCACAATGTCTTGATCGGCTCCAACCGCTCTCGACATTTCTTTTGAAATCTCAGTTTCGTCGTAGTCCTGATTGTCAAATCCAACCGTAAACGCTTTAACTGGCGACTGTTGGCAAGCAGCAGCAACTCCTAAAATCGTGCAAGAATCAATTCCGCCAGATAGATAGCAAGCGACTGGAACATCCGCTTCTAACTTCAGTTGAATCGCTTCAATAAACCGTTCTCTCAAGGTTTCAATATAGTATTCGTCAGTGTGTTGAGTTGCGCAATCGCTCAGTAACGGAAAGTTCAAATCCCAATACGTTTTTGTCCGAACTCTAAGCTGATCATTTTCACGCTCAACAATTACCATCTGTCCCGGTTGTACTGCATGAACTCCCTCAAACGCAGTCGTACCGGGAACCATAAGCTGCATTAACTGATGGTAAGCTCCATGAGGTGAAATCTTGCGCTCCACGGCAGGATGAGCAAACAACACTTTAATTTCAGAACCAAACACAAAGCCTTCTGATGTCATTGCCCAGAAGAGCGGCTTGATTCCAAATCGATCGCGAACTAGCGTTAATCGATCGTATTCTTTCTCATAAACTGCAAATCCGAATTCTCCCCGCAGATGTGGCAATGCCCCTTCTAATCCAAATCGCTCGGTTAAGTGCATCAATAATTCGGTATCACTTTTCGATTTGAATCGGTAGCCGCGTGAAGTGAGATCTGCCCGAATCCGCTTGTAGTCGTAGAATTCGCCATTGTGAGCGATCATCACTTCCTGATTTTCAGACACAAACGGTTGACGAGCGCGATCGGCATTCAAATCAATAATTGCGAGGCGGGCATGAGTGAAACCCACGCCAGAATCCTCGATCGTTTTCCAACCACAGCCATCTGGACCACGATGTGACTGAATTGCCGCCATTCCGATGAGCACTGCTGGATCAATCGGTCGATGTCGATCGTGCTGGAAAATGCCACCAATGCCACACATACGCTCTTTCCTCCATCTGGGAAGCTGGATTTGTTTACTGTATGCAGCAACACATTGCAAGAAATCTATTAATCGGAATAATTTAAGCTTCCCAAGTTAGATTCTGTAATATATGAATGGTTGTTCATAGGTTAAGATAAAAGTAATTGATTTGGAGAAACTAAAATGGCAACTGTCACTCAGATGAAATGTGCTTGTGAGTCCTGTCTATGTATCGTTTCGACAGATGGCGCAGTTCAGAAAGACGAAAAGTTCTATTGCAGCGATGCCTGCGCGAATGGACATCCAGACGGACATGGCGACTGCGGACACAAAGGCTGTAACTGCTAATCGAAACTCAAAAAATTAGAGATGGGGAAATACTCCATCTCTTTTGATTTTTGGGAAGATTAGGATAGTTTCTGAACCGCACAGCCAATATGTTTAACTGGTTTGATGAATTGAAGGCGAGTATTGAATCAGGTATAAAGTCGGGCATCGAAGCTGGATTCGTCTCTATGATCGAAGCTGTCACAACAGGCGTAAAACAACTCGATCAGTTTTGGCAAGTTCCCGAACCGGCTGCACCCTACCAACAAATTCGAGCCTTTACCCTTAACGATCGACCCATCACCCAAGATTGCATTGTTGACACGGGTGAAAGCTGGCGAATTGAATCTTATCGAGAGCGGACTGTTTTACTGTTTGAAGTCGCGCCACCGGATGTTGAGGAATGTCTGCTGTCGTGTCGCGCTCAAATGCGATCGGCAAATCTCCACAAACCTGCAAAACTGCAATTGAAGGGACAAAACGTAGCAGGCTGGACATTCTCAAGACATATTGCGATCGGAGGTACAACAGGCTGGTATTCCTGTGAGGTTCCCTTTCACTTCAAAAAAGAACAATCCACGGGAAACATTCAAATTGCGGTCGAGTTTGAAGGAGGCGGCGTAGTTTGGATTAAAGATCTAGAACTGCTCCAAGCTCCGGTCAAGAAAACCGTCGAGTAGAGCAGTTCTCAATCCCGTTACGGACTGAGCAGAATTAATTGTTGGGCTTGCAGCGATCGCACTTTCTCAACCGAGATCGGAATTTCTTCAAGAATTTCTCTGGTCGATCGCGTCTGATTCCCATCGCAAGCCTTCATAAACTCAAACTCATCCTCTTGTAAGTTGATGATCTGATAGTCGAAGTTAAACAAACAGCGACTTTCCCAACCATCCATACAAGGACTACGCTCAGGAATCGCGTTCAATAACGCCTCATCCGAACTCCAATCGCAGTAGGGTAAGGGATCTCGACCCAAAAAGAATTCGTAATGTGTGACGGATTCGGGATCAAGCAATTCGATTAAACGGTATCTTTCTCGATCGCTCAAATGCTCCGCTCTTTCCAGCAAATCAGGATGATTAAACAAGCGAGAAGCTTCCCACTGACGCGGATTCGAGAAGCCTAAGAATTTCAATCCCGAAGCATCGATCAATTCAAACAAGGTATGAATGTTGTAATCGACTTCACGCGGATGCACGTACATATCAGCGAAACATTCATCGCGAGTATTTTCCATCGACCAGCGTTCTTGTTCCCGCCGCACTAACCGATTATTTGGTGGCAATGAGGCGAAAATTTGTCGCCCGATCGCGACTCCTTCCCGATAATCCGAACGATCCGACTGTAAAAGCGCGATCGCTTCCTGCATCAGTTGAATCTCGCGTCGTCCCAATTCCGAATACACGAAAATGTGAAACAATCCACCGGACGCAAGTTTTGGGGCAAGCGATCGAATTCCCCGAATCGGATCAGGTAAGTGATGCAGCACACCCACACAGTTAATCAAATCAAACTGCCCTGACACCTGATCCGCATCGTACAGACTTAAATGATGGAACTCGACGCGATCGGCTCCCGATCGTTGACATCGTTCTCGCGCCACAGACAGCGCTCCCGAACTCAAATCAATCCCCGTCACTTGAGCTTGAGGATTCAAATGCACCAAATATTCAGTTCCGACCCCAGTTCCGCAACCTGCATCGAGAATCCGGATATCCTGACGTTTTGGTTTTTGCCCAGTACAGAAGCTATAAGCAGCAAGCCAATTCCAGCGCCAGTTGTAACCGGGGGGCGGCTCATCTAAGAGAGGTTCAGGCGGAAAAGGATAAGTGTTATAAAGCGCCGCAACCGCAGCACTAATCGTTTGAGAGTCAGACATGATTCAGGAAAAATACAGCAAGCGGGTGATAGATCTAGTGTCTCATCCGACGTGCCCTTGTTGACGGGAAACCGTCATAGCGTGAATCGATCGAGATTTGCCACAATGGACGAAACTGAATCGATCGATCAAATATCATGGATAACAACAATTGGGTCACGCAACTTCTGATGCTTGGTGTGGGGACGACTTCTATCGTGGCGGAAAAGCTCAAAGAAGTTGGCGATCAGTGGGTCAAGGACGGCAAACTCAACCCCGATCAGGCAAAGGGCTTTGTCGATGATCTAATGAGCCAGATCAAAACCGAACAAGGCGGCTTTGAGGCTCAAATGCAGCGGCAACTCCGCAATATGTTGATGGATTTGGGTGTTCCCCGCCAAGCGGAAATGGACGAACTGCGCGGAAGACTCGATCGCTTAGAGCGTCAACTGCGCGATTTAGAAAATAAACTCTGGAAATAGTGCCAAAATTGAAAAGCATATTCGAGAGGACTGATCGATGAGAGAGATTTTGATCAGCTTCGGGGTAATGGTGGTCTGTGTGGTGCTGCTGATTGTGGCACAAGTAACGGGTTCCCGTGACAGCGCGATCGCGCTCAATTTACCCGAAACCGAAGCTGCTCCCATTGTACAAATCGCCCAAGCTGCTGATCTAAAACCGATGACGACTCCAAATCCTGACAACAAAGAATCAGTCACGACCGCTTCGGGGCTGAAGTATACCGATGTGGTCGAAGGGACGGGTGCAACTCCTGAACCCGGTCAAGTCGTGACGGTACATTACACGGGGACTTTGACCGATGGCACGAAATTTGATAGTTCCCGCGATCGAGGTCAGCCGTTCAAGTTCAAGATCGGTGTAGGTCAAGTGATCAAGGGCTGGGATGAAGGGGTCGGCACGATGAAGGTCGGCGGTCGGCGAATGTTAGAGATTCCCGCAGAGTTGGGATACGGCAGTCGTGGGATTGGTCCGATTCCCCCGAATTCGACGCTGTTATTCGATGTGGAATTGCTCAAGGTGGGCTAATTCTGAACTGATCGATTTTTCAAGCTCTCCAGTGTCAAAGCTGGGGAGTTTGTTTTTTAACTCGATCGCTGTCTAATCTTCAAACACAGGCGACCACAATTCCGAGATTTGCACTTCCCAACCTGGCAACAAATCTGGAATTGTCAATACATCGCCATCTTTTAGCGTCACAGGTTCGGTATTCGATCGACGAACTTCCACCCATCGCTGCTTCGGATGAATCAAGATACCTACTCTCGTTCCTTGTGCCAGAAATCGATCGATTTTCGCCCGGAGTCCTTTCAAACTATCCGTCGGAGATCTCACCTCGACCATTAAATCCGGTGCAAGTTCTGCAAAACTTTCAGGACTCCGACGCAATCGCTCAGCTTGAACAAACGAGACATCTGGAGCGCGGGTATCAGCATCGGGTAAAACAAATCCCGCACCCGCACCCGTGACTCGTCCAAGTTTACGAGGTCTTACCCAGTTGCGTAACTGTGCGCCAAACTCAGAGGCAACCTCGTCAGATTCGTATCCAGACGGACTCATTAAAACAATTTCTCCATCAATCAGTTCAATTCGGTAATCATTGGCATCTTTGAGTTGAGCCTGCACGATTTCCAGGTCTTTTACCGTGAGAGACATAACAACCTCCTGAGAACTCACATTCTATTTTCGCTTGCGATCGAACCTTTTCCCAATGCCAGTATCATAGGCGAATCAATCTATGATCGTTCTACCCCATGACTTCGATCCGCCTTCCCCGCCTTCTCAATGCCACCGAACGCCCGTCACTTTCTCGTCAAATGATGCGAATCGGGGCGGTGATAGTTGTGGTTTTTATTGCGATCGCACTTCTCGCACCAATTTTGAGCGCGATCGGGCTGATTCAAAACCCGACTGAGTTCCTCGACAATCCGCCTCATGCAGCACCCAGTCTGAAGTATTGGTTTGGCACGTCTAGCTTGGGTTACGATGTCTTTTCTCGAACGTTGTTTGGGACACAAGCCGCGATTCAAGTGGTGATTCTAGCAACGGCGTTGAGCTTGATCGTGGGGGTGCCGTTGGGAATGGTGAGCGGCTATCGGGGTGGAAGACTCGATCGAGCTTTGTTGTTCTTGATGGATACGATTTACACGCTGCCGGGATTGTTGCTTTCGGTCACGCTGGCGTTTGTGGTTGGAAGAGGTGTTTTTAATGCAGCGATCGCGTTGAGTATCGCATATGTTCCTCAATACTATCGAGTCGTTCGGAATCAAACGGTCAGTGTGAAAACTGAACTATTCATCGAAGCGGCTCAAGCGATGGGGGCTTCTACGTGGCGAGTTTTATCTAAGTATTTGTTTGCAAATGTGATTCAGAGCGTACCCGTTTTGTTTACCTTGAATGCGGCAGATGCGATTTTAACCTTAGGTGGGTTGGGATTTCTGGGTCTGGGATTGCCGGATGAAGTGCCAGAATGGGGACATGATTTGAGAGAAGCACTCGACGCGCTTTCAACCGGGGGAATTTGGTGGACGGCGCTGTTTCCAGGATTGGCGATGACGTTAATGGTGGTGGGGTTGTCTTTGTTTGGGGAAGGGCTAAACGAATTTGTCGATCGTAAAACTCGTTAAGGTGCCAAAAGAACTAGAAACCCTCATTGATTTGGCACATCACAAAAGATCGATTGAGTTTCTGTACATTTATCGATACGGTGTTAGTAATCGCTTTATCTCAGATTTGACTTCAGGGCGTTTCTCAGAATTTGATCACGTTTTGCCCCCCTCTATCTGATCAGTCTCATGCTCAATCTTTCTTCTGGTGATTTAGATACATTCGAGGATGCTCCACTCTCCGAGGTCGAACCTTCACCAAACCGCCTCAGTTTAGATCCTCCGCTTGTCAACCCCTGGCGACATGTGAAGACGGTCAATCGCCGTCCGTATCGAGAAAAACAATATGATCATGCTGCGCCAATTTCGCCGTTGCGCGATCGCGATTTAGAAATTATGTCGGGCTGGTTCGATCGCGTAGACATGAACGAGGTGGAACAAGATATCGACTATCATCTGTCGATGCTCTATCCAGAACCGCCTTGGGAAGAAAGGCTAGATTTGAATTTTCTGAAAGACCATCTTTAATCACACAACTTCGTAAAGTTTGATTGACGATCGACGTACATCTGAAATCTCGATGCGACCATTGAGGGAAGTTTGTCGCGACGCGAGTTTAGAATGCTGGATTTTAATGCTCTGTTTGAATTCTCTCGATCGAACTGTGTAGGAATTTGCGCGTTTCTCGTTCCTGCCAATTTGCTGACAACTTCGCTGACATTAACGCTCACGGGGTTAGGTCGATCGCGCCATCAGGTTTTTATCGCCGCAGGAATCGCTTCCTTGTTCTCAGGGATTATGGTGCTGCACGTTCTTACCTGGTTTTTGATCGGGGTGGTGATGCCTCCAACTTATATTTTGCTGAGCTTAGGAAGTTTGTGTTTGGTCACAAATCTCGTATCATTTTTTTGCCAAACACAAATCCGGGAACTGTTACGCGCTTTAGTCAGAATTTGCACTAGAGTAGAACAGCCCACGACAATCAAGTTCAATGACTGAAACGCCTAAAGACGATCGCCGGATCGATCCGACCGAACTCGATGAGGACTGGATTCCTGATGTTGATCCAGAGCCGGATTTAGAAGAACAGCGTCCGGTGCGTCGTCGCGTCGATCCTGATAGTCCGATCGTCATGGTGGAAACAGCCTTTCTAGCCAGTGCTGCTAGTTTAGTGTGGCTGGTGAATACTTATTTTCCGATGGGTCCGTTTCTGCAAATCTTTTTTCCGATTCCGATCGCATTGATTTATCTGCGGTGGGGTAGTCGAGCGGCGTGGATGGGATGCGCGATCGCGGGATTACTCCTCTCGGTGCTCATGGCTCCGGTTCGTAGCATCCAGTATGTGATGCCGTATGGATTCATGGGAGTGTTGCTCGGCGCGTTGTGGTATCGCCGGGTGAAATGGTTTGTTTCGATTCCACTGGGAACGTTACTTGGTGTGTTGGGTGCGTTCTTTAGAGTGTGGCTCGTTTCGATTCTGCTCGGTGATGATTTGTGGCAGTATGGCACGATTCAAGTCACGAACTTTTTAGATTGGATTTTCTCGTTATTAGGATTGCTCATTCAGCCGTCACTAGAGTTAGTTCAATTATTTGTATTTCTATCAATCATTGCGGTTAATACCGTATATCTTTTTGTGGTTCATTTAGCGGCTTGGTTCTTGTTCGATCGCTTAGATAATCCGATTCCCCGTCCGCCTCAGTGGGTGCAAGTAATCTTTGACAATGAATGACGCGATCGCAATTTACACACAGGAACAAAAAGCGCGATCGTGGCTCGATCGATATCAAGGAAAAAAGCCGCATTTCGCTTGTGTCTTAGGGTTTACAGAAACCGGATTAATTCCAGGAATTTCAGCAGCCGGAGCGACTCCAAACGATCGACAATTAACCGCGATCGCAGATGCAGAATTTTTAGTAAACGGAGTCCAGCTAAACCCGAAATTTCCACTACCGCCGCTGCATGTGGGTGCTTCTCCGGTCTATATTTCTCGTGCTGTGATTGAAGCATTAGAGATTCCGGTAACGGTTTTTAATGCGGGATTACCTCGATCGCCCTCGATTGATGCGATCGATCTACAAGGGACTCCCGCTCGATGTGTCAGTACTGGAAAAGCACTCGATTTGCAAATCGTTCATCATCTATTTGAGCAAGGTTTGAAATGGGGTGAAAAACTCGCTCAAACTGCGGATTATCTAATTCTGGGTGAATGTGTTGTCGGGGGAACGACAACGGCTTTAGCAGTTTTCACCGGATTGGGAATTGATGCGATCGGAAAAGTAAATAGCAGTCATTCAGTTTGCAATCACGCGCAGAAATGGGAACTGGTACAGCAAGGACTATCCACGAAGTTCGATGATCCGTTTTTGATCGTTGCCGCAGTCGGTGATCCGATGCAAATTGTGGTGGCAGGAATGGCGATCGCTGCGAGTCGATCGTGCGGCGTACTGCTCGCAGGCGGAACCCAAATGTTAGCCGTCTATGCGCTCATTCAAGCGATTCAACCCTCAGATCAAATCGTCGTGGGAACAACCCGCTGGGTGGCAGAAGATCCGACCGGAGACACGGTTGGACTCGCGAAATTATTAGGCGATGCGACCCTGATTGCGACTCGATTAAGTTTTGCGAATTCCCAGTGGGAGCAACTTCGAGCGTATGAGCGGGGGTTTGTTAAAGAGGGAGTTGGTGCGGGAGGATGTGCGATCGCGGCTTCGATGTTTCAGAACTGGGGACAGGCTGAATTGTTAGACGCGATCGAACAATTAATTGTCAAATCTGAGTCAATGAACTCGTTGCGCTAAAAGTTGTTCTTCGAGTGCAGCAATGCGATTGTAAGCGGCTGTTAATTGTGCGGTGAGGCGTTGAATTTGAATCTCTGGAGAAAGGGATTTTTCGCCACTGTGACTGGACGAATCAATCGTGTGAGTATCCACTAAAACGTCTTTGTGTTCCATTGACGAATCAGGACGGGAATAGTTGTATCGTCCGTTGGTTGTGCCGAACGACGATCGACTAATTCCAGTATGAGAATCAGAGTGCATATCAGTTAAGGCGTGCGTCAGATTCGCTCCTAATTGTTCAATGATCTGGTGCAGCGAATCTACCTTGCTATTGAGAGCGTTGATCTGGGTTTGGAGAGTGTCCATTAGTTCACGTTTTGCCCCTACTTTTCTACGCCTCATCGTAGGACAGGAATTTTGAATCGGGGGGTTTATTCCTGAATCATTTAACGTTCTGTGGGGATTCAAAATATAGCTAAAGAAACCAATGAGTACTCACTCAGCTTGAGTTTCAAAAGATGAACAAAGGTTAAACCTAAAGGAAATAAAATGCTGAATTCTAAAGCAAAACGAAAGAGCGATCGCGCTTCAAACTGTCTCGAAATTGTCACTGAATTATCAACAGAAACAAATTGAATTCTTCTATTAAAAATAATTGGTTTTTATCTCATGCTTAGGGATGTTTGAGAAGGTTTCGTTCATTGCAACATCCCGCCCTGAAATAAATTTCGGGCTAACCGGCGAAAGTCCATTGAAATGGACTAAGAAACTGAAACGATATCTGAGTCTACTTCAGTAGACTTTCCACCATTAGCCCGAAATTTATTTCAGGGCGGGTGCACAACGAGAGCGAAGAGACTACCAAACATCCTCTTTGCAAGTTCCGCGATTGACGTTTCAATCTAAGCTAAAATCACTTTGATCGCCTTGCCTAAACTCGTCATGCTGGATTTTCAAGAATTCTTCAACGCCTGTTCTGGATTGTGGAAGACCGAGCGCATCTATCACTACATGGAGAACGGCGAAATCGAACGCTCCTACACAGAGTTTCAGGTGAATCCGCTGACCGATGACGAGAAAGACAAGCTCCTGATGCCAAATGAAAATTTGCAAATCGATCGCACAACGAGTTTTATCTTTCCGGGATTCTCGATCGCGTTTGACACGGTTTCGGAAACGGGCGATCGCGTTTCGATGAGTCTGAAAGCCTTATTCGTTCCTGATAGTGCGGTCACTCATTCCAACGCTCCAAAATTACCGCTACCTGTCGCGGCTGAAGTGACTGAGGATGTGATTCAAGGCTTTTATCTGCGTGATGAAGGCTACTCGGAAGGAGGCGCGATCGCAGGACGATTCACGTATCAACCGACCCGCCAAACGTTAGAAATGACCACGCATTATAAGCGATCAGTTGCGGTCGATCAAATGCGATTCATTTCACCCGATACGCGCCTGAGAACGATCGTCACGTATCAACGCCCCGAAACTGGACAAGTTCCAACCGTCACCACTTTGATCGGTTTTGGGGTAGAACGGAAAAGTTAGCACGATTTACCCCCAATCAGAATGGATCGACGTAGTTTTCTCCTCGGAATTGCTGCCCTTAGCACCACGCTCACCGGATGTAATAGTCCAGACCAAAAAGCGTTCCGAGTTCGCTTGCTGAAAAATTCGATCCCGCTTCAATTCCCGAACGAATTTCGCAAACAACTGACTGAATTCAAAGAAACATCGATCGATATCAAACCCGCAGACCAGCTACAAACGCTCTTCACCGCTCTGCAAGGTTGGAAGCGGCAAGGCGGAAAACCGGAACCCGATCGCTCGTTTAATCTCCCGTTTGTGTCGCAGCCAGCAACGATTCCCGATCTGGTCACGATGGGCGATTATTGGCTGTCTGTGGCAATTCGACAACAATTAATTCAACCCCTTGATCCGAAAACTTGGCAATTGTGGAATCAACTGCCCGATCTCTGGAAAAAGCTCGTCACCCGCGAAAATCAAGTTTGGGGCGCTCCGTATCGTTGGGGTGCGACGGTGATTGTGTATCGGACGGATATTTTTCGCGATCGTAATCTCACGCCACCGAAAGACTGGGCTGATCTCTGGCGTGAAGATTTACGCGGACGAATTGGATTACTGGATCAGCCCAGAGAAATTATTGGTTTAACCCTCAAAAAACTCGGTCAATCCTACAACACCGCAAATCTCACCATTCCAACGCTCGAAGCAGAACTCACTGCATTAAATCGCCAAACAAAATTCTACAGTTCTGATTCGGTGTTGCAATCACTGTTAGTCGATGATATTTGGATGGCGGTTGCATGGTCTACCGATGTGTTGCAAGCGATGAAACGAAATCCGTCGATCGCTGCGATTTTCCCAAGCTCTGGAACCGCTTTATTTACCGATCTTTGGGTACGTCCCGCTGTTGTTCCGAATCAAGATAAGGCAGCACAGTCTTTAGTCGGGCAATGGATTAATTTCTGTTGGCAACCGTCGATCGCGCCACAATTCTCACTGCTCAGTCAAGGCGCATCCCCGATTCTTTCGACACTCGATCCAGCTACACTTCCCGATCAACTCAGAGAGAACGCGCTCTTGGTTCCACCCGCCCAATCGCTTGATCGCTCTGAATTCCTCGAACCTATTAGCGATACTACGCTCGAACAATATCGATCGCTCTGGACTAAAATCCGATCGTCGGTTTAATCGGCGACCAGAAATTCGTTTTTGCCAGCATATCGAACGAGTTACAAGTGATTGCTTTCGGTGGCGTTTGCTTGGTGGCAACATCTGAACTGAAACTGCACGTATAGGCAGCGAACATCTGCCCTTCTGGGTCAAACACCCGCAAATTGTAGCCATAGCTAGCCGTAACCCGACCAAACCGATTGAGGAACTCGTATCGATCGAAGTAATCCAACAAGCTCCAAAGCTGAGCATTCACGACCACATCCACCCGCTTCGCTTCCGCCTCGCCATTACACACGAGCCAGCCATTCACCAAACGCCGCCCAAATTTGTCTTGTGCCGCAATCTGATCACGCACTAACCATAAACTCGGCTCAGTTAACTCTGCCTGATTGATGGTGGTATTTGTAATTCCCTGAGTCGTGGGAGTGCACATTCCTTTCTGAAACATCTCAGGCTGAAACGGAGCCGCCGAAGGTTGCAATGACGATGCCAGTACATTTTGGCTCGTCACACCGACAATCAAGCTGGCGATCGCGAAATGGTGTACCACGGTAGGAATCGGATGTGTCATATTGAGTTCGAGCAGTTTGCCAAATTGACGCGAGTCAGTACGTAAAAGTGTCTGTCTCAGTTGTAGTCTAATTTTTCTTAAATTCCAATCCTATGTTCGATCCGCTCCGTCGTCTGAAATACTTACCCTGGATTGAATTGCTGCAAGTGTCACTGTTTACAATTGGTATCGCGATCGCGTTCGATTGGCTCTTTTTCCAAATCGCGACTGTCCCGGCAATTCGTCCCACGATCGCTCAATTGCTGAATTCACCCTTTGCGTTTGTGATTGTATTAGGTGCAGCCGTCGGAGTGGGAGCCTTAGGAGTCGCAGTGATGGAACGCTGGTTTCGCCAAATTGTGATTAGTAACTCTAGTCTTTGGGCGTTAGTGCCTTGTCTTGCTTTGTGGTTGTGGCTGCGATCGTTTCTCGTTGTCTTTCCGCAACTTTTACTGCCACCGCTGACATTTGAATCTTTCATTTGTGTGGTTCTGGGTGTGTTCTGGAAAGGAAAACCCTACTGGCGATGATCCAATTTGCACCCGCGATACGCTACCTTATTCTCAAACCCCTACAAACTCAAGGACAATGGTTGCTCTGTATTGTGTGTTGCTGCTGACAATGTTGATTGGAATTGTTGGCGCGGTGGTTCCGGGAATTCCGGGAACGAGTTTGATTTTGGCAGCGATCGTGATTTGGGGTGCAGTGCGAGGATTTGCGGATGTGACTGTTGCGCTGGCAGTCGGTGTTGTGGTTCTTCTGCTCAGTTTTGGAATTGATTTTCTGGCGACCTATTGGGGTGCGAAAAAAGCTGGAGCGAGTAACTGGGGGCAGATCGGCGCGTTTGTCGGATTTATTCTTGGGTTTCTGGGATTTCTGCCGACTTTACCGATCGGCGGTCCGTTAGGTCCAATTATCGGGCTGTTTTTTGGTCCGTTAGTAGGCGCGATCGTGGGTGAATTTCTCTACCGCAAAGATGCCATGATTGCGGTCAAAGCCGGAATTGGAATCGTGGTCGGTTCAGTGGTTGGTAACTTAGTTCAGGGCGTTTTAGCGATCGTCACGGTCGGAATTTTCATCCTGACGACATTTCCGCAGGTTCAAGCCGCTGTACAACAGATGATGAATTAGCTCGATCGACCGCTCAAATATTGCTTCAAACTCAACAATGTCGCAGTCTGTCCTAAATTAATCGGCAGCAACGAAACTCCTTCGATGCGCGACTGTATCCAACCATCGCCCCAAGCCCATTCGTGAAAGCCATCGATTCCTTGACTGAGCAAAAATCGAATGCGATTCGGCTCGGATAATTCGACCTCGTGCTGAATCGTGACCAGTCCAACTCTACCCGTGAGTCTGGTGCCAGGGGTTAGCGTATCTGCAATTCCGATCGAAAATCGCTCAAACCAGAGCCAGCTTTGTAATTCTTTGACCTGAGTGAGGCTTTTTGCCAACGTTTCCTCTGAAGCATTAACCTCGATTCTCAGACTGCTTTGTTGAAAGGTTCCGAACATAGGGGCAATTCAATCGGTACTGTTTTAGTATGCCAGATCCACAGAAGGAGCGAAGGGCTTTAAAATCAGAGAGCCGTTGTTTGAGAGTGTTGATATGGGTAGCGTTCTTGTGATTGGAGATGCCGAGTTTGAAACTGAGGTGATGAACGCCGCTCAGCCTGTTCTAGTGTATTTTTGGGCATCGTGGTGTGGTCCGTGTCGCTTATTGCCTCCGGTGATGGATTCGATCGCGGTTAATTATGGCGATCGCTTAAAAGTGATCAAAATGGAAGTTGATCCGAATCCAGAAAGTGTGGCGAAATGTCAAGTCGAAGGAGTTCCAGCTTTTCGTATTGTGAAAAATGGCGAGATTGTTCAGTCTGCTGAAGGGGTCATGACTAAACAGAAACTCGAAGCCTTTTTAAATGAGAACTTAGTCACCGCTTGAGGAAATACGATGCAGTTTGCCAAACGCTTAGAGCCGATTCAGGTTAATGTGTTCGCAGATATGGATCGAGCGAAAACGAAAGCGATCGCAGCCGGGCAAGACATGATTGATTTGTCGCTTGGATCGTCAGATTTGCCGACAGAACCGCATGTGATTCAAGCGATCGAACAATCCCTGCATGATCCTTCAACGCATGGCTATCTGTTGTTTCATGGTACGAAAGCGTTTCGGCAAACTGTGGCACAGTGGTATACCGATAAGTTCGGGGTGGCGGTTGATCCTGAAACGGAAGTGTTACCGCTGATCGGTTCACAGGAAGGAACGGCGCATTTACCGTTAGCGGTTTTGAATCCGGGCGATTTTGCTTTGCTGCTTGATCCGGGTTATCCGTCTCATGCGGGCGGCGTTTATCTTGCAAGCGGGCAAATTTATCCGATGCCGCTTCGGGCTGAGAATGGCTTTCTTCCAGTGTTTGAAGAGATTCCATCCGCAGTTTTGGCGCAGTCTCGAATGATGGTTCTGAGCTATCCGCACAATCCGACCACTGCGATCGCGCCGTTGTCCTTCTTCCAAAAGGCGGTCGAATTCTGCCAAGCTCACGATTTAGTATTAGTTCACGATTTTCCGTATGCTGATTTCTATCTCGGTTCAGATCCGATGCCGTCTGTGTTGCAAGCTGATCCAGAGAAAACGGTGTCGATCGAGTTTTTCACCTTCTCGAAGTCCTACAAAATGGGGGGCTTTCGAGTCGGATATGCGATCGGGAATGCTGATCTGATTCGAGCTTTGAGACAGGTTAAAGCGGCTGTGGATTTCAATCAGTATCGCGGCATTTTGAACGGTGCGATCGCGGCTTTGACCGGAGATCAATCGAGTGTGCAGCAAGCAGTCGAAATTTATCGACAGCGGCGGGATGTATTTGTCGATCGTTTGCGTCAAAATGGTTGGACGGTTCCTACTCCAGAGGCTGCAATGTATGTTTGGGCGAAGTTACCGGAACCTTGGATCAATGACTCGATCAATTTTGCGGTGAAGTTGATTGCAGCGACTGGAGTTGCGGTTTCGCCAGGTGCGGGATTTGGCAAATCGGGAGAAGGATATGTCCGATTCGCGTTAGTGCATGAGCCGGAAATTTTGATCAAAGCAGTCGATCGAATTGCAGGATTTTTGAAAGGAAAATAGTTTTATGGATCAGCTTGCACCTTCTGAACAGCAATTACTAGAGAAAATCCGTCAACTTCCGCAAGAAAAAGTCGTTGAGATTGAACACTTTATTGATGGCTTGATGAAACAAAATCAAAGTGTTCAGCAGCGGATAGCTTGGAATGAAGCGATCGCGCAAATGTCAACTGATTCAGAGATCGAAGCTGAAATTGCCTCGATTAATGCGGAATTTGCGATTACTGAACTGGACGGATTAGGGCATCCATGAGCATTCGACGTGGAGAAATTTATTTTGTCAATCTCAATCCTGTACAAGGCAGAGAACAAGCTGGGAAACGTCCGGTTTTAGTGTTGTCGATCGATGCTATCAACCAACTGCCCCTTGTTGTGACTGTAATTGTTGGGACGAAAGGCGAAAATATTACTCGTGACTATCCAACCAATATTCGGATCTCTACGGTAGAGGGTGGCTTGACGATAGAGACAGTTTTTCTCTGTTTTCAGCTTCGTTCCCTGGATGCAAGCCGATTTCCTAGAGACCCAGCCGGACAACTTTCTGCTGAAAAGATGGAAGAAGTTGAAGAAGTTGTGCGGTATTGTTTGGGATTGTAGCTCTGAGATTTTCACTTTAACGATCAAAAATTAAGACAAAACTTATGGTAGTAGCAACGCGATCGCAGTCCTGGAATCAATCTGTTTTACATACTGCAAAAGGGTTCAAACCGACTCCACTTCCGATTCTCGCGGGTGCGATTCCTGAAGGATTGCGCGGCTCTTTGTATCGCAACGGTCCTGGTCGGTTAGAACGAGGCGGAATTCGAGTCGGACACTGGTTTGATGGAGATGGGGCAGTTCTGGGAGTGCATTTTCAGGACTCAGGAGCGACAGGCGTTTATCGCTATGTTGAAACACCGGAATTTTTGGACGAAGAACGATCGGGGAAATTGTTGTACAGCGGCTATGGAATGTTGCCGCCGGGGGGATTGTTTGATCGATTCACCAAAGGCTTGAAGAATGCGGCGAATACTTCAGTTTTGGCGTTTGGCGATCGCTTACTCGCACTCTGGGAAGGCGGACATCCTTATGCTTTAGATTTAGAAACGCTCGAAACTCGAAAGGCTGATAATTTAGGCAATCTTCCTAATTCGTTACCGTTTTCTGCTCATCCGAAACGCGATCCAAACACAGGTGAAATCTACAATTTCGGTGTGAGCTTTGGGAAAGATACCGTTCTCAATTTGTACTGTGTTGATTCAGCCGGGAAACTCAAGCAGCGAAACAGTCATAAGCTCGATGGATTCCCTCTGATTCATGATTTTGTCATGGCAGGGCAGTATCTATTGTTTTTCATTTCTCCGGTGCGATTGAATCCGTTGCCGTTACTCGCAAAGCTCAAAAGTTTTAGTGAGTTGTTTGATTGGAAGCCGGAGAAAGGGACACAAGTTTTGGTGTTCGATCGACAAACTCTAAATCTCATCAGTCAAGGTGAAACTGATCCTTGGTATCAATGGCACTTTGGAAACGCTTGTGTAGACAGTGATGGAAATGCTGTTGTTGATGTGATTCGATACGCAGATTTTAATACCAACGAATACCTTAGACAGGTTTCAACTGGAACACCTACGACATCAGCAAAATCAACACTCTGGCAAATTCGAGTGAATCCGCTAACAGGAAAAGTTTTAGAACAACAGGAACTACTCGATCGACATTGTGAATTTCCGATCGTTCAACCCGATCAAGTGGGGCAATCGTGGCAGCATACTTATGTTTCGCTGCATCGTCAGGGAGCGAATCCGGTAGAAGAAATTTTTGGTGCGATCGCTCGATTTGATCAATCAACTGGTGAACTCATCGAAGCGGATTGCGGTGAGAATCGTTATCCGATGGAGCCGATTTACGCATCAGACGCGATCGATCCAACTCAAGGCTGGATTGTGACGGTCGTGTATGACGGTAATACCGATTCGAGCGAGGTTTGGATCTGGGATGAAAATCGCTTAAATGACTCGCCTGTTTGTCGATTGGGACTGCCTGAAGTGATTCCGCTCGGATTTCATGGCACTTGGAAGCCGCTTGTTTAAATTTTTGATTGGGTACTCTAGAATCGCTGTCATTCAGGGAACCCTATGTCTTCTTTTTCGGAGTCTGCTTCTAGTCTGACTACACTCGAAGCAGGACGAACCGCACTCCAGGCTGGACAAATTGATATCGCGATCGCACAATTCACTGATTTTCTCAGCACCCAAGCTGATCACTCGGACGCGCCTAAAGCCAAGATGGGATTAGTCCAGGCGTATGTCAAAGGCGGAAAGTCTGAAGCTGCGATCGCGCTTTGTCAGGAACTCCAGCAGAGCCAGCACGAAAAAGTTCGATCGTGGGCGACCCAAATGATGGCGAAACTGTCTCCGGTTGATCCTGGATTTGTCCTAATTGATCCCGGAACTCAACCGATTCGCCCTAAACCATCGCCGCAACCATTAGCCCCGAAGCCCTCGGAATCCGTTCAATCTGAATCGCCGCATGTCTGGAAAAATACCGGACGCGCTCAACGGTGGAATCCTTTACCTCGCCTGAATCCGACTCGATTGCAATGGGCGATGGTAGGAAGCACGATCGCGCTACTGTTCACTCTGTCCGCGCTCTGGGGGATGAAAAGTTCGATCGCGTGGGCACAGTTCAGTATTATGACGCGGCTCTTACGTTGGAGTGCTGCACCCCCAGATCAATCGATTCCCATACTCGAATTTAGCTTGGGATTGTTAATCCTGTTTTGTGCTGCTCCGTGGATTCTGGATGCAGTACTGAAAGGATTGTACGGATTGAAACCGCTCTCGACTGCCGCGATCGCTCGTCACAGTCCTGAAACGCATCGCTTGATTCAAAGATTCGCTCAACAGCAAAAAATACCGATTCCGAAACTTGGAGTTTTACCGACAGCAGCCCCGATCTCATTCACCTATGGAAATCTGCCAAAGTTTGCACGAATTGTGGTGAGTCAAGGACTTCTAGACAGCTTAAACGAAGAAGAAATTGCCGCAATCTACGCGGGTGAATGCGGTCATATTTTGCACTGGGATTTCGCGGCGATGTCACTTGTGACGGTCGTTTTACAGATTCCTTATTCGGTTTATAAAGTCTGTGCGATCGTCAGCGATCGACTCCGCAAAATTAAACTAAACCAAACCATTTTTACGAAAATCATTCAAACGATCGCTGATGGATTTCTTGTAATATCTGCGATCGCGTATGGATTCTTCCGGGTATTCCGCTGGTCAGGATTCTGGCTTGCACAACAACGAACAGAATACAGCGATCGTACAGCTTGTAACCTTACTGGAAATCCAAACGGGTTAGCACGAGCATTAATCAAAACAACGATCGCAACCGCTCAAACAATCAAACACGAGAGAGAAACACAGAATCTACTCGAAGGTTTTGAGCTTCTGAATCCTGTCAGCTATCGAAGCGCAATTCTGTTTGAAAATTTGTTCGATCGAGTTTCTTTATCAACACTATTTCAATCGAATTTAATTCATTTAGGAACTCGACTCGAAAAACTGATGATTTACTGTCAGCAATGGCACCTTGAACTAGAGTTAGAAATCGCAATTCCGACCCGAACTAAAGCAAAAAGTTTGATTCAATTTGCGCCGATCGTTGGAAGTGCGATCGGAATTGCGATCGCTTTAATTCTCTGGTTAATTGCTCAGGCGTTATTCGCGATCGGTAACTTCCGCCTCAACTGGTTAGCCAGCGATTACAGCCTTTTCCCCAGTTTCGCCTTGATCGGATTTGGCATCGGTTCAATTGTTCGGTTCAATCACCTTTTCCCCGAATCGCGCAATCCTAAAACTGATTTGATACTGACTCACGATCCCAAAGATAGCCCCGTCGTACGACTAGAAGGAACACTCATCGGACGATCGGGAGCCGCAAACCAACTCGCCCAAGATTTGTTTCTTCAAACCGAAACAGGTTTAATCAAACTCAATTACTGCTCCCAATTTGGCGCGATCGGTAATCTTCTTCGCCCGCTTCCGATTGGACAAACCGCGATCGTCACCGGATGGTTACGCCGGAGTGAAACGCCTTGGATTGACGTAGACACGATCCGATCGCGATTGCTGATTCGGGCAGGACAGCCGATTTGGTCTTTTACGGTTGCGATCGCAGCGATTCTACTCGGCATTGCCCAAATTTTGTAACGAATAGTTGCAGTTTTCGTCGCGATAGTGTTACATTTCTTCACAAGGAGTCCAACACGCGCTGAAGTGGCTCAGTTGATTCTATCGATCGACTTTAAGAACTTTGGTTTCAGGTTTTTCTCCTCCCAACACAGCAAGCTAAACCAGTCGAACCATCGAATCGGCTGGTTTTTTTCGTCCTCAATTCTGCGGACTCTAACGATCGAAATATCACCGTAGAGGGAAATTGTCCGGTTCGCTCTAATGTTGCAGACGAGCATGATACCTTTAAGAGTGGCGCATATCCTGGGGACGCAGTGACGAAGTTACTCAGCCTCAATCCTCTAGCCCTTGCCGAACACTAAAGGTGAGAGTCGAACTTGTGAACTGTCTCGAATTCGATTTAAGAGTTCAGAAACAGAGCATAAAGCCGACTGGAAACCCTGTGTAAGGTTGGTGAGCGAGGTGACGGAAATGTCTGTAGAGTCTACCCTGAGCCAACGAAAACAGAGTGTAACTGAGATAGACGTATGCTAAGCGTCTGCATCATGTATTAGGATCAAAGTCTGGAGGTGTCTCGATATGTCAGTACGTTTATATGTGGGCAATCTGCCCGAAGATTTGAGTCGTCAAGACCTTGAAGCAGCATTCGCGGATGCAGGCGAAGGTGTCTCGGCAAAACTGATTACCGATCGTAAAACTGGAAAGTGTCGCGGCTTTGGCTTTGTCACCGTGAAGTCTGATGAACAGGCGGATCAGTTCATCGAGAAATACAACGGAGTCAGCATCAAAGAGAACGCGATCAAGATTGAAAAAGCACTGCCTCGATCGAAAGATAAGGCAGAAGAAACCGCTGCTCCTGTGAGTGCTCCATCTGGCGCTAAGCGCAAAGGCGGCACCACCAATAACAATAAGTCGCGCAAAACATCCACTTCTTCAAACTCAGATCCGGATTCGGTGCAACCCGATCCGCGCTGGGCACAAGACCTGGAAAAACTCAAGCAAATGTTGGCAGCACAAACCACGAATTCTTAGAACTATCGGGTTTGAGTCTCTGCTTGCTCACGGGAACCCTAAAGCATATTGTGATAGGGTTTCGTGACGATGAAGCGTTTAAACGATCGAGCATTTCACATCCTCCAGACTGAGGTTCGGCGATGTCTTGATTCTGGTGCGATAGGGCAAGTTCAGCTTGAACTTGCCCTTCGTCGTTTGGAAAAATTTCGCCTTCAGTCGGGGACTCCTGTAACCGAAGCGGAATTAAAAGAAGCGATCGTGGATCTAATTCCAACGTTTAATCTAAAAGTTCTTCGCCAAGCTGCAAAGCTCAATCGTCCTCCATCAGGGTTTTGGTTCGGATTGAAGTTAGGAACGGCTGCGATCGCGCTCTCAGCAGGTGGAATTTGGCTCGTAAATCGTCCGATTCCGTGGATTCGCTATCCGGTGATGCAGGTTGCGCCTTTTTTGCTGACACCGAGCTACATGGCGATGGATCATAACTATCGTCGAGCGATCGCGCTAGTGGAACAATCCGATCAGTTAGTAAATCAAGCGACTGCATTTGAAGACCTCGATTTGGGCACACAGAAAGTAAAAGCAGCTCAAAAGCATTTAGATGAGCTACCCGCTTGGTTTCTAGGGCACTATCCAGGGGATTACTGTCGCTGGGCGGGCTGTCGCTGGCGATTCACGATCGACGAATTCGAGTCTGCTCGCAAAGAAATTGCTCGACTGGAAGTAAAACTGTTTCAGGAAAAAAATGCTCAAACCCGTTTCGAGCAGACTGAGCAAGCGTTAGGGGAAGCTGTTCGAGTCATTCGAGATGGCGCAACTGGAGAAGCTCGAATGAATGCGCTGATAGATTGGCGAGGCGCGATCGATTCCTTTAATCAACTTCCTGAGTCTACACTGGCAGGAAAACTGGCTCGAACTAAAGTAAATGCAATCGATCGAGACTTTAGAGAAGCTGTTGAATTGGGACAATAGCGATGAAACATTGGTACAACGGAAACGCGATCGACAGTGACCAAATTCAACTCTCGATCGCTGATCCAGGCTTAATTTATGGTGCAACAACTTTCACCACGCTCCGAGTTTATGGATCATTGGATCATCCGCTGACTCAGTGGAGCGAACACTGTGCACGATTGAGAAGCACGATCGCAGCATTCCACTGGCAAGACCCAAACTGGGAAAACATTCGATCTGGGGCAGAATGGATGGCAATGCACTATCCGGTGCTGAGAATGGTTGTGTTTCCCGATGGTCGAGAGTGGATCACTGGACGATCGCTTCCAACTGATTTAGAACACCGTCAGCAACAAGGAATCACCGCTTGGGTTGCCGATTCGGAACTTTGTCGATCGCTCCCTCAACACAAAACCGGAAACTATCTTGCACCTTGGCTGGCTCTTCAAGCGGCACAGCGCCACAATGCTCAAGAAGCTATCTTGATTGATCAAACTGGAAACTGGCTCGAAACCAGTACCGGAACGCTCTGGTGCTGGAAAGAGAATCGCTGGTGGACACCGCCGATCAACGATGGAATTTTGCCGGGAATATTACGATCTCTCCTCGTCTCTGAACTCAATCCGATTGAAGCGACTTGGACAGCCGTTGAATCTTTTGAAGCGATCGCTTACACCAATTGCGTGATAGAACTGATCCCGATTCACACAGTCATCGATCGAGATCAGTTCCATCACTACAATTCAACTCACCCGGAATTTCAATCGATTCGCAGCTATTTCGACAAGTTACGCTTTCAATCGATCTAAAGCGAGATTGAGCTTCAATACATTCACGCCCGGTTCACCGAAGATTCCGAGAAATCGTCCATCGGTGTTTTGCGGAATCAAGATCTCAACTTGGTTGCGTTGGAGTCCTCTCGCTCTTGCGATTCGATCGATTTGTGCTGTAGCAGCTTCGGGACTAATGTGCGGATCAAGACTCGATCCCGAAGTGTAAAGCAAATCTGCTGTTGGCTGTACACCTGCTTTTTGCAATCTCGGCAAATCGCCTTCGATCGCTTTACTCGGATCAGGATCGCTCTTACCTTTGATGCGATCGAGCAATGCGGAGTTACTTGGTGCTAAGTTACTCGCCCCCGAAACGCCCGTTTTCAAAACGCCTGCATCATCTTTTTTCGGATCAGCCGTACTGTAACTGGTCGTACTCGGACGACTGTTGAAATAGCGATCGCTAGTAAACGGTTGACCAATTAACGCTGATCCCACTTCTCGATCGCCCACTTTGATCATGCTGCCATTGGCTTGAAATGGAAAAGCAACTTGTCCGATCGCAATCATCACAAATGGATAGATGATCGCCGTTAGAATCCAGAGAACGAATGTCGATCGAACAGCTCGACTCGCTTCACGTGCAAAACTCATCGTTAAAATCGCTCCGGTGCGAACATGACAACAAATAGATAACCCGACAAAGCTACTACCCCTAATCCCAACAATCCGAGCGACCACGATTGGGTTTTCGTCATTGCATTGTCAGAAGCAGCATAGACTAAGGGTGCCAACACAAGATTGAAGCAGATTGCGAGAAAGAGGTAAGTTGGAGCTTTCTTTCTGCGCCAAGCTGACCAGAGTTCAGCGAGATCATCGGTAGTTAGTTTCATAGTTAGGAAATGGGGAGAATGACATCAATGAGCTTGATAGCAATAAACGGAGCAATCACACCACCAATACCGAAGATCAGAATGTTGCGGCGTAGGAGTTGATCAGCGGTTAAGGGTCGGAACTGCACACCTTTTAAGGCTAATGGAATCAAAGCAGGAATGATTAGCGCATTGTAGATCAGTGCCGAAATGATTGCAGATTGAGCGCTTTTGAGTCCCATGATGTTTAGTGCACCAATTCCAGCAGCAGCAAAGATTGTGGGAATGATCGCGAAATATTTAGCGATGTCGTTTGCGATCGAGAAAGTCGTTAGTGCGCCACGAGTAATCAGAAGCTGTTTCCCGATCGTCACTAAGTCAATTAGTTTGGTCGGATCAGAATCCAAATCTACCATGTTCGCTGCTTCTTTTGCAGCCTGCGTTCCAGAGTTCATCGCTACTCCCACATTTGCTTGAGCAAGAGCAGGAGCATCATTCGTTCCATCTCCGGTCATCGCCACTAACTTACCGTGAGATTGTTCTTCGCGAATCACACTGATTTTGTCTTCGGGGGTCGCTTCTGCAATAAAGTCATCGACACCCGCTTCTTGAGCAATCACCGAAGCCGTAATGCGGTTGTCTCCGGTGAGCATGATTGTTTTCACACCCATGCGGCGCAATTGATCAAACCGTTCTCGCAATCCTGGTTTTACAATGTCTTTGAGGTAAATTACCCCGTAGATTTCCGCATTTTGGCAGACAGCAAGCGGTGTTCCACCTAAACGTGAGACTCGTTCATAAGCTTCATCGAGTCCTGGTGGAATCGTGCCACCACGAGAGCGAACAAAGCCTTTGATCGCGTCAACTGCACCTTTTCGGGCTTCTTGTCCATTGGGTAAATCAGTGCCGCTCATGCGGGTTCTAGCTGAGAATTCAACACCGCTGGCTTGATCTGGGTTAAAGTCCACTCTGGCACGATTTTGCTCAGCTAACCGAACAATCGATCGACCTTCTGGAGTCTCATCAAAGATACTTGCCTCTAAAGCAACCTGGGAAACTTCTTCGATCGAATGACCATTCACCGGAATAAACTGATCCGCGAGTCGATTTCCCAGCGTGATTGTTCCAGTTTTATCGAGCACTAAGGTATTGATATCTCCGCAAGCTTCTACAGCCCGTCCAGAGGTAGCAATCACATTGAATTGAGCGACCCGATCCATTCCAGCAATCCCGATCGCGCTGAGCAACCCACCGATCGTCGTTGGAATTAATGCCACTAACAACGAAATCAGAATTGCAATACTAGCTCCGGTTCGTAAGGTGTTTGCAGTAGTGTCACCTGCGATCGTACTGACAAAACTGGCAACGTAGTTTACCGAGGTCGAAATCGTCGAAACGACAATTAGAAATACCAACGTGAGAACGGCTAACAATACGGTTAGAGCAATTTCATTGGGAGTTTTCGATCGTTCTGCACCTTCAACCAGAGCAATCATGCGATCGATAAATCCCTGTCCCGGATCAGCCGTAGTCCGAATCGTTAATTCATCAGATAACAATCTTGTTCCACCCGTAACCGAGCTTGCAATATCCGTTCCAGGCTGTTTCAAAACGGGCGCAGATTCTCCGGTAATTGCTGATTCATCGACTGATCCTAAACCTTGAAGTACTTCGCCATCAGCCGGAATCATATCGCCAGCAATCACTTTAACTTGATCACCTTTGCGAAGATCGGTTGAGCTAACCTGCTGGATAGAACCATCTGGCGCGATTTTTCTCGCGATCGTATCGGATCTCGTAGACCTCAACGCATCTGCCTGAGCTTTTCCCCGCCCTTCTGCAACCGCTTCGGCAAAATTTGCAAATAGCACTGTGAGGAACAGGATCAAAGTAATGATGCCATTGAGAATTCTTTGCTGAGTAGGATCAGCATTCACTGTTCCAAATAGGTTCGGATCAAGCGTCACTAACAAAGTCACAATTGTGCCCAGCCAAACTACGAACATGACCGGATTGCGAACCGCAATGCGCGGATCGAGTTTGACAAAGGCTTCGCGAATCGCTCGTTGATACATACCAGAGCGATCGACTTTTGGAGTGTGCCTGCGATTTTCACGCGCTCCACCGGGGACAGAATTCATTCGAGTTTCCATGATTTCAATACCTTCGATTAACCTCGACCAATCTGAAACGCTTCGGCAACGGGACCCAGTGCCAAGACCGGGAAGAACGTTAACGCGCCCAGAATCAGAATTACGCCTGCGGTGACACCCGTGAACAATCCTGTATCGGTGCGGAGCGTTCCCACGGTTTCAGGAACTTGCTGTTTGCGCGATAGGCTATCTGCTAACAGGAGTAGAGCGGCGATCGGGACATAGCGACCCATCAGCAAGCTAAAACAACAGCTTAGATTCCACCAAAGCGCGGTTGGACTGGTTGCGGTTCCTGATGCGATCGCAAACGGTGACGGCTGCGAATCGCCTAATCCTTCAAATCCCGATCCATTGTTGGCGGCGGCTGATGTGTATTCGTAAATCACCTGAGACAAGCCGTGAAAGCCAGGATTGCTGATTCCTGCGAGTTGATCGGGGAATGCAAGCGCGATCGCACCTGGAATCAAAATTGCGATCGGGTGAACTAACAGAATCAGAAAGCTTGCCAGTACGACTTCTCGCTTTTCGATTTTGCGTCCGAGAAATTCTGGAGTCCGACCGACCATCAAGCCGGTTACAAACACAGCCAAAATCAGATAGGCAAATAGATAAGCGGTTCCGGTTCCTTGACCTCCCCAAACGATTTGCAGGAACATATTGGAGAGCATCACGAAGCCCCCAGTCGGCATAAACGAATCATGAAAACTATTAACGGCTCCGGTCATTGTCCCGGTCGTGATTGCAGCAAATAGTGCCGATTGTGCCCATCCGAATCGAACTTCTTTGCCTTCTAGGTTGGGTGCTTGCGCGTTCAGTAGAGTGTTCACAGTAGGGTTGCCGTTGTATTCACCAATTGCTACCACAACCAAGAACACAAGAAAGATCACGCTCACTAATCCGTAGATTAGCCAAGCTTGCTTTTTGCTGTTGGCAAACAGTCCGTAGGTGTAGATAAACGAAGTAGGAATCGAAATCATTGCGACGATCGCCACTAGATTCGAGAATGAATTGGGATTTTCAAACGGATGAGCCGAGTTAATGGCAAAGAATCCGCCCCCGTTTTCACCTAACTGTTTGATGATTTCAAAATGCGCCACCGGACCGGGTGCGATCGCTTGCGACACATTCGGATCTTCAAGCGTTGGAACGATCGCGGGACCTGCTAACGTTTCTGGGACACCCGCTGCAAGTAGCAGAATTGCACCCGCAAAAGAGATCGGGAGCAGAATGCGAGTAATCGATCGCGTCAAATCCACATAGAAGTTACCGAGCGGTCTACCCGTCAAGCCTCGAATAAAGGCAGTTCCAACCGCCAAGCCCGTTGCGGCTGACGTAAAAAAGTGAAACCCAAGCCCCAACATTTGACTGGCATAGCTAAGATAAGTCTCACCTGAATAGTGCTGCTGATTCGTATTCGTCATAAACGAAATCGTGGTGTGCAGAATCGTGTCCCAAGTGGGTGCAGCAACTTGTGTGGGATTGAGCGGAAGAAACCCTTGAGCCGCGATGATCGAAGCTAGTAGCAACATCATCACAATGTTGCTATAGACGATCGCTCGAAAGTACTGCCATCCGGTCATGTTTTCCTTGCCGGAAACTCCGATGAGTCGGTATAGCAGTTTTTCTATTGGATTTGCGATCGGATCGAGCAGAGTTCGCTGCTCAGTATGAACGCGAAACATATACCTGCCAAAAAATGGCGTGATCGCTACAACAATCAGTAGCGTCAACGCAATCTGAATCCATCCTTGTAACATAGGGTTGAATCCAACTCTGTAGTAGAGCGAAATAAGTGTATAGCGTGAATGCAACAACTAAGAAACACGAATTCAAATAAAGTCTTGAATGCTCAAAGAAGTTACAACTGTATCGGTGAGGGCATTCAGAAGTGATTGAGTGTGTTCCTGAATCTCATTATCGAAGTTTTTTACAAAAAGACAAGGTATAACTTTGCGTTTATATCAGTCGCAGCAGAAGATATGCCTTTAGGGAGAGGAGCGTTTAGAGCGTTTAGATGAAGCCTAAACGTGCTAAGAGTAGTGATTCAGTTTGTAGCAATTTTTATGCGTTCTCAAGTTATTTTTACGGCATCTCCCGAATTTGCTCAAGTTGCACTAAATGAGATTCAGACGCTCGATCGACAATCAAAACTAATTCAGTGGCTCGATTCAGGTATCGGACTGATTGAGCTAGATACACCATTTTCTAATCTCGCGGCTCAAATCTCGATGATCAAAGCAGCATTCATTCGGCACATTTGCCCGGTGATGGAAACAGTCGCGATCGAGAACCTACAAAGCGCGATCGCGGCTCAGATTGCTTTGTTTGATCGAGCTTCAACACTCTCTGTTCAAATCCGCTCAAACACTAAGGATATCAATCGTTCTGAACTGAGAAATCTGCTCGTTGATGATCTGATTGCAGCAGGCTTAAAGGTAGAAGCAAAAGATCCAGCGCAAATCATCTCTATCTTTTGCACTAAAGAAATTGCTTATCTCGGATTTTCTCACGCCGTTGAAAATCTCAGTAATTGGGCAGGTGGAATGCACCGATTTGCTCATGAAGCAGATCAAATCTCTAGAGCCGAATTTAAGCTACTAGAAGCGATCGGTGTTTTCAATCTGCAACTTCCAGCAGAAGGACTCGCGCTCGATCTCGGTGCTAGTCCCGGTGGTTGGACAAGAGTACTGAGAAACCGAGGACTCTCTGTAGTTGCAGTTGATCCGGGTGATTTAGCAGAATCATTGCAATCTGATTCAAACATTACGCATTCTCGGCAGCTTGTACAGCAATACTTACCGAATTGTCGCGATCGCTTTGACTTAATCGTCAACGACATGCGAATGGCTCCGGTCGATTCTGCAAAAAATATGATTGCTGCTAGTTCAGTGCTAAAAGAAAATGGGCTTGCAATCATGACGCTGAAACTACCCAGTAAAGGGGTGAAGACTGTGATCGATCGTACGACCGCGCTACTCGAAAATAACTACGAAGTGATTGGTATCAGAAACCTATTTCACAATCGCCAAGAAGTTACAGTCTCGCTGGCAAAGTCAGAATAAACGCGGTTTGCCCTGATTTAGCTTCATCGAGTCTCAAATCGCCTTGATGAGCGCGAACAATCTCACGAGTGAGACTCAATCCTAATCCGATTCCTTCGACCTTGCGAGTTCGAGCCGGATCGCCCCGGTGGAACCGATCGAAAATACGATCGCGATCCTCAACTAGAATCCCTTTAGAAGCATTTGCAACTTTGATCTGAACCATTAAACCGACTAACCGAGCATCAATCTCAATCCAGCCGTCAGCTAAATTGTATTTGATTGCATTGCTAAAGAGATTTTGTAGAACTTGATGCAGTAAATCTCGATCGCCGTGCACCCACAACCCTGGAACAATATTCGCTTACAATCAGATGTGGTGCAAGTAGATTAATGTCTTCTAGCATTTCGACCAATAGCTTAGAAACATCTACCTCAACCCGATACAAGCTCATCTGTCCACCATCAGCAAGCGAGAGTAACAAGAGCTTTCGCATAATGCTACCAAGCCGCCGAACCAGAACAGTACACATTCAGAGGTAGATGATGAGTCTTCATCTTGCTGCTCTCGGCTTGTTCACTCACTTAAATTTAAAACCATGAGCACTCTAAATTGTCTAATGAGTCGGCGAAATACACTAAAATTTTTTGGATCAACTACGATCGCGCTTCTTGTGGGCTGTCTCCCTAAGAGAACTACCGTTGCACAAAATACCGTGGCACCATCTTCGGGCTGTGTTGTACGACCAGAACAAACCGAAGGACCTTACTTTGTCGATGAAAAGCTCAATCGCTCAGATATTCGATCAGATAGCAAAAGTGGCGCTATCAAAGCGGGAGTTCCCCTTCAGTTAAAACTACGAGTGACACAGGTTAGCGATCGCAGTTGTACCCCGATTCAGGGCGCGATCGTGGATATTTGGCACTGTGATGCTACAGGGGCTTACTCGGATGTCAGCGATCGACGCTCCGATACCACCGGACAAAACTTTTTACGCGGCTACCAAACAACAGATAGCAATGGAACCGTTGAATTTCTCACCATCTATCCAGGTTGGTATCAAGGTCGAACGGTGCACATCCATTTCAAAGTTCGCAATGCTAATCAAGAGTTCACGTCACAACTGTACTTTGATGATGTGCTGACCGATCAAGTTCAAGCGCAGTCTCCCTACACAAGCAAAGAACAGCGAACTGTAAGAAACGATCGAGACGGCATTTTTCAAGATGGGGGTAGTCAATTGCTGCTATCTCCAACGAAAACAAATCAAGGCTACGTTGCAACCTTTGAAATTGGTTTACAGGCAGCTTAAATCGATCGACTGAAATCTAAAAAGAAACCTCCCAACGCTGACGGGGCGTGGGAGGTTGTTTAAGATATTCAATTGCCGCGGTGAATATCGATTTCGGAAAAACTCTTATGCCTGACGTGAGTAGTACTCAACGACTAGCAGTTCATTAATTTGCAGCGCAACCCATTCACGATCGATCACACTATTCACTTTTCCGGTCATCTTGTTCTTATCGAACTCCAAATGACTCGGTAAGTTGGACAGCCCCGGATATTGCAGATTCGCCTCGACTAACTTGCGAGAACGATCGCGATCGCGCACTGCAACCACATCTCCCGGACGACAGTTGTAGCTCGGAATGTCCACAACTTTGCCATTGACAGTCACATGACCATGATTCACTAACTGACGAGCACCCGGAATTGTCGGAGCCATTCCCAACCGAAACACGGTATTATCTAACCGCATTTCCAACAGTTGGAGCAGTACTTGTCCGGTCGAACCTGCTGCACGACGTGCTTTTCTGACATACCGAAGCAATTGTTTTTCGCTCACGCCATAGTTGAATCGCAATTTTTGCTTTTCTTCTAGACGTACCGCATATTCTGAGCGTTTTTTGCGGGCTTGTCCGTGTTGTCCCGGCGGATAAGCACGACGGGCGGATTTGCGGGTGAGTCCGGGCAATTCTCCCAGACGACGGGTGATTCTGAGGCGTGGTCCTCGATATCGCGACATTGAACGTTCCTCGTTGAACTCGAAGATTTAAACAACTTTTCTAGTATAGTACCTAGTCGGTGAAGCCGATAAGCCGGAATTTATTTTTCTCATAACTTCTTGGTGTTAAACTCGGATTCACCGGAATTAGAAATGTCGTATGTCTGAACTGAACGATAGCGAAAAAATCGAAATTCTTATTGATCAAGTGGGTCGCATGACCGAGAACATCACTGAACTGCGGATGGGAATGCAGGCGAGTGTCATCGATCTAAGAGAGAGTGTTGCTGAACTGCGATCGGGTACGCGGGAGAGTATGGCTGAACTGCGAGAAGGTGTCGCTGAATTGCGAGAAGGTGTCGCTGAGTTGCGAAGCAGCGTAACTGAACTGCGAGAAGGTGTGGCAGAATTGCGAGAAGGCATCGCTGAACTGCGGGAAAGCGTCGATCGAGGTTTTGAAGAAGTACGATCGGGTTTTGATGAATTACGATCGCTCGTCACAACCGGATTTTCTGAACTTAAAGCCGTATCCGAACGGCAAGAACGTAATATTGATCGATTAGTCGGCATCGTTGAAACGCTGATTCAAGCTCGATCGAACTAACCCTTCAATAACGTCACTAAATGCACAAGTTCTGGCAAAATCAACTTCTCTACAGCGAGTTTCACTGCATTAGATGAGCCGGGAAGCGAAAAAATTAACTTACCCGAATACACACCCGCGATCGCTCTTGATGCCATTGCCCTCGATCCAATTTCGGCATAGCTCAGAGATCTAAAGATCTCTCCAAATCCAGGCAGTGTCTTCTCAAGTAATTGTTCGATCGCGTCGTAAGTGGTATCTCTCGGTGCGATTCCAGTTCCACCGCTGAGAATAATTGCCTCGACATCAATTTCTAACTGCGATCGAATTTGATCCGGTTCATCGGGCACGATCGCGTAATGGGCGATCGTATGTCCCGATTGTTCTAAAAGGTGCTGAATCAGTTGCCCGCTGCGATCGGTGTCTCTTGTGCGCGTGTCGCTGATGGTAATGACAGCACAAGAAACGGAAATTTGTCGATCGTCAGGATGAGGTTGCACTAGGACTTTGTAAACCCAAGACCGTTTGATTCTGCGTAGCGATCCATAAACCGCATAAAGCGATCCCAATCTTCGACCGATTTCATGATGTACAACGCTTCAAGCGCCGCAGGTTGACCATTGATAAATTTGGCTTTTACTTCGCGAGAGATCAGTTCGCCTTCTTCATCGATCATGTACATTCCAGTGATGCTATCGGTATTTTCAGCTTCTAATGCTTTGGGTTTATCAAAGATAAAGGTTGCGGTTCCGTTTGTGCCGTCTTTTGAGCGCGTTAGACGAACATCGGGAATCGCTTCTTCGGTAATGCCTCTTGAGAATTGGATTTCAGCCATGATGTGCGATCGATGAGTGGTTTTTGGATTCGATCTATTCTCCCATCTTTGCTGAACTTAACAAAATTTTCAGTCTCGCGATTTGAGTTTTAACCACGATCGAATTTCTTTCAAGACCCAAGCCTGCTCGAAATCAGTGAGTTCTTCGCCAAACTGATGCAGTCGATATCCGGTGCGATACGGACCGGAAGTAATCGTAATCAGTCCATTCGCGTCGCGGCGAACTTCTCGGATGTCGCGAGTGATTCCGGTCATGCGGTTACTCATTGCATTGAATCGCTGCGTTTCGACGATGAATTCTCGGTGATCGAATTTCACGTAAGTCCGCTGAAATCTAGGATTGATAAACATAAAAAAGACGATCAAGCCTAAAATCAAAATCCAGATTGCAGAACTGAGTGCATTCATAATCAGCATTATCACGAACATCGGAACCGCGAACATAAGAATTGGTAATGCCACACCTGCCATCATCAGCCCAAGAATTTCTGAGCGAGGGTCATCGTCTTGAGCATGTTTAGGAATGACGATTTCTAGACGTTTTTTCGATCGCTGTAATTGAACCCGCGTATTTTTCGGACGTTCAACGGGTGGAAAAGCGATCGGAGGTTCTGAATTTAAGCGATCGAGTGCTTCAATTGCAGATTGAAATCGCTGTTCTAAATCAGGGTGAGTGAGCCGATCAATCCAATCTGCCAACGCTGGAGAGATGGTCACGAGATTACGCCATTGAATGCGGAGTTGTCGCTGGGGTAAATCTGCTGGACACACTCCAGTTAATAAATGAATTAATGATGTGCCCAACGCATAGAGATCAGAAGCAGGAACCGCCCGCCCGCCAAATTGTTCGATCGGCGTATAGCCATAAGTTCCAACCACCGTAAACGTTGTGCCTTCAACATTCGGGCGATCTTGAACGGCTCCGAAATCAACGAGATAGATCTGTTGATCAGCTCCCAAAATTAGATTGCTTGGTTTGATATCTCGGTGCAGAACGGCTGGATTGAGACTGTGCAGATCGCGCAAAATCGTTAGGACTTCGATCGCAATTCTTCGCACTTCGGTTTCTGAAAATCGCTTGCCGTCTTGGATTAATTGTTTTAGCGAAGTTCCGGGAATGTAGTCTTGAACTAAACCGAACCAGAGAATGCGATCGTCGATCGAAAACGAGTCTCGACATTTAGGAATTCGTAGATGATCCAACTGTCGTAAGATTTGAGACTCACGCTCGAAGAGTTTGAGATCGTCCCACTGCGATTGTTCTCCGAATGCTAAGAGCTTCAGTACCACAGGTTCAGAGTTGGCGGAAAGATCGGCAGCAAGCCAAGTTTGTCGTCCGGCTCCGTGACCTAACTTTTCTTTGAGTTGATAGCGATCGTACAGTATTTCACCCGCACTCAGCATCGATTCCAGGCTCCCTAATCGGCTTATAGCGATCTTCGCTCCCGATCATAGCGATTCCATCTTTTCTTTAGCTGAAAGTGGGAAGTTTGATCACAAACTCAGTCCCCTGTGGCGAAACTTCGTAACAATCAATCGCTCCTTGATGCTGTTCCACAATGGTTTGGTAAGAGATCGCTAATCCCATTCCCGTCCCTTTTCCGACTGGCTTCGTGGTGAAAAAGGGATCAAAAATCCGCGATCGCACATTGGATGTAATTCCAGTTCCAGTATCTCGAATTCGGACTTCTACTTGGTCGGTGTGTTGTTGGGTGTGAATCTCGATTGTCCGATGTTCAACGCCTTCGAGTGCCTCGATCGCATTCGTGATCAAATTCATCCACACTTGATTGAGTTGCCCTGCATAACATTGAATCGGTGCAACAGTGTCATAGTGCTTGGTGACTGTGATCTTTTGCGACTTGATTCGATGCTGTAGCAGTGTGAGCGTTTGCTCAATTCCTTCATGTAGATCAACCGTTTTCAAATCCGCTTCATCGAGTCGAGAAAACGATCGTAGCGATTGTACGATCGATTGAATCCGAGTAGTTCCGGTTCGCATCGAGGCAAAAACACTATCGATATCATTAATTAGGAACGTGAGATCGATTTCGTCGATCGTGTGTTGAATTTCAGCGGCGGGTGACGGGTAGTGTTTCTGATAAAGCCGAATTAATCCGATTAGATCTTGCGTGTAAGTATTCGCATAACTCAAGTTTCCATGAATAAAATTGACTGGATTGTTGATTTCGTGAGCAATTCCAGCAACAAGCTGCCCCAAACCTGACATTTTTTCGCTTTGAATCAGTTGGGTCTGTGTTTGATTTAAGCGCAATAACGTCGTTTCTAGCTCCTGATTTCTTTGCACCAGTTCTGCGGTTCGCTCGGTCACATGATGTTCTAATTCTTCATTCGCTTGCTCTAGAACTTGTTTCGCACGTTTTAGATCAGTGATGTCGGTGGCAATTCCTCCAATGCCAAAGGCTCCCAGATCATCGAACAGCGGAAATTTAACCACGATCGAGGTTCGGATTTCGCCGCCACGCGGTTCTAATTCCTCGATCTGAATTGGAACGCCTGCCGCTAATGCGGCTCGATCGGCGGTTTGAAATGATTTTGCCGTTTCAGCATCAAACAAATCAAGGTCAGTCTTGCCCAAATCGCGTTCTCGATCGAAGTTGAATCGCTGAACGAATTCTCGATTCAGTAAAATATAGCTTCCGTTTGTGTTTCTATATTCTTTAACGAAGATACTAGCGTTTGTATGATCAATAATGTTTTTCAGTAGATCTTGATTCTGCTGCAATTTTGCGACTTGGCTCGACAGAGAATCGATTAATTTCTCGCGTGATTTTCGTAGATCCAGTTCAATTTGCTTATGTTTTGTAATATCAACAATAATTCCGCAAAAAGTCGCCTTATTCTGATGAATTTCGGTTAGCTCTGCTGAGATTTGAATCCATTTCGAGTCTGATTCGATTCGTCCTTCAAACTGCCAATCAATCGCACGATCGACTGCTTTTTTCAAAGACCAGCGAAAGCGATCCGCATCTCTTGGATCAATTCGATCCACGAACGCTTCAAACGTTGAGCCAAAATCGCGATCGCTAATGTAATCAAGCTGGTAATCGCTCTCGATCGCGCTTAACTGGAAAATAACACTGGGAACTTTTGCCGCGATCGCTGGAATATCAATTTCTATATTTGGATTAAAATTCATGCGAGACAGGGAACCTTAAAAACACCTCTATCGTTCCCTGAAAGTTTTGCGCTACCACCATTTTCGGGGGTGATTTAGCCAGCGATTTTGCTTTGGTGGCAGTGTAGAAATTCCCCGACCTCTAAGAAATGTCCAAGTTGTTTCATCCACGATTCCAGTTGATCGTAAGCGCGATCGTTCTTGAAAATCTCGCACCGCTGCTTCGGTTTCTTCATCGAATTGACGGCTGCGACTAATCGTATAACCGTGTACTAATAACAAGCCTTGAAGTTCACAGACATCCGCGCCCCAATATCCCAGCTTCAGCGATCGTGTTCCAGGTTGCACCAGAGAAGTCAACGCCATCCAAGTTTTTTCACCCACCACTCCATCGATTCTCAATCCCTGCTGATGTTGAAAAGCTTTCACGGCAGCTTCAGTATATCGATCGAAGTCTCCGTTCAGTCTCACCTCAAATCCATGCGCTCGTAAAAGTTCTTGCAATTCCATGACTCTGCCGCCTTGATCCCACGGATAAAGTGTTAATAAATCAGACGGTTCTAGATTCATGTCGAGATCCCTTCAGCGCATTGTTTCTAGTATGAATCGAGAAAAACACTTTCGATTGTTTGTCATGCAACATTCTTGAGTCGTTGTTGTCGCCAGAACAATCCAAACCAAGCCGACAGCATCATCGTTAGCCCGATCGCACAAACACCCGTCCATTGTGCCCGATTCCAAGCAGATGTCGCTAAATATGATCCCAGCGCACCCCCCACAAAGTAAAGCATGATGTACAGCGCATTCAACCGACTATGAAACTCAGCAGGCAATCGATAAATCGTCGCTTGATTAGAAATCTGCGTAGTCTGCACACCCAAATCTAAAAGGATCACACCCAAAATTAAGCCCAATAGCTGTTTGCCAAAGATCCAGAACACCAAAAACGAAGTCGTTGTCATCAGAATTCCGAGCTTTACAGTAAAGCCTGGACTCCGACGATCGGCAATTTTTCCCACGATCGGAGCAGCTAATGCGCCCACGACTCCGATTAATCCAAACAACCCAGCAATATCACTACCATATTGATACGGCGGCTGAGCTAAGAAGAACACAAGCGTGCTCCAGAATACGCTAAACGCCCCGAATGACATCGCCCCAATCCAGGATGAAGCTTGCAGTGTAGGCTCTCGTTTTAGTCGCTCAAACATCGATCGTAACAATGCTGGGTAAGCCATTTTCAAGCTCGACTGATAGCGCGGGAGTTGTTTAGAAAGCACGATCGCAAGTAAAACCATGACTCCACTGCCGAGCCAGTACATCGCTTGCCAGCCCAGTCGCGCTCCCACAAATCCACTCACCGTCCGCGCTACCAAAATGCCGATAAACAATCCGCTCATCACCATTCCAACCACTTTTCCACGTTGGGCTGGCTCACACAATTGAGCCGCAAATGGAACCAAAATCTGAGCCGATACCGCACTGATCCCGATCGCAAAACTCGCCACACTCATCCACACCAAATTCGTCGCCACTGCTGCCAGTAGTGATGAAATCGCACTACAAATCGTCATCGTCACGATCAACCGTCGCCGCTCTAATCGATCGCCCAACGGCACAATCAATAAAACCCCGATCGCATATCCCACCTGCGTCAACATCGGAATCGCGCCCACCTCAGCGGCTGACACTCCAAACTGTTGAGCAATCTTCGCTAAAAGCGGCTGATTGTAATACAAATTTGCGACCGATGCCCCCGACGCGATCGCCATCATCCAAACCAACGAAGCCCGCATAGTTTCAAACTCCGAACAATGTTGAGGGTTATAGCAGAATTGTGCAGACTGCGCCTGTATCGATCGTGCAAAAAATTAGTGAACTATCCTGGAGAATGAGAGTCACCCTGTAAAGAATCAGGGGAAAGATCAAAAAACTCGATTGAGTCTAAGCTATCCCCGTTAAACTGATTTGTGTCCCGAACCCCTTTGTTTTGCCGAGGAGAATGCGCTCATGGCTCACGCGCCAATGACTATTACAACGATTAATCCGATTCAGTTTGGTACCGATGGCTGGCGCGGCGTGATTGCTGCTGATTTTACGTTCGATCGCGTGATGCAAGTTGCCCCGATCGCGGCTCAAGTTTTATCTGAAGTGTATGGTGCAGAAACCGGAAGCAACACCGTGATCGTGGGCTACGATCGCCGTTTCTTATCCGAAGAATTTGCCCGCACTGCCGCAGAATCGATTCGCAAAATCGGCTTTGATATTCTGTTTTCTGAAAGTTTTGCCCCGACTCCCGCCTTTAGTTGGGCAGCGAAGAAACTGAATGCGTTAGGCGCGATCGTCATTACGGCAAGTCACAATCCTGGTAACTATTCAGGTTTGAAAGTGAAGAGCGCTCATGGGGGATCAGTTCCACCCGAAGTCACGAAAAAGATCGAAGCACTGCTTGCAAAGAACGAACCTACTCCTGAAAAGACACCCGGAACTTTCAGCGTGTTTGATCCCTGGGAAAGTTACTGTGAAGGACTGCGATCGCTCGTCGATACCACTGCAATTAAGAGCGCGATCGAGCAAGGGAAAATTACGGTTTTCGCAGATGTCATGCACGGTGCAGCCGCAACTGGATTAGCACGATTGATCGGAACTGAGATTCATGAATTAAACAGCGATCGCGATCCCTTGTTTGAGGGGGGAGCACCGGAGCCGTTACCGAAGTATCTCCCGAAAATTCTGCACACGATCGCGAACTTTGATGGGAATAGTCTTGCAGTGGGATTAGTGTTCGATGGGGATGCCGATCGAGTGGGTGCTGTCGATGCGAAAGGCAATTTCCTCAGCTCTCAAATTCTGATCCCGATCCTGCTCGAACATTTAGTCGGTAAAGGATTTAGCGGCGAATTTGTCAAAACGGTGAGCGGTTCGGATCTGATGCCTTTGGTCGCGAAACTCTACGGATTGCCTGTGTATGAAACCCCGATCGGGTACAAATACATTGCCGATCGCATGCTCGAAACCAAAGTGTTACTCGGTGGCGAAGAATCGGGCGGAATCGGTTACGGGCATCACATTCCAGAGCGCGATGCGTTACTGTCTGCCTTGTATGTGCTTGAAACTGTTGTGCAGACGGGAACGGATTTAGGTGAACTGTATCGACGACTGCAAGAGAAAGCTGGATTTATAGCGGAATACGATCGGATTGATCTTCCGCTTGCCAGTATGGAAGTTCGCGCCAAATTGTTAGAGCAATTGAAAACTCAACCGCCACAAACGATCGCTGGAAAAGCGGTTGTCAGTTGCCAAACCGATGACGGTTACAAATTCCGATTAGAAGATCAAAGCTGGTTATTAATTCGTTTTAGTGGAACTGAACCTGTGCTGCGATTGTATTGTGAAGCGGCATCGATCGAGCAAGTTCACCAAACCCTGAATTGGGCGAAGGACTGGGCGAGCTAGCGCGATCGTAACATCACGAAGACCGTGGGATCGATCTCGAAATCCCCGTAGAGACGCGATTAATCGCGTCTCTACAACGCCATCAAATCAAACTAACCGACTTGAACCTGGTTTGTGTCTACCGATGCCGCTCCATTTACGCCGCTGGCAACCTGCACCATCTTGGTCAGAACATCCTGACTCGGAACACTGCCCTTGAGCACCACCGTTGTTCCCAACTGTGCCACCCACAGCGTATTCACATCATCCAACTGCGGATCTTGGTCGAATGCCAATGCCACACGTTTTGCTAAACCGCTCTGATCATACTGTCCATCCAATCCCACCCGTTCAGGCGGAATTGTGTCACCGACTTGAGCTTCAGGGGGAGCAGATGCCACCGCATTAGGAGCAGGCTGTCCACTCACCGCCTGTTCAGGGTTTGCAGGCTTTTCTTGCCCAAAAAGTCTTTGTAACCAACCCATAACAATTCTGACTCCAAATATCACTCTACACAGACAATTGAGCGATCGAGTCTCAAAAATGTCCATCGCTCTAGAGAAGGATTAGACCCTGATCGCATCCGTTTTTCACCTTATCGATAAAATTCTTCGGCTTCAAGATATTTCAGAAATTCTTTCGTTCCTGGGTGGACAAGACGGAACGATCGTTGCACGATAGAAAGATCAAATGTTACTCAACATACAGCAATGAAGCACACGCTGTCGGTTTTAGTCGAAGATGAAGCCGGGGTTCTGACTCGGATTGCCGGGTTGTTCGCCCGTCGGGGTTTCAATATCGAAAGTTTGGCGGTGGGACCTGCTGAACAAATGGGCGTTTCGCGGATCACGATGGTCGTTCCGGGTGACGATCGCATTATCGAGCAGCTCACGAAGCAACTCTACAAGCTGATTAATGTGATCAAAGTTCAGGACATTACCGAAGTGCCTTGTGTCGAACGGGAACTGATGTTGCTGAAGGTGAATGCGGGAAGTTCTACGCGATCGGAGATTGTGGAACTGGCGCAGATTTTTCGGGCGCGGGTGGTGGATGTTGCTGAGGATTCACTGACGCTGGAAGTGGTGGGCGATCCGGGGAAAATGGTCGCGATCGTTCAGGTGCTGCAAAAATTCGGACTGCGAGAAATTGCGCGGACGGGTAAGATCGCGCTGAGTCGTGAATCGGGTGTGAATACGGAATTTCTTAAATCGTTAGAAGCGAAAGTTTAGAGGGTGACTCTTGGCGGAGGGGGTTAACACACCCCCTTTGAATGAATCCACGATCGAACACTTTCAAACTCAGTGCAAGATTGATCAATTCTGTGTTGCAGCAAGCTGATTCTGCACAGGTTTTCTCAACGCCTCAGCGACTAGGTGAATCGATCGCGAATCCGTCACCATCCAAGCATGAAGCGGCACCGGGATTTGGATCGATTCGCCCACAGGTAAAACAGAACTTTTTGCAGGTACGATAATGCCGTCGAGCGGTGTCCAAATCGACGTGAAATTAATTCGATCGAGCATTCTCACATCTCGATTCAGGTCGTTCAAAAATTCACTGTTCGGGCGCATTTGCACACAGCCTGGACGCTGAGAAAGATAAGCCGCGATCGTGCCATTATGCGGCGCTGAGATGCTGACGAATCGCTGAACGCGACTGATGCCCTCTAACCGCTGCACATAGTAGCGACTGACTAATCCACCCATACTAAAGCCAACCAAATCGAAGGGCTGACCCGCAGGTAATGTCAGTTCGATAAAGTCAGCCAACTGTTGGGCTAATTGGTCAAGGTGACAATCGCCATTCGCCGGAAGCAAATCTAATCCGTACGTCTGCCATCCCATCCGGTCAAGCTGTCCGGTCATTGTTTTGAACAGCGAAAAGGTATCAGTGATGCCATGAACTAACACAACGGGATTGAGAGGCATAGGAGCAGAGAAAAAACTTTCCTCTAAGCTACTGTCTTTTGCGCGAATTGGCACAGCGAAACAGACAGCCGATCGAATGTCCTATTCGGCAATTTCGTCTTGCGATCGCTCTGTTCCATTGCGGCGTTTTGATTTCGGAATCGATTCAGGATCGCGAACCGAGGGCGGCTCTTTCAAAATGGCAATCAAACCTGAAAATCCTGTTTCTAAATTGGTACTATTGAGCAACTGAACCACCGAAGTTGAGCCAATCTCTTCGATCAGCGCAATGATTTCTGCTTTCATGCGATTTTCGAGTTCTGCCCGAAACTTTTCTGCTACCTCTGATCGTCCAGATTCTACTAGGAATCGTTCAGCCGGAGTTGAAATTTGTTCGAGTACGATCGCAAGTTTTTCATCGAAAAATTGACAGGTTACTTTTTCAGGACGCTGCCCAGTTCGCTCTCGATAAAGCGCCTGAAGTCTTTGTCCAATCGTGCGTTCAATCTGTCCACGGGTTGGATTGTCATTTGTCATGTTAATCGATGAATCCATTAAAATTTAGTTAAATGATTTTCGGAAAAGAATTTAATCTAATGTCAGAGTAAAAACTTTGAACCTGTTTCTCCTCTATCGACAGAAAGGATTTTGAGGTAGGGCGATGAGTACGATGACCCGTTATTTCTGCAAGTTGAGAGTGTTTTATGTTGATTCGATCGTGGTTGAAAGTTGGTTTAATCTCTAGTGGATTGTGGTTTGTAGCTCCTGCGATTTTGCCGATTCAAGCCGCACCGTTTCAAGTCGCTCAAGCCCCAAAACAAACGGCTGAGTCTCAGGTGAATCAAGGGTTAGTTTTCATTCAGCAAGGCAAGCTCAACGAAGCGATCGCGGCTTTTCGTCAAGCCATTCGGATCAATCCGAAGTTAGCGGCGGCTCACTACAATCTCGGTTTAGCGCTTCGACAAGCCGGGCAATTACAGCCATCTGCGGATGCGTTCTATCAAGCCACGAAAGCCGATCCGAATTTTGCCTTAGCATATGCGAATTTGGGTGCGGCACTGTTAGAAGGCGGTAACGCTAAACAGGCGCGGGACTATCTGACACGAGCGATCGAGCTTGATCCACGTTCAGGAGTTGCACAGTACAATCTCGGTTTGGTACTGATGCAGGAAAAGAACTATGGTGGAGCCGCTCAAGCGTTTCAGAAAGCTGCAAATCTGAGCGCGAATGCACCAGAACCATTGTTTCAATTAGGGCAGGCTTATCAGCAGCAAAGAAAACCCAAGGAAGCGATCGCAGCCTTTCAACAAGCAATCCAGCGAAATCCGAACTATGTGGAAGCGCATTATAGTTTGGGGTTGATGGAATACTATCAAGACAATCTCGATCGAGCGTTGAATGCCTTTCGTCGATCGACTCAAATCAATCCAAAGTTTGCAAATGGTTATTACGCAGCGGGTTTGGCATTTGTGCGACAAGGGAAAACTGCCGATGCAGAACGGGTATTGAAATATGCCAAGGATCTGTTCGCGGCGCAAGGAAATTCCGCTTGGGCGCAGAAAACCGAACAGCAATTGCAGCAGATTGAACGGATTGGACAAAGACAACTGCGATCGCCGTTACGGTGATGGTTGATCGATCGCGGAAATGGTGTAGAGACGCGATTAATTGCGTCTCTACGGGAGAAATCGAACATTACCCAAATCGTCGGAATTACACTGAATCATTGTGGGGTGGGCATCCTGCCCGCCACCGGGGGTCAGGCAAGATGCCAGCCCCACAGTTATTGCAACCGGAATTACAATCGCGATGCCCGCAACGCCGCCCCAATTAATCCCACCTGCGGATTTAACACAATCTGAACAGGCACCCGTTCCATCAACGATCGCATTCTTCCTTTCAGCGCAAACGCCCTGAGAAAACTACCTTCTTCCATCAGCGGCAAAATCTTCGCAGCAATGCCACCTGCAATATACAACCCACCATACGGCAGCAATTTCAGCGCTAAATTTCCGGCTTCTGTCCCGTACGCTTCCACAAAGAGCGCCATCGTTTGCTGAGACAATCGATCGCGATTCTCCAATGCTGCCTGAGAAATCACAGCAGCAGGATCAGCCGTCTTTTCACTCTTCCCGATTTCCGATTCCCAAACGTTCATCAGTTGAGCAATCTCTGGAGACTCCGGCGCAAAATTGCGATCGCGCAAAAACTGATAAATTGCCACAATGCCTTGCCCAGAAACCACTCGCTCGGCTGAAATTCGCTCTATGTTCAGCTTTTCTAGAAGATAATGCGACAGTTGAAACTCTAATTCGGTTCTAGCAGCAAAATCAACGTGTCCGCCTTCAGAACCATACACCTGATACTCTTTGCCGTTGTGAATCAGATAACCTTGTCCTAATCCGGTTCCCGCTCCAATTACCGCGATCGGGGCATTCTTTTCCGGCTTGCCTGCCTGCAATGTGTGAAGATCCGATTCTTCTAGCGCTAAGATGCCGTATCCGATCGCTTCAAAGTCATTAATCAGCGAAACTTGCGAAATCGATAACTGTTCCGATAAGCGATCAGTTTCCAATGTCCAGCCGATATTCGTCACTTTACTGGTATTGTTTACGACTGGACCTGCAATCCCAAAGCAAGCTTTTTCTGGTTGAAACGTCTTTCCCGTTTCCGCCTGAGCTTCCTTGAGAAACGTCTTCACCATCGGCACCAGATCTGGAAATTCATGGCTCGAATACCGCTTTTCAAATAGACTACTCCGAGCCGTTTCTGTGTGATCAGCATCCGCTTCGACCAATCGTAAAATCGTTTTCGTCCCGCCAATATCTCCAGCCAGTAATTGCGACATCCTTTATCCTCCGAATTCTTAGCTAATCTACTCGCCATCCCAATACAATTGCAATTGGAGCATAGATAGATAAAACCGATGGCTATTTCTTCGATCGCAGATCTCAGAAAGGATTACACCAAAGAAACCCTCAACGAATCTGAGGTTGATCCGAATCCGTTTGTACAGTTTCGGCGCTGGTTCGATCAAGCGGTGAATGCAGAACTCCCCGAACCGAACGCGATGACGGTAGCAACCGCTTCTAAAGATGGCATTCCGGCTGCACGAATTGTTTTACTCAAAGCGCTAGACGATCGCGGTTTTACCTTTTTCACCAACTACAACAGCGCGAAAGGCAAAGAACTCGAAGCCAATCCCCAAGCAGCATTAGTGTTTCTCTGGACAGAACTTGAACGCCAAGTCCGGATCGTTGGCACCGTCGAAAAAATCACATCTGAAGAATCGGATGGGTACTTCTTCAGCCGCCCTCACAATAGTCGCTTAGGGGCTTGGGCATCGAATCAGAGCGAAGTGATTCCGAACCGCGATGTATTAGAGCAAAATCTAGCGGCGTTGAAACTTGAGTATGAGAATCAAGAAGTACCGCGACCGTCGCACTGGGGAGGATTTCGGGTGATTCCGCGTGAGATTGAATTTTGGCAAGGTCGATCAAGTCGATTACACGATCGATTACGCTACCGATTTCAAAATGGTGCTTGGATCATCGATCGACTTTCCCCGTAGGAGGTAACACAATGGAACTGACACTGCCCCTCAAGATGAATCTGGAGCACGTCCATCTGACCGATGAGCAATTTTTTCAGCTCTGCATGGACAATCCCGAATTGGTTCTCGAACGTAACGCTAAAGGAGTCTTAATTGTCATGTCACCTGTTGGAGGAGGAAGTGGAAAGCGAGAGGCAGACTACATCACAGATTTAAATATTTGGAATCGTCGAACGAATCTTGGGGAAGTGTTCAGTTCTTCAACATTGTTTAAGTTACCAAATGGAGGCGATCGCTCTCCCGACGCGGCTTGGGTTGAACGGTCTCGATGGCGATCGCTCAGTTCCGAACAGCGTCAGAAATTTCCACCGATTGCGCCTGATTTTGTGATTGAACTGCGCTCCCGAACCGATAAACTCACTGACCTCCAGGAAAAAATGGAGGAATATCTAGTAAGTGGGGTTCGTTTGGGTTGGTTATTCAATCCGCAAGATCAACAAGTCGAAATCTATCGACAAGGACAAGCAAAAGAAGTCCGATCGCTACCCACATTTCTGTCCGGCGAATCCGTTTTACCTGGGTTTGAATTGCAGGTTGATTTGTTTACAGACGATTGATTTTTGAATTCACGATTCGTTATCTTTGAGAGCAACGTTTGTCCTGGATGCCAAAGATGTCGATCGATCTTCTCGTCTTCAGTGTGACCGTTGATCCGACTGCGATCGCGGGTGCGTGTCTTTGGGCATTGGCGCTGTATCTGGGTTTTTCACCGATTAGCGACTGGACGATCGAGCAACTGAGCCGCTGGTTTAATTTTGCTGAACGATCGCTGTATTCGTCGATCGAGGAATTTGAAAGAACGCGATCGGCAAGAGAATCTCAAAACGCTTTCTACGCCTCGATTTTGAGCATCTTCCCATTTCTGGGTGTGGGAGCCGTGTGCAATTTTGGAGTCGAACTCGGTTTGGGGAGAAGTTGGGCGATTAGTATGGGAGTGCTTGCCTGTATTGGGTGCGGCGTGTATGAATTAGGTCGCCGCGACGGGCAGAACTCTTAACTTAAGATCGTCAAGGCGGCGAGAGTCCGGGATAATGTTTCTGGAGAGTACCCCCTTGATTATGAAGTTTCGCTCGTTTCTCAACATTGTTGCTGCGATCGCTGGTGTCTTATTCGTGGTCGCCACGATCGGGTTTAGCTGGGTTTTTTCTCAGAGTCCACTCGGTTTGCTCAAAGGTAGCCCGAAAAGTACACCGACCGCTGCCATGTTTGTTCCAAAGCAAGCTCCAGTGATGGCTTCATTGTTGGTGAATCCCGATCGATTAGAGAGTTTGCGGCAAGTCGTGGCAAAACCGGGCGATCGAGCCGCTACCCGTCAGGAATTTGAGCAATTTACTCAAGGCGTTTTAGGCAGTTCGGAATTGAATTATCGCCGGGATGTGCAGCCGTGGTTGGGCGATGAAATAACCGCAGCCGTAACGACGTTGGATATCGATCGAGAAGAATCGAACGGGAAAGAGGCAGGATATTTGCTGGCATTAGCAACAAAAGACACGGAGCGATCGAGAGAATTTCTCCAAGTGTTTTGGCAAAAACGCGCCATTACGGGAACCGATTTAGCTTTTGAAGATTACAAAGGCACCAAGATTATCTACGGTAAGGTTGAATCGGATTCTGTCCCGATCACGGTTGCGAGTGCGATCGTGGGTCGCCAATATGTGCTGTTTGCCAATAGTCCGAAGGTACTCCGAAACGCGATTAACAACGTACAAGCAGCGGAACTCAATTTAGAAAATTCGAGTGATTATCAAACTGCGATCGCATCGCTCGATCAAGGACGAATCGGAGTGATTTTCGCCAATCTTCCAGCATTGGCAGAATTGAACGGGAAAGAAATTACGGATACCGCTTCGAGTGCAGCGATCGCGCTTGGTTTAGATCGCAAAGGTTTAATTGCAGAAACCGCGATTATCCGAGCAGGAACCGACGCGAATTTATCAAAACAATCTCTAGAGGCGCTGAAGTATATTCCGGCGGTTACACCGATTTCTGCATCAGGTGTGAATCTCGATCGCTTGTGGTCGGGTTTATCGAGTGATGGAACGATCTCGAAATGGGTCAATTCCCCGATCGAATCGCTCGGCAAACGTTGGAATCTCAACTTGCCACAAGACATTTTTAATTGGGTGAAAGGTGAGTATGCACTAGCGCTCATTCCCGGCAATACATTGGATTGGGTATTTGTGGCAGATAAAACCGCAGATCCGGGAGCAGAAAGCGCGATCGCTCATCTCGACGAACTCGGCAAAGCACAGGGCATCACCGCTGGAATCATTCAGATTGGCGATCAGCCTGTTTCTGTGTGGACAAAACTTGATTCAGCCAATGCGGACAAGAAAATCGATGCGGAAGTGGTTGGCGTGCATACCACGATCGGGAAATACGAAATTTTCACGACTTCCATGGATACGATGAAAGCGGTGCTGAATGCGAAGAAGGATGTCCTGGCGAATAGTAAATCGTTTGAAAGTGCGATCGCAGCGTTACAAAAAGAAAATGCTGGATATTTGTATCTGGATTGGAAGACGGCGCAACCGATTTTAGAGAAGCAATACCCGATTTTGAAAGTCGCAGAATTGGCAGGAGAACCAATTTTTGAGCATTTGAGATTGCTGACGATTAGCAATTATGGCAATCGATCTGGAGTTCAACGCGGCGGTGTTTTTGTGCGATTGAGTTAGTTCGATCGTGATAGATAATTGTGTGCGCTGCGTTGCTTGGTGTTTCGCCCCCTAAATCCCCCATTCTGGGGGACTTTGAAGTAGAAAAATCTCTTTAACTTTGGGAAACTTTCACACTCAAAGTCCCTCACTTGTGGGGGATTTAGGGGGCAGAAGCTGCAAACAACGAAGCGAAAAAATTCAACACAATCCAAACAAGCGAAGCAGAAACCCCGATCGAGATTTCTGCTTCGCTTCAATACAGAAACTTTTCTGTCAGAAAACCTAGTACAGGTCTTCCTCTTGGTGAGTCAAGATCGTGCAGTCCGAAGTGGGATAAGCCACACAGGTCAGCACATAACCTGCTTGGATTTGATCATCATCCAAGAAAGACTGGTCAGATTGATCGACAGTTCCTTCGGTGATCTTGCCAGCACAAGTCGAGCAAGCACCCGCACGACAGGAGTAAGGCAGATCCAGACCTTGCTCTTCAGCCGCATCTAAAATGTACTCATCATCGGGAACATCGATCGTGGTGTTCAGCCCTTCAGCTTCGTTGATTAACGTGACCTTAAAAGTAGGCATTCGGTGATCCTCTCTAGTAATAGCAGCGGCAGGATTGCCGGAAAATTTGGGACTTAAGTTTTCTCAATCAGTCTTGAGTCCCTTAAGTTCTTTTCAATTCTGATACTACGGGAAAACTCAACCGTTAAACCCGCCATTTGACCGGATCGGTGAACGCGATTCCTAATAAATCACCATCATTTAATCTACTTATACTTATAGGACGATCGATTGGAGACAATCGAGGGTTACAATCCGTTACCCCGATTATTTGTAATAGCTGAGCGTTGCAAATCTATCGGTAGCATCGATCAAGGCAGTGAGAATTCCCGTTTCCATCATCGAGTGCCCCGCATCCGGAACGATAATGAATTCCGCATCAGGAAGTGCTTTATGCAAGTCCCAAGCCGAAGTCATCGGACAAACGACATCGTATCGCCCCTGAACAATTACCGTTGGAATGTGCCGAATGCGATCGCAGTTTCTCAACAGTTGATCATCGGTTTCAAAAAAGCCCCGATTCATAAAGTAGTGACACTCAATTCGTGCAAACGCATCCGCGAATTCATCTTGGGAAAACTTGCTTTGCAAATCTGGATCGACGATTAATCGGCTAGTACTGCCTTCCCAAACTGACCAAGCTTTTGCAGCGATCGCTCTTATTTCCGCATCGTCACTGGTCAATCTTCGATAGTAAGCTGACACTAAATCATCGCGTTCTTCAACGGGAATCGGTGCTAAATACTGCTCCCAAGCATCCGGGAAAATCCAGCTTGCTCCTTCTTGATAAAACCAGAGAATTTCTTTGCGTCGTAATAGGAAGATGCCGCGCAGAACGAGTCCTAAACAGCGATCGGGATGGGTTTGACTATACGAGAGCGATAAAGTGCTGCCCCAACTCCCTCCGAAGACGACCCAGCGATCGATTTGGAGATGCGATCGTAATTTCTCAGTATCACTCACTAAATCCCAGGTTGTGTTCTCTCTAAGTTCAGCATGGGGTGTACTTTTCCCGGCTCCGCGCTGATCGAAGAGAATAATCCGCCATTTTTCAGGATCGAAATACTGTCGGTAGGTTGTAATCGTACCGCCACCGGGTCCACCATGCAGAAAGACAACAGGCTGACCGTTTGGATTGCCGCTTTGCTCATAGTAGATCGTGTGCAAATCGGAGACGGGGAGCATTCCAGATTGGTAGGGTTCGATCGCAGGATAAAGATGACGCATGAGAAGAGATGGGCTAACTAACTGTAGACCATGATAGTTTCCTGCAAGTCTTAGCTTCTATGCGCTCTAAAATTCCGGTTGGATTTTTGTTTTTGACCAGTATTGTGTTTATTGGATTTGGCGATCAGGTTTTGCCGCCTGAGATTGGGCGGTATAGTTTTCAGGTGCGAAGCTCGATCGATCAATGGTTGGTGAATGCGGTTCCGAATTGGCAACCGAAGACGAATCCGTATCGGAGAACCGAGGACGCGATTCAGGACACGAAACAATCGAAGTGAACGATCACGGCAACCAGGGATATTTGCGAAAATCAGGCTTGCGTTTTTCCAAAAATGCCTGTTTGCCCTCAGACCCTTCCTCGGTCATGTAATACAGCATCGTGGCATTTCCAGCGAGTTCCTGTAGTCCAACCTGTCCATCACAATCAGCATTCAATGCCGCTTTGAGACAGCGAATCGCGATCGGGCTTTTCTCTAAAATTTCTTGCGCCCACTGAATGCCTTCTGCTTCGAGTTGATCCACGGGCACAACGGTATTCACCAGTCCCATCTCTAAGGCTTCCTGAGCGTTGTACTGACGGCAGAGATACCAAATCTCACGCGCTTTCTTTTGTCCCACAATCCGCGCCATATAACTCGCACCAAATCCACCATCGAAGCTGCCGACTTTCGGTCCGGTTTGTCCAAAAATTGCATTATCCGCCGCGATCGTCAAATCACACAGTAAATGCAAGACATGACCACCCCCGATCGCATATCCCGCCACCAGCGCAATAATCGCTTTCGGCATTGATCGGATGAATCGCTGCAAATCCAATACATTTAATCTAGGAACGCCTGCTTCATCGACGTATCCAGCGTGACCCCGAACACTTTGATCGCCTCCAGAGCAGAACGCATATTTTCCATCGGTATGAGGTCCGGCACCTGTGAATAGCACAACTCCGATGCGGCTATCTTCCCGCGCATTTGCGAACGCATCATAGAGTTCTACGATCGTTTTCGGGCGAAAGGCATTCCGCTTGTGGGGACGATTGATCGTGATTTTAGCGATGCCATCGGCTTTGTGATAAAGAATATCTTCGTAGTCTTTAACGCTCGTCCAGTCTGTTGTCATAGTGAATTTGCAAAGTGTTTTAAGTTCGTTTTTCGCCAGTTGGCATCTGAGATGCGATCGGTCTTCAATTCCAGCACTCGGATGCCCTGATCGGGAAGTAAGTGAATGCGATTGCGTAATTGCTCCCAAGTTTCGATGATTTCATGTTTGACCTCGTATGTTTGACAAAGTTTGGCAAAATCAATGTTTTGCGGAGTGGCGAAGAATTCTTCAAACGGCGGATCGAAAGGCGCGATCGGTAACATACCAAAAATTCCGCCACCGTTGTTATTAATCAGAACGATGGTGAGATGTCCTTGAAAATGCGATCGAATCAAGAATCCATTCGTGTCATGTAACAGCGCTAAATCTCCGGTCAACATCACCGCTTTCTGATGATGCGCGATTCCTAAAGCGGTTGAAAGTGTGCCATCAATTCCATTTGCACCGCGATTAAAAAACGGTCGAATGTTCAAATCATTCGGTTTCCAGAAATACTCGGCATCGCGCACAGGCATACTGCTAGAGATGAATAGCGGCGTTTCAGGCGGCAGGAATTGCGACAATATCCAAGCCGTTTTGCCTTCAAACAATGCGGTTTCTTGGATAAAAGCTTGATCGATCGTCTGTCGCATATTCGATTCTGCATTGAGCCAATCTTTGAGAAAGTCAGACGGCAGCAGTGTGAGAAATGAATCGATCGATTCAACTGCGATCGGAATATGCACGGTTTTGCCATGAATCGGATCAAGACTGCGATCGCTTGGATCGATCACAAATTGCAGCGGTTGAGTCGCATCCAACCACAAGCGAACTTCTTTACTGGTCGGCATTTCTCCGATTCGCAAAACAATCTCCGGCGCAAGTTTCTTAGCAAGCTCTTTGTTTCTTAAAATCGTGTCATAGGTTGAAATCAAATAAGGATTGAGACTGGCATAATTTCGCAGAGGAGAAAGGGCTTCCGCTAGAACGGGTAAAGAGAGCGATCGAGATAATTGCGCGATCGCTTCACAATATCGTTTCGGATCTTTCGGCTGTGCAACTCCTGCAATGATGACTCCTCGACGATCCTCAAATGAGGAGAATAATCGACTCACGGCAAGCTGTTGATCAATCGCCCAACCGGATACACCGAAATGCTCAAAGAAATCGTCCGGCAACTGATCGGGCATTCCCGATTGTTCGATCGGAGCTAACGGCTCCCGAAAGGGAAGATTCAAATGCACAACTCCTGGAATCGGATATTGTGTCTGCTGCATTGCGTTCATCATTGTCTGGCGCAAATATCGCAGCATTGATAATTCCGTTGAAGGAATCGCAATTTCACTGTAGAAATTCACATACGAGCCGAATAGTTTTTGTTGATCGATCGCTTGTCCCGCATTGCAATTTCTCAGTTCCGGTGGACGATCTGCGGTCAGAATTAACAACGACACTCGACTCTCACGCGCTTCCACCACGGCAGGAAAAAAATTTGCGCCCGCTGATCCAGACGTGCAAACTAAAACCACAGGATTATGAGTTCTTCGGGCAATTCCGAGCGCAAAAAAGGAAGCTGATCGCTCATCTAAAACGGGAATCGCTTCGATCTGAGGATGACGCGCAAAGGCAACCGTCAACGGAGTCGATCGAGAACCGGGACACACGATCGCCGTTCTCAATCCCGATCGTGCTAATGTCTCAACCAGCACCGAAGCCCAAAGCGTATTCACATTGCGAAAATCTAAATTCATTGCAGCGATTGAACAAACATTTGATGTTCAGGAGATTGAATTCCTGCCTGAACGGTTTCTAAAACTGCAATCATGTCGCCGTTTAGGATAGCAGCGACATTTAGCCACAATCCTGGAAAAACTTGCGATCGAATGATGCCCGTTTCATCCAGTGATAGAGTTTGATATTCGCCCTCTACAAGTTGAAACCAATCTAAACGACGCTCATAAGATTGCCAGATAATATATTCCTGCACACCATTACGGCGGTAGACTCGTTTTTTTGTTCCTGTATCGATCGCAACGCTACTCGCGGCAACTTCAATCACTAGCTCAGGAGCGCCCGTCAAATAATCATCACTATCAATTATCACGCGCCCACCCCGATTTTGCTCAAGAAACAACACGAGATCTGGCTGTGGTTCGTTGTCTAAATCTAAGCGAACTGTCGGATTATCACCGAGCCGAACTCCAGGCGTAAATGCTTTGTAAATCGATAACACCGCATTCAGATTACTATGAGGTTCCGCATGAGATTCAAAGCGTAACGCTGCTGCCACGTAAACCACTCCTTCGATCAATTCAGCTTTTTTAATGTGAGGTGAGGCAGTATATCGACGCTCAAACTCTGGACGAGATAAACGATCGCCGTTCTCCAAAGGTGGAATTTTGCTCAAAAAAGTGTTCATACGATGGCATTCAGTAAAGCTTTCAGTTTGAGTTGAACTTCAGCGAATTCCTTCTCTGGATCTGATCCTGACACAATTCCCGCGCCTGCGAAGAGTCGAGCACGATTTCCTTGCAGAATTGCCGATCGTATTCCTACCGCAAATTCGCCGTTCCCTTGAGCGTCGATCCACCCAATCGGAGCCGCATACCACGATCGCTCAAACGCTTCAAACGATCGCAGATGTTCACAGGCGATCAATTTTGGGGCACCCGCAACCGCAGGAGTCGGATGAAGTTCTGCAACCGCATCGAGTAGATGTAAATTCGATTTGATTGTGGCTCGAATGGGAGTTTGTAAGTGCTGAATATTTGGAAGTTGTAGCAGTCTGGGCGGTGAAAACTGCGGCGTTAAGTTCAGATTTCTTAAGTGTTGAGCGATCGAATCCACGACGACTTGATGTTCGTGTTTTTCTTTCTGACCGTTGAGCAAAGTTGCTGCAAGTCGAGCATCTTCGGAGCGGGTTTTGCCACGGGGAACTGATCCCGCTAAGGCTTCGGTGAATAAGCGATCGTGTTGGATTTTGACAAGTCTTTCTGGACTCGCACCGATAAAGGTCGCATTTTTGCCATTACTCGCAGAGAAAACATAACAGTTGGGATAGCGCGATCGTAGATTGCTCAATGATGAAACGAGATTAAACGGTAACGGTGAGGTGACATCTAACGCATCCGCTAAAACGATTTTATTAAAATGCTGCTGTTGAATGAGTTTTAATGCTGCGGTGACAGATTTTTGATAATGACCGGAATGTGAAACGGATTGCTGTTTGAAAAAAGGTTTTGGGGAATCGATTGCTAAGCGAATCACATTGTGTTTAATCGATCGAATTTTCTGAACTGTTCTTAAAGTCTCGTTTACTGCGGTTTTTAGATCGGTGTCATTTAAGATTTTTAAGTTTGCGACGATCGTCGATCGATTCTCAATTCGAGAAATTTGCCACGATGGAAGAAAGGCACGAGCAGCGGGAAATTGCGAATCGGTTGTGCGATCGAAAAAAGCAAAGTTGCAAAAAAAATGCGCTCCAGAGAAGTCAGTATCGCGTCCAAGGTGATGAGTTTTAGCGAGTGCGGTTTCAATCGATTGTTTGAGATCGACAAAGCGATCGCGACCTTCAGCCTGAAATTCTAATGCCGTATCAAATGCTAAAACCGCTTGATCGTTTTCAAAATAGAAATGTGTTTGATTCGGTTTGACCAATGCTTCTAGAACGGCTAGAAGATCGATCGCTTCAACAGGGATTGAAATGCTGGCGATACAGTAATCGATTGATTGAGAGATAGATTGTTTACACCTGAGAAGAAATTGGTAGAGTTCTTGAGAATCAAGCTGTGACTGAAGCTGAATCGCAGGCATAACAATCGTCCCAAACATCGGCAATCATTAGCCGATCTTAAATCACGGAGTGATCTACCCTTTGTAATTTGTAATGAAGTGAAGCAATTTTCGCCCAGTTCATTACGAATTATGAATTAGCTCAGGAATGATTGCCCGATCGCCTACCACCCTCAACCGAAACACATCCGGCGGCACAAACGTAATTCCTCGACGGGCAGGACGCACCGATCGATCGAGATTCGTTTCAAATTCATACCAAGACAGCACCGTTGCCAAAACCAACTTCATTTCAAACAACGACAACGCCATGCCGACACAACTCCGACTGCCACCCCCAAACGGCAAATATTCATAAGCCGAAAACTTTCGCTCTAAAAAGCGATCGGGATTAAAACAATCCGCCTGCTCATACGTTTTCGCCCGTCGATGCGCCAGATAAATACACGGAATCAAAATCGTTCCCGGCTCATACGTAAAGCCCTCAATCTCGATCGTTCTTTTCACCTTACGCGGTTGAGAAATCAACGCGATCGGATAAACCCGCAACGCTTCCTTACATACCGCCGTCAAATACGGAGCCTGCGACAATGCCACCGGATCGGGATTCTCACCCAACTGATCCAATTCTTGCCGTAAGCGATCGAGCGATTCCGGATGCCGATGCAACCAATAAAACGCCCAAGTCAGCCCCGATGCGGTCGTTTCATGTCCGAGCAACAACAGCGTCATCAATTGATCATGTAATTCCTGATCGCTCATTGATTCGCCTTGTTCGTCTCGCGCCATCATCAGCACCGAGAGAATATCCGTTCGATTCTGCAACGATTGAGAACGTCGATCGCTAATTTCCGCATAGATCAACGCATCGATCTGTGCCATCTGCTCTAAAAACTGTCCCCAAGGACTCCAACGCCCCAAATTTTGCTGAAGCATCGGGAAAAAGAATTGCGTTGAATACAGCGGCGAAGTAATTGCTTCTAACAATTCCGCTAACAATTGCTTTAATCGCTCGTATCTCACACCCGGAACTAACCCAAACACCACTTGGAGAATCACTTGCAGCGAAATTTCTGACATTTCTGCACGAACTGCGATCGCATCTCCGACTTTCCAATCAATCATTCGTTTCTGCGTCAACTGACAAATCAAATGCCCTTGACTGTGCAACTGTTCGCGATGCAGTGCAGGCATCAATAACTGTCGCTGTCTCTGATGTCGCGCTCCTTCCTGCATAATCAGCGATTGATTACCGACCAAGGGACGAAACACATGAGTCACTTTGCCAAACTCAAACGCATCAGCCAGCGTCGTAAACACCGCTTGAATCGCATCTGGATTACTGAGAAATACCACTGGGGGGGATTTTAGCCCCAGCACTCGTGTCGTGAAGGTATCTCCATATTGCGCCGCAGCCCGATCGAAAAACGAGATCGGGTCAGCCACAAGCGACAGAGTTTGAACAAGAGCAGGCGATCGCAATCCGGGCGGTAACATCATTCCAATTTTCGGCAATACACGCTGTTTCTAGTGTAGAGAATTCAGATTTTCCAACGTTGGAAATTTCAAATTCTTCAAACGATCTACAGCACCAAATGATGGTGCATCGCAAACCGCACTAATTCAGCCCGATTGCTCGTCTCAGTTTTCCGCAGCAAACTACTCACATGCTTCTCCACGGTGCGCGAACTCAGATGAAGTCGATCGCCAATTTGAATATTTGACAGTCCATCACTCAAGAGCGCTAATACTTCTTTTTCGCGATCGGTAAATGTAATCTTCAGATCAGAACTCGGTCTTTCCCGTTCTGCCTCTGAAGTTTCAAACTCTTGTCTCGATCGCCAACTCGCGCCGATCATTTGACTACGATCGAGCAAGTTCCGCACAATCGCCCCCAATTCCGGCAATTCAAACGGTTTCGCTAAATAAACATCACAGCCAAGCTGATAGCCACGAACGCGATCGTCCGTATCCGTGCGTCCAGTTAGAAACACGATCGGCAACAATCGCAATGCAGGTTTTCGCCGGACTTGACGAACCAATTCGTAACCATCCATTAACGGCATCGAAACATCGGTCACGAGCAAATGAGGCTGATACGTTTCGAGGAGTGCGATCGCATCTTTGCCATTTTCAGCCGAAACCACAGAATAACCCGAACATTCTAGATAGTCACTGATCGACAAGCGGGTTCCTAAATCATCTTCAGCAACGAGAATCGTGAGGGGCATGGAACACAAGTGAACGGTGATATGCCAATTATCAGTGGCATAGTCAGAACAAAAAACAGTTTACTAAGCAAGGCTTGAATGATAAAGCTTTTGAAGTTGAAGCGCCTTACTCATATCGTACGGGATTAGTCGGCGCAGTGGGCGATAGTCTCGATCCATAGGAGCACTATGCCGCAGAACTGCATTGACCAAAACACAAGGCGAACCGCTGAGATTGATTGCACCGTGGGGCACTCCGGGCGGAATTTTCACCACTTACGGTTGCAATTCGCTTAACGGAATGTATTGATACTTACGATTTTGCAACACAACTAAAATGAAACTGCCCCGCACCACAAGTAATTGATCGGTTTGCGTCCGGTGAACAAATAAATCATCGATCGTGCCTGCGGGAATATTCACCAACATTGTTTCATGGCTCGATTGCGGTGTGTAAAACTCTGCCATGCCGCCTTTAATCGATTCAAGCGGAAAAATTTCAACTTGCGTTTTTAAGCTCATGACCGACCTCCGTCGCTTTTCTTCAGTTTAAGCAACGAAATTTTTAATTTTTGTACTTACTATCAAAAAAGCGCACGTTTTATGGTAAAGCGAATTCTCTGAAAATGAATTTAATCAATACGCTTGACTTCTAGCCGTTAGCACATTAATACTATTTATAGTACTATCGTACTAGAGATTCACTTGCCCTAAGGAGCCGCGATGACAGAAGTGAAAACAGAAAGCCAATCCACCCGGATCATGCAAACCCAACCGACCGTCAAACGGCAGACCACAAAGTCGATCGCTGATCCAACGCGCACCAGTGAATCGATCCCAACGAGTGACGAGTCTACCACCGAAGCGCCCCCCACCAAAAAACGCCGCACAACGAAAACTGAAAAACCCCCCACCGCAAAACGGCAAGCAACGAATAAAACGCCAAATCAATCCGCTTCCACCCGCGTCAAACTCACTTGGGAAGCAACCCCCTCAATTGAAGCTGTTCTGATTCAATTTAACGAGCAATTAAACGCAACTTGGGCAGCGATCGACGATCTCAAAGCCACCGTCGAGAAAATGCAGGAACAGGACGGAACGCGATCGACTTCCTCGAATGTGCAATTGCCGCTTGAACGTCCCGCACAACCGCCCGTTAGACCGCCTCAGCCCTCGATTCCCACCTTCCGCCCCACAACACAGATTCCGGTCGGTCGGACTCGTCGCCGTAAATCCATGCAGCGCGTCATACAGCGATTGTTAAAACTCCCCGATCAGAATTCTGGAATTGCGATCGATGCTGCTCTTTGGGTGTTCGCCGCAGCAGGATTGCGAGTCGGTTTGAGCTATCTTGTGACCTTGCTCCCGATTCTGAAATTTCCGGTAATTCTGTTGATGTTCGTTCCCGCATTACTTGCAGCTTATGCAGCACTGTTTATTCCTCAAGCCAATCGGATTGGAATCTACCGATTGTTACTGGTGACATTGGGATTGTTCGTTGGAGGAAAACTATGATCGAAAAACTCAACTCCAATCAGTTACTCGCGGGAGTTGCAGGAATTTTAGCGCTCGGAATCTTTTTTCAAGCAATGGGACTACCCTCGTTTGGAAGTAAGGAAGCAGCTTTGGAATGTCAGGGAGCGGTGCGATCGCAACAATCGACTTCCAAAGACGACCTCGCCCGACTGATTCAGATTGACACCGGAAACTCAAAAGAAGCCATTCGCAAACTGCTTAAAGAGCCGTACTGTGTCCTACCCTCGATCTCTGTGCGAACGGGAGCACCGACCGATCGCGAAGTGTACCGAGTTGCCTCTGATGCCCTAGAGAAAGCCACCTCCCAAACCTATCTCGTTGTTTCGTATGAAGGCAATCAATACCAGGGCTACCGCTTCTGGATTCGCTAAGTTCGCAGGGGTTCTACTCCTGATGTCCGGTTGTTCTGCGGCAAAACCCGCTGAGAACACCATTCCAGAACCCAAACTTTACCAAAGTTGGCAACTCAAACCCGGAGACGACATTGCTGGAGCAAAAGTGATCGGAGGACTCGGAGATATTTCGATCGCGCTGAACGGCAAATCCGTTTATGCTCCATCCGATGGGAATACGTACATTGATAAACGCGGCTGTGTGTACTTTTCTGGTGCAGATACGCCCGCTTATCTATTTCGCCTCTGTGGACTCGAAAAACCCAAGCTTGGAGCATTGAGCGAGGGAGACAAAATTGCGACTGGACAAATGCTGCAATTTGCGACTTTGCTCAAACAAGCCGACAACAGTTGGGCACTCGTCGAACCTGATAAAAGCCTCTTGCAACGCACCCTAAAGCCACGATGAAAAAGATTGTTTCCCTGATGATGAGCGTGATTGTTCTCACGTTATCTGGAGCAAGATCAACGCAAGCTCAAGGATTACTCAATTTCAACCCAAAAGCCTCTCAATCTGCACCGAAGCTATCTAAGGCTCAACCTGCACCGATCGCACAAAAAGCAACTAATAAACCCGCGATCACGTTCCAAGTTCCTGAAAATGATCCGGTTGCAGTTACTCCGGTTCAGCCAGTGTTTCGACCCGTTGAGAATGACGATCGCTTAGTCGCTATGGCTCCCGATGAACTATTCGACGGCGGTTCCAATTCTCTCGTTGCTAGAGCAGTTGGAAGTGCTGAAGGAACTCGCACACCGGATGGCAACAAAACTTGGGCGTACTATGGACACACCGATCCGGGAAATGGGGTCTGGAATATGGGCAGCTTTTCTTATCAGCATGGGGCAGGTTCGCCAGATGAAGCCGATCGTCGTCAACTCAGCCGATTACGCGGACAGTACAACATGATCGAACAATCGGCGCGTTCTGTCGGACTGCGGCTCGGATTAGAAGAACAATTAAACGGAATCGATCTAGCAAATCAGGCTCCCCTTGCAGCATTAGAGCGAGGCGGATATGTCGATCGATTAAGAGAAGCTTATGCCCAAGGATTACGCGGTTCCGAAGCGGTTCTACAAGCGCGGACTTACTCGTATATCAACCCCCGCACCAATCAATGGGATGCTCCTGGACTGGGAAATAATTTTCATAGCATCAGTCGCGATCAGGCGCGGCGGCAGAATGCGATCTATGATGCGATTCAGAATCATCAGCAGCAAATTGCTCGATCGCGATCACAAGATAATTCTAAACTCAGCCAGATTCCTGAGAATCCTTAAATTAAAGGCAAGAGTTTTTCAAATCAAAAAATCCGGAGGCACACTGAAGATATCAACCCAATCTTCACTACACCAAGGGATAAGGTTATGACTCAAGCAAAAGAAGGGATCACGATCGAACAACGCCTTGACGAATTGGTTAATCAAGCTCATTCAGCCTGTGGCGAAAACGGCATGATGTCCGGTGAATGTGCCACCGCTTGGGATGCGGTCGAAGAAGTTCAAGCTGAGATTGCCCATCGTCGATCGGATGTGAAAAGTACGCTTAACGTCTACTGCGATGAGAATCCGGATGCGGCTGAATGTCGCATTTATGACGTTTAGACGATCGTTGTTTCGATGCTAAATCTCCTCCAATTGGGTGAATCAACTGGGCGAGGTTATGCAAATTCCGCCTTTTTACAATGAAAGCATCCGAAACGAAAGAAGCAAGTCAAAGCGCCTTGGAACTCTCCATCTAAGCGCAAATTAACCTCTCTGAAGCAGAAAAGCGACGCTTTAGCAATTGCATACACCTCTCAAGCAGCGATCGACGATCGCTGCTTTTTTCTTTGTAGTTCCAATGGGCACACTAAGCGAGTGTGTTTATTCCCCGATCATGACCCATCCTCTACACCCGGACTCGATCGAGAATATCCTACAAAAACTGCCACCCGAAGCGAAATCCTGGGCGGAAAGCTTACCTTGGAATCATCGCCGCTACGTTTTATCGCTCTGTCACTTACTGTGTGCTGCCACTCCAGAAGTCAGAGCCGAATTTTTAGACGAATACACCGCGAATGGACTAATTTCTAAACTCGTCGAAAATGAAGAAATTCGTCAGAAAGTCACACTCAACTTAGACCGATTTCAGATTAAAACCGAACTCACCGAAACGGCTCTCAGAAACTACATTCGTCAGTTCTATATCCATTCCGCTCAAGATTCGAGAATTAAACCAGACTTAATTCTCGAATCGGCATTGCGAGTTGTCGCTAGCACCGAGGAACGCAATCATATCTACAATTACATTCTCGGTTTTGAACTGATCAAACTTCTATTTCGGATGAGTTGGCTCCAGCATGAACGCCTGTATCGACTGCAACGCAATCAAGAAGAATTTATTGCGCTCTACCTGAAACCGATTCAACAAACCCATCGACTAAATCAAATCATTGTGCCGAGGGATGAAAATCTGTTCTTCGCGCGTCGAGATTATTTTGTGCAACTGCCAGAGATTTCAGACAAGAAATTAACCGAGCTGGCGATCGCAACTTTCACCACGGACATTATTAGTAATTTCGGCTTTTCTGTGATTCGACATCCGGACGCGATCGTGTACGATCCCGACTATATTTTTCAGGTTGATATGGAAGCAGCATTTGATTGAGATTTGACGATCGCATTTGAGCCGAACTAGGCTAAAATCATCCAAGTGCCTGGAGAGGTGGCAGAGTGGTCGATCGCGTTCGACTTGAAATCGAATGAACCGAAAGGTTCCGTGGGTTCGAATCCCACCCTCTCCGTTCTTATAGCCGAGCTTCGATTAGCGCCTGTCCAGTCAAGCTGAATGGGCGAACTTCGGTAATTTTGACTTTGACTAATTTTCCGCGCAGTTCGTCGATCGAGCCTGCAAAAAAGGTCAATCGATTGCCGCGTGTCCGTCCCATGACCTGAGTCGGATTCTTCGGGTTTTGCGCCTCGACCAAGACTTCCTCAATTCGTCCTGCATAGCGTTGAGAACGTTCGGCTGCCATTTGCGACACTAATCGATTGAAGCGCTGTAATCGATCGGCTTTCACTTCCTCAGATAACTGATTCTCCCAAATTGCGGCAGGGGTTCCCGGACGTGGAGAATAAGCGGCAGTATTGATCAAATCAAAACCAATGTCTTCCACGAGTTTTAGCGTATTTTGGAATTGCTCTTCAGTTTCGCCGGGAAATCCAACGATCGCATCGGCACTAATCGACGCATCGGGCATATATTCGCGAATCGTATCGATAATTCGACGATACCGCTCGTGCGTATAGCCGCGAGACATTGCCCTTAGCACTTCATTATCACCCGACTGAAATGGAATATGAAAATGCTCACAGACCTTCGGCAACTCAGCACAAGCGCGAATTAATCGTTCGGTGAAATAACGCGGATGGCTTGTCGCGAAACGAATGCGATCGATGCCTTCCACATCGTGCACAAAGTAGAGCAAATCCGTGAACGTGTGCAGGTGTCGCCCTTCTGGAGTTGCACCCGGTAAATCGCGTCCATACGCATCAATGTTCTGACCGAGCAACGTAATTTCCTTGTAACCCTGAGCGGCTAACGATTCAATTTCTGCCCGAATCGCTTCAGGGGTGCGAGACTGTTCCACGCCGCGCACACTCGGAACCACGCAGTATGTGCAGCGTTCATTGCAGCCGTAGATCACATTCACCCACGCGGTGACTTCACTATCGCGTCTTGGTTTCGTAATATCTTCGACAATGTGAATCGGATCGGTTGCAACGACCTGATTTCCGTTAAACACTTGTTCGAGCAAATCTTCGAGCTGATTCGCGTATTGCGGACCCATAACTAGATCGAGTTCCGGGACGCGACGTAAAAGGCTCTCTCCTTCCTGTTGCGCGACACAGCCAGCAATCACGATCGTAATATCAGGATTTTCTTGTTTGCGTTGCGCTTGCCGTCCTAGATACGAATAAACTTTCTGCTCCGCATTATCGCGAATCGTGCAGGTATTGTAGAGAATTAAATCAGCTTCATTCGGTTCTTCTGACCATTCAAAGCCCATTGTTTCTAAAATTCCAGCCATGCGTTCGGAGTCTGCTTTGTTCATTTGGCAGCCGAATGTCGTGATGTGATAGCGACGAGAAGCAGTCATGGGCGACAAGAGGGAATAAACTCAGACCCTCATTCTAGATTGATTCTGTAAGATTTGTAGCGAATTGAAAAAAGAGCGATCGTACTTAATTAGGTCGATCGCTCTCCTCAACTCTTCAGCCTGTCGTCTAGGCTTCAGCCGTACTTTTCGCTTTGTTTCTGGCGCGTCTCACGCCACCGATAATTCCCGACACGATTAGCCCAGGAATCGGCGTGAATGCAAATGGAACTGGAGTGATCTCAGTGGCATCGATCCTGAAAGCGTTTCTAAGACCATTACCCTCGCCCCAATTCAAAGAGCCATTACCCGTGAATTTGTATCCCTGAGATGACCATCCTGAGCCGTTTAACGCAGTCGGCAGATCGCCAGGAAGGGCATTCCCGTTTGCATCTTCGAGTGCAACACCGTCTTGATCGACTGGACCATTTTCAAACCAGTTGTAAGTACCGCCACTCAGATACAGCCAGTAGGTTGTGTTGGGTGACAATGTGGTAGTAGCCGTGGGAGTGAAAATGAAGTTCCGCCGTCCTCCATTTCCGGGCAGGGCAGTTGTACGAGACAGCGAAACCACAGTCGTTCCAGGATCGCCATTGTTGTTAGAGCGAAGTTCGACGATCGGAACATCTCCCAAATCAAGGCTGACTAATCCTAACGTGACGGTGTTGAGAGTCCATTCTCGACTATTGGTGGTAAAGCCTACAGCTTTTCGCTGTGGAGAGGACTGTCCAGTATTTGGATCAACGTTGCTATCGTTAATCACAGTAGAGTTGGTATTAGTAATCGGAAGAATGTTGTTGCCAAACACCGCTAGTGCATGAGCTGGGATCGCCCAACCCATAGAAACGATCGCTGCTCCCGTCGCACCCAAAGGCAAGAGACTTGTTTTATGTTTCATCGTTGAATTACAGAGAGTTTGCCTGAATCGTACTGTCAAAAACTGAGGCGGTAGCTCGAAAAAATGCTTAATTCGATCGCGAAATTTACCCAGATCCTCGTGAAATTACGATCCTTGATCCGCAAAATTCACGAGGCGTTTTGGGCAACCTGGCATTCGTAGTCGAATTCCTTATGAATCTATGTTGGCTCCAACCTTCAAGCTCAGACTGAAACAATTCTCGATCGTCATTTTGTTCATCTTCCTGTTCTGGTGCAGTCAGATGACGGATGCCTTGGCTGCTCAACCCAAAACCTGTCGCATGGGCACATACATCACCGCACTCCGTGACCTAGAACCTGCCACAAAAGCGTTTGGAGCAGATTTTTGGCTCTGGAGCGTGTGCCCATCCAAAGACTTAGATCCAATCAAAAACATCGAATTTGTCAACGCAGTCAAAATCGAAAAAATGTACAACAGCGTTACCGAGCGCAAAGACAAAACCGGAAATTTTCAAGCGCAAGATAAAGTGTATTGGACACAGGAAAAAATCAAAGCCACACTCGCGCATCCTTGGGACGTGCGAAACTATCCCTTCGATCGACATACGCTAAAAATTCAACTCGAAGAATCTACCTTTGATACGTCTGCTTTCGTGTATGCACCTGACCTTAAAAATTCTCGTTATCGGAACAAAATGCGGGTCGAAGGCTGGCGAATCACAGACTTTCAGATCACTCCAAAAACAAGCCTGTATGAATCGACTTTTGGTGATCCAGAGCTAACGACCGGAAGAAGTGAATACACTGGCATGGACATTGAGATCAAAATTCAGCGCTACAAAGTCATTACGTTTCTCAAAGTCACAGCGGGTGTTTATGCAGCCGCATTGATTACTTTGCTGTCGTTCTATTTTACGGACAGTGGATTCCTTAGTTCGCGAATCGGTTTACTGAGTACAGCAATGTTTGCCACGCTTGTGAATATCCGAGGCATGGAAAATATTTTGGGGCGAACTGAGCAATTGACCTTAGTTGATAAAATTCACATTACGACTCTTATGTATATCTTTTGTGCGGTTGCAGCCTCGATTTATTCTCATTGGCTAGTCGAGAGAAAACGCGCCGAGCAAGCATTAAAGTTCGATCGACGATTGTGCTTCCCGCTCTTTACCATCTCTTTCGCGATCGCCAACGGCTTACTGATTTTTCAAGCGATTCTTAGGGGTTAGTTTGTTGCAGCGATCGAATTGCGTTTGCTGCTTCTTGTTGCGCTTTTGGATTGTTCTGCTGTTGATAAAGCCGTTCCGCTACTCGATAATCTTTGAGCGCTGAGGATTTATCGCCTCGTCTGGCTGCCAGATTTGCTCGATTAAAATACGCATCTGCCAGCGCTGGATCGAGCCGGATTGCCTCGTTATAGTCAGAAAATGCCGCATTTACATTGCCATTGTTCGCGTATTCGATGCCGCGATTGTAGTAGAGATTGGCGGCGCGATTGGCGGGAGTCGGGCTGAGATTGATTGCATTCGTGTAGGCTTCGATCGCTGCATTACGATTTCCCGATTGTGCTCTCTGAGTGCCTTCATTAAACCAGCCTTCTGCACTGGCGATCTGAGGACGCGATCCCGGAAAAGGCTGGAACAATGCCCAAAGCACCGCACCAAATAAAGCTAACACCGCTAAGCTTGCTAATCCTAACCGGACAAGTTCCGGCGAAATGTTGCGCTCTTGCAAAAATCGAGAAGCCGGATCATTAGCAGGTTCAACTTCTTCATCGGGCGATCGCAGTAATCGCCGCTCACGGAGAAACTGAGTCAGTCGATTCCCACCCGAACTTTCAAGCGGTGTGTCGCTTTCCACGGTTGCCTCAACTGGAATCGCGACAGGTTCTTCAGTTACAGGTTGAGTCACAGCAGGTTCAGCCACAAATGTCACAGCCGGAATCGGTTCAGTCGCAAACGGATTCGCGGGCAGTTCAAATTCTTGGCGAAGCTGTAATAACTCAGCTTGGGTATTGTCGCTGAGTGGAGATTCCCGCTGACTGACTTCTTCGCGAATGCGATCGAATTGTCGCTGTTTTTCCTGCATCAATCGATGCGGCAACATCGCATCTTCTCGAATCGCACTGGCAACCGCTTGTGGAATGCCTTCTTTGACCTGACGCGCTTGCAGAATGTTGTGACCGACGATCGAAATTTCTCCCTGACTTGCAAGCGCGATCGCTTGTCTACGAAATTCGAGATAAGGCGCATACACAATCACCATCGCATAGCCGTCTCCTTTGCTGTGAAGCGTGGGAGACAGTGCAGGATGTGTGTATTCCAGATGTTTATCAATGTACGAATGCAGTTCGCTGACGTTAACGGTTCCATCGAGCGGCTGATTCGCGCCACCATCCGCCATTCCAGTTTCTAAAGCATCAAGTAGAAATTGCGTGTATGTAGAATACCGTTTGGATTTGTGTTCGATCGAATAATCGATCAAGGTCGGTGAAGTTAGTAATGCCCGACGAACGCTGCTGAAATCTTGTGCGATCGCTTGAAAGTCCTGATCTGAAATCATTCCTTTCGCAAATGTGCCTGTGAAACAACAGTCGAGAACGACGACTTCTTGATGCGATCGACAAGCTTCGAGTTCAGATTTTAATTCAGAAAGTGAGTAACCCGTAAGTTCTAAATTGGCTCGAATCGTATCGCGACAAGGGAAAAAGAGTTGTCCTTGGTCATTTAGGATGGCGTGACCAGAAATGTAAATTAGTGCGGTTTCTTCTGGATCGCGCAGAGTGCAAAAAGTCTCGATCGTTTCTCGAACTTGTCTGAGGGTCGGATTTGCCAGCATCATGACATCATCCGTTCGACTGGCACCGATGTCTGGACGACGAAGCAGTTCTTGAAGGGCTTCGACATCGTGAGTGGTAGCAGACAGAGCAGAAATACTGGAATCATCAAATTGTCCCAGGTTAATCAATAGTGCTTCTGTCATGTCAGTTCCCCGATTTGCAATTCAAGTGCTTCTTCCAGCGATTGTACAGAATTTTATCGGATTGAAAAGTGAATTGATGTGAGCGGACTGATAAAGTGAATCGCGATCGTTTTCTCCACCGCGAACTCCTCGACTACTTTATCCAGTTGCGCGTTTAGCTTGGCACATCGTCTCGCCGTTATCATAAGAATAAAACTACAAACAAGTTACTATGTTACAAACAGAAATTCTGAAAAGCCTGCAACAACTACCTGAGCCGCTTCAGCAAGAAGTGTTGCACTACGTCGAATTTCTCAAGGCTCGATATGCTCAAACCCCTTCAGAAGAAAAGCCTAAAAAACGGGGTGCACTTGGCTCATGGAAAGGCAAAATCATCATGTCAGACGATTTTGATGCTCCGCTAGAAGATTTCAGAGACTACATGTAAGACCACACCAGACGATGAACTTATTGCTTGATACCCATACCTTCCTGTGGTATTTGCAGAATGATCGAAACTTGAGTCGCACAGTCGCAGAAATTCTTGAATCTACTGAAAACACGCTTCATGTCAGCATCGTCAGCCTGTGGGAGATTGCGATAAAACTTGGACTCGGCAAGCTAGATCTGCAATCTTCCTTCGATGATTTGCGAAATTCATTAGATGAGTTTCAGATTGAAATCTTACCCATTCAATTTGAGGATATTCAGCAGTATCTTAACCTTCCACTTCATCACCGCGATCCGTTTGATCGAATGCTCATCGCTCAAGCCGTCAAACATTCCCTTGTCCTCGTCAGCCGAGACACAATCTTAGATGCCTATCCGATTCAGCGGCTCTGGAGTTAGAGCGGTTTCGGAATCATCCCCAACCGATCGATAATCAGTTCTTCATCGTGCGATCGCTCTGGATTCGGAGCCGTTAGCAGTTTCGCACCCGTAAAGATCGAATTCGCACCCGCAAGGAGCAGTTCTTGAAGGGCTTCAACATCGTGAGTGGTAGCAGACAGGGCAGGAATGCTGGAATCATCAAATTGTCCCAGGTTAATTAATAGTGCTTCTGTCATGTCAGTTCCCCGATTTGCAATTCAAGTGCTTCTTCCAGCGACTGTACAGAATTTTATCGGATTGAAAAGTGAATTGATGTGAGCGGACTGATAAAGTAAATCGCGATCGATTTCTCCACCGCGAACTCCCCGACTACTTCGCCCAGTTGCGCGTTTAGCGTGTCTCATCGCCACGCCGTTATTATGAAAATAGAATTAGAGGAAGATTATGTTGAAAACAGAAATTCTAGAGCGACTTGAAAAACTGCCGGAATCGCTTCAACAGGAAATCATCCACTACATTGAATTCTTGAGCGATCGATATGCCGAAAAAACCGATGAAGCGATCGCTCCGCAGAAAAAGCGAAAAGCAGGACTGCTGAAAGGCAAAATCATCATGTCAGATGACTTCGATGCTCCTCCAGAAGACATGAAAGATTATATGTAAGGTTAATTTTGAATGCTACTTGATACGCATACACTACTCTGGTTTCTCAGCGACGATGAGAATTTGCCTTTCTCCGTCAAACAGCAAATTGAGGCTACAGATACCGTTTTTGCCAGCATTGTTTCTCTCTGGGAAATCGCTATCAAACTCAGCATCAACAAACTGACTTTACGCACTCCTTTCGAGTCTCTCGATTCAGATATTGCTGCATCAGGAATCACAATTTTCCCGATCGTTTTTCAAGATACAGCTATCTATCGTTCTCTTCCACTCCATCACCGCGATCCGTTTGATCGAATGCTCGTCGCCCAAGCCATCAGACATTCCATCGTCCTCGTCAGCCGAGACACTATCTTAGATGCCTATCCGATTCAGCGGCTCTGGAGTTAAAGCGGTTTTGGAATCATCCCCAACCGATCGATAATCAGTTCCTCATCGTGCGATCGCTCTGGATTCGGAGCCGTTAGCAGTTTCGCACCCGTAAAGATCGAATTCGCGCCCGCAAAGAAACACATCGCTTGCAGTTCATCGCTCATCTCGGTTCGACCGGCGGACAAGCGCACCATTGCAGACGGAAAGAGAATTCGAGTCGTGGCAATCATGCGGACAAGGGCAATTCCATCGATCGGTTTTGCAGTCTCTAAGGGTGTTCCATCGATCGGAATGAGCGCATTGATTGGAATCGATTCGGGGGGCGGATCAAAAGTGGTCAGGGTTTCGAGGAGCGATAAGCGATCGTCGATCGTTTCTCCTAATCCGACAATGCCACCACAGCACACCGAAATTCCCGCATCGCTTACCGCTCGAATCGTTTCAAGTCGATCTTGATACGTCCGAGTGCTGATAATTTTGCTGTAGTACTCCTCAGACGTATCGAGATTGTGATTGTACGCAGTCAATCCTGCCTCTTTTAATTGCTGTGCCTGATGAGGTTTCAGCATTCCAAGTGTGCAACAGACTTCTAAATCTAAAGCCGCAACTTGCCGCACCATTTCCAAAACGCGATCGAACTGTGACCCGTCTCGCACTTCTCGCCAAGCTGCTCCCATACAGAACCGCGTCGATCCGCCTGCCTTTGCTGCCTTCGCTTCTTCTAACACGGCATCGATCTGCATCAATGGTTCCGGCTTTAGTCCCGTATTGTGATGCATACTCTGAGCGCAATAGCCGCAATCTTCAGGACAAGCCCCGCTCTTGATATTGCCCAACGTGCAGAACTGAACGGCTCTGGGATCGTGATGCTCTCGGTGAACCCGCTGCGCCTCAAATAACAAATCCGGAAACGGCTGATGATAAATTTGGGCGATGCGATCACGAGAAGAAACAGCAGCAATCATAAGATTCAGCCAAAGCACGATTCTTTATCATCATCGATTCTGACCTGAGATACAATCTCCACTGCCCCGAATTCTTAAAGTGGCGATCGTTCCATGTACAATTCCATGACTATGACCCGTACCCCTTTACGCCGCTCACCTGCGCGATCGCGTCGATTTCGGATTACGCTCACTGACTTACTGTGGGCGCTGATTGGGCTGATGTTAACGATCGGGGGAACGTTGTTACGGGCTTCGATAGCGGGTGTGTCTTGGAATTCGCCATCGGTTCCCCTCTATTTTCTCGGTGTGAGTTACCAGATTGGGGCGGTGTTGCTGATTGGGTGCTTGGGTGGAAAGAATGCGGCTGTGATGTCACAGATCGCTTATCTGGCGTTGGGACTGGCAGGGTTTCCGGTGTTTTCTCAGGGTGGCGGAATTCAGTATTTGAGCGCACCGAGTTTTGGGTATTTGCTGGGATTTGTTCCGGGGGCTTGGGTGTGTGGACTTTTGGCATTTAAAGCGCCGCCTCGATTGGAATCATTGGCGTTTAGCGGATTCTGTGGCTTGATTGTGATTCATGCGATCGGCATTCTTTACTTAATCCTCGGCTCGATGTTGCAGTGGATCAAATTAGAAGGATCTCTTTGGCAGGCATTTCTCACGTATTCGATCAATTTATTGCCGGGACAATTGGCGGTCACTTGTGCGATCGCAGTTCTCGCTTTCCTACTACGGCGCATGATGTTTTACTAAGCGCGTCGATTTTCTGTGAGAATTGGGATCTTACTCTCGCCATCACATCATGCTGAAAAATCGCTTTTTCTGGATTGCCGCGATCGTGGGACTGATTCTCGATCGCGTGACCAAGCTAATCGTGGTGAAAACGATGGCGTTGACGATTCCGCCTCAAGAAATTCGCGTGATTCCCGGCGTGTTGCACTGGGTTTATGTCGTGAATGACGGAGCGGCGTTTGGGATTTTGTCGGGCAGTCCGGTGCTGAGATGGTTATCGCTGATTGCAAGTGTGGCGCTGATGGCTTGGGCGTGGTTTGGACGACGCATGGCGCGATGGGAACAGTGGGGCTATGGACTGATTTTGAGCGGGGCACTGGGGAATGGAATCGATCGCTTCGTTTTGGGGCATGTGGTCGATTTTATTAAAGTTCCGTTCGTTTACGTGCCTTATCCGAATCCGTTTCCGCGCTTTGTGTGGATTCAGTTTCCGATTTTTAACTTAGCCGACATCTTTATCAATCTCGGTATTATTTGCTTATTGATTGGAATTTATCGCACCCCTGATCCACAAAAAAATCCTAACTAAATCCGTAATATCCACAGGGATCTAATAAACTTTCCGTGAATTCTTCCCGGTTGACGAAGCGAACTCGGAGAAAACAGAGTAGTTGTCAGTAATCACAATGAATCTCGCGATCGCGATTGCCCGGTTGGAATTGACAACTTAGGGTATGCTGATTCGCGAGATCAAACGCCACCTCGCGCCAGGTTGAACCCAGCATGACGACTAATCGATTTCTCAAACAAGCTATGCGCGTTTCGCGATCGTACTCGCTGCGCGTTTCGCGATCGTATTCGCGTCATCTTCCGCATCGAGCCGGTCACTGGTTTAAGTGGCTTTCTCCGGGTCTGCTGGTGAAACGCTGGATGTTTATCAGCGTGAGCGGAGTCCTGATGGTGCTTTTGGGGATCGCAATCTGGAGCCGATTGACTCCAGTGTTCTACATCATGCAGTTTTCTGGCGATTTGCTGGAACTCATGACGCGATTGATTCCAAATTACATCAGCGGTCCTTTGGTGCTGATTGCGGGGTTGCTGCTCGTGTTCTGGGGGCAAAAACGCACATTTGGATCGATTACCGAAGTGCTGATGAGCGATCGAGATGAAGAACTGGTCGATGTGCTGCTCAGTCATCGGAAGCTAAATCGCGGTGCCAAAATTGTAACGATCGGCGGCGGAACGGGATTATCAACGCTGTTGCGGGGATTAAAGACGTTTAGCGCGAATATTACCGCGATCGTGACAGTTGCGGATGATGGTGGTTCATCGGGACGATTGCGGCGTGAAATTGGCGTGTTGCCTCCCGGAGATATTCGCAATTGTATCGCGGCTCTAGCAGACGAGGAAAAGCTATTAACCGAACTGTTTCAATACCGATTCAAAGCGGGTGATGGACTGGTTGGGCACAGTTTCGGAAATTTGTTTCTCACGGTGCTAAGTGACATTACTGGCGATTTTGAACGAGCGATCGCAGCGAGTTCTAAAGTGTTAGCAATTCGCGGTCAAGTCTTACCTGCAACACTCAGCGATGTGAAACTCTGGGCGGAACTCGCAGACGGGCGATACATCGAAGGCGAATCGAATATTACCGAGGCGCGAGGGAAGATCGTCAAAATGGGCTGTAAGCCTGCAAATCCGCCTGCATTGCCGAAAGCGCTAGATGCGATCGAGGAAGCTGATTACATTGTGATTGGACCCGGAAGCTTATACACGAGCGTCATTCCGAATTTATTAGTGCCAGAAATTGCGGATGCGATCGCGGCTCGACAAGTCCCCTGCATTTACGTGTGCAATATCATGACGCAACCGGGAGAAACCGACGGGTATTCGGTGGCGGATCATATTCGGGCTATCGATCGAGCGTGTGGACGGCGCTTGTTTGATTCGGTATTGGTGCAAAAAACGTCTCCTTCTGCCAAAGCGCTCTTGCGGTATGCTCAGGAACAATCTCACCCAGTCGATTTGGATGCGGATGCGGTGGCACAATTGGAACGGCAGGTGATTCGCGCCAACATCATGATCGAGGATGCGGAAACGGGCTATGTGCGCCATGATTCGCGGAAATTGGCGCGGGTGATTTTCCGCTGGTACGAACGAGCGCGACAATGAGCTTGAATAGAATAGGATTGTGAATTAAGGGCAAAACCCATGACGTTTCACCTCGAACTGCCGTCAGACCTAGAGCATGAACTTTGTGAAGAAGCCTCTCGATTGAACTTGCCCCTGAATGAGTACATTCTGCGGGTTCTGAGCACAAGACCAGACTCGGAAAGTTTGCCGAAATCAGGGGCAGAACTGGTGCAATATTGGCAGCAGGCAGGCGTGATTGCTTCGCGTCCAGAGATTAACGATAGTCAATTTTATGCCCGAAAGCTTAGACAGCAAGCAGAGACACGAGAGCGGTAAAAGATGTATTTGGTCGATACGGATATTTTGATTGATATTCAACGAGGGCATCAACCCGCGATCGATTGGTTTAAGCAGTTACAAGAACTTCCTAGCATTCCTGGTTACGTGGTGATGGAACTGATTCAGGATGCTCAAAATATGCAGCGAGTTCGGAGCGTCCTAAAACTGGTAGCTCCTTTGTCGATCGTGTGGGCGACTGAAATGGATTGCGCTCGTGTTTTATCAGACTTCACGACTTATCACTTGTCGAACGGGTTAGGGCTACTTGATGCGCTGATTGCCGCTTGTGCTGTCGGTCGAGATGCTAAACTCTGCACATTTAATCTCAAGCATTATCAAGTGATTCCAGGTTTGGTCACAGAGCAACCTTATTCACGTTAGCCTATGACAACGATCGACTTAAAATCCGCCAACGATACGCGATCGCTCGGTCGCCAATTCGGTCAACAGTTACCCGCCGGAACTGTCCTATTACTCTACGGCGATTTGGGCAGCGGTAAAACTTCATTCGTTCAGGCGTTAGGGGAAGGCTTGGGAATTAAAGACTCGATCGAAAGCCCCACATTCACCCTAATTAACGAATATCTCACCGGACGAGTGCCGCTCTATCACTTCGATTTGTACCGATTAGAACCGCAGCAAACCGCAACGCTTTACCCAGAAATTTACTGGGAAGGAATCGAAGTTGAACCGGGAATTTGTGCGATCGAATGGGCGGAACGATTGGCATACAAACCGGATTCTTACCTCGAAATTTCACTTAGCTATCAAGACACCGGACGAAAGGCAGAAATTCGCTCGATCGGGTCTGCGAGGATTCCGAATTTAGAGATCCACACCTAGAATGAAGAGAGTTGCCCAATCGAAGCGCTCGTCTTATGTCTCACACTCCTGCAAAAATTTGTATTCTCGGTGGTGGTTTTGGAGGTCTCTACACTGCACTCCGATTACACAATCTGCCTTGGACAAAGACCGAGAAACCAGAAATTACGCTCGTGGATTCCCGCGATCGCTTTGTCTTTTCCCCTTTACTCTACGAATTGGTCACAGGCGAACTGCAATCCTGGGAAGTCGCGCCACCATACGAAGAGCTACTCGAAGGCACGTCGATTCGATTCCGTCAGTCGGCGGTGACGGAAATCAATCTCGAAACGAAACAGGTGCGGATCGAAGATGGCGGACTGCTCGATTACGATCGCTTAGTGCTCGCAATGGGCGGCGAAACTCCGATGGACATGGTTCCGGGTGCGGCAGAATTCGCGATTCCATTTAGAACAATTCAAGATGCCTATCGATTAGAAGATCGCCTGAGACAGTTAGAAAATTCAGATGCTGATAAAATTCGGATTGCGATCGTCGGTGCTGGGTATAGCGGTGTTGAACTTGCTTGCAAATTGGCAGATAAATTAGGCAATCGCGGACGAATTCGATTGATCGAACTGTCGGATCAAATTCTGCGATCGTCTTCTCCCCATAATCGAGAAGCAGCCACGAAAGCCCTCGAAGCTCGTGGAATCTGGACGGATTTAGAAACATCCGTCGAGGAAATCACCGCTGATAGTATTTCGCTGCTTTACAAAGGCGTGGTAGATACGATTCCGGTTGATTTAGTCCTTTGGACGATCGGCACTCGCATCCATGAAGTCGTGAAGAATCTGCCCCTCAAACAGAATCCACGCGGTCAAATTATCGTAACCCCAACTCTGCAAGTGGTGGATCATCCTGAGATTTTCGCGATCGGGGATTTAGCCGACTGCAAAGATGCCGACAATCAGCAAGTTCCATCGACCGCACAAGCCGCATTCCAGCAAGCCGATTACACCGGATGGAATCTTTGGGCATCGCTGAGCGATCGACCCCTCTTGCCCTTCCGCTATCAATATCTTGGCGAAATGATGACATTGGGCATCAATGAAGCCACCTTGACCGGATTGGGCATTCAATTAGAGGGAACTGCTGCCCATCTGGTTCGCCGTTTAGCCTACCTGAATCGAATGCCGACCTTGAGACACCAATTACGAGTGGGATTTAACTGGATTACTCGCCCGATCGTTACCGCATTAACTCAAAACCAGGAATAATAATCGGTGTGTATTCCTTGTTGAGTTTGAGATTGTAAAGTCATGAAGCGTCCCCATGTCGTATTTTTTGATGCGGTTGGTACATTGTTTGGGGTGCGAGGTAGTGTGGGTCAAGTTTATCGGGAGATTGCCCAACAGCACGGCGTGGAAGTCGATGCAGGAGTAATCGATCGAGCCTTTTACGAAGCCTTCAAAGCCTCGCCGCCCTGTACGTTTCCGGGTGTTGATGTGTTAGAAATTCCCCAGCTTGAACAGCAGTGGTGGAATACGATCGCGCAACAAACCTTCGATCGGGCTGAGGTTCTCGACAAGTTCGAGGATTTTTCCAGCTTTTTCTCGGATTTGTATTTCCACTTTGAAACCGCTAAGCCCTGGATGATTTATCCAGACACGTTGCCAACCCTGCAAAAACTCAGAAGTCTCAATATTCCGCTCGGCATTCTCTCGAATTTCGATTCGCGATTGTACAAAGTGCTCAGAGCGTTAGATTTGGCGGATTATTTCGATTCAGTCACGATTTCGACTGAGGCGGGAGTGGCGAAACCTGATCCGAAAATTTTCTCGATCGCGCTTGCGAAACATCAATGTGATCCTGAAAATGCGTGGCACATTGGCGATAGTTTGCAGGAAGATTACGAGGCGGCGAATGCAGCGGGATTAAGGGGGGTTTTGCTTGATCGATAAACGGATTTCGATCGTGTGGGCACGATTTGGAAAAGTCCAATACGATTAATTCTGCGTTTACCCGACGACGTAGAGACGCGAACACCAAAGGTGCAGCGAAGCTCCTAATCGCGTCTCTACCCGGATTTCGGGGATTACCCCACCGATTTCGCACATTATTCCGCCGGTTTTGATCCCGTCATCCCCATAATTTCGTAACCCGCATCCACGTAAATCACCTGTCCCGTAATCCCGCTCGACAAATCACTGCACAAAAATGCCGCCGCATTCCCGACCTCAATCTGCGTCACGGTCCGACGCAACGGCGCAACTTCTTCGACGTGGTGAATCATATCGAGAATGCCACCCACCGCAGACGAAGCCAACGTCCGAATTGGACCCGCTGAAATTGCATTCACTCGAACATTGTTTTGACCGAGTTCCGAAGCAAGATAGCGCACATTCATTTCCAAAGCTGCTTTCGCGATTCCCATCACGTTGTAGTTCGGAATCACTTTCACGCCACCTAAATACGTCAAAGTCACGATACTACCGCCCTCAGTCATCAACGGTTTCGCGGCTCCTGCCAACTGAATCAGCGAATACGCACTAATATCCAGTGCAGTTTCAAAGCCCTTCCGAGACGTTTTAGAAAAATCACCCGATAAATCGTCTTTATTCGCAAACGCCAAACAGTGAATCAAAATATCAATCTTGCCCCACTTGTCCCGCACTGTATTAAATGCGTCCTCAATCTGAGCATCATCTTGCACATTCAGCGGCAGAAACAAGCTCGGATTCAACGGCTCCGTGAGTTCTGCGACTTTCTTTTCTGCTTTGCCTTTCTCGTCGGGTAGATACGTAATGCCAATATTTGCGCCTGCTTTGTGGAGCTGTTGAGCGATGCCCCATGCGATCGATCGATTGTTCGCGATTCCCGTTACAAGTGCATTTTTTCCAGTCAGGTCTAGCATGGTTCTTCTACCGTGGTAAGCATTTATGAGGATAGCAGCAAAGGGATCGCCCCAAACGAAAACTCCGACCTCATCAGAGAAGCCGGAGTTCTGATTCTTTAGTAGTCTAAATTAGCTTGCGCTACCACCGACACCCGATCCAATGGTGCGATCGTCAGGCTGACCTTTGCGATGCCAGCTTCCATCTTGACTCCGGGCAAATCCTTGCTTGATGCTATTCCATGCCACTTTGATTGCAGCTTCACGGCTCAAACCATCTTTCTGAGAATTCTTAAATGCAGTCAAGAACACCTGATCCGAGCCGTCTAAAAGCTGATCGGTCACTTCAGCAGGCAGTTTTTCATTCTGTTCGTCAACATCATCCCGCTTGTCTGCAATTTGATCGGGAGTCGATTTTGAGGTAGATAAGTTTGCTTGCTGTTCAGGAGTCTGAACAGCATTAACGGCTTCAAGCTGGTTATCTTCAGCGCTGATTTGAGGATTTGATTGGGTTCTTTCGCTTCCGGTTGGCATAATGAATAACTCCTAGAATATTAAATCTGGAATCATCCTATGGGGATCAGCTTGCTCACACATCTTTCAAAAGAAGGTTTGTCTTAGCAAGGATCTCTATCCGGATGGGGAGTTGATTTCTACGGATTGCAGTAGGGACAGTACATTGGATCAGCTTTCTGTTCAGAAATTTTCTCTTGTGCAAACCCGCACTTTGAACAGCGATCGACAGACACTAAAATCAAATCCGTCGGACTCCCACACCAGCTACAGGGCAATCCCCGTTTCACTTCTGCTACGGTAAATCCAGGCGTTCCACACTCCGGACAGCAGTGTTTCAACTTCTTTATTAAATCTAGAGTAGCTTTCGCGATCGCTTTCATTCGCGTTGGATTGTTCATCGCTCTCATATCCGTTTCGAGGTGAACTTTTCCACTCGAAACCGCTGCTTTTAACTGATCAAAATCTCCAATTCCTTTCAAAATCTTTTCTTGATCAATCACTACTAATTTGTGCTCTGGAAATCCTATTTTCATTGCAAATTGATAAGCCTCATCGTAATTAGAAACAGTGCGATGATTGAAATTTGTTTCGGTTGAAATCGATTCTCCAACAATTTCTAAATCATTCAATGTATCAATTAAGATCACGATTTCGCGATTACAAGGCAGCATCGGAAACGAAGGATGCGGGGCGAAACTGCCTTCAGACGCGATCGCTAAATCTCCCCCGACCCGTTCAAGTGCCGCGAATGCCTTTTTTCTTGCAGCCTCTAATTGATCACCCGATCGAGCGATTTCTCGTGTAAATGTGCCAAAGCGATCGGTATTGAAATCTGTTGGAACTTGAACTTTCAAACCGAATTCCGATTCGAGAATGGGCGCGATCGCTTCCTCCTTGCGGTGCATTGTTGCCAGTACAGCAACTCGATCGTTGAACATCATCAAAACGCTCCTGACAGTCCATTCTCATTTTGCGGTCAAATCGCATCACAGAACTTCAGAATCACAGATCCGGTTCATCGCAAATTGGGTTATGATGATGCTTCTGAATACTTAATGCGTCTAAATAGATCGTTGCGAATGAAAAACGCCAGCGATCGGAAGGTGTCGGCTGCACATTAAAGTTGTGTGCGTTGCATCGAAAGGAGGCAAATTTTAACGGAGACAACTGGGAAACGTTTAGCATGGTCAATCAGAACACTTTGGACGTTGGTTTTACCCACGAGGATTTCGCGGCTCTGCTGGATAAGTACGACTATCACTTCAGTCCAGGAGATGTCGTCGCCGGAACCGTGTTTAGCTTAGAGCCAAGAGGCGCATTGATTGACATCGGTGCGAAAACGGCGGCATATATTCCGATTCAGGAAATGTCGATCAATCGCATTGATGCCCCAGAAGAGGTGCTGCAATCAAACGAAACACGCGAATTTTTCATCCTGGCGGATGAGAATGAAGATGGGCAGTTGACCCTCTCGATTCGCCGCATTGAATATATGCGGGCATGGGAACGGGTTCGCCAACTCCAGGCGGAAGATGCCACGGTACGATCGCTCGTGTTTGCGACAAATCGTGGTGGTGCGCTGGTTCGGATTGAGGGCTTACGTGGATTTATTCCCGGTTCTCACATCAGCACTCGTAAACCCAAAGAAGAATTAGTCGGTGAAGAGTTGCCTTTGAAGTTCCTAGAAGTGGACGAAGAGCGTAACCGTCTCGTTCTCAGCCATCGTCGGGCACTGGTTGAACGCAAGATGAACCGTTTGGAAGTGGGCGAAGTCGTGATCGGAACGGTTCGCGGAATCAAGCCTTACGGTGCGTTTATCGATATCGGCGGTGTCAGCGGTCTGTTGCACATTTCCGAAATTTCGCACGACCACATCGATACGCCTCACAGTGTATTTAATGTGAATGACGAAGTGAAAGTCATGATCATTGACCTCGATGCGGAGCGCGGGCGGATTTCGCTTTCGACCAAGCAGCTTGAACCAGAACCGGGTGACATGGTGAAGAACCCGCAAGTGGTTTATGACAAGGCTGAAGAGATGGCAGCGAAGTACCGCGAGAACATGAAGCAACAGGCTCAAGGTGCTGCAATTCCTGCGATCGAGATTCCGGTAGCGGTTGAAGATGCGCCTGTCGCGACCGAAGAAGTTGAAGCAATTCCAGAAGCGATTCCAGAAGCGATCGAAGCTGAATAGTTTCGATTCGTAATTAACACAATCACAGAGGGAGCAATCCCTCTTTTTTATTGGTATGGTGACTATTGTTTGTAATGGCGTTCAGTTTGAAAATATCGAGGCTGTCATTTTCGATAAAGATGGCACACTGGCAAATTCTCACCAATATCTCTGGCATTTGGCAGAAAAACGGGCGGAATTGATTGATGCAATCGTGCCTGGTCTAAAATCCAAAATTCTAGCGACCTTTGAATGTGGTAATCCAGCCGGATTAATGGCGATCGGAACACGAGAAGACGATGAGATTGCGATCGCATCTCTTCTGAACCGTGCCGATGCGCGATCAATTGTTCAATCCGCATTTCAACAAGCCGATCAACAATTACCCCGCAAAGCAACATTGACTCCGCTATATCCTGAAATCGTTGAATTACTACAATCTTTGAATTCCTTGAAGCTTGGAATTCTCTCTAGTGATATTGAACCGAATATTAGAGATTTTCTTGAGGAATATCAACTATCGGCTTACTTTCAAGGAATGATTGGCGCACAGCCAGGAATCAGTAAGCCGAACCCGAAATTATTGTTTTTGATTTGCAAAGTCTTGAATGTTGAGCCTGAGGCGGCGCTAGTGATCGGAGACACGATCGCAGATACGACATTAACGCCTCGATCAATTGGCGTGACTTGGGGCGGAAATACGATCGCGCAATTAATCGGAGCAGGCGCGATCGCACATTATCCCTCTGATATTCGACTAAGCCACACGTGAGTGCGACTGTGTGTAGTTCGCCACTTTGTCCAGTAGCTCATCAAAATCGATCGGCTTGCGGATCAAATCATTTGCACCTACTTCACGGTAGGGCTTCTGGAAAAATTCATCGTGTGCAGTTAGAAGCACGATCGGCATTGACGCAAATTTTTCATGCTGGCGAACTTGGCGCGTCACTTCGTAGCCATTCAATCCCGGCATCATGATATCGAGCAAAAGAATATCGGGATTAATTTGTTCCAGTCTATCTAAGGCAGCCTTGCCGCTCTGTGCAGTTTCGACGATATAGCCCTCAGACTCTAGAACCGTCTGGAGCAGAACTAGATTATCTGCGATGTCATCTACGACAAGAATTCGATGATTGTTCAACAGCATGATCAAGGGTTTTGTTAAAACGGCTTTGGGCAAACACGGTTAGAGCGCTTAGTCTACCAGGATACTCTTTCGTACGGAGTCGATCGCTCTAACTCTAGGTAGATTGTGATGAATCGATTCACAGTGATTAAGTCATGAAGCGATCGAAGTTTCCTCCGTAATTGGCGCAGGAAACTTCGGGGTTTTCGCAGAAAGATAGCTCCGGAATAGTCGATCGAATCTTTAGACCGCGCCAATTTACGGAAACTTCTATAAAGAATTCATGAAGATCACCGTACACTGACTCAGAATCGTTCGATTTTTCCTGAAATCTCCGGGGAAATGCGTACAGGCTAGATGTCCCTCCATCGGCTGAATTCTTCATGTTAGAACTCATCCCTTCGCTGTTTGCTCAACAGCAACTGAAGCAACCAGCAGTCCCGGTACAATCGATCGAGCAATCTGCAACTCAAACCCCGACTTCTGTTGTAACTCCAACCTCTGCGATCGCGACTCCGGAATCCGTGTTCGTTTCGATTCCCGCAACCCCTACCCCCGCTCCAGTCCCTACCCCCAGCACCGTGACCCCGATTACGTCAAAACTTTCTCTTCCCCAAGTTCCTCAAAAACCAGTTCCCGTCACGCCCCAAACTGTCACGACTCCACAGCCTGTAGAATCGTCAGTTGTCACCGAATCGAAACCCGTCACCAATTCCATAAAGAAACCCGTCACAGTCAATCGAACAACTCCCGTAAAACTCACTGAGCGATCGCGTCCTGTTCCTTCAGTGACCCCGACGAAGAAACCAGCCGTTCAGACCGTCCCCAAAATCGAAGCAGCAGGCATCGAGATCCCCGTCCCAAAACCCGCCACCCAAGCCGCTCCAAAAACTCCGACGACAGCCATTGAAATCCCGGTGCCCAAACCTCCGATTCAAGCGGCTCCGACCACTCCCAGCCAGGCACAAAAACAGCTTTTAGAACAACGTCTTGCCGACATCGTATCGAGAGATCGAGAAGCAAAACAAGCTCAACAGCGTGATACCTTAGTCGCTCGTGCCTACAGTCTTGCCACTCAGCGACGATTTGCCCAAGCGAGAAAACTGCTTCAAGATCCAAGCATTTCAGCCGAGATGCGCGATCAGATTTTGAGCAATATCAATTCGCTTGAATCTGCAAGTCGCACAGTCGGTGTAACTCCGATCAAAGAACCTGTTAAAAAACCTGCTCGTCCAACTGTTGCAGCCCGAAAACCTTCTACCAAAGTTGCAAGAGCGCCTCAAACTTCTCCACGACAACAGGCAATTACAATTCAAGTTCCGAGAGCGATTCAATCTCTACCGATTCAACGTCGATCGCCGATTCCAAATTCGACTTCTCCGATCGCATCCGACGATTCCACAGGTCAATATATCGATCAACTCGTCACCCCTCCAAAAAATCTCCAAGCCTTCAACCGCAACTTACCGCAAACCACAGCGAAAGGTCAGATTGTCTACCCCTTACCCGAACCTGTCCCCGTCACCTCTGGATTCGGTTGGCGGCGGCATCCAGTGACCGGGGTTCGACGATTCCATGCAGGAGTCGATTTAGGAGCCGCACAAGGAACCCCTGTAATTGCATCGCGTGGGGGGAAAGTCACCGTTGCCGATCGCATGGGCGGTTATGGATTAGCGATCGTCATGCAGCAACCTAACGGCAAGCAAGACACCCTCTACGCTCACCTGTCTCAAATCTATGTTCGTCCAGGCGAGAAGATTCAACCTGGAATGATCATTGGACGGGTGGGAAGTACTGGACTTTCAACCGGACCGCATTTGCATTATGAAGCGCGCCAAATGACAAATTCGGGCTGGACTGCTGTGAATCCAGGAGCACAGATCGAAGCAGCACGAGCGAGACTCGTACAAGCTCGACAGCAAGAAGAGCGATCGACCTCGACGGGTCAAGGAGGTTAAGGCTGCATCTGTGAAAAGTTCGATTGTCATTCTGTCAATAGCAAGAGTCAAATCTTGACCCCATAGAGATAGGAAAACTTTCGGTGCAGTTTCTAGTATGAAGGAACGTTAATCAAAAACGTGTTGGAGCTACTACTAATTCGGAGTACATACCATGCAAACTCGAAACAGCACTGACTTACCTCCTGTTGCTACTGAATACAACGGTAAAGACCGCAACGCATTTCTATTTGGTTGGAATCCTCAAGCAGAACTTTGGAACGGTCGCTTGGCGATGATCGGCTTCTTGGCATATCTGCTGTGGGATTTGGCTGGATTTAGCGTGTTGCGCGATGTCCTACACTTAATCAGCTATCGATAAATCTCGAACCTAATTGTTAAAAAGCTCCTGATGTTGGCTCATCAGGAGCTTTTTACTGTCATCAATCCAAAGATAGAGATGTACGAACTGAAGCATGGAAGCGTAATTAACTTTCATCTACAACAATTCATAGAACTTGCTCCATTTTAAGGATAAAAAAGAAACGCAGCACGTACAATATTAGTGAATTGTTGGCTTAACAAGTCTGAGAACGCAAATGGTGAACAGAAAATCCAATGCGGCAGTCAAGGTAAAAACAACGATGCTCGATCAAGCAGCATCATTGTTAGATGATCTGCCTGAAAAACCGGAAGCAACGGTTTCACTTCGACAAGCGATCGAACTTTTACAAGATGACCTTAGAAGTTCGCTCGATAAAGGCTACGGATACGAAGAGCTTGCAGGTGTGCTTGCAGAACAGGGAATAGAGATAAGTCCTTCGACGTTGAAGCGCTATTTGGCACTGAGTCAGAAAGAATCGGGTCGCCCTCGCAGAAGACGCACCCGACGAACGAAACCAGAAGATGAAGAGTGAAAATCAAAAGACCACAGAAATTATTAAACTGTGGTCTTTTTGTTGTTATTGAAGGTTTGATCGCTTCGTTGCAATTCCGCCCCGGAATGGAATTCGGGGCTAATAGTGCGAAGTCCACTGAAGGGGACTGAAGAACGATCGCTTTATTGAACACCCAACAATTTGTGAGTTTGTAAACTGATTCGCCATTCTGGATGTCGTTTGACATACTCGAAAATTAAATTCAAGCTTTCCTTGTGACTCCATTCGGGCTGTAAATAGCGAATCACACGATCGCTAACTTTCTCAGATTCTCGCTCCGCCCATTCAAGGTCTTTCGCTTCAGAAATGACGATTTTCAACTCATCAGCATGAGCATAAACACTTTCATGCGGTGGCTTGGATTGTTTCGGGGAGAGCGTTACCCAATCGAACTCACCACTAAACGGATGTGCACCGGATGTTTCTAAGTGCAATCGTTGTTTGGCTTGGTGAAGTGCTCTAGTTAATTCTGTGAGGTCGTGCATCAGAGGTTCGCCTCCCGTGATGACCACGATCGCACTCTTTGCCGCCGTTGCACTCTGAACTAATTGCGCGATCGACTGTTGCGGATGACGTTTCGCGCTCCAAGATTCCTTGGTATCACAAAACCAGCACCCGACATCACACAGCGCCAATCGGATGAAAAACGCACTCGTTCCCGTCCAAGCACCTTCACCCTGAACAGAATGAAACGTTTCGACGATCGGAAATGTTTTTTCAATCATCCTCATACTCCGCCCACGAATTCGGAGTTTCAGAGACAGCAACTTTTAATTTGATATCAGCGGGAAGCTCTTTCTTGGTTTTGTCATAGATATATTTGGCGATCATTTCTGCGGTCGTTTCGTATCCTTCTGGCAGCACTTCGTTTAACACACAGTGATCGAGTCCGCCTTTGAACACATCTTTTTTTGCCCATCGCAACGTTCTAAAATCCGCAACCATCACTGGATGTGGGCAATATTCGGACGCATGAAGCTGAGGCGCGATCGCGCTAATTTTCACCGTGTAGGTATGTCCGTGCATCCGACCACAAGGACCGTTATAATCGCGAATCCAATGCGCCGCACTGAAGGTAAATTCTGTTGATAAAGTCCACTTAGGCATAAGGCTGGATCAAATCGTTGCTCATCTATCCTAGAAGATCGCGATCGCGAAAGATTTATTAAACCACGATCGCGCTTGTAAATTTACTCTTCAGACCGAGTGAGCGACCCTTTCATAAAGATATTTCGCAGCACAATCAACAACAATCCAACCGCCATAAATGCCAGTCCTAACTGCTTGCTCTCATTCGAGGCAAAGCCAATCAAACCGATGTTCAGCAACAATGCCAAAGCGGGAACAAACCCTGGAACTCGAAATCCTGAAGATTGAGGAGCTTGCCGTTTGATCACGAGCAGCGAAACATTCACCAAACAGAACATGACTAGAATCAAGGTTGCGGTCGCTCCAGCTAACAGTTGAATCGTGCCTGAGACGGCAAGCGCGATCGCGAGTGGAACAATCACGAAAAAGGTGCGATACGGTGTCGATCGTTCTGGATGCAATCGACTAAACCAAGCAGGCAACAGTCCTTCCCGCGACATGCCATAAATCAATCGCGATGCTGTGACGAAGTTTAATAGCGCGGTATTAAGCACTGCGAATGCTGCAATGATCGTGAAGGTAATCGGTGGAATCGCAGGCTGAGCGCGACGAACCACATCGAGCAAGGGAGCTTTTGAAGCTGCCAACGTCACCGGATCGAGAACTTGAACAGAGAGCCAGGAAACGAGAATGTAAACGACTCCCGCGATCGAGAGTGCAAGTACGATCGCTCTTGGCACATTGCGTTCTGGATTTTGCACTTCTTCTGCCACATTCACCACATCCTCAAAGCCAATAAAGGCATAGAACGCGAGTGCTGCTCCTTGAATCACTGCAACCCATCCGACTTCTTGCGGTGTTGGAGTGACAGGAGCCGTTGCCACATTTCCACCGAGTAGGAAAAGCGATGTTACCAGAATGACGATAATCAGCCCCGAAACTTCGAGTGTGGTACACAGCACGTTCAAAGCTGAAGATTCTTTCATTCCTCGAAAATTTACAAACGTCAGACCTGCAAACAACGCGAGAACGATTAGCCATTCAGGAAGCCCCGGAGCCACCGCAAGCACATATCCGGCAAAGGCTCTAGAGATCGTCGCCATCGAAATAACGCAGGTGCAAAACATCAACCAGCCCACCAGCGTCGAAAGCCAATCGTTGCGAAAGGCTCGATGCACAAAGTAAGCGACACCTCCACTTTTCGGGAATCGACTTCCCATCTCGGCATAGCTCAACGCCGTAAAAGCAGCTACAACCATCGCCACTACAAACGAAGCCCAGACTAAACTTCCAGAGATTCCAGCAATCCGACCCACGACTGCATAAATTCCCGCCCCTAGAATGTCGCCCACACCATAGATCACGAGCGTGGGTAATCCAAAAACGCGCTTGAGTGAATCCGCTTCTGCATTCGGTTCCATAAGCCTGCTTGCACCTATACTTTCCGTCAGTATAGAGGGTACAAATAGACCCTCTTGTTGAATTACTTACAAAGCTTTAGGTAACACAGATGCAAATTGATCCGCCTAATCATGCCTTGATTTTTCGCATTGTCTGAAAGAGTATTTGTCTCAACGATTTTGGCACCAGAGAAAGTGTAAGTCCAATATAGGCTTTCGTCACCGAGGCAGACTGACCGAGCCGCACTAATTCCCGTCCGCGCTCTGTTTCCCCAATTTCAATTAATCTCAGTCCAAGCAACAATTGTGTTTCAGCAAGGCGCGATCGACGAATTTCTTCCAGTCCCGACGTAAACCGGAAATTCTCTAAATAGCTCAGCTTGTCTTTCAAGTAGGGAATGGCTCGATCGAGTCCTTGCTGCTCTGGATGTACCCGATATTCCATCAATCGCTGTGGAAGGTAATAGCCTTGTTTTCCAGCTAGTATTAATCGCACAAATAAATCATTGTCTTCACAGTTCTGAATATTTGGGCGCATATAATCAACGTCCTGTAACGCCTGCATTCTAAATAGCGTTGCACCGATTTGAAAACTCTGTTTTACAAATACTGTTTCTAAGAGTGCTGGAGGAATTCCTTCTGATAGTTCAGTTCTGCCCCATTTTTGCGAATTCTTTTCGGTGAATTCAAGATCTCGCTGATTGTCGGAATCGATGATCCAATGATCCGTTCCAACAAAGTTGATCGCTGAATTTTGATCAAGAATTTCGCTGGTTTTCTCTAGAAATTCTGGAGCTAAGCGATCGTCATCATCGAATTTGATGAAATACGTTCCGGTCGCGGCTTCATAGCCCGATCGCATATTGTTACTTTTACCAACATTGCGAGGATGACGAATGTATTGAACACGCGGATCAGTGTAGCGTTCCATCAGTTGCGGAGTTCCATCTTGAGAGCCATCATCGCAGATAATCAGTTCCCAATCTGAAATCGTTTGAGCGAAAACACTGTCGATCGCGAACGGCAAAAAGTGGGCGCGATTATACGTAGGGATACAGACACTAATTTTGGGCATACCGAGAGCAGATTAGTTTCCCTCAATATCGACACGATCGAGCCATGAATATCCTCATGTTGTCTACAACGTTCCCTTATCCCCCAACCAAAGGCGGAACACAGGTTCGGACATTTCACTTACTGAAGTATCTCAATCAAGCTCACAATGTTACGGTTCTCACTCAGCGAAGTGCAGATGTGAGTGATGCTGAGATTAAAGCACTACGGGAATTCACAGGCGAATTAGTCGTATTTGAGAAAGCGCCTCAAGCTTCAAGTAAGCTACAACGATTTGCAGAGTTTCTCATCAAAGGAACGCCGCCGAGTGTGCGATCGAACTTTTCCCCAGCAATGCAAGCTTGGATTGATCAACACATTGAGAAATTTGATGTCATCACTTGTGAACATTCAGTGAATGAAATCTATGTGCGCCCGGAGTTTCAACAGAAAAAGATCGTGAATGTTCATAGCTCGGTGTATGGCTCTTGTAAGAATCAATTACAGACGGGAACTTCTGAGAATCAATTACGCGATCGTATCAATCTTCCACTTCTAAAACGCTACGAGAAACGCTACTGTCAGAAATTCACAAACATTGTAGTTACAACTGATGACGATCGCGCTCAATTACAAGCGTTTAATCCGACTGCTGAAATTGATGTGATTCCAAACGGTGTCGATTTTGCAGCATTTCCTTATCGCACCAATGATCTAGGTGGTCATCATCTGATCTTCATTGGTGCAATGGATAACTTAGCGAACATTGATGCAGCAAAGTTTTTGAGCTTAGAAATTCTGCCGCAACTTGAGGCAATTTATCCCGATGTCACACTGTCGCTTGTGGGCGCACGTCCGACCGCAGAAATTCAACAATTAGGCAAAAAGAACATCACTGTAACTGGGCAAGTTGAATCGATCGCGGATTATTTACATCAAGCGACCGTTTGCGTGATTCCGATGCGAACCGGATACGGAATCAAAAATAAAACACTCGAAGCAATGGCAGCAGGAATACCGATCGTGTCAAGCGATCGAGGTTTAGAAGGTTTGCAATCCGAGCATCGCGCACTTCGAGCGAATTCAATCAATGAATATGTTGCAGCGATTTCGTGGTTGTTTGAAGATGGGAATTTACGATCGCAACTTTCGCAAAATGCGCGATCGCTCGTCGAAACTGAATACACTTGGGAACGGGCAGGGCGGCAATATTTACAGGTTTTGGAGAGATCCTCACAAGTCGAGATTTGACGCGGTAAGATAAGTCTTTGCTTGTATACGCCACCACAATAAAAATTGCCATGAGTACCGGGACATTGTTCGATAAAGTCTGGGATTTGCACACCGTCGGGGTTCTGCCATCGGGACAAACTCAACTATTCATCGGGCTACATCTCATTCACGAAGTCACCAGCCCGCAAGCGTTTTCAATGTTGCGAGAACGCGGACTAACAGTTCTGTTTCCCGAAAGAACCGTTGCCACCGTCGATCACATCATTCCGACTGACAATCTCGCTCGTCCTTTTCTCGACTCAATGGCAGAAGAAATGCTCCAAGAGCTTGAGAAAAACACATCATCGAACAATATTCGCTTTTATCCGGTGGGTTCCGGTAGCCAGGGAATTGTTCACGTCATTGCACCCGAACAAGGATGGACTCAGCCCGGAATGACGATCGCGTGTGGAGACAGTCACACTTCAACACATGGCGCATTCGGCGCGATCGCATTCGGCATCGGAACCAGCCAAGTCCGCGATGTGCTTGCTTCTCAAACTCTGGCACTTTCAAAACTGAAAGTCAGAAAAATCGAAGTGAATGGCAATCTCAACCCTGGCGTATACGCAAAAGATGTCATCCTCCACATCATTCGCAAACTTGGTGTAAAGGGCGGTGTTGGATACGCCTACGAATTCGCTGGAACAACCTTTGAACAAATGAGCATGGAAGAACGGATGACCGTTTGTAATATGTCGATCGAAGGTGGTGCCCGTTGCGGATACGTCAATCCTGATCAAATCACCTACGATTATTTGCAAGGTCGCGATTTTGCTCCAAAAGGCGAAGAATGGGAAAAAGCGATCGACTGGTGGAATAGCCTTCGCAGTGATGCTGATGCTGTTTACGATGACGTGATCGTTTTCGATGCGGCTGATATTGCTCCCACTGTGACTTGGGGTATTACTCCAGGACAGGGAATCGGTGTTAACGAAACGGTTCCAACTCCGGACGTAATGCCAGAAGATGAACAAGCGATCGCACTCGAAGCCTATCAATACATGGATTTGCAACCGGGCAAACCATTGCAGGGAACGAAGATCGATGTGTGCTTTATCGGAAGCTGTACGAATGGGCGAATTTCTGACCTGAGAGAAGCAGCACGAGTGGCTCAAGGGCGACGAGTTGCAGACGGCGTGAAAGCGTTTGTCGTGCCGGGATCAGAGCGGGTAAAATCCCAAGCGGAACAGGAAGGACTCGATCGTATTTTCACAGAAGCCGGATTCGAGTGGCGCGAACCGGGTTGCTCGATGTGTTTGGCAATGAATCCAGACAAGCTACAAGGTCGGCAAATCAGCGCATCTTCATCGAATCGCAACTTCAAAGGACGGCAGGGATCGTCTTCGGGTCGTACTTTGTTGATGAGTCCGGCGATGGTGGCAGCGGCAGCAATCACCGGGAAGGTGACAGATGTGCGTGAATTGATCTGATGGAAAGCGATCGCGACTGGCAACAAGATCAACTGTTGAGCAGTGGCGAGATTGCTAAACTAAAGCAATCAGAAATCGATGTTCATGAACTCAAAGGCGGACGAGGCGCTAGTAAGCTCGACCTTTACAAAGATAAAGATGGCAATATCTATATCTTTGTAAAGGTGGAAGCGGTGTAGGAGAGCCAACAGGTCTAAACATCAATGATTTCTGATTGCTTTATGGTTGGAGCAAATGAGATGAATGCTGAAGTGTATGCAGAATTCAGTTTAACGGGAATCAACTTGAATCCTGAAGAGGTGACATCGAAAATCGGAATTCAACCGACCAAAACATGGTTAAAAGATGAGCTAATCTCACCGAAAGCAAAGATCCGTTATCAGCAGAATGGGTGGAAATTACGATCGCATTTAGACACTTCCGACGATTTAGAGGAGCATTTCCGAGTTGTTCTAGATCAACTTAAACAAGGCTGGCAACCTTTAGTAGAAATGTGTTCGGTCTATGATGCCGAATTTTGCGGTGTAGTTTATACATCTGGCGATCGTCCTACGATCCACTTTGATAAAGAGATTCTCAAAGCTGTTCTACAACTGAATGCAGAAATTGATGTTGATCTCTATGTTCTGCCACTTGAGTCATGAGCTACAAACAGCAAATCACTGATTTTTACAACGCTAGAACGAATTACGATAATGATGTAACTCGGAATCGAGCGATCGCACTTTTCGACTATGCCAGCCCACAGATCGGACAATCCGTTTTAGATGTTGCAACGGGGACGGGAAATATTGCGATCGGAGCCGCGAAAAGAGTCGGCGCAAATGGTTCTGTGATTGGAATCGATATCGCTACAGAATTACTCAAGATTGCTCGACAAAAAGCACAGAATTTATCCAATGTTCAGTGGATTGAAGTCGCTGTCGAAGAATATCAGCCTTCAATTCAGTTCGACGCGATTTATTGTTCTTTTGCGATCGTCCTTTTCTCCAACATTCCCGCAATTCTAAGCAACTGGTGTCGCTCTCTCAACCCCAGTGGATTCATTGCTTTTACTTGCTCGTCTGAAGATTCTTATTTTGCATTGTCGATCGTCGAAGCCTGTGCAAAACATGGTGTTATCCTTCCGAATTTGCATGAACTATTAGGAACACCGGAGCGAATTCAGCAGGTATTAACTCAAGCAAATTTCACTCAAATTGAAATTTATCCGCGTCAACTCGGAACTTATATGACATTGGAAAAAGCTCAGAGCCGTTGGAATGGAAGATTTTGGCTGCATCAAGAGAATCCATTGTTAGAGCTAGAACCGGAGAAGATTCAGCAGATCAAAGCGAGTTACGATGCAGCGATCGCGCAATTGGAAAGCGATCGAGGAGTCTGGCACGAAGAACTCATTTATTATGTTGTCGCTCGAAAGATTTAGTACACTTCATCGTGAGAACCAATATCGATGAGTACGATCGCTTCTTCTGTTTCTTCGTCCAATTGCTCAAATTTGAACACAATGCGACAGTCATATTCGACTGAGCAAGCCCACAAACCTTTTAGTTCACCCTGAAGTTTGTGAGTTTTGAGTGAGGGTGTGAAGGGATCGGTTTCTAAGAGCGATAGGACCTCAGTGACTTTCGATCGAAGATCAGGACGATTTTTTCCACGTTTTTTCAGAGCGCGACGAAAGCTTTCATCAAACAGTAAAGTTCTCATTCCTCATCCCCGAAGATGTCTGCCATGATTTCGGCAGCCGTCCCGCGTTTGGCAGTTCCATTTCTGACAGCTTCCAGGGTCTTTTCTGCATTTTGAGCAATCTCCTGACGGCGTTTGAGGATTCGACGCTTTTGAATCAAATCGATCAACACATCTTGTTCCTCTTCTGAAAGGTCTTCAACCAATTCGACCACGGTTTGAAAGGAAATCGCTTGACTCATTGGAATAGTTTGTTGAATGTCGTTGACTCGATTATACGAAGTCGCTTCATTGATGTTTCGCGCCGAATTCCTTTCCAGGGTAAAACAGCAACGAACGATATAAGGATCTTCTTAAGCCGATCGCTCAATCCATTCATCAATCTCCGAAAAATCATTACAGCCTGTCACTTCCATCAGCGTTTGCAGCATGGAGAGGTCTTGTTTTTCCCATTCCGCCAAGATTGAATTGCGATCGTCTTCCGGTGGAAAGTATTTGTAAATCCGCAATCCGCCGCGTCGTCCATCAGGAGCCACCGCACGACCTGTACAGGTGAGTTTGACTCCGATTTTGCCAAGTAGGGTTTGAACAATAGCGATCGGGGCGAGCTTCTCGGTCACAGTGAAGTTAAACAACGCTTTCATATCGTCACGGCATTCTAAGGCAGTCGTGGCAACGAATTGAACGAGATCATCAGTCGCGAGAATTCTTTCGCCAGGTTTGAGGAATTCGGGGATTTTTAGCGATCGTAATGCCTCAACTTGAGCCGTTAAGAGCTTCACGTCCTGAATCGAGATCTTTCCATCTCCTCGTTCTAGATGATCTTCAAGTTCCTGCATGTCGTGTAGGCGAACGTATTCAGGATTGCGTGTTAGATAGTAATACAAGCGCAGTTGGGTATGCCAGCCATCATCATCTTTAAGTTTTATCTCTGGTGTAATCGTTTCTACGTTGTATTTCTGTTTTAGTTCGTGTTTACGTTTGCTGTAACGTTTCTGGATCGTTTGGTTTGCTTGTTCTTTGAGTTCGTAGTATTCTTCAGGTGTAATTTCGGGAGAATCGGAAACCGCGATCGCTTCAGCCGTTTGGTTCCGAGTCCGAATCGCGGAAATCACTTGAGCAATGCGATCGCAGACTTTCAGATCGTGCCGCGCTTCTAAGAACTCAAATCCTGAAACCGTTAGAACGCCAGATTTTAGATTGTCGATCGTTTGTTCGGTGATCGGCAACTGTCCAAACATTTTGGTTAAATCATCGGTCACTAAGGTGACAGAATGCCCTTCGAGTAACAATCCATTCCGAAATTCACGACGATATCGCCAGAGAGACGCATTCACTCGTGCCGCCATTTTTGCCCAGGTGCGAAGTGCGATCGGATTACTCTGCTCATCCAAATCGAAATCGATATCTTTTAGTAGTGCAATGTTGTACTGAACTGATTTCTTCACCGATTGCGCCACATCTCGATAGTTACAGCTTCCGTTGCCGATTTTTCCAGGTCCAAAGTGTGCTGCCCAGACATAGCGGGGAATCGGTTCGCGGACTCGTGCTAGAGCTTGCCGGGATTCAGAATCGGGAGTCACACCTTGAAAGATTCCGAACACGCCTTTGAAATGATTGCGAATGTCGATCGATACTCCAGTTCCGATCGTCGGTGTCGCTAAAACAATATCGTAATCACCAACGACATCATTGATTTTTTCAGCGATATGATAGGCAGCGTGATCAGGATCAGAAACAGTTTCGCTATCAATTCTGAGAATGCGTTTATCAGAAAATTGTAGCTTGAGATAAGTTTCTAGATTCTTGGAACTCCAACGCCCGCGCACTTTTTGAGAATCGAGACAAACAAAGATCGCCCCAGTTTGCAAGACCGATTCCATTCGATCGATTAACGGTGCAGGGTTCTTCGTGTCGTACAGCGAAACATCCCAAGCAATCTCAGGTTTCCACTCATTCACGACAACCCAAGGAGTGACCGGAGTTTCTGCCAATCCGCGCAGATAATCAATACTGACATCAGACAAATCCGCGTCTTGTGCAATCACTAAGCCGCCCGTTTCGAGAACAGTTTCAATCAATTCGCGCAGTGTTTCCAAAATTCTGACGCGCTGATAATAGCAAGTTGCACTATTCAAAGCGTGCCATAACACTTGTTCGACTTCATCGAGAATGACGATCGCGCCTTCCCATTCTGCCGGATTAAACCGCGCCTTGGAATTCGGATGCAGCGAATCAATACACAGTCCATAGCTATCTGGATTCTCGGAATTGAGCGCGTCAGTGATCCAATCAATTCCGATACTTTGGCAGATTGCTTTACCGAGTTGGATTCGATGCGTGATCACGAGAATTTTACGATCGCACTCTTTAATCAATCCTTGGAGCGCCGTCGTTTTTCCAGTTCCTTTTGCACTTTTAATACAAGCTAAACCGGATTCTGGATAAGGCAGATCGCCCAGATACGGCTGATTTAATGTAAGGGAAGGTGAATAGGTTAGTGACCATAATTGTGATGCTTGCCAGAATTCGAGCTGCGTCGCTGATTCATATAATTTTGTAAACGCATCAGCACCACGAGCGACAACGAAATCATCAACGCCTTTTTCAGCACCCGGTAGTGCAATAACTTTAACTTGACAGCCAGCATGGGTTAAGAGTTGTCCTAAACGAGTAGTAGCAAGAAAAATATTTTGTAAGGTTCTCGGCTTCGTTTCGTAATCGAAACAGATGTGAAACGATCGTTGATCCGTTGCAAAATGTCCGAGTTCTGCAATCAGTTGCCGAGTCTCACGGCGATACCCACTAAAGATGCCCGGAAGCGCGATCGCTGGATACCCCAAACTAAGTAAACATCCGGCTTTTTTCTCACCTTCAGTTAAGACGATCGGTAAATTATTTCTCCAGACCCATTCCCAAAAATTCGTTGCGCCATTGATTGCAATCTCAAATCGTTCTGCCACTTTCATCCAAATTCGCATCGGGATATCTAGCAGAATCAAACGGCTCGAACCTTTACCAAGACTCGGACTGAGGTATTTTGCAGGCTTGTTTTTTTGTCGATCGACGACCGGCGTATCCGGCTTAAACCGTCCCCATTCCATACGCTGCCAGTGATTCAGCGGATCAACACCACTCACCCACCAGCCGCGAACCGATTCCCGCGCTTGATTTCCAAACCGGGTCACTTTCCAGTTGAGAAGTTCAGCGATCGGGTAATTCGCCTCACGGGTAAACGGATCAACTTCAGTGTCTTCAAGCGTTCTCACATTTCGGTGAATGATCTCCGGATCAACACCGCTCATCAACCATTCTTGTTCGTGATCGGAAGCGAGGTTACCACCGATCGATTTTGCTGCTCCAGAGGGAGCAATTCTGAGGGAAGTCACCATCAGCCCTGCTCCTTCTGGAATAAATTTGCAGACGAAACTAGCGCAGAAATGCTGCACCTGATACAATGCTTAGACATAGAAATCAAGCCCAATCTTTTTTGGGCAAACAAGGTTATCAACCCCTTTAGCTGACTGTGGTAGGGAAGCTTTAGGGGTTTTGCTTATGGAGTCGAAATTCTAGATTGGCAACGTTGTAGCGGTGGTAGTCGCCCAAAATCGCACAATCCCATTCGAGACAAACAAGGTTCCGTCAGGCAATGGTGGTAGACATCTCCGACGTGGAAAGCAGATTAACACTGATCCAGTCGAGGCTCAAGAGGGTGTGGATCGCTGATCCGCGAAAGTTACAGGCGATGAATACGGGCGCGTTAGCAGGAAAACGAGACGGCGGACGGATAGGCAAAGAGGCGAAAAGTTTCGAGTTTGCGGGTGGATCGATCGCATAAAATAAGGAGCGCGGAGCGCCTGGATCATTGACGCGAGAGTTACAGAAACCGCGATCGAATTCGGACGCAGGCGTTACAGGACTCCGTAAACTTACTACTACTGGTGGCGTGAGATTGGGTTATCCCGACACTAGACCCCTAGATATAGCGTTCACCCTCTAGACAAAACTCCGGGGGTAGTGCACTATATGTGGGGTCTAGAATCTCCACAAGCGATGAAACTACTAGAAGCAGCTTTTCCAGTCGATAGCCAACTCTTGATGGTGTTGCCCAGAGCCGGGGCATCGGTGCGAAATCCAGATGTGCGATTGCCGATTTTGCGATCGGATGTGGACGGCTACTATTTGGAAATGCGAGTCGAAGCGGATGTCCAAGACGAAAGCGAATTTGCGGTGATTCGTCGTGTGCCACTAGAGAATTTGACCGAAGAAGAATTAGTCGAATTAAAAACCGAATACGCCAAACTGGACTGGACAGCCTGTGTGCAGAAAGGGGTGAGTAATGGATTAGAAAGAGTTCAAGATCGCCGCATTCAAAGAATGTTTATGGCGTTGATGACATTTCTGAATCCGCGTCAGATTTCGATCGTGCTTTATCTCTACAAATTGGCAGCCCAACAGCAGAACGGCGGAACGGTGACGTTTCGATCGAATGACTTACTTGAAAGCTTGGGATATACGCGGACAAAGGATGGCGGGTTTGCGTCGAAACTGCGATCGCAACTCAATCGTGATCTTGTCGCACTTCATCGCACCGAATTAGTGTTAGCACAATCGTTTAAAAAGATGAATCAAAATCGCAGTGCAAAAGTTGCGATTAAGAGCATTCTAAGAATCAAAGATTATGAAGTTGACAATGCTCCTAGAGATTTTGATATTACAAAAGCCGCAGATTACACATATGAGTTGGCTGATTCTTACACAATCTCTTTAGAATTCTTTGACGGTTCTAGAAATGGTGATTGCGTTCTTTTTTCCAATCAATTTGACATTACTCAGCGACTGGGAAGCAATGCAAAATGCGATTACAAAACCAAGCTTTTGATCTATTTAGCCAGTCGGATGAAGTGGGACAGCTTGACCGATGGACAATTTATTTCCGTCTCAAAACAGTATTTGTTCAAGAATCTCGACTTGTTCGGCAGCAATTCCTCTCGAAATAATCAGATTTTCTGGCGCACCGTAGACGAACTGAAAGAAGATGGCTACCTGCTCGGCGCACAAGAACTTTCAGGAAAGAGCCGAATTTCGACAATTCAATTTCAAATTGATTCTACGAAATTGAAGTGTAAGTAGGCTCCCGCCCCGGTTTTCCCTACCAAGCAAAATCAGTGTTCACGCTAAAATTTAGAGGAATGAACATTGAGAGTAAAAGCAAATGGTGTTATTTGGATTTGGCAAAAAGCTCAACCTGCCCTCACCCGATGAAGCGCTAAAAGGTCGATCGACGAAAATGCCCGTCCCCGATAAGCATTTCGTCAATGGTCATCCGTTGCAGCCTCCTTTCCCCGCTGGTATTGAAGTTGCTGTGTTTGGTCTGGGTTGCTTCTGGGGTGCAGAGCGCAAATTCTGGCAGCAAGAAGGCGTTTACTCAACTGCTGTAGGGTACGCCGCTGGAATCACTCCAAATCCGACTTACCAAGAAGTCTGTACAGGTCAGACCGGACACAATGAAGTGGTCTTAGTCGCTTACGATCCCAAAGTGATTAGCTATGAAAAACTGCTGAAAGTGTTCTGGGAAAGTCACGATCCGACTCAAGGAATGCGCCAAGGAAACGATGTTGGAACTCAATATCGATCGGGTATTTATGTCTACAACGATGAACAGCGCCAAGCCGCAGAAACATCCTTGAAAGTGTACCAGGAAGAACTCGCAAAAGCAGGCTACAAACCAATTACGACCGAGATCTTAGACGCGCCTGAGTTCTACTACGCAGAAAACTATCACCAGCAGTATCTTGCTAAAAATCCAAATGGCTACTGTGGTTTAGGCGGCACGAAAGTCTGCTATCCGGGAGCTTGATCCACATCTTCACGAGTTGGCTCCATTGCAGTTTGAGCCGCCTCGAAGACTGGACAATATCCATCCGGGGTCACTTTGAAGTTAAACAAGGGTGATCCCGGATTCCAACATCGCTGCCCTCGGTAATGCCGACAGCGGAAACAGCAATCTTTTTCACTACTATCCATCCAAGCAGGCGATCGCTCATTGTTCTGCGTCATTAGTTCCCGCTGAGTCAGTCCCCGCAACACGAGATCCTGACCTTGCCAGCGAGCTTCGATTAGTCCCGTATCAGAGAGCGATCGCCATCTCGGATCATGCGTAATTGCATCCGGAAGCGTAATCGTGACGACCGTTCCAAGCTCTGTTAATTCCCCTTCGTAAGTCGTTTCTGGGGGTGCAGGTTGTAGGAAGGTTTCCCCGATCGGTAACTCAACTAAACTCCCGGACGCGGGAGAATGCAGATGATAGCGATTGTGCAGTTCATCTAATCCGGTTAAATCTACGAGGTAGTTCGGATCGCCATGAACAAAGATGACGTGTTGGGGTCGCAAGTTGTGAATAAACTGTGTCGTACTTGCTCCATCACAATGCTGCGCTAACACATACGTTTCAATGTCATACTCTGGCGAAATCTCGATCAAGCCTTCTTCCAAATGGTGCGGTAGCAGAATTAACCAGCGTTCCGGCGAATCTTCGCAGAATTCTTGCCAGTCAATCGAGAAATCCGTCAGCACAATACAAGGCGATCCACCGACGAGCGATCGCTGTTCTGGATGCAATCTTCTAACTCTAGGACGGATGCGATCGTCCCAAAATAACGATTGATGTTTGGCAAAATTTTGAACCGAAGTCGGTAAATGCGGTAAAAGTTCCAAATACGCATCACACCCAGAAGCAACCGTTCCATCGACCCAAATATCTAAGTCACGTCCGGTAAATAGGTGATGACTCCGGAGCAGCATTAATAGCTCTTGTCCGAGTCCAACCATTGGCAACGGGAGAAGAATCGATTGTCGATCGCTTAATGCCCGACTAATTCTTTCTGCAATCTGATTTTCCTGCTGTCGTCGATGTGGAAATCTTGCTGTTCCGTAAGTTCCTTCGACAATCACCACATCTGGACGCAATCCCCGCAATTCTTCGAGTCGCAAGCCCTCGACCAATCGCGAATTCGATAAAAAGAAATCCCCAGTGTAGAGAATGGAATGCGATCGACCTTCTGGCGGCGTGTAAGTTAATAAAATCGCAGCCGCTCCTGGAAGATGCCCCGCTGGAAACAATTCCGCCGTCAATCCATCTTGAAACTCGACAGGCGATCGCCAAGGAAGCGCATGAACAAACTGAGGAACGCGCCCCGGTTCATCCAACCAATTGAGCGGTAAAAGCTGTGTCGTCACCTCACTCGCGTAAATCGGCATCTGAGGAAAAGCGCGATGCAAATTTAGCAAACCCTGAGCGTGATCCGAATGGGCATGACTGCACAACACAACATCTGCGGGCGCGGAGACTTCCAAACTATCACCCGAAAGTGCAGTCAAATCCGACAGCCCACAATCTAGCAAAATTCGGTAAGGACCCATCCGAACGAGAAGACAAACTCCCTCGTCTCCATGCCCTGCACCGTAAGGGAAACACTCCAATTGCGTCACGAATCCATCCTAGAGAAACTCAGAATTCAGCCCGACAGAATTCGGAATTCGAGGATGGAGTTGGTCTACCTCGACTTCCGCGTTCGAGGGTCTATTTTAATGTGCGGAGCCGTTGCCATGATAGTTATCGGTATCATAAAAACCATTGCGTGTTCCAAAGAACAGACAAGCGACGGTAAAAACGCCAGAAAGCACAAGCAGAACGAGTTTTACATCCATAATCGCTGACTACCTTTTTGATCTAGTGTACAAGGGTAAGAATGAGAACTGATGCTAAGAATCTTGAACAATCCTAAAGTCAGTTCGCTACTAGCTTAGAAAATCACAGATTGATCTTAGATTCTCCCAAAGATAGAAGTCTTGTCGATCGTACGAAAGTTCGCGATCGTCTCATTGAGGCTTAATCAACTGCCCTCGATCGGTAAACCTGACCGATTTAATTCTTAGTGCCGGATTTTGCGTCAACGTCCGCCGCACACTTCCAAATAGTGCCAACTGTTCACAATTCGCAAGTGAAGTGAGCGATCGACGCGCCTTCGGAATTGGACGAAAATCGATCGTTGCGACTCCAGACTTAACTCTCACGCGATAGCCCGCCACATCTAGACTTTCGCTATTCGCTTTTAAGAGCGTTTTCGCGATCGCTTGCGTCACGGGTTGATTTGCCGGAACCCTTTCTTTCGTCGTGACAAATTCATTGCACTGATTATCAAGCTGGAAAATATTGATCGCGATCGTCTTTCCGGTGGGCTGCGGAGACGGTTTTGGGGTGGATGCGACTGGAGAAGGCGAAACTTCGATTCGGATCGGTTCGGGAGACCGACAACCGCTGAGTATAAAAAATACCAAATTGAAAATGAGAAACCCTCGAATCATTTGTGTTGAAACTTTTCCTGTTTTTGGATGCGTCATTGGAAAGAGGAACTATACCAACTAGGGTAGACCATCGATCGAGTCCACTTGCGCCAAAAGACGGTATTTTCCGCTCCGTGTTCTTGGAGACATTGTGAAAAACCAGCTTCAGGGTTAGCATGGAATCAGCGATGCCCAGTAGGGGTATTGATGTTGCGTTCTTACACATTCATGGACGAAGTCCATTTATTCAACACAGCAAACCTTTCCTAGCGTGGATGCCTTGGGTCTTCCAGCGCGAGGAAGATCAAGGAGGGAAGTTAAATGCTGACTCAAGACAGTCGAGCAACGCTCGCGGGTATTTCGGACTTAAACCGCTTGAAGCTGGAACTTAATGAACTGCCTGCGATCGATGTAGGCGATTACATTACTGATCTCGAACCCGAACAGCGGGCAATCACATTTCGTTTATTGAATAAAACTCAGGCGACGGATGTTTTCGAGTATTTGCCACCAGAGGTCAGAGAATCACTGATCGGCTCTCTGCAAAATATTCAAGTTCGGCATATCGTCGAATCGATGCGCCCAGACGATCGAGCCGAATTATTCGATGAGTTGCCTGCGGGAATCGTCAAACGTCTCGTTCAACAACTCAGCCCTGAAGAACGGCAAGCAACCGCAACAATTTTAGGGTACGCCGAAGGAACCGCAGGTCGGGTTATGACCACGGAATATGTTCGACTGCGGGAAGGTTTGACGGTTGGCGAAGCTCTGAACAAGATTCGATTGGCTGACCGAGACAAGGAAACGATCTACTACGCTTATGTGACCGACAATAACCGCAAGCTGAAGCAGGTTGTATCTTTGCGGCAGTTGGTATTCTCGATTCCAGATACGAAGATCGAGAATATTGGCAGCGATCGCGTGATTCGAGCGCGTACCGACATGCAGCAAGAAGAAGTGGCGCAATTGATGAAGCGCTATGACTTGATCGCGGTTCCGGTCGTCGATCGAGAAGATCGGTTAGTCGGAATTATCACCGTCGATGATGTCGTCGATATTCTCGAACAAGAAGCGACCGAAGACATTCAAAAACTCGCGGGTGGCGGTGGAGATGAATCGTCGCTGTCAAGCCCGATCGAGAAACTGAGAAATCGAGTGCCTTGGTTGCTTGGAATCATGGGACTCTACATCGGAGCATCGAGCGCGATTTCTCCGTTTCAATCGACGATCGCAGCAGTTCCCGTATTAGCGGTGATCATGCCCTTGTTCTCGAATACGGGCGGAACCGTTGGGATTCAAGCATTGACCGTGACAATTCGATCGCTCGGTGTCGGAGAAGTCACCTCAAAAGACACGATGAAGATTTTGAAAAGGGAACTTCTTGCCGGACTAGGAACCGCACTAGCATTAGGAATCACGATGTTTGTCCTCTCGCTGATTTGGACAAAGCCAGAAGAACGATGGGTTGGGGTTGTTGCTGCGATCGTCATGGCAACTAATAGCTTAGTAGCAGTCACACTCGGAACCTTACTTCCAATGGGATTAAAGCGATTAAAGCTTGATCCGGCATTAGTCAGTGGTCCACTCGTGACAACGCTGCTCGATTCGATCGGCTTTATTACATTCTTGACGCTGATCACGTTTAGCTTGAATGTGTTGAAATTGGCAACTTAGGGATGTTGACTAACTTGTGGGGTAGGTGTCCTCACCTGCCCGAACTGGCAAGATGCCAGTCCCACAAAAGTTGCAGTCTACTTCATTCTCATGCCTGCCCTGCTGCAAAGATTTGCTGTGCTGTGAGTTGTAGCGATGGAAAAGTCGGAGAAATTAAGCGCTCATCTCCACGAAATAACCGTTTCTGATATTTCTCTGCTACAAGTTCGCAAATTGTTAATGTGGGCTGCTTAGGGTAGCCAATGTAATCTCGTCCGCCAAGACCCAGATAATCCACAATCCAGAGTTCAGGAATTCCCAACGCTGCGTAGTCTTCAACTTTACGGGCGTAGTCATTCTCCCAATTCTGGCTTACGACTTCGATCGCCAGTTTGATCGAAGTTCCCAACGTAATGATTGATTCTTGTCGCCAGAGGGGTTCTCTTCCTAGTGCGTTTTGGTCGAGCACATCAACATCAGGACGGAAAGCCGTGGCAGTTCCAAGCAGACGGACTAAACAGCGTTGAAGAATGAAGAACGGTAAATCAGCTTGATCGATCGCAACATTCAACTTCCGCGATACGAAAGCAGCAACTTGTTCATGCAGTCCAGTGGGTTCCAAATCAACTAATTCTCCATCGATGAGTTCATATCGATCGTGGTTGCCGTATTGCTCGATAAATTGCTGAAATGTAAGCGATTTTGTCTCAGTCTGAAACATAGGTTGTCTTATCCTGAACTAAATTCATCCTACTGCTGATTCTATGAAGATCCTATCATCATTAAAAAAGCGATATGCTGCTAGTGCAATTGATCTGATTTCAAAATGCTGGATCTCACGAAGCTTGCTCAACAGATGCAGGGAATTAGTCAACAGTTAACGCTAGAGGCAACTGCGACTCGGCAAAGACTCGATCGAGCAAATTTGCTTATGGCACAAGCGAACGATCGACAATCTGAACTCGTTGAGCAGCACGAACTGTGGCGTGATCGATTAAGTTTCACGGCTGCAATCCCGATCGAACCCTTAGACACTCGCATCGAAATTGATCCCGCTCCTGCTGCTCATACAGTGATTGCAACTGATGGATCGCAAATTGCACCCAGCCATCATGAGATTGCTTATTGCTATTTAATCAATGTCGGTCGGATCATTCTGCACTATGGACAGAGTAAGCTACCGCTGTTAGATAGCTTGCCTGAAGTGTTCTACCGTCCTGAAGATCTCTATGTTTCTCGGCAGTGGGGGATTCGCACTGAAGAATGGATGGGCTATCAGCGAACCGCATTAGAAGCGCAAATTCTGGCAGAACTGGGACAAGCCTTGAGCGATGAAATGAATGTGCCAACGATTTCGCTAGTTGATGGTTCTCTAATCTATTGGTTTTTGGAACAGATGCCCGCGGAGGCACGCGATCGCATTCTCACACCGATTCTAGCTGCTTGGGATCAGTTAAAAGCGATCGGGGTTCCGCTAGTCGGCTACATCAGCGCATCGAGAAGCGGCGAAGCGATGAACTTTTTACGGCTTCAAAGCTGTGCTTATCTGGCTCCCGATTGTGCGACGAATTGTAGTGAAGTCGTCGATCGAGCACCTTGCCAAGTCCTAGACCCGCTAAAAGATGCTGCAATTTGGGGAATGTTGCTCCAACCGGGTGAGCGGAGTCCTTTGTGGAAAAGTTCGGCTCGGATTCAAGAGTTTTACGGCGATCATGCAGTTCATTTTTGCTATGTGAATGTTGGAAGTGAAATTGCACGGGTGGAAGTTCCCGCATGGGTGGCGAAAGATTCTGTGATGTTGAATTCGGCATTGAGTTTAGTACTCGCTCAAGTGCAGAAAGGCTATGGATATCCGGTGGCGTTGGCTGAAGCGCACAATCAGGCGGTTGTTAGAGGAGGCGATCGCGCTCGATTTTTTGCCTTGCTCGAACAACAGATGATCAAAGCAGGTCTACGCAATGTGGGCACTTCTTACAAAGAAGCGCGGAAGCGAGGGAGCATTGCCTGACTACAGATTAAGATTGCGCCTTAAGTTGCGCGTTCTTGCTGCTCAAATTCAGCAATGATTTCGTCGATCGCATCCGCTGAAATATTCTCTTGGTCGGATTTTGCATACACCGTAACCAGGATGATTGTCGTCGCGACTTGCACATAGTAAATAATTCGATAGCCACCACTTTTACCTTTCTGGTTATCGCTGTTCTGAATTCTGACTTTGAAGATGTCGTAATTCGCTCCGGCAACTTTATCACCAGGTCGATCTCCGTTTTGAAGTTGGAAAAGTAGCGTCTGTAAATCTTGCTTAATGCTTTGATATCGCTTGGCTAATTTCTTGAGTTTGCGATCGAACTTGGCTGTGGTTTTAATTTGAATTTCGGCAGAGTTAGCTATTTCAAGCATCGGGGCTAACAGCCTATTGAGCAGCGTTGTGAAATTTGTGAGCAATTTGAATCGCTTCTGTGAGAACAGCTTCTGCCTCAGAGAACCTGCCTTGCTCTTTGTACAGACTGCCCAAGGCGTTAAGGCTAATCATGAGTTGAGTCAGATTATCGTCGTGTTGGGCAGTTTGAATGGCTCCCGCAGAAACAGCAGTGATGGAATGAGATTCGCTGTCATCCAGTTCGCTGAGTAGTTCAGAAACAGGGCGAGTATTTCCTGAAACAACATCTGCCCACCCTTGCCGAAAGCTTTCTACGGCTGATTCTCTCAGTTCTTCATCTTCTGAGTCATCAACCAGAACAATCACTTTGATTACAGAGTCTTGAGGAATCTGCTCAAGCGGAAGATTTGGCAGAGCTATCTTCCCGTTTTGATCAATTTTGGCTGGAAGCTCAAACGCCTTCATTGGAACCTACTCTTTGATTTTCCATTATTTTAATTGGCTCAGTCAGATTTTGTATCAATTGAGGCGGGTTGTCGGATTATTGTGACGATCGCGCTCGATTTTGCGCTTTACTTGAACAACAGATGATCAAAGCAAGTCTACGGAATGTGGGAACCTCTTACAAAGAAGCTTGGAAGCGGGGTAGTATTGCGTAGAATGAGGAAAAACGCTGAGAGGTTCACATGAATACAGAACTTAAAGTCAGCCAGTCAAATCTGTACCAAACAGATTATCAATTGTGGATTCAGGACACCGTTGAGAAGCTAAAACATCAAGATTATAGTCAAGTTGACTGGGAGAATCTGCTTGACGAGATCGAAGATATGGGAAAAAGCGAACGGAGAAGTTTAGCCAGCAATTTAACGATCGTCTTATTGCACCTTTTGAAGTGGCAATATCAATGCGATCGTAGATCAGAAAGTTGGAGATTGAGCATTGTCGAACATCAGATCCGAATCGAAGAAGCGCTAGAAGATTCTCCGAGTCTTAAGAGATATTTAGAAGAGATTCTTGAGAAGCAATACCGTAAAGCAATTCGGCTTGCAAGTGCAGAAACTGGATTGCCGTCTGAAACATTTCCTAGCAAATGTCCTTATGTGATCGACAAAGTTTTAAAAGCCGATCTATCCGAATTCTCGTAGTAGCTCAATCGCTTTCTCTGCTTGCACACTTGGAACAAAAAGATGATCGTGATAGTAAGCCGAAATCGCATTGACGCTAATTTCGTGTTCAGCAAGTTTTTGAGTAATTGCTGCTAAGAATCCAACCGCTTCTAAACTAGAGTGAACCGATAATGTAATGAGGCGAAAAACTGAATTGTAGGAGATGTTTGCTTGATTGGCTTGTTGTCGATCGAGAATTAATGTCAGTCCTTCCTCTTCACGAAATGCACAAATCGGATCAAGTTTTAGCCAATCCGTATTCTGAGAATCAAGACTACAAAAAACATATTCACCATCCCGAAGAATGGGATTCATTGACTTTAGTAATTCAGATAAATCTGTTTCTCCTGACATTAAAATTCCGCTTCATCGGTTAGCGTTTCAATTAATAAATCTACCTGTTTTTGCCGTTCTGCTAAAAACGATTCACATTGGCGTAAATAGTTAACTGCCGCAGAAAACTCTTCAAACACATCTGCTAATTCCAATTCACCCGATTCAATCCGCGTCAAAATGCGCTCGACTTTCGCTACTGTCTCTTCGTAGTTCCAAGAAGATTCAGCAGCAAGACGAGGCAATTTTTCAGGTTTCGCATTTGAGGATTGATTCATTAGAAAAGTCGATCGCTAATTCATTTATATCGTCTTATCTTCAGACTCGACTGATACGCTGGTCACAGTAACACCAATTTGCCCTTTTCCAAGCTGAATCGTTAAATTTTCGCCCGCGTGAACGTCTTCGGTCGATCGCACAATTCTCGATTCTGATCGCACGACCGCATATCCCCGTTTTAAAACTGCCGCCGGATCAAGTGTGGTCAATTTTTCCTGAAGCATTTCACAGTGCTGCTCAGCCGTTTGAAACCGTCTCTGCGTCGATTGAATCAATCGTTGACGCAACCATGAAACGACCTGAGCTTCTTGTTTCAAAGACCGATCGAGCTTCAATCGAGAAATACGATCGCGCAATCCACTCAATCGATCGTGTTCCACACTCAAATATTGCAGCACTGCCAAATTCAAAGATTGAAGTCGATCGTGATGCAACTCATACAAATCCGACAAACAAGGAACCGCCTGTTCTGCCGCCGCTGTGGGAGTATGCGCCATCACATCCGCTGCCAAATCGGAAAGCGACTCGTCTCTTTGGTGTCCGATGCCTGCAATGACTGGAATCGAGCAGTTTGCGATCGCCCTTACAACATCTTCATCATTAAAACAGACCATATCTTCGATCGCACCGCCTCCTCGTGATAGAATTAGTACATCTGCTCTTCCATCCCGCTCGACTCGTTTGATCGCGCTTACCATCGAGGCGGGTGCTTGATCTCCTTGCACTAATGCAGGCGAAAACAGCACTCGTAAACCGGGATACCGTCGCTTGAGCGTTCTTTGAATGTCTCCCCAGGCGGCGGCTTGCGGTGAAGTCACCACTGCCACGGTTTGCGGATGAGTCGGAATCGGGCGCTTGCGTTCCGGGTCAAACAGTCCCTCGGCTTCGAGACGGTCTTTGAGTTGACGCGATCGTAAAGCGCGTAAGCCTTCCCCCGCTGGAAGTGCTTGCCAGACAATCAACTGATAGCTGCCTCGATGCGGCTGCACATGCACACGACCGAGCAAAATCAACTGTTCACCCGGAGCGGGTAACGTCGTTAACTTATGCAACTGACTATTCCAGACCACACATTGAATCGTCGCTTTGGCATCCGGATCTTGCAGCGTGAAAAACAACCCGCTGCGATACCGCGTCGCACTCGACACTTCTCCGGTGAGCCAGACTTGGCGCAGTTGATCATCCTGCTCGACCAGCGACTGAATGTAAGCCGTAAGACCCGCCACCGTCAGGGCGGTATCCGGTACCAACAAATTCGGCAGTTTCGAGGTCATACTCGTTACCCTAGAAGAAGAAATACGAATTGTGCTGAGAGCGGTATCCTCTCTATGCTACAAAGTTTGGCAATTAGGTGATAGTTCGATCGCATTTCGGCTACAATTGCCCATCCCGTTCCGTCCCCACTCTCTTTTTTCACATCACTTTCTGAGGCGCTAATGGCAGCTAAAACAACAACTGAAACGAACGATAAGCAAAAAGCCCTAAGTCTCGTTCTCACCCAGATCGAGCGCAACTTCGGGAAAGGCAGCATCATGCGCCTGGGCGATGCCACCCGAATGAAAGTCGAAACGATTCCGACGGGAGCCTTGACGCTAGATTTGGCGCTGGGTGGCGGTTTGCCGAAAGGTCGGGTGATCGAGATCTACGGTCCTGAAAGTTCAGGTAAAACGACGTTGGCGCTTCATGCGGTCGCAGAAGTGCAAAAGGCGGGCGGCATCGCGGCATATGTAGATGCTGAACATGCACTTGATCCAAGCTACTCAGCGGCGTTGGGTGTAGACATTGCCAACCTGCTGATTTCCCAACCGGACACGGGAGAGTCGGCGCTAGAAATCGTGGATCAATTAGTGCGATCGACTGCCGTTGATGTCGTGGTCGTAGACTCTGTAGCGGCTCTCGTTCCCCGCGCTGAAATCGAAGGGGAAATGGGTGACTCTCACATGGGTCTGCAAGCACGACTCATGAGCCAAGCGCTACGGAAGATCACAGGCAACATCGGTAAATCGGGCTGTACGGTTATCTTCATCAACCAATTGCGTCAGAAGATTGGTGTCACCTACGGTAGCCCGGAAACGACCACAGGCGGTCAAGCGCTGAAGTACTACGCTTCGGTGCGGCTCGATATTCGCCGGATTCAGACCTTGAAGAAAGGAACCGAAGAGTTTGGAACTCGTGCAAAGGTGAAGGTAGCGAAGAACAAAGTCGCGCCTCCCTTTAGAATTGCAGAGTTTGACATCATCTTTGGTAAGGGAATCTCGACTTTGGGCTGTCTGGTTGACCTAGCTGAAGAAACGAGCGTGATTGTTCGCAAGGGTGCTTGGTACAGCTACAAGGGTGAGAATATCAGCCAAGGTCGCGATAATGCGATCAAGTACATGGAAGAGCGTCCAGAACTTGCGAAGGAACTTGAGATCCAGGTGCGCGAGAAGTTGGAAATGGGCGCTCAGGTGTCTGCGAATTCGGTCGGTCAGGTCGATGAGCATGACAGCGAAGAGGAACTCTTGGACGAAGAGTAGGAAGATTAGCGATCGTTTGTTTTGGGCGATCGTCTAACTTTTTCAATCTTTTAGGTGGGCACAACGCCCGCCTTTTTTATTCGTTTGCGTTGCCTTGGTGTGGCATATTATACGAGTTGCCATACACGTCTAAGTATGAGTGAGATTTGGTTTGTTCGTGCTGGTCGAGAAAGCGTCTACGCAGAAGAATTTATTCAGAAGAAAATTGTTGCGATCGGATCGCCAGATTTAGGTAAAGTTGATGAATCGGTGACGAAAGCTGATCTGATACTGCTGTACGAGCAAGCATATTCTACACAGTCAGTAGGTACTGTTCAGGCAAACGTAAGTCAGATTCTGCGTTTCATGCGAGAAGTGAAAGTGGGTGACGCAGTCATGACGCACGATCGCAACAAGCAGATGTACTATATTGGTGTCATCACATCTGAGTATCAGTGGAAACCTGAAATCATTGCAGAACTACCGCGCATACGAGAAGTCGAATGGAAATATCAAATTCCGCGTACGTCGTTGAGTAGCGATACGAAGAACTCACTGGGCGCAATACAAACGCTCTTTCTGATTAAAGGAAAGCCAACTACAGAGATACAGTCAAAACAACAAGCAATTCAACAAGCGCCTTTTGCTTCTCCGGTCCTGTCCCAAACTCAAGATCAGAATGATCTTGAACGCGAGATTCGTGCAGAACTTTTGGAAAAGTCCGAACAAGCGATCGAGGATAGAATTGTCCGCCTACAGTGGGAGCAAGTCCAAGAGCTTAGTGCTGGCATTTTGCGGGCAATGGGCTATCGCACAACAGTTTCACCACGCGGCTCAGATCGAGGTGTGGATGTGTTTGCCTCGCCTGATGGTCTGGGTCTAGAAGAGCCACGAATTTTTGTAGAAGTAAAACATCGCCCAAATACCAGCATGACTTCGCAAGATATTCGTTCCTTTATCGGAGGTCGTAGCGCAGGCGATCGCTGTCTTTATGTGAGTACAGGAGGATATACGAAAGATGCACGGTATGAGGCAGATCGATCCAGTATTCCAATTACATTGCTTGGAATTGTAGAGCTACGGAGACTGTTTGTTGATTACTATGAAAAGCTCGACGAGGAAGTCAAAAGCTTGATCCCACTCAAGCGGATTCACGTTTTAGCTGATTGATAGAATGATTGCCAAAACGGATTCGTACAATCAGAGGCAGACCAGACATGGATCTCGACGAATTGCCAGGAGCAGAGTTTGTTTTACCTGGACTAGAGGCGCTTCACAGGGGCGAAACCACGATCGAATCTTTACTAATTGAAATCGCAGCAACGCGCTTAACTCAAGCAGGAATCGCGATTCCAATGGAGCACCTTACAATGCCATAATCCAAGAAGTAATTAGGACATTGGCTTATGCAAGATGCAGCATCTTTAGCAGCAGAAATTGTTCAAGGAAAGGGATATGTTGTGCTGCCAGAGCTATTTACAGGTAGAGAAATCTCTGAAGCGAGGTCACACCTTCTTAAACTTGCGGCAGACGAGCCAGCAGGACGCTTTTTGAAAACAGGTGAGCGATCGCGCTTATACAGATTGTTGAGCGAAGCAGAGATTTTTGCACAAATGGTACAGCATCCACAAGCGATCGAAGTGGTCGAAGCCATTTTGGGAAGCGATATGACTTTAGGCGGCTTTTCTGCTCATATTCTCTATCCAGGTGCAACAAATATGGGAGCACACGTAGATTATCCCTATTTCACAATGACTCCTCCTTATCCAGCGACACCTGTTCTGGAAGTTCAAGCCATCTGGATGATGGAAGACTTTACAGAAATTAACGGTGCGCCTTTATTTGCCGCCAACACTCAAAAGCTTTGCCAATTCCCAGATTCAAATCAGTTTGCACAATCCGCGCAAAAAGTTACTGGAAAAGCGGGGTCGGTTGTGCTGTCTCACGGTCTCTGTTGGCACGACACATCGACCAATCATTCCAGCGAACCGCGTGTTTCAGTCCTCGGAAATTATAATCCTAAGTTTATTCGACCTTTGGAAAATCCAGCGCAGCAGCTATCACCAACATTTCTAGAACAAGTCAGCCCAAAACTGAAACAGCTACTCGGCTATGAGTTTCAATCTGCTATTTTCAAGGATGTACAGCGATTACAAGCAACGCACCAGAACAAAGCAAATCAATAAGCCGAATCAGTTCGGCGCTGCATTCAGCTTGCCAACAAGCGCGATCGCATACAATACAACTATTCTCTAGTCCCCTGTCCCTATGTCTCAAGCCACCAATCGAGTCTATTGGACAACTGAAGATCTGAAGCTTTTGCCTGAAAGCAGCAATCGCTACGAAATTATTGATGGACATTTGCTCATGACTCGTGCGCCGCATTGGAAGCATCAAAAAGCGATCGTTAAAGCTTCCAGAATTCTCGATACCTGGTCAGAAACCAGCCAATTAGGGGAAACAGTGGCGACTCCAGGTGTAATCTTCGATGATGCCGATAATGTGATTCCTGATGTGATTTGGATTAGCAATGAGCGCTTAGCAGTCGGAGTTGATGAAGAAGGACATTTTACGATCGCGCCAGAATTGATCATCGAAGTGCTCTCACCCGGAACGCAGAATGAACGAAGAGACCGAGAAACAAAACTAAAGCTGTACGCAGAACGTGGAGTGCAAGAGTATTGGATTCTCGATTGGCGCACCCAACAGTTAGAAGTTTATCGCCGTCAGGATGCGCTTCTAACACTGGTTGCAACTTTGTTCGCTCAAGACATGCTATCTTCGCCACTTTTAATAGGATTCAATTGCTCAGTCGCCGAGTTTTTTCGCTAAATCTCTCTTCAGCCGTATGAATTTCTAAGAATCTTGTAGAATAGTAGTATTAGGCACAGAAAAAGATTCGGACATGCTCTAAGGCATGGTGACAGGTTTGAAGGTGCCTCCTGCAATCACTTCAATTGAGGAGGAACTCTCATGAAATTATTGAATCGTCAAAAGCTGGAAAAGAACCGCGCATTGGTTGATCCCGAAGCAATGCACAAAGAACCTGAAGGGCATGTTCACCCGAACTATCGCCATTGGGTGTATTTGAGACGATCAAGCGATCGCTAAACTGCTTCTCTGACTAGCTGGGCAGTACGTTCAGCACTATCAATGATCGCGATCGACTTTGCTTGATTTGACATCATTGCAAGTCGATCGCGATTTTCTAATAGTTCCAGAACGACTTTCTGAAGCTGTTCAACACTCAATTCTGACTGTCGATACATTTCTGCTGCACCTGCATTCACCATCACTTTTGCATTAAACGCTTGATGATCTTCTGCGGCAAATGGGAATGGAATTAGAATTGCTGGTGTTCCAGTCACAGTTAATTCTGTAACTGTTCCGGCTCCAGAGCGACTGATTGCTAAGTTCGATCGCATAAACAATGCTGCCATGTCCTGATAAAACGGCAGAGCTAAATACTGTGGATGCTGCAAGCTTTTTGCCTCTGGATCATTCTCTCCCGTTAAATGCACCACCCAAGCTCCTTTCTCAAACCAAGCAGGCGCAGCTTGTCTAACCAATTGATTCATCGCTACTGCACCTTGACTACCACCGACCACAACAACCAGCGGCACACCTTCAGGAATTGGTAAATCTAAGGGTTCTGAGAGAGCAGATCTAAACTGCGATCGTACTGGCGTTCCAACAACTACAGTCTTCGCCTTTGGAATCGATTTTGCAGCCATTTCAAAGCCGATCGCAACTAAGGTACACCAAGGCGCAAAGAAGCGTGTGACTTTCCCCGGTAACGCATTCGACTCGTGCAGAATGACAGGTAACCCAAGCGATCGAGCCGCAATGATCGCAGGTGCAGAGATATACCCGCCTGTTGTAAACACACCCTCAAATCGACCTTTCTGCAAAATTTGTCGAACATTCCAGATCGATCGGATCAATCGAGATAGAACTTTGAATGTTCCGAATCCAAGTTTTTGTTGAAAGCCTGCAACTGAAATGTAGTGAATCGGATAGCGATCGCCAATTAACTGAGACTCTAAGCGATCGGGAACACCGAGCCATTCAATCTCAAAATCTGAAAGTTGTTCGGCAACCGCGATCGCAGGAAACACATGACCACCTGTACCACTGGCAGCGATCAAGAGACGGCGCTTTTTATTGATCGAACTTAAGGACGATTGCACGATTAAAACTCAGCGATTCACGAAGGGCATTCTACCGCAATCTGAAGGGCAGAGTTTTGTTATGCGATCGCAAAATCTGTATACTGCCGCAAATGAGGAGGATGAAAGGCAAGCACAAGATCGCTCTCAGAGACACCAACGTATAGATAATCAGTGACCACGCCTGATTCTGTCCAGTCTTCCTCAATCCAAATTTTGTCGTTATAAATTCGGACATGGATAATTGTGTTCTTAATTCTCTTATCTAAATTTCAGCCCATGTCCAGCAAAAGGTAATTGCTGCTAGTGTCATCAAAAACAGTAAAAGTTTCCACATTTGTAGAATCAGATTTAGATGCTAGGCGGCAATACTCCGTTAGGATTTTTTTTGTTAAATCTCTGTAGTAAGTCAGCTTATCCATCGTTCAATCACCTCTGTATTTGCATTAAATATCAGTAGGAATTTGATGAGAATTATAGTTTAAACGCGAAGCGCGATCGCTCTTTCAAACGATCGCGCTTCATTGTTCAGGGACTCAGGTTAGTAATCGAAGTCACCCATACCACCGCCAGCACCTGCGCCAGCCGCAGCACCGTCTTTCGGTTCAGGCTTGTCTACAAAACAATACATTCGATCGTTAGCAGCATTACTACGCTCAAATATCATACAAATCCTTGAACCAGGCTACGAATCGTTGCGCTGTCGGATGCTCTGGCTTCAGAATTTTTTCCTGAATTGCCTGATGAAGTTGTCTTCCAGGTGGAGCTTGCCAAGCAAGCCAAGTATAGAGATTCGCTTTGTCTGTATGCGTCTGTTTGAATCGAGCAGATTTAGTCTTTGCAATGCCAGTTGCTTCTTGAGCATATTGCCAAAGTTCTTGCTGCTCAGTCTCGATTAGATGAGCAAGAAAAGTTTCTAGCATCCCTTGTAGACGATTATCGGGCATCATCCAAATCCCAAATCTGATTGGATCACCAATTGAGTTTTGCGCCTGATGTACTAATCCAGTTTCTGGGAGTTCTTCGGGAATATCAGGAATACTTCTGCAAACAGCGTTTCGGACACTTTGCCACCGAGAAACAGGCTGATCATCAGCATCAATGACAATTCCGAGAGCCTGTAAGTTGGACGTATCGATCTGTGCCTGAATAACAACCGGATCAGTTAGCTGCTGATATCCGTCTAGCGCCTCAATATAAACAATCGGATTGTGCTGCTCGACCCATTGAATTCCACTCTTTTCGATTAGTTCGGGAATGACTCGCTTATCCTCATTTCCTTCGACTATAAGCTTCCTTGGTACAAGTCTCTTAGCCACGCTCAACGAACCTCAATTTCCTGATCAGCCGCAATCATCATTTTGCGTCCGCTAAAGATAACTGAGCGATCGCGTTCTCGTTCAATTCGATGAATCGTAATTTCATTCTCAGATTCTTCGAGTCGCCCTGCTTCAGCTAGACTTTCCCAGCAATCTCGACTATGAGTAGTCGCAAAAACCTGTATATCTAGCCTTTGTGCAATCTGTAAGATCATCTTCCACATATCAACCATCACGGTGAAGTGCAGCCCAGTGTCAATTTCATCAACGAGTAGAACCCCACCTTTTGCTCCAACTGCTGATATTGCAAGTCCTAGCATTCTCCAGATACCATCGCCCATGCTGCCAATTGGAACTCGCTCGTTTATGCCTGTCAGCTTCACAATAAATCCAGTACGTGAACCAAAAATTGTGCTTTTTTTGGAGCTTATGGGCGCAATTCTTTCGATTCTGGATTCGATCGTGTGAAGGGCTTGATTCACTACTTGTTCTTCGGGTGTTAGAACCACAAAATCTTCAAACATCTCGATCATACTCTGCGCTGACAACGAAAATGGTGTAATAAATTGAGTATTAATTGGCGCAGGAATATTGATTGGAATATCATACGGCTTTCGTTGAGGAGACCGTACTCGGTTTGTAGAAAGACCAAAATTCGCAGAAAGCGGCGAGTAGAACAGATTAAGTTCAGTGTCAAGTCTAGAAAGATTTTCACTTTGAACCTCTTCAGTATCTGGTTCAAGCTTCCACTGCACTAATAGACTGAAGCCTGAGGCATTTGGTTCTTCTAGTTGAGAGTCGAAATCGCCGTATGTCCCATCAAGCGACACTGTTAACGTTTCACAGTCCTCAGTATGCGAACCAGAAATTGAGATATGACTTGCTGATTGAACTGTATGACCGTAAAAGAGATGCTGAATATCAAGATTTTGACTTTCCGTTAATTGTCTATTCAAGCTGTGGTTCTCGCTTGAGGAATATTCGCCTCGATTTGTCATTATTCCAATCAAAGGCTCAAGGTTTGCTCGTGAGCAAAGAAGTTGAATCGCTTCCAAAATAGAAGTCTTTCCGCTATTGTTTCTACCGACCAGCAAATTTACTCTATCAAGCTGCTGAAGCTCAAAAGCTTTGAATCCTCGAAAATTTTCTATTTTTAGCGCTTTGAACATAATCAAGCGGACAGGAAGAGAACTATTGATATCAGGATAAGCGATCGCACAATTTTCCGCTAAAAAAGCGCGATCGCCCTCTCAAGAACGATCGCGCCTTCTGTTTTATAGACTCAGATTAGTAATCGAAGTCACCCATACCACCACCAGCACCCGCGCCAGCCGCAGCACCGTCTTTCGGTTCAGGCTTGTCAACCACAATACACTCAGTTGTCAGCACCATTGCCGCGATCGAGGCTGCATTCTGAAGTGCAGAACGAGTCACTTTCGCAGGGTCAACGATACCAGCTTCGAGCATATCAACGAATTCACCCGTAGCTGCGTTGTAACCAACGTTGAATTCTTTCTCTTTGACGCGCTCAGCAATCACTGCACCGTTTTGACCAGCGTTTTCAGCAATGCGCTTCAGAGGAGCAGTCAACGCACGAGCGACGATTTGTGCTCCGATCAGTTCTTCACCTTTGAGGTTGCTAGAAGCCCAAGATTCGAGTTCGGGAGCCAAGTGAGCCAAGGTTGTACCGCCACCAGGAACAATTCCTTCTTCGACTGCTGCTTTAGTTGCGTTGATCGCATCTTCTAAACGGAGCTTACGATCTTTCATTTCAGTTTCAGTAGCCGCACCGACTTTGATCACTGCAACACCACCCGCCAATTTAGCTAAGCGCTCTTGCAGCTTCTCCTTGTCGTAGGAAGAATCAGTCTCGTCCATTTGACGACGGATTTGCTCAACGCGAGCTTTCACTTGCGCTTCATTACCTTCAGCAACGATCGTGGTGTTGTCCTTGGTGATGGTCACACGGCGAGCTTTACCCAATTGATCAAGCTTAGTGGTATCGAGCTTCAGACCTGCATCTTCGGTGATCAGTTGTCCACCCGTCAGAACTGCAATATCTTCGAGCATTGCTTTTCGACGATCGCCAAATCCAGGAGCTTTGACCGCAGCAACATTCAGAACGCCACGCAGACGGTTTACAACCAAGGTCGCGAGTGCTTCTTTTTCAATGTCTTCTGCAATGATGATCAAAGGACGACCTGCACGAGCGACTTGCTCAAGAACTGGAACGAGGTCTTGAACTAAGTTGATCTTCTTGTCGGTGATGAGGATGAAGGGTTCTTCGAGAACGGCTTCCATGCGCTCGGTGTCGGTTGCGAAGTAAGGCGAGATGTAACCTTTATCGAAGCGCATCCCTTCGGTGACTTCGAGTTCGGTGGTCATCGATTTGCCTTCTTCAAGCGAGATCACGCCTTCTTTGCCGACTTTATCCATTGCCGAAGCGATCATTTGACCGACTTCCTCATCGTTTCCAGCCGAGATGGTTCCGACTTGCGCGATCGCTTTGGAATCCTCAACCTGACGAGCATGAGCCGCAATCTTGTCAACCAAGAAAGTCGTTGCTTTGTCCATACCGCGCTTCAGAAGGATCGCGTTTGCTCCAGCAGCAACGTTCCGCATTCCTTCTTTAACGATCGCATGAGCCAAAACAGTTGCAGTCGTGGTTCCGTCTCCAGCCGCATCATTCGTCTTGGAAGCAGCTTGACGAATCAAAGAAACGCCTGTGTTTTCAACGTGATCTTCGAGTTCGATTTCTTTTGCGATCGTGACCCCATCGTTTACGATTTGCGGTGCGCCGAATTTCTTCTCTAGCACCACGTTCCGTCCTTTAGGTCCCAAAGTGACCGCAACGGCTTCTGCCAGAATGTCCATGCCTCGTTCAAGAGCACGACGAGCATTTTCGTTGTAAATGATGCGCTTAGCCATAGTGTGTTGAAAGCTTTGTGAGGTTTACAGATTGAGAGAACTATGAAACGACGGCAAGAATGTCTTTTTCAGACAGCAATACATAATCGTCGCCACCGAGTTTGATATCGGTTCCGGCGTACTTCGAGTACAGCACTTTGTTACCGATTTGAACTTCCATCGGTTGGCGATCGCCTTTCTCGTTGAGCTTGCCAGAACCGACCGCGACAATTTCACCGACTTGGGGCTTTTCCTTTGCGTTATCGGGCAGAAAAATGCCGCCTGCGGTTCTTTCTTCCGCTTCGCTCACTTTCACGAATACGCGATCGCCCAACGGTTTAACGGTGGACACGCTAAGAGAGATGGCTGCCATTTACAAATCCTCCAACAATCTAGATGAGCAAGAAACGATCAAATACTGACGGTTGAATAATCCAACCGGGTCGCCTCTGCTGGTAATTTTTTCAACGTTTACCAGTCTACAGGCTTTTGGAGTTTTGAGTTAGCACTCTCGCTCCCTGAGTGCTAATTTAGCGAAGCCAGCGATCGAATGCAACTTTAGAAAGAGTACGGCTTACCGAACGGAGGATTTGCGGATGAGGGAGTGCGTTATCTTGAGCGAAATTACTGTGTTCGTTTTATGCAGATTCGAGCAGAAAAGCCAGAAGATATCGAAGCGGTTCGTCAGGTAAATATTGCAGGATTTGGTCGATCGAGTGAAGCAGATTTAGTCGATCGATTGCGAAGTGTTCGTCCTACGCTTTCTTTCATAGCGGTTTCATCTGGACAAATTGTTGGACATTTGTTCTTTAGTCCAGTTGCGATCAACGGTCAATCTAACAATTCTCTGATGCTTGGACTTGCACCTTTAGCAGTCCTACCTGAGTTTCAGAGACAAGGAATTGGAACAGCGCTGGTTGAATATGGATTGAAAGAATGCGATCGATTCGGGTGTAAAGCTGTCGTTGTATTAGGCGATCCAAACTATTATTCGCGCTTTGGGTTCATTTCAGCTAAAAACAAAGGGCTGAAATGTGAATACACAGTGCCCGATGAGGCGTTTATGGTTTTGGAGTTGGAAAGCGGTGCATTGGATGGCTGTTCTGGGACGGTGAAATATCGATCGGAGTTCAACGAGCTTGAGTAAGAGTCTCTTCGCTGCGATTCTGACTCGCCCCGAATTCCATTCCGAGGCAGGTGAACAACGGAGCGCGAAAAACCATCAAATTCACGCTAAAAAACTGACCAAACTCAAAGCTCGATCGAGCCTCAAATCTGGTCAGTTCCAAGTTTGAAAATTAAGCGCAAACTTGATTTAATGCGGCTGCGACTTCTTCCATCGATTGATCACCATCGATCGTGACCATCTTCTCACGCGATTCGTAGTAGTGAATCAATGGAGCCGTTTGCTCTCGGTAGACTTCGAGACGGCGGCGAATCGTTTCTTCGTTGTCGTCTTTGCGTCCACGGCTCAGCATTCGGGTGACAAGCACGTCATCGGGCACATCGAAATTGATCACACGATCGCATCCTTGATTCAGTTCATCCAGCAGCACATCAAGGAATTCTGCTTGTGCCACATTGCGCGGAAAACCATCGAGAATCCAGCCGGATGCAGCATCGGATTTCCCTAAACGTTCGCGAATCAAATCAATCACCAGTTGATCGGGTACCAGTTCACCGCGATCCATGTATCCTTGAGCCTTCACACCGAGCGGCGTTTGAGCAGCCACCGCCTCCCGAAGAATGTCTCCGGTGGAGATATGCGGAATCTGGTGGGAGTCAGCCAAAAATTTCGATTGAGTCCCTTTCCCGGCTCCGGGAGGTCCGACAAAAATCAGTCGCGCCACTATTCTTTCACCATTCCTTCGTATCGTTGAGAGATCACATATGTTTGGATCTGTTTTGCCGTGTCGATCGCCACACCTACAAGAATCAACAAGGATGTTGCTCCGAAGCCTTGAAAGACTTTCACCGGAGTTGCATTCTCGATAATCGAAGGCACGATCGCAACGATAGCTAAGAAGATAGCACCTAAGAAGGTCAAACGATTCAAAACGCGCTCAACATACTCGGTGGTCGCTTTTCCAGGTCGAATGCCCGGAATGCTCGATCCCATTTTCTTCAAGTTCTTCGACATGTCATCAGGCTGCATGATCAGCGACGCATAGAAGAAGCTAAAGAACAGAATTAGCACAAAGTAAAGAAGATTGTGCCAAATCGAAGTTGGACCGAGATAGGTACTAATGAAGTTCGCCACGTTTGCATTATTAAACGTTTGAGCGATGATCACGGGAATCGTTAAGACCGTAGATGCGAAAATGATCGGCATCACACCGCCTTGATTGAGGCGTAGAGGCAGATAGCTGCTTCTTTCGAGCATCATTCGTTTGCCGACTTGCCGACGAGCGGAAATAATCGGAATTCGGCGGGTTCCTTCTTGAACGAACACGATGCCAACAACCATTGCCAAGAAGACGAGCAAGAGAATCACAACACTACTCACCACTGCTCGATCGCCTGTTTGCGCTAGGTCAAAAGCTTGTCCCAACGTATTCGGCAGCGTCGCCACAATGTTGAGGAAAATCAACAGTGATGCACCATTTCCGACACCGCGTTCTGTGATCAGTTCTCCTGCCCACATGACGAACATCGATCCAGCAGTGAGGGCGAGAACGGTTTGCACCACAAAGAACGGACTCCAAGACTCAGCAAACGGACGCAGTAAGCCGATCGTTAAAAGTGTACTTTGGACGATCGCCCAACCTGCCGCCGTATAGCGCGTGTATTGTGAAATCTTGCGTCTTCCCGCTTCACCTTCATTCTTCTGCAAATCTTCGAGCGTGGGTATCGCCGCTGTCAACAGTTGAATAATGATCGAAGCGTTAATAAACGGCAGAATGCCAAGGGCAAATAGACCCAACGTTCTCAAACCGCCGCCAGCGAATAAGTCTACGAAACTTAATGCGCTATTGCCTTGAATGGCTTGGGAAAAAGCGGCTCGATCGATGCCCGGTATCGGGATAAAAATTCCCAATCGGACGAAGATCAAAATCCCGATCGTTAAAAGTAATCGTCCCCGCAGTCCAGCCGCCTGTGCCATTTGGACAAAGGTTTCCTGAGCGGTAGGCGTTCTATCTCGACTTTCGACCATATTAAGGAATTCCTCGTGAGCGCAATGCGGACTTGCGATCGATTCACAAATCCGATTGAAATAAAGTGGGTTTTAAGCGTTCTCTCAGCACAAAATCGCCCGAAAGAACGACGAACATTCTATATTTTAGCGGCTCACGAGTGAAGCCTGACAGAAAGATACCGAATGCGATTAGATTGAGAAGTCGAGTGCGCGACCGCTCTTAGGAAGAATGGCTGAATTCCAATCAAGATGTCTCACGAAGGCAAAAAAGAATGGGCAAAGACTTGAGCCAAACCTTGGATTGATTTCCAAGATATAGGGACGATCCTGCCAAACTTTATAATTAACGCAGCACAGCCCTTCAAAGCCAATGCTGCTCAATACGGCAGAGAACACATTAAGATACGGGCAAGGGCAAATTTTTCGATAGATCGAGTGGTCTTTGCCCTTGATTGGCATTTCGGTTGTAAATCCATACTCAATATTGATCGAACACACGATTCTTTGATCCTTGAAGACAATGTGCGTAGCGTATTCATGGCTTCCCTGAACGAAGGCTTGGGAGAAATAATCTGGATGATTTAATCTATCCGAAAAATCCTGCTCTTGCTCTGCATCGAGAATCAGGTAGCTATGTTTTCCCCATTGATCGATTCGCTTTTTCAAAATGTAGGGATAGCTGAATTCGCCTCCCACTGTTGGAATAAAGTCAGCGAATCCTTTCTCAATCAACGTTTGATTAAATGCGACTTTATCATCACAGAGTAAGAGCGTTTCGATACTGGGAATAGGGATAGGATTATTGACGATCAAATGGCGAACTTCATTCAAATATTTCAAGTCGGAGATTGTCAACGGCACGACGAGATGATGAGCTTTGATGCTGTCGGGTGAAAGCTCTCCAAACGTAATTTCATGCTGCGTCAAGTTAAAGCTAGGGCTAATTGCTTTCTGCCATAGCTCTACATCTGAAAACAGAATTTTCAGCTTTGATTTAGAAGCCAAGCGAGACTGAAGTGACTCATTCAGAATAAATAATTTGTCAGTTAATTTGCTCGCGATTTTTGCAGATGAGTGTGTTGGACTGTAGGACTGCACTTTCATAATAGCGATCGACAAAATGGAAAATACGTCAGAATGCTACAAGCAGACTAAGTGCAAATATCTACGCGAGCTAACGAGAAAACAGATTAAGATACCATACGCTATGGCGTTGTAGCCATTTAATTAAATCATCATTTTCAAAATTGAAGTAACAAATTTATCTATCAATGTGAAGTAAAGATGGAATTAATCCGGACGATCGTCTGTGAAGCGCTCGATCGATGCGGTCATTCCTTCTGAATAGGGTTCTAACACCGTCGCTGCAACCTGAAGATCAGCCAGTGCTTGACTAAATTCTTCTGTGTCTGGATCTGCCACTTCTAGGATTTGGATTGCTGCAATTGCTTTCTCAAGCTGGGGGCGGTACTCTGCCATGTGGCGCTTGAGGCTGATAAACGATCGTTGAGAGGTCGTGATCATCGGCTGAATCTCCTTATTCTAAGTATCGGTTTCTTTCCAACGATCGACACCCACACAATCAATCTCAAACTGATCCAATGCCCGCGCCACCACGAAATCGACTAAATCTTCGATCGATTTCGGGTTGTGATACCAAGCTGGAATCGCCGGAACAATTCGCGCTCCTGATTCCGCTAATGTGGTCAGATTGCGTAAATGAATCAAACTAAATGGCGTTTCTCGCGGCACAATGACCAATTTTCGCCCTTCTTTAAGCTGCACATCCGCCGCCCGTTCGAGCAAATCAGAGCTTAATCCGGCTGCAAGTTTACCGACCGTACTCATACTGCAAGGGATTACGAGCATTCCTAATGTACGGAATGATCCACTGGCAATATTCGCGCCGACATCGCCCCACGAATGACAGGTAAGCTTGCCAGCAAATTCGACTCCTGCTTGAGAACGCCAGAATTGTTCTTGCTGGACGGGTTCCGGTGGCATTCGGATATTGAGTTCGGATTGCCAAACCATGTAGGTCGCTTTCGAGGCGACAAGCTCGATCGCGTAATCCGCTGATAAAAGATACTTCAGTGTGCGGACGGCATAAATCAGACCCGAAGCCCCGGAAACCCCGATAATCAAAGGACGTTTACTCACAGCGAAATCCTAAATAGAAAATGCGGGTGTGATTTCCCGCACTTTCTATTATTCCTCACCAAATTCGTCATCGGGAGTTTCAGTCTGGAAGTCCGATCGCTCTTCTTCAAGGTCTTCATCAGTCGCTTCACTGCCACCACCGACAGCGATGAGATCGATTTGCTGGCGGTAGTAGTCAACGCTCTTGACTTGGACTTCGATCCGATCGCCTAATCGATATTGTTTGCGATTTTTCCGACCGACTAGGGTTTGCTGACGCGATCGGAATTCGTACCAGTCATCTTTGAGCGAACTGACGTGAACTAGACCTTCGACTAGGAGTTCTTCGAGTTCCACAAACAATCCATAAGATTGAACTCCGGTGATCAGACCGTGGAACACTTCGCCTGTACGCTCTTTCATCAGTTCGGCTTTCTTCAAGCCTTCGAGGTCATTCTCAGCATCTTGAGCAATTTTCTCGCGTTCAGTTAAGTGAACCACAACGCCTTTGAAATGGCTCTCAAGTTCTTGATGTAGATCGGTAGGTAGAACGTTCCAATTGATTTGACCGTGACAAGAACTATGGCGCAGATCGACGCTATCTTTCACGCGGGAGGAACGTCGATCGCGTCCTTCTTCAAACACGGCATGAAGCGCTCGATGCACCAGCAAATCGGGATAACGACGAACCGGAGAGGTGAAATGAGTGTAGCCTTCGTCTAACGCCAAACCAAAATGCGCTTTGGGTTCAGTGCTGTAGAACGCAGGCTTCATCGTGGAAAGCAACAAGTAAGTGAGAACTCGCTCTGCATTCGATTCTGCAAACGCATGAGTGAAGTTTTGATAGTCTTGGGGGCGAACTTCTTCTTCCTGTTCAAGCTTCAGTTCGATTCCCATACTGACCGCAAGTTTCACCAGTTCTTGCACTTCTTCGAGATCAGGAGTAGGATGCACTCGATATACGCCCGGAATTCCTAACGCTTTCAGGTGAGAAGCGACAGTTTGATTGGCGAGTAACATCAATTCAACGATCATCGAGTGAATCGGAAGTGTGGAAGAAACGACAACCGCACCGAGAACGCCTTCGTCATCATAGTGGAACTTGCTGAAGGTGAATTTGCCTGCTTCTTCTGGCGATTCTGAACCGTCAGGACGAGCATAGATTTTTTCTGGCAAGTTCAGTTCAAATGCACCGCGTTTACGGCGTTGGTCTTTGATCGCGTGACTTAATCGATCGAGTTGTGCCAGCAGTTCAAAAATCGGCTCGAATTCTTTCAATTCTTCCGTATGTTGATCAGCTAAAATCGCCTCTGCTTGTTCATAACTCAGTTTGTAATCGACTTGAATCACAGAAGGCTGAATCTCGAATTCGATCACTTGTCCCGATTCATCCAGCGTAATCAAGACGGAAATCGCAAGCCGATCTTTTCCAGGTTGCAGTGAACAGAGATTTTCGGTCAGTTGTTCCGGCAGCATTGGAATCACTAATTCACCGAGATAAGCCGAAGTTCCGCGTCTTTGAGCTTCTCGATCGAGCGATGATGCTGATTCCACATACCGCGCCACATCCGCGATATGAATCCCCAATCGCCAATTTCCCGCCTTTGTTTTCTCCAGCGTAATTGCATCATCCGCACTATCTTCACTGCTGGCTTTGATTGTGAGCGTTGTTAATCCACGCAGATCAACGCGCATTTTCATTTCCGTTTTTGTCACCTTATTCGGTAACTCTTTTGCAGCCGCAAGAACGGTTTCCGAAAATTCACGCGGTAAATCATGTTTGCAGCAAACAATATCAATATCTGCCGCGTCATCATCTGCGCCTAAGACTTTTGCAACTTTACCAAGGGGTGCATGTTGTCCGATCGGGTAACGTTTGATCTGCACATGCGCCAAATGATCGATCGCTTCATCGAGCGTTAATCCGTTTTCATTCACCTGCAATTCAAACAACAAGCGATCGTCTAACGGAACGGCTCGAAATTCTCCAGCCTCATTTCTTTTAATTCTTGCCAAAACAGATGGATTCGCTCTTTCAAGAATCAATCGAACTTCACCTTCAGGACTGCGGCGGCGGCTCCCTTCTTTCGTCACGCGGACTAAAACACGATCGCCATTCCACGCATGATTTAATTGGCTCTCACGGATATAGATATCTTCAGAGCCTTCCGTATCTTGAATCGCGAAACAAAAACCCTTACTCGAACAGCGTAACTTTCCTTCCACCACGCCATCTTCAGTCATGCGGCGATATTTTCCGCGTTCTTTGACCAAGACACCGACCTTTTCTAGAGCATCAAGCGCAATCTGGAGGCGGCGCAGGCTCGGTTCGTCGTTGCACTCTAGCTTTTTCTCTAAAGCTTTGGGAGCGACTAATTTATCGTCTGTGAAGTTAGCGAGTAACTCAGCGATCGAGAATTCCATGAAGCGATTTGTCCTCGTGTGTTGAACGGAGTGGTCAGAATATCAGCCCTGTCATCGTCACTGGTCGCGTTTGAGGCAGTCCTCATGCTGACTTTGCGCGATCGACAACTCAACAAGCCGATGAGATTCCCAGTTTTAGCAGGTGGGAGAGCTGCGAACGGGTGCAGGCGACTGATAGGAAGGGGTGCGAAGCTCCGAAGTTGACCCAAAATCAACGGATTCGGAAGTTCTATTTCCGCATAAGAACACGCTGCTTTGAGAATGCGAAATGTTGCCCGGTGTGATTCATCGCTGTGGGATGAAGTCACTCCTTTTTTGCGCGGTAGCCATGCGCCACACAACAAACGCGATCCCCTTTCTATTCTTACTCAGGTTGGGCGTGTTGACACATCGATTCTCATGAGAAATGCAATTGAGGGGTTTAATTTCTGAATTGATTTGCAGTTTTTCTACTCGTTCCCCGATCGCGAACTTGAGCTATATTGCGAGGACAGATTGAACACTAGGAACGCAATGAAAAGACTTAAACAATTCATGGGCTGGATACTAATCAGCCTTGTTTTATTTAGCTGTTCTGCTCCAGTGCAGGCAGACTCGAATATTGATCCGAAATTTGAAGCTCAAGTTTTAGAAGTGATTAAGAAAAATCCACAGGCGATTCTCGATTCGGTGCAGGCTTATCAACGCACTCAACAAGACGAACAGCGCAAAGCACAACAGTCTTTTATGCAGGAATTGCAGCAGAATTCCAAGGCAGTAATTGGTCAATCGCCCACCAAAGGCAAAGGGAAAACGGTTTTAGTCGAATTCTCTGATTTTCAGTGCCCGTATTGTCAAGCCGCAGCGGGAACGGTTCGGCAATTCGTGACAAAGAACAGCGATCGCGCCACACTGGTTTATGAGCATTTACCACTCACGAGTATTCACGCTCAAGCACTTCCAGCAGCGAAAGCAGCTTGGGCAGCCGGACAGCAAGGGAAATTCTGGGAATTTCATGATGGACTGTTCGCACAGCAGAAAGAATTAGGAGAGCCGTTGTATGCGAGTTTGGCGAAAAGCTTGAAACTAGATGTAGGGCGGTTCGATCGCGATCGCAATTCTGCATCCGCCGAAGCCGCTATCACTCAAGATTTGCAACTCGCGGAAAAACTGGGAATCAATGGAACGCCGTTTTTTGTGATGAATGGTCGTGTATTCTCTGGAGATGTTGAACTCGCCGCATTAGAGCAAGTTCTCAATCAAGCGCAATAGATGGAAGTGAGAAGTGAACATGAAACGATGGATGTCTTGGCTTTGGGCGGTTCCCGTTGCGATTTCAGTTTCGACGAGCGCAATTGCCCAAACACCAAATCGACCGTATGCCCCGATTCCGCTGACACCAGGCAGAGAAGTCAACGATCGCTTATCGGATGCGGATATTCCCACCGGACAGGGCAATTTTGCGCGGGATTATCTTGTGCAATTGCAGGCGGGGGATCAAATTGCGATCGATTTGTCCTCGGATAGTTTTGATTCGATCGTGATGTTGATGACGACGAATGGATCAACCGTGGCAGAGAACGATGATGGACCGGATGGCACGACAAATTCGTTACTGTTTACTCGAATTGCGCGAACTGGAAATTACATCGTTCGGGTGAAAGCGTTTGGAGAAACCGCAGGCGGACCTTTTAAGCTGAAATTAACGCGATTAAGACCTGTGCAGTAAGTCAGTTTGATTAGTCTTCTCACTTCGTTGCTAACCCGCCCCGGAATGGAATTCGGGGCGGACAAACAACGGAGCGCGAGAAATCATCAAATTTACAATCAACAAAAAGAGGCAATCCAAACCGGGCTGCCTCTCATCGTTTGAATCAGTTAAAAATTAGTGTCGCTAAACCGCTTCAAAGTTCTTCTCACCCGTCCGAATCCGAACCACTTGATCCACTGGAGTAATGAAGATCTTACCGTCTCCAATTTCTCCCGTTCGAGCGGCAACGATGATTTTATCAACCACCATATCCACCTGATCATCTTCGACCACGATTTCGATTTTGAGCTTTTGTAAAAACTCAACCGTGTATTCAGATCCCCGGTAGCGCTCAGTTTGACCTTTCTGCCGTCCAAACCCTCGGACTTCAGAAACCGTCATTCCGACAATTCCAGCGTTGACTAATGCAATTTTGACTTCATCGAGTTTAAATGGGCGAACAATCGCTTCAACCTTTTTCAAGCGCTTACACTCCTTAATCCTAATTTCTATCGTTCGGGCATGACACTATCTATCATTGTTCACAAAAAAGATTTTGTAACAACGAATACGATCGATAGCCAGTTTACCCGATCGCAGTGCTGATCTTCGAGTTTCGCACGACCCGCGAAAAATCGGAATTCTCAGTAGCAATTCGTAATTTGAGTGTTACGAATCAAGACGTTACTTGGAGGAAGGAGCTAACAACGGACGCACCAACAAGAAGCCTGCACCAAAGGCACTGATAACAATTAAGCCAATCACAACCGCCAGCATCCAGCCGTTTAATTCGATGTAAGACTCTTTTTCTGGCTTGATTTTGCGACGGGGTTTGCTGTCTTGTTCGATGATTAGCTTTTCTTCGATCGGTTCAAGTGGCTTCAGTTCCAAATGGGGCGGGAGCGGTTCAGCGACGGGTTCAGCAAGCATCCGAGGCGGCATTACTGGAATGTGAAAGGTTGGCTCTTCGATCGTCAAATCCACACGAGGAGCAGACGGAGCCGTAGAAGGCTGAATCGCGTTCGAGAATTTGCGAAGTTGGAGGGCGGCTTGTACCGTTTTTTCGATCTCTTGACGCAATTGTTGATTTTGTTGAGCCAACTTCTGATTTTCAGTTTTGATTGACTCCATTGCGGTTTTGGTTGCCTGAAGTTCTGCAACGACTTCGCGATACACCGAGATGGGGACAGCAGGAGCGTGTGCAACCGATGTAGGAGGCAAGTTAACCGATCGAGGTGGCGTTTTTTGCGTCATGGGGTTCATAGCTGTAAAAGTAATCCGAAAAAGCTCGAAATGGTGATGCCTCAGAATAGCTGCAATTGAAGCAATCAACGCACTTTTAGTCAAGTTTTTTGCAGAAAAATTTTCAATAAAAGCTGGAGATTCGGGGATTGCTGAGAGAATCGCTAAAAAATCAGTTGTTTCAATCGTGCATCCGTGTAAATCCGATTGCTAAGATCGATCAGGTTATTTTCTCTCAATTCAATATGACACAAGCGCAAGAACACCCGGAAGTGAAGTACGGGGAACGCCTGATCGAAGAAGGCAAGCTCATCACATTTCCCAATCCTAGACCCGGAAGACGGTACACGATTTCGATTACGCTGCCAGAGTTTACGTGCAAGTGTCCGTTTTCTGGCTATCCCGATTTCGGCACGATCTATGTCAACTATGTGCCTGATCAACGGGTGGTGGAGTTGAAGGCGATTAAGCTCTATATCAATAGTTATCGCGATCGCTACATTTCCCACGAAGAAGCCGCAAACCAAATTCTCGATGATATGGTCGAAGCTTGTAATCCGTTAGAAGTCACGGTGAAAGCCGACTACACGCCGCGTGGGAATGTTCACACCGTGGTTGAAGTCACGCATCAGAAACAGGCGTAATCACTGCCCAATCTGGAATAGAAACTTGGGCAGACTAGCGCTGAAGTTTCTATTCCCATCCCCGTGAATTCACCTGTAAAGTCTTCCTCAAATCGATTCCTCGAATTAGATGTTTTGCGCGGAATTGCAGCATTTAGCGTCGTTCTGTTTCACTACACTAGCCAGTACGCTACGTTATTTCAGCATTCCTCAGCGCTCTGGTTTTACTTCGCGATCGGGCGGCATGGGGTGGAATTATTTTTCATGATTAGCGGCTTTGTGATTCTGATGTCGCTGGAGCGGACAAAGCGCGGATTAGATTTTATTGTGGGACGGGCAGCAAGGTTGTATCCGGCGTACTGGGTTGCGATCGCGCTGACGAGTATCGTGGTCGCGATCGCTCAAATTCCGACGCTGCAAGTGACACAGATCGAAGGATTGGTCAATTTCACGATGCTGCATGGATTTTTCAAAGTTCCTCATGTCGATGATGTGTACTGGACACTTCAGCTTGAGTTGTGTTTCTACGGGTTGATGTTTGCTGTGTATCGGTTGCAATGGCTGAAACACATTGAGAAAGTAGTGATTGTTTGGTTGTCGATCGCGGCTTATCTAGCTTTTAAGACTTATACGGCGCGATGGGGCACGATCGTCGAAGTGCCTGAGTTTTCCGGTCGTGTTGGCTCGATGCCGCTGATGGTTGCAAGCAGTAAACTGAATTTTGTTGCAGAGATCAGGGATTTATTTCGAGAAGCTTTTCTATTCAAATACGCGCATTTATTCACGTTGGGAATGGTGCTATATCGTATGAAACAAAGCGGGTTAACTTGGCAACGGGGAGCCACGATCGCGGTTTGTATTCTGATGCAAAAGATTGCTTACTCTTCCGAAACAAACTGGGAAACGACGCTATTCGTTGCTGCGTTCGTTCTTGTGTTTCATCTAGCGCTTCAAGGTTATCTGAAATGGATTTGCACTAAGCCGCTGATTTTCCTGGGAACGATTTCTTATAGTTTGTACTTGGTGCATCAGAATATTGGTTACGCCATGATCCGATCGCTGTATCAAATCAACGTTGATCCGAATCTCAGCATTTTAGTAACGACGATCGCGATGATGTTGATTGCCACTGGAATTACATTTGGTGTTGAACGCCCTGCAATGAAATGGATTCGCGATCGATACGAACTATGGAAGGCGACGTAAGAATTTCAGCCAAAGCCACCCTGCAGAACAACCCAAACCGTAAGGTGGGAAGTCTGACCACAAAAACGTATTTCCGAGGACTAATCGACCAGGAAGCGTAGCGCGGATGGCTTGGAGAAAAGGCGGCTTCCAGAGTTGCAGAAATTCGATCGCGCAAGAGAAGAGAAAGACCCCGATCGCAGTTTTCGCGATCGACATTTTCGGAAACCAAAACTGCACCAGTGCAATAAAGAAAATCTGGTAAGCGATACTGCCAAAGACATCGCTAAACCAGTCTGGAAACATTGGAGAGAATCGCACAAAGTAACCGAGCGGAACGATAAATACGATCGTCAACAGTAAAGAAAGGCGATAAGGCATGAATTAGGTCTGAGCGAGTTGGCTAGTCGGAGTAGACTCCGCTCCATTTTGGTCGATCGCATCCAAAATGCCCAAAAATTCCCGCTCGAATGTGACCTGAGCGCGATTCGTTCTGCCTCCGATATAGATTGCTCCCTCTTGTTCTAAGCCCCAAATCTGAGAGTGAGACACATAGCTAAGGATCACACCTAACATCAACAAACCGAAACCGAGATAGACGATCGGGATTCCAGGATCAGCTTTGATTTGTAGCCCGGTGCTACCAATTAGATCCACGATCGACAATCGCACCCCTTTCACCTCAACCGCCATTCCTTTCCGAACCGTTGAGATTAGCTTTCCGTCCATGTCATAGATCAACAGCAACCCCTGTAAGTCTTTCGCAACCAGGGAAACGCCATCGCTCATATCCGGTTTCAACGGGAGCCAAGTACCCCAAATTCGACCCCCCACGGCATCGAGTTTCGCCATCGGGGACTGAAGGACTGGACTGTTATTGAGTCGAACTTGAATTGCAGCGATCGACCAATCGGCTTGATACATCGTCACGCCGTTGTGTTTCATCGGTTCGTTGACGTGAATCGTTTTGCGATCGACTTCTTTCCCGTCTTTATCCAACACGGACAAATCCGAATAAAACTGATCAATCTCGCCGGTCGGTAAGTAATCAATCCAAAAGCGATTTACTTTCACCGACCAATCTTTTGGAATCTGTGGAGCCGCCCAAATCCCAGCATCAACGACATTATCAATTTTGAACCTACCGCCGCTCGGAACCATTTCCTGAGCAATAAAGCCCGTCGTTGCACCAATCACACCACCCACCAGCACCAAAATCATTGCAGCATGAACAATGATCGGACCAATCCGCCCCACAATTCCTTTATGTGCATATAGCTTTTCACCTTCTCGGAAAATTTTGTATTTCCGTTGTTCCAGTAAAGTTGCAAGCTGATTGATGTCGCCTTTCGGAAACTCTGCACTCAGCGCAAACTTACGAAATTGGCGGGGCTGACTGTAAAAGTTCCAAGTGCGAGAAAACCAGCGCAGAGCGGGTAATTGACGGGTAAAGGTACAAGCGATGAGACTCGCACCGAACAGAATGAGTAGAGCTAAATACCACCAAGTTCGATAGACATGATCAAGCCCTACGACCAGTAGCACTTTCCAGGTAAGGAATCCGAATAATGCAGGATGTTCCGGATAGTTCGCTTGATAAAACGCGATCGATTGCCCTTGCTCGATCACCGTTCCCGTAATACTGAAAACCGCGATCGCTAACAAAAGCACGATCGCCAATTTCAAATCTGCGAGAACAGGCAATAGTTCTTTCTTAAAATACCGTTTTGGAACCGCTACGAATTCTGTAAAAGTCATATTTAAAATGCAAATCGCGACACTAACGAAAACACACCAAACCCAACCAACAAAGCACCGCTAACGGGTGTAATCCAACCCGACCAGCGCCGCAATTCTAGTAATTTTTTAATCGCTGCCGTGAACGTTCCCGCTAATATCAACGGTGCAACATAACCAGCGGTGTAACACAGTAAAAGTGAACCGCCCAGAATCGGATCTCCGGTTGATGCAATCCAAGCCAGAATCGTTGCTAACACTGGAGTACTACATGGTGAAGCGACTAATCCGAACGTGACTCCTAAGAGATACGATCGCACCCCCGCAGGCAGTTCTTTAGAAATCCAATCCGTTCCCCCGATTGACGGTAGCGCAAACGGTAACGCTTCTAATAAATTCAATCCCATCAAAATCGCGATAACGCTCACGACGATCGGTAAACCGATTCCAACCTGTCCATACACTTTTCCAAGCAATGTCGCCCCGATTCCCAATCCCGCTAGAGTCGTCGCCAATCCAAGCGAAAACCAGGTCGATTGTGCCGCCGCTTGCCAGCGAGATTTCGCCTCATAGCCGCCGATATACCCGATCGTAATCGGCAACATCGACAACGTACAAGGAGTCAGACTCGTGAGCAATCCCGCTGCAAAAATTACACCAATGCTCACAGGCGTAATGTGTGCGAGTTGGGACGAAACTAAGCGATCGGCAAATTGCGAAAGCTCATAAAGTTGGGTTTGAAGCGTCTCGAACATAGGACTAACTGAGGAATATTAAGCGATTTGAAGCGCCTCTAATATTCTAAGAGTTAGCGTGACGGTCTGGGCTTCATTCGTCGGGTTCTCGCTTCAGCAAATGAAATCACTTTCGGATTGTCGATCGACATTACCCGCGCTTCGCTACTTTCACGCGCCACCCGAATCAACAACGCCGCACACACCAAACTCGACACCATCGAATTCACACCGTAGCTGAAAAAAGGTAACGGTAGTCCAGTGGTCGGCAATGCGCCCGTTGCGACTCCGATATTAAGCAGCGATTGACCGACGAGAATCACCATAACCCCGATCGCGACTAATCGATGCACCGCATTCTTCGCCTGCCGCGCCACAATCAACGCGAACGTTGCATAAACCACCAACATCAGCATGAACAACACGCAACCAATCAAGCCGAACTCTTCAGCAAACACCGCGAAAATGAAATCGGTATATTGAATCGGCAAATAAAATAGCTTTTGTTGCGATAAACCAAATCCGACTCCGGTTAATCCACCAGACCCGATCGCTAACAAACTCTGAATCAACTGATAGCCATCTTGCAGCGGATCAGACCAGGGATTCAAAAACGACATCACCCGCCGCCGCTGATATTCCCGAATGCTAATACTCAAAAGCGCGAGAAACAAACCCGCCGCCGCGGTTCCACCCAAATATAAATAAGGGAGTCCCGCCGCGAGTGCCACCAGCCACAAGGTGACTCCACAAAGCGCAGTCGTACTTAAATTCGGTTGCAGTAAGATTCCGATCAACAATAAACAAAACAATCCGAGCCAAGTCAACCGGACTTTCCACGTCAGCCGCTCCCACTGCCCAAAGATTCGTGCACTCTGCAACACCAGAAACGGCTTGATCAACTCAGACGGCTGAATCAAAAATTTTCCTACTTCAAACCAGCGCTGACCGCCATTCACCTCGCGCCCGATCACCGTCGTTAGCAGAATTCCAGCCAGTAAGCCGATAAATGCGAAGCTCGAAATTCCCTGGATGTACCGTAGCGGGGAATGAATCAGCACATTGAAGAGAATCATTCCGAGCGCGATCGCTAAAAGTTGCCGCTTGAAGTAGTACAAACCATCGCCGAGCGCGTCTCCGACCGGAAACGAGGCACTATACATTACCGCTAGTCCAACAAACAACCAGACGAAGGTCAACCAGCGCAATAATCGGGGCGTGATTGCCCAATCCATCGCGGTTGTGTCAAAAAACGGAATGAAGTGCCGCCAGTTCATCGATTTGCTAACTCCGATCGCAATTTTTCCAAGTCATCGAGTAGAAACACCGTCAATTGTCCCGAATAAGCCTTACCGTTCTCGGTTTGAGCGACTTCGATCCAGTACGCGAACCGCTCTCCCCGCCGCAATTCTCCCTGCTGTGCTGCAAGTTGAGTATTCTGTTTAATCACTGCTTCTTGAATGCGGTCTTCGGTTGGGTAGTTTTTGACGAGTTCAGCCTGCTCAAAATCGCGTGCGATTTCTAATCCGTAGATCGATCGCACCGATTCCCGCAGTCGATTTAATGTCACTCCATTTCGCATATCAAATAGAGACAGCATTTCACTGCGAATGATACGCCCTCTGGGTGCCAGTCTCGCCAATTTTCCGGGGGGCATGACCGAGGCGTGAAAGGTCATCTGTTGGGCTGCGGTATTGATCCGCCGCACTAAAAATTTCTCATTTGGACTGGGGCGAACGGTTGAATTAGACTGCATCCAGACCGCAGCTTCATCAAGGGTTTGTCCAGGGATCGCTTGGGCAGGAGTCGCCATCAGCATCAATCCACCCATCATCAAGCCAATCTTTTTCATGGTTCTACTCCAAAGAAGACAGGCTTATCATTCACGGCTCAATTGCGACTTTGATCACTTTGCGCTGTTCCATATCCTGGAAGACTTGTTCGAGGTTCTGCAACGGTTGTCGATCGCTAACCAGTAACTCAAATGGAATGGTTCTACTCGCCAAAAGTTCAAGTGCCGATCGCACAAACTCCGGCGTATTATGAAACACCCCTTTAAGCGTCAGTTCATTGTAGTGGAGTTGTTCGGTGTTGACGGAAATTTTGGTTTCGCGTGGACAACCCCCAAATAAATTGACGGTCGCACCCGGACGAGCGCACTCGATCGCAGTTTCCCAAGCACTCGGAACCCCAGTCGCTTCGATCACAATATCGGCTCCCCATCCGTCAGTGAGTTCTTTGACCGCTTCTGGGACGTTGGGAATTTGCCGATAGTTAAACGTTTTCGCGGCTCCGAATTTTTTGGCAATTGCTAATCGATCGTCATTTCCACCAAATACATAGAATTCGGTTTTTGGAGCCATGACTGCAACGAACATTAAGCCGATCGCACCATCACCGAGAAGAACGATTCGATCATTCGGTTTGTAGTTCGATCGAGCAATTCCATGTAAGACACAGGCTAAAGGTTCGGTCATCGATGCGATCGCATCAGGAACATGATCGGGGATCGGTAATAGGTTGTGTTGAACGATCGCGCTTGGAATTTTCAAATACTGGGCGAATGTTCCGTTGTTAAAGCTTAAATCAGTGCAAAGTGAAAATTCTTTGCGCTGGCAGAAGAAGCAGGATAAACAAGGAGCGGAATTGTTCGCAACGACGCGATCGCCGATTTTCCAATTTGTGATGGATTTGTCGATCGCCACAATTCGCCCTGCTGCCTCATGTCCAAACAGCGTCGGCGGTTTCAACATCTTCGCGTGTCCGCCCCGTCGCCAGACTTTCAAATCTGTTCCGCAAGTCGTCGCGGCTCCCACTTCGATCACGATCTCCCCATTTCCAGGCGTGGGATCGTCGATCGTTTCTAATCGCAAATCTTCTTTTCCGTAAAGTAATGCGGCTAACAAGGGCAGTTTTCTCACTTCAATCAACGACCGAATCTTACAATGGCAGTAGCGCTCAGGAGAATGAAGCATGACGCGATCGATTCCCCAAGTTTCCCTATACGAACAAGATTTCGCTTTATGGATTGATGATACGGCTGCAAAACTCAAGGCTAGAAAGTTTGATCAGCTAGATATTGAGAACTTGATCGAGGAGATTGAAAGTTTGGGACGTGCGGAAAAACGCGAATTAAGAAATCGTTTCGTTGTTCTCATCGCACACATTCTCAAGCGAGTGTATATCGACAGCGCGTATGATAATGGCAATTGGATGGTGACGATCGGAGATCAACGTCGAGAGATTAGGCTGCTCTTAGAGTTCTCTCCAAGCTTAAGCAATTTTCTCACAGAAGGCTTTTCGGACTGGTATCTCGACGCTTTAAGAAAGGTGAGATCGGAATATGCCAAAGTTAAATTTCCTGATGAATGGCAGTTTAGCCAAGATATTGACGCAATTTTGAATGAGACATTTTGGAAAGATTAGGCTTTCTTTCTCACAATGTCGATCGCAATTTTTCCACCAAAATCTGGAATCGGTGCAGCAGGTTTTGTTAATTTCACTTGTACCTGAGAAACTTGCTCGAATTGCAGAATTGATTGCGCGATCGCAGTTGCCAATTTTTCTAATAAATTGAATTTCGATGTTTTGATCAATTTCTGCGTCACTTCAATCACATCACAGTAATTCAACGTGTCAGATAAGCGATCGCTGTCTCCTGCCTTTGCCAAATCAATCCAAAGCGTCAAATCCACTTCAAACCATTGACCTAGCACCTGTTCTTCTGGCAGTGCGCCCGTGTATCCGTAGCCTCGAATCTGAGTTAAATGTATGCAGTCCATTACGGTTTGAAGTTGTAGCCTTTACGCACATAGTAGTTTTTGATCCAAACTCCGAAGCGTTTCACAGGAACGGTAATCGGTTCAGAAGTTCGATCGAATTTCGAGAGTACCATCAATTCCGCTGGATACCAATCATCTGAGAGAATCACAGCATCTTTGCCCTGTAATGGTCTTGGATCGCGGTACCAGAAATCGAATTGATCAAGACGATCGCTAATTGCAATCACATTCCGATTGTTCATTTGATACGCCAACGCTGAAGCAGAACGATAATCAGATGTAACTAGCAATGGATTATTTAGGGTTTGAGATTCGGATTGTACGATCGTAGCAACTTCTTTCCAGCCAAACAACATTCGAGAATCTGGGTCAGCATCTTTGCTAATCAGTGCAGAGAGCGGTAACACCGTATAGTGAATGACGATAATTACTGAAATTATCAATCCATAGATCACATGAGGTTTCGGTTTCTTCAACACAAACGGCAACAGAGGAAATAATAACAAATAAGCTGTGATATTCCAGTAATACAATGCCGCTGACATTAGAGAAATTATCGTTAGTAGGATCGAAGAAATTGCAAAAATCCAAAATGCAACGATCGGATAAATTGAATTGACCGATAAGCGAGTTTTGAGTAATCGATAAAAGCCAATCCAGCAGAACGGAGAAACTATAAAAAACGAAACAAGTGTGAATCCAAGAAATGGACCGATTTTGATTCCTGAAACAACTGGATTAACGCTACGATCGACATAATATCGAAGCGACTGAAAATCATTATAAACATTCCAAATCAGAATCGGAATCAGGCAAGTTAACACGATCGCAATTCCGATATAAAGCCGTCGATCGCGAAACAAAGGACGCAATCGAGCCTGAGTCATCAGTGTGGCAAAAAATCCGAGCGCGACAAAAACTGCATTGTACTTGGAGAGAAATGCGAGAGAAAGCGCGATCGCACTTCCATACAATCGCCAAGTTTCTCCACATCCATCTGAAAGATAACTATCCAAAAATCGAACAAGTAGATAGGCAGAAATCAGCGAGAACGTAATCAATAAATGATCATGCCAAGCAAGCGCTAGAAATATAAAATAGAGTGGTGTAGATAACACAAGCAGCGTAACCACCCGAACATTTAGATCTTTGTGTAGATATCGTACAATTAGAAAATAAGTATAAAAGAAAGCGAGACTACTTAATAAGTTCGGCAATCTGAGGGTGAATGTCGATCGACCAAAAATCGCGCTGAATATTCCCTGAATCCAAGCCTGCAACGGTGGATGATCATAATAAGACCAATCGAGATGCTGTCCCCAAAGCCAGTAATAAGCTTCATCTGAATTCGGAAATGCTGCAAACCAGAAGATTAGACGTAGCAGCAAAAAAGTAAGAAAGAAGAAAATCATTCGATAGCTAGTGGAACCACGACACCCGGTTTTGCATGATGATCGACTATATTATCGTTCGGATTGTGCCGCGCTAATTGCAATAGAGACGAGGTAAACGATGCAGCCAGTAGATTACACAACGCTGATGGCGATTTGTGCGGAATTACGATCGCAGTGGCTCCCCGCCCGATTCGAGCAAGCCTATCAACGCGATCGCTTCACCGTTCTCTTAGCGCTCCGAACTCTAAAGAAACGCGGCTGGCTCGCGCTTTCATGGCATCCCCAAGCCGCCAGAATTCACATGAGCGATCCGCCTCCACGCGATCCCGATACGTTTACCTTCAGTCAGCAATTGCGGCATCAATTAGGGGGACTCGCGTTAGTGGATATCCAACCTGTTTCACCGTGGGAAAGAGCGATCGATTTACAATTCGCACAGCGTCCGGGTGAACCTGCTCTGTGGCATCTCTATGTCGAGATCATGGGGCAATATAGCAACGCGATTTTGGTGAATCAAGAGAATGCGATCGTGACCGCAGCGCATCAAGTTAGCTCAAATCAGTCGAGTGTACGCCCGATTCAAACAGGTCAACCCTATGAGCTTCCGCCCGCTCGACTTGATCCAGCCCCAAACTTACAAGAAACTATAGAAAAATGGCGATCGCGGATCAGTCTCGTTCCTGATTCGATTCGCAAAAATCTTGTCAAATCTTACCGGGGTCTGAGTTCTGCACTCGTTCTGTCCATGTTGGAAAAAGCAGAATTAGATCCGAATCGATCGACTGAGACGCTGACAGATTCAGACTGGAAACAATTATTTGAATGCTGGCAGTTTTGGTTAAGCGCGATCGACAAAGAACAATTTCACCCCGGATTCACATCACAAGGCTATACCGTGATTTGGGGCGACGATTCGGTCAGCGTTCAGAAAATGATCGATCGCTATTATCGCGATCAGTTAAATCAGCAAGAATTCACTCAACTGAGACACCAAATTACTCAGAAGCTCAACAACGTTTTGGGGAAACTGCGATCGAAAGCCGCAGAGTTTGAGAGCCGATTGGATCGCTCTGATCGGGCTGACCAAGCAAAACAGCAAGCTGATCTATTAATGGCGAATCTGCACCAATGGGAACCCGGCATGAAGGCGATCAAGCTTGCTGATTTTGAAACGGGTGAACCTGTGAAAATCCCGCTTGACCCTGAGAAAAATGCAGTCCTGAACGCTCAAGGATTCTACAAGCAACATCAGAAATTGAAGCGGACTCGTGCAGCGATCGAACCTTTGCTTGCGAACGTTCAAACTGAAGTCACTTATTTAGAAGAGATTGAAACCGCGATCGCTCAATTTGAGAAATACGAAACGCCAGATGATCTCAAAGGACTCGAAGAAATCCGCGATGAACTCGTGCAAGAAGGCTATCTCGAAGGTTCGGAATATCGAAAAGCTGCTACTCAACAAGATTCCGAAATTCAGCCGTACCGCTACAAAACGCCGAACGGCTTCGAGCTTCTAGTTGGACGAAACAATCGCCAAAATGATCAACTCACCTTCCGAACCGCGACCGAATACGATTTGTGGTTTCACACTCAGGAAATTCCGGGCAGTCACGTCTTGCTGAGATTGGAACCGGGCACGATCGCAGACGAAACTGATCTTCAATTCACAGCAAATTTAGCGGCTTATCACAGTCGCGCTCGTCAAAGCGAACAAGTTCCGGTGATTTACACGGAGCCGAAGCACGTCTACAAACCGAAGGGCGCAAAGCCTGGAACCGTGATCTACAAACAAGAGCGGGTTATTTGGGGACAACCGCAGCGGGGCAGAGAAATCGCGATCGAGACTAAACCTATCAGTTAAACTTTTCACGAATCGAATCTACCATTAGTAGGAAATATGCCCGAGAACCATGAAGTTTCGTGACAAAAGTTTTGTGTATGTTGTTACAATGTTCAGCAGATAGGGATTATTACCTTATGGAACCCGCTGCAAGTTGGGAAACGCGCAGAAGGGTTTTCTCCAATGTGAAACGACAACAGGTTGATCCAGAGCCAGCTTTGCAGAAAAGTTGGCTCTTTTATTTATATCAGTAACAAGTTGATGCCAATTGTAACGGATGTGACTACTGAAGAATAGATTTTCCAACGATCCACAGCATTGAAATCAATAAACCCGATCATCAATGTAGTTAATAATACGCACTGCTCTAAAAGGATGTTTGAAAAGTTGTTCGTTGCAACGTCCCGCCCTGAAATGAATTTCGGGCTAACGGTGGAAAGTCTACTTCAGTAGACTGGGAGGCAGTTTCAGTCTCTTAGTCCTTTTCAAAGGACTTGCGCCGATTAGCCCGAAATTCATTTCAGGGCGGAGGGCAATCGAAGCGAAAAGACTTTTCACACTTTTCAATCACCCTCTAATCTTAAAACAAAGTAAATCAGGAAAATGAGACTCATTCTCAATGTAGGATAGAATGTGTCTTTCCACTCGGCATGTTTTCCACTATGAGAAGGAATCCAAATCATTCTCCGCTTGTCAGACTCTTTGCCGCGACGCTCTTTGTTTCTGGGGCTGCTTTTGGCGCATTTCTCATAAGCTGCGGACAATCCACCTCGCCTCAAGCCCAGTCTTCTCCTGCTGTCAGCCCCTCTCCCGCTGCAAATACAGAAAATCGATTGCGTGTCGTTGCTACGTTCCTGCCGATATACCTGTTTACGAAAGCAGTCGCGGGAGATGCTGCCCGAGTCGATATTTTGATCAAGCCTGGAACAGAGGTGCATGATTATCAATCCACGCCTGCCGATGTGAGAACGCTGTCAGAAAGCAATGTCGTCGTGAAAAACGGTTTGGGAATGGAGGAATTTCTGGACAACACCATCAAGAGTGCTCAAAATCCGAAGCTCAAAATTGTCGATGCGAGTCAGGGAATTAAACCCGTCGGTGAACTGTCTCAAGTTGTTCAAACTGGAAAAGAACATAGTCACGATCATGCTGAAGGAAATCCGCACGTTTGGCTTGATCCGGTTTTGGCAAAACAGCAAGTCGAAAATATTCGCGATGGATTGAGTGCAGCCGATCCAGACAACAAAGCAAAATATGAGGCAAACGCTGCGGCTTATCTCCAACAATTGGCGACCTTGAATCAGGAATTTGAGCAGCGATTAGGAAAATTTCGCGATCGCACGTTCATCACGTTTCACGATGCCTTCCCCTATCTCGCGCAACGTTACAACCTCAAACAAGTTGCAGTGGTTGAAATTCCCGAAGATCAACTCTCTCCGGCAGATGTAAAAGAAACGATCGACACCGTAAAACAATTCCAGGCAAAAGCGCTCTTTAGTGAACCTGGAGTCGATAACAAGCTGCTCGATGGTCTTTCTAAAGATCTCAATGTGAAGCTTCGTCCATTGGATTCTTTGGAAGCTGGACAAACTGATCCTCAGCATTATTTCACGGCAATGAGAGCCAACTTACAAACCTTAGAAGAAGCGTTCAAGTGATTAGCCCGATCGTCAAAGTAGAAGGATTGACCGTTCTAAGAGGACGGTATGTCGCGTTAGAAAATGTTTCGTTTGAGATTCCTACTGGAAGTTCAGCCGCGATCGTCGGTCCAAATGGCTCAGGAAAAAGTACGCTCGTGCAGGCAATTTTAGATCTAATCCCAAAGGCATCTGGATCGATCGAGATTCTCGGTCGTCCGGTTCGTCGCTTGGGAAATTTGCGATCGCAAATCGGTTACATGCCGCAGAATTTCATTTTCGATCGCAGCTTTCCTATTTCTGTTGCTGAACTAGTCGCTTTAGGTCAAAGCGGCGGATATAAAAAGGCTGCAATCTCTCAAGCGCTACGGCGAGTGAATGCTTATCATTTGTGGGATCAAGCGATCGGAACTTTGAGCGGGGGTGAACTTAAGCGGGTTTTGCTTGCCTATTGTTTAGTGACTCCTCGAAAATTGCTTGTCCTTGATGAAGCGTTCGCGGAGGTCGATGTTCAGGGTGAAGCAGAATTTTTTGACTTGCTGAATGAGCTTCGGCATGAAGAAAACTGGACAGTCTTGCAGGTTTCGCACGATCTTGATATGGTCAATCGACACTGTGACTTTGTGCTGTGTCTTAATCGATCGCTGATTTGCACCGGAGAACCAGAAATCGCTTTATCTCGTGATAATTTGCTTCAAACTTATGGATCTGGTTTTAGCCGCTACCGACATCAACACTGATTTGATGAATTTATTGCAGTATCCTTTCATGCAAAGAGCGATCGTTGCAGGCGTTCTGATGGGGTTACTGTGCGGCTTTTTGGGTAGTTTTGTAGCACTGCGGCAGTTGTCGTTCTTTTCTCATGCGGTCGGACATGCGGCACTGGTTGGAGTCGCGATCGGTGTTCTGATTCAAGTCGAACCAACCTGGACATTGCTACCTTTCACGCTTTTATTTGGGGTCGCTGTTCTTTACTTGATCGATCAAACTGATCTTTGGAGTGACAGCATTCTCAATATTGTCTTGTCTGGGGCATTAGCGATCGGGGTAATTCTCACAACTTTTATCAAAGGCTATCGTGGCAATTTAATTAACATTCTGTTCGGTGATATTCTTGCGGTGACTTGGACAGATATTTCACTGACCGCATTGCTTTTAGTTGTTAGCGTTTCCGTTTTGCTTGCAACGCTACGCCAGCAAATTCTATTAACGCTGAATCAAGCGGTTGCGAAAGTTCAAGGGGTTTCGATTCAGTTTCATCGTTATTTGTTTGTGGTGTTGCTGTCGTTAACGGTGGCGGTGGCGATTAAAGCGATCGGCATTCTTCTAGTCAATGCCTTTCTCGTGATTCCCGCTGCGACTGCGAAACTATTGAGTCATCAATTCAAACCTTATCTAGGCTGGTCAGTTGCGATCGGCGGTCTAAGCAGCATTGTCGGAATGCTTGTCTCTGGTGCGCTCAATTTTCCATCGGGTCCGAGTATCGTTCTCGTTCAGTTCTGCCTGTTTCTAATCGTGTTTATCGTGGCGAAATTGGTTTCAAGAATGAGAATCACCGAGCCGAAATCATCCCAGTACTAAGATCAAGAGCATGAGGGCGAGGCAGACGATCGGAAATCCGAATGCGATCGCGCTCATGACGATTCCCAATTTCGATAATGGCTCTTGATTAGGTGTGCCTTGAGGCGACAACAACCGACTCAGAATATAGCGGAATCTTGGATAATAAACGGCTCCCCAAGCTGGCGTTTTCTGAATCAGAAACCCGGTATTCCGCTCTAAATCCAAAGCAGCGGGGACGTAAAACTCAGCGAATCCTAATTTTCCTTGTCGTTCGCACAGTTCTTGGGCATCCGGCTCAACGCGATCGGCAACATACACCACAAGAACCGCGTTTCCAGATTGCAGCCCGCGTGGAATTGGGGAGAGGTTAACCTGTTTGGATTCTGGAATTAAGCGATCGCGATCGTTCATCATCATCGCTGCCGAGAGCTTGTCCACCCGCTGCACAAAAATTGTGTAATTGACATACGTGAGAAAACATTCCCAATAGAACGATCGACGACCAGCAACAATTCTGTCCTGCTCTGCCTGTAAAATTTGAAATCCCAATCGCTCTAATTCTGCCTGTTGACCAATAAGAGAAGGATCGAGTGTCATCAGATTTAACTCCAATTTGTTGTTCGCTATGATACACCCTGAGACTTCTTCCTCAAATCAAGGACGGAGAACGATAGAATTTGTGCGTGATCTTGGAAGAACTTCGCTGTGAATTTAAAGTACGCATTAGTGCATGAATGGCTGACCCCGAAAGCGACAGGCGGATCAGAACTCGTCGTGCAAGAAATTTTGAAACATATTGATGCCGATTTATATGCACTCATCGACTTTGAATCGACGAATCCGAAAAGTTACTTATACCAACGAAAGATTGGTACAACATTTCTCCAAAAATTTCCCCTTGCGCGAAATGGAGTTCAGAAATATCTGCCCTTTTTACCGATCGCGATCGAACAACTTGATCTGCACGAATACGACGTTATTTTGTCCTCGTATCATGCGGTTGCGAAAGGTGTGATCACGGCACCGAATCAACTTCATATTTGTTATTGTCATGCTCCGATGCGCTATGTGTGGGATATGACCTTCGAGTATCTCCGTAATAGTCGTGCAGGTCGCGGAATTCCGGGTATTTTTACGCGATATCTCCTGCATCAATTACGACAATGGGATGTAATTGCATCGAATCGAGTTGATTATTTTATCGCCAATTCTCAACATACGGCTCGAAGAATTTGGCGCTGTTATCGACGTTCCGCAGAAGTAATTTATCCGCCTGTAAATGTCGATCGCTTTCCATTTGAAGCGCAAAAACAAGACTTTTATCTCACCGTTTCACGTCTGGTTGGCTATAAAAAAATCCCGTTAATTGTTCAAGCATTCAATCAGCTAAATCTTCCATTAGTAGTGATTGGAAGTGGAGCCGAATTAAAGCAAATTCAACAGATTGCTAAACCGAATATTCAAATTTTAGGATGGCAACCGGATCACGTTGTAGAGCAGTATATGAAACAAGCCAAAGCGTTTATTTATGCCGCCTACGAAGATTTTGGGATCGCGCCCGTAGAAGCGCAAGCCTGCGGAACTCCAGTTATTGCCTACGGTGCAGGCGGAACGGCAGAAACTGTGAGAGACTTACGAACATCTCAAGATGGAACGGGCATTCTGTTCTCAAATCAAACAGAAGCCGCGATCGTTGAAGCCGTCCATGCTTTTGAGCAACACCGATCCCATTTTCATCCCGAAAATGCGCGATCGCACTCGCTCAAATTTCATCCAGATTTGTTTAAACAGCGGTATCTTGAATTTATCGATCGAGCCTATCAAGAATTTCAAACCCGGATTGATTTCAAAAACGACCCAATTCGCTAAAAATACTTCCGAATTCGGGAGCAAATTTAACGCTAAAAGAGTCTATGGCTTTATGATCAGGACTGTGTGTGGTGTGGAACAGTAAGGAGTAAGATGACTGCCGATAGCCAATTTGTCCCCGGCAAGCGGATTCGGTCGATCTTCAAGCGCGGAAAACCCTTTATTCTCAATACTTGGGATGCGCTTGACGGCGATTTTGCCAAACGTCTATTCGATATTGTGTTTTCGCTCTCCGTTCTCATTCTTTTTTCTCCGATTTACTTAATTTTGGCACTGCTGATTGCCCTGAGTTCTCCAGGTCCAATCTTCTACGTGCAGGAACGGGTCGGAAAAAATTTCAAACGCTTTGGCTGCATCAAGTTCAGAACAATGGTGCGAAATGCAGACGAGCTGCTGCTCGATCTGATGAATTCTTCACCTCAAATGCGTCACGAATTTGAAACGAATTTCAAACTGAAATACGATCCCCGAATTACCTGGATCGGTCGCTTCTTGCGAATTACCAGCCTAGACGAGTTTCCCCAATTCTGGAACGTCCTTGTGGGTGATATGAGCGTCGTCGGACCTCGACCGCTCGTCGTCGAAGAACTGCCGAAGTACGGGAGCCACATCGAAACTGTCCTCACCATCCGTCCTGGAATCACGGGCTTATGGCAAGTGTCAGGACGCAATGACATTCCTTATCCACAGCGCATCCGCATTGATGTGTATTACGCCAGCTTCCGAAACTTCTGGCTCGATCTGTGGATTGTCTTCAAAACGATCGGGGTTGTCATCTTCCCGAAAAACAACGGAGCTTACTAAACCGGAACTTTAAATTTATGCAGTGATCCGGATACCCTCGATCGCTGTTGTAAGGTTTAGCAGTTTGACAGATTGCTTCTCGATCTAAGCAGTCTTGTCGTCAAAAGCTGGAATAGCCATAGAGATTTGCAAGTTTTGCTTCAGCAAAACTTCTTCTCAAGTCCACGGAATCTTGACACACAAACTGAACCTTTCGCGGTAAGGTTGGGTGTTATTTGTGCTGAGCTTAGGGTTAACTAGGAACAGCTTGTTTCGTGTGCTCTAATCCAGACCGTATGAACCAGCTCAGCATCGACAATCTCTAACCGTCTCTGTAATTGCAGGTGAGGAAAGCAAAGAATGACGCAACGTAAACGTGCACTGTTAACAGGTATCACAGGTCAAGATGGCTCATACTTAGGAGAGTTATTACTAGAACAAGGCTACGAAGTTCACGGCATCATTCGCCGGACTTCCACCTTCAATACCGATCGTATTGATCACATCTACGAAGACCCGCACGTTGAAGGGGCGCGGCTCTTTTTACACTACGGCGATCTCACAGACGGTACGACCTTACGCCGCATTCTCGAAGAAGTTCAACCGCAAGAAATCTACAACCTAGGCGCACAGTCTCACGTCCGAGTCAGTTTCGATGCTCCTGAATACACCGCTGATGCCGTCGGAATGGGCGCACTGAGAATTCTCGAAGCGGCTCGTGACTATCAGCAACGCACCGGGTTAGAAGTTCGCTACTATCAAGCGGGTTCTTCTGAAATGTACGGAAAGGTGCAAGCCGTTCCTCAAACCGAAGAAACACCGTTTTATCCTCGTAGCCCTTACGCCTGCGCGAAAGTGTTCGCTCACTGGCAAACTGTAAACTACCGCGAATCCTACAATATGTTCGCGTGTAACGGCATCCTGTTTAATCATGAATCTCCTCGTCGTGGTGAAACGTTCGTGACCCGGAAGATCACTCGCGCTGTCGCTCGAATCGTGGCTGGACAACAGAAGAAGCTCTACATGGGCAACCTTGATGCAAAACGCGACTGGGGTTATGCCAAGGATTATGTCCGGGCGATGTGGTTGATGTTACAGCAAGACCAGCCTGATGATTATGTCGTGGCAACGGGTGAAACTCATTCAGTTCACGAATTTCTCGATATCGCCTTCGGACGGGTGAATCTTGACTGGCACGATTACGTTGAATTCGATGAGCGCTATCTACGTCCGGCAGAAGTCGATCTGCTGATCGGTGATCCAGCGAAAGCGAAAAAGCTTTTGAACTGGGAACCGTCTGTGACGTTTGAAGAGTTAGTGCATCTGATGGTGGATGCTGACCTGCAAGCGTTAGGAATTAACACGAACGGCAACGGAGAATCGAAAGTCGCAGACTACGCAACGATTCGCCAAAGTTTGATTGGGGTGTCTTTTTAGGAAAACTTACTGAAACTAAGCCATGACCTCAACAACTTTAGATCTCCAAAACAAGCGCATTCTGGTGACAGGTGGAGCAGGGTTTCTCGGTCGTCAAGTGGTTCACCAACTGTGTGAAGCGGGGGCTGATCCACAAAAGATTACGGTGCCGCGATCGCAAGATTTTGATCTCCGCAAGATGGAAAATTGCCAGCGTGCGGTGGATCAGCAAGATGTTGTGATTCATTTAGCGGCGCACGTTGGGGGCATCGGTCTAAATCGCGAAAAACCTGCTGAGTTGTTCTATGACAACTTGATGATGGGAACGCAACTCATTCATGCTGCTTACGAGGCAGGTGTACAGAAGTTCGTTTGTGCAGGAACGATTTGTGCGTATCCCAAATTCACACCTGTTCCATTTAAGGAAGATGACATCTGGAACGGCTACCCCGAAGAAACCAATGCGCCGTATGGCATCGCCAAGAAAGCGCTTTTGGTGCAGCTTCAGTCGTATCGTCAACAGTACGAATTCGATGGGATCTACTTGCTGCCTGTGAATCTGTACGGACCTGGAGACAATTTTGATCCGCGTAGTTCTCACGTGATTCCGGCATTGGTTCGGAAAGTGCATGAGGCACAACAGCAAGGATTATCCCAGCTTCCAGTTTGGGGTGATGGTAGTCCAACCCGCGAATTTCTCTATGTCGATGATGCGGCACGAGGAATTGTAGTTGCGACTCAAAAATTTAGTGATCCTGATCCAGTGAATTTGGGTACGGGCGAGGAAATTTCGATTCGTGATTTGATTACGCTGCTATGCGACTTGATGGAGTTCAAAGGCGAGATTGTTTGGGAAACTGACAAGCCGAATGGTCAACCGCGTCGTTGTTTAGATACTGAACGAGCGAAAGAGCGCTTCGGATTTACGGCTGAAGTCGGCTTTGAGCAAGGATTGAAAAATACGATCGATTGGTATCGCCAAAACGCACAGTAGAAGTTTTCTCTGATAAGTGAGGGGCGTTCTTCGGAGCGCCTTTTTTAATGCGGAAAGCAGATCATCGGAGCGCAGAGATTCGGGAAGTCGATCGCTATTATTTCTAAAGTCGCTAAATCCAATTTCCGAATCACATGATTATTTGTATCAGCAATATATAAATGCGTTTCTGTCGCGCTAATTCCAGACGGCTCATTCAGAGAATTTACAACTGTTTGACAAAATCCATTTGAATCAATTCGTTTAATTTTGTGATTATAAGTATCTGTAATCCAGAGATTTCCACTAAATTCAATATCTAAACAATGTTGTAATCTCGCTGTTTCTCCGATTCCATCAACATCACCAAAGTTATACAAATCTCCACCACCGCAGATCGTTTTTACTTGATTTGTTTGTAGGTCAATTGATCGAATCGAACTCGTTTCACTATCTGCTATAAATAACTCTTTTCCATTTGTTGTGATTCCACTCGGTTGAGCAAATGCCGCTCCTTGAATCGCTCCATCGAAACTTGCTTCGGCTCCAGTGCCCGCGAATGTTTGAATCTTATCGCCGCACAGTTCCCAGAGTTGATGTGCGCCTGCCATTGTGATGAAAATACGATCGCCAATTTTCTCCAAATCCCAAGGTGAATTCAAATCAACTTCTAGCGCCTTGCCACCATGCGGATAAATGATTCTGCTTTGGTTCCCAGTCCCAGCGATCGTACAAACAGTTTTAGCCTCTAAATCCACACATCGGATCGCATGATTTCCCGTGTCTGCTACATACAAGAGATGATTATCGATCGTCATTCCTTGCGGCGTTGAAAACTGTGCTTGCTCGAATTCTCCATCGGTTAATCCTGCGCTTCCAGTGCCGATAATATCGAAGATTTCGCCCTCGATCGAACTAATTACAATTCGATGGTGTCCTGAGTCAGCAATAAATAAGCGATCGTCTTTTGCTAAAACTTTTCCAGGAAATGCTAAAGGTGAAATTGGAAATTTCTCAAGTTCAAATGATAAGAATTGAGGCTCGATCGTATTTTTCTCAATCAATTCCTGAATTAATCGGTCGAGCAAATCGCGTCTTCCTTCGCCTGCGATCGAGGTCACAATATAACCTTTCGGATCAATCAGAACAAACGTCGGATAAGCCCGAACTGCATACGATTGCCAAACTTTGAAATCTCGATCGACTAAAACCGGGTGCTCAATCTCATATCGAAGAATTGCTTGGCGAATATTGTCGATCGCGTTCTCATTCTCGAATTTTGCTGAGTGGATGCTGAGGATGGTTAAGCGATCGCCATTTTTTTGCTCTAAATACTTCAAATCGGGCAGGCTATGAATGCAATTAATGCAGCCATAAGTCCAAAAATCGAGCAAAACAATTCGCCCTCTGAACTCTTTGAGAGACAGAGGACGATTCACATTCAACCAAGCTAAATCATTTGGAAACTCTGGAGCGCGAACCATGAGAGCTTGCTATTGGGCACTCTCCGAGGATAACGCAGGCTCCGGAGTAGTCACAGGTTGAGAAATGCGCGGCTTCAGTGGCATTCCTAATCGGCGTTCAAGCTCAGTTTGCGGCTCAAAGTCAGAGGGTGCAGGTTCCTCAACGATGGGAGGCTTTTCTTCCCGAATTGGAGATTCGCTCGGTGCGATTTCTACTGGTGTTTCGATCGCTGGGGTCGAATCAGGAGGCACGATCGACGGTTTCGATTCGGGGCGTTTCAACCGATCGAAAATACTCGACTTCGGTGTTTCCTTAATCTCTGGAGCAGGCTTAACTTCAACAGGTTCAACTTCAACGGGTGCGGGAGCTTCCGGAGCCGCTAAATCATCAGGAATTGGCGTTGGGGAAGGAAGAACAACGGGCGCTTTTGATTCAGGACGTTTAAAGCGCTCAAAAATATTCGGCTTCGGTGCTTCTTCCACTTCTGGAGCGGTTTGAATCGGTTCCGGTGCTTTCTCTTCTTCAGGTTCCGCAATAGAAGGCTCAACGGACGGCTCTTCCTCCACGACAGGTGGCACCACAGGCGCAACGTTCGGACGCTTAAATCGATTAAAGAATCCCCCTGGTGCTTGAACCGCTGGAGCGACAGGCACAACGGGTGTAATCACTTCAGGCTGTTTCGGCTCTTCTGTTGGTTCTTCAATGATTTCAGGTTCAGGACTCGGCTCGATGACAGGCGGAGACGAACGTTTGAATCGATCGAAGAATCCCCCTTTCGGTTTTTCTACCGGAGCTTCTGGCTCAGGCGCGATCGTCGTTGGAGCTTCGATCTCTTTCTCCGGTTCAGGCGATGCTTCTGGAGTCGGCTTGGGTTCAGAATGCTTAAATCGATTGAAGAAACCACCCGGAGCTTTTGGAGCCTCAACAGGTTTCGGAGCTTCTTCAACGGGTTTCGGAGTTTCTTTCGCTTCCGGCTTTTCTTCTACAAGTGGCGCAACTAGAACGGGAGTCGGTTCGGGAGTCGGCGCGACGGGTTCGGGGGCTGGCTTGTAGTTTGGCTCAACGATCGACACCGCCTGATCAAACGAAATCTCACCCCGGACAAGTTTCGACAACGTATCCTGTCCGTTCGGCTCGTAATTGAAAACTCTCGCGGTGTTGTTGTAAACGTTTGGAACCGAATTCCCTTTCTCGTCAATGTATTCGAGTTGAACCCAATTCTTACCCGGTTTGAAGCCTTTTAGATAAATGGGCTGCCATCGATCGACGGTAAAACTATCACCATTCACCGTTACTTTCACGCGCCAATCCGCGACATCATCCTTATCGTCTTCCTGAGCAACAATGTGCAACGGTGCATTGGTCAAATAGAAATCTAATAGAACTGGCTCCGCTCCATACGTTGCTTGTGGACGGCTATAGGTTAGTAGCGGCAGTTTTGGATCAGGATTATTGTTAGGCGTTTTTGTAAATACGTGGAATGTCACTTGAGCGAACGCCCCATCATTCTTAAAGCTTTCGTGCCAAGGACGACCCGCAAGCGCTCGAATTGTATGAGTTCCCGCTGCTAAATCTTTGAATACGACAGGCTGACTGACATCGTAAACCGCTTGATACGGCTGATCATCTAGAAATACATGAAGATGAGGACCCAAGCCTAATTTCTGATCTTTATATAAAGGTAGATCTTTAACGTTGAACTTGACCGAAACGGTATTATCGTCCAGCACTTCATTGGATCGAGGAGAAACGATCGATACCTGCGGCTGATACTTATCCAATAGTGGCTTTAATTGCTGAATCACCTCTGGCGGCGAGGCTTCCGAGATCTTCCCTGCTTTTTTCGGGGCTGCCCAACCGGGAGCAACCGCACTCAGATTAAGTAGCATTGCCAAGACTAATGAGACTGAAAGAGTTCTAGCCGTCCCGCGCCAGCGCATGATCCCAAACACTAGATATTTCTCCCCATCAAACACGCTTTCCCTTCGGCACTATAGCGGAAAATTCAGGACACAAGAGCGCGATCGCAATAAATCCCCGCACTTCCCCTGCTACAGTTGCCTATGTACTGTCTCATAGTATGAGAGATGAGTAATCCTGTTCCAGTTTCAACCCTCTTTATTGGACTCAATGGACTCATTGCTTTCGCGCTGTCTTGCATCGTCGTAATGGAAAGGACAAGCACGAGAGTTTGGCATGGAGAAACGCGATCGGATATTTCAAACCAGCCGAACTACCTTGAAAAACCTGGAAAATGGGCAGCCTTTATCGAAACGTATACGCAAAAAAGCGTCTCAACTAAAGATAAAGATGACGGTTTACTCCAGCGAAAAGTCAGAGCCTTCGGAAACTTCATTGAATATACGCCTCTAGCACTGCTGTTCATCTTGACGCTTGAATTGGCGGACTCGCAACGTTGGCTACTTTGGCTGCTCGGTGGGACGTTGACGCTCGGTCGAATCGCTCATGCTTGGGGTTTGATCAAAACTTATGGACCCTCTCCGGGTCGTGCGATCGGCTTCTTCTTAACGTGGTTTGTGTATCTCGTTGGTGCGGGTGCTTGCGTCTATTACGGAATCCTTGAAATCTTCTAAATCAGTGATTTCTGTAAAAATGGGGCGAGCGACGGCTCGATCGCTCCCCCTCAGCCACTTCTGCAACGATTTATTAACAATAAGATCAAAAAATATCAATCATACCCAATCGATTGAATAGTAATTTCCAATCCTTGAGCAATGTAAAGTTAATCAACAACCTCTTGACTTTTTATTCCTCTATGAACGCTGTAATCCAAGCAGAGTCAAGAAATCCTGAACTTTGAATTATTGTAAATAACCTTCAAAAACGTTTTCATGAAAGACCTATAATGACCCATTGAGAACCCACGAAGGCAACATCCCAAAACACGGGAGCCAAGCTGGACGCTCAGACCAAGCCCGACCGTTACACACCCACTAGGTCTAATACCTCAGTCATACCGTGTAGCTAGGACTTAACAGAAGGGTTTGAGACCAGTCGCCGGATAGGGGGAATACCTCGTTCCTTGTCTAGAGAGAGGAGAGTCTCAATGACAATTAGCCCACCGGAGCGCGAGGCGAAGGCACGGGTCGTCGTTGATAAAGATCCCGTTCCTACTTCCTTTGAGAAGTGGGGGCAGCCGGGACACTTCGATCGAACCCTGTCGAAAGGACCCAAAACCACCACCTGGATTTGGAACCTTCACGCCAACGCTCACGATTTCGATAGCCATACAAGCGACTTAGAAGACGTTTCTCGCAAAATTTTTAGCGCACACTTCGGTCACTTAGCCGTTGTGTTCATTTGGTTGAGTGGAATGTACTTCCACGGCGCTAAGTTTTCAAACTACGAAGCGTGGCTCGCCAACCCCACTGGAATTAAACCCAGTGCTCAGGTTGTTTGGCCTATCTTCGGACAAGAAATCCTTAACGCGGATGTCGGCGGCGGCTTCCACGGAATTCAAATCACTTCTGGATTCTTCCAACTGTGGAGAGCGGCTGGCTTCACAAACAGCTTCCAGCTTTATGTCACCGCGATCGGCGGCTTAGTCATGGCTGGCTTGATGCTGTTTGCGGGCTGGTTCCACTACCACAAGCGCGCTCCCAAACTGGAATGGTTCCAGAACGTGGAGTCGATGCTGAATCACCACCTTTCCGGCTTGTTCGGACTCGGTTCGCTGTCGTGGGCTGGACACCAGATCCACGTCGCACTGCCGATTAACGAACTCCTGGATCGCGGTGTCCCTGCGGACAAGATTCCTCTGCCTCACGAGTTCATCCTGAACCCCCAATTGATGGCAGACATCTATCCCAGCTTCGCAAAAGGTCTTATTCCTTTCTTTACCCTCAACTGGGGCGAATATGCTGACTTCCTCACCTTTAAAGGTGGATTAAACCCGGTCACGGGCGGACTCTGGCTGACCGATACCGCGCATCACCACTTGGCGATCGCTGTGTTGTTCCTCATCGCCGGACACATGTACCGCACCAACTGGGGTATCGGTCACAACATCAAGGAAATCCTTGAGGCGCATAAAGGACCGTTCACCGGAGAAGGTCACAAGGGGCTGTACGAAAACCTGACCACTTCTTGGCACGCTCAACTCGCGATCAACTTAGCAATGGTTGGTTCGTTGAGCATCATCGTGGCGCAGCACATGTACGCGATGCCTCCTTATCCCTACTTGGCAACCGACTACGCAACGCAGTTGTCAATCTTCACGCACCACATGTGGATCGGTGGATTCTTCATCGTCGGTGGTGCGGCTCACGCAGCAATCTTTATGGTGCGCGACTACGATCCGGTTGCGAATCAAAACAACAACCTCGATCGCGTTCTGCGTCACCGGGATGCCATCATTTCCCACTTGAACTGGGTTTGTATCTTCTTGGGCTTCCATAGCTTCGGTCTGTACGTGCACAACGACACGATGCGCGCTTTGGGTCGTCCTCAAGATATGTTCTCGGATACCGCAATTCAACTTCAGCCCGTGTTCGCGCAGTGGATTCAAAACCTCCACACGCTGGCTCCGGGTGGAACCGCTCCGAACGCATTGGCTCCGGCTAGTTACGCTTTCGGTGGTGGAACGATCGCAGTCGGTGGCAAAGTTGCCATGATGCCGATCGCCTTGGGTACGGCGGACTTTATGGTTCACCATATTCATGCCTTCACGATTCACGTCACAGTCCTCATCTTGCTTAAAGGTGTGCTGTTTGCACGTAGCTCACGCTTGATTCCTGATAAAGCTAACCTTGGTTTCCGCTTCCCGTGCGATGGTCCGGGTCGTGGCGGTACTTGCCAAGTGTCTGGATGGGATCACGTGTTCCTCGGTCTGTTCTGGATGTACAACTCCTTATCGATCGCGATCTTCCACTTCTCGTGGAAAATGCAGTCGGATGTCTGGGGTACGGTTGCACCGGATGGAACGGTTGATCACGTCACGGGCGGTAACTTCGCTCAAAGTGCGATTACCATTAACGGCTGGTTGCGCGACTTCTTGTGGGCACAAGCGGCACAGGTGATTGGATCTTACGGTTCGGCACTGTCTGCTTACGGACTTCTGTTCCTGGGCGCTCACTTTGTTTGGGCATTCAGCTTGATGTTCCTGTTTAGCGGACGTGGCTACTGGCAAGAACTGATCGAATCGATCGTTTGGGCACACAACAAGCTGAAAGTTGCACCTGCAATTCAGCCGCGTGCATTAAGCATCATTCAAGGACGTGCTGTGGGCGTTGCTCACTACCTATTAGGTGGAATCGTCACAACATGGGCATTCTTCCTAGCTCGATCAATTTCAATCGGATGAGCGAGGATTAACAAACAGCTATGGCAACTAAGTTCCCAAAATTTAGTCAAGACCTTGCCCAAGATCCCACAACTCGTCGGATTTGGTACGGAATTGCCACCGCTCACGACTTTGAGAGCCACGACGGAATGACGGAAGAGAAGCTTTACCAAAAGCTTTTCGCCACCCACTTCGGTCACTTGGCAATCATCTTCTTGTGGACATCTGGTAATCTGTTCCACGTTGCTTGGCAAGGCAACTTCGAGCAATGGATCAAAGATCCGCTCAACATTCGCCCGATCGCTCACGCGATTTGGGACCCTCAGTTCGGTAAGCCTGCCGTGGAAGCCTTTACCCAAGGCGGCGCGAACTATCCTGTCAACATTACCTACTCTGGTCTGTATCACTGGTGGTACACGATCGGCATGAGAACGAACGGCGACCTGTATCAAGGTTCGATCTTCTTGCTGATTCTGTCGGCAGTCCTCCTGTTCGCAGGTTGGTTGCACCTCCAGCCGAAATTCCGTCCGAGTTTGGCTTGGTTCAAGAACGCTGAATCGCGCCTGAACCACCACTTGGCTGGATTGTTCGGAGTCAGTTCGCTGGCTTGGGCAGGTCACTTGATTCACGTTGCGATTCCCGAATCTCGCGGACAGCATGTGGGCTGGGATAACTTCCTGACCACGATGCCGCACCCGGCAGGGTTGGGACCGTTCTTCTCTGGTAACTGGAGCGCGTATTCCGAAAATCCGGATACCGCAAACCATATCTTCGGAACGGCGCAAGGATCGGGTTCTGCGATCTTGACTTTCCTCGGTGGATTCCATCCGCAAACAGAATCGCTGTGGTTGACCGACATGGCTCATCACCACTTAGCGATCGCGGTAATCTTCATCGTGGCGGGTCATATGTACCGCACCAACTTTGGAATCGGTCACAGCATTCGGGACATTCTGAACGCACACAAGCCGCCTGCGGGTGGTTTGGGTGACGGTCACACCGGATTGTATGACACCGTAAACAACTCGCTGCACTTCCAATTGGGTCTTGCCCTGGGTGCTTTGGGAACGGTGACTTCTCTGGTGGCACAACACATGTACTCGATGCCGCCTTATGCGTTCATGGCGAAGGACTTCACCACTCAAGCAGCACTGTACACTCATCACCAGTACATTGCAGGCTTCCTGATGGTTGGAGCATTTGCACACGGCGCGATCTTCTGGGTTCGTGATTACGACCCAGACCAAAACAAAAACAACGTGCTTGCACGAATCTTGGGACACAAGGAAGCCATCATCTCGCACTTAAGCTGGGTGTCGCTCTTCTTGGGCTTCCATACTCTCGGTCTGTACGTCCACAACGATGTCGTCGTTGCGTTCGGTACTCCTGAGAAACAAATCCTGATCGAGCCTGTGTTCGCACAGTTCGTTCAAGCTGCTCACGGTAAGGCACTGTACGGTTTCAATACCTTACTGTCGAACGCTGACAGCATCGCGTCTAACTCTGGTGCAGCTTATCTGCCCGGTTGGTTGGATGGAATCAATAGCGGCGTGAACTCGCTGTTCTTGACGATCGGACCTGGTGACTTCTTAGTTCACCATGCGATCGCGCTCGGTCTGCACACCACCACCTTGGTCTTGGTCAAGGGCGCGTTGGATGCTCGTGGATCGAAACTGATGCCTGATAAGAAAGACTTCGGATATGCCTTCCCTTGTGATGGTCCGGGTCGTGGTGGTACTTGCGATATCTCCGCATGGGACTCCTTCTATCTGGCGATGTTCTGGATGTTGAATACGATCGGTTGGGTTACGTTCTACTGGCACTGGAAACATCTGTCGATCTGGTCTGGTAACGTGGCTCAGTTTAACGAAAGCTCGACCTATCTGATGGGTTGGCTGCGTGACTACCTCTGGCAGTATTCGGCTCCGCTGATCAACGGCTACAACCCGTATGGCATGAATAACCTGGCGGTTTGGGCTTGGATGTTCCTCTTCGGGCACCTGGTCTGGGCGACTGGATTTATGTTCTTGATCTCGTGGCGTGGCTACTGGCAAGAATTGATCGAAACGCTGGTGTGGGCACATGAGCGCACTCCGTTAGCGAACTTAATTCGCTTTAAGGATAAGCCAGTTGCATTGTCGATCGTTCAAGGTCGGTTAGTCGGTTTGGTTCACTTCGCCGCTGGGTATGTGCTGACGTATGCAGCCTTCCTGATTGCAGCGACCGCTGGTAAGTTCGGTTGATCCGACTGACTGTGGTAGATAAATAAGGAAATCCCTCGCCTTCGGGTGGGGGATTTTTGGTTTGAAGGGGAAATTGCAATTCAAGAAGGGAACAATTAGTCTGTCAATCTCAAGCCCCTTCTGCTATGCAAGTATTTTTCATTCATGGTGTTGCGACTAAAGATGCTGCTTATTCAAAGCGTTTACAGACTCTCTTGAAGGAGGAGTTTTCTAACAGAGACAAGCAACTTCCATATTTTTACGGAAGCTTCTGGGGCACTGTTGTAAATGAGAAGGGCAGGCTGTGGAACTGGGTACATCAAGACCTGAAGGAACTTAAGAAAAATTACCCGCACCTGGACACGAAGGATGTTTTCAGATATCAGGAATTTCGAGAAGATTTCATTTCTGATTTTTTTGGAGATGTTTTAACGTATTTCAACACAGAACGTGGCAGAGACGTAAGGGGGATCATTGCAGAACAGCTTCGTAAATTTCTACAACATCTACCTCAAGATGAAGAACTGCATATCATTGCTCATTCACTCGGTACAGTAGTGCTTTGGGATGTCCTATTTTCTGATCGCTTTTCAGAGGGTGATCCAGCTCATACCATTCGTGAACTGATTCAAGTTCCTGACGCTTCTGTAAATACTTCTAGGATGCGGCTTAAAAGTATTACAACTATGGGATCTCCAGTGCTGTTTTTCAATATGATGCTGGATGTTCAACCAGAAAAAGTGAAAGCCTTTGCTTCTCAGTATCAACCTAGTGAACTTCGCTGGATTAACATCATTCATGCTTCTGACATTATTGCCTATCCCCTTCAATCGGCGATGAATGCTAGATTAATGCCAAACTTCTTTTTCCGCGATAAGTATATTTGGGCGGATAGAAATGGAGCGGAGAAGGCGGCTCGTACTTTTGGTCAAGCTCACGCTGCTATGGGGGTTGGACTTGCCGACGCTCACAGTTCATATTGGACAAGTCGTGGTGCAGCTCGTTTAATTACGGCAAACTTGCTCGACGATCGTGGTGAAATTGATTCTGCTAAAGTAGACACAGAGTAGGTCTATTGGCTCTCGCGCTAGAATTGACTAACTCAGCTTTCAATGAAATCAATATGTCGATCGTCAATCTCCAAGTTTCATTTGAATCGCTAATTGAGGCTGTCACTTCATTAAGCCTAGAAGACAAGCGGAAACTAGCTGATATTTTAGAAGACGCTATCTTCGAGACAGAGGAGGACTTAGAAAACGATCCAGAAGTGTTGGCGGAGGTAGAGGAGGCTCGAAAGGATTATCGAGAAGGTAATTATCAAACAATTCAGGAATATGCTGCTCAACGCTCTGAGCGCGAAACATGAGCTATGCTGTCAATGTGCCAAAAGCTGTTGGAAAGCAGCTTGATAAATTACCGACTGACGTTCGAGAAAGGCTAGTTGAGAAAATTTTATTGCTGACAGATGATGCTCGCCCTGATGGAGTCAAGAAGCTGAAGGGATCTGAGAGCGAGTATCGGCTCAGGGTTGGGAATTACCGAATACGTTACGAGATTGACGATGAAGCGTTGTCTATCACGATATTGAGTTGCAGACATCGTAAGGAAAGTTATCGCAATAAGTAGCGCGATCGGGCAATAAACTTCCTCAATGTCGGCTAAAACACCTGCCAAAATTAAAACCCTCGTGTACAACTGCACAAATGCTTGAGGGTTCATTCGATGACTCAGAATAGTTTCAAGGTTGGAACGTTTAACGTCTACAATCTATCGCTGGCAAACGTTCCTTTCTACAATCAGAAATACAGCGAATCCGTTTATGCTAAGAAGATTCGATGGATTGGGCATCAGCTTGATTCGATGAAAGCTGACGTTGTGGGATTTCAGGAAGTTTGGCAGCAGCAAGCGCTCCAAGATGCGATCGACCAAAGCGAATTTCTTAAAGATGCCAATGTCGTTCTCGCGAAGGAACAAACGACTACACCCTCTGTTGCGATCGCGTCTCGTTTCCCGATAATCAGCCATGAAGCGATCGCTGATTTTCCCGAAGCTGCATTGCTCAAAATTGAAGGGGAAGAGTTAGCGCTAAAACAGTTCTCGCGTCCGGTGCTGTGTGTTCGAGTTGAACTTCGAGAAGGTGTGGAATGCACATTTGTTGTGGCGCATCTGAAATCGAAGCGACCAGACATAGCAGAAGGGGCTGATCCGAATGATCCATTAGAGCAAGCAAAGGGACAAGTTCGATCGCTGATTCGTCGATCGGCAGAATCCGTTGCACTGCGATCAATTTTGATCAATCTGATGCAAGGGAACAATCATCCAGTGATTGCAATGGGCGATTTGAATGATGAAAGCTTAGCTGTGACGACACAATTGATTTCGGGTGAGCCGCCGTTTAGAAGATTGTCGATCGAGCGCAAAAAAGCGGTGTGGGATGTGTTGCTCTATCACGTCAAAGATATTCAGGCACGTCAAAGCTATGGCGATTTCTACTACACCCACATCCACAACGGACATTATGGGAGCCTCGATCACATTTTGGTGAGCCAAGAATTTGTTGAGCAGAACCGCGATCGCGTGGGTCGAGTGGGATATGTTTCAGTGTTCAATGATCATCTAATTGATGAAACGCTGAGCAAAGATGAGGTCGAAGATTGGCAATCGGATCATGGTCAGGTGGTGGCATTGATCGAACTTGCAAAGCTGTAGTTTCATCTAATACAAATCTGCTGCAACTGGAAAATCAACCGATTCCAAAAGGCTATCAAGTGCAGGCTTATCGCTGTCAGAAACGATATGGCTGTGATTGGGTGTGGAGCCGTTAGTGGACAGTCCTGAGATACCAGAAATTAGCGATCGACGATTTCGCCAACTGCACGAATTCTATGAGCCTTGGAAAAATCTTACCCGTGAGGGTAATGGCAGAGAGCAGTCACATAATGCCAAAGTTTTATTAGATAACCAAAGAGGGTAATTTATGCCAGACGGACTTCTAGAAGACGATATTCAGATTAAAGCTCCTGCATTGGATGCCGCTCAACACCCATCACTACGAGGTGTAACGGCTGACAAGGGATCAGGAGTTGTTGGGGTTAGCCACTCTAAAAAGAGTTTAGGACTACTAGGCGGAAGCGATCGTGTTTTCCGTCAGAGTGCAGGTGTGTATGGTGAGAGTATTCAGCAAGGAGTTTTTGGACACTCTACTGATCCGACTGGGACTGGGGTATATGGTAACAGCGTCGGTTCTGGTTTTGGGGTTCGCGGTGAGAGCACTGATGGTATTGCCGTACAGGGACAAAGTTTTGGTGGTGGACTTGCTGGGAAATTTATCGGCAATGTTGAGGTTACAGATAACTTGGTTGTTCAAGGCAGAAATATCAATGCTCTTTTCTCACAGATACAATCGTTGGGAAATCTTGTAGGACGAGTGCAAGGACTAGAAGGGCGAGTGCAAACACTAGAACAGGAAAATCAGCGACTTAAGCAAGAGATTGCAGAACTCAAGAACCAATCATCTGGAGGGAAACTACCAGCGGGTTCTCCAAATCCGCAAATTTCAGTCACGAAGAAAGATGGCAAGTTTGTAGTGACAGGATCTGGGTTTTTAGCAAGTACAACAATTTCTATTCGCGTTGTAGATACAAATCAGCCTCAGAGCTATTTTACATACTCACAAAGTTCAGAATCAGATGGAGCACTAAATTTTCAGCAATCGATTAGTTGTGTCATGGGTGCTTCTCTCTCTTTCAGCGCATCGGATGGGCGTGTCACTTCAGGCAATCAGATTTGGAGCAATATTTTTCGGATCACTTGTTGATCATTAAAGTTGGTATCTCCTCTGCTAGAAATCTTCTTTTGAAGAAAGTTCTATATCGGGTAAATGTATTGATGTGGAACAGCGATCGCGTAACCAAAAGCTATTTCGCATTTGACTGACTTGCTTTCGCTTGTCGATCGTGAAGATCGAGCTTTGCCCGAAGCTCATCTTTAATGCGATTCATAATCGAATCCTCATCCAACGAAGCCAAAATTCTCGTCACAACCGCTTTCGGGCTTTCTGTGCCCCAAGAGGCATCATTGGCAAGATACGCTTTGGTTACTTGAGCGATCGCATAAGTCGAAACCCCCGCCACCGCGCCCTGAGTCAAAGCCACCGATAGATAAGGCGCGATCGACAATCCCCCCGTTGCCGGAGCCGATAACCCTAACAAGCCTTTCAGCGAACTCAATCCCAAGTTCGTCAACAATTCAGTCGCGCTAATGCCACCCATCGCGATCGCAATACGCTGCAACAATTTGATTGCACCTTGTTGAGTCATGTGGATGCCGTAGAGCTTCGATAAGCTCATGATCATTGCAACATCGATCGCGGCACTGCTGATGATATCGAGAACCATGATTGGATTAACCGCAGTTGCGATCGCTTTCGTCATCACACCGTTCCAAATCACGCGATTGGCGTTTTGTTCGCGAATGGAGAGTTTGCGCTGGAGTAAGCGATCGTGAACGTCATCTGCAAACAGCATCGAATTCAGGGCAACTAAAGATTTTCCTTCTCGATGCAAGACTTCAAGGATTTTCAGTTTGAGATCTTGAACTTGCGGTTCTGTTCTAATCATTTGCGGGGACATGCGACCATCAGGACGTTTGACCGCTCGTGCAACTAGTGGAGAAGCCGCCGCCATCACGATTTCATCGGGTGAGAGCAGTTCTTTGACGCGCTCATCGCGGATTTTTTGATAGATGCTCATGCGATCGGCATCGGGGTATTGATCAATCTTGTTGAACACTAAAATGATCGGTTTCCCAACTTCGCGCAGTTCTGAGAGTGCTTGAAATTCGACTTTGGTGATGTCACCGGAAACAATAAAGAGTAAGAGATCGGCTTGTTGAGCAACTTGACGCGCTAAGGCTTCTCTGGCTTCGCCGTTGACTTCATCGATTCCAGGAGTGTCAATTAATTCGATTTGAGAGTTGGTAGTACTGGGGAGTTTGACGCGCAGGATTTCTTGATCGCTGCCCTCGATCGCTTCAGTTGCCACAGTCCACTGAGCGGATTGCTGCGATCGCGTCACGCCATGAATTGCGCCTGTTTCAAAAATTTGCTGACCGAGTAACGCATTGAGTAACGAAGACTTACCGCGCCCGACCATTCCAAAGGCTGCGATTTGAACCACGAGACGATCGAGCTTTTCTAGCATCGTCCCTAGTCCGTGAATTTCTGACTCCAGCCCCGATCGCTCTTGATCAGTTAAATCGAGATTTTCAACTAGCTCCCGTAGCGTCGTTTGAGCCTGTCGATAATTTAGCTCAGCTTGGATCTCATCGAATCCGGAGATCGCTTCGTCTAGCTCCTCATCCAAAGGTTTGCCAGTATCGGAAATGGAGTCAGTCATAAATTCACGGGAGAAGTAATCTGCACTCCTCACATCCTAGCAATGCTGCCGATAAACGGTCTGAGACCAAAAAATCGATCCTTATGACAAGAATCGACTGATACCGTTAGCGGTAGCGGCGATTGCGTCGGGCGACGATCGCTTTGCGCTTGCGCTTTTCCAGCGGGGTTTCAAAATGACGGTGCGATCGCAGATCTGCCAAAATTCCAGCTTTTGAGACTTGGCGCTTAAAGCGGCGCAACGCTGAATCGATGCCTTCGTTTTCTCCTAAAACCACTTGGGTCATGCTTGATCCTCCAATTAAATTCAGATTTGTAGATTCCAACGGACTAAAAATCGCTGTCCACACGGCTGTTCTTGTACAGAACAAGTATGCACAGCTTCTTAAAGAACGCGCAACCTACCATCATGAAGGTTAGCACAAATCTCATCTAAGAGCGCATTAACTGATTCACAAAACACAGATTCAAAGCGCTGAAGTTTGTACTGAGTGCGAGTTGTAGGTTTTCCATTGCGGCAATCAGCCACTGAACGCGATCGCGACTGTAGCTTTCATAGTGATGAAATAAGATCGAAAATCGCTTTTCTAAATAAGGCTTCACCCGCCGACACAGTAGAACAATTTGAAGTAAAAGCTGCGTGGTTGAAGTCGCCCCTAAATTCGAGAGGAGATCGACAAAAACAAAATGCTGGGGTCGATGGACGCTCTCGACAACGAGGAAGTTTAACAATTGGCTGCAAGTCCGCACCATGAGGAAATCGGTGAGCGGCTGTGAGTCGCTTTGTGGATAAGTATTGATTAATAAGTTGCCAAGTTGCTGATTGAAATGGCGCTTTCCGTAGGCGGGATTCACACTATTTGTGAGGTAGTGGTATAGCTCAGCTTTGAATTCTTTGTACGATCGAACTTCCTGGCAATGGGTTAAAAATCGCTGTGCCACCTCGCGGCAGGTATCGTTTCCGTTTACTTTTCCGGTGAATTGATGAAGTGCAGCACTGAGAGAGCGATCGTCTAACAGAGTTGGATTCTGTACCGGGTGAATTTCACGATCGCTAGAATTACGCCGTACCTGATAAGTCACATATTTAGACAGGTCAATCTCGAATTGCTTTTGTCGATCGGCTTGAAGTTGTCGGATCGAAACTTGTTGAATGTCAGGGGTTCCCTCAGCGACAAGGCAATGTTCGTACAGATAAGGATAGCGACGGATGAGCGTGTCAAACGACTCGGTTTCGGTCGGCGCGGGCTGTAGAACGGTTGCGAGACGTTTGAGAGTGAGATATTGCTCAGTTTGTTGAAACTCCTGAATGAGAGTGCGCTGCTGTTTGATGATGCGCGATCGACCAAAATCTGCGGTAACTGGACGGGTCGGAGTCGAGTCGAATGAAGAAATCAGTTCTGCGATCGCGCTCTGATGTTGAGGGCGAGACTGCCAGCGGTTGATCAGAATATGGCAGCAGCGATTCAGGATAAAACGAAATTCTTGCGCGGAAGTGCTGGACTGAATTAAGCGATCGAGGTCTTGCTGAAAAGCGAGGTCTGGATAGCCAGTTCCTTCGACAAACAAGAGGCGAAACCGCTCGTTCAAGGCTTGAGGCGATTCAGTTTGAACCAGATTTAGTAAATGATCATAAAGTCGCTGTTCTTCTGGCGTAATTCCGCGACTTTGATAAATCGATCCAGCATTCATGGTTTCAGCACTCCTCAACCCCAGACTTCAGGAACATCAATTAGATAGGAATCGGACTCGACCGGGGCAAGGTCAAAGTATGGCGATCGTAATGAAATCCGTGAAGACTCAGTGTAACCTGTGTCACTTCATCAAGACTTTACACAAAGATCCGCATTGTCTTCACGTAGCTTTTACTACCGCTCCTGTTTCTAGTTTTCCGCGATTAATGGTTTTGATCCGGATCAGTACCGAGAATCTACCTACGCTTCAAGAATATTAAGCGGAGCAAGAAAATTTTTCAAACGTCACTATGCCAGTTCGTTCAGGACTTCTCGTTTAGTGGCATGAGAAGCCGCGATCGCGCCGACTTCCCCGATCAGTTCATCTGAAACACCAAGCGATTTTAGGGTTGCGACCAAGTTTTCAACCACTGCATCAAAATGAGCGCTACTCAATCCGCTATTTTCCACAAGATGCTGATGCCTCACGAAGCATTCTGCCGTCATATCCAGATGATCCCCCAAAAGCGTAGGTGAGAAATGCCTTCTGATGCTGTCGCTGTTTCTGCATATCGACACCCGTAAAGAAGTGACTGATGCGATCGTCGTCTAAAACTCGCTGATAAAACTGATCCACAGCAGCCTCGATCGCAGCTTTCCCACCGAGCTTTTCGTACAAAGTCGCCATACACTCTCCAAGTTTTCAACAAGAATAGATCGACTTGGGAGCGAATGCGGTGTTTTCAGAAACAGACATTTATGCCATTACAGGATGGAAATAAAAGGCAAGTCCGAGAACTAGATAAGCTGCGAGTAATAACGTTCCTTCAAGCCAATTCGATCGACCATCTGAGCTAATCGAATTTGTAATCAAGACCGCGACTGCAACCGCAACTAATTCAAATGGATTGAAATCGAGATCCATCGGCTGCCCAATAAACCAACCGACGATGACCAACACTGGAGCGACAAAGAGCGCGATTTGCAAACTTGATCCCACGGCAACCGAGAGTGACAAATCCATCTTGTCCTTCATTGCTACGGTTACAGCGGTCGCGTGTTCTGCGGCATTTCCAACGATCGGCAACAGAATTACTCCGGTAAACAGCGCTGTCAGTCCTAGTTTCTCAGTTGCAACTTCCAGACTATCGACGAGCAATTCTGATTCGATCGCAACAAAAATCGTACAGACCAGCAGCACGATCGACCACAGCGCAATATTTGGCTTCTTGCCGTCATGTGACAGATTCGCTTCTGCAAGTTCTTCGTTCCCACTCTCTAAGGTTCCCACGTCATACAAATACGTGTGAGTCTTCATCGAGAATAAAAGCGTGAGAGCGTAAACCGTAATCAGCACGATCGCGACTGCCACCGAGAGCGTTTGTAAAGTCTTCGAGTCAATTCCACTTGAAGTGATATTCACCGCTGTTGGTAACAAGAGCGCGATCACGGCAAGATTCATTGAGGACGCATTGACTCGTGCCACGATCGGCTGAAATTCCTGCTCTTTGTAGCGCAATCCGCCAAGCAGCATCGACAAGCCCATCACCAAAAGTAAATTACCAATGATTGAACCTGTAAGGCTGGCTTTTACGACATCCACAAAGCCCGCATTGAGGGCGACTAAAGCGATGATTAACTCCGTTGCATTGCCAAAGGTCGCATTCATCAAACCGCCTAATGTCGGACCGACTACCACGGCGATCTCTTCGGTTGCAGTGCCCATCCAGGCGGCGAGCGGTAAGATCGCCACAGCAGCCGTTCCAAAGACAACAAGCGCTCCCCATTCGAGGTAGTGAGCCGCGATCGACACCGGGATCATCACGAGTAATGCTGTAAAAACCGTATTCTTGACTGACATGCGCGTTTCGAGAGTGAGGGTTTCGTCCTCAATAGGATACTCACGATCGACGCATTTCGGCAGAGGAATTCCGGATCATTCATCACAAAAAATAAATTTTGGTGGCGCGATCGTAAACTCACATACAAAATTCTTAAGGGATTCTAAAAATCAGTTCAGAGTACGGTTCAATCGAAAGAGATGATTGCAGGACGGTGGATCGGAGCCATTCAATTCATCAATCTGCTTTCACATCAGCATTGTCACAATCTAGCTCTGGCGTGGATTCCACTGGACTCTGAGCTAAGTTGTGGTTTTTTCAGTCTTGTTATGGTGGGATTGCTCGTCTCAGCACGAAGCTGCCTCCGCTCTAGTCTTTTTCTGAGTTTGATACCGTCTGCTGACTCTGCGATTTGGAGATATCGCAGATGAGCATATTTTCAATGTGGAAATTAACCCATGACTTCACTTTCTGATACTTCCTCCCGTTTAGTGCCTGTCGATTTGAATGCTCATGATCCCGTTAGCGATCCCCTCAATACTGCGATCGGGGTTTACGTCACGGTTCACGGGCATTTCTATCAGCCACCCCGCGAAAATCCGTATTTAGATGCGATCGAGCGTCAACCGAGTGCTGCTCCGTTTCACAACTGGAATGAGCGGATTCATCACGAGTGTTATCGCCCGAATGCGTTCGCCAGAGTGCTAAACGATCAGGGTCAACTCTTGGGGATCGTTAATAATTTCGAGTATTTAAGCTTCAATATTGGTCCGACGTTGATGAGTTGGATTGAGCGGCACGATGTTGAGGTCTATCAGCGGATTGTGGAAGCCGATCGTAAAAGTTGCGATCGCTTAAACGGGCATGGAAACGCGATCGCGCAAGTTTACAATCACATCATCTTGCCGCTGGCGAATGAACGCGATAAACGAACGCAGATTCGCTGGGGAAAAGCGGATTTTCGATCGCATTTCGGACGTGATCCTGAAGGGATGTGGTTGGCTGAAACTGCTGTCGATTACCCCACAGTAAAGGTGTTGATCGAAGAGGGGATCAAGTTCATTGTGCTGGCTCCATCTCAAGCAGAACGGTGCAGAGAGCAGAATGATCCCCACTGGCAAGAAGTCGGCGGCGGACAGATTGATCCGACTCGTCCGTATCGTTGTTATTTGCGATCGAATGATCCCGACTCTCCGTATATTGATGTTTTCTTCTATGACGGTCCGATTTCTCGCGATATGGGATTCGATACGGCTCTGAGCAGTTCACACCATCTTGCTAGTCGATTAGGTCAAGCGGTTCGCGGGGATCATCGCCCGACTCAGTTAATTTCAGTTGCAACCGACGGGGAAACCTTCGGACATCATAAAGGAGGTACTGAGAAATGTTTGGCGTATGCGTTTACCAAAGAATTCTCTAACCGGGATTGGACGGTGACGAATTTCGCGCATTATCTCAGTTTGAATCCGCCGACTTGGGAAGTTGAATTGAAGCCTGTGACGGCTTGGAGTTGTTCGCATGGAGTCGATCGCTGGCAAGAAGATTGTGGATGTGGTGGGGGCGGTTTGTGGCATCAGAAATGGAGACGACCGCTCAGAGAAGCACTCGATTGGTTGCGGGATCAGTTGATTCGGGTGTACGAGGAAGAAGGGAAAAAGCGATTTAATGATCCCTGGCTGGCGCGGGATGAGTATGTCCAAGTGATTCGCGATCGCGCTTCTGTGCAAAAATTCCTCTCTCGCCATCAGTCGCACAAATTGAGTAATGTCGATCGCCTAGATGCGCTTCGTTTGCTCGAAATGCAGCGTCACGCACTCTTGATGTATACGAGTTGTGGCTGGTTTTTTGAAGAGCTTTCCCGACCAGAAGGAGTTCAGATTCTCCGGTACGCCTCACGCGCTTTAGAACTTGCTGGAGATGTATCAGGTATTCAGCTTGAGAAAAATTTCATCAAGCGACTGACATCGGCTCCGAGTAATGTCGATTGCTTCAAGAATGGCGCGGAAGTTTACCGGCAGTTGGTGATCCCCGCGCAAATCACTTTCGAGCAAGTTGCAGCACACTACGCGATTTCGTCTTTGTTTACTTCTTACTCACGGGAGCAGCGCGTTTATTGCTACACCGCGAATCAGTTAGATTATCAGATTCAGCGAATGGGATCGGTGACACTCGCGATCGGGCAACTCCAGCTAACGTCAGAAATCACCCGCGAAAGTCAGCATTTCGTCTTCGCGGTATTGCATCTGTGCGGTTGGGATTTCCACTGCTGCATTCAACCGTTTGCAGGGCGGCGGAGCTATACCCAAGTGAAAGAACAGCTTTTCGAGGCGTTGAATCATGGTAGTGCTGCCCAAACGATCCTAAAAATGAATCAAGTGTTTGGAGATGTTGCTTACAGCTTGCAAGACTTGTTTGCGGAAGAGCGGCATCGAATCATGCGGTTACTGAGTCAAGAGACTTTGACGCGGTTGGATCAGCTTTATACGCAGGTTTATCGCGATAACTATGGCGTGTTGATGGCATTTCACCGGGATGAATTGCCAGTGCCGCAAGAATTACAAGTCGCGGCTGAGATCGCATTAGGGCATCGATTGTTGTTGACGCTGCGATCGCTTGAACAAGATTCGGATGAGCCAGATGCGGTGATGATGCACTTGGGGCATTTGGACGCGATCGCAACTGAGGCGATTCATTTACGCTGTCATCTGCAACAGCCCGAAGCCCGCGAGATTTTACAGCGATTTATTGAGCGATCGCTGTGGGTGCTGTTTAACGAGAGTGAGATCGATGGGGCGGAGACTCAGATCCGCGTTCTAGAGCGGTTGATTGTCCTGAGTGGGCAGTTTGAATTGGGTGTTGCTCTATCGAAGAGTCAGGAACTGTTTCATCAGTGGTTAAATCGGTCGCCCTCTCTTACGCCTGCAATTCGAGGTTTGGCTGAGAAATTAGCGATCGTGATTTAGCGAGGTCTATCCGGGGCAGGGCTTTGCTTCGGATAATCAAAAATTGGTTCAAACTTTATTAGATAAGTCGCAATTCTTTGGTTTCCGTTCCTAATTAATGAGTTAAAATTTCTCCCAGATTTTGCCTGAATCTCTAGAAGAAGACCAGAGTTTATAATCTTGCGTTCATTCAAACGTGGTGGGATTTAGTAAGTTATCGACAGGTTAAGCAGTGGCTTCTCGCATCTGCCGATATCGCAATTATTAGCAATGCACTTTCAAAGAATCAACCCCTTGAAAGTGCTTTTTCGGACATAAATTTGGACAAAAATATCGTAATTTCGACCTTTTATTTTAGGACGCAATTCGAGTTCAATAACATTAGAAACGGGTGATTCTACCTAACGATTAGCGATCGCGCATTGTATTTGTTAGGGAGTGTGTTCCATGTCGAAAAGTATCAATTTATATCAGCAGGATGATTGGGGCAATCAACCTGTCGGACGACCAAAAACAATCAACGATGAGTATCTCGCTCGCCTCAAAGAACTGGTGAGCCAGAGTCCGAAACAGTTTGGCTATCCGTTCGATCGCTGGACAGCCCACTGGCTACGAAAACATTTGCTACAAGAAACCGGAGTTGCTATTAGCGATCGACATATCAATCGATTGCTAAAACAAATGGGCTTGTCTACTCGCGCCCGGATTCACATGAGCCGATTCGGCATCACGATCGACAATTTGAATTCGTCTCAAGGTTAATCTGTCCTGAATCCTCCGCGTCTGGAGGGTTCACCCGTTTGATTCTCGCTTCTAACACGCCTTACGGAATTGTTCAAGGCATTTTGAAACTTGCAACGACTGGGAGATGGTCAGAACCTCCATCCGATCCAACGAATGCTTGAATGGGCTGTAGGTCGCCTGTGTGCCAAATATAATCTAGTCGTTGAACCGGAAGCCAGGGAATGCTGCTATTTATTAACGTATGCCCAATTCCCTGACCGCGCTCTTGAAAACTATCTTTTAACACCTTTCGGAGTTCATGATAAGTTTCAGAACTGTCCGTCATATTGCAATCACACAACATCAGAGTTGGCAAGGTTTGTTCTGGAATGTACTTCTTCAAGAACTCTGTTTCTGCGGCTCTTTTTGTGTATCGATCGATAGTCTCCACAACTAATCGATCAAGCGGAATATTATTTGGCGTAAGATGCGTCACTAATACATTAATGTGCTGATTTCCAGCATAAATCGTTGCTTGTAATCCTCGCTCGATCGGTGGACTAGATAACGGTTTGACAGCTTCAAGCGGCAACCGACTAAACAATGCAACGGTATGAAAGCGATCGACCGGATGAATCGCATGATAGGGATAAATCGGCGAAATTGCTTTCAATAAATTAGGAAGTTCTTTCGGTTGTAGCTCTTGTATCCCAATAACATCCACATCCATCGCCCTTATCATCTGAGTAACTTTGGGATAGTCCTGATTGCTCCATAGAAGATTGAACGACATTACCCTAAGCAGGGTGTCTCTTCGTGCAACAGTTGGAAAGTTTAACCTTGGTGGGAACAGCCCAACGAAGAGCAAACAGCCCAACATCAGCCCGATCAACAAACGCTTCCTTCGACTCCAAAACGCCAGTGGTAGAAGAACAACGATCGGTAAAAATAGATAAGGCGCAAATGTATTGAGCAGTGCTAACCACCAGAAGCGATCAAAAAAGAGCGATCGCAAACTCAACCAGAGCAAAAGGCTACCCAGGTAACTCCAGCCCAATACACCAATTGCAGATCGAAAGAAAGCGAACATCATTGCTCCTCATGTGAGGCTGCGATCGTAAATTGCACACTATGCATCGGTCTAGAACGTTACCTTGTCTCTTTATCAATTTCTTAAGTTACGCTTTAAATCAGTAAAGTTCCGAACTGCAAGAACGGCTGCATCGCCTGAGAATTGCTCAGGAAATCATTGAGTAATTCAGGCAAACGAAATCAGTTTTCATAAAGTTCTGCAACGGTACGGATCAGATGAGAATCGACGGCGAAATGGATGTTGGGGAACATTTTCGCGATCGCGTCTCCCTCAAGATCTCGCCACGGCAATCTTTTCGACCCTATTAAGCCCAACCTCAGCCGCTCTCATTTCTGTCGCAACCTTAATTCAGCCCGAATTCACCGAAGCCCTGCACGCCCAAATCTTTCACGAGCTTTTCTCTCAATAGGCAAGGGAAAGGACTCGATCGAGCCGAAATTCGGTTATCGTTCTGACCTACACCTTTAGACGGAGAATCCTGAAATATTTGTTAACATGCTTTACAAATCGAAATCATCTCTGTAATATGTAAAGTGTGGTTAACACCACATTAATCATTCCTTCAAACAGTAATTATCCAACCATGACAACCACCTTACAGAGACGCGAAAGCGCCAACCTGTGGGCGCAGTTCTGCAACTGGGTCACCTCCACCGAAAACCGCCTGTACGTAGGCTGGTTCGGCGTGTTGATGATCCCCACCTTGCTCGCTGCCACCATCTGCTACATCGTTGCCTTCATCGCAGCACCCCCCGTGGACATCGACGGCATCCGCGAACCCGTTGCAGGTTCGTTGATGTTCGGTAACAACATCATCTCCGGTGCAGTCGTTCCTTCATCGAACGCAATTGGCTTGCACTTCTACCCGATCTGGGAAGCAGCATCACTCGACGAGTGGCTGTACAACGGTGGACCTTACCAACTGGTCGTGTTCCACTTCCTCATCGGAGTCTTCTGCTACATGGGACGTGAATGGGAACTCTCCTACCGTCTCGGCATGCGTCCTTGGATCTGCGTTGCTTACTCTGCCCCTGTTGCAGCCGCAACCGCAGTCTTCTTGATCTACCCGATCGGACAAGGCTCGTTCTCCGATGGTATGCCCCTCGGAATCTCTGGAACCTTCAACTTCATGTTGGTGTTCCAAGCAGAGCACAACATCTTGATGCACCCCTTCCACATGCTCGGCGTAGCAGGTGTATTCGGCGGCAGCTTGTTCAGTGCAATGCACGGTTCGTTGGTCACCTCCTCGTTGGTTCGTGAAACCACCGAAGCAGAAAGCCAAAACTACGGCTACAAGTTCGGACAAGAAGAAGAGACCTACAACATCGTTGCAGCACACGGCTATTTCGGTCGGTTGATCTTCCAATACGCATCGTTCAACAACTCACGCGCATTGCACTTCTTCTTGGGAGCATGGCCCGTGGTTGGTATCTGGATGACCGCCTTGGGTGTGTCCACGATGGCATTCAACCTGAACGGATTCAACTTCAACCAATCGATCATCGACTCGCAAGGTCGTGTGGTCAGCACCTGGTCTGACGTGATCAACCGTGCGAACTTGGGTATGGAAGTGATGCACGAGCGGAACGCTCACAACTTCCCGCTCGACTTGGCGGCAGGTGAAGCGGCACCGGTTGCACTGAGTGCACCTGCAATCCACGGCTAATTCTCAACAGAACTAGCACAAAGCCCTCCACGACTGGGGGGCTTTTTCGCGTTTAAATCGCTTTGTAGAACTCTTGAACCCGTAACCAGACTCGATCGACTAAATCAGCCGCATCCGAATCGAACCATTCAATCTCCGAAACTGCCCGAAACCAAGTTCGCTGGCGTTTCGCAAACTGTCGAGTATGTAGTACTGTTAACCGCTCCGCTTCAGATAGTGAAATTTCACTCCGCAAATACTGCCGCATCTCTGCATATCCCAACGTATTTAACAGCGGTAACGCTTCCCCGTACTTTTCACATAGCGTTTTGACTTCCTCGACAAATCCCATTTCGAGCATTTGTCCAGTCCGTTTCGCGATCCGTTGTTCTAAGCGATCGCTATCCAATGCAAGATACAAAATCGGAAAATTCGGCGGCTCTTCTCCTTGCTGCTCTGAAATCGGGCGACCTGTGACGTAAAAAACTTCTAAGGCTCTAAGCGTTCGCACCTGATCATTAGCGTGAATTCGACTCGCTGCGATCGCGTCCACTTGCCGCAGCATTTCATAAAGTGTTTTTTGTCCCAATTGTTCAAGCTGCGATCGCAATTCCTGTTGAGGTGCGACTCTCGGAATTTTCATGCCACGAGCGATCGCTTTAATATATAGCCCAGTTCCACCTACGAGAAACTGAACGCCACCACGATCGAGAACTTCCTGCACTCTCATCTGATAATCCGCCACCGTCAGTGTTTCAGTCGGATCGCAGATGTCGATTAAAAAATGCGGTATGCGATTTTGCTCTTGGAGGGTTGGTTTTGCCGTTCCGATGGTAAACTCTCGGTACACTTGACGCGAATCGGCGCTGAGGATGATCGAACTCATACGATCGGCAAGTTCGATCGCTAATCCAGATTTTCCTGTTGCCGTCGCGCCACCGATTATAATAAGTACAGATGTATTGTTAAAGATTTTTGGTTCATTCTGGAAATTTTGAGTCAAAATAGACCGATCCATCCTACTTTCAAAATTCATCCGAAATTGCTCTAAAACCCCTTATAAGCCATTTGTGCTATAATTTTGGTAGAAATTGCCTTTTGAAGTTTAGTTTCGCTTCCAATTGCCCTAAAGAACGCTTCCTATGACGACAAACTACGATGCCCAACAGATCCAAGTCCTTGAAGGTCTTGAAGCGGTGCGGAAACGCCCCGGTATGTATATCGGTAGTACCGGACCTCGCGGCTTGCATCACCTTGTATACGAAGTAGTCGATAACTCGGTTGATGAAGCACTGGCGGGCTACTGTAAAGCGATCGACATTTCGATCAATGCGGATGGCTCTGTCACGGTTACCGATGACGGGCGTGGTATTCCCACCGGAATCGTTGCCAAGACTGGAAAGTCCGGTCTCGAAACCGTGCTAACAATCTTACACGCTGGCGGGAAGTTCGGCGGCGGTGGCTACAAGGTTTCTGGCGGTCTTCACGGGGTTGGTATTTCGGTTGTAAACGCGCTTTCAGAATGGGTCGAAGTCACCGTCTGGCGCGATAAGCAAGTTCATCTGATGCGATTCGAGCGCGGTGTTCCGATCGGTGAATTGCAGGTGAAGCCCTATCCTCATGCGAGAACGGGAACCTCAGTCACATTTTTGCCGGACAACACGATTTTTACAGAAACGACGCAGTTCGATTACACGACGCTTTCTGGACGCTTGAGAGAATTGGCGTACCTGAATGGCGGCGTGAGAATTACATTTAGCGATCGTCGTCCTGATTTAGAGCGCGAAGAAACCTATTTCTACGAAGGCGGCATCCGCGAATACATTTCCTACATGAATCGCGAGAAGCAACCGCTCCATGAAGAAGTGATCTTTGTGCAGGGTGAGCGCAGCAATATTCAAGTTGAAGTTGCGCTGCAATGGTGTTCTGATGCGTATAACGACAATATCATTGGATTTGCGAACAATATTCGTACCGTTGACGGTGGAACGCACTTAGAAGGATTGAAAGCGGTTCTGACGCGGACGCTCAATACGATCGCTCGTAAGCGCAACAAGATTAAAGAAAACGAATCGAACCTTGCAGGTGAGAACATTCGGGAAGGCTTAACGGCTGTGATCTCGGTGAAAGTGCCTGATCCAGAATTTGAAGGTCAAACCAAGACGAAGCTTGGAAACACTGAAGTTCGCGGAATCGTTGATTCGCTTGTGGGTGAAGTGCTGACTGAATATCTCGAATTTCGTCCGAATGTTTCGGATGCGATTATCGAGAAAGCAGTTCAAGCGTTCAAAGCAGCAGAAGCCGCTCGCCATGCGCGGGAAATGGTTCGCCGGAAGTCAGTGTTAGAATCTTCGACGCTGCCTGGAAAATTGGCGGATTGTGCTTCTCGTGATCCGAGCGAATCGGAAATCTACATCGTGGAAGGTGATTCTGCGGGTGGGTCGGCGAAGCAAGGACGCGATCGCAGATTCCAAGCAATTCTTCCTCTACGCGGTAAGATTCTCAACATCGAGAAAACCGATGACGCGAAGATCTACAAAAACACTGAAATTCAAGCACTGATCACAGCACTGGGATTAGGAATCAAAGGCGAAGAATTTGATGTGTCTCAATTGCGCTATCACCGTATCATCATCATGACTGACGCGGACGTGGACGGAGCACACATTAGAACTTTGTTGCTGACCTTCTTCTATCGCTATCAGCGGATGATGGTTGACCAAGGCTATGTGTATATTGCTTGTCCTCCGTTGTACAAAGTAGAGCGCGGACGCAATCACTACTATTGTTACAGTGAGCGCGATTTGCAAGAACGCTTATCGACTTTCCCGGACAATGCCAGCTATCACATTCAGCGCTTCAAAGGGTTGGGTGAAATGATGCCTCAGCAGCTTTGGGATACCACGATGAATCCTGAAACTCGGACGCTCAAGCGAGTGGAAATCGAAGATGCTGCGGAAGCCGATCGCGTCTTTACGGTATTGATGGGCGATCGCGTTGCACCTCGTCGGGAATTCATCGAAACCTATGGCTCGAAGCTGAACCTGACTGACCTCGACATCTAAGCCTATGAGTGCAACTCTGATTCAAAGTCCCGATCGAGTCATCTTACGAAACATTAGCTGGCAGTCTTACCAGTCTCTTGTGCGTGACTTTGAGTCAGAGCCTTGTTTGCGTCTGACTTACGATCGTGGAACTTTAGAAATTCGGATGCCACTTGATCCACACGAATCCTTTAAGAAATTGCTGGGACGATTGATCGAGGCAGCGACCGAAGAACTTGATCTAGAGATTCGCAGTCTGGGATCTCGGACGTGCGATCGCGAAGATTTATCCAAAGGATTAGAGCCGGATCAGTGCTATTACATTCAAAACGAAGCACAGGTTCGCGGTGTTGCTCAAATTAATTTAGGGCACTTTCCGCCGCCTGATTTAGCGGTTGAAGTGGACATTACTTCGAGTTCACTCAATCGCTTCTCGATTTATGCTGCTTTGAACGTGCCGGAAGTGTGGCGATTTGATGGGGAATCGTTGACGATTTACTCGTTGCAAGCAGGAGAATATCAGATTTGCGATCGCAGTCTTGCGTTACCGATTCTCACCGCAGCGGATGTGATGCGCTTTCTGGGACAGTATTCTAGTATTGGTGAGAATCGTTTGATTAAGCAGTTTCGGCAGTGGGTTCGTAATCACTGACCGCGCTGCCTTCGGGCTTCATAAAGCATTAGAGCAGTCGCGATCGCAACATTCAAAGATTCAACGCCTTCCGCTAACGGAATTGTCGCTTGGACATCCGCGAGGTTTAATAATTCGGGTGAAAGTCCGGCTCCTTCGTTTCCCATCAGAATTAAACTCGGTTGAGAAAAGTCGATTTCCCAATAGGTTTTTGTTGCTGTGGGAACGGTGGCGATGATTTGCATTCCTTGGGATTTCGCGATCGCAATCTCGCTTTTCAAACTAGACCGAATGGACATCGGTAAACGAAACCATTGACCCGCTGACGATCGTAAAACTTTCGGATTTTCGATATCCGCACAGTCTTCATTTAACCAAAGTCCTTCAACTCCAGCAGCAGCGGCAGTTCGGATAATCGTGCCTAGATTGCCAGGATCTTGAATCGTTTCGAGGACTAAACCGAGTTGAGAAAATTCGACTGGGCGAGTGTGAAAATGCTTGATCGTGGCAACAATTCCATCCGGTTCGACGGTGGTGGCGATCGCTTTTAGCACTTCTGGGCTAACGAGTTCCAATCGCTCGGATCGATCGGGCAATTGTTCAAACAAATTCTGATGCTGAGCTTGCCAAGATTCGGTGCAGCAGACCGTGAGAAAAGAGAGATCGATCGCTAAAGCTTCCTCAATTAAATGCGTTCCTTCGAGTAAGAAAACTTGTTGCTCCCGTCGTTCTTTGGTGCGGTGAAGCTTTCGGAGTTGTTTAATTAACGGGTTTTGCAGACTGGTTAACATCTTAGTTCTTGGCACTTAAACGAATTGTAGAGCGTCGCTGGATTCCTGCTACACTCAAAAAACTTAATTTTGGCGCTCTTGTAATGCTGAGAAAAATTTGGCGATCGCTGATCCTCTCTGTTCTCTGCTTGTCCGTTCTGATCGGTTGCACTCCATCTGAAACGGCAACCACCGAAACCGGACGAATTACGATCGGTACCACTGCCACGGTTAGCACACTCGATCCAGCCGATGCTTACAACACGTTTGCAGGCAACTTATTGTATAACTTAGGCGATCGACTTTATCGCTACAAACCGGGTACAGGTGAGTTAGAGCCACAATTAGCAACAGCATTACCTAAAGTGAATGCGGATCGGTTGACTTATACGATTCCATTGCGAAAGGGAGTTGTATTTCATGATGGTGAACCGTTTAATGCAAAAGCGATGGAGTTTTCGTTGAAGCGGTTTATTGAAAATGGTGGAGGACCTTCGTTTTTATTAGCAGATGTGATTGATTCAGTTTCTGCTGTCGGAGACGATCAATTAGTCATTAAGTTACAAAAACCGTTTGCTGGATTCCCTTCACTACTTGCATTTTCGGGCGCATGTGCAGTTTCTCCCAAAGCTTACAAAATTGGAGAGAAAGCTTTCGAGTCGAAAACGTTTGTTGGGACTGGACCTTACAAATTGGTGAAGTTTGGCAATGATTCGATCGTGTTCGATGCCAATGATCAGTATTGGGGTGGTAAACCTGCGAATCGGGGCGTGAATGTTCAGTTTTTCTCAAGTGCTGCAAATTTATTTAATGCGTTTCGGACAGGTGCGATCGATGTTGCAGGTCAAGGTCTTGCGATCGAACAAGTTCGTAATCTCAGAGAGAACGCAAGTGAGAATACTTGGAAGATGCTTGAGCGATCAGGAAGTGGAATCGATTATTTAAGCTTGAATGTGAAATCTCCGCCGCTCGATCGCCTTGAAGTGCGACAAGCGATCGCGGCAATGGTCGATCGTCCCATTCTCGAAAGTCGGATTTTTCGGGGGCAGGTTGAGCCTTTATACAGCTTGCTTCCAAATAGTTTGCGTGAACAGAAACCTGTGTTTAAGGAATTGGGCGATCGCAATATCGATAAAGCTCGAAAGCTATTAACCAAAGCGGGCTATTCTGAATCGAAGCCGCTGCAAGTTGAACTGTGGTATCGATCGAACGTTTCGAGTGATGGACTGGCAGCGACGACTTTAAGAGCGATCGTGCAAAAGTATCTTGGTAATTTGATGCAAGTTCAACTTAATAGCGTTGAATCGGTGACAGCAAACGCGAATGTAGAGAGTGGTGCATATCCGATCTTTTTGTGGGATTGGTCGCCGGATTTTCTCGATGCAGATAACTATATTCAGCCGTTTATGGAATGTGCTAAAGGGTCAGCACAGAAAGGCTGTGAGAAAGGATCAACCGTGGTGCAAGGGTCGTTTTATTACAACGATCGAGTGAATGAATTAATCGATCGAAGTCGCAAAGAACAGAATCCGGAAGCTCGGAAGCGGCTATTTGAAGAGCTACAAACGATTTTGGTGAATGAGGTGCCATTCATTCCGCTGTGGCAAAACAAAGATGTTTTATTTGTGCAGAAGAACATTCAAAATGCGACTTTGGAAGTGACGCAGAAGGTTCCATTTGCAACGATGAAGAAGGTTTAAAGATGTTTGAGCAATCTTCGTTCGTTGCTACATCCCGCCCTGAAATGAATTTCGGGCTAATCGACGAAAGTCCATTAGAAATGGACTAAGAATCTGAAACTCTCTTAGTCTACTTCAGTAGACTTTCCACTATTAGCCCGAAATTCATTTCAGGGCGGGATGCAAACGAGAGCGAAGGGACTGTTTATATCTTTGAGGCAGCCTCGTAGTGACATTACTAGATTGAGTGTCCGCCTCAATCAAAGCTAATTTCGATCGCTCATTTGATGCAATTCACCCATTGCCGCTACGATCGTTTCCGCTTCTCCACTAATCCGCCATAAAGTGCGACTCGCTTCCTTACTCACTAGCTCATATTCACCCCGAAACGCCTCGATTAGTGCTGGAATCGCTGATTTTGCTTCATGACCAATACAGCCAAGTGCATAAGCCGCCACCCATCGAACTTGCCAATCTTCATCCTTCAGTGCAGCGATCAGTGCTGGAATCGCAGGTTTTGCGGCTGAATTAAAACTTGCTAACACCCAAGCTGCACTGCTACGAACATAAGGCGCTTTTGCATCTAAAGCGCTCACTAAAGCAGGAATCGAACTCACACCCAATTTTCCAAGGGTTGCGATCGCTTCACTGCTGACTCGTCGATCGTCATCCCGCAACCGTTCGACCAGTGCTGGAATTGCCGTCCGCGCTTCAGGACCGATATGCCCGATCGCTCTTGCGACTTCCCGCCGAATGCACCAATCGCGATCTTGAAATTCCCGCACTAAAGCAGGCAACACATCTTTAGAAGCAGACCCTAGTTCGCCCAGTTCTCGAATCGCTTCTACGCGAGCGATCGTATCTCCAGCGGAAAGCATCGGAGTGAGTCGTCTCAGGCGTTGATCAACCTGCGATTTGCGTAAGACTTCTGCACTCAGTCCAACTCGCTGCCCTAATTGTTCCATTACAAAGTCGGGCACATCTATCTCAGTACTACGAGTCAGACAACAATCACGCATGGCTAAGAGAAAGCCTTGAATCGTGTCAGGTGAACCGGGCATCGCGTCTGCTTGCATTAACCACTGACTCCACAATGCTCGATCGCTTTGATATTGTTCAACTAAATGCAGCGCTGCCAAACATTCTGCAAGTGGATCGAGCGCGAAACAGATTTGATCTTGAGCCGGACCGATCGCTTGAACAATCCGCAATCGCTTTTCTAAATGTTTTAGTCTAGCTTTAACGGTTTCCTCATCAGCTTCAGTTTGAGATTGTAGTGCATTTAGAATCGCTTCTCGTTTTGTAGGAGCGGGACGGTAATAGTGTTTCAGACATTCCCAAGCAATAATCTTGGTATCTTCGTGAACGGTTAAATTGTCTGGTTCATCTTCTGCGGTGTCGCGATTTAACTCATTGAGATAGCTCAACATTAAGTCTGGAATGTTATCCGGCAAAATGCCTTCACTACCTTCTTTCTTCGCGATCATCTGCTCAGCGTAGAGCTTTGCTAAGAGAACGGTGATGTTTCGCTGTCCGACCATTCTCGATAGCTGTCCGCAGGCATCAAAATATTCTGGATCGGTGAACAGTTCTCGCTTGTGTCGTTGATTGAGATAAGCTTCGAGAAATGACGATAAGCGATTCCCTTCAATTCGGAGCGGTTTTACAGTCGTTTTGGGAACTTCGTCTAGCGTTTCTTCCACTCGCGAAGTCACGATCAGCGCATTAGCGGGAAAATCTGGGTGTCCGGGACGAATTTCTTGACGCGTTTCTTCGCTTAGTTCAGATAAGCGATCGACAATTACTAAAATCCGTCGCTGCCTCAAAAGCTTTTCGAGAAACTCATCGGTAATCGGCTCTGCCGCATCGATTAGAGCTTGCAACTGTCCGCGAATGGCTTCCCGAAATGGACTCTTTTCTCCTGGCAGCTTGAAGTCTAATTCTTGCTCGATCAACACAGGTAACATGCGATGACGACTTAACCGCTCGAATTTGCTATCAGACATTGCCCATTTTGCTAACTGACAGGCGAGACTCGTTTTACCGATACCGCCTTCGCCCCAGATTAGTAAGCATTGCCGCCCATCCCAGAATGTCATGTGCAAATCATAGCTACAGAGTTCTGCGATCGCAGTTCCATCCATCACCACCGGAATCGGAATGTAGACTTTACGATCGCTGACCGTATTCTTATGCGCGAATGCTTCTCGTGCAACTTCAATTTGCTTTTTCACCCAAGAATCTAACACGCGAGGATGATAGTGAAGCCAACCAATAAACAACACAAAGCGCAACGGAATTTTGATACTTCCTCCTAAAGGGCTGGGAATTTCAAAATCTGTATAAGGTTGCAGTGCGTTATTGAGTTTGAGTAACCAGAGCGGACGAATAAGCAATACTATCAACCATAGAGATGGCATCGATAATATATACAGACCGATTAATGCGATCGCAGGATTCGCCTGTGACCACTCTAGAACCCGCTCAAACAGACGGGAATCCTTTTCGTTTCTCAACGATTTGACCGCTCGACGAACCATATCCGTCACATCTTCGTTAAATCGAGCGCTTGGATCTTCTAACGTCGTTAAAGCCATTTCCAAAGCTCCGAAAGCGGTCACTAAATCGGTCGCTGATAACTTTGCCGCTTTATCCTGCAACACGCCTGCCAGTCGAGAAATTGATGCTGCCGCGTTCGTTCGTACACCCGCGTTTTCATCTTTTAGTCCATTGACTAAATCGGGTAACGCCGATCGCGCTTCGAGTCCAATTCGACCGAGTGCAATCGTCGCCTGCGATCGCACATCTTTATCTGGATCTTTTAACGCTTGAGTGAGTTCGGGCACCGCTAATTTTGCATCGGCTCCGATGCGACCGAGTGCGACTGCCGCCCAAGACCGAGTATTGCGATCGGGATGCTGCAATGCCTGTCTGAGTTGCGGAACGGCTGCGATCGCTTCTTTCTCAAAGCTTCCGAGTGTGGATGCCGTTTTCACCCGAATTTCTAAATCTGGATCGCTGAGCAATTTTGCTAAGAGCGGAACGGCTGATTTGGCTTCTACTCCTAACTTTCCAAGCGTCACGATCGCGGCGAGTCGCACGTCTCGTTCTGGTGCATTTAACGCATCGGTCAACGGTGACACCGCTAGTTTTGCCTCGGTTCCGATTGCCCCGATCGCATTAATCGCTTTCACTTGCACAGTTCGATTCGGATCAGTCAATCGATTGATTAGCTCTGGAACTACATCTTTTGCCGCACTGCCAAAATTCCCCAAAGCTTGAACGGCTCCGATTCGGATATCGGCATCTTTATCACGCAGCACGCTTACCAACGGCGGAATGGCTTCTTTTCCAGGCTCTTCGATTTTTGATAACGCCGCCAGAGTCGCTAAGCGAACTTCCTTAGAAGGACTCTCGATCGCTTCCATCAACACCGGAGTTGCAGTCCGGGCGTTTAGTTCACCCAGTGCCCAGATTGCAAATACTCTCGATCGCTGTGGTTCTTTTGAATTCTTCGCAAGACTGACTAAATTATCGATCGCAGGTTTGCCGAGCTTTCTAAGAGCCGCGATCGCCGATTGAGACTGTTCTGTCGCTGCTAATTTGCGAATTTCTGCGGGGCTGGTTTGGGCAGAAACTGCGATCGGACTGAAAGCAACGGTCAAACAAAGTAACGTAACCTGGCTGGCAAATGAGAACAGTTGACGGGTGCGCGATGCCATAGAAAAAGCCTGCAAACGAACTTAATCGATTGCAGGGCTGCAATTCGGATTTGGATGCGAGTGAACTTTACAGAAAAGCTCTCCGTAAAATTCCAGTTCTTCAAACACGATGCAACCCTGACTCCGTAATAGTTCCCAGAGCGATCGACCAAATAACGTTCTCTAGGGCGTGTTTTAAGAGGGGTTCACTTCGTTATCCTCCCGCCCTGAAATAGAATTTCGGGCTAATCGACGAAAGTCCATTTCAATGGACTAAGAGCATTGAAATGGGTTCGGAGTCTACTTTTAGTAGACTTTCGCTCATTAGCCCGAAATTCATTTCAGGGCGAGACAGAATCGGAGCGAAAAAGTTTTAAAGCGCCCCTAACCTGACGCTTCGCGCTCTTCGATCGAATTTCACTTTCGTTAAGTATTTATTCTTAATGCTGAGCCTTTCTGGGGTTCAGTGATTTCACTCAATCGTTTGCATAGATTAATTCAGAGTTTAAACTTTCTTTAATTTGTATTCACCTTTTCTAATCATTTCCCTATACTGATTTGCATGAGAGCGGCAACTGAACCGCCAGCGAACAAGTTTTCGTACTACCAAATAAACCTTATTTACTAGGAGTAAAGTGATGACCTTGGCAAACAGTCAAAGCCTGGAAAATTCTGCTATCTTGTTTAACCTCAAAAGCTTCTCTGTTTGGGTTTTTACGCTGACTGTCTGCATGATTGTGGTCGGATTTCCAATGTTTATTTTGGTGGTTTCGCTTAGTGCTTTAGCAGCATTTGTTCTCGATGCGATTCTGCCGTTTAGTTCGATTCTGTTTGTCTCCGCTCTGGTCATTGGGGTTCATGCGTTCGGCATTATGTTTGCCTCGGCTTGGCTAACCTCCAAAGGCATTCATCCTCAAGAAGTTGAAATGTTCCGCTGGTTAAACGGTAAGGAAAATCCTTTACATACTTCTGTGTATGCGTCCTGCCCGCTGACCTGCGAAATCGCTGAATAAGCGAACTGTCATTCGGTGAACTGGTCTGACTCCCCCGGCTTCGGTCGGGCTTTTTTATGAGAAACAACTTTACATTTCTTAATTCTATTTCGATGCCGAATCCCGAATGATGGGGGTGGCACGATCGAGCAATGCTCCGGATTTTTACGGGCAAAATAGAAAAATTGATCGTTCCTTGTTGTTGGGTGAGTTCTGATGCTTAAGTTGCCGATTCCAGTTTGTCTGATTGTGGGAACGCGTCCCGAAGCGATTAAGATGGCTCCGGTGATTCAGGCGTTTGCACGATCGCCCCTGTTCGAGACGCAAGTTGTGCTCACCGGTCAGCACCGCGAAATGGTCGATCAAGTGATGCAACTGTTCGATCTATCAGCACAGCATGATCTCGCGATTATGCAACCGAAGCAGACCCTGACCGATATTACCTGCTGGGCATTGCGCGGATTGGAGGAACTGTTTCAAACGATCCAGCCCAAAATGGTCTTGGTGCAGGGAGATACAACGACTGCTTTTGCTGCGGCGCTGGCTGCGTTTTATCAGAAAATTCTGGTGGGTCATGTGGAAGCGGGATTGCGAACCGAGAATGTTTTCAATCCGTATCCTGAAGAGGCAAATCGAAGATTGGTTTCGCAAATTACACAGCTTCACTTCGCGCCGACAGCGTTATCAGTTGAGAATTTAAAGCGATCGAACGTTTTGGGCGAGATTCATCAAACCGGAAATACAGTGATCGATGCGCTGCTGGCGGTTGCCGATCGCAATCCTCCCTGTGATATCCCCGGTTTAGATTGGTCGAAGTACCGGACGATTTTGGCAACGGTGCATCGTCGAGAAAACTGGGGGCAACCGCTAGAAGATATTGCCCAAGGATTTCTCAAAGTCCTGAATCAGTTTGAAGATACGGCTTTGCTGCTTCCGCTTCATCGCAATCCGACGGTTCGCGAACCATTGACCGCAATTTTGGGCAATCATCCGCGAGTCTTTCTCACTGAACCATTGGATTATACCGATCTCGTTGGCGCGATGAAACGATCGTATTTATTGCTGACCGATTCGGGAGGCATCCAAGAAGAAGCACCGAGTTTGGGTAAACCTGTCTTGGTGCTGCGGGAAACGACGGAGCGCCCTGAAGCAGTGATGGCGGGAACAGCGAAATTAATCGGGACGGATTCGGACAATATCTTGAAAGAGGCGGGCGAACTATTGAGTAGTTCGATCGCCTATCAAACAATGGCAAATGCGGTCAGTCCGTTTGGGGATGGATTGGCTTCGGAACGCATTGTGCAAATCGTGGAACGCTATTTGTCTGAGCGTTTAAGCTAACGCGAATTCGATGAATGTCTTCGCCGCCAAAAGACCGATCGAATTCGCGTTATTCTGGATAAGCCCTTTCGCCTCTTTGTCGATCGTTGTCCCCGAATCCCCGCCAACTTGCATTTACCGCGCTCCGATCGATTCACAAAGGAGCGTTTGCCGATGTTGCCGTTGATCAAGCGTTGCAGCAGGCTGAGATGTCATTGCTCGATCGACGTTTATTCACCGAACTCGTTTACGGCACGATTCGCCGCCAAAGAACGTTAGATGCGCTGATTGATCAATTCGCCAGAAAGAACAATCAACCGCCCGATCTCCGTTTGATTCTGCAATTGGGACTGTACCAACTGCGCTACCTTGATCAAATTCCCGAATCGGCAGCCGTTGATACCAGTGTAGAACTGGCAAAGCGAAACAAGCTAAGTGGACTAATGGGCGTTGTGAATGGGTTGCTGCGGCAGTATTTGAGAACGCAAACAATTCTGAAAGCTGATCCGCTGGAATTACCGGAACATTCGGGCACCTGTAGCGGAGCGATCGCACGTCTCGGCATCTTACACAGCTATCCGGATTGGATTGTTCAAACTTGGTGTGACCAGTTTGGAATTGCAGAAACCGAAAAGCTCTGTGAATGGATGAATCGTCCACCGCAGATTGATTTGAGAGTGAATACGCTGAAGACGAACATCGATCAAGTCGAAGCAGCCATGAGAGCTAAGAACATTCATGTCGATCGTATTCCAAACGTTCCTAATGCCCTTCGATTGCCTCCGAGCACAGGCGCAATTCAGAACCTACCCGGCTATACCGAAGGCTGGTGGATTGTGCAAGATAGCAGCGCTCAGTTAGTCGGTCACTTGGTCGATCCACAACCTGAAGAAATTGTGGCAGATGCGTGTGCGGCTCCAGGTGGAAAAACCTTGCATTTAGCAGAATTGATGCACGATCGCGGTACGGTATGGGCGATCGATAAAACAGCCTCCCGCCTCAAAAAACTCCAGCAAAATGTCGATCGCTTAGCGTTAACCTCAATTCACACATTGACCTGTGATAGCCGCGATGTGCCGCAATTGAAAGAACAGTGCGATCGCGTTTTAGTCGATGCCCCTTGCTCTGGACTTGGAACCTTAAATCGTCATGCCGATGCTCGCTGGCGACAGACTCCACAAAGTGCAGCAGGACTCGCACAACTCCAGCAAGAAATTCTCACCGAAGCGGCAACTTGGGTTAAACCTCAAGGCGTATTAGTTTACTCAACTTGTACCTTGAATTCGATCGAAAATGAATCGGTTGTGAAACAGTTTTTAGCTCAACACCCAGACTGGTCAATTGAAGTCCCGAATCAATTTTCAGCCCTGACCACTTCAGAAGGTTGGATCAAAGTTCTGCCCCACTGCCACAATATGGACGGATTCTTTATGGTCAGACTAAAACATGGATGAAACAAAAACACTGGTGAAAATCCTAATCGGAGTCGCATGGCTCGATGGCAGAATTCAGCCTGAAGAGCGATCGTATCTTCAGCGGATTGCGAAAGAAAAAGGGGTAGAGAGCGATCGCGAAATTCAGCCGATTCTCTACGAACTGCGATCGGTGAAATCCGAAGAATGCTATCAGTGGGTGCAAGAATACTTAGGCGATGCTCCCACTTCTGAGCGCTGTCATCAATTGATTGAAGAGATCAGCGGATTAATTTATCTCGATGGCTCGATCGATAGCGAAGAAGCAAAACTCTTAACTCGACTGCAAATTCTCGAATCTGAACCCGCTCCAAATTTGCATACGAAAGTCGTAGATGCGATTCGCAAACTTTACCAGCAAGGACTCGCAAAAATTGAAAAGCTTTGAACGTGTGAGAACAGCAGGTACTTTTTCTTGCGATCGGAGGTTTCAAATCCCCACGAGGATTTAAGCAGGCAGTGTGGGTCAGTTCATCGGTTTTCAGACCAATATTCGATACAATCTGATCTGCACTGCTTGTGTTTAGATCTAGACCCATTCTGATTAACCGCCATGATCCATGAAATTTTCATGCCCGCTCTCAGTTCCACGATGACCGAAGGAAAAATCGTGTCCTGGACTAAATCACCGGGCGACAAAGTTGAAAAAGGCGAAACCGTCGTGGTGGTGGAATCGGACAAAGCCGACATGGATGTCGAATCGTTCTACGAAGGCTATCTCGCCACGATCGTGACTCAAGCGGGCGAATCCGCTCCCGTCGGAGCCGCGATCGCGCTTCTGGCAGAAACCGAAGCCGAAATCGAACTCGCCAAACAGCAAGCCACCTCAACTGCTGCCCCCGCTGATTCACCCGCTGCGCCCGCTGCCGCTCCTGAACCTGTTGCCGTTGCCGCTTCGACCAATGGCAGTAGTGCTGCTGCAAAAAATGGTCGAACCGTGGCTTCTCCTCGCGCTCGTAAACTCGCAAAAGATCTGAAAGTCAATCTTGAAACCCTAGTGGGTACAGGTCCTCACGGTCGCATCGTGGCAGAAGATGTCGAAACGGCGGCTGGAAAAACCGTGACGAAGCCTGCGGTTCCTGCCGCACCGACTCCGGTTCCTGCTGTTCCTGCTCGCGTTGCCGCCGTTGCACCGACTCCCAGACCTGCCGCACCCGCGCCCACGCAGCCCGGTCAGATTCAACCGATGAATACGCTCCAAACAGCGGTTGTACGGAACATGATGGCAAGTCTCGATGTTCCTGTGTTCCGAGTCGGTTATACGATTACAACTGATGCGCTGGACAAACTCTACAAGCAGGTGAAATCAAAAGGAGTCACGATGACTGCACTCCTCGCGAAAGCAGTTGCGGTAACGTTGAAAAAACATCCATTACTGTATTCAAGCTATGTTGAAAATGGCATTCACTTTAATGCTGGAATCAATGTTGCGGTTGCTGTTGCGATGGAAGATGGAGGACTGATCACGCCTGTATTGAAAAATGCAGAGCAGCAAGATCTCTATTCGCTGTCTCGTAGCTGGAAAGATTTAGTCGATCGAGCACGTTCTAAACAACTCCAACCCGACGAGTACAGTTCTGGAACCTTTACGCTCTCGAATCTAGGAATGTTCGGAGTTGATACGTTTGACGCGATTTTGCCACCGGGACAGGGATCAATTTTAGCGATCGGGGCTTCTCGTGCGAATGTCGTCGCGACCGATGACGGAATGCTAGGCGTTCGTCGTCAAATGCAGGTGAATATCACTTGCGATCACCGGATTATTTATGGTGCAGATGCGGCTGCATTTTTACGGGATCTAGCGAAATTGATTGAAACGGATGCTCAATCGTTGACCCTATAGAAAATCGAGTCAATCTAAAGAGAACTCCAAACAGTTGAATGCTTGGAGTTCTTTATATAATGCGCTTATGGTCTAGTGCAATTGTTTCGATGCTGCTAGATTTTGCATTCCTTAAAAAATCTGAGTTTGGAATCATGACGATCAGCACACTGAAATGGACGATCGAACACTATCACCAAGCTGTAGAGGCGGGCGTATTCGATGATGTTCACGTTGAATTATTAGATGGAGAATTAGTTGAAATGCCGCCGGAAGGTCTGCCTCATGCCAGTTTAAGCAGTGATGCGGGTGATTATTTGCGCGATCGACTTAGAAATCGCGTCAAAATTCGAGAAGGACACCCCGTAACGTTATCGAACAATTCTGAGCCAGAACCGGATTTAGCGATCGTTCAACCGCTGGGAGAAGTCTATAAAACTGAACATCACCCTTATCCTGAAAATATCTTTTGGCTAGTCGAATACTCAGAATCGAGCCTTGAAAAAGATTTGAAACTGAAAGCGAGAATCTATGCGGCAGCAAACATTCTTGAGTACTGGGTGATTAATCTCAGAACGAGAGAACTGATTGTGTTTCGCGATTCATTGAATGGAGAATACCAGTCGCGATCGACCTTAACCAGCGGCATGATTCGCCCGATCGCTTTTCCAGATGTCGAAATTGAAGTCACACGCCTGATTCGATGAGCATCAAAAATCCCCCAAACTCCTAGAGTCGAGGGATTTTTTTGATCTTATTCATAGCGCGATCGTGTCTGTAACGCTATCAATCCAATCTAGACATCTGCTGCGCCTTCAGAGACTCGGTTCTCACCTTGATCGCCTTCGTTCTCGTCACGGTTGCCATCGAATCGTCTACCCCGGTTGCCAAACCGACCTGTATTTGTCCGTTTGCGGAACTTACGAGCGTACGCTTGGTTACGCAGCGCTTTTTCTTTCTTCTGGTTGCGGCGTTTAGCCATTTTTTACCCCTTACTTGTCACAGTCTTAAACTGAATTTAGACACAGTTGACGATTATATTTCATAACTGAAGGTTTTATCTAGTCCCTTGCAGCGATTCAGGCAGTCAAAACCGTTATCCAGAATACAGCTTAACGGATTTTGTCGATTTACAAACCTTAGACGAAAGATTTTGCAAACTCGATCGCATCTTCACGCGTCGAAATTTTCCCTTCCGCCCGCGCCAACTGCAACGCTGCCAAAATTTTCCCAATCTGCGGACTCGGCGGAATCTGCAACAAACTAATCAAATCTTGCCCGGTTAAAATTGGACTCGGATGCGCGACCGGATCAGCCGGATTGAGAAATCGATCGATCAGCATCGCGACACCTTCAACCGGAAGCTTGATCGCAAATCCCAACAGCGCGATCGCTGGAAATACTGCACCGACACCCTGGAAAAATTGATACTGCTCAGCGAGTGACCAATTGATGATCGCACAATCCGATTTCAACTGCGGTAACGCCTTCAAAGCAGTACAAACCGCTTGAATTTCCGCTCGACTGTACTTCAATCGCCACAATTGCGCCTCTGCCATTTCGGGATCATCAGGTAAAAGACTGGCGAGTTTTGCGATCGTGACCCAAGTCCGGACTGATCCCTTCGCTTCTGAAGCTTTGGGAGTGCCCCGAACTGTTCGGCTCAGTTCTGACCAAAATTCTGTCCAGGTTTCTTGAAGATGAACCGTGACATGATCGATCGCAGCAATTTGAGCCAATTTCTCGATCGACGCACTTGGAAACCAATCGTTCAATAAACCATCTTCCCAAGCCGTCTTAATCCAGTGCGTTCCCCGCGCCGTTCCTAGCAAATAATTCAACTCAGACTGCACTCGTTCCGCTGCAATGCGATTCAAATTTGGTGCTAGTTCTCGAATCGCTTGCTGAGTCTCTAATTCCAGCGAAAATCCAAGCTGAGCCGCTTGACGATACGCCCGCAACAATCGCAGCGGATCTTCTGCCAAATTCTCGACAGAAACCATTCTGAGCCGTTTCTGCTGCAAATCCTCATAGCCGTGGAGCGGATCGAGCAAATCTTTTGTATGGGGATTGTACGCGATCGCATTCACCGTAAAATCGCGCCGCCGCAAATCCGCTTCGAGCGTGTCCCCGACTTGTAACGCAAAATCCGCTGTCCCCTGTTCAAACACGACCCGCGCAATTTGGCGCTCCGCATCGAGCACGACAAACCCAGCCCGATAATGACGAGCGATCGCTTGCGCCGTCTCGACCGCATCCGAGGGCAAAACAAAATCAAGATCAAGATATTCAGAATGTCGATCAAGCAACGCATCTCGCACTGTCCCGCCCACTAAACACGCGGATTTTGGCAACCACTTTAAGCTAAAGGGCCACGTCTCCGGAGATAGAGCAGATGAAACCAATGCCACGTTGCGATAATGTTCTAACTGCAAATTCACGCGCTTGCTAACCTAGATCGAAGTCGTACTGTAACAAAAAAACTGTGTGGGAGAAAACTTTCCCCGGTTCAGCCGCAACATAATGCAACCTGAGATCAGGTGATCATTTGATTGCGCCTGAGCTAGAGTAACAGAAAAGGAAGCGACCTATCCCTCTATTGTGAATCAGAGGAACTGGAAATCATGTGTATTTGCGTCAATTGCCACTATGTCGATCGCTGTACCACTTATAACGCGGTCGAAACCCAGCACGAACAAGCTCATTTAACTGAAACTCCAGATTTTGAAGCGACCGAACCTACGATCAATGTGAATATTCGCGATCGCAGTGACTACATCGAAATGGAATGGGATGTCGTCGGCTGTCTCAGTTTTAAAGAAGAAAAAGGGAAGTGGGCAAAACTCAGACCCGGCGAACTCATCCCAACTTAACAAAGATATCCGTAAATTCCGAATGGTGATGTCAGTTGAAACCTGGTTTGCGGGAACGTTAAGGGCAAAGAGAACCTTAACCGATGCGCGAATCAGGTTTTAAGCTATGCGTTTTATTCGTCTTCCGTTTCATCTTGCCGCGATTGCGGCTTTAGGGCTATCTGTTTCACCTGCGATTGCTCAAGAATCCAAGCCCGCTCCCGAAGTGGCGAACCGACTTCAGCAATCTCAAAACTTCTTCAGCCAGGGCGAAAATCGCGTCCGGGATACTCAATATCGCGAGGCATTAGAAGCCTACAATCACGCGATTCAACTGAATCCGACTTGGGGCAGTCCTTATGTCAGCCGGGGAGCCGTACGATCGAAGCTCGGAGATTACCAAGGCGCAATCCAAGACCTCGACCAAGCCGCGCAACTGAATCCGACCGATGCCCTGATTTACGCTCATCGGGGCAGTGCGCGGTTTAATTTGGGAGACATTGAGGCAGCGCTGGCAGACTTGAACGAAGCGATCTCACTCAATCCAAATTTAGCAATTGCCTACGTAAATCGCGGGTTTATACGGAGTCAATCACGAAGCTGGGATGAAGCGATCGCAGATTTTGACCAAGCCCTGAAAGTCGAGCCGAAATCCGTTCCTGCTCTGGTAAATCGTGGTTTTGCCAAATCACAAAAAGGCGATCAACAAGCGGCTTTAACTGATTTGAATGAAGCGATCAAACTGCAACCCAATTCCGCTGATGCGTTTCTAGCTCGTGGCACCCTCCAGCACGAAATTGGAGATTCAGAAAAAGCGATCGCCGATTTTTCCCAAGCAATTCGCCTGAAACCAAATTTATCCGATGCCTACTACAATCGCGCTCAAGTCAATGCCCAACTCGGTTATCTCGAAGCCGCTGAAGCAGATTTAACCAAATTGGCAACGCTGACTCCCGATCGTGCAACGGTCTTTCATCAGCGCGGTATGATTCGAGCAGCTTTGGAGAATTCCGAAGGCGCGATCGCAGATTACAACCAGGCATTGAAACTTGATCCGAATTTCGCCCCTGCGATTAAGAGCCGAGGAGATTTAAGAGCGGCATCCGGTGACAAACAGGGCGCGATCGCGGATTATTCTCAAGCAGTTCAGATTCAACCAAATTTCGCTGCTGCCCTGACCCAACGGGCAGAACTGAGAGCGAAGTTAGGCGATCGATTTGGTGCAACTCAAGATTTTAGCGCTGCGGCTGATGTCGATAGCAACAATCCAGACGCTTTTGAGAATCGAGGTGAAGCGAGAATGAAAACTGGGGATTTGCAGGGTGCGATCGCGGATTTCAATCAAGCGATTCGCCTCGATTCCAATCGACCGAACGCCTTTTATCAGCGTGGCGTTTTATTGATGCGAATGGGCAATCGGCAAAGTGCGATCGTCGATTTACAACGTGCTGCCGATTTGTATCTGCAAAAAGGTGATGCGGAAGGCTACCGGAACGCATTGGCACAAATGAACTAAATGTAAGTCTCAAATTAAGACATTAAGATAAAATCTAAACGCTAATAGGCAGGTTTTATCTTAATGTCCGACTCCTTACCGCCACTAGAACAGACCGATCTTCATACTTTGTTGTCTCAGTCCCCCTTGAGCGAATTAGACTTTGAGTGCCTTAGTGTTCAGTCTCCTGTTCGCGATGTTGAACTGTCTGTTGATTGCTCGAAACAAGCTTCCTTTCCGAATCAGGAGAATTGAGCAATTAAAGTTCGATGGCGCGGAGAATTACAAGTGAGCGTCGGTTGATTGAACCCTGCTTGAACGATCGCATTTTCCAAATCCAACGCAAAATATTGATCTAAATACGGCTCTGTACTCTTCAATAAAGTCAGAATATAAGGCGGCATTTTGGCGTGAACTTCAGACCGTGGATTCATATCCATCATTGCCAAATGTCCACCGGGACGAAGTAATCTTCTCGCTTCTTGAAGAATCGCGATCGCGGCTTCTTGCGGCAATTCATGAAACAACAAACAAGCCGAAACCAAATCATACGAAGCCGCAGGTAAACCCGTTGATTCCGCTGCCGCATGGAGCCAATGAATATTTTGACGGTCTCCGGTTTGATACTCTGCAACTGCTAGAAAATAGGGCGAAAGATCAACACCTGTTACCGTCGAATTCGGGAATGTTTCTTGCAGCGAAAACGTACTCATTCCCACGCTACAACCGAAATCAACGATATCTTTTGGTGCAGTAGAAATCTGAGTTTTCAAAACCTCGTGATAACTTTCGCGTAAACGTCGATCGCCATCTTTTCCCGCATCTTTCCAAATTCGAGCATGAACCGCATACGCCGCAACCTCTACTTCTGTTGCAGGTTCCCAGCCTAAATTTCCTTTCTCATACGCATGGAACGGACGCAAATAATATTCGGGATATTCCAAACTCGGATTATTTACTTTTTCAAATTCAGTTGACCAATCGCGTTCTTGCAAATCCGCCACAATTTTTGTCCAAGGAACACCGATCGATTCCGCCCGTTTGATCATCATATTTCGAGCACGAACCCTCGCCAGATTGAACACAGGCGGAATCGATAAAAGACCGCTCACGAGGCGGGAAGTCAGTCTAGGCTTGGTTTCGCGAATTGCTGTCATGTTTAAATTTCGGATTTGATCAACAGTTTTAATTTTACAGGGTGCGATCGCTAGACAAATGATCAAAATGACGATACAAATGTTCTGAGAATGATAAACAAATTTACTAGACGAACGTGTAAAATCGTGATACAAGTGTTCTAAAATCCTCTAGTTATTTTGTAATTCTCACAGGAGTTTATGGAACCCCTTACCGAAGCCCAACAACAACTTTATGACTGGCTGGTCGATTACATCCGCGACCACCAACATGCTCCCTCGATTCGGCAAATGATGACCGCGATGAATCTGAAGTCTCCGGCTCCCGTCCAAAGCCGCTTGGAGCACCTCCGCAACAAGGGCTACATCGGTTGGACAGAGGGGCAAGCTCGCACGATTCGGATTCTCAACCCCTTGCCACAAGGAGTCCCGATCCGAGGCGCGATCGCAGCAACGAGCTTAGTTGAAACCTTCCCGGATGTAGAAGTCGAATACCTCGACTTATCGAATCTGCTCTTGAAGCCGAATCATTTCGCGCTGAAAGTCCGGGGTCACAGCATGATCGATGCCTTGATCGACGATGGCGATATTGTGATTTTGCAGCCTGTGAACGATGCGAGAACGATCAAGAATGACACGATCGTGGCAGCACACCATCAAGGCAAAGCAACCCTGAAATACTTTGAGCGCAAAGGAAACAAAGTCATTCTCAAACCGGGCAACCCGAACCGTGAACTGTATCCAATGACCGAAGTTCCCGCTTCAGAAGTCGAAATCCAAGGCGTTCTAGTCGGCGTTTGGCGCGGCTACGGCAAGATCTAGATTGAAACCGACTAAAATTAAGGGGCGTTGGTTAACACCGCCCCTGTTTTTGCTATCAAACCGGAGGCAGAGCGATTCCGACACTGGCACAGAAAGAGAAATGCTACGAGCTATGTTGTCGATTCACCAAAATGTATCTGTTGATCAACCTTGTTCGACTAGATGAGCGAACTGGAAATATCTTTTTCTTAGCAGGTGAAGAAAATATCATCGAAATTTACCCCAACGGGAAATGGAGGTACCTCTGATGAACAAGCCGAACTTTGCTGCAATGAGCCAAAAAGAATTAAGACAGTATGTGATGGCTCATCGAGAAGACGACGAAGCTTTCTATGCGTACGTCGATCGAGTCGATGCTGAAGGAGACTGGACTGAGATGCCTGCTGATGCAGATTTAGATAGCCATGCCGAGTTTCAATCGTGGCTCAGAAAGATTTCGCAATCGTGGAACAATCGAGCATCGTGAACGATCGAGAAACGCAGATCTCGCGCTCTATGCGATGATGGCTAACGTTCTCGATCCCGCTTCAATCCCGTGAATATTCAACCGTATCTTCGAGTGTTTCAGAGTCGAAAAATGGCGGCTCTGATTCTGTTGGGCTTCTCATCTGGCTTACCGCTTTACTTAACTGGAAAAGAGCCGCTTCAAGCCTGGTTAAGTCAAGAAGGAGTTGATCTGAAAGTGATCACAGCCTTTAGCGTGGCGGCAATCCCCTACTCGCTGAAATTCCTCTGGTCGCCGTTGCTCGATCGCTTTGTTCCGCCCTTACTCGGTCGCCGTCGCGGTTGGCTGATTGTTAGTCAGATTATTTTACTTTTAGCGATCGCTTGGATGGCATTTCAAGATACGAGCCAACTCCAGCAAGTCGCTGTCAACTCCGGAGACGCGTGCCGCAATGAAACTGTATTCAGAGGCTTTTGTGAGTTTTGGAATACGATCAAAGCGCTCTCGATTAGTCCATTCTTTTTGGCGGCGTTGGTTGTAGCATTTTTTAGCGCCAGTCAAGATATCGTCGCAGATGCGTATCGGACGGAAGTGTTACAAGAATACGAACGGGGTGCGGGTGCGTCGGTCTTTCTGCTGGGGTATCGGGTGGCGATTCTGGTGGCGGGAGCAATTACGTTTTATTTAGCGGGTGTGATGCCGTGGCGGTGGGTGTATGTGGTCATGGCGCTGCTAATGTCGATCGGTATTGTTAGTTCTCTCATTGCACCGGAACCGACACGAGAAATTCGACCCCCGGAAACCCTAAGAGAATCAGTAGTGTTACCGTTTCAGGATTTTATCGGGAGAAATGGAGCAGGACGAGCACTGGCAATTCTTGTGTTTATCGTGGTTTATCGATTGGGAGATTCTCTGCTGCGAAACGTGGCAACGCCGTTTTTATTAGATAAAGGATTGAAGTTTAGCCCGGAAGATCTAGCATCACCGAGAGCGTTGAGTATTGTGGCGATCATTGTGGGAACGCTGGCAGGTGGCGCGATTATGACGCGAATTGGGGTGAATCGATCGCTGTGGTTTTTCGCCGTTCTGCAAGCAGGTGGAAACTTACTCTACGTTTTACTTGCAGAAGTGGGAAAGAATTTTCCATTAATGATTTTGGCAATTAATCTAGAAAACTTTTGTGCGGGATTAGAATCAGCGGCGTTTGTGGCATTTTTGATGGGACTTTGTAATCCCGGATTGTCTGCAACTCAGTACGCCTTGCTGTCCAGTTTAGCGGCATTTAGTCGCGATATTTTGGTTGCACCTGCGGGACAGTGGGCGCAGTCGATGGGCTGGACGGCTTTCTTTTTGCTGACTGCGGTTTTGGCGGTACCGGGATTATTACTGCTGCCATTTTTTGCACCTTGGAAAGAGCAAAAGGCAGACTGATTTCTCAGGCGACTGAACCTTTTACAATAAAGGAGTGAATAAAACCAGCCATAGGATCGTCTCATGGATATTGTGGAATTTTTTGAACAAAGTGCGGGCAAATGGTCGTCGATGCGAACCAGTCATCATCTCGCGTTTAAGCAACAAGAAGGCGGAAAATCAACGATCGAGATCGAGTTATTAGATAAGACTGATCCGGCTGTGATTCAGCTTTGTCAAATGTACGAAATTGATCCCACAACGGCTTTGTGCGGTGCACGAGTGACTTGGGATGGCACGATGGAATGGGATGAGGAAAAGCATTCGGGTTCAACGGTTCTAGTCCCGATCGCTGATCCAGAAAATTCCAATCAAGGCAAACTTCTCCGTGAGATGGGATATGCAGAAAAGGCTCCGGTTGCAGGGCGCTATGAAATGGCAGATAACAACGAACTGTCACTGATTACGGAATATGACACGATGTATTCCAAGGAGCGGCTGTGGTTTGAAAGTCCGAATGTGCGCTTACGTCACAGCATTCTGAAACGATTTGGTGGTTTTAGTATGGCTTCGTTCTGTTCTGAGGTGAGAATGGGTGGAATCAAGCCCGACCCGCAGACGGCGGATGCCGCAACGACGAATAGTTAGTGCACGATCGCGAAAAAGAGCAAGCCTGAAGAATCAGAACTTGCTCTTTTTCATCTTTAGAAGATTTGTCTGTTCAAACGCTCGAATTGTGAGGAGGTACGATCTGAATGTCGATCGTACCTCTTCAAATTTACGCTCCAGTCGGAGCCTCGTTGCTCAATTCTGCCAGTGCTTGATCAGCAGTTTTATTCAAAAACACAGCACTCTCATCCACTGCCCGAACCCAACTGATCGGGAACCAATGCGGCTTGCCATCAGGAGAATCGAATTTCTTAATCTTGATATAGTTACCTGCCTCAACTGCCTCAACCGTCCCAAGATGAACGTCTGATGCGCCATCTAGTCCACCTGGACCTTCAGCATAAACCGCTAAATCGGCTCTAATTTCAGAAATATCCATGATTGTTTCCTCGTTTATTTGCCTGTCACTTTCTGAGTGAGTTCCCGAACTTTACTCACCGAAGTCTCAATTAGACTGGTCTGAGGCACTTCTTTGCCTTCTGCATCCACAATCCGCTTAAAAGGCTTCGGCATCTTTTCAGGATTTTCTCCCTCTCGCAGACGTTGTTGATAAATCTCTTCTTGAATCCCTGCTGCCTCAGTTTCTTCATAAGCTCGATCGATTTGCTCTTGCGAACTGACTCCACTTGAAGATGCCGCATGAGCAGGCAGAGTGAGAACCCCAAAACTCGTCATCGCAACCAATGCAATGATCGTCGCGATCGTCATGATCCGACGCAATAAAAATACTGGCATAAATAAACCTCGCCACATTTGACTGATTGGCAGTGTAAAAGAACGCGATTGCCATCACTTCTCCTGATAGAGAGACACGATCGCATCACGAGGCAGAATTTGATCATTCATTACGCTCAATTAGTGACGTAATCAAAAACCACACGCTATAATGAGAGAACGTCTTGGGGCTGTAACGGTTTCGACAGGTTGGCGAACGTTCTATCGAGATGCAGGTCGAGAGGGAGTCCACTCTCGTAAATCTAGGCTCAAAACAATAGATGCAAACAACATCGTACCTTTTGCTCGTAAAACTGCACCTGTTGCAGCATAAAACACCTCTAATTCAGGTTCGAGCGCTTACGGTCTGACACCGTTAAAGGCAGTAAGCAAACCCCCAACGGTCGCTCTAGGACTTCACCTCTGGTTGGCGTTCTAGCTAAGACAATACCAGAGCATCCTATTGTCCGGGATAAAGGACAGTTCCCGCTTCGAGGATCAGAGAAGCTAAACCTGTGAACGATCGAGGAATCAATACCCAGTTTGGACACGGGTTCGACTCCCGTCAGCTCCACTTTAATTTACAGCTTGCCTGATGTGCGATCGTACGTCAGGCATTAATGTTTTAGATTCAGATAGGTTTTCCAAAACTCCAGAGTTGTCATCTCAGGGCGCATGTCTCGATATTGTTGTTTGAGGGCGGGAAAGCTGAGAAGTAGCTTCCAAGAAATGACGATCGCGCTCCACAAGACTCGAAAAAACTCAATTCTAGAAAACTGTACTGTAAACCCTTCTCGCGTCGTGGGTTGATAATACAAAACAGTTTTTGCTCTAAAGACATTAACTGGACGATATTGATGAATCGGAGCAATTCGATATCCTTTACTCTTCAAAGCTGTGTCACTAAAAAATAGAAATAAAGGAAGTAAATGTCCATTCAGCGTCGCTAATCTAAACCATCGATGCAGCGTTGTTTCCGATTGTTCAACGCTTTCTTGATACTTACTTTGGATAAATTGTTGGATTGAGTTTCTGACTGGTTTTTCACCCAAACTAATCAACTCTAAGTTCTTTTGTTCAGGATCGATCGATTTAATGTAAGTCGGTCCTGCTAAAAAATCGTTAACCGCCTTTAAGACAAGGTTCGCATTTTTATAGCGGTAACAAAAGGCTTCACGAATACTAAATTTGAAGGCTTGCTTTGCTGCTTGAATCCCACTAAATTCATCTGAAACTAAAGACTTTAGAATTAATTCATTTCGTCGCAAGTAGTAATTGATTAAGGGAGAGTATTTATTTTCTAGTGGTTCATGCCAAACGCAAATACTATTAAGCGTGATAATTTGATACTGTAAACGGATTGGCAATTCCATATCGTCCATTTTGATGAAAAATGGATAAGGTAAATTATCGCGATCGATCACCGTTAACGGAAAACAAAAGAACCACCAGCCATTGTAGTTAATGTATTCTTCTACTTCATTCAATAAGATATTTTCAACTTCTCTTAAATCTAAATCGGGCTTTAAGCAAATCGTGCCATCGTCCCAGATTGCGCCGTTTTCATGCTGAATGTATTTCGTGTCTAGCTTCAACATGCTACCGCCTAGACATAACGTTTTACTGTTAATTAGGCGTTGAAAACTATAGACGCGCTTCACCACTTCTGGATCGATAATGACATCATCATCCATAAATATAATGTGCGTAAATTCGTCTTCGCGTTCCAAAACTTCGATGACACCGCGTGTATATCCACCGCTGCCACCCGCATTTTTATTGGGAATCACATGAATACAAGAGTGATTAAATTCTTTGAGCGTTCTACCGTTATCGATAATGAATATTTCAAAATTATTTTGTGAATCATTTAGTAACGTCGATCGCAAAGCTTGTACATTTCGCTGCACATACGCTTCTCTACGATAAGTACAAATGACGATCGCAATTTTCGGTGTTTTCTGTTCATCAAGCTCTGTTGTTGTTCCGATCCATCCACCCGTGAAAAGACAATTCTCCTCTAAAGCTTCAAGCTCAAGATAAAGTAGTCCTTGATAAGCATGAATATCAATATCAGAAAATAGGCACTCTTCATACAAGGTTTGGTGTTCAAGAATTTTCTGACTCACCAAAACCGGAGAACTTGAGAATTGACCCAGATTAAGAAGTTTAATTCTGAATTTTCCTTTGAATTTTAAGTAGAAATGAATAGCTTTTACGCTAGTATAATTCTTCCATTTATCAACAGAAAAAGCATTGAAGTAAGTATCAAAACTGAGCTTTCCGTTTGGTTTGAATTCAATTTGATTTTGCTCATAATCTAAAAAACAATCGTCATCCAGGCGAATGTATAGCGCTTCGACTGTACAAATTTCTAGGTTTGGTAACACGATCGCTTGAAGCTGAAAGACCTCAGTTTTGTCGTTTGCTTTTAGAAGTGGCGTAATCAACATGTCCGTCATTGTTCTGTCTCCTTGATCAAGTTTTGGCTTAAATCATTGATGCCGTCCAAGTCGATTTCAAATACGCATCAACAACCTGCTGTGCATCACCTGCTTGCTTCACCCTGCCCTTGTCCAACCAAATTGCAGAGTCACAAGACTGCTGAATAAACTGCAAATCATGAGAAACGACAAGAACCGTTGCATCGACCTTCCAGAATTGCTGAATGCGCTGTTTGCACTTATTTCTAAAGCTTTCATCGCCGACCGATAGCACCTCGTCCAAAATCAAAATGTCCGGTCGTACATCCGTTGCGATCGCAAATCCCAATCGTGCTGCCATCCCGGATGACAAGGCTTTCACCGGAACGAAAGCATATTCTTCGAGTTCCGCAAACGCTAAAACAGAATCAATTCTAGTCTTCATTTCTGTCCGGGAAAATCCCAGCAAAACGCCGTAAAGCACAATATTATCGATTACGGATAGCTCTAGGTCAAATCCTGCTCCAAGTTCGATCAAAGGTGCAATCTTGCCCGCAACATTGACCCGACCTTGAGTCGGCTGCAAAATGCCGCAAATGACTTTGAGCAAAGTTGATTTTCCTGCACCGTTTGCACCGATGATGCCGATCTTTTCACCTGCATGAACGACAAAATCAACTCGATCGAGCACTAGCTTTCTGGCAGGACGGCGAAACTTTCCTTCCGCGATCGACAAGAGCGTTTTCTTCAAATCGTAAGAAAACTCTTCTTGAGTGCGTCGCCAAAGCGAAACTTGATTGAGTCGTATAGCTTCCATCACAGCAAATCCATAAACGAGTGTCGCCACGCCTGAAAACAAAAGAAACCGATCGCCCAAAAAATGACTCCGGTTAAGAGTGCCTGCCCGATCAAGTGAAAATCTGGCTGCATTCCTGACAGCGTAACTTGACGAATGCTTTCAATCACAGGCAAAAGTGGATTGAGCACCAAAAAAGCGCGAACCGATGCAGGCACGATCGCGGCTGGATAAAAAATCGGACTACTCAACCACAACACAAATACCGTTAACTCATAGAAGTAAGGTAAATCTCGGAAAAAGACAAACAAAGCACTAATGAGCAGCCCAACCCCAAGACAAACAAGAGCAAGTGCAAGCAACGGCAACACTAACACGAACACATTAAGTAAGCTCTTTGAGTTAATCAGCGTCATGACCGCCAGTAAAGGCAACACTCCCACCATGAATTGAAAGATATTTGCCGCAATCATCGAGGTCGGAAAAACGCTGGTCGGTAGAGCAATCTTATTGAGTAATGCACCATTGTTAACAACACTCCAGAGCGCTTGGTTCGTGCAAGCCGAGAAAAAGTTAATCACTACAAGCCCGGTAAACACGGCTAAAACATAGTTCAGAATCGAATTGCCATAGTAGGTAGCAAAAGCAGTTCCAAAGATAGCCGTATAAACCGCTGTCATCAGCAACGGATTGAGTAATGACCAATACACACCCAGAAATGAGCCGCGATAGCGCACTTTCAGATTGCGACTGACGAGAACTCGCAGCAATTCCCAGTAGTGCTGAAACTGTATCCAAGATGGATTTTTTTTAGCTGATAGAAACATCTCACACCACGCATAAATATGACTTGGCAACCTTACAAAGACGACACATCGATTTGCGGAACCGATGATCCTGCACTCGATCGATACCGTTCCAATCCTGAAGTCCAACCGACCCGAACGCCTGCGATCGCTTGCTGAAGATAATCCACGATCGTGCTCATGGGTAGACGGTGAGTCAACTTAAGCCGCAGAATTCTTAGTCCACATCGATAAACAAGAATTCGGGCTAATCGAATCACTAACACTGGAAATGGCAGACGTTTGAAGCCGTGTTTCAAAGCAAAATAAGTTGTGTTCTTAGCCAGTGAATACCAGCAAGTTAGATGTTTTTGATCAATTCGATTGTGATTTGCGGCTGGATAATGATCGACAACACTGTCTGTGTACTGCACTTCATATCCTGCCTGAATCAATCGCAAACACACATCGGTTTCATCTAGAAAATAGTCAAAAAACTCGTCATACCCATTGATTTTTTCTAACAGGTCTTTACGAAATGAGGCATTTGTCCCCATCAAGCCGTTAAACCAGAATCCGTTAGGGTGATTATAGTTTGTCGCATGGCGCGATCGAATCGATCGAGTTTCACTCAAGACATTTGTGATTCCTCGCTGAAACTGCGTAGGATGACCGGGACGGGTTAAATCTCGTACGGTTCCACCCACGGCTGCACAGTTCTCCCCAAAGCGTAAATAGCTCGTCAGTAATTGATTGATCCAATCGCTCGGAAGCACAGCATCATCATCAAAAAACGCTACAATCTGACCCGCCGCCAGTTTAACGCCAACATTACGCGAGAAGCTGATATTTCGAGTCGTCACCTTTTGGAATTTAACCGCAAATTGACTATGACGACTAAAGCAATCTACTAGCTGACTTGTGGCGGACGTAGTTGAAGCATCTACAATGATGGTTTCAAAATTAGAATCGTTCAACTGCTTGACTGAATTCAGTGCCCGTTCTAAAACGTGCGGACGATCGACTGTGCAAATGATGATAGAAACTAATGGTTTTTGTGGAAGTGACACAACTAACCTCGCTGAATTCTGAATTGCATAAGCTTGCCAATACATTCGCCAAAGTTGACCGAGCGTTCGAGCAACTGCCGTCATCAGTGAAACCGGGTGTAAATCAAGCAACACGCAACCGCTCCCCGTGAAGCAATACACTTGTTGAGCGAAAAGCGCGATCGACAAAGCAGGAAGGCGATAGTGCACGATTGCAATGTCGATCGAGTTCCCTCGACTCGTAACTTCAGGGTTCTGATGCGGCTGATCTAGCTCGATTGTCGGTTGCACCCAAACAGACAGCGATAGATTGAGAAGTTCTGCTAACGAAAGCTCGATGTGATCGAACGGCTTGGGCTTTTTCCCTTGGATGTTTTCGATAAAATCTTGATAGCCTGCTAGTGCGATCGCGCTGAGAAAATAGCGTCCGGTTGCAGCATAGTAAACTAGCCGAGGTACACTCACCAGAATGCGCTTGGAAACCAACTCAGGACGGTGTTTTTGCCAGCAGTAACAGATATTTCGCTCATCGTAATAGCTGATCCAAGCTCTACCCTTGCAGTCTGGAGCATCATGCCAGATTCGCGATCGAGGATTCACAGCAACAATCCACCCCGCTTGTTGAGCACGTAGGCACCATTCGACATCATCAAAGTGCAGAAAATAGTTCTCAAACCCCCCGATCTGTTGAGCAACTCCGCGACGAACTAACACTGAAGCAGCCGCACACACATCAACTTGAATGTACGGTTTGCTCAGAATTGACTCAACAGAATGAGCAGGACAATTGCCAAAATGAATCTTCAAATGTGCTTTTACTGGATCAACAAAGCTACCCACTTCCTGAATGGTCTCAGGTTCCTGCAATTTGCGAATTTGTGATCCGACTAATCCAACTTCAGAATGCGTTTCGAGGGTCTGAACGAGTTCTGTCAGAGTCATCTCATCGAGACAAACATCATTGTCGAGCAGCCATAGATAGTCATAATCTAACGAGCTGACCTGTGCTAACCCATAGGAAAAGCCACCAGAACCACCCAGGTTTTCGCCTGTTTGCAGAACTTGAATGGTGTTGTATTTCTGTTCTAAAAAGTGCTGAGTGCCATCGATCGAGGCGTTATCAATCACGTAAATCTCTAGCTCGATTTCATGCAATTGCAACTGATGTAACGCTTCAATGAGTCGATCGACAGCGTTCCGCTTGTTCCAAGTAACAATAATGCTCGCGACTCTAATCTTCTTCATGGTTCTAGTGACGAATTGCGACTTCAAGCACTTGCTTCTGAACCAATTGCTGATAAAGCGTAAGTGCCTGAGCAATCACCTGATCCATGTTGTAGTACTTATAAGTTGCTAATCGCCCCACAAAATGGACATCAGGGGTTGAATCAGCTAGAGCTTTGTACTTTTTATAGAGTTCGGTATTCTCCGGACGCGGAACCGGATAGTAAGGATCGCCCTCAGCACGGGGAAATTCGTACACAATGCTCGTCTTTGAGTGCTCTTGCCCAGTGAGATATTTAAACTCAGTAATGCGAGTGTAAGGGTGCTCGTTGGGATAGTTTACGACGGGTGCAGATTGATACACTGGACAGTTCAGAGTCTCATGTTTGAACCGGAGCGATCGATAAGGCAGAATGCCGAATTGATAGTCGAAAAATTCGTCAATCGGACCTGTGTAGATCATTTCTCGATACGGAATGATCGGCTGAATCTCGCGATAGTCTGTGTTCAACATGACTTTGATGTTTGGATGCGCCAACAAATTTTCAAACAAGCGCGTATACCCGTGTAGCGGCATTGCCTGATAAGTATCGGTGAAATAGCGATCGTCGCGATTGAGCCGTGTCGGAACTCTAGCCGTCACTGATTTATCGAGTTCTGAAGGATCGATGCCCCATTGCTTGCGCGTATAGTTCCGAAAGAATTTTTCGTAAAGCTCACGCCCAACTTTACTGACCACTACGTCTTCGGAGGTGCGGATATAGTCTTTCGGTTCAGCGACCGTATCAAAAAACTGCTTTAGCTCGAAGGCATTTAAGTTAAGCCCGTACAGTCGATTAATCGTATCGAGATTGATCGGGATCGGGACGAGTTGCCCTTCAACGCTGGCACGAACTCGATGTTCATAAGGTCGCCACTGCGTGAAGTTTGATAGATACTCAAACACCTCGTGAGAGTTGGTATGAAAGATGTGCGGACCATATTTATGAATCAGGATGCCATCTTCGTTGTACTGATCGTAAGCGTTACCGCCGATGTGATTACGACGATCGCAAATTAAAATTCTCTTTCCCGCCTGACTTGCCAAACGTTCTGCAAGCACACTACCTGCAAACCCCGCACCAACAATTAAGTAGTCAAACATTCTAGCCTTATGGGTAAGAAGACTGCGTTACTTTGATTTCTGTCCTAGTGACTTACTACAATGTGCAACAAAAATTTTACAAGTCGAAGACAGCGGAGCAATGATTTCAACTAACAAGAAACCATGTAGTCAAACAAACCTTAAAAATGCCCCCGATCTCTGATCCGTTCTACCAAACTTGAGCAGTTAGATTGCTGATGAAAGTAATAGTTGATACCTTGTTACTTACAAAATTGATCATGAACAATTTGCTGATATCTTGTCAGAAGTACTCACAAACGTCAGAATGCAATTTTTTAGAGTGACATTGATTTAGAACAGTAAGCTTGGTATTTCACTGCTGCCTCTACCCTAAGATATAGCCTCGCGAACAGGAACAATTCTGAGCATCATTCTGTTGATAGATAGACTTTTATAGGGGTATCCCGAAAGAATAGAATCCAAGCTTTCTCAGCGAGAAGATCATGCCTATTAACGTTGAGTACGAAACATTTTACTCAGTTCAAGAACTGTCTCAAATTCTGCATACAACTGATGAGGAAGTCATCGCGCTTTTAACAAGTGGAAGTTTTAGAAGTGATGAGATACAAGGAAGATTGCACCTCAATAAAGGCGATTTGGAGAAATTTTTTGACCACTATTTCGCTGTAAAAGGTATCTCAGACGACAGGCAATATCGAATTCCAAAATACTTAAAATCTTCACCTGAACCTTGGGCGAATACATTGAGTCAAATGTATGAAAAGAAGGTCAATTGCCCCGCTTCTATCTCACCAGAGCAAGGCGAATTCTTAAAAAGCCTCGTTGCTAACATCAATCCGAGTACTGTTGTAGAAATCGGTTGTTTTACGGGAGTTTCTACGATTTGGATGGCAGCAGGGTTAGAGCAGATTGCGAGTTCAGCGGTGATTCACGCGATCGACTTATTCGATGAAATTTTGCCGTGGATGCCCACTCGCCACGGTTGCTTACTTGATCCTTATAGCTATGCGACTGAGCGCGTTGCTGAAGCTCAGCTTTCCCATCGCATCAAGTTCCATAAGATGAACTCGATCGAGGCTGGGCATCGTCTAGATCAAATTGTCGATCGACCGATTGACTTTCTGTTTATCGATGGCGATCACACAAGACAAGGCTGTCTAACAGATTGGATGCTATTTTACCCGCAGGTTAGTGTGGGTGGATATATTGTGCTACACGACATCTATCCAGAACATTGCGGCTGGGAAGGTCCTAGATATGTCTTAGATGAGTGCATTAAAAACAATCATCAGTTTGCCATGACTGAGATTAAGACGAGTCCCTGCAATTTTGGGATGGCGATCGTTCAAAAGTTAGCAGATTCCCCTGTCCCTTCACCCTCGGTGCAACAAATTCCATTGATGACAAAACTACTCAAAAAGTTAAGTCTTCAAGCAAAATAGCGAATTTCGACAGAAAGAATGCAATTCTTCTGAGAGACGACGCGATCGCTGTGGATTGACTACACTGCTGAGCATCCTTGCAACTCTAGAGTAGTCATCATGAAAGCAACCGCAGAACCAACCTTGTTCGATCGCTTCTTCCGTGACCCAGAAGGCAACATTGTCATTGCACAAAAGCCGAATCTGCCAATTCTGATTTGGGGGGCAACGACGGCACTTCAATTTCTCAACTTTGGCGGTAAATTTCAGACCGGGCTGGAACTAGTTTCTTTCGGAATATTATTCACATGGGCTTGGCTGGAAATTTTCCAGGGTGTGAATTACTTCCGTCGCTCATTAGGTCTCGTAGTGCTAGTTGGAATGCTCGCACTTAGTCTTTAATCCTAAAAAAACGATCGCGCTCAGTCTTCTGTAACGCGATCGTTTTTTATTTGAAATTAATCCGAAGTCGTTTCAACCGAAACCATCGCTAACGCAGTGCCTGCCTGAACTCGGACTTCTAAATCCGCATCTTGGGTTAATTGATTTAGCAGAGCGACAACTTGGTCGATCGCTTGCCCTTGTTTTGCCAGTTCTCCCAGTTCAACTGCAACCGACAATCGCACCAAATGATCGGAATCCGTTGCTTGATGCTGGAGTTGGCGCAGTCGATCATCAAAATGATCGAGCTGTCCGACTTCATCAATCACTGAGTAAGCATGATGTGCTTCGGGCTTAGACTCGATCAACAAATCCGAGTCCACCACATCCGAAATTCTCAGCGATGTTGCTAAAGAGATTTCGGGTTCAGCGATCGGCATCATTGGCGGAACTGCGATCGTCGAAACTTCAGAAGCCTTTTGTGGATGGGAAGCCTCGATCGATTCCTGCTCAGAGACTGGAGAACCCATTGAGACTTCAGGAGATTGAACCGGAGCTTCAACAGGCTCGGAGCGTTCAGAATCCAAATCCGGTTGCAATCTTGGCTGATCGGCTTCTTGAGATTTTGCCTCTTGTACGGTCTTAAAGGATTGCGGTTGTGGCTTTAATTTCGTGTAGGTGCGGGCAGCGGCACTGATGGCACCCGCGATCGCAGCAATTACTGTCAAAAATAGTGCAATAGTCATTCTTCTTTACGCTTCAAATTCAATGCTTCTATTGGACAGCAATTGATCTGAGCGAAACATCTGACTTGATGAAGACTTTTTCCAAACAAAAAGCCCCCGCACGAGGCGGAGGCTTAAAGAGGATTTGACTAAAAATTAGTCAAGGTTCGGCATCGACAACACGGGTTCAGTTTCGCGATCGATTCCTTTCTCGAAGCCTGCAACTGCCGCACGTGCGCGACCTGCATGCCACAAGTGACCGACCAAGAAGAAGAAGCCCATGATGAAGTGGAAGCTTGCCAACCAAGCACGGGGGTTCACATAGTTGAACGAGTTGATTTCCGTTGCAACACCACCCACCGAGTTGATCGAACCCAAAGGTGCGTGAGTCATGTACTCAGCCGCACGGCGAACTTGCCAAGGCTGAATATCGTTCTTGATCTTGTTCAGGTCAAGACCGTTCGGACCCCGCAGCGGTTCCAACCAAGGACCCCGGAAATCCCAGAAGCGCATGGTTTCACCACCGAAGATGATTTCACCAGTCGGCGAGCGCATCAGGTACTTACCAAGACCCGTCGGACCTTGAGCAGAACCCACATTCGCACCCAGCTTTTGGTCACGAATCAAGAAGGTCATTGCTTGCGCTTGTGATGCCTCAGGACCCGTCGGACCGTAGAACTCACTGGGGTAAGCGGTGTTGTTGTACCAAACGAAGATAGAAGCGATGAAGCCCATTAAGGACAATGCGCCCAAGCTGTAGGACAGGTAGGCTTCACCTGACCAGACCAATGCACGACGCGCCCAGCCAAACGGTTTGGTCAAGATGTGCCAGATACCGCCTGCAATACAGACGATTCCAACCCAGATATGACCGCCCACGATGTCTTCGAGGTTGTCTACGCTGACGATCCAGCCTTCACCACCGAAGGGAGCCTTGGTGAGATAGCCGAAGATCTTAGCAGGGTTCAGAGTCGGGTTCGTGACCAAACGGACATCACCACCACCGGGTGCCCAAGTGTCATACAAACCACCGAAGAACATTGCTTTCGCAACCAACAACAGCGCACCTGCACCCAACAGGATCAAGTGATAGCCGATGATGTTGGTCATTTGGTTCTTGTCTTTCCAGTCGTAGCCGAAGAAAGACGAGTACTCTTCAAGGGTTTCAGGTCCGCGAACTGCGTGGTAGATTCCACCCAAACCGAGAACGGCAGAGGAAATCAAGTGCAGAACGCCCACAACGAAGTAAGGGAAGGTGTCAATCACTTCACCACCCGGTCCCACACCCCAACCTTGGGAAGCCAAGTGAGGCAGCAAGATCAGACCTTGCTCGTACATCGGTTTTTCGGGGATAAAGTGCGCGACCTCAAACAAGGTCATGGCACCCGCCCAAAACACGATCAGACCAGCGTGGGCGACGTGAGCACCCAGTAATTTACCAGAGAGATTGATTAAACGAGCATTACCAGCCCACCAAGCGAATCCAGATGATTCTTGGTCGCGGTTGCCTGCAAATGAAGGATTAGAGAGCGTTACCACGGGGGAGAACCTCTTCAGGGAATACAAAGTGTTCATGCGGCTGATCCTGAGATGCCATCCACGCCCGGATGCCCTCGTTCAGCAAAATGTTCTTCGTGTAGAACGTTTCAAATTCCGGGTCTTCGGCTGCACGTAACTCTTGCGAGACGAAGTCATACGCCCGCAGGTTCAAGGCAATCCCGATGATGCCCACCGATGCCATCCACAGTCCGGTGACCGGAACGAACAGCATGAAGAAGTGCAACCACCGTTTGTTACTGAACGCAATCCCGAAGATCTGCGACCAGAAGCGGTTCGCGGTCACCATCGAGTATGTTTCTTCCGCTTGTGTCGGGTTGAACGCCCGGAAGGTGCTCGACCCATCGCCGTCTTCAAACAAGGTGTTCTCCACCGTGGCTCCGTGAATCGCACACAAGAGTGCACCACCGAGAATGCCCGCGACTCCCATCATGTGGAACGGGTTCAGGGTGAAGTTGTGGAAGCCTTGGATGAACAGAATGAAGCGGAAAATAGCAGCGACACCAAAACTCGGTGCGAAGAACCACGAGGATTGTCCGAGTGGGTACATCAAGAAGACCGACACGAATACGGCGATCGGTCCGGTGAACGCGATCGCGTTGTAGGGACGAATGCCGACGAGGCGGGCGATCTCAAGCTGACGCAGACAGAAGCCAATCAGACCGAACGCGCCGTGTAGGGCGACGAAGGTCCAGAGTCCGCCAAGTTGACACCAGCGGGTGAAGTCGCCTTGCGCTTCGGGTCCCCAGAGCAGCAGCAAGGAGTGTCCTAAGCTGTCCGCGGGAGTGGAAACGGCAACGGTGAGAAAGTTACAGCCTTCGAGGTACGAGGAGGCGAGTCCGTGGGTGTACCAGGAGGAAACGAAGGTGGTGCCGGTCATCCAGCCGCCGAGTGCCATGAACGCACAGGGGAAGAGCAGGATGCCAGACCAGCCGACGAAGACGAATCTATCGCGTTTGAGCCAGTCGTCGAGGGCATCGAAAATGCCTCTCTGCGCTGGTGCGCGACCTACTGCGATGGTCATGAATCAAAATCCTCTAGCTTTACTAAAATTGCGAGCTGTCTAGAGTGAACGAGTTTATATGTCTACTCATAATAGGAGAAATTAAGAAATTTACAAACCGATACGTGAAATCTCAGCTAAATTTTTTTGAACTTTTCTGCGATCGCGAGTTGAGCCACGGATTTCAGCGTTTCTGTTAAAAACTCACTTCCTGAGAAAGTTCAATTGTCAATAAGTATCTATACTTATGTTTACGCTCACGATACGAAGCGTTGTAGGGAGTATACTGATGAGTGTTGTTTTTAAGATTGTAGAACGCTCTGGGACACGGTTCGGGAGCGATCGACAAAGTAGAAAGTTTTGAAATTTTTTAGGTAGTCAAGCGCTATGGCGACAGAAACCACGTCTTCAGAAAATCTCGTTTTACGACAGTCGGTGTTGGGGGCGCGGCGGTTTAGTAACTATTTTTGGGCGACGATTGTTTCGATCGGGGCAATGGGATTTTTCCTCGCCGCAATTTCGAGCTATACCAAGGTGAATTTGTTGCCGTTCTCTGATCCGACTCAGCTTTTATTCGTTCCGCAAGGGATCGCCATGGGCTTTTATGGAACCGCTGGATTGCTTTTAGCAAGCTACTTGTGGTTATCGATCGTTTGGGATTTGGGCGGCGGATACAACGAATTCAATAAGGAAACCGGGGAAGTGAAGATCTTTCGCTGGGGGTTTCCTGGAAAGAATCGACGGGTAGAGCTTGATCTCAAAACCTCGGATGTGCAAGCGGTGAAAGCGACGTTGAGAGAGGGTGTGAATCCACGTCGATCGCTTTATCTCAGAGTCAAAGGAATGCGAGATATTCCTTTGACTCGAGTGGGGCAGCCGATGACACTGGCAGAACTGGAAAATGAAGCGGCAGGACTGGCTCGATTTCTCAGTGTGCCGCTCGAAGGACTGTAAACTCTAATCTTTAAGACGAAACGAGGTTTGTAGAGGAGAATTCTACAAGCCTTTTTTTGTCGATTCATCTCGGCAATTGTGCGTAAGATGTTAGATGGTTTGTTGGAATAGGTATCTAGAAATGCAGACAAAACTCCAGAATTGGCTAGTGTGCCTTGTAATCGTCTCGATGTTTGCTCTTGTGGGATGTAATGGAGAGCAGGGAACCTCGGCTGCACCCACTGGATCGCCTACTCCAAGTGCTTCCCCGACGGCTTTAGCAACTCCGTCTCCTCAAGCGGGTGTGTTGCCGCGATTGGAAGGAAAAGCGACTGTGGTGATGACAGTGAAGGGTTCGCCGATCACGATGGAAATCGATGGCACGAATGCACCGATCACAGCCGGAAATTTTGTTGATTTGGTGAATCGGAAAGTGTATGACGGATTGGTTTTTCACCGAGTCGTGAGAGAGCCACAGCCGTTTGTGGTGCAGGGAGGCGACCCGCAGAGTAAAGATCCGAATGTGCCGATCGATCGTTTAGGAACTGGCGGATTTATTGATCCAGCGACAAAGCAGGCGCGTGATATTCCGCTAGAAATTACGCCTCAGAATGCGAAAGAGCCGATTTACAGTCGAACCTTTGCGGAAGCGGGGGTGAATGTGCCGCCGAGATTGAAACATACTCGTGGAGCGGTGGCGATGGCTCGATCGATGAATCCCGATTCGGCTTCTTCTCAGTTCTATGTTGCTTTAGCAGATTTGCAGTTTCTTGATGGAAACTATGGGGTGTTTGGCTATGTGACTCAGGGAATGGAAGCGGTGGATAAGATTCAACAGGGCGATCGCATTGAGTCCGCGACTGTGACAAAAGGAATTGAGAATTTGAAAACGGGTGGGGCTACGAGTTCTACCGCGAGTCCGTCTCCGAGTCCAACCACTTCGCCTTAGATGAATGTTGCGGTTACTGGCATTGGATTGGTTTCAGCGTTAGGAGATCTAACGCAAACTTGGGAAAGGTTGGTAGAAGGGCGTTCAGGCGTTCAGCTCTACCAGCCTTTTTCGTCGTTGGAGCCGAAACCGATCGCATTAATCGGAAAGCATCCCGCAGAGATTTTCAGTTTGACTCGGCAAGTGGTTTCAGATGCGGTGAATGATGCTGGATTAGAAATTCCATTGTTTGACTGTGGCGTTGTGGTGGGGTCGAGTCGGGGAAATCAGGCACAGTGGGAACGATTCACGACCGGACAGGGGGATCTTGCAAACTGGTTGAAGACTTTGCCGAATGGGAGCGCGATCGAGACGGCTCAATTGATTCAATCTCAAGGGATTGTTTTAGCTCCGATGGCAGCTTGTGCAACGGGACTTTGGGCGATCGCACGAGGAGCCGAACTCATTTGGAGTGGGCAGTGTGAGCGGGTGATTTGTGGAGCGATCGAGGCTCCGATTACGCCGTTGACGCTGATTGGGTTTGAACGGATGGGAGCGCTGGCGAAAGATGGAGCGTTTCCGTTTGATGTCGATCGACAAGGGTTAGTGTTGGGCGAAGGTGGCGCGGTTTTTGTGTTGGAATCAGAAGAATTGGCGCGACAACGAAAGGCGAAAATTTACGGGCGAGTTTTGGGATTTGGGCTGACCGCAGATGGATATCATGTCAGCGCACCAGAGCTGGGAAGTCGAGCGGCGATCGCGGCTATGAATCAGTGTCTTAAGCGCAGTGGTTTAACGGCAGATCAAATCGATTACATTCACGCGCATGGAACGGCGACACAGTTAAACGATCGTAATGAAGCGCATCTGATTCAACAGTGTTTTTCTCACTCGGTTTGGATTAGTTCAACGAAAGGGGCAACCGGACACACGTTAGGGGGATCGGGAGCGTTGGGAGCGGCGTTTTGTTTGATGGCGTTGAAGCATCAGACTGTGCCGCCGAATGTCGGGATTAGACGTAGCGAATTTGGGATTGCGATCGCACAATCTGCGAAATCAGCAGACCTTGAGAATGTTTTGTGCTTTAGTTTTGGGTTTGGGGGACAAAATGCGATCGTGGCGTTCAGTCGATAAATTATGATGGGTGAATGTCAATCACTGAAGAAGTTTTAGCCAAAATTCCGGGAAGTCCACTGGAAGGGTTACGTCGAGTTGATGCTTTGTGGAAGGCATTGAGAGAAGAGACGATCCCCGTTCCAAATGTGGTCGATACTTGTGGTAGCGATTTAGACTCCGTCGATTGGGATATTGTCATCTGTGGCGGGACTTTAGGAATTTTGATCGGGGCTGCATTGGTTCGGAAAGGTTGGCGGGTGACGCTGATCGAACGTGGAATCCTGAAAGGACGTGAGCAGGAATGGAATATTTCACGACAGGAATTGAATACCTTCATTGAGTTGGGATTGTTGAGTGAAGAAGAGTTAGAAAATGCGATCGCAACTCAATTTAATCCCGTTCGAGTCAGCTTTTCTGAAGGCGCAGATATCTTTGTTAAAGATGTTTTAAACACTGGCGTTAATCCAGTTTATTTGTTAGAAAAACTGAAACAATTCTTTCTTGAAAATGGTGGAAATCTAATTGAGAATACGCCGTTTGAGAATGTAGTGATTCATCCGAATGGCGTTTGTGTAAATCGATCGATTACTGCTCGTCTGATGCTTGATGCAATGGGATATTTTTCGCCTGTTGTTCAACAAGCAAGACAAGGGAAAAAGCCCGATGGTGTTTGCTTGGTCGTGGGGACTTGTGCGAAAGGTTTTACTCAGAATGAATCGGGCGATTTGATTGCATCATTCACGCCGATTCAGAAACAGTGTCAGTATTTTTGGGAAGCATTCCCGGCACGAGATGGGAGAACGACTTATCTGTTTACTTATTTAGATGCAGATCGCGATCGCTTTTCGTTAGAAACTCTATTCGATGACTATTTCAAACTGCTACCTGAATATCAAAACATCGAACTCGATCAACTCGAATTCGTCCGAGCGTTATTCGGTTTCTTTCCCTGTTATCGTCAAAGTCCGCTCAAATTAGAGTGGGATCGAATTCTAGCCATTGGTGATAGTAGTGGCAGTCAATCACCACTTAGTTTTGGTGGATTTGGTGCAATGGTTAGACACTTAAAGCGATTGACGAATGGAATTGATGAGGCGCTACAGTCTGAAATGCTCAATTACTCGGCTTTATCTTTATTGCAACCTTATCAGCCGAATTTATCAGTGACTTGGTTGTTTCAGCGATCGATGAGTGTCGGTATGAATCAAAAAGCGACACCCGATCAAATTAATCAATTATTAGTTGCTGTATTTGCAGAAATGCAGCAATTAGGTGAGCCTGTTTTGAAGCCATTTTTACAGGACGTTGTGCAGTTTATTCCGCTGTCTCAAACATTGCTGAAGACGGGAATTTCTCATCCTGGACTGGTCTTAAAAATTATTCCCCACGTTGGGATCTTTGCTCTGCTAGATTGGATGCTGCACTATTTCAATCTGGCAGTTTTCAGTGCGCTTTATGCGATCGCTCAACATTTCAAGCCTCCTCTATCTCCTACACAGCAATACGTGTGGAATCGATGGGTAGACGCTTGGCAGTACGGCTCAGGAAACGATTACGTAGGATATTAAAGAATGGAATTCTCGCTGGCTCGACAACGGTTTTATCAAGAAGTGCGTCAAGAAGACGAAAAAATTGACTTAGAAAAAGCCGCGCTATATATCGCGCAAGAAGAATATCCAGACTTAGAAGTCGAGAAATATTTAAGCGCGATCGACAAAATGGCAGTGGAAATTCAAGCGAGACTTCCTGAAGAACCGTATCCATTACGAATCGTTCAAACGATTAATCAATATCTGTACAAAGAATTAGGATTCTGTGGAAATTCAGAAGATTATTACGATCCTCAAAATAGTTTTTTGAACGATGTCATCGATCGTAAAACGGGAATTCCAATTTCATTAGCGTTGTTGTATTTAGCGATCGCGAAACGGATTAATTTTCCAATGGTTGGGATCGGAATGCCGGGACATTTTCTGATTCGTCCGGTTGCGAATGACGAAATGGATATCTTTGTCGATGCGTATCACGATGGAGAAATTCTTTTTCCTCAAGACTGTCAAGATCGGCTCAATCAATTAGCGGGTCAACCTGTCGAAATGCGTCCTCAATTTGTGGAAGCAGTGACACCCAAACAATTTTTGGCGCGAATGTTGACCAATTTGAAAGGAATTTATTTGAACCAAGGCAAGATTGGAAAATGCCTGACTACGATCGAACGAATTCTGATTCTGTTCCCGGATACCCCGTTTGAACTGCGCGATCGCGGAATTATTTACTTTCAAACGCATCGCTGGATTGAAGCGCGTCAGGATTTAGAAAGCTATCTCGACAGCGTTCCGAATGCGAACGATCGGGATGTGATTCAGCAATTACTCGATCGCATCGAAGGCAACTAGCGCAACGTTTCCGCGACTCGCTTTAGACGACGAAGCTGTGCCTGCATATCTTCCTGCGTCCACTTTGCCGCGAATTGATTGAAGCCAAAACGAACGATCGGATTCGGAATCTCGAATTCAAACCGATTGAGTAAGCGCGTTCCTTTCTCTTCGGGGCTACACTCCCATCGATCGCGCCCCTTAAAAAAACCCTCGAATTGCCAAACAATTAAGCCGGGTTGCCGTTCTGCAACCACATTGTTCAGCGTCGGTTGCAGAACTGGGACTTGAATCACAAAACGGCTCTTGCTGCCGATCGCGGTTGACCATTGCTCGATCGGCTCACAGCGCAATGCCGGATTTAGCCAGCGGTGCATCAAATTCAAATCGGTAAAACATCGCTCCACATCGGTTGCACTCGCCTGAATCAAAATCGATTGCTCAAAAATCTCCATCAGTCTGCCTCCTAGAACACACCACTTATTTTTCTACACATCAAACAATTTGGGACTGAGATCACAAGACATCTCTCTCTGGAGTGAAGATAAATCAATTTAGGAAGTGGGATACTCGGCACAAACTTGTGCGATTCAGCAAGAAAGCGGGTTAAGCACGAGTTCCGCGCATTTATATTCTCGATCGATTCGCCAAGCACTTCATCGAAAGTTCAAAAAAGTGTTTCCAAGAGCTTTTCTCCAACGAGAGATACGAGTACTCTTAGGATGCAACCGTATTTTTCATGAGATCTGGCGGCTTGCGTTGAACAAATTCCATGGTTTTAACCCTGGGCGTTGTGAAAGGCAGGTGAAGCAATTTCTCTGAAAATCATGATTGTCATCTATCTACAAAAGCGATCGAGAAGCGCTTTATTTGAAAGCGAAAGGGGTTTATCAAAACACCATGAACGAGTTCTGGCAACATATTGAACCGTTGGGGGGAATGCGACTCACGAGGAATCTGGAGTTAGCTCAACTCCCACCCGGAGAAGCACCGTTTGGCTACATTCAAGGGGTCAACGTCGCGAATCTATTAATTCAGTTAGGCGGTGCGCTCCTAATCTTATTAATCGGAGCGCTGATTGCTGCGTTTGTGTCGAGTATCGTGCGCGGATTGCTGAAGAAAACCACGATCGATAATCGGTTGGCAGGTTGGGTTTCAGGCGGACGAGGACAGACAAATTTCAACGTCGAAGGATTGATCAGCTCGATCGTCTTTTGGGTGATCTTGATTCTGGCTGTGGTGGCAGCGTTGAACGTTTTGGGACTCAATACAGTCTCACAGCCGCTCAACAACTTTTTGAATCAAATTTTTGCCTTCCTGCCTCAGTTGGGTGCAGCGGCACTTTTAGCAGGGTTGGCTTGGGTCGTGGCAACGATCGCGAAAACGATCGTCGTTCGGACTTCAGAGTCATTCGGCTTGGATGAGAAAGTCTCTGATCCCAGCGATACCTCTCTGGGTGCAAGCTCATTCCGCCTCAGCGATACGTTAGGAAATGCAGTTTACTGGTTCGTTTTCCTATTTTTCTTACCGCTAATTTTGGGTGTTTTGAACTTGCAGGGTCCGCTCCAGCCCGTTCAAAACTTGCTGAATGATATTCTAAGTGCCCTTCCCAACATTATTAAGGCGCTGGCGATCGCGGCAATTGGTTGGTTTGTAGCGCGGACGGTTCGCGGTATCGTGACGAATTTGTTGGCGGCGATCGGAACCGATCAAATCGGTGCAAGAATCGGGCTGAATCGAGCAAGAGGCGGTCAATCGCTGTCCTGGATCTTAGGCACGATCGTTTATGTGTTGATTCTGATCCCGACCGCGACCGCAGCATTGGACGCATTGCGAATTCCTGCGATTTCTGGTCCTGCGACCGCAATGTTGAATCAGATCTTGAACGCGTTGCCGTTGATCTTTACCGCAGTTGCAATTTTAGCGATCGCGTTTGCAGTCGGTAAGTTTGTAGCGGATTTAGTCTCTAGCATTCTTGCGAGTGTTGGATTCGACAATCTGTTCTACTGGCTCGGACTTCAATCCGCGCCTCCTACGCCAACGGTTGCACCGGAGCAGTACAGCACTGAGTTTCAAACAGGTGAAACGATGCTGCAACCGGAAGGAAAGTCCGGAGTGCGATCGCCGTCTGAAATTGTCGGTGTAATCGTGCTTGTGGGCATTATGCTGTTTGCGACAGTCGCGGCGGTTGATGTTCTGGGTATCGGAGCCTTGGCTGCGTTAGTGGCTGGTTTGCTCGTGATTTCGGGGCGGATTTTGTCTGGATTGGTCGTATTTGCGATCGGCTTATATCTAGCGAATTTTGCTTATCGATTGATCACGAGTTCTGGCAGTCGGCAGGCGAACTTGTTGGGGCAAACGGCGCGAGTCGCAATTCTCGGATTTGTGGCAGCGTTGGCACTTCAGCAGATTGGCATTGCGCCAAACATTGTTAATTTGGCGTTTGGTCTATTGCTCGGTGCGATTGCGGTGGCGATTGCGATCGCGTTTGGTCTGGGCGGTCGTGACGTGGCTGGTGAACAGTTGCGCGAATGGTTGAAAGACTTTAAGCGTTAAACTAACGTTAAATTTCAATAAAGTGCGCTGGGTAAAATCCTCAGCGCACTTTTTGTATTAAGCCAATCAAAATCAATCTCCCGCGATTTCTCGGAGGAAGCAACTTCGATTCAGAGGTAAAAGAAGAGGGTTGATTTCCCGTGTCGATCGTTTATGACTCAGGTTCTGAATCGTCCACCGTCTGTCCCTACCCGTGATGAGTCTCAATCTAAGCCTGCTGAGGCGCTGATTCAACTCCGTCAGGTCAGCAAAACCTATTCAAACGGAAGCTCTGCGCTCACAGGCGTTTCGCTCGATGTGAAGGTGGGCGATTTTTTGTTTATCACAGGACCGTCTGGCTCTGGGAAATCAACCCTTCTTAAATTACTGTATGGGGCAGAACTGCCATCATCTGGGGAAATTTTGGTCGATCGACAAAATCCCGCTCGACTTCGAGGCAATCAACTCGCGTTTCTGCGTCGTCGAATCGGGGTTGTGTTTCAAGATTACAAACTGATCCCACGTCGAACGGTGTCGGAAAATGTTTCGTTTGTGTTGTGGGCGCAGGGTTATTCTCGATCGGAAATTCAACGGCGATTACAGCCCGCACTCAAAATGGTTGGATTAGTTCACAAAGCTGATAGTTTCCCAGAGGAGCTTTCCGGGGGAGAACAGCAGCGGGTGAGTATTGCACGTGCGATCGTAGGAACGCCGCCGATTCTTTTAGCGGATGAGCCGACTGGAAATCTAGATGCTGATAATTCTTGGCAGGTGATCAAGATTCTGAAAAAACTGAACCAGATCGGAATCACGGTTCTAGTAACGACGCACGATGAGAATTTAATTCGGTTAGCCAATCATCCAGTCGTACAGATTCGGAATGGACGGTTATATCAGGTTGCAGGAATGGGCGGATGAGATACCGCATCGGAATTTAGGCTTTCTCCAGCCAATCGAAGATTTGATCCAATTGGTTCAGGGTAATTAAGCCGTATTGCCAAAGCACCATCGGCAGGGGAGCGAGTTCAGGCTGACTGTGTTTCACGGCAAGATCGATCGCGGAAGTTGGAAGCGCCAGTTCTTCCCGAAGAAACTGAATTAAGTTCGATCGCTTTTTCGCTTCCATGTCGCTGCCCTGCTTTATGAGAATCAATTTAACTTATGTAAACAAATTCTAGCAATCTCGTAATCATCCAAAAGTTTAAGATTCTCCTCAGAAAGCGCGTCTCCTCTCTATCCTGAAAAATACGCACACGCTTTTTGAATTCTTCATGAGTTGCCTCGAAATTACGCAACCACTTCATCAAACCCGCTGGTTAACCTGAGAAAGTCAAATGTTTCGGCAGGAAATTAAGACTTGTTGAAACTGATTATTGATTTTCTGAGGAGATCGCAAAATGACAACGCTGCCGCAACTATTGATCTGGAGAAAGCAAGCAGTCGATCGCATTGGGCAATTAATCCTGAGCGGGACTACGAATGATCTTCAGCCGAATGATGCTCACGCAGATACCTTATTGCGGCAGTTAAGTAAGCTTCCGGCACGTCCTGGCGATCGCGCTCCTTACCAAGGCAGTTTCCCGAATGAACCTGTTAGCGTCGCTCGAATCAAAGCGGCGAACCGTTTGAGACAGTTAATTTTGAATATTCGGAACGCTGAGTTTCAACCGCAGGATCAAGCGATCGATAGCGCACTTCGCTTGATGTCATCTCTCCCTGCAAGAACCACTCAGAATCCTTACGCTGCACTATTTCCCACTACGCCACTTCCTGATCTCAGCATTGATCGAATTTTAGAGATTGCGCCGTATGCCGATCGCAGTCGAGTCACTTCCCTCTTACCGCATTTACTTCTGACAATGGCGCAGTCTCAGATTAATACTCCTCTGCGTCAGGCTCATTTTCTGGCTCAATTGATTCATGAATCTGGCTCGTTCAACTACCTTGAAGAAATCGATCCAGGTGACTATCTCGAAGGCAGAACCGATTTAGGCAATACCCAACCCGGTGACGGACGACGCTTTAAAGGTCGAGGTTTGATCCAAATTACAGGACGTACAAACTATCAGGCTTGTGGTGAAGCACTTGGAATTGATTTGATTCAAGCCCCGACTCGGTTAGCAGAATATGATTTAGCGTGTCTAAGTGCAGGCTGGTTCTGGTCGAAAAATCAGCTTAATCCTCATGCCGATCGCAATGATGTAGAACGAGTGACCCGAATCATCAACGGCGGATTAAATGGATTTGAAGATCGACAGTACTATCTTGCATCCGCAAGAGATGTTTTAAGCGTTTAACGAACGAATGCGATGCCTTTGGCACACGCGAACGTGACCGAGGTCTGAAGCAGAGATAGAATACTCACCGACCTCGATCGCAGTCTCATGTTTTTATTTCTTTCTAAACTGCTTCCTATTTTCATTTATCCGCTGGGTTTGAGTTGTCTCTTGCTCATTCTCGCGTTCATCTTGATTTGGAAAAAGCGATCGCGTTTAGCTCTGATCCCCATTACGCTCACCTTCCTCATTCTGTTTTTCAGTTCGAGCAGTTGGATTAGCAATGCGATCGTCGAATCATTAGAGTTTCAATACATCACTCAAGGTGAATTACCCACCGCAGATGCGATCGTGGTTCTCGGTGGTGCAACTGAATCGGCATTACCGCCGCGACCCTGGATCGAAATTAGAGAAGAAGGCGATCGCGTTCTTTACGCTGGAAAACTGTATCGCGATAAAAAAGCGCCTCGATTAATTTTGAGCGGTGGACGAGTCGATTGGCGACCGAGTAGCACTTCAGAAGCGGAAGACATGGCAATCTTGCTCGAAACAATGGGCGTTCCTCGATCGGCAATGCTACTCGAATCTCGATCGCTCAATACTCGCGAAAATGCGGTTTATTCTCAAGAAATTATGAAAACTGAGAAAATCCAGAAAGTTTTGCTAGTCACATCTGCCTTGCACATGCCTCGATCGATGTTGATCTTCAAAAAGCTGGGGATCGATGCAATTCCAGCCCCGACCGATTACACCTCTGTTCTAGGAAATCAATCGACCTTAGAAGCAACAATTCTCGATACGTTACCCGATGCAGACCAAATGCGGCGTACGTCTCGCGCTTTGAAGGAGTACATCGGGATCTTAGTGTATCGCTTGCGAGGATGGGCTTAGAGTATAAAAAGTCTCTTCGCTCTCGTTGCGCTCCCGCCCTGAAATAAATTTCGGGCTAACCGTGGAAAGTCTACTGAAGTAGACTAGGAGCGCATTTCAGATTCTTAGTCCATTTCAATGGACTTGCGCCGATTAGCCCGAAATTTATTTCAGGGCGAGTAATGCAACGAACGAAATCTTCCTAAAGAGAACAGCGCTCTCGAAGTTCAACCTAGAAATCTTCTTCATAAGCCGGAGCATCTCCACCTTCGTTATCGCGCTTCGAGCCGAGAAGCTGTAAGCGATCGACCAAAACCACAGGCGATGATCGCGCTGCACCCGAATTCTTGTCCGCCCAGGTGTCAAACTTCAGCGATCCCTTGATTCCGATCAAGCTGCCTTTGCGAACATAATTCGCGGCGGTTTCTGCCTGCTTCCCCCAGAGTTCGAGATTAAACCAATCGGGCTGATCGCTATTTTTGGTCGGTCGATTCACTGCCAGCGTCAAACGGCATTTGACGCTGCCCGACTCAAAATATTTCACATCGGGTTCACCGCCAACTCGTCCTACGAGCGTTACGACATTTAAGCTCATAATTCACCTGTACTATATTTATCGATCGCCTCCATATTAATCGATCTCCCGTATGGATCGAAGCCCAACGTTAAATTTGTTCTCTCAATCCGTATTTCTCCGCTTGAAACTTCTGGATTAGTCTAGACTCAGGATCGAAACTGTAATAAAATCCACTATCGATCAGCATCTTTGTGTGGCATTGCAATCTTCGGCGTACTCATTGCAGTTTAAGAGGCAGAAATCTAGTGGGTTTTTTCAATCGCTTCTCCCTTTCACGGGACATGGGTATCGATCTCGGTACCGCTAATACTCTGGTCTACGTATCCGGTAAAGGTATTGTTTTATCTGAACCCTCGGTAGTCGCGATCGACCAGGCAGAAAAAGTCCCTCTAGCCGTCGGTGAAGACGCAAAACGGATGCTGGGTCGGACACCCGGTAACGTCGTCGCTCTACGCCCATTACGGGATGGAGTCATCGCGGATTTCGACACCGCCGAGTTAATGCTAAAACACTTTATCCAGCGCGTTCATGAAGGAAAAGCGCTCGTTTCACCCCGCATAGTGATCGGAATTCCCAGCGGTGTGACGGGTGTGGAACGTCGGGCAGTGATGGAAGCGGCTTCGCAAGCAGGAGCGCGTGAAGTTTATCTGATCGATGAACCTGTTGCGGCTGCGATCGGGGCAGGCTTACCCGTGGCAGAACCGACCGGAAACATGATTATTGACATCGGTGGCGGCACCACTGAAGTCGCAGTTCTCAGCTTGCAAGGAACGGTTTTAAGCGAATCGGTACGGGTCGCAGGTGATGAATTAAGCGATGCGATCGTGCAGTACATGAAAAAAGTTCATAACCTCGTGATCGGGGAAAGAACTGCTGAAGAAATTAAGATTCAAATCGGTTCCGCTTATCCGAGTGCTGCTGATGAAGATGTGATGGAAGTGCGCGGCTTGCACTTGCTGTCAGGGTTGCCTCGAACCGTGACGATCAAAGGACCAGAAATTCGCGAAAGTATGTCTGAACCTTTATCGGTCATCGTCGATGCGGTGAAGCGGACTCTGGAGCGGACTCCTCCGGAACTTGCGGCAGACATTATCGATCGAGGAATCATGCTGGCGGGTGGTGGCGCACTGCTCAAAGGGATCGACACCCTGATCAGCCATGAAACGGGAATTGTCGTTCACGTCGCTGCTGATCCGCTCAGTTGTGTTGTGTTGGGTACAGGTCGTGTGTTAGAAAACTTCAAGCAATTGGAGCGCGTGTTTAGCACTCGTCCGCCTCGCTAAATTGTCCTGATTGGGCGCAACTGAGCGTGGAAGCTATATGTAGTCTCACAAGCCGTGAGATGGATAACAATGCCGTCTATTGCCTGAGAACGCCGAATGTACGAATTGCGCCGCTGGTGGGATCGATTTGGAATTCCATTTACTCTAGCCACCCTGGGATTAGGGACGGCTCTTTTGGTTCGTCAAACTCAAGCCGGGTTTGTGATGGAAACTTACCAGTGGCTCACTCGTCCATTTCAGGCGAAAACCCTGACTCCAGAACAGTTGGCGAATACGCAAAATGCCGAGTTACGTCAGCGCTTGATCGAGTTAGAAAGCAAGAATCAGAAATTAGAGGAATTGCTGGGATTGGCTCGATCGAAGAAAGTTGAAGGCTTTCCCGCTGCCGTGATTGGTCGCAGTGCCGATCACTGGTGGCAACAAGTCACTCTTGGACGCGGCTCAAACGATGGGGTCAAAGAAGGCGCTGTCGTGATGAGTCCGGGCGGTTTAGTCGGTCGTGTTACTCAGACTACACCTAGTAGCAGTCGCGTTCTCTTGCTGAGCGATCCATCCAGTCGTGTTGGAGTTGCGATCAGTCGCAGTCGATTTATGGGTTACTTGCGCGGTAAAACTGGAAATCGCGCCGTGATGGAATTCTTTGAAAAGGTTCCGGATGTGCGGAAGGATGATATTGTTACGACCTCTTCGTTTAGTCAGCTATATCCAGCAGGAATTCCGATCGGACGAGTAGAATCAGTAGATTTAACCAAAAGCCCTGCACCCGAAGCCACGATCGAGCTAACGGCTCCGATCAGCTACTTGGAATGGGCGATGATTTATCCGCATTCACCAGCACTAGCAGAACCACAACCCGCACCCAAGCCTGCGATTTCCCCGACTGCTTCACCCTCCCCGGATGCTTCTGTTTCACCGTCCCCTGACGCTTCGCCTACCCCATGACACTTCGTGCGATCGAAAATTTTGTAGATACTTACCCGATCGCCCGTCCCGTTCTGAATGGCGCGGTCACGGTAGCATCGGTCTGGCTTTGTCTCGTTTTGTTACCGCTCCGATTACCCGGAATGGAACTTGCGGGAATTAGCCCAAACTGGCTCTTAATTTGGGTTGTGGCTTGGAGCGTGAAGCGAGTCGTTTGGCAAGGTGCGATCGCGGGTTTAGTATTGGGACTGTTGCAGGATGGAATGACTGCGCCCGAACCGACTCACGCGATTGGATTAATGATTGTTGGCGCTTTGACTTCTAAATTGCAGAAGCAGAAATACGTTCAGGAAGATTTTATTTCAGTCGCGTTGATTGTGTTTTTGATGGCAGTCATTTCAGAAACAGTTACCGCAATTCAGTTTAGTTTTATTGGCGATCGCTCTCTTTCCGAAATTTGGACATATCACCAATTCGTTGCGCTAAGTTCCGCGATTCTCAGTAGCTTATGGGCACCTGTGGTTTACTTTCCATTGAATCGCTGGTGGGAAACAATGAGCGTTCCAGAACAGAATTAGAGCGTGGTTTAAAGTTTTTCGCTTCGTCCACTCCCGCCCCGAATTCTATTCCAGGGCGGGTCAGCAACGCAGTCGGAAGACTTCAAAATACACCCTAATTTTTCAACATCGATCGAAAGGCAGAGGGATTTACTTTCTCTGCTTTTTAGCGTTTAAAGATTTAGTGCATTTCTCAATCTGAGTATCATAATATACTTGCTTCTCCTGAGTCTTCTTTGACAAACTATTCCAGCGATTAAAAGCGAATGCACCTCATCATTCTTTGTATTGATTAGTGCATTCACTAAAGCGTTGCAATGTTTTTCCAGATCTATTCGGGTGTAGTGCTGAGTTCGTTATCATACTTCTCATTCATGAAATCTCATCGAGCCTCCCGAAATCTGACTCGTCGCCAGTTCACTTCGCTTTCGACTCTTGGCTTCCTCAACCTGATGGCAACCAGCGCAGGAGCAACGATCACTTTGCCGAATCTTGTCACTCCGTCGCGATCGCAACTTGGCACAACGTTCAGCCAACTCCAGTGTTGGTACCTTGGGCTAGATTACCGCGAAGCATTTCGGGAGATTTGCGATTTGGGCTTTGAGCGGTTACGACTGTGCGCGTACTGGCATGAACTTGAACCCAGACCGAAGCAGTTTGATTTCAGCACGGTCGATTGGCTACTCGAAGAAAGCGATCGACGCAATATCGAAGTCACGTTAGCAGTCGGGATGAAAGTGCCGCGATATCCAGAGTTTCATTTTCCTGACTGGATGCGATCGCGATACGACACGAAAACAGCACGAGTGATGGATCGCGATCCCGCCATTGCAGTTTTGACTTTGAGAATGCTCGATCGAGTTGTGAGCCACACTCGAAATGCTCCAGCGATCAAGTACTGGCAAGTTGAGAATGAACCATTTACGACGATCGAGATTACGCATGGTCGATCGCTTTCTGAATCGTTTGTGAGAAAAGAAGTGAAATTAGTGCGATCGCATTCTCGCCCTGATCAGAAGATTCTCTTGACGAATGCGATCACGCTTCCAGATGGACAAGGAGAAGAAGACGGTCAAGCCTTCAGAGCGAGTTTGTGGTTAGCAGATGCAGTCGGTTTCAATGTCTATACGAAAGTTCCTCAAGGGGCAACTCAGCAGTATATCGAAGCGCAATCGTCGTACTGGAAGAAATTGCAGGCTTGGCGATCGGACTTGAAACGCTGGGGCAAAGAAGGCTGGATTGCAGAAGCACAAGCAGAACCTTGGGAGCTTAATGAATTGGTTCCGGTATCTCAGATTGAGTATCCGAGTTCGTCACCGATTCAGGCATCAAGTATTGTCGATCGAGTTCAAGCGATCGGCTTTGATCCCGTTCTGTTGTGGGGCTGTGAATATTGGTACTGGCATCGCCGACAAGGGCGCGATCAGTGGTGGCTCGGAATGCGGCAACTACTCGAATCCTAAGGCAGTTGCTCATTAGAGTGGTTATCCTGAAACAGTCAGTATCTTGTCTCTTCAGTGTTCATGAGCAAGCCCGCTCCTCGCCAATCTTCTACGATCAAAATTCTCTGGAGAGTGATCAACCTGATCGGGTTAGCGATCGCTCTTTTTATCCCGATCGTGGATGATCAAACCTTTGGCACAATCAACTATCTAAACATTCTCTCCGTGATGCTGATGTTCCTACCCGGTGTGATTTTTCAAGCGGTTTCGACACCCGGAAAACTTCCTGGATTGTTTCTCTATGTGGGAGGACTTATCAGCCTTATCAGCTTGATTATTTATCTATTGCTAGAGGGGATCGGACTTGTATGGCTGAGAAAGAAGAGAAAAAATCTACGATCGCTCTTTCTGCTAACCATGAGCGGGATCGGTGTGTTTGCCATACTGTTTCTCTGGCAAGGACATCTCACTCATGGTGCCGCGATCATCGTTACTGCTTTGATTTCTAGCTTGGTTCTGGAGTTCGTTGAACTTGTTAACCGTTAGACCGTTCAATGTTCAGGTACTCAGACTCGGATTTCAGCGAGCAAAAGGCTCCAGTCGTTGGCTTTGGTGCTTGAAGATTGGGGAGCGTGGGCGGAGATGCGATCGCACTAGTGATCGGTTGCGCCAACAGTGTAATCAGACACGAGCAACCAGCCAACAAAAATAGCTCTAACCGTTTCGTTTTCATTCTTCTGCATTACGGGCAATCTGCTCTGCCAAGATAGCAAAATTTCGCGGCAATGATACGGTTTCGTTTCAAATCCCGTAACTCACGATCCCCAATGCGAAAATGCACGAATCATTTCAATTAGAAAGATTGACGGCAGAGAAAAGTAGTACTAGACTACTAATGGCAATCGGGCAGGATTGCGAACTTGCTTACAAAGTCTCAGTTCCGTGCCGTCGCGATTCCACTCAACTTGATCGAATACCTGGTACAGAATGTATAACCCTCGTCCAGATTCACCCTCATTACAAGGAAGATGCGCTTCTACTTCTTCTCGACAGCAGCACTCCGGCGCTTCAAATCCGGGTCCTTGGTCGGAAATAATCCACCAATACTCATCAGCGACCATTGAGAATTGAATTAAAACTTTCTTGCCAGGATCGAGGCAATTTCCGTGTTTAGCGGCATTGACGAGAGCTTCTTGTAATCCCAATCGAACTTCTGCTTTCCAGCGACTGGGAACTTTCGACAAAAGAAGGTCAAGAATCGGAATCAGATACAGCGTTGATGGAAAGCTGACCGTATTCCAATTGCGTCCAGCCGGACGAGGAGACATCGCAATCACTCAGAAAACCCCGTTGCTTTCAAATGGATCAACATACAGATCATTTAGCAATTGCACCTGGGAACACTTGGTTACTTCTGATCAAGATCAGATTGGCAATGGTTGAAGAACCGTAGAGTTGTTATCCAGCTTTACTGTCAATCTCGGACTTAAAGAATTAAGCAACCTTGTTATAAGTGTAGAAATTCGTCAAAACTACGCAGAGGTATGTCCCTCGGTGTAGTCCTCTGTATCTATCCTATACCAAAAGTCGATCGCTGATCCACTTATTTTGCCGCTACAACCCGCTCAGCGTCTACGATAGATTTTTTCTTCGAGCTTACGAAAATCTTGTTCGATTTCTGCCCAGAGTCGTCGATTGTGGGGATCAGTGCGGAGAGCCTTCTTCAGATACGATCGCGCTTTTTCGTAATCGCGCTCCGTCATTAAATGCTGTCCCCAACGGTGATAAGTAATTGCCTGCCATTGCCGCACATCGGGATAGTCGGGGAAGCGTTGGGCTAATCCTTCGACCAGAGCAACCGCACGCGGAAATCTTTTGAGCTTGAATAAATCTTGTAATTGCTCGTATGAGGCTTGCAATAATTGTCGATCGACTAAGGAAAGTTCCGGGGCTTCCGGTGTGTGAGTCACTTTGATCGTCACTTTCGGAGGTTCTGCCGATTTCGGTTCTTCGGATTCTTCGGGTTCTGCGGGAACGATCCCCATGAGAAACTGGTACGCTTCGGTGATGCGAATGAAGCGATCTTTTGCGCGATCGTCGCCCGGATTCAAGTCGGGATGGAGTTGACGCGCCAGTTTCCGATAGGCGGCTTTGATGTCTTCGTGGGTTGCTCCTGTCCTTAGCCCTAGTAAGCGGTAAGAATCAGCGATATTCATAGATACAAAAAAGGGCAGAACTTATTGCATTCTGCCACTTCTTTTTGAAATTGGTGTGACGATTAGACGGTTTCGATGACGCGATCGATCAGTCCATATTCCTTCGCTTCAGCGGCAGACATGAAATAATCGCGATCGGTGTCTTTTTCGATCTTCTCAAGCGGTTGTCCGGTACGGTCTGCGAGCATTCCATTTAATTGATGACGCATCCGAATGATTTCACGTGCTTCGATCTCGATGTCGGTCGCTTGTTGTCGTCCGGTTCCACCAAGGGGTTGGTGAATCATGATCCGAGAGTGGGGAAGAGCAACGCGCTTTCCTTTACTGCCAGCAGCGAGGAGAAAGGCTCCCATCGAAGCCGCAAGCCCGACGCAGATCGTGATCACTTCAGATTTGATGTGCTGCATCGTGTCGTAGATCGCCATTCCCGCTGTGACCGAGCCACCGGGGGAATTGATATACAACTGAATCGGCTTGGTCGGATCTTCGGAATCGAGATAGAGCATGATTGCCACAATCTGATTCGCGATATTGTCATCGACATCTTGGCTTAAGAAAATGATGCGCTCTAGGCTGAGACGCTGATAGATATCGATCCATTGCTCGTATGAGCTACCCGGTAAACGATACGGGACTTTCGGAGTTCCAATTGGCATAAGACAAAACTCTCAATTAAACGAGGGCGGGTAGTTGTTTCGGTAGCTCTTTGGTGCTGGAGACAACACGATCGATGAGTCCATATTCTTTCGCTTCGTCAGCGGTGAGATAGAACCGTCGATCAAGGTCTTTCGTGAGTTTCTCAACACTGTGTCCAGTATTGAGCGACAGGATTTCTAGGAATGTACGGCGATCGGCAATCACTTTTTGGGCATCGACTTGGATGTCGGTGGCTTGACCTCTCGATTGTCCATACTGCGGTGACAGAACCAGTTCTGCGTTTGGCAAACTCAGGCGCGATCCTTTTGTGCCAGACGACAACAGCAACACAGCACTACTGGCAGCGATCCCCATACAAATCGTATGAACGGGCGCTTTGATGTACTGCATCGTGTCGTAGATCGCCATGCTTGCCGCCAGCGAAGACACGCCGCCCCCGACTCGCTCACCGTAGGAATTGATGTACAGGTAAATCGGTTTCGTTGCGTCTTCTGAATTGAGATAAAGCAGAAGGGCGACAATTCCATTTGCCGTGTTGTCATCAATTTCGCCATCGAGAAATACAATGCGCTCGAATGCCATGCGGGTGTAGATATCGACCCACTGCACCTGTTGGCTACCGGGAAGACGGTAAGGAACTTGCATAAGGCAGGAAGAATAAGGGGTGTGGGGTGTGGGGTGTGGGGTGTGGGGAAGATTGGAAATATAATTCTCCCTACTCCCTACTAAGTTAGGGCAGCAACAGGTTTCGGGAGTTGCTTCGTACTTTCGAGAACGCGATCGATTAACCCGTATTCTTTCGCCTCTTGCGGAGTCATGTAGAACGTACGATCGGTGTCTTTGACGATTTTCTCGATCGTTTGTCCGGTGTTCTTAGACAGAATGTCGAGGATCGCCGCACGATTTTCGAGCACTTCTTTTGCTCGAATCTGAATATCAGTCGCTTGTCCGCGTGTGCCTGATTTCGGTTGGTTTAGAACAATCGTCGCGTGAGGCAAACTTGCCCGAAAGCCTTTTGTTCCAGCCGCGAGAATCATTGCTGCTGTTCCCACTGCTTGACCGATACAAATCGTATGCACCGGAGGCTTAATGTAACTGAGCGTATCGCAAACTGCAAAAGCTTCAGTTTCAAACCCGATTGTTTCGCCTTCCCAAGAAGTCCCAGTCGAGTTGATGTAGAAAAAGATCGGCTTTTCGGGATCATCGAACTGCAAATATAGAAGCTGCGCGATGATCAAACGGGTGTAGTCTTGGTTGGGGTTTCTGCGATATTCATCGATCGAGTGCAGAGGTCCGCCAAGATAAACGATGCGCTCTTTGAGCATCAACGATGCCAAATCGGGTGGCGGGGTGCGGTAGGACGCATCGCCATAATAAGTCGAGGACTGAACAGCCTTAATCGGTGATTCCATAGCAGTTGCCAGAAACAAATTGCCTATAAGTGGCGGTTTACTCATGGTAGCGCGGACAACGAGGAATATTTCAGCCTGGTCGATTACGGTTTACCGGGCAGACGTACCTCTATCTATAGCGGGGATCAATTGTCCCTCTCTGGCGAGTCGATCGACAAAGACACTTTTGATACGGTTTGGAGGTCGAATGGTAATTTTTTATGACTTATACAACTTCGGGTACAGCAAACGATCTAATCGAAGCGTTTCAGCAGTTGGATGCCGATACTCAACTAGCTCTGTTCTGGTTTATTTATAAGGAGATGGGCGGTGCAATCACGCCAGCGGCTCCGGGAGCAAGTACGGTTTCGCCAGCGATCGCAGAAGGCATTTTCAATCAAATTAAAGAACTGCCGCACGAAGAACAATTGAATGTGCAGCGGGACTTGATCGCTCGTCGCAATACGCCACTGACTCGTGAATATGGTGCGTTGGGCGATACGACAAAATTGCTCGTGTGGTATTTGTTAGCGCAAGGAATGGACAATCAGACGATCATTCCAATGCCAGCGGGATATGAGCTTGCACAAGAAGCACAGGGATTGCTCGATCGAGTAAAACAAATGGAATTCGAGCAGCAGATCACGTTCTTCAGAGATTATGTTGCACCGATGGGCGTTGATCCGACGGTGGGCGACGTGATTGATCCTGAGACTGGATTGTAATTTTCTGAAGCAACAGATCTTCGCGATCGGAGATCTGTTGCTTTTAATTCAATGACGTGAGTTCGATAAGTCTTTCCGCTTCGATTCTGTCTCGCCCCGGAATGAAATTCGGGGCGAATAAACAACAGAGCGAAGGAATTCACCGAACTGACGCTGAATGGAATTAATCAAGAAATCTGCGATCTTTGCCGATAGAATAAGTACCTGTTCTATCCGGGCTAGGGTTTATGTCTGTCCTGTCATCTGCGCCATTCTCCGAGGTCGAAATTGCTTCTGAAGGGATTAAGCCCGAAGAGTACGAAGAGATTGTGCGGCGCTTGGGTCGTCATCCGAATAAGGCTGAACTGGGAATGTTTGGCGTGATGTGGTCGGAACATTGCTGCTATAAGAATTCGCGACCGTTGTTGAAGCAGTTTCCGACTGAGGGCGATCGCGTTTTAGTCGGTCCGGGTGAAAATGCAGGGGTCGTGGATTTAGGCGACGGATTGCAGTTAGCGTTCAAAATCGAATCGCATAATCACCCCTCTGCGGTCGAACCGTTTCAAGGCGCAGCAACCGGAGTCGGCGGAATTTTGCGGGACATTTTCACGATGGGGGCAAGACCGATCGCGCTTCTGAATTCGCTACGGTTTGGAACGCTCGATGATGCCCGGACTCGTCGGATTGTAAACGGCGTTGTGGCAGGAATTTCTCACTACGGGAATTGCGTTGGAGTGCCCACAGTTGGTGGCGAAGTTTATTTCGATCGAGCTTATTCCGGCAATCCCTTGGTCAACGTGATGGCACTCGGATTGATGGAAACGACCGAGATTGTGAAATCGGGCGCGAAGGGACTCGGTAATCCGGTACTGTATGTGGGATCGACCACCGGACGGGATGGAATGGGTGGCGCGAGTTTTGCTAGTGCCGAATTGAGTGAGGAATCGATCGACGATCGTCCCGCTGTCCAAGTCGGTGATCCGTTCTTAGAAAAATCCTTGATCGAAGCTTGTTTAGAGGCATTCAAAACGGGTGCAGTCGTTGCCGCTCAAGACATGGGAGCGGCGGGAATTAGCTGTTCGACCTCAGAAATGGCGGCAAAAGGTGCAGTCGGAATTGAACTCGATCTCGATTTGATTCCGGTACGGGAAACGGGAATGGTTCCGTATGAGTATTTACTTTCGGAATCACAAGAGCGAATGCTGTTTGTGGCAGAAAAGGGACGCGAACAAGAACTAATCGATATTTTTGAAAAATGGGGACTTCATGCGGTTGTTGCTGGGAAAGTGATCGAGGAAGAGATCGTCAGAATTCTGTTTCAAGGTGCGATCGCTGCTGAAATTCCCGCAACCGCTCTGGCAGACAACACCCCGATCTATCATCGAGAACTGATGAGCGAACCGCCCGAATATGCTCAGAAAGCTTGGGCTTGGTCGGATGAGAACTTACCGAATTGTGACGAGCAAGGAATTGATGGACAAAGCTGGAACGATATTTTAGCCAAACTGTTGAACGCTCCTACGATCGCATCAAAGCGCTGGGTTTATCGCCAATACGATCACCAGGTCCAAAACAATACGGTGTTACTTCCAGGTGGTGCAGATGCCGCAGTCGTAAGAGTTCGACCGCTTGCAGATGCTCAAAGTAGTTCGGTTACTCCTGATCCCGCAATTCTAAATAAAGGTGTGGCAGCGACCGTTGACTGCAATCCTCGCTATGTTTATCTACATCCCTATGAAGGTGCGAAAGCTGCGGTCGCAGAAGCAGCGAGGAATTTAAGCTGTGTTGGAGCAGAGCCGATCGCAATCACCGATAATTTGAACTTCGGCAGTCCAGAAAAGCCGATCGGGTATTGGCAACTGTCCGAAGCGTGTCGCGGATTGTCGGAAGCTTGCCGCGAATTTTCTACACCTGTCACGGGTGGAAACGTTTCTCTATACAACGAGACTTTAGATTCTGAAGGTAAACCAGAGCCGATTTATCCGACTCCGGTTGTGGGAATGGTTGGATTTATTTCAGATCTCGATCGCATTGTCGGTCAAAGCTGGAAACACATCGGCGATGTCATTTACTTATTAGGTGCTCCGCTTTCAGATTCGCTCAGTTTGGGAGCCTCGGAATATCTAGCAACGGTGCATCAAACTGTGGCAGGAAAGCCGCCGATCGTTGATTTTGACCTTGAACGTAAAGTTCAAGCTGTTGTTCGATCGCAGATTCGCAGCGGTTTGATTCAATCGGCGCACGATTGTTCAGAAGGAGGAACTGCGATCGCGCTTTGCGAATCTTGTTTCGGTCATCAACTCGGCGCAGACATTCAAATTTCTGAAATTTCCGCTCGAATTGATCAAGTTCTGTTTGCTGAAGGGGGCGCGAGAATCATTGTCTCAGTTAAGCCGGAATCGATCGCAGAGTGGGAAGCGATTTTAACTTCAGAACTCGGCAATCATTGGCAAAAAATCGGCACGGTTGGGGGTGAATCCTTAAAGATTTCCATTGCCCAAAATTCGATTATCGACGCTACGATCGCAGAGTTGTACGCGGGTTGGTCGAGTGCGATCGAGCGGGGGCTGACCGAATAGCTCGCCGTTGTGTGCGATATTTAAGGAAATGTTAAGACTTCGTGTTTTCAACGTTCTGATTGCTGTCTAACTTACGCAAAACCAAGCCTATGCTACCTGACGATCGGTTTTCTGTAGATCCTGCTGAGCATCGTCCTGATAAACCAGAAGAAGCTTGCGGGGTGTTTGGGGTTTACGCGCCAGGTGAATCTGTGGCGAACTTAGCTTATTTTGGATTGTTTGCCTTGCAGCATCGCGGTCAAGAATCCGCTGGGATCGCCACATTTGAAGGAAATCACGTTCATCTTCACAAAGATATGGGCTTGGTGTCGCAGGTTTTCACTGAAACAAAATTGAAAGAGCTTCCCGGCGATTTAGCGATCGGGCACACGCGCTATTCAACCACTGGATCGAGTCGGGTTGTGAATGCTCAGCCAGCAGTTGTGCCATCACGATTAGGAACGCTTGCGCTAGCACACAATGGAAACTTGGTGAATACGGAACAACTCCGTGGACAACTTGCTGAGACGAATCACGACTTTGCTACGACAACGGATTCAGAAGCGATCGCACTCGCGATCGCTGAAGAAGTTAATCACGGTAATGATTGGATTCAAGGATCGATCAATGCGTTTAAGCGCTGTCAGGGTGCGTTTAGTTTAGCGATCGGAACTCCCAACGGTATGATTGGAACCCGCGACCCGAATGGGGTTCGTCCTTTGGTTCTCGGAACACTCGCACAAGAATCGCACAGTGCTCCCCTCCGATATGTTCTCGCATCAGAAACTTGTGCGCTTGATATCATTGGAGCCGATTACGTTCGAGATGTTCAACCGGGCGAACTGGTTTGGATCACTGAAGATGGAATTCAGTCGATTCAGTGGGCAGAACAACCTGCGCGGAAACTGTGCATTTTTGAAATGATCTATTTCGCTCGTCCTGATAGTTTGATGCACGATGAGACTTTGTATAGCTATCGGATGCGAATCGGGCGACAGTTAGCGAAAGAATCGACTGTCGATGCAGACATCGTGATCGCAGTTCCAGATTCGGGAGTTCCAGCAGCGATCGGCTTTTCTCAAACCTCTGGCATTCCCTATGCAGAAGGTTTGATCAAAAACCGCTATGTGGGACGTACCTTTATTCAACCGACGCAGGGAATGCGTGAAGCGGGAATTCGGATGAAGCTGAACCCGTTGAAAGATGTCCTTGCTGGGAAACGCGTGATCATTGTCGATGATTCGATCGTTCGTGGAACCACCAGCCGCAAAATCGTTAGAACGCTTCGAGATGCGGGCGCGATCGAGGTTCACATGAGAATTTCCTCACCTCCAGTAACGCATCCTTGCTTCTACGGCATTGACACAGATAGCCAGGATCATCTGATTGCGGCAACCAAATCGATCGAGGAAATCGCCAAACAAATCGAAGTCGATTCGCTGCAATATCTCAGTTGGGAAGGAATGCTCGACGCGACTAGAGAAAATCAAGACGAATTCTGTTCAGCGTGTTTTACCGGAGATTATCCGATCGGCATTCCTGAAACGGTGAAGCGATCGAAATTAATGCTGGAAAAAACCGCGAAATAGCAATCGCAAACTTTGTAATGCAGATAAAATATGCCTCTGACTGTAGCCTTGGAGCTTGATCGGAGGCATATTTCATTTCTCTAAAACTTAACGTTAAGTTCGACAAAGCTCTTCGCTTCGTTGCTCACCCGCCCCCGAATTCCATTCCGGGGCGGGGCTGAATCGGAGCGAGGAACGCATCGAATTCACGTTAAAATCTACGATTCCGGTTTCACCTGTGGCAATCCCAAACTGTAGTTCACCACTCGGCTCTCCAAGTTGTAAGCAATTTCACCTTTGTTGAGCAGCGATCGCACTAAATGTTCCAAATCCGATCCGATCCGGCGCAAATTGTAATCATTCAGCGATTGACCACTGTAAGACTCGACCAGTTCATCAAACTTGCTGTATATCTTTTGCAGTGCATCTTGGTTCCAGACCAACTCATTATCTGGATCAATATCCAGCGTCAGAACCTTATCGCTTTCGACCAACTCATTGTTCTGCACTTCCGCCGCGAAAATATGAATGTGGCGAGTTGTAGATTTGTGTAACATAAACTGACCTGGATTCACGTAGCTTGCTTATTGAAATTGTAAAGGTACTTCCTGCCAAAAATCTCGATCGCACCAAATCCATCTCTCAATCCTTTCCATTGATTCTCTCCCATGTCCAAAGTTCTCAAGCTGTTATTCATCCGCCACGCTCAATCGATCGGCAACATCGAAAAACGAATGCAAGGTCACGGCGATTACGAACTGTCTCCGCTCGGTCGGCAACAGTCCGAAAGACTCGCAAGACATCTCAAAACCGAATCTTGGCGACCCTCACACGTTTATTCAAGTCCCCTAAAACGAGCGGCACAAACGACAGAAATCCTACTGTCTTACTTTCAGAAGCCGCATTTACCCGCAGCGGTTAGCGATTTGATCGACCCAGAATCAGAAAACTCGATCGAGGACGAACCCGCACCGAGACAAATTCCGCTCCAATATGCCGAAGAATTAAAAGAATTTCAGAACGGAATTTTTCAGGGGTTGACGTGGGCAGAAGCACAATCTCGCTATCCAGATTTGTGCCGAAAATTAGAAACATCTCCAGATTGGATACCAATTCCCGAAGCCGAAACGCTGAACGATGCACGAGAGCGTTCCCGTCAATTTATCGATCGAATCATGCAGCATCATCGCGACGGTGATCAGCTTTGGATTGTGAGTCACAGTTGGATTTTGCAACACTTAATCGCTCAATTACTCGGAAGTGATAGATCCTGGCGATTACGCGCTCACAACACTGCCCTGTTTGAGTTTTGGATTGATCGATCGCGCTGGGAATTGCACAATCAAAATCGATTTAATACGGATTTGTGGCAAATTCGTAGATTCAATGATTTTCGTCATTTGCATTAGAAATTGTGCAATTAACGCTATCTTTTTGTCAGAAAAGACACTTTTTTGAAACTTATGCTTGCTCTTAAAACCAAAACAGGCGATATAGTATCCTAGTGGCTTTCTAGTCAGGGTTATTCGTTAACTAATTAATAGATCCCATGATTGTGAATGCGGTCAACGATATCTACAAGCAAGCTCACCAAGGCAGCGTGGCAGCGATCATTCAAATTTTGAATGACAAATTGTCAGAATCCGGGGTGAGAACTCGCGCCATTTTTGCCAATGGTGTCCTTCAGCTTCTTTGCGAAGCAGCAACGCCCGACCAACTCGATCGAGCGACCTTAACCGAACGCATCCGCAAAATTCTCGAATCGATTTCACCGCGTAACATCCGCCGTGTGAATATCAACAGCCGAATCGTGCGCGAACAGCAGTTACTTTGGTTTGAGGAAATCAATCGCGATCCTGATGGTCAACTGCTTTGGGCTGAAGAAATCTCGCTGAGACGACCGAATTTTGTCAAGGGCATGATTGAGGACTGGCGGGAAACGTTCAGTGAGCGCGATGACATTCCCAAAACGCTTTCACCTCAAGCCGTGCGCGAGAAGCGTCAGTTTACAAAGGGCATTCTCGGTGGCGTGGTGATCAGTGCCGCAGTCCTAGCCGCAGGTTGGGGCGTTTACGCCTGGAATCAAGGCAAACTTTTTGCAGGTGAGCAGAACCAGACTCAAGCGACCGCCCAACCGCAGTGGAAGGAAACGATCAAGCAAGATGGAGATTCGTTTGCTACGGCGGTGCGAGTCGCAGAGCGGGCAGCAAAAAGCGGTAGAGAGGCAAAAACTCCGACTCAATGGCAAGAAGTCGCCGACATGTGGGGAACGGCATCACGCTTGATGTCTGAAGTGCCAAATAGCCATCCTCGTGCAGATGTGGCGAAAAACCGGATGGCTGCTTATCGCAAGAATCAAGAGATTGCGCTGAAAAACGTGAAATAGAAGGTCGCTCGAGCATTTGGCGATCGGTGCGAAATCTTTGTGTACTGTCGATCGTTCTAAAGTGTGCTTCAGGATCATCTCGCTTCGTTCAGTCCCCGCCCCGGAATAAAATTCGGGGCTAATTGTGCGAAGTTCTTTGAAAAGGACTGAAGAGACTAATTTTGGCTTTTAGTCCCCTTTAGTGGACTTCGTTCTGTTAGCCCCGAATTCCATTCCGGGGCGGGCTAACAAGGCAGTGAGAAGGCTTTGAAGCTCACCCTGAAACAGTCACACGCACGATCTGTTTACGTAAAAAACCCATTTACTGGAAAAGCTTCGTTTACGATCGCTAAACTCTCCTAATCAATACTGCGACCTCGAACCGTTTGCGATCGACGTGGAACCGCAACAGGAGCAAGCTCAATTTGACGCTCCTGAACCCGATGGCTCTCAAAATGTTTTTGCCACATTGCAGGTGCGTCTAGGGTTTCTCCACCATGTTTTGTCAATCGTTGGCGGACTTTACACAACACAGGCGTATTCACACACGCACCAGAAATAATGATTTGCCCCTTAGTTAGTGCAGGCAATTCCTTCAGCAAGTCTCGTCCCGCTGCTTCGACTCCGTATTTCAAGCTTTCCTGATCCACGGGATTGACAATCCGCATGAGAAATTGACTCATACACTGAGAAAGCACATCTGCATCAAGCTTTCCAGGACGCTGTGTAATCAGTCCCACTCCTAACCCAAATTTTCGTCCTTCACTAAGAATTGTTCGCAATACTGATTTACATCGAGAAGGTTCGTGTGCGGGTGCGAAACGGTGCGCTTCTTCAATCAGGATAAATACGGGATAGGGCAAGTAGTTCTCATCTTGTGGCGAAATCAATTCCTTCTGAGTACTCATTCGGGCGTGATTCACTTGCCTCAGAACCGCTGCACAAATCACTTGCTGTTCTTCCTGGCTGATTTCATTCATCTGAAGGACGGTGACTTGTCCAGGCTGGAATAGTTCTTTTGGACTAACGGTATGTTCAAGATTGTGGAAATAGTGCGATCGCTCAATTTTCTCTAGCTTCCATTCCAAAGCCGGAGCCGACGATCCCGATCGTTCATTTCCATCATCATCGACTTGCACATCTGCTTCCCGCACTGCCGCGATTAAATCCTGAATTCCCCAGCGGTAGTCACCTTTTCGATGACTTTGAAGAATTCGGAAGGCTTTACTGAGCATCGCTTGTTGTCGATCGCTCATTTCTGGCAGCAACGCCAAAATGTCGTAATAATCGAGCGAAGAGATCCGAATCCGTACGTCGTCTGGAGACAGCACTTTTACCTTGGGCGAGTAGCCGTCCGGAGCCGCAAACGCTGGATGACCCCGCATTTCAGCTAAAGTGCCATACTCGCCATGTGGATCAAAAATCAAAACCGCTGCTCGATTGTGCGGCAATAATAATTCCTCAATCAGAACGCCTGCGGTGTAGGATTTCCCCGATCCGGTTCCTGCCAAAATCGCCATGTGCGTACTCACAAGCTCTTTCACGTCAAGCGCGATCGGGACTGCATTCATCTCACGCAATAACAGCGATCCGATATGCGCTGAACCGACATCTTGCGGCTGACGACGATTGAGAATACTCTGCAACATCAAATCATCCGCCAAAATCACTTTTGATCCTGGGTTGGGACTCTTTCGCGGATTCATGAAACCCAGTGACGGCTCGAAATATCCGATCACATCGACGCTGACTTCATAAATTTCGGGATTGTCATAGGTAAAACCGACCAAAGCCGCGATCGCTTCCGGGCTAATCTCCGTATCCGCAAAAATACGGTCAGGCAGGTGATCGATCAATCGTCGATCGGAGATCTTACCAAGAATTTTACGGAGAGTTCCCGCTTCACGCACCTCGTAATAAACATATTCACCAATGCGGACATACCGATTGTCAGACGTGATGAAAACGTACTGATTGCCGTTGTCACCGGGTCCTTTCACCGTACCCACAACGCTCGTCGGGTTTGAAGCAGGCTTTAGGCTCATAATGAGGAAGAAATCCAGCAGGAATTTCGTTCAAGTGTACTATTAAAACGATTCAGGTCAAGCGATTCGAGCAAATTTGTTCGATTTTTACTTCATCGAATCTTCGTTATTCTTTCCCGATTATCTTGAGAAATTGATGATCTAAAACGCAGGATCGAGGGAATTTACGGATACCTTCCTGGCTGTCAGATTGTAATCTGAGAACAATGGTGTAATAAATTGCAGTAAATGAATCCTAGTATTGGTAAAACCTTACCGATCTAATGATTCAGCGCTACGCTGCTCCCCTTAACTGAGTGACTGAAGCTTTGTGAAGGGAACTTCCCTACAGTGACGCAAACAGGCATGTGACAGGATGCAAGCAAAAGTTTCGCGATCGAGATCAATGGAGTCGCAGGAAGTTGTGGGGCGGGGCATGGATGTTGTCAACACTACAAGAGAAGAAGTGATTCGCCTAGAGTCGGATCGGCTTGCCTCGCTGTCCAATCCTTCCCGTGATGCTGTGCCTCACCCTAACGCCTATCCACCCCCACTCGCGTCGATCGAAACGACGATCGGACGCAAAATCACTCAGGCGCTCAGTCAGGCGACCCGACCTGAGGCTGTTTTGTCCGAAGTTGCAGCGCTGTTGGGGGAAACGTACGGTGTGCAAGCTTGTGTGATTTCGATTCCATCAGCAGGATCAGAAAAATCCTTAACTGCTTGGTTTTCAAAGTCCTATCTGAGCGGAAATCAGCAAAAAGAGTTTCTGTCAAACTACACACTGATTGAAACGGAAACGCTTACTCATTCAGAACTGTTTATTTCTGATTTAACGCTTAGCGAAATCGCTTATGTTTCTAAAGTCCTGCCGATTCGGGCGGTGATGAGTCTGCCTACGCAGTTTCAAGGGCAGACAAACGGCGTTGTGAGTTTGATGTGTGCTCAATCACGTCGTTGGACGGATTTGGAAATTGATACACTGATGCACATTGTCGATCACGTTGCGATCGCGATTTCGCAAATTTCACTCCAGCAAAAAGTCGCCAAGCAAGCGCAATATCAGGCACTGATTCGCAAGGTGACAATGGCGATTCAGAATTCCTTAGAGGTGCCGCAAGTTCAGGTGATGGCACTCGAAGGATTAGCCGAATCGCTAGAGATTGAGCAGGCGTTTGTTCTGAGATCCAAGTTTTGGGACCCACGTCAGAGTGTGCGATCGGATGGCGATCGGATTCCGAAAGCGCGAATCATGGTCGATAGCGAATGGCGACGTGATCCAGCCGAGCCAGAATCACCTCTGAGTCAATCCTTCTGGGTGAGCGATTGTGGGGTTTGCCAAGTCGCAGTTCGCAGTACAGCAAAATCGTTTGTGTTCGGTGCTTCAACAGAATTTCCTTCAGAAACGATTGCGCCAATCTTCGATCCAGAGAAGATGCCCGCTCTCATGCTCGTTCCGTTAGAGAGCAAGAATCGACTGCTTGGATTCATCGCAGTGCAGCAAAGTCGATCGCGCCACTGGCAACCCGAAGAAATCGAACTCGTTGAACTCTTGAGTGCTCAAATCAGTGCCGCAATTATTCAAACTGAAACGCTGCGTCAAGTTGAATCTTTAGTCGAAGAGCGAACCGCACAACTCCAACAAAGTTTAGAACTGCAAGCCAAGCTGTATGAGATTACCCGCAAACAGATCGAGAAACTGCGGGAAATGAATCAGCGCATGGATGAGTTTCTCAGTACACTCAGTCATGAACTCCGAACACCGCTAACAAGCATGATGTTAGCGATTCGGATGTTGCGGCAGGCGAATCTTTCTCCCGATCGTCGTCAGCAGTATTTGAACATTCTGGAGCAGCAATGTGCTCAGGAAACTAGTTTAATCAATGACTTGCTGGCGCTTCAGGAATTGGAAACAAAACAGGTCGCATTCCAGCTTCAGAAAGTCGATTTGCGACAAGCGATCGACGATGTTTCACAGTCCTTCCACCAGCGCTGGGTATCGAAAGGACTCACGCTCGATGTGAAGTTGCCACAGCGATTACCTGTGTTTAACACCGATCGCGATAGTTTCAATCGAATTTTGCTAGAACTGCTGACCAATGCGGGCAAATATGCTGATCCAAACAGCACCGTTCGTCTTCGAGTCACGGTTGAGCCTGGACAACAAATTAAGCTGGCATTATCCAATATTGGATCGGCAATCTCAGAGGAAGAACTGCCGCACATTTTTGAAAAGTTCCGGCGTTGTCAAGGCATGACCCAGAATGCGGTTCCGGGAACTGGGTTAGGGTTGGCGCTCGTCAAGAGTTTGGTTCAGCATTTGAACGGCGCGATCGAGGCAACGAGTGTCGCCACCGCTGATCCTCAATCCTACGAAACTTGCTTCACAGTGACACTGCCGCAGAATCTAGAAATTGCTGGGGCGTAGCTTTTCTTCACAATCCTGACTAGAATCGAACCGAGGCGGATTGAGATTTCAGTGCGTTTTGAAAGTGTGCTGTGCTGCTCTCTTTTTCGGTGAGCGGACTGGGTATAATGTCTGGAGTTATGTTACAAGCTGCTATCCCCCCAACTCGATCGCTACGCTGGCAACGGCAAATTTCTTCTCCACTGGCGCGACAAGTGGACATTTCCGTGTCGGCTGCAAAATTAACTTTCTATCTGTGGTGGGATCGGCAGATTTCAGGCAAGTCCGCTCATCACCGCAATCGACGCGCTCAGTGGTTAGTGGGGACGCTGCTCGATTTAGGTCCGACTTTTATCAAAATCGGTCAATCGCTTTCAACGCGGGCAGATTTGCTGCCGTTGGAATACGTCAAAGCATTAGGACAGCTACAAGATCGCGTTCCTGAATTTGACCCAAATCAGGCGATCGCGATTATCGAATCTGAACTCGGCTATCCGATTCATGTGCTGTATCAGGACTTCGACCCGACTCCGATCGCGGCTGCAAGTTTAGGGCAAGTTCACCGAGCACGACTCCATACAGGCGAAGAAGTGGTCGTGAAAGTTCAGCGTCCGGGACTAGAGCAGCTATTCGCAATGGATTTCCAGATTGTCGGGCGATTAGTGCGCTGGATCGATCGCTTCGTTCCGAATGCCCGTCAATACGATATCAAAGCCATTCACGAGGAATTTTCGGAAATTCTCGGTCGGGAAATCGATTATGTACAAGAAGCGATGAACGCCGATCGCTTTCGACATAATTTCGCGGATCACGATCGTATTGTGGTTCCAAAAATTTATCCGAAGTACACGACTCGGCGCGTGTTGACGATGGAATATGTGCCGGGAATTAAAGTTAACGATCGTCAAAGCTTACTTGCGATCGGAATCGATCCGCGTGAAATTAATCATCTAGGAATTTGTGCGTATCTCAAACAATTGCTGCAAGATGGATTCTTTCAAGCTGATCCGCATCCTGGAAATATGGCGGTCAGTCAGGATGGCAAGCTGATTTTCTACGATTTTGGCATGATGGCAGAAGTGCAGCCGATCAATCGAAATCAGATGGTTCAGACCTTTTTCGCAGTTTTGAAAAAGGATACCGATCAGGTCGTGAGCACCCTAGTGGACATGGGTTTGGTCGAGCCGATGGCGGACATGACCCCGGTGAAGCGGATTGTGAATGTATTAGTCGATCGCTTTGCGGATAAGCCTGTCGAGTTGCAAGCTTTTAAGAGTCTGAGAAACGAACTGTATTCGGTGTTTGAACAACAGCCGTTTCGCTTGCCTGCCAAGATGACGTTTATCATCAAAGCGTTGACGACATTAGACGGGGTAGCGCGTGACCTTGATCCGCAGTACAACCTACTTTCAGCCGCAAAGCCGTTCGTGAAAAGTTTAGCGACGATGCCAGCACGTCAAGGGGGCGGAGTTGGAGAACTTGCGAAACAGGCGAAGAGCTATTTGACGTATCGATTGAATAAGCCGAATCCGACTCAAAGCGCGATCGAGCGACTCGAATCACGACTCGAACAAGGCGAACTCAAGATTCAGGTGAACTCGATCGAGCATAATCGCGCTCTCAAAACCTTGAATCTCTCGGTCAGAGCCTTGCTGTATGCGTGTATTTCAGGATTTGCGGCATTGACTGGAGCGATTTTACTCGTCGGTCAAATCAGCGGTGGAGCAATTTTTGCATTTGCGATCGCGGCGTTTTCTGGTGTGTTTTTGGTGCGATCGCTGATTCGGTTGATGTGGCGCGATCGGGTCGATCGAATGCTGGATTAGGCTCTATCTTGAAATCAGAGCGCTGGAAGCAAAAACATGATTGATTCAGAAACTGTTGAAAAGTTGCAAAATGCTTCGATCGAAGAGCGAATCGCAATGATTGAAATATTGTTGCAATCATTAAAAGCAGATATCAGAAGAGATGATTCTTGTCAATCCGAAACTGTAACTCATTCACAACGTCCCGCTTTTGGCTTCATGAAAGAAACTGGCGAAATTTTGGGTGATCTTGTTACTCCAGTTTTGCCTGAAAACGCTTGGGAAGTTCTTCAGTGAAGCTTTTACTGGATACTCACATTTGGCTTTGGTATGCGCTTGGCAATCCTCAGCTTTCCGAGAATTTGCGATCGCTCATCGCCTTGAACGCAACAGAACTTTGGCTCAGTCCAATCAGCATTTGGGAAGCTCTTCTCTTAGCGGAAAGAGGACGAATTTCTCTTAGATCTGATGCTGTCGCTTGGATCAATCAATCGCTAGAAGCGCTGAAAATCTGTGAGGCTCCTCTTGATCGTCACATCATGATTTTGAGCCGTCAGATTGAACTACCTCATCAAGATCCCGCTGATCGTTTCATTGCTGCTACTTCTATTTATTGCGAGGTGCCGCTTGCCACCGTGGATACAAACCTTGTGGCAGCTTCTTGGTTGACTACGATAAGTTAGCAACGGAATCTCACAGAAATCACCCAGAAATCGCGTAAAGGGTGTAGAAAGGATAGAATCACTCTTCTGAAAAGTGCGCGATCGACGTATGAAATTTTCCGCTCTAACAGGTTTTTGGCGATTCTGGGCACTCGCAATGGTAGCGTTTTGCCTGGGGCTGACCGTGACGGCGTGTAATCCACAAAGCAACAAAACGCAAGCGGCTCAAGTTCCGCAACTGGTTGATAGTACGCTGGGCGATCCTAGAACATTCAATGCGGTGTTAAGCAATGAATCACCAACGCCACTCTCTTTGATGTATGAGGGCTTGATCGCTGAAGATGCGATTACCGGAAAGCTGGAGCCGAATTTAGCGGAAAAGTGGGAAATCTCGCCCGACAAGAAAACGGTTAAATTCACGATGCGCGAAAATCTGAAGTGGTCGGATGGTCAACCGCTCACTGTCGATGATGTGCTGTTTACCTTTCGGGATCTCTACATGAATCCCAAGATTTCGAGCGACATTCAGGACATCTTGAAAATTGGCAAGCAACGAGCGTTTCCGAGTGTTCGCAAGGTCAACGATCGCCAAATTGAATTCACGACTCCCGAACCGTTTTCACCGTTTCTTAGAACTTTAGGGCTGACGATTCTGCCAAAACACGCTTTAGAGAAGTCGGTGACGCAGTTGGGGTCGGATGGTAATCCGCTCTTTCTGACGACCTGGGGAACGGGTACTGATCCGAAAGAAATCGTTTGCAACGGTCCTTATATGCTGGAGTCTTATACGGCAACGCAGCGTTTGATCTTTCGTCGCAATCCGAACTACTGGCGCAAAGACGCGCAAGGCAACCCACAGCCGTACATTGAGCGGATCATCTGGGGCATTGTGGAAAATCGTGATACCGAACTCTTGCAATTCCGATCGGGTGGCTTAGACATCTCAGAGCCGCTGCGTCCTGAAGATTTTTCCATCTTGAAGCGAGAAGAAAAGCGGGGCGGATTCACGGTGTTGATGGGTGGAACGCGCCCGATGACGACCTTTATCGCGTTTAATCTCAATCAAGGAAGACGCAACGGTAAGCCGCTGGTTAATCCGGTGAGATCGAAGTGGTTTAATAACGTCAAGTTTCGACAAGCAGTCGCGTACGCCATCGATCGCGAGAGAATTAACACGAATCTGTATCGGGGGCTTGGCATTCTGCTGAACTCAACGATTTTGCCGATTAGTCCCTACTATTTAGAGGGCGGCAAAGCCTACAACCACGACCCGGAGAAATCAAGACAACTGTTACGGGAAGCGGGATTTAAGTACAACGATCGCAATCAATTATTGGATGCAGAAGGCAATCTAGTTGAGTTCAACTTGATGACGAATTCGGAAAATAATTTGCGTCAGGCAATTATTACTCAGATTAGTCAAGATCTTTCCAAAATTGGGATGAAGGTTAATCTCACTCCGATTAGTTTCAATGTGATGATTGGGAAGCTGGATGACGGTTTAGATTGGGAAGCTTATCTGATTGGAATGGGTGGTGGACGGGAGCCGAATGATGGGTCGAATGTGTGGTTGCCGGATGGTTCTTCTCACGCCTTTAATCAGAAACCGCAGGCTGGAAAAGCACCGCTAGAAGGGCGAGTTGTGTCAGATTGGGAAGAAGAGATTGGGCAGCTTTACATTCAAGGTGCTCAGGAATTTGATGAGGCAAAACGAAAGGAAATTTATGGCAGAGTTCAGAAGATTACTCAAGAACAATTGCCTTGGATTCCGCTCGTGACTGAGAGAATTATGGGCGTTGTTCAGAATGAAGTTCAAGGAGTGAAATTTCCTGAGACGGGCGGCGCGCTATGGAACATTCACGAACTGAGAATTAAAGATTAATGCAGCTATGAGTCGCTCTGAAATAAAATTTCGTCAAGGTCTAGCGCTATTATCTCTTGCAGTAATGGCGCTAGTTTTTCCTCTATTTCTTACGGGTTGCAATCCACGAGACTATAAAACTCAAGCTGCACAGGTTCCGCAATTAGTATTAGTCAGTCCCACCGATCCGAAAACGTTCAATTACGCAAATAATCAAACGTTTCCGAGTGTGTTTCCATTCATTTATGAGGGACTGACAAAAGAGAATGGTGCTACTGGAGAATATGAGCCAGCATTAGCAGAATCGTGGAAGTTTTCGCCTGACAATAAGCGGGTTGTGTTTACATTAAGACCGGATTTGAAATGGTCAGATGGAAAACCATTGACTGCGGATGATGTGGTCTTCACTTATGAAGATGTCGTTTTCAATCCGCAGATTCCAACTGATCAAAAAGAGAGTATTCAGATCGGAACGAAGAAGGTTTTTCCGAAGGTTCGCAAGATTAGCGATCGACAAATCGAATTCATCCTCCCCGAACCCTTCGCGCCCTTACTAGCTGCAACTGCGGCTCCAGATGGCATCATGATTCTGCCAAAACACGCACTGGGTGATGCGGTCACGAAGAAATTACCCGACGGAAATCCAGCGTTCATTTCAACTTGGGGAACAGATACTGATCCGAAGAAAATTATCACGAATGGCGCGTATATGATTGACAGTTATAGCGCTGGACAACGGTTGATTCTTAAGCGAAATCCTTACTATTGGCGAAAAGATCAAGCGGGGACACAGTTACCTTATATCGATCGCATTGTTTGGCAGTTTATCGAAAATCAAGATACTCAACTTCTAAGATTTCGATCGGGTGATCTTGATGTTATGGGAGATACAAGACCGCTACGACCTGAATATTTTTCATTGCTCAAACGTGAAGAAGATCGGGCAAACTTTCAAGTCCTAAATGGCGGTCCCTGGTCAGGCGTTTTGTATCTGACATTCAATTTAACTAAGGCAAAAGATGCAAATGGAAAGCCATTTGTTGATCCGATTAAATCGCGCTGGTTTAATACTTTGGAATTTCGGCAAGCGGTGGCTTATGCGATCGATAGAAATCGAATCAATATAAATCTATATCGCGGCTTAGGAGTCGTTCAGAATTCTCCGATTTCAGTACAAAGTCCATTTGCATTAAAAGAAGGATTGAGAGCTTACAACTACAATCCAGACAAAGCAAGAGAACTTTTGAAGAAAGCGGGATTTAAGTACAACGATCGTGGTCAATTATTCGACTCTGAAGGCAATCGAGTTAAATTCACATTGCTGACGAATTCAAACAATCTCACGAGAGTCGCGATCGGTGCTCAAGTTCGTCAAGATCTCGCTAGAATCGGCATTGAAGTTGATTACAATCCGATCAATTTCAACGTTTTGATTGATAAAACGAATGGCTCTAGAGATTGGGACGCTCACATGATCGGCTTCACTGGGGGAATCGAACCGCAAGGACTCGCGAACCTTTGGATGACGAGTGGTGGATCGCATTCGTTTAATCTCGCTCAGCAACCCGGACAGCCGAAGATTCAGGGCTACGTAGCGAATGATTGGGAAAAAGAAATCGATCGCTTATTTATCGAAGGAGCGCGGGAACTCGATCGAGAAAAACGCAAAGCGATCTACGGCGAATTTCAAAAATTAGTTCAAGAACAGCTTCCGGTGATTCATCTCGTGAATGATTCTGCAATCATGGCGGTGAGAAATCGCGTTCAAGGCTTGAAATACTCTGGTTTACCGAGTTGGGGACTGTGGAATATTCAAGAACTTAGAATAAAAGAGTAAGCTGTGTTTCCCGCAAAATGAGTCAACCCGAAGCAATCAAAGACCTACTCGATCAAGTTTCTCAAGGCAAAATTAGTTCAGCCGATGCGCTCGATAAATTGAAGTATCTGGCGTATGAACCTGTCGGCGGATTTGCCAATATTGACCATCATCGATCGCTAAGAACCGGATTTCCTGAAGTGATTTGGAGTCCCGGCAAAACTCCTGAGCAAATCGCTCAAATCATGGAGGCACTTCGCAGTAAAGCATCGATCGTGATGGCGACCCGAATGGAAGCAGAAGCTTTTGCCTGGGTTAAAGAAATGGTTCCCGATGCAATGTACTATCCAACGGCTCGAATTTGTTCATTAAATCCCGTCCAGCCTCCGATTCATTCAGGAACGATCGGGATTCTCTCGGCTGGAACTGCTGATCTTCCTGTCGCTGAAGAAGCCGCAATTACAGCGGAACTCTGTGGATTTCGAGTGCAACGACTTTGGGATGTGGGAGTTGCTGGCATTCATCGCTTGCTGAGCAATGTTCATGTTCTTTCGCAAGCTGATGTTTTAGTTGTGGTTGCAGGAATGGAAGGAGCATTACCGAGTGTGGTTGCTGGACTGTCTGATTGTCCGATCGTTGCTGTTCCGACGAGCATCGGATATGGTGCAAGCTTCAATGGATTATCTGCATTGCTAACGATGCTGAATTCTTGTGCTACTGGAATTGGAGTTGTGAATATCGATAACGGTTTCGGCGCGGCGATGTTGGCAGGTCAAATTCTCAGAACAGCGGCAAAACTCACGTCAAGATGAGACTTCGACGATGATATTCCCGATCGCAGTTCCACTTTCCATTAGTTCATGCGCTTCTGCGATGCGATCGAGCGGAAATCGTTCTGCAATCTGATGCTTTAATACTCCCGCTTGCAAACAGGTTGTGATGTCGATCGCGGCTTGTTCATGCGCGAATTTTGACATTGCATACACCAAAACGTAGTGCACCGTCAGATTTTTGTAGATGAGCGAATAAATTGGAACTTGAGGCGTAGCTTGCGAATCGGTGGCATAAGTCGCAATCACACCATCACGTTTGAGAATCTTCAAATTTGTTTCTAAATTTGCTGCAAAATCAACCTCAATCACGCGATCGATACCCTTTCCATTTGTGATCTGTTTGACAACTGCACTCACGTCTTCAGTTTTGTAATTGATGACATGATCTGCACCCATCGCTTTCGCAATCTCAGCTTTTTTCTCAGAACTCACCGTCGTAATTACCGTAGCATTACCCCATTTTGCAAGTTGAATCGCATAAGTTCCAACTGCTCCGGCTCCTCCAGTGACTAGAATTGTTTTTCCAGTGACATCACCATCTTTGAATACACAATGATGTGCGGTCATCGCAGGCACACCGAGACAAGCGCCTTCTGCAAACGAAGTCGAATCGGGAAGCGCGATCGCGTTTTCACTCAACACCGTGACAAATTCCGCTGCCGTTCCCAATCCTTTTGGCAAAGTTGCCTCATAAATCCAGACTCGTTCACCGATGCGATCGCGACTCACGCCTTCTCCGACTTCGACAATCACCCCAGATCCATCGTTGTGTGGAATCACACGCGGAAACCGCATCGTCAAACCGCCCCAACCGATCCGCTGTTTCACATCAGACGGATTTACCCCAGAAGTAACAACCTTGACTCGCACTTGCCCAGAGCCAAGTTCTGGAAGATCAACTTCACTGATCGTTAAAACCGTTTTTGCTGCTCCGAGTTGCTCATACCATGCCGCTCGCATCATTATTTCCTCATAAGAAACTAAATTTCTCTCGATCGGGGGCATTCTAAGAACAAGTCGTTGTTTCTTCTTGCCCCCGTGAAACTCCTACACAAATTACCAAAGTTATCGCTCAGCTATGTTCTTGTCGTTCCGTTTGTCACACAAATTTTTATTGCTGTGGGACTGACTGGGTACTGGTCATTACGACATGGGCAACAGTCGATCGAACAGTTAGTCAATCAGCTTAGCAGTGAGTCCAGTAAACGAGTCGAACAGCACTTAGACAGCTATCTAGTTCGACCGCACAAAGTCAATTATGTGAATGCTCGTAGTCTTGAGAAAGGTCTTTTATCACGCGATCTCAGAACGCTAGGACACTACTTTTGGGAGCAGATGCGCGTCTATCAAGACTTTGCTTTTATTAATTACGCTGACCAAGACGGCAACTTTATCGGGATTAATCGGGATGCTCGAAACGTTCTCCAGATGGACATCATTGAGCCGCCGCATCTAGGAACTTACTATCGCTATGACATCGATCAGGGAAAGCCAACCAAACCAGTGACAAAAGTTCCTTATGAGCCGCGTCAGGAAGTTTGGTATACCGATGCGATCACTGCGAGGAAACCTCTGTGGACAAGGATTTACTTCTGGAATGATGACAAAGTGATGGCAATCTCATCGAGTCATCCCGTGTTTAACGATCGACAACAAATCATTGGGGTGGTGGGAGTCGATTATTTGCTCGATCGAATCAATGACTTTCTCAAACAACTGCGCCCTAGTCCCTCCGCTTCCGTCTTTATCCTAGAGCGTGATGGATTGTTAGTCGGAAACTCTAGCGACGAAAGAACCTATACAGTTGAAAACAATCAGCCAAAACGTATCAAAGGATCAGAAAGCAGCGATCGATTAATTCGAGAAACAACGCAATATATCATCAAGAAATATGGAAGCTTAGATCGAATTCGCGAACCAAAGTGGATCAAAACATCGATTAGAAATCACAGTACATTTGTTCAAGTGAATCCTTGGCGCGATCAATATGGTTTAGATTGGCTCGTTGTGATTGCAATGCCAGAATCTGACTTTACCGAGCAGATTCACCGCAACACTCAGACGACAATTTTACTGTGCGCGATCGCATTAATCATCACAACCAGTTTAGGCTTACTCACTGCGCGTTGGATTGCTCGATCGATTGATCGATTGAATATTGCTTCTTCTGCGATCGCTCAAGGCGATTTGCATCAAACCGTACAACTTTCTCAAATTGGAGAATTAGCAACGCTTGCACAATCGTTTAATAGCATGGTGACGCAACTAAGAGCTTCGTTTATTGCACTAGAGCAAACGAATGCAGACTTAGAATCGCGAGTCAACGAACGCACTGAAAAGCTTTCAAATGCACTACAAAGTCTACAAACCGCGCAGGCTCAAATGCTGCAATCCGAAAAGATGTCGAGTTTAGGGCAAATGGTCGCGGGAATTGCTCACGAAATTAACAATCCTGTGACGTTTATTTCAGGCAACCTCATGCATGCAGACAAGTATGCAAACGATTTGATGATCCTACTCGCGCTTTATCAGAAACATCTTCCAGACACGATCGGAGAAATTCGGGACTATCTAGAAGAGTGCGATTTTGAATTTGTATCGAGGGATTTACCGAGGCTTTTGAAATCGATGCAAGAAGGAGCCAATCGCATTCAATCGATCGTACTCAGTCTGCGAAATTTTTCCCGACTCGACGAAGCACAACTTAAAACCGTCGATCTACAGGAAGGCTTAGAGAATACCTTACTTTTATTGCAGCATCGTCTAAAACACACCTCAAAACGACAAGAAATCAAGATCATCAAAGCGTTCCAAAATCTGCCCAAGATCGAATGCTATGCTGGGCAACTCAATCAAGTCTTTCTCAATCTATTAGGAAATGCGATCGATGCTCTAGAAAATATCAACGATCGACCTTTGATCATTTGGATTTCAACTGAAGCTACTGATTCAAGCGCGATTGTTAGAATTCGCGATAATGGTCAAGGTATCCCCAACACGACTCAGCCAAAGATTTTCGATCCTTTCTTCACGACAAAGCCCGTGGGGCAGGGAACGGGTCTAGGATTATCGATCGCTTATCAAATTGTGGTGGGACAGCATCACGGTGCTTTGTCTTGCACGTCGGAAATGGGCAAAGGAACAGAATTCACGATCGACATCCCGATTCACCCGGTCTAACTCACCATTCCCGGCTCTGCGTACCCTTGCAAACTCTCAGGGTCAAAGGCTCTTAAACTCCGCGTCGCCTGCCGAATTAGCGTATCTGAACCCTTCACAACAATCAAATACTTTCCAGCATTCAACCGATTGCGATACGGTAACGCATCACCGCCACCCACCACTAAGCCAACACCGCCCCCGACGAATACACTACCGAGCAATCCAGACAAGCCGCCTAAAATTCCAGCAATCAGCGGACTCCCAATCTCGCCCGCCCAAGCAAACGTATTCAACCCCGTAATCACATTGAACGCGGCTCCACCCAAAAATCCGAAAGGAACCAGCCAAGAAGCCATCAATCGCACCTGCTTTCTCGCCGTTTCATTTGGATCAATTAATCCGTACTCATCTGCACTTTTATAGCCCCGTCCTAAGATCGAAATCTTATCCATCGGCAAGCCTTCGTTTTCCAGCGCCGAATACGCTTCTTCTGCCTGTATACGATCGCTTAATACTGCGACTAAATAACTCATGTTTTATTCCTCAATCCTTCCTCAGCAAGTTTCTCAACTCTCCAACCTCGGTATCCTGTTGTGCCTCTAGCTGGAGTACGATGCCGACTTTTTCCGGCAAATATTCCTTAATGTGGGTCAATCGCGATTTCGTTTGAGTCACACTTTAAGTTCGATAAGATAGAATTTTCATCTCTAATCGTTATGTTACCAAGGGAAGACCTCCTCAAAGGTGTAGAAAATCGAGACACGATCGCACGAGTAATCGACCAAGCCGAGAAAGCGATTAAGACCTGGGAAGTGGTGACGAGCGATTTTCTTTCGCCTCCAGAGTTAGCAGAAGCAGAGCGATCGTTTTCCCGGCTGACTGAAGTTCAATTGATCGCTTGGGGTGGCTATTCACAGGCAGAACGGCAACGATTAGCGATCGCTCGATCAGAAATCCCGCTCGATGCGGCTCAAGTTGAACTCACTGCCCTAGACATTGCTGGAAATTTCTTGTTTGATTCCGCAACGCATCGAGACTTCCTCGGAGCGATTCTCGGCACTGGAATTGTGCGGGAAAAAGTCGGGGACATCATTGTCTTGGGAGAACGTGGTGCACAAGCGATCGTCATTCCCGAACTGGTTGATTTCTTGCAAACCTCGCTCAAACAAGTGCGATCGGTTCCGGTCAAAGTCGAACCGATTCCATTCGAGGAATTGAAGATTCGAGAACCGAAGAAAAAGGAAATTACCACCGTTGAAGCGTCAATGCGGTTAGATGCGATCGCATCTGCGGGTTTTGGGATGTCGCGGAGCAAAATGGCAGAAATGATTTCCGCTGGAGATGTCCGGGTGAATTGGAAAGAGACGAGTTCTGCCAGCTATTCGGTGAAATCTGGTGATTTGATTGCGATTCGCGGCAAAGGGCGGGTTGAAGTCGGCGAGGTCATGGTGACAAAAAAAGACCGCTACCGAGTGCAACTCACCCGGTTTGTTTAAGCGATCGCGTTTCTCACTTGTCCGGCATCGAGCGCCTGAAGTGCCATCATCGCGGATTGTAAGCGCCGTTCTAGCGTTGTCTCGGTCATCCAAAGGAGCCAATCGACAAAGGCAGGACTCAAATCAACGATCGGTTCGAGATCAAATCGGCTGCCTTTACGGGGAAGCTGAGAGGGTGAAATGCCAGTCAGACTGGTCATAATCGTTACTCCCAAGCTGTACAAATCAGAGGCGGTCACGGATCGCCCACTGTACTGCTCTGGTGGCGTGAAATCGTGAGTGTTGACCAGCGTGAACGCAGAGGTGCTATCTTGCCGATTTAGGGTCGTTTTCACAGAGCCAAAATCCACTAGATGAACTTTACGATCGCCGAGCAGAATGTTACTCGGCTTGATGTCCCGGTGCACGATCGAGGGATTGCGCCCTTGTAGATAAATTAAGATGTACAACACTGATTTAGCAATTTGTCTTGCTTCGGCTTCATTAAAAGTCCGTCCGCGTTTGAGACAATCATTGAGCGATCGACCTGCCACGTAAGTTTGCACTAATGCGAGGGCGCGACCTCCTGGAAGGCGATGCTGAAAATAGCCCAAGTACTTTGGAATACACGGATGAGATAAGGACTTCAGTGTTTCTACTTCTCGCTCGAACAGCTTCAAATCATCGGATCGAAGATCTTCATCCGAACAGAGCAATTTCACGACAACCCGTTCTTTCGCGTGTAAATCGTGTGCCAACAGCGTCCAACGTCCTGCGTGTTTTCCTAATTCTCGTTCGACTTGATAGCGATCGCCCAGGATTTGCCCTGCCATATTTTTAACCAATTCTAGAGCCGTTATAGCTTTGATGAATCACCAGTCGCAAGCTGATATCCTTAGAAACATGGGGAATTTCAGCAAAAGTTCATTGTCTTACCTCGTTCTTTACCCCGGATTTAACATGACTTCAATTTCAACCTCGATTCGTCAACAGCAACATCCCTTAATTCGCAATTTAGCCAACATGATCGAACGGGTGTGGCAGCAGCATTTAGATCTGTCGCCTTATCATTTGCCTGAAGATTTGGGGTACGTAGAAGGACGGATGGAAGGCGAAAAACTGGTGATTGAGAACAAATGCTATCAATCGCCGCAATTTCGGAAATTACACTTGGAACTGGCAAAAGTCGGATCGGCGCTAGATATTTTGCACTGTGTAATGTTTCCTCACCCAGAGTATGCGCTTCCGATGTTTGGAGCAGATTTAGTTGGCGGGCGCGGGGGACAAATTAGTTTAGCGATCGCGGATCTTTCTCCAACCAGCCGCGATCGCCAACTGCCCGAAGAGTACCAAACCGCGCTCAAAGCGGTTCCCGAAACCGAATTTGTTCAGCGTCGAGCCGTTCCAGAATGGGGCGATATTTTCTCAGACTTCTGTTTGCTCGTGCGTCCGGGAAGTCCAGAAGAAGAAGCGGCATTTTTAGAACAAGTGCGATCGTATTTGGAAATTCATTGTCAGATTGCGATCGCGACTGATCCAACTCCCGAACGTGCCGCTGAAATTCTTGCTGGACAGCAATACTACTGCTCTCAACAGCAGCAGAATGACAAGACTCGACGAGTTTTGGAAAAGGCATTCGGGGAAGCTTGGGCAGAACGGTATATTACAACCGTTTTGTTTGATGTGCCTGAGTGATGCTCTGGGCGGACGGGAATCTTAAAACAAAGATTTTCGTGGTGCTACTATGCCAAAGGTGAAACCGACTTTACCCTGGGAATGTTCGACCAAAGCGAGTTATGTGCCGCTCACGCATGAAGGCACGATCGTGGGATTTTGCGCTCCGGAGTATGCGAATACGATCGCGAAATCCCTCAACGACAAGGAACTGCTTGAGAAAGCTTTGTATCAAGCCTGCTATGACTTAGTTGCGCGAACCGGAGGATCGCCGGATGCGGTTACTGAATTAGTGCAGAGATATCGCGCAAAAGTCGAACGACCATTACAAGGAAGTGCATTAATTGGAGTTCTACTACGAGAGCGGCAAATTGACCTCGATTTGACCGAAGAGGAATATGCAAAATTCTGTGATTCATATCGATTATCGCGGGCGGAACTACGCGATATTTATCGGGGTGAAGAGGTTGAGAGTCATCAACTCATTCCGATCGCACGAATTTTAGGTAAAACTGTGGATGAGGTCATGGAAGCTTGGAAGGGCGACGAATAATCAGATCTAATTGCACACATTAACGTGGTAGTGTGATTTTAGATATTTGTCGAGACTAACTTATCAAGGTGAGCCATGGCACAGCGGACTCGATTGGGAGACATTCTCAAACCTTTAAATTCAGAATACGGTAAAGTCGTTCCCGGATGGGGAACCACGCCTTTGATGGGCATTTTTATGGCATTGTTTTTGGTGTTCTTGCTGATCATTCTGCAAATCTACAACCAAGAGCTAATTCTCAACGGCTTCGATGTCGATTGGGGCGGCTAATACTCGAAATTTTGTTAGCAGACTTTCCCGGATGCGTCCGGGATTTTTTTTGAGTGGAGTCAGAAACGATCGTAGACCCACCCTTTACAATGAGACTTAGCCCTTACGGAGATTGCTATGAACTTTTTCGGAATTGGTTTACCCGAAATGGTCTTGATTCTGGTGGTTGCGCTGCTGGTGTTTGGTCCGAAGAAACTTCCTGAAATCGGGCGCAGCATGGGTAAAGCAATTCGTAGTTTCCAAGATGCTTCTAAAGAGTTTGAGAACGAATTCAAACGCGAAGCGGATAAATTGACGGAGACAACACCGCAGCCGATGGAAGCGACGTTAGAAGAAAAACCGACATTAGCACCCGCGGAACAGGATCAAGACACCGAAGAACCGATCACCGCAACGACGATCGAGAAAGAATAGATTTCTATGCCCGAAGCACCCGTTATTCCTCAGTTGATTGTCGGTTTGGGAAATCCCGGCAGCAAATACGAAAATACTCGTCATAACATCGGATTTCTCGCAGTCGATCGCTTGTCAAAACTTTGGCAAATTAACCTTTCTGAAGCCAAGAAGTTTCAGGGAATTTTCGGAGAAGGCATGAGTCCGGCGGGTAAGATTCGCTTGCTCAAACCGACAACTTATATGAATTTGTCTGGGCAATCGATTCGGGCTGTGATCGATTGGTACAAGATTCCGCCCGAATCGGTGATGGTGATTTATGACGATATGGATTTGCCCGTCGGACGTTTGCGAATTCGATTATCTGGCTCAGCCGGTGGGCAGAATGGCATGAAATCCGCGATCGCACATCTCGGAACACAGAATTTTCCCCGATTGCGAATCGGGATCGGAAGCGCCAAAGCCAGCGAGAAAGATGCGGTATCTCATGTATTAGGCACGTTTGCGCCGCAGGAAAAGCCTGTGATTGATGAAGTGCTCGACTTGACCGTAAGCGCGATCGAACTCAGTCTGAAGCAGGGGGTTGAAAAAGCGATGAGTCTTTATAACAATCGAAACGTAGAGCCGAAGTCTGAATCGTGAGCAAACGTTTACCAGAAACTACTGCCCATGTCCGCATTCTCCGTCAGTCCTGGCAGCAGGGCAGCATCGAAGGAGAAGTGCGGGCGAATGAGTATGAGTGGCAGTTTCACTGGCATTTTCGACGCGGATTATTAAGCATTCAGCCGTCTTTGGGGCGGGCGTTGATCAAGGAACCGCTGGGACGATTTCTTGAGGCGAAGGACTATCAGCTTGAACCGGGTGGAGATTATTCCTTTACGATTCGGGCGGATTTGTAAGGCGGTATGAATGCGAACACCGAGAGTGCAGCGAAGCTTGCAATTTTGTGTTGACCCGATGATGTAGAGCAATTATGGAAGTTGCCAAATAAAAACAGGGAATAAACTGTGGGGCAGGCATCTCGCCTGCTTTTGGCGGCGGGCAGGATGCCCACCCCACAATGATTCAACTATTTCAGCAACCTACATTTTTTACACAGACAATGCCGCATCGGTTTGATTGGCTCCGCTGCTGCCAGAGTAAACCAATCCTCGCTGCATATCGAGTGTCACAATCTCACCATCGCGAATCACACCCGTGGCATTTTTCACACCAACCAGCACGGGAATTCCTAACCGAAGACCAATCACTGCCGCATGACTCGTTAGACTGCTATCTTCAGTCACGATCCCCGCTGCCTTGCGAATCGCGTCAATATGTTCTGCATTCGTACTCGGCGCAACGAGGATTTCGCCCGAATGGAATTGACGAATTTCTTTCAATGTCGAAGCGAGTCTTGCCCGACCGCTCACTGACCCTTGACCGATCCCCACACCCTTTCCACGAACCGCAGTCACTACTTCTACTTTGATCAAGTCTGTTGAACCTGCAACCCCTTGAAGTGTTCCAGCCGTTAAGACCACAAGATCGCCTTCAGAAACTAAGCCTTTTTCTTGTGCAACATTCAGCGCGGCTTGGAAGGTCTGACCTGTAGATGGCAGATCCAAAACTAAGAGCGGTTTCACACCCCATACGAGTTGAAGCTGGCGGGCAACATCGACGTGCGGCGTAATTGCCAGAATCGGAGTTCTTGGACGGAATTTCGACACGTTACGGGCAGTCGCTCCGGTTTTCGTCAGCGACATAATTGCAGAAGCATCAAGTTGAACGGCAATGTTTCCGACCGCTTGACTGATCGCATTTGGAATCGATCGACCATTATTTTCCAGCAGTTGCTTGGAATGTTCCTGCTCGATCCGAACCGCGATCGATGCCATTTGCGAAACGGCTTCGATCGGATATTTCCCGACTGCTGTTTCATTCGACAGCATCACCGCATCGGTGCCATCTAAAATCGCGTTTGCCACATCGGAAATTTCTGCACGAGTGGGGCGCGGACTGTGCACCATACTATCGAGCATCTGAGTTGCGGTAATGACCGGAATTCCAAGACGATTCGCGGTTTTGATTAGTCGTTTTTGCAGAATTGGCACATCTTCGGCAGGCAGTTCCACACCGAGATCGCCACGCGCCACCATCGCGCCATCGGAAATCGATAGAATCGCTTCCATTTGTTCGATCGCTTCGTGCTTCTCGATTTTGACGATCACCGGAACCGACTTTCCAGCACTCGAAATCAGTTCTTTAATCTCTAAAACGTCTTGAGGATTGCGGACAAAGCTGAGAGCAACCCAATCGACACCTTGATCGAGTCCGAAGACCAAATCTTTACGGTCTTTGTCGGTGAGAGCTTTGATCGATAGATAAACACCGGGGAAGTTTACCCCTTTATTGTTCGAGAGCGGACCTCCAACGACGACCCGGCAATGGAGCGATTTCGTCGCCCGATCGATTTCTTCGACCTTCATTTCTACTCTGCCATCATCGAGCAGAATCGTCGCACCTTCGGGCACTTCTTCGGAAAGCAGATCATAAGTGACCGAACTCATCTCTTGATTTCCGGGAACAGGGCGGCTTGTGAGCGTAAAGCGATCGCCTTTATTTAAAATAATCGAGCCGTTCTCGAAGCGTCCCAAACGAATTTTTGGACCTTGTAAATCCTGCAAAATTGCGACGGGTTGATTGAGTTCAAACGAGACTTGGCGAATCAGACGAATGCTGCGGAGATGATCATCGTGGGTGCCGTGAGAGAAATTCAGGCGTAGCGTGGTTGCCCCTGCTTCGATGAGATCGCGCAAGACATCCGGGCTGCTCGTAGCAGGTCCGATCGTGGCAACAATTTTCGTGCGACGGTGAGAAGATGGCAGTGGCATTACTGTGAACAACCTAGAGTCAAATAGTGATCGAACCTGCATTCAAAGCAGCAAAGCGACGACCAGCCGACTGCTGATCGCGGGCATTTGGGATACTACCACGTTTGGGCACAGGGCAGAATCGTTTTTGGATAGAGATTATCGCAGCTTTGTAAGCAAAATGTTACGCGAATTGGCACTCGAAGATCGAGGGGTGAATGTAAGAGAACTTTGACTTATGGATTCGACTTAAAAAGAGATCGATCGTAATAAAAGAAAATCAATCAGAATCGTTTGGAACCTCCAAAATACTGAGCGCATCATCGTTAAAATAGTTACGATTTATATTTCGTTTGAATTGTTTAAACTTCTCAACCCCGCTCCTCTAGTCCCCATTTGACCAATGACTTCAGATCTGCTTGAACTCGACGGAAGAAAGTTTGTCCCAGCCGACCAGATGCCCATTCCCGATTGGGCTTCGGTTTTGAATGAGCGCCCTCAGCCGATTTTGACGCTCAAAGATGATGATATGTTTTTGCTAACCGATACGTTTGGCAATATCGGTGGCTCGTCAGATGAAGGACGCAGCAGCGGTTTAGGACTGTTTTGCAACGATACCAGATTCCTCAATCGCTTGGAATTGCAGCTTGATGGACGATCGCCAATTTTGCTCAGTAGTACGGCGGAGAAAGGGTTTGTGCTGTCGGTGCTGTGTACCAATCCGAGACTTGACGATCGCATTCCCGCAGAAACGATCGGGATCAAACGCGAGTTAGTTCTAAATGGCGGATTGTTTGAAGAGATCGAAATCGCGAACTATAGCACTGAGCCTGTCGAATTTGAACTCAGTCTGAGCTTTGGAGCCGATTTCATTGACCTATTTGAAGTGCGTGGATTTGGGCGAAGTCAACGAGGCACGATTCTGAGACGATTGCCCTCAGAGCCAAATGATGTTGATGATGTCGATTCGTTTGTGGCGGTTGATGAATTAGGACAATCGCCAATGGAATTAACATTGGCTTATCAAGGGTTAGATGGTTCGATTCTGGAAGCTCGTATCGATTTTGTTCACTATCAGCCGGACACGCTAAAAGGTTACACCGCTGTTTGGCGGCTCAAGTTTCAACCGCACGAAAAACAGACCTTTGGCTATCGATTGCAGCCTTTAAGCAATGGTCGCCCAGTTTCTAAAGTGAGTGCGCCGATTACGTTATCTCAAGCGAAAGCAGCAGAATTTGCAGAAGAGCAACATTGGCGGCAACAAGTGACGCAGATTCGATCAGATAAAACAACGTTCAACCGAGTGATCGAACGTGCAGAACAAGACGTTTACCTGCTGCGGCAAACTTTCGGAAAAAATAAAGCCTTGTCTGCGGGAGTTCCTTGGTTCTCAACTTTATTCGGGCGAGATTCGATCATTGCTGCCTCGCAAACTTTGTTACTTGATCCGCAGATTGCACGAGAAACGCTGACAATTTTGGCACATTATCAAGGCAAGATTGACGACGAATGGCGTGAGGAGCAACCCGGCAAGATTCTGCACGAAATTCGATTCGGAGAAATGGCGCGTTGTCAGGAAATTCCACATACGCCGTATTACGGAACCGTCGATGCAACGCCACTTTGGTTGATGCTGTATGCGGAATATTTCTCTTGGACAGCGGACTATGAAACGCTCGATCGATTGTGGGGTAATGCCCTCGCTGCAATGGATTGGATCGATCGCAATCTGAAAGAAACCGGATACCTGAGCTATCAGCGTAAGTCGAAGCGCGGATTAGATAACCAGGGCTGGAAAGATTCTGGGAACTGTATTGTCGATCGCAAAGGCAAACTTGCTCAAGGTGCAATTACACTTTGCGAAGTTCAAGGCTATGTCTATTCAGCAAAAGTTCGATTGAGCCAAATTGCTCGAATGAAAAAGCGGATTGATCTTGCCGATCGCTGGGATGAAGAAGCTCGCGATCTCAAAGTTCGATTCAATCGCGATTTCTGGATGGAAGATCAGGATTTCTGCGCTTTGGCGCTCGATGGTGATGGAAATCCGGTCGATAGTATTACCTCGAATCCGGGACATTGTTTACAGCTCGGAATTTTTACGCCAGAGAAAGCTTACAGTGTGGCGGAACGGTTACGTGCTCCAGATATGTTCAACGGTTGGGGCATCCGGACATTGAGTAGCTTATCGCCTGCATACAATCCGATGGGCTATCACGTTGGATCAGTGTGGCCTCATGACAATACGTTAATCGCGATCGGGCTTCGTTCTCTCGGTCTAATCGATCAAGCCTTGGAACTGTGTAAAGGCTTGATTGATATGACGCGACTCCAACCGTATCAGCGCCCGCCCGAATTGTTCTGCGGATACGATCGCACCGATGACAATGAACCTGTCCAGTACCCAGTTGCTTGTACTCCGCAAGCTTGGGCAACGGGCAGCGTTTTCCAACTGGTTCACATGATTGTGAATTTGGTGCCCGATGCACCGGGGAACTATCTACGGGTGATTGATCCAGCTTTGCCGGAATCGATCAACTATCTTGCGTTGAAAAATCTGCGAGTCGGTCCGACATTGTTGGATCTTGAATTTGAGCGATCGGGGTCTTCAACCTCCTGCCGCGTCTCGAAAAAACGGGGAAATCTGCGGGTCGTTATTGAAGCGTAGGTAACAGTTCCAAGGGAGCGGTAGAAAATAGGCTGAAGTTTTCCGTATATTCATCCACCTGAGCGTACTATACGGAAAGATTTCCACATATCATTCCAAAATCGTGTAATATGCCGAAAATATTCTGTGTATTATGCCGATTTGGAACGATATGTAGAAAGTTTCCGTGTAATAAGAGTTAGACCGCCCGTAATCCTTTGAAACATTTTTTACAGTCATCTTCTGGTAGTAAAAATGAGATTAGTTTATTATTTAGTCGAGCAGCACTTTAAGCAGTGTGTATAATTTAGAACAAATTCTCAAAACCCACGCAGTTGCAATGGTGAAGCGCGGTCTTTTTCATAGAGTTATTTTAGGATGCAAGAAAAAGCCATTTAAAGTTTTCGTTAGTACATTCATTGCTTATGCCGCTATCTGGACTCTTCTAGATCCCCTTCTCAGTATGGTGTCATCAGCACAAAAATATTTTTCAGGAGAACTGAAGTTTTTTATTCTAGTACTTGTCAGCAGTTTAATTGGGCTAGGTAAAACCGCATTGCCAGGAGAAATAACGCTCCAATATGCTAACTCAACAATAAAAGTAGTTTTTGATGACTTATTTGCATCTGATGGGTTCAAGGTAGTTCCCGTCAGCAGATACTTTCATGAAATAGAGGTGATACCTACAAGTTTACAGAACAAGATTATCCAAATGTTTGTACAGTCTGCGGAAGGCTCAAAAGGCTCTGAGGCTTATGAAAAAAGCTTGTCTTCTGCTCTCCAAAGTACTAAATATGAAGAAATATATAGACCTGCTACAAATAGAGAAGAAAAGTACTATCCACTCGGTACAACAATACCTCTTGGGCTTAATGGAGATGACTATCTACTATTTGCTCTCACTGACACCGAATTGAAAGGTTATATTCCTCATGACAATTGTAGTGTTTCTAAAATGTGGGTCGCTCTAGAGATCTTTTGGCAGAATGCAAGAATTCATTCGCGTGGTAGCTCTTTGAATATACCGTTGATAGGCAGTGGAGTAACTGGTATTAGATTAAACCAAAATCAAATTCTTGAGCTAAATCTACTATCGATCGCAAATGCTATTGAAGAAGGAGGCAAGATAACTACTGAAGAAATCAGAATAGTTCTTCATTCTAAATATATGGAAATTATTGACTTAAACGATTTTCAAGATTTATGGAAGTGAAACATATTATACTGATTCGCTTTTCTAAAAACTGCTCATCATCAATCTAGAAACTGTGTCAAAAGTATCATGATGCCAACCGAAGATCCTTGGGAAGAAAATAGCTTTCAGGCAAATATGTTCGCGGACAACGCTGAAAATGGCTCCACAAATGCTGATGATGAAGAAATAGTTGAAGAAGAACTGCTAGAAGACGAAGAGCCATTAGAGGATGAAGATTTATTGGAAGGAGCCTCTAAGGAAAGGAAACGTTCTCGAACCTCAAGAACTTACCCTGCTGGATCGTTCGCTGATTCACTGGAGCTTGGCGCAGCAATCTACGAACATGCTGGAAATAGAGTCCGCCGTTTAACATTGCTTGAGAAGATCGGACGTTCTCCGACAAGTGGTACTACTCGGCAAATGATCACAACTTCGGGTAAGTATGGGATCACTAAAGGATCGTATAACGCCGAATACTTAGAATTGTCTTCAGAGGGTCAGATAATCTTTGATAATTCCAAGTCTCCTCGAAATGTTCTTCAGGCGAAATTTACTCTCGCAATTGATCAGATTCCTCCCTTAAAGAAGCTATATGGTGAATATGTTGGAAAGCGCTTGCCAGCACAGGAGGTAATGCGAGACTTCCTTAAAGAATCTGGAGAGCAAATTGATGATTTCAAGGAATGCATTGATTTCTTTATTGTTAACGTTAAGGATTTAGGTCTTCTCCGAACTATAGGAGGAGCAGAAACACTGATTCCAATAGAACAGGCACTTGAAGAGCTTCCAGGTCAATATATTGAGCGTAATTCTCAGCCTGTCATAACTCAGAAAATGGATTCGGCTTCTGAATCAGAAAATGCAGAAATGCCTCATTCTTCTGTTTGGGATAGCATTTGCTTCTACATTACTCCGATTGGAGATGAAGACAGCGAACAAAGAAGGCACTCTGATCTATTTCTTAGTTCGCTAGTAGAACCAGCGGTTTCTGAACTTAACTTGCGAGTCATTCGTGCTGATAAAATTGGTCAGCAAGGGCTAATTACAACGCAAATTATAGAACACGTAAGAAGATCTCGTCTCGTAATAATTGACTTATCTTTTTTGAATCCGAATGTGTTCTACGAAATGGCTCTTCGTCATGCATGTAAGCTGCCAGTTGTTCACATTATTAGAAAAGCTGATCAAGTACCTTTTGATGTGAGTCAAAGCCGCTGCATCATAATTGACAATACTGACATATATTCCTTCGTTCCAAAAATCCAGACTTATCAAGCAGAAATTGCGACTCAGGCTCGGAAAGCTCTTGAAGATCCTGAGCATCGCGGGAATCCTATTACGGTCTTTTATCCTGAATTCTGGAAGTAGCGTGGATAGGGTTGATCGATATGCTTTGAAGTAGACGAGGGTTTGTTACTATCGAAGTATTGAACTCAATTATGCTTATGACATTGACAATAGTGGCTGAATCTGCTCCTCTACAAGCGAATGAAGATGGTGTAATTCTTATTGGAGGAACTCGTGTAACCCTAGATACTGTGGCTGCTGTCTTTAATCAAGGTGCAACAGCAGAAGAGATTACTTACCGTTATCCCTCTCTGAATCTAGCTGATGTCTACGCTACGATCGCCTTCTATCTGAAGCATCAATCGGAAGTAGAATCCTACTTACAACAACGACAGCAGAAATCGCAAGAAATTCGGGAAATGAATCAAGCCAGGTTTGACTCGCAAGGCTTGCGTAATCGTCTTCTTGCCCGCAGAACTGAGCAGGAAGCATGTTGAAATTTCTGGCTGATGAAAACTTCGATAATATGATCGTTCGAGGATTATTTCGGCGTAATCCAACACTTGATATCATTCGTGTCCAAGATGTTGGACTGTCAGGCAAAGATGATCCAGCAATTTTGGAGTGGGCTGCACAAGAAGGGCGAGTTCTACTTACTCACGATGTCGCTACGATTACTCGCTATGCCTACGATCGAGTTAGGGAAGGGCAACCCATGCCAGGAGTTATCGAAATTAGCACAGATGCTCCCATCGGTCGGGTTATTGAGGATGTTCTTGTATTGATAGCGTGCAGTCAGGAGGGAGAGTTGGAAGGGCAAGTTCAGTATCTCCCGTGGTGAAGCGGTCTAACAATCCCAATGCAGCGGACGAGCAAAGTCTTCGCGCTTCGTTTCTAGCTCCCTCATCGCCGCTGATTGGGAACGTTATATGATGTTGAAAATTTTTCGTGTGAACCTCACTTTGCTCGATCGCTCAAATTCGAGATCCTCAACTTCCTGGTGCGTCTCAGAAAAACCGGGGAATTTTCGGGTCGTAATTGAAGCGTAGATAACAGTTCCAGGTGCGCGATCGATGATATCAAGGGGTAATATCTCCACATTATTCTTAGTGATTTAGGACTCTATGACATTCTCGATCGTAGCTTGGGACTCACAAACGCAAATGACCGGGATTGCTGTAGCGACGAAACATCTAGCAGTCGGATCGCTTGTGCCTCATGTGAAAGCTTCTGTGGGTGCGATCGCAACACAAGCTCAGACTAATCCCTTACTCGGAATTCACGGCATTCAACTGTTAGAACAACGAATCGCCAGTGAAGGAACAGCGAACGAAATCACTGTCGAAGACATTATCTATTTACTGCTAGAGAACGATCTAGAAGCAGACGACCGCCAACTGCATTTAGTCGATCACAATGGGCAAACCGCCGCTTGGACTGGGAAAAACTGCGTGGATTGGGCGGGACATTTGACCTTTCCAGAGTTTTCGGTAGCTGGAAATATGCTGGTTGGTGAGCAAGTGCTCACCGCAATGGCACAAGCGTATCAAGCAAAAGCAGGCATGGAGTTTTCAGAGCGACTATTGCAAGCGTTGGAAGCGGGAGAACGAGCAGGCGGCGACAAACGCGGCAGACAGTCGGCGGCAATTTATGTGATGAATCAAGACGTGTATCCACATCTTGATTTGAGAGTGGATCATCATCAAGACCCGATCGCACAGCTACGATTTTTGTTTGAAGAGTCCCGCAAAGATTACTATCAATCGTTCCGTCAAACGATGCCGTCTCAATGTCTTCGTACGCATTCAGTTACGGCGAATGAATTGGCGAAACGCATTCAAGATGTAATTCGCAAAAAGTCGAACTTTAAAGCGATCGAATCCCCTTTAGAAATCACAGAGCCGCGTCGTTAAAACATTACAGGGGAAGCTCGATCATGAATTCTGTGCCCTGACCTGGAGCAGAATTGCAGGTGAGGCTTCCTCGATGTCTTTCCACAATGATTTGATAAGCGATCGCGAGTCCCAGCCCGGTTCCTTTTCCGACTGGCTTTGTGGTAAACGAGGGCTTGAACATTTCCTGCTGTACTGCTTCGGTCATTCCAATTCCGTTATCTCGAATCCGAATCGCGATCGCTGCTGATTTCAGTTCAGTCACGACATGAATTTGATTTGGATTGGTGACGATTTCAGCGTAAGGTTTTCCTCGATTGGATTCATCGATCGCATCGATCGCATTCGCTAACAAATTCATAAATACCTGATTTAGTTGCCCTGGGTAACATGAAATCGGTGGTAAATGTGCATAGTCGCGAATAATCTGAATCGCGGGACGATGCGAATTCGGTTTAATTCGATGTTGTAGAAGCAGGAGAGTACTATCTAAACCGTCTTGAATGTGAAGTTCGATCGTATTTTCATGATCACTCCGGGAAAAAGTTCGCAGCGATCGACTAATGTGAGCAATCCGATCCGTTGCCACTTTCATCGTCGCGAGCAGTTGAGTTAAATCCTGTGTGAGAAAGGGTAGATCGATTTCTTCAGCATCTTGAACAATCTCAGCAACCGGATCAGGATAATAACGGTGATACAAATGCAAATGGCTGATTAAATCCTGAACATATTGGTCTGCATGAGCGAGATTACCAGAGATCGAATTCAGTGGATTATTGATTTCGTGCCCGATTCCCGATACCAATTGACCGAGCGTAGACATCTTTTCTTGGTGGATTAATTGCAATTGAATTGCTTGCAAATCATTTAGCGATCGAGACAGTTGCTCGGTTCTTTCTGCTACTTGTTGTTCTAGCTGATCATTGAGGTTTTTTAGCTGTCGAGTTTGTTGGCGCAGCTTTAGATGAATTTGCACACGAGCAATCACTTCAGTCTGCTGAAAAGGTTTAGTAATATAGTCAACCGCGCCCAGGTACAAACCTTTGGCAATATCTTCGACATTAGAAAGCGCACTCATGAAGATGATTGGAATGTCTTGAGTTTTGGGATTGGACTGAATGCGATCGCAAATCTCAAACCCATCCATTCCCGGCATTACCACATCTAATAGAATCAAATCCGGTGATACTGTCTCTAGTTGGCTTAATGCTTCTTCGCCGCTTTTTGCAACTAAGGTGTTGTATCTCGCCAACACCTCGACCAAAACCTGCGCGTTGGTTGCGTTGTCGTCCACAATCAAAATGAGACTTTGTGCTGTCATGCCACCCAAAAAGGAATAGAGCAACGTCAAAATTGTTTGAGCGTTGAAAAACTGTGCCTATTGTAGAGGGACTTACTGGATTTGGTAGCGCATTCCTGGAACTTGTGTGACCAGTCCGAGCAATTCCAACTGCATTAAGGAACTGGATACCGCTGCCGTTGGCATTTCTGCGGTTTGCACGATTAGATCGAACGGAGCGGAGGGATGATTCGATTGCTGAGCGATCTCATAAATTGCTTCTAACACGGTTGCAAGTTCGGGCGCTAAATCGATCGTCGGGATCGATAGCTGATTCGCCTGATCTAACTCTGGAATCGTTCCCAAGTGTGCCATCAATTCGGATTCGCCCAAAATCATCTGCGCTCCTTTGCTAATCAAGTCTAAACATCCTGCCGATCGCGGATTATCCAAACTTCCTGGAAGTGCATACACGTCTCGCCCGTATTCGTTTGCTAGAGTTGCCGTGATTAATGCTCCTGATTTCGTCGGGGCTTCGATGACTAGAACAGCGCGAGACAGAGCCGCGACGATGCGATTCCGACGAGGAAAGTGAGTGCGATCGGGCTGTGTTCCCGCTGGATATTCGCTCAATGCTAATCCCGTTTCTAGTAGCTGCTGATACAAACAGCGATTCTTCGCAGGATAGACCAAATCAACTCCGGTTCCAAGAACTGCGATCGTATTACCTCCAACATCTAAGCAACTCCGATGAGCTTCCGCATCAATCCCATCTGCTAACCCAGACATCACCGTAAATCCATGTTGTGCCAGCGTTGTACTAAGTTTGCGGGTCCAACGTCTGCCATAGTCTGAAGGTTCGCGAGTGCCCACGATCGCAACGGCGCTTTGGCGATCGAGATCTCGCAGTAATTCAACTCGTCCGCGATAGTAAAGCACCGGAGGCGGATCAGGAATTTCAGCGAACAACTGAGGATAATCAGAATCAGCCGGAGTGAGAAAATTCTGGGATTCGTGGTCTTTGAAAACGCGATCGACGTTGAGCTTATCTCGATGCTGACAGATTGCAATCGCGCTTTGCTGACCAATTCCTTCAACGATTGCAAGTTCTTCCGGTGTGACTGTCCAAGCTGCTTTTAAGCTACCCAATTCAGCGTGAATTCTTTTTTGTAAGATGGCTCCGACACCGGGAATTTTTGACCAAGCCAACCAAAATGCGCGATCGTCACTCAAAGAACTATCCTCAAAGCAATAGTTTTAGTATTCCCTTATGTCGTAGCTTTTGATTTAGCGGTTGTTTTCAAATACTCAAACACACTCTTATCACCGATGTCGGGTGGAATCGGTTGAATCAGTTTTCGGATTGCAAACACCAGAAATAAAGCTGACCAAGCTGCTAATAAAGCTTTTTCCCATAAAATCGGCAACCATCCGACCAGATGCCCAAGGAGTAATAATGGAACGATCGGAGTGAGTAACTTTGTCTCAAATCGATCGGAACAAAACGCCTCTTTGAAAAAGATTCCGGTCAATGAGGCAAACGTAAATCCAGTTCCAAGAATCCAAATCGGATGCTGATAAACATACAAAGCCATTGGATCAGAACTTACAAATAAAAGCGCGATCGAAGCGAGTCCCCCGATCATCCAAAATGCTTGAAGGGCTAAATGCAGTGGTTTCACATAGATGTGAATGGTAAATAAACTCACTCCTAACGCCGTCCAGAACACGAAGTAGAGCGGCGTGATCCAAAACGTATTTTGTAACAGAACGAGTCCGGTTGCGATCGCAAAACTCAAAGCTGCGATCGCTAAACCCCCTCGATAAAGGAGCACACCTTGGCGATCGTGATCATCGATCGTGAATGATCCGAATTGTCCTTGATATACGATCGGCTCTTGAGTTTGCATAGAACAATCGAAAAAGCGACTCTTCTATGCTACTCCTCAGCCTTCTAATCTTCGAGTGCTTGAATTGCCAGCAACAATTCTTCTCAAACATTTTCTAACGCAAACTTCGCACCACATAATCTGGTAGTGATTCCGCATCAGCCGAATCTTTGAAGGTGATTAACTTGAGATAATTCGTTTCATCTCCTTCACCTTTGCCATTCGCCCGCGAGAACCAGATCGCCGCTCCAAACTTGCGATTCTCCCCGCTCCGACGAGTGTAAACATGACCACACCAAACCACTTTAGTCACGCCATGTTCATCCTGACTAATCGGAGTTGCCCCAATCTTTGACCAGTCGAATTCCTTGTAGTTTTTTAAGGGGCGCTGCCAGTTCGGGGGATTGCTGCCTGCTAGCACTTTAAGGACAATCAGCAACTCTTTCAGGGTGTCATCGTTCATGGGAGTCAATTAGTAAGTTTGATCTATAGATATTATGCTACAAATCTTCGAGCAGTGATTCTAAATCGATCGTATGACACATTCAAAACGGTTGCTCGTGACAGGTGGCGCGGGATTTATTGGCACGAATTTTGTTCAGTACTGGTGTGGAAAGTACCCAGACGATCGCATTGTCGTTTTAGATGCGCTTACGTATGCGGGAATTCGAGGGAATTTAGCTTCATTAGAAAAACGAGAGAACTTTCGATTTGTGCATGGGAATATTTGCGATCGCGCTTTGGTCGATTCGCTGTTAGCAGCCGAGCAGATTGATACGATCGTGCATTTTGCAGCAGAATCACATGTCGATCGATCGATTTCTAGTCCTGCTGCTTTTGTGCAAACCAATGTCATCGGCACGTTTACCTTACTTGAAGCCTTTCGCCACCATGCAGAAACATGCTCTACAGCAAAATTTCTCCATGTTTCAACCGATGAAGTTTATGGTAGTTTAAGCGCGAACGAGCCAGCTTTTACAGAACAAACTCCATACGCCCCGAATAGTCCTTACTCTGCATCCAAAGCAAGTAGTGATCACTTTGTTCGCGCATTTTTCAAAACTTATGGTATTCCAGCTTTGATCACACATAGTTCTAATAACTATGGAGCTTATCAGTTTCCTGAAAAATTGATTCCGTTGATGTGTATCAATATGCTGACGGGGAAGCCTTTACCGATTTATGGTGATGGGTTAAATATTCGCGATTGGCTCTATGTTGAAGATCATTGTCGTGCTTTAGATGCTGTGATTCAACGCGGTCAAATCGGAGAAACTTACAACATTGGGGGCGGGAATGAAATTACGAATCTTGAGTTAGTCAACGTGCTATGTGAGTTGGTGAATGAACTTGCAGCGGCATTACCTGTGCGTCCTTGTCAGAAATTGATTACCTCTGTGCCGGATCGACCCGGACACGATCGACGATATGCGATCGACATCACCAAAATCAAAACCGAATTGAACTGGGAGCCGATCGAGCAAATCGAAACCGGATTACGAAAAACGGTTTTGTGGTATCTCACGCATCAAGATTGGTGGCGATCGCTGCGTTGTGATTGAGATCAAGATCTTCACAGTCGCAGAATCTATCTTTTGAGGGAAATCTAGGGGCAATACATAGCCCCGATTGCATCCTGATTTGAGGAAATCCTCATGAAGCAAGAATTTTACAGCCCCGATGACCGCGCCTCGATTCTTTCTGCTGCAAGTCAATCCCCCGATGCGCTGGCTGGTTTTTGGGAAGAACTCGAAGTCGAACTCGATGCGGAAAATCCTGAAGAACAGCAAATCGCAAAAAGTTCGACTTTAACGATCGAGCGCGATGCCCAAGTCACGATCGAACCGCCGCCCGGAATGCCCGATGCTAAACCCCGCTACGTTCAAGGGGTCGTGGTGGGCAAGCAAGTCTATTTAGTGACGAACTTGCTCAAGCAGGAATCGATTACGCTAAGACAGCCGCAAATGGTTTGGACGATCGGACGAAATCGATCGGCGGCTCTTCCCTTACAAGACCGTAAGCTGTCCCGTCGTCATGCGGTGATTCTTCATCAGCCAGATGGGTTTCACTTTATCGATCTCAACAGTATGAACGGGTCTTATATCAATGGCGTAAGAGTTCAACAACGCCAAAAACTTCAGGATGGAGATTGTATCTGTGTGGGTAGCACTCGCTTTTTCTTCTTTTTCAGCGCTCAAGAACGAGTGACCGAAGCCCTGCATCCTGAAGTATTGGCGCGATTGAATAATGCAGAAACGCGGAACGGCGAATTTATTGACTTCTCAGAACTAAACGAAGAGATTTCATTCAATCTGAATAAAGTTGATTAGAACTGTCGTGTCCAATCATGCCAGCGTTCGACAATCACTTTCGTTTGCGTGAAAAACTCGATCGCGTGCCATCCCTGCCCGTGTAGATCTCCGAAAAAGCTTTCTTTCCACCCACTAAACGGAAAGAACGCCATCGGAGCCGCAACCCCAATATTGATGCCGATGTTTCCCGCTTCAGCTTCGTAGCGGAATTTTCTCGCGGCTGCACCACTGGACGTAAATAAAGATGCCATATTGCCGTATTGACTGCGATTCACAAGCGCGATCGCATCGTCGATCGTTTCTAAATGAATCAAGCTTAGCACCGGACCAAAAATCTCAGTATTCGCAATCTCTCCTACTGGATCAATGTTCTGCAAAATTGTCGGGCGAACAAAATAACCGTTTTCATAGCCCGAAACTTTCGGCGATCGACCATCCACTAAAACGGTCGCTCCTTCGGTTTCAGCTTGTCCGATAATCGTTTCGATTCGCGTCTTACTTTGATCATTGATCACCGGACCCATTTGCACCCCAGAATCAAGCCCGAATCCGACTTGTCGAGTTGTTGCTGCTTCTGCGATCGCATCCGTAAACGTCGTCTTTGCACTTCCGACCGTAATCGCCACCGATGCCGCTAAACAACGCTGCCCAGCACATCCAAAAGCACTATCCGCCATGATCTTCGTGGTCATCGTAATATCCGCATCCGGCAGCACAATCACCGGATTTTTGGCTCCCCCTTGACACTGCGATCGTTTCCCATTCGCCGCTGCCCGACTATACACATATTTCGCCACCGGACTCGATCCGACAAAGCTAATGGCTCGAATCGTTGGGTGATCTAGTAAAGCATCAACGACTTCTTTTGCACCATTGACTAAGTTCACCACACCTTTCGGTAAGCCTGTTTGTTCAAGTAGGTGAAAGATTTTCTGCATGGTTAAAGGAACACGTTCAGAAGGCTTGATGATGCAAGTGTTACCACACGCGATCGAATACGGCATAAACCAAAACGGAATCATACCCGGAAAGTTAAACGGCGTAATGATTGCCGTCACGCCTAACGGTTGGCGGATCATGTGTTCATCAATGCCACGGGCAATATCTTCGGAGTTGTAGCCCTGCATCAAGATTGGAATTCCACAGGCAACTTCAACATTCTCGATCGCTCGTCTCATTTCGCCTTTTGCTTCTGCGATCGTTTTTCCACATTCGAGCGTGATTGTTTGGGCAATGTCTTCAAAGTGTTCTTCGAGCAGAGCTTTGAGCTTGAACAGATATTGAACGCGCTCGGTAGCGGGAGTTCTTCTCCAGGTAGAGAAAGCCGTTTGAGCGGCAGTGGTAGCACGATCGACTTCAGTGGCGGGAGAGAGCGGAACTTTGCTGAGAACTTCGATTGTGGCGGGATTAATGACTTCTAGATAGGTTTCAGCAGTTGGAGTAGACCATTCACCGTTGATGTAGTTTTGAACGATCGAAGCAGGTTGCGTCATGGGATTTCCTCACTCTGATATCGATCATAATGTGCCGAGTCAAATCTCTACATCTGACACACGATCGTTTACCAGTGTCAGACATTCTGATGTCCGCGCCACTGGAGACTGTTTTGGTTAAGCTGCTCTAGATAGGAATCGGGTTGAGCGATGATCAGATTGGCAAGTGCGATCGCATTTTCTAACTGTTCTTCGCTTAATTGTTGGTAGGCTGGAATGCGTTTGCGCTCTAGAACTTCATACCAGCAGCGATCGAATAGATTATCCAGAATAATCCGCTGAAAACAATGATTGTATCGAACCGGAAACTTTCGAGAGCTTGCTAAATCTGGAAGCACCCGGTTTGTTAGTTCAAGATACTGATTGCGAAGCTGTGTCAGGCGATCCATGAGCAACGGGAGTCGAAGGAAGACGATATTCAGTATGTAGATTCTCGCTTCTCCATTGTTCTGCCTGTTGACGGATTAGTCCTAGCTCTTCGGACGAGATACGCTCTAAGTTCGCCATGATTTGAAACATTCGATGATTCTGTTTTAGCTTGTCATAGTGACGCGCTAGAAAGTCCCAATACATCAAGTTAAACGGACAAGCATCTTCGCCGGTGCGACGTTTCGGATTGTAGGCGCAAGACTTACAGTAGTTGCTCATGTTATTGATGTAATTTGCGGAAGCTGCATAAGGTTTTGATGCCATCATTCCTCCATCTGCAAACTGTCCCATGCCAATCACATTCGTTTGCATTACCCAGTCATAGCCATCAATAAATGCAGTGTGAAACCAATCCTGTAATTCTTGTGGTGAAATGCCTGCAATCAAAGCAAAGTTATTGAGCACCATCAATCGCTGAATGTGGTGAGCATATCCCGTTTCCTTCACTTGCTTCAAAATGTGGTTGAGACAGTTCATCTTAGTTTCACCTGTCCAATAGAAACCCGGAAGCGGATTTGTGTGATTGAAATAATTACGATCGGGATAATCCTCACCCATGTAAACATAGACCCCGTGCATATATTCACGCCATCCGATGATCTGTCGCACAAAGCCTTCAATGCTATTCAGTTGCCACTTGTCGCGATTGTTGTAGTAAGCTCGCTCGGCAGCTTGCACCACTTCTAACGGATGGATTAACCCAATATTGAGATAGGGCGATAACATTGCGTGCCACATCGTTTGTTCACCTGTGACCATTGCATCCTGATACGGACCAAACTCAGACAATCGAGTTTCGATGAAAAAGTCTAGAACTTGCAAAGCTTGTTTGCGAGTGACTGCCCAGGGAAAGGGTTCAATCTCCCAATAGCTTTGACTTTCTTTGAACAATGGAGAGTTTTTAATCCAGTCAATCACTTCTTGAGTGATGCTATCTGGCTCAAACCAGAGTGCTTCAGGCAAAGTGAGCTTACCTTTTGGGGGTTTGCGATTTTCTCGATCGAAGTTCCATCGCCCCCCAATCGGTTGATCACCTTCCATCAGAATGTTAAATCGCCGCCGCCCCTCGCGATAGAAATCCTCCATCACAAGCCGTTTACGAGTTTTCGCCCAGTCTTCAAACTCTTGATCTTCCCAGATGAATCGATTGTTCTGCGTGAATGTCACTTTGCAAGGAAATTCGATCGATTGAATCAGTTTTTTAAACGGTCGATCGACCGGAGACATGATTCGCAGTTCTGTAATCTGATGCTGTTCAATCCAATGCAGTAGCGGCGTTTGGAAATCGATCGAGGCAGTGTACTCAACAATCCAGCCCACTTGCCGCAGTTCTTCGGCAAAATGACGCATTGCTGACCAAACTAAAACCAGTTTTTGCAGATGATACGGGAGCTGTTGAGCGTGATTCAGTGACTCAACGAAAAAAACAGGCGTATTTTCTCGATCGCTCTCACAACTTTGTAGTGCCGATTGTCCCGTCCAAAGGTGGTCGCCCAGTACCCAAACTCCAGTTTTCATCTTCTGCCTTGTCAATTGCCACAGGTCATCCTATCGCAACAATTACATCAAGCAAAGAAATAACTATCGTCCCTCTTGAGATACAACCATCGGAACAGAGGGTGTTGCTTCAAATTCAGGCACCATTCCCAGCTTGCGAATCGAAACGTTTACATCCATTCCTAGATAATCATCCGATTCCCCAAACCAAGAGCCAGACAGGGGAATCACTTGTCCGGGATGACGTGCGATCGCAACTCGAATCAGATCAAATCCTGCTGTGATTCGATTCGTCGGGTCGTACGCTCTCCACCCTGCTCCTGGTAAGTAAACCTGCATCCAAGCATGAGTCGCTCCCGATCCGGTCATGCCAACATCTCCGCCATCGAGTGCCGAATCATAGAGGTAGCCACTAACAAACCGACACGCTAACCCCAATCGGCGTAACGCTTCGATCATCAGCCAGGCATAATCTCGGCAAGTTCCCGACTGTAAGCGTAAAGTTTCCGCTGGATTCTGTGTTCCTTCGGCTTCGCGTGCTTGATACGTCAAGGTTGTATTAATGCTATCCATCATGCGTTGCAGAACATCCAGCGTATTATCTTGATCGCCTGCAACAAAGCGTTTTGTCCAAGCAGCAAGGCGACCTTCTGGATCTTCGCTGTGGGGACGGATGAAGCCTGAAAGATCATTCCATTCGTCGGGCGTGTACTGGACGGGGATTTCTTCAGCGCGGAGATCGAGGGGAAAATCTGCGATCGCAGGAATGCCAAAGTGCTCTCCTCGAACTTGATAGGTCACGATCAATTCTTTCGCAGGTTCATTAAATTCCAGCAGTGCCACATTGTTCGAGAGCGTATCCATCATCCAGCGGGTTTTGCAGGGAATGTTCGTCTCTAGCGAATAGTTCAAGATCCGTCCACCGTAGCCGCTACTGGGTAAGAAAATGGCTCGATGTTCGCCAAAAGTAACAGGATTGCGATACCGATAAGTCGTGATGTGCTCTAAATCGTAAATAATACTCATCTCTTATACGGTGAATAACGCCTGTAATATCTGGAGTTTAGCGAAATTTTTCAGACTCAGATTTCCCAGTTGTCCAGAAATGATGAACATTTGAACCTCGATCGAGGTCGTATCCATCTGTCATTTGCTGCTCTGCGCTTCAAACGATCACCTGGTTCGGCTCAAATCGTGCTGACCCTAGCAAAATCACCGAAACACGACGAAATGTAACAATTTGTCAAGACAAATGAGAAAACCCCCTTTCGCATCGTGCCCGAAACTCGGTAAACTACAGAAGAATTCTGAGATACCGCAATTAACAACATGAGCGTAGTTAGCCAAGTTATCCTACAAGCCGACGACGAGCTTCGTTATCCAACGAGCGGCGAACTTACCGGGATAAGAGAATTTTTTCAAACCGGAGAACAGCGGACTCGTATCGCTGGCATTCTGTCTGAGAGCGAAAAGAAAATTGTAGAACAAGCCAGCAAACAATTGTGGAAGAAGCGTCCTGACTTTATTTCTCCAGGCGGTAACGCTTACGGAAATCGAGAACGGGCGTTATGTCTGCGCGATTATGGCTGGTATTTGCGTTTGGTGACGTATGGGGTACTGTCTGGCAGTACAGACGTGATCGAGAAAATTGGTCTGATCGGAGCGCGGGAAATGTATAACGCGCTCGGTGTTCCGGTTCCGGGAATGGCTGAAGCAATCCGCTGTCTCAAAGAGGCTTCGTTGGGTCTGCTGAGTGAAGCAGATGCGGCTGAAGCGGCTCCGTATTTCGATTTCATTATTCAGGGAATGTCGTAGGGCATTCAATTCAAATCGATTCCCCGTAGTCTACGGCAGACGATCGTGAAATTCTCGCGGCGTTTTCGTAGACTACGGGGAATTTTGTATTTCAGTGATCGCACGAATTCGGTTCTGTTAAAATTTCGACCACTCACCTTATGTAGCTTCAAAGATGAGCGATCAAGATTTTCCCGAATTCCCAGAACTACCGAATCGTTGGCAAGCGATCGACATCGACAAAATCTACCGCTCCAATGAAGGTCGGCTTGTCTCTTTTAGCCAAGCTCAAATCGAACTGGGTCTTCTGTACGATGCGCTCGGCAAGCATTTGAGAGCAATCAATAAAGGATTAGTTCCTACCAAGGGAAATAATGGGCTGGTTCCCTCAGAAGAACAAGATTACGATTTCAAGTTCAAAATTTTGGGTAAAGGTGGCGACCGCAGATTTCACGCCAAAATTGTAGAAGACATTCTTCATTTTTCAGGCAAAATGACCACTCATTAATGAGAGAACGATCGTGACGACTACACTTAAAGCTCATCCAATTTGGCAAACGCTTACCGAAGCCCTCACACAAATTGACCCTCACCAAGTCGCTCACCAACACCTACAAGATTGCGAAGCCGAAATTCACGGCTACTGGGACGAAGCCGATCAACTCTACGAAACCATCCGCTTCAAACAGCTTCCCATTCCTCAACTCATCAGCAGTTCTCTTGGCATCACTTCCAACTTAACCGCTGATCAACACTGGCTTCAACTCAAATACGCTCTAACCATCCCACCCGCCTCAACTGTGGGAGAGCTTGTTTTGATTTTGGATGACACTCTAGAAATCATTGATGAGAATTGGCTGATTGATGTGCAATCTCCCTACGTGATTGCGATCGCGCAAAACGATTAGGATTGTGCGATCGAGCTGACCTCGAAGCGATTACGCAGCGATACTGAAGCAATTCGCACCTTTGCTACTTCGGTCGTTTGCTTACAGTTCATTTCCAGATCGTGCCTTGTCTCCGCAAAATAACGCAAGATTCCCAGCCTCTGAGGATTGTTAACCTTTTCCTAAAGACTCTCGCTGATCATTATTATCCGAAATTTCTCGGAGAGAATTTGGAGTAAAAACATGAACGCTACTGAAGTTTTATCGTTTTGGTTCGGGGACAAGTTAGAGATGCGGAAAGTGTGGTTTGTCAAAAATTCGGACTTTGATACAGAAGTTCGATCGCGTTTTCTCCCCCTTTACGAGCAAGCCGCATCCGATCAATTCGATGGCTGGATCGATTCACCCGAAAGCTGTTTAGCGTTGATCATTGTGCTCGATCAGTTTCCGCGCAATATGTTTCGGGGAACTCCTCGATCGTTTGCCACTGATTCCAAAGCGTTGAAGATTGCGAAACGTGCGATCGCCCAAAAATTCGATCAACAAGTTCCCCCAATTCAGCGGTTCTTTTTCTACCTGCCGCTCGAACACAGTGAAAATCTGGATGACCAAAACGAATCTGTCCGGTTATATGAGCAATTTAGGGACAGCCCTGAATTAAAAGAAACTTACGATTACGCGATCCGACATCGAGATGTGATCGAACGATTTGAACGGTTTCCACACCGCAATCAAATTCTCGATCGACCCTCGACCCCGGAAGAAATCGAGTTTCTGAAGCAGCCTGGATCGTCGTTTTAACCCCGTTCTAAGTAGAAAATCCCATGAATATCGCCGCTGAAACGATCCCCACACTTGAGCAAATCAATCAGACTAAATCTGCGATCGATGCTCACATTCAATCTCTCAATCAAAATCCCGATCGTAGAGATGGTGCACTTCCGTATTATTTATTTCACGAACCCGGTCGCCCGATTCGCGGCACTGTGATGATTTTCCACGGATTTAGCGCCAAGCCTCATCAAATGTGGCGATTAGCGGATTACCTCTTTCAGAATGGGTTCAATGTGTATCAACCCTCGATCGCGGGACACGCTTTGATCAATCCCGCGAAAAACTGGTGTCAAGTCGATCTCAAACCTGAATATGCAGAACCGTTAAAAGCGAAAGTTCAACAAGATCCGGTGCTGCAAACATTTATCCGAAATTTTGCAAATAATCCAGCAGCGACAAAACCTGGATTCATGCAGCGGATGAGCTTAATGGCACGATTGGTCATGATTGAGCCGCAATTGCTCGACATTGTGAAATCGATGGAGATGAGTGACGATCCAGACTTCGATCGCTATTTCATTTCTTCCCATTTACGCTATCTCACCGAAGCTCAAGCCAGATTAACCGAACTCGATGCCATGCCCGGAAATCTTTACACGGTTGGGTTATCGGTTGGGGGTGCGGTGGCATTGGGATTAGCGGCATCACGTCCCGATCGCATTCGGGGAGTTGTCGCGTATGCGCCGCTACTGAAAATTTACGGTGAAGAGCGGCGGCGATATGTGAATCTGGCGGGTCCGTTAGACATTAGCGAGTCGGGGTGGGACCCGAATCTGAGATTTCCGATCGGATGCTTGACCGCTGCCGATCGCTTTGGAAGTAGCGTTGTATTGAGTGATGAATCGGTACGATCGCTCTTTAACATTCCATCTTTCTTAGTCCTGACTGAGAACGAAGATGCAGCGGATATTGATACCACGGTGGACTTTTATCAACGCATTGGCGGAGAAGGTGAAGGGCATCGATTCTTTCTGTATCCCAAAGAAGATCTGGTGCCGCATCCGATGGTTGATCCAACTGAAGTGAGTCAGAACATGAGCAATCGATTTTGGCAAAGCTTGTATCAGGAAACGTTTCGGTTCTTGAGTTCTGGACGGGTGAATACGAGCAATTTAGGCAACATTGAACAAGACTTGAATTTACCGATCGTGCCTTCGGTTTAAGAGAATGTTTGAAAAGTACAAAAAGTTTCTTCGCTTCGATTGCGTCCCGCCCTGAAATGAATTTCGGGCTAACCGTGGAAAGTCTACTGAAGTAGACTGAGAGCAAGTTTCAAGCTCTTAGTCCATTTCTAATGGACTTTCGCCGATTAGCCCGAAATTCATTTCAGGACGGGTAATGCAACGGACGAAAACTTTTCAAACCCTCTTTTATCCATCAATTTCAGAGAGTTCCATCCATCGAATCGTCGAAGTTTCGATCTGTTCCTCTAAGTTAGCTAACTGCTCAGAAAGTTTCTGAACTTCACTAAATCCGGAAGGCGGATTGCGGTAGAGCTTTTGCTCGATCGAACTCTTTTCCGATTCCAATTCAGGAATTTTCACCTCTAATGTTTCTAATTCACGTTTCTCTTTAAACGATAATTTCCGAGGCTTATTAGAAACAGATTTCACTGCCACAGGTTTCGATTCTGCGGGCTTTTCTACGGCAACTTCTTCATCTTTCTTGTAATCGAGATAGACCGAATAATTTCCGGGATATTCGCGAACGTTTCCGCCTTCTTCAAGCGCGAAAATTTTATCAACTGTTCGATCGAGAAAATAGCGATCGTGCGACACCACAATCACACAGCCGTTAAAATCCTCCAAATATTCCTCTAACACTGCCAACGTTTGCACATCTAAATCATTTGTCGGCTCGTCTAGAATCAGAACATTTGGCGCACTCATCAAGACTCGAAGTAAGAATAAACGCCGTCTTTCTCCACCCGATAATTTATTAATCGGCGCATATTGTTGATTCGGTGGAAATAGAAATCGCTCCAACATTTGAGAAGCAGTAATCACTTCACCATCCGCAGTTCTAACGAGTTCTGCAACATCTTTTAAGTATTCGATTACGCGTTGATTCTCATTCACGTGGAGATCTTCAGAATGCTGATCAAAATAGCCGAAATGAATCGTACTACCCGTGTCGATCGTTCCAGCATCTGGCTCCAATCTTCCGGTAATTAAATTCAGTAAGGTTGACTTTCCTGCACCATTTCCGCCGATAATTCCAACGCGATCTTCGGGATTGAAATTGTAGGTGAAATCTTTGATCAAAATGCGATCGCCAAATCCTTTCGTCACATGATCCAATTCAACAACTTTCTTTCCAATGCGCCGTCCTGCGGTTGAGATTTGCACCTTAGTCTGAGATTGTTTGAACTCAGTTTCCTGCATTTCATGAACGCGATCGATTCTCGCTTTCTGTTTAGTGCTTCGAGCTTTTGCCCCTCGTTTGAGCCATTCTAATTCTCGTCTCAGAACACCTTGATGTTTTCGCTGTGAACTCGCTTCAGAGGCTTCTTGAGCGGCTTTCTTTTCCAAATAGTAGGAATAACTGCCGTTGTAGCTGAACAAATCGCCTCGATCGAGTTCGATAATCCGATTTGTCACACGATCGAGAAAATAGCGATCGTGCGTCACCAACAACAACGCGCCTCGAAATCGGTTGAGATAGCTTTGCAACCATTCGATCGAGAGTGCATCTAAATGGTTCGTCGGCTCATCCATCAACAAAACATCAGGCTCTGACAGCAATGCAGTCGCGAGTGCAATTCGCTTTCGATAGCCGCCTGATAACTGTTTCACCTGAGCGCTCAGATCCTGAATTCCTAACTTGCTTAAAACAATTTTGGCTTTTGTTTCTAATTCCCAAGCATTCAGCGAGTCCATTTTCTGAGTGACTTGAGACAATCGCGCCATTGCTGCGTCTGAATTGCCGTGTGCCATCTGTTCAGAAAGTTGCTCATACTCCCGCACGAGTGCCATCTGTTCACCGCTATCAACGAAAACCTGCTCTAGAACGGTTTTCTCTGGGTCGAGATCAGGGTCTTGCGGTAAGTAAATAATTCGGCTGCCAGACGCTTTCGTGAGTTCACCACTATCGATCGATTCCAGTCCGCCGATCATTTTCAGCAACGTTGACTTACCCGATCCATTTGTGCCAATCAGTCCGACTTTCTCGCCTGCTTCTAGAGTGAAACTGGCATCGTGCACAATTTCCTTGATGCCGAAATCTTTTTTAACCGATCGTAGCGTTAGAACACTCATGATTGATGAAACGAAACCCGCTCATCAACGGTAGCACTGATTGAGAGTAGGGAGTGGGGAGTGGGGGGATGGGAAGAAATACTAGAAATCTCTCCCTATCCCAGTTCTTGACTCCCTACTCCCCACTTTCTTACTCTTCTGGTGCAACTCGGTCTTTGAATCCTTTTCCGGGCGCAAACACGGGCACTCGTGTTGCCGGAATTTGGATCGCGGCTCCGGTCGCTGGGTTACGACCTTCACGGGCTTGACGTTCCCGCGCTTCAAAGCTGCCAAATCCCACGATCGTCACTTTATCCCCACTTGCCACCGTTTCCAAAATTGTATCGACCATTGCGGTCAGGATAGCGTCTGCTTCTTTCTTGGTGACGCTTGCTTTAGAAGCGATCGCGTCTACTAATTCACCTTTGTTCATCTGTGTGTCCTCACAATGATTCGCTGCATTGTAGTGCAAGATTTTCCAAAGTTCAATCGTACTATGCGAATTTCCGACACAGCGTATGATTAAAAAGTGGCATTTAGCGATCGACGATGCTCCTTGCAATGTTCGACCTTAAACCGATTATCGATTTGACCGATGACCAGTTCTACCAACTCTGTCAGATCAATTCTGATGTCAGATTTGAGCGCGACGCAGCAGGAAAAATCTTGATTATGTCTCCCGCTGGTGCAATCATTTCAAATCGTAATTGTGAGATTGGCTCAGAGCTTGAACTCTGGAATCGTCAAGCACAATTAGGCATTTGTTTTGGTGCTTCGACTGGCTTTGGACTGCCCAATGGAGCGGTTCGAGCGCCTAGTCTCACTTGGCTCAAACAATCTCGCTGGGATGCTCTGACACCAGAGGAACAAGAAAAATTTCCGCCCGTTGCCCCCGATTTTGTTCTTGAATTGATGTCGTCCTTCGATTCACTCGAAGAAACCCAGGCACGACTGCGAGAGTATATGGAAAATGGTGTTCGGTTGGGATGGTTGATCGATCGTAAAACCCGACGAGTTGAAGTTTATCGATCGAATCAACCCGTAGAAGTCTTAGAAAATCCAGTTTCGCTCTCAGGCGAAGATGTTTTGCCCGAATTTGTGTTGAATTTGGCGATCGTTTGGTAGTGTCGATCCTGGAACATTCAAGGATTCAAAAATGGTTGTACCCGCAACTTGTTCTCCAGGAATTGCCGCAGGTATGGCGGCGTTGCAGATGTTTTACAACCCAGGAACGGGACTCTGGGACACCACAAACTGGTGGAATGCAGCAAATGCACTCGAAGCCACGATCGAATATTCACGCATCACCGATTCACGCACGTATCGCAGCAATATTTACAACACGTTTTACCAAAAGCCGAGATATAAGAATTTCATCAATCCGTGGTTTCGCGATGATGACGGCTGGTGGGCGATCGCTTGGATTCGGGCATATGATCTCACAAGCGAACAGAAGTATCTAGACCAAGCCAAGCTGATCTTCTGGGACATGACCACAGGTTGGGATAATGTTTGCAGTGGGGGTCTGTACTGGCACAAGCGCGAATTAAATTATAAGAATGCAATCACGAATGGATTACTACTATCGGTTGCAGCGAAGTTAAATCTACGTGAACCGAATGATAAACGCTATCTAGAATGGGCGCAAAAGATTTGGAAGTGGTATCAGCAAAGCGGAATGATTAATGATGACAATTTAGTAAATGATGGTTTAGATAGCAATTGTCGCAACAATGGAAAAACAATCTGGACATACAATCAAGGAGTTTTGATTGGTGCTCTGGTGGATTTGTATCAAGGGACAAAAGACCCGGAATTATTGAAACAGGCGGAAGCGATCGCAGATTCATCGATCACAAAACTCGCCCGCAATGGAATTCTCCGCGAACCCTGTGAAGAGAACAACGATTGCGGCAATGATGGACCCCAATTTAAGGGAATTTTTATCCGAAATTTGGCAGATTTATATCGTGTCAGTCCGAAGTCAACCTATCGCGCATTCATCGAAAGAAATGCAGAATCGCTCTGGGCAAATCGGAATGAACAAAATCAATTCGGTTTGAATTGGGCAGGCTCGATCGATAAAGCGGATGCCACTCGACAAACGAGCGCGATCGATGCGTTGAATGCTGCGATCGCGCTTTCCACTGCCAATACATTTTCTCCCTCAACTTCATTCATTCAACCAGTCGCTTCTTCGCTCTCTGGAATTACTCAAACGAATGAGGATTTTATTCAGTTCAACGTTCCAGTTGGATGCTCTGGTCGATATGATCTATCGTTGCGATATGCAGCTCCAACAGGTGCGAATCGGTATGTTTACGTGAATGGGCGGAGTTTAATCGATCAAGAATCGTTTCCGGCGACGGGCGGATGGGATCAGATGCGATCGCTAAAAATCGAAAATGTCTGGCTCAATGCCGGAGAAAATTCGGTTTCTGTGATTTTTAATTCGAGTAAAGGTAGCAAGAATCCTTTATTTCTGGATACTTTATCGATCGATGTTTCTCGCAAAAGATGAACGTAATTAAAAAGCTTGGAAAACGTTTAGATCAATTCAAATCTTTGAGCATTTACGGATTTGAATTGATTCAAGAGCGAATGACGGATTGGGCACAGTTGCATCGTTATCATCAAGCGAATGCTGAATTGAGAGAAGAAGTCGATCGCGTTATTTTTTTCGGTGATTCGATTACTGATTGTTGGGATTTGCCCGCTTATTTCCCGAATCAATCTTATGTGAATCGTGGCATTTCAGGGCAGACAACTCCTCAAATGCTGATTCGGTTTCGTCCAGATGCGATCGCGCTTCGTCCTCAAATTGTCGTTCTTTTAGCTGGAACGAACGACATCGCAGGCAATACAGGTCGAATGACAATCGAGCAAATCCAGGATAATTTAATGTCGATCGTTGAACTCGCAAAATATCATCAAATCCGCATGATTCTGAGTTCAATTCTTCCAGTTAGTGAATTAAGTTCTGTGACTCGTTCTCCTAAAAAGATTCAAACACTGAATCATTGGATTGAGCAATATTGTGCAGCGAATGACTGTATCTATTTGAATTATTACAGCCAAATGGTGAATGATCGAGGATTTTTACAGTCTCATTTATCCGATGATGGTTTGCATCCGAATGAAGCGGGTTATAAAATCATGACTCCACTCGCAGAAGCCGCAATTCAAAAAGCAAAATGATCGAACTTAGCTTAAATGCCACCGAGGAAGCGATCGATTGGATTCGCTCTTTGTTGGCGACTGTCAATTTCATAGGCGATCTTCAACTCGAAAAAGCAGAATTACCTTGGGCGTTTCAAGTTCGATTCTATTTAAACGATCGCTCAAAAATCAACCAGATTGAATCTGCATTGTCATCGTTATACCGAACAGGAATGACAACAGAGTTAGAAATGTCGATCGTTGAAGAAACGAAACATTCAAGCACGATTCACCAAGTCGGTAATTTCGTCATTTCAAATGGAAACTATCAAACTCAACCGAATGAGATTTTTCTAAATATTCAAGAAAGTTTGGCATTTGGAAGCGGATTTCATCCAGCAACAATTCTCAGTTTGCGCTTAATTGAACGTCACGTTACGCCAAACTTAGAAATTCTCGATCTCGGTTGTGGCTCTGGAATTTTAAGTATCGCGATCGCAAAATTAGGAGCACAAGTTTACGCGATCGATAATGATGCGATCGCCGTTGAAGCCACTCGAAGGGCAGTTCGTAAAAACTCAGTAAATGTCCGAGTCGAGCAAGCCAGCCTTGGAAAAGGAAGCGAACTCGGTCACTGGATGGGCGGCGAAGTTGGAGAAATTCAATCGATCGAACCTGCTGAAAATTTCGATATCATCGTCGCGAATGTATTCGCTCGAATCATCCTTGATCTGAGCCAAGATTTAACTAAAGCACTTCGATCAGATGGACGATTAATTCTCGCAGGATTCACGATCGAATACGAAGCAGAACTCATCGAAACGCTTTCAGAATTTGAACTGATCGATCGCGAACAAACCGAAGACTGGATCGCACTGGTTTTTAGAAAAAGAGCGGCGGGATAACCTCGATCGGAGCCGGAAGCATTTCACCCCGAAAATCGAGCAGTTGAACCAGGAGCAAATACCCCAAACCCAACGCTAAAGAAATAATTCCAGTCAATATCGCAACGAATTTTGAACGAGTCATAAACGAGAAAACATAAAGCGCCTAACCAAAGTTTACAGAATTTTAGAATCGGTGCGAGAGAACGATCGCAAAAAATGCTGATGCGGGAATCGTAAGGAGTGATTAAATGGCTACTCAGTAGAGATCGAGGTACTTATGGATTCTGCTGTTGCATCTCGCCTTCAACTTCCGGTATTCGATCGTTCGATCGCGCTTCAAACTTATGAACTCAGTAAAACCTATCGCACTGGGTTCTGGATGAACAAAAAAGTAGGATCGCTCAATGGTGTCAGTCTCACCGTATACGAGGGCGAAACCTTCGGCTTGCTCGGACAAAACGGAGCCGGAAAAACTACATTGCTCAAAACCTTGCTGGGAATTGTCCGCCCAACTTCTGGACGCGCAACCGTTCTAGGCGAACCGTTGGGCGATCGTGCTGTAAAACAACGAATCGGATATCTGACCGAAAATCCCTATTTTTACGATTACCTTACAGGTTGGGAAGTCCTGAATTTCACCGGAGACCTATTTGGAATAGCGCGATCGCAACAACGTAAGCGCATTCCCGAACTGCTCGATCTAGTCGGTCTTGCTCAGTCCGCTGCGAAGAAAAAACAACTGCGGCAATATTCCAAGGGAATGCTGCAACGAATCGGACTCGCTCAAGCATTGATGAATGATCCGGATCTCGTCTTTCTCGATGAGCCGATGTCAGGGCTTGATCCGCTCGGACGTTACCAAATGCGGGAGATTATCCTATCGCTTAAATCACAGGGCAAAACGATTTTCTTTAATAGTCACGTTCTATCAGATGTGGAAAAAATCTGCGATCGCGTGGCTCTCCTCGCCCAAGGTAAACTAATCGCGATCGGCTCAATGCAAGACCTCCTTGGAACCGCTGAGCATTACTGCGTCACGGTCAAAGGTGGAAGACCAGAGATGCTGCATCAGTGGATTCCGAACTTAGAATTTCAGGACGGACTCTGGACAGGACAGCTTAATGGACAGCCAGAAGATCTGCTGGGAAGTCTGCGATTGATGAATGCTCAACTGATCTCGATCGAGCTTGCCCGTCCATCGCTCGAAGAATTCTTCGTGCGCCAATTGAAAGAGCGCGGCATTCAATCCAGTAGCTGATCGCGGGCTTTCTTGATGATCTCAGTGAATCTAAGGAGCATTCACAGAAACTTTATCTAGAGATCATCAAGAATACCGTGGAGATAATGAGGCTCAAAGTGAACACTGACAGTGATCCCCACTGGTGAGGGCAAGCCATGTTCCACAATGCCTCGATCGATGAACTGCCTGTTTTGTTGGATCGCATTCCAGCTTCTCCCGATTCGCTTCGTGATGCTGATGATTGGCTCGATGATGAGATTCTCCCTTTAGAAAAATCCCTTGATGCAGACTGGATTGTCCAGCCCTTTCAAAAACCGATCCCAAGCCTGCGATGTCTTCAAACGCTAAAGTTTGATCACCCAGTGCGACGGATTTTAATTCATCAAGAAATTCTTTTCACGGTTGGTTCTCCAACGCGAAACAGTCCCCCTGAAGCCACAAACACCATTCAGGGTTGGAACTGGCAGACGGGCAATCACATTTTTGCTTTCACAGGTCACACGGCTCCGATTCGCATGATCGCACTTAGCCAAGACGGAAAAACTTTAGTCAGCGGCAGCGAAGATCAGACGATCAAGGTTTGGAATGCGCTCACAGGCGAAGAATGGATGACGCTTGAGGATCACACCAGTCCGATCACAGCGATCGCACTCAGTCCCGATGGCAAAACTTTAGTGAGTAGCGGCTGCAATCAATACGAGAATCGCGATCGTCAATTGCGGATTGTGAATCGCGATCGTGCCCTCCGAATTTGGAACCTGTCTGAAGGCAAAGTGACTCATACATTGCCCTGTATTACTGATGTTCCGATGTTGAGCATGGGAGCCAGTGGAAAAGTGCTTCTGAAGTATGAACAGCAACTAGAAGCGGTGAACGTGGAAACGGGAAGACCGATTCCAAGACTCAATACTTTGAAAGAGTGCGAACAGATTTTGGCGATCGCTTCAGATTGGGAAAACGTGGCAACGATCGTCGATCGACAAGTCACCATTCGCCAACTTACAACCGGTGAAGTGCTGTCTCGAATTCCGCTGAACTTATACGATCGTTCGATTCAAGTGTGTGCACTGAGTCCTGATGGAAAATGGTTCGCGGCTGGATTTGCGCGAACCGAGATTCATTCGAGACACAATAGCTATCTCACTCGGCGGAATATTTTGCGTATTTGGGATACACAGACTGGACATCAGGTGATTTGTCTCGACGAATCAGAGTTAGGACAAGGAATGTGGCAATCGATCGGGTTTGGTCAACAAGGACTGTTGATCACGAGTGTTGGAGCTTGTCTAAAAGTTTGGCGGTTTTGATTCGATGTCTAAGAGGGTGTTTGAAAAGTATATAAAGTCTATTCGCTTCGATTGCATCTCGCCCTGAAATGAATTTCGGGCTAACCGACGAAAGTCTACTGAAGTAGACTGGGAGCCAGTTTCAGTCTTTTAGTCCTTTTCAAAGGACTTGCGCCGATTAGCCCGAAATTCATTTCAGGGCGGGATGTGGCAACGAACGACAACTTTTCAAACATCCTCTTAGAGTTCTCGAACTCTTTTACAAGCGGCACCGTTCAATCGATTCACAGTTGATTGAACGGTGCGATCGAGCGATGAAACTTGATCGCTTTGTAATAAACGTTAAGAAGTTTGTACGATAGGGAGGATTTTCGGTGACTTCCCCTACGTATGATCAATTCCCTTTCTTGGTTTTATCTTCCGCCGCCACTGTTAGCAGCCGCAGAAGCGGAGAATAGTTCGCTTGTCCTGGCTGGCGTTCTGCTCAGTCTCGTCGTGGTTTATTTCGCGAGTAAGATCGGCGGTGAAATTTGCGCTCGGCTCGATTTGCCCTCGGTTTTGGGTGAACTTGTTGCGGGTGTAATTGTCGGCGTGTCGGCACTGCATTTACTCGTATTTCCCAGTGCTGATTTTGATGCCAGTCGATCGCTGGTGATGCAAGCTTTACAAATGACCGCTCATCTTAGCCCCGAATCGCTCAATCTCGTGTTTGAAACGCAGAGTGAAGTGATCTCCGTCTTAGCAGAAATCGGTGTAGTGATTCTGCTGTTTGAGATTGGCTTAGAGTCGGATTTGAAAGAACTGATGCGAGTCGGTTGGCAAGCTGCGATCGTGGCTTGTGTCGGGGTAGCAGTTCCGTTTGCGCTTGGTACAGCCGGATTGATGACGATCTTTAATGTGCCACCGATTCCCGCAATTTTTGCCGGGGCAGCCTTGACCGCAACTAGCATCGGAATTACGGCGCGAGTGTTGTCTGAATTGCAGCAAATTAGTTCAAAAGAAGGGCAAATCATTATCGGTGCAGCGGTGCTCGATGATGTTCTTGGCATTATCGTGCTGGCAGTCGTCGCAGGATTGGCAAAGACAGGAGAAGTGCAAGTCTCTGAGGTGGTTTATCTCATTCTGAGTGCTGGCGTGTTTCTGATCGGAAGCTTGTGGCTGGGACGGTTGTTGAGTCCGTTGTTTGTGACACTGGTGAATGAGTTGAGAACTCGTGGGCAGTTGCTCGTGAGCGCTTTGATTGTGGCGTTTGTGCTGGCGGATATTGCAGCGGTGATTCAGTTAGAAGCGATTCTGGGTGCGTTTGCAGCGGGATTGATTCTAGCGGAAACCGAGAAGCGGGCAGAACTCGAAGCACAAATTAAGCCGATCGCAGATATGCTCGTGCCTGTGTTCTTCGTCGTCGTGGGTGCAAGAACCGATGTCAGTGTCTTAAATCCGTTTGATCCAGCGAATCGCGAAGGTCTGATTATGTCGGCTTTCCTGATCGTGGTTGCGGTCTTGGGGAAAGTCGTGACAGGCTTCACTGTGTTTGGTCAACCGGGACTGAATCGATTAGCGATCGGGGTTGGCATGATTCCACGGGGTGAAGTGGGTCTTGTCTTCGCGTCGTTTGGGGCAAACACTGGAATTCTCTCGGATGCGTTGCAAGCGGCGATTATCGTCATGGTGATTCTGACCACGTTTCTCGCGCCGCCATTATTGCGAGTAGTTTTTCCTCAGACTGACTCCGTACCTGTACCGGAGCTAAGTAGCGTAGATGACCTCTGAGCAAAAAAGTATGTTGAAGTTCAGGCATCCGTACTAGAATGCTCTAGCCCAAACTCAAAAAATATTCGATTCTTTGGGTTTGGGATGCCGTTGTTTTACGTTCTAAATTTTATGCAGCCGCTATTCCTAAGAAATTCGATCGCAGAATTGAGAAACTCGATCGCGTTTTTTTACGTCCCCGACATCAAAGGACATGACATTTTTCTCAAATAAATCGAGCAAATTTTCCAGATATCAGGAACGAGCTTGCGGAGATTAGGTCAGTCGATCCAATACGCTTGATTTTGCTTCGATTCTTTGAGAAATAACTGTTGAATATTTGTGATGAATATCAGCTCAAATCCTTGTGATTAGCTGAACGGATATTCATCGATCGTGGGTGAGAGAGGACGTAGATTCGGTTTTGATATCTAGATTCACGGGGCAAAATCCAATCATTTTGCTGCCTGAATTTGATTATCAAACGGCTTGAAATGAATGCCGAAAATAGCGGCTTGACGCATAACAAGGAGAGAAAAGTTGGAACGCGGTCTTCATTCTACCAGTGCAAAAAAGACGAATAAGAAATTTAATTTGCGATCGTACTTTTTGCTCTGCTCATTCTATTTTTTACTCTTTACTTTTCCGGCTCAAGCGGCTCGATTACAGTCTTGGCGATTGAGTCCCACCCAAAATCAGCTAGAGTTCTTCACCGATGATGGAGTCCAACCGAGAGCGCAGCTTCTCAGTGATCCGACTCGCTTAGTAATCGATTTACCCGGTGTCACCTTCGGACGACCCCAAGTGATCGAAAATTACAGCGGTGCAGTGCGGGCAGTTCGTGTCGGACAGTTCGATCGAGAAACGACCCGAATTGTAGTTGAGTACGCGCCCGGATACACCGTTGACCCCAGTCGCATCCAGTTTCAAGGTAGAGCAGCGAATCAGTGGGCAGTTCAATTGCCATCTCCGAGTTTTTCCGGCGTTGGAACTCCTCCCGTAACACAACCGCCTGTTACACAGCCCCCGCTGACAAGACCCCCGATCACGCAACTCCCGCCCTCGACTGGAAGAACTTTCGTTCAGAGCCTTCAAGCGACTGGAGATGGTTTCTTTCTCAGAACCACGGGCGGCACTCCAGAAGTGCGATCGCTTCGATCCGGCGATCGTCGCCAAATGATCATCGATATTTTCAACTCGACTCTTTCCCCGAACCTATTCCCGCGTGATCTTCCGGTCAACGTAAACGGCGTTTCTCGTGCTCAGATTACTCAATTTGATCCGAACACGGTTCGATTAACATTGACGCTCTCACCGGATGGCGGAAATTGGCAAGCCAGCGCAAGTCCGTCTGGCGGCTTGATTGTTCTGCCACAAACTGTCGGAGGCACTCCAGGAACACCGCAACCGCCAACGGGACAAACTGCGATCGTGCAATCGGTTGAACTTGATGCCAATCGTCAGTTAGTCATCCGAGGAAATCAGCCGCTGAACTATACCACGGGCTGGGATCGGGCGACGAGTTCATATCGCGTGTTGATTCGATCGGCACGCACCGATGCCAACTTTAGAGGACCCCAACTTCCCGCAGGCAGTCCATTAATCCAAGCGCGAGTCAGACAAGACGGAAACGATGTCGCGATCCTGCTCACGCCTGCTTCTGGAGTCCAGTTTGGCGAAATTGTGCAAACCGCTCCGCAGCAATTGACCCTACCCTTACGCCGTGGATTGTTCCCCGTCGTTCCTCCCACGACTCCAACCCCAATTCCAAACCCAATTCCAAACCCTACGCCTACTCCGGTTCCCGTCCCCCCACGCCCCACTCCCACTCCGGTTCCGCGTCCTCCCATTCCGAACGGTCGGCTTGTGGTTGTGATCGATGCTGGACATGGCGGACCTGATCCGGGAGCTGTGGGCATTGGTGGCATTCAGGAAAAAGAAATCGTGCTCGATATCAGTCGGCGCGTACAAGCGACGCTAGAGCGATCGGGTGTAACAGTCGTGATGACTCGGAACGCAGATATCGATTTGGATCTCCAACCGCGTGTGGACATTGCCCAGCGTGCGAATGCTACCGTTTTTGTAAGCATTCACGCGAATTCAATCAGCCTAAGTCGTCCAGACGTAAATGGATTAGAAACGTACTATTTCCAAACGGGATTAGAATTAGCGCGAACCATTCACCGGAATGTTCTACAAGGAACAGGTATCGAAGATCGAGGCGTTCGGAGTGCGAGATTCTATGTCTTGCGTCGAACGACCATGCCTTCGGTTCTCGTCGAAGTGGGATTTGTCACCGGGCGCAATGATGCCGCTCGTCTGAGAGACTCTTCCTATCGTCAACGCATGGCAGACTCGATCGCTCGTGGCGTTCTCGAATACTTGGGACGACGTTAACCCTGACATCCTCCAATCTGGTCTTGAGCCACTGAGCAAGAGCGCATAGACTGTAGTGAATGTTAGAAGACTGAAGCTGAATGTCAGGGTGCGAATCGCTTCAGTCTTCTGACTTCTAACGTTCTGGTGTGAGGATGGAAAAAATGATCAATTCAGCAGAGAACTTCGGTACCCCGAATGGCTCCGATCCGATCGGGCTTTTCGATAGCGGAGTCGGTGGCTTGACGGTGCTGCGAGAAATGTATCGCCAACTGCCGAATGAATCCCTGTTGTATTTCGGAGATACTGCCCGTGTCCCGTATGGAACGCGATCGCAAACTGAGATCGTCCAATTCGTGCGGGAGATTCTGCATTGGATGGTCGAACGCCGCGCCAAAATGGTGATCATGGCGTGTAATACGAGTTCGGCTTTAGCGATCGAGATCGTGCGCCAAGAATTTCCCGACTTACCAATTTTGGGCGTGATTCTTCCGGGTGCGAGTGCTGCGGTCAGACAAGGAAAACGAATTGGTGTAATTTCGACTCCTGCAACTGCTGCGAGTGATGCGTATCGTCAGGCGATTCTTGAAGTTGATCCGACGGCTGAGGTGTGGCAGGTCGGCTGTCCTGAATTTGTGCCCTTAATCGAGCAAGGCAGAATTCATGATCCCTATACGATCGAAGTCGCTCAAAAGTATCTCAAGCCGCTACTCGATCAAGACATTGACACGCTGATTTACGGCTGTACGCACTATCCACATTTGGCTCCGGTGCTCACCTCGATCGCGCCAAAATCATTACAGTTCATCGATCCCGCCGTGTCTGTTGCGAAAGCTGCCGCTCAAGAATTGGAAATCTTGGGATTACGCAATCTGAAATCTCCCACACCAACTCAGTTTTATGTCAGTGGTGATCCTCAGCCGTTTGTAGAAGTGGCAGAACAATGGCTTGGATCTCGCCCGATCGTGCAACAAGTCGCACTCTCCGAATCTGTAGCGGTGGGATAAGAATGATTGGAGCAGTGCGATTATGAATGCGTTTGTAGCCACTGTTCCAGATCTTCTGGATTGTTGAACTGAAGAAGCGCGATCGCTAATTCATCGAGTTTCACGATCGATAGCTGTTGAATTTGGGCTTCGACAGACTGAGGCAGCGTTTCAAAGCGGGATCTCAGAAGCATCAGAATAAGAGACGCTTTTCCACGCCGTTCACCCTGTTCAATGCCCCGTTCAATGCCCTGTTCAATGCCCTGTTCAATGCCTTCAGCGCGGGTTCTGCGCTCCCATTCTAGATAGACCTGCGAAAGTGCCACTAAAAAGCGCTCCTCTTCTGCTTCAACGTTTGCGGTTACTTCTATACTAATCCGCCATCGCACTAACAAATCGAGAGCAGCCGCTCGTTTTGGGGTCGTCTCAGGCAATAGAAGCAATTCTTCAATGGCTTGCTCTTGAGTGGTTCCTTTTCCCAAAAGTCTGAGCCACAAAGTTTCTTCTGTCACTGGAAGTTCAGCGATATTAATTATGCCTGTTCGCCAACCCCGATCGAACGTATAAATTCCGTCTTCTCCCGCCAGTTCGCCACCAAAGTCATCGAGGAGTCGATCGGACACTGAAGATGCCAAAATCCACAATTGCGGCAAATCAGCATCGGGAAGAATGCGATCGACAGTACGATTTAGGTCAGCATGAAGCAGATAGAGTTTCATTGCACAAGTCCTTACATCGTGACTGGATGGCGGATTGCGGAATGGCTCAAACAGGGATTTTGTCGTACTTAACTGTGCGAGTTGTCCGAGTTCAGCGGGATTGAGTTGACTTGGATCACTTGGCTCAAAGTAGATATCGATGCGGCGGGCTTCTCCGGGGACATTTCGATCGATCGTGACTCGTCCATAAGGTGATAACAGCGTCTCGAATAGCTGTTTAGAAAATTCGTCGAAGGGCTGGCGGGTCATGAATCGAATCAGAAAAACCGCTCTCTACTTTATCGTGATTCGAGAAATTGATTGAATCTGCTTGAAATGCCTCAATCTGAGAACGCGGAATATTTCCTCCCCTAGAATTGCGGATTTATGAGTAAAATAAGGTCACAAGCCGTAAAAAAACTTAACCTATAGCTTCTGAGTCGGCAATTACATGACCTCAGCCACATCCCTCTTTTCTCCGGTAGAAGCGGATCTACGTTTACTTGCCGAGAATCTTAAAAATCTCATCGGTGCGCGTCATCCCATTCTTTACGCTGCCGCAGAACACCTGTTTAGCGCCGGAGGAAAACGCATTCGTCCCGCGATCGTTCTCTTAGTTGCCCGCGCCACGATGCGAGGACAGGAAATCACTCAACGCCATCGCCGCCTTGCTGAAATCACGGAAATGATTCACACGGCGAGTTTGGTACACGATGATGTGATTGATGAATCAGAGATGCGGCGAGGATTGCCTGCGGTACATAGTCGATTTAGTACTCAGGTGGCGGTCTTAGCCGGAGATTTTCTATTCGCTCAATCCTCTTGGTATCTAGCGAATCTCGAAAACATTGAGGTGATTAAACTTCTGTCCGAAGTGATTAAGGATTTTGCTGAGGGAGAAATTCAGCAGGGTTTACTTCGGTTTGATACGGGATTAACGATCGAGTCTTATCTCGAAAAAAGCTATTACAAAACTGCTTCTTTGATCGCGAATAGCTCGAAGGCGGCGGCGATTTTAAGCAATGCGTCTGATGCTGAGGCACAAAAGCTTTATCAATACGGACGGCATTTAGGCTTGGCATTTCAAGTGGTCGATGATATTTTCGACTTTACGAGTTCGGCGGAAGGACTTGGAAAGCCTGCGGGATCGGATTTGAAGAGCGGAAATCTTACGGCTCCGGTGCTGTATGCCTTAGAAGAGAAGCCGTATTTGGAAGAGTTAATCGATCGAGAATTTGCCCAAGAAGATGATCTTGAACAAGCTTTAGCACTGGTTCGAGATAGTAAAGGCATTCAGCGAGCAAGAGACTTGGCGACTTATCATGCCAAAGCAGCGATCGATTATCTTTGTGATCTGCCTCCTTCTGAGTCAAGACAGGCGCTAATTAAGCTGACCGATTATGTGTTGAATCGATCGTACTAAGATTCAGAGTTAGAATTTATGACTTTAGGCAGGAAAACCTGCCTTTTTTATTGCCAGAAATCTACCGATAGATGGAGTATTTTTTGCTTCATCACTGTCTAGTTATACAAAATTGATGTGCGATTTATAACTCGTGAAGGATGAGAATTGCTGAGTTTACTTTTACAGTTAATATAACAGTTGTGAAACTTTACATTTCTTAGCACTCATTTATCGTGATTTGGTAATCGAAATATGGCTATCTCAGGTCAGCGTCCTCGGATCGCATTAATTTCAGTACATGGTGATCCCGCGATCGAAATCGGTAAGGAAGAAGCGGGCGGACAGAATGTGTATGTGCGTCATGTGGGTGAAGCGCTCTCGCGTCAAGGCTGGCAAGTGGATATGTTCACTCGCAAAGCTGATGTAGATTTGCCTGAGATAGTTCAACATACGCCAAATTGCCGCACGATTCGCTTAGTTGCAGGACCTCAAGAATTTATTCCACGCGATGATTTGTTCGGATACTTGCCTGAGTTTGTCAAAAATTTCCAACAGTTCCAAGCGGAATTAGGCCATCAATATCCGTTAGTGCATACCAATTATTGGATGTCGTCTTGGGTCGGAATGACGTTGAAAAAGCTCCAAGGCTGCAAGCAAATTCATACTTATCACTCATTAGGGGCGGTTAAATATCAAGCGGTTTCTGCAATTCCAATGATTGCAAAAACGAGACTGGCAACTGAAAAACTATGTTTAGAAACAGCAGAACGGATTGTCGCTACCAGTCCTCAAGAACAGGAACATATGCGATCGCTGGTTTCCCAATACGGCAACATTGATATCATTCCTTGCGGCACAGACATTGAGCGATTTGGCAGAGTTTCTCGTGCGGAAGCTCGTCAAGCTTTGGGATTGGATCAAGATGCAAAAATCGTGCTGTATGTCGGACGGTTCGATCGACGAAAAGGAATCGAAACGACTGTCCGCGCTGTGGGGCAATTAAAACACGAGAATTTGAAGCTGATTATCGGTGGCGGTAGTCGTCCGGGGCACAGTGATGGAATGGAGCGCGATCGCATCGAAGGCATCGTGAACGAATTAGGATTACAAGACATCACGCTGTTCCCTGGTCGGTTAGGACTGGAAGATCTGCACTTGTACTACGCAGCCGCAGATGTTTGTACTGTACCAAGCCACTATGAGCCGTTTGGACTCGTCGCGATCGAAGCAATGGCAAGTGGAACTCCGGTTGTCGCTTCAGATGTCGGTGGCTTGCAGTTTACGGTGATTCCTGAAGTGACTGGATTGTTGGCTCCACCGAAGGATGAGGATGCGTTTGCGATCGCGATCGACCGAATTTTGGCAGATTCAGCGTATCGCGATCAATTGGGGCAAGCGGGACGCGATCGAGTCGAAGAGATGTTTAGCTGGGATGGAGTCGCTTCTCAGCTAGGTAAGCTGTATCAGCAAGTCTTGAAAGTGCAGACAAAAGCGCCTGCTGCTGTGAGTGCGTAGTCACTAAATCGCTTCAAACATTGGAAACTCTAACCTTGAAAAGTTGGAGTTTTCAGCGTTTATAGCTCATCTGGTACTGGAGGGATCAATTGCTCTAGCTGAATCAATAGGGGCGGCAGTTCTACATGAATAATTGCCCACAATCTTTCTTGATCGACCTCATCGTATCGATGAATCACAATACTGCGTAAACCGACAATTTGCTGCCAGTTGATTTGTGGATGAGCTTGTCGAAATTCATTAGAAAGCCTCCGGGTTGCTTCTCCCAAAATTTCAAATTGCCGCTCTACTGCGCTGATGAACAGGACGCTGCTGAAGTATTCTTCGGGAGTTAGATTTTCGGTAAAGGATTGAATATGGCGAATTGCCTGAGCCATGTCCCAAACTGATGCGATATCACGATTCCCTGATGGCATAAATCACTTGTTGAGTTTTCAAAATTTCATGTCGTCTGAACGGATTTTTCAGATATTGCTTATGAACAAGATCAACATCACGTTTAAATAAAGCTTCAATTTCCTCCTGCATCTTGATGTAGCTATTCAGAGTCAAATCACGATCGAGCGCAAAGGTGACTAAAACATCAATATCGCTGTCTGGACGAAAATCGTCGCGCAGCACTGAACCGAATAGCGCGAACTCGGTAATTTTCCAGCGATCGCAATACTCAGCAATCTGCTCCGGAGTTGCTTTAATGCGATCGCTGATCCAATCCTGCAATTTGACCTTTGACATCGCCTTGTCTATTCGTGAATGTATAGTTCATCTCTATCCATTTTAGAAGTTTAAGAAGAATTATGATGCTCTAAAATGCTTTGGTTCAAATCGATGAAACGTGAGCAGCAACCACTCGCCAGCCGTCCGAAGTTCGCATCCAAGTTTGGCTTTGTCTTCCAGTTTTGTTTGCTCGTACAAATTCTGTATTCGCTGTAGCAAAATCTCGCCCGTAAGTGGTGATTACTGTATTTTTCAAAATCCGATCGAGTCCAATCGCCGATCGACTGGCGCGAAATTTTACGATCGCGTCATATCCATATAAATTCTCAGTCGCGCCATATCGAATCGTGTGCGGACTCTGCCAAAAAAGCTGATCCAACACCGCAACATCATTACTTATTAACGCTTTCTCATATTGTTCAAACACAGCGATCACTTCTGCTAATACTTCAGGAAGATTGATTTCCATAGCCTTTTCTTCTCAACCTTAAAGACTATACTCTCCTGTAGATTTCAAACGACGTGAAATTCGATACGGTTTAACTCATTAGAATCCGTTAATTGAAATTATGAATTTAGCTGTCGAAGAGCTTCCGATTGAAATTCCATCTGATCCGATCGAGTCGGCTGAAGCGGTCGGGTTGCAGTATGTTTCCGATGAAATGCCGGGAATTCAACGAAAGCGATCGGGCAAAAGTTTTCTCTATTTTGCGCCAAATGGCGATCGGATTAAAGACGAAAAAACCATTCAACGAATTAATTCTCTTGCGATTCCGCCTGCTTATCAGAAGGTGTGGATTTGTCCGCTAGAGAATGGACATTTGCAGGCGACTGGACGAGACGCGAAAGGAAGAAAACAATATCGCTATCATCCACTTTGGCGATCAATGCGGGATCAAACGAAATTCTCTCGAATGATCGCGTTTAGTCAAGCATTACCTGAGATTCGCCGTCGCATCGAGCATGATTTAGCGCTACCTGGATTGCCAAAGCAAAAAGTGTTAGCGACGATTTTAAAACTCATGGAATTGACGCGAATTCGAGTCGGAAACGAAGAATACGCGAAAACGAATGACTCTTACGGCTTGACAACGTTGCACGACGACCATGTGAATGTTTCTGGCTCAAAAGTTCACTTTGAATTTCGGGGAAAAAGCGGAGTTGATCACGCGATCGACATCAAAGATAAACAACTTGCAAAGATCGTAAAGCGCTGTCAGGACCTTCCAGGACAAGAGCTTTTTCAATATTTAGATGAGAACAAACAACCGCAAGATATTAAGTCAAACGATGTTAATGATTACCTAAAAGAAATCACTGAACAAGACTTCACCGCAAAAGACTTTCGCACATGGTCAGGTACAGTTTTAGCCGCATCTCATCTAGCAGAGATTGGAAAATTCACGTCTCAAACTGCTGCGAAGAAAAATGTCACTCAAGCGGTTAAAACAGTTTCATCTTATCTAGGAAATCGTCCTGCGACTTGCAAAAAATATTACATTCACCCGAATGTTTTAGAAGCCTATCTTGATGAATCGCTACACGACATTGCAGAAAAACATAGCTCGATCGTGATCGATGACTGCCATGCGCTCCGAGTCGAGGAACTGATCGTCGTCGCTCTATTGACTGAAACCGCAGACGATTCCAACTAAAACTCGATCGATTGAAACCCCAGAGTCACGGTAAAGTAGGAAAGGTTTTATTAAGAAGCATTACATCGGGTTCATGGATTTGCGATTTCTGGACAATCAGCTACTCGTTCAATGCCTCCTCGGAATCTCTGCGATCGTCTTAGCAGAACTGATACGGGACGCTTATCACCTTGCCGGACACTACTGGCAACCCTTGAGAAAATTCCATAATCTGCACCACAAAGCGTATCGCCCCGATTTGACGATCGCGAATTTAGAAACGTATCAACGAGCGCAGCTTTACAATGATGTTCCAGAAGCGATGGCGATGTTTAGTGCGACCACGCTAATGGCAGGACTCACTCAAATGCCGGGATTCTGGCTTGGATCGCTCTATTCGCTGGTGTTTCTGATTCCTGCACTGGCGCGATCGCAAGGTCTGTTACTGCAAACCGATGTCACGCACAAACAGGGTGATTTAGTCGATTTGCCCAAACCCTGGATTGTGAATCGCACTTATCACTGGCGACATCATTTCGATGAGCCGAACGCTTACTTCTGCGGTCATTTTACGATCGTCGATAAAATGCTAGGAACCAGTTTGTCGCTCAAAGATAAGACGGTGGCGATTACGGGCGCGTCGGGTGCGCTCGGTCAGGCGTTAGTGGCAGAGTTGACCAAACAAGGCGCGAGAGTGGTAGCACTAACGACCCGCGATGATGCCCAATTTGGGTCTAAGGTCGAGGTGTTACAGTGGCGAATTGGAGCCGAGGAAGAACTGCGATCGCGCCTTCAGAAAGTCGATATTTTTATCCTTAATCATGGCGTGAATGTGTACGGCGATCGTTCTCCTGAAGCCATTCAAAAATCTTATGAAGTGAATACATTTTCGACTTGGAAACTAGCGGAACTGTTCTTAGAAACGGTGACCGAATCTTCGCACAAAGCACTTAAAGAACTTTGGATTAATACCTCAGAAGCAGAAGTTAATCCTGCATTTAGTCCACTGTATGAACTTTCAAAACGGACGCTAGGCGATCTCATTACGATGCGTCGATTGGATGCGCCTTGTATTATTCGGAAGTTGATTCTGGGTCCCTTTAAGAGCCAGTTGAATCCTTACGGGGTGATGTCTGCACCGGGAGTGGCTTGGGCGATCGTATCTCTTGCAAGACGCGATTTTCGTGACATTATTGTGACGATTAATCCGATTACGTATGCCCTGTTTCCGATTAAAGAGGCGTTGCAATCCTTGTATTTTCGGATGTTTACTCGATCGAGTTCCTGACAAAAAAGCCCTCAGAATTCTGAGGGCTTAAAAGTTTTTCAATTTCAAAAAAACTCTACACACCTGCATGTCCGAGTGCCAGAGCAGTTACGAGCATTCCAAATACCAAGAACGGTTGGGCACTCGCTTGATACTTAACATCGTTTTGAATGGGGTTACGCAGAAAATACATATCCTGAAATGTAATCTGCGGAATAATCAACAAAATCAGCAACGTTGCATAGAGATTTTGTCCGATCGACATCAAATAAGCCGCAACGCCCCCCTGAAAGACATCAATCATCGCAACACAAATCCAAGCCGCTGTGGAAACTCCAAAGATGACAGGCAAAGATTTCAAGCCCAATGCTCGATCGCCTTCCACGCTCTTAAAGTCATTGACGATCGCAATTCCCAATCCGGAGAAACTATAGAACAGCGTCAATAAAATAATCGTTGGGGTCAATTCCCCAAACAGCGCATGACCCGTCCACCAAGGAATCGCGATATAGCTTGCACCGAGCGCATAACAGCCCAGCCAACCGTTCTGTTTCAGCTTCAGAGGCGGCGCAGAGTAGATGTAAGACAGGAATGAACCGACGATCGCTAACACGGTAATCGTCGGAAACTCATGACCCGCCCAGCGATCGAGCACATACGCTAATCCAATTCCACTCAGGAGCAGCAGCCAAATCTGTACCACTACTTGCGGTAAGGAAATTGCACCAGAAGGAATCGGGCGATAAGGTTCATTGATTGCGTCGATTTCTCGATCGTAGTAATCGTTCAGAATCTGCGTATAACCCGTCAGCAAGGGACCCGCCAACAGCATACAGGCTGCCGATTTTAGCACATCCTCTAAAGCCCAGTGATAGTTACCCGATGAAGCCGCACCGCATAAAATTCCCCACATCAGCGGAATCCAGGTAATCGGCTTCATCAGTTGTAGGCGAATCTTCCAAATCGAGGATTCCTTCACGTCAGCCCCTTTCATACCGAGAAGCTGACGAGTTTTGGCAGAACGGTTTTCTGCTTCGGAGTTCGTTGTGAGGTCAGGAGAATCTGTCATAAACCTGTTAAAAAGAAATAATGAGATAGCCGTCTTGGAATTTTGCGCCGGTCACAGGTTGTCCCCGCAGTGCCGCAGGTAAGTCGATGTTTCGTCGCTGATCGCCCGCTTCGATCGTGATTTCAGTTCCGTATTGGGTGAGCTTGACTTGCTTTTTATCAAATCCTGGCAAGAACAAGCTGACTTTTCTTTCAGCTACGTTGATCGCGATCGGGCGAGGCGCTTCAGTGGTTCGATCGAAGTCTGGCAGGGCATCGATCATCGGTTGCCAATCGTTCACAGGCTGAGTCGGAATCGTAGAAACGCTTAACGGTTGGAACGTTTCATCTAATCCAGCCGCATCCGTCGATCGATTCAAAATTACGCCCGCTACGGTTAATCCGACTTGTTGAGCGCTGCCCCAAAGAAATTTCGCGGATGCGATCGCGCTTTCATCCTCAGTGGTGACTAAATAAGCCGCCATCTGTTTCGGATCGTTGACCGCTCGTTTACCTTGTTCTAACAAGTCATTCACTTGTCCAGTCGGTTGAGCGAAGTTATCTCCAGCAAAATTCACATTGTTGAACACTGCCGCCGCCACAGGTTGAATGAATGGCGAAATCGTTTTGCCTAAATCCGAATCGATGAACAATTGACGGAAGCGACGAATATACCAGCTTGCGACTTCAGCCGTTCCGATCATTCGCAGCGTGTTTTGATCGCCTGTTCCATCGTAGACGATCGCATCATAGCGATTACTCTGATTGAATTCCCGCAGTGCATTCAACGCCAGTAATTGATCCAATCCTGGAAAAATGCCCAATTCCTGACCGAACACATTCTTGAAAAAGGGAGTCCGGAGATATTGCGCCTCCAGCTTTTTCACCTCATCCCAACTGCGCTCTAGTAGCGTGGTCGTCTGTAGCTGAGCTGCGCTTAAATTGGGCGCGATCTCTTGTGGATCAACTCCGACCGAAGTTCCTAATACCAAATCGAACGCTGGACTTGAATCCTGTCCAACGAGCAACACCCGCTTACCCTGGCTTGCCAACTTTTTCGCGGCTGCGATCGCGATCGTGGTTCGTCCAGTGCCGCCTTTACCCAGAAACGTCAATATAAAAGCCATATCCAATATCTGATCAATTGAGGGAGTCAGAACGCGACAAATCAAGAACGAATCCTTGATTCTCGAATCCTCACTCCCCTATGGTATCGACCGATTAGTCGTACTGTTCGAGTTCGTCTTCAAAAAACCAAGTTGAATACTTGTCATCAAACTGAACGAGCATTCCGATCCCCTTACCGTCAACCACTTTGAATTGACGCACCACGCCGACCGCACCGAGCTTTTTAATCACTTCTTGAGACACACGATCGCGCAACCGACGAACGCGAACTTTTTGACCGATTTCCATTACCATTTCTGCTACTTGACCATCCTGAAGTGTACCAGAATGTTGCAGCGTATTAAGCACACGTCAAGCTAGAACACCGCGATCGAGGGGTGATCCCCCGCATGGGTCAGCCCTCAATCGAACTGTCAAGTGTAAGAACACGATGAAATTCAAAGGCTGACTGTCACCGGATTGTTAGGACTTCTGAACGCAAATCGGGGAACGTTAGGGCAAGCTACAAGAGTAACGATGGAAGTACAGAAATTTGAAGCTTCCTTGATCACCTGCCTAAATTAGCCCTGAACTGGATCAGCGTGAGGCATCACCATGTCGGTTGACATTAAATCTTTTTTAAGTTCTCCTCTCAAGGTTGGGGCTTGTCTCACCGCAACCGTCACCCTAGTTGGCACTGTGTACGCGCTGACGTATCCTCGATCGATGGTCAAACGTGCAGAGTCGGCTCAGATGGTTCAAGCAAACCGCTGTACGACGGTGGTGTTCGACGACAAACCCCCGCTGAATGTGCGACAAAGCCCGATCGAGCAACCGGGTAACGTTGTTGCCTCACTGAATAACGGCGAAGTGCTGACCGTGGTTGCAGAACAAGACGGTTGGCTGAGAATCAGTGCTCCGACCGTGGGCTGGGTCTATGAGAAATTGACGCGAAAAACCTGTGACAGTGATCCACCTGCGGCAACGCTGGTTCGGAGACGAATTAATGATCCCGTGTTGGCGACGCTTCCCGATGAGCCAGGAACTCAACTGTATCGAGAGGCAATATCTCAATATCAGAGCGGCAATTTAACCGGTGCGATCGCGTTAATGCGATCGATTTCAGCCGATAGCGCTGCCTATCGCCATGCCCAAACTGCTTTGAAGACAATGCCTCAAAGCTGGGATCAGGCAGAAACGAAATATGAGACGGCTCGTGCCGCCGAGAAACAAAGTCGCTGGGGTGAAATTCTCGTCATTGCCACTGATTATCCAGATATTCGGCATTGGCGAGAGAAGTTAGCGCCGATCGTGAAAAAGGCAACCCGAATGCACCATTTCACGACGAATAATTAATTCAGAATCAATCTCATTTAGATGTGCCAGTCGTATTTACAGCGGCTGGCACATTGCTTTTAGAGAGTATTTGAAACGTCTTTGTTTGTTGCAACACCCCGCCCTGAAATGAATTTCGGGCTAACTGTGGAAAGTCTACTGAAGTAGACTGGGAGCCAGTTTCAAGTCTTAGTCCATTTCTAATGGACTTTCGCCGATTAGCCCGAAATTCTATTTCAGGGCGGGGTGTTGCAACGAACGACACTTCTCAAACATCCCCTTAACAGCATGAGTCACCGTCAATCATTGAACGGGGCGCTTTTTGTCTTATTTGCTATTCCGCACCAGTTCGTAATTTAAATAATAAAAACCGACAGTCTTCCTGAGAAATCTGTCGGCCAGTCGTGTGTTCCCTGTTGATGACTCGGCTAAAGTTGAGTCTTCTACAGTATGTCTGTGGTTAATGATACCTTGAGTGATCGAGATCACACAAGTCTGTGATTCTGATCACAGCCAGCCTAGTTTCCGCTCATAGCAGCATCAAAGCGGCGATTAATTTCTTCCCAATTCAAGACATTCCACCAAGCATTGAGATATTCCGGACGACGATTCTGATATTTCAGATAGTAAGCGTGTTCCCACACGTCGTTCCCCATAATCGGCGTATGTCCTTCTGTAAGCGGGCTATCTTGATTCGGAGTGGAAACCACTTTGAGATCGCCTTGATTGGCGCGAACTAACCAAACCCAACCGCTACCAAATCGCTTTGTGCCTGCGTCGTTAAATTGCTGCTTGAAAGCATCAAAGCTACCGAAGGAATTATTAATCGCTTCGGCGATCGCGCCATTCGGCTCTCCGCTGCCATTCGATCCCATAATTTCCCAGAACATGGTGTGATTGACGTGACCGCCTGCATTATTGCGAACTGCCGTCCGAACATCTTCAGGCAATTGGTCGAGGCTGGTGACGAGTTCTTCAACCGACTTGCTTTGCAGATCGCTGTATTTCTCGATCGCAGCGTTCAAATTGTTCACATAAGCAGCATGGTGCTTATCGTGGTGAATCTGCATCGTGGTCGCATCAATGTACGGCTCTAGAGCGTCATAAGCATAAGGCAGCGGTTTCAATTCAAAAGCCATGAAAAATCTCCCAAATGAGTTATCAGAAAACTTGTTTGCTGTTTGTGTCGTTTCAGCTTTGATTCTTAAATCATAATCAGAATGACTATGAGTTGCATTAGTGTTAACCGTACAAAAACCGAATTAAAGGTACGATCGCTCTGTTCTAATGCTTCTTCAATACTGGAAAAACTCAGCAGAGCTTTTCTCTACACTTGGGCTTAAATTATTGATTTCTGTTCTCATTAAGTGAAATGCAATAAAAAAGGGGCTTTTCGCCCCCGTCATCGTTCTAATTCTGTTCTACACATCGAACGAAAATTTCTACCCCCATACCAAGCGCTGTTTCATCAAAATCAAACTTGGGATGATGATGCGGATAGTCGAGTCCGATTTGAGAGTTTGCGGAACCGAGGAAAAAGTAGCATCCTGGAACTTCCTGCAAAAAGAAGGACATATCCTCGCCGCCCATCGTTTGACAGTTGGGAACCACACCGATCGGGGATTCGACCACGGTTTCAGCCACCAATCGCACTAAATCCGCGATCGCGCCATCGTTAATCACAGGCGGATACAACGATTGGTAATCCAACTCATACGATGCGCCATGTGCCTGACAAATGCCCGCTACAATCTGCTCAATCCGCTGTTTGAAGTATCCGGCATAATTCGGGTTGAAATAGCGTACCGTCCCTTTTAACTGCGCTGAAGCGGCAATCACATTACAAGCGTTTCCAGCGTGAAATGCACCGACGGTTACAACCGCAGATTCGATCGGGTCAACATTTCGAGCCACGATCGTTTGCAGCGCGTTCACGATTTGAGAACCGACGACAATCGAATCGATCGTTTGTTGTGGAATTGCACCGTGTCCACCTTTACCGAGAATCACTAACTCAAACGTTTCGACTGCTGCCATTAATGCCCCCGTCCGAACGCCAACGGTTCCGAGCGGCAAGTTATTCCACAAATGCAGTCCGATAATCGCATCAACATCAGGATTTTTCAGCACCCCTGCTTCGATCATCGGTTTCGCGCCGCCCGGACCTTCTTCGGCAGGCTGAAAAATGAATTTGACAGTGCCGGAAAAATCGCGATGCTGAGACAAATAATATGCGGTTCCAAGCGCGATCGTAATATGCCCATCATGTCCGCAAGCGTGCATCATGCCGTCATGCTGCGACTTATACGGCACATCATTCTGCTCTTGAATCGGGAGCGCGTCCATATCGGCTCGAATCGCCAACACCCGACCCGGACGATTTCCCTCGATCGTGGCAACAATCCCAGTTTTAGCAATCCCTGTTTCGTGCGGAATCTGCCATTGTCGCAGCTTTTCAGTAATAAACTCAGCCGTTAACGCTTCTCGAAAGCCGAGTTCGGGGCGTTGGTGTAATTGTCTGCGCCATGTAACCAGTTGGGCTTGCAGCGATCGAATTTCTAATCGAATCTGCGATAAGTCAACCGAAGGCGAACTAATAAACGTTGAAACCATAGTGATTAGACCCTTTGCAATGCGTCAATCTATTGTGTGATCCCAAAGAATTGATGTCGATTCAACTTGTGAGATCTCCACTATCGCAAATTTGACCACAAGAGCGAAAATGGAGTTAATGCGTTCTATCGTTACTATGACCATTGAACAGATTTTAGAGACTTTGCCTCATCTAAGTTTTGACGATCGCAATAAGGTGCTCGATAAGTTGTCTGAGATTATTCAATCAGAATCAATCAAATCGAAAGAACTTCAAAAACAGCAGATGAGACTTGCTGCTCTAGAAGCGATCGAGGATTATCTGCCAGGAAGCGATCTTCTAGCGTTTGATGAGATTGAAGGAGAAGACTTCTACGATTACGAGAATAAAGGTTCTGAGTTAACTAATCATGCGTAGAGGCGAGATTTGGATTGCGAGACTTTCGCCCACAGAAGGTGCAGAAATTGGTAAAACTCGTCCGGTTGTAATTGTCAGTGATGATTTAGTTGGAGTGCTTGACCTTAAAGTTGTTGTGCCAATTACCGATTGGAAAGAGCGTTTTGCCAAGCGAAATTGGATGGCTCGATTAGAGCCTTCTACAGAGAACGGACTAACGAAAGTCTCAGCGATCGATGCGTTTCAGATTCGCTCAGTTTCACAAACAAGATTAGTAAATCAAATCGGCATTCTTTCTAACATCGAAATGGATGCGATCGCGAATGCCCTGATCGCCGTACTCAGTCTGTAACCTGCAAGAATTCTTCACATCCTTCTCTGAACAAAGCGCAGTAACGATCTCGTCTTTGAAAGCTACGTGATTTACCGATGTTGCTATCTACAACCATTTACGAACGCGATTCGCTTTGCCAAAATCTCCACATGGGAAAAGCAGGAAAGGCACTACGGCAAGTACTCTCGACCTATGGGATCAGCCAAAATCGATTGGCGGTCACAATGGGAATCAATCGATCGACTGTGCATCAGTGGGTCAACGAAATCAGTGATCCCCTGGCTGAAGCGGTCACACACATGATCAAAGCATTGCGCGAAATCAACAGTACCGCTGCGGAAGACTTTATCGATTTGTATTTAGAACGGCAATCGTCACAACCCGCCTCGGAGCCTGAAGACAATCTGTAATTCTCCGTCATCTATCGTTAAACAGTGCTAGAAAACGATAGGACAGGACTTGTGTAAAACGGGTTACAATCCAATCGATCGCAGTTTGAGCATTAGTCTCTACTCTGTACACCTGCGGATTCTGATCGTTTCGGGATCAATTAAGCTGCAAAATACGCCCCTGAATGCTCAGAATTCATCGTTTAAGAAAAGCAAAGAGATCTTCAACCTATGACCTATATTTCAACTGTCAATCCGGCTGACAGACTGAGTGCACGTTTACCCCAAGCGCTTAAACCTCTGGCTGAAATTGCTTATAACTATTGGTGGTGCTGGACTCCGGATATGATTTCGCTGTTTCAGTCGATCAATCCTGACGAGTGGGAGCGATGCGGGCACAATCCAGTTGCACTCTTGGAAACGATTAGCTTCGATCGCTTAACTCAATTGGCTTCTGAACCGAACTACATGGGTCGGCTCAAAGCACTTTCTGAACAGTTTACCCAGTATGTGAATTCAGCTGATACTTGGTCGAGTCGTGTTGCGCCTCAGATTACACGAGAGCACCCGATCGCGTATTTCTGCGCTGAATTTGGACTGCATGAATCGCTGCAAATCTACTCCGGTGGTCTTGGTATTCTTGCTGGGGATCACTTGAAATCCGCTTCAGATTTGGGCGTTCCTCTGGTCGGTGTGGGGTTGCTCTATCGCCAAGGCTATTTCCGCCAAAAACTAAACCAAAGCGGTTGGCAAGAGGATTACTACATTAACAATCCGTTCGATCGCTTACCGTTGCAATTGTTAACCGATGCGAATGGACAGCCGCTCGTGTTTGAAGTGCTGGTGCGGCATCGGAACGTCAAAGTGCAGGTTTGGAAAGCGCAAGTTGGGCGAGTCAGCTTGTTCTTGATGGATACCGATCGAGAAGATAATGATCCCATCGATCGCTGGCTCACGGGTCACTTGTACGGCGGTAATCAAGAAACCCGGATTGCTCAAGAAGTGATTCTCGGAATTGGTGGCGTTCGGGCACTCGAAGCAGTTGGAATCGAGCCAGCCGTTTACCACTTGAACGAAGGACACGCGGCATTCTGTCTGCTCGAAGTGTGTCGTCAAGAGATTGAGAAGACGGGCAAATCGTTCTATGACATCGAAAAGTCGGTGCGCGATCGCTGTGTGTTTACGACTCATACGCCTGTTCCCGCAGGTCATGACGTGTTCTCAGCCGACTTGATGGATTCGTTCTTTGCGAAGTACTGGGGACAATTAGGACTCTCGCGTGAACAATTCTTAGCATTGGGCGCACGTCGATTAGGTGATCCTTGGGAACCGTTCGGGATGACGGTGCTGGCACTCAGATTATGTCGATCGGCAAACGGGGTGAGTGAACTTCACGGAGAAGTGTCACGCAAAATGTGGACTGTTCTCTATCCCGAAAAGAGCGAAGATAATGTTCCGATCGGGTACATCACGAATGGTGTTCATGCTTCGACTTGGACTTCTGCGATGATGGCAGATCTCTATCGCAAGTATTTAGGCGAAGACTGGACAACAAAAGTTCTTGATCCCCAAACTTGGGCGAAAATCGACAATGCTCCCGATGAGGAGATTTGGTGGAGACATCAGATTCTGAAAGAAAGATTAGTCGCGCACACTCGTCAGAAAGTGAAAACTTCGCGGCAGAATCGTGGGGAAGATTGGGGCATGATCGAAGCGGCTGATCATCTGCTTGACCCGAAGATTTTAACGATCGGCTTTGCTCGTCGTTTTAGTCCTTACAAACGCGGTGATTTGCTGCTGAGAAATGTTGAAAAAGCATTACAAATCTTCAGCAATGATGAACATCCCGTTCAGATCATTTTCTCTGGTAAAGCTCACCCTGCCGATGAAGAAGGCAAGCGGATTATTCAGCGAATTATGGAATGGTGTAAGACTCACTCCAATGTTCGCGATCGCGTTGCATTCATCGAAGATTACGACATGCACACGGCTCGAAAACTCGTCCAAGGTGTTGATGTGTGGCTGAACAATCCGCGCCGACCTTTGGAAGCGTCTGGAACCAGTGGGCAAAAGGTTTGCTTTAATGGCGGACTGAACTGTAGTGTGCTCGATGGTTGGTGGTGTGAAGGGTACTTAACTGATGCCAATGGAAAGCCGTTAAATGGTTGGGCGATCGGGGAAGATGCTCACACGAGTGATCAAGCGTTGCAAGACAAGATTGATTCTGATTCACTGTATGACCTGTTGGAGAACCAAATCATTCCGCTCTACTATGACCAGGATGAAAATGGTGTTCCGCATGGTTGGATTCAGATGATGAAAGCTTCGATTAAGACCAATTGCCCCGCATTTAATACGCATCGCATGATCGCGGATTATGTGGCACAGGTCTATGCTCCAGGAATTCAGGCGAATGTGCCGCTGACTTTGGCGAAAGTGCCTCAGAGTTAGTTCGATCATTATTGACTTAAACCCGCTCAACTCCTATTAATTTAGAGTTGAGCGGTTTCTTTTGCAGAATATGAAGCAAGCCAAGGGAACACAGAGTAAAGTTCTGGCGTGAATGCCTGAGCGAATAGAAGGCGGTGGTCATTCACGCCAGAGATCTAGTACTAAGTGTGACTAAGCAGCAAGTAGCAAAAACGCTAATTGCACCAGTCTTTTGAGTTTCCAAGAACAGAATAATTGACAGCAAGAGTAGTGAATTCCACATCAGGGTATTGATTGTCACCAAGAACAATCGATTTTCCGGATCTTTTTAGCGAGATATTTCTTTGAAGCTCCACGTTAAGCTGAGAGCCTTTTATACGTATACCTTCTTTTCCTACTAAGAGGTTGTGCCCGTTCGCCAATTTCATCTTTAGTTTATCAATAGAAATAACGTTATCGCTAGGACGGAAAGAGACTTGAGCAACAACCTTGCGAGGTCCGCTGCGTACTGTTAATGTTGTTCCTTCCATTGTGAAATCCCAAGAGCCACGATGAATTTGTACTTCATTATCGCAAAATTGAAGAGTACCCGTTCCATAGGGATCATTGAAAGCTCCAGCCAAAAGCCATTGCCCGTCCGACGTTGCAGGTGCTTTCATTCCAATAATCACAGTACCATTGATGGACAACCCAACACTATGACCATGCAATATATTGCCCCCTACATCCAGAAATAGAATATCTTCGGTTAGATGATGAGTCCAAATTGCAGATTGTCCTTGATTGTACGGTTTAGATCTTCGCTTCTTTATAGTTTGTACACTAAGACGACCAGCACTTTTGTCAGTGTGATGCGATGAGCAGAGTAATGCAATTCCCTCGGCTTTATGCTCACAAGCATCTTTATATGGAGGATCAAAGTGTTCATATTCGTACGGCAGCTTCCCGCAAATTACACAACCATTGCCGCATTCTTGCCGCACTACTCGTTTAACGGAATCTGGAATATCTCGCTCAAGACCATATTGATTCACACTCATGAATATGCTCGTTTCTCTATAGCATCACGTTAGCTATTCATGAGTTTATCGGGAATTTACGTAAATTGACGTATGATACTGTATCAAATAATAGAGGCTTTCAAGCTCATTCACCTTTTCATTTCGTTCACGTCTTTGTACGCCAACTTTTCCTCAGAAAGCATTTTAAGCTCGATCGCATCATGACTACAAAATAATCGAACTTCATTCTGATGGTTCGATGCTAATTTGCGAAGTCGGTCTTGATTGAGCAATCGCGCTTTACGATCGACTTCCATCATCCATTGATACGCTTTCAGTCCCGGAGTACATTTTGGATTCGGCTGCATTTCATCGCGGTAGAAGTAAGCATCACCTGCATGAAGGAGCCAACCTTCGAAAGTGTTGATCGCAATTCCTGCATGACCTTGTGTATGTCCAATCAGCGGAATAAATAAAATCTCTGGCGGCAGTCCTTCTAGCTCTCTGACCGCTTCAAATTCAAACCACGGTTCGCCATTCGGAGTGTAAAATTTCCAAGATTTTACTTCATCCCATTGTTTCGGACGATAGCGACGGTGTGAGATAAACCCTTCTCGATGTTGCACCGCATCATATTCACTCTGCATCACATGAACGGTTGCATTGGGAAAGTCTTCTAAGCCGCCTGCATGATCAAAATCAAGGTGAGTGAGAACAATGTGTCGGACATCTTGAGGGGAGAATCCTAGCTCTTCAATTTGGTTGATCGCGCTATATTTGCGATCGAATTGAATGTTATTAAACGTGACAAAAAACGGACTCAGGCGATTAAACGGTGCTTCAATATCGCGCAACCCGAAGCCTGTATCAACTAGAACTAATCCTTGATTCGTTTCAATCAGTAAACAGTGACAAACCAGATGCGATGTGATGCCACGACTGAAGCCATCCATCAATGCGCCCCCGACCGGACACATACAGCCACAGTTGAGATGATGAATTCGCATATCAGCCCTCTAGGTCACAACTGATCGAATCCTAGAGAGAATGCGATCGCTTTCCGTCTTTCTTATGAGAGATAACAAATGTTCAGCGCATTAAGTGATATCATTGCTATCATAATTGCAAAGTTAAAGAAAACGTATGGCAAATTTGATTGTCCGAAATATTGATGAAGCGATCGTGAAAGCACTCAAAAAACGAGCTAGTCGCAATGGTGTGAGCGCTGAAGCTGAACATCGCAAAATTCTAGAACAAGCATTGCTGCACCCTCAGAGAAAGTCTTTCTCAGAAGTACTGCATCAGATTCCGGAGGTAGGCAATGATTCAGATTTCGAGCGAGTTCAAGATGTGCCGATCCGCCATGTATTTGATTGATACAAACGTCATTAGCGAACTACGCAAAAAGAGCAAAGCAAACCCTAGTGTCCTGAGATTTTTTCGCCAAGCTGTTGACCAAGAAGCGTATCTCTACCTCAGTGTCATCACGATCGGTGAACTGCGTCGAGGCGTTGAACTGATTCGACATCGAGGCGATCAGCGTCAAGCAGAGATGCTAGAAGCCTGGTTGCAGACCGTTGTAGAAGACTATGCCGATCGTATTTTGGATTTTACTGAACTTGAAGCTCAGGTCTGGGGAAGATTGTGTGCGCCCAATCTTCACAATGTGCTAGATAAGCAAATTGCTGCAACTGCTCTCACTTGTAGCTTAACCCTGGTCACTCGCAATCTAAGCGACTTTGCAGATGCAGGAGTTCCACTACTCAATCCTTTTGAATCTATTGAGAATTGATTTCAATCAGTAATTGGTCACTAGCACTTCTGTAATTTTGCCGCGCTTCTCTGGGTTGCAGTTAATGTTGCGAGTGGCATAGATAGTATGAATGTTGAATTCCTTGTATAGCTCTTGGATAAACGGACAATCTGAGTTTGAAAGCATCACTTTCACACCTCGATCGCTCAGTTCTCGCATTACATCGCGCAATTGAATCTGCTGAGCTTCACTAAATGAGTAACGATTGTAAGCAGTAAAGCTACTGGTCGGACTCAGCGGATAATAAGGGGGATCAAAGTAAACGAAGTCTTCGGAGCTTCGAGCATATTGCAGCACTTGATCAAACGCTCCGGGTTCAATTTTTGCCGTTTGAAGCGCGATCGAGTCTGCTTTTAAAATTTGTGGATCATAAATTGCGGGCTTTTTGTAGCTCCCGATCGGTACATTAAAATGCCCTTTAGAATTCTCGCGGTACAGTCCGTTAAAGCAAGTTTTATTTAAGTAAATCAATCTAGCAGCGCGATCGATATTGTTCCCTTCGTAGAACCAATCATCATTTGGCGCAAGCTGGGCGCGGACTTGATAGTAATGATCAGGGCTATGGTGTTGATGATGGTGCTCTAATCGATCGATGAGTTCCTCAACGCGATCGCGTACACAGCGATAGACATTCACTAGCTCTAAATTAATATCAATTAATAAAGACTGTGAAGGCTGGAGATGAAAGAAAATTGCTCCACCTCCCACAAACGGCTCATAGTAATTTTGGTAACGTTCCGGGAAATGAAAAACGTACTGCGCGATCAACTGACTTTTTCCGCCCGCCCACTTAATAAACGGACGCGGTAACACCGGGGACTGTACTTGAGTAATCATGTTTTTATTTAACACCTAAAATACATTTGATCTGATCAGTTTAAGTATTACAAAAATTACAGTTTGATCAGGTTTCATAATTAATCGGCTCCCAGTTCTCGATATGATGGAATGGCGTTTAGAAAATAACCCTTATGATTCAAGACCTTTGGAACACCGTTTCTAAATATCCCAAGTTTGTCATCGGTGTCGTGCTGGGTGTGATTTTGAATGCGTTTGCGCCTCTGGTGCCGATGTTCAAACGTCCTTTAAGCGCGATCGCACTCGTCGGAATTCTCGTCGGGAGCTTTGCGTTTGTGTCTTTTACCTTAAAGGCAATGCTGGGCTTGAATTAGCGCCTGTTAGAATAAATCTTTTGTACTGAATAGGACGGGCAAGGTATGGCGACAGATCGAAGACAGGCTCGTGTCGCAGAATCGATTCGACGCGAAGTGAGTCAGATGCTATTGAATGGCATCAAAGACGATCGCGTAGGAACCGGAATGGTGAGCGTCACGGATGTTGATGTTTCGGGCGATTTGCAGCACGCCAAAATCTTTGTCAGCATCTACGGTGACGACGCAGCCAAAGCCGAAACAATGGCGGGTTTGAAGTCGGCGACGGGTTACGTTCGGAGCGAACTGGGTCAGCGAATTCGATTACGCAGAACACCAGAAGTGATCTTCATTGAGGATAATTCGCTGGAGCGAGGTGATAAAGTTCTAGGGTTAATTAATCGCCTCAGCCAAGAACGTAAACATGATGAAGACGTTTCTCCCGAATCTTGATGCGTTGACGTTACCGCAGCAAGTGGCTCAAATGGTCGTTGTGAGAGCTTCAGGCTTTTTGTTTGACCATGAGATTCAGTATCCAGTCTGGGAGCCACCTGCGGCGAGGTTACGTCACTGGGTCGAAAAATTGGGAGTGGGAGGTGTGATTCTCCTGGGTGCAAGTGCGGGAGAAATCGCGCTCAGAACGCAGCAGCTTCAATCCTGGGCAGCGGTTCCTTTATTAATCTGTGCCGATGTCGAAGAAGGAGTCGGACAGCGATTTTCTGGGGCAACTTGGTTTCCACCGCCCATGTCGATCGCTGAAATTGCCAAACGCGATTTACCCCTCGCCTGTCACTACGCGGAACAGATGGGACGGATTACGGCAGAGGAAAGTTTAGCGATCGGCTTAAATTGGCTCTTGTCTCCTACCGTTGATGTGAATAACAATCCAGACAATCCGGTGATCAATGTCCGGGCATTTGGCGAGACTCCAGAGATTGTCAGCGAACTTGCAGTGTCTTTTATCCGAGGGGCACATCAGCACCCGATTTTAACCACTGCAAAACATTTTCCGGGTCATGGTGATACGTCGATCGATTCTCACCTCGAATTGCCTGTGATTTTGCACGATCGCGATCGCTTAGAGAAAATCGAATTTCCTCCGTTCAAGGCTGCGATTTCAGCGGGTGTCGATGCCGTGATGAGCGCTCATCTGCAAATTCCTGCACTTGATCCGAACTATCCCGGCACACTCTCTCAGAAAGTTCTCACCGATGAACTAAGACACAATCTTGGGTTTGAAGGATTAGTCACAACGGATGCGCTGGTAATGGGCGCGATTACGAATCGATACGGAACCGAAGAAGCCTGTGTGCTGGCAGTCGAAGCGGGAACCGATATTTTGATGATGCCACTAGAGCCAGAGAAAGCGATTACAGCCGTATGTGCAGCGGTGGAAAGTGGGCGGATTTCTCGCGATCGCATTCAAGCCTCAGTTGAAAGAATTTGGAGAGCAAAACAGAAAGCTTGTGCGATCGAGATTCCCTCCAAAGAAGGTCACGCCTGGGAAAATCCACCCGAACCCGTTTTACAAACGAGCAACTTAACTGATTCGATTGCTCAACCGGAAGCTTTATCTATCAATGCTGATTTGTTGAGACAATCGATGAGATTCCACCATCCCAACCCGTCTCGATTAGCTTCTCTTAAAAGTGTTGGTCGCAATTTAGTGATTGTCGATAGCATTCTCGATTGTGATTTTCTCGGTCGAACCGCTCCTGCGATCGCATTTCCTACACAGTTTGGATTTACTCAGGTTGAAATCGTCGATCGACATACTCCGTACATTGATTTAAACAATCGCGATTCAAGCCCAACGCTATTACAGCTATTTATTCGAGGAAATCCCTTTCGCGGCATTGCTGGATTAACTCAAGCGGCACAAGATTGGTTTACCTATCTATTGAACACCGATCGATTATTTGCGATCGCGCTTTACGGCAGTCCTTATGTGCTCGATCGATTTATTCCCAGTTTGCCGTCTGATGTTCCTTATGTCTTCAGCTATGGACAAATGCGATCGAGCCAAGCGATCGCATTAGAAACACTATTTCAATCCCGGACTTCTTAACAACCAAAATCCGGTGTAAGTCATTCCCGAATCATCCGGCTCAACTAATAGAAAGTGGAGTCGATCGCTTTCTTTTTTGCGCTGTTCAAACAACTGAGCAGCGCTTCGCACTTCCGGATCTTCAAACGTTGCGACAATCCAGCGATCGACTTCTCCTGCATTCAAAATCAATCCATCGGGCGCACCTGCGATCGCATCAAGTGACACGGGCTGATTTGCCTTCAACCATCGTGCTAACTGCATCGATCGTCGTCCCCCATCGATCACGACTCCTGGAATCTGAACTGTCGATGCGATGCCTAAATTGATTGGGTAGAGGGCTTCGGGCATTTCGACGATCGGGATCGTGCGATTGGCGATCGACTCGACTAAATCACTCGATCGAAGCGATGCAAAGCGCCATTGTTCTCCCCACAAATTTTCGGGCAACGGCTGAGGAGGATTTCGCATAAATTAGCAGAATGCAGAACGAACTCTATTCTATGAGATTTACGGTGTCAGCAATGTTGCGGAGATGCGATCGTGAAACCACGCAATTCTCAAAATCGGTGCAGACACTTTTTCTCTACTTGATAATTTCCATACGATCAAACATGAGTTTTTTACGTTAATTCCTTTTTTTGACCGGGCATTCTGGGAAAGAACAATCAATCTTTCGCTTAATACGTAAGTACTCTGCTTAGCCTCGAAGGAGACAGACGATGGCGTTACAAGAAACGGAAGCCCAGGCAAAAACTCGCTTTTTGCTGGCGTTGTGGGATGCAAACGATCGACAATCCGAAATCAAAAAAAGCGCGTTGTTCGGAAAGTTAAAGCGTGCAAAAGAAAAGCCTTCTGACTATGAGCCGATTTATCAAGCATTGATCGAGGCAAAGGCGATCGAGGTCGTCAGCACTTCGGTTAAACTCACTTCGATCGGTCAGCAACTTTTAGCAGACGGCTTGAAGGCAGAGGATTTTAAATTTGACGATCGTGCAACCAGCGTAAAAACAGCGAATCCTTTACTGAGATGGATTCGACGAAATTGTTTGGCAAGTGCGCCTGTTACGAATGGCAACGGGAAGAAAAGCGCGATCGCATCGTACGAGGAATTCAAGCCTGTGGCGTTGGAAATCTACGATCGATTGAATCGTGATTACAACCTCGATAACTTAGTGCCAATTTATCGAATTCGGCGGGAAATTGGGGAACGAGTTGAGCGATCGGATTTCAATGAGTGGCTTTTAGACATGCAGGCGAATGACATTCTTCAGTTATTGATAGGCAGCGTGGAAGACAGCGCCCCAGACAAAATTGAAGATTCCATAACGACTAAAGTGAACGGGCTTCGCTGTTATGCCAAGCTTCTTAACACCTGATTTAAGCGTTTCGATTTCTAGTTTCTCATTCTTCAGTGTAGGTATTGAAATGTCCGTAACAGACTTAGCAAACCATTCGCCCTCCGCATTGTCCGATCTCCACAACCTGATTGCAAGCCACAATCCATTTGATCGATCTCCTGTTGTCAGAACTCACGATGTCTGGGAGCAAAAATTCCCTGATGTTCCTTCGATTAATGGTCACATTTCTGATGCAATTTTTCAGGGAATTGAGCAGATTCGTCTAGGGCAACGCTCGGTTTTGGGGGTCACGATTACCGCTGAGAAAGGTCTCGGCAAGAGTCATCTGATTAGCCGATTGCGGCGACGCTTCAAAGAGGAAGGCACATCCTTCTTCGTTTACATGAGTGAAACAGACTACAGTGATTTAAACCGGATCAATAGTCAATTTCTCAGCACACTTGCCTACAGCCTTAAGCAGTCTGGCAGTCAAGGCGTGATGCAATGGCAAGAGATAGCAACCTTCTTGGTTAACCAGGCATACAACACTGATCGCTCACCAGAGTACATAATCAAACAATTTCCCGGTGCGATTGCAAAGCGTCCTGCTTTAGTTGACCAGTTGACAGCTAAAATCTGTCAACTGAAACCAGACATTCGCGATCCGTATGTTGTCCAAGCCATTCTCTGGACGCTCTCGCCAGACCGCGGTATTTTTGCCATTAACTGGTTGTCTGGCAGTGAATTGACCCAAACCCAAGCAGATGCAATGGGCTTACCTGTTGTTAGAGAAGAAGATCGAGAATCTAGAGCCTTGAATATTGCTAGTCAAGTTCTTGATCTCGTTGGCGACTATCAAACGACTGTTATCTGCTTTGATGAAGCAGAACCGAAGAACACAAACGCCAAGGGTCTTTCAACACCACAAGTCGTTGCATTACTAGCTAAGGATCTTTACAGTAAGCTCAAACGTGGCATTCTGATGCTGTCTGTTTTGCCAGACACATGGACGCAACAAGTGAAAGTAATGCCTCAAGCCGAATCAATTGCAGATCGAATCGGAGAAAAGTATTTTGATTTAAAGTATCTCAATTCTGATCACGTAATTGATTTAGTGTCTACTTGGTTGAAGCTGTTCTACGATGCAAAAGGCTTCACTCCACCTACTCCAACTTATCCATTTGACGAAAACGAACTTCGCGATCTTGGCAAAGAACGTCCGATCGCACGTAGGGTTTTGAAATGGTGCTGCGAGAACTGGGAAGTGCCCGGAGCGGGCAAACCTCCTATTGATCCGCCTGATTCTCTTCATCAAGTCGAAGTTGCTTTCCAGGAGCAGATGTTGGCTCTAGATCGCGATCTTGATGACTACTTAGAAGACAGCGGGCTAATTGGTTATGCGCTGCTCGTCGCCTTTTGGAGTTTAGAGGGTCAGAAAGTCGGACAGGTAATGGTCGAAGAAGTTCAAGATATTGAGGTAACTTCTGCCGACCAAGGATATCTTGACTTCAGAATCGTAGGTCAAGACAACGGAAAGACTGTGAAAATTGGAGTGTGTGTCCTTCAGGAATCTGGAGCAAGGTACGTCAGCGCTGCTCTAAAACGGTTGATTGACTACAAGAAATTTGATTTGACTCGTGGTTGTCTTGTTCGCTCAAAAGCTGTAAGGGAGAATACACATGGTCATCAGCACCTAAATAGACTTTTAACAGAGCTAGGCGGAGAGTGGGTACTTCTGAAGCCAAAAGACATTCAAGCACTTCTCGCGGTCTCATTTGTCTTTGCCGCTCATGAAGAATATGAGTTCGAGCAAGAGCAAGTCTTTGAATTTATGAGACAGCGAAAAATTGCTGAGAGCAGTTATCTCGTTCAAGAAATTCTCAGTGATCCATCTGGTCAGATTCCTCATGATGCGATCGACGAAGACCAATTCATCACCTCCGGTAGCCCATTTGCTGAAAGCAGTGTATATAGCGAGGTATTCGCGTAATCTCATGATTGGAACTACACTTCTCGCAACTGCGCTACGCCTGCCTCATGAGGACTGGCAAGCATTGACACAAGGACGAGCCATTGCAACAATGCCCTGGAACTTTATATCTCCTGGACAATCTTTTGCCCTCTGTTCTGATGACTTTCTAAGAGCAAATAATTTCAAAGCAAGATTTTGGGCGAGATGTGAACTGTGTCAGAGCATTGATCGCCTTGATCAACTAGATATGTTATCTAAGTTGACGATGTGGACAAAGCAAACCGTAGAGAGCAAACTAGCAGAACGAGGTTTCTTTTTTCTCGCCTACTTGCGGGTTTATGAATTATCCGAACCTAGCGAAGTAAGCACAACAACTAAAGGTGATTTCTTACCTTTGAGAACGCCAATCACACTGGTAAATTCTTTACCTGTTATTAGCGATCGCACTTTTGCCCAACGCAAACACCAACTCGAAAACCTAGAACCGCCAGAGCATCCAGAACTAGAAGCCTTACATTCCGCGATCGCTCAACTCACTCCAACCAATTCAGCCGCCATTCATCTCGAACAAGATTTGAAATGCTTTTTAGGTTGGGCAGACAGCGCGACCAAGGATTTCCTGAACTCAGACAAGACATGGATTCGGGAAATTGCTAGGGCGGGTAACTCTAGTGATGGTGACTATTTCGAGAAACTTGTCCGCAAAAGCTTTATTGAATTAGGCTTTACCAACTCTCGGAACAATCCAAAAATGAGCCTTGATCCAGACGTTACTGGAGGAGCAGGCGGCATTGATTTCTTCTGCGATGCACCTTATCTCATTATTGGTGAATGCAAAGCTAGTAAACACAAAAAAGTAAACGACAACAAAGAAGGAGCGCCTGCACAACTGATGAAATACGGAGGCACATATCTAAGCACTGCTGAGTTTGACAATTGCATCAGAATTATCATGGCTCCGGGAGAACTAACCGAGTACGCTGATCGAACAGCAAACGGAAACAAAATGAACGTTTTACAACCAGAAACACTACAGCGATTAGTAGAACTCAAGCAAGCTTATCCGGGAGCAATTAATCTTTGGGAACTAAAATCATGTTTGGCTCAGGCTCCCTTTAGTCAAGCAGCAGATGACAAAGTAAACGAATTTATTGATCGGATTCAACTTGAAATCAAAGTACGATCGCGCATCGTTCAACTTCTACAAAATAGAGCACCCCAAGAATTAGGGCTTGAATTCATCTGGGGCATTTACGAAGCAATTGATCCGCCTCGATCGCTGACTCAAGACCAATTAAAAGAAATCCTGATTGAACTGTCTTCGCCGTTAACTGGATTCATTGGACGTAAAGAGGGCGATCGCTTTTATTTTCTCCGTCCGCTGATGCTCGAAACCTGATTCGCGATCGCCCTCTCAACGCAGTTAACAGCGGCAACTCCGTCCAATCTCTAAAATCTGAGCGTGGAAGGTCTACCGCTGTTGCAGCTATGAAGTCGAAGACGCAAAAATCGACTACCTCGGATTCACTTTACCGATCGTTTTCAGCTTGCCGTCTGGTTCAACCGTCCAGACATCATAACTACCGATCACATCGCCAGCTTCATCGATATCAACATTTCCACTTGCACCTTGATAGTTAATGTCCTTCCCTTGCCGCAGCAACTCTAATCCTTTGCACACATCCGAAACTTCCTCACCAGGACCATTCGTGACCTCGCGCAATTTATCCTTGATCGCTTCACCCGTATTTGCTTTTGCGGCTTGGGCTGCTAAAACCAAGATTGCTGCTGCGTCCCAAGCGTGAGAAGCATACGCCGCTAGTGGGCGTTTTTGCTTTTCTTGCCACAGTTTGGTGAACGCCGCTAACCCTTCACCACTCGCACCTGGAACCGTTCCTAGTGACCCTGCAAGAATCGATTGTCCATTTTGTCCCTTTCCGACTTTATCGACAAAATCTTGAGAGTACACGCCATCGGTGAGTAAGAAAGTAGAATTCTGGCTTCTTCCTTGTTCATACGCTGATTTCACAATTAAGCTTCCAGTGTCCGCATAGAGAACGGCTGCAACGGCTTGAGGATTTCCGGTAAATGCAGCGGCGGCTTCGGTCTGAAAGGTCGTTGCTTTGGGATCATACCGAGTGGGTTTTCCTGCATTGGTGACCTTGCCACCTAGCCCTTCAAACGCTTTGACAAATTCACGCTCAAACCCGACTCCGTAATCGTTGTTAATCACGATCGTGCCTGCGGTCTTCAAATTGCGCTCACTTGCTAATTTTGCCAACGCTTGCGCTTGATAGGTATCGGGTGGCGCAGTTCTTGCCCAGTAGCCTTGGAACTTGCCTTCTTTCGCTTGTTGTGTAAATACAGGACTCGTACTTCCGGGCGAAATCAGCACGACTTTGTTGCGAACTGCGATCGGTAAAGCAGCAGTCGAAACACTACTTGCGAATGATCCGACGACACCCGCAACTCGTTCGCGTTCTGCCAGTCGAGTCATGCCTTCTGCGCCTGCGGCAGGATCGGTCTGATCATCGACTTGGACGAGCGTTACAGGTTCACCATTGACACCACCGCATTGATTCACGGTATCCACCAGGATCGGAACAGCGGCGACCATTTGCTGTCCGATCGAGGCGAGATCTCCAGTCGAAGGGAGGAGTGACCCAATCTTTAAGCCTTTGGTGGCAGTGGGGGAGGCGTTGCCAGCGGGCGTGCTTGTTCCGCCTTGTCCGGTGGGGGGAGCAGCTTCTTGACAAGCAGCCGCCAGCAATCCCACTGTGAGAGTCACGACTGCGAGAGACAAAGCGCGTCCGATTTTCAGACGAGTTGGGGAAGCCAGGTTACTCATTAAAGGTCAACTCCTTTAGAACGATCGAGAAATCGAGGGACAGTAAGAGCAGATTGTAAACCTAAGTCTCTCGATTTTTTGCATTATTTCGCAAAGTTTGTCGATCGTTCGAGTAACCACCAGAGTTCGCCTTGCGGGTTGATTAGTCTTGCGGGGTAAGTCTCTGTGTCTGCTTCGTCTGCAAAAATCTGAGTGAGTGCATGGTATTTATTTGCACCCGCTACGAGGAAAATTACGGCATGAGCAGTGTTGATTAGCGGCACAGTGAAAGTGATACGGGGATTTCCGTCTTTGTCGCCCACGGTGATGAAGCGATCGCAGACTTGCAATGCTTCAGTGTGCGGAAACAGCGAGGCAGTATGAGCATCATCGCCAATTCCGAGCAAGATCACGTCAAATGCGGGAAATTCTCCAGGCTCTGATTTGAAAAAGGATTGCAATTCGGCTTCGTGTTTTTGGGCGGAAATGGCTGGATCACCGTCATCGGTTGGCATCGGGTGGATATTTTCAGGAGGAATCGGAACACGATCGAGCCAAGCGAGTCGAGCCATCCGTTGATTGCTATCAGGATGATCAGCGGGAACATAGCGTTCATCGCCCCAGAAAATGTGTAGTTTGTCCCAGGGTAAATTTTGCTGTGCCAGCTTTTCGTAGAGCGGTTTTGGAGTGCTGCCGCCCGCGAGTGCGATCGTGGCAATGTTGCGAGATGCGATCGAGCTTTGGAGTTTTTCGAGGACGAGATCGAGAGCGCGATCAATCAGGGTAGGCAAATCAGCGAGAACTTCAACGTGTGGATTCATAGGAGGCTTGTAATTCTTCTCCGTCAGAATAAGGGAAGAATCTTGAAATCTCTGCTGTCTTTAGATCGATGTAAGAAATCAGCCAAGCCGACTTTTTGCCATTTCTAAAAATGCTTCTGCTTGCTGAATTTGTTCGATCGCGTCTGCTTGTGTCAACTCCTGATCGATGTCGTAATCACCCTGAATTCGAGCGTGTTCTGCTGTGATTAAAGCCTGATGAAATTCTTTTGGAACTTCACCGGATCGAACAAACTGCTTGCCAAATGCTGACAGAACTCCTGCATGAGTTGAAAACGATAGCCCTCTTTCGACTAGCAGCGCTTGAGCAGCGTAAAACATCGCGTAGTAGGCGCGTGAAATTGCAAAATCAGACAATCCTTGCTGTTGAAGAACTTGAGCAGCTTGAAGACTTCGGTCTGCTTTGTCTAAAAATTTCTGTTGCTCAGGAATCATACTAAAATCCCCTCGCGGCGAACAGTTAGGAAAAATGGCGATTTCTCCTGTTCGTAGCGATCGAGAGAGACAAACCCTAGGGAAACTAAAACTGTCTTTTCCAGACAAAGATCAGTGATAAATTCGCTAGTCCGTTGAATCTCTTGCATCACGTTTAATGGCGCTTTGAGAACAACGAGAACATCAATGTCTGATTCATCTGTTGCACTGTTTCGAGCTTGCGAACCGTACAGGACAAGACGGGCTAATCGATCGCCGTATTCCTGCTGCAAATACTGTCGAAGCTGCGCCAAAATTTCGGGTAAATCGGGGTGAGTCATAAACGTACGATCGACAACCGCACCCCAATTTTAGGCTAATCAGTCGAAGGCAGACCAACAGGCGGACGCTCGATTTCACCCTCGCTGTAGCCGAGATCGTAAAAGCTGGCGGCTTCTGGATCATGCTCTGGGGGTTGCTTCGATCGACCCGCCCAAGCATCTTCTTTTCCACGATCGAACCATTCTTGTTGCAGCATCAATGAATCAGTTTCGTTCATTAGAAGCGACTCCAGAAACGCTAAATGATACACTTTAGAGCCTGTGAGTCTTTGCAGCATCTCTCGATAGGCTCATGTGATCGAGTTGAAACTAGGGCGAAAAACTTCTGGTAAACAGTCGATCGAGCAAATCTTTTTAGCAAAATCGTTCATCTTGCGATTACACTCAATATACGAGTGCTAGTGTACTTTCGTGCATCAGTACTGACCGTTTCGCCATTGTCGCGATGATTCCGCAACGACTCACACTCCGCCATTTTTTAAGCTACCGGGAAGCCACACTCGACTTCCAGGGGCTTCATACTGCGTGTGTGTGCGGGGCGAATGGAGCAGGAAAGTCTTCGCTGTTAGAGGCGATTTCTTGGGTGCTTTGGGGCGAAAGTCGCGTCTCTTCAGACGATGATGTCATTCACATGGGCGCGAAAGAAGCTCAGGTAGAATTCATTTTTCAGATGCACCAGCAAACGTATCGAGTGTTACGAACTCGGCAACGGGGGCAAGGCGTATCGCTCGAATTTCAGATTATGCAGGGCAATGGCTTTCGATCGCTAACCGCAAAGGGGATTCGATCGACGCAGCAACTCATTCTCACGCACCTGAAACTCGATTACGAAACTTTCGTGAATTCTGCCTATTTGCGTCAGGGTCGAGCCGATGAATTCATGCTGAAACGTCCCGCTGACCGCAAACAGATTTTAGCGGACTTATTGAAGCTACATCAGTACGATGAACTTTCTGAGCAAGCGAAAGATAAATCGCGCCAGTTCAAAGGACAAGTCGAACTGTTAGAGCGGAATCTAGAATCGATTCGGGAGCAGTTACAACAGCGAGACGCGATCGCACAAGAACGCACCGAACTCGAAACCGTTCTTGAACAGATGCAGGCTCAGCAATCGGCAAATCAACATCAACTGCAACAATTCCAAGCCGTTCAACATCAGCGACAAACTTGGCAACAACAACTCAGTTGGCAGCAACAACAACAGCGCAATCTCAACCAGGACTGTCAGCGATTGCAAAAAGAGCGATCGCAAACCGACGAACAGCGCCAAACTTTAGAATATCTCTTACAGCAAGAAAGTAAGATTATTGCTGGTTATCAGCACTGGAAAGCGCTGCAAGCTCAAGAAGAGCTATTTTCAGCAAAGTTTCAATCGCATCAAGTCGCCCAATCTCAGCGGCAACAATTCGAGCAGCAGTATTCTGAGAAATTACAGCATCTACAAAATCAGCTTCAGAAAGTTCAAGCGCAAGAAATTACGCTGCAAGAACAATTACAAGAGTTGCAGAAAGCATTGAGCAAAGAAGCCGATGTTGAATCTGCGATCGAGCAATTGAACACAGCACGACAAGAACTTCAGAGATTGGAGCAACTCCAGTTACAAGCCTCACCGCTTCTTCAGCGTAAACAACAAATTCAGCAAAAGCTCGATCGCTCTTTTACACGTCTTTCTGCTCGATTGGAAGAACTCCGCACGTCCGCACGTCAACTACAAACCCAACAGCAACGTCAGCCCGTTTTACAAAAAGCTGCGATCGAGGTTGCAGTCAAAATCGATGAACTCGAAAAGCTCAGAGCCTATCAAGATCAAGTCCGCGAAAAAGGCTTAGAGCGTCGTAGCTTTATGGAACAGTTGCAAGCTCACCAACGGAACTATGAAGCTCAACTCGCAGAGATTGATCACAAGATTCGGATGCTCGAACAAGAACGAGCAGCAACACTCACCCAAGCCGTTGAAGGAAATACGATCGTTCAAATCAAGCACCACGATTTTCCGCCTTGTCCACTGTGCGATCGACCTTTAGACGAACATCACTGGAGATTAGTTTTAGAAAAACAACAGTCTCAGAAAGAAGAAATTCTCTCTGAAATCTGGGTGATTCGCGAACAGTTAACGACTTCAGAACGTGAGATTCAAGTCTTACGAGATGAATACACCAAAATTGAAACCCGATTGGCTCAATACGGAGATACCTTAGAACGACGCGGACAGCTACAGGAACAGCTACAAAATACTGCGGATGTTCAAACACAGTTGCAGCGAATGAACACTGAAGCGCTCAAACTCGATGAGCAACTGAAGACAAGAGCCTTTGAGCCAGAATTGCACGAAGAACTCAGCATTCTCGATCGCAGTTTGCAGCAATTGAACTACGATGAGCGCGATCATGCGTTGGCTCGTGGAAGTGTCGATCGCTGGCGTTGGGCAGAGATTCGTCAAGCAGAAATCAAACAAGCCAAACGCAGACAGGCGAATATTCTGCACCGTCAGCCGACTGTGAAAGCGCAGATCGAACAATTAGAACAACAGCACGATCGCTTTACCGCCGATCTAGCACGAGGATTGCAGCAGTGCGATCGACAAATCGAAGAAATCGGCTACAACCTAGAGCAACATAACGCAATTCGATCGGCACTCCGACAAGCGCAACCCTGGCAACTTCGCTATCAAGAACTTCAGCAAGCAAAACAACACTATCCACAAGTTCAACATCGCTTACATGAACTGACACAAACCTTGCAAGCCAGATTCACTGATCTGCAAACAAGCACGCATCACTGCCAAGAACTGATTCGCGCTCTAGAGAAAACTCCAGATCTCAGCACCCACATTCAAACACTAGAACAGCAAATTCAGCACCATCGAACAAAACTCGATGAACACCTCGCAAAACTTGGACGACTCCAACAGCAGCAACAACAACAAGACCTGCTCAGCCAACAATTCGAGGAGATTAATGCTCAACTCAAAACTGCTCGTCAACAATGCCGTATTTATCAAGAACTCGCTCAAGCTTTCGGTAAAAATGGCATTCAAGCATTGATGATCGAGAACATTCTGCCGCAGCTTGAAGCGACCACAAATCAAATTCTGTCCCGCCTCAGTGCCAATCAGCTTCACGTTCAATTCGTCACCCAGCGCAATCGCAAATCAAAAACGGCGAAAGCGATGGAAACGCTGGATATTCTAATTGCAGATGCGTATGGGACTCGACCGTATGAAACGTATTCGGGTGGCGAAGCGTTTCGGGTGAATTTTGCGATTCGGTTAGCACTCGCGAGATTGTTAGCTCAACGATCGGGAACTGCACTTCAAATGCTGATCGTCGATGAAGGCTTCGGCAACCAAGATCAAGAAGGATGCGATCGCTTAATTGCCGCGATTAATGCGATCTCGTCTGAGTTCGCGAACATTCTCATCATCACCCACATGCCGCACTTCCGAGAAGCCTTTCAAGCCCGCATCGAAGTCACCAAAACCGAAAACGGCTCCGAATTAATGCTGTGTTTATAATCAAATTCTTGCAATCTACGCGGACTCCTTTAGAATAGAAAAGCTGTTTAAATTGACGATTGCCGAAATTATGGCTGTTCCTAAGAAGAAAACTTCCAACGCCAAGCGTGATCAGCGCAAAGCAACCTGGAAGCGTAAAGCAAACCTGCAAGCTCAACGCGCTCTGTCGCTGGGCAAATCGATTCTCACTGGACGGGCGAAAGGTTTCGTCTACCCAACCGAAGAAGAAGACAGCGAAGAAGAGTAATGAAAATGCGTGATTCCGTCGCATGAGAGAGTCACGCATTTTCTTTCTCCTGATCCATACTTAAAGTGAAGCCTTCTAAGGAGTCACTGGAATGATAGGCAAGTTTTTCAAAAAGCCAGGAGCGGAATATGGCGATCGTGTTCCTCCGGGTCAGAAATTAGCAACCGGATTTCCCGTTCTGACCTACGGACCTACGCCAGACATCGATCGTGCAACTTGGCAGTTTCGCGTCTGGGGACTCGCTCAGGAGAAGACTTTTTCCTGGGATGATTTTATGGCGATGCCTCAGAGCGAATTCACTGCTGATTTTCACTGTGTCACTACCTGGTCAAAGCTCGATGTGAAGTGGATCGGGGTGAAAGTGACTGATTTCATGAAGTCGATCGATGTCGATCCGAAAGCGGTGCACATCATGGAGCATTGCTACGGAGGGTATACGACAAACATTGCACTGGATGATTTTGTGCGCGAAGAGAACTTTTTTGCTCATACGTTATTTGGTGAACCTTTGCCCGCTGATCATGGGGGTCCGCTACGGTTAGTTGTGCCTCACTTGTACGCTTGGAAAAGTGCAAAGTGGATTAATGGCTTAGAGTTTCTATCAAAAGAAGATTTGGGATTTTGGGAGCGCAATGGTTATCATCACCGAGGCGATCCCTGGAACGAAGAACGCTACAGCGGCAGATTTTAAGCAATTTGTGGGGCGGGCATCTTGCCTGCTCCTAAACTAAGACGATGAATCTCACTCAATTTGACTACTATTTAGTACTAGATTTAGAAGCGACTTGCTGCAACCAAGAAACAATCAAACGCCATGAGATGGAGATCATCGAAATAGGTGCGGTGATGGTTGAAGCAAAAGATCTCACAACGATCGATGAATTTCAAACCTTTATTAAACCTGTCCGAGTGCCGATTCTGACGGAGTTTTGTCGATCGCTCACTTCAATCACACAGTCCCAAGTCGATCAAGCACCGGGATATGTGGAAGCGATCGCACTTCTGAAAAAATGGCTCTCGAACTATCCCAATGGTGTGTTTGGCTCTTGGGGCGACTTTGACAATACCCAATTCAAGAAAGATAGTCGATATCACAATGCACCTTTTCCAATTGCTTATCCGCACATCAATCTCAAAAAGCAATTTAGTAAAACTCAAGGCTTATCTAAACGATACGGAATGTCAGAAGCTTTGGAGCTTGCCCGAATCAAACTAGAAGGAACACATCATCGCGGCATTGATGATGCTCGGAACATTGCGAAACTACTTCCATTTATTTTGGGTAAAGAACCGATCTAACCGTAATTCGGGTGAGTGCATCAGAGGCGTAGAACCGCACCGAAATAGAGGTTTCCCACACCAGACAGCGCTACCTGGATTTGCGATGATGAATTTGTCGATTGAAAGCGCACCTCAAATGAAAAAGTTCATCGGTCAACCCCTCTTCAACTGGTACCGCAAGCTGTTACGGAACTCGAAATATCGCTGGATTGTGATTGTGGGTAGCTTACTTTATCTGGTAAGTCCGATTGATTTTGCGACTGATATGATTCCGGTTTTGGGTTGGATTGATGATGGTGTGATTGTGAGTATCCTTGTGGCTGAAGTTTCTCAGATGGCTGTTGAGAAATTGAAGCAGCGCAAAGCAACTTCAACCGAAGAAGCGGTTACTCCCTAAGTCGATCGTCAATTCTCATTTTCAAACAGGTGAATTATGTCTAATCCGATGAAAGACCGCCTCAAAACAGATTTTCAAACGATCAAAACTGAAGGCGGAACTCGCACCAGTCGCATTCGCGAAATCATTCAGACTGCTGCAGCTCAGACCTTGACCGAACTGAAAGAAGGTGCGACTGAAATTCGATCGACTGCCAGTCAAAGTGTTTCCTCGGTTGCTCAAACGCTCAATGATTCAGAGTCTTCTGAAGCTCCCAAATCAGTGTTTAACTCGCTGCGGACTCGATTGATGGTTCAGCTTTTGAATCTTGATACCAAACTCTCGATTCAATATGGCGATGCCTTTGGCACACGGGTACGTGACCGTTATTCCACAATCAAGCAGCGCTTCGGATTGTTCCAAACCTGGTACAACAACACTAAAGCGAATGCAGAAACCGTTGGAAGTACCCCGATCGAGCAAAAGCAAGCTGAGATTGCACTGAAAGCCGCAGAGCAAGGAACGATTGTTGCCCGCAAAGAACAGCAAATCCGGCAACAAGTGAAAGAACTGATCAGTGCAGCAGTTTCAAAGCGCTAAAGTCTGAATTTTACCAATTATCAAGAGGTCAAACCTATGTTACTTCGATACCTTCTCGCGATTCTTCTGCCTCCCGTTGCGATTTTCTTTACCTATGGCTTCAGTTTTACGTTACTCGTTAGCATCGGTCTGACGCTGTTAGGTTGGGTTCCGGGCATCATCCACGCAGTTTGGGCAGTCTCGAAGCACCAAGAAAAACTCAACGAATCTGCTAGTTAACTTATTCACCACGGAGAAAACACTATGCTTAGCTATCTGTTAACGATTTTCACAACGGCGCTCGCGCTCTTGGTTACTGATATTGTCATTCCTGGAGTCACGATCGCATCTTTTCCCGCTGCTTTGTTAGCTGGTGTCTCGATCGGATTGGTCAACGGCTCGGTCAAGCCTGTGTTGTCGTTGCTGTCGTTGCCGATTAACCTCTTGACGCTTGGAGCATTCTCTCTGATCGTGAATGGACTGTGCTTCTGGTTGGCTTCTGTGTTTGTTCCAGGGTTTGCCGTTCATGGTTTCCTGGCATTCGTTCTGGGTCCAGTAGTGCTGTCGTTTGCAACCACGTTCCTGAGTAAGTACTTTGCTGAGAAAGGAATGGGTCAGTTGCCTGCTAAACAGTAATTTGAGTTAAATCAATTGAGCGATCGTACTTTTTGTACGATCGCTTTTTTACTGCAAAAATCTCAGTAGACAATTGCTTAAGCTTTTCGTTCATTGCATTCACCATTATGAGATTGTTTCAAGAGGTTCGATGGTACACTAGTAGATCAGTTTTTTATCTGCTTGTACCGCTCGGATAATTAAATTTCTTCGTCAGATAAAGCAGCAATTCCTATGCAATATCATTCTCTTGGTGAAAGTAATCTCAGCGTTTCTGAAATCTGTCTTGGAACAATGACTTTCGGACAGCAAAACACGATCGAAGAAGCGCACCAACAGTTAGACTACGCGATCGACCAGGGTGTGAATTTCATTGATACCGCAGAAATGTATCCGGTTCCACCGCGTGCTGAAACTTATGGAATTACAGAGACTTATATCGGAGAATGGTTGAAACATCAGCAGCGCGATCGCGTCATTGTTGCGACAAAAATCATTGGAGCAGGGCGCGGCTTCAAATGGGTTCGCAGCGGAAACAATCACGTCGATCAATCCAATATTTTGCAAGCTGTGGATGATAGCTTAAAGCGGCTCCAAACCGATTACATTGATCTCTATCAAATTCACTGGTCAGATCGATATGTTCCAATTTTTGGTCAGACTGTCTTTGATCCAGAACGAGAGCGAGGAACAGTACCGATCTCTGAACAGTTAGCAGTGTTTGATGAATTGATTAAAGCAGGCAAAATTCGCTACCTCGGTGTGAGCAACGAAACGCCTTGGGGCATTACCACATTTAGCTATCTAGCAAAACAGCTTGGACTTCCTAAAATTATCACGGTTCAAAATGCCTACAATCTACTCAATCGGGTGTTTGACTCTGCTTTAGCGGAAGCCTGCTATCGAGAGAAAGTGAGCTTGCTGGCTTATAGTCCACTCGGATTTGGATTATTGTCTGGAAAGTATGTTCAAGGTGATCCAGGACAAACTCGGATCACACTGTTCGATCGCTTTGCTCAACGTTATCTGAAACCCAGAGTCAACGAAGCAGCAGAAGCATATGCAAAAGTGGCTCAGCGGTTTGGTTTGAGTCCGGCTGAGTTAGCGATCTCATTTGTTCGCAGTCGCTGGTTTGTAGGAAGTACGATTATTGGAGCAACCACGCTAGAGCAGCTAAAAGAGAATATCAATGCGGCTCAGGTCGAACTCACACCAGAGATGTTAAAAGCGATCGACGAAGTTTTTACAGCATTTCCGAATCCTGCGCCTTAATTTATTTCAGGCGTTCAATTAAATGCTCTCCCACTCGTAAAGCATTTGCAATCACTGTAAGTGCAGGACTGATACTAGAATTCGATGGAAAGAAACTACTATCAACGACATAAAGGTTGTCCACTTCATGAGCGCGACAGTTCAAATCTAACACCGAAGTTTTTGGATCTTCTCCAAATCGGCAAGTTCCGCATTGATGCGCTACCACTTGAACAGGCATATCACTTCGAGGATGTGACACGCGATTGAACATACCAGGATGCAGTGATTCAACTTGTTTCAAGGTATCAATCCATCGATAAACTAATCGATCGTGCGCTTCGACATTACTTTGCGTAAAGTCAATGTGCAGCTTATCGCCCACAAATCGGATACGATTGTTCGGGTTTGGTAAGTCTTCCGTTTGCAGCCACCAACCGAGCGATCGAGTTGCCAATTGTCGAATTCCTACACTCGGTAACAATCGCGAAATCGCAGAAAACACCGGAGGCGCTTCAGTAAAGATTACATCGCGCAAAATGCCGCCCGCATTCTGGACGTGTCCCATTGGATAGTGATAGTGCTTGTCACCCCAATAGAAGTCATTGACGCTAACTGTTCGCTGAAACAATGCAGAATTTGGATCGGTGGTCAGTTGTACAACGACTGATAATTGCTGTTTCATTAAGTTGCGACCGACTTGATCCGAACTGTTAGCGATACCGTTCGGGTGCTTTTCGTTTTGCGATCGCAATAATAACGCCGCTGAGTTAATCGCTCCACAAGATAGAACAACGATATCACCCAAAAATAGATAAGACTGATCGCCGATTTTAGCTTGAACTGCTTTAATCGCTGTTCCTGAAGGATTCGTGTGCAGACAAACCACATGAGCCGAGGTTTTCAGCGTCACGTTCTCGTATTTCAGAGCAGGTGTGATTCCGGTATCTTCTGCATCGGTTCGACCTTGATCGCCTAACCCGATCGGTAAATAAGCCGGATGAATGTCCTGCTTTGAAAGTCCATCGACGACGGTTTGAATGTGCGATTCGTGTTCAACTGGGGGAAAGGAATAGTCTTCGCTGTGAGCGGGTTCGGTGGGATCATCGCCTAGCTTGCCGTGAACTTGATAAAGCTTTTCGGCTTCTGTATAGTATGGCTCGAAATCAGAGTACTTTAAGCCCCAAGCGGGAGAAATGCCGTCTTGATGTTGAACTGTCTCGAAATCTCGATCGCGCATTCGCATCAACACGCCGCTATAGATTTTCGTATTCCCCCCGACACAATAGCTAGTTTGTGGGCGAAATGGCTCTCCGTTCTCGTCGTACCATTGTTCTGGCGCGTGAAAGGTTTCTTTCTTGAATAGTTCAATATCTTGAGCTTCAGAACTTTCTCGCAGCGGAAAAACTCCTCGTTCTAGAATCAAAATCTTTTTACCCGTAGGAGCAAGCTTACGCGCTAGAGTTCCGCCTCCTGCGCCTGTTCCAACAATAATCACGTCATAGTACTGATCATCGACAATCATTGCACTGCTCCTACTGCCAAACGTAGATCAAAACGTACAAAATAATCCAAATTACATCCACAAAGTGCCAAAACAATGATGTTGCTTCGACTCCAAAATATCCGCTGTCATAGTTACCCGGAATAAACGATCGACCTAACATGATCGTTTGCAGCAGGATTCCGGTGAACACATGCAAGCCATGAAATCCAGTTAATAGATAAAACAGTCCGCCAAAAATACCGGATGTGAATCCAAAACTCAGATTGCTCCATTCGATCGCTTGACCGTACAGGAAGTAGCCCCCCATTGCCATCGTCGCCAGCAGAAAAAATCGGAAGCCCCAAAGCTTTTTATCGTGCAAATAGCGCTCAGCGACATAGATCACAAAGCTACTGGATACTAAAATGATCGTATTAAATTGCGGATCTTTCGTATCTAGTCCGCTGACTCCAGGCGGATACCAATCAGGAATCGTGGTTTTGTAGACAATGTAGCCTGCAAAAAAGCTCAGAAAGATAACGGTTTCCGATAGCAGGAACACAATAAAGCCGAACTTGCTATTTTCTGCGGCTTCATGTGCTTGTTCTTCACGAATATCAGCTTCTCTTGATTGAGCGATCGAACTCTCTGTCGTCATGTCGTAACTCCATCAGCAGGAACAGCTTCAGACTGATTTTCGATTAACGGTTCATTTCTGCCATATCCATACGGCGGCGAAATCACCGTCGGAATCTCTTCAAAGTTCTCGACCGGAGGCGGCGAAGTCGTCAGCCATTCAAGCCCGATCGCTTTCCACGGATTGTTCGGTGCTTTTTCGCCCTGAATCCAAGAACTCACCATATTGAGAATAAACGGCAGCGTGGACATTCCGAGCAAGAATCCACCCAAACTTGCCAATACATTCCACAGCGCAAACTCTGGATCATACGAAGACACCCGACGCGGCATTCCCATCAATCCCGAAAAGTGCATCGGCAGAAAGCACAACCAGGTTCCAGCTAGAGTCAGCGCAAAATGAACTTTCCCTAGTCCTTCGTAATACATTCGCCCGGTCATTTTCGGGAACCAATGATACAAACCCGCATAGATTCCAAAGACGATCGCGCCATAAATCACATAGTGAAAGTGCGCGACGACAAAGTAAGTATTGTTGACGTGAATATCGATCGGCACTGATCCCAACATTACCCCAGTAATGCCAGCAAATACGAAGTTCACTAAGCCACCCATAGCAAACAACATTGCTGTATTCAGTCGTAGTTTTCCGCCCCAAATCGTTGCTACCCAAGCAAATACTTTGACTCCGGTTGGAACCGCCACGAGCATCGTTGTGAACATAAACAGCATTCGCATCCATCCAGGAGTTCCACTCGCGAACATGTGATGCACCCACACCGTTGCACTCACAACCGTGATCAATACTGAGGAAACAGCAACGACGCGATATCCAAACAATGGCTTCCGAGCATAAACTGGAAACACTTCTGAGAAAATCCCGAACACAGGCAGCACCATCACATACACGGCTGGATGCGAATAGAACCAAAAGAAGTGCTGATACAACACAGGATTACCACCGCGCTCTGGAGCAAAGAAACTCGTTCCAACGGTAAGATCGAGCAATAACATCACTGCACCAGCAGTCAAAGCAGGCAATCCATAAAGCTGAATCAACTGGGCGGCTAACACTGACCAGACAAAGGCAGGAGTCCTAAACCAGGTCATACCCGGCGCACGCATCCGAAAGATTGTGGTGACAAAGTTCACTCCGCCCATAATCGAAGACACACCGGAAATCGCGATCGCTAAAATCCAGAGCACCTGACCATTGATCAAATTTCCGGTTGGATTCTGTAAGCTCACAGGTGGATATGCCCACCAGCCCGATTGGGACGGACCACCAGGAACGAGAAAGCTGGCTAACATCAGAATTCCAACAACTGGAATCAGCCAAAATGACACCGCATTCAATCTAGGAAACGCCATATCTCGTGCCCCGATCATCAACGGCACGAGATAGTTACTGATTCCTACTAACACCGGAAATGTCCAGAGAAACAGCATGATCGAACCGTGCATCGTGAACAATGCGTTATAGATAGTCCGATCGACTAAATTTGCCTCCGGTGTAACCAGTTCCCCGCGCATAATCATCGAGAGCAATCCCCCGATCAAGAAGAACACAAACGCAGTCACAATGTACTGAATCCCAATCACTTTGTGATCAGTACTAAAGGTGAAAAATCGTTTCCAGTTGTCAGGCGCACCGGGATAGGGTTGCTGGCGAGCGACATCGATCGCTTCAGTGGGAGCATTCGTCATAACGGATCTTTCCTATGCGGGAGGGCTGCTTGGTTCTTGTTTCGGTGCAAAATTCACCACAGGCGGCGGAGCAGGCGGAACCGATTTCCAACCTCGAACTAAAGTTTTTTCACTGGCTCGGTTGTATTCCGCTGAAGCTGGGTTAAAAGCTGGTGTTGGTGTTTGTTTTGCGGCGTTAGCTAACCAGCGATCGTAGTCTTCTGCGGACTCCACGACCACATCCGCTTGATTCGCTGCAAAGTAAGTTCCACTGTAGAGTGAATCGCGCAATCGATACTTACCAATCCGAATTGGAGTGAACTCGAAGTCGATCGTTTTATTCGGAATTACATCTTGCTTTAATCGAAACGCAGGCACATAAAAGCCATGTAGCACATCATCTGAATGTAGAGCTAATCGAATTCGATGATCGACTGGCAAATGTAGCTCTGTGCTTGTTACATTTTCGGGATAGCGGAACACCCAAGCCCATTGTTTTGCAGTCACATCAATTTCTTCGGTGGGTAGCTGCGGTTTGACTTCATCGAGTGGGACTGCCAGAGCCGATTTCATCTCGATCGGGTTGTGTAGATGTACTAGCTCCACCGGACCTCGGATCGCCATCGTATCGTAGATTTGATAGCTATACGTTGCGATCCAAATCACTAATCCAAGCGGAACCAAAGTCCAGATAATCTCGATCGCAGTATTTCCCTCGATCGACGGTCCATCCCCGTCATCATACTTTGCGGCACGCTGGAACAGCACCGCATACAGCAGCACTAACGTAATTCCCAACAAAATAAAGGTTCCAATGCCGCTTAGAATGCTGAACAGTTCATCGTAGAGTTTCGATTCTGCCGAAGCTTGAGGCGGCAACCAAGAGGGAGCTTGTCCTGCGACCCAAAAACTAGCGATCGTCAAAAAAGCAACAAAAAGGCTAATCGTCAGAACTGCGCGAATGTTGATTGTTCTCATAGCCGAAGATCCGGGTTTTCGCCTGCTTGAATCAATTGATCAGCGGTCGTATGAATCCCAAATTCACCGCCCAAATGTGCGCCTAAAGTTCCCTGCAAGAACATAATGCCAAAAATGACTAGTCCAACTGCGACATAGCCCCATTGCACCTGACGCGCCATATCTTTACGCCAAACGAATCGCTGAAATCCCCGCCAAACGGTCATTCCCACAATTAAAGTTAGCAGTACGATACCCCCAATACCATGCCAGACCATCGTATCAAGCGCCTGCAATCCCCAAGCACTTTTCGCATCGGGAATCGGATCAGCCAGAATCATTTCATAAAACCCTGAAGCGACTGTGAAAAACGTCACCACAGCCGCACCTAGCATGTTGTACCAACCGACATCGAACAATCCCGATCGCGTTGCTGGAATGGCGAGATACTTGAACACAGGCTTTTCCACCGGGAACAACACCGCAACGATATCAAATCCGATCGCCACAATGAACAATCCCAAAGTCAAATGCACTAAATTCGGATGAATCGGAATCACATACGGCAAATGATTTGCTCCTAGATCCATCTGTTCTAGCAACTTAGTTTCAGGGGTCATAACGTTCCTCCTCTCGTCGCTTCGACAACTGGAACAGAATGCAGCCCATACACCCAGACTAATAAATCACCCAGATAAGTCTGAACAATCACCAATCCCACCAGCGCCACACTTGCAACTAAGTACGGCACCGGTAATCGAGGTTTGTTCTGCGATCGGATCACATACCGCCATCCGGTGATCCCCGCCAGAATTCCAGACAGTGACCAGCCGATCAGCGTATGTAAATTAAGTGTCGAAACTGCTGAGCTATAAGGTTCAGCCAGTCCCGCCTCCACCTGACCAAAGATTACGGCAATAAAAATCGCGATCGTTGCAAAAAAGAGATTCCACCAACTTACCTCAGCGAGTTTCGGATTGCGGGTAAAGTAGCCGACAATATCGCACACAAACGCGAACAACACCATTGCAATCACAAAATGCACCACGATCGGATGAATTGTGTCGGGATACGGGAGATTATGCTCATTGAGCGCGGGTAAAAGTGAATCAAACATGAGTCATTAAAGGGGGCAACTACGACTAAGTTAGGGGATGATTCAGAGTTTGGAGAGCGCTCTACAGTAATGTTTTAATCTTTGATGCTCTGTAAAACTGACTGAGAAACTACAATTCACCTAGAGTGTACCGCAGGGAATAGAGCCAGAAAATCCATCTAGAGAAAGGAAGAAAAAATCGATCGAAAATATTCCTCCGTTCAAACTTTTCTCACAGATTGATGCCCGATTCGATCGCGAATGAGTATCATGAATTACTTTTATTAGACACTTCCTGGAATCGCACGCTGATTTTCTGTTGCATTCGTAGATTACCTATTCACGTTCAAACGTTATGGTTCAAGCAGGCTCTCCCATTCTTTTTGTCAATCCCAGTAGCGGCAACGATAGCGCGAATGGTTCTCAAGCATCTCCCCTCAAAACAATCACTCGTGCCCTTCAACAAGCGCGATCGGGAACAACAATTCAATTGGCTTCTGGAACATACGACACCACGAGCGGCGAAGTTTTTCCGCTGACCGTTCCCGCAGGGGTCGTGATTATCGGAAACGAAGCCAGTAAAGGCAGCGCGATCATCATTCAGGGTGGCGGCAGCTATCTCAGTCCCACTTGGGCAGGGCAAAATATCACTCTGCGAATGGAAACGAATGCTCAATTGCGCGGTGTGACCGTAACAAACCCGAATACACGCGGAACGGGCGTTTGGGCAGAGTCAACCGCGCCTTCGATCGCGAATTGCACTTTCACAAAATGTAATCGCGAAGGCTTTTTCGCCACCGGAACTGCAAACCCAATCATCACCGATTCTGTTTTCACTCAAAACGGTGGCAACGGCGCTTCATTCTCTCGCAATTCTAAAGGTGAATTTCGGCGCAATCTGTGTCAAAACACTGGATTTGGTCTTGCTATTAGCGACAATGCTGCACCTTTAGTGATTGAAAACAATCTCACCCAAAATCGATCGGGCATTGTGGTCAGTAATGCCGCTCGTCCGGTGTTGCGGGGAAATACGATCGCTCAAAATACCGAAAGTGGTTTAATTGTGCTGGCGAGTGCCGCTCCGAATTTGGGTAGTTCTCAAGATCCTGGCGGCAACACGTTCCGCGACAATGGCACGCTCGATGTCGAAAACGCAACGAATCCCCAAATTACGATCGTTTCCGTCGGCAATCAACTCAATGCGTCGCGAGTTCAAGGTGCGGTTGATTTTGTGGTAAGCCAGGTTCCAACCCCCACTCCGACTCCAATCCCCGCACCGACTCCAACACCTGCACCCATTCCAGCCCCAACACCTACACCTGTTCCAGCCCCTAGTCCAACACCTACACCCATTCCAACCCCCACCCCGACTCCTTTACCGCCTCCGATTCCGGTTCCGCTTCCCACTCCGACCCCTACGCCCACTCCAGCCCCAACTCCGACTCCTTCCCCTGCACCGACGGCGGGTCTAACAGATATTCGCGGACATTGGGCAGAAGCATTTATTCAATCCCTAGTCAGTCGCAATCTGATTACAGGATTTCCAGACAATACCTTTAAGCCAGAAAACTCTTTAACTCGCGCTCAGTTTGCCGCAGTCGTCGCGAAAACCTTTAATCTCCCGCTCAAACAACCCGCGACGAATTTTTCTGATGTGCCTTCAAACTTTTGGGCAGCCGAAGCGATTACGAAAGCGAACCGAATGGGCTTTATCACCGGATTCCCAGATGGCACGTTCCGCCCTGGATTGAATCTCACTCGGACTCAAGCGATCGTGGCTTTAGTCAACGGCTTAGGACTCACCGGAGGAACGCCACAACTATTGGGACTGTACAGCGATCGCGCTCAAATCCCCAGTTTTGCCACCGAGAAAGTCGCGACCGCAACCCAACGCCGTTTAGTCGTGAACTATCCGAACGTGTCGCAACTTCGACCACTACAGGAACTGACTCGCGGCGAGGTGACAGCGTTTATCTATCAATCGCTGGTCGCACTGAATCAAGCACAAGCGATCGCATCGTCTTACATTGTGAATCCAGATGCAGCGAATACTGCATTCGTTGATGTGACGAATCACTGGGCAAAAGATTTCGTTCTGGGTCTATCCGGTCAGAACTTTATTCAAGGATTTGCAGATGGCACCTTTAAGCCGGATGCTCCGATGACTCGCGCTCAGTATGCGACCTTGATTGCGCGGGCGTTCAATCCAGCAGCGAGACGACCCGGAATCAGTTTTCCGGATGTTGGGAATGATTTCTGGGCGAGAACTGCGATCGATCAAGCGTATCGTGCGGGTTTCATTTCGGGCTTCCCGGATGGCACTTTCAAGCCGAATCAGAATGTGACTCGATTGCAATTGGTACTATCGCTGGTGAGTGGATTTGGTTTGACTCCTGCAAATTCTAGTTTGCTGGCAGTGTTAGACGATCGCAATGCGATTCCGCAGTCCTTTCAAGATCGCGTTGCAGCAGCAGTTCAGGCGGACATTGTGGTGAACTATCCGAATCAGAAACAGTTCAATCCGAATCGGGAAGCGACTCGTGGCGATGTTTCAGCGATGGTTTATCAAACTTTGGTGCGCGATGGACGAGTTGCAGCGATTAATTCGCCGTACATTGTGACCGCTTAAAAAGTCGATCGAGCAGCGATCTAATCACTGCTCGTATCGATAAACTCAGGAATTCTTTGATTCAAAAAAACCGCAGAAACAAAACTGGCTTAAGGGGTGACAACGAAGCTAGAGAGCAGACTGAATCAGGGAAATGGCGTTGAGACCTCGCTGAAAGAAAAGGCGTTTTTGCGGCTTGAGTGCCATCAGTTGACCTGCCAAGGTTGACCACAAATTCAAGGGTTCAATCCATAACTTGCCATACAAGCCAATCCAGAAAGCACTGTGACGCTTTGTTGTCCGCTTTGGCTCAGTCACACGAGCGACGTAACGCTGCACTTGTTTTTTGCGAATGCGCCGCCCTTGTAGGGTCGAGATCGAGTAGGCAATGGCAATCAGGACCAGCAGGGCAGTAAAACGCCCGAAATCGGCATGACAATCTTCGAGGTGATAGCCGCCGGATTTGTAGTCTTTGAACAGGGGTTCAATCGAGAAGCGAGTGGCATAAGCGTTGAGCGTTTGTTCGGCATCGACGAGATTAGTCAGAAGATACCAAGCATCCGAACTCGATTGACGGTGGGCACGCTTTTGGCGCAAGACTAAATTGTGCTTGCCGAACCCGCGATTTTGCGTCACTTGAATTTGCAGATATTGCTCGGTGATTCCGGGCGTTTGCGGCAAGTCATCAAGGCGCGTAAACCTGCTGCTGTCGTCTGGTTTGACGGTCGTACTCTTCGGTAAACGGAACACGAATTTGACTCGCTTTTCTACACACCAAGCCGCCAGTTCAATGCTGTGAAACTCACGGTCTCCGAGCAGAATGAAGCGATGCTTTTTCAACAGATGAAACACAGGGCGTAACACTCTTCGTTGTTCAACAAGTGAACTCTGTCCTTGCTTGTTCAGCCACATCCAGTGCAATGGAATCGCTCGCTTATTGTACACAAGACTCACCATGATCAAGTTATGGTCTTGCCATTGGGTACGGTCAATCACCAGATGAAGTGGTTTGCTCCGGGGATGATGTCGCTTGACCCACTGCTTGACAATCGGAAACCAGATCGCTTGCGGAGTCAGTTGCGGCAAGCTCAAGAATCGTTGAATGTTTCGTCGTCTGCTCTCAAATAGAATCGGTTGCGGAAATAGAGTGGCTAAGCGTTCAATCGTAATTCTGCGCTCTTTGTGCAACAGTTCGACCAAGATTTCTAGCGTCACAAATTGCGTCTGGGTTAATTGCGATTGTAAACAGGTTTGATAGAATGAGGGCAACATATTTTAGATCGATGAGGTGAAACAATTGGAATCACCTCATTTTTTCTGTCTCTCGATACTGCTATCCGGCATCTTCTCTACGGTTCAGCTGCGTTGTCACCCCCTAAGCAAAACTGGTTTCTACGGGTTTTAATGATTCTGAAATTACATCGAAACCGGAGCCGTTTTTTCTTGATACAAGCTAACAATCCGATCGAGCACTTCTGTCACACTCAAATCATCTGATTGAATCTCGATCGCATCTGTCGCCTTCCGCAATGGTGAAATTGCACGAGTACTATCTTTACGATCGCGCTCGAAAATCGCTTGCTCTAATTCCGCTAAACTCACTTCAGCCTGTCCGAGATGCTTCAAATCAAGCTGTCTCCGCCGCGCCCGCTCTTGAATTGATGCCGTGAGATAAATTTTCACCTCCGCATCCGGGAACACATGAGTGCCAATATCGCGACCATCGACCACGATCCCGCCCCGACGACCGTAATTTTGCTGCTGTTTCACCAGCGCTTCTCGCACCGCAGCTTGAGCCGCGATCGTTGAAACATGCGCCGTCACCTCCGGAGTGCGAATCGCTTGTGTCACATCTTGACCGTTCACAAACACGATCGGAGTCGCAGTATCGGTCTGAAAATCGATCTCACATTGATGTGCTAATTCTGCGACTGTCGGTTCATCGTTGAGATCCGCGCCCGATTGCAGCACAAACCAAGTGAGCGCTCGATACATTGCACCCGTATCGAGATAAAACAAATTCAATTCAGTCGCGACCGCTCGTGCGACCGTGGATTTTCCCGCACCCGCAGGACCATCGATCGCAATCATCGGACGACGATCGCGCAAGGTACAGTTATCAATCAGGCGGGTTGAACCTAGCCGCGCAGCTAGAGCCAACAACCCTTCATCGGTCACAGTTTCTAATGATTTCAACGTCATCGGATCAACAAGTTCGATATACTCTGGTCGCAGGTCAGGCACTTTTTCGAGTTCCTGCTTCACTGCCTGAACTAAGGTAGCACTTACACGCTCTCCGGATCGAAACAGTTTTTCAGCTTGTGACAATCCTCGATAAAGCGCAGTCGCCTTTAATCTTTCTTCATTAGAAAGATACTGATTCCGGGAGCTTAGTGCTAAACCGCTTTCTTCCCGCACAATCGAGCAAGGAACGATCGCGATCGGCAAATTCAAATCTTTCACAAGTTGCTGAATAATCGCCAATTGTTGCGCGTCTTTTTGCCCAAAATAAGCGCGATCGGGCTGCACAATATCGAGCAGTTTGGTGACGATCGTAGCGACCCCTTCAAAATGTCCCGGACGAAATGCGCCACAGAGTCCAGACGTTAGATCTTTTGGGGGCTGAACTCGCGTCGGAGTGGGGGGATCAACGCCTATTTCTTTCGGGCTAGGGGAAAAAATCGCATCGACTCCCGCCTGTTCACAGAGAATTCGATCGCGTTCTAACGTCCGAGGATAACGATTTAGATCTTCATTCGGTCCAAATTGCAGCGGATTGACGAAAATACTTACAACCACGATCGCATTTTCCTGACGCGCCCGGTCAATCAGGCTCAGATGCCCCTTGTGCAAGGCACCCATCGTGGGAACAAAGCCGATCGACGATTCCACCGTATCCGTCGCGATCGAGTGTTTCCGCTGTAACTTCAAATAGCACTGCAATCCCGCGACAGTCGTAAACAGGCGCACAAGTCATCCATCCCTTTAATACAATCTACTTAAGTTTAGATTAGGGATCGAAAATCTTCTCCTGCATCGGCTGACAAAACGGTTCGACTCCAGTTTGAATCACATAGATCGCGACCGGAACCGCTAAGCGCATTGGCAGATCGGTTTTCGCCACGATCGCATCCATTAATTTCCCAGACAAGCCATCCTCTAAGTCTTCTTTGATCTCCGCCTCACACAAAATATGTCGCCATCGTTTCGCTAGTCCCACGATCCAGCCTTCATTTTCTTCGGGAAGCTGTCCCGATCGGATCGCTAGAGAAATTGCGGCATCTTCAAGATCGCCATCGCAATCCTCAATCACATCCAAGGCTGAAAGTGCATTCGGATGATCTCCAAGCTGTTCGCGAAACAGTTCGAGGTCTTCGGGTGACACGATGATCGACATGAGACAAACCTGAAACGTACAGATTGTTCGATCGTATCACTCCAGGAAATCTGGAGCGACAAAACGCAGCATCAGTAGTCAAAGAAATTCTGAGATTTTTCACCGTCAAAAATCGTTTGTCCTAGAGTGAAAGGCAGTTGTTTCAAACTTTGGAAATTATGACCCCTTCACCGATGTTGCTTAGCCCTTTTCAGCTTGGCGATCTCACGCTAAAAAATCGTGTAGTCATGGCTCCAATGACGAGAGCGAGAGCCGGAACAGACCGCATTCCGAATGCGCTGATGGCAGAGTACTACACGCAGCGATCGACGGCTGGACTCATCCTGATAGAAGCGACTTCGATTTCTCAACAAGGACTCGGCTGGCTCAATACTCCAGGAATTTACACCGATGCTCAAACCGACGGCTGGAAATTGGTGGTTGAGACCGTTCAAAATCAAGGCACTCCGCTATTTTTGCAGCTTTGGCACTGTGGACGGTCATCTCATAGTAGTTTTCAGGAAGGAGGACAGTTACCCGTCGCACCGTCTGCGATCGCGATTGAAGGCGAGGAAATTCACACTCCGAATGGCAAGCAACCGCATGAAGTGCCTCGCGCTCTTGAAACCGATGAAGTCCCGCAGGTGGTTGAGGACTACCGTAAAGCCGCAGAGCGAGCGAAACAGGCTGGATTTGCAGGAGTCGAGATTCATGCGGCAAATGGTTATTTGATTGATGAGTTTCTGCAATCCAAATCGAATCATCGCAGCGATCGCTACGGTGGCAGTATCGAGAACCGCTATCAGTTTCTCAAAGAAATCGTGGAAGCGATTCTTACGGTGTATCCATCGGAACGAGTCGGAGTCCGGCTTTCACCGAATGGAGCTTATAACAGCATGGGTTCTCCTGACTATCGAGAAACCTTTCTCTATGTTGCAAGCCAATTGAACGCTTACAAGTTGGCTTATTTACACCTTTTGGATGGGTTAGCGTTCGGCTTTCATGAACTGGGAAGCCCGATGACATTACCGGAGTTTCGACAAGTGTTTGATCAGCCGTTGATGGGAAATTGTGGATATACTCAGGCAGATGCTGAAACTGCGATCGCGAATGGCTCAGCGGATTTGATTTCGTTTGGACGACCGTTTATTAGCAATCCAGATTTAGTTGATCGCTTTAAGAACGGCTGGGAGTTAAATCCATCATCGGATATGAGTCAGTGGTATTCGTTTGGCGCAGAGGGCTACATCGATTTTCCAGCTTATTCAGCAGCTTAGAGAGAAGGTCTAGAGTCGCGCTTTCCCCGTGAGGCGCGATTTTTTGTGCAAAAGTTTGATGATTCTTAATAGATCATTCCTTCAACCCAGATAGTTCAGTTTCATTCAAAGTCCCCCAGAATGGAGGATTTAGGAGGCACAAGCCGACCAAAATGAAGCGACTGATTTCCATCGATCGAGCCAAATCAACAACCACAACCCGCACAAAACACCCATTTCAAAGGCAATACAACGTCAGTTCGATGAATTCCTTCGCTCCGTTGTTCACTCGCCCCGAAATAGAATTCGGGGCTGACAGTGCGAAGTCCCTTCAGGACTGCAAGCTCTGATTTCATGCGCCTTTAGCCCACTAAAGGGGGCTTCGCACGATTAGCCCCGAATTCTATTTCGGGGCGAGGGTCGAATCGAAGCGGAAAGACTGCTCGAACTTACGCCAATACTGAAAATTTTTGTTTGTTTTTTGTTCTGTTTTCTATAAAGTTCAAAACCTAAATTCATATCTAACTGTTTCTTACTCGTTGAGCAGCGATCTCATTCAATTCCTATTCAAAAACATTTTTTTCGCCTACCTCTCTTTATTTATCGATGTAAACTCTTCTTTCAACCCCTAGGCAGAACTCTCAAGATCAACAACAATGCAAACAGAGACGTAACCGCGCTCATCCCTTCAGAAGACGACAGGAGACCCCAGAGTGAAACTCGCAGTTTACGGAAAAGGCGGCATCGGCAAATCAACCACAAGCTGCAACATCTCAGTTGCCCTTGCCAAACGCGGTAAAAAAGTCCTGCAAATCGGTTGCGACCCGAAGCACGATAGTACTTTTACCCTGACCGGATTTTTAATTCCCACGATCATCGACACGCTGCAAGAAAAGGACTATCACTACGAAGATGTCTGGGCAGAAGATGTTATCTACAAAGGCTACGGCGGAGTAGATTGCGTTGAAGCCGGAGGACCGCCAGCGGGTGCGGGCTGCGGTGGCTACGTGGTTGGCGAAACCGTCAAACTACTCAAAGAACTCAATGCCTTCGATGAGTACGATGTGATTTTGTTTGATGTCCTTGGTGACGTGGTTTGTGGCGGATTTGCTGCGCCGTTGAACTATGCAGACTACTGCATGATCGTGACGGACAATGGCTTCGATGCGTTGTTTGCCGCGAATCGGATTGCCGCTTCGGTGCGCGAAAAAGCTCGAACTCACCCGCTGAGACTGGCTGGACTGATTGGAAATCGCACCGCAAAACGGGATTTGATCGATAAATATGTCGATGCGGTTCCGATGCCTGTGTTAGAAGTGTTACCGCTAATCGAAGACATTCGAGTATCGCGGGTTAAAGGAAAAACATTGTTCGAGATGGCGGAATCTGATCCTTCACTGAACTATGTGTGTGACTACTATCTGAACATTGCTGATCAGATTTTGGCGAATCCTGAAGGGGTCGTGCCAAAAGATGCTCAAGATCGCGAACTGTTCTCGCTGCTGTCAGACTTTTATCTCAATCCGCCACCGACGAAAACGGCTGACCAAGAACTCGATCTGATGATGGTCTAAAGAAACTCTGAAGGGTAATCGATAAAGCAGTCAAATCGCGTTATGTGATTAGATTGAGGCTGACTTTATCGTTATCTTGATTTGACTTGTGAACATTGATCAACTGCGTCGATCGCTTAAAGATCGCTGGCTCGATTACTACGAAGAAAACCGCGCTTGGATTACTCGTTTATCGATTTGGGTGAGTTGTGACGGACAACGGCGACCGTCATCGAGCTTTATTCTGGGCGCACTCTCCACGCTAGAACCCCGACTGATCGATCTCTTGCCGCTGATTGTCGATTTGAGCAGTCATCCCGATCGCATTGTGGTCGCCCTTGGACTGAACTTTGATCCTGACCAAGAACTTGCCCAGATCAAACAGTTAAAAGCCGACACTCCGAAATACCTCCCGGCAAGCGCCACCCCTGAAGTAAAACCGCGTCGTCCGGCTGAAGTCGATGAAGCCTGTGAAGGACGCATCCGCACTGATCGATCGCCTCGTCCACCTCGTTAAAAATCTCTAATTATGACCCTCGCTGATTCTCAACCCCAAGCTTTGCAATTCGAGTGTGAAACCGGAAACTATCATACGTTTTGCCCGATTAGCTGTGTCGCTTGGCTTTATCAAAAAATTGAAGATAGCTTTTTCTTAGTCATTGGCACAAAAACCTGTGGTTATTTTCTCCAAAATGCAATGGGGGTGATGATTTTTGCTGAACCTCGATATGCAATGGCGGAACTCGAAGAAGGCGATATTTCTGCTCAGTTGAATGATTACAACGAATTGAAGCGACTGTGTGAGCAGGTGAAACGCGATCGTAATCCGAGTGTGATTGTGTTCATCGGAACTTGCACCACTGAGATCATCAAAATGGACTTAGAGGGCTTAGCTCCGAAACTCGAATCAGAGATTGGAATCCCGATCGTGGTTGCGCGGGCGAATGGTCTTGATTATGCCTTTACTCAAGGTGAAGATACGGTTCTTGCAGCAATGGCGCAACGCTGTCCCACCAAGGCTCCAACTGGTGAAACCGAGAAAGAAGAACGCAATGCGATTCAGAAGTTGATGAACTTTGGACGCAAGCAGGAAGAGATTAAACAAGAAGAATCGGAATACGTCGATCACACGCCGCTGGTTATGTTTGGATCGGTACCTGATCCGATCGTGACTCAACTCACTTTAGAACTGAAAAAACAAGGTGTGAAAGTCTCTGGTTGGCTGCCCGCAAAACGCTATACAGACCTTCCAGTGATCGAGGAAGGCTACTATGTTTCGGGTGTGAATCCGTTCTTATCGCGAACGGCGACGACCTTAATGCGGCGACGGAAAACGAAACTGATTGGTTCACCATTTCCGATCGGTCCTGATGGCACTCGTGCTTGGATCGAAAAAATTTGCTCGGTGTTGAACATCGAGCCGAAAGGATTAGAAGAGCGGGAAGCGAAAATTTGGGAAAGTGTCGAGGACTATTTGAAGCTCGTTCGCGGTAAATCTGTGTTCTTCATGGGCGATAACTTGCTGGAAATCTCTCTGGCGCGGTTCTTAATTCGCTGTGGCATGACTTGTGAGGAAATTGGGATTCCTTACATGGACAAGCGCTATCAAGCCGCAGAACTCGATTTCTTAGTGAAAACCTGTAACGAAATGGGCGTAAAGGTTCCGAAGATCATTGAGAAGCCAGATAACTACAATCAGCTTCAGCGCATTCATGAGAGCAAGCCTGATCTGGTGATTACTGGAATGGCTCACGCAAATCCGTTGGAAGCTCGTGGAATCAGCACGAAATGGTCAGTCGAGTTTACCTTTGCCCAGATTCATGGGTTTAGCAATACTCGTGACATTCTAGAGCTTGTGACTCGTCCGATGCGGCGTAACACTGCGCTGCAAAGTATGGGATGGGAAAAGCTTGTAGAAGAGGCGAAGGTTTAGAAACCGTTTTAAACCTCCGCTCAGATCAAACACGGAATGTTTAAAATAAACTCTGTTCCTTGTCCGGGAGCAGGGTTTATTTCGATCGAGCCTTAATGTTTCTCCACAATGATTTGATGAGCGATCGTCATTCCTAGTCCTTAAGCCAACAGCCCAAAAACGGGACAACGAGGATCAAACGCAGAGGCAGTCTCCTAAAAATCGTCGTCTGCCTTAAAATTTCCTCAACTTTTTTCTACCTAACCGGGAATCTCACGAATCTCGCTGGATGCGATACATTCATCCGTGCAGAGTTTTACTAAGATCAGAGGTATTGATTTTATGGCGATTGATACTCTGAATGTTTGACTCTGGCAATTCCGTCTTGACAAAACCACGATCGATTCGACCGATCGGAGCCTATGCGCTTTATGGTTTAGCTGTTTGGTACGATCGCATTGTGGCACTCGATACGGTGCGCGGCTTCCTGCTGCAAATCAATCCAACCAATGACAATACGATCGTGCTCAATCCCTGTCACACCGATCAGTTCATTGATGCGAAAGGCTTTGCGATTTGGGAAGATACGATTTGGTTTACAAAAGACAATAGCGTTTACTTCTGTACGTTTGATCAATTAGAGCCGCAGTTATTCATCTCTCTGCCTTATGATGCCGATGGTGTTGGCGTTTGGAATTCTACGATTTATGTGACTTCTCAAAAGTTAGGCTATATCGTCATTTACGAGCGGCAAACCAAACGGAAGATTACTCAATTTCCATTGCCCGGAGTGGGACCCACGAATCTGACAATCCGTGGAGAAGAATTGTGGTTATGCGATCGCATTGAAGAAACCGTCTATTGTCTTGATCGTGCAACCGGAGAACTTCAGTTTAGTATGCTGACTCCATTTGTGAATCCAACCGCGATCGCTTTCCTGAACGAACCAAATACAGATCAATCAACGCTGTATGTATCGTATTCAGGCGAGGAAGCTTACATCCGCGACAATCCAAATGCTGATCCGAATTTAGAGTTAACGTATCGCGATCGTACTTTTATTCATCCGCTGTATTTTCGCTATTATCCTGAAGAGCGCTACACGTTATCGAGCGGCTATTTACTCGAAATGTCATACGTTGAGGAATTACTACCGCTCGATGAAGTGGAAGTTCAGGATTTAGAATGGCGCATTGCACTACCGACAGAAACACATCGTCAAAAGATCCGCAGTGTCGAATCGATCGGGCTTCCGTTTACTGAAGAGATCCAAGAAGGTCAACGAGTCGCCGTGTTCAAATTTCCTTCGCTTAAGTCTCAAGAGCGACACGTTTTCGGCTGGAAAGCTCTGATCGAAGTTCGAGGCATTAAATATCAATTTGACTTTGATGATGTCGATAAAGCTCCGCCGCTGACTTCTGAATTTCGCGATCGCTATCTGGTCGATGATGATGAATTAGCGATGGATACTCCTGCCATTCAGCAAGCGGCAAAAGAAGCGATCGGAACCGAGACGAATCTACTGAGGAAAATGCTCAAGATTCGGAATTATGTTTACGATCGTTTATCCTACGGCATTAAACCGCACATTGATTCACCTGATGTTGTGCTTGAGCGCGGAACTGGATCTTGTGGTGAATACGTCGGTGTGTTGTTAGCGTTGGCGCGATTGAATGGCATTGCGTGTCGAACGGTTGGACGATATAAATGTCCGGCATTTGCCGATCGTCAAAATGTGCCGCTCGAACCCGATTACAATCACGTTTGGATTGAGTTCTACGTTCCCGGATATGGTTGGTTGCCGATGGAATCCAACCCCGATGACATTGTTGAACGCGGACCGTATCCGACGCGGTTCTTCATGGGCTTACCTTGGTATCATGCCGAAATTGGTAAAGGGATTTCATTTGAATCGTTGAGGCAGAACGGCGTTCCGTTAGGGGATGTGATGGATATCTCGATCGGGGATCTCGCACTCAATCACATTCGATTCATGATTCTTGAAGAACTACCACCGTTATAGTTAGTTCTTTGGCGCAAAGAATCCCAACTGAGCCGCGATCGGGCGTTCCCGCATCGGAATTCTTGATTGAATCGGAGCATTGAGCACCTTTGCGCCAGTTGGTGTCTGAACTGCCAACGTCACTGATCCGCCACCGTCCAGGTTCAGAGCAGTTTCAGCACCTAATCTCTCCAGATACTCTGACATTTCCACATAGGTTAATCCCTCGCTGTACTGCAACTGTTTGCCATCGACCAGGATGAGCCAAAGTGTTTTGCCGGATTTATCGATCGCAATCACCGTTCGAGAATAGGGCTTATCTTTGGGCGCAATGTGCGGCGGTGGCGGTACAGGTTTTCCATCTTTCATCAAGAAATCATTGCCTGCTACCGCTTGCTCAGTTTCCTTGGGACAAAATCCACTTTGCTCAAATCGCACCCGATTCTGCGGCAGAAAACAGACCGTTGACCAGCCTGCCTGCGGTGGCGAGTAGGTATTTCCGTTTGAAGTGACTTGTCCTAGATTGTTCACAGATTGACCGATGTGCGGGTAAAAATCCCAGGGCGTTTCTTCACGAAAGGGATTGAAAAAATTCGCGTTAATTCCAATTTGAAGATCAAATTCATCCACGAATTCGGTCACAGTTCGGGCAACGGTTTCTAAACCTCTCGGAGACAGAGCAACAACACCGGGAGTCACAAAAGGACGAATACCAGGAGTCGCAAGATCGATCGCGATTTGATGTACCATCAGCGGACGCGGATCAGATAAAGCTTTCCGTTCGTATACGATTCCCGGAAACAACGATCGCATTTCATCGGTTCGGGGCGGTCGAGAAAATTGCGATCGACTATAAAGCGCGATTGGAATCATCAGCAGAACCAACACAAACAGACTCACTATTTTTCTAAAATTTGCTCGATCGCGTTGCAGCATCGCTATAACTTAAGTGTGCGCGACAGTTTTCCTGAGTATGACCCATTTTATTAATCGTGATCTAAGAAATCGATCGTTTCGGAAAAAGAATTTTGCATTAACGAATTTTCGCGGTGCAGATATTCGCGGCTGTGATTTTACAGGTGCAATCCTCAGCGGCTCTGATTTTGCAAATGTGAAAGCAGGCTTATCGATGCGGCAGAAAATTTATTTAGGAGTGTTGATTAGCGCGATTCTCCTGTTTGCTGGGGATGTGATGGCGCGATTGTTCTTTAACACGATCGGGCAATCGCCTTTAGATTTCACCACCCCGTACGTTCCCCTGTTTTATGGACTGGTGAATCTAGCTGGAATCACTTCTGCGATCGCTGCACTTAATCCCAAAACTAACTTAGGCAGAATTCTGACGATCGCAACAGGTGTCTTAATCGGTGCGATCTTAGGATTTGGGGTTGGATTCTTTTATCCTGGATTGCTATCACACGTCATCTTTCCACCCAATCGATTCATTCCCAGTAACCAAGAATGGTTCAATCAGATTCTGTCGTTTCTCGACGAGCGAAATACAACCGTTGCAGGCTTCATCGCAGTATTCGGTGCCGCAATCATGTTACTGTTTTCGCGCAGTCAAAGACGTAACAGTTTCAAAGTTGGGGTGAGTGTTTTAGGAGCGATCGCGAGTTACGTTGCGACATTTTTTTGGGTGACGATCGCGAATGCGTTCCTGATAAATCAAAATTCTACACTTGGCATTGTATTTAGCGTTGTTGCAATTATTTATCTAGCATTAACATTTATATCCATCAACCGAATCATCTATGAATTACAACATGCAATCGGAACTTCGTTTCGTGGGGCAGAACTGACTCATGCTAGATTCGAGTATGCAGATTTACGAAATACGGACTTTTCTCAAGCGATCGGATTTTCACCGTATGAGATAAAGTAAGAAAATTCAATCTCCACATTGAACAATGGAACTTTTGCTTTTAGCGGCTTCTATCATCATTACAGGTATGGTTTTCCTCTGGCTTGTACGGGTAATCAAAGCCACCTTGAGAACTGCTTTATTGATTGCCGCGATCGTCTTTGCACTGCAATTTTTTGGCATCGGCAGCGATCGTATATTGGCTCAAATGCAGCAAATCTTTCAGTCTCTTTGGCGTTTGATTCCTGGACAGCAATCTTTTAATCTCGATCGCGCAGTGTATCAAATCACTCAGGCTGCACAGTCTATCTTAGAACAATTTTCGAGCTAGAACTGACTAGAAGATCGTCTTTTCAAACCATGATTCAAGCAATCTCTAAACAAATCAATAACCTGAACCAAGTTCGTGAGAAATTCGGATTGCAGCGGACACAGAGCGACCAATTTTTTACAGAATGGACAGAGCATTTACCCGGACTGTCATCTGCTGAAAAAGAGCGACTCGACCAAATTAAGCAGCGCTATGAATATCAGCGATCGAATAATCGTCTACTTGAAGAAACAATCAAATTGCTCGTTGTTTCTCCGCTGTTGGATCTTGCTGGATTCTATGAACCGCCTTTTCAACTGAGTACTGAAACTCCAGTCAGCTTCGAGCTAGAAGATAGACAAGAAATATTACAAGGGCAAATAGATATTCTTGTGCTGCAACAACGATTCTGGGTACTTGTCATCGAAGCGAAACATACCAAGATCGAAATCGAAGTTGGGATTCCACAAATGCTGACTGATATGATGGGAAATCCGAATCCCGATCGCGCTGTTTTTGGACTGGTCACAAACGGGGTCAGCTTCGCTTTTGCAAAAACACGCCAACAAGAATATGACTTGTCACGAGTCTACTCATTGTTGCCGTGTCGGAATGAATTGTATGAAGTGCTGCAAATTCTCAAAACGATTGGTTCAGCGATTCAGCCCGATTAATACCCGCCCAACTTGCCGCGTCGTTTGGTTTCGCGTTCTGACCAGCGAAACAGCACCATCCCGATCGCGAAATACACAATCCCGTTCAAAAACGCCGCACCAAGCGCGACCCAATCTAATCCCGACTGCCGCGCCATCAAATCCCGCATCACGCCCGCGCCCGTCGTCATCGGAATCAAATATCCCAAATATCGCTGCAAACCTGTCCAAGTCTCAGTTGGAATCGTCAACACAAACAGCAATGAGAAGTTAAGAATTCCGGCAAGCTGTTGAGCGGTTTTAAAGATCAGAGTGAGACTCCCGATCGCGAATGCTAACCCATACGCACCCAGAATCACAGTGATTAATGGCAGAACTAATACTGGAGAAAAAGCAAGCCATCTTCCAGTGATTGCCATGATGAATAGAAGTACGATTCCAATCACAACAAATTGAAAAACAAGATCAGAAACGGCTCTCAGTAGTAAAGTCTTTCTAACATTGAACGGCGAAATGAATAATTGCTCTAACGTTCCGACCTGTGCTTCTCGCTGCAACGTTGCATTCACACCATTCATGATGAAAATGATCAGCGACCATAAAATATAGCCAACAATTACAGCATCTAAGCGATCGCCAAATCGAACCGTTCCACCTGCAATATATCCAACGCTGAGAAATAGTCCATAAAAGGTCACGGTCAACGCAATCACACCACCAAAAATCTCATGTGCGTACCGTTTATACTGAATCCAACTCCATTTGAGTTGTGCCAAAAATAATTCAAACATCTATTTCTTCACCAACTTCAAGAACACATCGACCAAATTCGCCTGATCCTTTTCGACTCGGATGATCGTCATCGGCTTCAGAATTTCTAACGCTTGATACAGCCATTCAGTTTGTCGAACAAAAACCGTTTTGCCTTCGATCGCAGCATCGATCGCGCTTAATTTACTGATGCGATCGCTGTCTAATTCCTGCTCTAAGTCAATCCGATAAGCATCTCCAGAAAACTGCTGAATCAATGTCTCTGTTCGCTCTTGAACAACAATTTCACCTTGCTTGATAATGGCAACGCGATCGGATAACTCCTCAGCAATATCTAATTGGTGCGTGGTTAACAAAATTGCCCGTCCTTCTGAAGCAATTTCTCGCACAAGTCGTTTCACTGTTTGAGTCGCTTCCACATCCAAACCTAATGTCGGTTCATCAAGTAAAAGTAACTGCGGTTCGTGAATCAGTGCAACTGCGATCGCTAACTTCTGCTGCATTCCGCGAGAAAGATTTTGCACGATCGTATTGCGTTTCGGGATTAATTCAAATCGCTCTAACAAACTCTTGGCTCGTTGTCGTGCGACATAGCCACTCAATCCCCGCAGCACCCCAAAATACTCTAAATTCTCCTCCGGAGTGAGTCGCCAATAGACATTTCGATTGCCTTCGAGAACGGCTCCGACTGACTTGAGCGCGATCGAATGACGATGCGGATCGCGTCCGGCAATTCTCACCTGTCCTCGATCGGGCAAAATCAACCCCGCAATCATCTTAATCGTGGTCGTTTTCCCCGCTCCATTCGCACCCAAAAACGCCAACACCTCGCAGTTAGCGATATTAAATGAAACATTTCTCACTGCCTCAACGGTCTTTCCCCCGCTTCGGTACGTCTTTTGTAACTGCTCAACTTCTAGAACTTGCATCAATCTACACACTGCAAACTGTTTCCATGATGACAGACCGACTCTTCTATCTGTGGTCTGTTGCTCATCGCCTCATTTCTCAGTATATTAAAATTTGTTAACTTGTTCTTGATTAATTCCTAGGGAAGTGTTTCAAACTCCATCTTCCAACGTATAAATTTTGTAGCTACTATTTACTCTCTCGAAGGAGCGGTGTTCTGTGACTGTATCTGTACTTTCCTCCAAAGCGGACGACCAGTTGATTGCAGCATTTTTCCAGCAATCCGAAGGGCAATGGCGATCGGAGCGTCGCTATTACACACTGCCTGACGGTGAAGCAAAGGAAATGGTCAGCCTCATTACCATCCAGTTTTTGGAGCAAGGCTCACCTGAATTGATCGAACTTGCACGCCTGCATGGACTCGAAGACGAAACTTCGATGACCTGTGGTGCAGCCGTGACTTGGGACAGCGAGAATACCGTCTCCGGTCGCACAGAATCCAAAGGATCGACTTTGTTTGGCGTAATTGGCTCGGTGTTGTATCGCGATCGCGGTTTCGCCACGTCCAAACCTGTAACCGCAGGCTTCTACTTCAACAACCCCGATACGCTCTGCCTCAGAACCGAATACAAAGGCTCAGTGTTTGAAGAAGAGTTAAAACTCATCGGTGGCAAATATCGGACTCGTCAAACAATCATTTCTCGCGCTGGCGAACAACAAATGATCGGACAGTACCTCGAAAAACGGATTGCTTAAGCAGTTCAGCAAAAGTAAAGAGCGTTTTTCTCAGCGAAAGGGATGTAGTTTGCATCCCTTTTTGACGTTTTAGGCTCCTTTAGTGCAATAACAGCTACAGTGAAATTAGCTTCAATCCAAACGCAGCGATGAAAACAATCGAAACGATCATCACTATTACCCCAAACCAGGAATTCAAGATTCAGCTACCTGAGAATTTACCTGTTGGAACGTTCAAAGTACTGCTCGTGATTGATGAAGCATCTGTTATTCCGACTGAACAAACTGAAGCAATCTCGTTTTTAGAAGCGGCTGGAGATTTGATCGGATCTCTAGAAGGATTGCCCTCTGATTTATCGACGAACAAAAGCTACTTTAAGGGATTTGGTCAGTGATAAAACGTCCCTTGTTGTTAGATACAGGCGTTTTAGTTGCATTATTGAGTCAGTCTGACCAGTTTCACCAACGGGCGATCAAAGCGGTTAAAAATGCGGATGAAAGGACTTGAACCTTCACTTCTTGCGAAACCAGAACCTAAATCTGGCGCGTCTACCAATTCCGCCACATCCGCGAACGATATTCATCATAACAGGAGAAAGGAGAATTGCTTCATCCTTTCTCCGGGGATTTCGAGTTAGGGCAGACTGCCGAGACTGAGGGGGATAAGATTGCCTTCGACGGTAAAGCCGAGCAGCATCGGTTCTCCAGAATGAATCGGTTTTCCAGTGAGGGCGCAGCGATCGTCGGTTTGAGCCGTTGCGGACAGAGTTGCTCGGACATCGGCGGCTGAAAGTTCGGGGGAATAGCTGCCCGATCGCTGTTGCACATAGTTCCACAAAATATCGCGAATGAGCGCTTGATAGCCTTGATTGCCGGAAAGTGCTTTAAGCTCCTCCTTCAACTCACGTTCTAAACGGATGCTCGTCACTTCCATTTCCGTTGTGCTGGTGCGAGTTAAGGTGTGCATCATGAGTCTCCTTAGATAAAGTGGACAGGTTTATAATACAAGTGTAGTATGTGTGCCCGTCAACTGTCACAGATGTTCGGATAATTTGATGATTTCTTCGATGCGATCGCGAATAATTTTTCCCTGAGCCGTTCGCGGAATTTGGTTGACTTTGATCCAGCGCTTCGGATGTTTGAAGGAGGCGAGACGCGATCGCAGTTCGGTTTTAATCTGGTCGATCGTAATCGTTTCTTCACCCGGCACAAAAATCGCTGTAACGCTTTGCCCCCAGACTGGATCGAGCGTTCCTAAAACGTGAATATCTTGAATTAAATTAGTCGATCGTACTGCTGCTTCAACTTCGGACGGGAAAATATTTTCACCACCGCTGATGATTTTATTGCTGGCGCGTCCGATTAGGTGCAGGAATTGTCGATCGTCAAAATAGCCCAAGTCATCGGGATCAAACGTCGGCTCAGGTAAAAAATTTGGATAGTAACCAAGCATGAGTGATTTTGCTTGAATCCTCAGTTTTTGATTGGCGATCCGGGACGGATCAGCTTTGCTGCACGTAATCTCCGCATGAGGCAGAACGCGCCCACAGCCTTCGATGCCGCTCAAGAAATCCGCAGGTTTGAGGGTGGCAATTTGAGAAGCGGTTTCCGTCATGCCGTAGGTTGGGGCGATCGGTAAGTTTCTCGATCGAGCCTCTTCAAGCAAATCAGACCACGCAGGCGCACCCCCTAACAAGATTGTTTTGAATTTCGCTAACCAATCCGCATGATTCATCAATTGTTGTAGTTGAGTCGGAACCAGCGAAATGAAAAAGTCTTGAGGATCGAATTGAGTGTCTAAGGTTTTCCAGGATTGCGTGATGAATCTGCCATCGGTGAGGAACGATCGCATAAATTGCATCAGACCGCTGACGTGATAGAGCGGCAGAACACAGTAGGAATGAATGCGATCGGTTTCAAAATATTGGCGAAATCCTTGCACAGATGCGCTGAGTGTTTCCCAATTGTGCATGGCAAATCGAACGTTTCCCGATGTGCCACCTGTTGGAATCATGATCAAATTTGAAGCGAACAGATGACTACTGAGGTTCTGTGAAATTCTCCGCTCTAGTTCATCTTCAGTCCCCTTCAGTGGACTTCGCACTGTTAGCCCCGAATTCCATTCCGGGGCGGGTGAATGCGATAAACGATCCGTCTCAAACAACCCTGGAACCAATTCCAATGAACGATCGATCTCAAACAACCCCGGAACAGATTCCAACGAATGATCGATCTCAAACAACCCCTCAGATTCACCCCAAACCAAACTCGGTTTAACGAACTCCAAAACCTGCCGCCACTCAGACCCACCCCAATCGGGATTACATAAAAACACATGACACGGAGCCGAACAAGCCGCAACAAATCCCGCCAAAAACTGAACCGGATCGCGATCGCACAACACAACATTCGGCTTCTCAAACTCCAACACTTCCCGATACCGAAGTTTCGCCAACTTCACTAATCGATCGCGCTCAGCAAAATCAAACTTCGCTAACCGACTTAGAAGCTGTTCCATAACTTCTCAAAGTCTTCACTGTTCAACTCATCAAACCAATGATTTGTTCCATATCCCACGGCTCGTTTACTCAATTCTGCCGCAAGTTGCAATCCCATTTGTCGCCCGATCGCAGTTTCAAACACAGTCGAAAAAACGGTATCAATCTGATTTTGCTGACAGAATTCACGCAGCTTTGAAGGAAATCCAGCGATCGCAGGTTTAATCACAAAAATTCCGCGCCATCCTCGATCGTAACAATCTCGCAGTTGTTCCAGACTTGCAACCGATTCATCTAATGCGATCGAAGTTCGATATTGCTGACTCAATTTCAGCATTGTTTCAAATTGATCGACTGGCATTGGCTGCTCTATAAATTCAATGTTGTAAGAATCGCAAAACTCTAACCACTGATGCGTTTCAATTTCATTTAATCCCATGTTTGCATCAAGTCTAAGAATTGCTCCTTCTGGTAATTCGTTTAACAATGATTCAACCGTTGCAATTTCGATTTCGATTGGTGCAACTGCAATTTTCACTTTAAACGTTCGATACCTCTGCCCCCAAAGCAATTCCCAATCCTCTACTTTTCCCAATAATCCACTGTGTCTTTGCTCTTCAAAGTCCCCCACTCGTGAGGGATTTAGGGGGCTTTCCAGAGCAGTCTCAAATCCAAATTGACACGCCGGAAAAGAAATCGATCGAATCCACTCGAAATCGATCGTTTCTGGAGCATTTCGGCAAAATGCGATCGCATCCCCGATCGACTCTGACCCGAACCATTCAAGCGGCGCAATCTCTCCAAATCCAACGCGCCCAGATTCATCTTCCAATCGTACTAAAATCCCCTCTCGTACCACCCAAATGCCGTGATGTGTTTTGAGCGGTTGACGAAATTTTCGTTGATAAGGACGATACTCAAATCGAAACTTTGTCACGCTAAGAGAAATCCTAATCCAAACAGCAATCCATACCAGAAATGTAATTTGACGGCAATTAATCGACACCGTAAAAGTTTATGTGGCTGATCATACTGTGAACCAATCGTATGACATAACTGTTTCGCAATTGGAAGACTCAGTAGTGATAATAGAGTCCAGAACGGAAACACTTTCAGAATCACAAACAAAATCGTCAACGCGTAAAAGCTGCCACAAACCCACGGTAATAATTCAGCCGATCGCTTTGCTCCAAGTCTAACCACCGGAGATTTTTTCCCGATCGCCGCATCATCTTTCACTTGATTAAAATGCGAACAAAACAGGACTAAACTCGTTGCAATTCCGACCCCGATCGATGCCGCAAAATTCACATTCGACCAAGCTTGCGTCTGACTATAATAAGCCGCTCCAAACGCCAAAGGACCAAACGCCACAAAGCACAACAGCTCACCTAACCCTTTGTAGCTCAGTCGAAATGGAGGACCTTGATAGACATACCCGATCGCACAACACGCCAGAATCAACCCAATCACCGTAAAATCTCGTTGCCAAAGCGCGATCGACAAAATTCCCGCCAGTCCCGACAACAAGAAAAAATTCGCAATCCAAAACACAAGCGACTTATTTCCCGTGATATTCACCACCGAATTCGCTTTATTCACATCGACTCCCGTTTCCGAGTCGAACACATCATTGCTCAAATTTTCCCACGCCAAAATCAAGATCGCAGACACCAGAAACGTGAAGAAAATCACTGGATTGAGCGATCGAGTTTCCGCGTATGCCACCATCGACCCGACCCAAATCGGCATAATCGCCACACTATACATCGGGGGTTTAATCGCGGCGTACCATAATTTCTTTTTAGAAGACTCAACCGATCGCGGGGTCATCCAACTCGCTCCAACTGAAACACTGACGAACGCTCAGATTTCAGTGTCTCATTCGAGTTTGAGCAAAATTGCGATCGGTTATAGAAACGTTACAGATTCTGACCTACTGATAATTCACAATCCGCGCAAATCCTTTTGGATCAAGACTTGCGCCGCCCACTAATGCACCATCGATTTCCGGCTGCGCCATGATTTCATCCACGTTCTCAGGCTTCACCGAACCGCCATACTGAATCGTTACATTCGGATTCGTTAACTTGCTGCGAATCAAACCGATCACGCGATTTGCCTCGATCGATTCACACGTATCGCCTGTCCCGATCGCCCAAATCGGCTCATAAGCAATGACTAAATTCTCTTGGTCAACGCCTGCTAAACCCTTCTCTAACTGCTCAAAAATGACGGCTTCCGTTTCACCCGCATCCCGCTGCGCTTTACTTTCACCCACACAGAGAATCGGCTTCAATCCGGCTTTCTGAGCCGCTTTCAGGCGTAAATTGACCGTTTCATCCGTTTCACCGAAAAACTGTCGCCGTTCACTGTGTCCAATCACCACATAGCGCACGCTCAATTCCACCAGCATCGATGCAGAAATTTCGCCAGTAAATGCCCCTGATTCCGCCCAGTGAACATTCTGCGCCCCGACCTGAATCCGGCTTCCGTGCAAATTCTCTGACAACACTGCTAAATCGGTAAACGGCACACACAGCAAAATCTCTCGATCGTCCGGTGTCTCCTCCAACAGAGGCATAAATCCTTGCAAAAACTCCAGCGTTTCTGCCTGAGTTTTAAACATTTTCCAATTGCCAGCAATGATAATTTTTCGCACGGTCACTTAGCTTCAAACGGATAAATTGCATTCTCCAGTCTACGGCTTTGCGGGACAGTTTCGCGCAACCAAAGAATCGGAAGCCGTTCATTTTTGCTTCCGATTCACTGAATTCTAGAGCGCTAACGCTTTCGGACGAATCCGAATCTGCCACCCCGTATCAACCGTTGGAGTCGCTTCGCCTGCGGTAATCTCCGTACCATCGACTAACCAGATCGCATCTCCACCATTCACCCGATTCCGCCAAATCAGATCGGCTTTGTTATCGCGATTCGTGTCTCGTGCTGCGACGATTTCCCAGTTCACGTCGGCAACCGTCGGAATCAGCGCGCCAGTCGAAACTGTTGCACCATCCAGCAGCCAGATTGCATTTTCGCCCGATGTCCGATGCCGCCAGACAATATCGGCTTTTCCGTCTGCATTAAAGTCACAAACATCCGCAATCTGCCAGTTTGCATCTGGAGCCGACAGTAATCCTCCACCTGCAACCGTCGCACCGTCCATTAGCCAGACGACGGTTTGTCCAGAATTTCGCTGCCTCCAGATAATGTCCGCTTTACCGTCTCCGCTGGTATCGCGTGCCGCTACGAATTCCCAGTTTGGATCAGCCAGCGGAACGAGTGCACGTCCTTCACTCACGGTGCTGCCATTCATCAACCAAACAACAGAGCCACCAGAGTTAGAATTCCGCCATGCGACATCGGCTTTTCCGTCATTGTTGAAGTCTGCAAAATCAGAGATTTGCCAATCGGTCGAAACGACACCAATCGATCGTCCATCGATCACATTAAAGCTGTTCATCAACCAAACGACGTTATCACCCGATAAGCGATTTCTCCAGAAGATGTCAGCGGTTCCGTCATTGTTGAAGTCACGTGATCCAATCACTTGCCAGTTGGTATCTGCTACGGACGCAATGCTTTCGCCTCTCAAGACATTTTTGCCATCCATCAGCCAGAGCGAGTTACCTCCTGTGATGGAATTGCGCCAGAGCAAATCAGTTTTACCATCTGCGTTGAAATCGCGAGTGGAGACAATTTCCCAACCAGGATCGGTCGCTCCCGGAGCACTCCCATCTACCACCTTGGTGCCATCAATCAGCCAAATCGCGGTTTCATTTGAATTGACGTTTCGCCAGGGAATATCGACTTTGTTGTCGCCATTGAAATCAGGAATGGCACAATCGTTGTCGCTCATTCGGGTCAGCAAAACGTTTTTCGTTGAATTCTGAGGACTACGATCGGCATTTGTCGGAGTTCCAAGGCGAATCTCGATCGTTTTATCGCTCACGGTCGGAGAGTTAATTAGTCCAGTCAGTGTGACGCTGCCTGTAGTTTGTCCAGGTGCGATCGTAATTGAGCCTGGAATGTTGTAATCCGTTCCCCGAAGTGCCGTGCCCGTAAATTCCAGCGGAATCGTGACTGTTTGCGTGGTGGCGACATCGATCGTAGCTGTCACCTCAAACGTTCCCGTCGGCTTGATGACCCGCGTCGTTGAAGGAAATTCAACCAGCGGTCTGTACGGTCCGTCAAACGTGTTGATTTGCAGATTGTTGAGTTCGTGGAAGTTGGTGGAACCTCCGGTCGATGCTGCAAATCCAAACTTGAAGGTACCGGGTAAAGCTCCGTTGGTGGTCGTCACATTGAAATCTGAAATGACTCGCTCGTTCGAGGTCAGGGTGCCATCGCCGTTGAGATCGAATGAAACCGAGAGCAAGCCCGTATTAGATAAATCAACACCAACTCGCCGACGTGCTTCAGGGCGAGTCGTACTGGTTGAATCGATCGTAGCTCCGCCAGGAAGTCTGCCTGTGGTCGTGATGAATGGATAGTTTAATCCTTCTCGACCGCGAACGGTAATCGATTGAGGCACACGATCGGCACTGGCAATTCCACCTGATCCATATCGATTAACAGCGAAGTTGCCAAATTCATCGAAGCCAATACCCAAGTAACCTCCGACGATTCCTGGTCCGACTTCTCCCGGAGTAGAATTCGAGGAATATCCCAAACTGCCACCCACGCCGCCAGCCGTTGTAGGATTGGCGCTACCGTCGATTAGAAAGAAGCTAATTCCATCTGCTCCAGGACTACTGCCACCATAGGAATAAAGATCGAACTGGACGGAAAGACCCGATGCAGAGTTGAGGGGTTTGTCATAGATGACAAAGGAGCCTTGATTCTGAGTGTTGTTGGTGAGTCGGAGTGCACCATTACCAGGGGTATCTGTACCGCCGCCAGGGAGTCCACGAAATGAGGCGGAACTGCTACCGCGAGCAGTCAGAATCGGAGGAAGTGCAGTCGATCGACTGGTGCCAAAAATCCAATTGAATTGTTCGACATCTGCATTCCTAAAAGATTCAGTTAAAATCCGTTCTTGTACCATGATTTACTCAGAGCAAAAAGTTTCGTACCCTTTCTAATTACCATTCTTGTTGACTTTGCTCTACCGGGTTCCGTGAAAACCGCGTTGAATTTTCAAACAATCCATGCAGATGTAAGTATCACTTCATACACGCTTCACAGAGTCGAGAAATTCCCGAAACTGTGCTGCAAAATATGGATGATTCAGGTTTGAGAGAATAGACTGGATTCTGCTCTCAAAAGAATTTTAAGTACTACGGTATAAATCGCAGCACTGCTAAAAAATATCAAGCTAAACCAGTGATGTAGTTTCAAGAAAATATAGAGCCTTACTTATTCCTACTATTTTGATTCGCTAAAACTGCAACGTTTTCTTAATACAAAAACCATCAATTTTACGATCGATCATCCCCCGATCGCCATTGCCAATTTAACCGCTTCCATGCTGACCGTTTGATAAACCAATTTCAGCGTTTCCATCGCAACTTGGTTCGCAGGCGGTTCTACTTTGATGGGAAGTGCTCCGAGTACATCGAGCACCGTTTCACTACTGGGTGGCGGCGTAATCACAATGAGCGAAGGTTCGAGTTGCTCAGTGTAAATCCAGAATTGATCAGGATTGAGCGGTGTTGCAGGACGAACGATCGCACTTGTTGCAGTCGGTTCTTCTCCTGAGCTGCGAATTTGTCTCAGAGCATTGATGATTTCGTCTTTAGTGCGTCCACGCAGTTGAAAGATCACGAACGGATCTTCTCCGAATTGATCACCCAAAAGATAGTAAACAGCCCCGATGTGTTTACAAGGATTGGCTGGATCGGGACAACTACAGCGGCTATGAATGCTCGATTTGTCGAAGGGAAATAGGCTGAGTCCATTCGCGGTGAAGACATCTTGAATGTTTTGTGGCATTTCGCCTGCAAGCAGTTTGGCAGAAAAGATGGCTCGTTCTGCCATTGTTTCAATCACATAGCTCCATTCTTCATCGGTAAAGCGATCGAGCGAAAAGGTCACTTCATAAGGTTCAGGTGCCGTTCCTTGCACTTTCGCAGTTACTTTTGCACCTTTGAACTCGATGCTTAATACATTTCCTTGACGCGCATAGTTTCGCGCTCGTGCTAACCGCTGTGTGAATCCAATGCGTTCTAGAACTTCGATCCATTGTTCGACCCACCATTCGCGACTCGGTTGAGCATAAGCATCACTCATCGGTTTAGTCCTCAATCACTGCACTACGATCGAGCAAGAGCAAATCTCTTAACTGATCGGTATTCAAGTCTGTTAGCCAGTTTTCACCTGTCCCGACCACTTGTTCTGCTAATGCTTTTTTGCTCTCGATCATGTCGTGAATTCGTTCTTCTAAGGTTCCGGTACAGACGAATTTGTGCACTTGAACATTGCGCTGCTGACCAATGCGGAAAACGCGATCGGTTGCTTGATTTTCAACCGCTGGATTCCACCACCGATCGTAGTGAAACACATGATTCGCACGAGTAAGGTTTAATCCAACTCCGCCCGCTTTGAGTGACAGAATAAAAATTCTCGGAGCTTGCGGATCGTTTTGGAATCGATCGATCATTTCTTCGCGCTGTTTCTTCGGTGTGCTGCCATAAAGGAAAAGCGTTTCCCGTCCTAATTGTTGTTCCAAATGCGGTTTGAGCAGCTTACCCCACTCTGCAAATTGCGTGAAAATCAAAGCGCGATCGCCTTCTGAAACGGCTTCTTCTAACATTTCTTCAAGTCGTTGCAGTTTCACCGATCGATTAGATGGAATTGTTTCTTCTTTGTTAAATAATGCGGGATGATTGCAAATTTGTTTGAGCTTCGTGAGCAATGCAAGAATGATTCCTTTACGCTGAATGCCTTCTGCGGCTTCGATTTGGGCGAGAGATTGATCCACGATCGCTTGATACAATGCGGCTTGCTCAGCAGAAAGTCCACAGTAAACGGGCATTTCTTGCTTTTCGGGCAGATCTTGAATGATAGAGCGATCTGTTTTCAATCGGCGCAGAATGAACGGTTGGGTTAGAGATCGTAATGTTTGCAGCGAAGTAGTATCACCGTAACGCTCGATCGGAATCGCGAATCGTCTCTGGAAAAAGTTCTTCTGTCCTAAATAACCTGGATTGAGAAAATCGAGAATTGACCATAGTTCAGTTAACCGATTTTCGACAGGGGTTCCAGTCAGTGCAATTTTGAATTCTGCTTCTAATTCTCGAACAGCTTGGGATTGTTTAGCTTCTGAATTTTTGATGTTCTGTGCTTCGTCTAGTGCGATACCTTGCCAGCTAACAGAGGTAAGGGTTTTAACATCACGTTGAACAAGTGGATAGCTGGTGAGAACTAAACCGCAATTCGCGATCGCAGTTTGAAACGCTTTTCCCTGCAATCGTTTATCACCATGATGTATCAATACTTTAAGTGTTGGTGTAAACTTTTTAACTTCTCGCTCCCAATTGCCTAGAACTGAAGTTGGACAAACAAGAAGCGTTGGTTTCTCTAAAAGCTTTTGTTCTTTTAAATACATCAAGAATGCGAGAAATTGCGGAGTTTTTCCCAGTCCCATATCGTCCGCTAAACACGCTCCAAGCCCCCATTTTTCTAGAAATGCTAACCATGAAACGCCGCGTAATTGATATGGTCTGAGTTCGCCCTGAAACGCTTTGGGTGTTTTGATTTCTTCTGGTGTTCCAGTTCCGGTCAGTGTTGTAACTAACTCTTGTAGTGCGCCTGATGCCTCAAAGCTGACCACCGGAAGTTTCTCGATCGTTTGTGTATCCCCGGTACTAATCCGCAACGCATCTTCAAGCGATAGTGTTGTTTGATCTTTTCTCGCTGCAAAAAACGATTGCGCCGATCGAATATCGGATTGCCGCAGTTCGACCCATTCGCCGTTAATTTCAACTAAAGGTGAATTCTTAGCAACTAAGCGATCGAATTCTTTTTTACTGAGACTCTGACCGCCGATCGACAATTCCCATTCAAAATTCAATAGACTCTGCAATCCGAGCTTGCCCTTCTTCTGTTTAGTTGGCGTGGATGCTTTGATTCGCAAGCCTAATCGATTCGCCAGTCCGCCCCGATTTGCCAAACTCGGCGGCAGAAGTACCCCAATTCCACTATCTTGCAAGCGCCAAACCACATTCATCAGAAAGTCATAAGCCTGAGTGGGATCGAGTAAACAGGCTTGCGGTCGGGCTTCTTGCAGACTGGGTTCAATCAATGGATAAAGGCGCGATGCTAGTCCCAATCCCATCAATAATGTTTCTTGAGGTCGATCGATGATTCGTCCCTCGTGGTGCAATTGCTCAACAGCATTCCGCCAAATCATCGGAGCATTGATCGTGAACTCTGGATCATCGATCGCTTGCAATAAGTATTCAATCTTCCAGCTTTGGTAACTTTCAGCAGGTGGAATTAACTTCAAACAAGCTCGAAATTGTGCCTGACTTTTTTGCAGCGGTGCTTTCCAATTTGATAACGAGATCGACAACGTTTTCGAGTCGGTTTCATTCAACGTTGATGATTTCGTTCCGAGTCCTTGTATCCAGGTTTGCAGCAGGGATTGCGATCGCGGTAACGTGACTGATTTGCGAACTTGAGAATCAATCAATTGATTGAGAAAATCATTCAGCAGATCTTGAGGCTCGATCGGCAAATCAAGCGCAAATTCTTCGCCATTCTGATACAACCGACAAACTGAAGGCATTTGACGCACAAAATGACGCAATCGAGTTTGATCGGTTGAGCTGTCTAAGAGCGCTTCCCACTGAGCAAGATTAGGGAGAAACTTCGATCGAGCTAACAAATCCAACGCCCATCGCGCCCCATGTGACCAAAACCGCAAATCGCCGCCCATGAACGAATCATCGCCCAAAGCACCCAGCGGCAACGAGTTTAGAAATTCAAATGCTTCAGAAGGATTGAGCCAAAGCCCTTCCACCTTCCACGGATACAGCACCCATTCGGAAATCGGAGTTGCAGATAACTGGGGCGCTTCTCCGTCGATCGGTAACGCCAAAACTCGTGTCGTCGAATTCTCCAGCGTCGATGTGCTTTTTCGTCCCCGTTTTGGAGCTTCAGACTTCAATCCTGGCAATTTCAGCCCCAACGGTTCTAGAAATGCGAGAAGTTCCGTTTGATTCATCGCGTAGGGATGAAGCGGAACCGCTGGAGAAGCAGAGATCGATTCCAATCTGCGCCACATTTCTCCCCACAAAAACAAGCCGCCATTCTGCGACTCTGCTGCTTGCGCGAACCATCCACCGTGTAAAACTGCCATGCCAATCTACTCGAATAAAAGCAAATCTATCCAATTTTGGGCAAGCCACCTCTGATCTTCTGAGAAGTTGAATGATCTCGACCCAAATTTCTGTAAAACTTAATCCCACCGATCGCGCTTTTGATAACGCGAATTGAACAATCTTTCTAATTCGTGAAGCAACGTAACAAGCTGTATAAATCCTGCCGATTCATTTCATTCTATCGCGATCGCTCAAAGGATGATTTCCCTAGTCTCTCTGAGATTTCACGCCTTTTGTACTCTTCGAGTTCTAGAAATAAAAAAGCAGCAAAAAGTATATCAGTGCTACGATTGCAAGAAGCAGAAACAAAGAGAAGAAAGGAAAATATACTTCATGCAAGAGTTCGAGAAGTCAATATCCTTCGATGGAAGGGATATTCGACTCAAAGTAGGCTTGTTAGCACCCCAAGCTGGAGGAGCAGTTTTAATCGAGTCGGGAGATACGGCAGTTCTAGTGACTGCGACTCGTGCGAAAGCGAGAGAAGGGATCGATTTTCTCCCCTTGCTAGTCGATTATGAGGAACGCTTGTACGCAGCCGGACGCATTCCGGGCGGATTCCTCAAGCGCGAAGGTCGTCCCCCTGAAAAGGCAATCCTCACCAGCCGTTTGATTGATCGACCGATGCGCCCGTTGTTCCCCTCCTGGTTACGGGACGATATCCAAATCGTGGCAACCACGATGTCGATGGATGAACGAGTTCCGCCGGATGTGCTCGCGGTAACTGGAGCTTCGATCGCGGTTCTCCTCGCAAAGATTCCGTTTAATGGTCCGATGGCGGCAGTGCGCGTGGGATTAGTCGGAGACGATTTTGTCATTAATCCGACCTATAAAGAGATCGAATCCGGTGATTTAGATCTCGTTGTCGCAGGCTCTCCCAATGGCGTGATCATGGTCGAAGCAGGCGCAAATCAGCTTCCTGAAGCCGACATGATCGAAGCGATCGATTTCGGTTATGAAGCGGTGCGCGATTTGATTCAAGCTCAGCGCGATTTCATTCAGGAACTCGGAATCGAACTGGTGCAAGAAGCCGCCCCAGAAGTTGATCAAACGCTAGAAAACTTCATTCGCGATCGCGTTACTGCTCCAGTCAAAGAAATTCTGGCGCGACTGGAAAAAGATCGAACTGTTCGCGATGCTGCACTCGATGAAGTCAAAGCTTCACTCGTTGCCGCGATCGCAGAATTGCCCGACGACGATCCGGTCAAAGTCGCAGCGGCAGCCGATGCCAAAGCAGTGGGTAACACCTTCAAAGATGTGAACAAAACGCTGATGCGTCGTCAAGTCGTCGAGGACAATGTGCGGGTTGATGGTCGTCAGCTTGATGAAATTCGTCCGATTTCTTGTCGGGTCGGCGTTCTGCCGCAGCGCGTTCACGGGAGCGGGGTGTTTAATCGGGGACTGACTCAGGTTTTATCGATCGCAACGCTTGGCAGTCCGGGCGACGAGCAAGAAATGGATGATTTGCATCCCGACACCGAAAAACGCTACCTGCATCACTACAACTTCCCGCCCTTCTCGGTCGGTGAAACTCGTCCGATGCGATCGCCGGGTCGGCGCGAAGTCGGTCACGGTGCTTTAGCAGAACGCGCTCTAGTTCCAGTTCTACCACCAAAAGAACAGTTCCCTTACGTGATTCGAGTCGTCTCGGAAGTTTTATCTTCCAACGGTTCGACCTCGATGGGTTCCGTTTCTGGTTCGACGCTGGCACTGATGCACGCAGGCGTTCCGCTCGTCAAACCTGTAAGCGGTGCAGCGATGGGACTGATCAAAGAAGGCGAAGAAATTCGCATCCTCACAGACATTCAGGGGATTGAGGACTTCTTAGGCGACATGGATTTCAAAGTCGCAGGCACCGACACCGGAATCACAGCACTGCAACTCGATATGAAAATTTCTGGGTTGCCGATGAATGTGATTGCCGATGCGATTCACCGAGCAAAACCCGCCCGACTGCATATCTTGGGTAAGATGCTCGAAGCGATCGACCAACCGCGCCCCGAACTCTCTCCCTATGCGCCTCGCTTGTTGACGATTAAGATCGATTCGGATCAGATCGGCATGATCATCGGACCGGGTGGTAAAACGATCAAAGGCATCACCGAAGAAACCGGAGCCAAGATCGATATTGCTGAAGATGGAACGGTGACAATTAGCGCGATCGAAGGTGAGAAAGCGAAACGGGCAAAAGCAATCATCCAAGGCATGACGCGCAAGCTGAGTGCGGGTGATGTCTATGCGGGCAAAGTGACGCGAATTATTCCGATCGGTGCGTTTGTGGAGTTCTTGCCTGGAAAAGAAGGCATGATCCACATTTCGCAGTTGGCAGATCATCGAGTCGGTAAGGTTGAAGATGAGGTCACGGTGGGCGATGAAGTGGTCGTGAAGATCCGCGAAATCGATAACCGGGGTCGAGTGAATTTAACTCGATTGGGGATTCATCCAGACGAAGCTTCGGCAGCACGAGAAGCTGCGGCAGCGAAGTAAGGTGCTCTAACTCCTCTCTCTGCGGAAAGGGGAGCAAAAATTTTGGAAAGAGCGATCGTTGATTCAATTCGACGATCGCTTTGTTTTAACGTGAGTTGATGAATTTTTTCGCTGCGTTGTTTTCTCGCCCCGAATTTCATTCCGGGGCGAGACGGAATCGAAGCAAAAAAACTCGTCGAACTAACATTGTTCTAAAGATTCAAGCCGAAATCACTTGTAGCTTTGTCCAACGTTCTCGCAAGACTCCCGACAATGCTCTTAATCCCCAGTGTTCACATCGACGATGCCCGACTTCGATCACATTCATTCTGGTTTCTAACACTGCGGGTTTTGCAGAGACTCGAAATTGTCCAGTGATATAGAGGTCTGCACCTTGGTCTGCTGCCGATCGCACTAGTTCTTCATTCATTGCCCCTACGATCGCAATTTTGCTAATCTTTTCCCGATGAGCAATTGCAGGTTCATATCCACCAAAAATGTCTCGAACTTGTCCAGAATAGCGATCGAAACTCTGCAGCGGAATTTCTCCGATCATTCCAATCGATCGCCCTGCCTTTTCTCCAAAGGGTTGCACATTCCTGAGAGACAATACTTCTGCTAATCGTGGATTAAATCCCAATGTCAACCGTTCATCAAAGGCTAAATGATAGTAAGTCACACCGATATCGAGTTCAGGATCGAGTTGCCAAGGTCGATGAATAAATAAACTATCAATGCGATGATTCTTAATCCAGCGATCGACATTCGGAATCGGTTCTAACATCAATCCCAATCGTTGAATCAGTTGATCGCTTTGTCGATAAATTCCGCCTCGCTCATCTTCAGAGTATTGCTCCACTTGAAAAAAGCGATCGAGAAATTCAATCAATTCTTGCTGCCTCATCATCCAATCACAATGGGATCAAGTGCTCGATCGTGCCACTGTCGCTTCGACCATTCCGACACATAAGGGCGCAGAATCAACTTCACTGGATCGTCTGCGGTGACATCAATTCTTAGAAACGAATACGGTCGCTGCTTGTTGCTTCCTTGTCCGGTTCGCCCGACAAATAACTGTGATTTTGCAACAATCTTTTCCTCTAAACCATCCCGCTCTGTGATCTCTGCGCCTTCTTCTCGTTGTCGTCGCAAACTATAGCCACTTCCACCACACACAACCCAATTGATATTCGAGTCTGCATGTCCTGTGTCTACCGTTCTGAGGTACTCAAAACAATGAGCGTGACCGTTGAGCACGAGATCAACGATCGGGCGACCTTTGGGATCAATCTGCTTTACGACATCATCAAACACTTGCCGCAATCGATATCGAACGGCGAAAGTCTGCGCCTGATACCATTTCGTTGCCTCGGTCACATACGGCGGATGATGAAAATAAATGATTCGTCCTCGCACTTCAGGATCTTGCCAAGATTGAACTAATCGATCGCGTAACCAATCCAATTGCTCATAATCGACGGTCACATTTGCTGAAGGATTGAGCTGTTTCTCAATGTCGATCTGAATCTCCTCAAGCTGCTGCAACTTCACGCGAATATCATCCGCTTGATCTGATTGTTCTGGCTCAGATACATCCATTCGACCCATTTCTAACACTAGCTGTTGCTTCTCTTGTTCGATCGCGTCACGCTGCTCAATGAGTTTTTGTCGATCGCTTTGATCGGTCGAAGGCAAAACTGGCTCATTGATCGTATTAGAATCGAGTGCAAAGAAATCAATCCCACCATAGCGAAACGTGTAATACCGATTCGGCAGGCGCGTAAATGATCCCGGTTCGTACTTCAAACAGCGTCCGGTCGAAGTTTCTGCGGTGTAATGTTGATCCAGATGTGCCGCGAGTTTCCCTTGCTGATCTGCCGTCGAGAGCAGATCCATAAAAGCTTGAGCGAAAGCTCTTCCTTGATACGACCCATGAAAGCGAATATCGAAATCGATGCGCGATCGTAAAACTCGTCGAACCGGATAAGAAAGTTGTGCTAACACGCCGTAAAAAATCGGCAAATCATAATAATCATGATTTCCTAACACAGGTAGAAATGGCAGATTAAACACCATCTGATCAAATGTGATGTTCTTCGGGTTCTCGCCGCCTACAATGAATTCCCGATACGGCTCAATAAAATTCTGTGGGTAAAACTCGCTTGATCCCACCAAATACACCACGTCGCCAGTATGCAACACAAAGCGACACTCCTCACGATGCGGCAACATCTGTTCTGTGATTCTGCGCTGAGGAGAATGTCCTGGATGTCGTCCTGAGCCGCTATCGCCAATCACCAGAAACGAAAAGGCTTCTTGCTCTTTCGCGTCATCGATCGCTAATCGAGTCTGATCAATGCCACGATCGATCACTTTCGGATTGCGCCATCTCACTCGCTCCTGCATTTTCTCAATCTTGAGTGATGTCGCTGGATCTGAAACGAATCTCATCATGCGCGTCTAACCCTTCTTCACGAAACTGATTTTATCGATCGTGTGCGATCGATGGCATCGCCTTCAGAAAGATTTTGCCTCTGAGATTCGGCTGAACTCAATGAAGATTCTGTAAAGAAATTCATGTATTGCAGATCACAACAATCGACACAAGCCAATCGCATCCGTAGATTTATTTATGATTGAAATTTTCGATAGGTTCAGCCCAAAGATTGTACTAGACTATACTGTTGAAGACGTTGTACTCTGCCCTTAGAAGTAGACGCTTAACGTTCTTTACTCGATGGTGTGAATACGGAAGTGATCATGGCTAATCAATTGTTGAAATCGCTGCTGGTAAATCCAGTACTGCTCAGCGCAACGCTGACTGTCTCCGCTACGATCGGTGCTGCTGGACTGGTAAGCGCATCTGAAGTCAAAACTGAACCGACTCAAACAATTCCCTCTCTCGATCAGGTCAACGCTTACAGCAACGAAGGAACCGTCTCAGCAAATGACGCTGGACAAGTCACTTCAGTTTCTCAGCTTTCTGATGTCCGCCCGACCGATTGGGCATTCCAAGCACTTCAATCGCTGGTTGAGCGCTACGGCTGTATCGCGGGTTATCCCGATCGGACTTTCCGAGGCAACCGCGCTACAACTCGTTTTGAATTTGCGGCAGGTCTGAATGCGTGTCTCGATCGTGTCAACGAACTGATCGCAGCATCCACCGCAGACCTCGTTAAAAAAGAAGACTTAGCCACCCTGCAAAAACTGCAAGAGCAATTCGCAGCAGAACTGGCAACGATTCGCGGTCGCGTTGATTCGCTCGAAGCCCGCACCACGACTTTAGAGAAGCAACAATTCTCTACCACCACCAAACTGCAAGGGGAAGCAATCTTCGCAGTCTCTGGCGCACAAGGCGACTTCAAAGCAGTGGGAACGACTCCCGCTGGTGGAGCTGCGGCACCCTTCGGAGCAGGCACCGTAGACGATAACACCACCTTTAGCAACCGGGTTCGTCTGAGCCTGAGAACCAGCTTCACGGGTCAAGATACTTTAGTCACCCGGATTCAAGCTCGGAACATTACAGATTTCGGTGTTGGTAGCGCAGCGGCTCCAGGCGCAACCGGAACCAACATGGCTCGCTTATCCTTCGAGGGTGGCGGTGCCAGCGGTAACGCTGCGATCGTTGATAAATTGTTCTACCGCTTCCCGATCGGTCGTGGTGGAAACATCACCCTTGATGCGATCAACGGTGAGTTTTACAACAACGTCAACAACTTCAACCCCCTGTTGGCAAGTGATGGACAAGGCTCGATCTCGCGCTTTGGTCGCTTTAACCCGATCTACCGTCAAGGTGCTTCACCCGGTGTGGTCAGTGGTGCGGGTGTGACTGCAAACTTGCCTTTGGGTAATGCCTTCACCTTATCGCTCGGTTATATCGCCGATGAAGCTCAAGATCCCACGGGCGCTCGTGGTGTGTTCAATGGCTCGAATGCAGCACTCGCTCAGCTTGCGTTCCGATTCGCTCCGGGTGCAGAAGTCGGTTTCACCTACGTTCGCGGATACGATCGAGGCGGTAACGTCGCAACCACTTCCGCAACCGGTAGCCGTTTGTCCAACGCTCCGTTTGGTGGCGGTGTTGCGACCTCGACCGATAACTTCGGGATTCAAGGAAGCTTCCGCATCACGCCGAACTTCGTGTTATCGGGTTGGGGTGGTCTGACCAAAGCCAATGCGGAATCTGGAGTGTTGGCAGGTTCAGAAGCAGATATCTTGAACTGGGCAGTTTCGCTGGCGTTCCCTGACCTGGGTGGTAAGGGCAACTTGGCTGGGGTAATCTTCGGGATGCCGCCGAAAGTCACCAGCAGCGACTTGGCAGACGATCCGGATACCTCGTTCCACCTGGAAGGTCTGTACCGCTTGCGTTTGAACAACAACATTTCGATCACCCCTGGCATTATCGTGATCTTCAATCCTGAGCACAACAATGCCAATGACACTGTTTACGTCGGTACAATTCGGACGACTTTCTCGTTCTAATCGAATTTCAACTTGAATTATCAGCCTCGCAAGTTGCGGGGCTTTTTTTATGACGTTTAGAAAACCTACAAAACCCTAGTGAGAAACCGGAGTATACTAGAAGAAAGCCTGTTAACCTGATCCCAGAGAACGCCCGTGGAGATTTCCTGTAAGAGTGAGTACGCTCTATTAGCACTAATCGAACTCGCCGTCGTCTATGACAGCGGCGAACCCCTGCAAATTCGTCAAATCTCGGCTCAGCAAAACATTCCCGATCGCTATCTTGAACAATTGCTGGCAACGTTACGCCGCGGTGGAATTGTGCGATCGCAGCGGGGAGCCAAAGGCGGCTATCTCCTAGCGCGGGAACCCTGGAAAATCACCTTGTTCGATGTGTTAGCGTGTCTTGAAGGATTCGACCATCAGCCGATCGATCAGGAAACAGCTTTGAAATCTGGTAAAACCCTAGAAGGGTCAATTGTCTGTGAGATCTGGCAAGAGGCGAACGATGCGGCGAATTCGGTGTTTCAGAAATATACGCTGAAAGATCTGCGAGAACGCCGTGATGCCCGTCGTCAGCTTGATTTCATGTACTACATTTAGATTTCTCGATCGCGTTTTTTACCCCCATTCGTCTTATGCGTATTGCTCAAAATGTGACCGCTTTGATTGGACATACCCCACTCGTCCAACTGAATCGTATTCCTCAAGCCGAGGGATGTGTTGCCCGCATCGTGGCAAAGCTCGAAGGGATGAACCCGTCCGCCTCGGTGAAAGACCGCATCGGGATCAGTATGATTTTGGCAGCAGAGCGTGAAGGATTAATCTCGCCCGGAAAAACAGTATTAGTCGAGCCGACTTCTGGAAATACCGGAATTGCGCTCGCGATGGCGGCAGCGGCAAAAGGCTATCGATTGATTTTAACAATGCCAGAAACGATGAGTTCGGAACGACGCGCCATGCTGAGAGCGTACGGAGCCGAACTCGAATTAACACCGGGAATCGAGGGTATGGCAGGCTGCATTCAACGAGCACAGCACATTGTCGATACGACCCCGAATGCTTATATGCTGCAACAGTTCCGCAATCCTGCGAATCCTCAAATTCACCGCGAAACGACCGCCGCGGAAATTTGGGAAGACACCGAAGGTGAAGTTGATTTCATCGTCGCGGGGATCGGTACGGGTGGAACGATTACCGGAGTTGCGGAAGTGATTAAGCAGCGCAAACCGAGCTTTAAAGCGATCGCGGTTGAACCCTTAAATAGTCCGGTGCTTTCTGGTGGAAGACCTGGACCTCATAAAATTCAAGGGATCGGAGCGGGATTTGTGCCGCCTGTGCTGAATGTGAATTTGATCGATGAAGTGATTTCTGTCTCGGATGATGACTCGATCGCATACAGTCGTCGATTGGCGCGGGAAGAGGGCTTACTGTCTGGGATTTCCAGCGGTGCGGCACTCAAAGCTGCGATCGAAGTCGGCAAGCGTCCCGAAAATCTGGGCAAGCTAATTGTGATGATTCAGCCGAGCTTTGGTGAACGCTATCTGAGTACAGCGCTCTTCCAAGATCCGGAATTAACGATGCCTGCTGCGATGCTGAACGGCTAAGCGTTTGGGGAGCTAGGGAAAACCGTAAAAAGGTAGAAATGGGTTGACAAAAAACCGATCCTCTAGTGCCTAGCTCCCAAACCAATTCGCCTTTTAGAATGGCAGAATGGCTACTCACACTCTTACCCACTACCAAATTCTCGACCTTGATCCGACTGCAACTCAAGCAGAGATCAAGCAAGCTTATCGACGGTTAGCGAAACAGTTCCACCCTGATAGCAATCGTGCAACCGCAAGTCACGATCGCATTTCTCGTATTAATGCGGCATACGAAGTGTTAGGCGATCCGCAGAGTCGTCGATCGTATGACCAGCAGTTGAAATATTCTGAGGCGGGTTACTCTGAAGCAGAACTGCGATCGCGAAGAGAGCGAAACGAAGCCGCCCAAGCGAAATATCGACAGCAGCGAGAAGCAGAACAGAATGCTGATAATCAATTGAAGCTTTGGCTGAAACTTTTTACGTCAGTGAATCGCATCCTGAATCAAATCATTCGTCCGCTGAAGTCGCAAATCAACGAGCTTGCGGCTGATCCATTTGATGATGAATTGATGGAAAATTTCCAGGCGTATTTGGAAGAATGTCAGGAATTACTGGCAAAGGCACAGCAGAATTTTCGATCGATTCCGAATCCTCCGAGTGCTGCCGGAGCCGCTGCGAATTTGTATTACTGTTTGAATCAGTTGAGTGATGGCATTGATGAGTTAAGTTATTTCACGAATAACTATGATGATCATCATCTGCGGAACGGGCGGGAATTGTTCCGGATTGCAGATGGACTGCGGAAGGATGCACAAGCAGCAGTTCGGGAAATTCCGCGTTGATTTGAATTTAGGAAGAAATTGTGGGTCGGGCATCTTGCCTGACCCTTTTCTGTTGGATTTCTAAAACATCAAACCTGCGCGATCGCATCTTCCACGATCGCAATTTCCATCGGATCTAACCGCACCTGTGTCGCCTTCACCGAATCTGCAATACTTTCTGGTTTACTTGCACCCGGAATCGGAACAATACAAGGCGATTTTGACAGCATCCACGCCAAAATCAAACTGTAAACTGAGAGTTCTTTCTCAGCCGCTAAATCTGCAATACCAGAGAACTGCTTTAATTGACTCACTCGACCAGAACCACCGAGCGGACTCCAAGGTAAAAAGGTAATGCCTTCGGACTCACAGTATTCGAGTACGCCATCATATTCGGGGTTGCGATGCCAAGGATTGTACTGGTTTTGTACCGAGACAATTTCAACCACATCCCGCGCCCGTTTGATTTGATCTACGCTGAAGTTTGACACGCCCACGTAGCGGACTAATCCTTGATGCTGAGCTTCTTTAGCAGGGGTGAGCGCGTCTTCGATCGAATAATTCGGATCGGGCGAATGATATTGCCAAATGTCGATCGGTTTATTGCCACCTAAAGCTTCAAAACTTTCGCGAATCGTTTGCCGTAAGTGATCGGGGTTGCCGTTCTGTGTCCAAGCTCCATTCGGGCGCATTAATCCGCCTTTTGTGGCAATCATCACTTGGCTTTTATCACCAGAGTATTGTTGAATTGCTTTATAAATTAGTTTTTCATTGTGATGCTTATCGGATTCGTCGCGACAGTAGGCATCGGCTGTATCAATCAATGTGACACCGAGTTCTAAAGCTTTATGAATCGTCGCGATCGATTGATCTTCCGATGGGCGACCGCGGATTGACATCGGCATTCCACCTAGCCCGATCGGAAAGACCATTTCGCGTGTGATTCCCAGTTCTCTTAAATGGGGCAGTGACATTACTTTGTCCTGAGTTTCCATAGCAATACCTCTAAACTGATCCTCAGTAAAACGGTATTGACCAGGTTCCTACGTCCTACCCAAGAAAGAGTTCGGAAGTAACGAAGTTTACAATTCTAAAGTAATCGTTCAAACTCATTCTTAAGCGAATGAATATCTGCAACTCGACTCACAAGGAGGCTTTCTTTTCCAGCATCTTGAAGGCGATCTTTCCAGTGATGAATGAGGTCAGAATTGTTCATCCAGAAGTTCACAACTGTTCCTACAACTTCGTCTAGATGCCACTTGTGGTGAGGGCTAACCGTTTCAACAGAATGAATTAAAGCATCGAGCGTACATTCAAATGTCGAAACGTATTCGACTCCGGTAGATTGATTTTTTTCAAGAACGTTTTGTTGTTGATTGAAGAAAGACAAGATTGGAGAGACTCCAACAATATCAAAGGTATACATCAATACCATTTCTCCTCAAAACTGAGTTTATTTTTGAACGCTATTTTAGGAAGATTGAATTCGATTTGAAAAGATTTGTTGAATAATCTTAACGACTTATGGATCTATTTCTCGGAATCGATTTTGGCACCTCTGGAGCAAGAGCGATCGCAATTCATTCCAACGGTGATCTAGTTGCTCAAACCAGTGTGAAAGCTTCTCAACATTGGGATCAAATGCTGTGGCAACTTCTAGAAGCATTGTCGATCGAGGTTCGATCACGCTTAGCTCGAATTGCAATTAATGGAACCTCTTCAACGGTTTTATTATGCGATCGTGCTGGAGTTCCAATCACTGAACCTTTGATGTACAACGATGCTCGTGGTGCAAGCGTGCTAGACCAAATTCGCAACATTGCACCCGAACAACATACGGTCATAAGTGCGACATCGAGCCTTGCAAAGTTACTATGGTGGCAATCGAACTGTGAACTGTTTTCTAAAGCACAGTACTTTCTTCATCAAGCAGATTGGTTAGCATTTCTACTGCATGGACAGTTAGGAATGAGTGACTATCACAATAGTTTGAAGCTTGGTTATGATGTAGAGCGATTCGAGTATCCAGACTGGTTGCCTCTGCGAGAATTGTTGCCGATCGTGGTAGAACCCGGAAGCGCGATCGCACCGATTCAAAGCGCGATCGCTCAACGATTTAACATTCCGCTAACTTGTCAAATTTGTGCGGGAACAACTGATAGTATTGCTGCTTTTATTGCGAGTGAAGCGAAAGAAAGTGGGGATGCTGTCACTTCGCTCGGATCAACATTAGTTCTAAAGTTACTGAGCGAGACTCGCATCGATCGATCAGAGTTTGGTATCTACAGTCATCGTTACAAAGATAGATGGTTAGTCGGTGGTGCTTCTAATACGGGTGGCGCAGTGTTGGAGCACTTTTTTACCTCGAATGAACTGCGGGAATTGAGCGATCGTATTCCCGATCGTGAAAGTCCACTCGATTACTATCCGTTGTTGCAACCGGGCGATCGATTTCCAATCAATGATCCAACCCTTGCTCCTCGACTAGAACCAAGACCGGGCGATCGAGTCGAATTTCTCCACGGTCTGCTAGAGAGCATGGCGAGAATTGAAGCGCAAGGATATCGACTGCTGGAATCTTTCGGAGCGACACCCTTAAAGCGAGTGTTGACCGCAGGGGGAGGAGCAAAAAATCAAGCTTGGACAGCAATTCGGCAACGTCACCTTGGTGTTTCGGTGCAGAGTGCGACTCAAACAGAGGCAGCTTATGGAACCGCTTTATTAGCAATGCGAGGATTGATTTAATCGACGTATCCAAGACCCCGAATTATCAAGCCGCATTCAAAGTTCCCTTTAAAGAACAGTCCACCTCAAAACTTTACAGAGATGGACTGCTCTAAATCAGCTATACCTTTGCGAATGCAGGTTCACGCATCGAAAGTGCGATCGAATCGGTCGCGCTGGCACCGTAAACCTCACAGGAATTATTCGGGCTTTCAATCAATTTCACTTTGTACAACTGTGCACCAATTTGCCCAATCGGATCTTCCAGCAGATCGCGAATGTGAACAGCAATGTTTTCAGCAGTGGGCACAACTTTCTCGAAATATGGAATATCTTTATTCAAGAATGTGTGATCAAACGGTTCTACTACATAATCATCAACTGCTTTCTGAAATGCAACTAAATCTGCAATCATTCCTGTTCTCGGATCGATTTCACCTTTGATTGTGACTTCAAGGTGATAGTTATGACCGTGACCATTCGGACGAGCACACTTACCGTAGATTTCACAGTTTGTTTCGTAGCTTAGATCTGGACGAGCGAGACGGTGAGCGGCGCTGAAATGAGTACTAATGGTGAGGTAGGCTTCCATATTGTTTCCTAGATAATCTGCCCAAAGTTCGGGATGTTCGTACAGTCGGATTTTGACGATCGGTAAGTGCGATTCCAGTCGTTTCCAGATCGATCGTGCAATATGTTCAGTGGTCGGAAGCGTTTGCTGGAATTCGTCCCAAGCGTCATTCAGGAAGGAAAAATCAAGCTGACTCGTCACTTCGCGCTTGATTACGTGCTTCACATCAGACAGGTTTAGCACCATTCCATACTCGTCAAGATCTCCCAGCATCGAGACATACAGCACATAATTGTGTCCATGTCCGGGCGACCGACTACAGGCTCCGAATCGCTCGACGTTCTCCGCTTCGCTCAGTTCGCTCAAGTAGTACCGATGACTTGCCGAAAACTGAGCACGGCGATCGATGATACATTTCATAGATTAGGGTTAGGAGTTTAAAAAACTTCACACTCTTCTTAGGATACGCGCTCTGGGTTTGGATTGGGTTTAAATTTGCGATGGGTTGAGGATTTGATTCACCGTGAGCGCAAACGCAGGCACGATCTGAGATTGCAATCGGTCATCGCCGCGGTGGACTTGATCTTCGTACTGTCCGTTGTCCCAAATGCAGAGTGTGACTTGCTGGTCTTGTGGGTCGATAATCCAATATTCAGAAATGCAGCGGGCAGCGTATTCTGTGCGTTTGTGGCGATAGTCTCGGTCGCGATTGGTTGTGCCCGGAGAAACGACTTCAATGACGATCGCGGGAGATGGCATTTCGTGGGTAATGGTCGATCGAGTTTTGCCGATCAATGCCGCATAAGATTCTTCAGAATGAACAATTAGATCGGGGAGTCGGCATCTTGCTTGTCTGCCAGAGACTTCGATTTCAGTATCTTTGTAGGCAATCAGTTCGATCGGGAAATGCTTGAGAAGTTCAAACAAAATACGTTTAGCAATATCGTTATTTTGCTGTGATTCGGGCGGCATTTCAATGAGTTCTCCATCCACAAGTTCGTGTCGGGTATCTGTCCCATCGTCGTAAGTCAAATACTCTTCAAAGGTTAGTCGTTTTGTTTGAGATCGAGTTTGAGTCATGAGATTTCCGCACGCCGATCGAGGTGGTCTTATTCTATCGCAGGAGTTCTGAGCAATCAGGCTGCACTACAAGCAATTCGACGGTACCGCGCTCAAAGCATGACAGAACCAGAGAACTTGCAGATTGCTGGAGAAGATTTCGCGATCGCTTATCAAGCTTTACTGAGTCAGCGACGTTAAGGGGCCGCATTCCGAATGATTACTTCAACGCGGCGGTTTTTCTGACGACCTTCAGGATCATCCGAGCCATCCGATTTTGTGTTCGACGCGATCGGTTGCGTTTTGCCGAATCCTTTTGGAACTAAGCGATCGCCCCGTACCTGAAAGTTCTGAACTAACGTGTTTCTATCTTTGGGTTAGCCAAGCTATTTCGATCGAGGGAATTTTAGAATTTGCGATCGGGCTATCTTCAGAACCATAGCGAATTCTGAGAGTAAACATTATGTCAAACGAAAAAGATTTATCCTCGCCAGCGTCGGCAGAACCCGGAAGAGGTGCAGCCGGAAACGATCATTGGGCAGTTCAAACGGCACAGCCAACCGATGTGAATCCGCCTGATGAGCGAATTCCCTCTGGTGTCAATGTTGAGGAAAACATTCATAATCTCGAAGCCGCAGTTGATGCAGAAGCAGATACTGATTTGAAAACCACCGATGGCTATGTGATCACAGAATCCGGTCAAATCAATAACTTTGCGGTTGAACCTCCGATGTATTACGAAGACAACAACGGAAATCGCGTTGATTTACCCGATTAGTCAGATGATTTGATGCGAATGAGCGGCGGAAGTGGGGTTGCTTCCGTCGTTTTTATGGGCAGCGATCGCGATTCGCGCAATTCTGCCACAATGAAATCAGAACTTTTAAGATTTGTGAAAATTATGAGCTTGAGTATCGAGCAGATTACCCAAAACCTGGAAAGCGAAAATAGTCGCGATCGTATGATTGCCTTGGCAAACCTGCGAGATATTCCGGCTGAAGAAGCGGTGCCGCTGATTAAAAAAGTGCTGAACGATGAAAGTTTGCAGATTCGATCGATGGCAGTTTTCGCACTGGGGATCAAGCAAACTGACGAGTGTTTCCCAATTTTGCTCAACATTCTCGAAACTGAGAAAGATTATGGAATTCGAGCCGATGCCGCAGGAGCATTAGGTTATCTCGAAGATATTAGAGCGTTTGAGCCGTTAGTCCGAACATTTTACGAAGACACAGACTGGCTCGTGCGGTTTAGTGCAGCGGTCGCTTTAGGAAATTTGAAAGATCCCAGAGCCAAGGAAGTGTTGTTGCAAGCGTTGGACAGCGAAGAAGTGGTCGTACAGCAAGCCGCGATCGCAGCCTTGGGAGAAATTAAAGCGATCGAGGCTGTCGAGGCTATCTTGCAATTTGCTCAATCCGAGGATTGGCTCGTTCGACAACGACTTTCAGAAGCGCTAGGAAATTTACCCAGCGAGAAAAGCGTTTCAGCCCTGCGCTATCTGGAAAAAGACAATAATTCCAATGTGGCAGAATCGGCACGAATCTCATTAGAGCGATTAAACGGAACAATTTAACCGGACGGGCAGCGGGTTAGCGAGAAAAAGATTGACAAGCCTCCCTCTAATTGTGTAATTTGCATGACTTAGAGACGGCTGATCGATCGAGTACATATTTAGCAGTGACCCTAACCCCACCTTCACCATGAAATTGTCGCCTTGGAATCGTCTCCTGAGCTTCTCAAAGCGGGTTGCTCCTCGATCGTACCGGAAACGTTTCGCGCTCTCGTTGCTGTCTTGTGCCGCTACAGTCTCGATCGCGGCTTGCTCAGGAATCAATACGACTCAGATGACCACGCTCACGCCCCCATTGCTGAACGTGGCTGAGAAGCCGCCCACCCTGCAATCGAGTCTGAATGTCGCGATCGCGCCTGTCTGCGCTCAAGGAACTCAAATTGGGTATCAAGCCGCGACCTCTGTTCCATCTGATTTCAAGCCTGTAACCTTTAGTGCTGAATCTCAACGGTTTGCAGAAGCGTGGAAAACCGAATTTGCTGAGGTTCCTTCTCCCCAAATCAATCCTCGTGCGCGATTGGCGAAAGTGCCGATCATGATGTATCACGACATCATTGCTCAGAAAGAAGTATTTTTTGATGTCACACCCGAAGAACTAGAAGCACACTTCAAACTGATTCAGAAAAATGGACTGACTCCGATCAGTTTGGATCAGCTAGTCGAACATCTCAAAACTGGAATTCCATTACCGCCGAAACCGATCGTACTTACCTTCGATGATGGCTACCTAGGACATTACAAGTATGTCTATCCTCTGATGAAGAAGTACCGCTACCCGGCAGCATTCTCGATTTATCCAGCCAAGATCGATAAACCGAGAGGTCGTCCGGGCATGAATTGGGATCAGGTCAAGGAAATGGCGGCTGATCCGTTAGTGACGATCGCATCTCACAGCGTCAATCATCCCGCCGATTTGCGCGAGGTCAAAGATGATACCAAGTTAGCGTTCGAGATGACCGAATCGAAACAATCGCTAGAAACGAATCTCGGCATTCCGATTAAATACTTTGTCTATCCCGAAGGCAAGAATGATGAACGGGTGCAGCAAGCCGCGATCGCAGCCGGGTATCAAGCCGCTTGGACGATGAGTGATGAAGCGAATCTGTTTGCAGCGGAATCTGAAAATCTCTTCAACATCTCACGAATTGGACAATCGCAAATTGAGAAAGTTGTAGAAGTTGCGAGTGGAGGTCCGCCAGTCGCATTTATTCAAGACGGGCTGAACTTCAGCGCTCCTGTGGAACTCACCAAAACGACGATCGGGAAAGTGCCGTTAATTATGGCAGCAGGTGGAAAACCGACGACAATCCATGCCAAGACGCGGTATCAGGTTGGCGAAATCATGCAGGGAACACCCGCGATCGCAGCCGTTGACGGTGGCTTTTTCTCGCTAGAAATGCTCGACTCAAATAAAATGATCGGTCCTGTGATGAGTGGTTACTCTGGAACATTTGCGGCGGCTCCTCAAGGGTCGTTAAAAAAACTCGAAGGGCGACCGCTCGTTTTAATTAGCGATCGAACGATTAAATTTGTTCCGTTCGATCCACTCAAACACAATACTCGTGAAGGCATCACAGAAGAAATGAGCGATGTCAAAGATGCCTTTGTTGCAGGAGCGTGGCTCGTCAAAGATGGTAAACCGCAATCAGCGGAGACGTTCCGGGGATTATTTGGATTTGATGCGGAACGCGATCGAGCGTTTTGGGGAATTGATCAAGCCGATCGTCCGTTAGTCGGCGTGTCCGGTGATTATGTGAATTCGGTGGCACTCGGTGAAGCGTTATCGAAAGCAGGCTTGAAAGAAGCCGTCATGCTCGATTCGGGTGCAAGTGCTTCTTTGGTGTACAAAGGTGAGTCGATGATGAGCTACACACCGCGCCCAGTGCCGCACGTTGTGGCATTGATGCCGCCGATTCAGACAGATTCAACGACCTGTCAGACTGCTGCGGCAAAACCTTAAACCAACGTGAGTTCGATCAGTCTTTCCGCTTCGATTCGACTTCGCCCCGGAATGAAATTCGGTGCTAATTGTGCGAAGCCCACTAAAGGGGGCTAAAGGCGCATGAATTGGAAGGCTTGCAGTCCTGAAGGGACTTCGCACTGTCAGCCCCGAATTCTATTCCGGGGCGAGTAAACAACGGAGCGAAGGAATTCATCGGACTGACGTTAAACCACTGTGTCGCATTTTTGAATCGAAAAAGTCAAAAGGAGAAGCGATCGCTCTAAAACGATCGCTTCTCTTAAATTCGCTAAACAGTTTGTACAACCTGGTAAGGATTAGTCAATTTATCAAGCTGTTGTACTAACAAGCTCAAGAACAATCCAACATCGGTGACGACTCCAACCGATTCGACCGAACCTCGATCGCTTAATTTCGTCACAACCGCTGGATTGATATCCACACAAACCATCTTCACACCGGATGGAGTCATATTACCAACCCCGATCGAGTGCAGCATCGAAGACAACATCAAAATCATGTCTGCGCCTTCGATCAAACGAGCATAATCTTGCTGAGCTTCGATCAGATCCATCTTCGTATCCGGTAACGGTCCGTCATCACGAATCGATCCCGCTAGCGAGAATGGAACATTATTCTGCACACATTCGTAAAGGATGCCGTTCTTGAGAACACCCGCTTCAACTGTTTTAGCAATGCTGCCATAGCGCCGGACAGTGTTGATTACTTTCAAGTGATGGCGATGTCCACCCCGGACGGAAACACCGCGCTTCATATCAACACCGAGCGAAGTTCCAAGCAGCGATTGTTCCATGTCGTGAACTGCGATCGCATTTCCACCCAAAAGCGCCTGAACATAGCCTTCTCGAATCAATTTTGCTAAGTGCTCACCGCCGCCTGTATGAATCACCACAGGTCCCGCTGTAACGACCACACGACCGCCTTGATCCCGAATCTGCCGCAGTTCCCAAGCAATTTGCTCCACGACTAATTCGACGCGCCGTTCGCTCGATACACCTGCACCCATAAAGCTAAACTCTTGAGTGTTGCGCTGATCGCGAGTGGAAGCTTTCCGAATCGTGCGAATTCCTTCCACACCAACGACTACACGATCGCTTGTTGTTAAATCCCGCAGTAACTTACATTGAGCACTCTTACCATCTGGAGCAACCGCGATCGCGCCATCCATTCTTTGTCGATCGACTCTCACCCATTGGCAATTCACCCGAACTTCAGTCGGATAGATCGTCGTCACATAGAAGTCATCCGGTGCAACTCCATCTTGGATCACTGCTTCTAGTTCTGCATCACAAATTTCTTGCGGGCGCGGCAATGCACCTAGATCAATCAACTGCGACATGATCGTTTCCATCACATCATGAGACGGAGCCGTCACTTTCACTTCTGCCGATGAAGTACTTTGTCGCTGTGTGCCTAAGTTGAAGTTCAGAACTTGGAAGCTTCCACCCGCTTCAACAATCACATCAAGCGCACGATTGATCACACCCGAATCGAGTAAGTGACCTTCAAGTTGCACAACGCGACTTTCGATCGTGGCACTTGCATGAAGTTCAACGCGAACAGGCTCAGTCACCCGTAGCGTTAGACATTTCGCGGCTCCTCCAGCTTTGAGAAACTCTGTGAGCGGCGTTTCTAACACTTCAAACCCTGCATTCGACAACTGTTGCTTCAATTCTTTGCTGGCTTTGTTCATGATCACAATGTGATCAATGTTCACCGCATTACAAGCAAAGTTCGCCGCATCCGGTTCGGCGATCGCGATTCGTTTTTCTGCTGGAACCCGCATTTCGATCAATCGATTCGAGTACGCATCAAATGCAGGCGGATAGTACAACAGATAGCCATCTTTGAGCGGACAGAAACAGGTATCGAGGTGATAAAAGCGATCGTCCATCAATCGCAGCGAGAGCACCTCAACATCGAGCCATTTTGCTAAATACGGATGCGAATCGAGTTCTGATCGGAAACCGTATCCTGACCAGAGCCAGCGACCTTCGCGATCGAACAGTGCATCACCCGCGCCTTCAAACGGCAACTCTGGCGGCAATTCATGAACGGTAAACCCATTGTTCTCAAACCAAGCTTTGAAGTACGGTTCTTCGCCTTGCCGCTCTTTGTGATAGAACCGACTTAACACGGCTGTATCACCGAGAACCAAGCCAGCATTCGCCGTGAATACCATATCTGGTACGCCTTTTTCCGGCTGTACAAGATCGACGATCGCATGTTGCTTGATCAGTTCATACAATCCTTGCCATTGTTCCACAGCGCGATCGCGGGATGACTTGTGAATGTTGCCTTCCATCCAGGGATTAATCACATAATCCACGTCGTAATGGTCAGGCGCACACATCAGAATCCGAGTCGAGGAGGTCATAGAGAAAAATCTGGGTAAATGTGTAGTCTAGGCAATTCAACCTAGTGGAGTTTGATCCGGTGAGTTGTATCGAGCAATACGGGCGGGGGCTGACATCCGATCCATTGTAGGGAAAAGGAGACGCGATCGGACGGGTAGTAAACTTCCGAGTCAAGGTTTGAAAAGATTTCGTCGGGAAGAATGAGATCGTTTTTAAACAACAAAAAACCCAGTAGCGCGACACCACTGGGCTGGTAGCTGTGAAAGTTGATACTCTCTAATGAAATGACTTATGTGCTAATCATCTCAGGCTGCCTAGATTTCCTCATCTGTAGATTCACGGGAATGTATCCTAAAGAACGAGAAGGATTTTGGATCGGCTCAGAGAGAATCCGTATTCACACGGTATACTTTCGCAGTCAATTTGAAGATGATTGAAAGCTTTGCGATAAATTGCGGATTCGCAACGCAACTGAAATCCTAATTCACTCGCTACTTAAAGCAAGATATTCTCAAGCGCCCTGACTTCTCAGAAAAGCTGCAAACGCCGCTAATTCAGCTCGAACCTGGGAAAACAGATCTGGAACTGCTTCAACTAAAGGCTGAATACGCTCTGCCTCAAATTGCTGGGTGTAGAGGTGACGAACGATATGACGAAACCTACGATATTCATCCAAAACAACTCGATTTGCTTCAGAAATGACAGCGGGACGAACTTCTTCAACTTCGTTTACCATCTGAATCAGTAACATTTGATGCCAGTTGTTTCCTTGCGGACGTGTGCGATCGATCATTGCCGCAATCAACTCAAACAACCGCTCTAGTCCGTTGTAGAAACCGTGCAAGTTTAGCGCCACGCTATCAATGTAAAGATCATCCCCAGATTGCTGAAATCGCCGCCAACTCTGCTGAGTGCGATCGACAACCTGTTCAATTTCCTCTAGCTCTGTGATGATGCGATCAGCAAGCTCTAAAAGAATCTCACTCAAACCACAACTCCTGTGCGCTCGATCGCTTGCTTCACAGACGAACGACAAAACGGATCAGTCGGATCAACGAGATCAATCTCGAAATCCGAGTCAACCTCGTTTAGAACTCCAACTGCTGTATAAAACCGCTCTGGTGCAATTCCCCAAACTGCGAGATCAATGTCTGACCAAGGCGTATAACGGCTTTTATCGGTTAGGGAGCCAAAAATCATTACTTGTTCTGCTCCAAACTGTTCTCTGAGAATTAACGCCAATTTGGGCACTAATTCCCAGGCTTTTTGCCAATGCTCTTCTGCAATTTGGAGATTTATTCGCTTGGCGGGATTATAGTGACGTAACTCCTCAGAGGTTAAATCTAACGCTGTCTTCGCCATATGCGTCCTTGCGTACTTAGCACCTATTATAGGTGGGCTACTCACATCGATCGACTTGTGCCAGTTGCAGCACGATTTGATCGACCGCGGTTGCCAATGATTGCCCGGATTGTCCGGGTTGATTCACTACAATGCTAAACGCGATCGTGCCATAACTCGGATTATCTAAATACCCAGAGAGTGCTCTCACGCCACGTAAGGTTCCCGTTTTGCCGTGAAGATTGCCCTGAACTAAGGTATTGCGGAATCGATTTCTCAGCGTTCCATTCACGCCCGCGACCGCTAACGATCGATGAAATAATTCGTTTCGCGGATCAGTAAACATTGCTTCTAACAAGGTCACTAATGCAGCAGGGGTGACGCGATTGCTGCGAGACAGTCCTGAACCATCAACCTGAGCATAAGTATTTGCATCAATTCCTAAATTTGTGAGAGCGCTTCTGATCGCAGATTGACCCCCAATGCGGCGACGAAGGGCATCGGCTCGATCGTTGTCGCTGTAACGATTCACAACCGTTAGCCAGTTCTGAAAATTAGATGGAGCGCGATCGGCAAGTTGAAGAGCGGCGGCAGTCGTTAACAGCTTGACATTCGAGGCGGGAATTAGAGAAAGATTTGGATTGTGCTGGTAGAGAATGGTCGATTTCTCGATCGGTTTAATCACAATGCCCCAACGTGCTGAACGAAATCTAGGTTGTTGAATAATACGATCGATTCTTGTTGCTAAATCACGTGCACAAACTGTAGAGACTGCGGCTTGAGGCGTTTGAGCAGTGGCAACCTCCGGGTGACTCCAGAATCCTAGACTGATACTCGCGATTACCGCAGTTGCTTTAATCACTTGTCGAGTTTGAATGAGAGCGTTTTTGTCAGACCTTCGCATCATGCTAATCGTAGAATTCACTGAGCGTTTCCGTAGCAGAATTCTTCCTGCCGCGATGCAATATATCACAGGAGTGAACCACGATCGCGATCGATAAAAATCAGCATTTGCGTTGAGATATTGGAAAATAAAGAGGCTGAATGGGCAAAAATTATGCTTCTAGAACTCAAGCGAATTGAAGTTCCACCAGGGCAGCGAGTCTTATTGCAGGATGTCTCATGGCAAGAATTTGAGCGAATTCTAGAAGACTTGGGCGATCGCCGTGCAACTCGAATCGCTTATGAAAACGGGATTTTAGAAATTATGACACCTTTGCCCGAACATGAAGCCAACAAAGAAGTGATTGGAGATTTGATCAAAGCACTGCTTGAAGAATTGGATTTTGAATTTCTCACATTGGGATCAACCACGTTCAAGAATCAGCAAATGCTCAAGGGAATTGAGCCAGATCAGTGTTTCTACATCCAAAATGAATCCAGAGTTCGAGGCAAGAAACGCCTAGATTTGAGTACTGATCCACCACCGGATCTCGCGATTGAAATTGATCTAACTTCTCGGACTCACCCAAGTATTTATCAAGAGTTGGGAGTTCCGGAGCTATGGCGATTTGAAAAAGGACAACTCCAGATCAATGTTTTGCGGAATGATCAGTATGAAGTTTCAGAGCGTGGGGAAATTTTTGCAGCGCTACCGATCGCACAAATCATTCCACAGTATCGAGAGCAGAGCAACATCATCGGAAGAAATGCAGCCTTGAAAGCATTCCGACAATGGGTAAGACAGCAAATCGAATAAACAGCGATTTTGAGCTTCAGTTTTGCCAAAATGCCAGCCAATCTAGCGAACCTGCGGCAAGATAAGATAAATAACGCAATTGTTAAATTTCCTTGGACTTCAATGGCTACTCCTCTTAGCGGCGCTCAAATTCGGCAAACGTTTCTCGATTTCTTCGCACAGCGCGGACATCAACCGCTACCGAGTGCGTCGCTCGTGCCTGAAGATCCAACCGTATTGCTCACGATCGCGGGAATGCTTCCGTTTAAGCCGATTTTTCTCGGTCAGCGTCAGGCAGAGTTTCCGCGCGCAACGACTTCGCAAAAATGTATCCGCACGAATGATATTGAAAACGTAGGACGAACGGCGCGACACCATACGTTCTTTGAAATGCTGGGGAATTTTAGCTTTGGGGATTATTTCAAGTCGCAAGCGATCGCTTGGGCGTGGGAATTATCGACCAAAACGTTCGGCTTACCTCCGGAGCGCATTGTTGTGAGCGTGTTCGAGGAAGATGATGAGGCGTTTGCGATTTGGCGTGATGAAGTTGGAATTCCAGCACACCGAATTCAGCGGATGGGTGCAAAAGATAACTTCTGGAATTCGGGTCCGACGGGTCCTTGTGGTCCTTGCTCTGAGTTGTATTACGACTTTCATCCGGAGTTGGGAGACGATCAGATTGACCTCGAAGACGATACTCGATTCATTGAGTATTACAACCTGGTGTTTATGCAGTACAACCAGGACATTGACGGGAACTTAACTCCGCTTCAGAACAAAAATATTGATACTGGAATGGGCTTAGAGCGGATGGCGCAGATTCTGCAAAAAGTGCCGAATAACTATGAGACGGATTTGATTTTCCCGATCGTACAAACCGCCGCTAAAATCGCTGGAATCGATTACGCGATCGCAGACGACTCGACAAAAGTATCGCTCAAAGTAATTGGTGATCATGTTCGTGCAGTCGTTCACATGATTGCAGATGGCATCACCGCATCGAATGAGGGACGTGGCTATGTGTTGCGGCGTTTGATTCGTCGAGTCGTGCGTCACGGGCGCTTGATTGGAATTGAGCAAGACTTTACACCGGAAGTTGCAGAGAGTGCGATCGCGCTTTCTGAGTCGGCTTATCCGAATGTGCGACTGAAGGAAACGGTTGTTAAATCAGAATTGAAGATCGAAGAAGAGCGCTTTCGTAAAACGCTCGATCGCGGTGAAAAACTGCTCGAAGATATCTTGAGCAAATCACCCAAACACATCTCAGGAGCAGAAGCATTTGAGCTATACGACACTTACGGTTTTCCGGTTGAACTGACCGAGGAAATTGCAGCGGAAAAAGGCTTAACTGTTGATATAGAGGGCTTTGAAGCTGAGATGGAAAAGCAGCGTCAACGGGGACGCGATGCCCATCAGACGATCGATTTAACGGTTCAAGGCACACTAGACACCTTAGCGGCATCGCTGCAAGAAACTGAATTTATCGGCTATAAACAACGATCGAGCCAATCAGAGATTCAACTATTGCTCGTCAATGGTGAAACTGTCGATCGCGTTGAATCGGGTGCAGAAGTGCAAATCGTTCTGAACCAAACGCCGTTTTATGCGGAATCTGGAGGGCAAATTGGCGATCGAGGCTATCTTTCCGGTGATGATTCGGTGATTCGGATCGAAGATGTGAAAAAAGAATCGGCTTTCTTTGTTCACTTTGGACGAGTCGAGCGTGGAACAGTTAGAGTCGGCGATCTCGTCACGGCTCAAATTGATTTATCCTGTCGTCGTCGTGCGGCTGCAAACCATTCTGCAACTCACTTACTGCAAGCAGCACTCCGCAGGATTGTCGATGAAGGAATTTCTCAAGCGGGATCATTAGTAGACTTCGATCGCTTACGTTTCGACTTCAACTATTCCAAGCCATTAACCACTGAACAACTGCAACAAATCGAAGAACAGATCAATACCTGGATTGCAGAAGGACATCAAGCGGAAATTGCCACGATGCCGATCGCAGATGCAAAAGCGAAAGGTGCGATCGCAATGTTCGGTGAGAAATACGGCGATGAAGTTCGCGTCATCGACTTCCCAGGCGTTTCGATGGAACTCTGTGGCGGAACTCATGTCAGCAACACCGCAGAAATCGGATTGTTCAAGATTGTTTCAGAAGCGGGTGTTGCTGCGGGAATTCGTCGGATTGAAGCGATTTCTGGGGCATCGGTTCTAGAGTATCTCAATGTTCGCGAAGCAGTTGTGAAAGAGTTAAGCGATCGCTTCAAAGTCAAACCCGAAGAAATTTCTGATCGGATTACTGCACTGCAAACCGAATTGAAGAACACTCAGAAGCAGTTAGAAACCGTGAAAGGACACTTAGCGATCGCAAAATCGGATCAATTACTGTCTGAAGCTGAGTCCGTTGGAGAGTTCAAAATTCTGGTGGCTCAGCTTGAGGGCGTTGATCCGACTGCCTTACAAAAAGCGGCGGAACAATTGCTGCAAAAAGTTGGAGAAGGCGCGATCGTTTTAGGTTCAGTCCCCGAAGCAGGGAAAGTCAGCTTTGTGGCGGCGTTTAGTCCGGCGGTGGTGAAGAAGGGACTGCAAGCGGGGAAAGTAGTGGGCGCGATCGCGAAAATCTGCGGCGGTGGCGGTGGTGGTCGTCCGAATCTTGCACAAGCAGGCGGACGAGATACGAGCAAGCTACCGGAAGCATTGGCAGAAGCGAAGCAACTGTTACAGACTGGACTCAGCTAAATTACTATACGGCTTGGTTTGTCGATCGAGTCGTGGCATTACTACCTGGAGGATACTTCGTGGAAATCCAAGAGCTAAAGGCTTTAATTAAAGAAAGTGTTCGAGAAGTCATCCGAGAAGAAAGACTGAGCTTATGTCAGGCTCTAATTCCCTATGTGAGTGACGAAGAGCAGCAAGAAATTGAAGCAGAGTTTGGTTTGCCCGACGATGATGAAGATGAATGGGTTCATCGAATTGGTGCAAGAGGGGATATATACAAGTAATCTAATGTTATTGTCTCTTGCAATGAAAACGAAGTGGCTTTGGAACGGGTTGACGAGCGGATTGAAAATTTACGCGATCGTATGTTTCGTTCTCTTTCTCATTCAGTCCCGCTTTATTCTCTTCCCGAACCGAACCGTTTACAAAACACCGCTAGATCTCGGTTTGCCTGCTCAAGAAGTGTGGGTTCCGGTGAAAAACTGGCTCGGTAAAACGGAGCGCATTCATGGCTGGTGGCTTCCGGGTCGCGATCCAAAGTTAGGCACAGTCCTTTATTTTCATGGCAATGGTGGAACGCTGGGCGGGGTTGACCAGATGGATCGGATTCACAAGCTCGGATTCTCAGTGTTAGTCATTAGCTATCGAGGATACGGTAAAAGTGAAGGCGGATTTCCCTCAGAATCGCAGGTGTACGAAGATGCTCAGGCGGCTTGGAACTATCTAACAAAAGATCGTAAAATTCCACCGGATCAAATCACGATTTATGGCTATTCGATCGGAGGCGCGATCGCGATCGATTTAGCGGCGAAACATCCCGACGCGAGAGCGCTGATTGTTCAAAGCTCGTTTACATCGATGACAGAAATGGCATTGTTACAAAAGCAGTTTCGATTGTTTCCGATCGAACTCATTTTGACTCAGCGATTTAACTCGATCGACAAAGTGCGATCGCTAAAAATGCCCGTCATGTACTTCCACGGGGATGCAGATGAAATTGTTCCAGCCCGCATGAGTCAAGCGTTATACGATGCCAGCCCGAACCCGAAACAATTATTATTTATTCGAGGCGCGAATCACAACGACGCAGAATTTACAATTGAACACTTGGAAGCGATTCGGAAATTTGTGCAACAAAATCCATGAGTGATTTACCACCACTAAACACCGCCACGATTTGGGCAATTCTCAAAGATACGATCGACGACACCACCGCGAATCGTCTAGTGTGTCACCACCTCGGTTATGACGATGGAACCGTTGACCCGCAATGGTTAGAAGCGTATCCTGAACCACCGAATTTTATTGAAAGTCGTCCTGCGGTCGTGAAATTAACGCGATCAATTCCGCCTGAAAATAAGCAACTCCTGAAAGAGCAGCTTGGATTTGGTGGCTATACGATCGATGAACTGGTGCCCCGAAAAACTCGACGTGCAACAATGGCGAACTGGTTGCTAAGCTACATGCAGCAGAATCAAATTCCACTTTAGGAGACGGATATTATGGGAATCGAACGCCGAATGTCGAGAGCGATGTTTCTCCCTGCTGAAACGGTTCAACTGCGTCAAGTGTGCTTTACGCCTGGGAAAGTCTATCAACCTGGTCGATACATTGCAGGCGAACTGCCCGATGTTGCATTTGAAATGGGTTTAGTGGATAAATTGCCTCCAGTACGCGGTAAGAGTGCAGAAATTCGTGAGCAACCGGATGAAGAATGATCCTTATGCTTGGATAGAACAATCGTTAAGCGCAATCGATCGGGCTGGCTGGCATCGATCCGTTAAAACCATCGATCGTCCGGGTGCAGTGATTCAGATTGCTGATCGTACTTACTTGAATTTTGCAAGTAATGACTATCTAGGACTAGCAACAGACGATCGATTAATCAATGCTGCCATCGAAGCCACTCGGCAATATGGTACAGGCAGCACAGGATCACGCTTGCTCACGGGACACAGACCTTTACACCGAGCATTAGAAACCGCGATCGCACAATTAAAACAAACCGAAGATGCGATCGTGTTTAGTTCCGGATATCTAGCAAATTTAGGCGCGATCGCTGCATTAGTGGGAAAACGCGACTTAATCTTATCGGATCAATACAATCATTCCAGCTTGAGAAATGGTGCGATTGTCAGCGGTGCAACGATTTTGGAATATCGGCATTGTGATATTGCAGATCTACAGACTAAGTTAGAACAACAGCGATCGCACTTTCAAAGATGTTTGATTTTGACCGACACTGTGTTTAGTATGGATGGTGATCTCTGTCCACTGCCTGAGATTTTAGAGTTAGCCGATCGATTTGAGTGCATGGTGCTGGTTGATGAAGCTCATGCGACTGGAGTATTGGGTGCGACAGGTGCGGGATGTGTCGAACACTTCGGCTGTACAGGGCAGGCGATTGTGCAGATGGGAACTTTGAGCAAAGCATTAGGTAGCTTAGGTGGGTATGTTGCTGGATCGGCTGCGTTGATTGATTATTTGAGAAATCGTGCTCCGAGTTGGATTTATACAACGGGATTATCTCCGGCTGATACGGCTGCGGCATTGTGTGCGATCGAGCTAACTCAAACAGAACCGGAACGTCGATCGCGACTTTGGCACAATGTTGCTTATCTCAAATCCAAGCTATCAGACTTCGCATTGTTACCTTCAGAATCTCCAATTCTCTGTTGGCAGTTACCTGATGTTCAAACTGCGCTACAAACTGCACAGTCATTACAGAATCAAGGAATTTTTGCGCCTGCGATTCGTCCTCCGACTGTTCCGACTAGTCGAATTCGGATGACGGTGATGGCAACGCATACAGAAGAATCACTCGATCGCTTAATTCAATCTCTCGAAAACTCTGGCTCTAACTGATAGTAAAGTCGTTGATAGCGCTCAAATAGCTTGTGATACTGCTCAGAAAATTGCAGATTAGGAACATGTCGATCGCGAATCCGAATCATCGATCGAACCTTTTCTAATTGATCAATTTCCTTCATGGCATACATCGCTAACACAGCCGCCCCAAATCCACTCGCTTCAAACACCTCCGGAACAAGCACTTCGATGCCAAATAGATCAGCCATCATTTGCAACGAGATCGCCGATCGAGCAAATCCCCCCGATGCCAAAATCGTCTGGTTTGCTTCAGTTAAGTCACTCAATACCGTTGTGATACTGTAAGCCGCGAATAGAATCCCTTCTAGCACAGCGCGAATAAAATGCGATCGCTCATGTCGCATCGATACCCCGAAAAACACTCCTCGTGCATCTGCATTCCAATAAGGCGCACGTTCTCCAGAAAGAAACGGTAAAAATAATAGTCCTTCGGCTCCCGGTGGAATCGATGCAGCAAGTTCGATTAAGCGATCGTAAGCATCAGATTCTTTACTTTCAGGCAGTCCGAACTGATCACGAAACCAGCGTAAAACAATTCCACCATTGTTCGATGCGCCGCCGATCAGCCATTGATCTTCAGTGATAGCATAGCAAAATGTTCTCGCTTGCGGGTCAGTCATTGGTTCAGAAACAATTTTGCGAACCGCGCTACTAGTTCCGATCGTAATGGCAACTTGATCAGATGCGATCGCGCCTACTCCAATATTTGCTAATACACCATCACTTGCACCTATCACGACTGGAACATCTGGATCAAGTCCCATCATTTCGGCATATTGCGCTTTCATTCCTCTTAAAATGTGCGTTGACGGCACAATCTCGCTTAATTGATCGGCTCGAATCTGCGTGAGTTCTAGAGCGTTCTTATCCCAAGCTAACGTTCTGATATTAAATAATCCAGTCGCAGAAGCGATCGAGTAATCTACGACATAGTGTTCAAACCATTGATAGAGGACATACTCTTTAATTGAAATGAACTTAGCAGCATTACGAAAAAGTTCAGGTTCACAGTCTCGCATCCAAAGCAACTTTGTCAGCGGAGACATCGGATGCAAGGGTGTTCCAGTATTTTGATAGATAGAAATTCCGTTTGAGCTTTGCTTTAATGCTTCAGCCTGTTTGATACTGCGAGTATCTGCCCAAGTGATACTCTGTGTTAACGGCAGATGATCAGCACCCATCACAATCAAACTATGCATTGCAGAACCACATCCCACCGCAGCAATGTCACGACTCGATAACTTTGCTTGCTGGATTACTTCTTGTACCGACTCCAGCACAGCAGTAAAAATAACAGTCGGATCTTGTTGCGCGAATCGAGGGTGAGGAGAAAGTAACGGATACTCTCGACTTGCAATGCTCTTGACTTCGCCTGTTGATGAAACCGCGATCGCTTTTGTGCTAGTCGTACCGATATCAATTCCTAGATAGTAGTTCATCACGTTTCGCGAAATTTGAGCAGTCCGACCAAGTTCGATCGGACTTTCATTTTCTCATGCTTAACTGCTTTGCTGCGAAGCCTGGAGGCGACGATTAATTTCACTCCAGTTCACAACATTCCACCAGTTATTGAGATAGTCCGCCCGACGATTTCGGTAGCGCAAATAGTAGGCATGTTCCCAAACATCATTTCCCATGATTGGATAACTGCCTTCACTGATCGGATTGTCTTGATTCGCAGTAGAAACGATTTGCAGTTGTCCTTGAGGATTTCGCACAAGCCACACCCAACCGCTACCAAACCGATCGCTGCCTGCTTGATTAAATTGCTTGCGGAAGCTCTCAAAGTTGCCAAACGTTTGATTGATCACTTGTGCGATCGCGCCTGTCGGTTGTCCTCCGCCATTCGGACTCATAATTTGCCAGAAAATCGTGTGATTCAAATGCCCGCCCGCATTGTTCCGCACTTTCTGACGGATGTTCTCTGGCACTGCATTGAGATCACGCAACATTGCTTCAATGCTCAATTTCTGTAAATTCGGCTGATCCTTCAAAGCACTATTGAGGTTATCTACATAGCTTTTGTGATGTCGATCGTGGTGAAGTTGCATTGTTTCCGCATCGATCGCTTTACTCAAAGCATTTGCGGGATAAGGCAAGGGAGGCAATTGAGCAGGTGAAGCACTGAGTGTCCGATCGACATAAGCAACCGGACGATCTGCAACCGGAGATGGAGTTGGACTGGGAGTTTGAGATACCGCTGTTTCATTCGGTTGACAAGCAATCATCAAACAACCGAGCAAAAATGCGGTTGCGAATGCGATCGGGCGCTTTAAAGATCTCACCATATTAAGAGAACAAAATGTCAATTTTCAAAGTAATTGTCGCTAAAAAATCTATCGATCGAATCTAACTTGCGCTAGAGGTAATAACGATTCATACAAAAACCCTGCCTTAATTGAAGTCAAAGCAGGGTGATTTGCGAATCGCTAAATTAGGCTAACGTTTGAGAAGTGTTGTTTCCTGCGTCAGTCCGCCCCGAATTCCATTCCTATCGTGTGTACACAAGTCGATTGATCGGTCATCGCCGAAATCTTTCGCCCCCTAAATCCCCCACGAGTGGGGGACTAAGAGTAGAGCAGATTACTCCAGTTAAAAGAATTGCTTCAATTCAAAGTCCCCCAGAATGGGGGATTTAGGGGGCAGAAGCCGCCTAAAACGAGGCGATTCAGACTTGTGTATATACAATAGAAGTTCCATTCCGGGACGGGTAAGCAACGAAGCAAAGAGACGGATCAAACTCGCGTTAACTCTAACTATCGTTGTGCGACTTCTACAAACAGTTCATCATAGTCCTTAGCAAAATTCACCCGGACATCTGCGAACTCTCCAGGGCTAACCGCTTGACTCAGAACCGTCATTACTGTTCTTGCATAGGTCGCCGCTGCTTCAATATCAACGCCTCCTCTGTTAGCAACACGAGTGTAGAACTCTTCAATCTTGAAGTTGTCGCCCATTTGTCCTTCGCGTCCGCGTAGACAGTCTGCTAATTCTGCTGGAAGTTGCGCCGCTAAGTTACTGGCTTCATCACCCAGTAGTCTTTCGCGCACTGTTTCCAACACAGCTTTCGTGGCTTTGATCGCAGAATCGCGATCGCTAAATTGTCCCGAATCCTTTACTGATTTAATAAATTGATCGTAGTTCATGGTCTGGCTCCCAAAGATGTACTGTCTTTAATGGTCGTAAGTTTGTCAAAAGATGAATCTACTTTTTGGTTGAAGTTTAGTAGCGGAAGACGGCTGCGATCGGAGCTGAAGATGGCATTCGATCGGGTTCAACTGCATACACAGTTCCACCGTTGAGAATCGTTTGCAGTGCGGCTGCATCTAACAAGTCTTCATCTTCCGGTTGAGCTTCGTTATGAATCTCAATTTCATTCGTATCGGGGTTGAATCTGCCCCACCGCTGAACCCCGACCGGAACAAATAGCTGATCAATCCGCCCGTAGTAGGCGGCTGGAACCGTTTCTTCGACCTTGGTTGAAATCAAATCGGTGCTTGACAGTTCGTGATAGTTATTCACGGCTCTTTCTTGCTCTTGAGCAAACAAAGGTTCAACGATCGACCAAGCTTGCTCGTGCAAAAAGCCTAAACTATCATCTTTCACATTTCCGTGAATGCCTTCCTCTACAAGCTTCGGATAGGTATTCGCTTCCCGATAGATCGGCATCAGATAATCGACACAAGCGAGAATCAAAGGCGCACGTTTTCCGTTTAAGAACCCGTGCAAAGCTTCATCGATCGCATGGAAAAATTGACTGTAATCCTTTTTCACATCATCGCGATCGGGTGCGCCTTGACCGTGAAAAACACCCGTTCCACTCGATGAGTTATTCGGGTTTGATGCACCGCTAGACGTGCCAATGCGGAACTGTCCTTGCTGCTCGCTTTCGTCATATTGCAAGACATCATCCATGTTCTTTGGTAAGCCTGGAACATGAACTTCTCGCATGTGATCGCGATCGCCTTCAAACAGCTTGACCAGTTTCTGACTCAGTTCTAGAACATAGAATGTTCCATCGCCGTTCAGCAAAGGTAACAATGGCTTGAGGTGAAATTGATCGGTAACAACGACTAATTCAAATAGGTCACGCGGAACTTTGTAATAGCGATAAAACCCATCAGTGACAAACAGAGCAAAACCGCGATCTTGTTGTTGCCAAAACTCTTCTTGATTGTCGATCGCTTCTAAAGCCGGACGCAAAAACTCATTCGCTTCGTCTTCTGAAAGTCCAGTCTCTTGAAGCTTTTGAATCGCTTGTCGAGTCAGATTCTTAAATCGAATTTCATTTTGTCGGGTTTCAGCACCCGCTACTATGGTCGGCATGTAGATCGAAATACTCCAGCTTTTCGGCTGTTCGATCAATGCCTTTACTGTTTCAACTGTTAAAATGCTCACGAAAACCTCCAAGGAACTAGGATTGCTTCTGATCGTTTTCCGTTGGTGCTTCGGTGGGTCGCTCAAATGCAGCCTCATTAACCGGAGTGAGATCTTGATCGTCGCGGGTATAATCCGCTTCGGTTGGCGTATCGCCGGGATTCGGATCAATTTCGCCGTTCTGATTCGTATTTGGTTTTGTGGTGCTGGTTCTGTGACTGTTTGACTTCGCCATGATGTTTTCTCTAATACGGTGTACCTCTATTCAACTAACGTTCTGATAAGCGAAATCCATCAAAAGAATGGTCAATGTAAACTTTCGTATCTACCTCTAAGGTATGTTTCAAAGAAGCGAGACACCCCCATCTACAGAGGGTAATTTTACCGATCGCATTGCACAGTAGAGGGAGTAATGAAGCCACCCGTTCCCATGATGCAGCCGCAATTTCCAAGACAACAATTTCACCTGTTTGTGGATCAGTTCAAGATTGACCTATGGGAGTTTGGCAATTTAGCTTGGGTGTTTGCCATTGTCGATCGAACATTGACCGCGTTCAGAAATGGTCTTCCAAATGCGGTGGATTTAGTTGAAATCTTTGTAGTAGCACTCCTAGCATTTGGGTGGGTGCTACTCAGTCCCAACTCGGAAACAATGGTGTTGAACCTCTACGATCGCTTTCAGCCCGTTTTTTCATTCACTCCTGCAAGCCCGATACCCCCGTCGATCGAACGACTACAGCGATTCGGCTATCAGCAAGCTTTATCCTGGCGCGGTTGGAAGGTTCATCACACCGTTTTTCCAAATCCGAGAAGCGAAGTTCCCATCATTTTTGTGCATGGGTTTGGTGGCTCGATCGGACATTGGCGGCAGAACATGTCAGTGTTATCGAAGCATCACAGTGTATATGCGATCGATCTACTTGGATTTGGCGCATCCGAAAAGCCAGATATTCACTATTCGATCGATCTTTGGACTGAGCAGCTTTATGAGTTTTGGCAGTCTTGTGTCGGTAAGCCTGTGATTTTGGTGGGAAACTCGATCGGGTCACTGATTTGTGCGGTGACTGCTGCAAAACATCCTGAAATGGTGCGGGGCGTGGTGATGATTAGCTTACCGGATACTGCCAGTCATCAGGAAATGATTCCAGCTAGACTTCGCCCGATCGTGCAAGCGATCCAAGATGTTTTTACCTCGCGCTGGCTGCTGTATCCGTTGTTTTTCTTGCTGCGTCATCCTCGGATTGTTCGTCACTGGGCATCGTTTGCATATGCCGGTCAAGAAGCGATTACCGATGAACTGTTAGAAATCCTGTCAAAACCTGCACAAGAACGGGGATCAGCGCGTGCGTTCTGCGCGATTCTCAAAGCGATGACCCATCCGAAATTTAGTCCGAGTGTGCGATCGATTCTCAGCCATATTCGCACTCCAGTGTTATTGCTCTGGGGCAAGCAAGACCGAATGATTCCGCCTGATTCTGCGCGGCAATTTCTGAAATACAATCCAAATCTGAAGCTCATCGAGCTAGAAGATGCGGGACACTGCGCTCATGATGAATGTCCAGAACGAGTCAATGCTGAACTAATCAACTGGATTCGCTCTGAAATTATTCAATCATCTTCACGTCCTAGAGTCCTCTTACCCTCATAGAAGCTGTAAAATCAAATTTGATCTTTGGGTTCAGGTGAACCGATGTTGGGAGCGGGGAAATGGCGCTAATCGTTCAGAAATATGGGGGAACTTCGGTCGGTACGGTCGAACGCATTCAGGCAGTAGCACAACGAGTCAAGAAAACCGTAGAAGCCGGAAATTGCGTTGTAGTCGTGGTGTCTGCAATGGGAAAAACGACCGATGGACTCGTGAAACTGGCAACTGAGATTTCTCCAAGTCCGAATCGGCGCGAGATGGATATGCTGCTTTCAACGGGTGAACAAGTGTCGATCGCGCTTCTGAGTATGGCACTCCAAGAAGCCGGACAGCCTGCGATTTCTCTAACAGGCGCTCAAGTTGGAATTATTACCGAATCGCATCATACTCGCGCTCGAATTTTGAAGATTGAAACCGATCGCATGGAGCGACATTTACAGCGCGGTGAAGTCGTCGTTGTAGCTGGATTTCAAGGCGTAAACAGCACCGAAGATTGGGATATTACCACACTCGGACGCGGTGGATCGGATACGTCAGCGGTCGCATTGGCGGCAGCATTAAAAGCGGATTTCTGCGAAATTTACACGGATGTTCCTGGTATTCTCACGGCTGATCCTCGTTTGGTCGAAGATGCTCAACTAATGAGCGAGATTACCTGTGATGAAATGTTAGAGCTTGCGAGTTTGGGCGCGAAAGTGCTGCATCCGCGTGCAGTCGAGATTGCGCGAAACTATGGAATGCCGCTCGTAGTGCGATCGAGCTGGACGGATGATCCTGGTACTTGGGTGCGATCGCCCAAACGCCAACCCCGACCACTCGAAGGCTTAGAAATTGCACGTCCAGTCGATGCTGTCGAATTTGATACTGATCAAGCCAAAGTTGCATTATTACGAGTTCCCGATCATCCAGGTGTTGCCGCTCGATTATTCGGTGAGATTGCCTCGCAAAAACTCGATGTTGATTTGATTATCCAGTCGATTCACGAAGGCAATTCTAATGACATTGCCTTTACCGTTGTTAAAAATTCTCTCACTCGTGCAGAAGCAGTTGCAAATGCAATCATTCCAGCATTGACCGCTGGACATTCGATTTCGCCTGAACTGGCTCCCGATGTGATGATTCAGCAAAAGATCGCGAAGGTGACGATCGCAGGTGCAGGCATGATCGGTCGTCCCGGTGTAGCGGCTCAAATGTTTTCAACCTTGGCGGATGCGGGCATCAATATTCAAATGATCTCGACTTCGGAAGTGAAAGTGAGCTGTGTGGTCGATGAAGTAGACTGCGATCGTGCGATTGCAACTCTGTGTGAAGCCTTTGAGGTTTCCCAATCGGGCATGAAAACGCAAGATGCGATCGCGCCAACTGCCGTTGCGGTTCGGGGGGTGGCGCTGGATCTCAAACAAGCGCGAGTGGCAGTCCGTCACATTCCCGATCGACCGGGGATGGCGGCGAAAATTTTCCAACTGCTGGCAAGTCACAATATCAGCGTCGATATGATTATTCAGTCGCAGCGTTGCCGGATGATTGATGGTGTGATGACGCGGGATATTGCCTTTACGGTGGCGCAAATGGACGCAGAAGGAGCAAGACAGGCTTTGGAAGCAGCGCGATCGGACATTGGATACGGTGAAGTTGTGGTCGATAGTGCGATCGCAAAAGTGAGTATTGTCGGTTCTGGAATGGTCGGACAGCCTGGGATCGCGGCTCGGATGTTTGAGGCGCTATTTAAGAAGGAGATTAATATTCAGATGATTGCGACCTCTGAGATTAAGGTCAGTTGTGTAGTGGCAGAAGATCAAGGTGTGATGGCACTTCAGGCGATTCATGCTGCTTTTGAACTGGCGGGAACTCAGCGAATTCAGGTTTCTGCGTAGCAGGATGCTGTTTCAGAGGATGTTTGAAAAGTTGTCGTTCGGTGCAATGTTCCGCCCTGAAATGAATTTCGGGCTAATCGGCGCAAGTCCTTTGAAATGGACTAAGAATCTGAAACTGGCTCCCAGTCTACTTCAGTAGACTTTCCACGATTAGCCCGAAATTCATTTCAGGGCGGGAGGCAACCGAAGCGAAGAAACTTTTTATACTTTTCAAACACCCTCTCACACCAATTCGAGCATTTAATGCAACAGATCGAACGATCATCGTTCCACCGCAAAATCCCTGTAGAGACGCGATTAGGAGCTTCGCTGCACCTTCGGTGTTCGCATCTCTACGTCGTCGGGTAAACGCGAAATCCGTCGGGTTGATTGCATCGCTATCACACCAGATTTCTGTCTTTAGTTAGAAAGTATTGCAATTAGCTTTACTATTCTTAATCATAAGGTTACTGTTTGTAAACAAGTCTCAGAATCCTCTGTCTGCGTTTTGGCTTTCATACTCACCCAGTTGATTCTGATACCCAAGCAAACCCTAATTTACGAGAATGATGAAAGTTAAGCAATTCGCTCCCGTGTTTGTCGCTCTAGTCAGTTGTCTTCTCTTCTTCGTCATTAATCTTGCTGCGCCTCGGAGTGCTGCAAGTTCTCCTCAAACGCATTACCTGATCAAGCCTTTACACGCCGATCGAGTCCTTTATGTGCAACCTCGATTAGCACTCGGCAATCTAGCACCCGACTCGCTCATGAGTGCATTAGACGAAATCTCACAGCAGTACACTGTTAAAGGCTCCAGATTGTACACTCGGCATGTCAATGGTCGGGAGATTCCTGGAATGTTGGTGTTTACTGAACCGATGATCGCTCAGGTTGCAGAAGAGTAAGTAACACCCAACTGATTTGATATCAAATGACGTGGGCGATCGCTTGCGTCATTTTTGCAATGGAATCTCGATCGTAAAAGTCGTTCCCACTTGCAGTGCACTTTCAACGGTGATTTGCCCATTCAATCGATCGACGCATTGTTTCACGATCGCGAGTCCGAGTCCGGTTCCCGCAATCTGAGCGGTATTCGAGGCACGATAAAATGATTGAAATAATCGAGATTGTTCTGCGATCGGAATTCCAATTCCAGAATCTTGAACGGTTAACGTGAACTGATGCGGCTTGATCGACAATCGACACTCAATCTTTCCACCTGCTGGAGAGTACTTAATACTATTCGAGAGTAGATTCACAAGAATACGCTGAAGTAGGTTCGCATCAGTAACAATCAACGACTGATCTGCTATCAATCTGATTTCATGGCGATCGCTGCTCATCTGTGCTTCTTCGACACATTCTGCACAGGCTTGCACCGGATCAATTTCGCTCATCACTGGGGCGGCTTGTTCTCCTCGACTCAGGACGAGAATGTCATCGAGCAGTTGTCCCATTTGCTGTACTTTCGATCGCAGTCGGCGAAAATGTTTCTGTTTGCGCTCGATCGAGAGCTGCTCATGATCGAGTAAATCGATCGAGGTCGCCATCACTGCCAACGGCGATTTCAATTCATGTGCTGCATCTGCTAGAAAGCGCGTCTTCTCGGCTGAATCACTTTCCGGAGCAGGTGGCTCAATGTTGCGGCTCATCGTTGCAAATCCAAGCGGCTGATTGCTAAACGGATCGCGCAGTAAAAACCATTGACTTTCAAACCACATCGGCTCAGAGTCTCGCAACATCGAAAACTGTCCGCGCCAGTGTCCGCACTCTAGCAGTTGAGGCAAAACGGTTTGATTCCAAAGCTGCTGCATCGATTCGCTGAGCATCGCTGCAAACGGTAAGGTTTCAGTAAAACTTAAGATCTCTCTGCCACTAGGATTGAGACAAAGCCAATCTCCCTCGATCGAAATGGCTCCGATCAAATCGGTGCTCTGTTGTGCGATCGTCGAAAACCAGCCCGATTCGATCCAGGACAAGTCCGTTTGTTGAGATGAACCGACCTGAACCGTTGGACACTGTATATTAGCCGAGAGCGTACAGACCTTCGTTGCTTGATGAGTAGACTTCATTTCAGCCTTCCTCGCTGTCACATCACAGGGAACCGAACCCAACGAAACCACGTTCGTTAAAAGGCTCAGTATTTTCTATTAGCTAGTTTCCCCCGTTGCAAGCCTTTATCCGTACAATCGCGGTTCTCTTTATTAATTCTTTATTTTACGGTGCTATCGATTTCAGTTGCCAATCAAAATAAATCTGTCCTTGCGATCGCTCAAAATTTCTCCGTATTTCACACGCAAGTCGAGAACGATCGTGCCTACATTGCGTGTTTCACGCAATCCTGATCCGTATGTTTAGCCCAAAATTGGGATGAGTGAGGTGACTTTTAAAGTTTTCTTGCATACATAAAGGGTGAAGCTGAATAAGTGATAGCCGTATGATCTCGTAGAAGGTCAAGGTTAAATTTGCGTAATTCAACGATTCGCGATCGTTGAATGATTCGCATAGCGTAGATGGAAACCTTACCAGTTCTCTCTAATTCTACGGAGTAAATGATCCTTTTCTTGAGTTTGCTCGACCGTGACCCTCTACATTTTGTGAACTTAGACTTAAGCAAAGTTTATCTTGGGTTCACACAATAGCTTGATACTTACTCATTTCTTTAAGCACCGACTCCTTAAAAAGTAGTATTTTCACTAAGAGTCTACGTAATATTTGTTAGTAATGAGTTTTTATCTCATTGCGTAATATACGGTACTTAGACACTTAGACCCAGGGATCTCTACCATCTTTCAGTTCATTACAACACCAGGGCTGTCCTGAAATCGCGGTCATCATCTACCCCTTTCCCTTCCGACCCGATTTCAACGATTAGACGCGACTGATGTAGGAACGAGATTCTCTATGCGTGCGACCTTTTCTATTTCTTCTACTCTGCTTCGGCTCTGTCAAACAAGCGTGCCCCTGAAAACGATCAAAGCTGTTTTGGCTTTACCGAGACGATTGCGACGCTATCTATTATTCGCGATCGATAGCGCCATTTTTCTGATTGCTACCTGTGTCGCTGTCAATCTCCGATTTGAAGAACTGCCGTTCTTAGAACAGATCCAGCATTATCAAGATGCACTTGTTCTCGTAATCCCAGTGAAATTTTGCACCTTTTATTTTCTGGGAATGTATCGTCCTCTACTGCGGCATACCGGGGCGGAGGTGTTGTGGTTAGCGTTCAAGTCGGTGACCTTAAGCGAGGCGGTTTTGGTGGCGATTAGCTGGCTCGTGAGTGCGCCCGTTCTGCCCCGATCGGTGCAGATTATCTCCGCTCTCATTACCTGGATTGGTGTCGTTGGCATTCGATTTTCAGTGCGGCAATTTCTCGTTCTGGTCGATACTGCACCGAAACTCACGCAAAAACTTCCCCGCCGCGTTCCGATTCCCGATGAGTTGAAACCCCAGCGAATTATTGTCTATGGGGCGGGATCAGCGGGGTTTCAGCTTTCACAGGCGTTGTTGCGCGAATCGGCGTATGAAGTCGTAGCTTTTATCGATGACAATCCTGAGATTCATGGACGAATGCTCGATCGCATTCCGATCTATAGTCCCGTGATGCTGAGAGCCTTGATTGATCAGCATCAAGTCACGATGATTCTCTTAGCGGTTCCATCGGCAAAACCGCATGAAAAACGCCATATTCTCCGGACGCTGAAAGGATTGCCAGTCAAAGTCAAAACTGTGCCATCGGTGCGCGAAATCGTAGCAGAACGAGTGTCGATCGGGCAAATTCGCAATGTCGATATTTCTGACTTGCTAGGGCGCGAGGAAGTGCTGCCTGATCCAAGTTTGCTGCGCGTGAATATTACGGATAAGTGCGTTTTGGTTACGGGTGCGGGTGGCTCGATCGGATCAGAACTCTGTCGCCAGATCGCTCAGCAGAATCCGAAATTATTGGTGCTGTATGAGTTGAACGAATTTGCGTTGTACTCGATCGATGCAGAACTAGCGGAAACCTATCCAGACATTCCCCGCAAAGCTCATTTGGGATCGGTGACGGATGGCGATCGACTAGCTGAAGTGTTTCAGAGATACGAAGTCGAAACGGTTTATCATGCGGCGGCTTACAAACATGTTCCACTCGTCGAGGGCAATGCGGCTCAGGGCATCATTAACAATGCGTATGGCACAATGGTCACGGCGCAGACTGCCGATCGCTGTGGAGTCGATACCTTTGTTTTGATTTCGACAGATAAAGCCGTTCGTCCGACGAATGTGATGGGCGCAACTAAGCGAATTGCAGAACTGGTGTTACAAGCCTTGGCTGCCAAACCAGAGACGCATACGCGATTTGTGATGGTTCGGTTTGGTAATGTGTTAAACAGCAATGGTTCTGTCGTGCCTCGATTCAAACAGCAGATCGCAGCCGGAAAGCCGATTACGTTGACGCATCCAGAGATGACCCGCTACTTTATGTCGATTCCAGAAGCTTCACGCTTGGTGATTCAAGCGGGAGCAATGGGAGAGGGCGGCGATGTGTTTCTGTTAGACATGGGCGAACCTGTTCGCATCTATGATTTAGCCGTGCAGATGATCGAACTGAGTGGACTGGTTCCGGGTGAAGACATTGAAATTGAGATCACAGGGCTGCGACCGGGTGAGAAGCTGTATGAGGAACTGCTGATTGGTGGGGATGCGATGCCGACCAATCATCCGAAGATTTTTGCAGCACGAGAAGCGATGATGCCTTGGGAAAAGCTAGAACCATTGTTAGATCAGCTTTTTGTGACGGCATATCAGAAGAATCCAGTGAAACTACGATCGCTGCTCAAAACCCTAGTTCCTGAGTACGCGCCCGCTGTGAAATCTGCTTCTTCGGTGGTGCATCCTCACAATTGACTAGCGCGGTACAGGAAAAAACAAAACAGGGTGCATACTTCGTCGTAATAGTTCTGCGGCAAAACTTGGAACCGAGATGACTCCGCGATTTCCATTATTCGATGAAATCGCGATCGCGCTGACATCTTTTTCTTGTGCGGCTTGTAGAATTTGCGTGATTGCGTTTCCGCGTCGCAGTTCGATTTCAGCGTTGATGCCTGCGGCTTGTAGTTGCGCTTGAGTGGGTTTCAACGTGTCCGCAATGAGTCGCTGTTCTTCAGCCGCTGACAGTTCATATCGCCCACCCTCATCGAGCACGCGGCAGAGATAGCAAGTTTGAGCGGTTCCGGGCTGAGCATGTTTCGCAATTTCAGCCACCGTATGCTTTGAGGCTTGACTGTCATCATACGGAACTAATAATCCTCGAAAAAGATGATGACAGCGTAAGTTGAGTTCTTCAGTGGTCAGGGCAGAAATCAATTGGGGGCGAACGGTCATGAGTGGAATCGTCGATCGCGTAGACAGTTCTGCGGTGGTACTGCCGAACAATTTTTCTGTGAATAGATTGCGGCTTTGCGTTCCCATCAGAATCACATCGCAATTGTATTGGTTCGCTGTGCGAAGAATGACATCGAGTGCGCGTCCCGCTTGAACTTCAGTTTTGACATCAATGCCAGAAGGAACCGTTTTTAGAGCAGTCGCAAATTGGGTTTGAGCGCGATCGATTTTTTCGGCATCCGGTTTAGGAACACCGACCTTTTCACCGAAGGGCACAACGTGGAGAAACACAATTTGCTGCATTCCACTTGCTGCGAGTTGAGGCACAAAGTTGACCAATCGTTGGAGTCCGTCGCTAAGAGGGTGTTTGAAAAGACAATCAAGGGGGTAAAAAAGCTCTCCGGTTATACGCTGTAGATACATAAAACACACAGCACCGAGAGAGCAACATGAGTAAATCATATCCGAGTAATTTGAGCCATGCTCAATATGAACTGTTGCGAGATTTGCTGCCCGAAGCAAAACCGGGCGGACGACCGCGAGAAGTGGATTTGTGGGAAGTCCTGAATGCGATCTTCTACATTCTGGTTGAAGGGGTGCGTTGGAGATCGTTGCCTGGAGACTTTCCGGCATGGCAAACCGTCTATACCTACTTTCGCAACTGGCGCAAAGATGGAACCTGGATCAACGTTCATGATTGTCTGTATCGTTGCAGTCGGATTGAACAGGGACGGATGCCCAGTCCATCGGAAGCCGTGTTGGATAGTCAGTCGGTGAAAAGCGCTGCGGGTGTCCATGAAGCCGTGGGCTTCGATGCCGGAAAGATCATTAAAGGACGCAAGCGATTTATCACCGTCGATACGCTGGGACTGGTTTTGCGCGTGTTTGTGACTGCTGCTAGCACCCCAGAACGCGAGGGCGGCAAAACGGCGCTGCAACGAGTCCGAAAACAAGGCAAAGCCGTATCTCGATTGCACACGATCTGGGTCGATGGCGGATTTGATGGCGCACCGTTCATGCAGTGGGTCATCAGTATCTGCTATTGGCTTGTCCAGGTCGTCTTACGTCCTGAGCAAACCAAAGGTTTCGTCTTGCTCAAAAAGCGCTGGGTGGTGGAGCGGACAAACGGTTGGATCATGCACTGTCGTCGCTTAGTGCGAGACTATGAGCTACTGCCGGAAACTTCGGAGACTTTTATTTATCTGGCGATGATTCGCATCATGGTGAGGCGTTTGGCATAAAATTTGACCCGATTCAACTTTTAAAACACCCTCTAAAGTCGGTACAAATTAAGATCCGCTGAAACATAAGAGGATGATCGACGCGCTGTTCTCCTTTACTGTGCAATATCGCGGGCGTTCTCACAAGTCGATCGCACGACATCAAGACTTAAAACAGGTGTCTCAAGCCTTCCAGGTCTAGATAATCTTCAACGAAACTCTTCCTCAACAGTTCAGGCGAAATAAACTCGTCGTATTTTTGCAGCTTCAGAATTTCTTCAGCGTTGATCAAATCTTCCGCACTTAATCGACGATGTGACAACGATCGCAATTCATTCTCCAAACTCTCAACCTTACATTTACCCAATCGCACTGTAATGAAATAAGGCGACCTAGCTCTCAAACTTTTCAAGCCTAAAGCGTCTTTGACATAAAACCGCAAAAATCGCTCTGAGGTGCGAAACGCGATCGTCCCTATCCAAGGAAAAATACAGCAAAACTCTTCATCTAATACTTGAATCGGATTTTGCAACAGTCCCGTTGATTTCGCCAATTCTCTTGCGTCTTGTAAGCGTTGTTTTGCGCCTGGTTGTAAATAAGAATAAATCGTTGTTTCTTGTAAGACCTGTTTCATTCGCTGAAGGACTCGTGAGTGAATTTCTCCTGTATTTCCGCGCCATGAACTTGATGTGACTGATTTCTTACTGGGTTCAACCACGATCACCTTTTTCTTTGCGTTCACTTCGATGACTTCCCAGGTTTGTCCTGCCAGTGAAAATCGATCGCCCTCCATCGGTGGAACGATAATACTCCCGATCGCTTTTCCTTTGTGCTTGACTAAATACTCTTCTGTGTCGGGAAAGATTGCGTAGAACTTGAAATTGTTAATCAATCTTTCGGCAGCAATTCCAACAATTAAGCCACCTTCGGGCGTTCGTTCTAGATGATCAATTTCGATTAGATAACGCAAAAAAGATCGAAAATCATCCTGAGAAATTGCGGCAAACGGCGGCAACTTGAGGACATTTTGAGCGATCGCGCTCGGTGACAATTCTCCTAATGATGCCAGTGTGCTCATCGTTTGGTGGTAGAGCAAGCTGAACGGATAGCGCATGATTTGAGCAGGTTCGATCCATTGTTCTTCTAAATAAAGTTGAATAATTGCGATCGATTGAAGTAACTGCCACGGAATTTGTTCAGGTAAGATTTCTTCCCCGGTTGGCTTGTCTTCAGCGCAAATGAATCGCATTTCTGCGGTGTCTCCTCGTCTTCCCGATCGTCCTAATCGCTGTAAAAAGCTGGCAACTGAAGACGGCGCTTCGAGTTGCAAAACGCGATCGAGATGTCCTAGATCGATTCCCATTTCAAAGGTCACAGTCGCGGCTGTCACTGCCATTTTTTCTGGATCGCGCATGGCTGCTTCTGCGGTTTCTCGCAGCGCTGCCGAAATACTGCCGTGGTGAACGTGATAGATATCCGGTGCGCCTTTCGCTTGAGCAATTTCTCTGAGAGCCGCGATCGCTTCCTCGGTCGCCGTTCGACCATTCGCAAAAATTAAACTTTTCCGCCCCTCAGTTTGGCGATACAAATATAAATGATAAGGATTGAATACTTTGTCGCGACTGTCCCCTTTTGCACGCACGATCAAACCCGGATCATAGAAATGCTCGATCGACAATTGAATCTTTCTCGCTGCTCCAGAAATTTTAGGGGTAATGACAGATCGAGAAGTGTCTGCCTGTAACCATGATTCCGCTACCGAATAATCGCCAAGCGTCGCAGATAGCCCAATTCGCCGAGGCTCATTCCCTGTAAGCTTTGCAAGCCGTGAGAGCTGACAGAGGATCTGACAACCTCGATCGCTCCCCACAAACGCATGAACTTCATCAATAATCACAAATCGCAAGTCACCAAAGATACGATCGATTTCTGCACTTTTATTAATCAGCAAACTTTCGAGTGATTCGGGGGTAATTTGCAGAATCCCCTGCGGGTCAGCGAGTAGCTTTTTTTTCCGACTTTGCGCCACATCTCCATGCCATGCCCAAACCGGAAAATCTGCATACTGTAAGAGATCCGTTAATCGATCGAACTGATCATTGATCAAGGCTTTAATCGGGCTGATATAAATTGCGCCAACGGTTCGAGCAGGATTTTCATGCAGCAAAGTCAGCACCGGGAGAAACGCCGCCTCAGTCTTCCCGGATGCTGTCCCTGCTGCAATAAGCAAGTGATTGTCTGTTTCAAACAAAATCCGGCAAGTTTCTGCTTGAATCGGGCGTAAATCAGTCCAGCCTTGTTTGTAAATATACTCCTGAATAAATGGAGCTAGTCGGTTATACGGATTCTGCATTTCACGTTTCAATCCTGGTGTATCGCCTACTTTAATGCTGAAATTCGCGATCGCAACAGTAATTTTCCACGATGTATCGCTCCACTGTGCCAATACAGAATCTGTCTGGTGTTGAGTTGAGTGCTTGCCCCCCACTTCGGTACGGTTTGGCTGTCTAAAGCTTCTCTATCCGCTTTCCAAATACCCGAAGATAGACAATTTCTGATTCCCCAGGTGTGAATCATCGGTGCCTGCCGCACTCGTATTGTGACCTTTTACTAAAATTTGGAGATGAACGTGAGCAAACTGAAACAGATTGCCATCATTGGCGTGGCAACAGTCCTCGCAGGATCAGCCCTTCCTACGATCGCTCAGTCTGTCAAGAAGCCCCTCAAAGCGACTCCGACTGAGCCTGCTGCTTCTCCAACCCTGACGACTCCTTCGACTCCGATGCTGGCTCCAGTCTCCGCACCCGTAACTCCAACCGCATCGCCCCTCAATTCTCAAATTAAACCGATCGAGACTGGCTCAACTCCCATGGCTCCGGCATCCCCGACGATGACCACTCCATCGAGTTCGACTCCGTTGATGACCACTCCGACAGGTTCAACGCCTTCGACCAGCCCAATGAAGCCTACGGAGTCAACTACTCCCGCTTCCCCCACGTCTTCAGATCCAGTGAAGCCGACCGAATCCACAACCCCAGGAACGACTCCGATCGTTCCATCGGCAACGCCATACACCCCGACAACGCCGGAATCTACGACGACTCCGACAAATGTCCCGATCGCGCCTAGTTCTCCCACTACACCGGATTCGACCACACCTTCGACTCCAACAACTCCAGAGTCTACGACGACTCCTTCAACTCCAAGCACCACCCCAGATTCGACCACACCTTCAACTCCGACCACGCCGGATTCGACGACTCCTTCGACTCCAACGATTCCAGAATCTACGACTCCTTCGACTCCGAGCACTACACCGGACTCGACCACACCTTCGACTCCGACTGCTCCAACCACCGCGCCGATTCCAACCACGCCAACACCGACTGAGCAATCTACCGCTCCTGGTACTCCGACCACAGCGAAAACGATGGTGCTCGAAGAAGAAACCCTCACAGGAATCACAGAAACGACTTTACCAACCACAGGGAATGCTCCTGCAAAGTTCACGTTACCGATCGAGGTTGCAGTGGTACAAGAACCGAGCGTCACCAGCGACACGCCGATCACCGATAAAAGTTCGAGAGATCTAGCGGCTTGGGGTGCTGCGGTGAGTGCGTGTTTGCAAGACAAACCTGCATTTGTGCGGGTGGTTGAAGATCAGAAAGTTCCATTCATGATCAATGGAACCGAAGGTAAGATCCGACTGAATGCAAATGGTAAGCCTGTTTGTCCGAGCTAACGGGAACTGAGTTTCTTTTGCACTTTTGAAACCAGTCGCTTGATTGTGAGAGTAGCCAAGCGCGATCGCGTTAAAGATGCGATCGTGGCTGGCTGTTTCTCTTTGTGATCGAAAAACTCGTTCAATTCGCTTAAGATCACTTGCCAGCGATCGAGAATGTTAGGCGATCGATATTCGTCGAAAAAGCTGCTTGGAAGTGGCGATTTTGGATTGTCGATCGCTTTTAAAATTCGCTGTACATCGAATTCGGTTGAATAGCCTGCGATTTTGTAACAGTTAAATCCAGGATCTAAATAGTCAGAGAGTCCACCATTCACGCTCGAAAACACTTGACAACCACAAGCCATCGCTTCCATCGGTTGCAGTCCGAATCCTTCACTGACTCGCTGTTGTGCCCAATATTCCGCAGAGTCGTAAAGGTAGACTTTCGTGCAGTTGAACGCTGTGGAGAGACTATCGACAAAACCAGTGATTACCTCGACTTTGCACTGTTGCTTAAGTGCAGGAATCAATTGATTTAAGAGATACTCAGAAGACTTTCGCGTATGAACTAGAACATCAATATCGCGGTTCAAGCCTAAAATGCTGAACTCATCTGAGATTTGATTGGGAAGATAGTAGATCAATGAATTCGGCGATAGCTGTCCCCAGTAGCCTAATGTATTGCGGCTGACCGTCACGATCGGGGTACTCGGCGGCAATGTAAAACCATAACCGGAACTATGCGCGTGATAGATCGCGTGATGGTACTTCAATCGTTTAGCTAACTTCGCGACATCAAAGCCCCAACTCATTACGAAGATGACATTGCTTAAATCTGGTTGCCCAAGCACATCGTCGAGAAACAACGTATCTTTTTCGCGCTGTTTGTAAGTCACCACTTTTGCGGAACAGATTTGTTTTGCCAGTTCAAAGGCTTTCAGTTCTGCGAACAATCCGCCACAGGCAAAACGTTTTCCAGTTCCAGGCAGCAAAAAATACAGCGATCGCATCTTTACATTCCCCGTCGAGTGTCGGTATTCTACCCTGCGATCGCAACAAATTTTCTGGGATCAATCATGACGCGCTACAATGGGAAGCTGCTTCAGTCAATCCCCCTCCGCGAAAATTATGTCATTGCCGATCGTTGCCATTATTGGTCGCCCAAATGTGGGCAAGTCTACGCTCGTGAATCGTCTGGCTCAAGTCCAAGATGCGATCGTGTTCGATGAACCGGGTGTCACCCGCGATCGTACGTATAAGCGAGCATTTTGGCGCGATCGTGAATTTCAAGTCGTGGATACGGGTGGATTGGTGTTTGATGATGACACTGAATTTTTGCCGTTGATTCGAGAGCAAGCAATGGCGGCATTGTCGGAGTCGAAGGCGGCGATTTTTGTGGTGGATGGACAGACGGGACTGACGCAAGCAGACCAAGAAATCGCGCAGTGGTTACGGCAGCAACCTGTTCCGGTGGTGCTGGCGGTGAATAAGTGCGAATCGCTCGATCAGGGTCTGATTCAAGCGGCGGAATTTTGGGAGTTGGGATTGGGTGAGCCGTATCCGGTTTCGAGTATTCACGGCAGCGGGACAGGAGATTTACTCGATCTGGTGGTCGAACATTTGCCGCCGACCGATGAGATCGAAGATACGCCTGAAATTAAAGTCGCGATCGCAGGTCGTCCGAATGTCGGTAAGTCGAGCTTGTTAAATGCGTTTGTGGGTGAGAATCGCTCGATCGTCAGTCCGATTTCAGGAACGACCAGAGACGCGATCGATATGTTGGTCGAACGCAATGAGAAGCAGTATCGATTGATTGATACGGCGGGAATTCGTAAGAAAAAGAATGTCGAATACGGTCCTGAATTCTTTGGAATTAACCGGGCATTCAAAGCAATCGATCGATCGGATGTAGTGCTGCTGGTGATTGATGCTTTAGATGGTGTGACCGAGCAAGATCAGAAGCTGGCAGGACGAATTGATGACGAAGGGCGCGGCTGTGTAGTGATCATCAATAAATGGGATGCAGTCGAGAAAGACTCTCACACCATTTATGAATATGAACAGCAAATCCGCGATCGCTTGCATTTCGTAGAATGGGCGGAAAGCATTTTTATTAGTGCGAAAACAGGTCAGCGTGTCGAAAAGATTTTTGAACTTGTCGATCGTGCCGCAGAACAACACAAGCGCCGAGTTTCAACTGCTGTGATCAATGAAGTGCTTGAAGATGCGCTTTCCTGGCACACACCACCGACGACACGACAAGGGCGACAAGGAAAAATCTACTACGGCACTCAGGTGAGTACGGCTCCCCCCACGGTTGCGCTGTTTGTGAACGATCCGAGCTTGTTTAACGACAACTATCGAAGGTATATCGATCGTAAATTCCGCGAATCCCTCGGTTTTCAGGGAACACCGCTTCGGCTACTGTGGCGGGGTAAGAAAGTGCGGGAAGCCGAACGCGGTAGTAACGCGAATCGGGCAACTAAGGTCTAAGTCATGGATTTATTGCGATCGCTGCCGTTGGGTTTGTATCTTGAACAGCCGATTACCTGGATGCACCGACTCGATCCACGGGTAAAACTCGCGTGGTTGATGAGTTTTCTAGCAACTCCCTTACTGGCAAATGCAGAATGGCGACTGGCTCTAGTGGCGGTTTTGATTCTGTTGACGATCGCGGCTCGAATTCCGCTGCGGGTATGGCGGCAACAAATGGGTTGGCTGTTGTTACTGGCGATTTATGTGTTCTCGTTAGTGGCGATCGCTCCGGATGGTTTGAGCGTTGAACCTCGTCCGAGACTGCCTGAGAACGAAATCGCCTTTGTGCAGCAACCGAATACGATTCCAGAACCTGCGCCGTCTCGCCCCTGGTACAATCCATTTCAACCTCAACCCAAATCAGAAACAGTCAATCTGCTGAAACGACCGGAATTAAAGCAACCGACTGGATATCAGTATGTAGTTTTTCAGAGAGGTCCAATTCGGGTCACTCGTCGATCGATGGATCTTGCCATTCGCGTCAGCACTTTATTGTTCACCCTGATCTACAGTACGAATTTATTTTTACTCACGACTGCACCCGAAGAAGTCACCGCAGGCTTGGAAGATTTGATGCGTCCGTTGCGGCGATTTGGTCTTCCGGTGACTGAGATTGCATTGACGTTAACGTTATCGCTGCGATTTATTCCGCTGGTGCTAGAAGAATTTCAGAACTTGATTCGATCGATTCGGACTCGTGCGATTAATTGGAAGAAATTAGGATTTCGTCGGACGGCACAGATTGCATTGTCGATCGCGGAACGATTATTGCAAAATTTGTTACTCAGAGCCGAACAGATAGCAAGTGCAATGAAGGTTCGAGGATTCACCAGTCCGAATCGACACCGAGTGGAATGGCATCAATTGATTTTGAAGCGATTAGACTGGATTGCGCTGATGATCTTGGGCGGATTTTGGGCGGCGCGAGTCGTTTTGGGTTAAATTTTTCGTCCTAAGATAATCACATCTCGATCGCACTCCCACGATCGGGCCACCTGCGGCAAATAACCCCATTGTTCAAAGCCGAATTTTTTCAATAGAGCAACACTCGGTAAATTCTCAGCAAACGCGATCGCGAGTAAGGTGTGAATTTCCAGAGTCGGACACTGTGCGATCGCGTGAGTTAACAAGGTTTGTCCGACTCCTTGCCGCTGAAAATGTGGGGATACATACAAGCTAATTTCAGCCGTTGATCGATACGCTTCCCGTCCGTAGAACATTCGCAATCCAAACCATCCAGCAATCATTGATTCTTGCTCTAACACCCACAAGGGATAACGGCTCGAATGGCTATGAAACCAGGCTAAACGGCTTTCAACGGTGACAGGTTCAACATCAGCGGTAATTGTTTTTGTGGCAACCGCATGATTGTAGATTTCGACGATCGCGGGGAGATCGGATTCAACAGCGTTTCGGATCATTCGGATGTGACTTGTTGAGAAATCCAGTTTAGGTAGGGGTGCGAACCTGCCACGATTGGAAGCGCGATGATTTCGGGCACTTCGTAAGAATGGAGTTCGCGAATTTTCGCTTCAAGCTCAGAAAAGCGATCGAGATCGGATTTGATCATCAGTTGCCATTCTTCAGCTTGCTCGATTTGGTTTTGCCAAGTGTAGATCGATTGCACCGGGAAGAGTGTTACACAAGCCGCTAACTTGAGTGTGATTAGCGATCGGGCAATGTGTTCTGCTTCTGATTTTGAAGCAGCGGTGACAAGAATTACGCCATACTGTTGAATTTCCTCAGTCATTGCCTCGTTAAAATAAAGCCATTGATTTCAGTTTATCGTGACGTTATGAGCAAAAAAATTCTATTGGCACTCGTTTGGATTGGGTTTGTCGGGTATGCGTTTACACTTGCACCACCTGATCAACCGGATACGTTTGATCTGATTAAGAATCTATCTACTGGAAATGTTGCAGGGATTAACCCGCTGATCGTGGCACTGTTCAATATTATGGGTGTGCTACCGATGGCGTATGGCTGCATCACGTTTCTGGATGGTCGATCGCAGAAAATTCCCGCTTGGCTATTCACGACGTTTTCTTTTGGTGTGGGTGCGTTTGCATTATTGCCTTATCTGATTTTTCGTCAACCGAATCCAACCTTTACCGGACAGAAGGACTGGTTTCTGAAGTTACTTGATTCGAGAATTACCGGAGGCGCGATCGCACTCGGTGGCATTGGTTTATTTATCTATGGTGTGACCAATGGCGATTGGAGTAATTTTGTGCAACAGTGGCAAACGAGCCGATTCATTCATGTGATGAGTTTGGATTTTTGTCTATTGTGTGCACTGTTTCCGGTTCTGTTGCAGGATGATATCAAACGCCGTGGTTTAGAAAATTCTCAAGCGTTTAAGATTCTGTCATTTGTTCCATTCTTCGGAGCATTGATTTATTTAGTCTTGCGTCCACCGACGATCGAACAATCAAACGCTGTTTCTCCTGAGCAAGTTCCCGCGACATGATTTGGCAGAAACCCCCGGAGCACTTGAACTTAGGACAGTTCGACGTGCATATTTGGCAAGTGAATTTAGACGCGATAGCTTCGCTACACGGGCACGCGATCGCAGTTTCCGAAGATTGGCTTTCAAGCGATGAACGATCGAGAGCTGATCGCTTCAAATTCGAGCATCTCAAGCAGCGATTTATTGCAGGACGTGGATTTCTGCGATCGCTGCTTGCCCGCTATTTGCACACCAATCCTGAAGCATTAGAATTTCAGTACGCATCACACGGCAAGCCGTTTCTCAAGGATTCAGCAATTCAGTTTAACTTGGCACATTCTGAACATCTTGCTTTGTATGCAGTGACACTCGATCGAGCAGTTGGCATTGATATCGAGCACAGGCGGACCGTCGATCAACTTGAAAAGCTAGTACAGCGATTTTTTCGACCTTCCGAAGCTCGGACGATTGAGGCAGAGCCGGAATTGTTCTTTGAGTATTGGACATGCAAAGAGGCGTTTTTGAAAGCAACTGGAACCGGGTTATCGAAGCTGCAAGAGTTGGAAATTGATCGAACCCGATTGAAAACAATTCCAAGAGAAGCGCGATCGCAACAATGGCATCTTGAAAAAGTTCCGATTAACGATCAATTTGTAAGTGCGATCGTAGTTGAGAAAAATTGTTCTAAGCTCGAATTGAGCTACTTTCTGGAGCAAAGCGAATGATCGATACGGTGTTGCTAAATGATTGGTATCCGGTAGCGCGATCGAGTGAACTAGAACCCGGAACGGTTCGATCAATTCGATTGTTTGAAACAGATCTCGTGCTCTGGCGTGGAGAAAATACATCGGTGATGGCATGGCTCGATCGCTGTCCTCATCGCAGTGTCAAACTCTCGGCCGGAACCGTCGAAGCAGATACTTTAGTTTGTCCGTATCACGGTTTAGCGTTTGATGCGACGGGTCACTGTGTCAAAGTTCCAGCCCATCCGAACTATGTTCCACCTAAACAAGCTTGTACAAAGAGCTTTCCAATAATCGAACAGTATGGAGTCATCTTTGTTTCATTAGGCAATCCCACTGTTGAAGTCGCACCGTTTCCAGAATGGGACGATCCAAACTATCGAACCTATCTCAGCGGGGGACATCGATTTCGCTGTAGTGGATTAAGAGCGATCGAGAATTTTCTAGATGTTGCACATTTACCCTTTGTTCATGCTGGTATTCTCGGTGTTCCAGATCAACCCGCGATCGAAGACTATGAAGTCAAAGTGATCGACACTGGAATCTATCTCAAAGACATTCAAATCTGGCAGCCTGACCCAGATGGGACAGGTCAACCCGGCGTTGCGCTCTATGATTATTGGACACTTCGACCGTTAGTGGTGGCACTGAAAAAAGCGCGATCGGATGGACAAACAATGGTATTACTGTACTGTGTTACACCCGTTTCCGAAGAAGAATGCATTGGCTGGATGTGGGGCGCATTGAACTACGCTCATGACATTCCTGAAGCGGATCTCGTTGCCTTTCAGGACACTGTAGTTTTGCAAGATGTCGCGAACTTAGAATCTCACAACCCCAGACGGCTACCGCTTGATCCGCAGGCAGAATTTCACTTACCCAGCGATCGAGCTTCGTTAGCTTATCGAAAATGGCTCAAACAGCTTGGGGTAACTTACGGAACGATGTAAAGAATTCTCTCTTAGAGGATGTTTGAAAAGTAATCGTTGTTGCCGCAACCCGCCCTGAAATGAATTTCGGGCTAACCGGCGCAAGTCCATTGAAATGGACTAAGAACTTGAAACTGCCTCCCAGTCTACTTCAGTAGACTTTCCACGGTTAGCCCGAAATTCATTTCAGGGCGGGAGTCAAACGAGAGCGAAGAGACTTTTTATACTTTTCAAACACCCTCTTAGGATGCAAGACAGTCTCATCCTTTATTCGGTGATGTCAAATGCGGTTTGTACTGCTCTGGGATAACATCGATCGCTAAAATCAATGTCAATTCGATGGTTCTCTGCGTTGTTCACCCGCCCCGGAATAGAATTCGGGGCGAGACAGCATCGAAGCAGAAAGACTCGTCAAACTTACTAATCCGGCAACAATCCTTTCGCTGCTAACCATTCACGGTTATATAACTTCGATTGATAGCGACTCCCACCATCACACAGAATCGTCACGATCGTATGTCCGGGTCCCATCTGTTTCGCCAGTGCAACAGCGGCTCCAACATTGATTCCGACTGATCCACCTAAGAACAATCCATCTTTTTCGAGCAGTTGGTATAAGACTCGGAGCGCTTCTCGATCGTCAATCCGAATCGCATCATCGGCAGGTGCGCCTTCCATGTTCGCAGTCACCCGACTGTTTCCAATCCCTTCGGTAATCGAGCTTCCTTCAGACTTCGTTTCTCCAGTTTTGACATAGCTAAACAATGCACTCCCCATCGGATCAGCCAGAACACATTTAATGTTTGGATTCTTTTCTTTGAAATACATCGAAACGCCCGCATACGTTCCCCCGGTTCCGGTTGCGGTTGTCCACGCATCAATTTTTCCATCAGTCTGTGCCCACATTTCCGCCGCAGTGGTTTCATAGTGAGCGCGACGATTGGCTAAGTTATCGAACTGATTTGCCCAGATTGCATTTTCCAGTTCTGACGCGATGGTGCCGGACAGTCTCACATAGTTATTCGGATCTTTGTAGGGAACAGCAGGAACGGTACGAACTTCTGCGCCTAATGTTCGGAGTAAGTCGATTTTCTCTTGTGATTGAGTTTCAGGAATGATAATGAGGCATTTGTAGCCTTTGGCATTACAAATGTGTGCAAGTCCGATTCCTGTATTACCTGCGGTTCCTTCAACGACGGTTCCACCCGGTTTGAGTAACCCTTGGCGTTCTGCTTCTTCGATGATGTAAAGGGCAGCCCGATCTTTCACAGAGCCACCTGGATTTAAGAATTCTGCTTTACCAAGAATTTCGCATCCGGTTTCATCACTGAAACTATTGAGGCGAATTAATGGAGTGTTTCCGATCGCGCCGACAAATCCATGCTTAATATCCATGCCTAGTTATCCTGTGAGTTCCCTATTGCCATTTTGACGGATTGTGACGCGATGTGGTTTGTCGATCGCGTTTTCTACCTAAAGCCTGAGTGCTCAAGGGTCGGATCGCAAACGATTCATCAAAGTTTGAATCTGTTGTTGAATCAACGACCAATTTCCTGATGCGATCGCTGATTTTGAAAATAAACTGCCACCGATTCCAACTGCGATCGCGCCCGCTTGAATCAGAGCGTGAGCATTATCAATGGTGACTCCCCCGGTTGGAATCATCGGAATCTGTCTCAATGGTGCTTTTAGTGCCTGAAGATAATTTTCATAGCCAACAGATTGAATCGGAAATACTTTGACGCAAGACGCTTTTGCATTCCAAGCAGTCATAATTTCGGTCGGAGTTAATGCACCCGGAATGATCGGAACTTCTCGACGTTTCGCGATCGCGATCAAATCAAAATCCGTATGTGGCATAAAAGCAAATTGTGCGCCTGCCGCGATCGCATTTCTCAAATCCGCAACAGTAAGAACGGTACCAACCCCGATCGTACAATTCGGAAACACCGATTTCAAATGTGTGATTAATTCCGCAGCACAATCACTGTTCCAGGAAATTTCGAGCAAAGACATACCGCCCTCGATCGCGGTTTTTGCGAGTTGCGTCCCGATTTCTAGGTTGGGAGCGCGGAGAATTGCGATCGCTTTTTCTTTTTTAATTAAGTCTAACCAGGCTTGATCGTTCATTAGAAAATGTTTTGTTTTTCTAGTTCCAGGGAAATTAATTCTAGCTGATTTCTCTCGTTAGAAAGAGTCGTTTCGGTCATTAGAAAGAGGGAAAAGAAAGCTTAACTTTCTAAAGTAAAAAGGTCACCAAACTTGGAGATAAAAAGATGGCTTTATACAGAATTAAAGATTTCGATCCCGACTACCGCAATCATTTTGATGGCGACGATGTAAAGGATTTGGATCTGTACAGCAGCGAAGAGAAAATTGGTTCGGTTAATGATGTGCTCGTTGACGAAGACGGACGCTTCCGTTACCTCGTGATCAGCACTGGCGCTTGGATCTTCGGTAAGAAAGTCTTGTTGCCGATCGGTCGTGCTCAGATCGATTACAATGCTCGTCGCGTTTATGCTCAAGGTTTGACGAAATCTCAAGTTGAACAACTGCCTGAATTCACCGATGATCTGAAAATGGATTATCACAAAGAAGAAGAAGTGCGGAACGTGTACCGTTCTGGTGCAACGACGGGTATGGCAAGCGGTATGGCGGCTGATCCTTACACCACTGCCCCGATCGAAAGCTCGGCTGCTCTGGATGCTGAAGGAACCGCATACACAGGTTCTTCGATGGGTGCTGATACTCCGATGAGTGCAGCTTCGATGAGCGGCGTGGAAACGGGTGCAGCAGCAGCGGCTCCGACCTACACCCCAGATACTTATGACTACGACTTGGATCGCGATCTGTACAAGATGGATCAACATGACGATCGCATTCGCTTGTATGAAGAGCGCCTGATCGCGAACAAGCGCCGCATGAAAGCGGGTGAAGTCACAGTTGGTAAGCATGTTGAGACTGAAACAGCGCGGGTGAGTGTGCCGATCGAGAAAGAGCGCGTTGTTGTTGAGCGGGTTGCTTCGACGGATACGACTGCGGTTCCGGTGGGTGCAGATGCCTTTAATGAAGGTGAAGTTGCTCGGATGGAAGTCTACGAAGAAACGCCTGACATTCACAAAGAAGCGTTTGTGCGTGAAGAAGTCCGCGTGAAGAAGGTGGTTGACCAAGATGTCGTTAGCTCTGAAGAGCAAATCCGCCGTGAAGAGCTGGATATCGATACTCAAGGTCGTCCGGTGATTGATGATGGATCGGTTCGCAAGGTGTAATTGAGCTTTGTCGGATTAGATAGAGCTTTGAAACCCTCTGGAGTGATCCGGAGGGTTTTCGGGTTCAATTTAACGCGAATTCGATGGGTTATTCACGTCGAACGAAGTCCACGGGCATGGGACTGGAGAGAAAGCATGATGCGGCTTCGTAGTCCCTCTTCAGGGACTTCGCACTGTTAGCCCCGGAATTCGGGGCTAACTTCCAACGAAGCGCAGAAATCATCAAATTCACGTTTTACAAACGTCTACTCATCCGATTCAAAGTTGGAATCCAAAAAGTTCAACGCATGATTTCTCAGTTGATAGTACTCAGGAGAATTGCGAATCTTAGCTCGATCGCGGGGATGAGCAAACGGAACCTCCAGAATTTCGCCGATCGTGGCTTCGGGTCCATTCGTCATCAACACAATGCGATCGCTCATGTAAATCGCTTCATCTACATCATGCGTAATCATCATCACCGCTTGCCGCTGATTCTCCCAAATTTCCAAGACTTGCCGCTGAAGTTTGCCACGAGTTAACGCATCTAACGCACCAAACGGCTCATCCATTAAAAGCATCTTCGGACGGGTTGCTAATGCGCGGGCAATTCCTACCCGTTGCTTCATCCCGCCAGAAATTTCATCAGGATACTTATCAGCAGCAGCCGTGAGGTTGACCATTGCGAGATGTTCACTCACGATTTGCTTTTTCTCAACGGGTGAAGCGTCTTTTAGAACTTCGTCGATCGCGAGTCGAATATTTTGGCTTACGGTCAGCCAAGGCAGCAGTGAATATTGTTGAAACACCATCATTCTTTCGGCTCCAGGCTTGCGAATTTCTCGACCTTCGAGCCGCACTGATCCCGATGTTGCGTTCTCTAATCCCGCTACAATCTTCAGCAACGTAGACTTACCACAGCCAGAGTGACCAATGATCGAAATAAATTCACGATCGCCGATCGTAAAGTTGATGTCCTTGAGAATCACCGTTTCACGGTCGCCCGTTTTATAAGCTTTGTGCACATGACTAATTTCCAGAAATGCTGGAGTCGAAACCGCAGGAGAAACGGCTTGAGCGCGATCGTTAACCATGTTGAACTGAGACATGAGGAATTCCTCTACGATACTGCTAAGAGAGATAAATGTTTGTCGATCGACTCACCCGAATATCGAAGCTGTTGAGGTATCCGACCGGATCACTCGGATCAAAAGCTTTCTTATCAATAAATGCTTCAGCAGGTTCGACTTTGTAATCGTCACTCGGACAGGCAATCCCTAATTCGGCAGCAACTTCGCGATAAATATCGGTTCGCCAAGCTCGGTTTGCCAGATCCTCGGCATCTTTGGGAATTTCTTTAATTTGTCCCCAGCGGGCAGCTTGCGTCATCAACCAAACACTGCGCGATTGCCACATAAACGTGGAATGTTCATTTGCGACTTGTGGAACTTCTTTCGGCAAGTTAAAGAACAATGTCGTCGCATCCGATTTCACGATACGATCCTTGCCGTCAAAGCCTCCATAGTTGTACTCACCCACGATCGCAGGTTTTGTAAGTTTCGGTTTTGCTCCGGTGTACGATCGACCAGAAATAATCTTGGCAACTTCCTCGCGATTTTCATCACAGTAGCGACAGGACTCGATCATCGCTTTGAGCAATGCCCGATAGGTTTTCGGATTCTCATCGATGAATGATTGCATTACACCGAGTAAGCGATCGGGATGTCCATTCCAAATCTCTCGACCCTGAGCAAAGGTAAATCCAATTCCTTCATTGCCAGTAATAGCGCGAGTATTCCAAGGTTCTGCCACCATGTAAGCTTGCATGGCTCCGATTCGCACATTCGTCACCATCTGCGGTGGCGGAATGATGATCACGCGGAACTCTTCTAAAGGATTAACACCCGCAGCAGCAGCAACATACCGCACAAAGTATTCATAAATCGCAGAACTAAGAACGACTGCCCAAACACGACGTTCTGAAGGTAGCGCCTCAAAGTAGCGGCGAAAGTCTTGTCCGAATGCTTCTAAGTTACCGTTGTACTCGAACCAGGGACGCAATCCCGCATCCCACATCGATCGATTCATCGTCATCGCATTGCCATGATGATGAATCGTCATCCCTGCACACATCGGCGCATGACGCGCTCCTTCCGCCCCGATTCGAGCATTTGTAATCGCACCCGCAACCACAGGCGAAGCATCTAATCGACCGAATATCAAACCATCGCGAGAAGTTGCCCAGCTTGCTTCACGGCTCAATCGCACATTCAAACCATACTTGCGAAAAAAGCCTTTTTCCCAAGCGATCGCAAACGGCGCACAGTCATTTACCGGAACATAGCCGATCGTTAAATTCGGCTTCTCTAATTCGCTCGATTTAATTACCGGAGTAATCGACATCGCCGCTTCAGACAGTCCTTGAGGTGCACGATTCGCATTAATCGCACACGAAGAAAGTGAAGTCGCGATCGCAGAAGCACCCATGCCCGCAAGAAATTCGCGGCGAGTCCATTGATTCGTCATCGGTTTACCTCTACGATGCGCGACGGCGATGAGTCACCCAGACTTCGATCTGAGCCAGAGCAAAATCAAGTAACAATCCGGTTAGTCCGATCACTAACACAGCTAAAAACACCGAACTAAGATTTAATCGGCTCCATTCGTCCCAGACAAAGAAGCCGATTCCCACACCTCCTGTAAGCATTTCAACAGCAACAATGACAAGCCAAGCCACTCCCAGACTAATTCGCAAGCCTGTGAAGATGTACGGCAAACTAGCAGGGAGAACAATCTTGAGTATCCGTCTCCAATAAGGCATTTCCAACACTCGCGCCACGTCTAGATAGTCTTTTGGCACACTGGCGACTCCCAGAGCGGTGTTGATGATGGTTGCCCATAGAGAAGTAATGAAAATCACGAAAATCGCGGAAGGATCAGCTAAGTTAAAAATCGCTAATGCGATCGGTAGCCAAGCGAGCGGTGAAACGGGTTTGAAAATCTGAATCACTGGATTAAGAGTCAGCATCGCCTTTTTAGACATGCCGATCAAAAATCCGATCGGGATCGCTACGATCGCGCCCAATCCAAACCCCAGTAAGACTCGTCTTAGGCTTGCTAACAACAGCCATCCTAACCCCAAATCACCCGGACCTCGACGGTAAAACGGATTGAGAATATAGTCCAAATTTGCCATCAATGCTTCCGGGGGCGTGGGCATCAATTCATGTTTGTTTAGCGCAATGATCCACCAGAGTGCAATCACTCCAGCGAAACCAAGAGCGGGATAGATAAAGCGATCGCTTGATACGATCGGTTTTGCCCGGCGCATTGTAGCCTGACCGACAGCAGCAAATACCGCTGCTAAATTGAGTTGCGGGATCATAGGGTCTGGTTCTCCAGAGTCAAACTCTCAACGTGCCGACGGAGTTAGCTGACGGGCGAGGACTGAGAGATTGTCCCCGGTTGGATTGCTTAGAAGGTGTCTAAGTTCACAACCGTAAGCCCCGATTAAACTGGTTCCTCCGCTTCAGAAGATTCTGAATTAGGCTGACCGACTCGAATTAGTAGAACTTTAGCATTGAGGTGCAATTTTGAACAATCTTTCTTTTGAAATATTGAGGATTGAGCGATCGGGTTTCATTGAGTAGAAGGACTTAGCGGGTATTTGAAAAGTATGACCAGCCTTTTCGCTTCGTTGCTCACCCGCCCTGAAATGAATTTCGGGCTAATCGACGAAAGTCTACTGGAGTAGACTGAGAACGGATCTCAAGGTCTTAGTTCATTTTTAATGAACTTGCACCGATTAGCCCGAAATTCTATTTCAGGGCGGGATGCGGCAATGAACAAAGACACTTCAAGCATTCTCTTAGCAACGATCGAGTTTTTTCCAACAACAAACACTACCCAAGCGGGCACTGTGTGATCAAGCAACTGCCTCCAAACTGGAATAGAGCGCATCAATCAAAGCAACATTGAGCGTTCGACTACTCACTTTTGGAGTTCATCATGGAAGTTTCGACTTTTGAATTGCTGGTGAAGCGGATTGCTCCGAGAATGGCACTCCCGCCCGTACAGCAGCCCGTCGCTCGTCGTGTGGTTCAAGGTTATTTTCTAACCGTTTCTAACTTGGAATCGATCGATCTAAGATATCGCCTAGAGTTTCGCATTAGCTTACCGGACAATCTGACTCAAGCCGACGCGATGACCCGACTGCTCGAAGGAAATACCGTTTTAATCATTGATATTGCAGGTGCAAACACGGTACTGACCCTCACTCGCGTTGGTACCACTGGACGGTATGTAAGCCAAGAATTTATCATTCCAGCCCAGAAAACCGCTTCGATTCAGTTGTTGCCCGATGTCGCTCGATTCGCAGCGCAAGATAATCCGATGTTGGAAATTCGCGGATTTGTGTCGCTGTTGTTGCCGCGTGTGTTTGGCGGAACCCCGATCGAGAATGTGCTGGGTCGCCCTCAAAGTCCTCGCCCGGTTCGCGTGTTGCTCAATGCTGAAGTTCGCGGCACGTTTTTACCGAATGACTTTCCTGCAAATTCGGCAAGCACCGACTTTGATCAAATCAATTACTCGCTGGCACTCGCAAGCGGTCGCGCTTTGAATGAACTGACTTCTGAGCCGCCTCGGATTCTGGTGCCGGGAAGTCCGATCGGAGTCGAAATTGCACCGGGTGCGATCACGATGACTCCTGTCGCTTCAGAGACTGCGGACTTAGGCGCAATGCTGGCTGGAATGCTCACCAATGGCAATGGTGCCAGTCTAGAGTCGCTCAATCGATCGCTGTCTGAGTTGGATTTGCCCATCACGATGAAAAAACTGTAGTTTTGCTCGATCTCATGCCCCTTGGGTTGGCGGTGATTGCCGTCAACCTTTTTTCTGGAGAACTGCGAATGATGACTTTTAAACCGTTGTGCCATAGTTGGGTTGCGCTGCATCCTGAACCGAAAGGAATTGTTCAATTTATTGGCGGTGCATTTTTTGGCTCGTTTCCGACGATCGCTTATCGATATTTGCTCGAACAAATCTTCGAGGCTGGCTATTCTGTGATTGCTTTGCCGTTTCGATTTAGCTTTCGGCATTGGTCACTTGCGATCGAGCTTTTGAAAGAACAAGAGACGCTTAGACCTGAACTGATCGCACTCGCGAAGCATTTGAACTATGATCACACCGTCTATGAAGACAAAACGAATTACTCCTGGATCGGTCATAGCTTGGGCTGTAAATACATTGCATTGTTAGAACTCTTAAGCGATCGACAATTAACGGGTATGGATGCGAAGCAGATTCGAGAAATCGAACAAGCGATCGCACGTTTTTCAATCTATTCCGTCTCGATTAAAGGTCAGCCTTCCCTGTTACTTGCTCCGGACATTTCCGATACTGAAAGTGCAATTCCGATTCGAGCTTTAGCACAGTTACTCGATAAGCTAAAACTAGGGGTGTTACCCACTCGCGCTCAAACTCAAGACTTGATCGAACAGAGTCAGTTGTTTAATTTAACGGGATTAATCTCTTTTGATCGAGATACGATCGCGGGCAGTGTTACCCAACCCTCAGCTAAAAATGATGTACTGTGGTTTCTCACTCAACTCAAACAGCGGCGTTATTCTCTATTGCACCAAGAACTATCTGGTAAACATTTAGAACCTGTTGGAATTCGGCTAGGTCGCTGGATTGTAGACTTTAACCCATTGGATAAATTTGCAGAATTGATCAGCGATCGACCATTAGAAACCGTTGTGATTCAATTTCTCGATCGACTCCAACAACGTCAGCAGAATATCGTACAAACCGCACCAACGGAGTCGGAAGAATACGCTATCGTTTCTACGCTCGATCGTCGATACTAAAGAGTAGAGCCGTTTAACGTCCTATGTCTCCCCTCGCTTCATCTTGTACAGGTTCGATCAGCGTTTTGTTAAGCGATCGACAAACCGCAATTCAGCATTGTGAATCAGCAGAGTGTTCACAGGAAAAACTTCATGCAAAATCTCATAAACTCTGTACGGTGGTCGAAAACGGTCGCGTGGTCGTTCGTCCGGTGGCTGCTAAGGAATCGGTTCAGTATCGTGAAAATGCTTGTAATCAATAATTCGATGACCCTCTGGCGTTCGATGAACGAGATCGATAAAGCGGTAATTCCATAAAATTTCTTGCGGCGCATACACATGTCGATCGTGTAACACCTGCGCTACTGTTTCATCGATTCCACTTAGCATCACTTGAATCAGACAATTCGCTTCTACGAGTGATTCTGGAGTCATGCCATAAAGCGGACTATTTTCATCGATCGAGTGCACCACCAACCAAGTCAAAGCAAATGCCGGACTCTGACTTCGCACGAGTGCTAGATCATGAATCCGACGAATGTAGTGACCTTCTGAGGTCATCTCGTCACGCAAGAGGTAGACGCGCATTTGAGCTTCTAGAATTTGATTACGACGCTTATTTGCCGCCCGGAAACAAAGAGTCGGGACTCCTTCATGCGGTGCGATCGTTGCCACTTCGCTAAAGGCAACTCGTGCAGTTGGGCGGGAGAATCGAGCAAACGTAAATCCGGTAAGAATCGCGATCGCTAACAGCGAAGACACAGCCTCGATCGTCATAATCGACTGAGCATAGTACGTTTTCGGGTACATGGCGCCGTATCCGATCGAGGCAAAGGTTTGAACGCTGAAAAAGAAGTGATCCCAAAACGATCCCGGTGTCGCATTTGCAATACAATCGCCACCTAAAAGGTACAGAATTGCAAATACAACATTGATTCCTAAATAAGTCGCGATGATAATGCCGAAAAATCCCTGCCAAGGAACAGTTAGCACAAGATGATAGGGATCACGCCAGTAGGAGTACCACGCATTCAGTCCAACAATTTGAAAGCGACCGTCCTCGACGTGGATTTTAATGCGGCGAGGGCGACGTTTTCTCAATCTTAAAAGTCCAGTCTTAAGGAACGATCGCAGGTTCATATGAGGTTAGATATAGCAAAGGTGTGAGGTATGAGGTGTGAGGGGTGAGGTCAAATTCATTCACCGCTTAGGTTCGGAGATTGAGAACGTCCTAACCGTTCTGCGTACCGCTATAATCTGAATTAACGGATTATAAGCTGATCAAGATTCAACCAGTTTCGACTTCCTTTTGATTGATTAAAAATGATAGAAACTGTATTGTTTCCAGCTTTGAGCGCAACATTTGGAATCGTGGTCGTGTTCCAAACTGTCCAGTTTCCAGTGCCAGGAAAAATCTGAGCATTTACGATCGCTCTTCCATTCACAAAGATGAATCGCGTCGCATTTCCCGCTGCCGCCGCGTACCGCATTACTAAATCAAACCGTCCCGCTTGCGGCAAAGTGAAATTAAAATCGACCCACTGCCCGTCTTTGTTCCAGTTTGCAATGTAGCCCGCTCCTTCGTATCCGGTGTAAACGGCTTCTAGCACCAAACTATGTAGAACTGCTGTCTCAGCTTGCAACACGATCGGGCTTCGACTCGCCACGATCGACGCATTTAGCGCATCCATCGCAGCACTTTGACGCGCTGCATCTGCTGCATCAAATTTCTGCCCCCAACACAATCCAAATTGATTTCTCGGATTGCGACACTGCTCCCAGATTGAATCCGCATTGCGAAGAATGAAATCCCGGTAAGCCAGCTTATTCACGGCGCGGTAGAGATCCGACAAGTTCCGCATGAAAATCCCTTTAAATTGCGGTCCATCAAGTCCACAATTTGGCTCACAAGGTTCACGGAGCACGCCATTTGGAGCGAGAGATTTCGTTGCCGCATCAGCAATCGATTGCGCCACGGTTAACAGCGATCGATCATTCGTACATTTCGACAAATCGATCAGCGCTCCCAAAATCACGCCTTGGTTGTAAGTCCAAGTTGGCTGACCATTGTTCTTACATTGATCATTCAAACCATCATTGATCAGATTATTTTGATTGATCATTCCGGTTTTGCGGAACCAGTTCCAGGTGCGATTTGCCCAATCGAGATAGCGCTGATCCTTGGTTCTAAGAAACAATCGAGCCGCGATCGCTAAAAATAGCTCATTCGCGATCGCGTTCTTATACTTGTGTTCTTTATTCCACCAAATCCCGCCGCCACAAGTGTTATCCCAACCTTTGGTCATGTCGTTAAAGATCACCTGCGCCATGTTCAAATAACGCGATTCTCCAGTCAGGTCAAACGCTTTAATCCAGGTGAGTGCCCACCAACCCTCATCATCGTAAAATTCATTTAAGAAATTGTTACGTTTGTTCTTCTCAAATGTATTAAAAATATTGGTGCGATAAGTAAGCGAATCGGTGAACGTACAATAATCGATCGTAGTCTCTAACACGTTTGCACTATTCCACCAGCCTGTCGTGTTCCAAAGTCCAGTTGCAGTGTTATAGAACGTTTGCAGCGTTGCCATTCCTGCATCTGCTCGTTCTCGATAGGTTGCAGCACACATTTGTATCTTCCAATCACATTACGTGTGTTATAACGCAATCATTCAGATTTGCTCTCCGCCTGCACCAATGCAATTTTCAAAAAAGCAATTTAAATTACGCCCTTCCATTGTTTTCCTCAAGTACTGTAATTAAAGAAAGTGACTGTTCGCTTTTACACATGCCACTCACATTTAAACCAAAAGTTAAACGAAAGCGTTTTCAAGCGACAGTTTTAAGTTTGTCGATCGTACTCGGTGCGATCGCTGCGGGTGCCTATTGGTATGTTTTCGTGCTCGGTGCTCCTCAACTTGATGCTCCTCCCGTTGAAGAGATTGCTGGACTGAAGTTTCAAGTCAAAAGCTTTTACAGCGAAGCGATGGGAGAACAACGGCGATACGGCGTAATTTTGCCGCCTGGATATGAAAAACATTCCAATCGTCGCTATCCCGTGATCTTTCTGCTTCACGGTGGACATGGAGACGAACGCGATTATTACGAAAAAGCAGCAATTACTAGCACCTTAAAAACGCTGTATAACGAGAAAAAATTACCCGCTGCACTGATCATCATGCCGGACGGAAACGACGATCGCGGCACGAGTCCATTCTGGGATTCAGATTATTTCGATGGTGAGCATGGCAAAGTTTCGACTTACATTGGCATGGATCTAGTCAAAGAAATCAGGCAGCAATTTCGCACGATCGAGGATTCACACTATTGGGCGATCGGTGGCTTATCATCTGGCGGTTGGGGTGCGTTTAACATTGGATTGCGACATGTAGAGCGCTTTACAATTTTCTTCAGTCACACCGGATATTTCATCGATAACAGCGGACCTCAGAACAGCCCGCAGATTTTTGTTGAGCAGATTCCACCAAATGAACGCAAACGCATTCGAGCCTACATGGATGCTGGCGAAGCAGATGAAAAATATCTCGATGCCACCCGCGATTTTCACAAAGTGTTGACCCAATTAGGAATCTATAACGAATTCTATGTATTTCCCGGTGGGCATGGAATTGTCGGACAAAATGTGGGGTGGAATTACTGGAGAACACATCTCGCCGATTCGCTGAGCTTTGTAGGTCGCCAATTCCATCACGTCCAAACTCAGAAAAACCATCGCCACTTTTGAGTCTCATGCAGCAGGAATCTCCCAAACTCGGCTGGAATCGCAAACGCCCGGAAACGCTCGATCGTAAAACTCGAATTGGGGTTTGGTCAGCCGCCGTCCTAACTGGAATCATGGGACTCGTCAATCTCTGGTCTGCGGTGGCTCCAAGCTATCCAGAACGAACCGTTTGGCTAAAACATTTCTTTCCGTTCTCTGTTCGAGTCGGAGGTCACTTATTTGCAGCTTTAGCCGGATTTATTCTATTAACATTAGCGGCGAACTTATTGCGGCGAAAACGAGTTGCTTGGTATATCACTGTTGGATTACTGCTTGTGTCGATTCTGAGTCATTTGATTAAAGGCTTTGATGTTGAAGAAAGTATTCTCGCGACTGTTCTACTTATTCAGTTATTCATATTGCGAAAAGCTTACACGGCAAAATCCGATCGACCTTCGATCGCGCAAGGTATTCGCGTTCTGATTGCAGCGATTCTATTCACCCTAGCGTACGGCACGATCGGCTTTTACATTCTCGATGGCTACTTCAGCATCAACGGAGTGCCTGTGAATTTCAGTTTCACCGAATCGATTCTGCAAACGCTGGCGATGTTTTTCACGGCGGATAATGCGGGTTTGGAACCGAGACGACGCTATGCAGACTTTTTTGCGAATTCCATCTATGCAGTGGGTGCAATCACGCTGGCGTATGCGTTACTGATGTTATTGCGTCCAGTTTTGCTGCGCGATCCCGCAACATTAAGCGATCGACAAAGAGCACGTCAAATTATTGATCAATTTGGGAAAACTTCACTAGCACGATTATCTTTACTGCCGGATAAGTCGTACTTCTTCAGTCCTTCGGGCAAAAGTGTCGTGGCGTATGTTGCCAAAGGTCGAGCCGCGATCGCGCTGGGTGATCCGATCGGGCATCCGGATGATCTCAAAGAAGCGATCGTGTCTTTTCAGCAATTTTGCTATCGAAACGATTGGTTTCCCAGCTTCTACGAAGTGCTACCAGAGACTTTGTCGCTCTATCAATCGATGGGATACCGTTGGGCACAAATCGGAGAAGAAGCAATCATTGATCTCACCACGTTCAATCTCAAGGGCAAAGCTAATCAAGACTTTAGAACGGCAATTAATAAATTGACCAAAGCGGGCTATCAATTGCAGGTGTACGAACCGCCGATCGATGAGGGACTTTTCACCTTATTGAAGCCCGTCAGCGATGAATGGCTGAAATCGAAGCAGGGATCAGAAAAGCAATTTTCGATCGGATGGTTCGATCGAGACTACTTGAGCACTTGTCATATTGCAGTCATTTACAATGCAAACGGTAAGATCATTGCCTTCTCGAATTTGCTCTCTGGCTATAACCGCAAAGAAGTCACGGTCGATTTGATGCGCCACCTGAACGATGCCGAAAAAGGCACAATGGATTTCCTATTCGCGTCGATGATGCAGCACTTCCAGCAAGCAGGCTATGAAAGTTTTAACTTCAGCTTATCGCCATTAGCGGGAGTCGGTGAAGCTCCGGATTCGCTGCGCGTCGAAAAAGGACTGCACTATTTTTTCGAGCATCTCAACCAGTTCTACAATTTCAAGGGATTGCATCAATTCAAAGAAAAGTTTCGTCCCCGTTGGGAGCCGCGTTATCTCATTTATCCGAGTTTAACCGTTCTCCCTGATATTGCAGTAGGCTTAGTTCGAGCCGATTCGGGCGATCGCTTACTCGATTACCTCAAACCGGATAGCTAAGCCACCAATGCCTGATAGAATTACGAAGTGTAAAGCAGAGTCAGCGATCATATGCGAATGTGGCGAGTTCTTTTCGGATTTCTTCTTGCGGTTCTATTCATGATTGGACTGTCGCAACCTGTTGAAGCAGCGAGTTCTGGAGCAATTCGTGCGATCGATGATTTCGCGGCGCAGACCAAAGACTATTCTGGACAGAACCTCGTTCGTGCAGAGTTTAGCAATGCAAGACTTGCAGGCAGCGATTTTCACGGTGCGGATTTGCGTGGAGCGGTGTTTAGCGGTTCAGACCTGAGCAAGTCAAACTGGAAAGGAGTCGATTTTGGAGACGGCATCGCTTACATCAGTGATTTATCCGGTGCGGATTTGAGCGATGCGGTGATGACTTCTGCAATGATGATCGGCTCAGTGTTCAAGGGCGCGAATATTACTGGGGCAGATTTTACCTATGCGGTGTTAGATCGATCGCAAGTCGTCGAACTGTGTAAGACTGCCAGCGGTGTGAATCCGAAAACTGAAATCAGTACTCGTGAATCGTTGGAATGTCCTTAGAGTGAGTTTGAAAAGAGTGAGTTTGAAAGCCTTTTCACTGCGTTGTTCACCCGCCCCGGAATGGAATTCGGGGCTAACAGTGCGAAGTCCACTAAAGGGGACTAAGAGGGTATTTGAAAAGTATAAAAAGCTTTTTCGCTTCGATTGCCTCCCGCCCTGAAATGAATTTCGGGCTAACCGTAGAAACTCTACTTCAGTAAACTGGGAGGCAGTTTCAGGTTCTTAGTCCATTTCTAATAGACTTTCGCCGATTAGCCCGAAATTCCATTTCAGGGCGGGACGTAGCAACGCACGACAACCTTTCAAACATCCTCTAAAAGCCAAAATTAACCTCTTCAGTCCGTTAAAACGGACTTCGCACTGTTAGCCCCGAATTCCATTCCGGGGCGAGGCAGAATCGAAGCGAAAGAGCTTTAAAGCACTCCCAAGATCAATGATCTATCCTGGAGATAGTCCTGCGATCGCACTTTTACTATGTTGAAATCGATTCTCGCTGCTAGTGTTTTATTCGCGACGCTGCCAACCGTCAGCCTTGCGGCTCCATCTCAATCCGCTCAAGCAACGCCGCAACCCACGACCGAGGAAATCTATCAAGCCTGTACGCAAAATCGGGCTGAAACCTTGCCCAATCCCTTTGTTGATGTTTCTCCAAGAGACTGGGCATACAAAGCGGTGTTAACGATGCACTATTGTGGTGCGTTTCGTCGGGCGGCTCCGCGAAGCTTGTTCGAGCGTCCCCAACAGCCCGCACCACAGCCCTCAGTTCCGCAATCGTGATTTACGCTCGGTATAACAGGTGACATAGCTCTGAAGCTGTTGTTTTCGGAGCTTTCCTGCTTCACCGGGTTCAGGATACTTTGCCACTAGCTGACGGGCAGTCTCAATGCGATCGACTTGAGCCAGTAGCCGAACCGTTTGGATATAGGCATCAATCGATCGCGTTTCTTTGCTGTTGAAAATCGCCACGGCTTGATCAAGAATTGCGATCGCGTCTGAAGTTCGATTCCGACTGAGATAAGCCTGAGCGAGTCCAGGCGCGATCGAGAGATACTCATCGGCGGATTGGTTCGCATACATTAATCCTGCGGCTTGTCGAGCAATGTCTAACTGTCCGACTTGCACTGCTGAAATCACTAGATTGCTAATGTTCGTCTCTTTGTAAGCTGCTTTCGGAATCTCTTGAAATGTTTTCCAAGCAGGTTCAATCTGTTCTTCGTTGAGAAACTCTTGAGCGAGCAGAGCCAGAATGTAGTTCGGAGCAATGCCTGTGTTCGGATTGATTGGAATCGTTTTTGCTGATTTTACCGCAGTTTGACGAGCCGTTTCAGCCGCTTGTTCTTGTCCGACTTCAATGTATCCGCGTGCGATCGCACCATAAGCTACCGCTTTCAAGTTCGGAGCCGTTAAGCTTTCTGCTGCTTTCGCCGCCAGCGCAAACGCCGATGGATCTTGTGCTCCAATCTGCATTAAAGTTTCAACTCGTGGAGAACGAATTCCATAACTATCTTGCAGTGGAAGTTGTTGAGCAAGAGAAAGCGCTTTATTGACGTTTTGTTTTGAGTAAGCCACTGCAAATTGCTGTAATACTCGGAGTCGCTCTTCTGGATCAGTGTTTGGAAACCGCTGAATCGTGGATTCGATCGCGTCTAATGCTTTAAGATTTTGAGCGATCGGAATTACATAAGCACGGGGTGAAATCAATCCTAAACTCGCAAGCCGTCGAAATACAGTCGTTGCTTCTGGAACATAGCCTTGCTGGAACGCGATCGAAGCGAGAGAAGCGCCATCATAGATATAACCGCCATCGGTCGTGTTCCAATTTTTTTGAATCGTTTGAATGAATTGGGCGATCGCTTGATTTGATTTCTGAGTTTGATTGCGTTTGCGGTATTCTCCAGCGATCGCTAGTAAATGATTGGCTCTCAGTTCCGGTGTATTGAGCAATGGAACAATGCGATCGGGGTTTCCACCTGCTTGAAAGTAAGCTTGAAGGGCACGAGGCGCATCAAAATCGAAGCTTGGAGTCTTGATTAAATTCCAAGCGTAAGTGAGAAGCTTTGGATTGTTAGAAATGGCTGCTAATACAAGATAGCGATCGTCTTCTGGAAAGCCTGGATTTTTAAGAATCGTATTGAGATAAGGTTGAGCTTTATCGGGGCGTTTTAGTTGCAGATACAATCGAGTGATGTCTGGATTAATTTGAGTAGCTGGAGCGAATTTTGTGACTCGATCGACGATTTGTAATGCTTTTGCAGGTTGATTTGCTTCAAGATAAGACTGCGCTAGAGCGAGCGGAACTGTAACTTGGAACAAAGTAAGATTCTGACCCGGTTGCATTGTCGCTACGATCGCGCTTTCAACCTGACCTAACAAGGCTGAAATTTTCGGGGTTTGCTTGAGTTCCGAAGCGGTGACCAGCAATCCACCCAATTGAGACGTTCGCGATCGAGCATTCGATTGCTTCAGGCTCGATTGAATCGATCGAGTTAAAACCGTAGTTGCTCGGTCGGGTGCTCCTAATTGCTGATAGTATTTAGCCACTGCCGCCATTAATCGATACTTAATTTGTTGATCAGAAAGCTGATCAATCCGAGCCGCAAGCTTATCTAAGATACCGAGCAACTGTGATTTCTCACTTGGCTTTGAAATTTGGGTTAGCAAAACATCGAATTGTGCTGATGTTGGAGAATCAGGACGAACCGCAAACGGTCTGCCGATCAACCAGCGATCGAGTGTACTCTGCACAATTGGATTCTGCGCTACCGGAGATTGAGCAATCTCATTCAATTCAGCAAAGGCACGAGAAACGGAATTTGTCGCAACGATCGCAGGTAAGGGTTGATTCGGGTAGGGAATTCGCCGCACAATGTCTTCTGCGAACACTTGAGGGCAGCTTGAATTGACTTGACCTTGGGCGGGGACAATGGGGAGCGAAGTCGTCAAAAATAGACTGAAAAGAGAAATAAAGAGTAAGCGTTGCCTTTGGCACACGTAAGCGTGTTCGCGCATATCAGGAGATTCAAAGCGAGTAGTATCTTTGAATACGATAAGGCTCACAATGTTTCCAGACGAATGCTAATCCAATTCACCGCAGCGGTCACTATCGAGTGTGCCGAAGGCATCGCGATATCGCTGAAGCATTTCCTCTAGTTCGTCTGCACGTTGGCGTTCTTGTTCTGCACGTTGGCGTTCTTGTTCTGCACGTTGGCGTTCTTGTTCTGCACGTTGGCGTTCTTGTTCTGCACGTTGGCGTTCCTCGTCGCGCTGGGCAGCGAGTTCAACTGGAGTCAAAAAGCGATCGCCATTCGGTGCGTACAGATTCAGAGTGGTGTCATCCACAACAAATCGCACTCCTAATCGTGGACTGATCCACTCTTGAATTTCAGGAATTTCGACCAAATGCTGATCGACTCGTTGTGAACCGACAAGCTCGTTGCGCTCCGGATCATAAATGTAGTACTCTTCGACTCCATACTGCTGATAAAACAACAGCTTGCGAGACATTTCTGTTGCTGTATTGCTCGGAGATAGAATTTCAAAGACGACTTGGGCTGGAATGTTGTCTTCTTTCCATTGTTGATAGGAACCTCGATCGCCTTTTGGTCTGCCAAACACAACCATTGTATCCGGAGCTTGACAGAGCCGATTGTTTCCCTCGACTGGATACCACAACAAATCGCCAGCAATAAACACATTTGGATCGGAAGCGAAGATAATTTCTAAATTCTCTTTGATTGTAACAATCCAGCGAAATTGCTTTGTATTATCGGACATCGGCTGACCGTCAGACTCTGGGTAAACAACTTCTGAGGAGGCAGAAATTCCAGGTTGTACCACCATGATGTGAAGTGACCCCCATCTTGCAAGTTCTTTCAGCGTAACATAGCTGCTCGTTCTCGCTTGGCATTTTCGATCGACATTCTATTTCTCAGGGTTTTCTGAAACAAATAAGTCGGGCACATTAGGGCTAACCCTATTCACTCCAAAACAACCTATGTGGCGATCGCTTTTGTATCTCAGCTTGATTGGAGCTTGCATCACTCTCTTCAGTGAGGCACAAGCGCAGATTGTTCCGGACGCAACTTTGAATACTCAAGTCACATCAAACACAATTACAGGCGGCACTCGATCCGGGAATAATCTATTTCACAGCTTCCGCGACTTTTCAGTTCCGACCGGCGGTTCAGCCATTTTTGACAATGCGATCGAGGTTGAAAATATCTTTAGCCGCGTCACCGGAGGAAACATCTCTAACATTGATGGCGTGATTCGGGCAAATGGCACTGCAAATCTATTTTTGCTCAATCCCAATGGCATTATTCTCGGCAGTCAGGCACAACTCAACATCGGTGGTTCATTTATCGGCACAACAGCACGAGCGATTCAATTTGCGGACGGTAAAAAGCTGAGTGCAGATCCAAGTGAGCCGCCTTTACTCACGATTAGCGCGCCTGTTGGCTTACAGATGGGACAACAACCCGGAGCAATCCTAATTCAAGGTCAAGGTCACTCGATGCAAATTCCGAGTACTTTTGCTCCCGTTATGGGTGCTGGACAGGAAACAACTGGATTGCGAGTTAATCCAAATCGCACCTTAGCGCTAATCGGGGGTGAAATTAACCTAAATGGCGGAATTCTCAGTGCTCCATCCGGTCACATCGAGCTAGGGAGTGTTGCCGATGGTGTTGTGAACTTCACGCCGACTCAGTTTAGCTATGCTGCGATCGCATCATTTCGAGACATTCGACTGACCGATAGAGCCGCGATCGATACTACAGGTTTTGGGAATGCGACTGTACAACTTGTAGGGCGCAAAATTGCAATCAACAATGGTTCGATCGCGCTCATCGTAAACCAATCACAGCAACCCGGCGGCAATCTGAGGATCATTGCTTCAGAAGCAGTAGAGCTATCCGGTCGCTCATCGACTAATCTAGAATTCGGCAGTTTCTTAGTGAGTGATGCCTTTGCTGGATCAAGTGCAAATCTCAGCATTACGACTCCTCGACTTTCCATGTTCGATCGTGGAATCGTGCTTGCTCGAACATTCGCGCAGGCAAGCGGAGGCAACATCAGCATCAATGCTTCAGACATTCAAATCGATGGCAAGCTTGACAATTCGCTTTCACTGCACAGCGGCTTTCTCCCGTCCGCAATGGGCAGCAGTAATATGGGCGAGTTTGTGCTGGCTGTACGTCAGCTTAATTTAACCAACGGTGGCTATATCAATGCGTCTACTTTGGGCAGCGGCAGCGGGGCAGGGGTGAGAATTCAAGCCGATACGGTTCAAGTGGATGGAGTCAATTCGCTTGGACAATCGAGCATCATCGCAGCAGCGGCATTTTCGAGTGGCAATGCTGGCAACTTGACGATCGAGGCGCGGCAAATTGGTGTCACCGATGGCGGCACTGTGAGTACTGCGACTTTCTCAAGCGGTAAAGCTGGAAACGCAACGCTCAACGCCGCAGAATCAATCACCATTACAGGTCGAATCATTCCCAGTCTGTTTTCAACGACCGATGGCGTGGGTTCATCAGCAAATATCTTACCGCTTGCAGTCCGGCAACTGATTGGACTTCCCGATCGACCCAGCGGAGATTCAGGCGATGTGATCATCACCACAAATCAACTCACCATCAGAGATGGGGGCGAAATCAAAGTAGACAATCAAGGAACAGGCAATGCGGGAACTATCCGCATCAATGCAAATTCGATCGACCTCAAGCATCGAGGTGCAATCACAGGTGAAACCACTGCTGGAGTCGGAGGCAACATTTCGCTAGAAGCGCGATCGCTACTATTACGCGATCGTAGTTCGATCACAACGACAGCGGGCGGAACCGGAAACGGCGGCAATATCAACATTCAGGTTCCAGTGATTGTAGGGCTTGAAAACAGTGATATTGTTGCAAATGCGATTCAAGGTCGAGGCGGCAATATCAATATCACGACCGAAGCACTGCTAGGATTGCAATATCGCGATCGCTTAACTGCCGACAATGACATTACGGCGAGTTCCGAATTCGGACTCAGTGGCACTGTTCGAGTGAACAATCTTGGGGTTGATCCAAGCAATGGTTTAACTGAGTTAGCAACCAATCTAGTCGATGCCAATCAACAAGTCGCAGAAGGTTGTTCAACGCATCAAGAAAGTAGTTTTGTAGTGACCGGAAGAGGAGGCATTCCGCAAAACCCAACCGAGCAAGTGAACTTCGATCGACCTTGGGTGGATTTACGTGATGTTGCCATTAGTGGTCGATCGACTGTTCCTTTCACTCAGCCTAAGCCATTACTTGAAGCAACTTCCTGGTATCGCAATGCTCAAACTGGAAAAATCGAACTGATCGCTGCTCAGACAATTCAGCCTAACTCTCTTCCTACTTGTGTTGGGATTGCGCCTTAACATCCTCTGTTCTCGATCTCAAGTTCCAAATTTGAGCAAACTCAATGCAGCACTATTGGATCTAGCGTACTGCTTTAAGTTACTTCAATTGATGAATACTACAGATTGGAGTCCTTCATTCTCCAATTAAGGTTGGAACTCGATCGTATTCCGTATGGTGACTCTGGATCGCATCCCAAACATCAACTTTCTGCTGTAAATTCAACCAGAGCCGATGCCCATTGCCAAACGCTCTCCCAATGCGAATGGCAGCATCGACCGTAATCGGCTCTTCACCTCGAATAATTTCATCCACTGTCTCTTGGGAAAGTCCCAACACTTCAGCAAACTGAGACTGACTCATCTCAAGCTCATCCAACAGATCTAAAATCACTTCTCCTGGCTGAACAGGTCTTGCCTTTCTGTCATTCATGAGAGTTTGTGAATCATTCATAACCTGAGCTTAGTGAGCGTTCTTTAAATTCAACGTCATAGACACTACTAGAAAGCCACAATCAACACTGAATTTGCGCTTATTCGCTGGTGTAGAAATAAAGAAATAGCTCTTCTTCAGGAATATATTGGCTTGCTTGTCGAAGAATTGTCCTACAGGTTCCGGTATCGAGTTGCTTGTGATTGGGAACGATCAGCGTTTCGTTTCCCGTCTCTCCAACCCGACGCAGTTTAATGTGGCTTCCTTTCTGACTTTTGACCTCAAATCCAAACGATTCAAGAATTGCAATCACATCTGCCGCAGACAACCGTTTCAGTTTAGGCATACTGCGGCACTAGCTCGAACGTCACAATGATTGAAGGTTGAGCCACAACTTGTAACTGATTCAAATCCTCATCTTCCAGGTATAAAGCAATAGCTTCGCTCAGATTTTGCATGATTTCATCCAAAGTCTGTCCTTGAGTCACGATCGCAAATTCCTCACACTCTGCAACGTATCCACTTTGATCACCGGGATAAACAGTTGCGTGAATTTTTTCTCGAAGAGTCATCGATGCTTGCAAGAATTGGATGAATTTAGCGTAGCACTTGAATCTTAAACAGGCTCTAATTCTTAATTCCAGTCGTCGCAATTCCTCGAATTAGTTGACGCTGACCGATCGAGAAAATGATCACGATCGGAATCGTCGCAATCACGATCGCAGCCATCAACAATGTCCAACTATTGGTAAACTGCTCTTGAAAACTCGCTAACGCTAACTGCACCGTTCTCAATTCCGGTCGCGTCGTAAACACTAGCGGCTTAAACAAATCGTTCCATTCCCCGATAAACGTAAACAGAGATAGCGTCACTAGAGCAGGACGAGACAGCGGTAGCATCACTTTCCAGAGAATCGATAAGCGATCGGCTCCGTCTAACATCGCGGCTTCTTCAAGCTCGATCGGAATTCCCTGGAAAAATTGCCGCATCAGAAAGATTCCGAAACCGTTGACCGCAGTGGGCAGAATTAACGCGCCATATGTATTAATCAAGTGCCCCCATTTCAGCACGAGAAAAATCGGAATCACCAAAATTTGAAAGGGAATCACCAACGTCGCCAGCACAATGAGGAGAATCGCTTGCTTGCCCTGGAATTTTAATCGAGCGAGGGCGTAACCTGCGAGAGCGGAGGTGAAAATTTGGAACAGCGTCACCGCGATCGCGACCCCGATCGAATTTGCAAACGCCAGCAAGAACTGTCCCCGTTCCCACGCTTCGCGATAATTTTCAAATGACCAACTTGGAGAATTGAGGGAACTTCCCGGCGGCTTAAACGACGTAATAAGTACCACAACGAGCGGCAGCAGTATCACTCCTGCCCCGAAAAACAGCAAACTCAGGCTGAGTGCGCCTTTTAGACTGGGAAACTGCTCTCTATCCTCCATCCCAAACCCCTAAAGAATCGGTCATTTTAGCGCCTCAATGCCCTCTAGTGCAGATATTTTATCGATTCTTAGCGTCAACCTCAACCGAAGACGGTAAAGTGAGGAGGGGAAAGAATGGAAAAACCGTACCCAAATCTAACCCTAATTGTTGTCATGACCAGGAGAAATCGGATCTATGCCCCAACTTGAGGCGACCCCAGAGATTGACTTCCACAGTGAACAATACAAAGATGCCTATAGTCGAATTAACGCGATCGTCATCGAAGGCGAAGAAGAAGCGCATTCTAATTATCAAAAATTGGCAGAACTCATGCCCGATGACACCGATCAGTTAATGAGTCTGGCACGCATGGAAAACCGCCATAAAAAAGGCTTTCAAGCCTGTGGCAAAAATCTAAGCGTTGAGGCAGATATGGATTTTGCCCGCGAGTTTTTCTCCGAGTTGCACAACAATTTCCAGGTTGCCGCAGCCGAAGGAAAGATCGTCACCTGTCTTTTGATTCAATCGCTGATCATCGAATGTTTCGCGATCTCGGCGTATAACATCTACATCCCGGTTGCGGATGATTTTGCTCGCAAGATCACCGAAGGCGTAGTGAAAGATGAATATCTGCACCTCAACTACGGCGAAGAATGGCTCAAAGCAAACTTCGAGGCATCGAAAGCCGAATTGGAAGAAGCAAATAAAGCAAATCTTCCTTTAGTGTGGAAAATGCTGAATCGGGTGGATGCAGATGCTTCGGTGCTCGGCATGGAGCGCGAAGCGTTGGTCGAAGATTTTATGATTCAATACGGTGAAGCGCTGACGAATATTGGCTTTACGACCCGTGATGTTATGCGGATGTCGGCTCACGGATTGGCAGCGGTATAAATGCGATCGCTCACACAAATTTCAGACGATGGACTCTGGAATCCCTTGTGTCCATCGTCGATTTGTGGCATTTTCTCTTTTAAATTCGTTTACTTGTTTCGTTATCCATTTCGCCGCCTGGTATCGGGCTTCTTCATACGATCGATGTTTGGTCTAATTGGTCATCTTACAAGCTTGGAACACGCTCAGTCGGTTGCACGAGAGCTAGGGTATCCTGAATACGCGGATCAAGGGTTAGATTTTTGGTGTAGTGCTCCGCCTCAGATTGTCGATACAATCCGGGTCAAAAGCATTACAGGTCAAGAAATCGAAGGGCGTTACGTTGAATCGTGCTTTTTGCCGGAAATGCTGGCAACACGTCGAATTAAAGCTGCGACTCGCAAGATCATTAATGCGATGGCTCACGCTCAGAAACACGGCATCAATATCACTGCATTGGGCGGATTTTCTTCGATTATTTTTGAGAATTTCAATCTGGCGCAGATTCGCCAAGTGCGAAACGTGATGCTGGAATTTGAGCGATTTACGACAGGAAACACGCACACGGCTTATATTATTTGCCGTCAGGTCGAGCAAGCTTCTAAACAGTTGGGGATTGAATTATCGCAAGCTACCGTAGCGGTCTGTGGGGCAACGGGTGACATTGGTAGCGCAGTGTGTCGCTGGTTGAATTCCAAGACCGATGTGGCGGAATTGCTGTTGATTGCTCGAAATCAGGAACGATTACAGGAACTCCAAGCAGAATTGGGACGCGGTAAAATTCAAAGCTTAGAGGAAGCCCTACCGCAAGCCGATATCATTGTTTGGGTTGCTAGTATGCCAAAGGGTGTGGAGATTGAACCAACTCAGTTGAAACAGCCTTGTTTAATGATTGATGGGGGCTACCCGAAGAACTTGGGCAGCAAGGTGCAGCATCCAGGTGTGACTGTTCTCAATGGTGGCATCGTGGAGCATTCGCTAGATATTGACTGGCGGATTATGAGCATCGTCAATATGGATGTTCCGGCACGTCAGTTGTTTGCGTGTTTTGCAGAATCGATGCTGTTGGAATTTGAGAAATGGCACACCAATTTTTCATGGGGACGCAATCATATCACCGTGGAAAAAATGGAACAGATTGGTGGGGCATCGGTGAAACATGGGTTTCGTCCATTGTTGATTTAATTGTTTTACCGCAAAATCCGGGTAGAGACGCGATCGATCGCGTCTCTACGTTTGGGTTAACGATCAATCGATCGCGAAAAATTTCATTGTTGTGCCGCCGCGCATCTCAAAATTTCAACACCTCATCGAGCAAATCTCTTGCCGCCTGCGCTTTCGTCAATGCTGACTGATGATCGCTGTGAGCACGAACTAATTTCGTCAGTCCACCGACTCCGGTTTTGAGTTGTTCTAGATCTTCGCCACTAACTAACTCTCCATCGAGCATTCGGAGCAATAACGGTTTAATATCTCCGACTTCTTGCCGAACTTTTTGCAGTTTCTCAACAGTACTCAGCAAGGTTTTCAGCGAATTCAAGATTTCATCAATGTCTTGACTGTCTTTTGCTCCATTCGACGCAGCTTCAGGTGTAGTCTCGACTTCTACCGCTTCTAATTCTTCTACAGGTTCTAACTCTTCATCGGGAGTGGCTTCGGAATCGGCAATTTGCGCTTTGGTACGTGGCATCTGTGTGATCTCAATGATTATCTATGTGCGATCGATATCTAATTCTCGATCCAGTTCATTAAAACATTAGAGCTGCTTTGAGAATAAATTTCATCATTAGATTCACAAAATTGATCTCTATTTCGGTAGATGTGTTGAGAATGTCGATCGCGCTAAATCTTCCGAGAGTTGTAGTGAGGAAGTTGCTGTGCGTCGATCGCTTAAATTTCTGAGTGTTCTCGCTGCGCTGACGGTGGTTGCAGCCCCCATTCCCAAAATTCACGCTCAAGATGCTGAAAAGCCTGGATTGGGGAGTCCTGCGGTTCCTTATGTTCCCACGCCTGAAGAAGTCGTGATGGGAATGTTAGAGCTTGCGAATGTCGGACGCGATGACGTGGTTTACGATTTGGGATCGGGTGATGGCAGATTAGTGATTACGGCGGCTCAGAAGTTTGGAGCCAAAAAGGGAGTTGGAATTGAGATTAATTCGGGATTGGTGAACAAAAGTCGCGAGAATGCGAAAGAAGCGGGAGTTGGCGATCGCGTTCAATTTCTCAATCAAGATCTCTTTCGATCGGACTTCCGAGAAGCGACAGTCGTCACGCTTTACTTATTGCCGCGAATCAATCTAGAACTGCGTCCGAAGCTTTTGAGCGAACTCAGACCGGGAAGCCGCGTTGTGTCTCATGCCTTTTCGATGGGCGATTGGCAGCCGGACAAGCGAGTGACGGTAGATAATCGCACTGCCTATCTCTGGATTATTCCGGCACAAGTTGAAGGTGCTTGGACAGGAACGCTTTCGACGCAATCGGGACAATCAATTCCTTATCGAATGCAGATTAAGCAATCGTTCCAAAATGCAAGAGCGACCGCAGAAATCGGAGGCACAACGGTGAGTTTGCCGCAGATTAAGTTAGTGGGCGATCGCTTATCGTTCGAGCATCGTCAGAAAGTGAATGGTCAAGAGATGCGCGTTCGTGTGAATGCTCAAGTGGTGAACAATTCACTACAAGGGACGGCTGAAGTGTTGAGTGCAAATTCAACCGAAACCTTTGCAATGACTGGAACACGAGCTTCAACCAATCAAGGCGGATAAATCGATCGTGCCTGCAAAGTTGCCCTCTGGCGTGATCAAATTGCTGGTGACAATTCCTCGATCGAAGCTGATTGTGCCTTGGGTGTTAGCTAAGACTGTTCCGAAGTCTTGAACGAACTGCGGGAGGTTTAGAGTCGTTCTAACGGTTCCTAGACCTCCTGACGTGTCGATCGAGGCGATTCCATTTGTAAATGTCACCGTTCCAGAGCCACTTAGAGCATCTGTTACCGTTTCGGTCGCTAATGTAGATAAATCAAAGTTTGTGGCAAATGATCCAAGCGGAGTCGGAATGCTGAGAGTCGCTTGCCCATTATTGAATCCGATGTTTCCACTAAGAGCATTAATCGGCACTGCGATTTCTTCACCCTGTGACTGAGGAACGAGATCGAGAATGACTAGACCGTCATTGAAGTTCACCGCCCCAGGAATGCCGTTAAACGTGAAAGGAAACTGATCTTGTTCGCGAAAGTCGATCGACGAAAAATAGCTCCCTAGCGGTGTGGTCAAATTCGTGACTAAAGCACCATTGCCGAACTCGATCGTGCCATCGATCGCACCAAACGGCGTTGGAATATCAACATCTAATTTGCCATCTGAAAACGGAACATTACCTGAAATGCTTTTAACAATGCCATCAGCAAAGCTGCTCACCGATTGCGAAAAAGAAGCCGTTCCGGTTAACGTTCCAGACGGTGTGGTGAGATTGCTCGTTACATTGCCTTGATCGAAGACCAGTGTACCTTGAAGCTGCTCAAGAGCCGTCGAAAGATCGGTTGTCAGTTGTGAAATTGAAACGGTATTATTTGTTTCTCCGTTTGGAGTATTAAAACGACTGGTTAACTGTCCATTGTCAAACGTCAAAGTACCGCTGGACTGCCTCAGGGTGGGGAGACTCGGAAAAAGTGGAGCCGCGATCGACAACACTTCAGCCGTAAGCGGTGTAGCTAAAGTAGATGAATCTAACATGCGGAGAAGTTAAAGCCTGCGTCTGTACCTTATCAAGGCGATCCCGCGCAGATCTACCCCTAAAGATGTAGATCAAACCCAGGCTTATTTTGCTTCTGGTAAGGCATCATTCGATCGACGAGTCACAATCCACTCTGTGTTACCGACAATGTGATCATAGATTGCCGTAATTGCAATCACGCTCTTGAACACACAGTAGAACGGAATAAACAAACAATAGACCCAGAAATCTTTTGCTGATTGCTTCACTGAATCCGTTCGCACAATCCAAGCCGCTAAGGTTTGCAGCGGACCACTTGCCAGCGTCAAAATTGTCATTGTCCAGATGTATTCCGGGGCAATATTGGGGGCGTTAGAACCTGTCAACGCTAGACTAAACGTGATTGGAAACGCTTGTAAGGCAATGAAGTGGAAGCCTGCACTATAGACCAAAAGTAATGTCCAATAGAACTTTTGCCACCCATCGAGGCGCATCGTTTTTAGAATTGTTCCTTGATATTTCAGAGTCACTTCTAGCCAGCCTTGCGCCCATCGTTTCCGCTGGAACCAGAACGATCGCACATCCACAGGCGCGAGTTCAGTAACAACGATCGTGGGATCATGCACAATGTTATGCCCGCTTAGCAACGTTCTGAAGCTGGCATCAATATCTTCGGTCAACATCCGCGACGAAAACCCGATGCGCTTTAGAACCGAAGTTCTCCAGTAGCCATTCGCACCACAAAACACGCCCGTATCTACCAATAGAGACTTGGCAGGGTGACTCACTCCATAGATACATTCAAACTCCACCGCGATCATCCGCGTCATGAAGTTCACCTCTTGATTCCGAATCACGTTACGCCCTTGCACTGCACTGTATCGGTAATTCGACAACCAGCGCCATGCACGAGTAAAACAATCTCCCTGCGGATGATGGTCAGCATCTAGGATTCCGGTGATTTCGCCTGTAACGATTTCTAGGGCTGCATTAATGTTTTGCGCTTTCGATCGACTTCCCTCAACGCAAATCAATTTCAACGCCGGATATTGTTCTGCCATCCGCTCTAAGCGATCTTCCACGGAGAGCCGCTCCGGTCGGTTATACGCCAGAATCACCTCTAAACCGTCTTCAGGACGTTCCACCGTCTCTAGAATGTGTTCCAGCGTTTCAAGAATAATCTGCTGCTCATTGGGCAAATACGCCGCCACAATGAGCGAACATTTGGGAATATCACCTGGCGATCGCAATAATGGATAAAGCGGCTGAGTCCGAGGAGAGCGCATAAACCGCTGCACGATTCCGAATCTTGGCATCTTGGACACATGACCCCGCCGATACGTCAGCGCGGTAGACACTGCCTCACCGATGACCACGATCGAGGTCACGAGATACAAAACTGGAATCAAAATGTGGAGAAACGACAGATCCCAGCCATTTTCCAAGATGAAGTAATACAGCACTGTGGGCAGACCGATCACGACCAGGTGCGTCAAAATGATTTTGTCGAGGATCGGACCGAAGAGGTGAACGGGCTTGTGCAGCAGTCCCTTACGCATAACAGTTTTTTAACAACCTAAAAGGGTTCTTCATAGATAGAAACCATGTGTTACAGAAGTTGTCAAATCCACGAAGGAGTAAAATTCGCGATCGAAGTCACTCAAAGCCTTTCTAGAGCTACTTTGAAGCAGACTCATAAAAATGCTTAGGATGTAGAGCCGTTCTGATGTTTGATTTCTCTCGTAAACGGACAAATCCGGATCACGAGAGAACTTCACAAAGTTTCGGACAGATTACGGAATTTTGACAAACAAAACGGCTTTGCGAACAAAAACTTTTGCCACAAAGCCGCTAATTTTACGATTGATCAGTTTTACTAACCGATTTCGACCAATTGGATATCAAAAACTAAATCTTCGCCTGCCAAGGGATGGTTGGCATCCAAGGTAATGTCTGCTTCAGAAATATCTGTCACCACAACCGGAATCGTTTCACCAGAGGGCTGCCGAATCTCTAACTGCTGTCCGACTTCTGGGTGCATTTCTGGAGGCATTTGAGCGCGATCGACGACGACCACCATTTCTTCGCGATGCTCTCCGTATGCTTGCTCGGCGGGAATCACTTCGGTTTTTTGATCTCCCGGACTCATTCCGACCACTGCTTTTTCAAAGCCTGGGATGATATTGCCATCTCCGATCGTAAATTCTAAAGGGTCGCCATTCGAGGATGAATCGAATACTGTACCGTCATCGAGCTTGCCTGTGTAGTGAACGCGGACGGTATCGCCTAATTTTGCCTGTGCCATAGTGAACTCTTTCGCATCGACAATTTACTTTAACAATAATGATTAAAAATGGAAGAACTCTAGGGTAGAGATGATGCAGAATGCGGACGTGATTGTGATTGGAAGCGGAATTGGAGGACTCGTGGCGGGTGCGCTGTTAGCTCGATATGGAAAATCAGTGATGGTCTGCGAAAGTCATACAATTCCAGGGGGAGCCGTTCACAGTTTTTCTCGGCAAGGGTTTCACTTCGATTCAGGAGCATCGTTTTACTGTGGATTGAGCGACCCGAATTCTGTGAATCCGCTGCGTCAAGTGTTAGATGTCTTGGGCGAAACGGTCGAGGCTGTTCGTTACGATCCGTTTGGGCATTATCATTTTCCCGATGCGACGCTGCCCGTGTATGGAAATTTGGAGAAATATCGATCGACGATTTCGCAAATTTCACCGCAAGGCGCGATCGAGCTAATCGAACTCGAAAAACGCTTTCTCAGTCTTTACGAGGGCTTGCGAGGCATTCCCACGTTGGCACTCAGAGCCGATTGGAAGTTAGCCCCGATTCTGATCAGTCGCTATCTGCCATCGCTCCTCAAACTGTTACCGAATCTCGGAATGATTCAAGCTTCGGTGGGTGACTTGATGGATCAGACTGTTCGTGATCCTTGGGTGCGGCGATTGCTCGATTTAGAATGCTTCTTGCTCTCTGGATTGAAAGCACATGGCACGATCGCGCCTGAAGTTGCGTTTATGTTTGGGGAAAGAACGCGATCGATCATTGATTATCCGATCGGTGGAAGTGGTGCGATCGTGGATGCTCTAGTTCGTGGGCTGAAAAAGTGGGGCGGCACACTGAGATTAGGGACGCATGTTGAGAAAATTCTGATTGAATCTGGCAGAGTTCGCGGCGTTCGATTGCGAAATGGAGAAGAATTAGCAGCCTCGATCGTGATTTCTAACGCCACAATTTGGGACACTTATACTCAGCTTTTAGAACCGAATGATCTTCCAAATGCTTATCGTCAAACTGCGCTGAAGACCCCTGCGATCGATAGCTTTATGCACCTGCACTTAGGCATCCGAGCAGACGGATTAGAACATCTCACTGGACATCATGTAGTGGTACATGACGATCGAGACATTACCGTCCCTGGAAATACCTGCATGATCTCAATCCCGTCCGTGTGGGATGCAAATCTAGCTCCTGAAGGACATCATGTGATTCATGCCTATACATTAGAACCGTTTGAAGGTTGGGCGCGGGATTCGGGATATGAAGAAAAGAAGAAAGAGCGATCGCAATCATTGTTTCGAGCAGTTGAGAAGGTTATTCCAGATTTATGCGATCGCATTGTTCTAGAACTGATTGGAACACCGTTAACTCATGCTCGATATTTGCGACGGTATCAAGGAACCTACGGGGCAGGAATTCCAGCCGGACAAGGCTTGTTTCCGAGTTGTCACACGCCGATTCAGAATCTTTATCGAGTCGGAGATAGTACGATGCCAGGAATTGGAGTACCTGCGGTTGCGGCTTCTGGAATTCTTTGTGCAAATACGATCGTTGATCCAAATCAACACTTGAATTATTTATTTTGCAAGGCGGATTGAAAAATCAATTGACAAAATATTCATGTGTAAAGCCGCATAGCCAGATACGCTAAGATCGACACTGCAAGCTTCTTCAGCACAGATTAAAGGTATGAAAATCAAAGCAGTTATTTGGCAAGAAGATGATGTGTGGTGTGCTTCTGTACCTGCTCTCCCTGGTTGCCATACTTGGGGAGAGAGTTACGAGCATTTATTAGAGATGCTTGAAGATGCGGTTCAAGGCTGGTTAGAAGTTGCAACTGAACGAGAAGAACTTGAGCCAGAAAAGCGATTGATCGAGCTAACTCTATGAAATCAATTTCTGGCAAAACGCTTTGTAAGATTGTTGAGCGAAATGGCTGGGAGCTAAAGCGAGTCACTGGTAGCCATCATATTTACGCTAAAGAAGGAAGCGATATTATTCTTTCTATTCCTGTTCATAGTAATCGAGATTTACCGAAAGGCGCTTTGAGAAGCATTATGAAAGATGCTGAACTCGCAGAAGAAGATTTGGAATAACGGTTTACTCATTGAACAAGATCGCTTGCTATTTAATTAAGAGCAACCAACATTAGATGGATTCAGGATTGAAATCAATGAGTTCACGAGTGGCATAAGTCCCGATCGGACTCCACAACAAGTAAGGCACCAACAACACAGCCGCCAGCGGAGAAATGGGAAAAACCACGATCGCTAATCCATATCCCAACACCGCGCCCAACCCGCCGATCACAGTCCCGATCGCTAAACTCTGAAGCCGTAACGTAACCGGAATATAAGCAACTGTGACCACTTCCACAAGCAGGTAGAATCCTAGAATCAACCAAGTCTTGAAGCTTCCTGGATCGGCTCTCCACACGAGCCATGCAGAAATCGCGCCACAGGTAAAAATCACCGTCCAAATCACCGGAATCGCAGGCTCAACGATCGCTAACCAGCGCGGCAAATCCAACCGTTTCACCCAGCGAATGTCTTCTTTAGGTCGAATGAGAAAGCTTCCCAGTGACACCAACAGGGTGACGATCGCAATCATGATTCCAGCGTTCAATGAATGATTCCTAACTCTGCGCCTTGACGATAACGAACTAATCGTCAGCGCTTCTTGTATCCACAGGCAGAACTATCCACCGACATGAATGCGAGGACGGTACTGCGGGTTCTTTTCCGCTTTGCGTAATACTTCACGAGTCAGAATCGCGATATCACCCTCACCTAGTAGAATAAACCGCATCAAATACTGAATCGGATTACCTTCGATCCAGCCGAAGTAGACGTGTGGCAGTCTACCCGTTTCATCTCGAATCGCCAACGCGATCGCCGCGATCGCATTCGGGACCGCTGCACTTCTCGCCCGCAAAATCCGGTATTGTCCCACCTGAGCGCCTCGAACTTGAATCGTATCTGAGAACTGTGACGCATCTAAGATCTGAATTTCGAGAAACAGAATGGTTTCATCGGCTGGAATGTGAGTATCTTCGCGTACCTCTTGTTCTTTGAGAAAATACTCACGCTCATCGCCCGAATTAATGCGATTTGCAACCAGCCGCACGGCATGATGATTTTCCTGCGCTAGAAACTGTTGTGACACTTCATCAAATTCCACTCGTTCGGCTCTGAGTTCCGTTGATCGCAACACCCGCGAAATCAACGAAGTCACAATAATTGCACCAATAAACATCGAAGCAATCCGAATGCCTTCGGGTCGTTCGATGATGTTGACGATCGTTGTATAGATGAACACTAACGTAATAACACCAAACATAATCGTCAGTCGCTTCGATCGACGATTTCGAGTCGAGAGCGTCACAGCAAACGCAGCAGAACTCATTAGAACTAAAACCCCGGTCGCGTACGCTCCACCTTGAGCTTCAACGTTCGCCTCGAAAATGATTGTGACCACAAACGCGATCGCAGTGTAGATCAGCACTAATGGACGAATCATTAATGTCCAACTCGGAGCCATTCCATAGCGCGGTAAGTATCGAGGCACAATGTTTAACAGTCCTGCCATCGCAGAGGAACCCGCAAACCATAAAATCGCGATCGTGCTTAGGTCATAAACTGTTCCAAACCCATCTCCTAAGTAAAGATGAGCGAGATAAGCAAGCGCCCGCCCATTCGCTCGACCGCCTGCTTGAAACTCTAGGGGTGGAATCAGCAAAGTCGTAATCAGACTACTGGTAATGAGAAAGAAACTCATGATAATTGCAGCAGTCGCCAAGAGCTTGTGAGTATTGCGAATTCGACCAGTTGGAACTTCTTCGGTATCCGATCGCCGACCTCGCACTAACGGCATGACTGCAACACCCGTTTCAAATCCAGAAAGTCCCAAAGCTAATTTTGGAAACAACAAAGCAGCAATCCCGATCATTAACACCGGATTCGAGTGCTGTGCGAATAAAGCTTGTCTCCAGTTGCTAATCACAGAGAGATTCTGAAAGACTTGAACTGTGCCAACAGAGATCGTTACTAAGTTCAATAACAAGTAAGCTCCGACCAAAAAGACAGCAATCCCGATCGCTTCTTGGAAGCCTCTGAGAAAAACTGCTCCTAATAAAGTAATCAATACCAGTGTGATTGCGACGCTCTGACTATGCAGAAAGTCAGGAACAAAGGGATTTTCAATAATATGCGCTGTCGCGTCCGCAGCAGAAAGCGTGATTGTGATAATAAAATCAGTGGCAACGAAGCCGAGTAAACACAGAACAAAGAGCTTTCCTTGCCAGCCTGGTAGTAGATGTTCAAGCATCGCGATCGAGCCTTCTCCATGCGGACTGATCGCCGCGACTCGTCGATAGATCGGTAATGCTCCAAATAGTGTTAGCAACACGAGAATCAAAGTTGCGATCGGAGAAAGTGCGCCCGCTGCTAATGCTGCAATTCCTGGCTGATAGCCCAAGGTCGAGAAGTAATCCACCCCAGTCAGACACATCACCTGCCACCAAGGTTTTCTTATATGATGCTTTTCTGCCTCGCTACGATCGGCGTTCAGTAGCCATTGAGCAAACTGCTTGCGATACTGTTTCGGCGGAACGATCGGACCAACCATGAAGTACTCCTAAAGACCTAGAAAGCCGATGCCAACAAGATATTAATATTAATTGATCACGCTACACAGTTACACATCACCGCGATTCAGCATCACTATCCAAAGTTAAAGATTTCTCTAGATCAAAGGGGTTCAACTGCGATTCAGAAATGATTTTGCATAGTTGTAGAAGATTTTTGGACTGCATGACAGCCAGGACTTGAGCGAGAAAAACTCTTTGAGATAACCATTCGACTCTGGAATTTGAGCCAGTCGATCGAATCCCGATCGTCCAGCAATTTGCCCGTATGAATGGGAAAATAGCTGATCCGTAAACGCTTTAGTTTGGGGAAATCGTTTTCTCAAATGGTAGGAAGTTTGAATATTCGTTTCTGCGTGGAGATAAGCAGTATCTTTGCGAGACTCGTAAGAATTCGATCCGTGAATCCGGTGAACTGCGAGTTCTGCTGCTAACAGCAATCCAGGAGCTAAATGAATTGCTGACAGTCTGAGAAAATTATCGGCTGAAATCCGTAACGATTCAGGCATTGGTAAAGTTTGCTGCAAGATTTCTCGACGAAAACATAGACCACTAGTAGCGGGAAAAATCGGACGCACGGGCTGACCGGTTTGAATGCTCGATCGAAAATCAAACGCCCCAAAGTCTTTCATTTCATGGTTCGGTGGCAGCGCTTCACCGACCGCATCCACCCGCTTCAATCGATGAAACATCCAGCCTGAATCGGGATATTTCTCAAATGCTTCAACGATCTGAGCGGCTTTTTCTGGAAAACAATAGTCATCTGCATCTAAGAAACAAATCAAATCTCCATGACTTGCGGCAAATCCAGCATTAAACGCCGATCCCTGACCTCCATTGGGTTTGAACACCGAGACAATACGATCGCCATATTTTGCAATCGCATCGCGTGACTGATCTTTAGAACCATCATCCACGACGACAACTTCAACGCGATCGTACGTTTGATTCAAAGCGCTATCGATGGCTTGAGAAACGTACTGCTCATAGTTGTAATTATTAATCAAAATACTGACAAGCGGGGATTGATTCATACGGATTTAACTCAGGTCAGATTTGCATTCGGTATAGATGCCAGTTGCCTCCACAAATATATCCGGTGAAAGGTGAACATCAATACAGTTTTATAACGGTTTGCTTGCAATTCACGCGGTCTTTAGGCAAAAGCTTAGAATAATTGAGCGCCTTTCTCGTTTTTTTCTCATGTCTTCCGAAGAGATATTCGATCGCACTTTAGTTTTAGAAGCGATATTCCAGCAGCGAACGCGCTTTATGGCGATTTTGGCGATCGATGGTACCGTTCTGGATGTGAATAATTTCTGCCTTGAATTTACTGGCGTGTCGCGAGAGCAGGTCATCGGAAAAAAGTTCTGGCAAGCTCCCTGGTGCGATACTTTGGTCGTCACTCAGAAATTAGTTCAGGAAGAAATTGGTCACACTCTTCGTACTGGAACCGTGATTCAAGGAGAAGCAGAATATACGATCGCGGATGGCAGTGTGAGATATGGAACTTATGCGATTACACCGTTAAAACAGAATCATCAAATCACGCATTTGCTCGTGGAAAGTGAAGATATTACCGATCGTAGACAGCACGATGTGACGATTCAACAACGACTTTTAGAGCTTGAAACGATCTACGACACTGCCCCGATCGGCTTATGTTTTCAAGACACGAATTTGAGATATGTGCGAATTAATGGCACTCTTGCTGAGATTAACGGTGTATCGATTGAAGATCATCTAGGACGCACCTTACACGAAGCGATTCCTGTCGTTGCTGATGCGCTAGAACCGATTTTTCGCCGCGTTCTGGAGACGGGAGAACCTTTACTAAATCAAGAATTGCGACTGGCAACTCAGGGACAGCCCGATGTGTTACGAGATTGGCTGGCGAGTTATGTTGCCGTAAAAAATTCTAGCGGTGAAGTGTTGGGTGTGAATGTGACGGTGCAGGAAATGACTCAACTGCGGAGAGCCGAAGCGGATCGCGATCGCTTTTTCACTTTATCGCTCGATATGTTAGCGATCGCAAATTTCGACGGGTATCTGCTTAAAACAAATCCCGCTTGGACAGAAATACTCGGTTGGTCAGAAGCAGAACTCACGAGCCAACCTTATCTTAATTTTGTGCATCTAGAAGATGTCGAATTGACGATCGCCGAAGCCCAACGCTTGAGTGAAGGACAGCCCGTGATCGAGTTTGAGAATCGCTACCGATGCAAAGACGGCTCTTATCGCTGGCTATCCTGGACGGTCGGATCGTTTCCTGAAGAACAGCGGTTGTATGCTGTGGCGCATAACATTACGGAGCGCAAACAGATCGAACTCGCACGCTTGCGCGTCGCAGACGAACGAGAAGCACTATTACGTCAAGAACAAGCGGCACGGGAAGCGGCGGAAACTGCCAACCGGATCAAAGATGAGTTTCTCGCGGTGCTGTCTCACGAATTAAGAACACCGCTAAATCCGATTTTGGGCTGGTCGAAACTGCTTCAGCGCAATGTAACTGATCCAAATCTGATGCGAGGACTAGAAACGATCGAGCGCAATGCCAAACTACAGGTGCAATTGATCGATGATTTGCTGGATGTCTCGCGAATTCTGCGGGGCAAATTAGTGCTGCATCAAACTCCAGTTTCTTTGGCTGCGGTGATTCGAGCCGCACTGGAAACTGTTGAACTGGCAGCACAAGTCAAATCGATCGACATTACGATCGAGATGGCTCCCGACCTGGGAACTGTGCTCGGAGATGCAGGACGATTACAGCAAGTGGCTTGGAACCTGCTGACGAATGCAGTGAAATTTACTCCAGAAGGTGGAAAGATTACAGTTCGATTGGCGAGATCCGAATCAATGGCATTTCTACAAGTTAGTGATACTGGAAAGGGAATTTCGTCAGATTTCGTACCGTTTGTGTTTGAGTCGTTTCGACAGGAAGATAATGCTACAACTCGGAAATTTGGGGGATTGGGTTTAGGGTTAGCGATCGCACGTCAGCTCGTGGAAATGCACGGGGGCACGATTAAGGTGGAAAGTTTGGGAGAGGGACAGGGCGCAACGTTTACGGTGATATTGCCGTTAAATTGATGTGAATTCGATGAATCATCTACTGTGAATCATCTCCCAACTGAGTCAAGAACTGCATCGCTTTCGCGACAAAGCTGGCACAATCGTACGGTGAAGTTTCATAAAACGATCGCCAAGCCGAACTCTTAAACTCATCATAGCGATCGCGGTGTTCTGGATGGTTGTCTAACCAAGCAAGTCTCACCGCATGACCGATCAGAACATCCATCACAATGTATTCCTCGACTTTGAAGTCTGGGTTGCGTTCTGCGATCGCGTTGAGTTCCATCAAGGCTTCAACATTGACTTGGCGATATTCTGGAGCTTGAATCTTGTTCAATAAATGCTCAATCTTTAAGGCAAAGTTCTTTTCGCCTGCGGTCATTTCCGTGGTGAGAAATTCACTTTCTAATCGATTCCGCCGTTCTAGTTTGTCGCCAATCACTAGACCTTTACAGTGGTGCAATAGCTTCCAAACGCTCGGATAAAAGTCTTTCGGAACGCGATTGAGTGCGCCGTCTAACTGCCGTTTGCGCCACCAGTTTTGGGAGGCAGGTTCGATCTCAGCTTTATCAACCAGGATGACCCAATCGATCGCACGATTCGGCAGTTTCACCTTCAGCGATTCTTGTTTGAACAATGCTTTATTCAAGTCTGCATAGCCGACTACAATTTCACGCAGACGGGTTTTAATCTCAAACGGGCTTAGGCTCATTAGTTTCTCATAAGCCTCATCTTGAGTGAGATCCAACTCTCGTGCTAGATCAGTCGTAATCAACAAGATCAAGTAACCGACTCGCAATGTGAGCAATCCTTTGAATAGATTCGGTTCACCTTTGATCAGTAAGCTGAGATAGATAATGACTTCCTGAGTTAGAACGCGATCGCGAATATCTTCCCGGCAAAACTCGCGAATTTTTTCTAAGACCTCAGTGTGCGGTAGTGGCTGCACGATCAGAGAATCTTCGCTATAAGCACGCCCGATCGCAATCTGTTTCTGCCTGACGATGATGTCTGTGACCGCATCCGATAGACCCACATCAACCTTATCTAGCAACCCTGCACAACGCCGTAAAATGCTCCAGTAAGGCGATCGAGTAGAATCCCCTTTACTTGCTCTGGTGTACAGTTCATTTAGCAAATCTCGAACAGTTACGGATGAATTTGCTCCGGATAGTCCAGTTTCAAACTCTAGACCCTGCAAGCGAGTTAACATCGCTAATAGTTCAACTTGCTCATACAAGTTTTCAGACGATCGCAAACTATCGAGTAGCACTTGAACATCAGTTTCATACTCTAGCTTGAACTCTTGAGAAATACTGAGCGGATGAGTGCGATCAGGGTCAAATGCTAAATGATAGCAAGACACACCCACCTGAGCCACTGATCTTGATTCAAACTGAAAATCGTGCAGCGAATCAATGCGCTCAGTTCCAGCCGTTCGCACAAACTGTTTAAGCTGTCCTAACTGAACTGGAATTTCTCCACATCGTCCTGCTTGAAGCTCTTGAACGAGATCGAGTAAGGCTTCTCGACCGAGTTCGTACATTTCTTTTGTGAGGAGTAGCGTTACGATCGGTCTTCCTAATTGTTGCCAGTGACGCTGAATGTAAGAGAGTTCACTTTTAATGTTTGACACTAAAAAGTGATAGTCCAAGGTGAGATAAAACCGTTCGGGTTCGAGGAATGAGGGGAGAAATACGATCGTATCTCCCTTGATTCTGTAAACTCTGGCGGTGGTTAGACTCCGCATTCTGCGCTGTGGTCGTCCAGTCAGTGAGAGTTTTTCATTTCGTCCGACTTGAGTATAAGCAGCAGCAAGCTCTCGTGCATGACGCACAGAAATTGGCTCAACTTGTTCCAAAGTTTGTGTCGTGACGTTATTCGCTTCTAGCTTGACTTGTAGCGCTTCATCTTCCGCGAGTAAAGCAATCTGAATCGTCGCTTTTCGGCGTTGTCCTCGGCGCAGATATCGCCCACACGGATCAATGTCACCCACCGAGATCAATCCTTCATGCAGCATTTTTGCCAGCAGATACAAGCTCTGTGCCCAAACTAACGGAATGTTTTCGTTTGGAATGCGTTTTTGAGTATGAGGATTCGCTTTTTCAGCTTCAATTGCCTTTTCTGGAACAATGTACAATTCTGGCAGCAGCTTTACACCATCGCGCTCAACGGTCAGTGCATCTAAGCGATCGAGATAATTCTGCGCCTGAGTGCGATCGCCGCGAAAAATTCCATCTAATGCAAGATAAGTAAAGAAAAGCGGCCATTCACACTCAACATGTTCAAACTGCTTCAATTCAAATGGTTCATAGTGCAAGCGCGTTGTATCTTCAATCACGGTCTGATGTCCATCTCGTAAAAATCGCTTACAGCCATAGCGACCTTCTAAGAGATCAACAATCTTGTTGCGAGTTCGATCGACGAGTTCAATATCTTCGACTGCAAAGGCGGGAAATGCGATCGCGCTTAACAATGCCGCATCGACTTCTTTTGAACTGGATTCCCGTGGTAGCAACGATTCTAAAGTGGTTCGACAGCGAGCAATCTCATCCGGCAGCACATGAATCACCGAATTCTGTCCGCCTTGTGTTCCAAATAGATTTAATCCATTCATCGCTTCAAGGGCTGCTTTCGCCATTCCCACAGAGCTACCATTCAATTCTGGATTTCCGTGATTGATCTTGTTGCCCCGCTCCCAGATGCCATAATCTGGAGTGCGATACGTGCGACCGATGTAGTAAATCAGGTTTTGAACAAAATTCACTTCATCGATTGTGTATACGATCGACAATCCCGAAGCTGTCATCTGTGCCAACATCAACAAAAACACTGAAGTAGCATCAAGCTGCAAATGTCCCCATTCATCGTCACCGACCACCGTTGAGCCGGTTGCAGTATCGTACTTTGCATGAAGCGCTTCTAGAGGATTTTGGCTCTCTTTGAATTTCTCCACTTTCTGTGCTTGCTGCATCATTGAAAACAACAAACCGCGCATCAATTTCACGACGCTGTGTTCTAGCTCGTAGGTGCGCCCGCGATCGTCGTCTAATTTCCGATATGCCAGTGCCAGTCCCCACACTGCCAGAATGCTGTAAACGTTGTCTCGTACCCAAGCATCTGTATAATCTCCATGAGCATTCACCGCTGTACTCGCAGGCAGTAAACCAGAGATAGGATTCTGACGGCTCAGGATAATCGATCGAACTTCTTCGTAATAGCGATCGAGCCGAGTTGCGAGATCAAGTGCTGGAGTTGCCATAGAAATGATCCAGGGTGGGGAGTGTGGGTAGTTTACAACCGTTCAGGGGGTGGATCTGAAGATCTTAACCGAAGTCGATCGCATTCGCTGATTTTCCGTTTGATCTGACAGAGCTTCAAACTTCCGCCATTTATCTTGTATCGACTCAGCATAAACAACGATATCGCTTTAAAAGATGACTTTTGTTACTTTTCCCACCTTGTAGTTTTTCCGGTTTTTAACGGATAAAGGCTGTAGGAAGTGCTTGTGTGTAAACTGACACACCCGAAAGTACACTGCCCCCTGTTGAGATGAACCGTTCAAAACTGAGAGACATCTTACTAAGAAACTCTGGGATCGCGCTGTTTGCTCTAACTCAGCCTGCGATCGCTCAAGTGATTCCAGATGCAACGTTACCCAATCCATCCGTTGTCGAAACTCAAGGAACACGATCGAGCATTATTCAAGGTACTGAAATTAACGGCAATCTATTTCATAGTTTCCGTGAGTTCTCGATTCCGACAGGTAGTTCTGTTTTGTTTGACAATGCGACTGGAATTCGGAACATCTTTACTCGCGTCACTGGTGGGAATATTTCCTCGATCGATGGTTTGATTCAAGCAAACGGAACTGCGAATCTATTCTTGCTCAATCCGAATGGAATCCTGTTCGGTGCGAATGCTCGATTGAACATTGGGGGATCGTTTACGGCGAGTACCGGGGATCGATTGGTGTTTGATAACGGGGAATTTAGTGCGACGAATCCAGAAGCACCACCACTGTTAACAATCAGTGCTCCAGTCGGATTGGGAACCCCTAGAACAGGAAGCACGATCGCGAATCAAGGACAGCTTACTGTTCCTGGCAGTTTTACTCTACATGCGGATCAATTGCAGGTAGACGGACAGATCAATGCAGGAAACGATCTAATTTTGCGATCGAACAATGCCATTTCTAGTAATGCTCAGTTCAACACAGGTAGCAACTTTTGGATTGAGGATTTCAATGGTGGTTTAGGCACATTGATCAGCTCTGGAGGTTCCCGAATTCGATCGCTGGGAGATGTTAATTTCGGTAGCTACCAAGGCGCTTCTCTACAAATCTTAGCAGGAGGATCAATCAGCATTCCCAACGGCATTCAGATTAATAATTCAGGCAGTGGAAGTGTTGAAAATGTAACTTTATCAGATGGATCGAATGTCGCGATCGGTCTTCAGGCAGAACCGACGATCGACATTCGAGCAGGGGTAAAACCAGAGATACTGAACCTGAACGGGAATGCGACCCCAACACGAGCAGATATTCAAATCGGCAGAATCTCGATCGCTGATAGCTTCGGAAATTCACGCATTGGCAGTACGCTGATTACGAATCAGTTTGAGCCGAATTTAGTGCTTCCTGGTGACATTAATTTAACGGGTGGAATTAGTGCGATCGCAATCTTTGCAAATGGGTTGAATCTTGCGATCGACAGTCGTAATCATGTGAACTTTAATAATATTCTCCTGGGCTTCTCTATCTATGAGAATGGCGGAAACACAAAGATTCTAGCTCAGGGTGATGTGTATGTTCCTTATATTGATAATGCTAGTAACTTTAAGAATGGCGGAAATATTACGATCGATGCGGGTGGGACACTCAATTTACTTGAAGGAGTCATCACCGGTGGGCGACAAGACGGCGGAAATGTTCAACTGAGTGCAACAGGGGATATTGAGCTAGGTAGCATTCAAACATTGAGCGGGTTTGGAAGCGCGGGCAGCGTTCAGATCAACAGTCGTGGAGGTGCGATCAATGCAGGTAACGTTTCAGCTTTTGCAGATCTATCTGGTAGAAATGGTAGTTCTGTCACACTGAATGCAGCAGGAGATATCAACGTTCAGAATGTTGGAACGTCTGGCGGCTTTGCGGGTAACAGTAGCGGTGAGATTCAGATCACGAGTCAGAACGGCAATATCTATCTGACGGATGGAACGTTGTTTAGCGCGAAATTTGGGTCGGGGACTTCGGGAGATATTCGTCTCAATGCTGGACAGAATGTAGAAATTAATCAAGGCGATGTTACTTCTAGCATTATTTTTGGCTCTGGTGGCAGAGCGGGAGATTTGTCGATCAGGGCTGGAAATTCAATTTTTCTCAATCAAACTGCACTATCGAGTTCGACTGGGCTAGAAAGTTTAGCGATCAGTCATAGCTATGGACTGCGACAACTTAGCTTTGGAGATAGGAGCTTTTATCCAGGGTTTGGCAATGCGGGGAACATTCGATTAAATGCAGGGCGAGACATCGTTGGAAGAGATAGCGCAGTCTACAGCACCGTGGTCGATACCAGTGTGGGCAATGCAGGACGCTTAGAGATGACAGCGGGTAACACTGTGATTTGGCAAAGAAATCCAGGACGCTTTGGATATCCAGGACTTTATGCCTTTAGTCGAGGGCAAGGGAACGCAGGCGACATCACGATCGATGCGAATTCCCTCAGTTTGTTTGGTGCAGGGATTGAAACGGGTGTCTCGTTTCAAGCGATCGGAGAATCGGGCAACATTACAATCAATCTGCGGGACAATCTACTCATGAATGGTGGAGCAGATTGGTATTCACTGATAAGCACCCAAGTTAAGCCCTCAGGCTTTCCGGTCGAAGCACTTGGCACAAAAGGAAATATCACCATTCATGCAGGTTCTATCACAATGCGGAACCGAGGCGAAATCTCGTCGGGAGTGGGTGATACGAATGGTGGAAGATTTGCTGAAACGATCTTAGCAAAAGGCAATGGCGGAAATATTGACTTAAACGTGCAAGGGGACATTGATCTCGATACAAGTTCGATTAGCAGTCAGGTGTTTGCGAATGGTAGCGGTACTGCTGGCAAGATCGAGATCGATGCCCGATCGATCTTCATGCGACGATCTGCGATCGCTTCAGGGGTCGCAGGAGAAGGGGGTGCAAACACGATTCAGATCACAGCACAAGAGGCGATCACTCTAGACCTTTCAGATATTACTTCCGCTGTGCAACCAGCCGCGATCGGGCGAGGACAAGACATTGTTCTCACGGCTCCCTCGATTCGCTTGAGCAATGGTGCTCAGATTAATACGCTAACTTCAGGAAATGGCGATGCTGGAAATGTCTTTGTGAACGCGGACACGCTCACGATCGCAGGCGTGAATTTAGAAGGTTTTCCGGTCGCACTGTTTAGAGCGCCTCCACCTTACTCTTTCGGCTCTGATATCTCAACGACTGCGCCCCCGTTTGTCGGCGGAACTCAGAGCGGCATTTTTAGCAGCACAAATACCCGTGCAAGCGGTGGAAATATTCGGATCACTGTACAATCTCTGACCGTTCGGGATGGTGCTGAACTCGATGCCATTACGACTCGCAGGAATGGTCAAGGCGGAGTCATTCAGATTACTGCAAATCAAGTGAATCTTCTAGATGGTGGAAGGTTAAGCGTTTCGAGTACGGCGCAAGGTGCAGCAGGAACAATCCAGATTAATACCGATCAGATCCAGATTCGCGGAGATGATCCATTTTTCTTGGCACGTGCAGAAAAATTCAACCCGACTGCGATCGATTTCTACGGCAAACCCAGACGGGGAAGCCAGTCGGTGAGTGGAATTTTTGCCAGCACATCACCAGGGTCGAGTGGAACGGGTGGAACCATTGCGATCGACACGGGCGATCTAAAAATCTCCGACAATGGGCGAATCTCGGTCGATAGTCAGGGAACTGGAGACGGTGGAAGGATTCGGATTGATGCGGGCGATGTGTTACTCGATCGGGGAAACATTGTGGCGAAAACGGAAAGCGGCGAAGGTGGAAACATTTCACTCACAGCACAGAACCTTCTCAGATTGCGGCGTAACAGTCAAATTTCTGCTACTGCAAACGGGACTGGAAACGGTGGCAACATTGATGTCACGGCAAATGGTTTTATTGTGGCAGTTCCGAATGAGAACAGTGATATTACTGCGAATGCGGTTCGGGGAAGAGGTGGAAACATTCAACTCACAACCCAGGGAATTTTCGGCATCTCTCCGTCTGCTGCTCTGACTGAGCTGAGTGATATCACCGCGAGTTCTGAGTTTGGTTTAGACGGAACTGTGAAATTGACGACATTGCAACCTGAGCCACGTGAGCAAGTCCAAGAGATCCCCCAGCTTGTGGATACCTCGAATCAGATTGCTCAGACTTGTTCACCTCGATCAAGAGCCAATAGCTTTGTTGTGACTGGAAAAGGAGGTCTTCCGCCTGATCCAACTGAAGCGTTAAATACCACAGAGATTTGGAACAATTCGGGAACTGCAATCGCTTCTACACTACCAGAATCTAGCGAAGTGATTGAAGCAACGCACTGGGTCAAAAATGCGGATGGCTCGATCGCGCTTGTTGCTGAAAAGACCGTTCAGCCGACGGTTCCAACTTGCGAAGGGGTGAAACCATGAAGCGATTTTTAGTGTGCTTTGTCTTGGGTTGGTTGATGGTCTTGGGAATCAATCGATCGACGTTTGGGGTGGTGAAGTCGTTTGAATCGTATCGCTCATCGCATTCACCCGCCCCGGAATGGAATTCGGGGCTAATCGAACGAAGTCCACTGAAGGGGACTGAAAGCCGAATTGCATCTCTTCAGTCAGTTTCAACTGACTTCGCACTGTTAGCCCCGAATTCTATTCCGGGGCGGGTCAAAAACGCAAGCGAAGAGACTGACTACATCTCCCAATCTTTTTCTAACGCTCAAACCCTCGATTCACAAGCCCAACAATTTCTAGAACGCGGAGATGCCGAAAGCGCTCTCAAATCCTGGCAACAAGCCGAAATTCTCTATCGAAAAATCGATCGACGAACCGAAGCATTAGGCACCCAATTAAATCAAGCCAAAACGCTCCAAACTCTGGGAGCATTTCGCCGCGCCAAATTGCTATTGATGGAGATCCAAACTTCATTAATGCAGCAACCAAACACCGCTTTGAAAGTCAATGGCTTACTGACACTCGGCAATATCTTGAGATTAGTCGGAGAATTCAAACAATCTCAAGCAGTCTTAGAACAAAGCTTAGCGATTAGCACTGAACCCGCAGACATTCAATCAGCACAGTTTCACATCGGAAATACACTCCTTGCACAGCAGCAATTAGAAGCAGCTCTTGATCGATTTCAACAAGCCGCGAAACAATCAGGTCATGTTCAGATTCCGGCTCAACTCAGACAGATTAAGCTGTTATTGCAGCTCGATCGACATTCTGAAGCAGAAAAACTCCTGCCAGCAATCCGATCAAATCTCGAATCTCTTCCACTAAAATCTAGTACCATCTACGCCCGAATTGAATTCGCGGAATGTTTGGCTAAATTCACTCCCACTTCAGCAGTAGAACAATTCGCGATCGCAATCCATCAATCTCAGAAACTTAGCAATCCGCGCACAGAATCTTATGCGATCGGTCGATTAGCCCACCTCTACGAACAAACGAAACAATGGCAAGAAGCACAACAACTCACACAGAGAGCACTAAAGATCTCAGAGCAAATTAACGCGCCTGATATCTTGTATCAATGGCAATGGCAATCTGGCAGACTGTGGAATAAATTAGGCGATCGACAATCTGCAACGATCGCTTACACCGACGCAGTTAAAACACTCGAAAGCCTGCGAAATGATTTAGTTTCAATCTCGTCTGAGGTGCAGTTTTCATTTCGCGAACAGGTTGAACCTGTGTATCGTGAATTCGTCGATTTGCTACTTCAGCAAAGTTCTGAGGCGAATTTGATTCAAGCGCGACAGGTGATCGAATCCCTGCAACTCGAAGAACTCAATAACTTTTTCCGAGAAGCTTGTCTGACTGCGGTTGCTCGTCAGATTGATCAAGTCGATCGAACTGCCGCAATCTTCTATCCGATTATTTTGCACGATCGATTAGAAGTGATTGTTTCCTTACCGAATCAATCTCTAAAACATTATTCAACCACGCTACCTCGTGCAGAGATCGAATCAAGCATTGATCGAATGATTCAATCGATGCGATCGACTTCGTTTGAATCTGAACGATTAACGATCGCTCGAAAACTCTACCGCTGGTTGATTCAGCCCGTAGCGAAAGATCTTGAATCTGTTCAGACTTTAGTTTTTGTCCTAGATGGCTCACTTAGAAAGGTTCCAATCGCGGCATTGCACACCGGAGAGCAGTATCTAGTCGAGAAATATGCGATCGCGGTTACTCCTAGTCTGGAATTGTTCAGCCCTCGACCACTGCCTAGAGAGAATTTAACCGCATTAGTTGCAGGACTGAGTGAAGCCAATCAAGGAGCAGTCGCGCTACCAGGAGTTCAGCAGGAGGTCATTCAAATTGCCAATAAAGTCAGTGCAACAGTGCTGAAAAATCAGGCATTTACGAACCAAGCGTTGAAAGAAAAACTCAAAACAAATCCATTCTCGATCGTGCATTTAGCAACCCACGGACAATTTAGCTCTTCCGCTGAAAATACTTATATTCAAACTTGGAATGGGCGATTAAACGTTGACGATTTGCGATCGCTCTTAACTCAGCGAGATGTGCCGGACTCGTTGCCGATCGAACTCTTAGTGTTAAGTGCGTGTCAGACTGCAGAAGGCGACGATCGAGCAGCACTAGGAATTGCAGGGGTCGCCATTCGATCAGGGGCACGAAGTACACTCGCTTCACTTTGGATGGTCAACGATCGTTCGACTGCAAGCTTTGTGACTCAGTTTTATCAAGGCTTAATTCGCGATCGACTTTCCAGAGCCGAAGCAGTTCGACAAGCTCAGTTAGCTTTACTCAAAACCCCAGAATATAACCATCCCTATTACTGGGCAGCATTTACGCTGATTGGCAATTGGTTATGAAACCGACGCTATCAAACCTAAATTTGGAGAATAAACGACGATGAACTTCAGCACAACTCTAACGACTTTAATCGTGTTCTCTGCGTTATCTGGTCAAGCTCAAATCGCGCTGGCAAGCGCATTTGATCCTCCTCCTGGACAAGGAGAACCTGGAAGTACAGCGGGGGGTGCTTCTCGTCCTTCTCGACCCACTTGTCTTGACTCAGACACGTTTACCGTTTTTGCGCCTAAAACTTATCTTGGCTTAACGACTCAAGCCCGTCCGACCTTCTGGATTTATTTGCCATCTGGTCGGGCGAAAATGTTGGAGTTTAGTGTTTTCGATCGACAACGCAAAGGAATCTATCAAACTCAAATCGCGATCGAGAACAAAAGCGGACTGGTGAAAATTACTTTACCTGAAACCGCACCTGCTTTAAACTTCAATCAGTCGTACAATTGGACAGTTGCTCTAGTCTGTAATTCCAAGCGTCGGACTGAAGATTGGGTGATCGGGGGTTGGATTGCGCGGCAAGCTCCAACGGCTGAACTTCAACGAGAATTTAATCTCGCACTGACCGATCTCGATCGCGCTAGGCTCTATGCTCAATCCCAATTTTGGTATGATGCAATCTCATTGTTGATTACTTCAGATCAGTCAAGTTCTAAAGCCTTTAAAGATCTGTGGTCATCAACGATTCAAGCTGCGGGATTAGACACAATTGATAATCCACACACTCAAACAATCGTGAATCGATGATACTGCGATCGAATCGAATTCAATCCTTTCTCAGGGCTTCTAAACTCGGAGCAATCGCAGTCGGAATCTCAGGTGCAACGATCGGACTTCAATGGACAGGTGTATTTCAATTGTTAGAGTGGGCAATGCTTGATCAGTGGTTTCGACTGCGCCCGCTCGAACCGATCGAAGTTCCGATCGTATTTGTCACGATTTCAGAATCTGATCTGTCTCAGCTCCAACGCTTTCCCGTGAGCGATCAAACGTTGTCGATCGCCATCGAAACAATCAAGCGTCAGAAGCCAACGGTGATCGGGTTGGATCTCTATCGCAATCTTCCAGTAGCACCAGGGCACGAAAAACTTTTGCAGACGTTTGCTTCGACTCCGAATCTGATTGGAATTGCCAAAGCGGTCGGAGATGCCAGCGGAGATTCAGTAGAGCCGCCTCCGATTTTGCGCGATCGCGATCAGGTGGGAAATAGTGATTTGGTGTTAGATGCAGATGGCAAGATTCGTCGGGGTTTAATCTCAATCCAGCGCCAGGGTAGAACGCGACTCGCTTTAGGAACGAAGTTAGCACTGTTTTATCTCAAGTCAAAAGGGATCGAACCGAAACGGACAGCAAGCGGTGAGGTTCAACTGGGGAAAGCGCTCTACCGCCCAATTTCATCAAATGTGGGTGGGTATGTTCGGGCGGATGTGGGTGGATTTCAGATTTTGTTGAACTATCTCAGACCCCGGAAGACGATTCCCAGAGTGTCAATCAATGATGTATTAGAGAATCGAATTTCGCCGGAATTAATGCGCGCTCGCATTGTTCTGATCGGCTCGACCGCTGAGAGTGTGAGCGGCGATCGCTTTTATGTGCCGTACTCGATGCAGCCGAAAGAAGCTTGGTTTGGTATGGAGATTCACGCCAATCTGACCGCTCAGTTGATCAGTGGCGCGATCGACGGACGCACTCCGCTTTCAGAACTACCAGAAGCTTTAGAATGGCTCTGGATTTTGGTTTGGGGCAGTCTTGGGACGGTAATGGGTTGGCGGCTTTATCTTCGTCGGGTTGTGCTGTTAATCCCGATTTTCGTCTTACTTCTTGCTGCAACTTCTTATAGCTTGTTCTGGTTGGGCTGGTGGGCGATCGTTGTTTCCCCGTTGGTTGCTTTTATGGCGGCTGGATCACTCAGTCGAGGTTATTGGGTGTGGCGCCAGTTAAAAGACGCGAATCAAGCTTTAGAACTCAAAGTGTTAGAGCGTACTGAGGAACTTCAGAACAAGAACACTGCACTTGAACGAGCGAAACTTGAAGCTGAAGCGGCAAATCAAGCGAAAAGTACATTTTTAGCTTCGATCAGCCACGAGCTACGAACCCCTCTAACAGCGATTTTAGGATTTAGTGAGCTATTAAAGTACTCAACTCGGCTTAACTTAGAAGAACAGGAAAACATTGCAATTATCAATCGTAGTGGGTTACATCTACTGGATTTAATCAATGATGTTTTGGAACTAGCGAAAATTGAAGCGGGATCTGTTCAGGTGGAGTCTGAAAGCACAGATTTGATTGAATTGCTGAGAACGGTTGAAAGCGTGATTCGGGGAACTGCGATCGCAAAACATCTCACGTTCCAAACCGACTACGCGCTAGATTTACCGCCTCTAATCAAAACAGATTCTCGCAAACTCCGTCAGATCTTGATCAATCTCTTGAGTAATGCCGTGAAGTTCACGGGTCAAGGAACAGTGACGCTACAAGTAAGAGCGATCGAGAATCAACTGACATTCCGAATCATTGATAGTGGAGTAGGCATCGCACCGAAAGAACTCGATCAGCTATTTCAGCCATTTTTCCAAGCGGAAGCCGGACGAAACTTGCAAAGAGGGACGGGATTAGGATTATCAATCAGTCGGCGATTCGCTCAGTTAATGGGCGGCGAAATTGCAGTCGAAAGCCGTCTTGGGCAGGGAAGTACGTTTACAGTGACCCTGCCATTTGAAACCGCGATGGTTGCTCCCACCTCGTTCGATCCGCTCAATTCTGCCTCCAAAACAACCTGGACTCTTTCTCCGGATCAATTGCAAATCAGGGTATTAATCATTGATGATAGTCCTGAAATTCGTCAATTTCTAGAGCAACTGTTAGAGCGAGTCGGCTTTGACGTGCGATCGACTCGAAGTGGAGCCGATGGACTCATACAATGGCAGATTTGGCAACCTTCCCTAGCATTAATTGATCTACAGCTACCCGATACAGATGGTTATACGATCGCGCAGCAAATTCGCGCTGCGAGTCAACAGCGAGAGATTGACGAATCTACCATTTATGGTGATACGATTCTGATTGCCCTAACTGCAAACGTTTTCCACACCGATCCATCCGCCATCTACACTGCCGGGTTCGATGATATTGTTTGGAAACCCTTTCGCGAAGCAACACTGCTCACCAAGATGGCTCAGCACTTGGGGATTTGCTATCAGGATGAAGGGAAATTGTGAACATCTGAACCGATTTAACTCTTTCCCGTTAAAATAACCTCTAGCATCGCTCAGAACATCAATTTGTGCCCGGTTACCTCTTATGCCTCCGATCCCAGTCTCCTCGCAAGTCCCTGAAACCATTTGCCTGTCACCTGTGACAGATTACTACATTCGCAAACTGATTCAGCAGAATTTTTCTCAACTGGTATCGCTTCAACCGGCTCAAGGACTGGAGACAGATCTCGGTCGTAGCTCGATCGCACTCTTTAACCGACTCACTTCGCTTCATTCTAATGTGATGTCGATCGCGCAAACGCTCGATACTCTAGTGCTTCAACATCAAACGCTACGGACTCAAGGCGGTAGATATCAATCAGAACTCAAGCAAGTCGAAGCACAAATCCTTCATTGCTTCGCACTCAAAAGAACTCAGACGATTGCTGAAGCGAAAATATTAGTAATCGATGACACTCCTGAAACATTACGCTTGCTCACAACAACGCTCAGTGAACAAGGCTATGCGGTTGAGCAGCTATCGAGTGGAGCAGCGGCACTAAAGCACGTTCGCGATCGACAGCCTGATTTGATCTTGCTTGATGTGATGATGCCCGGAATCGATGGCTACGAAGTGTGCGAACGATTAAAGCTCGATCCCCAAACCTGTCACATTCCCATCTTGTTTCTTAGTGCAGTCGATGATGCGCTAAATAAAGTGAAAGCCTTTGATCTCGGTGGCGTGGATTATGTGACCAAACCGTTTCAGCTTGAAGAAGTGTTAGCCCGAATTGAATATCAACTGAAACTGTATCAGCGATCGAAACAACAACGAGAAGCAGGACAAACCTATCAAAACTTTTTTGAAAATGCCGTTGAGGGAATGTTCCAAACGACGCTCAACGGGCGCTTTCTGCGGGCAAATCAAGCATTAGCAGAACGACTCGGCTATGATTCACCGCAAGATTTGATCGATTCAGTGCAAGACATTGCAAGACAGCTTTACACGATTCCGCAACGTCGATCGCAGTTTGTTCTTTACCTTGAACAATACGGACAAACCGAAGAGTTTGAAGCCGAAGTGTTTTGTAAGAATGGCGATCGGATTTGGATTCGTGAGAAAGCGCGGGCTGTTCGGGATGCGGAAGGTAATTTGCAGTTTTATGAAGGCACCGTTCAAGATATTACAGAGCAGAAGCGGTTAGAAGCAGTACAGGGAATTTAGCAGGCTACTCCAAATAGTTGCTGAAATACTGCTGATAAAGCGGACAGCGAACAATCAATTGATTGCCCTGTCGCTTAATCAGTCCTAAACTCTCTAGCTTATACGTTGTAATCGTTCCTAGCGGAGCCGTAACCGTATTAGACAAGATTGCCTTAAACGCATCGATCAGATTCGGATGCTGTTGAACTCGATTCCACAATCGTTCTAAATCAGTGTGATAGATACCTCTTGGTGTCGGTGCTGCTTCGAGCAATTCTGCGATCGACCAATCCTGCTGAAGCCAATAAAATGCAACCTGAAGCAAATAGGGATGTCCCCCCACGAGTTCAGTCAATTGATGCCGCTCCTCAGAACTCAATTCTAAACCGTACTGTTGAGCGAGGGTTTGAACTTGCTCGATGTTCAGTTCGGGAAGCTCGATCGGTAAACCCACGTTGAACGGCGATTGATTTAGCTTCAGCGGCACATACAGTTCAGTATTGTGCACCACAATCAATCTCAGTTTCTGCCAAGTTCTATTCTGAGCGGCTGACTCGTGCCAAATGCGAAACAACGGTAAAACATCTTGAGCTAATTCAGGATATTCAAACAGCAATGTGACTTCATCGAAAATCAGGAGAACTCCAGCCTCAATTCTTGCTAACAAATACATCTGAAAATAAGCATTACAACTCAGCTTACTTCCACTTTCTTCATCCCAATACTCGTCTAACTGTGGCTCTAAGTTCAATTGCCGACTTACCAACACACAGAGCCATCGCAAAAAATCATTCAGATTACTAAACAATCGTCGATCGGCACTCTGCAAATTGAGCACGACCGGAATCAATCCATTTGATTCCGCATAAGCCATCAATCGCAGCACCAACGAGGTTTTACCACTCTGCTGGGGTGCTTTAATCCGAACTAATCCACCGGGTTTGAGAATCTCACGATAAGCTAAAGCCTCGATCGCTGATCGCTCGATGTAGAACTTTGAATCGATCGACAAAGGACCTCCCGGAAACTCGATCGCGATCGGTGAAGCAATCAAGGGAAAATTTGACAAAGAATTAGCAGGCGAATCTAACTCTGCCAAAATCAAGCGGACATTCTTTTTTGTTACCTTGCGTCCCAGTGCATTCGACAAACTCTGCCAAAGCTGAAAGCCAACCTCCTTTACATAGTCATAGTCATAGCCTGATTCCGTCGCAATCTCGCGATATCGTTTGCCTTCGAGCGATCGCAGAAACACAATTTCCTGAACATAGCTCAATTGATGAGGTGATAAAAGGTCGTTGACTATTGAAAGCACCGATTGAGGCATGATCAAAGAGAGTTGCTAATCTGTAACGCCGTCACTTGACCTAAATTCTGGATCACTCGCTTTGAGATGTCTAGTCTTTCTGGTGAAGTTCCTGCTTTTCCTCTGAGTTGAATGATTTAAGGTGCGAATCACCTACTTTTTACCCTACGAATCCCACCTTCGATTTTCGTGATCTCTAGGCATAATGCTGAGTGTGAATCCATCCTAATTTTGATTCGCCTGCGGAACGAGTTAGATGAGATTGCACTTATTCATTTTCAGGCAGTTGACGAATCTGCTTTCTGAAATAAGGAAGCAGATTTTTCTGTAGAGTGCGCGATTTAGCGGATTTTGTTTATTTTACTCAGAGAGATGAAGTGTCGAAGCAAATTTTCCCTTACTGTAGGGATTAAATGATGTGAGTTTTCGGAAGATGGGCTGCAATGAGTGAGTATGAGTATCAAGTAGGGGGAAGCTTGCGGCAAGATGCACCGAGTTATATTGCTCGTAAAGCCGATTTTGAGCTTTACTCAGCACTCAAAGCAGGTGAACTTTGCTATGTGTTCAATTCCCGCCAAATGGGTAAATCCAGCTTACGAGTGCAAGTAGGACAACAGCTTGAACAGTCTAATGTTCGCTGTGCTTACCTAGATATGACCTGCATCGGAAATGAGCAGGTGACTGCGCTGCAATGGTATCGGGGAATTGCCGTTGAACTGCTACGATCGCTCAATCTCTGGCACACGGTTGACTTCAAATCCTGGTGGCACGAGCACGAAGAGATTGCGATCGCTCAACGCCTCTGTCTGTTTCTTGAAGAAGTGCTGCTGGCTCAGTTTCCCAATCAGCAAGTCTTAATCTTTGTCGATGAAATTGATAGTACCTTGAGCTTACCGTTTCCGGTGCACGACTTTTTTGCGTTGATTCGCTACTGTTACGATCGACGCTCGACCCATCCAACCTTCCGCCGTTTGAACTGGGCATTGTTCGGGGTAACGACTCCCTCAGAACTAATTCGCGATCGCACTCGAACTCCATTTAACATCGGTCGTGCGGTCAAACTTGAGGGCTTTCAGTTTCATGAAGCCTTGACGCTAACACAGGGTTTAGTCGGAAAAGTGAGTCAGCCTGCTGCCATTCTCAGAGCAATTCTCGATTGGACAGGAGGACAGCCGTTTCTTACCCAAAAGCTGTGTCAGAAAGTGGTACAACTCAGTTGGGAAACGCCGAAAGGCAAAATTATTCTACCCCCCGGTACAGAGTCGTTTTGGGTCGCTCAAGTGATTCGGCAACATCTTATCGAAAACTGGGAGGCACAGGACAATCCGGAGCATTTAAGAACAATTCGCGATCGCATTATACATCATCCTCACGCCGATCAATTGCTCAATCTCTACCAGGCGATTCTGCATCAAGAGCATACAACTTGCACCAATTCAATGAATGAAACAGCGCTCATTTTATCGGGTCTAGTTGCAACTTTAGAAGGAAAACTTCAGGTTAAAAATTACATTTATCGAGAGATTTTTAATCAAACTTGGTTAATCGAACAGTTCAATCAAGTTAACGCTGTGCAGACAATTACTTGTGATTTAACCGCAGAAATTGAAGCATTAATTGATCCGAACTGCGATCGCTCAGACTGGCTGAGACAGGCGATTTTAGAGAAACTACAGCGAGAAGGAAAGCTGACAGAAACCGATTACTGCGAGATCCAGAGCCGAATCAATTTCTAATCGCAAAAGTGGGATCTTTTGCTGTAATTCTGCTAGAAAGTGGGAAAAGAAGGCTATTTCAAAAACCACTCGACATCACAAGCCAAATTCGTCACAATGCTCCTCAGTAGTTATCACTGAGAGAATAACTCAACCTTTTTTGAATTCATGTTATTCGGGAGTGCAGCAACTTGTGATGAAGATTCAATCCGCTCAGCGTCCGATTTTTCCTGAATCTCCTTTAGCCGAGGTCAATCTTCCCCGCAACCTTTCAGCATCGAATCGTTTTTTATATCGCTTTAAAACCTTCAGCTTCAGAAACCAAGTTGCTACGATCGCGCTTCTGTTCGCAACCCTGCCAACATTAGCGGTGGGAGCGATGAGCTATCATTTACTCGATCGTTCGATCACTGCTGCTACCGAAACCCAGCAAACGACTGCAAAACTCGCAAGTCATTCCATTCAAAGCTATCTCAAACAACGACAATCAGAACTACAAGCGATCGCGACCTTACCGATTCTAAATGATTCGAGGATTTGGAGTAGTCTATCACAAGAAGATAAAATCGCTGCATTTAATCGTGCAACTCAGACCTATCAAGCGTTTAGTCATCTCGCAGTCTTTGAACCTAATGGAACAGTCTTGCTGCAATCAAAGCCGCAATCGATTTCCAACCAAGCGAAAGAATCCTATTTTCAAACAGCACTTAAATCTGACAATGTTAGCCTGAGTGACCCGATCGAGATTGAGGGTCAATCAATTGTTTATTTCAGCGCTCCGATCAAAGATGTCGCAAACGGTAAAACGATCGCCGTTGTGAGAGCAACACTTCCAACTCAAACTCTGGTTGATGTTTTTCCTGCAACTTATAGCATTGTCGATCGCTCAAATCGTTTCGTCATTGCGTCTGACCAGAATCGCGCTGCAATCACTACATTTTCCGATTCAACCAGTCTAGAAAGCCAGTTTTGGACGAATGAACAAACACAACAGCGGCTCTTTCTCACTCAAGTTCCAGTTAAAGCGATCGATCAACTTCCAGCTCTCAATTGGCGATTGATTGTGAGCACAACGGCTGACCAGGTTTCGGAACCCTCGCGGCTGTGGTTATTGCTGCTGAGTAGTGGAACTGCGGGAGTGTCAGGACTCTTAGCCATTGTTATCGCTTATCTGATCACACATCGGCTCACGATGATGAAACGTCGCTTACCCAGGCTTTTAGAAGGTGATGTCACAGTCCGAATGAAAACAACTGGTACCGATGAAATTGCATTGCTCGGTCAAGCGATCGGCCAAATGGCAGAAACACTCTCAACTGCTAATCAAGAACAATCGAATCACGTTCAGCGGCTACAACGATTTCATCAAGCCGCATTCAACATTCGCAATGCACAAGGCTTTGATGAGATTGTTCAAACCGGGGTTCAAGAAGTTCGTCAATTGTTGAAGGTCGATCGTGCAGTCGTGTATCTATTCGATCAGAATTGGCAAGGCACGATCGTCGCTGAATCTGTCTCATCTGAATTTCCAGCGGCACTCGGTGCGAGAATTGCTGATCCTTGTTTTGCTGAACGCTATATCGAGAAATATCAAGCGGGTCGAGTTCACTCGATCGCGAACCTTGAAGAAGCAAATCTCGATCCTTGCTATCGAGGACAGTTAGAACCGTTTCAGGTTAAAGCAAATCTCGTTGCTCCGATGTTGGTTGAAGGTAAGCTGATGGGGTTGCTTGTTGCTCATCAATGTCGCGCCCCGCGTCAATGGAAAGCTTCAGAAACTGATGTATTTGTTCAGGTTGCCTTACATCTTGGGTATGCGATCGAGCAAGTGAATCTAGCAGCAGACCGTGAAACCGCACTTGCTCAAGCTGCTTTAGTCAAAGAGCGTCAACAGCAAAAAGACCTTCTAAGAACACAACTTCTAGAATTGATGAAGCAAGCTGAGAAAGCTGCCAGCGGTGATTTAACGGTTCGAGCTAGAGTCAATGACGCGGAAATTGGAACGGTTGCGGATTTCTTCAATGCGATCGTTGAGAACTTGCAGCAGGTTGTTCAACAGGTAAAACAGAGTGTACTTCAGGTGAATGAGTCGCTGTATCAACATGAAAGCGCTGTACGATCGCTGTCTGAAGATGCGCTAAAACAAGCTGAGGAAACTCATTTAACACTCGATTGTATTGATCAGATGGTGAAATCAATTCACACAGTCGCAAATCACGCTCAACAAGCCGCAACGGTGAGTCAAACTGCCGCGCAAACTGCGGAAGCGGGAGAATTTGCGATGAGTGAGACGGCTCAAAGTATTGCTGAACTGAGACAATCGATTAGTGAAGCAACCAAGAAAGTAAAGCGACTCGGTGAATCGGCTCAGCAAATCTCAAAAGCAGTCTTGCTAATTAATCAAATTGAGATGCAAACGAATGTTTTAGCAATCAATGCTGGGATTGAAGCGAGTCGAACCGAGGGCAATCATGGATTTACGATGATTGCAGAAGAAGTAAGCGCCTTAGCGGGTCGAGCATCTGCGGCAACCCATGAAATTTCTCAACTGGTGCGAACGATTCAGCAAGAAACGATCGAAGTCGTAGACGCGATGGAAAAGAGTACGGCTCAAGTCGTGACCGGAACTCAATCGGTAGAATCGGCAAAACAAAGCTTAGAGCAGATTTTGCAGGTGTCGCATCAGATTGATCAAATTGTGCATTCGATTTCAGAAGCCACCGTTTCCCAAGTCAGCACCTCGAATACCGTAACGAACTTGATGAATACGATCGCTGAAGTTGCAAAACATACCTCAAGTTCGTCGCTCGAAGTGTCTAGCTCACTTCGAGAAACGGTCAGTGTTGCCAAGGAGTTAGAAGAATCGGTGCAAACATTTAAGGTGAGTGTTTAGAGCTTGCCTTCAAATCGGGAATACCAAACGATAGTTCCAACAATATTAACTCCCAGGGCAATTCCTCCAGCAACCCAACCGAGATTTGGATTATAACTACCTCGACTGAGGGTCGTCATCCATTGATGTGTTTGTTCTGAACCGATCAATCGATCGGCAATAAGAGGAAACAGATACATCAATGCTGCCCCGACAATCAGCCAGATTGCCATTGAGATCAGGAGAAAAATTGTTTTTGGTAATGATTGACTGCCCATTAATTTCTACGATCGACATCTATCGCTGAGCGTATCACAGTTATCGAATTCTACAAGCTTCCCTCTCTAAAGAATGAGGGCATCAGAATTGACTTCAACCACGATCGACGGATAGCATTTCTGGAAAGTCGATATGACTCAAGCCCCTACTTCTGATCCATTAGTCGATAAAATCGTCGAAACGCAGTACCCGATCGAATCTATTCTCCAAAATCGCTGGAGTCCATTGGCGTTTTCTGATCGCTTAGTTGAGCCTGAAAAGCTGAGAAGTGTGCTCGAAGCCGCAAGATGGGCAGCTTCTTCGTACAATGAGCAACCGTGGAGCTTTATTATCGCCACAAGAGACAATTCGGAGGAATTCGATCGCTTATTGGGTTGTTTAGCGGAAGGCAATCAAGAATGGGCGAAAAGCGCTCCAGTCCTGATGATTTCGGTTGCGAGGCTCAACTTCGAGCGCAATGGTACAGAAAATCGCCATGCGTTTCATGATGTGGGAGCCGCCGAAGCAAATTTGGCGACTCAAGCGACAGCACTTGGACTATATGTTCATCAGATGGCAGGCTTTGATGTTCAGAAAGCGAAAGCGCTCTACAGCATTCCCCAAGGATATGAGCCTGTCGATGCGATCGCGCTTGGATATCCAGGTGATCCGCACAGCTTACCGGATCGACTTCAGCAACGACTGTCTGCACCTCGATCGAGAAAACTGCTAAAAGAGTTTGTCTTTACCGGAAACTGGCAGCAGTCTTCGGATCTGATGTAACGTATGCTGTAAGAAAATGCTGGAAGTCGATCGATGAATTCAACTCCGAAAGTGGTTGTCGTGGGTGCGGGATGGGCTGGTCTAGGAGCGGCTCACCATCTAGCTCAACAAGGATACGCAGTTACGCTACTAGAAGCGGGTGGATATCCGGGTGGACTGGTCGCAGGCTGGAAAACGGCGCAAGGTCGATCGGTGGAAGCGGGAATTCACGGCTTCTGGTATCCGTATCGCAACATTTTTGCACTGGTCGATCGATTAGGTTTAAAGCCTTTCACCGATTGGACTCGCTCTTCGCAATATTCCCCAGCAGGCTTGGAAGTTGAGTCACCGATTTTCCAGCAGGAACCTCGACTGCCAACGCCTCTGGGCACGTTTTTGTACACGCGATTTAAGCGATTGCCACTGAGCGATCGACTGTCTGCGCTGCCGTTGCTGTATGCGGTTGTAGATTTTGATAATTCTGATGAAGCATGGCGACGATACGATTCAGTCACAGCGCGGGAACTGTTCAAACAATTCGGGGTTTCGGCTCGATTGTACAAAGATTCATTTGAGCCGATGTTACTCGTGGGATTGTTTGCGCCTGGGGAACAATGTTCAGCCGCCGCAGCCCTCGGAATGTTGTATTACTTTATCCTGGCACATCAACCCGATTTCGATGTGGTTTGGTGTCGTGGAACAGTAGGAGAGCAGATCTTTCGTCCTTGGGTGGAACAGATTGAGCGATCGGGCGGACGAGTGATGACGCAGCGACGGGTGAGCGATGTGATTTTGCAAACTGAAGGTTCAACACCTCACGTGAGCGGAGTTGTCTGCGGTGAGGAAGTGTTTGAGGCGGATGCTGTGATCTTTGCAGTGGGTGTGACTGGAATGCAGAAGATTGTTAGCAATAGTCCTACACTGCGGCAGTTTCCTGAGTTTTGTAACTTGATGAATTTAAACGCGATCGATGGCTTGGCGACGCGGTTGTGGTTCGATCGTAAAATTAATGTTCCTTTGCCCTCGAATGCCTGCTTTGGGTTTGATAATACGACGGGCTGGACGTTTTTTGATCTCAATGCGCTCCATGATGAATGGAGAAATGAACCTGGTAGCGTGATTGAAGCGGATTTTTATCATGCGAATCAACTGTTACCGATGGATGATGCAGCGATTATTGCGAAAGTTCAGCGGGATTTAGCGGTCTGTGTGCCTGAGTTTCGGACGGCTAAAGTGATCGATAGTAGTGTAGTCAGACTTGCGAAAGCGGTGACCCATTTTTCACCGGGAAGCTATCAATCGATGCTGCCTGGAACTACGAGTTTTGGAAATGTCTTTATGAGTGGGGATTGGGTGATTACTCGACATGGTTCTTGGTCGCAGGAGAAAGCTTACGTTACTGGACTTGAAGCGGCGAATCGTGTGATTAATCAATTCGGTCTTGGTGTGCCTGCTTCGATTATTCCGGTTGAAGCGGATGAACCTCATATTAGGCTGGCGCGTGATGCGAATCGTACCGTGAGAGATTTGGCAAGTCGCTTTCTACCGTCTGTGTGGTTGCCTTAGTGTCGCACCATCTTATCGAGCAAATGTTCTAGAACGGCGGTTAGATCTTCACATAATCCTGTATGTACCCTAGAGGTTTGAATGATGGTGCTGCGGGGTGCCACTAACCAATGAAAGCGTTCTCGATCGGGTAATTGTCCGATCGCGCCTGCGAGCTTGCCTCCCTCACAAATGATTGGAATTGCTGCTAGATGTTGTTTTAGCATTTCCAAATCGAAGTTCGGAGCGATCGCGAATAATCGAGCTTCATCGAGTTCAATTCGTGCCTGTAAAAATCTGCGGCTTGCACAAGAAACAATCACCCCGACATTGATAAATTCTTCGCGCTCAACCTTGGGAACGACGCGAACGATCGCATAATCATAGGTTAAGGGTTCGGGCACGAATCGCCTCCTCTAAGAAAACGTGCGGTTGCTCTAAGCGAGTGACCAAATACTCAATATACGCGCTCCGATGTCGATCGCTCTGTTCAAACGGCGTATTTTGCACCAACCAACTCTCCGGAATTAAGTCTACAATTTGCGCGATCGTTTCTGGTGTGAGCTGTTTGATCATGGTTTGCTCGATTGTTTCAAGCTCGGCTGCAAATCGCAGCAGGACATGATCTTTAATGGCTGGAAAGCGATCGCGACTTCGCTGGAGATAGTTTGTCCAAGTGTGATGAAAATACAATGCTGCTCCGTGATCAATCAGCCATAAATTTCGATGCCACATCAGAAGATTGGCATTTCGAGGGGTACGATCGACATTGGTAATAAACGCATCGAACCAAACAATCTGAGAAGCAAGATGAGGATCGACAGTTCCAGCGATCGGATCAAAAGTGACAGAACTGGGTAGATAATCAAGCGCTAGATTTAATCCTGAACTCGATCGAATTAGATCTTGAATTTCAGGATCAGGTTCAGTCCGCGCCAGATCAGGATTGAGTTCGACAAAGACGATTTCGGGAACAGGTAGCCCCACGACGCGAGCAAGTTCACCGCCAATCAGTTCTGCAATTAAAGATTTTTCTCCTTGACCCGCCCCCCGAAATTTCAGCACATACATGCCCTCATCATCCGCCTCAACGATCGCAGGAAGCGATCCGCCTTCTCGCAGCGGTGTAACGTATCGGGTGGCGGTCACTGTTCGCAAATTCATAAATGATCGAACCCTGTTTGAGCCAACATTCTGATTGTAATGAATCGTAGATGTGGCATATTGATGGGCAATCTAACATCGCTCAAATAAATCAAGCCGATATTGTTCTTCACGCTTTCCAAATAAATGTTTGAGATGGGTCGGCGATAGATCAAGAAATGCCTCATGCACTTCATCACCGCTGAGCGGATAGTCTTTCGCATAAAGTATCCAGTGCACTAGCAATAGATGTCCACCCGGTTCTAGAGCATTCAACATCTGCTGCTGTGCGGTTTTTAAATCCTCTAAGCTCAGATAGTAACCCACCTCAGAAATCAGGATTAAATCAAACTGTGCATCGGGAAAGTCTCTTGGAATCTGCATGATCTCGAACTGAACATGCGGCAAATGTTGACAGCGCTGAATCGCTCGATCTTGAGCAATTTTAGACACATCGATCGATAAAAGCGAATCTGTTCGAGCCGCGAGTTTTTCCGTTAATACCCCGATCGAGCCACCAATTTCAAAAGTCGATCGATATCGCGGTTTGGGCAGTGCTGCGATCGTGGCTGCATATTTCTCCGCCTCATAGTCGCTAGTTTCAAACTTCCACGGGTCAGGGTCTTCTTGATACAACGCATCGAAGTATTCTGGCTGGAGTGAATGTGGTTGTGATGGGTTCATCAGATTTCCTCAAAAAACAGTTCCCAAGGTTGTGCAAAATTGCTGAGCAGTTCAGCGGTGAGTCGAAATCCTTCAGGGTCATCATTGATCAAATCTGTCGTTTGAGAGCGATATTGTGCGATCGCATTCTGTTTTAATGTTCCGACCTCTGCTGTATCTAATCGCCATCCAATGACTTTCGCAGTTGTCGCGACAGTTCCCCGTTGTTCTGGGTCCCAATCCCAAATCGGATACTCAATGATGCGGGGGGAAAAAGATAGGCTTTCAATCGCTCGATCAAACAGTTGCCAAGTTGCTCGATGATCTGGGTGAGGATCACAGCGCCAAGGTAAAAAAATAGTTGTTGGAACGGTAGCTTGAAGATAAGTTCTCACTTGCACGATCGCCAAATCAATGTGATTCTCAATCAAGCTATCTGGAAGCCGTAGAAAGCGAACATTTTCTGATTCAACGCCCAAAATCCTCAAAGCATTAATCGTTTCTTGTTCGCGTAACTGACGCAAAATTGGTGCAGGAAATTTGCGCGATCGAGGATGCGACATCGTTCCATCACTCACCACTAGAACTTGAACCGGATAGTGATGCGATCGCAATAAAGCAATTGCCCCTCCGCACCCTAATGTTTCATCATCAGGATGCGGTGCCACAATCAAAACCCGACCCGGATCAATCGTTGCAATTGATTTCAGCGGAAAGGAGGTTGCGGTGGTGAATGCTGCTAGATCTGCCATAGTTGATCAACTGAGTCGGAGTGAGACAATACATACTGTCCAACATTCGCGATCGCAGCATCGAACGCAGGTTGTCGCAGATACAGCGTTAAATCACGATTCATTCGGTCGATCGCAGTTGGGGGAAGCAATCCGCGTGTTCCAACCGATCGCTGCACCAGTTGCATCACATCTAGGCAAATTTGTTCGATCGCAGTCCGTACCATGTTGGCGTAAGCGATTAGTTTGATTGAATCCGGTTGAACTTGATGCGGCGAACCAGCGAATATCGGCGCATAGTTTGCGATCGTTTCTGCTGCACCTTGTAGCCAAAGATTTCCGCTCTCAAGTGCGATCGCCATTTTTCCGAATCGCTCTTCTTGATAGGGATCTTGAGTTCGTTCTAGACTGTGCAAAAACTGTCGAGCTTCATCGAATAGCGCTTCGGCTCCTCCTAACTGAACCGCCGCAAATCGAACGACACCTGTCGTTAACCAAGGTTGGCGATAGTAATCGTTTGGTTGACCAATCAGCGCGGTTTTCGGAAGTTCAACTCCGGTAAAATCAACTTTATAGCTTGCCGTTGCTCGCATTCCTGACGGCTGCCACCAGGACGGATCAGCGATCGTAGCAACTTCATCCATCGGAACAATACACATTTGCCAGCGACCATCGGGTAATGTGCCATTCACAAAAGGTCGATCGACATATCCAGATCCAGAGGCAAACGTTTTACAACCTTCTAACCGATAGTTACCGTTATCGAGTGGAATAATTTTCAAACTGTCTGCATCTTCCGCATTCCAAACTCCGAAAATTTTATGTCGATCGCGAACATCTGCCGCATAGCGATCAATTTGATTGGGTGTTCCAAAGGTTTGAATCAGTTGTACTGCATTGACGTGACCTTCATAGATTCGCCCGATCGCTAAATTCCCACGTCCAATGATTTTTAGGAGTTTCAATAGTTCATCAGTTGTGTTCGCATCAATGCCTAGCCCCAATCCACCCAAAGCGCGATCGAGCGGAACTGCAAGTAATCCTGTAGCAGCAATTTGCTTAAATTCCTCAGCAGGGAAAGCGCCTACGTGATCAATTTTGGCAGCATTGTGACTTGCAAATTTTGAAATTTCAGCAGCATGAAACAGTGCGTCTTGAATCGAGGTGAGAGACATTCGGGGAGGAGGAGAAATAGTGCTTTGTTTCATGATTAGTAGCCTTAACAATAATTCTATTTAAGTAAGCAATGACAGTTCAGAGGACATTTGAGAAGTATAAAAAGTCTTTTCGCTTCGATTGCCTCCCGCCCTGAAATGAATTTCGCGCTACCCGTGGAAAGTCTACTGAAGTAGACTGGGAGCCAGTTTGAGGTTCTTAGTCCATTGAAATGGACTTGCGCCGATTAGCCCGAAATTCATTTCAGGGCGGGTTGCGGCAACAACGAATACTTTTCAAACATCCTCTAAACAATGACAGTTCAGAAGTGCGAGAAGTCTGTTTAGCGCAATGCAATTCGAGTCGGAGCTGTTGAATCGCTTGTTCGATCGAGACTTTTGACCATCGCTGTGACCAAATTTGTTCTTGCTGTTGACGGTGTTCGATCTGCTCCATCAAGAGTCCGAGGGTTTGCGGTTGAGTAAGTTGTGTTTGCAGCCAATCCGCAGTAATTCCCAACTGTTGAGCCATCGATTGAACTTCGCGATCGCTCGGTTGATGTCCACAGAGAATCTTTTCCCAAAGCAGTCGGAGTTGATAGCGCGATCGCAATCGTGCTGCAACTTCAGTACCCGATTCGACCAAAAACGGCTGGTGCTGTTGTCCCATTGCTGTCCAAACACTCAACTGATTTGCTAATCCTAGCTCTGTGCGTCCGATCTGTCGGGCTGAAGTCGTCACACGCACTTTGGGACTATGCCGAAATCTTGCATTGACTCGCTGCAATGCTTTGTAGAGTGCAACATCTTCGGGAGTTCTCACCAGCGGCATTCCTCCTGCCTGAGCGTAGATCTCCGCTGTCACTGCGAAACTTGCACCGTAATGCTGAAAGTGTCTGGGTGCAGGATCATCAGGATTGGGATCAAGATAGCTCTCTAGCTCAGCAATCAGCGATCGATATCCAACTTCGCGTAAATGACAAGCTCTCGTATAGGGTGCTAACTGAGCAAGTCCAACCGGATCAAGCATAATTCTGCCCCCGACCGCATCTGCACCGTTTGCAATCTCTTCTAAGATTGCAGCGATCCAGGTGGAACTTACTCGCGAATCTCCATCGGTCGAAGCAATCACACCGCGTTTTCGTCCGAGTTGGCTCAGGCGGCGATGTGCTTCATTCATCAACAGTTGCCGAACGCGACCGATATAAGCCTCTTGAGGTGGAAGTGTTCTTTCAACGATGTGTAAATTCAGATCTGAGTGATGTTCAGCGAAGCGATGAGCGATCGCAGCAGACGCATCACTACAATTGTTTGCCAGCAGAATGATTTCGTAGCGATCGCGCTCAAAAACATAACCGTTGAGATCAGTTTGCTTAGCTAAAGCGCTCAATGTTGTCGCTAACGTTGCTGCTTCATTCCGAACAGGAACAATGATGCAGACTTCGCACTGAGGCAAAGGTGGCGTATGAACCAGAAAATCTTCCGAAGCTGAAACTACATGAGCATCAACCGCTTTGATAGGGCTAGTTTGCATCGGTGTGGTTGCTCCAGCCAGAGACATATAGAGGGATGCTCGATCGCCAAAATAATCGGTAGGCTTGATTCATTGAAACGCCACATGTAAAGTTCTCTCAGTAGAGACAATTGTGTAGTTTTTCTTAAAGATCTGAGATCCATCGACTGAGAGAACCTCAAAGGCTGGAATGTCTCTCGCAAGATAGAATTTTTGACTTTCTACGCAATTTGATCATAAAAGTGACCGCCTGTAACAATACACAAGCGGTCACTTTGCTTAATCATAATGAGTTGGCATAGTCAGATTAGATCAATCTGTTAAACCGTTAGTAAGCACCACGGCGAGTTACTGCATAGTAGATAAACAGGGCAACCAGCGCACCCAAAACTGCAACTACAATTCCACCGATGCTCAAGCCTGTTGAAGCCAATGCAAAGGTTCCAGTGGTCAAGAAGCTATAGAGCGTTCCACCCACGAATGCACCGATTACGCCTAAGATCAGGGTACCGAAGATACCGCCGCCTTGACGACCAGGGTAGATAGCTTTTGCGATCGCACCTGCAATTAATCCCAACACAATCCACGCAAGAATATTCATTGTCTTATCTCCGTTTGTTGTTTCTGTGTTTCTGAATAAACAGTGAACTATAGACGGTGAACCGCTCTGACTGAGAGAAACTGAATGTTGCTCACTGCGGTTGCTCGATGTGTTTAGAATAACGGCTTGGTTTTGTGTTTGCGATCCATCTCTAGATCAGATTCAGCCTTAGTCGAAAAGAAGACATTGATGACACGTAAGCCTTCCTTTCGGCTGAGTCAGGATAGGTGAGATCCAAGAACAGCACTGGAATCCCTCGTTTCATTACTTCTTGAGAGAGTTATGCTTATTTATTAAGATATGTTAGAAGATTAAAGATAATTCCTACTTCTAATAGCCATGTTTAAAATTGCGATCGTTGACGATAACGAAACTTGGTGTTTTGTTCTAGCTAATTTTCTGCAACAAGAAGGCTTAGCTGTAGAAACATTCTCTGATGCTCGTAAATTTTTAGCTGTCGCAGCACAGTTTGATTTAGCTCTGGTCGATTTTTCGATGCCCGCTCCCATCTATCGACCTGAAATCGACGGTGCTATCTTAATCGAGCAGATCAAAACACAGATTGAAAATCCTCCAACTCTACTATTGATTTCCAGTTTCTTTACACCGGACATGGTTCAGCACAGTCAAGCGATTTGTGAACATGCTGATGCCTGTTTGAGTAAAAGTCTGGGGTTGGAAGGACTCCTTGCTGAACTACAAAAATGGATTCCTCAGAAAGAGCAGATCGACCTTCAGAGACGTGACTTCTCTCTTATGGTAGACGACAGTAAAACCAACCTCTGATAAATGTAGCAAAAGCTTCCTATCGATAGGGTTGGAATTGTACATCGACCCGCAAACTTTAGTAGGATTAAACATGACAATCTTGGAACTTTGACGTTTTTACTGCAAGGATGAAGTCTCGATGACCGATAGCTTTCAAAATACTCCTGTTGTATCCAACGATTGTCTGTTCTATAACTTTACTGGGGCTGTCACTGAAGCATCCTTGCTGCAAGGTCAAGAGGTTAGTCAGCAGATTTTAGATAACAGCGATGACTGTATCAAGCTGCTAGACTTATCAGGACAGCTCTTGTTCATGAATAGCGGTGGACAAGCATTACTGGGGATTCGAGATTTCACGCCGCTGATGAATACAGCATGGGTAGACTTTTGGCAGGGAGAAGATCGGCAATCGGTAGAGAAGGCGATCGCCATTGCAAGATCAGGCGGAGTCTGTAGTTTTCAGGGTTATTGTCCGACTCAAGACGGCACACCAAAGTGGTGGGATGTGAAAGTTAGCCCGATTCGGAACACAGCGGGTCAAGTCGAACGATTGCTGTGTATTTCACGAGACATTACCCAGCGTAAACAGATCGAGCTTGAACGCCAACAGGCAGAAGAGCGCCTCTCTGCGATTTTTTCACGCGCCGCTGTTGGACTGTCCGAAATTTCGCTCGATGGCAAGTTTCAGCAAGTCAATGATGAGCTTTGTCGAATTTTAGGTCGATCGCGATCGGAAATTTTGGCAGTCGGTGTAATCGATGTCACGTATCCCGAAGACATTGCAAAAAGCTTGGAGCAGCTTCAGCATTTAGTAGCAACTGGGGAAAAAATCTCACTCGATAAGCGCTATGTTCACCCCGATGGAACGATCGCTTGGGCAAATAGTAGTTTGACTCGCTTGGATGATGAGCAGGGGCTTCCACGGGCAGTTTTAGCAGTGACAGTCGATATTAGCGATCGTGTTCGCGTCGAAGAAGAACGCCAACAAGCGGAAGCGATTATTCGTCGTGCGGCTGAACTCAATGCGTTCCGGGTGTCGCTAGCAGATGCGCTCCGTCCTTTGGCAAATCCGGTCGAAATTCAGGAAACGGCAAGTCGAATTCTCGGTCAATATCTGGGCTTGAATCGGGTGGTTTACTTCGAGGTGCAGGATGACGACTATTTAGTTGAGCGGGATTATGTTAATGGAGTGAGATCGATCGCGGGTCGATATCCAATGTGTTCATTCGGCGAGGAGCTTTTAGTAGAATTTCGTCAAGGACACTCGATCGCTTCGTCTGATGTTGCCTCTGATTCGACGCTTTCCGCAGCGCAGCGATCGATCTATGCAGCGGTTCAAAATGCGGCTCATATTGGCATTCCATTGATTAAAGATGGTGAGTTTGTCGCGGGTCTTGCAATCCACAATGCGACACCGCGAACTTGGACATCGGATGAGATTGCGTTAGTAGAAGAAGTGGCAGAGCGAACTTGGGCAGCGGTTGAACGAGCGCGTGCGGAAGCAAATTTGCGAAAATCAGAAGAGAAGTATCGGACTTTGTTTGAATCGATCGATGAAGGATTTGCCGTTTGTGAACTGATTTTCGATGCTCACGGCAAGCCTTGTGATTATCGATTTTTACAAGTCAATCCAGCATTTGCCCAACTCACAGGACTCTCAGAAGCCGAGGGCAAAACAGCGCGGGAACTCGTGCCCAATATCGATGAAGATCCGTGGATTGAGATCTATGGAAATGTGGTGTCGTCTAGAGAATCGGTGCGAGTTGAGCAACAATCGATCGCGCTAAATCGCTGGTTTGACGTGAATGCGTTTTGTGTGGATGATCTTCAGCCGCATCGCTTTGGATTGCTGTTTAGTGAGATTAGCGATCGTAAACGGATCGAAGCGGCTTTACGAGATAGTGAAGTACAGACTCGAAACATTCTCGATAGTATCAGTGACGGCTTCTTTGCGCTCGATGATCAGTGGCGGTTTACCTATGTCAATCAAGCAGCGGAACTGCTCACAGGTCGGCTTGTGAGCGAAATATTGGGGAGTAGCTTTTGGGACGAATTTCCTAGTGTGATTGGGACTGAATTTGAAGTACTCCATCTGCGGGCAATGCACGATCGCGTTTCTGGATCGGTGACTGCGTTTTATCCTGATCACGATCGCTGGTATGAGGTGAGTAGCTATCCCGCCGAAAACGGCATCATAATTTATTTTCGGAATGTGAGCGATTTGAAGCGGGCAGAAGTCGAAAGAGAGCGATTATTGCAGCGAGAGCAAGCTGCGCGACAAGAAGCAGAACGTGCCAATCGCATCAAAGATGAGTTTTTAGCGGTGCTGTCTCATGAACTGAGAACACCCCTCAATCCGATTTTAGGTTGGACAAGGATGCTGCAAACCGGGCGATTAGATGCGGTGAGAAGTCAAGAGGCATTAAATACGATCGAGCGAAATGCAAAACTTCAAGCTCAATTAGTCGAAGATCTGCTTGATCTGTCTCGAATTCTACGCGGCAAGCTGGCTCTGAACATTTCTCACCTTAACTTAGTGCTCCCGATTCGATCTGCGATCGAGACGGTTCGATTTGCAGCCGAAGCAAAACAACTCCAGATTCACACAATTCTCGATCCGAATGTTCCATCTATCTCAGGTGATGCGTCTCGATTGCAGCAAGTCGTCTGGAATTTGCTTTCAAATTCGGTGAAGTTTACAGATGCTGGCGGACGGATTGAAGTGCGATTAACACAAGTTGGTTCAATGGCTCAAATCACCGTGAGTGATACAGGTCGAGGCATTTCACCTGAATTTTTACCGCATGTGTTTGAGCATTTCCGGCAAGAAGATGGATCAACGACGCGGCAATTTGGCGGGTTAGGATTGGGACTTGCGATCGTGCGCCAAATCACGGAGCTACATGGTGGAAATGTTCGAGCAGAAAGTTTGGGCGAGAATCAAGGCGCAACTTTTACAGTTGAGTTACCGATTGTTCAGCAAAAATGCTCTGAATCGATTGAAATGAGTCAATCCCCAGTCACTGACATTCACTTAGATAACATTCATATTTTGCTAGTCGATGATGATACAGATACCCGTCACCTTCAGACTTTTGTGTTGGAACAAAGTGGTGCAAAGGTAACGGCTGTTGCTTCTGGAATTGAAGTTTTGCAAGCCTTGGATCAGGTCAAACCACATATTCTAGTCAGTGATATTGGAATGCCTGAGATGGATGGTTATCAGTTGATGGAGCAGATTCGATCGAGATTTGCCGAACAAGGCGGAACCATTCATGCGATCGCGCTTACTGCGTATGCAGGGGAACTCGATCAACAGAGAGCACGACAAGCTGGATTTCAGGCTTATTTAACAAAACCTGTGGAACCGGAAACGTTGGTTAATGCGATCGTTCATCTGCTGGAACCGCATTAGTTAACCGATCGACATCCAAGCTCTCAGCACTTCCGCCACTGTCCAAGCCTGCGCGATACATCCATGCGGCTTCATCGGTGCATCACCATCAAAAATCTCGCTGAGGCTTCCTAGTCCTCGATCTCGTAAATGATTCGCCATCGGTTCAAGAAATTCTCTCGCTTTTGCTGGATCGTTGTACACCCGATAATGTGCGATCGCATACGCCCCCATCAACCAACCCCAAGCCGTCCCCTGATGGTAAGCTCCATCGCGTTGCAGCGGATCGCCTTCGTATCGTCCCCGATAGTTGCTATCACGCGGATCAAGCGATCGTAACCCGTAAGAGGTGAGCAGCGATCGAGAACACGCATCAACCACCCCCTTTTGCTGGTTTTGATTCAGTGGACTTTCTGGAAGTGAGACAGTGAAAATCTGATTCGGACGCAGAGAAGCATCATTGCCATCAGGCGTGTCGAGAACATCGTAACAGTAGCCCGTATCGGCATTCCAGAAGCGTTCAAATCGGGCTAGAACTCGTTCCGCCATCGCATCATATTCGCGATAAGGTTTGCCAATCCGACGGGCGAACTTAGCAATGATACGGAGCGCGTTGTACCAGAGTGCATTGACTTCGATCGGTTTACCAATCCGAGGAGTCACAACCCAATCACCAACCTTGGCATCCATCCAGGTCAATTGTGTTCCGGGTTCTCCGGCATAGAGTAAACCATCGGCAGAATCTAAGTGAATGTTGTAGCGAGTTCCACGACAATGCCAATCGATGATTTCTGCCAACATGGGAAATAAATCATCGAGAACATCATGATCATCAGTGGCGTTGTAATAATCGAGAATCGCAACAAAATACCATAAGGTAGCATCAACGGTATTGTATTCGGGAATGATTCCAGCATCAGGAAAACGATTCGGTAGCATTCCTCGATCGAGATATTGAGCAAACGTGTAGAGAATCGATCGAGCAATTTCAACTCGTCCAGTCGAGAGCGTCAATCCGGTTAAGCTAATCATCGTATCCCGTCCCCAATCGCTAAACCAGGGATAGCCCGCAATGATCGTTTTACCATTAGGCGGACGATTGACGATGAATTGATCCGCAGCTAATACGAGTTGACGAATCCAAGGTGGGGAGGTTTCAACCTGTTTCACGCGATCGAGTCGCCAACAATCGAATAATCGCTGTTCGTGATTGCGCTGCGATCGAAGTGCGGTTTCTCCATGTAAATTTGGATTCGCTTCGGTGCTGGTGACAAATGTAAGAGATTGTCCGGGGTAAAGCGTGTCTTGAAAAGTGGCGATGTGGAGATGATCTTCTCGATCGCTTAGTCCTCGTTCTCGTTCTGTTGCTAAATCGAATCCATAGTACCAATCGTGCGTTGGAGTAACTGTTGCCCCACGACAGAAGAGATAAAACGGAGTTGCTTCAGGATAAGCGGAAACTTGCAAACCATGATCGATCGTTTCAGTTTCCATCTTCCAGCCATTGCCCGAAGTACTACCGTGATAGTCCCGATAGTTTACAAATACTTTGAACGTTAGTGTTAGTGGCTGTGTTGCTCGTTGTAGTTGATAATGCACATAGGTTGTATTTTCTCCCTGTTGCATCCAAATTCGTTTTTCTAAAATCGCATCGCTGCAAGCATAGCGCCACACTGGAACCGTTCCTTCGAGAAAAAAGCGCTCAATATGGCGATATCCATGCGGTCCGACAATTCCATCTGCCCAGCGATTTGTGCTGAGGGGGTAGACATCTTCCCCGTAGCGAATCGATTCATCGAGCTTCGTGGTGAGGAGTGTTCGATCGAGCGGCGGTTTCAAAGCGGCGATCAAGAGTCCGTGATAACGACGAGTAAGCAGACCCGCGATCGTCCCAGAAGCGAATCCCCCAATTCCGTTTGTGACCAGCCATTCTCGCGTTTCGGAGGTTGGCAGGATGCCACAGGTTTCCCGCCCAAAATCAATCACCATAAAAAAAATCCAGCCAGTCTACTGATTCTAGAAGACTGACACACCCACGATCGCTTTTTTGCCATAAGAACTTCAGATTCACCGGAGAGTCAATCTTGAGAATTAGGTAATTTTTTTGATTGCGATCTAAACTCAGACAAAACTTTGGGGAGATCGAAAGTGACGCAGATTCTTTTTGTCACAGACTTAGACCATACGCTGGTGGGCGATGACTTTGCACACGAGGAACTCAATGAATGGCTGTTAAAGGCAAGAGAAACGGGAAGCAAAATCGTTTATTCCACAGGTCGATCGCTGATTCGATATCGAGAACTCGCGGCTGAAGCTCCTTTATTTGAGCCGGATTTGCTGATTGCATCGGTCGGAACCGCGATTTATTCTCGGCTTGAGGGTGAACCGGATGCGGGATGGCAGGAGAAATTAAAGACGGGATGGAATCGCGATCGTGTCATGGCAGTGACCGCCCATTTCTCGGATCTCGTTCCTCAAGCGGATTCTGAACAAAGCGCTTTTAAAGTGAGTTTCTTTTTGACCGAAGAAGTGGCGATTTGGCTCCTTCCGCAGTTGGAGACTTTACTAAAGCAACAAGGTTTAGATGTGCAATTGCTCTACAGCAGTGGACGCGATTTAGACATTTTGCCGCGTCATGCCAATAAAGGATCGGCTTTAACCTTCGTGCGTCAAACGTTGGGATTTGAGCCAAATCAAACGATCGTCTGTGGCGATTCTGGAAACGATATTGCGCTGTTTGCGGCTGGCTCCGAACTTGGAATCATTGTCGGCAATGCTCAACCCGAATTATTGTCCTGGCATCGCGATCATCCGACTCCGAATCATTACTTGGCGAAATCTCATTGTGCGGCTGGCATTCTAGAGGGGCTACAATACTTCGGCTTTCGCTAAAATGAAGAAATGATAGGTTATCTCAAAGGCACGATCGCATCGATTCAAAAGACGAACAATCGCGTCACCTTGACGTTAGAGGTGAATCAGATTGGCTATGATTTGCAGGTGGTGCCCCGTTTACTACAATCGCTTCCGTCAGAAGGCGAAGAAGCGCAGATTTTCACGCATTTGAATGTGCGCGAAGATCAGGTGACTTTATTTGGATTTGGATCAGCCGCCGAGCGCGACCTGTTTCGCCAGTTAATTAGCGTGAGTGGAATTGGTCCTCAGTTGGGCGTGGCACTGCTCGATACCTTAGGCTTGCAGGACTTGGTGCAAGCGATCGTGTCGGGTAACACGCGCTTACTGTCTCGTACTCCTGGTGTCGGTGCAAAAACAGCAGAACGAATTGCCCTAGAACTAAAGACGAAACTAGCCGAATGGCGGCAACAGTCCGGTATTGTGGTGACTCCGGGTGCAGGTCCCGCTGCGAACATTCTCGAAGATGTGGAAATGACGTTGTTAGCCTTGGGCTATACGGATCAAGAGATTACCCAAGCGCTTCAAGCCGTCGGACAAAATACAGCATTGTCAAAATCGGGAGATACTGAGGCTTGGATTCGACAGGCGATCGCATGGTTGAGTCAGTAATGACGTGCGACTCCAAGCTTTAAATTCTTTAATTTTTATTCAACATAATTTTCTGTAAATACCCGTATATTGAATCCAGCACAAAGGCGAGAATGTTTTTTCGTCTGCATGAGTTGTGCGGGTTTGAGAACTAAAGTGTTTAGACGGCTCTCATCAATAGGAGTAACGCAATGAATCGATCGACGATCGCAGCTTCCGCCCTGGTACTCGGTTTAGGCATGGTACCGATGGCATCTCTGTCTGCCTTGGCAACCCCAATCCAAATTAGTCAAGCCATTAAGCAACCGCTACCCCCCACTTCTGCACCTGTTAAAACGCCTGCACCCGTTTTGCAGTTTGGATTACAAGATGGCGCACCCTTAAAGCTCAAATTCAAGCGAACGATTTCATCGAAAGACTCGAATCTGGGAGAGGTAGTTGATTTTGAAGTTGCTGAAGATGTCTTGGTTGGAAATCGGGTTGTGATTGCGAAAGGCGCACCTGCTAAAGGCAAAGTGACGAAAGTGCGCGGTGCTGGGATGTTGGGTCGAAAAGGAAAGTTAGAAATTGCTGTTGAAGAAGTGACGCTGGTTACGGGTGAAAGAGTCGCGATTCGGGGCAGTCAGCAAGCGGGTGGGGGACATGCAGGCGGCATTATTGCGGTCGCGGCGGTGATCAATCCGCTGGCACTGCTCTTTAAGGGAAAACAGGCAGTGTATGAGGCGGGAACAGAGGTTCCTGCGTTTGTGGATGGTAATTTTGCGCTGAATCAGGCGAGGTTTAAAGCGATCAAGAAATAGCGATCGGCTTTAATGCACCTGTGGGGTAGGTGTCCTTACCTGCCCGGACGGGCAAGATGCCCGTTCCACACCACATTAATCAACCGCAATCGGGGATTGCACCAAATCAACAAAACTCACCTGACGTAATCGATCGAGTTCTGCAATCCGCTGTTTCTCAACGTACGCTTTTTGCTGATAGAACTGTCCGAGATCCGGTGTTGTACTCAGATCCGTTTTTTCCCAAAGATCAAGGAAATGCCGATAGCGCTTTTCACACATTACCCGTTCAATTCCCGCTGTTGCCGATCGAATCACTAACGGTGCTCTGAGAATATCGCGCTTCGTTTTTTCATCGAGTTCAAACAGCGAAAACACCTGAGACATTTCACGTGGAAAATCGTGAGTGCGATCGCGCAATGCCTCAAATAAGTCACCATCAAGATTGTCCTGCTCGATGTCGCAGATTTGCCGCCACAGGAATCGATGATGTGACAGGCTGAATTCTAGATCTTGGGCATCGATCGCGGTTCTCAGTTGGGCGCGAAATTCGGGTGCGTGAAGATAGAGCCGCAATAACTGAGATTCACATTCTTCGAGTAGATTACGATCGCTGGGAGTTTGCCATTTCTGCGATCGACCATGCCACCGCTGCCCTCGAACTTGGAGCCGTAAATTCTCTTCGATTTGCTGCGTTAATCGACTGTTCCCCTGGCTCAGAAGCTCTGCACAGTAATGAATGTAGTGGGTTCTGAGTGAAGGGTTAGGCAGATTACCAAGCAGAGATACGATCGCCATTACTGCTTGTTGGAATTGATCAGATTGCTTTAGGTCTTGATTGAGGATCGCTTGTTCAATCTGCCAATCGAGCCACAATGGAGAACGATCGAGTAAGTTGTGATAGTCCTGTGCAGGATGATTCTTGAGATAGTCATCTGGATCTTTGCCATCGGGAATGTTCAGAATCCGAAGCTGAACTTCTCCTTGGTAAGCGAGATTTGCAATTTCTCCGATCGCTCTTTCTGCTGCTTGAACTCCCGCACGATCGGCATCAAAGTTAAAGACAACTCGCTTCGATTCGGTGTAGCGCAGTAGCTGTTTCACTTGCGCCACACTGAGAGCCGTTCCGAGAGAAGCAACTGTGTTGGTAATGCCAGCGGCGTGAAGTGCAATCACATCAAAATAGCCTTCAACCACAATGGCTTGATCTTGTTTCGCGATCGCGCTTTTTGCTTTGTCCAATCCAAACAGCGTCTTTCCTTTATCAAACAAATCGGTTTCAGGAGAGTTCAAATACTTCGGCTGTTCCTCGCCTAAAGTCCGTCCACCAAAGCCAATCACGCGACCTTGCGAATCATGGATTGGAACCATCAAACGGTTACGGAAGCGATCGTAATACCCTTCTCCCGATTTGCGCGGAATTAACAATCCGGCTTTCTCGACCATTGCAACCGGGTAGCGTTTTTGCTCGACTAAATACTTACAAAGCGTTTCCCAACCTGCGGGAGCGTAACCGAGTTGGAACTGTTGGATGGTGTCGGAAGAAAGTTTGCGATCGCGTTTCAAGTATGTCAATGCTTCCGCACCTTGAGATTGCTGCAACGCATGTTCATAAAATTTCGCTGTAATCGCCAGAATTTCGTATAGTTGCTCTCTAACCGATTGTTGCCGCTGGAACTCTTGACGGTCTTCTGCTTGCAGCGTTTGAACTGGAACTTGATATTTATTTGCTAAATCGAGAACAACTTCGCTAAAGTTGCGTTTGCCTAACTCCATGAGAAACTTGATCGTATTCCCACCTGCACTGCAACTAAAGCAGTAGTAAAACTGTTTGCTGGGACTGACCGAAAAGCTCGGAGATTTGTCATCATGAAACGGACACAAGCCCACAAAATCTTTGCCCTGTTTCTTCAAGACAACATGTTCCGAAACAACGTCTACAATATCCGCACGTTGTTTGACTTGCTCGATCGTATCCGGGTGCAGGCGTGGAACGTTCATGATCAACCTTCGGCTGGTACACCTATTCTAGCGAGAGAATGAAATTCTTGGAAACGCTGTAAATAGGTTTTGCTTTGTTCATTCTACGCTATCCCTAGCGTTTGTCCAGCAAGTTTAGCACTCAGGAATTTTTCATGCAACTCACGATCACCAGACTCCAAGCGCAAATCCAATTCATCGTTGAAATCGATAAGCTGAAACACGTTTTACGGCAGACGCTACTGATGGACAAATCCAGACGTGAAAACGATGCAGAGCATTCTTGGCACCTAGCGATGATGGCGATCGTTCTTTCCGAATATGCTGATCCGCAAGTTAATTTACTGCGCGTTCTCAAAATGGTACTAATTCACGATTTAGTTGAGATCGATGCGGGAGATACCTTTTGTTACGACGCGATCGCAGTTCAAGATCAAAGCGATCGAGAACAAAAAGCCGCTGATCGATTGTTTGGAATGCTGCCGGAGAATTTAGAACAGGAATTGCGATCGCTCTGGGAAGAATTCGATGCGAAGGAAACCTTAGATGCACAGTTCGCGACGGCACTCGATCGACTTCAACCGCTACTGCACAATTACTATACCCAAGGCGGCACTTGGAAAATGGCGAATGTGACGGAAGCGCAGGTGAGAAAACGAATGGCTCCGGTGTTGATCGGTTCTTCGGTGCTGGGTGAGTTTGTAGAGGAGTTGATTCAGGATGCGATTCGGAAAGGATTTATTTTGCAGTTTGATTAACGCTAGTTCGACAAGTCTTTCCACTTCGATTCCGTCTCGCCCCGAATTCCATTCCGAGGCGGGAGTGAACGAAGCGGGGGATTTCAAAATACGCTAGTTTCCCGATCGCACAATTAAATTTGAAGAATCGCACAATTAAATTTGAAGATAACAGTCATAACTCGATCGTTCATCGCTGTCTCGAACGCGAAGCGCGGTGCAAGCATCGACCTAATGCCGTAATATACAAAACCGCTTCATCCTGTGGAATTCCCAACACTTCATTCACTTGATCATCAAAAAATCCACCAATTCCACTTGCACCTAGTCCCAGATGACTTGCGGCTAAGTTCATGCGCTGTCCTAAATGTCCCGCATCCATGTGTAGATAACGGTAAACTCGATCGCCATACTGCTCGATCGCATTTCTCAAATCTGCGGTGTGAAACACGATCGCACTCGCATCCCGCCCTAAATCCTGTCCTAAACACAGAAAATGCAGTTCACGCCGGAAGTTCTTAAATCTGATCTGACGTAGTTCCTGAGCTTTGGGAGCGTAGTAATAGCAACCATCTTCGAGATCAGTCACACCCGAAACCGCGACAAAGGTTTCAACTAGGTTCAGATCGAAGTAATCGGGAGAACGATCGAGGTTTTGCTCGATGTAGTGCTGCGGTTGATAAGCGAAATCTAAAACGGCTTTGAGTTCACCGATCGGTAAAGGCTCACCGCTAAACGCACGAGTCGATCGACGATGAATCATCGTTTGTTCGAGTCCATGCAAATCGTGCTCCCAATCGATCGGATCACAGAAAGTCGAAACCCTGTGACAGAACGGAAAATTAAACTTATCCGAATGTTCCGCAGCTTCGGGAACTTTCCAATTGACTTTCGCATTTGGATTGTGCGGAATCTGGGTTGCTTGATGAAAATAGCTCAACAAGCCGCCATCGGGAATTCTCGGATAGTCTAGTTTGGGTGCCGTTGGCAGTGCGGTTCGAGCAAGGGGAAGATTTTCGCGAATCTGGGTTAAATCTGCGATCGGTAACACTGCGATCGCGCCTTCTTGCTCTGGATCAAAATAAAGCAATTGATTGAGTGCTTCATCGGCAAATCCACCAATCAGATGAGAGCGAAAATCCGTCATCGCACAAGCTAACTCAATGTTGCCGATCAAATGTCCGGTATCAAGAAAAATTCGGCGGTAGGCTCGATCTTGGTAGCGCCATACTGATCGGAAAAACACCGCAGAAACCACGATCGCCAATTGCGTATCTTCTAAAACCGGATTCCAAAGACAGGCTGACTGTAGTGAAGTCCAAACATCCGATTCCCAGAAATTTAGCAGCGTGTGAGTTCTCGCTTGATAATTGTAGAGTCCTGCCGGAAGCTCCGGAGTGCCACGAGAAATTAAATATACTTCAGCCGGGTATAGCCCACCCGCAGACGGAGACGATCGCAGATAATGCGGTTCGCCACTCGTTGGAATCGCGCCCGTCAGCCCATAGCTACAAACCAACAGCTTAGAGAGCCGCTGCCACCAACCATCGCGGTTTGGATCTTCACTGAGATACGGCTTGAGATCGATCGACGTGCCAAACTTGTACGACTTGAACGGGATCGGCTGTTCTTCCCAGTTCAGCGCTTGGCTCTTGGCGTGAATCGTTTCCGGGTCGTATTTGGTGCGTTCGTGATAATGTTCAGCGATCGACACTTGCAAATCCGGCATAATTCTTGTTTAGGCTGCGTACTATCTTTTGATATTGACATGAGAATGGATTGGGGGCTAGACATCCACACAACAATTTTTGAAGTAATTTTTGAAGCAATAGAGGCACATTGACGCACTGTATTCTCTTTAAGTTCAGCAGATTTTTACCTGATCCCTAAAGAAAACATTAAGTATCTTTAACTCTTTCCCATTCTTCTTTACGTTTCTACATAGGTGAAGTGTGAGACAGGCGGATTTTAGGACGAAGATGAACACGATCGCGGCTAAAACTTTGATCGCCAGATACAACCAGGGAGAACGAAATTTTGAAAATCATAACTTAGAACAAGCCGATTTTTTTGAAGCGATGTTAGCAAACATTAACTTGGCTGGGTGTTGCCTCAATCAGGCTTATCTCCCTTACGCCAATTTACGACAAGCAAATTTGAGCACCGCACAGTTAGAGAGTGCAGAACTCAGTGATGCTCAACTGCATCAAGCGAATTTTACTAATGCTAATTTAGAGCGGGCAGCTTTGCTCAGAGCCGATTTGAGCTTAGCAAACTTCAGTGGAGCGAATTTAAGTGAAGCAAACTTGAGCGGAGCAAATTTAGTCAATGCAAATCTGAGCAATGCCGATTTGAGCAATGCTGATTTAAGCCGTGCGAACTTACGGCAAGCGAATTTGCAGGGTGCGAATCTCAGCGGGGCAAATTTAGCGCGATCGACTGATTTGGACTTAACCGGCGCGATCGTTGATGCGTTTACCATTTACCCCGATGGACATCGCCAAAGTGATTAATCTCCAGTCACAAAGGCTTGCATTTTCCATTCGCCGCCTTCTTTGCCAAAGATCACTCGATAGCCCACTGGACTGTAAGCATACCGACTCGCAACAAATCCACGCCGATCGCCCGATAAAATTACAGGTGTCCAACCGTTCGGATTATCAAGCCGGAAGGTTTCGGATTTCTCTTGCTCAGAGGCGTTCTGAAAAGTGGTGGTGTCGTACTTCACGATCTCATTGGTCAACGTGGCGATCGCAGGAGAATTCCCGTCAGGACGCGATCGCACATTGACATTCTGACCGACGACCACAATCGCAGAAAACGCATCCAGATCAGTAGAACTAGGCTTTAATGCACTTTGGAATTGTTGAAACACAGTCGGGCAGGAATAGCCGCTGGCTTCTTGAGAACAGCCTAAAGCGAGGGCTTTTTCGAGCGATGTCCAAAACGAAGATTTGGGATTTTCGGGATTGAGATAGTTGATCGTCCGTTGTGCTCCAAAGCTGAATTTTGTCTGTGGAGTGACAATGCTGCGAATGTATTTCGCATCGCGATCGCGTACCGCTTGCTTTGTACGATCGAGGAACTTCACAAATTCGGGAGACTGCACCGATTCGTCTACTAACGCGATCGGTAATCGAGCCGGATCAGGACTCGGAGCAGTGGAAACCGGAGGATTCAGTTTCTCGATCGTTGCAGGTGGAGTTGAAACGGTCGGCTGAGGCTGTTCAACTTGCGGAGCAGCGCTTTGAGGTTCGGGACGAAGATAAGAGACAGCCGCGATCGTAGAACTCACAGCAGCGGTCAAAACGACGACTCCAGACAAAATCAAGGCTTTGGTTTTCATATGCGTCATTGCCTGGACTGAGACGAATTAGGCAATGTCCTCTTATAAAATAGATTCACGCACAGATTGAATGTTTCCGGATGTCTTGTTAACGAACGATTTGAGTGTATTAATCACCGCCTGGCTCAACGAGTTTACCAATGTTAAAATCGATGCGTACCCACCCTTTGAGGTGATGTAAATTATTGAGCAGTAACAATGGAATCTGCCAATGATGCACCATCAGAAACGGGATCGGATCAGAGGTTTGCAGAATGGCATCTTTTCCGCTCAGGATCGTCTGTAAACGGTGTTGCAATCGATCAAAGGTGATTAGTCTCCAAACTTCGTGATAAGTCCAGTAAGTCGGCTTACTCGTTGGCAGGGGTTGAATCGGTTCTACGGTTAAGGGTTCACCTAAGTAAGCATTGGCAACTTCGGGATGATTGTAGAACATCGTGATTGCAGAATGGGTTCGGGGATTACATTCGATCGCATAAACTTCACCCGTCGAACGTTCAATAAAATCAAATGAAATCTGTCCAGAAAGGTTCAATGCTTCGACGAATGTTGTGATCCAAGCTTGAATTGCAGCATGTTCTACTTGCTCATAGTTCACCTGAAACGCCGAAGATTTTGCACAACAATGCAATCGCACTTTACCATCGCGCACAGTGCTATGGGTGCAGTACTCTTGCCCAGTAATGAACTCTTGTAAGATCCAAGGATTCTCATCACTAATCGGCAAAGTTGCTAAGTGTGCTGCCATTGCTTCTTTTGATTCTAATGGATACTTAGTCATATCCAATCGATGCACCGAATTGTAAGCAATGCTTTTGAGAATGTATTGGCTTGAGTCAAACTCGAAATCGAGAACTTGCTGCGGATTCGTGATTTGATAGGTTTTCGGAGCCGTGAGATTTAGCGATCGAGCTTTTTGACTCAGTTCAAATTTATCATCTAGTAGCTGTGTGATCCCCACATCAAAATGGAATACCTCACAGTATTTCGACAATTCCGGTTTTGCTAATGAACAATAGTAGCTCTCAACTGGGCTAGTAACTGGAACAAAGAAATCAATGTTTTCCCGCTGCACAATCTCAACTAAGGCGTTGATAAATGCTTCTGAGTTTTGCTTAGGTGCGGGAACAGTGTAAAAGCGATCGACTGCATTTGAAAATCGATGTCCTGTGAGCCAATATTTCTCGGTTTCAACTAGGACGACAGAATGACCCGCAGCGTGAAACGATCGAGCAAGCTGTAAAGCTTTCGTCATCTTGCCGCCTGTAATCAGGATGCGTTTCGGAGCGTTAGATTTAGGAGTGGTCGATTTCTGAAATTGTCCGATTAGAAAGGCGATGAGCACGATCGTTAAATTAATCGGCAGCGCGATCAATAATGCTGTGAGCGTCAGTATATTTTGTAATGCTGCGATGAGCTTAGATGGAAGAGACTTAGAATTTAGCATGGTAAAACAGCCGTAGATGGAGGCTTTTCGTTTGAAGGCTTCTCGTTCGTTGCAGCAGCCCGCCCCGGAATGGAATTCGGGGCTAGTAGAACGAAGTCCACTAAAGGGGACTGGTGTTTCAGGTTCTTTAGTCCTGAAGGGACTTCGCACTGTTAGCCCCGAATTCTATTCTGGGGCGGGTGAGCAACGAAGCAAACATCTCCTAAACTCGTCGAATCAATGTCACCCCATCACGCAATGGAACTAACACCTGTTCAACCCGTTCATCCTCTGCCACCACTCGATTAAACTCTGCGATCGCAGCTCCATTCGTCGATCGCTCACTCAGATAAGGCTGTCCCTGAAGCAGCGTATTATCCACACAGATAAACCCATCCGGTGCTAATAACCCTTCATCAAGCAGCAATTGAAAGTATTGAACATACTCCCGCTTATCCGCATCGATGAACACGAAATCAAACGATTCACCTTGATCGGCGAGTTGTTTGAGAGTCTCGATCGCAGGCGCTAACCGAATCTGAATTTTTGATCCATGCAGAGACTGATCAAAGAGATTCTGAGCAAAACTCGCAACATAATCATCAACCTCACACGCTACCAGAATTCCATCATTCGGTAATGCTTCCGCCATTGCTAACGCGGAATACCCGGTAAACATTCCAATATCGAGAATGCGACGGGCACGAGTCATGTGAACTAACATTTTAAGGAACTGTCCTTCCACATGACCCGACAGCATTTCTTGCTCTAAATGGCGGACGGTTTCACCATCAGAAAAACGCTGATCCCAAGGTTCGCGCTGTGTTTTTTGGGCGATCGCTTTCAAATCTTTCGATTCAGACGTTGTACAAGCATTCACATACTCTTCCAGCCCGATCGCTAAATCTAAAGCTTTCTGCACTGATTCAGTGGCATCTTCTGAATGTTGCAATTGCTCGATCGCGGTTTGCAAATGAGCGGTCAAAATTCCAAGCGGTGTAATCGGACGAGCGACAGGCGGCGTAATCGTTGTCATCTAGTTCGCGCTCCCGATCAGTTCACTGCTACCCACATAGGCATCAATTCCTGCACCAGCACGCGGATAGTCCGCACACAGGCGTTTGTGATCTGCGATCGCGCTTTCCAACTCTTCACGAGTCAAATCATTCACAAAGTAGCAAGTTCCAATCGGGCGCGGCATTGCGGCTCTTAAGAATCCATCGCGGGTCAGCATGATCGATTGTGTTGCTTTCCACATCAGATCAATTTCCATCAACGGGTGATCTAATGCAAGTCCCAAACGACTCATCAAACCGAGAATACGATCGCGATCGAGTGCTGAAATGTAGCCGCGTTTTTCAGCGATCGTGGCTGAAATTGCCATGTCAATGTTCACCGCATGACCGTGTAACAGTGGAATTTGGGGAGCGAGTTCGAGCGTCGGACTCCAAGTATGACCGTAAGCAATCACTCGATCGAGCATCAATTCATGCAGATTCGGAGCTTCTAACTCCAGCATGGTCTTGATCGATTCGTAGTTTACTCGATGTCCAATTTGCTTCAATTCAGCATCATTGCCAACGAATCCAAAATGGTTGTAAAGCAACTCCTCACCATGCTGTTCCAATAAGTTGAAAACTTCCTCATTGGAAACAACAGCAATTTTCACCAACTCCGCCATACCATTTCGGATTTGATCAACCGGCAATGTTTTGAGAAATGAAAAGTCGAGAATCACCTGTTTTGGTGGATGATATGCCCCCAAGCGATTCTTCAATTTGCCGTGATTCACTGCAACTTTGATCGCCACACCTGCATCAATTAATCCGATCAAAGTAGACGGAACTCGGATGTAATTTGTGCTTCTTCGATACGCAGAACAGGCGAAGCCCGCCACATCTAAAACCAGTCCACCCCCAATCACCAGAACTGGTTCCTTGCGCTTCAAATTAAAGTCGCAAAACGCATCCGTAATCTTCAGAAACGTGTCGATCGTTTTTGTAGGTTCCGTAATCTCGATCGCAAATACGGTTAAATCAATTTCATAGTATTCAAAATAAGATCGAAGCTGGTCGCCATAGAGTCGATCGACATTGTGATCGACCACGGCTAAACAACGCCCCAGAGTGCGATAATTGTCTGCCAATCCTGAATTACCGACTTCAAATAACCCTTCAATCAGATCCAAATTAAACTCGATCTTTTCGTATCCTTCCAAATGGAATGATTGATCCGTTACTTCTACTTTTGCCTGAACAGAACTCATAGCTTTCTTTCCGTAAATTGTCCAAATTGCCAACACAAACTCGCTCGTAAATCACATTACGAACTACGTCAATAAATTAGTAAATCTCTAAGTTTGTGTTAGAAACCGCAACCGACTAAATAAGATCAACCGAATCGACTTGGCGGACTCCCAAAACATGAAGTGCCGTGAAATTTGAATCATGTATTAGCCGCACCGTAAACTATCAGTAGAGTAATAATCTGCCCGATCGCTTAACAGTGCCTAAAGGAGTAGAAAGGAGTACGTCTTGAAGACTAATTCTGAAGAAAGATTTTCTATCGCAGAACAGATTGACCGTTATCCTTACGCTGCAAAGCGTTACGTCGTAATGGGAACCCAAGGAGCAGTCGCGACGAGTCAACCTTTAGCAACGTTAGCAGGAATACAAATGCTGTTAGCAGGTGGCAACGCGATCGATGCTGCGGTTGCGACTGCGATCGCGCTCACGGTCGTCGAACCCACCTCAAATGGCATTGGCTCTGATGCTTTCGCGCTCGTTTGGGATGGAAAACTTCACAGCTTAAATGCCTCCGGTCGAAGTCCGCAGAATTTACCAATCCAAAGCTTTCTCGATGCGCCAAAGATGCCCAATTTAGGCTGGGGAACGGTGACGGTTCCCGGTGCAGTTTCAGCGTGGATCGCGCTGTCTAAGCGTTGGGGAAAGCTCCCGTTTGAACAATTGTTTGAACCTGCAATTCGTTACGCGGAACAAGGCTTTCCCGTGTCTCCTGAAACTGCAAGAGCTTGGAAACGAGCCGAACAGATTTTTACTAAACTCTCTGGAGCCGAATTTCAACCGTTTCAATCTGTGTTTTTTCCAACAGGTCGCGCTCCTCGTGCGGGCGAAGTTTGGAACAGTCCGAATCATGCGAAAACATTACGATCGATTGCTCAATCTCAAGGCGAATCCTTTTATCGAGGCGAACTCGCAGACGCAATCGCACAATTCGCAGAACAGACCGGAGGATTTCTCGATCGCACTGATTTAGCGAATCATCAATGTGATTGGGTTGATCCGATTTCAACAAACTATCGAGGTGTTACCGTTTGGGAAACGCCACCCAACACACACGGTATTGCTACCTTAATTGCATTGAACATTCTAGAAGGCTTTGAACTATCAAAATACCCGCGTGATTCAGTGGAGAGCTTTCATCTGCAAATTGAAGCGATGAAATTAGCGTTTGTGGAAGTCGATCGACATGTTGGTGATCCGCGATCGATGCGCGTTTCTCACACTGATTTACTCGATAAAGCTTATGCCGCCAAAAGAAGACAATTGATCACTAATACAGCATTATCTACTATCACTTCAGGACTTCCGAAAGGTGGAACAGTCTATTTAGCAGCAGCAGACCAAGATCTGATGGTATCATTTATTCAATCGAACTATGCTGGCTTTGGTAGTGGAATTCTCATTCCGGGTACAGGAATTGCACTACAAAATCGTGCTAGTAACTTCTCAACTGAAGCAGGACATCCAAATCAAGTTGCACCTGGCAAACGTCCTTATCACACGATTATCCCAGGATTTCTAAGCATCGAAGATCAGCCGATTGGTGCTTTCGGTGTAATGGGTGGCTTTATGCAGCCTCAAGGACATTTACAGATGGTCGTGAACTTGGTGGACTATGGCATGAATCCGCAAACTGCTCTAGATGCTCCTCGCTGGCGATGGGTTGCAAACAATCAGGTACTTTTAGAGCGATCGATTTCTTCTGATATTGCGATCGCACTTTCCGATCGACACCATGCCATTCAAATGACTGCTGAACCCAGCGCTTTCGGTCGAGGACAAGTCATTCTCAAAGACAACAATGTTTTGATTGCAGGGTCAGAATCGAGAGCGGATGGATGTGCGATCGCGCTTTAGTTCTAGGGTGTGTTTCAGAACTCTTTGCTTCGTTCATGTCCGCCCCGGAATGGAATTCGGGGCTAACAGTGCGAAGTCAGTTGAAACTGACTGAAGATGCTGGATTTGGCTGTTAGTCCCCTTTAGTGGACTTCGTTTGATTAGCCCCGAATTCCATTCTGGGGCGAGTGAGCAACGAGAGCGAGAAGGCTTTAAAACACACTCTAAGCCGCATTTCGCCAATAGTTATAAGCTTCTGCTAGCTTTTCATCATAGCGATTCACTCGGTAGCTTTCACCGTTATACCGCAGTGCAAATCCTGCCCAATCGCGGTTAATCAAAAAGCGATCGAGCCGATTGCTCTTAATAAAATTGAACATTGCCGTGAGTTGTTTCCCTTCGCTCTCGTGCATATCCCGCACAAAAGATTCCACATCACGATAGCCCGCAGCACCATGATTAAAGCCCATAATTTGTCCCAGTCCCCAAGAAGCCGATTTCAATGCTCCGGCTCGATTCAAATTCGAGGCTCGATAGATTCGATCCCATTCTCCCGCCCCACCGATATAAAGGGCACGATTCCAAACAGGGCTTGAAATATCACCGTCACTCTCATCGAACTGTCCATTGGTAAACTCTGAAAACCAATGAGCTTCAAACAAAATCTTCGGTCTACCATCGCGCAAGAATCCTGATCCAGCAGCTTCTACATCAACCACGGCGCGAACTGCCGCCACTTCACAGCCAATCGATCGAGCAACATCAATAAAATTTTGGGATGTCAACTGTCGAATTGGACGAGTCACCGGAATTCGAGGAATCGCAGGCTCTAGTAGCATCAGTGCCGCGATCGGGGATAGCTCATTCGAGTTGAATCCATACGCTCTAGAGAACTCAACATATCCCGCCTGAGTTCGACCGCCCCAAAGTCCGTCGATCGGACCCGGATTGTGTCCCATTGCGTCTAATCCTTGCTGAATTTGGCGCGTGAGACGTTGGTCGGCTGAGATTCGGCTCATTTGCCAGGTGAAGACATCCGACGCGATCGGGCGTAATCCAGTTGGAATGGCTTGAGTCGGCGGAGCAAATCGAGGTCCAGACGGGGCTGGAGTTGGGGTTGCAGTAACGGGTGGACGCGGCGTTGGAGTGGGTGCTGGGGTTGGGGTTGCAGTAGCAGGTGGGCGTGGTGTGGGAGTGGGTGCCGGGGTTGGGGTTGCAGTAACGGGTGGACGAGGTGTAGGGGTTGGTGTGGCGGGAGGTTGAGCAATTGTGGGAGGTGTCGGGGTAGGGACTGGAGTCGGTCGTGGGGGTGGGGTTGGCGTAGTGGGACGAGGTTGGATTCCGAGCAACACTTGAGCCGCACGGGGACTGATTACATCTGCTTGTAGTCGATTTCGGGTTGCAAAGGCAGTAAAAGCGCTTTGAGTTCGGTTGCCCCAAATACCGTCTACAAGTCCCGGTTGAAATCCTAATGAAGTGAGTCGCTGCTGAACTTCTCTCGTTAAGTTCTGATTGTTGCGAACAGTCGTTAGTGCGACGATCGCAGTTCCTGATGCAATAGTATTCAGATTCATAAGATTTCACCCCACGCTATTAGCACTCTAGATTGTAGGCACGTTTCTCTTCTTTTCTTTAGAAGATTCTACGTATTTTCCAGAATTGCTATACAAACTGTTACGACGCTACCCAGAGAGTGTTCTCTATTCTCTAGGTTTGCTAGCTAAGATCCGCCAAGTGACGAATACGGTGATTGCCACAAAGCTCCAAAATACAACCGCATCCTGCCAGTTTTGCAAAAATCCAATGTGATCGCTCATTTAATGTTCCACCGTCTGCGCCAACTTGAGGTTGATTCTACCGTGCTCGATCGCTGTTCTTGTTCATGTCGTTCTAAAATTTCTTCGGCTGCGTCGTGCAAAGTACGATCGCGATAAGGAATTGCCGCACGAGTATTCAAATGCTCTTGTTCCATCTGCGATAAAGGTTGCAAAGTTTCAGCACTCCAAGCCGCGATCGTGCCTTGCGCCCAGTCATGCGGCAGGTGCAATTCTCCGAGCGGAATCGTTCCAATCTGTAATCCTGCTTCGATCAATGCAGTGCGAACCGATGCCGATCGCGAATAAGTTGCAAGCTTGCCATCGGGTGCAAGACATTGAGCTACAAGCTTAAAAAATTCCACCGTCCAAAGCTGAGGACAGCGACGCGGTGAGAATGGATCAAAGAAAATTGCATCTGCTTGAAAGTGATTTAACTGTTGAATGGTTTGTCTCGCATCTCCGATTAGCAATTGTGCTTTGAGGTGATTGTCTTGATAAGAATGCTGTTTAGCAAGGGATTCTAGAACGGTTTGAACATCAGTTGACCAGTGTTGTAGAAGTGGTGCAGCACCGATCGGAACAGTTGGATCAAGTTCTAAGCCATAAATTTCGATGTTGCAGGTTGGATTAATTTTGCGAATCACCTCGATCGCTGCTGCGGTGTTATATCCCAATCCGTAGCAAACATCTAAGAGTTTAATTTCAGATTGCTTTGCTCTTTGCTGTAAGTCGATCGCGTCTGAGAATTTTTGAAAGGCTTCTGTTTTCGCGCCTTGGTAGCTGTGAAATGCTTCTCCAAATTCTTCAGAAAAGAATGTATAAGACCCGTCACGCGTTAATTGTGGAATCCAATCTGGCATACATACTCAATAGCGCTTGCTTTATTCTAGAAGTAGCGTTAGTAAAAATAGAACTGTGTTTAAAGTTGTAACTCGTGATGTCGATCGAGAGTTCGATCGCTGGATTGATGCCCTCGAATTTGCGAAATCCCTGATGCCTCAGTGCAAATGGTTTCAGGATGTGCGGATTTTCGAGAAAGGAAATCTAGTCTGGGTGTATAGTCGATCGCATAAATTTCCACAGTTTGTGGGTGCGGGAGTATACGATCGACTCGCGAAACGATTTCTACTAGAGACCGCTGTAGACGAAGGTTTGATCGACATGAAAGAGGAACCCACAGAAGAATGAGTTCCCCTAAGCATTACCGAACGTGAGGCGATTGATAGTAAATCTTTGATCCATTATCTGCCACAAAATGACAGGCAAAATAGGATTTAAAGAAGCTCTTCGAGATCGGCTCATTCGATTTCCGATAGTACCCACCCAAGACAGGTTTAATCGCTTCTGTCGCTTCTCTCAATCGATAGTGCGGCATATTCGAGAAAATGTGATGTGCAACATGAGTACCAATATCATGATGAATCGGATTAAAAATTCCGTAATCACGATCGATAGTAGACAATGCACCTTTGAGGAAGTACCAATCTTCACCCCGATACCAAGGAATATCATCTTCGGTATGGTGCAAAAATGTCACCAAATCCAACCAAATCACAAATACAACATATCCACCGAGATAGTACTTTAGCAGAAACAGAAATCCGAATTGGAACGTTAATGCTGCTAAGAATCCAACCATTGCAAGCAAACAAACTGTACTCACAATAATGTCATTGCGCTCGGATGGCTTAAACAGTGGGCTACTCGGCATAAAGTGAGAGCCTTGTTTCCCAGGCGATCGACGAAATAGATACAGCGGGTAAGCAATCAGCGGCAAATAGAACCGCATCAGCTTTTCTAAAAATCCCATTTCTGCATATTTCGCTTCTGTCACCGGATACCAACTCTCATCAGTATCAATGTTGCCAGTATTCGCGTGGTGCGTCCGGTGGCTAATTCTCCAACCATGAAACGGGACCAAAATCGGAGAATGCGACAAATGACCGATCAAATTATTCAACCATTTGTGTTTGGAAAATGAGCCATGTCCGCAGTCATGCCCAACCACAAATAAAGCCCAGAACATCGTGCCCTGAGCAAACCAGAAAATCGGAAAAAACAACCAGGAATCGAGATAAGCCGCGATCGCAATTAATCCTGCAATGATGCTGATATCAAGAAAGAAATAAAAGAGCGATCGAGCAGTGTTCGGTTCAAAACAGCGATCGGGAATTGCTGATCGAACATCTTTGAGCGTAAAGGGTAGCTCCTCACGGGTATAAACGTCTGCAACCGGGGTAGACGGGTTCGGATAAACTTGCACGTAATTCTTCTAGCGAAACGATATGTAGCCCGGTCATTTTACCGTTTCATTGCAGCAAGTGTAACAGTATGTTTCGAGAATCGAAATTAGGACTCAGATTTACCAGGTATAGTTGAAATGACTGTAGCTCTGGCAAAACGCGATGAACTTTTACACAATGGTTTTGAAACGTAGCTCAGATTACTGGGTTGCGCTCTGTCTTGAAAATGGAATTGTTGGGCAAGGTGAAACGCAAAATCAAGCGATCGACAAACTGAAAGAAGCGATTGATTCCTTCCAGTCTGTCTACGAAACTGAGCCAAACATTTATCTCTCACCTGTCCCAATTCAAGAACTGCACGAATTCTTGGCATTAGAAACAAACGAGCCACCAACAGAAAGCTACGAACTACGTGCGGTTTATGCCTAAAAATGTTCCGTCACTCAAGCCAAAGCAGTTAATCAAAATCTTAGAGCGTTCGGGCTGTGTATTTCATCGCGAGGGCAAAGGCGATCATCGGCTTTATGCCGTGAGCTTGAAGAAGAAACTAGAATTGTGCCGATCGATATGGGAGCGAAAGAAATGTCTCCGGCATACGTTCTGAGAATCCTTCGGCAATTTGGCTTTACGGATGAGGAGATTGAAGAGATGATTCGTTAGCTCGATCGAACACCACAATAAATTCCCGATCCGGCATCACCTGACGCAACACTCGTAGATGTCCATCTGCATCAGTGCGAGTCCGAAACCGTCCGACAATAGTACGCTGCATATTCGGAAGCAGGCAGACGATCGCCCAATTCGTCAAATATCGCTCTTGATAAGTTCTCGCACGATCGTTCGCCGCAGAATCATCAAACTCAGCGTTGTATGGCATGATTTATTTACCTCAATTTGGGGTGACGCGATCGATATCTCTTGGCAGGGTTCGCGATCGCGCATCAACTATTGATTCACTTAAATAGCTTATCAGGCTACGAGTGATGATTCAAGGTTCAACCCAAAGAAAGTTTGGAAGCCTTCATTTTTTGAGCAGTGTGAATTCGTGGGAAAGATTCGTTGGCGATTACGGGTGGTCATGGCAGACCGAAAAATGACCAATAAAACACTGGCTCAAATGATGAACATGAACCCAGTGAGTATTTCAAAATTGAAGAATGCCGATGATATGCCAGCGATCGGTGGTGAAACACTCGCAAAACTTTGTGATGCCCTTAATTGCACCCCTGCCGATCTAATCCAATACGTCCCCGATTCAGACGAGTAATCTAAACTCTTCAGTCCCCTTCAGCGGACTTCGCACCGTTAGCCCCGAATTCCATTCCGGGGCGGGTTCGCAACGAGAGCGAAAAAGCACGATCGACCTAAATCTCAACTTACGATCGTGTTTCCTCACAAATCGCTTTCATCCCCGAATTCCATTCCGGGGCGAGTTCGCAACGAGAGCAAAAAAGCACGATCGACCTAAATCCCAACTTACGATCGCGTTTCCTCACAAATCGCCTTCATCACCTGCAACAACTGCTCCACCTGATCGGGATACAACATATTAAACGTCGGAAACAGCGTATAAGGCGGCGGCTCTCCCTGCTCGATCCGCACAAACTGATAATTCAATCCATTCGTCGTTAATCCCCACACAGCTTGCTGTTGCTCCAATCCCGTGAAAGCATACGTCAAAAGCTGCGGTAGTCCTTCTGAAGCCTCTAAGCTGCTATTCTTTGCCTCAACAATCAGCACCCAAAACACATTCATCTCGCGCTGATCTCGCATCCGTTTCGCAGCGAGAATATCCATTCGCCCTTTAATCAGCGTGTCTTCATCCTCGACCTCAATGCTAGAAATTCCCACTTCTAAATCAAGCCGAATTCTAGGATTATGAAATCCTGCAAGCCACATCAAAGGCGACAGAAATAAATACTGAATCTGACCTTCAAGAATCTTGCCTTCCCCGTAATAGGTAATAAAATTCTCTCGAATCTGTGTTAGCTTCTGGCGTTCTGATTCGGTTAATTCTTCCAACGTCAATAGAGAGGTGAGTTTCTGACCCACACGAAGTTGCAGTTTCAGAAGTCGATGAACTTGGTCTAGAGTCAAATTACTGGCATCAAGCGCGATCGTCATTTTTCAATCCCGATTCATCCTCAAATCATATCGCACAAAAAAACCGGGAGAATTCCCCCGGTTTCGCTTCAATTCAAAACATCGAAATTAGTACGTTTCAACGTGCCAACGTCCCGCTTTCTTCATCGCACTGCGGAACTCTTTCCACTCGACCCCTTCTTTTGCCGCTTCCGCACCGAGAGCCGCATCAATGCCGTCCTCCATGCCCTTCAGACCGCAAATATAGGTGTGAGTCTTCTCATCCTTCATCATCTTGTACAATTCCGCCGCATATTCAGCTACACGGTCTTGAATGTACATTCTGCCGCCGTCTTTATTCTTCTGCTCACGGCTAATTGCATAGGTGAGACGGAAGTTATCCGGATACTTGCTTTGGATCTCTTCAAGCTCTTCCTTGTAGAGAATGTTTGGAGAAGTTGGAATTCCGAAGATCAACCAGGAGAAACCGTTGAACTGATATTCAGGGTTCGCTGCTTTCTCGTTGTCCTTGAACTGCCGCCACAAGTAAGCCCGCATCGGAGCGATCCCCGTTCCGGTTGCCATCATGATCACATTGCGATCGGTCTCTTCCGGCAAGAGCATTTCTTTTCCGGTCGGACCCGTGATCTTCACTTCTGTACCCGGTTCCAAATGGCACAGATGGGTAGAGCAAACACCGTACACCGTTTCACCCGTCTCCGGATGTTTGTACTCTAGCTGACGAACACAGAGCGATACCGTTTTGTCATCCACATCATCGCCGTGGCGAGTCGATGCGATCGAGTAAAGACGCAATTTCTCCGGCTTCCCGTTCTTGTCAGTTCCCGGTGGAATAATCCCAATACTTTGACCTTCTACGTAAGTCAGATCGCTGCCAGAGATGTCAAATTTGAGATGGCGAACGGTTCCAATTCCGCCTTCACCCACCAATTCGTCATTGGAAATACACTTTCCAACTAACGGATTGTTAGGCTTGTAAATGTTGACTAGAACGTCTGCGTGTTTTTTAACCTTAGCTTGTGTCATGGGCTTTGATTCTGGTGGGTTCGCAGTAGCATTTTCCTGCTTCACGGCAGGTGCTTTCTGTTCAACAGTAACGTTTCCAGACCCATTGCCGTTTGCCTCTAAAGGCTGAATGCTCACAATCTTGCCGCCCAAGCGAGTAATCCGCTGCATGAACTCATTCATGCGGTTGTAAGGGACATTGATAAAAGTGCTGCCACTCTGCCGAATCGGGTAATTCTGTTGATCGGTTGATTCGCTTTGGCGCAACCCGACCACTTCATACCGGAAGACACGGCTCCCAGATGGGGTGTTCGCAGCACCCGACGCGCTGGAATAATACATCGCTCTCTTGTTTCTCCGACCTAAATGAACTTAAAACTGTGCTGCAAGTTGCCCGTTTAGATAAATATGCAACGTTTGGGGATCGATCGCAAATTTACCCAACTGTCCTTACTTGTAATGAGAAGCCAAAATAATCTCCGTTCTTACTTTACAGAGGCTTTTGGGGGATCGATCAAGTCAATTGTGAAGCTGAAATTAATCTTTGCGATCGCGATCCAAATCCTTGCAGTACAAACGTATATTAGCTTAATAATTTTTTTAGCTCTTGTACGTGGGATCGTGATTTGGTAGAATCCCCTTAGCTGATAGTACTAAATACTTACGCTATACCTTAAGCCTTGACTCGCGCTTGCAGGATAGTTTTTTGCAGCAATTTATTGCAGCGAAATTCTGTGACCGGGAAAGGCACGATCGATTTTGTCGATCGAGTTATGGAAGCGAATTTCGATACAGCCTGAATCCTGGCTGACCCAAAAAACCGTCGTTGACTTTTTGTTTTTAGAGGAAACTTATGACCAGTAAGCCAGACCGCGTGGTTCTGATTGGCGTTGCCGGAGACTCCGGATGCGGAAAATCCACGTTTCTGCGCCGAATCACAGATCTGTTTGGGGAAGATTTCGTCACTGTGATCTGCCTGGATGATTACCACAGTCTGGATCGGAAACAGCGCAAAGAAACGGGCATCACCGCACTCAATCCGAAGGCGAATAATTTCGACCTGATGTATGAGCAAATCAAAGCGCTCAAGAACGGAGAAACGATCGATAAGCCGATTTACAACCACGAAACCGGAATGATCGATCCGCCCGAAAAGGTGGAGCCGAATCATATTGTCGTGATCGAGGGCTTACATCCGCTCTATGACCAGCGTGTTCGTGATTTGATCGATTTCAGCGTCTATCTCGACATCAGCGATGAAGTCAAAATTGCCTGGAAGATTCAGCGGGATATGGCTGAACGCGGTCACAGCTACGAAGATGTTTTAGCGCAAATCAATTCGCGTAAGCCTGACTTTGATGCCTACATCGATCCGCAAAAAGAATTCGCGGATGTGGTGATTCAAGTGCTGCCGACGCAGTTGATTAAAGACGACAAAGAACGGAAAGTGCTGCGCGTTCAAATGATTCAGCGCGACGGCATCGAAGGGTATGATCCGGTTTACCTGTTTGATGAAGGATCAACGATCGATTGGACTCCGTGTGGTCGTAAGCTCACCTGTTCGTATCCCGGCATCAGAATGCACTACGGACCCGATGTGTACTACAAGCATGGTGTTTCCGTCCTCGAAGTCGATGGTCAATTCGACAAGCTCGAAGAAGTGATCTACATCGAGCAGCATTTGAGCAAAACTTCAGCGAAATACAACGGTGAAGTGACTGAACTCTTGCTGCAACACCGTGAGTATCCCGGTTCTAACAACGGTACGGGCTTGTTCCAGGTGTTGACGGGCTTGAAGATGCGGGCGACCTATGAGCGCTTGACCAATCAAGTTGGCGCAGCAAAAATTCCTGCGAAGGTCTAGAGCCGGATTGTAAAAGGATTGAAGGGAGGTGCGATCGTACCTCCTTTTTCATCCCAAGGTGGTGCAGGCATCTTGCCTGCTCTTGGAGGGTGTTGAAGAAATATAAAAGGCTCCTTCGCTACGTTCTGCTCCCGCCCTGAAATGAATTTCGGGCTAATGGTGGAAAGTCTACTGAAGTAGACTCAGAGCTAGTTTCAGGTTCTTAGTTCTTTTCAAAGGACTTTCGTCGATTAGCCCGAAATTCATTTCAGGGTGGGAATTGCAACGAACGACAACTTTTCAAACATCCTCCTGGGTTTGGGCGGACAAGCTGTCCACCCCAGATTAGAAATCAATTGGTAGAGTTAATCGATCGTATTAATTCTGCTTGGGATCACCTGATATTACTGACCCCGGTTTCACTTATAATGATTCCCTAAGAATCAGCCATTTAACATACTGTACCTATCCGTTGAGCCAGTTCTTCCGGTGGTTCGCAAGCTGTAATTCTATAAATTCGTTGAGGTAATGGCGCGATGGCAACCAGCCGTGGAAATCAAACCAGTCGTAGGGCAAATAATCGACGCACTGCGGCAAAGGTGACAGAAACACCAGAAAACGCGGCACCGACTGCGACCGAATCCCCCGCAGCAGAACCCACTCCGGAAGCTTCAACTCCAGAGGCGATCGGGCAACCGTTACCGACTTTGACATCCAAGCCGAATCAACCAGAGAAAGCCGAGCAACCAGAAGCGTTGCCGGTTTTGGAAGTTGACCCCGTTTCGGAAACTAATTCTTCCACCGTATCCACAGAATCAACCCCAGAGGAACCTCTCATGAGTAATTCAGAAGTGATTGAAGCGACGGCAACCCCCGTAGAAAACAATGGGAGCGCACTTGAGATCATTAGCCTCTCTTCTATCAATCGTCCGGTGATGTCAGATGATTTTGAAGTGGCAGGCACGATTCAATCGGCGGGAATTCGCCCGATCGAAGCGAGCCACATGGAAGTCTACGGCACGATTATGAATGGTCGTCCGGTGTCATCGAGCAATCTGAAAGTGGCTGAAATGCTTCCGGGAAACCGTCCGATCTTTTACAGTGATTTTCATTCGGTTGAAGGCTCAGAAACGTTTGGGCGACCTGTGATGCTGAGTGAACCCGGATTACTTGCTGCGGCGCAACACATGGGAGGTCGTCCCGTTTTTTCTAACGACATCGATGATGCGGCGAATTTGATGGGCTTCATCGATTAAGAATTTAGGCTCGATTCAAGGTTGTGGGTGCTTCTGAGAAGGAGTGCCCATTTTTATCGGCATCTCACGCAGAGAACCGTTTATCATAAGCTAAATGTCCCCAACCTTCTAGAAACTTCTCATGACTGCCACTCTTCCCACTCAATACAACGCCGCCACGACTGAAGCAAAATGGCAGAAGTTTTGGGAGGAGAATCAGGTCTTTAAGGCTGATCCGAATCAAGCTGGTGAGCCGTATTGTGTAGTGATTCCGCCGCCCAATGTCACGGGTAGTTTGCACATGGGTCATGCCTTTGAGAGTTCGCTGATCGATGTGTTGATTCGGTATCAGCGGATGTTGGGCAAAAATACGCTGTGGTTGCCAGGAACGGATCACGCCAGTATTGCGGTGCAGACGATTTTAGAGCGGCAACTCAAAGCGGAAGGGAAAACCCGTGATGATTTGGGACGGGAACAGTTTTTAGAACGCGCTTGGAAATGGAAAGCGGAATCGGGCGGCACGATCGTGAATCAACTCCGTCGCTTAGGGGTATCAGTGGATTGGTCGCGTGAACGGTTCACGATGGATGAAGGACTATCCGCTGCGGTGTTAGATGCCTTTGTCAAACTGCACGATGAAGGGCTGATTTATCGCGGTAATTATTTGGTCAACTGGTGTCCGGCGAGTCAGTCCGCTGTATCGGATCTCGAAGTTGAGAATAAAGAAGTAGACGGAAATCTGTGGCATTTTCGCTATCCGATCATGGGCGAGGATGGCTTTATCGAAGTGGCAACGACTCGACCGGAAACGATGTTGGGTGATACAGCGGTCGCAGTGAATCCGAATGACGATCGCTATAAACATCTGATCGGCAAAACCCTAATGTTGCCGCTCGTTTACCGCGAAATTCCGATCATCGGTGACGAGCACGTTGATCCGAGTTTTGGAACAGGTTGCGTGAAGGTGACACCCGCACACGATCTGAACGATTTCGAGATGGGTCAGCGTCATAAGTTGCCGTCGATCAATGTGATGAACAAAGACGGCACGATGAACGAGAACGCTGGAGAATTCCAGGGACAAGACCGCTTTGTGGCGCGGAAAAACCTGGTCAAGAAGATGGAAGAAGAAGGCTGTCTGGTCAAAGTCGAGCCTTATAAACATACGGTTCCGTACAGCGATCGCGGAAAAGTGCCGATCGAACCGCTTTTATCGACTCAATGGTTTGTCAAAATCAAACCGCTGTCTGATTTTGCTCTTGCCTCTTTAGATGAGCAAACTTCTCCAAAATTCGTGCCGGAACGCTGGACAAAAGTGTATCGCGATTGGCTCGTGAGCTTGAAAGATTGGTGTATCTCGCGGCAATTGTGGTGGGGGCATCAAATTCCGGCTTGGTATGCGATTAGTGAAACGAACGGCGAAATTACCGATTACACGCCGTTTATCGTGGCGCGATCGCAAGAAGAAGCGCGAAAAAAAGCGATCGAGCAATTTGGCGAAAATGTCCAAATCGAACAAGATCCAGATGTTCTCGACACTTGGTTCTCATCGGGATTGTGGCCCTTTTCCACACTAGGCTGGTCAGATACCGAAGCCGAAGATTACAAGCGCTACTATCCGACTGCAACGCTAGTAACCGGATTCGATATCATCTTCTTCTGGGTTGCCCGCATGACGATGATGGCGGGACACTTCACCGGACAAATGCCGTTTAAGGATGTCTACATCCACGGATTAGTGCGGGATGAGAACAATAAAAAGATGTCGAAATCAGCGAATAACGGCATCGATCCGCTGATTTTGATTGATAAATATGGAACCGATGCGCTGAGATATACCTTAATCCGAGAGGTCACTGGAGCGGGTCAGGATATTCGGATGGCGTACGATCGCAAAACCGACGAATCCGAAACCGTCGAAACCTCACGCAATTTCACTAACAAACTATGGAATGCGTCGCGGTTTGTAATGCTGAATTTGGATGGAAAAACACCTGCTCAATTAGGTGAACCAAACAACTTGGAATTAAGCGATCGCTGGATTCTCTCCAAGTTCAATCAACTCGCTCAAGAGGTGCGAAATTACCTCGATAACTATGGATTCGGTGAAGCCTCAAAGAGTCTCTACGAATTCATCTGGGGCGATTTTTGCGATCAATACATTGAACTTGTCAAATCGCGCCTACAAGATCCCAATGCTCCGACTCGTCTCGCCGCCCAGCAAACTCTCGCTCATGTGTTGGAAGGAACGCTCAAACTCCTGCATCCTTTCATGCCGCACATCACCGAAGAGATTTGGCACACCCTGACCCAAACCCCTGAAATCGATCGCAATTCACTTGCGCTCCAGAGTTATCCAATCCCCAATACAACCCTGATCGATCCGAATCTAGAACAACAGTTTGAGTTAATTCTCAACACGATTCGCACGATTCGGAACCTCAGAGCGAGTGCCGAAATCAAACCGGGTGCAAGAATCCGAGTCGCGCTCTCGACTGAGGACGATCGAGAAAAGCAGACGCTGATTCGAGGTCAGTCCTATATCAAGGACATGGCGCGGGTCGAAACGTTGTCGATCGCAGGCACAAACGAAACTCCGAAACCGACAAACGACGCAGAACAGCCCGTTCTAGCGATCGCACTTGATACCGCTGGCAACTTCATCGGCAAACATCAAAAGATCCTCCTCTCGCTGCTGCTCATTGGCTCGATCCTGTTCGCGCTCAAAGTCGCGTCCGTTGTCCTTGATTCGGTTCAAGAAGTTCCACTTCTTGCATCGTTGCTGGAAATCGTGGGAATCGTTTACACTATCTGGTTTGCGAAAACGCGGCTGTGGGATACAAGCGATCGACAAACTTTCCTCAAGCAAGTTGATCAGTTTAAAGCCGAGGTCATTGGAGAACCGAAACCACTCGCGATTGCACCCGTTCAAACCGAGCCTGTTGATGATGCTCAAACGATCGTCGGAGTCACTGGAACCGTCAGAATTTCGATTCCACTCGCCGGATTGATCGACCTTGAAGCGCTCAAAGCTAAGACTGAGCGGGATTTGAAGAAAGTTGAGGCAGAGATTCAGGCGCTCAGCGGTCGATTGAATAATCCGAAATTCGTCGATAAAGCGCCGCCTGACGTGGTGCAATCGACGCGAGATGCTTTGGCAGAAGCAGAAAAGCAGGCAGAAATTCTGAAATCGAAGCTCGATCGCCTATAAGTTTATCAATTCTTAATTTTGTCATCAGAGATGCTGGATTTTGGCATCTCTTTTTTGTAATTGTATGAGGGAACCGCCTCAATGATTCCGATAGAAAACGAAGAGGCTATACTGTCTTGATAGGTACGTACAATAGGGCGCAACCGGATAAAAACCGAAGCCGTTCGATCGTAGTACAGATCAGGTCAGTGCATCTACGGGCGATAGAACAGGGATACAACGGTATATGTTGTCAAAACTCTTGGACAGCCAGCGAAACTGTCCTGTAAATGCCCCTGATCATCGTTCCCACCGAGACGACATCGAGAGAAAAAGTTAATGCTGCACTTGGCGCAAGTTCAAAAAAAAGGCTATCTAGGCAAGGCAGGATTGCGCTTACTGGCTGCTCAAAAGTCAGAGCACATTTGGACGAAACTACCTGAAGAGGAAACGGTACTTTCCGCTGAGGCAAATGCTTACAGTGATGGACTGCTCGTGCTGGTCGAAATCTCCAGCAGCAATCAGATTTTAGATATTCGCGAAGCCAAAGATTGGGTGATGGACTTGGTGCAGTGCTACTTGACGTATGGGTTTACGCCTAGCTCGTTGCAGCAGGAGAAAGAGCGCTCAGAACAGTGGCGGCAGTCATTGACGCTAGAACAGCAAGAATTAGCGCGAACAAAGATCGAACTTGAGGCACGCCGAGAACAAATCCAAGAACTCGAAGAAGAACTCAAAAGCGAGAAGAAACAGCTAGAGATGCTGATGTCGCAGGTGAAATCTCAGAACCAGGATTAGTCCTGCATTTTCCAAATTCCTGCCAGCAGTATCCAGCCCATGAGATTAATCCGGGCATCAAACAGCGGCACATCTAAGAAGCTGAATAAGGTGCAGGCAAAGAACGCGATCGAGAACGTGAAATAGATGCGCTGATGTTGCGATTGGAGTTTGCGCCAAGTGAATACACTTTGAGCCAAAATCCAGCCGACTAATCCGTATAGCATCAAGGCTGCGGGCAGTCCGGTTTCAGAAGACAGCATGAAAAAGAGATTGTGCGGATGACCCATCCAAAGCTGCATTTGCTCGGTATACAGTTTTGAAAAGCTGCGGAATCCCCAGCCTGTCAACGGTCGCTGTTCGGTCATCGACCAGGCAAATTTCCACTGAGTCGATCGCAGTTGATTCACCGGACGATCACTGTACATTTGATCGTTCAATCGCGCCCAAAAAAATCGCGGGACAATCACTCGAAGCGGTGCAGCGATCGGTTCTGGAGCAAATGCGGCTCCTGCCATTAAGCCCGCAATTCCGACAACACCTGCAACGATTTTTTTCCACCCGTGATACAGCGCAAACGCTAAACCAGCCAGAAGCGAGATCGCCCAAACATTTCGAGAATTCGTCAAAATTAAGCCGATCGCATTCAAGCAAAAGATCGCGCCTAGAATTCGCTGACGTTGATCAATCCATAACCCTAGATTGAGAATGAATACGATCGCGTAATAGCTTGCCAGTACATTCGCGTAAGTGAAGACCGAAGACATTCGCCCTAACGGTTCTCCACCAGGACTAATTGTTAATTCAATCAATCCCCACAAAATCGAAGGCGATCCCCCAACGTTGAAAAATAATTGCACCAATCCAATCAGCGTGACCGGGATCGAGGTCAGTACCCAAATCCAAGCGATTTGCGTTAACTGTTTGGGTGATCGAATCAGTTCACTTAATCCAGCAAACGTCACAAAGAACGGCAGAAAATTGAACAAACCGAGAAAAGCATTGGTGCGATCGAGGGCAAATCCCGCTGCCACAATCATCACCAATCCCAAGACCGCAAATCCTCGATTCACTGGTTCACGACTGAGACTAGAGAACCGTTGCTGCCAGATATCGAGCGCTGCCACTAGAACTGGAGTACAGCCCAAGAATGCACTAAACGGCATCAGAAATAATCCAAATTGAACCAGAATCCAGGGGCGTTGTAGCGACGGATCAGGATGAGATTGCAGGCGCAGCGTCTTCATTAGAGGGTGCTTGAAAAGTATAGAAAGTCTCTTCGCTTCGATTGCCTCCCGCCCTGAAATGAATTTCGGGCTAATGGTGGAAAGTCTACTGAAGTAGACTGGGAGGCAGTTTCAAGTTCTTAGTCCATTTCAATGGACTTGCGCCGATTAGCCCGAAATTCATTTCAGGGCGGGGCGTTGCAACGAACGACAACTTTTCAAACATCCTCTTAAACGGGTTCAAAGCAGTCCGATCGCGTTAACCGAATTTGAGCCAAAGCGAAAATGATTGGAATCACGCGCCCGTAATTTGTGGCGATCGCTCTCCAGCCCAAATCTGCCAGAAACCAAGTCCACAATGCCGATCCCAAAAAGGCAAACGCTGCACGAGTCGCCCCATATCGCGCCGTTGCCATCGTCATCCCTCGTTTTGCTAATTGCAGCGAAACCTGAGTTTGAATCTGAGTTGCAGCGACAATTCCACCTTGTGCGATCGCTTGTTGTGCCATTTGATAACGTGCAAAGTGCAGGGCAAACTGTCGCGCAATCTGTTCTAGCAAAAGAGGCTGTAGTAGGGTATTCACCGCTAAGGCACCTCCGCCTTTAGCCACGAGCGACATCGGATTCTTCTGCAAAGACAGCGGTAATTCTTCAGCAAGACCCGTATCGATCAGCGCATTTTTCACTCGTCGGGTCAAAGCGGTTTGCTCGGACACAGGAAGTTGCTTCCAGGCGCGGTTTAATAGACTGAGGAAGATTTCAGCTTCTAAATCGGTCGTAGACATTGATCCCGTGTAGGGCAATTTCAGATAGCGGCAGACTTGGATCAGAATTTGGCGGTAGCTCACTTGTCCGGTTCTACGGCGGAGGACTGTGATACCATCGGCTGCGAGGAAGCGGAATCGCTCATCGATCGCATCGAGCCAGTCTTCCCGCGATTGGCTTTGTAGATCGATCGGGTCAGTCGCGTTGACGTAATCCAGCGGGTTGAACTTCGGACGAAATAGAATTTCTGTCAGTTCGCGTAGTTCATCATCTGTCGCCAATTCCAAAGCGGCTCTAAACTCATCCACTGGTGGTCTTCCTCCCGATGCTGCTTCCAGATTCATTCTACATAAGCTAGACGACACATCGGATATTACTTGTTTCAGGATTTCTCAAAGTATGCTCGATTCCCAATTTGATATCGCGATCGTGGGTGCCGGGATGTCCGGTTTAACCTGTGCTCAGATGCTCCACCAAGCAGGCTATAAGGTGGTTGTGATCGACAAGTCCCGTGGTTTGGGTGGAAGAATGGCAACTCGCCGTTTGCAGGGAACGCACGCGGATCATGGCGTTTGTTATCTCAAGCCAAAATCCGCTGAGTTTCAGGACTTGTTGAATCAGTTGGTCGATCGCAAAATCATTCGCGTCTGGACGGATACGATTCACGAATTGGATGAAGGCAGAATTCAACCGCCACAAAAGCGAGCTTCGTGTTACGCGGCGATGAATGGGATTACGATGATCGCGAAATTCCTCTCGATCGGCTTAACGCTGAGATTGAACCATCGAGTCGAACGCATCGAAGAGCAGAACGGCTGGAATCTTTACTGTGAATCGGGCGAAGTGATTTCAGCGAGTGCGGTGATTGTGGCGATTCCGGCTCCACAGGCGGCGATGTTGTGTGGAACGTATATTGAGCGGTTGACCTCGATCGAGTATTCGCCGTGTATTAGTGCGATCGCGGTTTATCCGACCGAGCGACAGGCGGATGTGGAACGATTGGATTGGAAAGCGATCGTGTGTCTGGCAGATTCAGATTTAGGCTGGATTGGTATTGATAGCACAAAGCAATTGAATCCGGGACAACCTGCGATCGTGATTCAAAGTAATGCAACGTTTGCCGCACAACATTTAGAAGATCTTGATTTGCAGCAAGTCGGAGAGCAATTGTTAAAACGGGCGGCAGAAGTAGCAGAACCGTGGTTTACCAGTCCGGAGGTGCTGCAAGTTCATCGCTGGCGGTATGCGTTTCCGATTAATCCTGTTTCTGAAAAATTCTTAGCTGCGACGACTTCTAATCCGATGATTTGCACCGGGGATTGGTGTGGTGGAAATCGGGTTGAGAATGCGTTTCATGCTGGGCTTGCGACTGCGAATCATTTAAACGGGCAACTCAGCAACCAGCCGCTACCTAAACAGTTTTGGACACAAATTAGTGGGTAATTTCTCTAAATTTTGAATTTCCCTAATGGATAATCGCAGACCTGTGATTTAACTATACAAGGGCGTGGTTTCTTATGCTCTAACGTGTTATGGACGGGTAGTACAAAATGGTTTTCCGATCGCTGTTTCAAGCTGTTCTACTGTTCGGTATTTTTGCCCCGGTTGCTTCGGTGGCTCAGCCCGTTGTGCCAATTCCGCCTCAAGATTTGCCGCGCCCTTTACCGCCGCAACCTTCCCCAGAGCCGCAAATTCCAACCCCGCTTCCGCCTCCGGATCAATTGCTGCCTCAGCCCATTACGCCGCCTTCAACGATCGAGACTCCAGGCAATATTCCCGATACGATCCAGGTCAAACAGTTTGATGTGGTCGGTAGTACAGTATTTAGCGCGAAAGATTTTGAGCCGATCACAAAGCCGTATCTGAATCGAAATGTTTCGTTTGCGGAATTATTGCAATTACGATCGGCGATCGCTGAACTTTATATCAAAAATGGATATGTCACGTCTGCTGCGGTATTGCCGCCTCAAGTGCTCACCGGGGGCGTAGTCAAAATTCAAGTGATCGAAGGCTCGATCGAGCAAATCAATGTAATTGGCACGCGTCGCCTGAATCCGGCTTATATTCGGAGCCGCATCGGGCTTTCTGTGCAAGCGCCGTTAAATGTAAATCGCTTGCTCGAAGGCTTACGACTTTTGCAACTCGATCCGCTGATCGCTTCGATTTCAGCCGATTTGCAGGCGGGAACCCGTCCTGGAACCAGTGTTTTACAAGTGACGATTACGGAAGCGAAAACATTCTCGGTGACTCCAACGCTCGATAATGCTCGATCGCCGAGTGTTGGATCGTTCCGTCGCCAACTTGAACTGTCACAGGCGAATTTACTCGGTTTAGGAGATGGGCTGAGAGCGAGTTATACCAATACTGACGGCAGTAATGGAGTTGATTTGAGCTATACGGTGCCGCTCAATCCCCGAAATGGAACGTTACGGCTTGCGTATGGCAGTACTCGGAGCCGAGTGATTGAATCGCCGTTTGACGTTTTGGATATTCAGGCGCGATCTCGCTACTACGAATTGACGTTTCGCCAGCCGATCGTGCAGCGTCCGACCAATGAATTTACGTTAGGGCTAACGTTCTCGCGTCAAGAAAGTGAGACAGAATTAGGTATCGATAATATTGGTCCGTTTCGGTTGTCGCCGGGAGCCGATGAGCAAGGTCGAACGAGAATTTCAGCGCTGCGATTTTTTCAGGAATATGTACAGCGTAGTGAGCGACAAGTTTTCGCCGCTCGATCGCAGTTTAGTTTTGGTTTGGGCTTGTTCGATGCGACGATCAATGATCAGGCTCCTGATAGTCAGTTTTTTACATGGCGCGGACAAGCTCAATGGACAAGGCTGTTAGCGCGGGATTCATTATTGTTAGTGCGGGGCGATTTGCAGTTAAGCGATCGTACTTTAGTGCCGTTAGAACAGATCGGTATCGGCGGCGTGGATACGGTTCGCGGCTATCGGCAAGATGCGCTCCTGACCGATAACGGATTCTTGTTCTCATCGGAAGTGCGGTTGCCGATTTTGCGATCGGGACGTGCTTTAGTTCAAGTCACACCTTTTATCGATGTGGGAACCGCTTGGAATCGCAGCGGGGCGAATCCAAATCCAAATACTTTGGTCGGGGCGGGATTCGGATTTTTGTGGCAGCAAGGGGATGATTTTTCAGCGCGGATTGATTTTGGATTTCCGCTGGTGTCGATCGAGGGCGAAAGACGCAGCTTGCAAGAAAAGGGCATTTATTTCTCGATCCGCTATAGTCCATCGTTCTAGATTTGGTGCGACACTAGATCAGATTTGGCGGACGGTTGGGACATGGTGCAAGACAGTCAGAAAGAGCGATCTTGGTTTTATTGGTTTACGGTGCCGATTTATCCGTATAGCCAACGCCGTACGATTCGACGGGAAGTAGTCAAAGACTCGGTTTGGGTCTTTGAGCAGCTTCAAGGCGTTTTCTATGTGGTTACACCGATTCGGATGACCGTTGTAAAACTCGATGCGGGTGGGCTTTTGGTGTATGCGCCTGTGGCTCCGACGATCGAGTGTTTGCGATTGCTAAATGAAATTGTTTCCGTTCACGGAGATGTTCAATACATCATTTTTCCAACTGCTTCCGGTTTGGAACATAAAGCATTTGTGCCGCCGTTCGCTCGAAAGTATCCGAATGCTCAAATTTATATTGCACCGGATCAATGGAGTTACCCGGTTAATCTGCCGTTGTCGTGGTTAGGATTTCCCAAGCATCGGACGCATTTACTCGATGGTCGATCAATTCCGTTTGGCGATCAGTTTGAATACGCGAAACTCGGTCCAATTCGGTTGGGATTAGGACCGTTTGAGGAAATTGCGTTATTCGATCGACGTTCTAAAACGCTGCTCGTTACGGATTCTGTCCTTTCCGTTCCAGAAGTCGCGCCCGAAATTATCCAGATCGATCCGTATCCTTTGCTGTTTCACGCTCGCGAGTCTGGAACCGAGCAGATTGAAGATACTGAAGCAAATCGCCGCAAAGGATGGCAGCGAGTCGCATTGTTCACGTTTTATTTTCGTCCTAGCGGGTTGGATATCGCTGATTTAATCCCATCGGTGCGAGAAGTGGTTAAAGCACCGGATCGATCGAAGAAAGCCTTTTTCGGCTGGTATCCGTTTCATTGGAAATTGGGCTGGCAGCGATCGTTTGAGGCGTTACGAAAACATCGATTGATCGTGGCTCCGATTTTGCAGCGATTGATTCTAAATCGTGAACCGCAGATCGTGATTGATTGGGCAGAAAAGGTTGCGAGTTGGGACTTTGAGCGGATTATTCCTTGTCACTTGGATGCCCCGATCGATGCTAATTCTCAGGAGTTTCGCGCTGCATTCAGTTTTTTAGAAAAGGATGGCAGAGCTTTACCGGATGAAGACTTTGAACTTTTGAAAGAGATTGAGAAAGGCTTGATCAAAACGAAAGTAACTCCACCTGCGAAAGAGAAGTTGTAAGAGGGTGTTTGAAAAGTATAAAAAGTCTCTTCGCTTCGATTGCATCCCGCCCGGAGCTAAACCTCTGGGCTAATCAGCGCAACCCTGCTAAAGCAGGCTCAAGCGCAAGTTCTGCGGCTCTTAGTCCCGTTCAGGGGGCTTTCCTCGGTCAGCCCGGAGGTTCAGCTCCGGGCGGGTGAATGCAACAAACGACGACTTTTCAAACACCCTCTAACTAAGCGTGAATTTGGTGGTTTTTTTCGGCTTTGTTACTCACCCGCTTCGTTGTCAGCCCGCTCCGGAATAAAATTCGGGGCTAACAGTGCGAAGTCCCTTCAGGACTGCAAGCCTTGTAATGATTCGCATTCAACCCCCTTCAGTGGGTTTCGCACGATCAGCCCCGAATTTTATTCCGGGGCGAGTCAGCATCGAAGCGGAAAGATTTATCGAATTCACACTATCTCGCAATACTCGATCGAATTCGTATCCTCTGCAACGTCCTGCAAAGAAAGCGCTATCATAGCCTTTGTCATAACACCGAACGGCTATGGGACGGCAGCGAGGATTACTTCTATTAATTTTAGTGTTGGTGCTTGGCTCGATCTATATCATCTTTGATCAGCGCCATTTTCCAGCATTATTGGGCTTGGATTTACGCGGTGGATCGCAAATCACGATTCAGGTTAAGCCTACCGCAGAAATACAGAAAATTACATCACAGCAGCTAGAAGATGTACAGCGGGTGATCGAAGGTCGGATTAACGGTTTGGGCGTATCGGAACCCCTCGTGCAAACAGCGGGCGAAGATCAGATTCTCGTTCAGTTGCCGGGTGTCAACGATCCAGAACAGGCTGAGCGAGTTTTGGGCGGTACAGCACAGCTTGATTTTCGGGCACAAAAGGCGGGAACCGAAGCAAGACTTCCGATCGAACAATCAATCCGTCAAGATCTCCTCAAGAAACAGGACGAACTCCGTAAATCTGGGGACGAAAAAGCGATCGCTGAAAATCAAGCGGCAATCAAACGCAGCAATGATGCGATCGCGTCTCTGTTCGATCCGCCTGCGCTCGTGGGTAAGAACCTGAAAAATGCTTTTCCTGAATCCGCTCCAGGCTCGAACTCGTTTAGCGTCGGATTGCAATTCGATCAAGAAGGCGGCGAGAAATTTGCTCAACTGACGAAAACTTTGGCGGGAACAGGTCGATCGCTCGGAATTTTTCTCGATAACGGTTTGATCAGCTTTCCAAGCGTTGGAGCCGAATTTGCTCAAACCGGAATTACAGGTGGCGGGGCGACGATCACGGGACGATTTACCGCTCAAGAAGCGACCGATTTAGCCGTACAGCTTCGCGGTGGTGCTTTACCGCTTCCGGTTGAAGTCGTAGAAAACCGAACCGTCGGCGCAACCCTCGGACGCGATAGTATTCAGAGCAGTATTTATGCGGGAATTGGCGGATTGCTGCTGGTACTCGGTTTCATGATCGTTTACTACCGTTTACCGGGCGTGATTAGTGCAATTTCGCTGATCATCTATTCGCTATTGACTTACGCCGGATTCAAACTGCTCGGTGTGACCTTGACGCTGCCTGGAATTGCTGGATTTATTCTCAGCATTGGGATGGCGGTCGATGCGAACATTCTAATCTTTGAGCGGACTCGCGAGGAATTGCTGGCAGGAAAAACGCTTTATCGATCGGTAGAATCCGGTTTCTTCCGCGCTTTCTCCAGCATTCTCGATAGTAACGTCACAACTGCGATCGCTTGTATCGCCCTGATCTGGTTCGGTTCAGGACTGGTCAAAGGATTTGGTGTCACCCTACTGTTAGGGGTTGCCATCAGTATGTTCACGGCTGTCACCTGTAGTCGAACACTGATGATGTACGCGATCACATTTCCGGGACTTCGCAAGCCTGCATGGTTCTGCCCTAATCTTCCAAAAGCTAAACAATCGATCTCGGAGACCACCTCATGAAACTGAATGTGATTCGTCAAAGAGGATTGTGGTGGACGATTTCTGCAATCTGTATTCTGGCAGGCATCATTGCAATGGTGATTCTGCAAACCCAAATCGGTACGCCGTTGCGTCCAGGGCTGGACTTCAAAGGTGGAACGCGGCTTCAGGTTGAACTCGATTGTAGTGTGCCTGGAAACTGCGATCGACCGATTAGCCTAGATGCGATTCGTGAGGTACTGAAATCTCAGGAACTAGGCGATGCCAGTATTCAAATCGTCGGGCAGGAACAACGAGCGGCATTGATTCGGACGAATACGCTCAGTGTCGATCAGCGCACCAAACTTCAAGCAGAACTCGAATCGAAAATCGGAAAGTTTGATGCCAAGAAAACGCAAATTGATACGGTTGGACCGACGATCGGTAGACAGCTTTTTCAATCGGCTCTCATTGCATTGATCGTGTCCTTCGCAGGAATCACGCTCTACATGACGTTCCGTTTTGAGTTGGACTACGCAATTTTCGCTATCATCGCGCTTTTTCACGATGTTCTGATCACGGTTGGTTTCTTTGCGATTCTGGGACTGACACCGCTCAGAACTGAAGTCGATAGTTTATTTGTCGTGGCGCTGTTAACGATCGTGGGTTTCTCGGTCAATGACACGGTTGTAATTTACGATCGCGTTCGTGAAACGATTCAACTTAATCCGGGTCGTCACATTAATGAAATCGTAGACGATGCGGTGAATCAAACTTTAACGCGATCGATTAACACGACGTTAACCGTATTACTAACGCTGTTTGCGCTCTTCTTGTTCGGGGGTGATACGCTGCGAAACTTTGCTTTGGCGCTGATTATTGGTTTTACGATGGGGGCATATTCAAGTATCTTCATCGCGAGTTCACTGTTAGCGCTGTGGCGAGAAAAGCGGGGGCGGGCATTTGCGCCTGTGAAAACTGCTGAAGTCAGTAGTGATTAGGTTAGAAGCGTATGACACACCCGGATTTTATTGATCCGTCTGAACTTGATCCAAAATTCCAAGCCGCCGTTCAACGACTGCACCGGATGACGGTGATCGGACGGTGGCTGGTTGTTTTGGGATTGTGGTTGACGATCGGCGTTCTCAGTCTTTGGGGATTGCGCTACCCGATTTCGCTGATGATGCAGTATTTCACTTGGGCAGCATTGCGGCATGGACTGGCGGGAAATCTCGCAGCCTCGATCGGGTTAGGGATTTGTGTTGGAATGACACTGAGCGTTTTGATTTGGCAGAGTCGCAATATTCTTTTTGGTTTGCCCACCGATGAGCGTCAGCGTCTTGAAAAAATCGTTCTCAAAATTCGCCAACAAGGTCAAAGCCATCCGCTTTGGAGATGGATTGAACCGAATAAAAAATAATTGGCTACCGTAAAGAGAGTGTGTTTCAAGAGGGAATATGCAGCGCTCTGAACGTCATTCGCCATTTACGGCATTTCTGCAAGTTGCCACGATCGTTTCAATTTTGGCAACGATCGCGGTCAATGCCATCTCAAATATCTATCCATTAAGAGAACTGAATATCGGTCAGATTGCGAACACGATTCTTGGAGGTGTACTCGTCACGCCAGCCAATTATGCTTTTGCAATTTGGGGTGTCATTTACCTTGGATTAATCGCTTTCGGAATCTATCAAGTTTTACCTTCACAGCGTTACAATTCGTATTTACTGAAGTTACGCGCTCCAATCATTTGGTCATCTGTTTTCCAAATCGTTTGGGTATATCTTTTCCAGTTGCAGCAATTTTGGCTATCGGTTGTTTTCATGTTTGGGATTCTGTTGAATCTGATTGCTGCTTTCATTTGGTCTAGATTTCCAAAGAGCCGTCAAGAAAAATGGTTTGCTCGGATTCCGATCGCGATTTATCTCGGTTGGATTAGTGTTGCTTCGATCGTGAATGTTGCCTCTGCACTTTATGCGTCTCGGTGGAATGGATTTGGTATTGATGCAACGATCTGGACAGTATTAATGATCCTGATTGCGACGGTAATTTCAGCAGTGATCGCAATTCGATACGGTGATATTGCGTTTACAGGCGTAATTATTTGGGCGTTGGTTGCGATCGCAGTTCGTCAATTTGCCCAATCTGCGATTCTCATTACTGCGATCGGAAGCGCGATCGTGCTTATCCTTCTGCTGATTTTTAGAAATCGTTCCCGTGGTGCATGACGCGCATCAGTTCGCCTGATTGAATTAAACGCAGAGTCGGAATTTTCAAGATGGCGTTTGATTACTCGATCGATTTCACCCAAATCAATTTCCGAGAGCATCCAGAACTGTACCGCGTTGGAAAAGGCGAACAAGGCGTTTTATTGGTGGAACCCTATAAAAGCGAAATTCTGCCGCATTGGAGGTTCAAAACGCCGGAGATTGCACAAATTTCCGCCGATAAAATCTACCAGCTTTTTCAGGAATACAAAGCGCAGGGTGATTTTGTTGGGATGGACATGGCGCGAAAATTTTTGCAGATGGGATATACGCGATCGCGACGTTACGCCAATCACAAATCCGGTCGCAAGTATGGTACGGATAAAACTGTTTTACCGCGTGAAGAAGACCCGATCAAAGCTGAATCCGCCAAGATTTTTTATGAGAAATGGCAGCAAGCAAAACTTGACCCGGAATACATGACGCAACTCAGAGCACATCGCGATCGCTACGAAGATGTGAAATAGTTAAGAGTGTTAATCGGTGCTCTTTTACTATGTCTGAACATCTGTCGCTGTTGGAAAATCCTGGAACCTTGTGGCAACGCACGATCGAGCAAACGCAACACGCTCTTTCTTGTGGTGCACTTCTGTCAATTCCAACCAGTCAGACTTTCATCGAGCAAGCAGGAGCTAGATTTCTCGTTCGCATCGTGACAAATCTGATTCGTAAAGAAGTTGCTGATTTGAAGCAGAAACAAGAAGAGATTGCAACTGGAAAACCGATCGATCCATTTCTACCGTACGATCGCGATTTATTTGTTGTTGATATTTCTGATACTCACGTCTGTCTACTCAATAAATTTAACGTTGTCGAAAATCATCTTTTAATCATTACCCGCGCATTTGAAGAGCAAGAATCGTTATTAACCTTCAGTGATCTCGAAGCGATGTGGGCGTGTTTATCTGAAGTAGAGGGTTTAGCGTTTTATAACGGCGGATCTGTTGCGGGTGCAAGTCAGCGCCACAAGCATTTACAACTCGTTCCCTTTCCGTTTGTTCAGAATGGCGATCGCTTACCGATCGATCCATTAATCCAATCTGTGAACTCCTTTGAAATTACCGTCATTCCTGAATTTCCTTTTACTCATGCCTTTAAGAAGCTCGATCGTATCAACACACCTGATCAACTTCTAAAGTGCTATTCCGAACTTTTAGAAGTGGTGGGAATTGATTCTCATCAGCCGATACAAACGGCTCCGTATAATTTCTTAGCGACGCGGGAATGGATGATGATTGTGCCGCGATCACAAGCTGAATATCGTGCGATCGCCGTGAATTCTCTTGCTTTTGCGGGTGCGCTGCTTGTCCGAACTCCTGAGCAACTCGAAACCCTAAAACAATTACGTCCGTTAAATTTTCTAAAGAACGTTGCGGTAATGTCCTCAACTCGTGAGGCTGATCATAATTAAGGGATAGACTCCGCGAGAAATCCCATGAAACTCGATCGATTTATCGTTCCACCGAACCAGAAGATTAAGCTAAAAGATTACAGTCCAGCTTATACAAATGGCTTGAAAGATAAAGCCGCTGCTCAAGCTGAACTCCAGGAAGGTGTGCAAAAACTTGCTAAATATCAAGACATTCTTTATGCTCAAGACTCTTATGCGTTGCTTGTTGTATTTCAAGCAATGGATGCAGCCGGAAAGGACAGCACGATTAAACATGTCATGTCCGGTGTAAATCCCCAGGGTTGCCAGGTTTTCAGCTTCAAAGCGCCATCTTCAGAGGACTTGGATCACGATTATCTTTGGCGTTCATTTAAATCTTTACCAGAACGTGGAAGAATCGGAATTTTCAATCGCTCTTATTACGAAGAAGTTCTTGTCGTGCGGGTTCATCCTGAATTACTTGCCAAGCAAAAGTTACCCAAAGAAGCACAAGGCGATGATATTTGGAAAAAACGATTCAAGCAGATTAATCACTTTGAAGAGTATTTAGTAGACAACGGGATTATTGTCTTAAAGTTCTTTCTGAATGTGTCAAAAGAAGAACAGAAAAAGCGATTTCTTGATCGAATTGATTTGGATGAAAAGAATTGGAAATTCTCAGCCTCAGATGCAAAAGAACGGCAGCATTGGGATGAATACATGCACGCCTATGAAGACCTGTTTAGCCATACCAGTACTGATCATGCTCCTTGGCACATTATTCCAGCCGATCACAAATGGTTTACTCGTTTAGCAGTTTCTAATATCATTGTGGATAAACTAAAATCGCTAAACCTGTACTATCCAAAAGTCAGTGAACAGCATCGAGCAGAGTTACTCGAAGTTAAAAAAGAGTTAGAGCACGAGAAGTAATTTCGCTGTGTAAAGCGTCAAGGAGCAATGCAAAGTCTTAGATGAATCTGCATTGCTCCTTGATGTTTTAGAGCGTTTTTAGAGATTCCCACACCAGAAGTGCAAGAACATCGATCGCATTAAGCGTCTTTTTCAGCTTTTGCAGCAGCACGCTCGATCTTGTGGCTAAACGTGATCAGCGCTTTACCCAAAGTATGCACCGGACCCTTCACGCCGCGTCCAGTTTCATCGCCGATCGCGTTTGTGTGCTCACCGAGTTTTTGCAGTGCTTCTACAATCTGGCTGGCTTCGGTCTTCTTCGCTTTCAGTAGTTTCTTCAACTCCTTTAGAGAAGCAGACAATTCCTTGATGTTGTCTTCTTTGTGACCCTTGAGAAAATCTACCCATTCATCGATCGAATCGATCGCTTCTTCGGATTCAACCTCAGTAGCATCACTATGTAGAATTTCCGTCAAAGATTCAATATCAGGAGCATTATCGAGATCGTTTTCAACGGCTGCTGAATCTGATTTCTTTGCAGTTTTTTGCTCCTTTTCAGCTTCAGAAGAATGCTCTTCTTTTGGCGAAGTTTTTTCGTTTTTAGTTGCCATAGTTCTTGCTCCTTCTATGTTTCAGCAAAGTTATACGAATAAAAATAGAGTCGATTAAATTCATTTCCCTCTGCCAAAAGAAGCGATATAGATCACACTTTGGACAGAGTGCAATCACACTAGAAATATGACGCAGATCACAGCATAAAATTGGCTGAAATGCCCTCTCTAGAAGGGCTTAATAATTTGCGTGTTTCTGCCGAATTCATACCAGAATAAACTCGATCAGTACCGTAAAACGACGATGGTTTTAGACAGTCTCTCTACAGAAAATAGGCTCAACGCTGATATGAACTTTGACCTTGTGGTAGATGATGGCAACTCAATCTTCTTTACGCTCTCGTGGGATGGAACTTCTGGTTTCGTATCACCAAAAACCCTCGGTGAGACTCCGCAATCAATTGGTACAGATGAATGCTGGTTTGGTTCGCAAGATTGCTCATCGGGTGAGTCATCAATGTGCGGAACCTTACGAAGACCTCGAACAAATTGGATACTTAGGACTGATTCGGGCGATCGAGCGGTTTAACCCGAATCAAGGTTGCGCTTTCAGCTCGTTCGCGGTTCCTTATATCCGAGGTGAAATGCTTCACTTCTTGCGCGATCGCGCTGGAACCGTCAAAATTCCCCGTCGCTGGCAGCAACTGAACAAAGAAGGGCAACGAGTCCGCGAACAGCTTACAGAGGCTCTAGGTCGCCAACCCAGCGACGATGAGATTGCAGATGTGTTGAAGGTTTCGGTGAACGAATGGCGTGAAAGCAAACTTGCGGCGAAGAACCGCTTACCGTTGAGCTTAGATGCCACAGTTTGCCAGCAATTAGATTCGCCAATGACTTTAGGTGATACGCTTCCCGATGCGCGATATCAAGCGCTACAAGTGCTAGAAGAAGACCGCCAACAGTTGCAGCGGGCATTGAACCAGCTCGAAGATAAAACACGAGAAGCGATCGAGTATGTCTTCCTACACGATCTGTCGCGCAAGGAAGTTGCAGAACAGATCGGAGTCAGTCCAATGACTGTAACTCGTCGTATTCATCGCGGCATTCAGCAAATGGTTGGACTGCTCCATCCTCAAGTCATGCAGAGCGATCCCTAAGTTCCTAACCAATTTTCCATTCATCTATCAAGTCGCCGAATTGAAATGATCAGTTCGGCGTTTCTTGTTTATCGACCCCCGATCGCAGGTTCTGTCTGAACGATTGGAGTCAGTAACGTTACGCGATCTCTTCTTACCAACATCGCTGCAAATCCTCGATCGCTCAAAATCTGCAAAATCGAATCCGCAACACCACGATCGGTCGTCTGCACTGCTAAGAGATAAGGGCGCTGCTGAAATGAGACCAATCCAATATTGCGATTCAAGACTTGCTGAACCTGAGAAGCCACTTCAGGACGATTGTAATGATTGACGATGACTGCAAAGCCGTCTCCGAGTCGCTGAGGACTGAAGCCTCCGGAGGTCGTGGCAGATTCGACCTGAGAGCGGACAGCTAAGGGTTGAACAGGTCGCGGTTGAACAGATGGCACCTCATCTCTAGCAACCTGACCGCCACCGGGAGGAGTTGCCACAAATGCCCGGAGCCGAACGGTGTCATTGAGATAATTTGCCCAAGACTTCGCGGTATCTGCATCTTGGTAGCCGCCCACTCGTGTCACCGTTTCGCCGAAATAGTTGCAAACCGTCACATCAGCAGTACGAGAGACGACGCTGCGAACCCGCGCTTGAGAATCTGGAGTGCGGGTCACAATCAGCAAGAGGAATTCATTCGATCGAGGAGCCTGACAGTTCGGGAGTTGCGCTTGGGCTGAAGCAATATTCCCAAGGGCAAGGGCGACTCCAGTGAGACCTGTAAAAACCGATTGAAGCGTCGTCTGAGGCATAGAAATTAAGGGGGACTAAGAAACAGCTTCCAAAGACCCCAGCGGGTTCGGAATCGCTTCCGATTGCTGGTACTCTCCGGTGATGACATATTCTAGTCGCAGCTTTAGCCAAGTAATAAATTGTTTGTTGGTCGAGACGATCGCGACACAAGGACGGGGACATTTGGCTTTGATTTCTGCCATTTCGGGTGCTTCAAGGAAAGCAGGTTCTTTGATCACCCAAAAATCGATTTCTCTGCCTTTGTCTTTGTAGTCGCGATACCGTTCTTTTAGAACCTCATCTATCGGTTCTTCTTCCAGCAAAAATTTCTGGCTTGCCAAAACATAGTGATAAGTCGTCATATTGATCAGTCCTTTTTCAAAAAATCCGGAAGGGTTAGAGTTCGCCGCGAATGGCTTGTTTCATTTCTCTCACCGCTCGTTCTAAACCAACGAGAACGGCGCGACTAATGATCGTGTGTCCAATATTCAATTCTTCCATGCCGGGGAGTCGTGCGATCGGTTGAACGTTCCAATAGGTCAATCCGTGTCCGGCATTAATTCGGAGTCCAGCCGCGATCGCAATTTCACACCCCTGCGCCAGAATCTCTAATTCCTTCGCTTGTCCTTCTTCGGAATATGATCCGGCATATTGTCCGGTGTGCAGTTCGATGAATTTTGCACCTGTGGCAGCGGACGCTTCAATTTGTTCAAAATCAGCATCGATAAAGAGACTGACTGGAATTCCTGCACTTTGCAGCGTTCCAACCACTTCAGTCATGCGCTGGAGTTGTCCCGCGATTTCGAGTCCGCCTTCGGTCGTGACTTCCTCGCGTTTTTCAGGAACGAGGGTGACGTAATCGGGTTTGATATCGAGTGCGATCGATACCATTTCATCGGTCGCAGCCATTTCTAGGTTCAAATGAGTGCGAACGGTTTGACGCAGAAGTTGGACATCGTGATCTTGAATGTGACGGCGATCTTCGCGTAAGTGAACGGTGATGCCGTCAGCTCCAGCAAGTTCGGCGAGGACGGCAGCGGCAACGGGATCAGGCTCAACCGTACGGCGAGCTTGGCGGATGGTTGCGATGTGGTCAATGTTGACACCAAGAGTAGGCAAAGTTCGGCTCCCAAAGCTTCAGGCAATTATTTTATCGCGTTCGTTTCAGGTTCTGCGTTTAGCGGATGTTTGAAAAATGGTCGATCGTTGCCACATCCCGCCCTGAAATGAATTTTGGGCTAATCGACGAAAGTCCTTTGAAAAGGACTAAGAAACTGCAACTGGCTCCGAGTCTACTGAAGTAGACTTTCCACCATTAGCCCGAAATTCTATTTCAGGGCGAGACGCAATCGAAGCGAAATGACTTTTTATGCTTTTCAAACACTCTCTTAGATAGAGTGAAGCGCGATCGAGAATCCGTATTCTGAAAAAAGATTGCAATTCTTAATCGAAGAAATTAAGAAACATTTCTAAGATCGTTGAATTTCGTTAAAATTTGCTTAACGAAACGATACAAATACTCACCCATCGAGCCTCGTTATGCTAAATCCTGCCTTTATCCTGCGACGGTTATCGACTGTTCTTGCCGTTTCGATTCTCACGCTTACCTTGGTCGCTGCAACTTCTGGAATTTTGATTGCGTTTTATTACATTCCGACAGCGGGCGGCGCATACGATTCTCTGCAACAGATTGATACAGAAGTTCCTTATGGTTGGCTGGTTCACACCCTACACAATTTGTCGGGCAACTTCGTGATCGTATTGGGTCTTGTGCAAATCGTCGTAATGTTCTTGGGTGAGCGGTTCCGCCGCAGTTGGTTAACGGCTTGGATTAGCGGAATTTTCTTTACGCTGAGCGCGATCGGTCTAAGCTGGACGGCAATGATTCTCAACTGGAATCAACTCGGTTTCTGGCGGCTCAAAATCGAATTGGGCACGATCGAGGCGATTCCCTTCATCGGTGCAACTTTACGCGACATTATCACGGGTGGATCAGTTGGAACGTTGACGGTCGCTCATTTGTACACGCTGCATAGTTATGTGGTTTCGTTAGCGGCACTCGGATTATCGATCGTGCATTTAGGCGCGTTGCTGTTTCAAGAAAAAGAGATGCAGGCAGAAAAAGTTGCGACTCCTGTGGTTAAACCTGTTCCGCAACCAGAAATTGAACAACAGCCTGCACTTGCAACGGATTCGGAAGTACAATCCCCTATCTAGAGGAATTTCAATCGTCCCAGTCTCGGATACGATAATTCTGCATCTTCGTTCCTCAGAGCCTCAACATGCGGCTATCGAGATTTAAATTGAGTGCGGTGTCACCGAAGCAACTCGCAGTTTTTGAGGCGTGCTTAATCGGATTCGTATCAGGATTGGCGGCGGTTGCTCTCAAGCAAGGAGTCGGCTGGCTTGGTCAGTGGCGATTACAAACCGCGACGATTTATCCTGCTTGGATTGTCCTACCGGCGATCGGCATTTTGGCGGGATTGTTGGCAGGGTGGATCATTGAACAATTCGCACCCGAAGCCGCAGGAAGCGGAATTCCTCAAGTCAAAGCGGCTTTGGGTGGCGTTTCGAGTGCTTTGAATGTGAGAGTGGCGATCGCGAAACTCGTCACCACGTTACTCGCACTCGGATCAGGTTTAAATTTAGGACGGCAAGGTCCAACGGTTCAAATCGGAGCCGCGATCGCAGCGCAGTTAAGCGATTGGGTTCCGACTTCTCCGATTCACCGCAGACAATTGATCGCAGCGGGAGCGGCGGCGGGATTAGCGGCGGGATTTAATGCCCCGATCGCTGGTGTTTTATTCGTTGTCGAAGAGCTTTTACAGGATGTCTCAGGGCTGACTCTGGGAACGGCAATCTTGGCATCGTTTGTGGGTGCGGTGGTATCGAGACTTTTAGGAGGAAACGGATTTAACGGCACTCCATACGGAATCGAGGTTATGACGAGCTTCAGTGTCGAATCGATTCCGATCTTTTTGCTGGTGGGAGTGGTATCGGGACTGCTTGGATCGCTGTTTGTTCGGGGAATTCTGTTTAGCTTAAAAGTAAACAGCAAGATCTTGAATTGGAGTTTACCGTTTCGGATTGCGTTTGCAGGGGGACTTTCTGGATTAGCGATCGCGATTCTTCCGGGTGCTCTCCGCGATGGTGCCAGTCTTCAAGAAGTTTGGATTACGGGTGAATGGGGTTGGCGAATTACTGCGGTCATTTTCATCACCAAATTTATTCTGACTCTAGTTGCATTTGGGTCAGGTGCGCCGGGTGGATTGTTTGCGCCTTCGTTGATTTTGGGATCTGCGCTCGGTTATCTCATTAGTTTTGCGGCTCAGAGTATTGAAAATGCTGGAGTTCCGCTCGGTTTGGATCTGAGTGAATCACTGACCACAACCGCAGCACTGACGGGAATGGGAGCATTTTTTAGTGCGGTGACTCGTGGACCAATTACCGCGATCGTCATTGTCTTCGAGATGACCACGGATTTCAATATTGTTCTACCGTTGATGATTGGATCTGTGACCGCTTATTTAGTTGCAGAAAGTACATTTAGTGGGTCGATTTATAAACATTTATTGGAATATCGAGGAATACAACTGCAATCAAATCCAGAAATGGAAACGCGGTTGTCTGGTTTGATTGCGGAAGATTTAATGCAGCGACGAGTCGAAACGTTATCGAGTCAGATTAGTTTAGATGAAGCAATTCAGGCATTTTCTCGATCGCATCATCGCGGCTTTCCCGTGATTGACAATGGAATCTTAGTTGGAATCGTAACAGAAACAGATTTATCTCACATCACTGAACGCTGTTTAGATCACACTCAGCCTTTGAGTGAAATCATGACTCCCAGACCTGTGACTGTGCATCCTAAAGATCCGTTAAGTCAGGTTTTATATTTACTGAATCGCTACAAGATCAGTCGCTTACCTGTGATCGATCGTAGAAAATTAGTCGGCATTATCACCCGCGCTGATATCATTCGAGCCGAATCCGATAAGCTCTCGAACTCGACCCAAATTGGACCGCAACCAGAGCCGTCTTACGTGGTTTATCAAACTCGCGCACCAGAAACCGGAAAAGGTCGGGTATTAGTGCCGATCGCGAATCCTCAAACCGCAGGACGACTCTTACAAATGGCAGCCGCGATCGCACACGATCGAGAATACGAATTGGAATGTTTGCAGGTTATCCCGATCGCCCGTCATCGCAATCCTGCCGAAACCGCCGTTTCAACCACAATCAGCCGCAAACTTCTCAAAAAAGCCGCCCACTTAGGAAAACAATGGGATATTTCCGTTCATACTCAAGTTCGCGTGACTCATGAGATTTCCCAAGCGATTCTCGAAACCATTAAAGAACGTCACATCGACTTGATCATCATGGGCTGGAACGGTGAAACCTCGACACCCGGACGCATTTTTGGCAATGTCGTCGATACGATGATTCGTCAAGCCAGTTGCGATGTCGTCCTCGTGAAATTTGGCGAGGGAACGACCCTCGATCGCTGGCTCATTCCCACCGCAGGCGGTCCCAATTCTCGCCAAGCAATTCAACTGATGCCTGCGATCGCACAATTATCGAATCACCCAGAAATCTGCTTGTGCCAAATCCACCAACCGCAGCGGGACTTACCTGATCCGAATTCGCTCAATCAAGCCATGAAGTATTTGAGTGAAAAGATTGCTTGTCCGGTCGAACTGATGCCCGTTTGCGCGGATTCTGTTTCTGGTGCGGTCATCGATCTCGCTCAAAAAGATCAGTGTGATGTGATTGTGTTAGGGGCGACTCGTGAGGGATTTTTGCAGCAAGCGATTCAAGGCAATATTCCTGAAGCGATCGCTCGCCGCTGTGATTGCACCGTTGTCTTAGTTCGGGGCGCAATTTCGTAACAGTACAAATAAATTAAAAATTTCTGCAATTCCCTCAATTTTTAGCGAATCTTGATAATTTGATGTGGCTTGGAATACATTTTACGATCGCCCGAATTCGTGATAATCCGAGCATCAAACACTTGTTTGCCTCGCTCCCACACCTCACCGTTTTGTTTTAATCACTGCAAAATATGACACAGTATTGGCTTTCTCGACTGCTCCGACAAGCTGGATTTGCAATTGCACTAGGCTCGATCGTGGGAGCTTGCGGAACCGGAAACACCCCAAACCAAACCGCATCTTCTCCAGGAGCAACAGGCGGCAGCGGCGATTTCGTTGTGGGAATGATCTTAGTCGGACCCCGAAACGACGCAGGCTGGAACCAAGCACACTTTGAAGGCATCGAAACCGCAGTCAAAAACGTACCTGGAAGTAAATTAGAATTCGTCGATAAAGTGAACCCTGCTGATCGCCCAAACGTCAAAGGGTCTCAAGTTGCCGATGATCTGATCGCAAAAGGCGCGAAGCTCGTTATTTTCAACTCTGACGACTTTAAAGACGATGCCCTCGAAACTGCGAAAAAGCATCCGTCCGTCAAAGTAATCCACGCTTCCGGTGACTATGCCTGGAAAGAAGGACAGAACTTTAAGAGCCAACCTAACCTGACTAACATCATGGGACGGATGGAGTTCGGCAAAATGATCGCAGGTTGCTCGGCGGCATTAGGCAGTCAAACCGGAAAAATCGGCTATCTTGGACCGCTGATCAATGACGAAACGCGGCGTTACAGTTCTGCTGCATTCCTGGGTGCGAAATATTGCTGGGAGAACTATCGTAAACGCCCTGCTGCTGACTTGAACTTCAAAGTCACCTGGATCGGTTTCTGGTTCAACATTCCAGGCAAAACGCTCGATCCGACAAAGGTTGCAGATGACTACTACAACGGCGGCTTTGATGTAGTCATGAGCGGAATTGATACCCCTGAAGCAGCCGTTCAAGGGAAAAAAGCAGCCGACGCGGGTAAGCCTGTGAAATTCGTTCACTATGATTTGGAAACGGGATGTACGCTTGCACCTAACATCTGTTTAGGTGTGCCGTTCTACCGTTGGTCACTGCCCTACACAGATTCAGTTCAGAAAGCCAGATCGGGCAACTATCCGAGCGAATTTGTCTGGTCTGGTGTAGATTTCCAAAATCTGACTTCACCGCAGAAAGGCATGATCGGCTTCAATTCAGGACAAGCATTGGGCGAGAACAAGAAGTTTCTCGATGAGTTTGTCAAGGGAATGGCAGACGGCAGCATCAATCTCTACAAAGGTCCGATCAAATTCCAAGATGGAACCGATTTTGTCAAAGCGGGAGCAACCGCAACCGATCAGCAAATTTGGTATATGCCGCAGTTATTAGCGGGAATGGAAGGTCCAAGTAAATAGAATGAAAAGTGGTTCGTAGTCGATACGAACCACTTTTTCTTATTGCTATGTGAAAGAAAGTATGCGAATCGAACTTCAAGGGATTACAAAACGCTTTGGACAAGTTCTCGCGAATGACGATATTTCAATGATCGTCGAAGCGGGCAGTATCCACGGATTGTTGGGCGAAAACGGTGCGGGAAAAAGCACGATCGTGAAAGTTCTCAGCGGCTTTATCAGTCGAGATTCCGGTAAGGTTCTCTTCGACGGAAAACCCGCAAACGTGAAAACTCCAGCCGATGCAATGCGATCGGGTGTCGGGATGTTGCACCAAGACCCGCTCGATTTTCCGCCGTTAACTGTGCTCGATAATTTTATGGTTGGTCGTGGCGAAGTCTTGTCTAAAGGGCTGTTCTCAGGCTTAAAGTTCGTGAATCCCGATCGCGCTCGTCAAGAGTTTCGTCGCTTAGCTCAATCGCTGAATTTTTCACTTAATCCGAACAGTCGAGTTTCTGATCTCACAGTCGGTGAGCGTCAACAGCTTGAAATCATTCGTTTACTGTCTCTCGGTGTTAAAACGCTGATTCTCGATGAGCCAACGACTGGAATTTCAGCAGATCAAAAAACCGCATTATTCAATGCAGCGAGACAGCTTGCTTCAGAAGGGAAATCTGTGATCTTCGTGTCGCACAAGTTAGAAGATGTCGAAGAATTGTGCGATCGCGTTACCGTGATGCGTTCTGGAAAAGTCGTCGGAAACGTCGATATTCCCTGTCCTGATTCAGTTTTAATTGATCTGATATTCGGCAAAGAACTTGCTCCACCAATGAAGCCTGTCACCCGACAACCGGAACCGATGTTGCAGTTAAACAATGTGGTCGTGAAAGACGATCGCTTAACTTTAGATCTGGGCGATTTCACAGCATACAAAGGCGAAGTAATCGGGCTTGCAGGACTTGAAGGCAGTGGACAGCAACTTTTATTACTTCTCTGTGCCGGACTGCTCAAACCTCTATCGGGAACAGTAACGATCGCTCAATCCGATATGACTCAGAAGCCATATTCGGACTATCTCAAAGCTGGAATTGGCTACTCTCCAGCCGATCGCTTAAGAGATGGTCTAATCCGAGGACTCACAATTCACGAGCATTTCATCCTCAGAAATCCATCGCAAAAGCTAATGGTTGATTGGAAGGGAAGCCACCAGAAAACCGTGGAAGCGATCGCAACTTTTAACATTCGAGGCAAATCCAATTCACAAGTCGAGCGGCTCTCTGGCGGCAACCAACAACGCACGCAGTTAGCACTATTACCTGTACCGCTGAATTTATTGTTAATGGAACATCCGACGCGTGGACTAGACATTGAATCTACGCTGTGGGTTTGGCAGCAATTGATTGCCCGCTGTCAGACCGGAACTACGATTCTATTCATGTCCTCAGATTTAGACGAAATTATGCAATATAGCGATCGAGTTCTCGTCTTCAGCGGCGGGCAAGTCTCTGCACCGATTGAAGCCGCAAAACTCACCGTCGAAAAGCTCGGACAAATGATCGGCGGACGATTTGTTGAAGCAGAACCCGCAAGCATTTAGGAAAGTATGATGCTCAATCGAACCCTCACTTATCAAGTTGGCGCGATCGTCTTGGCTCTCGTCTTTACGATGATCATCATTTTATTCGCGGGGGCATCCCCGATCGCAGTTTTCACCGAGATTATCTCCGGCGCATTCGGCACACCAGGACAGTTCGCCCGTGTGATTGCTACTCTCGCACCGCTCTTAATTTGTGCTTGCGGTTTGTTATTCACGTTCACCGCAGGACTCTACAACCTGGGCATCGAAGGACAAATCGCTTTTGGTGGAATTGCCGCAACCTTCATGTTGCGATTGACGCAGGACAATTTACCGCCTGCCGTTGCGCTTTTTCTCGCAATTTTGGCAGGTGGAATCGGTGGAATGCTTTGGGGATTGTTTGCAGGCGTTCTAAATATCTATGGACGCATTAATGAAATCTTTGCGGGCTTGGGTTTGAACTTCCTTGCGGACGGAATCGCTTTATATCTTGTATTTGGACCTTGGAAGCGTCCGGGTGTGGCATCAATGAGCGGAACAGAACAGTTTCCCGAATCCCTCTGGTTGCCTACGTTTGGAAATACGGATGCCAGTCCGATCGCGTTATTGCTTGCGCTGATTTCGATCGCGATTACGATCGTCGTTCTCGGCAGAACTCACTTCGGCTTAAAACTCCGAGCCGTCGGGCAAAATCTCCGCGCTTCTTACGTGTTAGGAATTCCCTCAGTTCGCCAACTCTTAAGCGCTTTTGCCATTTGTGGAGCTTTCGCGGGCATTGCTGGAGCGCTTCAAGTCGTCGCTGTTTTTCACCGCTTGATTCCGAATATCTCTAGCGGATTAGGATTTTTAGCGCTACTGGTCACATTACTAGCTGGACTGAATGCTTGGCTGCTGTTACCGATCGCGTTCTTCTTTAGTGCGCTCAACATCGGTAGTTTGCAGCTTCCACTCGATCTGAGCTTGGAATCTTCTCTAGCAGGAGTCATTCAAGGAACGCTAGTCCTGTTCGTGATTCTAGGCAAAGGATTCAGCGAATGGAAGCGAGTGGCAAGATAGCGATCGCTAGAAAGATTTCTGCTTTTAGCGATCACTTCAATCTAAACTACTGGGGTGCTTGAGCCTGTTGCTGTTGGGTTTGCTGAGTCACTTGCATCGACTTCGTCAACTGAGCGACCGCTTGTTCCAGCGACAATCCTGCATCCTGAGCAACCCAACCTCCCTCTGGAGTCTGCTGACGGAACTCAAAGTGCAAGTGCGGACCCGTGGAATTTCCGGTGCTGCCCACTCGACCGATCACCGTACCCTGCTTCACGACATCTCCAGGCTTGACGAAGATTTCCGACAAGTGAGCATAAAGGGTTTGCTGCGATCCGTTCGTGTGTTCAAGCGCGATCGCTAATCCATACCCACCAAAGAAATCCGCCATAATCACGCGACCCGTCAACGCCGCCAGCACCGGAGTTCCCATCGGTGCACCTAAATCAGTTCCGGTATGTAGCCGCTGATCTCCAGTAATCGGATGAATCCGCCATCCAAACACCGAAGTAATCGCACTCGGAATCGACAGCGGGAAGAGCAAGCGCACGTCCCCATTTCCTGGAAGACCCAAGGGGCGAATCGTGCGATTGAAATAATTTTGAACAAACGACGGAGGCACGATCGAAGGCGGTGTCCAACTCGAAGTCGTGGTCTGAGTCGCTTCTGCGGTCACTTCTGGCTGAGTCGGGTTGAACTTCGGACGCATCACTCCAGAAATCGCCTTGGAAACAGTGTTCGCGATTCCAGTCGTTTTAGGCGGAGTGGTCGTGACTTTCGTCGGTGTGGTATTTGAATTGCGCTTCTCAATCACGATCGAGCTAGGTGGCTCATAGTTTGGCGCAGGACTCGCAGCGGGAGAAGGTTGCACCAGCGACGATTCAGAAACTGGAGAAGACTTGGGAATTTCGATCTGAACGGGCGGAGTCGGATCAGGAGTCGCTTTTTCCGGAGTCGCAGGTGCAGATGCTGGAGTTGTAGAAACAACCGCTGCACTAGGAGCAGGTGGAGTTGGCTCAACCGCAACCGGAGAAGGTGAAACAACTGGCGAAGGCGAAACAATCGGGGAAGCTTGTGCCAGCGTCATTCCACTACTAAAAACACCCAAACTACCGAGGCATCCCAACCGTCTGAGTAACTTTGTGCGTCGGGGTCGAATTGGGTTAGGTCGCTGCGTCATAACTGTAGTATCCTCTCTCAGGCTTGCTCGTATTCACTCGTCGATGATGACTCTGACTAAGTTCCGTTCGATCTTCGGGGGATTTCTTTACACTAATTAACCATATTCCAGTGACATAGTACCGGGTTTTCGGTACAAATCCGGGACGAAGACGGGCTTTTTATTGAATTCACATAATTCAATTCCAAGATTTCTATGAATCGATTTCGTTTGCCATGATGCCAAAACTTCGGTCAGTGAAAACACTTTCGTGGAAATTCGCCAGATGAATTGAGAATTCAAGTAGAATCACTGAACTCCAGAAGATTCAAGCCTCGTAATCTCTTGGACAGGATTGAATGACGATCGCAAATCAAATTCACGTAAACTTCACTTTTACCCTGACCTCCGTACACGAATGCTGCAATAAACCGTTACGATAGCAGCTAGTAAATTCGCGGATGCCCCTTATGCACGATTGGCACTGGCAAACCTGGAACGATCTGCCGTACCTCACTTGCAGCCTTCTAGAATCTTGGCGACACGGCTTCTTCACACAGCAGTTTTCGCCTCGATCGCCGTTTGAATTGACCGAAGTGCTCAATCCAAATGCTGACGCATACCGAGTTCATCAAGTGCATGGGAACGTTGTTCTATCACCGTTTGAATTGGAAAATCCTTACGATCGTGAAAATTTCTCTCAAGCCGATGGACTAGTCAGTGGGAAATCTCAGCAAGCGGTTTGGGCGTGTAGTGCCGACTGTACTCCTGCTTTGATTGGCGATGTGAAAACTGGAAATGTGTCCGCTGTTCATGCAGGTTGGCGCGGGACTTCACAAAAAATTGTGCCTGTTGCGATCGCGAAACTTCAATCTCAAGGCAGCCGACTCGAAGATCTCAGAATTGCACTAGGTCCGGCGATTTCTGGTGAGGTTTATCAAGTTTCGCATCAAGTCGCGCTAGAAGTCGGAGCCTCGATCGATCCCAATCCCACGCTCGATCGATTAATGAGTTTGCCAAATTCGCCGATTTTGGAAGATGCGACTCCAGGACGATCGCGCTTAGATGTGCGGCGGGTAATTGCGATTCAACTCGAACAGATGGGAATCACCTCGGAGCAAATTGCGATCGCACCTCATTGCACTTATCAAGATCCAGCGAATTTCTTCTCTTACCGTCGGGCAAAGCTCAAAAAAGTTCAGTGGTCGGGCATTGTTAGCAGATAATCATTCTGTTTCTTGAGAACTCAGGAAAAACTTGTAGTCCAGCAACAAAACACAACCGCATTTTTACAGAAACTTTTCGGTGATTTGGCGACTCTTCATCAGATTTACACCTGTTTTGCCTTGTGAAGCGATTAATGTGAATAGTGATAGGTAATACTCAAACTCGTAAAGCCGCGATCCGGTTCAAAGGTTTCGAGAAATACAAGATTCACCTATCGAAACACGGTTTTCGTCACCCAGATACTCAGAACTTCACCTATGTCTTCACTCGGAAAGTTATTCGTCCCCGCTGCGCTTGCTGCTGGTACAGTCTTCTCAGCTTTCGCCATTCCTCTGTCACTCTATGGCTCACAGCCTTTATCCATTCAGTTCAAAGAAGAGCGCGTTTTTGAAGGACAACTCAGAGATATTGCTAACTCTTATCTAGCACTGGCTGGCATCTTAAGCTTAGGTGCAAGTTTTACGACTTGTGCCGCGATCGCTTGGAAATCCTCCGCTCATCAAGTCAAAGAAGCCGAAGATCAACGCTTCAAAATTGAGCAGCAACTCAAACAAAAAGAAGCTCAACTACAAGAAGCACTCATGTCTGATGCTTATCTTTCGGATTCTGGGCTGAGGTATTTTCTCGATGAAGACGCACCTCTCCATTCACCTACGCCCGTATCGGCTCAACCTGCACTGTCTCCGATGCCGATCGCTTCTAAACCTGCTCCAGTTCCGACTCGGTTACAGACTGCCGCACCGCTTCACGCTGCTCAACCCTTTTTAGGATTTGCTCGTCCCGTCGCTCAACCGATTCCGATGAGCAATTCCGCTGTTGAGGGAGATGCGATCGCGAAAATGCAGCACCTCCAAACCCAGCTACAGCAAATCATGTCTGAGATTGAAACGATTCAATCAACTCTCCGCGTTGAACCTCCCTCGAATACAACCCAGACCACGCCGCTCAACCATCTTGCACAACGGTTCCAAGCCCTCGATCCAACTTGGACAGTACAAAGATAATCTCAGAGCGCAACTCGGTTATTTCCTAGGTTGCGCCCTGATAGGCTTATCTCATCCATGCTTGGGTGGGCAACTCAGCGTCGGTCTGTGATTTCGTCTCTTTCGTTTGATTGATCGATTGAACTGCGACTTTTACAACCGTTTGAGCAGGTTTTTCCGAAGCGATAATGTTTCCTCTGGGTAGCTCGATCGATAAAACCTGCTCGGCTTGTAGATAGCTTCTTCCATCCGCTGTGAACTGGATGCTAGTTCCCTGATTTCCCGTAGCAGTGGACTGTGATTGAATCCCGATCGAATTCTCTGTTGGTTCAGTCACCGCTAAGAATCGGACTTGTTTCTCCGGTTCAGATTTGAGATTCAGCGCTTTAGCAGTCTTTTGCCAAGCTTCTAATTTGTCTTGCTGCAAAAGATTGAGCGAGGTTTGCCATTTTCCTTGTTCGACCTTGACTTCTGTTTGCGCCAGAATCGAATAGGACTGCCCAGATTGAGAATTGGGCTGCAAATTTCGGATTGCTTGAATGGTCAATCGAGTTTGATTTGGCAAATTGCTACGACCTGTGACTTGGTAAATACCCGGATCACGAGTGGATTCAACCTGCATCGAAAGTTCGGTTTTAGCAGTTTGGCTGTAGAAGGGAATGGCAGTACAGCCTGTACAAAAGACCAGAACTGCAATCAGTGTGCTACTGGCACAGAGTCGAAGAATTTTTTGGAAGCCTTTCATCGTGAATTCTCGTAAGGGATACGGTGAACGATCGCAAAGTGGGTCGCTCACATTAGTCATTCCCTGACCAGCGAAAGCGGTTCACACCTGAATCCAGCGAGCTAGTTTCACGGCTGACATAAATAGATGTATCGTTTTTTACTAGTCAGGCTAAAAATATTAGTAGCCGAAAGATGAAGATTCAATTCGGGTTTTTGCGGGAACTCTAGGCACGATGATTGATTTCGGTCACAGCATCCGGGGTCAATTCCTGAGAAGCCTAATACTCTAGTAAAATTCACTGCCTCTAACTCAGTAATATTACTAACTTAGGTTCTATCTACTTTGTTCCTGGCACTTCAAGAGTGTCTATCGAGCCATAACAGTGTGATATGTCAGATATAACCCGGTTTGCCAAATTCAGTTCTCTTCTATCCTGTGTAGTGACCTCAGCGATCGCGGCTTTATTTGCAGGTCTGAATACGGGAAAACCCGCACAAGCGAATCCCTCAGACCAGAGCGCTGCAACTAAAATCGCTGCGGTGTCTCAACCGAACCTGCCTATTGAGCGATCGCAGCCCATGATTCAATCGGAAGCTGACCTCATCCAGCAGCTATCTGGGCAGGCAACATCCGTAAAACCCGTTACTTCTCAAACTCCGAGCTTTGCGCCACCGACAGCAGCATCACCGATCGTGCTTCCATCTACTCAAGGTATTGAGCGATCTCCGTTAGTTGCATCTACTCTATCGGCAACGGATGTCAAAGTTGGAACTATTCCTGTTCAGCAGCGCTTTACGGCTCCGGTTTCTACGATCAGAGGTCTTCGTCCCGACGCGATGAAAGAATCATCCAGTTTTGAAGCTGCACCGACCGAAATCGCGCTCAATGCCTCTCACAGTAAATCGGATCTGATGGCTCAATCCGGTCGTAATGCAGATTCACTCACTCGCGATCGCCCCTTTCTCCGCAGTACCGCGCTTACTCCGCCAAATCTTACTTTTCAGGGTGTTTACTTATATCAAGGCGATCAGACTTCAGCGCGGGCGAGATTATTTGGTGTCTATCCGCTCACTCCAAATGCACTAGTGGGTGCAACGCTTGATCTGACAACAGGTAGAGCTTTCACGGATACTCCAGACAATGGCTTCAATATCACGGAACTTTACTTCGCAACCTCGCCGCGTGACCTTCCGAATTTGCGATTTGTCGTCGGTCAGATTGATTTGACCTCGTACTTCGATCGCAATAGTTTCGCTAAAGATGGAGCAAGTCAGTTTTTTAATGCCGTTTTCCAGACCAACCCTGCTCTAAGCGCGACCGGAATTGCTTCACGACCAGGCGCATTGGTGAATTTCAGCCTCACTGACAACATTGAAGCAAAAGCAGCGGTGTTCTCATCTTCAAGAGGATTGGGTGATTTTGCTCTTGATGGATTTGCAGGTGAATTAGGGATTCGTTACGGCAACTTGATTGTCCGTGGAACCTATGCAACCGATCGCGATTCTGGCTCGGATAGCGGCTTCCAGGAGGTCTTTCAAGTCAGTCGAGGTGAAGGACAAACCGGATTACTTCGAGGCGATCGAGAACAAGCTTATGGCGTGAACGCTGAGTTATTCATCCCCAGCTTAAGAATGGGACTCTTCGGACGCTATGGACGCTATAACAATCTCGATTTAGGCGAAGGCGGGGACACATTCAGCGCTGGCATCACCTTCTTAGATTTGCTTACACGCGACGATCGCTTAGGGCTTGCCTACGGTCGTGCACTATCCAATGACCAACTTCGGAGGCAAAGTGGTATCGACAATCCCGATGTCTTGGAATTGTTCTACGACTTCCGGTTATTGCCCAATCTGCGGGTTGGTTTCTCGATTCAAGAGCGCAATAACTTCTCCGAAACGATCGCGGGCGTTCGCGTGAAAACAGAATTCGATGTGACCCCCAGAAGCAGACAGACCCAGTGATTTCTCTCGATCCCATGAACACTCGCAAACACCCGGCTAACATGGTTCGCATAAAGCAACAGTTCACCCTCTCTCTGTGTCTCGGCTGGCTTCTCGTCGGGACTCCGCTGCTTACCGTTGCAGAGATGCAATCTGCGATCGCTCAATCTCAAACGATTCCTGCTGATGTACGGGAAGCTTATACGCTCCTTGGTAAAGGTTGGGTCGATGATGCGATCGCAGCATTCAGGCAATCGATTCAACGGTATCCAGACTCGATCGAGGCAAAGTTAGGACTGGCGATTTCTTTTCGTCGAGCAGGGCGCGATGGTGATGCCTGGCAAGCTTACCAACGGGTACTACAGCAAGATCCGAACAATCCATTAGCGCTGAAAACGATCGGTATCTTGGCTGGCTTTAAACCAGAGTGGCAAAAACAGGGGATTGAAGCACTCACAACGCTACTAAAGCTCAATAGCACAGACTCAGAAGCTCGTGCCCAACGCGCTTTATTGTATGGCTATCAAGGGCGGTTTTCTGAAGCTTTAGCAGACTACGAGATTGTTTTGCAAGCGAATCCAACACCAGAAGTGCTGTTAGGAGCCGCGCAAATTTACACGTATGCGGGTGATTCACAGAAAGGTCTAGAACTGTTTGAACGCTACCGATCGCGAACGAATACACCTATCACTGGAAATGCTGCGATCGCTTACGCTCGTGCTTTACGTACATTGGGAAATTCTACTCAAGCGATCGCACTTCTAGAAGGACAACTTCCAAGACAAATCAACGCTTTTGGGATTCAAGTACGATCAGAACTGTCGCAAGCTTACTTAGCAAATCGCCAATCTACGCAAGCCTTAGCAGTCCTTGATCCATTACGCGATCGCCCTGATTCTCGTCTACCTCTAGCCCGCGCTTTGAATGAATTAGGTAGACAAGAGAATCGCCCCGAACTGGTTGCACAAGCTGGATCGCTCTACCGTCAAGTGCTCAATGAAACTGCAAATCCTTCTCCAGTTCTGCTACGAGAAATTGCAGATGTTCTAAGCGGAATTCCAAAAGAGCGTAAAACAGCCCTGCAACTTTATCGTCAACTAGCTCAACAACAACCTGAGAATCAAACATTAATCATTCAGAAACTCGCTCTAGAAGCTCAACTCGGAACGCTAACAGAGAGTGAAATCCGTCAGCAACTCAGACCAATTCTGCAATCAATCCCGAATGAGCCAGCACAACAATTCGCGATCGCTCAAGCATTAGTTCGTCTAGAACCCGATCCCGAATTCCTCCCTGTCTATGAACGATTGATTCGGAGTGGAGTGAACGAACCATTCTTAAATTTCCGTCTTGCTCAGCTTCTCATCGAACAGAACGAATTCGAGGCAGCAAAAGAAGCTTTAGCTCGATATCAATCAACTTCGGTAGGTTCACGCGATCGCGCTTCTGAATTATTACTCGCAGAACTCGATCGCAAACAAGGCAACCTTGAATCTGCTGCAAAACGCTATGAAGCTCTAATTTCTGATGATGTGAGTGCTGATTTGAAATCGGGTGCAATTCGTTCTTTAGCCGGACTGAGACTCGCCCAAAATCGATTTGATGATGCACTGAAATTGTACGATCGCTTAATCGCTGACAATCCTGAAGATCTACAGCTTCTACTCGGTCGTGCCGCAGTCGCTTATCAAGCTAAAAAAATCTCTGAAAGCGAAGCCGAAATGGTACTCGCTCGATTCCTGCAATCGCGACCATCCGAAACTCCGTCAGAACTCTACACGCTCGTTGGCATTCTACCGAGCGATTCAAGTCGTGAGCCATTGTACAACGCACTGATTGAAGCTGACCCAACTAATGTTCCTGTCCAAGTTCGCTTGATTCAACTCCTCGCAAGCCGCGATCCGAGACAGGCTAGAGCACAAGCAAACCGACTCATGGCAAGAATTCGTCAAACCTCAACGGACGATCGCTCAAACGTCTCGCTGCTTTTCCTCAAAGCCCAACTCGAACAGACCCTTGGAAACTCCGATCGCGCCGAAGATGCGTATCAAGCCATCTTGAAAGTACAGCCAGAAAATCTAGATGCCCTTTCTGGTCTGGGTGGTGTGCGATTCCAGCAGCGTCAGTTTTCCTCTGCTTCTAGTCTATATTCTCAAATTCTAGAGCTTGATCCAGACAATCGAATTGCACTGCGATCGCTTGCTGAACTCTCAGCCGCTCAAGGTCAACCGCTCGCTGCATTAGATCAATTTGAACAACTCAAGATTCAACAAGTAGAGCAAGGAACATCAGACCCCGAACTAGAGCAACGTATCCAGAAAGTTCAAGAAGGAATGTTGCAACAACGCGGGTTTCAACCTCCTTGGGAGCGCTATTAACTTTGGTGGTGATCAATATGTTGCGCTTGCTTGTACCACTGACAATTGCTGGATGTATTGGACTCGGAGGATTAGTTTCCTGTGCGGCTCCACCTCAACGCTCGACTTTTGTAGCAAGTGTTGAGACAGCCGATCACAGTTCATTACTAGCTGAAAGTTGGACAGCTTATCGCAAGCGGTTCATTCAAGCCGATGGGCGCGTGATCGATTGGGAAGCAAATGGACGATCGACTTCCGAAGGTCAAGCCTATGCAATGTTACGAGCGGTCATGGTAAATGATCCTGAAACATTCGCGATCGCGCTTCGATGGGCAGAAACGAACTTACAGCGACGAGACAAAGCCAACCAGCCGATTGATTCTCTGTGGTCATGGAAATGGGGACAGAATGCGAATGGTAGCTGGGGCATTCTTGATGCAAATGTTGCTAGTGATGCTGATATTGATGCGATTACTGCGTTAATTTTGGCATCGAGACGGTGGCAGCGTCCCGATTATCTCAAGCTTGCGCGTACCAAGTTAAAAGATCTGTGGACACACGCGACCATCACATTGCCCGTCGATGGAAAACGGTATTTACTGCCGGGAGCGATCGCGCTTTTTCAACGAAACGAGAAGCTCAAAGCGAATCCATCGTACCTTGCCCCTTATGCCTTTCGCCTCTTTGCCCAAGTGGATTCAGAGCGCGATTGGCTCAGTCTCGTAGACAGTAGCTATCAGATGTTAGAGCAATCCTCGAAAGTCTCACCTGTGGACTTACCGAGCGATTGGATTGCCGTTGATCCAAACACCGGAGCGTATACCGCGCTTGATTCAGGCAGTCCACTGATTACCCAATATGGATTCGATGCCAGCCGAGTTTGGTGGCGGGTGGCGCTTGATGCCGCTTGGTTTGGAGAACCGAGAGCCAAAGCCTATCTCCAGGCAAATCTTGGTTATCTCAAACAGATGTGGCAACGCGATCGCAAAATTCCCGCCAAGCTCGATTTGCAAGGTCGTCCGCTCGTGGACTATGAAGCCACCTCACAATACGGAATGTTGTACGCTGCTTTCCGCGTGATCGATCCTGCGATCGCACAGGAAATTCTCACTCAAAAGCTATTGCCCTCCTACCGAAATGGATTCTGGGATAACGATTCCGCTTACTACTCTCAGAATCTCGCCTGGTTTGGTCTGCTCCCTCCAAACCATCTAGCAACTTACCTCACTGAACCTACTCAAGCCGCAAACGTATCCCTTCCATGAATAAACGGTTTTCAGATCAATCTTCTCATCCACGTCGAGGCTCTAAAACAATGCTGACACGTACTTTAGTCTTATGTTGTGCTGGATTAGTAACCGGACTCGCGATCGTGCTGCTTCATGCCCAACACCCGATCGCAGTTTCCGCTCAAGGCATTCAAAAGCAAGAAGATCAGCTCATTCGAGACTTCAAGCTACCGAGCACTCCTGCCGAAGCGCCGATTTACCGCCCACAAGCGCCAGTGTATCAGCCAGAACCTGAACCAGCAACCGTCGAAGCAGTGAGCGAACCGAGTGTCGCTCCCGTTGAACCTGTTGCCTCAGAAGCACCCACACCGCAACCTGAGAAGAAAGCTGAGATATCCAAACCTCAGAACGCTGCACCTATGAGTCAGTATGTTCTGCAATTTAATCGGAGTCCAGCGATCGGAAACCGTTTCCGCCTACAAGGAACATACGCAGAAGCGCGCATCGGCTTCACCCGCCCGAAAAATTGGAATGTGAAATCTGCTAAAGCAGTGATTCGATTCCAGCATTCTCCAGCAATCATCTCCGACAAATCTAATCTGATTGTTCGGGTGAATGATACGAGCATTGGCAGTGTTCCGATGAACCTGAAAAATGCTCAGATTGGAGAAGCGATCGTCAATATTCCAGCAAATCTTGTTCAGGACTATAACGAGATTACGATCGTGGCTCAGCAGACGAATTCTGCAACCTGCGCGAATCCGGACGATAAAGTGCTGTGGTCAGAAGTGCTGCCTGATTCAAAAGTAATTCTTGACTATCAACCCCAGTCACTGGCTCTTGATTTCAGCCGCTACCCGTTCCCGTTCTTTGACAATCTTGGGTTAGATACGCCTCGTCTAAACTATCTTTTGCCTGCTCAAATTAATGAGGCTTGGTTAACGGCAACCAGTCGTTTTCACACGCATTTCGGACGGTTGGCTGACTTTCGATCGCTCGAAACCAGCCTGGTAAAAGATACGAAAAAATTCGAGTGGAACGATCGCTTAGTCATCATTGGAACGCCTCAAGATCAGCCAACACTCAAATCGCTGAAGTTACCTCTGAACATTGCGAACAATCAAATCTTGGATGGTAGCAAAAATGCACTTCCTGAGAATGTTGGTGTGCTGATGCTGACAACTCTAAACAATGGCAATGTTCCAGTGATTGTTGCTTCTGGAAACGGAGCGGAAGGCGTTGCAAAAGCGGTTCAGTTTCTAGTTCAACCGAACAGCAGTCAGATTGGCTCTGGACAAGTGGTTTTAGTGCGTGATGTGGCTGAAGTTGCGTCACCCAATTCACGTAGTTGGGAGCGCTATCTTCCACTTCAAGACTCATTCCAACTCAGCGCTTTGAAGGGATTGGACAACAAACCTTTCAAAGATGTGACTGTACGTGGAACTTCTGCACCTCCTGTACAGTTTCAATTCCGATCGATGCCTGACGATCGAATGCTGCGGGGCAGCTCAATGAATTTGAAATACAGCTATAGCGCTCAGGTCAATTCTCGGAAATCATCGGTTTCTGTCCGAATTGATGGGGTCACGATCGGGAGCAAAAAACTGACTTCAGAAAATGGCGGAAACAATGAATTGCTTAACGTTGATCTGCCACCGAACCTAATTAAGTCGGATTCTGTGATTGATGTCGCTTTCGATTTGTATCCAAGAGAAACCGTCAAATGTGGTCAAGTCGGTGATCAACAGCTTTGGGGAACGGTTCACAGCACAACTGATTTCAACTTGAAGCGTGAGAATTCAGTTGAACTACCAGATCTGAAGCTTTTGACGACAGGTTATCCATTTGCTGCACCTCAAGACTTGTCAAAGACCGCGATCGTCGTTCCTGATTCTCCGACTGAAGCAGATGTGATGACCGTTCTGAAGTTCAGCGAACGGATGGGACGACTCAGCCAAGCTAACTCAGTCAAACTTGATGTATTTACGGCATCGAATTTACCTGAAACTGTGAAGAACGATCGTCATTTGGTTGCAATTGGAGTGCGCGATCGTTTTCCAATCAAAGAAATGCTCGAAGCGAATTCTGGATTCCGCATCATGGACGCTTTCGCACGGGAATCCGGCAAAGATCAGATTCATGCTTTACCGGATCAAGGTGGCGTGATCAAGAGTATGCTGTCACCTTGGAACCGCGATCGCACTATGGTTGCTTTGACTGCTCAAACCGACTCAGGACTTAAACAGGTGCAAGATGTTCTGAGCAATGATCTTTGGTTCTATCAACTGAAAGAAGACACCGCACTGATTAGCACCAATCAAGTGAATCCATCACCCTATGATTCCAATGCTTATCAGATGCAGTTTCTCAATCAATCAGAGCGGCGGCGAATTGAAAATACGACTGCTCTGAGCAAAGCGAGACAGCTCTTGCAAGAACAGTGGTATCTTCTTCCGATCGGCATTATTGCAAGTTCCCTCTTGTTGTACGGAATTGCTCAGATCCTCCTCAAGCGCGTTGCAGGGTAAATCGTTATGACAAATTCAACTCCTTCAAAACGGTATCGGAGCAAAGGACAGCGGGTTTTAGCTTGGTTTGTCGATTTGATTCCGAATTTCTTCGATCGACTTTTCCAAAAAAACAGCCCTTCTCAGCTTGTTGTGCTTATGGGCTTACTTTTAGTTCTGTCTGTCCCTCTGATTGTGACCCCGCTCGAAATTTGGCAGCAGGGAATTGTGGCTGTGATTTTAGTCGGTTTGGGTTGGGCAGTCACAGATATCGAACACAAGCACGCAAAAGGACAAACCAGCGAGTATCTGCACCTGTTCATGGTATGGCTGAGTTTGATTACAACTTTTCGGTATCTGTACTATCGAACAAACTACACTCTAAATCTCACCAGCGGATGGCTTGATGCAACTTGTAGCGTTTTGCTGTTTTTAGCAGAACTCTACGCGATCCTGACATTAGCGCTGGCGTTCTTTCAAACTTTGAAGCTAAAAGAGCGGAAGGCGGTTGATCTCTCAACTGTTCCTGAGCATCAGTGGTTTAAGGTTGATATCTACATTCCAACTTACAGCGAGGATGTTGAGATTGTTCGCAAGACAGCACTCGGAGCATTAGCGATCGACTATCCCGCCGACAAAAAGAAAGTGCACATTCTCGATGATGGTCGAGCCGAAAAGTTTCGAGAGAGACGGGAACAGTTGCGGCAGATGTGCAAAGAACTCGGCTGCACGTTGCTGACTCGTGATAACAATGATCACGCAAAAGCTGGGAACATCAATACGGCGCTACGTCGAACAGGTGGCGACCTGGTTCTAATTCTCGACTGTGATCATATTCCGGTTCGTCATTTTCTCAAAGATACCGTTGGATTTTTCTACAGTCCTAAAGTCTCGCTCGTTCAAACCCCGCACTGGTTCTACAACCCTGATCCGTTTGAGCGGAACTTGCAAACAGGCGGTAAGATTCCGGTCGGAAATGAGCTGTTCTACAAAGTACTACAGAAAGGAAATGACTTCTGGAACGCTGCTTTCTTCTGTGGTTCTGCGGCGGTTGTGAGAAAGTCACACTTGCTAGAAGTAGGCGGCATTGCAGTTGAAACCGTGACTGAAGATTGTCATACTTCACTGCGCTTGCATTCTTTGGGGTATGAGTCGGTTTACTATGACAAGATCATGGTGGCGGGACTGGCTCCAGAAAAGTTCTCAGCTTATGTGGGTCAACAGATTCGCTGGGCGCGGGGAATGGCGCAAATTCTTCGACTTGAAAATCCGTTATTGAATCCGAAGCTGAAATTGTCGATCGGGCAACGAATCTGCTATTTCAGTGCAACTTCTCACTTCTTCTACGGATTCCCGCGATTGATGTATGCGCTGGCTCCCGCGATGTTTCTCGTCTTTGGAATTAATCCAATTCGAGGTTTGGGACTGGAAACTCTAGCGTATGCGCTTCCTCACTTTTTTGTCTCAACCTACGCCAACTACATCACGTACAAGAACGTTCGCTTCTCTTTCTGGAATGAGATTTACGAATTTGCAATGTCGTTTCACGCTGGAATTGTGACAATGTTGGCGGTGTTTAATCCGAAGCTAGGAAGCTTTAACGTAACCGATAAAGGTTTGTCTGTCACTAAGCGAAGCTTTGACTGGGGATCAGCAAAAGCGTTGATGATTGTGGCGCTGTTAGTTACGGCTGGAGTTGCCGCAGTCCCGTTCTGGTTGATTCTGCGACCTCAAGACTCAGAAGCTGTGTTAGTGAACATGGTTTGGAGTTTCTTTAACTTGATTCTGATTGTGTCTGCGTTATTGGTTGCACTGGAACAACCGCAGTTAAGACGATCGCATCGTCTCGATCGTAAATTGTCCGCAACGCTCTACACAAATGGTGCAGTCGTTCAAGGTCGCACCCAGAATGTGAGTGAAACAGGTTGTCAATTAATCGTTGATCACTGGGCGGATTTTCTCGAAGATGCTGAAATTGAATTGATTGGGGATTACGGCGCGAGAGCGTTTGTTAAAGGGCAAATTATTCGCGTCGTTCCAGTGCATGAAACGCAATCCTTGTTATCGATCGAGTTTGTTGATTTGACTCGTGCTCAACTGGATGCGCTCAGCGTCGTGATTTATTCCGATGTGCGTGAGTGGTATTCGCAGCAACGGGAAAACGTTGATGATCCGCTGCAATCTTTCAGGTTTATTGTGGGCAGTTTGACTCGATCGTTTAAGCAACGCAAGCCTGAAGCGACCAACATCGCGAGAGTTCGTAAAGAAATTCGCGCTCATGCTCAGTTGTATTGGCGGGGGCAGTTTTACTCAGGGGTAGCAACTCGGATTAGTAACCGTAGTCTGCAATTAGAGATTCAATCAGATGCGATCGAAGATGTGAGGCTTCTGAGCTACTATCAACCGCTAGTCGGTGTTCTCTTGAGCCAAACTGCTGATGAATCTTTGCCGAATCGATTGTTAGCGAAAGTTGAGCAGATTGATTTTATGGACGATCGGACAGTGATTGAGTTACGCTTCCCGGATCAAATCATGCAGCGACAGGAAGACAAAATTAAACAGCTTGTCGATACCTTGAATTAAAAGCTTACAAAAAGACCTTGATTGAATACCAATCAAGGTCTTTTTTTGTTTATTTCCCGCGTACTGGATTCGCTCGACGAACTATGGCATCTGCGGTGACAGCAAGAACGAGAACGGCTCCTTGAACAATGTTTTTGATGCTCTGATCTTGATTGAGCAAATCAAGTCCGTTGTCCAAACTTCCGATGACTAATGCGCCAAGGATAACTGCCCAAATCGAGCCACGACCGCCAAATAAGCTAACACCCCCGATGACCGCAGCCGCGATCGCATTTAGTAACAAAGTTGCACTGATCTGAGTCGCAACCGCTGTACTGCGTGAGGTCAACATAATTCCTGCCACTGCCGCTAAAGTGGATGCCAGAGTAAACACTGCCATTTTCATCGCAGTGACATTAATTCCAGCGCGTCTTGCGGCTTCTTCATTTCCACCGACTGCATACAAGTGACGACCAAACGGCGTTTTGCGTAGAATCAGCCAGAATGCAAGAACGATTCCCAGCGAAATCATCACCGCTTGAGGCACACCTTGATAGGTCTGGAACAGGAACACAATCAGGAAGATACCTGCGAAAATTCCTGAAATTTGGGCAATCAAGGTGGTTGGGCGTTTTACTGGAAGTCCGGCTTTGACACGGCGTTGACGTTCGTACCAAACCCCGATCGCATAAAGAGCAGCAACCACGATCGGTAATCCCCAACCCATGATCGGACTTAAATAAGTTGGAGCCAGAGCGCGAATTGCTGGATCACGAACAATCAGCGTCGTTTGCCGTCCGAGTACCAAGAGCAAAAATCCGGCATACCCGATCGAGCCTGCCAACGTCACAATGAACGATGGAACCCGCAAGATAGCAATGAAAAATCCGTTGATCAAACCAATGACTGCACCTGTGACAAGTGCTGCCAGAATCGAGGGAACTGCACCCCAGTTCTGATACACCGAAACCGTTGCCATGACTGCGGCACAGGCTTGTGCAACTGCGGCTAAACTTAGATCGATTTCACCGAGTAACAGAACCAATACAGCCGCAGTACTGAGAATGCTAATGACAACGATTTGCTGGGTGAGGTTGGTTAAGTTTCTGGCTTGGAGGAAAACACCGCTGGTTGTTAGCTGAAAGTACAGCGTGATTAATGCAAGGGTGATGATGACCGGGATAAATCCTAAGTCGCCTCGCATTAAAGAGCGTAAGTTAAAGGATGCTTTCGTAATGTTTGACTTTGGATCGCTCATCTCGGCATTAACGGCTGAGCGATCGTCTTCTTTCGTGTTGGTTTTCATACGAGATCTGGGGAAGAAATGGCAGGATCGCGGTATTCTGCGCCAGTGATGGCAGCGACGACTTGTTCTGAAGTGGAATTTTTGATGTCAAACGTAGCGGAGCGTTGACCGAGACGCATGACGACTGCGCGATCGCATACATCAAATACATCGTGCAAATTATGAGAGATGACGACCACACCCAGACCTTGCTGTTTTAATCGCAGGATCAGGTTCAGAACTTGCCGAGTTTGAGCAACACCGAGCGCGGCAGTCGGTTCATCGAGCAGGACGACTTTCGGCTGACGGAGAATCGTTTTTGCGACCGCAATACATTGGCGTTGTCCACCGGAAAGCGTGGCAACTGGACGACGAACCGAAGGGATTTTGACCTCAAGGGTTCTTAAAACCTCGATCGTGCGGCGTTCCATCTCAGTTTCGTCGAGGGCTTTTAGAAAACCAGGAATCACCCAACGGTAGGCTTCTCGACCTAACCAGAGATTTGCAACTACGTCTAAGTTGTCACAGAGGGCTAGGTCTTGATACACCGTTTCGATGCCAAGACGAGTGGCATCTTGGGGCGATGAAATTGTGACAGGTGCGCCATCAATCAGAATTTCGCCAGAGTCAGGAACGTAAGCCCCGGACATCGTTTTGACGAGCGTTGATTTTCCGGCTCCGTTGTCACCGACCAGACCCACAACTTCGCCCGCATAGACTTCAAAATCAACATTTTTTAGTGCTTGAACACCACCGAATGACTTGTTAATGCTGCGGAGTTGTAGACGGGGAATAGAGCGATCGACAGAGGTTTCGCTTTGAGTCGGTAAAACTGAATTGTTCATAATTACTGTGCTGATAGCGGGGTGATGGTGAGATCACCCCAGTTTCATTAGCCGCGACAGATACCCGTCGTGTCGCCTGTGAGTCCATTACAGACTTGTTCTCGCTTCAGGTAGCCATCGGCTAGAACCGTCTGTTGAATGTTGGTTTTATCGACTGCGATCGGGGTAATTAACGCGGAGGCAACTTGTCCCCCAGATTTCAGAGCCGTTTGACCGTTGACGAGGTTGCCGGGAGTCGTACCGTTACTCAAAGCCGCGACTAATTCTGCGGTGGCTTGGGCTTCTTTTGCGATCGGCTTGTAAATCGTCATGGACTGATCGCCCGTGAGAATGTTCTGGATTCCCGTTAGGGTGGCATCTTGCCCAGTCACCAGAATTTTGCCATCGAGTTTTTGCGTTCTCAACGCAGCAATCACGGTGTTTGCCATGCCATCGTTTGCAACATAAGCGGCTTGCACATTATTTTTCTGCTGCGTCAAGATGCCTTCCATGATCGATTGTGCTCTGCCGTTGTCCCAGTTTGGGGTGTACTGGTCAAACACGAGATTCAACTGTTTGCTATCCACTAAAGGCTGCAATGCTTTCAATGCACCTTCTCTAAATTGCAGGGCGTTGTTATCGGTTTGAGAACCGTTGATCATGACTAAGTTTGCACCCGGTTTTAAACCGTACGCACCTTTCTTGAATTGATCCGCGATGTATTGTCCTTGAAGTTCGCCAACTCGGACGTTATCAAATGAAACATAGTAAGCGACATCAGGATCTTGAATTAAGCGATCGTAGGCAATCACTGGAACTTGACTTGCCTTAGCTTTTTGTACAATAACCGATGCTTTATCACTATCTTTTGGGTCAACTACGAGAATGCAGGCACCTTTCGTTAGGGCTGCATCGGCTTGGTTTTGTTGAGTGTCGGCATCGTTATTCGCGTTGGCGTATTGAATCGTTGCGTCAGGAATTCGAGCTTTGATTTCCTTTTCTAGAAGTGGTCGATCGTAGGCTTCGTAGCGAGCGGATGAATCGGATTCAGGCAAGAGAATGCCAATGTTTTTACAACCTTTTGCGGCGGCAAATCGGGTGTCTGCGTTTGTTGCAGTCGGATTATTCGCAGCGTTTGGATCATTGGCAGTGGGGTTTGCACCGTTATTTTGATTGCTACAGGCGGCAAACACCACCACGCTCATGAGTGGCAAGAATTTGAAAGTTAGATTTATAAAACGGTTCATTTCTGTTGTCCTAGAGTCGAGTCATGTGTCGAAAAACAAGGTCTGATTCTAGCGATCGGTCGCAATTTGGAGGAGGGATTTTAACAGCAAAAGCTCGCTACTTCAGACGATAAAATAGAGAGAACACCGTTAAATTTTGTATAGAAATTCCCTTTGAAAAAATAGCGATCGCTTAAAGCTAGAAATGTCCTCGTTGGGAGCGATCCCCATCTATTTGACATTAGATTTTCTTGATTAAATGCTGCCTCTATCGGCAGAATGAGGAGAAAAATGAAGTCGAATATTCTTTAGATTTTCTAAATATTTTGATGAGAAAGTTCGCCTAAACGGTAAACCGATCCTGAAATTGCGTCAGGAATTCTTCAAATTAATCTATCTAAAGGAAAAGACAGCAACATTAGACAGTACGGTAAACTGCACTAATACAGGCATCGATGTGAAGGATACGATCGAGACTGTAAAGAGAAAGCACTATAGGAGAAATCCAGAATGCAAACCACTTTTGACTCTGGCAAGCGCCGCTTATTATCCTGCTTAAGTCATGGCGCAATTTTCTTTAGCACAACGATATTTTCGTTTGGGGTTCCGTTTGCGGTGAATCTGCTGACTGACGATCCGATCGTCAAAGCAAACGCCAAGGAATCGATGAACTTTCACCTGAATGTTTGGTTTTGGGCGATTGTGATTGGTGTACCGATCGGGATTTTGTCGTTTCTGACGTTTGGACTCGGTGGAATTCTGTTCTTCCCGGTGGTTGGACTCGGATTTTTGCTGCATTGGGGATTGACGGTTTGGGCACTGGCGCATTGCTTTACGAATCCAGATGAGCCGTTTCGTTATCCGTTTATTTTCCGATTGTTCTAAGGATTTGGGAATTTGTGAAACCGTAACGATTTTGATTGATCGTTACGGTTTTTTGTTTTGAGGATGAGAGCAACCATTTACTGTGTCAATTATTTTGGTTGCAGTTGAAGCATTGTCGTTTGTTGCATCACCCGCCCCGGAATGGAATTCGGGGCTGACGGTGCGAAGTCCGCGCTCCGGGGACTAAAGGCTAGACGTTGACGGAAGCACGATCAAGGGATTCAACGAGCGATCGGACAACGGCGATCATGGCGATTTCGCTGTCGAGTTTGTGGATTGCGCTACCGACACCGACACCGGAAGCACCAGCGGCGATCGCTAACGGAGCAGTGACGCTGGACAAGCCGGATGCACAGAGAACGGGAATGTCGATCGCACGAGAAATTTCGTAAGCGGCTGCTAGGGTTGGAGCGGCTTTCTCGATTAAGCCCAACGTGCCGGAATGGACGGGAGCCGAAGAAGTTCCGCCTTCGGTTTGAATCAGATTCGCACCCGCTTTCACAAGGTCTTCTGCTAATTGGACTTGCTGATCTAATGGCAAAATGTGGGGCACAGTCACCGAAAGCGTCACGGTTGGCAGAAGGGCGCGGGTGGCATGAGTTAGCGCCAAAACTTCTTCGGATTCAAAGCGACGACCTTGAGCGTAGAAGCTGTCAAAATTGCCGATTTCGATTAAGTCCGCGCCTGCTTCCATTGCCATGACGAATTTTTCGGGTTCAACGGCAGACACGCAGATGGGTAAGCTGGTGAGTTGTTTCGCCATGCGGATCAGGTCGGCATCAGCGGCGATATCGATAAAGGTGGCACCACCGCGATCGGCAGCTTTGATTACCATTGCGACGTTATTGGCATCAAAATTGTTTAAGCCGCTGATGATTTTGAGGGCGCGACCTTGAGTGAGAGCAGTTTGTAGCGTAGAAATCATGGTGCTTCATTTAGTGTGAAATGAGTACAGATCATTGTGCCAGCATTGGGAAATCCGAGCTAGAGGAGAATGCGATCGAATGCAAGAGTTAGAGACGAAACGCCTGTGGTTGCGCCCTTTCAGGTATGAAGATTTAGATCGCTTGGCGGAAATTTTTGGCGACTCGGAAACCATGCAGTACATTTCATCGGGAACGAAGACGCGATCGCAACTAGAGGCAGGCTTTCCCGCGAAGTTGGAACGATTCGATCGGTGGGGCTTTGGAATGTGGGCGATGATTGAGAAAGAGAGTCAAATCTTGATCGGTCGCTGCGGATTCATTTATCTCGATGGAACGCCTGAAGTGGAGCTAGGATACACGCTGAATAAGGCTTACTGGAATCGGGGATTTGCGACGGAGGCATCGATCGCTTGTCTGCGATTTGGATTTGAACAGGCGGGACTCGATCGAATTGTTGCCATTGCTCAACCTGAGAATATTGCTTCTCAGCGCGTGATGCAAAAAGTTGGAATGACGTTTGAAAAGAACGCCCACTATTACAAAACTGACGTTGTGTATTACGCTATCTCAAAGAATGAGTTTCACGCTTTGCATGGATAAATTAATTCTTTTGAGTTTTGGTGTCGAAGAGTTTGATGTCGAAGAGTTTGATACGGTCAAACTTTATCGGACAGCGTGACATTCAAAGTGTCAGCGGGAGGCTTAGAAAGAGTTTTGGAATTGCTCGATCGCTTAAACATTAAAGCTACGTTTTTTGTCACAGCAGATTTTGCGATTCATCATCCTTCGACGATGCGGAATTTACGAATATTCGGGGGTATCAACTGCCGGGATATATCAAAGCGCGATCGGGAAAAGGAATGCTCGATCGCTTAGAGAATTATTTGATTCGGATACGATCGCTCGGTACGTTTGCAATCTCTTCTGAACTTCAGGCAAGCTTAGATCCGAGTAATTTGTTTAAGATGTTTTGATGCCTTTATTTGAGGCTCCATATCGCACTTAGCATTTCGAGCAAAGCTCACCCTTTGTATTGCTCGAACTACCTCCGATGGCGCAGATAACAAAGCAGTTTGTGACTTAGCGTAGAAGTCTTGAAGGCTTGCTTGGAGAGTGTGTTCATGGATGTTCCTAGAGTGCGTCATCCGCGTTCGGAAAAGAGAAATCGACTGTTGATCGGATTAGGATTATCAGCCTTGTTGGTTGGGGGAACAGGTGCATTTTTCTTTGTGCGTCGTCCCACTTCTGCACCTCAACAGGTTGCAACTTCGACACAAACGGTGAGCATTGCACCCGTTCAACCTGCACGAATTTCGCGCACGATCGATGCGACTGGAACGGTTGCCGCTAGAGATTTATTGCCGATCGCACCAGAGGCTTCTGGCTTGCAAGTTCAGCAAGTGTTAGCAAATGAAGGGCAGACAGTTCGAGCAGGGCAAGAATTGGCGATTTTGAGCGGTGATGTTTTAAGAACACAACTGAATCAAGCTCAGGCACAATCTACTTCAGCACAAGCTGTTTTGGGACAAAGACAAGCGACCTTACAACAGCAACAAGCAACATTAACGGAAGCTCAGAGTAATTTAAGACGCTATCAGCAACTCGCGCAATCGGGGGCAATTAGTCAGGCGGATCTAGAACAACGTGCGACTGCTGTTGCCACGACTCAAGCTGCGGTTTCTACGGCTCAAGCGGGAATTGGACAAGCCCAAGCAGACATTCAAGCGAGTCAAGCTGAAATTCAACGATTGCAAACTCAGCTCAATCAGACGATCGTGCGCTCTCCAACCAATGGTGTGATTGCTGAAAGTTTAGCCAAGGTGGGCGATGTTGCTTCGACAATGAATCCATTGTTTCGACTGATTCGTGAGGGTGAGTTAGAACTGCAAATCAAGCTACCGTCTACTCAATTGCCACAAGTTCGAGAAGGTTCACCCGTTAAAATCGCATCCGATGCCGATCGACGAATTAATGTCCAAGGTACGGTTCGCGAAATCGCTCCATTGATTGATCCACAAACCCGACAAGCGACGGTTAAAATCAATCTCCCACAGAATTCTGCTATTCGTTCCGGTCTATTTCTCCGCGCCGCAATTACAACCCAAACCGCTCAAGCGTTAGTCATTCCATCGAAAGCGGTGTTGCCTCAATCGAGTGGAGGATCGACTGTGTTTGTGTTACAGCCAGACGGAACCGTGCGATCGCAAATCGTTCAAACGGGAGCGACTCAAAGCGCTGATCCGAACAATACAACCGTTGAGATTGTTCAAGGATTAAATGCAGGCGATCGAGTCGTCGTGGCGGGGGCTGGATATCTCAAAGATGGCGATCGTGTCACCGTTGCTCAACAATAACTGTTAAAGGTATGTCGTTTAATATTTCTGCTTGGTCGATTCGCTCCCCGATTCCTACAATTGTTTTATTTGCTGTCCTAACGCTGGCGGGACTGGTCGCTTATCCATTTCTCGGCATTGATGAAAGTCCAAACATTGATATTCCTGCGGTCAATGTGACGGTCGTTCAGCCCGGAGCCGATCCGAGCGAACTAGAATCACAAGTAACCAAACCCGTTGAAGATGCAGTTGCAGGACTCGGTAACATTGATGAAATTACTTCGACAATTACAGACGGGTCTTCGGTCACGCTGATTAACTTTGTGTTGGGGACAAATAGCGATCGGGCAACGAATGACGTGCGAAACGCGATTTCGCAAATTCGTCAGAACTTGCCGCAAGATATTAATGAACCGATCGTTCAGCGATTAGATGTGGCGACGGGCGGACCTGTTGTAACTTATGCAGTGGCATCTCCTCAGCGATCGGTGGTTGAACTGAGTAATTTCGTGGATCAAACGGTTAGTCGAGCATTACTCGCGGTTCAGGGAGTTTCGCAGGTCAATCGAATTGGGGGTGTTGATCAAGAAATTCGGGTGGAGCTTGATCCGACTCGATTGCAAGCAGATGGGTTAACTGTTAATCAAGTTAATGATCAAATTCGAGCCTTCAACATTAATCTTCCAGGTGGACGGAGTAACCTAGGGGGCAGCGAACAAACGATTCGGACGTTGGGAAGTGCGCCGAGTGTTCAAGCATTGCAGAACTATGAAATTACTTTGCCGAAAGGTGGATTTGTGCCACTGTTAAGTTTAGGAACTGTGACAGACGGAACCGCAGAACCCAGACAATTAGCACGATTGAACAATCAGCCTGTCGTTGCATTTTCAGTGTTACGCAGTAATGGAAGTGTTCTAGTTGCGGTTGAAGAAGGGGTGCGAAAAGCAGTCGAGGACTTACAGAAAACATTGCCGCCTGATATTCGGTTGCAGTTGATCAACAATGTTCGAGCGAACTATATTCGAGAGTCTTACTCAGCGTCGATCGAGTCCGTTGTTCTGGGTGCTGTGCTTGCAGTTGCGGTGATTTGGTTGTTTTTGCGCGATCGACGTGCCACGTTGATTACGGCAGTTGCCCTCCCACTTTCGCTGATTCCAACTTTTGCGGTGCTCAAAGCATTGGGCTATACGCTGAACAATATGACGCTGTTGGCGTTGGCGTTAGTCGTGGGGATTTTGGTCGATGATGCGATCGTAGAAATCGAGAACATTGAACGCCATATGCAGATGGGAAAATCTCCGTTTCGGGCATCGCTCGATGCTTCAGCGGAGATTGGACTAGCAGTGGTGGCGACAACGATGTCGATCGTCGCTGTGTTTGGTCCTGTGGCATTTATGACGGGTGTAACTGGACAGTATTTTCGCCCGTTTGGATTAAGTGTTGCTGCCTCGGTATTGTTCTCGCTATTAGTTGCTCGAATGGTCACGCCTTTGATGGCGGCTTATTTGTTGAAAGGACATGGAGAGCGAAAACGCAAAAAACCTCGATCGCTTCCGTCAAATGGCACGGCTGCGAATGTGATGTCTCCGTTTGTTCCCACTCAAGAAGCAAGAGGTGGAACCACGACGCAACCGGAACGGCAAAGACGCGATCGCTTAGCGGAAGCGTATGAACCGATTTTGAAATGGGCATTACGCCATCGAATGCTAACTTTGGGCGCATCGATTCTATTTGTAATCGGTAGCTTTGCGTTAGTTCCAAGTTTACCGTTCGGATTGTTTGGAACAGTCGATCAAGGACTCTCAGTAATTTCGTTAGAGTTGCCGCCTGGAGCGACTTTGAATGATATCGATCGCGCTACTCAACAATTAACTTCACGTTTGCTAGAAAATCCGAATGTCAGCGCAGTTCAGACTGATCAAGCGGTGAACACATCTACGCTCTATGTTCTGCTCAAATCAAAAGAAGAACGGAACGTTTCACAGCTTGAGTTTGAGAATCAGGTGCGTCCATTGTTTGCTCAGATTCCAGGAGTGCGGCTAAGCTTTTCGGGTCGAGGATTTGGTGGCTCAAAAGAATTATCGGTTGTGCTGAAAAGCGAAGATGCTCAAGCGCTCAATCAAGTTGCAAGCACTCTAGAACAACAGATGCACCAAGTTTCAGGGTTAGTCGAAGTTTCATCGAATGCAAGTCTATTAAAACCTGAAGTGTTGATTCGTCCTGATCCTGCTCGTGCGGGCGATCAAAATGTATCGGTTCAAAGCATTGCTCGAACAGCTTATGTGGCAACTTTGGGCGATAGTGATGCAAATCTAGCGAAATTTAATTTGCCCGATCGACAAATCCCCATCCGCGTTCAACTCGCGCCTCAGTTCCGTAGCGATATTGATACGATTCGGAACTTACAAGTCGCAAGCCAAACCGGGAACTTAGTCGCACTGCAAACGGTAGCGGATATTGAGTTGGGCAATGGTCCGTCTCAGGTTCGACGATATAATCGATCGCGCCAAATTTCAGTTGATGCTAACTTACGCGGAATTGCTCTTGGTGACGCGTTGCAGAAAGTGAATGCGTTACCTGCGTTGAAAAATTTACCCGCAGGAGTCACCCAAGAACGAATCGGAAACGCGAAAATCATGGGTCAACTGTTCGGAAACGTGGGAGCCGCATTAGGAGCCGCAGTGATCTTTATCTATGTAGTGCTTGTTCTGCTGTTTGGAGACTTTTTGCATCCATTAACTATCATGGTGGCGTTGCCTTTTTCATTGGGTGGGGCATTCTTCGCATTGCTGATCACTCACAAAGAATTGGGATTGTATGCTTTGATTGGGATTGTGTTGCTCATGGGTCTAGTATCGAAGAATTCGATCTTGCTCGTTGACTATGCACTCCTCAATCAGAAAGAAGGAAAATCAACCTACCGAGCCGTACTCGATTCGGGCGTGGCGCGATTGCGACCGATTTTGATGACCACGATCGCAATGATTGCCGGAATGTTACCGATCGCGCTTGGAATCGGTGCCGGATCAGAGCTTCGTAGCCCGATGGCGATCGCGGTCATTGGTGGATTGACGACTTCAACGCTGCTAACTCTTGTGGTTGTGCCTGTGATCTTTACGTATATCGATGGCTTGCAAGAGCGATTAAATCGAACGGTCTTCCGTCGAGCCGTCGATCGACAAGCGGAAGAGCAACCAGAGCGAGAAATTGATCCCGCACTGCGACGATAGCTAGGATGTGCTGAAAGTCAAGGCGATCCAGGAATCGGATCGAAGGAACTCTAAAGCATACCCTAATGTGAGCTAATTGGGGTCAATTCCTAACTCTCGTAATTTTGCAGCAAGTCGATCGGCTCGTTCTCTTTCCTGTTCCGCTCGTTCTCTTTCCTGTTCCGCTCGTTCTCTTTCCTGTTCCGCTCGTTCTCTTTCCTGTTCCGCTCGTTCTCTTTCTTGTTCTGCTCGCTCCTCACCCGCCAAAAGTAGATCCCCCTCGTTACTCCACCAACGCAGCCAAGGGAATGTTTGATTTAGATAAGTGCCACGCCAGATTCCCAGTTCCACACCCAAAGCTGTAATCGAGTACCGACCTTGCGAGTTTGGTTGTAGTTGTTGATACCGATTTCCGATCAGTTCATACACTTCAACCGATGCCTTGTCAACTTCGTAAATGGCATAGAAAGGAATCCGAATTGCTTGTTCGTATACCCAAAATTTTCCAGCCTTTGAACCATCGCCAGCAAATGGGGAAGTCGCATCACGTTCTTCTGAACCATCACCGGAGACAAACTCGATCGCGATCAGCGGCGCGATGATTTCTTTCCACATGACGTACGATCGCCGTCGTTCCCCATCGAGAAGCGGGGAAACGTTCGGGACGTAGAACCAATCGGGCGCTTCTGCTCCCCGTTCGGGCGGATCAGTGAGTCGCCAGTAAATGCCGCAATCTTGCCCGATCGCATACTGACCATCCGGGTGAATCGCATCCAAAATCGGGGTGATGGAGCTTGTGAGTAATACACTTTGAGGATGTTCTTGGAAGTTTTTCACGAACGTACCATCGGATTCGGGCAATTGTTTGTGATCCGGCAGAGTGAGCGGGGATTGGGCAAGTGTCATGGGAAAAACTCCACAGAAGAAGACCAGCCAATTTTTATTATAGAACAAATAGTCTACCGAGCAAGCTTCCAACATTCTTGCGCGATCGCCCAATCTTCTTCAGTGTGAATCACTAAAATTTGCACTTTCGAGGAGAGTGCTGCAATGTTTTGATCGACAGGTGAAGCTTGGTTTTTACCTTCGTCGAGTTCAAGCCCCAACCAGCGAAACGCTTCACAGGTGCGCGATCGTATCATTGCAGAATTTTCACCGACTCCTGCCGTAAAGACGATCGCATCTAATCCTTCTAAGCTTGCAATCATGGCTCCAATGTTCGATCGTAGTCGATGAATATAAGTTTCAATCGCTAGTGTTGATCGTTCTGTTTCTGCATTAACGACTTGACGTAGATCGCTTGAAACTCCTGAAACTCCAAGTAATCCCGATTGTTTGTTGAGTAGCTTTTCAACTTCATCGATCGAGTAATGATCTTCTCTCATCAAATACAGCACGACACCCGGATCAATTGACCCCGATCGACTTCCCATCATCAAGCCTTCGAGCGGGGTAAAGCCCATTGTGGTATCAATGCTCTGACCATTCCGAATCGCTGCCGATGAACAACCATTGCCTAAATGACAGGTAATTAACTTTAAGCTGTGCAAATCTTGCTCTAATAACTGAGCCGCACGATTTGCACAGTATTGATGACTAATGCCATGAAAGCCATAGCGCTGCACCCCTTTTTCGTACCACTCATAGGGAATTGGATAAAGACTCGCAGCAGCAGACAACGTTGAATGAAACGCAGTATCAAACACTGCAACTTGAGGAACATTTCCTAAGCTTTGCTCGATCGCTTCGATGCCTTGCAGATTTGCAGGATTGTGTAGTGGAGCAAATCGGGCAAGATCCGCGATCGTATCTTTCACGGTTTGATCAATACGAACACTCTGACGGTAGGACTGACCCCCATGAACAATTCGATGTCCAACTACATCCACTTCATTCGAGTGCTGAATGACTTTTGTGTCACCTTCGGAAAGCGTTTTTAGGAGTTGTAAGGTGTCGGTTGCTTGATCGCTCGAATCGATCGTTTGTTCAATCTTCTTTCCGTTTGCTTTAATCTTGAGAAGTGCTTTTCCGGCTTGGGCTGTCCAATCGATTTGAGCTTCCCAAAGTGGAGCAGGGGGATCGTTTGGTAACGGCTCTGTGAGTTCGTAGAGACAGCTTTTTTGGCTACTTGAGCCAGCGTTGAGAACGAGAATTTTCATCCGTACGCCTCCAAATTTACCCATTGAAGCGAATCGATCCGAATCGTCTCATCCTCCGAATCACATAAAAAAGCCAAAGAATGACTTCTCTGGCTGACAATCTTTGAGTAAAACCAATTGAGTACAGACAAGGGTTAAAGAACGCCCATGTTTGACAAGCCGAGAATCACACCTGCACCAAGAATGTGACCGAAGCAAGTGCTTCCAATTACCGCAGGCAAGCCGAAGCCACCGAACATGTTCGAGGATGGCATCGCAGGCGGCGCACTCGGATTCTTGATCGTGAACTTCGCAAACGCGATCGCCAACACGTTACAGACGATCATCACCGCTGCTACGTTCGGACTCCATTCCAAAGTTCTCGGCACAACTGCCAGCATCGTAGAAGTCAACACTTTTGTTTCTCCTCTTTTTCTGCAACACAATATTTTGAATAGTGAATTTCTACCAGAAACACTAATCTCACGGCGGAAATCGCAGTAATAGTTAATGTTTCTATGCAGTCTGAAACAAAGTGCTCAGAATCCTGAGAAGTACACTTAAGCATCTACGTAAAGTCTGCGATTCGCGTCGATTAATGTCTAAATAAAATACTGAGTTTCAATTAATACATTTAAAGCGCAAATCATAGATTTTTATCCATTGATTTCTAATCTTAGAGAGAAGCGATCGCTGTATTCTCGCTCACAGCTTTATAGTGAGTAAAAAATTCATACAAATGGCTCAGATCACGCAAAAGTCAAGAAAGGTGGGAAACTTCAGGTGCGATCGCATTACTTTAAAGTAGAAAAATCGGTATATCCTATTACATTCAGTACGAAAAACCTACAAATGTTACTTGATTATTTGGTAAAGTTACCAGTAATCTAATGATGACTCGAAATACTGAGGGTTTTAACTCTGGTTCTCTAAAATATCGCAATCACGATCATAGTTAGACCAAACCGATCTCGAAATCGTTTTCGGCAGTGTCGTTAGGAGGTTAATACCCAATTTAGTGAACAGAGACAGTCACAATACAGATAGGGAAAACATGGGTTTTTCGCTCAGTAAAGTATCCGGAAATCAATATCGAGGTTACGAACTGTCTCTATTGTAGGTGGTTCGGATTTTTGTGTTTGGAAGTGGGAACTTAAGTATGAGGAAATTCCTCTATCTTCATCAAGTTTCTATTAAGATGACACGAGGGTTCACACTACTGATAGGCTTCCTATAAGTGAGTTGCCGCCAAGTTTTCCGCCGATCGTCAGATAAATTTGTCGAATCAAGATGCGCCTGCAACCTGTATAGAAACGCACTTTATCGATCAAAAACTTCGCCTAATGTTTATGGTTAGTTATGGTTAGTCACAGACCGTTTCAACGCCTTCAACCCATGCCGTTGTTGGCACAATTGATCAGCCGCCGCGTCGATGGATGTTTGCAAATTATGAGCGCGTCAACGTCCTGGTTGCTCTACTTGGACGAAGGCAAACTCGCCTTTGCAACCAACTCGGTGCAGCCGTTCGATCGACTCGATCGCGCCCTCGATCAACTCAGCGATCGCGTTCCGTCGCTGAGATTGCTCGATCGATCGCAGTTGCGACAGTTTGAAGCGGCTTCTGGAAACTATCCGGCAAATAGCGCAGATTATCAAGCCATTCAATGGTTGCTCGATCAACGATTTATTGAACTATCAAGTGCACGGGAACTGATTGAATTAATTGCGATCGAGGTGCTGAAACCGTTTCTCACCGTAACTGAGGGCATCTACGAAGTCATCGCGAAATCGAGTTTTCTAGACTATCCGGATCTGTGTCAATTAGACTTACGCCCGATCGTCGAACGCTGTCACATTGAACTGCGACGAGTTGCAGCGCCGAAAGCGACCAGTCCTGATGCCGCGATCTCTTTACCGAGTTCGGTTCCGAGCGTTCCCACTGCCACAGCCAGACCACTTAGCTTTGCGCCACCTGTGGAACCTGCACCGACTAAAATTTCAGTTCCAGCAAATTCGACTCCTGCGGCTCCTCCTGCTGTCACCGCTCCAACCGCACAGTACAAAATCGCTTGTATCGATGACAGTCCAACCGTTTTACAAGCGATTAGTACATTCTTGAATGACTCTAGCGTGTCGGTGATTATGATTAACGATCCGGTGAAAGCTTTGATGCAAGTGGTTCGGAGTAAGCCCGATATCATTTTGCTCGATGTGGGAATGCCGAACTTGGATGGCTATGAACTTTGTTCTTTGTTACGTCGGCATCCAAACTTTAAGCAAACTCCGATCATTATGGTGACAGGACATACCGGATTCATCGATCGAGCGAAAGCAAAAATTGTCGGTGCCTCTGGGTATCTGACGAAACCTTTTACCCAATCGGAACTGGTGAAAACTGTGTTTCGATATCTCAGTTAACTAGACGATGGAATGCCCCTTTCTACCTGCTGTGAAATGTTATGAGCCTAACTTTAATGGGAACGGTTTTAGTCATTGAAGATACGCCCTCGGAAATGGAGCTGTTGAGCCACTATTTACGCGAAAGTGGCTATAGTGTCATCGGACTCGTCTCTGCCAAAGATGCGGTCAATAAAGCGATCGAAATTAAGCCCGATGTAATCATCACGGATGTGGTGATGCCGGGAATGAGCGGGTTTGAACTCTGCCGGAGTTTGAAGAAAAATCCCGAAACTCAGAAAGTGCCGATCATTATCTGTACCTCGAAAGGACAGGAAATCGATCGACTCTGGGGAATGCGACAGGGTGCGGATGTGTACATTACGAAGCCGTTTACACGAGAACAACTGATTCGCGCTGTGCGATCGGTCGGAGGATAACCCGTGGATAACTCAGTATTGACCCTAGCCACCACCCGTCGAGGCGAAATCGCGCCTCAAAATCTGGGAGAAAGCTATCTCAAGTTTGAAGTCGGACAGAACACCCAAGTCGGACTGCCGATGAAACAAGTTCAAGAAGTGATGGTGCTGCAACCTCGCTACCTCACCCCAATCCCGAATATGCGACCGGGGCTTCTGGGATTGATGCACCGTCGAAGTCGCGTTCTTTGGGTGATGGATCTCGCGATGCTTCTGGATGTCGGTAGGCTCGATTACAGTCCTCAGCAATACGATATTGTAATTTTGCGAACCGGATCGATTTCGGTTGCCGCAGCAGTGAAACGAGTCGATGGAATTGCTTGGACGCTTCCTGATTCACTGCAACCCGTTCCGAGCCATGTGACAAAAGGACTGATTCCTTATTCCCGTGGTTGCCTCCTACAGGCTCAAGATGTGATTTTTATGCTGGATGGTGAAGCGATTTTACAAGCTCCATTACTCCAGCATTCTTAGTGATTATGCTCTATTCATCAGGCGCTCTATGGACTTTCTCATCTACCTTCACTACCCGTTTAAGAACTTTGACTTATGGTTGACCAACTAAACACAGCCCAACGGGATCAACCCGTCGAATCTGCTGTGATCGAATTGCCCTCGAAAGCTACGATCGTGAAACGTCCGCCCGTGAATCAGGTTCCGGCGATCGCAGCTTTAAGACGATTAAGCCTGAGAACAAAAGCGACCGTTCTCGCGATCGCGATTGGGACGTTGCCTGTGATTGGAATTGGTGCGATTGCGTATTCTTTTGCGAATCGTTCGATCACAAAACAAATCATTAGTGCTGAAGAAACACTCGCAACGACTCTAAGCCAGCGGGTGACGAGCTTTATGGCAGAGCGCACCGCAGATATGCAAGTTCTGTCTACGCTGCCAGTGTTGACGGTTCCAAACGTGCGTGATGCGGTGTCTCAAGATGAGAAGCGAGGTTTGCTCGAACGATTTGTCGAAGCAAATACGGTTTATGACAGCGTGGCACTGTTTGACCTGAATGGAAATGTCGTGTTTCAGAACGATCGTACAAATATTCCATCTCAAGGTGATCAAGACTATTTCCGCTCTGCATTACAGTCAAATCGCGTTTCGATTAGTCGTCCCGTTCGGGCAGAGAATGGCGAGTATGTGGTCTATATTACGGCTCCGGTACAGGAAAACGGCTCGAATCGTCGCACCGGAATTCTGCGTGCGGTGATGCCAATTAAAAGTTTGGCTGGAGAGCTACAGAACTATAACCGAACAGGTGCAGAGTTCAGCGTTTTAGATGCGAGTAACCAAATCTTTCTATCTTCGCAGGAATCTAAAATCGGACAGATTGCTTCTTCGGTGTATTCGCAGTTCTCGGAAATGCAATCGCGTCGATCGCTTAATTCCCGCGTGATCAATAGCAAGATCGGCAATGATACCGAGCAGGTTCTCTCCAGCTTTGTGCCCTGGACAGGACGCGATCGCTTACCCGATCTTGGCTGGGATGTGGTGCTTTCCGTTCCGACTGAAACCGCGTTTGAACCGCAGCGACAGTTATTGTGGACGTTCTTATTAGGAACTGGGGCGGTGGTCGTTCTCACGGGCTTGCTGGCGAAATGGTTAGCCGATCGTGCCACTCGTCCGATTTTGGCAGCGACGAGTGCGGTGAAAGAATTGGGAGAAGGCAAGTTAGACACTCGTGTCGCGGTGAGAGGTGAAGACGAGATCGGCGTGTTGGGCAGCAATATCAACTCGATGGCGGGACAGTTACAGACCTACGTGGGTCAGCAGACTGAAAGTGCAGAACGCGCCCGCTTACTCAATCAGATTGTTGTGAAAATTCGTCGATCGCTGTCTCCTGATGATATTTTCACTGCCAGCGTTGATGAGATTCGCGAATTTATGAAAGTCGATCGCGTCGTGATTTATCGCTTTGCTCCAGACTATTTGAGCGGTACGATTACAACCGAATCCGTTGCACCGGGTTGGACAAAGGCATTTGGTAAGATTATTAACGATCCGATGGAGGCTTCACTTGTCGATCGATATCGCGATGGTCGCGTTTGGTCGATGGAAGATTTGCGGAAAACGAGTCTGACCCACTGCCACTGTGAAATTCTGGAGCGCTTGGAAGTTCAGGCAAATGTTGTCGCTCCGGTGCTACAGAACAAAGAACTGATTGGGCTAATTTGTGCTCATCAATGTTCGGGTCCGCGTCAGTGGAAACCGGAAGAAATCGATTTCTTCGGACAGTTAGCGGCTCAGATTGGATATGCACTCGATCAGGCACTCTTACTGCAACAAACCGAAGAAGCGAGAAAAGCCGCCGAGTTACTGTCTGAAGAACGTCAACAGCAGAAAGAAGAATTGCAAATGCAGTTAATCGACCTACTGAGTGATGTTGAAGGTGCAGTGGACGGTGATTTAACGGTTCGGGCAGATGTGACCGCTGGAGAAATTGGAACCGTTGCCGACTTCTTTAATTCGATCGTTGAAAGTCTGCGTCAAATTGTGACTCAGGTGAAATCTGCCGCCGTTCAGGTGAATGATTCGCTTAATTCGGATGAACAAGCAATTCGACAACTTTCTGAAGAAGCGGTCAAACAAGCCGATGAGACGACGAACACCTTGAATTCGGTTCAAACCATGGTGCGATCGATTCAAACTGTCTCGAATAGCGCTAAACAAGCGGCACACGTCGCTCGTGAAGCTTCTTCGACCGCTGAAGCAGGCGGGATTGCGATGGAGTTGACCGTACAGAATATTCTCGGACTGCGAGACACGATCGGCGAAACTGCGAAAAAAGTGAAACGCTTGGGTGAATCTTCTCAGCAGATTTCTAAAGTCGTTTCGCTGATTAATCAAATTGCGATGCAGACGAACCTTTTAGCGATTAATGCAGGAATCGAGGCAGCAAGAGCGGATGAAGGTTCTCAAGGGTTCTCTTTGGTCGCAGAAGAAGTCGGGGAATTGGCAGCACGATCGGCAGCCGCTACTCGCGAGATTGAACAAATTGTCGCGACGATTCAGCGTGAAACTTCAGAAGTGGTCGAAGCAATGGAGCAAGGCACCTCTCAGGTCGTGGAAGGGACGCGACTGGTGGATAATGCGAAACAGAGTTTAGAGCAAATTCTGTCTGTGTCGCGACGGATCGATGATCTGGTGCAATCGATTTCAGATGCTACTGTGACTCAGGTACAGACTTCTGATGCGGTCACACAGTTGATGCAGGAGATTGTGGAAGCAGCGGGTCGCACTTCTGCGGCTTCCTTGGATGTGTCGCGATCGCTGCGGCAAACCGTGGGCGTGGCGAAAGAGCTACAGGAATCAGTGGGCACGTTTAAGGTGGGCTAAATGAAGCAAGATAGAGAACTTGAAATTCGCCGTCAGTTTCTCGACGAGGCGCAAGAATATCTCGATACGCTCGATGCCACGATTTTAGGTGTGTCGAATCATCCGATCGAAGCATCAAAAGCAAATGCGGCACTCAGAGCAGCGCACTCGATTAAAGGGGGTGCGGGCATGATGGGGTTTCAAGTTCTCAGTGAGCTTGCCCATCGGCTCGAAGACTCCTGGAAAGTGCTGAAGATCGATAAATCGGTCACGGTCACGCCGCGATTAGAGAATTTGCTATTAGCGGCGGTGGGCTGTTTGCGGCAGGTGGTGGAGTTCGATCGCGATTCACTCCAGCGTCATCAGGCTTCTTGTGTTGACGCGAACTGGCTTTCGGTCGAAGCGTATCCGGTGTTTGATGCGCTGCATTCGGAGCTAGGCGATCCACAGGAAGAAAATGCTGCCTCGGTGCTTTCTCCGGAGGACGGTCAGGACATTGTACCGCTGTTGTTTGAAACTGAAGTTGAAGGCTGTTTACAGCGATTGGAAGCCGTGTTAGCAACCCCAGAGCAGCCTTGTTTGCGTGAGGAAGTTTCGATTCTGGCGCAAGAGTTAGGCGGATTGGGTGAAATGCTGCAACTGACGAACTTCATTCAGCTTTGTCAGTCGGTTTCACACCAAATAGAAGATGAGAGTGCAGATACGATCGAACTTGCCGAAAGTGCTCTCAAATTCTGGCGCACTGCTCAAATGTTTGCGATCGCAGGTCAGTACGATCAGATTCCGATGTCGATCGATGGCTCAGTTCCAGAGCTAACTGATTTTGCCGAAACGCCTTCTGTCCTTGAACCGAGTATGGGAGATTGGTTTACCGAAGCGCTCGATAGTATCGACGAAGAAGGCTACACCGATTTTCAACCGATTCCGGCTCCGGCTCGATCGGCTCCACCGGAAGCGCAAGTCACCGATTTCAAAGTACTTGAAGCGGAACCCGACCCTGTTCCCGTTGCAGAAAATGATGATGCGACGGTTCGCGTTCCAGTGCGGCAGTTGAATCAACTGAATGATTTGTTTGGGGAATTAACCATCGATCGCAATGGGTTAGATCTGTATCTCAAACGGATGAGAACATTATCGAGAACCTTACACGAACGGGTGCAAGTTCTCGACCAAGTGAACTCTAAGTTACGGACGGCATACGATCGCGTCACCCTAGTTGGACAAAGAGCGCTAACCGATGGATCAAATCGTCGAGCGGGCTTTGATGCGTTGGAACTCGATCGATATGGCGACCTGCACTTGCTTTCTCAGCAGGTGATGGAAACGATCGTGCAGCTTCAAGAAGTCACCGAAGACATTGATCTGAGCTTGGATGACACCGATCAAGCTGCTCGGAACTTGAACAAGACCGCGAAACAAATGCAAAGTGGTTTATCGCAGTTGAGAATGCGCCCGATCTCGGACATTCTCAACCGCTTTCCACGAGCATTACGCGAATGGTCATTACAGTACGGCAAGCAGATTCGCTTTGATATGGGCGGGTCAGGGACATTGATCGATCGTAATATTCTCGAAACCCTAAGCGATCCTTTGATGCACCTGTTACGTAATGCGTTTGATCACGGGATCGAATCTCCGAATGTGCGGGAATCACGCGGCAAATCCCCGGAAGGGATCATCGAAATTCGAGCCGCAAACGAGGGCAATCGCACCGTGATTACGGTGCGAGATGATGGCGAGGGAATTCCGATCGACAAAATTCGCGATCGGGCTGAACAAATGGGACTTGATCCGGTTCTGCTTGATGCTGCTCGCGACGAGGAACTGTTATCGCTGATTTTTGAGCCTGGATTTAGTACGAGCAGTCAAGTGACGGCTTTATCCGGTCGCGGTGTCGGCATGGATGTAGTTCGTAGCAATCTTAAACAAATTCGAGGCGAAATTAGCGTTCACACTGAAGCTGGAGTCGGCACAACGTTTACATTGTCTGTTCCATTCACGCTCTCGACGGTCAAAGTATTGCTCGTTGAAAGTGCAGGAATATTACTTGCATTCCCGACGGATGTCGTTTCTGAATTGTTCTTGCTGCAACCGCATCAAGTCATTCAAACACCCGGTAGTGAAGTGCTGAACTGGCAAGATCACATGGTGCAACTGGTTCGACTTCAAAAATGGTTGAGATTCAACTGTCCGCGCATTCCTCACGGATTTGAAACACCGCCGACGATCGCATCTCAAAGCGTGATCATTCTCGATCAAAATCCACAATGGTTTGGCATTCACATCGATCGCTGTTGGGGTGAACAAGAAGCAACCATTCGGAAAGTCGAAGGCAACTTATCTTTACCGACTGGATTTAGTGGCTGTACGATTCTCGGTGATGGGCGCGTCGTGCCGCTGGTCAATGTTGCGGAACTCTTGCGGTGGATCACAAGCTGTGAGCGATCGGAGGCTCAACCCTCGACAGAAAACGCTTTCCGGGATCAACTTAGAGCCAATTTAACTCAGCGCCCTGAACTTCCTGGAAGCTCAACGCCAACGGTATTAGTTGTAGACGATTCGATCAATGTCCGGCGATTCTTAGCACTCACGCTAGAGCGATCGGGCTACCGAGTCGAGCAAGCAAAAGACGGACAAGACGCGATCGAGCGACTTGAAGCAGGTTTATCTGTCCAAGCGGTGATTTGCGATATTGAAATGCCTCGACTCGATGGCTATGGATTTTTAGCAAAACTGCGATCGGATGGTCAACTTTCACAGCTTCCCGTCATGATGCTGACTTCTCGCAGCGGCGAGAAACACCGGAAACTTGCGGAGAATTTAGGCGCGTCCGCTTATTTTTCAAAACCATATAATGAACAAGTTCTACTCCGAACGCTGGAAAGTATGGTTCAATCGACTGTCACTGTTTAATTGTTTCGCTTGGCGATTTAATCTGGAAAAATTGTCAAAGAAAACGCTTGAATGGTGGCAGAATCCTCTTTAATAACTGAAGAACGTCTGTTCGATTGTCTGGGTTAAACTTCACTTTCAAATTGAAATGACAACCCGGTTTAACCCCGATCGACCACACGTTCTTGGAGTGAAAGTTACCCCGCGCCATCCCTCTATGTTAGACACCCCTCCCGCTTCAATCGCCGCTCAATCTCGTTCTACTCCCGCTCGATCGAATTGGTTTCACAACTTATCGATCGGTAAAAAACAACTCGTTGCGCTGCTCGTTTGTGAACTCATCCCGATTATCGGACTCGGCATCGGTTCTACGATCGTGCTTACGAACAGTCTTCGCACTCAGTTACTTTCACAAGCCAAGTCTGAAGTTGCTGTCACCGAAACCAACTACAACATCAAAATCAATCAGATGGGTTTCGGATCACGCGGACAGTCCGACAATCCTACAATCATTACCGCTGCTAAAAACCATCAGCGCAACGAGAATCTTGCTGCCGATTTGCAATCACAGCTACAACAGATTTTGCAAAACGAAGTGAAAGCAAGACGCATGGAATATGCAACCCTCGTCGGCAAGGATCTTCGTATTATTGCAAATGCGAACAAACCTCGATCGAAAGAAACCGTCAACAATTCCGATCTCCTTCCACTGATTCAACAAGTGCTCAAAGACGGGCGACAAGTCAAAGCTAGCAGCGTTATCAGTTGGGAGGAACTCAGCAAAGAATCGCCCCCTTTACCCGATGGATTTGCTAAACAAGATGCACTGATTCGCTATGTTGTGACTCCGGTACGCGATCGCGATAATTCCGAGATCATCGGGGTTCTCGTGTTTGGGGACATTGTGAACCGCAAATTGCCGATCGTTGAAAATACCCTCAACGCCTTTAGCGGTGGCTATAGTGCTGTTTACTTCCGTCGCAATGCGAATGACTTCGGATTAGCAACCGCACTCAAAAAAGAGAGCAATCAGCAAACCCAGATTGATCCTGCGCTCCCTGATTCCGAACTTCTCAAATCTGCGATTGATGCCAAAGGTGAATCTGTGACGAAACGGATTGATCTCAATGGACAAATGTACACCGTTGCAGCGAAAGCGATTCCGAATCGGATTGTCGAAACACCGGAGGGAGCTGTCCCCGTCATTGATGAAAATGCAAGTGCGGTGATTGTGCGGGGCACCCCTGAACATTCGCTCAATGAATTGCTGCTTAAAAGCATTCAGCAAGAAGCGATCGTATTTGCCTTAGCGATCGCTGCGATCATTCTTTGGACAACAATTTTCCGGCGAATTGTCCTTAAACCGATTCAGGAACTTCAGCAAACTACAGAAGCATTTGCAAATGGCGATCGCAAAGTGCGTGCTCAGATTTTCGCGAAAGATGAAGTTGGACAGTTAGCGATCGCGTTCAATCACATGGCGGATAGTATCAATGCTTCCGAAGTGTCTTTAGCAAATGAAGTTGCCCGTCAAGAACAACAAACGCGGGAAGTTCGAGCACTGAGCGAAATTACGGTCAGAATGCGTCGATCACTTGATCCGAATCAGATTTTGCAAACCGCAACGGATGAAGCTCGAAACTTTCTGAAGCTCGATCGCATTGTGGTTTACCAATTCATACCAAGCACTGTTAATGGAAAAGTGATTGCTGAATCACTCGAAAATCAGAACTTCAGTGTGATTCGCAAAGAAATCGAAGCTCCATTAGGATTCGATCGATTTGAACAATACAGCACTCAATCCGCTTGGGTGATCAAAGATGCTGAGAAGGAAATGAACGATCGCTATCGTCAACAACTCGCAGCATTTCAAACGAAAGCGGAAATTGCAGTGCCGCTGAGACAAGACGATCGTATTATTGGGCTAATTTGCGCTCAGAGTTGTGAACATGAGCGCGAGTGGCAATCTTCCGAAATTACCTTTTTCACGCAGCTCGTCACCCAGATTGGTTACGCTCTGGATCAATCGAAACTGCTGCAAGAACGTCAATCAGCCCTTCAAGATGCCGAAGTCCGTAAAAGCTCGATTCAACAGCAAATCATTCAACTCTTGAGCGAAATCCAGCATGTTTCCGGGGGCGATCTCACCGTTCGTGCCAATGTGAGCGCAGATGACCTCGGAACCGTTGCGGACTTTTTCAATGCAGTCGTCGAAAGCTTGCGTGATCTCGTGCTCAAAGTGAAACACACTTCTACCCAAGTCAGCGATCTACTCAGCCAGAACGAAGATGAGGTGCAGCATTTAGCTCAACAAGCTCGTCAACAAGCGCAAGAAACCACACGCACGCTAGATTCAGTCGAGCAAATGACTTTGTCGATGCAATCGGTAGCTGAACGTGCCCAACAAGCCGCGATCGTGGCACAAAACGCTACTAACGCTGCCAAATCGGGCGAAAGCGTGATGGATTCCACCGTAACGAGTATCTACAGCCTCAGAGCCACTGTAGAAGATGCGACGCGCAAAGTAAAACAGCTAGGGGAATCTTCCCAGCAAATCGGGCGCGTGGTGTCTTTGATCAATGATTTAGCCACTCAGACCGATTTACTCGCGATCAACGCCAGCATTGAAGCGACTCGTGCGGGTGAACATGGTCGCGGATTCGGGATTGTGGCAAATGAGATTGGAGAGTTAGCTTCTCGATCGGCAACGGCGACCCGTGAAATTGCTGCGTTGATTGAGACGACACAGCAACAAATTACCGAAGTGGTCGAAGCCATGAATCGGGGAGCAACTCAAGTTGTTGAAGGTGCTCATCTTGCCCGAAATGCGAAACAGAGTCTAATTCATGTCGTTCAAGTGTCCGAACAAATGGATAGCTTAGTGAATTCGATTTCTGAGGCAATGGTTTCTCAGGCGAATACGTCACAATCGGTCACAGAATTGATCAAAGAAGTCGCGCAGGTTTCGTCTCTGACTTCTGATTCATCGGTGCGAATGTCGAAAGCGCTGCGGCAAACGGTAGATGTCGCGGAAGAATTGCAATCGTCGGTAGGAATGTTCAAGGTGCAAATGGGCGATCGAGAATAATTTGCCATGATCTTAAAGACACGTTAACTCGATGAGATCTTTTCGCTCCGTTTCTGAGTGTTTCGCCCCCTAAATCCCCCAATTTTGGGGGATTTAGGGGGCAGAAGCTGCAAACAACGTAGCGAGACGATCCATCGAATTCACCCTAAAGACGATCGATTTTTTTATTCTCGGTCAAATCTTCTCGATCGCCTGTCGTCGCCGCTTTCACAAATCCAACTGCTTTCGCCACCCAACCCGCTGGAGCATCCCAATATTCCGCTTTTGTTGCTGTTATCTTCAACAGCGCAATATCCGGCTCTTCCAACTCTTGAGGAAACCAAGCTTTCAAAGCAGGCTTCCAGAGCTGTTCCATCTTGGCTCGATCGCGCACGAGTTCCGCTGTTCCTGACAGTGAAACATAGCGCTGTTTATCTGGAGCCGAAAAGCTGAGATTCACTTGATGATGTTGATTCACTTCAACGACTTTGTGCGAACTTGCGTAGGTGAAGAACCACACATCGCCATTTTCCTCAATTTCTTTGTTGCTTGCCATCGGACGACTGCGAAGACTGCCATCTTCATCGATCGTCGTCATCATGCAAAATTCAATGTCCTTGATCAGGTCAACTAGCTTTTCGACTGATTGATCAGTATCGGTTGCGATCGTCATGGTGCAAGTTCCTTTTCGATGTCCGCTAACACGATGCCGCAATCGAAACAATCCTGCTTAGTCCCTGAGAAAGGCGTTTCACTCTATCGATTGTTAGATTCACGGCTCATCTCACTAGACAAGCCGTGAATGAGTTAGAAGTTCCGAATGATTGCATCTGCAAATTCAGAACATTTCAGCGGTTGATCGACCGGAGGTTCCATCAATCGTGCTAAATCGTAAGTGACTTCGCGTTGCTCGATCGCTTTTCCTAATCCGTTTTTAATCAAATCCGCTGCTTCTTGCCAGCCCATGTATTCGAGCATCATTACACCGGAGAGAATCAATGAACCGGGATTGACTCGATCGAGTCCTGCGTGTTTCGGTGCGGTTCCGTGGGTCGCTTCAAAGATGGCAGAAGAATCGCCAATATTTGCACCTGGAGCCATTCCTAATCCACCTGCGATCGCGGCAGCAGCATCAGAAATATAGTCCCCGTTCAAATTCATCGTTGCCAGAATTGAATACTCATCTGGACGGGTTTGAATCTGTTGGAAAATACTATCGGCAATCCGATCGTTGACCATGACTTTCTCTTTCCATTGTCCGTTGCCGTGTGTTTCCCCAATGGAATTGAGAACAGTCTCTACTTCTTTGCAAATCGCAGCTTGCTTATCGGGAGTCATCGCACTGTAACCAGGATCGATTTGACGGGCATTTTCTTCGATCGACAAATCCGGATTCTTTTCTTTGTTGCTGAGAATCCAAGATTCGCGCTCAGTGACACATTCCGAGCGAAACTCAGTTGTCGCTAATTCATAGCCCCAATCCCGAAACGCGCCTTCGGTGTACTTCATGATGTTGCCCTTGTGAACTAATGTCACGGTTTGCTTATCTTTGGGCAATCGAAGCGCGTGCTGAATGGCTCGACGGACTAATCGCTGAGAGCCTTTTTTACTAATCGGTTTGATCCCAATTCCAGCATCCAGTGGAATCTGCTTCTTACCATGTTCTGGAGTGCTAGGAATCAGATCTTCGTTGAGTAGTTTGATTAAGCGATCGCCAATCTCACTTCCCTGCTTCCACTCAATGCCGAGATAGATATCTTCGGTATTCTCTCGATAGATAATCACATCCAATTTTTCTGGATACCGATGCGGTGAAGGCGTTCCAGCATAGTACTTACAAGGACGCACACAAGCATACAGATCAAAAATTTGACGCAATGCAACATTAAGCGATCGAATCCCGCCCCCGATCGGAGTCGTCAACGGTCCTTTAATCGCCACACCAAATTCGCGAATCGCTGCTAACGAATCTTCAGGTAAATATTGATACGTTCCATACTGCTCACACGCTTCATCACCCACATAGATTTTGAACCAGGTGATTTTCCGCTTTCCGCCATATGCCTTCTCAACTGCCGCGTCAAACACCTTTTGCGAAGCGGGCCACAGGTCGATCCCCGTCCCATCCCCCCGGATAAACGGAATAATCGGATCATCAGGAACGATCGGCGATCCATTCTCAAACTGGATGGTGGAACCTGTGGTCGGAGGTGTAATTTTTTCGTACATAGTCGAATGATTCTCAAGTAGGATAGGTTGGGCGATGCGGTAGATAGGCTACCAAATTTTGTGGTGTGTTGTTTCACACGGGTGAATAGAACATAAAGATAAGTCTGGGATTTCAGAACAATCAATCACTGGGATACCATGATAAGGGGAAATTTTCGGTTAACCCGTTGACCTAATTGGGTGAACGGGTTGGATGAGTTGGTTTTTCGGTTTCGGGCACGCCACAGCGTGAGCCGAAGGCAACGCAGAATGGAATGAGTTGATCGTCTTAAGCTCTGGAGACGTGCATGAAGAAGATTTTGATTGTGGATGATGATACTGCGCTGAGAACTGCTTTGATTCGGTATTTGGAAAAACGGGGTTATGCCGTTCGCGATGCTGCTTCTGGAACGGAGGGATTAAGTTCGTTTGAACAAGATCCACCTGATTTAGTGGTGTCCGATGTGATCATGCCGGAAATGGACGGTTTAGAATTTTGTCGCCGTTTACGATCGCTCAGAACCGGACAACTGGTTCCCTTTATTTTTCTGTCCAGTCGGGGTGAGGTCGAAGATCGGGTTCAAGGACATTCGATCGGAGCCGATGACTACCTGATCAAGCCATTTGAACCGAGAGAACTCTTAGCGAAAATCGAAGCGCAACTAGAGCGATCGCGCCGAATGCACTCAGAGATCATCCGCCTGATGCAGCAGTCTGGAAGCAGTACTCCAGAACCAAAATCGACTTTGACGACGGTTCCTTTACCCCTTACGCCCGCCGAAGAGAAAGTGTTTTGGGAAGTGATCCAAGGTCACACCAATAAACAGATTGGTGATCATCTATTCGTCAGCCCTAGAACCGTTCAAACGCATTTGAGCAACATTCTGAGCAAACTGCAATTAGAAAATCGATCGCAGCTAGTTCGCTATGCGTTCGAGAAAGGCTATCGGCTCCCGACTGAGACGGTGCCGAGCGAAGAAAACGCATGAGTGTGTATTCATTGACCGAGTTGCAGCAAGCGATCGAGAATTATCCCGATCGTTGGCGACCGCTCGTTCTCACGAATGGGTGTTTTGATCTCTTACACTGCGGTCATGTGCGCTATCTCAATTCAGCGAGGCAATTGGGACGCGCTTTAGTCGTGGGTTTAAACAGCGATCAATCAATACGAATGATTAAGAACGATCGCATTCCGCCACGTCCGATCATTCCTGAGATAGAGCGGGCGGAAGTGCTATCAGCCTTGAGATCTGTCGATGGAATCGTGATCTTTTCAGAAAAAACTGCTTGTGAACTGGTTGAAGCGCTTCACCCTGAGATCTATGCTAAAGGTGGCGACTACAATTTACAAACCCTGCCCGAAGCCTCGATCGTGCAGTCTTATGGCGGACAGGTTCGATTGATTGAAATCGAAGTGCCGTCTTCCACCACTGCGATCGTCGATCGGATCTTGAGGGGCGACTCCCGAAACCCTTAACACCCTGACGGTTTACATGACTAATTTAGAGACTTCTTCAGCCCTCGATCTTCCCAATAGCATCGCGGCTCTCCAACTGAAGCTTCGATCTGACTCCGAAAAGGTGCAACTCCAAACGATCGACGAACTTATCGCGCTCGGTGAAGATGGCTTGCCCGCGCTGATGGAATTTCTGTTGGATCAGCACGAACCCGGTCGAGTCACCGCAAAAATTTATCAGTCTTTATATGATTCTCAAGTTCCTAGAGTTCTAGAGTTTCTTCAGCAGCATTTTCCGACTGGAACGGTGCCGCTGAAGTCTGAAAGAAATATCGATTACACCGAACTTCAGCAGCTTCTTGCACAACAAAAATTTTTAGAAGCCGATCGCCTCACGATTCAAAAACTCTGTGAACTGGCTGGCGAATCAGCGGTCTTACGTAAATGGCTTTATTTCACAGAAGTCGAGCATTTCCCAACCACGGATTTACATACGATCGATGCGCTCTGGTTAGCCCATTCTGATTATCAGTACGGCTTTTCAGTCCAGCGTCAAATCTGGCTCAGCGTCGGGAAAAAATGGGAAAAGCTCTGGGCAAAGATCGGCTGGAAAGCCGGATACACTTGGACACGCTACCCGAATGAATTCACCTGGAGCCTCGACGCTCCAAGGGGACATTTACCGTTATCGAATCAGCTTCGTGGAGTCCGTGTGATTGCGGCTTTATTGAATCATTCCGCTTGGGATAAGTAATTGTCCGGAGTCTCATCAGGGGTCATCTTCTCGATCGCTTAAACTTCCGTAATCTCCCGTGTGCGCGGACGTTGATCCAGTCTCAACTCAGGGCAATCTTTGTATAGTTGCAGACGGTTTGGCGGGTATGAATTTCATCACACTCAGGTCAACCGTTCTCTAAGTTCTTTAAATCGAGGATAGGGGTTGGAATGGGAATCCCCGAAAACAGGCTCTTTTGTCGATTAGATGGGTTAACGACTGCCGCCCGTGAGCAGCAGCGATCGTTGGTATTGACGGAACTCGGATTGCTCGATTCCGAAATTGTACCGATCTTTGAAGAAGCGACTCAAACCGTGGCTCACTCGATTGGGGCACCGATTAGTTTGCTCGGTTTGATCGATCAGTCGCGTCAGTGGTTTAAGTCCGCTGTCGGTCTATCGCGTTTGGGGATCATGAATGATTTGGCACTCTCACGCCAATTACCGCGAGAAGAATCCTTCTGCGTTTATGTTGTCGATAGTCAACAGGTTTTAGCGATCGATGACACACTGGATCATCCTGCATTCGCGAATTCTCTTCTGTGTCAACAGTACGGAATTCGGGCGTATCTGGGTGCACCTTTGCTGACGGTCAGTGGAGACTGCATTGGGTCACTCTGCGTGATGGACTCTCGCCCCCGTAATTTCACAGAACGGGATGCGGAATTTCTCATGCTGACGGCTCGTTTAAGCATGAGCGAGTATGAACGCCTGCAATTACTCAAATCTCAGGGGGCGGGTACTCCAGTCCCCACGATTCAGCCTCCAGTTCCGATCGCTGCGAACCCAGTGAAGTTTGAACTGCTTGCCCAATTGACTCAGGAGTTACGTACGCCGTTAACTTCGGTCATGGGAATGGCAAGCGTCCTGAACCGTGAAATTTATGGACCGCTGACCAGTAAACAGAAGGAATATCTCGACATCATTCACCACAGCGGACAGTACTTATTGTCACTGGTGAAGGAGATTCTGGAACTGTCGCAGCTTGATGATAGTAGTCGAGCGTTGAACTTGGCTTCGATCGATATCGAGATGCTCTGTCAACAAGCGATCAGTACATTAGAACAAGCCGCCAACCGTCGTGAGCAGCAGATTCGCCTCTCAGTTGAACCAGGTAATCGAATTTGGCTACTCGATAAAGAGAAAATCCGCCAACTGCTCTATCACCTGATGTTCAGTGTGATTCAATCCTCGAATACAGGAAGCATCGTTCGACTGCACGTTTCTCAAAAGAGTAGCGGATTGCGTCTGACCGTTTGGGCATCGCATCCTTGTTTAGGAGATGGACTGAGCGGATTCGGGGAAATGATGACTCCACAGACGAGCGCGATCGCAGCAACCTACGAAGCTCCTAGCAGCAATGGTAATGGTCATCGTGCCGGAGCGGGATTGATGCCCGTTGCGGCTGCGCTGAACGCCGCGAAATTCACCGATCTCGATGATTCTCCAGAAATTCCCGATGCGGATGCGGTTCGGAAGAATCTCGGCTTGCTCCTGAGTCGGCAACTCGCAGAAATGCACGGCGGACAGATTCTGATTCAAGGCGCATCAGAACCGGGATATCGCTATGTGATTACGCTGCCTCGATTAACCCAATAACCTTGTCAAAAGACCAAGATCGCGGATAATAGCCCTAGCCCATTCGCTAGGGCTTTTTGCTTTAGAGCATAGGAAAATTCGCGTATGAATTCGGTTTGGCAACAGGTGACCTTAACGACACTCCCGCTACGAGAATGGCGATCGGTGAGTTATGTCTATCAATGGGTCGTAGGATCGCTCTCTAGCTGGCGACAACAAAGCTGGATCATGCGACACGGAGATGCGATCGCGGCTCTTTTGATTAGTCTCGTCTTCGCGCTTTCTCCCTTTGTTGCCACGGATTTGATCGGCTGGATACTGGCGACCTGCATTCTGTTTTGGTTGCTGTTGACCGTTTCCGATACTGATCCACGGGCTGGATTTACCCCGATTCATTTGCTCGTGATGCTGTTCTGGGGAATTGCCTCGATCGCGGCTGGACTTTCCCCGCTTAAACGGCTTGCCTTTGTGGGACTCGGAAAGCTTTCGCTGTATTTGATGTTTTTCATTCTGATGGCGCGAGTTCTGCGATCGGCAAAACTGCGATCGTTCTGTATCACTGCTTTTCTTCTGACTGCTTTAGCGGTCAGCACGTACGGAATTCAGCAAGCGATTTTTGGGGCGGATGCGTTAGCGACTTGGGTTGATCCAGAATCGCCCACGGCACAATCGACGCGGGTGTATAGCTATTTGGGGAATCCAAATCTTTTGGCGGGTTATCTGATGCCTGCGGTGTGGCTATCATTTGGGGCGATTTTTGTCTGGAAGCGATGGATGCCGAAACTTTTAGCGATCGTCATGTTCGGTATGAATACGGCTTGTTTGCTTCTGACTCAGAGCCGAGGCGCTTGGATTGGATTTGTGATTGCGGGCTTGGTGCTGGTGGTTCTGCTGCGGTATTGGTGGAGTGCTTACCTACCGAAATTTTTACGAGTCTGGGCATTGCCCCTGATGTTTGGAGGATTAGCAGGCGTTTTTGTGCTGGGCTTTCTTTTTGTTACGCCGTTTCGCTATCGAGTTGGCAGTATTTTTGCCGGAAGTGGGGACAGTAGTAATGCGTTTCGGTTGAATGTTTGGCGATCGGTATTAGATATGATTCGCGATCGACCGATTTTCGGATTTGGTCCGGGTGATCTGGTGTTCAAAAGGATGTATCCGCTTTATTCGGCTGCGCGATTTAGTGCGCTGAGTGCTTATTCGATTTTGCTAGAAATTACGGTCGAAGCTGGGTTAGTCGGATTGACGGCATTTCTATGGTTATTGCTGGTTGCGTTTAATCAAGGATTTGTACAATTGCGGCGATTGAGAGCGATGGGTGATCCGGATGGATTCTGGCTGATTGGGGCAATTACGGCGATGGCGGGAATGATGGGGCATGGAATTGTTGATACGGTTTGGTATCGCCCAGAGGTTAGCGTTTTGTGGTGGTTGAGTGTGGCGTTGGTTGCGAGTTTCTACGTGCCAAGTGGGGAAGGAAAAACGGTTCAGACTCCGGAATTGGCAGCGGATTCTTGACAAATCTGATTTAACCTCGGTTCGATCGGTCTTTCCGCTTCGATTCGACCTCGCCCCGGAATGAAATTCGGGGCTGACAGTGCGAAGTCCCTTCAGGACTGCAAGCCTCCAATTCATGCGCCTTTAGCCCCCTTTAGTGGGCTTTGCACGATTAGCCCCGAATTCTATTCCGGGGCGAGTGAACAACGGAGCGAAGGAATTCATCGAACTGACGTTGATTTAACGACGCTGGAAAATTTGACACAGTTCGATCGCTTTTGTTTGCAGCGCGATCGTTTCATCACTCCCCCGCTTCAGGCTGTATTCCAAATCCAGCAACAGCGGCAGAACTCGTTGCAGTTGTGCGACTGATGTGGAGGCAAGCTCTTGTTTGAGAAAATAAAGCTGTTTGGGGTTGTTCAATTCCGCAGCTTTGGCGATTTCTCGATCGTCTCGTTCTCCTGCTTCCTGCATTAACTTAATCCACAATCGCAATCGAAACTGTCCCACCAACGTACTGACAATTCGCAGTGCAGGTTCATTCTGTCGCAAGAGATCAGCAACTAATTCCAGAGCTTCAGCCGTTTTTCCTTGACGAATTGCGGCAAGTAATTTTAGTGAACTTTGAGTGCTGGCGGTCACGAGCGGTGCGATCGCAGTTTCATCGAGCGGCTTTTTTCGATCGCCTGCAAACACTTTGAGCTTTTCGAGTTCAGACTGAAGCTGGCGAGTATCATTGCCGACCGCTTCGGTCACATAATCGATCGCGCTTTGTGTCAGCTTCAAATCCAATTCCTGCGCGACTCGCTGCACTTGTTTCGCGATCAGTTCCGTTTTCCAGGGCGGAATTAACGAAAATTCCTGAATCGTTGCGTGAGTCTGTAAGAGTTTTGTTGATTTTAAGCGTCCATCTGGTTTAGTTGAACTCGTTAGTAAAAGCGTTGTCGTTTCGGGCAATGCGGAAATCGTGCGATCGAGTTCTGTCAGCACTTCCTCTGGGCAACGTTGCGCTAAAGTCGTCTCTGCCAGCCAAACAAATCGATTCCCCGACCCAAATGGGGGAGTCATGGCTTGATTTAAGGCTTGTACGATCGCATCACCTTGATCTGATGAAAATTTATCAAAATTAAAACTCTCCCACATCGGGTCAACTGTCTTTTGCTTCAAGGCTTTCACCGCTTGAGCGATCGCGAAACTATCTTCACCCCAATAAAAGTAAATCCCCATACCGAACTCCGCGTCTCCCTGCCCTAGAGTAATCATTCATCGTAAATCTCTCGGAGTAGGATGACACTTTACCGTTAGATTTAAGAATGGATTTCTAATTTATCGATTTACGGCGCGAGGCGATCGCACATTGGACGAGAATTATCAAACTTTCCTCAATCGGGTGATGCGGCTGACGCTGCCAGACACTTACAAGTCTCAGGTGCAGCACATCCAAGAGTCTCCAAAGTTCCAGCGCTCGAATGGCGTATGGCTTCCGACTCCTTTTCCAGGCTACACGGTGATTACGCCGCCGGGACAGGAGGACGGCAAAAATTTGGGCATCTACGAGTCTCTGCAACGCTACCAGAAGCGGATTGCGGAAACGCTAGGAGATGAGATGTTTGCGCCGATTCCGGCTGAGAGTTTTCATGTAACGGTTGCGGATTTGATCTGGAATGGAGCGTATCTCCATGCGGCGAAATCTCCAGGGTTTGATGATCGATTGCGCGATCGGGTGGCGAGTAGCTTCCGTCAGTGTCAACCGATGGGCACTGAGCAGTCCATTCGCTTTCAAGTGGTCGGATTGATGGTGATGGCGCGAGCGATCGCGGTTTGTCTCGCTACAACGGACGTGATGGGCTATGAGCGGATTTTGAAACTGCGTCGATCGGTTTACCAAAATCCGGATTTGATTGAAATCGGCATCGAGCAGCAATACTATTTCACGCCGCACATTACGCTGGGATATTTTGGCAAAGTATCTCCGGATCTCGATCGTGAACGGTTAAGTCAAACGTTTGATGAACTGCATCAGGAATGGTTAGAGAACTATCCGGACAATGAATTTTGGATTCATCAGGCTGAGTTTCGCAAGTTCAACAACATGGCGGAATACGTGCGAAATCCAGATTGGGCAACGTTTCAGTTCTGAGAAGAAAGGATTCGATCGCAGAACTTGATCGAATCCTCTTAATACTGAAAACAAAAGTGCGATTTTATACGGCGCTGTGGGTATAAGGGGAGTGCAGCACTCAGAGCATATGGACGATGACCGAGCTTGGAGCGATTGCCTTTGGCAACAGCGAAGCTACCGCGCTTCCCCCTCAACAGCCCCCGCTAATTTCCCAGAGAAAGACGTTTCAGAACTCAGTTCAGTCCGTCACTTTACCCGTTAGCGCCACCGTGACCGCTCCCGAAACCGAGCGATCGCCAGAATTTAGCATTGTAAAATCTGACACTAAAGAAGTTCAGTCGGATCTCGATCGAGATTCGGCTCACGTCGATCGTGCGGGTTCGACAAATCTCCCTGATTCGATTCTTCCCGCTTCGGTTCTTCCCACTTCGGTTCTTCCCGCTTCGATCTCAGCCCGCCCCGGAATGGAATTCGGGGCTAACGGTGCGAAGTCCACTAAAGGGGACTACAAGCCCGATAAGACTTTATCTTCAGTCCCCTTCAGTGGACTTAGTCCTACTAGCCCCGAATTCCATTCCGGGGCGGGTGAGCAACGCAGTGAAAGAACTCACGTCGATCGACTTTCCACCACGACTCCGGAGTTTAGTTCGAGCAACAATGAAGCATCAGACGGAATGGAGCAGGTTACTTCTGTTTCGCAGCTGTCCGATGTTCAACCCACGGATTGGGCATTTCAGGCACTTCAAAGCTTAGTTGAACGATATGGCTGTATTGCAGGCTATCCAGATCGAACCTTTCGCGGCAATCGGGCACTGACTCGGTACGAATTTGCGGTGGGATTAAATGCTTGTCTTGATCGCGTTCAAGAATTGATTAACGCTCAGAGATCGGATGCTGTCACCCGGCAAGATTTAGATGCTCTCCAGAAACTTCAGTCTGAATTCTCGACAGAACTGGCAGAAGTTAAAGGTCGAGTCGATTCTTTAGAAGCTCGGACTGCAACATTAGAGAAAAATCAGTTTTCAACAACGACGCGATTGTTTGGACAAGCGATCGTTTCTACACAATTGAGCAACAAAGCTGATATCGATTTATTTCTCAGAGATGGCGTACCAGAGCGACAGGCAGAAATCAAACCAACATTAACAAACAATGTTCAAATTTCGCTTGCAACTTCGTTTAGTGGGCGCGATTTGCTGTTGACCACGTTACAGACGGGAAATTCACGATCGAACGCCCCGAATCTGTTCACCAACATGGCGCGGCTCTCCTATGAATCCGAGCAGGAGAATCAGATTGCCATCAGTGATTTATCGTATCGGTTCCCAGTTGCGGATAATTTCGGAGTTTTGATCGGGGCTTCGGGTGTGAATCCCTCGAATGTGTTTCGGGGCATCAATCCGCTGGAAGGTTCAGGAGAAGGAAGCCTTTCGTTACTCGGTCAGCGCAACCCGATATTAGCGATCGGTAACGGAATCGGCGGGGTCGGATTCGATTGGCAGATTAATCAGCGACTCAGTTTGCAGGGAGTATACAGCGCTGAATTGCCCGCATTTGCAGGAGATTCTGATACAGGTGGACTGATCGGAGGTCGGTATGTCGCTGGGGCACAATTGACGATCGCGCCCACGGATACGATCGATGTCGGCATTCACTATTTATTCTCCCGCTCTCCGGATGGCTTCCTTGGAACTGGAATCGGTGATTCACAACTCCTTTCGCCGTTTGTTCCAACGAACAGCGCTTTTACCACTCATGCGATCGGGGGAACTCTCGCTTGGCGATTGAATCCGAAAATTACGATCGGCGGATGGGGTGGATGGACAAGCTCAAAAGCGATCGCCCTTTCTGGATCAGTTCAAACCACAAATTGGATGGTCTTCTCTGCCTTTCCTGATTTGTTTGTGCCGGGAAATCTCGGTGGAATTCTTTTCGGACAGCCGCCGAAGATCACAGCCAGCACGTTACCGGATGGATATAATTTTCCTCGGTTCAGTGACACAGGGAGCAGAGGCGGACAACCCGATACCGCGTTGCATTTAGAAGCATTCTACCGCGCCAGATTGAACGCATTTCTTGACATCACACCTGGCGTTCTCGTGATCTTCAATTCCAACCACAACACAGCAAACGATCCGATCGTGGTCGGTGCTGTTCGAGCTACTTTCCGGTTTTAATATGGTGAAATTCATTTTTGCGATCGCTTCTCTCCCTGTCGGATTTGCCCTTTCTCTTAATCTTGTCCCATCTGCCTCGGCTCAAGTCGTGATCCGAAGTACGGGAGTAGTCACGGGAACAGTCGTTCCGCCTAGCCAAAACCCGAATTTTAACCAAGGTACGACTAGAGTAGATGTGGATGCACAAGGGCGCTTTTTCAGAAACGGGCAGCTTGTCTATTCCGCTCAAGACTTTGATCCGCGCCTTGTTCAGACGGATGGTAATGGTCGTTACTGGGTCGATTTTCGTGGAATTCTGATCGTCTCGACCGATGGCACTCTCACTTCTCCGGTTCTTTCTAACGGCGAACTCGAACCGATTCGCCGGAATCACAATGCTCCCACTCGATTTCACGGAACGATTCAAGACGAATTAGTCGTACGCGGGAAATATGCCGGAATTGCTACCGATCCAACGACAGGATTGCAGTATCAAGGCACATTCGATATTAGTGGACAAGGACCGCGATACAGCGATCGTAATGGGGGCACGAGTCCGACCGTATTCGATTTTCGATCGCACTACAATTTCAGAGCGAATCCCCAAATCCCGCCCCGTCCTACGGTGAATTCTTTCCGCATTGATGCGATGCCTGTTCGATTAACGGTCACGATTCCAACAGATTTAGCACCGATTCAATTGCCTCCTGTCGCACCGGGCGACTTACCAACCCCGATCGTGCCTCCCGTCGTTCCACCAGTCTCAAATCCTATCTCTCCTCTTCCAATCAGTCCTGATGCCGATCCGGGCGGCATTCTCAGCACGAATCAAATTCAACAGGTGAGCCGTGTTGTGTTGGAAGGTTCGCAAGCAAAACCGCCGCAGATTGGACCTAGTAGCCGAATTCTGTTGAGATAGCGCGAGTTTGATGAGTCATTGCGCTGATTAATGTCAGCGCAAGAATTCCACAAGTTGCGTTAGTTTCTCCCAGGCTGCACCAGATTTCAGAATTTCTCTTGCTCGATCGATACCCTGTTCATCAGAATCCACCGCTTGCCCAACTCGTAAAGCGAGTGCTGCATTCAGCGTTACTGCGTCCTGTTGTGCCTGAGTTCCCTTTCCTTGTAAAACTGATCGCAAAATTTCCGTATTGACCGAAATATCTCCACCGCGTAGAGCACCGATCGGAGCTTTTTTCAATCCCAACGCTTGCGGATCGATCGCAGTTAATTCGACCCTTTGATTGTTCAAGACTGCAATATCAGTTAAATCACCCAGTCCAGCTTCGTCCAGTCTTTCTCGTCCATGTAGCACGATCGCGCTTTCTTTCCCCAATAGCTTTAACGCTTCCGCCATTGGTTCTAACAATGCAGAGTGATACACCCCAATCACTTGTCCAGTCGGCTGCAATGGATTGACCAACGGACCTAGTAAATTAAACACCGTCCGCACTTTCAAAGTTCGCCGCATCGGAGCTACCACTTTTAGCGCAGGATGCCAGCCGGGAGCAAACAAAAACGTTACCCCAACTTCCTGAACTGCCGCTTGAATTCGTTCCGGTGGCGCACTCAAATTCACGCCTAATGCTTCGAGCACATCTGCCGAACCGACCAAACTTGAAGCCGATCGATTCCCATGTTTTGCCACTCGTAGTCCTGCCGCCGAAGCCACAAATGCCACCGCAGTCGAGATATTGAACGTCGAAGAGCCATCGCCCCCGGTTCCACAGGTATCGATTAAGGGAAACTCCGGACGATCGATGAATTGCGCTTGAGACTGTAACACTTTCGCCATTCCTGCCAGTTCTGCGGCTGAAATCCCTTTCATCTGCAACGCCATCAGAATCCCGCCAGAAATCACCGGAGGAATCTCATCATTGAGCCAACCTTGCATTAGTGTAGAAGCTTGCGGCATCGATAAAGAGTCACGATCGAGAAGCTGCTGGAGCAATTCAGACCATTGCGCGGTGTCTACAGCTAGAGAAGTCATAGGTCAGGGCAAAAAAAGAACGCTGTAAAAAATGATCTCATGCAATGGATTTCTTGCGGATTTTTCATCGAAATTGTGGAAATTAGATGAAGCGATTGGTTGAAATAGCAAGTTTCAAGCCGTATTTGATACCGTAGAAGTGCGGAACTTATTTTAGACGGTCAGCGGATTAACCAGCGCGATCGTCTCTTTACAATTAGGGCATCACCATCGCATCTGTCCAAACGCGAAGGGTCTTCTTTTGTGCAAATTACTCCTCAATTCAATCACTCGCTAAAACTGATTGTGCAGCCGAGCGATCGAGAAACTTATTTGGTGCTATATCAATTAGGCTTCAGAAAAATCGCGATCGTTCCACAATTGCTCTACCGTACAGTGAACGAATTTGAACTATCGAATCTGTTCGTGTCTCTCTCGGAGCGAATTTCAGATCAGGCGCAAGCATTATCGCGGTATGTCGTGACACGATCGCCGCTCGATGCCGCCCCGTTACTGAGTGAATTTCTCAATGCTCAACCGCTGCGTCAAATGACGATGCTGGTGAAACACGCCTGGTTTTTTCAGGTGTTGGCGCAACAACAACTCTTTTTTAACTATCAGCCGATTTTTGATCTTAATTCCGGTCGGGTGGTTGCTCATGAATGTCTCGCACGCGCTCAGGATGACCAAGGACAGCTATTTAATGGGCAACAGTTAATTGATGCTGCGCTGACGATGAATCTGACCCGCGAGTTTGATAACTTAGCTCGATCGAAGTGTTTTAGCGCTCTAGCACAGTGGAATCAATCGGATCGTCCGATCTTTTTTATCAATGTTTTACCCAATGCGATCGCACATCATCCCGAATCGTTAGAGCATAACTTCCAACAAGTTCTCGATCTCGGTCTGCACCCGAATCAAATCGTGTTTGAACTGACCGAAGTTGAAGCGTTGAGCGATCACCCGAATTTACCAAAAGTGATCGAGCAAATTCGGGCGGGTGGATTTGGATTAGCGCTAGATGATTTGGGGAGTAACGTCGCGATCGATCATTACTGTACGGAACTGCGACCAGATGTGATTAAGCTCGATCGACGATTGATCGATGGCTGTAGTCGCTACGACATGAAGCAAGTCATGGTCAAAAGTTTAGTTCGCGTTGCACAAGAACTGGGCATCACGGTCTTAGCAGAAGGCTTAGAAGCGGTGGAAGATATCGAGTTTTGTCGTGCGATCGGCGTGAATCTCGGACAAGGGTTTGGACTGGGTAGACCGAGCCGAAGACCGATCGGGGCAACCCAGCAAACTTATCGATCGCCGATTTCTTTTCCCTCAAACCACACCAGCAAAAATCTTGTCCAACCTCTAACGTGAATAGAAATCCCAGTAAAACCAGAAATTCTATTCACAAAAAATCGAATTATCGACGAGCGTAAATGCCAGGGGCATACGCCTCGATCACTCTGCCTGTTTTCGAGCAAGTGATCATTAAATAATCACAATCGCCGCATTGTGTCCGGGTTAATTGATCCGGCTGAATATGAAATCGTTCGGCATGATTGCCACAGTTTGGACACCGAACGGCTTGAATCACCTGCATTTTATATTTCCTCAATACGATCGCTAAATCCAAATAAAATTTAGAGCTTTGAACAGATACAATTCGATTGGTAATTTGTATTTATCGCTACCAAATCAACGGTTGATTCACAAATTACAGAATTGAATTGATTTCTATTATGAACAGTAAAAATGCTTACTGCACTCAAAGTTCATGTTTATTTTAAAGTTCACAAAATGGGGGATCACCTATCTACAGTGTGATCCCCGGTTTAATTGCTGATCTAGGTCGCTAATCGATCGCGAATTAAAAATCGAGTTTGTTGAAGATAATTTTGTTAAGAAAAGTTAGAGAATTTGCTTTTCAATTCAACTTAAGAAGCTGAACATTGCTGTGAAGTAACAGGTTGAGGCTCTACAATCACCTCTTTGATGCCAGAAATGCGAATTAAGGAAGACACCGCTAATTTTGCTCGATCGTTGGCTTTCTCTAAAATTCCATCCGAACAAGCCGCAAGCTGAATTTTCTTCAGTGCTTCTTCCTGCGCTAATTTCTGCAAATTCGGGGCGACATCAGGACCTAAACCCAGTGGACCGCGATTGTAGTCGTACACGCTCGATCGAGCGACATCAATCTTTTTATCTAAAATTTTCGGGGCAGGTAATCGTAATCGAACAGTTTCGCCTGTTACTTGTACGCTGTCCGGTGTCAGAGCGCTCAAATCCACCCCTGCTCGGACTTCTCCGCGTGCAATGTATAAAAGCTTCGTTGTTCCAATTACCACACCCCCGATCGCGGCATCCTGCTGAGCTGGCACAACTGCTTCCATTGTAAATACAGCCGTTGTGAGTTCGCTGGCTTGACGGACTTGCTGAATCACGACCGATCTCGTTTCGACTTTGGGTTCTGGCGGTTTCGCATCAATTAGCCCGCGCAATTGGTCAAAGAATCGATCTCCCGATCGCAAAAATCCTACAACCAGAACCGCTCCTAAGAGCAATCCACTTCCGGTCAACATCAAACTAATATTCTTAAACACGCTACCGACTCCCGGTTTCTGGCGGTTTTTTCTTCGCATGGTTTGACCCAACGCCGCAACAGCCTTTTATTTAAGCAGAAAACTCCGTAATTCGAGTGTAGTACAAGATTACGGTTTGAAAATCGAGCGACTTGGTGAAGACTGAATTAGAATTTGATAGGAAATTTTGTGAATTCCAGCCCCTGTGACGCGCTATGACGAGTGTTTTTAAGAATTCCATTTCAATGATGGCGGGAAGCGTTACGACTCCTGAGAAAACCAATCAGACGACTCGCCAAACGTATCCAAACTATAAAGTGATCGTGCTCGATGACGATTTCAACACCTTCGAGCACGTCGCGAAATGCTTGATGCAGTACATTCCAAAAATGACGAGCGATCGCGCTTGGAAGCTCACCAATCAAGTGCACTTTGAAGGACAAGCGATCGTTTGGACAGGTCCGCTCGAACAAGCCGAACTCTATCATCAACAGCTAAGTATCGAGGGCTTAACGATGGCTCCCTTGGAGAAAGCATGAAAAACGATCGAGGGCGGCTCGTTCTCACGCATTCAACCTATATTCCGGGTCTGATTTCAATCCTTGAGAAGCTCGTTCAAATCGAGGGAATTCAGACTGTGACTCCGGCAGTGATCGGATCAGTCCGCTCTCATTCTCCTCAATTTAAATTAAAAATTTCTGTGCCGATTCGGGGCGGGTTTAAAGCGATCGCTCGTCAAGGTAAATCTGTTCAAGAGGTTTTCATTCTCACGACGCTCGAACAGGAGCAGCTTGAAAGCGCGATCGCTCAATGTTTGAAATGATTATTCTGCTTGCTGCTGAGTCGAAGCAATCCGGTGAAGCGGCAGGCTCAACGCACAGGAGAAAGTCAGTAAATACGAAATCACTGCTGTCCATTTGAGGCTCAGCATAAAAGTTGTCCAGTCGGGAGAAATCCACTTCTGTGCTCCAATCGCAACACAATGTACAATCCAGTAGGCAAACGCCATCGAAAACAAAACTTCATCAGCAATCTCAGAATCTTCAGTTTTTGCTTGTTTTTGGTGCAACACAACATAGAGTCCGAAGACGCTGGCAAAAAACGAAGCAAGGTTCAGATAGTCGTGCCAATTAGAATGAGCCATGATTGCGGGTATAAGACAGCTTTAAGTCACGAATCAGTCTAAAGGATGAAACGCACCAACCTCCAGAAAGTCTTACAAACAGCAATATTTGAGCGATTTTTTTAACAAAACTACAGACAGAAATCAGCCGATTTTTTGCATGAATTTGCCCTTTGTTTACCACCCTAATTACGTTGTACCCCTGCCACCGGATCATCGCTTTCCGATGGAGAAATTTAAGAAACTTTACGAGTTACTTTTAAGCGATCGCATTGCCGACCTCGATCAATTTCACATTCCCGATCTACCCTCCCAAGCTTGGATCGAACTCGTTCACACGCCCGATTATGTGAATGCTTACTGTTCTGGAACGCTCGATCCAAAAGCACAACGCCGCATCGGTTTACCGTGGAGTCCTGAGCTTGTCAATCGAACTTGTACCGCCGTTGGAGGCACAATTCTCACCGCTCAGCTTGCCTTGAAATCGGGGTTGGCGTGTAACACCGCAGGCGGAACCCATCATGCGTTTCCGAGCTATGGATCGGGATTTTGTATTTTTAACGATTTAGCGATCGCGTCTCGCGTTCTCCAAAAATTAGGATTAGTCGAAAAGATTCTCATCGTCGATCTCGATGTGCATCAAGGCGATGGCACTGCGCTAATTTTTCAATCTGATCCAACTGTGTTCACTTTCTCGATGCACTGTGACATAAATTTTCCAGGAACAAAGCAACAAAGTGATTTAGATGTGCCTTTACCTGAAGGTATGGAAGACGATGAATACTTACAAACTTTGGCGCAGTATCTTCCTGATTTACTTTCTGAAATCAAGCCAGATTTAGTGCTGTACGATGCGGGAGTTGATCCGCATTTAGGCGATCGATTAGGCAAGCTTGCACTGACCGATTCCGGGTTGTATCGACGGGAAATGCAGGTGTTAACGACTTGTATTTCGCAAGGGTATCCAGTGGCTTGTGTGATTGGGGGCGGGTATGCCGAGGATATGGACGCGCTCGTTTATCGACATTCGATCGTGCATCGGGCAGCGAGTGAAGTCTTTCAACAGTACAGATTGTAGTTACTTAGTTTTATCTATGGGCAATCTAGAAGTGTTTCTAGGTCAGACAAATGAAGCGATTTCTAAGATTTTGCAGTTGGTTCGTCGCCGCGTCCCTTGCTATTGCAGGTATTTCAATCCTATTCACTCCAAATATCGGTAGCGGGCTGATGCTCGTGTTGATCGCACTGATTCTTTCCCCTCCATTTGGTCGAATGGTTGAGCGATTCGCATATTCCGCGCTTTTTCGAGCCATTGCGATCTTCTTGATTCTGCTTATTGCGAGTATGGTAGCTCCCCCCGCTCCTGAAGTTGTTCGCTCCGTTCCACCTTCCCCTACCGCCGAATCTAAGCCTGATTGCATTCCTGCCAAAGGGTTGCTAAATGGCGGAATGAAACTGTATCTCACGGACAAATGCGAAAAGTCGTTTGCAACATTGCTGGGCGATGAAATCAAAGACGGAGAAAAATTAATCCGAATTCAGTTTCATACGGGAGAAGTCGAACTAAAGAATCCCGAAGCTGTAATGAAACAAGCGTTCGTAAGTCGAAGCGATCCAAAGTTTCCAAAAGAGCGAGTGGATTAATCAAACTTGCAATTATTTTGGTAAAGCGCTCAAAAATAGGGCGCTTTTTCGTTTCCTAATTTTCAGTTATTGCTAATTCTCTTGACGCTCACCATTCTTATCTTTTAGGTGTGATTAAACTAAAAAATCAGCATCAGTTATCAATTAAAACAAAACCGGGGTCATTTCCAACCCCAGTTTATTTAACTCACAACTGCTGGTGATTCAAACTTATAGCCGACCCCTCGAACCGTTTGAATCAGAGCAGGCTGGCTCGTATCAATCTCGATTTTTTTCCGAATCTGACCGATGTGAACATCCACGACCCGCTGATCGCCCACATATTCGTAATCCCAAACTTCCTGAATCAGTTCAGCCCGTCGCCAAACTCGACCCGGATGCGCCGCTAAGAAATGCAGCAAATCGAACTCCAACGCCGTCAACGGCACGATATCCTCATTCAGCTTGACTTCGCGACGAACCGGATCAATCATCAACCCACCAAACGCGAGACACTGCTGCTCTGCTGTTGTCACGATTCGTTGACGTTTGAGAATTGCTCCAACTCGTCCGCCCAGTTCCACCAAGCTAAACGGCTTCGTGATGTAGTCATCCGCGCCTTGAGCGAACCCACGAACCTTATCCGCCTCATCTGTGCGGCTTGTCAACATCAACACAAACACATTCGTCCGGCTCTGCATCTCTTGACACAGTGAATAGCCATTCGCATCCGGCAAGTTCACATCTAGAATCACCAGATCTGGATTGAACTGTTCAAACACCTGCATCGCGGATTTGCCATCTTCCGCCGATTCCATCTGATAACTTTGCTTGGTAAGGAAGCGATGAACGAGATTCCGGATTGCTGGATCATCATCCACGACGAGTATCTTGGCTGGAGCCATGACCATAACCTTGCGCTTAGAGTAAATTGAGAAGAAACAAAAGATTGAGAACGAACAGGGAAAACCCCTATTTCTGTCTTACACAGTCAAAACTTGTCATCAGCAATAGTATGCCTCAGGTTTTGAATAGAATAGCCTAGTTTGATGAAGTTTCCGCGAATTTACGGTCGAATCTAAAATCGAGGTGGGCTTTTAGATCGATCTCCACGGAGAGCATCCATAAAAAGTTCGATCGCAAAAACTCACTCAAGTCAGGGTTACATCGTCTACACTCTAGTTGTAATCCCCCACGCAGCTAGGTTACTCTTGGTAGAGAAGGTGGAGTCACAAGCCCATGAGCGCACAAAGCCCGTATGAAAAGTTAGGCGTTTCCGAAGGCGCGACGTTTGAAGAGATTCAGACGGCACGAACCCGGTTGATCGAAGAATTGGCAGGCGACCAGCGAAAAATTTCGGAAGTCGAGGCGGCTTATGATTCTGTCTTGATGGAGCGGTTGCGCTTGCGCCAAGAAGGAAAAATTAAAGTCCCCGATCGCATTCGCTTTCCTGAAAAATTGGTTCAGGCAACACCCGCAGAAACTCCCGCCCCGACTGCGAAATCGAATGAATGGCTGAAGAGTTTGATCGATCAACCCAGCGCTCAAGATATTGCATATCCAGCCGTGGGAATGGCGGGGTTGGGTACATTGGTGTATTTCTACCCAACTGACCAAGTGCTGCAAATTGCGATGGCACTGGCAACCGGGACAACTCTGTATTTTCTCTACCGCAAGGAACGGAAATTAGGTCGATCGATTCTTTTAGGAGTGGCGGGCTTACTCTTGGGATTCGCGATCGGTGGAGTGGTCTACACGTTCTTGCTTCCTTCTTTCTCGATGCTGCCGACAAATGAAGTTTTGATCAGTTTAGTGACTTTTCTGGTTTTATGGTTGGTCAGTAGCTTTACCAAGTAATTCCTGATGGCGGCTGAGCAATTTCAGAAGACCGATTTTAACTGGCAACTCCAACAATTTTTTCGGCAGGTGGGCGAGTGGATTGAGTTGAACTTTCCACAGATTCAGCCGCCGAATGTTCCTGATCCGCCGAATTGGTCATCCTGGTGGCTAGAAGCCATCTTTTGGACGATTATTGTGCTCTTTGTGCTGTGGTTAGGATTTCAGATTTATCTAGCAGTGCGATCGTATGTCAGACGAAATCAGGCGCAGATTGCGAAATTTCTCGATCGATCTGCCACCCTCGAAAAAGAACTCACGATCGCGCAGTGGGTCAGAACCGCTCAGGAATTTCAACAGCAGGGAAACTATCGAGAAGCATCGAGAGCGCTCTACATGGCGATGCTGCAACGGCTGAATGAAACGAAATTGATTCCGGGCGATCAAAGCCGCACCGATCGAGAATATTCGCGGCTCGTTCAATTGCTGCCTCAATCCGAATCGTATCAAATGTTACTTGAGATTCACGAACTGTTGTATTTCAGCAATTTGCCCATTTCGGCTGAAATGTTCGATCGCGTTCAGAAAGCGTATGGCAACATTGAACGGGCGACCGTTGATATGGCGAAAATGGCGTGATGAAGAAACTCGATCGACGTTTGGTATTCGGGCTGATTGCACTAGCGGTGATCATTGTTCTGACGCTGTTTATCGCACCGAGAAGCAACCGAATTACGAGCGGCTCTACGTTCAGTCGTGCTCCTGACGGTTACGGGGCTTGGTACGCCTACATGCAGCGGCAAGGAACTCCGATCGAACGCTGGCGCAAACCGTCTATTGATGAGATTTCCGGCACAGGTAACACGATGATTCAGGTTGATCCAATAGGTGCAGCATCGCTTGAACTGGAATGGGTCGAGCGCGGCAATACCTGGATCATTTTAGGCAGACCGAATTTACCTGCGACTCAATCGGGATTTTCTACACAGCACAAGAGCGATCGCGGTTTAGTCAAAATCGAAACTTCCAGACGACTCAAGGCTGACAAAGGAATAAAACGAGTGTTAGGCGATCGCTTTGGGTCGATCGTCTGGGAAGAACCTCAAGGCAAAGGTCGAATCATTTTCGCAGCGACTCCATTTCTCGCTGCCAACGCCTACCAAGATGAGCCTGGAAACTTCGCATTTCTCGCACAGTTAGCTGCTGGCAAAAAGATTTGGATCGATGAATACCTGCATGGCTATCGAGATGAAACCGCGAAAGAAGAAAGCACACAGACTTGGGTAGATTACTTGCTTAGAACACCGATCGCTATTTTGTTGCTGCAAGCGATCGTGATTTCAATCATTCTCATCTGGGCGAAGAATCGACGATTTGGACAACCGCAACCGCTCCTAGCTTCACGAGTGAATGATAGTGAAGCCTATACGCAAGCTTTGGCGGGTGTGTTGTACAAAGCGGGACGGAGCGAGTTTGTGATTGATGCGATCGGGCGGGAAGAGCAGTTGCAGATTCAGCGATCGCTAGGGATTGGGGGAAGATTGCTCGATCGAGAAGCATTGATCAATGCGTGGGTGCAGCAAACTGAAAGACCTGCCGCAGAACTGGCGCAACTTTTCCCAGAGAAACAGCGATTGAATGAGCAAGAGCTACTCAAGTGGCTGGCTCAAGTAAAAGAGATCAAGCAACATCTTCCGAGTTGAATGTGCGACTTGGGCTGTTTTGATAGAGTATATCGATAACATGGCTACCAATTTGAAATACAACTTTGTGGAATTAGAGGAGTCCAGCAAGAAGCATTGTATGTTTCAATTAAATGAATTAAAAGAAGTTCTTCTTGGTATTGCAATTCCGATTATTGTTGCTGCTAATGTATGTGCGATCGGAGTAATCGCAATCTATAAAATTCCCTACTCACTTCTACAGACAAATTTCCCCTTTATAGGTTATTTTATCTTTGCTATTGGCATAGCTCAGCTTATCTACATCATTCCTTTTACGATGTACCTCGCAAGAGAGCAACGATTTGCACTAATGAAAGGTACGATCGTTGGTGCAATTATTGTTGGGTTACTAAACTTAGCCTTTATTGTGTATGTAAGCCAACTTAGCTAGATTCTACTTCTCCTGAGCAGTCTACCCAGTATACAAATACAATTGTAGAAGACAGCTTAATTTTTTACTAATTTCTGCGAGGTAAGAATGCTAACCAGCGTCGAGGGCGTTTATCGTGATGGTCGCGTTGAACTTAAAGAAACTCCTAGTGATGTGCCTGAAGGGACTTCGGTAATCGTAACCTTCGCGAGAGCAGATGATATCGATTTACAGTCTCGTGGAATTGACAGAGCGCAGTCTGAAGCTCTACGTGCGAGTTTATCAACGTTTGTAGAGGATTGGGATAGCCCTCAAATGAGCATTTACGACGACTATGACGCATTCAAAGCTAACGATTAAGCAGGGCATTCCAGGATTGTCGCGATCGCAATCTAACTACTGAAACGAAGTAGACATCGCAGGACGTAAAATTTTACTGTTTCCATGTACGATAATACTTGCCGATTTCTGGCTGAAAACTTTTCTGCTGACTTCGCCAGTTGGCTACTGGGAAGGTCTGTCACCCTGACCGAAATTCAGCCTTCCGAACTCTCGCTTGATCCGATTCGCGCTGATGCAATGATTCTGCTTCAGTCAGATGAATCGATTCTTCATCTCGAATTTCAAACGCAACCCAAGCCGGAAATTCCGTTTCGGATGTTGGATTATCGGGTTCGAGGACAGCGACGCTTTAAGGATAAGCCGATGCGGCAGGTCGTTATTTATCTCAAGCCGACTAATTCTGAACTGGTCTATCAAACAAGTTACGTGCTGGGACGAACTCGACATGAATTTGATGTCATTCGGCTCTGGGAAGAATCCGCCTCGCTATTTCTGCAATATCCAGGACTCTTGCCTTTTGCCACGCTTGGACAAAGCGAAAGTCCAGAAGGGATGTTACGCCAAGTGACCCAGCTCGTGGATCAGATTGAAGATTTCACAACACAAGCGAATTTGAGGGCAGCCTCAGCGATTTTAGCCGGGTTAAGATTGAAGCAAGATGTAATTTATCGTTTGGTGCAGAGGGACATTATGCAAGAATCTGTGATTTACCGCTCAATTCAGAAAGAAAAGGCAGAGGAAATTGCGCTTAACCTGCTTCGAGAAGGATTTCCGATCGATGCCATCGCCCGTGGAACTGGATTATCGATCGGAGAAGTTCAACAACTTCAACAGCAAATGAATGAGACTCCACAGAACTTGTGAAAGATGATGTGCATGAAGCACCGTCTTCCAGATTGTTTCTAGTCCAATGTCGATACAGTTTCTTATAATTAAGAAATGTAAAGGTGACTTCAAAGGGCTGTCTCATGCTGATCAATCAAAAGCCTCAATCGACTGAAGCAACTGAACTTCCCGCAGGTGGAACTGATCCGACTCGGTTTGATTGGAAAGAAGCTTGGTATCCGGTTCACTATGTTCAAGATTTAGATCAGACGAAGCCCACGAAATTTACGTTGTTAGGGCAAGATTTGGTCATTTGGTGGGATGGGAAGGCGCAGCGTTGGAGAGCGTTTGAAGATCAGTGTCCGCATCGATTAGCGCCACTCTCAGAAGGCAGAATCGCAGAGGATGGACTGCTCGAATGTCCGTATCATGGTTGGGCATTTGAAGGAAATGGAAACTGCGATCGTATTCCCCAACAACCCGAAGGACTTTCTGCAAATGAATCTAAACGCGCCTGTGTTGCCTCTTATGCCACGGCAGAACGTCAAGGATTACTTTTTGTTTATCCAGGTCAGCAAAATTCAGAGCAGGTCAAGATTCCCATTATTGAACCGATGGAAAAATCACCTGATGAATGGGTGTGTTTGAATACCTTTCGCGATTTGCCTTACGATGCGTTGACGCTGTTAGAAAATGTGCTTGATGCGAGTCATGTTCCATTCACGCATCATCAATCAGTGGGCAATCGATCGAATGCTTCTCCGGTTGAGTTAGAAGTTTTAGAATCTGGGAAACAAGGCTTTACAGGCTTTTGGGAAGCAGGACCACGCAAAGGAACATTAGGATCACAACATACAAAGTTTATTGCTCCTGGATTGATGTGGCATGATTTGACCTCAAAGCAGTTCGGAAGAACAATGACAGTTGTTTATGCAACACCGATTCGTAAAGGTGAGTGTCGTGTGTTTGCTCGATTTCCGTTTAAGTTCGCTTCAAAGCTACCTAGCTTCTTTATCAAATTGACACCTCGATGGTATTCGCACATTGGTAACAATGCTGTTTTAGAAGATGATCAAATCTTTTTGCACTATCAGGAACGATACCTAGCAGCAAAAGGAGACAGTTCAAACTTTGCAAAAGCTTTCTACCTACCAACTCGTGCAGATTCGTTTGTTTCGAGCTTGCGGAAGTGGATCAATGATTTTGAAGCTGACCCATTTTCGGGTGAAGCATTGCCGCCGTTGCAATCGATCGATCAACTCCTCGATCGATATTCTTCTCACACGATTCATTGTTCCAGTTGTCGAACGGCGCTCGCTCGAATTCAACAGCTAAAATTCGCGATCGCGATTATTGGAATGCTCACTTGGGCGGTTTTGCCATTGATCTCGATCGTTCTTCAGCCGTCATCTTTGCCGATCGCCATTCTCGCCGCGATCGTGCCAATCATTTCAGGCTCTACTTGGCTTGTCCTGCACAGTCTAGAGCGCAAATTCTACAAGGGGCAGCGCATTCCAGCCAGAAACTTACCCGAAAAAAGACAGCGATGAATCCGCTGCCTCTAGTCACTCGTAATTCAAACACGGTGACGGATCGATTTGACTTGGAGGCGTAATTGTATGACCTTGCGTTTAGTCGAGCGGCTCAATGCTGTGAGACATCAGTACTTTGTGGGGCGTGAATCTGAGTGTCAACTGTTTCGAGATGCGATCGCGTCCCCGATTCTTCCATTTTCGGTACTGTATCTATCAGGCATGGGCGGAATCGGCAAAACAATGTTAATTCGGCAATTTGCTCAGATTTGCCGCAGTCTGAACATTTCTACAACTTACTTAGATGGGCGCAACTTTGAGTCATCCCCCCAAACTTTTCTGAATGCAGTGGGCGGGATTGGCTCTGCACGTCATGTCTTATTCATTGATAGTTATGAGCGACTTACTTCACTCGAAACTTGGCTGCGGGAAGAATTTTTGTCGCAGTTACCTGATCAAACTTTGATCGTGTTAGCCAGTCGAACTGCTCCGAGTTCTGCTTGGCGAACTGATCCAGGCTGGAACGCGTTATTTTATGCGATCGCGCTTCAGCATCTCAGTCCCGAAGACCGTCAGCTTTATCTTAAAAAACGATCAATTCCACCGTTACCAGAGATTGTTAATTTTACTCAGGGGCATCCTTTAGCGCTGTCATTGACAGCAGATTTATACATTCAAGATGAAGGATTAGTTTCAGATGCAAGTTTTAGTGTCACGCAGATATTGTTAGAGACATTTTTAGAAGAAGTTCCGAGTTCGGCTCATCGACTTGCTTTAGGAGCTTGTGCGATCGCGAATTCAACAACAGAAACCCTTTTGTCCGAACTACTCCAGCAATCCGATGTACATGAACTGTTTGAATGGTTGAGAGGACTTTCTTTTATACAATCTGAACGATTCGGATTAGTCCTCGATTCGGTAGCACGAGAAGCGATTATCTCCGATCTACGTTGGCGAAGCTATGATGTATGGAACCGTTTTCATCAACGAGTTCAGACCTATTGTACCGTTTCAGAACCCTCATTCACATTGAACCAATCAGAGTTTAATCAAGCGGTTTGGGATGCGTTTCGTCACTTTGTTCGTCCTGATGTGCTGCATCATAATCCCCTGTTACGATCGCGCTTAGTCATTGAGAAATCAACTCCAGACACTCGCATTGAAGTGTTGCGATCGCGCTTAAAAGAAGCCGCAGAACTTTTGCAAATGTCTCCCCGTGACGAGAAGCTTTATCGAACCTTGCATCGAACTTATCTCAATCCAGCACCGACCCAAGAACAAGCAGCGGAATGTTTAGATTTACCGTTTAGTACTTACCGCCGCTATCTGAAAGCAGGAATTTCTCGTGTTGCAGAGATCCTCTGGCAACGAGAGAGACTTGCAAGTTAGAGAAACTCACGTTTGGAAGCACTAACGATATTTGCGCTGTTAGTGCTTCCAAACACGAATCGTTTGATCTTTACTTCCGCTCACAACGCGATCGCGATCGATTGCAACCGATAACACCCAATCTTTGTGATCGTTCAATGTCTGAAGCAATTTGCGCTCCTGAATCGACCACATCCTTACGGTGTTATCAATGCTACCACTAACCAATCTTTGACCATCGGGGCTGACTGCGATCGAAACAACTCGTGCTGTATGTCCTTCAAAGGTATGAACTAATTCACCCGTTTGCCAATTCCATTGTTTAACTGTTTGATCCCAGCTTGCACTCATCAAAGATTGTCCGTCAGGACTAAAAGCTAGAGCACGAACTGCATCGTTATGTCCTGTGAGCGTTCTGATCGCTTCTCCGGTTTGAGCATTCCAAAGTTTGATCGTGCGATCGAGTCCAGCGGTCGCGATCGTTTTTCCATCAGGACTGATTACGACTGAGAAAATTCGATTTTCATGAGCGCGAATGGATTGTAAAACGGTTTGGGATGACAGTGACCATATCTTCAGTGTTCCATCTTCTCCCACACTGAAGAGCCGATCTCCGTAGGTCGCGATCGACCAAACTGGGCTACCGTGATCAAGCGTTTGAATTAGTTGATTCGTTTGTAAGTTCCAAAGTTTGATTGTGCGATCGCCACTTCCGCTAATCAGTGTTCGATCAGCAGTGAGAGCAAGCGATCGAACAACGTCTGTATGACCAGAAAGCGTATTCAGAATGGTTCCGGTTTCGATGTTCCAAACTTTAATCGTGCGGTCTTCACTGCCACTAATCACCGTTTGTCCGTCTAGCAGAACTGACCAAGCAGGAGAAGAATTGAGCGTTCTTGCTAAAGTGAGAGAATTCGATCGAACTGTGGATTGATTCGCAGGCTGTACAGGCGACTTAGACAAGTTTTGAAATAACAAAAATCCGACCGCGATCGTGCTAATCAAAGCAATCAAGCTAACTAAGATTTCAAGTTTGATCGGAGTCGATCTCGTTTGAGGGGCGAGTGTTTTCGCTCTTGATAATAGAATTTGCTCATAGTTTGCTGGCTGTAACGGGCTAACCTCAGCTTTTCGACCCCCTGAAGTACTCGCTAACACTTTTAGCGAAAGTTCTTCGAGATAAGAATCGAGCGCAGTTGTGAACGTTCCTGATACAAAGAGCTTGAATAATTTTTCTTGCTGTAGCGATCGACAAGTTTGATCGCGAAGGTCTTGAGGAATTGCAACTCCCATTCGAGCAGGTTGATACGTTTCATGATCTGGAATGATCACACTTTCTAATTGATCAGGAAGCGTCTGTCGATCGACAACGGTTGCCGCCCCTTTTTCTAAACAAGTAAAAACTACATCCAAGTACTCTGGCTGTAGTTCTCCCGCATAGTAGTAACAGATGAAATATGGCACATGGTTCCGCCCTAAATCATCGGCTCCATCATTGTAGAGCCAACCAAACAACGTCTGATCCGCAGCAATTCGAGATAAGTAAACGGCGCGATAGTTCGCTTCAGGTGGATTGTAAGCATCCCAATGTTGGTAAACAATTTGATCAATGAACGCCTGAAGAATTTCAGGCGGAATTGCAGCACTACTGAGCGCTTGAAATCCAACTTTAGGAAAGCTTGTATAGATCAGTTGACCTAAAAGAAGAAACATTAGAGATGGATTTTTTGTTCGTTAACGGGCACTTGATCTGGAGCGATCGTAAACAATCCGAGCGTAAATAACAACGCGATCGCGATCCCTAAAATACTGAGACTCGCGATCGCTAGTAGCGCTACTGACCTACGAAGAGTCGATGGAAACATTTGCTGTGACAGTGCAGATTGCGCTAAACCTGTTGCCAGATTGTGATTTGGCTGAAAGTGATGGTGCTTGTTCAACTGTGCAAGTAACCAAAGTAACGGATCGGCGGCTCCTCGTGCATTGAGAGCAGCAGTTCCCTGCATCGAAACGATCGGAATTGCGGAATAGAATCGCTGATAGTTTGCTTTGAGGGCATCGAGTCGAGTGATTAACGGCTGTAGATTTTGCTCGATTTGCAGTTGGGTCACCGTTCCGGATTCGAGTAAATCACACTTGGTTAAAACTAACGCAAACGCATAATTCAATCGCTGTTGATGCACGATCGACGCGATCGCAACGACTTGATCAAATAAATCCACTAAAGTTTGGGCGTATTCTCGATCGTGCAGGAGTGCAGGAGCGCTGATAAACACACAGCACCCATGAGATTTCAAGACAAGCTCCTGAAAATCAGGATTCCGAATGTGACACGCTTCGCCCGGAATATCCCACCAGCGAAACTTACATTGTGTTTTGACTCCGAAGACTTTTTGACGCTTTAGAGCAAAGTTAAAGTTCGTAATCTTAATTGTCGCAGGTGGATAAAGCCCTGTGTTTTGAACATGCAGCAGAATTTTCTCGATGTTCGATCGCACTTCTTGATCTTGAGATTCAAACCAAGACGCTTTCGGATGCTCAGTTGAATGTTCTCCTTGTAATTCTGTGTAGCTTCCAGCGAGAAAAACTGTTTTACCGACACCCCGTTCACCGATGCTCAGAAGGTTGAAAGTTTTAGCAGCCATAGTGGTTAAAAGAAGCGACGAAAGAGACTGAACAAGCGAGATAAACTACTAAAATCGCCAAAAAATGCGAATGTTGTTTGTCGAAATCGGTATCCGGTGCGCGATAACGATGAGAACTGGTTTCCTGCTCCCGTTTCGAGATTCGTTTGGTTTTCTCCAAAAGTCTCGATCGCAGTGTCTTGAAAAAAGAATCCCGGTTGTCGTCTAAATCCACCCGTTACCATTTCTTCTTGCTCTGTAGAAAGTTCATCTATTGGCTCAGACATTGTTTTGATTCCTAATACGATAAAAACTTCAAATGCTCACCGGATTGCGATCGCAGTTCGGTTGGAGAACCCTGAATTTTGACTTCACCTCGATCGAGCAATACAACCCAATCGGCTCGATCAATCACACTCGGACGATGAGTAATCATGATGGTGGTTTTGCCGCATCTTGATTTGAGTAAGCGATCGAGCACTTGAGCTTCACTCACCGGATCAAGCCCTGCGGTCGATTCATCTAAAATCAGCACTGGCGGATCAGTCACGATGCCACGAGCGATCGCGAGTCGTTGCCGTTGTCCTCCAGAAAGATTCGCCCCAAATTCACCCAAAACAGTTTGATATTGATTCGGCAAATGGCTAATAAAATCATCTGCTCCAGCAATTTGACAAGCTCTAACAATTTGCTCAAATGAAATATAAGGCGTTCCAAGCCGAAAGTTTTCGACAATCGATCGACTCCAGAAATGAGCGTCTTGAGGCACATACACGACTTGTTGCCGCAAACAATCGAGCGAAAGATCTTGTAAGTTGTAGTAACCGATCCGAATGTTGCCAGAATTCGGTGCGTAGAGTCCTGCAATCAGTTTTGCAAGGGTGCTTTTTCCGCAGCCTGAAGTGCCGATTAATGCGATCGCATTTCCTCCAGGCAAGCTCAGCGAAAAATTCTCCATCAAATCAACGCGACCTGCATGATGAAAATTTAATCGATGACAAACAATATCCGCCTCGCTTGAAAGTTGAGCAAACGGTTTCTGAGTCTGACTTTGAACTTCTGGAGTCGCATCGATCACTTCTGAAACGCGACTGACTGCAGTTTGCGATCGATAGTACTCATCAATCAATCCGAGAATTGCACTCATGAATGCTAAAACGTTCCCCTGCATTCCATTAAACGCTAACAATTGACCGATACTCAGTTCCTGATTAATCACCAGAGAGCTACCCAAGCCTAACAGTAAAACACTTCCAATCCGGCTCACCTGTTGAGTAAACGTGCTCGTCACAATCCCAATCTGCGTCGTACTAAAACTCAGATTTGCTAACCGCCCGAATCGACTTTGCAACTCTTCCCAGAATTGCGGAGCCGCGTTCGTCGATTTCATCACTAAAGCACCCTTAAACGTTTCAACTAACACCCCTTGATTCTCAGAAGATAGAACCAACAGATTTCGAGTTGCTTTTTGCAATGTCGGCAGAAAAGGAACAACCGAAACTGTCATCAAGAATCCGATAACTATCACTGCGCTGGTCAACTTCCAGCTATAAAACAACATAAAACCCAGCGAAATTAGTGCAATAAAAAACTGACTCGGTAACGCTACCACTACTTGAGACAGCAATTGATTAATCTCATTGATATCGCGCAATCGGCTGATAATTTCACCACTGCGGCGAGTTTCGTAATAGCTCAGCGGCAGTCGAAGGATCTTTTGTCCGAACTCTAGTACAAAGCCTAACTGTAATCGTTGACTAAAATGAGCAATCAGAGTCGATTGTAAGAGTTGTAAACTGCCACTAAACAAGCTCAGAACAATCACACTCACCACAACTACTGTAAGAAGCTGCGAATCTTGTCTGACTAAAACATCATCAGTAAGAATTTGAATCAGGAACGGACTTGCTAAAGAAAGCACCCCTAAGACAAGGTTGATTAGCAATGCACCGAGTAACATCGATCGATAAGGCAAGATTCGCCCAAAAAACCGACTAAACCCGCTTTTTTCCTCAGATTGAGCCTGCACCACACGATCGCACTCAGGCTCCAGAAGCAGCATAATGCCATTCCAAGCCGCCATCAGTTCTTGTCGATCGACATACCGCAACCCCAACGCCGGATCAGCAATCACAAATTTTCGCCCGCGCTTGCCGTAAAACACCACCCAGTGATATCCCTGCCAATGAATCACACCTGGTAACGGCAGTTCATTTAAGCGATCGAGAATTTGCTCGGACACTTTCACCGATCGCGTTTTAAATCCCAATGCTTCAAATCCGCGTCTGAGTCCTAACAACGTCGTACCAAGCTGTCCGGTGCCCACCGCTTCTCGACATCGAGCAATGCTCAATCCGCGTCCGTAATGCTTACTAATCGATGCAAGGCAAGCGGCTCCACAATCTTCTTCACTCAGTTGAGAGACACAAGCATATCCTTGTCTTAATGCAGAAACCATAGTTTTCAAAGATTAGAAATGAGCCGCGTCTTTCTCATCAAAAATTGCACCACCGTTTCTTGGCGCGAAATCACATCGACACTTCCTTCCATGCCCGCCTGTAACGGACACTGCCGCCGTTCATTCCCGACAAACGATCGAGCAGGTTCCATTGTCACCTCATAAGTTGCAGGTGCATTCTCAGCCGCAGGTCGAGCATCGGGAGCTACCGTCTTGATCACACCGTTCAAAGTGCCATAATCGGGAAATGGACAAGCTGAAACCCGCATTTGAATCGACTGCCCTAGTTTCACTTTGTCGATGTCCTGTGCCGCGATTTGAGCTTTCAGAACAAACGGAGCATTTTCAGGTGCAATAAACGCGATCGCTTCTCCCGATCGCACGACCTGATCTGCATTTCTCAAATTCAATTGCAGCACTGTTCCTGCAATCGGCGCACGAACCACACTTTGGTCAAAGCTGCGTTCAATCTGCTGGCTTTCTTTTGCAGTGCGATCGAGTTGTCGCTGTAGCTCAATTCGATTTTGCAGTAATTGTTCTCGCTGTTGGCGTAATGTTGCCAGCGTCGAAGCTCCTTTCGCCTGAATTTGAGCAATTTGCTCTTGTGCTCTCGCAATTTCCGCATCAGTTGGATTCAAAGCAGAACTTGCACGATCGACTTTTGCTTGAGCCACTTGAACCGCTGCTTCTTTCTCTTTCAAAGTCAACGTTGCAACGGCTCCCGATGCCGCTAACTGTCGAAACCGCCTGAATTCTTCCTGAGCTAGATTCAATGAGGCTCTCGCTTCTTGTACATTCGATTGTGCGGTCGTTTGCTGGTCTTGAAACAATCGCTGCTGACTTCTCAATTGTGCTTCTGCGGCTTGAATACTGCGATCGGTAACATTCGATTCGGCTGCAAGTTGACTATCAAGCGACTGAATCTGAGCATTAATTTGATTCAGTTGCAATCTTCCTTGTCGTAAATCGCCTTCAAGCTGGCTTTTGGTCGTCATCAAGCGAGAATCATCCATCCGAGCCACAATATCCCCTGCTTTCACCTTTTGGTTCTCTTTCACAGCAATTTCTTTGATCGTGCCCTCGATCGCAGATTGCACCAGCCGCAATTCTCCCGCAGGTCGCACCGTTCCGGGAGCTTTCACCGTCACGTTATATTTCAGCACCGTAGCCAACACAACTGCCGCTCCAAACACCATCAGCAACACGCCGCCCCCCGCGATCGCCCACGGACTAAGACGCGGTAGAAACTCGCTCTGACTCAGTGTTGGAACTTGAATCGGTTCTTCCATGTCAAGCTCCTGAGTGGATTGAGGAAAGATCCCTGAAGCTTCAGGGATCTTCATGACGAACAATCGATCGAACCTAGTAGACCATCAAGCCCTTCGGATCGAAGTTCAGTTGAAAGTCTTTCAGAGCGCTCGTGTCGATCGCGCTTTTCTCAGCAGTCACGATTTGCGAAACCTCACTTCCACTCGGACCCGATTTTGCATCCGCTTTGAATCCAAGCGATTCATTGTTGAAGTTAAAAGTTGTGTTGATTAAATCCTTCAGACTGATGCCACCCGACACGGTTTCTTGTTGTTCATCCGACAAATCGACGAACAATTCAGACTGCACAGTAACACGGTTCATAATAATGTTCCTCGTTGTTTGTGTGATTGCGTTGGTTGTTTTCCCAACTGTGCATAGTCTGTCCGATCGAGTTGCTCAGTCACCAGGTCGATCGATGCTCAGTTTTTGTTCAGTTTTTGAATAGTGCGATCGCTTGTACTCTCGAAGCCTATTTCAAATCCCGCAGTAAAGTCTAAGCCGACCAAGTTTCGCGGAAATCTGCATAGAGCGTCAGACCGCCATCAATGAAAAGAGTTTGTCCCGTGATATAAGCAGCTTCCTCAGATGCCAAAAATGCTGCTGCCGCTGCCATCTCCGACGCATATCCGGGTCTTGCCATCGGAATATGGCTTTCAACGACGGCGCGTTGTTCTGGATCGCTCGTCCAGCTTTCATTAATCGGGGTGATGGTCGCTCCAGGTGCGATCGCATTGACTCGAATTCCACGATTGGCATACTCTAACGCTAGCGTCTTCGTTAAGTTCCCCATGCCGCCTTTACTCATCGAATAGCTAAGATAATTCGGGCGCGGAATGATCTCATGCACACTCGAAACATTGAGAATCACCCCAGAGCGCTGTTGAGATAGAAAATGCTTTAGCGTTTCTCGTGCACACAGAAATGCGCCGCGCAAATTCACCCCAATCACTTGATCAAACTTCTCAGTCGGCAGTTCATGCGATGGAAAATCCGCTTGAATTCCAGCATTGTTAATCAAAATATCGAAGCTTCCAAAGGTTTCGATCGTCGAATTCACAATCCGCAGAATATCTTCTTCTTTGGAAACATCTCCTTGAACGAGCAGGGTTTTAATGCTGTGTCCCGCTTCGTTTGCTTGAGAAAGCGCGACCGTTTCGGTATGTTTCGCTTCTTCAGGCTTACTGCGATAGTTGATTGCGACATTACACCCTTCTTGAGCCAGTCGCCATACGATCGCTTGTCCGATTCCGGAGCTTGCGCCAGTGATCAATGCAGTTTTTCCAGCTAATCCTTTCATCGGTGCAGTCCTCTGGGCTAGGGTGATCGCGCTTAGACAATGATTGTGATACCAGCAAACATCACAAAGCCATATCGCTCTTAAGGTAGAACACAAATCTATGAAACTGATAGCACGAACAGAAGACCTATTCGACAGCTAAATCTCTACCGGAATCTGTCCCTGCTTGGCTGCTTGAATTAAGCGATCGTAATCTTGCTCAGTCTGATCCGCATACGCAAAAGCAAATGTCACCATCGCATCATCGAGTGCCTCACTGTTCCCGACATAACCAGCCAGCATCGCTGCATCGCCCGACTTTGCATGTGCCAGCGCCAATGCCCAACCGCACAGCACACCATAGTCTAAAAGACTTTTTGGGCGAAACTTGCCGGGTTCGAGCTTGATACTGCCTTTCATATCACGCAACTGCCGGACATAGTAGTGAATTCCGCCAGTGTCGCCCCAGCCTAGAAAAATATCAGGCGCACCCTGAATCAGCCGCTGTCCAATCACAACGCGCTCACCTTCATGACTTCCTAACTCTCGTCCCTTCTGAAATCGCTCTGCATAAGGAAGCAGCACCGAAGACTGTGCTTCTTTGACTTGTAGAAATAGGGGATCACCTTGATCCCTGCCTTCGAGATAAATAATCCAGCAGCGAGTTCCAACACTGCCCACGCCCACAACTTTACGAGCGACATCAATAATGCGATAGCGAGACAGTAAAAAGCGCCGCTCACTCCCGATCGAGGACAGATAATCTTGAATCAATTCTTCGAGCGATCCTCTGATAGATTGCTCCTGAATCAGCGTCTCAGTTCGCACAACTAGCGGTGGAGATTCAATGATCTGATGCTGGTCATTCACGAGTTCTGTGAGTTTGTCCAGGGTTTGTAAATGAGTGCATTCACGCGCTTTTTCCAGGATGCGGGCTGCTTTTTTGTGCTGTTCGTCGGGTAGTTTTTTGAGGAGTTCTGTCTCTTCGATCTGGGCGTACCACAAATCGAGATAGCTCATCTGAGCATACTCGTGGAGATGTTGACGGTAAGATTGCACGATCGAGCGAACCGCTGATTCACAAAGCTCACGATCGCCGTCGAGATGTCTTCCTGCTGCGATCGCGCTTGTGACTAATCGCTTGAGATCCCATTCCCACGCTCCCGGACAGGTTTCATCAAAATCATTGATCGCAAACACCAGATTCCGTTCGGCAGAAGCAAACACTCCAAAATTCGAGACGTGCATATCGCCACAAGCTTGAACACTGATATCTGTAGTGGGTGCGTTGGCAATATCCTGGATCATCACGGCGGCTGAACCCCGCAGAAAGGCAAACGGCGAAGCAAGCATCCGCTCGTAGTAAACCGGGATCAAGTCAGGCAGTCGAGTTTGGGTCTGTGCCTTGAGTAGATCAATCGGATCAGGACGATTCTGAGCAGGCTTGTACACTCCGAGATCGCGGCGTTTGACTTTTTGGCGCAGAGCTTTCCCAGCCGAGACGCGATCGTCGATCGATAGATTGGGATCAAGGACTGTTTTGTTTAATGTCTTCATAGTGGATTCAAATCGAAAGCAAATTGCAACATAAAAGAACCTTCGATCGCGAATGCCTTACGATTTTATCTGAAGCGAGATTACAGTAAAGCTCGATCGCTCTGATCCATTACAATCCTTAATTTGAATCATTCCTATGAATTCTGCAACTTTCCCATCTGGCTTGACTGATCAGGAAGCCGCGACTCGACGTGCAGCGGGTCAAGGCAACAATCTTCCCCAACAATCCAGCCGAACTTACACCGATATTTTGAGAGACAATCTTTTTACGTTTATTAATATTGTTCTGTTTTTTATCAGTATTGTGCTGATTTTGCTTGGACGCATCGATGATGTGGGTGTGATTGCGTTTGTGATTGGAACAAATGCGATCGTCAATATTTATCAAGAGATTCGCGCCAAGAAAAAGCTTGATCAAATTGCCGTGGTGTCTCGTCCGACCGTAACGATCGTGCGGGATAGCCAAGAAAAAGTGGTTGATCCGAATGAGATTGTGATCGGTGATTTGATAGTTGTGCGTCCGGGAGATCAGATTGTTGTCGATGGCAGCGTGACCGGGGAGGGCGAGATCAATATGGATGAATCGCTGCTCACTGGAGAATCTGATTTAATTACGAAACAAGCTGGAAAACCGCTGTATTCTGGAAGCTTCTGTGTGAGTGGAAAAGCATATTATCAAGCCGAAAAAGTTGGCAAAGATAGTTATGCAAATCAGCTTACGGCTGGAGCCAAATCGTTCCGACGAGTTCTAACCCCGCTGCAAAAACAAATCAATTTAATCGTGCGATTATTGCTCGTTGCAGCGATCTTCTTGTGGTTGCTGGCAGGCATTTCTCTAATTATGGGTCTGACTCCATTTGAGCGGAGTGTTGAGAATGCTGCCGTGATCGCTGGATTAGTTCCGAGCGGATTGTTTTTGATGATCACGTTGGCGTATGCGATGGGGGCGGTACGAATGGCAGACCGCAATGCGCTGATTCAACAATCGAACGCGATCGAGTCTTTGAGCCATATCAATGTGATGTGTTTAGACAAGACCGGAACCCTCACAGCAAATCGGATTCAACTTCAATCCCTGCAACCGATCGGGCTTTCTGAAACGGAACTGCGATCGCGTCTCGGAGATTATGCGGTAAGCGCTTCGTTTAGCAATAAAACGAATGATGCGATCGCTCAATCCTGTCCCGGTGAGAAACGCAGTTTAAAAGAAGAGATTCCCTTTGCGTCCGCTTACAAATGGAGTGCAGAAGCATTCGATCAAGGAGGTGTCTATGTCTTAGGTGCACCCGATGTTTTGAGTGCGGCTGTTCCGCTGACCCGTGAACTACAGCAAGCCATTCAAGCAGGCGCTGATCAGGGCTTACGAGTGTTACTTTTTGCTCATACACCAGACTGGAAACCGATGCGGGGCACCGATGCGAATCAGCCTCAACTGCCTTTGGGACTTCAAGCGATCGGACTTTTATTTTTTGGCGATGAACTGCGTCCCCATGTGCAGGAAACATTGAGCCGATTTCGAGCGGGTGGGATTGAGGTGAAAGTCATTTCCGGCGATAATCCCAATACAGTTGCCGCTCTCGCCATGCAGGCAGGTTTAGATTCTGATATCAAGCTGGTTTCTGGGCAAGATCTAGCGAACATGGACGATCTGGAATTTGCTCAAACTGCCGCAGAAACGACCGTCTTTGGTCGAATTACGCCGGATCAGAAAGCTCGATTAGTCAAAGCATTTCAGAGTCAGGGTAAGTATGTAGCAATGATGGGGGATGGTGTGAATGATGTTCCATCTCTGAAGCAGGCGAATGTCGGCATTGCAATGGAGAGCGGGAGCCAGATTACACGCGGCGTGGCAGATATGGTGCTGCTCAAAGACTCTTTTGAAGCATTACCTGATGCGTTTTTAGAAGGACAGCGAATTCGGAACAGCATCGAAGATGTCACCAAAATTTCGCTGGTTCGTATCTGTGCATTTGTGATTCTAATGCTGTCTCTGGTGATGCCCGGTATCATTTTTCCGCTCACGATCAAGCACAATGCGATTCTAACGCTGCTTACCGAGGGAGTCCCCACGCTAGGTGTCACGCTTTGGGCAAGACCGGGTAAACCACCGAAACAGGGGTTAATTCGATCCATACTCCCCTTTATTGTGCCTGCAATGTCGCTACTCGCGTTGTTTAGCTTGCTGATCTACATTGGCTATACTGTGCAGCAAATTACACCACTGCTGAAATTGCTAGATGGCGACATGCCACTAGGGGAAATTGCTCAGGTCATCACACCCGCAAAAATCTTAGGTGCTTTATTTGTGGCGCGAAATGCGCTGTTAGCGTTTCTTATTTTTTGTGGGTTGTTGTTGATTCTGCTGGTGAAGCCACCTACACGGTTTTGGACGGGAGGGGCACCAATCAGCGGTGATTTGCGATATTTGTTTTTGTCGATCGCAATGTTAGGCGTATTGATCGTGCTGCTTGGGGTGCCCGGATTACGATCGCTGTTTGATCTTAGACCATTGCTACCGATCGATTATCTCATCCTGGCGCTGTTCGCTTTTCTCTGGGCGTTGCTGGTACGAACCGCATGGCGCAATCGGTGGTTAGAAACCTTTTTACACATCGAATCTCGTTCTGAATCATGAGATCGCACAATCTCAACTCGAATCATCAACTTGCCGTGATTCAAGTGAGCCGAGTGGGTATCTTAAGGATCGCCCACTCAGGCGGTGTAGTGAAATTGACTGTACGCGATCGTGCTCAAGCCGTACGATGAATCAGCAAACGGCTGCTGGCTCAAATAGCGCTTGCTCGATTTCTGATAACGCTCGTTCTAAATCGTCATTGACCACTTGAATGTCAAACTCTCCGGCTGCATCCACTTCTTCCCAGGCTCGTTCAAGCCGCCTTGCGATCGCGGTTTCCGAATCCTGTCCGCGTCCACGAATGCGGGCTTCGAGTTCCACCATCGAAGGAGGTGCGATAAAGATCTGGAAAGCGCTCGGAAACGATTTGCGAATTTGGCGTGCGCCATCGAGTTCGATTTCAAGAATGACCCATTTTCCGTTGCGGATTTTCTCTTCGACGATTCGCCTCGGAGTGCCGTAGCAATTTCCGGCGAATTCTGCCCATTCGAGAAATTCTCCCTGGGCGACCATTCGTTCAAATTGCGGTCGTGTGACAAAGTGATAATTTTTGCCATCGACTTCTCCGGGGCGGGGGGATCGAGTGGTGACAGAGACGGAGAGAAACAATTCTTCGTGTCGCTGGATGAGCGATCGGAGCAAGGTTCCTTTTCCGACACCGCTTGGTCCTGTTAAAACAATGAGTCTACCCTTGCTCATAGCTGTCTATACCTGACGTGTGCGCTAGTGTTCCCAGATTTCTGATTCTGTGAGTATAGCTTGCAACTCGACTGAATTAGTTAACGAAAGGGTGAAGGATTGAAAGGTTTTTCCAGATTCTAGTCGCCAAGTCCACCTTTAGAGGCGAGAGATCGGTTGGCAACTGTCTCCGGTTGGATGGCGGAAAGCACGATATGACCGGAATCCATAATGATTACGGCACGAGTTCGCCGTCCATAGGTGGCATCGATCAGTTTGTCGCTTTCGCGGGCATCGGTGACAATTCGTTTAATCGGGGCGGAATCGGGAGAAACGATCGCAATAATTCGATGCGCTGAGACGATATTGCCAAATCCGATGTTGATCAGTTTGATTTCGGTCATGTTAGGAATTCGGGGGGATCTGATCGGGATCGATGCCGATCGATCTCAAATATTCTTCGAGTTGATGCGCTCTTTGGCGTTCAGTTTCAAGCGATCGTTCTAATCGTCTAGCTCGTTGGTCAAGCTCGATCGAACTCAGAAATGGTCTACCATCGGGTCGGTAAATGACGAGTTCTCGCCCCAATCGAAATTCAATTCCTAATCGTGGGCTTGTCCAACCGTTCATTTGTGCGGTCGGAGCCAAGATTTCTCCCTGACGAATCCAGCCTTTTAGCTCAATATCGTCAGGATCATATAAGTAATATTCTTCAATCCCGTGAAGCTGGTAAAACGCCAGCTTGTCTGCCATTTCCTGAGCGGTGTTGCTCGGTGAGAGGATCTCGAACACGACTTGAGGGGGAACGTTATTTTCTTCCCATTGTTTGTACGATCCGCGTCTGCCTTTCGGTCTACCGAATACGACCATTGCATCAGGTGCAGCCGACCCTGCCGATCGCGACTTGATCGGATACCAGAGCAAATCTCCTGCGACAAACACATTTGGATCATCTGCAAATAGAATTTCGAGATTTTCTTTGATTAGAACGATCCAGCGAAACTGCTCGGTATTATCGGACATCGGTTTGCCGTCACTGTCGGGAAAGCGAAGATCAGTTGTAGAGTCAATGTTCATCTCAGCCACCTCGACAACAAGACTTTCTATAATTTTAAAGTGAATTTCTCAATTTTTTGTACCAGTCGCGGTTTTTGACCTACGATACACTCAATCTGTCTCTGGACGAAGTTTGAAGAATGAATGCCTTAGTGAATGTTGATGCGACGATCGACGTGAATGAGAATGACTACGTGACTTATCTCGATCCGACTCTGATTCAATCAGCGCGGCTGATCTATGAAACGTATTTTGCGGTTCATCCGGATATCGATCGACCTTTGGGCGTGGCGATTAATCGAATTACTCATCGCGGCAAAATTATTTTCTCAGGTAAACCGATTCTGTTGCCGCAAGAGTATTTTATTCCGTTTGAACTGATCGAGTAGAAATAAGGGCGCGAATTTGGCTCGATCGAGTTAAATGAAAACTGCCCTGATGTCTGAAGCGATTTATGGATATTCTTGCGGTTCCTGCACTGGTTTTGGTGTTTTTTGTCGGAGCCTCGATCGGAAGTTTTCTCAATGTGGTGATCTACCGATTGCCTGCTGGACTGTCATTAATTTATCCGCCTTCTCGCTGTCCGCATTGTCTCACTCGCCTGAAAAAACGCGAGAATATTCCAGTGTTTGGCTGGCTACGACTGAAGGGAAAATGTGCTCACTGTAAAAGCCGAATTTCACCTAGATATCCATTGATTGAAGCAGCGACAGGACTTCTATTCTTAGTGGTCTTTCTGCGTTTCGATCTGTCGCTTTCAACTTTGGGATACTGGGCGTTTTTGAGTTGGCTTCTGGCGCTATCGATGATTGATTGGGATACGATGACGCTACCAAATCCGTTGACGCAATCGGGCTTAGTGTTGGGATTGGTGTTTCAAACTGCGATCGGCTTTTTAACAACTGGCATCGTCGGCGCAATTCAGGGATTCATCAGCGGTGTGATCGGTGCGATCGCTGGAATTTGGCTACTCGATCTGATAGCGATCGTGGGATCGATGATTCTGGGACAGCCTGCAATGGGAGCGGGAGACTCGAAGCTGATGGCGATGATTGGGGCTTGGTTGGGCTGGCAATTGATGCTAATCGGTGGATTTTTGGCGTGTTTGACAGGTTCGATCGTGGGAATTGTCGCGATCAAATCAGGGCGGTTATCCCGTCGTCAGGCGATGCCGTTCGGACCGTTTTTAGCATTGGGAGCGGGGATCAGTTTGTTTTGTGGACAGGCGATGCTCTCGAACTATTTACGATTGTTTGCGCTGTAGAATGAGGTTTGATTAGCGTGGTTGAAAGCGACGGATGCGTATCTCTCTGAATTGGTTGCGGGAACTGGTAGATATTTCAATGACTCCGGAGGCGTTGGCGGAGAAGCTGACGATGGCGGGGTTTGAGGTCGAAGATATTGAAGATCGACGCACCTGGGCAGATGGGGTTGTCGTCGGGAAAGTCTTGACGCGAGAACAGCATCCAAATGCCGATCGCTTAAGTCTGTGTACGGTTGATATTGGGGCTGAGAGTCCGTCTCAAATCGTTTGCGGTGCGGCAAATGTTCGGGCTGATATTTTCGTGGCAGTGGCAACTTTGGGCACGTATTTGCCGAATGTGGATTTGAAGATCAAGCCTGCAAAGCTTAGAGGCGTTGAATCTAAAGGGATGATTTGTTCGATGTCAGAGTTGGGACTGACAAAAGAATCAGAAGGCATTCATATCTTTGATGAGTCTGTGACTGGGGAATTGAAGCCTGGAATGGATGTTCGTCCATTGTTGGGATTAGATGATGCCATTTTGGATTTGACTTCGACCGCGAATCGGGCGGATGCTTTGAGCATGGTGGGAATTGCGCGAGAAGTAGCAGCGTTGACGGGTGGAACCTTGCGACTACCGGAACCTGCTGCACCTCAAGTAGAAGAGAAACGATCGCTATCGATTTCTATTCAAGATCCGCAAGCTTGCCCGACTTACATCGGAACAATCATCGAGAATGTCAAAATTGCACCGTCTCCTCTGTGGTTACAGCGTCGATTGTTAGCGGCAGGAGTGCGATCAATTAATAACATTGTCGATGTGACGAACTACATCATGCTCGAATGGGGACAGCCGCTTCATGCGTTTGATCTCGATAGTTTGATCAAAGTTGCAGGAACTGATCGGATCGAAATGGGCGTGAGATTTGCTCGATCGGGTGAATCAGTCAAAACCTTGGATGGTCAAGATCGCAAACTTCAAGAGCAAGCCCTGTTAATCACCGTAAACGACAAGCCGACGATGTTAGCGGGTGTGTTTGGGGGAGAGGAAACAGAAGTAAGTGACAGCACTCAGAATGTATTGCTAGAAGCAGCCATTTTTGATTCTGCGGCGATTCGGAAATCAGCGCGATCGCAAGGTTTAAGAACAGAAGCATCTGCCCGATACGAACGCGGTGTCAATTTGGCAGGACTCGAAACCGCGAGTCGTCGAGCGATCGAATTGATGCTCGAAGTTGCAGGGGGAACGGTTACGGCTCAAAATACGATCGATCATCGACCAAACACTTTAACCAGAACGATCGAGCTTCGCTTAGAGCGCGTTCGAGAAGTGTTAGGACTGACCGAATCCGATGAAAACTTCGGTGAACTGCAAGTGCGTGATGTTGAGCGAACTTTAAGCGCTTTGGGCTGTGAGTTGAAATCGAATGGTGCAGACACTTGGATCGTGACGGTTCCGCCTTATCGATATCGTGACTTAGAGCGTGAGATTGATTTGATCGAAGAAGTAGCGCGGCTCTACGGCTACAACAATTTCAGAGACACATTGCCCGCTGAAACGGAACTGGGATATTTGTCGATCGAGCAAGTGATCAAGCGCAAAGTTCGCGAAGCATTCCGAGCCGGGGGATTAACCGAACTGATTCATTATTCGCTGGGTAAACCTGGAGAAGAAAGACAGATTGTGCTGGCAAATCCACTGTTTACTGAGTATTCTGCTTTGCGGACGGATTTAGTGAATGGCTTGATCGAAGCATTCCAGTACAACTTAGAACAAGGAAACGGAGCATTGAACGGCTTTGAGATCGGTCATATCTTTGCTCAAGAAGAAGAACTGGTCGAATCTGAAGCGATCGGCGGAATTTTGGGCGGCGATCCGACTGGGGGTAAATGGATTCGAGGCGGTAAAGATCAACCGATGTCCTGGTTTGAAGCAAAAGGCGTATTAGATAGCGTCTTCGATCGCATTGGTTTAACTGTGGAATATCAGCCCGATCGACAAGACAAGCGACTCCATCCGGGAAGAACGGCTTCGTTATGGGTAAAAGGCGATCGTCTTGGAACTTTCGGACAGTTACACCCTCAATTGCGTCAAGAGCGCGGCTTACCCGATGAGGTCTACACATTCCAACTCGATCTTGAAGTCATCATTCGCCATCTTGAAACCGATGAAGCATTAGTTCCGGTCTTTAAGGCGTTCTCGACTTATCCCGCTTCCGATCGCGATATTGCGTTTTATGCGGCGCGGGATGTTGCAGTGAGCGATTTAGAGCGCACGATCGTCAAAGCAGGCGGAAAACTGCTCGAATCGGTGGAACTGTTCGATGAATATAAAGGCGATCGCGTTCCCCAAGGGCAGCGGAGTTTAGCGTTTCGATTGGTGTATCGGGCTGACGATCGCACTTTAAAGGATGAAGATGTTGATCCGGTGCATCAGAGAGTACGGGAAGCATTAACTGAGAAATTTCGGGTAGACCTGAGAAGTTAAGGAGTGAAATTGTGCCGAAGTATGTTTTGTGGGGAAGCTATTGCGAAGATGTGCTAGAGAAAAGAGCAGCTTATCGCCAAGCTCATTTAGATGGATTAGCTAAACAGAAAGAAGATGGTGTTTTGATCACCATTGGACCAACGAAAGATATTACTAAAGTGTTTGGAATCTATGAAGCGGAAAATGAAGCGATCGTGCGTCAACTGATCGAGTCTGATCCTTACTGGCAAAACCAGATTTGGACAGATTACGAGATCAAAGAATGGATTCAAGCGATTTAAACCTAAAACGACGTTAGTTCGATGAGTCTCCCCGCTTCGTTGCTGCCTCGCCCCGGAATGAAATTCGGGGCTAACCGTGCGAAGTCCCTTCAGGACTGCAACCCTCAGACTGATTCATCTTTAGCCCCCTTTAGTGGGCTTCGCACCGCTAGCCCCGAATTCTATTCCGGGGCGGAATAGAACCGAAGTGAAAAGACTCGACAAACTAACGTTAAAACGGCAGTTTTGAGCCGTCCCAAGAGAAGAATTCTCCGCTGTTCGAGTCTTCTAGCTTGTCGAGAACCTCTAATAGTTGTCGCACCGTTCGCTCTGTTGAAAATAATTTCTCAGGCGGAACACTACGCTGAAACGGTTTCGAGAGTCTTGTATCAGTTGTTCCAGGATGCAATGTCACCACGATCGCATTTGGACAAGTGCGCTTAAACTCGATTGCCGTAGTTCGCATGAACATATTTAGAGCAGCTTTCGAGGCGCGATATCCATACCAACCACCAATATGATTGTCTGTGATACTTCCAACCTTGGCAGAAATCGTTGCAAGAATCGCACGATCGCGATGTTTTAACAACGGTTGAACATGCTTCCCTAACAATGCGGCTCCAATACTATTAATTTGAAAGTATTTCGTTAGCTGATCTGCATTCAGATGCCGCAAACTTTTTTCAGGCTGCATGGTTCCATCATGGAGAACACCGACGCAATTGATCACGTAGTGTAGCTCTGGTGTTTCTGATTTGATTTTAGCGATCGCTTGTTCAATCTGTGTCTCATTAGTAATATCGAGCGGCAATCGAACTAGATTCGGATGCTCTAAATTGAACAGTTCACAGTCTGGACTGCGGTAAGTTGCATAAACGCGATCGACTCGTTCTAAAACCTGTCGCGCAAATTCTAATCCAATCCCTTGACTTGCTCCCACAATCAGCGCGGTTGTAACCATTGCATTTTTTCGCTCAAAATTGTTCCGAGTATACCATCGGAACTTAGATGAACTCGGTACAATGCGGTGTGAGTTTTCGGAAAACTACATGGCGCTGAATTCTGAACTGTCAAACATACAAGCCCGATCGCTGTTAATTGCGATCGAATTAAGCTTGGCACTCTTAATCGGCTTTGGATTGTTAGCGATCAGTTTAGGGAGTGCAGCTTGGATTCTAGGCGGAATTGCCGCAGGCGCGATCGTCTATTTCAGCTATCGACACCTTGATCCAACAATTCAACCCAATCGGAACGCTCGAAAAGCTGGACAGTTGATCGTGGGATTGTCGATCGGACTTTCACTTCCTCCAGATCATCTCAGCGGACTTGCATCTGAAAGCTTTATTTTGCTCGGATTGCCCTTCTTTCTCATGGCGGCAGGCGGCGCGATCGGATTGCTTTATGCCCGTGTAGAAGGCATTGATTTGCTCACTGGATTACTCGCTACGACTCCTGGAAATATTGGTGTCATGGCAAGTTTGGCAGCCGATTACGAGAAAAGTACCGCGATCGTGTCTCTGGTTCAACTGATGCGGTTTACGACAGTCATTTTTGCAATGCCGCTCATTGCAAATGTCGCACTCCCGAATGCTTCCACTCATGCGATCGCAAGCTTCATTCATCGAGCATTTACTGTCGAGTGGTCAACATTTGGAATCGCAGGCTTGATGATTACGATCGCGGTAATTGTTGTTCATTTTGCCACTCAGATCAAAGTTCCACTCGCCGCATTTTTGGGTGCGATCGTGGTGGGTTTAGGCTTTGAATTGCTCTCATTGTTCAATGATTTGTTTCAGATTAGCTTTCCGCTCATTTTTAGTGTGATTGGTCAGATTTTGCTTGGAATGACGATCGGGGAATACTGGGGCATCAATCCACGGTTGAAGCTCACAACTGTATTAAAAGCGATCATTCCTGTTGGATTAATGTTGTTTGCTGGACTGATTGCCGCCGCAGCTATTCATTACTTCACGCATCTCAGTTGGTTATCGTGTTTGCTGATGGCAGCTCCAGGTGGTTCTCCTGAGATGATTGCGATCGCGTTAACGCTTCAGCAAGACCCGGAAATTATTACGATCGCGCATGTGATTCGCCTGCTGACAATTAATCTATCCTTGCCCTTTCTGCTTGAATTTGCAGCATACCAAACGGCTCACCAACCCACTTTTAAATAGATTCAACTGATAACGGTAGTCCAACGTAACCAATTGTTCATCCTGAAGTGTGAATGATTCAGCAATTTCTAAAAAATCTTGATTCACCAGGGTTAATCTGGCGCGAAAATAGCCTCGATCGAACAACACACGCTCATCCACAATGTCGATCGACGAAACGATCAAACTTGAATTCAGCTTTGCTTTAATCTCGCTGATGTACTGGTCTAACTCCATGGTCTCAGGACGCTTTAAGTTGCGCTGAGTTGTACATTTCGTAGTAAGTATTCCACTCGAAAAAGTCGATCGAGTCTCCCAGTTCTCCCGCCTGAAACTTCTGATAGAACTGTTCTGAGGGCATCTGATAAGCTTCCTCAAACTTCTTTAAGCGTTCCTCTAGACTTTGTTTTTCTTTTGCAATAGAAGGACGTTGAATCTTTTTCTCCAAAAACTGCCGCTCTTCGTCAGATAAAGAGAGAATAATCTGCGCTAGTGATTCGACTAATTTCTGATTCATTCTGTCTCTCCTGAATCTCGCGCCTCAGTGAGCTTATTTTAATGGAAGAGTTCAGCAGACGCGCAAAATATGAGCGGAAGAACGACGATCGACCATTCGTTTAGCCAGGTCAAAAGCGCGATCGAAACTTTCCCAATAAACAAGCGACCCAATCCGTTTAAGCTGCACGACCTATTGCGGATAAGACCATTTCAAATAACTCAATTGCATTATTGCTACAGCCAACTGCACCTCGGCGACGTGCTTCCGCAATATGTTCAGGCGACCTAGAACCAGCATAAATAATAAATGGTGTTTGCTCTCCTAGTGACCTGAGTTTATCTAGAAGCGTGTATCCTGCCTGAGAATCGGGGGGTCTACCCATATCTGAGATGATGGCATCAAAGCGCCGACGACTTAGCTTTTCCAAAGCTTCTTCTGTTGATGTGGCTAATTCAAAACTGATCCCTAAAGCTTCAAGCGATCGCCGCTCATAAATATTGTTATTTGGGCGATCATCAACCCAAAGAATTCTTGATCGGCTGGCGCGTTTAGCAATGCGAGAGTTGACAGCTTCAGCAACCACATCTACAGCATCTTTTGCTCCTTGTGCCGCAGTTTCAGAAGTTGGAGTTTCGCCAGGTTTTGATATCGCAGCAGCAGCCAAAGCCGCCGCCGCTTCAGCTTGCTTTCTCTTTAAAGAAGCCTCAAATCCTGCTCCCTTGAGCGATAGCTCACCTAAGCCTGAAAAGAAATCGCTCAGATCTCGACCAAAACGAACTAAGAAAAATAAAAGCACTGCTGGATAGACCAACACGCTAAACAACTTTGTGATCGCATCGATTAACTTAACAACGTCATCAACACTCATTGTCTAGCTCAACAAAAGTTTTCAACTTAGCTTACAGCAATCGTCTGTAAATTGAGCGAGAGCATCCACTCCAGAAAGGAATTAAGCAGATTTTCAATCGAGCTACTTGACAGCCGCCTCATTCCCACTTTCAGCCGCCAATTGCTCTAAGCGCTCTTGTTGGTCTTGAGAGATGCAAGTTTCGATTACGTCTTCTAAGTCACCTTCCAACACAGGGTTTAGAGCGAAGTTCTGACCCAAACGATGATCGGTTACGCGATTATCTTTGTAGTTGTAGGTGCGAATTTTTTCCGATCGCTCTCCCGTCCCCACCTGCGATCGACGCATCGAAGTGACAGCCTCTTGCTGCTCCCTTAATTTAATCTCATACAATTTCGCCCGGAGAATTTGCATCGCTCGTTCCCGGTTCTGAAGCTGCGATCGCTCTTCGGTACAAAACACTCGAATCCCCGTCGGCTTGTGAATCAAATCGACTGCGGTTTCAACTTTGTTGACGTTCTGACCACCCGCGCCGCCCGATCGCGCCGTTTTCATTTCAATATCTTTCGGATCGATGTGAACTTCCACATCATCGACTTCAGGCATTACAGCCACAGTCGCTGTCGAAGTGTGAACCCGTCCGGATGCTTCTGTTACCGGAACCCGTTGCACTCGATGGACTCCCGCTTCAAATTTCAGTTTGCTATAAACGCGATCGCCCTGAATTTCCATCACGGCTTCTTTGAATCCGCCCAAGCCTTCTGCTAGTGATTCGCTCGCCATTTTGACGCGCCAACCTTGACGCTCCGCAAATCGCGAATACATTCTCACCAAATCACCCGCCCAAATGCTGGCTTCATCGCCTCCGGTGCCTGCCCGAATTTCCAGCATGATGTTCTTGTCGTCATTCGGATCGCTTGGCAGTAGGAGAATTTTTAATCGGTTTTCTAATTCTTGCAGCTTGGATTGGAGTTCTTCCACTTCCATCGCTGCCATTTCTTGCATTTCAAGATCGCCGCCGGATTCCTTCAGAAGCTGACGCGCTCCGGCTAAATCCGTCTCTGTTTTGCGCCAAAGCTCATAGGTATTGACCGTTTCTTCCAACGACGATCGAGATTTTGCCACGCGCTGAAACTCGCCCGGATCTCTTGCGATATCCGGGTCTGCGAGTCTCCGCGTCAACTCGTTAAAGGTTTGCTCAACCGAATTTAGTTTGTCAATTAGGTATGCTTCAGCCATGAGAATCGAGCCTCAAAAAATAGGAATTCGGTGAAAAGACAATCGCGGCAACTCAAAACGCGATCGTCGAATGAGTTTCAACCGAGTTGTCCTACTTTTGGTCGTCGCTCTTCTGGGATTCGCTCATGCCGTACTTCCGCAAGAAGCGCTCCACACGTCCCTCAGTATCAATGATCTTCTGAGTTCCGGTGAAGAATGGATGATTGCCTGACCACACATCAACGTGTAGTTCTGGTCTGGTCGAACCCACGGTCGCAACGTGTTCACCGTTACAGAAAACCTTAGCTTCGGGGTACCAGGTCGGATGAATGCCTTTCTTTGCCATTGTCTTTTCTCCAGCGTTCTATATCGATTGTAACAATTAGCGTTTCGAGAACTGGGGAGCTTTCCGAGCTTTGCGAAGACCGTATTTTCTCCGCTCTTTTGCTCTCGGATCACGGGTCAGGTAGCCTTCGACTTTGAGCGGCTTACGGTTTTCGGGGTCGAGTTCGCACAACGCACGAGCCACACCAAGTTTGATCGCGTCTGCTTGTCCGGTCAGACCGCCACCGTGAGCCGTTACTAAAATGTCGTATTCCCCCTCTAAACCGAGCGTTTCTAACGGCGCTTTTGCACCTGAAAGATACTCAGCATTGAACTGGAGGTAAAGATCACCGGGCTTGCCGTTGATCGTAATCGTTCCTTCGCCCGGAACGAGACGGACACGAGCGATCGCATTTTTACGGCGACCTGTGCCCTGATACATCACTCTGCCTTCTGTCGCTTGCATGGATTACTTCTCTCCCGGAATCGTATTGATTTCTAACACTTTGGGTTGCTGTGCGGCATGAGGATGATCAGTACCCGCATACACTTTCATTTTGGTGAAAAGCTGACGACCCAGTGAGTTCTTCGGCAGCATTCCTTTAACGGCTTGCTCGATGATGCGCTCTGGCAATCTGGCTTGCAGTTTTTCAAAGGATTCGGTTTTCATTCCACCCGGACGACCGGAGTGACGACGATAGACTTTTTGGCTAGATTTTTTGCCTGTGACCACGACTTTTTCCGCGTTGATTACAACAACGAAATCGCCTGTGTCCAAGTGGGGGGTGTAAGTGGGTTTGTTCTTACCGCGAAGTACCATCGCGATTTCAGTCGCCAAACGTCCGAGGCGTTGATCCGCTGCATCCACAACGTACCAATCGCGCTGGATTTCAGCGACCGGAGGTAAGTAGGTTTTGTTTTCCATGAGCTTGGGGTTTAGTGAATAGTTCGGGAACAGTCGATCGTAGTACGTCAAGCCGCTCTAAATCAATGGTGAGCCTTTTTAATTCTGTGGGGTAGGTATCTTGCCTGCACCCAGTCTTCAGCCCAATGTCAGGCAAGATGCCTGACCCACAATTTATTTGCTCAATACTAATTTCGGCTGTGAATCAAACCAGAGTTCTGGAGGAAAAGGCATCTCAGGATAGCCCACTCTCAGCAAGCAAAGTCCTTGAGGAGGAGCCGCATACCGCACTTCTTCGCGCCGTTCTTCAGTCCACAAGCGCGTAAAGTCCTGAACTGATCGATCGCCTCGACCCACTTCTACCAGCAGTCCCACCAGAAGCCGCATCATTCCATACAGAAATCCACTGGCTTGAACTTCGATATAGAGAAACGAATCTGCTCTCACACATTCCGCTGCTTGAATTTCCACCCAAGCATGAGGACGGCTCGAATTTGCCCTCTGAAACGCTGCCATGTGATGGCGACCAATCATCGGGTCTAATGCTTTCTGAATCTTAGACTCATCTAGCGGGGCGTGGTAGTAGTGCCAAGACAGAGATCGAGCAAATAGGTTCGGTCGTGCCTCGGTGTAGATCGTATAACGGTATCGCCGCCAGGAAGCGGAAAATCGGGCGTGCCAATCACTCGGAACTGCCGCCGATGCCCGAATCAACACATCATCAGGAAGTCGAGCATTGATCACATCCGCCCATCGGTGTGCCGGGATCACAGTCACCACATCGAAATGTGCCACCTGAGCCGCGGCATGAACGCCCGTATCGGTTCGTCCTGCCGCGTGAATCACTACCCGATGACCGACGACTGATGCGATCGCATCTTCAATCTCTTCTTGAACTGAGCGATGATTCGGTTGCCGTTGCCACCCGTAAAAGCGAGTGCCCACATACTGAATGAGTAGAGCGACTCTCTGGAGGGTCGGCTGAGCAGTTGCCATCTTAGGTCAATTCGATAATCGCCATTTCAGCATTGTCACCGCGACGACGCACCGTTCTCAAAATGCGGGTATATCCGCCTTTGCGATCGGCATATCGTTGAGGAGCTTGCTCGAACAAAGCGTGAACAAGCTGCTTATCGTAGATGTATCCCATCGCTTGACGACGAGCGGCAAGAGAGCCATCTTTCGCCAAGGTGATCATTTTTTCAGCTTCCGATCGCACTGCTTGAGCGCGAATTTTGGTCGTTTGGATTCGACCGTTGCGGATCAGTTCGGTGGTTAAAGCTCTTAACAGTGCTTTCCGCTGATCCGCAGGTTTGCCCAACATGGGGACTCTACAACCGTGACGCATAGCTTTTACTAGGATTTAGATTTTTCTTGCGGCAGGGTGATCCCTAACCGTTGTTGCAGTGCTTCGACGACTTCCTCGGCAGACTTTGCCCCGAAATTCTTTATTTCGAGTAAGTCTTCTTGGCTGTAGTCGAGCAGATCCGCGACCGAGTTGATTTGAGCGCGTTTCAGACAGTTGTAAGCTCTGACTGAAAGTTGTAGCTCTTCGATCGGGATTTGATTTTCGATCCGCTCATCGCTCATTCCATCATCATCCGAAGGCTCGAACGTAATGTCTTTGAGCGGGTTAAACAGATCGACCAGGATATTTGCCGCCTGACTCAGCGCTTCTTGCGGAGTCAAACTGCCATTTGTCCAGATTTCCATGATCAAACGGTCTTTTTCAGCCGTTCCACCTTGGCGAGCATCTTCGACGCTGTACTGTACCTTTCTCACGGGCATGAATACAGAGTCGATTTGCAAAAAGTCGAGCGCGGTGTCATCCGTGAACTTGCCAGCTCCCCGATATCCCTTGCCCTTCTCGATCTTGAACTCCATTTCTAAGGTGGCGTTCGGCGCGAGGGTTGCAATATATTGATCCGGATCAACAAGTTCCACTTCAGACGGCAAATCAAAGCTTTCAGCAGTCACGGTCGATTGACCTTGCACCAAAAGCCGACCGATTTGAGGCTGCGACGAATAGGTTCTGAACACCAGCTTTTTCATGTTCAGCATGATATCCAGCACATCTTCCCGAACGCCCGGAATCGTTGCAAACTCGTGAGTGACACCTGCAATCCTTACCGCCGTTACCGATGCGCCTTCTAAGTTCGACAGCAACACGCGACGAAGCGCATTTCCAACAGTAGTGCCTTGTCCCCGTTCTAGCGGCTCCAAAATGAACTTACTGTATTGGCTTTGATCCTTTTCCGTCGTGGTATCAATACATTCGACCTGAAACTGTGCCACGGAGTAGCCTCCCTTTCTCCTTGAGTGTGAGGGATGATCCCTCAATTTGACATCCAACCCGTTTCGTGCCGTCCATTATAGACAGCAAATTCACGATTAAACGCGACGGCGTTTCGGCGGACGACAACCGTTATGAGGAATGGGGGTGACATCGCGGATCAGGGTGATTTCAATTCCAGTGCCCTGTAACGCTCGAATTGCGGTTTCGCGTCCCGCTCCAGGTCCGCTCACCATCACTTCAAGCTGACGCATTCCTTGATCCATTGCGCGACGAGCGGCTGCTTCGGCAGCGGTTTGAGCCGCAAAGGGAGTTCCCTTCTTTGCACCTTTAAAGCCACTCGATCCCGCAGATGCCCAAGAAATGACTTCACCTTGAGTATCCGAAATCGTTACGATCGTATTGTTGAAGGTCGATTGAATATGAGCGACCCCACTGGGGATGTTCTTTTTCGCCTTGCGCGGACCCGTTTTCCGCTGCGGTTGTCTTGCCATGTCAAATCTCTTAATTTACGCTGCTACGTTCCTACAAGCGGTGCTTACCCGGAGGTAATGCACCTTATTTCTTACCTGGAGCCTTTTTCTTCCCGGCAACCGTCCGACGACCGCCCCGACGAGTCCGCGCGTTGGTTCGCGTCCGTTGACCCCGCACAGGCAGACCCATACGATGTCTACGACCGCGATAGCATCCGATATCCATCAATCGCTTGATCGACATCGATTCAAACCGCCGCAAGTCTCCTTCAATCTGATAGCCGCCTTCGACTGCTTCGCGCAGTGCAGCGACATCTGCTTCACTGAGATCCTTCACGCGAATGTCAGGATTAACTCCTGTTTTCGCGATGATTTCTTTAGACCGGGTGGGTCCAATTCCGTAAATATATCGAAGACCGATTTCCACTCGCTTGTCGCGAGGGAGGTCTACGCCCGCAATCCGCGCCACGTTGTTTCTCCCTAAACCATAGATAAACAGTCGAAAAGGTCTGCCGTTTTGGGTGCAATCCCCCTGTGCGGCAGACTCATACATGAAGCCTCGTTAACCCTGACGCTGTTTGTGCTTCGGGTTTTCACAGATCACCATGACGCGCCCTTTCCGACGAATGACGCGACATTTCTCACAAATTCGTTTGACTGACGCTCGTACTTTCATGCCCTATCTCGGCAACATTACAAACACAATATCCTAACAATTTTATATAACACTTGTCAAAGGGTTCTTTTGATGCAAGGCTAACGACCGCCTTTGTTTTTGAGACGGTAGGTGATGCGTCCTTTGGTCAGGTCGTAGGGGGTGAGTTCGACTTTGACGCGATCGCCGGGAAGGATCTTGATATAGTTGCGCCGAATTTTGCCGGAGATGTGTGCGAGTACGTTGAAGCCGTTGTCGAGGTCTACCCGAAACATTGCGTTGGGCAGCGAATCGACGACGGTTCCTTCCATTTCGATCAGGTCTTGTTTAGACAAGCGGCAATGTCCTCCAATGAGTGAATAGGGTCGGGGTTGCATTTTACCCTATTTGAGTGTAGATCATTCAGCCCTCGATCGACATTTTTTAGAGGACGGTCGAGCGATCAAAGAATGAGTTGCTTTAGCTGACTGACGGCTGAAGTAAAACTTAATTTACCGTTCTGCTCTTCAAGTCGGCTTTGTTGGTAATTGTTGTACATCTCATCACGTCGCTCTTCTCGTAAGTAGTGAATCAGTAGCCTTTGAACCTCTTGTTTCTCCTCAAACGACAGATTTTTAATCTTTTCCACTACGTCGTTAAAGCTCATAACGTAAATCCTTACGCTTCCCGTCACGCTAAACATAGTTTAAACTTTTAGACATGAAGTTATGAAAAAGGTAACTCAAGTTGTAAGGCACTTACCAAGCTTAAATAATACTTCCTGTCCTTCAGGGCACGTTCTATTTCTCCGCAATGATGTAGCGAAACGAACAAAGCCGCTGCTCTGGCTTGACAATTGAAAGATTTTTGAGGATTGAATGCGATATCAGAAAAGCCTTGATACTTGAATAATTGTTCAGCTAACGTAGAGTTACATGAGAGTGCAGTTAAGTACAGCCAATCGTAAAAAGAAGTGATTGGATTAGACGGAAACTCGTCATCAAAGAACCTGTAACCTATGAAATCTCCTGAGTTACGCAATCTCTCATCAGTTTTAGCTTCTCTACTGGAACAAGAGTATAAATCTTGATAAGGTCCACCATTTCTGAAAATTTTGCTACCTTGATAAGCGCACTCTACGGTGAGTCGTGCATTTTTCTTCACCAAGACTAGATTGAAGGCACTTAAAGAAACGCCTACTTCATCTACTGATTTTGACGATATTTCTAAAATCGGTGATATTCCTTCCTTTGCTGCGGCTTCGTGTAAAGCAGCAATCGACTTTTGGGCTTGAAGCTTTGACAATCCAGAATGCCACTGGAAGTCGATTGTAGCTTTCTTGACAAATGGAAAGCCGTTGAGATCAGGAATAAAGATAGGTCGTCTTGCCATAGTCAGTTAAAAAGAAATTTCGTTAGGGACAGAAGTATCAGCCTGAGAACTTCCTACATTTGCGTAGTGTGATTGCCAAGTTCTCCAATCTTGTCTAGGTTTGAAGTACTGTTGACTAGAGTAAAAAAATTGGGAATCTGAATTGCGGAGATAAGGTTCGCTTAGGATTCCGATATTCGTGGTGAGCCATTGCCTTCCAACGAATTCATTATAAAAGTGAACCGCTGATAGGTAGTGTGTAGGTATTGCCTCTAAAACCAGGACTTCAGATTGAGGATGTGTTGGATAATTGATTGGTATGTGCAAATCTTGACGTTGAATCCGTTCATAATCCGAAAACATCTGCAACAAGGACTGAGCTTGCTTTCTTGTTTCTATCAACGAATTTGAAATTCTAGTAGATGCTGCATTTTCAACGCAGAATGCACAATCTAATTCCCATAGAACAGATGCTTTTAGTAACAGAACAACCCAATTAGAAGGATTGTTGTGATTGTACTTGTAAAACATTCTATAGTTTGGAAAGCTGATGCTCAAGCAAATAGCTTGTCTACACCCATCCAAACGTTTAGAATCATTAAAAACTGGCTGATGCTCCACTGGAAGCTGTTCAAGTAAATACCGACCAAGCAATCCTTGCTGCAAAATGCTTCGTAAGTTTTGAATGCGTGTGAAATGTATGAGCGTGTTAATACCACGTTCATTGCAAATTCGATGTATTGCCAAGGCGTGGGGATGCGGCATAAATTAACAGCGATTTAGTATCTCTGTTAATTTGCCCATTACCGACAGCCACTTATCATCCGACTAGGCGGGTTTTCTAAAAGCAGTGTGCAGGCGTTTCAGTTGCTCATGCTCGAACAAGTTTACGGCTCGATCGCATCACAACGACTCATCATCGATCGCATCTCTGCTCAAGTCTCTCCAGAAGTTGATTCACAAAAGTTTCTCCATCCAGAGTCTCTCCACGTTCAAGTGCAGCAAAACCTTCATCGATTTTTGCCTGTGTTTCCTCAATCCATGCTTGCTCCTCCTGTTGGGCTTTCTTCAGCAATCGCAGCGCAACCTGGATGACTTCTTCAGATGTGCTGAATTGACCTGTTTCTAGAAGAGACTGCACGAGGCTTTCTTGTTCTGGTGTGAGTGTGATGCTCATATTTTTCGATCGCGCTTTTTCTCATGATACGCTCGATCTAAAGCAGACGATTGCTCACGATCGAACAAATTCAACAGCTACGATCGCAGCTAGAATCCTAAATCAGCCTTGGCAGCCTCAGCCGCTCGAAATACTTCCACGTCAGGGAGTTCTTCCCAAGCTGTGTCTCCGATCTCGCTGTAAAACGTTTCATCATAGGGGCGAGTCCGAACGACGACAGGCATCGGAACCGCATGACCGAGGATTAATGCTTGTTGTTTGGAGTCGAGTTTGGCAAGTACCGATCGCAAACTTTGCCCTCCAGATACTCCCGTAAAAATTGCATCAATATCTTTCTCATCATTCAGTAGTGCTGTGATGCGGGTTCCAATCTGTGACATGACTTCGTTATCAATGCCAGAGGGACGCTGATCGACGACTAGCAGCGTAACAAAGTACTTTCGCATCTCACGGGCGATCGTGCCAAAAATAGTTTGTCCCACAGTCGATGGATCGAGGAATCGGTGGGCTTCTTCGATCGTGATTACTAACTGTGTGGGTCGATCGCTAATTTCTTTCGTTTGCAAAAATCGCTCAGCTTTTCGGACATAAGCTTGGTGAATTCGTCGAGCAATAATGTTGGTCGCCAACATATACGATAGTAGATTCGACTGTGAGCCGAATTCGATCACGACGTGCTTTCCGCTCTCGATACATTCAAGGATCTGGCTGACATAGTTATGTGGGCAGCTATTCCGAATGTACTTTAGCTCATCTAAGCGGTTTAATTTCCGCTGAAGTGCCATGATTGAGGACTTACTACCCATCTTCGTTTCGCAAAACTCTTGGATTTCACCATTGCTCATTGTGAGAAGACGATTGATCCAAGCTTTGCCGAATTCGTTGCGGAGAATAATCGCGTTTTCTAGTGCAGCTTCAGATAGATTTAGCTCTCCACGGACTAGCATTAGATCTTCAACATCAATTTGATCATAGCTAACATAGAGTTCTTGAGCATCCCGAACGCCGCGACGCTTGGTAGAATCTGGATCGAGCGTGAAGATTTGCACCTGTCCAGGAAACAATTGTCGCAAGCCTTTTACAGTGCTGAACTGTTTACCTTCGCGGGTTGCTTCCCAGCCGTATTCTGAGTGCATATCGAAGATGAGATTTACCGCAGCTTGTTTGCGAACAATGCCTGCGAGTAACAATCGGGTGAGAAAGGATTTTCCAGTACCAGATTTGCCGAATACGCCGTTACTGCGTTCGACAAAGCGATCGAGATCTAAACAAATCGGCACCTCCATATCGATCGGTTGTCCGATCGCGAAATTGCGTCGGTGCGGATCATCTTCCCAACCGAATACGGCGCGGAAATCTCGCTCACTCGCGTCATACACTTGGCTGAAGTGGCTGGGAATCGTTTTGACGGGTAAAAGCTCGATTCCTTCACTCGAATTCGCTTCAAACGATGCCAGCTTTGAGGAAGTTTTCTTCTTAACAGGCTGATCCGTTGGAGTGAACATCAGCATCGGAGAAAGCTCGATCGTGCCGTAGGTTCCGCTACCTGCAATCACTTCTTGCAAAAATAAATTCGTTGGCTCTGGGGGATTAGCGATGATGCGCTGGCTGGAAGTTCCGAGAGAAACATCGGTCAGCATACAGAAAAAGCGCGATCGCGTTCCCTGCACGACTAAGAATTTTCCGACTCGCATTTCTTCGACCGACACATCCGGATGCAGTCGAACTTCTAATCCTTGGCTCAGAGATCCTTGAATCACTGACCCTAATGGCTTCTCTAGATCCATAACCCAGCCTAAAGCAATTGTTCTATCTTAGTGCAGCTTGAATCAGGTGTACTAAAATCACGAAGATTTGCACTGGAAGAAAATGCGATCGCACGTACAATTGAAGAACGATCGTTGGAACTTTAATCATGACTAAAGTTGAGGCAGAACAGGCACAAGCCCAATTCTCTGAGCTAATTTCTCGCGTCGAACGAGATAAAGAGAGAATTGTCATTGAACAATCCGGGCAGGCGGTTGGAGCGATCGTTAGCTACGAAGATTTAAAGCGTCTAGAAGCGTTGGAAGATGCAAAAGAAATTGCTGAAGTGAATCGCATTAAAGCAGAGAATGAACCGTTTGTCAGCTTAGAAGAAGTGGTGCAGCACTACAACGACCTGCATGGCACAGCGTTCTCGATCGAGGAACTCAAGCATGGCTGAACGGTTTGCGATTCGGCTATCGAAGTCTGCTGAAAAGTTCTTGTACAAACTACCCGCAAAACAGTTCAAACAAATCACGACGAAAATATTTTCACTTCAAATTGAGCCAAGACCGCAAGACTGCAAGCTGCTCAAAGGGCAAGAGGGTTTGTATCGTGTTGACCAAGGGGAATACCGAATCATTTACGAAATCACAGACGACACGATTGAAGTCTTTCGAGTGGGTAAACGTAACGATGACGAGGTTTACGAGAATCTGTAGCCATCTGTGATATGAGCATAGAATAGAGCATGTTTATCCTTTACGTTTTAGATTCATGCTCCATTCCGAATTTAAGCAACGCCGCGATCGCTTTCTGTCCAAAATCGGCAACGGAACTGCAATTTTCCGCAGTGCGCCGCTTGCCGTGATGCACAATGATGTAGAGTACAATTTTCGCCAAGATAGCGATTTTTTCTACCTTACAGGATTTAATGAAGCGGATGCAGTCGCGGTCTTTGCGCCTTGGCATGAAGAGCATAAATACATTCTGTTCGTGCAGCCGAAGGATCGCTTGAAAGAAACTTGGACTGGGTATCGGATCGGAGTCGAGGCGGCAAAAGAAAAGTATGGAGCCGATGTTGCTTATCCGATTACAGAATTGGATGAGAAACTCGCGCAGTATGTGACCAAAGCAGAACGGCTTTACTATCACTTTGGACGCGATCAGGGATTTAATAACCGAATTCTCAGACTGTGGCAGCGTTTCATCGCTCTGTATGACCGGAATGGAGTAGGACCAAGCGCGATCGAAGATCCCAGTTTCACGCTTCATCCAATGCGGGTTGTGAAGAGCGAATACGAACTCTCTGAGATGCGAAAAGCCGTGGAAATTGCGGCAGAAGCTCACAATCTCGCGCTAGAGATTCGCAAGCCTGGACTGTATGAATATGAAATTCAGGCGCAAATGGAGCATTTATTCAGGCTGCGAGGGGGTCAAGGAATTGCTTATCCGTCGATCGTGGCTTCGGGGCACAATTCTTGCATTCTGCACTACACGGAAAACGATCGACAAATGCAAGACGGTGAACTGTTGCTGATTGATGCAGGATGTTCCTATAACTATTACAACTCAGACATCACTCGGACTTATCCAGTGGGTGATAAGTTTACTGAGGAGCAGCGGATTTTGTATGAATTGGTGTTGAAAGCGCAATTGAGCGCGATCGAGCAAATCAAAGCTGGAAATCCTTGGAATCAGTTTCACGACACAGCAGTGCGAGTGATTACAGAAGGATTGATGGAGCTGGGTTTGCTGCAAGGAGATATCGAGGAAATTATCAAAGAAGAGAAGTACAAAGCTTTCTTTATGCACGGAACTGGACATTGGCTCGGTTTGGATGTTCATGATGCGGGAGCGCGGAAGATTGGTGAAACTTGGTTGAACTTCCAACCGGGGCAAGTGATTACGGTTGAACCGGGAATTTATATTCGATCGGACTTTGAACCTTTAGAAGGACAGCCTCAAGTGCCGGAGCGCTGGCGTGGAATTGGTATTCGGATCGAAGATGATGTGTTAGTGACTGAAACTGGAAACGAAATTCTTACAGCAGCGATTCCGAAATCGATTGAAGCAATGGAGCGATAAGGAGATGTTTGCACTCGTCTCACGCGATCGAATTGAACTTCCACCTGGTGCAGTGATGCGGCTTCTGGGAACTTGGCAAGATTACATCACTTTGAGTGAGCAACGAGGAGACGGATCGATCCCTCGAATGAAGTATCGAGATGGAGAGATTCTATTGATGTCACCGCTCCCGATTCACGGACAAGGCGTAAGTCTACTAGGCGATATCGTAAAAACAATTCTGGATCATTTAGGACAGGAATACAATGCTTACACACCTGTCACCATGACCTTGCCAGAAGCGTATGGAATTGAACCAGACATCTGTTTTTACATCGACAATTGGCAGATCTCGTCTGGTAAAGAGCGGATTGATTGGCAAGTTGATCCGCCATTTGATCTAGTGATTGAGATGGATGTTACTAGCTACAGTAGCGCGGATGACTATCTACCGTTCAAAGTACCAGAAGTGTGGATGTTTAAGAAAAAACAGCTTCGGATTTATGGCTTAGAGAATGATGCTTATATCCCTCAAGAACGAAGTCGCTTTTTCCCAGAGATGCCAATATTTGAGGTTGTTGCAGAATGCGTTCAGATCGCGTCTGAGCGCTCAACCAGTGCAGCAATTCGCACTCTAAGACAGAGATTGAATCGGGAGTAGAAACAATGAAACTACCAGAGTTAGATAGTGAAACGATCGATAGAATTCTCGAAATGGCTTGGGAAGATCGGACTCCGTTTGAAGCGATCGAACTTCAATTCGGACTCGATGAACAACAAACGATCGCACTGATGCGGCGAGAGATGAAAGAATCGAGCTTCAGAATGTGGCGTGAACGAGTCACCGGGCGGAAAACGAAACATCTGAAGCAGCGGGATTTTATCGAAGGACGATTTCGATCGCAAAATCAAAAAGGATCATAGTCGATCGCGAAATTTCGCCACTTCTTGAATTAAACGATCAGGATCGATCGGTTTGGCTAAATGTGCTTGAAATCCGGCTTGGAGTGCTCGTTGTTGGTTGAAATCTCCCGCATAAGCAGTTAAAGCGATCGCGTTTACGGTTCTGCCTTGATTGCGGATTTGCTGAATCAACATATAGCCATCCATATTGGGCATTCCAATATCGCTGACGAGCACATCAAAGCGCGATCGCATCAATTGAGAAAAGGCTTCAGATCCCGATCCTGCCATTGTGACTTGTGCCCCTGCTTGCTCCAAAACAAATGCAATAAATTCACGCGAATCCTGTTCATCATCGACGATCAACAATTGCAGTCCGTTGAGATCATTCGGATCTGTTTGATCGATTGATTCACTGATTCTAGATTGAACATTGATGAGCGGGAGCATCACCGTGAAAGTGGCTCCGAGTCCTTCACCGTCGCTGGTTGCGCTGACTGTACCACCGTGGAGTTCGACTAAATGGCGTACGATCGCAAGTCCCAATCCTAAGCCACCAAATTTACGGGTCGTAGCTCCATCTTCTTGCCGGAAGTATTCAAATACATGCGGAAGAAAGTTCGGAGAAATGCCCTTTCCGGTATCGGTGATTGTGATTTGGGCTTGATTGTTTACAGATTCAAGCCGAACAGTGACGCGCCCGCCTTGAGGGGTAAATTTCACAGCATTGGAGAGCAGATTCCACACGATTTGCTGAAGGCGAGTGGCATCACCCGATACTTCTCCCACTTCGGATAACTGCACATCAAGTGCTATCTGTTTACTCTCGGCAGCGAGTCGAACCGTCTCGATCGCGGATCGAATCATCATGACGACATTCACCGATCGAGCCGTTAGACTGAGTTTTCCTTGCAAAATGCGGGCAACATCTAACAGATCTTCGACGAGTTCAGATTGCAGTTGAGCATTGCGCTCGATCGTTTCTAGCGCATGAGCCGATCGCTCTGGGCTGAGGTTGCCCGTTCTGAGAATCTTTGTCCAACCGAGGATTGGATTGAGCGGCGATCGCAGTTCGTGAGATAGTACCGCGAGAAATTCATCTTTCATCCGGTTCGCTTGTTCGGCGGCTTCTCGTGCGGCTTGTTCTCGCTGTAACACTTGTTCGCGATCGCGCTCTAGTTCAACTCGATCGCTAATATCCGTTGAAACGCCAATCAATCCAATGATGTCGCCTACTTCGTTGCGCTGTGGTGCTTTGATGCTGAGAAAAGTGCGAACTCCGACCGTTTCTTCGATCGCTTCCATTTTGCCAGAAGTCAGAATGCGCTGATCGGTTTCCATAATTGGATCAATGTCTGCTGAAAACAGTTCTTGATCAGAGTGCCCTATTACTTCAACAGCAGATTTACCAAGAACATCGAGCGCGGCAGGATTCGCATAGACATAGCGTCCTTGCCGATCTTTCATAAACACTAAGATCGGTGTCGCTTGATTGATTAGCTCTAAAATCGCCGTTCTTTGTTCTAGTGCTTCCTCGATCTGCTTGCGCTCTGTGATATCAGTACAAAGATTGACGACTCCTTCAGCGGTCGGATAAATGCGATTTTCAAACCAACAATTCCAAGTTGGATAATAGTACTGGAACTGAACCGCAACGCGATCGCGCATCGCTCGTTGGACTTGATGCCAAAATTCTGTTTCAACTAAGTCCGGGAAAAGCTCCCAGAAGTTTCTCCCGATGATTTTCTCATAGGGTTGTCTCAGGCTTAGGGCTGCTTGAGCATTAAGGTAACTCACGTTCCAGTCAAAATCGAACATGACAAAATCCTCGCGAATACTCGCCAAGGTATCTTGTAATCGAGCTTCGACGGCTCGGAGTTTTTGCACAGCCCGATCGCGTTCTAGATACGCCCAGATTCGCGTGGTTAACTGTTGTAATAGTTCAATCTCATCGGTTCGCCATTGATACGGCTGATCATGATGCAGCACGATCGCGAACTGAATACCATCATCGCTGACAAAGGGAGCATTCAGAAATGCACGAACATTGATCGCTTGATATTGTTCTGCAAACGGAGCCGTCCGAGGATCGCTCACGACATCATCAATTACAACAGGATGACTATCGATCATGCGTTCCCAAAGTTCAAGGGCGGCGAATTCTTCCACGGGATATTCTCCCACTAAACTTGCTGCCGCTTGATCTCTACGCCAATCGTGATAGATGACTGCAACATCAATACTCGAATCAAACTTGGCAAACGCACAATTGGACACAGCAAAGAATTGACCAATTTTTTCGCTCAACACTTGCATCATCTCGGATTCGCTGCGTTCGATCGTCAACTCTTGACTGATTTCAGCTAAGAACACCGTATGCTGCTCACGTCGCTTGGTTTCGGTGATATCGGTCGAAGTGCCAAACCAGCGGAGAATGTTTCCTGCTTCGTCTTTGAACGGTTCAGCCCGAATTAGAAACCAATGATAGTCTCCAGTTTGATGATTTCGCATTCGAGCTTCAACGCGGTAAGTCGATCGCTGCTGAAACGCGATCGTCCATTCCTCATACACACGTGCTCGATCGTCGGGATGAATTACCGATTGCTGAATTCCTGGAGTCGCATTTTCTTCTAGAGTCAGCCCCGAAAATTCGATCCATTGCTGATTGACATAGCTTGTTTTTCCATCAGCATCTGTGACCCAAACGATTTGTGGCAACGATTCTGCCAACAATCGGAATTCAGCTTCTTGACGACAAACCGCGAGTTCTGCTTCTTTGCGATCGTGAACATCAAGCGCTATCCCGATCCAATAGTCGATCGCACCACTCTCATTACGAACCGGAGAAGCGCACGTGTATAACCAGCGATACTCTCCATCGGCTCGAAGGTACGGCACTTCGAGTTCATATTTATTGTGATTCTGCAACGAATCCATCCAAGCCGTATAAGTGCGATCGCGATAATTGGGATGAATTAAATCCGCCCACCCATATCCCTGCAATTGTTCTAGCGATCGACCTGTAAAATCGAGTCCCCACTGATTGCAATACTCGATCAAGCCGTTGGGATTGCTAACGTAGACAATTTGCGGTGAGAGTTCGGTCAAGGCGCGATATCGCGCCTCACTTTGACGAATTGCGGCTTCTGCTCGTTGGCGATCGGTGACATCCTGATAAATCACCATAATGTCCTGGACAGTGCCTTGATTGTCATACAGTGGAGCGGCGGAAACGCTCACATTCACGATCGCGCTATCCTGCTTCGATCGATAAGTTTCAACGCCGAAAAATGTTTCTCCCCGAACTACTGCGGCTCTAATTTTCTGACATTCTTCGAGTCGATCGGGTGGAACGATCGGAATCGGTTGACCTAGCACTTCTGCGGCTGTCCATCCAAAAACCTTTTCTGCGGCAGGATTCCAAAGCTTCACACAATTATCAGGTTCAATCACCACGATCGGTAACGGAGACGCATCAATCAGAGTACTCAAAGTGTGATTGGTGCGCTGGAGTTTTTCTTGAGTTTGCTGATTTTTCGCAAAAACGCGATCGCGCTCAAACACAATACTGGCAACCTGAGCGCCAAATGCCGCTACCTGATGTTCCCAGTCGCTCGGCATTCGTGCTTGATCAAAACACAGCATCAACGATCCAAGCGGTAACTGATCAATCCCCATGACAGGCTCAGAATGACACGCCAAAATTCCATGAGCGATACATAACTGTCGCCATTCTTCCGACCAGCGTTCATCGTGTTGCACATCCGTACACGCGATCGGCTGTCCTCGATAAACGGCTTCTCCACAAGTGCCAATACACAGATCATTAATTGGAGCGTCTTTCAGTCCCGCTCCGAATGAAGGCGGCAAACTCGGAGTAATCGATCGCGGAAAACTTTTGCGCTCCGCATCGGTCAGCAGAAAGCAGGCACGAATTCCGGGATTGAGTCGAGCGATCGCATCACACACGGCGCTCAGACACTCATCGAGCGATCGACCAGACGCAATCAATTCCAGCAGTCGATTTTGTTCGATTAACATTAACTGCGATCGTTCTGGGCGTTGAGTCGTCGCCGGACGAAGCGTAACGACCACCGCATAAGGTGTTTCAAACTGAAATAATGGAATCGCCTCGACTTGAAGCCAGATTAGATCGCCCGTCGGCTGATAAAAGCCCATGATGGCTTGATGCGGCTGTCCGGTTTTGAGCGCCACGCTCGACGGGTAATCTTCGGGCGGAAACGTTTTACCCGCTGCATCGATCGTTTGCCAAGGCGGATCAGTCGGAGTCGTCCCGATTAATTGCGTCGCTGTATATCCTAGAAGCTGTTCAACTCCAGCGTCACAAGCTTGCACTCGACCATCGGCAAGTTGAAGCAGCGTTCCCACTTGGAGAACAGAGGAGGTCGCTAGACTGCGGGCTTCTACTTGTTGAGTCATGATTTCAAGCGCATAGACAAACGAGCTAGCGCGATCGCAACTCGCGCTCCTTATCTAAGCTCTACCGAATGAGAGAAACAGTCATCTGTCTCACGAGTGAGGTACTGCAAATCGCGTCCGCTCTCAAAATCGCTTGACCAAACTTAATAAACCAGCGATCGCGAATGGAAAGAACCGCCTTTTGGTAGGATTGATAACTGAGATTGCCCATGAAAACGGCGATAAATCAGCAGTTGGAGGACTTATTTCGTGGAAAACACGCTTGGTTTAGAAATTATTGAAGTCGTGGAACAGGCGGCGATCGCCTCGGCGCGTCTCATGGGAAAAGGCGACAAGAATGAAGCCGATCGAGTCGCAGTAGAAGCAATGCGGGAACGCATGAACAAAATCTACATGCGCGGTCGGATCGTGATCGGAGAAGGGGAACGTGACGATGCCCCGATGCTGTACATCGGTGAAGAAGTGGGAATTTGCTCACAGCCGGATGCCGCAACTTTCTGTAACGTCGAGGAATTGATCGAAATCGACATCGCAGTTGACCCTTGTGAAGGTACGAACCTGTGCGCGTACGGTCAGCCTGGATCGATGGCAGTCTTGGCAATCTCCGAAAAAGGCGGCTTGTTCGCGGCTCCTGACTTCTATATGAAGAAACTCGCGGCTCCTCCGGCTGCAAAAGGCAAAGTCGATATTAATAAATCGGCAACCGAGAACCTGAAGATTTTATCGGAGTGCTTGGATCGCTCGATCGATGAATTGGTCGTGGTCGTGATGAAACGCGATCGACACAAGGACTTGATCAAAGAAATTCGGGAAGCAGGTGCACGAGTTCAACTGATTAGCGATGGAGATGTCGGCGCGGCGATTAACTGCGGTTTCGCTGGAACCAACATTCACGCGCTGATGGGCATCGGTGCGGCTCCTGAAGGGGTGATTTCTGCGGCGGCGCTTCGCTGTTTGGGCGCACACTTTCAGGGTCAGTTAATCTACGATCCTGAAGTGGTACAAACCGGACTCATCGGAGAAAGCAAAGAAGCGAATATCAATCGCCTCAAGGAAATGAACATCACCGATCCGGACAAGGTTTACTCTGCCGAAGAACTCGCATCCGGTGAAACCGTCTTGTTTGCAGGAACAGGAATTACTCCGGGCAACATCATGAACGGTGTCCGATTCTTCAAAGGTGGCGCGAGAACTCAAACCTTGGTTATTTCTAGCCAATCGAAGACGGCGCGATTTGTGGACACGATCCACATGTTTGATCAACCGAAGATCGTTCAATTGCACTAACTAGGATGTTTAGAGAGTGTGGAAAGTCTCTCCGCTGCGTTGCGCTCTCGCCCTGAAATGAATTTCGGGCTAATGGGCGAAAGTCTACTGAAGTAGACTAAGAGCAAGTTTCGAGTTCTTAGTTCATTTCTAATGGACTTGCGTCGATTAGCCCGAAATTCCATTTCAGGGCGGGGCAGGGCAACGACGAAGACTTTTCAAACATCCTCTAAAACCGGAACAAGGTGAGAGAGAATGAAAGAGAGCGTTGGCTTTCATTCTCTCTTCATCGTCCTTCACCTTGATTGATTTATTAGAGCGCTTTTTAATATGAACATTGCTGTTGTTGGGCTAACTCACAAAACTGCACCCGTCGAAGTTCGTGAGAAACTGAGCATTCCTGAACCCGTTTGTGATAAAGCGATCGCACAACTTTGTAGCTACCCGCACATCGAAGAGGTAGCCGTTTTGAGCACCTGCAATCGTCTGGAACTCTATCTCGTGACTTCTGACACGGAACAGGGAATCCGCGAAGTCAATCAATTTTTATCAGAACACAGTAAATTGCCGAGTTCTCGTCTGCGTCCTTATCTGTTCACGTTGCTGCATCAGGATGCTGTGATGCACTTGATGAGAGTGGCATCGGGACTCGATAGCTTGGTGCTCGGTGAAGGTCAGATTCTCGCGCAGGTAAAACAGTGTCACAAGCTCGGACAACAGCATCGCGGTATTGGGCGCGTTTTGAATCAATTATTTAAGCAAGGCATTAGTGCAGGAAAGCGAGTCAGAACCGAAACCAGCATCGGAACGGGTGCGGTGTCGATTAGTTCTGCTGCGGTGGAATTGGCACAGATGAAAGTCGATCAGCTTTCGGATCAGCGCGTGACGATCATCGGTGCGGGCAAAATGTCGCGCTTGTTGGTACAGCATCTCTTGTCGAAAGGCGCGACGAATATTGTGATCTTGAATCGATCGATGGATCGCGCTCGTGAACTAGCGAATCTGTTTCCGGATGCGCCTCTGCGACTATTACCGATCGCAGATATGATGGACGCGATCGCACAATCGGACATTGTATTTACGAGTACTTCTTCGACCGAGCCGATTCTCGATCGAGCGAATCTCGAACCCGTACTTGATCCGAATCAGCCGCTGATGGTAATTGATATTGCCGTTCCGCGAAATGTAGCAGCCGATGTGAACGAGTTGCCGACTGTTCGAGCGTTCAATGTCGATGATTTGAAAGCGGTAGTCGCGCAGAACCAAGAAAGCCGTCGTCAAATGGCAATGGAAGCAGAAGCTTTACTCGACGAAGAAGTGGAATCATTTGAGGCTTGGTGGCGATCGCTGGAAACGGTTTCGACGATTAGCTGTTTGCGCGATAAAGTCGAAGCAATTCGGGCACAGGAATTAGAGAAAGCCTTGTCAAGATTAGGAACTGAATTCGGCGATCGACATCGCGAAGTGATTGAAGCACTTACCAAAGGGATCGTAAATAAGATTCTGCATGATCCGATGGTACAACTGCGATCGCAGCAAGATATCGAGGCGCGACGACAAGCGATGGAAACGTTGGAACTGTTGTTTAATCTCGATCGACAACAGGCAGGGGTTTGATTTGGAGCGGTCTGTGAGCTTTTCAGACCTGTTGCCCTCACTCCAAGGCGTGTTTTAGAATCCTTCGCTTCGTTCACTCCCGCCCCGGAATAGAATTCGGGGCTAATCGTGCGAAGTCCGTTAAAACCGACTAAAGACGCTGAATTTATCTCTTAGTCCCCTTCAGTAGACTTCGTTCTGTTAGCCCCGAATTCCATTCCGGGGCGGACGGACAACGAAGCGAGAAGGCTTTAAACACACCCGATATGTCTCAACGTTACTGCGACACGGTTTGAAATCCCGTTTCTCTCAGAACCTCGGTGCCACCTTGCCGAACAATCAGCGTCGTTCCTGAAGTCGTTGGACGATCGCTAATCGGAGACTGAACCGCGTAAGTGTAATTGCCATTTTGCCAAGCCGTCACAACTACACCATTTCGAGCACTAGTCTTACCTTGGGTTAAATTGATACATTTCCCTTGGGCATCACAACCGCGATAGGTTGCATTGCCCGTATTATTGACCCCAGACCAAGCCTTTAGATTCCCGATCGTAATCGTCCACTGCCCATTTGTGAGCGTTTGTGAATCTGATGTAGGCGCATTCACCAGTTCCAGACTCGTCACCACGACCCCGCTCGTACCTTGCTCGTAAACGGGGCGAACTTTCTGATTGAGAAAGGCACTCTGATTGTCGCAGGTTGCTAAACTGGTCGGAGTTGCAAACCGCTGGCTATTCGCACCTTCGAGCGTCAGCGTACAGCTTGAATTCTTAAGTTTTAACTGTCTGACTGTTGCAATCTCTGGAAGATTGTTCGATCGATTACTTGTCGGATTAGCTGCGATCGCTTCGGTCTTTGTTGGAGTCGTATCAGGCTGAGATACTGTGTTACTCGTTGCAACTGTGGGGGTCGGTTCTTGAGCGGTTGTAGTTTGAGCGGCATTGGTTTGAGCATTGCCACAGCTAATGAGACTGACAGAACAAGATGCGATCGCAGCAAATAAAAGTAGCTTTTTCATGATGGTGAGTGCCTCTCGATGTGTGTTGTGAAGCCAGCTACAGCAACTCGAAAAGCAATTCCCGAAACAGAAAATACTAAACTTTCAACCGAGTGATCGCAATCTGACCTGATAAACAGATATCCACATCAGAACCTCGATCGCGCTTGCGGGCGGCATACTTACCACAGTAATAAAATTCATCACCTTCGATCCGAAAATCACTCGGTAGCGGCTGTGTACAAGGCTCACAGAAAATCATCTCAGGATCAGGTGCATCTGGTTCCACATACGGAAGATTCACATTCCAGTAAGTTCCTGTCTCATAAGGTCGATCGATTAATTCTTGCAATACTTTTGCAGCTAACTGAGTCGATCGATCCCAATCGACCGGAATTCGACCTTTCTTATACTGCGAAATTGCAATTCCTGGAATTCGGTGAAATGCTGCTTCTCGAACGGCTGCAACTGTTCCAGAAATATAAACATCAACGCCCAGATTGCCACCCGAATTAATACCAGATAAAACCAGTTTAGTATCGGGAAAAAGATAGTTCAACGCAAGCCGACTACAATCTGCTGGAGTTCCCCCGATCGCAAATTCTCGATCGCTGCGTTTCTCGACTCGAATCGGCTGCGTCGTCGTTACTTGATGACCACAACCGGAATAATGACCACTCGGAGCAACCAAAATTCCGGTTCCATTCATCGCCTGCATCAATGCACGAATTCCGGGTGCATCAATGCCATCATCGTTTGTCAAAATAATCGTCATCAGTCTCCCAAGTAGATCCCTAATCCGCGTGCAGTTTTCACCAGTGTACTTTCTGGATCAACCACACAATACCGCGCAATTGCATTCTGAATTGGAACATCGATCACTCGTCGATCGTGCCATCCCACCATGCGATCGAACTTTCCTTCTGCAATCAGATCCACTGCTGCAACTCCGAAGACAGACGCGAGTAAGCGATCGAGCGGTGACGGGGTTCCACCTCGCTGAACATGCCCTAGAACCATCACCCGCGTTTCGGCTCCATTACAAGCATGAATACTATCTGCTAAGTATTGTCCAATCCCACCATATCGCTGTTCTCCGTGAGCATGAACACAGCTAATCGCATCCCCCGATTCAGTTTTCACTGCTTCCGAAACAATGATCAATGAATAGTTCTTGCCTTGGGCTTGTCGCTCATCTAATCTGCGACAGAGATTGCTAATCTTGTAGGGAATTTCAGGAATCAAAATCACATCTGCACCGCCAGCAATTCCAGCACTAATCGCAATGTGTCCCGCATCGCGTCCCATCACTTCGAGAATCATCACTCGTGAATGACTCGCTGCTGTGAAATGCAATCGATCGAGCGCTTCGGTCGCAATGTTCACAGCGGTATCAAAACCAATCGATCGCTCTGTGATGTCAACATCGTTATCGATCGTTTTCGGAATGGTGACGAGATTCATTCCGCCTTGTTGTGCTAACTTGCGAAGAATCGCCATACTTCCATCGCCACCGATTCCAATCATCGCATCGAGTCCTAACATTCGATAGCCTTCGATGATTTCTTCAGAGCGATCGAGAATTTGTCCATCAGGCATCGGAAACGCAAACGGATTACCTTTATTGGTCGTTCCTAAAAAGGTGCCGCCGTGGGTGAGACTGCGATCGACTTTCTCAATTTCTAGCGGTGTAAACTCTGGGGGTCGTGCCATCAATCCATTCGTAGCGCGAGAAATTCCGAGCACTTTCCAATCGTATTCAGTCGCCCGAAACACAACCGCTCGAATTACCGCATTCAGTCCGGCACAATCGCCACCGCTGGTTAAAATTCCAATCCGTTTGACTTCGCCCATAATCTCATACACTGAATAAGCTGTGTGAGTGTATTACGATTCGCCAAACAGTATTCAAGATTACAGAATAGATTTAGGAATGTCAGAAGAAACAGACATTTATACCCCAATTCCTACGGCTCCAGAGAACTTTCGATCGGGCTTCGTTGGCATTATCGGTCGCCCGAATGTCGGCAAGTCTACGATCATGAATTTCCTCGTAGGTCAAAAGATCGCGATTACGTCTCCGGTCGCCCAAACCACCCGTAATCGATTACGCGGCATTCTCACCACTCCAGAAGCGCAAATCATTTTCGTAGACACTCCCGGAATTCACAAACCGCATCACCAACTCGGACAAGTGTTAGTCAAGAATGCTCAGAGCGCGATCAACGCGGTTGATGTGGTTCTATTTGTAGTGGATTGTGCGACAGAACTGGGTGGAGGCGATCGCTATATTGCAGAGTTGCTACACCAGACTGAAACCCCGGTAATTCTAGGATTAAATAAAGCCGATCAACAGACCGATGAACAATTTGACGATCGCTATCGGGAACTCGCTGCCGAACGAGACTGGACGATCGCGAAATTTTCCGCCCTCAAAGGCGATGGAATGGAAGAATTGCAGCGATCGATTATCGAAAATTTAGAACCTGGACCGTACTACTATCCGCCCGATTTAGTCACGGATCAGCCCGAACGGTTCATCATGGGCGAACTGATTCGAGAACAAATTCTGCTGCTCACTCGTGAAGAAGTGCCGCATTCAGTCGCGATCGAGATTGAAAAAGTCGTTGAAGAGCCGAAACTCACACGGGTCTTTGCGGCGATTAATGTGGAGCGTCCTTCACAAAAAGCGATTTTGTTAGGGAAAGGCGGCGGAATGATTAAATCGATCGGCACTGCTGCCCGTGAACAAATCCAGAAATTGATCGACGGTCAGGTCTATCTGGAATTGTTTGTGAAAGTGATGCCGAAGTGGAGGCAATCGCGGGTACGGTTGGCGGAATTTGGGTATCGGGTGGAGGATTAACGCGAATTCGATGATTTTTGCGCTCACGTTTCTATCTCGCCCCGGAATGGAATTCGGGGCTAACAGTGCGAAGTCAGTTGAAACTGACTAAAGACCTTCAACTCGACTCTTAGTCCCCTTCAGTGGACTTTGTTCGATTAGCCCCGAATTCCATTCCGGGGCGAGATAGAAACGTGAGCGAGAAATCTCAACGAACTAGCCATTAACCACTAATAGAAAACCCGCCAGCAATGCCAGCGAGTTTATCTAAATCAATCTACCCGACCATTTTCGATTCCACTGGAGCCGTCAGCACCGCATCCTCCTGACCGCGTTCAATCTTCGCGCCCAGTCCCCGCAACTTCGCCTCAATATTGTCATAACCCCGATCGAGATGATTCAATCCTCGCACCGTGGTCATGCCATTTGCCGCCAACCCTGCAATCACTAACGCCGCCGATGCGCGTAAATCCGTTCCCTGAACAGGCGCACCCGACAACTGAGGCACACCCCGCACGATCGCAATATTGCCTTTTAGACGAATATCCGCGCCCATTCGATTCAGTTCCGCCACATGCTGAAGGCGATTCTCGAACAGCGTTTCCGTAATCACACTATCGCCGTCTGCCAACGTCAACAGTGACATAAACGGCGCTTGTAAATCGGTCGGAAATCCTGGGAATGGCAGCGTTTCGATGTCGGTGCCTCGGAATGATCCAGCAGGTAGCACCCGAACGGTATCCGGAGCATCGATCGCGACTTTCACCCCGATTTCGTGCAGTTTTGCGATCGCAGCACTCAAATGATCCGGAACGACCGGAGACAGGCTAATTTCCGATCGAGTAATCGCGCCTGCCAGCAAAAATGTTCCGGCTTCAATGCGATCGGGCACGACCGAATAATCGACCTCATGCAGTTTTTCAACGCCATTGATCACGATCCGATTCGTTCCTGCACCTCGAATCTGTGCGCCCATCGCCCGACAGAAGTTCGCTAAATCCACGACTTCCGGTTCTTGGGCGGCGTTCTCGATGATGGTTTCTCCTTCCGCCAGAGTCGCTGCCATCATGATGTTTTCAGTCGCGCCCACGCTCGGAAAATCGAGATAGATTCTCGCTCCGGTTAATCGCTTCCGATTCCCACGCACATGAGCATTCACGACTCCATGTTCGATGATCACTTCTGCGCCTAACGCTTGCAGCCCTTTGACGTGCAAATCGACAGGTCGATCGCCGATCGAGCATCCTCCCGGCAATGGCACCTGAGCCACGCCTAAACGCGCCAAGAGGGGACCTGCGACAAAGAAACTGGCTCTGAGCTTACTGACAATATCGTAAGGCGCTTTCGACTGCGTAATCTCAGACGCATCCAGATCGAGAATGCCTTGGCTGTGAGAAACTTTCACTCCTAACGCAGACAGGATCTCACCAATTCGAGTGATATCGAGTAGCGAAGGCACATTGCGTAATCGACAAGTTCCTGAGCATAAAATCGAACCTGCCATTAACACAAGCGCAGAATTTTTCGCGCCGCTGATAGTGACATGCCCACTTAGGGGCTGTTTTCCCCAGATATGTAGGACGGGCTGATGGTCTTCCGGTGAAGATTGAGAATTTGACAAGCTGGGAGAGGGAGTAATGGGTCTGTCCTCCTGAGTAGGCATGTTTACAATCACTTCAAATTTGGTTTAGATTCTACCGGAAAGTTGGGAATTGTCCAGCATCGAAGTCAACGGCAACGAATCGATGCTCGTGAAACTCGATCGAAAAGATTGACATTCTGAACCCCTTACGTCACAATCAGAGATCGCGATGCCCAAACGAGTTCGCACCTGCGGGACTGGCGGAATTGGTAGACGCGCTAGATTCAGGTTCTAGTGTTCGCAAGGACTTCCGGGTTCAAGTCCCGGGTTCCGCATTTTCAAGAATGGATTGTTCTCAATCGGAGCAGTCCATTTTTATTTGGACAGTTCTACTTATGTATCGAGGATTCTCGATCGGGAAAATCTAATCTCTACAATTGTCCCGAAATTGGCTGACAGGTATTATTAACCGCTGTCGTGTTGACCGGAATCAGTTCATCGCGCTGCAAAATCTGATTATCAATGCCCAGAGCACGAACATCACAGATTCCAGTCGCGCCCGGAGCCACTAGCAACAACATGCCATCGACTCCACGATCGCGCAGTACTTTACCATTGTTAAATGTCACTTCAACGGCTGCGACCGTCGGTTCTAGAATTTCTCCATAGAATACGGCATGGCGCTGTTTGTCTTTGGTGTTCGTGCGCCCGACTCCGTATTCGATTAATTTCTTGGTATTCGCCGTTTTCGAGGCTTTGGTGAAGTAGCTGCCGCTGCTGACGAGATTCCATTCCATGCCGTTTCGTTTCGCGACTCGGTAACTCAGCATCGGTTGAGGTTTTTGGTCTTTCGAGAAGCGAATCGATCGATCATCTAAACAATTGCCGCGATAAAGAGCGACCATACCTTCTGACCATTTCCGCACCGTGAGCACCTGAAATTCTTTGGCTTCGGTCTTCGATTCATCAGGACAAGTGAACGGGCGACGAATCATTTCTTCTGGAGTCGCTGCGACGATCGAAACCGTATACCCGATCGGTGCAAGACACATCAAACCCACTAAACCACCTAGCCAGCGTCGAATCATGGTCAGTTCCTTAAGGCAACACAGATACAAAACTCTATGTGGTCTAGTCTCCCTCCTTTTTGAGGAAAACGTCTCTTTCTACGGGGGAGTTTTAAGAGTTGCCTACACTGTAGCCGCTAAAAGCTGATTTGCACGCTCGACATTTTCCCGCACCGATGCAGCAGAACGATGTAATGCTGCTTGTTCTGCCTCGGTTAAGTCCAATTCCAGAATTGTTTGAATTCCTTGACATCCCAATCGACACGGTACGCCGATAAAGACATCATTCAAGCCATATTCGCCCTGGAGGTAGGCAGCGATCGGTAACAGGCGGGATTTGTTGTAAAGGATCGCTTCGACCATCACACAAGCCGATGACGCAGGCGCATAGAACGCACTTCCGGTTTGCATCAGTTCTACAATCTCTGCGCCTCCGTTGCGAGTCCGATCGATGAGTTGCGCGATCGTCGATTCCGGCAACAGTTGATCGATCGGAATCCCGTTCACTGTGGAATATTTCGGCAGTGGCACCATCAAATCACCATGTCCACCGAGAACTGTCGCGCTGATATCCGCGATCGACACATCCAATTCCATCGCAATAAAGGTCTGAAATCGCGCCGAATCGAGTACGCCTGCCATTCCCATTACTTGTTTTGGTGGCAGTCCGCTGGCTTCCCAGGCAATGTGAGTCATGACATCGAGCGGATTGGTTACGACGATAAGCACAGCATTCGGGGAATATACGATCGCGCTTTTGACAGTTTCCCGGACAATCTTCGCATTTGTCCGCAGTAAATCATCTCGACTCATTCCCGGTTTGCGAGGAATACCAGCGGTAATCACAATGACATCAGAGCCAGCCGTATCTTGGTAATCGTTTGTACCGATAATTTGTCGATCGTGCCGTTCGACTCCTCGCGCTTCCATCAGATCGAGCGCTAATCCTTGAGGACGACCTTGAATCACATCGAGCAGTACCACATCGGCTAGATTCTTCTCAGCGACTCTTTGAGCGAGGGTGCTTCCAACATTTCCGGCTCCGATCACAGAAACGCGAAATTGGGTACAAGTCGGAGAAGCCATAAATTTGCCGCCAGTGCGATCGACATTAGTGTAACGCTCTCGAACTGAGTCGAGAGCGATCGGGTCGCGATTCTTTAGATTTCACAAGGCTTGTCACCCTTTTAGGTCAGTCACGTTGATGCAATAGACACTTCCAAAGACAGAACAGAAGCTTCACCCGTGGCAGATGGGATAGAGGAAAGGCAATGGTTAGAGTTGTCTTATTCACATTGCTTCAAGCAACTGGCTCGTTGAAGTTCTTATAAAACATCTAAAAAAAGCCTATGTACGCACCCATTTGGACGGGAAAAGTCTATCCGTTAGGCGCAGCCTGGGACGGAAAAGGAACTAACTTTTCGATCTTTTCTGAACATGCAACTGGTGTCGAAGTTTGTTTGTTCGATGCTCAAGGTGAAGAGCTACGGTTGCCTCTGTATGAAGGCGAGAATTTCCTTTGGCATGGTTATGTTCCTGGAATTGCGCCAGGTCAGCGATATGGCTTTCGTGTACATGGACCTTGGCAACCTGAACAAGGACATCGATTTAATGCAAACAAGCTTTTGATTGACCCTTACGCAAAAGCGATCGAGGGCTATGTTCAACAAGGCGAAGCAACCTTTAGCTACCGCTGGGATGATCCTGCCGCAGATTTAGGATTTTCTGAGTTAGATAGTGCTGATCTGATGCCGAAGTGCATTGTGGTGGATCAAGGCTTTAATTGGGAAGGGGATCAGCTTTTACAAACTCCCTGGAACGAGACAGTCATTTATGAGATGCACGTTAAAGGTTTTACTCAGAAGCATCCTGAGATTCCAGAACATCTACGCGGAACTTATGCAGGACTCGCACATCCAGCCGCGATCGCGCATTTGCAATCGTTAGGAGTCACGGCAGTTGAATTAATGCCTGTGCATCACTTCTTAGCTCATCCGGGTCACTTAGCGAGTAAAGACTTATCGAACTATTGGGGCTACGATTCGATCAATTATTTTTCACCGCATTCGGGCTATAGTTCTGACAAGACTCCAGGCGGACAGGTGCAAGAATTCAAAGAGATGGTGAAAGCTCTGCACAAAGCTGGGATCGAAGTTATTTTAGATGTCGTTTACAATCACACTGGCGAAGGAAATCACGCAGGTCCAACCCTTTCACTAAAAGGAATTGACAACAAAACGTACTACCGCCTAGTCGAAGGAAATGAGCGGTACTACATGGACTTTACCGGATGTGGTAACTCGCTCAATGTGCAAAGTCCTCAAGTGCTAAAGCTGATCATGGATAGCTTGCGCTACTGGGTGACAGAAATGCACATTGACGGCTTCCGATTTGATCTCGCTTCTGCACTTGCACGAGAACTCTACGCCGTTGATAACTTAGCCTCGTTCTTCGATATCATTCACCAAGACCCAATTCTGGCAGGTGTGAAGTTGATTGCTGAACCTTGGGACATTGGGGACGGCGGCTATCAGGTCGGAAACTTCCCGGTGCTGTGGTCAGAGTGGAATGGTCGCTATCGGGATGAAATGCGCGATTTTTGGCGGGGTCAAGATGGTAAGCTTGGTGACTTTGGCTATCGATTCACAGGTAGTCCAGACCTCTATCAATTAAACGGTCGCAGACCTCATGCCAGCATTAATTTTCTGACAGCACATGATGGATTTACCTTGCGGGATTTAGTCAGCTACAACGAGAAACACAATCTAGCCAACGGTGAAGATAACCGGGATGGAGAAAGTCACAATCGATCGTGGAATTGTGGCATCGAAGGCGAAACTGATAATGCGGAAGTGCTACGCCTCAGAGAACGTCAACAGCGAAATATGTTATCGACGCTGATGCTGTCTCAAGGGATTCCGATGATTGTGATGGGTGATGAAATGGGTCGCACTCAATCTGGCAATAACAATGCGTACTGTCAGGATAATGAGCTATCTTGGCTCGATTGGGACTTATGCGATCGCAATAAAGACCTGCTCAATTTCACCCGCGAATTGATTCATTTCCGCCAAGAACACCCCGTTTTTCGCCGTCAACGCTGGTTCCAAGGACAAGCGATTCACGGTTCAAGCGTAAGCGATATTGCTTGGTTTAATCTCGATGGCAACGACATGACCGAAGAGCAATGGGGTAACGGCTACTCGAAAACGATCGCGGTGTTCCTGAACGGAAACGAACTTCCCGATCGCGGTCCCAAAGGCGGACGCATTCGAGATAATAACTTCCTATTGCTCTTCAATGCTCACTGGGAAATGCTCGAATTTACCCTTCCCGCCCGCTTACGACAACGCAAATGGTCTGCTCTTATCAACACCAAAGAGCCGCGCTTTATCACCGAGAAGATTACCTTCTCAGGAACAAAGACGGTTCCGGTAATGGGTCGATCGCTGGTTGTTCTGCAATCGGGCATCTAAACTAAAGCGGGGTTTGTCAACGACAGATCCCGCCTGAAAAAATATTTGGAGTAGCATAAGAACGTAGAATAAAACGATCGTCTCCGATGCGAAACATACACAGTATGGAAATTGCCCCACACATTAACATTGATCCTGCTATTTGCGGCGGCGTACCCGTAATTACTGGAACTCGAATTCCTGTTGCGATCATCATTGGTGCTCTTGCCAGCGAAATGACCGAAACGGAAGTGATGGAGGACTATGTTTTAACAAGAGAGCAAATCAAAGCCGCACTTGCCTATGCTGCTGATATGGTGAAGCACGTTGAAGCTTTCCCCATCGGAGCTTAAATTGTGAACTTTCTTGTCGATGAAAATATGCCCAGACCACTTGCGGCGAAGATTGCCGAATTGGGATTTCAAGTTCAAGATGTACGCGACATTGGGCTGACAGGGCATTCCGATGATGAAGTGATGCAAGCCGCTATTGCGGCTGATGCAATCATCATTACAGCAGATCGTCGCTTTGCTGATCCACGTAGTTGGGCAGAAGCATTCACCGCAGGTGTCATCTTCATCAACTTACCAGGAGGAACATCGACGAAAACCATAGTTGCGAAAGTTCTCGACCTGCTTCAAAATCGTACTCCTGATTCTCTACTTGGAGCCTACACTACAGTAGAACTCAGACGTTCACTTTCTCGCCCGATTCGACCGCGTTAGTCACCTCAAACTATTCAAGAGCAAGTTGAATCAATCGATCGACTAAATTCGGATAAGACACTCCAGATGCTTCCCACATCATCGGATACATACTTGTTGCCGTGAATCCAGGCAGCGTATTGATTTCATTGATTAACACTTCACCCGTCGATTCCACATAGAAAAAGTCAACGCGACTTAAACCCGAAGCATCAACCGCCTGAAAAGCCTGCAATGCTCGTTCCTGAATTAAGCTCGTAATTTCTGCCGGAAGTTGAGCGGGAATCACATGGCTCGATTTGCCTGCGGTGTACTTCGTTTCGTAATCATAAAAGTCGCTATCAAACCGAATTTCACCCACCACCGAAGCTTTCGCTTGCTCATTTCCTAACACCGCACATTCGACTTCACGCGCCACGACTCCCGCTTCGACGATGATTCGTCGATCGTAACTCGCAGCACTATCTAACGCCGCTTCTAACTCTGCACGAGTCCGAACTTTCGAGATGCCAACTGATGATCCTAAGTTTGCAGGTTTGATAAAGCAGGGATAACCGAGTTCCGTTTCGATGCGATCGCACAATTTCGGAAACACACAAGGATTCGAGTAGATTTCCGATCGACTGACTCCCAAATATTTCACCTGCGGCAAGCCCGCCTGAGCAAACGCGGTTTTCATCGCCAGCTTATCCATCCCGACCGAAGACCCCAACACACTAGAACCGACAAACGGTTTCTGCATCAAAGTCAGCAAACCCTGAATCGTTCCATCTTCACCATTCGGACCGTGCAGAATCGGAAACCAAACATCGACTTGAGCCGCTTCAGACGGAAATTGCCAGAGATTCGTGGCGCTATCTTCACAGTCAATTGCACCTGATTCTAAAACCGATCGAGCAATATCGGGCGATCGCCATTGTCCGTCTTTCTGAATGTAGAACGGCATCAGATCATATTTCTCGGCATTGGCAGGATCGCTGAGGGCTTGAGCAATCGATCGAGCCGATGCGATCGAGACTTCATGTTCGCCAGAACGCCCACCAAATAGCAATCCTACTTTTAGCTTCGTCATAATCTGATCCCAATTTTCTTTTGAACTTTAGACCATTTAGTCGATCGCGTCTAGAGGACACGATAAGAGAACGTGCATCGGAACGCTTTCAGGAACATTAATACGAACTGGGTTGACGCTTATGTTGATTAGGTCTTAGGATTTTAACCGTAAAATACGGTTAATCTACCAATTTAATGTAGAATTGTGATGAACTTAAACAGAGTGGGCAATCGATCGCTCCTTTCGTTGCTTGTGACCGATGGCAACAAAGAAGCAGACCTAGTAATTGCCGCTCTACGGATACAACAGCTTTTGGAGAATTGACATGAGTAACAAATATATTGAAGTCAAACAAGTTTCTGGGTTTATTGGGGCTGAGATTAGCGGGGTCGATCTTTCACAGGCTTTGCACGATGATGCTGTTCGAGAAATTCGGGAAGCTTTGCTGAAGTGGAAGGTCATCTTCTTCCGCAATCAGAACATTGATCATGCCGCTCAGATTGCTTTTACGGCTCGGTTTGGCGAAGTCACTTACGCCCATCCGCATGAAGACGACCCGATCAAAGGGTTTCAGGAAATCATGCCCGTTGATCGTCGTCGCTTCGATCGCAAAAATGGCTTGCGGAAAACGAGCTACGAACATCACTGGCATACAGATGTTACAGCAGCCATTAACCCACCCGCAGCATCCGTTTTACGGGCTGTGAACGTTCCAAGCTTTGGAGGTGACACGACTTGGACAAATTTAGTGGCTGCTTATGAAGGTCTGTCTGCTCCACTCCGGGCATTAGCAGACACGCTCAAAGCTGAACATCGGTTTAATGCGCGATCGGATGTTCCTAGCAAGAGTAAGTTTGCTCAACGCATTGCGGCAAATCCACTCGTTTCGATTCATCCGGTCGTCAGAGTGCATCCTGAGACCGGAGGACGAGCACTGTACGTCAATCCTGGCTTTACCTCACACATTGTCGATGTCTCGCAGCAAGAGAGCGACTTGCTTCTAGAGCTATTCTTTAACCAAATCACAAAGCCCGCCTACACCACTCGATTTCGCTGGAACAATGGTGATATTGCATTCTGGGACAATCGCGCTACGGCTCATTTAGCTCCACAGGATTTAGATCATATTGAAGTTGAGCGCGTTCTCTACCGCACCACGATTACTGGAGATGTTCCCGTTGGAGTGGATGGATTTCGATCGCAAATCGTAGAAGGTGAAATGTTCAGCGCTAAAGTCCCGACAGTCTTGCAAGAAAGTTTCGATACAAAGCTCAGTACTCTGGTCCATTAAATCGGATTCAGCACACAGATTGTAGTCGGGTAGTTTGTTGAATTTGTCGATCGAGCCAACGTTCTAGATCAATCAACAGTTCCTCATAGTTAATATCATTGTGCGGAGCATGACGACTACCCGGATACTCGTGTCGTTCTTTATCCGATAACGTCAGTTGCTCAAAGAATGCCTGACTTCCTTCAGGATGCGCGACAACATCATCTCCGCCATGCAGAATCAACAATGGCACTTGTAAATTTGCTGCCTGAGATTCCACCCAAGCGATCGTCTTAAACAACTCAGAGCCAAATCGCGCACTGGCGATCGAATGCACGAGCGGATCTTGAGTGCAATCATTCAGCACTTCTCGATCGCGTGAGATTGCTTCGAGATCAATGCCGACCTTGAGCCTGAAACGCGGTGCAATGCGTGAGAATGTGTTTGCTAACCACAATTTGGTTGATGAAATGCCGTTTAGACCGAGTGCAGGCGCGATCGTAATGATGCCTTGTAGTGCAGTGGGAAACCGCAAACCATAGTCTAAAGCAATCATTCCCCCCAAACTATGCCCTAAAACAAAACGTGGACAATTTGAGCATTGTTCGTCGATGACCTGAAGAAAGCGACTCAGATCAGCGCGGTACTCAGACCAATCATTGAGATGTCCGCGCAAACCCGTCGATCGCCCATGTCCGCGTAAGTCGAGCGCATAAACGGTATAGCCAGCAGGAACGAGGTATTGAATAACATTGTTAAATCGCCCGCTGTGGCTTCCAAGTCCGTGTAGCAGAATTACGATAGCCTGAGTTTGATGCTGAGGCTGACAAGATTGATAGTGAAGTTTGAGTCCTCCAACGCTTTTGAAGAACCCTTGAGTGTGGTGCATTGTGAAAAATTTAGTTGTGTTGGGATAGTTGCCACATTGAATCACACGGAGTTAAAAAATCTTTGTCACTTTGATTACCAGAATTTAACGATTCTAAAATTGTTTGTGTTCCAAGCTACAAATCTAGTTCACTGGCTTAGAAATGGCTTGGAGTAACTGGCAATCCTTCGCTCTTTATCAATTCACATCACTTCAGATTATCGTTTTAAGAAATAAGAACGTTTGCTTCTATGAATTGAACCGCTTACAGTGAAGACATTGAAGACAAGCGGAGTTCAAAGCCGAATCAATCCACGATTCGATTGAGTCAAGGCACTTCTGCCAAACGTCTTCTCAAGGCTTAGCAATTCATTCAAAAATTGCTGAATGCTTGCTCAATGTGAGTGAAGCACAGGTTTAATCTGTCAGCCTTCAATTCTACAGAGGTTTTTTCCCATGAAACGTCCACAATCAAACCACTTGAATCAACAGCAATCAATCTTAGAATCGGCTCCCCCCAAGCCGACCCGTGGGCAACGTCTCGCCGATGCAATGGCTTCTAAAGTTGGCTCCTGGGCATTTATTGGAACCCAGAGCGTCATCTTGGCAGGCTGGATTGGAGCAAACTCGATTCCAGGTGCACCCCATTGGGACGAATCCCCCTTCATTCTGCTGAATCTAGTGTTTTCCTTCGCCTCGGCTTACACTGCACCGGTTGTGTTGATGAGTCAGAATCGCCAGTCTGAAGAAGACCGCTACTCTGCCATGATGAACCACAAAGTTAACTTACACGTGGCGCAAGAGATCGAGCGATTGCATCAGAAAATTGACGATTTACAAACACGGCAACTGACCGAGCTTTCTCAGCTATTGGAAAAACAGCCGGAAGCAATGTCAACTCAACGCGATCGACTACCAAGCAAAATTTACTTGGTTGCCCAAGCAAATCAGAACGGAGTTGCAAAAGACAATCGCAAGCCCAAAACGGTGTCTGTGTTGTTGCCTCAATCGGTGTTCAATGCTCAGACAACAGATACGGTTTTGCCGTCTCATCTGCAAACCAAGCAGAAGTTTGAGGTGTCGATCGACAATTGTGCGATCGCAAATTCGCTCAATCGAACCGTCATTAAAAACGGCGATCGACAACATTCTTAAGGTCAGTTGAAATGAACGAACTTATCACGGCAGTTTCTACGGGGATCACTGCATTCATCGCTACAAACTTAGACGACGTTCTGATCCTGCTGTTGTTCTTTTCTCAAGTGAATGCAAACTTTCGACATCGACACATTGTATCCGGTCAGTATCTTGGATTTGCAACATTAGTGCTAGTTAGCTTACCGGGCTTTTTTGGTGGATTGATGTTTCCGCAAGAATGGGTGGGACTGTTGGGAATTGCCCCGTTGCCTTTGGCACAGCGAAGCTGCTCGCGATTGGATTAAGCCGCTTACTGACACCAGAAGCCGACGAAACAGAAACCAGTCTGTCAGAAAAGACATCTCCTTTTTCTACATTAATTTCGCCTCAGACTTGTAGCATCGCTGCTGTAACCTTTGCGAATGGAGGCGACAATGTTGGAATCTATGACCCCTGTTTGCGAATTGTACTTGGGATAGTTTGATCGTCGTTTTAAGTGTGTTTTTCTCAATGGTCGGTGTGTGGTGCTCTATGGCTTATCAACTGACTCGAATTCCTGCAATTGCAGAAACGCTATCTCGCTACGGCAATCTACTAGTTCCATTTGTGCTGATTGGCTTGGGAATTCTGATTTTGATTGATAGTCATACGCTCGAAAATCGCGGTTTAGCAGTTCTAACACTCGTGATTACTGGAATTTGGACGCTGAAATTGATTGCGGCTCTCAATCTGACTGCAAAGAAGATTTTGGATTAATCAATGCTTTGACAAACAAGAATATTTGATTCTATTAGTGTAGTTTTCTACAGTTAAGCAAGGTGGATTAGAGCGTAGATTTGCTCTGATATCACTTTCCCTTCATGACATGGTGATACTGTATGAAACCTCTAAATAAACGATCGGGAGACGGAGATTTATTTCAGGCAGGCTATGGCAATGAATGATAACTTTTCAAATATCCTCTTACAATCAGTGCAAAATAGTTCTGTTTCGTTATGCCCGATCACTATCGTCAACTATTAGAAAAGATGCCTGCGGTGCTGGCAACGGTCGTTCAGATTAAAGGTTCTGTACCGCGTGAAGTCGGCGCGAAAATGATCATTACCGAAACCGAGATTTTCGGCACGATCGGGGGTGGAGCAGGAGAAGCGAAGGTGATTCGGCAAGCGTTAGAGGTGCTGGCAACTGGCGAAAAGCAATGGGTCGAGATTGATTTAACAGGCGCACCACAGCGGGAAACTCAAGGGATTTGTGGCGGAATCATGCAGGTGTGGTTGGAACGATGGGACAGCGATCGATACCGTTCTCTCATTCAGCAAATCTTGACGAAGCTCGAATCCGGGCAGACGGTCTCGATCGTGACTCCGTTCAATGCGGAACAATTCCCTTATCTATCTCGTGATTGTCCTGAGCAAGCTTTTATTGAAACGATCGAACCTGCTCCAACTTTATTAATTGTAGGCGCGGGACATTGTGGAATTGAACTCGCGAAAGTTGCGAATTTGATTGGATTTCAAGTGATCGTACAAGACGATCGAGCGAATTGGGCAAATGTCGATCGCTATCCCAACGCCAAAATTTTCAACACCCCAATCGATGAAACCGTAAATCAACTCGCAACACATACCCAACTCTACGCAGCCTTAGTCACACGCGGATATCAATATGATTTAGCAGCATTGAAAGCTTTAGTCGATCGACCGATTCCCTGTCGCTACATTGGAATGATCGGGAGTGAAAAGCGCGTTAGACAGGTGTTTCAATCATCGGAAATTTCTAGAGAGAAACTTCGATCGATCTACGCTCCGATCGGTTTAGATATCGGAGCCTTAACACCCGAAGAGATTGCAATCAGCATCAGTGCAGAATTAATTTTAGTTCGACGTGGGGGAACTGGTCGATCGCTTTCCCAATCGTTGAGAATGATAGACTGAGAGCCTCAATTTGAATCACCCATGCCACAAGTTGAATTTAAAACACTAATCGAATCGGTTCGCGCTGGAACGCATCTCGCAAGTTTTCCAACCGATACTGTTCCTGCTTTGGCTGCAAGACCCGATCGAGCCGAGCTAATCTACATCGCGAAACAACGTAGCCTTGATAAGCCTTTGATTCTGATGGCAAGCGAAATCGACGAGCTTTGGAACTATGTCAAAGGCAGCGATCGAGAATTAGAAGCCTGGAATGCGATCGCGAAACAATACTTACCGGGTGCATTAACTTTAGTGCTTCCCGCAAACGATCGTGTTCCTGCTGCAATGAATCCGAGCGATCCAACTACGATCGGTGTAAGAGTTCCGAATCATGCGATCGCCCGTCAAATTCTGGCAAAAACGGGCGCATTAGCTACCACAAGCGCCAATCGCTCCGGACAACCTGCACTGTTATCAATGCCAGAAATTGCAGCAGAATTTCCGGAGGTCATGGTCTTAGATGCAAACTCTACCGAAGTTGCATCAGGAACCCCTTCGACCGTGGCGAAATGGACAGGAGAAGGATGGCAAATTTTAAGACAGGGCGCGATCGTATTAATGTGACTCTCAACCCACAATCTTTCTTCAGTCCCCGGAGCGCGGACTTCGCACCGTTAGCCCCGAATTCCATTCCGGGGCGGACTCACAACGCAGCGCAACCTCTCCCCCAACGCACGATCGAGCAACTCAATGGACTTTTTCACTATTCTGCTTTCCACCTTACTCGGCATTCTCTCCCCCACCGGAATCGTCGTCGATCGCATTGCCGAATCTCAAATCCGTAAACAACTCGTCCGCGCCGAACAGCTACAAGTTCGAGTCGATAATGCTCCGAGTTATCAGATTGTTCAAGGTCGCGCCGATCGCATTCGCATCGCAGGACGCGGACTATTCCCCGTGCAAGATCTTCGCATCGATACTTTAGAGCTAGAAACCGATGCGATCGCGCTTCAACTTAAAACCCGCAGATTAGAAAAACCCTTACAGGCAGGCGTTCGGATAGTTCTAACTCAATCGGATATCGATCGCGCTCTCAAATCTCCCTTCGTCACCACTCGACTGAGAAACCTTGGAATTCGATTACTCCGTCGCGATGTCCGCCAAGTGGAACGCTACGACTTTCTCAATCCGCAACTCACTTTACTACCAGACAACCGCGTCCGATTCCAAATCGAGCTACAAGAACAAGGCGATCCCGCGAAACTAAAAATCGTTGCCGAAGCACAACCGCAAATCATTCAAGGTCGATCGCTACAACTGAACAATCTAAGAATCTGGGCAAATGGACAAGAAAGCCCTGAACCTGTTACAAGAGCGATCGCTAACGTGATTCGCGATCGTACTGATCTCCGACTCTTAGAATCCTCGAACATCACCGCTCGAATTCTCAACCTCAAATTTGCGCCCTCTCGTTTAGAAGCCGCGACCTTTATCCAAATTCGCAACCCACAAAAAAGGGAGGCACCAAACGCCTCCCCATCTCAGCCTATCAAACCTGCAAATTAGCCAAAACGACCGCTGACATACGCCTGAGTCGCTTGCTCTTGAGGACTTTGGAAAATGCGCTCAGTGCGATCGTATTCCACAATATACCCAGTTCTTTGACCTTTCGCGTTCGCTTCCACGTTAAAGAACGCCGTGTAATCCGAAGCGCGAGAAGCCTGCTGCATATTGTGAGTCACAATCACGATCGTGTAATTCTGCTTCAACTCTTGCAGCAAATCTTCTACTTTGAGAGTCGAAATCGGGTCAAGTGCTGAACAAGGTTCGTCCATTAGAATCACATCGGGCTGAACCGCTACCGCACGCGCAATACACAACCGTTGCTGCTGACCACCAGAAAGATCCGTCCCGTAAGCTTTGAGCTTATCTTTCACGTCATCCCAGAGTGCAGCTTGTTTTAGCGATCGTTCAACCAACTCATCCATGTCGCCCTTGTAGCCGAGCAGTCGAGGACCAAACGCAATATTGTCGTAGATTGTTTTCGGGAACGGGTTCGGCTTTTGGAACACCATGCCAATTTGCCGCCGCACTTCCACCGGATCAATCTCTGTCGCGTACAGATCCTGATTGTGATAGTAAATCTTGCCGTCGATATGGAACGACTTGATTAAATCATTCAAGCGATTAAAGCAGCGCAACACCGTACTTTTACCGCAGCCCGAAGGACCGATAAACGCCGTTACCGCATTTTTGGGAACCTCGATCGACACATCCCGCACCGCCAAGAAACTGCCGTAGTAAATATTCAGATTCTCAGTACGGAAGACCGACTCAGTTTGGCGAACGTCCTGAACTCTAGAAGTCATAAGTCAGATGAAAGATAAAGGATGGAGCGTTTCAAAAAAGATTTACCGACGTTTGATCACCATGCGAGACAGAACACTGGTAATCAGCACTAACAACACCAATACTAACGAACCCGCCCAAGCAAGTTCTTGTTGAGCCGGAAACGGAGAAGTCGCAAAATCAAACACCAACCGCGACATCGTTGCGATCGGTTCCCACAAGGACGTAGCCCAAAAGCGATTAAACGAAGCCGTAAATAGCACCGGAGCCGTTTCACCCGCTGCCCGTGCCAATGCCAGCATAATCCCGGTTGTAATCGCTGGAATCGCCGCTGGTAAAACAATCTGTAACGTGGTTTGTATCCGCGTCGAACCCAATCCGGTGGCTGCTTGCCGAAATTCATTCGGTACGGCTTCGAGCGCTTCCGCCGCAGTTCTCACGATCGTCGGCAACATCAACACCGCTAATGCAAATCCACCCGCCACCGCTGAGAAAGTTCCGGTGCTGAGAACGACGACCGAATACGCAAACGCTCCAATGACGATCGACGGAACCCCACTTAACACGTTCGTTAAAAAGTTCACCGCCTCCGCTAACTTCGTATCGCGTCCAAACTCAGACAGGTAAATCGCCGCAACAATGCCAAACGGGATCGCCATCAATGCCGCAATTCCAACGGTGAGAAGTGTCCCCACAAACGCATTTCCAAATCCACCACCCGGTAAGCCAGGAGCGGGGGGCAGTTGGGTAAAAACGCTCGGAGACAGTCGAGAAGCACCATTAATTAACACGTAAAACGTAACGGCTGCGAGCGGAATCAACGCCAGCGCAGCACAGACGAATGCCGCGATCGTCATTACGGAAGAGAACAACGTGCGGGGAGAACTCGGTTTGCGCTTTAAATCTCGTCCGGCAGACACAAATTCTGGAGAAGTCATACAAGTCCTTATCTAATTCGAGAGTGCCTAGAGCTTCATACTGAATCGGCGAACAATGAGTTCCGCCAGCACGTTCACGACAAGCGTTAAAAAGAACAAAATCAACGCCGCATACAACAAAGATGCGACTTGCAGTCCACTCGCTTCCGCAAACTGGTTCGCCAGCAACGATGCGACTGTGGAACCTTGCGACAGAATCGAGAACGATCGGATCGTGTCCACGTTTCCGATCACCATCGTCACTGCCATCGTTTCCCCCATCGCCCGACCCAGCGCCAACATAATGCCGCCCACAATTCCAGAGAACGCCGCAGGCAACAGCACCTTAAAGATTGTCTCCCACCGAGTGGCACCGAGTCCATAAGACGCTTGGCGCAATTCTGCGGGCACAGCGACCAACGCATCACGAGAAATCGCGGCAATAATCGGCAAAATCATAATCGCCAAAATAATCCCAGCCGCGTAGATTCCCGGACCCGCCGGAGGTGTACTAAAAATTGGAATCCAGCCGAAATTCGCGTTCAACCAAATCCCGAACGGACGCAGGACGGGAATCAGCACGAAAATGCCCCACAATCCATATACTACGCTCGGAATCGCCGCCAACAGTTCTACCAAGAACACGATCGGCTGTTTCACCCGTGGCGGTAAAAAATCTTCACTCAAAAATAGCGCCACCCCGATCCCGATCGGCACTGCCAACAACAACGCTAAAAATGAAGTGACTAACGTTCCATATATCTGAGTCAGTGCGCCGAATATGTCATCCTGGACGCTCCACCGACTTGTCACTAAAAAACTCAGTCCAAACTTTTGAATGGCTGGGAGCGCATCGGTTCCCACTTGTCCCGCAATCGTCAACAGCAGTACGCCAACTCCGATCGCAAAGGCAGCCGTCAGCCAAACAAATCCAGTATCAATCGAGCGATCCGCTTTTGAGCGTCGCCAAGACATCGGTGATGAGCGATCCGCAGACGTAGCCATAAGAAATGGTTGATGAAAGTGATGAAAACAATACCATGCGATCGCAGATCGACCAGAGCGTATTCTCCTGAATCCGGGTAAAATTCTCCGGTCGATGTACGATTTTTTACTTCGTTGCTACCTTGATCGTTTCAAGCGCTGAAGCCGCTTTCGTCGTAATCGTTTCTGGTAGCGGCAAGTAACCTAACTCGGTTGCAAACTTCTTACCGTTTTCGCCGTAAGCCCACTTGAGAAAGTCATTGAACGCTTTCGCTCTTGCTGGATCTCTGGGGTTTTCATACAGCAGGAGATACGTCAAACTCACGATCGGGTAAGCGTCTTTTCCTTCTGGATCAGGCACATTCACCGCGAAAGTCTCTGGAACGTTAACGCCTTCTAGCGCTTTTGCAGCCGCTTCAGGAGTCGGAGCAACAAAGGCTCCTGATTTGTTCTGTAAGCTCGCGGTCGGCAAGTTGTTTTGTTTTGAGAATGAGTATTCGGTGTAGCCGATCGCGCCTGGAGTCTGTTGAATCTGAGCGGTTACGCCCTCATTTCCTTTTGCTCCGGTTCCGGCGGGCCATTCTACAGTTTTACCTGAGCCGCCTTTCCAGTTCGGACACGCTTTCTCAACATGCCGGGTGAAAATTGCCGTCGTTCCACTGCCGTCTGAACGGTGTACAAAAGTCAGCGGTTGGCTGGGTACGTTCGGGTTATTCGCTTTGATCTTCGGATCGTCCCAGGTCTTGATCGAGCCATCGACGATGCCGCAGAGTGCTTCACGCGAGAGTTTCAGGTCAGGCACTTCTTTGAGACTGTGTGCCATCACGATGAACAATCCGGTGGACGGAACTTGAATCGCTTTACCTCGATCGGCAGGCACTTTCGCCCGATCTTCATCTTTAAGCGGATCATCGGTCGCACCGAAATCAACCGTCTGATCCAAGAAGCGTCGAACACCCGCACCACTTCCAACCGAGTCATAGCTGATTTGAACGTTCGGGTTTTGCTTGTTGTATTCCTGGAACCAGCGTTGATACACCAAGTTCGGAGCCGAAGCGCCTGCTCCATTAATCGAAATCGTACCGCCGCCCGCAGAAGGCGCAGAAGCGGGACTACTGCCACCCGTTGCACCTTGAGGAGGAGTGTTTGCGGTTTGAGGAGTACAGGCTGCCAATCCAAAGGTCAGGGCAGCGAGAGAGGAAAGAGATGCTCCTAACTGAGCTTTCTTCTGAAAAAACGCCATAAATAAAACGCAGGGCAACGTATGTAGGTATCTCCAATACGGTACACCTACAGACTTAAGGCAAGGTTAAGAAGGTATACTTTCTTCCCTCCCCTGACCGCTTGTTGCCTGCGCTACAGACAGAAATGAACGGATTCTTAAAAAATTTAGAATCTTCTCATTTCTGCATATAAACTCGTCCGGGACTAGAACAGCGCACGAGCACTGATTCCTATCTTTAAGATTCCCCAATAATGTAACGTTTTGTCAACTTTCTGAGAACAATTCTTTTAATTTTTATCGTTGTAAAAACCCTTCATCACGAACTGCCCCAAAGGTCTCATAAGAATTCACAGTGGGAATGATAGAAATTCCTATTTTTACAGGTAGACGAAAGGCGAATCTTGTGCTTCTCATTTCGAGATGAGTCTAGTATAATACTCTCAAAACAAGAGTTCGGCGACAGCTAAATGGCTGAGCGGTATTGATTTCTGCTCGATCGGCTTTCTCCGAGTTCGCCCCTCACACGAATGGTTTGGAGAGTAACGTGACTATTTATATTGGCAACCTGTCCTTTCAGGCGACTGAAGACGATCTCAAAGAAGTGTTTGCTGAATACGGCGAAGTCAGCCGCGTGAGCCTTCCGACAGACCGAGAGACAGGCAGAAAACGCGGGTTTGCGTTTGTCGAAATGGCGGACGATGCCCAAGAAGATGCTGCGATCGCGGAGTTGGATGGTGCAGAATGGCTGGGTCGAGAGTTAAAAGTGAATAAGGCGAAGCCGCGTGAGTCGCGCCCTGCCGGAGCCAAGAGTTTTAGTAAGGGTGGTAATTTCTAGAGACTAAAGAGCGGATGGATCTGAGGATCTATCCGCTCTTTTGGTTTTTTGGAAGTTTTGGGATGAGGGCGGATTTGCCTTCATCTATTGGAGTGTGTTGACGGCTTTTTCGCTTCGTTGTTCACCCGCCCCGGAATGGAATTCGGGGCTGACAGAACGAAGTCCACTGAAGGGGACTAAAAGCCAAGATTAGCGTCTTCAGTCCTTTTCAAAGGACTTCGCACGATTAGCCCCGAATTCTATTCCGGGGCGAGAGTGAACGAAGCGAGAGGTTTTAAAGCACGTCTTAGAAGGGGGAAGCAAAAACTTATCGCTGTTGGTTGAGAAATTGCCCAGCCATCCCCATCACATCGCCGACATCCACATCACCATCGCGATCGGCATCGAGAAAAGCGTTCAACACTGGATTTCCAGCGGATTGACCGCCTTGCTGTGCTGATCCGCTTTGGAGCAGATTGAGAACGAGCGGCACGAGAACAGGCAGCATCGATTGAATTGTTCCAGCATTCAATCCGGTTTGCTGTGCGATATTTTCAGAAACCTGTTGCTGTGCGCCTCCGGGAAAAAGAGCGCTGACGGCTTGTGGATTGCTGCCCAGTCCAGAGAATTGATTCACGAGGGATTGAACATGACCGCTGCCCTGACTGGCTTGCTGATTTTGCAGCGATGAGCGGACGTAACCGCCTAGGAGTGACATCACCGTTTGAGTGGTGTTCGAGTCGATGCCTTGGTTGCCAGCCACTTGCTGAGCAACTCCTAAGATGCTGCCGAGTTGATTTGTCGAGGCTTGCTGTTGCGGATTAGCGACCGCACTCATAATTTGATCAAAAAGACCCATAGAGTTGTGTTGATGATACGAGAGCGTTAACTTCCTGACGATAAAAAATCTTGCTGAGAATTTCAAGCGAAATTTTGAATCTGATCAGCGGAACACGATCGCATTGAATCAGACAGAATAGAGAAAAGTTGCTCTGAGCTTGAGTGATGCGCTTATCTCGACTGATTACGCTGGTGGTGGGTGTTGCAGTAATTTTGGGGTTGGTGATTTGGCTGATCGATTCGATCACCAGATTGAGTTGGGCGATCGCGAATCCGTTTTTGGCGAATTTAGTGATTTTTCTGGTGATTGTGCTGCTGGGTGTGTTGATTGCAGCCTTTACCTACTACTTTTTCTGGTTGCCGAGTCGATCGAGACGACGGAAGCGAATGCCGCCTCCAAACGTTTCAGAAGTGAAAACGGAAGCCGCTCAGGAGAATTTGCAAGCGGTTCGGCAACAAGTGGCGCAGATTCAAGATGAGATTGCCCGACGGGAATTGATTGCACGATCGAAACAAATCGAGCAAGATCTGGCGCGTCGAGAATTTCGTCTAGTCATTTTTGGAACGGGATCATCTGGAAAAACTTCGCTCGTGAATGCGCTGATAGGGCAAATTGTCGGGAAAGTGGGCGCACCGATGGGAACGACTGAAGCGGGCGCGACTTACCGGATGAAATTGCAGGGAGTCGATCGAGAAGTCATCATCACCGATACACCCGGAATTTTAGAAGCCGGAGTCGCGGGAACCGAGCGGGAAACACTAGCGCGACGATTGGCGACTGAGGCAGATTTGATTGTATTCGTGTTAGATAACGATTTGCGGCAGTCGGAATATGAGCCATTGCAGGCATTAACGCAGATTGGCAAGCGATCGATTGTGGTTTTGAACAAAGCGGATCTCTATGTTCAGGAAGATTTAGAGGCGATTTTGGCACGATTGCGGGAACGAGTGCGGGGAACGGTCGCGCTTGATGATGTCGTTGCGATCGCGGCAAATCCTCCGAGAATGCAAACCGAAACCGGAGAATGGCTTTATCCTGATCCAGAAATTACGGATTTAATCGATCGGATTGTTCATATTCTCAGGACTGAAGGCGAAGATTTGCTTGCAGACAATATCTTGATTCAGTCTCAGCGATTGGGCGAAGAAGCGCGGCGATTGATCGATGAACAGCGACACAAACAAGCGGAAAAATTAGTCGATCGCTATCAGTGGATCGGGGCAGGCGTGATTGCAGCGACTCCGATCCCGGTTGTGGATTTGTTAGCGACAGCAGCGGTGAACGCTCAAATGGTCGTGGAGATTGGGCGAATTTATGGGTGTGAAATTACGATCGACCATGCGCGTGAAATGGCGATTTCATTGACGAAAACGCTCGTAGGATTGGGTATTGTGCGGGGTGCGATCGAGATTGCTACAACTGCCTTACAAGTTAGTGTGGCGGGATTGATCGCAGGTCGAGCCATTCAGGGTGTCAGTGCGGCTTATTTGACTCGAATCGCTGGCAGAAGCTTTATCGAATATTTCCGCAATAATCAAAGCTGGGGGGATGGTGGCATTACTGAAGTCGTGCAGAAACAATTTCAACTGAATCGGCGCGATGAATTTATCAAAACGTTTATGCAGGACGCTGTGACTCGTGTGATTCGACCGTTGCAGCTTGAGATGAAAGCAGAATACGAGCCAGAACCGTTAGAAGAATTGAGAATGCCGGAATATGAGGAACTTCCGAGAGCAAAGGAAGATACGATCGACGACTGGAAGTAATGTCACATGAGATCGATGGATCGCCTTGCTTCGTTGTTTGCAGCTTCAGCCCCCTAAATCCCCCAAAATTGGGGGACTTTGACAGTGGCAGCATTTCCCCAATTCAATAATTTTTTCCACTCAAAGTCCCCCAGAATGGGGGATTTAGGGGGCGAAACACCGAAAAACGAAGCGGAAAGACTCATCGAACTAACGTTTACATGGAAATAAGAAAACTCCAGCCTCATGACAAGCTGGAGTCCCAATGTTCTAGCCAACGAACTTAAAAGAAGTCACACGATCGACTATGGTTTTTCAAAGTCGATTTCTTGACGCTCAAAGTGGTTCTTCACGTTGTCAACCACGTTGTACGCATTCTTGCCCGGCTCTGCACGAGTTTCATCAATGCCTTCGGTCGAACCCGCAACTTCCTTCCAAGCTTCTAAGCCGCCTTTGAGTTCAGCAATGTTCTTGAAACCAGCTTGACGCAGCAGTTTTGCAGCTTCACTCGTCTCTTGATCACTTGCACCGTAAACATAGATGTCGCGATTGGCTTCGTAGTTGCTCTTGGTCAGTTCGACCACTTCATTCATCGGAAAACAAATCGCACCCATGATGTGTCCGGAGTTGAAGATTTCGCGATCGCGGACATCAATAATCGTTAATCCAGGTTCGCCCCATTCCAGACGAGACTTCAAATCATGAACCGAAGATTCTGCCTTCAATCCAGGGGGAGTCGGGGTAACGTTTGGCAGAATTTCTTTAGCTTTTTCAATTGCATCTTCTACTTTAGACATAATAAAAACTTCCCGTAGAGGTCATGATTAATCTAACGGGAAGCGTAGAAGCGACTTATCTAGCTGCGGTCAGAAGCCTTTAATCGCCGCAGGGTAGATTAGCGAAACTTATTCAAATGTTTTTGTGCGCCAAGGAGTCGGATCAACAGCGGCTCCGTGAACGAATACGCCCCAGTGCAAGTGCGGTCCGGTTGCAGATCCAGTTGATCCGATCGCGCCAATTCGCTGTCCCGGTTTGACAAGATCACCTTCTTTCACATCAATCCGGCTCATGTGAATGTAGATTGATTCGACTCCCTGACCGTGATCGAGTCCAACACAGTTTCCATGCACTCGAAAGCCTTGAGATTCACGTCCTACTAAAACGACTCGACCCGCCGCGGGAGCCACGATCGCTGATCCATATCCCCCTGCATAATCAATGCCTCGATGATAGTAGTCTTTTGCAAACACACCATTGTAATAGCGCCGAATGCCATACCCAGAAGTAACTTCACCACTACTTGGACGAGCGAATTTTCCTGACCAAAGCTTTTCAGGAGACACGATCGCTTTAAACGCATCAATGCGATCGAACTCTGCATCGTCGCCGTTACTATCTTTTCCGGGTGGTAGCCAAATGCTTTGAGTCGGAAACGATCGATTTCGCAAGGTGACTGGGATTGTTTGGGTATCGGTTCCAGCGGCGATTTGAATTGAGAGACGACCGGGACGATCAAGCGGTGTGGTCGGTAAAAGAGTGCGGTAGCGATTATTGCCTAAATCGAATGCTGGATAATTCTTACCATTAAAGCTAATGGTTGGAGCAGTTTGAGCTTGAGTAATGACTGCGATCGTGTCTCCAAGCGCGGGAGATTGGGGCGTAATTTGAGCTTGGAGCGCGTGAGAGGGTCTAGAGAAAACGAGGAGGAGCGCAATGGCAATTCCAATGAGGGTAAAACGTTTAGTCAGGAACACGGCACTACGATTGATACAAAACTGACAACAGTTTACAGTTTGTTAGCGACGTGAACTGTATCGAGAGGCGTGGAATGTTTTGGAGAAAATTCGGGGCACTGGTGGCGATTTGGCTGTGTCTCAGTTTGCCTGCGTTGGCAGATGACTATCAGATTCGGACGAATCACGATCCGGATGGAATTGGTAAATTTTACATGGGACGTGAGATTGCCGAAGTAATGGGACATCAGGGCGCAGGATGGCTAGAACGATCGAGCCGCACTTCTGAAGAGCAACCCGAAAAAGCGATCGCGGCTCTAAATCTCAAACCCGATAGCGCGATCGCCGATATTGGAGCCGGAACCGGATATTTCAGTTTCCGAATTGCGCCACAAGTTGGAAAAGTGTATGCGGTTGATGTTCAGCCTGAAATGATCGAGATTTTGAACGATCTCAAAGATGAGAAAAAGATTTCAAACGTTGAGCCGATTTTAGGCACTGAGACTGATCCGAATTTGCCAGAAAATAGCGTCGATTTAGCATTGATGGTCGATGCGTATCATGAGTTTGAATATCCCAAGGAAATGATCGCGGGAATTGTGCGATCGCTAAAGCCTCACGGTCGAGTGGTTTTAGTCGAATACCGAGGCGAGAATCCATTTGTGTTTATCAAACCGCTGCATAAGATGACTCAAAAGCAAGCTCGTCAAGAAATGACCGCAGCAGGACTTAAATATGTGGAAACTCGAAATGGATTACCGCAGCAGCACATTTTGATTTTTGAAAAGGCAGGTTAGGGACTGTTTTGAAGCTTTCTCACTGCGTTGTTCACCCGCCCCGGAATGGAATTCGGGGCTAACAAAACAAAGTCCACTGAAGGGGACTAAAAGCCAAACGAAATCTCTTCAGTCCTTTGAAAAGGACTTCGCACCATTAGCCCCGAATTCTATTCCGGGGCGGACGTGAACGGAGCAAAAAAGCTTCAAACCACTCTAAGGAAACTTACCAAAGCTTTTACGCTTCAATAAGGCAAGTTAGACGTGAGCGGATACGATGAGAGCGTTAATTTTTGGGATGTTGCTGCTTGCGTCGCCTGCGTACGCAGCAGAACTCGACCTTGATCCGAAAATCATTCAAAACAGTCCAGTTTTACAACGCTGGCAAAAGCAGGTTCCGAATGTGACCGAAGAGATTAAAACCGATCCGAGTTTTCGCCCAAGAATTCGCGTCGGTTACTCTGCCTCAGAATTAAAAGTCGGAATCGAGGATTTGCGAATCGATCGCACAAATTTCACGACCAGTGCCACCTATCAATCTTCCAATTGGGGCGCAGATTTGCATTACTATGTGCGTCCGCTCGGAAGTTATCTCAATGTCGCTCCTGTAGTTGGGTATCGACACTTAAACACCGAAGGACAAACGATCGACGGTGCAAATATCGGCATCAGAGCATTATTCGTTTTATCTCGTGGCGGCGGCGCGGATATTAGCTTGACTCAAAGTTGGGTCGCTCCGTTTAGTGCAGATGAAACTGGGTTAACTACTTTATCGATCGGGTATGCACTCACACACAATCTGCGAATCTCCACGGAGTTTCAGAGACAAAATTCACCGATTCAAAAAGAAAGCCGGATCGGTATCGGCTTAGAATGGATGCCCTAGAATAAAAGATGTTCTGAAATATTGAAAGTGCGATCGTGACTATTACTCCGCTTCCCCCCAATCGTTCTGTTTCAATCGAAAACCGCCCCGATGCGCTCGGCAGATTCGGCAAATTTGGTGGTAAATATGTCCCTGAAACATTGATGCCTGCTCTAGCAGAACTCGAAGCCGCTTACAAACAGTACAGTCAAGATTCAGCCTTTCAAGCAGAACTGCAAGGGCTTCTGAAAGATTACGTCGGTCGTCCGAGTCCGCTCTATTTTGCCCAAAGACTGACCGAGCATTATGCAAAACCGGATGGAACGGGCGCACAGATTTATCTCAAGCGCGAAGATTTGAATCATACAGGAGCGCACAAGATCAATAACGCGATCGCTCAAGCTCTCTTAGCAAAACGTATGGGCAAACAGCGCGTGATTGCTGAAACCGGAGCGGGACAGCATGGAGTCGCGACTGCCACCGCTTGCGCTCGATTTGGCTTAGATTGCGTCGTGTACATGGGCGTTCACGATATGGAGCGGCAAGCGCTCAACGTATTTAGAATGCGCTTGATGGGTGCGGAAGTGCGTCCTGTTGCGGCTGGAACCGGAACGCTCAAAGATGCGACCTCCGAAGCGATTCGCGACTGGGTGACGAATGTTGAAACGACGCATTACATTCTCGGCTCAGTGGCGGGACCGCATCCGTATCCGATGATTGTGCGCGATTTCCATGCCATTATCGGTCAAGAAACCCGCGCTCAATGTCAGGAAAAATGGGGCGGCTTGCCGGATATTCTCTTAGCCTGCGTCGGTGGTGGCTCGAATGCAATGGGACTGTTTCATGAATTTGTGGAAGAATCCAATGTGCGGATGATCGGAGTCGAAGCGGCTGGACATGGTGTGGAAACGGATAAGCACGCGGCAACCTTGACCAAAGGACGAGTTGGAGTCCTTCACGGTGCAATGAGTTATTTATTGCAAGATGAAGATGGACAGGTGATCGAGCCGCATTCGGTGAGTGCGGGTCTGGACTATCCGGGAGTGGGTCCTGAGCATAGTTATCTGATGGAAGCAGGACGAGCGGAATACTATGCGGTCACGGATGAGCAAGCATTAGCGGCGTTCCAGAAGCTGTCTCGGCTAGAGGGAATTATTCCCGCGCTGGAAACCGCTCATGCGATCGCATATCTCGATGCGCTTTGCCCGCAGCTTTCCGGGAGTCCTCGGATTGTGATCAACTGTTCAGGACGCGGTGACAAAGATGTCTTAAGCGTCTCGAAAATTCTCAATCCCTAATTCAGTTTGCCCGTCTGGACTGTGATCCAGACGGGTTCGATCTATTATAAGGCTCGAACAAAGTATTTATTTAGAACTGCTCCAGTCCCATAAATCGACTTGAACTATCACCCGTCACAGCGTTGCAGGTGCTTGAGATGATTCGCGCATCAAACACTTCGATGCGGCAAGTTCCCGCTGTATTGTTCAGGACTCGCAAATTAGCAGATGAGTTAAAGCTCTGCACTCTCGTATTGAGGGTGAAACTATTGGGAGTGTTAGCGTCGTTGTCACGTCGGGAAATGACCCCCCGATATTGTAATCTGGCTCCTCGACCTGAAGGCTCTGTCATCTCTAGACTAAAGTTATTGCGCTCAAGGGTTAACCTTGTATTCGCATTTCGTCCTCTAGTAAAAGCAGATCCTTGTGCAACTCCTCGACCTTGAAAATTTTCTTGGGATGATGCGCTTGTCGGTAAATTTGGGGTGAGTTGAGCGATCGCGGGCAATGCGAAACTTACTGCGCCGAAAAAAAGCGTCGATCGGATCAAAGATTGAGATTTCATAGCTTCTCCGAATTGTAAGATTGAGATGAATCAGCCTCTCTGAAGGGTTAATCAGAGAGGCGATCGCAATGTTGTTCTAAACGCGATACTTCTCCAGTTCTCCAGGAGTAATCGTGTTCATCACGGTTTCGGGTGTGAAGTAACCGAGTGCTTGAATGATTCGAGCAATGCAGCCCGTCCATCCAGTTTGGTGACTCGCTCCCACACCTGCGCCATTGTCCCCGTTGAAATATTCGTAGAACAGAATTAGATCGCGCCAGTAAGGATCAGTCTGAAACTTCTCGGTTCCACCATACAGCGGACGATGACCTGCTTCGTTTCTAAGAAAAATACTGGTAATCCGTTCACTAATAGAGCTTGTTACTTCAAACAGGGTTGCTTGATGACCTGATCCGGTTGGATATTCGATTTTGAAGTTATCGCCGTAGTAGCTATAGAGTTGTAACAGCGATCGGATTAACAACAGATTCACAGGCATCCAAATCGGACCGCGCCAGTTTGAGTTACCGCCGAACATTCCCGAAGTCGAATCACCCGGAACATACCCGACTTTGTATTCTTGACCGCCATAGTTGAAGCGGTAAGGATTCTCCAAGTGATGGCGCGATAGAGAGCGAATCCCATAATCACTGAGGAATTCTGATTCGTCGAGCATATAGCTCAATACGCGCCGCAACTTGTGTTCATTCAAAATCGAAAGCATCAATCGATTGCGCTCACCCAACTGATTTGGGAGATGAACATTGTGCGTGAGTTCGGGATGCTGCATCATGAACTTCTGCGCGGCTTCTCTAAAATTGGGAAGTCGATCAAATGCTTCTTTTGGAAAGACTGCAACTGCCATCAGTGAGAGTAGACCGACGAGCGATCGTACTTTTAATCGCGTCGAGTGACCATCCGGGAAGTGCAGAACATCATAGAAGAATCCGTCTTCTTCGTCCCAGAGTTCGTCGTGATTGTCCCCGATGCGATCCATTGCTCCAGCAATCCACATCGTATGTTCAAAGAACTTGATTGCAAAGTCTTCGTACAAGGGATCATGCAGAGCAAGCTCGATCGCGATTTGAAACATTCGCTGACTGAAAAACACCATCCATGCCGGTGCCATCGGCTTGATCTAAGTGCCCTCCTGTCGGCAAAGCAGCACTACGATCGAATACGCCAATGTTATCAAGTCCGAGGAAACCCCCTTGGAAAAGATTGTTACCGCCTTCGTCTTTGCGATTCACCCACCAAGTGAAGTTAATCACCAGTTTAGAGAAAGCATATTTGAGGAAATCGATATCGCCAACTCCATTGTTGCGTTCGCGATCGCGGGTGTAAATTTCCCAAGTAGCAAAGGCATGAACCGGAGGATTAACATCACCAAAGTTCCATTCGTAAGCTGGAATCTGCCCGTTTGGATGGAGGTAATCTTCTCTGAGCATGAGCATCAATTGATCTTTGGCAAAATCAGGATCAATCAAGCTAATCGGGATCACGTGAAACGCTAAATCCCACGCTGCATACCAGGGATATTCCCACTTATCGGGCATCGAAACAATGTCATCATTCAGCATATGAAACCAATCATTGTTCCGAATGTGCTGACGCTCTTTGAGATTTGTCCAGGGAGTTACGCCGCGCTCTCGAAGCCATTGATCGAGATCATAGTAAAAGTATTGCTTCGTCCACATCATGCCCGCCAAAGCTTGGCGCATCACATTCGCACGATCGGCATCTTCCTGTACCGCAGGCGGAATCACGGTTGCATAAAACTCATTCGCTTCTTTGATTCGATCGGCAAACGCCTGCTCAAAGCCAATTCCAAAAGGATCGCCCATCTCGGTTGGATTGTACTTCGTCAAGCGCAGGTGAACCACCTTCGTTTCGCCTGCCTCGATCGTCATTTCGTAGTGCGGTGAAACTTTTGTGCCCCCATGATGCGGATTCACAGCGTCTTTCTGACCCTGCACAATGTAATTGTTGATGCCATCTTTGACATAGGGGCTTGCATTCGTGGAACCAAAGATCCGCTCATTGTTCGTTTCATTCTCTGTGAATAGTAGCGGAGCGACTCCATCACAGTAAAAATAGTAGTCACGAACATATTTATCGAGCAAACTATCGGTGACATGCGCCTGCACAACGCTGTTTCCAGTTCCCTCGATCCGAGTCATGACGGGCTTTGCGCCTCCATTTTCCCAAGACCAAGTATTCCGAAACCATAGCGTTGGTAGTAGATGAATCGGAGCCGCTTCAGGTCCGCGATTTGCAATGCTGATTCGGATTAAGATATCTTCGTTATCCGCTTTCGCGTACTCGACAAACACATCAAAATAGCGATCGTCATCAAAAATCCCGGTGTCCAAAAGCTCATACTCTAGCTCATAGCGATTCCGGTTCCGATTGGTTTCGATCAGATCCTTGTAGGGAAACTCAGACTGAGGATACTTGTACAGATACTTCATGTACGAGTGAGTTGGCGTACTATCGAGGTAGAAATAGTACTCTTTGACATCTTCGCCGTGGTTGCCTTCGCTGTTGGTTAACCCAAACAATCGTTCTTTCAAAATTGGGTCTTTGCCGTTCCAAAGTGCGATCGCAAAACAGAGCAAGTTATGGTTATCGGTGATGCCGCCTAAGCCATCTTCACCCCAGCGATACGCTCTCGATCGAGCATGATCATGTGGAAAATAGTTCCACGCATTGCCATCCGAACTATAGTCCTCGCGTACGGTTCCCCATTGCCGTTCACTGGTATAAGGACCCCATTTGTACCAATCCACTTTGCCCGTGCGGGTTTGTTTTAGTCTTTGATCTTCTGCGGTCATAGTTTTGTTCTCGATGTTTGAGTAGGTGCGTAAGCGATCAGACTACAAAGCGGTTCTGGCAACAGATTGACGGACTGCGAGAGCCGCAACCAGCAGAGAGATACCACTCATGAGCAAGCTAATTCCGACATACAGACCGATCAACCAAATTGCACTAAACGGAAAGCGATTCAGCACCATGATGCCGAGAATCAGAGTTACAATTCCGTTTAATGCAACCAGCCAGGACATGCGATGACCTGCTCGATTCGTAAATGCCATGATGATGGTGTAGATTCCTTCGACAATAAACAGCACACCGAAGGCGAAAGTTAATGCCAGCAATGCGGAACCTAAATTAAATAAGATGTAGCAGCCTGCGATCGCGTAAAAGATTCCTACTAATAGATTGAGCCAAAATCCTCGAACAGGCTTTGATTGAAACGATTGAACAATCATCACACCGCCACTAATCAGCGTAATCCAGCCGATCATCAGGGTGAAAAATGCTGAAGCGATCCCTGGTAAAACGATCGCAACAATTCCAAGAATGATCAGAGCAATACTCAGAGCAATGACCCAACCGGTTGATTTCTTGACGTTGACATCAAGCTGAAGATCTGGATTCATCCTGTGTAACCTCGCTTTTGCAAATGGTTTATGAGAAGAAAGAGCAATTCACTGTTCTTTCTGTTTAGAAATTGAGTAACAAAACTGATCGAGCGATCGCAGTTTGCAGGATGCTGCTTTTATAAGCTAGAGCAATACCATATGAAACTGATAGGATGCGGGTCAATCAGTTTTTTGCAGTCGCGATCGCGCAGGTTCCTCTTGCCCAACCCCATTCTTCGGTTCCAACCGAGACTTCGGAACCTGCACGGACGTTGCCTTGTCCTAAGTCCACTAGCGAAATTGCAGTCGCTCCTTGAAATGAGCCTCGATAGATGGGTTGCCCCTGGTCATTTTTGCGATCGAAGGTCAGCGGTGAAACTTGTGGCGGTTGTCCTGCTCTTGTCCAGGTAATTTGGGTGAAGCGACCCTCTGCAAATTTTGCATCATAGTTCCAGCCGTTGACCTTCGTTCCGGTGCAGGAGAACTGTTGAGCTGTCGTAGGCGGTTGAGGTGGCGTTGTTTGTTGAGGTGGCTGAGGTGGCGTTGTTTGCTGAGCCGTGTTGTCCTGAGAAGAGCAACTTACACCCGCAATCACAAGGCTAATTCCAGCTAGTCCAACGGCGATCGTTTGTTTGGTCTTGTTTGTCATTGATCGTTTCCTGAAGTAGGTTATTTGAAATTTCAAAGTTAGCTCTTGCTGTGGTTGAGATGCCCTGTGTATTCAGACGGTCTTATCGTGCTTTAAAGTTCTCTCACTGCGTTGTTTACCCGCCCCGGAATAGAATTCGGGGCTAACAAAACGAAGTCCACTGAAGGGGACTAAAAGCCAGGACGATTATCTTCAGTCCTTTGAAACACGTTCCAGAGTCCCCAGGATATACAACTGTAGTTCTAGTCAATATAAGAACTTCGATGCTGGCGAACTTGGTAAAGGAGCAGCATCGTGACCACTAGCCCAATCAATCCAGCGGCGATCGTATTCACCATCGCTTGAATTGCAATCATATTTGAGGGTGTGATCAATGTGCCTGCTGATCCAACAGTCGTACCCACCTGATTGGGAGTAACAACGGTTGCACCTTGAGGCAAAGTTAGCATCCTGATCGTGAGTTCTCCGACTCGAAATAGGGCAATTAATAGCGCGATCGACATACTCGCGACATTCACAACAATCCCGATCCTTAAATCTCGAATGACTTCGGATTTAGCAGGGCGCAGATCGCGGTCTTCTAGCTTACGAGCGAGTAGCGTGTAGCGAAAACACCAATAGATACTAAACAGTAGAATGAACAAGCACGCGATCGCCATCCACAAGCCTAATGAGAGCCTCCCGGTTTGCTGTCTTCCAGGCTGAAACAGCACATTCGCAACCACGACCAGAATGGGAATGAATCCTAGCGCACACTGCAAGCCAAAGCCAATCCAACCCAACCAGCGAAAAGAACGAGCAATCTGGCGAGGCGTTTGGCTTGGTGCTTCAGAATCAGAGAAGTTGAACATAGAATCGTTAAGGTTCTTTCGTTGTTGCTGTTTCGGACTCACAACGGCACAGCGGCTCACCCAAGATTTGCTGCATCATTGAGGTGACTGTCTGCAAATGGTTTCTTGCTCGATCGCGAGTGTTACTCACTCTCTGACCCACTTGAGCGATCTTTTTACCATCGAAGAACACTTCTGGAAGTGGATAGTTCTGGAGGAATTGCATCATCGAAACGGTGTTGTCTGAAGTGGAACAAAAAAACTGGACAGGTGAATAAGCTACACCCCTCAACCTCATGGTAGGAGTAGATATGAGCCAAAACAAACGTAAACAACACAGCGCCCAGTTTAAAGCCAAAGTCGCCCTCGAAGCGATTAAAGGAGAAAAGACAATCGCGGAAATCGCGAGTCATTACAGCGTTCACCCCACGATGATCCACAACTGGAAACGGCAGCTTTTGGACGGTGCGAGTGAGTTGTTTGAACGCGGTGCGAAATCGAGTGCAGTGGAGCCAGAAACGAGCGCCCAAGTTGACGAGTTATATCGACAAATTGGCAAGTTGCAAGTGGAGCGAGATTTTTTAGCCAACAGGTCGGCACGATTGGGCTTGCCGACCGAAAAGCCTTGGTAGATTCAGAGCATCCAGAGTTGAGCATTGTGCGTCAGTGTGAATTGTTGGGCATTGCGCGATCGAGTTTCTACTACCAAGCTTTGCCGCCGTCGGAAGAAGAACTGGCAATCATGCGGTTGCTCGACGAACAATACTTGGAAACGCCGTTTTACGGCAGTCGGAAAATGACGGTGTTTCTGCAATCGCGAGGGTACAACGTGAATCGAAAACGGGTGCAACGGTTGATGCGGGAGATGGGGTTGTATGCGATCTATCCGAAACCCAATACCAGCAAAGCCGATCCAGAGCATCGGATTTATCCCTATCTGCTGCGAGGATTAGCCATTACGAATGCGAATCAGGTCTGGTGTACCGACATTACCTATCTTCCAGGCGCGAAGGGACACTTTTACCTGGTAGCAGTGATGGACTGGTACAGCCGCAAAGTCTTGTCATGGCGCATCTCAAACACGTTAGAAGTGGCGTTTTGTGTGGAGGCATTGGATGAAGCATTAGCGGGTTATCCCAAGCCAGAGATCTTTAACAGTGATCAAGGCGCACAGTTCACGGCGACAGCGTTCATCGATTGTCTCCAAGCAGCTCAAATCAACATCAGCATGGATGGGCGAGGCAGATGTCATGACAACATTTTCATTGAGCGATTATGGCGGAGTTTGAAGTATGAGTTGATTTATCTCAAGTCATTCGAGAATGGACAGCATTTGAATCAAGAAGTGAAACACTGGTTTCAATGGTACAATCAAGTCAGACCACATCAAGGATTAGAATACAAGACACCGAATCAAGTGTATTGTAGTAGTCTAAAGAATGTGAACATGAAAGAAGCAAAAGCGTGAATTGAATCTAGATCAGTAAAGTTAGTAGAATTGAGATCTAGAACTGTAGCTTATTCACTATCTATTTCTTGTCCAACCCTACGGGTCCATCTCAGTCATCTTTTGCAGAAAGTACGATCGCAGATCTCAACGACTGTACGGGTTCAACGCGACGACGATTGTAAATCACTTGTCCGAGTTGATGTAATAGAAGCTCACCCGGTAGCGTGTTCAGAGTTCGATCTAAGGTGAGAAAGTTGACGTTCACTGGTTGATTAAGAAATCCTCGTAGAGCTTCTGGATCGGCTCCAGCTAGTCTAAGTTGAAACTGTCGTACAGGTACTAACTGACCTGTTTCAACGAATTTTTGCATATCTTCAACCGAAAAGGTTTCTTGAAAAATTCCATATTTCAAGATGACTCGTTCAGCGGCAAGCGTTGGAGTCGCGTAACTGAAGACTCCAGCACCCAATCCCACCATTAGAGTTCGTCTAAGCCACTTTGATAACATCGTTTTAGAGATAAGTTATGGACAGCTTGCAACGCGATCGAGAGTCGAAGCGGATGGACAATTACAAATCAGATTAAACAAAAATTCATTTGCTTCTAGAGCAGGAGGAATGCGCTGTGCAAGTGCATTGACACGGTTGTAAGCCCGTTCGACGCGAGGGAGCTGTACAGTCATTTCGTTGATCGGATAGTTACTCATTACTTCCAGGATTGAGATGCTTTGATTATTTCGATAAGAAGTGATTAATGCCGATCGCAAAGGTTGTAAGCTATCAGGAACCGTAATCGAACCGAGAGCGTTACTGAGTTGGAATAGCATAAAATCCGCGATCGTATTGTTAAAGTTGCGCTCACTCAAGGGACGAGGAATCGCAATCTCACGGGTTAACGTGGATCGGATTGCTTGGGAAGTATTGGGAATTCTGGCGAAAAAGCTTTGTAAAGTGGTTCGCTGGGTTTCACCTGTTTCGACAAATCTGCGGAAATCGCTAAATGGAACGGAGGTACGAGATTCGTTAAACACTAAAGTAACGGTGTCGATCGCACTAGCACGAGAACTCAAGGCAAGACTCATCGCTAGAAACACACCCATTCCTAAAATATTAAGCTGTATTCTCTTATGCATCGATTTAACTGCCGCTCAATCCAGCAATGTGATGAATGTTCCATCACAATACTGAATTAAAATATGAAACTTGTAGGACGCTCAGCGGCAGTTCGTTGGAAAGCTTGGAAGCTGATTTGTTTCAACCTGCTGACCAATTGACCTCGATAAAGGGATACAGCGTGGCTAGTCCCCATCTCGCCGCCCGCATAGTCTAAAAACACCCATTCTTGTCCAGCGTGGTGATATTCCTGATTTCGCAGATTGGAAGGAGGAACCATCGGCACAATATCAGCAAGATTGATGATTCGATAGTTATTTGGCGCGATCGTATTGAGATATTGCACAAAAGCGCGATCGCCCACTCTCGGAGCCGCATAGCTGTACAGACGAAGTTGATTTTTGAGCTTAGAATTTTGAGCTAAATCTGCTGTTGCGAGTGTTGCCAATGCTCCCCCTAGACTATGCCCAACGACGAAACAAGGTAATGCTGGATTCAGTTGATTTGCAACTTGGCGGACTTGCTCTGAAAGTTGCTCATAAAGCCGCAGAAAGCCGGTATGAACTCTACCTCGTTTCGTTCCAGCTTGTAGATAATCGCTCTGGGTTGCTTGAAAGTTAGCAATCCATTCTTTCGGGTTAGAGGTTCCCCGGAAAACAATCAGATTATGTTCAGAGGTCGTCAGGGCAAATCCGATAAAAGCTTGGGTTGGCTTTACAATTCGCTGAGTAATTCGATTGCCTATCGGACTAAGATTTCTCAATAAAGTAGTTGTAGCATCCAAGCGAACATTGAAGGTCGCGATTTGAGTGTATCGATCGAGTCGATCGCTATAACTGGGTAGACTGCGAATTGCACCATTAAACTGGGGATCGCGCCGTTTTTGCTCGAACTGTTCCATCCCGATTTGACTGCACTGAATCAAGATTCTGGAGATTGCGCGATCGTAAGCGATCGTAGGTGAAAGAGTGATTTGACCGCTTAGATCTTTCCGAGTGGTTGGACTATCATCTGCACCAAATAGGGCTTCGATTGTTCCATCATCGGTTTGTGCTTGTGCAGATTGGGCGACGATACTTGCTGAGAAACTAGCTGTCATGCTGCCTACTAAAAGCCTGCGTCGATTGAGTTTAGTCATGAAACATTTACTTAAGGTGAACAAGGTTATTGATTCAAATCCTGACGACGACGGCTGCCGAATAGATGCGCGAAAACATAGGACATCACACAGCCAAATAGAAAAATCTGACAGGTGAGAAAAATCCATAGCAACAAAATCATCACGCCACCGATCACACCATAAGACAGAAAATGGCTCCCGATCGAGATCACGCTATTACTCACTAATTGCTGAAGCCCAACCAGCAACGAAGCTACAATCAGCGCACCCAGCCACACATCGCGCCATGAAACATAGCTAGACGGTAAGGTTTTGTACAGAATGCAAATCGCGATCGCTAAAATCAAAAACGATGCACTCGTTTCTAATCCCCTTGTTAATTGAGATGGATCAATCTGAAGCCAAGAGACTGTTTCTTGAAACGTTGAGAACAGCTTCAAAATTCCCTTGATCACAATACTTGAAATCAATGAGGCAACTAACAGCAAAGCCGTTCCCAGTACTAGCACAAATGAGAATAGCTTATTTGCCACAAAGAAAAGCATCATTTTCGCGGGTGATCCCGATTCAGAAATACGACTCGACGATCGCCAAATCTTATTCACAGAACTTCTAAGAATGCCAAATACTGCACTCGCCGCCCACAGCAACACCACAAATCCGATGACTCCGGCTCCTACACTATTTTGATTGAGCGAAATCACAGTTCCTTTGATTAACTCATGCACCTCTGGCGGAAGGTATCGCTGAATGGCTTGTTCGATCCCTTGAAATGCTTCTGTTCCAGGTGCAATCAGTTTACCGATAATGCTAAGAATCACCATCAGCAAAGGAAACAACGAAAACAGCGCAAAATAGGACAGCGAAGCCGCCATTCCGGGACAGTTATCTTGATCCCACTTCAGCCCGGTTTGAATCAGGAGTTGAGCGGGTTTTGAGGGAATCAGCGTCGATCGGATATATTGCAGCATAGGACATCCTTCACAAAGTCATGGGCGCGATCGGTTCAATGTCTGGATTGTGTCCGCCGACTTGATTCGTACGCAGCACCCAAACTGATGCACCTTGTTCTAAAAAGGTTTTGACGATCGCATCACTCGCTTTACGTGGGAGCAGTGTCCGCCAACTCCCTAAACCCGTCCAAAGATTGCGGAGGGGATCATCTTCGAGCGTTGTCCCTAGCTTAAATTCGTTCGTTTCCCAATCAGAACGCGGTGAACCAAACGGCTGCAATTGTGAATTGAGTCTGTGCTTAACTGCTAAAAGCTGCTGATACTGTTTTGCTTGATCTGGATTCTGACTTAACCAGCGCTCTAAATAAGATTGGTTCGCAGCAATTTCATCCGAGAGCGATCGAATACTCGCAAATAACGCTTGATTCGCATCTTGAGCGCAATTGTTCGCAGGACCGACATAAGTTGCACCTGTTCCATCTCCGACCCGATATCGGGCGGTCATTGCTTCAAGCTGACGAATCATACTATCTAAGGGCGATCGCTGGGTTCCGTTCAAGAGGTCAAAGCGACCCGTAAACGGCTCGAACTTGACTAAAACATCACACACCGGACGCACACCCAGCCAGCCAAATTGTCGATCGCCCATGTAGCGCGACCAATGTACCGTTCCTGATGTTAAGCCATCGGTGTTATGGGTGTAGACCTGATAGTATTGAATGTCAAATCGTCGCTCATCACTGATTGGATCATGAACAACGGTTGCAACCCCGTAGGCAAAATGACCGAAAAAGATCGGAGTTGCTGCCGCAGGTTCTTTTTTATTGCCGCCAATGCCACCATAAACATGCAGTAATAAAGCGCGATCGCCAATTTTCCATTCGTCGATCGCGCTTTGATTGTTCTCAGATTGCCGATTTGCACAGAGAACCGATGAAATGTTGCCTTTTTGCTCGACTGCTTTTGCCCAGGATTCTTGTCGAATGTAGCGATAAGCAGCCTTGCTACCAAACACAACGCGATCGGGCTGAAGACGCAACAGCGATCGAGGTGCAAGCGATTGAACGACAAAGACCCCAGACGCATCTTTCGCACCGTAAATGTACCATCCTGTTTCGTTGAGGGGCGACCGTTCTAGCTTGTTCGCAGTGGAAGGAAGGCTACCATAGCACTGAGCGATGACCACTTCAGGTAAACGAACGGCTTCTTTCCATCCGTCAAAATCGCGAGATGCTCGGTTAAAGTGCGTCACCTGAAAACAATTGCTTCCGGCGATCGGGAATTCAAAGCGCACTAAGCCATAGTATCGTCCCGTAATTTCTGAAGGGGGGTGCTGAATGTACAAGGTTGAGCGATCGATCTCAACGGGATCTGTCAACATCACGATCAGATCATCGCTTGGGTGAGAGGCTGCAAGCGATTCGAGCGGTCCGACTTGTTGCCAGTGATTCACGCGATCGGGGTGAATTGTGCCGCCGTACTGACTGGAATAAGTTGCATTCACACTAAAATGCACATCGTGGGTAACGGCTCGAATCCATTGTTTGAGAGTCGGATCGTCTGCCCAACGCAGTACAACTTTTTTACCAATCAGTGATTCGTAGCCAGCAGGGGCATGATGCACTTCAAACCAAATTCCTCGAAGTTGACGACGCTCTGAGATCTGAGGCAGAATCAAACGACCCATCCAAGGCGCGATCGAGCGATACCAGTTTGAATCAACAGTTTGATCAAGCGGATAGTGCGTATAGTTGTTAAAATCTGCTTGTTTGTAGAGTTCGTAGTTGCTGATTGCTCTGGCGCGAGGAGGTGTATGAATGAGAAAATCCCCGTTCAGGATTGAGAGGACTTGATCGATCGTATATTCAAGATGGCTCTGTCCATTCTGTAGATACGCATTCGGGTCCATGATTCCACCCGGAACCTGATGCCCCATCGCACCCAGCGAAATCTCGCTGATCTTCCCTTTTCGTAAGGCTCGATTCCAGTAAGAGAGCGGGAACCATTTACGTCGCCCCGGAAACAATAAAGGACCTAAAGCAGCAACACTATCTTGATCCCCAACTAAATGGTATAGATGCTCTAACTTTAGAAAATTATTGTTCGCACTCATCACACCACCGAGCGAAATCACTTCAATCTCAGTTTCTAAAGCACGTCTGAGGTAAGGAGCTGCTGCGACCGACATTTGAGCGCCGCCACTATAGCCAATTAATGTAATCGGTGTGCCTTCTTTTGGTTGGTAGCCACGCTGAATCAAGCCATTATAGATGACCTGAGCAATGCCCTGATTGTAGATCGGACCATATCGCTTATCGGCGGAAACTGCCACAATCCAAGCGTTTCGGATATTGACCATCAATCCGAGCAGCGCCATTGGATTTTCCCAACGCATTCGATCGGCAAGTCGCCACACCCAAGATAAAGGTCGATCGCTAACTAAGGCTTGATTTCGCACCGAGTAGAGCATTAGTCCTCTCACTAGCTCCATTCGTTCCGGTAGCGCAGGATCGAGTGCAGTGAGAAAGTCCTCCACATCAGGCGTGTAAGCTTCTCCAGATTGACCCACACCATCCAAGTAAACGACATAGCGATCGACTTGCTTAGAAGCTTGGCTCACAGTAGTCTGAGAGAGTTCTTTAGTCTCTAGCTCATCTCCAAACCAACCCGCCCACCAGCCCAATGTCTCCAAAGGGGCTAACAATCCAGCAAAGATCAGCGCCACAATACCAATCCACGACAGATCAAATGTCCATCGCACCACACGTGGCAGGGTTGCATACCAGCTAAATAAACTGAGGCGAATCGGGCGCAAAAGGAGCGCAACGACAACAAACAGCAACACCATTCCAAACAGAATTAACCCCAAACGAATCGCTTGAGGAATTCCCTGAAATCGGTTCTCCATCCGAACGCCCAGCGTTTGTGTATCCTGAGTGGGAAGCTCGATCGTGGTTGTTCCACTCGTATAAAGGGGAGCAACAGAACCAACCTCGATCGCAGAATTTGAGGACAAAATTCTGGTTTCCAAGCCTGTCTGGACTTGCTCTCTTAAGCGCGATCGCTGTTTTACTAAATCCACACCTGCCACTTTGCGATCGAGCTTTTGTCCGAATCGTGCGATCGGCTGTCCGATTGTTCCTTGTAGCAGTTGCAGGACAATCCAACCCACTGCAACATGCGTAAACGCCGCTGCACCTCCGACCTGAGCAACCGCACTCACCGCAGTCACCATTTGAAGTAAATGCCAGACCGAAAGCACATTGAGAATCGGACTTCCCAGATGTGGTAATGCTCCTAAGAATCCAAACAACAGCGGGGTATAGCTCAATCCAAACGCTTCGACTAAATCCCCCCAGGAAATTCGTGCAAACCCAGGAAGTAAGCCAATCAACCAAGTGCTAAACACCAAAAACAGGAACCCAAACGCGAACAAAATCGCATTGAGCAGCAAGCTCAGTAGAAATCGAACGGGCTTGACTCGGTTTGCAAACAGAATCACACTTTGTCCAATTCCTAAAGAGAGTCCAGCACCCAGCACCACTAAAAGCGCGATCGCTTGTCCCTGTGGATTGCGAATGATTCGTGCAAAAGCATCCTGACTGAGATAAAGTGCACCGTTGATTAAATCGCTGAATGGATTGAGCAGAGGATCAGGCATAGTTTCATCTCTAGATGTCTCTTCGTCATCGATAGTTTCCTTGTGTCAGTAATCGTGAATGCAAAGATAGTTCGTTAGATCTCGGTGTGATTTAGCGAAGTCAATCTATGGATTTGAAGGGATACGCCATACACAATAAAGCAAGAAAATATGAAACTCATAGGATCGAAAATTCTCGCTTCTCTAACTTTCGCTTGAGTCAGATTGTCTTAATATAAGGGGGCAAAAAGGAGAAACAGGATTGGAGCTAGCAATCTGTAGAAAAACTGTGCAGAAACATGAAGGACAAATCTGGGTCGAAAGCTGTTTGGGTGAAGGAAGCACCTTTTACGTTACCGATCGCGCAGAAGGGGACTCCATGACTCAATCAAAGCGAATTTTAATTATTGATGACGAAGACGATATTCGGGCAGTCGTACAGGTTTCGCTCGAAGAGTTTGGCGGATGGCAAACGATTCCCGCTGCTTCTGGTATCGAAGGATTAGCGATCGCTCGATCGGAAGTTCCCGATGCAATTTTACTCGATGTTTCGATGCCAGATTTTGATGGCTATCAGGTGTTTGAAGCATTGCAGCAAAATGCTCGGACTCAAGCAATTCCAGTGATTTTCTTAACTGCGAAAGTGCTGCCAAGCGATCGACAACAATTTGCATCGCTCCAGATTGCAGGTGTAATTACAAAACCCTTTGATCCGACGCTAATCTGGCAAGAAGTTGGATTAATTTTAGGGTGGACAACCTGAACAATTGACCCTCTTGTCTTATGAGTTTCATATGTTTTTGATTTAGTCTACCAATCATGCCCTAATCTATCGATCTGCGGCGTTCAAAAATCAATTTAATCTAAGTTGCTATCGTGTTCCAAGCTGTTCAATGACCTTTCACCTGGAGTTGTCTGCATTGAATGCCGTTCTCTCTGGTGAGGCGGGAGAGAAATTATGTCTGACAAAACAATCTTGCTAATTGAGCCTGAAGCAAGTCTCCGAGCAGTTCTAGAAATTTCCTTGAGTGAACTGGGTGACTGGCACGTCAACGTTTCGAGTTCAATTCAGCAGGGCATAGAACAGTGTAAAATCACTCAGCCAGACGTGATTCTGCTAGACACTTCTACTCCAGAGATTGATGCTCTCATTTTTGTTGAGCAACTTAAATATCATTCAATGGCGCGATCGATTCCGATTTTGCTGATTACTGCCCGCGCCGACTGGTTTACATCCCATCAGTTACAAGCGATGGGATTCGCAGGCGCGATCGCAAAACCATTCAATCCGGCTACGCTATCCGCTCAGATTGTACACTTACTAGAAGCAAACCGCGAGGAGCGATCGTAGAGCAGGTAAATCTATCCAATGTTAAAGAACTATCGAGGTTTCCGCCTAAATAGGTCAGTCGTTTTGAAGTTGTTTCACCGACGGATTTGGGTGATTCTGAGTTTTGCGATCGTGCTCTTCTCGGTCGCGGCTCCGTCTCACGCTCAGCAACCGATTGAAGCGGGAAATCCGATCGATGGTTATCCGATTGTGCTTGATGGCAAAGAGCTATTTCGGCTGAAGCAAGGTGTGCCGGGGGTCGCATCTGCCAAAGAGCGATCGAGGCTCGTGAATGATCGCTTAGTTCAAGTGGCACAAGATGAGTCGGTATCCCCCACATCGATTCGAGTGGAAGAACAAGAAAGCGGCTCTGTGATTGTTGCGAGGGATACGGTTCTATTAACAGTGCGAGAAAGCGATCGCTTTGAGGATCAGTCTAGGCAATCTACCGCAGCGCAGAAAGTTCAAACGATGCAATCTGCGATCGAGCAATACCGCCACGATCGCAGTGTTCAGAAACTGAGTCAGGGGATTGGATTAACGCTGCTCAGCACGATCGGATTGATTGGATTTTTGGTGATGCTCCAGCGATCGGTGTCTCGCCTGCTCCTAAAAATCAAAGAAGCTCAACACAATCATGCACTGGATCTGAGCATCCAAGGTTTTCAGCTTCTTGGCTCTAGTGCGACAGGGTACCTCCTTACTAGTTTGCTTGGAATCTTACGGCTCGTTCTTTTACTCGGCAGCTTGTATCTCTATGTTCCGTTTGTGCTGAGTCAATTTCCAGCCACAAGAGCGATCGGGAATTCGATTTTGAGCGATATTGTCGATCGGCTAAACCAAGCGACAACTGCATTTGTTCAATATCTACCGAATCTGGTGATGATTGGATTGATTGCACTGTTTACGCATTACGCGACTCAGTTTATTAAGCTGGTGATTATTGAATTAGGGCGAGATGATGCTTATTCGTGGTTCTACCCTGAATGGATACAGCCAACGAATCGCCTCGCAACCCTGCTGATTGTAATCATTGCCTGTATTGTTGCTACGCCTTATCTTCCGGGATTTAACTCACCTGCTTTTCAGGGAATTTCGTTGTTTCTGGGTGCATTAGTGACGCTTGGATCATCGTCTGCGGTGACGAATGCGATCGCGGGCATTATTTTGATTTACACTCGTGCTTTCCGAACCGGGGATATTATTGGCATCGGTGAAACGATCGGCGAAGTGGTTGAAAAAACAATGTTTGTTACTCGACTGATCACGTTTAAGAAAGAAGTGATTACGATTCCAAATGCTTCAGTGCTCAATAGCAATGTGGTTAATTTCAGTGCTGTTGTTCGCATCCATCCAGCTTCACACAAACCGAATCAGGCTCTACTGCTTCACACTACCGTTACGCTTGGTTATGACATCTCCTGGCGCAAAATTCATGAGGTATTGATTCAAGCGGCAGAAACAACGATCGATGTTCTGTCCGAACCGCAGCCCTTTGTTTTGCAAACTGCCCTGAATGATTTTAATGTGAGTTACGAACTAAACGCGTATACGAATCATCCAGAATTAATGCCTAGAATCTATTCAGAACTACATCAGAACATTCAAGACTATTGCAATCAAGCAGGCATCGAAATTCTATCACCAGCTTACACTTCACTTCGAGACGGCAATCATTCAACAATGCCGATCGACTACTTACCAGAAAACTATACTGCTCCATCGTTTCAGATTCGCAGCCAGAATCAACAACATGAATCAGATTAACCCTTTCTTTAGAGTGGTTTTTGCTCTAGAATCCTGAATAGTGTACTGTTCCTTGCTCAGGGATTGATCATGTCGATCGCACTTCCCAAACTCTTGCTCTCCGTGGTTTCTCTGCCTTGCGGATTGATCATTGCATTGGCGATCGAAAATCATGTCTCAATTTTGCTCGGCGGACTGGCTCTTGGTTCAACCGTCCTACAATCAGCCTTTCCGCACTCCGACTGATCGACAACCGTTTCAAATCAATGCTCGCGTTACAGGCAATCGTAACACTGCCTATCAAGTTGCGGTTTTAGCGTGTGAGTAGTTGAATTTTCTGCGATCGAGAACTTGATACCAAATTGATCTTTGGCATTCTCGATCGCTTCGATCTAAGAGGATGTTTGAAAAGTAATCGTTGTTGCCGCAACCCGCCCTGAAATGAATTTCGGGCTAATCGGCGCAAGTCCATTGAAATGGACTAAGAACCTGAAGTTGGCTCCCAGTCTACTTCAGTAGACTTTCCACGGTTAGCCCGAAATTCATTTCAGGGCGGGAGTCAAACGAGAGCGAAGAGACTTTTTATACTTTTCAAACACCCTCTAAAAACACGCTCCGTTTATTAGAATCTAACCCATCAGCTTACTGCTACAAGTTCAGGCTGATTTGAGTCAGCAAGTTCTTGCTTCAACTGTTTTAGCAATCGAGCAAATTGATTCACATCATAGGATTCATTGCCCGATCGTTCTAGCCATTGCTCGATCGCTTGTGCCGTTTTTGAAGTCTGCATACAGCCAAACGTTCCCAATCCTCCTGCAAGGTTGTGGGCTTCTGTTTGCGCCGCAATTTGCTGCTGCACGGTGAAATTACCCAATCGCAGCGATCGCTCTGCTGCTTCAAGTACGGCAATGCGCTGCTCGATCGATAAACGAAATCGCTGAGTAATCTTCTCGATCGCAGCTCTGCCGCGTTCTGTATTTTGTCCGATCGCTAAAGCTGGATGAGTCGCTACGAGACTAAACTGTGGTGCTGCTTTTAACCGATATCCCAAACCATAAACGGTTTCAATAAAGTCATCGATCCCCACGGATTTTAATCGATGGCGCAAATCTTTAATTAAATTCGTGACTGAACCTTCAACTGGAGTTTCATCGATCGACCAAAGATGATCAATGATGGCGCTACGGCTAAGAATATGTTGAGGATGACGTAGAAAGAGTTCGAGTAGGCTGTATTCCTTGGCGCGTAGAGGAATGATGCTCTGCCTGTAAGTGACTTGAACTAAGGCGGGATCAAGACAAAGTTCGCCCCAGGTTAAAACGGGCGATGATCCCGCAGTTTCACTTCGACGAAGTAAGGCGCGGACTCTTGCTAAAAGCTGAGCAGACGTACAAGATTTCGCGACATAATCATCCGCACCCGCATCTAATCCGGCAATAATATCTTCGTCCGAATCCTTGACGGTGAGCATGAGAATCGGGGTTTGACATCCTCGATTGCGAAGCTGGTGACACAGTTCAATCCCATTTAGCTCTGGCAGCATCACGTCTAGCAAGATTAGATCATAACTCCAGTTTGCAGCGAGTTCTAATCCAGATAGTCCATCTGCGATCGCGTCAACGGCGTAGTGCTGAGCAGTAAGCGTTGCTGAAAGCAATTGGCTTGTATCTCGATCGTCTTCAATTAAAAGGATTTTCATAAGTACTTCCTCAAATCAACGGATCTTGACTTAAAAGTAGATTCGTACTAATTCGGGGGCTGGTCATTCCTTGATATCAACGATTAAAGCGAAGGTTCAATCAAGGAAGAGCGTTTCGCTAAAGATGACCCGAATCTCGTATTTTCTAGTTTTGCGTTGAATAGAGCCATCAGTAGCTTAATACAAGTCGTTGAATAACACTACATTTTTATAAAGTGTTAAACATCACAGAACTATCCAAATAGGTCAATGTATCTATCGTTAGAAAATGGCTGAAGTACGGGTTCGATTGTTATTTACCCAAACTGTATTGTTATGAATCATTTGTATGCTGTCTTCTAGCAATCGTTGAATTTTCCACTGTGATTGCCGAATCTCTGAGTGTTGCAGAGCGACAAACATAAGCGGGGTGAATGCGGGGGTGAAGTAAGCGATCGACGGGTTGATTGTTTTCTAAATGAGACTGTGCGATCGCGTTGACATCAGTCGGCTTGACTCGACAATACCAAATCTCATCGGGCAAAATTCGTACCGTTGCACCTAGGTTACATTGTCCTTGGCATTCAGCAGGCACGATCGCAGCATCGGAAGAACACTCTAAAAAAGCTGCCAGCACCTCGGCTGATCCCTGAGCAAGACAGCTTTGATACTGGCAGATTAAAACCTGTTTAGAGGACATTTTGGATTTTTGACGAAGGGTAAAGAAGGTAACTTCGTCTGTTATGCCCTAGATTGCCCTTAGCGACCGAAACCTTTGCCTTTATTTTGTGAGGAAGGGCATAGACAAGCTTCGACTTGCGATCGTAGTTCCGCATGATCTAACCCTTGTCCGATCAGCACCAATTGATTTTTTGGGGTGCCTTTCCACTCATCGTCATCGAGCGAGAACCGTTTACCGCTCAGATGGAAAATGTGACGCTTTGGACTTTCATCAAACCAGAGAATGCCTTTAGCGCGAAACACATTCGTCGGAAGCTGATTGTCTAAGAAATGCTGGAACTTCCGAATACTAAACGGTCGATCGCTCTCGAATGAGATCGAGGTGAAACCATCATTCTCTAAGTGATTTGAGTGATGGTGATGGTCGTGATCATGATCGTGGGCGCAATGACCGTGGTCGTGATCGCAACTGGAATGATCATGATGATCGTGGTCGTGGTGATCATGATCGTGATCGGATTCCGCATCGGGATCGAAGTATTGATCCGACTCGAACAATCCAACGCTTAATAATGCTGCTAACGGAACTTGTCCTTTCACAGTGCGGAGAATTCTTGCACCTTCTTTGATATCGCGAATCCGGACTTCGAGCGCATCGACATTCGCTTCATCAACTAAGTCGGTTTTGTTCAGCAGAATGATATCGCCGTAGGCAATTTGACTGTAAGCGGCTTCACTGTTGAACAAATCTAAGCTGAAGTTTTCAGAATCAACCACGGTGACGATCGAATCAAGACGAGTTAAATCGCGTAATTCAGTTCCCAAAAAGGTCAACGCAACCGGAAGCGGATCAGCCAGTCCCGTTGTTTCAACCACTAAATAATCGATTTTGTCCTGACGCTCTAGAACTTTATAGACCGCCTCTACAAGGTCATTATTAATGGTGCAACAGATACAGCCGTTGCTGAGTTCCACCATGTTTTTATCTTCGTCGGTCTGGATAATCAGCTCGTTATCGATGCCAATTTCACCGAACTCGTTGACCAAGACCGCCGTTTTCAAGCCTTGTTGATTCGTGAGAATGTGATTGAGCAAAGTCGTTTTACCGCTGCCCAAGAAACCTGTGATAATCGTAACCGGAAGCCCAGTTTTGGGCGCGTCCATCGGAGATTCAGACTGAGTGCTGACTGATTGCATAGCACGATCGCATCAAATATCTTTTCCCCATTATTGCTGATTAGAATCGATTAGGATGGGATATCGATCGTTATTCATTTGAAAGAATTTCATGGCTTTAGTCGTTTACAACACCTTAACCCGCAGCAAAGAACCGTTTGAGCCGATCGAATTGGGTCATGTGAAGATGTATTGCTGCGGTGTCACGGTGTACGACTTCTGCCATTTGGGTCATGCTCGATCGTATATTGTCTGGGATACGATTCGGCGCTATCTAACGTGGCGTGGGTATCGAGTGCGCTATGTGCAGAATTTCACCGATATCGATGACAAAATTCTGAATCGAGCGCGAGAAGAAGGATCATCGATGGAAGCCGTTGCAGAATTGAATATTCAGCGCTATTTCGAGGATATGCGGCGGTTGAATATTTTGGATGCGGATGCTTACCCGCGTGCAACTGAAACTTTAGACGGTATCAAGCGCTTGATTCGCGAATTGGAAGAGAAAGAATTTGCGTATGCGGCGGGTGGCGATGTCTATTACGCTGTTCAGAAAGATCAAGAGTACGGGAAGCTTTCGGGACGCAAATTAGACGAGATGCAGGCGGGTGCTTCGGGGCGTGTCGATGAAGTGGAATCGAAAAAGCGCTATCCGTTCGATTTTGCTTTGTGGAAGGGGGCGAAACCGGGTGAGCCTGCGTGGGAATCGCCTTGGGGCAAAGGTCGTCCTGGATGGCACATTGAATGTTCGGCAATGGTGCGAGAATTTTTGGGAGAATTGATCGATATTCATGTCGGCGGCGCGGATCTGATTTTTCCACATCACGAGAATGAAATTGCTCAATCGGAACCTGTCACGGGTCGATCGCTTGCGAATTATTGGTTACATAACGGCATGGTGAATGTAGACGGTGAAAAAATGTCGAAATCGCTTGGCAACTTCACCACGATTCGAGATTTGCTTGATGTGAAAGGGGTTGCTCCGATGGTGGTTCGATTCTTCGTGCTGCAAGCGAGTTATCGAAAGCCGATCGATTTCACCAAAGACGCGATTACCGCTGCTGAAAATGGCTGGAATACGTTGAAAGATGGCTTGCTGTTTGGGTTTCGGCTCGATGCCAAATTAGATCAGGCATTTGAACCTGTTCGCTCGATCATTGAAGAATTCCAAACCGCGATGGATGACGATTTCAATACATCCGGTGCACTAGCGGCATTATTTCCCGTTGCCAAAGAGTTACAGCGGCAAGGCAATATTTTGATTCACGAGGGCAAAACAGATACTGCATCTGAGGCGCTTCTCCCACAGTGGCAGACATTAGTAGAACTTGCGAAAATTTTGGGGTTAGAGGCAGAACCGGAAGTGCAAACCTCTGGTGAATTCTCAGGGGATCAGATTGAAGCGATGATTCAACAGCGAAAAGCCGCGAAAAAAGCGAAGAATTTTGCCGAAGCCGATCGCATTCGTAACGAACTTCAGGCACAAGGAATCACCTTAATCGATAAACCGGGCAACGAAACGATTTGGCATCGTTAAACTAAGGAATGTGCGTATAATGACTAATCTCCAAGGGTAGGTTTTTCCGTTGGAGAGTCGCGCTCTTTTGTCCTGAACTCATCCACATCGCTCCATGATTTCTGAACTTTCTCACTTCCTGAACGCGATCGATATTCCCGCTGATTGGGTGGGGCTTCGAGCCATGAAGGAAGCATCTACCACCCGCTCTGTTCGTGATGGCATTCCCGAAACTAATGGCTCCTCGCTAACTCAAGGCGTGATGGTCGAAGTTTTGGTAAATGGGCAAATCGGTTATGCAGCAACGAATTTGCTCAGTTTGGAAGGAATTCGAGCAGCGGCACAAAAAGCTTATCAACAAGCGATCGCGGCTTCGGAATGGAATATTTATTCGACTCCACTTTCCGCCCGTCCGAAAGTCGTGGGTCAATATGTTTCTCCGCTGATGAAACCGTTTGATGCACTCAGTCCGGGTGAGATTAACGAGCTTCTAATTAAAATTACTCGCGAACTGAAGGTTTCGGATCAAATCGTGCAAACAAGCGCAACCGCGTTGACGACTGAGGCAGAAACTTGGTTCGTGAGTAGCAATGGCTCAGAAGTGTATCAGCATTTCTTTCGCATTGGGACAGATTATTCTGCGACGGCTCAGGAAGGTGGCGTGGTTCAACGTCGATCGAATAATGGTTGGCTGGCAAGCTGCTATCAAGGCGGATTAGAGTATTTCATCACTCCGGATCTGTGGTCGCGAGTTCAGCAGATTGGAACGCAAGCGATCGAGCTTCTCACCGCTGAAGATTGTCCGAGTGAGACGACGACATTGGTTCTCGCACCGGATCAAATGTTGCTACAGATTCATGAGAGTGTTGGGCATCCGTTGGAACTCGATCGTATTTTGGGCGATGAGCGTAACTATGCAGGCGGAAGCTTTGTCAAACTCAAAGACTTCGGGAATCTGGTGTATGGTTCTCCATTGATGAACATTACCTTTGATCCGACGGTTTCTGGAGAGTTCGCAAGTTATAGCTTTGATGACACTGGCGCACCCGCAACCCGCGAATATTTGATCAAAGAAGGCGTTTTACAGCGCGGACTTGGAAGCTTGGAAAGTCAGGCGAGAACAGGCGTGAAAGGGGTAGCTTGTTCGCGGGCTTCGTCTTGGAATCGTCCGCCGATCGATAGAATGGCAAATCTTAACTTAGAGCCGGGTAACAAGAGCTTTGAGAAACTGATTGCAGGAATCGATCGGGGAGTCTACATGGAATCGAATCGCTCTTGGTCGATCGACGATCAGCGGCATAAATTCCAGTTCAGTTGCGAATATGCTAAACGCATCGAAAACGGCAAGCTCACGACAACTTTGAGAAATCCGAACTATCGCAGTATTACACCTCAGTTCTGGGGTGGATTGGTTGCTGTGGGTGATCGATCGACTTGGCAAATGTACGGCACACCAATGTGCGGCAAAGGTGAACCGAATCAAGCGATTACAGTCGGACATGGTTCTCCGATCGCAGTTTTTGCCGATATCGAAGTTTTTGGAGGGGGAGCATGACAATGTTAGAAACTAGCTTTAATCAATTAGTGGATGAGATCCGCAATCAGTTAAAGCCAGAGGAACAATTCACACTCACCTTAGAAAGTGAGCAAAGCCAATTTACAAGATTCAATCATGCTAAAGTTCGCCAAACGGGGACGGTCAATGATGGTAGCTTGCAGTTGGTATTGATGCACAATCAGCGGAGTAGTTACCGAGAGTTTCCGTTTACCGGAAATCTTGAAAGCGATCGACAAATCGCGAATGATGCGATCGCGGCACTGCGCGAAGAAGTTGCACAACTTCCAGAGAATCCTTACTTAGTGCTTCCTGCTGGCAACAATACGAGCCGTGAAGTTCATACAGGTCAATTGCTAGATTCAGAAGCGGTCGTTTCTACACTGATTCCGATCGTTTCAGATCTTGATTTTACGGGCATCTATGCGGCTGGATCAGTGATTCGAGCTTATGCCGATTCAGTCGGACAGAAGCACTGGTTTGCAACCGATTCTTATTCACTCGATTACTCATTGTTCACAGCGGATGGACAAGCTGTAAAAGGAACATTTGCAGGGTCAAATTGGAATGATGCAGCTTATAAAGCGAAGATTGAGGAATCGCGATCGCAGTTAGCCCGAATGGCTCAACTTCCGAAATCAATCCAGCGGGGACAGTATCGCACTTATCTTGCGCCTGCTGCCGTCGCGGAATTGATGACAATGCTCTCTTGGGGCGGCATTAGTGAAGCCTCTCATCAACAAGGCGGAAGCTGTTTTAGTGCAATGCGACGCGGTGAAAAGAAGCTATCTCCGAAGTTTACCTTAAAAGAAAACTTCAAATCGGGAGTAGTTCCAAGATTTAACGACCTCGGTGAAATCGCGCCCTTAGAACTATCGCTGATTGAATCCGGTGAATTGATCAATATGCTCACTTCATCAAGAACTGCAAAAGAATACGGACTTGAAGCGAATGGTGCAACGAGTGGAGAAGAACTGCGATCGCCCGAAATTTTGCCAGGGGATTTGAAACACGATCGCATTCTTTCAGCACTGGGGACAGGGTTGTATCTCTCGAATCTGCATTATTTGAACTGGAGCGATCGACCCACCGGACGTATTACCGGAATGACTCGGTATGCTTGTTTTTGGGTTGAGAATGGTGAGATTGTTGCCCCGATCGAGAATCTCAGATTCGATGATAGTCTCTATCAATTTTGGGGTGAGAACCTGATTGCGCTCACAAGCTTCCGAGAGTTTATTCCTGATGTGGGAACATACAGCCATCGTAATTTAGGTGGGCTTCTTGCTCCCGGAATGTTAGTCGATCGCTTCACTTACACTTTGTAGTCATCACACAGCCCGAACAATAGACCTCTATAAATTCGAGATGCCCAGCGAGTGGAAATCGGGGCTATGCAGACAAAGTGTACCGTCTTACTCAGTTCCCTACGGAGGGAAACCCTCCTTTAGGACTGAGCGCTTCGTACACTCGCAGCCATCTGATAGCGTTTCTCTTCCGGATCTTTTTTCAATGCTCATTTCGCGCATCCATCGATTTCTTATTCCGTCTGAACCAAAGCGCGCTCGCCGAGTCGCATTCTGGTTCAGTCTCTCTTTAGGCTTTGCGCTCTACTACGGCTTTCTTGTCCTGCAAAGAGCCTTTCGAGCCGAATACGTGGTACAGGATGATGCGCGAGAGTATGTCTTTTGGATGCAGCGATTTATTGATCCAGCCTTGCTACCGAATGATCTCATCGCTCAATATTTCAAGTCCATCACGCCGCCTGGATATGCTGCGCTTTATCAATTGATGGCAATGTTCGGAATCGAACCGCTTTGGCTGAGTAAAGTGCTTCCCGTTGGACTCGGACTAATTGCAACGATCTATAGCTTTGCAATTTGCTTGCGATTGTTCCCGTTTCCGATCGCTGCTTTTACCTCCACGCTGATTTTGAATCAAAGCTTATGGTTTCGAGATGATCTCAGTTCTGCAACCCCTAGAGCATTTGTAACTCCGCTCTTTCTAGCATTTCTCTATGCTTTGATTCGGAATCACAGATCGAGCCTAATTATTATCTTGATTCTCCAAGCGCTCATTTATCCACCGCTTGTCTTTATCACGATCGCACTTTTACTAATAAGACTTTGGCACTGGGAATCTGGAAAGCTGCGATTTCGTGCTGATCCGCTGGTTTTCATTGGAATTGCAGTCAGCGCGATCGCGTTAATTCCCTATGCGCTTTCCTCTGCGGAATTTACTCCATTGATTACGCGATCGCAAGCCTTGACCATGCCCGAACTGTATCCCGGTGGTAGACATCCTTTTTTCCATCCGAATCCTTGGCATTTCTGGCTCATTGGTGAACATAGTGGAATGATTCCGCCGTTGATGCCTCCGTTGATTTGGTTAGGACTGCTATTACCGATTTTGATGCGGTATCGATCGAGATTTCCTTTAGTCCAGCAAATTAACGATCGAATCTCAGTTCTGCCGCAAATTGTCTATGTATCTTTGGGGCTATTCGTAGCGGCTCACTTATTGTTACTGCGGCTATTTTTCCCAACTCGATATACGACTCATAGCTTCAGAATTGTCTTAGCGATCGCGGCTGGAATTGTGATCACCGTTCTACTCGATTCTATTCTCCGAGCTTCTCAGAACCTTGCAAAGCTCACTCTAGCTCTAATCATCGGGGTCGTGCTGCTGTTTTATCCACAACTTTCGAGCGGCTTCCCCAACACCAATTTCCGTGTGAGTAACAATGGAGCACTTTATCAATTTTTACGATCGCAGCCCAAAAATATTATGATTGCAACGCTTTCCGACGAAGCGAACAACATCGCAACTTTCGCTCAGCGATCGGTCTTATTTAGTAAAGAACATTCGCTACCCTTTCATCTCGGATACTACAATCAAATCCGACAGCGAATCAGTGATGTGATGCAAGCACAATACGGTTATGATCTGACTTTGGCAAAAAGCGCGATCGACCAATACCAAATCAACTTCTGGCTACTTGAGAACACAACTTTCACGCCCAAATTTCTCCAGAATGCAACTTGGCTTGAAAGCTTCCAACCTGCTTACACCACTGCACTGAACAACCTACAGCAAGAAAAATCTCTAGCATTTAGCAAACTCTCGCGCTGCTCGGTGTTTAATAGCGATCGATTCACACTCTTAGACGCTGCTTGTATTAAAACCGCTTCTTGATCACTGCGATCGTACCGAGAAAGACTATACACAAAGTTACAGCGACGATCGTTTCTTCAATCCTTGGCGACACGATCACAAAAAAATTCTGACCTTTGATCAACGCCGAGAAGCTAGACACACAGAACGGCATCAGATACAGGCGAAAAACCTGCCAAAAATCTTGACCTTGCGAGGAAACACTGAGTAACAAAGCTGTTCCGATTACGGCACTAATCCCGATCGAGTTCATCCAAATCTTCGGTGACGGATCAAAATAAAAATAAACCGTCACTAAGTACCAAATGAGATAGCACCAGAGAACTGTTTTATTCGGTTTGATGTTTTGAAAATACTGGATCAGGCGCTTCATAATGCAGTTCCAATGCCTCGAACATCATCGCATCGATCGTGCTTTCTCAACTGTTTCACGTACTACGTTAAAGTCCTAATACTTTGACCGAATGATTACTCCGTGTTTCTACGCTCTTAAGTGTAAAGTTTATGCACGTAACTCCTGATACTAGGGTACACTGCCAGCAGAAATGATGAGCTTCAAAAGGAAATTAAACACATGACAGGTAACACATCTAACGACGCAAGCAAAAAAGTTGCAGCAGGCGTTTGTGGCATTTTGTTGGGTGCACTTGGAGTGCATAAGTTTGTCTTAGGTTACACAACCGAAGGAATCATTATGCTCGTAGCTTGCTTCCTAACATGCGGCTTGACTGGGATTCTTGGTTTAGTCGAAGGTATCATCTACCTCACGAAGACCGATGAAGAATTCGTAAACACTTACGTCAAAAACAAAAAAGGCTGGCTCTAATTGCTCCTTAGCCTGATGTTGTGCGATCGACATTAGGCTACTCTTTACTCTCCATAATTTTCACAATGCAGAATCTTCCAAAAGCTTCGCGTCTCTTCTTATACAGCATTCTGGGAATGGGCTATTTTAATGCTTTTTCCTCGATCGACATGAACCCTTTTCTAAAAAACTATCTGATTCTCGTTCCGGTGCAAATCGGTCTTGTCATTTACTTTCTCTGGTTCCGTCGCGACACGCTTAGGGACTAAAAATCGAAACTTTTTGACCAATCCGGCAAAACATCTTCTACGCTCAAGAAAGGAGATGTTTTTTGATTCGGAGCGTTTGATTTTGTCTCAAACCGTTTTACCCCCTACAACTGAAACCACCGAAACCGTCACGATCGATGTCACCGGAATGAAGTGTGCCGGGTGCGTTCGAGCCGTCGAAAAACAACTCACCCAGCAACCCGGAGTCAAGTCCGCCACCGTGAATCTAGTCACAGAACTCGCCACAGTCGAATGTGACTCGTCGATCGATCCGGACACTCTCGCCGCCAAACTCACCGAAGCAGGCTTCCCCAGCCAACCCCGCACCGCAGAACAGTTCGAGACTCCCGATCTAGCCGAACGCCGACAAGCCGAAATGCAGCGGCAAACTCGACAACTCGCGATCGCATCGCTCCTTCTAGTCTTTTCTACGATCGGTCATCTCCACATCAATTTTCTCGAACTCAGTAACGTCTGGTTTCACTGCGGGTTAGCGATCGCGGCTCTCGCTTTTCCGGGTCGATCGATGATCGTAGATGGTTGGCAAGGTCTGCGCCGCAATGCCCCGAATATGAACACGCTCGTGAGTTTGGGAACGCTGACCGCTTTTACTGCCAGTTTCGTCGCGTTAATTTTCCCTCAGTTGGGCTGGGAATGTTTCTTCGATGAACCCGTGATGCTGGTCGGTTTCATCTTGCTTGGTCGAACCCTCGAACAACGGGCACGAGGACAAGCCGCCGCCGCTCTTCAGTCCTTAGCTGCCCTTCAACCTCGATCGGCAAGACTCATCGGCAAAAATGGCGCAACTCAAACCGGGATCGAAATCCCGATCGCGCATGTCCGCATCGGTGAATGGCTTCAAGTTCTGCCCAGCGAACAGATCCCCGTCGATGGCGAAATCGTGAACGGCGAAACCACGATCGATGAATCGCTCCTCACAGGCGAATCGATCCCCGTTCAAAAACAACCCGGTGATCTCGTCGTCGCAGGCACCCTGAATCAATCGGGCGCGATCGTGATTCAAGTCACCCGCGTTGGCAAAGATACGACCCTCGCACGCATCATCAATTTAGTCGAATCAGCTCAAGCCCGCAAAGCTCCGATTCAAAAATTAGCCGACACGATCGCAGGTTACTTTACTTACGGAGTCTTATCGATCGCGCTCTTCACGTTCTTATTCTGGGAATTCATTGGCACTAAGATTTGGACGAATCTACCGCAATGGACGATCGGGTTAGAACACGCTCACGATATGGGCATGATGGCGCATCCTTCCCCGATGTTGCTCAGTTTGAAACTCGCGATCGCAGTTCTCGTCATCGCTTGCCCTTGTGCCCTCGGACTCGCAACCCCGACTGCAATTCTCGTCGGTTCAGGAGTTGGAGCCGAACGCGGGCTGTTAATTCGAGGCGGCGACGTTCTAGAGCAAGTACATTATCTCGATACGATCGTCTTTGACAAAACCGGAACGCTAACCACCGGAAAGCCCGTCGTTACAGATGTAATCGGAAACGATAACATTCTCCAAATCGCTGCCACAGTCGAAAGCGGAACAAAACACCCGCTTGCCGCCGCAATTCTACAAGCCGCCAAAGATCTACCGCTTCTCCCTGCCCAAGACTTCTACACCGAGGCAGGATACGGCGTTTCAGCTAAAGTTGAACTCGATTCGGTTCAGCAGCAAGTTCTCCTTGGAACGGCTCAATGGTTGGAGATGAATCAAATCGCGATTCCCGAAACGCTGCGATCGCAATCTGATCAACTCGCTTCTGAAGGAAAAACGATCGTCTACATCGCGTCTCAAACCTCGATCGGTTTAATCGCCGTTTCAGATGCGCTCAGACCCGATGCGAAAAAAACGATCGGAGCACTGAAAAATCTCAACCTCCGAGTCTTAATGCTGAGCGGCGATCGACAAATTACCGCTCAAGCGATCGCGAAAGATCTCGGTCTATCCGATGTTCTAGCCGAAATCCCCCCAGACGGAAAAGCGAACACGATCGCCCAACTCCAAGCCGAAGGGCATCACGTCGGAATGGTCGGAGACGGAATCAATGACGCGCCTGCCCTCGCTCAAGCCGATGTCGGAATCGCTCTAAAATCTGGAACCGATGTCGCGATCGAAACGGCGGGAATCGTCCTAATGCGCGATCGACTCAGTGACGTGGTTGAATCAATTCGCCTCAGTCGCGCCACTTTCGCCAAAATCCAGCAAAATCTATTCTGGGCATTCGCCTACAACCTGCTTGGAATCCCGATCGCAGCAGGCATACTACTCCCGGCATTTGGAATTCTACTGAGTCCTGCCGCAGCAGGCGCATTCATGGCATTTAGCTCAGTCAGTGTCGTGACAAACTCTCTATTGTTACGACGCTTTTCAAAATCGTCACACGCACAATAATCGGTTAGATTAGGTGAGGTTTAAATCGATCTCCGATCGGTTTGATTGACTACAATAAACCTTCAAGAGTCACGAGTATCAAATAATGTCGGTACTCATACTGTGTTCCTCCGGGCAAGCCCGGTCTATCTTGTCTAGGTCAGTCAATTCTTTGTCGTTCACCCACCCCTTAAATTCGAGTGTCAATGCCCTCAGAACCGCATCAAAACCACCTCATCATTATCGAAGACGATAAAGGTCGCCGGGAGTTTGTGTTAGATGCCCCGGTTTATTCGATCGGACGCGATCCCAAATGTGATATTCGTCTAGTCTCCCAATTCGTCTCTCGTCGTCACGCCACCCTGCTCCAATTGCCTAACGAAGACGGTACACACTACTACCGCATCGTAGACGGCAACCTCAAAGGCAAACCGAGCGCGAATGGTCTACTGATCAACGGTCGCAAATTGCAACAGTGCGACCTCCGCAACCAAGACGAAATTGTATTTGGTCCACAAGTCCGAGCAATCTACTATCTACTGAAGCGCGATGCGGTGCTAACGGTTCCCCCTGACGAATTCGACATTACGTTAATCAGTCCGAACATGGTGGGCGATCCAGAAGACGACGATTAAGCGAACAGCGATCGTATTCAAGGAGAGAACTGCTGCGATCGCGAGATTCTTCTGATGAACTGCGATCGTTATTCCCCTCGACGCTTTAAGGCTGCAACGATTTCCTCAATTTCTGCTGCTGCAATCGCATCTTGATCTGATTTTGAATAGATTGTCAGTAAAACAATCTTGGCTGAGGAAACAACTTGATAAATCAGACGGTATCCTCCGCTTTTCCCTCTTTGAGCATCGCTGTTTCTGGCTCGAACCTTGAAGACTGTCACAGTGAGTTCAGCCAGTAAATCACCAGGCTGCTCTCCAGCTTGTAGTTGCTTAATAATCGGTTGAATGTCGTTTAGAATCTGACGATATCGTTTGAACAAGGGACGCAACTTTCGCTCAAACTCGCCAGAAAACTCAACCTCAACGATCGAGGATTCTTCATTCTCCACCTAAGCTCTCCCAAAGTTGAGCAATTGGCTTAGTTTGTCCCGTTCTAACGTCGTGAAGTGCTGACTGAATACTAGCTGCAATTTCTTCAGGAGTTGGATCAGAGTCGTCAATCAAGTCTGAGAGGACTTGGAGTAGTTCTCGTTTCTCGGAATCGGAGAGGGATTGTGCGATCGCAATGGCATCTTGAAGCTGTGGAGTCATCACACTTGAATCAGTTAAAGTCTCTTCAATTTTATACCTGCTAAGATTGCACGATTCATCATAATTCAGTGATGCTGATGACGACTCTCTTTAAGCCGTCAACACTTTTACCGAAGGGATTGCGAGTTCAGCAAGTCAATCATCTGACGCTGTTCAAATTTACAGATGAACTGGGTGAGCGGCTCTAAACTCTGCTTGATAAGAAAAAAGCGGACACGATCACGATCGAAGAAACTTTAGAGTTAGAAGCGATCGCAGAACTCGATGATATTTTCAGCTACATCAATGCGGTGATGGCTGCACGATCAAATGAGCATTCCTAGCTCACTCTATGAACAAGTGCGGCAGCGTGCCCAGTTTCAATGTGAATATTGTCAACTATCCTGAATTACTTAGCTCCGCCCCGTTGTCGATCGATCACATTCAGCCGCAATCTTTGGGCGGATCTGACGATTTGGATAATCTTGCTCTAGCCTGCCGTTGCTGTAATGAAAGGGGTTTAGAGTGCTAGATTGATAGACATATAGCTAAAAAATGGAGGTTTTATGATGGCTTCCAATTGGAATGTTCTGGTTGAAACAACCGAAGACGGCAAAGCGATCGCAACAATTCTAGAGTTGCCGACGTTAAGCGCGATCGCGGATACTCAGCAAGACGCGATCGATCTCGCACAGCAACTTCTAGCAGAGCGATTGACACACGCCAAAATTGTTCCGATTCAAATTGAGTCTTCTGAAGGTAAATCTGTACATCCTGCCCTAAAATCTGCTGGTATTTTCAAAGCCGCTCCCCAATTTGAAGAGGTGCAACGGCACATACAGGAATATCGCGATGAGTTGGATGCTCTGGATGAGGGAGAGTCTCCGATTGCAAAATTTGCTGGTATTTTCAAAGATGATCCTGATTTTGCTGAGATCGTCAACCAGATGAGAGCAGAACGAGAACAGCTTGATGAGGAGTAGGTTTCTGATAGATGGCGCTTTGGGTTCTAGATACAGATCACGTTTCACTCTTTCTCAATGGAGATCGAGCTGTTGCGACAAGACTAATTCGGGAATTGGCAGACTCAGCGATTACGGTCGTGACGATTCAGGAGCTTTTCAACGGCTGGGTTGGTCGGATCAATGACCCTGCTCAAGCAAACCAGCTTATTTCGCTTTATACAAAGCTCTGGAATACAGCCGAATTTCTCAAGACAATTAGAATTCTAAATTTTGATGCCGCTGCTGATGCTTGCTATCAAAATTTACTAAGGGATAAATCCTTCAAAAACGCTTGCAGAAAGATTTGCGAATTGCTGCGATCGCGCTTTCAGTGAACAGCACTATGGTGACTCGAAATTACCGCGATTTCTCGAAAGTTCCGAATCTGAGGATTGAAGATTGGACAGTTCAGGAGAAAAACTGATGCGGTATGGGATCGTCATCGAAAAAGGACAAACTAGCTACGGCGCTTACATTCCTGATCTTCCGGGTCGTGTGACGATTGGAGACGCGATCGAGGAAGTCAGAGCATTAATTCAAGAAGCGATCGTGTTTCACATGGAAGGACTCAGAGACGATGGATTGAGAATTCCTGAGCCGCTCTCGATTTCTGAATATGTTGAGGTGGGTTAGAGCGATCGCATTTCTTGGGTGCTTGAAGTGTATAAATGCAATCTTGTGGGCAACATAAAGGTGAACAGTCGTACATTCTTAGGTTGCATTATGAGCTACGTCGAGAAGAACCTTCTTCCTGGAGAGAAGATTATGTTTTCTACAAAGCGCCATTGGATAGTGTTTGCATCTCCAGCACTCTCTCTTTTATTATCACTATGGTTGCTGGTAGTTGGTGGAGAAGCCAGATTTTTTCTATTTCTTCTTGTCTTATTTGTCATTACTGCTCCTGCTAGTGCTTTAGCATACATGGACTATTCCTTCTCAGAATTTGCGGTGACTAATAAACGAGTGATTGCAAAAGTCGGTGTAATTCGACGCAGTTCGCTAGAGTTGCTTCTATCAAAGATTGAAGGATTCCGTATTGAGCAAGGCATTTTGGGACGCTTTTTAGATTTCGGTACCATCATCACTTCTGGGACTGGAAGCACGAAAAATCCTTTTTCGTATGTTGCGTATCCGTTAAAGCTGAAAAGATGTGTTCACGAACAACTTGACAGATTTGAAAAGAGTTGAAATCAGGTAATCTTGATGAAGCTCGCTCTAATATCAAACAAAAAGCGCCCAGGAAATCTTGGGCGCTTTTAACATTGCAAAGTCGCTTTTAGGTCAGTGCATCTGCACCCGCGACCACTTCCAGCAGTTCTTGAGTAATCGCCGCCTGACGTGCCTTGTTATAAGACAACGTGAGCGAACCGATCAAATTCTTTGCGTTATCACTCGCGTTGTTCATCGCGGTCATCCGAGCCGCCAACTCACTCGCCGCCGATTCTTGCAGCGCTCTGAGCAATTGGTTATTCAGATACAACGGCAACAGCGCATCGAGAATCTGTACCGGATCTTGCTCGAAGATCATATCTTGCGGGAAGCTTTGACCTTCAGGAGCCGTGACCTTCTCGCGTTCGACTTGGAACTGTCCACCACGAGTTGTTAAGCGGAAGATTTCATCATCTGAAACCTCTAATCCTTGCGGATCAAGCGGTAACAAAGTCTGAACCACCGGACGAGACGCAATCAACGACACAAACTTGGTGTAGATTAGCTCGACTCGATCGACACTATCCGACAAAAACTGCGACAACACCACATCCGCGATTTGTGCCGCTTCTGCTGCGGTCGGAATTTGCTCTAAGCCTGCATAGCTTTCCACGATCGGATAATCCCGACGCTGAAAATACTGTGCCGCCTTCCGCCCGACCACAACCATTTTGTAGTCGATGCCTTCAGCTTTGAGTTCTTTGGCGCGAATTTCCGCCCGACGGATGACGTTCGCATTGTAGCCGCCGCACAATCCGCGATCGCCCGAAATCACGAGCAATCCAACGGTATTGACTTCGCGCTTTCTCAAGAGCGGTAGATCCGCTTCTTCAAATCTCAATCGTGCTTGTAAGCCGTACAGCACTTGCGCTAAACGATCGGCAAACGGACGGGTTGCGGTAACTTGTTCTTGTGCCCGACGCACTTTTGCTGCTGCCACAAGCCGCATCGCTTCTGTAATTTTTTTGGTATTCTTGACCGACTGAATGCGATCGCGAATTGCTTTTAGGTTTGGCATAGTTTGAAACGATTTAGAACTAAACGGAAGTGGGATGAGTTCTTTCGCTTCGTTGCCATCCTTAAATCCGTGATTCAGTCCCCTTTAGTGGACTTCGCACTGTTAGCCCCGAATTCTATTCCGGGGCGGACTGACAACGGAGCAAATAATCTCGATCGACGCTCCACAACTTAGATGTCGAACTCTGAATCAATCAAGATCCAGAGTTCAACCTAACTCTAAGCTGCCGCCATCATGGTTTGCTTCGTCTCGGTAATCGCTTCTTTCAGCAGACTTTCCGCTTCGTCGCTCAATACCTTCTGACCTTGAACGATCTCAACATACTTCGGTTTACCCGTCTTCAGGTAATCGCGCAAGCTCTTCACAAACGTCACCACCTTATCAACCGGGATGTCATCGAGATATCCGTTAATACCCGCGTAGATCACAGCAACTTGCTCTGCCACCGACAGCGGCGAGTATTGCGGCTGCTTCAGAATTTCACGCAGACGAACACCACGCGCCAACTGATTCTGAGTTGCTTTATCCAGGTCAGATGCGAACTGTGCGAATGCTTCCAATTCAGCAAACTGTGCAAGCTCCAGTTTCACCTTACCCGCGACTTTCTTCATCGCTTTGGTTTGTGCTGCCGAACCCACACGCGATACCGAAATACCCGCGTTCACAGCCGGACGTAGACCCGCGTTGAACAAGTCAGACGACAAGAAGATTTGACCATCGGTAATCGAAATTACGTTAGTTGGAATGTACGCTGAAACGTCACCCGCTTGAGTTTCGATGATCGGCAATGCAGTCATGCTACCGCCACCCAGTTCATCGCTGAGTTTTGCAGCACGTTCGAGCAGGCGGGAGTGAACGTAGAATACATCTCCCGGATAAGCTTCACGTCCCGGCGGACGACGCAGCAAGAGCGACATCTGACGGTAAGCCTGAGCTTGCTTAGACAAGTCATCGTAGATTACTAGGGTTGCTTTGCCCTTGTACATGAAGTACTCAGCCAAAGCTGCACCGGTGTAAGGTGCGAAGTATTGCAGGGTTGCCGGATCGTTCGCGTTTGCTGCAACAACGATCGTATATTCCATCGCCCCACGATCTTGCAGCACTTGAACAATGTTCGCTACGGTCGAAGCTTTCTGACCGACTGCAACATACACGCAGATCACATCTTCGCCTGCTTGGTTCAGAATCGTGTCAACAGCAACCGAGGTTTTTCCGGTTTGACGGTCACCGATGATTAACTCACGCTGTCCCCGACCGATTGGAATCATGGAATCGATCGCGGTAATTCCGGTTTGCATCGGTTCACACACGGACTTCCGCGCAATGATACCGGGAGCCATCGACTCGATCAAACGGGTTTCGCTGGTATTGATATCGCCTTTTCCGTCTAGAGGACGTGCCAAAGCATCAACCACGCGACCGATCATCGCTTCGCCCACGGGAATTTGAGCAATCCGTCCGGTTGAAGTGACCGAGCTTCCTTCTTGGATGCTGCGACCGTCGGACATCAAGACCGCACCGACGTTATCTTCTTCCAGGTTCAACGCCATCCCGACGGAACCATCTTCAAACTGCACCAGTTCACCGGACATGCACTTTTCCAAGCCATAAATCCGAGCAATACCGTCACCGACTTGCAACACGGTTCCGACATTTGCGACTTTCACGCCTTGATCGTAGGTTTCGATCTGTTGGCGAATAATATTGCTAATTTCGTCTGGTCTGATTGCTGCCATTGGAAACCTCTGTTAAAGGAATGAGAAAGGAAAAGGGGGTTTAGTTTGAACTGGTCAAACGTAGCGTAATCCGACGGAGTTGACCGCGCAGACTCGCATCAATCACTTGTGAACCAACTTTGATGATCACACCACCGATCAAGTCTGGATCGATCTTAGTTTCGATTTCGACAGAGTTCGCATTCGTCATCGCAATGACTTTCTGGCGAACCGCGTTCTTCTGATCGTCGTTGAGTTCAACCGTCGAGGTGACTTCCGCTAAAACGGTTTGCTTCAGCTTCCGGTACAGTCGTTGATACTGCTGACAGATCCCTTCGAGAAACACCACACGACGACGATCGATAAGCAACATGATGAAATTCCGCATGAACGGATGCACCGCGTCACCGAACACCTGAGACAAAACCTCTCTTTTGAGATCGCCTTTTGCCAAGGGATTCGCGATAAAGTCCTTCAAGTCTTGCGAACCGTTCAACGTATCGAGAATGTTGCCGACATCTTCAGCAAAGCGATCGGTAAGATCATTCGACTTGCCCAAAGACATCAACGCCTGAGCATAGGGATCTAAAACTTCTGACCTTAAAATATTGTCTGCCATCGCTCTATCCCTCGCTCAATAACGCAATACTGCGATCGACTAACCGCTGCTGAGATTCATCATTCAAGCGTCCGGGCAATTCACCTTCGGCGCGTTGCAGTGCCATATTTGCCACTCGCTGACGCAATTCGTTGATGATGCGTTCTTGCTCTGATGAGATGTCTGCCGCTGCGGTTTCACGCATCCGAATGATGTCTTGTTCTGCTTTCGCAAGAATTTCATCACTCGACTTCTTCGCGGCAGCTTCCGCATCAGAGCGAATTTTTGCAGCTTCTTGTTGCGCTTGAGCGAGTTTCTGCTGTTGTTCAGCCAGTTTCGCGGCGGCGGTCTTTCTCCGAGCTTCTGCTTCTGAAATCGCAGTCTCGATCGCGGTTCGGCGTTCGGTCAGAGCTTTACCCAAAAAACCACGCCCGAAGTAAACCACGATCGCAATCACGATGCTGAGGTTAATCAGGTTGGTTTCAAGAATATCGAAATTCAATCCGAAACCGCCCCCCTCTGCTTCTGCCACTGCTTCACCCAGGAGCGGGTGTAGCACTCCGCTGGCTAGTCGCAAATACATTTCCATGACATTCTTCCAAAACTGCGCGTGACTATCCCAAACTGGATGGGGAATAAAAAACGAATCGGGAGCCTTGATTAACCAGCAGCCTCGTTAAACTCCAGCTAATAATTTATCTAGAATTTCACGACTTAATGCTTCCACTTGTTGCTCTAACGTTGTCAGAGCTTCTTGTTTCTGCTGGTCTAACTCCTTCTGAGTCTGTTCCCGCTGTTGTTGTGCTTCTTGTTGTGCCGCTGCAATTTTCTGTGCTGCGATCTGGTTCGCTTCGGCTTGCGCTTTCGCGATCGCCGCTTGATAAGCCCGACGCGATTCTGCGAGTTCAGTTTCGTACTGTTTCGCTAACGCTTCCGACTTTGCCAATCGCTCTTTCGCATCAGCTTCAGTGCCCCGAATAAAATCGTTACGATCCTCAACCACTTTCGTTAATGGCTTAAAGAACACGGCATTGAGCACAGCGACTAACAGTAAAAATTGCACCGCCATCAACGGCAGCGTTGCATCAAAATCAAACATGATTAGGAGAAGGATGAAGATGAATAAGAAAGTGAGATCCAGAAAATCGATCCGGATCTCAGGCTTCATACTTATGCGAAGGGGTTTGCAAACAGCAGCACCAACGCGATCACAAGACCGTAGATGGTCAGCGATTCCATGAACGCGAGGGTCAGGAGCAACGTACCCCGGATTTTTCCTTCTGCTTCAGGCTGACGAGCGATCCCTGCAACAGCTTCACCCGAAGCGTTACCTTGACCGATACCAGGTCCAATTGCAGCAAGACCGATCGCAAGTGCAGCAGCGATCACAGAAGCAGCAGCAACGGTAGGATTCATAGTTCTTTCCTTTGAGTTGAATACGGTGAACAGATTGGAACAGGTCTACGGGGCGTGTTCTTCTTCGCCATGACCTTCGAGTGCTTCATGGATATAAGCACCCGCGAGCGTTGCAAACACAAGCGCCTGAATCGCACTGGTGAATAACCCCAGCAGCATCACAGGCAGTGGTACAAACAGCGGCACTAGAAGCACCAATACACCGACCACCAACTCATCCGCCAAGATGTTACCAAAAAGTCGGAAGCTGAGGGAAAGCGGCTTGGTGAAGTCCTCTAGAATCGCGATGGGCAGGAGAACCGGAGTCGGCTGAACGTACTTTGCGAAGTAGCCCAACCCTTTCTTACTGAAGCCTGCGTAGAAATATGCCAGTGACACTAAGAGCGCTAAAGCGACCGTGGTATTAATGTCATTTGTCGGGGCAGCGAGTTCGCCTTCTGGGAGCTTAATCAGCTTCCAGGGAACGAGTGCGCCCGACCAGTTCGACGCAAAGATAAACAGAAACAGTGTTCCAATGAAGGGAACCCAGGGTCGGTATTCTTTTTCGCCAAGCTGGTTTTTGGTCAATTCCCGCACATACTCCAGTGCGTACTCCATCAGGTTCTGAATGCCTTTTGGGATGCGTTGCGGGTTACGGGTTGCCAGCACCGAAGCGCTGACCAACAGCCCGATCACAATCCAAGAGACAATAAAAACCTGCCCATGAATCTTTAAATTGCCGATTTCCCAGTAGAGATGATGACCCACCTCTAGGTTGGCGATCGGTAAAACGTTGGGAGCGTCGAGGAAATTTAGCATTTCAGTTCAGGCGGCTTTTCCCAGATTCAAGGAGCAATATTTTTCTGCAAATTTCTATTTCTTAACTCTGAGTTTGATCAGGCGTGAATAGAGTTCGCAAAGTGTACACGAGTAGCGTTCCTTTATACGTGAGAAATCCCAGAAAAACAGGAAGTACATGAAGCTGCTTGGCTTGCGTGGCGACGATAATGACTCCCGCAAAGACGGCTAAATGTGTTTTGCTGATCTGTTGTTTCTCGGTACCGAGGCGTTCTACGTTTCGTGCCAATAACTTTAAGTAAACCACACCTGTACACGCTCCAATTAAATAATTCAGAGCAGTGTTGAGCGAATAGAAATACCAGACGGGAAAGAAGATCAATCCGGTGAGAACAACGGTCGTAATTAACAACTCGTTTTGGAGTCGATAATAGTCGTCCATTGACGCATTCGGTTCTGGTGTTTCTGTACCAGTTTGGATCGTTTCTTCCATAGCAGGCGCGGCTCCAAAGTTAGGTCTACATTGCCATGATAGCGATCGAAGTCGATTGATTTCCAAGCGATCCCGACAATGCTGAACCAGGTGTCATCATATCATGTGGAGGTAATAATACTTAATGACTTTTGGCAGGGGGATTTTATTGATTGACGATAAAAGGATCTCTAATCTGTCGGTGATCAAAAGTGACCTAAGTGTGCTGCAAGTGCGATTTAGATCGCTGACTCAAAATCAGAATCTTCTGCGATCCTGTCATTGGAGGCTCTCCTGATAGAAAGCTCTAATCGGCTGAGGCGATCTGAGTCGATTCAAATGATTGGCATAAAAAACGCCAGAATTAGATATCAGTTCCATCCCTTAACTTCGCAACCTATGAAGACACCTAATCAATGTGAGAGTATGGTAGAGATTCGCGCCGAAATCGATCGCTTAGATCGTCAAGTTGTTGCACTTCTAGGTCAGCGGTTTGCATACGTCAAAGCTGCATCTAAATTTAAGACCAGCGAAACCACTGTTAGAGCACCTGAGCGTTTTCAAGCGATGCTACAGCAGCGTCGAGATTGGGCGAAGGAGGAAGGCTTAAATCCTGATGTAATCGAAAAGATGTACCAGGATTTAGTGAATCACTTTATTGATGAGGAGATGAAGCACTGGAAACAAACTGGAACAAAGTAAAATAGAAGTGCCCGCTTTGCTGAGGAAACCGCTTGTGAAATTTAGCATAACGCTCGATCGTGATGAAGATGGCGTTTGGATTGTTGAGTGTCCTAGTATTCCTGGATGTGTAAGTCAAGGTGAGACTAAACAGGAAGCGCTTGACAATATTAAAGATGCGATCGCATCTTGTTTACAAGTTCGAGCAGAGCGCTCCTTCTGATGACTTGGGAGTTGCTCGATCGAGAGACAAGATTGGCTGTTTTGTCGTTTTTTACTTAAACTTAAAAAGAATCGCTTAGATGAAGACGCTAAAGTGCAAGAATCGAACGGGAAGCCGCTTGTCTTTCTAGATACGAATGTAGTGATTTCTTACCTGCGGGGTGAGTCATCGAGTTCGCGTCTGTTTTCTCATGACATTATTGATAAAGTTCATCTTGCAATCAATCCGATCGTGCTTCAAGAGATTTTCTTCCTCTCAGAAGTTCGCAATCACCCTGAGACACTGGATGAGATTCAGCAAGAGGTAACGCTATTGCCGCTAAATCTTGAGAAAGCCGAGGAGTATCTTAAGCAGGCGGCAACGCTTCGTAACCGAATCGCTCATTCAAATGATGTCTTGATTCTAAGTAGTGCTTCAGATTGCGACTACCTTGTAACCTACGATCAAGCATTAAAGACAACACTTGCTTCATTGTCAAGTGGTAAGCCAGAAGTTGTGACACCTGAACAGCTAATCTCTCAACTTACAAGCAAGGTTTGAGGATTTCCAGAGTGAAGGTTTACATTGATACAGGTGTTTTTATCGATTACCTTAGCTCACAAGCAATTGCTGGCTCAAGTTTGAGATCTACCGTTCGTCGAGGTCGTACTCCAGAGAAACTGTTTGAGGACGCGGAGAATGTTCTCAAAAAGATTGCTTCCTCACACACAGGAGCGACATCAAGCCTAACTTACTATGAAGTTGAAGAGGCTTTGTTTAGACAACTTACATCTGTTGCAACTGGCATGGCGAACGCAAGCACAATTCGAGTGCTCGCAGCCCGATCGATCGTGCCGCAGACGATTACGGCAGTTCGTTTTTTTAGTATTGAAGTGCTTGGTCTGACTGCCACAACAGTAGAGGCACAGCTAAACAACGTAGAATTATATGTCAGAGGAATACGGGCGGCTGATGCGCTTCATGTCGCTAGTGCGATCGATTTTGATGCAGACGTTTTAATTTCTGTAGATGAAGATGTACTGAAATTAGACGGTGCGATCATCAACAGTAGCGGAGTTCCGATCAAATTCTGCGATACCGATGTTGCATTAACGATCTTATAGAACCCATTTGAGATCTTTTGTTGTGTTCGCAAGGCTGACAACTTCTCATACCAAATTAAATGGAGAGGAAGGCAAATGACTTAAACTTAAGAAGAGTTGTTCAAGGTCGATAGGATGGTCGGAATAACCTCGGTTGAAGTCAAAGAAAGCCTGGAAGAGCTGGCAGTTCTCCTGAAGTCTGCCAAAACGCCGAAGGAAAAGGAGCGATTGCAAGTTCTTTATTGGCTGAAACAGGACAATCCACCCAACATTCTGACGATCGCCAAAGCAATTGGGAAACATCGCAACACGCTCCAAACTTGGTTGATGCAATACCGCAGTGGCGGAGTCGAAGCGATGCTGTCGGTGAAAAAATCACCGGGCGGAGTGCGGGTGATTCCGCAGTGGGCAGAAGAGGCGTTAGCCAAGCGACTTCAAGAGCCAGAGCATGGCTTTGAGAGTTATGGCGCAGTGCAGCAGTGGTTAGCAGACACCTTGGGTATCGAAGCTGAGTATCATGCGGTCTATCAGATGACCCGACATCGATTGAAGTCCAAGCTGAAAGTGGCACGCCCCCAACACTGCAAGCAAGACCCCGCGAAGCGCGAGGCATCTCAGCAAACCTCGCCGACGACCTAAACATCATTCGCCAGTATGCTCGGCAAGTCTGCCAAGACCTGCGCCCGATTCGCTACTTTGCCCAAGATGAGAGTCGCTTTGGACTGAAGACGCTATTGGGGCGAGTGATGACGGCGTGTGGAGTCAAACCGATTGGCGCGTGGCAATGGTTGTTCAAAGCATTCTGGATTTACGGAGCGGTTGACCCTGCGACGGGAGAAGCTTTTTTCTTAGAGTTTTCACATGTGGATACGGATTGCTATCAGCTCTTCCTCGACCAATTTTCTCAAGCCTATCCAGAGACATTGAATATTCTGCAAGTGGATAACGGGCGATTCCACACCAGCAAGGATTTGGTCGTGCCAGAAAACATCATTCTGTTGTTTCAACCGCCCTACTGTCCAGAACTCAATCCGATTGAGCGGTTGTGGCAACATCTCAAAGCTAACCTCAAGTGGGCATCGTTCAAGACCTTGGAGCAACTGCGAAGCAAGGTGGATCAATTGCTGACTGAGCTAACGCCTGAAGTTATTGGTTCCATCACAGGCTATGACTTCATCCTAAATGCACTATCTGCCCTGAATACTATTTAATTTGGTATCAGTTTCATAATCCAGATAGCTCTTGAACTATGATTTTTCTTCTAAATGTATGAATTTCCCGAAACGGGCTTTCCGTCCGCCTTGTATTTTCAAGAAGAGATCTCAAATGAGTTCTATAGAGAAAAGACAACTCGTATAATTCACAATCTGAAATTCCTACTGCTTACTTACGCTTTAGCAATTCTTCTCATGCGATTAACTCTGCCACAATTAAAGCAATCTAGCTTCAAGGCATAATATCATCCCATAGAACAATGTATCCAAATACAAGCAGGGGCGCACCGATCAGAGCGAACAGCGACAGCAATAGCCCAATCAGCGCATAAAAAAATCGTGCTTTAGTTCGTCCAATCAGGTTAACGACAAATCGCACGTTGCGTTGCTCAAAGAACCAGTTCCAATTGTAAAAACTCGCAAGTATCGAGAGTGGTCCACCAAGCAAACAGCTTGCCTCTAGTCCTGCTAACACGATCGATGCACGCATTGTTGATAGAACCTCACCGCCTAAGCTCAGGACGTGTATTACCCTCCATAAAGGTATCCAAACCAGCAAGAATGTCAGTATGGTAACAATTGTGAGTGTTCTTCGCTCTCTGAATTCTTGCCGTAGAAGTCTGAAACTGCGCTTCAAACACATATGTATAATCCTTCTGAGTGAGTAGAGGTTGGCGGACTTTCAGACTCAGAGTTCCCTACAAGTTAGAGTGCAGAACGTCTAATCAAACAAATGTTATTTGCGTCATAATACGAATGAGCGATTACCCCAATTCGTCACTCCTGAAAGAAAGTTGCCCGATCGAAACTTCACCTTCTTTTCAAACTGACCTCAAATGCCAACTCTACAGGCAAAAACTGCTCAACCGTTGCCGACAAAACCAAGGCTCTCGCTTCAAATCTGGACAAATTCCCGCCTAACGGGACAGCAAGCGTTTGTCGTTCCCATACGGCTCCCAGTTCTAAGCCCATCTCATACGGCAATACGTTCACACTCGAACCTGAATCCAATAAGCCTGTCCCTCTCAAAGATTGATTCCGATAGCTCAAGGTGATTGGAAGATAAGGCAGCGTACTCAATGCACCTAGATTTGAATCAACTTCGGTGAAGGCAAATCGGACTTTATCAACCATGTGACGCTACTTTTTCCTCTGCTAGTGCTCTAGCTAAGACCGCAGCAGCTTCAAACGAATCATGTAATCCTTGCGGTTCTGTTTTTTCTTGAGTCTCCAAAGGCTTTAAACCTGCCTCTTTGAGCAGTTCTCCGGTCAACAGATGAAGCAGTAAGAGCTTGTCAGAGTAAGACAAGTCTTTCAATTTGGGTAAGAGTTCGGCAAGAGACATTCGTTTTTCTCACGCTGGATTATTCCTATCTTAGAGGTTAGTAACGCTTCTGGTGGAAATGGCTCGATCGAAGTTCTCAAGAACATACCGCCCCTAGATAGGTGTGTGGCGATCGATCAAGCTGTTAAAAGTAAAGCCCTGCTATTAACAACCGGGAGATTGAACCGTGAGTAATCCAGATGACAGCGCTATCACTCCTTCAGCGGAAGACCAGCAAGATACCAAGATGCTTCAGATCGATGGCAATCGTCCGATCGACAATAGTGATCTTGATGTCCAAAAGGTTTTACAAATTGATGGAAATCGTCCGGTTGTAGCAGACGACATTGAGGTGCGTGGCACGATCGAGGTTGACGGTAGTCGTCCGATCGCAGCCGATACATTAGATAGTGACAAAAGCTTGGGAATTGATGGCAATCGTCCGATCGATCGGAGCGATTTGAATGTGGAAAGAGTGATGTATGTGGATGGTGAAAGACCGATCGCAGCGGATGAAGCTGAGGTTCGCAAAACGCTTCCGGTGGATGGCGATCGCCCAATCATGTCGGACAATCGAAAAACCCCAGATATGATTGAGGATTTCATCGATTAGGGATGTGCAGATAAAAATGTCGATCGCTTGACTCCATCCTAGAAATCGATTAGTCTCTCAAGTTAAGCAAATCTACAATTTGCGAGTCCGACCCAAGAACTAAAACCGCCGCTGCCCAAAGTTGTTACCAGCAACAGTGAGCAGCTAACCATCCAAGACTGCGACAACAGTCCGGGAGGCTAACGTAGGATGATAGCATCTGAAGTAGCCACCTCGATTTTTAATGGATTGGGGTGGCTTTGGTTTTTGGGCTTTCTTCACATAAGAAAAAGCCCATGAACATGAATCTACAAGACTTCTTACAGCGTTTTGAGTCCGATCGAGACGCGGACAAATTGCAGCACGTTTTGATTGGATCACCCGAAAGGATTCAGGAAGTTAAACAAACGCTTCATGCTTTGAGGTATGCCGATATTGGGCTGTGGAGTGCCATTATTCCAATGCCGGGAACGAGTCTATCGATGAGTGTGCTGACGCGGTATCGATAGGGAAATGGGGACTCGATCGAGTCCCCATCTGCTTATAAGTTCGACATGACAGAGCGAGCGGCTTCGATCGTGCGATCGACATCTTCATCGGTGTGAGCCAGCGAAGTAAAGCCAGCTTCAAACTGTGATGGAGCGAGATAAACACCTTGCTCTAACATGCCGCGATGGAACTTGCTGAACTTTGATAGATCCGATTTTTTCGCATCTTCGTAGTTATGAACCGGACCTTCAGTGAAGAAGAAACCGAACATTCCGCTAATCGAACCACCACATGACGGATGACCTGTTTCTTTCGCCACATCGAGTAGACCTTTGATCAAACGTGAGGTAATGCGATCGAGATATTCATAAGTTCCCGGTTGGCGCAGCAATTCGAGCGTTTTAATACCAGCCGTCATCGCTAAAGGATTACCCGAAAGCGTTCCCGCTTGATACATTGCACCGGAAGGCGCAACCATTTCCATGATTTCGCGACGACCGCCATAAGCCCCAACAGGCAGACCGCCACCGATCACTTTACCTAAAGTCGTCAAATCGGGAGTAATGCCAAATTTCTCTTGCACACCACCGTAAGCAATGCGGAATCCGGTCATCACTTCATCGAACACTAATAGCGCTCCATGTTCGGTTGTGAGTTCGCGCAAGCCTGCTAAGAAACCAGGATCAGGGGGAATGAACCCGGCGTTTCCGACGATCGGTTCGAGCATGACACCTGCAACTTCACCCGGATTCTCTTCGAGTAGCTTTTTCACCGCGTCTAAATCGTTGTACGGTGCATTCAGCGTATTGCTGGTAGTTGATTTGGGCACACCAGGGGAATCAGGTAAACCCAGTGTTGCAACTCCTGAACCTGCTTTCACCAAGAACATATCCGCGTGTCCGTGGTAGCAGCCTTCAAACTTGATAATCTTTTCGCGTCCGGTGAAGGCTCTCATCAAGCGCAGCACCGACATACAAGCCTCAGTGCCCGAATTTACGAAGCGCACCATTTCAATGCTGGGAACCGCATCGATCACCATTTCAGCTAAAACGTTCTCTAGATAAGACGGCGCACCGAAACTGGTTCCTTTTTCCGCAGCGGCTTGAATGGCTTGAATCACGTCGGGGTGAGCGTGACCGCAGATTGCCGGACCCCAAGTGCCGATGTAGTCGATATATTTATTTCCATCGACATCCCAAGCATATGCACCTTTGACGCGATCGAACACGATCGGTTGTCCACCGACGGACTTAAACGCCCGAACGGGAGAACTGACTCCACCCGGCATCAACTTCTGAGCCGCAGCAAAGATTTCATCTGATTTAGTGGTTTTCAAAGTACCTGTGATCAAAATTTTCTCCTTAAATCCAATCCTGAAGATATTCCGTAGGGTAGGGGATTTTTTCCCACAACAGCGTGATACTACACAATTATCCCATTTACTGGAGGCGACTTAGATGTCGTACCAAAGTAATCGCGAATTGCCAGAGAGTGTTCGCGATCGACTATCGGAAACTGCCCAGCACTTTTATAGGGTAGCGTTTAACTCTGCGATCCAGTGGTACGGTGAGGAGACAAAAGCCCATCAAATTGCGTGGAGTGCGGTGCGAAATCAGGCAGTGAGTCTAAATAGCGCGATCGTTGAAGTTCTGTAAAGTTTAAGTGCCGTTGAGAGTCCCCCTCGACGGCACTCGATTTATTTAAACCCAACGTCCTACAACGACTCGAACCGTTCCATCTTCTAGGACTTCTTCGGCTTCGATCGTATATCCTTGCTCTGCGGCAGTTTTCTGTAACTGTTTGTGAGCGTACTTTTGCTGAATCTCGTTCACGAATTGGGTTTGATTGATTCGCGCTCCCCAAAAATCAGCAATCAAAACATAATTATCGTCGCCTTCACGCCGAAAACCGAGGTCGTAACCGTTCGATCGACGAATCACGAATTCTGCCTCAGTTTTATCGCCTTGATAGCCGCGTACGAGTGCATTTTGCTCCACTTTGTAACCGAGTTCGCGCAGGGTTTCACACAGCACTTCGCCATCTTTGATCTGAACTTTGATTGTTGTAAAGTGTGACATTTGGATTTCCTCTAAAAATCAATTCCACGCTGGCGAGTAATGGCACGTAACTCTTCGATTAACTGTACATCTTGAGAAGCGGGACGTGCCCCCGAATTTGCCGCCCATTGTTTCAAGCCGTCGATTTGATCGCGTGCGATCGCGGCAAGTGGGACGGTTTCTTCGATCGCTTGCACAATGTCTTCAGTCGTAAAGTCTCGACGGTTGCCTAAACTTCCTTGACTGAAAGCGCGTTGCATTCCGTCAATGATGGTTTGTTCAATTTCTGCACCACTGAATTGATGCGTTTGACGAGCGAGTAAAGTGAGATCAAATTCTCGCAAACGGCTCGATCGTAATCGTTGTAGATGCACTCTAAAGATTTCACGCCGCTCTGGTTCGGTCGGCAAATTCAGGAAAAAGATTTCATCGAAGCGACCTTTACGGAGAAGTTCAGCGGGCAAGATTTGAACATTATTTGCGGTGGCAACGATGAAGACGGGACTCGTTTTTTCCTGCATCCAGGTGATTAAGCTACCGAAGACACGGCGACTGGTTCCAGAATCTCCGTCCATGCCTGCATTGATGTTTCCGAAGGCTTTATCGATTTCGTCCATCCAGAGCACGCAGGGTGCGATCGCTTCGACGATTCGGATCATTTGACGCACTCGGCTTTCACTTTCTCCGACCAGTCCCCCGAACAATCGACCTGCATCAAGCCGCAATAACGGTAGTCGCCATTCATGCGCGATCGTCTTTGCTGACAGTGATTTGCCAGTTCCTTGAATTCCCGCGAGTAGAACGCCTTTCGGGTTCGGAATTCCATAGCGCCTCGCCTCTTCGGTGAAGCTATCTTGGCGCATCTGTACCCATTTCTTCAGGTTATCCAATCCGCCGACGCTTTTAAGTGATTCCTGAGTTGTGAAAAATTCGAGAATTCCGGTTTGGCGAATGGCTTGGCGTTTAGCTTCGAGAACACTATCGATATCTTGTTCGCTGATGTGTTGTTTTGCTGCGATCGCTTTTGCTAAGACTCGCTGAATTCGCGCCCGACTCAATCCCTGACAGGCTTTTACTAATTGTTCTTTACCCAGCTGAGAGAGTTTGAGCTTTTCAGGCACAACAACCTGTGAGATTAAGGTATCAATCTCCTGAGTATTGGGTAGCGGGAAATCGATCACGGTCATTTCTTCGATGAATTCTTGCGGCACATCGAGAGAATGACTCGTGAGAATTAATGTTTTTCGACTGCGCTTGAGGTCACGAGCGAGATTCTTGATCTCACGAACGATCGGAACATTACTTGCTTGTAGTGGAAATTTCAGAACTGGATGAAGGTCGCGCAGAACATAGACCGCAGATTTATCGTTTGATGCTTTGGCAATTCTTCCGAGAGCCGCGATCGCGCTTCCTTTGTCGGCTCCCGTATCGTCCCAACCTCGCACAATATCCCAGCGTCTAAGTTCACGAGAAGCGCGATCGCAGACTTCCGCTAAGACTTCCTCGATCGGTTCTTCCTCGACTCCGACAAGGTAAATCAACGGGTATCGAGCGCGTAGCATCAGATCAAGCTGCTCGACTATTTCTTCGTGAGAGTGGGAGAGATTAGAAGCCATGTGCGCTATTGTGGCAGAAACTCCTCGATTCGATCATAGTTCAAATATACCATAATCAAGGAATATGTCCGATTCTCCGAATGAATTTGATGCTGTCTTAGGAAATTCTGCCCGTCCGATGATGGGTAGTGTAGTCTTGGGCGGACTTGAAGGAATTCGGCAACGCTTAAAAAGCGATCGCATTGATCAACGAATTGCTGCACTACAGCAAGTTCAACACGCACCAGCAGGATTAGATTTATTAGTTCAGGCGTTGAATGATTCTGCGATCGCAGTTCAAAAAGTTGCTTACAAGTTATTGCAGCCTTATCCTGAATTGCTGCAAAACTATCCCCACTATCGACTGTTTGAATGTTTAGCAGCATTGAAAGGGCATCACACTGGAATTACTGCGATCGCACTAGCAACTCAGCATTTAAGGTATTTCGATCGCAAAGTTGCGATTAGTGCGAGTCGAGATGGACTGATTCAAGTTTGGGATATTGCCGCAGAAGAAGCAACGTTTAGCATTCCTGCTTATACATTTGTGTACACGATTTCGATCGATACAGAAGCAGATATTTTTACAATTCAAGGGGCTAGACGACAGATTAAATCTTGGAGCTTGAAGAATGGGCAAGAGATTGATCCGACTGAAATCAAGCTCAGACAGATTGCATCAGTGACGCGGAACAACGATCGCTATTTGATCAGCGGCAGTCAAAACACGATCAAGGTTTGGGATTTGCAAGCAGGGCGAGAAATCTGCCAATTGAAAGGACATCAAAGTTTAGTTACCGCTGTTGCAGTCAGTGAGGATCAAGCTTTGATTGTGAGTGGAAGTGAAGATCGAACTGTCCGGATCTGGGGAATTGCAGATCAGCTTTGAGAAACAGCGATCGCATGAATTTGTGTGTGTCGATCGACAACAATTCCAGGCTTGAATAATTGAATCAGAGCCAGGTTAAATTCTAATAACAATCTGATGTTTGAACTGTGCGATTGAGACCAATGCTTCCGAATGCGCTACACTTTCTTCTACGAATTAGGGAAATGCGATCGTGGCTCAAGTCGTTCTCGAAAACGTCTACAAATCCTATCAGAAGGGAGATCAAAGCGAAAATTCTGCTGTTTTGCGATCGATTAATCTTTTGATCGAAGACGGCGAATTTATGGTTCTGGTTGGACCTTCAGGCTGTGGGAAAAGTACGCTGCTCAGGCTCATTGCTGGACTCGAAGAACTCACGGCTGGAAACATTCGAGTGAGCGATCGCGTTGTCAATGATCTCCCGCCGAAAGAACGCGACATCGCCATGGTGTTTCAGAACTATGCACTCTATCCGCACATGAGTGTCTACGATAATCTTGCATTCGGACTGCGCCGCACTAAGTTAGATGGACAAAATGCGAATTGGTCAGAGAATATAGCAGTCGGAATTACCCGAAATTTGCCATCTGGAATGCGGTTTGTTAGCGATCGAGAAAAAGCCGTGCAAGAACGAGTCAAACTGGTGGCTCGAATGCTACAAATCGAGCCATTGTTAAATCGACTACCCAAACAGCTTTCGGGTGGACAAAAACAGCGCGTCGCGCTCGGTCGAGCCATGGCACGCAATCCACAAGTTTTCCTAATGGATGAACCGTTATCGAACTTAGATGCAAAACTCAGAGCCGAAACACGGGCGCAGATTGTCAAACTTCAGAGACAACTCGGAACCACAACGATTTATGTGACGCACGATCAAACTGAAGCGATGACTATGGGTGATCGCATTGCCGTGATGAACGCGGGACAAATCCAACAACTTGCCACACCGTTAGAACTCTACACCCGTCCTGCAAATCGATTTGTCGCGGAGTTTATCGGTTCACCGCCTATGAACTTTCTACCCGTCCAAGTCCGCGCCCCGCTCACCTTACATCACGCCTTATTTCAACTCACACTACCTGAACGCTGGGGAGCCGCGCTAAACCGCTACAACGGCGAAATGATCACACTGGGAATTCGCCCTGAGCATCTAATGTTCGCTGATTCCACCCCAAAATCTGTTTTGGTTGCTGTCGATTTAGTCGAGGCTTTGGGACATGAAACCGTTCTGTCTGTACGTTTGGCAGACAATTCCGACACGATGCAAGTCCGGATCGAACCCGATCGCCCTGTAAAACTTGGTGAAGCTCTGCGGCTTGATTTCCCCACAGACAAAATCTATCTATTCGATAGTAAAACGGGTGCAGCGATCAGCCCTTATTAATTGCTCTCAATCTAATTTACTTTTTGGGAACTCTATTGATCAACGTGTTTTACATCAGGGTTTCAGGATGATTGGCGAAATTGAGCAGACCGCATTAGAGCTTTGGCAAGTTCTCGATCGAGTTGCCGCTCCAATTTTTATCAAAGATCGTCAGCATCGAGTCATATTTGCAAACCGCGCACTCTGCCAGCGATCGCACTACAGCCTTCCAGAATTTCTCGAAAATGTCGATCGCATTCTGTCCGCTGAGATCAGAGACGATGAAGCCATTTTTCTCACCGGAACTCAAGTGACCCAATCCGGCTATCTCCATGATGCGACGGGGATTGCTCAGGAGATTTCGATCGTCAAAGCGATCACCTATGATGCAGTCGGAACACCTTACATTGTTGCCACGATCGCTGATGTGCTGACTCAACCCAAAGCAACTCAACTAGAGCAGGAAATCCAAGAGCGAAAAGCCGCAGAAGCCGCCCTAGTGCGATCGCAGCAACGCCTAACCCTGCTCATTCAACAATCACCGTTTATGTTCGTGGAGTGGACGGCTCAATACCAGATTCAGACTTGGAATGCCACTGCTGCTAGAGTTTTCGGGTATCGGCGCTCAGAAGCGGTGGGTCGATCGCTCGATGAAATCTTACCAGAACTCGCACGAGAAGAAGTACTCAATCAAATTGCGCCCTTGTTAACACAATCAGGAGTCACTCAGCAAGTTCAAACCCATCAAACCCAGAGCGGTCAAACCATTGTCTGTGAGTGGTATCACTATCCTTTACTCGCCCCAAACGGCAGCGTTCTGAGCATTGTTTCGATGGGAATTGACATCACCGATCGCGTTCAGAGCGAAGCCGAACGCCGACAAGCAGAGATTGCCCGATTAAAATCTGAGAAACGATTGTCTCTACTGATTCAACATGCTCCTTTAGCGATCATTGAATGGACACCTGAATTGCTCGTCAAAGACTGGAATCCAGCGGCTGAGAGAATGTTCGGGACATCGCGGATCGAAGCGATCGGGCAATCTTGCGATCGCTGGACTCCAGAAAAGGTTCAACCCGAAATGAACAAAGTTATCACTAAATTAATTGAGTGCAAAGGTGGGACGCATAACATCAATGAAAACATTAGAAGCAACGGAGAAATCATTACTTGTGAATGGTACAACAATCAGATTTTAGATTTCGATGGAAACGCGATTGGCATTGTTTCGATGGTGATGGATATTACCGATCGCATTCGACTCGAAACCGAACGAGAGCAAACCGCGATCGCGCTGAAACAATCCGAATCTCAACTCCGCCAACAAACTCAAGAACTCGAAAACGCCTTCAAACAGCTTCAAAAAACTCAGGCGCAACTCATTCAAAACGAAAAAATGTCCAGCTTAGGGCAACTCGTCGCAGGCATCGCTCACGAAATTAACAATCCAGTGAGTTTTATCTATGGCAATGTTGAACCTGCAAAGCAATACATTGAAGATTTGCTCCATGCAATCCATCTCTACGAAACCGATCACCCGCTTCCAAGTGAACGAATTGCTGAGCAATTACAAGACTTAGATTTAGAGTTTACTCGACATGACTTATTCAAGCTGCTCGATTCGATGGGAACTGGAGCAGAGCGAATTCGGGACATTGTGCAATCGCTGCGAAGCTTTTCGCGCCACGATGAAGCCGATCTCAAAGCCGTTGACTTACACGAAGGAATTGACAGCACACTGATGCTATTGCAGCATTTGTTGAAATCGAATCGCGCCTCTGGAAATCCGATTCTTCGCCCCACGATTCAGGTGATCAAACAGTATGACAAGTTGCCGAAAGTGCAGTGCTATGCCGGATTATTGAATCAAGTCTTGATGAATCTGTTCTCGAATGCGATCGAAGCGATTAACGATCGTTGGCAAGCTGAAGAAATCGATTTCACACCGACCATTGAGATTCAAACTTCTCTCTTTCAAGAGACAGAAACTGCGGAATGGGTGAGAATTGCGATCGCGGATAACGGTATCGGTATGACTACGGCAACTCATCGCCGCTTATTTGATCCCTTTTTCACGACAAAACCTGTGGGACAAGGATCAGGACTCGGTTTATCTGTGAGTTATCAAATCGTGACTGAGCAACATGAAGGGCGATTGAAATGTGAGCGAACCTGCGATCGAGGTGCCACTTTTGTGATTGAAATCCCAGTGAAACAGTTGTTGTGGAGTTGAGCGGACTTATCCGGTAAACTGGGCTACGCTGCGATTCAATTGTTTAGATCCATGCGTCAAATCAGATCTTGGAAAACGTTCACGATATTTACAATTTTGGGAGTTGTTCTCAGTTGGCTTGTCAGTTGTGGAAGTGGAACCCCAACAGGACAAAATGCAGCCGATGATCAGCTTGATTTTTGGACGATGCAACTCAGTCCGCAATTTGATGACTATTTCAAATCGCTGTTTGCCAAATTTGAGCAAGAAAATCCAGGTGTGAAAATTCGCTGGACTGATGTTCCGTGGGCGGAAATGGAACGTAAGATTCTTACATCGGTTGCCGCAAAAACGGCTCCAGATGTGGTGAATCTCAATCCTGGATTTGCGTCTCAGTTAGCAGAACGCGGAGCCTGGATGAATCTAGATGAGAAGATTCCAGCCGATGTGAAGCAGCAATACTTTCCGGGAATTTGGCAAGCCAGTATACTGAACGGTCAAACCTTTGGTGTGCCTTGGTACCTCACAACGCGGGTCGCGATCTACAACACAGATTTAATGAAGAAAGCAGGAATCGCGAAACCGCCTACCACTTATGCAGAACTCGCTCAAGCTGCAAAGCAAATTAAAGACAAAACTGGAAAATATGCCTTTTTTGCAACCGTCGTTCCGAATGATTCCGGCGAAGTGATGGAATCATTCGTTCAGATGGGGGTTCAGCTTGTCGATTCTCAGGGCAAAGCCGCGTTTAATTCACCTCAAGGCAAAGCCGCGTTTCAATACTGGGTGGATATGTACAAAAATGGCTTGATGCCGAAGGAAGTTCTGACTGAAGGACACCGACACGCGATCGATCTTTATCAACAAGGCAATACCGCAATCCTGGCATCCGGAGCCGAATTTCTGAAGACCATCTCCAAGAATGCGCCTTCGATCGCGAAAGCTTCTCAGTCCGCGCCCCAAATCACCGGAGACACAGGCAAAAAGAACGTTGCCGTGATGAATGTGGCAATTCCGAAAGACACCGATCAGCCGGATGCCGCCGTAAAATTTGCGCTATTCCTGACTAACAATGAGAATCAGCTTGCCTTTGCCAAAGCAGCAAACGTCCTTCCTTCAACGATCCAGGCAACGAGGGATACTTATTTTACGACTGCACCCGCGAATGCAACCTCGATCGACAAAGCCAGAATTGTCAGCGCCGGACAGCTTCAACAAGCAGAAGTCCTAATTCCCGTAATCAAAAATATCAAGTCCTTGCAGCAAACGATCTACGAAAATCTTCAAGCCGCAATGCTCGGACAGAAAACGGTCGATCAAGCCCTCTCTGACGCTGCCCAAACTTGGAACAGCCAATCTTAAAGAAATCCCTCACTCAAAGTCCCCCACTCATGGGGGATTTAGGGGACACAAGCCGCCAACAATGAAGCGATCGAATCAGAATCCCGGACTCTTAGCCGCTCACAAGAAATCGTATCGGTCAAAGTCGAACGCGCTCCTGCGTGAATTTCCAAATGAGCCGCTTGGGGCGCTTCAAACATCAGCCGCTCTCCCGGAAAAACGACCCGCTCAAAATACCAGTTTGGAAGATCCACAATGCGAACGATTTGAATGTGGCGCGTCGCATTCGTATAGCAGCAAAGGGTTGCAGCACTAACTTGAGAATTCATTTGCTAAACCAAAAAATCAAACTTTGGCGATCGTAACAGCCTTTTTTAATTCCGAAGCTCTTCCTTTTAGCAGATTCACAGGGTTCCCAGAGAAACTAATTTTCTGCGCTTTCGCACTCCGAAAAATCGCCTAAAAGCTTGTTCTATCTTCGATCAGAGCAATTTTAAGCCGGAAATTTTATATAAAGCTTTCATGAAACGGGGCTGAGAAAGCGTAAGGATTGTGTTTGAATCAGAGAGTTGAGGTTGTCTCCGTGTTCATCACGGTGCAATCTGGTATCAATCAGAAAAAGATGAGTATTCAGACGGTTGACTTTCAAGGAGTTTTTCTCCAGCCAAGGTCAGAACTGCAATTCTAAATCCTTCTACCAAGACTTAGATTTACAGTTCCAGCCCGCCCGAATTTCACCTTACATCAGGCGATATCACTTGGAATATTGAAATTAGTCACTGCATCTGCCTGTTCTCGCCAATATTCCTGAATCATGACTTCGAGTTCCGATCGCTGAACTTCTGTTCCGATCGTTGCATTTCCCGGCGTTTCAAAAAAAATCGTGCTGTACTCTTTATCCATCGCCAGCATCTGAAACAGGATATGTGTCACCGGAACAGGCAACGCGATCAAATTCGGATCAGCCAAATTATAAGGACTAGAAGCCACGTCCTTGAGGCTGGGAAAGGCATAAATGACGTTTTTCTCAGGTTCGTTCTGGGCACGATGACCAAGCGTTAGCATCACCCAATTTTGATCGAGCGTCTGCACCACGTAGTATTGAAGATGTCGTAACCGTTGCGCGATCGCGCCTAACACGGGAGCGATCGACTCAATCAACTCAGGAGTAGAGCCGTCTTGGGGAGCTTCATCGATTAGCGTTTGAAGCTGTTGATCTAAATTCATAAACCGTGCCATCCGCAAATAATCAGGGATTTCTACCACTATTGTGATCTAGGCATCACAAAAAAGTTCCATCAAACCAATGAGAGTAAGCCATTGATTTGCACGACACTAGAAACTGTGGGGGAAATCTGCCAGAGCGTGGACGCGATTTTTCAGCTCCTGTTAAACGAACTGAAACAAGCCACCACCGCCTCTGAGCGAAACTGCCGGGAAGTTGCCGATCGACTGACCCAGGAAGTTGTCCGAATCTGTTCAGAAAGCAAACGGATTCAAGCATCTGGAGAAATTCAAACGTGGGCAACCACACTCGCGAAACACCGATTACAGCAATGTTTGACGTACTATCGCCTCGGTTCTCGTCGGGGTCGCGCTGAGTTGCACAGCAATTTGAGCGCGGTGATTTACCGTTACATCACGCCACCGCAAACCCAATCAAGTTATCAAGCGCGGTTAGTTCTAATCGAAGATTTCTTACAAGGCTTCTATATGGAAGCGCTGAATGCGTTTCGTCGGGAGTCGCAGTTGGGAGCGAGTTACACGCCTCGATCGACGTTAGAACTTTCGGAATATATGGCGTTCACCGAGCGCTACGGCAAGCGGCGAATTCCTCTTCCCGGACATCGCAATCAGCAACTCATTATTCTCCGAGCGCAAACCTTCTCACAACAGCAACCGATCGAAACCCTAGTCGATCTAGAGCAAGCTGCTGAAGGTTCGATGTCCGAGGGCGAAAATCCTTGGAACATGGCATCGATTCAGCAGGTTCGCGAACAAATGGTCGCTCAAGAACCGGAATTGGCAGAAGACACCCTACGCCAATCGGTGATTAAAGAACTCGTTGCCTACCTCGAAGAACGCAAGCAAACCGACTGCATCGACTACTTCACGTTGCGGCTTCAAGATTTGCCTGCGAATGAAATCGAAGCGATTTTGGGCTTAACCCCACGCCAGCGGGATTACTTACAGCAACGATTCAAATACCATTTGATTCGATTCTCGTTCTCGCACCATTGGGAACTCGTCCACCAGTGGCTAGAGGCAGACTTGGAGCGCAATCTCGGACTCTCGAATCGCCAGTGGCAAACGTTACAACAACGCGCCACGGCAAATCAAGCAAAACTCTTGGATCTCAAGCAACAAAAGTTACCGGAAAGCACGATCGCACAACGATTAGGTTGCACCGTGAATCAAGTTCAGAAACAATGGTTTAAACTCCTTGAGCAAGCTTGGGAAATTCGTAATGACCAAGATTCCGGAGGAACCATCACGGCTGATGAATAGGGTGTTATCACAATGGATCACAACTTAGACAAGAGAACACAAGTTCTATTAAAACTGTTACAAAATCTCGGTCTTGTCGATCGACCTGATCTCCAGACAGATTTGCTACAGCCGCCCCTAAATCGTGATCCAGTCAGTGACTCCGTTCGTGGGATTAGTTCCTTCCGAACGCGCTCCTCACACGAGGATTCATCACACCAACCGGGAGAGATACCTGCTGTGCAAGATCGTTTTCATGCGCTGCTAAAACATCGTCTTCTTCAGGAAGCTCAGAACAATCCGCCTCTTTTCCCTTGGGAAAAAGAATCTGTGGATTATGATGCTGAGCCGTCCCGAACGGAAGCGCAACCTGCTTTAGTGGCTGCATCTGTTTGGTTACAACAAATTCGTCACATGAATTTGCCGATTCCCATGCCCGAAGCGGTCATGACCGAACTTCTGGCGCGGTGCCAATCGGTGTTATTCTCCTCGCTCCGAGAAGGAGCAAAATTGGTTCGGGCAGTCGATACGCTGTTTCCGGGTCAAACTCAACTGCTGAACAATGTTGCGGGTTACGTGATGGTGTCACCGGCTCGGTCTAAGGTTGCCAAGCTGCAAGACCTCGCGATCGAAATTGGCGAAGAACTGCCCCAGTCCTACGAAGGCGCGATCGAGACGCAACAAATGGCGTTATCGCTCTTAGCAGCACGGGAAATTCTCAGCACGTTGATGCTGACGGTTTCGACGGATCACCCACAATTAGAGCGCGAATGGCTCACCGAACTGGGAGCGTTTACGCTGAAGGTTGGGTATGAAACTGAGCGGTTATCGATCGAAGCGATGCTTCCTTGTGGCGGCAGTTTGTCGTTTCAGGGCGACGAGTCTCGATCGCTCGTCGATCGCAATGATGCGGGTCGATTGAGCTTGGAGATTCGGGAATTCGATGTCGATCGTGTTTACCCGTTAGAGATTCGCTTGGGTGAGCAGGATTTACTGACGTTTGCGATCGGTGTTCAGAAATAAAATTTGAGGCTGTGATTCAAGGGTGGAGGCGAATTGCTTCCACCCTTCATTTTTTTGCTTACAAAGCTTCGATTTTGACGGCTCTGTCGTTGTAGATTAGCTCCCCTCACCTAAGAAACAATGCAGCGTTAGTTGCACGTGAGACAGGATTAATATTCCTCAATTTCGCTCACTTAACTGTTGCTCTAATTGAGCAATACGAGCGTGTAGGGGAGCCACTATCGTCTCTACTTCAGCCGCCGAGTAGCGAATCGGGATGTGCTGCGGACAGTTCTCGCTGATTGCTTCTACATGGAAAAGAATTGCACGTTCAACCTCAGCGAGATAACCAGGAACTCGAAGCTGCTCGATTAATTTCGCATCTCCTTCAACAAATTCGGCTCTGCCCCAAATCTTGATGCGTTTGCGGTGACGGTAATCCATCAGAAATAGAAATGCCTTATCATTGCCGGACAGATTGCCGATCGTAATGTACTGTACATTGCCCGCGAAATCAGCAAAGCCTAGTGTTTTTTCGTCCAGCACCTTGAGGAATCCTGGTGAACCCCCGCGAAACTGAATGTAAGGGTAGCCCTTAGAACTGACCGTTCCTAAATAAAACCCATCGAGCTGAGCAATAAATTCCTCAATTTTTGGGGTGATGGTATCGTTAGCAGAACCACTGGCGATATATTTCTCATAAGTTTGCCGCGATCCTCGTTGTTCCTGTGCAGCTTTGACTTCAGGTGTGAATGCAATTTCTCCAAACTTGCGTGGCATAATCTTCTCCTAAACGGTGCTCGATGCTTCAATTCCATTCATCGCGATGAAACCGGGAAGACGTTTGACGCGATCGAGCCACTCAAGCACGCTGGGATAATTGTCGAGACTAATCTTGCCATCGGGACTTAGGGCAATGTAAGGAAACACTGCAACATCAGCGATTGTTGGATGTCCCAGTTCCAGCCATTCCTGCTGTGCTAGATGATGATTCAGTTGAGTCAAGATAAACTCAGATTTTTGAGTTGCCAGTTCCAAATTGATGCTTGTGAGATTAAACAGATGATGCAAGCGTGCCGATTCGGGACCCTGTCGGATTTCCCCTGCTGTTGTTGAGAGCCAGCGCACGACTCGACTCATCGATTCTGCCTCCAATGGTAGCCAAGACTGATCACCATACTGCCGTGCTAAATACACCAGAATCGCTTGGGCATCTGGCAGCACGATGTCTTCGTCAACCAGAACTGGAACTTGTCCAAATGGATTTAGAGCCAAGAATTCAGGCTGTTTGTGTGCGCCCTTGAGCAAATCGACTTGAATCCACTCGTAATTTAGGTTCAGCAGCGACAGCATGAGTTTTGCTTTGTAGCTGTTGCCAGAAACGCTGTGTCCATAAAGTTGAAGCATGATTTGTTTTTTCCGAAGTGTACCGTTCGTCCGGTCTAACTAACTGTACCGAACGTTTGGTATACTGTCAATCAGTCCGTTTAACTTTCCACTCATGCCTAAAGAAACCCACATTCCTTGCTTATTGCGTCTATTTCGGCAATATGGCTATGATGGTGCAACTCTAGCCAAAATCTCTGAGGCAACAGGGTTAGGAAAAGCTAGCCTTTACCACCACTTTCCTAGGGGCAAAGATGAAATGGTTGAAGCAGTGCTAGATGCTCTAGAAGGCTGGATGAATCAAAATATCCTACAAGCGCTAAAAGCTTCAGGTGATCCCCTATCTCGATTCGAGCAAATGTGCGATCGCTTAAGCGAAGTTTATGAAGAAGGAACACAACCTTGCTTATCAGCAATTTTGCTGTTAGGTTCTGCTCGTGATATATTTCACGATCGCGTCAAAGTACTCTACCGGGCTTGGATTGAAGCGATTGCAGAAGTTTTAGTGACGGCGGGTTTAGATCACACAGCAGCGACGCAGCGAGGAGAAGATGCTGTCATTACAATTCAAGGTAGTTTAATTCTGTCCCAGGGGCTGAATGATTCTGTTTCTTTTCAAAGAGCTATCAAACAGTTGCCACAGCAGTTATGCAGGGATTTAAACCTATAGCTCTTTACTGAATTGATCGACTCTAATCTCGATCGACTTCCCGCAATGCCTCAAGATAGTCGATCGCGGCTTCCATCCGACTTCGATAATTACAAGCAAATTCCTCAAACCATCGCCCCTCACTCGAATTCGGGTCAAGCATCTTTAACCATTCCTCAGCCCGAACAACTAAAGCTTGGCGGCGCTGTTGCTTGAGTTGTTCAAGGCGTTCTTGTTTTTGTTGGGCTTCTTGGTTGAGAGAGTCTTGGCGCTCTTGCTTTAATTCATCGAAAAGACGATCGCTAGACGGACTAGGGACAACCTGCGGTGAACCATCGATTTGTTTGAGCAAATCATCGATCGACGATCGCGCCGCGTTTGCAGCAGGGCGAGGTTCAGCAGGAGAATTGTTCAGACTGTTGAGTAATTTATCGATCTCATCCATCGTCCGTCTTGTAGATTAATCAGCGATCGCGTTCATCAACACTTCGGCAAGACTCAAATCTGCCATGTCATCCATTGTAATCGTGTCGCAGATGTCGAACTTCGCGCCCACACCGGAAAGCTGATCATCAAGTGCCGCGAGAAACTGTTTTGCTCCTGGGTCGTTACCGATTTGGAGGAAGGTGATTGCGAGTTCTTCATCGCGTTCCATTTGTTGAGTGGAGCGGATGATTGCATCGATCACGGCTCGTCGATCGTCGGGTGCGCCATCGGTTACGACTAGAATCGTTTCGCCTGATTTGGTTTTTCCAGCGGCTTTCCGTTGGAAATAATTTTGAGTGGCATCCCATAACACCGAGGCGAGATTGGTTGAACCGATCGGATCGTTCTCCATAAAAATCTGTTCGACTTTGCTAGAAGTCACATCATCGTAACGCTTGAACCGACTTGAAAATAGATAAACCGTGATGCCTTCTGGATCAAATTGTTCACACTTACGAGCGAGGGCAAGCGTCGATTCTTGTAGGGCTTCCCAACGGCTTCGACCTCCGGGTTGATCCGCCATAGACATACTTCCGCTTTTATCGAGAATAAGGGTATAGTCCCGATTCTTGAGCGACTCAAAACCTGACATGGGCAACTTCTCCTTTAGAATTCGCCTTCAGTTTTCCCAAAGTATTACTACAGCATGCCAATAGGAAAGCCCGGAAAATTTCCGGGCTTGTTCAAATCCATCAGGGACTATGCCTACTTCAGCATTCCCAGCAATTCAGGTTCAGGAGCGGAAATTTGAGGAGCCGCTAAACCAGGGAAAGCCACCATTTGTTGAGCGATCACTGGAACCGCGTTTCGAGCATTTTGCGCGACTTGAACGGTTTTCACATCGTAAGTTTGGGTAATCAGTTTAGGATAGAGACCGATTGCAACGATCGGGATAATCAAAGCTGCCGTGATGAACAATTCTCTGGGATTTGCATCAAGGAAGACTTCTTTTTCAACCGCTTTACCTTCTTTGCCGTAGAACATTTCACGCAGCATCGAGAGTAAGTAAATCGGGGTGACAATCAAACCAACCGCAGAGAGTAAGACAATGACGGTTTTGAAAACCGAAGTGTAAGCGTCGCTCGTGGTGAAACCGAGGAAGATTGCCAATTCACCGACAAAGCCGCTCATTCCAGGAAGTGCCAGCGATGCCATCGAACAAATCGTGAACAGTGCAAAGGTCGAAGGCATTTTCTTTGCCAAGCCGCCCATGTCATCCATGTTCAGCGTATGAGTACGATCGTAGGTGACACCCGCTAAGAAGAAGAGCGCTGCTGCAATCAAACCGTGAGACACCATTTGCAGAACCGCACCGCTCATTCCGATTTCGGTGAAGGAAGCGATACCGAGCAACACGAAGCCCATGTGCGAAATCGACGAGTAAGCCATCCGACGCTTCAGGTTACGTTGAGCAAAAGAAGCTAATGCACCGTAGATGATGTTGACGATTCCGAGGATTGCGAGAACTGGAGCAAAGTACACATGAGCATGAGGTAGCATTTCCATGTTCATGCGAATCAGCGCGTAACCACCCATTTTTAGCAACACACCTGCCAGAATCATCGAAACCGGAGCGGAAGCTTCACCGTGAGCATCAGGTAACCAGGTGTGCAGCGGGAAAATCGGGAGTTTGACACCGTAAGCAATCAGCAGACCTGCATAAACCAGCAATTCAAAGGACAGTGAGTAGTCTTTCAGTCCTAGCTCCTGCATGTTGAAGGTGAAGTTGTCACCGTAGAATGCCATCGCCAACGCCCCAACCAAGATGAAGATCGAAGCGAGTGCAGTGTAAAGAATGAACTTTGTTGCGGCATAGAGGCGTTTTGGTCCGCCCCAGATTGCGACCAAGATATAGACCGGAACCAGTTCGACTTCCCACAGTAGGAAGAACTGAATCATGTCTTGGGCGCAGAAGACTCCGATTTGAGCTGCGTACATGACGAGCATCAAGAAGAAGAATAGACGCGGTTTGTTCGTGACTTTCCAGCCTGCCAGCATTGAGAGGGTTGTCACCAGAGCGGCGAGAACCACCAGCGGCATCGAAATTCCATCGACTGCAAGCGACCAGTTAATACCCAGTTGCGGAATCCAAGAATAGCTTTCGGTCAACTGAAAATCTGGGTTCTGGAAGTCGTAGTGTTTCCAAAACGTATAAATCGAGAGAACGAGATCCGCCAAACCGACTCCTAATCCGTACCAGCGTACCGTTTTCCCTTGTTTATCAGGGATGAGCGGGATTAGAAGGGACGCTGCAAAGGGCAGCAGAATTAGCGTCGTTAACCAAGGAAAAGAAGTACTCACCATGACATCAGTGACCAAGTTGTAGAGAGCAAAGGGGGTATCGGTCGGTGTAAAGCACCAGTGACTCAATCCGCTAAGAAGCCCAATCAAATCAAAAAGAAGACGGTCAAACGGTGGGCGGCGGGAGTCGTGGCGGCGGAAAGTGTCTCTAAAGCGAGGCGGCGGTCACAATTCCCACAAGGTACTTGGCGGATCAAGCGTTCGAGCGGAGGACAATCCGATGAGGATTTGTACCTACTGAGATAATCTTACTCCAGTTTTGTTAAGTAAAGTGAACTTAAACGACGGAATGTAGGGTTTTTGGCATTGGACTATCAGAAGGTGAAACATAGAAATCCCTTATCCACAGGACTTTCTAGTGATGACACTGCGAAGATTCTCTATGAACCACCGCGTTTACGGATTAAAGCATCCGCAGCCATCAGAACTTTACAATGGTTTACATTATAGTAAGCCGCTGTGAATCGTGACAAAAATTTAACAATTGGCTCTACCGCTTGATGGATGAAGGTTTCAGCGGTTTTATTTGGAGGCGTGCGACTTTACGATCGACATTTCCTAACATTTGACTGAGATAAAAAGTGAGCGATTTCGGACTGATTCGCGGAATTACGATCGCTTCAGCGAAACCATTCCCTGTAACGCTTTGATCAAATAACCAATTTGTCCATAGCTGTAAACGAGATTTTCAAACCGTTGAGCGGGATCAGCGGCAAGCTTGATCGATTTATACAGTCCTCGGATTAAGCGTTCTCCGCCGCGTCGAAATTGTCCGAATCCGGCTTCTCCGGCGATTTGTTCTCGATAGCATTCACTAATTCCTTGCCACCAACCACGATCGAGAAACCACTGGCGTTTTACCCGTTCCGGTGCGACATGATGCGCGACGTGGGCAGTGGGCAGATAGGCGACTTCCCAATCTGTTTGAAGCGCCAGATTGGTCATATGAAGTTCTTCGTTTGAAAGCAAATTCTTGCCGACTCGACCGAGATTGGGATCGAATCCGCCGATCTGATCGAGGAAGGATTTACGAATCGAGTAATTTAAGCCGCGTGGGGTCAATCCGGGACGATCGATTTTCACAACCGTATCTCCCAAATCATAAGCACCTAGATTTCCAGCGAGTCCATCAGAGAGCCATTCGGGGGCTGTGATTCCGTCTGTCCAAATGAGAGTGACTTTACCGCCTGCGATCGCAAGCCTCGGATTTCCTCGATAGGCGTTGTAAATTGTTTTGAGCCAGTGAGGAGACGCGATCGCATCATCATCTAAGTACGCCAAGATTTCACCGTAAGCAAGTTTTGCTCCTGTATTTCGTGCCACCGATAAACCGAGTTCTGACTCGTAAATGTAGCGGAGTCGTTCATCTTTGAGGCGGGATTCAACGACTGAGCGAGTTTGATCGGTTGAGGCGTTGTCTACGATGATGATTTCAAAATCGGCGAAGTCTTGGGCGAGGAGACTATCGATCGCTAAACCGAGATAGCGATCGCGATTGTGGGTGCAGATAATAGCGGAGACAAGCGGTTTCGGCGTGACCATAACAGAACTTGAGTAAAATCAAGCTCAGAGTACCCGAACGCTTTAGTCTTTCATCTTGCTATGTAGGCTCACGAGCGATTCAGCCAATCCAGTAAGGCGATTTTCGAGATGCTGTTTGCGATCGAGCAGTTGGCGAAGTTTGTGATATCTAGCGATCGCGAGACTCAGACTGGGAATCTGATCCGCAGGACAGGGATAAGACCAGCGTTGACCGTCAGCGTTAATTCCACAGAGACGGTATCCGGCTTTCGGTGCGCCTTTCGTTCCGGGAATTGGACTCGCGCAAATCTCCTCAATGTAAGACATTAATTGATCAACTTCTGCATGACGCAAGGTGGAAAGATCACCGAGGGGCTGACCTGCATCGGATTCGAGCCAACCATCGACAATCGGACCTTCAAGATAAAGATCCTGAATTTGGCGCAGGGTTTGATTCAATTCGGCTTGCCAGTTGTCCGCGATCGTTTTCATTTCTAGCAGCAAGCTGGAAGCGAGTGCTGGATTTGTTGCGTTGCGGTGACTGGTGAAACTTGGAGTTTTGAGCTTGGGTAAATTGAGCGGCTTCGGCTCGTTGTCGATTGTGGGAGGAGTGACAATTTCTGGCTCGATCGCTTTGGGGGGCTTCGTGTGCAGATCAAATGAAACCGAACGCTGAGAAACTTCAGGTTCAGGAGTTGGGGCAGTGGATAGGGTCGGAACTTTCTTATTGAGTTGAAGGAGCGTTTCTTCAATCCGACGCAGATCTTTCTTCATTGCTGCTTGAATTCCCTTGAATCGAGGTAAACGTTATTGTAGCGGTGAATTCAATTTCGGGATAGGTGCAGGATGGCAACGCTCATTTTAGTGACAGGAGCCGCTCGATCGGGAAAAAGCGAATGGGCGGAACAATTGGCGGCAGAATCGGAAAAATCCGTCATTTATATTGCTACTGCTCAAGAGAATCCAGATGATCCAGAGTGGCAAGCTCGAATTGAAAAACATCGATCGCGTCGTCCTGACACTTGGAAAACTCGATCGATTCCCGTCGATCTAAAAGAAACGATCCTCGATTCAACTGATCTCGATTGTTTGCTGGTCGATTCGCTCGGAACTTGGTTAGCAAATCTACTCGAACAATCAGACACGGAATGGCAAAAGACATTAGAAGAACTTTTAGAAAGCTTTGATCAAACAGAAAGCTTGATTGTTTTTGTTGCAGAAGAAACGGGTTGGGGAGTTGTTCCGGCATATCCGATCGGGCGATTGTTTCGCGATCGATTGGGCAATCTGACGCGACGGATTGGTGCGATCGCAAATACGGTTTATCTCGTAACCGGGGGACATGCGATCGATTTGACTCAGCTTGGAACTCGACTGAAGCCATAATCAACCTACAAATTTGGTTCAGCAAAATGATCCGCTTCTAGCAATCACATCATCTACAGATCGCTTCTGGTGGATCAGTGATGATTCTCTTAATCTCTGGCTCAGATCTGTTATGCACAGTCATAGAGGGATCAGATAAAACCTCAGTGAAATTAATAATTTATAAATTCTAGTTCTAATTTAAATGTTGACGATCGACTCTCTTTGACCGCTTTGCTCCTCTGCGTCAGTGAATCTTATGAAATCTCTCGACCCTCAAGATCAGACCTCAATTGATACTCTTGAAACCCAAAATCCAAAACCGAAGACTTGGTACGGTTTACTATGCGCTGGATGGTAATGTTCTAGATGTGTGTATATGCGGTCATACTACTCGTCCGAAGTCGTGGCGATTGATGAACAGTCCAATCACTGTGTCGTGCATCTTCTCAGTCTTAGAAAAACAGATCGTCTTTCGGGCGAGTCGCTTAATCCGAGTGCTTAAGGTCAAATGCTTCGGCTCAATCCGCTGTGGGTTGGCTTTTCCAACCGTGTGTTGCTGCTGATCTAACAATCGTAAGTAGGCTTTCCAACTATCCGTGTAGAATCGCCCAATCGAAAAGGGAGCTAACAGTAGAGGAAAGTTGTTTGAGTGCAGTATCCTCATGAGTGGCGAGGACGTAGGCAAGCACCTTTCCAGTTCGCTGGTGGCAATCGGGACAATGCATCGGTTCTAGCACCATCTTTATCGACTGTCTTTAGCTCGTCGCTTTTATTCCCTCATGTGTCCACACATCTAGAACATTACCGAAAATTCTCGATTTTTGGCAAACGATTGGGTACGCCATACCAGTTTCATACCAATATCTGAATTTCTCCTACTGGAAGTGACGTTCTATGATGTTCTTATTGAGAATTGGGTGTCCCTGAGATTCCTAAAGTGAAAGGGCTGAAAGCCAATGCCTTCAGCCCTTTCATTCAATCGGAGCGGCGGGATTTGAACCCACGACCCCTACTACCCCAAAGTAGTAAATTATGTTTTGCATCGCTTGAGTACAGCTTGTTTCTAGTTTTTTATTAGACACAGCACCAATTCTGCACCAATTTAATACTCTGATTGCTAGAAATAGTTTCACAGTCAGCACCGCTAAAATTCGTTAGAAAACTTATCCGACTCGAGACGAGTTGGTCGATTGGACTAATGGGGCAGGATATAGTCATAAATCTGCTACTGTAATTGTCTTTTTTTGCAAATATTCTGGTGGCTTTTCAGGTGGAAATCAGAGAATTGAGATCGCTTCTCCATGCAATCACGCTTCAAAGTGTGTGCCGATCTGTATGATTGTGGTCAACGATTCGCACTGCATTTATGGACTGGCTAACTTCTTTCGAGCTTTCTCAACTGGGCGATTGGATGATGGCTCAAACACCGACTCCTTCGCCGACACCTCGATCGAGCGATCTTGAATTGCTCAGAAGCCAAATCGAATTTCTGAAAACTTCAAACGCTCAACTCAGCGATAGTTTTACCAAGTTTCTGGAATCGATGAAGTTCGCGCTGACTTTTCTGAGCATTCTAGGGGGCGTGGCGGTTGCGATCGTTGGGTTTCTGGTGGGGCAGAATGCGTTGGAGGCGAAAAAGAATATTCGAGAAGCGAGAGAGAATTTCCGAGAAGAAACCCGAATTACGACTCAGAGAATTCAGCAGCAATTTGAGTACCAGTTGGCGGCGCAAGTGAGAGATATGGTCGAACGGGAGGTGAATAGTGTTCGGCGAGTTCTCGATCGAGAACGTATTATCGGTTCTGCGATCGTGGATTACTATTTGCCGTCCAACGATTCTGAACCGATCGAGGAAAAACTGCTTCGAGAACGAGGCTTTCAGGAAGTTCGATTCTGGAATCGAGGCACTTTGAAAACATTACCAAACTCGCAATTCGCAGATGTTGTCGTTCTGGATTTGATTAATTCTCAAGTATTTCCTCCACAAGTCACGCAGCAGGAAAAAGAAGCGATCGTTGAGAGCTACATCAAGCAATTGAAGCCATTGTTATCACCCTATTCAGCTTTAGTGTTTTATGTGAAAGGCGGGCGCATTGACATAATCGACCATTCAGGACTGAAATACTATATTCCGGCAAATGCCACCGTTGCGCTGATTGGTGCGGTTTCAGATTCTGCTTATGTCGCTTATGGTCAGAAACAACTGAGAAACTGAAATCGGCAATAAGTTGGAGAACTGAATGCGATCGCAAAAGAATTCGTTGAGGTTGTAAGTCGATCACAATTCTCTAGAGGAAAGCGCGATCGAGCGTTGGAATTGCTGCGATCGCGCTTCATCGAAACCAAGGAATCTATGGTGAGATTAAATATGCCGAGGTCTGGTTTCCAACTAATCCGATCACACTTGACCGGAAACAGTCGCTCCATGACTGCTGAGGAGAAGCAACAAGGCAAAGAATTGTTTCCAACTAATCCGATCGCACCCGACCAGAAACACAAACCTTCTGGGGGGAGTTTGTGACAGTTTCAACCAGATACGTGTTTCCAACTAATCCGATCACACCCGATGAGCGGAAGCTTGAGAATTTCGCTGTAGGAGCGCAATCTTCAAGCAATCCGCTCTGAACTTGAGCGGAAACTTCTTTGACAACAGCGCCCGCACAGATAGGCATCAAATGCTTGTCATAAATGCGTTATTTCCAACTAATCCGATGAATATCGGCAACGCATCTATCTTATCTATATATTTGCAGATTTTTTCACGTTGAGTCAGACGCAATCACATTTTAACCTGATGACTGTAATTTTTTTGTCCAGCTATAGTTTTTATTGCTACTATACGAAAGTGATTTCTATACGGAGAAGTAAACCCATGACTTAGCTAGTTTTCTCAAACAGAATGTGCAGCAAACCATTGTCATAAATCAGTAAGAACTCAAATCATGAAACCATCGTTTCTGTTAGACTCACTTACCCATTTTTGCCTCTCGTTTCCTGGTTTAACTCTCGCCTCCATCCTTCGTCTCAAGAACCTTTTAAGTGATTGGATGGCAACAGTCTTTCAAATTCAGCCTAATCGTGAACGTCGATACCGCAGGCTAGTTGCAGGCGGTAAATTCTGTTTTTTGGGCATTTCCTTGGCAGGATGTTTTGAATGGTCTTCAGGAGAGCACTTGGAGCGATCGAAGCGCATCCGTCGTAGAAGATTACAACACCGACAACGCTTCTAATTGAAGTAGTACTGGCTGCGAATACGACTTTTACGGATCAGTATTCGTAGCCTTTGTAAACAATACTCAGTGAATCTAAAGCCATCTCATACTCTATGAGTTCTTCACCTCTTTCTACAAGCTACACTGCAATCACCTTTGCCCCAATCCAAGGCTTCATCGAGAACTCCCGCAAACTCCGCGACCTCTACGGCAGTTCCTACCTGTTATCCTTTCTCTCCTGGTCAATCTGCCACGCCGCCGAAACCCAAAACTTCCGCATCATCTCCCCCGCACTCACCAACATCGCCCAAGGACTCCCCAACGTCATCTTAATTGAAGGGAAATTCGAGGCAGAAACGGCTCAAGCTGCATTCAATCAAGCTTGGAGATGTGTTGTCGAAACTTGCCGTCAGTGGATTGAAACCAAACTCGTCACTGCTCCCGATGGCAAGCTTTGGCACTATCACTGGGAACGCGACTGGAGCCTGTGGGCGAACTATGCTTGGGAATTCTTCTGTGTGCATGGATACGAGGGAGAAACCATTACCCAAGTCAAAGCGAAACTCACTCAACTGAAGCGATCGAGACAATGGACGGGGATCAATTGGACAGGAGAAAGCTCGACGCTATCGGGCAGTGATGCGATCGCATATCCTGAGCTTGGACGCATTGCTGATCCTCGCCGCTACAACTATCACGAGCAGAAGATCAAAGTCGAGCAATTCTATCAACAACTCAGTCAAAAGCTCGGAGAAGCCTTTATCGATCCGAGAGAAGAACTCAGCATCCCGGAACTGATCAAGCGCATGATTACGCATGGAGATGTGGCGCAAAAAGTTAGCGATCGCTTGCGGCAATTACTCGGTGAATCACAGCCTGAACAACCCGATGAATTGGATAAACTGATTCAAAATATCAAAGAGCAGCTTAGACCCGAATCATTCAAAGAACTGAATCGACTCAAGCGAAAACGCAATCCGAATCAACCGGAATACTGGACAGGCTGGTTTCAAGGTGATGGCGATGGAGCGGGCAATTATCTCAAGACATTAGAGACTGACCAAATCACAGAGTTTAGTCGAGAGATGCGACAGTGGGGATGTGATTTACCGAAAGCCTCACTGCCCGGTGATAGTCGGATTGTCTATGCTGGCGGCGATGATTTTTTAGGCGTGCTATTTGCAGAGAACTATCAGATACAAGCTCACGACTGTTTAGCATTTTTCACCAAGTTCAAACCGAAGGTCTGGGATGTTCCCAAGAAGAAACCGATCAGTGTAAGTGTTGGATTTGTGTGGGCAGGGGCAAAAGTGCCTCAGCGAGAAGTGCTGCAACACTGTCGAGAAGCTGAGAAAGTCGCAAAACAGCAAGGACGCGATCGCATTAATTTTCGCATTCTGTTCAACAGTGGCACTTATCTGGAGTGGGCGTGTCCTTGGTGGGTGTTAGAGCGAGGATTGTTTGATCAATATTGCGATCGTAATAAGAAAGAAGGCGAACAAAAATGGGTTCATTTCTACAACGATGTTGCCGTTCTGGAATCGAGACACGCTTTTGGAACTGGAACAGTAATCAACATCGAAGTGACTCATGCACTATTCAAAGCATACTTTGGTGAAGATGACGACTTACTTGATGAGAAATATTGGTGGAATCAGTACGACGAACACAATCATCAAACCTTTGCAGGGATTCTAGGCAATCAAGCGAACTGTTCGCCGGATGAAATTAACCTTGCCCTTAAAAATTGGCTCGTCAACTTAGCGAAAGTTGGATTTCATTTGCAGAGTGAATGGGGGCAAGGCGATGTTTAAGTATTTGATTCAGCTTGAGCCGTTGGGATTGCTTTACGGCAGTGCTGGTCGCTTTCTGTCACCAGATAACTTGGTGGGTCGATCGGGAACTCGATTTCCTCCGAGTGCTGCGGTTGTTTCAGGACTGTTTGCTGCGTCTTATGGCAATGCTGCAATCCAAGACTTGCAACTTGCTGGTGCATTCTGGGCACAAAGCAGTGCCCCCCAAAACTTCTATGTTCCATTACCGCTTAATTTTACATCTCACACTCCGTCGCACCAGAAAACACTTCAAGCGGGACACATTACAGCAAAACTCACTTGGAATGACGAATGGCAGAGTCATGGAGAAGAGCAGAGTAAGAGCCATTCAGGAGGATGGATTGCGATCGACTATTGGCAAATATTAACGCGATCAATGACTGCTATCTCCCAAGCGAATCCTGTTGTCTACGCTGATCCTTGGAAATTTCTACCTCACCTGCATCCACGCCTACAAGAAACGGAACGGCGAGTCGTTAATCCAGAAGAAAACGGTGGCAGTTTATTTCTGGAAAACTCAGTGCAGCTTCACCCTGAAGTGTGTCTCGTGTATCTCTCGAATCTTCCGCTTGAGTCTGGATGGTATCGCTTTGGCGGTGAAGGGCACATGGTTGATATCACTTGCCACGAGTTGAGCGAATCGACTCAAACACTCTTGCGGCGACCAGTTGGAAACTGTTTTGCGCTGATCACGCCTGCTATCTGGGGATCGAATCGATTATCGTATCGCGCCCCGATGATTGGTCAGGAGAAGCAATGGGCAGTCACCACGATGTTGACCGAGCGACCGACACCGTTTCGGTATCGATTAGGCGATCGACTCGATGAACAAGGAAACAAAGTGCGTTCTGCCCATCAGCCAAAACGACTTTCGCGAGGACGGTACGCGGTTCCTGCTGGAACAGTCTATGTGCTGCAAGAACCCTTGGAAGTCCCTTGGCAAGATTGGTCGATCGATTGGTTTCCGAAAGAAGGTCCATCGCTCAAACGTTGGGGATGTGGTCTTGCATTACCGTTGGAGCCGTTCAACTAAACCGAAAAATTTGAGACAAAGGAAACGCTAAATGTACACCAAACGTTATGGCATTATCGAAGCACTCGCGCCGCTGCATGTGGGAGCCAGTGCCGGAGAAGAAACGGGAAATCTGAACTTGATCTTCCGTGACCAATTCACTCAGACGGGCATCATTCCAGGGAGTTCGATTCGCGGTCGCTTTCGGGCAGACATGCGCCAGGAGAAACCCGGAGAGGAGCATCATTGGTATGGCAAAGCGATCAAAGAAGGCGACTCCGAAACGACAGAAGCTTTCGTGAAATTTGAATATGCGTCGATCGTTTGGTTACCTGTGTTCTGTCCAGGACAGCCTGTAGTCTGGGTGACTTGCCCCTGGCTGCTCAAGCGATATCAGAAGATTGCTTATGATCAAGCTATCGCGAAAGCATCATTACCGCTTCCCTACTCTGCACCGAAAGGATTGGGGCGACAGATCGGCAATAATATGACCCGGACTCTCTTTTTCAATCTAGGTTTTATTGAGCTAGAACACGAAGTTGACCTTTCGCCTTGGGTGCATCCAGGCGTGAACTTAAACGCGAACAATTTGGTCGTTGTTGATGATAACGACATCGCAATGATTCATGATATGTCCCTGTTTCGTCAGAGTCGAGTCAAACTATCAGACACCGAGAAAAAAGTTGACGGCGGTGGATTTTTCAACGTCGAAGCGTTACCAGAAGGAACGGTCATGGTGTTTCCGATCGCAACTCGCGCTCAAGGATGGCAGCCCTTTCACTCAGACACTTCAGAGCTATATTTTGGTGGGTTGGAGTCGATCGGGTTTGGTCGTTGCCATGTCACATTGTCGGAGGAGAACTAATCATGGGTTGGAAATCTTATGATCTCGATCGCATTGCTCAAAAATTAGTCCTGAATGCCAGAGCAAGAGATTCACAATCACTCAATCAGTCCCATAAGATGCGAATGGCAGTCGCTTACGGGCTGGAACGGTTCTGGGGTGAACATTTACGCCTCAGTGGAAAAGAACAACAGAAATCAGACTACTGGAAAGAAACGTGGGATGAACTCGTTGCCATCATGAAACGAGCAGGCGTAACGATTCCCAATGATCCAGTCAATGTCAATGATGTGAAACAAGTCCAAGCGATGTCAGAGAAGCTATGGGCATTGAGATTAGAAGATCAACGAATCGCGATCGCGGTTCTGACACAACTCTGTGATTGTGTCGTCTGGTGGACACAACGCTACAAAGTCGGGAGATTAGTCGATGACAGTGATTCCTGAGCCACACAAGAAAGTCCCGATGCTGTTTCGGGCACAAGTGAATGGACGCTGCCAACTTCAGCGCATCTTGAAAGATGAAGAACCGGATGCAGTGCAATGGACAGATGAATGGGTCGATAAAGTCTACCCTGAGCTACCGGAACTAGGGGAGACTGTTCGATCGAGAACTTACAAAATTACTTGGCGATTGATCACCAATTGCGGCATGGATGATAGTGTGATTCGTCCGGTGATTGGGGCGCGGGGCTGGGTGTACTATCCGGGGAGCAGCATGAAAGGACTGTTTCGCCGCGCTTGCACTCCCGAACAAGCCGCAAAGTACTGTGGCAATCTTGAAAAACCTGGAATTCTACGGTTTCAAGGTGGCTATCCGATCGACACCAGTTGGACAGAAAACCTGGTCGATATTGTCCATCCCCAACAAGGCTGGCAAGTCGAAGACCAAGCGAAAAAATCGGCTGCATTTGCTCAGATATCCCTCTACAAACCAACTCTGCAATTTAGTATTTCTAGCAGCGCTAAAGATGTGAATTGGGAGGAGGTTTGGCAGATTTGGGAAAGCGCGATCGCAACTGGATTAGGCAGTCGCGTCTGTGCTGGCTACGGTCACGTTGAAACCAGCCGCGAAACTTCTGTCGCTCAAGGCTTGAAAGTTCTCTACCGCACTCGCCTCAAAGGACAGGGACAAGCTCCAAAACTGCTCAATGGTAGCGGCGAATTTCGTCCGAACATTTTTCGGGCAGCGTTGCGGGGTCATGCACTGAGAATCTTTGGTGGACTGACCGACGATCGTACTGCAAAACGCTTAGTCGAAGAGTTGTTTGGCGGAGTCAGCGGTCATGGTGTTGTGGGACTGGTTGGCTTGCGCTTTCAGGAATCTCGATTGGCTTTACCGAAGTTCCAAGCTGGATCGGCTTATGAGCAAATCGCTTATGAGGTCGAAGGAGAACTGAGTTTACTGTTAGCCCGATCGCTAAAAGATCCCACGCATGAGGAAACGCTGAAGAAACTACTGGCGCAATTGGTTCAGTTTGCGATCGTACTCGGCGGATTTGGGAAGTCTTGGCGACGAGCGGATCATCGCTTGTTTTTTGAGGAGTACTACGAGAACGATCGCTATAAGCCGCTGATTGGGTGTCATTGGCAATGGTTGGGGGAAATGGCGTTGCGGCGGGATGTGCAAGTGCGATCGCTCGATCAGCTAGGGGGATTTATTGAGAAGGTGCGAGACACGGCTGCGGCTTGGATGCGGTTTCAGCAGGTGAGTCCGAATCCGGCACGGGCGGCGGATTGGCGGGAGGCTTGGCATCCGGAGCGGGTGCAGGTTTGGGGGCGATTGGCGGCAAGTGGGGAGGAGAGTGAGGCGATTCGCTGGTTTCATGGAGCGTATCAGGAGCGAATTGCTCGTGTGCAGGCGGAAGGATCGATTTATCGATCGAGTGGGTTGACTGGGAAGGTGGGACAGATTGGGCGATTGTGGCATCGGATGTATCCACGGGTGAAGCTGGTGAAGAAGAAGCAAGATCCGGAGGGGAAGCCGGAACCGAGGGTAACGGGTGAGTTTTTGGAGTGGTTGACGATTTTTCCGGATGAGTCGCAGGAGTGTGAGCAGTTTTTGCGGTTTTTGCAGGGTGAACCGTTTGGATTTCGACGACTTTGGGGAGACGAGTGATATTTTTGGCAAAGGTCGGCGATCGGCTGAAACCCTTATTCTTTCGTGGAGGTTCGCGATTCAGTAACGGTGAGAGTTTCAGCGATTTTGCATTAAATTGTTTTCAATAAGAAGAGGTTTATTGATTTTCAAAGAGAGGTTTGCCAAAATCGGGTGTAGAATCCAGATAGAGACTGGCTTCTAGAAGCTGGGCTTGCACCGATCCTTTGCGATCGGATTAGTTGGAAACACATAAGAGCGTTGAAAACTCGTTCGATCGTTTGCTTGCACCGATCCTTTGCGATCGGATTAGTTGGAAACCAACCAATGAAAGTTACAGATTCACTGTTTCTAACTTGCACCGATCCTTTGCGATCGGATTAGTTGGAAATCAAACGATCAAAGCAGGTATCGAACCCACCTATCTTGCACCGATCCTTTGCGATCGGATTAGTTGGAAATCCCCATGCCCGAAACCGAAACATCTGCCGATTCGTATTCTTGCACCGATCCTTTGCGATCGGATTAGTTGGAAATAAAAACGTAAACAATGATTGTTGTTTCAAAACAATACCTTGCACCGATCCTTTGCGATCGGATTAGTTGGAAATTTTAGCCGTGGTTTAGGAAGCATCATATTAGTAGCTTGCACCGATCCTTTGCGATCGGATTAGTTGGAAATTTCTCGCTCCTCACAAGCGAGTAGCTCATACTTAACTTGCACCGATCCTTTGCGATCGGATTAGTTGGAAATCGTGCGGATTCTTTCTAGGAGACATAGCCGCATTTTTCTTGCACCGATCCTTTGCGATCGGATTAGTTGGAAATGTAATAACGTACGAAACCTTTCCAATCATTCGGAAAACTTGCACCGATCCTTTGCGATCGGATTAGTTGGAAATTCCGCCGAATCGCTTCTTGTTCTTCAGCCGTGCGTTTCTTGCACCGATCCTTTGCGATCGGATTAGTTGGAAATCCGCTAGATTCGCGATTTTCTTTGTTAAGGGCATCACTTGCACCGATCCTTTGCGATCGGATTAGTTGGAAATGTTCGCACTCATCACAACGGAATTCATAATTCTGGCTTGCACCGATCCTTTGCGATCGGATTAGTTGGAAATTTTTCCATATTTTCAGTAATGCGATCGTCTAACGTCCTTGCACCGATCCTTTGCGATCGGATTAGTTGGAAATGAACGCTTTACGACTGATTAAAGTAGAGCACTTCTCTTGCACCGATCCTTTGCGATCGGATTAGTTGGAAATGCAGTTGCAATGCTTGGGAGATTTCGTACAAGAGGCTTGCACCGATCCTTTGCGATCGGATTAGTTGGAAATGCTTTGGCGACAATCTTTCCGTGCATGAGCGATTCCTTGCACCGATCCTTTGCGATCGGATTAGTTGGAAATCGCCTTGTAAATCGGGTTGTGATTTTGGGTCACACAACTTGCACCGATCCTTTGCGATCGGATTAGTTGGAAATGATGAATCGGATCTTCACCCCGACGCATCAACAGCTTGCACCGATCCTTTGCGATCGGATTAGTTGGAAATTACGATCGCGCCTGCTGCTGTAACTGGTAAAAAGCTTGCACCGATCCTTTGCGATCGGATTAGTTGGAAATTGTTTCATTCCAATCGATCGATCGATTAGGCGGAATCGCTTGCACCGATCCTTTGCGATCGGATTAGTTGGAAATTCCTTGCAGCTAAAGCACGGTCTTCCAGGTCTTGAGCACTTGCACCGATCCTTTGCGATCGGATTAGTTGGAAATGCCTGCAATGTTTTTGAACAGAATGAAATTCCGCCTACTTGCACCGATCCTTTGCGATCGGATTAGTTGGAAACGATCTACACTTTTAATGATTGGACTCCTTCCTAATCCTTGCACCGATCCTTTGCGATCGGATTAGTTGGAAACGTGTAGGTGTAGGAAATAGTGGAATTGTCGGTAGAACTTGCACCGATCCTTTGCGATCGGATTAGTTGGAAACCCACCAATAATGGGGCTTAACTCTGGAGATACATCAAACCTTGCACCGATCCTTTGCGATCGGATTAGTTGGAAACTGAACCGCTCAAGAAACTCGACAACGACACGGGGGCTTGCACCGATCCTTTGCGGTCGGATTAGTTGGAAACTCATTTTTGCAGTATGCCAACGCATGACAATTCAGACTTGCACCGATCCTTTGCGATCGGATTAGTTGGAAACTGTCTCGTAGTTCGGGTAGTGCTGTCACCAACGGGCATGACTTGCACCGATCCTTTGCGATCGGATTAGTTGGAAACTCCGCATTAGGGTAGCGCCCTCTAATTTGTTCAAGTGATTGTTCTTGCACCGATCCTTTGCGATCGGATTAGTTGGAAACTGACTGATAATTAAGATCGAGGTTTCGACTTGTTTGCTTGCACCGATCCTTTGCGATCGGATTAGTTGGAAACCGTTGGATATTCGTCAAATGATTTCCTTGGCGTTGACTTGCACCGATCCTTTGCGATCGGATTAGTTGGAAACTACCATCGGTCTTTGGTTTGCAGTCGGATCAGTTTTACTTGCACCGATCCTTTGCGATCGGATTAGTTGGAAACAAGTGAATTTTGTTGAAATAGTTTGGGTCTGTGTCTTTCTTGCACTGATCCTCTGCGATCGGATTAGTTGGAAACGAGTATCGCAGACAGGTCGATCGACTTGGGAATGTTCCTTGCACCGATTGATTGCGATCGGATTAGTTGGAAACCAGTAGATGAAACTTGGAGTATGAGTCTCACGCATCTCGCACCGATCAATTGCGATCGGATTAGTTGGAAACTGCCCATCGTTTGTCGTTTGTCGATTGAATACAGCAAACTTGCGCCGATTCTTTGCGCTCGGATTAGTTGTTTAATTGCAATAATCAATTTGCTGCGATCGCGTTTTCACGAATGCGATCGCATTTATTTTCAAGCCGCTTGATCAAATGAAGCCGAAAGTCTACATCGAAACGTCAATTCCCAGCTTCTACTATGAGGTCAGAATTCAGCCTGATATGATGGCGCGGCGCGATTGGACGCGGGACTGGTGGAACACCGTCAGTGATAATTATTTCCTCGTCACCAGTCTTGCAGTATTGGATGAACTCAACCGCGGCGACTTTCCGGGAAAAACTGAAGCGATCGATCTTCTCAGCAATTTAACCATTGTTCCAATTGAAACCGCGATCGTGGAAATCGTTGAAACATATATTCGGCAACAACTGATGCCCAACGATCCGGTTGGCGATGCCCTACATCTTGCTCTGGCTTCCTATCACAAGTGCGACTTTCTATTAACTTGGAATTGTCGCCATTTGGCAAACGCAAATAAATTTGGGCACATCAGACGAGTCAACGCTATGCTTGGCTTATATGTTCCAACACTGATCACGCCATTAGAGCTAATCGGAGCGCAAAATGACGAAGAAGGATGAAGCGATTACCCAAATCCGCAAAGTTCGCCACATGATTTCTGAAGAACACGGGCATGAGCCGCAAAAGCTAGTTGATTACTACATCGAGCTACAAAAGAGTTATCCTGATTTCAAATCCTTCAAGGATCAATCTACAGAGACAGTTCAAAGCTCAGTATGAGTTAGACGATCGCGGTCAGATTCAGTTGATTGATTGCGATCTAATTAGTTGGAAACTGTAAGTCCTCTTCTTTCGCAATCTTTAGAAAATGCTTGCACCGACCCTTTGTAGATCGGATTAGTTGGAAACAGCTAGATGTCCAAGACCTGATGTACGTTTGCATCATCTTGCACTGATCCTTTGCGGTCGGATTAGTTGGAAACATCCAGGGTTCAAGCAAGCGGTTTACATTCTGCTTGCACCGGTCGTTTGCGATTGGATTAGCTGGAAACTTCCCGTCCACTGTAATCGTTTTGCCAAAGCAGCAAGCTCTTGCACCGGTCGTTTGCGATCGGATTAGTTGGAAACTCCCAGAATTCGGGTTGCCTCCATTGTGTGGTTTCGTCGATCCTTGTACCGATCCTTTGCGATCGGATTAGTTGAAAACCTCGAATTAATGATGACTTGATCGACGATTTGCTGCTTCCGATCGCAAGCGATCGGATTAGTTGAAAACTTGATTCCAGCGTTTTGAACCTGATGGTCTTGCCCGAACTTTCACCGATTGATTGCGATCGCAGTTGTCAGAGATTCAAAAATGACGAATGCGATCGTTTTTTACTTGTCAACAAAAACTTCAATCTTCCTCAAAGCTTTGTTGAGAAAAGCGTAGAACACGGCAGTTTTCTGAAACGGTGCGAATGACGTTATCTGGAATGCCGTCTGGCGCGTTCACCTGAATTTCGAGCGTGATTTGGACATCGGCATTGAGACTGCTGAGATGCTGGATCACTTCATTCGCAATTTGCGAGGTGTCGCGTGTGAGCCGAATCGGGTCGATCGATACAGCACCATAAAAACGCTGTACCTGTTTTTTCGGAGCAGCGATCGATGGCAAACTGCTTTCACTAACTCGGAGAGATTGATTTGCTTGAGTCTTGTGATTTGGGTCTTGTCCGACTTCAGCGGAATTGTTTGTATCAACGATCGCATTTCGAGCCGCTTCATCTGCATTCAACTGACGGAGTGCGACTTCAGGCTTAACAATGAAGTTTTGGGAACTCAATGAAACTGTAAAGGATTCTCTCGTTCCTGCTTTTAAGCCCAAATAGCGCTGTTTCGTGTCATCCCAACCCGTTGCATAAGCAAAATTTTCCTCCCAAAGCATTGCTGCTGCACCATCTTGAATCGATTGAATCAGGATTTGCTCGTTTTTGAGTCTGGGGAGATAGAGGTAGTTCGATAAGTATGTCCAGAGTTTCTTAAGATCGAGGTGATCGACATCGCGCCATAGATAATGATCGAGTGCCTCTAATCGCAGAAAGTTCGCCGCGCAATTCGTCAGCAGATGACCTTCATGCAATGCTTTGCGGCTGGCACGCAGAATCGGAGAATCTTGCCCCTGGAGACGAACCTCTGTCCAGATTAATTGGTCTTTGGGATTAGTTGCGCTGGGATCGTGACCGGGAACGAGCAGCCATTGGTAAGCTTCTTTTAGCTGATAGTCAACGGTTTCAGTTGTTTGGGTGCGTTTAGCGATCGCTTGGTTACTCTGAAAAACATCTAAGTTGAGAACCGTTTTGTCTTGAACGATCGAGTCCCAAGCCAAATACTGACCGACACTTTGTTCTAGAATGGCAACCTTGGTTTTGTCAGGCACGAGGAACAACAGCAAATTTTTACAGTAGCGGGGACTCGCTCCCTTGTGACTGAGAATTGCCTCAACTTGCTGACGGGCTGCACTATCTGAGGTTTTAGCAATGTGAGAATGTTGGGAACTCAGAACAACAAGGCGAACTCCCATTGTTTCTTCGTCAGGAATGTCAGCCGTTGAATCAGGAGCAATGTGAACGCCCGCAAATTCGCCCCGCTGCTTATCACTTTTTAGACGATTGATGATTTCTTCCCAGATTCGGTCTTTGTCTTCTTGGATCTGGGTGGCGCGATCTTGAGCGGTGCGCGTGACATTGGGCTGAGTGGAGATCCAGTACCGATTGTTGCTATCGACGTAGAGATAGGTGGCTTGGTCGGTGAGGCGGCGGAGAGCATCCCCGAAGGTTGCGACGGTTTCGCCGGGTTGAACACAACCGAGTTTGATTCGGCGATCTTCAATGCCTCGATTTGCGGCTTGGAGCGTGGGAGCCGAGCCGAGATAGATGGTTCGAGTGACGCGGCGACAGGCAGAGTAGCGTCCTAAGTTTGGGTTTTGATTGTCGATCGAAACAGGTAGCGAGTTTGCACCATCCACATCTTTTTCGATCACTGGAACCCAAGGATCGTCTAGATAGCGGGTGAGTTCGGTCTGCACTTGAGTATCATCCATTGAGATACTGGCAGGCATGATCAGAAGGTTCTTGTCTCCTCTGTCCCAAAGAGAATGAATCACTTTTGCCATCAAGCGTAAAACGCCACGGGTGCGCTGAAATTTGTCGAGGGTTGACCAGTCGGAGTAGAGTCGATCGAAGACTTCAGGATGAATCGGATACGCTTCTTCAAGGCGACGCTTGTAGCTAGCTTCGCGGCATTCGGAGGGAAATTCTTGTGCCTGATTTTGATAGAGATCGAAGAAAGCACGAACGACCGCATCGCGCGCAATGTAGGCATCGGGGTTGATCGGTTGAAAGAGGCGGCGACGCACAATTTCAAAGCTTTCTTCGGCGCTGGCGGGTCGCCACGGGGATTCGACTCGCCCGATCGCATTTTTGAGCCGATCGAGTGCCTGTTTTCCGCGATCGCCACCAATTTCGATATCAGAAGCCGGAATGCTGACGACGAGGAGAGTACGATCGGCGTTTTTGGCAGATTCGCTTAGGGTTTGGGCAAAAGTGACGTGAGTATCGAAGTTTCCGGCGGGAAGGTCGTTTTCTTCGTGAAGCTGACGGGCATAAGCAACCCACTCATCGATTAGAACTAGACACGGAGCATAACGGTTAAAGAGTGAGGTGAGCACATCGCCGGGGTTTGTGGCAGTTTCGTCGGATTGGCGAATCATTTCGTAAGCGGCTCTGGCTTCTTGGGTTCCGCCTGCTGATTTGCCGAGTTGCCAAGCGATTTCGCCCCAGAGGGTGTGAACGATCGTGCCATCGGGTTTTTCGTGGGGTTGTCCTGGAGAAATCTTGTTACCGACCAGCACAACGGTATTGACAGTTTGAGGAGGTTCAGAAACGCCGACTTCTGCAAAAATTGGCTCTAATCCAGGTAAGTCTTTGGCATCGACTCCAGAACAAAGGTGATAGAGGGAGAGCATGGCATGAGTTTTGCCGCCTCCGAAGTTGGTTTGAAGTTCGATGACGGGGTCGCCACCTTTGCCACTGAGTCGGGTTAAGGCATTTCCGAGTAGATGTTTGAGTCCATCGGTTAGATAGGTGCGGCGGAAGAATTCGTTGGGTAGGCGGTATTCATCGGAGCCTTTGTCCAGAAAAACTTGCCAGAGATCTGCTGCAAATTCGGCTTGTTGATAGCGACCGGAAGCGACATCTTGATGAGGCGTGACGATTTCGCGCCAGGGCTTGAGTCCGCTAACAGGTGTGCCTTCGAGGGAAGTGGCAGCGGCGCGGCGGGTTTCTCGACGGGCTTGTTCTTCGTAGCGCAGGCGGCGAAGTTCTTGGCGTTGCTTCTCAATGATTTCGGCTTCGGGGGCGGAAATTTCATTCAGGAGACGGACGATCGTATCTAATGCCCGCTCGGTGTCTTCAGTCGAAAAATTGCTGTGTGCCCAAGTATTCCGAACTTCAAGGAGTTCGTTGATGTAGGCGCGATGGTGTTTGCTGAAGATACTGCCGAAAACGTCTTTCCATAGTCGATCGATGAGTTTCAACTGAAGTGAAACGTCTTCTTGGAGCATTTGCTCTGGGGTGGATTTGGACGATCGATTGGCGCTGAGGGTGGGGGTGATTTGGGTGAGCCAAGCGGAACGATAGCGATTTTTGAGTTCTCGATCGATGAAAGGATAGAGACCGTCTCGCAGGAGATCAAGGGCGCGACCGACTCGTTCTTTGTTGGTGATTGCCATGACTTATATGGGGAGGAGTTCGATTTGCTGGGTGGAGGCGGATTGAGCGGCGAGACGGGTGATTTCTGCCCAGGAGATCACAAGGCTGTTGTAGGCGATCGCTTCTTGGGTCCAGGATTTGCGATCGCAGATGTTGTAGAGGCGGTAGGCGAGATCGCGGTAGATTTCAGCGCGATCGGGGTCGAGTTGGTTGAGCAGGAATGCGGCTTGATGTTCTCCGCGTTCTTGCAGGGTTTTGATCAGGTGTTGGGTGGCTTCCCAGTCGGGGATGCGGGTGTCGCCTATGGGGTTCCATTGGGCGGGGAGATCGTCGCGGTGCAGAAGGCGGACTTTGCCGTATTTGGCGGTGAGAATGCCTGCGGTGACTAAGCCTTGAATGCTGGTGACTTTGGCTTTGGAGAGGGTTTCGGCATCGCCAAAGTTACCGTCCTCGAATTGGTGTTGCTCGAACCAGGTGAGTGCCCAACGGGTGTCGGCATCGAGTTCGCCTTCCTGTTCGGTGAGGTATTCGTCGAGGGTTTGGTTGATCAGTTGTAGGGCGGTGCGGACGCGCATGGGGGAGCCGTCGGATTCGAGGACTTGTTTGTAGCGGGAGAAGACTGCCATGCCGGGTCCGATGCTGGCTTGGGCGAGATCGACGGGGGCGATGTTGCCTTGCTGCATGGCGCGGAGGGCGGCGGGGAGTTCGCGTTTGAGGGCGGTGAGGAAGTCGCGGCGGGTGGTTTTGGCGGCGTTGGTGGGGAGAGGGCGACAGACGAGAGCGATTGAAGAAGCAAGAGCATTCTTGCCCTGTCCCACTATTCGATTGTCTCTTTCTGTTCTCATAGGCCACGTTCCAGTTACACTAAAGCCTGATTGAATCAGACTTTCCAGCATAGTCTCCCATCCTGTAGATGCAGCAATCCTCAGCGCATTTGCACTATCCTTTTTCACTTCAGTTTGTTTAAAGGCATAGAAGACAGTGAATGGATAGTCAGGATGAGAGGCTTCGTAAGTTCTTCTAAATGCTTCGTGCAGTCCATCCTCAAAAAACTGGCGAGCTTTTTCTTTATCGCCTCCAAATCGATACGGTGCAGCAACTAATTCTTGTTCTTTTGGAGTTGCTATCGTGCTGAAGAGGGTAGGATAAATATCCTCAAGTGAACGACGCAGCCAAACATAAAAGAAGTCAGACAATTCTGCGTAACTAATGTTGTCATAGTATGGAGGGTCAGTTGTAAATACAAGTGCTGGCACAGAAGTATCTCTAACATACTTTGTTGCGTCCTGCTGGTGAGCGTAACCAGGCAGTCCTTTTCCAAGATTATTGATTGCACGAACTACAGTCTTAATCGTAGTTATATAGTCACCAGCAGCGTTGTTAAAAGTGTTAGATTCAGCGTAATCCCACACCATTGGAATAGCTTGTTTTGTAAAAGCGTGAATTGCCTGATCTGTACTCGGTGACCATGTTGCTAATGCACATAAACTATCACTTAGTTTGCTTAGAGCAAGTCCTAAATAAGTTGTGACTGCATCTGCATAAACTGCCGAATCAGTTGAATTCTTCTCTGAGCTTGCTTCTCTAGCTTGATTGATGTCATGACATATCTGTTTGTGTGCTTCTTTAACTAAATCACTGAGAGTAGTAAGGGCGACAAGTTGACGAGGAGTAAAAAGATCTGCGGGAGTATACAATCCAAAGTTACGGCACCATAAATCGCGAGGATTTGGAGCAAATTCTATTGCTAGATCTGTAGTATCAACCTTTGGAATCTCAGGACAAGGAGCAAAGTAAGCAGGTAGATACAATCTACCTCTCTTGGCTTGAACTACTACGGCTGTTGGTACAATGCCTAGAAACTTGGCTTTCGCTTGCTCAGATACATAATCTCTTGTTGTTACCGTCTCACAGAAGGCGCATTCAAAAATTCCTGATGTTCCGCGTTTGAATCCTTTTTTTGGATCTTCGTATCGTTGAGGTGGCTTATTGCTGATACTGAATTTAACTTCTTGTCCTGAGACTTCAGGTACTAAGTAAGCTTCTTTCCCCTTCTTTGAAGATAGAACAAACGAAGATAAAAGCGGCATCTGACATCCACAAGTCGGATTCGGACACTTCACCGTTCTCGCCCACAACCAAGCAATAACCGTCGCCTCACCCTCACCCAATTCCTTTGGCAATTTCACCTTCGGATACAGATGCCCAATCCGCTTTTCTGCCTCATCCCGAATCCATTTCCCGTAGTAGCGCACATCTTCCGCCAACCCTTGCGCCCCAAACCATTGATTCGCCTTCAGTTGCTTCTGTGCCTCCGGATTCACAGGCGGCAGATCCTTAAACTTCGGCGGAATCTCAATCAACGCCTTCGTAATCAGCACCGCCACCGGATTGATATCACTCGCATGAGCTTCCAACCCCAACCGCTGCACCTCCAACGGAATCGATCCCCCACCACAAAACGGGTCAAGCACCGGAGGCGGATTCCCATTCGTCGATTTCAGAATCTCTGCTTGCGCCTCTGCTAACAATGCCTGATTATTCACATTCTCCCAAGCCACCAGTTTTTCGATCAATTCCAGCAGTCGCTTTCTCTCTGTTGCCTGTGCTTCTTCAGTTGGAAACTCTTCGGGTCGTGCAGAAGGATCATCGACCAAAGATGCAAATAATACAGCCCGACAAGATGCAAGCGGTCTCCGCGCCCACCAAAGATGCAGTGTCGAAGGATGCCCGTGACGAATCGACTTTTCACGCGCTGACTGTTTGTTAATCTCTTCTAGAGGGAGGGAGACTTCAATGAGTTTCTTACGATCGGGCATCGCTTTACACTTCTTAAACTGGGTTGGTACTTATACGTATGTAACGAAGTTTACCCAGACTTAAGGTTTCAGCACGCACAAAGCCTTAACAATTCCTACACAAAATCTTGATAGATGAAATGCACTACTTCAGTGATTGCACGGATTTAAAGCAAAGAACGTCTGCTACAAATAGCATTCCGCGAAATCATCCTTACGTATACTTAGATTCTCAGCAGAAACTCTTTCGCCGTTTTATAAAACTTGCCTGCGTTCAAAAAGCGTAATTCAGGAACTTGTTCGACGAGGAACGCGATCACTTTTTCTGTCAATATAGTTCTGTTGAACTGACGCGATCGATGACTGATTCTCCCCGTGCTGATTTCGATAGCCCTTGGAAGGAAGCGCTAGACGACTACTTTCAAGAATTTATCGCGTTCTTTTTCCCGCAAATTTACGCTGATATCGATTGGAACAGGGAATACGAATTTCTCGACAAAGAACTCCAGCAGATCGTCCGTGATGCAGAAATCGGCAAACGTTATGCCGACAAGCTTGTAAAAGTGTGGCGCAAAAGCGGCATTGAAGCCTGGGTCTTGGCGCACATTGAAATTCAAGCCCAAGAAGAAACAGGCTTTGGTGAGCGGATGTTTATCTACAATTACCGACTCCGCGATCGATACGATCGTCCAGTCGTCAGCCTAGCCGTCTTAGGCGATGATCGCTTCAATTGGCGACCTTCTCAATATCAGAATGAATTCTGGGGTTGCGCGATTACTTTTGACTTCCCGATCGTCAAACTCTTGGACTATGAATCGCGGTGGGATGAATTAGTCAGCAGCACAAATCCCTTTGCAACCGTTGTAATGGCTCATCTCAAAGCCAAAGAAACGCGTAACAATCCGCTCGATCGCAAACTCTGGAAATTCACGTTGACTCGGCAATTGTATGAAAGAGGCTACGATCGAGAAGACATTCTAAAACTGTATCGATTTATCGATTGGTTGCTGGCACTCCCAGAAGATTTAGAATTAGAGTTGAAACAAGACCTAGACCGATTACAGGAGCAACAGACCATGCCTCACGTCACAGGGATAGAAAGACTTGGCAGCGCTAAAGTTATTCTTGTTCAATTAACGCGACTTTTTGGAGAGCTTCCCTCTAATCTTCAGAGTCAAGTTCAATCTCTGTCTGCATCTCAGCTAGACGAGTTGGCACTTGCTCTTCTGAACTTTACAAGTATTGAAGATGTAACCAACTGGTTACAGGCAAATCCAACACAGCAGCCCCCGTGGAACGCTTGAGTTATTGTGGCGCATTTCCTCGCTCCCACAATTCTCGCCAATCATAGTTCACACTCGTCACGCCAAAATCTGGCTCCTTCTGAAACGGCTGCCAGACGTATCGCACGATCGACGATTGCTCCACCCGATACTCTCCCTGCGAAGCTGCCACCCGAAACGCATCGCCTTCTCTAAATTCCTCCGATTTCGGAACCTGCACCAACGCTAAAACGAATTCCTCTGGCTTATTCAACGCAGTCAGAATCTCATTCTTTGTTACCGTAACGGCTTCCGCCCCTTCAATCCGTCCCTTCACTTCAATAAATAGCAGTGTTCCATCGGGCAATCTCGATTCGATATCGTAACCGCATTTTTCCGCACTCACATCTTGAGGTTGGTGCCCCAGAGATCGCTCTGCTGTCATCACTGCTTTCATCGCTTCGAGTTCTACCCGCTTCGTCTCTTTCGCGAACAAACTTGGTGTAGACTGTCGTTTTCCTTGAAGTCGCTGAAGCAATCCGATCGAAACGACGATCGCACCTCCAATCACCACAGGCGGTAACGGTGAAAGTCGCCGTTCTTGCTCCAAATCTGCCAATCGTTTTTTCAGTCTAGATTCCAGTTCATCGGCTCTCGTTCTTGCTTTGGCTGAATTGATCTTGGCGTTTACTTTTCCGGCAGCTTCTTGCTGAGATAGCACGATCGCTCTTTGATCCCAATAGTTAATCTCTTTGGTCAATCGTTCTTTTACAGCAACGATCGTTTTATCAATCAGTTCTTCTTTGCGCTGCCGAACTTCCTGAAGATGCTGCGGAACCAAATGTGCGATCGCATAACTCGTCGCCTGAGATTCCAGATCCTTTTTCAGCCATGATTCTGCTAACACAGATGCGATCGCTGCCTTTTCTGCATCAAACAGCGATCGATAGTTCAAGTAAGGCGCATATCCAGCATTCTGAGCCTTTCCCTCTGCATCAATTTCAACATACTGCATCCGTCGTGAAACAATGCGTCGCTTACCACTCGCGTCAGTGCTGGCATCCTGAATCGAATGCTCCAGATACACCAACGCTCGCACTTGTTCACCCGGATCATTCTCATCGACCAGAACTGCACCTTGTTTGAGCAAATCTCGATAACGCTCTTGAATTAAATCGATCGTTGCATCGAGCAATGGATGACCTGGACAAACAAAAGATGCAACGGGCTTTCCTGGCACAGTAATCAATGTCTTCTCAAAACAAATCCGTTCATAGCTCCGCAAAATCGGTTCTCCCATGCCAAACCCCTCCCGACTGCGGATCACTGCTGGAACATGAGTAATCTCATAGCGTTTTGACTCTCGTTGCTTGACAGTACCACCCAACTGCTTAAACGCCTCTAAGAAGAAAGACGCGATGAAATGAGGTTGTAGCTTTCGGGCTTCGGCGCGTTCCATCTGATCCCGAATCTGCTGCACACCTGACGCATCCATCAAATCTCGTACTAATGCTCTTTCTTCCAGCAATTCGCGTAACCGTTGCTGATCGAGCCGATCTGCCACAACTTGATTCAGTCGATCGCGCACCTCAGAACGATCTCCGTACCGAATCGCCTGAATCAACAGTTCACGCAGTTCTGTTCCCGCGATCGCTTTGCCCAACACATCAAACACCTTACCGCCGAGTGCTTTTTGTTCGAGTTCGAGTTTTTTCAGTAGCGATCGATAAACTTCCCCTTCGCGAGTCTCTGCCGCAACTAAATTCCAAAGATGACAAACCTCAGTCTGTCCAATCCGGTGAATCCGTCCAAACCTCTGCTCTAGCCTGTTGGGATTCCACGGCAAATCATAGTTCACCATCAAATGCGCTCTTTGCAAGTTGATCCCTTCACCTGCGGCATCCGTCGCCAATAGGACTTGAACATCAACATTCTGCTTGAACGAAGTCTCAACTCTCTTACGTTCCTCTCGTCCCATTCCGCCATGAATCATCACGACTGACTCCGGACGACCCAGTAACGTAGAGATGCGATCTGCCAGATAATTCAGCGTATCGCGATGTTCTGTGAAAATGACCAACTTGCGACGATACCCATGTGCATCAAACAGTGTCGCCTCATTTTGCAAGAGTTTTGAGAGTTCTTCCCATTTTTTATCTGTGCCACTGCGTCTAACTTTCAGCGCTAACTGTTCCAATTCTTCTAGCTGACTAATCTCTGCCTGAAGTTCTGCCACAGTTCGAGCCGCCGTCGATTGATCCACAACTTCTTGCTCAGTTGCCTCTCGCTCCTCTCCTGGCGTATCCTCGAAGTCATCCTCCCAGTCTTCAGGCTCGATCGTTTTCCCAAATTCGATCGATTCTCCTAATCCCCGCTTGGATGATTCCTCTTCTTGCAACCGTTTTCCAAGTCGTTCTCGCCGCCGCCGAATCGATTGATAAATCGCTTCTGGGGAAGAAGCTAACCGTCGCTGCAAAATGGTCAGCGCAAAGCCAACCGTTCCTTTACGTCCATCATTTTCGAGTGCATCGGCTCGATTGAACTCGACTCGCACATACTCGGTCACTCGTCGATACAGCATCGCCTCTGAATCAGACAGCGGATACCCAACCGTGTGAGCAATCCGCTCTGGAAACAGCGGCTTTCCATCAAACTTGAGCAAATCTTCCTTAACCAATCGCCGCATCAAATCTGATGTGTCGCAAACATGAACGCCATCGCGGAACTTGCCTTCAAAGCGATCGCTATCCAACAGCGCCATAAACAACTGAAAATCTTCCTCTTTCCCGTTATGTGGCGTTGCGGTCATCAATAAGAAATGCCGAGTCACGGTAGAAAGCAGTTTCCCCAATCTGTATCGCCCAGTCGCCTGAATCTCGCCACCAAAGAAAGAAGCAGACATTTTGTGCGCTTCGTCGCAAATAATCAAGTCCCAGTCCGTTTGCTTCAGCTTTTCCTGTAAGTTCTCATTGCGGCTCAATTGATCCAGCCGAGCAATCACTAATGGCATCTCAGCGAGTGCATTACCTGTACGAGCCGACTGAATGCGATCGCTGGTCAGAATCTCAAACGGCAGGTGAAACTTCGTCGCAAGCTCATCCTGCCACTGAATCGCTAGACTTCCCGGACAAACCACAAGACAGCGATGCAGATCTCCCCGAATTACCAATTCTCGAATCAACAGCCCTGCCATGATGGTCTTCCCCGCTCCTGGATCATCTGCTAGCAAGAATCGAAGGGGTTGGCGAGGGATCATTTCACCATAAACGGCAGTGATTTGGTGTGGCAACGGATCAACCAACGACGTATGGACAGCCAACAGCGGATCAAATAAATGGGCGAGTCGAATTCGATGCGCTTCAGACACAAGGCGCAGTAAAGCTCCGTCTCCATCGAAGCTCCACGACTGCCCTTCCGTAACGACTTCCAAATCAGATGCCTGACTTCGGAAAACCAACTCAGTACCTAGATTTCCATCGGCATCTTTGTAAACCAGCTCTACCGCGTCCGTTCCATGCCAAGTTACATCTACGATCGTCACATTCCGATTTGACAGAATGCCTTTCACGGTTTTGCCACGAGTCAAGTCTTCGAGTTGGGACATGAATTTACTCTGATTTCTAATGCCAGATTTTTCAGAATCCAGCCCACCAAAATTTCAATGACCATTATGAACCGTATTTCATCAGCGGATGAAAGCTTCTTTTACGAGCAATTTCTGTGTTTGAAAACTTTAAAGCTGAATATCAGGTGGTGTGGCTGCCTTGCTTTTCTTTGATTGTATCTGTTTCTGGATTGACCAGTCTCTCCAAACCCCGCGCCAGCTTTCAACATGATTGGGAGCGATCATCGTTCTATGAGGTACGTTTTCCTTCATCGCTTGCTTTACTTCGTCCGTGCAACTGGTAGACACTCGAACTTGCGGAATATCTTTCAGCAGATCGATCGGTAATTGATCAACCCGCATGGCAGCGATATAGAGCGTAGGAATATTTTTACTGCCTGTTGTATTTATTCCGTGAACTGCCAGTACTTCTAGCGGGTCGTCAAGTATGATTGCTCGCTCAAGAGGCTCTCGTGTTGCCATCCAAAAACTGCTGGCTGCGTGATATTTAGCATTTGGCTCAGTTGGGTCTAAGTAGCCTTCTTTAGAGAGCGTCAACCCGTGATAGTTCTTGTCGTCTAATGTGCGCTCAACGAACACCGCTTGTTTTTTCTGATTGCTGTAAATCCAGCCCTGCTGATTCAGTTCTTGCAATAACCAATCTGGAATCTTGTATTCAGTCACAAGATTTTGCCGCACCGTTTCCCAGCCGTGATCGTTCCGTTCCGGCAACCACTCTTGTCCCGACGGTTCCAACTCGATCACAGTATTTTCTAAAATCGAGTTAGACAGCCCATCCTGTTCTGGAGAAGATTGCTGCGATCGAGAAAGTGTTTCAAGCGGTGTACTTTCAATCTTTGTCTGTTCTGGCAGTTTCGTTATCTCTCGCTTAGATAAGTGATTAACTGCGCGGTGATGAATTGTTTCAATCCGTCTGATGTGTCCTTCAAATTCCCGCAGGAGGTCTTCAAATCTGTCGAGGTCGTTTCGATGTTGCTGGAGGCAGCCGTCAATCTTCTCAAAATTTTGGCTAAGGTCTTCGCTACATCGCTCGATCGCTCGTCTTGCGATAGTTTCTGCAATTCCTTGAGCAGTTCGCTCAACGTCGATTCCTGCAAATCGAGTCGCTTCGATAGGGAATCGACCTTCTGATTGACTGGCTGCAAAGCTTTCTGCAATGCGCTCTCCAATAGCTGTCCCAATTCGTTCTCCAACACTTTGCTCAACGCATTCTTCAGTGTGGCTTCGTCGAGTTGCACGATCACTTGCGGCGGTTCGAGGATATCTTTCAACGGCGGTCGCTTTTTCCCAAGTTTGGTTGCGGGCATAAGTGTTGTCTTGTAGGTGAGTGAGGGTGATGACAGGTGTTGGGTGCTGATCTGGCGTAAATTGCTTGCCAGTTCTTAGATTCGTTGTAGTGATTCCAAAAGCAGGAAGGGTCTGGAATAGATTGCCTTGCGGCTCTCTTTCGTCTCCGATGAATAGCACCCTAGCTTGCGAAACTTCAGCGCTCTGCATAAGACGATAAAAATTGTGCGCCGTCAACGATTCCGCTTCCCTAATGAGCCAAATTTCGTTTGATCGTTCTTCGGTCTGATTGAAATCTGATCGAGGGCTAAATTCCTGCACGGTGTAACCTTGACTTTCGGCAATTTGTCGATACAGGGTCAGTGCATAAGTTGGCTCATCTTTTTCCACTCCCTGCCACGCAATAAATTGGTCAGTTGATGTGGCTGCCATTCCTAATCCCTGTCGGCGTTCTTGCGTGAGAAATTCTGTGTCCAGTTCTGCCACGTTTTCCGAGGACGCGATCGCATTCCCAGATCCCTGTCCTTGCTGCACCGTTTGAAGAATCTCCCGCTTGCGTTTGACTGCGGTTTCGGTGGTGTAAAGATTGAGCGACAGATTGATGGCGACGAGTCGATTCATTTCATCGATCGCGTTTTGCAGTTGCTCCCAGGATTGCTGTCCGACAGAATCTTCCAGTGCAGGCTGCTCAATCGCTTCTCGGCAAAACTCAAATTCCTGATGTTCAGCAATCTCAAGCCCCACAACAGCAGCGGTAGCTGCCTTTTCTCTTCCAATTTCCGATACACTTTGGGCTTGATCAGATTCAGGAGTCGGGGGCAATTCCAATTTTTGTTCAGCGATCGCCCGTTCCCATCCCTCGATCAGCGCATCTAAAGGAATTTCTCTTTTATGCTGACGAGTGTGGAGCGTGGCTTGCTCGTACAGTTTGGCATCCTTTGACCGCTCAGATTGTTCTGCGTAACTCTCAATTTGCTGGCGACGAGAGCTGAAGAGATCACAAAGAGGTTTGCTATATCCCCTCAACTCAAACTGCCCATTCTTCCTCGGCTCGATTTCGTAGCCCATTTGTCGAAGTTCGTAAGCAATCTGATTCTGGTAAATTTGCCCCACAAATTTCTTATATGTGGTCATCTCCTCATTACTCAACGCCCGCCAGCTTCCGTCTTCGAGTTGTGTGGTGTTCAGGACGAATGCGTGGGTGTGGAGCTGCGGATCGCAGTTCCGACTCGTTGAATGGGGAAACAAAGCAGCCGTAATATTTCTAGTGAGAATTCGTTCTTGGCGTTGCTGTTGTCGATTCCAGACTCTAGCTTGGGGATAGCGATCTTCCATCGCAGTAAGTGCCACCGTAACCGCATGGTTGTGAGCTGAGATAACTCTTCTATCTTGTTGCAGGAGTGCCGCGATCGAGACGCTTTTGGGAGCCGAGAAACAGAAGTCTGTTCCCGCCCGATGCTTTTCTAAATTAATCGGTTTCGCGTGCAGCGAGTTCCCTGCCAAATCTACGCCAAGCACCAACTGATTGAACACTTCAGGCACAACCTCTCCTTTCAAATTCAGTGTTGCTGCACCTTTGCCGAACCAGCAGGATTGCAATTCAGAGGGATCGTTGCTGTTGAATCTACGATCGTCGTCTTTGCCGTGGTAGCCTGCTGCTTCTGTAGCACTCAAATTTTTAGAAGAAAGCATGAGTCACTATCCGTTCTGACTTTCTGAACCATAAGCTTTGCGGAACAAGGATCTGAGCGATTCTGAGCGGATTTCGTAGCGTCATGTGTGGGGAGTGGCAGAAAGGACGAATTCAGGAATACAGCCCAAGGAGCAATACGCAGTAAAAGTATGAAATCGAACACAAGCATTGAGAAGATAAAATGGGTCTTCAGTGAGAAAAGTGAAGCGAGATCTTCTGCGTGTATGGTTCTATTTAACCTAACAAATAAAGCTGATTTTGAGAGAAACTATCCTATAAATTCTAAAGTTATAAACTACGTTCTTACATCCTTATACCCTTACACTCTTATAGGTTTATACGTAAATTAAATATTAAAAATATCTGAATAGTATGCGCGATTTGGTTCTTTTAATTAGCATGAATACAAGTATTCAATGGTGAGAAAATGGCACGCAAGAAATCAAAAGAAGAGCAAGAACAACCAGACTGGCAGGGAGCTAGAGCAGAATTGGCATTCTGGGCGGAAACCCCAAAAGAAACGCCATTAGAGAAGTTTGTTCGAGAAGAGTTCAAAATGTTTCAAATGGCTTTAAGTCAGGGTTACACTTTCGCAGATATTGCTAGCTGGTTGAAAGAGAAGAAAGTGCCTGGAGCTTATTCAAAAAGTGTAGCTGCGGCGATCAAAAAAGTAGAAGCAAAAAGCGAAATCACTCAACTTCCAGCGCAGCTATTTACCGAAATTTCGAGTAGCTTTTTGCTAGGCGAACCGCAAGCGACGGAAATCAATTCACAGAAGCCTTATCTATTAAAAGGAAAGGAAGCTTGCAAGATTGTGATTGGATTAGAGACGCAGCCTGAAGGCAAGATTCAGTTTCGGATTCTTGGAGATGAAGATGAGAAAAATCACGCCATAAAAACAGAAAACATGGTGAAGAATTTGCGCGGACCGATCGAGGAAAAAGACTTGAATGCGATCGCAGCAAAGTTGGCAAAAATTGCAGATTGATTGTGTGTCATTTGTAACGCGATCGCGCATAATGAAACGGCATCACTGGGAAAATCGTGATGTCGTTTCTGTAATCATTCAAGGCTTGAGGGCGGGTATGCGAAACCAGAAGGAAACCATTCGCAAGATGGTCACTTATCTGAATAACGAGGAAAAAGATGGGGGCTTCTGGTTGCCCAACATTCAGCGTCCCTTCGTGTGGAGTGAGGATCAGATTGAACGGTTGTTCGATTCCATCATGCGCGAGTATCCAATCAGCACACTGCTGATCTGGCGCACTAAGTCTCCAGTTCGGCGACGGAAATTCATTGACAATTACAAATACTCGCTGAAACTGACTGATTTTCATGTGCCAGAGGACAGCAAGGTAAAACTTCTGGTGCTGGACGGTCAGCAACGGTTGCAAAGCCTATTTATCGGACTGAAGGGGAGCTATGAGAAAAAGGAACTGTTCTTTGACATTCTGAGCGGTGATTTGGTTGCGCCTGAAGACATTCGTTACCGCTTTCGCTTTTTCGATCCTAATACAGCAAAATTTCCGTGGGTAAAATTCAAAGCCGTTGTTTTCAGCAATGAGCTATTTGGTCGGCTTGCAAGGTCGATCGCGAATGGTGCTGAAGAACCACTCAGCGATGGTCAGCACGATCGTATCGAGGATAATGTTGCACGAATCGTCAAGCAGTTTTGCACCGATGAGATCATTGTCTATCAAGAACTCGACGGTGTGGATAATCCCAAGACGTATCGGGAAGACGACGTGGTTGAGATTTTCATCCGAGCCAATGCTGGCGGCACGAAACTTGGAAAATCGGATCTACTGTTTTCGCTGCTGACTGCAAGCTGGGAAGATGCCGACGAAAACTTAGAGGGATTACTGGAAGAATTGAATCGGACGGGTTACGACTTTACTCGCGATTTTATTTTGAAATCTTGCTTGAGTGTTCTCGATCGCGGTGCGCGGTACGAAGTCTCGAAGTTTCGGGATGGTGTAACGCGGGAAGAAATCGTGGAGAAATGGAACGCGATCGCGGATGCCATCAAAGCGGTGAAAGATTTCGTGTATGGCAAAACGTTTCTCCGCAGCGATCAGGCGTTGCCGTCCTATCTGTCGCTAATACCCTTGATTTATTTTCGCTATCACTTCCCCCAGCAGTGGAAAGACGCGCAGGATTTAGACACGTATCTACTCCGCAGCTTAATCACTGGAGCGTTTAGCGGAACGCCAGACAACTTGATCGATAAATGTACGCGCCACATCACGGAGATTGGCGATTTTGAGGTGCGCCAAATATTCGACCTCATTCGGGCGGATGGCAGAAACCTTGATATCACCGCAGACACAATTTTGAGCCAGCACTATGGCTCGAAAAACATTCATCTGATCTTCAATCTCTGGTACAAAGACTTCAACTATCAGCCAGCTTATGAGGGCAGCCTGCCGCAGGTGGATCACATTTTTCCACAGTCGCTACTGCGATCGGTGAAAGTTGCGAATCCAGAAACGGGGAGACATAACATCTTGCGCTACAAATGGCAGGAGCGCGATCGTATTGCGAACTGTATGCTGCTGACGGCTGAAGAGAATGGGGCAGGCGGAAAACGTGATATTCCACCGGAAATCTGGTTCAAAGATAAACCAGATAGTTATTTGAAGATGCACCTGATTCCTAAAAATCCTGAACTGTGGAAGCTCGAAAATTTTGAAGCATTCATCAAAGCGAGAGAAACGCTAATCATCGAGAAGTTTCAGCACATGATTCAAGCTACAGAGTAAGTTTGTCTTTTCAACTGGCTCTACCTCACCTCGAATTTTAAGCCCTCAAATTGGCAAAGTAATCGAGCAACTCTCGGTGGAGGAAGCGGTAACGACCGCCGTTGCGTTGTAGGATGCGGCGATCAGTGCAGTAGTTGAGGAATTGCGCCATGTTCCAGGGGGCAATGTTATTTTGCCAAAGGACGAAGCGGAGACAAACGTGCTGAATGCAAGCAATTCCACCGCCAAAGTTTATGCCAATCAAAAGCGCCATCAGTAACCCAGGCAGTAAGAAGTCAGGAAAGTTTGCGATCGCAGCATCTAGAAGACGATCCCACGCTTGTTCGGTGCTTGCCCAACTGATAAGAGGCGAAGACATCGCGAGAATTACCCCTGCTGGGTAGCTCAAAGCGCTTGTCCACAGCATACTTTGTAGGGAATTTTGGATACCTTGATTGGGGCGCGATCGTATTTTCAAATTCTGCTTTAGCCCGCCAATTAGCTCAACAATCAGCCCAACAATCAGCCCAAAAATTAGTCCATCAATCAGCCTACTCAGCCCAAAGATTATCCCATCCCGACCAGAAGACAGCCCACCAATCAGCCCAAGCAGTCCAAGAATCAGCCCATAAGTCAGTCCAGCAATTAACCCATTCTTTAACTCGCGTAACGTTTCTCGTCGCACATCCTGCGACATCGAAACTCTAAAGGATTCGACAGGATCAATATTACTCAGTCTAAAAATCAGCCCAACAATCAATCCATTCAGCCCAACCATCCCAAAAACCAGCCCAACAATCAGCCCATTCCTTAACTTGCGTGACGTTTCTCGCCGCGCATCCTGCGACATCGAAACTCTGAAGAATTCGGCAGGATCAATATTACTTAGTCTAAAAATCAGCCCAGCAAACAGCCCAGCAAACAGCGCATTAATCAGCACATCCTGACCAAGAATTAGAATATCAATCAGCCCAACAATCAGCCTAACAATCAGCCGATTTCGACGAAGTAACCGGGGTGCTTCAATCCAGTCAGGTTGTATATACTCAATCAGAATCTCTATCTGATTTCTCTGCTGCAACTGCCTCGCCAACCAACTCAAATATCGTTCTGTTTCTGTACAGTTTGGCTCCTGCTCTACTGTTCTGTAAGCCCAAATTTTCTTTTTTAAGTCCTCCCGCCGATCGCTCTCCCGCACTTCTTTCGATAACCGTCGATCGACATATCGCCCTAACAGTTCCGCCTCACTCGCAAACGGCGATCGCGGATCATAAACCTGAGCCGCCAGCGAAAGAAACAACGGAATCCGCAACAATCCCGGATCGCCCTCCTCGGTCGGCTGCATGAATTTTTGCATCGCTGGAACCGTTTGAATTGCGTTCCACAAATCAGAACCAACGTGCCGTAAATACTCCTGAATTTGTGAGTCGCTCAAGGGCTGAAGACAAACCGCACCATTCAAATTTCCTAACTTCATCCCCACTGTTTCAAATTCTTTGCTTCGACAGCACACAACCAATTGAGGATAATGCCGCGCAAATTCATTGATCTTTTGCGTACATTTCTGCTGTCGCTCTAGTCCAAGCTCATCCAACCCATCTAATAGCGGCAACAGCACCTGTCGATCAACCCATTGCTCATATAATTTCGCTTTCCGATTGCCCCCGTGCAACTCATACAACTGCTCAGTCAGCCATTGCTCGATCGATTGACTATCCTCGCGCCAAGTAGACAACTCAAACAACACCGGGATCACAGTTTTCGGTTGCGCCAGCGCTCCCATTACTAATTGCTCCGCCAATCCTAACAGCGCCGTGGTCTTCCCCGCTCCCGGCGCACCTAAAATTAGCAGTTTTCCCGTCACATCATCGCGCCCAAATGTTTGAATCAACAATTGATTCTCGATCGTGCCTCGATCTTCTCCGTGAATCTGTAACCGCCGCTCTGCTTCTAAAGGCGATCGATTCACAGGCGCGAACTGCTCCTCGATCGACACCTCCATCAGCGTTCGATTCTGCAACAGCACATCACTCAGCCGCTTGCGAATTTCCGGCAACTGCTTTTTCACCAACAGATTATGTGCCTAATCCCAATCGACCCCAGACGGATTAGCTTGACCAAACAACTGCACGATCGCTCGATTAATCGTGACTTGATTTTCATGGCTATTCTGAAACCCGATCGCAGTCTGCCCGCCTTGGACAAGTTGAACATCACTGTCTTGAATCGAACCTTCGCCAATCTGTTGATTTTGAGAGTGATCTTGAGAAGCCATCGTCGTTCTACAGTCCGAAAAAGTGAGCTGCTACACCAAGCCACGGCGCGATCGCTTTAAAGACCCCTGCTCCCGTCTGCCACAAACTCTTCCCGGCTTCCGAAGTTTCGTTCAGATTCTTCATTGCCTCGCTCACTCGCTTCAAATTCTCTCCAACTAAGCTTTTATTCGCATTTTCCTTTCCAGCTTCCCGCTTTGCAGGTTTAAGATAATCCAACACCTCATCCTGCTGCGCTTCATCTAAACCCGATTCCTTGACTGCCTTTTCTAGTTTTTCCAACAGTTGAAGAACTTCAGCCGTCGTGATGCCTTGCGTCTGATCGTCGGAGTTGCCGCGTTGGGTTGCGGCGAGGTCATTACCCGCTTGCGCCTGCTGAATCTGACTACCTGAAACGTTACCACCGATCGATTGAGATTGAGTTGGGGGCTTCTTTCCAAACATGGACAATTCGTTAAAGTTTTCCTAATTGTAGAAACTATTCACCAGATCCTTGTGGCATTACTGAAACTTTAAAGGATAAAAATGACCAATCGCACTTCGAGTGGAGCGCTTAGAGCTACTACTGTCAGGCATCTTGTCAAAAGGCGGCGAGCGACTCCAAGAAGTTCATGATCGACTTCGAGAAATTGAGCGATCGCACGAGTGATTTCACACAATTCCACCAGCAGGGCAATTTACCCGAAAAAAGGGGGCGGTAGCCCCCATAAAAGCAACTGCCAGACCAAACCACCTTCCATCAAACGAACGGATTTTTGATCCACTTTTTAAGAAGTCGTTCCCGCTCTGCTGGATTGCCCTGGAATGACTCCAAAGCGTGACCACCAGTGACATTGCGCGTCGGGTCAAACACCACCAACGCCACTCGATCGAGGGTAGCTGGAACGTAATATTGATAGAAATTGATTGCGATACCCGAAACTTGGCTCGGAACGAAACACAGCGTCAATGTGAGTCCACTGTTGTTTTGTTCTCGAAAGCGATTCGTTGTGTAACTTTCCCACGCCCAAATGCCATCTTCGTCACCGTATTTACCACTAATAAAAACGAGAGAGGGATCGTTCTTGAGTTGATTGTACGCAGCTAGAATTTCTTCCATTGTTCTTTCCTTGCTAAATCAAACTGTTGGGTAGATTTCCAGAAATTGAGAGAGTAGAGTATTCAGTCTTTGGCTAGTTCCGATCGTTTTCTCGTCATTGACTCCTACAGCCGCAGCATCCAATTCGGTGACTCAGCAAATGGGTTATCGAATAGATAAACAAAATTTCCTGCAACATGATTTGATGTGATTCTTATGACTGCACTACTGTGAAATTCTCCACCTTAAAGACTCATTAGAAGATTCAAAATGATTGAAACCTAATCTTCAATCTCTGTAACCGCAATCGTTGTCTAAGCACAAAAGACGTAACTGTAACCGCTGTACTGCCTGTAAATGCGTTGGTTACGATGGAGGTTCGCCTTTCTTGACTATTTAGATACGGCTACATTCAAGTATCAATTACTCGGTATCCACTTTCAGTCTCCTGAAGCAAACCTAGTGCGATAGCTTCATCTAAAAAGGGCTGAATTGCTTCATTCGATGTGATCTTGCGATCGCGCTTATTGCCCCATAAAAGAATGGCATTCCGTCGTGTAATCACTGTTCCAATTTTGGTCTTTAACCATCGAATAAAGTCACCCATTAATGGCAAAGCATCTGTCTCATCAAAATCACTTGCAAGATCGTCGTAGAGCGATCGTGGATCTTCAGAGTTAGTGACATCACTTGATTCAAAAAAGGTATCGCGTTCTGTCAGGCGAACTGGATTCGACCAATTCTTCTAATCGTTGACGATCGCTTTTCTGAATCGATTGATGAGAAGAAACCGAAGTAAAATTCGCGGCAACCTTTGTCGAATTCATTAGAGGAAGCCAACGACCTGCTACCCCAATTAATCGATCGAGTCCCAATTCTTCACATTCATCCAAAACATCGCGATCGGGCTTTCGCTCCGGAGCCAGCCCATTATTCTTCGCCGTGAGATATGTTGTTTCGTTCCAGCCAGGAGTTGCAGTCGGCACTTGTGCGACAAAGATAGGATTCATTGCCGTGACATTCGCTTTGGTCAGCCCCAAATCACCCATCGCTCCGGTCGGTGCGAGTGCCCAAATTACTAAACCGCGTTTACTTCCCATGCTAGAAATATCAGCCAGCTTGCCTTTCACCCCATTGACAAACTGAGTCGCGATCGCAGAATCCAAGCGTACTGCCGTTCCCATGATGCTATTGAGTTCATCAATCACGAGGATTTTAGGACGTTCAACGCTCGAAGGCATTGTGGTGAATTCTTCAAGCAAATCGTTCCACACGCCATAGGCAAGTCGCTTCTGCGTGTCGGACAACTCAGGGAAATAAAAGCCGGAAACGCGATCGCACATTGACCAATAGCGCCCATCTTCTTCAGGAATAAAGCCAGCCGAGATATAAAAAATACTGACATTTTGACCGAACCGTAACCGGACGAAACCAAGAGCATCTGAAGCGAGTTGTGATTTTCCCGTACGCGAAGCGCCAATAATAATTCGAGAGATGATAAATTTCCCAGCCGCCATCATCTCGGCAATGTTCATAATTTTGCGAACATTCTGAGGCGCGACCGGAGGTTGGGCTTGGGTCATATTTTGCTGAGAGAATGCTGCGATTTTGGAGGAATTGACAGTTTCACGAGATTGAACTGGATCAGGTGGGTAATGTGCCCAGTTCGAGGTGTCTTCAGCTTGTGGAAGCACAGGCTTATCGTGTTTTAGCTCATACTGTTCTGGGAAATCCCAAGCTCGATTGCTCAACTCAACCCCTCGTGTATCCGCAAATTTCAGCTCCTGGTAGACAGCATCACGACCTGCTTGCTCGACAAAATCCTGAAAATCATCACCTTCCAAGAATGGTGCAGCCAGCCCATTCTTGATAATCAGGTCTTTTGCCTTCTGTTTTTGAGTTTCTTTGTCGAAGATGCGTTTGACCATCAAAAGTCCGATCGCAATCCCTGCAATCGGAGAGGCAAAGCTGGCAACTCCCAAACCCGCAAACAGGGCAACCGCAGTATCCAGCATATAGCTGTCTTGATCGAGAGTCTCAAACGCACGTTCGCGCCACTCGATCGGTTCGCGATGATTCGATTTCGCAACAAAGCTAGACATAATGAATATCCCCAAACGTGAATACCAGGACGAGCGCACCCGTCCTGGACAGTCAGTTAAGCTCGCGATTTCCGGTAGAAGTAAATCAATGCGCCAATGCCAAGCAAAACTCGCAAAATCACTTCAATCGCAAACATTGTGCAGAGCGTCAGCGTGATATTCATCCAATTCAGGCGCTGAAACGCTCCGGTGCTGAGATAAAGCACAAACTTGAGGAAGCCACCCTCACACGGCGGATACACGATCGAGCAAATCACAAAATCTAAAATGTATGCCGCGATGCGAATCTTGCCCAAGTTCCGCAGAATCCCCAATGGCAGTTTGTTATACGCCGACTTCATGCCGACAGCAACCGGATCATCTTTATCGGTGATCGGGACGCGATGGGTACGATCGTGTTCGTCCAACATCACCCGCAGCAAGGCTTTGTCGCGAAATAGTACGATCGGAGCGCATTGAGCAAATTGAATAAAGCCCCACAACACAATGCCAAAAATCCATTGGGAACTTCATCCCAATGCCCGCGCTACGCCGCCGATCAGGGGAATCTTGCCGATAAAGCGACCAAAGCCAGTGACATCAGTTTGACCGAGCAGTTTTCCGACGACCGCCACGTAGGGATTGATGTTGAGGTAGGCAAAGTACAGTGCTGCAAGGCATCCCAGAACGTATAGGATCTTGAGAAATGTGCGGATGAACGCCTTGCCACTGCTGTCGTCGTAGTATTGGGTGGCGCGACTCGTTGTTTGCGAAGTGTTTTGATAAGTTGATTGACTTTTTGGATTCATAGCATTCACCGTTGATTAGGTTTCGTTCGTTTGACCTGACTGGCTCCTGCACGTTTGATCGCAGCTTCGACTACTTCCCTGTTTCCGGTAAAGGCAAGATGCTTGACCACAGGCGTTCTGGTCGTTGCGTCTCGGACAATTTCTCCGGTATTTCCACCTTCATCGCAGACGGTTGTACCCGCAGGTAGCGGAAAGCCAGTAGTGCGATCGCGGACAGGTTGATCTTCCTGGAGTGCTGCAAACTTGGACGGATCTTTGACCGCGACGACAAAGAGACAGCCGCGCTGATAGCGAGCGATCGCAATCTTCTCTTTCTCAGCTTTGTCGTCTTCGGATGCGAGCAGATCCATTTGCTGTGCTGTATTCGACTGCATCTGATTGCGGAGTTGCCCCATTTGCTGAACGTTTGTCGCAATGTTGTCCTTCGAGGCAATTGTTGCGATCGCAGCAACCACCAACAATCCGATGTTGAATTTATTGCGTTGCAATTGGCGTTTAAGTCGAGGGTTCAAGATACTGCCTCCAATCTTTAGTAATGAGTGAGCGATGGCGTTTGAAGCGTTTTAATCGTTGCTCTAATGCCCGTGCCTGTGACTCGGATTCACAGATTAGAAATTTGTGAACAGAATAGGCAATTCCCCGCTCATTTGCAGCTTTCAGCATTCGGCTTCCGGTGCCGTTGCGATGTTGCTTCATGCGCTGATTCAGGTTCTTACAACTGCCCAGGTAAAATCGTGCGCGATGCTTTGGTGATCCGAGTGGATAGACCAGGGCGATCAGGTAAACGAACCCAATGCCCTGCTGGTTCATGACTGATAAACACCCTCGCTAATCTGATTGATCAAAGCAGACATGAGCGGCATTGCGTCACAGTCGTCTGCGTTGTAGCGAATGAGAAAGTTGAGAAATTCGCAAACATTGGGTGTGGCTTCGCCGTGAAAAATCTCGATCGCGGTATCTTTCAAAGCCTGGGGTAATGTCATTCCGCCCTTGTTTGATAAATGAGATTCGGTATCGAAGCCTTGCCACAGCGAGAGAATCCCGATTAGCGTAAATTTTTCTACAGCAGTCAGAGCTTCAAAGTGATTGCCGAATTGATCCATCAGTTCAGCGATCGCGGGAGTTTCGTGATAGTAGGTTGCAAGCGAGTGTTTGGTTGGCATAATTCAAAAAGCTCCTAGATTGTTCAATTTGTGGAGTCATAGCCGTCCGATGGTTGGTCGCCGGGGACGGCTATTTGTTTATTGAGCAGTGCGAGATTGGCACTTAGCTATCCAGCAAGGCAAGCAATTCTTCATCTGCGGTTTCAGTTGATTGAGACGAGAGATTAGTTTGCACAGTCCGTTGTTTGAGTTGTCGCTTGTAATCGTTCAAAACGAAAGTAATGATCTCGGTAGGATCGTCTGTCCCCAGTTGTGTACCGATTTCGTTAACAAAGGGCTGGAGATATTCCCGAATGCTGCAACGCACCATCAGCTACCTCTTCGTTGCTTTAGTTGGGCAAGTTTTGCAAGACCACGAGCGTTTGCCCAATGCCCTTGAGTAATCGGCGTAATTCCCTTTGCAGTCAGTAGTTGCGTGATTTGAGGAAGTTCAGAACCTCCACCTACTGCCAGAACTGCGCTGCTGGTAGCTCTCCAAGGTTCGCCTGCCTTTAACGCCGTAGCGAGGGTAGATTGCACCCACGGTTTCAGTTCGACTTGATAGATGTGGCGGAAATTCCAGCCAGTCGTACCATACTCAAAGGTTTTTGCCTCGATCCCGGCTCTAATGATCTGACGATCGCCTTCACCATTTAATTGTTTGCGGGTTTCTAGATTTCGAGCGATCGCATCAATTAAATTCTCGACTCCACCTGGCGTAACTTTGCGAATGAGAAGTTTTCCTTTCGCACCAAAAACGCTGATGATGCAAGTTCCGTTGCCGAAGTCATAGAGAAGGGACTGTCCTTCTGACTCAATTTCGGATCTGGCAGTCACGATCGCGCCCACACCTTCTTCAACAACTGCGACGACTTTGACCCCGATCGTTGACACTTCTTTTCCATTGAAGCGAACAGTATGATTGCCATTGAGCAAGCTAGAAAGCTCATGACCAAAAGCTTGGGCATCTTGAATGCTGGCTACGAGCGTGAATGCCCAGTGAGACTGATGCGGCAGAGTTGCGATCGTGCCCAACAAAAGTTGTAAACCGTAATTCAATTTGCCTCGCCGATCATCCACAACGCGATAGTAACCCATAGGATTTTGCTGGTAGGCACTAATGCCTGATAGCCATCGATGGCTAATTAGCTCAGAGCGATCGCCACTAACGTATTCAACTAAACCAGTCAAAGGATCATAAATTTCGCTGTAAATTGGTAAAACATAAGACGGAATTAGGATTTCAGTCTCCTCAAAGATTAGATTTGTAGAGCCATTGCCGCAATCAAAACCTGCTGAAAGATTAATGAGCGGTGACCGCCTGTAAGTGGTTGTAGCTGTCAGTGCTGAAGTGTTGGGTGTCATGCTATTGACCCTATATAAGTAATTCAAAGCCTTGTAGCGTGAGGCATTAGCTGAAGATTTCCGTCTTGATTGGTTCACTGGCAGCGATTCCCAACCAGAGTTTAGAATTGGCTACCTCTGTCGCTAAACGTATGTTAGCATAGAATTACCATAGAATTAGATGCTGATAACATCTTTCGTTATGGCATTGCATCATTAGCGACACAAGGGAGGCTAAAATTCCATGGCACTAACGACTTCAACCGAAATGAGTAAGCGAACAACGATCGTCTTGCCCGACAAAATTTTTGCAGATCTCGAAAAATGGGCAGATGAAGAAGGCAGACCAACCGCGAATCTTGCAGCTTTTTTAGTAGAACAAGCTGTAAGAGCCAAATACTCTTCTGAATATCCAAAGCCAGAAAGTCGGACAAAAGACTAGCGCCGAAGAAACTTTATTTTTCAGAACTGAGGTGATAGCCAAGATGACAAAACAACTTTGGGAAAAGACAGTTGTTGGTAAACCATCTGCCCTATTTTGTCCAAGCAACGATGAGGAAATGTGTCTGTATTTACAACAGTTCTGTTTTCAAATAGAACTACCTCATGACCTCGGTAGAGGTCATCAAACTGTAGTGGAGTATGAGATTCTCCACCTTCAAATGATGGGTTACTGGTATGCCTATCACTACTTAGGAGAACGTAAAGCTGAACTTTTGCGAGAACTAGAATCAGAGCGCGGAGCCGGGTTTGAGCCAATGGCTCATGCTGCCTTTGCCCTACTAGAACTGTGTAAATGCTGTGTCCAAAGTGGGTATTTCCATCATTCATCTCAACTCATTTCAGTCTCTTACCAAAACTTTTATCAGGTTTGGATCTGCTTGCTGGTTGATGATATTCAAAGTGAATTGAAGCGAGGATTTCGCAAAAAAGAAGAAATTACTTCGATTAGAAGGGAAATTGACCAGGGGCGAGATTTGATCAAAAAACTTGAAAACATCCAAGTAGGAAAGGAAAAGGCAATAGACCTCTCAGGCAACGAGGAATTGGGATTGGTAGAAAACTCCGCTCTTGGAGCGTTGATCACAAGCATTGCTGCTTTTAGAACTGAGCCTGTTCCGAATAAAATCTGGAGGGCTTGGAATTATTACTTATCAAGGTTGAAGAAAGTAGCTACGAAGCAAAGCGAACCGGACAACGGACCCATGTTTTACATCGATGAACAGGGGCAACTCTGGCTTAAAGGCAAGGGTAATCAATCGCATTTATACCCTGAAGAAGACGCGCAGAAGATTTCAGCAATGGTTGCAGCACAGACTAACTTCTGGAAACGACATCCTGTCAGAATTCGCTAGCGTTGGATTGGGTTCGTAGAAAACTATGCAGAGGTGAATCGTTCAGGATACATACTTACCATGTCTTTATTTCAAGTGCTAAGTCTAACTGGTAATCGAGACCGCAGTGCAAACTTGCATCGCAACCTCAGCGGGTTTCGGACTTCTTTCCAGAAAAAGCTACGAGGAGAGCAGTGTGTAAAACAAAGAACTAGGTATTCATTGTTCTGTGTGCAAGAGTTAAAAGAGGCTAAGAGTTAACCAAACGAAAGGGAGAATTGAAGTGCCCCATCCCCGTTTAGAACAGTATCCACTTGATCACTTGGTAGCTACTAAGCTAAATGATCGAGATTATCAAAGTCTGCAAAAAAGAGTGAAGGAAGAAAGCTCTAGCCAAGCTTCTTTGGTTCGTCTTGCAATTCGCAACTATCTTCGATCGTCTTTTTAGGGCAGTCAAGTTTGCGAAAACAGCATTTACTTCTGGAGGTAATTACTACTCAAGAAAGTTGGATTCGCAAAGGGTTGACGTGAAGCCGTCAAACTCCGCAACCAGTGATAACTACAGTGCGAATGGGCGGGGAGACTAACTGAAAGCTTTGGCGAGCGCAGAAGTTAGTATCCCCTTGATTCACTATTTCTAATTCTAGGGGAACTTCACTCTATGACGCAAGAGTGTCATTGGATAAATTACCCTAGCCGCTGCATGGTCAACATCTCTAGCGCTCGCCTTTTGAACTAATCGAAAAACTAAGAACGAGCGTAAGGTTTTGCCCAATGTCAGCAAAGACTCAATTCATTGATCGCAATGTAGTGATTGCATTCCTCTCATTGCTCGGATATCAGGACAACGACGAAGTTTTCCTTCGGTTTTTCTACCCTAGCGGTGACCCTCGCAAAAAATCGGATAAAGGCAGGAAGTTGAACGCCAAGTTTCCTAACTTACCTTGGGAACAGATGGAGCAATTGCAATCGGCAGGTTATGGGTGCTATGTAGTTGTAAATGGGGGCGGACATAGGGACTCAGAGGTAATTTTGGGTCGTGCGATTTTTTATGAACACGACAACCTGGATAAAGTGGTTTCTCGTGATCTTTGGAAAACACTGAATCTGCCTGAGCCGACTTGCCAAGGAGATACGGGCGGAAAAAGTATCCACACTTATCTACGCTTGTCGAATTGCACTATTGATCAATGGACGAATCTACAGCTTGATTTGCTGGAATTTGCAGATGCCGATCGCAGTAACAAAAACCCCAGTCGTGTGATGCGCCTTATTGGTGCTACCTATCTTGCACCTGGACGGGAGCCAGTTCAGTCCGAGCTTATCAGTTGTTCTAACAAAGTCTACACTTACGAAGAATTGCGAGCGGCTATTCCTAGACGAAATGAGTTAGCGATCAAGCGGCAGTGGAGTGAATTTGATCGACAATTCAAATTGCCCACGACTAAGCGAGTACCTTTAATCGAGTGTCTCAGCAGAGCTAATCGTGTACTAATTGAGCAGGGCACTGGAGAAGGGCAACGCAACGATCGAGGATATGCTCTTGCTTGCGATTTGATTGGTGTTTCCAATTACCTGTCCAAAATTGCTCAACCTTACGAGGGTGAACCAAAGTTGTTATTTGAGCAGTACTGTAGCCTCTGCTCACCACCTTTAGAAGTTGCCGAAGCTGAATCAATCTGGCGAAGCGCAGAAGTGAGATCAACAGGCAGCAGTTTGTCTGAAAGTCAAATCGAAAATTGCATCAAAGGCTGGGAATGGCGGCAGAGATCGCAAGAGACTCCTTCAGAAATTTACAAGAGCCATTCAGAGGTGAATTACAAAGTTCCTGAGCAGACTAAAGCTGAACCCACTGAAGACCTCCCAAACTTTGAAGACACTATGCAACAGTTAGATTTGATCTTTGAGGTCTTTGGAGTCGGAACAGCCCGCTGGAAATGGGAAATTGGAGTTTTAGCTAAAGCGGTTAAACGAAGTCGATCAGAACTCCTCGAAATTTACCAAGACAAACAGAGCGAGACTGAACCGTTCGCCCCGGTTGATGTCACGGACTTTCTCAGTTCAGACCAACCGGAGCGCGAATGGTTGATTGCTGGGCACGTTAGCCTTGCTAGCACGATCGGTCTCATTGCTGATGGCGGCGTTGGTAAAACCTTGTTGGTGTATGACTTGTGCAAGGCGATCGCGACGGGCAACTCCTGGAACGGATTCAGATCGAAGCGATCAAAGGTGCTAATAATCCAGACTGACGAACCAGAAGTCGATACTAGGGAACGCTTAAATATTGCTGGTTTTCAAGCTTTAGAAGCTGGCTGGATCTTTATTGAAACGAATTGGCAATTCTGCAAAATAAGACAGTTAGAAGACTGGATCGAACAGCATTTTGCGAGTGAAAGTGGGTTTGTGGTAATTGACTCAATGTCCTCGGCAAACCGCTCCACACAAGCCGAAGAAAAGGATTCGTCTTACGCGGCTCCACTCTACAGCTTAAGAGACATTGCAAATCGAAGAAACGTCACATTCGTCATACTTCACCACACCAATAAAATGGGCGGTGCACGAGGAACGACGGCTTTTCGGAACAACTTGTCTGAAGTCTGGGTGTTGCGAAAAGGAGACCCCAAAGACAATTTAAAGCCAACACAGCGAATTTTAGAGATCGAGAAGTCGAGGTCAGGCTGTAACGGAATTTTCCAGATTGAGCTTAACGTTGATGATTACTCTTGGGACTATCAGGGTGATTTTGGGCTGGACGAAAACACACCTGTTCCATTGAAAGCGAGAATTCTCAGTTGGTTAGAGCAAAACCGTGGAACGAAATACGAAGCTGAAGAGTTACTAGAAGTTTCCACAGTAGGTGCTGGCAGCACAAAAGAAGCCATTCGCAAGCAGTTAGAACGGTTGAAGCGGCAAGGGTTAGTAGACTGTGAGGACCGCACTCGCCAATCTCAGGCTGGTACCCGTCGTTACAAAGTTTATTTCCTACCTGCTGCTCCAGTAGCTTCTGGACAAAGCCCTGACTCGCCTACCCTAGAAGCTTGTCCAGAAGCTAGTGCGAATCACTCATATCCAGATGCAGCAAGCCTTAGACCTTCTGGACAAGCTTCTGGACAATTAGCTTCTGGACAGCTTCAATGCGAACTTACAGAACTCACCTTGCCATTTGCCTCTGGTGAATACGCCGAAGACGATTGGACGGAGATTGAGAACGCTGCTGCTCCCAATCCTGAAGAAAATGGCAGGGATTTAGCGATCGGGGACAAAGTTCTTGCATACCACTCAGAACATTGGGAAGAGGCAGTCGTACTTAAGATTCCAATCAATGCTTCAAACGGCAAGAGTATTCGTTGCTGGAAGGTTCGTTTAGCAAACGGAAATGAAGTTCATATTTGGGAGCGCAGAAATTTAGCACCGCCTCACCATATACCTGACCAGTCCGAACTGTGAAAGAACAAGTCAACCACAAGGACGCGAATAAAGATGCTAATTCCCAAGAGTTCCTTAATCAAAGCTTGCCACATTCTTCAACCAACTTAAACTTCACAAATAACGATCGTGACCACCGAAAACTCAACCGAAATTCTCATACGCGCGATCGCGATCCTTGAACGCGCTGAAGCAATTCTCAATCACATTGAAGTCGAATACTTTTCACCTCAAAGTGAATGGGTGGATAAACACGCTGCTTCTAAGATTGTGAACAAACACTGGCAAACGCTGAACGTTTGGAGACGCGATAAAGCGAAGGGCTTAATCGAAGGGATTCACTGGCAGCACGACGGCGGTGAAGTCGTGTATCACGCTGAGATGCTGAAAGACTGGTATCGTCACCGTCGCAATCCTGAAGCTCACTTACGCACCATTGAGCAATCTGCCAAATCTCAGGCAAAGCGGCGCAAACCTGCCTAGTCCGCCAGAATATCAGGAGTCGCGATCATGCCCACTGATTCCAAATACGAATCTTTCAGCACTTTGGGATCGTGCCTCGTAATCGTTGCGACCTGCTCGATCGTCATTCCGTGTTCATAAATTGCATTACTGACAAAACTTTTTCTCAGCGTGTAAGGTCGCCTGTAGTCGATATTCTGTTTTTTGAGTATTGTTTTCCATGCTCCTTTATAAAACGTCTTTGCATTCAAATTCCCGCCTTTTTTGCCGGGGAAAACAAGCGCTTCTGGGTCAAAGTCCTCTGGTCTTCTTCGTTTCAGTAGTTCGCTAACTCGCAGTGGTAGATTGACGATCGCGGCATTGTGCGCCTTGGTTGGTTTGCGCTTATTTTTCGTGGTAATCGATTCGCCAATCCAGACCTCAGTTAGCTCATCATTAAAGTGCTTCCATTGCAGTGCAAGCGCTTCTCCGGTTCGACATCCCATCGACAAAAAGAATTCAACAAAATCAGCATAGTAACTGTATTGAGGGTCAGTTCGGAATGCTTGAACGATCTCTCTTAGCTCAGTTGTGCTAAATGCTTTTTCGCCTTGGGTTGGGGCAACTTTAATCGATTCGTGTACGACCTTCCAAGGATTGCGACCCTTGACGTACTCGCGATCGCTTGCCCAGTCCCACAACGCTTTCATCATGCCGATGCGCTCCTTTAGCGTCACGTCGCTGAGTTTCGTTGCTAAGTAATCTCGAAATCGAGCAGCACCAGATTCGTCCAGCGTGGAAACGGGATTCTTTTTGAAAAACTCCTTTACCGTGTTAAAAAGTGCCTTGTACTTATCGAGCGTCGTTTCGTACACTTTCTCAACTTCGATTTTGTACTCTAGCCACCGCTCATATAGTGTTACCACACTCAAAGTCGTAGACTGAAGCTGACGATCGGTATATTTATTCAAACTGGGATCAAACTGTCGGGTGTGGAGATCCGATTCAATCTGACGCGCCTTGGCTTCCGCGATGCGACGATTGATTTCAGTGTCGGGTAGCCCCAATGCCAAGTAGAAACGTTTACCGTTACCACCGAGATCCTTTGTCCATGTCCAACGGAGTTTGAGCCGGTCATCGATCGGCAGAATAGTAACGGTTCCCGATGTAGATTTTGCTCTAGGCATAAGGGAAAAGTGGGGCTAGCTTTTATTGGTGCGAAACTGGTACGACGGATTGGTGCGGTGTTCTTCTGGGGGTAATGGGGTTGGTGCAGCACACCAATTTCACACCAATAAACACTCTAGAACCCAACAAAATCGCTCCAGATTCATCAGCTAGTCTACACCAAGCGCAAAGGCGCACCAAAAGCGAAGGAGGCTCAAAACCCTTCAGTTTCAAGCCTCCCAGCTAATCGGAGCGGCGGGATTTGAACCCACGACCCCTACTACCCCAAAGTAGTGCGCTACCAAGCTGCGCTACGCCCCGATGCGCTTTCTGCCTATGCCCCGTAGAGCCTTCAGATTCAGAATACCACTTTTTGAAGGTTGAAAATTGGTAAATACATTTCTGAACACCAATTCCGCCCCTCAATTGGCGGCATGACAAATTATAACACGGTTTGGGTGAGAAGACATCAAGGCTTTACAACCGACTGAAAACGGCTGATGGCATTCAAATAAATAGAGACATCGTTTTGACTTTTGGCGACCTGCCACAGTGTCAGAATGCAACGGTCATACGTCATTGCCCCGTAATTTGAAAGCTGGAAATAACAAATGCCTTTGACCCATTGCCATTCGGGGGGTTCTTGGTGCTGTTTTAATACGAAGTTCTGGAGAGTCCTGACTTTCCACCCAAACATTTTTGCCGCATTGTCTTGGCTGATCTGCTGGCAAACCTCATCTAACATTAGAGTGTTCTTCATAGCGTCTCGACATCACAGAACTTCATTCGGTGTCTTGTTTGTTTCAGCTTTAGTTGCTGAATTAAGCTGAGTAGGCGTTGATCGTGGTCTGCAATCAGATCTGGGCAGCTTGCGCTTGTTGTCGGTGCAGTTCAATTTGTCCTTGTTGGTGAGCAGCTTTTAACAGGGGTTGGATGAGAGCCAGAGGCAGAAGATCAGATGCGAGATGGCGTAGATTCTGGCGATGGTGTTCAGATTCGCTCCGAAGCTGTTGAAGCTGCTGGTTCAGTTGGGGAGCGGCTTCGGCAAGGTTTCCGCCTTCGGCATCGAATTTGGCTTGCGCCGATCGTAGATTGTCTTCTGCGGTTTCGAGGGTTTCGATCAGGGTGTCTAGGCGGTTTTGTTCGGTTTGTAAATCGATTCGCTGCTGGTTGAGCCGTTGCTCGATCGCGTCTAGCGCTTGTCGATCGCGCTTTTCTGCCATGTCTCGACGTTTGCGGCTGACGAGAATTTCGAGGTCGGTGACGAGTCGATCGCTGAGTTCGAGTCCGAGGACGGCGCGAATGGCTTCGACGACGCTGGCAGGGGGGACAGACCCTTTAAACTGGCTGCCCCTTCTTCTGTCAACAGTGCAGCTTTCAATCAATCTGAATCATTCTGCTTGCAACGCTGATGAATTCTGGTGAGTGCTTGATCGGAATGGGTCGGCTCCATTCGCTGCCAGAAATGATGTTCTGCCTATGTAGCAAACCAATCATACGCTCAATGGCTCTACGAGACCCGATTAAAGTCATTTTCACAGGGTTATCGTCTAAGGAAGACTGTACGAAGTTCTCTTCTGGTCGTTGACCCAAATCGTCTGAGGCTTCTCTGTCAATGAACATCTTAAATACTCCATGTTTGAAATGACTGTCACACGAAATCGTCACAGTCCAATTAGTATTTAATACTAGCACAGTCCAATTGGACTGTATACGAGGATGCAAAGCTCTGACACGATTAATCATGCTTAGAGCAATTCTTCGTGTTAGGGCGTATGGGAAAAGCGGGTAAGGTTCTAAAAACAGTGATGCAGAATTACGGCATCAGTCAAGGGAAGTTAGCAGCAGCAATGGGAATTGGTGCATCCAATGTCTACCGTTGGGCGAACGAAATCCGCGATCCAGGTTCAGAAACCGTGATGAAAATTTTGGAAGCATTGGAAAAGTTGAACTCTGATGCGGCTACAGAATTTAGAAGGCTATATATGAGCAATGAGCTAGAGGAAGATGACTAAGCAATCTTCCAGAATTTTCGATGCCATTGCAGAGAGTCGATTCTGGGATTGTAGATTTCATTGTTAGGTAGAAGAATAGCTTCTCCGTCAAAATCTCGCATCGATCGCAAACCGTTCGGTGTTTCTTCGTGAAAGCGATCGCGAGGTATAACAATCCGATAATTCTCATCAATGCTAAACCAACCTCGATCGAACGCCCAATGATGATTCTTACAAAGTGCTAACCCATTATCGAAGTGATCATCTCGGAACTCAGAAAACGGCTTGATATGCGCTCCATCTACGATATCTTGGCTATTTTGACTCACGACTTTCAATCTGCAAAAGGCGCAACGCTGTTCATAGAGCGAAACTACAATTCGTCGAAAAGCCGCATTTCTGACGAAGGCTTTATCCTGATCCTTCAAATCACCGATCGTGTAGGTTGCTCCACCTTTCTCAAACAATCGAAGCTGAACGTTCTGAAGCTCATCAACTTGATACAACTCATTAAACTTTTGAGATTTAGCTGGAAACCATTTTTGAATTAAAGCTTCGGCTAATTGAACTCTTCTAGCGGCATCTTGTAGATACTCGAATAGCTCATCGTCTACATAAGCGTACTTCACAGCATTTCTTAGAGCAGACAAGCCCTTGATTTTGGTTTTCGTAGCGATCGTTGCCTCAAATCCAGGATTCGGCATGAGATACCAGAACTTATCGCCAGTGAGATGATAAAAGGGCAAAGCAATATCTGATCGATGCTCAGTAGTAACTAAGTGAGATGGACCCGTAGGGTTGGACAAGAAATAGATAGTGAATAAGCTACAGTTCTAGATCTCAATTCTACTAACTTTACTGATCTAGATTCAATTCACGCTTTTGCTTCTTTCATGTTCACATTCTTTAGACTACTACAATACACTTGATTCGGTGTCTTGTATTCTAATCCTTGATGTGGTCTGACTTGATTGTACCATTGAAACCAGTGTTTCACTTCTTGATTCAAATGCTGTCCATTCTCGAATGACTTGAGATAAATCAACTCATACTTCAAACTCCGCCATAATCGCTCAATGAAAATGTTGTCATGACATCTGCCTCGCCCATCCATGCTGATGTTGATTTGAGCTGCTTGGAGACAATCGATGAACGCTGTCGCCGTGAACTGTGCGCCTTGATCACTGTTAAAGATCTCTGGCTTGGGATAACCCGCTAATGCTTCATCCAATGCCTCCACACAAAACGCCACTTCTAACGTGTTTGAGATGCGCCATGACAAGACTTTGCGGCTGTACCAGTCCATCACTGCTACCAGGTAAAAGTGTCCCTTCGCGCCTGGAAGATAGGTAATGTCGGTACACCAGACCTGATTCGCATTCGTAATGGCTAATCCTCGCAGCAGATAGGGATAAATCCGATGCTCTGGATCGGCTTTGCTGGTATTGGGTTTCGGATAGATCGCATACAACCCCATCTCCCGCATCAACCGTTGCACCCGTTTTCGATTCACGTTGTACCCTCGCGATTGCAGAAACACCGTCATTTTCCGACTGCCGTAAAACGGCGTTTCCAAGTATTGTTCGTCGAGCAACCGCATGATTGCCAGTTCTTCTTCCGACGGCGGCAAAGCTTGGTAGTAGAAACTCGATCGCGCAATGCCCAACAATTCACACTGACGCACAATGCTCAACTCTGGATGCTCTGAATCTACCAAGGCTTTTCGGTCGGCAAGCCCAATCGTGCCGACCTGTTGGCTAAAAAATCTCGCTCCACTTGCAACTTGCCAATTTGTCGATATAACTCGTCAACTTGGGCGCTCGTTTCTGGCTCCACTGCACTCGATTTCGCACCGCGTTCAAACAACTCACTCGCACCGTCCAAAAGCTGCCGTTTCCAGTTGTGGATCATCGTGGGGTGAACGCTGTAATGACTCGCGATTTCCGCGATTGTCTTTTCTCCTTTAATCGCTTCGAGGGCGACTTTGGCTTTAAACTGGGCGCTGTGTTGTTTACGTTTGTTTTGGCTCATATCTACTCCTACCATGAGGTTGAGGGGTGTAGCTTATTCACCTGTCCAGTTTTTTTGTTCCACTTCAAAGTTCGACCAGTATTTGAGAAAAGTTGCAATGAGTTCCGGAGATAGATAAATCTGATTACGCTCAATTTTATTTTGTTCAAATAGTTCAATCACAGAAAGTAACAAACATGGCTTATGAGGAGCAACACCATGAGCATTATCAACCCTGAGTTTCGTGAACTTGTAGGTGTAAAAGTTTAGATCTTTGTTCATATACACTGCTCCTCTCAAGATAAATCTATGTTTAGTGATGCCCTAGAACTTGTATTAGCTGCTCAACTTGGTCAAGTTTGTTATAGAACCATCTGTGAATGAGGATAGTAGTTAAGCTAACTCTTGAAGCTGGCTCTTGTAGTAATTCAAATAGTGCATCATCGATCTGAGCGTATTTAACCGCCTGCTTCACTTCCTGAAAGGTCTTAAGCTTTATCTTAGATGTGATAATCTTTCTAATTCCTGGGTTTGGTGTTAGATGCCAGAATTTGTCGCCTTGCAAATGAAAGTAAGGTCTAGATATGTCTGGATTATGACGTTCTGAACCTAAATAGCTCCAAACCTGTAAGAAAGTTTCAATCAAGTTAGAAGACAGAAAGATTTGATTTCGTTTGATTGTGCCTGTTCTGATTAGTTCAATGACAGTCAGAACTAAGATGGGCTTGTGAGGCGCGATACCATGAGCGCGATCGACTCGTAACCGTGAGAATCGAATCGAGTAATATTGCAACTGATCTAAGTGATCAAAAGTAGCCATACATCACTCAAAAAACATATTGAAATTGATGTCCTCGTTGTCCTGTTCAAGTTTAGTTTTACTTAGAATCAATAGAATTTGCTTTGTGTAATTTTCAGCCCCAAACAATTCATTTTTTAGAATTCTAAAGCCTGCATTTGCATATTCTTCAAACACTCTAAGCCGCAGATCCTCATATTCTTCAGTTGAAGCAAGAGTCTTTGGATCTGCTGTTGCTGTAATTGCGAGTAAGTTGATTACAGACTCGTAGCCTCTTGTAAAGAACTGCTCTTGTGGAATTGGATCAGGCTCTTTTAAGGAAATTTTCTCTAGAGGTTCACGTTTCTTACGCTTCGCACCCAATACAGCCGCAAAAGTCACAATATCAGCATAAGTTTGAAAAGGCGAATTAGGCGTTACAGAGTTCTTTAGAGATCGAACAAACTCCGCTTTATCTTTTGCAACTCTAACTCTACCTTTCATGAATTAACGATCGCACAATAGCGTTTATTTTAAATCCCTCTGGAAATTCTGAACATTCTTTATCAGATGAACAATCGCACAAACTCCCTCAAGTTCGATCGCACTATCCCTTCCGCCCAAATCGATCGACTAACTCCTCCCGCGACAACCGAATCAATAAAGGCATCGCCTCAGTCACCGGAACCTCTAGCAACGCCTCAACCACGATCGACAACTCCTCATCCAAATCGCCAAACCGAGTTTCGAGCAAACTCTCGATCGCCCCGCGCCGCTCTTCCTGCCGCCCTTCCTGCCGCCCTTCTTGTCGCCCTTCTTGTCGCCCTTCTTGCAGAGCTTCCTGATACACTCGACTTCGCTTCAGATCATCTAATCCCAACATAGATTGAATTTCCTCCCGGCTTAACGATGCGAATTTGTAAACAACGATCGTTTCAACTAAATCAATTATCGCTTGGCTTGAAGCTTCGTCGATCGATTCTTCCTGCGTTCGTTCAATTAATTGCCTCGCCTGCGTAACAGCCGTTTCTTCTGGCTCAACCACCAGCTTGACAACCCCAACGCTCAAGGGCAACTCTGCCACTGACCCCAATTCATCCAAATAAATCCGTCTCACTTTTGGGCTATCCACTAGAACCTGATATAGCCTCGATTGATCCGGTTCTGTACTCCGCGTAGGATAAATCAAAACTCCCTGCCAATCGTAAGTATCTGGATTCTGATCCAAATAGAGAAAAAGTTCAGCAAAAAATCGATGGTGCAGCCGCTGATCTCTCTGCATCTGAATTTCACAAAAATAAGCTGGACGATCGCACTTGGTCGGCAACAAAACGCCATCGATCCGAAACGCAGTTTGCTTAATTTCAACAGAACGAAACGTATACTCTCTGGCGGTGTCTCCAGATTCTCCAATCAGTTCAAAGAAAATGCTGGGCGCAAGTTGGAAGATCCGATAAAACAGGCTATCCGTCTTCATCCATCAGCCTCTCGATCGACTTCCAACACCTCCGTATACTCAAACTCATTTGGACTCTGCCGCACCAGTGGAAACGTTCTGCCATTTAGCTCGATCAATTCCGATTGACTTTCTGGTTTCGCAGAATTAAACACCAAAACATATTCCTTGCCAATGTAAGGAGCCATTTCCGTTTCGACCTCACCGCGCCATTGCGTCTTCGTTGCTAACACCACTAACTGATCTGCCAGAGTCGGAATCAGCCTCGCAATCTGACGACGATAGTTCTCATCCAACGTGCCAAACGGAGAATCCATCACGATCGGGAAACTACTATCTGCCAACCCAAGCAGAGAATATTTCTTGCTCCAATAGCGGACGCGATCGATCACACTGCCAATAAAAGAAAGGCTCAAAATTTGGTTCTCCCCAGTCGAGGGAGCGACGACACTCTCGCCATCCATCAGCGTTTCGATTAGAACCAATTCATAATTTTCGGTGAGTTTTGGCACTTGAGTCTTAAACGAAACCTGTCGAAAAATCTTCCTTACCTTCTCTTCCAGCTTCTCCCGAAACTTTTGATCCACTCGTCGCCGCACTTCTTCAATTCTGACGATCGCATCTTCAGCCGCCGTAATTTGCCGCTTGATCTGCGCCTGCTGTTTACTCTTCGCCTTGAGATCTTTGATTTGCTTATTCAGGTTCGCGACTTCTGCATCAATTTCGTTAATATCCCGCGCCGCATTCTCATCTTCTCGATGCAGTTCAATAATCTTATTTTCAATCTGCTCCAATCGCTGCTCCATACCCTGCACATTCACGTCTTCGCTACCTTTCAACTGTTCTCGAATGTCGTCAAGCTGCGTTTCTAAAGTCGAGAGATGACGGCGCAAATTCTCAATGCTGGCTTGCTCTTGCTCCACCTCTGCCCAAAACTCAGGAATTTGCCGTTCGATGCTGCTCACTTCGCCACCCATGCGAATCACCGCCTCTTCGACATCCTGAATCCCAGAGCGATCGAGCCACGATTCCACTTGCTTTCTCGGTTTTGTCCCAGCTTTCAACGGAGTGCCACAGATACACGATTCCTCTTCGAGCAAATCTTCCACAAACTGCTGCTTGATTCCGGCTGGAAGCTCTCCTCGTTGTCGTAATTCGTCTGAGAGCGTGCGAAATTGAGCGATCGCATCCGTCAAAAACACGGCGTAGCCTCGCGCTGAAATGGTGCGTCGGAGCTTATCTTCACTCCGGTCTAACTGTGCCTGAATCTCCTCAACCTGCTGCTTGAGATCGTCTCGTCGTGCCTGAATCTGTCCAATCTGATCGGAAGCTCGTAATGCTGCACTGGTCTGAGTTTGCAAATATTTCTGATCTTCCATCTCGATGACAAGCGCCTCTCGCTTGATTTCGAGTTCTGTCCTCTCAGCAAGGAGATCATTTTTAGCTTGAACCAAGCGTTTTGTCTCAGGATCACCAATTTCTGCGAGTTCTTTATCTAGCGATCGACGCGCCTCTTTCAAATGATGAATCGCACGATCCAAAACTTCCACACTCAGAAGCGTTTTGATCGCTTTGGCGATTTCTGATTTGTTTTCAGACTTTGCCATTCGATCGATGCGTTCCCCATCAAAGAAGAAGTAACGATGCAGGCTATCTGGCAAAACCTGTCCAATTTTATCTTCTGGTAGTTCGGGCGGTTTGACCAACTTGTTATTAATTTGCAGCGCCAGTTCGCCCCCTTGTTCTTGCAGATCGGTTGAATTTGTTTTTTCGACGTAACACGATCGACGAGCACGATAGCGATTGTTGTTATGTTCAAACACCACTTCAACCCAACAATCGACCCGACTGTTTAATGCAGTTTCTGCGATCGCTCGTTTGTTAATATGCTGCTCTGGCGATGCAAATGCTCCCGTGTGCTGTCCATACAACACCCAGGTAAACGCATTCAGCAAAGTCGTTTTCCCTGCACCATTGTTGCCATGAACAACGGTGATACTTCGCCCTAAGAAGTTTGCGAATTCGATTTCGACTTCACCCCAAAACTGGCGGAAATTGAACAACTTAATCGAGAGTAGCTTCATTCAACCGCGTCCTTAATGATTTTGAGAATGTCTGCTTTAATCCTGGGTCGATCTGAGTGTATGTTCTCTTTCTCTAGAAGAATCACATCTCGAATAATCTTTTCAACCTCGGCAGGTGCGGTTGTAATCGGCTCTTCAATGTCATTTGTTTCTGCATTCATGATCAAAGCTCTAACAATTGATACTTTTCTTGCAAAGGTAGCAGTATTTTTCTGGCTTGTCCGCTATTGATGGCTAAATCCGCGAATTCAATAAACCGCCGTAACTCTTTTCGGAGCAGCGATCGCTCTGTGCTCCAAGATTCCCGACCCAAATCAGGCGGAATCACAATCATGTCAAACAGTTCTGCTCTTTCCTTGCCTGGACTCGGACGCAGAATCCGCCCTCGACGCTGAATGAATTGTCGAGGATTGCTACTGCTTGCCAAAATCACTGCCGACCGAATCGCCGGAATATCGACCCCTTCATCCAAACAACGAATCGCAACCAACCCTTGCAAGCTCCCCTGAGCGAATTGTTGTCGAAGCTCCTCCCGCTCAACCAATGTTGTTTCTGCCGTGTAAGGTTTCACACGATACCCCAATTCATCTAGTAAAGCTGTCACAGCTTCAAGGTGACGAGTACTTTCTTGTGTCACCTCATCTTCCACCGAACCATCTCCACAGTAAAACAGAGTATGTCGCGTCTGAAGACGATTCATCATCAGCGATCGTAAAGCCTCTAACTTATTCGCTGCTCCTCCCACGAGTCGAGCGCGTTGCATCAGTAAAGCCGTCAATGCCTCGTTTTCGTTGATGTCACCTCCCATTGCGATCGCTCGACCAATTTTACTGCTGAGTTCGGCATACTGATCGATCTCCGATCCCGTCAACTCCACCAAAATTGGATAGTAAACATAGGGAACTAATGCCTTAGCTGCGATCGCATCTTTGAGCGTAAACTCCGGCTCCAATACAGAACCAAAATAATCAAATAGCCGTTCACTCCCTTGTTCATCAAAATATCGTTCTGGCGTTGCAGAAAGTGCTAACCGTAAAGGAATTGCTTGAGGCAAGCTCGCCTCCAAACGAGTTGCTCCTAGATTATGCGCCTCATCACCGATAATCAGCGATCGCTTGGGGAAGAACTGAAGCTGAGACTGAAAACTCTCTCGAATCAAGGTTGCATTCGTGGTGATCACACTCATAAACGGTCGGTTGCCAGAATGCACAGCGAGTAACTGAGATTGCAATTCTCCTTGCCAATTTTGCGCTGTCTCAAACGCCAAAATTGGCTCCAACCCGAATTTTCTCGCCTCTTGTGCCCATTGAGTGACCAGATGACGGTAAGGACAGACGATCAACAATCCTTGAAGGGGCTTATTTTGTTGAAAACTCTTGCGGTAAAGTTCAGCCGCGATCGCGAGTGCAGTAATCGTCTTGCCACTCCCAGTCGCCATCTTCAAAGTGCCACATCCTTGATTCGCAAACCAATTGTCGATCGCTTGTCGTTGATAAGAACGAAGCGTTAACCCACTTGGAAGCAAAGGATATAAAGACGGAGTAACAGAATACTTAGCGCTTGGCTCTCGTACTCCCGTCGGCATTCGTTCAGAACAAAGCTTGAGTAGTGATCGCTTTGCCGCCTCTGGAAACTCCAACACTTCGAGATTGAGCGTTTTGTTGTCCCAAAGTCGCTGGAAATCGTCAATTTTCTCAGCAATCCGCTCATCGTCGCCAACTCGCCACGAGCGAAACACATCAATACATTCAAAGTTATTCCTCAATGCACTCACGCTCTCATTCGCAGAACCTGAAAACACAACGGTATTTCCCGCTCGATCGACAAATACGCCCAACTTCTCGTGATAAATTCCTTGCTCAAGGTTTCGATGAACTGCAAGCTTGATTTCTAGCAAGCCATGTCTCAATAACCAAGCAAGACAAGCAAGGCGATCCAAAATCACCTGCTCAAAATCTTGCTCCAACTCTCGTGATAACGCCTCTGCGATCACTTGCTCCCGCTGCTTCAACCCTTGCTGAATCGCATCAATATCTTCAGCTGAGAGATGGGGTGAAGCCACGAGTCGCATTCGCCCTTGAGACTGAATAAACGCTTGGAGTCCTTGTGCCGCAGCCGTCAACGCACTACTGGAAAAGAACCCTACAGCCCGACTATAAGTGACGGACTGCTGAAAGCAAGGAATGTAGAAATCCTGAACGAGATCTGCGCGATCGGTGCGATATTGATTCCGAAGCTTCAGTTCCTTTAAGCTCACAACTTCGCCCAGCTATCACCGATCTGAGTTTAGCCTCTCCTACAAGAATCACGCTTGCTAATTCAACTGATTAATCAAATCTGCTGCGATTTTAGACGTGTGATTCAGAATCCGACGACTCCGTTTTAATCGCAACGAAGTCGCCGTTACTACTTTTACTGCTCAGTCTCAGTTGATTGGGCACTTCCTAATTCAAATGATGGCACTTGGATGTGAGCGTTGCCTTTGGCTCACGCGAAGCGTGTCCGAACCAGCATAATGCTCCTCAATCACCGCCACCGAAGTTCCACACCAATCCGCAACGCGACGCGAGGGCACACCACTTTCCAGACAGAGCGTGATGAACGTGTGCCGACAGTTGTATTGGGGCAAATACTGCCGCACCTTCCCTTCTGCAACCAAGCGCTCAAGGATCGGCTTCCAAACCCGATTTAAGAAGTTATGCGTGTGCAACTCTTTGCCATTCTTAGCTGGAAAGACCAACATTTCTGGATGACAGTCTTCGGGTCGAATCGCCTTGAATAGCGTCCTCAACTCTTCGTTAATCGGGAAGTAACGAGGTGCATGGGTTTTGGTATCCTTCCGAATGCGAACATCGGTCGGCATGGCATCACAGATGTAGATGCGATTTTTTTCGACGTGCTTCCATTTGAGTGCGATCGCTTCTTCCGGTCGGCAGCCTGTGTGAAGCAGAAACTTCACGTAGGGAGCATAAAAGGAATGACGCACAGGAGTGAATTTCGGGCAATAGGTGTCGTTGTCAAAGGCGGCAATGATCGCTGCGACGCATTCTTTGGAAAACGGCTTCCGCGACACTCGACTCGCTTTGCGGCTCTTCGTCTTGATTTCAGCAACCAACTCTTTGAACGGGTTCTCGCTCACCAACTTCTTCCGAATGCCCCAATCACAGCAGGCGCTTAGTTGCTTGAGAGTCCGTTTTGCCATCTCCGCAGCATACTTACTAAGCAAGTGGGATTGAACTGCGGTAGCTTCGCTCCACGTAGTGCCCGCATCTTCTAAAAACGGCTTCGGGAATTTCTGAATCCGCTTCTCAATTTTGCCGTAATCTCGAACAATCGTGCTTTTCTCCAAATGCTCTCGCTGAAACTCGGTGTACTTGTCCCACAACTCAGCAAGGCAGGTCTTGGGTGGTGTTGGAATTGGTGTACAAATTGGTGTACTGGCAGTTGCCACGCTGAGCGCAGTTTGCGGCTTATACCGCTCTAGCGTCGGATCAAAGCGCTCGTAGATGATGTCCGATTCAATCTGCTTTGCCTTTGCCTCAGCAATCCGTCGATTCGCGATCGTGTCGGTCAGTCCTAGCGAGATGTAATGCCGTTTGCCTGCGTAGCTAAAACGAAGCTGTAACCAATCTTTGGAAACGATAATGGCCACAGATCCTTTGCGATTGCGATCTTTCGGCTGTTTTCTGGCTTGCATGGTGGTTTCTCCTAAATAACAGAGTTAACACCCCTTACAGTCCAAGGTAAAGCTGAAGTCTTGGGAACGGCTGAAAATCCGTACACCATTTGTACACCAGTTTTCGCTCCAAAAACGTCCAACGTGAAATTGGAGAAATCCTCGAAAGAACCTCTCCAATCCCTTTCTAGAGCTTGATTTCTCCTATGGCTCAGGCGAGATTTGAACTTGCGACCTTGGGCTTATGAGTTCTTATACCAAGTCCGCACGTAGAAGTTACAAAAATAGCGGTGCTAACGCCAAAATGATCAGCACAAACACTGCTATTAACGAAAGTGCGATCGCACATCCAACCACAACTAAAAAATCTCTTTGAGCGTTATTCATGCCGCTACCTTCCCGCCGGCGTGGATCACCCTCAATTCCTGTGAGAGCTGCTCTAATGCGATCGCTTGTTCTAACAGCGTGATTCGGTCATACTCTGGCAGATCGCTTAATCCCTGAAGCAAACAGCGAACAAAACTCTCAATCTTACGGACGTGCTCAGGATCGAGGTGTGTGCTTTCCATTGGTCATCATGCCGGGTGTGAGTCGGTCGATTTTTTCATTAATCAAGATTAAAGCCTGATGATTTTGTCTGAGCGCGTGAAAAATCTCTGTCTCGTTGCGCTTGCTGATTTGCAGTGCCGTATTGATATCGGCAGTCGTTGCACTCATGCGCTCGATCGCGATCGCAATCTTGTCATGACTCTGTTTGAGCTGCCGTAACACTTCACTTTGTTGTTTGAGTTCATTCGCACGATCGGCGCGTAAGTCCTCGATCAACGTCCGTGTCAGTTTGTCATCACTCGCTTCTTTCGTCTTAAAGAAGCTGACCGCCTCTTTCACGACATAGACCGCGATCGCGGCAATGATCCCGCCCTCAATCAGTGGAGGAGCTGGAGGAAGCGTGATTGGTTGGGGTTGAGTTTGAGCAATCAGAAATTCATTCATAACTAATTGAAAAACCTTAGCTCAGTAGTAGACAGAAACCCAGATGAGAGAATTCGCCAAAATCGCGCTGTAATCGGTTGCCCTAGCGCAAACAGTCGGAACTGATTCGGTCCGGAATCGAGTACATCTGCGACGGTGAGTGCGGTGAGCCAGTTCACATCGTCGGTAGAGTACTGCAACACTTTTCCGTTCAAGTAAGCTGAAACGCCGCCCCATCCCGGAATATTTCCGCCACCTAGCCGCACTGCCCGAACCGTGACCGCACTCGGAAAGGTTGCCTTAATCCATTCGACAGTGCTGCTATTTGTTCCAGCTCCCGTTGTCCCGTTGTTGTCAGAAAGATTGGCAAACGTGCCGATTAAGCCGCTAAAAACAGACGATTGGGAAGCAGTGTAAGCGGTGGTGATCACGTTGTATGCGAGCGGAGTAGGAGCGGCGATCGCCTGCAAAATCTGACTCTGACTCGCTTGGATCTGCTGCAAGGTTGCAGAATGATCGCTCTGCTTTGTCTGAATCTGCCCTAACGTAACGGTCTGGCTGGATTGCCCATTGAGCAACGTGGTAAGCGCGGTCAAGATTGCAGGATCGATCGCTACAGGTTGATCCAATCGCTGCAAAATCTGATTCTGACCTGTTTGCAGCGTATTGAGTTTGAGGACGTGCGCGATCTGATTTTCGAGAATGGCTGTGATGTTTGCAGACATCCCAGGATCGAGATCAAGCGCATCGATCGCTTGCAAAATCTGAGTCTGACCAATTAACACGGGCTGAAAATCAATCTCCCCGTTACCATCTCCCTCAGACAGAAAGACAGAGGATAGTTCAACCTGCACATCAAACGAGGTGGCGGGAATGGGCAATCGAAGCGCGATCGCACGATTGATAAACACGGCGGGATTCTCAAACTCGAAAATCTGAGCGTAAGCAGTCGCAACAATTTCGCGCTGATCAAACAAATCACCATTGTCTAGATTGACTTGAGCCACTGATACCGGAATGCCAGCAGTCCCAAAGGTCAAGCGGATATATCCAAGACCAGGCGCGATCGCGGGTGTGAATTGCCAGTCTTGCCCGATTCGGATTCGTGCGATCGTGCTCCAACTCATAGCGACTGTCTCACTCCCCCGCCTAAATGGTCTAGAGAAATCGAGTTATTGGTAGTGCCCAACGTTTTGATAATGGTTGCCCCGAAGAACATCCCCTGTGCAGGCACTCCCCCAACTCCCTCTAGAGCGAAATTGTCTAAATAGAAGCTCATTTTGGAATCTGCGATCGCAATTCTCAGATCGCGATTATCTGAGCTAACAGAGTTGATCGAAATGCCCGTATCGAGGGTCTGAGGGCTAGACCCCCCAACGGTGATGATTCTCCAGTTTGGGGAGCTGGCTAGATTTGCCTCTAACAAAACGCCGGCTGTCGGTGTGCCTGATTCGTTGTTGAAAAATCCGAGTCTGATAATCGAGTAGTCAGAGGCGGTTTGATTACTGACGTAAAAACGGCTTCTGAACAAGTCAGCTTTGCCCGCTTCTCGATCGAGTCGAATCGCATCTAACGCAGTTCTGATCGTCCGTCTTGCTCCTACGGCGGTTCCACTATTGAGCCTGTAATAGCCGGTAGAGGTGCCCGTGAGGAAGCTTGCACTCTGTCCAGTGCCCGATCCACCTTCAATGAAAGGCGCGATCGAGCCGCTGTAGAAATCGTTGAATAGATAGTCTGAGGGATTGAAGAATTTGTGCAGAGAGTTAAAGTCTTTCCCCACACAAACGATCGCATTATCTGAACGTTTCAGGTAAAGCTTTCCATCTGCAACATTGATCGCTAATTCTCCTAAAACTAGCTGACTAGCAGTAGGGATTCTATTAGCAACATCGGAGTTTTTCAGCTTTACCTGAGTCATTAGTAAGTGCCCCCATCAATCACTAAATCAGCGATTGCTTCATCGATCGCGTTTCCTAAATCTTGATGAGTCACAAAAGCACCCGATCCGCCGATTGTTTCAGGTGTGCCATCGTCTTCACCAATAAACAGCTTCTTAGAAACTGCTGAATAAGCCATCTCACCAGGCGCTAGATTTGTGGGTGCTCCGGTCTGTTGAACTGAACGTTTGATCTGAATTTTCTGAGACATTGCTAGTATTCTCCACCGTCTAAATCTTCGCCGTTTGTCAGAAGTCCTTCGATCCATCCATCACCGTCAAAGTCGGTGTTTTGCTCATTCTCATCACCAGGTTGAACCGGAAAACTTGAAAGAGCGCGATCGAGAATGACCTGAGCGTTGTAAATCCAATTGAGCGGAACAAATTCAACCCTAAATAGCGGTAGCCATTCAGGAATCGGAATGATTTCAGAGTCTTGCACTACGAGCTTTGAGAGGGCTAAATCTCCCTCTAGAGTCAAGATTCGTAAATAGCCTATTCTTCGGTATCGAATCTGATCGGACGCGAGAATTAGCCCTCTCACTCGTAGGAAGCGAGCTGCAATCAACAATGGATAGCGCTGAGTCTCTTCATTCCGCTGAGAGACTCGTAAAACTGCTATCCGCTCCCAATCCATTAGACTAGCGACACGTCGATCGCTACTCGCTTCAGTTGCAGATACTTATCTGGATGTGCAACCTGAATGTTTCCGAACTGAGTCATCAATTCAACTTCTGGTAGTTCGCCATCAGTAAAGGTTTCAGCAGCGTCTAGATCGACTTGCGTTGCTGTTGCAGTGAGCGATCGACCGTTCCAGTAACCAACGAGAACGTTCGCGCTTGCTGCGTCTTCAGAAGCAGCGATCACATATCCTAATGCAGCCATGAGAATCTCCTAAAAGATTGAGAAGTAAAGTGTGCGAGGATTTCCCTTGGCAAGGAGCTAAGGGAGAAGTCAGTCAAATTATGAGTAAGTCCGCTTGCGAACGCTGCGAATCTTTCTAACTTTGAAAGCTCCGATCGTTTTGTCCTTCCCTTGCTTAAAGGTTTCCTCAATTTTGGGAGTCGGAACATAGATCGTACGAGAAGCCGACCGGGTGCCAATTCTGCCAGCAGCAGTAAGCTTCACAAGTAAGCCATTTTGAAGCGCATCAGACAAAGAGACATCCTGCGCGTTTTCATCAGGCGTATTGCCTTTGTCGGTAAATCCCATCGTCGCAAACAGCGATCCTTGAGTGCGGGAATTCGCCATTTGAATCTGATACGTGTCATCACCAATTTTGAATGTCACGTAAGAGCGTTTACGTGATGGGTTTGCTGGAGTTGCCATATGATTAACGTCTTCTAAAGACGGAACAAGGTTATCTAAACCCGTTATATGGCTGGGATTTGCGCTTAGAAAATGTCTAAAAGCTTAAGCTTTCGGATTCAGTAGCGTGTTCGTAAACCCTTGCTGCATCAGCCTCACAGCGATTTGATTGCGGGCTAAAAATCAAAATAGCGAAATCTACGCATACAGCAACGACCAGTGATGGATCATTAGGCTACTAACTTCCGTGGATTTCGCTATCAATTTTTTATCGAGGTTGTCTAAGCAACAAAGTTCTAGAACCATAGCCCGCGATGAATAAATCCGCTTGCTGCAAGGTCATAATCGCGGTGGGTCGTCTGTCTCCAAGCCGTTTAGTCTCTCCTAAAATTCGCTTTGTAGGAGGCGTTGAACGTCGTTTCGTGGATGCCCTAGAAAACTTTGATTCATCAAAGCTAATGGATTGATCAAGCGAACAATCGAGCAGCTTTCTAACTAAATCTCGTGCGTCGTTTTCTTGAAAGGCTGCAATCCGCAACTGATAGCCATTTGCTTTATCTACATAGGCGTAAGTGGTTTGTGCAACTTGGTGCTTAAAGGTTTGTGGAAAATTCCGCTTGATGCTCATAGCTAATCGATCGATTTTTGCTTCATCTGCGCTAGTTGCAAAATCCTCTTTGAGCAGTCGGAATGAACATCGCATCGTGTGGCGTTTTTTCGCCTTTCGAGCTTTCATACTCTGTTTCGTTTCTGCAAACAATAAAATCACCTGCGGGTTGCCTTCCATCGTGATAATTTCGCGCTCTGGGGCTAACCATCCACGCGGCTCATCCATCGCGCCGCACACCATGTAGAAAAGCAGCATTCGCAGCATGGTCATATCGTTATTGTCATTTTCAACATGAGTACAAGCGCGTTTTAGTGCCCCACGAGGCGTGCTAATGTCATCATCGTCCGTGACATCTTTGAACCATTCCATCACCTCTTTGTTGATCGTTTTGCGAATGGTGTCTTGAATGAACTCAGGCGGGCTGAATTTATTGTTCATCGCTGTTACCTCCCTCAACACGATCGTCTTTCTGAATGTCTGGAGCTACACTTCCCGCTTTGCGCTCAGTCTCTTCAGTTTTCACAGGTTTATTGTCAGGACGTGATTTTGGTGTGAGTTCCTCGATCGCTTTCTTGAATTCAGCTTTCTGTTCTTTCAGTTCCTTGACTTCATCGCTGATCGAGCGAACATCACTTACCACGCTACTAATCGAGGATGCCGCATCATCAATGTTAGATAGTCCTTCGGTCATGCGCTCTAATTTACGCTGTGTTGCAGTCTGAGCGGTGACTTGTTCAGGCATCCAGCTGTAGGCGTTTTCTCCCACTACTCGGAAGCGTTTTAGAGCATTACCAATCTTTCCGGTATTTTCTGCGGTGAACTCAGCGATATTTCGCGCTGAATCTGCGATCGATTGCACTGTCCAAACAACGTTTGACGCAGTGGTGACGATGCGATTGAGCTTAGTAAATGTTGCTTTAGTTCCGTTCCAAACATCTTTACCTAGCGCGTTTTCCATTGTTTCGTTTACTGCTTTACCTAGCACTTCATTAAAGTCAAAGGCTTCTGTCACTTCTTTATCGAGTCCGAACATTGGTCCGAATGTTTGCACTGATTCTGTAACAACACTGCCTAATGTCTGTCCGAGATTTGCAGATAGCATTGCAGCATTGTGCAACGTTGCAGCGGTGCTTAAAACGTTCATTACTTGAGTTAAACGCGCTCGTAGTTCAGCTAGACCAAAGCGCGATCGAATATCGGCAGTACGATCGCCCATCATCTGAACAAACGGAGCCATGTTTGCGGGCACCTGTATGACCTCCTGAGCATAGACCGGGCGACCTAACAAACGATTCCAGCTTACGAACCGCTTAACTGTGACTGGCACCATTTCATTGTTAGTTCGTTGATTAAGCTGTAAATCAGCAATACAGGAATTTTGGCAAAGTTCAGGGGGTGATCTGTCTGGCTCTACTTCTCTACGTTGCCGCTGCTCAATCTCTCGAATCTTTTCATCGGGTACCCGTCCCTCTTTACCGCCAACGTTCGTCGTAACGCGCTCTTGAATGATTCTTTCTGTCGCAGATCCCGTTCGAGTGTTTGTAGACGTTTGTGTTTCTGACTGACCGACTCTGATTTCGTTTCGTCGAAACTGTTGCTGTTGTTGCTCAGTGACTTCTCTAAATCGTTGCTGTTGATACTCAAACCCAGGACGCGATCCTCCCCGAACGTCAACTAGACCAGGCGGCGGGACAGGAAGCGGGGGAGGAATTGGAATCGGTTGCGGGGTCGGTTGCGGTGCGGGTTGCGTCCCTGTTCCCGTTCCCGTCCCTGTTCCCGTCCCCGTTCCTGTTCCTGTGCCCGTTCCTGTAGCATCTCCAACGCGAGTCGCTCCATTCGGTGCTGGAGAAACGACGGGTGCGGGGGGCGGAAAACTGCCGATTAAGCCGATCGGCACTTCGGGCGGCTCATAACTGTCATATGTTCCTCGTCCCTTTAGCTCTGGCGGGGTGGCGGTTCCCGGTACGGGTCTAATGGTTAAAGTTGAAATATCAAGCTGTGGTCCGTTGTCGTTTTCATACGTTGATGTACCGTTTGGTTGAGTGAACTGGACAGAATAGCGCCAGTTTGGGGGGTAGATTCGTGCAAGCGGTTCGGGAGTTGAACGAATTTCAAAATCAAGCACGTCGTATTCACGGTAGTCACTAACAGCGGGTGCCCAGAATCGCAGGCGAACGGCACCGCTAAACGAAAATCTAGGTCCTGGTGTTGGCTCAAATCCTTCACGTCGCTCTACTCCCGATCCTGGCTGTAATCCGGGCGGGATGTTGCTGTTAGGCGCAGCATTCCCGCTAGTTCGTCTCCAGATTTCGTCGCGCTGTTGTTCTGTTAGTGGCGGTTTCCCAAGTAATCGCCGTATTTGATCCGCAGCACCATTCACGGCAGTTCTCAAACCACTCTGAACCGGTCCGCTATTAAGTGCCGCACTAAGTAGGGCACCAGCAGCGGCGGAAACCCCAACGCCAGCGGGTGTGCCTCCGAATCCACCACCAGCGCTCACACTTCCCCCACGTCCGCTCAATCCACTGCCTAAGCCACTTCCGACGTTTGGAGTACCACCGGGCGATGGGGTTGAAGGTGGAAGTCTTCGCGGCATGGTTAGCCCGTTGGAGGTTCTTCCACGCGGGCTGTTTAGCTGCCATTCTTGAATCGTGCCTGTCCCCCCTCCCGGCTGCATGGCACGATTGACAACCGTTGGACGGGTTGAATTATAGGTTTGAGTGTTGCTCTGGTAAGGATAGGGACTACTCGATCGCGGCGTTGGTCCGCGATTCGTCGTTACAGTGGGAGACGGATCAAGGGTTGTGTCATAGAGTCGCGATCGCAGATAAGGATCGCTCGGAGCTGGCGAGTATTTGTCATACCATTGAGCGGTAGAAAAGCTGTTTGGTACAGTCGGATTAGCTCTTGTTTGTGTGGACATAGCAATAAAAAAGAACGTCGATCGACGTTCTGAGTAGGAGGAGTATCGATCGACTTAGTTCGTGGTGTATGCAACGGGAATCTGCGCCTGAGAGATTTCTTTCACGCTCATCCACAACTTGCGCGAATCGGTTTTAAACTCTGGATCTAACTCCAATGAGAGGCGCAGAAACAATCGATCCGTTCCATCAGCGGCGCGAAAAATGCCGTTTTGAGCAATCAGCTCACGAATCGTATCGCTTTCTAAAACGGAATCGGTCGGATTGACTCGACAGAGGCACAGAACCACCCAGGCGGCTAATTGTTCAAGCGTGGTGATCGAGTTCGGGATCTGAGTCTGAATATTGACTGCGCTCATGAAATTTTCTCTCACGATTTACACGCTAGTAATTCCCACGAATGACCGAAATCACAGCAAAAAAGCCCTTTCTAGAGTCAGAAAAGGGCATGACGCTATTTGATTCTTCCCGATGCTTTCAACCCTACTCGCGTGTTTTTTGCTCTGGGTGCTTTACCTTTGGTTCGATCGACAGAGGTTGATTCGCTTTACACACAAACCAGCACCGACTTATCAGACTCATCGCAGCTCCACACCGAAACCTACAAAACAAAAGCGGAATCCTCGATATCAACGATTTTTCGATGCGGTCACTGGACAGACTCGACCCCAACCGACGAAACCAAAATTTATCAATTCAGCGCCAAACTCAAGCCACACCTCACAGACTTCATACCCTCAGTCAACACCGAAACCACCAAAAGAAGCGACTCCCTCACCCCAACCGTTACAGCGATCGCAACCTCCCACAATCTCTAGACCTCCTTCATCTCAGCATCAATCAGAAATTAACTTTGATGCTATCGGGCGGGAAGCGGCAAGAAGACGGCAAGATTTTGCCAAGGTGTCATCTAAAACGCAATACGAGCTTTACCGGCTGGCTCATGGTGATGTGAAAATGATCGATCGATTGCTCATCCATACGCGCTCGCGCAATCCCGATCGACCTGAGCAGTGGATCTGGGAGAAAGTCATCTGTGATTTAGAGCGCGATCGCGGTTATCGATAATCTCAACTTGAGACGAAACCCGCGGGACTAAAACCGGACTAAATCACCGTTTAGTGATGATTGAGAAAGCCCATTTTCTCGTGAGTCCCAATGAGACGATCGAACGAGAAAATGGGCTTTGATGAGTGAGGTTCTGCGGATCGACGCAGTACTTCAATTACTCAAACGGAATATCTTCACAGGATCGCTTTTCTATTTCAGCCTCAATTTCAGCGATACATTTTTGCCCGTATTCATGCCACGGTCGCCAACCAGATTGATTCACAATAAATTGCCACCCTTTTACGATCGAGGCTAGTTGCTCATAGCTGTAATTCTCCCAAGGCTCGAAGGTTGGATAAACATTAATCATTCTTTTCTCCAAAAAAGTGTAGTCTTGCGGTGTGATGCAGTACTTCAAGGATCGGTTTCTTCGGGTGGCTCACGTCGATCGATGAATTCTTCAATCATGCGGCGATTCTCGGTTTGCAGTCCGCGAATCTCAGATTGCATTTCGTCAATTCGCATAATCGTTGTATCGATTCGCGTGACTACGTCGCGCTGAAGAGCGATCAAGTCCTGCATGTTTTGAGTCAGAGTGCGCTGCCCTTCGAAGAGTGAGTTGATTTGTTCTTGCTGCGATCGCATCTGGACATCATGAGCGCGTAAAGTTTGTCCTGTGTAGTCGATAAATTGAGTCAGTGCAGCGGACAAGGTAGAAATAGTTTCCGGTTCATTTTGTTCTGACATAATTAGAGTGATTTTCATTGTTTCAAAAATTATAAACCCCGGCAGTTTGTGTGCGGGGTTTTTTCATCGGTGTAAAATCGGTGTCGTTCCGGTGTTGGATCGGTGTAAGTTCCGGTGTAGCCATCGGTGTGTTACACCGCTAAGGACACCGAACACCGCACCGATTCACCGATTTACCGATCCGCGTGATTCAAAGTGTTAGGAGAAGTCGCCATTCGCGCATAGAAGAATCGCGCCATTCTCCGAGTTGAATCCCGGTTAATGCTACTAACAATTCACGCAAATTGTCGGTGTTTAAGCCGTAGTTTCTCCCCCAGTTTGAGCGGATTTTCTCGATACTAATCCATCCGTCTTTATCGGCTTGCTGTGTGCCTTTCGCGCTGAGATATTCGAGGCATAGCCAGCCAATATCGCCGCAAGCTTGCATGACATCCTGTTTCACTTTTAAGAGATAGGTTGCTTGCTCTGGCGGTGCCAGCTCAGCATGAGGGGTAGTGCCCCATTCTTCGGTTTGTTCGGGATAGAGGTTTCCGAGTTCCTGCATTTGCTGATTGTGGTCTAAGTCCATCACTGCGATGTTGCGGTGATGCTGATTCATCATGCTGTGTGAGAGTTCTCGCTCAATCAGGGATTCTGTGAGGTCTTTTCGCCGTCCTTCTTTCTGCCACTTGGGGAGAATGTGAAGCGCGTGAATGAAGCAGAGAATCGGCACTAGAAAGGTGAGGAATTGCACTGCGGGCGGAAGGAGTCGCGCAAAGCAGACTAGACAAAACCAGGTGAGGCAACCCGCGCCAAAGGTGAGCGCCCATTGTTGCCCGTAGTGGGATTGTGGCATCCATTTCAGGTAGTGAGCCATCCGATTAACCCTCCAATCATCAGAGTGAGAAATAGCGCGATCGACATTCCAAGCGTGGTGTCTTCAGTCCAGCCAAAATGCTGATCGAGGAGTGGACCGGCAAAGTACGCCATCAAAGTCAGAACGAATACGAGGAGCAGCAGTACCCATAAGCCGATCGTGAGTGGGGGAAGGTGACGCGCCATTAGTCCGATAAAAGAACTAATGGCTAGACCTAACCCGATGAGAGTCGCCAGTCTAGCCAGTTTGAACATATTCAGTTACCTCCAGTGGGTTTACCAGTTTGAGGGGTGAGCGATTTCTTCTACTAGCCAAGGATTTACCCACATGGGGCAGTGATTAACGCTCCTTACCGCTGTGTTGACCCCGACGAAATTACCAGCGCTTGCTAACTTCGGAATAGAGCGCTTGATATTCGCTCACTCTCACCTCTGCTTCATGATGTGCCGCACTCAGCGAGTAGCCCATCTTGGCGTATTGCGGGGTGAGGTTGTAGAGCGTGTTGGCTTTGTTGACATCCACTTTCTTTTTGGTGGCAGTCGTGCGGGCAACGGTGGTCTGATAACCACGGAATGATGCTTGGTCGGATGCGTCCGATTGCTCGATCGACCGTAGCGATTTGTATGCCTGACGGTTGACTTTCGCCTGTCGCTGACGAGTCGCTGCACTGACCCGCAATTTATCCGCTTCTTCTTGGGTAAAGTTTTTGTGATTGGTGACAACTTTCTCGGTGCGGATTTCGGAAGCGTCGCCGGGGTTCCAGGGAGTGGGTGCGCCACTGGCGACGTTCATCACGTCGTTCTTGGTCATGATGCGGTTGATTTTGGCAGAGTTGCCGCTGGATGTTCCAAGTCTCATTTTGAATTTCTCCTAATGTCTGTAAGTTGAAATCCCCTGCTTTGAGGGATTTAGAGGTTAGCGATTGCAGAATGCAAAGCAGTTCGTCGGAACCACTTTTTCTTGGGTGACGATGACGGGCTTTTCGATGATTACGGGCTGGTTAGCGGTGGCAGCTGGTGGTGACATCGATGTGACCACAACTTGGGTCACGGCGGCGATCGCGGTCATCGTCGCGCCCATGAGTAGCCAGAATAAGCCGTCTTTTTGGCTCATCAATTTGGCGATCGCACTTTCGGGCACGATTCGATAGTCGATGCCGTTGTGACGATGGACCGGGAAGTCTTCAACGTTGGGACTTTGCCAGGGGATCGGTTTGTGTTTGGTCAGATTTGCCATGATGGTAGGTAGAAAAAACAACAAGGGCGATCGCGCTTCCCGATGGAGAAAGCACGATCGCCCGTTTCATCAATCAATTTTCGAGATTACGTACATAATTGGATTGCTCCGTGTTACTTGCAAGGTGGACGGAGTGCAAGGGGAGCGCGTCTCCCCTGCAACTAAGGCTTAATTGGTACTTGTTCTCCTCCTAAAAACGAACGGTTCTTACTGTGACGCTGATGTGTAGTTGCTGGCTACGCCTCAGCGTTTTTGTTTGTTAGGTTTCGTGTGCGCTTGCTCGGTCTAGAAAATCCGCGATATCCCAATCAACACTCTGCAACTCTCGAACAAGAGAACGCATTTGCGGAACTGTCAGAGACATAGGTTTGGCTCCGCGCTCCCATCTACTGATTGAAACGACGGAAGCGCCTAAACGCCTAGCAAGTTCTTCCTGGGAGATATTCCCAAGCCTTTCACGTAGTGCTTTCAAGGGTGATCCGCCTTCCTCGGATTGCAAGTTTGCTTCTATCATCTTATCATCAGGACTAGTCCCAAAGACAAGTCTTAAAGACAGGTTTTTGGGTGTACGATGCGGCGCGGGGTGAGATTTGCCGTCCTTCCCCGTGTCGCTACCCAATAATCCAACAAATCAGGTGATTTACCCGATTACCTCTACTGCCGTTGCTCATGCGAACGGCAAAAAGTCCAAAAGAAAGCGCGATCGCCCCCTCACCAGGAACGCGATCGCGCTTATCAATCAACTGTTTCTTATCAATTCATCATCTATCTACACAGAGGATACACGATGTCAAGCCATACGTTAAAACCGCTTTGCTACTATCAATCCGACCGTAGAGACGAAATCCTGAGTACGATCGCGCTTGAATTTGGCGATCACTTCGAGAAACTCACGATCATTCAGAAACGAGAAGCCCTTGCCGTAATGGGTCTTACTACTTTTGCGGAATCGCTCAGTGAAGCGCAGGTGATGTTTCACTGCTCAGTCATGTTTTCATGCGTTCCCCGAAACTTCTATCTCTTGGCAGAGCAGCTCACTCCAGATGGACGGCTGGCACTGTCGATCGCCCTGGCTCAATCCCTCCGGACTTACTCATGAACGATTTAGATAAGAATCACATCAGACGGCTTGAAAACCAAATCAGCGTTCTAACTCAGCAACTCATTCAAGCCAATCACGATATTGCCCGATTGCATATCCATCTCGGAAATGCGATCGCAGAATCCGACTCGATCGACTGGCAACGAACCGGAACCAAGATCGAAGGCAGAATTGCCGCACTTGAATCGCTTAAATTCAAACAGTCGCACACCTGGTAAGACAAAAGCCTGACGGCGAGATTGACCCCTACACCGTCAGGCTTTTGCTTGATATTGATCCCACGCGCCTAGCAAACACCATTTTGCTAGGACTTTTCACGCGAAAAATTACGTAACTTGTTGGAGACACTTCAAATGGTAGCAAGCCATAACACCCCCGTCCAATTCGACATTCGCAATTTTATCGAATTCGACTCTCAGAATCGCGCCATCTGCCCCGCTTGCCAATCTGCCAAAGGTGAGAGCTACACCAAGCGCAATCTATCCGTTGCACCGAATGGCGCTTACAAATGTCATCGCGGTTGCACCTCTGGAGAAATCAGATCGGCATTAGGAGCGGAAAAACCGCGTCAAGTGCCAACCGCGATCGCAAAACCCGCCACAAACATCACTCTGCCACCGCACCGCATCAAAGAAGCGCACGATCGACTGATGGCATCTGACGGACCCGCGAAACAGTGGCTACACGATCGAGGCATCACCGACGGACTGATCCAGCGTCATCAGATCGGCATCACCCGCGCCAAAGTCAACAATCAACAGCACTTGCCCGCAATCACGATTCCGATTCCCGCGAATGCTGACGGCACCCAGTTCTACCAGAAGAAACGAGTCGCGCCCTGGATCGACGAATCGAATCAACCGGAAAACTATAAGCCGTGGTCACAGTACGGCATTCCTAACAGCGTTTATTTCACCTGGCTACCCGCGAATGCGACTCAAACGTATCTCTGTGAGGGGGAATGGGATGCGATTCGACTCGGTGATCTGTTGAGAAATGCAGACTTAGAAATTGCCTGCGCCACATTCACCAGCGGGGCGGGAAATGTGCCCGGTCAAGATCAACTCGACCTACTGCCGGGTGAGGTGATCATCTTTTACGATCGCAATGACGCGCCACTGAAGAACGGCGATCGCCCCGGTGAAATTGGGGCAAGAAAAATCGCTAAAGCACTCGGAACCCGCGCCAAAATCGCATCTGTCCCCATGCTCGACGATTGCAGCGTCAAAGGTTGGGATGTCTCGAACGCGATCGAGGCGGGCTACTCGCTAGATGACTTCAAACAAGCGGCTGCCGAATCACTCGCGCTACAACCCGATGAACCGAAGAAGCGAGAAAACCCGCTACGAGCGCGGATGATCAAAAATATCGATCTGATTGCGCGGGCGGCAGATTATATCGACTGGCTTGTTCCAGACCTGCTCACCCCAAACGAACTCTTCATTCTCGGAACTCCCCCACGAACCGGAAAATCATTGTTTTGTCTGACGCTGGCAAAAGCGATCGCTACGGGTGGAACCTTTCTCGATCGTCCCGTTACTCAAGGGTCAGTGATTTATGTGAACTGCGAGGACGGTGAAACGAAAGTGAAATACCGTCAAACGGCTCAAGGTTGGGAGCAGTGGGGCTATGACCTGCCCGTCTACTGGTTCAACGAATTCAAACTCTCAGAGTTGAGTGACTTACGAGAGTTGATCGAAGAAATCGGAGATGTCCGCCTGCTTGTACTCGACACCTTAAGCCGGGTGAGAAACGACAACGCGAAAGAAAGCAGTTCTGAGATGGGACGGATTTTAGAACCGCTCCAGCAGCTCGCACGCGATACCGGCACCTGCGTTCTACTCACTCACCATCTCTCTGAGGCGACGCTCGAAAAAGATGATGACCCCTTTAAGCTACTGCGCGGTAATTCATCAATTCGATCGACTTGCCGGGGGGCAATGGTGATGTTGCCGGGTGAGAACTGCTATCGGCTCATCAGCGAAAACGGTTGGTGCGATCTCATGGATCTAAACGTTCGCATTCAACCTGACACGCTCGAATGGAAATTATTGGGCAATTGGAACCCGCGAGTCGATGGAGATATGAAGCAGCAAATTCTAGATCATTTGAACTTAGTAGGAATTGCAACGATTCAAGAAATCGCCACTGAACTTAACTTTAACGCGGGGTCTGTTTGTACTATTTTGCACCGTCTCCAACGCGAAGATATGGTCGAAAAAATCGGCGGGAAGGGTCGTCAACTGGCACACTACCAGCGTAGCGCCACTTTGTCCCAACAACTCAATATGCTGTTAGGACACCAGAACCCAGATGACACAAGCGATACAGCTTGTCCTAACAAAAAAATATTAGAGAATGATCTGCCTTTAAAAGTGATCAATTCCCCCAAAAGTGATCAATCAGAGACGCAAGAGAATTTTCCTCATGAGAGAAAGGTGATCACTTTTTCCCAAAATGATCACTTTTTTTCTAATACTCCCCCTCTGTTAGGACAAAGCTGTAAGCCAGATCCCGTAAGCGATGTATGTCCTAACAGCCCAGATCGCCTGTTAGGACAAGGTGATCAACTGTCACACAGGTTAGACCCTGTATTGACACCCCTAAAAGTGGGTGATCGAGCGGTCTATATCGGTCCGGATAAACCGATGAGTATGCTTTGTGGCAACCGTCATTTAGAAATCTTAGAAATGCAGAATGACCGGGCGATCGTCAAAAACAAAAAATGGGTGGTGAGCCAAACTGTCCCGCTGGCAGATCTGCGACGGGTATAGGGGGCTATGCGACGGCATAGCATCGACTCCTACGAACTGCTTCAGATTTGGCTTGCATACACCGAGTTTCAGTCTCACCAGCTTGAACCGTCCACCCTAAAGCGCGACTACGGCAAAATTTCCAAACGAGTCGCGCTCATGCCGCCATTGAGCGATGAAATCGCGGTGCGCGATTGGCTTATGCGACGGTATTCGACTGAAACCGTAAGGAGAATGCTGCAAAAATTTTCCGCTTGCTGTGGTTGGGCAGTACGATCGCGCTACTTGAAGGTGAATCCCTATGACGGTCTAGATAAAGACTTTCGCAAGAAAGCGAACAATCACGATCGACGGGCATTCACCGCCATAGAACGCGATCGCATTCTTACAGCAGTTGAGGAAAATCGCTTTGCCAGTCGTTACGGCAAATGGAAGCACTCGTTCTATTTGCCGTACTTTCAATTTCTGTTCTGGACCGGCTGCCGATTAGAGGAAGCGAACGCGCTCCACTGGCGGAATGTGTCTAAGAATTGCGATCGCGTCAAATTCTGCGAAGCACTCCCTGCTGACACTCGCATTCTCGGAAGCATCAAAACTCACAAAATTAGAGAGTTCAAGTGTAATCGAAGACTAATCCACCTCTTACAGAGACTCGATCGAGTTGATTCATTCGTCTTTCTCTCACCTGGTGGATCAGCGATCGATTCACACAACGTTTTAAACCGCACTTGGCGACCCGTCCTAGAAGAATTAGTCGATGAATCCGAGATACGCGAATACCTACCGTTGAAACACTGTCGCCATACGTTCATTACACTGGCACTTGAAGCGGGAATCGAAGTTAAAGACGTTGCTGCACTTGTTGGTAACTCACCAGACGTGATCTATCGCCACTATGCCGCGAAGAAACCAGATCTTGATTTACCAGAATTCTGATCAAAATAAGGGGTAAATTCTCGATAGAATTTACCCCTTACAAATCGCTAAAACCGATGGCTCAGGCGAGATTTGAACTTGCGACCTTGGGCTTATGAGTCCCCTGCTCTAACCACTGAGCTACTGAGCCGTACGCATTTGATGATACCACAATCAAATGCACGAATAAAGCGATCGCATAAAAAAGAATGGAGAAGATAAATTACCTTCTCCATGTCAAATCTCAGAACACTAGCTGCGAGACTGAGGCAACATTGCCATCGGATTCACAGCACCGCGACCCGGTAAATGCACCTCGAAGTGAGAGTGCGGTCCAGTACTAAATCCAGTGCTACCCATCTCCGCAATTTGCTGACCTTGGCGAACCTGCTGACCGACTCGAACCAAGACGCGGTTGTTGTGAGCATAGAGCGTCACACTTCCGTCCGCATGTTCAACTTCGACGAGGTTACCGTAACCGCCATCGTTCCAGCCTGCGGTGACCACTTTACCCGGAGCCGCAGCAACGATCGGAGTTCCGACTGGAGCCGCAATGTCGATACCTTTGTGCATCCGTCCCCAGCGCCAGCCATAGGGGGAAGTCAGAACACCCTTCGCGGGCCAGACGTAGCCGTTGAAGCGCCGGTTTGGCATGTAAGAGTCAGGACGACCCAGTGAGGGCAGATTCGGTGAGACGGTTTTGCCGACTGGAGAACGTAGAATCGGTGCATACGATTCAGAACCCGCTGGAGCCGCTGCAACAACTTGAGTTTTTGGCTTCGGTGCATCTGCCAGCATCCGCTCTAGTCGAGTTTGACCCGCAGCAGTGGGTACAGTTCGGCTCTCAGTCCGCAATGTCGCAGCGGGAGTACTCGGTCTAAACTGCGGATTGACGCGACGCGAAGGAGTTTCAGCAGCCGAAACTTTCGGAGCCTCACGCAAGGTCGATCGAGAAGACTGATACCGTTCCCGCAGGCGCGATATTTCCGATAACAGGGTGTTTACGTACTGATCATCGCTGCGACGAACCTCGACAGGTTGCGGTGCAGCAGAGCGGTTCCGAGATGGACTGAAAGCAAACTGACGGGCATCGCCACCTACTGCTAGGGGAACATTCGGAGTGACTGGATTTTGAGTCGAAGCAAGGCTTGGAACCGTTGGCACTTGAATATCAGCCGCGACTGGGGCTTGAGATTCAGAAGGGGGCGCAGGTTGAGGAAGCGCTTGAGCGATTTTTTGTGGCACCTTGATGAACTGGTTCGCTTGCACCAAGTTCGGGTTACTCAACTGGTTCAGTTGAGCGAGTTGGCGTGCTGAAATGCCGTGTGCTTGAGCGATCGAGGAAAGGGTTTCACCCGGATTCACGCGATACGTCATCAGGTTTGACGCATTCGACTGCGGCAGGGTTGCGACCTGCATGGGGGTCGATTGGGATTTTGCAGACTCCTCAGACTTCAACTCCGCCAAGCTTTGCTTCAATCGATCGCGATTCTGTCTCAATCCTTCGATCGCGGATTGTTTCCGCTTAACGGCCACCGAAGGAGCACTCTCTGCCTTGCTGACTTGCGGCGGAATCACGGGAACCGCTTTGAGATCAGGCAGGGATTGAATCGTCGTTCCAGCGATTTTGGCTTGATTGGTCGCGGGCACTTGCAGGACTTGTCCAACCGAGAGAACGGCAGTGGTCTGCAAGCTGTTCAAATTCGCCAACTTTGCGGCATCGATGCCGTAAAGCTCTGCGATTTTCCAAAGGGTTTGACCTTCTTGCACCGTATGGCTGACGGTTGGGACGGTTGCAGTAGGTTCGGAAACCTTGAGCGCATCTGCTGGAGTAGCCGTGTTCGGTGTCAGGTCGGATGTCGCGGGTTCAGCGGGGGTGGCGGCTTCCGCTTGCTGAGGAGCGGCTAAACCATAGGCACCGACTGAAAATGCGAGTCCAAGCATGGCAGCAGAGGTGCGAACGGTTCGGTTTGCCTCTGGAGTAAACTGCCGGGGGTGCTCCTCCGCACTCTCGGATTCGAGTACGCTATAAGGAACAGAATTTGGGTCTTGCGGAACTGCTCGTTTCAAAAAAACGACCTCCTAAAGTGTGCAGCATTTAACTGTCATCGAGTCCGAAACTTGGTGCCAGTCACTCGATTAAGTTTTTATCAGACAATCTAACTAGAGTCAGCGGTGATCCCCAAGCAAGACTACCCTACTTTCCGGTTTTTGGGAAATTTTGCTCAGTGGCTCTACTCGAAAGAATCGATAGCAGATTGTCTGAGCGACTGTCAACTCGTGAAGATGGCTTTGAGTGGCTGAATGGCAATCGTCACAAGGGCGAACAGAGTTTTGAAAATTCTGAACGATCGAGGGACTTAGAAAGCGATTCGGTGTGCTCATGTGCGACTCAACGAGTGGGACTGGGTAATCCTTTGTGAATTGATCCGACTGAAATCTTTTAGAACAAATTCGAGATTTTAGTCAAGTCGTTTCTTGTCCGTATTTGATGACAAGAAGTTAATGTAAACCATATCATCGCTCAACCGTAATTTCATGCAGGCGAATTTGATTTATTTTTCTTAGCGCTTTTATAGGGATTGCTGAGAGTCCTGACTAGCAAAGAGTTGAACCCCTGAATAAAGGGTCGATCGATTAAATTGAATTGATAGAAAAACCGCAGAATTACGGGCGCGAAGGATGAAATTTTCGATATGGATTTCTTATCTAAAAATCGCGATTTCGTGTTCCAAATCACTAATTTTTCAGGATGGATTTGCATTTTCTTGCTCAATCGAAAAGTGCGATCGCGCGTTGAATGGCGGAATTTTGCAGTCGATCGCGCGTTGATTTTCACGTATCTATATATAGATATCTAGCTGAGATATCCGAGTTGGCGACGGGCTTCAAATAGTCCAAGTGCGGCACTGACGGAAAGGTTGTAGCCTCGCACTTTGGGCTGATGGATAGGAATGTACGCAAGGACGGGGCAGATTTGCATCACGTCTTCTGGGAGTCCGTTGGTTTCGCTGCCGAATAAGAGCCAGTCGGAGTCTTGATATTCGATCTGGGTGAAATTTTGTGTGGCTTTGGCGCTGAAGCCGATCCAGCGCCCGCCTTGGGATTCGGAGTAGGTGCGAAAATCGTCGATCGAGTCGTGGATTTTGAGCGGGACGAATTCCCAGTAGTCGAGACCTGCACGTTTGAGGTAGCGATCGCTGATTTCAAAGCCGAGGGGTGCGACCAGATGGAGTTCGGTCTGAGTCGCGGCGCAAGTCCGGGCGATATTTCCGGTATTGGGAGGAATTTGAGGATGAACAAGAACGACTTTAGGCATGAAGTAAATCGGAGAGTGAGGAAGGCGGAACATCACTTTAGGGGAAAATTTGCGTATTGCTGCTTATATACAATTTCTTAATGATCAAAAGGGCAAGATGAAGCATTAGATATTCTAATTACATCCGAACATCTATCGAAAGGTGGGTGAAAACTTATGTTTTGTCATCGGTTCTTTATTTTTCTGGGGTTTAATCTGTCTGAGGTCGCAAGTTAGGTCAGACAAATGACGGAAAAAGTCTAGACAAATTGCGGAGTGAAGAAGTTTGATGAATTTTGTCGTGAATTAAATTGGGGAGGAGGCGCGATCGATCGTGTTTTGTGATAGGAAATACCATTTGGTGCCGTCCATTTTCGCGATGGGAAGACGGCGATTCCTGTTGAATTCATGTGTGATGTAGGTGTGATCGCGTTTATCGGTCAGATGAAGCGGTGTAAATCGGACACGAAAAAACCAGGAACACAGAATTTATTCTGCTGATTCCTGGTTGTCTGAATATCAATTGGAAAAATTAATTTTTTTGAACAGGTGCGGGAGATGCCTGTGAACTTGGAGCAGGACTCGTGGGAGTCACTCCAGCGGGCGGAGTTGTGGGGCTAGTCGTTCCACCTTGTGCCGCAGGTTGATCAGTGCTTAAGCGAGTAATTTGATCCTTAAATTGAGCGGGAGCCAGAGAAATCGCCTTATCAAAGAGCGGTTTCGCTTCATCTTTCTTGCCTTGCTCTTTAAGAACCAGCGCTTTGTAAAGAACGGGCTGGAAGTCATTCGCATTCGAGTTCGCGGCATCATCGAACGCGACTAATGCGTCGTCGTATCGTTTCTGAGACGCGAAGACTTTACCTAATAGAACTTGTACAGCGGTGACATCGACGCTATTCGGTTGCGATTTGTTCGCGGTTGGGGCTTGCTTAATCGTGTCTTGTAGAAGTCCGATCGCGGCTTCCGGTCGCTGCTGTTTGATTAATAAGTCAGATAATCCAGCCAATGCACTCACATCACCCGGCTTGGATTGAAGAATCGATCGATAAGCCTGTGCTGCTCCTTCGGGATCGTTCAACTGCTGTTTTGCTTGCGCGAGTAGAACGCCGTATTCGGTCTGATTTGGGTTCAGTTTGGCTAATTTCTCTAGCGGGTCGATCACTCCTTTTACATCACCAAGCTGTAATCTTGCTTCGAGCAGTCCCCGAAGTGCGGTAGGGTTTTCGGGTTCGCGTTTGAGGACTTCTTCGTACCCTCTAGCGCGGGCTTCAACATCTGCCTTCTGAGGAGTCGCAGCTTCAGAGGGACTCGGACTCGGTTTGTTCGCTTGGGGATTGGTGAAGGCTGAGGTAATCAGTGGAAGCATCGTGACACCGAGTAAGCCGACAGTTGCCACGATCAGGACAATATTTAGCAGCCAACGATTCTTCCGGATGTCGCTCACAGGATTACCTCACAAGTTTTCGCAGAGTGGATTAGCTAAGACGGAGTTAGCAGATTCAACGATAGCGCAAAGTTGTGAAAAAGGAGCAGGGAAAAGAGGGTGGGGAGTGGGGCTTTACTTGACTCCCTACCCCTTACTCCCCACTCTTGATTTTTCTGATTAGGCTTGAGCAGTTTGACGCGGAACTGCTGGGCTGGGCATCGATCGAGATTCTTTGGCTGAATCGACTTCGGTGATTTCGATGTGATTTAACAGCGTGGTGACGAAGGCGAAGAGCAGGAAAGGAAGCGATAAGACCAGGATCAATCCAACTGTTGCGAGTGCGTAGACGGGACGACTTGCACCCATCATTGCCATTGCAGCGGCAAGCGAGATAAAAATCACGATGAGCCAGACGATGATCTGACCATAAATATCGCCGAATGAAAGCGTACAAGTTAAGCGATACCGTTGCATATTATTCATGGTTTCTCAACGTAAAACGATTTAAGCAGTTCTCTAAACCTAGCGTTAACTTTTGGTGCAAGTTGATTTCTTCCAATTTTCGCAACCTTTTTTAATTTTCTTTTACGGTTAGTAATACCTTGTAGTGAGTGGGGAACGTGATCAACCCGGAGATCTGGATAAATACAAAATTGACGCAGGTGGACCAATTTTCCTTGTACGCTACAGGGTGTATCTGTTTGGACGATCGCACGATGCCGCAAGAACGAATTGAGATCTTATCTGCTGAGGAAGTCCGTCGAACGGTCAATCGACTGGCTTCGCAAATTGTCGAGCGATCGGGAGATTTATCAAAATTAGTTTTGCTCGGAATCTACACGAGAGGCGTTCCATTGGCGAAGACGATTTGCGATCAGATTCAGGTTTTGGAAAATGTTGTGATTCCGTTGGGTGCGATCGACATTACGTTTTACCGCGACGATTTAGATACGATCGGGGTTCGAACTCCTGCTAAAACAGAGATCTCATTTGATCTAACTGGAAAAACGGTGGTCTTGATCGATGATGTCATTTATAAAGGGCGAACGATTCGAGCGGCGTTGGATGCGGTGAATGATTATGGGCGACCGGAAGTGATTCGATTGGCAGTGTTAATCGATCGAGGACATCGTGAAGTGCCGATTCATCCAGACTATATTGGAAAACAGCTTCCGACCGCTAAAGAGGAGATGATCAAGGTGTATCTCCAAGAAACCGACGGGCGGGATGGGGTCGAACTTGTGAAAGGATAGGAAAACGGGAATCGAAATACTTTTATGAGTGGAGCAATGGAAACTCAGAATCGTAAAGCCGATCATCTGAGAGTGTGTCTGGAAGACGATGTGCAATGTCGAGAGACGACAACGGGACTCGAAAATTATTACTTTACGCATTGCTGTTTACCGGAACTCGATCGAGCAGAAATTAACATTCAAACCACTTTTCTGAATAAGCTACTGAGCGCACCAATTCTGATTTCTTCGATGACGGGCGGGACAGAGTTAGCGAAAACGATTAACTATCGACTCGCTGCGATCGCACAAGAATATCAGTTAGCGATGGGAGTCGGCTCGCAGCGAGTCGCGATCGAGAATCCGGAGGTTTCGGATTCATTTCGGTTAAGAGCGATCGCGCCCGATGCTTTATTGTTTGCAAATTTGGGAGCCGTTCAACTTAATTACACCTACGGAATTGAGCAATGCTTGAAAGCGGTGGATTTGCTCGAAGCGGATGCGTTAATTTTGCATCTTAATCCGTTGCAGGAAGCCGTACAAACTCGCGGAGATACGGATTTTCGAGGATTGCTCGATAAGATCGCGGTTCTGTGTGACAAGTTGCCTGTTCCGGTGATTGCGAAAGAAGTGGGAAATGGCATCTCGAAACCGATGGCGGAGAAATTGATTGCGGCGGGGATTAGCGCGATCGATGTGGCGGGCGCGGGCGGCACTTCCTGGGCAAAAGTCGAAAGTGGTCGCGCTCAAGATCCGAAACAGCGTCGATTAGGTTTGACGTTTGCAGATTGGGGAATTCCGACAGCGGATTGCATTACGCAGATTCGGCATTTGTCGGCAACGATTCCGCTGATTGCGTCGGGTGGATTGCGAAACGGATTAGATGTCGCGAAAACGATCGCGCTCGGTGCAGATTTAGCAGGGTTGGCGTTGCCGTTTTTGCAGGCGGCGAACGAATCCGAGGAAGCGCTGCATTTGTTAGTGGATATTTTGAAGGCGGAAATTACAACGGTTTTGTTTTGTACCGGGACAAAGGATTTAGGGGAATTGCGGCGATCGGGAGTGCTACAACGGCGGTAGTTCATTGAATGAAAATCGATCGCAAAATCAAAAACACAATTCCGCTGAAAATCGCCGATATCGGAATCGTCACTAACCACGTCAACACAATTGCTCGAATCGTTTCCATCCGAACCGATTTCAATCCCTGCACCAATCCCACACCAACAACGCCGCCCACCAGCGCGTGAGAAGTCGAAACAGGCAACCCATATCGAGATGCAATCAAGATCGTCGTAGCAGTTGCCAATTCTGCACACAGTCCGCCGCTGGGTTGCAATGAGATAATCCCTTCCCCGATCGTAGAAATCACCTTTCCACCCAAAACCGCCAATCCTGCCACAATTCCCGTCCCACCTAAAACCAATATCCAAATCGGAATTTCAAAATCTTGAACTGTTCCCGATCGCAAAACAGAGACGATCGCAGCAAATGGAGCGATCGCATTCCCCACATCATTCGAGCCATGAGCAAACGCAACAAAACACGCACTCACAACCTGAAATTTAGCGATCGTAGATTCTACCGTTTGTAAATTTTGAAACGCTGAAATCGATAAAGTACTGATTGCAACGACACCTAGAATCAGAGAAATATTTTGAATCGATAGATGAATCGCGCTTTGAATTGATTCTGCGATCGTTGGAAAAACAATGACACCAAAGATTCCAATCAGAACTGCACTAATCCAAGGAATCCATTGCTGTAAACGTGCGATCGCATTCGGTTGATCCAAAATGAAACGCTTAATTGTGCTATAAAACATCGCTGCAATTAGACCGCTCACGAATGGCGTAACAATCCAAGTGATTGAAATAAGTTCGATCGCATTCCAATTCACCGCATCGAGTCCAAACGCCAGCGAACCCACTCCCGCGATCGCGCCCACAGTCGCATGAGATGACGAAACCGGAAATCCAAACAAAGTCGCCACATTCAGCCAGATTCCCGCTGCAACGAGCACTGAAATCATGCCAATAATTAACATCTGCGGCGTGAATTGAGCCGGATCGAGAATCCCTGTAATCAGCGTCTCGGAGACGTTACGACCAAACAAAACGGCTCCAGTAAACTCTAGAATTCCGGCAATAATTAGGGCTTGTTTTAGCGTGACCGCTTTCGAGCCAACTGAAGTTCCCATCGAATTCGCGACATCATTTGCGCCTAAATTCCAGGCTAAATAGAACGCTAGTAAGCTCGATAAAATCAGAATCATCGTGAAAGCTCCGAAGCCAATTCACGTAATTTTCGTAATCCAGACAGCGATCCTCGAATTAATCGGCTTGCCGCGATCGGTCTTTTCATCATGGCGATCGCCATCGGAATCGCCTGAATTTTGCCATCTGAATTAATCACGGTGCTGAGATCCGGTAAATCGCCGCTCAGATCATCGCTGACGACTCGAAGCATTGCCACCGATCGCTGTTCCAAAATCGCGAATCCCTCCATATCGACCACAGCTGCTTTGTAGAATTCGCCCAAACTGCGTTTCTCAGTCACCGAACAAATCACGCGATCGCTCATTAATCCCAGCACTGGAGAAACCTGAAACTGATTTTGTAGTCGATTTGTTAAAGCGCGATCGCATTCCTGCACCTGTCCAGACAAATTGACACAGGCGTGATAAAGCGCGATCGTGCCGATTTCAAACTGAGGCGATAAACTGCCACATAGACCCATCACCAAAACATCCGATGCTTCAGAACAGCGATCGAGATCTCTTATAGCGGCTGCCCCTGCTGGAATGGCTATCACTTCTGGTGGATTTTTCTGAGCGCGAACCCCTTGAGAGACCGCTTGATATTCTGCACCTTGAGGAACGAGAATGACGGAAACCATCAAAAAAATAAAGTTTTACAACAAAATCTCGCGGTAAAACGGAGACACTTTCGATCATCTCAAATTCTTGTCGCTAGTTTACTTTTAGGTTTGATTTCTATGGATTTACCCACTCCACCGACTTCGCGAGAACGCTTTAATATTTCACGAATTGCGATCGCGAAACCTGCCCTCACCATTTGCATTTGGATTTTTATTACCGTTGCGGGTCTGTTCGCATTCAGTTCTCTAAAATACGCGCTGTTTCCTGACATTACGTTTCCGGTTGTCGTGGTGAATGCACAAGCGCCCTTAACGGTGACGACTGAAACAGAAAAACAAGTCACAGCACCGATCGAGCAAGCTTTGAAATCGATCGAAGGCTTGAATGATCTTCGCTCTTCAACGTTTCCGAATCAAACTGCGGTCAGTCTCTCGTTTGCGGTCGGTACAAGTCTGGAGGAATCCGGTCAAAGAGTTGAAGCGGCAATGAAATCGGTCACACTGCCGAAAGATTCAAAATACACGGTGACTGCACTGAATTTAAACGAATCCGCAGCGGTGAGTTATGCGATCGAAAGCACTTCGCGCAATCTCCAAGACTTAGTAAATGTCACTAACAATCAAATCGTTCCACAGTTGACGAAAATTCCGGGTGTTCTGAAAGTGAACGTGTTGGGAGCGGGTGGAAATGAACAAGGTGCAACACTGACGCGATTTAATGGAAAAGATGCGCTCTCCGTTCAAGTGATCAAGCGCGGGAATGCGAATACGCTCGAAGTCGTTGATGCGGCTGAGAAAGAAATCGCAACGCTAAGACAGAATCTTTCTAATGTCACGATTACACTTGCAGCAACGCAAGCGGAATTTATTCGACGGGCAACGCATTCTACGATCGAGGCGTTGATCGAAGCGATCGTGTTATCAATCATTGTGATTTTCCCATTTCTGCGGAGTTGGAGAGCGACGTTAATTTCTGCCTTAGCAATTCCGATTTCCTTACTTGGAACGTTTATTGTGATGGCGTTCTTCGGATTCAACTTAGAAACAATCACATTGTTGGCGTTAGCGCTCGTGATTGGCAGCGTCGTGGATGATGCGATCGTGGATGTCGAAAACATTAGCCGACACATCGAAGATGGAGCCACCCCAAGAGAAGCCGCGCTTCATGCCACGAATGAGATCGGATTAACTGTCACCGCAGCAACGTTTACAGCCGTTGCAGTCTTTTTACCGATCGGCTTAATGGGCGGTGTGATCGGTCAATTCTTCAAACCATTTGGAATTACTGTTTCGGCTGCGATGATTATGTCGCTCTTAGTCGCGAGAACATTATCGCCTGTTCTATCAATCTATATGTTGCGGAAACGTCCGGGACAAAACCAGAATCATACGAATGGGATTTGGTCACGGTTTAGCGATGTGTATTATCGATTGTTGCGCTGGTCATTGCGGCATCGGCTGATTGTTGTGGGAATTGCGATCGCGAGTTTTGCAGCGGGAATTGCAATCATTCCGATGATTCCTCAAGGCTTTATTCCGAAGCTCGATCGAGGTGAATTTAATGTTCGCTATACGGCTCCCCTGCCACAGATTCCACCCCAAGAAGAAATCGCCCGCATTGTGGCTTCCGGTGGACAAGTTCCGCAGATCAATCCGCTGCAAGATTCGCTCAATGTCGCGAAACAGCTTGAAGATGCAGTCCGAAAGTCTCCGGATGTCCAAACCATATTTACAACCGTGGGATCGCGTGAAGGAGAACCGAATAAAGGTTTGCTCTATGTCAGATTAAAAGACGATCGCTCTACTCCGACTGCAACCGTACAGGATCAACTGCGATCGACTTTGCCCCAAATTTCAGGAGTCTCTACCAGCGTTGAAGATATTCCCTTTGTCGAAGCAGGGAGCCAAAAGCCGCTTCAGGCAGGGATTAAAGGCGATGATTTAACAACGTTAGAGAAAGCGGGAACTGATTTGAAAAATCGCTTACAAACGATTCCCGGAATTGTAGATGTGACTCTAAGTGGAAGTAGCAATCGCAATGGACTTCAACAAATCGATCGACGAAACGGGCAGCGAGTCGTTTATGTCAGTGCCAACTTAGGTAAAGACCTTTCTTTAGGCGATGCAACCAATCGATTGGTCGAAGAATCAAAACCGATTCTGCCAGTTGGAGTCACACTGAGTTTAGGTGGCGATTCTGCCAGCAGTCAGGAAATCTTTGGGAGCTTTGGTAAAACATTAGGACTATCAGCGCTCTGTATTGTGATTGTTCTGGTCTGGTTGTTTCGTAGTTTGATTGACCCGATCGTGGTTGCTCTCTCTTTGCCTCTCGCGCTCGTGGGTGCAATGTTGGCGTTGTTAATTACTCAGAGTGATTTCGGCATGATTTCGCTGATTGGTTTTGTGTTTCTGTTGGGATTGACGAATAAAAACGCGATTTTGATTGTCGATTACATCAATCAACTCAGACGCGAAGGCTACGATCGTAATGCAGCCATTCTCCAAGCCGGACCGATTCGGCTCCGACCGATCATGATGACGACTGCTGCAACGATTCTGGGAATGGTTCCGATCGCAATTGGTTTAGGAGCCGGATCAGAACTACGATCCCCGATGGCAGTCGCGATCGCAGGTGGATTAATTACCTCAACTTTACTCAGCTTATTTGTGGTGCCTGTGGTTTATACATTGCTCGATGATCTGAAGCCTGGAAAGCGTCGTTAGTAAGAGTGATTTAACGCGATGAAAGCATTTGTTACAGGTGGGACAGGTTTCGTAGGAGCAAATCTTGTTCGATCGTTGCTCGAAAAAGGGTTTGAGGTGCGCTGCTTGGTGCGTCCTGACAGTCGATTAGAAAACTTACAAGGATTGAATGTTGAAATTGTTAGAGGCGATTTGATCGATGAACAATTAGCCCAATCCATGCAAGGATGCCAAGTACTATTCCACGTCGCAGCACATTACTCTTTGTGGCAGCGCGATCGAGATCTGCTTTACCAAAGCAATGTTCTCGGTACTCGAAATGTGCTCACAGCGGCAAGAAAAGCGGGAATTGAGCGATCGATTTATACCAGTTCGGTTGCAGCGATCGGCATTGATCCCAGGGGTCAACCGACAACAGAACAGTATCAGTCTCCAGTCGAAAAGCTCATCGGACACTATAAAAAATCGAAGTACTGGGCAGAACAAGAAGCCATTGTTGCAGCCCAATTCGGTCAAGATGTGGTGATTGTTAATCCGAGTACACCGATCGGCGCGTACGACATCAAACCGACACCGACCGGAGATATTGTCCTACGATTTTTGCAGCGTCGAATGCCGTCTTATGTGGAAACGGGTTTGAACTTTGTGCACGTTCGCGATGTCGCTGCGGGACATTTACTCGCCCTTGAGAAAGGCAAGACCGGAGAACGCTATATTCTCGGCAATGAAAATCTCAGCTTGAAACAACTTTTAGATGAACTGAGTCAGATCACTGGATTAAGTGCGCCTGCTCGATCGGTTCCTCTGTGGTTGCCGCTGAGTGTGGCATGGATTGACGAAGCGATTCTTACAAAATTTGGTAAAGCGCCGTCAATCCCAATCGATGGGGTGAGAATGTCAAAACAACCAATGTACTACAATCCGGAGAAAGCGATTCGTGAGTTGGGACTGCCTCAAACGCCAATTCGCACCGCTTTGGAAGATGCCGTAAACTGGTTTCAAGAAAATTTATCCGTTCAACCGATAGTGAGGAGATAGGAATGGGTGTTCCCTTACAGCAAGTGATTGGGATTGGCTCTTATTTAGTCAAACAGCGCCTGATGGGGCGAAAGCGATTTCCTCTGGTCTTGATGCTAGAACCGCTGTTTCGATGCAATCTAGCCTGTTCTGGCTGTGGCAAAATTCAGCATCCCGTCGAAGTGCTGAAACAAAATCTCACTCCAGAACAATGTTTTGCAGCGGCTGAAGAGTGTGGTGCGCCAGTCGTATCGATTCCGGGAGGCGAACCGCTGCTGCATCCACAGATTAGCGAAATTGTTCAGGGATTGATCGATCGTAAAAAATTCATCTATCTCTGCACGAACGGATTGCTGCTCGAAAAGAGCCTCGATAAGTTCAAACCCTCGCCCTATTTCACCTTCATGGTGCATTTAGATGGAATGCGCGACTGGCATGATCAATGTGTCGATCGTAAAGGCGTGTTCGATACGGCGGTCAAAGCGATCAAAGCCGCAAAAGCCAGAGGTTTCCAGGTCAACACGAACACCACCATCTTTGAAGGTGCTAATCCTAAAGAGATGCACGAGTTCTTCGATTTCTTGAACGAACTGGGTGTGGATGGAATGCAAATTTCTCCCGGTTATTCCTATGATTGGGCACCGGATCAGGATCATTTTCTCAAGCGCGAACAAACTCACGCCCTGTTCCGCCAAATCCTAGCACCGATGAAGATGGGTAAGAAGTGGAATTTTAGCCACAATCCGCTGTTTCTCGATTTTCTCATTGGTGAGAAAGACTATGAGTGCACACCTTGGGGCAGTCCAAGCTACAGTGTTCTAGGCTGGCAAAAACCTTGTTACCTCCTGAACGAAGGACATTACAAGACGTTCCAAGAGCTATTGGATAATACCGATTGGAGTCAGTACGGACGGAAGAGCGGCAATCCAAACTGTGCAGATTGTATGGTGCATTGTGGCTATGAACCGACAGCCGCGATCGATGCAATGCAACCTCAGAACATCGGTCGGGCGATGACTTCGGTGTTAGGAAAATAGCAATCCGGGTAGAGGCGATCCGCTGGGTCGTCTCTTTTACCGGGTTTGTCGATCGAGATCACAATCATAGCGGCTCTGAACAATTTGCAGCGGTTTCCAGCGCGAAAACCAGTACAAGCTATGAAAAATCCTCAATGAATTTTCTGAAGCTTCAAAGCTTACTAGCGCAATGTTATTCACGCCAATGATCTCCCGCCCGTCTTGAAACCATTTCCATTTCCAAAACTTCAACCACGATCGGTCTTGCTCAATCACCACCCAAGAGCGATCGAGATTCGGGCTATATCTCCGAACGGCTCTGCGTCGTAACCATCCTAAAGTGCATTTCCAGTCCGGCGGCTTCACAAATCGATTTTTTGAGGTTTCAATCATTCTAGCGGGACGATTCCAACCGAGCCAATGACGATCGGGTTCCGGTAGCAACCAATCTTTTAAGCGAGTGTGCAGAATCCGCGTCAGAAGTTCCTCATTTTTGATTGCGCTACAGGTGAGTTGAACGAGTGTATCGGGTGGTTCGAGCTGGTCTAGCTTTTGATGAGACAGTCGAATCGTGGAACTGTAGTGAATGTCACCAGAGAGAACTACGATCGCGGAATGCGCTTCAAACAACATCGTCAACACTGTTGCTAGTGCTGATGTATCAATATTCCAGGCATCACCGACATCCGTTGAGAAAACTTTTTTCTGGCGTAACTGCCAATGATGAATGCGATCAATGATTTTCAAGCCAAAGAGATTAGTCGGCGTAATCAAAATGGGGAATTGCTCCGGTGTACAAGCTTGGAGCAAAGAGAGCTGCTGTTTTAATGCACTTGGACAAAGTAACATCGGGGGTGCGACCGCCTTTGAGACTCCATACTGCTCTGCTTGTGTCCCCATCGGATAGCCGCGCCACGTTCGAGTATCTAACACAGCAATCCGATGACAAGGACTTGGAATACTGTAGTACCAAGTAAGCGTTTCTGAATGTCGATCGAGAATCATTACATCCTCATCGCGCACCAATTGAGGGAGTCCAGTTTCCGGCTCTTCGGGCGGCATTCCAGTGTAATTCGCGATCGCTTGATAGGCATCCTGATCAGTTCCTTTCGACTGTGACCAAGTTTGAGCCGCGTTTAACAATCGTTCTCCAGCTTGTCCCGCTTCAAATTGCTCTGGTGTATTTCCCCAACCTTGGAACATTGCATAAGCGAGCATTGCATTTTGTACGACTCTGCGCCCCAAGGGTCGCCCATACACTCGGAAACACCAAGCTCGATTTAAGTTCCAATCATCGCTCACCTCATGATCATCAAAAATCATATAGGTGGGAATGTTCGCCATCGCTCGTCGAACTTTCCAGAGGGTATGAGCAAATTGATGAATGTTCGGATGGAGTTCAATCTTTAGATTCGATGCCGCCCAAGCGACCGGAGACCAGACTAAAAGATAGGTCGCATAGTATTCTCCCAAGCTAAAGAGATGGTTCGTGACCTTGGTGCGCTTGTGTCGTAAGCCTGCGGTGAATCCTGCTTCTTTTGTGGCAACATCCGCTCTTTGTCCCGGTTGAAACTCTGAGGGAACACAGTAATCAATGTTGTCGCGTTGACCGATCGGTAATTTTTCCTGCCATCCGAGCAGCGTATCTCCTAGCGAACTTGCCAGCTTGAGAAAGAGATCAGCAACATCATCCCCGTAGATTTGATCACCTGTGAGAAACAATTGTTGCGGTCGATCGCGTAATGAAGCGGCTGTCGTTTCTAACAATTGATCCAAAATCGGCAAGGCATCGATTCCATGTCCGTGAGGTTTGCGACAGGAACCCTGAACGAACTTGAGATCCTCAATGCGATCGGGAGGTAGTACAAAGGTCGGTTTCTGGTGATCAAAATAGCTGAGTCTAATTTCTGGAAAGCGTTTTGAAGTTAACGCGGCTTCAAATTCGTAAGTTCGTTCAGCCGTCGTGAACTGTAGATCGTAAGCATAGATTTGATCGTTGTCTAAAACGCTCTCAGTTGATCGAGCGGTCACTGCAACGACATGAAGAAATTCTCCGATCGCAATTGTCGATCGTGTTCCTTCCATGACAGGGCGATCGATTTGTTCATTTCTGTAGATTCGCAGATTAACCGTACAAGCTTGCTGAAGTGCAACCCAAACCGTCACTGATTCTGGTTCAGTTCGTCGCAAGATTGGACCCGCCAACACTAAAGGCAACTCAGAGAAATCAAACATCTACGAATTCTGAGAATAGAACTACCAACATTTTGCCCGATCGACTGCTTTTTGCCATTGTTTGAAATCAGACTGCACCGAAGTTGATCGCGGTTCAAAAATGCGATCGATGACTCGATGTTCAACTAATTGATCATAACGCTGCCAAAATCCGCTGGCGAGTCCTGCCGCAAACGCCGCTCCGAGAACGGTTGTATCGCGAATCGCTGGACGCTCGATCGCAATGCCTAATACATCGGCTTGAAGCTGCATGAGAAAGTTATTTTCACAAGCTCCACCATCGACTGCAAGTTTCTGCAATGGAACCGGGCTATAAGTTTCAATTTCATCCACGACTTCTTTCACTTGAAACGCGATCGCTTCTAACACGGCTCGAACCATGTGTTCCCGCCTTACGCCGCCTGTGATTCCTAAAAATGCTCCTCGTGCGCTCATGTCCCAATGTGGTGTTCCCAATCCGCTCAATGCAGGTACAAAGTACACGCCGCCATTATCGGGAACTTGTTGTGCGATCGCTTCGGTTTCTTGTGCGGTTTTGATTAGTCCTAATCCATCTCTGAGCCATTGAACACAGGCACCGCTCGTGAACAGACTGCCTTCGAGTGCATAGCCTACCTGATTGTTCTGTGTCCAAGCGATCGTGGAAATCAATTGTTGATTCGATCGCACAATCTCCGAGCCAGTATGAGCGACAAGAAAGCTCCCGGTTCCATACGTGCATTTCATCAATCCAGGTCGATCGCATCCTTGCCCGAACAATGCCGCCTGTTGATCCCCCAGAATTGCAGTAATTGGAAGTTCAACTCCCAATAAATCCGTTGTTCCGAATGTTCCTAGACTTGGCTGAATCGAAGGCAAAATCTTTCTAGAAATGCCGAATATCTCCAGCAATCGTTCATCCCACTCCAGCGTTTTCAAGTTCATTAATAAAGTGCGACTGGCATTGCTGTGATCGGTCGCGTGAACTTTCCCACGGGTCAGATTCCACAAAATCCAAGTATCGATCGTGCCCGCTAAAACATTGTCTAAATCAATGCCTTGAACTTGATCAAGCAACCATCTCAGCTTTGTTGCAGAAAAATAGGCATCAATCACTAAGCCTGTTCGATCGTAGATTTCTTCAGTAAATCCCTGATCTCGCAATTGATTACAAAAATCTGCTGTTCGTCGATCTTGCCAAACGATCGCCCGATGCAGTGGCTTTCCGGTGTTTTTGTCCCAAAGTAAGCAAGTTTCACGCTGAACCGTTAAGCCGATCGCGGCAATCTCCGCCGGATTGATCGATTGAATCGTCGATCGAATCACCGATTGTGCTGCATTCCAAATCTCTTCAGCATCGTGTTCCAACCATCCCGGATGCGGATAGTACTGTTTCAATTCCAGATAGGCTTGTCCGGCAATCGTTCCGGTTTGATCAAAGAGAAACGATCGATTGCCTGTCGTACCGAGATCGAGAGCCAGAATATACTTTGCCATACGTCGCGCAGAAGATTGTCCAACACTGACAATAGCGAGAATCGGGAGTCATCGATCGTGACATTTTTTGACTTCTCTCCTGTCTTTAGTCCCCTTCAGTGGACTTCGCACGATTAGCCCCGAATTCTATTTCGGGACGAGTGAGCAACGAAGCAAGCCAGCACGTCCAACTCAAGTTCAGAGTTAGAACTTGCCAACATAACAAAAAGCTGGGTTGCAAGAGATTTCCCCAAGACCCAGCCTCTTAATGGTGATTTACGACTTGCTGAACTTAAATAATCCCGCGAATCTCTTCAACAATGCCATCGCGCAGCAACACCTCAACATTCATCTTCTCGATCAAATTATCCCCCGGCTCAATCCGAAACACGCTCCCGATCTGACCTTGCTGCACCTCTTGATCCAACTCCAAAATCTGAACCTGTTGAAGCTGCTGTAAGGTCTGATTCTTTTGTTCGAGCAATTCACTTTTGCGCTGATTGAACTGCATCCGAATACTTTCACTTTGCTGCATCGCCTCCGGACTTCCCGGTTGCAGCGTTTGTCGCTGAATTTCAGTCAACACCTGCTGCATCTGCATTTCAAGCTGCTGTAACTGATTATCAGTCTGATTTAACTGCGCCTGTAACGTTTGCTGTGCTTCGTCCTTCCATCGGGGTGTCACCACCGCTTTCACATTCACATTGCGCTGCAACAACAGATGAGACTTAGAGATTTCCATACTGTGACTCAGAGTAAAAACTAGGGGAGGGGGGGCTAGGGAGTCATCATAAACGCTTTCGCCCCCTTCAAGACAACTACGGCGAAAACATCTCGTCAATCATACCTTGGTAGCGCTCCATCACCACGTTTCGCCGGATTTTCAAGGTCTGCGTCAGTAAGCCATTCTCCATCGTAAACGGCTCCGACAACAGCCTAAAATAACCAATTCGATCGTCTGGACGATAACCCGGACGCTCTTTGACTAATTTCGCCAATTCTTGCCGGAACAATTCCTGTACGGCTGAATCTTGCAGGTCAACACTGCCGCCGCGCCACTGTTCCAAAGCTTCCATATTCGGCACAACTAATGCCCCCAGAACTTTCTGATCTTGTCCAACCAGCATGATTTGATCCACGTACGGACTTCTTAGACACGCATCTTCGATCGGTTGCGGCTCAATGTTCTCGCCGTTGGTCAGCACGATCGTATCTTTCGCCCGTCCCGTGATGATCAAATCGCCATAGCGCGTCACCATCCCCAAATCGCCACTATCAAACCAGCCCTCTTTGTCGATCGCTTTTGCGGTCGCCTCCGGATTCTTGTAATAACCCTGCATAATCTGAGCACCCCGCAGCAAAATCAAGCCCCGCTGCCCGATCGGTAAATCTTTGCGCGTCTCTGGGTCAACAATCCGCGTTTGGGTTCCCGGTAATGCTTCGCCATCGGCTCCCCGAACATTCCGCCACGGACGACGCGCATGAGTAATCGGAGAAGTTTCGGTCAGTCCATAGCCGCCCAGAATATTGATGCCGACAATCTCGAAAAAGTCTTCTAAATGTTCCGCGATCGAGCCGCCGCCGCTGACCACGAACTTAATACAGCCGCCCGTTCCTTCTCGGACTTTTTGGTAAACCAAGCGATCGCCCAATTTGTGAAAAGGATATCGAATCGCTGCTTGCACCTTCGCTTTCAGTTTCTCAGAACTCGATGGATCAAGGTAATCCAAGTTCAAATTCTCCGCCGTTCGTTTTGCCACAATGTACTTCTGGCTTTGATCTAAGAAAAACTTCACCAACTTCTGCTTTTTCGCAGGTTGGTCACGGAATTGTTTCTGAATGCCTTCGTAAATCGATTCCCACAGTCGCGGTACACCCACCATGTAATGCGGTCGATGTTCCTTAATGTCTTTTTTCACAAAGCGAATGTTTGTATAAATCTGAGAGCAACCATTCGAGAAAATGAAGTACTCAAAGGTGCGCTCATAGCTGTGCCAAATTGGAAGAATGCTTAAAACCCGCTCTCCCGGTTGCAGTTTCGCGACCGCATAAGCACCATTCACTTCATATAGTAAATTTCCATGACTGAGCATCACGCCTTTTGGCATTCCCGATGTTCCCGATGTGTACATCAGTGTGGCTAAAGTCTGCCGATCTTGTTGAACAGGTTGAAGCGTGTGAGATCTTCCCAGCGTGATCACTTCAGAAAAGTTCATCACTTTGTAAGTATCTGAAGTTGCCGTCTCGTCGCTGAGCAAAATCACAAATTGCAGCGGCACTTCTGCCAGAATCGGACGTAATTTCTTCAGCAAGTCCGCATCTTGTAAAACGACCCCCACCGAGCCGCTATGCTCCAAAATGTACCGTAACTCCAATGGATCAGCTTGAGCACCTCGCACCACATCTACGGCTCCCGATCGCATAATTCCCTGATCCGCAATCAACCACCGAGGAGAGTTATCCGCAAACAATGCGATCCGCGGTGGCACGTCGTCTGCTCCATCGCTCCGAATCTCTAACGCCTGAATCCCCGCTGCAAACCGCTGCATCTGCTCATAAAGCTGTGCGTAGGTCAGTTTGACTTCTGGGGTACTGTGCGGGTCGTAAACCGCTAAAACATCCGCGTACTGCTTAGAAATAATCGACCACAGTTCCGGCAAAGACTGCACCTGGCGATACGGGGCTTGTTCAAACGGCACAGAGGGATAAGCACGGCTCATGAGCGAAACTCCTGTGATGAGTGAGTAATTTAACGGTATTCCCTAAGTCAAGGGTTGAACCACCGAGAGCAGACAGAATTCATTTTGTCTGATACGTGCGCCGCTTGTGCAGTTTTCCTGAGGAGGATGTTTGAAAAGTTGTCGTTCGTTGCAACGTCCCGCCCTGAAATGAATTTCGGGCTAATCGACGAAAGTCCTTTTCAAAGGACTAAGAACTTGAAAATAGCTCCGAGTCTACTTCAGTAGACTTTCCACCATTAGCCCGAAATTCATTTCAGGGCGGGCGGCAATCGAAGCGAAGAGACTTTCTATACTTTTCAAACACTCTCTAAAGCGCGCGATCGACGTTTCTCTAGGATCACGATTGAGTTTTCTTGAAGATTCAGTAAAGCCTAATTTTATTTTTATATGATTTCAATGATTACACTTGCGATCGTCTCTTCAAATCCACGATGCTAGATTTTATCGTTCACCCCGATTTAGAATGTCGCCTGTGATTTCTGGAGGGATTACGCTCATCGTCGCCGTGTTGACCTTGATCCACTTTGGCTCAACGAGTTTGAACGATCAGAGCCGCGCTTGTGAGACAACGCAGGTGTATCGATGGAGCGATGGCAAGTGTTACATGCCGCAGGGAGAGTGATACGCTTTAAGTCGAAGCGTTTGGATTAACCAATCATGCCGAAAGCCATTTGGAACGGAGTCGTTTTAGCCGAAAGTGATCGTACAGAAGTGGTCGAGGGGAACCAATACTTTCCGCCCGACTCGATTAAGTCCGAATATTTTCAAGACAGCAGCACTCACACCACTTGCGGCTGGAAAGGTATCGCCAGCTACTACAACGTTGTGGTGAATGGTCAAACCAACAAGGACGCAGCCTGGTACTATCCCACGCCCAAAGATGCGGCGAAGAACATTACAGGTTACATTGCTTTCTGGAAAGGCGTAAAAGTCGAAGCTTAGCTCACCAAATCCTTGCTAATTTCAGCACCAAGCCCGGTCATTCTGGTTTAACGACCTGATCCGGGCTTTTCTTTGTGCCGTTCGCTCCGGATCTCAGACTCTGAGCCGGAACATGAACCGCGATCGGAGTGTGTTCTGAGTGAACCAGCACTGTAGTCATGATGAGCTTTGCTGCGATAGAGCAGAAGAACGAACCAATTAGCCTGCGATTTTGAAGCGGCTGGGGTTTTCGGCAACTTTCTCGTAGCTACCTTTTCTCATGCCGTGTGCCAACGTCAGTGCAATCCGCTTACGAGCTTCCGGAACATTCACACTCGGCAGCGAACCATACAGAATTTCGATCACTTCATCGGTCGTGAAGGTGTCGCTGGGAGAACCACTCAGCACTTTCAGGACTGCTTCTGCGGGAGTCATTCCTTTGAAGTCGCGCTTCATGGTGGCATCAAATGGAACCGGAGGTTTTACATTGCGGGTCTTCTTGGGAGCCGCTTCTTCGGTCTTCTTCTTGCCGCGAGTCTTCTTCTCAGGAGCCGCTGTAGTGGTTTCCTCGACTGCTGCTTTTGCTTTGCCGCGTCCTTTGCGCTGCTGTTTGGGCTTGGCTTCGGGTTCGGGAGCCGCTTCAACTTTCGGAAGCTCGATCGCTGCTGCGGCTTTCTTACCTTTGCCATTGGTTGGAGGTTCGATTTGTCCACCGAGCAAACCATTGAGGTATTCGAGGGTTTGATCAATCTCAGTGGTAGCTGCTGAAACTGCGGCTTTGATGATCGAATCACGATCGCTCGTCAGTCGATCGCGTTCTTGTTCTAAGTTCTTGCGGACGGAGTTGTCTAAGATAGCGTAGGGCATTGTTTTACCTCACTGTAAATTGTTCTTGATTGTAGTACCTGTTGGATCAATCAGAACAATAATTTTGCAATTTTGTATGTTAATTTTGCACTTTTCTTAGCTGCTCTGCCTACTGTTGATCAACTATCAGATCATGTAATGCTTACGATCACAGTGTTTCAGCCATTTTGATAGTCCATTCCAGGATAGATAAAAACTTGCCTGTAAGTCCGACGGCGCGGGTTTCAGCCGATGGAGTACTGTGATTTTACTGTCGAAATTTCACGAGTGCTCCATCATTTGTTGTGATTTGATCACTTGGCTTCCCAGTCAAAGTTGATCAGCTTCAGATGATCCGGGTTGGCTAACAGTTCTTTTGCGAGTAGATAACCTGCGATCGTCCAAGTTTGATATCTCCGTGCTTCTTTGCCGATCAATCGACCATCGGGACCGTCATAGTATTCGGGGAAGTGATCTTCGAGTAATCGACGTTCTGCAATGGCGATCGCATGATGCGCGAGTTCTCCGCGATTCATCTTTTTCGCCGCTGCGGTGAGCATCCAAAGTAAAACGGGCCAACTCCCGCCATTGTGATACGACCAAGGACGATTCTTTGGATCGGCTCCGGTGACAATGCGCCATTCGACATCTTCAAGGGCAGGATAACAGAGCTTCATCGGCATCTGTCCGACTAAATCAGTCCAGCGCAGTTCGATCAGGTTCAGAATCTTGTGAGATTGTCTTTCAGTGGCGAGTGCAGACACGATCGACATCAGATTTCCAATCGAAAAGAAGCGCACATCCAACTGTGAGGGTCCTAAGTTCCCTGCCATGTATCCGCCTGCTTCTGGCAACCAATTTGCCAGCTTGTAGAACGGGATTGAATCAGAATAGATGTTGAACTGGTTGAGCGCCTCTTCGCCGTATTCTTCGACTCGATAGCGGTAAATCACATTCAACCGCTCTGGATCGAGCCAATAATGCTCTCTCAGTTGCCGTCTGAGCGGAATTAAACGGCTGTGAATCCCCTGAATCATTTTCTGGTTTTCATCGCTCTCGACGAGCAATTCTAGGCTGGCTCTGAGGGCAGCATAGAACAGAGCTTGAATGTCGAGCGGATGACCATAGGTTCCCATACGTCGATCGATCATGCTGGCACCATCGGGAACCAACACCATCGGATACATGTCAAACCGTGTCACCAAGCAGAGTTCTAAGATAAAGCGAATGCCTTCTTGCACCTCTAATTGAGAAGCAAAACTAATGTCTCCGGTGGCAATCACATAAGCTCTGAGCAAAATGATCCACCACAATCCGGAATCAGCGGGGGCAACTCTCCCGATCGCATGATCACCAAAGTCGGCTTTGAGATACTCTCCGCCTTCGTAAGCAATAATTTTGAAACTAGCAGGCATCAAGCCGCGACTGGGTTTAGAAGAGTCGAACTGAGTCGTTTTCGGCTGGAGTCTTAACGTTTCTTCGAGAAAGTTGCGAACCATCTCAAATCTGCCCCGCATTAAAAACAGCAGCGCGGATGAAATAAAGTCTCGGACAAAACATTGGTCGTAGTTCAGGGCGGCGATTTCAGTGTCACAGGCAGCGATCGTGCCAATCTCTCGACCCTGATAATACACAACCGATTTTTCTAACAATTCCCAGGCTCTCTCTTCGATGCTCAAGGTCTAAATCCTCGAAATCAACAAAGGTCTATCCTAGAGCATATCTTTTGGAGTGCGATGCGACTTTACGATCGATTCATCTGAGTCAATTGGCGTTATTGGTTCAATGTTCTGAGTTTCTCCTGTTCATATTGCTCAAGCAGCAGTGCAAACAGTTCTTGGTTCTGGTAAAGGCTCTCCAGTTTGCTCGTAGGCGGCAACCAGCGATTCAAGTGCCTCAATTCCATTGGTAAAGGCTTCTTGATAGGTTTCTCCATGTGTTTGCCAGTGCTGACCTGGAAAATCAGGAAATCCGACTAGAAAACATTCATCTTCGTCTGACCACTGAATCAGCATCTGATATCTAAGAGGACGTTTGAAAAGTATTTAAGAACACTTCGCTACGGTTCGATCCCGCCCGGAGCTAAACCTCTGGGCTAATGGGCGCAACCCTGCTAAAGCAGGCTAAATTGCAATTTCTGCGGCGCTTAGTCCCGTTGAGGGGGCTTTCCTCTGTTAGCCCGGAGGTTCAGCTTCGGGCGGGTGAATGCAATCAACGGCTACTTTTAAAACACCCTCTAAGGTTCATTGTTCTAGCGCTTCTCGACTCGGCAACGACCCTCGATCGAACATTTCTCGCGTTCTGCCACGATCGAGGCTAAATCCGGTCTTCCCGTCAATGCCAAGCGCCAATCTGCCCAAATCTCGTACAACTTGTCAGCAAGCCAGCCAAACACCGGAATTTTGGTAATTGCATAGACCCAGCCCATGCCGAGCACTTCGTAAACGCGCCGAAACACCTCGACATTCTTAATTGTGCTGCCATCGGGTAGTACGGCGTGAATCCGACCCATAGCGGTTTCGTAATCAATCCCACCGTTCTCTTCAGGGGAATAGTTCGCGTCGGCAATGTCTACAAATGCGACTAAACCCCGATCGTTGTCTCGCCGTTTCAAAAAGTTGACTTCTCGCATACAGAGCGGACATTCACGATCATAGAGCAGCTTGATTTTCCAAGTGGGATTTGTCATCGGATCTGAACCTTTTTCTTTAATTTTACAGTTCTTAATGCCTCTGGTGGATTGTATACGAAGAACTTTGGCTCTAAGCTATCCCTGATTGAATTGTGGGGCGGTTATGACTCATTCTCGGATTCCTAAGTTGGCGGTGTTCGCGTTGATTGCGATCGCGCTTCTTTGGGGCTACAGTTGGACGCAGATGAAGATTGGTGTACAGTACTCTTCGCCGTTTGTGTTTGCCGCCTTGCGGAATCTGGGGAGCGGGTTGATTTTGCTGAGTGCGATTCTCGTTCGAGGACAGTCCCCGAAACCGCAGCAAGTTCCGCATACTTTCTTGTTGGGACTGTTGCAAACTGCTGGATTTAGTGGATTTGCAGCTTGGGCGTTGGTGAGTGGAGGAGCCGGAAAAACAGCGATTCTGGTGTATACGATGCCGTTTTGGACGCTGTTGTTGGCGTGGTACTTTCTGGGGGAGCGGATTAAGGGCTTGCAGTGGATCGCGATCGGGATTGCGTTTTCCGGATTGTTGCTGATTCTTGATCCATTTCGATTGCAGGGCACTTTGTTCAGCGGAATTTTGGCAGTGTTAGCGGGGTTGAGTTGGGCAGGTGGAGCCATTACTGCGAAAAAAATGGATATGGCAAACGTGAATTTGCTGTCGTTGACTGCTTGGCAAGTGTTGTTCGGGGCAGTACCGCTGATCGCGATCGCGCTGTTTGTTCCGGCTCCTCCGATTCAGTGGAACTCTGCCTTTATCAGTGCACTGGCTTACAATGTGCTGCCGGGAAATGCGATTCCGATGTTTTTATGGATGTATGTGCTGAGTCAGCTTCCAGCAGGCTTATCAGGTTTGGGGATGTTGATGACTCCGGTGATGGGGGTGACGTTTGCAGCGTTGCAGCTTGGAGAATATCCGCAACCGCATGAATTGGTCGGGATGGGCTGTGTGTTGGGGGCATTGGTACTGACAACGATCGCGAATCGAAAATAGTTCATCGCCAGTTCGATCGATTCCAGTCATACATTCCTTGAATCTCATATTCCTGACCGTTCTCAAACCGAATGGTACAGCGTGTCTCTTGTGAGTTATCTGCTTCGATCAAGCGAATCACAGTGCAGGAGTACCATTCTTCGTCGCCATCTTGCACCCATTCCCAAAGCGTATTTGAGACTTCAATGCGATCGCCAATGTTCAATCTCGTTTCTCGATCGCGATATGCCGCTAAATCTTCAGGCAGAATCGAATTGAGCCACGATAAACCAAACTGGTCTCTAATGAATTGCATTGCTCCAGAATCGCGATTTTGCAGCCAATCATTTAACAGTGAGGTCTTCCAGTCCGGTTCAGACTGAGCAAACATCAATAAAGCCTGCCGTTGTTCCTCGGTTAATTGTGCGAGTGGATTGGTGCGGGTTTCTTGATGCAAAGTCGATCGCAGAATGTCTTTTTGCTCTGGATCAAGCGGATGTCCCAGACGTTCACATTGCTCGAAGGCTTTTTGCAGTAGCCGATCAAGTTCGGAGTCGCTCATGGTTCGATCTGTAAGGCGAGTTGATACAGGTGACGACGCGGTAAAGCGGTTTGTTGAGAAAGCTGGCGGCTGGCTTGCGATCGAGAAACTCCCTGCTGCATGAGCGCGAGTAATTCAGCTTTGAGAACCTCCTCAGTTAAAACAATCTCTGTCGGTTCTGCACCAGACACAATCAGCGTAAATTCACCTTTTGGCTCATGAGTTGTGTAATGGGCGATCGCAGCTTCGACGGTTCCGCGCCAAAATTCTTCGTGCAGTTTAGTGAGTTCTCGCGCTAAAACAATTTGTCGATCGCTGCCTAAAACAGTGGCAATGTCTTGGAGTGTTTTCTGCACTCGATGCGGAGCTTCGTAGAAAATCAGAGTGCGATCGTCGGTAATTAATGTTTCCAAGTGTTCGCGCCGTTCGGTTTCTTTTGCAGGTAGAAAGCCTTCAAAGACAAATCGATCACTCTTGAGTCCCGAAGCACTTAAAGCAGTCATCGCGGCGGTTGCTCCCGGAATTGGAACAACTGGAATTCCATTTTCTGCACAAGCTTTTACCAGTTCGTACCCAGGATCAGAAATTCCGGGCATTCCTGCATCGGTCACAAGTGCGATCGAGGTGCCTTGCTGTAAGCGAGCGATCAGTTCTGCGGTTCTTGTATGTCGATTGTGATCGTGATAGCTAATCTGTGGCGTTTTAATTTGGAAGTGCTGTAAGAGTTTTCCAGTGTGGCGCGTGTCTTCGGCGGCAATCAAATCTACAGTTTGCAGAGTCCGGACTGCCCGAAATGTCATGTCTTCTAAATTGCCGAGGGGTGTGCCCACAATATATAGAGTTGCTGTCATGTCAAAATTATGTCAAAACGTGGCTTATTTGTGGGATTGGTGACGCTAGATTTAATCTATCTTGCGGATGCACCTCCGATCGCGAATCAAAAAATCGTGGCAAAAGAGACGACGATCGCGGCTGGAGGTCCTGCGACAAATGCCGCGATCGCATTTCAACATTTAGGCACTTCTGCAACATTAGCGGGCGCGATCGGCTCACATCCTATTTGTCATTTAATTAAAAGTGACTTGGAAACTTGTGGTGTTCAGATCATTGATCTTGATCCAACTAAAACAGAATCGCCGCCTGTTTCCTCGATCGTCGTGACTCAATCAACAGGCGATCGAGCAGTCGTGTCAATTAATGCCGTGAAATCTCAAGTGATGATTGATTGTGAAAATCTTCTCGATGACATTGATATTGTCTTGATCGATGGACATCAGATGCAGCTTGGAGCCGCGATCGCAAAACAAGCCCGTGAGAAAAACATTCCGGTTGTGATTGACGGTGGAAGCTGGAAACCTGGATTTGAAACCGTCTTACCTTATGTAGACTATGCGATTTGCTCTGCCAACTTCAAACCACCCACCGACCAAACCGTCTTTGATTATCTACAAAGCTTTGGAATTCCAAACATTGCGATCACACAGGGAAAGAATGCGATCGAACTCCAAACCCTTGAAATTGATGTTCCCAAAGTTCCAGTGATTGACACACTCGGTGCAGGCGACATCTTTCATGGTGCATTTTGCCACTATATATTAGAGCACTCTTTTACAGACACACTTTCAAAGGCTGCCAATGTTGCTTCACATTCCTGTCAGTTCTTCGGCACCCGCGAATGGATGAAACGACACCTATAATAATGAGGCTGTTTGGATGATTACGATGAACTTTGAAGGTATTTGTGCGATCGCACGTCGAGTCGGTTGGGGAGCCGCAAACATTCTGGTCGAACAATCCCGCAACTTTGAAGTCGAGAAATCTGGTGATAGTCCGGTCACTTCAGCGGACATTGCGGCAAACTCGTACATTCTCGAAAAGCTGCAATCGGTGTTCGATCCACAAACCTTTGGTTATCTCAGCGAAGAAACTTATCAATCTGAACCTGCTGAAGTTCGTCTCAGTCGTTCTTGGGTGTGGATCATTGATCCGCTCGATGGCACTAAAGATTTCATCAACCGCACCGGAGAATACGCGCTGCATATTGCTCTCGCTTATCAAGGTCGTCCCGTCGTTGCGATCGTGGCTTGTCCCGCAGTCGGTAAACTCTATTCTGCAACCTTAAACGGCGGAACTTGGGTCGAAACTCAAAACGGCGATCGACATCCAGTAAAAGCTTCAGACAAATCCAACTTTGAAGATCTCACCGTCGTTGCGAGTCGCAGTCATCGCGATGTGAGATTTAATCAACTGATGGAACAATTCCCTGTGAAACAACAGCGTCAAATCGGCAGTGTCGGCTGTAAGATTGCTGCGATCGTCGAACAACAAGCCGATCTCTATCTTTCTTTATCGGGAAAATCTGCTGCGAAAGATTGGGATTTTGCCGCTCCTGAACTGATTTTGACCGAAGCAGGCGGACAGTTCACTTATTTCGATCAATCTCCAGTGCAATACAATCGCCAGGATGTTAGCCAGTGGGGAGGAATTCTTGCCAGCAATGGAAAAATTCACCGTCAACTGTGCGAAACGGCAACAGATTTAGTTGCAAAAATTGATCAATAATTTCCCGATCTGAGGTTCAATGGCAGGGAAGTAGAAAAGCGCGATCGCATTTTTCTCCCTAACCCCCTAACGTATCCTCATGAAAATCAATCGTACCGGGCGCATTCTCGCCCAGAGCTTAGCGCTGTTCGTTCTAAGCTTTGGGATTCTCACGGCTCCGAATTGGTTACAGTCTTCGTTCGCGCAGAGTGTGGTAAACAGCGCTACCCAGCCTGCTGAACTGATCGCAAATCAACGCTTCGCTCAGATCAATGTTCAAGTCGAGCCATCTGCAAATTCGACGATCGCAGGATTTGCGTATTCCGGCGATCGTATCCGCGTCCTCAGCCAAACCCAAACCAGAGACGGCAGCACCTGGTACAAAATGGAATCGAATCGCTCCGGTATCATTGGTTGGGTACAAAGCAACCAAGTTCGACTCCTAGCCGCCTCTGCGCCGAAAGTAATCACGATCCGCAGCACCCCCGCCCCCGATCCACTTCTCCTGCCCGCCTCTAATTGTGCTCCAGTCTATCCCGTCCCGATTCCGGTCATTAATCAGGGATTCGGGCGAGTCAGCGATCCATTTAATCCGGGACAAACTCATTTCCATACCGGAGTCGATTTCGATGGCAAAGTTGGCGACCCGATCAATAGTCCGATCTGTGGCGTGGTTTCGTATGTCGGACGTGAACAAGATACGAACAGTTACGAATGGGGTTACGGTTGGCACGTCAAAGTTCGAGACAGCCAAGGACAGATTCACCTGTTTGCTCACATCAGTAAAGCCTATGTTAAACCCGGTCAAACGATCACACCCGGTCAATTGATTGCCGCGATCGGGAATAACGGCAATTCCACCGGACCGCATCTGCACTATGAAATTCGCCAAGGTGTAGATACTTATCAAAGCGCGATCGATCCGATGCAATTACTCGATCGGGCTGGACAAGGTGGAGTCCGACAAGCAGGCGTGGAATCTCCTTCGACTACTCCCTTACGCTTCTAAGGCGTGTTTAGAGGTGGCTCACTTCGTTACACTCCCACCCTGAAATGAATTTCGGGCTAATGGTGGAAAGTCCACTGAAGTAGACTCCGAACCCATTTTCAGGCTCTTAGTCCATTGAAATGGACTTGCGTCGATTAGCCCGAAATTTATTTCAGGGCGAGACAGAATCGGAGCGCAGGAGCTTTAAAGCACATCAGAAAGGTTCAGAAGTAAACACCCCTGAACCTTTCGGGCGTTCTATCTCAACCAAGAGCTAGACACCCAGCCGCCACTGGATAGCTGAGTATAACCCCCGCTGCGCTGTCCCGATAAGCGCACAACCGTCCCATTGGAAAGACTGCCGATCACACCGCCGCCAGGATTCGATCGAATCAGCAAATTACTGCCATTCGTGGAAACGGTCGCCGAGGTAAAGTTACCGCCGCCCCCAGTGCCGCCACCGGAAACAGTTGTGGCAAATGCAGAAGAGAACCAACCACCATCAGGCAATTGATACCAGCCTCCCGATTCGCGGACTACCCGGACTGTTTCACCCGCAAAGAGCGGTCTACCATTCAAGCTAAATCCGGTTCCAGGACCATTTCTCACGTTAACAGTCGTGGTTGCTCTCACAGTTCGATTGGTCGGTGTTCCCCCGCCGCCAGCTCCGCCTCCAGAAACCACTTGTGCGAACTGTGAAGAGAACCAACCGCCATCGGGCAATTGATACCAGCCATTTGATTGCCGAATCACTCGCACCGTTTCACCCGGATTCAGCGGTCTACCATTCAAGCTAAATCCGGTTCCAGGACCATTTCTCACGTTAACGGTTGTGGTTGCTCTCACAGTTTGATTAATCGGAGTTCCCCCGCCCCCGACTCCACCGCCGCCAGTCCCAGGTCCTGTGGTGACGAAAGCGGACGAGAACCAACCGCCATCGGGCAATTGATACCAACTTCCCGATTGATTCACGACTCGCACGATTTCACCGGGGAAGAGCGGTCTGCCGTTCAAGCCGAACTGGGTTCCAGGACCGTTGCGGACATTGAGCGCAGAAACGCTGGAATTCACTTGAACCGTAAAGGCTTGAGCATCGGGTGCTTGAATGATCAAGATCGAGGCTCCGAGCATCAATCCGGCGACACTAATCCAAGCTGAGCTACGAAGATTTATGCAGAATTTTTTCAGCGATCGAGCGAACCGAGTCAGTGCGGAATGCAGATGGACACTGACGGTTGCAGCGTAAGCAGATCTTTCCATAGTTTCCTGATGATTGGATATTAAACCAGTCTCCTGATGCTGAGGCAAAACTCAACACCAAACTTGCTGGAGAACAATCTCACTTAGTTCCTACCAAACAATTCCAGATCTAAGTTGATCGAATTCTAGCGACCTGTTTTGGGGTCAGGATAGGGACTGTGATGTCTCTTCGCAAATTTCAATATCTGTATGTCATCAGAGAAATATGTTTGCAAACTTGTATCGAAATGCGATCGCTACGGGTGAGTAAGGTACGCCTATTATCAATCAACCCGAGTGGCAATCACTGCATAAAACGGATCGCCTCCAGACATCCCAAATAACTGTAGGACGGGCGGCGTTTGAGATTGTTTCACAATCACTTCAGGCTGTGAAAATCCAGGAACCGCTTTGAAGTAGTTTTTCACCAGTTCAACGCGATCGCGTTCTGCTCCATCTCGCCAAGCTGCGATCGCTTTTTGATAAAACATCCGATTCGAGAAGCTAACAACCGCAATTCCACCCGGTTTCAAAATCCGATGAATTTCGTTAAAGATTGCTTCAGGATATTGAACATACTGTACTGAAACAGTATTCAACACCGCATCAAATGACTGATCGGGCAGTGGCAACTTCGGGTCTAAGTTCAAATTCTGCACAAAGTAGTGATTCAGTCTTGAATTTCGCGCAAGCTCTTCTCCATTCAATCCATGTCCTTCCACATGCTCGAACTGAACATCATCGGGCAAATGTGACACCCAACTGCTCATCATGTCAAAGATGCGCGAATTCGGCTTTAAGCGATCGCGATACAGATCAGTCAACTGCTGAATAAATCCTTCATCTACATGCGTGACAAAGCGCGGCTGCTCATAAAACAAAGCATCATTCGAGGGGTCTAACTTTTCTCGCTGATTCGGATTAAGCAACATACGATCGCAGGACAACAATAAAGTTATGTTAACAAATTCTCGAATCGCTTTCTCCGTCTCAAGCAGGAGCACAAAGTATCATAAGGAAAAGCATTGAGACAGCCAATGGTTCAAGCAATTTCTAAGCAAATCGTTAGCCTCAACCAAGTTCACGAAAAATTTGGACTCAGACGGGCAGACAACGATCGCTTTTTCACCGAATGGCGGGAAGACATCGTGCCTTTGAGCGCTGGAGACACAGCACGCCTTGACCAAATCAAACAGCGATACGACTATCAACAAGCAGATAGCCCAATGCTCGAAGAAACCGTCAAATTGCTGATTGTGTCTCCGTTGCTTGATTTAGCAGGATTCTACGAGCCTCCGTTTCGGTTTAGAGCAGAACTGCCAGTCAGTTTTAAGTTTGAAGATGAAGAAGAGATTCAGGGACGGCTTGATGCACTGGTGATTCAGCAGCGATTCTGGGTTTTAGTGGTTGAGGCAAAACAAACGAAGGCTTCGATCGAGGTTGGAATTCCTCAGCTACTCACTTACATGATGGCGAATCCGAACCCGCAGCAAGCCGTGTTTGGATTGGTCACAAATGGAAGTAGCTTTGCATTTGCGAAAGTGCTTGAGCAAGCTTATGATTTCTCAGATGTTTACTCGCTAATTTCCCGGCGCAATCAGCTTTACGATGTGCTGAGCATTCTGAAAAAGATTGGAACGCTGATCAAATAAGTGCGATCGCTAAACCGCTTGTCCGTTGCGAATCTGTGTTGCCCAAAGTTGGTTCTGATCAAGGGTCAGCACAATTTTTTTATAAAACTCGTTCTCAAGCTCTAAAACTAAGTAGCGCCCTGAGCGAGTCGCATACCAGAATTCCTTTCCTCGATCGGTATAGTAAGTTCCCGCCTTGATCACTCCCGGTAAATAAGTTCCCGGCAATCTTGCATCTGTCCAACTGCTCGGAGGTTCTTCAGTTGAAACTTGCTTGATGTGAGTTAGCGGAATGTGCAGATCAGCATTGTAGTAAAACGCCCAAAATCGTTCCCACCCATCCAAGTCAATCTTTAGCTGATCATCAGAAATAGAGAGTTGCATAGTTTGTCCTAGGTCTGATTCATTAATCTCGATCGCGTCCTTCTACCATAGCAATTCGCGTAGTTTTTCCAGTAAGCACGATCGACAACCGCAAGAACGCCCACGTAGAAATACGATCGACGCAGAAAAATCCGTCAAAACCGATAGTGAAACCTGCAAACATCGCCGTGCATTCCAAAAATCGGTGGCTATTCTGATCAGTGTAGCCACCCGGAAAATCTGTATGAAAAACCGTCACTGGATGATTGCTGGAACTGCGCTGCTCCTGATGAGTTGCCAACCGAATCGCACCCCTCAAGCTAACGTTCCGTCTCCTCAAGCGTTTGCGAAACCTGTTGTACCTCAGAAACTTGAGACGGTTACGCCGATTAAAGTTCCTGGCATGATTCCCACGACCGATAATAAAACTCCGTTCATGCCTGTGGCGGTCGATAGCACTCGTGATCCTTTTGCGGCTCCAACGCTTTCAACTGAACTTCAAACAACCGTCATTCCTCAAAAAACAATCGCAGCGAAATCCTCGATCGATGCTCAGCCCATCGTTCCCCTTCCTCAGCCCGTTCTTCCAATGCCGCAGACGGTTTCTGTTCGCCCATTGCCCGCGATCCCGATTGCGCCGCCTCCCATGCCCCCTGTGTCCCAAGCGAATTTAGCAGACGCGATCGCGCTGACCGGAGTCATCCAAACCGGAAACCAAGTGAGCGCCATCATCGAAGATACAGATGGCACTTCTCGATCGGTGCAAGTCGGTGAAAAGCTGGCAAATGGGGCAGTCACCGTCAAGCGAATCAATTTGAACTCAGGCGGCGATCCGTCGATCGTACTCGTTCAAAACGGTATGGAACTGATTAAAACGGTCGGTCGATCCGAAGGCTCGATCGCTCAAGCGTACTAATCGGAAATCCCCCCCGTCTTAGACCAGCGATCCGATCCTCGTCTCTTGCTTGAAATTGCTACATTAAGAAGTCTAGGGTTGCGTCCTAACCTTAGATTGAGATTGCCGCATTCGTACAAGGATCAGATATGAAGCTTACCAAAAAGAACCTCGCAGAAAAGCTTGATCACGTTTACGATGTCATCATCGTTGGCGGGGGAGCGGGTGGACTTTCCGCAGCGATTTATCTCCAGCGTTACCGATTATCATGTCTTGTGATCGAAAAAGGTCGCGGGCGATCGTTCTGGATGCAGGAGCTTCAAAACTATCTGGGCTTACCGCCCGGAACTCCCGGACGCACGATGCTTCAACAAGGTCAGAATCACTTTCTTTCTCTCGGTGGCGATTACCTCATGGGCTTTGTCGAGGAAGTGAAAGATGAGGGTGACACCTTTGCAGTCAAAACCAAAATCGGCAAAGTCGAAAGTAGCTACCCGGTCTTCCGCGCCAAATACGTTATCGCTGCCAGTGGCATCATCGACCATCTGCCCAAACTCGATGACATGCAGAACGTTTTCGATTACGCCGGACACAATCTGCACGTCTGCATGATTTGTGACGGGTGGGAAATGGCGGATACGAAATGTGGCTTATTTGCCGGAACCGAAGGCGCGATCAATACGGCTTTCGTGCTGAATTGGTTTACGCCGTACATTACGGTGTTTACTCAAGGCTTATTTGAAGTCAGCGATGCGATGCGTGAGAAATTGAAAGCGCACGGGTATCCGCTGGTCGAAATGCCGCTGAAGCGATTTATCGGACATGACCACACTATGACCGGGGTTGAACTCGCGGACGGCAGCACGATCGAGCTTGAAACCGGACTCGTGGCAATGGGTTCGCATTTTTACAACGGTTACTTACAAGGCTTGGATCTCGAATGGAAAGGCGGAAATCTAGCCACCGATAATATGTGTCGGACATCGCATCCGAGAATTTTTGCGATCGGAGACTTAAAAGAGGGGTTAAATCAAGTATCAATTGCGGTCGCGGATGGTACATTGGCGGCAACCGCAATCTGGCGAGAAATTCGTCGATCGTCTCCTCCGCGATTGTGGGAGGAAAACCTCAACTTGATGACCCCAGGAGTACCTGTCTCGTGATTCAACTCGATGCTTCTCAAGCCCAACAAATTCACGCTGAAAATCTCCGCCTCCAAGAGGAACTGCAAATGCGCGATCAACTCGTGCAGCAGTTGTCTCAGGAGCTTTTCCGGTTGGTAAAAGGCAATGCGATCGCACCCGTTCCAAGCTCCGATGAACCGTCAGAGCGGCATCTGGCAGAAGTCCAATCTCTTAGAGAGCAGCTTCACACGGTCGAACAGCAAGTCACGTTCTACCAAGAGCAGATGACACAGCGCGATCAGGAAATCTACGAACTGCGCCAGACGACTCAGGAACTGACTGAGCGATCGAAGATGCTGGAACAGGTCGTGCAAGAATTGCCCAAGGTCTACCGCCAGAAGTTTGCCGAACGAATGCAGCCGGTTCGGGAGAAAGTGGCGATGATTCAGCGGGAGAATCGTCAACTTCATGCAGAATTACAAAGCGTCAATTACCGCCTTGCGGTGAAGAATCGCCGGAACGGGCATCTTGATTTACCCACTTTTCCACGGGGTGAAGGTGACATTTCTTTGCCCACGTTTGGGAACGCTTAGAACAGAAATTCTAACGCAATTCATCAATAAAGCCCTCGCAAAAATCAATTTGCGGGGGCTTTTTGTTGATGACTTCGATGCGAATTCAAGCAAGCTGCAAGACATCTTGTGACCGCCCAAACGATCGCGCAATTGCCTCATAATTCTCAAAAATCGCAAATGCCTGATCGAGTTGTGTAATCTCAAAAATCAGTCGAGATGAAGGACGCAACCCGCACAGTACCATTTTCGTGCCCATTTCTGTTGCCGTCTTCAATCCACCCACCAACGCGACCAATCCTGAACTATCGATAAACTCAATTCTCGACAAATCGATAATCCAAACCTTATACCGTCTAGGAGCGAGTGTGACCCATTGTTGCTGTAGAGCCTCACCGCCCACCACATCCAGCCGTCCCTGTGGCTGTAGCACAATCTCTTCGTGCTGCTCAACTAACGCCATGCTTTTCCCCCACACCAGTTCAAAATCGTATGTCGATCGTTTATCTCGAAACTCTGACATCTTAAAGCGTAATCGGAGTACCGTTAATTCGACGACGATCGCGCCTTGAATCGTTCCGCCACTCGGTAGATCTACGCATCTAGAGTACTTCAACTATAAAGAGTCTCTTTCCGGACGTAAGCTGCGATCGCTTGACTTTCATCGAATCTTCATGTTCGTTTGCATCGCGATTCAATTTCAATAAAGCTTTTCTGTTCTTATAGAAAAATACGGATGAAATTGAATCGGTTTCGCAAAATCATTCTGATTCTCGTTGACACTTCGGACGTAAGCGCGTCAAGATCAAAGGAAGATGAAGCTTTGTAAAGGTTATCGTAAATGTCATTCGACTTTATTTCGCCAGAAGCGATCGAGCAAATTGCTCAACAGTACGGATATTGGGCGATTTTTTTCGGGATTTTATTGGAAAATTTGGGACTGCCGATTCCGGGTGAAACGGTGACGCTTGCAGGTGGATTTCTAGCAGGCAGTGATCAGTTGAATTACTGGTGGGTCGTAGGTGATGCTGCGCTTGGAGCCACGATCGGCGGCAATATCGGCTATTGGATTGGGCGGTATGGCGGCTGGGCACTGTTGCTGAATTTAGGTAAGCTGTTTCGGATCAAAGAAGCTCAAATTGAGGAATTGAAGCGGCAGTTCGGTGAGAATGCAGGCAAAGCGGTGTTTCTCGGTCGATTTGTGGCACTGCTGCGGATTTTTGCGAGTCCCTTAGCGGGAATTGCTGAAATGCCATATTGGAAATTTACGCTGTATAACACGATCGGTGCGCTGACTTGGGCGACGGTGATGGTGTCACTGGCGTATTTTGCGGGTCAGATTGTGCCGCTAGAGAAGCTGTTTACGTTGGCTTCTCAGTTTGGTATTGTCGCGTTCTTGCTGGTGGCAGCTTGGGTTGTAGTGCCATTGTGGTTGGAATCGCGGAAGTCGAAGCAACTCATTTCTGAGGGAACTGCGATCGTGCCTGACGAAGCGAAGGAAGATTAACCTTACAACGTTTGATCATGGATTTCCCTATCTTTTGCGATGGGGAATTTTTTGGCGCGATCGCTTCATCAAATTCAATCCGCATTCTGAACCATCTGTGTAATCCTGGATCATGCACAAATTGTTCTAGCTTTCTAAGGAACCCATCATGGACGATAAATTAATGCTCATGATTCCAGGACCGACTCCGGTGCCGGAGCAGGTCTTATCGGCAATGGCAAAACATCCGATCGGACACCGGAGCGGTGATTTTGGCAAAATCGTGGCAGAAGTCACTCAAAATTTAAAGTGGCTGCATCAAACTCAAAATGATGTGCTCATTCTCGCGGCAAGTGGGACGGGCGCGATGGAAGCGGGCATCATCAATTTCCTCAGTCCGGGCGATCGCGTTTTAGTTGGAACGAATGGTAAATTCGGGGAACGCTGGGCAGAAGTGACTGATGCGTATGGATTGCAGACTGAGCGCGTGACGGCAGAATGGGGTAAACCGCTCGACCCCGAAGCGATTCGGGAACGGTTGGAAAGCGATCGAGAAAAACAAATCAAAGCCGTGATCATCACGCACAGTGAAACTTCAACGGGTGTGATCAATGATTTGGAAACGATCAATCGCTATGTGAAAGCACATGGCGAAGCGTTGATTATTGTGGATACTGTGACCAGTTTGGGTGCGACCAGTGTTCCCGTCGATGAATGGGGCTTAGATGTCGTTGCATCAGGATCGCAGAAAGGCTACATGATTCCGCCGGGATTAGGTTTCGTTGCTGTGAGTCCGAAGGCTTGGGAAGCTTATAAAACTGCGAAATTGCCTCGGTACTACTTGGATTTGGGCAAATATCGTAAGTCGAGCGCGAAAGATACCACTCCGTTCACGCCTGCGATTAACTTGTTCTACGCGATGCAAGCTGCTCTGAGAATGATGCAGGCAGAAGGATTAGAAAACATTTTCTCAAGACACGAACGGCTTCGGACAGCAGCACGAGCGGCAGTTAAAGGTTTAGGAATGCCGTTGTTTGCAGCGGATGAGTGCAGTAGTCCAGCGATTACCGCCGTGATGCCGAATGGAGTCGATGCAGAACAAATTCGGAAAGTGATGCGGAATCGGTTTGATATTGCCCTCGCAGGTGGACAAGATCATCTCAAGGGGAAAATTTTCCGAATTGGTCACTTGGGATTTGTCAGCGATCGCGATCTTTTAACTGCGATCGCTGCTCTTGAAGCGACTCTGCAAGACCTCAACTACGACGGATTCACGCCTGGAGCGGGAATTGCTGCCGCTGCGAGCGTTTTATCGCACTAACGTTGATCAAGGATTGTCTCGATCGTCGGGGGATTAGCTGCCTGTTGCGTTTCGTACAATCGAGCCGCCGCAGCTAGTCCCATAAATCCCCAAAGCACAATTCCGAATGGAGTAAGAAAGACTGTATTCAGACTGATTTGGGAGACGGTGGCAATGACGATCGCACGACAGGCACCGACAAACGGATCGTTTGAGGCTTGGCGAGTTTGCAGCGCATTCACGACCAGAAGCACCATTCCTGCAACATAAGGAATCGTGCCAATCCAGCCCAAATTCAAGAACAGCGTTAAGATCCCGCTATCGTTTCCGCCGATATTTGCATCTCGAATCACGTATCCTAAACCGCGCCCTTCGATTTCGCTGAAGGCTTCGCTTAAGAGATTGGAATAGCCGAGACTACGATCGATAAAACTCCCGTCCTGTTGCGCAGAGAAAAACGTTTGAAATCGCGAACTAATCACCGTCGAAAAGGGTTCAATCATCGCTAATGGCAATACGACGAGAGACATCACCATTAACGTCACAATCAACCGCATCTGGAGTCTGGGCTTCAACGAAGGGATGAAGACGATTAAACCAATAAACCAACTCAGCCAGGATGTTCTCGCCAACGTTAAGAGAAACGCCAAATAGCCAAACGCTGAGGATGCAATCTTGATTGGACTCTTAATTGCAAACAGCAATAACAATCCTGCCACCATTACGGTCGCAAAGGGTTGTGGAGAGTGCATCGTACTAAATACACGGATGCCTAATGGATTTGGTGTTCCGAACGAGTAAATTTGCAGCAGATTAATCAAATTTTGCAGCCAATACTGATCCCATACGGGCGCGACCAGAAACTGGATTACTCCATAAATTCCCATAACCAAAATTCCCCACAGGAAAGTTTTTTCGGTAACGCGCTTGAGTTCGGGAAAGTTTCGCCAATGGGAAAAAATATAGTATCCGAATAAGATCGGTGTCATCCAGCTCAATAGTGCGATGATTACGGTCTGGGATGAATAGCTTAACAGTCCAATGAATGCTCCATACAATACAGCAGCAGCAGACATGACAAAAGGAAGTCCATTTCCTTTGATTGCTTTGGGTAATTGAATGAGTAACGTCAAAATCGGTATAAATGCGACGAAAAATGGAGCAAGTAGGACTGGATTTGGATCGAGCCAGCCGACTTCCCAATCGATTAATCGACGCACAAACGGGGTGAGAAACCACAGCCACCAGGTATATCCGATGTAGAAAATGGGATATCGAAAAAAGAGGAGTGCTCCAACCGCTAGACTTCCCGCAGGAAAGACTAATCGAAGGATTGAGGCAGCATTTACGGCGAGACAAAGGGCGGTGAATGCAATGAGGCAGCCAACGAGCAGCCAGGGTTCAGAGAGCTGCGGCGATTTGGGTTGAGGTTGGGTAGTGTGCATAAATTTAGGTGGGGGTAGAGACACGATTAATCGCGTCTGTACGTGGTCGGGTAATCGCGTTTGTATATCGTGGGTCGATCGCGTTCATTCGTCATCCATTCAGGCGATAAATCCGATCGCAGTTTCCAAGCCAAGTCATACAGGTTGAGATTCTCCTGAGCGATATTTTTCCAACTGTAGCGCTGTGCAAATCGACAAGCATTCTGCCTGAGTCGATCGAGCAAACCGCGATCTAAAATCAACGTCTCAATCGCTTGCTCGAAGGCGGCTCGATCGCGACAAGGCACGATCAACCCAGTTTCTCGATCGCGCACAATTTCCATCGGTCCCGGTGCGGTTGTAGTTACCGGAGCCAGTCCGCACGCCATCGCTTCTAAGAGTGCAACCCCAAAGCCTTCAGAAATCGTAGGCATGACTTTGATGTGATGCCCTTTGAGCAATTCTGGGAGTCGATGATTTTCATAATAAGGAATGACGGTTAAGCGATCGCGCACCTCTGAATCGAAATCAGCATAAACCTGCTCTGCTGGAATCTCAGTTCCGAATAAGCTGACTTCGAGTTTCGGATAGCGTTTGAGTAGCGCATTCAACGCAGGTGAACCATACTGAATGCCTTTACGAACAATGTAGCTGCTAACTTGAGCGATTTTAATCGGTTCATTTTCGGGCGGGGTTGGCTCAAACGATCGATTCAACATCGTTTCAGGAATGCCGTTTGGGACAACGTGAGCGCGATCGGGATGAACTCCTAACTTTTCGACGACGTAATCGCGATCGCGATTGTTCAACAACAGAACGAGATCCGATTGCTGCATCGAAGTTGCTGCTTCCCAGAGACGAATACTGCCTCGGTAGAGTGGGTATTTCCATTCGAGTTTGAGATTTCCGCGCTTGGCTTCTTCGAGGTATTCCAAATGTTCGATGTGTTCTAAGCCGTGACAGCGGGCGACTAAGAGCGGACGAGTTTTGCGGAATTTTTGCAGGATTAAGCCCCAGATCCAGGCATCAGCGGTCGAGGCATCGATGACATCGATCGAGGATTTCGAGAGCGATCGCACAATTTTCGCAGCGGTGAATTCAGGAAAAAGTAAGAATTTTGCGAGGGGATGTAACGATTTTGGCAAATCACTGAGTGAGTAAAACTCGGTTTGATGTCCTAATTTTTCATATTCTTCACCTAAGCGCTGAGTGACCCCAAAACCGCCAGCGTTTGAATCAGCAGGATAATGAATGGTGAATAGGGTTTTCATTAGGAAATAACCAGTTCAAGTAGGTTCTTTTCGATACCATCGATCAATTTCTCGTAACTAAAATAATCGGAAACATACTGACGACACTGTATTCCTAAAGTTGGATCTTTTTCTCGCCAATCAATGACGCGATCGAGACACTCTGCCAAATCTTCTGCATTTCCAGGCTCGAATAAGTAATCGTCGAATTCCCCTGCTAAAATCTCAGGATTTCCGCCAATCCGACTGGCAACTTTGGGCACACTGCAGGCAAGCGATTCAAACAAACCTAAACTACAAGGCTCGCTCCAGATGCTCGGTAAAACGTTCACATCGCTGGCATGATAAAGCGAAATCGGATTCGCAAGATGTCCGACGAATTGAACTTGATCAGAAACGTCTTGAGAGTCAGCTAATTGAGTGAGCGATCGTAAATAATTCATGCCTTTGTCTTCACACTCGCGCCCTTTAGAAAAACTGTAATGTGTGAGGGGTTTTCCAGCAATCAGCGTTTTGATTCTTCTTCCTTCCTTCATTAAGATCGCAGTCGCTTGAATCAGGGTTTCAAGTCCTTTTTCCCGGTCGATTCTACCGATATAGGAGATGATTTTTGTGTCATCAAAAATACCCCATTGCTGTCGTGCTTGAATTGAGTTTTCAGCAGGTTTGAATTTCTCTAAATCAACGCCGTTATGTACGACTCGAATACGATCGCTGTCCGTTCCAAACTTGATCCAATCTTGTTTTGTCTGATGAGAAACCGCAATAAATCGATCGACGTTTCGCAATCCAAATTTTCGTTGTCGATTCAGTTGCAGTGGTGGAAGTTGTAGATAACACACATACGGGATTTGGCGGAAAAACGAAAGTGCAGACGCAAATAATGAGAAATGATAGTCGTTGCAAAATATGACGGAATTTGGCTCGATCGAGAGTTGCCTGATCTGAATCAAGCTTGGTAGAAATCGCATCGTGCTAGTTAAACTTCGCCAATCGAAACCGTAAGCGCTAATTTGAATCGTGCGATCGCAAAACGATCGATATTCTGCTAATAAATCTCCTGGTTTGAGATAGAGCAGGGTGATTCGATGCCCGCGCTCGAAGAGTCCACGACAGATGGTGAGTAGGTTTGTTTCTTGTCCTCCGCGCTGACTGGTGACGTGATTTTCAAGAATAATCAGATTCATGCAGTTTGTGCAGTGGTTGATTCGTTGCAAGTCAGACTATGTTTATAAATTTCTCGCTTCGTTCACTCCCGCCCCGGAATGGAATTCGGGGCTAATCGTGCGAAGTCCTTTGAAAAGGACTGAAGGACTGCGTTTGGGTTTTAGTCTCCTTCAGTGAACTTCGTTCTGTTAGCCCCGGAATGGAATTCCGGGGCGGGCGAAACCGCAGCGAGAAACCTTCAAAACACCCTCTAACCCGATCGCAGTTCGTGCTGAATTCGGTGATACTGCCAAAGTCGCCCCCGCTTTTCTAACAACGTCTGATAGCTCCCCTGCTCGACAATCTGCCCCTGCTCCATCACCACCACCTGATCCGCTCGAACGATCGTTGAAAGCCGATGTGCGATCGTAATCACGGTTCGCCCTGCGGATAATCGCTCTAACGATTGCTGAATCAACTGTTCTGACTCAGAATCGAGCGCACTGGTTGCTTCATCTAGAATCAAAATTTCTGGATCACGTAATAAAGCACGAGCGATCGCCAATCGCTGTCTTTGTCCCCCAGATAATCGCATTCCTCGATCGCCCAACACGGTTGCAAACTGTTCTGGCAATTCGAGAATAAAATCTAGTGCATTCGCTTGTTCTGCGGCTTGCCAGATTTGTTGATCGCTCATGTCTTCTAAACCGTACGCGATATTGTCACGCACCGAAGTATTGAAAATAAACGTATCTTGACTCACGATCGCCATTTTCTTTCGCAGCGATTCGAGCGTGAACGATCGCGCGTCTTCACCATCAAACAGAATCTTGCCAAAGGTCGGATCGTAGAATCGTGGAATCAGATCGACTAGCGTTGATTTCCCAGCACCAGAGCCACCGACGATCGCGGTTGTGTGCCCTTTTGGAATGCAGAGTGAAATCTCTTTAAGCACTAATTGATCGGGATCGTAGCCAAAATCGACCGCACAAAATTCGATCGCGTGATTCAAACTTTTGAATGTGCGATCGCCCTCGTGTAAATACGGTTTGTCATCGCGCCGCAGCAATTCCCGCAAATTTCGGATTGATCCGCTTGCCGAAATTAACTGCACTCGACTACCGTTCACTTCATGAATGGCAGGAACCAACCGGAACAAAATAAACAGAAATGTAAGCAGAGATGCCGTTTGTAAGGTGCCATTCTCCACAAAGACTGTGATCGCCAAGATGATCATCACAATCAGAATCGTGGTCGCTAATCCTTCGGCTAATGGACGCACGATCGCACCTTGCCGAGTCGCTTTCGTACCAGCTTTGACGACTTCTGAACTAGCAGTGTAAAATCGCTTGCGTTCATAGTCTTGAGTCGCAAACGCCTGAACCGTCCGGATGCCGTTAATCAATTCCAAAGCGGTACTGGTAAATCGCCCATTTGCAGCAGAAACCGCAACGCTTTTCGATCGCACTCGATCGTTTAATCGAGAAAGCACGATCGCAACTACACCAAATAACGCTAAAGAAATGATCGTTAATTGCCATGAAATGGTGAATAACAATGCTGAATACAAAATCAGCGTCAATATTCTAATAAAAATAAACGAACACAACGCAAACGCAAAATTCAACCGACCGATTTCAGTTGTGATGGTATTAATCAGTTCACCAGAAGCAACTCGATTGAAATAACTAAGATTCACCGCCTGTAATTGCTCGAAGACCTGACGGCGCAATCGATCCACTAACCGCTGCTGAGCTAAATCGGTATAGACTTGAGTAAAGTAATTAAATCCGGCTCGAATCCAAGCCGACAACAGAATCAGACTCGATACGCGCAACAGTCTTTCAGTCGCTCCGCGATCGACTCCCAAAATCCAAACATCAAACCAATTGAACCCAGTGCGAAACGGTTCGAGCGTCGGACTCACCAAGTTTTGCAGAAACGCTAAAAGGAATCCAAAACCGAATCCTTCAAACGCCGCAGACCCGATCGCAAAAATCATAGCCGCGATCGCAACTCGTGGGAAGAATTTGAACTCCCGAAAAATAAATCCGTATTCCTGCCAAAACCGAGTCGTGCTGAAAATTCGTTTAATCCGTCGGGGCATCCCGGTTTCCTCTTAGTCTTGCAATCTCAACAATAGAATTGCACCAAGATTCAAAACGCCCCAAAGCCTGATAGTACTTTCGGAACCGTTCGCAGCAGAATCTTGAAATCGCCCCTGAGTGACCAATTTCTAAGATATTCTAAATCGCGATCGTTCACCGCATCCAAATCCAAAACTGTCGATCGAGCTTCTACCTGCCACGCGCCCGTAATTCCCGGCAGTGCATTCAGTCGCGTTTGCATCTCCGGACGAATCCGCAGTGCATCGTACAACGCCCAAGGTCTGGGACCGACAATGCTCATCTCGCCCCGCAGCACGTTAATTAACTGCGGCAATTCATCCAAGCTATAGCGCCGCAACCATTTCCCGATCGGTGTAATTCTCGGATCGTCTTCGCGCTTGTGCAAACAGTCCGCCGATTGATTCGCCATGATGCCATGATGCGCCTGTTCCGCATTCATCACCATCGTCCGAAATTTCAGCACCCGAAATAATTTTCCGCGCTGACCGACTCGCCACTGGCTGAACAAAACCGAACCCTCAGACGTGAGCGCGATCGCGACTGCAATCAAAACAAACATCGGACTGAGCAAAGCTAACAACAACGCCGCCACACTCCAATCCAAAATCCGCTTGCAGACCCACAGAAGTTCTCTCCGGTTCGGAAGATGAGTCGCAGGAGGCAACCGTAAATAGAGCGTTTTCCCGGACTGTTTACACGCTTCTGCCCATTCCTTGATGGTCGATTCTTCCAAGGCTGGATCAATCCGTACCAATCGAATGGGAGAACGCTTAAGGCACTCAGTTAGCCAAGTTGGATTCGAGAGCGGCGGAAGTGGGGGTTGCTTGGAAGTGCGATCGCGCTCCTCTGCTGCTGGTTGCAACACGAGAAGCTGAGTGCGCCGCCAGTACAGAAAACACCGTCGGCGATCCTGCGCTACGTCTCCGGTCTTTTCCCGGATTGGACTGGGCGTTCCTTGCAAAATTAGCGGATTAAAAGTTGTCATGAGGTATCCGGTAAAGTCGCGAAAATTCGGATTTTTGAAAGGCAGAGTTGACAGTCAATAGAGCACCCTAATGAACTTAACTGCTTCAAAGATACTGTACGTTTAAGCCTAAGTTTCAGGGAAACTACTCGAATCATTAGTCACTCAAATCTTAGTAGATTTAATGAGAAATGTGTCCACCAACAGTAAGAAGAAAAAGAGGTTCTATCTTTTGGAATAATTGCAATTCATTTTACTGAATCTGGTTAAATTTGTATTCACCTTTAGTCGTAATTCAGCAATATTTCTAGATAAAGAGGGTTATATCCTATACCAAAATACATTCTGAATCTCAGTATTGGCGAAATAAATAGCACGGTAAAGCTGCTAATTTGTACCGGGATCAAGCGATCGCTTTACTTTTTTCATTTCAGCAATTTAGCACTCCGCTGATCGTCACGATTCTCGCTTTCATGAATACGAATTCATAAATTTAACCGAAGCCTAAACTGCGATCGTATTCCTATTTTCCTAATCTTTAATTCTGTCCTGTCATTTGTCATAGCTCGATCGGACTGTGACAAACGACATCATCTTTCTAAATGAAGAGATCGAGGAACTCAAAATAATTAGGAGAACAAATCATCGGACTTGTTCTCTTGCAAGAAAAGTGAAGCTTTAACACAAACTTCTTTAGAGGATGTTTGAAAAGTTGTCGTTCGTTGCAACGTCCCGCCCTGAAATGAATTTCGGGCTAATCGGCGAAAGTCCATTGAAATGGACTAAGAACTTGAAAATAGCTCCGAGTCTACTTCAGTAGACTTTTCACCATTAGCCCGAAATTCATTTCAGGGCGAGATGCAATCGAAGCGAAGAAACTTCTTATACCTTTCAAACATCCTCTTAAGCCGTTTGAGTCGCCGATCGATAGTAGTAGCTATGTCCGCTCTCCGAACAGTTCGCCACAACACCCACCAAATTCAACCGACTCAACATTCCGACCGCCTGCGACACTTCGTTCTTATCCACATGTCCCATGCGCCCCACTAACAGCGTTCCATCACAGAATGATGCCGCCAATAGCGCATCCACGATTCCCAAAACTGGAGGACAATCGAGAATCACTAAATCGTAATGCTGCTCGAACACCGTCATCAAATCGCGCATCCGTTTAGAACTGAGAAGCTTCACCGAATCGGTCGGAGTCGGTCCAGCCGTCAGCACCGAAATCGGTAAATCACTATAGGTACTAGCAGGTTGAATCGCTGCCTGAGTTAAAGCGCGATCGCTCGTCAACAACGTGGATAATCCATGCTCGTTTGGAAGCTGTAGCTGCTCGTGCAACCCAGGACGGCGCAAATCCGCATCAATCAACAAGACCCGCTGATGAAGCCGCGCCGCACTAATCGCCAATCCTAGCGCCACCGTCGATTTTCCTTCACCTGCAAGCGCCGAAGTCACAACCAGCGATCGCATCGGATCACCATCAGTCATCAATTGCAGATTCTTGTAGATCAAATCAAGCGATTCCCGGAACGGTGCCCAGTGCAGGACTTGTAGCATCGAGGTGTCACCCGTCGATCGACCAAAAGCAAAGTTCGTCGTCGGCATTAGTTCCGACATCGGTAGTTCTGGTACCATGCCGATCAGTGGAATCGATGCCTGCTTGGTCAAGTCTTCCGATGTCCGAATCGATTTATCTGCCGACTCGCGTAAGAAGGCTGCAACAGACCCAAGCATCAAGCCTGCTGCCCCTCCAATCAGGAGATTTCTCAACCAATTAGGACCGACTTGGCGACCGACTTTCGCCTGCTCCACAATCTGCCAGTCAAAGCCACCACGGGCAATCTCTAAGCCTAATCCCTGCCGCGCCTTTTCTAATTGATCAAGCGTGTCCCGCTGGAGTTTCACGGTCGGCAGCAAGCGATTGTATTCCGCCAGTAGTGTTGGGAAGCGTTGCAGTTGAGACTGTAATCGCTGAGCTTCTGCCGCTAATGTTTGATCTCGCGCTCGTGCGGCAAAAAAGTCTACTTGCGCCTGGGTCAGGTCGCTGGCAAACTTCAGGTCATTTTCACCCAACTGTCCGGTTGAGAATAGCGCAGAATCTGATCCCGCGATCGCGCCTGCATCCGCCCCCAAAACCCGCTGCGCTTCTTGCTGCAACAAGGCAACCTGCCGCTGACGCTGATCTAACAATTGCTGCACAAACGGCGTTTTACTGGTAAATCGCGTTTGCTGCTGAGCCAGTGCAACTTCGGTTTTTTGAATCTCCGCTAGTAGCGCTTGATACTGATTCGATTGGCTCAGTCTTGATGCGATCGTCGCTTGTTCCGGCGATCGGGCAAGTTGCTGCTGAAGCGCTAAAAATCTCGCTTGTGCGCTTGCGAGTTCACCTCGATTCGACTGCTGATCTTTCTGCAATTCCCGCAGCGATTCAATCAAGGCTCTCGATTGGTCTTCTGGGTCAACCAAATTCGACGACTTGCGGAACCGTTCCAAATCCGCCTCAGCTTTATTCACCTTTTCTTGCACTTGCGGAATTTGGCGATCAATAAACGACAGCCCCTTCGCCAACCGATTCCGCTGCTGCTCTAGGTTGTAATCTTGATAAACTCGTTGCAGCGATTTGAGCACTTCACGGGTTTTAACGCGATCGTAGTCGATATAGCTCATCTCAACGATGCTGGTATTCACTCGCTCACTACCGCGTAGTTCTTGAACTTGAGCAATATTGAGCCGGTTTCTCAAGCGATCGACATCAATATCGCTGTATCGCGGCTGCAATTCATCCACTGCCCGCTGCAACAGTTGAGTACTCCGCATTAAATTCACTTGTGTCGCGGTATCGCTCTCGACATTGGGATCAGCGAACGAAGGACTGTTATCTCCGGGGGCGCGTCGTTCTCGATAATTCGATTCAACGAGCATCTGCATCGTACTGCGATACGTCGGTGGCATAAAAGCAGTGACCGCTGCCGCCAGCGCGATCGTTCCTGCGACTGCGCCGAGGAACCAGATCTTCCGGCGCATCAACACGCCAAAAAGCTGACCGTACCCTGGATCAGGTTCTTGAGCCGGTGGGGATGGATTGAACAGGGTGATATTGCCTTGCGCCACGATCGTTTACTCCGTTGATTCTAAATTTCAGGAAACTATAAAATCCGTCGAACTGCAATTACCCAGTGCCACAAACTTCTGTGATCACGCCTTCGATCGATTGAAAAAAGGCATCTTCTGAGAATTTCGTCATCGCGTGATCGCGAATTTTCTGATAATTCCACTCGATCGCTTTTGCTTTGAGCAATGCCCGATGGAGAGCTTGTGGGGTTTGCGAGTTGAAGAATACACCCGTAGTGCCTGGAATCTGCGTATCGAGCACACCGCCTTCGCCGTAAGCAATGACTGGAGTGCCGCTGGCATTGGCTTCGATCGGAACCAGTCCGTAATCTTCCAGTGCCATCACAATTACTGATTTCGATCTCGACAAGAGTTGTTTGCGTTCGGCATCGCTGACGTGTCCCAAGAATTTCACGTTTTTCATTGCCCGCGCTTCTAAGACTTCGCGCTCTGGTCCATCGCCTGTCACAACCAAATTCCAGCCCAACCAGTTAAAGGCTTCGACGACGACATCTAATCGCTTGTAGCTGACCAATCGTGCCGAAGCGAGGTAGAAATCTTCTTTCTGATTTGAGAAAGCAAACTGCTGACTATCGATCGGGCAGTTAATCACTCGTGCAGGCTTCTGATAGAACTGCTGAATTCGCCCTGCCACAGTGCTTGAGTTCGCAATATAAACATCTGGCTCTTGTGCATATGCCAAATCTGCTTTTCGCATCGCTCGAAAGACCTGTTCCAAGAGCGGCAGGAATCGTCGATAAGCAGTGTACTCTCGCAGATACGTCTTGGTATCCCACAGGAATCGAGTAATGTTGTGGCAGAAACAGATGTGCTTCGCATCAGGGCGCTTTCTCACGGCTTTAGCAAAGCTCGTCGTACTGCTGATGATTAGATCATAATCGCGCAAGTCCAACGCTCGAAACGCAGAATAATACAGCGGTGCCAACAGCTTGAAATAGCGAGAAGCGTTAGGAATTCGCTGTAGATAGGTGGTGAAAACTTCTCGATCGCCAAAATCGATCGAGGCTTCCGGCTCATACAGCGAGGTGAAGATATCTGCATCCGGGTAGCGCCGACAAAGCATTTCAAAAACTCGCTCTGCGCCGCCTTTCTGCGTTAAGTAGTCATGGACTAGGGCAACTTTCATGACAAAACTGTGAAGGAAACCGAAAACTCGAAGCCTCGAATTGTATCTCTGGATCGGTAAATCGATCGCGTCGCTGATTTGGCGGTACCCAATGAAGCCCCAATAAGAGCTTCAAAGACATCTACCCCAGAATTTAGAGTAGAACCTTACCGAGGCAACTGTAAATTTTTCATGAAGGTTTAAGCATCTTTCCGATGACAGAGATGCGCTCTAAGAGCGGACTATATCGAAAGACAGGGGAAAGTTCAATCTTTGCGCTAGATTTCTAATCTTCGTCCATTTCGTCGGCTCTCAAATCTCCAGGCTCATTGAGCATTTGAGGAGTCACGGCAGGATTTTCAACGATCTCTCTAGGATCACCCTGGTAGCCACCGCTGTAGACGAGATCGTCTGGATTCACCACTTTTTGATTTTTAGGTGGCGAATCGTCGGTCGGCTTCGGTAAGCGTTCTGCTGGTTCTGTCATAAATCAAACCCGAATTTTTCTGAATCCTACGGGTTCAATCGCTGAACTTCCCCTACCCGAAGGCGGAGTTAGTCTTTCAAATTGTGCATTTCCAGCCAACCGGGAACATAGTGACTCGATTGACGCAGCGCTTTATCGATCGCTTTATAGTGAGGATCTTTTTCTTCGACTAATGCCCAGAACCGCGCTGAGTGATTGAGGTGTACTGTGTGGCAGAGTTCATGGACAAACACATAGCGCACAAGTTCTGGCGGCAGGAACAATAATTTATAGTTCAGGCTAATGTTGCATTGTTGAGAACAGCTTGCCCAGAGCGTTTTCTGTCCGCGAATCGAGGCTTTATGAAAGGGTAGCTGCAATTCTTGACTGATTGACCACAGCCACGGAACTAACCGCTGATAAGCTTTGTGGGTTAACCATTGCTGCAATAGAGCGCGACAAAGCTCCTCATTATTTGTGTTGCCGCGTAGAATGAGCTTCGATTTGCCTTTTTCGGTCAGGGTCACACGCGAAAATCCGGTAGGCTGGTATTCGACTTCCCAAAGTTGGTCGATCGCTCTTAATGCCAGTTGATCTGGCAGAGCGGGAGAAGCCTCGAATTGTTGTCGCTGTGCTTCGAGGCGGTCGATCGTTCGCTCAATCCAACTTTGCTTGGTCTGCAAAATTTCAGGGATTCGGCTCTGGTCAAATCCGTGTGGGATGATGACTTCTAAGCCGCCCTGTACCGTCATTCTGAGGCTGACGTGTTTCGCTTTAATGCTTTCTCGAACTCGATACTGAGGGAGTTCCACAAGCTGACCCTTAATCAGTCTTGACTCAACCATTGGTACCCATGATAGCAATTCCAAACCCGTTATCTATACTACTAGATTCTCCTAGGTTTGGATCAGCATTCTGGCTAAGAGTCGAACCGATTCGGAGCAGCTAAGTTCAAGAATCGCGTAAATTGCGGCTCGAATAGGAGTTTGATTGTCCCGGTGGGTCCGTTTCGGTGTTTGGTGATTAGAACTTCAGCGATTCCGCGATCGGGTGTGTCCTCGTTATAATATTCGTCGCGATAAAGCATCATTACAAGGTCAGCGTCTTGTTCTATACTTCCACTTTCACGAAGATCTGACATCATCGGGCGTTTATCAGCGCGGCTTTCAACACTTCTACTGAGTTGAGACAGTGCAATAACAGGCACATTCAATTCACGGGCAAGTCCTTTTAACGCACGAGTAATTCGCGCTAATTCTTGCACTCGATTTTCGCTGCCGCTGCCTTCCATCAATTGCAGGTAGTCGATCAAAATCATGCCGAGTGCGCCGCCTTGTTCGGCTTGAAGCTTACGGGCACGCGATCGCATTTCCACAACGCTAATATTTGGCGTATCGTCGATGAAGATTCTCAGTTCTGACAATCGCCCGATCGCATTGCTCAACGGTTCCCAATCTTGTGAGGAGATTCTGCCCGATCGCAGTCTGCCACTTTCGATCCGCGCTTCACTTGCTAACAATCGCTGCACGATCTGTTCCTTCGACATCTCTAAGCTAAACACCGCAACCGGAAGCTTATACTGCGCGGCAATATTTCGCCCCAAACCTAGACAGAACGCCGTTTTTCCCATTGACGGCCTCCCTGCCACGATGATCAAATCCGATCGCTGAAATCCCTGAGTTTTGCCATCGAGATCGTAGAAGCCCGAAGCTAATCCAGGAAGTGCCATTCCTGCCGATCGTTCTTCGATCTCAGCAAAAGTTTTGGTCAAAATGTCCGCTGTGGCAATTAAGCCCTGATTCGGTCGGACTTGAGTAATGCTGAACACCTTTTGTTCTGCCTCGTCCAAGACTTTTTCTAAGTCTTTCGCGGTTTCATGTCCAAGCTGTGAAATCTGATGTCCGGTGCTGATCAATTTTCGGCGGAGAAACTTATCGACAACTAAAGCTGCATACTGATCAATATTGACTGCGCTCACAGTTCGATCGACCAGTTGCACCAGTTTTGACTGTCCGCCTAACTTTTCTAGTGATCCGCGATCGTTGAGCCAAGTCGAAACGCTCATCAAATCGGTTGGAGATCCCTGCTGGTGAAGAGCAACGCAGGCTTTATAAATCTCTTGGTGAGCGCTACTGTAGAACGCTTCAGGGCGCAGAATGTCGAGAATGCGGGTAATCGCTTCCGGATCGAGGAGAATTCCGCCTAAAATTGCCTCTTCAGCATCAAGATTCTGAGGGGGAATGCGATCGTTAACGGGTTGGAAATTGAATTCTTGAACCATGATGCTGAGAAGCAGTAGCGGGAATGGAGTGGGGGCTGAATCAAACGTTATCCGCAGACTCAACCCCCAACTATACAGCTATTTCCAATCTTAGCAAGTTTTAGTAACTCTGTACTAAGCCGCAACGACTCGAATCACGACTTTCGAGGTGACTTCTGGGTGCAGTTTGATTTGAGCCGTGTATTCTCCAAGCTTGCTGATATCGGGGAGCGTGATTGTACGTCGATCGATATCCTGATTGGTCTTCGCCTTGATTGCATCGGCGACATCTTGGTTTGTGACCGTTCCGAAGATCGAATCGTTTTCGCCCGCTTGTTTCTCGATGTCAAATCCGCCAGCGGTTTCGATTTCCGCTGAGATTTGAACGGCTTGCTGTTTTAATTCGGCTAACCGTTGTTCTTCCAATTCGCGCCGACGGGCGACCTGTTTGAGAATGCCAGGATTGACCGTGGTTGCCATGCCTTGAGGCACAAGATAGTTTCTCGCATAACCGGGTGCGACTTCGACTAAGTCCCCGATGCGTCCTAATTTGCTGACGTTCTGCGTGAGAACGAGCTGAATCCGCTTCGCCATAATTCTAAGTTCTCGATTGTTTCCGCACAAATAGTCCATTCTACAGGATGGAGACACGAATCGATCGCGTCTTTACTTTGGCAAAAGATGATCGATGTTCTCGACCAGAATTTTCATCGTGGGTTTATCGACACAGGATAAATGCGTTCCGGGCAGAATGTGAACGGTTAATCGATCGTCTGCCAGCGTGCGCCAACTGACCCACATTTCCGAGGGTTTGGCTTCTTCTTCACAAATGAATAGCTGGATGGGAAAGGCGCTCTTTCGGGGACGGTAGCGGCGAACAATGCGACCATGCCGCCAGTAGGGATCAGTGTTGCCTGTGAGATTGTCGATCGCGCTAAACAGCGTCATTCTCACCACGAGCTTTAAGCTCCAAATGATTTTTTTAAAGAACAGCAGAGTGCGATCGTGGAATTGCAGCGATCGACTTTCTACAGGAAACGCATTCCACCGAGTCAGCAGTTCCAGCGGTAAGTGAAAATTCCGTACAACTGGCAACTTTTGCAGCACTATGAATCTTTTTGGAATTGCCATCATATTCACAGGGGCAATCAAAGCGAGTAAAGCGACTTCTTGCCCTTGATCGTATAACTGTTGAGCGATTTCATACGCGACCGCAGCCCCCATCGAATAGCCGATTAGGTAATAAGGACCCTCTGGTTGCAGGTGTCGCATTTCTCGAAGGGTGTAGCCTGCCATCATTTCGAGTGTGGTTTCAGAATCGATCGACAATTCCTGAATGCCGTAAATCGGTTGTTCTGAGTCAAGATGAGCGCGTAAACCTTCACAAAATCGGAAGGTTCCCGTTGCGCCGGGAATGCAGAAAAGCGGTGATCGATTGGAATTGCCTGCTTGGAATTGAATTAGGTTAGGAGAGAAATCGGCTTGTTCATTGTCGATCGCTTGGCTCAATTGCCGAATTGTCGGAACTTGATACAGCAGTGCCATTGGAATCGATTGACCCAAAGCTTGCTCCATTTTTGCCGCGAGTTGCAGCATTAAGAGCGAATGTCCGCCCAGCTCGAAAAAGTCATCGTCTAACCCGATCGGCTCAATCTTGAGAACCTCTTGCCAAATCTGTACGAGTTGATGTTCGAGCGTGGTTTCAGGAGGCGCAATTGTTCGAGTAGAAATCGAGGGTGCAATCTTTTGCAGTGCTTTACGATCGACCTTTCCATTTGGAGTTAGCGGAAAAGCTTCTAGCTCGACAAACGCACTCGGAATCATGTAGTTCGGCAGTAATTGTTTCAAAAACCGCTGAAGGTCTGCGATCGGGGCTTGAGTCACGAGGTAAGCGATCAATCGTTGCGACTGAGCTAACACGATCGAGTCCGTAATCGCGGGATGCTGATTGAGTGCAAATTCGATTTCTCCAAGCTCGATCCGAAATCCTCGAATCTTGACCTGATCATCATTTCTGCCGAGATATTCTAGATTTCCATCTGACCGGTATCGCACCAGATCGCCCGTTCGATAAAGTCTTTGAGGCGGCAATTCTGAAAACTGATGCTCGATGAATTTCTCTTGCGTTTGTTCAGGGCGACGCAGATAGCCGCGTGCTACTCCGAATCCACCAATATAGAGTTCTCCAGCGACTCCGATCGGAACAGGCTGCATCTGAGCATCGAGCACATAAGTCTGAGTATTTGCGATCGCACGTCCGATCGAGAGTTCACCTTGATCAAATCCCGAACGAATCGGATCGTATATTGTTGCAATCACAGTTGCTTCCGTCGGTCCGTAAGTGTTGATCCATCTCGGGTAGTTCCCAACTCTTTCTAACCAAGTGAGATAAGTCGATCGAGAAGCCTTTTCTCCCCCGACGATCACTAATCGAACCGCATCAGGCAACACCAAATCTAACTCTGTTAATCCATAAACAATCTGATGCCAGAGTGCTGTTGGTAGATTGAGGACTGTAATTTGATGTGATTCAACGAATTGTAAAAACTGTTGAGTAGACATCAAACAATCCGGAGATCGAAGTACCAACGTTGCACCACAGATTAACGTCGGGAAGATTTCCTCGATCGCAATATCAAAGCTCAGTGCCGAAGCTTGCAAAACGCGATCGCATTCCTTCAATTCATATTCTCGAATCGCTGCCAGATTGTGATTGACCATGCTTTGATGTTCGATCATCACTCCTTTGGGTTTCCCAGTTGATCCCGATGTGTAGATCACATAAGCAAGATGATGATTCTGAACAGGACTGTGAACGGGTGCTGTACTAAACGAGTCAATCCCAAGTGAAGTGAGCAACAATGTCACCTGAGCGTCTTCAATCAACAATTCTAGCCGCTCTTTCGGATAGGTCGGATCAAGTGGAACAAATGCGCCACCTGCTTTGAGAATGCCGAGAATTCCAACAATGAAGTCGATCGATCGCTCCATGCAGATCCCAACTAAACTACCGGGCTGCACTCCTTGAGCTTGTAGAAATCGTGCGAGTTGATTCGATTTCTGATCAAGTTCGCGATAGGTTAGTCGGTCTTGATTGAATTGAACCGCGATCGCATCGGGTGTCCGAATTGCTTGAGCCGAAATCAATTCATGCACACACTGAGATGGAATAGGTTGAGCCGTACGATTCCACTCAATTAGCAATTGATGTTGTTGTTTGGCAGGCAAAATCGAGAGATGCGAAATCGATGCTTGAGGATTGAGAATCACACTCTCTAACAGCGTTTCAAACTGTTGAGCCATGCGGGTAATCATCTGGGCTTCAAATCGATTCGCGTTGTACTGCCACACTAAATTAAAGCGATCGCCTGCCTCAACGACTTGCAAATCTAGATCAAACGTTGCACCGCCTTGATGTTCGAGCAAATACGGTTCAAAGGTCAGCCCTTCAAACGATCGATCAATCCAACGATGTTTTTGCCAGGTAAACGTAACCGAGAAAAGACGGCTCGTTTTCTTCTGTTTGACTAATTCTTGTAGTGGTAAATCTTGATGCGTTTGCGCCTGACGAACAATCTGATCGACCTGCTCTAGAAGTGTCTCAAATCCAAGCTCTCCGTCAATTGGAATCCGCAGCGTCACCATATTCGAGAAGTAGCCAATCACATCACGGAACCAGTCCGTTCCCCAACGTCCCGCCATCGCACTCCCGATCGCTAAATCACTCTCACCTGTATAGCGATACAGCAACACCAGAAACGCCGTTAGCAAAATGCGATACAAACTATAGCCCTGAGGCTGAAGCGGCTCAATCAGATGATCGGGCAGTGGAAAAGATTGCGTTTCACTCCGCTCTGTTTTTGGGTGAGACTTGCTCGGTAAATCGATCGCAGGCAGTTCCCCCGCAAGTTGATTGTTCCAAAAGTTGAGCAACTCTTTTGCGCGATCGCTCTCCATCATCTCGCGCTGCCAATTCACATAATCAATGTATGTCGATGCTTGCACCGCGCTTCGCGATCGCACTTCAACGCTTTTTCCTTGATAAGCCCGTTCCCATTCCTCCAGCAGCAGATCAAACGTCCACATATCCCCTGCAATATGATGCAGTGTGATTACCTGAACACACTCTTGAGCACTGCATCGAAACAAGCACACTCGAATTGCAGGTTCTGTCTCTAAGCGAAATGGCTTTGCGGTTTCAGCTAAAATCTGAGCCTTCAAAGTAGACTCATTCCAGCCAATTGCCTGAATCGATCGCAGCGGAATCTGACCTGATCGCACTACTCGAAACGGGGTTCCATTCGCGTCACCGTAGCGCGATCGTAAAATTGCATGAGCCTGAAACACCTGCTCCCAAGCCTGTTTCCAAGCAGCTACATCCAACTCACCGAGAATCCGAACTGTGTGATAGATATTGTAAGCACTGCTTTCAGGATCAAGCTGATACAAGAACCATAAACCTTGCTGCTGCCAAGAAAGAGAATATTCAACCGAAGCTTGAGTGGATGAATGGATGGCGGTCAAACTTTGCATATTAATATCGATCGATTAACAATGGATCTCAGGCTGCCACAGTAAGTCACGGCGTACATCTACACACACCGATCAACCTAACTTTCACGGTGTACACATTAAATTGGTATTTGCTTCGTTTCAGTCGGCTTCAGCCCCTAAATTCCCCACGGGTGGGGGACTTTGAATATGAGCCGCTATTTTGCCTGTGTGATCTGTGCCACTCTTAGTCCCCCAGAATGGGGGATTTAGGGGGCGAAGAATTTCGGCAATGACCAATTTGATTTACGCGTACACGGTAGCTGCCCAACCCGAACAAATTCGTGAATCTGTAGAAACTGAAAAATCTGTGTATGAACCGCGAAAACTCAACCTGGGTAGAAGAACTTGCCCTGAAATAACTTGCTCTCAACCTCCGTCTGCCTAGAAATCACGGTTAAGAGCCATAGTTTATTACGATACTGTCCTATATTCTACAGAGCTTATAAATTAATCGTCTACAGTGTGCAGAGAGTATCCGTTTCAACTAGACGAAACTGTAATAGAACGCTCACACTTAAGAATTTACTAAAATCACTCCTTCCACTTCCGTCAGCTAACTCTTTGATAAATCAGCAATCAGCCAACCCGATCGCACTTTATGACAATTCTCTACCGTTTGCCAGGTCTAGAATCGATGTCTCACAAAATACTCGATCGCACCCAATTTTCTAAAATCTGTTGCACCAATTTCCAGGAAAGGTGTTATTCTGAAAAAGCGCAAAACGTGCGGGCATAGTTTAGTGGTAAAACACCTGCCTTCCAAGCAGGATATCCGGGTTCGATTCCCGGTGCCCGCTTTACCAAACTCAAATCATTAAAACTGCCGTAAAAAAGGCGGGCTTCTGCTGTCTCCGTGGGATAATTGCCTCACACAGAAAAAGGGTTTCTACCCGCGTGAGGAGATGAATATGACACAAAATTTCTGGCAAAAATCACTTTCCGCTGTCACGATCGCAGCTCTGTCTGCTCCAGTGATCATGCCTGCTGCAATGGCGCAAACAGGCGGCTCTCTGACTGGGCAAACCCGCTGCGCGAAACAATCGACGGCAATTTTTGCTCAGCGATCGGCAGCCAGTCCTGTCGTTCGCACCTTAGTTGAGAATCAACCTGTAACCCTGGCTGAAAACACCTCAGAAGGCGGCTTTATCGCGGTGAATGCGCCCGTTCGAGGCTTCATCCAGACTGTTACCTTAAGACTTTGTCCCACCGGAGGCAATCCCAATCCAAACCCGAATCCCAGTCCGACTGCAACCTGCCGCCGTGTGACTCAAACCCAAGGCTTGATCGTGCGTCAAGGCGCGAATGTTTCTTCTCAGGTCGTGGGCAGTGTAGGAAACAATTCACAAGTCTTCCTCACCACAAATCCGGCGACAACCAGTGTGGATTCGTCCGGACGGATCTGGGTCAGACTGGCAAGACCGGTTGCAGGTTGGGTGTCTAACGGCTTCCAGAATGTGCCTGGAACCAATTTGGTGAATTGTCAATAGTTTGCGTTTAGGTTAATCGAACCCAATAACCGTAGAGCGACCAATCGCGTCTCTATGGTTATTGGGTCAACGCAAAACGGATCGCCAGAATTATCGATCGACAATTCTATTTCAACGATCCCAACTGCTGACGAATTTCGCGCGGCAATAGAATGCCATCGATCGCATGAATCACGCCATTAGAAGCCAACAGATCCGCTTGCACGACTCGTGCACTATTAACAATGACGCGTCCTGGAGTCACATCCAGTGAAACCCCACCTCCTAATGTCTTGAGATTTCCATTGCGTAACTGTTTTGAAGTGAGTTCACCCGGTACAACGTGGTAAGACAAAATTCGTGCTAGAAGTGCTCGATTTTGAGGTTGTACCAGCTTTTCCACTGTTCCAGGAGGGAGAGCCGCAAAAGCCGCATCCGTAGGTGCAAAAATTGTCACTCGTTGACCCGGTTTAATCGCGTTTCCGACTCCAGCCGCCTGGATCGCAGCCGCCAGCGTCGTGAACTGTCCAGCACTAGAAGCTTGCTGTAATAGTTGAGTAACGGTGAGATTCCGAGTGTTAACTGGAGCAGGTCTTGTCGTTGGCGTGGGGCTAGGTGTTGGAGATTGAGCAGTCGCAGAATGTGCAACGATCGTCAACGAAGTTACGATCGCCATTAACAGAACGAATTTACGAAATTGAGCAAACATTGAAACCCTATCCTTTCAATAAAAGCCACCGATCAAGTTATTACCCTTGTTAAATTATTTCAACAGCATTCGGATAGATAAAATAACGCTGGCAAAAATGGTAAGAATAATAGACTAATCACTGTGATGAAGTCGGCTCGATCACATTCGGGTCGCTCCATATCCGAATTCCATCTGTTCCCGCTGCCACGATCGCTTGTCCTCCGAGTGCAAATCTGACAAACAAACTGCTGTAAGATGTGGCAACCAGTGATCCCAGCGATCGCTCTCCCAATAGATGCCAGAGATGAACCGCTCCCGCCGCAGAAGTCGCCAAAGTTTGTCCATCTGGACTAAGCGATAAGTCAGAGGCTCCCGCATCAAACGTTTTTAACAACGCTCCATTTCGCAAATCCCAAAGCTTAAGCCGACTGCTTCCGGTAATCAAGGTCTGTCCATCTTGGCAAAAAACCAGTCCTGTCACTTCACCAGAATCGAGTGTTTTTAACCGATCGCCTTCTTGAACTTGCCAGAGTTCCGTTTTGGTATGATCGCCGATCGCGAGTAGTTTCCCATCGCTGCTAAATTGCATCGATCGAATCGGCTGATCCCCGATGCTATAAAGTCGCTGACGACTAGCAACATCCCAGACCTGAACGCCCACCGGACTAAATGCCCCATCTGCCCAACGTCTGACCGTGCTAGAACTCGCTAAAATCCGGTTATCTGGACTAAACACTAATTCAGAAGCTCTACCCGCATTCAGCGTCGAATACAATCGATTGTTCGACAAATCCCAAATCTTAATCGTGCCGTCCAAACTGCTGCTTGCCAGAATCTTTTCATCTGCACTCATCGCGATCGCGCTAATCATATCCGTATGATCGACCAAACTCGACAAGCGTTGGCGCGTTTTCAGATCCCAAAGGTCGATCGCTTGATCGTGTCCGACTGCCAAAATCCGACCGCTTGAACCGACTGCGATCGTGGTTGCTTTATCGCTGGTAAGAAGTTCAGGTTGGCGAAAACAAACGATATCCGCTGCATAGATGGGAATACAGACAGGTTTATCGATGCGGGAAGAAATGGCAGGCTGAAGGAAAAAAAACGCCATCGTCAGGAGCGCCACGATCGCGACTCCGGCAAGGCTCAGTTTCAATCCAAAGCGATTTTGAGACACGGCTTTTCGACTCGGTGATTCTTTCTAGGGCGCGATCGCAGCGAAAAAACGCAGTGCTATATTAATGGGAATTTACTGATTTTAAAGAAAAGTGAACAAAAATCGGGCACTGACCACGATCGCCCTGATGCTAACAACGTTCCTCAGCGTTGTCCTGCTTTATTTAGGGGTCGATAAATTTTATTACGTTCTGGCTGGAGGACGAAAATTCGCCACCTTTCCTGATCTTAGAACGCAATTGGCGGTTGGGGGAAGTTACCTGCTGTTATCGATCGTTTATCTGATCTGGTTAGCAAATTTGCTCAGTTCATCTTGGCTGCATTCAACCTGGAGTTTCCGCACGATTCTCCTCAAAACTTCATTTTTCTGGCTCGCTGCTTTTATCGCCTACCCGCTGGGCAATGACACTTATTTATATCTCCATGCCGGATTGATGAACCTCAGCGGGGTTAATCCGTATCTCACTCGTGCAGCCTCTTATGTGACTGAATTATCGCCCTATGTGGATTGGGGGCAGACTTCAACCTACGGAATCGTTTCGCAGGCTTTATTTACGTTTTCTGCTTTATTCGTAACGATTCATCCCATCGTTGCCCTTCATGTATTTAAACTCATCTGCTTAGCATTGCATTTATTTAATGGCTATGTAATTTGGCGTTGGTTGCCGATTCCAGAACGCGGCAGAATTACGATCGCTTATCTGCTCCATCCGCTGTTACTGATGGAGCAAGTCAGTTCTGCTCACGTCGATATTCTCGTTTCCACGAGCCTTGTGCTATTTGCCATCTCATTTACTCGACAACGCTTTTGGCTGGCGTTTGGTGCGCTTTGGGGCGGTGTTCTGGGAAAAACGCTACCGATTATCTGGGCACCTTGGGTTGCAGTCACTCTACTCCGTCAAGGTCATTGGAAATGGTTGCTGGCAATGGTTGTGGCATCGGGCGCGATCGTCACTGGACTCTGGTTTACCGTGATGCCGGAACTCGCTGCATGGCAAAGTGTTCTCAATCCTGGAGTCGCCGGACAATACCAATCGTCGCTGATGTCGATCGCTAAATTTGTCCTGGATCTTGTCCGGATTTTCACTCCCAACAATCTCACGCTAATCGAACAGCGATCAATTCTCGCGACTCTTTCCAATGCCACCCTGATCGGATTCTTTTGCTTCTACTGTTGGCAACTTTGGCGTAGCGATAAACGCTGGAACAATACGCCTCAAATGTTGCTCGAAGATATGGGCTGGACAACAATGATGCTGTTGTTGTTTGCGACCTCTTGGTTAATGCCTTGGTACTGCTCAATTCTCATCACTTTCGCTGCATTGATTCCACAGTCTCGCATCTTCGGACTGACGACTTTAGCCTTTGGCTTGTCGAGCAGCGCCCAATACGTACTTGGAACCAATAGCAGCACGAAGAGCTTTGTCTCGATCGGCATTCCCATCCTGACCCTAATCATTAGCTCGATCGTACTGCGATCGAGATCCACGCTGCCGCCTGAGCCTCCCCAAGAACTGAAACCGCTACCAGAGCCAGACCCAACGGCAGAGCTGAATTAACTTACTTGCGACGAACCGCGATCGTGTAAGAAGGACGCTGTTTCTCTTCTCGTTGCGTCTTCACAATCCGCAGCGTTTCATCGACATAGACATGCTCAAACTTCGGTGTAGCGCGATAAGTCTTCTCTAACTTTTTCAAAGTCGTTTTATCCACATTGTCGAGCTTCAATTCCTGCGGCAATGAGGTCTTCTGAGTAAACTCATTCCAACGCGACTCTAAGACTTTATGAAACCAAGCTTCAGCCCGCTCGATCGTTAACGGAATCGCTCTCCATCTCAAAGTTTGTTCGATCGCAACATTCTGAATAAACCATTCGCCATCCCGAATCTCGAACTTCTGCATCACCATGAAATCGTAGGCAGCTAGGATTGGGTCAAGCCACTTAAATCGCGATCCGGGTGCATACCGCGCAATATTCGCATAGTAACCGTTCTCTAGAAAGATTTGATAAGAACAATCGTGCAGACGACCGGGCAACACATCATGGAAGGGAATCGTAGACCAAACAGGTGTCCACACACCAAGCACGATCGGAACCTGAGATTCAACTGCTGGATAAGGATTCCGCTGCTGCAATTCTTCAAAGTAAGGAGCCAATTCGTTCTTTGCGTAGGCAACCTTTTGATTGAGCGGATCAGTATCTCGGTCGTGAACCAGCGATAAAAGTTCAGCTTTCAACTCTTCGGTTGTCAGTTGGCTGAGGCGATTGATCTGAATATTGGCGACCATAATGTTGTTCCCACCCATAAAATTGCTGCGATTTAACCCAAATTTTAAAAAATTTAACAATACGATCGCTCTATCCTCTGGCGGGGATTTCGCTCTACTTGAAGAGGGGTTTCCGCCTAACGCGGTGAAAAGTGGCGCAATTCTGGATTCTTCTGATAAAATGGCTCAGGTCAATGCTGGTGTAGCTCAGTTGGTAGAGCAGCTGATTTGTAATCAGCCGGTCGCAAGTTCGAGTCTTGTCACCAGCTTTCAAGAAAATCAGGCACGTAAGGCTTCTAGCCCTTGCTGCGAGTCAATTTTTCAATCGCCTCGAAATTGGCGTTGGTCTTTTTTGGGTCAAATTAGAAGGCTTTGAATCACGATTGGGGTAAATTTGGGCTTACAGGTGTAGGTTTATGGTGAAGCTACCACGATGAGTTCAAGACTAAAGCAAGCGTTGGTTGCGGAACCAGGGGGGGCATCCGGATCGGTATCTGCTGGAGTTCTGCCTGAGTGCCGAGCGTGAGCATCCACAAGGTCGCAACCGCCATCGCCAACCAATGGCGTTCCGCGCGTTTGGGGTCAGTGATGCGCGAGTGTTGCCAACCCCAGCATTCGAGCGGCTTCGTCTGGAAACAGCGCACCTGCCCCTGCCATTGTTCGTCGAGTGCCACAATCTGACGCATCGGTTGCCAATCGCCATCGCTCACGCATTGTCCCGTTTTGTTCGGGGCTTGTATTAATTCGCCAGCGCTGCCCCAATACTGCACTGAAATGGAGAGAACCGTCAGACGGTCTTTCTACGTAGTCACGTCCATCGCTAAAAATAGCTCCCGGCACCGCGTGGGCAACAACGACATGACCCACTGCAACATAAACCTACACCTGTAAGGGATTTAGGGGGCGAAAAATTTTGGCAATGACCGATGAATTGACAATGAATCAAGTGCTAAAGCCGCCTTGCCACACATCCTTTGCGGTCTTGATCCGATCGCGGTTCCTGCCAAGAATACGCAAAATGACTCACCGAAGAAATTCTAGGTGACAGCGATCGCAATGCCTCCATTTGCACCTCTAACGGCGGACGATTACTAATTGACTCCTGCCAAATTCCTGCTAAAACAGGTTTTACCTCCGTTCCTGGAGATGCTTGGGCTACCACCCGCTGAACCTGCTTCACGATACAATCTGCATTGCCACAAGTCGCATAAGACATCGGATTCCAGGAAATATTCTTAGGAAACCGATCCCAAGGCTGTAATCGCGAATCATATCCCCGCCCGATCGCTTGATTGCCTTCTGGAAAAAACACTGCACCCGCTGGCAATCCCGCCTGTTGCACCGGATAAATTGCAACATTGAGAAAATCTACGACTCCTTGCATCGCATGAGCCACACTCAATCGCCATAAATCCGTTTTCAAAACGCCCGCTCTTTGTCCGACTGTTCCGCGAGTATCGATCGCATTTAGAACTCGCCCCTGCCACATCGGAACTCGCTCACGCGGAAACAATTTATCCACCGCAGCAACATCACTCGCACTAATCGACCCTCGATCGAGATATCGCTTGATCAATTCCCGTCCTTTGTTGTTCAGTCCTCGATCGATGAGTGCCTGTCTCGATGCCTCCCCAAACACCCACAAATCTTGCACACTAGTTGCAACTGATGCTTTCCCTCGACTGCGCGGATAGCGAATGTAATCAAACAAAACCCCGTCTGGTCTGCGCTTTAGGACTGCTTGCACCATGCGGTAATAATCCTGTTTCGCCGCCAGGCTGTACGGATCGATAAACGCTTCATCAGGGTTCAATGTGCCTAAATCGGTTCCCAATCCTGCGATCGTATTAGCCGTAAAACTGGTCTGTCCGCGACCATTGCGCAACAATGAAACCTGCTTTTCGGGCTTAATCGCATAGGTGTAACCGAAATTCATGCTGAACATCCAAGCATAAACTTTCAGACCGCGATCGCGTCCTTTCTGAATCACTTCAGCCAGCAGATCGACGTTGTTCGGAGATTGAATCATCGATTGCCAGGCGGTCGGATTGTCGTTTGCGGGAAGCAGAACTTGACCGTTAAAAAAAGTCTCGACGTAAACTTCGTTGTAGCCGCGATCAACAATGCGATCAAGCACTTCCTCGATCGCTCCTGGTCGAGCATCACAGGCATAAAGCCGTAACCAAATTCCCTGGGTTTTTAGCCAGTTTTGATTTCGACATTGCCGTAATTGATCCGCCTGTTGGCGAAGGAGCGTTTGATATTTTTGTTGTGCTTCTGCTCCACCTTTAAGCGCTTCACGACGAGCAGCATCTTTTTGCTGAATCGTTCCCGAAGTTTGCTGACAATAAGGAAGAAAATCCGCTTTTGCAACACTGCGCCACACACCTTGGAGAATTAAGCTCGTGGTGACGATCGCGAAAACTAAGCCATTCCGAAAAGAGATTACTCTCATAAATTGATGTAGATGAACTCGACAGGTTCACAGCCAAGACAGAGTTTATCGTCTTCTGTCCGAGAATCTGAACCGTAGCGATCGTGTCTTCACCGACATGAAATCAGTGTGAGTAGCGATCGCTCAAAAATTTTTAGAAACGGAACTTGCGATCGGCTTCCTGAATTCGCAAATCGTTAATACTCGCTTCTCGTCGCCGCATCAAGCCATTCTCAGCAAATTCCCACTGCTCATTGCCATAAGAGCGAAACCAGTTTCCAGAATCGTCGTGCCATTCGTACTCGAACTTTACTGAAATTCGATTGTCCGTAAAACTCCACAATTCTTTTTTCAATCGATAGTCGAGTTCCTTGTCCCATTTGCGCTTGAGAAAAGCTCGAACTTCTTCGCGTCCATTGAGAAATTCTGAGCGATTTCGCCATTGAGAATCTTCGGTGTAGGCGAGTGCAACGCGATCGGGATCGCGAGTATTCCAAGCATCTTCAGCCGCTTGTACTTTGATCTTTGCCGTTTCAAGCGTGAATGGAGGTAAAGGCGGTTTCGTTTCCATAACATCAAACTATCGGGTCGATCGCTTATTCTAGGCGGCAACGTTGATCGAGCAATGGACAAAATTCTTAAATTTCTACAGCAGAAAGCGCACCAGTTTGAGAACTCGTGCGCTTCTTAGAATTCGGGGAATCAAAGCGAGGGGATGCTTTAAATTCTTTTCGCTACGTTGCTTACTCGCCCCGGAATGGAATTCGGGGCGGGAGTGACCGAAGCGGAGAGTTTCAAAATTAGCCTGCAAGATCCTCTGGATTCGGTCCAGCTTCAATGCCAAGCTGTTTGTGGCTTTTTTTCAGTTGCTTCCACAGCGATCGAATTTCTTGAAACGATTCTTCCGGTGTGATTTTGCCGCCTGTTTCGAGACAGCAGATATACGACACTCGCTGAGAAAACTCCTGCAAATTCGCATTAAACACCAAGTTCTCTGGTTTGACTTGTCCCCGATAGCGGCTGCGCGGGTATAAGAAGTTGTGTTGATCTGCCATCTCTGATCTCCTTTTAAGAAAAGTTTTGGTGTTTGCGCTTCAGTGGACATCAACCACTGGGTTGCACGGTACGATTTTTCTCCTGTATTTCGAGGATGGGAATCTGAATCGAATTTCTAATTTACCCTACCTTAACCTGATTTTAACCTAGTCTTTTGGTAGATGCTGTACCAAAAAATACGGCTTCATCTAGATTAGACAGAGCCGTATTTCTGAACATCACTCGATAGTATAATTTCTTCTTAATCTGATTCGGGTCGATTAAACCTGCTTAATCGCCAAACTCATCACTAGTCCCAGCTAATAGCAATTACTTTAAAGATCAAATAGTTCGCTTAAAATCGGGTCATCCGAACAGATGCCATAAAACTGTTCCAGCGGTTTTGCATCTGTTACTGATGCTGGGACAGGTTGATAAATGACCACAATGTTATGCTTTTCATTACCTAGAGCGATCAACGATTAAATCGATTAGTTGATTCACTACTCGATCGCGAGATAAATCGATCGAGTTTTCTCCCCCTAACATTTTTTGCAGAATCACCCAAGACACCATTGATCCAAAAAAGATTTGGGCGATCGCTTCTGGATCACGAATGTTTAATTCTGGATGATGTCGAAAATACTCAGATAACAATCGCTTCCCGCGTTGGGCAACGGTTTGGATGAATAGCTCTGCTAACTCTGGAAACCGCTCAGATTCAGCAATTACAATCCGCAGTAAGGGCACATAGTAACCGTTATCGACTACTTGAGTGAAGTAAATTTCTGCTAATCGTCGCAGCAATGTTTCAGGATCAATCTGCTGATGATCCAGGTGAAACACCGCTTCAAATCGAGAAAGCGTTTCACCTTCGATTAGCGATCGAAACAATCCTTCTTTGTCTTGAAAGTGACTATAAATCGTTTGTTTAGAAACGCCCGCCTCGGCAGCTACGCGATCCATACTAGTTCCTGCATAGCCCGATCTCAGAAATACGTTCATTGCCCCTTTGAGAATTTGGTCGCGTTTTGCGGTTTGTCGATCGCTTGTCACTGACATTAATTTTTCCAAAGCAATACTTGTTTAATCATACTAGACCGTCTAGTATGATCTGTATTCTGCCAACAGAACTTAGTAAAAGTCATATGACTCAAACACTTCCTCAACCTGCGGATCACGGTGTGGCTCCGGTTACAAAGCCCAAACGATCGAAGAAACTGCTGATCATTCCGGGGTTAATTGCGATCGCGGGGATTGGGTTTGCGACTTGGCGATTTTTGCCGCGACCAGAAGCGACGACTTTACCGCTGAGCGGACGGATCGAGGCAAATGAAACGGATATTGGGGCAAAAACAGCGGGTCGAGTGACCGATATTAAGTTCCGCGAAGGCGATGAAGTGCAGAAAGATCAGATTGTGGCTCAGTTAACGGATGAGGAAGTGAATGAGCAGTTACGAGCTGCAGCCGCACAAGTCGCATCCGCCCGACAAGAAGAACAGCAAGCCCGTTTAGATATTGCGGTGGCAGAAAGTAAGATTCAGGAAGCACAGTTGAATCTCCAACAATCTCAAGGAGATGCACGCGGACGGATTGATCAAGCTTCTTCGACCGTAGCGGCAGCGCGGGCACAGTTAGCACAAGCAAATGCGAATGTGAAAGAAGCGGAAGCGCAGTTAAAAGAAGCACGATCGAGAGCGAATCTAGCGGTAAAAGATCGCGATCGCTTTGCTCAACTCATCAGCCAAGGTGCAATCAATAAACAACAATTCGATCAAGCTCAAACGAATGTCGAAACTGCACAAGCAGCGGTTGATACTGCAAACGCAACACTACAAGCGCGTCAAGAAGCGGTAAATGCTGCAAATGAACAGTTTAGAGCAGCGGAAGGTGGACTTACACAGACCGAAACAACCGGGTTAAATCCGGACATTCGGACTGCACAGTTATCGGGATTAGAGCAACAGCGGGAACAAGCTCGATCGCGGTTAATTGCGGCTCAGGCGAAAGTGAAAAATGCGATCGCGAATCAAGCACAAATTCAGCGACGATTAGATTCGTTTGTGGTGAAAAGTCCGATTCATGGAGTCGTGACAGCGCGACCCATTGAACCCGGAGCCGTGGTTGCCACTGGAAGAACTTTGTTAACTGTGATTGATTTGAACACCGTTTATCTACGGGGATTTATTCCTCAAGGTGACATTGGAAAAATTCGGGTCGGGCAACGTGCTCAAGTATTTCTTGATTCCGATTCGAAGAAGCCTCTTAGTGCGAGAGTTGCCGCGATCGATCCAAAAGCCTCATTTACGCCAGAAAACATCTATTTTCGAGACGATCGAGTCAAGCAAGTGTTCGGTGTGAAAATTACGATCGATGATCCGGGTGGATTTGCAAAGCCTGGAATGCCCGCAGATGGGGAAATCATTCTCAAGGATTAGTCATGACTTCAGCCGTTGAATTCACTCCGAATGCTGCTTTTGATACGATCGATTCTGTCGTTCAAGTTCGCCAGCTACACAAACATTATGGTCGGCTGGCGGCGGTTCGCGGCATCGATTTTAGTGTAGCTCCAGGAGAACTGTTTGGGCTGATTGGTCCAGATGGAGCAGGAAAAACGACGACGTTTCACATTCTGGGCGGCATCATGGAGGCGACCGCTGGAGAAGTTCAGGTGCTGGGCTTGCAGGCTCGTGATGCACGCTTACAAATTGGTTATCTGACTCAACAGTTTTCATTGTATTTAGATTTAAGTATTGATGAAAATTTGCAGTATGTTGCAGGTTTGCGAGAAGTTCCTGAGCAGCTATTTCAGCAGCGACGAGCGAAGTATTTGAAGTTAATGAGCTTAGATCGATTTGGCGATCGATTAGCCGGACAGCTATCGGGCGGAATGAAACAAAAGCTGGCGCTTTGTTGTGCGTTAGTATCGCAACCAAAAGTATTATTGCTCGATGAACCGACAACGGGCGTTGATCCGGTTTCGAGGCGTGAATTTTGGGATGTGTTGGCAGCATTAGCAGCGGAGGGAGTGACGATCGTGGTTGCGACTCCGTATCTCGATGAGGCTGAACGCTGTAATCGAGTGGCATTGATGTATGACGGCATGATTCAACAGCTTGGAACGCCCGCCGAATTACGTCAAAGTTTAGGATTGCATCGGCTTGAAGTTCATACACCACAGCTTGAGATTGCTGAACAGGCTTTAAGTGGAAGTTCTGGAATTGCAGATGTTCAAACTTTTGGCGATCGATTAGATGTGTTAGTCGCTGATCCGAATCGAGGAGAAGGGGAAATTCGGGAGCAATTTCGCGATCGACACCTCGCTTTAACTTCGATCCATACTGCCGAACCCACATTAGAGAACGTCTTTGTTACACGATTGCGCCAACAAGGATCAGCCCCGCAGTTTCTAGAGTTTCCGCGTGGTCGATCGGGACGTAAATCTCCTCAAGACACTGCAATTTATGCTCACAATCTCGATCGAGTATTTGGCACATTCCAAGCAGTGAAAAATGTAAATGTGGAAGTGCGCTACGGAGAGATTTTCGGATTGCTCGGTGCAAATGGAGCTGGGAAAACGACCACGATTAAAATGCTGTGTGGATTGCTTCCGGCAAGTTCTGGAGACATTTCACTTGGCGGAGAACGCGGAAATTTACGAAGCAGTGATCTAAGAAAGCGGATTGGCTACATGAGCCAGAAATTTACGCTGTATGATGACTTGTCGATCGTGCAAAATCTCGAATTCTACAGCGGTGTTTATGGTGTTCCTCGAAAGCTCAGACGCGAGAAAATTGATTGGGTGCTGGCAACCTGTGGACTAGAAGGACAGGAAAACATGCTCACCGGACAGTTACCCGGAGGTTGGAAACAGCGAGTCGCGTTTGGTGCCTCTGTGCTGCACGAACCGGATATTCTATTTCTCGATGAGCCGACTTCTGGCGTTGATCCACTAGCACGACGACAATTCTGGCGATTGATCAATGACTTTGCCAGAAATGGTACTGCGATTTTAGTCACGACTCATTATCTAGAAGAAGCAGAACAATGTAATCGAATGAGCTTTATGGTCGCGGGTGAAACGGTTCTAGAAGGTTCACCCAATCAGGTGAAAGCTGCCCAACCAGGACAACTCATCGAGATCGTGATTGATCAAACTCAAGCTGCTTCTAATCTACTAAAACAACAAATGGAAAGCTGGCGAGTGTCGATTTTTGCCGATCGCTTACATGTGGTGATTGATCATCCCGAAGAAATTGAAGAACTGCGATCGCGTCTCCTCGCTGCTCATCTTTCTCCCCACTCCCTACTCCCCATTCCCTACTCCCTCGAAGATGCCTTCATCGGAGTCGTCCAACGCGCTCAAAACAAACTATGAAACGCATCCTGGCTCAATGTAAAAAGGAACTTGCCCAGTTTCGCCGCGATCGATTAACATTAGCGCTTGCGTTCATTCTGCCCTTGATGACGCTCTTCATCTTCGGCTTTGCGATTCGACTGGAAGCGAAGAACATTACTTTGATTGTGCAAGACTTCGATCGCAGTAATCTGAGTCAGTCATACACCGAGCGATTGTACGCGACGAATCAGTTTACTCCAGTGCAGTGGAACGGGCTTGATCCGGTGAAAGATGGTATCGATCGGGGAATTACTAAAGCTGCGGTGGTCATTCCACCGAAGTTTAGTGCGGATGTCGTTGGAGGTCGATCGAGTACTGTTCAGGTGCTGATTGATGGAACCGATGTGAACAATGCACGAGTGATTAAGAACAGCATTCAGGCGTTTACCAATTCATTTATTCAAGATCAGAATCTATCACAGTCACCTTCTCAACTATCAGCCAGCATTCGATTGTGGTTTAATCCAGGGCGGCAAGAATCGCTCTACATTGTTCCGGGTGTGTTTGGTGTGATTTTGGCAATCTATCCTAGTTTACTTGCTGCCCTGGCAATGTCGCGTGAGAAGGAGCAAGGGACAATTTTACAAACCTATGCTTCGAGTATCAGTGCAGCGGAATTGCTACTTGGAAAATGCTTAGCTTATTTCATTGTGGGGATTGGTCAGGCTTTTGTAGTCATGGGGATCGGGTGTGCTGTTTGGCAGTTGGGATTTGCGGGTGATCCTTCGCCTTTGTTTGTTGGAGGAGCGCTCTTTCTAGTTGCAAGTGTGATGTTTGGATTGTTTATTGGAGTGCGGGCAAATAATCGATCGGTAGCAGTTCAAGGAGTCGCAACCGCAGGATTTTTACTTGCACTCTTGCTATCAGGATTTATTTATCCGCTCAGTAACATTCCATTTCCGTTGTCGCTCGTGAGTAACATTGTTCCTGCTCGGTATTTTATCGAAATTTCTCGTGATGCGTTTGTTCGTGGAACAGGCTGGAGTGGGGTTTGGATTGCTCCGGTACTGCTCGCGGTGTTGGCGTTTGTTCTGTTTAATGTTTCGCGTCGAATTCTTGGTCGAATGCAGCTTCCTGGGTGATGGATATGAATATTTTTCGACGTTTGTTAGAAAGCCGCTTCTTTGTTTTGGCAGTTAAGGAAATTAGTCAAATTCTGCGGAACAAACAGCTTATTTTTCTGTTAGTGTTTCCGCCAACGATTCAATTGTTGATTTTTGGATTTGCACTGAGTCCAAGCGTTGAGAATCTCAAGTTGGGCGTGATGGATTATTCTAATACGCCGATGAGTCGTGAACTGACCGCAGCACTAACGGCAAATGGAGTCTTTGAAGTGAAATCGAGGACGATCGATGAATCTGATCTTAGTCGCCAAGTTCGACGCGGTGAAATCACAGCAGGCTTGATCATTCCGACGGATTTTAATCGATCGCTACACTCTGACAATCACCCTGCTGAAGTTCAAGTGCTGATTGATGCGGTCGATGCCAATACTGCCGGAATTGCCAGCGGTTATGCAACTCAAATTATTAATCAGTTCGGACAGCGATTTACGCCTGAAGTGGCTCCCCCGATTCAGACTCAAGCAACCATTCTCTACAATCCGGGCTTAGTGTCGAGTTGGTTTATTGTTCCAGGTGTGATTGGATTAGTGTTGAATCTTGGTAGTTCGCTGGTTTCGACCGCTGCCGTGGTGCGTGAGAAAGATACTGGAACATTAGAACAGCTTTTGATGACTCCTGCGGCAGAGTGGGAGATTATTTTGGCGAAAGTGGTTCCTTTGTTTGTTCTGCTCTTGGGCGAAGTGATATTAGCGCTTTCGGTCGCGCATTTCATCTTTCAAGTGCCTTTTCGAGGCAGTTTGCCACTGTTTCTGTTCTTCTCTGGATTGTATGCTTGTGTCGGGATTGGAGTCGGTTTTTTGCTGGCAACGATTTCCAAAACACAACAGCAAGCGATTCTCACTTCGTTTTTTATCAATCTACCTTTGATTCAACTCTCAGGCGCGATCGCTCCGGTTGAAAGTATGCCGAAGTTCTTCCAAATCGTATCACTTGCGAATCCGCTCCGGCACTATGTCAAGATTGCACGCGGCGTGTTGTTGAAAGGAAACGGGTTAGATGTACTGTATCCAGAAGCGATCGCATTATTTTGTTTTGCGATCGCACTTCTGTACATCAGCACCAGTAAGTTTCGGAACCAGCTAAACTAAAGGCTTTGTTTCAATTGGAAGTTCTAGCACAAACTCTGTGCCTTGACCCGGTGTAGACTCACAGGATAAGTGCCCGTGATGTTTCTCGACCACAATTTGATAAGCGATCGACGATCCTAATCCGGTGCCGCTTCCCACAGGTTTTGTTGTGAAAAATGGATCGAAAATCTTTTTCATCACTGCTTGAGACATTCCAATGCCGTTATCTTTGATCCGAATCGCGACTCGCTCTGGGTGAATCACTTCAGTTTGAATTTCGATCGTTGGAGTCCAAGCAGAAAGTTCGTGCTGTGAACGATCAAGCAGTGCGTCGATCGCATTACTAATTAGATTCATCAAAGCTTGATTGATTTGATTCGCGTAACATTCCACTTTAGGTAAATCACTGTAAGTTCTGACGACTTGAATCTCAGGAGTTGTGGTGGTTGCATTCAAACGATGCTGCAAAATTAGCAACACACTATCAACGCCTGCATGAAGATCGACCGATTTCATCTCAGATTCGTCTAATCGGGAAAACGTTCGCAAACTCAGTACAATGTCTCGAATCCGCTCGCTTCCACTCCGCATCGAGGTCAGTAACTTTTGTAAATCGAAGGTCATGAACTCTAGATCGATTTGCTCGATCGCAGTTTCAATCTCAGGAGTTGGATTTGGGTACTCACGCTGATAGAGCAAAAGTAAATCTAGCAAGTCTCGAAAATAGTTGCTTGCAGGAGTCAAATTGCTGTGAATAAACGTAATCGGATTGTTAATTTCATGAGCAATTCCCGCGATCATTTGTCCGAGCGAAGACATTTTCTCGCTTTGAATTAACTGAGCCTGTGTCATTTTCAACTCTTTGAGTGCTTTAGACAGACTGTGATTTTTTTGCTGTAACTCTTGAGTTCGCTGCTCGACTTTTTGTTCAAGCGTTCGATAAAGCATCGCGTTTTGGAGTGAGATCGCTGCTTGTGCGGTGAGAATTTGCAGAACTTCAAGTCGATCGCTGGTAAATGCCGCAGTTGTCAGATTGTTCTCTAGATACAAAATGCCGATCGTTTGACCTTGATTTTGCACCGGAGTACAGAGAACACTCTTTGATTGATGCTTCCGAAGATAGGCATCTGAAGCAAAAGCTGCTTCTGTGTAAGCTCGATCGAGCACGATCGCGTCTGAAGTTCGCATCACATAGTGCACGATCGATTGTGGAATCAATTCACTTTCTTCTACTGGAGTTGCAGCGATGATTGATCCATTTTGTGGAGTTGCCTCAGCGATGACCTGCCACTGCTCATTCTCAGGACGCATAAACACACAGCGTTCTGCTCCGGCATTCTCGATCGCTAACTGCATCAATGCCGAAATCAGTTTCTCAAGCTCGATCGCGCTCGACAAGGCTTGAGAAGCTTTGACAATTGCAAAAAAGTCGAGCATCACGGTGCCTTTCATGCTGCTCGACAAAGAGCTAATTCCCTCAGATGAAGTCGTAATGTGAGAAGTCGATTGTCGTCTGGAAAGTTGTAGGAGCGAGAATTGTTGAGGATAAGCAGTTTCTAGCTGTTGAACTTTCGCGAGAGCACCCCAGCGAAGATAACCGTAGTAAGTATCGGCAAAATAAGACTGCGCTAGTTTTTCCTTTTGCCATTGACAATAGAAGTGCACAGCCCGTTCATTTGCGATCGCAGCTTCATGTAAGTATCCATTTTTCTGAGCCGTTGCGATCGCCCGATCATATTGCTCGATCGCTTCTAGTTTCTGATCAAATACCCGATGTCGCTCTGCTTCAACTAGCTCGAATCGATGCTGATAGTTAACGGGAGCGAAAGTTGACCAGTGTGAAAGCTTCGCTTGATTTGCCGTGAGTGTTACTAAAATCTGAGACTGTTCAGACCGAGAAACATTCGGATAAACCGCGAGTCGAGCAAGTGAATCATAGAAATGCAATAACCCAGCAGCAGTATCAGAACTTAAACTGTCTAGATAAATTTTTGCGCGATCGGAATATTCTAAAGCCTGCTCATACTGTCCAAACAGATAAGCAAGAATCAATTTTTGAACATAGAGCTTGCAAATACTACTGTAGTCGTTCCGTTGCTGATAGTGCTCTAACTCGATCGATTCATCATAGCCCTCACCGATCAAAACATAAGGATTCTCACTTGGATTGATCAAATTCAGAATCACTTGATGCAGCATTTGATTGACTGATCGAGGTGTTTCTTGTTTGAGTTGCGCGATCGCTTCAGTGTAAGTAGAAATCTCTTGCACCAGTTGCGTCAACTCTTTACCGATATAATAAGAACCTGCACAATAATTGTGTAGTGCAAACGCTGCTGCTTCTAGATCACCTGTCTTTAGTCCGAGTTGATACGTCTCAAGCAGGTTCGGCAAAACAGTATGAATGGGTTCACGCCAGTGTTTGACTAACGAATTGACAACCATCATCGTCAATGGTTTGAGTGATTCGACCGCATAACGATCGAGGAGTGCGATCGCAAGCTGTCCGAACTGATAGCCCTTGTCAATCTCGCCCATGCCACAAAGAGCTTGACCCTGTGCCGCATAAGCAAACGCAGATTCAGGAGCATTACCGTATTGCAACGAGAGCTTTACTTGCTGTAAAATCACGACTGCTGCCAAGGTTGGAGAAACGAAGTAAGCAGCACCCGTCATGCTTGCCAAAATTCGCATTGCAGAAAGGATGTTCAAGTTCGTCATCGGCGGCAATTCGAGCAAATCCGCGATGTTTCGTTCTGCTAATTGTGCGATCGCTTCTCCAAATGCGTGTTGCACATCGATTTCGGTCGGTTGCTCTGGTAAGATGATCCCAAATTGGCTGAGAATTGTGAATCCAGTCGCGATCGCAGCTTGCCGATTTCCTTGAGCCTTTTCTGCTTCAATTTTGACCTGATAGAGTCTGACTTGCTCTAGTGGTGTTTTTGCTTGTTGTAGTGCCGAAGTGATCCATTGTTCTGTTTGGGTAAAATGCCCACTCAAGTAAGCGGTTTCTGCGGCTTCTTCATGCAGTTTTAGTGCCAAATCATAGGACTGCCAGCAATCTTCACCGAGTAGTTCAATACCCGTCTTGCAATAGTCAACGGCTGTTTGATAAGCGGTGGATGCTTTGGCTTTTTGTCCTGCTCTAAGATTCAAGCGGGCAAGTTCTTCCCGTTTGACTGAATCGCTAACCAGGGTTGCGCCGAGATTAAGAGAATTGACGATCGCGAATAAATGCTCCTCTCGCTCAGCTTCTGGAATCGATCGCAGCAACAATTCACCGATTTTCAAATGAGTTGCAGGTTTTTGATTGTCCTCGATTAATTGATAAGCGGCTTGCTGAATTTGGTCATGTGCAAATCGATATTGTGCAGATTGTTCGATCGGATCAACTGAGTGATCTTGAAAGACTTTGTAGTTGTCATCGCTTGGGAAAATCAGCTCTTCTTGTAGAGCCGCCCACAGATTAGCGGCAGTTTTGTTTGGGGATTGTTCTGCGATCGCAGATAGCATCTCTAAGTCAAATGAATTCCCAATACAAGCTGCTAGTTTCAGAACCGCTTGAGTGCTTTCTGGAAGTTTCTGTAACTGTGATGCCATGAAGGTCACAACATCATGACCGAGCATCAAGCTTTGACTTCGAGCTAAATCATAGTTCCAAACACCGCAATTTAAGTCGAATTGAATCAGTTTTTCCTCATACAGCAGCTTGAGAAATTGACGGCTGAAAAACGGGTTCCCTTTTGTTTTGTGATACACCAATTCAGTCAGCGGAGTGGCTTGCTCAGATGTGTAATTGAGCGTTTCGGCAATCATCTGATTGAGATGGTGTGGCTCTAGAGGAGTGAGCGCGATCGTATTAATCGTAGTGCCATTTTGCCGAAGTTTATCGAGAGTCAGCATCAGAAAATCAGCGATCGAAACTTCCTCTTCTCGATAAGTTCCAATCAGCAATAAATAGCCTTTGTTGCTGTCTTCCATTAAGACTTGCATCAGGTTTAGAGAAGCGAGATCTGCCCACTGAAGGTCATCGAGAAAGATTACTAGCGGGTGATGCTCTTGTGCGAAGACTTGAATAAACTGCTGCAATAGTAAGTTAAAGCGATTTTGTGCAGCGATGCCCGTTAGTTTGGAAGCAGGACATTGTTCACCGAGAATGGTTTCGAGTTCCGGAATCACTTCGATTAGAACTTGAGCATTTTCGCCCAAAGCTCTTAACAGCTTCAATCGCCACCGTTCTAATTGGGCGGTACTTTCAGTGAGAAGCTGTCTGATGAGATCTCGAAAGGCTTGAATAAATGCGGAAAAAGGAATGTTTCGCTGAAACTGATCAAATTTTCCTTGAATTAGATAGCCTCGTTGTTTCGTCGCGTCTTTGCTCAGTGGCTTTTGAACTTCCTGAATGACGGCAGTTTTTCCCATGCCCGAAACGCCCGCAACGAGTATGATTTCACTCGCACCTTGAGCAATTCGATCGTATGCTGCAATCAGCATTTCAACTTCTCGATCGCGTCCATACAATTTCTGCGGCATCACCCAGCGATCGCAATAATCTTGCTGCCCGATTTCAAACTGAGAAATCTGACCTGTCTGATTCCATTCGCGCTGACAAATCTCTAAATCGTGCTTCAATCCTCGTGCACTTTGATATCGCTCTTCCGCATTTTTCGCCATCAGCTTCCTCACGATCGCGGTGAGAACGTGCGGGACTGCGGGATTAATTTGCTCGATCGAAATCGGTTGTTTTGCGATGTGTGCATAGATCAATTCCATCGCATCGTCCGATTGAAATGGAAGTTGTCCCGTTAAAAGTTCGTAGAATGTTGCACCTAAAGAGTAAAAATCAGTGCGGTAATCAATGCCGCGATTCATCCGTCCAGTTTGCTCCGGAGACAGGTAAGCGATCGTGCCTTCCAAAACGCTTGGATTTGTTGCCGTCTGCCTTTCTTGCGGCAGTAAAGAAGCGATGCTGAAATCGATTAATTTAACTTGCTTAGTCTGAGGATTGATTAAAAGATTATCGGGCTTAATATCTTTGTGAATGATGCGGTGTTGGTACAAATCAGCGAGAATCTCAGCAATCTTAATCGCGATCGACAAGAATTCACCGACATCAATCCGCTGCGCCGCGAACTTCGCTGCATATTGCCTCAGAGAAATGCCGCCAAAGTCCTCGGTCACAATGACAAAGCGGTTTTGATAAGTCTCTAGTTGATAAGAACGAACCACACCGGGAAGATTGATATCTTTAGTCAGTGTGTACTGATTTTTGAAATGAACTAGCTCGATCGTGTCTGGATACGGATTTTTTAGCAGCTTGAGAATGACGAATTTGCGATCGATGTGGCGAATCGCTCGATAAACGAGAGTACGAGATCCGTCGTAGAGGGTTTCAACGACTTCGTAGCCAGCAAGGTGAATGAATGTAGCAACCATACAAGACTGAGGGCACGACTTGGGGCAAGTCCAGTGTGCCCACTCTTACAAGCGAGTAATACCCAATTAGTCTCTTTTAGATGAAGTATCTGTTCTACCAACCCCAAGAGCCAGTTTCGCCCTTAAACGGCCCAACTACATCGCTAGTAATCCACCCACCATAAAACTGTCCAGGTTGAGGTATGACCTTTTCGCCGTCTACATAACAGGCATCCATCGGAGCAGCGTAAAACGCAACATAGTTTTCGATCGCCTGAAAGTTCGGAGTTGGACTGCTATAGTACCAAGCCACATCAACGGCAATTTTTTCCCCAACTTTGACGCTGTAGTAACTCCCCTGCCCTTTCCATTCGCAGAAGGTCGATCGATTCGACGGTATCAAATAGTGCTGCCCAATGTCATCAGGTGGAATGTAGTAGGTCGGTGGATGACTGGTTTCGAGAACCCGCATTGCTTTCACGGTATCCACGATCGTCACTTCATTAAAAACAATCTGGATTCGCTTGTGAACAGGTTCTAAGCGAGGAGGACGCGGATAATCCCAGACAGATTCTTGTCCGGGCTGAGGAGGAATCGGAGTAGGGCGCATAGTGTCTATTTTCGGTAAGCGATCGCAAAACGGTCAATTCCAGCCAAATCTTTATGGACTGTAATGCGATCGTAGCTTCCCTGAGCCGATAATAGCGAGACAATTTCGTCTGCCTGCCCCATCATCATTTCCACCATCCAAACGCCGCCAGAAATTAAATAATCCGGTGCAGTTTGAACCAGATGCCGAATGCTTTCTAAACCGTCAGAGCCGCCATCTAAAGCTAAATGAGGTTCGTGCAATCTCACTTCAGGTTCAAGTTCTAAAACGGTTTGAGTCGGAATATAAGGCGGATTTGAGACAACACCGCTGATCGAATGTTTCAAATGCTCGATCGGCTCAAACCAATTTCCTTGATAAAACTGAACGCTGACATCGAGCATTTCCGCATTCGATCGCGCAATGTTCAACGCTGATTCACTCTGATCGACTGCATGAACGATCGCACTCGGTAAAGAAAGTGCAAGCCCGATCGCGATCGCACCGCTCCCCGTCCCCAAATCGACCCACTGACCCGCTTTCAGGGTTGAATCTTGAGCCATTGCAAAATCGATCAATAGTTCTGTTTCCGGTCGAGGAATCAACACGCCGGGAGCAACTTTTAATTCAAAATTTCGCCAAGGAGCAATCCCCGCTAAATATTGAATCGGCGTTCGTTCTTCGATGCGTTGTTGCCAAGCTCGATCGAGATCAGCGATCTGCACTTTCGATCCGATCGCGTGATCCGGTTGTAATCGCAAAAAAAGTCGATCGATTCCTGCGAATTCTTGCAAGAGCCAATCGACTTCATCTGGGGAAATGTCGTGAGCGATCGACTGATGTTTCGCGGTCGATCGCCAATTCCAAAGCTGACTTCCAGGAATTAAAACAGTCATCCAGGATTAACGCTTCGGAGGTTGTTGCGGTTGTGGTCTTTGTTGCTGCGGCTGTTGTTGCGGTCTTTGTTGTTGTTGCTGCGGTCTTTGTTGCTGTTGACGTTGTACAAATTCCAGCGTTTCTCTCGGCGGAATCAGCACAATCTTGTCAAGCTGCGGATCTTTCTCGCGCTGCATCGCCTGCATCACGCCTTCGAGCGGAAAGACCTGAATATCAACGGTGGCAGCGAGATCCGGTTTTTGCTGCTTAAATCGATCGACCAACGGCTGCAAGTCTTCTTTGTTAAAGAACATCGGAATCACCGATGTGTTGCCTTCTTGAATCGTCAAGAAGCCTTTGTCCTTACCCGCACGAGCGACAAACAGCGGCGTTCCGTTGAACTGAGCCACTTGCTGACCGTTCGCTTTGAGAACCGCGAGCGCAGCATCGAGTTGTTGTTTCGCGGGCACGTAAGCGAAATCGAGCTTCTCAGTCTTACCTTGAGTGCCTTGATTCAATTGAAAAACTTCTGCCAGCGACACGGGCACGACCCGGACATCTTTTGCGAGTGCGGGATTTCTAGTTTTGAGATTTTCTAAAAACGCATTCGCGTCTTTTTGGCTGATAAACACACCTGCCACAGGGTTTCCTTTCTGACCGTTTGGCGGTTGAGCAACCAGCGGCGCACCTTGATTATTGGCGATCGTAAAAACAGGGACAACCTGTAGCTTTTGCTTGATCTGCTCTGGGGTGAGGGCGAGCGCTTGTAACCCCGCAAGCAGAGTGCTACCCACAATTGCAGCAGTTGTACTCCAACGTACCAATGACTTCATGTTTGCTCCTGGCTAAAAACGATGACCGAAATCCGAAGCGTTTACTGTCCCATTCGATCCGGCTGCAACCTCGATCGCTGCGTCGAATCGGTTTTGTTTATCCGTCTGACCTAAACTGTTACGAATTAGTTTCCGCACCGTTTGGATAACAGACATTCACGATGTTTGAACCTTTTATTCATCAATTCTTGGAAATATTAGCATCGATTTGTGCCGCCGTAACATTCGAGTTACGAACTGCCTTTGGATCATTTTGTCGATCGCTTTCTATTTAATTTGTGCTGAAGCGAACAGTTTTTGATGGGAAGGAAATTTGAGAAGTCAGGTTTAATACTGAAGGCAAATTTGCGCGATTTTGGGGATCTTTAAGCTGTTTGTTCGACGGTAGGGAGTGGGCACACTGAATCAGAGTGGTTGCGTCCGTAGTATCACTGAGCTTCGATTCTTCCGAAGTTTGCGCGAATTCGCCTCGTTCGTTATGGTGCTGAAGATATGAGTACACAGTCAGGTAGACAGCCTTATGATCTGCGATCGGATGCTGAATTGATTAATGAAATCGATTCGAGTGCTGAGCAGTTGACTTCTGGATCTCCGGAGATCTACCAGACGCAAGAAACGCTTTATCAATTTTTATTAGAAATTGTCAGAGAATGGCTTCCTGAAGAAGTTTTATTAGAATTTAAGCGGCTGTTTTTTTATCAAATTGATTCACCGAGTTCTGAGGCAGTTGAAGCGGTTCATCAACTTGTTTTACTGAATGATGAAACGGAATTTAGAAATGCTTTGAAACGCTGTTGTTATATTTTGATCAATAATTGGGATGCTGCACGACAATACAAAGCAATTCAAGATTTAGTTCAGTCGTTTCAAGATTCTACGATCGAGGCTCAAGCGATTTCACCAATCATTAAACGTCTAAAAAGCTGGGTCGAAAATTTCAAAAATAGCTCAGACTATGAAGAACTAAGATTATTTACGGCTCGGTACGAAGAGCAGCAAAAATCAAAATGGATTAGCCGCTACACTTCTTATTTACTAGTTCCTCAGTATGTTGAAATTGCGAATCCGATCGAGCAACGAGAAGCCGCCCGCGCTCTTTCTCGACAGCTAAAAGACCGCTTCAAGTTTGATCTAGCGATGTATATTGCTAGATCTCAATCTGCAAGTTCACCAGAAAAATTGCCAAAAAATCCAACGGCTTTAGGTGACAATGTTTTGATGCTAATCAAAGCGATCGTTGCAAAACGCGGACAATACAGCTATGCCAATTTAGCCAATATTTTTATCAATCAGATTCAAACGCTGAATTACAAAGAATTCAAGCAAAGCCTTCAGAAGTATTTGATTTTCTCAGTTGATCACAATAGCGATCATGCGATCGCACTTCAATCAAAACTTGCAGAGAAACTAAAATCTCTCTATTCTGATTACGATTCTGTACCATTAACTGATGCGCTAATCTTAAGAACTTGCAATCGAATTATTGAGACTTTAACCACTGAGAATCGGCAAGACCCTTCACCGCTTTTCACTGTGCTATTGTCTCAGGGTAATCCAATGACTTTGGTGATTGTTTTACTGAAGCTCGTTTTGATTTGTAATGCTTCTCGATCGCATCTCGAAGCGCAAATTGCTGTTCTCATTCGCCACTACGAACAATTTTCTGAACAAGACTGCGGCTGGGTGATTAACTTCCTCGAAATTTTCAACGTTACATTTGCGATTCACGCCGAGAATGTCCAGTACAACCTTGTGAAAATGCAACAAGCTCAAGAAGCTGCACCTCAAACGAACCTCGACCATTATCGAATTTTTTCGCAGATGAAGCCGATTATTCGTCCAAAACCTGATTCAGCGTGTTGAACTGTCGATCGCTGCAAGTCCCGCCCCCAATCCTTCAGCCAACGTATTGATAAATCGATATAACGTAACGGCTCCGATTACTTGCGCCGTGGGAAATTGCTGACTGAATATTGCAACCGCGATCACTTCAAACACACCAACCCCTCCCGGCAATCCAGGAATCACAAATCCCAACAACCACGCCCAAGCAAACCCACTGATTAAAAGTGGCAACTCAGAACCCGCAATCGGACGCAGCGCTAAAAAGACCAGCACAAACCCGATCGATCTCAATCCTAAAAATCCCAATTCACCCGCAAACGGTAAAAGCGGATATCGATCGATCTGAACTGGCTCAGTTTTTTTCAACTTTCTCAAAACGAGATTCAGAAAGAACGGATGAACGCTAATGAGAATCACGATCGCAATTCCAAGCTGAAGCCAGGAATGGAAGCCCGCGATCGCAAAAAAACAAGCCGCCGCAGCCATCAACAGCGATTCAAGTAAAAGACTTAGAGTCGCAGGCGCGATCGCAATTCCGATTTGTTTCGCGGCGTTGACTCGTCCATAAAAATGCCACACATTTCCCGGCAAATACTTCGCAATATTGGTCTTGAGATAAGTTTGAGCGCCCCAAGCTCCAGAAACCCGATACGACAAAAATCGTAAAATCCAACTCCAAACATAGCCCGCGAAAATGTGCGCGAATAAAGTGATGCCAAGCGCGATCGCCAAACAAGCCACACCCGCCGCTGTGATTCTCAGTCTTGTGACTTCTTCCCAATGCTTCTGAAGTGTTTGAACCAGGAAGAACACAACCGCTGTGAGAATCAGCCAACGGAACGCAGATTTAACAGATTTAGGACGGAATCGCTGCATAGTGTCTTAAAATCGCTCTTTCCAGCGTAATCCTTCTCAAGACAGAAAGCGATCGAGCCTCTACATCCAATGAATGTGACTTGCGCTAGAGGAAGAAATTCTCAAACGCTATGTATGGTTGAAACGCATCTGGGATCAGTGTTTTGCCCTGATGCCAGATTTGAGCGGGCATTCCCGTGGACACAACAAGGAGCGCAGCATGAAACGATTCAAGATTAAACAGCTTTTCGCCACTGTCGCGATCGCATTTGTCCTGTTTTTCACCACTGCTTGCACCAGTGGTAATCAGATCGGAGCGAATCCCAAGTCAGAGACTCGCATCGCTGATCTCGGTGTCAAAAGCAATGCCTCAGATCTAAACTATGCGGGTTCGGATGTTTCTTCATCGAGCAACCCCGATGTCGGTGCATTACAGCAAAAATCGTTGCCGCCCCTGCCCAATTCCAAACAGCCGATGATCGATCGAGCTGATCCTAGCTCGAAAGTATTCGAGCGGGCAGGGCAATCGATTCAAGATGCTTCTGCGTTCTTCAAAGACACAGCCAACGCTGCAAATGAGCGCCCAGAAAGCAAGGCGAACCCTGCGATCGAAAAGTAGTATTTCAACTTTCATGATTTAACTTCAACGGAGATTCTTATGAGCAAATTTGCATCTTTTATCAAATCGCTACGTTTAAAGCAGATTGCGATCGTCTTTTTCGCAGGTGCGATGTTGTTATTTAATACCGCTTGTAGCAATTCGGCTCAAGCAAAAGTGCCTCCGACCGACGGGGGTCCTAATCCTGTCGGACAAACCCAACCTTATGAAGGTGGCATGAACAATTTCAGCGACACGCCGCCTGGACAAATTCCCTCTGAAAAGGCGAGATCACTGGTGGATAATGCAGAGCGCAACATTACCAGTGATGACCCGACTAAGGCAGAACCGCGCAACGCTAAGCTTTACAAGAATCCGGGATATGCGGCTGATCGCACCAAAGATACGATCGGTGATGCGATCACGTCCCGTGCGAACAATGCAAAAGAAGAAGTTCAGAAAGTTGGACAGCGTGTGAGTAACAGCGGCGAACGTGCAGTCGAGAAAACGAAAGAACTGGGTGGAAAAATTGGCAAGGGTGCAGAAAATGTAACTGACAACGTGACCAATAGCGCTGTCGGTGCAGGTGAAGCAACCAAATCTCAAACCAAATCCGCGACGAAAGCAGCGAAACAAGCAGCGAAAGACGCGATCGACTAATTCCATTGTTTCTCCTCTAGTTACCTCAAGTCTGAGCCAAGGTGAAAAACCTTGGCTTTTTTTGTGGGAAGATCTTGACATTCAAATTTTACATATTTATTGTGTATTTATAACTGAATTTAGGCAAACCGATTTGTTTATTTTTGGTGTGACACTGACGGTATTGTTTCGTCAGTCGTGAGTGAAGAAGTACTGAATTCAGCCTCATCTCTACCTATGGAGGCAATTATGTCCCTGTTGCAATCGTTTCGTTCATTTTTCTCGATCGCTGATCCCTATTACGAACCCGATCCTGAAACGGCGCTAATGGTCTTCGATTTGCAGGAAATTGCAGTCGTGTGTCACAAGCTTCGTCCTCGGCAATTTGGACAAGTTGAATATCGAGGACGGTATTGGAGCGCAACTTGTCTAGAAGATTTGGTGCTCCTGCCTGGAACTCGTGTCAAAGTGGTCGATCGTGTGGAGTTGATTCTTGTGGTTACACCGATCGCGGCAGTTCAATCTCGTGCTGTATTGTCCAAGAAGCGCATTGAGCAAACTGCTTAATTCAAGGATCGTCTGGGGTTTTGTCGATCGCAGATGATCCAATGTAAGAGTTGTGTTAAATTTACACAAAAGATGCTCAGATCCAACACAAATTTCTTAATCTAGACTAGAACTATGAAGCAACGAGACTGCACACGTGAGCAAATTCAGCCGACCCGGTGCTGCTTTTGGTGCAGCTTGGATGTAAAGTTCGGAGATCGCGTAGTCGCTCGTAGAGGATCAAAACAATCATGGCGGAGAATACTCCTGTAGCAGAAACCCCATCACAGAAACGTGCTGGACTCAAATCTGCAACACCCAAGCTAAAGAAGCGATTGAACTTAGATCTGTCGCCAGAAGCCTACGATTTGCTCCAAGAACTCGCAGAGGAATCAGGCAAGAACATGGCGGAAGTCTTACGAACGGGACTGGCATTGTATGGGATCGCGCAGGAAGAAAAGAAAAAGGGACGAAGCTTGGGCGTTGTTGAGGACGATCGAGTTGTAAAAGAGATCGTGATTCCGTAACGGTTGACTGTATCCGATTGAAAAAACTTAGGACGGTGATTCCTCTTCAAGCCAAAGTAGATGACTCAAGAGTGGCGTAGGTGGAGTGTGAGTGAGTCGCGCTGTAGTGTTTGCTCGACATCGTTCTGAGGCTTTTTAAATACGGAGGTTGGATATGGATTTGCTGGAGGATTTTTTTGCCCGAAAAAAGCTGTACGAAACTGCGATCGAGGTTTCCAGTATCGAAGAAACGATGACGATAGATTCGCCTGCACCCCCAGTCATTCTCGTGATTAAAAAGGGTGAAATTAAACCTCGAAAACTCCCCCGCAGACCTGCACTTCATCGGGCAAAGATGCTAATGAAAAGCGATCGTCAATGGTTGGAATGGGTGTTAATTCCGATCGCGGTCGGTCAGTTTTGGTGGTTGGCGTTACTGTCGCTGCCTGCTTTGAGTGCTCAAACTCAGTGCAGTGATTATCTATCCCGGAATCTGATTCAAGTCTCAGTCGAGTTAATTCGTGAATCATTCAAACTGTGATCGATCCAGTCAGAAATCGCTTGATTGACCACTTCTGGAGCTTCCGCCATTACTAGATGTCCAACATTTGGAACGGTGATGTGCTGGCTCTGAGGTTGATCTTGCAATAAATTTGCCAACCATTCATGCCCCATTGCAGGCGGAAACATTGGATCGTCTCCTCCTGTAATTACTGTGACGGGACATTTCAGCGGATGGTGTTGCCCGTTGTATCCCCAAAAAGCCTCGATCGCTTCATACGGATGAGCATCACTCGGAGCCGTATTGCGATCGTGAAACTGCGCGAGAGCTTCATTTTGATCAGCCACCATCAGCGATCGTAGTAATTCCTGCACCAGTTGCCAGCGATAGACATGATGACCGCCGATCGCAAAGAATTTAATGAGTGGAATTTCCCACCAGGGCGTGAGATTGTGCGTTCCACCGCCGATCGCGATCAGGGCTGTCGCAGCGTGTCGTTTTGCCCATTCCAACCCCACTGGAACTCCGTAACTATGACAGCAAAGAATGGGGCGATGTAGCTTGAAATGGTCGATGAGTCGCGTTAAATCTCGCCGATGTCGTCCGACGGAATAGCGGCTGTAGCGTTCAGATTGTCCGTGTCCTGCCAAATCATACGTGAGAATTTCTTGTCCTTGCGCCTGGAAATAGTCCCACTGCAAGCACCAATTTAATCGACTGCCTAACCCACCGTGAACGAACACGATCGCTGGAGATTTCCCTGGAGAGTGTGCGACTTGTAAAGTAACTTTGCCGAGTTTGATCGGGGTTCCGTCTAGGCTGGGTGCGGCAGTCGATCGCGTCATCTCAGTTTGCGGTTGGGGTAAGTACGCTGAGTTTGTGGAAATAGATAGCGCATTGAGGTCAATCCTCCGAGTGTGATCGCGCCGATGATCAGGATGACAAGAGCTATAGGAAGCATAACAGGGGGTTAGGAGAGTGTGACCCTGTTATTGTATAAACCTGATTTGACTGGCTTATCACGAAGAAATGACAAGAAAATGACAGTGTGAGAAATTTGTCAAACTTACGTTAAGAGGACGTTTGAAAAGTCTTCGTTTGTTGCACTGTCCCGCCCTGAAATGAATTTCGGGCTAATCGACGCAAGTCCATTTCAATGGACTAAAAGACTGAAACTAGCTCCCAGTCTACTGAAGTAGACTTTCCACCATTAGCCCGAAATTCATTTCAGGGCGGGAGGCAATCGAAGCGAAAAGACCTTCTATGCTTTTCAAACATCCTCTAGGTCAGAATCGCGCCGCCCATCAGCCGTTGATAGCGATAGTCTAGTTCGGCTTTCATCGCATTCCATTTCTCGATCGTTGGATCTTTCTGGATCGTTCTTTCCGCTGCATCCCGCGCCAGGACTAGCACTTCTTGATCCTCGACAAGGCTCGCTAACGCAAAATCGGGCAATCCTGACTGCCGCGTTCCTAAAACCGCTCCCGGACCTCGGAATCTCATATCCATTTCTGAGATAAAGAATCCGTCCTGTGATTGTTCGAGAACGGTTAATCGCTGCCGAGCCGTTTCGCTCTTAGAACTACTCATGAGCAAACAAAACGACTGTGATCCGCCGCGTCCGACTCGTCCCCGAAGCTGATGAAGCTGTGACAGTCCAAACCGTTCAGCGTGTTCGATCATCATCACGGTTGCGTTCGGCACATCGACCCCGACTTCTACCACCGTTGTAGACACGAGAATCTGAGTTTTGTTGTCGCGAAATTCGGTAATGGCTTCGTCTTTTTCGGCGGAAGTCATTCGCCCGTGAAGTAAGCCTACGTTGAAATCCGGGAAAACATCTTCTTTCAGGTGTTGGTGTTCGTCGATCGCGGATTTGAGATCCAACTTCTCGGATTCCTCCACCAGCGGCAACACAATGTAAATCTGCCGTCCTTGAGCAATTTCGCGCTTCATCAGATCGTATGCCTGTTGTCGATCGCGTCCCGTCAATACGGTGGTCTGAATCGGCTTTCGTCCGGGTGGCAATTCATCAATTTGACTTACATCTAAATCGCCGTGTAATGTCAGCGCCAACGTTCTCGGAATCGGCGTTGCGGTCATCGTTAGAACGTGGGGATGTTCACCTTTTTGCTGAAGGCGGGCGCGTTGTTCGACTCCGAAACGGTGTTGTTCATCGATTACGACCAAACCTAATCGATCGAAGCTCACCGTATCCTGAATCAGCGCATGAGTTCCGACTAAGAGCGGCAATTCTCCGGTTTGTAACCCGTTATGAATTTCTCGGCGTTTGGCGGCTTTGGTTGAACCTGTGAGCAATTCCACAGGCAAATGAAGCTGATTAAACCATTCAACCAATTTTCGATAGTGCTGTTCTGCGAGAACTTCAGTCGGAGCCATAAACGCCGCTTGATAGCCCGATTGAATTGCCGCCAGAATCGTAATCACCGCAACAACCGTTTTTCCTGATCCCACGTCACCTTGAATCAAGCGATTCATCGGGATCGGACGCTGAAGATCGTTCAAAATATCGTTCGTAACGCGCTGCTGAGCATTCGTTAGCTTGAACGGGAGCAGTTTATAAAAATCATCGATCAGTCTGCCTGTCGGAGCGAGTACAGCACTGGCTTGAGTTTGCCGCTGCTCGTATCGTCGTTTGAGTAAGCCGAGTTGTAAATAGAAAAATTCATCGAAGACTAAGCGACGACGCGCGGACTCTAGAGCATCGGGATCGGTTGGGAAATGGATATTCGCGATCGCGTCCTGAATTCCAACCAGTCCATACTCGGTCAGCAATCCTTTGGGGATCGGTTCGTGCAGATTTGCGATCGCAGGGAGTGAAGTCGAAACTGCTCGACGGACTAAATCCGCTCCCACGCCTTCAGTCAATGGATAAACCGGGACAATGCGCCCCACGGCTGGAGAGTTCAGCGATTCGCCTTCTTGATCGAGTACTTCGATGTCCGGATCTTCGAGGCTGACTCCGCCGAATTTCGTTTCTTTGACTAGACCTGAAGCCGCGATCGAGGCTCCTTTCGGATAGAGCCGTTTCTGTTGTTCTTGCCATCCGCGACTGGCGAACCGACTCCCCATATAGAAACGAGTAATTTTCATCTGTCCGCTCGAATCTTGAATTGTTAATTCTAGAATCGTGAGTTTGCTATTACGCGGACTTGTGAAGCAATTACAGTTTTTGATCGTTGCCACGATCGTTACCGTTTCCCCTGGCTTGAGGTCGCGGATATTCACTTGGCGGGCGTAATCGATGTGATCACGTGGATAGTAGTACAACACATCTCGAACGTAATAAAGTCCGAGTTTGGCAAGTTTTTCCGCGCTTTTCGGTCCGATGCCTGGAAGATAAGTAATTGCTTGGATCAGTGGAATATCGCGGGGCGGAGTTTCGGGCGCGATCGGAGCGGGAGCAACTTTACGAGTCGAAGCGGTTTTTTCTTTAACAGAGGGCGATTTTTCTGGGACGGAAGCTGCTTTCTCTTCGGCTTTCTTGACCTGATGAAGGAAACGACGAGTTTCAGCGACAAGATGCTGACGTTGAGCGAATTCGAGTTCGGGATATTTGGCAAATTGACTCGCGATCGCTTGACACTTCTCTCGTTCCGACTTGGGTAATTCTGTGCTCGAATCGCTCAAGCTCAGATGCAAAAACTCACTGAAGCGAAATTGGTTTCCCTCCAGGTCATTAAATCCGCGATCGGCTTCCACCGATAACGCTTTCTGTAACCGCGTCAAATCCATAGAATTCAGTCAGATGAAGCGATCTCACCCGTTTTTATTGATGAAGTCTAGCAAAATTCGTTGATGAATTGCGCCGAGCGGTCGGATTTGGTTCGCCCGATCGCTAAATCGCTCTCCCTGTTCGATTTGCGATCGCGTAAATAATCCCAAATCCCAACCTTCCAGCAATGTCAGACCCGCGATCCCCACCGTCAAATCAGCCACAAACACATGACGAATTGCGCGATCGTCTTCGTAAATCCCAAACTTTTCAACTTCAGCAGGCGAATAACAAATTTCCTCTTGCAACTCGCGCACTACGGCGATCTCTGGCGATTCATCTAGCTCGATGTGTCCACCAAATAGACCCCAATGTCCCGGATACGCAATATTCGGAATATTATCACGGAGTTGTAAGAGGAATTGATCTTGTTTTTGAAGAATCGCAATCGCAACTTCTGGCTTCATTGCTGCTCAATATAGACAGTGCTTTGATCCTGACCCGCAAGATCAATCTTTTGAAGCTTCACTGTACCTGAAACCGTGACCGAACTGCCGACAGGTGGAATCGATCGAGTCGTCACGATCCAAATGCTTCCCGAATCATCCTGGACTTCATACGCTCTTTGTCCGCCCGCCAAAGGAGCCTGAGCCTTAATTTTTCCTTCCACCTGCACAACCCGATCGCGCTTCGACCCCACATCACGAGCCTTCACCCGTTCCCCTGGCTGCAACATCGTAATCACATTACTCGATGCCGCTGGCAAATTCGGAGACGTGCTACACCCGATCGCGCTCAAACACAGCGCCACCAAACCCATTCTTGAGAAACTCATAGTCAACCTGCCCTTTGAAATAGTTCAGTCAGAGAGCAACCCTTCACAGCGTCTAACTCGATCGCAAATCTGCGACACTAGATAAGTCGATATTCTAGAAATGCAAAAGTTCCAGAACCGAAACCGGGAAAATCGAATCTTCAATCTGAGAAATCTTGGTTCACATTTTGAACGATTTTCATAAATTTTGGTGAGAATTTTTACATCATTACAGGTTCCTATGTCTTCGATCGCTCAACTCCTCGACGGAAAAGCGCTTGCCCAAAAGATGCAAGCCGCGCTCACCGAACAAGTCCAATCGCTCACGGCTCGGTTTGGTCGTCCTCCAGGTCTTGCCGTTCTCATGGTCGGGGACAATCCCGCCAGTGCCGCCTACGTCCGCAATAAAGAAAAAGCCTGCGCTGCGGTCGGGATCGCGTCTTATGGCAAACATTTCCCCACCGAAACGACTCAAAAAGAACTCGCGGCTGTAATTGATGAGTTAAATCAAGACGATCGCGTAGATGGCATTCTTGTACAATTGCCGCTCCCGGATCATCTCGATAGCGTTGCACTTCTAAACCAAATTCACCCGGATAAGGACGCGGACGGTTTGCACCCAATGAATCTGGGGCGACTGGTTAGAACTGAGCCAGGATTGAGAAGCTGTACGCCCTACGGAGTGATGCGGCTGTTAGAAGAATATCAACTCGATCCGCGTGGTAAAAAAGCAGTCGTCATCGGGCGCAGTATTTTAGTTGGAAAACCGATCGCGTTAATGCTGCTCGATGCGGATGCCACTGTAACGATCGCGCATTCCCGCACCCCTAATCTGGCAGAAGTCGCCCGTGAAGCCGATATTCTCGTTGCTGCGGTTGGTCGTCCAAATTTAATCACCGCTGACATGGTAAAACCCGGTGCGATCGTCGTTGATGTCGGCATTAACCGAATCACCGACGACACTGGAAAAAGCCGATTAGTCGGAGATGTGGATTTCAATGCGGTACAATCCGTGGCGGGATATCTTACGCCCGTTCCGGGTGGAGTTGGTGCGATGACTGTGACCATGCTGTTGCACAATACAGTATGGAGCTATCAACAACGCTTCCAACGTTAAGTGAACTTTACATCAAACGCGCATTGAATCGGAGGATATCGGAATGGTCGTGACAGGAGAAACGCAATCAAATCAAGCCTCCCAATTTGATTTGAAAGGCTATTTAGCGGCAAAGCAGCAACAAGTTGAAACCGCCCTCGATCGAGCATTTCCCGTGGTCTTCCCCGATAAGATTTACGAAGCGATGCGCTATTCGCTGTTCGCAGGTGGAAAACGCTTACGTCCGGTGCTCTGCCTCGCTACCTGTGATCTGTTGGGTGGAACGCCTGAAATGGCAATGCCGACCGCCTGTGCCCTCGAAATGATTCACACGATGTCGCTGATTCACGACGATTTACCCGCGATGGATAACGACGATTACCGACGCGGCAAATTAACAAATCACAAAGTATTCGGGGAAGCCGTCGCAATTCTGGCGGGAGATGGTTTACTCGCTTATGCGTTTGAGCATATTGTAGAAGAAACAAAGAATGTTCCTGCCGATCGTTTAATCAAAGTGATTGCTCGTCTCGGTCGTGCCGTTGGAGCCGCTGGACTGGTCGGTGGTCAAGTGGTCGATCTCGATTGCGAAGGCAAAAAAGATGTTACCCTCGACACACTGAATTTTATCCACACTCACAAAACAGCCGCGTTACTCGAAGCCTCAGTCGTTAGCGGTGGTATTCTTGCGGGAGGGTCTGATTCTGATATCCAACATCTGACGCGATATGCTCAAGCGATCGGGTTAGCGTTCCAAATCGTTGATGACTTGCTCGATATCACCTCGACGCAAGAAGAACTTGGCAAGAGTATCGGTAAAGATATGACTGTCGAGAAAGCGACTTATCCCCGTCTGCTCGGAATGGAAGAATCGCGTCGTCAAGCGGAACAACTGGTCGAACAGGCAAAAGCGGAAGTCGCTGGATTTGGTGAAAAAGCGATTCCCCTGATGGCGATCGCAAATTACATTACCGCTCGTAAGAATTAAGTAGGGAGTGGGGAGTGGAAAAGTGTTTATCCCTGCCTCCTATCTCCCCACCCCCTACCTCCCCACCCCCTACCTCTCTACCCCCCTAAGAAATGCAGGACTTTGGTGACATTGTTGATAACAGAGTGCTGCTCCTAGCTCTCATTGCCTGTTTGATTGCCCAAGCGACAAAGTTAATCATCGAACTGATTGTGCATCGCAAAGTGAATTTCAAAGTGCTCGTGGAAACAGGCGGAATGCCCAGTTCCCATTCGGCACTCGTAACCGCGCTGGCAACCGGAGTTGGATTAACCGACGGTTGGGACAGTACACAATTCGCGATCGCGACGATCGTCGCTTTTATCGTGATGTACGACTCCCAAGGGGTTCGTCAAGCGGCAGGCAAACAAGCCAAAATTCTCAACCAAATCGTCGATGAATTGTTCACAGGAGAGCATCATTTCAACGAAGCCCGCCTAAAAGAATTACTCGGACATACGCCAGTGCAAGTGATTATGGGATCACTGCTTGGAATCGTGGTTTGTGTGGTGGGTGATTGGTGGTTGGGTGGCAGTTGGCGATCGCTGTTTGTTCAAATCGCAGGGGTGCATTAGAAACTTTCGCACTAGTGAAATTTGTGGCTGTGAAACTCGATCGCTGCAAATCCGTGATCGCTCGAAACCAAACGAGTTTCTTTACGATAGAAAAATTCGCGCATTTTGGGAGCTAAAACGATCTCTCTAGCTGAGTTGATTCCTTTAGATCCCGTTCGCCTAGCATTTGCTTGGACACAATCGGCGCAAGTTCCCTTAATTCTTGGGCAAACGAACTTCTTTCGGGAATTTGAGATTTGTTTTGAGCGATCGCGTCAGACGATCGAAATCACTCGCTACTGACTGTCCGTTGCAAATTCAGTTTGAAAAACAAGAGTCAGCAAGTCGATTACTAACCGAATGGTGCTATCTCGATTCCAAACGCAACCAATCAAGCTTTGACATGACGAATAATATTGAAGCCCTCATCGTCTGAGGGTTCCTGAAAGTACTTGGTAATCGCATCAAACTCAGCCTCGCTCGTAAATGCTGAACCTTCAGGAAGTTGATTGCTCCGCTCCCGTAATTGACGCTTGCACACCTCATCAGAGACATCGACATAGTGCAACTCATGGTCAGCGATCGCACTTTCAAATAACGCTCGAAACCATTCCCGCTGTAATCTCGTGTTGCCAGGAAAATCAAGCACAACCGATACACCCTGTGAAAGCAGTGCAGTAATATGCCGTGTCAGCACGTTTTGTAGCCTGGATGAATATTTCACGAAGTCAGGAATGTTCATAATTTCGTCTGGAAACAATTGCTCCAGCCACTCATCCTGCACGATCAGAACAGCATTTTCTCGTTGTGCGATTTCCCTTGCAAGAGTGGATTTTCCCGCTGCCATCTTTCCACAAAATAAGTAGAGCTTTCCTGCCTGCTTCATGCTCTCTGTTCCTTCTAAACGACTGACATGAGCAATGTTACTTGATCGCTGCTTCACCCACATCGCCACAAATTCTCAATCGCTCAAAATCGGAAATGGTAAGCTAAGAAACCGCTTGCTCGAAAAATTCGCGTCCGAGTGGGATAGTCGGCATGGCACGATCGAGAAATATGATAGAAAAGGTAAGCATTTGGGTAAGTTTGATCCGATTACAGGCGAACAACTAATTCGTAAGGTTACTCGATAAATAGCTCTATTTTGATGCCAACCGACCTGCAAAAGTTCAAGCGAGATGAAAGCTGACCTTCTCTCGCTTGAAGCTATGCCCTAAGCGCCGATGAACGCTCCTAGTCGTTGTCCAGACGCGATCGTAAAGTTGCTCGTCGGGACGCTCACCGCTGTTGTGGTGTTCACTCGTGCAACTAAATCATTTGCGCCACCTGTAACCACGAATAAATCGAATCCTCCACTGCGGCTCACAGTTCGATACGTTTCACCCAATCCCAGTTGAATCACATCGCCACTGGAAAAATCACGAACTCCAACCACATCGTTTACGCCATTGAACTTATAGAAGGAACCACTACGATCGCCAAAAATAAAGCGATCGTTTCCTGATCCACCTTCAAGATCATCAATTTCACTCCGACCTCTTGCCGCTGCATCCGTTCCATTAATCACATCATTTCCGTCTCCACCAACGACAAAATCCGTTCCTGCACCTCCTGATAGAACATCATCACCACCGCGCCCGAAGATGCCATCATTGCCCCCGAAGCCATTTAGAACATTATTGGCGTTATTACCGTCGAGGTTGTCGCGATTTTGCGTTCCGTTAACGTTGCGGAAATTCTCAGCAAAGAAGTTTCGCAAGCCTAACCCAGGAATATCGCGCACCTGCAACAGATTATTCAGCAATTGCACATTGATGCTGGCTCCTCCGGGTGTGGAAAGCGCGTCGATCGTATTCGTTTGATTCACTGCACCAATAATGCGATCGACCTGGAACAAGGTGTCCTGTCCTGCCGAACCTTTGTTGATGACCCCTGTAGGGTTAATCGTAATCGCAACATTTAGCGGGCGATAGTCGATCGTATCAAAACCCGCGCCGCCCTCAATGCGATCATTTCCGCGAGTTGCATTGAAAAAGTCATCGCCCCCAAGACCGCTCAGTAGATTGTTACCGTCTGATCCGGTAAAGGTATCATTGTTGCTCGTTCCGGTTGCATTGACAAAGTTCTCGATCGTAAATCCACGAAATCCAATTCCAGGAATGTTGCCGACATTGATAAAGCGACCGCCTAGATTAACCTCGATCGCAGTACTTCCGCTCGTAATCGAAGACGCATCGACACTGTTTGCAAAGCCCGCTTGTCCGACAATCCGTTCAACAAATCTGAGCGTGTCTTGTCCGAACTGTCCCTTATCGATGACTCCAGCGGGTCTGAGCGTAATCGCTGTGTTCAAGCCATACACTACTGCATCAAATCCTGTCCCCGCATCAATAGAATCATTGCCACTGGTTGCTGTGATAGTATCGGAACCGCCTAAACCGAAAATGCGATCGTCTCCCGATGTCCCCCGCAAGAAATCAAAGCTTTCGGTTCCCGTAATCGTAGCTACATAAGCAGCCGTAACCCCAGCACTTCGAGCGAGTGGAATCGGGTCGGATGCTCGATCCAAAGCGCTACGCAATGCTGTAGAAGTTCCTAAATCAGTCGTGAGTGAAGGATTCGTCCGGGTATCAGAGCCGAAGTTAATCATTGTAGTTTTCTCAGAAATAAAGACAGTAAAAATGAAGCGATCTGCAATGGCACATCACTGATTTGGGTTGCGATCGCGGCTTGAGATGTCACAGTTTCGCGGCTGTGCGCTGATTCAACTGCCGAACACCGTAAGCAATCAAAGGTCATCTGAGTATGTACTCGCTTTACCGGAGCAATCTGAATTTTTCGCTCTGATCTGCGGGGTACACAAAGATATATTCCTGAGTAGGAAAAGGTTATGCAGTGTGAGTGAATTTTGGAATTTTGGCTCTGTCGATCGCGATCGTGCTCTTCATCAGAAGTGCTTTAAGATAGTTAGAATGCAACTCGTTGCGATCGAGAATGAACACTATGACTCAGCAGGAAGATGCTCAGAACTCCCCTCAGTTGCATACGTCTGAACTATTACGGAATCTGTTAGAGCAGCATTCTGGAGAAACGATTCGACTGGGAGATTTGATTCGGAGTTTGGGGAGTCGTGCGTTTGGTCCGACTTTGTTGCTTTGTGCACTCCCAGAAGCTTTACCGCTGCCTGTTGCGGGTGTTTCTGCGATTATTGGTACACCACTGTTTATTTTTTCGCTTCAGCTATTGTTGGGATATCGTGCGCCTCGCATTCCGAAGTGGCTATCGAAACGGGAATTCAAGCGGAAAGACTTTGAGAAAGCTGTTAATTATATTCTGCGGTATCTTCAGCGGTTTGAAAAGGTAATTCGTCCGCGCTGGCAGTTTGCGACGACACCCTTTGTGGAACGGCTTTTAGGACTACTGTTTCTGCTTTTGGCATTTGTGATCATGCTCCCAATTCCGTTGGGGAATATGCTGCCCGCGATCGCGATTGTGGTGATCAGTCTTGGATTGATCGAGGCAGATGGGGTGCTGGTTGTGGTGGGAACGATCGCATCGGTGATCATTTTAGTTGTGATGGCGGGTGCGATCGCGGCTCTCTTTTCCTGGTCGCTGCAATGGGTGAATCAATTTTTGCGGCGTTAGAGGGTGTTTGAAAAGTATAAAAAGTCTTTTCGCTTCGATTGCGTCTCGCCCTGAAATAAATTTCGGGCTAACCGTGGAAAGTCTACTTCAGTAGACTGGGAAGTAGTTTCAACCTCTTAGTCCATTGAAATGGACTTTCGCCGATTAGCCCGAAATTCCATTTCAGGGCGGGACGTTGCAATGAACGAAGACGTTTCAAACACGCCTCCTTAAGACGATTGCAGTAGATTCTTCAGTTCTTGCTCTCGGTGTTCTAGTCGCTCTGCTAATAGATTGACCACAAATCGATGCACATTCGCAGCGAGTAGCGGATCAGTCGTTTCAATTTGCTCGAAAGCTTCAGAAGAGAGAAAGTAAAGTGTACTGGGCTTATCTGCGATCACAGATGCCATACGAACGGTCTGGCGATAGAGTCCCATTTCACCGATCGTATTCCCGATCGTATAAGTCCGAATCCGTTTGGTTTGGTTCTGTTCTAGTTCTAACACTACACTTACTTGACCAGAAGCAACAAAGTACAATCCATCAAACGGATCGCCCTGGCGAAAGAGATATTCACCAAGCTGAAGTGAGCAAGTTTTGAGCAATGCCATCAAGCGATCGACTTGATGTGTATCAATGAAAACGGATTTGAGATAGCGACTTAAGGCGCGATCGGGCACTTCTGAATCGGGTGCAATTTGATCTAGATGATGGGTCTGAAGAATCTGCTGTTCGCACCATTCTAAACCTCGATCAAGATCATCAAATCGATGACACATTGGATCAGACTCTTCCAAACAATCCGCTTGATCTAATCTCTGTTTTGCTTCTTTTGAAAGTTGAGTAAATAAAAGATGAACGGGTTTTTGATTAGCAAGCTGTTCAAGTTTGGCAAAGCTTAAAACGGCAGAAGCATCTAGATCGTTGACTAATCGGAAGTCTAAAATGATGTATTGAATTTGTGGAGTTTGGGAAATGCGATCGTGAATCAAATTCAATAACTTATTTGCAGTTCCAAAAAAGATCACGCCCTGCAACTCTAGCACTAAGATTCGATCGCCTTGTGCTTCAAGCAAATCCATCTCTTCTGGAGTCCGAAGCACATTACTGTGATAGTACCGTCCTGAACTGATGCGCTTTGTGACAGCAAGCTGACTGTAGTTAATGACAAAAAGTACGATCGCTGCCATTAATCCAACTGCAATGCCTTGTAGATATCCAGCGGTTGCAGTCACCGCAACGATGAGTAATACGATCGCGTAATCTGATCGAGCAAACTTAAACCAAGCCTGATAGATCCATTCGTACAAGGGTTCCATTCCATACAGCAGCGGGATTCCAATCAGAATGAACTTTGGGAAATACGCTAATCCTTCTGCACTTCCAAACGCGATCGCGACACACATTGCAGCAATGATTCGCCCGACCGATCGTGAAGTTCCGCCTAATTGTTTGACTAATGCCGTTTCATTCAGGCTAGAGAATCCACCTGCGCCACCCCCGATTCCAGAGACGATCGAGGCTGCTCCAGCAATTCTCAATTCTCGGTTTAAGTCAAAATCGCGTTTGACTAACAATTCAATGCCGTTCGCATTTAGCAATAGCGCGATCGCATCAATCAACCAAAGAGCCGCTAAGGTTGGAAGCTGTTGAGCGACGACTGTCCAATTTGCACCCGTCATGGCTGGAATTGTCTTGAACTGGAATAGTCCACTAGCGGGCATTGTTCCGAGTAGAAGTTGTTGTGTGGTGGCTTGAGGAATCGAGGTTCCGGTCACAGCCATTCCTAAATAGAAAAGCGCGATCGATGCGACAATAATTCCTGGAAGTAGTAAGAAGTGCTGAATTGATTTGGGCAAGATGTACATCGCGATCGCAAAAAAGACCGCAGGCAACCACTGAAACAATACATTTGGCTGCAAAAACTGAGCCACATTGAGATGGTCGTAATCAACACCGCTTAGAGATTGAAATGCGCCTTGAACTAACAACAGTCCTGTACTCGCAATAAATCCACCCACGACTGGATAAGGAATAAATCGAATCAATCCTCCGAGCCTAAATCGTCCCAACGCCATCAAAATCGCACCACCCACGATCGAATTGAGTACGATCGTGGCAGTCAAAGTCAGCAATTTTTCCTCCGTTGTCGCATTCGGCATCAAATCCGCGATCTGACGAGCCACAAGGCTAAGAACCGGGATCGAATTATCTGAAAGCGTTGCGACAACTGGAGGATAAGCACTGAACGAAGAAACGATCGTATTGATAACCGCAGCACTGAATAACAGCACTCCAATTCCCCAAGGCAACACTTCAGAGAATCCACCCGAAAAGATGACCACCCCAAACGAAACGCTGGTAATCACAGTCAAGATCCCCATTGTTCCGCCTGAGATCAAATTGAGGAACAATCGGTTTTCTCGCTTCTTGGTGGGATCAATCTTCACGTAGGGGAATCAATAGCGATTTGAAAAGGCAATTTCTAGACTATCGGAGCGATCGAGGATTAGTCACCCTAAATCAAGCGAAATCTTTCTCCAGATGGAAACTTTTCACCCGCAGAGAGGGTTAAGTTCAGTCTGAAGTCCAGTATGGCTGCGGTTATGGAACTACAAGAACTCTTCAATGGAATCCTTGTGCAAGACTTATCTGAAGAGTTATCTGGTTTTTTCGCAACGAACTTATTCACGTTCGGCGGAAAGCAGTTCTCGATCGGCTCTATGGTCGAGATTCTGATCCAAGTTGTGATTGTTCTGGTTATTTCTAACTTAACGAAGCAAATTCTGAAGCAGCGAGTGTTTCCAGGATTCGGGATCAATGTCGGAACCCGCGAATCGCTTTCAACGATTGTTAGCTATGTGGTTACGATTATTGGATTCTTTATTGTTATTGAAACGACTGGAATTAATCTAAGTTCTTTAACAGTATTTGCAGGTGCGATCGGGATTGGATTCGGGATTGGCTTGCAGAACATCACGAGCAATTTCATCAGCGGCATTACCCTGCTATTTGAACAGCCCGTGAAAGTGGGGGACTATATTGAAGTGGATCAAATGGCGGGAATTGTTGAAGAGATTTCGATCCGATGTACTACGATTCGTACAATCAATGGTGTGTATGTGATTGTGCCGAATAGTCGGTTTCTTGATAATAGTGTCGTGAACTGGAGCTATCGTGAACCCGAATGTCGCTTGGTTATTCCTGTTTCAGTGGTCGATGAAAGTGACTCGTTGACGGTGATGGAAGCATTGTTAGCGGCTCCCCGTCAAGAACCGAGAGTGCTAACTTCTCCTTCCCCGGAAGTGTATTTCAAGGGATTGGATGTTGAAAATTCAATGTTGAAGTTTGAACTATTAGTCTGGATCGAGCGTCCGATCGAGATGGATTCGATCAAAAGCGCTTTGTATTTTCTGATCGAATCAGAATTTCGCGATCGCGATCTCGATACAAAAGCGGCTCCAAACGATATCACATTGAATGATTTACCGACGATCGTGCAACTTTTTCAGAAAACCGAGCCTCAAAATGGTTCAACAGCCCCCGTTTTGCAGTCTGAAAAACCAATCAGCGGTTGGCTTTTGCGCGATTTGCTCAGAAAGGTGAGCTATTTCCAGCACTGTTCTGATGTGGAACTGCGGCAAGTGATTGAGAAAGGCTACCGGAGGAAACTTTCAGCGGGTGAAGTGATTGCGCGAGAAAATGATCCGGGCGATTCCTTTTATCTAATTTTGTCGGGTGCGGTTGAAGTCGTGGTCGAGTCAATCGATCGACAAGTTGCTGTGAGACGGGCGGGGGAATTTATCGGTGAAATGTCGCTGTTGTTGGGAACGCCTCGGAGTGCAACGTTACGCACTATAGAAGATACGATTTTGTTTGTAGTTGATCATAGTAATTTGCAAAGTTTACTCAGTAGTCATGGAGAGTTAGCCGATCAGATTGCAGAAGAGCTTTCACAGCGACAAGAAACGCTGAAAAGTTTGGGCGTGACCGTGATGGAAGCAACTAAAGAAGAAACGCAATTTGATGTGATTCGGAAGCGGATTCGATCGATTTTTGATTTGTGACTCCCCTCTTGGGATAGATACTTGACAGGGTTGAATGGCGGTAGTGTGGTTTGAGTTTTTCTCACTGCGTTGTTTGTCCGCCCCGGAATGGAATTCGGGGGCTAACAGAACGAAGTCCACTGAAGGGGACTAAAAGACAAAATCAGTGTTTTCAGTCCGTTTTAACGGACTTCGCACCATTAGCCCCGAATTTCATTCCGGGGCGGGCAAACAACGCAGTGAGAGATGTTAGAACACGTCTTAGAGGATGTTTGAAAAGTGTCGTTCATCGCAGCGTCCCGCCCTAAAATGGAATTTCGGGCTAATCGGCGCAAGTCCATTAAAAATGGACTAAAAGTCTGAAACTTGCTCTGAGTCTACTTCAGTAGACTTTCGTTGGTTAGCCCGAAATTTATTTCAGGGCGGGAGCACAACGGAGCGAAGGAACTATTTATACTTCTCAAACACCCTCTTAATCTCGGCTACGAACCACTCGCGGCGATCGTAATGTTACTGTTACTCTTCCACGTTGACGAAGACATCTATGCGATCGATAGTACTCACATTGTCGAAGTGCTACCGCTGGTTATGCTGCGAAAAGTTTATCAAGTTCCTGATCATGTTGCAGGCGTGTTTCGATATCGAAACTGCATTGTTCCGGTTGTGGATTTGTGTGAGTTGATTCGAGGAGAGCGCTGTCGATCGCGCTTCAGTACTCGAATTATCATGATTCGATATCAGACCAGAACTGGAGAAAATGCCTACGTTGGACTGTTAGCGGAACGAGTGACAGAAACACTCGATCGACCAAATTACGCTCCTTCAGAACAAAGTCACGAATCTTATTTAGGCGAAGTCTGGACGCATGAGGGCGAAATGATTCAGCAATTTCGCTGGGAACCTTTGATCTCCGATGTTCGGAATACTGCGTTGATTGCTGGAGGAACTGAGTAAGTGAATGGTGCAAGCAACGATTGAAGCAATGCTGAAACAGAAGATTGGACTCGATGCGAATAGTATCGGGTCAAACGCGATCGCATATGCGATTGATCAACGTCGATCGCGTTGTGGTTCTCCAACTTTGCAAGATTATTGCGATCGATTAAAGCACTCTTCCGAAGAATTAAGTGCCCTGATCGAAACGGTGGTTGTTCCTGAAACTTGGTTTTTTCGCGATCGAGAACCTTTTGTTTGCTTGAAACAGTGGATTCAAAACCATTGGAAGCCAACGAGGAAATTGCGAATTCTGTCTGCGCCTTGTTCGACCGGAGAAGAAGCATATTCGAGCGCGATCACACTCCTAGAAGCAGGACTATCAACAGAACAATTCCGAATTGATGCGATCGATATTAGCCAGGTCGCTTTAGAAAAGGCAAAACAAGCAATCTATACCAAGCGATCGTTTCGCGGAAAAACAGAGATCAATCCGCTGTATTTTGAAGCGGTGAATGATCGATATCGAGTACGATCGCAAATTCGTCAAGTCGTTCAATTCATGCAGGAAAATCTTCTAGAGCCGCGTTTTTTACTAGAGCGGCAGTATGACGTGATCTTTTGCCGAAATTTGCTGATTTATCTTGATGCAGAAGCGCGATCGCAAGTGATGAAAACGCTCGATCGTGCTTTGAACGTGTCAGGGTTACTCTTTGTCGGATCGGCTGAGACTTCACAAGTTCCGTCTGCTCACTATGAATCGATAAATCATCCTGCGGCGTTTGCTTATCGAAAAGTAGAACGACCGGAACCCGCACCCCTTAGGGTTTCAGCACTCAAATCACTACCGCTACCGAAACAAATTCCGAAAGTTTCGCAGTTAGAACAGGCAAGACTCTGCCTCGATCGAGGTCAATTTACCGAAGCTGCTCGACTTTGCGAAGCGCATCTTAGCATCGATCGGACGGACACAGAAGCTTACCTATTACTGAGCAAAATTTATCAAGAATTAAACCAGCTTCCCGAAGCAGAACAAGCCTTACAAAAAGCAATTTATCTCAATCCTAAATTTTATGATGCACTGATTGAATTAGCTGTCCTCAAAGAACAACAAGGAGATTTCGCAACTGCAAAGATTCTTAGATCAAGAGTTCAACGGCTTCTCAACTTATAGCGGTAAAACTATGTTAAACAAAATCACGAATCGAATTTTACTCGGATATGCTGTTCCATTATTGTTTTTGATTGTGCTGAGCGCGATCGTTTATCGTTCAACGACGCGCACCTTCGAGCTACAAGCCGAAGCACAAAAGGCTGAGCGTAATATTCGTCAAACCGATGAGCTTGTTGATGGTGTCAATCGCATGATTGGTGCAGGTCGGGGTTACTATATCTTTGCAGGGCAACAAAACTTTCTCGATACTTACAATTCAGGACGGATACAAGCAACGGAAAAAGCTCAACAACTTCAATCAGCCGAGAGCGCGACCGTCCGCAATTCAGTTGGTGAACTCGCACAGTTAGTTAAACAATACGATGATATCTTTCAAAACGCATTTAGATTGATTAATCAGCGCAATCTAGGACAAGCGAGAGTAGAACTTGCTAAACCCAGAATTGCAGATGTGTTAGAGCGGCGAAATCGGGTTGTAAGTGAGCTTGAGAATGAATTGAAGCAAATCAATCAGGCTGTCGCGGATTCTCAAGAATTTTTGCTGAGATTAATTGTGATTGGAACAGCACTAGCGCTGATTTCTACGATCGTCGTCGGCTTACTTAATAGTTTGCCACTCAAGCGACAATTGCCCAAAGTCGTGAATGCTGCTGAAGCGATCGCAGATGGCAATTTAACTTATTCGCTGGCTCAAACCAGAGATAAAACTGAGGTCGGACAATTGCTGGCTGCCTTTCAGAATATGATCAAAAGCTTGAATGGTCTGATTTCTCAAGCTCAGCGATCGGGAATTCAAATCAGTACTTCAACAACGCAGATTGCCGCCGCCGGAAAGCAACTCGAAGCGACTGTAAACGAGCAATTCGCTTCAATGAATGAAGTGAACGCAACAGCGAGACAGATTGCAATGACAGCAGGAACTTTAGCACGATCGATGGATGATGTGGTTAGAACTGCACAAGAAACCACAAATGCGGCTTCTGAGAGTCAAACGAATTTAGACAAGATCCAGTCCGCGATGCAAAGACTTGCCTACACGACCAATTCAATTTCATCGAAGCTGAAAGTGATGGACGAAAAAGCGAACAATATCAATACTGTGGTGACCACCATTACTAAAGTCGCTGACCAAACCAATTTGCTCTCTCTCAATGCTGCGATCGAGGCAGAAAAAGCCGGAGAATACGGAGCAGGATTTGCGGTTGTTGCTCGTGAAATTCGACGACTAGCGGATCAGTCCGCCGTTGCAACCTTAGAGATTGAGCAAATGGTGAAAGAGATGCAATCCTCGGTATCGGGCGGTGTGATCGAGGTAGACAAGTTTCGAGGTGAGGTGAAGCAGTATGTGGATGAAGTGGGGAATGTGAGTCAACAGATTACAAACTTTATCACCGAAGTTCAAGGACTAGCACCTAGATTTGTCACGGTTAGCCAAAGTATGGATGAGCAGTATCGAGGAGCGGAGCAGATTAGTACCGCGATCGCGCAATTGCGAGATGCGTCACAGCAAACGGTGCAATCGATTCAGGAGACAAACTACGCTTTGACGCAGTTAGATGACGCGACAAGAGGCTTACAGCGTGAAATTTCACAGTTCAAGGTATAAGCCATGATCACGATCGAAGAAATGAACGACTGTTGGAATCGGATCGGGGTTGAGGGCGATCAAAGTTGCGATCGACTAGAACAAGTCACGCATTGTCATAACTGTTCGGTGTTCTCTCGGTCTGGACGGTTGTTACTAGAACGTGAAGTTCCGAGCGAATATATTCAGGAATGGACGAATACGATCGCAGAACGCGGATCGGCTCTGAGTGTACGATCAACCGAGGAAATGCTGTCGTTGATTCTGTTTCGATTAGGCAATGAACGATTTGCGATTTCAGTACGATCGCTACAAGAAGTGATTCGACCAACTCAGATTCACACCTTACCGCATCGGAGCAATCATTTGTTTTTAGGTCTGACTAGCATTCGAGGTGAAATCTTGCTTTGTGCATCACTCAGAGCATTTCTGAACATAGAAACTGCTGCACCTTCTGACCGCGAACAAATGCTAATTGTGGGAACAACAGCGCGAAGATGGGTTTTCCCCGTCGATGAGGTGTATGGCATTCAGCGTTACCCCTTGCACGAGATTCAAGATCCGCCTGCTGTTTTGCTGAAAACGAATGCGGCATATACTCAAGGCATTCTCACTTGGAACGATCAAAAGGTGAATTACTTGAATGCAGAATTGCTGATTGATACGCTCGATCGGAGATTGCTATGAGCTATTCAATGCGCGATCTGTTCCAGCAAGAAACGAGAACTCATGTCGATCGCTTAAAACACTACTTTACTGAGTTGCAGCAACATCCAGATCGAAAAGATGATATTGATGCGGCGTTGCAATCGATTCGTGCGATCGTGGGTGCGGCTCATTTGATTGAGTTTGATGCGGCGATTCATTTATCAGAAGTGATGCAATCGTGTTTGAGTGCGGCTTATGAAGGTCGCCGTTCTTTAACGGCGAACAAGCTCGATGCTTTACTACATGGATGTACGCTGCTTTCTCAGATGAGTCAACTTGAGGGAACTAAAGGCTGGTTGTCGAATCATGCTGAGGACTTAGAGAAAACACAGAGCTTGATCAGTGAAGCACAAACTTCGCAGCCCTTAGCCCCCACTTCTGAGAAGGGACAAGGTTCTGATTCCCCTGGCGTAATTCCGAATCAATCTGTTAATGCTATCGATCCTCGCCCCCTAAATCCCCCACGAGCGGGGGACTTTGAGCGTGAAATTTCCTCGGAAGGGACGGCTCCAGATCTCAAAGTCCCCCAGAATGGGGGATTTAGGGGGCTACCCGGATCTGTGGCACCAACAGATCAATTTGGTATGAGGGAAACCCCCGTAAACAAAGCCGATCGATCTGAATCAATCCCTGAACCGTCGATCGAGGAATCCGCTTCGTCATCGGCTCAAAATATCGCTCAAAATGATCCAGAACTAATGGAACTGTTTCGGCAAGAAGTCGAAGCACAAACCATTACATTGAATCGGGGACTCGTCGCGATCGAAGCTCACCCAAACTCACGCCAAGAACTCGAATCCCTCATGAGAGCCGCTCACTCGATCAAAGGAGCCGCCCGTATCGTAGGGCTAGATATTGCTGTCGAGTTAGCTCATCAGATGGAGGATTGTTTTGTCGCCGCTCAAAAGCAATCTCTCACACTCAACGCCGCTAAAATTGATGCACTATTTCGCAGCGTTGATCTGACTCAATCCATTAGCCAAGCGCAAAACATTCAACACTGGCTTTCACAACATCGCTCTGAACTAGAATCAGTCCAACAATTACTTTCTCTTGACACTGCTCCAACCTCACCACCGATTACGCCGCCCCCGACTCCTAAAACTCCTGAACCGCAAGAGACAGATACCAATTCGCAGCGGGTCAGCTCTAGCACACAAGAACGCGATCGTGTGGTTCGCATTAGTGCTGATAACTTAAATCGGATTGTGGGACTCGCTGGAGAATCAATGGTCGAAGCTTATTGGCTCCAGCCGTTTGCTGAATCTTTGATGGAACTGCGATCGCAACAAATTGTGCTTTCTAAAGCACTCGAAGACTTACAGCAAGACCATCCCATCGCACAATTAGACCACTTACGCCAGCAGGAGCGGGAATGTCGGGATTTATTGAGCGATCGCATTGCTGAATTAGGAGAGTACATTCGTCGGACTGATAATTTATCCGATCGATTATATCGAGAAGTGATCCAATCTCAGATGCGACCGTTTGCTGATGGTGTACAAGGCTTTCCGCGAATGGTGCGAGATTTAGCCAGACAGCTTGGAAAGCAAGTTCAATTCTCAATTGTTGGAGAAAATACGCCTGTCGATCGAGATATCCTAACCAAGCTAGAAGCACCGATTACGCACATTTTGCGAAATGCGATCGATCATGGATTAGAGCTACCAGAAGAGCGCATCAAAGCTGGAAAATCACCGGAAGGAACGATTCAACTCGAAGCCTCGCATCGGGGCGGAATGTTAATGATCACAATCTCTGATGATGGTAAAGGGATTGATCCGGATCAAGTCCGCAAACAAGTGATTCGCCGTCATCATGCACCGCCAGAAGTTGCACGACGGATGAGTCACACTGAACTGATGGAATTCCTTTTTCTGCCCGGATTTTCACTCTCGAAACAAGTGACAGAACTCTCTGGGCGAGGAGTTGGATTAGATATTGTCAAAGCAATGGCGCAAGAAGTCGGCGGAACCGTTCGGGCAGTGTCTTCACCCAATGCTGGAACAAGCTTTCATCTACAGTTGCCGCTCACACTTTCGGTTGTGAGAACTTTGCTAGTAGAAGTATCGGGCGAACAATATGCGTTTCCTTTGTCGCGGATCGATCGCATTCTTAATCTCGATCGCAATTCCATTTCAGTTGTCGAAAATCAATCCTACTTTACCTTTAACAATCAGCATATCGGTTTGATTTCACTTGCTCAAGTCTTTGATTTACCTCAATCAAACACGGTATCTGAATCGCTGTGTGTGATTGTTCTGAGTTATCAATCGGCACAGTATGGATTGATTGTCGATCGCGCATTAGGAGAGCGAGAATTAGTGGTGCGTCCACTCGATCCGCGTCTTGGAAAAATTCAAGACATTAGCGCCGCCTCTCTGATGAGCGATGGATCATTAGTCTTGATTGTGGATGTCTCGGACTTAGTTCGATCGATGAATAGCCTGCTAGATGCTGGAAAGCTTAGTGCCCCGCGCCCGGTCGCAAATCAACCGCCGAAAAAGCGGATTCTCGTGGTCGATGATTCGATCACGGTGCGAGAAGTCGAGCGCAAACTGCTAGAAAAACAAGGATATGCCGTAGATGTCGCGATCGATGGCATGGAAGGTTGGAACGCGGTTCGCAATCAAGCTTATGATTTAGTGATTAGCGATATTGACATGCCCAGAATGAACGGAATCGAGCTAATTCAGGAAATCAAAACTCATCCCCGACTGCGATCGACTCCGGTGATCGTAGTGTCTTACCGCGATCGAGAAAGCGATCGACTTCAAGGTTTAGATGCGGGAGCCGATTATTATTTAACGAAGAACAGTTTCCAGGATGATTCTTTGATTCAAGCTGTGGTTGATTTGATTGGGCAATGAACGATGAGAATTGCGATCGTCAATGATATTAGTTTGGCAGTTGAAGCCCTGCGGCGAACCTTAAAACAAGCGCCGCAGCACGAAATTGCTTGGGTTGCCTACAACGGATTAGAAGCTGTGAACAAATGCGTCCACGATCGCCCAGATTTGATTCTGATGGATTTGTTTATGCCAGAAATGGATGGCGTAGAAGCAACTAAACGCATTATGCAGCAATCTCCCTGTGCCATTCTGGTTGTCACTGCGGATGTGCAACATAGTTCCGCAAAAGTATTCGAGGCGATGGGATACGGGGCACTTGATGCCGTCAATACACCGACCTTCGGCAAAGAAGATTCTCATTTATTGCTGTCGAAGATTCACACGATCGGGAAATTGATCGGCAAAACTAAGTTTGTCCCGATTCAGTCCAGAGTCCCGCTGATTGTCATCGGAGCTTCAACCGGAGGACCGAAAGCGATCGTCACGATTTTGTCTCAGTTGCCGCCTGATTTTGGATCAGCGATCGTGATTGTGCAGCACGTCGATGTGCAGTTTGCCGCCGGAATGATCGATTGGTTGAATCAGCAAACTGCTTTGGAAGTCAGAAAAGCAAAAGTTGGCGATCGACCTACCAAAGGAATTGTGTTATTTGCCTCAACGAATGACCATCTTTGTTTGCAGCCAAATGGTACGCTGACTTACACGCCGCATCCGATCAGCTATCCTTACCGTCCTTCGGTTGATGTTTTTTTCAAAAGTGTGGCGCAGTATTGGACGGATCGAGGCACAGCGGTTTTACTTACAGGCATGGGACGCGACGGAGCAGAAGGATTGAAAGCATTACGGCAGCAGGGATGGTACACGATCGCACAAAATGAACCGAGTTGCGTCGTTTATGGAATGCCAAAAGCCGCGATCGATCTCGGTGCAGCGGTCGATGTTTTAAGTCCTGACGCGATCGCATCTGTTTTACTCCATCGTTCTCATCACTAGCCATGAGCGATTCCATCACCGTTCTTCTCATTGATGATCAAGCAATCATTAGCGAAGCCATTCAGAAGATGTTGGCTCCCGAATCGGATATTAAGTTTCACTATTGCAACAATCCGTTAGAAGCGCTCAAAGCAGCAAAACAATCTAATCCAACGGTGATTTTGCAAGATTTGGTGATGCCACAGATGGATGGATTGTTACTGGTGCGATTTTTGCGATCGCGAGATGCCCCCACCGCTGATGTCCCTCTGATTGTTTTATCGAGTAAGGAAGAACCTGTAATCAAAGCTCAAGCGTTTGAACTCGGTGCGAATGATTATTTAGTCAAATTGCCCGATCGCGTTGAGTTGATTGCCCGAATTCGCTATCACTCGAAAGCTTATATCAACTTACTCAAGCGTCAGGAAGCGGAAGCACAATTGCGTGATGAGAACTTGCGACAAGCTCAGTACATCGAACAAGTCAATAAGCTGACAACAGCGGCAGTTTCGGTTGAAGAGAACACTTTTAAGCCAGAAGATTTAGGTGAAGTCAGCGATCGATCTGATGAGCTTGGACAACTCTCACGAGTGTTTGTGCAAATGGTGAATACGGTGAACAATCGTGAACAAGAGCTAAAACGTTTAAACGAGTCTTTTGCGCGATTTTTTCCGGCTGAATATCTACGATTTCTACGAAAAGAAACAGTCACCGAAGTACAGCTTGGGGACTATGTGAGTAAAACGATGGCGGTGATGTTTAGTGATATTCGAGCGTTTACAACCATCTCCGAATCGATGACCCCGCAAGAGAACTTCGCTTTTGTCAATGCTTACCTCAAGCGCGTCAGTCCAGAGATTCGCAATCACTACGGCATTATTGTTAAATTCTTGGGCGATGGCATGATGGCAGTGTTTCCCGATGGTGCAGATGATGCGGTTGCGGCGGGCGTTGCAAAACAGCTTCGAGTGCAAGAATACAATGTCGATCGAGTCGCACAAGGATATTTGCCTGTGCAAGTTGGGATTGGGATTCATGTCGGTCACATGATGCTAGGAATGGTAGGCGAAACGAATCGAATTCAAGGCGATGCGTTTTCAGATAACGTGAATCTCACCTCTCGCTTAGAAGGATTGACCAAGTATTACGGCGTATCGATGCTGATTTCTGGACAGACTTTAGAGTATTTGAGCAATCCGGATCAGTATCAATTTCGGTTTCTCGATCGAGCGATCGTCAAAGGTCGAAATGAGCCAATTACAGTCTACGAAGTGCTCGATGCTGAGACAGAAGAGCATCGAGAGATGAAGCAGAAAACTCGATCGACGTATGATCAAGGAATTGAATGCTATCGACAACAGAAGTTTGATCAAGCTAGATCTTGTTTTGAATCCGTTCTAGCAGCGAATCCAGCCGATAAAACCGCAAGGTTATATGTCGATCGTGTGGTGGAATTGCTCGACCGAGGCGTGCCCGAAGATTGGACGGATGCTTGGGCATTTAGTGAAAAATAAACGAACGCTCTCGTTTTGTAAATCTGAATTAAGATGGTCATGCCCTCGTTACCCGATTCGATCGTATGTCCGACCTCCAAGCAACCTTCTCAAGCCTAAGACAAGCTCTTGATCAAATTGTGGTCGGTCAAAATGCACTTGTTCAACAGCTTCTAGTCGCCTTGCTATCGGGGGGACATGTGATTTTAGAGGGCGTTCCGGGAACTGGAAAAACGCTACTCGTCAAAGTCATGGCGCAACTCGTTCAATCAGAGTTTCGCCGCGTTCAGTTAACTCCAGATATCTTACCTTCGGACATTCTCGGCACGAATATTTTTGACCTCAACTCTCGAAATTTTGTGTTAAAAAAAGGTCCTGTTTTCACGCAAATTCTTTTAGCAGATGAGATTAATCGGACTCCACCAAAAACACAATCCGCCCTACTAGAAGCAATGGAAGAACAGCAAGTCACTTTAGATGGCGAGAGTTTACCCTTGTCCGAATTTTTCTGGGTGATTGCAACACAGAATTCATTAGAGTTTGAAGGAACCTACCCGCTCCCAGAAGCACAACTCGATCGATTTCTCTTCAAGCTAATCGCGAACTATCCCGATCCAGCCGCCGAGAAGAAAATGCTGCTGAATCACCAAGCTGGCTTTCAGGCAAAACGGCTGGATTTAAAACGAATTCAGCCCCTAGCAACCGTCGAACAGATTCTAAAAGCGCGGCAACTTGTACGATCACTCACTGTCGAAGAACCAATTCTTGATTATTTACTGTCCGTTGTGCAGAAAACGCGGCAGCATCCTGATCTAGTGTTGGGAGCTTCTCCACGATCGGCGGTTGCTTGGTTGAATGTGAGTAAAGCTCATGCCTGGTTAGCAGGTCGAAACTATGTCACTCCGGATGATATCAAAGCAGTTGCATCTCCATTGTTGCGACATCGATTAATCCTGCGTCCTGAAGCTCAGTTAGATGGCGTGAATGTGGATGCGGTGATTAATGCCATTCTCAATCAAGTTGCTGTGCCACGATAACTATGATTTCTTCACGTCGAACTTACGGATTATTGTTAGTGAGTGGCGCGATCGCTGCCGTTCTCTTTTTGTTTAATCCCGGATTGTCGATCGCACTATTGCTACTGTTCGATTTGATTGTTCTAGGACTTGCATTTTGGGATAGTTCACAAGTCAAACCTTACCGCGTAAAGGTCGATCGCCAGGTGGCATCAAGATTGTCGATCGGGCGCGATAATTTAGTAACTCTGGGCGTAGAATCAGGCGAAAAACCCGTAGAGGTTCGGATTTATGACCCGTATCCGATCGAGTTTGCTGTCTCATCGATGCCACTCGCAATCAAGCTAGGCGCAAATCTAAATCAGCAACTTTCATACACCGTAAATCCTTCTTATCGAGGTGAATACCACTGGAAAGACATTCAGGTGCAACAGTTAAGTCCGTGGCGGTTAGCGTGGCATCGTTGGAAAATTCCACAAGAGCAAAAGGTTTCAGTCTATCCAGATTTGATCGGACTACGATCGCTCTCAATCCGTCTCACGCTAGAATCTTCCGGCTCAATTCGTCGCGCTCGTCGATTAGGCATTGGTACTGAATTTTCTGAACTGCGAGAATACGGAATTGGTGATGATCCGCGCTTCATTGATTGGAAAGCGACCGCACGACGTGGACAGCCTTTAGTGCGAGTATTAGAACCGGAACAAGAGCAGACTTTGATTATTTTGCTCGATCGAGGTCGGTTGATGACTTCGCAGGTGAAAGGATTATCGCGGTTTGATTGGGGATTGAATGCGACATTGGCACTGGCGCTGGCGGGATTGCACCGGGGCGATCGAGTTGGGGTTGGGGTGTTCGATCGACAAGTGCAAACCTGGATTCCTCCAGAACGTGGACAGGCACATTTGAATCATTTAATCGAGCGGTTAACGCCGATTCAACCAGAGATTTTAGAGCCAGATTATTTAGGGGCAGTGACAACCCTAGTGAATCAACAGGCGCGACGTGCTTTAGTTGTGGTGATTACCGATATTGTGGATATGACAGCCTCCTCTGAACTGCTCGCTGCATTGGGAAGATTGACACCGAGATATTTACCGTTCTGCGTGACGTTACGTGATCCACAGGTCGATCAACAAGCGCATACCGTTACAGAAGATTTGCCCTCAACGTATGAAAGAGCCGTTGCACTCGATTTGATCGCTCAGCGGCAACTTGCATTTAGTACCTTGAAACAGCGGGGCGTGTTGGTGTTAGATGCGCCTGCGAATCAGATTACTGAGGAATTAATCGATCGATATCTTCAGTTGAAAGCAAGAAACCAACTTTAGATACAGTGGAGAAAGTTTTTCTGATTCTCCTATGAGCCTCCAACCCCAAACCATTCTCTTTGCTCAGCACGGAATGACCGATCTCTCTGGATGTCAAACGATTTCCCGTTTGGCGTACGCGCTGGATCTAAAAGATACGCTAGTTGTCGCACCAGAACTACACTGGGTCAGAACGCTATTTTATCTAGAACCGCTGATTCAGAGTGTGCAGGCAATTGTGCTGGAAACTTTGAGCAAGTATCCAGGAGTGCCGATTCGGATTATTGCGACTTCGATGGGCGGCGTGTTGTGGGTGGAATTGCTCGATCGACATCCGGAGTGGTGGTCGCGAGTTCATTCGCTCGTGTTGCTGGGTTCACCGATCGGTGGATCGCACATTGCTCGAATGGTTGATCCGTACGGTTGGGGAATTGGGATTGCGCGGGATTTGGCAATTGACCGGAGTGCGATCACTCGAAAAATCGTTGCAGAGATTCCTACGCTCGTGATCGCGAGTGACTGCGGTAAAGGTGATGATGGAGTCGTTAGCGTAGAATCAACCGTGATTCGAGGTGCCGAGTTTGTCTGTCTTTCGGGTGTGTCTCACTCAGATTTGAGATGTAATTCTGCGGTGATGCGGGAAATTTGGAAGTTTTACGCGAAGTTTGCGGAGGTCGAGCCGTGAGACTCGCTAGACTTCAAGAAGTTGTCGTGAATTTGTCCGAATATGAGCTTGATGCCTGTGTGGGGTTCTCTGCTGATTTTCATTCTGTGCCCGATTTTGGGCGGGTTGCCGCTAGTTGGTTGGATCACCAGAGGGCTGAGCCGAAAACGTTTGTCAGAACTGGGAACCGGAAATCTTAGCGTTTCCGCAGCGTTTTATCACGGGGGAAAGGTTGTTGGCATTCTGGCGGTACTGTCTGAGGCGTTGAAAGGGATTTTTGCGGTGCTGTTGGCGCGATCGTTCTTTCCGAATAGCCCAGAGTGGGAAATTATTGCGCTGATTGCATTAGTGTATGGACGGTACTTTATCGGGAAAGGTGCGGGCACAACGAATGTCGTTTGGGGCTACGTGGTGCATGATCCGATCGTGTCGTTTCTGGTGTTTTTGATCGGCGGAATTGGCTTTACGATTTTTCGAGAACGTCGATCGGGAAAGTTTGGCGTATTAGTGCTATTTCCTTTGATTACGGCTCTAAGACATCCACAGGAAACGCCGTTGATTTTAAGTTCGATCGGGCTTGCAGCTTTCTTGTGGTGGATCTATAACCAGATTCCAGATGACTTGGATTTGAAATCAGACAATGCAGAGAGAGGATCGAAAGCCATGTTTCAATTTCTTCGGGATGATCGATCGCTAATTTCACTTGATCAAACTTTGGAAGCTGAAAAGGTTGGACAAAAGGCGGCGACTTTATCAGCATTAAAGCGATCGGGCTATCCGGTTCCGGAGGCTTGGATATTGTTGCCAGGAGATGATCCGAAACCGTTGATTGAAGCGCTGCACCCTTCTAGAGAGCATCCGCTGATTGTACGATCGTCCGCGATCGGAGAAGATGCAGAATCGGCTTCAGCGGCGGGACAATATGAATCGATTCCAAACATTACGCATCGAGAGTTACTGTTACCTGCGATCGTGCGGTGTTTGGAATCGTATGAGCAGGACTCTGCTGTGAAGTATCGGCGCGATCGCAATGTTGCAGAGGCTTCGATGGTGGTACTCGTTCAGAAACAAATTCAAGGTATCTATTCGGGAGTTGCATTTAGTCGTGATCCGATCGCAAGACAAGGCGATGCGGTATTGATTGAAGCCTTACCGGGAAATGCCGATCGCGTGGTTTCCGGACAAGTTACCCCTGAAAGCTATCAAGTGAACGTTCGGGAAGTTGGTACAGATTGGAGATTGCCTGAAACAACACTAGAAGTGGAAGGAGCGGGAACTGTTCCATCAACGGTAATTCAGCAAGTCGCCTATCTAGCGCGGCATTTAGAAGAACATTTTCATGGTGTACCCCAGGACATTGAATGGAGCTTTGATGGAGAACAACTCTGGGTGTTGCAATCTCGATCGATTACCACGCTGTTCCCGATTTGGACTCGGAAGATCGCCGCAGAAGTGATTCCGGGTGCGATTCGTCCTTTAACGTGGTCGATTAATCGCCCGCTGACGTGTGGGGTTTGGGGGAAAATTTTTACGATCGTTCTGGGAGAACGTGCAGCCGGTCTAGACTTTACTGAAACCGCAACCTTGCACTATTCACATGCTTATTTCAATGCGTCGTTACTCGGACAAATCTTTCGACGAATGGGATTACCGCCAGAGAGTTTAGAGTTTCTCACCAGAGGCGCGAAGTTTAGTAAGCCACCTTTACGATCGACTGTTTCAAATTTACCGGGACTGTTGCGGTTACTCCAGCGAGAAATGCGATTAGAAAAGGATTTTTCGCGAGATCAAGAACTCTATTTCAAACCGATGCTTCAGAAGTTGGAACAACCTCTAGAAACCCAATCCGTCTCAGACCTTTTACAACAGATTGAGCAAATTCTTGAACTATTAGAACGAGCGACTTACTACAGCATTCTTGCCCCGTTGAGTGCTGCACTTAGAAAATCAATAGCTAAAGTGCCAGATGAAGCTTTAGATAACAGTGATACTCCAGAAGTTGCAGCTTTACGATCGCTGTCTGATCTTGCAACTCAAGCTCGATCGTTGTTGAGCAGCGATAAAGGTGTCTTTGTTCAACTCAAACAAACGCATCAAGGGCAAGCTATCTTAGAGCAATTCGATCGGTTGTTGAATCAATACGGCTACTTGAGCGAAGTCGGTACAGATATTGCCGTTCCAACTTGGCGCGAAGAGCCTCAACCCGTTCGCGAACTATTCAAACAATTCTGTCTAAATTCATCACCAGAGCGATCGACACCCAAAATTAAAAATAAAGGTGTTCAGCAACGAATTGCATTAAAAGGCAAAGTAACAGAAATCTATAGTCGATTGTTAGCAGAACTACGCTGGAGATTTGTCGCGATCGAACATCGCTGGATTGATTCCGGTGTTCTCAAACAATCTGGTGATATCTTTTTTCTCACTTACGATGAGATTCGTAGTTCAAACACACAACTAATCGAACAACGTCGATCGCGCTTTGATCACGATCGACAACTTGCCCCAATTCCGCAGTTAGTTTATGGCGATGATCCACCTACTCTGCAGCTTCCAACCTGGCAAGCCTCGAATCGACTTCAAGGAATTGGAGCCAGTGTGGGACAAGTCGAAGGCACGATTCGAGTGATGCGATCGATGAGTGGATCGATGAATGTCGATCGGGATACGATTCTCGTTGTGCCTTATACGGATTCGGGCTGGATGCCTGTATTAGCAAGAGTTGGCGGACTCATTGCGGAAGTGGGAGGACGATTATCGCATGGCGCGATCGTGGCACGAGAATATCGCATTCCTGCGGTGATGGATGTCGCTCATGCCACTGAGATTTTGCGAGATGGGCAGCGAGTTCGGATCGATGGACAGCAAGGAACAGTGGAGATTTTGTAGTCGTTCGTTGCAACTCCCGCCCTGAAATGAATTTCGGGCTAATCGGCGCAAGTCCATTAGAAATGGACTAAGAACCTGAAACTGCCTCCCAGTCTACTTCAGTAGACTTTCCACGGTTAGCCCGAAATTCATTTCAGGGCGGAAGTGCAACGGAGCGAAGGGACTACTTATACTTTTCAAACACCCCCTAAATCCCCCACGAGTGCAGGGTAGTTTGACTGTTAGCAGGGAAGATAGATTCCGTCAGGAAACATTTTCTAAGCTATCCGAGCAAGTTTTTTCTCGCTCGTTCTTGTCGAGATTCAGCTTCTTCCATCACCTTCGCGAAATCCTCGATCGCTTCTCCCGGATAGTTCTCAAGAACTCTCGTCGAAAGCGAAATCCGCCCCCGTCCTTCATCCAAATCAACAATCATGGCTTTGATCACTTGTCCGACCTGCAACAGTGAAGACAACGATTCGATATAGTTTTTGCTAATTTGATTGATGTGCAACAATCCGGTTGTACCATCGAACTCAGCAAACGCTCCAAATGGCTTGAGGCTGGTAACGGTTGCTTCGACCAGTTGACCGACTTCTAGCTGACTGAAGTTTGCCGCTCTAGCAGCGAGACGATTCGAGAGCACGATTTTATTGCGATCGCGCTCCAAATCCAGAATCGTTGCCGATAGCGTCTGTCCTTTTAGCGCCTCTAAATTTTCGCGCTCAACTAAGTGCGATCGTGGAATGAACCCCCGCAAACCCAGGGCATCCACCGTCACGCCTCCTTTATTAGAACCCGTTACGCGCACCTGCAAACTTTGATTCGTCGCCTGCAAATCGACCAACCGTTCCCAAACTTTCCGCAATTCAAGCTGACGCAGCGAAATCGTTACCCGCCCATCTGCATCTTGTTCGCGAACAATGATGAATTCTCGCTCTTCATCGAGTGGGAGAATTGCCGACACATCCGCCACCCGTCGAACGCTTGCTTCCTCGATCGGCAGAAATGCAGGAGATTTTCCGCCAATATCGACCAAGGCACCATCGCTTTCATAGCTAAAGGCTTTGCCCGTTACCAGTTTGCCTTTCTGAAACTCGTAATCGTGCTGTTCGAGGGCTTTTTCAAAATCTTCCATCGAGAAGGAAGCAGTCGTCCGATCTGGCATTGCAATGTAATTCCTAAAAAGTACGATCGCCACTATTGCGGCTTCTCAATTCTAGTGCGTTAGTCTAGAAAATAACGCTTTTACCTGTTCCCAAGCATCAGCGGCAGCTTCAGGATGATAGTCCGATCGCTGATCACAGAAAAATCCATGCCCCGCTGAATACCGAAATACCTTGTGATCGATATGATTTGCCTCTAGAGCCGCTTCCACTTGATCAATTTGTTCGATCGAAATCAGCGGATCTTGAGTCCCGAAAAAGGCGTATAGCGTTCCTTTAATTTCTGAAGTTCTCGTGATGGTCGGCGCTCCACCGCCCGGAGTCATCGTAGCAATTCCCGCTCCATAAAATGAAGCCGTTGCCTTAACTTCCGGTAAGGTTGCCGCTAGGTACGCCACATGCCCCCCGAAACAAAAGCCGATCGCACCCACCTCTTGAAATCCTTTCGTTTGAAGAAACGCGATCGTCGTTCTTAAATCACTGAGTAATTGATCCGCAGTCGTTTGATCTTTGTGCGATCGACCGAGTTTGGTATCGTCCTCGCTGTATCCCACCTCGAAGCCGGGAGCGGTTCTCTGAAAAATAGCGGGCGCGATCGCGACATAGCCTTCTTGGGCAAATCGCTCTGTGATCGATCGAATATGCGAGTTGACACCAAAAATTTCTTGAATCACAATCATTGCACCCTGTGCAGCCGTATCCGGTTCTGACAGATAAGCATCGATTTGGAGGTCACCATTTGAAAGTTTGATCCAGGAGGAATTCACGATCGTATTTATTTCACCACGCAACAGTTTGTATTCTGAACGAAACTCGAATTCAATGCGATGAAAATTTGCCATTCATCGCCATACTTTACCGAAAATGGCAATCGAAAAACTACGGGTTATACTATTTCTATCAGGGGTGGTGAAAACGTTGAAAGCGGGACTTTAGGAGGCTTGAGCCAGCTCAGCATTATTACTGAGTAGCTTAAGTCAACCAGATCACAATCCGAAGATACACCCAACTTTCCATTTTCTGTGTCACCTAAAATAGTGGACGGCTTTGGCAAATTCTGAGCAAGAAGTAATGTACAGATTTGCTGTGTAACATCAACACTTATGAGTGAGATTTGAGGCGCGGGTATGGTGCAATTTCATATACAGCCAGATAGCGATATCCCGGCATCCACTCAACTCTATAATCAAATTTTATTTGCGATCGCGTCTCGGCAGTTTCCACCGGGACACCGCTTACCGAGTACTCGTCAGTTGGCGATGCAGACGGGCTTACATCGCAATACAATCAGTAAAGTTTATCGTCAACTCGAAGATGCAGGAGTCGTTGATGCTCAAGCGGGTTCTGGTATCTATGTACGTGATCAGGGACACGCAACCGCAGCACACATCAAATCGCCGCTGCTCGAACAATATCCACAAGCACACAAAATCATTCAATCGAGCCTAGATGAGTTGGTCAAACAAGGCTGTTCGCTCGGACAAGCGCGGGAATTATTCTTGGCAGAAGTAGATTGGCGGTTGCGCTGTAGTGCTTCGGTTCTCGTAACGGCTCCCTCACACGATATTGCCAATGGCGAAGTTTTGTTGCGGGAATTGGAGCGTGCTTTAGCGATTCCCATGCAGCTTGTTCCGATGGAAGAACTAGGGCAAATTTTGGATCAGACGCGATCGAGTACGGTGGTGACAAGCCGTTATTTTATTGCTCAAGCGGAAGCGATCGCATCTCCGAAAGCGGCACGAGTGATTCCGGTTGATATCTACGATTTTGAGCAGGAATTAAAGCTGATCAAAGCGATGCAGAAAGGAACTTGTGTCGGTATTGTCAGTTTGAGTGCGGGGACTGTCGGTGTGGCAGAAGTGATTATTCACAGTTTGCGGGGCGATGATTTGCTCGTGATGACCGCACAAATGAACGATCGATATAAGCTCAATGCGATGGTGCGAACGGCACAAACGATTTTCAGCGATCAAGTCAGTTGTGCCACAGTGAAAGCGACGATTTCGGCTTCTCGCGATGATATTATTCGTCCTCCTCAAGTGATTTGCTGTGAGAATTTCATCGTGAGCAAATCGATCAATCTCCTCAAACGAGAGTTGGGATTGGAATAGAGGTGAGATTGCTCTAAAACACGAGCTAAAAGAATGTTTGAAAAGCTGTCGTTCATTGCTCCAGCCCGCCCTGAAATGGAATTTCGGGCTAATCGACGAAGGTCCTTTGAAAAGGACTTAGAGTTTCAAACTGACTCCCAGTCTACTTCAGTAGACTTTCTACGGTTAGCCCGAAATTCATTTCAGGGCGGAAGGTAATCGAAGCGAAAAAACTTTTCATACCCTCTAAGACTTTCCTTTGGGGTACACAATGCGTTGATGATTCGACTGTTGCCATACCTGAACAAACACTTGCGCGATCGTACTCATCTGCGATCGCGTTAATCCCGATTCATCTAACTGCCCATCTTTCCACCGGGCTGCCAAAATTTTATTAATCATGTTCAAAGCTTCTTCAGGAGTCGCATCTTTGAGCGATCGTAGTGCTGCTTCACAAGCATCCGCTAACATCACAATGCCTGTTTCGCGGGATTGCGGAGCCGGACCGTCATAGCGAAAATCAGATTCATCAACAATGATCGACGAATCAGCTTTGACTCGTTGTTGAGCTTGATGATAGAAATACGCGATCGTCATTGTTCCCTGATGTTCTGGAATAAAGGCTTGCACTGCTTTTGGTAATCTCGCTCGACGTGCCATTACTATGCCTTCAGTAACGTGCTTTTTGATAATTGCAGCACTGATCCAAGGATCAGCGATCGCATCATGTTTGTTTGCGCCACCCATTTGATTTTCAATAAATCCTAGTGGGTCGTGCATTTTACCAATATCGTGATAGAGTGTTCCAGTTCTTGTGAGTTCAACATTACAGCCCAATTCACGCGCCGCAGTCTCCGCAAGATTTGCCACAAACAATGTATGCTGAAACGTCCCTGGTGTTTCTGCTGCTAACCGTTTGAGCAAAGCACGATTTGGATTTGCTAACTCAACTAAGCGGAGTGTTGTAACCACATCGAATAGATGTTCTAAATAAGGACTAATCCCGATCGCAACAATGCTCCAAGCAAGTCCTAACAATGCTTCTAAAACAGCACGACCGAGTAAGCTATACCAAACCACTCCAGACATTGCGCCGAACAATAAATAGAGCAAGCCTTGAATCAGCCCAACTCCCACGCCGAGAAACGCTAACTCTTCCCGCGATCGCACTCTTGCCGCTAGTGCTGCCACAATCAATCCAGCGATCGCACTTGGAACCCACTGCATCAAGCTCAATCCCATCCCGATCGGTAGCATCACCGTAATCAATCCAACTGCGGTCATGGCTAACACTGAACCATAGAACGTGCCCATCAAAAAGCCGATCGCAGGTAAATTCGTTGAAGGTGCATTGATAATAACCATCAACGGTGTACTTAAACTCATCAATCCGATTAACCAATAATCTCGATTTCTCAAGCCTTTCGGGTGATAGCGCTGCTCGAATAACCAGAACAAGGTCACTGCACCACTGATCAATCCACCAAACCCAATCAAGCTAAACCAACTAGTTTCACGCCGGCTCAAACCAAAGTAGTCCAGCACCATAAAATTGCTGGCTGATATCTCTTGCCCTTCTTTGACAATCACTTCTCCCCGTCGAACCTGAATGATTACAGGTTGAACTTCTTGCGCTGCTTTTTCAGCTTGTAACCGAGTTTGTTCTTCGTCTTTAACTAAATTTGGCTTCAGCGAGGTGAGGAGTAATTTAGTCGCGATCGCTCTCGATTCTGATGGAGTTGCACTCTGAAGATTTAGCGCGATCGCAGTTTCAAGTTGAGCCTGATTGATGCCGGGTGAAATGCCTTGTGCCAGCATGCGATCGGTCACTTGCATCACTTCAGTCTGTGTTTTCTGCCAAGCTGCATCAGGGATCTCAAACAAAGTCGGATCGTAAGGCGGTTGAGTGAGTGCGATCGTCGCGGCATATTTTTGTCGTGCTGCTGTGATTTGATTCGTCAAACCGGATACACCATCGAATGAAGTTTGATTCCGATAGCGCATTAATTCTTCAGCGGCTTTGCGTTGAAGGGGATCGACGAGCTTGTCGAGTGGATCAGTGCTGCGATTTTGAAGGGCAGTAACGATCGCTTTCCATTCCCATTCTTCAGCATTACGAAGATATAACTGTGTTGATTCTGAAAGTGTTTCTGTTTCAATGTAGGGGAATTTTCCAATCTGTTGCCGGAGTGTGCCTCCTTTTGCTAACTGGGCTTGCACCGCTTGTCTTGCTTGATCAGATGCAACCATGTCCAACATGAACATTGGTACTGAGATATTTCGGGCTGCTTTACGCTTTTCTTCGGTCGCTTCTTTGTTGACGATCGTGGCGTTATTCGGTGCGGTGATGGTATCGGTTGCCATCTTGCCCACACTGAGACGCGGTTGATTGTAGAACTGTCTTCCCAAAGCTCCCGTCAGAACGATCGAGGCTGCGACAATCAGAACCGGAGCAGGCACTGTCGGCTTATGGGTGAGTTTCTGAAGTGCTTTGACTCGTTGCAGCGATCGTACGGACGCAGAGTGGCGAAGATGGCTTCCACCTTCGCTGCACATTCGCTGAAGTTGTTGCGCCCAAGAGCGAAGGGAATTCATCACACTGCTCACTACTGATGTGTTGCAATCTAACGATTCATTATAGAAGCCAAGCGACAAATCGAATTTTTACCTGTTCGATTCTACGTATAAAAGTTCACGACTCAGGCGATCGTGAATTCTCCCATTGGTTGCCAAAATTCGACCAGACGAAAGCTGAATCGGAGTTTGATCGTAAGCGGTGACTTTTCCGCCTGCTTCTTCGACGAGGACGATTCCGGCTGCAATATCCCAAAGCGATAAGCCGCGTTCCCAGTATCCGTCGAGTTTTCCAGCGGCAACATACGCGAGATCAAGCGCTGCGGCTCCATCGCGCCGAACGCCTTGAGTAAGATGCGTGAGATGAGCGAACTCCGGATAGTTCGTATCTGTGGTTTGTCGTCGATCGTAGGCGAATCCGGTGACTAACAAGCTTTTTTCTAATTCGCTGATTGAAGAGACTCGAATCGATCGACGATTACAAGTCGCCCCTAATCCTTTCGCGGCTCGAAATAGTTCCTGATGAATCGGATTAAACACCACACCGACTTGGGGAATGCCTTCGATGAGAAGCGCGATCGACACTGCCACAAACGGATACTGATGCGCGTAGTTGGTTGTACCATCGAGCGGATCGATCGCCCAGAGAAATTCACTTTGTCGATCGCCCATTTGCCCAGATTCCTCTGCCAAAATCGGATGCTCTGGTACATGACGCTTCAGAACTTTGAGGACTGCATCCTCTGCTGCTCGATCGGCTTCGGTAACGAGATCTCCGGGTCGTCCTTTTTCGCGAATGTCTTCGAGCTTGCCCCAATGAGTTTGGAGAACGGCTCCAGCACTTAACGCGGCTTCGGTCGCAATGTCGAGGAAGATTTCTAGTTGATGAGGATTCATAGAATTAAGGCAGAAGGCTCAAGCTATTCTATGATTTCGGGGGAAATGTCGATCGATCTTCTGCCTTTTGAACGATTAGCGTTCCGATCGCTTTCATGGCTGCGGTTCATCTGCTTGAAGTAGAATTTGAGCGTAGAGCGCTGAACTGACTCTGAAGGACGCTTGTTGAATCAAGGCATCTAAAATGGGTTGAACTTGTGGAATCAGTTGACGTTGCTTTGCAATCAATAGAACACCGAGAATTCCGATAATTGGGATTCCTAATTTCGCGGCTTCTTGTCTGCCTCTGCGCTCATCCATCAGGAGTTCATCGGCTTGCTGTTCTAATGCCAGCACGATTGCACATGATTTGCCTGGATCAAGTTTTTGATCTTGCTGTAGGGTGTTTGCCATTGCGAGATTGACGATTTTTTTTGTTTCAATCCAATCGAGTGATAGAACTGCTTGAATTTCAGAGCGTGAGGCGTTACTGAGTTCTTGTGCAACGACATCGGGAATCAGAACTTTGCCATAGATGCTCTGAAGAAGCCAGAGATAATTGATGATGGCTAAGTTTCCAATTGCGGAGGTATCGCTGACGATGATCATAACCAGCCGCGTTCTTGAAGATGTTGTACGTCTTGTTGAAATTCTTCGACATCGTAATGGATGCAGATGCCGCGATCGCTAATCAGTTTTTGGAAGTCCATGACGTGCATTCCTGCGATTTTGCTGGCACTACCAAGGCTGACGCGATCTTGTTGAAAAAGTGCGATCGCGACTTCTTGGCGTAAGTCTGACTCTGTTAAAGACAGATTATCAGGGAGGTCAATCGTGATTTGCATTGATCAAGCGATGAGAGGGATGGTTTGATTTTAGCGTGGGAGAGTTTGACGATCGCGTTTGCAAATCATTAGGCTATTTCACGTCTTCGCTGACTCCTTCGAGAAATGCGTTGCCTTCGGCACAGCAAAGCTGCCCGCGCCTTTGCCCCAGGGATTGGATTCGACGAAGTGTTCTCCGACTTTGACCGCTGCTTTTTTGCCACCGTTCCAAAGACGTTTGAGGTTGAGAAAGTTCTGCCAGCGTGCATCAATGCGTTTAGCTTCTACGTCGATCGTTCTTGTAATTTCGGTTTCGTCGGTGAGACTGGAATTTTCTTGCTGTAGTTCGTCGATAAACTGCTTGTAGTTTGCCAGTAAAATCTCAAAGTTTTGCTCTGTTCCATTGATGTGCTGAGTAAAGTCTTGTTTGCTGCCTTCTGCTGCGTAGTTAACGCCGATCGTTGCGTTTTGCTGATTAAAATCGGTGCTTTGTCGGTCATGAGTGTTAGCTCCTGTGTTTGAATTGTGATGGATTGTGAGTGATCGCTGTTTTGTGGGGTTTGTCGATCGTGCTTCGCAATCGTTTGATAAACAATCTGATCGCCTTGAACGGTTTCAGCGAGATTTCCAATATTTGCGCCTCGAAGGTCAAATTTAGATGAGTCAGACATTGCGATTGTATTGATCTAGTAATTGTTGGACGAGTGTTTGGGAGACGTGAAAGGAGGTTTGCTGGAGTTGTGCGATCGCAGTTGGAAAATCAATCAGTCCTGCAATTCCAGCACGATATAAGATGCCGAGTGTGCCGATAACGGTGAGATTAAGCTGTTGAGCGGCAGCACGGGCATCGAGATCATCGATGATTGCAAACTCAGCTTTGAGTGCGGCTGCGAGAGTGATGGCTTCGCGTTCTCCAGCACCGAGATTAGCAGGGAAGGAAAGAAGGGGTTGAGAGAGAGTTTGAATGTTGAGCCATGTGGGAGGGTGTTGAATCCAATTGCAAACGGATTCGCCTGCTTGTTCGTTGAGAAGCTCTTGTTGCACGGCGGTTGGAATCAGAATGGTTTGGAAAAGTTGTGGGAGTACTTCAATGTGATTGATCAGGATGAGATAGCAGATGGGAGAGGTATCACTGATGATGATCATGGAGAATTCGATCGAGAGCTTGGATGTCTTGCTGAACGTCTTCTAGGGTGAGGGAGCGGATGGCTCCGTGTTCTTTGAGGAAGGCATCGGTGGCGAGATGGGAGGGGAGATTGAGGAGGTGTTGGACTTCGGCGGCGGTGATGAGGTGATTGGTGTATGCCTCCAAGGCGATCGCTTCGAGGGCGCGTTGGGAGAGGCGGGGGAGATGGGGTTGAAGACGATGTTCGAGGTCGGCGGGGATGGGGATGTTCATTGGGGTTCCTCTGGTTGGGTGATTTGATTGCCTTGGACTTCGTGGGCGAGATTGCCGATCGTGGCTCCTCTTAGATCGTAGGTGATATTTGAGCGATCGCTGTTTTGTGGGGTTTGTCGATCGTGCTTCTGCTGTGTTGTCTTTTTCCAAATTTCTGCTGTGGTTTTGCGAATGGTTTCGATCGTAATTGTTTTAATCTTTGCTATTCTTCGCCTGCCATTTGTAGCACTTGTTGATAAAATGCAGGACTTATCCAGGTTCCCTGGTCGATTAATCCATTTAGCAAAGGAGAGACATCACTGATGATTCCTTGATCTTTGGCAAGGAGTAGAGTTCCAATCGTTCCAATAATTGGTAATCCCAGCGTTTGAGCAAGTTTGCGTCCTGCTCTTTCATCCATAAGCAATCGATCGGCTTGCAATTCTTCTGCAAGTGCAATCGCAGCACATTCACCCCGATCGAGTCCAGGAATGTTTAGAAGTTGTTCGATTCGTTCGGTCTGCTGAACAGGTCGTATTTCAATCCAGGTTGCATTCGGAATCAAAAGTTTGGCGGGATGATTTCCGGTGGTGAGTTCTGTATGAACAGGTGGCGGGATGAGAATTTTGGTAAAGAGAGACGATAACAAATCGAGGCGATCGATTTTGGCAAGTTCGCTCAGGGGTGTCGTATTAGAGACAATGATCACGATTAAAGCAGATTGCGAGTTTCAGCGATTTCTTGGGCGAGTTCTTCAGGAGTTTGTTCTGGAAAGATTGAGATTTTGTACTGTGCCATTAAATCTAGAATTTCTAAACGGCTGAGGTTAAGACTCTGCGCGGCGTAACCTGTGCTGATGCTGCCGTGGCGTAAGAGTTCCATCAGATAGGATTCACGCGCTTTGGACTCTGCTTGCTGACGAATCGCATCATCTAATTGAATGTCTGCTGGAAGATCGATCGTGATTCGCATAATTTAGGCTCCTTGGTCGGGGGTTTCACTCAGTTTATCGAAATAGGTGATGGCTGCTTTTGACCAGACGCTTTCTTCGAGGTAATGCTTGGCGATTTCTGCAAGGGTGGCTTTGATGGCTTGCAAATGGCGCTCTGGATTTAGTAGTTGTTGGCGGAGGGTGACGAGGGGATGAGTTGTAGATTGTTGGATTTCGGTAAATTCTGCATCGAGGATGGTGAGGGCTTGATACTCGGTAGTGACTTGGGGATGTTGTGTTTGGAGTTGAGTGAGGAGAACGGTGAGGTCAGTAATCGCAGTTTTGATTTCGGGATCTGTAAGGTGGTTATTTTCGATATACTGATCGACTTGCTCAAAGATTTGCACTTTCTGGGCATTCGGAAAGTTGTATTTGGATGGATTGCTCATTCTGGACTCTCTTGTGATGAATTGAATTGGACTTCAGCGCGAGTGATGATTTCTTTGACTTCATCGGCAGTAATATCAACTCGATCTGATTTGGAATAGAGGGTGATGAGAAGGATTTGTGTTTCTGTTTTGAGGTAGTAGATGATTCGATAGCCGCCGCTTTTACCTTTCTGTGCACCGCTATTTCTGACTCTGACTTTGAAGAGTGTGTAGTTCATGCTAGGAATTTGATCTCCAGGCAGTTCACCCGCTTCTAGCTGATTGATAATCGGCTGGATGTCGATGCGAATGCGGCGATAGCGTTTTGCTAGTTGGCGAACTTCGTTTTCAAATCGATCGCTTACTCGAACTTCAACAGGTGGATCAATCGACATCCACATTCTCCCAAAGTTGAGAGACAGGTTTGGTTCTTCCAGCAAGAACATCTTGCCAGCCTTGGTAAAGTCCTTCTCGAATCTCTTCGATCGAGGTGTCTTCGAGGTCTTCCTCGGATTCAGCAATCAGGACAATAACGCGCACTCGACTATTTTGAGCGAGATTGAGCGGTTCATCGAGGGCGAGTTGTCCGGTTTCGGTGAGGGTTGCAGTGGTTTCGATCGCTTTCATGGTTGAGTTTCTCTAGGTTTGCGGGTGATGTATTTCTATGATGACGGATCTCTGAGTGGGGCTTCGTGGTAGAGATCGACGTTTTCAAAGATTTTAACTTCGGTGGCGTTGGGGAAGTTGTTGATTGTGGCAGAGCGATCGCTGTTTTGTGGGGTTTGTCGATCGTGCTTCTGTGCTTCCAAGTGAGCTTGATAGATTTCGTAGTTGTAGAATTGGCAACGTCTTTGGATGGAAACAATTGTTCTCAAAATTTTGTCCCATTCTCCATCCCAACCGACTTCAAGATTTCCCAATGTGTAAAACATGTACTTAAACAGGGGAGTGAGCATTGTACAATCCCCTAATTTTCCAATGCCGTCAATAGCTGCTGCACGTACTCCTGTCAAACACTCACAGATGTCATCTTCTAGGATCTCAAAAGCTACTGAAGCAATTTCTGGATAGTTCTTTATTCTTAGTAGCGCATCTAGAGCATCACTCCTTAGTTCATCAGGAGTTTCTACATCTCTTACAGTGCTGAGTAAAATCCTAATCGAGCCTTCATCGCCTTGTTTGCCAGCTTCACTTAACTGATATAGCCAAGCCCTCACTTCGTTGCTATTGAAGTGCAGCGCTTCAATCTCTTCCGACAAAGATTCATCAGCTTCGATAGACGACTTGACTCTCTGGAGATGCAATCTGTTTGTAACTATAGATAGTATCTCTGGTAGAAATTGAGGAGAACAACTTTTTGCAATGCTTTCAAGAATATGACTTAGATTTTCTGTATCAGAATCGATCAAGATTCTAATTAAATCTTTACGAAAATTTTCTTGTTGCAAGAAGAGTTCTACTAGAGCAGGAGTAACTTGAGTACTTGGATTTTTCACAAGCCCAATCACAGCGGCATCACGAATATCAGGATTATCACATTTTAGAGCTTCCTCAAGTGCCTCTACTAATCTAGGTACAGCAGCTTCTGAACCTGAAGCACTTAGCAGTCGAACTTTCAGAGCATCGCTAAAACAGGGAAGGTTGATTATTACACCCAAATCAATCAACCTCTCTACTTCTGGGAACTTCTCAAAAAACTCATCTCGTAGATTCTGAACAAGCGTTCTTCTGTCAACGATACGTATCATTTGTTTCTCGCCTTCTCCAAATCTTCTGGCATCTCCAATAAACTGAACATCTAAGGAACTTATTAGTTCAACTGCTTGATCTTGTAAACGATTTGGAACTCCTCCAGCCAATCTTGCTCCTAATATCAAATCTACTTCAAGCGCTAGTTTCACTAATCGTAATGCTTGAGCTTCGGTCTTTATCATTGGCAGCATCAATGCTACCGGTTCTGTCCATTTCAAATAATTCAAAAATTCGCATTTCAGTTGCTCATCACCTAATTTCGTCAACTGCTCTAGTAGCGTCTCTGCGCCATAATATTCTTGGATCAGTTGATGCCGAAACTCTAGCTCCTCTCGATTCGCTCCTGCTTGAATTAAGTGATACTTCTGCAAATCTCGCACACACTTCCGCGCAAAATCCTCTGCATACGGTACTCTTCCCTCTAAAAATTGAGCGATCGCTCTCACCGCCTCTTCAAACCCGATCGCTACTCGAAACTCCGTCGGCTTCTCCCCCTGCATCATCACCCAAGCCAACTGCTGAAGCACAGGCTTCCACCAGTCCTTGTCGCTCTCAACTCTCACTCCTTCTTTCAAATTCCGTTCATAATGCTGCGTGAATTCTCGAAACACCAAACCTAAATTCTCTGGAATTCTGCCCGTTCTCTGAAATACGCCACAGAGCATCTCTAAAAGTAGCGGCGTTTCTCCTAGCTTCTTTAATCGATCGCTTAATTGATTCAAAAATTCTTCTGTACGCTCTGGAAAATATTGCCTGACGAATTCCCGAAGTTGAGCAGGGGTCAAAGGCTGCATCTCTAGCTGCTTCTCAATTCCCAAATATCCACCGACCGCTAAATCGCGAGTCGTGAACACCATCAACACGTCAGGATTATCTTCTCGGAAGTTCTGCAATTCCTGCCGCAAGTCTTGACGCGGAATTTCATTCACCCCATCCAATAACAGCAACAGCTTGCCATCAAACAAAAGATCATTAACTTCTGATTCACTGCAACGCAATCGACCACGCCGCAAAGTTTTCTGAATTAATTCTAAAATTGGCTTATCAGACCGAAGTTGTACCAAAACTGGAATCGGTAAAGATGAATCGTCGATTGCTCTTGTTGCCTCATCTATTAACAACTGATTCAAGGCTGTAGACTTGCCTGATCCCGGTCGCCCAATCAATAGGATGTGCTTATGTTTGGTGTAGAGGTCGCGAAGCCCCTCAAGCACTGGAACTGAAGCGGGTTCTTCCCTTTGTTCTTTCTGCTTCTCTTTCACCACCTCTCGCGCTGTCAATTTGAGCTTAGGTCTTTCTTTAGCATCGGTTGAGACATAGAAAGACTGTCGCTTCTCAGAAGCGTCTTTGATCGATTGTTTGAGATAGGACTGAAAATCGAGAGACATTGAGAAACACGATCGAAGGAGCTTGTCTTCAATACTACACAAACTCCCTTCGATCTCCAGGATCGCTTGAGGATTTTTAGGCGATCGATAACCCACCCTTACGCGATCGCAATCGGCAAGTCAAACTCTAAAAATTTCTTGTTATCCTGGACTGGTACTGCTATTCTATTTCAGTCGCACCGCTCCACTTCTTGGGGCATTCTAAGCAGTACCGTTGCTGATGCCTGAATTATGTCTACTTCTTTGCCGAACGCTCCGCGCCACGAAGTGCATGCACTCGAATCTTTGTCGCTCGAAGAAGCACTCAAACACTATTTTGGGTATGACAGTTTTCGTCCAGGTCAACGGGAAATTATTGAACATACCTTATCCAATCGCGATCAGTTGGTAATTATGCCCACGGGGGGCGGAAAATCGATTTGTTTCCAGCTTCCGGCATTGTTGAAACCGGGATTGATGATTGTGGTGTCGCCGCTGATTGCATTAATGCAGGATCAGGTCGAACTGTTGCGCGATAACGGGATTGCAGCGACGTTTCTCAATAGTAGTTTGTCGGCTGAAGAACGTCGATCGAGAGGCCGAGCGGTGATGGAAGGGCGGATTAAATTACTCTATGTTGCACCAGAGCGATTGTTGAGTGAGGACTTTCTGCAAGGGGTGATGCCGCATATTACGGAACGGGTCGGGATTTCGGCATTTGCGATCGATGAAGCGCATTGTGTGTCCGAATGGGGACATGATTTTCGACCGGAATATCGGCAATTGAGTGTTTTACGATCGCGCTATCCGAACATTCCGATTATTGCTCTAACAGCAACGGCAACTCATCGAGTGCGTGAAGATATTGTTCAACAATTGAACTTACATCAGCCTCGTGTTCATGTGTCGAGCTTTAATCGAACTAACCTTTACTACGAAGTTCGCCCGAAGACTAAGACTGCTTATCAAGAAGTCGTTAAACACATTAAAGAAACTCCGGGTTCAGGAATTATCTATTGTTTAAGTCGAAAACGAGTTGAGGAGATTGCGACAAGATTAAAGCAAGATGGAATTTCAGCGCTGCCGTATCACGCGGGTTTGAGTAACGAAACTCGCAAAGAGAATCAGACGCGCTTTATTCGGGATGATGTGCGGGTGATGGTCGCTACGATCGCGTTCGGCATGGGAATCAATAAGCCAGATGTTCGATTTGTGATTCACTATGATATTCCGAAGAACATTGAAGGTTACTATCAAGAATCAGGACGAGCGGGGCGAGATGGAGAACCTTCGACCTGTACGCTGTTTTATAGTTATGCGGATGTTAAGACGATCGAGTACATCATTTCTCAGAAAGTTGATCCGAACACTGGGGATGCACTCGAAGATGAGCAACGAATTGCAACTCAGCAATTGCGCCGAGTGATTAACTTTGCAGAAGCAACCGAATGCCGTCGAACCATTCAGCTTTCCTACTTTGGTGAAGATTTTCCAGGAAGCTGTGATAACTGTGATAACTGCAAGTTTCCGAAGCCTGTAGAAGATTGGACAGTGGAAGCTCAGAAGTTTCTTTCTTGTGTAGCTCGGTTTGCTCAGCGGGGGCGAACATTCGGAATGGTTCATACGATCGATGTTCTACGCGGTTCCAAAAGTAAGCGAGTTCTGGATAATCACCACGATAGTTTGAGCACTTACGGGATTGGAAAAGACATCAGTGCAGAAGATTGGAAAACGCTAGGACGCTCTTTGATTCATCAGCGGTTAGTCGATGAGTCGAGTGATGGCTATTCAGTTCTAAAGCTAAATGATCTGAGTTGGGAAGTACTCCGGGGAGAGCGGAAAGTTAGTATTGCGATCGATAAAGCGAAACCTGCGGTAACAGTTCAGCAAATTACTCCGGTTGATACACCAGAATCTGAAGAATTATTCGATCGCTTGCAAAAACTCCGTAAACGATTGGCTGATGAACAATCAGTGCCGCCGTATGTGGTGTTCTCGAATGCGAGTTTGCGAATTATGGCGCAACAACAACCGCAAACCCGTCAACAGTTCTTGAACATCTCTGGAGTCGGAAGTCGCAAGCTTGCACAGTATGGCGATGTGTTCTTAGAGGAAATTCGATCGTTTAGACAAGAAATCGGCTTACCGATCCAGACTGAGACCGCACCAGAACCAACCGTGACGAAGCTCGATTCGGCTCCCATTCCACCGGGTGCGAATGAAGCAACATACACACAGCTTTATACACTTGAGCTATTCCAGCGAGGTAAGAAACCGTCAGAAATTGCAGAAGAGCGGAATTTGCGCTTGAGTACGGTGATGACGCATTTGGCGGAATTGATTGAGATGAAATATTCAGTCGAACTCGATCGATTAGTTTCGCGCGATCGACAAGCGAAAATTCTCGAAGCGGTGCAGCAAGCGGATGAATTCTCGCTGTCTAAAATTCGCGATCGCTTAGATGAAACGTACGGATGGGATGAAATTCGATTAGTGCGATCGTGGTGGACTGCTCAGAATAACTAAAGCTCTTTGAATTCGTACACAACAATTCCAGTTTCCGCGTCATTGCTAATCTCGACATAGCCACTTTTTAGCATCTGATTCAGTAATGTTTCGACTTGCTGAAAGCTTAATCCGGTTGCCATTACGCCTTGAGTCACAGAGAGTTTTCCGCCGCGTGATTCGGCAGCTTTGAGAAGCTCGATCGTGGCTTGCTGTTGAGAAATTGCCGGGGGTACATCGAAAAGTTTTGGCGATCGAAGTCCTGCAAACTTTTTAACGGGAAGGGTAACTTGCTCGATTTTGAGTGTGGTTGGATTTTGGTCTAACAAAGGCTGGTATTTTTCAGCCAATCGCGCATTATGCACCTCAACCATTTTGGGAATCAAGATCAGATCCAGCAATTGCCCGAATCCAAATAGCCCAAATGTGCCGAGCCAGAGTACCCCTGTAGCTTTTTCGCCATTGTACAAACGGTGTAATCCTGACACACCAAACAATCCGCCTAACCAAAGAACGTAAGCGACACCGACTTTATTCATACTCTTGACTCGATCGCATATCGACATGATAACGAATCGTTAGCTTTCAATCAGCGTCCTTAAATCAGCTTCCGAAAGGATTGTAACTCCCAAAGATTGAGCCTTTTCAAGCTTCGATCCCGCCTTCTCTCCAGCCACTAAGTAATCGGTCTTTTTGCTGACTGAGTCGCTAACCTTGCCTCCCGCCTGTTGAATGAGTGCTTGAGCTTCATCGCGCTTCAAAGTGGGTAAAGTCCCCGTGATCACAAAAGTTTTGCCCGAAATCGCGGTTTCAACTTGTGCCACTGGAGCCGCTTCACCTTCGAGTTGCACCCCTGCTTGACGTAATCGATCGACAAGTTCCTGATTCCCATGATTCTGAAACCACTCATACACCGATTGAGCAATCTCAGACCCGAATCCTGGAACGGCTTCAATCTGTTCGGGTGTCGCTTGTGCGAGTTGGTCAACTTTCGGAAAAACTTCAGTGAGTGTTTGCGCGTTCACACTGCCGATATGACGAATTCCTAAACCGAATAAGACTCGCGACCAAGGCTGAGATTTTGAATGCTCGATCGCATTAACAATCTTTTCAGCGGACTTTTTGCCCATGCGTTCTAGGGTTAAGAGTTGCTCGATCGACAATTCATAAAGATCCGCCACCGAATGCACTAGATGACTATCGACCAATTGAGCCACCAGTTTTTCACCGACTCCATTAATGTCTAAGGCATCCCGACTCGCCCAATGGGTTAACGCTCCCCGTAAAATCGCTGGACAAGACGCATTAATACATCGAGTCACTGCTTCATCTTCCGGTTTAACCACAGCTTCACCACACTCCGGACAGTGAGACGGCATCTCATACGGTTGCGCTTCCGCAGGTCGTAACTCTTTGAGAACTCGCAACACTTCAGGAATAATTTCGCCTGCTTTGCGAATAATCACCGTATCGCCAATTCTGCAATCGAGTTCTGCAATACGATCGCGATTATGCAACGTCGCTCGTGAAACGGTTGTACCCGCTAATTGAACGGGTTTTAATTCTGCAACGGGTGTGATCGCGCCAGTCCGCCCGACATTGACGCTAATGTTTTCCAAAATAGTAGGAGCTTCTTCAGCAGGGTACTTCAGCGCGATCGCCCAACGCGGAAATTTTTGCGTAAAGCCGATTCGTTCTTGCAGCGCGAGAGAATTAATCTTGATCACAACGCCATCGGTCATGTAGCGCAGTTTCGTTCGATCGATTGACCAGCGATCGCAGTATTCCTGCACTTCTTGAAAATTCGCACACCGTTGACGCTCTGGATTCACTCGAAAGCCCATGTGTTTGAGCAGTTCCAAGGCTTCCCACTGAGTGTGTAACTCACCAGGAAAGTGCAGCGTATAAGCAAAGAAATCTAATTGACGTTGGGCAACAATTCGCGAATCGAGTTGCCGGAGTGTACCAGCGGTTGCATTTCGGGGATTGGCAAAGAGGGATTCTCCGGCTTTTTCTCGATCGCGGTTAATCTGCTCAAAGGTATCGAGAGAAAGAAACGCTTCACCCCGAATTTCAATCAGTTCAGGCGGATTTTCTAAATTGAGCCGCAGCGGAATCGATCGAATCGCCCTCACATTTTGGGTAATTTCTTCGCCAGTCACACCATCGCCGCGAGTTGCACCCCGCACGAGAACGCCATTTTCATAAGTTAGCGCCAACGCATTCCCGTCAATTTTCAACTCGCAAACATAGTCATATTCGGTAACATCGGAAGCCGCTTTTTTCCAGCGCTGTTCCCAGGTTGCTAAGTCATCGTTACCGAAAGCATTCTCTAAGCTGTAGAGTGGAACGTTATGCTTGACTGAAGTAAATTGACTCGCAGGACGTTCACCGACGCGCTGAGTAGGGCTGTCCGATGTGATCAGTTCTGGGTACTGAGTTTCGAGGGTTTGCAGTTCGCGATAGAGTCGATCGTAAACGGCATCATCGATCGTCGGTGCATCGAGCACATAGTATTCGTAACTCGCTTTTTGCAACAGGCGTTTGAGTTCTTGTACTCGCTGTTGAATCTCCGGAGTGAATTGCGCGACTGAATCCATGCCTCTATCCTTTGCCCATTAAACAGAGCTTAGTGTACTGCGGAAAATCACTCCTCTACCAAAAAAGTGATCTCGCAGATATTTTAGTACTATTGAACTATTTAGCGCAAGCAAAGATTAACGAATATTTTTAGGAGAAGCAGGCGGTTTGGGAGGCTGAGGCTCGTGGTGATCAAATACCTCATCATCGATCGCGCCCCGCACTGAAAATGATTGCAGCGGAATGCCAATCTGAATTCCTTCCACATCCAAAGCGTTCTTTAACCGCTTGCGAAATTCGCGCCCGACGTGCCACTGCTGCAACGGTTGAGTTTTAATCCAGATTCGCAATGTCACCCCTTCATTACTGAGATTCTCAACGCCTAAGACATCGGGTGACTCTAGAATCTTGCTCTCCCAGTCTGGATCGTGGCTGAGTTCTTCCCCGACTTTTTCGATCAGGTGAATCGCTTGATCGACATCAGCATCGTAAGAAATGGCGATCGCTAAATCCACCCGCGACCAATCCTTCGACAGATTTTCGACAATGGTAATTGAGCTATTCGGAATCGTGATTAGTCGCCCTTCTGAGTTCCGAATCTGTGTGATCCTGAGGCTAATCGATTCGACCAATCCGCTCACTGTTCCGACTTGGATCACGTCCCCAACTGCATATTGATCTTCAAATAGAATTAGAAATCCATTGATCACATCTTTAATCAAGTTTTGAGATGCTAAAGAGATACCGATCCCAATAATTCCAGCACCCGCTAACAACGGTAAAATCTCAATTCCAAGCAACGACAAAATTGTAATCAGAGCAACGCTAATCCAAGCAAGTGTTACCAAGCCTTTGATCACCCGCGAAAACGTTGAGAATCGCAGTGCAACCCGTTGAGATACATCCGGAGTGGATTGCTGAGAAATATCTAATGCGCCAAAAATTCGATCGATTAACAAATCACTCAATCGACTCAGTAGATATGTTGAAACAATTACCCCCAAAACTTTCAGCGGCGTAGATAGTACGAACGGTTGCAGCGATCGCGTTTGAGGAAACAGCCCCAAGATAATAAATCCACCTGCCGCCCAGATTAACAATTGAACTAACTGAAGCGATCGACGTTGAACATCTCTCATGGTTCGCTGCTGTCGATTCGCTAACTGTTGCTTCACGATCAACTCAGTGCGGGAACTCGCTTCTTCTGGGACATTCGGCGGTAATTCAGAAAAATTTGGGTCTTTAGTCTGCGATCGCTTCTGTCGTTTTCTCAAAAAACATTGCACCCGTGACACGATCCAACTGAGCGCGAACATTCCGCCCAAAATCGCGATCGCTTTTCCGCTTTGTGCTGCCAAATTATCGGGTTGGCGTTCCTGTCGTGCCGTTGCTAAACCATCTCGAATGACACGGGTCAATTCTTGAGCATAAACTGCTGGCTCTTGTCCTTGCAATTGAGCATCTAGCGTTGTCACCGTCATGAGGTACTGCCCATTCACCCGAATGATCGGGAGATTGCTGCTCGAATCGATCGCTGACGTGACTTCTAAACCAGAACTCGATTGATTTGCAAATCGGCGCAGATTTGTCTCAATGCCTTGGACTCGAAGATCGAGTGCGCTGGTTTGATTCGGTTGGTCTGACTCGCTATTCGCAGCTACCGCAACCCGAAACAGTTCCCGCCCATCTAACCGGACTGGAGCCGTTCTCACATCGGTATTGCTCAATTGCGGCAGTTCAATCTTCGGAGTCGGCAGGATGGGACTTTGTGCCAACACCGTTGGAGTCAGAATTAGCAGAAAGCTCAATACGAGCGTGAGAATAAACCGACGCGATGCCTTTGGCACAGGGAAACCTGCTCTCACACCACACCTCCTAGTGCTCATCAATCGAGGATTCTAGTTGAAGGATCTCGTCGATCGTCTCTCCACTAAGAAAGATGCCTCTTGAGTGAAAAGATATCGTAAGAGGTTAGAGAATGCTTTAAAGTCTTCTCGCTGCGTTGCTCACCCGCCCCGGAATGGAATTCGGGGCTAATCAAACGAAGTCCACTAAAGGGGACTAAAAGCCAAGATCAGTCTCTTCAGTCCTTTTCAAAGGACTTCGCACCGTTAGCCCCGAATTCCATTCCGGGGCGGACGTGAACGAAGCGGAGGGATTCAACGACACCTTTTAACAATCTCAACAACTCACTAAGCCCATTTTCAAAGCGCGAATAATTGCCTGAGTCCGACTCGTCACCCCTAACTTATGAAAAATCGCCGTTAAATGCGCCTTTACCGTCGCCACTGAAATATACAACCGAGTCGCAATTTCTTCATTCGATGCGCCCTGAACGAGCCAAGTCAACACCTCCTGTTCTCGATCGGTTAAATGCAATTTCGCTTTCGCATCCAACGCTTGCCCATTGTAAAACCGGAACATCTGAAAGAACCGCGTCGCCAAATCTGGAGAAAGATAAACCTGATCATTCAACACGGTTGTAGTCGCATTAAACAATTCGGTTGCTAGTTCCGTCTTGACCACGTAACCATTTGCGCCCGCTCTCATCGCTCGAAACACCCATTCTTCTTCTTGATGTCCAGAAACTACAAGAATCTTCGATCGATGTTCCAATTTCACCAATTCATTCAGCGCTGTGATTCCATCGCCGTTCGCTAATTCCATATCGAGCAAAATCAACATTGGGCGTTGTTGTTCTGCGAGTTGTATCGCTTGATCGGTAGAAGCTGCTTCTCCGATGACTTTGAATTTTCGATCTTGAGTCGTGCTGTAGAACTGAAGCAGCGTTTGAAGTCCCTGGCGAAACTTGCTGTCATCATCAACTAATAAAACTGAAATTTGTTGCTGGGCGGGAACTGTAGAAATCATGTTGCACTCGTAAAAGATGGAACTTCGATCGCAGGAACGATCGATAATTTAGGCTGTTGTCTTGGAAGGGTAAATGAAAAGGTTGCGCCGCCTGTCGGACGGTTGCTGACCCAGATTTGACCGTGATGCGCCTGAATGATTTTTTGAGCGATCGCCAATCCCAGTCCGGTTCCTTCCGGGCGACGCGAATAGAACGGGGTGAAAACTTGCTCTAGATCGACTTCTGATAATCCTGTCCCTTGATCAGAGACTTCGATTAGAATCTCTTGCGGTGAAACTTTCCAAGCGCATTCGATCGTGCTCGATTCAGGACTAAAGTAAATCGCATTCGTCAGGAGATTATCGAAAACTTGCTTGAGTTGCCACGCATCGACATCGATCGACAGTCGCGATCGGGAATATTCCACGCGAATTTGCTTTTCTGTTAACCAGGGTTGAAGCTGTTTCACGCTCTGAGTCAGGATCTCACTCAAATCATGCTGCTCGATTCGGAGCGGTTTTTGTTTAATGGAAATTTGTTTGAAATGGCGATGAATATCTTGAATCGAGGATTGAATTGACTCTAAATACGATCGTGATTCGTTTTCAAGCACCGTTGATAAAAGGACTTCTGTATAGATTTGAATTAATGCGATCGGGCTTTTAACCTGATGTTCGATGTGTTGATTTCTTTGCTCGATTTGCTGTTGTGCCTGACGTTGAATGGAAAGCTCTCGAACGGTTGAAAGATGATGACTTAGAAGATTCGCAACGTTTTCAATAAAGTGTTTCTGTTGAGAAGTTAGAAGCTTGGTTGTACCCAGTAGTAAATATTCGGGCTTACTCTGGCTGATCGGGCAGGCATAGAATCGCCGCCGTGACCCTGTAAACACTTTTTTCAAGCGCCCAACAGAATTTTTGATCCACCAAGATTCTGAAGCGAGAAAGGACTGGTCATCTGGCTCTAAAAGCGACCAAAATTCTCGACCATAGACAACCGACTGACGTTTCGACTGTTCTGGCGATTGATAAACCAGTCGAATTCCGACACCCGGCAAGACCGACAGGATTTGCTCAATTTGAAGCCGACAGAACAATTGCAGCGGAGAATCAGGCTCAACTGTATCAGGAGCAATTGAAGTAGGACGCAGAACAACAGAGGGAACAACGGCTCGCATAACACCACAAAAGTCCGGAAGATCAGGGAAGCACAAGCAAGCACATCACCGTTTAGGTAACCTAAACTAAATGAGTTGCAACTTAAGCACATAGTTAAAAAAACATACTTTCAGATAATCGCATCACCGAAAAATCCTCAAAATTCCCTGATTTTCACAAAATATCTCAGCAATTTCACTGAGGAAAGCAATATTAATAGCACATATTTTGTAAAGACCCGATTTCGGTATAGGTTTTTCTTGATTCTCCTGGAAGTAGGGAAACCCGCACTCACTACATAGCAAGCCTCGCCCAATAAAATAGAAGCGCAAAGCGCGATCGTCGCGCACAATGAAGAGCATTCCACCTTCTAAGAATCTGGACGAGGCTTATGACAACGATCTTAGAGCAGGGAAATATCTCAATTCATACTGAGAATATTTTCCCAATTATCAAAAAGTGGCTGTATTCGGATCACGAGATTTTTCTGCGTGAATTGGTATCGAACGCGATCGATGCCATTCAAAAGCTGAATATGGTATCTCGCTCCGGTGAATTTTCCGGCGAGGTGGGCGACTTAGAAGTCTTGATTACGATCGACAAAACGAATCAAACGCTGTCGATTTCAGATACCGGAATCGGAATGACTGCCGACGAGGTGAAAAAATACATCAACCAAGTCGCCTTTTCCAGTGCAGAAGAATTCGTCGAGAAGTACAAAGCTAGCGGCGATCAGCAAATTATTGGACATTTCGGTTTAGGCTTCTATTCGTCGTTTATGGTGGCGAAACAAGTCGAAATCGATACGCTTTCCTACAAAGAAGGCGCACAAGCGGTTCACTGGTCTTGTGATGGCTCTACAGAATTTAGCCTCACAGATTCAGCGCGATCGACACGGGGAACTACGGTTAAGTTAACGCTACAAGATGAAGAATTAGAATATCTTGAGCCACACCGCATTCGTCAGTTAGTCAAAACCTACTGCGATTTTCTACCGTTCCCGATCAAGCTGGAAGTTCTGGCTGCCGAAGGTCAAGAAATGACCGCTCCAGAACAAATCAATCGCCAGAAAGCGCCGTGGAAAGAATCCCCAAGCAATCTGACGAAAGAAGATTATCTAGAGTTCTATCGCTATCTCTACCCGTTCCAAGAAGATCCGCTCCTTTGGGTTCATCTGAATACGGATTACCCGTTTGTGGTGAACGGTATTCTCTACTTCCCGAAGCTTAAACCGGATGTCGATGTCACCAAAGGACAAATCAAACTCTTCTGCAATCAAGTGTTTGTCAGCGATAACTGTGAGGAAGTTGTCCCACGCTTTTTGTTACCGCTGCAAGGTGTAATTGATAGCGTCGATATTCCGCTGAATGTATCTCGAAGCTTTTTGCAGAACGATCGAACCGTTCGACGAATTGCAGACTACATTGCGAAAAAAGTCGGCGATCGCTTAAAAGAACTCTACCGCGACGATCGAGAATCCTATGTCCGCAGTTGGCAAGACCTAGGAACGTTCGTAAAATTTGGTTCTCTCAACGATGACAAGTTCAAAAAACAAGTTGAGGACATTCTGATTTATCGCACCACTGCCAGCGAACCGCCGAAAGTGGAAGTCCAAACTCAAGAAAGCGATGCGTGGCAAGACGCTGCACAAAGCAATACTGTAGACGGTAAAACTTACACCACGCTCAAAGAGTATCTAGAGCGGAACAAAGACCGTCACGAAAATCGAGTGTTCTACTGCACTGATGAAGTCACACAAGCAACTTATGTCCAGTTGCACACCAGTCAGGGCTTAGAAGTCCTATTCATGGATTCCTTTATCGATAGTCACTTCGTCAGCTTCTTAGAGCGGGAATATTCACATATCAAATTCTCTCGCGTTGATTCTGAACTCGATGAAACGCTGATTGATAAAGACAAATCTGAGATTGTTGATCCGAACACGAATCAGACTCGTGGTGAACAGATCAAATCATTGTTCCAATCTGCGTTAGGCAAGCCGAAATTAACGGTCAGAACCGAAGCATTGAAAGGAGATTCTGCGGCTCCGCCTGCGATGGTTTTATTGCCGGAACATCTGCGGCGAATGCAGGAAATGACCGCGTTACTGCAACAAAGCTCGATCGAGTTTCCTGAAGAACACATTCTGTTAGTCAACACCTCACACCCGATGATTCAGAACTTGATGAACATTAGTCAAGGTGCGATCGTGACTGGCGATTCGAGTTCTCCCTCGGCTGAACTTGCCAATATGATTTGTCATCATGTTTATGATTTGGCATTGATGGCTCAGAAGGGCTTTAATGCAGATGGAATGAAGGCGTTTGTTGAGCGATCGAATCAGGTACTCACGAAATTGACTGAACGTGCTTTGAACTAACCCAAACAAAAACCCTCCTAACTCAAACCAAGCTAGGAGGGTTTTCAAATTTAAAACCAATTAGACCGCAGCAAAGTATTCTTTCGACTTCACCGGATCAGGACTCATCGTTTGATCACCCGGCTTCCAACCTGCGGGACAAACTTCATCCGGGTGCGATTGAACATACTGAATCGCTTGCAGCGTCCGCAACGTTTCATCCACACTCCGACCGAATGACAAGTTATTGATCGTCGAATGTTGGATCACACCATCTTTGTCAATGATGAACAAACCGCGCAGTGCAATTCCTTGTTCGGGGTCGAGAACATTGTAAGCGGTGCTGATTTCTTTTTTGATGTCAGAAACCAAAGGATAGTTCAGGTCGCCCACGCCACCCGACTTACGATCGGTTTGAATCCAAGCCAAGTGTGAAAACGCGCTATCTACTGATACTCCAAGGATTTCAGTGCCGATCGCTTTAAAGTCTTCGTAGCGATCGCTAAATGCGGTGATTTCGGTCGGACAAACAAAGGTAAAATCGAGCGGATAGAAGAACAGCACGACGTATTTACCGCGATAGTCAGACAGTTTGATGTCTTTGAATTCCTGATCGATGACAGCCGTTGCTGCAAAGTCCGGCGCGTTCTGACCGACACGCAAGCATCCTTCTTGGGTCATGGGATTTAATTCTCCTTGCAAGAGTAGCAGTGTTCGTCTCAAGATTACGAAACAGTTACAACTATATCATAGTCATTACGATTTTGACCTACGATGATCCCTGAAGTTGAAACTGCACTTTTACGCCTGCATTCCCGTCGCTCAGAGTGGCTGAAAGTCAGTACAGAGGCACGAATCGATTATTTGAAGCGCTGTATGGCGGGCGTGATGGAAGTCGCGGAAGAATGGGCGATCGAGGCTTGCAAAGCGAAAGGAACTGAGTCAGCCGGGGAAGAGTGGCTCACGGGAGCAGTGCCGACCTTGATGATGTTAAGAGCGATCGTGAGAACGTTGGAAGGACGATCGACGAAAATTGAAAACGGAATTGCGCGGGTGTTTCCGGATCATTTGCTCGATCGATTGTTGTGGCTCGGATTTCGGGGCGAAGTTTGGGTCGATCGAGCTTCAACTGTAAAACACGATCGCTCTGCAATTTCCTTGGTATTAGGTGCGGGAAATGTTGGCTCAACCGCTCCATTAGATGCACTTCACAAGTTATTTGCAGAAAATCAAGTCGTTCTACTCAAAATGAATCCCGTGAATGACTACGTGGGGAAATTTTTAGAGCAAGCCTTCGAGCCATTGATCACCGATGGTTTTTTGCAAATTGTTTACGGTGGTACAGATGTCGGAAGCTATCTTTGTCAGCATCCTAAAATTGATTCGATTCATGTCACTGGGTCACATCATACGTATTACGCGATCGCAAATTCATGCTCAAAACCCATTACTTCCGAACTCGGCTGTGTCACTCCCGTTCTAATCGTTCCGGGCAATTGGTCTGAATCTGATCTGAAATTTCAGGCGCGTCATGTTGCCAGCATGGTTGTGCATAATGCGAGTTTTAACTGCGTGGCAGCGAAAGTGATTGTGACCGCGAAAGGATGGAAATTGCGCGATCGCTTTCTCGATTTACTCCGACAAGAATTTGCGAAAATTCCGAATCGAAAAGCGTACTATCCGGGAGCACAAGAGCGATATCAAGCGTTTCTCGATCGCTATCCCCAAGCCGAAATCTTTGGCACTCGAACTCAAAACATTGTGCCGTGGACGTTCATTCCAGAGATTCAAGATCACTATGCTTTGCAGACTGAAGCATTTTGTGGTGTGTTGGCGGAAGTCAGTTTAGAGGCAACGAGCGCAGAAGAATTTCTCGATCGAGCCGTTCCCTTCTGCAATGAGAAAATCTGGGGGAATCTCTCTTGTGTGATTTTGACGAAAACACCTGTAGAGAAAGCGATCCGAGATTTGAATTATGGCGCGATCGGCGTGAATGTTTGGACAGGTGTGATTTACGCTTTACCAGACTTAGCTTGGGGTGCGTATCCCGAAAATGAGCACAATGATATTCAATCGGGTCAAGGATTTGTGCACAATGCTTATTTCCTCGATCGACCCCTGAAATCGGTTCTTTATGCCCCGTTCCGAATTCGTCCAACTCCATTCTGGTTTGCCGATCATCACAATTTGCTCCAGTTTGCGAAACGGGCAGCAGAACTGCAAATTTCACCAACTTGGAGCAAATTCGTTCAGGTTATCTTTGCGGCAGTTCGAGGTTAGGCAGATTTCGGTTTGAATAATCCGCCGAGTTTTTCGCCCACAGACGCGATCGCGCTCTGAACCGCATTCTGAACCCCTGGCTGTGGACGAACTGCCAATTGGATTTCTTCGTCTTTGAATTCTTTCAATCGATAGCCGTATTCCAAAGAATCGCGCTCTTGTCGCAGTCTGGGAAATAAGCGGAATGCGCCTTTCAAGAGTTCTTCTTCGTTGGCAAAAATGGCGGCGTTGATTTGCGTCGATCGTTTTACTGCGACCGCGCCGATCGGGAACCATTGAAGCTGCTTTTTGCCCTGGACTCGGAGATAAATTTCATATTCCGGGAGTCCTTTCGATTTGAAATCATCGAACTGCTTAGAAGCTTGAGTCCGCTTCTCGGTTCCCGTCGATTTTTTCTTCTCTTTATGAACTTTCTTACCGAATCCAGGAGAGGTTGTCATAGTTGCAGTTACAAAATGTCCTATTACAAAAGTTTACATCATTCTCAGACTGCACCCAATAAACTCGCCATTAATGCTTTTTGTGCGTGCATTCGATTTTCCGCCTGATCCCAAACTTTTGATTGTTTGCCTTCGATCACTTCATGCGTGATTTCTTCGCCTCGGTGAGCGGGAAGGCAGTGTAAAACGATCGCATCTTTTTCCGCATAGCTCATCAGTTCGTCATTCACTTGATACGGCTGAAAAATTGGAATTCGGCTTTCGGCTAAATCTTCCTGTCCCATACTTGCCCAGACATCGGTGTAAATCACATTCGTGCCTTTAGTCGCAGCGATCGCATCTTCAGTCAGCACAACCTCAGATTTTCCGTCCGCAATCTTTTGAGTCAGTTCAACGATCGACGAATCCGGTTTGTAATCCGCAGGAGTCGCAATTCGCACATTCATCCCCACCAAAGCACACCCAATCATGAGAGAATGCGCCACATTATTCCCATCACCAACATAAGTGAGGGTCAAACCAGACAACGTAGAGAATGTTTCTTGAATCGTTTGTAAGTCTGCCAAAATTTGACAGGGATGCTCTAAATCAGTCAAGGCATTGATGACGGGAATTTCCATCTCGTTTGCAAACGTTTCGAGATCCGACTGTTCAAAGGTGCGAATCGCGAGAATATCGAGATAGCGATCGAGCACTCGTGCCGTATCTGCGATCGGTTCTCCGCGACTAACTTGAGTGGCATTCAACGGCAGATCTAAAACTTGACCGCCCAAATGATACATTGCAGTCGAAAAGCTCACACGGGTTCGAGTCGAGGCTTTATAAAACAACAATCCCAACACAGGCGCGTGACCCTTCACGATCGGGCGCGGCTGCAATTTTCCTACCTTTAATTGTGCTGCAATCTCTAATAGTTCCAGCACTTCATCTGAATTGAGATCGGACAATTTCAATAAATCTCTTCCCTTGAGTGATCCCATCTGATGCCTCTCTTAAAAATTAAAAATCGCTCCCTACTTGAGCGTAAAGGAGCGTTCTGTTACCAAGAGTAGCAAATCTATCCGATCGAGCAAAATCCGACTTAAGCCGCTTTCAATTGCACCAACAATTTCTGCCATTCTGCTAACATTGCCGGATCGGACGGTTGACCCCGCACCATCAGCACGACCCCTTCTTCAACCTGCCGCACTCCAAACTGATTCTCATTCACCAATTTTTCTAAAACAGGCAAAGTTCGGAACAATTCAGAGCGACTATCTTTAAACGCTTTACTGTGAGTTTTCAGATTCCAAAGATCCGCGATCGCATATTCAATGTTGACGATCTGTTTCTGCTCGTTGTAAATCTCCAGCACCGGAAGCCGAACGATAATGCGGCGCGTCGAAAGCTGTGGAATCAGATGTGTCGTGGTACTCACACTCACATCTTTTGGAACATTCCGAATCACATTATTAATATGAACGGCTCTTTCCCACTGGCGCGGCAACGGAACATACACTAAAGGGCGCACCGAATCTGGGATGATAAACGAAAAAGCTCGATTTGGATTGCCGCTGAACATGAAAATCAAAGACAGCACAATGCAGATCTTCCACCATCGACGAAACTTTGGCGTAAAGCGATCGGGGTGACGTTCCCACCACAAAATCGCTCCATAAAACAGTCCTGGAACAACGGTTACTGCATATCGTAGCCAAATCGTTAAAGCCGTTTGTCCCGCTTGAGAAAAAAGCACAATCAGTGGAAATCCAGCAATGATCCAAGCGGCTCCCGACACCGCAGGCACAAACGCCAGTGAAACCCAATGACCCGCGAGATAGTTCATTCGTCGATCGAAGGGCAAAAACAAATATTCCGCGAGTCGAATCGGATGTGTAATCATGCCCCACAGCACTTGTAGTGTCGTCGGTTCATCCGTGTCTACAAACTGTCTAAATCGCTTTGCCAGATACAACCGAGACACATCTGGCGAAAACTGCGGCTGAATCAAATTCGTGACAACGACCACATAACTAAAACTGACCAGACAGAGCGCCACCCCAATCCAAGGATGCCGCCGACTGACGATTAGATAGACTCCGATACCAAAGAGAATAATTCCGATTTCTTGTCGAACACCCAGCACCAAAGCCACACCAATCCAGAACCAAACCCATTTCTTTTTTTCTAATGCCAGCAGCGTCCCAAATGCAAATAACGGAATCTGACAATGCTCATAAAAGTTCGCCACCGTTGAGCCAATGACCGGGATCGCGCTGTAATAACTGCCTGTAATCCAAACTGATAACTGGGGCGATAATCGTTGTCGTGCCAGCGCATAGAGCATCAATCCTCCCGCCGTCATCAATCCAACTTGCAACACGAGCAACGTGATCGGATGCGGAAAAAGCGCGTACAGCGGCAACCATAATAGAAAGTCAATAACGAAATGTTGACCTAGATGGATAAAAGATACGATCGGAGTCGCTCCGTCTTCGAGTGATGCAACAGAGTTCGCGGAAGTCAGTGAACTTTGGAACCAGCGCCCGTGTAGATTATTCCAAAACAGTTGATTGAATAATCCTTGATCGTAAGAGGTATAGAAAGAGAAATAGCGATTGAGCGAAATAGCTAATACAAGACAAAAAAAGATCGCCGCTAAAATCAAGGCTCGTCGGAATCCTTTTTGTTCTCGACTCGGTAAAATCGCTTTCAACGCTTTCATTTCATCTCCTGCCAGTCTTTCGTCAATACTTCGCCCCATTTTGCCGCGAGTCCGACTTGAGTGAATGGAACCTCAATCGTGCGATCGCTTAATTCAAACGCCAACTCGACCTTTTTCCCCTTACTCGGTGGCGCATTCAAATTAACCGCTTGATCATTCACCAACAAGCGAATATCCTTCACCGCTTTCAGCGAAAAAGATTCCGTTTCGGTCACTGCTTTTCGAGTCGCCTTTCCCACGGTTAAGACATCTTCTTTTTGTCCCAGAACCGAGTAAATATCATATTTCGCCCGTCCAAACGGGTCTGCCCAGCGTCGATAAGTTTCGAGCGTTTGATATTCATTCCATCCCGCATACGCAAGTCCGATAAACGCCGCCAACAAGGGCAACCACAAGAGACCGTGGATCATAATCGCATCTGTTCAAGAAACATTTCCCATCGTATAGCTTCATTGTTCTAAACACACGAGAACAGAGGTATCCGCTATCGTGATGCTAGTAGGATTAGACACCCATTCGATATGAGAAAGCTCCTGATCATCGCCCTGGCTCTTGTGGGATTCGGTTGGGCGATCGTCCAATTTCCGGGTTTAGCCGCTCAAGGTGTGTACGAAGATATCATTCTCGATTTCCGTGATGATCTCGCACCCGCTGAGATTCAAACTCAGTTGAATACGATCGCCGAAAATTATCACGTTCAACCGAAGTTAAATAGCCGATTTTCAACCCCCGAACATCTCTACATTGTTCCCGGTGATCAGACGCTCCTCAAAGCGCTGAAGCAATCCGATCTGAAGCGTTACACCGAAGCGATCGAGCCTGATTATCTCTACCGCATTCCCGGCGGTGAAACCCTCAAATCCGTTGATTCTAAGTCTGACCCTAAACTATCGGCTCAAGCTCCAAACGATCCGATGTACAGCAAACAATGGAATCTGCACAGTATCGGTATCGAATCAAGCTGGACAGAAACCAAAGGACGCGGTGTAACCGTTGCGGTGATTGATACTGGAGTCTCGAAAGTTCCCGATCTAGAGCAATCGAATTTTGTGACTGGATACGATTTTGTCAACGATCAAGACAATGCCGAAGATGATAACGGACATGGAACACACGTTGCAGGCACGATCGCACAATCGACTAATAACAATTTCGGTGTTGCTGGAATTGCTTACGAAGCAAATATTATGCCGCTGAAAGTTCTCAGTTCTTTCGGAGGTGGAACCGTTGCCGATATTGCCGAAGCGATTCGATTTGCAGCCGATAACAAAGCCGATGTGATTAACCTCAGTTTGGGAGGTGGCGGCGAAAGTTCGGTTCTCAAAGATGCGATCGATTACGCTCACAGTAAAGGAGTGGTCGTAGTTGCAGCGGCAGGAAATGCAGATCAAAATGCAGCAGATTATCCGGCTCGATATCCTCATGCGATCGCGGTTGCGGCGTTAGATGCCTCTGGCGAAAAAGCGCCTTATTCTAATTTTGGTGCAGGTGTAGACATTGCCGCTCCGGGTGGCTCGACTGTTCAAGGTGAAGCGGGTGGCATTCTGCAAAACACGCTCAATCCGCAAACAGGCGAATCGATGTTTGCCGCTTTTCAGGGTACGAGTATGGCAGCTCCTCACGTTGCAGGAGTTGCCGCATTAATCAAAGCCGCAGGTGTGACCGAACCTGATGAAGTGTTAGCCGTTCTGACGCAATCAGCGCGGAAAGTTGAATCCGATGAACTCAATCATTTCGGAGCCGGAAAACTCGATGCGTCGGCGGCTGTAAAACTTGCACTCCACGGCAAAATTACCTTTAACGACTTCTTCCGGTGGTTGCGCGATAATGGCTATCTCAATCCGCGATTCTGGATCGATGGTGGCGTGATTGCACTCTTGCCCAAAGTTGCGATGGTGCTCGGATCTTATCTCTTAGCATGGTTCTTGAGAGTCTACTTCCCGTTTAGCTGGAGTTGGGCAATGTCTTCGGGGTTAGTGATGGGAAGTTCTGGATTGTTCTTCCTCAAAGGACTGTACCGATTCGATATGCCACAATTCCCGTTCCGCATTTTAGGAAGCTCTCTACCGGAACTCGGTAGCGCGATTCAAGCAAGTGGCGCACTTAATCCGATTTCTGCCAGTGTGGTGATTCCGTTTATTCTGCTTGCGTTATTGTTAGGAAATTCTCAGGGTCGATCATTTGCGATCGGAACCACGATCGGGGTCACGGCATTCCTGGGAATTAGTGCGATCGTTGATCCACAACTGATGTGGCTGGGGGGTGGCTTGATCGGTCGAACTTATCTTGTCGTTCAAGCGATCCTCTGTTTTGGACTGGCAAGACTCGCTCTACAAGCAGGAGAACGAACGGTATGACTGTGACAGGTGTAATTCAGCGTAAAGGATTTGGAACGGGGGCTTGGGCGATCGATGCCGAGAATGGCAAGTCGTACGAGTTGCACAATCCCCCCAAAGAACTGCAAGAAGCGGGTCTCAAAGTCAAAGTGGAAGGTGAGGTCCGTGATGATGTGATGAGTTTTGCCATGATTGGGCAAATTCTCGAAGTGAAGCAGTTTGAGATTCTATGAGCGGTTTAGCGCGACCGATCTTTTTGACGAGCCAGAAGACGATCGCGCAGTCCTGCTGATGGAAAACGTTGTTCATTTTCTGCTCGAACTCCTTTAGCAAGTTGCTGCTGTTGTTCCAAATAACGGTCTATCTCGTCTCGATTTCGCAAGTAGTAGCTAATCACAGCATATACATCCGCTAAATCAAGTGAGGAGTATTGTGCTGCGATTTCTTCTGCTGTTGCTCCTTGCTGAAAAGCATGAATCAATGTTTCTAGAGTCACTCTCGTTCCACCCACAAGAATCACGCCGTCTGCGTTTTTAGCCAACGGAACAGATTGAGCCGCGATCGGGAATATAAACGGCATATACAAAAGCTCAAAGTTGGAATGCTCCTTGATCGTATAGTATTCCTAATGCAAGCGGACTGAAGGACTGTGAAGTTTTTGGCGGATGAGAATTTGAAAGGATCGCTTGTGCGAGGATTGCGCTACCAGCGACCTGATCTGGATCTAGTGCGGGTTCAAGATATTGGTTTGTCTGGTGCAGATGATCCAACTGTATTAGAATGGGCAGCGCAAGCAGGGCGGGTTTTGATTACACATGATGTGAAGACAATCACGAAATACGCCTACGATAGACTATCGCAAGGTTTGGGAATGCCTGGAGTGATTGAGGTGAACGATCGGAGTGCGATCGCTCAGTGTATTTCAGATATTCTTTTGCTTGCTGAGTTTGAGGAAGAATGCTGGGGGCAAATTCGATATGTTCCCCTTTGATCTAAAAAAGTGCAACCGAGAAGGTAAAAATTCCTGTCTCAGTTGCACTTTTTGTTTTGATAGATTCTACAAGCTACTGTGGGTCTTGATTCACCGGAACTAACTTGTAGAGCGTTTCACCGTTCGGCTTATCTGCTGGAGGTGCAGCCGCTGGTAGATTGACAATTCGTTGCGCTGGAACCTGAACATCATTCGCGAGCGCTTTCACTGCATTCACTGCATTTGTCACAGTTTTCATTGTTCCACTCACACCCTCTGCGGTTTGTCGGACTGTACTCACAGTACTTCTCACCGTTTGGCTCACGTTTGTGGTCACGCTACTCACCGCATCATTCACATCTTTGGCAGAACCATCAATGTTTTCAGCAACACTGCTCACCGAACTGCCAATCTGCTGAACGGCTTCATTGAGATTGTCAGCCGTAGATTTCGCGGTTCCTCCCACGTTTCTAATCGTTCGATTAAATCGCGCTGTTGTTTCTGGGGTCAAAAGCGCTGCGACCAAACCGCCCAAAAGTGCCCCGATCGAGGCTCCAATGACAATTCTGGTCAAACCGCTTCCGTTCCCCGGATCATCATCTCCTGGTGAGTAGCTAGAACCATTCACCGGAGGGGTTTCTGCTGTTGAGAACTGATTGCTATTCACCACGATCGCAGGTCTCCTAATTTGCTCACTTGAAGGGTTGAATCAGTCTGTTCGCTCAAACGTCTCATAGTAACTGGTAGTGGTTGGATCGACTGCGGCTTCCTCGCTCATGCCTGAGTATCCGTAAGACGGCTCTGCGTCCATTCCAGACGGCTGCATCGAATCGATGTCCATCTCGATCGACTTGCTTGGCATTCCTTGATCCATCATCGATTGTCCTGTGGTCGCAACATCGTTGATGGTTTGGCTGGTTGTTCTTCCGGTTTGGTCGATCGCATTTGCAGTTGTAGAAGCAGCTTGCTGTGTGCCTTTGCTAATTGCTTCACCCGTTTGCTGAATCACATTGGAGGTGCTGGATGCGACTTGCTGAACGCCTTGTGCGACGTTCTGTGCAACTTCAGATGTTCCACCGACAACGGCGTAGCTTACACCATCTCCAATGCTTTGTGCGGCTTCTCCAAGACCTTTTGCGGTTGTTCCCAGTCCTTCACCGATCGTGCCGAGTGCTTTGCCAAATCCTTTAGAAGCGCGGTTGAATCCTTGAGACAGTTTTTTACCAGCTAAAAGTCCGATCGATGCACCGATCAGTCCGCCGATTAATGCTCTTGTAAGCGGGGAGTTAGAGGAACTGTCCGATTTGATTTCGGGTTGATTGTTCGTTGCGGGTTGGCTACTTGTTTGAGGTTGGTAGGTGCTTGATGTCGAACGGTATTCTGATGGTGGTGTAGACACCGAGGGTTGAGAATTGCTGGCTTGAGTTGTAGAGAATTGATTTTCGCTTACCATGATGTATTTCCTAAAGCAAAGCTTGTTAATTCATGAATGACAAAGTGCATTGCCATCTACAGCAAAGCTAACGGCTTTACTTTAGGAGAAAATGCCTCTAAAGGCTGACTTATCTTTATTCGCAACTAACCAAAAAAAGAAAGATGGAATTCTGAATTCATTGCTCAAGGACTAGAGAAATCAGTCATTTGAGAGAGTTTTATCTTTCTCTTTCTATTAAGGCGTGTTTTAAAACCCCTCGCTTCGTTCACTTCCGCCCCGGAATGGAAACGTCTATCGCCTGAATTATGCAGAGGTAGAATCTAAGTGCCAGCAAATGAGACAGCGCAACGCGTGCGGTTCTCGTTGCTTGAAAGGCTGATGGCTTCAAGAAAAGAGGATTCTATATTACGGTTGATCTAACTTAAAAATCATTCAAATTTTATTTACTTAAACCTGAAATAAAGCATTCACTCTTCTTTAAGGGCATCCTATCAAGTAATGTTTCGAGAAAGTGAAACGAGATGAATCGTGCTTGGCTCAGCTTGGGATTGATGGGGATGGGGTTGATAGTCAGTGTCGATCTCAGTTCGGCTCAAACGGTCGTACCAGATGGGTCATTGAATACGATCGTCAACACTTCAAACAATCGTGACTTCACCATCACCAATGGCGCCGCAGCAGGTAGCAACCTGTTTCACAGCTTCCGCGAATTCTCGATTCCAACAGGCGGTTCTGCCACTTTTGATCTGGTTAACACGCATAATATTTCCACGATTTTTAGTCGAGTAACTGGTAGCAATGTTTCTAGCATTGATGGACTAATCAAAACCAGTAACAGCATCAGTCCAGTGAGTTTATTTCTCCTCAATCCCAATGGCATCCTCTTTGGGACAAATGCTCGACTCGACATCGGTGGATCGTTCATTGGCACAACTGCTACCAGTGTCAAGTTTGCCGATGGTACAGAGTTTGCCGCCAATTCGAGTACTGCACCGCTCTTGACGATGAGTGTGCCGATCGGCTTGCAAATGGGACAAAACCCCAGTGCAATCTCAGTCAACGGAACCGGACACACGCTGCAATTGCCAGGTACTTATGCACCCGTGATTAGAACCAGCCCACCCACATCCGGATTGCAGGTCAAGCCGAATCGAACTCTGGCACTCGTCGGAGGCAATGTGACGCTAGATGGCGGCGTTCTGTCAGCCCCGCAGGGAAGGCTAGAGATCATCAGTGGTAGCAGTGGCAGCGTCAGCTTAATACCCGTTGCTCAAGGCTGGGACTTGAATGCAGATTCTCTGCAAGCTGATCGAGATATTTTGCTCACGAATCGATCGTCCATCGAAGCGAGTGGAGCGGGCAACACAGCCCTTCAGCTTGTCGGCAAGACGATTCAGATTCGCAATGGCTCGATCGCGCTCATGGTAACTCAGGGATCTCAACCGCCCGGAAGTTTTCAGATTAAAGCGTCCGAAGCCTTTCAACTCTCTGGACTGGATCGATCTGGCAGGCTTGGCAGCTTTGTGATCAATGATGTCTTTGCTGGAACAGGTGCAGATATGTTGATCGTGGCTCCTCAGATCAGGCTATTAGATGCGGCGATGGTTCATGCGAGAGCCTTTGGCAGAAGTCAAGCAGGGAATGTTGCAATCAAGGCATCTTCGATTCAACTCGATGGACAATTCGACACCAATTCGACAATCCGCACTAGACTTGCTGCTTCAACACTCGGTCAGAGCAATGCAGGAATCCTCACGATTTCAGCGGATCAACTCCTTGTTCTCAATAGTGCAATCATTTCATCTTCTAACCTGGGCAGCGGACGGGGTGGAGATATGATCATGGTTGCCAATACGGTCAAGGTTGATGGCTTTAGTCCGCTCACTCAACAGCCCGCTCTCGTGACTGTCTCGGCTTTAGGAGTAGGGAATGCAGGCAAATTGAGCATCAACACCCAAGAATTAAGCGTGACTCGCGGAGGCAATATCAACACGTCAACGCTAGCGAGCGGTAATGCTGGCAGTTTGGAGATTACTGCGACTCGATCGATCGAAGTGAGTGGGGGTGTGCCGTCCTTGAGCGGCGAGGTCGAGGTGAGTAGAATCGCGTCGGCGGCAAATGTGGTGTCTCGCGAGACTCAACAAAATCTAGGATTGCCGCCAATCCCAAGTGGTGCAGCGGGCAGTCTGACCCTCAACACACCCTCGTTGAGTATCCTAAATGGCGCGACGGTTAGGGTTAGCAACCTGGGGTCAGGAAACGCTGGGACATTGAACATCAACGCGAACTCTATCTACTTGAACGGGGGTAGCATGATCGAAGCGGTGACTGCGGTGGGCGATGGCGGCAATCTCTCCCTAACGGCTCAAACGCTCTTACTGCGCGATCGCGCTTCGATTACGGCAACCGCAGGCGGAGCAGGCAACGGCGGCAACATCACCATTCAGTCTCCGATCGTGCTGGGATTAGGAAACAGTGACATTGTTGCGAATGCGGACAGGGGGCAAGGGGGCAATATCGCCATCACGACTCAAGGTATCTTTGGCTTGCAGAACCGCGATCGCCTCACACCCGCCAGCGACATCACCGCCAGTTCCAAATTTGGCATTAACGGAACTGTTCAAGTCAACAATGTTGGCGTTGACCCCAACGCTGGCTTAGTCGAACTCTCAAACACCCTGATTGATCAAACCCAACAACTTACAGCAGGATGTTCCTCGAATCAAGGCAGCAGTTTTGTGATGACGGGACGCGGGGGCATCCCAATGAATCCGCTTGACCAAACAGCAGGTCGCCATCGCACTTGGACAGATCTGCGTTCTCTCTCTCTAAGCAATCAACCTGTCAGGGCTGAATCAACTTTACCATTAGTGGAAGCCACGGCTTGGAAACGCGATCTCAATGGGAGAGTCCAACTGATTGCAGAAAGCCCTATACCATCGACGCAGACTGCGACTTGTGCAGGAGGTGATCGCTAGGAGGAAGTGAGATCGTAACAGGGCGGGGGCACTCTACAGATACCCTTTCTCTTGAAATAGAAAGCTGTGAATCGTGCAGTCATTGATCTAGGTTTGCTCTGCTTTAGTGCTGGTATGTCTAGTAGATGAGTCAGAAGCGGTTGCATCGATCTCAGGATAAGGTTCTCAACTCCTAGCATAACTCAGGCGATAGACCCGAATTCCATTCGGGGCTAACAGTGCGAAGTCCGTTGAAACGAACTAAAGAGACTCAAATTGGCTGTTAGTCCCCTTCAGTGGACTTCGTTTGATTAGCCCCGAATTCCATTCCGGGGCTAATCAAACGAAGTGAAAAGGACTTAAAACACGCCCTAGACCAGTGCAGGCTCTGGTAGAGCGCCTTGCATTCGACTTAACCAATCAATTAAGTTCGTTAATTGTTGGTCAGCACTAAGCGCACCTAAGCCGCGAACCGTCACTTTTCCAGGCGTGAAGACAAAGCGCGATCGTAGATGCTCCGGTAAGTTCTCTTTCAGCAAGTTCCAAGCTGGCTCTTCCATTGGTGTTTCTAAAGTCACATGCTGTTTACCTTCAGGTTTAATCCGAGAGAATCCAAGTTTTTTCGCAGTTTGCTTTAGTTCCATCACACGAAGTAACTGTTGAGCCGCGATCGGGATTTGCCCATACCAATCATTCCAATCGGCTGCGACTTGCACTAATTCTTGTTTTGATTGGGCAGCAGCAACCGCACGATACGCACTCATCTTTTGATCTAAGTCGGGAATGTAATCGGCTGGAATGAAGGCGGTGAGACTGAGATCGATTTGTGTATCATCGACTTGCGGAATCTCTTGACCTCGAATTTCTTGAATTGCTTCTTGCAGCATTTCCATGTAGAGATCAAAGCCGATCGCATCCATTTGTCCGGATTGTTCTGCACCAAGCAAGTTACCGACTCCTCGAATTTCCATATCTCGAACGGCTAACTGATAGCCTGATCCAAGCTGGGTAAATTCTTGCAATGCTCTTAATCGTTGTCTTGCTGCATCTGAGAGTTGATATTGTTTCGGATAGAACAACCAAGCATGAGCTTGAATGCCTGCTCGTCCGACTCGACCCCGTAACTGATAAAGCTGGGAGAGTCCGAACTTCTGAGCATCTTCGATCAGAATGGTATTGACTCTCGGAATATCTAAACCGGATTCGATGATCGTGGTACAGAGCAGCACATCCGCTTCGCCACCTCCAAAAGTCAGCATCACCGATTCAAGTTCAGATTCGGGCATTTGACCATGCGCGATCGCAATTCTCACCCCCGGAATCATTTCACGAATTCGAGCAGAAATCTCTTCAATCCCTTCAACACGCGGCACGACGTAGAAGATTTGACCCCCTCGATCGAGTTCTTGCCGAATTGCCGATCGCACCATTTCAGCATCATACGGTGATAGATGGGTCTTAATCGGACGACGAGAAGGCGGCGGTGTAGTAATCAAGCTCATTTCTCGCACACCAGAAAGCGCCATGTACAATGTTCTTGGAATCGGAGTTGCACTCAGCGTGAGAACATCAACTTGAGTTTTGAGTGATTTGATCTTCTCTTTCTGATTCACTCCAAATCGTTGTTCTTCGTCAACCACTAACAACCCTAAATCTTTGAATGCAACCCCTTTTCCTAACAGTTGATGGGTTCCAACAACAATATCTAACTCTCCGGTGATCATTCGTCGCTGAATGTCTTTGCGCTCTTCAGGACTTCGGAAACGATTGAGCAAACCGACCTGAATCGGATACGGTGCAAAGCGTTCTTTGATCGTGTGATAGTGCTGTTGAGTCAGAATTGTAGTGGGTGCAAGTAAAGCAACTTGTTTTCCAGCAGTGACAGCTTTGAAGATAGCTCGAATTGCAACTTCAGTTTTACCAAAGCCAACATCACCGCAAACGAGGCGATCCATGGGTCGATCGCTTTCCATATCGAGCTTCACATCTTGCACCGCTTTTAATTGATCCGGTGTTGGCTGATACGGGAAAGAATCTTCCATTTCTTGTTGCCAAGGCATATCATGCGGATAAGTAAACCCTTGTTGCTGTGCTCGTTGTGCATAGAGTTGAAGTAAGTCAACTGCAACCTTTTTAACTGCCTTGCGAACTTTGGATTTGGTCTTTTCCCAAGCCTTGCTCGACATTTTATTTAGTTCAGGTTTCGCATCTCCCACGCCTCGGAAGCGGGATAATGCACCTAACTGATCGGCTGCAACTCGTAACAATCCATCTGCATACTTTAGGACAAGATACTCACGAGTTTCATTGTTAATGGTTAAGCTTTCGAGCTTGATAAATTGCCCAATTCCATGACTTTTATGAACTACAAAATCACCGGGTTGTAGCTTGTTTGGATCAACTTGCTTCGATGCCGCTCTACGACGTTTGCGAACATAGGTCGGAGTGGCTAAAGTTTGCTGTCCAAAAAACTCTTTATCAGTAACAACGACTAAGCGAAATGTTGGCAGGATGAAGCCTTCGAGTTCTGCTAAACCAGAGTATTTCAGCGCAACAGGAATGTGCTGAGTTTGCAGTTTGTCGATCGCTAAATAATCCCGCTGATTCGGAACAAACTGCGCCGGACAATCATGCTCTTGTAACAGTGCGACCGATCGCGAAGGTTGCGCCGATACAAGCCAAATTGCAAAGTTACGATCGCGCTCTCCCCGCAGTGTTTCCGCTAATCTTGCAAACTGATGTGGAATCGCTGGAACCGGGCGAGAAACGAGATTTAAGCCTTTTTTCTCTTCGGCTAATTCGTTTACGTGAATGCGATCGAACTTTTCAATCTCGATCAATGAAGCTTCTAAACTTCGGTGAATCTTTGGTAAGCTCGGCTTGACTTCTTGCCATTGTTCTTCGACGTGTTCAATCCAGCGATCGCTGTGTGCCTGAGTCATTTCAGGTTCATCGATCGCAACGATCGTATTGCTTGGTAGATAGTCTAATAAAGATGCAGGGTGATCAAAAGCTAATCCTAAAAATCGACGCATTCCCTCGATCGAGACACCTTCTGCAAATCGTTCTTGATCTTCGGGTGATAGATACTCTAGAACGGTTTCATCTAATGCAGATTGAATAATCGGACTAAAGCTAGTCGGTGTTAGTGTAACTTGAGTAACTCGATCGAGCGATCGCTGTGTTCCCGGATCAAACTCACGAATCTGGTCTAACTCATCCCCGAATAGCTCCAATCGAACCGGTAACTCTGCTGCAACTGGAAACACATCAATAATGTCCCCACGTCGGCTCCATTGACCTTCAGTTTCAACTAAGTTCGCCCGTTCGTATCCCAATTTCGCTAACTGATCGCTCAACTGTCCCAGATTAATTTCTTTCCCTTTTTCTAGAGTTAGAAAATACGGCGAAAACGCTTCGGGTGGCGGTAAATGGGGCTGTAGAGCACGTTCGGTTGCCACGATCGCCATTTTCTCCGATCCCTTGACCAAATCGGCTAAAGTTTGCAACTGTCCCCAAGTCATTTCAGCTTCGGGATCAAACGGCTCATACGGCGACGATTCCGAAGTAGGGTAAAAATGCACGGTATTCCAGCCCATCGCATCCATCTGAGCGCTCCAGCGTCCCGCCTCTTCCAGCGTTGCCGTCACCACTAATAAAGAGCGATCGCTATTCTGCGCCAGGGTCGAAGCGACAATCCCTTTCGCCAAACGCGACAATCCAGATAAATGTAACGTCGAATGCTGCTTGAGCTTACTGAGTAATTCTGCGGTGAGCGGCGATCGACTAAGTGCGCGAGTAATCGAAGAAAAAGCCATGTCGGACAGAGAGAGCTTAATGGGTCTTTACATTCTATCGAATCAGGATTCGACCAACCGCATCCGACGCGATCTGGAATACAATCGTCCCTAAAAACCTGTAGAAATCTATAGGCACGTTAGCCGAACAATGCTGCTAACGATTCGTGCTGAGGAGTCTCACCTCAGTTCAGAAGTGCCAATGGCTTCCCATCCGACCTGTCCACTCGCGCAGACTTATCGAATAGGCTGACCTCCGACTCGCTGTAAGCGACACTGGTGAAAAAGCTGTGGCGACGCATCCCCTTCAGCTTTTTCGAGAGCGCATTCCAGAAACTCCAAACGTGCTTGTGTCTCTCCACTGGCAGACAGGAGGCGGACTTGGCTGGAATGCGCTCTGACTTGTGCAAAGCTCTACGCGCTAGAACCAATGCCGCAGCCGTATCAGAACTCAGTCCGTACAACTGCATAAACTTGACTAATCCAATGAGCGAACTGTAAGCAGGATTGACGCGAATCAATTCAATGCCGAAACGCTCACATCGACTGAACAACATCGCATCAAACAGGCTGTAAGCAAAATTGGACAGCATTCTCGCATATCGCACACCTTGTTCGCGCATCGATGCTTTCTTGCGCTCAAAGTCTAAGCGCTCAATCACAATCGGGCAACCAAACGATTGGGCAATCCCAACGAGTTGAGCGCAGACATCACCCACGATCGCTTTAGTTTGCTGCGTCGTTTTATCTTGCAGTGTGACTCGAAACTGCCCATGTGCTTTGAGATTGCCTTCAGCATCACAGTACGACCAGCCGATGACACCGGGATTCAAGTCCACGCCCAAACACCCATTCCGGCGATGCGATTGATGCGGGACGGCAGGACGCTCGACTGTCGCAAAGACATACCACTGCTCATTCTTTTGTGCAAATCTGTAGCTAATCGCTTTGTGGTTTTCCCGCGCCCAATCAATGTCATTCTGCCCGTAAGCAAAGCGAATCCCCTCGGCTTGAACATACTGCCCAAACTCAGCTTCAAGGACAGGCGCAACACGAATCTTCAACGTGTCATCCGCGCTGAGTTGGCAGATTTGGCAGCCATTCGTTTCGTCAGAAAAACCGACACAGTAAAACTGTGAGTTACGGTGTTGTTGCCACTGGTTTAACCATTGTTCATGCGAGACAAAGCCATTGCTCTCTAGGTTGTACTGAGCAGTCCACAGCTTGCGTCCGCCAAAAATCAGACGCGGTTTCGTTTGAGTCAGTTGCGCTAATTTGGAGCGCAGACTGTGGAGACGACGCGGTTTCTGATGCAGCTTCCACCTTAAAGATTGGCGCGGTGTCTTTGCGTCCGGTTGTAATGGACAAGCCAACGGAATTTTGAGCAGTTGTTTCTTCCACTTCTTGATCAGTTTCTCTAGGTCTGTAATCTGCGATCGCAGTTGTTTGAGTTGTCGCTTGTGGCATTCTGCGCGACTGCGAATCTTCCCTTTGAGCGTGGCATAAATCGAGTTAAACTGACGCGCATTAATGCCATAAATGCGCTGATACTCCCGCTTGAGTTGTGCGAGATCTGTTCCTGCCTCTAAATCTTGATACAGCGCCCGTTCAACGCCAGACATCAATGAACTCATCCGCTCACAAAACGGGATAAGTGCCTCTGGTAGCTTGGTCTGGTACGTAACGCTGCTCATTGTGCTTAAACAGGTTCTTTTGAGTCGTCTAACAGTTTTCGCCCTTTGACAATATACGATGCAATCTCACGACGAATGACTTCGCTCATCGTTGTACTGTTTGCCATACACCAGGCATCAAACGCTGCTTTTTCATCCGGTTCGATTGCCACTTGGATAACCTCGTTTTTCTTACGCTCTAACTTCTTTCTAGGCATGATTTAACTCTAACTCATGCTCAGAATTATATCAACAAAATTATCTAGATAAAAATCAGTGTCTTCACTGAAGTCATCTAGCTATTTATCTAGATAAAAGCTGTTTATCTAGATAAAATTGGAGCATAAGTGAGATTTCAATAGGTTCCCTCAGATTTCCTCAAGATTTAGGGTAACGGCGCTTAACCCTTGTGAAATCGGGAATTTCGCCTTTTCTCTACCCAAAGTTAGACCAAAATTCAACCCAATGCGACGGTCGATCGACGATACACTTATACAATTCGTTGCTCTCGGCTAAACTTCCCCGAATGAATTCGCTTACCTCAGACCTGCTGACTATCCTGTTTCTGACATTAGCAAACGGGCTATTTGTCATGTCCGAACTCGCGATCGTGTCCGCTCGCAAAGTCCGCCTCCTACAAGCCGCGAATCAAGGCGACACCAAAGCAAGAGCGGCACTCCGACTAGCGGAACAACCGAATAACTTTTTAGCGATCGTTCAAGTCGGAATTACGCTGATCGGTATTGCATCCGGTGCATTCGGGGAACAAGCGCTAACCCGCCGACTTGAGCCGTTTTTCCGCTCTTTCCCCGTTCTCGAACCGTATAGTCAGCCGCTTGCTTTTGGCATTGCAATTCTGACGTTGACCTATCTCACGCTGATTGTCGGTGAACTGGTTCCGAAACGGTTGGCACTCAATTCACCCGAAGCGATCGCGGGTTGGGCAGCGGTTCCGATGAGTTTGATGGCGAAAGCGGCAGCCCCGATCGTCTATTTACTCAGTGCATCTACCAATCTCGCCGTTCGACTCTTGGGCATTCGTCCATCGGATGAACCGCCTGTGACTGAAGAAGAAATCCGCGTGATGATCGAGCAAGGCACAGAGGCGGGAATGTTCGAGCAGGCGGAAGAAGACATCATGAAACGAGTGTTTCGCTTAGGCGATCGACGAATTAGCTCTCTGATGACTCCCCGATTAGAGATTACCTGGATTGATTTAGAAGACTCGATCGACGAAATCCAGCGTCAGATGATGGATAGTTCGCATGCTCGATTCCCAGTTTGTCAAGGTGGATTAGATCATCTATTAGGGGTCGTCCAAACCTATGATCTTTTAGTCACCCTGATGTCTGGTCAACCACTGGACTTTACCACTTCGCTTCAGACTCCGGTGTTTGTGCCTGAAAGTACTCGTGCCTTAAAAGTTTTAGAACTGTTCAAACAAACGGGAACACAGATTGCATTTGTAGTTGATGAGTATGGTGTGATTCAGGGATTGGTCACATTGACCGATGTGTTGCAAGCGATCGTGGGCGACATTCCAACTGTCGAAGAACTTGCAGAACCGCAAGCAGTCCAGCGTGATGATGGCTCCTGGCTGCTCGATGGAATGTTGCCAATCTATCAATTCAAAGAGATCTTGCATATTGAAGATCAAGAACTGCCCGGAGAACAACGCGGGAGCTATCAAACTTTAGGCGGATTTGTCGTCATGTATCTCGGTCGAATTCCCACTGCTGCGGATGCGTTTGAGTGGGAAGCGTTGCGGTTTGAGGTGATGGATATGGATGGCAACCGAGTGGATAAAGTTTTAGTTGGGGCGGCAAATTCTAGAGAAACATCGGAATGATCTAAAGCTCTTCACGAATAATGCGCTCGACTTCTTCAACAGGCAGTTCGACGATCTCAGCAATGTAATCGATGCTTTGTTCCCTGTTCAGTAAGTTGCGAATTACTTTAAGATTCGTCTCGTGTTGAAGCTCTCTGTAAATTCTAGTTTCACGGAATGGTGTTAGATTTAGCATGAGTTCCACCTCTTCTCGGCTCAAATTGACAAGCTTGTAAACGATAATTGTCGAGATAATATCAATTATCTCATTTCTATCAAGAAGTGGATCTGTCTCTTGTTGGACGCGATCGATGATTTCTCTTGCTTGCGCGATCGCTTCTGATTCGGGCGCGATCGTGAGCTGCATCAAATTAATTCCGATTGGTTGCTGATCTCGATCGTTTAACTCGTCAAGATAAATCCGTGTCACCTGCGCTCCACTGAGTAAAGAACGGTGCATCGTCGTATTCGTCGGCTCTAGATTACGAGAAGGAAAAATAATCACACCATACCAATCGTCATAGAGTGTTTAGTTGCGATACAGATACAGAAGGGATTCCGAAAAGAAACGATGATAAAGAGATTCATCTTTCTGAAACTGCATCTCAGCAAAAAAGATCACTCTGGGAGAAGCATCTTCGGGCGGCAAAAATACGCCATCGATCCGAAATGTGGGTTCTTTAACTTCGACTGACTCGAATCGGTAACGTTGGGCATCAGGAGGTCGATCGTCTACTAGCTCAAAGAGCAAGCTAGGAAAACGCTGAAAGATAGTGTAAAAAATGGCATCACGTCGCATATTTAGAATTTGATGAACTTAGATTATTACTTACCTCAGTGCAGCATGGATTGCTAACCAAATACAATCAGGATTAGAACTGGTATAGCTCACACGATGTTTCTGATGTGCAGGAATCAACACATAATCACCAGTTTTAAGGTCGATCGACGTTCCATCCTCGTACATTAACTGCGCTTCCCCTTGCAACAGCAACACCCATTCATCACGCGGCTGATCGTACCATTCTCCCTCTGGTGTCGTTTGTCCAGTTGAAATAATGCGCTCAATTAGAATTTGATCCGTCTGAATCAAGGGTTCAAACAGTTCTCGATCGAGCATTTCTTCCGGTAATTCAAAAATATTCATGGTGCCAGTGATGATTCTCGATCGCAATGGTACGCTAAAGAAACAGCACTCTGGAAGCACCAACCATGCACTTGACGGCAAAAGAACTTGAAGCTTTAATGCCCGATGCGACACAACTCAATAGCGATGAGCCAGAAATGGAAACTTCTTTACACTATGCTCAACTCGCGTTATTGGTGAATTGCTTAGAGTGGTGGTGGCGCGATCGAGAAGATTTTTTCATCGGTGCAAATCTGACGATCTACTTCAGCCGCCAACAATTGAAAAATCGCGATTTCCGAGGACCGGATTTCTTTCTAGTTAAGAACACGCAGAAATATCCGCGTCGATCGTGGGTCGTCTGGGAAGAAGATGGACGTTATCCCGATGTCATTATCGAATTACTTTCCGACGAAACCAAGAACACAGATAAGGGATTGAAGAAAGATCTCTATCAAAATCGATTCCGAACGGCAGAATATTTCTGGTTTTCACCGAGTGATCTTGAGTTTGCTGGATTTCGATTAGCGGGAGAACAGTATCAAGCGATCGAGCCAAACGCAAATGGTCAACTTTGGAGCGAATCGTTAGAGTTATTTTTGGGCGTTCACAACAATCAATTGAGATACTTTCAACCAAACGGTGAGATTGTCCCAACTCCCGCTGAGGCTGCGCTTTCAGCCCAACAAATAGCTGAACGACTCGCTGAACAATTACGATCGCTTGGTATTGATCCAGAACTTTAGGAGGACATTTGAAACAGGTCGTTCCTTGCATTCATCCGCCCCGGAATGGAATTCGGGGCGGGACAGTAACGAAAACAAAGAGACTTTTTATACGTTTTATACGTTTCAAACACCCTTTTTATACGCTTCAAACCTCCTCTAAGACTTACCCCACGATCCAGCCTCACATCGAATCAATCGATCGAGCGTTTGAATCGATCGAGCATTTTTAGAAGTCCTGACTCGTCGCTCCATTGCTACATTCGTCAACTCCATCGACAGTCGAACTAAATACGCTTCATCTTCAGCCGTTTTCACTAATTCGGGATTGAGCGATCGCAGATTTCCATTCAACGATCGATTCAAATCAAACTTAAACTGGCGGCTCAAAGATTCAATCACAAAGCGCTGTTCAGGGCGGGCAATTTTTGCTAAAGGTGCGATTGTTTGTCCTAAAATTTGCTCTCGCATGGTTGGATTGTTCACTTGTCGCTGAAGCCAAGCTTCCGAAGTTGAAACAGGTAAATCCGTGGTGAACTTATCAATCTTGGCGTAGGCGTGAGCTTCAGAATACGAAATGCGTCCGTCTTTGTTGTAGTCTGCTGAAGCAACTTTGCGACCAATGCGATCGCGTCCGGTTAACCCAGCAAAAAAGCTCGAACTATAGTCGCGATAGTCTGCTTCGTTCACTTCTGGAGTACAGCCGACCGAAGGACGAGATTTAATCGTTGCAAAAAATCCGCAGCGGGTTTGCAACGCGATTCCTTTGTTTGGATCACCCCCGTTGTAGATCAAGTTTGCAAAGGAGCCAGAGTAACATTGAGACATCATCGTGACAAAGGGCTTGTTTTGTGGAAGTCGATCGAGCATTGCGGTAAAGTTCTGCACACTCAATTCGCGATCGCGCCACATCAGTAAACTCGAATTATCCTCATTGACGCGATTGTGTCCGCCATGTCCTGAAAAGTAGAAAAACAATGGAGTTGCTGTTTTCTCTTTGGCAGCTTGAGCCATCCAAGTTTGTAAGTTCGCAATGCTCGAAGCCCCTTGCACATTTGGAACAGTGTGAGCTTTGAACTGTTGATCGCCTTTTTCGTCTAAATATCGAACCGTTTTTTCGCCTGTGTTGCCGTTTGCAAAATAAATCGGTGCATCGCTTGTGGAGTATCCGAGTTCTTTTAGCGATCGCTGAAAATACAGCATATTTTTCTCAAGTGCAATCTCATTGTATGAAGGCGCACCACCGCCCCCAAACACGAGAAAATTTTGTGTAGTTCGCTGACAAGTCGGCTTATTTTGGCTAATCGCTTGTGAATCCGTCAATGTAAAACTGGCGATGCTGGCGAGAACTACCGGGATAAATCGTTGCATCATAGTAACTATTGTGACCTTTCTAGAAATTATACCTAAGCTACAGTTGGCGAATGGAATGAATCAGCCCTTCACACACTTTTGTTAGAAAATCGAAATCTAGTGTTTCAATGCGATCGCTCGGTTTGTGATAGTTCGGATTCCTTAAATTTGCGGTATCTGTCACCATTAATGCTCGATAGCCTCGATCCCAAAACGCCGCATGATCACCCCGACGAGTATCCGGCACAATCTTGCCCCGCATTCCCGCCGGAAGCCATTCACATCCAATGTTCGATCGACGAATTTCCCGACTCAATCGCATCAGATCTGGAATGGTTGGAATGTTGCCGATTAGTGCAATGAAGTTTCCTTGATCCGGATAAAACCGCTCTAATCCTGCGGGATACAGTTGTGAATTGCGATCGTGATTGCAGTATCCCAACATTTCCAAAGCAATCATCAATCTCAAAGGTTCACCATTCAATGACATTGCATACTGACTGTTACCGTGTGTATCTGTTTGCGTAAAGTTCTCTTCTAGATCAAAAGCAACTAATCGAATCGGATAACGGGCAGATTGTTCAGAAAAAGCCTTTGCCATTTCTAGTAACACAGCAACTCCAGTCGCATTGTCATCTGCACCCGGAGAATTTGGTACAGCATCATAATGTGCGCCGATCAAAATGGGGGGTTTTCGATTCTCGCGCCCTGCTAGATTCAAAATCCAATTGTAGTGAGTGCGCTTTCCCACTTGAAACGCCTGATATTCAACCGTTCCCCAGTGTGAAAACTGTTCGCGAATGTATTGCTGAACGTAGAAATGTCCTTGAGTTGCAAAGAATGGATCGCGATCGCGACTGATCACCTCAATATGCGATCGCAGTCTTTCAGTTAGCTCTTGCATGAATCCTCAAACAAACTCACCTTGAGCTACCAGAATAACGTTGCCACCCACTGAGATCTCAAAAGCTTCATTCTCTTTTTTGGCTCTTAACATCAGCAACGAAGGTCGTCCGATTTCATAACCTTGCTCCACTTGAATATCAATAGAACTCTGACCAAAGTAGGCATATTGAACTAGATATGCCGCTAGACATCCATTGGCGCTACCTGTTGCCGGATCTTCTGGCGGTCCACCTAATGGCTCTACAAACACGCGCACACTTAGTTGATTGTCTAAGCTGCGTGTTTCGGGACAAAAGATCAAAATCGCTTTCGCTTCTGTTGATTCTACTAGCTTGAATAGTGCGGCTCGATCGACATTCGCTTGTTGTAATGCCTCTAAGTTTTTCAGCGGAACAATGATAAAGGGTAAACCTGTGGAAACTTCCTCGATCGGAGTGCGATCGTCAATTTGATCCAAACTCAATCCTAAGACAGGCGCGATCGTCTTCGGATCAAATCTCTGCCCAAATTCCGGTGCGTTTTGTCGCATCCACAGGGCATCAATGTCTCTTTCGGCGTAGTTCAATGTAACGGCGATCTGACCGACTGCAAGATTCAATTTCACGATAGATACGGATTCTTGAATGATTGACTGTTGCAGAACGAACGCAGTACCGAGGGTAGGATGTCCCGCAAATGGAAGCTCTTGGTCAGGTGTAAAAATGCGGACGGGATAGCCGCCATTCTGCGGAAATTCCGACAGAATAAATGTCGTCTCTGAATAGTTCATTTCTTTCGCGATCGCTTGCATTTCCTCGGTTTTCAGAGAAGCCGCGACGCGAAACACCGCAAGTTGATTCCCCGCATATTTGCGTTCAGCAAACACATCCACAATGTAAAACTGCAACGTCATTATTTAATCCTCATATGTGCCAAATGGTACATGAATTAACCAGGCATTCTCCAAAGTTAAGCAGATTTACGCCCTTCGGTGAATCCGTTTTGTGTCACGAGAACTTTATAATAAGTTTCGGCAAAAGTGTATTGCTGTTTACAATTTTGAAATCAAACCAACAATGTTGATACTTGGACTTATGTGGGTTGCTTCGTGGTTCAGTGGCATTCCCAATGTGGGAAGCAAGCTACTCGAAACACCCAAATTCCTCACTCATGTTCTGTGTCATAGCCGTGTGTGCCAATCCACACTTTCGCGCTCGTCCTCGCTGCAACTGACGAGTGCAACGCTACAGAACTCTCCTTCAGAATCTTCCAACCTGTCTGCCCCCAACTGGCTCAGCACGATCGAAGGCTTGATTCTTGCTCCAACCGAAGATCCGCTCACTGATTTCGTCGGTTCGATGCAATCTCTGTTTAATCAACTCCCGATCGTTGCGGCTTCACAAGAAACTTCTTCCTCGGTCGCGATCGTCGAAATTGGATTCGATGGAACGCCGTTAACGCAAAGCGAAACACGCCCAAAACTCGGATTTTGGCAATGTCCGACTACTTCAAATCGTTCCCGTGGGTTTCAGATTTGGGTCAAGGGCTGTCAAATCGCAACGTTAGACGATCGCACCTCGGCTACGATTCTCGCTCAACAGATCGCAAAACTGATCGAAACGCCAGATCTTGATGCGTCAAAGCTGAAAGCCGCGATCGAGAATAAACAACCTGTTGCGAAATTAGACGATCGCATCATTTTCACCGTCACCGATCGTCTCTCCTCTCAACTCGCCCGCCCTGCGGAATTAATCGCGATCGACTGGGTGAACAATCTCCGCATCGCGCTTGGACAAACCAGCATTCCAGTTGTCGATGCTCAAATGGAGATGTACCAGTTAGCAAAAACGAACAACAGTATCGACGGCATGGCTTCGTGGTATGGTCCCTATTTCCACGGTCGCCAAACCGCAAACGGCGAAATCTTCGACCAAAACGAACTCACCGCAGCGCATCCGACCCTACCACTTGGCACATTTCTCAAAGTCACCAATCGCCTGAACGGGAAAAGCCTAGTCGTCCGAGTCAACGATCGCGGACCGTATTTTGACAATCGCGTCCTCGATTTGTCCCGCCGCGCCGCCGCAATTCTCAACAGTGAAGACAAAGGAGTCGTGCCGATCGAAGCCGTGGTCATGCAGTCTGCCGTCATTGCCCAAACCAAAAAGCCACCGCAGCAGGTCGCCCGATTGGTCACAGGCTATTAGTGCAGAATGATATGACGCTTGGCATCGATCGCTAGCCAACCCTCTTGTTTCAACTGCCCGATCAATCGAGTCACGGTGACTCGTGTTGTTCCGATCGCATTCGCTAATTGCTGATGCGTCAGTCGAATTTGCAGCCGTGTTCCACGCGGAGCCGGTTGCCCGACTTCATGCTGAAGCAGAATTAATAACTGCTTCAGCCTTTCTTCGACCCGGCGACAACCAGACAAAGCGAGAAATGCTTCTGCTTGCTGTAATCGACGGCTCAAATGACGAAATAGCCCTTGACAGAGGGCGGGAGATCTTTCGACTTCCGCCACCGTCAAAGGCAACAAATCCACATCGGTTAACGCGATCGCGTTATACGGTGTAATCCACGTCAGCGGCAATCCAAACGGCATTGACGGGGTTGCAACGCCCAGTAGCGCTTCATCTCCGGTCGGGTGCAAGGTGTTGAGCACCACTACGCCTCGACAAACGACCCATAACTCATTGGGGCGTAGCGAAATTGTTTGACCACTGCGAAAGGGTTGTAATGTACGCTCTCGATAAAGTTGTTCCAGTAACTGTCTTGAATCAGGCAGTTCAATCAACGGTGTTGCGAACGATTGGATCATCGATCCGGCTCCATCCTGAAATCCCGCCTCTTACTCTAAGGGTCTAATACCAAGGACAGGTAATTTTCAGGTTGGGGTTTGGTTAAGATTTGGCGGTATTTCCAAAGAAGCGATGAGAATTGCTACTTGCACACTTTCGCTTCCCGCGACAATAATAGTTCCTAATGCTTAGTGTTTAAGGATAAATCCGTGGCAGAGGAGAAACTAGGTTCAGGTGGCAAAGCCGCGATCGAGAATACCTATTACGGACTGTTAGGACTGCATCCTTCAACTTCGGTACGTGAGATTCGACAGGCATATCGAGAACGGAGTAAGCTGTATCATCCCGATACAACTGAATTACCGCAAGCGATCGCCACTCGAAAATTTCAAACGCTAAATGAAGCTTACGCGACTCTAAGCAATCCTGAACGTCGCGCAGCTTACGATTTGTCGATCGGTTATTCTCGCGTGGTCGTGGTTCGACAGTTACCGAGCTTACACAAAACTGATAAACCAGAGCCAAATTCCTCAGCTTATTTAGACGCAACCGATCGCCCCCTTTCTCCTGGTGAACTCTTCGCCCTTTTCATTCTTGGAATTACCTTTGTTGGCTGTTTGATTTTGGCAATTACGATCGGCATTACTCGCGGCGATCAAGCTTTTCAACCGCTCACAGCGAATCGTCCCCCGATCGAACAAATCGAAACCGCCCCACCTTCCCCAGATCAAGCGACAATAGAATCAGTTGAAATTGATTCTTTTTATGACGCTACCTCCCGGTGAAACGCCCCTGTACAATCATCCATTGCCTGCGATCGAAGCGTGGCTATCTGAGCAAGGCTGTGAACAAGATTCAGAAGATTTGCACTGCTGGACAATTCAGCGTTCCAAATGGCAAGCCGAATTGATGCTGGATGTCGATCAGTTGAGTGTGCGATATCTCAATGTCGAGGGACGAGATATTCAGCGATCGTTTAAATATTCGCTCAGTCGTCAAGATATCGAGGATGCTGTCTTTTCAGGACCTTAAATTCCCATGACACAAGCCAAACCAAGATTTAGAACCTTCGAGGAATATTTGGATTATGACGATGGTAGCGATCGACGCTATGAATTGGTGGATGGGGAGTTAGTTGAATTGCCTACTGAAAGTTGGGATGCGGGCGCAATTTCGCTTTATTTATTCACACAGCTCCTTCAGTTTGTTCCTTACTATCTGATTCGTCACAAAGACGCAGAAATTGCAGTAAGAAGCGCTTCTGTGAAAGCAAGAATTCCAGATTTGATGGTCGTGACAGAAGCAACTGCGATCGAGATGTCTGGACAAAAAGGACTAATTCCTCTCGATTCTGAGCCTCCAATCCTGGTTGTCGAAGTCGTCTCGCCCAGAGAGCCTGGACAGCAAAATTACGATCGTGATTACGTTGAGAAACGTACAGAATACGCATCGCGAGGCGTTCCAGAATATTGGTTGATTGATCCAGATCGAAGCGTTGTCGTTGTGCTGTATCTGGAGGGAAACCAGTATATAGAAATTGGCGCGTTTAGAAATGATGATCGCATTTCTTTCCGCACTTTCGCTAACCTAAATCTAACTGCTGCTCAAATTCTTAACGCAGGGCGTTAGAGCTTGTTGCCAACTTTCCCAAATCGGCGTTCTCGTTGCTGATAAGACTTCAGCGCTAGATGGAATTCAGAACGATCAAAGTCGGGCCACAACGTATCGGTCACATACAATTCCGCATAAGCCGCTTGCCACAGAAGAAAATTACTCAATCGCATTTCTCCGCTCGTCCGAATCATCAGATCCGGATCGCAAATTCCAGTTGTGTATAAATGCCGCTCGAACAAGCTTTCATCAATCTCTTCCGGTTGAATCAAACCTTGTTGAACTTGAGCCGCGATTGATCGACAAGCCTTAATAATTTCTTGCCGTCCCCCGTAATTGGTCGCGACCGTGAAGCGAATCCCTTGATTGTCTTTAGTCTCAACGATCGATCGCTCAATTTCCGCCTGCAAACTTCTCGGTAGCGCGTCCAAATTTCCGACAAAATTGATCCGCACATCTTCTTTCATCATTTCGCGCAGTTCTTGACGCAGCACTCGTTCAAACAGCGTCATCAAAAACTCCACTTCTTCGAGCGGTCGTCCCCAGTTCTCGGTCGAGAACGCATAAGCCGTCAGCGCCTCAACGCCCCAATCCCGACAGCACCGCAGTAAATCCTTCAGCACATCCACTCCACGACGATGCCCCATAATCCGGGGTTTCCCTTGTCGTTTCGCCCATCGTCCATTCCCGTCCATAATCACCGCAACATGGCGAGGTAAGCGATCGCGGTCTAAATCAGCAGGTAAATCTCTTAAAACGGGGTGCTTAGCAGTTGTCATTGGTGAATTCGGGGGAACGCCGATGAAAGGATCTGAGAATCAATCTGGTTTTAGCAGAATTAGGAGTCGCCGCGCTTACGTTCATTTTGAATTCGGCGATCTTTTAAACTACCTTCATTAAATAAACGCGAGAATAAGAATACTGCCTTTGTCCGGAATTGACGACCGAGAGATTTCAGATCGCGTGAGACGGGTTCGCGATCGCCCGACTGTGAAAACCGTTCTTCCAAAAGCTCCTTTAGTTTACTGCTCGTTAAGGGTCGATTTAATATTCCTCGTTCCGCGAGTGAAATCGACCCTGTTTCTTCAGATACAACGACACAAATACAATTTTCGAGTTTTTCGGTAATTCCCATTGCGGCTCTGTGGCGGGTTCCCAATTGGCGTGAAGCGGTTTTTTCAGATAAAGGCAGAATCACACCTGCGGCAATAATGCGCGATCCACGGATCAAAACTGCGCCATCGTGTAGGAGCGTCGTGGTTTGGAAAATGGTTTGTAAAAGTTCTTTAGATAATTCTGCATTGAGCTTGACACCGGGAACGGAAAAATCTCGATCGTCGATCGCAATTCCCGTTTCAATAATCATCAGTGCCCCTGTCCGATTCTGTGACAGCCCTTTCACCGCTTCGACAATCTCATCGATCACGCTGTCCGAACCTGGCAAGCTCCGATTCGAGGGCTGAAACAGTTGGCTAATTTCCCCGCGTCCAAGCTGTTCTAGAAATCGGCGGAATTCGGACTGGAGAATAAACGCCATCGCGACCGCCGCCCCAACAACGAGATTGTTCAGCACAAAACTGAGTAATGCGAGATCCATCCGCCGACTAATCGCCGCCGCCAGCATCAAGATAATGAAGCCGCGTACCATCCAGAGGGTTCGGCGTTCTCGTCCGATGATCACCAGCATGACGTAGGTGAGCGCTAAAACTAGCCCCACATCGAGCAGAAACCGCAGATTTTGCAGAACAAAAGTCAGCACAGCGTTTAGAGCATTCGGAAGGAGAAGCAAGGGTGGGATTGTCGCTTGATTCAAGCTAAGAGCAGAGAATTGCAACTGAATTTCCATCTTTGCCAATCCTCACCCTTCCTCGTTCATCCTTCATCCTTTATTTCAGTCTGTCCGGGACTCGATCGTGTCGAATCAAATCTTCATATGTCTCCCGTTCCAGGATCAGGTTCGCTTCTCCTTCGTGAACGAGTACCGCTGCGGGTTTAGTCAGACGGTTGTAATTCGATGCCATGCTGTAATTGTAGGCTCCCGTTGCCATCACGACGAGAATATCTCCAGGTTCCGTCTCAGGAAGTGGCAGATCTTTGATCAAAACGTCTCCCGATTCGCAGTGTTTTCCAGCGATCGTCACTGTTTCTTTCGCTTCATCCGACATCCGATTGGCAATCACCGCCCGACAAACCGACTGATAGGTAATCGGTCGCGGATTATCCGACATGCCGCCATCTACACTAATATAAGTGCGAATTCCCGGAACGGTTTTGCGTCCACCGACGGTGTAAGCCGTGATACAAGAAGAACCGATCAGCGATCGACCCGGCTCACAAAGCAATTTCGGCAACGGCATCTTTTCCGCTTCACAAGCTTTGATCATCGATTCCGCAACAATTCTCACCCATTCATCAATGCTAGGCGGATCATCGCTCTCGTTGTAGCAAATTCCCAAACCGCCCCCGATATTAATTTCTGAAACATTCAAACCGTATTGAGCGGCTTTCTTCACCCATTGCAGCATGACACCCGGTAAATCTCGGTGTGCTTGCAGTTCAAAAATCTGCGATCCAATGTGGGCATGAAGTCCAACGAGTGAAACGCTCGGATTTTGGCTGATAAATTGGAAAATGTCTTCGACTTGATTTGGATCAAATCCAAATTTGCTGTCTAAATGCCCAGTCCGAATGTATTCATGTGTATGACAATCCAATCCGGGTGTGATTCTCAGCATGATTCGGATCGGTCTGTCGCTTTCAATCTGCGTCAATCGTTGAAGTTCAAGCTGGTTATCGACCACGATCGTACAACCCGATTTCGCTGCGAGTTCCAATTCAGCGATCGACTTGTTATTTCCATGCAGATAAATCTTCGCTGGATCGGCTCCCACCTGAAGCGCCGTATAAAGTTCGCCTCCGGTTGCCACATCAATGCCCAATCCTTCATGAGACACGATCGAGCAAATCGCCAAACAGTTCCAAGCTTTCGAGGCGTAGAGGACTTGAGCCTCTGCCGGATAGTACCGTCGAAACGCATCGCGATACTGTTGGCAAGCGGTTCTCAGTCCTGCCTCATCCACAATATAAAGCGGCGAACCGAACTGTTTTACCAATTCGGTCACATCACAGCCACCGATTTCGAGATTATCTCGATCGTTGACTTTCGCCGTGAGCGGCATCAGAAATTGATTCGGAGAGCGATTAACTCCCGATTGTGGAAGATACTGGCGACCCGAAGAAGTCGCCGCGAGAGGGGTCGATACCATTGCGGGGTTCCTCAATGCTGGCAAGGTGTTGTCGTTAGCTTTTTTGCAACTCCTCACCAGTGTACAATTGAGGGCTGTTCGTTTGAGCGAATTTTGTGCGATCGCTGATCTCAATTAAACTCTCTCGCTTGCCTGTTCCTGTAGCGTACTAAATCGCACCTCTTTAGACAAATCTACAATCTCTCTGCCACTATCAGCCTCTTTCTTACGAAGGTCTGCAAAGATTGCATCTAAATCATCGTTCAAAGATTTCGCATACGCTTCGCGAATTTGGTGAATTTCTTCTACGATCTCATCCGTCCACATGACCTAATCTCCCATCAACTCATTAGGCGTACAGAGAATCGGCAACCGATAGCCAAAATCAAGACCAATCTCTGCCAACTTCCTTTGAATCTGAGCGTTAGCAATATGTTTACAGTTCCAAGTTAGCAGATAATCCATAGCGTGAACGGTCGCGGCGGCGATGTGAATTGCATCTACCTTTGCCTTTAGAGGAAGGTTACTTCGATCGAGAAATCGTTTTGCCAACTCTTGCACAGCTTGGTTCAATTCCAGCAAGGGAAAATCCCGCAGTAACTCTAGCCGTTGAGATGCGATCGCTGTGTCCCCCTGTGCCGCTTCTTCTAGAACTGCTTCCGAAGTGTAAAGCGTGAAATCATTTCGACGATATTCCCACCAGTCCTTTGTGATTTCCGTGTTTGCAGCCAAGATTAGATTTTTCGTTGATCTAGCGGTGAGATAACCCAGGATACTCGTTTCAATGTAGACAGTTTCACTCATATACGGCAAAGCAGAGGGTGATTGATTTTAGCTGCTGAGCGATCGCTTCTCACTCTGCAACTTCAAGATGCGATCGCATTCTCTCAAGTGCGATCGAAATCAGAATCCGATAAAGATTGATTTCTTCTTACTTCCAATTTTTGCCGAATCGCTGCCTGTACCTTCTCATCAAAATCAGGATCATCAGGACGAGCGATAATTCTGCGGGGGCGTTTGTTAACTCGATCAAGATAGGCTTGGAAAGCAGCTTGGTCGCCCCGATGCTTGAGAAAATACTGCTTTAATTCAGCATCAGACATTGAATCGTAATTCATCTGATAGTTCTCCAGCACGTAAAACTTGGAACCCAATTATTAATACTTCTCATTGCGAAGATGTATAAAAAGTTTCGATGAACTGTTAGACCTAGACTGAAGCCAGTAATTATTATTTTCAGTAGCTCCTCATGTCAAAGTCATGCTGAAATCGTTACTCCTTGGGACCCCGATCGCTATCCTATCAACCTTATCTTTGCCTGCTTCTGCTACTGATTGGCGAACAGTGGGAGTATCAACCCGAACTCGTGAAACAGTTGCAATCGATATGAGTTCAATCAATCGTGTTTCTCGATATGATGTTCAGTTTCGATACCTCATCGGAAAGGATTTGGTGCAAGCATCAGTTAACTGCGATTCTTCCTTGGTAACTCCCAATATTGGTAAGCCATTTGTTCCAGATATGACTGGAGCGACAAGAGAGATGATTAAGTTGGCTTGCGGAGAGAAAGAGAAGCCAAATTCCGCGAATTATGAACAGGGGTACGGACATGGCAGTAGGGTATCTGCTCCTGCGGAGCGTGGGCTAGACTTGCGAGGATTCTGGGTGTCAGATAGAGCGATTTATGCAACACATGCGCTTCTTAACACCTTTAATCACCCTCTTGCTTATCGATATGATGCCTCTAAAATTGCCGATGATATTGCTTTTTACTGTTACTCTCGCAGTCGCGGAATTACTGATCAACAGTTTGTGGAAATTATGACTGGAGAAGTTATAAAAGCTGATGGTCCTGGCTCTGTTAAAGGTGCTGTCATTCAATACCAAGTAGCAACGCGCGCGATCGCTAAAAGTTACGTCTGTCCGCAGTTCAAAGATTAGCTGAGTTGTGGAAAGGCGATCGGAACTTGCTCAGTTCGTTCAGGCGATCGCGCTCCCGTTGCCACCGCATGAATCGTATGCAGAATCTCGGCTGAATAGTAACGATTGCCACAGGTATCATAAACGTCGATCGTTGCATTTCTAAAATCATAAACTCGCCTTAACGAATCCACTCATCGATCGATTTAACCTCAAGCTACTCGCCGCGAATTTCGACTAACGCCTCGCTCGATCGCAAAAGTTCCAGTGCTTGCGGTAAAGCAGCAGTTAAGATCTCCCGCAATCGAGCATTGGAAGTATTTCCACAAGTCAGCCAAATCACCTGCGGCGGTGAACCTAGCCTGTCTACTAAATCAGCGAAATCACTGTCTTTCGTCATCAAAGTAACGGATTGTGCTTTCGCCGCCTCGAAGATCTCAGAATCTTCAGAATCTCTCAAACCAACATCTCGTAGGGCGAATGCTGTAATGCCAAACGTATTTGTGATCCAAGCGGCGATCGCTGGCGACAAGTGGGCATCGATCCAGATCGTCATGCAACTAATACTGGATGATTAAGCTTGCGTGAAGCATAGAGAAGTGAGGCTTTCAGATCATCTGCTTCCAAATCGGGCATCTCTTCCAAAATTTGTTCAGCACTCAGTCCAGCCGCAAATAGATCTAACACATCCGATACTCGAATTCTCATACCTCGAATGCAAGGGCGACCGCCACACTGTTTAGGATTAATCGTGATTCTTCTGAGTAGCTCTGACATCGTGCTGCACTCCGAAACAAAAGCCTGTTTCAGTCTAACAAGCGGATAACGCAATTCATCAAGCTTCGATACAATCAAAACCGTTCTTCTCTCGTATCCGCGTGACCCCTCTAACCCTCAAAACGATCGATAAAACCCTCCTCCCCCAAGTCCTCGAACTCGATCGCATTTGTTTCGACGGACTCTGGACACTCGACGGCTACCAGCGCGAGGTAGACAGCCCCAACAGCGAACTGATCGCCATCATGCAAGACGATCGCTTAATCGGATACGGCTGTTTCTGGGCGATCGTCGATGAAGCGCACATTACCATCATTGGAATCCACTCCGACTATCAGCGGCAAGGATTGGGAAAATTGATATTAACCGCGTTGCTTGATCGCGCCTGTCAACGGCAGATGAAGCACGCTACATTAGAAGTCAGAATTTCTAATCAATCTGCAATTTCTTTATACGAGAAATTCCAGTTTAAAGTTGCGGGAGCGCGTAAGAAATACTACGCTGATACGGGCGAAGATGCGCTCATCTTTTGGCGCGGCGGACTTCAGACGGCTGAATTTCAAAATACCTTGAAAGAAAAGTGGTTAGAAATCTGCGATCGTCTCGGTCAGCAACAACGGACACTTCACGATCCCGCATCCCTGTTGAGCCTCGAAAAAATCAGCTTGACTAATCGATGAGGAATCGATAACAATCTGCCTTTGGTAGTAAATCACACAATTCTGAATCGAAATTCCTTAATGGGCGTTCGGTAATCCTCCCATCTACCTGTTGCGATAGCTCGTAACCGGAAAGATCCACTATGCTAGAATCAGACCTACGCAGCAGGTGATGGAAATACGCCATGTTTGAACGCTTCACAGAAAAAGCCATTAAGGTGATTATGTTAGCCCAAGAGGAAGCACGCCGCTTGGGTCATAACTTTGTGGGTACAGAACAGATCCTCCTGGGTCTAATCGGAGAAGGAACGGGTGTCGCTGCCAAAGTCCTCAAATCGATGGGAGTGAACCTCAAGGACGCTCGCATCGAAGTTGAGAAAATAATCGGTCGCGGATCGGGCTTTGTTGCCGTGGAAATTCCCTTTACCCCACGGGCAAAGCGCGTCCTGGAACTATCACTTGAAGAAGCTCGCCAACTCGGTCACAACTATATTGGAACCGAACACCTGCTTTTAGGTCTCATCCGAGAAGGGGAAGGCGTTGCTGCAAGAGTCTTAGAAAACCTCGGCGTAGACCTCTCGAAAGTCCGTACTCAAGTGATTCGGATGCTGGGTGAAACCGCCGAAGTCACATCCGGCGGCAGCCAAGGTCGCACCAAAACCCCGACCCTGGACGAATTCGGCTCGAATCTCACCCAAATGGCAGCCGAAGGTAAACTCGACCCCGTGGTCGGTCGCCAAAAAGAAATCGAACGAGTCATTCAAATCCTCGGTCGGCGGACGAAAAACAACCCCGTGTTAATTGGTGAACCGGGTGTGGGTAAAACCGCGATCGCTGAAGGACTCGCCCAACGCATCGCCAATGATGATGTTCCTGACATCTTAGAAGACAAGCGCGTTGTGACCCTTGATATCGGTCTGCTCGTAGCAGGAACGAAGTATCGAGGTGAATTCGAGGAACGCTTGAAAAAAATCATGGATGAAATCCGCTCCGCCGGAAATGTCATCCTCGTGATCGACGAAGTTCACACCCTCATCGGTGCGGGTGCAGCAGAAGGCGCGATCGATGCCGCCAATATTCTCAAACCTGCGCTTGCCCGTGGTGAACTGCAATGTATCGGTGCGACCACGCTTGATGAGTATCGCAAACACATCGAACGAGATGCCGCACTCGAACGCCGCTTTCAGCCTGTGATGGTCGGTGAGCCGTCGGTCGATGAAACGATCGAAATTCTCCGAGGCTTGCGCGAACGCTATGAACAGCACCACAAGCTGAAGATTTCAGACGAAGCGCTCGAAGCCGCAGCGAAACTGTCGGATCGTTATATCTCAGATCGATTCTTGCCAGATAAAGCGATCGATTTGGTTGACGAAGCTGGCTCACGGGTTCGGTTGATTAATTCCCAACTGCCACCCGCCGCGAAGGAACTCGATCGCGAATTGCGTCAAGTCCTCAAAGACAAAGACGATGCGGTGAGATCTCAGAATTTCGACCGAGCAGGTGAACTGCGCGATCGAGAAATGGAGATCAAGGCAGAGATTAGAGCGATCGCGCAAACTCGCAAAACCGAATCAACCGATGAAAATGCTTCTCCGGTCGTGGGCGAGGATGATATCGCTCAAATCGTTGCATCTTGGACAGGTGTTCCGGTGAACAAACTCACCGAATCCGAATCCGAGAAGCTGCTGCACATGGAAGACACGCTGCATACTCGCTTGATCGGTCAAGACGAAGCAGTGAGAGCCGTCTCGCGTGCAATTCGTCGGGCACGAGTGGGATTGAAAAATCCGAATCGCCCGATCGCGTCCTTTATCTTCTCCGGTCCGACTGGGGTAGGTAAGACCGAATTGACGAAAGCACTGGCGGCATACTTCTTCGGTTCAGAAGAAGCGATGATCCGTTTGGATATGTCGGAATTCATGGAGCGTCATACCGTTTCTAAACTGATCGGTTCGCCTCCTGGATATGTCGGTTACAACGAAGGCGGTCAGTTAACCGAAGCCGTTCGTCGTCGTCCTTACACGGTTGTGCTCTTCGATGAAATCGAGAAAGCGCACCCCGATGTCTTCAACATGCTGCTGCAAATCTTGGAAGATGGTCGTTTGACCGATGCCAAGGGACGCACCGTAGACTTCAAGAACACGCTGCTGATCATGACCTCGAACATTGGTTCTAAGGTGATTGAGAAGGGTGGCGGCGGACTTGGATTCGAGTTCTCCACCGAGAACGAATCGGAATCGCAGTACAACCGGATTCGCTCCTTGGTGAACGAAGAACTGAAGCAGTACTTCCGTCCTGAGTTCTTGAACCGACTCGACGAAATCATCGTGTTCCGTCAGTTGAACAAGGGCGAGGTCAAGGAGATTGCCGATATCATGCTCAACGATGTGTTCAAACGTCTGAAAGAGCAAGGGATTACGCTGCAAGTCACTGAGCGATTCAAGGATCGTTTGGTTGATGAAGGGTATAACCCTAGTTACGGCGCACGTCCACTTCGTCGGGCGATCATGCGATTGCTTGAAGACTCGTTAGCTGAAGAAATTCTGTCGGCACGAGTGAAAGACGGCGATGTTGCCACCGTTGACGTGGATGAAAACGGACAAGTCAAGGTTTTACATGGTCAGGAACGTGAATTGTTGCCGCAAGCAGCAGAGTAAGTTCTAATCCTTAAAACTCAAAGCGGTAGGAGATTTAAGAATTTCCTACCGCTTTTTTGTCACCTAGAAGATTTTCATGTTTTAGAAAACGCTGTTGACTCTCACCGTATAATACGTGCAAGTAAGAAAGGCTCTATTTAACCTATTCGTTTGGCGTGAAAGTTGAGGAATAAATTGCACTATGGCAAGAAGTAGTTTTTTGGCTGACTTTCAAAAGTTCTTGATGCAAGGAAACGTGATTGACCTTGCAGTTGCGGTCATTATCGGTGGTGCATTCGGGAAAATTGTAGATTCGCTTGTGACTGATATTATTACGCCTGTGATTCTCAATCCAGCGATGAGTGCTGCGGGTGTGAATCAGCTAGAAAATTTTGCGCCGAACGGCATCAAAGTTGGTCTATTTCTAGCTGCCGTGATTAACTTTGTTGTGATTGCGTTTTGTATCTTCTTGCTGGTTCGTGCATTTGAGAAAGCAAGACGGCGGTTTGCGCGGCAAGAAGCGATCGAAGAAACCGCAGCCCCCGTTGATCCTGTCGTTGTGTCTCAAGAGCGTTTGACTGATGCGATCGAACGTCTGACCAATACGATGAATCGCTAACCAAAATTCGCCCTCGTTCAGATGCAATGAGGGCTTTTCATTGGATTCGATCGGGTTCAACTTCGCTCCGCTCTTCCATCACAAGAATGACTCCTTGAATTTCTAAATCAGTGCCGATGAGCGGTGTGCAAGTGACACGACAGCAAATTCCGCGCCCACGTCGGTTAATGGCATCAAGTACGATTTCGATCGCGCCATTGGGTGAACCTGCTAAACAATCGCGAATCGGTTGACGTAACTGCGCGACAGGTAGCCCGATATCGAGATTGAGAAAGTTTTGCGCGATCGCTTCTTCGGGACGCAATCCCCAGAGATCTTCGGCTCGATTATTCCAAGTTTGAACGTACAGATCGCGATCGACCACCACAACGCCACCTTTCAAGCTGGTGAGAATCGAGGCGAGAAAAGCATTGCTTTGATTCAGTTCTTCACTGCGTCGCTGTAACTCTACATTCACGGTTTGGAGTTCTTCATTCGTCGATTGCAACTCCTCGTTCATTGTTTCTAATTCTTCATTCGTCGATTGCAATTCTTCGTTTGTAGTTTCAAGTTCTTCGTTGCTCGATTGCAATTCTTCGTTTGTGGTTTCAAGTTCTTCGTTACTCGATTGCAGTTCTTCGTATGCCATTTCGAGTTCTTGATTGGAGTGTTCGAGTTCTTCTTGGAGATGCTTCGCGCGAGTGACATCGATAAAGCCTACGCAAACTCCGATAACGGTGTTAGCAGTGTCAAACAGCGGCGAGATTTGAACATCGAAATAGAGCATTTCGTCTCGGTGCGGTTGCCAAGGAACTTCACGGAGGTAAATCGTGCGACGAGTGTTGTAGATTTGCTCGATGCACGATCGCAGTTCGACCGGGCGGTAAGAGATTTCTAAATCTTGGAGCGGACGACCGAGATCGCGTAGGGCAATCGAAAAGAGCGATCGGGCGCACTCATTTGCGAGCGTTAACGCGCCATTCACATCAATCACGAGACGAGCGATCGGGGCAGCTTCAAAGGTAGCTTCTTGGAGTCGCACATGATTCGATAAGTGTTTCACGGCTTCATCGCTCCCGGTTTGCGCCATGATTTGCAGACGATCGCGCAAATTCAGCTTTGAGACTCTAGTGAAGACGCGACATCTAAGATGAATCGGAGTGAAAAGATTGGAATGCGTTAATAGCATTTCGGCTTTACCGAGAAACAGAAAGCCGCCTTCTCTCAGCGCGAAATGATATCGGGCTAGGATGCGGGTCTGTGTTTCTGCGTTGAAATACATTAAGGTATTTCGACAAATCAGCAAATCAATTCTGGAAATGGGTGCATCCTGAATCAAATCGTGACGACCAAAAATCAGCGATCGACGTAAATCTTTGCGAAAGGTGTAGCGGTTTTCGGTTTGTTCAAAGAATTGTTCGATGCGGTCTTCGCCTAGTCCGCTGAGTTGTTGGTGCGTGTAAGAGCCTTGGCGAGATTGATTTAGGGCTTCCTCATCGACATCGGTAGCGTAGATTTTGACGCGAGTGCGAAACGCATCAACTCCGACCGCTTCGGCTAACAAAATCGCGATCGTGTAAGCTTCTTCACCGGAGGCACAACCCGCACTCCAAACCCGAATCGAATCGGTAATTGATTTGCGGGCGAGAATTTGAGGAATCACTTCAGCGGCAATGTAATCCCAAGCAGGTCGATCGCGCAGGAAAGCGGTGACATTAATGAGTAAGGTATTGAATAACTGATTGAACTCAGAAGGATGTGCTTCGAGAAAATCGAGATATTCGCTATGTGTTTCAATATTGACGATTTGCATTCGTTTGGCGATGCGGCGCATCAGGCTCGATCGCTTGTAGCCTGTGAAGTCAAATCCGCGACTGCGTTTGATGTAATCGAGTAGCGCTTCGATGGCGGTGAGTGTGTCAGAGTCTTGGATCAAGGGGGCTGTCCTTTGAAGCGATCAATGGTTTTGTATGGGCAGATAATTATTGAAGCTGTGGGAAATGGAGATCAATCGGGATTTTGATGTGTAGCGATCGGGCAAAAAACTTGTCGATCGATATGTTTACCTGATCCGGAATGCGATTTAGATTTTGTCGTTAGGTATATCTAATCTGGAACGCGATTCAGATTTTATCGTTTGATGTATTTACCTAATCCGGAATGCAATTCAGATTTTATCGTTCGATGCGTTCACCCGCCCCGGAATGGAATTCGGGGCGGGATTGAATCGGAGCGAAAAATCTCATCGAACGCTAACTTAATGCCGATCTACCCTCCTCAATTTGCGCCTTCAATTCGATCTGCTGCAACAACACCTGCTTCAAAACATCCGCGTGTTTTTCCGCTTCTTCTGCCCGTTCTGAAAACTGAACTTCCGACATCGGATGATTTGATTTTCTCGCTTGTGTTGCCATGCGACGAGCTAGTGCTGCTTTCTCCTCCATCGCTCGATTTGCCGTCCACAGCGCCCGCTCTAAGCTATCGTCCTTCTCAGACAGCAAACTCTCGATCGAATACGCATGACCCACATGGCAGCGATATCGCATCATATTGTGATCGGTGAGTTCCCAGAGAACGCCACCGCAGTCGGGACAAGTAAACGCAGACGCATACCCGGATCGCTTTCCTTGCTCGATCGCGTGTTTTTCTTGTGCGACCCATTGATCGTCTTGTGGCATGACTTCAGACATTGGTTTTCTCAGCGGTGGATCGGGGATCGGGAGTTTAACACGCTCACAGAGTCGATCAGCAATGTCCTGAACAGGCAAAATTGCATCGACTTCAACAGCTTTAATGGCATTGAGGGGCATTCCAGGAAACATCGCTTCTTCTGGGTCTTGCACGATCGCATAGCCGCCTCGCGCTTTGATCGTTAACAATCCCGCAGCGCCATCGTCTAAAGTTCCGGTCAAGATCACGCCAATAATGCGCTGACCATAAGTGTAAGCGGCAGAACGAAATAACGCATCGATCGCAGGGCGATGACCATTTTCACGGGCATCGTGGCTGAGTCGAACGCGATCGCGCTCAATGATTAAATGATAATCGGGCTGAGCGATGTAGATCTGTTGAGATTTGATCGCCATGCCATCGATCGCGTGTTGCGCTGGAAGCGTTTTCACACGATTAAGAATGCTTGGCAAAACGCTGGTTGCACGAGCCGGGAAATGCACCACGATAAAGACGGCGGCATCTAAATCAGCGGGTAAACATTTAACAAGCTGTACCAGGGTTTCGACTCCGCCTGCTGAAGCTCCGATCGTAATAATGTGCTGCGCTGTTCGATCGCCATTTGAATCAGAATCTGCCATGTTGTGAGGGGGATTAATCGTAGCAGGATTAGACGGGTTGCAGGTTGGCAGAATTAGCTGATTCGGCAGCGAACTTTGCTGAGATTTGAGATTGAAAGAAGCGAAATCTCTGATCTATACCCTAACATTTCTAGGCAGTTCGATTCGGAAAGTTGTGCCTTGTCCGACTTGGCTATCGATCGTGATTGAACCTTGCATTAATTCAACTAGTGCCCGTACGATCGCGAGTCCGAGTCCGGTTCCTTGATTTTTCCGTGTGGAGCCTTGGTGAATTTGCCAAAATTCTTGGAAGATATTTTCTTGATCTTTTAAGTCAATGCCCATTCCAGTATCTTGAACGGCGATCATAATCCGTCCTTCAGGAAGCTCCCAAAATCCTAAAGTGACTTGACCTTCATCAGTAAATTTGATCGCGTTTGATAATAGATTAATGATGACTTGTCGTACTCGTACCGGATCATTAAAGAGCGATACATTCGGATTGTCGCAATCAATTTGTAGCGCTAAACCTTTTTGATCTGAGAGCGATTGAAGTTCGTGAACGGTTTCGATCGCTAACTGATTCAAACTAAATGTCAGCGGATTTAATTCAAGTCTTCGCGCCTTGAGTTTAGAAAAGTCGAGCAGTTCTTCGATCAGGCTTAACAAATGTTTACTGTTGCGGACGATTCGCTCGACCATGCTTTCGATCTGCGGATCTTCGAGCGGTTCAATTCGTTTTTGCAGCAGTTGAGAAAATCCGAGAATCGCGGTCATCGGTGTGCGTAACTCGTGTGAAATTGTTGCCATAAACTGATCTTTTAAGCGATCGGCTTCGACTAATTCGAGATTTTGCAGTTGAGTCTCTTGTAGTTTGGCTTCGGTTTGTTTGCGTGTAGTGATGTCGCGAATGAGCCAGCGTAGAGAAATCGATTTTCCGTGTCGATCGCACACGGCTTGCACCGTAATCGCTGCCTCGAATGGTTCACTTTTGCGCCCGCACATCGGTAATTCCCATTCTTGAATGCGATGAATTGTCGTTAACTGACTCAGAACTGCTCGGAATCCTGAGCGATGGCTGTCAGCGACGAAGTTCACCAAAGGCTTGTTGATTAAATAATGATGACTAATATTCAACAACGCTGTAGCAGCGCGATTTGCCTCTCGAACCACTCCATACAAATCGCTCACAATATAGGCATCAGGCGCAAATTCAAATAAATCTTGATAGCGTTGGCGTTCTGTGTCGATCGTACTTTGAGCCGCAACTAATACTTCGTTTTGTTGTTGTAATTCTTCTTCTGCAACCTGTAATTCTTCAACTGCGACGCGCAATTCTTCTAGGCAAGTAATGGTTAAATCTGACTGAATAGACGAATTACCGATAGCATTTTCGTATAGTACTTGTGCTCGATGCTGAACGGTCTGAACGTACTCACCGAAAAAACTATAGTCTATAGATGTCATTGATTTTTCCGCCTGTTAAGAACACATATGATTCCTTATCATTTAACATATCAACCAATAGAATATCTAGCTAAATTAAGAGTTTTGTTTTGCGAACAAGTACAAACCAACTTAATTTTTTGAGCTAAGAAAAATCATTTCATTAATTTACGATCGCGCATTTATTAATGCGCGATCGCATTTTGTTTAAGGCACTCGAATAAAGACTTCTCGAATGAATTCTTCGTCGGTGATTTGCCGAGATTGCAGGCTTTGTTTGAGCGTGATAATGTCACTTCTGAGTTTCCGTAATTCTTCTAGTTCGGAAGTAGGAGACGGGGTAGGTGAAGGCGTTGCAGAACCCCCTCGTGCATCGTCATTCAAGCGTCTCCGTACCGTAATTGTGGCAATTCCAGTTACAGGAAAACCGCGACTTTTCTGATAAGATTTGACCGCATTGTAAGTCGTGCGACGGTAATTTCCAGAAAGTTCGATCGAGATTTTCAATACATTTTTCAGATTATCTTGCAGAATCCTGACCGTTTTTTCGATCGTGCTTCTCAGTTGTGGTCCATCGTTTCCGGTCGCTGCTACGTTGTTATCAATTTGAAATTGCAGAATGGCGGCGCGGGTGTAGTCTTCGATATTGGCGAGTTGGCGTAGCGAGGTGACACTGCAATCGATCGCGCCTAAAATTTCGCGATCGCAAGCACTTACACTATTGCCCAATCCGTCTAGTCCTCTCGGTCCAAGATAGTATCCCAACCCGTCTAGATTTTCCCTAAGATCTGCGAGTGAAGTGACTGGCATTTTCTAAACGCTCCTTTTGCGAATTGGCAGATGCGCGTGATTACGATCATTTTGCGACAAGAAAGCGTCAGGAAATCCGTAAATAATTTGAAGCTAGAGGGCTACGATACAATACTGGAAATACGTTGAACGCGCCATGACACCCGAAACCAAAGTTGAAACCCCCACTGTTGCCCCCGCTCCCAAATGGAGAGCTTGGTGGGAGAACTTTCAGATCTTGTTCATCGCGCTGATTTTGGCGTTAATTGTGCGATCGTACATTGCAGAACCGCGCTTTATTCCCTCAGATTCGATGATCCCGACTTTAGAGATTGGCGATCGCTTAGTGGTGGAAAAAATCTCTTACCGTCTCCATCCGCCCGAATTCGGAGACATCATCGTTTTCGATCCGCCGACTCAGCTTCAAGAAATGGGCTACGCAAAAGATCAGGCGTTTATTAAGCGGATTATTGGCACACCAGGACAAACGATCGAGATTAAATCCGGCAAAGTATTCGTAGATAATCAACCGCTACAAGAGTCCTACATTGCTGAACCGCCAAAATACAAAATGCCTGCTGTGCAAGTTCCTGAAGGCAGTTATTTTGTCATGGGCGACAATCGGAACAACAGCAATGATTCTCACGTTTGGGGATTCTTGCCGCAGAAATTCATTTTAGGTCGGGCTTGGTTTCGGTTTTATCCTATCGATCGAATTGGCAAGGTGTAAATGATGCTAACTGCTAAGGATTTAGAACAATTTCAAGCACAACATCCTGATCATCGAATGGAGTTGGTAGATGGGGAAATTATTGTTATGAGTCCATCCGGTTACGAGTCTGATGAAGTGGCATCGCGGATGAGTGGCAAGATGTTTAACTGGGTAGACGATCGACGTTTAGGACGCATTACGGGATCATCTGCTGGATTCATTTTGCCGAACTCTGACACTCGCGCCCCGGATGTTTCGTTTGTCCGGGCTGAACGGTTGCGCCAGAGTCCTCGCGGTTTTGCAGAATTAGCCCCAGATTTAATGGTCGAGGTGAAGTCTCCAACCGATAGCGTGACCAAGTTGAGAAACAAAATTCAGCAATTTTTAGAGCTAGGAACTCAAGTTGGAATTTTGCTGAATCCTGAAGCTCGAACTGTGGAAATTTATCGATCGGGTCAAAGTACGATCGTGCTTCAAGATGGAGACATTCTGACAATCCCCGATCTTTTCCCCGGCTGGCAGGTCGCAGTCGAGGAACTGTGGTCGCCGCGATTTGATGAATTGTGAGAGAGCTTCAAATTAGAGAATGTCTGGATCAATTCCAAGTGATCGCAATCGTTCTGCGAGTTGCTGCGATCGCGCCTCAGCCTGTTCTGCACGTTGCCGTTCTTGTTCTGCACGTTGCCGTTCTTGTTCTGCACGTTGGTCAGCTTGCTCTGCACGTTGCCGCTCTCGATCGCGCTGGGCAGAGAGTTGAACCGAACTAAGAAAGCGATCGCCATTCGGATAGTAGATTTGCAAGGTTTCTTCATTCAGTTCAAATTGAATCCCTAATCGCGGACTCTGCCAGCCCTGAACCTCTGGAACCTCAAGCAGCGTTCCGTTTTGCGCCTCTAATGCGACTAACTCATTGCGATCGGGGTCGTAAACGTAATACTCTTCGATGCCGTGTTGCTGGTAGAACGCTAACTTTCGAGTCATTTCCGCAGCGGTGTTGCTGGGTGATAAGATCTCGAATGCAACTTGGGGCGCGATGTTGTCTTCCTTCCATTGTTGATAGGAACCTCGATCCCCTTTCGGTCTGCCAAATACGACCATCACATCAGGAGCCTGACAAATTCTGTTGTTGCCTTCGATCGGATACCACAGCAAGTCCCCGGCAATAAACACCATTGAATCATCAGCAAACAGAATCTCTAGATTTTCTTTGATGGTGACAATCCAGCGAAATTGCTTCGTATTATCTGCCATCGGCTTGCCGTCGCTTTCCGGGTAAACGATTTCGTTGGGAGTGGTTGTTTGTGGCTGAGTTACCATAGCGATGTGAATCTCCTGCTTTGGTGATTTCACCCTAACATGAATCAGCGATTGGCTAGTCTCTTCGACCGAATGCTAGAGCGCTAAGTTCTACTAACCCACTGTCGCCACTCCAACCTCTTCAGGTGCAAGATACGGCGTTAAAACTTGCCCATCTTTAAACCAGATCACCCGACGAGTACATCGAGCGACTTCCGGTTCATGCGTCACCATCACAACCGTCATTCCACTCGCATTCAATTGAGTGAAGATGCTGAGAATCTCCTGAGTCGTCGTAGAATCAAGCGCCCCTGTCGGCTCATCGGCAAGCAGCAAAACCGGACGATTAACGATCGCTCTTGCGATCGCGACCCGCTGCTGTTGTCCTCCTGATAATTGAGTCGGCTTATTCTGCATTCGCTGTTCTAATCCCACTCGAATCAACGCTTCGGTTGCTCGATCGCGTCTTTCTGCGGGAGGCACATTCGCATACACCATCGGCAGCATCACATTTTCCAGCGCGGTTAACTGCGGCAATAAATGGAACTGCTGGAACACAAAGCCGATCTTGCGGTTCCGAATGTGAGCTAAAGCGCGATCGTCGAGTTGCGCCACATCTTCACCATCGAGATAGTACCGTCCGGCAGTGGGTCGATCGAGACATCCAATAATGTTCATCATCGTTGATTTGCCCGACCCCGAAGCGCCCATAATCGCGCAGTATTCACCCTGTTCAACAGTCAGATCGACTCCTGCAAGCGCATGCACGATCGTTTCTTCAATCCCGTAAACTTTGGTGATTCCTTCTAATCGAATAATCGTCGTCTGAGGCATGATTAAGCACTCCGGAGCGCAACAATAGGATCGAGTTTGGCAGCTTGACGAGCGGGAATCACACCGAATCCAAGACCGATCGAGCCGGATACCGTCACCGCCAGAATAATTGCAGCAGGAGCAACGATCGCTTCAAGTGGCGTAAAGGCAGCAACGATCACCACGCCCCCAACACCAACGATCGTTCCAATTAAGCCACCCGCCGCAGAAAGAATCACAGCTTCGATCATAAATTGGGTGAGAATATCATTTCCCGAAGCCCCGATCGCTTTTCTCAGTCCAATTTCTGAAGTTCTCTCAGTCACAGAAACCAGCATGATATTCATGATTCCAATGCCACCGACTAAAAGAGAAACTCCAGCGATCGCAGCTAACATCGCGGTTAATCCACTCGTAATCGTGCCGACGATTTGCAGAATATCTTTCTGAGTCTGCACCGTGAAATCATCTTCATTCACGATTTTGTGTCGCCGTCTCAGCAAGTTTGTGATCTGAAATTCCGCCGCTGGAATATTCGCTTCATCTCTAGCGGACACAGAAATAAAGGTCAAATCTAAACCATACGGAGAAGTCCGCCCGGTTAAAGTACTAGACATCGTGGTTAAAGGAATATAGGCAGCATCGTCTTGATTGCTACCGAGAAATGATCCTTTCGCTTGAAGCACCCCAACGATTTTGAAACTGACATTTCGGATACGGATTTCTTCCCCGATCGGGTTCTTATCCCCGAAGAACCGAGTCGCCAAATCCGCCCCCAATGCCACAACGCGCTGATTTCGCTTCAGATCCGTCTCTGAAATAAAGCGCCCCCTTGCAACATCAAAACTCCGAACGGGCAGAAACTCCGGAGTTGCTCCGACGATCAGCGAGGATGAATTCCGGTTGCCGTAAACGACTGGAAACTGAGCGCTTTTCTGAGCCGCAACACCGCCAACCGATGGAAGCTGTTCGGCGATCGCTTTCGCATCTTCCCAAACGAGCGTTCTCGGTAAATTCGTCGTCCGTTGCCGCGCCTGTCCACTTCCCGGAGTCACAAACAACACATTCGGACCCAATGACTCGAACTGCTCTGCGGCTAATCTCTGCGCTCCTTGCCCGATTCCGATCATCGCAATCACAGACGCATTCCCGATGACCATTCCCAACATCGTCAAACTACTGCGAAGTTTGTTGGCGGTGAGCGTCCTTACCGCCATCTTTAAGCTTTCACCAAAATCCATGACTTATCCGCCTTGATTCGTGTTGTCTATTTTTTGTCCTTCAGGTGGCTGAACGAAAATACGATCGCCCGGTTGAATTCCATCCAAGATCTGAGTGTCGTTATCAAAACTCAATCCAGTCGTGACTCTTTGGAATCTCGGCTTATTATTTTCACCCGGAACCCATACGCCCGTTTGTCCGCGCTGTGTCGAAAGTGCGGCAGTCGGAACGACGATCGTATTCGGAATCGAATCGCCTAAGAAACTCACATTGGCGTTCATTTTCGATTTCAACTTATCGCGTCCGCTCAGAATATCAATCCGCACTGAGAACGAAGTGACATCGCGTTCTGTCACTGCTTCCGGCGCAATCAATCGCACTCGTCCTTTAAATGTCTCTTCTGGAAAAGCATCGACGCGGATATCAACTTCCTGACCGCGTTTAATCTGTCCGATATCGACTTCCGGCACTTTCGCCCGAACTTCTAACCCACTCGCCAGCCCAAAAATCGAAGTCGAAGCAGAACCATCTGCGCCTGTGGTGGCTTGCGTCGTTGGAGTGACAAAAGCGCCCACGGTTGAATATCGCTGCGTAATCACACCCGAAAAAGGAGCGCGAATTAAGGTATCTTCAAGCCGATTTTGCACCTGTTCGAGTTGAGCGATCGCATTTTGCAACTGAGCTTCTGACTGTCGAATTTCTTCGGGTCGTGCTCCGTTCTGACGCTGCTCTAACTGCTGATTCGCTTGATTTAATTGCGCCTGTGATTGACTCAATTGCGCTTGTGCTTGACTCAAGGTTTGATTCGCGTTCTGTTCACGGCGAATGAATTCATCGAGTGCATTTGATGCGATCGCGCCTTGACTTGCCAATTCCCGCTGTCGTCTCGTCTGCGTCCGCGCAAACTCGACTGCCGAATTCGCATCCGCAACCAGTCCTTCTACCCGGCGAATTTCACCTCTTGCCCGCTCTACTTCCGATTCTGCTTGGCGAATCTCTTCGACACGGGTTCCGGCTCTAAGTTGATCTAATTTCGCTTGCGCTTCTGCCACTCGCGCCCGCGCTTGATTCAGTTCCGCCTCGACATCCTGACTTTCCATCCGAGCAACGACCTGCCCCTGCGTCACCGAATCGCCCTGATCCACCAGCAACTGAGCAATCTTACCCGCCGTTTTCGGGCTGAGATTCACCGTCCGAATCGGTATGACTTCCCCACTCGCTGAAATGCGGGCTGTCACCGTCTTTGATTCTACAGAAATGGTTGCGGTTTCCTGACGGGGGGTAAACTGCCGCGAAATCAGAAAAGCACCCCCCGAAGTAGCGATCGCGCCTGTTGCGAGGAGCGCTAACAACCAGCGGGACGAACTTTTCCCAACCTTGCCAAAAAAAGGAACTTGCATGGATCTAACTCACCCAGACTTTAAGGGAGCGTAGGAATAAATAGTGAAGCGATGACATATAAACTCTTCATGAAGACGACGATCGATTTCCGAAAGATTCCTGACATCGGCTCCAATGAATCAATATGAATCTCTTATTTACAAATTTTAACGTGCTTTTCCCTGGGAATTGCAGTGCGGTTGACCCCACCGAAAGATTGAAACTCTGCGGTCTACTCTGCGATAGATTTCGATATTGGAATATTCAAACTCCCGAAAGGCGCAATTTTGCCCGTTGATCTGCCTTAAATCGTGGGAAATCTTAAGATTATCCGTGACACAAACTGACGGAGACCGCATTAGAAATCAGTATCATAGGCATAGTGTTATTGCTGACGCAATGCCAGAGATGCTAAGAAGAAGTTCTATGAATTGCCGTATTTTCCAGTATGGCACCTTCCTAGGAAATCGAGAGACTCCGAAAAAAGCGCAAACTGGATAAGTTTTTCGTAAACCAGTAAAAAAGCGTTCGGATTCTTGAAAGTCAGCCTGCATTCAGTACAATAAGCGACTGAACTGCTTTTGCCCTCAGCCTGTGACGATGACAGCCTATGAGTCCCTTGCCAAACCGCCCACCCCAGCCTCCTAAACCCTATGCCGCCGAAACTGCGGCTGAAGGCTCTGCCATGCCCCAATCCTCAGACGCATCTGAACCGAAACCTGTTGCCCAGCGCCCACTGGTTCGCCCTGTGGCACGTCCTCAACCTGCGGCAACTGCACCACCTCCTCCCCCGCCTGTCGCGGAAACGCCACCGGAGCCAGAGGAAGTGTTTGATCCTGCGAGTTTGAGACAGCAACCGATTCCTGCTCCCAGTGAACCGATGCAGTATCGTGCGATCGGTCTAGTGCGCGGTCGGTATCAAGCCTCGGAAGAACAGTTTACCCGTGGCGAGATGATCACCGCTGATGGCACGACGATCGAAGCCGTGTTGCTTGGTCGCGTCATGAGCTTGGTGAAAAATCACCTGGATCTTGAACAAGAACATCTCTGGGTGGTGTATCCCCGCACTCGTGAGAAACAAGAAGATTTGCACGTTCAGATCGTCGGAGTTTGGGAGCCTGAAAACCTCAGCAAGCCAGACGAAGAAACCGAAGAAGCCGAACAGCCCGCCTACTTGCCATCGTCTGAAGTCGAGGATAACTATTTCTCGATTCGGGGCGAAGTCATCTTCCACACACCCGAAGAGAAATCCGTGGTCGTGAAGATCAACCAAGCGCCTCGCAAGAAAGACGACAAAGCGAAATCCTTCAAATTGAAGTTGCTTGGCGAGTTAGGCGGAAAAGTGGTTGGCTACTTCTGGGAACTCAACGTCAAGCGTGAGGGACCGGATTTAGTGATTACCAGTGCGAAGTCGATCGGCATGATTCCACCCCGGAAGAAGACGAAGGAAGAGCTAGAACGCGGTCGATCGTTTGGTCGTCCGGGCGGTCGTCCGGGTGGCGGTGGTGGACGTAGACCGTTTAGTCCGCGTCCGGGTGGCGGAGATCGCGATCGCAGACCTCCAAGCCAGTCGGCTCAGCCCGAAGCACCTCGGAGGACTGAACCCTTGCCGAAGCCAGTCAAACGGCGGGCTGAAGCGAACCCAGAAGGCACAGACAACGCAGTAAGTGAAGCATAGGTTGAGTGGGGCGGTCGGCGGATCGCCCCTATTTTTTGTAAACGATGAAACCTGCGATCGCATCGAGTAATGCTTCCGGTTCATCGGCTCGAATCAAGTGACCGCTATTTTCAAAAATTCTTAAATCTGCATTTGGAATCGCTTGAGCAATCTCCTCCGAGAATTCCGGCGGACAGATCCAATCGTGACGACCTGCAATTACTAAAGTTGGAACGGTGATTTTGTGCAGTTGGTCGAGAACGTTGTAAGAGCGCAAAAATCCGCCAAACGCCTGATTGATCGCATCGATCGATAAAATCGTTCGAGACTTTACCATTTTCGTTGGATCAGCCGTGTACGAATAGAGCGGGTGCATGATGCGGAAATATTCACCGAGCTGTTCTTCGGATTCAAAGTTACCATTCCAGAGAAATTCGGCGATCGCAATTTGTTCGGGTGTGCCACGTTCTTGCAGAATTTCCTGAGCGCGTTTGAGAAAGCGAAAATCGGGAACCGTGGCAATAACGATTAAGTGTGAAAGGTTTTGCGGATAGCGGCTGGCGTAAGTGAGTGCAACCATGCCGCCGTAAGAACCACCGATCGCGATAATTTTTTCCAGTCCCAAATGTTGCCGCAATGCTTCCATATCCTCGACGTTTTCATCGAGCGTGTATTTTGATTGGTCGCCCCGCAGCGATCGTCCTTGTCCGCGATGGTCGAAGTAGACAAGCTGCATTTTGTTGCTTAATGCTGAGAAAGTCGGTTTGTAGGAACTGTGGTCGGCTCCGGGTCCGCCATGGATGAGAAATGCAACAGGCTTTTCGCGCATTTGATTCCCGTGAGGAACAAGTCCCGCGCCTTCGATATCAAAGTAGATTTGTGTGTCTCGAATAGTTGCCAACATATCAATACTGCGATTCGATTTGAATCAGACCCACAAACACTACTGTTAAACCTGACATCAGCGCAACGGGCGACAAAACTCCCCCGAAACCAATCAAGGTAAAACAAACGATTGCAGCGAATAATCGTCCCAGCAAAATTGAATTGGGCAGCGATCGCTCAGTCGCCCACTGCACTGCACTAAGTCCGATCAAATACAAGCCTAATCCACCACACAGAATCGTCCGAGCCGCGATCGACAAGTCCCCGCGATCCACGCCTTCGATCGCCGTCTGAATGCCAACTCCAGCCGCTACAATTCCTGCAAATAGCAAGACATGGCTGTATCCATACACATACGATCGCAGTAAAACTCGTTTTCGGTTACTTTGAAGTGCCTGATTGATGACTGAAGTTTCCGCACATTCAAAATAGAGCCACCACAAACTCACCGCCGTGATAAATCCGCTGATGGCTGTCATCGTTTCTTGCCATTGCCACTGGATATCCGAAACCCCACCCGCAACGGCGACGATCGCTTCGCCCAACACAATGATCACAAACAGCCCAAACCGTTCATCCATGTGTGATACCTGTACCGGAACGGATCGAATCGTGGCGTAGGTGATCGGACCATTGCTAATCTCAATCAAGAGTGCGATTCCCCAAAGCACAAACCGCACTGGAGGCGGAACAACGATCGACACCATCCAAAACAAGAGCGCGATCGTAAAACTGAGTGTATATCTTCCCGTGAGTTCTCGCGCTTCAGGCACAAGCCGCCACGCCTGAAAATACAAGCCGACAATCACTAACCGCAATCCCGCGTATACCCCAGCAAATCGGGCTGAGCCTTCCTGTAATGCTTCTGGAATCGTTAGCGCCAGCACGATCATGCCAAACATAATACCGAGCATCACCAAGCGGTAAACGCCTTGCTCAACATCAAATTGGTCAGCGTAGTAGCTAAAATCAATCCACAGCCACCAGATCGGAATGAACAGAGCAGCAAATGTGCCAATTCCGCCCCAATCAAGATGAGCATGGAGAAAATGTGCAAGTTCTGCGATCGCCACTACAAACACGAGATCAAAGAATAGCTCTAACCAGGAAGCGTGACGCTCATCGGAGCGATTTTCTCGGCTAATCAGTTTCAGCGTATGCGAGGATGAGCGATTCATCGGAAATCTCCGAGAAACCCTGCCGTTCTAGGGCAGGGAGGGATAGGAGCGTCAATCAAGCGGTTCAATGCCGCGCTGATTGGCAATCTCACACAAACGAAGTGAGAATGTGGCGTATGGAACAAGCCTTCAAGTACCGCTTCTATCCCACGCCTGAACAGGAATCGCTCCTGCGTCGCACGTTGGGCTGTGTCAGGCTGGTTTACAATCGCGCTTTGAATGCGCGAACTGAGGCTTGGTATGAACGACAAGAAACCATCGACTACGTTAAAACCTCTGCGTTGTTGACCGGGTGGAAACAGCAAGAAGACCTCCAGTTTTTGAATGAAGTGAGTTGTGTGCCGTTGCAGCAAGGATTGCGACATCTGCAAAAAGCGTTCTCCAACTTCTTTGCAGGACGCACCAAGTACCCGAACTTCAAAAAGAAGCGGAATGGTGGATCTGCCGAGTTCACCAAGTCTGCGTTCAAGTGGAAAGATGGAAAAGTAGTTTTGGCAAAATGTGCTGAACCCCTGTCGATTCGCTGGAGCCGTCAACTTCCTCAAGGGTGCGAACCCTCGACGATCACCGTCGGTTTGAGTCCAAGTGGACGCTGGCACATTTCGGTGTTGGTGGACAATCCGAGTATCAAACCGCTTCCAGCCGTTCAGAAGTCGGTGGGGTTGGATCTTGGCATCACCAGTCTGATTGCGACCAGTGATGACGAAAAGATTGCAAATCCGAAACCATTTGAGCGACTGAGAAAGAAGCTCAAACGAGTTCAAAAAGCACTGAGTCGCAAGCAAAAAGGCTCGAATAATCGAGACAAGGCAAGAATCCAAGTCGCACGGATTCTTGCCAAGATTGCGGACTCGCGCAAAGATTTTCTCCATAAACTGACCACTCAACTGATTCGTGAAAATCAAACGATTGCAGTCGAGGATTTGGCAGTGAAAAACATGGTGAAAAACCCCAAACTGGCGCGGCAGATTGCCGATGCTGCATGGGGTGAGTTGGTACGTCAACTGAGCTACAAAGCCAAGTGGTACGGTCGAACCTTGGTGAAGATAGACCGCTGGTTTCCCAGTTCCAAACGCTGTGGAAACTGCGGTCACATTGTTGCATCGTTGCCGTTGAACGTCCGGGAGTGGGATTGTCCCACCTGTGGGGCACACCACGACCGGGACACTAACGCGGCACGAAACATCTTGGCGGTGGGACACACCGTTGCAGTCTGTGGAGCGAACGTAAGACCTGATAGCCATGAGGTTAAAGGGCAGTTGCGAAAAACCAGCAATGGAAAGAAGCAGAAACCTAAGTCGTGAGTCTTAGGAATCACCGTGGTTTAGCCCGGTGAGGATGTCAACAACATTCTCCCGACGCTCTGAAGTTTAGTTTAACTGCCTCGCATATCTTGAGGGATAAAAGTACGATCGCTGGGAATGGGTGCCACCGATTCAGTTAACGTAAACGCTCCGGATTCAATCCAGTTTTTCAACTCTAAAGCCACTTGGCGCGATAGATAAATGCTGGCAAGTGGCGCGACTCGGACGGATTTTCCGTCGATCGTCAATCGTCCCGATTTCAACTGTGCATAACTCACCAATCCGAAGGTTGGACGAACCCGACGCGGAATCGAAAAATCAACGATCGGAGCCACCAAATCTTTATCCCGAACGGCACAATGGGCGATTACTTCTTCACTCAGCACAGGTAACGGAATTCCTACACCGAGCATCAACGAAGAGCCATACCCGCGAAAATAACAACCTCTCACCCATTTCGCGTCCATCTGTTTTGCATCTCCAATCAGTGCCAGCGTGGAAGCAGGACCGATCGGCGTTCGATTCGGTAAACGCTTCTGAAGTGGGAAATGCTGCGTTCCTTCCCAAGCAATGTATCCGATTCCACCACCAAGAAAGATTCTTGAACCGATCCCGATTAATTGCAGATCGGGGTCATTCAACAACGGTGAAATGGCTCCTGGATTTGAGAAAACAGCGTTTCCCAATTGGGGCTGAAGTGCACCTAAGTAAGTGAAAAGGGGTCGATCGCCACCATTCACTCCAACAATAAAGTTCTGATACAGATTACGTGGATTGAACAGATAGAACTGATTAATCGTGTCGCGGGAAATTGTCGTTTCAAACGACGATCGCGGATAACAATCCGTCACTTGCCCGATCGCTCTTAAACTCACCGATTTTCCAGCAATCAAATCCTCGATCACATGACCGCCGCCCCTTTGCCGCTGTCGCACCTCTGGAGATTCTCGATCGTCATTATCGAGCGGTTCTCCTCCGGTCGGATATTCCACCAACTGCGACGCACCCAAATACAAATCGACCGCTCCAAATCCCGCATAAGTAGGCACCCCATCAAGCCAACACTGTCGAATTTTGATCGGCGGATCAGTCTGTCCCAGATTCAGAATTGCGCCTGAAGCCTCCATCGGCTCGAAGGTTCCGGTCGTCACCACATCGACAATTTTCGCTGTTTCTGCGACTCCCATTTCTGCGACTTGGGCTTTCACTTCTTCCACGGTTCGCACGATCGCTTGACCACGCTCGATTTTTTGATTAATTTCGGCAAGAGTTCGCATACTGTTGAAAGAGTTGGGGCACTTGAATTTATGCAGAATACGCGGCTAAGTACGATCGTGGATACGACCGCAGGACAACTAAATCAGTTTTTTCGCAATCCTTGGCGGCGAACCTCTTTGCTCATTATCGGGTTACTGTTGGGCTTTTTCTTAGGCAGTGCGATTTCAACTAGCGCGGGTCAGAAAGCAGAACTCGATATCGTTCAGGCGTTTGTGCTTTTGTTGGCGACCGAAGTGGTAAGTCGATTCACATACGGGGGAAGTTCGCGGTTTCGACGAATGCTGATTGCAGAATTTCTCAATGCGCTCAAACTCGGACTGATTTACAGCTTGTTTCTCGAAGCGTTCAAACTCGGAAGTTAACGATCTCGATTCTCTCATGGGGGGAGAAGCGCGATCGCAGACAACCGCTAAAATAACGGTTGGATGAATTCTTTATGAGAACACGCAATCAAAGACTCTGGAGAGACTAATGACAGAAATTAATTGTGCTGAAATGTGTCAAAACGGCTGTGTTTTGGGCGACAAATGTCCGAATCGTGAATACACCGAACAAGCCAGCCAATTTATCAGCGATACACCGCTCGATCAAATGTTGGCAATCGCGGAAGAAGCCGTGCGGAAAAAGGCGCTAGAACGAATGTCTACACCGACTCAGTGGATTTTGCCGGAAGATTAGAGCCTTGATTAGAGCTTTTTCACTCCGTTGCTCACCCGCCCCGGAATGGAATTCGGGGCTAATCGAACGAAGTCCACTGAAGGGGACTAAAAGCCAAGTGGAGTATCCCCAGTCCGTTTCAACGGACTTCGCACTGTTAGCCCCGAATTCTATTCTAGGGCGGACGCGAACGAAGCGAGAAATTTCAACACGCCCTAAACCGGAAGATCTTTACGAGGATTAAAGGTTTCAGCTTGCCGCAATTTCTCGTAAAGTTCACGTTCTTGTTCGCTCAACTCTTTCGGAATCGCGATCGTCAATTCAACAATCTGATCGCCCCGATCACCATTCACATCGGGATAGCCTTTATTTGCCAGTCGTAATCGCTGTCCCGATCGTACTCCCGCTGGAACCACCATTTTCACTAATCCATCGAGCGTTGGCACTTCAACAGGCGCACCCAAAACCGCTTCACTTGGCGTAATTGGCAATTTGCAGCTAATATCTGAGCCTTCTAACCTGAAAAACGGATGCGGCGACACTTCGATGTTGAGATACAAATCGCCACCGTTGACCCCTTGTTCTCTTAATCGAACTTTTTGCCCGCTCACCATGTGGGGCGGCATATCGACTTCCAGCGATCGACCATCTTCGAGCCGAATTCGCTCCCGCCCACCTGAATACGCTTTTTCCAGCGGAACCGTTAATCGTGCCTCTGCATCCCGTTTCTGTTTGGGAGGTTTCACCGTGTAGCTCTCTTTCGAGGTGCCTGGACGAAATGGATCGGGTTCTTGCCGAGGAGGAGGGGGCGCTGCCGTGCGAACGGTTCGAGTCGTTTGAGTACGTCGGGGAACTGGATCGAATTCGGGTTCTGGTGCAGGAGTCCGCCGACTCAGGATCTCATCATAGAAATCGTTGAACGTTCTGAACTTGCCAAACTTTTCTTTATCGTTTCGTCCGCCCCGTCCGAAACCGGGCTGTTTCCAGAATCCTCCTAATTGGTCGTACTCGGCTCTTTTCACTGAATCAGACAGCACTCCGTAAGCTTCTCCGATCGCTTTAAATTTGTCTTCTGCTGCTTTATTTCCGGGGTTGAGATCCGGGTGATATTGCCGCGCCAATCGTCGATACGATCGCTTAATTTCATCAGCCGACGCATCATTCGCAACGCCCAAAATCTCGTAATAATTGCGGAAACTTTGCATAGGAAAACAGCACTAGAAAGGAAGGGAGGAAGGCTAGGGACTAGAGTGTAGCACTGTTTGAGAGATTCGGAGCAACTCTCTTTGTCCCTAATTTTCTACAGCCAATCGTCTTCATCATCCCAATTGTCTTGTTGATAGTTGGGACGAGACGGACGTTTACGAGGCGTATCATCTCGGCTGGATCGATCGTTGTAATAGTCGGCATCGTAATCCGAGCGACTCCGAGGCGGCGCATCATAATTGTCGCGACGGGGCGGAATAGAATCGTCGTTGCCACGAGGCGATCGATCTTGGCGAGGTGTGCCGTAATCGTAGTATTCGGAGTTCTGAGAGGAATCGCGGTATGGATCAGAACTCCGACGCGGGGGTGGACTGTTAAAGTCAGAATCGCGTGGCGTTCGACTGCTAGAACCGTAATCATCGCGGGGAGTTGATCGGGTTCCAGAACTGTAATCGTCGCGGGGAGTCGATCGACTAGAACCGTAATCGTCTCGTGGAGTCGATCGACCACCTGAACTGTAGGGATCGCGGTATTCGTCGCGGGTTGGATAATTCGGACGATAAGGAGGCTCAGGAGCAGGATTTAGCGCATATCCGCTGCGTCCACCGTTCCAGTAGTCATCGCGGTAATCGCGGCGATTGTCGTAGTAGTAATCGTCATCATCTTCCAAGAAGAAGTCTTTGATCGATTGCAGAATGCCGCCTTCGCCTTCTTCGAGTTTGTTCTGCTGATAGACTTCGCGATTGAGATCGTAAAGGGCATCTTTCAGGTCAGCTTCAGCAATATCGATTCCGCGATCGTCATTATTTGCCAGTGCTTCCCGCAGTCGTTGAACCAATGGTTCGATGCGATTGCGATACGGTGAAACAAATTGGAAGCCGAAATCCAAAGTCGCCTCTCGTAACTGCCGTTCAGCTTGATAAGTCATCGCTTCAGCACGATTGCGTTTTTCGACTTTTTCTTTTTTCAAATCGTCAAGGTCAGCGTATCGCTTCGCATCTTCGATCATTTGCTCGATCTCGATCGCACTCAAGTTCGATGCGCCTTGAATTGTGATGCTTTGTTCGCGTCCAGTGGTGCGATCCATTGCGGTCACTTGCAGAATGCCATTCGCATCGATATCAAATGCCACTTGAACTTGCGGAATTCCACGGGGTGCAGGGGGAATGCCCATCAGTTTGAAGCGCCCCAAGGATTTATTGCCCGAAGCCATCGATCGTTCTCCTTGAAGAACGTGAACTTCAACAACAGTTTGGTTGTCTTCAGAGGTTGAGAACACATCCGATCGACGAGTCGGAATCGTTGTTCCACGTGGAATCAGCGTTTTCATAATGCCGCCGATCGTTTCGAGTCCGACTGAAATCGGAGTGACATCGAGCAGGAGAATATCTTTCACTTCACCTGCGAGAATTCCGGCTTGAATTGCGGCTCCGACCGAGACGACTTCATCAGGGTTGACGTTCTGATTGGGTTCGAGATTGATCAGCGATCGGACCACTTCCTGCACCATTGGCATTCGGGTGCCGCCACCGACTAAGACCACTTCATCGATATCGCGTGGAGACAGTCCCGCATCTCGAAAGGCTTCTCTCAAGGGATTTCTCAAGCGAGAGAGCAAGTCTTCACACAAGCCTTCAAACTGCGATCGAGTCAGTCGCGTATTCAAGTGTTTTGGACCGTCTTGATCCGCTGCAATAAACGGCAAATTAATGTCAGTCACACCCACGCCCGAAAGTTCGATTTTCGCTTTTTCTGCGGCTTCAGTGAGTCGCTGTAACGATTGGCGTTCTTTGCGTAAATCGATTCCTTCCTGCTCTAAAAATTGCTCTGCCAGCCAGTTGACGATTTTTTTATCGAATTCGGCTCCCCCTAGTTGAGTGTCGCCGCTGGTTGATTTCACTTCAAATACGCCATCTCCGACATCGAGAATCGAGACATCGAACGTACCGCCACCGAGGTCAAACACCAGAATCGTTTCGCTCTGAACGCGATCGAGTCCATACGCCAACGATGCCGCAGTCGGTTCGTTCAAAATCCGCTTGACTTCTAATCCTGCGATTCGTCCGGCATCTCGTGTCGCTTGCCGTTGAGCATCATTGAAATAAGCAGGAACGGTAATCACGGCTCCGGTCACAGGTTCGCCCAAATAGCGAGAGGCTTCATCGGCTAATTTTTTCAAAATAATCGCCGAAATTTCTTCAGGTGCAAAATCTCGCTTGAGTCTGGGGCATTTCAGCTTAATATTTCCCGTTTCGTCTTTGCGAATGGTATAAGGAACCCGCTTCGATTCGGGACTGAGTTCGCTGTATTTGCGTCCCATGAAGCGTTTGACTTCAAAAAACGTATTCTGCGGGTCTAACACCGCTTGACGACGCGCCATCTGTCCGACCAGGCGTTCCTCGTCTTTATTTACGCCAACGACCGACGGCGTAGTTCTCATCCCTTCGGCATTGGCGATGACTACTGGCTTACCGCCCTCCATGACTGCCACGACCGAGTTGGTTGTACCCAGGTCAATCCCAACGACTCTACCCATTCGCTTTTCTAGCCTGCGATCATAAGGTTTTCTGGACTTATTCTATCTTGTCACTTCCACATCCGTTGTTCAGGCTGATCAGATGTGTCGATCGAAGCTTGATAATTTTAGCGGAATCAGTCGGAATGATATTAATAGCGTGAAAGTTAAAGCGGTATGAAATGGATTCTTGCCTTCGTTAGTGTATGGGTGTTTTTTGGAGAAACACAAGCAATTGCGGTTCCAGATTGGCGATCGACGGCTGAAATTACGTTATCTGAACCGCAAACGAATGAGATTCGCGTGGTAGTACGCCCAAAATTGCGACGGGTTTATCTGTACGAAGGGAAAGTGATTATCGCAAGTTATGCGATCGCGATCGGAAAACCCGGTTGGGAAACGCCGCCCGGTCAGTATCAGATCTTTTCAAAAGAAGTGAATCCGGTTTTCAAGAATTTCAAAACAGGCAAAATGATTCAACCGGGTCCAAATAATCCGTTAGGTGTTCGCTGGATTGGATTTTGGACAGATGGCAAAACGCAACTTGGATTTCACGGCACGAACGAACCGGAATTAATCGGGCAAGCCGTGTCTCATGGCTGTATCCGAATGCGAAATAAGGATGTCGTTGCGCTGTTTGAAAAGGTGTCGATCGGGACTCCTGTGATCGTTGAATGATAATCTAGATGTACTATTGCCGGAGGTTTTGCCATGACAGCCGAAGTGATGAAGCGATTGTTCACGGTCAAGCAATATCACCGCATGATCGAAACCGGAATTCTCCAAGAAGGCGATCGTGTAGAGTTAATTCGCGGAGAAATTGTAGAGATGGCGGCGATTGGAACGAGACATGCAGCAGGAGTAAGACGATTGAATCGATTGTTTTATGACAAATTTGGTCAGCAAGTTTTGATTTCGCCCCAAAATCCGGTTGAGGTCGATGAATATTCGGAGCCGGAGCCTGATATTGCAGTTCTTAGACCGCGTGCAGATTTCTACGTCTCTGCCCATCCCACTCCCAATGATGTGTTTTTGCTAGTCGAAGTTTCAGATTCAACGATTCGGTATGACCGAAGTGTCAAAATTCCGCTCTATGCCGAAGACAACATCACCGAAGCTTGGATCGTGGATGTGAATGCAGAGTTAGTCGAAGTCTATCGGCAACCGAGTGCAAGCGGATATCAATCGCTTCAGACTTACAGACGCGGACAATCGATCGAGCTTTTAGCCTTTCCGAATGTGTCGATTACGATTGACGAGATTCTGGGCTAACTTTGCGAGTCTGCCAGCGTTTGATCACCTTCGTAAGCTGATAAATTCCGAAACCAAAGAATCCAATCACGAGCAGTCCAGCAATGACCGGAACCGTGATTGCAAGAACAGATAGTAGAAGCGCGATCGCTAATTCCACCGCTGCAAAAATCGGATTAGTCAATCCACCGGAAGCCGCTGTCGAAGTTCCTCTCAGTACATTCGTAAGCAATTTTGTAATTCCAGCAGTTCCGCCACCCGCCACGATCGCTAATGTCCACTGAATTAACGGATTCATATCAGGTGCAACGGAAGCCGCTACGATCGTGCCTGCAATCATCGCCGCAGGTGTCGCGAGAAAATCTAGAGCATGGTCAAACCAGGGGATCGAATAGCCAATGACTTCGAGAACACTGGCGATCGCAAACAAATCAAACGCCTGCATACTTTCAATCCAATCAAAATCAGTGGGTAAATCGTAATGCCCAAAGACTGAAACACCGCTCAGAACTAAGAGCGGAATGAAGACACGAAATCCAGCCGCAGCACTTAAGCTAATTCCTAAAAGAAGTTCAATAACTGTATTAAATGTTAGATCCACTGGTTTGCCCTCAATGCCACTTTTAGTGTAGAAGGCGATCGCGTTTCATCAACTCTGCTAACCGAATCAGATCGAGTCGAGATATCCCACCCAGACGGTAGAGAACATTGATTAGATACTTAAAGTGCTGGGTATTAGGTGCTGAATATGAATTTAGAGAAAGGCTGTGAATGTTGTCAGCGTGGAGAATATGTAGAAGCGATCGCACATTTCGATCAAGCCATTCAAGAAGATACGAACTGCTCAAAAGCTTGGAATTTTCGCGCTAATGCGCTTTCTGCTCTGAAACGATATGCAGAAGCATTACAGAACTACGATCGAGCTACATTCCTCAGACCTGATTATCATCAGGCGTGGTTTAATCGCGGATTGCTATTGATGGAGATGGGCGCGTATGGGAATGCGATCGAATCTTACGATCGAGCAATTGATCACTATCCTGATCCTGCTTACATTCATGCAAGAGCTTCGATCGGACTAAGACAGAAATTAGTATTTGCGTAACTATCGCCGTCGAGCTTTACTGATCATTTTGCGCGACAGTCGGAGGGTGAGATCTTCTTTCTCTGCCCAATCTTGCAGCAATCGATAAAAGGTTTGTCGATCGTCATTTTTCAACACGGCAACCTGATCCGCTGTTTCAATCACATAAGGATAGCCACCCCCGATTACAACTTCAGCCCGAACCCAATCTAAGATACGATCGTGCCAACCTTCCTCATAAATCCACAGCGGTAGTTCAATTCGAGCCGGATAACTATCGCGATTCGTTTTCAGGTAAGTGAACACAATACGATCGCGATGACTGCCATACAAATCGCGCACTCCAGGACGTTGACAAAGAAATAGCGGAGTTCGATCGCCCCACTGCATCTGATTTTTAGCGCGGTTCAACAATTGAGCATCGTGAATCGTTTTGCTTTCAGGCAGATTACACAATCGCTGCAACATTTCTGTGAGATCTCTTGCACTCGAAGTATCCACATAACCAACAACCGGAACACGATAATCTTCACTTGCTTGTAAAACACTCCGAATACATCGGATATAGAACATCCGGGTTTCTTCGTCGAAGGCTTCTGAAAAAGTCGCAATCAATGAGCCATCAAAGAACGCGAGACAAGTTTGGCTTCCTGCATGTTCTTCCATGTATTGAACAATGCGATCGCATTCCATTTCAAAGCGTCGTAAGTTTACTCTGCGATCGGCTAAATCACCCCGCCCCACTTTCAAATCATTCGGAGTCATGACATCGAGAGTAATGTCTTTCTCGTACTTGCCTGCTTCAAGATGATCGTTCTCAAACCAGCCAATCTGTACTAAGGCAACCGGAATCGAGAAATCTTTGCTCGGATAGATTTGAGAGCCATCCACCGAGAAAGTCGAAATTCCGGTAATGCGATCGCGCACCCATTCCAAACTTTCCTCGCGATTCTGCCAGCTTAGATTCGAGTGCATAATCCATTCCGGAAACAGTCCCAACGGCTCGACCGGTCTTGCTCCACAGTCCTGCATATCCTCTAATGCGCTGAGTAATGCTCGATCGGACTTCTGCGACATCTGAATCAGTGCGGTTCCGTACTGTTGGAGCGCTTGAAGGGCAGAGCGATCGAACGACATGAAGTCCTCACGTTTACGATCGAGCAAGCTCAAAATCTCAGAAGGCTTGGTTGGCATGACTCGCACCAGTTGGTATTGAAGTACTATATCAAACGTTTTCGATCGCGGCGAAATCCACACCCAGATCTTGGTATTGTGGATCTAATAGCAATTCAAATTTATCAATGCCTGCCACGATCGATTCTCAAATTACTGCATTTCCCCTCGCTGCCGTTGTCGGTCAAGAAGCGATTAAACTCGCGCTGCTTCTTGCTGCTGTTGATCCAGGTTTAGGTGGAGTGGTCATCGCTGGACGACGCGGAACTGCTAAATCTGTGATGGCGCGGGCGATTCATGCACTTCTGCCGCCGATCGAGGCTGTGAAAGATTCGGTCAGCAACTGTGAACCGAACGCGATCGCAGAATGGGATGATTTCACGCTAGAACAATTCGGGAATGTCGAAGAAGTCCCGACCGAAATCATTCGCGCTCCTTTTGTGCAGATTCCATTAGGTGTGACGGAAGATCGACTACTCGGATCAGTTGATGTCAGTCAATCGATCAAACAAGGTGAAACGGTCTTTCAGCCTGGACTGTTGGCAGAAGCAAATCGAGGCGTGTTGTATGTTGATGAAATCAATCTCTTAGATGATCAGATTTCTAATTTATTGCTGTCAGTTTTAACTGATGGACGCAATCAAATCGAGCGCGAAGGCATTAGTTTCCAGCATCCTTGTAAGCCGTTGTTGATTGCAACCTACAATCCTGAAGAAGGAACATTGCGAGAACATTTGCTCGATCGCATTGCGATTTCCCTCTCTGCGGATGTGGTGTTGGGACTTGACGATCGAGTTCAAGCCGTGGAACAAGCAACCCGCTATTCTAATTCGCCTCAAACATTCCTCGAACAATACAACGAAGACATTGACGCGCTGAAAACACAAATTATCTTGGCGCGAGAATGGCTCAAAGATGTTCAGATTAGTTCAGATCAGATTGAGTACTTAGTCACTGAAGCCGTTCGTGGCGGAGTTCAAGGACATCGAGCGGAATTGTTCGCGCTTCGAGTGGCAAAAGCTCATGCCGCTTTAGAAGGTCGGACTCAGGTGAATGCAGAGGACTTGAGGAAGGCGGTCGAATTGGTGATTATTCCTCGATCGACGATCGTTCAAACTCCACCTGAAGAAGCCCCGCCACCCCCGCCGCCACCCCCACCACAAGATCAATCTGATCAAGAGCAAGACCAGCAAGAAGATCAGGAAGACCAAGACGAACCAGAAGACCAACCAGAGCAAGATACACCCAACATTCCAGAAGAATTCGTCTTTGATCCAGAGGGCGTAATTCTTGATCCTGAAGTGTTGTACTTTGCTCAGATGGCAACGCGACAAGGAAAATCGGGAAGCCGCACGATCGTACTTTCTGAAGATCGCGGACGCTATATTAAACCGATGCTTCCGAAAGGGAAAGTTCGACGAATTGCAGTCGATGCAACGCTCAGAACTGCTGCGCCCTATCAAAAATCGAGAAGAGCGAGATCCGAAGAACTTCCGGCTGGTCGTAAACGGGTCTTTGTTGAAGAAACGGACATTCGAGCAAAACGACTGGCACGAAAAGCGGGTGCATTGATCGTGTTTGTCGTGGATGCGTCTGGATCAATGGCACTCAATCGCATGAATGCCGCGAAAGGTGCTGTTTTAAGCTTGCTTACAGAGGCGTATCAAAATCGAGATCAAGTTTCATTGATTCCGTTCCGAGGTGAACAGGCTGAAGTTCTCTTACCGCCGACTCGATCGATTGAAGCCGCAAAACGTAGGCTCGATCGCTTACCTTGTGGTGGCGGTTCTCCCTTAGCTCATGGACTGACTCAAGCCGTTCGAGTCGGACTGAATGCAAAACAATCCGGAGACATTGGACAAGTCGTGATTGTCGCGATTACCGATGGACGTGGAAACATTCCACTCGCTCGATCTCTCGGTGAAACCATTCCCGAAGGTGAAAAACCTGATATCAAAGGGGAATTGCTCGAACTTGCAGCAAAAATCCGCGCTCTGGGCATTCAGCTCTTAGTGATTGATACCGAAAACAAATTCATCTCAACTGGATTTGCCAAAGAACTCGCGAAACAAGCGGGCGGAAAGTATCATCACTTGCCAAAAGCGACCGATGCCGCGATCGCAGGAGTTGCCCGAAATGCGATCGCCGATATGAAAACGAAGTGACACAAAACTTCACAAATTCTGTACGCTTAAAGAGTGCGTTCAGAATGCAATTATGATCACGGCTCCTACAGTTTCAACGGAATACAAGATCTGGATGTGGAAAGGGTTCCAAGTCGCTTATCAAGCGCAAGGAACCGAAGGGATTCCCGTTGTTCTCGTGCATGGCTTCGGAGCTTCGTTTTTCCACTGGCGCAAAAACATTCCAGAACTGGCAAAAAATTGTCGGGTGTATGCAATCGACCTTATCGGCTTCGGTAAATCCGCTAAACCGAAACCCGTTGAGCAAATCGAATACACCTTTGAAACTTGGGGCGATCAGATTGCGGATTTCTGCCGTGAAGTGATCGGAGAGCCAGCAGTCTTGATCGGAAATTCGATTGGTTGTATTGCAGTGATGCAGGCAGCGGTCGATCATCCTGAAATTGCGCGATCGCTGGCTTTATTAAATTGCTCATTGAGACTATTGCACGATCGACATCGCGCCACACAGCCTTGGATTAAACGCATCGGTGCGCCGATTTTACAAAAAGTCCTGCAAAATCAAGCGTTTGGACAATGGTTTTTCAGTCAGATTGCTAAACCAAAAGCGGTTAGAAACATTCTGCTTAAAGCGTATGTAAACTCCGAAGCGGTCACAGATGAATTAGTAGAACTGCTACTCGGTGCAGCTTCAGATCAAGGGGCGACAGCCGTATTTATTGCATTTACTGGGTATTCTTCTGGACCTTTACCTGAAGATCTGTTGCCGAAACTGCCTTGTTGCGCGATCGTGCTTTGGGGCGAAAAAGATCCTTGGGAACCGATCGCGCTCGGTCGAAAATTTGCAGACTATCCGCAAGTCAAAGAATTCATTCCACTCCCGAACGTCGGGCACTGTCCCCAAGATGAAGCCCCCGAACTCGTCAACCCGATTCTGCAACGATGGATCGAGCAAACAGCAACCGAATCAAAAAATAGCTAAACAAATCTGCCAATCTGGCAACACCGTCAAAGTGAGTTCTCCTACAGTAATGACATCAGCCAAAGCGGTTGATTTCTCGAAAACATCATCAGAACTACAGGAGAGTTTCACATGATTATCACTGACTTAAACTACATCGAAGTCGTTTCCGAAGAAACCAGCATCAGTGGTGGTGGCAAGAAATACGGATTCGCAATTGCATACGCAGATGCGGACGCAACTGCGATTGGTCAAAAATTCGCGGCAACCTACACCGACACTAATACAATCGCTCTCTCTGGCAAGGGTGTTGCTGCTGCTTACTCAGGCTCCACATCCGGCAGTGTCGCGTACTAACGCTGAAAGAAGTTTGTGATTTAACTTCTTGAGTTGTGACACGACTTTAGAAGTTAAATCGCTTCATTGCTTGAAGCAATTCATCGTTATAAATCGCTGACAGTTCGAGTGGGACTTTTCAGCGATTTCTTTGTCCAAAAGTGTACTGTTAGGGTCAAAGGAGAAGCGAGTGATTATTTCTGATCTTGATCATCTGAACGCAGAGACAAGACCGATTTCGGGAGGAGTGTTTGCATTCGGATTCGCCAACGGCAGCGCGGAGGCGGTTGGCAACAAACTGAGCGTAGCGACGACAGTAAGTTTGACTTCAACTTATACGGTCGTGTTTGCTGCGCCGCGTGTTTATCACTAAATTTAGGTGGTTTTCTCACAATTTTGTAGGAGACATGAATCATGAGGACAGTTGAAATTTCGGATCTGAGTTTTTGTGAGCAGTATCACTCCGATCGAGTGCAGGGCGGCAGACTTTCGGTTCACATTCCGCCCGTTAAGGTTGTGGCGGATACAGCTACCGCTTATGCAGTCGAGGTCGCAGGCGTGGTGACTCCGGCAGGTGCGGCAGGTGCTTCAGCGGGTGCGGCGGCAGGTGCGGCGGCAGGTGGAGCTTCAGTTGGTGGAACCCCAGTTCTATCTGTACGGGCAACGGCGTTTGTCGGTGTAGTTTGAAGTCGTCCATCTGATGGATGATGAGCGATCGAGCTGCTCTCAGAGGAATCTGAGAGCACTTGCTCTTTGATGTTACTGCGGTGAGAGATAGTCTGTTCGATGGAATTTCACGATGCAGCTACTTCCAATGTCTGAAGATGCCACTATTACTCCAGATGATTTTGTTATTCAGTTGAAGAAGAACTTACAGTTCAGGTCTGTGTTCGAGCAGATTTTGTTTCAGCAAATTGTCGATCGCGTTGCAGAAGATCGATCTCTAACAATCACTCCGGATGAAATTCAAGCAGAAGCGGATCAGTTTCGAGCGACACGGCGACTCGAACGAGCAGCAGATACCTATCGCTGGCTCGAAGAAGAAAGAATCACCGCTGAAGAATGGGAAACTGGAATTCGCGATCGACTGCTCACCAATAAAGTGAAGGAAGCGCTATTTGGTGCAGAGGTCGAACGAATTTTTACCGAAAACCGCGTCAATTTTGACCAAGCGGTGATTTATCAAACTGTGGTTCCTTACGGGCAATTGGCACAGGAACTGTTTTATCAAATCGAAGAGCGAGAGATTAGCTTTTTCGAGGCGGCACATTTGTATGATATTGATGCAAAACGTCGGCATCATTGTGGATTTGAAGGCAAGCTCTACCGCTGGAGTTTACATCCTGAAATGGCGGCAGTCGTCTTTGGAGCAAGTTCTGGGGAACTACTGCGCCCATTACAAATGGGAGAGCATCACCATTTGATTCTAGTGGAAGAGCTGATTATGGCTGAGTTATCCGACGAGATTCAATCGGAGATTCTTGATCAGTTGTTCCAGGAATGGCTGAGAGATGAGTTGAAAGACGTAATTTCTTAATGATCTTTTAATAACAGTTGTATCGGCTTGTAAGAGATGCGCGTAAACTGAATTAGATTTTGTATCGTAAAGGAATCTAACTCACCAGTGTTTATGAATCCAAGTCTACTGCGTCAACTCTGGGCGATCGTCGAAGCGACTCAAGCCAATTCTCTGCTGAATCTCGACGATGCTCATCTGGTTCAATCCATATTAGGGCAATGTCACGTTCGACAGCCCCTAAATTCTGAGGAAAAAACCTTGCTTTCCGACTATCTCTATTCGCGCCTGAATCTGATTCGCGATTTGGCATCCGATCGCTTAGCCGTTCCCGTCTAAATAGCCTTCGATCAATAAATCAGCGTCGATCGCTCTCCAAGTCACTCGCGTTAATGCGATCGCATCGGTCATCTTTTCCAATCCCAAATTCCCGATCGGCGTTGGAGCCGCTTCACCCCCAATAATTTTCGGTGCCACGAACGCCCAGATTTTCTGAACACATCCATCTCGAATCGCTTGCGCTGCTAGTGTTCCGCCACATTCCCACAGCACTGTATTCAATCCGCGATCGTACAAATGTGACATGACTCTTGCAGGCGTTACCGTTTCTAAATTCACAACTTCTACGCCGTGTTGAGTCAAATGATTCTGCACGGTTTCGTCTGTATTCGTGCCTGTAAAAACGATCGTCGGTGCAATTTCTGTATTCCAAAGATTCGCATCCGAAGGCAGAGAGAGCGATCGACTCATGATCACCCGCATCGGTTGATGCTCTGAAAGTCCGTGTGTGGTCAAATGTGGATTATCGTTACGAACTGTGTTGCCACCAATCACGATTGCATCACAGGCTGTTCTCAATTGATGCACTTGATGGCGAGAGGATTTCCCAGTAATCCAGTGGCTATGTCCTGTTGTTGCTGCAATTTTGCCATCGATCGTCATTGCATATTTGAGAATTCCAAACGGGCGACGCTGCACAATTCGATGCACAAAGGCTTCATTCAAAACCTGGCAATCCGCTTCTTCAACGCCAACGGTCACATCGATTCCAGCAGTTCTCAGCGTTTCGATTCCGCTGCCCGCGACTTTTGGATTTGGATCGACCATTCCCACGACGACGCGGCTTACTCCGGATTCAACGATCGCTTTAGAACAAGGAGGGGTGCGACCGTAATGATTACAAGGCTCTAGATTCACATACAAAGTTGCACCTTGCGATCGCGTTCCTGCCTGTCTTAGCGCAAACACTTCGGCGTGAGGTTCTCCCGCTTTTGGATGAAATCCTTCTCCCACAATTTCGCCATTTGCCACAATCACACAGCCGACCAGCGGATTTGGAGCCGTCCGCCCGATCGCGGATCGCGCCAACTCTAAACAGCGCTGCATCATCGCTCGATCGAACTCTGTCCCCATCAATACAGACTGCTCGAAGTGGAATAATGACTTAAAATTTCTTGTCCCCAGCGCACGAGCCGTTCCGACCCTTCGATCATCAGCAGGTATTGACCGCGATCGAGATGATGCCGATAAATACTCGCAGTGGTTCCTTCCCCGAATAAGCCAAATAGCGCTCCTAACACTGCCCCCAAAAAGCCACCCATGATTGACAGTGCTGGAATCAAGAGCGGGTTGCGAAGTTCGGCGATCGTTAGCCAACCGAGGTGACTCGCAACCAAAAGAATCACGCCAGCAAGTGCGCCTAACGTTCCTAGCGTGAGGCTCAGAAATCGGGCTTTACGAACCGCAAGCTGCATCGGCTTCATCAGTCCGACACTTTCGGGATGGCTGTAACCTGTACCGACGATCGCGAGATGTTCAGGAGAAATGCCGTGATAATGAAGCAATCGATAGGCTTGGAAAACAGAAGCCTCGTCAGGAAAAACCATCACGGCAAGAAAAGATTGACGACGCATCAAGCCGTTTTTGCGAAGGAACCGTGTAACTGACACTGGAGTAATGGGGGGAGTAGCTAATTATCCTTGAATTCTAAACCCTTCTCCCCGATTTACCTACGTACCCTAGGAGGAATTTAATGATTTTTTCTATGAAGTTTATCGCGGCTTCTTAACACGACAAAAATCTACATCCGTTCTAAGACGGTTTGAATCACAGTCGGTTCAACTTGATCGGTGACAATCACCGTTCCGATCTGTCGGGGGAGCACAAATCGAACTTTGCCATCTTTGACTTTTTTATCGGCTTGCAAAGCTGGGATGATTTCAGCTCGATCGCATTCAGTCGGAATCCCAGTCGGTAAGCCTGCTTTTTCGAGTAGCACTTTTTGTCGATCGCATTCTCCTTGATCCCACAGTCCCATTTCCACCGCAATCAGTCCGGCTGCCATCATACCGATCGCGACTCCTTCCCCGTGGTTCACAACTCGATAATTGGTCAAACTCTCGATCGCATGTCCGATCGTATGTCCGTAGTTGAGAATTTCCCGCAGTCCCGATTCTTTCTCGTCTTTACTCACAACATGAGCTTTGGCTTGCGCCGATTTCACAAGCATTTCATTCACGAGTTCATCACCGACTGAGCGAATTTGATCGAGTCGTTTCGCTTGTTCGAGCTTCTCAAAGAGTTCTGCATCCCAAATAATGCCGTACTTGATGACTTCTGCGATCGCGGCTCGAAATTCCCGCGATGGCAATGTTTTCAGAACTTGCGGATCGATGAGAACTAATCTTGGCTGATGAAAGGCACCGATCAAGTTTTTCCCATTTGGATGATTCACTCCGGTTTTTCCACCGATCGCGGCATCGACCATCGATAGTAACGTCGTCGGCACTTGCACAACCGAAATTCCTCTAAGCCAAGTTGCCGCTGCAAATCCGGTCATATCTCCGATCACGCCGCCGCCCAAAGCTACCATCACAGATGATCGCTCTAACCGATTTTCCAACGCCGCATCGTAAATCTTTTGCAGGGTTGCGGGCGTTTTGTAACGTTCTCCCGCAGGCAAAATGCACGAACTCACCGTGAAGCCCGCCTCGGTCAGGGATTCGATCACTAATTGCCCGTAATGTTTGAAAATTGCTGGATTTGAGACAACGAGAGCTTTTTTACCGAGTTTGGAGAGCGACTTCATGCGATCGCCAATTTCATCGATCGACGAAATCACAATTTCGTAAGAATTTTGAGGCAGCGAAACGGGAATAACAGACGGCATGACTCGGTTGCAAAAACGGCTTAGAAGTTGATTCTATCAATCGCCCTCCGTTTTTCTGTATAGTTTTGTTAGGAAGTTAGGAGACAAAATTTATGTCCGCAGTCGTCGCTTATTTCTTACTCGTGGGTGGTGCGATCGCGCTTGCATACGCGCTGTTCTTTACGTTCCGTGCGATTAAGTTGATCTAGTCCCGTGGAATGCCTGGAAATCTTCAGGCATTCTTTTAAGAGAATGTTTGAAAAGTTATCGATCGTTGCGATTCTCGCCCTGAAATGAATTTCGGGCTAATCAGCGCAAGTCCATTGAAATGGACTGAGAACCTGTAAATGCCTCCCAGTCTACTTCAGTAGACTTTCTACGGTTAGCCCGAAATTCATTTCAGGGCGGGAGGCAATCGAAGCGAAAAGACTTTTTATACTCCTCAAACACCCTCTAACGTTTTCCAACCAGCCGAAACGAATTAAGAAATACATCGATACTCGTTGCTAGTCCCCGCTCTTGGTTCTCTTGGGTTGTCGTTACACTGACAAAATACGCCCGCCGATTGACAAGATAAACGCGCCACTTGGCACCCATCTCATCTGGTAGCTTAAAGTTCATTTCTCGACCCGGAAAGTTTCCCAGTCGAATCGTACGAAATGAAAGCAATTCAGCTTGATCTTTTTCTGCACCTCGACGAACGCCCTCATAGACTTCATTTTGAAGTTTACGATCGTTCCCAGGAGCCACAGGCAAATCGAGATAACCAACCGAATAACGCACCGATTCATCATCTCGAATCACTTCAAACAGCGTCAAGTTTCCTTCTTTGCGCTCTTTCGGAGTTCCGGGCATAACGACTGAAAAGCCTCCTCGCTGCGAGGTGAATCGTCTCCAGAGGCTTTCTTGGGCGGTTACACTTTTCAACTGCACTACAGGCGATCCGAGCAAAATCGCCAATCCTAACACCACTTGCCAACCGCGCATTTACAACACACCCTTCGAGCTTGGAATTTCATGAGCGCGGCGCGGATCAATTTCAACCGCCATTCGCATCGATCGAGCAAATGCCTTGAACGTCGCTTCGATAATGTGATGCGAATTAATGCCGTCTAACTGCCGAATGTGCAACGTCATCTGAGCGTGATTGATAATTGCAACAAAGAATTCGCGAACCAGTTGCGTGTCATACGTTCCAACGCGCTGAGTCGGAATCTCTAAACCGTAACTCAGATGGGGACGACCAGAGAAATCAAGCGCCACTTGAATCAATGCTTCATCCAATGGGGCGACAAAATGACCGAAGCGAACAATGCCTTTACGATCGCCTAATGCTTTGGCGATCGCCATTCCGAGCGTAATTCCAACATCCTCATTGGTATGGTGATCGTCGATTTCTAAATCGCCCACGGCTTGCACATCGAGATCAATCAGACCGTGTGAAGAAATCTGATGCAGCATGTGATCGAGGAACGGAATTCCAGTTTTGGCATTGCATTTTCCAGTTCCATCGAGATTTACCGTCACTTGCACATCGGTTTCACCTGTTTTTCGTGAAACTGAAGCAATCCGAGCCACCGAAAACACCGGGGAAATTTGAGGACGATCGCTAGTCTGCATGAGCTTGATCATTAAGAAAGGCAGTCTCTATTATGTCAATTTTTCTCATCGGTCTTTGATTTAAATCGATCGGCGCTACACTTTCAGGAAGTCCGACCAGATGGAAGTTATGGATACTAAAGCTGCTGTTGCCTTTAAAGCTGGAGAGCCTTTAAAGATTGAAACCGTTCAACTTGAACCCCCCAAAGCTGGAGAAGTATTAGTCGAGATTAAAGCGACTGGGGTTTGTCATACCGATGCCTTTACCCTTTCAGGCGCAGATCCAGAAGGTCTGTTTCCTGCAATTCTCGGTCATGAAGGTGCGGGAGTCGTTGTTGAAGTGGGCGAAGGCGTAAAGAGCGTTAAACCTGGGGATCATGTGATTCCGCTCTACACTCCGGAGTGTCGCAATTGTGAGTATTGTCTGAGTCGAAAAACGAATCTGTGTCAGGCAATTCGGACAACTCAAGGGAAAGGAGTAATGCCTGATGGAACCAGCCGATTTTCGATCGACGGTGAGCCAATCCTGCACTACATGGGAACCTCAACATTTTCTAATCACACGGTACTCCCCGAAATTGCAGTGGCAAAAATTCGCGAAGATGCACCGTTTGACAAAGTTTGCCTGATCGGGTGCGGAGTCACGACAGGGATCGGAGCCGTGATCAATACTGCCAAGGTTGAACCAGGCGCGAATGTGGTCGTGTTCGGATTGGGTGGAATTGGCTTAAATGTGATTCAAGCAGCGCGAATGGTCGGAGCCAACATGATTGTTGGAGTCGATCTGAATCCGAGTAAGCGATCGCTGGCTGAAAAATTAGGTATGACGCATTTCGTGAATCCGAGTGAGGTTGAAGGCGATTTAGTTCCGTATCTCGTGGAATTAACCAAAGGCGGAGCCGATTACAGCTTTGAGTGTATTGGCAATGTGAAAGTGATGCGGCAAGCGTTGGAATGTTGTCACAAAGGATGGGGCGAAAGCATTATTATCGGGGTCGCGGGTGCGGGTCAAGAGATTAGTACAAGACCCTTTCAGCTTGTGACCGGGCGCGTTTGGCGAGGAAGCGCATTCGGGGGAGCAAGAGGACGAACTGATGTGCCGAAGATTGTCGATTGGTACATGGACGGCAAGATCAATATCGATGATTTGGTGACGAAGGTTTTACCGATCGACGAAATCAATGAAGCCTTCGATCTAATGCACCGAGGAGAAGTGATTCGATCGGTGGTGACATTCTGATGGAACGAATTAGTAAAACCAAATGTTTCGGAGGCTCGATCGAGGTTTATTCTCATCGATCGACTTCATGCAATGCCCCGATGAAATTCTCGATCTATCTACCGCCGCAAGCGCAGGAACGCTCTTTACCTGTGTTGTACTTTCTCGCAGGTCTAACTTGCACCGAAGAAAATTTCATGGTGAAAGCTGGAGCGCAACAGTTCGCCGCAAAACATGGATTGATTGTCGTCGCCCCAGATACGAGTCCGAGAAACACGGGAATTCCGGACGAGAATGACGATTGGGATTTTGGCACAGGTGCAGGATTTTATGTAGATGCAACTCAGTCACCTTGGGATCAGCACTATCGCATGTATAGCTATATTGTTGATGAGTTACCGAGTTTGATTGCTGAGAATTTCCCAACTAACGGCAGACAAGGGATTTTCGGGCATTCAATGGGCGGACATGGAGCATTAATCTGTGCTTTAAAGAATCCCGCTCGCTATCAATCCGTTTCTGCATTTGCTCCGATTTGTGCACCGATGCAATGTCCTTGGGGAGAAAAAGCTTTCTCGAACTATCTGGGACAAGATCGATCGACTTGGCGATCGTATGATGCGACTGAGCTAGTTCAAACGAGTCAATTTCCGCGATCGATCTTGATTGATCAAGGCACGAACGATCAATTTCTTGCAAATCAACTGTTACCCGAAGTATTTCAACAAGCTTGTGAATCTGTCGGGCAACCGTTGACCTTACGATTTCAGGAAGGCTATGACCACAGCTACTATTTCATTGCCTCGTTTGTTGAAGCTCACGTTCAATTCCACGCGGAAATTCTGCTTGAAAGTGCGACATGATCTTGGGTCGCAGCACTAACATGACGATCGCAGATCCCATCGTTAAGATCGCGGCTGTCACTCCGGGGAATCCTGTTCCATATCCTAGACAGAAGTTCGCAACTGTCCCCATTAGCGAAAAGACAAAGCTAGTGATGGCAAAAAACGGAGCATGTTGAAAATTCAGAGCAGCAATCACTAGCAGAAGAGTTGCATACCACGGCTGATACCACGCGGTTGCAAATGCAAATAAAGCAAATGTAACCCAGCCAATTTGGATCATCAATTGACCTTCTAGAATTGATCGATCGCGATAAATTCGGTAGAGCGTGAAGCCATAGTAAGCAGCAAACAAAAGTAGGGTCAAACGACTATACAAATGGAGAATTTCTGCTTGAATCGAACCCGGTGCAAATTGGGTCGGACTCGATAAGGGCGGTTGAGTCAGGAACAAAATACCCTTGAGTACACCATGCCATGATCCCGCTGTCATCCCTTCGACTCCTGGATTTAGAATACTTCTCCAAGACTCGATCGTCGGAAACAAGGTCAAATGCAGCGTCAGAATCACAACTCCACCCACAACGAGAAATTTGGCGATCGTTTTCCAGCGTTTGAGCCGAATCAAAAACACTCCTATCAGTGGAATCCAAATAATCGGCAGCGTTTTGAGCAAAAATCCAACACCAGCAGAGAATAACGCCAGCAGATACCGCCGAGTTTTTAACAGTTGATCGATCGCAATTAAGACCGTACATAGAATCACGTCTAGATGTGCTTCGACGACCTGTTCAAACAGCAGTACCGGACTCAACAAATATGCCAGTGTGACTTGATGCCGATACACATTCGTTCTCAGCGCTCTCCAAATGAGGAATCCATTGAGCACATGAAACCCGACACAGAAGAGTTTGAAAAGGTAAACCCCCAGATAGATATTCGTCTCAACGAATTTCGCAGGAATCGCAAAGATAGCCAGTGAAATGATTCCATACGTCGAGCTTTGCTCCCAGTCTAAAAAAGTACTGACAACAGACTCAAAATCGATCGCATTCGTGAGGTACGGATTAATGCGATAAAGACTCATCAAACCGTACTGTAGGTACAGATGAATATCACTGGTCAATGGATGAGCCAGCCAAGCCACGATTAAAAATAAGCTTGCGGGTTTCAAGAGTTCGAGATAGCGCAATGCTGGCGTTTTTGGGCGGCTTTGGGTCAGCCAGATTAGATACAAAAAGCAGAGGGCAATGAATTCTAGAGTAATGAAGCGCCTGCGAATGAACATTGAGAAATCTTCGGCAGACAGAATTCCACGAATGTTCAGTTGGATTAGCGTCAATTGCGTTGCAAATACGATCGACAAAATCAGCGCAGCAACGTAGATAGTTTTTTGCTTTGGCATCTTAATCCCTGAGCAACTCCAGATATACAAGACAAATTCATAAATGCCTGCCTCTAACTGAAGTTAGATATTTGTCTCGATCGATTAACAATGCGATCGGCTGAATCGTATCGATCTAATCTACGAATGTGGCGGATTCTGCGTTGACCCGATGACCTAATGAATACAACATTCGCGTTGACCCAATGACCCGTAGAGACGCGATTAATTGCGTCTCTACCCGGATTTACGGTGAATGATGATTACCCGGATTTTATGGCGAAACGATTACCGCTCGATTTGATAACCGAACAGATTTGGATCAACTGCACCTAAATTGAGATCAGCCAATCCATATTCCGCCCAACGTTGATCGACCATTGCCGCCACATCGGGATCAGACTTAAGCGGATCAGCCCAAGGTCGATCAGTTTCTGGGAAAACTTTCGTCGTCGCATCAATTCCCATTCGACTCCCCAAACCTGGTTTCTCGGTCGCAAAATCGAGCGAATCAAACGGATTCTCCGGCAGAATAAACACATCGCGAGCCGGATCAACTTTTGAAGTAATCGCCCAAACGACGGCTCTGGGATCGCGGATATTAATGTCTTTATCCACGACAATCACGAACTTTGTATAAGTAAACTGCGGCAATGCACTCCAGAACGCTAACGCGGCTCGTCTTGCTTGTCCGGGATAGGCTTTATCGATCGATAACACCGCTGCTTTATAGCTCAAGGCTTCCATCGGCAAGAAGAAATCGATAATCTCCGGAACTTGCTGTCTGAGGATCGGCGTGTAAATTCGATTGAGCGCGATCGCCATCATGGCATCTTCTTTTGGCGGTCGTCCGCTAAACGTAGTGAGATAAACCGGATTTTTCCGATGCGTCATACACTGAAATCGCAGCAATGGAGCCTTTTCATTCACGCCGCCGTAATACCCCATGTGATCGCCCGCCGGACCATCGATCGCGCCATCTCCCGGTGTAATCGTTCCTTCTAAAACGAATTCCGAATCCGCAGGCACTTCTAAGTCAACGGTTTTACACTTTGCTAAATGTACACCCGCGCCGCCGTACAATCCCGCAAATAGCCACTCAGACAGATCGACAGGTAGCGGAGTTGCCGCCGCCATAATAATCAACGGATCAACACCGAGCGCGATCGCAACTTCTAATTTTTCTCCCCGTTCTGCCGCCTTTCTCAAGTGCCGAGTGGCTCCTCGCACCGACAACCATTGAACCGTCATCGTATTTTTCGACTGCAACTGCAACCGATACACCCCGACATTCGGAATCTTCGTTTCTGGATCTTTAGTGATCATCAATCCGAGCGTGAGCACTTTGCCTGCATCACCGGGATAGACCCGCAGCATCGGAATTTGATTGAGATCGACCTCATCATCTTTGAGGACAATTTGCTGACAAGCAGGAAGAAAATCGCGGGAAGGTTTCGCTTGCACCACATCGTACAGAACTTTTCCAAGCTCGATCGCTTGCGAAAACTTTTTCGGTGGGCGCGGCTGATACAACAACGCCAACTTTTTCCCCAGCGTTTCAAGCTCTTGCGGCGACTCCATATTCATCGCCAAACACACCCGTTCCACCGTTCCCATCAAATTCACGGCGACCGGATGCGGCGACCCTTTGACATTTTCAAACAGCAATCCAGGTCCACCATGCTGCAACATGCGATTCGCAATCTCAGCGATTTCTAAGTCAGGATCAACCAGCGTTTTGATACGGCGTAACTGTCCGCGTTCTTCAAGCTGTCTGATAAATCCGCGCAAATCTCTCGGCATAGCTCGGCAACATAAAGGACTCTTTCTATTATGAAGCGGTGGGGCGGCAGTACGAATTTCAAGCACGATCGCGGGCACTTTAAAAACAGATTTCACCTTCCGCCCCGTTCATGTCTACTCAAAGAGTTCCACTCGAAGCCCTGCAAAAAATTAGACAGCATTTCAAGACTGCTCTACTGGTTCCAAAAGCGGAAAATTACCCTGAGATTTATCTCGATCGAGAAGAACCCCCAGCACCGACTTCACTTCAAGACCTGAGCAGTTTGTTTCATTTCGGCGGTTCTCTAGAAGAAGCTTTCCAAATGCCGAATCGTCAAGGGCAATGGTTTATTAGCACCGCGAATCCTGGTACCGCTTTGATGAAGGTACCCAGCTTAAAGCTCAAACCAGGATTTCGACTCGTGAGCTATCTCTACCGCATCGGTGATGATGGCACTGGAGCAACTTGGGCACTTCCAGAACAGTTCAGCACGACTTCCCATCTAGAGAAAGCGCTCTTGACCGCTGGAGATCGCGACATGCCACCAAAACCCGAAAGCGCTTTAGCTGATTTTATGGATGCGATCGACGGTGATCATTCTCCGATGTCGTTTGTAATTGCGTCTCTACTGCGGTGTGAACTGCTCGAATTCGGTAAGGTCGGACGGATTGCTACTTGGAGCCATCATCGATTGCTCAATAGTCTTCCTGCCCTTCCTAATTGGCAATGGCGGGCAGAAGCACCGAAAGATTACTCTCCAAAAGTGCGAGTGTTTCCAGATGGGCGCGTTGCTGTGGAATTCTTTTCCTGTCGAACGGTTGCGCCGATCGCAGTTTTTCAACACGTCGATCATTATCTCGTTGGGCAATATCAAGCGAAACATCTTGATCGAGCGATCGCCATTTCTCAACCGACTAACGGAGCCGTCAAGCGTTAAGGAGTCGGCGGAAACGTCGCGCTTTGAACTTCTCCAGCGCTACCCATCGGTTTGAAAGTCGCATTGTTATAAGAAAGCGCTACGCCACCTGCATTTCCAGCCGTAACGACCACTTGCTGCTTTCCACTCCACGATCGCTGAGTGCCTTTAGGGAGTGTTCCTTCAAACGCAGGATTGCCATCGACCAGAACTTCGACCCAGCTATCTTCGTTGACATTCATTTTCACACCGACTGCACCCGCTGGAGAAGGACTCGGAGAAGGTTTCGCAGTGGCTTGAGTCGTTGGACTGGGAGGAGCGATCGAGGGTTTCGGGGATTGAACAGCGGTTGTCGCTACCGGAGTCGATCGCTCTGCGGGACGATTTAGGAGCGTTGCAGTAAGGATACCGATTACGCCAAGCGCGATCGCGCCTCCCAACGCAATCAAGGGCAATCGAGATGGCGCTTGATTGGTCTGTAATTTCGGCTCGTTCAGTTTTAGTTTCGGCTCGTCGCGGACTAGCTCTGGCTCTTGAGGCTTCGGAGTGGGGAGTGGGGTGACCGGTGCAGCGGGTTTTGGGGGTGGTGCAGCGGGTTTTAGCGGTGTAGTGTTTTGCACCACAGGCTTTAAGGGCGGTTCAGGAGTCGAAGAAATCAGGGTTGCCGCAGTGGGAGCAGGCAGCGGAGAGAGATCGACTGTGAATTCTTTTGATAAAGCGGTGCCATCAAGTCCGATCGCGTCGGCATAACGGCGAATAAAGCCTTGAATAAATACAGGCTCCGGAAGTCGATCGAGGTTTGCATCTTCGATCGCGCTCAAGAGTCGCTGCGGAATGTAGGTTTTCGCGGCAATTTCTTCGAGCGAAATCGACTTTTTCTGGCGTTCTTCGCTGAGGCGTGTCGCGATCGATTTGAGTTGTTCTTTCTGCGCCGAGTTGCCCATAATCCCTATGACTGTCCCTTAGCCTTGCGTCACGACAAAAGCACTTTAAATCAAGCCTAGCCTGTTGAGTCAAGCGTATCTCGCTCTGTTTTGGTGTACAAAATTGCGATCGCCTTTCAGTATGATGGGGAACTCAGACGAAATTGTAAAGCCAGATAAAATGCGACGAAGACCAGATATTGCGTTTATTCCGATGCCGCAACGGGCGATTGATGTGCTGCTCGAAGCGGTCGGAGCGAACGAAACCGATGTGATTTATGATCTCGGCTGCGGAGAGGGGCAGGTTTTAATCACAGCGGCGATGAGGTACGAGGTGCGGGGTGTGGGGATTGATATTGACCCGGTGCGAATCGAGCAAGCGCGATCGGCAGCGGAACAAGCAGGAATCAGCGATCGACTGACATTTCAAGAAGCGGATTTATTTGAAAGTCGGTTTGAAAACGCTTCGATCGTTGTTCTTTATTTATTGCCGCATCTTAATTTAAGGTTACGACCGATCTTGTTTAAGCAATTGCGATCGGGAACGCGAATTGTCTCGATCGATTTTGATATGGGGGATTGGGAACCGGAAAAAATGATCAAACTTGATATCGAAGAAGAAACGACTTTGTACTTTTGGACAATTCCTTGAAAATCATTTTAACAAGTGTTAACACGCAAAAATGCAAGATAATTACTTGCTAAAAAATATAATTTCCGTAGATGTTCTCATTAACTGAATCTCGACTCACAGGGCACTATAAAAGTGGATTTCATACCTAAGTGAACCTCAGTAAGTACCTGCGTAAAATCCAGTAGCTTTCAGAGATTCCAGCGTGAAATAACCTTACAATGCCAATTTTTCCAGCATTCGCGCTCAGGAAAATTTGGACAGTTTTTGCGTGTTTTATCCTGTGATTCAGTAGAGTTATGCAGCGCTCTTTATACAGTCTTTCTATCATCATTGGCTTATTGATTTATGTTCTAAATCCAAATCGTATCGTCGCCGCTCCGCTCACTTCAGAGTCTTTAGAGTCCGTAGAAATCTCGATCGATCAAACACCTTCAAAAGAAATCATTGCTCAAACCATTAATCCGACTCCAAGCGAGATTATTGTTCCACTCCCGACCAACCCCGACGAACCTTCGATCAATTCGCCGACTTTAGAACCTGCGAAACCAGAATCGTCAAAACCAATTAGCACCGATTCCAATACGGCAAAAAAGATTTTGGATGCTGTGATTTTGGGTTCGATTAGTACAAATTCAGCACGGTACCCCTGGATCGTCAATCCCGCCAGTAATTTACTCGAATCTACGAGCGTATTTACACCAACAAAAACGGAAAACTACGCAGATGTTGATATTCAATATCAAGACGATCAGCTTTTGATTCGGAATTTCGATTTTGCGAATTTTCAGAAATCCGATCAGTTTTTCTGGGCGCTACCCCAGAATCGACTGGTGCTCGAAACACGCGGTTGGCAAGGTGGAATAGACTATCAAGGACAAGAAACTAATGTTGAACTTGATCAGCGCATTCGACTCACCCAATCGCTTTGGGGACTGCAAGCGGTTTGGGCACTACCACAGGTGTTTCGCGATTTGTACGGACAGAGCACTGCCACCCAATTCACGATCGAAGCGATCGCGGGCGAAGTCACGAACCCCGCAGGCATTCCCGCACCGCCGATCATTCTCAACAATTCATCCCTCAGTCCTGCTGCCATTCGTCTCGCTCCTACACCGCCCCGTCTCGGAACTGGATCAAGTAACAATCCCAATGGTGGCGGCTCTCTGTTTCAGTTTCTAGAAGTCGAAAATGCACCGCTGATTCTTCAAGCCTTCCCGACCTCGGACTTGCAAGCGTTGACGGGTGCAGAAGGATTGTTCGTTGGGGCAGAAGTTCCGAAACCTGCCTTAGAAGGCGCTGGAATCGGTTGGAAAGATCCGTTTGGTGGTGGAACATCAACGGCTCCGAAAATTAGCTCGCTTCCTGGAATCAAGATCGGACAGTTGGGAAAGTTTGACAATCTCGATTTGCTCAATCTCTTGGTGAATCCCAATCTAAGTGAGTCTGAACGCGATCGCGCTTATTTGAATTCACTCTTCTGGATTTCACTCGGTCAACGATCGCCGCAAATTCTCCGCACCAGAGTCACGGTGAACGAACAAAGCTTTTGGCATCGTTTTTCGATTAATCTGCCGCACAATCGAACGCTTCTACAATACGATGCGACTTTGCCCCAAGTGACTTACTCAAATGTATTCGCAAATCCAGGCTTCTCTTTGTCTGTGTCTTTCAAAGAAGGCGAAGTGAATGATCTTCATTCGTTGAACTCTACTTTAGGATTATTGCTCGGTGGACTTTTTAGCTTTATTCGTCCGAAAGATTTGACTCAGAGTTTAGCAGAAGGTCGCGATCGCTATGAAAAACGCCAAGGATTTTCGCCCCTTGCAGCGAAAGTGACTGCCGCACAACGTCGATCGATCAATCAGCGATTAAATCGAGGTCTGTACTACGCAAATCGCACCAGCGGACTCGACCAAACTTCGGGAACATTTACCTTTCCGAGTCTGATTACGCCCGATCGTGCCGAACTGTTTCAAATCCGCACAGGCAATCAGCGCAGACTGGCTCGATTTCGCCAAATTGAACGCACTTGGACAGATGGAACCACCTATTTTTCGCGTCTGAGACTATCAAATCAAGACTTCGGACGATTATCATTTACCGGAATTCCAGTTCCGAGTGCCACGACTGAACTAACGCCGAATCGATCATCTGCGGTACAAGTCGCGCTGCAATCTCCTGAGGGTCAAACGGTCTTTCAAGAGTTTGCCGCAGCCGATTCGACGGTCGTTCCCTTAGCGATTCGATCGTCGGATATTGCCTTCGATCGCATCGAACTTACTCAAGTCGGTCGCGCCAAAACCAGAATCAATCAATTTGAAGGCTACCTTTATCTTCCAACCGTTGAGGCACTGTGGTCAGCTTCGTTTGGCAAGTGGAACTACACGGTGAATTCTGGCATCTGGTTTAATCTCAACGGCAACAGTGCTTTTGATGTGTCGCGCAACAATACTGGCGATCCGGAGCCAACGATCGGACTCTATCTCAATTCTTTGATCAATCACATTGATAGTCGTGTGATTCAAGGAGCCGATGGCAAACCGAATGCTCTGGTCACGATGGTTCCATCGCTGCGATTGGCTTGGAGTAGTGCCGTCACTCCATCGAATCCAGGCTTTCTCACTCTCAGCCATACCTACACTCGACAGCAAAGCAACCTGAACTATTCGATTACACCTGGATTTTATTTAGGGTATGACAATCAGAAATTAAATCCGGTTGGTTTTTTCCAGGGGCAAATCGGCTTCCGAAATGGGTTAGAGTTCCGCTCTTCGCTCGAATTGAACAGCCAGTTTTTTTACGGCTTCGAGACATTACAGCGCCTCAGTTCGCTTTGGTCGATCGGCTTATATGTGCAGAACTATCGATCATCGGACAGTTTGATCAGTCGGGTGTCTGATTTGTCTTACGGCATGATTTTGAGAAATCGATCGACACGCGGCTACAATTGGCGATCGCGCTTTGGCATCAGTGGCGGTGAATTTGAAGTTCGCTTAGAGGGTGGCTATCAGTTTTAAAGCAAACATTAACGAAGATTTTATTCTGATACCGCTTGTAGCTCCTGAAGTAAAATTTAGTTTAAGGGGAAACTTGCGGGAGGTCGAACAATGACTGCATTCAGCTTAGGACAACTCAACGTGTCCACATTGACCGAAACGGATATTGCGGAATTGGCAACGCGCTTAGAGCAGGATGCGTACACCAATGCGTTTGAAGGACTGAAAGATTGGCACCTGTTAAGAGCGATCGCATTCCAACGCCCAGAATTGGTAGAACAGTATCTTTACTTATTAGATCTCGAAGCCTACGACGAATCGTGAGCGCTAAAGACAAATTTCACCAAGCGGTCAGACAAGCCTTGATTCAAGAAGGGTGGAACATAACAGATGATCCGCTTCTCGTTCGTTACGGTCCGACAAACTTAAAAGTCGATCTCGGCGCGGAGCGGATTATTGCTGCCCAGCGGGAGAGTGAACAGATTGCAGTGGAAATCAAAAGTTTTCTCGATGCCAGCACAGTTAACGATTTTCATGCAGCAATTGGGCAATATCTCCACTATCAGTTGGGCTTCAAATACAATGGTTGGAGCCGAAAGCTCTACCTTGCTGTGCCCCTAGAGGTTTACAGAACAGAATTCGATAAGCCTCTGTACCAAGACAGTCTTCAAGCCTTCAAAGTTAAAATTCTGGTGTACCGTACCGAAAATCCAGGAATTGAGCAATGGATCGAGTAGGAGAATACGCTGAAATTCTTAAGCGAGTCGTCGATCGCTACTATGACTTGTATCGACGCATGAACGACACTCAAACCGTTCGACTGATCGACGATAAATCTCATCACTATCAAATTATTCAAACGGGCTGGGATAATCATTTTCGTAGAATTTACACGAGCCTTCATTTGTCGATTCAAAACGGCAAAATCTATATTCATAGCGACCCTACAGAGGAGGGAATTGCGAATGTGCTGACGGCTGAAGGAGTCCTTCCGTCGGAGATTGTTCTGGAATATCAAGCACCTACACTCAGACAGTACACTCCCTACGCCAAAGCTTGATCTGTTCTGAATTTAAGCGATCGATTGCTAGAATCAGCCCTGTATACATCGAAGTAACATCTGTGACAAAACGAGTTCTGATCGGCATCAGTGGTGGGATTGCGGCTTATAAAGTGTGCAATGTCGTTTCTGCATTGGCAAAAGATGGGATTGAGGTCAAAGTCATTCTTACGGATTCTGCTCAAGAGTTTGTTTCACCGTTGACGTTTGCCACCTTGAGCCGAAATCCGGCTTATGTCGATCGCGCTTTTTGGGAAGCTTCTAATCCTCGCCCGCTGCATATCGAATTAGCAGAATGGGCGGATCTATTTATGATTGCTCCTCTAACTGCGAACACCTTAGCAAAATTGGCTCATGGTTTGGCGGACAACTTGCTGACCAATACCGTTCTCGCTTCAGTCTGTCCGGTGTTGTTAGCGCCTGCGATGAATACGGATATGTGGGAACAGCGATCGACGCAGCGCAACTGGAAAGAGTTACTGTGTGATCCGCGCTACCATTCGGCTGATCCGGGTTCTGGGATTCTTGCTTGCGATCGCATTGGAACCGGACGCATGGCAGAACCGGAAGAATTGTTAGCGCAAATTCGATCGCTCTTACACACGAATGGAAAGCGAGATTTAACTGGAAAGCACGTTTTAATTAGTGCAGGAGGAACCCGTGAACATTTTGATCCAGTGCGGTTTATCGGTAATCCTTCAACTGGAAAAATGGGAATTGCGATCGCGCAAGCTGCCTTACACCGAGGCGCACAAGTCACCCTGGTTCATGCTCCGATCGAGTCTCATCTTCTCGCGTCACTTCGCAATGTTCGTCTTGTTTCTGTGACTAGTTCCGCAGAGATGCAGCAAGCCATGAAAGAGCATTTTAGCGTTGCAGATTATATTGTAATGTCTGCTGCTGTTGGTGATGTTCGCTCTGATCTCTATAGTGATTCTAAACTTCCAAAAGATCAGTTACCAAAATCATTAGAGCTTGTTTCGATTCCTGATATCGTGGCTGAGTTATCAACGTTGAAAAAGCCGCATCAAGTCTTGATTGGATTTGCTGCACAAACCGGGGATTACGTCACACCCGCGATCGACAAATTGAAGCGAAAAAATTTAGACGCGATCGTTGCTAATCCTGTGGATCAACCGAATAGCGGATTTGGCAGCGATACGAATCAAGCGGTAATTCTTGATCGTTCTGGTCGTCAGTTCACCATTCCGCCTTGTTCTAAGTTAGAAATGGCACATCAACTCTTCGACTTTTTCAACCTTTAAGGCTTTCCCAGTCAGGACAGTCTGACCCCTCCCAACCAAACGGATGGAAGCCACAAATTAACGGTGTGCGGCGTTCTCGGCTGTAACCGTATGAAATCCCGTGATAATTCACACAGCCCCGACAAGCTTTTGGACGCGATGACTCAACTTCACTAAATCCTTGCTGCGATCGCAAAATCTGCCGATTACTTTGCTGACGATGCCAATTGACATAATCCGCTTTACGCAATAGATAGTCAATTCGTCGTGGGGATCTAGCTGCATCCATTGATTTAGGGTTCCGGAGTAAGGACAACGTAGCGAAGCCGAAACTTCAGAAGCATTTTTGCGCCCTGAATGGTAATAGATTAACTGCATTCGATCGAGTTGCTCATCTCCCCTACGTCTAATTTTTTGCAGTCGTTTAGACAGACAGTTGCCACACTTTGATCGTGTTGTCTGAGCTACCACTCGCAAACAGCTTGCCCTCTGAACTAATGGCGATCGCATTCACCGCATGAGTATGCTCATTCAAGCTACAAATCAACTCGCCTGTTGTGAGATTCCAAAGCTTGACGGTTTTGTCGTTACTTCCACTGATCAAGGTTTTGCCGTCAGGACTGATCGCGATCGCGTTCACAATATCAAAATGTCCGGTCAAGGTTTGCAGCAATTCGCCGGTATTTGGTTGCCAAATTCGGATCGTTTTATCTTTACTTGCGCTGATTAACCGATCGCCTTGAGGACTAATCGCGATCGACAAAATCGAATTCTGATGCCCGCTCAATGTCCGGATTTGTTGACCTGTCACCAGATTCCAGAGCTTGATTTGATTATCGAGTCCACCACTCGCGACGATTTGCCCATTCGGACTGATGGCAACTGATCGCACCATTCCAGGAGTGATAAATTTCTGTAAAAGCTCTCCAGTTGTCGATTTCCACACACAAACGGTACGATCCTCGCTACCGCTAATGATGAACTGACCATCTGGGCTAAACACAACCGAATTCACATCGCGCAAGTGACCAGAAAGCGATCGAATTAAATCTCCATTCGGTAAACGCCACATTTTTATCGAATCATCATCGCTGCAACTAATGAGCCGTCCTTCTAGACTAAATGCGAGTGCATTGACCGATTTTGTGTGCCCGGTCAGGGTTCCTAGACGATCGCCCGTGTTCAAATCCCAGACCAAAATACGGTCGTCTAAACTGCCGCTGACTAAAGTTTTGCGATCGGGACTGATTGCGACTGAAATCACCCAAGCCGTATGACCGTGTAAGGTATGGAGGCATTTTCGAGCTTGAGAACTTTTTTGCGGCGATCGAGAAGCACTCACGGGTAAAGAAGGGGGAGGAGGGGGCGCAGAAATTCTCGGCTTCGAGGGGCGCGATTCTAACGGTGGCTCAGTTAGCGGAAATGACATTGATAACGGTGCGCCTTTTCCATTGCCATTACTAGAGTGTTTAACAGAAGTGCTGACTGCTGGGGTCGAAAGTGCCATTCTCAAATCGCGCATGACTTCATCAGCGGTTTGGTAACGTTCGCTAACGAGATCTCTTAACATGCGATCGAGAATCTCTCCAATCCGTTGACTTATGCCGCCGCCTCGAAGCTCTAAATGTTCACGCCAGAGCCAGCGACCCGACAGCGGATCATTTAATTCTTCTGGTCGAACCTGCGTCATCAGATACAAACAAGTCGCACCCAAACTGTATAAATCACTCGCTGGATAGGCTTTACCGTTGCGTAATTGCTCGATCGGGGCATATCCCTCTGTGCCGATCCGAGTTCCAGGCTGAACTGAATTCGTCTCCGTTAAAACTTTCGCAATGCCAAAATCGATGAGCACTAATCGCCCATCGAGCTTACGGCGAATGATGTTTGCAGGTGTAATATCGCGGTGAATCACATGACGATCGTGAACAAATTTCAAAATGGGCAACAGTCGCACTAAGACTTCGCGAATCTTCTGTTCGTTGAATGCTCCTGAGTGCGCTAATTCTTGTGCCAGCGTTGACCCTTCGATAAATTGCTGAACTAAATACAGTCGCTGATCCTGCTCAAAGTAAGCTAAAAGTGCTGGGATATGCGGATGTTCCCCTAATTCGTGCAGGCGAACGGCTTCCTGTTCAAACAGTTGAACCGCTTTATCGATCGCTTTTGTGCCTTTTAGCTGCGGGGAAAATTGCTTAATCACACAGCGAGTTCCTAAACGATCTTCATCAACTGCTAAAAACGTTTTACCAAATCCGCCTTGTCCTAAAAGTTGCAAAATTCGGTATCGTCCTCTGAGTTTTTCAATCAGCTTCGCATTGCAGGTCTGACAAAATTCGGAACCGTCGGGATTCTGCGGGTGAGGGCAATCAGGATTAATACAGTACGTCATACTCAGAGGAGGGCGGGGATCGTCTTTCTTAGATTGATCTTTTTCGCCAAATTTTGAACATTACTGATTCTTAAAAATGTCTGACTCGATTACCGTGACCGTGAAACTGTTTGCGGCATATCAAGATGCGTATGGTTCGCCAGAACTGGCTTTGGAGTTGCCAGCGGGCATCACTGTTGCTCAAGTGTGCGATCGTCTTTTACACGATCGTCCCCAACTCGCACCGCTCCGGGAAGTTACTCAATTTGGCGTAAATTTAGAATTTGTTTCCCCCGATACGATCGTTCAAAACGGCGATGAAATCGTGCTAATCCCCCCGGTGAGCGGAGGTTAGGCAATCCCGATAAAAAGAGTCGGGTTTATTTGACTCGGTATTTTCTGCGTGATACGATTTTGAGCGAAATCACAGTCAAACGATAGATAGCTTGCAGTTAGGGAGTTTCGAGACATGACCGCCACCTACACAAGAACCAGCCAATCTGCTTTTGAAGCGCTCCAGTGTAAAGAGTGTGGAGCAGAGTACGAACCGAAAGCCACTCACGTCTGTGAATTGTGCTTTGGTCCGTTAGAAGTGAAATACGACTACGACTGGCTCCGCAAAACGGTCACACGCGAAACGATTCAAGCAGGTCCGAATTCGATTTGGCGGTATCGTCCGTTCCTGCCCGTCGCAACCGACAATGTGATCGATGTGGGCACCGGAATGACTCCTTTGTTGCAGGCGAATCGTTTGGCGCGTCGTTTGGGGCTGAAAAAGCTCTACATCAAAAACGATGCTGTGAATATGCCAACTCTGAGCTTTAAGGATCGGGTAGTTTCAGTCGCACTGAGCCGCGCTCGTGAATTAGGCTTTACCACGGTTTCTTGTGCCAGTACCGGAAACTTAGCGAACTCGACCGCAGCGATCGCGGCTCATGCAGGTCTCGATTGTTGTGTGTTCATTCCGTCTGATCTTGAAGCTGGAAAAGTGCTCGGAACGCTAATTTACGGTCCGACGGTGATGGCTGTTCACGGCAACTACGACCAAGTGAATCGCCTCTGTTCTGAGGTGGCAAACACTCACGGCTGGGGCTTTGTCAATATCAATCTGCGCCCGTACTACTCTGAAGGCTCGAAAACTTTGGGCTACGAAGTGATCGAACAACTCGGCTGGCAACTTCCGGATCACATTGTGGCTCCATTAGCATCGGGTTCACTGTTCACCAAAATCTACAAAGGCTTCAAAGAATTCGTTGAGGTTGGATTGGTCGATGAAAAAGCAGTCCGATTCAGTGGCGCACAAGCGGAAGGATGCTCTCCGATCGCGAAAGCGTTCCAAGAAGGACGTGACTTTATCTCACCTGTGAAACCGAACACGATCGCAAAATCGATCGCGATCGGCAATCCTGCTGATGGGGTGTACGCGGTGGATATCGCCCGCAAGACCAACGGCAACATCGAATCGGTGAACGATGCCGAAATCGTTGATGGCATCAAGCTGCTGGCTGAAACCGAAGGAATCTTTACCGAAACCGCAGGCGGAACGACGATCGCAGTTCTGAAAAAATTGGTTGAAGCAGGCAAGATTGACCCCGAAGAAACCACGGTGGTTTATATCACTGGAAATGGGTTGAAGACTCAGGAAGCGGTTCAAGGTTACATTGGCGAACCGTTCACGATCGAGCCGAAACTCGACAGCTTCGAGCGGGCACTGGAAAGATCCAGAACGCTCGATCGCTTAGAGTGGCAGCAAGTTTTGGTTTAATAGTTTAGTTATCCCCACACTGTTCTAAAGTCATGTCTGTTAAAGTTCTAATTCCAACTCCATTGCAAAAGCTCACCAACGACCAAGCAACGGTCGAATGCAATGGTGAAACCATCAGTGCATTGTTAGAGTCGCTTGAAACGAATTGTCCGGGCATCAAAGCGCGTCTTTGTGATGAACAAGGAAAGCTTCGCCGCTTCGTGAATTTCTATGTGAACAGCGAAGATATTCGGTTTCTCGACAATGAGAATACAGCGCTAAAAGATGGTGACGAAGTGAGTATCATTCCTGCGATCGCGGGGGGTTGATCGATCGAACATTCTTCACTCAGAACTCCAGGCTGATTCAGAAGCTTGGAGTTTTTTTACTAGCGTGAATTTGATGAGTTTTTGCACTCCGTTGCTCAATCGCCCCGAATTCCATTCCGGGGCGATTGAGCAACGAAGCGAGGAGCCTTATGAATCTCACGTCAACTCAGTTTCGCCGTACATTCCAAAATCAATCGCTGATTTTCGATCGCATAAGGCTGAATTTCCAAAGCTTGCCGAAATGCTGCGATCGCATCTCGATATTCACCTAATGCCGCGTAAGACAATCCCAAGCCGTGTAACGCTCCGAAGTGAATTGGATTTAGCTCGATCACTTTTTGACAATCCGCGATCGCTTTTCGGTATTGTTGCTGCACAAAATACAAAACAGCGCGTCGATTCCAAGCTTCGGCAAAATCAGGTAATTTCTCAATCAGTTCGGATAAGACTGCTTCTGCTTGAGGTGCTTCGCCAGATTCTAAAAGTACCTGTGCTCTCTGTAGAGTTTGCAACCCCGCTACGCCTTTTTGATTAAACCAAATTTGCCATAAGGCTTGAGTTGCATCAGATCGGACATCTTCATCCGGATTTTTTAGCGCTTCAAGCAGAACTTCGATTTCTTTCATAACAGATGCAACAGGGATTGAAATTCAGGATAGCAACTATTGCGATCGCGGATCAAACCCGTCGCGCAGTCCATCTCCTAATAAGTTAAATGCCAGCACGATGAGTGTAATCGCGAATCCTGGAAAGAGTGTTGTCCAAGGGGAGGTCAGAAAATATCCACCTCGAAACGCATCTGCTAACATCGTTCCCAGTTCTAGGGTGGGCGGTTGTGCTCCCAGTCCTAAAAATCCAAGTCCAGCGGCTTCGAGCGTTGCAGTTCCCAATGATAAAGAGGCTTGAACAATGATCGGCGCTAAGCTTCCCGGTAGAATGTGTTTGACAATAATTTGCGGGGCGGTAGCTCCGATCGCTTTAGCAGCCAGGATGTAATCTTGTTCACGAAGCGATAACACCAGACTGCGAGTAAGGCGAATAAAAATCGGAATTTGCACAATACCGACTGCCAGCATTACGGTCTGTAGACTGTTGAGGCGAATGGCGAAGAGCGTGATTCCGGCAAAGCTCACTCTCAATTGGGGATTGGTCGCAATGGTGAGAATCACGATCGCGAGTAGAATCGACGGAAACGCCAGCAAAATATCTGTGTACCAGCGAACCAGCGTATCAATCAACCCGCGAAAATAACCTGCAATTAATCCAAGAATGAGACCGATCGTAGCTCCGATTCCAACTGATCCTAAGCTAATGATCAAAGATGTCCGAATGCCATGCAAAATCGATGCAAGCAAATCACGTCCTAATCCATCCGTACCGAGTAGATGAATCGCGCTGGGGGGCTGCAATCTGGAAATCACATCAAGATTGCGTCCAAGTTCATACGGGATCAGAATCGGAGCTAGAAGCGCGATCGCAATCAATCCAACCGTCAGCATCAATCCGATTTTGCCGGATGTCGATCGCCAAAATCGACGAATTGAACGTGAACTACTGATATCGAATTCTCGGATCAATAATTGCATACGATAGATCTACTAATAGATTAATTAAGACAAATACGATCGCTACGAAAACTACGCCACCTTGCACGACCGGATAATCCCGCGCCAAAATGCCCTCGTAAATCCAAGATCCGATTCCCGCCCAAGAGAAGATTGTTTCGGTTAACACTGCACCACTTAATAAGGTGCCAAACTGAAGTCCGATCGTTGTATTAATCGGCAATAGTGCATTCTTCAGCGCATGACGCAAAATCACTACGCGATCGGACAATCCTTTTGCCTTTGCAGTTCGGATATAGTCTTGAGACAGCACTTCTAACATGGCACTGCGAGTAATTCTAGCCATGATCGCTAATGGAATCGTTCCTAATGTCAATGCTGGAAGAATCAAATGTGCAATCACATCAAAGAACGCTGGAATGTTGAATTTTAACAACGTATCTAAGACATAAAACCCTGTAATAGGCTGAAAATCAAATCCAAAATTAATGCGACCACTCGGCGGCAAAACTTTTAGCGTCACTGAGAATAGATAGATCAATAACAATCCCAACCAATACACCGGAAGCGAAACCCCGACTAATGAACCTGCGATCGTCACTTGATCCTGCCAGCGATTTTTCTGCACTGCTGCAATGATGCCTGCTGGAACTCCAAGAATGATTGCCACCAGAGTTGCAGCGATCGACAGTTCAAACGTTGCCGCCCAACGCGTCCGTATCTCATCAAAGACTGGAATTCCGCTCAAGATACTATTACCTAAGTTCAACTGCAATAGATTGCCGAGAAACGCAAAGTATTGAATATACCAAGGGCGATCGAGTCCGAGTTGAGTCCGCAGTGCTGCAATTTGTTCGGGGGTGGCGCGTTCTCCGGCAAGCACGATCGCCGGATCACCCGGAATCGATCGCAGCAATAGAAATACCGCTAATGTAATGCCAAATAAAACGGGAATTAGCCCCAAAAGCCGTCTCAGAATGTATCGCGACATAAATCAATCCATTCGCCATTCTCAATGTATCGATCAAATGAGCGATCGCGCCAAACGCAAAAAAATTGCTTGCCAAGACAACACTCGACAAGCAACGATTAGAACTGAATTGAAACCAGAGCGTGTTTTCAAGCTTTCATCGCTTTCGCCAATTCTGCTGCGACTTCGGGGCGAGAAAACTCCGGCGGCGGTAACTCTCCACGACGCAGCATTTCTCTTACCTTTGTTCCTGATAAGTGAATCCGCTCGGCAGGCGTACTCGGACTGGTTTTCGTCGTCGCCATTCCTTGTGTCCGCTTGCAGTAGAAAGCATGTTCAAACTTCAACGGCTGAATACCCAACTCACCGGGATCAAACTCATCGAAAATGTACTGAGCATCATACGTGCCATAGTAATCACCCACTCCCGCATGATCGCGTCCCACAATGAAATGCGTACAGCCGTAGTTTTTCCGAATCAACGCATGGAAAATTGCTTCACGCGGTCCGGCATATCGCATCGCTGCGGGATTGATTGCAAGAATTACACGATCGTTCGGGAAATAATGCTCCAACATAATTTCATAACAGCGCATCCGAATGTCTGCTGAGATGTCATCTTCTTTCGTCGCGCCCACTAAGGGATGCAGGAACAATCCATCCACCGTTTCTAATGCACATTTAATAATGTACTCATGTGCTCGGTGAATGGGGTTGCGGGTTTGAAATCCGACCACCGTTTTCCATCCTTTTGCTTGGAAGGCTTCACGAGAAAGCGCCGGATCAATCTGATACGCCGGAAACAACGGGTGCGGATCACGATCGAACAACCACACATCGCCCGCTAAATTGACATTCCCTTGACGGTACACCACCGCGACACCCGGATGCTTTTCTTCATCGGTGCGATAGACCTTCACAGCTTCGCGGTTTTTGTCGTAAGTGTACTTCTCTGTCAGTTGCAGCACCCCGATATACCGCCCAGTCGGATCATCCAACCGCACCAGATTACCTTCTTGCAGCGGGGCAGCTACTTCCTCGGTCACAGACAAAGTAATCGGAATCGACCACGGTAAGCCATTCGCCAAGTGCATTTCTTCCACGACGCGATCGTAATCGGCTTGACCCATAAATCCGGTGAGCGGGCTAAATCCACCGATCGCGATTAGTTGCAAGTCCGAGACTGCTCGTTCATCAAGCTGAACACGAGGCAGAAAATCGGCTTTAGAAAGGAATTCTTCGCGCTGAGTACCTGTAACAATCCGATTGATCAGTTGTCCGCCGTGGGGTGCAATGCCGTCAGAATGACTCATGGGGTGTAGAGAATGAAAGGGCTAATTCCTACTTTCCGCATCGGGAAAGCGGTCTTTATTAAACTTAGCAGGATGTGCGCCAATTTTGCCTAGATGTTTCCCGATAAAAACGGGATCGGTTCAGCAATGGGATCTCTCACCGTTTCGCCTTGTTGCTGTGCCCAATATTGAGCTAGAAAATGAATTTGCCGCAGTCCCACAATTAGATTAAGTCCGGGAATGAACAGCCACCAGACGATGAGCGGTTTCTTTTGATTGGTTCGATCGTATAATTCGTTCACATCCCGATACAGCCGAAATTGCACAATATAAATCCAAATAATGCCTAGAATCGAGAACCACCGAAACCCATCTGGAACATCTGGATCAAGTGCTGCTAAGACTTGCGGCAAGGCAACCCCAAGAACAAATGGCGTGAGAGAAAGTGCGCCTGACCATCCTTTACCGTTGTAAGCGCGTAGCTCATCTTGAATCACCCATTTGTAATAGCCGTAGTAGAGTGAGCCAGTCAAAGCAGAAAGGAGAATCACTTTCCAAAGTGGGCGAGGTTTTCCGAGGGATGGCATGGGAAAATAGAGAACTTTACATCTCTTAATCTATTCGGTTTCTGGATCGAACACAATCTGATGAATCGTTTTTGGCATCAGGTTCTGCAAGACTTTGAGATATTCTTCAGCTTGGGTGCGGGTGCGGAATCGCTGAACCACAATTCGTTGCATCTTGGGCAGTAGCCGAATGATGCACCAAGGGTGTAATCGCATCCGATAATTTTCGGCGGCAGAATTCGGAACCGAATCGTGATCGGCTGGTATCATGGGTTTCGTCTCCATTGTGAGATGTGCGATCGCTTCTACGTTTTCCAGACAGGGAAGCGATCGCGGTTGAGCATTTTTATTAAAGGTCGAAATCTCGACCATGTCAAGCATGGGTTTGGTGCGCTTAAAAATTCGTGAATTAGCAAAAGAACGAGGATGGACACTCAAAGAAGTCTCTAATCGTTCGGGGGTGAATTACAGCACAATTAAAACTTACGCGGCTTCTGCTGGGATGGCGATGGCGGATATTTCTGCGGTAATTAGGCTGACACGGGTGTTTGAAGTGTCGATCGAAGATTTAGTTGAAGTAATTGAGGAATAGACGATGAGTGTTCTAGATGATCTTTACAACGCCTTTGAGTCAGAGCCTTTACCAACACCTGCCAACTCTACACAGCAGCTATGTGGTAGTTACGTTAAATACCTTATGTGGACACAGGCAGAGCGGAATTGCCAGGTTTTAAAGATTCAGGCTTGGCTAGAGGAGCATCAAACTTCTGCAAGCAGAGCAAGATTATTGTTTGAGCAAGCTACGCTTCTTGCTGCTTCCGGTGAGCACGAAAATGCGATCGCTATCTATAACAAAGCTCTTCAATTCAAATCAGGTCAATGTCATGACTTCTACTACAGTCGTGCCTTTTCATTCGATAAATTAGGGCGCTATGAAGAAGCGATCGCAAGCTATGACGAAGCTCTTCAACTCAAATCAGATTGGGTCGAAGCTTGGTTCAATCGCGGGCTTTTGCTGAACGAATTAGGACGCTATGAAGAAGCGATCGCAAGCTATGACAAAGCCCTTCAATTCTCACCGGATTTCCAGGACGCTTGGCATAATCGTGAGCATGCACTCAGAAATTTAGGAATCCAGAATTAGCGACTCTCTCAAGGAAATGATCGCTCTCGATTCCAAATATCGCCAAGACGCAAAAACCGATTCTGATTTTGACAGCATTCGGAATGACGATCGCCTATTGAGGCGGATGAATTCCGATTTGTCTCCAAAACTGGCGCGATGTTTGAATAAAACCATTTGCATGACGGTCATCATTCATATCTAAACGATCGCAAGTCGCTCGACCTGTTGGCGTTACGCCCTGAATTCTCAAACCGTCTGATGACCAAGCAAAATGGTCTGCCCATTTCTGCTGTCGAGGATTGAACAAAGCGACTTCCTGTTTTATCTCCGGATCAATTCCAGTCGTGAAATTGTACCGACGCTCATTGCAGCGACGACACGCAAATGCCAAGTTATCCAAATCGTCTGAGCCACTCAGCGATCGCGGTTGAATATGATCCACTGTAAAGCGATCGGCACTTACAAACTCTGGTAAGCAGCAGTATTCACAGCGGTAGTCGGCGCGTTGTGCAACGAGTTCTCGGAGGAATTCGGAGACCATTGAGATTCAGCCATCAAAACAGAATTAGCATACGTGAAAATCTGCGACAGTTCAGAAATTCCGTCTAGCTCTGCCTGCTCGTCTGGTGTGATCAAGCCCATCTTTTTACGATCGAGCAACTCATCAGACCGATTCTGTAGCTCGCTTGTAAACTTGAAAATCCTTAAGCCGTTGACCGTCTCTAGCCGAACTCCTTGCCCTAACCAGTGGGACGGCTCAATCATTCGTCTTGGTGTGAGCATGGCTTGAGAAAGCGAAAGACAACAATTCTATGCTAACTGTTTTCGAGACGATCGCTTTCAAGCCCTGATCAACGCAACGCACCCGTAACGCGATCACATCAGCGCGGCAACTAAAATTCGTTGTACTTGCTCTAAATCTCTTGGAATCGAAAACAGATTTAAATCTTGCTCGATTAATTTGGTCGATCGATGTAACACACCAAATTGCCAAATCGTTCCGGTCGAGACGGCTCCGACAAGCTCAGACTGTTGAGCGATGTCTGGTGTGCGTTCCCACAAACTGATCGCAATTAGTTCTACAGCTAACTGAGCAAAGCCGTTCGTAAGATCTTCTTGCTTAGCTTCGACAACTAATAATTCGGATTTCTTGGTGGATTGACTGAGAGAACGCGATCGCAATAAATAATCCAAACTTCCCTGTAGTTGTAAATTAATTTTCAACGGATATTCAATCCGAATCTGAGCATCTGCATAATGAGCGACATCGATCAAAATCGGTGCAATCAAAGATTCTCGACGGGCGGTTTCACTCGTGAGATCAATCCGGCGAAGTCCGTCATCGATCCGTTGTTGAGTGGTGGAAAGTCGATCGAGGTGTCCCGAAAATTGATTAAAAGTTAAGAACTGCCGCTGCAATTGATAGCCAAAATCTTCTAGCAGCAATTCGAGATCTGGCTTCAGCTTAAAAATGTCGCTGAAAGTGTAGCTTTTATTTGTCTCAAGAATTGACATTGCCGCCTCGCAGATAGATTCTAGGCTTGCGCTTTCCCCAAATACTTTTCGAGATAGGGCGAGAATACTTCATAGATTAGCGTGAACGGCTTGCCATGATGCCAGAACAAATAATGCCGTCCCCAGAATGGAGCCGAATAGCCGAACGCCGCTTCGAGTGCCGCCGATCGACCATAGTGCAACCCTTTGATTTCGCGATATAGCTCTAGGCGCGATCGTGATAAATTCGACCAAATCGGCTGCGATCGATTCTGCAAATATTCATCGACGTGACTGAGTTCCCACCAAGAAGCCGCATACCCTAGACGCTGACCGGAGGCAGTTTTGAGCCAGATTTGTCTTCTCAATCGACTACCGGGAATTTGCTCGATCGCAGGCGGTGCATTATCCGTCGAAAAGCCGATCGGAGACATATCGAGCACATCAACTTCGGTCGGTTCTCCGGTCAGAAGCTGGAGATGTCGAGTCGGAGAGCCATCACCCAGGAGCATCATTTGCCATGCGGGAGAAAGCTGGCTGTGGGGTAAACCTTGCTGAATTTCGCGATCGCTGGCTTCCCAGATCGGGTCAAGGCAGTGCCAGGTCGATGGCAAAATTGCGCTGTCAGTCGGTCGAAAGGTCGCAGTCACGCTTGTTTACATAAGTTAACTTTCTCTTATGATAACGCGGTCTGAGCAATCTACGATAGCGAGTCCGTTTCGGCTGAATGGAGTGATTTCGGCTTGAATGCAGACGGCGATCGAACTTCGCCGCGCAAAATTTCTGACCCCAGGTATACTCGTTTTCAGTTTGTAACGATCGACGTAAAGTTCTTTTGCGATCGAGCGTCATTTGTTCTAGACGATAAATTCATGCTTCTAACCCAGACTCCGATCGATCAGTACGTGCAGGTTGGTTCCGTTAAAACTCGGTTTTGGCAAGCGGGACAAGGAAAACGAACGATTCTACTCTTGCACGGTGCGGGGGGTTCAGCAGAATTCTGGTATTACAATGTTTTAGTTTTGGCACGAAAACATCGAGTGATCGCGATCGATATGGTCGGTTCTGGACGCTCAGATAAGCCTTCAGCTTCGTATTCACTGGCGTTTCAGGCGGAATTTATTCGCGACTTTATGGATGTGATGTCGATCGGGTCTGCGGTGCTAGTCGGGCATTCGATGTCAGGTGGAGCGGCGTTGCAGTTGGCATTAATGGCTCCAGACCGAATTGAGAAATTAGTGTTAGTGGGAAGCTTTGGATTAGGGCGGGAAGTGACACTTTCGGCGCGGTTAGCCACATTACCGTTTGCAATCCGATCGCTGCAACCTGCACCTTCAGTGATGCGTCCGATGTTGAGACAGAATGTGTTCGATGTCGATCGCATTCCGCAAGAATGGATTGATTTGCGCTATCCGATTTTTGCACTGCCAGGACGCAAAGAACCTTTGATTCAAATGGCGCGAACGAATCTCTGTTTAAGCGGCGTGAAAGAATCGGTCTATCAACCGATCGTGCAAAATCTGCCGAACATTACTGCACCGACCTTGATTATTTGGGGCAAACAGGATCGAATTATTCCGATCGATCATGCTTATATCGCTGCAAAACATCTACCCAATGCAGAACAGCCTTTGTTATTAAATCAGTGCGGGCACTATCCCCACTTGGAACATCCCGCAGAATTTAATCAAGCCATCTTGGATTTTGTACAAGTCTGAAGCACGGTTTGAACAGTCTGGATCAACAACTCCGGTTCAATCGGTTTCGCTAAATGGCGTTGAAAACCAGCCTCGATCGCTTGTTGTTGATTCAGTTCGCCCGCGTACGCAGTGAGCGCGATCGCGCAAGGAATCTTAGTCTGTTTCTGAACTTGCTCGATCAACATATATCCGTTCATCTCTGGCATTCCGATATCGCTGATGAGCACATCAAATTGGGTTTGTGCGATCGCGTCTAAAGCTGCGATCGCGCAATTAACAGCGGTAACGGTTGCTCCTGATTGTTCCAAGACGAAAGCTGCTAGCTCACGACTATCATCTTCATCATCGACCACGAGAATTTGAATCCCAGAAAGTGAAGCATTCTGATCCGTTCGTGTCTCTGTTTGATCACTGTTCACCGTACTATTCTTCAAGCTGGGTAGCTTCACTGTGAAGGTGGCACCTTGATCTTCACCCAAACTTTGCGCTTCAACGGTTCCGCCATGCAGTTCGACTAGTTGACGCACGATCGCAAGTCCGAGTCCTAATCCACCAAACTTACGAGTCGAAGCACTATCCGCTTGGCGGAAATACTCAAACACATGGGGAAGAAAATCGGCTGAGATGCCCTGCCCGGTATCGCTCACAGTAATCTGCACTTGTGAATCGACCTGCGCTAACTGAACTGTGACGCTTCCGCCTGCTGGTGTAAATTTGATTGCATTCGAGAGCAAATTCCAGACGATTTGCTGAAGACGTGCAGCATCGCCTAACACAGAGCTAGTTGAACAAAACTCAGTTTGAATTTGAATCGATTTCGCTTCGGCTGCAAGTCGGACTGTCTCTAACGCTGATTTAGTAATCGATTCCACATCGACTGGATTCATGCTGAGACTGAGTTTACCGCGCAGAATGCGAGAGACATCCAGCAAGTCTTCGATTAGTTGCGTTTGCAGTTTGGCATTGCGTTCGATAATGTCGATCGCATGAGCCGTTTTTTTCTCATCAAGATTGCCGCTCTTGAGCAATTTAGACCAGCCCATAATTGGATTGAGGGGCGTTCTCAATTCATGAGAGAGTACCGCTAAAAATTCATCTTTGATCCGGTTTGCGGTTTCAGCGGCTTCGCGGGCAGCATATTCTCGTGCTAGAAGCTGTTCTTTTTGTTGTTCGGCAATTTTACGATCGTGAATATCAAAACAAGACCCGATATAACCGAGGAACTCTCCATCTGGTGTGAATCGAGGGGTACCTGCATCATAAATCCAGCGATATTCTCCATCGAAACGTTTGAGGCGATAGTCCATTTCAAATGAAATCCGCTGATCAAACGAAGCCGCATAAATCTGCACACAGCGATCGAAATCTTCAGGATGAACGCCTTCTGTCCAACCATTCCCCATCTCTTGTTCGATCGTGCGTCCGGTGAAGGTTAGCCAAGATTGATTAAAGTAGTAGCACAGCTTATCTGTTCCCGACATCCAAACCAGCATCGGAGCCGAATCGGTTAACTGTCGGAATCGCGCTTCACTTTCTCGTAAAGCGGATTCTGCACGTTTACGATCGCTAATATCTCGATAAAAAATTCCCAGTCCTTCTTCAAACGGATACGCATGAACTTCTAGCCAAACATCATGATCGGGGGGTTCATAGTAACGTTGCTCAAAGTGGACGGAAATCTGTTCTGCAACAGCATGACGATATTGCTGATCTGCGAGCGAACCAATCACAGCGGGCCACTCTTCCCAAAGCGTTTTACCTAACACTTCAGAGCGGGGTTTGTTGTTAATCCGTTCCGCAGTCGCGTTTTGATAGATAATTCGCCAATCTCGATCGAGTGCAACAAACGCATCGCTCATACTTTCAAGCAGTTGATCGATTCGACGGTAGGCAGCTTCGGCTTGTTGTTGAGCGGCTTCACTCATCGATCGTAACGCTTGTTCTCGCTGAAGGGCTTCTTGTCGTAGTTTTGAAAGTTTTAAAGTCGCTTCCACTCGCGCCAATAGTTCTCGTGCTGAAAAGGGTTTCGTGAGATAGTCATCGGCTCCTGCTGCTAATCCTTCAATCCGCGCCTCTTCACCCGCACGAGCAGACAGCAAAATCACAGGAAGTTCTCTAGTATTTAGTTCAGATCCTTCTAGCGGATGGCGCAGAGCTTGTAAAAGTTCAAATCCATCCATTTCTGGCATCATCACATCTGAAAGGACGAGATCGGGAATGTTGCGGCGAATGGCTTGAAGGGCGGCGGCTCCGTCTGGAAACGCTTCGACTTCATACTGCTGACTCAGCAACCGGGTGAGATAGTCCCGCATATCGGCATTATCATCTGCCAGAACAATCCGAGCGGAAGTAACCGATTTCACCGCTGTTGTTACGGGCATTTCTGATGAAACGGTTTCGCGCTGTTCAGAAGAAGGCAACCATCGCGAGGCTTCTTCAACAAACGCGGTTACACCCGTTGCAGTCGAAGCCAAATTCCGATGGGCACGAATACGATCGCTAGCTAAATGTTCAGATCCAGCCGGAATCGAAACCGTGAAACAAGTTCCTTGATTGACAGTGCTACTAACTTCGATCGTGCCTCCATGCAACCTAACTAATTCTTGAACCAGCGATAGTCCAATTCCTGATCCTTCATAGCTACGCCCTTTTGCACCTTTGACCCGATGAAATCGATCAAAGACATGAGCGAGTTCAGATTCTGGAATTCCGGTTCCGGTATCGCGAACTTGTAGATTAATGCGATCGCTATTTGCCCGAAGACTAACTGCAATCTCGCCCTCGAATGTGAACTTAAACGCATTTGAGAGCAAGTTTAGAACAATTTTTTCCCACATTTCGCGATCGACATAAGCAGGCTCAGACATAGATTCACATTCGACTCGTAAGCTAAGTCCAGAGCGTTCCACGAGCGATCGAAACATTCCTGCTAAATCCGCAGTTAAAACTGATAAATCTGTAGGTTCGTAGATGGCTTCGATTCGTCCTGCTTCAATCCGCGAAAAATCGAGCAGCGTATTGACTAATTTTTGCAACCTCAGAGCATTTCGGTGAATTAGCTCTAAGCGATCGCGTTGTTCCCCGATTTCTGCTTCTCGGAGTGCATCTTCGGCAGGTCCCAACATCAAAGCTAAAGGGGTGCGAAACTCGTGACTCACATTCGAGAAAAAGACTGTTTTCGCTCGATCGAGTTCTGCAAGTTGTTCGGCTCGTCTGCGTTCTTCTTCGTATGATCGAGCATTCGCGATCGCGGTTGAAATCTGTCCAGCAACTTGAGCAAAAAAATCGTGATAGTTCTCATTCAATTCCAGTCGCGGACTGACTCCAGCCACCAACACAGCAGCAGGTTTCGTCTGTCCGGTCGCGGCAATTGGCAGCACGATCGCTTTTTGAATCGGTTCTTCCCAAAGCTCTCCAGAGATTGCACCGAATCGATCGACTAGGTTATCGATCACTTTGACTTCATTCGATTGAACGACTTCAGAGATCGACCAATCATCGGTTTGAGCGAGATCAACGGTGGTCAGCCGATTGGCGATCGCATCTCCCGCACACAATCGCGCCTGATGTTCATCCACCAAATACAACAAAGCAAACGGCACATCAGCAAGATCAGCTTGCAGGGCTGAACACATCACTTCACAAGCTTCCTCAGCGGTTTTTGCAATTCCCGTTTTAGCGGCGACATCCCGTAATAATCGTGCTCGTCGATCACTCAACACGCGATACGTCGTTTCGGTGACAATGTTCAGTACGCCATCGACGACCCCTTTTTCGCCCTGAATCGGATTAAAGGTGTAATCAAAATAGCACTCTTCCACATAGCCGAAACGGTTCATCGGCAAGAGTTCATCATGGTGAAAAACGCCTTTTCCAGTCGTGAGGACTTTCGCAAATTCTGGAGCGATCGCGTCCCAAATTTCAGACCAAACTTCTCGTGCAGGACGACCCAACCCCCACGGATGTTTATCGCCTAAAATCGGTCTCCAAGCATCGTTGTACAGTAAGAGATGGTTTTGTCCCCAATAAATGGCGATCGGGAATCGGGAGTTGAGGCAAATACTGATGGTCGATCGTAAACTTTGCGACCATTGTTCGACAGGTCCAAATGGTGTGCTTGACCAATTGAACGATCGCATTAGTGCACCCATTTCTTCGCCGCCCATCAAGCATTCATACCCTTCGGGCAAAGCATCAAGCGCTTCGATTTTGCTACTTGCGAACCGTTCTTCAGACACTGCTGTTTCTTGTGAGTAAGGCATGACAATGCTACTGCCTTTTGGTAGGGATTAGCTTCTATCTCTGGAACGATTTTCAACGCTCGATGTTGAAGTCCGACATATTATCTCGCTCCGTTATTCACGCTTACTTGCCAATGCAGAACCGACTAAAAATTCGATCGAGCACTGATTCTGTCACGTCTTCACCGAGAATTTCGCCTAACGCCTGAATCGCGCTGCGTAAATCGATCGTCCAAAAATCAAGCGGTAACTGATTCGCGATCGTAATCTGCACTTGTTCTAATGCAGTTTTCGCTCTAGTCAGTGCCGCAGATTGACGCTGGTTAATCGCTAAATCTAAATTTGCCGCTTGGATTTTTCTAGTTTGAACCGTGTTTAAGATTGCGGTTTCGAGTGCATCAATTCCCTGGTTTAAAGATGCCGCAGTTTCAACCGTCTGCAGCGCTTCGGGGAGCTTCCCTTGAACTTCGGATAAATCAACTTTGTTAATGACGAGAATGAGCGGTCGATCGCAAACTTGATCATAAATCGCTCGATCGAACTCGGTAAATCCAGCCTCAGCATCGATTGTGAATAACACCAAATCCGCAGATTGAGCCGCTAAGCGCGATCGCTCAACTCCAATTTTTTCGACTTGATCTTCAGTGTCTCGAATGCCTGCGGTGTCCAAAACCTGAATCGGAATGCCACCCACCACAAGCTGAGATTCGACCACATCACGAGTCGTGCCGGGAAGATCAGTCACGATTGCTCGATCGCTTCTGCTCCAAGCATTCAACAAGCTCGACTTCCCGACATTTGGACGACCGACGATCGCGACTTTCAAGCCTGTTCTGAGCAACTCCCCTCGATCGGCAGTCTCTAAGATTCGAGTGACTTCGGCTAAAACGTGACGAAATTGAGCTTGAATTTCTGCTTCATCGAGCGGTGGTAAATCGTCCTCGAAATCGATTCGAGCTTCGACTTCCGCCAAAATATCGAGGCAAGTCGCCCGAAGTTGTCGAATTGGGTGCGCCAGTTTTCCTTGCAATCCAGCCAGTGCGGTTTGAGCGGCTTGAGGCGATCGCGCTCCGACTAAATCTGCAATGCTTTCTGCTTGTGTCAAGTCTAATCGTCCATTCAGAAAAGCTCTGAGCGTGAATTCTCCTGGTTGCGCCAGTTTTGCACCGTTTTCGATACAAAGTTGTAAAACTTGTTGAACTGCGATAATGCCGCCGTGACAGTGAAATTCAACCACATCTTCGCGGGTGTACGATCGAGGAGCCAGCATCAACAGCAATAACGCTTCATCGATCGTGTGTTGCGTTTGCGGATGACGAATGAAACCGTATAAAATGCGGTGACTTTCCCAAGTTTGACGACCGGGAGAATGGAAAAGTTTTTTCGCGATCGACACCGATTCTGAGCCAGACAATCGAACAATTCCAACGCTTCCTTGTTCGGGCACAATCGCAGTCGCGATCGCAGCGATCGTATGGCTCATACAAGTCTCCAATTCGGATTAATCAAACTCGATCGAATGTGATCTTCCCATTTTCCATTGATGAGTAAGTAGTCTCTGGCATAACCTTCGATCACAAATCCTAAGTTTCTTAAAACGTTTCCGCTTCTTTGATTACGCGGCATATAATTTGCCACAATTCTGTGCATATTCATATCATTAAAAACATACTGAATGGCTGCTTGAAGTGCTTCATTCATATAGCCATTTCCTTGTTCTTTTTCGGCAAGGCTATATCCTAAACTGCACGAATATAAAATCCCTTGAGCAATATCTGTAAAGTTCACTGCACCGATAATCGTTCGCGGCTCTTCTTTCTTAAAAATGAACAATCTCAGCGATCGATCATAGCCGAATTCGATCATGCTTTTCTCGATTTGCTGTGACCAAAAATCGCGAGTGTAAAAGTTCGCCGGACGAAATGGCTCGAAGGGTTCAAGGAACGCACGATTCTCATTATAGTAATTGACGATCGCGGTTGTGTCGTTGTGCTGAAGCAGTCGAACAATCAATCGCGAAGTCAGTAAAACAGGGGTTTGTAGCATTGTCTTACTTACGAATTCGAGTTAACAAATCATAGAACGGTTGCCAGTTGTCGTCATCTGCGATCGGGTTCCAAACTGCTTCAATCTCCGATCGAACTAATCCAACTTCAGAATTGTAGGCGTTGAGTCGATTTGGAATTTGATCAATTTCAACATTGCTCAAAGTTCCGAGTGCTTGACAGTAACTTTGTCGCCAGTTTTCAAACGATTGAGCTAACTCTGTATTTGAGGTTTCGTGCTGAGAAAAAATGTGATTTGCATTCTCGCTCCAACTGCGATCGAACTGTTTTGTGATCTGCCAAAAGAAATCGTGATAATCGATTTGAGCCGTTTTTAGAAATTCAACAGTTCGATAGACTAAATCTTTTGCGATCGAGTTTTCTAATTGAGCAAATCCCAATCGATAAAGCATTCGTTGTTGATGCGCTTTTTTGTAATGGGATTCAAATTTTGCTAAGCCCGATTTCAAATCACTTTCAGCAATCACTCGCCGCAATGGAACCTGAAGCATTTCTAAATTCCAGTAGCATATCCCTGGTTGATTCGCATACGCATACCGACCATAGTAATCAAAATAAGCCGCAGTAAAGTCCGGCTGATAAGCAGGAATAAACGCATACGGACCATAATCAAAACTTTCGCCCGTGATCGACATATTATCGGTATTCAAAACCGCGTGACAGAATCCCGCTGCCATCCATTGCGCGACTAATTCGGCAACTTTCTCGACTAATTCTGCATAAAACAATGCGTATCGATCGCGTTCGTTCATCAAGTGCGGGTAGTAAATCTCGATCGCATGATCGAGCAGAATTGCGATTAAGTCCTTCCGATTAATTGCATCTAATCGTTCAAATGTACCGAAGCGAATATGCGATCGACTAAACCGAATCATCACCGACGATCGGGTCGGTGACGGCTCATCTCCGCGCCAAAGGGCTTCTCCAGTTTCTACCAAACTAAGACAGCGCGAAGTCCGCACCTTCAATCGATGCAACATTTCCGCCGCCAGCACTTCCCGAACGCCCCCTTTGAGCGTCAATCGCCCATCTCCACCGCGTGAATAAGGAGTCATCCCCGATCCTTTCGTGCCAAAGTCATACAATTCGCCATCATTCGCCCGAACTTGCCCATACAAAAAGCCGCGACCATCACCGAGCGCGGGATTATACGTTCCAAACTGATAACCGTGATACCGCATGGCAAGGAACGGCTCTCGTCCCTGAAATTTCCCAAACGCCTCAATAAAGTCCGCATCGGTCACATCGGGTAAACCCAACTGCGCCAAAATATCATCGTTGCGGAATCGGAGAAAATGTTGGGGAAATTGAGCGGCAGAAACGCGATCGGAGAATTCATCTCCCAATCGTTCAAACGCAGGCTCATAATTCAGGGCAAGTAGCGGATTCATGCACTTTTGTCATTGTTTCTTTTCAATCCTACCGAGATTCGAGTATTCTGAGCGACTACAATCGTTCTGAAGTGTCGCCCCAGATTGTTCGATGACTGTCAAAGCATTCCGCAGCGCAATTTTAGATTTTGTTGCTGATCCGTTTTTTGTTCCTGAGCCTGAAAGTGTGCGGTATTTTTCTGATGGCTTGCTGGTGATCGAAAACGGCAAAGTCAAAGAACTGGGAGCATACGAGCAGCTAAAAGAAAAATATGCGGGAATTGCGATCGCTCACTTCCCTGATCATTTCATTCTCCCCGGTTTCATCGATTTGCATATTCATTTTCCGCAGACCGAAATGATGGCAGCCTACGGAGAACAGTTGCTGCAATGGTTAGAGAAGTTTACTTTCCCGGTTGAGCGAAAGTTTCGAGACAAAGCTTACTGTGATCAGATTGCACCGATTTTTATTGATCAACTTTTGCGGAATGGAACCACAACCGCGCTAGTATTAGCGGCTGTATTTCCTCAATCGGTCGAAGCTTTGTTTGAAGAAAGCGATCGTAGAAAAATGCGAATCATTGCAGGCAAAGTGATGATGGATCGCAATGCTCCAAATTTCCTCAGAGATACAGCACAATCCTCTTACGAAGATAGCAAAGCACTGATCGAGAAATGGCACAAAAAAGGTCGATCGCTTTATGCCGTGACTCCACGATTTGCGCCGACTTCAACACCCGAACAATTAGCGAATGCGGGCAGACTGCTAAAAGAATTTCCCGACACTTATCTACACACGCATCTATCCGAAAACATCAATGAAGTTGCTTGGGTGAAAGAGCTATTCCCCGATCGTCAAAGTTATGTTGATGTGTATGATCACTTTGGTTTAGTGGGAGCGCGATCGATCTTTGCTCATTGTGTGCAGTTAACCGAGGCAGAATTCGATCGATTAGCAGCAGCAAAATCCACGATCGCGTTTTGTCCAACCTCTAATACTTTTCTCGGTAGCGGATTGTTTAACTTAGAACGGGCTACCTCTAGCAACATCAAAGTTGGACTTGCAACTGATGTCGGAGGTGGAACAAGCTTTTCAATGTTCCAAACAGCAGGAGAAGCCTACAAGGTGGCACAACTACGACAACAAAAGCTTTCTCCATTTCAAGCGATGTTTTTAGCAACTTTAGGAGGAGCGAGAGCATTGTCTTTAGAAGATCAGCTTGGAAACTTTGATGCAGGTAAGGAAGCTGATTTTATTGTGATTAATCCGCGATCGACTCCAATTCTGTCACTGCGAAACCAGAGTGAACAACCCACAACATTGGAAGATTTAAGCGATCGATTGTTTAGTCTAATCATCATGGGGGACGATCGCGCCATTCAAGCAACATACATTTTGGGTGAACTCGCTTACGAAAAATGAGCGGATTGAACGCTAGTGATCTGAGGCTTACAGTCCTGAAGGGACTTCGCACCGTTAGCCCCAAATTCTATTCCGGGGCGGACTGACAACGGAGCGTAGAAGATCATTGAATTCGCGTTAATTGAGCTAAAGTGGTTGCAGTCAAAAATGCGATCGCGAAATTCATGAACGAGCCGCTATTTTCCATTGAAAATCTGTCAGTTGCGTATCGATTTGGACAGTCGAAAGTCGTCAAAAATGTGTCGTTTACCTTACAACCCGGAGAACGCCTTGGGTTAGTCGGTGAATCAGGCTGCGGGAAGTCTACGCTTGGACGAGCAGCGATGCGGCTGTTGTCGGATGCTGCACAGATCGAAGGACAAGTGAAGTTTGAAGGAAAATCAGTGTTCGATTTATCTCCAGCGGAACTTCAAAAATTTCGCGGTGAAGCTGTTGCACTGATTTTTCAAGATCCGATGACGCGACTCGATCCTTTAATGACGATCGGTGATCATTGTTTAGAAACCCTAAAAGCGCACGAACCCAATTTATCCAACAAAGCCGCAAAAGAGAGAGCGATCGACACATTAAAAGCGGTCAACATTCCAGAAAATCGCTGGTCACAATATCCGCATGAATTTAGCGGCGGAATGCGGCAACGAGTCGCGATCGCGCTTGCACTTTTACTCAATCCAAAACTCATCGTCGCGGATGAACCCACAACCAGTCTAGATGTCACAGTTTCGGCTCAAATTCTCAAAGAACTGACGCGCCTATGTAGTGAGCGAAATATGGCGCTAATCGTGATTTCGCATGACTTAGCGATGATTGCGGAATACTGCGATCGTATTGCTGTCATGTATGACGGTGAAATTGTCGAAGCGGGTTCAACCGAATCTGTTTTTCGTACTCCTCAACATTCTTATACAAAAACATTAATTAATTCAGCGTTGCATCTACAAAAAGATTCCGATTCGATTCTGATGAATGATCATCCTAGTGTTGCACCGATTCTCAAATTATCGGAACTCAAACAGCACTATACGATCGAATCTAATTTTATCTCGAAGCTATTTGATAAGAACGATCGAACAATTCGCGCTGTCGATGGCATTGATCTTGAACTCTATCCCGGTGAAACTCTAGGATTAGTCGGTGAGTCAGGCTGTGGAAAAAGCACTTTATCGCGAACCATTCTGCAACTCCTTCGACCCACGGGCGGCAAAGTTGAATTCTTAGGGCAAAACCTCGCCCAACTCAATCGCGAACAATTACAACAGCAGCGGCGACAGATTCAGATGATTTTTCAAGATCCTCACGCCTGTCTCAATCCGCGAATGACGATCGGAGAAAGTATTGCCGATCCGCTACTAATTCATCAGCTTGCAACTCCCGAAAAAGCAAAGCAAGAAGTCGAATACGTTCTAGAACGAGTCGGACTGACACCCGTTGAATCGTTTTACGATCGCTATCCCGGTGAACTATCCGGCGGACAACAGCAACGAGTCGCGATCGCTCGTGCGTTGATTACTCGCCCGAAATTAGTCATCTGCGATGAACCTGTGAGTATGTTAGATGCCACGGTACAAACTCAAGTACTGCAACTGATGCAAGATTTAAAACAAGAGTTTGATCTAACCTATCTATTCATCACTCATGATCTGTGGGTAGCGCGATATTTCTGCGATCGCATTGCTGTGATGAACGGTGGCAAAATCGTTGAACTCGGCGAAACTCAGTCACTCTTCAAACATCCGCAGCATCCTTACACGCAATCCTTATTAGGAGCCGCACCGTTATTAAATAAAATGACCGGATGAATTCGCAAAATCGAAGCTAGAATCGCTCTTAGTGCGTGAAGTGTTTTATGACGAAAACGGATTCAACCAAGTCAGAAACCCCAAAGACCGTCCCGCTCGAACAGAATGTCGGCAATTGGCTGGTTCGCAGCATGATTCTGTTTGCGATCGTGCTGATTATCGGTCACATGCAAGGAAAGCGCCCTTCGTTCTTCAATTTCGACAGTGCAGACCGGGGAGCCGATGCACCGCTAGTCATGCGCGGCGGCGATCCATACATTCGTGCTCTGATGCGAACGATTTCAGCGAGTGAATCGAACGTGCGGAATCCTTATAGTGTGATGTATGGCGGTTCGCGGGCTGAGGATTTGAGCCAGCATCCCGATCGCTGTATTACGATCGTCAATGGTCCGAACATGGGAGACTGTACGACTGCCGCAGGTCGATATCAGTTCATCACGACCACTTGGCAAGAAAAAGCGAAACGCTATCATCCTGAACCCAGCGGCTTTTTTATGTGGCGCAATTATAGCTTTGAGCCGCAGTACCAGGATGAAGTGGTTTATCGCTGGTTGAGTGATTCTCAAGCTTGGGGAGCAGATATTCGGAAACTGTTGAAAGAAGGCAAAATCAACACTGTTTTGAAGATGCTGTCTCCAACCTGGACAAGCTTGGGATATGGCATCGAAACGAATTCGATGAGCGATGACTTACCGAGAATTTATCGGAAGATTTTGCAACAAGAACTACAGCGAAACTGAGAAAACGAGTAGCAGACTCCGCTTCCTGCTGCACATTAAGGGCGGATATACACAAGTCTGAATCGCTTCGTTTTAACGCCAGTTCGACAGGTCTTTTCGCTGCGATTCCGACTCGCCCCGGAATGGAATTCCGGGGCGGGTGAACAACGGAGCGAAAAAATTATCGAATTCACGTTGTTTTAGGGAGCGAAGAATTTCGGCAATGACTGATCGATCGATGGGTGGGTACACAGTAGCAATGATCCGAATCCAGAAGAGTTGATCCGATCTAAGGTGCTTAACTGAACAAACGCGGTTGAGTGCGATCGCTCATAGCGGCTGTCTCTGACACGATCGCTTTTTTTCGCTCTGAGCAGCGATCGCATCGCTTGCAGCAGTTGCTCTAAATCAACAGGTTTATAAAAACACATCTGAAACCCGACCTCGATCGCTTGAGTCTGGTAGCACTCCCCATACATGGCTGTCATCGCAATTGCAGGAAGCTGATTCCATTGAGGATATAAACAACTGCGAAGCTGCTTCATCAAGGTGAATCCGTCCATTTCTGGCATTGCCAAATCGCACAAAATAATATCCGGACAGCATCGCTCTAGCAGCTTGAGAGCAGCGATCGCAGAATCAACCGCAACCACGATCGCTCCCTCGATTTCAAGTGCTGTGATCAACAGGTCGCGAGTATCTTCATTGTCATCGACTACGAGAACATAACAATCCTCTAGCTCAGCTATCATTTTTTTATCCTCTTTTAACACAGTATTCAGACCCAGAAACTGTGAAAATAACCGTTCTAATCAACTGGTTTCAATGTGGAGAAGCAACAAACTCTACTCGAAACAATACAAGACTAAGGCAAGAAATCAAACAGTTCTTGACAAACAGTTGTATATAGATACATTCTTCAACTTCTGTGAGAGCAACTACTTCAGTGCATCGCTCGTTTGAATATGGGCGATCGTTGCAACGACCTCAGTTGGATCAACGGGTTTTGCTAGATATGCCTGATAGCCCGCTGCAATGGCTCGATCGTGATCAGGCTGTTGAGCAAAGGCAGTCAGCGCGATTGCTGGAGTCTGAGCGCCCTGCTGAATCGGCAACGATCGTACGTGTTGAATGAAGTCATAGCCGTTCATCTCTGGCATGCCAATATCACTCACAATCACATCTGGTGGAGATTGAGCGATCACTTGCAAGGCTTCGATCGCAGAAGTGAACGTCAGCACAGTTGCCCCTTCCTGGCTCAGAATAAAATGCAGTAAATTCAAGTTGTCTGGCTCGTCATCCACTAGCACAATCCGAACTTCTACTAAAGTGCCTGGGGAATCGGGCGGATCGCAAGCTAAAGCATCATCACCGAGAGATGCGTGATTACTGTAATCAAAATGATGAGCGTCGATCGCGGATTGGGTTTGCTCAGGTTGGTTCGATGTGGCGTTGAACTTCGGCAGTGACACGGTAAATGTGGCTCCTTGTCCTAAGCCAGCACTTTCTGCAACGATTGTTCCGCCATGTAATTCGACCAAGTGGCGCACGATCGCAAGCCCTAATCCAAGTCCTCCATAACGGCGGGTTGAACTGCCGTCTGCTTGTCGGAAATGCTCAAAGACATGCGGCAGAAATTCAGGAGCAATGCCAATTCCAGTGTCACTAACTTGAACTTGAACATAAGGCAGCGCGTTTCTTGTAATCAGCGACAAGCTGACTTTAATTTGTCCGCCTTCGGGCGTGAATTTGATCGCGTTCGACAACAAATTCCAAAAAACTTGTTGCAAGCGGTTTGGATCACCGATCGCGTTAAGCGGTGAACTGTGAAACGCGATCTCAATTCCCTTCGCTTGGGCGGCGAGTTGTACGGTGTCGATCGCCGATGTGAGCGTGAGTGCGAGATCGACAGGCTGCAATTCTAGCGTCAGTTTGCCTTGAACAATGCGAGATACATCTAACAAATCGTCGATCAGCGCCATTTGTTGTCGCACATTGCGATCGATGGTTTCTAATGCCTGAGCTGCTTTTGTCGGTGACAGCTTTTGCGCTTTTAACATCTGTGTCCAACCGAGAATCGGATTGAGCGGCGTTCTGAGTTCGTGAGATAGCGCTGCGAGAAATTCATCTTTCAGGCGATTGGTGCGAATGAGTTCTTCGGTTCGTGCTGCTAAAGTATCTTCTAGCTGCTTGCGATCGCTGATATCGGTATTTGTGCCAAACCAGCGCAACACTTGACCTTGCTCGTTGTGAATTGGAAATGCTCTTGAGAGAAACCAGCGATACTGTCCGTCTTGACCCCGCAATGGAAAGGTATCTTCCCAAGCCTCGCCCGTTTCGATGCACGATCGAAATTTTTCGGTGACGCGATCGACATGCTCTGGATCATGAACTTTTTGCCAGCCCAAGCCTTGCATCTCTTCGATCGTCGTGCCCGTGTAATCAAACCAGCGCTGATTGTACCAGGAGATCCAGCCAGTTTCGTCAGCGATCCAAGCAAGTTGAGCGATATTATCAGCAAGTGTGCGAAACCGGGCTTCACTCTCGCGCAACGCTTGAACCACTCTAGTTTGCTCGATGATCGACCACAGCCGAGCAACGATTTCTTGCAGCAATGCCACTTCATCAGATCGCCAATTCCGAACCATTTCACTATTGACTACGAGCGTTGCCACCCAGCGTCCTTGATCGATACAGGGAATCGCAACAAAGGCGCGAACACCCAAAGCAACGATTCTCTCTGCAAAAGTAGCGGTATTAGGATGAATCGTGACATCTGAAACCACCGCAGCTTGTCCAGTCGAGTACAGGTTAACGAAGTCCGGCAAGACAAAATCGGACAGGCGATACGTTCCAACAAGACTCGGAACCGCTTGTCGTCGCCAGTCGTGCTCAAGGATTGCCAAATCGTTTTCCAAATCAATTCGATCCCACAAAGCCCGATCGACCTGCAAATATTCACCGAGACTGCTCACGGTTTCGAGGATCATTGCTTCGGCTGTCGTCAGTTGGCGCAATCGGCGATCGAGGTTGTTGAGAAATTGCTCGTTGAGTTGAGCTAATTTGCGATCGTGAATATCCGTCGAAGTGCCAAACCAAGCCGTAATTTCGCCTTGAGAATTGCAGTTCGGCACACATCGAATCAAAAACCAGCGATACGCTCCATCGGCGCGTCTCAGTCGCGCTTCGACTTCGTAAGGTTGCTGAGTTTTGAGTGCAATGTTCCACTGCTCAACCATCCTGGCTGAGTCGTCTGGATGATGCACTTGGGCAACGAGGGTCTGATCACGGCTTTGCTCTGGGGTTAGTCCCGAATACTCGCACCACTGCTGATTTAGGTATTCCAATCCTCCGATCGCATTACTCACCCAAACAATTTGCGGCAAGGCATCGATCAATTGCTGTAGCTGCTGTTCTTTCTGACGCAGCATTGCTTCGATGCGTTTGCGTTCCGTAATGTCCATAAAAGCAGCTACACACCCCCGCACCGCCCCCACTTCATCGAATAACGGCACGGCATTGACCCACCAATCAAAGACTGCGCCATCCGATCGCACCATTTGAATTGCGACATCGCGGACTTCGACACCTTGAGCGGTTGCAACTTGCATCGGCAATTCTTCGCCGGGAATCTCTTGTCCGTTGCGGAGTTGGCGAAAGGGAAGGGTTTCGGCTTGCGCTCCGGTGGCAGAAACGTTGGCAGCGGGCGGCACGCTTAATATCGCTTCAGCAAACGCATTCGCCCGAATGGTTTGGCAAGTTAGATCTTCTGCGATCGCAATCCCGACCGGAGCCGCGTCGAGAATGGTTTGTAGTTCACTGACGCGCCGTGCCAGTTCTTGATTGAGCCGCTTGATTTCGGCTTCGGCTTGTTGGCGTTCGTCTTTGATCCGCGATCGTTCGCGACCATCTCGGACAACCGCAACCCAGCCGCCATTGGGTAAAGTTTTACTGCTCACCTCTACTGGAATTTGGCTACCGTTCTGATGCAAGCCCTGCCAAGTTTCAGAATTGCCCCCGGTGAGTCGAGATGCTTCAGGCAAAAGTACATTGATTGTTGCTCCCAACAATTCTTCGCGTCTATACCCAAATAGTGCACAGGCGCGATCGTTGACTTCGATGAGAGCGCCGCTAGAATTCGTGACCAAAACGGCATCGGGTGACAGTTCGAGCAGCGTTTCTAACAATTGCCCGCGATCGGTTTCATTGCGCGTCGATGGCTCTTGCTTAACGCCTTCACTCACTTCAACCGAAGGTAAATCAGACACGATCGCGCTCCTTGCTTACCGTACTCAAAATGGTGTTGGGTGACATACCCCGATCTTACGGATACAGACAGACTCCAGCGGATCGCTTCGGACGTTAGACGAGCTTTCAGAACGGAATGTCCACAGTTTATCATCCGGGTAGGCTTTCCCAATCTCGTTGGGCGGAATTAGAGGATGTTTGAAAAGTTGTCGTTCGTTGCCACATCCCGCCCTGAAATGAATTTCGGGCTAATCGACGAAAGTCCTTTGAAAAGAACTAAGAGACTGAAACTGGCTCCCAGTCTACTTCAGTAGACTTTCCACGGTTAGCCCGAAATTCATTTCAGGGCGGGAAGCAATCGAAGCGAAGAAACTTTTTATACTTTTCAAACCCCCGCTCATACCAAATTAATCTTTGATCGCTACAGATTGACTCGGTATTACATGTACTGCATGGATGCCCTGAGTAAAATTCGTGCAGGAAATCTATTGATTCCGTCAAAAGGTAGATTTGGGCAAGATTGCTGTGCTTTGTATCTATCCTTACTAAAGCAATGGATTGAATTGCATACCTTAGTCAAGAAGACTTTTAATCCCCTGTTTGGATACGTGTTCGATCGCGCAAGTTTGCCCCAGTGCAACCTTGCTCACTGTGCTATGGAGATAAACACATGACCGGCATCTCTAAGACTGCTAGTGCATCAGAACAGTTGACCGACACCGAAGCAATTAATCAATTTGAAAATCTGACGACTGAAGCCCCTCCCGTTAAAACACAAAATAAATTTGAGCGGATTAAAGCAGAGAAAGATGGCTTAGTTTTAAAGCAAGAGCTAGAATTGCTTGCCAAAATTGGCTGGGAAGCGATCGAGGAACCCGATCGCGATTTCCGCTTGCGGGTGCTGGGATTGTTTTACCGCGAAGTCACACCCGGACGATTTATGCTCAGAATGCGGACTGCAAACGGGGTTCTACCAAGCAATCATTTACGAGTGCTAGCAGAAATTGTGCAGCGCTATGGAGCCGATGGCAATGCCGACATCACGACGCGCCAAAACATTCAACTGCGCGGCGTTCGGATCGAAGATGCTCCGGATATCTTTCGCCGATTTGAACAAGCGGGAATGACCAGTGTTCAAACCGGAGTCGATAATGTGCGAAATGTGACCGGATCGCCAGTCGCAGGGCTAGAAGCGGATGAACTGATTGATACTCGTGGCTTGTGTCGAGCAGTGCAAGACATGATTACCAACATGGGAGCGGGAAACTCTGCGTTTACAAATCTGCCGAGAAAATTCAACATTGCGATCGCGGGCTGTCGCGATAATTCCGTTCATGCCGAAACCAATGATCTCGCCTTTATTCCCGCTTACAAACAGGATCAAATTGGCTTTAATGTGATCGTAGGCGGCATGTTTTCACCGAAGCGCTATCAAGAAGCAGTGCCGCTCAATGCTTGGGTAGCACCGGATGATGTCGTCGAGGTGTGCAAAGCAATTTTACTGGTGTATCGCAATCATGGATTAAGAGCGAATCGACAGAAATCGCGCTTGATGTATTTGATTGATAGTTGGGGCATTGAAAAGTTTCGATCGCAAGTCGAACAACAATTCGGGCGAACATTTGAGCCTGCTGCGGAGACCGACGAAATCACGATCGACAAGCGCGATCACATCGGCGTGCATCGGCAGAAACAACCGGGTTTGAACTATGTGGGTCTGCACATTCCGATCGGTCGGCTTGATGCTCACGAACTATTTGAACTAGCGCGAATGGCAGATGTTTATGGTAGCGGTGAACTCCGATTTACAGTTGAACAAAATCTGATTATTCCGAATGTTCCTGATTCGCGTTTAGCAGCATTATTAAAAGAACCTTTATTGCAAGACCGTTTCTCGATCGAGCCTGATCCAGTCTCGCGCTGGCTGGTTTCTTGTACAGGGAGTCAGTTCTGCGGCTTTGCCTTGATCGAAACCAAAAATCGCGCCTTGGCGACGATCAAAGCACTCGAAGCAGAATTAACCCTGCCGCAACCCGTTCGGATTCACTGGACAGGCTGCCCGAACTCCTGTGGACAGCCGCAAGTCGCAGACATCGGACTCATGGGAACGAAAGCTCGTAAAAATGGGCAAGTCGTCGAAGCCGTTGATATTTGGATGGGTGGCAAAGTCGGACACGAAGCATGTTTGGGAGCACGAGTGCAGTCAGGCATTCCGTGTGATGATCTGCTGCCTGTGTTGCGAAATTTGCTAACCGAGCAGTTTGGAGCGACACCCAGACAAACCGGGTATTTTGTGCCGCCAGATCTGCTAGAACTTTAACTTAAAAATAACTATGACAGAAATTACAAAAACACTCTGCCCTTACTGTGGGGTCGGGTGTGGTTTAGAAGTGTCACCCCCCGCCCAGCAAGGACAAGCAACCCATCGAGATGCTGAGGGCACTCCAATTTGGAAAGTCAAAGGCGATCGCACTCATCCATCGAGTCAAGGAATGGTGTGCGTCAAAGGTGCCACAATCACCGAAGCACTCGATAAACAGCGATTGCTTTATCCGATGATGCGGAACTCACTCGACGCACCCTTTGAGCGCGTGACTTGGGATCAAGCACTCGATCGCATTGTGCAAGAAATTCAGCAAACTCGCGCCTACTATGGGTCTGAAGCCTTGTGTCTTTACGGCTCAGGGCAATTCATGACCGAAGACTATTATGTGATGCACAAATTAATGCGCGGGTTTCTCGGAAGCAATAACATTGATTCTAATTCTCGCTTGTGTATGTCTTCTGCGGTGACTGCGTATGCTCAAAGCTTAGGGTCGGATGGTCCACCCTGCTGCTATGACGATTTAGAACTCACCGATTGTGCATTTTTAGTCGGAACGAATGCGGCTGAATGTCACCCGATCATCTTTAATCGATTGCGAAAGTATCACCGCCAACATCGTCACGTTAAGATGATCGTCGTTGATCCGCGCCGTACTCCGACGGCTGAAGCAGCAGATTTACACCTCGCCATTCGACCCGGAACCGATATTGATTTGTTAAACGGCATTGCTTACCTACTGTCTGAGTGGCAAAAAGTCGATTATGCCTTTATCGATGATTGCGTCGCGAACTTTCCCGCATACGCCGAAGTCATCAAGCACTATCCACCCGATGTCGTCGCTCGACGCTGCAACATTTCCATTGAAGATCTAGAAACGGCAGCACGCTACTGGGCAAGCTCGAAGCGCGTTCTATCTCTTTGGACGATGGGCGTGAATCAATCGAGTGAAGGAACCGCAAAAGCCCGATCGCTAATCAATCTCCATCTGCTCACCGGACAAATTGGCAAGCTGGGTGCAGGTCCCTTTTCGCTCACGGGTCAACCGAATGCCATGGGCGGACGAGAAGTGGGCGGACTTGCCGGACTCTTACCTGGATATCGCTGGGTGAAAAATCCGCACGATCGCGCCTTTGTCGAGCAATTTTGGCAGTTGCCACCCGGTCAAATTTCGCCACAGCCCGGACGCACTGCCTGGGAAATGATTCGCGGCTTAGAATCGGGTGATGTCCGATTTCTGTGGATTGCGGCAACGAATCCCGCTGTAAGTCTGCCGGATTTACCCCGCACCAAAGCAGCGTTACAAGCTTCTCCGTTCACTGTTTGCCAAGATGCCTACTATCCGACCGAAACAGCGAACTATGCTCATGTGCTCCTTCCCGCTGCTCAATGGGGCGAAAAAACTGGAACCATGACGAATTCTGAACGGGTAGTGACGCTGCTTCCTGCCTTTCGCAATCCACCTGGACAAGCGAAAGCCGATTGGGAAATTTTTGCTGAAGTGGGACGGCGATTGGATTTTTCCGCAGCCTTTCAGTTTCGCGATGCTGCCCAAGTGTTTGCAGAATTTGTCCAGATGACCCGCGATCGCGTTTGTGACATGAGCGGCATCAGTCACGAACTCCTCAAAAAAGGCGCAGTTCAATGGCCCTATTCGATCGATCGACCGGATGCCAGCACCGCAAAACGGTTGTACACCGATCATCGCTTTCCAACCACCGACGGACGCGCTCGATTTGGGGCATATCATTCACGCGGTGTCGCAGAACCGCCCGATGATGACTATCCGTTTGTGCTAACCACAGGTAGACTTTATGGTCACTGGCACACCCAAACCCGCACCGGACGCATTCACAAACTCCGCCAAATGCACCCGCGCCCGGTTTTAGAAATTCATCCCCACGATGCGGCTCGATTGGGGTTGCGAACCGATGACTGGATCGAAGTGCGATCGCGTCGCGGCAAGGCAAAATTTCCCATCACTGTTACGAGCGCGATCGTACCTGGAACTGTTTTTGTCCCGATGCACTGGGGTGCTCTCTGGGCAACAGAAGCCGAAGCAAACTCACTGACCCATCCGATTTCTTGTCCAGAGTCTTCACAACCAGAACTCAAAGCTTGTGCAGTTCAACTCATCCCCGTGGGTGCAGAACCGATGTCTTCTGTCCCTGCTGCTGAATTTGTGATGGCGGAGATCCAAATTTAACAGGGAGAAGCTCCGCCAAGGCATATAGAAAGCAATTTTCATGTAGACTTGCTTTGAAAACCGTGAGCACGATCGCACTCATCAAAGCTATCGTAGAGCCAAGAATTCCACAACTTTAGTGAGGCGGAGTGGGAGTTTGACATAACCAGAAGTGGATGACAGGGGGGATCTGATGGCTGAATTGTTAACCTTGCCCCTTGATCTTTCCCCGCTCTGGATCTCGCTGAAAATTGCCAGCTTAGCAACTTTCTTTACCTTCTTTGCAGGAATCGCCGTTGCCTACTGGATGTTGAACTATCGAGGCAAAGGAAAATTCCTGCTAGAAGGCATTTTTATCTCTCCGCTGATCTTGCCACCTACGGTCGTTGGCTTTCTGCTCTTGTTGATATTTGGCAAAAATGGATGGGTTGGAAAACTGCTAATGTCGATCGACTTCAGTGTCGTATTCACCTGGTACGGAGCCGTGATAACAGCAACAGTTGTCGCATTTCCATTGATGTATCGAACCGCATTAGGAGCTTTTGAACAAATTGATCAAAACTTTTTAGCGGTTGCTCGAACGTTGGGCGCTTCAGAATGGACGGTGTTTCGTCGAGTTTTATTACCGTTAGCTTTACCAGGTGTGTTGGCTGGAACGATGCTTGCCTTTGCGCGGGCGCTTGGTGAATTTGGAGCAACCTTGATGCTGGCAGGAAACATTCCAGGACAAACACAAACGATTCCAATGGCAATTTATTTTGCTGTGGAAGCAGGAGACATCAGTGAAGCAGGGTTCTGGGCAGTGGCGATTATGCTCATTTCACTGTCTGGAATTATTACAGTGAACTTTTGGCAAAAGCAGCGATCGGACAATCAGAGACCTTCGAGCCGTACGTTTCAAGCTTCCGTATTTGGCGCTCATCGCAAATCAGAAGCGATCGCAGTTCATTCATCGGGGTTAGTCGTTGATATTCAAAAACAATTAGCAACCTTTGATCTGGATCTGTCCTTTAGCGCTACAGAATCAACACTTGGAATTTTAGGAGGCTCAGGAGCAGGAAAAAGCATGTTGCTCCGCTGTATTGCAGGCATGGAAAGCCCAACCAAAGGACAGATCATACTCAATGGGCGCATTCTGTTTGATGCAAAAGCGGGAATTAACGTTCCGAGCCGCGATCGTAAAGTCGGTTTCTTAGTGCAAAACTACGCTTTGTTTCCCAACATGACCGTTGCTCAAAATATTGCTTTTGGCTTACCTCAGTCGCTGTCTAGCAGCGAAGTTCGTCAGCGGGTTGAAGCTCAGTTAGAAGCAATCCAACTGCAAGGATATCGCGATCGCTATCCGCATCAACTTTCTGGAGGACAGCAGCAGCGGGTAGCCTTAGCACGAGTGTTAGCAAGCGAACCAGAAGTGATTTTGCTCGATGAGCCTTTCTCAGCTCTGGATACCCATCTTCGTAGCCAGATGGAACAAGAAGTAAGTTTACGACTTCAGCACTTTAAAGGGGTAAGCTTGTTTGTCACGCACAACCTCGAAGAAGCATATCGAGTGTGTGAGAATTTGTTAGTTCTAGCGCAAGGGCACGCGATCGCTGATGGCTCGAAATACGACATTTTTGAGCGTCCTGGTGCAGTCGGAGTTGCTCAACTTACGGGCTGTAAAAACATCTCTCCGATCCAAGTGATTGCAGAGCAGGAAATTTCAGCGATCGATTGGGGTATTTGCTTACAAGTGATTGAACCTTTATCGGCTCGTCTTGCCTATGTTGGAATTCGTGCTCATCAGATTCGGTTTAGAGAAGATGACAATGCAGAAAATACTTTTCCTTGCTGGGTGGCTTCAACTAGCGAAACACCTCATCGAATGACTGTCTTTCTCAAATTCAACTCCAGTCCGACTCATCTGCAAGACTATCATCTGCAAGCAGAGGTCTTTAAGGAGAAGTGGGAAGTCTTAAAGCAAATTCCCTTTCCCTGGTTTGTACAGCTTGATGCCCTGCGGCTAATTCTACTGGAAGCCTAGAGTGCTTTCGCGCTCTAATAATGAGCGTGTTTGAAAATTCCTCGCTTCGTTTACTTTCGCCCCGAATTCCATTCCGGGGCTATCGGTGCGAAGTTCCTTTGAAAAGGACTAAAGGGACTCAAATTGGCTGTTAGTCCCCTTCAGTGGACTTCGTTTGATTAGCCCCGAATTCCATTCCGGGGCGGGTAAGCAACGGAGTGAAAAGGCTTTAAAACACGACATAGACTTCCTACACAAATTCTAAATCTGAACTAAATGGAATTTGAGGCACTGATACAAAGTCGATCGAGGTATCCCGCTTAATCTAGTAGATAACTTAGCCCCTTGATAGAACTTACTAACATTCTTGGTAAACTCATTCCTGTTATTCAACCTATACTTTTAATGCCCAAACAGCGACTTCTCCAGCTTTTCAGTTGTTTTTTGATTGCGCTCCTCATCGTAAATTGTCAACGCTCTACGACCCCTCCTGCGACACTGACCGTATCCGCAGCAGCGAGCTTGAAAGATGCCTTAGAGCAAATTCAACCGCTTTATGAACAACAGCAACCCGTGAAATTGACGTATAACTTTGGATCTTCTGGCGCACTACAACAACAAATCGAGCAAGGCGCACCTGCCGATGTGTTTATCTCTGCGGCTCCAAAACAGATGGACGCACTTCAGCAAAAAGGGGAGTTGATTAACGAAACCCGCCGAGACTTACTGCGAAATCAGATTGTGCTGATTGTGCCAAGAACGACCACTGGAGTTGCAAGTTTTCAGGATTTAGCAAGCGATCGCGTTCGGAGAGTCGGGCTGGGTGAACCGAAGAGTGTTCCGGCTGGAACCTATGCTCAAGAAGTTCTCACCGCTCTGAAACTTCTAGATGCAGTTAAACCGAAAGCCGTTTACGCCAAGGATGTGAGACAAGTGCTGAACTTTGTTGAGTCTCAGAATGCAGATGCAGGAATTGTCTATCGCAGTGATGCGCTCAGTTCTGATCAAGTGAAAATTGTTGCAACTGCTCCAGAAACGTCTCATTCTCCGGTTATTTATCCGATCGCAGTTCTCAAACGAACTCCTAACCGCGATGCTGCTCAGAAGTTTGTTCAGTTTCTATCTAGCGATGCCGCGAAAGCAGTGTTTGGAAAACAAGGATTTTCTGTGAGTTCTGCCACCCAATCCACTTCTGCATAAGCAATCAACAGCCATTCATCGTGATATTTCTGTTTCATGTCCTCTAGAGTAAGCAGGTTTGTCATGATTCTGCCGTTTTGGTTGTTGCTCTTTAGATTCTAAAACATCTGCCAGTCCGGAGATTTAAGCTTTCTCAATTGCTCGACCCGCTTGCGAAAAAACGAATCATCCAAACGGCTGTAATTGTGCCGAAGCGCATACGTCAAACTGATCGACCACACCCAAATATGAGCCGTCTGAGTAAACGCAGAAATCGCCGCTAGTTCAAATTCTTCTAGGGGACTCATCGATCGATATCCCTGCAAAAATGCTTCTCTCACTCGTCGGCTAATTCCGGTATTCAGCGCAACTTGCCGAAACTTGCCCAAATCAAACGCCCGCCAGCCAAATCCACATTGATCAAAATCAAACAAAGTCGGCTGATCTGCTTCGGTAAAATGCGTATTGCCACTGTGCGGATCACCCCAACAAATCCCCCAATACGGCGACGATCGCGGAAAATCTTTTAGTCCCGTTTTGATTTGAGCGATCGCACTTTCCACATATTCACGATCGTCACGCTGCAAAAAAGGCGCGATCGCTGTCCACGATTCATCGAGCAGATAATCGAGCGTCAACGGTTCCCGCTCGAATGAACATTCAAACGCTAAGCCTGTTTGATGAACTTTTGCCAGCGTTTCACCGAGTCGCGTCGCTTGTCGAATACTGAGATCCCCAATTGGTACACCTCCTAGAGCATAGGTAAACAAAGCCGCATAACGCTCTCCCTCTGGTGCAGGAATCGCGATCGACAACTTACCCGATTCCGTTCTCAGCGGATGCGCTACAGGCAGACCTCGATCGTGCAGAAACTTCAGAAGCGCTAACTCGAAATCGATATCTGCTTGTGATCGCCATCCCCAATGAGCAATCCGCAAAATATATGACCCACGATCGGTTTCCACAAGATAAACATCGCTCAACCCTCGACACCAGAATTCGCAGACTTTCACCGCTTCGATGTCATAGCGCGAAAGAATTCTCGATCGAATCGCGCTTGGATCGATCGTGGAATAAACAACGGGAAACAGATCATCAGCAGAAGATCGCATCAACACGGAAGTCCAGCGCTTTTGTTAGCCTCTATACTGCGCTAGAACGACACTTCTAATCGTCAATTGCGATACGAAATGGCTTCAATCCTGAGAAACGAGCGTCGCAGCAAGACCAATTAAGCGATCAGGATCGACAGGTTTGGCTAAATGGTGCAAGAAACCTGACTCGATCGCTCTTTTTTGATCCATCTCGCCCGCATAGGCAGTCAGCGCGATCGCTGGAAGCTTGTGCTTCAAACTTCTCATCAACTGATAGCCATCCATTCCAGGCATTCCGATGTCGCTTACTAAAAGATCGTGCTGATCTTGAGCCAAAATCTGAATCGCCTCGATCGCGGATGCTGCCGATTGAATCTCTGCTCCAGCGGATTCGAGCACATACGCGACAAAATCCCGTGAGTCTTGCTCATCATCGACTACTAAGATCCGAACTCCCTGAAGATCCGCAACCTTGACGAGCGAATGGGTTGCAGCATCTTGTGCGATAGTGCTTTGCAACGGAAATGTCACCGTAAACGTCGCCCCTTGATCCTCACCCGGACTATCCGCCTGAACGACCCCGCCATGTAACTCCACGATTTGGCGCACGATCGCAAGTCCCAATCCTAACCCTCCGAATCTGCGAGTCGTGGCGCTATCCGCTTGGCGAAATCGATCGAACACATACGGCAGAAATTCCGGCTCGATTCCTTTTCCGGTGTCGCTGACTTGAAGCGTTGCCGATCGAGCGGTCTGCATTAACCGCACTTCAATCCGCCCCAGTTCAGGCGTAAACTTCACCGCATTCGAGAGCAGATTCCAGACCACTTGCTGGAGTCGAGCCGCATCACCGAGCACACAGGGAGAAGCTTCGAGCTGGGTCACGATGTCGATTTTTTTAGCATCAGCAGCAAGGCGAACTGTGTCGATCGCTGCTAGAACCACACTAGTTAAATTCACCGGGCGAATGTCAAATGTGAACTTACCCCGAAGAATGCGCGAGACATCCAGCAAGTCCTCGACTAATTGCGTTTGTAGTTGAGCATTGCGCTCGATCGTGGCAAGCACTTTGTCTTGATTGTCTGGGGACACTTTGCCTGCTCGTAACAGTTTTGTCCAACCGAGAATCGGACTGAGCGGCGTTCTTAGTTCGTGTGACAGTACCGCAAGAAATTCGTCTTTAATCCGATTGGCAGCTTCGGCTTGTTGACGGGCAGCATGTTCTGCTTCTAAAACTCGTGCTCGATCGAATTCTGTCGCAATTCTCAGGGCAAAAATCGTTAACAGCGACTCGGCAAGCTTCACGTTCTCCAAGGGATCGGTGTGCATAATTCCAAGTACACCGATTGGATTGTCGCTCGAATCGTAAAATGGAACGGCAACATAGCTTTCTACATCTGGTGGCATCGACGAATTGGGAAACAGCGCTCGCACTCGATGCGGATAGCAGCAGAGACGGCGATTTTTGATAACTTGCTCACACGGTGTTCCCCGAACTGGGTAAGTAAAATTTTCTGCGCTCTCACCATCGGCGCAGAATGCTAAGGTTTGAAACGTTGCTTGCTCTGGCTCAACTAACCGTCCGATATACACATAATGCACCGCTAAAACCTTCGCAAAATGCAGCACAAGCGCATCAAAGAAGTCTTGTCCAGTGACGGCTGAAACGCCCTGGGTGATTTCGAGCAGTGCGGCATCAGTTTGAGCAATTTTCTGAGCTGCCAGCCTCAACTCCATTTCATCGAGTACCATCGCGGCAAGATCGACTAAGGTTGCCCGCTGCTCTTCGCTCAGATCTCCGTGCGGCTTCATGTCGAGCAAACAGAGCGTTCCTAAGTTGTACCCGTCTTCGGTGATCAGTGGTGCACCCGCATAAAAGCGCAATCCAGGTTCTGCAAGGGTGAACGGATTACAGGAAAAACGATCGTCTTTTCGCGTATCGGGTACGACCAAGGTTTCGTTGTAGAGAATGGCAATATTGCAGAGTGAATCATCCCGCGGCACTTCTGAAAGACTAAAGCCTTGACAGGATTTGAACCAAGCGCGTTTCTCATCGACAAGAGACACGATCGCGATTGGCACATCGAACAAATGAGCGGCGAGTTTGGTAATGCGATCGAACGCAGCTTCAGGAGGCGTGTCAAGAATGTTATAACGATGCAGTGCTCCGATGCGTTCTGGATCGTTTTCGGGTCGCAGGGGTCTTGGAATGGTTTCTTGTATCGAAGCTTTGCTCATAAGATTGGATGTGACAACCGAATGCTGGAAAAGAATTTCAGTCTTTTTGATGATGTAGAAATTTTTACTAAAATACAATCTTTTCCATTGATTCCACTCTAGCTGAGGAAGGGATCTTCTGCCGTTAAACTGAGAAAAGACTTTTCAAGGGATAGCGCTGTGATTCGAGTGGGACTGGTCGGAACGGGATATGCGGCAAAACTGAGAGCCGAGGCGGTGAACCAAGACGATCGCGCTACATTAGTCGGGGTCACAGGTCATCAACCTGATAAAACCGCAGAATTCGGACGGACTCACCACACTCAAGCCTTTAATATTTCGCAAGAGTTAATCAATGCTGTCGATTTGGTGATCCTCTGCGGTGTGAATTCGGAGCATAGCCAGGTTGCTCGATCTGCGCTCGAATCGGGTCGTCATGTAGTGGTGGAATATCCGTTAGCGATCGATTTCCATTCTGCACAAAGCGCGATCGAGCTTGCCCGCTCCCAAAATCGCCTCCTGCACGTCGAACACATTGAGATCCTGGGTGGTGTGCATCAAGCATTTCTACGATCGCTTTCCCAAATCGGAACGCCATTCTACGCCCGCTATATCACTCTGACTCCTCAAAATCCTGCTCCGGCAAAGTGGACATACAACCCCTCATTATTTGGCTTTCCCTTAGTCGGCGCTTTATCGCGGTTGCATCGATTAATTCACGCGTTCGGACAAGTGCAATCGGTAAGCTGTCAAAATCGCTATTGGAATTTGCAGAACGATCGCTACACAGGCTGTATGTGTAAAGCACAACTGAACTTCCAAAACGGTGTGATTGCCGATGTGATCTATGGCAAAGGTGAAACGATTTGGACATCAGAGCGCAAATTAGAAGTGCAGGGCGATCGAGGAGCTTTAATCTTTGATGGCGATCGAGGAGCTTTGATCAATTCAGAGGGTGTGAGCGAAATCGAAGTTGGTGCAAGACGGGGACTGTTTACGAAAGATACGAGTGCGGTTCTAGATTATTTGACCAATGGAACGCCGTTATATGTTCAACCCGAAGAGAGTTTGTACACGTTGAGAGTCGCGATCGCGGCTCAGCGAGCGGTAGAACAAGGACAAACTGTGAGTATTGATTAGGAGGTACGAATGTCTCAGCAAGTTCGATGGACAACCGCAGATCTTGAACTCCTTCCAGAGAGTAGCAATCGCTATGAAATCATCGACGGAGAACTGTACGTGACGAGAGCGCCCAACTGGAGACATCAAACCGCAATCACAAACACAGCAGCAGAACTAAGAGACTGGTCGATCGTGTCTGGATTAGGAGTTGCAATTCCAATGCCTGGAATTATCTTTAGTGATGCAGATAATGTGATTCCAGACTTGATTTGGATTAGTCACGATCGCTTATCCGTAACTGAAGATGAAGCAGGACATTTCACCGCCGCGCCCGAATTAGTGATCGAAGTTCTATCGTTTGGGAAAGAGAACGAACGACGTGACCGCGAAACTAAACTCAAACTCTACTCAACCAGAGGTGTCCAAGAATACTGGATTCTGAATTGGCAGCTTCAACAGGTCGAAGTGTATCGCCGAGCGCAAGCTGCCTTACAGCTCGTCGCAACCTTGAGCGCTTCAGACACTTTGACATCGCCACTTTTACCTGGATTTGCGTGTTTCGTTTCTCGCTTCTTTCTGTAATCACTTCACAATTCTCAATGCTCATCGTCTCTCACACTGAATCCATTAAGATAGTTATCTGACTTGTGATTTTCACCCTGTCGTGATTCTCAGACTCCACTCTCAGCATTTACTGAGCATTCGTGTTCATGCCGAGCGCACCTATCCAGATGAGTGCTGCGGTTTGCTGTTGGGCAAGAGTGACCCCACTGGGAAAACCGTCATGGATGTAAAAGCAACGAACAATGGATGGAAGGACGATCGCTCAGATTTGACGAAAAACCGTCGATACGAAATTGCGCCTGAAGAGATGCTGGCGGCAATGAAAGAAGCGCGATCGCGAAATCTCGATATTATCGGGATCTATCACTCCCATCCGGATCATCCGGCGATTCCTTCAGACTACGATCGAGCGGCTGCCTGGTCACAGTACAGTTATGCGATCGTCTCTGTCTCTGAGGGAAAATCGGTTGATGTTCGTAGCTGGAGCCTCGACGATCAGCAGGTTTTCCAAGCGGAAGATCTTTTGATTCAGTGAAGGAACACCCTAGAATTCGAGCGATCGAATTGATTTTGTCAACTTGTTCAACGACGCACCATGCTAAACCCAAACCTGGACGAGATCCAGTTAACAAACGATGACTACGCCCGATATTCCAGGCATATTATTCTGCCGGAAGTCGGTCTTGATGGACAGAAAAAACTCAAAGCCGCAAGCGTTCTTTGTGTAGGAACGGGCGGATTGGGATCGCCTTTGTTGCTCTACTTAGCGGCAGCAGGGATTGGACGGATTGGAATTGTCGATTTTGATGTGGTCGATAGTTCTAACCTGCACCGCCAAATCATTCACGGAACTTCTTGGGTCGGTAAGCCTAAGATCGAATCGGCAAAGCAGCGGATTCTAGAAATCAATCCGACGTGTCAAGTAGATCTCTACGAAACGCGATTGAGTTCTGAGAATGCCTTACAAATTGCTGAACCGTATGATTTGGTCATCGACGGAACCGACAATTTCCCAACGCGCTATCTAGTGAATGATGTCTGCGTGTTGCTCAATAAGCCGAATGTGTACGGCTCAATTTTCCGCTTTGAAGGACAGGCAACCGTCTTCAACTATGAGGGTGGTCCGAACTATCGCGATTTGTATCCAGAACCCCCGCCACCTGGATTAGTGCCGTCCTGTGCTGAGGGCGGCGTGTTAGGTGTACTGTGCGGAATTATCGGAACGATTCAGGCGACTGAAGCGGTGAAGATTATTCTCGGACAAGGCAACACACTCAGCGGACGATTGTTGCTGTACAACGCACTAGAGATGAAATTCCGGGAGCTAAAATTGCGCCCGAATCCGGTGCGTCCTGTGATTGAGAAGTTAGTGGACTACGAAGAATTTTGTGGAATTCCGCAAGCAAAAGCGGCTGAAGAACAGGAAAAAGCCAATATGCAGGAAATGACAGTTCAAGAACTCAAAGCACTGATCGACAGTGGCGCGATCGGGAAAGAATACGTTTTGCTCGATGTCCGCAATCCAAACGAATACGACATCGCTCAAATTCCTGGCTCTGTCTTGATTCCATTACCGGACATTGAGAACGGTAGCGGCGTTGAGAAAGTGAAAGAACTGGTCAACGGTCACAAGCTGATTGCTCATTGCAAAATGGGCGGTCGATCGGCAAAAGCGATCGGGATTCTCAAATCCGCCGGAATCGATGGCATTAACGTCAAAGGCGGCATCACGGCTTGGAGCCGCGAAGTCGATCCTTCTGTACCGGAGTACTAAAACCCGTTAGGCGACAGTCGAATTTAACTGTCGCCTTCAATTGATGAACTGCGATCGTGTGAAGTGTGGTTGCGGAGTGAATTGCGATCGTAATTAAATCCGTTGCAGTAGCTTTTAGAGGTGACGACTGATGCAGACGAATGAGTTAACCCCGCTACAGATTCGGCAAAAAGGGCTTGAAGCACTGAAAGACGCTCTGGGATACGTTGGTATGGTGCGGTTTTTGCAGCAGTTTGATGGGGGGAGCGGGGACTACACACGCGATCGTGATCAATGGCTTAAAGATGTAACGGTTGCCGATGTCATGCAGCAAATTCGCCAGCAGCAAGAGAATGACTCGTAACGGGTATAAGTTATCGAGTTTGCATTTCTGAATTGATCGAGTTTGAGAGTTTTTATTTCGGCTTAAGTGTCTCTAATTCTTTGAGCGAATCTGAGCCTTGCTGTTGGTGCGATTGACAAAACTCTTCTAACAAACTGAAAAAATGATCGAATGCCTCCTTCTGATTAACTGAGTGAAATTGAATCAATGCTGCCCATGAGTTATTGGTTCTAATCTTGAATTTTTCCTGTAACCAGGGCTGAAAGGCTCCGTAGAACTTGAGTTCTTCCTCAGTTGGCTCAATTCCAAGCTCTCGTCGTGCCGTTTTGTAGCCGACCAGAAACATAAAAAGATTTTCAACCGAAGGACTACCGAGATACATTCCCGGTTGCGCTTTGATTTTGCCTAAAATCTCAAACAATCCATCCATAAATTGAAATCCAACTCTCCTTAAACTAACCGATATAGCCCAAAAAGCCTTCTATCTCTATGATTTCTTTCATACTTGAGATTACTTCTTCATATTCTGTATCAGAGTACTTCTTGAGATATCTATTAATAAGATTAATACACTTCTTAGTTGAATCAAATTGCTCGAAGTGTATTAGTAAAAATAGAGCATTGCTCCGCATTAAATCAGAAAGTGAGTTATCAAAAGCAATTTTCTCTAACAAGCTTGTCTTATTGTTAATTAAACTAATGATTGTAAATGTAGCATACCCAATAGAACCTCTTGAGAACCCCCAGTCATCTACTATAGAAAGAAGTTTAACAACTTCTAAAATGTTGAAATCTTTCGCTAAGTGCACCTTTGCATATTCTATGACTTCAGCATCTATAAAATTTTTAGGATGCCAAAAAATATCCATGTGCCCTGATAGAAGTGACAAATATGAGACTAGCTGAAAGAGTGATTTTCTATCCTCAATGCTTGAGAATGAGTTAATCATATAGAACCAGGATGCTCTTTTATTTCTATAACTGACGAAGAGTGTTAACAAACCATCAAAACATTTATCTGCTTGATCTACCATTGCAAAATATTCAAGAGCGCGACCAAAGTTCTCTAGCCCTTTATACGATGTGTGTTTCTCAAGAAATAGTTTCTTAAAGGTCGAAAAGGTTTTAGCGTTAAGCTCATTTAGTGGTGAAATACACAAAGTATGCGAATTGTCTTTGACAGCAGATGAATTCTCCTTAATATATTCACTGATATTGATCCAGAATGCAGATTGAATTTCTGGATCATAAACGATACCAATAACTGGCACAATATGACTATTCCAATACTCAAAATGATCTTTGTCCGCTGAGATTGCGTAATGATTTTTCCGCTTGTAAGAGATACCAGACTTAATTTGAACCCATACAAAACATCCGGTAGCTTCTTCGTCTACAACAAATTCAATGTAAGCATCATTTCCTATATCGTTGTCTTCATTCACAGTTTGGAAAATTGAGTTGTCTCCTTCTACAATTTGACGAACGTAATTGACCCCAACTGCGGCTGTTCCTTTACTCTTCTTTCTTTTGGTAGTCACAATCTAATTGACGCTCAGCAAGATGATGTGTCACTTCTCATCAATTTATACCGCTCTCAAAACAGCCAAAAGTCTAATATTAGGAAAATGTACAGATTTGATTGCTAACTATTAAAGTCGCGGATGCCGAAAATTAATTGCCAAAAATCGCTCTTGCCGCATTAGCATAGAAGAGTGATGGATTTTTATTCGCCCCGACGATCGCTACAACAAGGACACTGGTTCAAACTCATCTGCGGAGCCAGTTTCCAACATCTCCCCGCGATTCGCACCCTCGCTTTGGTGTATGCGCTTGCTGGGGCGGATTGTATTGATGTCGCTGCCGATCCCGCGATCGTATCCACCGCACGAGAAGCGTTAGCGATCGCGAATCAGTTATCGGATGAAGCGCACGATCGCGGTTACAATCCTTCGCTTCCGTGGCTCATGGTCAGCCTCAACGACGGTGAAGACCCACACTTTCGCAAAGCTGAATTTGACCCCGCCATTTGTCCCCCGAATTGCTCAAGACCCTGTGAAGCAGTGTGTCCAGCAGAAGCGATTAATCGAACTGGGGTGATTGACGATCGCTGTTATGGCTGTGGTCGCTGTGTGCCGATTTGCCCGATCGAACAGATTGCAACTCGTTCTTATGTGTATGCGCCAGAAGTGATTTCACCGATGTTGCTGCAAGCGGGAATTGACGCGATCGAAATTCATACCCAAGTTGGACGAACCGAGGACTTTAGGCGATTGTGGAACGCGATCGCGCCTTGGGTCGATCGATTGAAACTCGTAGCGATTAGCTGCCCGGATGGAGACGATCTAATTGACTATCTTTGGTCGCTGTATGAATTGATGCAGCCGTTGCCGTGTGAATTGATTTGGCAGACTGATGGTAGACCGATGAGCGGGGACATTGGAGACGGAGCCACTCGCGCTTGCGTGAAATTGGGTGAAAAAGTTCTCGCGACAGAAATACCCGGTTATATTCAACTCGCAGGGGGGACAAACCGCCATACTGTACCGAAGTTAGAAGCACTGGGAATGTTGCACAATAGAAGGAGAACATCCGTTTCGAGATGGGTTTCTGGAATTGCTTACGGTAGTTACGCTCGGAGTCTACTGTTACCTGTTCTCAATCAGTTAGAAGCGATGGAGATGATGCCCTTGAACTGTCGATCGACCGTTACCCCGCGCACAATCGAAACTGTTCCTGATCTGCTCTGGCAAGCCGTTGAACTGGCTGCACCCCTAGTCGGTCAAATTAAATCACCAGAACGTTTTCTACAAGTGATTTAGCATACACCAGAGAGAAATCAAGATCCCCTAACCTAATCACAAGACAGCCCTCTCTGTCTTTTTCTCCCAGACACAGAACACATGGCAGAACACAGTCCCGCTTATTCCGATTTGCGTCAGACCGCTGACATTTCACAGACCGCTACAGATGAAAACCGGATGCAAACCACTGACGATTTAACGAAACTTTTAGAGATTCTTCCGACTGATTTACGCGATCGCTTGCTGCAACATCCCCAACTCGATCGCTTAGTCGAAGTCGTGATGGACTTGGGACGATTCCCCGAAGCGCGTTTCCCTGGTCAAGCTGAATACCTGTCAGAGACACCGATTACGAAAGAAGATTTGGCAGAAAGTACGAGAAAAGTTGGAGATTTTGGCGGCGATAATCGGGCAGGAATTGAGAAAACGCTGCACCGAATTAGCGCAATTCGGAATCGTCGGGGTGAAGTGATTGGCTTGACTTGCCGTGTAGGACGGGCGATTTTTGGCACGATCGGGATGATTCGCGATTTGGTCGAAAGTGGTCGATCAATTCTCATGTTGGGTCGTCCGGGTGTCGGTAAAACGACTGCACTTCGAGAAATTGCGCGGGTGTTGGCGGATGAACTCGATAAGCGGGTTGTAATTATCGACACGTCTAATGAGATTGCAGGCGATGGAGATGTGCCGCATCCCGCGATCGGTCGCGCTCGTCGAATGCAGGTCGCTCTTCCTGAACTTCAGCACCAAGTGATGATTGAAGCGGTCGAGAATCACATGCCCGAAGTGATTGTGATTGATGAGATTGGGACTGAGTTGGAAGCACTCGCAGCAAGAACGATCGCGGAACGCGGTGTGCAACTCGTTGGAACGGCTCACGGGAACAAGTTGGAGAACTTAATCAAAAACCCGACGCTTTCGGATTTGGTGGGTGGTATTCAATCGGTCACGCTTGGAGACGAAGAAGCCCGGAGACGGGGAACTCAGAAGAGTGTGCTAGAACGCAAAGCGCCGCCGACGTTCGATATTGCCGTAGAAATGATGGAGCGGCAAAAATGGGTCGTACATGAAGAAGTGTCGGATACGATCGACATTCTCTTACGCGGCAGACAACCGAATCCGCAAACCCGCACGACTGACGAAGAAGGCAATGTCACGGTCACGCATGAAACGCCTCAAGCGCCTGAACCTCGGAGCCGTCCTCAGGCAGTTCCTGAAATCGGGAATTATTTCTCGAATCAGCCGCGTGGATGGCGATCGTCGGGTCGAATGAAAGCGGTTGCGGGTCAGAGCAATGTCCGCACGTTGACTCCTGAGCAGCAATCCTTTGAGCGAATGCTGGATGAGTCGCTTGGTCGTAGTTTTGATCAGGTCGAAGCTGAATCGTTTCCAGGTCCAAACGGCGAAGAATTGCCGCTGCACGTTTATCCGTATGGAGTGAGTCGGCAGCAACTCGATCAGGTGATTCAAACGCTGAATTTGCCTGTGATGTTGACTAAGGATATGGATGGAGCCGATGCGGTGTTGGCTTTACGATCGCACGTCAAGAATCACGCCAAATTGCGTCATTTGGCGAAAACCCGTCAGATTCCGATTCATACCGTGAAGGCGAATAGCGTTCCTCAGATTGCGATCGCGCTTCGACGCTTGTTAAACATGGACGAGCCTGGTACACCTGGCGAAGCAGAATTAAGTCTGATTGTGCGGGGAGACAACGAGGACGAGATTGAAGCACTCGAAGAAGCTCGTCTTGCGGTTGAACAGATCGTAATTCCGAAGGGTCAGCCTGTTGAATTGCTTCCTCGATCGGCAACCGTCCGCAAGATGCAGCATGAACTTGTAGAACATTACCGTTTGAAGTCGCGCAGTTTCGGTGAGGAGCCGAATCGCCGCCTACGGATCTACCCCGCATAGAGTTGAAAACCCCTGGAGCAATTCGGGGGTTTTTGGCTATGTTAGTACGAGAAACTTGCAATCTTTCGGAAGGTATATTTATTGTTCTAAGTTTAGGAATAGCCTAGTAAAGCGATTGCAATTCTATATTTCTGAGTAAAAAAATGGGGTTGATCGCGCTGAAGTGCTATGAATTTCTCTAGTTCATGAGCTGAATTTTATTGATAGTAACGCTTTGCATGAGTGACGCTGTTTCGATTCAATCGTTTGATCATTTAGAACTGTACGTCGGCAATGCGAAACAGGCAGCGATGTTTTACGATCGCGCTTTTGGTTTTCAGTCGATCGCATATCAAGGACTTGATACCGGATCGCGTGAGATTGCTTCTTATGTGCTGCAACAGGGTGAGATTCGGCTGGTTCTCAGTTCTGCACTTGATCCAAATCATCAGATCGCATTAAAAACAGCAAAACACGGTGATCATGTGGCGATTATTGCGCTAACGGTGATGAACGTCGATCGAGCTTTTGCAGTCAGTACTTCGCGAGGCGCTTTGTCTGCCGTTCCGCCCACCGAAGAAAGCGATGAAAATGGAACATATCGATATGCAACGATCTACGGCTATGGAAATACTTTAATTAAATTTGTAGAACGCGATCGCTATCATGGCGTTTTTGCTCCGGGATATGTTTCTCGCATCACTCAACCTCACACCGATGCTGGATTAATCAAAATTGATCACGTTGTGGGGAATGTTGAGCAAGGACAAATGGATCACTGGGTGAAGTTTTTTGAGAACGTATTGGAACTCGATTTATTAGCAAAATTTGATGATAGCGTGATTGCTACTGAGTATTCTGCTCTAACATCATCGGTGATGCAGAGTACAACCGGAGCGATTAAACTTCCGATTAACGAACCAGCGATCGGGAAAGGGAAATCTCAGATTCAAGAATTTCTAGAGTACAATCGGGGCGCGGGTGTGCAGCATGTTGCATATTTGACTTATGACATTATCGATACTGTGACTAAATTAAAGAGTTTAGGCATCGAATTTCTGAATGTGCCGCGATCGTATTACACCGATTTAGAAGCGCGAATCGGTAAGATTGATCAATCGATCGAGCAATTGGCGGAACTAGGGATTTTAGTCGATCGCGATCGTGAAGGCTACCTTTTACAAATTTTCACTCGTCCGGTGCAGGATCGCCCAACGCTATTTTTTGAAATCATTGAGCGGCATGGCTCACAAGGCTTTGGAGAAGGAAATTTCAAATCGTTGTTTGAAGCGATCGAGCGCGAACAAGCTTTACGAGGAAATCTTTAAGACCATAATTCAATCGCGACTCTCATGGTATTAAGAAGTTATCTCTCCCTGTTTCTCGTATGTCCAACCTGACGCAAGATCAACTCGATCGAATCGTCGCAGAAATCGATCGCCTACAAGACGATGCAGAATTCAATGATTATCAAATCAAGCAAATTCTCCAGCAGTTAGATTTGCCGAATGAATTATTAGAAGCCGCGATCGCTCAAGTGCACGAACGCCGATTGTTGCTGCAAAAACGCCAGCGTCAAAAGATAGTGCTTTCGACGATCGCGATCATGATTGCAGGATTAACCACTACGATCGCAGTCGTTTATCAGAAGCAACAGAATCGAATCGCTCGAATTGCCGCACTTCAAGACATTGTGACTTTAGAGAGTTCTGCAAAGCCTGTAAAACAGTTCGATCGTACAAAAGATCAGCAAGTCTTTTACCGTGTGACCTTGAAGAATGCTCCGATTAACACTCAAGTTATTGTCAGTTGCCGATGGACAGATGCAACGGGGCAGATTGTGCATCAAAGCCGTTATCAAACCGAGCCGATTAGTCGATCGCCTTGGGTTGTGGCTTGCAGTGCACCACTGACACCACAGTCTCAACCTGGCACCTGGACTGTAAAAATGAATGTAGAGGAGCGATCGATTAGCGATCAATCTTTTGCAGTGAAATGATCGATAGGATTAACCAACATGACAGATACAACACTTCCCTACGATATCGAGCAAGCCGTAAGAGAACGCTACGAAGCGGGCGCACGTCAGCCACAAGCTTCTCTCTGCTGTCCGACCGATGGCTATGATTCACGCTACTTAGAGATTTTGCCGCAGGAAATCATCGAGAAAGACTATGGATGTGGTGATCCAACGCGCTATGTGAATCCAGGTGAAACTGTGGTTGATCTCGGTTCTGGAGCCGGAAAAAATTGCTACATTCTGGCGCAAAAAGTCGGCGCAACTGGGAAAATCATCGGTGTTGATATGAACGATGAAATGCTCGGTTTATCGCGGAAGTATTTGCTGCCGATGAGTGAGAAGCTTGGCTATGAAAATGTCAGCTTTGTGAAAGGTAAAATTCAGGATCTCGCCTTAAATCTAGATTCAGTACAGCAATGGCTCGAACAACATCCAATTCATTCTGTAGAGCAAGTTGCAGCGTTTGAAGCAGAATGCGATCGCTTACGTCAATCTCAACCGTTAATCGCTTCTGATAGCGTTGATGTTGTGATTTCCAATTGTGTACTGAATCTTGTTCGTCCTCAAGATAAAAAACAATTATTTCAAGAAATCTTTCGTGTACTCAAACGCGGTGGAAGAGCCGTGATCTCTGATATTGTCTGTGATGAACCACCAACCGAAAAGATTCTGAACGATCCTGAACTTTGGAGCGGTTGTATTGCAGGAGCATTTCTCGAAAATGAGTTTCTAGAAATGTTCGAGCAAGCTGGATTTTATGGAATTGAAATCTTGGCGCGGCAGACAGAACCGTGGCAAGTGGTTGATGGTGTGGAATTTCGATCGCTGACTGTTCAAGCGTTCAAAGGTAAACAAGGCGAATGTTTAGAACGCAATCAAGCAGTAATTTATCGAGGTCCTTGGAAGTCGGTACAAGATGACGATGGACATACCTTGTATCGTGGTGAACGCATGGCAGTCTGTGATAAAACCTTTCAGATTTATACCCATCCAAACGGGGCTTATCACTCGGAAATTATTGCGATCGAGCCTTATGAAGAAGTGCCTTACGAATCTGCAACGGCTTTTCCTTGTGTCGGTGATACGATTCGCGATCCCCGTCAAACGAAAGGTGCGAACTATCGGATGACAACTGATAGCGATGATTGTTGTAGTAGTTCTCAAAGCTGCTGTTAGTGAATGAAGCAAATGTTAGCGTTAACGTGAATTATTGACGCTACGGCGTGTTTTAACATCCCTCACTTCGTTCACGTCCGCCCCGGAATGGAATTCGGGGCTAACAGTGCGAAGTCCGTTGAAACGGACTGAAGAGATTGATCTTGGCTTTTAGTCCCCTTCAGTGGACTTCGTTTGATTAGCCCCGAATTCCATTCCGGGGCGGGTGAGCAACGAAGCAAATCACTTTGTAAAGCACATTCCAGCCTTATTACAACTTCTCCACAAGCTTGATCACGCGCTCTTTCACTTCATCGCGCACCCGTGGAAAAATCTCCGGTTGTTCTGCCGGATCATCGAGTTGCCAATCTTCAAACACTTCGCGCAAAACCCATTCAGTCGGCAAATTCACACCACAGCCACAAAGCGAAATGACCACATCAAAATCTTCAGGTTTGAATTCGCTCAATGCGATCGAGGTCTGATCGGTGATATCAATTCCAACTTCTGACATCACTGCGATCGCAACTGGATTGACTTGACTCGCTTCTAATCCCGAACTTGTCACCTCAATCTTTCCGGCTCCAAACTTCTTCGCAAATCCTTCTGCCATTTGCGATCGCGCCGAATTCTTTTTGCAAACAAACATCACCCGTTTCATACACAATCCTTAAAGTTATTCGACAACTGACGATATACAAGCACCGCAATCTGAGCACCTAAAATCGGTGCTATCCAATAAATCCAGTGATGCTGCCACATTCCGCTGATCAATGCAGGTGCAAACGATCGAGCCGGATTCATACTCGCGCCTGTAATCTTGCCCATACAAGCCGCTTCTAGTCCGACCGTTAAACCGATCGCAATTCCCGCAAATCCGTTTGGACATCTGCGATCGAGTCCCGTTCCAAAAATAACAATCATCAAAATGAACGTCAGAATAGTTTCTAACACGAACGATTGCACCCAATTATTGTTCAACGGCAAAGTTGCGCCCAAATTAGCAACTGATCCAAGACTGAGTAATAACAAAATCGATGCAACTGTCCCACCGATTAACTGCGCTAATACATAGCTAAGAACTCGCTTTTTCGGAAAAACGCCGCTCATCCAAAACGCCAAAGTCACAGCCGGATTGAAATGTGCGCCGCTAATGTGTCCGAATGCGTAGATGAGTGCAGTCACGATCGCGCCAAACACAATGCTAATTCCCAAGTGAGTAATCGCACCATCGCTAATGCGATCGACCATCACTGCACCTGTCCCCGCAAAGACGAGCATGAATGTTCCAATCCCCTCAGCCAAGACCTCGCGAGGTAGAAAAACTCGTTTTCGGAGTGGTAGGCTTGCGCTCATTTCAGGAAAAGTTGATGGAATATAAATCAGAATATTTCAAGAAAAATTGATATGTCAAGTTAATCGCAGCACGATCGAGCAGGCTGAATCTCGCTAAACCGTCGGAATTCAGCAAGGTACTGCTCTAATTTGACAAACTGAGACAGGTTAAGACTGTAATAAATCCAGCGTCCTTCTTGACGACCGCGAATCAGTTCCGCCTCCTTCAACGTTTTGAGATGAAAAGAAAGCTTAGATTGTGTCACTCCAAGTACATCACAAATTTCACACACGCAGAGTTCCTGTTTCCTCAACAAGTCGATTACTTTGAGCCGTAGAGGATCAGACAGCGCGTGAAATCCTAGCTCGATTAAATTTTTCTTAGTTTCATTCATCAACTTTTATTGAACAATTAGCTTATTTTAGAACTGTTTTTCTTGCGATTGGAAGGTTAAGAAAAGGTTAGCGATTGGTTATCAACACTTTTCATCCTTGATGATTTTACCAATCCAATCAGGGAGAAACTCTCGTGTACATTGCTCTCCTTTTTCTCGCAACGCTATTTCTAGCTTTCTCGAATGGAGCGAATGATAATTTCAAAGGCGTTGCCACCTTATTCGGCAGTCAAACAACTCGCTATAAAACCGCGATCGCTTGGGCAACGATTACAACTTTTGCAGGCTCTGTCTGTTCGATATTTCTCGCGTCGGCATTAGTCAAAAGCTTCTCAGGTAAAGGATTAGTTCCAGATGCGATCGCGAATGGTACAGATTTTCATTTAGCGATCGCGCTTGCAACCGGAATCACCGTGATTTTGGCAACGCAATTAGGCTTTCCGATTTCAACCACTCACGCGCTCACGGGTTCGCTCGTTGGTGCAGGACTGGTTGCGATCGGGACTCAGGTCAATTTTACAGCGTTGCAAAAATCATTCATCTTACCGTTGCTGCTAAGTCCAATTTTAGCGATTCCATTAGCGGTAATTGTTTACAGTACAGCGCATTTTCTTCGAGTTCGGCTTGGGATTGAAAAAGAGAATTGCGTTTGTGTTGGAGAACCTGTAATGCAGTTTGCAGCTACAGATATGAGGGTCAGTGCTCCAGAGCTTGCGACAGGAAGCGTTGAAAGCTGTAATCAACGGTATCAGGGTCGAGTTTGGGGCGTTCAGAACCAGCGCTTGATTGATGCGGCTCACTTTCTCAGTGCTGGAGTCGTTAGCTTTGCGAGAGGCTTGAATGATACGCCAAAAATTGTGCCGTTGTTAATTGGAATTCAAGCGATTTCGATGCAAGGGGGCGCAATCGCGATCGCAATCCTCATGGCGATCGGTGGATTGCTCAATGCTCGGAAAGTCGCAGAAACGATGAGTAAACGCATCACTGCGATGAACGCTGGACAAGGCTTTAGCGCAAACTTAATTACCGGAATTCTAGTGATTGCTGCAAGTCGATTTGGTTTGCCTGTTTCGACAACACATGTTTCAGTTGGCTCAATTTTTGGAGTTGGATTAGTCTCTCGACAGGCAAACGGTCGAGTGTTCCTTCAAATTCTATTGTCTTGGGTGTTAACGTTACCGATCGCAGCTTTACTCAGCGCTTTGTTCTACTGGATGCTGCATCGCTAATCTTGCTCGAATACTTTTCCTAACGCGGCGGGCGGTGTACTGCGAATCATCTCAGAAGCCGCACCGTCGATCGGGGAAGGTAACAGTTTTAATACCCGCTCTAACCAATCGCTCGAAGTCAACACTAACAACAAAATCATCAATAGAAACGGAGCGACAGTAAACACTTGAGTCGGAACATCAGGAATTGTACTTTGAGCGACCCCCGCTAGAGATTGCAGAATTCCAAATAGATAGCAGCTAATCGCAACCCTCAATGGATTCCAACCGCCGAAAATGACGATCGCTAATGCAATCCATCCATATCCCGCTGTGTGTAACTGACTCCAGCCTGCTTTAAAGTTCAGCGAAAATGCTGCACCCGCAATTCCCATCATCGCGCCTCCAATCAGCGTATAGAGGTATCGCATCAAGACAACATTCGTTCCTCTCGCAAAGGCGGCATTCGGTTGTTCTCCGATCGCTCTTAACATCAATCCTGCACGAGTCCGGTAGAAATAAATCCAGACAAACGCGATCGCGAAATAACTCAAATACACGAGCCAATCACTTTGAAAAAACAATCGCCCAATCACCGGAATGTCTTGCAGTAGCGGAATTCTAAAGCTCGGAACCGTCGGACCCGGAATTCTCACAAACGCATTTCCGAGAAACGACGACAAACTCGCCCCCAACAATGCCAACACAAACCCGATCGCGACCTGAGACTGTTTCAGCGTCAACGCTCCGAACGCCACGATCAAAGCAATCGCAGCTCCGACTAATCCCGCTCCAGCAAATCCCAACACCAAACTCGGAACGGTTCCAGTCGCTTCGAGCGTTTTCGCGATCGCGAATCCCGTCATCGCTCCCATCAAAATCGTGCCTTCCGCTGAGAGATTGATCACGCCTGCGCGTTCGGTGATCGTTTCTCCCAAAGTGGCGAATACAAGCGGGGTAGAAGTCGCGATCGCCGTTGCAAAAATCGGAATGAATTGAGCCGCGTCCATAGGATTCTAAGAGCGTTTTTGCTCACTCTATCAGATTAATTTTTATTTGGGATAGAAATAATTAAGTGCAGCTTTCTGAGGGGGCACATTAACAATATTCTCTATTGAAAAACGAATATGAAATCGATCGTAGGTGTGCCGCTTATCACAATTTTGCTTTACTGCTCAGCCGTTCAAGCTCAACCGATCGTTCCCGATCGCTCTCTCAATACAACGGTAAACAGTTCTGACGGGCGCAACTTCACCATCACAAACGGAACCGCCGCAAGCTCGAATTTATTCCATAGCTTCCAAGAGTTTTCAGTTCCAACAGGCGGATCAGCAACGTTCGATCTAATCAATACCCCCAATATTAAAACTATCTTTAATCGCGTCACAGGCAGCAATATTTCTAACATCGACGGTTTGATTCAAACGGTGAATCAGTCTCAGTCTGTCAATCTCTTCCTGCTAAATCCGAATGGAATTTTGTTCGGCTCCAATGCTCAGCTTAATGTGAGTGGTTCTTTCATCGGCACAACCGCAAACACGATTCACTTTGAAGACGGTACTCAGTTCAATGCAGATCAATCGCCACTATTAACCATGAGTGCGCCAGTCGGGTTACAGTTCGGACAATCCTCAAGCTCAATTACAGTTCAGGGAACTGGACACCGCTTAACTAGCCAAAATCCAGTCTTTGCGCCTTATCTTCCCACTCAACCGCACGACGGACTTGCTGCACGATCGATAACGCTCATCGGTCATTCTGTCAGCTTAAACAATGCAATTCTCACCGCACCCGAAGGACACATCGAAGTAGGAGGAGTACAGCAAGGCTTCGTTGGACTGACTCCAGGTGGATTGAACTACGATCGCGTTTCTAGCTTCGGGGATGTCACGCTAACAGGTCGATCGCTAATCGATGTCAATGGCATCAATGCAGGCTCAATTCAAGTCGCTGGACGGCACATCAATCTAAGCGATGGTTCTGTGCTCTGGGTGCAAAATCGCGGCTCTCAAACTGCGGGTGATATCCGTGTCACCGCTTCGCAATCCCTCACCCTGAGCGGCACAAATCCGACTTTTACCATCCGCAGCGCGATCGTCAACGAAACCCTTGGCTCTGGGGCAAACGGCAACATTTACATCGCGGCTCCACAACTGACCGTACAATCTGGCAGTGCAATCTTTGCGCGAAACTATGGCGTAACGACCGGCGGCAACCTCAATATCAATGCTGGACAGCTAGAAATTGTGGGCTATTCAGCGATCGCGCCCGATTTGTTCAGCATTATGGGATCGTTTTCTTTCTTCACGGGTAATGCTGGAGCAGTTAGCGTCTCAGCCCAACAGCTTTCAGTGCGGGATGGGGCATATCTGGGAAGTACCACTCTAGGAGTCGGCAGGAGCGGAACTCTAACCATCAACGCTGACACGGTTGAAGTCCGGGGAGTTACTGCCGCATTTGTTCCAAGTTCAATTGCAGTGAGCACGATCGGATTAGGCGGCGATGCTGGTGATTTAGTTCTCAATACTCGACGGCTGACACTGCGCGACAGTGGAACCATCGCTTCTTCAAGTATTGGAGTGGGTTCCGCCGGAAATGCGATCGTGAATGCGACTGAATTGATCGACATCGAAGGTGGCATTACTGGACTGTATCGAAGCGCGATCGCATCTTCAGTTGATGTTGCGCTTCCAAGCCTTCAGCGTCTCTTCGGACTCCCGACAATCCCTCAAGGCAATGCAGGAAGTGTTATCGTCAACACGCCAGTACTGAGAGTAGCCAATAACGGTGCAATTACAGTTTTTAATGCTGGAATCGGCGACGCTGGAACACTAACGATTAATGCAGGAAAGATTCTACTCGAACAAGGTGGAGGATTATCGGCTCTCACCGCGCAAGGTAACGGTGGCAATATTGCAGTTGAAGCTCAGGTGTTAAAGTTGAGACAGGGAAGCGGCATTACAGCAACTGCCTTGGGTCGCGGGGATGGCGGCAATATTCGATTAAATGTTCCTGTGATTGTGGGACTAGAGAACAGCGATATTATTGCAAATGCGATCGACGGTCGTGGCGGTAGCATTAACATCACAACTCAGGCAATTCTGGGATTGAACTATCGCAATCAATTGACTCCAGAAAGTGATATTACTGCAAGTTCACAGTTTGGCGTGGCTGGAACTGTACAAATCAGTACACCAGATATCAATCCCAACTCTGGTTTGATTCAGCTTCCCAACAGTGTGATTAATCCAAATCAGCACCTTGCAAATGGCTGTGCAACAAATGGAGAGAGCCGATTTGTGATCACAGGGCGGGGTGGACTACCTGCGAATCCTCTAGAACAAATTGAGTCGTATTCTGTTTGGGCGGATTTGCGCGATTTGGCGGTTCAGAACAAGACAGCACCTGCGATCGCGGCTCAATCTCCAATCATTGAAGCAACGACTTGGTATCGCGATACAACTGGGAAAATTGTGCTATCAGCGGGTCAACCGTCTCAACCTGCGATCGCACCTTGTGCAGTTTCTGATCAATCTTGAGCGATCGACTGTTGAGAAACGGTAAATTTGTTTTGAAGTCAAACAGAACGATAAGCGAAACGGGAATTCTTCATATAACTTCTTGAAGAAAAACCACCGTGAACTTCAACCCAACCGAGTCTGTCCGCTCAATCACCCCCAGCGCAACTCCTCAAGTTTTCACTGGAACTGTTAGTTTAGTTGACCCATTTGATCTGTATCAATTGCAAACCAGTGCCACAAATTATATTCAACTTTCACTGACTGGATTAAGCAGCAACGCTAACATCGAATTGATTCAGGAGCGCAACAACAATTACAGCATTGATGCCAACGAAATCCTAGCCCGATCAACGAACGGGAACGCAATCTCAGAAATTGTTAATTCCATCCTCCTACCAGGAACCTACTTTATTCGGGTCAGCACCAATGATAGTGCAAGCACTGATTATCGTCTGAGTGCAACTGCGCTCAGCTACGCCACCACAAACATTGTGTGGCAACATTCCCAAACCGGGAGCAATGTGACCTGGGAAATGGCAGGAACAACGCCAGTGTCTGCCTCTTCGTTGCCTCAAGTCGCTGATCCAAACTGGCAAATTGCTGGCAGCGTCGATTTCAACCAAGATCGATCTAGCGATTATCTGTGGCGACACAGTCAGAGCGGCGAAAATCTAATTTGGCTGATGGATGACACAACCTCGACGGTGAAAGGCATACGTTTCTTGCCTCAAGTCCCCGATCGCACTTGGAAGATGACCGGACTTGCCGATTTTGACGCGGATGGCTCTGCGGATGTGCTTTGGCGCAATACTCAGAGCGGCGAAAATGTGCTCTGGCTAATGTCAGATGGGCGAGTTATATCTGGTAAGTTTCTGCCCCAAGTTTCCGATGTCAACTGGCAAATTGCAGGCGCAAAAGATTTCGATCGTAACGGTAGCGCTGATATTGTCTGGCGCAACACCCGTTCTGGCGAAAACTTACTCTGGTTGATGAATCGCGCTGTGGTTGTCACTTCCGCTTTCTTACCACAACTTCCCGATCGCACTTGGGAGATCGCTGGGATTGAAGACTTCGACCTCGATAGTTTTCCGGATCTTCTTTGGCGCAACACGGTGACAGGTGGAAATGTCATCTGGTTGACTGAAGGCACTGTAGTCGAATCTGCGGTGACTCTCGCCTCAGTTCCAGACCCAAACTGGCGAATTGTAGCCACAACTCGTCGGAGTGACCAACCACCCGCGATCGATGGTGTTGGAAATACTCGACCAACCGCCTTTAACATCGGAACGCTGAACACAACCGCAACATTTAGTGAACAACTCAGTTTCGATGATGATCAAGACGTTTATCAGTTTAGGCTCGAAAATCCGTCATCGCTTTCAATCACGCTGACCCGATTGATGAGTGATGCAACAGTACAGCTTTTGGATGTCAATGGAACGGTTGTCGCTTTGTCCACACCGACTCCTCAACCCACGATCAACCAACAGCTAGACGCAGGAACTTATTATCTTCGCGTCTCTCAAACCTCGCAGACTCCAGCTTATTACTACTTAACGCTCATGGCGTTTCCGTACTCGATCTCGCAGTACGATTTCACTTATTACTACAACGGTCAAGATACAACCGCAGACTATTACAGCGGCACAATTACTACCTACACGGGCACATTCATTGTTGAAGAATGGTTTGACCCCAGAACCAGCTTGAATGAGATCGGTGCAAACGGTCGTTATTTGATCACGAGAAGTCGGAGAGAGGCATCGATCGCAGATTTAGATCGCGTCGTGATTCATCACTACTACGATTCAGAGACGGCAATCCTGCTCAAATCGAATGGCATGATCACTGATCGGGGAGGGCTTGGTACTGAAGTAGGATGGCTCGAAGAGCGCATTAATTCGCACATATTCGGCGGAGACTTCCTTGAGGCAGACTTGCGATCGCACCTTTCTGTCCGCGTTCAAGAGTCGCTACGTCAAGGCATCCTGGCTGACATTACCTGGACTGACGCGCTCGATGAAAATATCAGAGTTGAGTTGTTTAAAGGTGACGTGTTTCAAAGCACGATCGCAGATGCAACTCCAAGCGATGGACTCTTGAGTTGGATGCCGACTTCATCTTTCGCGATCGCAAGCGATTATCAGATCCGCATCAGCAGTGTTCTAGACAGCAACATATTTACGTTCAGTAATTCGTTTGCAATCACTAGCCCTGGCTCAATTCATGTGACATCACCAAACCAAGGCGGACTGTTTCACCTGGGAACGATTCGAGAAATTACTTGGAGCGATGACATTCCTGAAGATGTGATGATCGAACTCTACAAAGGCAATCAGTTTCAAATGACGATCGCCGCTTTAACCGAAAGCGATGGTAGGTATTTGTGGAACATTCCAACAAACTTGATCGATGGAACAGACTATCGGATTTGGATTCTGAGTGTGAGTAATCTTTATGTTTGGGATTCGAGCGATTCACCCTTTACGATTCGAGCGTTGGGCGATCCAGGGAATACCTTGTCAAATCTCGACGATTAGTGAGACAGGTTTGCTTCCTTTAATTAGCTAAGTTGCACCTGATTGTAGAGGTCTGCGATCGCTAAAGTCACATTGATCGATCGCAGCTTTATTTCTGTGTCTTGCTCATCAAATTGATCGATCTGCCACTGTTTCGGTTGGGTTTTGTAGAAATGATCGATCGCAATCTGGTTCTGATCAATTAAGAGATATTCCTGAAAGGTTGGAATCGATTGGTAGAGCTTGAATTTGTTTTCTCGATCGAATGTCGAGTCTGATAAAACTTCTATGATGACGAGTGGATTTGTAATTGCGGTTTTGTAGTGCTTGTAGAACTCTGGTTCACTAGAAATCACGATCAAATTTGGATATCGGAATTTTCTAAACTTTGGAATCCAGACTTTGATGTCGATCGCAAAAACTTTGTAAGCTTGTCCTCTCAGTGCCAGATTCAAAAGACAACAGCAATTCCCACAAATAAGATTATGGTTGACAGTTCCACCTGACTTAGGCGTAATAATTCCAGCATCATAATGACTTCTGAATTCCGCATCTGCTTCCAAATCTAAGTATTCTTCAGGTGTGAAAAGCTTTGGAGACATCAAAAATACTCCGAAAGAGAATGCCTGCTCGATCGCTCGAATTTCCTCAAGCCACCTAGCAGGCATCAAATTTTGATTCAGGTCAATCTTAGAACAAGCCGAGGGTCAAACCTTGGCTCACCGGGAAGATTGCACCAATTCCGAGCCACATCGTAATGAAGGTTCCGAACAGGAACACTGCCATTGCAACAGGACGACGGAACGGATTTTGGAACTTGTTCACGTTCTCGATGAACGGAACCGCAATCAAGCCCAGCGGAACTGAACCCATCAACACCACACCTAAGAGCTTGTTCGGCACGAGGCGGAGAATGTTGAATACGGGGTACAGATACCACTCAGGCAGAATTTCCAGCGGGGTTGCGAACGGGTTTGCAGGCTCACCATTCATTGCAGGATCAAGCACTGCCAAACCGACACAAAGCGCGATCGTGCCTAAAATCACGACCGGGAAGATATAAAGCAAGTCGTTGGGCCAAGCGGGTTCACCATAATAATTGTGACCCATGCCTTTCGCCAACTTTGCACGCAATTGAGGATCGCTGAGATCCGGCTTCTTAACGGTTGCCATTTAATGGAGGCTCTCCTTAGTTCTAGGGATCAGCAAAAAAAGGAATCGGATTTTAGTTTTATCTTACTTGAAATCTAAAATCCAGACATCCTTACAAGGGACCAGAAATACCTTGCTTCCGAATCATCAGGAAGTGCGCCAGCATAAAGACGGCGATCAACCAGGGCAAAACGAAAGTGTGTGCGCTGTAGTAGCGGGTCAAGGTCGATTGACCGACGCTTGCACCACCCCGCAGCAAGTCTGCAATCAGCGTTCCTACAACTGGAATCGCTTCAGGCACACCGGATACGATTTTCACCGCCCAGTAGCCCACTTGGTCCCAAGGCAGCGAGTAGCCCGTCACACCGAAAGAAACGGTGATCACTGCGAGGACAACACCCGTTACCCAGGTCAACTCACGCGGCTTTTTGAAGCCACCCGTGAGGTATACGCGGAACACGTGCAGAATCATCATGAGCACCATCATGCTGGCAGACCAGCGGTGGATGGAGCGAATCAGCCAGCCAAAGTTCACATCGTTCATGATGTACTGAACCGAGGAGAATGCTTCGGCAACGGTTGGCTTGTAGTAAAAAGTCATTGCAAATCCAGTCGCGAACTGGATGAGGAAGCAAGTCAGCGTAATGCCACCCAAGCAGTAAAAGATGTTGACGTGGGGAGGCACGTACTTGCTGGTTACGTCTTCGGCAAGCGCTCCGATCTCCAGGCGCTCATCGAACCAGTCATACACATTTGCCATAAAGCAAGCGTTCCTAAAAAATGATTGCTGTTCATAAAAAATGTAACATATCCGACTGGCGGATTTTCGCTTGAGAAGAGCCAATTTATCAGGGTTTTTGCCGATTTTTCGCGGGTTTTCGGCTCCGACTATAAACTAAAGTCTTTGTTAAGAATAATTTTATTTCTCTAAACTTTTGTCAGAATCGAGCTTCTCTGGCAAAGTAAGCATACTGGGATTTGCTGCATCAAATTGCCCGATTTGGCGTTAATATCGATCGCTATGGGAAAACGACTTATTTGGCTTCGCTCATTGACGGTGATTGGGTTATCGATCGCGGCTGCACTGTTACTTATGGCAGCTCCCGCTAAAGCGCTCACCGAAGAGCAGAAATTAATTAATGAGGTTTGGCGGATTATTGATCGGGCGTATGTCGATCCGACGTTTAATCACAGAAATTGGTGGGCGCTTCGTGAGAAGTATTTGAAGCAATCGTTACCGAATCGAGAAGCGACCTACGGCGCGATCGCGCAAATGTTGGCGGTACTCGATGACCCGTTTACCAGATTGTTGAAGCCAGATCAATATAAAAGTTTGCAAACGAGTACATCGGGTGAATTGACCGGAGTGGGGTTGCAGATTGCGCTAGATGTTGAGACGAAGCGGTTGAAGGTGATTTCGCCGATTGTCGGTTCTCCAGCAGCAAAATCTGGCATTCTCGCAGGCGATCTGATTCTCAAAATCGATGAGGTCAGTACTGAAGGACTGAGCCTAGATGAAGCGGCGGATAGAATGCGCGGAGTGGTAGGCAGTCATGTGACGCTGACGGTTGCTCGTGAAGAAGGATTTGAGCGGGATTTTGATCTGGTGCGCGATCGCATTGAAGTGAATCCGGTACTGGCAGAATTGCGCCCTCAATCGGATGGCTCGAAAGTTGGCTATCTGAGATTGAGTCAGTTTAATGCAAACGCGACGATGGAAGTGGCTCATGCGATCGCGAAATTTGAACGCGATGGAGTCGATCAATATATTCTCGATTTGCGAAACAATCCGGGTGGTCTGCTGAATGCTGGAATCGAGATTGCGCGGTTGTGGATTGATGAAGGCGAAATTGTTTATACGGTGAATCGGCAAGGTACGATCGGTAGCTTTGAAGCGACCGGAAAAGCTTTGACGCAAGATCCGCTTGTGGTTCTAGTAAATCAAGGAACTGCGAGTGCAAGCGAAATTCTAGCGGGAGCGCTTCAGGATAATGAACGGGCGACGATTTTAGGCGAAAAGACTTTTGGAAAAGGGTTGATTCAATCGCTGTTTGATTTGTCGGATGGTGCAGGATTAGCGGTGACCGTGGCGAAATATGAAACGCCAAATCACACCGATATTAATCGATTGGGAATTCAGCCCGATCGCATTGTGCCGCTCGATCAACCGATGACGATCGAGCAAATCGGAACTCCATTAGATAAACAGTATCAAGCTGCGATCGAAACCTTGTCGGCGGAATCGCTTGTTGCAGGAGCCAAGTGAATTTTGAGCGTGTCTATCACGATCCGTTACATGGAGCGATCGCGCTCAATTCTGGCGATCCAACTGAAGCACTTTTAATTCAGTTGATTGATACGCCTGCATTTCAGAGATTGCGTCGGATTCGACAATTAGGACCTGCGAGTCTGACATTTCATGGAGCAGAAGGATCGAGGTTTACTCATTCGCTCGGTGTGATGGCGGTAGCGCGTCGGGCATTTGATCGCATTGCCAGAGATTACCCGCAGCTTCTACCGCATCGAACCGTTTTACTGTGTGCGGCATTGCTGCATGACATTGGACATGGCGCGTTTAGTCATACGGCTGAAGAGATTTTCGGGAGCGATCATGAGGTTTGGACGCGGCGGATTTTGCGAGAATCGAAATCGGTGCGGGAATTGCTCGATCGACATTCACCGGATCTGATTGATCAACTCGAAGCCGTTTTTCTCAAGAAATATCGAATTCCGCTGATTTCACAGTTAGTTTCAAGTCAGTTAGATTGCGATCGACTTGATTATCTAATGCGAGATAGCTACTTTACTGGAGCATCGTACGGGCGAATTGATCTCGATCGTATTCTGATGGCGATGCGATACGATCCGGTGACTCAACAGTTAGTAGTGGCACGAAAGGGAATGGCAGCGATCGAGCATTATTTGATTGTGCGTTTCTTTATGTATTCTCAGGTGTATAACCACCGTAAAAATGTAGCGGCAACGTGGGTATTGTTAAAAGCATTTCAGCAAGCGAAATATCAATCGGAAATCGGGCATTTGTACGCGGATCAAAATGTGAAAGCTTGGCTGAAGAATGAGATTGATTTAGAGCAGTATTTGGCAACAGATGATGGAACGTTCGTCTATCATTTGCAGCAGTGGCAGAATCATGAAAATCGAGTTTTAGCAGATTTATCCAGACGCTATCTCGATCGAGATTTGCTTAAAGCGTTAGACATTTCGCATCTCGATAAGAGCGATCGAGATTTACTGCTTGAAAAAGTTCAAATTTGGACAAAGCAACTCGGATTCGATCCAGAGATTTATTGTGGATTGAGAATTGCGGTGAGTCGAGGTTATACGCTGTACGATCGCGGTATTAATATTCAGACCACATTAGGACTACGAGAAATCGGAGAACTTTCGGCAATGGTGCAAACATTAACGCAGACCGTACAGCGGGTTTGGCTCATTTATCCGCGTGAAATCAAGACGAAACTACAGCATTTTTTCTAGAAACTGTTGAGCACGAGAACATTTTGGGTTTTTGAAAAATTCACTGGGGGATGCGTCTTCTGCCAGTTTGCCTTGATCTAGGAAAAGAATGCGATCGGCAACTTCACGAGCAAATCCCATCTCATGAGTCACGATCGCCATTGTGATCCCGGTTTTCGCCAAGGCTTTCATCACTTCAAGCACTTCCTTAACCGTTTCGGGGTCGAGGGCGGAAGTCGGTTCATCGAAGAGGATCACTTCGGGTTCCATTGCGAGGGCGCGAGCGATCGCAACTCGTTGTTTTTGTCCCCCAGACAATCGAGAAGGATAAACCTCACACTTTTCACCGAGTCCGACTTTTGTGAGCAATTCTCTACCCTTTGCTTCAGCATCATGCTGACTCATTCCTTTCAATTTGATCGGTGCATACGTAACATTTTTCAAAGTCGTCATATGCGGAAACAAATTGAAATGCTGAAACACCATACCCAACTTTTCACGCACTTTTGCAATGTTGGTTTTCGGTGTGGTGATATCTACATCATTAAAATAAATGCGTCCACGAGTTGGGCGCTCTAGCAAATTCATACAGCGCAAAAACGTCGATTTTCCAGACCCCGAAGGACCCAGAATCGCAACCACTTGACCCCGATGAATCTCAGTCGAAATATCATCTAAAACCTTCAAACTACCAAACGATTTGCAGAGAAATTCTGTTCTTACAACAACGTCAGTCACTGCGTCTTAACCTCTTTTCAAGAATAGATGCGAGTAAAGTCAATGCCATTACCAAGACGTAATAAAGGAAGCCAGCAAAAATCAGCGGCTCGAAATAAATGAATTTGTTCGCGCCAACAATCTGAGCACTCCGAAGAATCTCCACCACACCTACCGTTGATACCAGCGATGAATCTTTTAACAGCGAAATGGTTTCATTCACCAACGCTGGCAAAATATTTTTCAACGCTTGCGGCAGTACCACATCCCACATCAACAACGGATAAGGAACACCGAGAGACATCGCTGCCTCAGTTTGTCCCTTATCGACTGCTTGAATTCCAGCGCGAATCGTTTCGGACATATACGCGGCGGAATTGAGACTAAACGTGAATACACCTGCTTGTAATGCAGAAATATCATATCCAGTCAATTGTGGTGTTGCAAAATATACTAACGATAATTGCAACAGCAAGGGAGTTCCTCGAAAAATTGAGGTGTACGCTAAAGCGAACCAGACGAGCGGCTTGATTCCAGAGATCTTAAATAAAGAAAGAACCGTTCCTAGCAACAATCCAAAGAATACTGAAGCAAACGTGAATAACAAAGTTTGTGGAACGCCGCTCAGAATAAAAGGTATATCTGGAAAGATACGAGAAAAATCTAGATTCATATCTTTTGCAGATTAGTTAGTAGGAGAAGGCGAAGGAGATGCGCCTGGAGAAGGTGAAGCCGTTGGGGACAAGGTTGGAGAAGGTGAAGCGGCTGGAGAAGCGGGAATCTCTTTGGCGAACCATTGTTTCGCTAACCGATCGAGTTCTCCATTTGCTTTCATTCTGTCCAAAACTTGATTGAATTCCGCCACACGCGGCGATCCTTTCGGAAATGCGATCGCACTTCCCGACGGTCCTTCAGATGGGATCACGTTGTATTCTAAATCGGGATTCGCTTGGGTAAATCCTTTTACGACCGTATCTTCTACGATCGCAGCATCAATCCGTCTTGCTTTGATCTCTTGAATCAGTTCCGGTACTCGGTTCAAATTCTTCACTTGAATCCCTTGAACTTTTTCTGCAATCTTTTTCAAATCGCCTTCCTGAATTGAGCCAAGTTGAACACCGACCCGCTTTCCGGCAAGATTTTCAGCCTTGACTAGATTGCTGCCTTTGAGTGCAACGATTGTATTTTGCGCTTGGAAGTAGATATTAGAAAAATCGACGTTTTTCTTACGCTCATCGGTTGGAGTCATTCCCGCCATGACAAAATCCGCACGATTCGCCTGAAGTGCCGGGATCAAACCGTTAAAGTCAGATTCTTGAACTCGCAGTTGATAGCCTAGTTCTTTAGCAACGTAGTTCGCGATATCAATGTCAAATCCGACAATCTTCCGCCCTCCACCAGAGGTCTCATAGAATCCATACGGCGGATAGTCTGGTGAGGTGAGCATCGTTAGCGTTTTACTATCGCCAGCCGCTTGATTATTACCCGATTGACTGCCACCACAAGCCACAGTAGTAAGTAGCGAGGCGAAACTCAATCCGCCTAACAGTACTTTTCTTCGCTTCATCTCGAAATCCTCATGAACATAAAAATAGATTTAGAATAGCGCACTCAAGTTTGACAACTACCACAATCGGTAATTTAGAAAACAAACGTCGTCCGAATCACACCAATCACAACATCAGGATTACGATTATCGTGATTCGGAGCAGTGAGCCAAATGATTCCGGGTGTGATCGAAATGTTGTCATTGAATTGATAACGGTAGAAGGCTTCGATGTGATAGCCCGTATCACGATCGTCGCGTTGTCCAACGGGAAGCCCGATCGCTTGAGCGATCGCATCATTGCTGGTGCTCGTTAACTTGGGCTGCATTCCAAAAATGATTCCGCCTAAGTTTCCGGTCTTGCCCAAATCTGGAAATGCTAAGTTAATTGCATAGTTGAAAACGCTGGCATCCCCTTTTGTGCCATCTCCTAATGCACGAGCGGCAGTGTATCCAAGCCATCCACCAAGTTCAAATCGAGGCGAAATTCGATAGTTCACCTGGAATCCGTAAGAATTGCCCACGACTGGACCTGCTCCGATCACTTTCGCGGCGTTACTTCCCGCTAACGTATCAACCCCATTCACAACCGAATAGCTATTAACGTAGAGCAAGCCGAATTTAAGCGATCCAGAACCGTAAACGAGTTGTCCCCAAGCACTATAGCCACCGTTGAAAATGCCCGATCGACTATCGGGAAGATTTGGTCCGCCTGTTGTGGAATCTTCGCCGTAGTAGCCAAAATCAAAGCTAATCGCGGGCGACACTCGGAAATTTGCCGCAAGTCCAGCGCGATTCCCGATCGGGAAATAAACCGGGTTAATTTGACCAAAATTCGAGGGTGCGCCAATCACCTGATCGTTAAACGGCGTAACCGGATCGGTCACGATACTAGGGTCGATCGAGTTTGCATCGAGATAAACCGTCAAGCGTTCACCGACCGGAAAGCGATACTGCAAACGATTGAGCGTGATTTCGCCACCTTGAGAAACGCTGGTTGCAAGAAATCGTGATTCATCGGTTCCACCCGCTAAACCCACTGGAAAATTTGTTGCTGTATCGAGTCGTCGCAGGTTGGTAGACTGTAATCGCACTCGAAGCCGATCTTGACCAGAAAAGCTCGTGTCAAAGTCGAATCTCAAGCGATAGCCAAAGTTCGTGTTGTTAACATCCCCTGCATTTTCGCCAAAAGCATCCGCTAGATAAGTGACTAATTCGACCCCAAGCTTTGTCGTGGTTGAGAACTGTTGTTTTTCTAAAGTCGAAGTTCGAGCTTCTAGCGCATCGACACGACCGCGAAGGGTCGCCAGTTCTACAGCGAATTGCTCTTGGAGTTTTTGCAGCGTATTTAGATCTTCTTTCTTGACTAAATCCGCAGTTGAAGCAGCGATCAGTTCATTGACTCGATCGAGACAAGCATTCAAGCCCGCTGCAAACTCAAATCGGGTTAAAGCCCGATTCCCCCGATATGTTCGGTCTGGATACCCTGCAATACATCCATAGCGTTCTACTAGGGATTGCAAAGCCTGAAATGCCCAATCGGTGGGGCGAACATCGGTTAATTGGGAAACGGATGTCACTTGTTCGAGAGTGGGATCAGATGGCTCGATCGCAGAAAGATCTAAAGGTTCGACTGCAAATGCACTGGAACTCAAAGCAGTTGCACTCAGTACGATCGATGCGATCGCCGAATTTCCTAACTTATTTAACATGGAAGCTATCTCACACCATAAATAGAAGCAATTCAATGAATCATTCGATCGAGCGATTATGCTCAACAAAAACAGCCCGTAGCCCTTGGTCTCGTTCAGATATCATCGACGAACAGCTTCGAGGTTTTTGTTAAGCAAGATACTTGCAAGTTCTATTCAGAGGTTTCATCTATCTGCGGCGATAAATTAGATTGAATGTATTTAGCGAAAGCCTGCGAGGAGCAAGAACCCGCTCAGCTTCTAAAATAGATGCACAGTCCGCTATGAGGAATGGTGTCATGGTGTTGCAGCAACCTAAACGGCAATCGGTTCCGCCTTTGGCAAGTGGCGATCGTTTAACTCGCGCTGAATTCGAGCGACGATATGAAGCGACCCCAGAGAAGTTTAAAGCCGAATTGATCGAAGGAGTAGTTTACGTGGCATCCCCTGTTCGCGCCTTTCATGGCGAGCCGCATTTCAATCTCATTACTTGTTTAGGGATTTACTCTATTGCCACACCTGGCACACAAGGCTCTGACAATGCCACAACTCGACTGGATCTTGATAATGAACCGCAACCCGATGCGATGCTGCGAGTTGTTCGGGGTGGAACATCACGAGTCAGTCAGGATGGGTACATCGAAGGTGCGCCGGAGCTGGTCGCGGAAATTGCGACCAGTAGTGCAGCGATCGATCTCGGTGCAAAAATGAACGCTTATCGTCGAAATCGCGTCCAGGAATACTTAGTTTGGCAAACCTTTGAGAATGAATTCAGTTGGTTCAGATTAGAAAACGAACGATATGTTTTAGTTGAACCAGACGAAAGCGGAATAATCAAAAGCCAAGTATTTCCGGGACTTTGGCTCGATGTCACGGCACTGCTAAATAATCAAATGATTACAGTCATGAACATATTACAACTCGGACTGCAATCTTCAGAGCATCAAGCATTTGTGCAGGAATTAGCGAATCGTTAGAGCGTATTTCACGCTTCACGCTTCGTTCACTTCCGCCCCGAATTCCATTCCGGGACGGACAAACAACGGAGTAAAAAAGCCTTGAACACCTTCTTAACGAGTTTTCCAGAAGAAGTCAGCAATTCCGGTTTCTTTCAAGTACTCTGCTGGTGGATTAAGCAGAATTTTTGATTGCTTAATTCCAGGAATTCGTCGATCGACGCGGCTCGGAATTCCATCACCATAAATAATGTGTCCTTGACCTGCAAGCACGACGATTTGACGATCGGGATTCTTCTTCAAAAACTGCACGATCGCATCTGCCATCGTTTCATCCCATAACACTTGAGCCTGAAAGAATTGATCAAATCCACGATTGTTGCCTTTACCAGAATGAAAGCCATCAAAAATCTGACGTAAGCGATCGCGATATCGTTCCGGCTCTAGGCGAATTTCATCAATAGGCGGAATGTACCGTTTTTCTTCTGCGGTCAAACTCTCTAATCCTTGTCGCGCGACTTTCCGAGTCACTTCCGCTGAAGTGTTCAGCGCAACCACAGGTAATTGATTTGTTTTAGCAAAATTGATGATCGGATAGTAAAACTCCCAGGAATAGCCCCAGCGTTTGTCGAATTCGGTGAACTCTCGCAGCATGGTTTCAGTTGAAGCTCCTGCGAGATAGCTATCTAAACCGGATTGAAACGGACGCTGAAACATTTCCATCCCGATCGCTAATTTGGGATTTTGTTGATAGAGCGATCGAATAATTTCCAACTGAGCACGATGATCCGCTTCACTGTCATGGGTTTCACCTAAATAGATCACTCGCGATTGTTTCAACTGCTTCAGAATAGTCTGAGTATCTAGGTTCTGTTGTGTCGGTGTTGTAATTGTCGGAGTTTGAGCGTAACTCGGTGCAGACCAGAACACAAACAAGCTCAGTGATAAAGCACAAAGTTTTGCAATCGATCTTCCGGTCATGCGCCTTCTCCAACAATCATTTCTACTTGCTCTGGATCAGTCGGTAAAGCAATGCTCAATACTTCCGAACCTTCTGAGGTGACTAACACATCATCTTCGATCCGAATCCCTCGAACATCGGAAAACTCAGCTAACCGTTCCCAGTTCACGACTTCATGATATTTCTCACGACGCTCCGGATCATTGAGCAGTGCTGGAACTTGATAAAATCCCGGCTCGATCGTCACAATCATTCCAGCTTGCAACGGTCGATCGAGTCTCAAATATCCCAATCCAAACCGAGAACTGCGCGATCGACCTTTCTCATATCCAGCTAAATCGCCTAAGTCTTCCATGTCATGCACATCTAACCCTAATAGATGTCCAATTCCATGTGGAAAGAACAACGCATGAGCATCTCGATCGACTAAATCGGCTGCATTGCCCCGCAGAATCCCTAAATCGATCAAGCCTTCCGCGAGAGTTTCACAGGCGAGTAAATGAATGTCACGATATTCGACACCCGGACGAATTTTATCAATTGCTCGATCGTGCGCTTCTAACACAATGTCATACAGTGCCCGTTGCGTTGGCGAAAATTTTCCAGAAGCCGACCAAGTTCGAGTAATATCTGATGCCCATCCTGATTCGGTTTCCGCTCCCACGTCTGCGAGAATCAAATCGGTTGGCTCGATCGCATGATGATAATGGTCATTGTGCAAAACTTCTCCATTCACCGTCACAATGCTGTTATAAGCACAGGTCATATTGTGCGAGAGAATTACACTTTCCATTGCGGCTCGAATCTGTGATTCTCTTTGAGCCTTCAAAGTCGCTTGCATTCCGGCTCGATGCGCTTCGACTGTGACCGCGATCGCTCTCCGAATTTCAGCGATCGCACTTTCATCATGAATCAATCGCAATTTGACGATCGCTTCTATAACGGTTGGATGATCCTCAACCGAAAATCGCTCAATTTCAGAGAGCGGGTAAGCTTCATCGGCTCCAATCTCTGCGGCAAGTTGATCGCGACTCGGAGATTCTCCATGCCAAAGAGCGCTCGAAGGCTTCGGATCATCGAGGAATAAAATTAAGCGATCGCCTTCAATCCGCACCGCTGCATTCGGCAAAGATAAACCTGCAAAGTAGAGAAAATGACTACTTGCCCGAAACGGATAGGTATTTGCTGGAAAATTACGAGGCTTGAATTCTCCGGACTTTAGCAACACCGGAAAATCAATTAATTCGGAAAGTCGCTCTCTACGAGATTTGAGAGTGTCAGCCAATCGACTCATGAAGGTTTCTCTGCTAGGACTCCATTTAAAAAGATATCGGCAATTCCCTCTGCCATCTCTTTCATTTCATTCGGAGAACTACCAGGAGCCATGATCGTATCTTGACTAAATCCCGCGATCGTAAACATCCCCAAAAACACTCGTGCCACCATTCTCGGATTCATCGGGCGATAAATCCCTTGATCCATCGCCGTTTGAAAGAATGCTTCCGCGACATCGGTCATTTTATCGACCACTTCGGACTGAATACGATCGCGCAAATCCGGATGAAACTGCGCCTCCATAAAACAGACTTTGAATAAATCCGCATTCTGGTGTAAGTTCAGCATCCGTTTTCGCATCACTTGAGCGATCGCTTTATAGCTTCCCATTTCGCTCAGTTCCGTTAGCAAATCGGTCAGAATCTCAATCCAGCCCTGAGTCGCCACTTCGATCAAGATTGCCTTTTTATTCGTGAAATGCCGGAATAATGTGCCTTCTGCGACTCCTGCTTTTTCTGCCAGATCCCTCGTCGTTGTGCCATCGTAACCTTGTTTCGCAAACAGTTTCAGCGCCGCTTTTAGAATCCGAGTGCGGGTTTCAGTTTCAGCTTGTTGGGGCATCCGATTAGTAAGTGGCATCGCAGTAAGGGACAGACGGGATCACGAAAGTCGCCTGTTATTTTTATTGTGCAAGTAATCTTCTTACCTCGCCTAAAGTGTCATAGAGTTTACAGATTTCAATCGAAGAAATTGCGATCGCGCAATCGATCGTTAAATAATGCAACATTTTCACTGCCAAAAATTACTTTATGAATGATTAGCTATCGTCATAAGCTTGTAAAAATTCTTCGCGTGAGATTCCAGCTTGAGTACAAATCGATCGAAGTGTTGAGGCTTTAATCTGTCGATGGTTTGGTAAGGTTAGCGGTGTTTCTGTACCGTCTTCGTTCTGTCGCACCATTGAAATATGCTCTTTCTCTCTCACAATTTGAAAGCCAAGAGATTCCAAGGCGCGAATAACTTTTGCTTTGGCGGCATCTTTCGGAAACTTAGGCATTTAGAGAGCAGCCTCAGCAACAAACGCCTCCAGTATTGGAGACTCAGGCTCAAGGACTTTCTCACCAAACGTCTCAATATGAAAACGAATCGCAGATTTAACATCCGCTAAAGCTTCTTCGTAAGTGTCACCTTGCCCAACGACAACCCCATCCACACCTAATGGATAAGCGACATATCCATCAGCATATTTTTCAACAATAATTTTGACTGTTTTCATGATTAAAATTCCACATTCTGGGGTGTGCGCGGGAATGGAATCACATCGCGAATATTTGCCATTCCCGTCATGAATTGAACCAATCGTTCAAATCCCAAGCCAAAGCCAGCATGAGGAACAGTTCCAAAGCGTCTTAGATCCAAATACCACCAATAGGTAGCGGGATCTAATCCTTGCTCAATAATCCGCCGTTCCAAAACGTCCAATCGTTCTTCCCGCTGCGATCCACCGATGATTTCGCCAATCTTGGGCGCGAGAATGTCCATCGCTCGAACGGTTTTTTCGTCATCGCTCAACCGCATGTAAAACGCTTTGATTTGAGTTGGATAATCGGTGACGATCGTTGGTTTCTTAAACAAGTCCTCAGCTAAATATCGCTCGTGTTCCGACTGCAAATCTAAGCCCCATTCCACCGGATACTCGAATTTTTTGTCGGCTCTTTCGAGAAGCTCGATCGCTTTTGTATAAGTAATCCGCTCGAACTGATTGTTGATAATATTTTCTGCCGTTGCCAACACCGAATCATCAATTCGAGCATTGAAAAACTCCATGTCTTCCGGGCAATGTTCCATCACATAGCTGAAGATGTATTTCAAAAACGCTTCAGCCAAATCCATATCACCATCGAGATCACAGAATGCCATTTCTGGCTCAACCATCCAGAACTCTGCCAAGTGCCGCGATGTGTTGGAGTTTTCCGCCCGAAAGGTTGGACCAAATGTATAGACATTGCTAAACGCCATCGCCATAATCTCGGCTTCAAGCTGTCCACTCACTGTTAAATAAGCAGGCTTACCAAAAAAGTCTTGGGTGTAATCAATTTCTTTCTGTTCATTGAGCGGTACTTGTTTCAGATTCAAACTCGTGACCGCAAACATTTCACCTGCACCTTCACAGTCGCTTGCAGTAATCACAGGAGTATGAACCCACAAGAAACCGCGCTCCTGGAAAAATTGATGGATTGCAGTGGCGCAAGCGTTTCGGACTCGGAAGACTGCACCTAAAGTGTTGGTACGCGATCGTAGATGTCCAATTTCTCGCAGAAACTCAAACGAATGCCGCTTCTTCTGCAACGGGTAAGTCTCTGGATCAGCTTCCCCGTAGACCTTCAGCGTACTTGCTTTTAATTCAATCCGCTGACCTTTCCCCAAAGACGGCACAAGTACCCCAGACACTTCTACCGAAGCTCCAGTGCTAATTCGTTTCAGATTCTCCTCATAGTCCGGCACATCTTGATTAATCACGACTTGCAGCCCAGCCATCGAAGAACCATCATTCACTTCGATAAATGAAAATCCTTTTTGTTCTCGCTTGGTCCGAACCCAACCTTGGATCGTCACAGTTTCGTCCGGTTGACCAGCGCGAAGAAGTTCTGCAATACGTCGAGTCATAAAATCTTAGGGGCTAGACAAACTATTCGAGGGAGTTGTGGAACTGTCTGGCGTTGGAGTCTTCAGGGTAATGAAGGCAAGCGACCAACCGATCGCAATTCCCAATCCCCCAAATCGTACCGCCTGCCAAAAAACTTCTTTCAAGCCCGACCATGAAAACAGCCGACTTTCAAGATTCAATTCCAGTTCTTCTAATTGTTGCTCAATTTCTCGCAATTCGGCTTTGAGCGTGAGAGATTTCCTTTGAGATTGAAGATTCGCTTTTCGCTCTTGTAATGTTTCAAGCTGCTGCTCGTCGCGCTGAACTTGAGCATATCGATCCTTCAAATCGAAAAGCGATCGCTCAACTTTCTCTAAAGCCTGCTCAAACGGAATATCGTCGGAAGAAGCCGCCATGCGTCAGAATAATCTAGTAAACGCTTCATTCTACTCACTCTTACTTATGTCAGAAACTCTTTCTTCCCAACTTTCAGAAGTCAGCACGATCGAACTCGCTCAAGCTTTAGTAGAACGATTGAGCATTAGCGATCGAGATTGGCATCGCCTCAAATCAAACCGCAAAGCAAGAGCGATCGAACAGTCCGCAGTCGCCTTAGTCTACTTGCTTAAAGAAAATCCTGAAGAAGCATTGCCCCGATTACAGCAAGCAGTCGGCTGGCTCGATCGTTCGATTTCCGCACCACCTTGTCCGAGTCATGGGAATCGGCACTAGGCTTTCTTGCCAAATTTCGATTTCAGGTCATCGATCGAGACGGGTTTTTGAGCAGTTTGCTTTTTCTCAGATTTTTTCTCGACTTGCTTTGGTGCAGGCTGATTTTTAGTCGGAGTAGCTTTCTCCGATCGCGCTTCTGACTTCATCGACAAACTAATTCGCTTAAGTGCTTCGTTCAGTTCAAGAACTCGGACTCTTACGACTTGTCCAACTTTGACGATCTGATTTGGATCGCTGACAAATCGATCGCTCATTTGCGAAACGTGAATTAACCCGTCTTGATGAACTCCAACATCTACGAACGCTCCAAAGTTTGCCACGTTCGTCACAATGCCTTCAAGCTCCATTCCAACTTTGAGATCTGAGATTTCTTTGATCCCCTCCCTGAAGGTTGCATATTTAAATTCAGCGCGTGGATCACGTCCGGGTTTCTCCAGTTCGCTGATGATGTCTCGCAAGGTTGGTTCTCCGATCGCATCTGTCACATACTTTTTCAGATCCGATTTAAGTTGTGATGCAATTTGCGCTGTTTGCGAGAGTGAAATCTTTGAATCTTTTGCGATCGTTTCTAAAATCCCGTAACTTTCCGGGTGAACAGCCGTATTATCAAGCGGATTTTTCCCACCTCGAATTCTCAAAAATCCTGCTGCTTGTTCAAACGTTTTCGCTCCTAGCTTTGGTACTTTTAGAAGTGATTTACGATCAACAAATGCCCCGTTCTCATTCCGGTAAGCCACAATATTGTTTGCAACAGTTGCACTAATACCCGATACAGACATCAACAATTCTTTCGATGCAGTATTGAGATCAACACCTACATAGTTCACACAGCTTTCAACCGTTTCATCAAGCTTCTTTTTCAAAAGCTTTTGATCAACATCGTGCTGATATTGTCCGACTCCAATCGATTTCGGATCAATCTTGACTAATTCAGCTAACGGATCTTGCAATCTTCGTCCGATACTAATTGCACCTCGAACAGTGATATCAAGATCTGGAAATTCTGCGATCGCGACCGGACTTGCAGAATAAATCGAAGCTCCCGATTCATTCACAATTACTTTGATCGGTTTACGCTCCAAATCTGCTAAAACTTCCGCAACGAATTCATCAGTTTCGCGGCTTGCAGTTCCATTCCCGATCGCAATTAATTCAATCTTATATTTTTCAATTAATTGCTTCAGAGTAATTGCCGCTTGTTTGCGTTTCTCTGCTCCTGTATGTGGAAAAATCGCTTCGTATTTCAGAAATTTTCCAGTTTGGTCAAGAACTGAAACCTTACAGCCTGTGCGAAATCCAGGATCGATCGCTAAGGTCGGTTTCATTCCTGCTGGAGCCGAGAGCAATAATTCTCTTAGATTCGTTTCAAATGTTTTAATCGATTCAATATCGGCTTCCTGTTTTTTCTGCGATCGCACTTCTGAAATAATCGAGTTTTTCATCAACCGATTAAACGCATCTTTTAACATCGATCGATAAAATTCTCGTACAGCTTTCCCTCGAATAATCTCACTTTCTAAATATTGCTGCACTGCATCTTCATCGAATGCAAGCTCAAAGCTGAGAATTCCTTCTGATTCCCCACGATACAAAGCGAGAAGATTATGAGGCGCGATCGCTTTCACTTTCGACTGATAACTTCGGTACATTTCAAACTTTGTTGTACCTTCAGCATGATCATCTTTGATTCGTGAAACAAACACACCTGTACTGAATAAGAATTCTCTTAAATATGATCGTAGTTCTGCTTTTTCTGAAACTTCCTCTGCCAAAATATCAGATGCACCGTGGAGCGCTTCCTCAGTTGTTTTAACCTCTTCAGTTAAATACTTTCTCGCTTCATCTTCCAATGAAACCGATTGCGCTTTTGGTTGATTCAAACTGGCAATGAATTCTGCTAGTCCACCTAAGCCTTTTTCTTTTGCGATCGTCGCTCTCGTTCTGCGCTTTGGACGATACGGCAAATACAAATCTTCTAATTCATTTTTCTGCAAACAAGCTTCAATCTTGCTCTTCAACTCCTCAGTCGATTTGCCCTGAGACTCGATCGATTCAAGAACGCTTTTCTTCCGCTCTTCCAATTCCGTCAGATACGTATATCGATCGAACAAATCACGTAGCTGCACTTCATCCATTTCGCCTGTCCGTTCCTTGCGATACCGCGCAATAAACGGAACCGTCGCCCCTTCTGCAAATAATTCCAGTGCATTAGTTACCTGGAACGATCGCAGTGAAAGTTCTTTTGCCAGAAGCTGAGGAATGTTGATCATGGAAAAAACCGGAACTCAGGGTTTGCCAAAATTCTGCTGAGTTCCGAGTTTAACTTAGAATCGCTGAGGTGTCACAGTTCCGGGTCTGGTCGTTCCCGGAGTCGTCGTAGGAGGCGTTGGCGTAGTTTGCCCTGGCGTAGTTTGTCCCGGAGAAACGGGCGGCGCTGGAGTGCTCGAACCCGACGGTGGCGTGGTGATCGGCGGCGTTGTGGTTGAACCAGGTAACACAGTTGGCAATAAATCACGGCTGCGATCGGTTGCATCAATGCAATTTGCGATCGATTGATCCGTCGCCAACTTTAATTCCCGACTCAAATCCACCACGCACCGAGAAAATCGCTCTGGCAACAAACTCCGACGGCAGCCATCTAAAACATTTACCGTTGCAGTGCTAGGCGCTCTTCGAGCAATCTCCGTCACACAATTTGCCGCTTCTACCGGACGACGAACCTGACGGCATACAGAAAGCGCATCATCCCCAGACACATTATTCCGAGTAATCCGCTCAACACAAATTCCCAAATCTCGCGGACGAATCGCCTTTGCGCAAGCATCTGCCGCCGCTGCCGCCGTCACTTTGCCCCGCAGCAAATCCCGTGCACACGAATCATAATCCGCTTCATCCACACCCGGACGAATAAAAATGTCATCCAGCACCGCCGCTCTCGCAGGAATCGCCAATCCGATCAAACTCCCACTCACGATAGATGCAACGACGCTTCGCATTCCTATCGATCGCATTACTTTCCGTATCAACATCACTAAAGTCCTCGCCCCACAAGTGCAAACGTTAGAAGAAATTGTGGCATATCCTTCTTCTGAACATGCATGAAGATCCAGGAGATTTAACCAAACTGTCAACTACAGCACATCTTGGTTGCGATCGTGCCTAAATTTTTATCACGAGAAAAGTTGCAATTTGCATACGAGTACTCTGAATCATTACCCCCAATGAACTAGAGTGATAACAGGTAGACCTATCCTACTGCTCACATCACATCATCCGAAGGATACCCCGGTATGCATTTGAGTGAATTGACCCACCCAAACCAGTTGCATGGATTATCGATTTTTCAGCTTCAGCAAATCGCGCGTCAAATCCGCGAAAAGCACTTGCAAACTGTGGCAGCGATTGGGGGACACCTCGGTCCTGGCTTGGGTGTTGTTGAATTAACCCTCGCCCTTTATCAAACCCTAGATCTCGATCGCGACAAAGTGATCTGGGATGTCGGACACCAAGCGTACCCCCACAAGCTGATCACCGGACGCTACGCTGATTTCCACACACTCCGCCAGAAAGACGGCGTTGCGGGCTATCTGAAACGCTGCGAAAGCAAATTCGACCATTTCGGTGCAGGTCACGCCTCGACCAGCATCTCTGCCGCACTCGGTATGGCACTCGCTCGTGATGCCCAAGGCGACAATTTCAAAGTTGCCGCAGTCATCGGTGATGGCGCACTCACAGGCGGCATGGCACTCGAAGCGATCAACCACGCCGGACATTTACCGAAAACGAATCTTCTTGTCGTTCTCAACGATAACGAGATGTCGATTTCTCCCAATGTCGGCGCAATTCCCCGTTATCTGAACAAAATGCGGCTGAGTCCCCCAGTTCAATTCCTGACGGACAACATCGAAGAACAGATGAAAAACATGCCGTTCTCACCGGAGTTATCTCGTCTCAAAGAGGGCATGAAGCGTCTCGCCGTTCCCAAAGTGGGCGCTGTATTTGAAGAATTGGGCTTCACCTACATGGGTCCGGTGGACGGACACAATTTAGAAGAGCTAATCGCAACTTTTAAAGAAGCACACAAACATCCCGGTCCGGTTCTCGTTCATGTCGCAACCGTCAAAGGAAAAGGATATGCGATCGCAGAACAAGATCAAGTCGGCTACCACGCCCAAACCCCATTCAACCTTGCAACCGGAAAAGCGGTTCCCTCCAACAAGCCCAAACCCCCCAGCTATTCCAAAGTCTTCGGGGAAACCTTGAGCAAACTTGCAGAAGACAATCCCCGCATTCTTGGAATCACTGCTGCAATGGCAACCGGAACCGGACTAGACATTTTCCAAAAACGAGTTCCGAAACAATACATAGATGTGGGCATTGCAGAACAGCACGCGGTCACACTAGCGGCTGGACTCGCCTGTGAAGGAATGCGCCCCGTCGCAACGATCTATTCAACCTTCCTCCAACGTGCCTACGACCAAATCGTTCACGATGTCTGCATCCAAAACCTTCCGGTCTTTTTCTGTATGGATCGTGCAGGTATTGTCGGCTCTGACGGTCCGACCCATCAAGGAATGTACGACATTGCCTATCTCCGATCGATTCCCAACATCGTACTAATGGCTCCCAAAGACGAAGCCGAACTCCAGCGAATGCTCGTCACCGGAATCAATCACACCTCAAGCCCGATCGCAATGCGCTACCCACGCGGCAACGGTTACGGCGTTCCATTAATGGAAGAAGGCTGGGAAGAATTACCGATCGGAAAAGCCGAAATTCTCCGTCAAGGTGACGATCTTCTAATGATCGGCTACGGTTCAATGGTCTATCCCGCCATGCAAACCGCCGAAATTCTCAGCGAACATGGCATCGAAGCCACTGTAATCAATGCTCGATTTGCCAAACCGCTTGACGAAGAGTTAATTCATCCCTTAGCTCAGAAAATCGGTCGAGTGGTTACGCTGGAAGAAGGCTGTCTACCTGGAGGATTTGGAAGTGCGATCGTCGAATCCCTAATGGATGCTGGCGTAGTTGTTCCAGTTACCCGAATTGGTGTGCCTGATATTCTGGTCGATCACGCCACTCCCGATGAATCGAAGGCGGCGTTAGGATTAACTCCTCCACAAATGGCGGATCGAATTCTAAAGACGGTTGTAAAAGAACGAGGTGCGATCGCAGCACTCTAGATAGCTAAAAGAGGTTCTTGATCCGACAGATCGAGAACCTCTTTCATTCAGCAAACTTGAATTTAAAATCGCGATCATCAACTCTTGAGCTTAATATACAAAATCTTACTGACAGGATTATTTTCGCTTGCTACTTCTTGAACCTCAAATAAGCCTATATCTCGAATCAACGCACCAAGTTTGCTGTAGTCGTAATTTCTTGAATCAAAAGACGGTGAGATCTTATTAATCTGAGAGCCAAATGCTCCCAAATTGGCTAATCCGTCTTCTCCTGAGGCAGCTTCATAAGCACGCCGCAGTAAATTAATCAATTTCTTGTCCTGCCGCAACCGAGCAGTTTTAGAGGCAGGCTTACTACTCTCCTCTTGCTTGCTCGTCTCTTGCTCCTTTTTTGGCTGTCCGTTCTTTACTAAGACGGTTTGTACCAGCTCTTCTTCACCGTTAGGCTTTACCCCAAACGTTGTACAAGATTCCTCCTGCCCACCTAAGATTTCAGTGTACGTAAACTTATCGCAGGCTTTCTGAAAGGGTGCAGGCGTTTGTTTTCGCCCAAACCCATATACGAACAGTCCAGATTCTCTTAATCGACAAGCAAGCCTTGTGAAATCGCTGTCACTGGACACTAAGCAAAAGCCATCAAAATTGCCTGTATACAGCAAATCCATTGCATCAATAATCAGAGCGCTGTCTGTTGCATTCTTGCCAGACGTATGGCTGTACTGCTGAATCGGCTGAATCGCGTAAATGTGCAATTTTTCCTTGCAGCCTTTCAACTGACTCTGTGTCCAGTCGCCGTATGTCCGTTTCACATTTGCGGTTCCATACTTAGCGACTTCTTCCAGAAGTGGCTCGATCAAGTTTGCGCTTGCGTTATCTGCATCGATTAGAACAGCTAGTCGATCGTCTCTCAGTTTTCTCTCTTCCATAGGTTCCTGTTCACAACAATTGAAACCCAGGATTCCCATGATTCGAGCCTAGTCGATCGCATCCAAAAGAACTTAAAAGCTTCAAACTCAGTCTCAGCGACCACTTTAGGCAAAATCCAAAAAACTTTCCGAAACCTGCTTGACAGCCTTCTAATTCACACGCTATATTATCAAAGCGCGGGTGAGAGAGACGGAGCCGAGCGAAAGCCGCCCACTCCTCATTTGTGAGAACTGAACCTATAAAACAGAATAGTTTAGAAGCCAGAGAAAGGAAAGCCTTCGTCAAGAAAATGTCTCTATTTATGTAGAGACCGGAAGGATAACCGGATAAACATCTAATTATCGAGCTACAAACAACTTCAACATGGAGAGTTTGATCCTGGCTCAGGATGAACGCTGGCGGTATGCTTAACACATGCAAGTCGAACGGAAGACTTCGGTCTTTAGTGGCGGACGGGTGAGTAACGCGTGAGAACATGCCTATCGATTGGGGACAACAGTTGGAAACGACTGCTAATACCGAATGTGCCCTTTGGGGTGAAAGATTTATCGTCGATAGATTGGCTCGCGTCAGATTAGCTAGTAGGAGTGGTAACGGCACCCCTAGGCGACGATCTGTACTTGGTCTGAGAGGATGACCAGGCACACTGGAACTGAGACACGGTCCAGACTCCTACGGGAGGCAGCAGTGGGGAATTTTCCGCAATGGGCGCAAGCCTGACGGAGCAATACCGCGTGAGGGAGGACGCTTTTTGGAGTGTAAACCTCTTTTATTAGGGAAGAAATGATGACGGTACCTAATGAATCAGCATCGGCTAACTCCGTGCCAGCAGCCGCGGTAATACGGAGGATGCAAGCGTTATCCGGAATTATTGGGCGTAAAGCGTCCGTAGGTGGCAGTTCAAGTCTTTTGTCAAAGCGTGCGGCTTAACCGCATACGGGCGGAGGAAACTGGGCTGCTAGAGTGCGATAGGGGTTACAGGAATTCCCAGTGTAGCGGTGAAATGCGTAGATATTGGGAAGAACACCAGCGGCGAAAGCGTGTGACTGGGTCTGCACTGACACTGAGGGACGAAAGCTAGGGGAGCGAAAGGGATTAGATACCCCTGTAGTCCTAGCCGTAAACGATGACAACTAGGTGTGGTTCGTATCGACCCGAGCCGTGCCGTAGCCAACGCGTTAAGTTGTCCGCCTGGGGAGTACGCACGCAAGTGTGAAACTCAAAGGAATTGACGGGGGCCCGCACAAGCGGTGGAGTATGTGGTTTAATTCGATGCAACGCGAAGAACCTTACCAAGGCTTGACATCCTCGGAATCCCTGTGAAAGTAGGGAGTGCCTTCGGGAGCCGAGAGACAGGTGGTGCATGGCTGTCGTCAGCTCGTGTCGTGAGATGTTGGGTTAAGTCCCGCAACGAGCGCAACCCACGTTTTTAGTTGCCAGCATTCAGTTGGGCACTCTAGAGAGACTGCCGGTGACAAACCGGAGGAAGGTGTGGATGACGTCAAGTCAGCATGCCCCTTACGCCTTGGGCTACACACGTACTACAATGCGTTGGACAAAGAGTCGCAAGCTAGCGATAGCAAGCCAATCTCATAAACCAACGCTCAGTTCAGATTGCAGGCTGCAACTCGCCTGCATGAAGGCGGAATCGCTAGTAATCGCAGGTCAGCATACTGCGGTGAATACGTTCCCGGGCCTTGTACACACCGCCCGTCACACCATGGGAGTTGGTCACGCCCGAAGTCGTTACTCTAACCGTTCGCGGAGGAGGATGCCGAAGGTGGGGCTGATGACTGGGGTGAAGTCGTAACAAGGTAGCCGTACCGGAAGGTGTGGCTGGATCACCTCCTTAAAGGGAGACCTACCCCTTCTGATTTAGCTTAGTCTGAAACAGAAGTTGGTCATCTCAAGGTCGGTCGAAGCTTTCCATTGATTTCGCTGTGCTTCTAAACTATCCCGGTTCAGGGAAATGTGGGCTATTAGCTCAGGTGGTTAGAGCGCACCCCTGATAAGGGTGAGGTCCCTGGTTCGAGTCCAGGATGGCCCACTCCATTCAATCAGGCGTGATGTGTTTTAACGCATGGGGGTTTAGCTCAGTTGGTAGAGCGCCTGCTTTGCAAGCAGGATGTCAGCGGTTCGAGTCCGCTAACCTCCACCAACTTTTATAGAGTCAGGAACAAGTCAGCAACTCGTCTAGTCGCATAGAGAGCCTGCTGGGAGTTGTTCCCAGTCAAAAAGAACCAAGAAAACTGCATAGTACGTTGTCAGGTAGAAATACACAGACACCAATGTAATTGGACTAATCGCGAATTGAGTCAATCAATTTAGTGGTCAAGCTACAAAGGGCAGATGGTGGATACCTAGGCACACAGAGGCGACGAAGGACGTGACGACCGACGATAAGCTTCGGGGAGCTGGAAGTGAGCATTGATCCGAAGATTTCCGAATGGGGCAACCCTAAACATGGCTACCTGAATCCATAGGGTAGAACAAGCCAACCCAGCGAATTGAAACATCTTAGTAGCTGGAGGAAGAGAAAGCAAACGCGATTTCCGGAGTAGCGGCGAGCGAAATGGAAACAGCCTAAACCAGTGGATTTATCCATTGGGGTTGTGGGACAGCAACGTGTATCAGAGCGTCTAGACGAAGTAGTGAGAAGCTACACCAGAGAAGGTGAAAGTCCTGTAGTTGAAAGATTAACTGAGCTAGCTGGATCCCGAGTAGCATGGAGCACGTGAAATTCCGTGTGAATCAGTGAGGACCACCTCATAAGGCTAAATACTCCTGTGTGACCGATAGTGAACTAGTACCGCGAGGGAACGGTGAAAAGAACCCCGGGAGGGGAGTGAAATAGAACATGAAACCATCTGCTTACAAGCAATGGGAGGACGATTCAACGTCTGACCGTGTGCCTGTTGAAGAATGAGCCGGCGACTTATAGGAACAGGTAGATTAAGGCGGGAATGCCGAAGTCAAAGGGAAACCGAGTCTGAAGAGGGCGTGATATCTGTTTTTATAGACCCGAACCCCGGTGATCTAACCATGTCCAGGATGAAGCTTGGGTAACACCAAGTGGAGGTCCGAACCGACTGATGTTGAAAAATCAGCGGATGAGGTGTGGTTAGGGGTGAAATGCCAATCGAACCGGGAGCTAGCTGGTTCTCCCCGAAATGTGTTGAGGCGCAGCGGTAGTTGTTCCACTCTGGGGGTAAAGCACTGATTCGGTGCGGGCTGGGAGACCGGTACCAAATCGAGTCAAACTCAGAATACCAGAGGTACAGACTGCCAGTGAGACGGTGGGGGATAAGCTTCATCGTCAAGAGGGAAACAGCCCAGACCATCAGCTAAGGTCCCCAAATAACACCTCAGTGATAAAGGAGGTGGGAATGCAGAGACAACCAGGAGGTTTGCCTAGAAGCAGCCATCCTTAAAAGAGTGCGTAATAGCTCACTGGTCAAGCGTTCCTGCGCCGAAAATGAACGGGGCTAAGGTGTTTACCGAAGCTATGGACTTGCATTTATGTAAGTGGTAGGGGAGCGTTCCATTGTAGTGAGAAGCATCAGCGGCAAGCAGGTGTGGACGAAGTGGAAGTGAGAATGTCGGCTTGAGTAGCGCAAACATTGGTGAGAATCCAATGCCCTGAAATCCTAAGGGTTCCTCCGGAAGGCTCGTCCGCGGAGGGTGAGTCGGGACCTAAGGCGAGGTCGAAAGACGTAGTCGATGGACAACTGGTGAAGATTCCAGTACTCGATTCAAATTGTGACGGGGGACGGAGAAGGCTAACACAGCTCCATGTTGGTTAGGAGTTCAAGCCTACGAGGCTGTGAGAGACGGCGGAAACGTCTTGAGCTGAGTGGTGAGTACGAGGGTCTACGGACCCGAAGTGTGTGATGTCAGGCTTCCAAGAAAATCCCGGATCACGTTAATTTGAATCACCCGTACCCGAAACCGACACAGGTAGGATAGTTGAGAAAACTAAAGGGCGCGAGATAACTCTCTCTAAGGAACTCGGCAAAATGACCCCGTAACTTCGGGAGAAGGGGTGCCACTGAAAGGTGGTCGCAGTGAAGAGGCCCAAGCGACTGTTTACCAAAAACACAGGTCTCCGCTAAGTTGCAAAACGATGTATGGGGGCTGACGCCTGCCCAGTGCCGGAAGGTTAAAGAAGTGGGTCAGGACTTCGGTCTAAAGCTCGCGACTGAAGCCCCGGTGAACGGCGGCCGTAACTATAACGGTCCTAAGGTAGCGAAATTCCTTGTCGGGTAAGTTCCGACCCGCACGAAAGGCGTAACGATTTGGGCGCTGTCTCGGAGAGAGGCTCGGCGAAATAGGATTGTCTGTGAAGATACGGACTACCTGCACCTGGACAGAAAGACCCTATGAAGCTTTACTGTAGCCTGGAATTGGGTTCGGGCTTTAACTGCGCAGGATAGGTGGGAGGCTATGAGAGATTCCTTGTGGGGAATCTGGAGCCAACGGTGAGATACCACTCTGTTAAGGCTAGAATTCTAACTTGTGCCCGTTATCCGGGACGAGAACAGTTTCAGGTGGGCAGTTTGACTGGGGCGGTCGCCTCCTAAATGGTAACGGAGGCGCGCAAAGGTTCTCTCAGGCTGGTTGGAAATCAGCCGTAGAGTGTAAAAGCACAAGAGAGCTTGACTGTGAGACGAACATGTCGAGCAGGGACGAAAGTCGGCTTTAGTGATCCGACGGCAGAGCGTGGAATCGCCGTCGCTAAACGGATAAAAGTTACTCTAGGGATAACAGGCTGATCTCCCCCAAGAGTTCACATCGACGGGGAGGTTTGGCACCTCGATGTCGGCTCATCGCAACCTGGGGCGGTAGTACGTCCCAAGGGTTGGGCTGTTCGCCCATTAAAGCGGTACGTGAGCTGGGTTCAGAACGTCGTGAGACAGTTCGGTCCATATCCGGTGCAGGCGCAAGAGTATTGAGAGGATTCTTCCTTAGTACGAGAGGACCGGGAAGAACGCACCGCTGGTGTACCAGTTATCGTGCCAACGGTAGACGCTGGGTAGCCAAGTGCGGAGTGGATAACCGCTGAAAGCATCTAAGTGGGAAGCCCACCTCAAGATGAGTACTCTCATGGGGTTAACCCAGTAAGGTCACGGGGAGAACACCCGTTGATAGGCGGTAGGTGGAAGTGTGGTAACACATGCAGCCGAGCCGTACTAATAGACCGAGGGCTTGACCTCCACGACTGAATCAATCAGATGAGTCCGATGACCGGTGTCTGAAGTACAATCTACGCAAAACTGACAACGAGCTATGCAGCCTTCTGGGTTCTGAAACTCTCACGAGAGTGAGACTCAACCCAACCGTATTCCTGGTGGAAATGGCGATGTGGACCCACACTCATCCATCCCGAACTGAGTAGTGAAACGCATTTGCGGCGACGATAGTGAGTCGGTAGCGACTTGTCAAAATAGCTATCCGCCAGGGTGTTAATAGGAAAGAGAAAGCAGCACCTTGCTAGTTGAGTGGGGTGCTGCTTTTTTGTGTCTTTCTCATTGTTAGAACAAGGTGAGGTTAGAACAAGCTGAAAGACGGGCACTATTGATACAACAAAGTCCTGCCTCTTGAAG